>NZ_JAKRNK010000010.1 GCF_022346885.1 Paenibacillus sp. ACRRX
ATCTTCGCGCCGCTAATATTCAAGTCCGTAATCTGGTTCCGATTGTTGTACAGACCACTTACCGTCAGGTTCACGCTGCTTCCCGGTTGCTTCACCACATAGCCTGTTTTCTTGTTCAGATCGTTGCTGTTTGTAAGCTGGACACCATCTGGGTATTGAATCTCCGTCAAATAACCGGATTGCGGCTGATAGTTATAACTTGTCGTCCCCGTCTGGTCGATCATACTCAAGCGCTTGCCTTCCGTATCATACGTGTACTGCACAACCAGATCCGCTGTTGCAGAACGAAGCAGGTTGTTCATCGCATCAAATTGCTGCGTTGTCGCTGCGCCCGCTTTGTCCATATATTGAACGATGTTGCCATTGGCGTCGTACTGGTATTTCTCTACCTGACCTGTCCCGTTTGTCTCTGTGATCACTCTACCGAGTTCGTCGTAAGCTTTAGTCACCGTCTGACTGCCTGGGAATTGCAGCTTCGTCACGTTGCCAAGCAGATCATAGGTGTATAGGGTCGTCTCTAGGCTGGCATCTGTTACCCCCGTTAACTCTCCTAACAAGTTATACGCATAAGTCGTCCGGTTGCTGTTGCCATCTGTAAGAGCGGTTATTTTACCGATTGAATTATACTCATTACGCAGCTCGGACTTAAAGGTCTGCTCCTTCTTCACCCACACCTCTTCCGCCACAAGGCGCTGCAAGGGATCGTAACGCTTCAGCTTTTGGTTTGCTTCCGCATCTGTGTACAGTTCAGTAAGCTCTGCATCATCATACTGCACCGTCTCCGACGTCTGATCTGCATACGTGGTCTGCTTAAGGCGACCAAACGCATCATAGCTGTACCACGTCCGATTGCCATAGGCATCGTCCTGCCACAGCAGACGACTTGTACGCTCGTCATAGCCATACTTCACTTCGCCCAAGCCTTGGGTCTCTCTCACTTTGCGGCCAAGCGGATCAAACCAAACCTGTTGGACTTCACCTAACGTATTTTTAGCCATGATGTGGTTGGCGCTGTCATTGTACACATAGCTGGCCTGCGCTTGGTTTGGCATTGTGACAGCTGTTGTACGACCTAGGCGATCGTAGGTGTATGACGTGGTCTGATTGAGACCATCCGTGTACGCTAGCAATCGCCCAGTCAACGGATCGTACTGCGCTTTCTCCACTACTACGCTTTTCTGCCCATCAGCATTGGTGACTTCCACATCCTGCTGCGTAAGGAACGCATGCTGATACTCCGGCCCATACTGGTATCGGAATACGGTCGGATTGCCGTTGTTATTGGCAGTCACCTTCGTCACATTGCCAAAGCCATCATATTCAAAGTTCGTGTGCCGCAGCAGCGGTCCACCTTCAGCATTGGCATACGTCTTCGACTCGATCACTGAACCTTGCCCATTCCGTACATAACGGGTTACGGACTGCTGGTTCGCATCGAACTTGGTCGTTACCGTTTGTGGCAAAGCAAAGGTTGGGTCGTAAGTCGTGACGGTGCTGGCCCCCATGCTGTTGGTTTCACTCGTGATGTTGCCATTACGATCATACTGGCGATTGACTGTCAGGGTTGGACTTTCAGCGCCACCGCTCCGCTTCTTGGTCACGATCTGGATCGGGTAAGGATTGCCACTTGCTTCGTCATACGCTTGCTGTGAGATGTGTTGTGAAGCTCCTGCGTCTTGGATCGTTTCCAGGTTAAAGAACTTCGGATTGCCATTGTTCCATAACTTTTTATATCTAAAAGAAGTATTAAGCTCACCATTAGATATGATCATCGTATGTGCTGTGTCTTGGTAATAAGAATATGGATCTGATTCATACCGGAATGTATTGTTATTACTTTCTATCACTCGACCATCTGTATACTCCAATACATCTTTACGCTCTACGATTCTATATTGAATTTGTTTAGTTCCACTACTTAAACTCCGTATTTGTGAATCATATGTAAATTGCGTCTTCGCACCCGTCGGGTGGTGAATTTGGTTGATTAAAGCAAAATCATTACGTACATCAGGCTTTTTAGCGTTAAGAACAGTAAATTTAGACTCTGCAAACTTATATGAATAGTGTGTAGTTCTACCCATCATATCTTTAATAGAATGTAAATATTGCAAGTTTTCCGTACCTGGAACCCATCCTTTCTGATATGTCACCATATCAGTTCCATTTGATACCGTAATATTACTACCGTCACTACTGTAATTAAAATAAAGATAATGACCTGTGCCCGCTACTACTTTCTGTAGTACATATTCCCCTCCATTAAGCCTATAATAATAAAAATCGTAAGAATTACCATACGGGTCTTCTTGTCTTATGAGTCTACCATCAAATGAAAAATAATATTTTATTCCATTTTTGTATTTGAGGATATATTCAGAGTAGACTTCATTTACTACCTTGCTCGTATCCATAGAAAGACTAACATCATGCCAAGGATAATTTACGATCTGATTGTCACTACCCACTAGGTATACCGATCCACCAGGCATTGCAATATACTTGGAATTACCGCCCATGTGCATGTATGGAATATCCCATGTCCACCCTTTTCCTAACGGAATCCTTTTATCCATCACATGACTACTTGTCCAAGAATCATATGTAGTCCCTTGTCTCAACGTTTCAGATATAGAGTAGGATTGTTCTAGTGGAGCATCCATTGGATATACATCTAGTTCGTACTTGTTGCCATCTGCCCATACTTCATACGTATCGATTTTTTTCGTTTTATCTCCATACTCCTGCTCCATGATCTCATGAATTTGGTCATGCCGACCATTTATCCCATTAGCAAACTTTCTAGGGGCCTGTGCTACATACTTATTGCTAAAATAAATATCTTTTGAACTCACAGGATATTCAAATTGATATTTCCGTTCCGTTCCAGGTTGCGCTGCATATACTTTGACAGTTAAATTAGGTGAGAAATAAAAACCCAAAAGCCACGTTTGAGTAAAGTTTTTCTCATAATACTCTGCCGCATTGCTGTTATAGGATCGTGTTAGATTAAAGGAAAAACCGTTGCGACCAGGCAAACTAATATCCGTCACCTTCATATTAAGTGATCCATCTTGCGTCGAAACATGCTCTACACCTGTGCTTACACTATACGGGGCCTGATCCAGCCTCACGTGTTGGTTTTTCAAACCTAACTCGTCGTAACTGCTGCTTGTAAGGCTTCTCTTGGAACGCCCATACACCGAATTTGTTACGGTGTTTTTGCCATCTGTACCGTCATAAATACCATAGACATTTCCTGTTACGTTAGCTAGCATATCCAGGTCAAGCAATGGATTTAATCCTTCAAGTCCGTATGTCACATCCGTCACTGCTGGCGGCTGATAAAGCTTTCCTTTACCAGGGAACAATTTCTCAAGCGTATCGAATAATTTCGTTACGTCTGAATTCTTATCCATTCCTGCAGCTATATCCTTTAAGTTGTAACCAGCATTCAGCATCTCAATAATGCTAGACGGTGACACCTTGTACTTTGCTGCTACGCTGTCAATGGTCAGCAACTTACTTTGTTGCTGCTGTTCCAGTGCCGTGGCTGCTTGTTGAATGCTCAGAATCCCGGGTGATAGGATTTCCAAGCAGAGCGCCACCATAAGGAGCCATGATATCTTTTTCATTTTTAATTTTTCCCTTCGTATCTCGCATATAATTTTTAAAATACATAGTCTGGAATGATCCACTAAGTGGTTACTTTTCCTTGCGCAATAGATTCCCATTTAAATCATAGTAATAATAGATCATTTCCCCCGTTTTACTCTTTATTGTTATAACTTTGCCTTGTGCGTCATAGTTATATTTGATTTTATTATCATTATCTCTCTCCATACTTGGATACAAATTCGCTTGTGAGATTACACTCTTGGTTTCACTTGCACTAGACCATTTCAGAGCCGCCGTAGCATGTCCTGTATTCTCAAAATATTCTACACGGATCTCATAGCGTTGATTTGCCGTTAGACGGATCGGAACACTCGCTAACTCGTTAGCCTGATTCTCCCACTTATCCAATATAAGTTGATTGTTTACCCATATCCTTACTCCATCATCCGATAACATATAAAAGGTATATTCCTCTGTATACCTTGGTACAACATAGCCGCTCCAGCGAACTGAAAAGGTATCTGCTTCTATAGAAGGGTCTGGAGATTCTGCAGCCCACGCGAATTCTACCTGCGCATCTGTTCTCGTTAATTTTAAATTGGTCAAGTCAACATTGTCATAATACTCTCCCTTTAATCCTGTCCCGCTCACGCTGTCAGGTGGAAATAACGCACTTTGGGGGATAACCGTTTTGGTTTCACTTGCACTAGACCATTTCAGAATCGAAGTGGCATTCCCTAAGTTTTCAAAATATTCTACTCGAATCTCATACCGTTGACCTGCGGTAAGTTGAATTGGTATACTGGTCAGCTCGTTTGCCTGATCTTCCCACTTATCCAATATAAGCTGATTGTTCACCCATATCCTTACACCATCATCGGATGACATATAAAAGGTGTATTCCTCTGTATACTTTGGTACAACATACCCACTCCAGCGAACTGAAAAGGTATCTGCTTCTATAGCAGGGTCTGGAGATTCTGCAGCCCACGCGAATTCTACCTGCGCATCTGTTCTCGTTAATTTTAAATTGGTCAAGTCAACATTGTCATAATACTCTCCCTTTAATCCTGTTCCGTTAGCCTTGCTTGGAAGATATAATTGACTCTCTGGAACGACTTCTTTAATCTGACTTTTACTTGACCACTGTAGGGAAGCAACTGCTGCCCCTTGATTCTCATAATACTCCACTCGAATGTCATACTTGGTTCCTGCAGTTAATGCAATCTGTCGGCTAGTCAGTTCAGCAGCATGGTCCATCCAACTGTCTAAAATTAATTGATTGTTGATCCATAACCGAACTCCATCATCAGCCGCCATATAAAATTGATACGATTCGCTATATCTAGGAATGATAGAGCCTGTCCAGCGTACGGAGAACGTATCTGCATCGATTGATGCATCAGGTGAGGCTAGCCCCCAATTGAAATCTATTTGGGAATCATCACGACTCAATTTTAGGTTAGTTAAGTTCGAATTATCAAAATATTCTCCTCGCAGCCCATTCATAGACAGCGTTGAATCTGCATAGCTCTGTTTTTGGTCAATACCCACCAAGAAACAACCTATAAAAATAATTACGATCAGTCTTTTTCCCATGTCATCACCCTTCTACGGTATTACGCACTATAATCATTCCTTAGATTACATATTATTGGAAGTATTGTCCTTGAAAATTATGTAAATATAAGAACGATCTGAAGAATTATCTATTCTTCATTCCGTTCTCCCCTTTAACCATACAAAAAAGAGAGGGAATAACACTCCCTCTCTCCTATTTCTCATGCAAAAATATTTATTTAAGTCCCGCCGAGATAGCTTCCCAGAACTTGTAATCTTCCATCCCCATTGCATAAATCGATACACCAGCCAGCCAATACTTGTGTGTATATTGTGTCTTTTGAAGAATGCTAGTCTCATCTTCGTACCACACCACATGGCTAGACCCATCTGTATCTGTGTAGTTAAAATACATGGAACCAGTCTCTTCGTCTCTTATCGGCATTGCGCCTGTGTCAGCGATCAGATTCGGGATATCCTTCCACATGACTTGAGCGTTGCTTTTATTGGCTGGATCCGATAAATTCCAGTCGTTTCCGTAAGTAGGGATTCCCATCAACACTTTTTCAGAAGGCACATATGTAATCGCAAATTGGAGTGCAGACTCTATCCAAGGCTTGCTGGCAACGGAGCCAGGATTTCTCCATACCCCATGTTCATCGTAAGTCATGACTTGAATCATGTCTGCTGCTTCTCCCAATGCCTCGAAGTCAAACGCCCCCGTCCAATCATCCGCTGGATCGTCATCTGCTTTAGCGGGAACAGATACCATCGTTAGAAATCCTTTGGCTTTCATCTTGCTGGCCACTTCTTCGACGAACGAGGTTAATGCCTTACGATCTTCTGGCAGCACCGCTTCGAAATCAATATTAATACCTTTGTAATGGTTCGTTTCAACAAGTGCAAGCATATTTTTAATCAGCTTTTTCTTGGCTGTGGCATTTGTAAGTACTTGGTGAGCAGCGTTGCTGTCCCAATCTCGGGCTCCATAATTAGATACGAGTGCATAAGGTAATACTTCCACAGCGTTGGCATAAGCAATCGTTTCTTTTGGTACCTCTCCAACAAGGTTACCTTTGGCGTCCGTGTTAAATGTGTCGGTAGACATCTGATTCATGTAGTTGTGAAATTGAGTGAATGAATCGCCTGAGTCGACAGTGTAATAACCAAGGATAATTGGGGAGGGGGCTGCCTCGGTCTTAGCTGTGCTAACGCTGAACGAGGTCGCAATAATAGTTGTTAGCGTTAACATCTTGATCGCTTTTCTGAAGTTCATGTTTATGGTGCCTCCTAAGGATGTTGGATGTGAAATGTAGATAAAGAATATATGAACATATCTAACCTCGTCAATTCATATTTTTGTAAACTAGATTTCCAATAAATTGATCTCTACGAAGAATTAGTTCCGCAGTACTAGTTACATGCTTAATTATAGAAATTAGGCGCCCCAAAAGGGTGATTTGCAAATAATATAATCCCCCTAAATGTACAATATCCTCTCCCTACTTACTACTAATCGTAGGGCGGAATACTTATTTTGTAAGAAACATGATGAAGGAACGTCAGACAACGTGTTCACTTTTTAGAAATTTGACCTCAAAACCAAAGTTATAATTACTCGTTTTTTATATACTTGATATTAAAATGATTGGTATGCTCGAAAAAATATGGTAATATGTAGGTGGTAGATTGGCAAACCGTTTATGAATATAACAATAAGCGAGGTGTACCAGTTGACTGTTATCTCCAATCTAACGATGACACTAGGGGAGCTGATACGACATAAACGACAACAGAAACAAATGACGCTGGCACAAGTTTCAGATCTAACAGGCGTCTCTAAAGGTACAATATCCAAAATTGAAAATAAAGAAATAAAATTACGGGATTACAAAGTCGCCCTGGACCTTGCAACTGTGTTGGATATCCCCATTGAAGATGTAACTGAGCGGTATATAGAGGTAGAAAGGAACCCTGACTATTTGCTAGACGCGCTCGGACTAGCTATCTCTCAATCAGCCTCGACGTTGTTAACGGCTAAGATCGCTGCCCAATTCCTCACTACTAACCGAGAACCGACAGAAGACTCCTTGCAGAAATTATACGAGTTCACCACCTCTTTGCAAGATAATTCACAAAAACTAGCCTTGTATCAAGTCATTAGCAAGATTGCTGATGATCACAGCGTTCGGCCACTTCTAGCCAAATCATTACTCCAAACATACCTCATCCAGAGGGACAACTTTAAGAAGTTACGAGAATCATATACAAGAGGAACAGACCTTTTACACCACGCACGATTCCTTCAAACGGAAGATCAAATTCTCTATTATTATAAGCTTGGCGCCCACGCATACCACTTGGGAAAATACAGAGATTGTATTCGTTTTTTTAAAGAACTAGAATCGCTGGACACGTCTGAAAGTCCGTCTAAAGCACATGCAGTCTGTTGTATGGCCTTTTGTTATTGTTTAACAGGTCAGTATGAGCTGACAGAAGAATATATAAAAGCGGCAAATAAGTTCAACTTTCCCTTTGTCCAAGAACACGTGGCCTTTACGACAGCCAAGCTAAATGTTAAAAAGGGCAATATTGATCTTGCTATTATTCAATTTGAACACTGTTTGGATAGTTACCTCCCTAAAGTGGCTGTTATGGATGATCTACTCGATTTATACTTGCAGCAGCACAATTTAGCGGCAGCCGAACAATTATTTCACCATGAGCATGATTTTGAGGACATGACGCTAGTGGATAACCCCGCCCTTGTTGCTAAATACGCAAACTATTATGCCACTAAGAGCCGATATTATAAATTTATAATGGATCAGAATCAAACGATACACTACCTCCTAAAAAGCATCATGCTGTTTATTTCGGTTGATCGACGTTCTAATGTCTCTGAGGGCGCAGGGTTACTACTAAACGATCTATGTAAAAGTCCCAAAACACTTGATAATATTGAAATTATAGATAAAATTGAGTTGGTAGCATCGTATTTAAAAATACTTGATTACGAAGAAGGAGATGTATCATGAGAAACAAATTTAATGCCCTATTAATGGTCGTTGCTCTCACTCTTTCCATCGCTGCGCCAGTCGTTTCAAATGCATCCTCAAACCATGCTGCAGAACAAGTAATCATCTCTAACATCATTATTCCTTGGTAAACAACAAGACTAGACATAAATCTATAAAAACAGACACTAAAAAAGTGTCTGTTTTTGCTTTTGTCCCATTTTTTTTTGCATTCAAGAAATTTTTGAAACTCGTGATATACTTACCCCGAGGAGAGCAGTACTGACACATAGCTGGTGGGCGAATGGGGGTTCGCCCATCTCCATAAGGGGTGAATATAGTGAATGAGAAGATTGAGGACTTGCGGTCCCTAATGAACGGATCGTATAGAGAAGGCACTAGTTTGACCGATGGTAAAATGCTAAAGCTAAGTCAGCGCCTGGATAAGATTCTGACCAACTATCATCGATCAACACAGAAGCGTGTCCCTACCGGTTAACGATAAAAATGGAACAACAGCATATAGGATTAATAACATGTGAACACGTAATCATTCCAATACAGCGCAAGTTCATGTACCTCTATTAATGGGTAACGCCAATGTATTAAATCCGGTCTCTGAGGAGGCGGGCAAATAAAAAAGTCCTCCTGTGTAAGGAGGACTTTTATTGTAATCGTAAGGTGCCATAGGCTCTTGCGTAGGGAAAGGCGTTCGAATGGAGTGAGACGATACATTGTAGGCTTGAGGCGCCAGAAATTCAAATCGGAGTTTCTATCCAGCACTCGTGTAGAGTGCGACTCGACAAATACGAGAGTTGACAGAGTTGCGTGCGTCTCTGTTTCTATCCACGCACTCGTGTAGAGTGCGACCGTTCCACAGCACAGGAGGATGTCATGGCTGAACTAGTTTCTATCTACGCACTCGTGTAGAGTGCGACAGCGGGCCAAAAGCGCCCTACTCTCACAAGGCTTTTCAGCCCCAAAAGTGCGAATCATCGAAATAGGCGTCAAACTTCACTGACAAAAAGGGTCAAAAAGCCTGAAAATCGTAGCAAGGGGTGCGAATCCCCTAGGGATTTTATGTGCACCTGGGGTTCGCACCTCAATTTCATTTAACCTCAACTCGCATCTAGTATCTCCCATTACTTCCAGAGAAACAAGGCCCCATTTATCAATATCACCTTGCAAAGCTTGCAACCACTACATCAGTATCTCGCCTAAACAACCGTCATAACTATCCCCAACCCAGGTAATTCGTAAGACGCTACACATTTACTTAATTGCATTTAGCCTCGCAATAGCCGCTTCTGCAGCTTCCATAACAATCTCCCCTAGAGTAGGGTGTGCATGTATGGTAAGCGCAACGTCTTCCAAAGTTGCCCCCAGCTCAATAGCAAGCCCCAGTTCTGCAATCAAATTGGAAGCCTCTGTCCCCACGATTTGAGCCCCAATAATACACCTTGTTTCCTTATCAGCTACTATTTTCACGTATCCTTCACCTGCCTTCAACGCCAAAGCCCTTCCATTTATAGCAAAAGAAGATCTCCCCGTAACCACTTCTTTCGATCGTGCTTTCGCTTCGGACTCACTGGGCCCCACACTGGCAACCTCTGGATCAGAAAAGACAACAAGTGGTATGACCTTGTAATCCACCTTAGTACGCCGATTCATTATGGCTTCGACCACTACCTTAGCTTCATAGGACGCCTTGTGTGCTAGTGCGGGACCCGCTATCACATCGCCAATTGCATAAATATGTGGGATATTCGTACGACACTGCTCATCAACCTGAATCAAACCTCGATCCGCCAGTTCGATCCCTGCACGATCAAGTCCTAATTTTCCATCCGTATTTGGCCGCCGCCCCACCGTTACCAGCACGTATTGTGCGGTGACCTGCCGTAAGTTTTCTTGCTCCTTAAAATAAACAGTAATCTGCTCATGAGTCGGTTCCATTCGATCGGCTACTGCGCGCGTATAAATATCGACGTGTTTTTCTTGCAGCTTACGTACAACAGGACGAATCAACTCTGACTCGAACCCAGGAAGAATCTGCTCCGCACCTTCCAATATCGTTACCTTCGTGCCAAATTTAGCAAAGGTTTGACTCAATTCGACTCCGATATATCCCCCACCAATAACAATCAGGCTGTCGGGTACTTGATCCAATGCTAATGCATCTGTAGAAGACAAGATCCTATCCCCAAAAGGAAAAGCTCCTAGTTCAATGGGCCGAGAACCAGCAGCAATAATACAATGTTTAAACTCAATCCGGGCGTTTGATTCAACACCTTTAACCAGTACCTCATGCTCATTTATAAAGCTTGCATCTCCATGGAATGTTGATATTAATTTGTTGTTTAACAAGAAGGCCACGCCATTTGACTGTTTATCTACGATAGACTTCTTAAAAGATTGTACTTGTGAAAAATCAACCTTGGCTTCTGCTCTTATTTCAAATCGATGGGCTTCTGCAATTAAAACTTTGGAGGGAATACATCCCACATTGGTACAAACGCCCCCTATACGATCTCGTTCAACAATTGCTACATGCAGTCCATGGTCCGAAGCGCGTTTTGCAGCTGTATAGCCCCCCGGGCCAGAGCCAATAATCAATACGTCAACCTGTGTTGCTGCGTTTTCCACTGTCAAATCGTTCCCCTCGCTCTCGCTGAATGTTTGCTTTGTTTGTCAAGTCATGTACCAATCTCCGTCATAACCACGGCAAGGCCTCTGCTCCTTGTCGTTAAAACCCCAATTCTACAGATTAAGATTGACAGTAAGCCAGCTTATTCGTAAAATTGATAGAGACAGGTCTGTATCATTATGGATATGATCATACAGACAGATCTGTACCATGTCAATTGTTTTTGAAGGAGGATTCTTTTAAAGTGACTATCATAGATAAAAAAGAAACGGCTAAAACAAGGATTTTGCGAGTGGCATCCCATTTATTCTATCGCGAGGGTGTACGTGCTGTGGGGATTGATCGGATTATAGCTGAATCCGGCGTTGCCAAAGCAAGCTTTTACCGAAATTACGCAACTAAAGATGATCTGGTTGTGGCCTATTTGGAACAATTTTATGATGCTTTTATGAAACCGTTCGATGAAGCTAAGGCACACAATCCTGAAGATCCCATCAAACAGCTTTATGACTTGGTCGAGTGCCTTGGGGCCCGAATCGAGAAGCCTGGTTACCGCGGATGTCCGTTTGCCAATACGGCAGTTGAATTTCCTAATCCAGATCACCCAACCTGTGAAATAGTTAAAAGGTATCATAGAGATACACGGCATAACCTTGCGCTTGCTGCCAAGCGAGCCCATGCAACAGAGCCGGACATTCTATCTGACCAATTGTTGATGTTATTTAATGGCGCGCTGATAACGGCATACTTGGATCGGGCTTCCTACAACGCTGAACATTTTCTTCATGCGGCTAAACTGCTGATTCAGCAGCAGCTTTTATAGCTATATCTGTTGGCGCTGCCTGACCTCATTACATGTAGAAAGGGTTGTGTCTTATGAACAAGCGGCACGTACGTTATCAGCACGTGATATGAAATGAAATACAGGCATCGCGGCCTATTGAGCAAATGCTAGGAATATAGCAATATATCCTGTAGAAGTTACCCTGGGCATGTACGACTTGCAACAGAGACAGTCCTGACAGAAGGTAAGGTTATCAAAAAGGCGCAGCCATAAGCCACGCCTTCCTATCTGTATCTACTGGACACCTCTCTGACAGGGGCAGTGTGCAAACACCTCGTTTAACGTCCTCATTAGTTTTACGTACGCTGCCTTTTATTTTGTAATTGTTTTAAACAACACCGTCTGTTCTGTAATGCCCTTCTCAGCCGCAAATCGTTCAATACTGGATGCACCAAAGAATCCATCTATCCCTTCCGTTCTTGCCATGACGTACGCTGCATCTTCGGGCTCGGCAATCGGACCTCCATGACATATGACCATAATATCTGGATTAACGGCTTTCCCTGCTTTAATAATTGCTTCAATCTTCGCTACACAATCATCCAACGTAAGTGCTGTCTTGGCTCCAATCGTACCCTTGGTTGTTAACCCCATATGTGCGACTAGTATATCTGCACCTGCTGCTGCCATTGCTTTGGCTTGCTCCGGATCAAAGACATATGGCGTTGTGAGCATATCCAATTCATGTGCTGTTCGAATCATGTCTACTTCTAAATCGTAGCCCATACCTGTCTCTTCTAAATTTTGTCTAAATACTCCATCTATCAAACCTACAGTCGGGAAATTTTGCACGCCATTGAACCCTTGATCCTTTAGTTGTTTTAAATATACTTCCATCACTCTAAAAGGATCGGTTCCGCACACCCCTGCTAATACGGGTATATTCTTCACAACCGGTAATACTTCAGCCCCCATCTCAACTACGATCTGGTTGGCATCCCCATAAGATAAGAGCCCTGCCAGTGATCCGCGCCCCGCCATTCTATATCTTCCAGAGTTGTAAACGATAAGCATATCAGCTCCGCCAGCTTCACTGCTTTTCGCCGTAATCCCTGTTCCAGCTCCTACTCCCAACAGAATCTTTCCATTTTTAATCTCTTCTTTAAACTTGGCAATGATTTCTTCTCTCGTATTTTTATTCATGTGTAGGTCCTCCAGCAACATTGTAATGTATATCGTTTAATTATCCCTATTGACTGCTCACATTCCGATACATTCGCTTATTTGCTCATTAATTCGATTAGTTTCTGCGCAGCTGCTTCTGCAAACTCGACATCATTAATCGCACAATCCATTTCTATGAGTTCAACGACATTTCGGTTTATCCCCTGTTTTAACGTATCAAATAACATCTGATCTTCTTTTTGGCCGTAGAACACTTCACCCTCTACATCAATTCCTGATATGCCTTTGAGGGGCAGCATTAAGACGGTTTTTTCTTGCGCCATATTTAGTTTTTCCACCAGCTTTTTGCCGATGACTTCGTTTTCTTCTACAGTTGTTCTCATCAGAGTTACGGTAGGATTGTGCTTGTAGAACTTATGCCCAGCAAATTTCTCCGGTACCGTATCATAAGGGCCAAAGTTGCACATATCCAATGCGCCTACGGATACAACCTGAGGAATATGATTTCGACCTGCTGCCTCTAAACGATGAGGTCCCGCATTCAAAACGCCGCCAATAATCTCATCCGCCCACTCTGTTGTGGTCAGATCTAACACCCCTTCAATAAATCCAGCCTCCACAAGAGCTTCCATCGATTGTCCGCCTACACCAGTAGCATGAAATACAAGCACTTCATACCCTCTAGCTTCAAGATAGTTTCTGGCTGCCGTTACACATGGAGTGGTTACGCCAAACATCGTTGCTGCGATCAATGGCTTTTTTTCAAACTCTTTTGTATTTTCAAATTTAACCATACCTGCAATTGCGAATGCTGCATTCGTAAAAATCTTTGTAGAAATGGAATTAAGCCCTGCAACATCAACTACGGACGGCATCATCACAATATCACTTGTGCCTACGTATGGAGCCGTATTCCCTGATGCTACTGTTGACACCATCACTTTAGGCACACCAATCGGCAGGGCCCGCATCCCCGGTGTTACAAGCGCAGTCCCCCCCGTTCCCCCAAAGGAGATAATCCCATCAAATTTACCTTGTTTATATAGTTCGGGTATCAGTTTTTCCATGCCTTTTGACAATACTTCTGTTGCTAAAGCTCTGTCTTTCTTGGCAGCAAGCGTTTGCATATCTACACCTGCGGCTTCAGCTACTTCACGGTTTGATACATCGGGTGTAAATGTAGGCCCAAACACACCTGTGTGGATGGTAAACGTATGAAGTTCCAAACTTTCAAGCAAATGTTTGATATATAAATATTCATCACCCTTGGTGTCAAAGGTTCCAGCAATTGCGATTGTCTTCAATGGATTAACCTCCCTTTACATATAGATGGTCCAGCCTGTACAGGGCTAAATAATGATTTCGAGAACGTTCTCCATAAAAAAAGTATGATTAACTATGCATTAATCATACTGCTTTGATTTATTTATGAAAACGCTTTTATGTCTTGTGTTTTTGTGTTTATGTTAGATTTATATTGTTTCGGGGTGCAGCCTTTGTACTTTTTAAACATTTTGCTAAACTGTGCGTAGTCTTGATATCCAACTAATGGCGCCAGCTCTGATAATTGGATATTTTCTCTGTCCAATATTTCGGCCGCTTTATCAATGCGGAACTGCACGATGTACGTTTGAAAGCTGCAGCCTACTTTTTTAGTAAACAAACTACTTAAATAGCTTCTAGATACATGGGCCACCTTGGCTAGATCTATAAAAGATATCTCATTTCTATAATTCTGGGCTACATATTCCTTCACAAATTCAACGTAATCATAGTGCTTTGTAACGCCATCCAACATTTTAACCATTAGGTCATCTTCATCCAGCTTTCCTGATCCCTTAAAGGCTTTTGTAATATTGGTAATGGACTTCTCTGATGGAATCCTCTCAAAAGCTGATCCCCCGATGTAACCCATTAAATTGTCATTGTTGCTATACATATACTGTACATCAATTGGTGTTTTCACAGGACCGCCATACACCAGCTTAATCAGATCCGACTTTAACTCATTGCATGTCTGAAATATTTGGGCCGCTTTGACCTTGGCTGCTTCCAAGGATACTACCTTTTTGGCTCCCAACAATCCGCCTTCTGTTAGGCCTAAGTGGGCACAAATCACATCAGCTCCAGCCTCGACCATCTGAGCCGCTTGTTTGTCATCAAATACAAAGGCAACGGTAAACAGATCTTTTTGGTGGGCTATTCGGATCGCTTCTACTTCAAGTCGATAATCATTCCCATCTTCGCTGAGCGCTTCGCTAAATTGACCATCAATTAACCCAACAGTAGGGTAGTTGTTAATGCCGGAAAAACCCATGTCTTTGATTTCACTGATGTAAGCTTCCATATCCTTGGTCGGATCAGTCGCATTTAGACCAAACAGAATAGGCATATCCTTCACTAACGGGATAATCTCTCTAGAAGCAAAGTCCATGACCATATCATTGCTATTACAAAATGGCAAAAAACCAGCAAGTGAACTTCGCCCCATTTGGCGGAATTTCCCTGAGTTTAAGATCAGAATGAAATCTGCCCCACCCTGCTTCGCATACTTGGCCGTTATGCCTGCACCTGTTGCCACTCCAATAATATGATTGCCCATATTGATCTGGGAATGGAGATGTTCCAGAATTTCTGCTCTTTTCATACTTCCAAATCCCCTTATTCCGTTCCCCATTCAGATGATTGTAAAAAAATAGCTGCTAAAGTTTCGCGGTTAATTTACTTAGCAATTTTTCTCCATCCGTTACGGATATTTTGTTCTTTTCAAGAAAGGGATAAACTTCATTTAAGTTAGCTGGTCGGTAGCCCGAGCCATCACAGCCGCAAGAATGATATTTAAAACCATGTTGAAAGAGAATTTCAACCTTTCTCCACTGCTTGATATCGGATTGCTTCGGGGCTTTAAAATCATGTCCCATATCGTTCATAAACTTTCCACATTGCGGGCAGCAATGCTTCATTTGAATTCTTTCTTCTTCCGTCAACTCATACCGAGAGGTTTGCTTATATACTTTCCGGCATGCAAAGCATGCATAAATATCCTTGTACGGACCATAAAGTCCATATCTGCACATAATCGTCAACTTCTTTCTATAGCTGTATGATAGGTGAAATAAAAGGCCGATCGGATCTGTCATTTGTGAGAGGAGTGCCAGATGCGGATCATATTCCTTATCGTACATATTTCAATCCTTGACACATCATGACGGGAATACCCCTTACTTCACAATCTCGCGCCTCGTCTACTCGTTCTCGCACCCACAATTTAGCCGTTCTCGGCTGGATCTCTGTGCAACACAATAGTTAGCGTACGATTTTCGCGTTTTGCTGTCTCCACTCATTTTTAATACTATCTTCAATCGGATGGGAATGGTTCGTTTCCATCTTTTTTTGTAGCAGCGCTTGTTTATGTTACCGATACGAATACCGTCGGGATACCTACAATAGGGTCAGTCCGTTTTTTTGAAAATATTTTTAATTAAAGAAAATAATTTATCAAAGAAGTCACTTAGATATTTGTTGACTAGAAAACCTACCCGAGCAAAGAATAGCGAAATAACTATTAAAAGCACAAATAGTGTAAGTCCTAGTTCTATAGATTCCATTTAGATACAGCGTCTCCTGTTCATTTATGATTATATACATACCATGCCCTTCAAAAGAAAGTCTTGTTTTATAGAAAGAAAAATTTACACTTTCGTATTATTAGGTCTGCTAGAATTACGTCTATTTACATTTATCAAAAATATGTTGGGAAATAAAAAAAGGAGGAGGTTAATCCAATGGTAAGAAAATCTATTAGGATCTAATTTTGATTATTAGTAATCAGTGACTTATTTTGTTCTGTCGTCCTTCAGTTTAAATCAGTAAATTTTCAGATTCAATGCTGAACGTAGAACGCTTCCTATGCAAAGCTCGCGACGCCCGTTAAGGTTTCTATTCACGCACTCACGTAGAGTGCGACCTTTTATCAGTCCCGCTTCTGCCGTATAATCCAAACACCTTCATTGGAGCAGTCATACTCCTTACTAACTTGTCCGAGCAGACCAATATGATATCTAAATCCTCATCCAAGGAAAGTTATGCCTTATTTATGTGATCTATGCCTAACAGATCGCAAGAGGCATCCTCAAGATACCTTAAATTAGCATCTGAATACAACAAATTGCTTGTCTATCAAAAACGCTATTGTCCCCTCAACATCCACCATTGCGGATAAATGCATTTCTTTCTGTAACTTTTCGCTTAAATAGAATGAAAACTTCGTCCTGTATAGCTCATAGAAAAATGTAACATCCAGTAGCTCGTGGGAATTCCAATGTTTCTTGGTAATTGACTCCATCAAATGAATAATCCCATCTACTCTTCCTACCAGCTTTAGATGTCCTAACCCATTGGTTTCCACTTGCATTCCCATCGACCTCAGCATCCACATCAGTGTATTTGAGATCACGGTCCCTGCAAACAATTCAATGAGCGTTTCATCCTTACCAAGAGAAATAAATCTCTGCGCAGGAGTAACACCAAGATCAGTGTAAACTTCACGCATTCCTTTTAATTCTTTCGCTGCAGCGTCATTTAAATAAGAATAGGTATGGCTTGAACAAAGTACCTCTTGCATTTGCTCGCTGATTTTACGATGAATGCTTCCTCCAGATCCAAGGAAAACAGGTCTCTTCGCATCAACAGCAGGGGCCACATAAACTTTGTCCTTATTATGATCTACCGTTTCAATAGACCAAAGTTTTCCGGCAAGAATGAGGTTATTCCCCACTTCAACAGCGGGTGTTTTATCTACAGCACCGATTCTTCGATTCAGATGAAATACATTAAACTCTTCTTGAACGTAAAAAACACTATAGAATTCCCTGCTTCGTAAGATTCTTTCCCCTTCGAGCCCAACAATAAAATGCTGGGATCCTGGAACCAGTTCAATATATTCCCTTTTGACCATATGTTCTAATAATTCTATAAGATGGCCTCTTGGAATGGCTTTATAGACGGGGTTACGTAAAATCGAATCCATCAGATCATTTAGCATCAATCCATTTCGCTCACAGCACAAAGACAATATCTGATGGAAGAGTACATCATAAGGCTTAGCGTAAGCGAGCGGTGGCTCAACCCATTTCTCAAGAAACAACTCCGTTACTGCTATGGCATGAAGAAGATGACTTGCTTTTGTTGTATACATCTGCAAAATTTGCGGCATACCTTCTCTTCGACCAGTTCTGCCTATTCGCTGTTTTAGAGAAGCAACCGAAAAAGTTGAATCAATCTGGATCACCATATCCATACTGCCAATATCAATGCCTAGTTCAAGTGTCGCCGTGCAGACTACAGACTTCTGTTTGTTCTTCATCTTTAATATCTTTTCCACATACTCTCGCTCAGACTTATCAATAGATGAATGATGAACAAGATAGTCTCTGGAAGCTCCTTCACTCTCTGCTAAACGATTCAAGAAAACAGCTGTTTCCTCTACCAATCCTCTATCATTAGCAAAAATCATACTTGAGTACTCTTTCGTGAGATCCCTTATGTCCTGATATAACTCCAACGGTAATTTACCTTGCTCTTCATTCACATAATGGTGCAGGGCAAAGAAGATCTCTTTATCGCCTTCATCAGATTGTATAATCTTTACTCGCTCGGGGTTCTCAGGAGATAACCAATCAGCAACAAAACCATTTGGATCATTTACTGTTGCTGATAAGCCAATGATACGGACTTGATTTGTTGCATATTCCTGAACTCTAAATAGTAATGACCGCAATTGCGCCCCCCTCTCTGTAGCCAAGAAGACGTGAATCTCATCAATGACGATATATGAGACGTGCTCCCATAAATTCTTCAGATAACTGGTCCTATTAATGAATAAACTCTCCAGAGACTCGGGTGTTATTTGTAAAATACCAGTGGGTTTTTGTATAAATTTCTTTTTGTCATTTCCGCTTACATCACCATGCCATTTATGAACCGGAACATTAACATACTCACAAAGTCCTTCAATTCGCTCAAATTGATCGTTAATCAAAGCTTTTAGAGGAGCTATGTATAGAACTTTTAGGTGCTCCTGTCCAGACTGCTCAATCTTACTTAGGACCGGCAAAAAAGCCGCTTCAGTTTTTCCCGAAGCGGTTGCAGCTGACAGCACCAAATGTTTTGTAGTTTCCAATATGGCTGGGATCGCTGCTTCTTGGATTGGACGCAAGGCTGGCCACTTTAGATCCCATACTGCTTTTTTAATTTTAGGGGATAGCAATTCAAATGCGGACATCTTAAGTGCTCTCCTTACTGATTCGTCTTTTGAAATCTTTGAAATACATTCGTAGTACGTTCCGAAGATTGATACAGTGAATCAGAAACCTTTGAAAAAATCGTCGTCCGCTCCATAGATGGATTCTGATGTAATACATTCAGGGCTCCAATAAAATCTCTCACAACTTCCCCGGGAGTAATCAAGTTCTCTGCACCCGGCCGTGAATAGATGGCTACTAAAAAGCTCTTCAAATCTTGTTCCATAATACTTCCTTGGTAGCCATGGTGAACGGAGTGAATATTTGCTATTTTCTGAAGCAAAACAAATAATTCTTCTTTCCGAAGTGTTGATAAACGGATAACAGGTTGTGTCAAATCACGATATTCTGCCGTTTCAAACTTGTTGGTTACAAGACGCCTCTTTAATGCTTCGTAACTGAAGAGTCCTCTTCGTTCATCTTCGAGAAATTCAGAGGTACCTGCAAATGTCACATACATATGCCCGGCTTTCCCTTGCGTAATATCGTTAAAGAGACTTAATATAACTTCATAGTTCTTTTCTCTGGTTTGAGGATGGGTAATTTTATATAAATTAATTGCCTCATCGAAATTAATCACTAATCCTGAGTATCCTACATGCGTTACAAACATAGAAAATAGCTTCAAGTAATCATACCAATTCTGATCATCGATAATGTCCCTTACACCAAGGTCGTTCCTTGCTTCGGTTTTTGTTGTATATTCTCCCCGAAGCCAACGAAGTACACTTGTTTGAAGGTGACGATTATCCTGGATGTAAGCATCAAAATAACAAGTCAGTATTTTGGCAAAGTCAAACCCACCAACTAAGTTCTCAAGCTGAGACAAAACACTACTAATCCTCATCTTTACTGCCGCTACAAAGTTAGGATCTTCATAATTGATATCTGTTATGTTTTTCTCTTGTTGAACTGTAAATTGTACATTTGTAATCCATTGTTCGATAATGGTTTGTAGCGCTCCCCCATCCTGCCGAGTTGCAGTGGACAAGTTTTTCATAAATTCAGAGTAAGTCGCTACCGCTTTGCCTTCCCCACCATATAAACGTCTTTCAGGCGTAAAATCAACGTCGGCAACAACGAACTTCTCCTTGAACGCAATATGTCTTACAATCGATAACATGAAGCTCTTACCACTACCAAAATCGCCAATAAAAAATTTGATAACCGAGGCTCCATCTTTAACTTGTGATAGCTCATTCATTACTTGCTCCGTCTCTTGTCGGCGGCCCACAATAATGTGCTCCAGACCTGTTCGCGGCACCACTCCTCCTGCAAGTGATTGTAGAATAGCATTGCTATCTTTTTTCCTTATCACGCTCATCCACTCCTAGCTAATTACTTCATCAATAATATCAATAAAATCAACAACGACGATATAGTTATCCCTATCTTCCTCTAACAGAACATCACCGAGATACTCGACAGCTTTCTCATTAATTGTATGAATTAACGTATTAAGCATCATTCCTCGCTTTTTAGCGAAGGCCGTACAACTTTTAATAGGTTCAACTTCATCTGTAAACATCGTCAGGAATTCCCGTTCAAGGTCTGTCAACTGTGAAGCAAATAATGCAACCTCTTGCGAGGCACCACTTCCTAATGAAGCTAACGGATTTTCACTATCTGCTTCTTGTAGGGGCTTTTCCGCTTGGACCCTTTCAGTTGAAACTGCTGCTTCTTGTAGGACTAGAGTCTCCAAATCTTCAACTTGTAAAGCAGATTGAATAGCGTCACTTTCGAGCTTTAATCGCGATATTAACTCTGTATCTAATTCAAACGATTCCGTAAGATTCACAGTAAGTTCCGGCGGTATAGTCGATGTTTTAGTACCCGTTGCTGATTTTTGGACTAAGGAGAAGCGTTGTTCCAGTCTTTTCTTCAAAGCATCAGGGATCATATCTTCATCCACCTTTATCTTCCTGTTAATGCCCTGGTTTACCCGAACCAAATTCTCAACAAACCTAAGTAATGCATTCAATTCATGATGAGTTTGCGGCGTCGGCCCTCGGCGTATCACTTGTTTAGACACGGAAGATCTTTTTCTTGTCATAACAGCAGAGCGGAATAAATAAGTAGATTCTGACCGTTGCATAGGAAACCAATGATCGATTAGCGTTTTTCTATTAGCTTCAAGGTAGTATAGATTTGTCTCTTCTAATCCTTTTTTATAGGCTCTAGTAAGGAGCGCAGCATGCTCCTTATTAAATTGATTTGTCCTGTAATAAATAAACTGTTTTTTCCAAAGTCGAAATGGAATCTTTATGAATAATTCAGCTGAATTAAACCGATCAAACGCCTCATATTGTCCGACATGTGAAGCAGATCGAACGGATGAACGGGCGTACCAATCTGCAGCCAGATCCTCCCTCTCACCCTCATAAAACAAATCCCCTATCCATTCAGGTAAGTATGCATTTAACTTCGTGTACCTTTCCTGATACGCTTCATACATACGGATAAGTACTGCGACCGACTTGTTAGGGTTGGGCTCAAATGAATATGCCATTAATTCATAGGTAAATAAGAAAATATAGCTTAAATCAGTGTCCGGGTAGTTGCCGTTTACAACTTCTTCACGCCAATAAAAGTACCACTGCTGTTGAAACTTGGACATACTCCCAAAGGTGGGCCAGTACGTATGAAATGGTTCAAAAGCAGCACTTTTAACAATATGATTGCGGTTGTTATAGGATTGGTCATAAAATTCATCAAACTGATAGGACGGGGTAAATTCGATCTCATAATCGCTTCTGGAACGGACTTGCACTTTGTGTTTACCACTAAGAATATCTATTGATAAAACCTTTAAATTAAATCCCCCATCAGGCAGGTTTCTTTGTGCTACATCTTCTTTAATACGCGGTTGTTCTTTTACACTCAGACTCTGTGTAGTTGTTTTTATTTTAACTTCTTCCATGGAAGAAACATTGGTAAGATTAAACCGACGGACACGTGAGGGTATAAAAAGCAGTTCAATGAGTGAAATAATAAGCGGCACATACGTCCAACAGAACATAAGATAAAAAATACCAAGCTTGTTCCTTCTAAGATAAAAATGATGAGCCCCGAAAGAACCAAGAAAAAAACAAAGTAAAAGGGCTGTGGATGTACTTTTAGAAATTTGGTACATGGTTAGCACGATCAACTCC
Source organism: Paenibacillus sp. ACRRX (assembly GCF_022346885.1). GTDB lineage: Bacteria > Bacillota > Bacilli > Paenibacillales > Paenibacillaceae > Paenibacillus_B. Next base: position 22,266 of record NZ_JAKRNK010000010.1, read on the forward strand.
TATATAGAATTAGTACTATTATACTACTCACCAAATAGAAAGTCTTGGAAAAGAAAAAATGGAGATAGATTTTGCATTCTTCTCCACTATTGTCCTAATTTAAGTACATCATAACGGAGACTATGATACGTAAGCTTAGAATTGCATACATCCTCACACGAAGAATAACCCATAAAAATGAGAAATTCAGCTCTCACTCTTATAGGTTATTTCGCAACTTGCTTAACAATCTTCATCTAATGAGCATAAACAGAAATTTGTTTAATTCAAACGATTTAATATAATACCCATGACCTTACTTCGAGGTACTATTGGATCATGATGCACAATGTGCGCCTTAGAGAAACGATCAAGATAGGATTTCTGATATAGACTTGGGTGATAGAATCGTTAATTTGCGTTCTAAGCTAAAGGTGATATACTCATGCAATGTATTTAGCTGACCAAGTCGCTCGTTATGACTCAATGATTTTAGTTTTAGTAAAATTGATATTTCTTAAGTTTTTCCACAATCTCACCAATGCTCAAGGCGCTTCTTTCTCCGTAAATAGTTATTTTTTACCTCGTGTTTTACTTTATTTTTTCCTACAGACTTGCCGTCTTTGTTAAAGCGAATTTCTTTCAAAACCCATCCCTTCTGAAGCCAGTTAATATGCTCCCATTAGGTCATGATGTCACAACGCAAATAGCCTGCAATCATGAGAGGCTTATCTCTCACTCTTACAGGCTTTTCCCCTTGAATGGCAATCACCGCTTCACCTTATAAAATTCATGGTACAGCTTCATCAGCGCTCGCTTCTCAATCCGAGATACATAACTGCGGGAGATCCCCAGTTCCTTTGCTATCTCGCGCTGCGTCCGCTCCTCTCCGCCTCCATCCAATCCAAAGCGGCCGCGAATAACCTCTTGCTCTCGCTCATCTAATATGTCGAGATTCCGATAAATCTTGCTCTTCTCGATCTTCAACTGCACCTTCTCAACGACATCGTCGCCATCAGTACCGAGAATATCGATCAGTGTAATTTCATTTCCTTCCTTATCCGTTCCGATCGGGTCATGCAGGGACACATCCTTGCGGGTCTTCTTCAGACTCCGAAGATGCATAAGTATTTCGTTCTCGATACAACGTGCGGCAAAGGTCGCCAACTTCGTTCCTTTGTTCGGCTGAAAGCTTTCAATCGCTTTAATCAAGCCGATCGTTCCGATCGAGATCAGATCCTCCAGATCCTCGCCGGTATTGTCAAACTTTTTGACAATATGAGCCACCAGACGGAGGTTATGTTCAATAAGCATATTACGCGAGTGAGCGTTACCTTCGGCCATGAGCAGCAAATGCTTCATCTCTTCGTCCTCTGCTAACGGCTGCGGAAAAGCATTGTTTTTAACATAAGACACGAGCAATGACAACTGTTTAATAAAAATTGCAATCGCTGCAAATAATCCCGTCATGTCTAGTCACCTCCAGAGTCTGACGACGTTGTGTAGTACAGCTTTGCCCTGCACGATTAGGGATTTCAGCCCGATCACGCCAAGCACAGTTATACATTGTATGTAGGCGGTGGCCCAGAAGTGCATGTACGGGAGGAATGAGCGGCTGCAAAATTGTTGAGCACTATCGTACCAAGGCACAAAGCATTTGCCGGATACCATTGACTAAAGCAAGAAGAGGAGAGAGTCTACCGCGTCTGGCCTTTTTGGCGTGTGACCCTAGAAAAACAAGCATTTTATCCCTGTTTTTTGACTCTACTATTAAAGTCTGACAATCTGGAATCATAACTGAATTTCCCCCTCTCCCGAGCTTCCGCCATCCATGAATACATTAAACTGCCTTTATCTCCAACTAAAAAACAAGGCTGCCGTATGTAACCGGCAGCCTGTTCATAAAAATATCCTGTTGTTAGACTTGCTGCCACTCGCCTTCATAATCCGTGACAATTCCATTTGCATCCACGTATACTTTAGCCGTGTACCCGCTCTCTATTGACTTATAAATATAAGTATTAGCTCCCACTCGCTCATATTGCTGCTTCATCGGCTGAAGCGTTAATTCAGGAAACCGAATCCATGCCGCATCAAATTGGGCTGACTGCCCTACTTCCAGCTTCAAGCGATGGATAGGCAGCAAGTTGGTAGCAGGAGTAACACCGATATCGATATCTTTGATGCCATTTAACTCAGAGAGCTCAAGGCCATTTAAGGTCCAACGGTTAAGGTGATCTCTTTCCACGTTTAACGTTGTATGCCCCTGCTCTTGCTGCACGCGGACTTCAACTTGCCGCGTGCTGCCGTCCTGATCACAAAGCACTGTATATTGGACTGAGAACCTGCCATTATCATTGGCACAAATAAGATTGCCTTTGATCCTCATAGCCGCTCCAAAAGTTACCTCACAGTACTCTATCCCATGATCAGGGACCCGTTTCCATATGACATGATGTACCATGTATTATACCCTCTTAAAACAGACCGAATCTTTTTTTACATACATTTTTACGGTCCGCCTGTACAATCTCGTTTACCTCGATCTTGTTCAGCTTGTCAAACAAATCATCTACGCCGTGCTTAAGCTTGAAATCCATTTCTTCTTTATACAAAGGTATGAGGCCGAAGAAATGAACTTCCTTTTCCTCTGACAATGGCAAACTAAAGAAAGCTTCCAACTCTTCAATTGTGGTAGGAATAGTCAGCATCATCCCCGCCAGCTTGGTGTTGTCCGCAAAAGGCTCAGCTGGATCACCGTTCGGGATCGTATGTCCGGCATACAGCCAAGTATCATACTCATGCGGCATTCTTGCCAGCGTCTTCAACCAGCGGACAGGCCAATAGTTGGCCTCATCTTGAAACGCCTCCTCAGATACTTTCCATGAAGCCGGCAAGCAGATCATCAATTCCGCATATTTAAAGTTCTCTGCTCCCTCTGGAACAGTCATCGGGAGATTACTCATCCCACATGTCACCAACGTATAGTAGTTACGTTCCGGTGTGGGCGACACAATAAGAATATCTAAGTGAACAAGATCCGAGATAATCTCATGAAATACACCCTCAACTGGACCAATATAAGTTTCCACATGCTGCGTGATCTTTTCAATCGCTTCTTCATTCCCTGCTGCCAACTGGAATTCATGCTGTCTGGTTTCATGACGGTAAATCGGTTGTCCTGACGCGGATAGTTCTTGGCTACTCATAGGAGCCTCCTAGTAGATATGTATTATGTAAGGGCAATCAAATGTGTAGAATAGGCCCAACTACTAATGTACTATGATTTCCCCGTCATGGAAATGATTTCTTTTATTTTTGTGCATCAGCTGCCTCATTCAACCCACAACCACCTGCGGTCATGAGAGCTTAGTCCTGTACATTTTACCCTACACTTTGCCCATATAACTGCGTGTTAAGTTAGGCATTGTCAGTACACCGTCTTTGTTATACTTGTAAAATAGTTCGGTGATCGATTGAACAAACCGCTCATAATGCACATCTTCCTGATGAGGTGCGTAAGAAGCGGACAAATTACGACCGATAAAGCCATTCAGGTCAAAGGTCAAGTGATTCTCAAATTGCTTATATTCATACAAACCATTTTTAAAAAATTGTCCATATCGCTCAGGAGTTTCCTCAATCCCTCCACTAAAACCTCGAAAAGGCGGACAAAGCCGCTTGCAAATTGCTGCATTTTCTTGCACAAGATCACTTGCTGTATCTCTGCTGTTCCAGACCAAAGCAACGTTCGCGTCTTGTGTTAAGATGCGTTGGCATTCCTCTCGAAATAACCTCACAGCAAACCAATGGAATGCTTGCGCTACTGTAATCAGATCCACGGAGAGATCTGGAAGCGTCGTTTGCTCGGCTGTACCTGGTACGGAAGTATATTTTGTGTAAGCATGCAATTGCAGTTCGGCTGTCTTTCTCATCTCTGCATTGGGCTCAACAGCAATGACATGTACATCGCGCTCTAGGAGCTGCTGCGTAAGAATTCCTGTACCCGAACCTATATCAGCGATCGTATTATTACTTGTTAGCTCATTGATATCCATTAAATAATCAATATACGCCTTGGGATATCTCGATCGGTATTGGGCATAGATTGATGCTTTCCCAGTAAACTTATCAGCATTTTTCATGACTCACCCTCCTCTCTTCAACTCGCCCGACTCTTACGGTATGCTAACAAAATAAGCTGACCTGTTTACACAGCATCAGCTTATCGAATAACCCCTAGGAGACATATTAGAAAATATTTGCTACATTAGATGAACTATTGCCTACTTGCCAAGCAGCTTCAAGCAGACAGGCTTGTTTGGAATCTCTAAACGTACGCCAGTATATTCAGGTATACCCTCATTCAGCTTAAATAAGGTGACCGAATCTGAATTCTGATTAGCCGCGAGCAGGTAAGTGCCATCTGGTGCAAGTGCAAAGTTGCGCGGGTAAGCACCCTCTGTTCCCGTGTGAGCAGCAAGAGATACGGTCCCGTCTGCTTGTATGCGGAACACCGCGACACTGTCATGCCCACGATTCGAACCATATAGATACTGTCCTTCAGGATCAATATGAATGTCTGCGCAATACGATTCTCCGTCATATCCTTCAGGTAGTGTGGACACGGTCTGAAGCGCCGTCAATGACCCATCTTCTCGCGAGTACTGGTATGCAGCTATCTTGGAGTCTAATTCGCCAATCGCATACACCCATGGCTCAGTCGGATGGAATACAACGTGGCGAGGTCCCGCTCCACCTTCCATTGGTGTCGTCGATTGCAGCTCCAACGTGCCGTTTATCGGATCGAGCTTGTACACAAACAATGCATCGCAGCCTAGGTCAGGTACGATCCAGAATGGAGATTGCGGCATTGGGAAAATGGAATGCGGATGTGGCGCTTCTTGGCGGTCAAGACGAACACTGCTGCCCGCATGCTGCACGTGATGGCTCATCTTCTGGATGGCACCCTGTTCATCAATCGGATATACACATACATTCCCGCTTGAATAGTTTACCGCAAGCAGCCATCTGCCAGACTCATCTACACTTAAGTGACAGGGATGATCCCCTTGGGTCTTCTGTCTGCTAATCTCCTCTAGCAGTCCGGTTGACGGGTCCAACCGATACGAGACAACGCTGCCGTCCACCGTCTCGCTGGCGGCATATAAGAAATGTCGCTTCGCGTCAATGGTCAAAAATGAAGGACTATCAATACCTGCAAAGCCTTGCAGCAGATTCAAGCTGCCCTGCTCGGTGTCCAACGCCAATAGATGAATGCCATCCTGATCCTCAGGGGAATAAGTGCCAACATACGTATAATACATACTCATAACAGCTACCTCTCCTCTCTACTTCTCACTATGTACAACCAGTTCCAATACAGTCGTCCTCTTATATGTAGATTAGATAAGACGACAGGAATATGATCAATCCGTGGGACCTGTCTAATTGTCCCTGTTTCTCTATCATACTATAAAGTTAATGATTAGGAAGGATATTCATTCCATCACCGATATTGCCCCTTATGTATCCCACATAGCTACGTCAGCTGCTTAATGAAGTTGTTACCCTACAGGACAAAAAATAGAGAAGGTAGTCTGTAAAATTATTATGTATGAAATAAATGAATAGTCTTTTTTAATGGCCACTTCACGTCTGCTTTCTATCGTATTTAAATATGACATTCCTCTCATAGAAACACACGTTGTAAGCCGTTTGCTTACCTACAAGATTTATATGTTAAACTATTGATAGGACCTCATAACGTGGAGGTTTTTATTATGTCTGGAGGAGATTAGATGAACATGCTCATTTTCAAATGTAACCGCAATCATATAGGAGGTGAAGTCTACTATGAACCATAGCGCCACTTCCACCCAAATTAGGCAGCATGTCCAACGTCAGCTCATTGCGTTAGAGGAAGAGAAGCAGGCATTTCTAGATGCGGTCTTTCCCGCATTTGGAGACAAGCGCACACAAGCAGAACAGATTGTGACACGTTATTCTTCGTGTATTCGAGAGCTGCTCAACCTGCCTGATGATCAATTGTGCAAAGTGATACTGATTGGCAGCCAGGTTAGAATCACCTATCTAGAAGATCACGATATGGATTCCTTTACCATCGTCTACCCGCAGCATGCGGAGCCCAATGAGAATCGAATTTCATTCCTGTCTCCTATGGGGAGACAACTGCTTACTGCGACTATCGGAAGCATACTGACAATTGATACACCAGCCGGAACAATTGATATTCGAATTGACAAGGTCACCTTTACTGCAGAGGACATCGAGGGAGGATGTCAACATGAACGTTAAAGCAGCAGACCTGCCAGGTATCGGCCGGAAATATAGTCTGCATACCGCAGTTGGAGACACACTGGTTATCATTGTGCATTTGGATGGTCGACATGACCTCTTCCATATGAAAGCCGATGATCCTGATGAAATGCAATCCGTTGTTACGCTGGATGACAAAGAAGCAGGCACTGCAGCCGCCATTATTGCCGGCTTAATCGATTAGCTACAGAGGGGCCGCTGCGCTCGCCTTTTTTGGCAGAGCATAGTGGCTCTTTCCGTTATATTCTTCTAACGTCAGATATAAGTTGGATGAAGCAAGTTGAACAACCAGATCCAGCTTGTTCTCATTCCAAATGATCATTATGTTATAATGGACGAACGAATATTCATCTTGAAAGGGGCTAGCTGATGACCAAAGATACCGCCTTAGTGTTAGGTGCAACAGGGTTAGTAGGCAGCGAGCTTATGGCACGAATTCATACGTATTATAAACGTGTCATTGTGTTAAGTCGCCGACCTGTCATCGTTCCCTTTCCTAATGTTGAAGTACACACGATAGATTTCGACCGTATAGACCAGTATGCTGCATTATTTCAAGCAGAAGACGTGTTCTGCTGTTTAGGAACTACAATCAAGCAAGCCAAGTCAAAGGAAGCATTTCGTAAGGTAGATTACATTTATCCCTTGCAAGCTGGGAAGCTTTCAGCTGCGGCACAGGTTCGTTCTTTTACAATCATTACAGCGATGGGGTCCAGCCCGAAGTCAGCATTTTTCTACAGTCGTGTCAAAGGGGATTTGGAAACTGGACTGCAAGCACTTCCCTTACGTGCGCTTCATATTGTACGGCCCTCGCTAATTATAGGCGCGCGTCAGGAGTTCCGACTCGGAGAGCGAGCTGCAGCTGCCATCAGTCCCCTCTTGTCGCCTATCCTGCGCGGCCCACTATTAAAATATCGCCCGATTCAAGCTTCTATCATAGCAGAAGCAATGCTGTATGCAGCAAGCTCAGGTCTTGGCGGCACGCACATATATCCTTCTGACCAACTGTGCAGCATGGCTGCTCAACTAAATAAATAAGGATGATAAGCACTTCAGTATGCTGCTGTGAACAGGCGCAGCGGAAGTGCTTTTTGACGCGCGTACATCTCATCCAATTTCCCGGCAGTATGCCTTCGTCCATCTTTTTATTTCTCGTATGCCTTCGAGCAGCCTTCCGTCGCTGAACACGAAATATGCAACCTATCGATAGCTGCAGCAAGCACGGCGTAATTCGGATAAATATATTCAATCGTTGCTATAATCCATCCCCTATCGTTCAAAATCACCTTTAATTCGTCCTTATCGGTCTTTTATCGTTATACACCCCTGCTGCCACGCGCTATGATAGACAACATGAAGCATCGCTTCATTCTTTCAATCGCTGAGTGCTCTAGTTACAGAGCAGCGGGGGAACCATTCAGGGTCCACGATCCTACATTGGGGTGAATCCGGTAGTCTCTACTGGTAGGGCGACTCCATCGCCCGAATCCGTCAGCTAACCTCGTAAGCGTTACAGGAGAGACTTGCAGATTGCTGCTCTTGTTACAGACCACCTATTTGCATCATGACAAAGTCTGGAGGGATGAAGATGGACGAAATCCATACATCAGCACACACCATTAACCGCATTGAATTGTATCAATTAGCTAGTATGTCACGCTTGTCCGCAATTGAAACTGATACACAATGCAGGACCGCATTGCCGATCATGATTATTTTAAAAGTAGTAAGTGGGGAAGCTCAAGGCTGGGGAAAAGTTACCCTGATGCCTGATGATTCTCATTTTGATCTTCAGCGCTGGGCGCGACAATTAGAACGGTTAAAGGGCAAATCAGCAATAGGTGCTTTGCTGCTGTTGGAGCAAATGAGAACTTCATGGTGTGAGGAGAAGGTACAGTTAACCGAGCTAGCACTAGCGAATCTGTTGCAGCATTCATCCTATCGTTATTGTCCGCAGCAAAGCATGCTTATCACCCACTGCCAAGCCTATTACGGAACCATCTAAAGCAGCAAAAATGAATCTTTAAAATGTCTACTAGCAGATTCACGCATCAGCAGGACTGAAGCCCATAGCCGCAGTCCTGCAACTGTTATTTTAAATGACAGCGTCTTCCTATGGCTTATCCGGCTGCCCTGCATATTCCTCATACGCTACACTCGCCAGCAGTTCGTCCCACACCTCATCATTCAGCTGCTCTGTGTCTATAGAAACAACACACACATGTTCCAAGTTCCAATCTATCTCTACGATACCAAGATGATCCCCATGTAAAACAAGCAAAATATGAAATTGATGTCTGACATAACTACGCAGCTGCCTTTCAAGCTCGACAACTTCCTCATACGTCCCATCAATACGAATAAATAACAACCATGGTAATACCGCTGTTTTCTCCAAAAAGCGCTGTATTCGGCGATCGTACATCGCTTTAACCTCGGGATAGGATACCAGATGCTCAGGTGAATTGAAGTCTTTCGGGTAATCATGAACAGAATAAATATCGTATACACGATCCCGTAACATAAGACATCGATCACCTTGGTCATAACCTGTAAATTCAAGGTTGTCTAGTTCCATATATCCTGCGAATCGATTGCGCAGCAACAAGTTAACGTTCGATAGGTGTACGGAGCGATTCCAATCTAGCATGCCTCCGAACTTTCTTAATCCGAGTCGATGCAACTGAATAGCTACTAAACATTTTCTCCCCATACTATATATTGCATGATAAGATCGTGCTAATTGTTCCCTCTTCATCGTCGTCACCTCTTGTCTCAATCCGTATACTATACTGTATGACGGCTTGGCTAAAAGGTACGGACTTCCGTCTCATTTGCTTTATTAACGGTCTCGAAGCGTCTGTGTTAATCGTTCCATACACCGCTCGAAAGAACGAAGCTCACTGCTGGTAAACTCTCCTTTTAACTCCATATAAATAGCTTCATGTATCTTGGCCTGCGTTTCATAGGCGATTCGCCCCTTGTCTGTTAAAGACACAAGAACAATTCGAGCGTCTGACGGATGTGTATTACGGACGACAAGCTCCTTTCGTTCCAAACGAACCATCATTTGCGAGACGGCTCCCTTCGTAACGCACAGCCGGTCAGATAACTCACCCATTGCCACACCTTCATGTTCCCCAATTGCTTCAATAGTATGAACTTCGCTGAGGGATAAATCGTTTAGATCTCCGAAAGACTTCGGATATCGCTCCAATCGTCGCAGTTGTAATATCAGCCGTCCAATAGCAAGATGTTCAGTCATAGTAACCACCTTTCCAGCCAAATAAATAATATGATGTTCTCTGCTTAGAAAATGGGGGGGTGCCTCTTCCGCTTGGTTCATCCCTTTTACCTGCTGATGGGCATGATCTCACTATCTATGCTCAATTTGTAATGTGCGTAATCTCGTACCCTTACAAACTCGCATTTCTCATACAAAGAGAGAGCTCCCCTGTTAGAATGGGATACGCACAGTTGAATATCTTCTATTGAAGGATAATGAAATAAAAATGATAAGGCTTGACGCAGCAGCTTACTTCCGATCCCTTTGTGACGATAACGTTCATCAACCGCAATGTATTCAATTGTACCTTCACCGAACTCGGCATTGGCGCTCGCATAAATATAACCAGCCATCTCACTGTTCTCACGGCAAACAAATAAGGCATGTTGGTCATCTATACTCTTTATCAGGCTTTCAGCACTCATGTATGTACCCGGAAAACAACTCTCATGAAGAGACACAAAAGCAGCCTGATCTGTTGTCTTATATGGCGAGCTTGTCTGTTCTTCTTTAGCAGATAGCCACTGCGCCCGCTTCAATTGAAGAACGGAGTGAACCCCGGTACACTCTCCTCCAAGCCATTCAAAAATAGGAATACCAACCCTATTACGCGTATCATAGAACCCTTCTACCTGCGTAACTTTCTGCCCCTTTGCCCATATTAGCTTATTAATATCTTGCCATATTGCATGTAAGAGAGCCTGATTCGTTACATCGTCCTCTCTCACGAAGGGACCCCATAATTCTACTGCTCCATTGTCAGCTCCTATATCAAGCCCACAAATACCAATGATACTCCCTGCTTCCTCGTAAACGACAAAACGTTCATCAAGTGAACTATCAGCTGTAATTTCTACAATTGCTGCCGCTATTTCATCGCATTTGACACCACAATAACCGACATGCTGTTCCTGAATTTGGTTGCATGTCTCGATGAAGGCAGCCATTTCCTGAATGTCTTCCGCCTTGTACTTAGCAGTCTTCAGCAACAATATCACATCCTATTTTTATGTTGACGAACTCCACTCTTATTTACACAATTTGTATACCTATTCTTACATGGTCTACGTTACCTTGTTTGACTGCCAAAAGGGAACCCTCATTTCATAAACAATATGAACAAAATTGATGGAGGTCGATAAAACATATGAAAATCGTTAATTTGATGGGGATATCTCTTTAACGACACGTATTTCGGGAGATCTGGATTCTAACATGGACATGTAGTCTCAGATCCTTGTAATGGTAACTATGGTGAAAGGGATCACTATCATTGGGTGGATCTAAGGAGTCATTTTCAGTAGATAGAGCGTTGTTTATGGAAAAATACTATTAATTCGAGTCATATGGCTTTGGCCTTAGCTGTAAGGTTGCAATACTGTAAGGTTACAGTAAGGACAATCCCTCGACCTTGTCTGTCTTTTACATTAGGATGAGGAGTATAACAACATAAGAGACAACTTGGGAGTGTGACAAATGACAAGACTTACAGGCAAGAAACGATTACAAATGGTTCTGGCAGTGACAATGGCATTTAGCTTAATCGCTGGGACAATAACAAATGCAGGCATGACATACGCTGCCCCTGCTGCTGAATCTACTTCGACTATAAAGACCACGTTCCAGACACCAGAGCAAGTGCAATCGCACGTTAAATACGAGATTGATGCCAAGCTAGACACCGATAACATGACGATTACGGGCAAGCAGACGGTAACCTACCGCAATACCTCATCTGATAAATTAAACGACGTTGTGTTCCATCTATTCGCAGATGCGCATCGTTCCAAAGATACGCAAGCGCAAATGTTTGCCCGCACTAACGAAGAACTAGCCAAACAATTTCCAGACAAAAAACCAGCCGACTTTCTAGGCGGCATCGACATCACTGATGTCAAAGATTCCACTAGTGGCCGCACATTAACGTCAAAAAATGAACAGCAGGCCTTAACTGTACAACTGGAAAAACCCCTCCTGAAAGATGAAGAAGTGACGCTCGTTATAACCTACAAGACCAAAATCCCATTTGGTGCACAGCGCCTTTCTTACCAGAAAGATATTATTAACGGCGCCCACTGGTTCCCTGTGATGTCCGTATATAATGAGCAGGCACATAAATGGAACAAAGTACCGTACAGCACCACTTTTGAATCCGATTATTACGATGTTGCCGATTATAACGTTCATTTGAATGTTCCAGATAAGCTTCAGCTTGCCATGCCTGGACAAATGTCCGAGCAGCCTACAGAAGCTGGACGCAAAATAGTCTCCACCAAGTCAGACAAGACACGGGAATTTGTATTCTTCTCAAGCGAAAAGTATCATAAGGCCAGCAAGACAAAAAACGGACTTACGGTAGAATATGTATACTATAACGACAAGAATGATCCAGCCAAGACCGCCGTTATTAACCAATACATGGATCGCGCGTTTGCAGCAATCGAGTTTTTCAGCAGCAAATTCGGCAAATATGACTATCCCGATTTCCGTATTGTTGAATCTCATGTGGAGGGCGTAGCTGTTGAGTTCTCGCAGATGATTCAGATGGGTCTCGTATCCCCTAATGCCGTGCCTGCAAACGACACTGCATTTGTTCATGAGATTGCCCATCAGTGGTTCCACTCCATCATCGGTAACAATTCTGAGAAAGAGTCATTTCTGGATGAGGGATTCGCTGACTTCGCCATGACTTACTTCTATAATGAGCAGGGCAACAAGAGCAGCGGCTTTGATGGCGTTCGCTTTGATGACTACCCAATGGACGTTGCCATTAATTCCGACAACCATCATGTAGGTGATTCACCAGATGCCGTGTATTACAAGAAAGGCCGCCTTGCCATTTATGAGCTGTATCGTATGGCTGGACCCGAGAAATTTGACACCTTTATGAAGGAATACTTCAATCGATATGCCTATCGCAACGCAACGGTTAGTGGATTGCTGCAGACGATAGAAGATCAATTGGGCAAGTCAATTCGCGATCGCATGGACGATAACCTGAACAAGCCTAACTTCGAGTTGAAGCCGGAATATCAGATGTCAGAGGCTGAAAAGCAAGCCTTTATGAAATCTTCCATTAAGCAAATGTACGACGGTGTGGATGAATCGAATCCGCAGCTGCCAAAAGAGACGATGTACAAGCTGATGAGCAAGACGCTTCGTGACGAGCCGCTTACGATCATCGTGGGTGATCCCGCCAGTAAGGAAGCTAAAGCGCAGCAGGACATGCTGGCTACTCAGCTGCAATCGATGTTCCAATCATTTGGCATGAAAGCAAATATAATCAACAATCGCCAGACGATTAAGAAGCAGTTGGAGACTACACTTGCCAAGAGCAACATTATTGTAATTGGTAATCCCAAGCACAATGCCTTTACCCAAGCCCTGCAAGCTGGTATTATCACTAATTCTGCACACACTGGCTTCACTTGGAAAGAAACGATGAGCAAACCAGGTCTTCAAGGTGCCTATGGCATACTGCACCCTTATAACAAAGAACGAATGGTCGTCCATTACTTCTGGACAGATGACCATATCTCCAAGGATTGGGAACAGCCTTTTATTATGGGCATCGGACATAAGACCCTAATGGTAACCAACCATTTCTATCAGTTTATTGTCCAAAAGTCAGATGGATCGATCTGGAAAGAGAAAAAGATTGAGAATCCTATCGCCAAACTATTTGAAAATACAGATGATTCGAATTAACACTTCCTTCATTTGCAGGACGGTCTACACTCCGATACAATAGAACCATAACGAGTTGTAACGGTGCCCTGTTGGTTGCACAGCAGGGCATACCGTCTGAAGAAGGAGTGATCCAAGTTGGCTAACACCCATACCTATTCCAGGGGGGAAGAGATTGCAAATGCCATCACGCATGGTATTGGCGTGGTAATGAGCATCGCGGCACTCACATTGCTCATCGTATTTGCAGCCCTGTATGGCGGACCGATTCATGTCGTCAGCTTTACGATATACGGCGTCACGATGCTGCTGCTTTATACAGCCTCAACGCTGGTACACAGTTTTCCCGAGGGGAAAGTCAAGGATTTGTTTGAGACGTTTGACCACTCGTCTATTTACCTCTTCATTGCCGGCACTTACACACCGTTAGTGCTCATAGCACTTCCGCCCAAGCTTGGGTGGACATTGTTTGGCATTGTCTGGGGGATTGCGGTCGGAGGTGTCATTTTTAAAGCCTTTTTTACGAAGAAATTCCTATTTGCCTCGACTGCTTTATATATTGTAATGGGCTGGATTATCGTTCTTGCTTGGGGACCGCTAGTAGCTACCATGCCTGCCCTCGGATTAAAGATGCTAATTACTGGAGGAATTCTGTATACGGTTGGTACGATCTTTTATGTATGGCGCGGATTCCCATTCCACCATATGATATGGCATTTGTTCGTATTGGCAGGATCTCTGGCACATTTCTTCTCCGTACTCACACTTGTACAAATTCCATAATGTATCAGTTCTGTCCTGCTTTCCTTACACGGTGCAGGGCTTTTTTGTGCCTTTTAATTGAATAAATCCATACAATTGACGCTTATTGCACACCATTCGCCTATATCTGTGCATAGCCTGTAGCGAGGGGATTGGTTATAATGGATATGCCAAAAAGATACGTAAGGATGGAAAAGCATGCATAACCTACTAGAACGTTATCGCCAGTTGCGTGAATTAATTTCGGAATCTTCCGTGAAGTTTGATGAAATGTTAAAGCAGCATACTTATACCCGTATGGGCGGCAGAGCCGATTTATATGTCACACCTGCTCACTACGAAGAACTGCAGCTTGTACTGTCGTTTGCCCAAACACATCAATTGCCACTAACGATACTCGGCTTTGGCTCTAACCTGATCGTTAAGGATGGCGGGATTCGTGGCATTGTCGTAAACTTGAACCACTTTAATGCCATTACCCGTGAAGCGGATACCATCACGGCCCAAAGCGGCGCAGCTATCATTGACGTGTCTCGCTCTGCCCTGACACATCACCTGTCCGGCTTGGAGTTTGCCTGCGGCATCCCTGGTTCCGTAGGCGGAGCCCTTTACATGAACGCCGGTGCTTACGGAGGCGAGATCGCTGATGTACTCGTTAGCGCGCTCGTACTCACTACGGAAGGCGAACTGCTGCGCTTGACAAAAGATGAGCTGGAATTAAGCTATCGACACAGCAACATCGGTACGAACGGCTACATCGTGCTGGAGGCAACGTTCCAGCTCGTTCCCGCCGCACACGATACAATTAAAGTCAAGATGGATGAATTGACAGAGCAGCGTGAATCCAAGCAACCATTGGAATACCCTTCTTGCGGGAGCGTATTTAAGCGCCCGCCAGGATACTTCGCAGGTAAGCTTATTCAGGATTGTGCGCTGCAAGGAGTACAGATCGGCGGAGCGCAAGTCTCGACGAAACACGCCGGCTTTATCGTGAACGTACAAGAAGCCACGGCAAGCGAATATATTGCGCTGATCCGTCATGTACAGCAAACCGTTAACGAACGGTTCGGTGTACAGCTTGAGACGGAAGTTCGAATTATCGGGGAAGACGAATAGATGGCGATTAGATAACATTAGAGGCAAGCCGCACAGTGATGTGATCATGGTGCGGCTTTCTTTTGCTTGTTAAAGCAGCAGCCAAACTATCTGCTCCCTACATTCCGATGGAACAAAATGAATCGTTAACAAGTGAAAAACTTATTTGATCATTGAAGAAAACTATTCGGAGACTACTGAATTTTTAAATCAAGTATCTAGTTTAACGCCTATTGTTATATGCCTTATCCATATTTCATTTAGGAGGTCAATCGGATGATTGTTGTGGTAACTGAGTACAATAATAACTGGAAACAGAAGTTCAGTGAAGAATCTCAAATAATCAAGGATATTCTAGGAGACGAGTTAATAGGCATTCATCATATAGGCAGCACTTCAGTCCCAGGATTAATATCCAAACCAATCATTGATATTATGCCAGTAGTAAAAGATATTACTAGAATAGATGCGATTAATAAACAGATGAAAGAAGCAAGATACGAATGTATGGGCGAATTCGGTATAAAAGGAAGACGATATTTCCGGAAAGGTGGAAATAATCGCACGCATCAAGTGCATATGTTTCAAGGGGATAACAAGGAAGATATTAACCGCCATTTGGCAGTAAGAGATTACCTCCAGACACATCCCGATGAAGCAAATCGTTATGGAGCTTTAAAAGAAAGCCTCGCTCAACAGTTTCCAAACGATATTCAAGCTTATATGGACGGGAAAGATGCATTTGTTAAAATTTAGAAAAAAGCGCTAGCAGGGTACAAAACGGAAAATTAAGGTTTAGCAAATTTATACAATCGTAGAGGAGCCCGCTGTGCAGCAGCTTCTCTTTTCTATTCAATCAGCGGGAAGTATTATGGAGTATCGATTGATCATAACATAAACCGTACATGATAATTTCAAAATATAGCTACGATACAATACGAATCGTAAGAAGAATAAAGAAGGCGCAGAACGATTTATTTTCCTGTAATATCAAGTGCAGTGTGCTTTCTAGGGGTGTAAATTCCCCTTATTGTAACTCCCCAGCATTGCGTACACGTGTTGCCATCTACTATACTTAATAATATTTAGTACATCTTTAGCACAAGCCTACCGAAATAAGTCAACTAAGGAGCTTTACATGTTTAGAAATCGCAGAACGTTATATTACTTAGGTCTCTTTACCATTGCAGTGCTGTTATATAAATTTATCGATAACATAGATAGCGTGCTGCACGCTATAGGGTCGCTCTTCTCCATGATGACGCCATTTATTATCGCCTGCTTTATTGCATACTTGCTGCGTCCGCTCGTAAATGTACTGGAA
This sequence comes from Paenibacillus sp. ACRRX, assembly GCF_022346885.1. Lineage (GTDB taxonomy): Bacteria > Bacillota > Bacilli > Paenibacillales > Paenibacillaceae > Paenibacillus_B. Next base: position 38,738 of record NZ_JAKRNK010000010.1, read on the forward strand.
GCCAGATTGCTGAAGAAACAAAAGCGAAAACGACTATACAGCATTTTGATCGTCTACGCCTTGTTTATCTGCTTTATTATTCTCTTGATAACCGTGGTTACGCCTCGCGTTATTGAAAGTGTCAGCACACTGCTCGCCGGCCTGCCGACCTACATATCAGGCACGGAAGTATGGCTTCGTTCACACGTCATTGAACAAGAATGGTTTATCAAAACCGGTATCGATGTGCAGAACGGGACTTATTTAAGTTCACTGCCTAGCCAGATCAGTGAGTTCCTAAAAATTATTTTAGACAACTTAATGTCGAGCCTCTATACGTTAACAACGGCCGTGCTTAATCTAGTCATCGGCTTTATCGTGTCTATCTATTTGCTTAAAGATAAAGAAAAGCTGGCAGAGGGGTCAAGTAAGTTGATCTACGCCTTGTTCCGCAAAGAATGGGCTGACAAATTTCTTTATTTGGTAAGACGTATAGACAACGTATTTTCGCAATACTTTGTAGGCGTTATTCTAGATGCGATTGTTGTAGGCACGATCGTATGTATCGGACTGCTTCTCATCGGGTCTCCGTATACCCTGCTGTCCAGCTTGATTGTAGCCATTACTAACGTTATCCCTTACTTCGGTCCCTTCATTGGCATGATTTTTGTCGGGTTGATCACGTTATTTGTCGCACCAGTCAAGGCATTGTGGATTACATTATTTATTTTATTAGTAAAACAGTTGGACGGATATATTATCGGTCCTCGGATTGTAGGTAACAAGGTGGGAATGGGACCGATCTGGATCATCTTTGCGATTATTATTGGCGGCGGATTCTTCGGCGTGATCGGCATGTTTATTGCTGTTCCTATTGTAGCCGTAATCAAGACGGCTATTGATTCCCTTATCGATACCAAGCTGGCGACACGTTAGCTGCCTGCATAAATCGACATCCAGCTGTATATCAACCGTACGCAGCCAGCATGCGATCAGGCACACGCAAATGAAAACGATCAAAAGCTAGTTATGCAAATAACCTCCAGACCGCACAGAAGCGGTTGCTGGAGGTTATTTGTTGTATACAGCAGGTATTGGCTTGGCACCATTCTTCCACTAGTAGCAGCCTATCACCAGCCAGTTAACGCATGTAGCCTCGCAGCGTTAGGAGCTCCCCTACGATCCGTAATTTAGCACACTGGAAAATCTGGGCTGCGTCATAGGCGATACTCCAATCACACGGCAGCGGCGGGACATATGTTAAACATGTCAATCCCCCCACCGTTCTTCCTCCCCCGTTAGAACATCCTTCCCTCCCGCATCGCTTGCAGGCGTCCTTATGCTGTTTCTTCATCCACGCATACAGGGCTCCTGCCTCCTTAACGTTACGAAGGCTCTTAGGAGGAAGGCAGCAGTTTCGACGGTTCTTTCAGCGCAATCAAGCTAAGCTCATGCAGCGCCCGCGTGCATACTGTATACAGCAGCTTGCGGTCAGACTCTTTGCCATAAGAAGCCTGATCCGCATCATAGATAATGACCCCATCAAACTCCAGCCCTTTGGCCAAATACGAGGGCATGACCCAATAACCCGCCGCGAATTGCCGCGTAAACTTCGTCACCTGACGCATATCCGGGAATTGCTCACGCAGCAGTTCATATAAATAGGCGCTTGTCGACTCATCTTTCGTAATCAGCGCGGCAGATCCTGCACCGGCTCGTTCCAACTCCCGCAGCAACCTAACTGCTGCAGCAAGCCGCTCTTCTTCTGTCTCCACTAGATATAAGCGTGGAGCTGATCCGGAGCGATTAAAGGCTTGCGCAGGTTCTCCATCCGGTATAATACGCTGCGCATATTCCGTAATGTTCCGTGTTGAACGATAACTTTTGGCAAGACGGACAATGTCGGTCTTTCGTTCTTTGAACATTTGCTGCACCATTTCAACTGAATTAACCCGATTAGCTTCATAAATGGCCTGATTCCAATCCCCCAGTATCGTAAATCGACTGCGAGGAAATAATCGATTCAGCAGCTCATACTGAAATGGAGAATAATCCTGTGCTTCATCAATGACGACATGGCGAATATGATTAAATGTATGGAATCCTTGTGTTCTTTCAATCAGATAGAGGAATGGAGACGTATCCTCGAATGGCAGTATCCCATGCTCAGATAATCGCTTGGCCGTGTAGTGGCCGATCTGAGTAGCAAGCTTCGCATCAGGCAAAGAATTATTACCAACAACCCTTGTATGCTCAACCTCCGCTACCCAATGACCAAGCTGCTGCATACAGCTTACGTACATGCCCTCCCAATCAACAAAACCAAATACTCGGGTTTGCCGACGCATACGCTGCACCCATTTGCGCACCTGCTTACGACTTATATCCCGTAGCTCCTGCTCCGTACCTATATATTGATTTTTCTGCAGCAGTTTGTTGTATACACGTTTTTCCTCGGCTTTGGCCCAACTGTTCACATATTGTTTCACCCATTCCTGAAGCTTGTGCAACCGGCCCGTAAGCGACCAATCTGCCAACACAACGTAGAACTGTTCCGCCATCATTTCCTGTGTCACAATGGTCCGTTTTGGTGTTCCTAACGCTACAAACTGCATGCCCTCTTGCGTAAGATGATCGATATAACGATCCATAACTTGCATAAAGTCAAATGACGCTTTCCACCGAGCCGAAGCAAGCTCCAGTAGTGTTGAATCCCTAACTCCCGCTGTCTCATTTACAGCTGCCGTCTCATCTGTCTGCTTGGTAGATGTTTGGACCGATTGAGCAGCCGTTCCTATTGCCTCTTCACCTGTAGGCTTTCTCATTAAGCGCTCTGCTTGATCATACAGATCCTCAAGCTGCCAGCGTGTATGCAGTCGATGTTCCAGGTAATTCTGGAACGTGGTCTGTGACATATTTGCTTCCCCTAGCTCAGGCAAAATGTTGGACACATAATCGTTAAATAAGTCATTAGGGGAAAATAACACAACTTGTTCCGACCGAATGCTATTTCGATACTTATACAGCAAATAGGCGATTCGCTGCATCGCTGCTGATGTCTTGCCGCTGCCTGCTGCTCCTTGTACGATCAACACATCGTGACTATCATCTCGAATGATTGCATTTTGCTCCCGCTGGATCGTACTGACGATACTTCTCATCTTCGTATCACTACTCTTTGCCAGCATCTCCTGCAGCATGTCGTCCCCGATTTGGATGCCTGTATCAAATACTGCCTCCAGCCGACCTCGTCGTATAACGAATTGACGCTTCATCGGCATTTCGCCTGTGATCAAGCCAACTGGGGTCCGATACTGTACAGGACCTGCTGCATAATCATAAAACAAGCTGGCAATAGGCGTGCGCCAGTCGTACACTAAATGTGCATCTGCCTGATCGTCCGTTAACGACATCAGCCCGATGTAGATATCCAAAGTCTCGTCATCGCCGTCCTCACGAAACTGAATGCGACCAAAATACGGGCTGCCCTTATGCTGATTCAGCTTCTGAAGCAGCTTTCCTGCGTGGGCCTGCACCCGTTCATGATTCGCCAGGTCTTGCGTCTGCTGCATCACGCTAACATACGATTCGAACATATCGTCTTGATCGAGCGTTACTTGATCCCAGAAATTCCGCTTCATCTCCACAATTTCGTTCTGCTGCTCTTCGCTTGTCTGCTGCAACTGATCAATATGACGTTCAATTACATCAAGCACATACCGCAGCTTACTTAACTCCTGTATTCGATCCGACTCTAACATGTCATTACTCACTGCTGTAATCCTCTCCTGTTCTTATTGCTCATGATGTAACGTTCCAGCACTCACCTGAACGATTTCTTCACTGTCTACAGCAGCAATTGCAGCGCGCAATCCACGTACCATATCGTCCAAAGACATACTTGCTTTACCCGCATGTTCGACCGCTTGCTCAGGCAGAAACGGAATATGTATAAATCCGCCGCGGCAGTTCTGGCCAAATTGCTCAATAGTATGCATCAATGCGTAAAAAGTAGAATTGCACACATAAGTTCCCGCTGTATACGAAATGGAACACGGCACGCCTACCCCTTGAATAGCGGAACGCATTGCTTTAATAGGTAGATTCGTCCAATAGGCTGCAGGACTGTCTGCTTCAACGGGAACATCAATCGGCGACTCCCCGTCATTATCAGGGATACGAGCATCTATCAAGTTAATGGCAATTCGCTCCAATGTGATATCCGGTCTTCCTCCAGCTTGACCGATACAAATAACCACTTCTGGGCTCAGCTCGTGAAAATATGATTTAATTTGGGATTTAGCTGGGTAAAATGCGGTTGGCAAACATCTTGCCATCACCTCATAATTTCCAATAATTTGACCATCCAACTGTTTGACCGCTTCCCATGAAGGGTTGATACTCTCCTGTTGAAAGGGCTCGAATCCTGTAAGAAGTATACGTTTCATATGTAATTACACAATCCTTTCTCTAATTATAAATGAACACTAAACGATTGGGTGCACGGCGTGTTGTTGTTCATTTTGCAACGTCTGTCAATTGTGATATGGTTAATCGGATGGAAAGGAGCATAAAAAGATCATGACACAAGTAGATACCCCCTCCCTCATCCTGTTAGGATTAGCCGGGCTTGGGTTGCTTAGCGGCAACTCCACCGTAACCATTGCAATGGTCGTACTATTGCTAATGCGTGTAACTAACTTACAAAGTGTATTCCCATGGATTGAGAAATATGGGCTCACGATTGGCATAATTATATTGACGATTGGTGTAATGGCACCGATTGCAAGCGGTAAGTATACATTAGAAACATTAGCTGGTTCTTTTCTAAACTGGAAGTCCCTTCTAGCCATTGCTATCGGCATTTTTGTCTCTTATCTGGGCGGCCGGGGCGTCAATCTGATGAGCCAGTCTCCGACGATTGTTGCCGGGTTGCTGGTTGGCACAGTAATTGGCGTAGCTTTGTTTAAGGGTGTTCCTGTTGGTCCACTAATTGCCGCTGGCATCTTATCTTTGCTGCTCGGAAAGTCTTAATTCCGCAGCTCATCACTCATCATACGACGAATAAACTACGCAGGCAAATCATACAATAGGCTATGGATGAAAGACGCTGCAACCTTATTCTGCATAAAAAATGTACAAAAATGGATTGACAATAATTAAAAGGCAGTGCTAGAATCAACAAAGCAGGTACGACAACGTACATACATACTTTACAAGAGAGGCAGGTGAGTTCCATGTTGTTCATCAATACAAGTAAGCATCGCGATGACGCGATGATCATCACACAACAGCATATATGGAGCCCTGCTGATCGATTGCAGCACTAGGAAGAACAAGAACTTCAGATGTTATTCAAGGTAATGATTAATGACCTGCCTTGACTCTCTGTACATTCTGTCTTTCTCTACACCAATCAATCATAATGTGCGGGCTCACACGCTCGTACGTCTATATAACCTGTTGCCCACAAGGTATATCGTATACGACGATATACCTTTTTTTATTCCATATTACCTGAATTTGTCAAAAGAAAAGGAAGTGAGAATCAATGTTAGGCGTATTACAAAAACTCGGATGGTTCTTCCGTGAGCACCGTGCCCGTTACATGGTAGGCATCACTCTACTGGTAGCCATAGGCGCACTTGAGCTCGTTCCCCCTCGGCTGCTGGGTCAGGCGATCGATGAGATCGTTTACGGAACGATTACTTGGGAATTACTTACTCGTTATCTGATATATATTTTAGTCTCGATGGTTATCATTTACGTAGTTACGTATGTATGGATGTATTTGCTTTTTGGCGGGGCCTTTCTCGTTGAACGAAAGCTCCGCTCTAAATTTATGCGTCAGCTCCTGAAGATGACGCCGCCGTTTTTTGAGAAATATCGTACGGGTGATCTGATGGCCCGTGCAACGAATGACCTGCGTTCGGTATCCCAAACTGCTGGATTCGGGATGCTGCTGCTGACGGATTCAACCGCATTCCTGCTTGTTGTTCTGTTTGCAATGGTGTTCTTAATCCATTGGAAACTGACTTTGATGGCGCTGCTGCCGCTCCCGATTATTGCGATCGCAATGAGAGTGTTCGGCAAGAAAATTCATGAGCGTTACACCATTGCGCAGGATGCATTCGGTGGCATGAACGACCAAGTGCTTGAATCCGTTGGAGGTGTTCGTGTAATTCGTGCTTACGTACAGGAACGCAACGACGAGAATCATTTCCGAAACATTACGCAGGACGTTTATCAGAAAAATGTAAATGTCGCCAAGGTAGATGCCTTGTTTGATCCGACGATCCGATTCTGCATCGGTCTTAGCTATATGATTGGTTTAGGGTATGGCGCGTATTTGATCATTCATCAAGAAATATCAATTGGCGATTTACTCGCCTTTAATATGTATCTCGGCATGCTCATCTGGCCGATGTTTGCTATCGGTGAGCTGATCAATATTATGCAGCGAGGCAACGCCTCTCTTGATCGTGTCAACGAAACGCTGCATTACAAGCCTGACGTTGAGGACGCTGCTGAGACAGAAGCTGTTACTGTGCCAGACATTATAGAATGGCGAAATTATCGCTTCCAGTATCCTTCCTCCAAGTTCAGCAATCTTAACGATGTGACGCTGTCACTGCGTAAAGGGCAAACGCTCGGCATCGTCGGACGCACAGGAAGCGGCAAGTCCACATTCGTGAAGCAATTGCTGCGTGAATATCCGATCGGCGATGGACAACTGCTCGTTAATGGAACGGCACTTGAACGTGTGCCGCTAGACCAGATTCGGAGCTGGATCGGCTATGTACCGCAAGAGCAAATCTTATTTTCTAAGACTGTCAGGGAAAATATCAAGTATGGCAATCCAAACGGCAGCGAGCAGGATGTGTATGATGCTATTGAGTTCGCCTCCTTTACACATGATATACCTACACTTGTTGATGGTATCGAGACCTTGGTCGGAGAGAAAGGGGTCGCTTTATCTGGTGGACAGAAACAGCGTGTTTCGCTTGCTCGTGCCTTTATTTCCAATTCGGAAGTACTCATATTGGACGATGCCTTGTCAGCCGTTGACGCACGTACAGAAGCCAATATTATTCAAAATATTCGTGAGCAGCGGGCAGGCAAAACCACTTTAATTACGACGCATCGTTTATCTGCTATTGAACATGCAGATAACATTATCGTGCTGGATGATGGACAGATCGTCGAGCAGGGTACTCACGAGCAATTAATGGCACAAGATGGCTGGTATAAGGAACAATACATGCGCCAGCAATTGGAATCATCACTATAATTCAAATTCACATTTTCAAAATAGACTGGAGGAACTACCTCTTATGCATATCGAACAGCAAGAAGAAGCCGTGAAGAAGCGCCCTGTCGGGAAACGGTTGTGGCAATACGCGCTGCACTTCAAAGGCAGCTTTATCCTTGCGCTGCTCATGCTGACTTTGGCGGTGGCAGCCGATTTGTCAGGACCATTCATCGCCAAAGCCATTATAGATCGTCATATCATTGGTATTGAGCAGCCCTATTACGTCACACAAACAGCATCCAAGGACAATGTATCCTTTAATGATGCTACTTATAAACGCGCCGACAGATTCGAGCCTGGAGAGACAAAGGGCAACGCAATCCAGATCTTGCAGGTTGGCAAGTCATTCTATCTGATATCTGGCGAAGCGCCTACTACTACAGGCGTTCGTGAGTATCAAGACGGCACCCTTAAGATCACCGCCAAGGGCCAAGTATGGGAGGCTGCTGCGCAGCCGCTGCCTTTATCCCAACTGCTTGTATTTTATGAGCCTGAGATTAGAGGCATCCTCTACTGGCTAGGAATTTATATACTCTTGCTAGCTGTCAGCATCGTGATGAGCTTCGGTAAGATTCTCGGCCTGCAGACAGCGGCCAACAAAGTCATTCGCAAGCTTCGTGGTGATGTGTACGCCCATGTACAGCGATTACCTATTCCTTACTTTGACAACTTACCAGCAGGTAAAGTCGTATCTCGAATTACCAACGATACGGAAGCAGTCAAAGACTTGTTTGTTGCTGTACTATCTAACTTTACTTCCGGCATTATTACCATCGCCGGTATATATGTTGCATTATTTATTCTAGATACAAAGCTTGCCCTGTTCTGTATGGTGCTTGTGCCACTCATTCTAGTGTGGATCGTATTGTACCGCCGTATTGCAACAAAGTACAACATCGTGATTAGGTCCCGTCTCAGTTCAATTAATGCCATCATTAACGAATCGATTCAAGGTATGCCAGTCATTCGCGCATTTCGTCGTGAGAAAGAAACGATGGATGAATTCGAGAAATTAAATGAGGACTATCTGACCTACTCCAACAAAATGTTATCTCTTAATGCCTACACCTCGCACAATCTTGTTAATGTGCTGCGCAATGTCGCCTTCGCCTTTGTGCTCTGGTATTTCGGAGGTGCATCTTTAAGTGCTTCTGGCATCGTTACACTTGGAGTGCTGTATGCCTTTACAGATTTGCTCAGTCGCTTGTTCCAACCCCTTACTGGTATGGTGAACCAGTTGGCTACGTTGGACCAATCCATCGTATCGGCTGGACGTGTGTTTGAGCTGATGGATGAACAAGGGGAAGAACGACATGACGGTTCAATGCCTCGCTATAAGGGACATGTGGAATTTGATCAAGTTTCCTTTGCGTATAAAGAAGATTTTGTGCTCAAAAACATTAATTTTGAAGCGAAACCAGGTCAGACCGTTGCTTTAGTCGGCCACACCGGATCAGGAAAGAGCTCCATTATGAACTTATTATTCCGTTTCTATGATCCGCAGCAAGGTGAAATTCGTATTGACGGCAACGTCATCCGTGACATTCCAAAACAATGGCTGCGGCAGCACATGGGCATTGTTTTGCAGGACCCGTACTTGTTTACAGGAACCATTGAATCCAACGTAAGCTTGGGCGATCCTCGTATTTCCCGGGAAAAAGTCGAAGCTTCGCTGAATGCTGTCGGGGCAGATCGTGTCTTAAAAACATTAACTAAAGGCCTTGATGAGCCCGTTGTCGAAAAAGGCAGCACCTTATCAGCAGGTCAACGGCAATTGATTTCATTTGCTCGTGCCCTTGCCTTTGAGCCTTCCATACTCATTCTAGATGAAGCAACGGCGAATATCGATACGGAAACAGAGGCCATTATCCAAGAAGCGCTGGAGGTATTGAAGCGCGGCCGCACTACGTTTATTATTGCCCATCGACTGTCGACGATAAGAAGTGCTGATCTTATTCTTGTACTCCATCGCGGAGAAATCGTAGAGCGTGGCTCACATGAAGAGCTCATGGCTATGGAAGGCCGATACTTCCGGATGTATCAGCTGCAATTTGGTGCTCAGGTGGAAAACCAAGCTCAAAGTGGTCAGATTGGAGAGCCCTCGTTTGCTCCCTTGGAAGATGCGAAATTAGAGGGCGATGAATTCGAGCACAACACTGATGCGTCAAATGAAGAACATACCAAAAAGAAGCGTGCAGCTATAGCTCAAGCGAAACCTGCTTCAGCTGCATATAAATGAACAGTTGTTCGTTAATGGAATGAAATACAACACGAAACCCAAACGTAATTCTGTTTGATGAAGTATCGTATAGGAGGCAGAATTATCCTCCTCCATAAAAGTACCGCGAAAATAATCTTTACAGGTTACATGATTAAAGGAGTGAAATGCTATCATGCATTTGAATTGGTATACTGCGGAAACACTGCAAAAAATGAATCAGACCCAGATCGAGAACTCAGCTCGAAGATACTGGATGTACGCTAGAATCAAGCCGATAAAGCAACCGGAAATGGCTTACTACCAAGATAACGACAGTTATTTATACGGAAAGGCCGTCCATGTGCTGGAAGAAATGATGGAATCAGAAAATGCCGAACTACGATTGAGAGCTGCTGAGATTGTGATGAGTCACGGCCTGAAACGCTCGCGCGGAGTACGCATTTCAAGTTAAAAACCAACTTATTCGTCCATATTAATAACAAAGCCGTCATTCTGCTGCTAGTAGCAGAATGACGGCTTTTGATCATGAGAAGGCTGGCTTATTGCATCTGCTTTGCTTAGCACCTATTTACTTTACCGGTGCTTCCCTTTAGCATTATTGGCGTCAGAAGTACGTGTACTTTTGGTCTGGTTGGCATGTCCTTGCTGTTTGTGCGCCATGTCAGCTTGCCCCTTTCATTTAGAAAGAAAATAATAAATAAGTGCTACGATTCCTGCTTCGGAATGTTATTCAGACTTGGAGCACGTTGAGCCGCCTTATGTGGTTTTAAGGTTATGCTCGACTCGGCAAATCTGGACTTGTTCTGCAGCTGGTGAATACGGTCAGCTCTGTTGTAAGGCATTATGAACACCCCCTATCTCATATCCTGTCCATCCGCAAGAGCAATATGTAATGTGCCAGCATTTCACGAACCATGCCTATTTCTACGTATATCTACACCAATTACTTTCCATAACATCCGCTCAAATGCTTTCCAAGGAAGAAGCATTCGACTGAGCAATACAGTACGAGCTCCCTTGCCAATTGGATATCGAAGCTTCCGTTTGCCGCCTGCTGTATGGGCAATTCTTACTATTAGGTTCACAACGGGATCAGGCAGAGGCGCTGTAGCCCCATTATGCTGAATGCTGGCAAGTACCTTATCCACATAATAGTGGTTAGGGGAATCATCAGGTGTATGCAATTGTGCCAGACTGCTATCCCATATATTTGTGCGATAGCTCGCCGGCTCTACCAGTACAACATCTACACCATACGGCGCCATTTCCAGCCGCAAAGCTTCACTGAAGCCTTCCAATGCAAATTTGGAGGCCACATAAGGTCCGAGGCCCGGAAAACCCATCCGTCCACTGATACTGCTGATCTGGATAATACAGCCACTCCGAGCCTTGCGCATATAGGGTATGGCAGCCTTAGTAACTTGCACAGCTCCAAATACGTTCGTATCAAACTGGTCGCGCCAAACTTGCATCGGCACATCCTCTGCATATCCACCTGCGGCATAACCAGCATTATTAATAACAATGTCGATCTTCCCGTAAAGATCTATAATTTGTTGGGCTATAAGTTGAGCTTGCTCCTCGTGCCGAACATCCAGCTCCCACACGTGTACCGTTGCTTCTTGTGTATAGTGGCTTATGAATTGTATAATCTGTTCCCGCCGTGCATCTGCCTGCCTCGTCGTTGCAACAATAACATAACCGGATTGTGCCAGCTTGGCTGCTGTCAATAGGCCAAATCCACTGGCTGCTCCGGTAATCCATGCCGTCTTGGCTTGAGCCACTATACGTTCACTCCATTCCTATTTCTCGCCTTCCTTTTCAACTGCTTGTTCAGCCTCACTACTTTGATCATCAACTTTAAAGTGCGTCAAATGACGCTCCAACTGCTCGCTTAGTTGTTGTAGATTCGTCACGGAGGAACGCATCTGCTCAGTCATAGCAGATTGTTGCTCCGCTGCCGCGGCCACACGTTCAGTATAGGAATTGCTCTGCACGGCAATATCCGTCAGCTGCTCAAGTGATGCTGTAATTTCTTCACAGGCTGCCGACATCTGGGTAGCTACGACGCTGCCCTCTTTTACTTGTTCTGATATATGTTCGACGGCTGTCACAATATGCATAAATGCTTTATCCGCATCCCGTACGACATTTAAGCCGGCTTCAACTGCTCCCTGCTGTGATTGAGCCGCATGATCTGTTTTCAGTTTACGTGCATGAATCTGCTCAATAAGCTGCATAATATGGTTAAGTGAATGTTTTGAATGCTCTGCCAACTTTCGAACTTCAACAGCAACGACTTGGAACCCTTTACCATGCTCACCAGCACGTGCTGCTTCAATTGAAGCGTTAAGTGCCAACAGTTCTGTCTGCTTGACTACCCCTTGAATAAACTGCACAGCGTCTCCGATTTCCAGAACTTCTTTTGACAATTCATTAAGTGCTTGATAGGTATCCTGTGAAGCGTCTTGAATACGCTCCATCTGTTCCACTGTACGCGTAATGACTTGGCGCCCCGCCTGCGCTTGCTCTGCTGAAGCATTCATGTGCTCAAATACAACGGTTGAGGTTTCCGATAAGTTCTGTACGCCTAGCGTAATCTCAAGCATGGCTTGCTTCGTCTCGGCCGTGCTTTGCAGTTGGACTTGTACACCGGATGCAACCTGCTGCATGGAGGCACTCACCTCTATCGCAGACGCTGCGGTTTCTTGGGCTCCGCTGTTTAATTCAGAAGTGGATACCGCCACACCTTCAGAAGCTCGCTGCACATCTTTTAGCAAAGCGCTTAGACGCTCTATCATTTGATTAAAGACATGGGCAACTTTGCTGATCTCATCGTCACCCTTTACATCCAACCGAACGGTAAGATCTCCTTCAGCTGCACGTTCAGCCAATTGATGCACACGACGAAGTGGATTCAATTGGAATCGGATATACCAGACAAGCACAGCTAGCCCCACGAATATAATGATCAATCCAATCCATAACGTCTCCATTAAAGTGCTCATTAGATTGGCTCTCACCTGCGTGTAATCAAAATCAATAGCAAATATAGCTAAAGTCTGACCTTGCTCGTTCTTGATTGGTGCAACGGCTGTAATGATCCAATTATCCCCTATTTTAAAGTCGCTCGTAATCGCAGTACCTTTTTTTAACATAGCTGCATAAGCATCATTTAATTCATCTGATAACGTAATCATCTTGCCAGGTGGATAGCCTCTTGATTCAAACTGCTTGCTCGCTTGAACCAGCTTCAGCTTTTTGTTGCTTAAGTCTTCTTTAGACGGTGGCATTACAATAAACGTATTATGTATATCTTCTTTAACCAGACTGTTCAATTTCTCTCGAATGAGACGAAAGGTAGGATTGGAAGCATAATCTTTGCTGGTATTGGCATCAGAGAAAGAATAAGAGACTTGTCTAACAGATGATTGAAGTTCCTGAATTTGCAGCGTCATCATCACTTTTAACCGCTGTTCAAGAAAGTCCATATACATCTCCTGCTGCTGCGAGTACTGCCTTACAAATAATACAGAGCAAAGCAGCAATACAATCACGATTATAACAGCGATCATCTTGGCAATAATGCTTCGTCTAATTATACCCATCCATCTCAGACCCCTTTTTATCTTCATAAAAATTCCATATTTTTGACTTGAAATCTGTCATATAATGAAAATCATTGTACCATAATGAGACGATTGTTTACCATATTTTAATCCGAATCCGTTGTAAATTTATCGGTTTTTGTCGAATTAACAAAAACGTGCCCATAGTGAATCTCATTTATATAAAAATAAATTTAATATCTCCAGAAAAATAAAGAAAGAGACTGGAAAAACCAGCCTCTTTGTTCATCTCTTGTATGTGTATTTCCTATTAGATATCGTTAGTTCGTGAATGCAAATTGTTCTAGCTATTACCCACATGGCAAGTCTTACAGCAGCTTCATCGATCGAATAAGCGGACGTCCTTGCTCCTCCTCCAATTCTACAGTTGCTTCTACTCGAAATACATCACGGAGCATCTGGGCGTTAATCACTTCACCTGGCATTCCACTCGCATAAACGGAACCTCTGTTCATCACCGTAATTCGATCCGAGTACGCCGATGCATGGTTCAGATCATGTAATACCATCACAACGGTCATTTGTTTATCTCGATTAAGCAGGACGACAAGCTCCATAATCTCAAGCTGATGACAAATGTCCAGATATGTTGTCGGTTCATCCAACAATAATACGCGAGGCTGCTGGGCTACTGCCATTGCAATCCGCGCCCGCTGTCGCTCGCCGCCTGACAACTCTTGTACGCTGCTGGTTGCTAGTGCTGACATTCCCGTAATATAGAGCGCCCATTGGATCACTTCTTGATCTTGCTCATCAAGCCGCTGCATCCATCCTTTATGTGGAAATCTGCCATATGACACTAGATCATACACACTTATGTCCGTCGGACGCTCTTGAGCTTGCGCCAGCATAGCCAGATGGCGTGCAAACGGTTTTGCAGCCCACTGCCCAATGTCTTTGCCATTCAGGTAAACAACTCCGCTCTCGCTTTGCAATTGGCGAGAAAGCACTTTCAACAGTGTACTCTTCCCACAACCGTTAGGTCCAAGAATGCTATGCACAAGACCCTCTTCGAATTGAACGTTAACCCGATCAATAACGGTATGATTACGATATTTTACAACCAGCTGCTCTCCACGAATCACTCCTGCATCCCTCTTTTCCTGAGCAGATAAAGAAATAATGGGGCGCCGATTGCCCCCATCATGATTCCAACAGGCAATTCAACAGGAGCAAACAGAATACGGCCAAGTGTATCAAATATCGTTAGCACAGCTATCGCGAGCAACACCGTTGCGGGCAGCAGCACCCGGTAATCATTGCCGATCAACATTCTAGCTGCATGTGGAACAATCATACCAACAAACCCGAGCAGTCCAACTACACTAACTGCACTAGCAGCGAGCAGTGCCGCAATTGCTGTGATCAGCAGTCTCATCTTCTCCACTTGCAAGCCTAAGCCTCTTGCATCCGAATCACCAAGCATCATAATGTTCATGCGCTGTGCTGACAACAGCGCGACAAGGGTTCCAACAATCGTATAAGGAAGCAGCAGATACAGGTGCGGCCAGCTTTTAGCAGAAAGTCCGCCTACCAAAAACAATAATGCTCCATCTACTCGATCACTGTAAAACGTCAGTAAGCCAGATATACCTGAACTGAAGAAGGCTGACACTGCTACTCCTGCCAAAATAATGCGGCCAGGTCGTACTCCGTTCTGCCAGGCAAGCGCGTAAATAAGCATTGCCGCCCCTAATGCTCCGACAAAAGCAATCGGCGTCATCAGATACGCATACGATGGAAATATAACCAGTGTAGCGATGCCAAACAATCCAGCTCCCGAAGATACGCCGATAATATGGGGGTCGGCAAGAGGATTGCGCATAACACCTTGCAGCAGTGCGCCTGCGAGCGCAAGACTAATTCCTACGATTCCGGCAATTAAAGTGCGAGGCAGCCTGACATTCCAAATAATGTCCTTTATCATCCCTTGTTCATTACCTGTAAATACCCGGTAAATGGCTGTCGGACTAATGTTTACCGCTCCACTCACAAGACTAAATAAAATCCCTACCGCTGCAAGCAGTATTAAAGCAGCAAAAACGACGATACGCCAGGTTGCTGATCTGCGGATATCCATACGCTGCTTAGTTCCCATATATTTCGGGATAGATCAGAATAGCCAAACGCATTAAGGTTTGATCAATCTTTAATCCAGGTGAATTTACAAAGTCAGCCGGCAAAATAAACAGTTTGTTCTCTTTTACCGCTCGTAATGAAGCCCACGCCGGATTATTTCCCAAATCTTCTTTGAGCTTTGCCTTGCCATATTCCTCTGTGCCATACGCAATCACAAACAAGTAATCAGGATCAGCTTCAATCAGCTTTTCGATACTGTACGGGACTGCGCTTGGCATCGCTCCCGCTTGCATGCCGGCAGCTACGTTAGTTAATTTCAGTTGATTGGCGATGTCTAGCGCGATACTGTCACTTTTCTGGAGAGAGACCCCCCTAGACATAATCGTAATTAATGCAAATTTCGGCGATTGATTCGGCAGTTTATTTGTAATAGCTTGAATACGCTGCTTCGTGTCTTGTAGTGCAAGTTCGGTTTCTTGCTGTTTCTCCAGCATATGTCCAAGAAGCTTCGCGGTCTGTAAAATGTCTTCGTAGCTGTCCATCTTGATTAAGGCTAGCGGGGTGTTGGTTGTGGTTAGTGCCTCTTTTAAACTGGTGTGGAAAATAGGATGCCCAATAACCAGATCTGGTTCTAAGCTCGTTATTTTTTCGATGCTGACTTGATTAATGGGTCCAACGTCTGTCGATGACTGAGCCTGTTCCGGTACCGAAGTACCTGGGGCAGTAGCACGCCCAACCGTTTTACCTCCAAGCTGATAAAATAATTCCAGTACCTCTGTATTCAAAATAACGATGCGGGCAGGTTTATGAGGCAGGGAAACTTGCTGACCTGTTGAATCATGAAATGACATAAATAAGTCCTTGTCTGTTGTCGAAACGGGGTTGTCAGCAGATAGATTGCCAGTTGATAATGGGGACTCCTTCGTTGTTGCTGAATGAGCACTGCATCCGATCATGGATAGCATAACTATGATTCCAATCAACATGATTAGCCTCTTCTTTATCATGTTCATTCCTGCCTTTCTATTTTTCTACTCTTCGAACCCCCACTCTATATTTTCAGCGCTGCACCAAAGAGAACAGCTTCATCGGATTGCATTTTCAGCAACACCACCTAACTACTGTGTTCATTATTGGTCAAACGGTCCTTCCTCAATTTTATAACTCAATGTCATACTCCATGTGGTGTGCAGTATCCCGAGCAACTTCTCTGCCAAGCAGCCGAGAAACCATATGCAGTGCCATATGAATGCCTGCTGATATACCAGCAGAAGTGACAATCCGATCCATATCGACATATTTGACGTGTTCAACTACATTCACCTCTGGGTAGTCAGTTCGCAGCCTTTCAATGCTGGCCCAATGTGTCGTAGCTTGCAAACCATTTAACAAGCCAGCCTGGGCTAATAGCAATGCGCCTGTACATACAGATGTCAACCATTGTACAGACTCATATTGGTTACGAATCCATTCCACCAGTAGCGGATTATCAAGCTCAAGTCGAACCCCCTTCCCCCCTGGAATCACTAATAGATCATACCGTGGGGCCGTATCCAAACTGTAATCAGGCGTCACCTTTAATCCATTACGCGCGGTAATGCACTCACCAGTCTGCGAAATAGTCGTAACCTTAAACGGTTCGTGATGATCTGGCTGCCAGCGGTTCAATGCCGTTACGGCAAATACCTCAAATGGCCCAGCAAAATCAAGTACCTCTACATCATCAAACAATAATATGCCAACTTTCCATGTCTGCATCATATACCCTCCTCCAGTATAAATAGCTTACAAGTTCATTATACGAACTGGTATAAAGAGGTTAAATGACTAAAAGGAGCTATTTTTTTATGCACGACACTTATTACAAATTTGTTGTGCGTTCCCAATCAGATGGACATAAAGCAAAAAGGCCCACACAATGTGTGGACACTAAAACCTACGTATCTTAACTTCGATTCACCTATCCACCTAGCATTACCCTATCATCTACAAACTTCTCTCCACGCAGCCGCTCAAACTCCCGCAACAATTTTTCTACCGTCAGCTGCTTTTTTTGCTCCACTCCTATATCTAATATAATTCTACCCTTATCCATCATGATCAACCGATTGCCGAGTCTTATCGCCTGCTCCATGTTGTGTGTCACCATTAACGTGGTCAATGACGTCTCTCTTACGATCTTATCGGTCAGTCTTGTAATCATTTCCGCCCGAGCGGGGTCCAAGGCAGCGGTATGCTCGTCCAGCAGCAGCAGGCTCGGCTGCGTAAATGTTGCCATCAGCAGGCTAAGTGCCTGTCTTTCGCCTCCAGACAGTAGGCCAACCTTCGCCGTCAGGCGATGTTCCAACCCAAGGCCTAGTATTTCCAGTTGTTCGCTAAACCAACTTTTTCGTTGGCGGCTCACACCGGCTCTTAGCCCCCTACGTCGTCCCCGCGCATATGCCAGCGCCAAATTCTCCTCAATGGTCATCGAGGGTGCTGTACCTGCCAGTGGATCTTGGAATACCCGGCCAATCCAACGGCTGCGCGCATGCTCTTGCTTAGAGCTCACGTCCTGTCCTTCAATATGGACACAACCGATATCCGGCAGCATCACACCTGATATCACGTTCATCAGTGTCGATTTACCTGCTCCATTACTACCGATCACCGTCACAAAGTCGCCCTGCTTCAAGTGAAGGTTAATGTGAACAAGCGCCAACTTCTCATCTGCTGTTCCTGGATTAAACAATTTACATACCTGCTGAATATGAAGCATTATACATCACCTCCAGACTGTATTAATTCTACAGCCCGTCTGCGGCTGTCAGCGCGCTGTCTCACTGCCCTTCGAATCATGGGCAGCGTAAGCGCAATAATGACGATAACGGCTGTCAACAGTTTTAAATCTGTGGAATTAAGCTCCATCTGGAGAGCAACTGCCACTATCAGGCGATACAATATCGCACCCAGCAATACAGCAAATGTCGCACGTACAATCGTTCGATGGCCAAAAACCGCCTCGCCAATAATAACCGATGCCAGACCAATAACGATCATACCGACACCCAACTGGATATCTGCGAACCCCTGATATTGGGCAATCAGCGCACCTGCCAGCGCCACCATTGCATTGGACAGGCCTACCCCAATAATAATCGTCGAATCCGTCCGAACGCCTAAGCTTCTGATCATGCGGGCATTATCACCAGTAGCTCGCAGCGCAAGTCCAATTTCTGTCTTCAAGAATAAATCCAGAAGCAGCTTAATAACTATAGCTGCAACACCCATGACAAGAACAAACTCATACTTAAATCCTTCTGATAGTGGCGACAATAGCGTCTCTGTATTTACTAATGTTATATTTGACCTGCCCATAATCCTCAAATTAATGGAGTGTAACGCAATCATCATTAATATACCGGACAACAACGCATTCACTTTACCTTTCGTATGGATCAGACCCGTCAATATCCCTGCTAGACCTCCCCCGATACAAGCCAGCATTGTAGCCACAAAGGGGTTCATGCCCGAAGAGATACCTAAAGCCGCAATACCCGCACCTGTCGTAAAGCTGCCATCCACAGTCAAATCAGGAAAATCCAAAATTCGAAATGTCAAATATACACCAAATGCCATAATCGCATACAACAGACCAATTTCGACAGACTTCAGCATGGCTTCCCAAAATCCTGCGTGAAACATGTTGCTTTACCTCCTCTACAGCTGTCTTATTCGAATAAGTTCTCTTGTTTCACTTCCGCTTTCATCGCAGCGGTTACATCAAAGCCTTGAGATGCAGCAGCCTTCAAATTAAGCGCCAAGTCTAGCGTTTCAGGATATTTCACTGCCAAATCTGCTGGTTTCTTGCCTTCTTTCAAAATTTCAATAGCCATCTTGCCTGTTGAATAGCCCAGGTCAAAATATTCAAAACCGTAACTGGCAACACCGCCGTTCTTCACGGAATCCTTATCTGCTACAAAAGTCGGAATCTTAATGTCCGATGCCACACTTATAACCGTAGCTAACGCACTTACAACTGTATTGTCTGATGGCACATAAATCGCTTGTACTTTACCTGCCAGAGATTCAGTTGCCTGTTTGACCTCAGAACTATTCGCAACCGGGGCTTTTACAACCTCTACTCCGAGCTTGCTGAGTGCATCCACGGCTTGCTTCACATTGATATGCGTGTTTTGTTCTCCTTCGTTCGCAATGATTCCTACCGCTTTTATGTCTTTCACATTACTTGCTATAAATTCCATTAACTTAGAAATTGCATCAGGGTGCAGATCAGCTGTACCTGTAACATTCGCACCTGGTTTCTCGATACTTTGAACCAGACCTGCTCCTATCGGATCTGTTACTGCCGTAAACAGAATAGGCTTATTTTTAATGTTCTGGGCTGCGGCTTGAGCTGTGGGCGTAGCAATAGCCAAGACCAAATCCTTCTTGTCGCTTGCAAATTTCTGCGTGATTGTCGCCGCGTTGCTTAGATCTCCTTGTGCGTTCTGAAAGTCAATTTCAAGCGTCTCACCCTCTACATAACCAGCATCCTTAAGCGCTTGCACAAACCCTCTGCGTGCTTCATCAAGGGAAAGATGCTCTACAATTTGAGTAATTCCAATCTTAATCTTCTTGCTGCTCATTCCCTCTGTATTGCCCGTGCTTACAGGACCAGAATCCGTTCCCTCTGCACCGCATGCGCTTACAACTATCAAAGCAGCTAATAAAAAGATAAGTACAACTTGACGACTGAATTTCATACATCCAAATCCCCTTTCTCAGTTTAAAAACAAATATACTAACTTATGTTTTGAAACCTCTGTGGAATCATCGTGCTGTTTCATCTCTGCCAGTTGCTGAAAGCACATTTAAATGAACATTAAATTAACGCAATAACTTTTTAATGCATAAAAGCAATATATCAGCAGTGTGCTATAGCGATAATGCACTACCTCAGTTAAGTACGTCAATAATAACTGTTGATATTTTTGTTATAATATGGGAGTTTGTGTGTAAAATAAATTGTCGACAACTCTTTACTTTGTTACTCTATCGCATTAAACTGTTGCTATAGTAAAAAACCGAGCATGGGTCGGATAAACACAACACTATGCTCGGCAGTATAATCAACAATATGAATTAGTCACATATTACTTATTAGATTGCGATTTATCGCGGTAATCACGTCTGCGAGCGACACCAGCTTCAAACGCGGCATCCACTACGGCGTCTCTGACACGTGGGACAACCTTATCGTTAAATACCGATGGAATAATGTACACTTCGCTCAGTTCATCATCAGATACGACTTCTGCGATTGCTTTGGCTGCAGCAAGTTTCATACTTTCGGTCACATGGGAAGCACGGCAATCCAACAGGCCACGGAACAAGCCAGGGAAGCACAACACATTGTTAATCTGATTCGGATAATCCGAGCGTCCTGTCGCAATAATACGCGCAATGCCCTCTATCTCATCCGGATCAATTTCTGGTGTTGGGTTAGCCATTGCAAATACGATAGCATCATGTGCCATTGATTCAACGTCTGCTTTCTTAAGCACACCTGGGCCAGATACACCGATAAAGATATCGGCACCGCGGATAACTTCCGATAACGAGCCCGTTTCTTCATTCGGGTTCGTCTTGGCAGCATAAGTGTTCCAAGACTCATTCTCGTATGTGGTCGAACGTACCAGTGCCCCTTGGCGATCGACACCAATGACGTTTGCTGCACCTGCTGACTGCAGCATTTCTGTACATGCCATACCAGCGGCACCAATTCCACAGAGTACGATCTTGCAGTCTTCCAGCTTTTTCTCCACGATCCGCAGAGCGTTAAGGATACCGGCCAACAGTACAACAGACGTACCGTGCTGATCATCATGGAAGACAGGGATGTCGAGCTTTTCCGTTAATCTACGCTCAATGTCGAAGCAGCGTGGAGCAGATATATCCTCTAAGTTAATACCCCCGAATCCTGGCGCAATAGCAAGAATCGTCTGCACAATCTCATCCGGATCCTGCGTGTCGAGACAGATCGGGAACGCATCAACGCCTGCAAACTGCTTGAACAGCATCGCTTTGCCTTCCATAACAGGCATTGCCGCTCGTGGTCCAATATTGCCAAGTCCCAGTACGGCCGTGCCATCCGAAATAACAGCAACAGTATCACGCTTGATCGTCAACGTAAAGGCACGATTAGGGTCCTCATGAATCGCCATACATACACGTGCCACACCTGGCGTATACACACGTGACAAATCGTCACGGTTCCGAATCGGAACTTTAGGCTGCATCTCGATCTTGCCGCCCAAATGAAGCAAGAAAGTCTGGTCTGAGATATTTACAATACGTACACCTTCCAGCGGCTTCAGACGCTGAACGATTCGGTCTCCGACACTCCCATCGTACACATTTACCGTAATGTCCCTTACGGTTGTTGTGGCTGCGCTTCGAATGACGTCGATTGCGACGATATCTCCGCCGCCCTCGCCAATTGCCGCTGCCACCTGGGCAAAGGTACACTTGCTCTTGTCAATTTCCATTCGGATAATAATGTTAGTGCTTGAGCCTAACGATTTGGCCATTGGTGCTACACTCCTTTAAGCGGTTGTTTAGATGTCCGTACTGTTTTGCGTGTGTAACTTAGCGTGTTCCTGCTGCCGCCCTATGCAAGCCACATCTTACGCAGTCTAAGTTCTTCGGACTCGTAAACATCGTTATAAGCGTTCCATGATACCCGCGAGCAGCACTGCTCGTCTTTGCATTTCTTCCACACGAACATGTTCGTGTACAGCATGGGCACCGTCTCCTCGTGCGCCAAGCCCGTCCAGTGTTGGCGTGCCGCAAGCCGCTATGAAATTGCCGTCGCTGACTCCACCTGTGCCTGTCTCTTCAAGATGCAAGTCAAGCTCCTCATGCGCCACAAGCTGAGCCAAGTGATATAAGCTTCCGATAGCATCGGTTCTCTCCATCGGCGGACGATTCATATACCCTTTCATATGCAGGCGAATTTCGGGATGGAACGGTGTTACCTCTTTCATCTTCGTCATCATCCGTCCAAAATCCTCCATTGTTCGCACAGGAATATCAATTTCCACTTCCATTAGTTCGGGAACAACGTTAACTCCAATACCACCACTAATATTCCAACGATCACATACAGACCACATTCATCATCCGATCACCCATTCAGTCTTACAATCTGATGTGCAATTTCCTCAATTGCGGATATACCCGCTTTCAGATTAACACCTGCATGGACCGCTCATCTTTCGACGCATTTTAAGATATCGGTAAATGACACGCAAGAAACCCAGCCTCTAAGTAAAACTGCTTAGGGACTGGGTTTCATATGAATCAAGCACATATTCGTTAGTTTAAAAGTTATTCACGCCTATAAGTCCAGTACAACGTAATTCTGATCCTTTGTCCTTAAAGATGGCTTAATTTCATCTGTGGACTCAAGGTCACTAAACTTCAATAACCCGTCTATTCTCGGGTCACTGTCGCATAGTTCATGTATTCGCCCTTCTCGTACCCTACTTTTGCGCCAAGCAGAAGCGCGATATCGCGCAGCGGCACGTACACGGTGGAATCCTTCATGACAGGCGCGGCATCCAGCTTCTTAGCCACATTGCTGCCATCAACCGTCACTTGCTTGCTGTTTAGCTTTATTATAATCACTTTACCTGTGAGGTCCTCTACGATGCGAGCCTGCGACGCTTTGTTGTCCCACTTAACATCCGCATCCAAATGTTCAGCCACATAACGAAGCGGAACCATAGTAACCCCATTCTTAACGAAAGGAGCAGGGCCATCAATCAACCAATCGTCATACTTGCCTTGCGAAATCGGAAGGGTAACATACTTCCGTGAAATGCCTGCGTCCTTCAACAACTGATGAACCGCGGAATCCGGACTAAAATGGCGCAACCATTGACCTGGCGTCAACGTCTGTTCCAGTACGTTGACAGCATTTGTCGCATTGATTTTGTCGATTGTTATCGACTGATTATGGTTTTTGACTTCTGTAGATGCTTTAAACGTAATTCCTGAGAGAGGAACATCTTCAGATTTAGGCAGTGCCACGTTTAATTCGATATTGGTCTTGTTCAGGTTTAATGCTGCATCAGCATAAAGATCCAACTTCAGCTTCGTCTTATTGCCAAGGACGACCGCCATGTCAGCATCTTCTTTAACCACTTGAGTCCAAGCCTTATCCAGCTCATCAAGCGACTTCTCTCCATTTTCCTTCAACCATTTAAATGCTATGAGCGCAAATACTTCCCCATCTTTTACCATGTTCGTTGATTTATCGCTTACGCCGTATGCTTCCATCGACTGTCCAACCAACGGCCCATACAATTTGCCTACTTCAGTTAACCAAGCTTTGGTTCCTTGCTCATCTGCCAGTATTGACTTCAAGAAACTGCGTACCCAGCCAATCGTTTCGTCAGCTCCAAATTCCATATGTATTTGGCTCAAGGATTGGGATTGGCCAAAAATTTGCTCCGTAACTGGAGTAACCGTTGTTACTTTAGGGTTAGGGGCATGCTTAGTGAAGAATTTTACCATCGATTTGCGGAACTGCTTTAGTTGTTCCACATCCAATTGCGGGATGTCCAGTTCTTCCATTTCTTTTGTTGTTGCCGGGATAACAAGCGGCGTCTTGCCACCTTCTACATGGACCACTACCTGCTTGTCATCTACCGCAAGTTGAAACGGCACACTCTTGCCTGTAATCTTGATCGTACCGCTTGATGATACACGATCAGGCGATTCCATCTTCGTTGACAGATCGAGCTGAAGCCCGTTAATAATGTTAATGAACTGGCTTTCCTCCGTTGTTAGCTCGGCATCCTTACTGACGTCAAGCTTAATGCTTACCGTTTCCTTCGTCTCCGCCGACTTCAAATCAGAAGTTCTGTTTACGACTTCCCCAATATCTACACCGCCTACTGCCTGACAACCCGTAAGCACGATAAGTAATGCCGCCAGCATAGCAGCTAGGCTTGTTCGTATACGCATGTACTCATTCCTCCCCTTCAAATAGGTAAAACCATTAAAAAGATCATGATTCCACTCTATTATGTATTCATTTAGGGGGGTTGTAAAGAACCGATTACGGGCACGGGAAAGGCTTGTTCTCACGAGACAGTTAAGTTTAGAACAGAGAAATAGACTTCCAAATCGGAAGTCTATGCTCTCAGCTGCCTGGATCAGGCTTTATTGTTGTTTACTTGCCAAAAATGACTCTTTATCTAACGCTGCCGTGAGGCGCCAGCACTCCCGATGCGACGCAGTCTGTCCAGGCTCCAGCATGGACAAAGGGCCAAGTGTCTCCAGTTCCAGCATATGCTCATTGGTATAACATTCGAATGAACAGCCGCCATCTGGATATTCGGCATCTGATTGATGCTCATGGCTAATCTCAAATGCAGTTCCATTATTAAGATAAGCAGCCCATCCGGGTTCATTTCCCGTTCCCAGTTTAAATGCCCGATCCGCATCAGGGGACTGACGAATCGTAATATGATCTTCTCCCCAAACTACTCGGTCATCATTCATTCGCGAATATGGCCATAATACAACAGCCCGGTTCGGCAGCAGGCCGGTTTCTCGTTTTGTCTGCGGAATAATAGCGGTTCCACCCTGCGCCATGACATTAATCGACCAGGGCGCTACCTGTATCGGATAAGCCCCCTCATTTGTAATGCGATGGGTAAGGACAACCTGATCCTCTGTAAATACAATCTCAATCTGCTTCTTGATGAGCGACCATTGCTCAACTGGAGACGTCAGCACAACCCCCTGCCCTGTGGGGCTCCAGTCAATAGGCTGGTCGTCTGGAGAGTACGTGCGCGGATACGCTTCAGGGCTAACCCAGAGACGGTGTCCACCTCGGAGCAGCCAACCGTCGCTGCCCATTTTACGGAACGCCTCGCCTTGCTGAGCAACAACCCCCTCTGCATCGTGGAACAATACATTTTCGCCTCCACGCAGGCTAAAATGCATAATCCGAATACCATATTCCAACGGAATAATCATCGTGTAGCGTTCATTGTCCAGTCGAAGACTACGGCCGAATCGTGGATCCTCCACCCTATTTGTCATGATAAGCGTCATCTAATCGCCTCTTTTCCCGACCTGTCTACACTGCCTCTTCTACCGGCATTCAACGCGAACTGCCTTGCCTTGATCAGTGTATATGTGAATCAATCACGCCCTGCCAAGATGGTTGATAAATCGCTCAAACGCGGCTTGCCCCTCTGCATTTCGTTTGAACACACCAGCTTGCCCTAAAATTTCGACAAATGTATGGCCAATCTCCTGCTTGATCAAACGCTGTGCACTCTCCAAACTGTTATCGATACCGTAACGTTCTATCAAGCTTTCAATCCATACACGGTGTACAGCCAGCGGATCATGAGCTTGCATGTTTGCCTTGTGCTGTTCCCACGATTGCTGACCCGTCAGGAACGTGGCAATCAGCATACTGGACTGCTGCAGCCGCGCTGGCAAAATCGCAAGTCCCATCACCTCGATTAATCCGACGTTCTCTTGCTTGATGTGATGCATCTCACGGTGCGGATGGAATATGCCTTCTGGATGTTCGCTGTTCGTGCGATTGTTGCGAAGCACCATATCCACTTCATATGCAGTCCCACGGCGTCTGACGATCGGAGTGACTGTATTATGAGGAATACAGCTGTCCCCCTCATCCGTAAACGCGATTATGCCAACTTCAGGATCGGTGTATACTTGCCAAGCTTTAAATATTGCGTATACAACTTCAATCAGCCTTTCCCGATCTTGACCAGAAACACGCAGCACCGACATCGGCCAACGCACAATACTGACCTGAATATCCTCATCCTGCGGATAAACAAATGTCCGATCAGCTGTAGCTCTTTCAATAGGAAACGTATGTTGCCCAGCTTGAAAGTGATCATGACTTAGGATCGAGCCGCCGACAATCGGCAAATCCGCATTGGTACCGATAAAATAGTGCGGAAACTGCTCTGTAAATTCCAGTAATCTATGGAAAGTGGATTTCGTCAGCTTCATCGGCACGTGATCGTGTCGAAGCACGATACTGTGCTCGTTGTAATATACATAAGGTGAGTATTGGAAATGCCACGCTTCTTCATGCAGCGTCAACGGGATGACCCGCAAGTTCTGGCGAGCCGGGTGATTGGCACGGCCTGCATATCCAACATTGTCCACACAGAGCAAACACTGCGGATAATGAGAGGCTGCTGTCTGCCTCGCCTCAGCAATCTCCTGCGGACTTTTCTCAGGCTTCGAGACATTAATCGTCATTTCGATTATGCCGTATTTGCTCTCATACAGCCAATGATCGTTGTGTTGCACACGATCCATTCGAATGTAATTGCTGTCTACGCTTAACTGATAGAACTCACGCGTAGCCTGCATGATGCCGTTCTCTTGTTCCGTTCTTCTGAAAGCTGCCACTGTCTCTGAAGGTCGGGGCATTAGTACTCCCATAATACGTGCATCGAGCAGGTCACGCTGTGTCGTTGTATGATCAGGAATCAAACCGATCACTTGACCATAATCCAGCAGCAGGTTCAAGATGTAATGAGGCGTATCCGCCGCTTCGACATCTGACGAATATGTCGCTTCGTAACCAGCCCACGGCTCTGCCAATTGGAACATATCCAGCAATATGTTGCGTACATACGGACAATCCATTTCACCAATTAATCGTTTGGATAGGGCATATCGGATTAACTCCTCGATGCCCCATTGCGCCTGCTCTGTTTGTGTCAATCTATTCGCCTCAATCGTCACCCGATCTAATTGCATAGCTCCCATAAAAGCAACCTCCCACGTTCCCCTAATTGGCGTTCCAACCCTTCCGCAATTACGATTCCACGTAACCATTCGGACGTGTGGTGTGCCAACGCCATGCACTGTCAACGATCTGCTCCAGCTTGTAACGGCTAGGCGACCATCCCAGCACTCGACGCGCCTTATCTGCCGAAGCGATCAGAATCGCCGGGTCGCCTGCGCGACGCTCACGAATCGCTGTTGGAATCGATCTGCCTGTCACTTGCTCCGCGGTACGTATCACCTCAAGCACTGAGAATCCCTGTCCATTGCCGAGGTTAAAAATATCGCTCTTGCCGCCGTCTCTCAAATAATGAAGCGCAAGCACATGCGCATCAGCCAAGTCGCTCACATGGATATAATCGCGAACACAAGTGCCATCGGCTGTCGGATAATCGCTGCCGAACACGGTGATCTCCTCCCGCTGGCCAAGTGCTGTCTGCAGCACAATCGGGACCAAATGGGATTCTGGCCGGTGATCTTCACCAATTTGGCCGCTCTCGTGAGCTCCAGCCGCATTAAAATAGCGTAATGAAACATATTGGATGCCGTGCGCCTGATCGAACCAGCGCATCATACGCTCCATCGTCAGCTTTGTTTCACCATATACACTTGTCGGCTCTGTACGATCTGTCTCCACAATTGGGACACGCTCTGGCTCGCCGTAGGTAGCCGCAGTGGAGGAAAATACAATTCGCTTAACTCCATGATCCTTCATGGCATCGAGTAGTACGCCAGTCCCGCTAACATTATTGTCATAATATTTGCCCGGCTTGATCATGCTCTCCCCTACAAGGGAATATGCCGCAAAATGAATCACCGCATCAATATTATGCTTTGCAAATACATCTTGTAGAAACGCCTTATCGCGTATATCTCCGATTTCAAGGGTGCCCGCTGTGACGGCCTCACGGTGACCTGTCTCCAAATTATCCACAATAACAACTTCTTCTCCACGAGCAATCAGTTCTGCAACGGTATGGGAACCAATGTATCCCGCTCCACCTGTAACTAATACTGCCATTTACATTACCTCCTGAGATATATAAGAGTTTCTATCAAATAGATTCATCTGTAGCAATAAATGCTGGCCATTCTAACTCTATCACGCCATCCCCTACGTCACACACGTAAAAATCAGGCTTAAGACCGGTATGTCTTTCATAGTTCGCACCAACTGTATTAACAAAGTCTTCTACTGCTGCTTGCGCCACCAGTGATACCGTACAGCCTCCAAATCCGGCTCCTGTCATCCGTGAGCCGATCGTGCCATTTACCGTGCGGGCTTCTTGAACCATTACGTCCAATTCCTCGCAACTGACTTCGTAGAGATCGCGTAACGACTCGTGGGATGCATTCATTAATTGTCCAAACGCAAGCAGGTCTCCCTCCCGCAGTGCCTTCATCGATTGTTTCACACGCTCATTTTCAAATACGACATGTTCTGCACGTTGACACACAACACGATCTGTCAATACATGCTTGGCTTGTTGGAATTGTTCACTGGTCAAATGCGCCAAATAGGTCAGATCCGGATACACCTGCTTCAGCTTCTCTACAGCTTCATCACATTGTGTACGACGCTCATTGTATTTGGAATCTACTAATCCACGACGCTTGTTCGTATTACCTATAATAAGCTTATATCCTTGGATTTGGAAAGGTACATGTTCATACTGCAATGAATCACAATCAAGTAATATCGCATGATCCTGCTTCCCGTGCGAAACGGCGAACTGGTCCATGATACCGCTGTTCACCCCAACAAATTGGTTCTCTGCTCGCTGTGACAGCCGCGCAAGCGCTGTGCGATCAATCGGATAGCCTTCCAATGTCAAAAGGGCGTAACCAATCACTACCTCCAATGAGGCCGACGAGGACAATCCCGCTCCATTTGGTATGTTGCCGGCTACCAAGAGGTCATACCCCTGCGTAATCGGATGGCCCGCCTTGTTCATCTCATGGACCACACCAAGAGGATAATCCGTCCACATGTCTGACTTAACGGTTGGCAGTTCATCGATCGAAAAGCTCGCTGCTTCTTCAAACTGGACACTGGCAAGCCGGAGCATACGATCAGCGTTGGATCTGATAAGCAGATAAGTACCAATCTGAAGGGCTGCCGGCAGTACGTACCCGCCGTTGTAATCAAGATGTTCACCAATCAGATTGACACGTCCAGGAGCATGGAACAATCGTACTTCCCCCTGATTGATACCATAATGCTGTTCAAATAAATGCAGTAATCTGTTCGTATCCATATCTGGCCAACCTCCTAAGATCATAAGCAGAAAGTATACTGTTTGTTACCATTAATCATACTTCGAACTTTCCTGTCTTGTAATAGCTGGATGTGAACTTCATATGGATAAATGTGATATAGTAACTAGAAATGGCGCATTAATTACGATCTACAAGTTGCACAAAGACCGCATCTATTATAGTTGGTGTGCTCCTGATCGCTTTGTTCATCCCTTTAAGCACGATGACATAATAGACCCTATAGACACAACTCGCATGTCTACTTCGCATACTCTGCACACTTTTTGAAGGGGGACTGGTAATGAGCACAACATCAGACGGACTAAATACTATTCCTTTGGATGAGAGCTTGAACGCGTCACTTGATGAAGACAGAGGTAGATCCACAGTTCTTGATACCTATGAAGTAGCCACAAATCCGACGGCATCGGAGCAGGACAGCCTTCACGTGCTGTTCGCCGGCGAAAGCCAGACAAAGCCCGGGCATAAGCTGGGGCCTAAGTTCTACGATTATTATTTGCTGCATCACGTTATAGAGGGCTGTGGTGAATTCTCAACAGAGTCACGGACCTATAGGCTGGGACCGGGAGATGCGTTTCTGATCACGCCCAATCAATTGGTCAGCTACATGTCCGATGCTGATAATCCATGGCGTTATCAGTGGATCGCCGTCAAGGGCAATCAAGCGGAAGCTCTCTTTCGGCAAGGCGGACTGACGACGGAACAGCCTGTCGTGCACTGCCCTGGCACTCAGGCTGCAGCTTGGATGCAGCCCATACGTGCTGCGTTTCAAGCTAGAGAGCATACATGCAACCTGACCGCTGCTGGGTGCATGCATCTTATGATCGCAGCCTATGCAAGCCAACAACAGCGCGTAGATGAGTCAGTCCCTCTCAAGCCGGAAAACGAAGCTCAGCAGATCGTACGACAGATGATACGCATGATGTCTACCCAATACGCTCATCCGTTCACAATGGAACAAATGGCTTCAAGCCTAGGATACAACAGAGCTTATTTGTCCAGATTATTTAAACAGGCTGCTGGAATGTCACCCGTGACGTTTCTTTTAAAGTTAAGGATTGACAAGGGCAGACTACTGCTTCGTGAACGTCCCGAGCTTACGATTGAGCAGATTGCAGCTTCTGTAGGCATACCAGACGCCTTATATTTCTCCAAACAATTTCGCAGGTTCTATCAGCAAGCTCCATCACAATACCGCAAGCAAGCTTTGTTTCATAAGCAGGATCGTTCAAATGAATTGCCCTCTAATAGATAAAACAAGTTCAGGCGGCAGTTGGGAAGATGACTAGTGCACACTAGTAAGAAACAACCAGACAGCTTCATTTTAGTGGTTCTCTAGTGTGCCTTTTGCTTTCCTCAATCAGCAATCTACCTGCATCCACTTTGTTCAATTTTTTGAGATCGTATTGTTTACCGGTCCGACTCTCCAACTGCCGAAGCGCAGCCAACTGTGTTTGTGTCGCGGGCTGCTTCCGAATTAACCTTTCCATGTTGCCTGCTGTAATTTGGAGTGCTAATTCACGATTGTCCAACATGTCGATGAGGATGTAAATCGCTTCAATGGCTTTTTTTTCGCTGACAAGTCCATAGCCTGAATCCGTACTTAACAGAAATCGCTCCGGAAATTCCTTCATCAGCGGTACAAAGTCCTCCAATTTATATGTGCTGCTCGGATCAAATACCGTATACCCTGCGTAGAAATCCGCATACACATTCGAGTGCTTTTTCATTAGCGCCCTTATCTTGCTGGGAGAATTATAGGCATTTATATGCGCAAAAATAAATATCGTTTCTGGATTTTGCTTCACAGCATCTTCTAGCTTCAGCATAGGCATACCTTCAGGTGGATCAATGTGCATTAGAATTGGAACCTTATACTGCGCACACAAGGCGTAAATATCGGGTAGTACACCATCCATCGGATGTTTCGTTTTCCAGATAGATCCACCTAACACCTCCGAATATGTAGAGGCTATCGCTAACTCTCCTATACCAAAGTAACCTTGCTCCAAATTATGTTTGACAGTTTTCAAACCCGAACGAGCTAACAGATTGATGCCAGATGAAAAAGGAATAAACCGATCTGGATATTGTTCATACGCTTCCCACGCGTATTTATCGGTCTGCACAGCGCTAGGCTTGGACACATCACCAAATATGACAACCTTATCAACGCCATAAGGATCCCACATCATTTCCAAGTTCCACTTATAAGCTTGGTTTGTAGCACTATGATTATGAGCATCAATTAGGGGCATGTTCTTATAAAGCTTTGTCCATTCCACTAACGTCCTAGAGGCTTTCTGCATCACTGGCTTGCTTTTATGGCTTTCGGCAGCAGTTGCTGTGGTTGATGTCCGCATGGGCTGCGTGGTGCGCATAGGCTGCATGAGCTGCGTGGTACGCATGGGCTGCATGAGCTGCATGAGCTGCATGGGCTGCACATGCTGTTCTGTGGAAACAGTCGGCCGGTACAGGATACAAGCCATTGTTACAATACCTAATGAAATTGTAAGAACAGTCCTCACACATAAGCTGCGCTTTTTTATAAGATTCACCTTCTAATAACCTCATGTTCATTTACTCATTATAATGGTATCGACCAACCTTGCCTCTGCTAAACCTTGTAGTTGAACAGCTTAGTTCCTTCTCCAGTTCAGCCTCTCCTGAATTCGACCAATGAACAAAATGTATTTATCCTTCTAATTTCTTCGCCAATTGCTTACCTGCTGCAAATCGGATTGTATCACGCAAAAAAAGGGGCTGACCGCTGACTTGAAGGCGCCCTGCCCCATATCCTCTTACAGTTCCATCTCTCTGAGTGCAGCGGCCATTGGAGCGTATACCTGCTCGTACCTGGCTGCATACAGCATATGACGTGCTGCATCAGGGTCAATCCGCGCAACTCCTCGTTGCTCGATCAAGCCCTGAAGCTCTGTCGCGCTGCCAATATACCCCGTGCCGATTAACGCGGCATAAGCTGCCCCTAAAAGGGTCGCTTCATCAACTGGAGGAACAATGAGTGTAGCGTTCCCTACGTCAGCCTTCATTTGCAGCCAAGATCGGATCCGCGTTCCACCCCCAACAGCACGAATTTCCCGAATCGTCTCGCCGGATACCTGTTCTGCACTTCTGCGAATCATTTCTAGCTGATACGCCGTGCCCTCACATACGGCCCGTACCAGTTCTGCCTTGCCGCTAGCATAGGACAATCCAATAAAAGCAGCACGTGTCTTAGAGTTCGGATAAGGCGCTCCACTGCCTGAAAGATAAGGGAAAAACAAGGCTTGACCAGGTCCATCAGGCACGTCAGCCATCAGGGCTTTCATTTGATCATATGTCAATGCATCGTCAGCCAACTGCTTGCGAATCCACTCCAGAGCCCCACCAGAAGCCGCATTCCCTCCCATCCAAAACTGATAACCGGGTACGACATGGAAACCGTAGGATAACCCAGTATCAAATTCCGCTTGCCCCAGATGACGGGGCTTCATTAAGCCCACCAAAGTCTCAGCCGTTCCCATGGAAGCAAATACGTCACCTGGATGCACCGCGCCTACTGCCAAAGATGCGCACACATGATCGTGGCCGCCAATCGCCACTGTCGTTCCTTCCCCTAGCCCAAACACGTTTGCCAGCTCAGTCGTAACTGTGCCAAGCGGGCTGCCACTTGGCAGCACTTGAGGGAACAGGCCCTCTGGTAGACCAAACTCTTTCAGCCATTCCATATCCCAGCATTCATGACGGATATCATAGGCAAAAGTACGTGTTGCCAATGTTGGATCACATGCCATTACACCACTGAGTCGATAAGCGATAAAGCCAGACATCGTCAGCCATACCGCGTCGTTGAACATGCTTGCGTCTTGATCATGCAGCCACATCAGTTTAGGCAGGCCATGCTTAAATGATAAATGCAACCCTGAACGCTGGAATAATGCAAGTGGGGCATCTGACTGCCGGATTCGTTCCGCTTGTGGTGTCGAGCATGTCTCGAACCATGGCAGACAAGGTGATTGAACTTTTCCAGTTGACCGATTGACAAGTAATCCGCTCTCCGCCATACTGGCGATGCCGATCGCCGCCACCTGGGAAACACCCGTCTGTGCAAGTACTTCCTTTATCATCGCTGCGACGTCATTCCACAATTGCTCCGGATCATAGACAGAATATCCTTGCCCAGTCTCGATGACAGTCGTTGGACGGCTGGAGATTGCCAGTACACGTCCTTCCTCATCAAATAATCCTACTTTGCGATTGCTTGTTCCTAAGTCTATTCCCATCATGTGCACCACTTGCCAACTCCTCCGTTTCATAAATCCACTTGAAATTAAGTATTGGTTACACTATTCATTAATTTGATAAAGAAATAATCCTTCTATAAGAACTGTTGTCGGTTCACTATGGCCTGAAATTACCCCTTAAGATTTGCTCATGTAAGCATATGCATCTTCAAGCAGTTGTCCCATCGGATCGCGAAATATAGCGACTGCCTCGTGATCCATAGCTGTAGGAGTTCGATTCATAAGTACGATCCCTGCACGTCTCCCCATCTGCGCAAAGCTTGCAGCCGGTTGGACCGACAACGACGTTCCTCCGATTATCAGCAGGTCCGCTTGCTGTACATGATGGATAGCACGTTCAACGACAGCATCATTTAACGTTTCCCCATAGAGAACAACATCCGGCTTTAAGACGCCGCCGCAATCCGGGCAATTCGGTATAACTGAGGTGGAGTCCAATACGACAGATAGATCAAATCGTCTATGGCAGCTTAAGCAGTCGTTCCGGTGGACGGAACCGTGCAGTTCGAGCACTTCAGTGCTGCCAGCAGCCTGATGCAGACCATCGATATTTTGCGTTATAATCGCCTTTAGCTTGCCAGCTTGCTCTAACCGAGCCAGTGTACGATGTGCTCCGTTAGGCTTGGCATGCGGATGGAGCAGCTTTACGCGATAGAATGTATAGAACATCTGGAGGTCCCGCTCAAAAAATGGACGGCTCACCATCACTTCCGGAGGATGAGGAAAGTCTGATTTCTCTTCAAATACGCCTCCTGCAGAGCGGAAATCCGGTATACCGCTCTCCGTAGAAGTTCCAGCTCCCCCGAAAAAAACGATCCGCTTGCTTCCACTTATCAAGTCAGCCAGCTTGCGGACCTGCGCTTCGTAAGTTCGCGCTTGGTTGGAAGAATGATCCTGTTGGGTCACATCATGACCTCCTTATGACAAATATACTCCTCTAAGTATACATGGGATTATTATATTGCGAAAATAGCGGGGCAGCTTATCGGAGGCCTGGGGATAGACTTAATACGCAACAGTATCTACGTGTTTTGACTGGTGTTCTTACATCGAATCGCGGACAAAATACAACAAAAATGTTAGATCAAGTGTTAATGGTGATAATAGTTTCCATTTGTTCGAACACGGGTGAAGCTTGCCATGTCAGCTGATCGGTAAACTCCGATACACACGCAGCTCTTACCTTGCTCACCTTTCCTGCACTTCTTGCACTTCTCACTTTACTTACTTTGCTGACTTTACTTACTTCGCTTACCTTGCTCACTCTTTTTACCGTTCTCCCTTCTCATCGCACGCCCGCATCTGTTAAGCTTGTTTTGCCTGCTTATATTGGCGATTCGAACTCTCTTTCTACTCGTTAAGGCTGATTTTGAGACTTATTCGCTTACATGCTGCACACGCATTTACTTCCCATTCCTCCCGTTCTTACCGTTCTTCCCCTTCTTGCCCTCCTCACCTTGCTCAACTTGCTCATTTTTCTAACCTTTCTCATCCCTCATCGCATGCACTCCATCTGTTAATCCCGTTTTGCATGCTTATATTGGCGTTTCGAACTCTCTTTCTACTCGTTAAGGCTGATTTAGCGGCTTATTTGCTTATACGCTGCACACGCATTTACTTCCCATTCCTCCCGCTCTTACCGCTCTTGCCCTTCCCACTTTCCTCACTTCTCATCGCGCGCCCCCCATCTGTTAAGCTCGTTTTGCATGCTTATATTGGCGATCCGAGCTCTCTTTCTACTCTTTAAGGCTCTTTTTGCTGCTTATTTGCTTACATGCCGCACATGCATTTACTTCCTGTGCCTACCCGCACTTACTATTTCTTGCCCATCTTGCCCTTCTCACCTTGCTCAACTTCCTCACTTCTCATCGCACGCACCCCATCTGTTAAGCCCGTTTTTCCTGCTTATATTGGCGTTTCGAACTCTCTTTCTACTCTTTAAGGCTGATTTTGCGGCTTATTCGTTTACACGTCCATACGCATTTACTCCTGTGCTTATCCGCGCTTACCATTTCCAGTACTTCTTGCACTTCTCACCTTGCTCAATCTCATCACACACTCCCAATCTGTTAAACCCGTTTTACCTGCTTATATCGGCGATTCGAACTCTCTTTCTACTCGTTAAGACTGTTTTTACGGCTTATTCGTTTATATGCCAATCGTATTTACCTCCTGCGCTTACACATATTTATCATTTCTGATGTTTATTTCATCAACCTGCTGACCTCTATTACTTTTTCTTTCTCTTATTTTTCTACTTTTATTACCTTTCTCGCCTCCCCCACCTTGCTTACCTTTCTCATTTTTCTTACCTTTTTTAACTTTTCCTATCTTGATTACCTTTTTAACTTTACTTACTTTTCATACTTCACTTACCATGCTCACCAATTTTTCTTACCTTGCTCAATCTCATCACACACTCCCAATCTGTTAAACCCGTTTTGCCTGCTTATATAGGCGTTTCCAACTCTCTTTTTGCTCTTTAAGGCTGATTTTGCGGCTTATTCACCTACCCCTGTACGCAAAATAACCTCATCCCAATCAGCAAAGTAATACTGCTGTCGTAACGAGGTTATTTCTGTAGTTTATCGACTACAAGTTAGGGTTGTCATGTTTAGCTTTAAGTGCATTCCAGCGTCGCTCCACTTCCTGCTCAAACGACAGCAGTGCTGCGGCATTTTCAGACTTGGCCATGTGGCGAGTCTTGCCCATCTTATTTAACCACTCCAAAAGAGGCACTTTCTTATTCTTATCTTCAGGATTGTACGTAATATTAGTAATACCGTGCTCCACTTCATACAATGGGAAGAAGCAAGAATCTACGGCTGAATTGACAATATCTGTGCCAAGCTTGTCATCAGAAAGCCAGTTTAACGGACAAGCAATTAGAATCTTGCCATAGACAAGCCCTTCATGCTGCGCGTACCACTGCGCCTTTGCTGCCTTTTTCACCAAGTCCTGCGGAAACGATTCGCTTCCCGTAAACACGTATGGAATATGAGTCGCAGCCATAATTTGCGCTGTATCCTTATGATGGAACAGCTTGCCTTTCTGAACCGAGCCGACGTTGGACGTAGACGTCCGATGTCCAAGCGGAGTCGAGTACGACTGCTGCGCGCCCGTGTTCATATAACCTTCGTTATCATACTCTAAAATAATCATCTTATGATTACGCAGCGCAGCACCTATTGCAGGCCCCATCCCGATGTCCATACCACCATCGCCAGTTACCATAACAAATGTAAAATCGTCAGCCAAATTGAGATGATCCAGTTCACCACGCCGTTTCCGCTCCCAGAACATCTCGACTACACCAGACAACGTGGCCGCCCCATTCTGGAACAAATTGTGGATATAAGTAGCTTTGTGAGCTGAATACGGATAGCCTGTCGTTACAACCATTGCACACCCAGTATGGAATAAAGTTACGATATCGCCTTCAATTCCCTTAAAGAACAATTCCAAACCAGAGAATATGCCACAGCCAGGGCAAGCGCCATGTCCAGGGGCAATACGTTTTGGCTTCCGTGTAAGATTACGCAGCGGCGGAATACGAACGTTAAGCTTGCCGCTGGTCTCGTCCGGCGTGACCTTAATCAGCCCTGTGTTCAGATCCTCATATTTCATCGGCTCCAGCACGCGCTGTGGTGCTTTGGATGCCTCACCCGGTGTATGGCCGTGATAGTCAAATGGTTTTTCCACCACGCCAGTGTCCGCCGCAGCAATAGCCGCTTCAAACAATGCATGCCCATCCTCGGCATAAAAGTCCTTGCCCCCGAGGCCATAAATACGTCCCACTACGAGCGTATCGCGGTTATTATACGTCATCAGGGCTGACTTAATCTCCAGCAGCATATTGCCCCCATGTCCGCCGTAAGCGTCAGCACGATCCCCTACAGTGATCGCCTTAACATGCTTCAGTGCCTCAGCAATCTCTTTGGCAGGAAACGGCCGGATCATGTTCGGCGAGATGGAGCCTGCCTTAATTCCGCGTCCACGCAATTCATCCACGACATCCTTGATGATTTCTGCGGATGAGTTCAGCAGGAACACAGCAACTTCGGCGTCCTCCATCCGGTATAGATCAAGCATAGGGTAATCGCGCCCTGTTAATGCGTAGTATTCCTTGCGAATACGTTCAAATACTTCACCTGCTTTATACATTGCCATCGACTGCTGATAGCAGTTATTAATATAATCAGGTTCGTTCATGTACGGTCCAACCGTAATCGGATTGTTGCGATCCAATGTATCAGCAAAGCCAGCCATCGGCTTCTCGCCTACAAACGTAGCCACATCCTCGCGTTTCGCAAACGTCTGCACTCGACGCTTCTGGTGCGACGTAAAGTATCCGTCGAATGCCACCAGCACAGGCAAGCGAACCTCTGGGTCCTCCGCTAGCTTCAACGCCATAATGTTCATATCATATACGGCTTGTGGATCTCTGCACAATAAAGTAGGCCAGCCTGTATTAAGGGAGAAGTACAAGTCGGAATGATCTCCGTGAATATTAAGCGGGCCTGACACCGAGCGGCATACCAAGTTCATCACCATCGGGAACCGGGTACCTGACTGGACGGGCATCTGCTCTAACATGTACATGTACCCGTTCGCACTTGTTGCATTAAAGACTCTTCCACCTGCCGTGGAAGCGCCATAGCATATACCAGCTGAGCCATGTTCGCCGTCAGCAGGAATTAACTTGATGTCATGCTGTCCGTTAGCCTTCATCAGATCCAGAAATTGCGCCACCTCGGTTGATGGCGAAATTGGATAGTAACCCATGATGTGATAATTGATTTGATGTGCTGCATAAGCCGCCATCTCGTTACCGGATTCGTACACCATCCGTTGTTCCACGGTCCCTATCTTAACTTCTTTATCATATTCGATTGCCATGGGTCCTTATCCCCCTTTAATCGTTCTGCTGTATGCTTCTATTTCCAATTCATATCGTCCAATCATCATCCTGAGTAGTTGTCCGCTACATAAAATAGGTGCCGTCTGTTCACCTAAAAGATCTTCATCGTTCTGTTCTTTGTTCTGTTCTTTGTTCTGTTAATCTATATGTGTAATATATTCATCAATATGTGAAATCGTCTAGATTAGCGTAAAATGGTGCGGCATCCGATGCTCGTCAGCGTAACCGTCCTCTTCACGCGCATCTGAAAGCGCTTCCGTAGGACAAGCATATACACATTTCAAGCAGCCCTTGCAGTATTGATAGTCGATGCCTTGCAGAAACATCTGTGGGCGCCCTTTCTTGTCTGGCTTCTCTTCCCATACAAAGCAGAAATCAGGACATACATTGTCACAAGCTGCACAGTGAATACATTTATCATCTGCAAAATGCGGCATCATGCCCGCGCGAGAAATGCTCAAGTCTTTTAATATCGAGTTACCCGGGTTCACAACCACACCGCCGATCGGCTGCGTCTCGTATCCCAATACAGGCGTATCCCAGCGCACGGCCTTTGGCAGCACAATACCTGCTGCTATAGGAAAAGCACTGAACTTTACTTCATCATAGCCGCGTTGGAAGGTGTTCAATGCTGGTTGGACCGACTGAGGATACTTCTTCTCCAGCGACTTGCGGATTACACTTTTCATCTGTTCCGCATCCAAAAAGTCACACAAGCGGAACATGGCGCCTAGCATCGCCATATTGGCCCGATTCTTCTCCTCAAGTGCAATGCCAGTTGCATCAATAACGGCGATATTGCCCCCAGGCAAGCGCAGCATTTCCAATAATCGTTCTGGTGTTTTTGCAGAGTTGACCAGTACAAGACTGTCCTCTGTTACGCCGCTTGTTACGTTTACCGTCTTGTAAAGCGCTTCATGAAATATACCTACAATATGCGGGCGTTCAACCGGCGTCGTATCTCGAATAAGTGTGTCTGGCATACAAAAACGAATGTGTGCTTTCACCGGGGAGCCCTTCTTCTCCGAACCATATGACGAGAAGCTGACACCATTTAATCCGCTGCCGGTAACCCCTGCCTCCGCCAGCATCTTGCCAGCCAGATTGGCACCTAACCCTCCTATGGATTCAAGTCGAATCTCGAAGAAGCCAAGCTCATTCACTTTGGGCAATGTGATCATGTGGTGGATCTCCTTTCCGATCTCCTATGCCTAAATAGGCCAGGAATATTAATATCTTATATCATTATCTGTCTGCTGCATGAGTTTCCGAACTTCTGCACACGTGCCAGGAGACGCTCCGCAACGAGGACAGGTCAAACCAAATTGTAATAGACTGACAAAATGGTAACCCAAATACGCATTTGGTAGTGTGATTCAAGTCACGTGTTGACGATTACACTATGTCGGTAATGTGAAAATGAAGAAGTCAAATTTTGAAATTCCTAATTGAAGAAGACTGGGACGATGCTATTTTGCGTTAACATAGAGGCTTTAGATGGGGTGGAGGACTACGTGCTCATGCCTAATATTCAAAAAAACGCTCAAATTTCCACCTGTGTTGGATCATCGAAGCGTCTTGCAATGTA
Source organism: Paenibacillus sp. ACRRX (assembly GCF_022346885.1). Taxonomy (GTDB): domain Bacteria; phylum Bacillota; class Bacilli; order Paenibacillales; family Paenibacillaceae; genus Paenibacillus_B. Next base: position 78,895 of record NZ_JAKRNK010000010.1, read on the forward strand.
GTAGAACGATAGATGGACTGCTACATTCCTTATAATTATTAGTTATTACTCTTATGCATTATTCGACGTAGTGAATCGAATTCCTGCTCCGTTTCTCTTTATATTACCGAGTTCAGCTTCCTCACCAAATCTACCGCGAAGCGCTTCAGCTCATCTGGCGGGTAATGGCGGGTCACTGTTTCATGCAGCAGTTGATATAAGCAGTTGATATACCTCTGCCATTACAACAACCCATTGCGACTGCCTCTCACATTACAGCATACGCGAATAAACCTTTGATCTGGACATGCCATTCCACACCGCTTACTGGATGCTCCCGTAATCATGGATCCGACGCACACAAGTCGTGTAAGCTCGCTTGACGTGTCCTTATGACCCAAACTGTCCAGCGTATGATCCATGCCTGATACATTACCATCCATATAAAAGCTCATGTCTGCCACTTAGCTGCCCCTTTGGAACAATGGGCTTAAGTCCTATAGCCTATGATATGCTTTGCTATATACGATGGTCACTAGTATATTTAAATACACGCTTAAAGTCCGTAAAATACACTTTGGCCAAAAAAGGATACGGAAAGTATGGAGGGTACACCCGTATCTATAGAATGCAGCTGGATTATAAACTCTTTCTTGCTCATCTGGGCCTATCGTGGCATTTATCATCCCAAATCAGATCACCAGCCATAATTCGAATAGAAAAGGCAAGCAGCTGCTTATCTAATTTTCTCGCTTTGCATCATTTTCTCATAACGATCTACCGTCATCACCAGCGTTGCACGCTCTATATCGTCATGATTAATCCCGAGCCGCTGTCTGCATCCATATCTACAACGCAGCCGCTCGCAGAACGTGATCGTCCTACAGCACTCCTGCCGCAACTCATTGCGCTCAAGCATTCGCTGCGTTTTCAAGACTAGTCGCAATTTGACGTTCACGTTTCTGTGCCCGCAGTATCTGAATGCTATTGTTAACTTTATGGAGCAGTATTGGGCATAGTTGAAGACACCTACGATCACATAAGTAAGGACAATAAAGCTGACCCCCCGATAATCGAAGAGTCAGCTTATGGACATTGCAGTCTAATTATAGAAGAGACTGATCCCTGATCCTATCCAGAGATCGTTCCGGCAAGTGGGGCTTCAACGCCGATCGCTTGGCGATAAGCTTCCATATAACGTTCAGCTTGACGTCGGACATGAGACATGTCGCCAGTAGCTACGGCGTCTTTGGTCAGATCTGAGCCAATTCCTACCGCAACCGCTCCCGCACGAATCCAGTCTGCCAAGTTCTTCACATTTACGCCGCCAGTCGGCATAAAGTTGGCTTGCGGCAAAGGTCCTTTCATCGTCTTAATGATGGACGGCTCGTACAGATTACCCGGGAACAGCTTCACAATATCAACTCCCAGTTCCAAAGCTTGCTGAACATCAGAGATTGTCATAACACCAGGGAGGACTGGCACACGATACAGATTGCATATTTTCACTGTGTCTGCTTGCAGGGAGGGACCAACCACGAATTCCGCACCTGCCAATATGCTAGCACGGGCCGTAGATGCATCAAGTACAGTGCCTGCTCCTATGATGGCAAATGAAAGTTGGCTATTCGGATCGCTCGAATATCGGGTGCGTAATTGCTCGATCGCTTGTAATGCACGAGGAACCGTCAGTGTGATTTCAATGACTTTGATCCCCCCCGCAATCGCCTCCTCTGCCATCTCTACAACTTGCTCTGCCGAATCCGCACGTAACACCGCAACTACACCACATGCTTGAATTTGCTGCAGCAAACGAATTTTGTTCATCTCTGACACTCCTCTTCCCATGAGTTATTAGTCTGTCTGTATAACCGGTATACGCTTAACCAAACCGTGTAAATCCCATGATGATCTTGTGTGACGAATATGAGCCCACGCATTCGTCACACAATTATTCTAGTTGTAGTGTACAAATGACCATACACGAACGTGTAGCAGCAAAGTCTGCAGTAGAAAGCCATTCCTCAGTGATTGCTTAACGCTCGATATGTACAGCGTGGTTCAGCTTATCCTGCACTTGCGCCCATGTAGGCAGCGCTTCCCAGTCGCCAAATGCCTGCACGACCATCGCACCCATGACATTGCCTAATTGAACTGCCTCCACAATGTCATAACCCCGAACGATTCCTGACAGCAGCCCTGAGCAGAACGCATCACCCGCTCCGACCGTATCCACCACGTGCTGCACAGGTGTATAGGGAACACGGCTCACTTGTGAGCCACGTACGACATAGTTCGTGCCGAGTCCGCCCTTCACAATACAAGTCGCAGATAACTGACCCAAACGATTAAAAATCGCTTGCTCATCCTCAGTGCCGTAGAGCAGTTTCAGTTCATCCAGGCCGGGCAGAAAATAATCCACCTCATCCGCCAGCGGAAGCAATTCCGCCCGTGCCTGCTCAATCGGCCACAATTTCAAGCGCAGGTTCGGGTCAAAGCTTACTTTAACACCTGTGTCCTTGGCGATTCGAACTGCCGCTTGGACCGTGTCAGCACAACTGCTGCTCAGCGCGCACGTAATGCCTGTCACGTGAAGCAGCTTAGCCGAACGAATGTAGTCCTGATCCAAATCATCAGGCTTCATACGGCTTGCAGCCGAATGCTTGCGGTAATAGTATACCGAGGAATGTCCGGCTACCGCCTCACGCATCATGACACCTGTTGCTTCATCCATGCATAATTGAACACGGGACACGTCCACACCTTCTCCGCGTACCGCTTTCATAATATAGCGCCCTAGCGGATCGAGCCCTAGCCGACTAAACCATCCAACGCGGTGGCCAAGCCTTGACAAGCCGATCGCCACATTGCTTTCTGCTCCACCAAAAGACTTCATAACCGTCTGCGCATATTCCAGACCCCGCGTATCTGCGGAACTGAACAATGCCATCGATTCCCCAAACGTAACGACGTCAGGCGTTACGACTTGATCTGACAACGCTTCCATCCCGATGTGCCCTCCCCACAGCCGTTGTTATGCCCTCTAGTTTAAACGTGCTTCCAAATATCGTCAATCCAGATCTTCTACAACATTCTGACAATTTGCTGCTTATCCCCAGTTCTCCTGAACCTCGTTCCTTATATACATAAGGCAAGCGAGAATGCAGTCATCACACTAAATGCAATCTCCGAGATGCCAACCTGCTTAATCGTTACACGCTGATTGGGCATCCATACGGCTCTGAAAAATAGAAGCCCAAAGGGAAGCGCCAGCCATGGCGACAATAACAATCCAACGGTAGCACCTGCCACAATATGTACCGTAACAGACCCTACATAGTAGTTCTTGTTTCCCTTTTCACGTATCATCGTTTTAACATAAAATATAGTCCCCACAAAATAAAGTACACAAGCCGCACACAAACGCCATGCCAAGCTCCATGCTGTACCTCCACCAACTTCAAAAGCTATGATCAGCATCCAGCAAAATTGCAATACGGCAACTGCATCATTTAGAAAGTGACGTTCATTTTTGCGTTTCGCAAACCAGATATGAACCAAATAACACGGCAGCATAACTGCTCCCATCCACCAAATGTCCAAACGGCAGCTTAACAAGATGACGCCGGACACAAGCAGCACAGTGCCCCATACGAGATATGCTCTCTTATACGCTGCATATTTACTAGTCTTTACTCCTTGCAGGAAAGCAAATGAACCACAATAAGCCGAGAACCAGGCTGCAGCAAGCCAGAGATGCGTCCAATTCGGCTTTGCTGCAAGCATCCCCAGTAGGAATGGAATGATCAACATCGCCCATGCACCATGCTGGTTTGGAATGATAGGCATAGAACCCCGTTTGTTTTTCTTTGCTTGTAATGCCATTTCGTCTCCCCTTGCACCATATTTTTCCGATGGATAACTATATATTAATAGAAGTACCCGCTTCTGTCTAAGTGAATAAGGGAACGTTCAAACTTCTGTCAACTGTCATTTGTCAAACTCGCATTTTCTTGTGATGAATATCACAATCCATCACAAGAACATATGCTATCTTTTGGGTAGATAAAATATACCTCAAATGAGGAACGAAAAAATAGAGAAATCCTGCGCGTGGCCTGGGCTCATCATGAGGAGGATACGAACATGTGGGAACGCAAGTTGCAGCATCCCATGCTTAGCAACGCGTCGATAAAGTCCCCTTGGAGTGGAGAGACTTTCGGCTTGAACTTAAGATTCTTGCTTATCGTTACTGTATTTGTAGCTAACGCAATTGAACCTTTAATCCATGCAATGCCTGAAATGAAAGCTTTGTTTCTGTGGATTTTTACGTTCCACATGCCTTTATTTGTAGGTGTTACCGGTTATTTCGCACGGTCCAATTTGTTTAGCGAGAAGGGTAATCGGATTTTGCGGCAGATCGCTTTGCAATATGTAGTGTTTCAATCGATCTACTCGCTATTGGATTATTTGCTGTTCCGTGTGCCTGGTGTTACACACTCCTTCTTTGTCCCTTATTTGCTCTTATGGTTTCTAATCGGACATTTAGTCTGGAGAATAGTACTAAGAGTATTTATTCACAAAGGTGTCAAGCACCCTGTGTTGTGGTCGATTGCACTTGGCGTTTTGGTTGGCTTTATTCCTTTTGGCGGTGCTTGGTTTGCGATTTCTCGAACCTTCGTGTATTTGCCATTTTTCGTTATCGGTTACTCTTGCAGCTTGGAGTCCCTTCGCAAACGTGTGACCATACCTATTCGAATTATTGGAGCCCTTGTTTCTGCTGGACTGCTGGTAGGCTTATACTTATTAGCACCACAGATTGAACCAATTTGGCTCATGAACAATATGACCTTTAATGAACTAGGCTGGATTCATGATGGCTTGTCGGCAATTATGCTTCGATTTGCAATATATTTGATTGAATTTATCGCCTCAATCGCCTTTCTTGCTTGGGTGCCGCAGCGTATTTGCGCCATCACAGACTTGGGCCGACGGACATTGTACGTCTTTCTACTGCATGGCCTAATCGTGAGGTTTGCAGAATATTTTGGCCTTTATCAACATGTCACAAGCGGAATTGCAGTATCTTTGCTCATTATATTTTCGATCGGTTGCACTGTTCTTCTCGCACAGCCTATCGTACGTAATATCGCTCACCCGTTGATCGAACCTAACGGAGAAGCTGTATTCGGCTGGGTACGACGCGACGCTTGGCGTCGGCGCATGAAGCATAGTTAGCTCCCCCGCTAACACTTCACCCTCGATGCGTGACTCAGACGAATGCTTCACATACACCATACGCTTCACTCCTGCACAAGAGGCACAGCACACGCTGTGCCTCTTGTGTCATTTACATTTGAAGTATGCATTCGTAATCAGCGCAACCTTACCGGTACAAGACTCCCGTCGTAATTATTAAATAATCATCTGTAGTTCAATCCTCTCTAGAAATACAGCAGCAACCCTGCGTGAAAAATGTGAGGTTATAGCTATGAGAATTTCTTTCTATTTTACATGTGCAAGTCGCTAGAAAAAGCCCGTTAGTTATGATAGACTCATCATAATATACACAATTCATACGTTAATGCTATGAAGTAGAGAAGTGGAGGAATAACAATGTCAGCCCCTAAGATGCGTTCAGACATGATTAAGAAAGGCTTCGACCGTGCACCACACCGCAGCCTGCTCCGTGCAGCTGGTGTAAAGGAAGAAGACTTTGATAAGCCGTTTATTGCCGTATGCAACTCTTATATCGATATCGTTCCTGGGCATGTCCACCTTCAAGAATTCGGCAAGATCGTTAAAGATGCGATTCGCGAAGCTGGCGGTGTTCCGTTTGAATTTAACACAATCGGTGTAGACGACGGCATCGCCATGGGTCACATTGGCATGCGTTATTCACTTCCAAGCCGTGATATTATTGCAGATTCAGTAGAAACAGTCGTATCTGCGCATTGGTTCGACGGTATGGTCTGCATCCCGAACTGCGACAAGATTACTCCGGGTATGATTATGGGCGCACTGCGCTGCAACATTCCGACTGTATTTGTAAGTGGCGGCCCAATGAAAGCCGGTAAAGACTCCAATGGCCGTTCCATCTCCTTGTCAAGCGTATTTGAAGGGGTGGGCGCTTATCAAGCCGGCAAGATCGATGACAAAGGTCTGCTCGAGCTGGAGCAATATGGATGTCCAACATGTGGCTCTTGTTCCGGCATGTTTACAGCAAATTCGATGAACTGCTTGGCAGAAGCGCTCGGTATCGCACTCCCTGGAAATGGTACCATTTTAGCTGTCTCCGCGGAACGTCGAGAGTTTGTAAAACGTTCTGCAAAACAGTTAATGGAAATCATCAAACTGGACATCAAGCCGCGTGATATCGTCACCCTTGAAGCGATCGACAATGCATTTGCACTAGATATGGCAATGGGTGGGTCCACGAATACAGTGCTGCATACACTAGCAATCGCACATGAAGCAGGCTTTGAATATCCTGTTGCCCGTATCAATGAGGTTGCTTCGCGCGTTCCTCATCTGTCCAAAGTAGCACCAGCATCCGATTATCATATTGAGGATATTCACGAAGCTGGCGGCGTTAGCGCTGTCCTGAATGAGCTGTTTAATAAAGAAGGGGCTCTGCATGGTGATTGTATTACTGTAACAGGCAAGACACTGCGTGAGAACGTAGCTGGCTGTGAGATTCAAAATACGGAAGTAATCCATAGACTCGACAACCCACATTCCGAGCAAGGCGGACTTGCCGTATTGTTTGGTAATTTGGCACCTGAAGGCGCCATTATTAAAGTGGGTGCGGTTGATAAAGCTGTTGGAGGTCGCCACGTAGGTCCTGCAATCTGCTTTGATTCACAAGATGAGGCTCTTGAAGGCATTGCAAATGGCAAGGTTAAAGAAGGTCATGTCGTCGTTATCCGCTACGAAGGTCCTAAAGGTGGCCCAGGCATGCCAGAAATGCTTGCCCCGACATCACAGATTGTCGGCATGGGGCTAGGTGCCAAGGTAGGACTAATTACAGACGGACGCTTCTCCGGCGCGTCTCGCGGCATTAGCATTGGCCATATTTCACCCGAAGCAGCTGAAGGGGGTCCTATCGCCTTTGTTGAGGATGGAGACATCATCGATCTAGACTTGATTAACCGTAAGATTGAGCTGCAAGTATCGGATGAAGTTCTGGAACAACGTAGAGCGAACTGGAAAGGTTTTGAGCCTAAGGTTAAGACTGGTTTGTTGGCCCGCTATTCCAAGCTAGTAACAAACGCCAGCCAAGGCGGTGTGTTAAAGGTATAAGACGGAGTAACGCAGTTCGAGCCAGCTAAATATCGTTCTTCGGCATCATTATCATAATATTATCGTTTGTATATAGAGTGTCCTTGATTACTCCAACCGTGAGTGAATCAAGGGCATTTTTATATTCGTTCTGGTTCAGTCTCCTGTTCAACAGTAGCGCTGCGGCATCTTAATTCGTCTTACAGCCGCTATCCATTATAGGTGTGTAATTGTAATCTAGTCGAGGGATTCTTGTGACAATATACCTTAAAGCTGTAAAAAAACACTCCTCTTCGTCATCAATAACGAAAAGGAGTGTTCATTAATAAGCATTAGTATTAAAATTCACCAGCAAAGTGACAAGCTACGAAATGGTTTGACGCCATTTCCTCATACTTTGGTACCTGCTGCTTGCAGATTTCTTTAGCAAACGGACACCGTGTATGGAACTTACAGCCGCTAGGCGGGTTCGCCGGGCTTGGAATGTCTCCTTGAAGTACAATACGTTCAGACTTACGTGTCGGGTCCGGTACTGGGATTGCAGAGAGCAGCGCCTTCGTATAAGGATGAAGAGGTCTAGCAAACAACTCTTCACGCGGTGCCATCTCTACCATTGAGCCTAAGTACATAACACCAATCCGATTGCATAAGTGCTCAACGACCGACAGGTCATGAGAGATAAACAAATAAGTCAGGTTTTTTTGTTCTTGCAAATCACTCAACAAGTTGATGATCTGTGCCTGAATCGAAACGTCCAACGCAGATACAGGTTCATCAGCCACAATAAACTCTGGATTCATAATAAGTGCACGTGCAATACCAATCCGCTGACGCTGTCCCCCTGAGAATTCATGAGGATAACGATCAATATGATAAGGAGCAAGACCACAAATCGACAATATTTCTTTTACACGATCACGAATTTCATGTTTGGACACAAGACCGTGATCAACAAGAGCCTCGCCGATTGCTGTACCAACGTTAATTCGAGGGTTCAAGGAACTGTAAGGATCCTGGAAAACCAATTGCATCTTAGGTCGCATCGCACGAAGTTCCTTGCGAGATAATTCATGCAGGTCGGTACCTTTGAACTTAACCGTGCCTTCCGTCTTTTCAAGCAGACGTAAGATGGTACGACCAGTGGTCGATTTTCCACAACCAGACTCGCCTACTAACCCAAGGGCTTCCCCTTTGTTCAGCGTAAACGAGATGTCGTCTACTGCACGGACGTGGCCCACTGTACGCTGCATAATACCGCCTTGAATAGGGAAGTATTTCTTAAGATGATTAACTTCTAATAATGGCTCTGTCATTAAGCTTCCCCACCTTTCTCATAAAGCCAACAAGCAGCTTTGTGGCGATTCTCATACGTGTTAAGTGGTGGCTGTTTGTCCACACAGATCGACATGCAGTGTTCGCAGCGATCATTAAAGTAACAGTTGTTTCCTAAAGATACTGGGTTAGGAACTTGACCCGGAATGGTGTACAACCGGGATTGGCGTTGATTAATAATCGGCTTAGCCCGAAGCAAGCCCTGTGTATAAGGATGCTTAGGATTTTTGAACAGCTCATGAACGGGAGCTTCTTCAATCACCTTGCCCGCATACATAACGACTACATGGTCAGCCATTTCCGCTACGACACCCAGGTCATGCGTAATCAGCATAATTGCCGTCTTAAATTCGCTCTTAATATTACGCATCAAGTCAAGAATCTGAGCTTGAATCGTTACATCAAGCGCTGTAGTTGGCTCATCCGCGATCAACAGCTTCGGATCACAGCTTAGTGCAATCGCGATCATGATCCGCTGACGCATACCGCCCGACAATTCATGCGGATAAGAATTGAAGATTTCAGCGGCACGTGGAATGCCTACCAATTCGATCAGCTCGATAGAACGTTTCTTCGCTTCTTTTTTCGACATACCTTTATGAATAATAAGCGGTTCTGAAATTTGTTCACCGATCTTGAACACCGGGTTAAGCGATGTCATCGGCTCTTGGAAAATCATCGCAATCTCATTACCACGAATATTACGCATCTGACGTTCTTTTAATTGCAGTAAGTCTTCACCATTATATAAAATCTGCCCGCCTTCTGTCTTACCTGGAGGCGATACAAGGCGCATGAGGGACATCGCGGTAACACTTTTACCGCAGCCGGACTCGCCGACTACACAAAGTGTTTCCCCTTCTTTAATCGCGAAGCTGACATCATTTACGGCCTTGACCACACCACCACTCGTGTAGAAGTTCGTACGCAGATTACGGAATTCAACTAAGTTGTTAGCCATAACGTCCTCCTACTTCTTCATTTTCGGATCGAGTGCGTCACGCAAGCCGTCACCAATAACGTTTATTGCTATAACCGTCATAAAGATACACACACCAGGTGGAATCCATAACCAAGGTCTTTTCTTAAAGTCTATCAAGTTGTTGGCTGCAGAGATCATATTCCCCCATGATGGTGTAGGTGGCACAACCCCAATACCGAGGTAGCTAAGAACCGACTCCATCAAAATCGCACCGGCAACAGATAATGTCGCTACAACTATTATAATCGGAATTGTATTTGGAATCAGGTGACGGAAAATTTTACGTTTATCACGTAACCCAAGAACTTCTGCTGCCTGCATAAACTCTTGCTCCCGAAGGGTCAGTATTTGTCCCCTTACAAGGCGGGCCAAGCCTGGCCAGCTCATAAATCCGAGCAAGAACATAACTAAATATATCCGTTGGTCTGGCGGAACCTGAATATCCGACAATACAGCTCCAAGTATAATCAGGAGCGGCAAAGCAGGAATAGACAACATAATATCCGCAAACCGCATTATGATCGTATCGACCCACCCGCGGTAATACCCCGCCAATGCTCCAAGTGTACTGCCGATAGCCACCGATACCATCATTGCCACAAGGCCCACTAACAATGAAATCCGACCTGCAAGCATTACACGAAGTAAGATATCGCGTCCTAGCTTATCTGTACCTAACCAATGCGAAGCGGAAGGCCCCTTGTTGCTAGCCCCTGACATCGTCTCCAAAGAATACGGAGAAAAAAACGGACCGATAAAACAAATTAAGAACATCAATATAATAACGATGAGTCCAGACATTGCAGTCTTATTTCTGCGCAGCTGCCGAAATGCTAGCGTCCACGGGGAAGCTGGTTTTGTCTTTGGCATTTCTGCGTTAGTCGATGTTGAATCTACTGCTTGAGCCACTATTCATTCCCCTTTCTATTTCATGCGGACACGCGGGTCAGCAATACGGTACAGCATATCGGACACGAAGTTGCCGACAAGCGTCAACGCTGCCAAGAACATCGTAAAGCCCATCAACAAGAAGTAATCACGTGACTGAAGTGCGGCTAAGTTAATCTTACCAATACCAGGCCAGTTAAATACTTGTTCCGTAATCATCGCACCCGAGAATAGAGCAGGAATCTCCATCCCAAGAAGAGTGATCGCTGGAAGCAACGCGTTTCGAAGCGCATGCTTAAATATTACTGTACTTGGCTTAACACCTTTGGCACGAGCAGTACGAATGTAATCCTGACGTACAACCTCCAGCATGCTTGTCCGGAAGTAACGTGTCAGACCACCAACGCTAAGGGCAGTAAGCACGGAGATAGGCAGCCACATATGCTGAACCAAATCCCATACCTTAGCTAATCCTGTTGCATTGCTACCTGTTGTATACATTCCACCTACTGGCGCCCACTTCATATCAACGGCAAAGAACTTGATCGCTAATAGTCCGATAAAGAAGGAAGGTAAGGACATCAAGGCAAAGACAAGAAACGTAATGATACCATCAAAGAATGAATATTGCCTGATCGCTGAGTACACGCCGACAAATATGGCAATCGTCCAGCTTAGCACGAGTACAATTGCAGCGATAATAAAGGAATTCCACATATAACGATTCATAACCGTTGTTACCGGCTGTTGATGCTGAGTGGACATCCCCAAGTCACCTTGGATCGTATTTTTAGCCCAAATAAAATATCTTTCATGAACCGGCTTATCCAAGCCGAACTTTTCTTTTAGCTCTGCTTTACGCGCGTCTGAAATGGTCTGTTTGGAGTCAATGAAGTTACCTGGCGCCATAGCAAACACACCAAACAATACGATTGATACGCCGATGATCGTCGGAATAATCTGCAAAATGCGCCGTATTGCGTACTGTTTCATAAATATTCCTCCTTGCTTTATATAAACCCAAATGCCCAGCCGCGACAGGGCTGAGCATTAGGTATCCTAACTTGTACCAATTTTATTGAATTTGGATAGTCGCCAAATCGTTAGTAAAGCGACGGTAAGGAGAAATATCGAAACCTTGGATACGGTGGTTAATTGTGTGCAAGTCACGACGTTGGTACACGAACATCATCGGCAGATCTTCGTTAATTTGTTGATAAATTTCTTTAAAGATGCCTTTACGTTCTTCAACGTTTAAAGTAGAGCCTGATTTTTTGAGCAGCTCGTCAACTTTAGGGTTGCTGTAACCTGTTTTGTTTTGGGAACCGCCTGTACGGAACGTTCCTTCGCTATCTTGCGGATCAGGTGTTAAGCCAGCTGCCAAGAACAACATGTCGTAGTTGCCTTTGTTGTACTTGTCGAGCATTGCGTTAAAGTCCATTTGGTCAGCTACAAATTCGATGCCCAAATCTTTGTAGTTCTTTTGAGCGATTGGAATGATCGCTTCGTTTACTACGTTAGGTGTAGTAGCGGAGAAGTTGATTTTGAACTTCTTACCGTCTTTTTCACGGATGCCGTCAGCGCCAACTTTCCAGCCAGCTTCGTCAAGCAACGTTTTTGCTTTATCAAGACTAAATTCATACTTTTCAACTTCGTCTGTGTAAGCCCATGACACTTTAGATTGTGGAATGTTAACCACATCTGCATATCCTTGGTATACAGTGTCAACGATTTGCTTACGATCCAATCCGAAAGTCAATGCCTGACGAACTTTTTTGTCAGCAAATTTAGGGTCTTTATTGTTAAATGCGATATAACCATAACCGTTTGTTGGGTTCAACACGGAATCCAAGAATCCGATGTTTTTGATTTCTTCCATTTGATCTTTGGATACGGAAGGATCATCATAGTCTGTTTCACCTGTTTGCAGCAATTGCATTCTTGTTTCTTCTGTCGTTGTTTTGTAGATCAAGTTTTTGATCTTAGGTGCGCCCATGAAGTAGTTCTCATTGGCTACCAAACGAACTTCTTGACCTGGGAGATACTTGTCAAGCTTGTACGCACCAGCGCCTACAGGTTTCGCGAACAGATCTTTCATTCCGCTCATGTTACCTTGTTTGTAAGCTGCGCCATATACGTGCTTAGGCAAAATACCTGTAGCACCGAATACGTTCAAAGCAAGTACTCTAACTTCTGTATTTGTGAATTCAATTGTCTTCGGATCGATGACTTTGATACCAGCAATCGAAGTCGCTTTGCCTTCTTTATATTCTTTCGCCCCAACCAATGGTGCGTACTGCATAACATCGGATGGACCGTCGTAGTCTTTGTCATACAATGCTGTAATTGTAAACGCTACGTCTTCAGCAGTAACTGGTTTGCCATCGCTGAATTTCGCATCTTTTAATGTAAAAGTAAATGTTTTGTTGTCGTCAGATACTTTATAATCCGCCAAGAATGGTGAGAATGTACCATCCTTATTAATAGTAAGCAACTGAGCAAAAATGGATTCTACAAGGTATACATCATAAGTTGATTCAGCGTACAACGGGTTGAAGATACCAGATGGATCTGTAATACCAAGAATAGCTGTATCCTTACGGTTCACAGCAGCTTCTGGGTTCAAGCTTGCGTCTGGAGCAGGAATAACGCCTTCTGTTACCAATTCGCCTTCGCCTGTTGTTTCTTTTCCGGAATCAGTCGTTTGACCGGAATCAGGAGTCTTGTTGCCCTCAGCAGAATCGCCGCCGCCGCATGCAGTCAATACGAGCGAGAATGCCAGTACAAGGCTCAATACAGTGAGTAATCTTTTCTTCACAACAATTGCCCCCTAATCGCTTTATTTATATTTACTTACAAACATGCATACCTATAATCTCTAACAAGATTAAAGGGATCGTTCGTTTATTACTTATAGAACACTGGTCAAAACGAGATATTCGACAGGTGGGACATAAGTAGGAAACGAATATTTTTCATAATACTACTTTATAATTATGTATTTGTAAATCCCTTTGTCAGCTTTATATTAAAATAAATTCATAATGATTCGATAAGTTTTTTTTATCATCGACAATATTAACATATCCAGATCCAACCAAATTATGATGGCAATATCTAACTTTTCCTTACTTAGACGGACATTTGTCCTCCATACAAGTACATAGTTACAATGTTGTCCTCATTGTATGTGCATATGAAAACTACTCATTCGCTTGCATACTTTTTGCATATCGACATTTAAAAATAAAAACAGCCCCACAATTCCTTTAATTTACAGAATGCAGGACTGTATGAAAATAATTATATAAACTCTTTTCACATAACATGAGGTGCTTTGTTTACTGCATGCTCACCCCGATGAATTCCTGATTCACTCGTTTCATATGCAAAACAATGTCCATATCGGGTCAATAAAGTTTCTTTTGACATAATAATGGTCTTTGGTACTAGTTGATTGGATTGCTGCTTTAATCTACTTTGACCAAGAGGATGAATAACTCTCATCAGTACCCTTAGATATTTCTGCGTAATCCATGAGAACAAGCCTCTTGGCAGTTCTCTTATCGTAAATCCGAATTGTTCAGGTCCACGGTGCATAAAGCTCACTCCATACAGAGCCTTGACCTCGTGACAGAGTTCTTCTCTAGCTTGCAAATACTCCGCAATCTCCGGCAAAGTACGTTCAACATCTCGAATCATATGAATAGCGAGCTGCATCGAACTTCGTGAACGCTTCCCGATGTCGTACAAACGCTTGTTATCAAAGTGAAGTTCCAAAATCATGTCGTCATGGTTCAAAACTACGCCGTCATCCAATTGCAGCGCTTCGCCATGGTAAGGACGTGTTCGGAAATGAAACACAGGACTTTTCTCATTGGTTGTCTTAAGACCAAAGAATATGTGAAACAATTTCTCGTATCCTAACCACAACTTCACAACCATTTGTTTCATCCAAGATGGATTCCTCGTCTTTTCTATATCAGTGGCACGCATTAATTCATCTACGCGTACGCAACGAAGTTCCTTTGCCTTAGCATCTTCTAAGAAGCGTTGCAGTGCAATCAGCATCTCGGCAGGAGCTTCCCGATCCGCTCCAAAAGTCAGTCCACAATCGTGCAGCAGTAGTACTTCTCCACCGCGACAGCGCTTGGACATCCGCTTGTACAGACGTTCTGCCCCCAACTTCTTCCGCCAATCTCCAAATAATACAGACCATAATATAATCTGAATATGGCCGAGGTTACCGAAGTCAAATAAATTAACAATGCCCCATGGGGGGCGATAATAAATGGCGGGTTTCCCTGTGATTGCCTCGATAATATCCGATGTCTTCTTGATGTGACGTTTTACCGTTGCGGGTCGCATCAGCCAATTGGTCTTATGAATATAATTATGAATACCGATAAGATGCCCTTCATCATGCATACGCTTAATGAGCTCGGGTTGCTGCTCTGCATGGATACCAACGACAAAAAAAGTGGCTTTCGCCTGGTATTCCTTCAGCAGATCGAGTAACTTTGCCGTATACACGGGATCAGGACCATCGTCAAAAGTGAGAGCTAAATCTCGATCCGACTTCCCTTTCTGAAATACACGGAATCCAAAAAGACGGCTGAACACGCCTGGGAGAAACGCATAAAACGTCAGGATATAAAATGTCCATAACAATAAGACTTCCATCCGTATTTCCCCGTTTCGTGATAACGTTTTGTTTATTTATATTGTAACATATCCCCCAAAAGAATAGGCATATGATTTCGATATCGTGTACAATGATGAATAAACTGTGCCTGTCTTTTACAGAAAATTCCCATAAGGAAAAGGAGTCACCCACTATGCTCGCCTTTTATCGCAAATACTGGCGCACTGCTTTTGACATCGGGCTTATTGTGCTAACAGTATACTTGATCATGCTCGCCTTCAGTAATCTGTACGCCATTGCGGCTCCCATCTTTCTCGCTTTTGTAATCTATTTGATCATTGAGCCGTTTGCAGCTTTTCTACATCGGCGCGGAATGAAGAAATCGATTGCATCTGCTCTATCGGTTATGTTATTTGTCCTTGTTATTCTAGGGACAATGCTCGGAGCCGGAATTATATTTACACAGCAGATCAGCGACCTGATCGGTCAATTGCCTAAGTACCGCGACATGATTATTAAAGAGTCAGGCAAGTTGATCATTTTCCTACAACATAAATATGAATCATTGCCACCAGATGTGAGTGCGCGTATAAGTACCTATATATCCGACTTTGCCAAGACGGGTGAAGAATGGGCAACTTCATTCTTAAGCTGGGTTGTCCGCCATGTTGCGTCGTTGTCTACATTTATTGTTAATTTCGGCATTGCTATCGTGCTTGCCTACTTCCTCAGTACCGAAATCGACTCATGGAAACGTTTGGCTAGTGATAAGACACCTCGAACGTTTAAAGAAGCTTTTAATTTTTTAAAGGACAATGTGTTTCACGGGATCGGCAGCTACCTTAAATCACAGTTCAAGTTGATCTCGATCTCGTTCTGCACGATTTTTATTTCATTAATTCTGCTGAATGTCAGCAATGCATTCTCCATTTCCCTGTTATCGGCATTCTTTGATATCTTGCCTATACTTGGTGTGCCTGTCATATTTGTACCTTGGATCGTCTACTTGTTTGTGATTGGCAACACGTCACTTGCGATCTGGCTCACAGTAGTCTTAGGCATCGTTCTGCTGACGCGTCAAATTCTAGAGCCTAAGATCACAGGAGATTCATTGGGTGTCTCGGCCTTTACGATGCTGTCGTTTATGATTATTTCCTTATCTTTGTTTGGCGTAGCTGGTTTAATTTTGTCACCAGTGCTGTTGATTTTAATCAAAGCTTTGATGGATCAAGGATACTTAACACGCTGGATCCGCTTTCCAGCCGAAGAAATTCAAACACACCCATTAGCCCCAACAGTTGATGAGGATAAATCCTGATCTGCACAAAGGCGTATTCTGATATGTAGACAAACTTAAAGGGCGATTACCTCTCACAAGTAAATCGCCCTTTATTTCTCTTTTCTCGCGAGTTCGTCCATAATATCGCCAAAAATTTGAGTTGCACGATGCCCTTCCTGCTTTTTCTCTCCGATAGATACAACTGCAACAGCAAATTTAGGATTATCTGCTGGCCCATACCCTACAAACCATGAATTCAATTCATTCAGCCCGTATGCAGTTGCCTGCGCCGTCCCACTTTTCCCAGCCAGTACCCAACTGTGTTGCTGCAGAGCTTTTCCTGTTCCAGTTGCAACCGTCTGTTTCATCCATTGCAGCAGCCTATAGGCTGTTGAGGATTGAATGGTTCGTTCCAGCCGCGCTTCACTCGCAAAAGATACAAGCGCACTGCCCTTGGCATCTTCAACCCGCTCCACGAGGCGGGGATGCCCGTATATCCCACCTTTCAGCAAGGTGACCATCATGTTAGCGGCAGCCAACGGCGTTATTCTAACATCACGCTGACCGATTCCTGTCTGCGCCCGAATGCCGCCATCTGTCTTATATACACCTCCCGCTTGTTTCACAAATACGCGACCAGGCTGCTCACCTTCAAATTGCTTCAACGGTTCGTGTCCCAAGACGTCACTCGACCGCATTCCAACGGGGTCTATCAAGCCTAGCTTCTCTGCATATCGTTGAATCTGTTTGCCTTGTAATCTTTCGCCTAATTCGGCAAAGACAACGTTGCACGAATCTGCAACAGCTTCCGCCAGCGTAAGTGTGCCATGCCCCTCATGTTTCCAGCATGACAGCCCGTATTTAGGATAAGTACCATCACAATGAAATTGTTCATGCAGATCCGTTATACCTTCTTCAAGTGCTGCTGCCGCTACGACAAGTTTGAACACAGAACCTGGTGAAATGGCCTGGATCGCTTGATTGTTCCATTGCTCTCCTGCGGGATATATATGGTTTGGATCATAACTGGGCAAGGACACCATTGCCACTACATCTCGCGTCTTAACATCAAGCACCACTGCCGCGCCTTTTGTGATTCCTCGCTGCAGCATGATGTTCTGTATGGATCGCTGAAGCCCCATCTCGACTGTTGTCACCACTTGCAACGGATAGTAAGGATTGCTTGGTTTGCGGACCCTTATATCCAGTCCATGCAGCGGCCTGCTTGCAGCATCCATATAATGGACGTACGTTACAGGTCCGAGACCAGCTAGCAGCGGCTCTAACGATCGTTCGAGACCAGCCGTGCCCTTCCGCTTTACATAGTCCCATGCAGGTTGCGAACCTTTAGTAAATGTTGCTCCACTTGGACGCGCTGCTTCGCTTGTATATCCTATCCAATGCGGTGTTTGCTCATGCCAAGGATAGGGCTCTACGTAAGGAAGAACACGCACTCCGTTCCAATTTTGTCGGGTAATCATTTTTTGTTCCTCTGCGCTTATTGGATAGGGGTGTTTGGTGTCTTTAGGATCTTTCCATATAATAGGTTCAGTTGTATTCGACCACCGTTCAGCAAAATCTGATTCTTCTATTTTTAACATTTGGGCAAGCGTATGTACTGCACCTATGGACAAAGACTCTGCCTTGAGCGGGAACAAGATTAGTGCATGTGTAGGGCGCCCCGTAATTATCACCCCATTACGGTCTACAATGCGCCCTCTGCCATCATCAAGCACTATTCCCCTCTCACGCTGAATAACAGACTGGGTCATAAGAGTATGTGGGTCATGTGGTAGTGGCCTATTGGGACCGATAAATTGCAGCCAAGCTAATCGCAGACTATAAAGAAGTAATACGCCAGAAATCAGCAGGGTGACCACACTGATTCGTTTCCATCTCTGTGATTCTGCCTTAAGCCGCATATCTATCACATCCCTGCTCTATTATTGGAAACAATTACTCACTTAGTAGTATCGTCGCCTTGATTCGCTTTTAATCATCTTTATGTTAATCATCTAGACTCGCCCCCACCATTTGCAGGATAAAAATCTACTGCGCTCCAACAAAAAAAGCACTCCCCACATGGAGGAATGCTTTTACCAGATTATTATATTTATTAATAGTAAATATATCGTCTCATGATTCCATCGTAAACTGATCCAATTGCCGCTTCAATTGATCGGACACCTGCTCCAGCTCAGTTGAAAGATCCACCAGTCTTGCAGAGACGGTCATCTGCTCATTGCTTAACGATGCCACCTCTTCTGAGGTTGCAGATGCTTCTTCCGCTACTGCACTTACATTAGACATCGCTTCTGTCAGCACACGCTGGGATTCATCCAGTTCATTCACGCCGGCAGTTGCATAATCGAGCTTCGTAAATAACTGAACCATCTGATCCTCCACTGTATGGAAAATATGGTCTGCTTCCTTCACGGCTTCTAATTGCTCCTTAAATATTGGATATGCATCACCAAGCATCACCACAGTCTCATTCACTTCCTTCTGGATGCTCTCCAGAATCTGTCCGACCACCTCTATCGACTGTTTAGATTGGTCCGCGAGACTGCGTATTTCGTCTGCTACCACCATAAAGCCCTTACCTGCCGCACCGGCACGCGCCGCTTCAATGGCTGCATTTAGTGACAGGATGTTCGTCTGTTTGGTCATTTGTGTTAACAACTCAAGAATTTTACGGACCGAGAGTGTGCTTTCCTTCAACGCATCCACTTTAGAAACAAGCGAGCGAATCATCGTCTCGGTCGTCCCCGTCTTATGGTTAAGTTCAACCATATAGTGTGTACCGCGTTGGCTCGCGGCTTGAACCTCTGTTGCGGCAGAATACATATCCACGTTCATTTCAATAACGTTCAACATTTTCTGTGAAGTACTCTCTGTCCAATGGTTGCTGCGCTCAGCTTCAACTGCTAGGCTTGTCGCGCCGTTCGCAATCTCTTCGGTTGCAACTGCGATCTCCTTCGCCGAGCTCGCAGTCAAGCGCGAGGCTTCCCCTAAACGCGAAGCTGTGACCAACACTGCTTGTGCAGATTCTTCTGTACGCTGCACAAGCTCCGAAATACGTGACATCATTGTATTAAAACTGATCGATAATTGTCCGATCTCGTCCTTTGAGCGATGAGTCATCTGAAGGCCCAACTTACCCTGAGCCCCTTCTTCCATCAGATCACGCAGCTGTTGCAGCGGCTTGCCAATACGCCTCATTACGTACCAACCCAGTAATAGGGCCACAATGATTGCAATAACGATTGAGATTATCGTCACATTACGAATAGAGGCCGTACCCTTAAGCAGTTCCCCCATAGGTGTAAATCCATTTATCGTCCACCCCGTAACAGAGGAGACATAATAGGTGCCAAGCTGCTCTTCCCCTGAGGTGTTAGACACAATCCGGTAATCAACCTTCTTGTCTCCCGCGACATCTAGACGAAGTTGCGGCTCTTGACCGATTAACTTGAGATCGTTAGCAAGAACAACTTTTCCTGCCCTATCCACAATCTGAGCAAATCCTCCACTACCATTATCCCATTTCAACTGTTCTTGCAAAGTCTGTACATATACTTCCATGACCATCACATACATGGACTGACTCGTATTAATATTCTTAACCACTCTGGTCAGTGCATATGTTTCTTTCGGACTTTGGCCAGATAATCCGCGCTCAGACGACGGAATCCAGTTGACGTTGCCTGCGAGTTTAAGAGTTGCATCAAACCATGGCTTGTTGCGTTCATCTGCCATTGCTGTAGTGGATACACCTGAAGAATAGATCGTAGCATGTTCCTTATCAATTGGAATCAAATAAATACCAAATAATGCATTGTTCGCAAAAACGTAAGAACGCAGCTTATTTTCGATTTCTTTCGAGATTTGAAATAATTCATACTGATTACTCTCTTTGGTGTTATACGCTTCTGTTAGCAATTTCTGCGTATCCTGGTCAAATAAAATCTGATTGGTTAACTCCATGTTGTTCTGGAATACGAGATCCAACTTTTCCCCTGCTTGCTGCACCGTTTGAACTTGAGATAAGGATACCTGCTCTTGAATCGTTGCTTGCGAGCGGTCATAGGAGAATCCCCCAATTCCCCCTACAAGAACCGTTATACTGACGAGGAACAGTGCAAATAACTTCATTCCCACCGAATGGAACGGACTTCTTGCAGCTTGCGCTGGCGGTTGCTGCGGGACACCGTTAGATGGAGTTACAGTTGTCTCTTTTCTCTTTCTCCAATTCATTGCCACACACCACCCTATATGTATAAATATTTAAAAACTTATGTCATTAGGCCTAGGTATATAGTTCGACAAACCTTATTTTAAATCCTTTTATACGCTTATACTTTCTTTTCAGCAATTAAAAATCATATTTTGGAAAAAGGTATGACTTTATACTAAAAACCCCTCGCCTATAAGGCAAGGGGAAAAACATCTATACGATGTGCAAATATCTATGCTACGTTGGTCAGCGCTGACTTCTTTGTTTATCTGTTTTTCTTACGCATCATGTCAAAATAATGAACAGGCTGTTCCACTTTCATGCGAATAAGCTGCAATGGATGTCTGGCTGCATCAAGCTCGTTGCCATCCGTATCCCAGATATGTCCCACCGTCTGTTTAAAGAAAGTTCCGTTAGGACCAAAAAATTCAATCTCTGCCCCTGGCTTAAAATGATTGCGCTGCTGAATGGTAGCCATTCCAGTATCGGCATCATAATCAACTACTAATCCAGCAAAATCATACGGTGCAGCCTTTTCTTCTGGTTCGTAAATATGGTCTTCATGATCCGGTTCTTCATAGAAAAATCCTGTATTGACAGGCCGGTTTGCTGCCTTGTTCATTTCATCAATCCACTCAGGCTTCAATTGATAATGATCAGGGTCTGCCATATACGAATCAATCGCTTGTCTGTACACATTTACAACAGTAGCCACGTAATGAATAGACTTCATGCGACCTTCTACCTTGAAGCTGTCCACCCCTACGTCAACCAAATCCGGAAGATGCCCAATCATACATAAATCTTTCGAGCTCATTGTAAATTGGTTCTGTTCTTCCTGGAACAACGGAAGTTGCGTAACTCCTAGCTTAAATGGCTGCAAGGCAGGCTCCTGAGCTGCCTCCTCTTCACTGACTAACTGTGTCAGGTCAGGTCGATCATCCTCGAACAGATCATACTTCCAACGGCAGGACTGACAGCATCCGCCTCGATTCGAGTCACGGTCCGTGAAGTGGTTAGACAGTGTACAGCGGCCTGAATACGACGAACACATCGCACCATGAATAAAGGCTTCGATCTCGACATCTACGTGCGCCTTCATCTCTGCGATCTCGTCCATACTCGTCTCACGTGCCAGCACGACACGTGGCGCGCCTTCTTCTTTCCAGAACTGCACTGTCTGCCAGTTCGCAATTGATTGCTGCGTACTGACGTGAACTTCAAGGAGCGGGGCGACACGCTGTGCTGTCTCAATGATGACAGGGTCCGCTACGATAATCGCAGCAATACCGGCTTCTTGCAGTTGAAGCAAGTAAGCTTCAATACCTTCGATATCTTCATTATGAGCATAGATGTTCGTGGCTACGAATACTTTAGCTCCATATTTTTTAGCAAATTCTACGCCTTCACGCATTTCCTCAAACGTAAAGTTATCTGCATTTGAACGCAGGCCATATTTCTGGCCGCCGATATATACGGCATCTGCTCCGTAGTGAACCGCAAATTTCAGTTTTTCCAAGTTACCGGCGGGTGCGAGCAGCTCAGGCTTGTCAAGACGATTTCGTTTGCCGTTATATTTACGTATTCTAGTGTTGGTTGTGGTTGTCATCTGCTTCACGCCCCCCTCTTAATACATCTGTTCTTTATAGAAAAAGCCAAACGACAGCTCCCGCTCAGGATCTTGTACAAGACGAATACGCTCCATCCATTCTGGACGGAACTCATATCCTGTTGGGTCTGCCGCGTATGCATCAATTGCTTCGCGGTACACACGAATGACCTCTTCATTGTAAGCAGCCGATTTAAATAAGCCTTCGATTTTGAAGCTGTCCAGTCCTGCATCCAACAGCAGCTTCAGATCCTCAAGGATGCACATATCATCAGAACTCATAATATGAGTCCCGTTCTCATCCTCATAGACAGGGAATTTCTCCTCCTGACGCTCTTGCTCAATAAGGAACAATTTACGATCCCGTCCAACTTTTGCTGTCTCTTCTTCCTGACCGATATGGCGTAAATAGTGCTGAACAAGATGGCGTTTCGAATGATAAATATTGGTCATGCCGTGCACCTGAACTTCTACTTCCATGTCTGGAAGATACCGTTTCATTTCCTGCACTTGTTCCATATTCAGTTCGCGAGCCAATACGATACGGCTGGAACCACGTTTTTGCCAATAACGGGCCGTCGCATAATTCGTAGATGTCATCTCTGCATTCCAGTGCAGCCTTAAGCTTGGTGCTGAGCTCCTTATCGTCATCAATACGGCAGGATCACCATAAATAACCGCATCAACTCCAATACGTTCAATGGCTGTCAGGTATGCGGGAAGGTCTTTTAAGGCATCATTATGCAAAATATTGTTCACAGCAACGTACAATTTGGCATGATACTTACGTACGATTGGCATAGCCAATTCAATATCAGCAAGTGTCATCTGACCTGGCATACGCATGCCATATATCGATTCACCAACAATAACCGCCGTTGCGCCAGCCTTAAGAAATCGTTCAACTTCCTCCAGCGAGCCTGCAGTTATCAGCAGTTCAGGTTTTGTTGTCATCATACTCACCACTTTACTGTTTACTTTTCTCGATGTTACGCAGATGTTCTGCATAAGTCTTTGCAAATAAATGAGACTGCGTTCCGTCCTTTTTCGTTACATAATAGAGAAAATCAGTTGTCTCTGGATGAAGCGCCGCTTCAATCGAAGCGATGCTCGGACTTGCAATAGGACCTGGCGGCAGCCCATCTATTTTATAGGTGTTATAGGGACTGTCAATTTCTAAATCCTTATAAAACAGCCGCTCCTTTGGCTTGTCCAGCGCGTATTGAACGGTAGCATCAATCTGGAGAGGCATTTTCTCCGTGAAAATGCGATTATAAATAACACCCGCAACGATCGGCCTTTCTTCATCCACGACGACCTCACGTTCCACGAGAGAAGCCACAGTGAGCAATTCATGAAGCGTTAACCCTTTCTTCTTCAGATCAGCTTCCCAGTTGGCCAGTTGCGCAATCTTTTTCTCCGTCTCCTGAAGCATACGGTCTACAATTTCTTGAGCAGAGCTTCCTTTTTTCATCTCGTAAGTTTCCGGGAACAAATAGCCTTCAAGTGAATGCTTGATATTTGTATCCTTTGGGAGCTTGATTTGGAAAGGCAGTCCCTCAACGTCAGCTGCCGCATCATCTATTGCCTTCATAAAAGCAGACTGTTCAACGATTCCTTTGCTGCTTAGCTCCGAAGCAATCTGTTCTACTGTGTAGCCCTCTGGAATCGTAAAACGAACCATTTCTTCTTTAACGACGTCACCACTATTTAAGCTTGCGATGATAGCATCATAGTCAACACCTGGCCGAAATACATATTTCCCTGCCATAAACTTTGAGCCTTCACCGTTCATTTTCAAATACACTTTAAATAATGCAGCGTTCTTAATGATTCCGTTTTTCTCTAACTGTTCAGCAATGGCACCCGTGCCTGATCCGCGTTCAATCAAAACCTGAACATCTGTATCCTGCTTAGCAGTTGGCTGCATGCCGTTCCAAACGTACCATACGCCTCCTCCTGCAAGAAGCATTAACAAAATGAAGACCACAAGTGTAACTTTAATCCCTTTCCTCATGACATCACTCTCCCACATGGAAAAAAGAGCGGTTGCTGCCGCTCTCTTTTGTAAGTTATTGAATTGTACAGAGACAGCTGTTATCCGTCAAGCTCTTCGGAATAGGCAAGCTCGTCAAATTGCTCCATAGCATCTTCCCATTCCTCGTCGCTCTCGATCGTTTCCAGCTGCCAACCGCCTGCTGCATCTTCTGTAATACGAAGTACATCAGCATCCTCGTCGCCGTCCACTGCTTGAACAACAGCGTACGCTTTATCGCTCATCTCAAATTCTGCTAACAAATCAAATACACGGCTCTTGCCGGATTCATCTGTCATCTCTAACGAATTTCCGTATGTTTGCGACAAACGATCAATAAGTGTAACCTCATGCTGTTCGCTCACCGTTAATTCTCCTCTTCGTTGTCCACTAACGTATTAAATGTCTCTTCTACGATATTCCACTCTTCTTCATCTTCGATAATGAAGAGCTTCAAATCTTCGCCGTCTTCTTCGTAACGGAAAGCGTATACTTCATCCGCCTCTTCGTCCGCAGCGTCCACGGGCACAACCATCATGTACTTATTGTCAGAACCATCAACCTCAAATTTCATGATGACTTCAAATTCTTCTTCATTTCCCTCATCATCCGGGATATAAATGATTTCTGGTTCTTCATGTTCATGTTTGTCCTGTGTCATGTTCTAAACCCCTCACCTTCTAGATTGATAGTCGAGATATGTTTGTAAAATGATTGTAGCTGCCATCTTATCGACAACTTGTCTGCGCTTCTTGCGACTTACATCAGCTTCAATTAATGTTCGTTCCGCTGACACGGTGCTTAAGCGCTCATCCCATAGGTGAACGGGCAAGCCAAACGACTGCTTTAACGTCTCGGCGAATGACATACTGATCTCGCCACGCGGGCCGATCGAGCCATTCATATTTTTCGGCAGGCCAAGGACAATTTCCTCTACCTCATGTTCCTTCACAAGGGTTTCCAGACGACGCATATCATCTTCGTCATTCCGACGTACGATAACTTCTAGTCCTTGTGCAGTCCAACCGAAGGCATCGCTTACGGCTACACCGATTTTGCGATCCCCATAATCCAAACCAAGAATCCTCATCTTTGTCTCCTACAACTCATGTTTGCCAGTGAATACCAGCATTCCGGCAAACAACCAGCCGGTCTAGCGATGATGGTTCAAATAAAAACGAACCAATTCCTCAATCAACTCATCCCGCTCTTTCTTGCGCACAAGACTTCGAGCGTTATTATGACGTGGAATATAAGCGGGATCTCCAGACAGCAGGTAACCGACGATTTGGTTGATGGGGTTGTATTCCTTCTCTTGCAGCGCATCATACACTGACAACAAGATGTCTTGACTAGATACTTCCTGCTCATCCGCTTTGACATTAAACTTCATCGTCTTATCCATTGAATTCATCGTCGACACCTCGCTTTACTCTTATCATAACACATACCCCAATAAACAAGAAAATATTCCATCTAAACCTTGTTTCTTTAAAAACAGTTTGTGGCAAATTGATGAAACCTGGACTACACCTGCGTCCATCAACATATGTCAGGTATAGTCCATCGCCGCAGCTTTAGGTAATCAATTTCGGACTTAAACGCCCGCTTGACTGCTGACAAGCTGTTCCACAAGCGCTAATGCATCCTGCAGCTTATCAGCGTTCTTGCCACCAGCTTGCGCCATGTCCGGTCGACCGCCCCCGCCTCCGCCAGCGACTGCAGCAATTTCTTTAATCATTTTGCCAGCGTGAAACCCTTGCTTCACTAACTCAGGCGCTACTGACACAACAAAGTTAACTTTGTCTTCATGAACTGCGCCTAATACCACGATTGCACTAGGAAGCTTGGACTTTAATTCATCTGCTGTTGTCCGCAGCGCATCCATGCTATTAGCATTAACAGCTGCTGTCAATACAGAGACACCAGCAATTGTGCGAATCTGATCCGTCAATTGGCCTGCTTCAATACTTGACAGTTTGGCATTCAAAGATTCATTCTCGCGTGCCAATTCTTTCTCGCGTGCAAACATCGCTTCCACGCGTTTAGGTACATCATTGATGTTGGATTTCAATAGTCCTGCCGCTTGCTTGAGCACATCTAATTGCTGCTCCATATATTCATACGCATGACGACCGGTAACGGCTTCAATTCTTCTTACGCCAGAACCGATTCCGCTTTCGCTAATCAATTTGAACAGTCCAATCTCGGATGTATTGGACACATGACATCCGCCGCAAAGTTCAATACTATATCGACCTACTTGCACGACACGCACCACATCGCCGTATTTCTCGCCGAAGAGAGCCATCGCTCCCATCGCCTTAGCATCGTCAATAGACTTTTGCTCAATAACGACAGGCGTACCTTTCCAGATCTGCTCATTTACACGGCGCTCAATCTCCGCCAATTCCTCTGGTTGTATGCTGCCAAGCTGTGTAAAGTCAAAACGCAAGCGCTCAGACTCTACGAGAGAACCCGCTTGGTTAACATGTTCTCCCAGGACGTCTTTCAACGCACGGTGCAGCAAATGAGTTGCCGTATGGTTCTTGATGAGTTCCTCGCGCTCAGAACGATCTACAGCAGCTTCAAGGGTGCTGCCCGAACGGAGCGTCCCTGCTTCTACTTTAACCATGTGAACATGCTGCCCATGAGGCGCTTTCTTCACACCCGTCACGACCGTCTTTAAATCGGACGCCGTTAATGTGCCGTTGTCACTTACTTGTCCACCGCTTTCCGCATAAAAAGGAGTGCGGTCTAGAATGACCTGAACCGTTGCACCAGCAGCAGCTTCCTCAACTAACTCATCATCCAAAATGATGGCCAATACATTGGCATTGGTCACCAACTCATTGTATCCAACAAACTCACTTTTAGTCGTAAATTCTGCCAACGGTCCGCCTTGCACCTTCATGCTCTCCGACTCTTGTCGAGCTGCACGAGCACGGTCACGCTGCTCCTGCATCGAAGCATCAAAACCCTCACGGTCTACGGTCAGGCCATGCTCACTTGCATAGTCTTCCGTCAGATCAAATGGGAAACCATACGTATCATACAATTTAAACGCTTCCGGTCCACTAATTTGGGAGCGGCCTTCTTTCTTCGCCGCAGCAGCCATCTCTGACAAAATCGCTAGACCATCTGTTAACGTCTCATGAAAACGTTCTTCTTCATTTTTAATCACTTTCTCGATAAATTCACGTTTTTCAACGACTTCAGGGTAGTATACACCCATCACATCGCCAACCGTTTTTACGAGTTCTACCATAAATGGACGCTCTACGCCAAGCATTTTACCATATCGCACTGCGCGGCGAAGTAAACGGCGAATAACATACCCACGTCCTTCATTAGACGGCAGCACGCCATCTCCTACTGCAAATACAACCGTACGAACATGATCCGCGATAACTTTAAACGCAACGTCCAGTTCTGGATTTGATTTGTATGGAATACCTGCAATTCGGCTTGTTTCTTCAATTATCGGCATAAAAAGATCGGTATCAAAGTTCGATTCTACATTTTGCAAAATCGAGGCGAAGCGCTCCAAGCCCGCACCTGTATCTATATTTTTGTTCGGAAGCGGTGTATAACTTCCATCTTTATTATGATTATATTGCGAGAATACTAAATTCCACACTTCCAGATAGCGTTCGTTCTCACCGCTCGGATAATTCTCAGGGTCGTTAGGATCACCATACGACTCTCCACGATCATAGAAAATTTCTGTACAAGGTCCACATGGGCCTTCACCGATATCCCAGAAATTATCCTCTGTTTTTACGATATGATCAGCGGGAACGCCAATCTTCTCATTCCAAAGGCGGTATGCTTCTTCATCATCAGGATGTACAGTTACATACAACAGACTTGGATCAAATCCGATCCATTCTTTGCTCGTTAAAAATTCCCATGCCCATGTAATAACCTCTTCTTTAAAGTAATCACCAATTGAGAAATTTCCCAGCATCTCGAAAAATGTATGGTGACGTCTTGTCTTGCCCACATTTTCGATATCATTGGTACGGATGCACTTCTGTGAATTCGCAATCCGAGGATTATCCGGTTTAACACGTCCGTCAAAATAAGGCTTCAACGGAGCCATTCCGGCATTAATCCAGAGCAAGGAAGGATCATTATGGGGAACAAGCGACGCACTTGGTTCAACATGATGTCCCTTACTTTCAAAAAACGCTAACCATTTAGCACGAATTTCACTAGCTTTCATTTGGGATTCCTCCTATGTGAGCAAAAAATAAAAAACGCCCCTGTATATACAGGGACGATGTGTAATCGCGGTACCACCCTGGTTATCGCTGCAACTCACCATGAACGGTGTGTCTCTTCCTGTCAATGCAGTAAGGTCCCCCACATCGAATCTGACAGGAGAATAATTAGCGATCGCCTCAGCGTTAATAACGGAACGACCCGGTGAAGTCCATTCACTCTCCGAAACTAGCCTTCGGCTGCTCTTCATGGCAAGGATTCTCTCAGCCTGGCAGTTGAAGACGTTCCACTTGCTCGCACGCCTAGATACGTATTGATACGTATTTACTGCTTAGGAATCCTCTCTCTGATCTCAGGGCTGCTGCCTACTCGGTTTCTTCAACGATTTTGCATGTTGTATTCAAAATAATAGTATATCCAATCACATTAGCTTGTCAAATATTCTGTGCACTTTTCGAGTACTTTCACGCCATGTTGTTAGCAGCATATGTAAGCCATTACAATATACATATATTTAACAGCATATGAGTATTGTCAATTAGGAAGGGTCAACCACCAAATGCCCGCGCATTCGGGCACTTGTTTTAATTGTTTCTTCGCAATCTCATCTGCCAATGCATCCCCAAAAAACCATCGTACAAGCTGCTCTGCCTGTACCGCATTCTCAAATTCATAGTCTAATCGTATCCATTTATGGGAGAAACCATACTTCCCTACTAACTGCTCATAATAAGCTGTCAAAAATGTAGGCGGAGAAGGTACTTCTTTGCCTGTACCCATCGTTTCCATAATTATTACCGTACCTCCTGGACGCACGACACGCCGTAGTTCTTTCATCACCTGCTGCAGGCTGTCCTCCCAAGGACTCGTTAAACAGCTAGAATTCACAATATAACATAGACTCCAACCTGCTACGACAAGATCAGCGCTATTAGCCTCAAGTGGGATCGATAAGTAATCCGATTGTACAACACGCCAGTTGGACAATCCTGATTCGCTCAGTTTAGCTGATGTAATTTGCAGCATGGCTTCAGAAGCATCAAGCGCCACAATTGACTTCGCTTCAGGTGCCAACACCGTCGTCAATCTTCCTGTACCTGCTCCTACATCAATCACATCAAGACCTGCATATGATCTAATTTCACGAATAAACGAACCTACCTCTGGCTGCTTAGAAATCATTTCGTCATATTGAGCTGCATCAAATTTATAAATATAATCATGCTCTGCCACTTCCTCTTCCCCCTCATCATGATCACGGTTTGAACATAATGAGCATAAAGGTTTACGCTGTGTAAAGGTCAAGTGATGAATATAAAATAATTACTATTGATGTTTTATATATCAGTATCATTATTTACTTATTAAGTATTATGTATATATGTATTAGTACAAGTATTGTGCAAAATGTATATTTTATTTCTTCTCAACATCAACAGACCTTCTCTTTTGTATTCCTTAGCAGCACTATCCCGTTGACTCAGAAAATCCCACTAGGACTTATACACTCTGTTTTTCATCATTAAAGATTCCATCGGGCATGTTCTGTTTCCCCACCAAACAGTGCCTGCTATTGGAGAGTTGATTGGCAAGACATCTTATTAGGAATAATCTAACTTATCACTGGACAAAAGAACGTATGTTCTCTATAATAAAAGGGAACACTAGTTCCTATTATTATTTCTTTTTTTGGCAAGGAGGCGGCATTCAGTTGAAGGCACTTCATACATATGCTTCATTAGAGCATTTCCAACAGCACTTTCATAGTGAAGATACTTGCATTCAGTACTTATTTCATCAGAAATGGCCTGATGGTTATTCTTGTCCGAATTGTCAGCATACACGTTGTTACACCATTCGCTCGCGGCGAATCCCTCTTTATGAATGTCAATTATGTTCTCATCAGACTTCTCTCACCGTATCAACAGTTATGGAGCGCAGCAGAACAACCTTGCGCAAGTGGTTTACTGCTATCTGGTTCGTTTCCCGCAACGATAAAGGCATTAATGCTGTACAGTTAAGCTCACTCATCCAAGTGACTTACAAAACCGCGTGGTCTATATTACACAAGATTAGACGTGTGATTTCCAATTATGACGCCCAATCTACTCTGGACGGACACATAGATGCTGCGCTCACCTTATATGGCCATTCACATCGGTATTTATCCAGCACTACCATTTCCTCTGAGCAGCATCCCTTTATTACTGCCATCAGTCATCCATCAGATCAGCATAGCCGCATGGTCAAAATGAAGTTAGTGTATCGCGAATTGATCACAGGGAGGCGGTTACAGCCCTTTGCTTATGAGCAGTTCAACACTCAGCACTCTTCACCCAATAAGAGCCGATTGATTCCATTTACATCTTACGATCAGCGCGCTCAAGCCGTTCCCATTCAGAACTTAGCTAAGCAGATGTCAACTTGGCTTAACAACACTTTTCATGGTGTTGGTGTATTACATCTGCAAATGTACCTAGATGAGTATTGCTACCGTTTGAACATCGAAGCTCAGAATATTTCCACCTGGAGACACCTTTCTAATCTGTGTTGCCAAGTTTATTAAGTCAGATTTTAACAGCATTTCAATATAATCTATAGCTAGCCCGAACAGTTAGTTTTGTGCTTACACGTTTTCAGATATTCTCTGTTGGATCCGTGGTTAGAGTAACTCCTATAAGCAGTTCTGTCAGCAGTTCTTTTGAGTAACTTAGTTCATTCAATTTTGTTTGATCAGTTGTTGTATGATTCGACCCTGTTGGATCAATTTTCATTCAGATTTGTTTGATCTGTTCTGTTAGTTCAGCTCTTTTAGCTCAGTTTGTTCGTTCAGTTCTGTTAGTTCAGTTCATTTAGCTCAGTTCTGGTAGAGCAGTTTTGGTAGTTCAACTCTGTACCTCAACTCTGCTGGTTCAGCTTTGTTAGTGCAGTTTTGTTAGTTCAACTCTGTACTTCAACTCTGTTGGTTCAGCTTTGTTAGTGCAGTTCTGCTAGTTCAACTCTGTACCTCAACTCTGTTGGTTCAGCTTTGTTAGAGCTTTTCCGCTAGTTCAACTCTGTACTTCAATTCTGTTGGTTCAGCTTTGTTAGTGCAGTTCTGCTAGTTCAACTCTGTACCTCAACTCTGCTGGTTCAGCTTTGTTAGTGCAGTTCTGTTAGTTCAATCTGTGTTTACCTTGGTTAGAACATCATTTTATAGCTCTATTGTAGCATTCGCTATCATAGATATACTCCCTGATCTAGAAGTGAAGCCGTCAATAAATTCCTGAGCAACTGGGATAGTGGAACTAAGAACACTAAACGAAACACTTCTATCTGGAAAATGCACGAAAGAGTACGATTCGGGTATCCAATCCTAGTAAATAACTTGTTGCCCTTATGAAGATCACAACAGAAAAAGCCCTGATTGTAATCATCAGAGCTTCTTCCATAACTCTATGTCGTCTTTCGCCTCACATAATAAGTAAACACATGTTGGAGCACTACCTTCAAAGCAGCAAAGAACGGAACCGCCAATATTAATCCTGCTACTCCCGCTACCTCACCCCCCACCAGCAACGCAAATATAATAGCCAATGGGTGCATATGCAGTGTACGTCCAACAACCTGTGGTGAAATAATATTTCCTTCAAGGATTTGACATATGGTGTTTACAACAGCAACCATAATCATCATCTTGATAGATATCGTGGATGCCGCAATTAGCGCTGGAGCAGCGCCAAAATATGGCCCTAAATATGGAATAATGTTAAATATCGCAACAAATAGCGCCAACAGCAGAGCGTACGGCATTCCTATAATCAGATAACCGATATATGCTAGCACACCAATAATGACACATACGATAAATTGTCCTCGTATATAGTTTCCAAGCGCTGTATCAATATCCTTAAACATCATTACCATGTGCTTCCGATGGCTTTTTGGTACATAAGCGATAACTGTTCGCTCAAACACATCAAAATCCTTTAATATATAAAAAATTAGGAAAGGTACAATCAGCGCTATAAAAAGCATGTTTAGCGTAGCGCCAATGTTATCCATAAATTCAGATATCCCCTTAGCCAATCTCTCCTCCAGTGCGTACATCCAAGTGTTAACTCCCGAACGCACGGACGGTGGAAGAAGCGATGAACGATTCAAGCCGTTCATTAAGTTTTCAGCCTTGGCATTAATATGAGGCATCTGGGTATTTAATTCTTCCAGCTGCTTCAACAGCATCGGAATAACATTCATGAGAATAACGGTCACTGAAATAATAAACACCGCATATATAAGCAGTACAGCCATCGTACGTGGCACTTTGCGTTCATTTAACAGTGTAACAACCGGATTTAACACATATGCTATAATCATCGCCAGAAAGAAAGGCGCAAGTATCGCCTTCAGAAAGTCATAAACTTCCCCGATCATTGGTCTTAACAAATAGAGCATATATAAGATGATAAGACCAAGTAGCACATATATACCGCTGACAAACAATTTATTTTTCCATAATCGCTCCACTGCGCTTTCACACCCCGCTTCGGACATGCTCATACAGTAGAGTATATGTAGACTAGGGAAAAATTAACCCGATTGGTTCCCCATTCTTCATCTGCCAGATGCGTTGGTTGTCGCTGCCTCTATACATAAGTCCTGGCCGCTTATTCTCAAGTTCAAACGGGCCATCCACAAGCACATCAATCTCACGAAGCAATTCAATTTTATCACGGCTTGATACTTGCAGCTGTTCAAGGGTATACCCAGTATACGCCCAAATATGCTTACCTGCCGCCCGCAGCTTCCGTGCCAACAGCTTCACTTCCTTAGCCTGTACAAACAGCTCTCCTCCAGATAAAGTTACGTCTGTAATAGGGTTAGAAAGTAATTCATCGGCTATTTCGTCAACAGACATAGGGGTCCCTCCCCTTAAGGCCCATGATTGAGGATTATGACATCCTAGACATTGGTGGGGACAGCCACTAAAAAATACTACAGACCTTAATCCTTCTCCGTCCACGACACTGTCATGAATAATATTCATCACATATAAGCTCATCTGTGCTTCACCCGCTCCGATTCCTCAGCACGTTTGGCAGAATTCCATTTATTCATATCTCCAACCAAATACCCAGTAATACGGCGTATTCGTTCAATATCATAATCTGGCGCACCACATACTGGGCAATCCATTTCAATGATGGCTTGATGACCACAGGATCGGCAACGGTCAATTGGGTGGTTAATTGAACCATACCCTACACCGTTTTCAGCCATTGCTCGTACCAGCTTATCTAAGGCTTTCGGATTTGCACGTGCACTTCCGTCGAGTTCAACGTAAGTGATATGGCCTGCATTACACAACTCGTGAAAAGGCCCTTCAATAGCGATCTTGTCATACGCCTTCATTGCATAATAAACAGGAACATGAAACGAGTTCGTATAATAATCACGATCTGTAATTCCAGGAATTAGACCGTAATCTAGACGATCTTTGCGTGTAAATTTCCCAGACAGACCTTCAGCAGGTGTGGCTATCAATGAAAAATTGTATCCCGTGCGCAGAATAGCCTCATCCATACGTTGCCGCATATGATGAACAATGCGCATTCCCAACTGACGTGATTCCTCTGATTCACCATGATGTGTACCCGTTAATTGGACGAGGGCTTCAGCAAGTCCGATAAAACCGATGCTAAGCGTCCCTTGTTTTAATATTTCATGAAGCTTGTCACGTGGAGCAAGTTCATCACTTCCTCGCCACACCCCTTGTTGCATCAAGAAGGTAAAGTCTTCTGCCAGCTTTTCACCTTGGTAGTGTAGACGATCCAAAAGCTGTCGTTCAGCAATATCAATCAACTCGTCCAAGTGATTCATAAATTCAGTTATACTATTCGACATCAAGCTTATACGCACAAGATTAATAGATGTAAAAGAAAGGTTACCTCTGCCTATAGCTGTTTCTTGACCATTTACATTCCCCATCACACGTGTGCGGCATCCCATATAGCAAGCCTCACTCTCGGGAGTACCATCCTGATACTGGGCGTTAAACGGCGCGTCTAAGAACGCAAAGTTGGGAAATAAGCGTTGAGCTGTCGTTTCCAATGCAAGCTCATACAGATCATAGTTCGGATCATTCGGTTGGAAATTAACACCCGACTTCACTTTAAAAATTTGAATCGGGAATATCGGCGTTTCTCCCCTCCCTAAACCTGCTTGCGTAGCAAGCAGCAGTTGCCGTACTAGCATCCTGCCTGCACGACTTGTATCAGTCCCGTAATTAATCGAAATAAAAGGAACTTGCCCGCCACCACGAGAATGCATGGAGTTGGCGTTATGAATAAATGCCTCACAAGCTTGATACGTATCTCGTTCCGTTAACTGCCACGCCTCCTGATCAATATCAAACCCCGTTTGGAACGGAAGCGTATTTAAATACTTTATATGTCTAACGTGTGTTCGCATAATGTATGGAGCAAGGTCGTAATCAAATAAAGGATACGCTTGACCTCCATGCTGCTGATTCTGATTGGCTTGAAGTATGATAGAAGCCAGTGCCAAGGCACTCTTAATGTCTTGAGGTTCCCGCATATGCCCGTGCCCAGTATTAAAACCACCTTTAAGCAGCTTCCCTAAAGGCACCTGGCAGCACGTTGTTGTACCTGTCGAATAAAAATCCAGATCATGGGGATACAATAGATTGGCTGCGATTGCTTCTTTTGTCTCGTCACTCAGAAGATGCTGCATGACGTACCATCTCGAGCTTTCACTTGCCATTTTCCCCATAACCCCCATTGGAGAACGACCATCCACATTTGCATTTTCCTGCATCAAGTCTCGGTCTGAGCCTTCCAATATACGATCAATCGAAGATACAAGATCCAGCTCAGTCTCTGTAAACATTGCCATGTTCTGATTACGTTGTCTGGAATTTGATTGTATATGTACGGTTCTTTGTTTGTCATGTGAAGTTTTAATAGGAGCTAATGTCATGTTTTTCGCCATCCTTTCGTTATAAACACAATATATAGTATGCATAATATTTAAAACATACAATATGTGCAATGTCACACTTTTATTTTAAACCTCATCACAACAAAAAAAGCGCCTTATCCGGGCAAAAACACCCCAGATAGACGCTAAAACAATCTTACTATTAATCGACAATAATGTGACCGTTTATGATGATGCCTGTGTCTCCGGATAAGCAGAAACACCCCATTCATCACCAAAAAACAAATCATCCAGTGAGCTTAATGTACCATCTTCTTCTACCTGATACACATTCATCTTATCACCGTTCACCGTTAATTCAATAAAACAACCCCAACAATAAAATTGATGGGAGCCGATCTTGCCTATATCCTTGGAATTGCAGTTCGGGCATCGCAACATATTATTCACCATTCCGTCCATTAACAGATTTGATATACCGATCCAAGTAACCTTAAAGGTGACTTCCTGTGGGGTTAACCAGATCAGACACTACAACTGTGTCTTGTCCTAATCGCATATGACGGTTTGCCTCGTCCAACTGCCGTCTGCCTTCAAGCAGGTCTGCAAGCAATCCGTCTGAAATTTCCAGTCCTGTTATTGTATTGCCCAAATTTGGCTGAAAATAAACATCTGCTACCCATCCAAGTTGATTTCCTTCTTGTGTTACGACCGGCAAATCTTTAACCCGTTCTGGACCCGTAAGAAAAGCGCGTGCCCGTTCTATATGGACAGCTTCCGCTTCGCGGACCGCAAGACTATTCTCAATCATAATCGCGTCTTCACCGCATGCCTTGATATCATGCCAAGGAATAATGTGTCTAACACGTGTAAAACGCGTGGGTTCTTCTAGTTCCACATGTGTCATGAGCCA
The DNA here is from genome assembly GCF_022346885.1 of Paenibacillus sp. ACRRX. Taxonomy (GTDB): domain Bacteria; phylum Bacillota; class Bacilli; order Paenibacillales; family Paenibacillaceae; genus Paenibacillus_B. Next base: position 115,241 of record NZ_JAKRNK010000010.1, read on the forward strand.
ATCATCTGTAATCCAAACATCTTTGATCTTCGATACACGCTTGCCTGTGGCGATGTCATAAACAGGTAGTCCTATCAATTCAAGCACTTTCATGAAAGAGCCTCCTTCGAGCGTCAGGCACTGCATCGCCCTCGGTTCTCTTTCCCGTTCGTCTCAGACCCTACTGTCTATTACGGACACGGTGAACGATGGTTGCAATTCGTGTGACAACTTCCTGCGCTTCATTGATAGTATTGCCCAATCCGAAACTAAATCGAACAGCAGTCTGTTGTCTTTCCTCCGAAAGTTGCATGGCACGTAGCACATGTGATACTTCCAATGAACCAGAAGTACAGGCAGAACCACTTGCCGCCATAACACCAAGCATATCTAAATTCATGAGCAGCTTTTCAGTAGGTATATCCAAGAAGCTCACATTTAAAATATGTGGAAGCCTGACGTCAGGATGTCCATTCACGACCACCCGTTCACCTAATTCACGCTGCAGTCCTTCCAACAATATAGATCTTACTTCATGTATTTGCTGCAACTTTGCTTCACGATGTTGTGATGCCTGCATTAATGCTTCGCAAAATCCGACAATACCCGCTATATTCTCCGTTCCAGCTCGACGCTTACGCTCTTGATTGCCGCCATAGATTAGCGGTTCCCATGCACTTCCATGCCTTGCATACAAAACACCCACACCTTTAGGACCATTAATCTTATGAGCTGTAAAGCTTGCCAAGTCTAAAGGGAGCTCCTGTAGCTTTATATCTATCATACCCAAGGCTTGAACTGCGTCGGTATGCATTAATATGCCACGTTCACGAGCTAAATGGCCGATCTCTTCAATCGGTTGCAGGGTTCCAACCTCGTTATTACCGTACATCACACTGATAAGACAAGTGTTAGGCTGAATCGCTTGTTCTATCTGAGCGGCTGACACCCTCCCATACTCATCAGGTTGGACAATTGTGACTCCAAATCCAAGCGACTGCAAATGCTCTGCAGCATGGAGAACAGCATGATGCTCAATTGCAGTGGTAACAAGATGTGGCATACCTGACTGCCCTTGCTTATCCATTCGCTGCTTCGCCGCCCACATCGCTCCAAATAATGCTGTATTATCGCTCTCACTGCCTCCGCTAGTAAATATTAACTCTTGCGGCAAACAGCCTAGTTCCTCGGCTATCTTATCCCTTGCTTGCTGCACAACCGCCTTGGACCCACGTCCAAATGCATGGATGCTGGAAGGATTGCCGTACACCGCTTGCATATTGGCAGACATTACTTCCCATACTGCCGGATGCAACGGAGTTGTAGCAGCATGGTCCATATAGATTCGTTCCATATATGTCCCTCGTCTCTTCTCTGGATGATCCCCTACACGCCATATTAGATGTAGAACATATAGCTGTCTTGGCTTCCTTCATCCTTGTATTGAATAAGATCGTGTAATGTTGTAGAGTCCAATACGGATGCGATGCTATCTCTAATACGTATCCATAAATCTCGTTTTGCGGGATCATCCTCTTCCGTAAAGTCAACCGGAGAGATAGGCCCTTCAAGTACACGGATAATTTCACCAGCGCTTAGCGTCTCTGGTTCACGGGACAATACATAGCCACCATATGCGCCACGAACACTTTTAACAAGTCCAGCGTTACGCAAAGGTGCAATAAGCTGCTCTAAATAATGTTCGGACAGTTGATTCTTCTCCGCGATGCTTTTTAAGGATGTCGGCCCCTCACCAAAGCTTCGTCCGAGCTCCATCATAATTGTTAGGCCATAACGCCCTTTTGTAGATATCTTCATATAAGCACCTCTAAATGTTTGTTTTCATAAATTCATTGTATTCCTATATGCCACCCTGTATATCGTATCACAACTATCCACGTTATGGACAATTTTCTCCTTATCTATTCATAGATATCCTTGACAAGATTCGTATATTTCGCTATAAAAGGGCCATGTGTTACAATAAGGGTAATTTTCAACGAAGAAAGGTACAACGGTGATGATGATGACAACAACTCCAGCTTCGACACGTGTCGTTGTCGGTATGTCCGGAGGTGTCGATTCGTCAGTGACAGCTTTGCTATTAAAGCAGCAGGGCTATGACGTAGTCGGCATCTTTATGAAGAATTGGGATGACACGGATGAATTCGGACAATGTACAGCAGAAGATGACGCCGAGGATGTCCGCCGTGTCTGTGAACATATTGGCATTCCCTACTACACTGTCAACTTTGAAAAACAATATTTTGATAAAGTATTTACTTATTTTCTTGACGAGTACCGAAATGGGCGCACACCAAACCCCGATGTAATGTGCAATCGTGAGATTAAGTTTGGTGAGTTCTTACAAACAGCTCTTGATCTCGGTGCAGATTATGTCGCTACAGGGCACTATGCAAGAGTTGTGCATGACGAAAATCAATTTAAGCTGCTTCGCGGTATGGACAATAACAAAGATCAGACTTACTTCCTTAATGCACTTAGTCAGCAGCAATTATCCCGGGCGATGTTCCCGATCGGTCACCTGCCGAAGCCTGAAGTGCGTCGCATAGCAGAAGAAGCTGGGCTAGCAACTGCCAAAAAGAAAGACAGCACGGGTGTCTGCTTTATCGGCGAGCGTAACTTCAAGCAATTTTTAAGTCAATTTCTACCGGCACAACCGGGTGACATGATTGACATACAAACAGGCGAAGTTAAAGGCAAACATGATGGCCTCATGTACTATACACTTGGCCAGCGGCAAGGACTTGGGATTGGCGGTTCTGGTTCAGGCGAACCTTGGTTCGTAGCTGATAAAGACTTAACAACTAACGTCTTGTATGTTGTTCAAGGCGATGCCCACCCAAGTCTCTATTCTACAGGCCTGACAGCAACAGGTGTTAATTGGATCGCTGGTAATATCCCGGAAGGTTCCATCAGGTGTACGGCGAAGTTCCGTTATCGTCAGCCTGATCAAGGCGTTACTTTGACATACTTACCAAACGGACAAGTGGACGTTCAATTCGACGCTCACCAACGTGCAATTACGCCAGGACAAGCCGTAGTCTTCTACGACGGGGAAGTATGTCTCGGTGGAGGAACTATTGATAAGATACACAAACTGCAAGCTATTCACCAATAAATCTACACGACTAAATAAAGGGGCCCTGCTACCAGATAGCGGGCCCCTTATACTGTGTATGAGTGCTGTGTAATGATATTAATAATTATTAGGAAGCTTCAACTGGAAATTCTTCAGACATCGTCAACTTACGGACAAGCAAGCGAGTAATACGAAGCTGCTGCGCTTCTTCTACAATAAATTCCAATTGATTGTCATAATCAATGCGTTGGCCTTTCTTAGGTGGAATCTCAACTTGTGAGTACACCCAGCCGCCAATTGTATCAAAGTCCTCTGATGAAATATCACTGCCAAAATGATCGTTAATCTCTTCAATCAGCATTTTTCCATCTACAGAGAATGAATAGTCGTCATGCTTCACGATCTCAGGCAGTTCTTCATCGAATTCATCCTGGATCTCGCCCACGATCTCCTCCATGATGTCCTCCAGCGTAACGAGACCAGCGGTACCTCCATACTCATCAATTAGCAGTGCAATCTGCGTCTTGTTCTTCTGCAGCATCTTCATAAGTGCACTAATGGACATCGATTCGGGCACACTTAAGATTGGCCGCAGTATATCACGCAAATCAGCATCGTCTGTCTTGATCTTGACCAAATCTTTAATGTGCACAAATCCTAGTATGTTATCTTTATCGGGATCACATACAGGATAACGGGTATGCATCTCACTATAGGCGGTCTGCCTATTATCCGCAAAGGAATCGTTCGTATAAAGGCAAACCATCTCTGTACGAGGTATCATAATCTCACGCGCATGTGTCTCTGAAAATTCAAATATGTTGTCCATCAATGTCAATTCTGTATTATTAATTAGACCACTCTTATGGCTTTCCTTCATCAGAATCCGAATCTCTTCTTCCGTATGAGCCGAATCATGTTCAGAGGCTGGTTCCACACGAAACCACTTCAACAACGTATTCGCCATACCATTAAGGAGCCAAATAAACGGATACATCACCTTATGAAAAGCCATTAAAGGCATTGCTGTCAGTAATGTAACACTTTCCGCCTTACGAATCGCTACTGTCTTAGGTGCTAACTCACCTAATACAATATGCATCATCGTAATCACGATAAAAGCTACAACTGTTGCAATCGTATGAATAAGAGCTGGTCCAGCCCCAAGTGCCGCCAATGGATCATGGAGCAGTTGAGCAATCGTAGACTCTCCAATCCAACCTAGGCCAAGCGATGCTAATGTAATACCTAGCTGACATGCCGATAAATAAGCATCTAGGTTGTTGGTCAAATTCCTCGCGAATTTGGCTTTGGCGTTCCCTTCCTGTACGAGTGTGTCAATCCGACTGCCTCGTACTTTAACCATGGCAAACTCTGCCGCCACAAAGAACCCATTCAAAAACACCAGCAAAATGACTAACAACAATCCCCATACTATCGGTAACGGATCACTATCCAATAGAATCCCTATCCGCCTCCCATAAAGCGGACAGGTACACCTCCCCATTGTTCAATTTAAACTTAAAAAGAATGACGCTTAATAATCATTATATACCTTCTTACATAACCGTCAAATCCTAGCCTAGGAAATCGCTCTTCGCAGGCGGCAGCACCTCCGGTATCGGGGATTGACATTATATATATTCCAGCACGTCATCGTCCTATCACCATGGGTGATGCCTAAAATATACGAATTATGATTGCTCGCTGGAAGCGTAGCGAACCGCTTCATTCAGGAGGCCTATAATGTGGGCATCATCGCAGGAATACAGCATATTTTGTCCCTCACGGCGATAACGCACAAATCTGTATGCACGCAGCGTCTTTAACTGATGGGACACAGCCGATTGCGATAGCTGGAGCGCATCTGCGATCTGATTGACCGCACATTCCTCCCGCGCCAACAATGTCAAAATTCGAATTCGTGTCGGGTCTCCTAAAGCTTTAAATGTCTGGGACACACGTTCCAGCACATCCGGTTCCCACTCTTTTCCTTCTAATACATCCATTGCATCCGACTCCTTATCGTACATTCCATACGCCTTGTCACTATGCTTAGCTGAGACAGTGGTTCGTAACGAGTATGCTCCTTACGTACATGCTTCCCCCTTAGCTTGTCCTCCACCGTCTGAACATAACCACATATGAGGGGAGGATTTATTCAAGTAGGATGCAACATTGGCCCGAAAAATAAACATCCTTCATCAGGAAAAAAGTCTCACCTGATTGCTTGCAGGACAGAATCGGATTGGGATTACTAGCGCCTCCAGTTACACACCTGCCGAATCTAAATTGTCGGCATTGGTGTTGGTGTCGGCGCTGCATATCCTTCACGATATTTATCATCTATTATTTTCCGTACGGCATCAAGCGAGTTCCCCTCTTGCTCCAGCTTTACCGCCTCCACAGCGATCTGAAGACATACACCGCATCGTGTCCCGTGATCATCCCATTGAATACTGCCATCCTCCAGCCTCTCATGTACGAAGCAATCCAAATTGCTTCGATGATTTGAGCTGTCCCCACAGCCACAATAACAAGGCATCCATTGCAATAATTGTGCGTTTTCAGCAGCAAGCTTATATACAAGTCGAAGCTCCTCTTCTCCATCCTTCAGGAATGAAGGCGATTCATTCACAGATGAGGTCCATTGTCGCAAATCCCCATTTGGCAACAAATGATCCTGCTTTGAATGATGCGCTGCTCCTTGCTCGTCACCTACTGTTGTAGCGCCGCATGCAGTTAACAGCATCATAATGATAAGTGCAGCAGCTTTCATCAGCCATATACTACGTCGGCGCTCGCTTGCCATTCCGCTTTCTTTTGCATGTAACATGTCATCACAGTCCCCTCTGCTCACCTTTAACATGTATACCATTACTAGTCATTCGGAATCACTTACTTTATTGAGAAGGATAACAAATCATATTTCCGAATCATTATTACCCTTATCCCTGTAATATTAAACGGATCACATATAGCCCAATTACGGCTGCCGCTAAATTAAACAATGCGGTACTACCTATGTAAGTAAGCGCCGTTTTGATACGCCGCTGCTGAATAAGCAGCCATGACTCAACCGTAAACGTAGAAAAAGTTGTAAATGCACCACAAAATCCAATCCCTAACCATGCATAGATATAATCAGGCATCGTCTGATGAAGCCCAGCCAAAATTCCGAGCAGCATCGATCCCGCCAAATTAATAACCCATGTACCCCATGGAAAAGATGTGGAATGCTTGGCCATCACACCAGTGATAACATACCTTAACCACGCACCAACAGCTCCCCCAAAACTGACTAACCAGATATTCATTGCGAGATGCCCCTCTCAGTTCGTGTAGGTCGCTGTCCAAGCTTATAACCAGCGTATGCGCTTACGAGACCTCCCACAAGGCTAAGAAGTTGATAACTTAATGCCGTTCCAACCCGATTGACTTCCAACAATTGAACCGTTTCCATGGCAAATGTAGAGTAGGTCGTCAACGCCCCAGCCATACCCGTGCCAAATGTCAACTTCCATAAGGGTGAGCAGTTCACCCTAGTCGCTACAAATGAAGTCAGCCAGCCTAAGAAACAGGCGCCCGCTATATTAACGAAAAGCGTAGCCATTGGGAAGCCGCCTACGATGTCAAACGGAAAGATTAGACTGCATCCATATCTGATGTTGGCGCCAATAATTCCTCCGATCGCTACGGCGAGTCCATTCCTTGGATTCCAACAACTGCTTGACATCACCACTCTACCTCTCCGCATGAAAAATTGATACTTGTTGCTGCATAAGATGTTCGGGACAAGGGCAATATTAACGCCCCTTCTGCCTACGAAGCTCCTGATTAACCTTCATTTTCGCTTCCATGCCCTGCTCACTTGCCATAAAGAATACCCGGTTCTGGATAGTATCCGGCAAATACTGCTGCGTTACATAATGGCCAGGATAATCATGAGGATACTGGTAGCCCTTATGCCCCAACTTGTCCGCACCTTTGTAATGCGTATCCCTCAGATGGAGCGGAACTTCAGCAGATCGAATATCATCCATCGCCTGCATCGCCCGTTGAATGGCCATCGGTATCGAATTAGACTTCGGACTCTCTACCGCAAATAAAATTGCCTGGGCAATAATGTATTGTGATTCCGGCCATCCGATGCGACGATACGCTTCAAGCGCACTGACTGCCTGTACCATTGCTTGCGGATTCGCCAAGCCAATATCTTCACTGCAAGCAACAGTTAGACGGCGTATAAACGTCATGGGATCCATCCCAAGCTTATCTACGGCATAAAAAAACCAGAACAGCGCTGCGTCACTTGATCCACGGATACTCTTATGAAAGGCGGATAATACGTCGTATTGGGTCGATTCATCGGCACGAACGATTGGTCTGCGAACAGATTCTTCTGCTTCTGCCATGGTGACGATTACCCTGCCGTCCGACTGCGGCATGGTGGTCATCGCAGCAAGCTCCAGCGCATTAAGCGCACGTCGGATATCACCATTTGCCATCTCGGCTATATGCTGGAGCGCATCCTCATTCACTTCAAGCGGCATAAAACCCAGTCCGCGCTCCTTGTCGACCATCGCACGCTGCATAGCAATCAGGCAATGTTCTGACGTCAATGCCTTTAACTGAAACAAGGTCGAGCGGCTAATTAATGCTCCATTCACATGATGGAATGGATTCTCAGTAGTTGCGCCGATAAAAATAATCGTGCCTTTCTCAACCGCAGGCAGCAGAGCATCCTGCTGTGACTTGTTAAAACGATGAACCTCATCCAAGAACAAGATCGTCTTAGCAGCGTACATATTTTTGCGGTTCTCCGCTTGCTCAATGACAGCCCGAACATCCTTAACGGACGCATCCACCGCATTTAGCCGTACGAATTCCCCTTGCGTGCGCTCCGCAATAATATTGGCAAGCGTAGTCTTGCCGCATCCAGGTGGTCCGTACAGCAAAATCGAGGATACACGGTCAGACTCTATCGCCCTCCTTAATAGACGCTGCGGACCCACAATATGTTCCTGTCCCACATATTCATCCAGCGTACGCGGACGTATGCGATCAGCGAGCAGCCTCATCTCAGGCCCTTGATCCGATTGATACGAAAATAAATCCATTTCTTATCACCACTCTAGTTGATTCGAACTTTCTTTACTCTATTCTAGCTGACACCCCTAGTTAGCTACATCCAGCATGTCCTCGTGAACGACATTCAATTGCTCTTATTTGTCATCTTATCATCATGTCTTGTCATTTATAAAGATAACGTAACGTCATACTTCTTTTGGCGTTTCAATTATCTTTTTATTATTTCAATCATTTTACCATACGTATATACAACCTGCATATCCACCAAGAACGTACGTTCTTTTTCTTATCAAAAAAAGCTGCCCAAACCATCAGGTTTAGCAGCTAATTATTATATATTATGACTAACTAGATCTCTATTTCTGCTCCAACTGCTTTAACAGATCCTTCACTGCTACACTAACCATAATGAGTCCCACTACAGGTGGAACAAATGCGTTACTCGCGGGAGGCTGCTGTGCTTTACGCCGATCTGGTGCATTCTCTGGCACAATCTTCTCGGTTACATCTACACGCGGCTTCATTGGCTCCTCAGTGGAGAACACCACTTTAACACCTTTTTTGATCCCTTGCTTGCGCAGTTTCTGTCGAATTACACGGGCAATCGGATCTACAGTTGTCTTAGAAATATCAGCGACCTGAAAGCGCGTTGGGTCCATCTTATTAGCTGCTCCCATACTGGATATCATCGGGATGCCTCGCTTTAGACACTCTTTGATAAGATGAATCTTATAAGAGACGGTATCTGATGCATCCAGTACATAATCAAGCTCATATTTGAACAGCTCTTCATACGTCTCCTCTGTGTAAAACATATTCAGTGTAATAGCATCACACTCAGGATTGATGAGCTTGATTCGCTCTTTCATCAATTCTGTTTTCTCCTGGCCTACCGTTGTGATTAAGGCATGAATCTGACGGTTCACATTTGTAATGTCAACAACGTCCTTATCGATCAAAATGATTCGTCCGACTCCTGTTCTTGCCAGCGCCTCGGCAGCAATCGAGCCTACTCCTCCAATGCCAAGCACAGCAACTGTACTATTTTTCATCAACTCCATGCCTTCTGGCCCAATGGCAAGCTCTGTTCTAGAAAATTGATTGAGCATAAGGTGCCTCCTTCATAGATAGCTACTTTGTATAACCATAAAACACCCTCGCCCCAAAGCCAGCTGGCTGAGACGAGGGATGCAATTACCTTTGAAAGTGAAGAAAGTCTTCGGCTTATTCGCCTTGTTTTTCTTCTTTCTTTTCTTTTTTCTTCGTTTTAATGTGCAGTTGATCCAATTGAGCTGTATCCACCAGATTCGGCGCGCCAACCATCAGGTCTGTTGCACTTGCCGTTTTAGGGAATGCAATCGTTTCGCGCAAGTTGGTGCTGCCTGCAAGCAGCATTACAAGTCTGTCGAAGCCAAATGCGATCCCGCCATGCGGAGGCGTGCCGTATTCAAATGCGTTTAACAGGAAGCCGAATTTCTCTTGTGCTTCTTCAGGGGAGAATCCAAGTGCGTTGAACATCTTCTCCTGTACTTCACGCTTGTAAATACGCATGGAACCTCCGCCTACTTCGTAGCCGTTAAGCACGATGTCGTAGGCTTGTGCACGGATCTGACCAGGATCCGTATCGAACAATGCCAGATCCTCGTCTTTCGGGCGTGTGAACGGATGGTGCTCCGCTACATAACGTTTTGCTTCTTCATCATATCCAAGCAATGGGAAGTCAACCACCCATGCAAACTTATATTCATTATCGTTAATCAGGTTCAAGCGGCGTCCAACGAGTAAACGCAGATTGCCGAGTACATCAGCCACAACTTTCTTCGTGTCTGCCGAGAACAAGAGAAGATCGCCTTCTTCAGCTCCGAGACGATCACGCAGAGCCGCAATTTCTTCCTCGTTGAAGAATTTCACGATCGGTCCTTTAAACTCGCCATCCTTCACTTGAATCCATGCCAATCCTTTAGCTCCGTAACGTGCAGCGAATGGTGCAAGATCGTCGATCTCTTTACGGCTCCACGTGCCACAGCCTTTTGCATTTAAGCATTTTACGACGCCACCCTTTTCGATGACCGATGCAAATACTTTAACTCCAGAGGAAGATACAATATCACATACGTCAACTAGTTCCAGACCAAAGCGAAGATCTGGCTTGTCAGAACCATACTTGTTCATTGCATCCTGGTAAGTGATGCGTTGGAACGGTGTGGGGAGCTCGATTCCTTTTGTTTCTTGGAACAATCGAACCATTAGCTCTTCCATCATACCAAACAAATCCTCTTGAGATACGAAGGATGTCTCGATATCGACTTGGGTAAATTCAGGCTGTCTGTCAGCGCGCAAATCTTCGTCACGGAAACAACGTGCAATTTGATAATAACGCTCCATACCGGATACCATGAGCAATTGCTTAAAGATTTGCGGCGATTGCGGCAACGCATAAAATTCACCTGGATGCACACGGCTAGGCACAAGATAATCACGAGCACCTTCCGGCGTGCTATTTACCAAAATAGGCGTTTCCACCTCGATGAACTCGTTGTTGTCCAGATAATCACGGAACACTTTGGCTGCTTTAGAACGCATCATCAATGTTTGCTGCATCTCTGGACGACGAAGGTCCAGATAACGGTACTTAAGACGAAGAGTTTCGTCAATCTCAATACCATCCTCAATGAAGAATGGAGGGTTTTTTGCTGCGTTCAGCACATCGATCTCAGTTACACGAACTTCGATCTGGCCTGTAGGCAAATTCGGGTTAACCGTCTCCGCATCACGTTCGACTACTGTACCGCGTACAGCAATTACGTACTCGTTGCGCACACGATCCGCTATGTCATGTGCTGCTTGCGAGAACTCCGGATTAAATACGGCTTGCATAAGTCCACTGCGGTCACGCAGATCAACGAACAATACTCCACCCAAGTCACGGCGTCGTTGTACCCAACCATTTAATGTAACCGTTTCACCAATATTGGCCGTTGTAAGCTTTCCACAGTGATGCGTCTTGTACATCATAAAAGGCACTCCCCATCTTTTATTAGATCTTTTAAGCTCGTATTTAAGCTCAATTTATTACGACTGTTGAATCGTTTGGATCAGCTCATCAAGCTTCACCATACGCTGTTCACCAGTTGATAATTGCTTCAATGCGATTTCACCGCGCGACAATTCATCCTCGCCCAATATAGCTGCAAATCGTGCCTGCATCCGTTCAGCCGACTTCATCTGCGCCTTCATTTTCCGGCCCTGATAGTCCTTCTCGGCTGCGATACCGGCAACCCGCAGTTGATTAAGCAGCTTAGCCACTTCATCCTCAGCTTGCTCGCCCAAACCAACTAGATACACATCCAGCGGAGTTTGCTCGTTACATTGAACACCTTGGTGCTCCAGCAGCAAGGCAATCCGCTCCATCCCCAAGCCGAAGCCGATGCCCGGCTGATCCGGTCCGCCTATACTTGCAACAAGACCGTTATATCGGCCGCCGCCGCCAACCGTATCAATGGCGCCAATACCTTGCGCTTTGTACTCAAATGCCGTGTGTGTGTAATAATCGAGTCCACGTACAAGTCGGTGGTTAATTCGATACTCTACGCCCATTGCACTTAAGAGCTGCTTCACCTTTTCAAAATGAGTCGCACATTCTTCATCCAAGCTGTCCAGGATGGACGGCGCATCGCCAAACTTGTCTTGGTCTACCTTACAATCCAGCACGCGCAGCGGATTACGCTCCATGCGTGATTGACAATCTTTACACAGTGTCTCTTCCATAGGCGTCAAGAAATCAAGCAAGGTTTGACGGTATGCCGCGCGACTATCTGCATTGCCTACAGAGTTAATCTCTACAAGAACACCAGACAAGCCGATTTCTTTCATAAAATGATACCCGAGTGAAATAATTTCCGCATCCAAGCTTGGGTCCACTGCACCTAACGCCTCTACACCGAATTGGTGGAATTGACGGTAGCGTCCTGCTTGTGGACGCTCATAGCGGAACATAGGTCCAATGTAATACAGCTTCGTGACGTCAGGATCACCATACAGCTTGTTCTCTACATAAGAACGAACGGCACCTGCTGTCCCTTCTGGGCGTAAAGTCATGCTGCGATTTCCTTTGTCGCTGAAGGTGTACATTTCTTTTTCCACTACATCCGTTGTCTCGCCCACTCCACGCTCAAACAATTCAGTTGCTTCGAAAATAGGAGTACGAATTTCCTTGTAATTAAATCTGCGGCACATCTCGCGCGCTTTCTGCTCAACGGTCTGCCAAATTTCGACCGTTCCTGGCAAAAAGTCTTGTGTACCCTTCGGCTTCTGGAATGCCATTTACGCAACCTCCTATACTTATGAGACAAGCCTTGATTCACAAGCTCGGTCATCCCAAGCTGAGGCACAGGCTGAAATTCTCGTCTTCATCTCTCACCATAAATATTTGAAAACAAAAAAACTCCCGTCCCGCGTTAAAATAACGCAAAGGGACGAGAGATTGGTTGTTCCATTCACCCGTGGTGCCACCCACATTCCGGATCCATGTCAGCATATTACTTGACTACAGGTATCTGAGGATAAAATATCCTCCCGCATACCATACATGTTCCGCTTCATTCGCGTATAACGTCCGCGCTACGCCTAACGTCTACTGCTATAAGCAATTAATGCCCAGCCTCGCCGCAGGTTCTCGGGGGTGTCATTCGTTCGTCCTTCATTAAGACCCTTCCAGCCTTGGGGTCTCTCTCTGAATAAGAGGGTTCGAAGTACTTGTTCCCGTCATCAAATCAAATATCTTAAAGAGATTATATGAAGAACATTGTAATAATTTACTCCATTAAAGTCAAGAGGCATTACAAAAAAAGAAAAAAACCTACATCATCAAATGTAGGTTTGTCAAAAGTATATATTCTTAAAAGGGGGTCATGTCACTTATTATAGGGACTGATTGTTAAAGGAACATGAAACGCAGGTTACAGAAAGATTACAAATAAGAAAACGCTTCATTTTCCTGTTTACGATTGCGTGTAGAGTGGAAACAATTGATCCATCATTTCGATCTTCTTTCGTGTCACTTCTACGTAATTGTCATTGTACACTTTAGGCTCTTTAGGATTGGCAAATCGGGAGATAGCCCCTGTCTCGGGATGCACCCACTTAGTAGTCGCCCCACAGCCAAGCCCCAAAATAGACTGGATTTCTTCAATAATTAAAATGTTGTATAAACTTTCAGTACCCGGAATGGAATAACCAACATTCTCAAGGTTGCCTAAAATATTTTTCTGCCGGTACAAATAATACGGAACGTATCCATGGGCATCTGTCCATTCGCTCGCCGCAGTCATCATCTGTGCGATCTCATGTCGGTCTGCAACCTTAAATTTCTCTTCGCCACGGTGCTGTGTCATTTCAGAGGCTCTCTTAAAAGACAAGGTATGTACCGTTAACGACTCTGGCATCAATTTCTCGGTCTCGCACAAAGTGTGATCGAACTCCTCGACGCCTTCACCAGGCAAACCAATAATGAGATCCATATTGATATTGTTCATTCCCATTTCACGTGCCAGCTTATACTTTTCGATCGTTTCTTCAACGCTATGATGTCTGCCGATAATATCCAAAGTTTCTTGAATGTAAGATTGCGGATTAATACTAATTCGGTCAATATTCCATTTGCGCAGCACATCCAGCTTCTCTGGCGTAATGGTGTCAGGACGACCCGCTTCAACTGTAATTTCTCGCACATTTCCTACATCTGGGAAGGATTCATACATCTCCTCATACAACATATCCATTTCTTCCGCTGTAATACTTGTTGGTGTGCCGCCACCATAATAAATGGTAGTAATTCGCACCCCTCGCTCCTTCAGGAAGCGACCGATCTCGCGAATCTCATAATGAAGTCCACCCAAAAATGAGTTCACAGACCCTTGGCGCCCATTAATATCGTAAGCAGGGAACGTGCAGTACGCACACTTCGTCGGACAGAAAGGAATACCAATATAGATACTAATCTCCTTTTGCAAGTTATCAAGGTCGGGCAGAGCCGTTAACTGACGTTCAACGATACGCTCCATTAGAGCTACTTTTTGATCCGTTACCAAGTAGTCTTCCTTTAACTCCTTACGTGCCGCATCCGAAGCCAGTCCCCGTCTACGCGCATCATGCATCAGCTTAGTTGGTCGCACTCCAGTCAATATCCCCCATGGCTGCTCGATACCTGTCCAATCCGTCAATACTCGAAGTAGCGCATGGCAGAGACTGTTCTTAACCTGCTTCCGAAATTGCTCGTGTGTCGCCTCAGCCGTCACGGCTCTTGTATGTTCAGCTTCATACAATCTGACACTACCGTCCTGAAGCTTAATCCGCAGTGAGCCATAAGCCCGTAAGCAGCGCGAAGCATCGTTATGATCATCTGATCCTGAGCTGTTTTCCGTATGCAGTCTTAAGACAGCATCGAACTCTCCCCAATCCGGTTCCTCGTCGCCAACAAGGCCGTCTGTAACCACATACGTCACTTCTGGTTGTTCGACATATAATTGAATAATATGAACAAGCGAGCGCTCAAACGCTGCTTCATTAGCTGTTAATCGAATACGCATCAGTAAATCCTCCCACTATTACACCTGACAGTAAAATAAACAAAAATAAAAGCCCCTAATCGGAGCTTCATCACTTCTTGATGAATTGTAACATAGGTCACAGGGAGAATAAAGAAATCAGTTGTTACCCCAACTAAGCGACACCGTTTATCTGCGGTGACTAGGGTACGGTCGTCTCATACTGCGCTCCTCCGCATGCTCCTGACTCATATTGGCTGATGTTTCACGCATAGACTGCGTCATGGCCATGTGTCCGTACTGAATAGCTAGCTGCTGCAACGATTGACGCATAGTTGGCGCTCCTTCATCTTGAGATGCCAATAGTATGCGTGATATCTATCCCTATCTATTCGTCCTCTTTAATTACTCAAATCCACAGCAAATCAACTCATGCATGACTTAGCGTGACTGGCTGTCCAGTATTAACGTCACTGGTCCCCAATTTGTAAACTGCACATCCATCATCGCACCAAAAATGCCTGTTGACACGGACAGGTCATGTTTGCGCAAGCATTCATTAAAGAACTCATACAACTGCTCTGCCTGTTCAGGACGCGCAGCCGCCATAAAGTTAGGACGTCTGCCCTTCCTACAATCTCCAAACAATGTAAACTGTGATACTGACAAGATAGCACCACCAATATCTTGAACAGAGAAATTCATCTTCTCTTGTTCGTCCTCAAATATGCGCAGTCCCGCAATCTTGTCCGCCAACCACTGTGCATCCTGCTCCGTATCTTCATGTGTGACGCCAACCAACAGCACCAGTCCTTTATCAATTTCACCTACTGTATCCTGATTGACAATGACTTTTGCAGCTTTAGAACGCTGTACGACTATTTTCACGTGCGTAACTCCTCTCCGAATTGAGCATCTGATTATTGCCATACTCATATAAGAACAGCCGCCCCGCGGGCGGCTGCTTTGACTATTGCATAATACGCTGTACCGTGTATACATCCTTCACACGCTTAATCTTCTCCACTACCGAATGCAAATGTTCAGTATTCCGGATAAGTACCGTCATATGAATAAGCGCGAGCTTGTTTTTATCGGAACGCCCTGATACAGCCGCGATGTTCGTCTTGCTCTCTGATACGACCTGCAGCACTTCATTCAAAAATCCGCGTCGATCCATGCCTGTAATCTCGATATCTACGCTGTAGTTGGCCTCGATCGACTCTTCCCACTCGACTTCGATGATACGCTCGGCTTCTTCGCCTTCGATCTCCTTCGGCAGGTTCAGACAATCCGCACGGTGCACGGACACACCCCGACCGCGGGTGACGTATCCAACGATATCATCTCCTGGCACCGGATTACAACAACGAGCAAAACGCACGAGTAAATTATCGATTCCTTTGACACGGACACCATTTGTCGGACGAGACTTCCGCTCATTGGAATCTTTCTTCATCTCTTTGATCTCGTGTGTAAGCTCAAGATGCGCTGCTTGCGCCTCTTCTGCTTCCTTACGAAGCTTCTCAGTCAAGCGAGTACAGACTTGTGCTGCCGTAAGACCTCCGAAGCCAATCGCGGACATCATATCCTCAACATCGTTAAAGTTAAACTTCTTGGCCACTTCCATCAGCTTGTCTTCCGACATCCAGCCTTGCGGATCAATGCCCAGTCGTTTTAACTCACGCTCAATGGAGTCACGGCCCTTCTGAACATTCTCTTCCCGCTTCTCCTTCTTGAACCACTGTTTAATCTTGGAGCGAGCATGCGAAGACTGAGCAATCTTAATCCAGTCTGCACTAGGACCGTACGAATGTTTGGATGTTAATATTTCAACAATATCGCCTGTCTTCAACTTATGATCAAGCGGCACGATGCGACCGTTCACTTTAGCCCCAATGGTACGGTTTCCAACCTCCGTATGGATGCGGTACGCAAAGTCAAGCGGTACGGAGCCTGCCGGAAGCTCGATCACTTCCCCTTTTGGCGTAAACACGAATACGAGATCCGAGAAGAAATCCATTTTAAGCGATTCGACAAATTCGCTAGCATCTTTTGTCTCCTGCTGCAGATCCAGAATCTCACGCAAAAATGTCATCTTCTCTTCAAAACTCCCGCCTATAAGGCTCTGGTTGCCCTCCTTATAAGCCCAATGCGCGGCAATACCATACTCAGCCGTTCGATGCATATCCCATGTGCGGATCTGCACCTCTGTCGGCTCGCCTGTCGGACCGATAACCGTCGTATGAAGCGACTGGTACATATTGGCCTTCGGCATGGCGATATAATCTTTAAACCTGCCAGGCATCGGTTTCCATAAGGTATGAATGATGCCCAAGGTGGCATAACAATCTTTAATATTGTCGACCAAAATGCGGATCGCAAGCAGATCGTAAATCTCATTAAACTGCTTATTTTTCACCGTCATCTTCTTATACACGCTGTAAATATGCTTAGGTCTGCCGGATAAGTCAGCTTCAATGCCCATCTCGTCCAGCTTCTCGTTAATCCGCAGGATGACGTCGGAAATAAATTGCTCCCGTTCAGCCCGCTTCTTATGCATCAAATTAGCTATGCGATAATACTGCTGCGGGTTCAAGTAACGAAGTGCAATGTCCTCCATCTCCCACTTGATTGCGGAAATACCTAGACGATGCGCAATCGGACAGAATATCTCCAGCGTCTCATAGGCAATTCGGCGCTGACTCTCTTCCGATTGAAACTTCAGTGTGCGCATATTGTGCAGGCGGTCCGCAAGCTTGATCACGATAACACGTATGTCATTCGCCATCGCGACAAACATTTTGCGATAATTCTCATTCTGCTGCTCTTCCTTTGAGCGAAACTGGATACGTTCAAGCTTCGTTAAGCCATCCACCAGCATTGCACATGTCTCGCCGAACTTCGCACGAATCTCATCAAGAGAAACAGAGGTGTCCTCCACGACATCATGAAGCAGAGCTGCGACGATAGATGTTGGATCCATCTGCATGCCCACTACGATATCCGCTACAGCCAAGGGATGTAAGATATAAGGTTCTCCAGACTTCCTAATCTGCCCATAATGGGCTTTGTCCGCGAATTCATAAGCTTCACGTATGCGGATCAAGTCTGGCTCTTTCATATAAGTAGAAGCTTTAGTTATCAATTGGTCGATGCCCATTGGACTCGTCTCGATTCCTTTCTATCCGGGTCGTTCGTCGTCCCTGTTTACAGATTATCCTATAATTATGCCTTTGAACCGTATTGCCGTCAATGGCTATCGCTGTTATTCCACGGATATGTATGTCGGTTGTTGTCGAATATAAGAGAATAATTACAAAAACAGGGGTTCATGTCACCTTTTTTAACACGAATATTAAAAAAGTTGTTGTAATTCGACGCCAATTCGATGTAGATTATATAGTTAGGTTTACAATTAAATATGAAATAAAGGAGTGCATCCGCATTGCAACGCGAAATTCAAGTGCTTGAAAAGCCCGCTCTTATGCCGGGTCTGCTGCTGAGCATTCAACATCTGTTCGCCATGTTCGGCTCCACGGTACTCGTACCGAATCTGTTCCAGGTTGATCCAGGTATCGTTCTATTGATGAACGGAATCGGAACCTTATTCTACCTCATCTTATGCCGAGGATTGATTCCAGCGTACCTAGGTTCCAGCTTCGCATTTATTTCACCCGTACTGGTTGTACTCGCTGGCAAGACGGATAATTATCCGCAGGCATTAGGTGCTTTTATCATATGCGGTGTTGTCTTTATTCTAGTAGCTCTGATCGTAAAGTGGGCAGGCACACGTTGGCTTGATGCGTTATTTCCACCTGCCGCAATGGGCGCGATCGTTGCCGTTATCGGTCTAGAGCTTGTTCCTGTTGCTTCTAACATGTCGGGATTTATACCTGATGCTGCTGGCAATTTGAATTATACGAACATCACACTGGCTGTTATTACTTTAGCAGTTACGGTTATCGGTAATGTCATGTTTCGTGGGTTCTTTAAAATTATACCCATACTTATCGGAATTGTTGTCGGTTATGTGTCCGCCTACTTTATGGATGCGGTTGATATGAGCAAAGTAACGTCAGCAGCATTCCTGAAGCTGCCAACGATTACATATCCAGAATTTAATTGGACGGCGATCTCCATAATCATACCTGCAGCATTGGTTGTCGTTGTAGAACACGTTGGTCATTTGATGGTAACGAGCAATATTGTGGGCAGAGACCTGTCCAAAGATCCTGGACTTCACCGCTCCTTGCTCGGCAACGGAATCTCGACTATTTTTTCCGGCTTCTTCGGCTCAACGCCAAACACGACATATGGAGAAAACATTGGTGTAATGGCACTTACTCGTGTGTATTCTGTATACGTCATTGGCGGAGCAGCAGTGATTGCCATTATCATGTCGTTCTTTGGCAATGTGTCTGCCCTTATCGCTAACATCCCAGTGCCAGTGATGGGTGGCGTCTCGTTACTCCTGTTCGGGGTAATCGCGGCGTCTGGTCTGCGTATTCTGGTTGATTCAAAGGTAGACTTCAGCAAGCCTAAAAACCTGCTCTTGACTACACTTGTTATCGTTATCGGTATAAGCAATGCTACTTTAAAGCTCGGCGATGTTGAATTAAAAGGTATGGCGCTTGCAACGGTTCTGGCCATCGTCTTAAATCTGTTCTTTATTTTGATTGACAAGCTCGGATTATCCAATGATCACGAGAAGTCAGCTCATTAAATTGAACTAACAAATCCCCCATTGAAACCTCTCATCAAAGCTAATCTTGAGAGGTTTTAAGGGGGATTCTTATTAGTTAACCACTTTAAATTCGGGATCTGTAATGTTCAGCTTTCCTTTTAATCCATCCGTTACATAAATGTCCTTGTTATTTGTAATAAAGAACGCTTCCATCCCTGCTATACGGTTCATATGCTTAAGACCTTCCTCAAGGCCCTCCAAAAACACAGCGGTTGACAGTGCATCAGAATCCGTAGCGTTGTCAGCAATAATCGTCACACTCATTAGCTCATTTTGTTCGGGATAACCGGTCTTCGGGTTAAGCAGATGATGGTATCTGACTCCATCCTTCATAAAGAATCGTTCATATACCCCAGAGGAATCAATTGTTTCTCCCTTCAGCTTAATCGTACCTATCTGAGTGCCCCTACTCTTGTCCGGATTTTGGATACCGATCACCCAAGCACTTCCATTCGGTTTTTCACCAATTGTAACGATTGAACTTCCACCCAGATTAACGAGGGCATGTTTAATCCCTTGTGCCTTTAAATAATCAGCTACTCGGTCAGCCGCGTAACCTTTGCCGATCCCCCCTAGATCCAATACCATGCCCGGTTTTGTTAGACGTACTGATCTGTCTGCCCCGTTTAATTCGATATTTTTATAATTTACTTTGTGAATTGCTGCCTGTAGTTCTGCCTTATCTGGAATCTTAGCATTATCATGCCCGATATTCCAAAGATTAACGAGTGGACCTACACTCGGATCAAATAATCCATCGGTTTCCTTCCCGTATTGAACAGAAAGCTCAATAGCTTCAAAAGTGTCCGCAGACACACGAACTGCTGATTTGCCAGCCGCTTCATTAACAGCTGCTAATTCGCTGTTATCCTTCGTGCGGCTCATGTGGCTGTCTATACTTTTCATGATGTGGTCGATTTCCTGAAAGTGATGCTCATGATCACCTTTATCATAAATCTTAATGTTAACTACTGTATCAAATATAAAATAACTTTTGTCTTGATAAGCTGGGGGCTGCGGCGCCGCTTCAGGCGCTTTCACTTCTTTAGTGTTCCACTTTACTGCAAACAATGCTGCAATGACAAGAATAATCACTCCAAGTCCAATCATAGCCGTTTTTTTGTTCATGGCTGTCCCTCGCTCTTTTATTTATGTATGTTTGCCATTTAGAATACACTAATTCGTTAACCAGAATGAACTGAACTATGAACATTTTAAAAATAATGAACCTAACTCCCAATATGCCCCAAAATCAAAAGCAAGCTGACACCTCTCTAAGAGGGCATCAGCTTGTCATTCAGCGCATCAATCAGATGCTAATAATTCACTTAATATGTCATTAACGATTGGACTTCAATACCTTGAAGCTTCTCGCGGCCATTTAAATAGCCAAGCTCAATCAAGAATACCGCACCTACAACTTCTCCGCCCAGTTGGCGTATCAGTTCAATCGTTGTTGAGATCGTACCACCAGTCGCAAGCAGATCATCAGCAATCAGTACTTTCTGTCCTGGCTGAATCGCGTCACGATGCATCGCAAGCTTATCTTTGCCATACTCCAGATCGTAACCTGCCTCAATTGTATCTCCTGGCAGCTTTCCGCTCTTACGAATCGGCACAAAGCCTGCTCCGATAGCTAATGCAAGAGGTGCACCTACGACAAAACCACGTGCCTCTGGACCTGCTACCAAGTCAACATCCATACCTTTAACTAATTCATGCATTGCGTTAATAGATTCACGGTAGGCAGCCCCGTCTTTAAGCAGCGTTGTAATGTCCTTAAAGCGGATGCCTGGCTGGGGAAAGTCAGGAATAACACGAATATAAGACTTAAAATCCATAAGTCAATTCCTCCTCGAACGTTATCGTCTCTACGATAATTTAGAAATATAATAAAATTTCATTATGCCTTACATCAGTATGTCTACTCACCTAGCGGCTTGTCCCATGCGGCAAGCAGCAGCTGCCTGAGCGCATCGGTCGTACCGTCATACCATACAGATTCCCATTCACTTAAACGTTCCCACTCTTTGTACCGCGGGGAAGCGTCCAAAGATGTCTTCCTGGGCACTTCAACCATGGAATAAGTAGCACCTGCTGCGCTAGCTTCCACGGTCACAAACTCCAAATCGCGAAATACATCAAGCAGTACCGACAATTCGCGCACAGACAAACCTGTCCGGCTGGACAATGACATCAGCGTCCCTTTGTTGTCCTGCCATGTCCGCAAGCGCTTGAGCTCTGCAAATGCGGGTACAATCCTGCTGCGATCTGGCGAGCGCAGCAAGCCTTCCTCCGGCTTACGCGGCAAGAACACATGCACACGTTCAACACTTGGGTAGCGTTGACCTACGTACGACCAAGACTCCGCAGACTCCATTGGAATGCAGCTCAATACAATGTCACGTACCTGCTCGCTCGCAAAGGGTTGACTTTGCTGAAAGCTGCCTGCATCGGACAACTGCACATAAGGCTCTGCCGCATATACACCCGCTTCCTGACGTGAAGTTAGCCAGATAGCTTCTCCGGCACGACTTGCATTCAGCTTGCGGGTCAGCTCAACAGCAGCGCTAATCGGTTCGCGCGATCCCCGCAAATCGAATAGCTGCCGTTCCCGGATGCGGATATCCTGCAGCATAAGCTGTGGTTTGCGTGAACTATTCCATTCATTGATGGACAATTCACCAAGTACATCTGTCACCACATTTGGCGAAATTCGATCTGCTAGTGTGCCTTTATGAAAGGCCACAGCATCCAATGTAGCACGGTCTTGCGTCAACATCAACTTTAAATGTTGACCCTCTTTTCCCATCGTGCGTTTTTCGTGTACACGAGCGTCTGTAATGATGACCTTCGGAGTGGAATTACCCATGCCAAACGGTTCCAAACAACTTAGTTCATCAATCACCTGAATCGGAACTTCAAGCAGACTGCAAGCGGCGTCAGCATCCGTACAGGGGATATATTGTTCCTCGGTTAATTGTTCATCAGCAATGTTCTGTAGAGCTTGCTCCAACTGTGTCAGCTTCTCATACGCAATCGTCATGCCGGCTGCTGCCTGATGGCCACCATAATGCTCAAACAATTCCCCGACCTGCGACATCGCACCATACAAGTCAAAACCATCAATTGAACGAGCGGAGCCTTTACACTTGCCCGTTTCTTCATCATGCCCCAGTACAAAGGTAGGCCGATAATAACGTTCCACAATCTTGGAGGCGACAATGCCGATAACACCTACATTCCAGCCTGCCTGTGCCAATACGATAACATTAGGTACTTTACCCGCAGCCTCAATTTTATCGGCAAGCTGCTGTTCCGCTTCCTTAACGATCCGCTCCACAATCTTCTGTCGTTCCTTATTCAGACGATCTAGTTCCTCCGCACATGCTAGTGCTTCATCCAGCTTATCAGTGGTTAGCAACTGCACCGCTGTGTCCGCATGATCTAGCCTACCGCTGGCATTAATGCGTGGTGCCATAGAAAATGCAATATGAGTAGAAGTTAAGGCGCTGGCATCCACGTTGCCGATCTGCAACAGCGCCTTAATACCAGGATAAGCGGAATTGCGCATGCGCGTAAGCGCATTTTTGACCATGATGCGGTTCTCGCCCGTGAGCGGCATTAAATCTGCTACGGTCCCAATGGCCGCTAGATCAAGCAAATGCTCCGGCACCCGATCTAACAAAGCATGTGCCAACTTAAAAGCTACGCCTACGCCTGCCAGGCCCTTGAAAGGATAAGGACAATAATCAAGCTTAGGATTAACAAGCGCATAAGCTTTAGGCAGCACTTCCGGCGGCTCATGGTGGTCTGTTACGACAACGTCGATTCCGCAGCTAGTCGCATGTTCAATTTGATCAACAGCGCTAATTCCAGTATCTACGGTGATAATAAGTGTTACACCCTGTTCCTTTGCCTTATCTATAGCTGTCGTATTCAGTCCATATCCTTCATTTGCGCGATGCGGAATGTAATAGTCAAAGTCAGCACCTAACTCACGCATCAGATGGATCATTAAAGAGGTACTGGATACTCCATCCGCGTCATAGTCGCCGTATATCCAAATCCGTTCTTTAGCTGCAATCGCTCGGCGAATCCGTTCTACTGCTTGAGGCATCCCTGCCAACTGATACGGATCCAACATATCATCAATCGTATCATTTAGAAAATGACCAACAAGTTGTGCATCGTCAATACCGCGGACGATCAGAAGCTTCGCCAGAAGCGGAGATATGTTTACTTCGGCCGCCAGCTTCGCCACACGTTCTTCTGACACTTCAGCACAACGCCATCTTGTTCGTGGTTGAAGCATTACAGCCTCCTTCTTAGGGAAAGGTTATTTAGTAGTATAACAATGAAATTTATGGCTATTATTGCAGCCATTTTGGAGAACGATCTCTCACGTCCCGCTGCTGTCCTTGAATGGGATAACCAGGGTCAAACGGATTGATGTGTACAAACACATCCGCAACGTGCAAAAATTTGTGCAGCAAATGCTGCTTGACCCGTTTGCCTACACTGTGCCCCTCTGCAACAGTTAGCGCAGGATTCACACTAATCTTAATATCAACGATAACGTAGTGACCGTGTTCACGAGCTCGGAGCTCATCCACCAGTATGACACCATCCACCGTCTGCACTGCTTTAATGAGCGGATTCGCTTCTTCATCATGCAGGACATGATCCATTGTCGAATGAATGGAATCTATCACCAGCCTATAGCCCATCTTGAGAACCAACAAGGCTACCGCCAGCCCTGCAACCGGATCTAGGTACAACAGCCAAGCAATGCCGAACTTACCACCAAGCATTGCGGCACCTACCCCAATCAAGGCTGCAATCGAAGAATATACATCGGAACGATGCTCCCATGCATTGGCAATAAGCGCTTGTGAAGATAACCGCTTTCCTAAGCGATATTTGTATTGAAACATGCCTTCCTTCACCACAATTGACAAAAGCAGTACCGCAAGCGCATACCACTCGGGTATGTCCACGTGACCGCCATAGATCGCTTTGATAGCAGAAATAAGGAGCTCCAAGCCTACTACAAGCAGGAGGACAGACACAATGATCGCCGCAATAGACTCTGCTTTTCCGTGCCCGTAAGGGTGATCCCGATCGGGAGGCCGCTTTGCAGCTTTAATGCCAACAAGGACGGCAAACGAACCGGCTACGTCAGATGCAGAGTGAAATGCATCCGCAATCAGTGCTTGGCTCCCTGAGGAAAAGCCCGCAATCCCTTTAAGACCCGCCAACAAAATATTACCGATTATGCCAACCCATGCGCCGGTTTCTGCTTGTGCAAAACGGTCAGCTGCCATACTTCATCCCTCGTTTACTCACCAATTCAACTCTATTAGCACTTCCATAGGCCTAACACGCTAAAACCGCGTCGCAACGGACGCGGCTTCAACGAATAAACAGGCCAAGCGCTTAGAGCAACAATGGACATTTATTCCTGCTATATCAGTTTACGCAGCAAGCACGCAAACTATCATAAAAAACAAAATTAAGCTTGTTGAGGCTTTTTAGCTGTATTACTTGTCTTCTTTTCTTTGTTCTTAAGCACAGCCCACAGTGGGCTTGCAATAAAGATAGAAGAGTATGCGCCAAATGCCAAACCGATAATAATCGCAAGCGAGAACATCCGAATGGATTCACTACCGAATACAAACAAGCAGACAGCTGCAACAAGTACCGTCAACACCGTATTAATGGAACGTGTAAGTGTCTGATACACACTATCATTAACTAGGTGAGCCAGGTCGTTCCAGTTGCGAACTTTAGCAAATCGAAGATTCTCGCGGATCCGGTCAAAAATAACTATCGTATCGTTGATGGAATATCCGATAATCGTCAAGATCGCAATAATAAACGGCAGATTGACTTCCAGTCGGAAGATTGAGAATACGCTAATAACCATAAAAGCATCATGCAGCAAGGCAATAACCGCAGAGATGGCAAAACGCCACTCAAAGCGAATGCTTACATAAATGATAATCCCGATTGATGACAACAAGACGGCCCAGATCGCATTACGCTGCAGTTCTTTCGCAATCTCTACATCAACCGTGTTCACTTCAAACGAAGATCCAGGAGACAATTTGCCGAAGTCATCCTTTAGCTGTTTCTCCATCTTGTCCGTTAGCACTTCGTTAAAGCGAATATTAATTCGCTCGCTACCCATCGTAACATGAGGAGCCTTGGACATTTCGTACTTATCGAGCAGCTTGTCTACTTCAGCTTTCTCCACTTGTTTCTTGATTGTAATGTCCACATTCGTACCGGAGCTAAAGTCGACCCCGTAATTTAATCCGAAAATACCAAGTACTGCAACCCCTATTATCGTAATTGCAATCGAGAAAATAAAGAAATATTTACTGCTGTGTACAAAGTTAAACGTTCCTTTAAAGCGCACGGATGTCACGCTCCTTCACACCATAATACCCAGGCTTGTTCCAAATGTTAGCCTTGATGACCAATTGAAGCAGCAGGCGCGAAATGTACACGTTCGTAATAATCGTACATACCACCGTCATCATCAAAATAAGTGCAAAGCCTTTAACTTGGCTCTCCCCGAGGAAGTACATCACAACAGCAGCGATAACCGTTGTCACGTTGGCGTCAATAATCGTACGGAACGAGTTCTTCGATCCAGCTCTCAGTGACGACATAACCGACTTGCCACTCTTCATCTCGTCTTTAATACGTTCATAGGTAATAATGTTGGCATCAACAGCCATCCCTAATCCCAGTACAAAGGCCGCTATCCCCGGAAGCGTAAGTGTAATATCTGACATCCAGAATACAAAGAGCAACAGCCATGTAAATAGAATAAGACAGAAGCTCGCAATAATACCTGGCAAACGGTAAACGGCTAACATAAAGATCAGAATCAGCACGGTACCAATTAGCCCGGCTTTGACTGTCTGATCCAAAGATAATTTACCAAGCGTAGCTGCTACACTCTGCGTATACTTCTCGGTCAGCTTCAGCGGGAGCGAGCCCAAGTTGATCGTATCACGCAGCTCATTAGCTTCGGCATTTGTCTTTTGTCCAGTAATTGTTGCTTCGCCACCAGAAATCTCAAAATTAACTGCTGGATCCGATATCATCTTCTCGTCCATGTAGATGGCCAGATGATTGCGTCCTTCACTTACTTTGGAAGCAAGACGCTTCGTAATCTCAGAAAACTTGTTCGCATCCTTCAGCTTAATGGAAACGACGGGGCTCTTTAGCTCGTCATAAACGACCTTTGCGCCACCCTCTACAAAGTCTGTTCCTTTTAGCTCGACCTTACAATAATCTGTAGCTGTCTTACAGCCATCTGAGCTCCGGAATGTTAATACCGATGGTTCTTTCAACTTCTCACGCACTGCCTGATCATCACCAACAGCCGCAATCTTCACTCGAATGCGGTTAGAGCCTTCTGTCGTAATTTCAGGTTCGCTAGTACCTTGAGCGTTAATCCGTTTCTCCAAACTCTTCGCAGTCTGTGTTAAGGTTTCAGAAGTAATCTTTCCACCCGGCTCAAGAGGTGATGCTTCATAAAGAATTTCGAAGCCGCCTTGTAAGTCCAGACCGAGACGAATGTTGTTCAGTATCGATGGGCTAGTCCATGCCATAACACCTAACGATACAACAACGATGAGCAAAAATGCCATCATCCGTTTCATTTCGTCCCATTCCCCTTTCATATTCAATATTCCTATTATAATAGCCGTCAAAAAACGAGTCAATTTGCATATTAAAGATAGGAAAGCATTTACACAACCATTATAACAACTTCTAACCTATTTAAATCCGTGAAAAAAGTCTCACCTTTAAGAAAAGGGAGACCCGCGATAAGCTGACATTGTCATATAATTCATAAATTTGGTCACTTTTAACGACAAAATATCATTGACCACCTCATGAACTGCCGGTTCACCACTTTTCTTGTACTTCTCACTGACACACTCCCATACTTCAGCAGCCGTCACATGCTCATAACCAATCAAGTGAAATTCTTCCGCTTTGCTCTGACATAACAATTCAACATCTTCATCCTTCAGTTTATCCATCTCTACTTCTAAATCGAGTTCAACCCCTAGCTGCTCCACCATAACGGCCTCTCCCTTCCGTTCACTCTACTTTCATTCGCGCCTCACAACACCTGTTCCTGCTTACTAAAAGTCTAGAAGTAAAAATGTGCGGTATGTAATATGGACAACCGCATATGAATGAAGTAATGACAATAGGTACAAGTTACCTCAAGCGAGGGATCGTCGGTGAAAAAACAATCCTTTATCCAAGGCACGCTCATACTGCTAGCTGCCGGTATCGTCAATCGTATACTCGGCTTCATCCCGCGCATCACACTGCCTAGAATCATCGGAGCAGAAGGAGTTGGCATTTACCAGCTCGGCTACCCATTCCTTATCGTTATGATTACCATTATTACAGGTGGCGTACCACTGGCTGTCTCCAAGTTAGTGGCTGAAGCAGAATCAAGAGGCGATAGGGCGCGCACATATCGAATTCTACGAGCCGCGCTCTTGTTAACTTCTACCGTTGGTATCCTGCTGTCCATCATCAGCTTGCTGCTAGCTCCATGGATTACGTCACATCTGTTAACGGACAAGCGTGTCTATTTCACTTTTCTTATTATGACACCAATTATCGTTCTTGTCGCTGTATCTTCTGTGCTTCGTGGTTATTTTCAGGGGAAGCATAATATGATTCCCACTGCAGTGTCTCAAGTGACGGAGACGATTATACGTATTATCGCCGTCATCGCCTGCGCCTATGTATTGCTGCCTTATGGTCTGGAGTGGGCAGCCGCTGGCGCAATGCTCGGCACCGTAATTGGCGAGCTAGGAGGGCTGTCTGTACTTTGTTACGAGCTCTACGCCTCCCGCAAGCGGAAACGTATGGAAATCGCCTCGGCGGTTGAGCAGCCTGCATTAGTACTCGAGCAAGAGGTTACATCCCAAACACAAAGAGGCGTATGGCGCAGCATGATGAGAATCGCACTCCCGGTAACGGGTGGGAAGCTCGTCGGCTCCCTCTCCTATTTGGTGGAGTCGATTGCGATTGCCCGCAGCCTAGCCGTAGCTGGCATAGCCACAGCCGTTGCTACAGCACAGTACGGCGCGCTGCAAGGCATGATCATTCCCATCCTGCTGCTGCCCGGAGCACTCACCTATTCACTTGCCGTATCGCTTGTACCTTCCTTATCCGAAGCATACGGCCGCAACGACATGAAAACGATACATAAGCGGCTTCATCAAGCGATACGACTTGCGCTCGTATGTGGGGCACCGTTTGCGGTAGTCATGTTTGTACTGGCACTACCGCTCTGTGTGCTGCTCTATAATGATCCCGCTGTAGCTCCTATGCTGCGCTGGATGGCACCTATCGCTGTGTTTATTTATATTCAGGCTCCATTGCAAGCCGCGCTGCAAGCACTCGATCGACCAGGGACTGCGCTAACAAATACACTGATCGGCGCAACCCTTAAGCTGCTTCTGATTATCCAGCTTGCTTCAATGCCCGCCTTGGGCATTATGGGTGCTGTGATCGCTATTAGTGTGAATACAGTAATTGTGACATTGCTGCACGCTTGGAGTGTCATTCGATCCTTAAAGCTAAAACTCCCTTGGCTTGACTTCGCTAAAGTAGCTGCAGCAATGGTCATCATGGCTGGTGTCGTGCAGTATATCTACGTACATGCACCTCTTGGTGAGGGCCATGCGCTCTTTCGCTTTATTGCTGGCTGTCTCAGCGGTATTGTGACTTATGTATCTTTGCTCATTGTGATGAAATTAGTAGATCGCAGTGATATGAGCCGTGTGCCAATCTTTGGCCGCTGGTTCTCCCAAAAGCCAACATCGTAACTTAAAAAGATGCGAGCCGTTGATTTAACGAATCGCATCTTTTTTATCGAGGAACAACTCCCCTTTATGATCAATACTGCAAAAAAAGACGTCTTTAAAATCTTTGATGCCTCGCAGCTTCATTTCTGCTTTCAACCAAAAACGTGTCTTATCGATCTGCTCCAAACTATCATCCATGACCTTGCCATCCATAATAAGCGGCAGAGGAAGGGTAACAAACTTGATCTTGTCTGCTTGTATCACAGGCTTGCTACCTGCACTCCCGATACTTCCTGCTGCATAAACGGCTGACTCACCAGTAGCAGAACCGCCAGAGGAACTAACCGAACCTCTGCTTTTTGTCTGGTCTGCCTTGGATGGACTCCCCTCCGCACCCGCTCTAGAAGGGATGTTCACAAGATCTCCTGGACGACTACCAACTTGCTGGCTGCCTGACTCCAGTTCCTCTGTAAATCCCCCAGACTGACCTCCGCTTTGTATGGCTTCATCTTTCATGAAGATGGTCAGCTTACCCGTCGCTTCCAGAATAGCATATTCAACATCCTGAACAGAATCCACACCCTGTTCCCTCAGCTGCAGCATAAGATCATCCAAGTTATAGCGCTGCTTTCGCATCTCTTCACGGTTCAGATTCCCCTGACTGATAATAATGCTTGGCTTGCCATCAAATATTTCCCGTAGACGTCTGCTTTTTAATGTTAGAAATGCAAGTGTCACCTGAACGACAACCAGCACGATCATCGGTGTAATACTTTCCAACAGCGGTCTTTCTGTATTCTCAATACTGAATACCGCAATCTCAGCTATCATAATGGAAATGACCAGATCAAACACGGACAATTTGCCTATTTCTCGTTTACCCATGACTCGAAGTACAATAAACACCAGAAAGTACATCAAAATGGTATGCCAAATATGGGGCCACACGTTCATTGTGCTTTGTCCTCCAATTTCCACAAGATGTGAGTGAGCGCATTAGCCACTGTAATGGTATTCTGACCGCTCTCATGGAAAGACATGCAGCATGCTGATATGTGTTTATTGCCATTATCTGAATACTGGACATTAAGTATATTTTAGCCACCATTTAGATTGACTGGAGAACACGCTTTATAGGATAAATAACAACAAATAGCCTGTAGAGATCACTAACGACAATAACGTAAGTGGTGCGCCAATCTTTAAGAATTCCCAGTAGCTGAATCCATGTCCCTCTTTCTTTGCCATACCTGACACGATTACGTTTGCAGAAGCGCCGATAATCGTCCCATTTCCACCTAAACAGGCCCCCAGCGCCAATGCCCACCAAATGGGATTCAGATCATGCGGACTTGTTATCCCCATTTGAGTACCCAAGTCTTGGATTAACGGGATCATGGTAGCCACAAAAGGAATGTTATCAATTGTAGCGGAAGCAAAGCCGGATACCCACAGAATCAGCATCGTTGTCTTCGTTATGTCCCCTTCAGTCAAATCCAAAGTCATTTGCGCCAATTGTCCGATAATTCCGGCTTCAATTAAACCACCAACGAGAATGAACAATCCAATAAAGAATAGGATAGTTACCCACTCTACCTGGTGCAGTGCTTCTTCAATCTCATGCTCGCCGCGTGTTCCAATCAGCATCAGTAACGTAGCGCCAGCCATTG
Organism: Paenibacillus sp. ACRRX; assembly: GCF_022346885.1. Classification (GTDB taxonomy): domain Bacteria; phylum Bacillota; class Bacilli; order Paenibacillales; family Paenibacillaceae; genus Paenibacillus_B. Next base: position 146,239 of record NZ_JAKRNK010000010.1, read on the forward strand.
CAACGACAGAAGCTTCAACATGAATAACCGAATGCAGGGCAAACCCTGCAATTGTAAGCATAAGCACAACTAACGATTTGCGAACAAGGCGCTTATCCTTGATGTATTCATCGGCAGATAATTCCATCAAAGCTGCACGCTGCTGATCGCTGACTTGAAGCTGTTTTCTGTAAATAAGGACAAGCAGACCAATGATCACAAGCATAATGACAATAACAACTGGTGCTAGGTACTGCAGAAACATGTTAAACGTCAAATGCTTATTGGCAGACCCAATCATTATGTTAGGTGGATCACCAATCAACGTAGCTGTCCCGCCTACGTTAGCAGCAATAATTTCAGCAATCAGATAAGGAACGGGGTTCACTTTTAACATCCGGGTAATAGAGAATGTGATAGGTACAATTAAAAGTACGGTTGTAACATTGTCCAGAAATGCGGACCCCAAAGCGGTTAACGAAGACATAATGACCAGGATGCGAACAGGCCTGCCTTGTGCTTTCTGGGCAGCTTTAACCGCAATGTATTGGAACACACCGCTCTTATTTGTAATTCCTACCAATATCATCATCCCTACAAGTAGGAAGATCGTATTCCACTCGATATAATTCGTAAAGGCGACATGCGCATCCACAATCTGCAATATGAGCATAAGTACCGCACCTAACAATGCAATAACTGCGCGGTTTAATTTCTCAGAAATGATAATTGCATATGTAACCAAAAATACGATAACTGCTGCAGTAACCTGCCAACTCTCCATATGATGCTCCACTATTTCCATCCCTCTCCATGTCGGCGCAAGTAGTTCGTACTAGTTACCCATGAACACACTTCGTCTTATTCTTCAAGATTATAACGCCGTCCTTTTTTTTCGTCCATGTTTCGATTGTTTCATCACCACACTTTAGCAATCTTTCAGTATCGACTTGTACTATTTCTTATAGCTTGCCCATACGATGAATACAAATAGCTTGTTCAAGGAGGGGATCTGATGAATGCGATTCAAAAAGTAAGCAATTGGAAGATGAATCCGATATTTGCAGGCATCTGTTATGGCTTTGTATGGTTAGCTTTAGGTGCGCTGACACTTTCTGTCCTGCTAGCAGCCAGCTCAGCGAGTGAAGATAATATGAAGAGCTACACTTATATTATTCATGGATTTGCTTTGCTTGTAGCAGGGTGGACTGCTGGACGTCGCAGCGGCAAGAAAGGCTGGTATTATGGGGGGATAACAGGACTACTCTATTTACTGATTGTCCTTATAATCGGATTTTTAGCTATGGACGTATCATTTAATTGGAATAAATTACTTTATATTTTACTATCCTTTGGTGTGGCCGCTCTAGGCGGAATAGCAGGAGTAAATACAAAAAAACATAAGAAATAAACCCCATGATTGAAATTTCCGGGTAAAAAAGGGACTTTCCGTCCGCTGATGTTCCTCTCTCTTTGTGATATACTATGAAAGTTAATGCTTGGTGAAAAGGCATAATAGGGGGAGCATAATGATTCAATTCCATTCCATGCAGACTATCACGATCTGGACAGTCATCGTTGTGATAGCTCTCGTCTGGTTCGGTTCTCGCAAGCAGCCACTTGCTGTTTTTGCGTCTATATTCCGAGCACTTTGGCAGTCAAGACCATTTCTAATCGCATTTATTTCACTTATTTTGATTCTTTTAGTTAATAAGTATGAATTGGATATCGAACAACTTATGAATATTTCTTGGGACTTTACTCCTGCTATTCATCAGTTGGAAGGGCAATTCGTAAACAGCTTCCAGCAGCTGTTTAATCATCCGTTTCTAACCCAGATACTAGCGGTTTTTTATTTGATCGTATTTCAGGGTTTGATTGTGTCTTCTATCGGGATATATACAGCATCCGGCAAATTAAAGATGGCCATTGCTGTCTGTTATGCTATCGCGATTAATTATGTGATCGCTATTCCGTTCTACTTGTTCTTCCCAGTAAATGAAGTGTGGTCATACCCACCGGCAGGCGTGGAATTTGTAATGCTGCAGGTGTTTCCAACATTCGAGGAGCACTATCGCCAGTTCTCAGGGCTTGATAACTGCTTTCCAAGTCTGCATACCTCGATCTCCGTTACGGTTGCCTTAATTGCAGCCAGATCAGGCATTCGACGATGGTCTATTTTCACAGGAGCCAGCGCACTTATTATCATTTTCTCCATCTTCTATATGGGCATTCATTGGTTGTCTGATATGCTGGCAGGTGTGGCATTAGCCGTATTCGCTAGCTGGTTGGGGATGAAGTTGGCAGGTGTTGAGCCTTCCATGAAAGCGATGTTAAGCAAAAGACAGCAGCCGGTGAGCCCGACACGTAGTAAGAATGTTACGGGATCGAATCAAACAGCAGAGTAGGTTCGGACAAGATGATATAGAATGATTGAGTTGGGCAGCCCTCCGTCACCTTTTGGTGCTTGGAGGGCTGTTCTGTTTGAATAGGTACGTATTACTATTACTAACAACGAACGCGTTGATTAAAAATATATATCCCTAATGTTACTTGAGCTGCATGTTTCACTTTTATTTTCCATTTTTTACTATTTTATAAATATCAATATGCAGCCACAACCAGCACCACACCATCTCAAGCTTATCTCAAAATAAAAAAGCAGGCTGTTGAGATTATCTCAACAGCCTGCTTTACCGATGTGATCGGCCATGATTACAATATTAATCCCAAGCAGTGCATCCTCCGTATTACGCAGAAGCACTCTCTTCAGAACTTGCTGAGACATGACTGATCGCGCTGCGATCAAATGTCAGCTTTGTTACATCGTTCACACGCAGCACAACTGTATCGTCTGTGATCTCCACGATTGTACCGTGAAGTCCGCCGATTGTGACGATCTTATCGTTCTTCTTCAGAGCGCTAAGCATCGAATTGCGAGTCTTAGATTTCTTCTGTTGCGGACGGATAAGCAAAAAGTAAAATACAGCAAACATTAATACAAACGGAAGAAGCAAGGACCATATGTTAGATCCGCCTGTTGGTGCTGCTGCAGCTAACTCGATAGACATTTTGTTACTCCCCCTTTCCTTTACATATTCTATGTACGGATATCAAGCTTCCCTTATCATGTCTGCGGGAAGCTTGTCCACCCAAAGATTAGAAGCCGCTTTCGTTGCGATCCATGCCATAACGTTCAAAGAACTCATCCCGGAAATCACGCAAACGATCCTCGCGAATCGCTTCACGCACTTGACTCATCAGATTCACAAGGAAATGCAAATTATGATAAGTCGTTAATCGTAATCCGAACGTCTCATCTGCCTTAATCAGATGACGCAGATACGCACGCGAGTAGTTGCGGCAAGTGTAACAATCACAATTCGGATCAAGTGGGCCAAAATCACGCGCATACTTCGCATTACGTACAACCAATCTGCCTTGACTGGTCATTGTTGTACCATTGCGGGCAATACGTGTTGGAAGCACGCAGTCGAACATATCAACTCCGCGCATCGCTCCTTCAATCAGTGCATCAGGAGAACCAACGCCCATCAAGTACCGAGGCTTATTATCCGGCAAGTAAGGCATGGTAGTGTCCAGCACCTCATACATAAGATGTTTAGGCTCACCAACACTGAGTCCCCCAATAGCATACCCCGGGAAATCCATCGAAGTCAAATCCTTGGCACTCTGAATACGCAGATCCTCATACATACCGCCTTGCACGATTGCAAACAATGCCTGATCATGTGGTCGAGCATGACTTTCCAAGCACCGTTCTGCCCAGCGTGTCGTCCGTTCCAATGAATGCTTGACATAAGCATGCTCGGCAGGAAAAGGTGCACATTCATCAAAAGCCATCATGATATCAGAGCCCAAAGCATTTTGAATCTCCATCGCCTTCTCAGGCGACAGGAACAGCTTATCGCCGTTCAAATGAGAGCGGAAATGAACACCCTCTTCTTCAATCTTACGCATGTCGCTCAGGCTAAACACTTGAAAACCGCCGCTATCTGTCAGAATGGCACGATCCCAATTCATAAACTTATGCAGTCCACCAGCTTCACGCACGATCTCGTGTCCCGGGCGCAAAAACAAATGATACGTATTACTCAAAATAATACGAGCTTCCATTTCCTTCAGTTCTTCCGGGCTCATTGTCTTTACTGTCGCCAATGTGCCCACCGGCATGAAGATCGGTGTCTCAAAGGAACCGTGCGGTGTATGCACGATGCCAAGACGCGCGCCTGTTTGCTTGCACGTCTTTATATGTTCGTAAGTCACTGCTGCCATGTTAGTGATCATCCTTATCGTAGATTCGTCTAGTCTGTTCTTATTTACGTTATGAGCAATTAATTTTAAAGTGACAGTATAGCGGAATTATGACACTTTGACAACATACATCCGCTTGCTAGTCTGCACTACCCATGGATAAACATCGCATCACCAAAACTAAAGAAACGATATTCATTGGTAACTGCTTCTTCATACGCATGCATGATGTGTTCACGTCCTGCTAAAGCACTAACCAGCATAACAAGTGTAGACTTGGGCAAATGGAAATTCGTTAGCAATGCGTCCACTACAAGGAACTGGTAGCCAGGATACATAAAAATATCCGTCCAGCCTGAGCATGCCTGAATCGGTTGCCCTGCGAATCGTTGTGCTACCGTCTCCAACGTTCTCGCTGAAGTCGTTCCTACCGCAATAACTCGACCACCCTTTGCTTTCGTATCTCGAATGAGACTCGCTGTCTCTTCAGGCATTTCATAGTACTCCGCATGCATCACATGTTCTTCCACACGCTCTGCTGACATCGGTCGGAAAGTACCGAGTCCGACATGAAGCGTCACGGAAGCGATTCGAATGCCTTTGTCCTTAATCCGCTCAAGCAGCTCCGTTGTAAAATGCAGCCCCGCGGTCGGTGCAGCAGCCGAACCTTCATGCTTGGCATACACCGTCTGGTAGCGCTCACGGTCATTCAACTGTTCTTTAATATAAGGCGGGAGCGGCATCTCCCCAAGCCGGTCTAATATTTCTTGGAAAATACCATCGTATTCAAAACGAAGCAATCTTCCACCCATATCCCGCTCTTCCACCACAACTGCACGCAGTTCCTCGCCAAAGGTAACTACAGCACCTAGCTTCAGACGCTTAGCAGGCTTAACGAGTGCCTCCCATACGTCGCCTTCCTCCTGCTTCAGCAGCAGTACTTCCATCTTAGCTCCTGTATCGGGCTTTACCCCGAACAATCGAGCGGGAATGACACGAGTATCGTTAAGGACAAGCAGATCACCGGGTTGCAAATAATTAATAATATCGGTAAACGTATGGTGCTCTACATGTCCTGAATTGCGGTCCAGCGTCAATAAACGCGATGCGGTACGATCTTGCAAAGGTGTCTGTGCGATTAGCTGTTCTGGTAAATGAAAATCAAATAAGTTCACATTCATCGTCTGTTCATCCTAACGCTTTATGAGTTCCACGTTTTTGTAATAGTATTTCAAAATCTTCTGGTAATCATACCCTTTGTCTGCCAATCCTTTGGCCCCCCATTGGGATAAGCCGACGCCATGACCATAACCCTTACCTTTAAAGAAATAGGTTGGCTGTGAATTTATTGCCTTTGCCTCGCCTTTTCCGTTTATGGCAATTGCGCCATCTTTAAGATTTTGTGGTGAAGAGGACTTGCCGTCAACGGCAGTACCGCCACTGATGCCATTCTTATCTGTAGATTTACCACTCGCTCCGGCAACCGTATAGTTGCTGCTCGATACGACCTCAAACAATGTGCTTGGCAGCCCACCGAATACACTGCGGAAGCTGTCTGGATAGCTGACTTGAATCGGCACACCGTTTACTTCCATCTTGGTCACCCGTCCGGAAGGTCCTCGACTTGTCACTGCCAGCTTCTGCACTGTGCCGCTAAAAGCGGTCTTCGTTGAGGACTTAATCATATTTGTAACTTCTTGTGCCGTATAAGGCCCACGCATCCAAGCATACTCCGTCGATTCTGGAACGGTATTTAATACGATTAACCCCGTTCCTTTATCCGCTTGGGCTACAGGATTCACATTGGATTGGATAGCTGGTATTGGCCGAATGTTTGTACCGTTCTCCTTAGGATAAGCGATTTGAAGCCCGGCTTTGTTCCGGCTCGCCTCCTTTGTCACTACGTCTTCGCGAACGTAACCGAGCGCTCCGCTAGGAAGAGCGACATAATACCAGTTTTTCTTGCCTTCTTGAATAACGTCATCGGGACTGTCGACTACTTGAAAATAGCCATAGCTTCCACCCCATACTTCACTTGGATCGGCTGTCTTTCCCCCGGCGTTCGAATTAAAGATCGCCTCGATCAGCTTGCCGTTCTGCGTGAGCACTTCACCGGCAGTCGCCTCCACGGCTGACTTGATGTTAGAATGCTCCTTCTCTGTCCCATAATAAGCTTGGCTCAGCGTCGTGTCCACGACGTTGGCAATCTCAAACTTGCCATTCTGATACAATGCAAATGTGCGTGCAGCTACTGCTTGTGCCTTTAATGTCTCTGCTGGCCAACTAGAGTAAACTTCGCCGCCCACAACAGATACAAGGTACTGCTCAAGGGGAAGCTCATTTACAAGTGCCAGTTCTTTATTATGGACACTCACTTCCATCAGACCGCGATAGGTACGCTGTGATCGTTCCGTTACTTTAATGGTGGAGTCCTTTGCAGGTTCAATGCCCCATTTCTCATTGCCATACACACGGTAATGAGAAATCGTGCCAGAACCTGTATCTTCCAACGATTGCACCAAGGCACCGGTTGCTTGTACTGGTCGAACATTAACGGCTGGCAGAGCTTGTCCGACCGTTGCTTGTACTTTATCCAATGCAGCTTGAGAGCTCGCTTGTCCTACCCATACAGCAGCAGTTGTCTTGCCGCTGCTCTGAATAATGACTACATTTGCATCAAAGCTAGCATCGAGCAGCAGTTGCAGTGTCGTCTTCGCCTCGGCCAAGCTGTTATAGGTCCCGGCTTGGAGGTAATGCGGTCCCGCTATCGTCGACCGCGCACCCTGCAAAGAGGCTTGTATCGAAGCATCTCCTTCATACCGTTTGAGTGCCTGAGATGCTTCATTCTCCGTATTATAGTAACCAGCATATACGGCGTAGAATGTTGCCCCTCTACGAGGAATATGTATTAATCTGGCGGAATCAGAAGCCTGAACTTTCTTAAGAACGGCTTGTGCCGTCGCTTTGTCTTTTGTTTCAATGACCTTAATTTGATACTGATCCATACTATATCGTGCTTGCGAAATACCCAGTGCCAGCCCATTCTGTGCTGTTCTCGCCTGTACTGTAATTGTTTCCGGTGAAGTCAGCGTAACCTGCTGCGTATGTCCCGGCGACTTGTTTCCCAGATTTGCAAACAGTGCAGCGCGGATGGTCTCCCCCGCCGTCACTTTCGCTTTATCCGCAGCAGCTTGGCCGCTCATCTTCGAACCTGTGTTGGCTGCCGCGGCTTGTGCATGATCATGAAGCAGCGGACTTCCTAATAGCAAGGCACTCGCTGCTAAACATAATAATGTGCGTCTTACTCGAATCATCTAACAACATCTCCTTCTCTCCGTTAAAACAAGCTGTATACTAATATACGCTGGACGCGTATATTAGTTTTTGTCTGGCATTGGGATGCCTAGATGGGCATAAGCCTGCGGCGTCGCAACACGTCCGCGTGGAGTGCGCTGGAGAAAACCGATTTGCAACAAATAAGGTTCGTACACATCTTCAATTGTCTGACTTTCTTCTCCAATCGTTGCCGCAATCGTGTCCAGACCAACCGGACCGCCGCGGAAGTTCATAATCATCGCCTGCAGCATCTTATGGTCGATCTGATCGAGGCCCAACTGGTCAACCTGAATAGACTTCAGCGCCTCATTAGCCAGTTCTGTCGTAATAATGCCATCTCCGCGGACCTGTGCAAAGTCACGGACACGCTTCAACAGACGGTTCGCAATTCGTGGTGTTCCCCGCGAACGAATTGCAATCTCATCGGATGCATCTCCCAGCACCTCAACGCCAAGAATATCAGCGGCACGCGAGACAATGTAGCTAAGCTCATCTGTCTTGTAGTACTCCAAGCGGCTGACGACTCCAAAACGATCACGCAGTGGAGCCGACAACAATCCAGCACGTGTTGTAGCACCTATTAGCGTAAACTTGGGCAGATCGAGCCGAACTGATCGAGCACTTGGACCTTTGCCGATAATAATATCAAGCGCAAAGTCCTCCATCGCAGGATACAGCACTTCCTCTACTGTCCTGTGCAGACGATGAATCTCATCGATAAACAGAACATCGCCTTCCTGAAGATTCGTCAGCAGTGCCGCCAAATCTCCGGGACGTTCGATGGCTGGACCCGAAGTCGTACGTATACTGACACCGAGCTCATTCGCAATGATATTGGACAATGTCGTCTTCCCAAGTCCAGGCGGCCCGTACAGCAATACGTGATCGAGTGCTTCCTTCCTCATCTTGGCAGCCTCAATGAACACCTTCAGATTGTCCTTCACCTGCGCCTGCCCAATATATTCATTTAAATATCGCGGCCGCAGACTAAGTTCAACCGCTTGATCCTCCATCATGAAGTTGGCCGAAATAATACGCTCGTCCATTCGTCAACCGCCTTTCTTTCCTCTAAAAACGTTCTGATCTGGCAAAAAGCCATGGCAAAGGCGAAGTTAGACATCCTGTCAGACACCTTGCTGCTAACCCGAATCTAGTACAACTTAAGCCTTAAATAGCTGTTGCAATGCCTTCTTCATTAAAGAATCCACACTTTCATCCGCATGGACACGATGCTGTAGTTCATGCCATGCATGATCCAGCTCATTATCCCTGTAGCCTAACGCCTTCAGCGCTTCGCGCGCTTCGCTCCATGCAGGATGTCCATCATCGCTTACAATTGTCGGTGTATCCAAGAATAGGGATTGTGCCGTTAAGCTCAAGTCCAGTCCAATCGAATCCAGCTTGTCCTTCAGATCAAGCACAAGCCGCTGTGCCGTCTTCTTACCAATACCCGGCAGCTTAGTTAGAAACGCAAGGTTTTCTTGCTGAATCGCCATCACAACTGCTTCTGGCTTGCCCCCTGCCAGCATGCCAAGCGCTACCTTGGGTCCGATACCATTTACATCAATCAGGCGTCTGAACAGCTTCTGCTCCTGACGACTGCTGAATCCGTAAAGCAATATAGCGTCTTCACGAACATGATGATGCGTATATACCGTAACGGGCTCAACTGACTTGGCAAATACATATGGATTAGGACAATACACACGGTATCCGATTCCATTCACATCAATGATCACATACTCTGTCTCTAAATGGGCTACTTGCCCTCTCAAAAAATCTATCATCGTCGCAATACCCCGTTCAATTGGTCTTGTAATCCGCTCGAGTGCGCATGGCAAATCGCGATGGCCAGCGCATCCGCCACATCGTCAGGCTTAGGAACCGTCTTCAGCTTCAAAAATAGCTTTACCATCTCTTGCACCTGCTTCTTCTCTGCCTTGCCGTAACCAACAATTGCTTGTTTCACTTGCATGGGCGTATACTCCGCAATCGGAATACCACGCTTGGCCGCAGCCAGTATCGTAACGCCCCGTGCCTGACCTACCGAGAAAGCCGTCGTCACGTTGCGATTGAAAAACAACTTCTCCACTGCCATAGCGTCAGGCTTGAATTGATCCAACAACTGCTCCGTCGCCTCGAACACTTGCAGCAGCCTCACCTCGGGTGCGGTAGTTGATTCGGTCTGAATCGATCCGAACTGCACAGGAGTAATTCTACTGCCCTGCTTATCAACAAATCCGAACCCAACTATAGCAATTCCCGGGTCAATCCCCAAAATGCGCAAAAAAAATCTCTCCCTTACCGAACCATGTCACAAGCGAACATATGTGTTCTCTTATTATAACATAGATCGGCAGGAAGAGAATGAGACTTGAGATGATCCAATCGATTCAATTTCGCACTCGAAACGAACTTAAAAATTCACTACTAGCCTTCCATATCAAGCACTTCATCTTTTGTTTTTGCGGGATGAATCCCTTTAAATGCCACTTTGAGCATTGGTGGTGTTACTAATGTAGTTAATATAACCACGATGACAATCGGGGTAAAGTATTGCACGTCAAACAAATTGCCCGCAAGTCCGGTGGTAGCAATAATGAGTGCTACTTCACCACGAGATACCATACCTGCACCGATACCGATCGCACTTTTGCGATTGAAGCCAGTTAATCGCGCACCGAATCCACATCCGATTAATTTCGTTACAATCGCAATCAGTGTAAACACAACTACAAACCAAATATGTTCGCCCAGACCTTCGAATGATACTTTTAATCCTACGCTCACAAAGAAAATCGGGACAAATATCGCATACGCAATCGGCTCAATCTTGTGCTCAACCTCGTGCTTAAATTTGGTTTGGGAGATCGCAATTCCGGCTGCAAATGCTCCAATAATCCCAGCTACACCAAGCCATTCTGCACTGTAAGAGAAGAAGAAACAAATAATAAGCGCCGCACTAATAACAGCTTCCGACACTTGGAGTGGAGCGAGCCACTTCATCACACGCGGCACGACAAACCATCCCAGCACAATCGCGCCTGCGAAGAACAGTACCTTTTTCCCGATTACCAAACCAATAGAGACATCGGCACTGCCGCCTAGAAAGCTCAACATAAAGGCCAGCAAAATGACAACTAATACGTCATCAACCACTGCTGCTCCTAATATAGTCGTACCTTCACGCGAGCTGAGCTGGTTCATATCCTTCAACGTCTGGACAGAAATACTGACTGACGTCGCACATAACAGCAGCCCAACAAACATAGCTTGTGTGCTATCCAGTCCGAAGGCCGCACCTCCGGCATACCCCCCTATGAAAGGAAGAATAATACCACCTATAGCAACTGCAAACGCAGATTTCCAATTTTTCTTTAACTGTTCCATATCTGTTTCCAAGCCTGCGATAAACATCAGTAAAATGACCCCAACTTCGGCCATCTCGGAGATCAGATGACCTTCATTGACCCAACCTAACACTGCTGGACCGATCAAAATTCCTACGACCAACTTGCCTAAAACACTTGGTTGTCCAAGTCGCACAGACAAGTCTCCGGCCAGCTTCGTAGCCACCAAGATAATAAGTAACATTAGCATAAGTTCCATACACATTCCCCTTTCAGCAAACCTTAGTATAACCGTAAACCGACTTTATCTTTTATCGGATTCTTCAACATGGGCAAGCCTATTACAGTATGCTGTGTGCATACCTATACTTGAGATCTGGCGAAGATCATACAACAGTACTGCGAAGCATGGAAGCAGCACCGTATATAGGCAAAAAAAGAAGGACGTCGGTTACGGCGTCCTGTTTGGGTTTCCCTCTTCTATTATTACGTTAAGGCAATGTAGTCGGTTTCATCACTTTCTTGGTATCTTCTACCGCATAATCACTAAATGTGGAAAGCACACTATTATATTCATCTATATCTGTAATTCTAATCCCATCCTTAAGCTGTTTGATCACTTGAGGCGGTAATGCACTCTCTACTGATTCCACATCCAATTGGAAAAACGTTCGAATCACTTTCTCCTTTTCAGGTGTGCCCTCGTATAAGGTTAATTTTCCGTCACGGTCTACACCAATAAACGCATTCCGCTTGCATGTCTCCGACAGATCATCAATTTTCTGCTCCAGTACAACACGGTTATGCTCATCGAAGGAAGCTATCCAATCCGGATGGTCAAGTAAAGAACGCACAATCTCAGAAGAAGGCCTGGAACCGAGAATATCGTCTGTCTGACCGCAAATATACTGCATACGATGCACAACGATGTAATGTGTATTTCGGTCAGATAACCGCTTCATCACTTGTTCCGTCAACGCGTCCTTATGGATGGCGTTCGCCTCGTGCAGCGGGGCAAATGTTTCTGCAACTGCATTCATCTGCGTCTCGCTTGCGTCAGTCTTCTCTCGTGTAGCATCCATATGTCTTACTCCAATGACGAGTGCCCCGATAAATAATAGCAATGTAGCTAACGACCAAAGCGGCCGCTTCCAGCGTTTTAGAAGCTTTTTGAGCTGATTCATGCGAAAAGAGAACCATGTATTGGAACGATGCTCCCCAGTCATAACAATCCCCTTCATTTCCACTTTTTTTATAGTGTGGCCAAACGAAGGGGAACTCTATACTTATTAAATTCAATTCATCTATTCATGTTTGTGCCGAGCTGATTACTCATGCGAAGCAGGCAGCCATGTGCTGCGTCGAGCGTTGCGCATGACGGCAATCGCCATCAGTACCAGTATTATAATGAGCGTGCTTAGTGCTGCAATCGGCCAATCAAATGGCAAATCCATATCCATCAATACCAGTTGGGCTCCTTGCAGCAACTTGGAAGGCATCCATCCACTAGACGCTGGAAGCAGACCCGATAGAATACTTGTCATCATAGCGGCGGCCAGCGCAGCAAAAGCTGAACCACCTGCATGATTAAGCAGTGAGCTCATCGCTACCGTAAGACTTGATATCCATATGAACCATCCTAATGCAAGGCAAGCTGCTGTCACGCCGGATAATATATCGATATGCCCAATCAACTGCTCCGTGTAATACCATGAACATAAATAACCAATCAAGACTGAGGGAATAGTCAAAGAGACGGCTCCCGCCCACTTCGCCATCATGTAGCTGACATGGGATACCGGCTTAATCAACAGCGCAGCAGCCGTTCCAGACTTTACTTCCCCTGATACCACTCCCATCAAGGCGAGTACAAGTACCAATAAACCAACGGTATTGAATTGACTTAGTGTTTGACCAAGCACCTCGCCTGGCACAGGGAGTGGAATCTTTATTATCGAGCCCTCCGGCAGGCTCCCAGCCAGCGACAAAATGTCAGGCATAAATTTCATGGTGACTGGCTGAGCAATACCCAGAGCAGCAAATACTAACGGCACCCAAATCCATTTATAATTACGCAGCATTTCCTTACATTCTTTCTGGTAAAGAACGAACCACATTCTCATGATCCCACCGCCTTCATAAACAACTGCTCTAATGTGTTTACGCCTGCTTCAAAGCTAACGAGCGGAATTTGTTGTTCGTGAATCTGCCGCAACAAATAATCCCTTGCTTCATCATAACCCTGTACAGTTAATTCGGCTCGTGTGGAGCGGATCTCTGCTGCTTTAACAAAAGGGAGTTCCCCCAATTTGTGCAGCCAGGCAAGTGCAGCTGGCTGCTGCTCGACCTCAATCGAAAACAGAGGATCAGTTGATTGTTTGCGCAGTGTATCCCATTGACCCTGCATCAATATACTTCCTCGTTTCAAAATAATAAGCTCATCACACAAATCTTCAGCATCATGCAGCACGTGAGTGGAGAACAAAATAGTTGTACGACGTTTCAGCGATTGAAGCAGTGCCATAACCTCACGCCTGCCAATGGGATCGAGCGCAGATACTGGTTCATCAAGCACAAGCAGTTCTGGCTGCGCAATCATGGCTTGGGCAAGACCGAGCCTCTGCTTCATTCCGCCCGAATATCCACCGATGCTCCGCTGCCCCGCGTCCGCCAGTCCTACTATTTCTAGCCACTCATCCGCAGCAATACGGGCTTGACGCTTGCTGCTGCCTGTTAATTGCGCCATCAATTGCAGCCATTCACTGCCATTCATCCAATAGTGAAAGCTTGGTGACTGCGGCATAAATCCAATCCAGCGTCTTAGATCTCCTTGATGTTTCTTACCCGTCTTATCAATCATAGTAACCGATCCTGAGCTTGGTTTGGTTACGCCTGTCAGCATATGAAGCGTTGTTGTCTTCCCTGCTCCATTCGGACCGAGAAGAGCTGTACAACTGCCGCTCGGTATCTTAAAATTAACGGCGTCGACTGCTTTATGACTGCCGTATTCTTTGCTTAATTCGGATATGACGAACTCGCTCATCTTCGCTCCTTTCTGCCTATTAAGAAATAAGCAATGCATCCAGGCATGTTTAACAATATAATAATGGCCAACCAAAGTCCTTTAGGTCCGTTAGTCGACTCTGTCTTATCTAGCGATACTAAAGCCACAACCATTAATATAAGTTGTATGACAAGCAGCGGCATAATGATATTCCACGGTATATCGGACCATGACATATTCATAACGATGTCCCCCTCTTATTCAGCAGTGAAATACTTCCCTTCATTCCACTCACCTATTTAGCTGCTTTTCTCCATGGTCTAACGACGAAGAGAATGTATAAGATAGTGGGCAAAGGGATACTGATAAATCCCCACAGCGCCCATAACCACGGATAATAGCCATGCTTGCGTGCATGCAGAAACAAACAGGTGCCTTGTGTGATCAACATAGGGACGAGCACACACAATACCCACAACGGAATATCACTCCCATTATTCATGAGACGTCCCTCTTCTCCGTCGCTTGATTTTATATTCTCGTGTGAGCAATCCGCCCAGGACGCCGATCAATAACACGAACTGCAGCAAGACATATACGGATATATCGGTCACTGCCAAAGCCAATCCACCTAGCAACACGACAACAGCAACCAACCACAACACACTTAATTCACGCCAAAGTGCTTGCTTTTGCCTTTGTTTATGTTCCGTAAGCATAGCAATCAGATACTTCTGATCGGGGATCGGCTCCTCTTCACTGAGGACATCAACTTTGGCAAGCTCTCCCTTGAGCAGAGCTGTCCATTCCTCTTCTGTCTCTGGCAACTTTTTAGGATCCATGTCTTATTTCAGCTCCTTTCGAATGTGCTCAATACCATAAAAGACACGGGATTTGGCAGTTCCTTCGCTCAAGCCAAGCATCTCTGCTATTTCCGGATAGGTATAGCCATAATAATGCTTTAATAAGATCGCAGCCCGCTGCTCCGGTGGAAGTTTTCCTAAGGAATCTAGCAGATCTGTCCACTCTTCATTATGGGCCTCCATCTGAAAACGCATTGAGCGTATGGCCTGCTCCTGCCAACGCTTCTCGACTTTTTGTCTTCTTATCAGATCAACATAGATTCGAGTAGCTATTGTAATCAACCAGGACGAGAATTTGGAGGAACCGTTGTACAAATGCAGCTTCTCCATGCTCTTAAGCATCGTATCCTGCACGATATCATCTGTTAAAGCCGGATTCATCGTCAACTTCAACACATAGTTCCGAACAAAGGTGTAATTCTGTTGTAACAGGAGGGCGAGTGCAGCCGTGTCCCCTGCTCGAGCAAGGTCAATAGTATGCTGTTCGGTAATCGCTCTCACACCCTTTGTATTTAAGTTGTATCGACTGCAGTCCCAAGTAGTACGATGAAGACTGTCCATTCGTTCAAAGCAATGCAAAAAATATATTTTATAATGTTTAGGAAATCATTTGTGAGCTAATATCAGATAAAACCATCTATTAAATTGGAATGATGTTATGTAGAGAGGAAATTGCTTGAAGTAAGATTTGCGGAAGCTATCTAATAAGTATGTATATCTGAATGTTATCCCAGTCAATCATCAATCGGAAGTATAATAAAAAAACAAAAACCGTCGGCACATAACCGACGGTTCTTCATATTAATGGTCGGGACGACACGATTTGAACATGCGACCCCTTGGTCCCAAACCAAGTGCTCTACCAAGCTGAGCTACGTCCCGAACTACATTATGGTGCCGGTGAGAGGACTCGAACCTCCACGGTTTCCCTCACGATTTTGAGTCGCGCGCGTCTGCCATTCCGCCACACCGGCATATCAAGTTGTAAAGATGGCGCGCCCTGAGAGATTCGAACTCCCGACCTTTTGATTCGTAGTCAAACACTCTATCCAGCTGAGCTAAGGGCGCATATAATGGAGCGGACAACGGGATTCGAACCCGCGACCCTCGCCTTGGCAAGGCGATACTCTACCACTGAGCTATGTCCGCATATCTTTAATTTTCTCGTTCATACGGCAATATACTCTTTCTTTCACCGTGTCCCGTTTCGCGAGGACATGATCTAATATATCAGACTAAATATTAAAATGCAAACTTTTTTTCTGATTTTTTTAGTGGTATTTTTTTCTTTCCCTCAATGAATCGTCGTGATAAATGGCATAAGCCGTTACCTATTTCGCTTCGTCATCATATCTTTTAATAATTGACTTTGTAATGTGAAATGCCTTTCCCCTTATAATCACGAATTTGGCCATGTAAAAGGAGGTGTGCCTTGTGAGCGAATCGTTATACATCCACAATGTCGGTACCCTTTATGAACCTACTGGCTACGCAAAGGCTAACCGACAACTTGTACTTGAGCTGGCGAAGAAAGGGGTACACGTTCGTTTTACGCCAATTCACGCTGAGCAAGTAAGAGTACCGCTTGATCCCAATGTAGAAGCCATATTGGGAACCTTGACACACACACCGCTGCCACCAAGACATCCCATGCTGTTCCACTATCCAGCTTACCATTTTGTGAAGTCGAGTGTGCAATATACAATTGGGATGACCATGTTTGAGTGCAATCGACTTCCCTTCAACTGGGCAAGAAGATGCAACATGATGGATGAAATATGGGTGCCTTCCACCTTTAATAGAACTTCCTTCGCCCAGAGCGGCATCCCGCTGCACAAAATTCACACCATGCCCTATGGTGTCGATTCCGTCCTGTTCCAGCCGCGAACAAGCACGATTCCGATCCCAGGGAGAAGACAATATGCGTTCCTTGCTGTCTGCTCTTTTGATGAGCGCAAAGGCATCGAGACGTTAGTATCTGCCTTTTTCGAAGAGTTCGATGAATCAGAAGATGTATGCCTAATTTTGAAAACGAGAGCCTCCAGCGAGCAGGAAATCTTACAACAACAGCATTATATTGACCGGATATCCGTGCAAGTAAGCGATAAACCACGTCCTTCTGTCATTTTATTATCAACGACTGGAAGTTGGTCCGAAGAGCAATTGGCTGCGTTATACAATACTGCTGATTGTTATGTCCTGCCAACAAGAGGAGAAGGCTGGAGCTTAACCGTGATGGAAGCCATGGCATCAGGCTTGCCCGTCATCACGACTAATTGGTCTGCTCATTTGGATTTTATGAACGATAGCAACGGCTATCTGATCCAAGTACAAGGATTTGTGGCATCTAATCCTGCTTATCCTCGGCTGTATTGGGCTATACCTGACAGGAACCATCTGCGTCTGCTCATGCGGCATGTATACACTCATCCGGAAGAAGCCGCTGCAAAGGCTGAGCTAGGAAGACGCATCTTAACTGAACAGTATACTTGGGAGCAGAGTGCGACTCAGATGATTAGCAGGCTTCAGCAACTGCACAACCTCTAAGACTGGAGGGAGAAATAGAGTGATCAGCTTAATTATACCTACTATTCATCAGGTCGATTTGGTTCAGCAATGCGTCAATAGTTTCCGTGCAACCATCAACGATTTGCCTAACGAAATTATCGTTGTTGATGATGGGAGTCCTCCCCCCGTTCAACAAGCTTTGTCCGCGTGGGCAGCATCAGAGCAACTTAGGCTCATCACACGAACAAGCAACGGCGGGTTCAGCAAAACGGTGAATGAAGGCATTGCGGCTTCACTCGGCCATTATGTAGTACTCGCGAACAATGACATTATCTTTGAGCAGATGGGCTGGCTGAGCCAAATGCTGCATACGATGAATTCTTCTCCCGATATCGGCATTGTCGGTGCCCGTTTGCTTTATCCGAATCAAACCATTCAGCATGCAGGGGTGTTTCCTTCTACTAGAGGTTACTTTGATCACCGTTATCGGCATCAACCTGCCGATTATCCACCTGCATTAGCTATCGAAGACGTCAATGCGGTTACAGGCGCCTTAATGCTTATACGTAGAGATGTGATCCACACGATTGGCCTGCTATCTGATTTATATTTTATCGCCTATGAGGATGTAGACTACTGCTACAGAGCTAGGAAACAAGGTTGGCGAGTCGTGTATTGTGGAACAGCCTCGGCTGTACATCTGGAAGGCTATACGCGCGGTACAACTAGAGCTAACAAAAACCGTTATTGGCGCCATAAGGAACTGGAAGCCAGAAGGCTGTTTTGGGCAACTTGGAAGGGAGAGCGTCTATAAGACATGTCAACTTTAGAAGTTGTATACGTATTGGAGAAGGTTGGATTATCCGGCGGCATTAAAAATGTGATCGAACAGGTCAATCGACTGCATCAATCCGGTGTTAAGGTGCACTTATTTGCTCTCGACGGGCAGCCTACATGGTTTCCACTTCACATCAAAATTAGAAGCTTCGCGAGCTATACGCTCATGTTTAAAGAATTAAAATCCATGCATGCCATCAAGATTGCTACATGGTGGAAAACCCTCCCTGTCGTCTGGAACAGCTGCGATCCAAATCAAGGCGGTCAAGGGGTCCCTTTATATTTGGTACAGGATATTGAAGAAAGCTATTATCCAAATCTGCCCGATATGCAGGAACGAGTCAGACAGACCTATCGCCTGCCTGTCCGCATGCTTACTATTGCAGACTGGACCACCAATGAGCTGCTGCATCGTTTTCGACAACATGCCACCAACATTTCTATCGCGGTTGATCTCGATATGTTCAAGCCTAATCGCACCCACGACTATGATCCATACCGCATACTGGCCTGCTCCCGCAAAAGCCAGCATTTAAAAGGGTTCGAGGTTACGGTTCGCGCCATACAAGGGGTATGCAAATACGTACCACAAGCGTCGCTAGTTACTTTTGGCATCGAGCCACCACGGATAAAAGGCATCTCCAACCTACATTTTGCTCGTCCCACGGATGAGAGCGTCTCTAATCTGTATGCCAACTGTGGTGTGTTTGTACAGACATCCTATCACGAAGGCTTCGGTCTGCCGATTGTAGAAGCAATGGCATGCGGAGCCCCTGTAGTGACCACAAAAGCAGAGGGAAACGAGGAATTTTGCAAAAATGGCTGGAATTGCGTCTTGGTCGACAAAGGTGATGCTACAGGTGTAATGAACGGAATTATCCGTATCTTGCAGGATCCGGAATTCGGAGCGTACATTGCTGCTAACGCTGTGGAAACAGCCCAATTATACAACTGGCCCCGTGTGATGCACAATTTGACGACCGTGTTCAACAGCCTTACGCCGCAGACGATCTGATAGTAGGACTGAAAAACATACAGGCGACTCACGACTAGCAAGGGGCGGGTTTTGTATTTCGTATACTCTTACCTGACCTCTTGCTTATAGGCATGTCCAGTAAAGTACGTCTACATCCTCCTCTATTTCTTATACGTACGCCATCGAAGTCATTACACTCCCAATTAAGGGTAAAGGAGGAATTACGAGTCATGATTCAAATTATATGGCAAGGCAACATGTTTGATTCAACCGGCTATGCCAAAGCATCCAGGCAGTACGTGCTTGCCTTGCATGAAAGCGGCGTAAATGTGAAAGTTGAAGCATTTTCATCCAACATGCCGGAAGTCGTCCTGCCCCCAGAACAACAGCAGATCTTGAAGCATTTAGCTGCCAAACGTAAAGCTCCCGGCAAAAAAATATATTTATACCACTACATTCCGGATATGTGGAAACGCAAACTTCAAGCAACGATCGGCTTTACGTATTGGGAAACGTCCAGGCTTCCAGATGAATGGGTATCCACATCCAATCAGATGAATGCCCTCTTTCTACCAAGCTCCAATAACATGGAAGTATTCCGTACGTCCGGCGTACGTGTTCCTATGTTCCACATTCGGCCATGCCTTCATTACCCGCTTCATTCATTCCGCGCTGAAGATGTGCCCTCCTACTTGCAACAACTGCCACCCTTCCGTTTTCTTGCCGTTTGCTCTTGGATTGAACGCAAAGGATATGACCTGCTGCTCAAAGCATTTATGCAAGAATTTAGTGCCGCTGAGCCTGTCTCTTTAGTGATCAAAACAGCCGGTAATCACGATATATACAATGTGCTTCAGAACATGAAGCACACAGAGCGCTTGTCCCATGAGCCTGCTCCCATCTATGTAGACCTGCATACCCGCAGTGAAATGGAGATGGATGCCTTATACCGCAACTGTCACGTATTTGTACACCCCAGCCGCGGAGAAGGTGTAGGATATCCCATGCTTGAAGCAGCAGTCAGAGGTTTGCCGATTATTACTACGGGCTGGGGCGGCCACATGGATTTCCTGAACGAACACAACAGCTATCTAATTCCGTTTCAGTTGGTACCAGTTAAGCCTCAACCTTACTATTACGGTTATAAAAGCAATCAGTTATGGGCAGAAGCCTCAGTCGAGCAATTAAGAGTATTAATGCGGCAAGTCTTGAACGATTACCAATCCGCTTCTCTTAAAGGCCTAGCCGCGCAACAAGCAGCCACCACCCACTTTACGCCCAAGGCTGCTGCCCAAGATATGATTCATGCGCTTCAAACACTGTCCGGATATAAACTGAACTAGACGGTCTCACTCTGCTGGTGGATGATAAGTGATCCCAGCAAATACGGCATTCCACAGCAGGTCGCTGTGTTCATCCCACTCGGCTGGAAGCTCAAGTCCACATGTATTGGCGAGCGGCCAGCCACAATCAAACACTTCTTTTCTGCTGACTGGATTCACCACCAGTAATCGAAACTGATTGGCTACACGTGCAGCCAGTGCCGCCTCCAGTTGAACAGCTTCTTCAAAGCTGGCATTCAAGCGAAAAAACAAAATCATTCTACTTTGCTCGGTTTTCTGCAAAAACCGGGCTACTCTGCGTTGTAATGTTGCATGAAACTCGGGATATTTGTGCGTGATTCCTTCCAACTGTTCGCTAACTAGAAAGTCATGTACCGATTGCACTTCATAAAAGCAGTCTTTTACCGAATAGTTATAGTTGTTAAACTCGGTGCCGTCTACAACCATATTGTCAGGGTGCATAAAGTTGGCAAACCCGCTTCGCAGCAGCTTGGTTAATCCCGGAATCGAATTGGAATACATCCAATCGATAACCCCACTATATGGCCGTAAGCCATAACGTTCGAGCCGCTGTGCCGGATAACAGTTCGATCCCAAGCTGTAAACCGCATCATATTGTCCCTTAAGCTGAGCCAGATCCATGGTTCGCCCCCCCTCTCAATAAGTGCTGGTTAAATGGCGTAAGATACGTCTCCTGTGCCATTTTACCGCCCCACTTCAATTCGTAATATCGTTCATATAGCGGCCACGTTGTATCCACGATAAAGTTAACTTTTGAATCGGACTTGCGGGTCGAGCTGCCGTGATGCTCTACGGGCAGTCCAGTAAATACTTCCTCATATCCTGCCAACCGAAGTCGCCGGTGGTAATCAATGTCTGCAAAATAACTGCTGAACACTGTATCCCAGCTTCCTACGGCACGCACTGCTTTCATATTATAGGCAGCTAATGCATCGAAATTAGTTAAGGCAAGCCCCCACTTCTTTCCGCTTGCTTCCAGCTCATCGAGTGCTTGCAAAAATGCTTCAGGGGTACCTGGATAAGCTTCTGCGTCATTGTGCATATAGAAGACCGCATCCGCCCCTTTTTCCGCAGCCAATCGCTGAAACCAATTCATCGATTGCGTAAATGTAAGCGGAACAGGCGGTGTATATACGGTTACCAGGTCAGAGAGCCAAGAGTGGTGCTGTAGTGCCCGCTCAGGTGAATTATCCAGCACAACAGTGTTTCCCCAATATAAAGGAATGCTTTGTATGGCGCGCTGCAGTAGGTCTATACGGTTTACATACGGAATGCCCACTGTATACTGCATATTAAATAACCCCCTTTATATTTGATTTAGTCTTGAAATCATTTTGCGGGCAGATTGGTCCCATGAGTAAGTGGATAAAATGTGCGCTGCCGATTCTTCGCTGCGCTGGCGGACACTTTGACGATTCGTGTACACGTACCTCATTAGCGAAGCCATATGTTCAAAATCAGGCTCAGCCCACCTGAAATTTAAGTAGTACGGGCATTTGGCCACTGCTGGGACTAATCGCTTTACCCGAATGGGATATCCTGTATCCTCGTTAAGAAAGTCTGACTGGGCACTCCAATTGGTGGCTATGGTAGGAATTCCGCAAGCCATCGCTTCCAGAATCGGCATCCCCCAGCCCTCGCCTCTTGTCGGAAGTACAAAACAGTCCGCTGAACGGTATAAGGAACCAAGCTGATAATCGGGGAGCTCCTGATTGTAGATGAACATAATCTTGCAGACGCAATGAGACAGATCCAGCTTCCGCAGCTCAGCATGCACATTAATGGCTGTATCGGAATTAATGACCTTGCACACGAGCAATACTTCATCGTACCTGAATTCATTTACATAGGCTTGCAGCAGTTCTAGCGGAGCCTTTCGTTCCCCCCATTCAAACACAGACAAGAACGTATAGCGGTCGGAGAATCGCGAAGCATGGATATGGGGATTAAAATAGTCGGGATTAACGCCAAGTGGCATTACATGGATGGGGACATGCACACCACTCTCGCGAAATGTCATTAGATTAAACGTCGAAGGGACCCAGACTTCGTTCATACGATTACACTGTTCCACCCAATCTTGAGGCAGTCCGTCAACTTCCAGCATCGTATAACCGATTTTGTATCGTCCCGTATTTTTAAAGAAGACATCCCCTTGGCCGTAGACTACTTCTGGCGCATTTGCGTCTCTATGCCGCATGCCAAACAAGTTAATACGATAATCACTGCCACTGACGGGCTCCATTGCCTGATTAGGAGTTCCTGGACCATAAACGTACCGATAATGCATCTTCACATGCTGTTCATCCAACGCAATCATCAGATTACGTGAAGAATTAGCATAGCCGGAAGCCACATTGGCAATGGAGTGCCAATTCAGGGCATGACTATACTGTGCATCCAGAAAGGTGCTCCACTTTTCACGAAACATCATCCGCGACCCCTCAAATAGCTGTGAAAAGTCAACCTTATTGACCTTGGTGGATGTATTTTGCGAATGGGTAAGCGTAACTCGCCCATCGTACACGACCCTATATTGATAAGACCATGCTCTCAAGCAATAATCCGTATCCTCAAAGTATGCAAAATAGTCAGTGTCCAATAGGCCTATCTTTCTAATCATGTCGCGTTTTAAGTAAGCGGAAGCAAATACGATGCCCTGAACGTCTCTGACCCGCTCATATTGACCGATATCCTTTTCTAAACCCGCTATCTGCTGTCCCCAGCATGTTTCCGCATATATAAAGGTACCCGCATGCTGAAGATCTCCCGCTTCACCGCACAATCTGCAGCCGACTATACCTATGGCGTCATCTGTATAGGCTGTTTCTTGCAGCTTCTCCAGCCAATCCTGCTGCTGAACGACGATATCATTATTAAGCAGCACAATATCACTTGCCGGATCGCACATCGATACCGCCATGTTGTTCCCAGCAGGGAACCCAACGTTAGTCGAATTGGCGTACCAATGTATCCAAGGAATCTGATTCAAATAGGCGATAGTACCGTCCGTGCTGCCGTTATCAAACACGACCACGTCCACCAAGGCGTGATCCGCCAGGTAAGCAAGTGAATCCAGACAACGCTGTGTGTATGCAAGACCATTCCAGGTTAGGATTACAATCGATATTTTACGATTCAGCGAAGGGGATGCGGGGTGCCTTGGCTTATCGCCAAGGTTAAGATCCTCGATTTCATATTTGCCAAAAATCAGCTTCTCTCTTAAATAGCGGTCCCGTTCCTCCAGAATATGTCTGCTTTCTGCGGAAGACATCACGTTAACAAGAACTAAGTATTTATAAGCATGCTTGTGCAGTTGTTGTACATAATGGAGAATCTCGTCTTCTTCTGCCTCGCGATCTAGTAGTTCACTATACATTTGACGAATAAAAGAGCTGTCATCCAAGTCCAGCAGCGCCCAAATGTTGTGATAAATCGATGTCCGTTCTCTATGCAAAGAATGAACCGGCTGCTTCGTATAGAGCTGCCTCGCTTCGCGGCTCCGAAACAAGCTGACGACGATAGCCATCTTCGACGTCCCTGCGCTGAGCATGGCGGCATACTGAAGTCTAGCAGCGAATTCTGCTTCTCTACCCAGTACCTGCCGATACAGTTCCGCAACGAATTCCTCCCTTTCCAATTGAAACAACTGGTGTAACATTTGGACGAGTTTCAACATCAATCCCTCCATAACCGCCGATTAAATAGTTACTTTCTTACAATGTATTGATGACAGGTGTCCTTTGACATCAGCAAATGTCCGCACTTGTCGCATTTATTCCACAGACACCATCCTAAACACATCTCCCGATGAATAACATAAGAGGGAGCCATTGAACTTCTATCGAAAGGAGGAACTGTATTGACAGACGTCCGCTATCTGGTTGCTAATCGCCGCCTCTTGATAAGCATCCGTCATTCAGAACGCGGATTGCTTATAGAGCCTGTTCATACCAATTCAGCAGATCCTGATAAGGAACGCTGCATTCCCCACGCCTCCACCTTATATGATATATGCGAAGATGATAAACATTGCATCCATATCGTCTATATAGATCAAGCTGGCAGGCTGATTCATGCGATCGTCCGCCCAGATCATACGCAGATCCTTTCCGACATGCTGCCACTGGCTGCGGATTGGGAGAGTACCACCATCCATACCGTCAAGCTTTGTTGCCTTGGCAATGCATTACATTTATTTCTGCTACGTGATCGTGGCTTTATCCACTATGAACTAACAGGAATCCATTGGAGTTCCCCCACAACGATTGCAAATGATCGTGGATGTCATCACATTCATCTAGTGCAATCAGCTGAACGATGGATGATCATCGGCATCATGAACAATAGACAGACCTATGAGCTGGACATATGGCATTACAATGGACATTCTTTTACTTGGAACAAGCCGTATCCTGCCCCACTGGTCACATCATGGTCCGTCGAGGATATCCTTCATATTGAAGCGCAATTAGACAGGGAAGGGCTTCTCGTGCTGCTGTGCTTGCGATTTCTCAAAGGAAAGCTCAACTTTCAGCAGTTCCGGCTAGCCGAAGACGACACGTTGATCCCTTTGTCAGACAGCACTTTAATTACACCAATTCGTCAAGTTGATGCCGCCCTCTGCCATCGGTATGATGACCATATTCAATTTACGTGGACAGCCGAAGGTCACTTGTATCGCATTAAATACAAGACCAGCGACGGAAGCTGGGGTGTACTGCAATCAATCCCAGCCAGCCAGCCTACACTATGGTATGTAATATCCAATCATATTGACAGTTCCATGCCCTATACGTGTTGGTTGTCAGCACATCGAGAATGGCTGCCTTCGGACGTGCAGCTTCACTCTTTTCTCGATCTGTACCGTACAAATACGGATATCCTTGCCAGTGTCACTTACGCAGAGAGTTCCTTAACTACAGTCAAACGGCTGCTAGGAACACACGACAAACTCCAAGAAGAGATGAACCAGTTGGAACAACGCATTCAATTCTGCAAACATCAAGCCACACTAAAGCAGCATCGTCTTGCAGCACTAAGTGAAGAACTCGACATACGCGAATCGCTGCTCCGCATCCCTGTACCCGAGCTGGATTTCCCCTTTAACATAGAGCTGGATATGGATACAAACTCAGACCGTGTCTTTTTGCACGGACATACTGCAGTCCAAATGTCACCTCATATATCCGCAAGCATTTCAGATGCTAAACAACTGATTCAGCCAGATCATGAGTTATCCTCCGTTCAAAAGAGCGGTGTCCGCCACAAAGTCATTCATCTGCTCCAACGTATTACAAAGCTAAATCAGTGAGGTGGTCTTATGACATCAACAAGCTCCTCCATTTATATAGAAGCCGTATTTAAGCATGCTGTCGACATCGATTTGGAGCTGCGCCGGGTTACGGTATTTGGCGGCTTGATGATTCGTAATCTGAGTCGCGAAGCCGTTGAGCATCCTCAGCTTGTCCTCCACATAACACCGATCCGGGCAACGCTAAGCGGGAAAATATTGTCACCTGAGCTGGTTCAAACGTTTGCTGTGTACACAAAGGGCGGCAAACAGACAGGATGGAAATTTTCTGATCCGGATTGGATCAAGCAGTCCAAGCGTAATGGAGAATATCGTATTGAATCGATCGAGCCGCTCACCCTGCGCCCAGGAATATGGACTGAGCTCAAAGACTGGCAGGTGGAATACGATTTTGAGCACATTTCTGAGCCCCTTCATATTCAGGGTTGGGTAGAAGTGAATGATCAGCGACATAGCGTCATCAATCCAATCTCCTTAACTTGTGGCCCATAAATGGGTATTTGACTACACAACTTCCTGTAGACGGCCGAATACTGTGAATAAATGGGTGTTCCCCTCTTCCAACAAGGAATAGGATCCGTCATCATGCAACTGGGAGTGAAGAGATGAGACAAATTATTAAAGATTATGTAGCGATTTGTGCCGCTTTGTTGCCTTTTGAGGAACCTGTATATGAATTCGGCTCGTATCAGGTTCAAGGGCAGGAGGTCCTTGCTGACTTAAGACCCTTGTTTCCAGACAAAACATATGTAGGCTGTGATATGCGTTTAGGACCAGGTGTAGATCGTGTCCTCGATCTCCACCACATTGATCTCCCGGATGCCACAGCAGGTTTAGTTCTTTCACTCGACACGCTGGAGCACGTCGAAGATCCGCGACTTGCACTGCAAGAAATACATCGTATCTTAAAGCCAAACGGTATCGCGATTATTAGCTCTGTCATGAATTTTCCCATTCATGATCATCCAGCAGACTACTGGAGATTTACCCCACAAGCTTTTGCGAGCATCTTAAAGCCGTTTGATGTAGTGATGACCGATTACGCAGGCGAGGAGTTGTTCCCGCATACAGTTGTGGGCATTGGTATTAAAGGCGATCAGGTACGACCAGAAATTATAAAAATTGTTGAACATTATTTGAGTGTATGGCGTACGAATAGCTATCATCAACGTTGATTTCACGTTACTTTTGCATGCAATCTCTTTAGAGCCGGTAAGAATGGAGGTAGTTACAGCGTGATATATTTCTGGAGCAGCATTGTACACCCGATCCTTAGATTAATGAACCCAGCTACTATCATCGAGATTGGTTGTGCCCAAGGCCTAAATACTTTAAATCTATTGTCCTATGCCGAGCCGCATGGCAGCAGATTGATTGCAATAGACCCTGTTCCCCAATTCGACGTTTCCCTTGTAAAACAAGTATACGGTAATTCATTTGACATGAAGCAAGGCTACAGCTTGCAAGTATTGCCGGAAATAGAGGCTGCAGATGCCGTCTTCCTTGATGGTGATCATAATTGGTTCACCGTGTATCATGAGCTGAAACTACTGGAAAAGCTGCAACGGTTTCCGATCGTATTTCTTCACGATACAGAATGGCCTTATGCTCGCAGAGACATGTATTACTTCCCTGAGTCAATCCCTGCTCAATATCGGCACCCTCATGCATGCAAAGGCATCCTCCCAGGTATTAATGAGTTAGTTAACGGTGGCCATAACGAATCCGTCTGGAATGCCGCGTATGAGTACGGGCCAAGAAACGGTGTGTTAACGGCTGTTGAAGACTTTTTAGCCGAGACAAAGCTGACACTGCGACTTCACCGTGCTCACAGTCAACATGGATTAAGTATTATCATCCCGAACGAGACGGTACAAGATCGTGAACATAACGATCGGGTCCAGCAGATCGTAACAGCATCAGGGTTATAAATGTAGCTTTAACACGGCCATCTTTCGTATGTGGGGCCGCGCATCAATACAAAATGATATTCCAATGAAGCGGGCCCAATGACCCGCTTCATTCTTTTTATTGCCTTACTTGTTTCTGTGGTCTACAACCTTCCTCGCAAATAACTCACACTACAAGTACAACGCGTGTCTGGGGCACTTTGTATGTTTTAACAACAGTAAGGGGCGTTAATAACGACTGGAGCGTAGCCGCTGCCTGTCTCGAAGAGCAGTTCCTCTCCGCCACAAAGCGGCTTGTCAAAGGAGATGATCACAATAAACAAATTGTTGGGGGCGTGCTGAGGTATACATTTTCCATAAAAGATATCTTGGAAATCAATACATACCTTTCTTCTCGGTTTGCACCATTCCACTAATTCTGCGCAAAACGTTGTCTGTACTTTTACTTTTTCAATACGTGGACCATGCGGTTTGTGACAATGTTTTTTCTTGGCTCGCTCGCATTTGTGATGATGGTGACCACATTTGCATTTCTCGCGGTTGCATTTACATTTTCCACAAGCACACTTTTCTCTATGACATCGATCGCAAATTGGATGATGATCATGTTTATCCTCTTTGATCTCCTCACATTTGTGATACCCATACTTCACTGATCGACATTTGTCACAATCACACTTCTTGTGCCCATGTTTCTTCGACTTGCACTTCGGGCAATCACAATGTTTCTTGTGGCTGTCATGGCCCTGTATCAAAGCATCTTTGGTTTCAATCGAACAAGTCGATATTAACTTAGGTTCTACCAGCTTAATAAACAAATCACACAACGGCTGGTTGGTCTCATTACGAAAAATAAACTGAACTAAACGTTCGCCTTTAGGCAAATCGCAGAATCGGAAGCATTTCTGATTCTGCGTAATTGGAATCGACATGTGGCTTCCTCCTTGTTGCTAATCTAATATATCGTATGCTATTGGAACGTTTCTAGTTTGTGTGAATGAATCTATTAATTCATCCAATCACAACAGCCATGTCCACCATATATTAGTGAGTAGAAGGAGAGCTATCCTTCCTTCATATGAAGTCAAGGAGGTCATATGTATGCCGTTAGTTCCTATTCAACGACTGACAAGCCTTACAACAAATGTAGTAACTGCAGCTAATGGTGCAGCTGCTTTTGCCCTTGCCCTATCAGGCGCTGCTCCAAACGTCGTTAACGTTGGCAATGCACCTGGCATTTGGCCAGAACTAAGAAAATTCGATAACGATAACACTGTATTCGCAGCAGCACCAGACCCTCAAGCTGTATGGTCACAAGCTGCGTTTATCCCTGGTGAAACGCACGGCTTTGCCGCAGCATCAATAACAATCCCTTTAACAGTCGGAATCATAAATGACTTTTTGATCGCTTTAACTGTATTTTCCGACAACGCAGTAATCGCTAACATCCAAGCCTTTAGTCCTCTTGGCATAAGTTTGTTCCCAGTGCCAGGGCTTGGTGTTAACTTGACTGCGGGTTCGCTTGACCCGAATACTGGCCTAACAACGGATATTGCTCCACCGTACAACTGGCAAAAGGTACGCTTCTATTCCATTCCAGCTTCGTTAGGGTTAATAAGCGTCGCGCTTAGTGTAAGATTCATATTCACATTCCAAGTAACCAACTACTTCACAACTGGTGCTGTTAACACCGCTGGTCTTTCATTTGCTGCCGATATCTATCAATCCTCCTTGTTATAATCTCACAACAACAAAAAAGGTATCCTCCCTGTTCTCTAGGGGGATACCTTTTACATAGTTACTTAAACCGATTGATGCGCCACTATCGCAATGCGCTCAGGCACCAGTAGGCCATCAACAGGCAAGTAACTGCGCATGCGCGGACGTCCGCCCACCACCGATACAATAATATAAGAACATGCGAATACAATGTGCTCCTGATCGAAAGCTGATGGTCGTGCAGCCGCTGTTGGGTGGGAGTGAAACATGCCTGCCAGCCGTTGACCCGATCGCTCGATCTCGTCCAGAACGATTTCTAATTCTGCTTCATCCATCGTAAATGAAATCGGACTGTAGTCCCGATTGGTTACTGGCCAGCAGGTTTCCACAATATCTCCTGTTGCGGACAACAGACCGCAAGCTTCATTTGGAAGCTGAGCTTTACAATATCCTGTTAGTTCGCGATACAAATCTAACGTTATCCTGATCAAGTGGCAATCCCCTACTTATCTTCATTTTGCTTGCTAGTAAGTATATTAAATCGGTTCTGGTTGACCACGCGCTGCTCTTTTTTCTGTGCTAGTGTCATTTGGTTCACATAACTCATAAACTTCGCCTCAGGCTCCCCCATTGTCGGAGTAGAGCCTACTGCATCACTGTGTGCCTTTAACATGGAGAAAATAGAGTTGGACTGGGCTCTCTGTCTGGTTACTGTTACAGATTGAGTCTGTTTTTCCTCAGTTAACATGACCGCATCCTCCTTTTGTATAGACTCGACTCTTCCCGTAGTCATAGGAGCTTTTGGATAGTTTGCTGCTGCTCTTGGTAGGCCAGGGATAAAGATAGCTTCGTTTATTTCTGACTTTGCATCCGAGCTGACGGGTGTATTGGACTTTTTAGCGGCCTCCGTCGTTTTATCTTCTCCATGATCACCGCTAACCCGTTCCTCTATATCCGCTGCGTTCTGCTGCTCTGTCTGTGTCTTGGCGCTGCTTGCCGCGGCGATCATCACCGGCACAGGAGTAGAAGACTGAAATTCTTCCTCAACTGCCTTTCCAACTATATAATCCTCGTCATCCTTCATTGTCATATCAGACATCACCTTGTTATCCACTGCTACGATGTTCTTATCCCCATCCTCCGCAGCTTCAACTGCTGGGGTAGTATCGTGTAGGACGCTCTCTAACAGTACTTCAGGTACGTAAGCCATCGCACGAATAGCACGAGTGATCTCCATAATTGGCTTCTCCGTATAAAGTGCAGTAATCGCCTTGACGATACTTTGAGCGAGCTGTCCGACTTGAAACACAGACAATGACTCCATGTTCCCGCAGTTCACCATAACTGTAGGCATAGGCTTATTGGACATGGCTAATATCGAGCTCATCATATTTTTCCAATTTAATTGAACGCCACGGACAGATATTTCATGTGTGTCTGCTAAATTGTCCATTATCAACTGCGCCAGCGGTTTGCTCCATTTCATCTGTTCAAATGAAAAACTGGCAGACCAGTCCTCCTGCTGCGGCTCATACTGAAATGCAATCCAAGATATCGGATGACTGTCACTTAATTTCTTCACTGTTGTTCGTCTATCTTCGTCACGATTAACTAACAAAACTGTAAATCCTGTCTCTTGCAATAATTTTTCAACATGAGACAACAGCGCTGTTAATTCCGAACGACTTGATTCGAGCACAACTTGATGACCTTGTATAGGGTGAGTAATGTCTAATATGTTATGGGCTTGGTCGAGCTTAAACGCAAACATATGCTCTCCCAGCAATTGAACAACATCTGACAACTGTGAATCACGTAATTCACGCATTTCTTTTCCATTCACTCGAATATGCACCATTATCCCCTCCGCACTTTACATTCCTATACGTTATCGTATGTGACGGTTTGAGATTGGTTCCATTGGAACAGGCCAATGATGACGATGAAGCTGCTGATTCAGCTCCATTTCTGTTTCATCCAGATGAAAGAGCTGCTCCTCCAGCTTCTTTAACGTCCAGGCTGTTTGTTCTTTCTGAACATACAATCTGCTTATTTCTGCTTGTAAAGTGGTCGTTTGCTGTATTACATAGTTGGATATCTGCTCCATCTCCTGAATTATTCCATTAAGTAATTGCTCAGGTGGAAGCTTTCCCTTTAATGTAAAAAAAGGATGAATAACATCCTGCCAGCTTAATGGTCTGAAATAAGGCGCACTGATACCTATAGCCTCATATGGAAATACATATTCACCTGTCGTACATGTGGTTTGCACGAACTGTATAGCGGCAGGTGACCCGTATGCCACTTCGCGATATGGACTCCATTGTTTTCCTTTATCCGTTGTGACAGCATACACAATTCGCCCTCCTGCATTTACATACGCTAACAGCAACGCGTCCTGTGCGTGTATGAAGCAAGGTCTTGGCAATTCGCCATCGTAGCCGATATATACTGATGGAGTTCCACCAACGATCGACATATTTTTATAGTAATAATGTAGAGCATGCTGGTGGCGAATACTCCATGCGGCATGTGTGTAACCAGCAGCATCTGAATGAATAGCAAGCGTCCCGAGCTCATGCTGTGCTCTAGCTTCGAACAGCGCCTGCCAGTCTGTTTGTTGGTCACAGAGATTCATCTGCATCCCAATCAGAACATCCGTTTCCGTACTTGGCTGATATAGATGAAACAAACCATGCAGCTGCTGACCGCGTCCAATTGTATAAACAGCTTGCCTGAAAAGCACCCCGTCGCCGCCAATAACTTCACATGGGAACGTGTACCGTTGATCACGCCATACTCCTTTGCGGTATGATCGCAGCATAAAAGAAGCTGACCCTTGATTGTAAATCACGTATCCGAAATACATCGTCTCATTATGTATAAATAAGTACGGTGCGAACGTATCCGCATGGAAGTCAATCCTGACTTCCTGCCCTCGCTTTGCATTTCGCCGTACATAATATACTCCATTCACGGTCAGCAGCAGCATATGGAGCTCTTCGGCCAATGGCAGCATACTGGCTTCCCTGACTTCCCCTTGCGTTTCCCACTCGATAAATGAAGGCGCAGCCTGTATCTGATGCACAGCATGCTTGATAATTCCAGCCGGACTCATGTCATACCAACGATACTCAGACTGTACTTGAACAAATGCTTGTTGCCCCATGGAATCCCTCCAAAAATAAAGTCTTGGGGTTCCGTCACCTTTTTGCATGCTCTCCATAGTATGTAATTGAGTTTGATATTTACAAAGGAGGCTTGAAACATTAATGGAGAGCAAATTGGTCCAAGGTCAACAGATCCCCGAATATTTGCCTTTACCCTCTTTGGAGTGCATAGAGGTTCCTAAAATATTCGACTGGGTGCTGAAAGTGACCCAAATTGTCGACGAGTCGACTGTCGACCCAGCACTGTGCTTACCATTGCCGTCCTCGTTCCGTATTGAAGTTAGAGTTATTGATGTCGATTGCTTCGAGAAACCGGGTTCCACAAGAGAAAACGTCGTCGTCACTGTAGGAACGACACCTGTAACGCTGCAACGTGTTGTCATGAAGAAGGTCGGAACGTACGAAGTTACGATCATTGACACGTCAGTTATTCCTAACGTCGTGCACTGCAGATATACGAAAAACTTCGTACGCTTCGAGAAAGTACTGCTCTGCGCGCCTCCGGGAACCATTATCGACTGCCACATCGTTACGGATGCGACGCGCATTGAAGTACTCGATATCGTCGACAACACATTTGTTAATGTCGACATCGTGATCTGCCAAAGCATTCAAGTAAAAGCCAACGTCAAGCTAATGGTTGAAGCTGAGCTGTGCCAACCTCGTGCAGAGATTCCAATCCCAGAGAATCCTTGCGTGGTCACATTCCCGCCTCAATGCCCAGACATATTCCCTGGCGCACCATATCCATTCCCTTGATTGTTCCTATTTACCAATTGTACAGAGCGTTTGGGGTGGTGGAACAACCATCCCTTTTTTTTATCTATGATGAACTGACTTATGCCAGCGGGAGGCCGTTATGAGAATATACTACATTACCTCCGGATATCGAAGGCCTATTGATATACTAGACAATGCCCTCATCAAAGCATTGCTTGGTGCCGGGTATCATACGGACTACTTTCTGTTGAACCGTAAGCCGACGGCTCACCTGCTTCCTGATATTCGCCGCTGCTCACCGGATCTTGT
The DNA here is from genome assembly GCF_022346885.1 of Paenibacillus sp. ACRRX. Taxonomy (GTDB): domain Bacteria; phylum Bacillota; class Bacilli; order Paenibacillales; family Paenibacillaceae; genus Paenibacillus_B. The sequence continues at coordinate 179,873 of NZ_JAKRNK010000010.1, forward strand.
CATAACGATCTGTGGTCCCAAATCACATCTTCCCGTTGCGCTAGTCTCCCAAATCAAAGCAATGGGGATTCCAACTGCTGCCTGGTTTGTAGATGATCCCTATACAATTGACTATGCTTTGGAAGTCGCTGCAGCTTATGATTATGTGTTCACAATTGATTCAGGCTGCATTCCCTTCTATCAGGCAAGGGGCTGCCGTCACGTGCATCACTTGCCACTTGGAACAGACACCGATATATTTCGTCCGTATGCTGTTCATCCTACTTATAATACAGATGTGTGCTTTATCGGAACAGGTTATGACAATCGTATCGCCTTCATGAAAGAATTGCTGCAAAGTGTGGACCGTCAAGTCCGCGTGCAATTAATTGGTCATTTCTGGGATCGTACGGATTGGTCAAAGGGATGCGCGCCTATTATTCGCAGCAAGTGGATTAATTTTACGGAGACACCTCGCTACTACAACGGAGCTAAAATTGTGCTTAACATACATCGCAGCGAGTCAGACACTTACTTAGACAAAAATCATACAGGTGCTCCGGCTCACTCCATTAACAACCGAACGTTTGATATCGCAGCCTGCCGGGCTTTTCAACTCATTGATTTTCGGTCAGATTTGTCACATTATTATGAACCAGATGTAGATGTGGGGTGCTTTGAGTCTCCCCGAGAAGGTGCAGAATTGATTCAGCGCTATTTACATGATACTGAGGTCAGACAAATAATGGCACAGCGGGCTTACGAACGCACGGTTCACAACTGTACGTTTCGCCATCGGATAGAGAGCATGTTGTCTGTTATCGTTCCCGCAGGGCGCTGCTAATCTTCATTCCTGATGTATCATATGCTAGAAGAAACTTGGTAGAGACTGACGATTGTCCTCTCCGCTCCGAAATGGTTGCTTGAACGCATTATGAATGAGGGGTATGCACAAGCTTACCCCTTCACAAAAGATTCCATAATACCTGCAGCACCAGCAACGGCAAGAATAAGCAGAATCGGAACCGCAACAAGGTTAGGCAAGAACAAATAAATGCTCACTATAACCGCTGCCGCCCAAATACCCGTGCACCAATAGCACGTCAACAATTTACGCATAAAGGTGTGAAATTTACTCCCTTTGCCCTCAATAACCGCCATTAAAGCCCCCTTCTCATCTTTAATGATTTTTTCTTCAAGAAAGGGTTTTCGAATAAAGGAAGTAATCTCATCAAATACGATTAATCTTGTTAAGCGGTAACTAGCCAAAAACAGTATGATAAACGTCATCACATTAAGGCTCCACATAGCGGAAACCTCCCTCTTAAGATGTACTGGATGTTGGCAATAGTGTATGACTGTTTCGCAACGACTAGAACCGGAACACCCCTGTTTCACGCCTTAGCAAACATACATATACTAACTGTGTCTATAACGGCAGCTAGTAGCATGAAATGCTGAATATATGGGAGGTTCCAGATATGGCGGGGATCATGATTGTTCAGAGCAAGGAACATTTGGAGCAGATTATTGCAGAAACTGATGTATCACCTTTATTTTTGTATAAACATAGCAGTCAATGTGGATCAAGCCGAGTCGCACACGCCAGTCTCAATCAATTCATAAACAAATACGGAAATGTAGCAGCACGATTTCAAATCTTTGTCATCCGTGTGATCGAAGAAAAACCACTTTCGGACTATGTAACAGCAGAGTTAAAAATTCCACATTTGTCTCCTCAAATATTGTTGATCGCCAATCGTACGGTTCGATGGAATGCTACTCATCAACAAATTAATGTAGCAAATCTACGTAATGTCGCCCTTCATCATTTACAATCCGTTAACGACGCTGGTGATACGCCATGACGAGACCCTTTACATTAACGTTATGTATCATTATTAAAGATGGCGGAGATGGCTTATCCGATACGATCATGTCCGCTGCCCGCTATATTGACGAACTTATCCTCGTAGATACATCTACGCGACATCTGACTTTTTCAATTGCTAATGCTTATAATGCAACCTTGCTGCGCATGCCTTCCCAGTTCTCCTATCGCGAAGCACTGCAGGCAGCGATTAAGGAAGCTTCGTGTGATTGGATTCTGCTGCTGGACGAAGGTGATCGCATCGAAGCGTCTAGCTCCACATGCCTACCTCAGCTCCTCTCACAACCGGCAGCAAACTCCTTTCGCTGCAAACGTATTACATCTGAACCTGATCATAGTGTAACTGCTGAAGCTGTACCCGTACTATTTCGAAATTCGCCACACCTCCCTCGTAATCTGTCCTTCCTTACACAAGTCCCCCTTCAAGGAGATACTGCCGGAATCCAAGCACAACTGTGCCCCTTCACGATCTATCGCAGCGTATCGCTTGCACAATTGCAATCACAGGTAGATCAAATGAAACAGCAAACTGTTCATCCAAGCCTGCCATATTGGGCAGCATTGCCGCATTATTACAAAGGCGAATATGGCTTGGCTATTGATGCGCTGAATAAAGCCCTTCGGCTTATGGCCAAGGATTCCATCTATACGAGTCACGCAAGAGTTCGTCTAGCCCAGAGCTACTTATTAATGCAGCAGTTTGAACAGTGTCTGCAAACAGTGGAGCAAGCCCTCGTGCATGACCCCGATTACCCCGATCTTCATTATGTCCGCGGCGCTGCTTATCTTGGATTGGAACAGTGGGGTGCTGCAGCAGCGGCTCTCCTGCAATGTGCGGCCTCATGCAGCATGACTCACTACTATATTTCAGATTGTGACATTGATCCTATTGCATGTTATCGATTGGCGGCATCTTGTTATAATCGCAATCATGCCATTGAAGAGATGATGGAGTTGATGGACTTGGTGCTCTCGAATTGTTCACTGCCTGCTAAATGAGGAAATTATACGGCTTTCCAAATAAAAAGGCTGACTTATAAGCATTTACTCGCTTACAGGTCAGCCTGCATACTCTTTGTGCATCTTAGATATAGGTAATCTCAATTCAGATTAAATAATAACTGATAATATACAATAACCATAGGTGCAGCGGATAAAATACATAGAACATATATTTTGCAGCCGTGCTGTTGTTACCACGGTTCCCGTTGTATAAGAGCAGAAATGGCAGCGCAAATACCATCATCCACTGCGGATCATTGATCATAAGCTGCTCGTAATTAAATAAATCCGCATCGCCCCCCACCCCTATTGTTATTAGTAATACAGTAGCAATATAGACAATAGAAAGCAGCCATTTGCGCTCTCGACAAAAATAAAACACAAGCGTACAGATGACACCATATATACTGGCTTCTGTATACATCACGCTCACAGCAGACGCTGCAATGGCTAATAACAACCCGATTATAACCCGATGCATGCTGCCCTGCTTCATCCAGTCCAAACCAATCAGAAGTACAACGCCTAATCCCAACGATAAAAATATGTTGTTGCTCAACATCCTTAGTTCAGGATAGATCAAGCTTAATAGATAGGAGCCCGCTGCCATAATCGCTGCCCACATCATAATTCGAGACAAATACTTCACCCGGCTTCGCGTAAAAAAGAATCCTTCCACAAGGAAGAAAAAGAATATCGGTGCTACAATACGTCCCGGGTAGTGCAAATAAATGCCCATCTCCCCATAATCGAGTGGCAGAAGTGAAGTGACGTGGTCAACCACCATTAGCAGCATAGCCACTATCTTCAGCCAAAATGCATCCATCCCAAACCGTTGATAAGTATGATTCATCGTAAAACCTCCATATGCGATACCTAATCCGTCCCCTAGTGTATCAGTCATAACTGCTGAACTGTATTGATGGACATGACAACGGTCTTACATTAATGAAAGAGATGAACCTTTCGAATCAGAAAATAAGCGTTTATACGCAAAAAAACCTCTAAGCATAAGCTTAAAGGTTATCATGTCATAAACTGGTGAGCCATGAAGGACTCGAACCTTCGACACCCTGATTAAAAGTCAGGTGCTCTACCAACTGAGCTAATGGCTCTTAGTGGTGACCCGTAGGGGATTCGAACCCCTGTTACCTCCGTGAAAGGGAGGTGTCTTAACCCCTTGACCAACGGGCCTTACTAAGTATTTAAATGGCGGAGCTGACGGGATTCGAACCCGCGGTCTCCTGCGTGACAGGCAGGCATGTTAGGCCTCTACACCACAGCTCCACGATTTATTTGGTTGCGGGGGCAGGATTTGAACCTACG
>NZ_JAKRNK010000011.1 GCF_022346885.1 Paenibacillus sp. ACRRX
TTCGGGGTGGAAGCACAGTAATGTGTGGAGCTGACGAATACTAATCGGTCGAGGGCTTATCCTAATCATTCTAAGTAGAGCATGTACACTTCGCATTCAGTTTTCAAAGTGCAAGCTTTGAATACAGTTATATTCCCTGATAGCTCAGTTGGTAGAGCACTCGACTGTTAATCGAGTTGTCACAGGTTCGAGTCCTGTTCGGGGAGCCATATGGAGAGATGTCCGAGTTTGGTCGAAGGAGCACGATTGGAAATCGTGTAGGCGCCACAAGCGTCTCGGGGGTTCGAATCCCCCTCTCTCCGCCAGTAGCATGGCCCGTTGGTCAAGGGGTTAAGACACCTCCCTTTCACGGAGGTAACAGGGGTTCGAATCCCCTACGGGTCACCATTACAACTTCTCAACTGGTAATAATTGAGGGTTGAATAAGCTTTGAAGATTTGATATGATATAAAAGTCGCTGATGAAACAACAACATGGACGCTTAGCTCAGCTGGGAGAGCATCTGCCTTACAAGCAGAGGGTCGGCGGTTCGATCCCGTCAGCGTCCACCATAATATCGCGGGGTGGAGCAGTTCGGTAGCTCGTCGGGCTCATAACCCGAAGGTCGTAGGTTCAAATCCTGCCCCCGCAACCAAATAAATCGTGGAGCTGTGGTGTAGAGGCCTAACATGCCTGCCTGTCACGCAGGAGACCGCGGGTTCGAATCCCGTCAGCTCCGCCATTTAATTAATATTGGTTAGGGCGATTAAGTACGAAATTAGGCTCGGTAGCTCAGTCGGTAGAGCAAAGGACTGAAAATCCTTGTGTCGGCGGTTCGATTCCGTCCCGAGCCACCATATAAGTTTTGCGCCGGTGTAGCTCAGTTGGTAGAGCGGCTGACTTGTAATCAGTAGGTCGAGGGTTCGACTCCTTTCGCCGGCACCATCTTGGAGGATTAGCGAAGTGGCCAAACGCAGCAGACTGTAAATCTGTTCCCGTCCGGGTTCGGTGGTTCGAATCCATCATCCTCCACCATTATAGGGGCATAGTTTAAAGGTAGAACAACGGTCTCCAAAACCGTTGGTGTGGGTTCAATTCCTGCTGCCCCTGCCAAGAAGATCTTGGCGAAATTGAATATTTTTAGGAATGTGGCGGTCGTGGCGAAGGGGTTAACGCACCGGATTGTGGCTCCGGCACTCGGGGGTTCAAGTCCCCTCGATCGCCCCATATACCTTTGGGGATTAGCCAAGCGGTAAGGCAACGGACTTTGACTCCGTCATGCATAGGTTCAAATCCTATATCCCCAGCCATTTGCGGACATAGCTCAGTGGTAGAGTATCGCCTTGCCAAGGCGAGGGTCGCGGGTTCGAATCCCGTTGTCCGCTCCATTATGGCGCCATAGCCAAGTGGTAAGGCAAAGCTCTGCAAAAGCTTTATTCCCCAGTTCAAATCTGGGTGGCGCCTCCAAAAAGTTTTAAAAGATTTGATTGAAATGGCTTCATATGTGCCCTTAGCTCAGCTGGATAGAGTATTTGACTACGAATCAAAAGGTCGGGAGTTCGAATCTCTCAGGGCACGCCACTTAAATTTAATATGCCGGTGTGGCGGAATGGCAGACGCGCGCGACTCAAAATCGTGAGGGAAACCGTGGAGGTTCGAGTCCTCTCACCGGCACCATTTCAAAATTCAGACCCAAGATGATTCTTGGGTTTTTTTATTGCTTTAAAAGAATAATTTATAGACAGAATAACTTATAGATAGGGAAAGCATACAACAATATTCGTTAATAACTAATTAAGACTTGTTGACTGCATATGCGCAGCATCTAAAATCGTATGGGCCTTGTTTGTATGGCATGCTTGTTTAGTAAATGGATTGCTATTGTATGCAACTACCGAGAATGTAGGACAGCTTATCCAACAACAGAATCGATACGATTGTCTATATTCTAATACAAAAGCCAAGCAGTGAAGCTTATGCTCGCGTCTGCTTGGCTCTTTATAATTATAATATTTTATTGCGTATCACTGTTAGTAACTGGTATATCTGCAGTTGGAGCAATCACTGCACGGCTAGGTTCGCTTCCTGCGCCATCGGTCAATCTTTTGATCATTTTCTCAATGTCGAGTCCTGAGACATCTTTGAGCATTTGTGGCGCTGTCGCCATAAGTTGGGTGACATAGTTGCTGACGCGGGCTGCTCCTTCACCATGCCCTGTATCTACTACCGTCAATTTGTCAATCGACTTAATTGGTTCAGCTACTTTACCTGCTAATTCAGGAAGCATCTTTACGACAATGTCGAGCACTGCTGCTTCGCCAAACTTTTCGAATGCTTCAGCTAGCTTCTGCTTGGCTTCTGCTTCAGCTAGACCTCGCAAGCGGATAACATCGGCTTCAGCTGTACCACGAGCGCGTTCTGCGTCTGCAATTGCAAGACCTTCAAGCCGCTTCTGCTCGGCTAATGCCTTCGCTTCGGCTTCGATGCGGTATTGCAGCGCATCCGCTTCAAGAACTTTGCGGGATTTTTCCGCTTCCGCAGCTTGAACGACGGAATAACGCTCTGCATCGGCCTTCTTCTTCACTTCAGAATCATATTGCTTCTCGCGGCGCAGTATTTCTTTGCCCTCGAGATCGATTTCACGTTCTTTTCTAACCAGTTCAACACGCATTTGCTCTTCAACTACACTTTGCTTGGAACGTGCTTCCTGGATATGGTATGCCTGATCCGCTTCGGCTCTTGCTTGATCCTGTTCTTTCTTAAAGGAAGCGATCTTCAGTTCTTTCTCTTTACCGGCTTCAGCAATATTCGTATCACGAAGGAGCTCAGCCTTCATACCTTCTTCCTCCGCCTTCGCCTTCTGAATTCGAGAATCACGAATTGCTTCTGCCTCAGCAATATCCGCGTCTCGTTTTACAGCTGCAATCCGAGGCTTCCCGAGTGCTTCTAGGTAACCATGCTTGTCGCGAACGTCTTTGATGGTAAAAGAGACAATTAACAATCCCATCTTCTTGAGATCTTTAGCGGCAACGGATTGAACCTCCTGCGCGAAGCGATCACGGTTGCGGTATACTTCTTCGACGGTCATCGATCCAAGAATGGCCCGAAGATGACCTTCTAATACTTCTTGGGCTTCACTCTGCAATGCCACCGTAGGCTTCCCAAGAAACTGCTCCGCAGCTGTTGCCACATCTTCCACAGATCCTCCGATTTTGATGATAGCAACGGCGTCTGTCAGGACTGGAACCCCTTGCTCGGTGTACACTTCAGGTGTTGTGACATCCAACTTGTGTGAAAGCAAAGATAAAAACTGTGATTGCTGGAAAATAGGAAGTATAAAGGCACCGCCACCGCGGACGATTTTCATCTTGCGACCGGTTTCATCTGAGGACACATTACGGCTGCCTAGATATGAACCAGTCACAATCATTGCTTCGTCTGGGCTTACGGTTTTGTATCGTGCCCAAAATGCCAAGCCTAGTACAACGATCACACCCACTAGGATAAGGGGTATCAATAAATAATCTTCCATCCCATTCTCTCCTTTTTATTCATATATGTATGAGAAAAACTTCGGAATGAAGCTTTTCACAACAAACGAACATATGGATTGATTTGTGTGGTAAAGAATATGATTTAACTAAGAGATTATTCAAGGATGGATACAAATACCGTATGTTCTCTCACCTCGATAACAACTACCCGACTATCTTGAGCTATAGCAATTCCATCAAAAGAGGCCGCGATCTGATTCGTATTGCTTACCCCAACTTTAATAAGCACTTCACCATAGCCCTGGGCGGGTATCGCAATACTGACATCCCCAATTGAGCCTACTAATTCATGGATGGAATAACCAATAGAATTCTCACTGTTCTCCATCGGTTTTATATAGAGGAAGTAAACGAGCACAGCTATCAAAATAGCTCCTGCAACCGCGATGGTGACTATAAAACCAGTGTGAAGCAAGGAGTATCGGGTAAGCAAAATGCCGATGGCGCCAATTGAAGTTAAGCCGCTGACTAGTACAGTGGGCTGTAAAAATGGAACATGGGTATCACCGACTACAAAGTGAAAGGCATGTTCCAATAAATCGCTAAATATTAGCGTAACAAGCGCATAAATAACACCAAACACGAGTAAACCCCAATATAAAGCTTCCATCGCATCACTCCTCACATGAAAGCTGCCTCATCTGCTTTCCATTTGGTAATGAAATCACTCTAATGGGCAGTTATGGAATTATATACGTTTGAATCAGGTGTTAGTTTCAATGGGCGAGGGGCATGCAGAACTGGAGTCTATGGAGGCCCCCGACTTCAGTCTAGGTTTAAATACCGTCCACAGCCTGTTTTGAGATGACAAGAAACAACCTAGAATAAAGACATAAGCAAACGACATATGAAAGGTGGTGACGAACACAATGCAAAAGAAAGGAAATACTCTAGCATTACTGTTGATCGGACTTGGGGCATTCCTCTTGTTGAGTAAGCTTGGTTTAAGCTTTGGAGGATTGTTCGGATACCTGATACCAGTTGCAATGATTGCACTTGGATATTACGGCATTAAAGCAGGAAATTCGTTCTTTGGTTGGATATTCATTATCATCGGTGCCATTTCCTTAATCGGCAAGTTGTCCTGGATTATCGGCTTACTTATTGCAATCGGCATGATATGTTTTGGAGTGTCTATGCTGGTAGGCAAACGTAAAGGGTATCCAAATTAAACATAGGCTACTGAAATTCGAAATAAGGAGGGTTAAACAGCATGAGCAATATATTCCGGCGAGTACGAGATATTACACTCGCCTCACTAAACGAACATTTAGAGAAGTCGGAAGACCCGATTCGCCTCATTGACCAGTTTCTGATGCGTACTCGTCAAGAAATTACGGAAGCGGAGCGGTTGTATCAACAGTATGTCATGCATGCGAACCAGATGAAGCAGCAGCTTAATCAAGCAGCGGAACTTCGCGATCGTAGAGAGCAGCAAGCTCTGCTGGCTCTTAAAGCTAATGAGGAATATGCAGCTAAGCTAGCCCTTCAAGAGAAATTGATGCATGAAGAGAAAGTGTTAAATTACACAGATTTATATGATAAAAGCAAGCAGGCGATTCTCGATCTGGAAGAACAACTGCACACTTTAAAAAGCGAATTCCAAACGGTGTATGACAAACGTCAAATGTTCATCGCCCGTATGCAGACGATTCGTTTGCAGCAGCGTATGAACGAACGGGGATTGGGGAATCCAAACCAGGTTGATGGCATGTTCCGTCGATTGGACGATCGTGTGACTGATATGGAGTGGGAATCCCAAAGCTTGCGCGACGTTCGCCGTATGAATGAAGCCAGCTATAGAGGCTCTTATGAAAAGGATGCCCAAGTGCAGCAGGAGATGGAGCGCTTGAAGCAGAAGCTGAACACACCTAAGGAGTGATAGAAGGATGAACAAGAAGCTGTATCGTTCCACACGTGATTCTAAAATGTGCGGACTGTGTGGCGGACTTGCGGAATGGCTGAATATCGATGCAACACTCATCCGTGTGTTGTTTGTGATCGGGGTCATATTTTCCGGATTCACCCTGCTCGTTGTCTACTTTGTCATAGCACTTGTAGTTCCGAAAGAGCCTCGGCCGCATGGCCCGATGGGATTTAACGGTTCGAACGGATATGGTCCAAACAATTACTATGACCAACAAGGCTATAATGGCGGCTATGCAGGTGGAGGATACTCACATGACCGCGATGCCCAATACCATCGCAATGACTATCGCAGCCGCAACGATTATCGCTCACAGCAGCAATATAACAGTTCGTACGATAACAACAGTTCGAATATCGACTCCATGATGGGTGATATTGAGAAGAAAGCTATGATGAACGAATTACAACAATTGCGCGAGAAACTCGCAAAGTACGAGAAAGGGGATAAGTAAAATGGGAGTATTTAAACGTATTAAGGACATGACAAAGGCATCTGTACATGATTTGTTGGATAAGGTTGAGGATCCGGTAGTAATGTTGAATCAATACCTGCGTGATATGGAGCAAGAAATTCGTGAGGCTGAAGTAACAGTCGCTAAGCAAATGGCTAACGAGCGCCGTATGAAACAACGTTACGAGGAAGCAGTACGCGTTTCGGGTGAACGTGAAGCACAAGCAGGACGTGCATTGACTTCAGGCCAAGAGGAATTGGCAAGAAAATTGCTGGAAGAAAAATTATACTATGATCAAAAGATAGTAGAATTCGGCGATCTTCATGCTCAGGCGAAAGCACAGGCAGAAGAGTTGATGCATCAAATGCACGTCATGAAGGATGAGTTCTACAAGCTTCGTAACAAACGTAATGAATTGGCTGCACGTGCTCAAATGGCACAAGCCCGTAAGCAAATGTCATCCATCAATACGCTGCATACAATTGAAAGCGGAAGTGCATCGCTTGGTTTCCACCGTATGGAGGAGAAAATTATGCAGCTAGAAGCAGAAGCTGATGTCCTGCGCGTGCCATATAGCTCAACCGCATCTGTTTATCAACCGCCGGTTGATCCTGAAAAGCAATTAAAAGTAGAAGAACAACTTGCAGCATTAAAGCAAAAGCTCGGCAAAACGGAATAACCTCTTGGGGTTTAATGATAGAGTATGATATGCTAATCATTGGGCTAAATACGGCGATGCATCCTGCATCGCCGTTAGTGCCTTTGTACAATGACAGAACAGGAGGTGCGACATGTTGTCGAATAACCGAATACTTGCTTATATTCTTATTGTGCTGGGGCTGTTTATATTAATCGGAAAATGGCTAAGCTTCGGGACGTTTGTCGCCCTTGTGCTGATCGTTGTCGGCATGCGTAAAGTGCAGTCGATGGAAACCAAGATCGGATATGTGCTGCTCGGTGTTGGTGGAGCCATACTTCTGTTGGAGCATCTGCCGTTGTTTATTGGCATCGTTCTTATCTCATTAGGCTTATTTTATGTCAGATCGCGTAAGGTACAGCCGAATGAGCAAGTCATAAAGCGTCAGAATTTATCGACTAGCTTAAAATGGGATCGTGAGCCTTATCATCTGTATAGTCAAAGCTTATGGCATCTTGTCGGGGAAAGTGATATTGACTTGTCACTTGCGATTCTGGAGGAACCAGAGACAACACTTCTCTTCCAAGGTGTTATTGGTGATATTGATATTATAATTCCAGACCATATCGGTGTTGAGATCGAAGCAACCGTTTTATTTGGACAAATCGATGTGGGCCATGACAGAGACACGGGATTTTTTAATAAATGGACGTGGCGATCTCCAAATTATGAGAAAATGGATCAAAGAGTGAAACTGTATCTTTCGTATATCGTAGGAGATATTGACATTAAATTGCACTAGGTCAGGTGAAAGGAGAAGCTTTCCGCATGAATAGCAAGAAGAATGCAAATATGGTAATACGATTTATGGGGGAAACGCTGCTCCTTTCCTTTGCTTTGTTTTTTATCATCGTATACATGCTGCAATCAGCGGGTTATGTTCAGCCCTTTGAAACATGGGCAGCTGGAGTAAAGGCAACGTTATCAGCTCTACTGGTCGTTGCTGTTATTGCGACGTTATTTGGTTTTTATCAAGGCTATAAGATCAAGCGCAGAATTGAGCTGCTGCGCGAATCGATGGTGCTCTTAGAGAAGGGCAACCTGTCCAGACCGATGCCGGAGCTCGGCAATGACGAGCTTGGACAGCTTGCGGAACAATTAGGTCGGGTCAGTAAGCGTTGGGAGGAGCAAGTGACCTCCCTGCAGCGTCTATCGACCAATAATGCGCAGCTTGCGGAACAAGCGCGAATTACGGCTATAATTGAAGAGCGGCAGCGATTGGCGCGGGAGTTGCATGATGCGGTCAGTCAGCAATTGTTTGCGATCTCAATGACCGCAACTGCAGTCAAACGTACGTTAGGCCGTGATTTTGATCGGGCAGAGCGTCAGGTCGAACTGATCGAAGAGATGGCATCGGTAGCGCAATCGGAAATGAGGGCGCTGCTGCTGCACTTGCGGCCGGTACACCTGGAAGGCAAGGGGTTAGTTCAAGGGTTGCGGGAACTGGTGCATGAACTGCAGTCCAAAGTCCCGATTGATATTCATTGTGAAGTGGATGAGGATATTCAACTGCTTAAGGGTGTGGAGAATCATCTGTTCCGCATCATTCAAGAAGCACTATCGAATACGTTACGGCATTCCAAGGCTGAGCGTATGGAGATTAGGCTGCAGAATCGTGAGGATGCTGTAAGACTGATGATTCGTGATAATGGAGTTGGTTTTCATTGGGAGGATCATAAGCAGGCAAGTTACGGTCTGCGTACAATGCAGGAGCGTGTTAACGAGATTGGAGGCTCTATTCAATTTATTACGGCCCCTGATAAAGGAACACGTATTGAGATTCGGGTACCCGTGTTAAAAGACGAACCGGCTTGGAAGGAGGAAGAGGTTAGCGATGGCGATAGAAATGGATATCGAGACATCGATTCGGGTGCTGCTCGTGGATGACCATGAGATGGTTCGAATCGGTCTTGCTGCCGTATTAAGTACGGAAGATGGCATTGAAGTTGTTGGGGAAGCAAGCAATGGTGAAGAAGGGATCAGGCTTGCCCAGGAATATAAGCCGGATGTTGTTCTTATGGATCTTGTCATGGATGGCATGGACGGTATCGAATCTACACGTAAGTTGCTGCAGCTTTATCCGGAATGCAAAGTAATCGTACTGACCAGCTACCTGGATGACGAGAAGATGTATCCCGTTATTGAAGCGGGGGCTTTCAGTTACTTGCTGAAGACGTCACGTGCGACGGAGATCGCAGAGGCGATCCGTGCGGCGGCAAGAGGTCAGTCTGTACTAGAGTCACAAGTGGCGTCCAAGATGATGAACCGTTTTCGTCAGCCAAAGCCGACCCAAGCTGCTCACGAACATCTGACAGAGCGCGAGATGGACGTACTGCGATTGCTGGCACAAGGCAAATCCAATCAAGATATTGCGGATGATTTGTTCATCGGAATAAAAACTGTAAAATTTCATGTGACAAATATATTGGCGAAGCTTGGTGTAGAAGATCGAACGCAAGCAGCTATATATGCTTATAAGAACGGCTTAAGCGAATAAATGACAAGGCAGCTCCACGTACTGTGTATACAGTATGGGGGCTGCCTTTTCTTTTTGTCTGCTAGAACGAGTAGGCAGTCGGAATCGCTTTCTCGCCTTGTAGGACAAGCTATACGTAAGTTCACAAGTACATAAATAACTCTATCCGACATAACTTAACATAGCCAAATCATAGGATAAGTACGTGTGAGCCTATGCAAAATTTACCGAAATATATAGGTCGATTATCGTAGGAAATGCTCGATAAAGCTTGATGGAATCAGCATTTACAGAAAGCAGGAGTCTTACAAAACAAGCAGAAACAATAAAGAGACCAGTGCTAAGTCCAAGTCTACCCGGGGGCCGTAATTAAATGGCCGATAAGGATATGAATACCGAGCTGCGGCGTAGGGATCTGCAATATAATTTGCTGCGACTGCAGTTGGACTAGTATCGGGGGAGGTTTTAGCTTTTGATTTTTTCCCCTTCTTTTTACTCGGTGCAGTCTCCTTCGTCTCCCCGGATAAATGTGCTGGAGAGGAATCAGCGTTTAAAATGAGCTTGCCGTTCTCACAATGACTCAGACGTCCGATATACTCTCGACCATCTTTGGTCACAACACCAACTGAACGTCCACAAAATTGTGATATCGTTCTTTCATCCAATGGTATAGGGATCATTCTCACCAGTCTCCTTTCAACAAACGTTTTGTTATTTAATGTATTCAAGACGTGACAGTCGCGTATGGACGTTCACCTAACGGTCTTCAGCCTATTTTGCTAGTAAAAGACACTATTTTGTAATGGAGGTCGACGACATGATGAAACGACAAGGAAGATGGATTGCAGTGCTTAGCTTGACTTTGTTTGCGATGTGTGGAGCTGCGGCATCCTGGGGCGGTCCTATGCTCAGCAGTGCTGCTGCAACGGTAGCAAAAGCGGATCAGAAGCAGGTACCATCCATTTCGGAACGGGTAAGCATGTTGTGGGTATTGGCTGAGCTTAGCGGCGAACGTAAATTTAACACCACCATTACAGTGCAGGGAAGCTTTCATACGGCGGAAGAAAACTGGGGGAAGGAACGGAACGAGTGGTCGCTTGTCATTAAACACAAGGAGCCACTTGCCGAAGTTACAGAGCATGGGCGTACCGTGTATCGTTCTCATTATGGCGCTTCCTCTTGGAAAGGCGATGTCCTTTTATTTCGCGAAAAGGATGGACGTGCCTATTATGTCGTGACGATAAAAGGGGCTGCGAATGGCGGGATGAAGCAGAGCGTGGAAGAAGCTGATCGTCTTCGCAGTCTGCTAACGGGTGGGCACTATGAGAACGATTGGAATGCGACTGTACAGACGGAAACGAGCTTAAGACGTGATGCAGCATGGGCAAAGGCAGAGCAGGCAATCAAAGAATGGGGCAGTGCTAATCCGTTGGATATATACGAAGATGACAGGACGATCAGTGCTTCTTACGAGACTAGTTATATGGGTGAAGGGGTTGCGATGAAGGATGGGCACGCGAACCTTCAGGTTGCCGTACAGGAGAACGGCAGTACGGGAATAACACGAATCTCATTTGGTACTCCATTAATCTCTGGAGAATACTAGGAATGATTTGTCTAGAAAGATGGAATCCTGCAGATTTATGTGCTAAAATGGCATCACATTCGAAATAAAAATGTTGAAGTTCTATAAACGAGTGTAAGGATGATGGAGAGAGATGACTGAGATGCATAATCAAGAATCGATATTGTCCGATGGCGCCGTCTTTTTCATTTTTGGTGCTACCGGAGACCTTGCGCGCCGTAAGCTGTTTCCTGCCATATACAGCTTATATCGTGAAGGCAAGCTTGGCGAGCGCTTTGCCGTTGTAGGACTTGCGCGTCGCCCGCGCACGAACGATGAGTTCCGTGTAGATGTTCGTGCATCGATTGATGAATTTTGTCGATACGATGTGAAGGATAATGGAGAGTGGGAACGATTTGCTGAGCATTTCGAATACAAACCTCTCGATATCAACAATGTGGACGGTTTCCGCGAGCTGACTGTGCAGACGGAAGAGATTGAACGTAAGTTCGACGTTCCAGGCAATCGCTTATTTTATATGGCGCTTGCGCCAGAATTGTTCGGCAGCGTTTCACATAACTTGCGTGATGGTGGAATGCTGGATACAACAGGCTGGACTCGGCTTGTCATTGAGAAGCCATTCGGGTATGACCTGGAGTCGGCAGAACGCTTGAATGAGCAGCTTAGCTCTGTCTTTAAGGAAGAACAGATTTACCGTATTGATCACTATCTCGGCAAAGAGATGGTTCAAAATATTGAAGTGATTCGCTTTGCGAATGCCTTCTTCGAGCCGCTCTGGAACAACAAGCACATTGCCAATATTCAGATTTCCTTATCTGAGACCGTAGGCGTGGAAGAACGCGGCGGTTATTATGACCATGCTGGCGCTTTACGCGATATGGCTCAGAATCATATGCTGCAAATGCTGACGATGATCGCCATGGAGCCACCAAGCCGTCTCCATCCGGAGGATATTCGTGATGA
The DNA here is from genome assembly GCF_022346885.1 of Paenibacillus sp. ACRRX. Taxonomy (GTDB): domain Bacteria; phylum Bacillota; class Bacilli; order Paenibacillales; family Paenibacillaceae; genus Paenibacillus_B. The sequence goes on from NZ_JAKRNK010000011.1 coordinate 11,636, forward strand.
GAAGGTTAAGGTGCTTCGTTCCTTGCGTCAATATCATACTGCAGAGGAAGTACATGATCATGTGATTCGCGGTCAGTACTCCGCTGGTGCTATGAAAGGCAAAGAACTGCCTGGTTATCGCGAAGAAGAGAAGGTGAACCCTGCATCCGTAACGGAGACTTATTTTGCGGCACGGGTATTTGTGGACAACTTCCGCTGGGCGGGAGTACCGTTCTACATTCGTACAGGCAAACGCCTCCCTGTGAAGACCACCGAAGTGGTCGTGGAGTTCAAGAGTATGCCATCTAACGTTTATTTGGGTCGTAAGCATAAGCTTGAGCCGAATCTCCTTGTTATTCGGGTTAATCCGATGGAAGGGATCTATGTCCGTATCAATGGCAAGAAGCCTGGAGCTGAAGGCGGCATTCAACCGCTTGCGATGGACTTCTGCCAGAGCTGCATGATCGGCATTAACACGCCGGAAGCATACGAGCGTTTGATCTTTGACGCAGCGCGCGGCGATTCAACGTACTTTACCCGTTGGGATGAAGTGGCTGCAGCGTGGTCCTTCGTGGATAAGATCGCTGAAGCTTGGCGCGAATCGAACGATGATCTTCACCAATATCCAGCCGGATCATGGGGGCCACAGGCTGCTAATGAACTGTTGGAGCAAGACGGTTATCGCTGGTGGCCTGTGAACGGCCAAGAAGAAGATACCGTTGTGTGGAAATAACGATCGACGACCGACTAGGAGGCGAAAGCGTTGTTTAAGATTTACGATATCTCGATGACGATTCAAGACGGTATGCAGGTCTACAAGAATAAAGATGAGAAGAAGCCAGTTATTCGCAACGTACAGAATTTCTCGAACGCCAAGGCATATGAATCGCGGATCGATATTGATGTACATTGCGGCACGCACGTAGATGCTCCGTTACATATGTTGGAGAATGGCGATACGATTGAATCGATTGGACTCGATCAACTTGTTGGACATGCACGTGTTCTGGACTTAACACATGTACAGGATAGCATCGGTCGCGAAGATCTGGAGCCATTTGGCTTGCAGCGCGGAGACTGGGTTTTGTTTAAGACACGTAACTCTTCTTCGGAAGAGTTTGACTTCGAATTTGTATTTCTGAATGAGACGGGAGCTCAGTACTTAATTGAGCTTGGTGTAAAAGGTGTAGGTACGGATGGGCTCGGCATTGAGCGTGCGCAGCCGAACTATACGACACACCGACCGCTTTTCCAGAATGATATCATTATTGTAGAAGGCTTACGCCTAAAAGAAGTGGAGCAGGGAACCTACTTTATGGTGATCGCTCCGCTTAAGCTGACGGGTATCGAGGCGGCTCCAGCACGCGCGTTCCTGATTGGCTCTTAAGCTAAGCTATAGGCGGATGAATGACTGGACTGTGCTCTCTTTTAGAGGCACAGTCTTTTCCGTACTAGAGCTGAGACTGTGTTACAGAGTAAGCAGCGCAATCTGAGCTGCAGCAGGTATAAAGCGTGTTATCGATAGATATAACAAGAATATGATGGAAAAGGATGATTACACATGACAACTCCGGTACGAATTTCCCAAAATAGCGCTGTACTGCTAGAAAAAGCACGTCGGTTCGGTCTGTCTGATGAACAGCTGCTTCAAGTGATTCAGCATAACGATGTTGCTTTATTAAGTGAAGCGGGCAACTACACGGAATGGGTAACTTATGCTCGTGAGCATGGCGAAGATCTTGAATCAGCAGTGACACACGGCTACAAGATGACATTTAATACGGTGTACGGCCTGAAAAATTGGGTGCGGGAACGCTTAGGCTTCGAAGCAGGCTCTGATTATACCGAAAGTGAAGGGCGTATGGATGGCCTTCAAGTAAGCGCGGAGGATGCAGCTATGCTGGAATCAACACTAGCGACGAATTGGGTTGTCGTAGATCAAAGCGGAGATGCCGAAATTCATGATGTCACATTGGTTATGCGGGCATTTTACCAACCAGAATCCCGTTTCTAAGATACCCTCTTTTATGTTAGAATAGATGTTATGTGATTTTGAGATGAGAGGGCTAATGTGATGAGTAAATCGTTAACAGACCAATTGATTAAAGAGGTCGATAAGCGTCGTACGTTTGCAATTATTTCTCACCCGGATGCAGGTAAGACTACGCTTACAGAGAAGCTGCTTCTATTTGGGGGAGCTATCCGTCTCGCAGGGACGGTAAAGGCACGGAAGGCGAGCAAGCATGCGACGAGTGACTGGATGGAGATTGAGAAGCAGCGCGGAATCTCGGTAACCTCATCCGTCATGCAATTCGATTATAATGGGCATCGAATTAACATTTTGGATACACCAGGTCACCAAGACTTCAGTGAAGATACGTATCGCACATTAACAGCAGCGGATAGTGCTGTGATGTTGATCGACGTTGCCAAAGGCGTCGAGGCACAGACAATCAAGCTGTTCCAAGTATGTGCGAAGCGGGGCATTCCGATCTTTACGTTTATTAACAAATTGGATCGTGAAGGCCGCAGTCCTTTTGAACTGATGGAAGAGCTGGAAAATGTGCTTGGTATCCGTTCTGTTCCGATGAACTGGCCAATCGGTATGGGCCGCGGTTTATGCGGCGTGTATGATCGGATGAAGAAACAGGTTGAGCTGTTCCAAGGCGATGATCACTCTACGATCAAAGTCCAGAAGGTTGAAGATTATAGAGATCCGGTAATACGCGAGATGGCGGGGGACTACTTGCACGATCAATTGTGCGAGGAATTGGAACTGCTGGATGTTGCCGGGGATGAATTTGACTATGAAAAAGTAATGAATGGTGAGCTGACACCAGTATTTTTCGGTAGTGCGATCAATAATTTCGGCTTGCAGACGTTCCTGGAGAACTTTTTGCAGCTGGCGCCTAAGCCATCTTCCCGTCATACGACAGAAGGCGAGATTGAGCCGACCAATGAGAAGTTCTCTGGTTATGTCTTTAAGATTCAAGCCAATATGAACCCTGCTCACAGGGATCGGATTGCTTTCCTGCGTATTTGCTCAGGCAAGTTCGAACGCGGCATGAGCGTAAAGCATGTTCGTGTAGGCAAAGACATTAAGCTGGCTCAACCGCAGCAATTCCTTGCCCAGGACCGAGATATCGTGGATGAGGCATTCCCTGGAGATATCATTGGTTTGTTTGATCCAGGCATATTCCGAATCGGAGACAGCTTGAGCCAAGGCATGTCAGTCAAGTTTGATGAGCTTCCAACTTTCTCTCCAGAAATCTTTGCGCGTGTAACGGTAAAAAATGCGCTTAAGCATAAGCAGTACCAGAAAGGCGTAGACCAATTAACTGAAGAAGGTACGATTCAAGTGTTCCATAATGCTGGAGTATTTGATGAGACGATTCTTGGTGTTGTCGGTCAGCTCCAATTCGAAGTATTCGAATACCGAATGAAAGCGGAATACGGAGTTGATGTACAGCTTCAGCGTTTGTCTTTCCAATTCGCACGTTGGGTTGTCGCTGATAATATCGATCCAACGAAGTTCCGTATTAATTCACAGTTGGTGAAGGATAAGAACGGCAATTTTGTTGCTCTATTTGAGAACGAATACGCGATGCGTACAGCTATGGAAAAAATGCCGGAAGCCAAGTTCTTGGAGATGGCCCCTTAGTCTTAGTAAGTAGGAGTGAGAAGACGCATCCTATTGGGGTAACTCATGGAGAACTTTTAAACAGATGAACAGAACCTTCAGTTCCGCTGCGTAAGCGAGACTGAAGGTTTTTGTTATTATATGAACAAACATATGAGCTATGATGATAACATTATTCTTCTAAACAGAATAAATAGATATGAGATCACAACCACTCGTTAAACTTGCGAATGTACCAAGTTTTAACTAATTGGGTTAAAAGACAATACCCCATTAAAATACCGATCAGCCATGGGAAATAAGATAACGGCAGCGGTTGCAAACCAATCTCCTCACCTAGCAGCGTAAAGGGAATGCAGATACCCGCAACCATGATGAGTCCGGTCAGCAGCAGGACAGGCCAACTGGCACGGCTTTGGAAAAACGGTATTTTTTGAGTTCGTATCATATGAACGATTAACGTTTGTGAGAGCAGACCCTCTATAAACCATCCCGATTGAAACAGTGACTGTTCCCCAATCGTATTGGCAGCAAATACGTAATACATTACAAAGAACGTCGAGTAATCAAAGATCGAGCTGATTGGGCCGATGCAAAGCATAAAACGACCGATTGATTTGGCATCCCATTTGCGGGGCTTGGACAAGAACTCTTTATCCATGTTGTCCCATGGGATTGAAAGTTGGGAAATATCGTAGAATAGGTTTTGTATGAGCAAATGTATGGGCAGCATAGGCATAAATGGCAGAAAGACGCTTGCACCAAGCACACTAAATACGTTTCCAAAATTAGAACTGGCTGTCATTTTAATGTACTTTATTATATTGCCGAATGTTTTTCTCCCCTCAATAACACCTTCTTCCAGAACCATGAGACTCTTCTCCAACAAAATAATGTCTGCTGATTCTTTGGCGATATCTACCGCTGTATCGACAGATATCCCGACATCTGCTTCCCGCAGCGATGCAGCATCGTTAATCCCGTCCCCCATAAATCCAACGGTGTGTCCCTTGCTCTGTAAGGCGCTTACAATCCGCGCCTTTTGCAGTGGATTTAGCTTCGCAAATACGGAAGTTTGTTCTGCTAGATCAGCCAGATGATGATCTGGCATGTCGTCGATCTCACTGCCAAGCACGATACGCTCCACATGTAGGCCTACATCTCGGCACACTTTGCGGGCTACGGCTTCATTGTCACCTGTTAGCACTTTCACTGTTACACCATTATCATGCAGCGCTTGGATGGCTGGTGCTGCACTTTCTTTGGCAGGATCAAGGAAGCAGATGTAACCTATGAGTGTGAGGTCGGATTCATCGTGAACTGTATATTGATCGCTCTGTGTGCGAAGCTCTTTAGTCGCAACCGCCACAACACGCAGGCCATCGCTGTTTAACGACTGCACGATCTGCTCTATGTCTGCACTTATTTCATCTGTCATCGGAACGAGCTGCCCCTGATCAGAGACATGGGAACATATACGGAGCAGTTCTTCCATTGCCCCCTTGCAAATGAGCAGATGCTGATTGTCCTTTTCTAAGATGACAGACATGCGGCGACGGTTAAAATCAAATGGGATCTCGTCCACTTTCTGGTATAAGAGCTCCGCGCCAAGTATATCTTGGAGTTCGGCATGCTCAAGCACTGCAACGTCTAATAAATTTTTCAGACCAGTCTGATGAAAGCTGTTTAAATAAGCATACCGCAGCACGTTTTCGTCTTCATGGCCATGAATGTCCAGATGCCGTTTTAGTACAATTTTATCCTGAGTCAGCGTGCCCGTCTTATCTGTACATAAGATGTTCATCGCGCCAAAATTCTGAATGGCGTTTAGACGCTTAACAACAACTTTATTGCGGGCCATCGTATTTGCACCTTTTGCGAGATTAGAAGTTACAATGACGGGAAGCATTTCAGGTGTTAAGCCAACAGCTACGGATAGGCCAAAGAAAAAAGCATCGAGCCAATCTCCCTTTGTGAAGCCGTTTAGGAAGAAGATGATCGGAACCATAATGAGCATAAAGCGGATCAGCAAGAAGCTTACACTGTTGACGCCTTTATCAAAGCTTGTCATAGGACGAGAGCCGACTAAGGTCTTCGCCATCGCGCCGAAATAAGTGCGGCAGCCTGTAGACACAACGATACCTGTGGCAGAACCACTTATGATGTTGGTGCCCATATAACACATGTTGGGCAACTCAATGGCGCTGTGGCGCAGCTGACGCTTGTGCGTCGAGAATTGGGCATGACGCGGCAGTGTATCTTGTTTCTCCACAGGCAGCGCCTCGCCAGTAAGTGATGATTCACTGGCGAACAGGTCCTTAGACGTTAGTAATCTAATATCTGCAGGAACCAAGTCCCCAGCAGACAGATGAATGATATCCCCCGGAACCAGCGCCTCCATATCGATCTCGTAAGGAGCGGATTGCCTGATGACAGAGGCGGTAGACTTGACCATTTCCTTTAATTTCTCTGCCGTGCGCTGAGAGCGGTATTCTTGTGTAAAGGAAATAAGGACACTAATCGTTACCATCACGCTAATGATGATGGCAGCTTCCGTATCTTTGGTGATGATCGAGAATAAGTCCAGTCCGAGCAAAATCAAAATAAACGGATTCTTAAAGCAGGCAAGCAGCTGCATGTACCAGGCTGGTGCCTTGTCTTGAATAATACGATTGCTCCCGTGTTGTGCTTGTCGAAGTGTGGCTTCTGCATTTGAAAGCCCTAGTAAAGTCGTGTCGTATTCCTCAAGCACGTCATCGTAATGCCAGGAAGAGATTTCAATTAGGCGGGATGAGATTTGCTTGATCGTGTCGTCTTGATTCGTGTGTTTGTTTTTGAATCTGTTTGTAAACATGGTGATACTCCTCCTTCGAGTGGAAGCAATGCGAAGGAGCTCCATAAAAAAACAGCCCCCGGATAGGAGAGCTGTTCGTTCAATTCTTGAAAGCTGGTGGAACAGGTGACAGCTTTAAATACACCTGCTTATGTATAAGAGGTGGGAAAAGTTGACAATATCCTATCCGCAGCTGCAAGAGTTGATCCTCTCCGCAATGCTTTTTGCATAAAAAATTTGTAAATAGGTTGAAAAACATAAAAGGTCGCCAACTACTGCTGCCGTCCATCAGACTTTTCCCTCCTCCGACTCATAAAAATAGGCCCCCTAGAGATAGGGGGCCATGGTGAATGCGCACGCGCAAATAAAATACCATCTAGAGCCCCCTGGTCGAGTTTTGGCACTATACAACGTAAAGACATTTGTCTTAGCCACCTTATGAAAAGCCTTAATCCGGCAATTCCTGTTCTACCCATGGGCATCTTTCGATATTTCTGGGCAGTGGCCTGTGTTTGTATAGGAGCCTCACCTAACGAGGTCATTTGACACCCCTAATAGTAGTCTGGACATTTGTCTTTGTCAACTGTTTTCAAACCGATTAAAATTGTAATTACTGGATGTTATTTTGTTTCTTTCTTTTTAGTACTTTACTTTAACGCTGCGTTAACGTTTAGAATGAGAGTATCACGTGAGAACTATTTGGACTTAAAGAGGTGACGTCACCATGAAAATACAGGAAGCTTCCCGATTATTGGGCATGACCCCACGATCAATTCGTTACTATGAAGAACGAGGGCTGCTCGCTCCCTTTAAAAAAGAGAACAACGGGTATCGTGTGCTTACCAATGACGATATGGAACGACTGAGGATGATTGGCAGGCTGCGGGAATTAGATCTGCCCATAGATGATATTCAACACTGCTTGAACGATGCCATGGCGGGAGAATTGTCTAAGCTGCGTCCTTTCTTGTTACGTAAACGCAATGCGCTGGCAGAAGAATATGTGCAAATGAGAACATTGATGAAACTGATGGATCATATGATACACGCCTCAGACGATATGGAAGGAGAACAGGCGATTATGGAATTGGAACAAGTGACAGAGCAAGCGAAGCGGGTAAGAGAGCTGCGATTAAATTGGCAGGACAGATGGAACTTTGATAAGCAGGCAAAAGGGTATGACGCAGCCGTAAATCGCATTCACGGGAATTCCGATGTTCATGCCGACTATGAGAGGGTACTGCAGCGGACAAGTGGAATAATACAAGTAAAACCAGGAGAACGCGGACTCGATCTGGGAATTGGAACAGGCAATCTATCTGCTCGCTGTTGGGAGCAAGGGGCGCTTATGACCGGTGTTGATCAATCGGAGGAGATGTTAAAGCAATGCCGGGCCAAGTGGCCAGAGTTCAGGCTGTATTTGGGTAATATGATGTCTTTGCCTTTGGCAGATGAGAAGTTCGATTTTATTATGTCGACGTATGCACTGCATCATTTGACAGAAGAACAAAAGTGTATAGCGCTGGATGAGATGGATCGAGTCCTCGTGCCAGGTGGCCGGATTGCAATTGGTGATCTGATGTTTGAAACAGAACAGCACCGTAATGAATATATGATTCGTCTGAAGAAAGAAGGAAAGTTTGAGGAAATTACAGGGATTTTGGATGAGTATTATGCAGATCGTTCCCGACTGCTGGCATGGTGGGAGAAGCACGGATATGAAGTCCATGCAGAACAGCTTGGCTTGTTGGTTCACTTGGTATATGCGCGGAAAAAATAAGTTAGGACAATTACACGAGGGACGCGGTTATGCTAAGCATAACCGCGTCTTTTGTTAGAAATTCTATCATGGAAGCTAACTGTTTTTGGATAAGTGTTGCTGGATAATCGTAATGTATTGCTGCTGCTGCTCAGGACTGCTTTCTTTCCATATCAGTTCAAACAGGACACCAAGACCAGGCAATGCGCGCTCATCGCCGTCAACCGAACCAACGATCATATCCTCTACATCTGCATCGGTTTTGTTCGAGATTTTCTGAATGATGGCCTGACGCAAGTTAATTAGTACGCTCATTCGTATGCCCTCCTTCTGTCATCGCTTTCATCCATTAGCGTAACCATGGTGAGAAAGAACCATGCATGTGGATTATGGAGTTGGTTAGGACAAGCAGGTTGAGCTATGATATAATATTTCACAAAACGTGACGGGAAACGGGAAGGTGAACCCATGGCAAATAAGAAGCAGTATGCAATTATAGGTATGGGGCGATTCGGCTCCAGTATTGCTCGCAGCTTAAGTAATCTTGGCTTTGAAGTGCTGGCGATTGACTCAAGTGAGCAGCGAATTCAGGAAATTGTCAACATGGTAACACATGCTGTATCTGCGGATTCTACCGAAGAAGAGGCATTAAAAGCGCTTGGCGTTCGGAACTTTGATGTCGTGGTTGTAGCAATTGGTCAAGATATTCAAGCGAGCATTCTAACTACGCTTATTCTTAAAGATCTAGGTGTACCCATGATTGTTGCTAAGGCGCAAAATGAGCTGCACGGAAAAGTATTGAGCAAAATCGGTGCTGATAAAGTCGTATTCCCAGAACGCGATATGGGGACACGTGTCGCTCACAATTTGATATCGCCTAACATATTGGATTACATCGAGTTGTCTGATGATCACAGTATTGTCGAGGTTCGTGCAACCGGCAGTATGCTAGGACAGAACTTGATTGAGTTGGATATTCGCGCGCGGTTTGGCTGCAACGTAATGGCGATTAAAAATAATGGACATATTAACATCTCACCATTGGCGGATTACCGATTACGTGAAGAGGATGTATTGGTCATTGTCGGTCAGAACGACAATCTGAAAAAGTTGGAGTTGGCATATTCGGGAGCATGAGAAACAACATGAGTATAAATTCAATTACATCTTTGCATAATCCGCGTGTTAAGCAATGGACGCAGCTGCAAGAGCGGAAGCATCGCAGCCGCGAGGGACGCTTTATTGCTGAAGGCGTACATCTCGTTCAGGAAGCATTGCGTTCCCAAAGTACAGTGGAATGTGTTGTTTATGATATGGATAAGGGCATTCCTAACGAGTTACGATTGGCTGCTGCGAATGAGGGGGAGGTCGAATGGATCGGTGTGACAGATGCGATTATTCGCAAATGTACGGATACGGAGACCCCGCAGCCCTTATTTGCGGTCATGAAGAAGCCTGCAACGGACTGGCGTTACTTATTCGAAGACAAGCAGGCACTGGTTGTAGCTGTTGATGGTGTGCAGGACCCGGGAAATCTGGGTACGATAATACGTACAGCAGACGCAGTAGGTGCAACTGGTGTTGTTGTCGGTAGAGGGACGGTTGATCTGTATAACAGTAAGACGGTTCGCTCCACAATGGGTTCTTTGTTCCATCTTCCTGTAGTTGAGGGAGATCTTGAGGAACTTATTCCAGAGGCGAAGAGGCACCATGTGCGTGTAGTTAGCACAAGCTTGCAGGCCGAAGCGAATTGCTATGAGCACAGCTTTACCGGCCCGACCTGGCTGGTCGTAGGTAATGAAGGTAAAGGGGTGTCTGCGCAGGTACAGGCACTGGTCGATGACGCCGTCATTATCCCGATGCGCGGGCAGGCTGAATCGCTTAATGTGGCGATGGCAACCTCGGTGCTGCTGTATGAGGCGATGCGTCAACGGTATTTTTACAAGTAAATTAACCGTTCCGCGGTGGTTTATGCTGTCTTTTTTGAGGCAGATTATATGTTATTGTAGGAGATAAATTTATTACAGAAAACCCTTATAGTGTAAGGGTTTTCTATATATTCAAATCCTTCAATCTATAGATAAATATAGAAATGGTCCTGTTAAAACTTGCTGTTGATTTACTGATTATTATCTCGCTTGTGAAATGGATTTCTGTTTTTGCCATTCGGAGGAACCAACCTTTTCCCAATAATCACTAGTTTGCTTATCGAAAATGATAAAGTAATCATTTGCTATCTTGATGAATTCAAACCTGTTCTGTACGTTTTGTGCTGATGCTTGCTTGCTCGGTGTCTCGACATAATCAACGTGTTTTGTTTTTAAAGATTGTGATATCAACCATGAGCTTAAAAGAAGGCATATACCTAAAAATAATATCGATATAAATTGATGATTCTTACTCATTATATAACCTCCAAAAGTAGTGAATTTCATATATTACCAAATGTAAGGACGAAAAAACAAAAAACAAACATATATTTCTTATTAGACATTGTGTTCTCGTATTCCTAGCTGTCTAAATAACGAAACCAAGCCAGACAATGTTGCGAATATTTAGCGTCGACACGATTAGAGCGTTCCATCTGACGTTTCAAACGAGCATCCTAAACCAGACAGGGACTGGAAAGTTTCGAATCTATCTCGATCAATTTCCATTCTCTCGCTCCTCCCCTCCGATTACAAACTTATCCGCAGCAATAGTTCACCCTTATGCCGTATTATCCGTTCGTATTGAATATTAGGAGGATTTAAGATGGCATTTCAAAGGACTGCCTATTTCATGATTTGTCTTGGAATACTTCTCTCTTCGTGTACGAGTCCATCATTATCCAATAATCCTGATCAAATCAGTCCTGCTCCAACTTTTCAAACAGGTGTTCTTTTTCAAAGTTCAAGTTTTAACGATCCGACGGAACGTGAAATAGCCGAAATCCTTGAAGAGAACTTAACGGCTGTTCTGGACAAAGATAAACAAAAGTTTGATGATACGTTTGTCATGCCAAAAGATGGCGAGATTTATTATTATGTCATGGATCCACCTTATCAAAGGTTTGAAAAAATAATGGGCAGTGGGAAGAGAATACTAGAAATCGGACTTATACCTTAGAGAAGGTCAGAAAGAAAGTGTGGAAGATTATTACATTGGATTGAGCGCGCATTTTGGTCATCATTTTCTGGCCACTAATGTCCTCCTTTAATTGGAACTGACATTTATAAAGTTTAAAATTTATGCAATAATTATCATGTTTTTAAAACTAAATGCTTCTCTCATGCATCTATTTAATTAGATAAAGAGGGGAGAATTGGGGAAATTGGAATCGAGGTATGGAGTCACGACGGCGATCTGCATTCTATGCGGCATGTTAATGATGGCAGGTTTTCTATTTTTATGGCCAACCTATCAGCAGATTGGCAATTTGTCTGCACTAAGCGATACTTGGTCCGAGAAAAGCGTTCATATTGGTTTCCCTGAAGCAATGGAACCACAGTTATATGATGGGGACGCGGGGACTTTTTTAACAAATACGCTAGGTAATATTCTAGAACCTGACAAACCTTTTACAGGGCAAACTTTTGCACTTGACTCGGATATATATGGAATGCAGCTAGATACAATAAAGGCAGGCTTACAAGAGGGTAGCATTCTACGAACCAGCGTGCAGGAGGCGCCTCCAATATTGCTCGAAGCGAATGCCTCTTATGAACTACATAAGGAAAATAGCCATTGGACGATTGTATTCCGAACAACTGGCATACAGCAGTTTAAGCTATATAGCCCGATGCCGGTCAGGATAGAAGGAGAAGGAGTTACAGTAGTCCATCAGGAGGAAGCGCAGGTAGTTATCGTCACACGTGTCGGCAACTATAGCCCCATCGACCTGTATTGGTCATCCTAATAGGTGCTGCATTGAGTATCTTAGAAATGATAAAGTTATGAATAGAGGTTATAGACCTAAAGACATCAAGATTTAGCTGGGAGGTTGTTATCGGTATGAGAAAAGTATCTTATGTTCCCGAAGCTGTTGATCAGTTGAAAATATGGAATGAGCCGCCTATGTGGAAAGTGGAAGGTCAAGATTTGCTGGTGCGGTCAGCAGGAGAGAGTGATTTTTGGCTCAAGACCCACTACGGTTTTGAGGTTATGAATGGACATGTATTTTACGATGAATATGATACAGACCTTACAGCAGAGGTATCGTTAAGCATCAATCCAGAGTCAACATACGATCAAGCGGGACTTTTTGTGATGCTGTCCGAAAACTGCTGGTTAAAGACCTCCCTTGAATATATACCAGAAGGGCCCTCTCATTTGGGCGCAGTTGTGACCAATAATGGGTACTCGGATTGGTCTACCCGTAATTACCCCAATGATCTTAACACTGAACGGTTAGCATTTCGAATCGAACGGAGAAATGACGATTACACGATATATGCTGCTACTAGTCAAAGTGATGGCAAATGGGAGCAGCTGCGTATCGCTCATCTCCATGCTGAGGAGCCTGGCAAGTCTGTACAGATTGGACTTTATTGCTGTAGTCCGACACCGAATAACGGCTGCGAGACTAGGTTTCATTCATTTACAGTAGAGTGCGAAAACTAGTAATAAATATAGGATTTGCTCCAGATCCGAAGCCGTCCATCCCCCATAGTATGTTTGATGGGGATGGACGGCTTTAGTTTGTTTAAAGGTGATGATCGAAGTGATGTATCAGATAACTAGACATCATTCAGATCATATACACAACGATTGACAGGATATGTTCGCAGTAATTCTATGCGGATTACGGTCTTTTTTGCATTTGGAAAGAAGTAGTTCGTTATTACTTATAACGAAAGTCCTAAATTGTTCCGATATATGAACTGAAGAATGTTTGAACAGCATTCGACTAGATTACTGGGGGGTTACACCACGATGCAAATAAAAGTAAAAAACCCATTTAAGTTTTATTCGCAATTGTCTCTGCGAATAAAATTGCCTGTACTTATTAGTGCATTAGTCGTATGTACGTTAGTCAGTGCAAGTATATTTATGTATTCGTTTGGATCAGGCTTGCTCATGGACAAAAGCAAGGATGAAATGCAGGCCAATGCTGACCGGATAGGGGAAAACCTACTATCTATGGTTCAAATGGAGCAGCAGACAACCTATTTGGTGGCTGTACACGATACCTTTAAAGAGTTATTAGAGCTTCGAAACAATAACAGCATGACAGATAAGCAATTTTTCTCTCCACAAAATGAACTTTACACAAAAGCAAATGATATTTTAGCCAAAAGTTTGTTAGGCGCAGAAGAGAAACAATCACTGACGCTTATTGATACGAACGGTGTTATTGTGGCAAGCAGCAATGTAGAATCGGTCAGAGACGATCGTGCAGACAGAGATTATTTCAGACAGGCGATTAAGGGAGAGTTCTTTGTAAGCGATGTGCTAGTATCCAAAAGCACTGATTCATTAATTGTGGTGACAGCTGAACCAGTGAAAAATGACGCTGGCGACGTCCTTGGGGTGTATATCAGTACGATAGATACGGCTGCTGTAGTTGAGATGCTGCAGGATATCCAAATAAATGACGAAGGTTTAATCTACATCGCCAGCCGTACGGGAACTCTTGTTTACCATTCAAAAGACCCTTCTAAAGTAGGCAAGCCGTCAGAGGCGGATTACTTAAACGAGCTTATGCTGGAGCATACGGAGGGCAAAATATTACGCGGTGATATTGATCATCCGGACAAATATATTCGTTATTCCAAAATCCCGATTGCCGATTGGACCGTGGTAGTGGAGGATAGTTATCAAGATATCAAGAAACCGTTGGACGTGCTTATGGGCAACATTATGGTCATTACGTTAATTGCGATCGTTATTGCTGTCGTAGCCGGCATTGTATTGTCGAGAGCGATAACATCACCTATCGTCAGATTGATGAATTTATTTAAGCAAATGGCGTCAGGAGACTTGACCGTAAGTGCAGACGGAAAGTATAACAGTGAGTTTAAGGAACTGGCAAACAGCTTCAACGTGATGGCTTATCAAAATAAGAAGCTGATCTATAACATGAACAAATCGATCGAAGTGTTAAATAACAGTACAAACGAATTGGATCAATCATCGAAAACGGCCGCACGCTCCATGCAGGAAACATCGGTAACCACGATGGAAATTGCTAAGGCGATGGAATCCCAATCGAATGATACGGAGCACATTGTGGCCAAGTTTGTCGGATTAGGCGATAAAATTGTTTATATTAATAATCGCTCCCAGTCAGTTAAAGAACGTGCGGAAGCGATTATTGAAATATTTAATGTGAACAACGAGATCATTAATCAATTGCTCCAAATTAACAATCGCAATGAGCAAGAAGTGAAGAAAATTTCGATGACTACTCAAATGTTGGCGGAAAGCTCCAATCACATCCGAGCAATTACGGGAGCGATCTCAAATATTGCAAGCCAAACCAATCTGTTGGCATTAAACGCTTCTATTGAAGCGGCGCGAGCTGGTGAGCATGGCCGCGGCTTCAGTGTTGTTGCAGGTGAGATTCGTAAGTTGGCTGAGCAGAGCTCAAAGCAATCAAATGAGATTAACGCGATTATTGAACAGACGCTAGTTCAGGTAGAAGAGAACAATCAAAGCGTAAGCGATATCCAGCAGATTGCCGTAGTTCAGGACGAATACGTAGGCAAAACACAGCAATCGTTTAAAGACATATTGGAATACGTAGTAGATATTACGGATCAAATTAAGTCTATGGCGTTGGAAGTAGCCAGTATGGAGAAAGATAAAGACGAGGTGCTTGATTCTGCGCAAAGCTTGTCCGCATCGGGAGAAGAAGTGTCTGCATCGGTAGAGGAAGTAACGGCGACTGTGCAAGATCAATCGGCTATGGTGCAGCAATTGGCAGGAATGATTGAAACAATCGACAACCTGACACAAGAACTGGCTAGCACCGCTGCTCGATTTAAAGTCGAGTAAGTATACTTGGGGTACTTTTCATTTATAACTAATTCCTTTAAGATAAATAAAGAACATGTATAGCTATGAACAGCCCCTTTTGCTTATGAGCAAGGGGGCTGAATTTGTTTGTCGGAGGTAGGCAACATGAAATCAATCCATACTGAAGTTGTACAACGTCGTCTTGATGCATATAAGGGACAAGATATTTATCTCCATCTGGAAATGACAACGGGGGCTTATGCCTCTCATCAAGATAGCACTAAGCTTACGGCGTCTACTTTTATAAGTAATGTGATTATTCGTTATTCTCATGGCCTGATTACGGGAAATGGACCTTATCGAGTGGGATTGAAGACAGAGCAAGGCTGGGTGTATTCGGAAGGTTTGACTCACTGGGATGATAGCGATAACGAGCAATTGATTATGGCCGGGCACGATCAAGAAGGTAAGCTCGTGGTCGGATTGCAATTAAGCACAAAGCCATTCGGAACAGCAACTGAATGACAGTAATAGACACTGCATATGACACAGTAAACGAACTGCCACTGAGTTCGAACACTATCAAAAATGAAATAAAGGAGTGTTAACATGGAGTCATACCAACACATTTTAGTCGTGCTCCCGCATCCAGATGATGAGGGGATCGTAGCAGGAACTTTGGCTGCAAATATCGCACAAGGGGCCCGTGTAACCTATATATGTCTTACTTTAGGGGAGATGGGACGTAATATGGGCACACCGCATTTTGCCAACAGAGTGTCACTTCCATCGATTCGAAAGCAGGAACTGGTAGAAGCTTGCCGGAACATTGGCATACAAGATCTGCGTATGTGGGGACTACATGACAAAACGGTTGAATTCGAAGATCAGGAGCGTCTGGATGAACGACTGCTGGCGACTATTGAGGAACTGGGGCCGGAGCTGATTATTACGTTCTATCCGGGGTACAGCGTACATCCCGATCATGATGCTACAGGTGCGGCTGTTGTTCGTACCGTGGCGCGTATAGCAGCGGACACTCGGCCTATTGTACAATGTATAGCGTTGTCCAAAGGCTGTAAGGAGATCATTGGCCAGCCGGATATCACAAATGATGTCAGCCAATATATGTCGCAGAAGCAGGCGGCGATCAGATCCCATAGGTCGCAATTTCATCACTTGGTAGGCGATTCCTTTGATAAGCCCGAAAAGCTGGCTAGATTTACGAGGGAGCGGCTTTGGACTTACAAGCTGTGCTGAACAAGCTCACTGATTGTTAAATGGACTAATGGAAGTTGTTTATGAAGCGCGATCGCTTTCCAGTACATAACGGGAGAGCGATCGCCGATTTATTAAGGGAAGCGTTCATATTAATCATCATTAGTATCTCAATGACTGCATAATCACATTTCGTACAGGATTACTGCCCTTACATGGATGCTGTCTTTTTGGAAGTAGGGAGTTGTGTCTTGCTGCCAAGCAAGTTAGTACCTAATACACCTGCCAAGATCATAATAGCGCCGATGATATGATAGTAAAATAACGGTTCCCCCAAGAAAATGACTCCGGCAATGATCGTCACGAGCGTACCCAGGTTTCCAAATACACTCATCTTGGAAGCTTCCATCTTGGAAAGAGCATAATTGGTTGTCAGTGCTGTGACAAGGGAAGACAAGATGCCAAGGTAAGCAATGGACAATAAAAAGGTCGGGTTTGCTAGTGGTTCGATAAATTGTGACCATGTTCCGCTGATGGCGTGTTTGCCGAGCGCAGCTGCATTAAAGCTGACAAAGCCAATAGCTAGCATAATAAAAGTAATATCCATCGGCTTGTATTTCTTTGCAAGCGGCCTCGCCATGACGCTGTACCCTGCCATGCATAGGGTAGACAATAAGAGCAGCAGCAATCCAGACAGATGAGTGAGATCAATGGATGCCCCCTGCATTACAAATATAAAAATTACACCCGCTACCGAGACGGACACAGATAATTTTTGCCACGCATTCGTTCGTTCCTTGAGAAACACGGAAGCCAGAAATAACGTAAAGATCGGCACGGCAGCCATTAATATGCCCCCTTCCGACGAGGAGGCGTGTAACAATCCGAAGCTTTGGAAGCCGAAGAATAAAGCAGGGTATAACAAACCGAGCGGTAAAATGGCTAAAATATCACGCAGACGGATATTCACCGTTATAACGCGGCAAACGATGAGCAGAATGGCTGCTGCAAAAGAGATCGTAAAGCGGTGGGCCAGCGTATCAAGTGGACTTGCAAACTCTAGCGCCAGCTTTACGAACATAAATGACAGTCCGATAATTAGAGCGTTAAGTACAGCTGCAGTGTAAGCTTTCCCCATATGTGTATTAGATTTCAATTCGCTCACTCCTTGAGGTTAAGTATTTCAATTCGTATTAGGGCAGCTACGATATAGATTTTACTCTACATGGGTTAGTTGGAAGTAGCAATCGCTTCCTATACTAACTGTACCGATACAGTTGAATTTCAACTTTCGACCCTCCCATGAAATGAATGGTACAACCTGTGCAAGCATACATATTAAACGTACAGGCCATGCATGACTGAACGGACGGGGATGGGAGGAATGCTCATGCGATGGGGACAAAGTTCCGGCTTACGGCGCTTGCTGCAAGGTTTGCCAGGGACGAAGCGGCCACGCAAGTGGGGACGGGCGGGTGGCAGTTGGTTAAATGGTACTGCTTGGACGCAGCCGCGTGCCAAGCGGGTGCGTTGGCACTCGCAATCGTTTAGCCGTGCCGCCGCGCATGAAAAGGCAGATCCACCGCAAGGAGAGCGCTCGGCACGTCATGGAGGTGCTGGTTGGAAATCTCACCCGCCGAAGCCGAAGCGTCGCAGACGGATATGGTTTATTGCGTTTCTCATTTTTATCGTACTGACTGTTCAATTATTTGTATACGTAGACCGCCATCTTCGCCCTCCACTTATGCATCTCGCAAAAATACGAGTTAAACAGATGGCGACCCAAGCCATTAATAAAGCAATCTCTGATCAGGTAACGCAAGGACGTCAGTTGGATAAGCTTGTGGAGTGGAAGACCGATAATCGAGGGAAAGTGACGAGTTTTATCCTGAATTATAACGAGCATATGCGCATTACCTCGGAGACAGTTAGCATTGTACAGAACGCTCTGCATGAGGTAGAGGAGTTCCGTGATCATATTCCGTTGGGTCAAGCGCTTGGAAGTACGCTCATTGCCTCTTTTGGCCCCCGCATACCGATCAAGATGGAGCCGCAGGGTGCCGTTAAGGTGGAACTGAATACAAGGCCAATGAATGTGGGCATTAATATGGTGCTTGTTGAGGTATTTATTAAGGTGGTGGAGGAAGTCGCAATCGTAATACCGTTTGACTCAGAGCCTGAGGTGGTAGAAACGGAAATTCCGATCTCGTACTTACTCGTCGTCGGTGATGTTCCTATGTATTATTATGATGGCAAAGGCCAGCCTGTTGGTCAGAATAAAGATCAGGCTCCATCGCTCGCACTGCCGCCTTTGAATCCGGATTCAGATGCTTCCAACGGGACGCAAGAACAAAGTGGGAGACAAGGTGTCAGCGTGCAGCCGAACAATTCACAGCCCGTGAACAAGCAGGATCGAGTCACAGATGGGACGATCTCGTCAGGGAGCGGTGAGGGTGATGTTAACCATTAACCTATAATAGTAAAAGGCTAACTCACCGTCCATGACATGGACTGGGGGAGTTAGCCTTTTTGATGATTCGCTGCGGCGAAAGTGTAGGCTCTATCAGGAGGATTTTCCTTTAACAGAATGCTTACGAGCCGCGCGCTCCTTGCGTTTGTCATCTTGTTCCCATTTTTTCAGGGAAGGGTAAGGATCAAATGCATACTCCATCAATCCACGGTCGCGATAGACCCCAAAATGCAGATGGGGAGGAAACTTGCCCGAGGTGCCAGGCTTGCCATAACCGGAACTTCCCACCCACCCGATGATTTGCCCGGGACTTACAATATCGCCTTGCTTTATTTGCTTTTCATATCCTGACAAATGGGCGTAATAGTGATATAGATTGTTGATATCGCGAATACCAATGCGCCATCCGCCTAAACGATTCCAACCTTTTACTTCAATGATACCATAGCAAGTACTTCGTACGGGAACACCATGACCAGCGAAGATGTCCGTCCCTTCGTGAATACGGAATCCCCCATAGTGGCGACCCATCCCCCATGTACTCCGGTAAGCATATGTGGCGGTTACAGGTAATGGAAAAGCGCGTTCATTAATTTGAATGCGGTCAAAATGTTCGTACAGTCGTGAAAATTGAATTATACGTTGGACAGCCCTGCTGTTCTCGTAGTAATTCCAAAGACCGATAGCAAAGTCGTCATTATGCGGTCCGAACGAACCAATAAAAGATGCGACACTGTACAATAAGTCAGTATCGTCGTTCAGATTTGCACGGTCATCCCCTGAACCATCTTTGCCGATTCCTTTAAACAATTGGATGGATTTAGGGTTATCATCTTCCAGATCAGGGTTCAACATGCCGACCCACTTTGGCGGTTCAACGACGACGCCAATGACAGGATTACTTGCTGTTTTTCTTTTTTTTGGATTGGCAATTGTCATCGTACGCTCATATTGATCGATGGCAGCCAGACGATACCAAGGGATGCCAGTTACTGTGCTTAACTTGTCATAGATGTGCCGCCGTGCCTGATATGGGTTAGCCGATACTTCGCTTGAATGTGGGCCTTGTTCCTGAAGCCTTGCTCCGTGCGGATTACTGTGGCTATTCTGCGATTTTTGTTCAACTAAGTTTGCATGGCTACTGGCTGCTGCTAATGCTGAAGAAGAGCCCCATACAAGAAAATACACGGTTAAAAGGACAATAAAGCGTTTCAAGATCTGTACCACCCTTCCAGAAAATATGTGCTCTTATCGTTAGGATGTGCGGTTATTTCATTCTTATCCGAACAAGAACAGTTTGTTCAAGAGAGGTATGGATTTTTAACCATTCATGATATAATACTGAATTAGGTCAAGGTTAAGCGAACAGAGAAAGAAGGTAGACTTCATGAAGAAACAAGGGGAGAAAAAACCCGACTGGATACGCATCAAACTGACCACTGGCGAGAACTACACAGAAATTAAAGATATGATGCGCTCTAAGACATTACACACGGTCTGCGAAGAAGCGCGCTGTCCGAACATATACGAATGCTGGGCGAATCGCACGGCGACGTTCATGATTCTTGGGGACATTTGTACTCGCGCTTGTCGTTTTTGCGCCGTGAATACAGGCATGCCAACTGAATTGGACCTCCAAGAGCCTGAACGCGTTGCCGATGCTGCTGAGAAGATGGGCTTGAAGCATGCGGTTATTACTTCGGTTGCCCGCGATGATTTAGGGGATGGCGGAGCTTCTATCTTTGCTGCTACAGTAAAGGCAGTTCGCAAGCGGTTGCCTTTCTGCTCCGTGGAAGTTCTAATTCCTGACTTTATGGGAAATCGAGACGCTTTGCAAGTTGTCATGGATGCAAAGCCTGATATTTTGAACCATAATGTTGAGACAGTAGAACGGATGTCGGATCGTGTTCGGGCTAGAGCAAAGTATAGCCGCACGTTGGAATTGCTTCGTCGTGCGAAGGAAATGCAGCCGAAGATCCCAACAAAGTCCAGCATTATGCTTGGTGTAGGCGAAGAGTGGGACGAGATCTTAAAGACGATGGATGATTTACGTGCACATGATGTCGATATTTTAACGCTTGGGCAATATTTGCAGCCGACACCTAAGCATCTAGTTGTTGAGAAATATTACACACCAGAACAATTCGCCCAATTAAAAGAAGAAGGGCTCAAGCGCGGATTCAGCCACGTTGAATCGGGACCGCTTGTCCGCAGCTCTTATCATGCGCATGAGCAGGTCAAGTCTGCAAATGATAAGTTGGCTGCAAGAGCGTAACGAGCAGTCAATTGTGCAGCAAGATTGAAGGGACGCGCTTCGCCGTTGTTCACCTAGAGGTTGAATGAACGGGGAAGGAGGAATAGCGGCAGTGATTCATATCAGTGGGAAGACTTACGAGCTTGTCCATGAACATCGGACAGCATGGAACCCGGAGATGTTCCGGGATCGTTACAGTGAAGTGCTGGAACGTTATGATTATATTCTGGGTGATTGGGGATACAATCAGCTTCGCCTAAAGGGATTTTTTAAAGAGGGACATCCAAAGTCAACAAAGGAATCGTCTGTATCCAGCATGATGGATTACATTAACGAATACTGTAACTTTGGGTGTGCTTATTTCATCATTGAGAAGACAGCACATAAAGAAGGTACAAGCATTCCACCTCAAGAATGGGAGTCAGAGGCGGAACTGGAAGGGGCGGCGACAGCTGAGGATACTGGTGCACCTGCTCAGCAGCGGCAAGGTATTGCTTTGCAGTCGCGACAGTCGGCTCAAGGCTCTGGGGCATCCGCTCCTGCAGATGAGCGTGAAGAAGGTCGTACAGAGCGTCAAGCTCGTCCGGAACGAGCAGAACGCCACGGTCAAGGCCAAGCTCGCCAAGGGCGTCCAGATCGTCAAGGACGTCCCGGTCAGCAGCGCCCAGACCGACCTCAGCGTCCTGAACGTACGGATCGTCAGGCGCGCGGCGAACGGCCTGATAAAGCCGAACGTCCAGAGCAGCCGGATCGTCAGAAGCCGTTCCGTCAGCGCAACCGGACGAAGCCAAATAAGTTTAATCCGGGTGCACAGTCTGATGCAGGCCAACAGCCCAATGCGAACTCGAGCAAGCAAGGGAATGATCAACTTACACGACCTGCTGATGCAACGCGACCAGTTGAGGAAGTACGGACATAATCTCGTATTCAATACAGCAACAGCCCTGTTCACGCCTAATGGCGCGATGCAGGGCTGTTGCCGTATGAACACGTATACATAATTATAGCTGCTCGTCATATCCCAGAAAGGCGCCACGTACCCGATTCCAGAATGGGAATGGCCGGTACCGTACAAAGGTGACTTTCTGATCAGCAACTTGGCAGCGTACGGATCTTAAGTTCTCTAATGGCACATTGACATGATCAATCGTCAGCAGCAAACGTTGCTGTTTGCGGGAATAAATATCAAAATGATGATGTTTGGGCAGCACTATCGAGGATCCTAACGTACGGAATACTCGGTTATTAATCGAAGCAATCTCAGCAAGCTGGATGGACTCGATGGACGGGTGGACCATTGCGCCACCCAAGCTCTTGTTATAGGCAGTACTTCCCGAAGGCGTAGAAATGCAAATACCATCTCCTCGAAACATTTCAAACAGTTGATCGTTAATATCGATCTGTGCGACAACTGTACCATCTACACCCTTTATTGTAAATTCATTAAGTGCGATATAAGTCTGTGAAATGCCTTCATCGACATTAATGCTAAGTTCGATCAACGGGTACTTCACGATGCGTGGACCGATTACGTCCTTTACTGCATGCTCAGACATGAGCTTTACGAGCAATTCAATCTCATTAGCCTTCCAATCGGCATAGAAGCCAAGATGCCCGGTATGGACCCCGACAAAAGCGATGGAATCAAGTTGGTTCATATAACGGTGGAACGCTTGAAGCATCGTGCCGTCTCCTCCGATGGAGATGACGATCTCAGGCTGGATGTCATCCGGAACTAAACGATGTTCGGAAGCGAGTTGGTGGAACTTGTCTGATAATTGCTTAGATAGTTCATCTCCACGATGTAACACTGCGTATTTCAAGGTATGAGCTCCTTTATGGCATTGTTCCTTGCATGACATATCAATACCATCTTAATCGTTCCGCCATCGGAAAACAATCGCCATCTAGGATCGAATCAAGCGAATGGCGCGAAGGATAATGCCTAACAAGGCCAAAAGGATGCAGATGACAGCAGCCGTTATTATCCCATACGATATCGAACTGACAGTGTTATTCCAACCTCCACTGGTATGTTGGAATGCGGGAGGAAGCCATGATGTAGTGGCGACACTGGCATCATATAACCATGGGTACAGCAAGTATGCCCCGGCAGCCGCCATCATACTATGAATGAGACGAGCAGCGAGAAAGGGCATATACCGTAAATCTGTCTGATTTAAAATACTTGCAATCTGCGCATGAACGGATAATCCTGCCCATGATAATATCCATGCAGCGGCAACGGCTTGCATATGCAGACCTGCTGAATATGCTGAACCTGCTCCTTTGGCGCCTAGGGTAACTTCAAATAGCCCACCAGAAAAAGCCGGAGCTAACGAATCGGGAAGCTGCACGGCATGAAGCACGACTCCTAGCAGGGAATCCCATACTTTCATCACGCCTGCTGACGTTAAAAGTTCCAGTACAACTGAGAAGAAGACCACGAGGCCGCCTACAACAATCATCAGTTTTAGAGATGACTCAACTGCATCTCGCAGCAACAGCCCAAGAGGGCGTCCATCTTGCACCCTTGCTGTATGCATAGCTTGAAACGCTCGTATCAGCCTGCCCCTAATACCTTTATTTAAGGGGCTGTTAACCGTATTGGTGGCACCTTCTGGCGTAGATGGCGCTTGATGACGGTAGAAGCGCATAATAACGCCTAAAATCAATCCTGAACCATAGTGCGCGGCTGCCAAAGTAAGCGCAAGCCCGGGGTTACCGAAAAAGCCTACCGATACTGCCCCGATCAAGAAGATCGGATCAGAGGTAGTAGTAAATGCAACAAGTCGTTCTCCTTCTTCTCTTGTGATCATGCCTTGGGACCGTAAGCGGGTTGTTAACTTAGCACCTACCGGATAACCGGCTGCGTAACCCATGGCAACAACAAAACCGCCTACACCTGGCACACGGAATAACGGGCGCATGATGGGGTCCAGCAGTGCTCCGATAAAATGGACGATACCGAACCCAAGCAGTGCTTCGGATATAATAAAGAACGGTAAGAGGGAGGGAAACAATACATCCCACCATATGGCCAAGCCACGAACGGCGGCTGAAAGAACCGAACCGGGAAATCGAAGCATTAACAATAAAAACAAGGTAAATAAAGCTGCCGTCAGCAGTAGATTAATGCGACGCCATCCCGACATGATCGTTCCTCCCTTTTGTCACGTTGGACGAGGATGGTTAAGGACAAGGGTCCATAATCATCGTATGAGCCAGAGTGATTAAACATGCTTGTCTAGCTCGGGAACGGGAACGGACATGCACAGTTTCTTAATGTTTGTAATATAAATGTAAAGAAACCGTTTGCATCTTTTCATGTTATTACGTCTATCCTTATGATACAATTGTGCTATAGAAAGCTTAGCGCGTATCCATGAGTAGGGGTGATTCGGATGAGTATTATTGCTGGCATCCTAGTTTGCGCTTTCGTCTATGTCATTCGAGAGTCGTTAATGGGTCCACCAGAAGATCATTGGGAAACATAATTATATTACGTCATGGCGCTGAACACGATTCGGCGTCTTTTTGTGTTCTGCTCCGAGTTATAACGTGACGGATGCAGTATTTTTATTGATTAGAAACCGTTATAATCAGTAATGGAGATATCACATCAGACAGGAGATTCATATGGAACGATACCATCAGACAATTTATGAGGCGATTGGCGGCGAGCAGACTGTGCGCCGCATGGTTGAGGCATTTTATCCGCGTGTGCAGGCCGAACCGCTGCTCGCTCCATTGTTTCCCGAAGATATCACGCCGGTCATGGAGAAGCAGTTTATGTTCTTAACTCAATTTTTTGGTGGCCCTGCTTTATTTTCCGATGCCTATGGACATCCGATGATGCGGGCTCGCCACATGCCGTTTCCCATTACACCGGAAAGAGCAGAGGCATGGCTTAACTGTATGAGACAAGCGATGCAAGATATTGAGATGGAGCCTGAAATCCGCGAGGTGGTTATTCAGCGCTTATCCGGACCGGCACATCATTTTGTGAACCAACCTTCCTGACATCTCCGTTCAGATCTTCGTATAGATATAGATAGAAGGAGGATGACGTAGATGGAATTGGAACCGTTGTACGAATTGAAGGCAACGTGTCCTGCGTGTGACCACATGTTTGTTACCTCAAGGGTTCGTCCACGCTACAAGCATGCGACACAAGTTGACAGTGATTTTTGTCCGCATTATGCAGAAGAGAGCCTGAACCCTGATTATTATGTTGTTCAAGTGTGTGATGCATGTGGATGTGCGACGACCGAGCATGCACTCAAACGTTGGAATGATAAACAGTTGTCATTGTTCAAGAGCAAAGTAGCGAGTCAATGGCAAGGCAAAGATTACAGTGGTGAGCGTTCATGGGAAATAGCGCTGGAAACTTATCAGTTGGCACTCTTAACGGCCCAGACCATCGGTGAGAGCAAGCGTGTTGTAGCGGGACTGCTGCATCATGTCGCTTGGTTGTATCGATACCAACAAGATGAAGTGCAGGAACAGCGTTATTTACGTTTTGCGCTCCAAGCCTATATTGCGGTGTTTGAGGGTGATGGCAGCGAGCTAAATGATGCGCGGCTTATTTATATCATGGGAGAGCTGCATCGTCGTCTTGGTGAATATAATGAAGCGGCCAAATGTTTTGCTCGATTAATTCATGACAAGCGGATTATGGATGCGGCTATGATCCGTGCTGCGCGTGAGCAATGGGCCGTTATGCGAGAAGAGATGACGAATCAGAAGCTGGAGACGCCTGATCATATGTTTGAAGAGAAGCGAACCAAGCTTAAACGTACATAAGCATCCATGAAAATAAGCCCTTATTCTGCGATAGAATAAGGGCTTTGTTGTCTGTACTAGGTGGCTGTGATTGCCAGCCAAGTGCACGTGCCAAGCGATTAAGTGGAGCGTATTGCGACATCTGCCAGCAAATAGTCCTGGTCAGCATCTACAATGGTGATGCGGCTGCTGCAGCAGGGAAAGACGAGCAGTCGCTTCTTGCCATCGTGGATGAGCGAAAGCTCTTTTGGTTTAATCGGGATCAGCACGTTCTCCTGCTTGCAAAATGGACACTGCTGCGCGAACAGATCGCCCATGATTTCGTCATACGGTAATGTGTTTTTAAAAGGTATCATGACGGTTCTCCGGTTGAATCCGCTTGGGCTGTTTCGTTGTCTGCTGGCTTGTCAGCCAGTTCAGCCAGTTTCTTCAGCAAAATATGCTGGGGCATATGCATCAACTGCTCCAAGGGGACGCCCATCGCTTTGGACAGCTTTACTGCGGTATCCGCAGATATCGGTAATGGTCTCATTGTTGAACCTCCTCAGGTGCACAGTGTAAGATGAAGTATAGTATAGTTATACACGTTCAGTACGAAAATGACAAACGAAATGCAATTCCATTCTGTCTTTAAAGGGATCATTTCTGCTGTTCTGCTGCAAGGTGTCATTCATTTGACGTTATGCGTACAAGATTACTCCTGTTTTTCAAGACAGGAAAATGAAGAAGAAGAAGGGTGGGCTCAACTGTGAAACAACCGCTACGTACGACATGGGACTTGGACATTATTTTTCCCGGAGGATCGGAATCAAAGGAATTGGACATGTGTCTGGCTCAAGTAGAGCAGGATATCGTGGGTTTGACTCACATCTTAAAGCAGATGCCAGAGCTTGAAACTTCATCACATGTACATACGCTGGCTGAGAAGATAGATGAGTATCAGACGCTGTCACAACGTGTAAGAGAAGCAAGTGCATTTATCGGATGCCTAACTGCACAAAATACGAAAGATAAAAAAGCATTACAACTGACAGGACGATCATTTGCCATAGCAGCTAAAATGAACACGCTCTCCACCCTGCTGGACCAGAAGCTGGAACAGATGTCAGACGAATTGTGGAGCACTTTTGTCGCGCTACCTAATATGTCAAGAGTAGAATTTAATTTGAATGAGAGCCGCAAGCTGGCAAAAGAAAAGCTTCCTCCTGAGCAAGAAGCCCTTTTAGGCGACTTGTCTACGGACGGATACAAGGCGTGGGGATCGTTATACGATACGATCGTGTCCCACATTCGTATGGAAACCGAAGAAAATGGTAAATGTATAAAGTTATCAGCAGGTCAGGCGCACAACAAGCTCTCTGATCCGAAGCGTGATGTTCGGGAGCAAACGTTCAAGCTGTGGGAAGAGGCTTGGGGAGAAAAGGCGGACTTCTTTGCGGATGCACTTAACCATCTAGCTGGCTTCCGTCTGAAGATGTATGAGCACCGCGGCTGGGATAACGTGTTAAAGGAGCCGCTTGCCATCAACAGAATGTCACAAGAAACACTTGATGTGATGTGGGCGACGATTGTCAAAAACAAACCTGTCTTTGTCCAATATTTGGAGCGCAAAGCCAAGCTGTTAGGAGTAGAGAAGCTCACCTGGTGCGACGTAGAGGCCCCAATCGGGGAAAGCCAATCCAAGATTTCCTATGATGAAGGTGCGGCTGTTATTGTGGAGCAGTTCCGCAAGTTTAGCCCAGATATGGCTGATTTTGCTGTACGAGCCTTTGAGAACAATTGGATCGAGGCAGAAGACCGTGATGGCAAACGTCCGGGGGGCTTCTGTACATCATTGCCGGTAAGTCGTCAGACACGGATCTTTATGACCTATGCAGGGACACAGTCTAACGTATCCACCTTGGCTCATGAACTAGGTCATGGTTATCATCAATTTGTGATGGACGGGCTCCCAGCGTTTGCGCAGCGCTATGCAATGAATGTAGCAGAGACCGCCTCTACTTTTGCGGAGATGATCGTGGCTGATTCTGCTGTGAAGCAAGCGAAGGATGAGCAGGAGAAATTGGCGCTGCTCGAAGATAAGATTGCACGTTCGGTTACCTTTTATATGAATATTCATGCTCGATTTTTGTTTGAGACTCGTTTTTATGAAGCGCGCAAGGATGGACTTCTGGCTACCGAGCAACTGTGTGAGCTAATGGTTGAAGCGCAGAAGGAAGCTTTTTGTGACTCCTTGTCGTCTTATCATCCGCATTTTTGGGCATCGAAGCTGCATTTTTACAAGACAGCAGTACCTTTTTACAATTTCCCTTATACGTTTGGTTATTTGTTCAGTACAGGGATTTATGCCCGTGCGCTTGAAGAGGGAGAGACCTTTGCAGCGAAGTATGATGCCTTATTGCGTGACACAGCTAGTATGACCGTGGAAGATTTGGCTCGCAAACATTTGGATGTCGATTTGACCAAGCCAGATTTCTGGCAAAAAGCAATTGACGTCACCTTGGAAGACGTAAAAGAATTTATGGCAATGACGGAATAAAGCGCAGTATGAAAGTAGAGGGATTCCAGTGTGGGGCGGTTATTAAAGTTTTTGCAAGCTTTGTTTTATTCCACAAATGCAATTTTGATTCCATATCTTCCGCTCTTGTTACAGGAGCGGGGGTTTAATTCAATTGAGACAGGGACACTGCTTATGCTGGGTCCTTTTCTCGCCATGTTCGCGCAGCCATTAGCCGGTATTATTAGCGATAAGCTAAAGGCTGCACGACCCATCCTCATCGTATGTTGGATTGCGACGGGTGTAAGCTCGTACGTATTATTTACGTCTCATCATCATGGGACAATGGTAGCTAGCTTGCTATCCTTGTATATATTTTTGATGCCTACTGTTTCATTGCTTGATGCGTTAGTGGTAAAGAATGCTTCGCGACTGGGTGAATCCTACAGTTCCCTTCGTATGTGGGGTTCTGTCGGTTTTATGATTACCTTGCTTGTTCTTAGCCAGTATTTTGAAATATGGGGTGGGGTCTACTCCTTGACGTGGATATTTGCGCCGATCTGGATTGGTGTATTTCTAATTCTGTGGGTACTCCAAGAGTCTCAGCCTCTGTCTGAGCCGAAAGACAATGGAGGTGCTGCGGCTGAATCGAATCTGAACCTGACGGCGATACGTAAGCTGCTAGCTGATCCTAGACTGCTCGTTTTCTTGGTGTTTATTTTTATTTTGGCGATGCCGCACCGTATGAACGATGCTTTGTTATCCATTCATATGCAGAATTTGGGTGCTACATCAGGTCAGATCTCTTGGGCATGGGCGGTAGCTGGCGGCAGTGAGATTATTGGGTTTTTCGTCATGGCAAAATTAATACGTGCTGAGCGGATTCTCGGAATGTTAGCGGTAAGTGCATTGTTGTACACGGTTCGCTGGGTATTGTACATGTATATTACAGACCCATGGGCAATCGTCTTTCTACAGGCGACGCATGCGCTTACTTATGTAGCAGTATGGGTATTGGCGATTGAATATGTAACGATGATATTGCCGCGAAGCATGGTCGGCACTGGTCAAGCGATCTTAAGTATGGTGTTCCTCGGATTAGGAGGATTGGCAGGTGGATCGCTTGGTGGGGCGCTGCAGCAGCATGTTGGTGAGTCAGCTATGTATGCGATGGGCGTTGTATGTGCGGGAATTGCCGCACTTGGCTTCTATATTTGGACGGTGCGCAATAGGCAAACCGGTAAGGAATTAACAACGTCAGAGCTTTAATCCTTGAATACAACAAGACATGATGCTTTCCTCTGCAGTACAAAAGGATTGTCATCATGTCTTGTTTTGTTATGTACTACTCCGGGTCAATTCATAAATTAAATCTTAAACACTTGTATGGTGCGTTGGAGTTGGAGCACTTTCTGCTGCATCATCTCTGTAGACTCAACCATGTTCTGCACAAGGGCGATCTGCTCATTCATAGAGGCAGATACTTGCTCAGTCCCGGCAGCAGACTCTTGTGTGATAGCGGATATGTTCTCGATAGATCCGGATATTGCTTGGGCATTATCCAGCATAAGGTCGCTTTCAGTAGCAAATGCAGCAATCTGCTGTGTTATAAACTGAATGCTATCCACGATTTCTTTGAAAATGCGCTCTGTCTCTCGAATCATCTCACTTTGCGTGCGTACGACCTCTTCATTGGTCTGAATATTGCTTATCGCCTGCTTGATCCCGGATTCAATACCTTTGACTAGCGCAAATACTTCCTTCGTGGAAGCGGATGATTCTTCAGCGAGCTTACGAACTTCTTGCGCAACGACGGCAAAGCCGAGTCCATGCTCACCTGCGCGTGCTGCCTCTATGGAAGCGTTCAGTGAGAGCAGGTTCGTCTGCTCGGCGAGCTCGGAGATGGTACGTGTAATCTTAGAAATACCGGCTGTCTGGTGGGCCAGGTCATCGATCGTCTTGGCGACATGATCAGTCGCTTCGATATTACGTTTCATGCCCTCAGATTGCGTTTCAACCGCTGTACGGCCCTTGTCAACCAATTGGATCGTTAGTGCTGACCGTACATTCATTTCTTTGGTTGAATGTGCATAGGATTCCACCTTTTGCTCGATTTGTTTAATGGAATCGGACATGGAACCGATATCTTCGGAGATTTCGGTCGCACCGATCGCCAGCTCATTAGAAGAGGCGGCTACTTGTTCCATGACCATTTTCATGTTCTGATTCTTGTGGTACATATCACGTCCTGCATCAGAGACGTGCTTCGAGATATCAGTTGTCTGCTGCAGAATCTCACGCAGCTTTTCAATCATTCGGTTAAAAGAATGACCGAGTTCTCCCAGTGCATCGTCGGTTGTTACCGTGATTGTTGTAGAAAAATCACCTTTGGCGACTTGTAAGGCGGAACGAGACATTTCCATAATAGGTTCGCTTATTGAACGTTCAAGCATATTGATAATGGGGTAACTAATGCCAATGAGGATGACAAGCGTAATCAGACCGGATACTACATTTGCGTTGGAAGTTAGCAGCACAATTGTTGTTAGCGCAAACAGTCCCACAATGCTGTAGCACCCGATAAGCATTTTCCGCTTAAAGCTTAGCGAGTTGAACCAGTTCATATAACCGCCCCTTTGTAGTTGAGAAATACCATAATAATGAAATTATTATAGCATCGTATAGTAAACGGGGTCTATGGAAATGTATATTCTTACAAAATATTCGCGAAAAAAGACATATGATGTCTACAAATGAAAAAGCCTTCAACGCATCAGCGTTGAAAGCTTATTGTGTCGTAATTAAGTATAGTTAGAGAAACAAGCGGGACAAAATTAGCGAGAGGAATGACCTGCCAATTGTTGTTCTGCGATTTGAACCAAACGTTTTGTGATGTAACCACCGATAGATCCTGTATCACGGGACGTATAGTTGCCATAGTAACCATCTTGCGGAATTGGAATACCTAATTCGTTTGCAATTTCCAGCTTCAATTGTTGCAAGGCTGCTGTAGCTTGTGGTACTACCAAGTTGTTAGTGCGGCTTTGTTGGTTTGCCAAGTGAATCACCTCCTTGTGAATGTTATTATGGTGAACTTGAGGAGAATTATGCGAGGTAGCTCAAAAAATATGGATGAAAAAAATGCCAAACGGATTAATCCGTTTGGCATCAGGAGTATAGTATTCAGTTTATTGGTTTAAGGTTGAATAACTTCTAGGTCAAGCACCAATTCTACAGGGGTTTGTGGCTGCAAATCGATCAAGCCTGTTGTTGCTTGATCAAAGGGAAGATTCGGTGCATCGGGCAGCCAAGTATACGGTTCAACGCAAATAATCTCATCTGCTTCACCGCGGGTATACAGCACCCAGTGCTTAAAGTAAGGCTCGTTGCCTGTATACCGGATCCGATAACCGTCATCACGAGTCAGCCATGCTTCTGGCTGATGGTTGCCGATGCTGAATACAGTGTCAAACTGGCTTCCTTTCAAGTTAAGACCATGATTTAGCGCATCATGCTCGTGCAAAGGCAGTGTACGTCCTGTCATAATAAGCTCTTCGTCCAACTCGTATACGCCTGTGACAGGAACGGTCAGCGACCACCGTTCTGGTTGATTGTCTAGCATTAACCACGTATGCGTACCAAAGCCAAAAGGTGCGGCTTTGTCACCTAGATTCGTAATGCTGAGTTTCTGCGTGAGTATGCCGCCAGCAAGCTTAAGCTTCATGCTGAATTCGAGCGGGGTCGGGTACTGACGCATCCAATTCGGATCATCTGCTGTGCGGAATGTTGCTGTAACGCTGCAGCATGTATCACAGCTGTGCTGGTCGACAACAGTCCAAGCCTGCGTGCGGTGCAAGCCATGTATATGGTTCTCATTGGCAGTATTTTGATCGAATTGATAGTCCACTCCTGCATAGGAGAACCGTCCGCGTCTTATCCGTCCAGGAGGCATCAGCATTGGAATGCCAAAGTGATAGGGCTTGGTCAAATAATAATCAAGATCGCTTTCGGCGGGTGTACGGAGCACTTCTCGTTCGGAAGCTTTGTCCCATAAGCGAATGACATTGTTTCCAAGACTAGGAAGGAGTGTCGCCTCCATTGTGTCGCTATGTAAAATAAACGTTTCATGTCCATTCCATTTTCCTGTTGTGATATGGTGCATGCTTGTCCTCTCCTTTATGTATACATCATAATTAACACATGTCCTCATGATACCAAAACGAATGAATAAAGTCATACGTCAGCAAGCAGCAGCAAGCTTTATACGTTGACAAATCGTGCCGCATTGATTATTCTAGTGTGTAACTTCGATGCTGAACAATGAGAAGTTCAACATCCATATAAACCTATATTCAGACAAATCGTTGATGAGGAGAAGTAAGCATCAGCAAGCGCTTCAGAGAGCCGATGGTTGGTGGAAATCGGTGCCGCTGCTATTGCCGAATGGACCTCAGAGAACCGGAAGGAAATTCTTGACTTTATTTAGGAAGTCGAGGACGTATGTCGGGTCGTTGCTCCGCGTTAAGGAGAAGAGGTCTAAGCATATATTTATCGTGTGTGATTATACGCGACTAAATGTTCTATTAGACGAATTAGGGTGGTACCACGGTCTTTCGTCCCTTCGGGGAGACGATAGGCCTTTTTTGTTGTTTTTTTGTAGGGGAAATCCATAATCTTAAGGAGTGAATCCATATGAAACGCGTATTATCAGGTATCCAGCCAAGCGGCCAGCTCACGATTGGCAATTATATTGGAGCTATGCAGAACTTTGTAAAGCTGCAGCACGAACATCAATGCTTCTTTATGGTTGTTGATCTGCATGCGATCACGGTACCGCAAGATCCAGCAGCGCTGCGCGAACAATCGGAATCGGTGGCGGCATTGTATATCGCAGCAGGCATCGATCCAAGCAAGGCAGCCATCTTCTTGCAATCACATGTGCCTCAGCATGCCGAACTGGGATGGTTGCTGACGACCCTCACTTACATGGGTGAATTAGAACGAATGACCCAATTTAAGGATAAATCAGAAGGCAAAGAATCCGTTGGAGCAGGCTTGTTTGTCTATCCATCTTTGATGGCAGCAGATATTTTGTTGTATAATGCTGATCTTGTTCCGGTAGGCGATGACCAGAAACAGCATTTGGAACTTACTCGTGATCTCGCGGGTCGTTTCAACAGTCGTTATGGGGATTATTTTACGGTACCGCAGCCGTTTATCCCTGAAGTAGGTGCACGGATTATGTCATTGGACGATGCGTCCAAGAAGATGAGTAAATCAAATGCAAATGCAGGCAGTAACATCTTCCTGTTAGATGACCCGGCTGTTATTCGTAAAAAAATAAGCCGTGCAAAGACTGATTCGGAAGCGATTGTGAAGTATGATCCGGTTAACAAGCCTGAGATTAGCAATCTGATGAGTATCTACTCGCATACGGCTAATGTCTCGATTGCTGATATTGAGGCAAAGTATGAAGGCCAGATGTACGGTCCTTTCAAGAAAGATCTTGCAGAACAAGTAGCAGCCTTTATCGAACCTCTGCAGACACGTTACCATGAGGTTCGTCGCTCTGGTGAAGTTTACGATGTGCTGCAAAAAGGTGCACAACAAGCGCAAGAAGTCGCGGAGCATACGCTGAATGAAGTCAAGAACCGTATGGGCTTTGTTCTTCCACGTCGATAACAGCTTGAATATGGAACGAGCCTCGGTACCACACTGTTGATGTGGAGCCGGGGCTCTTTTAGTATTAAGAGGCCGTAGAAGCAGCTTGTTCTTTTCTACGAAGTCTGGCTTTGACAATAAAGCCGGCTCCCATATTAAATATCGACAACAAACCGAATAGAATAGCAAGCCAAGCGTTATAGCTTATGGCGATAGCAGTGGCCATCAACAATGCGATGGAAGAGCAGGCAAACCACAATGATAATCCTTTGCTCATGTTAATCTCTCCTTTTTCAAGTAGCCGACATGATGAAATAACAATTCCTGTGTTGGCGTATAACATCTGTAGAAGCGGTTACAATAAGCTTGCAAGCTTGCAAAATAGAAACGCCATAGTGAAGGGAGATTTCATATTATGTCAGCACAATCTTCGAGTCGTACTAACAACTTGGTCGTTCCTCAAGCAACTGCAGCACTGCAACAAATGAAACTGGAAATTGCTAATGAATTAGGTATTCCAGTTGCACAAGACGGTTACTACGGCAATTATACGTCCCGCGACATGGGATCCATTGGTGGATACATGACGAAACGTCTGGTCCAAATCGCTGAGCAATCGCTGAGTGGCGGCAGCCGATAATATCGGTTAGACCGTAGATGGATGCTCAGCTCGAGCACACAGAGGCTGCCCCGGCGCGCGGGGCGGCTTTTTGTTATATGTGGTCGATAATTGCTCCAGTACACAACGTTTGTCTCTGTAGTGGCACGCATTTACGCGAACAAGCCCTTTCCAATAAGAAAGGGCTTCGTCTGTATATCACGACGGCATCGATTCCATCGACTGCATGTAAGCGCATTTCCTTACTTCTAAATGTAGCACTTCTGACTAGCGCCGGAAAGGTCAAATTGTTATGAAGCTATTGGATTTCGTGCTGCACCATTACTCAAGCCCATATTGATGCTTCATTTGTTTTTCGCTTATCCAGCCTATATAGGTATCAAGTGGTTCAAAGTTGCTGTTCATCATCACAAGAGCTACAAAAGGATATTGTTTGCGATGCCGGTAGCGTACGTCTACCCACCTAACGACGTAACCATATCCTGTAGGCTGTATGGATGCACAGCCATACCGGGTAAAATACAGAAACGTTTTTACGGCGGATTGCGATTTTGATGCTTCAACGGCGGGGTGAGAATCACATCTGGCCGTCTCATTCCAAATTAAGCCGCTGCGGCGGAGATGACCAACTCGGAATGCACCGTCTAGTTGTTTCTTTACGACGTTCCAATTGGACCATGCCACTGTAGGAATGATCGTATACCGTTCACCGTCGTTATATTCAGGATCAAGCTGCGGCATGCGGCGGAGTATTCGCCGATGTTCCAGGGTGCGCCATACAAAATAGCCGATTAGTACAAAGTAGAGTACAGGAAAAATGAGTATCGGCGACAATATGTTAAAGCCCCACAAGGTTACAGCTACAAGGTGCGTCGTAAATATAAAAGGATCAAATAACGATATGATGTTCCACGAGATCCATTCTTCGGAAAAGGGGCGAACCGCCTGTGTACCGTATGTATTAAACAAATCGGTAAATACGTGCAGTACAACGGCAAAGCCCGTCCATGCAAAGGTATGCTGCCAATTCGAAGCAGGCATGCTCCAACTAAGCAATGCGGTAATAACTACGGTCCACACAAGCAGCATTGGGATGGAATGAGAGAAGCCGCGATGATTGCGCACATAGGCTTCATTGCTTTTTAATTTCAAAATTGTATCCACATCAGGTGCTTGTGAGCCAAGCATAATCCCGATAAAAACAGCCGTGGCAGTTATACTGTGCTCTGCTACTAAAGGATCAAGCTGAGACAAGCCGGCCAAGCCCAAACCAATGGCAATATGGGATACAGTATCCATCGACATTCACCTCCTGATTGTTGTATTGTGGACGTTGACGGAACAAAATATGACTACGCTCAAGCGGTTAAAGAAGGGATGTTAAGGATGGGAAGCATTATTTTTGTAGAATATCGCATCGAGCCTGAGAAGCGGGAACTCTATTTGACACATATTAACAAGCTGCTTCAATATAAAACGGATGTAACCTTATATGAGGGAACAGATCAACCTAACGTATTTGTCGAACAATGGCATGACACAACACCGCAGCAGTATGCTGACATGAAGCGTGTTCGATTGCAAGAACAAAGTGAGTGGGATGTTGTGACAGCCTGTATTCCAGGCGGAACCGCAAAACTGCATATCTGGGAATTTGCAGCACGACAGGATACATTGTGAAATAATGTTCGTTGAATTGTCAAATTGATGAACGATTGCAAGGATCATTGTCATAGCTTACGCATTTTTGCTATGATGAAAATTACAGCAGGTGAACTTTTTTTCTGCTGTTGGATTACAACAAGGAGGAACGGGGCACGTGGATAAACCTATGACTTATCGGACCTCTTCTGACTCTGTCACGCTCAAGCCTGAGCAAGTGGGAGTCGGGATATGGAAAGAGTTCATTCAATTAACGAAGCCAGGTATTATTCGTTCAAATTTATTGGCTGCCTTTACGGGGTTCTGGGTTGCCGCACGTTGGGACATCCCTTGGATGATGATGTTATGGATGTTGCTCGGGACAACGCTTGTCATGGCTTCTTCCTGTGTATTTAACAACTACTTCGATCGAGACTTCGATATGAAGATGGAACGTACGCGCGATCGGGCATTGCCAACGGGGAGGCTGCAGCCTCAGGTTGTGTTAATCTATGCGATAGCACTTGGTGTTGTCGGACTTACGGTGTTATTCTCTTTAGTTAATGTGCTGGCCGGCGTATTAGGTATTGTTGGCATGTTTGTCTATGTCGTCATTTATACGCTCTGGTTAAAAAGAACGTCAACATGGAGCACCTCTGTCGGGGGGATATCAGGAGCAATGCCTCCTGTCATCGGCTATGTGGCGATCACAGGCAAGATCGATGTAATTGCAGTTCTGTTATTTGCACTTATGTTTCTATGGCAACCGCCGCATTTCTGGGCACTTGGCATACGCCGCGTGGAAGAGTACCGTGCAGCGGGTTATCCCTTGCTGCCTGTCGTAAAGGGGATAAAGCGTACCAAGTGGCAAATGATTCCTTACGTGCTGCTGCTTCTACCAGTACCTTGGCTCTTCTATTATTACGGTTATGCAGGTATTATCTACGCAGTAACTGGAACAGTTATTAATGCATTTTGGTTGTACGTATGTATTGCTGGATTTCGCACGAATAACGATGAGCAGTGGGCCAAGAAGAATTTCATCCTGTCAATCAACGTCCTAATGCTTCAATTCTTTATTCTTATCGCGGATACGATGGGCAAATAAAGACACTTATTATGACGTTACTGGAGGATGGACCATGGCACAATTTGCGAAGCGTTATTCATTGCAATTATTTTTATGCAGTCTCGTGCTTGTATTTGCTGTTGCCGCAGCTTGGATCTATTGGCCTAAAGGCAGCGATCTGCCTGTCGTAAAGGCGGCGCCTGAGTTCTCGATGGAGAACGTAGATGGCCAGACGGTGTCATTGGCTAGCACCAATGGCAAGGCTCGCTTGTTCTATTTCTTTTTCTCTCATTGTACAGATGTATGCCCACCTACAACCTACATGTTAAATGAGGTGCAGGACTTATTAAAAGAGAAGGGCGTATTCGGAGACAAAGCGAACATCGTCTCCGTGACATTTGACCCGAAGCGTGACACTCGTGAACGCCTCATGAAATGGGCTACAGATATGAACAAAGCGGACCTTAAAGGCTGGTACTTCTTACGTGGCGACGAGGCCGGAACGGCAGAGTTCATGAACAAGTTTGGTTCGGCCGTCGTGAAAGACAACGACGGGAACTTTACGCATACAAACCTTGTGACGCTCGTGGACCAAGATGGCAACGTGCGCAAATATTATAACGCAAATGACCTAGAGGTCACTCCGGAATTGATTGCTGACGATGTTATCTCGCTTACCCAATAGCATATGTTACTCCGAAGCAAACGGGGCTGGATCGGGATATATAACATATTCCTCCAGCCCCGCTTTTTCTAACTGCTGGATGAGATATTCATCCGGCGTACCTTCTACGCCAGCATATCCTCTGCGTGTATATATATGTTCAGCATCCTGAAATGTATCTCTTAGCACGCCTCGTATTTTCTTGCCGGATGCATCATTGTCCATAAACAAATATACGTTCATGTCCCCAACTTCTTTACGGAGCGTCTCGGTCTTATTCGTATTTAATGTTCCATATGTACATAGGATTGTGATGTCATCACTTAGTAAGCGGCGAAGACGGCTGCGATCATTTTTTCCCTCTACGATTATTGCGATATCCATGAAGTTCACCTCAGCGCTGTATAAAGTAAGTGTGTTGTGTGACCGAAAAGGTCTCTCCATTATTATGCCGTTTCATTTATATAATAAGTCTTCTATTTACGTAGTGTACCACATGCAGATTCGAACTTTACACGTGACCTTAAGAATAAGGAGACTGATTTGCGAGGAAGCTCCTAAAAAAACGAACGGCTTGCTCGAGAGCAAGCCGCATGAGGAGAGAGCGAGTTGGCATTAAAACACACCAGCGCGGAGGATGATAACTAATAAGATGTAAAGTACAAGAATTGTTCCAGTTGCTGTCCAGAGACCACCGCCGAAACCAGGTCCAATAGGTCCACCACATGGATCTACACAATGCGACATTCGGTTCACCCTCTTTCTGACTTTAAGTCGTGAGGCACAATGTATAGTATGTCGGAGGGTAGATGTCGTGCTGTGCAAACACCCAGAAAGTCCAAAGATAGGTATTCGCCTGCAATTTAAGCATTGGTGCATTTATGAAGCTTTAGATTCAGGAATGGATGGTGTTGATGCTGTAAAAGGTTGAAAAGGCTGCCTGGCAGGCATAATCGTAACTGCCGCCATCAAGACAAGGAACGCGATAAAAAACGGGGATACGACATTACGGAACTGACCAGCCAACAGCGGACCTAGAAATGAACCAATAGAGAACGCAATTGACAAGTAGGAGAAGATTCGTCCGTACTTCACCCCGCCGCTTAACTGGAGTAAGTGGGCTGACATCGCAGGCAGAATGACACCTTTGGTCATGCCAATTAGAAATAACGATACAAACAAAGGCACGGGCCAATGAATGGCGATGACAAAGAACAGCAAGGACAGCACAAATGTCCCGATATAAGTCCGGGCATAGGCTGGATAATGATTCAGGAACAGCATGCTTAGTGTACACAGGGCACCAAGACTGACAGCGGAGAACAGAATGCCAGAGTGCATGATCGATTGAAGTTGGTTCCCAACAAACGGCAGTTCGAAGAACAGGATTCCTTGAGAGCATGAGATGGCAAACGGCATAATGTAGAAGGACCAGGGGACGCTTGCAGTATTTGCAGCCATAGCCGGCTGGGAGGCTGTTTTCTCGCCGCTGTTCGAATGTATTGGTGAGAATGCCTTTTGCCCTGCTGCGGCAGCTGGATATGACACAGATGGCGGCGAGGCGGATATCGCTTCAGCCGGGACTCTAACCATAAAGATCGCAAGCAGGCCAATAATAAACAGACCGATGCCAAGTGCCTGAAAAGATGCGGTGAAGCCTAGCTGAGCAACAAGATAGGCACCAGCTGCTGGCGATACAACGGAAGCAAGTGTGTGCACGAGCCCGTTGCCAGCCATCAGTTTACCTTGCTGCACTTGGTTGGTAGCAAAACGCGCCAGCAAGGCAAGACAGGCAGGGGACAAAAAGGCAAGCACAAATCCACTGATGGAGCGGACAACCAGCAGTTGCCACGGATTAACGACATGAGCTTGCAGCACAAGCAGAATACCTGCCCCAAGTAGGCTTAACACAATAAATATTCGGCTGCCAAACCGATCGACACTGAATCCTGCCAATAAATTACCAGGCAAATGAGTGAAGGAGTACATACCCATCATGAGTCCAATAAAGGAAGGGGCAGCTCCTAAAGAAACAGCGAAAGGAGTAAGGATAGGATATTGGGCATGCAGATCAAAGAATGCAATAAACAAAAATAAATAAAGCCATACGACTGAGCGCATGTGCCGTCACCTCCACAGTGCTATGGTATACTTGTACGTTGAAAGGGACGAACTTATGACCTTAATTACATGGGATACTGGATTCTATCTTTTTCAATTGTTCATCTAACGTAGATATAAATCCCACTGTGTAATTGCATTCAAGTAGGTGGCAGATAAATCAAGCACATTTGTGACAAATAATTGCTGTATGCTACTGTTGCGAACTAGATTTCATATCTATCATATCTGGGCAGCTAGCTTATCCTTGATTATCGAAAAGGTATGACCTTACTGAACAATTGGTAATGATGTATAATATGGGTTGGAAAGGATGGTAGATAGAGAAATGGATATGAATCAGCTTTTTGAGTTTATGAAACAGAATTGGTTAATTTTCCTGATTGCACTTATTGTATTATTTGTCATCGTGAGCTTTGTGAAGACGATGGTCAAATGGGCACTTGTACTTGTAATCGTGGCGGCTGTCGCGGTATACAGCGGCATTACGTGGAACGATATTGACAAAGTGGTTACTACGGTAAAGGATGAGACCGTGCAGCAATTGAAGGATCAAGCGATGAATGCGATGGTTCAGGAAGCCAAGAAAGCGACCTTTTCGGCAGGAGCAGATGGTACATATACGATCAAGTCCCCGAATGTAGAATTAAATGGTTCTACGAACAGCAGTAAGGTTAAGCTGGCGTTTAACGGTGTGTCGTTAGGCGAATGGGAGATTAACGACACAATTAAGTCGTTTATCGATGAGGCGAAGAAGAAATAATGGACACAGTTCGGCAGTTTGCGGAGTTTAACCTCGTGACGATTGTACTGGCGTGTGTCATTCTTTTTAGCGTATGGCAAGGGGTGAGCAGAGGCGCTTCGGGGTCTGTGCGTCACCTCTTCTTTATTATACTGGAGACATGCTTGACGGTTATATCCTTATTGTTGTCATATCTCGCTGCTCAGGCATTATCACCAACCGTTGCGACTTGGCTTCAGGAAATGGTGATTAAGATTCCCAGCCACGAGTGGTCCTGGTGGGAACGTATGTATTACACGACTGTAACGAGCATTAGGGACTTTGCGCTGCTGCGTTTCGCGCTATTATTTAGTGTATTGTATATTTTAATACGCTCTATCATCGGCGTGCTGGCTCGACTTGTAATGACGTTGCTTGCCCCTTCGTCAGCGGATGACATACCGTCAAGTCAGCGTCATTCTGATCAGGTGCTTAGACGTCAAGATCTGCATCAGACCCCAAATAAACCGCTTGTCATCCGTTTTCTGAGCCGTGTTGTGGGCGCTATGGTAGGGATCGTTACTGGTTCAGTGCGTGCTTTCTTTATTGTGGTGCTTCTCTTTGGCTATGTAACCCTGCAGCAGGATACGGCTGTTAGTAGGATGGTACAATCATCTGCTGCATACCAAGCTGCAGCTAATCAAGTTATACAGCCGCTTGCGGGGGCGTGGGTAACCAAACAGCTGCCTGTATTTACAGCGCAAGTCGAGGAGCAGTTAAGTGACTTGATGCAGCGCAAATACGAGGTTATTGACTACCTTATTCCGCAGGATATTGAGAAAGCTGCTCTTGAGGTGACCAAAGGAGCGCGATCTGACGAAGAGAAAGCGCGCAAATTGTATAACTGGGTTGGAACACGTGTGAAATATGACTGGAGCAAGGCGAATAATTATATCCAGCGTGGCGAGTGGAAGGAGCAAACACCGGAGGAGACTTTTGATAGCAAATCAGGAGTTTGTATCGATTATGCGAGGCTATATGCGGTAATGGCACGTACGGTAGGATTAGAGGTTCGTGTAGTGACGGGTAAGGGCTATGATGGGAAAGGCGGATATGGGCCTCATGCCTGGAATACGGTAAAGCTTGTAGACCGAGGTTGGATACCTCTAGATGCGACATGGGCGAGTACGGGCGACTGGTTTAATCCACCGAACTTTGATGCTACGCACATTCCAGATAAAGGAGCAATATCCAACAGTTAATCTGCTGTGTTTAGTCTTTGAGCGAGTCGTTCTAATGTGATAAACTAACATAATGAACATTACTCAACGAACATACTACGCAGGAAGGATGATGGTGCTTTGAGTCATCCGCATTCGGACGAACCACACAAGCGAGAACTATTAAACCGCCGCCACTTTTCATTTCGACTAAATACTTTTTTCTTTGTTACTTTTGCTGTCTTTACGGTGCTTATTGTGCGCCTAGCTATATTACAATTTGTAGAGGGACCTGGCTTAAAAGAGAAAGAAACAAGATTAGGCTATAAGACAACAGCCATTCCTCCGCTGCGAGGCACCATTTATGACGCTTCCAAGAAACGATTGGCTTACTCGACTTCGACGCAGTCCCTTTATTTTAACGTGGACAAGAATTATACGAAGGAAGAGAACATGGCAGATGCGGAGCAGCTTGCCAGTACGCTTGCTGATGTATTTAAGGAATACGGGGATGCCTCTAAGGAGAAACCGCTAACCGCTGAAGAAATCCTGAAGCGTATGGATTTAACGGGCAAGTTGAATTATGTGTTTGTCCCACGTTTGATCAAGACTGGATTAACCCCTAAGGAGATTGCTTATTTCTTGGAGCATAAGCCGGAGTACAAAGGACTCGATATTGTTGAGGACAGTGTACGGAACTATGATGAGGATACGGTTGCGGTGCAGACAATCGGGTATCTGAAGAAATTTAAAGGTGTACGTGAATCCTACGATTACTACAAAAATATTCAGAACAATAAAGATTCGCTGCCAGATGAGTTAAGATATCTTGATTACGAGGATGTTGGCGTAGACGGAATTGAATTTATGTTTCAAGAGGAATTGCGCGGAAAGAACGGCTTGAAGCGATTTCCTGTTAACGTCGCCGGTCGTATCATCGGTCAGATGGAGCTAACGAAGCCAGAGCGTGGGAACGATCTGCATCTGACGATTCATAAGGACATCCAGATGAAGACAGAAGAATCGATCATGAAGACGCTGGAGAAAGTGCGTAACTCTTCTGATTCATTGGAAAGTGCCCCTAATGCACGAACAGGCTATGCGGTAGCCATGGAAGTAAAGACTGGCAACGTCGTTACAATGGCCAGCATGCCTGATTATAATACGAATGTCTGGAAGAACGGCTCTATTAGTCCTGAAGATTATGATAAGTATAAGTTCAATATGAACAATGGTACGATAAAGGCAGCATACGGTCCTTATGATGATGATGAGATTAAGAAGCATCCGAACTCCATCGTGTATCTAGGTTCAACAATGAAGCCACTGTCCGTATTGATCGGTTTGCAGGAGAATTTGTTTGGTTTATATGACAATTATTTTGACGGAGGATATGCTGAATTTGGGCGTAAAGGTTATGAGACCAAGGTATGGAACTCTAGCCGGAAGTCATTCGGTTATATGGATGCGGCAGAAGCTTTGCGAGTATCCTCCAATGCTTTTATGGTTGACATGATCGGAAAGCGCTTGTACTCCCGAACCGATATAAATGGCCTTGAGACGTGGGATAAGTACATGGAGATGTTTGGACTTGGGGTTAAAACGGGGAGCGGGCTCCCTGGTGAATTTGCCGGTCTGAGGGACTATCTTACGGAAGCGGAGAGAAACAATGCGCAGTCTGCACTCGTGTATGCGTCGTTTGGACAGCAAGGTAAATATACGACATTACAGCTAGCCCAATATGCAGCTACATTAGCTTCCCACGGCAAGCGTATGAAGCCTCAATTCGTCAGCAAAATTACGGATGGTGAAGAT
The DNA here is from genome assembly GCF_022346885.1 of Paenibacillus sp. ACRRX. Lineage (GTDB taxonomy): Bacteria > Bacillota > Bacilli > Paenibacillales > Paenibacillaceae > Paenibacillus_B. Next base: position 55,541 of record NZ_JAKRNK010000011.1, read on the forward strand.
AAGGTCGTCAAACAGTTCAAGCCAGAAGTGTTAAACGAAGTAAAGTTTGATGAATCGTATTGGAATATAGTTGAGCATGGGATGAGTCGAGTTAACGTTCACGGCTTTGATGGATTCCCTTATAAATTCTATCGCAAGACAGGTACGTCCCAGCAAGACGTTGGGGGAAGAACGATCGAGAACGGGGTGTTTATCGCTTACGCACCAGCTGAGAATCCAACTTTGGCTGTTGCGGTTGTCGTACCAGAGGGTGGCTACGGCTCCTACAGTGCGGCACCAATTGCACGTGCCATCTTTGATGCCTACGATGAAGCCGTAGGGCTTACAGGCACGCCTCGCAAAGCGACGCCACCAGCAACAACGGAATAAGAATACATGAAGCGGCTGTTCTCAGATGAGGACAGCCGCTTGTCTGTTACACGATCCAACGGAAAAGGTAATAAAGGGAAAAATTATGACTTATTTAAGCTTAAATGTAGGGATGGTGATAGGAGCCTATTATGCGCTGTTGGTTAGTATCTTTGTGATCATCTTAATATAAATATTAGTAATATTTAGGCGAATGAAAGTGGTATTATATTTAATTTATACAACAAATCTAAATTTTGTCCATTATGAAAGCGTTTACCTTGTGCTTAAAATGAAGGTGTACGTCTCAGGACCAGCGCGCGGTGTGGGGCGATACATAACCGAACAAAATGAGGTGCTAGGATGAAGCAGAAACAAAAAAGAGCACGATGGGCGGCCATTCTTGGCTGGAGCATGTTGGCATTTATACTATCGGCTGGCGCAGCCAATGCGGCACAGCCACATACCTCTTATTGGTTTCCAGACCAACTGCTGAAGTGGAGTCCGGCAGCGGACAAAGATGCGGAGTTTAACAAAGGGACGATTCGTCTGGCTGAACGCTTCGCAGGCGAAAAGGTTAACGGCAACGCAAGTACGCAGCCTAAGCTGATGGGGCTTGCTGCCATGAATCCGCATACGAGCAATGTGCCTTCTCAAGGATCGGATCAAGACAGTGTTGACGCTTTCAGCTTCTGGCAGTATGTAGATACGATGGTGCTATGGGGTGGATCTTCAGGCGAAGGGATTATCGTGCCGCCGAGTGCTGACATTATCGATGCCGCTCATAAAAATGGAGTCCCGATCGTGGGTACGGTATTCTTCCCGCCAACTGCCTATGGAGGTACCTATCAATGGGTGCAGCAGACGCTGCAGCAGCGCCCTGACGGATCGTTTCCAGTAGCGGACAAATTAATTGAAGCAGCGGATTACTTTGGCTTTGACGGCTGGTTTATTAATCAGGAGACAGTGGGTGGTAATGCTGCGGATGCAACGAAGATGCAGCAGTTCCTAAAATATATGCAAGATCACAAGAAGCCAAACATGCAAGTGGTCTGGTATGATTCCATGACAAAAGGTGGCGGCATTAGCTGGCAGAATGCGCTGAACGCTCAGAATGAAATGTTCTTGCAAAGTGGGAACAGCAAAATATCGGACTCGATGTTTATCAACTTTAACTGGTCCGCCTCTGGTCTGCAGAGTTCGGCTAGCAAGGCCTCCAGTCTTGGCCGCAGCCCTTATGACGCCTACGCAGGCATTGATGTTGAGGCCAATGGTACTGGCAGCTACGTAAACTGGTCGGCAATATTCCCACAAGGTCAAAATGCACGTACATCTCTTGGCATATATCGACCAGATTGGGCTTACCGCAGTGCAACTTCCATGAATCAATTCTATACAAAATCTAGTCAATTCTGGGTTGGGGCGAATGGAAACCCAAGCCAAACGAATGCCTCGGGATGGCCAGGAATGGCACATTATTTTGCTGATAAATCCTCGATTAACTCTTTACCATTTACAACTAACTTTAACACCGGTCATGGTAAGATGTTTGCTATTAATGGCAACGTTATGCGAACGAAGGAATGGAATAACCGCAGCTTGCAGGATGTACTGCCGACATGGCGCTGGATCACACAGAGCACAGGTACGGCTCTAACGCCTAACTTTGACTGGGACCAAGCTTACTATGGCGGGAGTTCCCTTAAAGTAAGTGGCAACTTGAACGCACAAAACGCAACGCATTTACGATTGTACCGGACAGCCTTGCCTGTTGACGCAAATACGGTCATATCCGTTACGTATAAGGCGCCAATCGCTGGGGCACAGGTGAAGGTGGCACTTGTATTTGGAGACAATCCGTCCCAGACGGAATATGTATCATTACAAACGTTGAATACTTCTAATTGGACAACAGCATCTTTGCCATTGTCTGCATACGCAGGTCGTACGATTACGGAAATCGGTCTGAAATTCGAAAGCAGCACAGCTATTCCTAACTTTACTGCAAATATAGGGGAGTTGTCTGTACGTAATAGCAGTCCTCAAGCCCCATTGCCAGCGGTATCCAATCTAGCGGTTACAGAGCTTGGCATGAGCGGTGCATCGACGGATGTTCGCTTGAAATGGGACTCCCTTTCGGGCGGTGTTCAGGTGTACGAAATTTACCGCGTGAAGCCTGATGGCTCAAAAGAGTTCGTGAATGCAACACCTAACCGTGTTTACTACATTCCGCCTATGTTCCGCATTGGCAACGAGCCACAGACTACACTCGAAGTAATTGCGCTTGGCAAGGATGGACAGCGTGGAGCAGCAGCGCAAGTTAGCTTCCTATGGTCAAATGTGCAGCCGGGTATTACGAATGTTGCTTTGAATCGTACTGCCACTGCGGATACTTTTGTAAGTGGGGAATCCCCAGCCAAAGCTGTTGATGGTACGGCTGCAAACAATAGCAAATGGTGCGCCACAGGCAGCGGCAACCACTGGTTAAGCGTTGACTTGGGATCTTCTTATTCCATCACGAAGTTTGTCGTAAAACATGCTGCGGCTGGCGGGGAGTCAGCGAGTTTTAATACTCGTGATTTTAAGCTTCAGTTGAGCGCGGACGGGGTTAATTGGGCAGATGCTGTATCTGTGACAGGCAATACCTTAGGAGAGTCAAGCCATACGATCAGTGCGACAAATGCCCGTTATGCGAAGTTGGTGGTGACAAAGGCAACTCAAACGAGTGATACAGCTGCACGTATTTATGAGCTGGAAGTATACGGGCAATAATGCAGCGTAAATAGCCGCGGGATAGGACTGTATCGTGATTTAGCAAGGAGTTGCTGCTTGAGTATTCCTACTCGAGTGGCAGCTCCATTTTTAGGACATAAGAAACAAGGCGCATAACAAACTTTTGGACAAAGTACCAGCTAGCTAGGTTATACATACTTTAGTATGAAAAGTAGTCCTTTATCATTCTATTCACAATGAGTCAACAACTTTTTTTTGCCGAAAAAGTTGCACTAAGGAAACAATATTGTGTATATTAAACAAAAGAAGTATAGGTAAAAAGTATTGCGCTTATATAAAATATATAACTGCATACAATTTATAAAAGGGAGAGTGTAGTGAAAGTGAAGGCAAAGTCAACGAGATGGAATTCAGCGCTCAAGCGCTTGGTCATGACCGTACTGTTCTTAAGTTTGGCAATGGGGCTGGCAGCTTGCGGCAGCGGGAATTCGAAAGAAACTTCAGGCAGCACTACTGGAAATGAAAGCAGCGGCAAATTGACAATCACCACTACAATTGGCATGATTGCGGACGTCGTCGAGCAAATAGGCGGAGATCACGTAGCCGTCACCGGTTTGATGGGCTCTGGGGTTGATCCGCATTTGTATAAGGCATCGCAAGGGGACATTAAAAAGCTGGACGAGGCAGATATCGTGTTCTACAACGGATTGCACCTTGAGGGCAAGATGGTGGATATTTTAGAAAAGATGAGTAAGAACAAAAAGACAGTTGCAGTATCGCAAAAGCTGGACGAAGCGGAGCTGTTGGCCGACCCGGCGGCTCCGGAAGCTCATGATCCGCATATCTGGTTTAACGTGAGCAATTGGATTAGTGCGGCAGAGGTCATCCGTGACACTTTAGTTGAAATGGATGCTGTACACGCGGACGAGTACCGCCAGAATGCAGAAACGTATCTCGCCAAATTGAAGGAAACGGACAACTATGTTCGTGAGCAGGTCCAGACGATACCAGAGGACAGCCGTGTATTGGTTACAGCACATGATGCCTTCCATTACTTTGGTAAGGCATATGGAATGAAGGTGATGGGGCTTCAAGGAATTAGCACTGCATCTGAATATGGCAGCAGGGATGTGAGTGAGCTGCGTGATTATCTGGTTGATCACCAGATCAAGGCTGTGTTTGTAGAGTCAAGTGTCCCAAAGAAGGCCATTGAGGCCGTTATCGAAGGTGCGAAGAAGAAAGGCCATAACGTCACCATAGGCGGCGAATTATTTTCGGATGCGATGGGTACACCAGGCACGCCGGAAGGTACTTATATCGGAATGGTCAAACATAACGTTGATGTAATTGTTAATGCTTTAAAATAAATAGGGTCCATAATCCGATGGAAAAGAAAGATTCCGTTAACATGGTATGACTACATTTAGCATCTATCATGTGGGGCAGCATTTTACTTTGTATATTAAGCACTACTACTTATCATATCTATCCGATATACAAGATTAAAACGGATGAACTGATTCATGAATAGCAGGAAGCAAGAAGTAGAGAGGAGGAGCAACAATGACACAAACAAGACATGCATCACCTTTGACTGTTACAGGATTAACAGTCGCCTATCAAAAAAAGCCGGTGCTTCGCAACTTAACCTTTGACGTACCAGAAGGCAAGCTAATCGGAATTATTGGACCCAACGGTGCAGGAAAGTCCACCATGATAAAAGCGATACTAGGATTGCTCCCTAAGGTTAGCGGAGAGGTTCAAATATATGGCAAGCCATATGCGGAAATGAGAAAGTCTATTGGTTATGTGCCGCAGCGTGAATCGGTGGATTGGGATTTTCCTACTAATGCGTTGGACGTTGTGATGATGGGGCGTTACGGGCATCTAGGCTGGTTCAAACGACCGGGTGCTAATGAGCGGGAAATAGCGCTGGACTGCTTGAAGAAAGTAGGCATGGCAGATTATGCACATCGCCAAATTTCGCAATTGTCAGGCGGACAGCAGCAGCGGGTGTTCTTGGCTAGGGCGCTCGCGCAGAATGCGGATCTGTATTTCATGGATGAGCCATTTGTTGGTGTCGATGCTATGACGGAGAAAGCGATTATCAGTCTGTTAAATGAACTAAAAGCGCAAGGCAAGACCGTACTTGTCGTTCATCATGATCTAGCAACTGTTAAAGAGTACTTTGACTGGGTGATGCTGCTGAATGTGGAACTGATAGCTAATGGACCTACAGAGCTTGTATTTACGAAATCGCTGCTCCACGAGACGTACGGTGGCAAATTAGCCGTATTCGATCAAGAAGACGGGGCTACCCTCGTCGGATCGAGGTGATAACGATGTCATTATGGTCATGGTCTGTGTTGGCAGACCCTAATACACAATGGATATTGGTCGGATGCATGCTGCTCGGTTTGATGAGTGGCATCATTGGCAGCTTTGCTTATTTGCGCAAGCAAAGCTTGGTGGGCGACACACTCGCTCATGCGGCGCTGCCAGGCATTTGTATTGCCTTTATGCTCACTGGTGTGAAATCGCTGCCGCTATTTTTCTTAGGTGCATTAGTCGCCGGACTCATTGCGACTTTCTCTATGACAGTCATCACGCGGTATTCGCGAATTAAGGCCGATGCTGCGATGGGCATCGTGCTGTCCGTATTTTTTGGTATTGGTATCGTGCTATTAACTCAGATTCAGCATTCGTCATATGGCAATCAGAGCGGGCTTGATAAATTTTTGTTTGGGCAAGCTGCTTCTATGATTCAGAGCGACGTATACACGATGATCGGGGTATCGGCAGTTATTATTATCGCGTGCAGCTTACTGTTTAAGGAATTCAAGCTGCTTAGCTTTGACCCGGGATTTGCCCGTGGATTGGGCTTTCCGATTGGCGTGTTGGAACAAATGTTAATGTTCTTCACCGTTATCGCAGTAGTTGTCGGGATTCAAGCGGTCGGTGTCGTGCTAGTTGCAGCGCTGCTTATTACGCCTGCTGTGTCGGCAAGATATTGGACGGATCGACTGGGACTGATGGTGAGCTTGAGTGGCATATTTGGTGCTGTCAGCGGGGTCATTGGGACGTTGATCAGTACGACCACGAGCAACCTGCCTACAGGTCCATTAAGTGTATTGGCTGCTACAACAGTGTTTGTATTCTCTGTTCTCTTTGCTCCGCGCAGAGGTGTGTGTGCCAAGGTGATTCGACGAATACGCACTAATCGTACTATTCGAGAGGAAGAACATGCACGGATGAGCGAACGTGGCACTCGTGTGCGGAAGGAGGCTTCGTTATGACGGATTTTTGGATCATTGCGACAGGTGCATTGGTCGCCATATCATGCGGCATACTCGGCTGCTTCCTTGTACTTAGAAAAATGTCACTAATAGGAGACGCGATAAGCCACTCCGTTCTGCCCGGAATCGTGATCGCCTTTATGATCAGCGGCTCACGTGATTCGCTTGCCATGCTGTTAGGTGCTTCTGTAGTCGGGCTTATTACGGTCTTTCTGATTCAAATGTTCCAGCAGAGCGGCGTTCAGTCCGACGCCTCGATAGGTGTTGTGTTTACAGCACTGTTTGCAGTCGGTGTTGTGCTTGTCAGCTTAAATGCACGACAAGTTGATCTTGACTTAGACTGCGTATTATTTGGCGAGATTGCGTATGTACATTGGAATACGATTGACGTCTTCGGCATCGATTACATACCGAAGGCAGTATGGATACTTGGCTTCACGGTTGCTGTTATTTTTGTAGTGATTGGACTCTTTTACAAACAATTTAAAATCTGCGCGTTCGATCCCGCTATGGCACTTGCTTGCGGCATTCCAGTTGCGTTGTTCCACTACCTTTTAATGGGTCTGGTATCGATGACAACGGTAGCCAGCTTTGAGAGTGTTGGTGCTATTCTGGTCGTAGGTATGCTGATCGTACCTGCTGCTACAGCCTATTTGTTGACAGAGCGGTTGTCAGTGATGATCATATACAGCGTGCTGATTGGCATAGCATGTGCAGTACTGGGATATTATACGGCAGCATGGCTCGATGCTTCTATTGCCGGAATGATGGTAACTGTAGCAGGCGCATTGTTCGTATTGGCTTTTATTTTCTCCCCAAGCCACGGTATGTTGGCGCGGTTAATCAAGCAGCGTAAACTCGCTGTACTTCACAGTCAAGTAAGCTGACATATGAGCATTCAGCAAGCGTGTAGTAAGCGTGTGATAAGGATCTAACAGGCACGTAAGCAAGTACGTAGCAAGCACGCAAGAGGGTGTGTATCAAGTGCGTAACAAGCATGTTACAAGCACGCATGAAACGAATAGGCAATAGGAAAGCTGGATTCGGGCATCTCATGATGCAACGGATTCAGCTTTCTGTCATATAGGCCAATATACTCAAGTTATTTATAGGAAGAGGTAGATATTTTTGTTGTGCTCGTACCGTTTATGATACAATGTCGTTATGTAAAATGGCGTATGGTAGCCGTCTTACGCGCAGGGTCGCGAATCATGACGAATGTGCGGATGAGCAAGCCATAAACGCCGGACGGGAGTGTAGGCAACAATGAGTAAATATACACTGTTAGCTCTCGATATGGACGGGACGCTGTTAGACGAGGACCAACGAGTGAGTGAGGATACCGCCCAAGCGATAGCGGAAGCGCAAGCAGCGGGTGTAACGGTCATATTATCGACAGGCAGAGCGATTCAAAACGCGGTGCCCTATGCGGAACAGCTTGGTTTGACGGGACCAATGGTAACGGTAAATGGTGGTGAGGTATGGAAAAACCCTCAAGAGCTTCACATTCGCCATCTACTGCAGCGCAGCGCTGTTACTAAGATGCTTGAGCTATCTGAGAAGTATGACACTTGGTTCTGGGCCTATTCGACTGAACGATTGTATAACAGGGAGAAATGGAACGGAAATGTGGAGCAGGAGGATTGGCTGAAGTTCGGTTATTTTAATGAAGATGATATCGTACGCGGTCAATTGCTTGACGAATTACGCACTTTAGGCGGATTGGAGTTAACCAACTCTTCGCCGCACAATATTGAGATTAACCCGCTCGGCATCAACAAAGCATCAGGTGTACAGACTGTGTGTGATATGCTCGGTCTGGACATCTTGCAGACGATCGCCGTCGGGGATAGCTTAAATGACATTGCAGTCATTCGTCATGCAGGACTTGGTGTGGCAATGGGGAACGCGCAGGAGGAAGTTAAGCAGGCCGCTGATGCGATCGTAGCTTCCAACAATGAAAGCGGCGTAGCGGAAGTGATTCGGCGGTTTATTTTAGCATAATTATAGCGCATGAAGTAATCAATAGGATATCGCCAGCAGCTAAGGAGGAATTCGTGATGGCCATTTTGGGATGGATACTTGTCATTGCTTTGTTTGCGGTCGGGATGGCGGGTGCCATCTTCCCTATACTTCCAGGGGCACTCGCGATATATGCGGCGTTCTTTGTGTATGGCCTATTTTTTACATTCGAACCGTTCGGATTCTGGTTCTGGTCCATCCAGACATTAATCGTTGTGGTCATGTTTGTGGCGGATTATGCGGTCAGTGCCTGGGGTGTCAAACGATATGGGGGTTCAAGGGCATCCGTTATTGGCAGTACGATTGGGGTTATATTCGGCCCGTTTGTCATTCCGGCATTTGGTCTCCTAATAGGTCCGTTTCTCGGAGCTTTGATCGGGGAGCTGATCACAGGGGCTGATGTCGGACGGTCGACTAAGGCTGCGATTGGAGCGATCGTTGGTTTATTTACCAGCATGGTGACAAAGTTCATTCTGCAAATCGTTATGATTGTGTTATTTATAATTTGGATTATTTAATTTGTGGTCTGTGGTAGAAGAGGAAAGAAGGGAAGCTTTTGGCAAAGGAGTCTTTTATTAAAGGGACGCTCATCATTGCAGCTGCTACTTTAGTAGCACGCGTGCTGGGCGTATTCCAGCGGGTACCGCTTGAGCATATGCTCGGTTCTGTAGGTAACGCGGCGTTTGCCACATCTCAGAACGTCTATTTGATGATCTTGGCAATCGCGACTGCGGGTATTCCGAGCACACTCAGCAAAATGGTATCTGAACGTTACGCCCTTAATCAGGTGCGTGAGGCCGAGCGTGTCTATGCTGCGGCGCTACTGTTTGGTCTCATATCCGGCGTCGTTGTGACGCTGCTGCTGTTTTTCCTGGCACCTGTCTATGCGACAGCGATCAAGCAGCCAGAAGCCGCGCTCGCCATTCGCGCGCTGGCACCAGCGCTGTTATTGTTCCCGATGCTTGCAATGATGCGGGGGTATACACAGGGACGCAACATGATGCAGGCCAGCGGTGTGTCCCAGATTATTGAGCAGATTTTACGCGTCGCAACGGCGATCGCGCTTGCTTTAATCCTTGTGAACAATGGCGCATCCCAAGCTTGGGCAGCTGCAGGAGCTTCCTTCGGCGGTGTACTTGGCAGTATCGGTGCTTTTGTCGTAATGATTTACTACCTGCGCAAGCTGCGCCGCTTGGATCGTGAAGCAGGCGTACGGGCTCGCAGGTCTAATACACCGCCTGTCTCGTTGAAGGCGATCTTTGCGTCCATCTTTGCGTTATCGATTCCTATAGTGCTGGCATCACTTGCCGTGCCATTGGTCAACTTTATTGATTCGTCCATTACAGTGCCGCTGTTGTCCTCGGACGTAGGTGAGGCTACTGCGACGCATATCTATGGCATATTAGGGCAGCGTGCCCAATCGATTGCAGGCATACCGCCGATTCTGGCGATTGCGCTCAGTACATCGATTATTCCGGTCATTTCCGCTGCTTATGCGAAGCGGGATATGCAGCACTTACAGCGCCAGATCTCGCTTGCGATGCGTATTTCCGTATTAAGCGGCATGCCGATCGTATTAGCGCTTGGCGTAGGTGCCTTTTCCATTAACGGATTGTTATTCAGCTCGCTAGATGGTGCTGGTATTATTGCCATGCTGACGCTGGGTACGATATTACAGATTACGATGATGACATCAAGCTCGATCCTGATCGGACTTGGCAAGCCTTATATTGCGATGATTAGTGTTACGCTGGGTATTATCCTTAAGCTTATTTTCAGCTTTGTGCTGGCTCAATTTATTGGTGTATACGGTATTATTACAGCAACGATGATTACGTTCTTAATTATTACGTATCTCAACCTGCGTGTGATGAAGAAAGTCGTCAAGTTTGACGTTATGGGCAAGCGTTGGCCTGGTTTTATGCTGGCTACTCTTCTTGCAGGCGGCCTTGGTTATTTGACGGAGCGTTTGGGTGAGCAGCTTGTTGGCATTACAGCCCAATCTGTTAAATATGGAGAGCCCTTGGCGGTTGTTCCTCATGCGGGCCACAAGATTGGTTTTATGTTTACAGCAGGGTTTGTTGGTATAGTAGTGTTGGTTGTATTTATCGTAGGCCTGGTGGCGTTTCGTGTCGTTCGTAGGGACGAGCTTGGCAGTTATCCTCGGATTGTTCAGAAAGTACTGCGGCCTATTATGCGAATCCAGAAGGTGGGTTCCAGAGGGTAGGCCCTAGTGACTAATATAGGAAGACAGGTATTCTCTCTTAAGCATAGAGGATACCTGTTTTTTTATGTTATTGACGACTTGTTTTAAAGGAGTTATCATATTAATGAAATTACTTAAACGTTTAAGTTAACTTAAGTCGAGTTGAATGAAGACTGGAGGGATAAGTCGTGTCAAAGCGTTTTATGATTTCCATGTGGGTGGCGTTAGTTAGTTGTATGCTTCTGCTTACAGCATGTGGGTCGCAGCAGACGGGCCAATCTGCTTCGCCAAAAGAAGAACATTCTGAACAGCAGCAAGGGCTGCAAACAGAGTTGAAGCCAGAAGAAGGCGCGGAATTACTTGTATGGGAGTCCAAGGGACCTGAGTTGGATTTTATGAAAGCGGTCGCAGTAAGCTTTGAACAAGAATATGGCGTAAAGGTGAAGGTGGAAGCCGTTCCTGCTATAGATGCCGTGACTAAGCTGACGACGGATGGGCCTGCTGGAATCGGAGCAGATGTTTTTGCAGCGCCGCATGATCACTTAGGTAATGCAGTCATGGCAGGGCTAGTCCTGCAAAATGACGTGTTAGACGACCCAGCAAAAAATCAATTTATGACCTCGGCTCTGGAAGGTGTTAGTTATGAAGGGGTATTGTACGGTTATCCAACCGCAATTGAGACCTATGCGTTGTATTATAATAAAAAATTGCTGCCAAAGGCACCTGGGACTTATGACGAGTTGATCCAATTTGCCAAGTCGTATAATGATCCTGCGAATAAGAAGTACGCCCTTATGTGGAATGTAGGACAGTTGTATCAATCTTACTCTTTCTTGGCGGGTTATGGCGGATATGTGTTCGGCAACGGGGGGACGAATGCGGCGGATATGGGGCTGAATAGCGCTCAGTCGGTTGCAGGAGCAAAGTATTTACAATCATTAAAGCAAATTTTGCCTATCAACGTTAACGATATCAACGATAATATCATTACCGGATTTTTCGTAGAAGGCAGCACGGCAGCTATCATTAATGGCCCATGGCTAATGAATGAGTTGACGAATGCAGGTGTCGATTATGCGGTGGCTCCGCTGCCGCTCTTGCCAAATGGGGAGCACCCGAAGAGCATGTCGGGTATCCGGGCTGTATATGTCAACTCGTATACCGAATATCCAGCAGCAGCAAAGCTGTTTGCACGTTATGTCACTTCACAGGAAAATGGCAAGAAGCGATTCGAAATGACAAGACAGCTGCCGGCCAGAAAAGATCTAATGGCCGAGCCTGCGATCGCGCAGGATGCTAATATTATGGCTTTCTTGGAGCAAGCGGAACATTCGACGCCTATGCCATCCATACCAGAAATGGGAACCGTATGGGTTCCAGCAGGTGCTGCATTAGCTGCTATCTGGAACGACAATCAGGAGCCAAGCATTGTGCTGGATAAGGCAGCAGCTCAGATCAAGACAGCGATTCAATCCAAGAAATAATCGGTCACATGAACGGGTAATCTCAAAATTCGACTAAGGCGGTCTTCCGTATGATGGCAACAACAGATGCTCGTCGGCATCGGACCATAGCTGCTATTTTCTCTGCGGTATTTATAGGTTTGGGTCAGTTGTACAATAGGCAATATATAAAGGGTTTGCTATTTATGACAGCGACTCAATTGTTCTTTTGGAATTATTATCCCATCGTTTATCAAGGAATTAAAGGGCTCATTACATTAGGGGATGTGCCTTCCAAAATTGTTGCTGGTAATGTCATAAAAGGGGACCACTCCATCTTTATGCTGATCCATGGCATCATTATGATCGTCTTGGTGTTGTTATTTGCAGGTTTCTATGCGCTGAATATATACGATGCTAAGAAGAATGGTGAGCTAAGAGATCAAGGAAAGGCGGTTCCTGGATTTCTAGTATCGGTAAGACAGGCTAAGTTCAGACACTTTCCGTACCTGCTGCTGCTGCCCTCTCTCTTTTTTGTTTTATTTGTGACGGTGCTGCCGCTTGTGTTTAATGTATTGATTGCTTTTACGAACTATTCAGCACCTCATCACATTCCAGACCGCAACTTGGTGGACTGGACGGGGCTGCGAACATTTTACGATTTGTTCGCGCAGGAGTCGTGGCGGACGACCTTCTTTGGTATATCCGTCTGGAATATCATCTGGGCGGTAGCGTCCACGCTGTCTGTATTTTTTAGCGGCCTTGTACTGGCATTAATGGTGAATCATCCTAGAATAAAGTTCAAAAGGTTTTGGCGAACAATATTTATTCTGCCGTGGGCGGTTCCGCAATTTATATCGATACTGGTGTTCCGCGTGCTGCTGAATGGTTCTTTTGGTCCCGTGAACGATATGCTGGTTAAATTGGGGATGTCGCCCGTGCCTTGGCTTTCGGACCCGACGATGGCCAAAGTCACCATTATAATTGTAAACTTGTGGTTCTCTACGCCGTTCCTAATGGCGTTAATGTCTGGTGTGTTAACGACACTTCCGCGTGACTTGTACGAAGCAGCTGCAGTGGATGGCGCCACTGGGACACAACGATTCACGAAACTTACACTGCCACTTGTACTAGCAGCGACAGCACCGATTTTAATTATGCAGTTTGCATTTAATTTTAACAATTTTAACTTGATTTATATGCTGACGGATGGCAGCCCGAATCATCCTGATTACTATTACGCGGGCAGTACGGATATTTTGATCTCGTGGATTTTTAAAATGACACTGAATCAAAGCCAGTTCAATATGGCTTCCGCTGTATCGATTATCATGTTTGTCTTTATTGCGGTCTTTTCCCTGTGGAATTATAGAAGGATGAAGACAACACGAGAAGAGGATAGGATCTAAATGTCAAAATTGCTGAACAATTTGGTCGTCATTGGCATATACGCGGTGTTTGCCGTGCTTCTGTTGACGACAATATATCCGTTGATTTGGGTGATCGGTACCTCTCTTCATCCGGGAAATACTTTAATGGTAAGCAGTATGTTTCCCAAGCAGCCAACGCTGGAGCATTATGTCGAGCTCATTCGAAATACTGATTTTGTACTGTGGTTCCGAAATACAGTAACGATTGCACTTGCAAATGCGGTTTTATCAACAGGTTTAGTGGCAGCTACAGCCTATGCTTTTTCCCGTTTTCGCTTTAAAGGCAGGCAGCAAGGTTTGATGGCGCTGCTTATCCTGCAAATGTTTCCTGGCTTCTTATCGATTATGGCAATCTTTGTCCTGCTGCTGCAAACGAAGCTGCTGGATACACACTTGGGCCTAATTTTAATTTATGCTGGCGGTTCTATCTCGATGGGGACTTGGGTGATGAAAGGTCATTTCGATACGATTCCGAAAAGTCTGGAAGAGGCAGCATACATTGACGGTGCAAGCCATATGGTCACACTGTTTAAAATTATTTTGCCATTGTCGCTGCCTGCTATTACCTTTGTCGCTTTAAACAGCTTTATAACGCCGTTTATGGACTTTATACTTCCTCAGATTGTGCTGAGGTCGTCCGATAAAATGACGTTGGCGCAGGGCTTGTACAATATGGTTGCGACAGAGACCAATTCCAGCTTTACGACGTTTGCCGCGGGTGCGGTACTAGTAGCGCTGCCGATCACGATCTTGTATATGTATTTCCAAAAATATCTCATCCATGGTATGACGGCAGGTGCGGATAAAGGCTAGCCATTACAAGACGAAATTTACCGTACTATTTAGGTCTCAATATGACGAGGCATATGTTTAATTATCTGGATTCAGGAAGGAGTAGGTCAGATCATGTTTCTCGAAGCGATCTATCATCGACCGGGACAGTCCTATTGTTACTCTTATGACGAACATACCATCCATATCCGACTGCGGACCAAGAAGAACGATCTGCACTCGGTTAGAGTACTTTATGGCGACAAGTACGATTGGGACAACACGGCAACCGTATCCGAACTTTATAAGCTGGCAAGCGATGAATGGTTTGATTACTGGCAAGCAGAAGTTGTTCCTCTGCATCTGCGGCTTCGGTATGCATTCCAGTTAACAGATGACGAGCAGTCGATTTGGTATACGGAAAAAGGCTTTGTGAAGGACAAGCCGCACAATCCGCTGACTTTTTTTGATTTCCCGTTTCTTTGGGCAAATGAGGTTCTTCAGCCACCTGCTTGGGTAAAAGATGCTGTGTTTTATCAAATATTCCCGGATCGATTTGCGAATGGTGACCCGTCAAATGATCCAGAGTCGGTTCGATCATGGGAAGCGTCCTCACCAGGTCCGCATGATTTTTATGGCGGCGACCTGAAAGGTGTACTAGAGCGACTCGACTACATTAGCGAGTTGGGCATCAACGCAATTTATTTTACACCTTTGTTTGAAGCGAAAACGAACCATAAGTATGATACCACTGATTATATGAAAGTAGATCCGCAGTTTGGCGATACCGAATTGTTAAAAAGTCTAGTAGAGGCTTGCCACAACCGTGGAATCCGAGTCATTTTGGATGCCGTATTTAATCATTGTGGCTATTGGTTCGCCCCTTTTCAGGATGTGCTTGAGCATGGGGAAGCATCGCGCTACCGGGATTGGTTTCATATTAAATCGTTTCCGCTGACACAAGCGCCGAGGCCTTCCTATCATTGCTTCGCTTTTGAATCACATATGCCGAAGCTGAATACAGTGCATCCGGATGTGAGGCAGTATTTACTGGATGTCGCTCAATATTGGATTCGTGAATGTGATATTGACGGCTGGCGTCTGGATGTCGCCAATGAGGTTGATCATGAATTCTGGCGCGAATTCCGTAAAACATGCAAGTCATTAAAGCCGGACTTTTATATTCTCGGGGAAATCTGGCATGATGCGATGCCATGGCTGCAAGGCGACCAGTTTGATGCGGTGATGAACTATCCGGTGACGGAAGCGGTCCTTGATTTTTATGCAAAAGACTCGATCAATGCGGAGCAGTTTGCCTATCAAGTGAACAAACTATTGGCTGATTATCCGCAGCAAGTAAACGAGGCCACCTTTACGATATTAGGCAGTCATGATACGCCTCGTCTGCTGACGATGGCTCGGGATGAGCGGAAGATGATGCTAGCTGTACTGTTCCAATTCAGCTTCTTGGGTGCGCCATGCATTTATTATGGCGATGAGGTTGGCATGACGGGAGGAGAAGACCCAGATTGCCGCAAGCCGATGGTATGGGATGCTTCACAGCAGAATCGTGAATTGTATGCATTTTATCATCAGCTTATCGCCCTGCGAACTTCAAAACGAGCACTACAAGCAGGTCGTTTCCGAATTGTATATGCAGATCAGCAGCAGTTGGTTGTAGAAAGGAAACACGGCAGTGAGCAGGTGTACATTTGCTTTAACAACAGCAAGGATGTCTCCACATTTACGGTTGCGGGTATGACGGTGGTATCGGGATTAAGCATGCTGTTGGGGAATGGGACATTCAAACAGGAGAGCGATCAGCTTATCATCAGCTTACCTGCTTACGGAGGGTGCATACTTCATAACTAACGTCGGTCTGATAGCAAAATTGACACGGAAAAGGCGGTATGCTTTAATTGGCTTAAACGTTTAAGTTTAAGTGAGGTCGGAGAATGATGAAGAAAACAACGATTAAAGATATCGCCCAAGCAGCAGGCGTGTCGATTGCAACCGTGTCTTATATTTTGAACGATGTAAAAACGCAGTCCATCTCGGACGAAACTCGAGTGAAAGTATTAAAAATTGCACAGCAGCTCAAGTATGTTACTAATCGTACTGCTCAATCTTTGAAGATCAAAAAGACAGGCCTTATTGGGATTTTGTGGTTTAAAGACAGTGAGCCAAGTCCATGGTCCGAGCTTAAATATGCCAAAACGATCAGCAAAATTGAACAACAGTGCAGTGCACTGGGCTACCACGTTATATTGATGCAGATAGACAGCTCGGAGCCGTCTTACAAAGTCATTATGGAACGTAATCTGGACGGCGTGTTTCTCATTAATGTGGATCAAGAAAGGTTTGCCACCATCACCCCTTATTTTGGGTTCGGCATTCCGGTCTTTGTAGTTGATAGTTATATTGAGGATTCGCTCTTTCACAAGGTAATGCCAGATGTTAAGGCAGGTTTTGAAGCTTCTATTGCTATGTTGGGTGAAGCACCACAATTTCTAATATTGGACGCATATAACAATAAGCAGTGGATGGACGTGATTAAGCATGTGTCCGGTTTGCCGGAAGAGAGGATACATGTATATAAGGATGCAAGTGGGATGCGGGCTTTCTTGGCCAAGCATGAGCATCGTCCTGGAATTGTGTTAAATGAGTTTATAGCCAATCAGGCAGCCGCATCACATGCGCGTTTCACTGCATGGTGCACGTGTCATTGTCCAGAAGTGCTGCGTGATGATATCAAGCGGGTATCGTTCCGTATGAGCGAGTATACGTCTATTGTGAACTTAATGAACAGTTATATTGATGACGCGGAATATAGAAACGAGGAGAAATTTATCATATTGTCTGTCTCCTCGTAATTATACGGTATGAGGAGAATGCCCAGTGGGTTCAGCACGTTTAATAGAGATTAAACAGTATTATTCCACTATTTTAAACAATACAAGAGATATGTTTGTTTATTTGCCGGCTGGCTATGATCAGGAAGAGCAGCGGCGCTATCCTGTCCTCTATATGCATGATGGACAGCATGTGTTTTTTGCAGATCACAAGGGAGAGTCCTGGGATGTGCATCAGACGGTTGATCGTTTAGTAGCCGAAGGAAAGATGAAAGAGATCATCGTGGTTGCCATTGCTCACGTGGAAGATGCGCGAATTGCGGAATATATGCATGCGAACCCAGACGGGCACAATGTGTTCCACACGGCTAACCAAGGAGAACTCTACGAGCAGTTTCTGGTGCAGGAAGTGAAGCCTTACATGGATCGAGAGTACCGAACTTTAACAGGCAAGGAGCATACCGCCTTAATGGGATCATCTGCAGGCGGGTTAGTGTCCTATAACATAGGTTTCCGTCAATCGGAAACCTTTGGCATGATCGGTGCGTTATGTCCTTTCTTTGTTAGTGTTGAGCCGAACAAGATGGAAGAAAGATGGCTGAGCCGAGTGTATACGGAGAAGAAGGATCTTAAAATATGGATCGACGTTGGAGATGCGGAAGGCTTTACCGTCATGGAACAGCATGTGCGTCATGTGGTGGATGTTCTCGTTCAGATCGGTTATGAGCCGGGCAAAGACCTTATGTATTACTATGCAGTAGGCTCTGGTCATTCGCAGAAAGACTGGGCGGCAAGGGTGCATGCGCCGCTTCTCTATTTTTTTGGAGACATCGGCAAGCCAGTGGATGTTGATCTGCACGGACCTGAGGTGATAGGCATTCAAGGGCCCCAACGGGCGTTGAATCCAATTGTTCGTTTTGATAGCGGCTTTATGATGACGGATATTGACGCTGTCTATGAGGTAGCTGATACGGAGCTGTTGGCAGTAGCAGCGGATGGAATGTTAACTCCGTGTCAGTCTGGGCAGACAAGTGTTACGTATGTTCGTCAGCAGCTGCGAGCCAGTAAGGATATGACCGTGGTTCCGTATGTGTCAGATACGGCGAAGGTTGACATCTATGTAAAAGTACCAGCGTACACGCCGCGTACGGATTGTCTTTATGCAGGCATTGAATTGCCAATGATAGATGAAGGGCTCTATGGTGGCAGCTTTGAGGTGCCAAGAGAGATGTCGTTTGAATTTAGAATTTCGCGAGGCTTAGGCAAGCATGAAACAGACCGCAATGGCCACGAGGTTCCTTACCGTCAGTTTACTGTGACGGATGGACTGGAATTACATTATGAAGTGGAGCATTGGGTGGATTTAATTGCAAGAAAAGGTGATGACAATGAAGCATAGCTCAAGCATTTTACGAAATGAAGGATTCTACTCTGATGTTTTGGATAATATGCGTGATCTTGTGGTGTATCTGCCTCCCAGCTATCAGATTGACCTGAACAGGCGATATCCGGTGTTATATGTACACGACGGACAAAATATTTTTCACCCCGCGTTTAACGGGTATTCATGGAACATTCATACGACTGCCGACCAGTTGATTAAGGAGCGGATCATCGAGGATATTATTGTGGTTGGCGTCCCTAACATGGGGATGGAACGGGCTGATGAATTCACGCATGATCTGGAGGGAGTTTGTTATCAAGACGATAAAGTGCCGATTCAACCACGGGGCGAACTGTATGAGCGGTTTATCATTGAAGAAGTAATGCCATTTATGGATGCCGTATTCCGCACAAAAACAGGGCCGGAACATACAGCCTTGATGGGTTCTTCAAGAGGTGGACAAGTAACGTATCATATCGGCATGCGCCGTCCTGACGTATTTGGGATGCTCGGAATCGTTTCTCCTTATTTCTATTGTGTAGATCCACAGACACAGAACGAAGTGCCTATGTATCATACGTTTACCGCCAAGCAGCCCGTGTCTAAAATATGGATTGATCTTGGCAGTCGTGAAGGACTGCTGGTGAGAGAGAAGCATGTACGTGAAGTGACCGAGAAACTGCTTCAATTAGGGTACAGCCCAGACGATGAGCTCGTTTATTTGTATGAACCGGGAGCAGCACATGTGGAGCGGGATTGGGCGGCCAGAGTGTCAGCGCCGCTGATTCATTTCTTTGGCGACAGGGGAGAGGCATGCGCATTAAAGTTGAATAGCGGTGAGGAAATGGAGGAGGTTGGGTTGATCGGTCCTTCCTGCCGATTGAATCCAATCGTTGAGTATGATTCGGGCTTTAGGATGACTGTATTAAGAGCATTCTATCGTATCGAAGATGAACGTATTGCACAGGTTCGAGAGGATGGGACTGTCATTCCTTTGCAGTTAGGAGAGACAAAGGTGACAGTTCAATATGGGGACCTGGAAGCTGCTGTTACGCTGCGTGTTGTAGCAGAGATACCATCCAATGTCCAGTTGGAACTCATCGTTCATGCACCTCTAAATACGCCGGATGGCGTCAAGCTCTATGCTTGGTTTCCGCTCGTACAACATCCAGAAACCGATACGTATACGAATCAACTGCAAATTCCGATGTATTCGGAGTGGGTATTTCAAGTAAGCCGTGAGGATGGAAAGGTAGAGGTAGATGCAGCGGGGAATAAGGTGGAACGTCACTATAAAGCGCTGGCAGATGCGAAGCTCCATATTCATGTAGAGCAATGGTCTTCGTAATGTAGGAGTACTAACACCGTAATAGAGAGATAACGTGGAAGAGGATAGGGACTAGTGGAAAGGAGAGGACAAGATGAGTAAACTGGTTGTTGGCATTTTATGCAGCACGATGGTCTTTACAGGAATTGCGTTGGCAGCCGCACACAACACGTCTGACGCAGAGCGGGGAGCTTTTGACGGGCGGGATGTCGTTCGGGTTATGTATGACAAGCCGATATCTATAGAGGGTAGCATAGAGCTCCCCGAAGGGAAGCTAAAGAACCCAGATCATAGGCCTTCTACACCAAATAGAGACAATCAGGATCAGCAGCGCTCTGCTTTTCAAACATTGCCGATTACTCAAACCAACAAAGGTGTTGAAGTGACGGTACAAGCTGTTCGATTAACGAAGGATCATACCGACTTTGAAATTACGGTTAACAACAAAACGGACAAAGAAGAAGTTAAGCTTTACTTGGCTGGTACGAAGGCTGGGGCCAACCATGGAATCAAGGGCAAAACCTATGAGACGGTCGTGGCTGCTTCTCACAATCCTGATTTTAAAGATGCTGTGATTAAGCCTGGTAAAGAACGGCACGGCTGGTTATATAACAAAGCGCTCACAGATAAAGACGTGCAAAATTTAACATTACGGTTATCCGTCCATGGGAAAGAGGGAAAGAGAGAATTTCTATTCAAAGTGGACTGTAAGGACCTGAAGTTCCGTACGCTTTGATTGGGAAATGCCTGTATGTAAACGTAAACTTAATAAAGGATACGTAGTCCATCATATTTGTGCATATCGCGGAATAGGATAGATCATACGCCTTTTATGTGCTACCCGAGAAGGGGCATGAGTGAAAAGTTTAACTTTTTGCTTATGCCTTTTTGTTTTGGCGTGGCTTTGTACGGGCTGTATGCACTCCGGCGGGGAGGATGCACTGCTTCTTCTGCCCCCCATTTGTTAGCGGTATCGATTTAGATTTGGCAAACCAGCCTATGCATCAGGAAATGAAGTCGATTATCTTGGACCAAAGTTTGCTGTAGACGGAAATATGGGGACAGGTGTATCGGGTCCCCCACGTTATTCTGCGTTTCAAATTCATTTATAGTATAATGATTGCAACTGTATGGGATGGAAAACAGGGAAAAGAGGGAACAGATGCCTACTATACTTGTTGCTGACGACGATGCGAACATTCGCGAACTTGTCTGCTTATTTCTACGCAACGACGGATTCGCAACAGTCGAAGCCGCGGACGGCAAGGAAGCACTAGCCGTCTACGCCGCGACGCATGTCGACCTTGTTGTGCTCGATATAATGATGCCGATTATGGATGGTTGGACGTTATGCAAGGAGCTCCGTAAAGCCAATCCAGATCTTCCGTTACTTATGCTGACTGCGAGAGGCGAAACATGGGAGAAAGTGAAAGGTTTTGAGTTGGGGACCGATGATTATCTGACGAAGCCATTCGATCCCTTGGAGTTGACGGTGCGTGTTCGAGCATTAATGAAACGATACCGGATTGGCTCCACACAGACGATCCAGTTCGGCAACGTCACGCTTGATCGACAGACCTATAAGGTGATGAGAGGGACGGAGTCGCTTACGCTGCCGCTCAAGGAGTTTGAATTGCTGTATAAGCTTGCTGGAACACCTGGACAAGTCTATACACGCGAGCAGTTGATCGATCAGATTTGGGGGATCGATTACGCCGGAGATGATCGAACGGTAGACGTACATATTAAACGCCTGCGTGAAAGGTTTGCAACTACAACCGATTTTCGTATTGAGACGGTGCGTGGGCTTGGGTACCGGCTTGAGGTTTACGAATGATCAAATCCTTATATATACGTGTTGTCCTGACATTTTTAGTGTCCGTTATCGCGGGCACGATCATTTCCTTTTTTGTGTCTACTTTGATGTTTGAAGAAAAATTAAACGAAAACGCACAAATCAACATTCGTAACTTTGGCCAAGACATTGTCCGGATTTACAAGACTCTTCCGTTAAGTGAAGCGGAAACGTTCGTAAGCGGAATGAAGCAGCTCGATTCCTATCATATTCGGATTTACGAAGCAACAGGTCAGTTCCAGTCGTACGGAAGAGTTAACGAACACAAACCTGCCACTGTGACGAAGGAGCAATTAAAGAAAGTAATAGATGGAGGCGTTGTTCAAGACAATCCGAAAGGTATTGGCAAGGTTCTTTTAGGACTGCCGTTGAAAACGGAACTGGGAACAAAAGCGATGTTCTTGGAAATGCTCGCCCCCCCTTCCACCTCCTTTGTCACCATGTGGGCATCGATCTTTGCTACTTGTTCGTTGATTGCAGGAAGCTTAATCATTCTGGTGGCCTCCATATTTTTAGTAAGACCGATCAAAAAGCTGACAAAGGCGACCAAGCGTATAGCTGCTGGGGATTTCAACGTCAAGCTGAATATTAAGCAAACGGGTGAACTGGGTACTTTGGCTCGCAGCTTCGAAGAGATGATGCATGATTTGCAGCAATTGGAGCAGATGCGCAGGGAATTCGTAACGAATGTGTCGCATGAGGTTCAGTCTCCGCTCACCTCGATATCCGGTTATGCGCTCGCACTCAAGCAAGTAGACCTGGCAGACCAAGAGCGAAGCCGTTATCTTGATATTATCATCGCTGAAGCGAAGCGTATGTCCAAGATGAGCGACAGCCTGCTCAAGCTGAGCTTGCTTGAAGCGCAGTCACAGCAGCTTCGTTTGGCCACACTTAGCCTTGATGAACAGATCAGACGGGTAATCGTCGCGCTCCAGCCGCAATGGTCTGCTCGCGACATCCGTTTCGAGCTCAATTTGAAGGCAATTCGTCTAACGGCAGATCATGATTTATTAAACCAGGTATGGACGAACATAATCGGCAATAGCATCAAATTCTCGGTGGATGGGGGCATTATTGATGTCAGCATCAAACAAGAGGCCAAAAATGTGACCGTCTCCATATCCGATACAGGCATAGGTATTTCCTTGGAGGATCAGAAACGGATATTCGAACGGTTTTTTAAGGCAGATCGTTCACATAGTCGTAAGTATGGCGGCAGCGGTATGGGACTTGCCATCGTTAAACAGATTATATCGCTTCATCAAGGCGACATCCGAGTGCAAAGTGAACCTGGTCAAGGAACGACCTTCATTGTCACCTTGCCAATCATTACACCAACAGAAAGTTAGATTCATAGGGTATCCATCGGATTGACTAGACCACGTTCTTCATGCTGCAGCCCACATGCAAGTTTCCTTGTATGTAGGCTGCAGCATTTTTTCTCTTGTTCATATTCAGTTCATATTGTCGTCATGGGGAGTACATCTCTATTGTATATGCTTGCTTAACGGTCAGTTAAGGCAGCCCGATACAGAAATAACGACAGGAGAAGATGAGAGTGAACATAGGCGAGGGAAAGAGAATGGACTTGGATACAACAACAGGTAAAAAGCCAGCTAGGAAGATGAAAAAATGGCTTAGCATTTTACTAAAAGTGTTAGCAGGATTAGGTATAGCAATCGTACTTTTTTTGGCCATTGTGTTTATCGTAAATATAATCAGTAACAAATCAGAAGAAGGAAAAATAAAACCCTATGGTCAGTTTGTAACCGTTGATGGGAAAAATATGAATGTATTAATCCAAGGACAAGGCGAAGAAACAGTCGTGCTGATACCAGGTTTGGGAACAGGAACACCAGCACTCGATTTTAAGCCGCTAGTAGAACAGTTATCACCATTTTACAAGGTCGCAGTGATTGAACCTTTTGGTTATGGATTAAGTGATGGAACCGAAAAAGAACGAAGCATTGAAAATATTGTAAGTGAAATTCATGAAGCTTTACAGAGCCTTAAAATTGACCGATATATTTTAATGGCTCACTCTATTTCGGGCATTTACGGACTAGATTATGTGAACAAATATGAACACGAAGTGAGTGCATTTGTCGGGATTGATAGCAGTGCTCCCAAGCAATACGGTGATAAGGTTGTTGAATCTCCAATATCAAATACAACAATTACGCTGCTCAAAAAATCAGGTTTAGCCAGATTAATAATGAAACTAAGTGCTGACCCATATGCTAAAATACCAGTTGATGATGAAACAAAAGAACAAATGAGAATTCTTTCTTTCAAAAACTTCAGAAATCCCACCATTGTGAATGAAATAGAAAGTAGGTCTTCTAATTTTAAGGCAACTGAAAATTTAACATTCCCAAAAAACCTGCCTGTTATATTCTTTTTACAACCGGATAGTACAGGAATTGAAGGATGGTCAAAACTACATGAAGAGCAAGTAAAAGATTCTGTACTTGGAAAAGTGATGGCATTTGAAGGAACCCATTATTTACACCATACCAGATCAAAAGAAATCGTTGAAAATTTTAGAACGTTTATGGAAGAAGTAAAAAAGACAAGTAGATGAATTTTAAAATGAAAGCTTGTTTGTAACTATTTGATGTAACAACATGCTGTCATTCGTTTTATCTTAACAAGGTCCTCGTATTATCCATGCTGCGGCATCATGTGCAAGCTTCCTTGCATGTCATGTCGTAGCATTTTTTGATCGTTCATATTCAGTTCATATTGTCGTCATGAGGAGTACATCTTTGTTGGTTAAACTTTCATTAGTCGCACCGTTAAGGTAACTGAATAAACAGATCAGGACAGGAGTAGATGAGAGTGACACAAACAGAGGAAAAGAAAATGGGGAATGGAACGAAATTTAAGAAAGTGCGCAGCATTTTACTTAAAATCATAGCAGCAATCGTTATCGTTATTGTTCTTTTTCTAGGGATTGTATACATCATGAATGTGATAAGTACGAATTCGGAGAAAAAACAAATAGAGCCCTATGGTCAGCATGTATCTGTAGACGGGAAAAATATGAACGTGCTCATTCAAGGAACAGGCGAAGAAACGATCGTGCTTCTGCCTGGTTTTGGAACAGCTACACCAATACTTGATTTTAAACTGCTTATCGATGAGTTGTCTCCATTTTACAAAGTTGTCGCGGTTGAGCCCTTCGGTTATGGGTTAAGTGATGAAACGGAAAAAGAGCGAACTACTGAGAATATCGTAGGTGAAGTTCATGAAGCGCTGCAGCAGCTTAATATTAACCGATATATACTTATGGGCCACTCCATTGCAGGCATTTACGGCATTGATTATGTGAGCAAATATCGAGATGAGGTAACTGCATTTGTCGGAATCGACAGCAGTGTTCCAACACAACCAGGTATGGATGTCAAATTCCCATTAAAAAAATTAGAACTTCTCAAAAAATCAGGTCTCTTACGATTTGCTCTTCAATTCAGTGCTGACCCCTATAAAGGTCTGGCATTCGATGAAAAAACCGTAGAGCAAATGAATTTGATCACGAAACAAGTGAGTAACAATGACACAATGTTGAATGAAATGGATCATATTGGATCTAATTTTAAAGGTGCTCAAGGCTTAACATTCCCGAAAGACATTCCACTTCTTCTCTTTGTACAATCAAATAATGAAGCGAGAAAAGAATGGGTACCTTTGCATGAGGAACAGGCCAAAGAATCGGCATATGGAAAAATAATCACCATGGTGGGATCGCATTATTTGCACCACACTCAATTCAAAGAAATTGCGGAGAATGTTAGAGCATATATGAAAGAAGTAAAGTAAGTGTACGGAGAAAGACACAGCCACGACTTAGCAGATGTCCAATAAGTAATAGGGGAAACCGCCCGTCGGGGCGGTTTTTCATTGTGTGGTTGTACCCTATAAGATGTTATCACATGGTAGGACTGGATTGGCTAAGCACTTGCATGTTTTATATTAGGGCAGGCCTGTGCAAGCTTCATTGCATACGACGAAGTGGCATTTATTTTCTGGTTCATATTCGGTTCATATTGACGTCACGGGGAGTCCATCTTCACTCGTTACACTTTCATACGTGGGGCTTTAAGCTTGGTTGAAAAAACAGATCAGGACAGGAGTAGATACGAATGGTACAACAAGTGGGTATGAAAACGAGGAATCGAACGAGAACCAATAAAGTACGAAACATCTTTTTAATAGTCATTGGAGCAATCATAATAGCCATCGCACTTTTTCTAGCCATTGTGTATACAGTTAATCTTATATGTAATCAATCGGAATTAAAAAGATTAGAACCCTATGGTCAGCACGTAGCTGTAGACGGGAAAAATATGAATGTTCTAATTCAAGGAACAGGTGAAGAAACCGTGGTGCTCCTACCTGGTCTTGGAACAGCAGCACCCGCACTGGACTTTAAACCGATAATCGAAGAGCTATCACCCTTCTACAAAGTCGTCGTCGTTGAGCCTTTTGGTTATGGGTTAAGTGATCTAACCGAAAAGGAGCGAACCACAGAGAATATCGTCCGTGAAATTCACGAAGCGTTACAGGGTCTTAACATTAAACGTTATATACTCATGGGCCACTCCATTTCAGGCGTTTATGGACTCGAATATGTGAATAAATATGAAAACGAGGTAAGTGCATTTGTCGGGCTCGATAGCAGCGTTCCCACGCTAACGGAAAAGGTTGAATCTTCACAATTAGAAATGGCTAAACTGTTCAAAAAATCAGGTCTCTCCAGATTGACCATAAAATTGGGGAAAGACCTTTTGGCTGAACTGCCCTATGATGATAAAACGAAAGAACAAATGAGAATCCTTATGCACAAAAACATATTTAATTCCAACCTTTTAAATGAAATTGAACATATGTATTCTAATTTTAAAGCAGCTGAAAGCGTCTCATTCCCGAAAAATCTTCCCGTTATTTTCTTTGTCCAAGCGAATCATCCCGTTACGGATCAATGGATACCGGAGCATGAAGCGCAATTAAAAAATTCTGTACATGGAAAAATGATGCTGTTTGAAGCAGATCATTACATCCATCGTACCAAAGCCAAAGAAATTACAGAGAATTTGAGAGAATTTATGAAAGAAATAAATTAAGTTATCTTGTTCATACTCCATTCATATTGTCGTCATGGGGAGTACATCTTCGTTGTATAGACTAGGTTTAATGGCTAGTTTAAAGTAGCCATTAAACCGATGAAGGCAGGAGAAGATGCGCATGAAACGAAGTGAGGTAATGAACAAGAGAGTGGGTACGAGAATAGCTAAAAAACGAACTTCAATTGCTGCTTTTACGCTGATACTAACCATGTTAGCTCCGATGTCAGCAATGGCCGCTCCGGCTACGAGTAGCAGCACTCTTACCTATGATGCAACAAAGAAAATAGCTGCTGAGAAAGCCAAAATACTAACCGAAACTTACGGTACTACGAGTCTGCAATATGCACTTATTGATAAAGGAGAGATTGTGGTCTCCGGGCAGGCTGGCAAAAACGACATAAAAGGAAATGTACCACTTACTTCCGATACGGTGTATGGTATAGGCTCAACTAGCAAAATGGTACTTACAGCGTCTGTTATGAAACTTGTTGATGAGGGCAAAGTCGATTTGGATGTTCCACTTGTGAACTACATACATGACTTTAAGATGAAAGATATTCGTTACAAGCAGATTACACCACGCATGCTGTTGAATCATTCCTCTGGTCTGCTCGGTACCTCGGGCCATAATGCTACATTATATGGGGATAATGATACTTACTCACATGATACTTTTTTAGAGCAATTGGCGACTCAAAACTTAAAGGCAGATCCAGGAGCATACTCCGTATATTGTAACGATGGTTTTACGCTGGCTGAGATTCTGGTAGAGCGAGTTAGCGGCATGGGCTTTACTGCATTCATTCACAAATATGTTACTGAGCCTCTGGGCATGGACCATACCAAAACACCACAGGATTTTTTGGATCCATCGAAAATGGCTGGGATCTATTCCCCTCTGTATAAGGGACAGCTTCCAAAAGAAAATTATAACATCATTGCTACTGGAGGCATCTACTCTACAGCTGAAGATCTCGTCAAATTCTCGCAAATCTTCACGGGTCAGGTCGATGGGATTCTTTCTAGCAAGTCAGTAGAAGTTATGGCCCAAGAAGAATTTAAAAGAGGCATGTGGTCAGAAGATAGCGATACATCTATTTCTTACGGGTTAGGGTGGGATAGTGTGAACTTGTTCCCATTTAACGAATACGGCATCAAGGCGGTTACAAAGGGGGGAGATACCATATCGTATCACTCATCATTAGTGGTGCTTCCGGATTACAACATGGCTGCAGCGGTTACCTCTTCAGGTGGTTCAAGCGCAACTGATCAACTTATTGCGAGTGAACTGCTGCTCAGCGCACTTCAGGAGAAGGATCTTATTAAAGAACGGAAGCCGGAGAAGTCATATGGCGTACCTATAAAGGCAGATATGCCAAAGGAAACGTCCCAGTATGCAGGTATTTATAGTGGTGGTTCAGGTAAGCTAATGAAGGTGGAACTGAATGCTGCCGAACAATTGTCGGTAACCACACTTACCTCTCCAAACAGCCCTGATCAAAAGTATACGTATACGGCTGATGGTTCTTTTGTAAACGATAAAGGCACAGAAAAATTGAAATTTGTTGTGGAGAAAAATGGGCGCGCCTATTTGTGGTCCCGTTCCTATTTATCTGTACCGGGGCTTGGACAGTTAGCTTTCTCAGAATATAAGGCAGAGAAACTTGAAGTGAGTGAATTATCTCAGGAGATTAACGCTTCATGGGAAAAGCGTGAAGGCCAAAAATATTACTTGATGAATGAGAAATATACATCAACGTTCTATCTTAATGTTACACCAATCATACCTATTCATTTCCTAAAAGAGGTTCCGGGCTTTGTCTCGAATCATAAAATTATTGGAGCAAACGAAGCGGTTAACCAACTGCAAATCCCTGGCATGGCAGGTCGTGACACGAAGGAAATCAATTTCTTTACTAAGAATGGATTAGAGTATTTTACGGCAGGAGGGAGCATATACGCTGGTGAGGAGCTTGTAAAACCGCTCCATACGGGTACTCAATCGTCGACAACGATCCAAGCGGACGGCTATGCCAGATGGTATTCAGTGCCTGCGGCTGCCAAAGGAAAGGTTATGGCAGTTACAATGCCTTCAAATGGCGCCTTTGCTGTCTATAATCAGGCTGGTATTTGTGTGAACCATACTGTTGTCAGCGGTAATAATCAGGTCGTATTACCGGAGAATGGTAGCATTGTATTTGCAGGTGAGATTGGCTCCAAATTTGAGATTACATTGAAATAATAAATTTGGGCTTGTCTACGATGCAGTTACATAAGGCCATTTGAAAGGTAGAAAATGATGAAAAAAGTATTTATCATGATGCTCAAAATATTAGCAGTCATCGTTATCGTTATAACACTATTTATTGCCATTGTTTATATCGTTAATATCGTCAACAACAAATCGGAGCAAGGAAAAATAAAATCCTATGGTCAGTCTGTAGCTGTTGATGGGAAAAATATGAATGTTTTGATTCAAGGAAAAGGCGAAGAAACTGTGGTGCTGCTACCAGGGTATGGAACAGCAGCACCAGCGCTTGATTTTGAACCGCTAGTGAAAGAGTTATCTCCTTATTACAAGGTTGTCGTCGTCGAGCCTTTTGGATATGGGCTAAGTGATGTAACGGAAAAGGAACGAACCATAGAAAATATGGTAGATGAAATTCATGAAGCATTGAAGAGTCTAGACATCGACCGATATATTCTAATGGGTCACTCAATTGCGGGCATTTATGGCTTGGATTATGTGAACAAATATCCAAACGAGGTGAGTGCATTTGTCGGGATCGATAGCAGTGTTCCAACGCAAGGCGGTACGGAAGATCCATTTCCATCAGGAGCATATAAACTGCTCAAAAAATCAGGTTTTTCCCGGTTGTTCATGAAACTGAGCTCCGACCAAATGGTTGTACCAATCGTAGATGATGAAACTAGAGAACAAATCAGAATCCTTACGCTCAAAAACATGTTTAATCCGAACGTACTAAGTGAAGGCGAACATTTTAGCCCTAATTTCAAAGCTGCTGAAAACTTGACCTTCCCGAAAAATCTGCCAGTTATTTTCTTTTTACAAGCGAATGATACCGAAACAAAAGGTTGGATACCACTGCACGAAAAGCAAATCAAAGATTCTGTACATGGAAAAGTGATGACATTCGAAGGTGGACATTATTTACACCATACCAGATCCAAGGAAATCGTCCAAAACTTTAGGAAGTTTATGAAAGAATAATATGCGCATAAGGAATAAAAAACCGTCATATTTGACGGTTTTTTTGTTTGTCATAGCGAGCCTGCCAGAGATTCATAGGTATGCCGTATTATTTTTGCTTGTTCATACTCCGTTCATAATGGCGTCACGAAGAGTACATCTTCATTGGATAAAATTTCTTTAACGGTCCGTTAAAGTAGCCCAATCCACAGAAGATGACAGGAGATGATAAAGGTGAAACCAAGAGAAATAACAAATATGAGTATAGGTACGAGAACAGGTAGAAAACGAATTTCAATCGTCGCTTTAACCCTCGTGTTAACGATGCTTGCTCCAATGTCTGCAATGGCCGCAACGGCCACTAATAACAGCGCTAAACTTCCTTTTGATGCGTCTAAAAAAGTAGCTGTTGAGAAAGCCAAGGTACTTATAGAATCTTACGGTACGACAAGTCTTCAATATGCGCTCATCGCTGATGGAGAGATTGTCATTTCAGGACATGCTGGGAAAAATGACATAAAGGACAATACACCACTCACTTCAAATACGATTTATGGCATAGGTTCTACGAGCAAAATGGTGCTCACAGCGGCTGTAATGAAGCTTGTAGACGATGGAAAGATAGATTTAGATGAACCTGTTGTGAAATATATAACTGATTTTAGAATGAAAGATGACCGTTACAAACAAATAACACCACGTATGCTGCTAAATCATTCTTCTGGTCTTCAAGGAACTACGTCAAATAACATTTTTTTACACGACGATAATGATACTTATGCACACGATACTTTGTTAGAGCAACTGGCGACTCAAAACTTAAAGGCAGATCCAGGAGCGTACTCGGTATATTGTAACGATGGATTTACGTTAGCCGAGATTCTAGTAGAGCGAGTTAGTGGCATGGGATTTACGGCATTTATACACAAGTATTTGACAGGACCTCTGGAAATGAACCATACAAAAACACCGCAGGACCTCGTGGATCCAACACAACAGGCCGGGATCTATTTTCCTGCCTATAAGGGACAGATTCCAAGAGAGAGTACGAACACAATTGCGTCGGGTGGCATTTCTTCAACAGCTGAGGATCTCGTTAAATTCTCACAAATATTCACGGGACAGGTTGATCATATTCTTTCTAGTAAGTCGGTAGAAGCTATGGCACAAGATGAGTACAAAAGAGGCATGTGGCCGCAGGAAGCTGATCCGTCCCTCGTCGCATACGGGCTAGGTTGGGATAGTGTGCGCTTGTTCCCATTTAACGAATACGGCATTAAGGCACTTTCGAAAGGAGGAGATACGGTATCCTACCATTCATCATTAGTAGTGCTCCCAGAATACAACATGGCTGCAGCCGTCGTCTCTTCAGGTGGTCAAAGCATACTAGATCAAATGTTAGCAAATGAAGTACTGCTTAGTGCACTTCAAGAAAAGGGTGTTATTCATGAGCGGAAACAAGAAAAGCTGCATAACTTATCTATAAAAGCAGACATGCCCCAGGAATTATCTCAGCACGCGGGTATTTATGGTGGCGTGTCAGGTGCCCTAACGAAGGTAGAAATAAACCCATCGGGCGATTTGTCTGTAACCACAGTGAAAGCTCCGAATAATCCTGCCCAAACGTATACGTATAAGGCAGACGGTTCTTTTGTGAACGATAAAGGCACAGAAAAAATAAAATTTGTTGTTGAGAAAAATGGGCGTACCTACTTGTGGTCCAGCTTATATATAACTTTACCAGGGCTTTCACAGACGGCTTTAATAGAGTATAAAGCTGAGAAGCTCGAAGCTAATGTATTATCAAAAGACGTAGCTGCCGCATGGGAGAAACGTGAAGGTAAAACATTTTATGTGGTAAATGAGAAATATACATCGATGCTCTATACTAAATCTGCACCAACTGTAACCATTGATATGGGTGTTCCAGGGTATTTCTTAACGAATAAAATTATTGGGGCAGACAAAGCCGTGAATGGGCTGCAAGTTCCTGGCTCAGCTGGCCGAGATACGATGGATATCAATTTCTTTAAGAAAGATGGATCAGAGTATGTTACGGCAGCGGGTTATGTATACACTAATGAAGATCATTTCAAATCGCTTTATTCTGGGAAGGAATCTACAACAACGATCAAAGACGACGGCTATGCCAAATGGTATTCCGTGTCTGCAGCTTCCATAGGAAAAACCATGACGGTTAAGATGCCTAAGAATAGCTCCTTTGCTGTCTATGATCAAGCAGGAATTTGCATCAACAACACTGTGGTTAGCGGTAAGGATCAAGTCATATTACCGGAGAATGGTAAGATCGTTTTTGCAGGAGAAGTTGGCTCTAAATTTGAGATTTCATTAAAATAATAAATATGGACTTATCTAAGAGGCTGTCTCATAAGGTCTTTGTTGACCTTATGAGACAGCACTTTTTTTGTACGGCCGCAGAGGGGAGTTTAGCGGAAGATCGATATCCCAAACATCAACGCTGGTTTCTAAATATTAAACGCCAATTGGATGAGAGAATCCAATTGGCGTTTTGTGTTTCATTTCTATTTATAAAATGTGAATATTACTATTCAATCTTGTTAATTGTTAGTAAGAGATTGTTGATACTGAGACCAGAGCGTATTTACACCAATACCTGTGATCGATTGAATTTGATTCTCTTTCCATACCAGAATTTCATTAGGCTGCAGGCCGTATGGAATCATACTTGTTGCATTTAATGCTCGAATGAAACCACGGTGCTTCGTATCCTCAATCCAGCGAATGAAGTTTGCTGTTCCATTGCTGTGCCAAGTTCCACCAGCGCCGACACCATAGCGATTATGGTAACCTGCTGCATAACGTAAACTATCAGCCACAGCTTCCACATCAAAGTTGCTATATTGATAAGCATGACCCAATTCATGGTAAAGCATGCCTATAATTTCGTCGCGTACAGAATTGTTGGGATTAGAAGCAACGTTTGCAAGATGTTGTGAGCTGATGCCTAACGTCTTCAGTTCACTATCACCCGATATCCAGGCTGCTCCAGGAACGTTCTCAATTTTCACTAAGATCTTCTTTACTCTAAGCGGCATATCTAACGGATTTTTGTAGAAGATTTCATTTACTTTACGAAGGATAGCTGTGATATCTTTCTCGGCGTTTGGCATAGCTTCTTCAAACAATGTGCTCCCTGAGAGGTTCTGAATTTCGATGATTGGGTTTTCGGTATGCCACATGTCATTGATGCGAGAAAATTCGACTTCACTCAATTGCACAGTGTAACCGCTGTGATTTTGAATATTGTTGAGCTTATAATATCGGTAGGATGTCGTGTTGTTATTTAAGAGGTAATGTTTGCGTTGATGTCTAAGGTTGAAGTTCTCATTGCTTTTCGTATCTAAGGTTGTCCAGTTGACAGTGTCATTTGATCCCTGCAGCACCCAGCTTTTTGGATCACCATCGGCACTATTGTTATTCGATTTGGCAGATGTGAGCGCGTAACCATCGATCGTTACTTGCTCGCCGAAGTCGAACTGCAACCATGCCTTATTGTTATAAGCTAGCCACTTGGTCGTGCTTGTCCCATCAACAAGGTTCGCTTTCGTATCGGATGGAGCATTTTCTTCGCTGGCTGTAACCGTAGGTTTAATCGTTCTTACCGTCTGCTGCTCATCACCGAACAGTTTAATTTCAGACAACTGCAGCAGTTGGCCATTTTCGTATTGATTAACAAATGAATCGAACTTTACAAATTTATAAGCTGTCGTATTGGCAAATGAGTAGGTTTTTGTTTGGTGTCGAGAAGTAAAGGATTGATTCTGCTGTGTATCCAAATCCGTCCAGGTAATCCCGTCGTTAGATCCTTTTAGGATCCAGCTTTTTGGATCTCTTCCAGGCTCATCTTCTGCGGATGTAAAAGAGTAGGATTTAACGCTCTTTGCAGAGGGGAATTCATATTGCAGCCATGCTGGGGAATTAAATGTTAACCACTTTGAAAATATATACTGGTCGAATGCTTTATTCTTCCCTTGATCTGTTCCATTCTCTCCACTTGCTGATACCGTTCCGCCTACAGCCAAATTTATTGGAATAGTGGTAGTAGTGGCTTCGGCTGCCTCAGTTGTAGGAATAAATACATTGCTGTGGACACCTAATCCTATTGCGACAGCTAGGAGTGTAGCTCCCAATTTTTTCATGTTGTCCCCTCGTCTTTCCATTAAGTGTAGTGTTAATACCGATAATTGAGAGTAAGCTCTAAGCTCCTTTCTTAAAATAAATTTGATAATTATGTAAAAGGATAGCATGAATAACCGAGTAATCACAGCTATTTAAATGTGATTATTTTGTAAACAAATTGAACAGAATCAAACACATGAAGCTAAGTTCTATATTATATGTAAATTGAAATATATGCTAAACCATTACGAATTGTATGCGTTTCTAAATGGTGAAAAAAAGACTCGAGAGCTTACGCTCCGAGTCTTTTAAATGTTAAGAAGTTTGTTGCTTGGCCAATCTGATCAACAATTCAACTTGCGTGCTTATTTCAAGGTGAGCTTGATTTGAACGCCAATGTCGCCAGCAAATACAATGGAGCCTTTTGCCGGCAGTTCGATCACTGCTGTCTTGATTTCTCCTAGAGCGTATCTGACAGATGTTCCTTTCTCGTCAAATACGGCAACGGAGCTGTGTGTTGGCAAAGTGACGGTCAGCTTCTTGCTTGCAGCCGCTTCTGGAATGGAGAACCATCTAGCGTAGCCATTAGGTTGTATCGTAACAGTTGACTGTTTACCCAAGTATATCGGCTTGATGGCATCTTCAGATACAGCCAACATGCCTGCGGAATCCAAATACTCGATGCCATCCTTGGTAATAAAGTTGTACTCCATCGTATCCCGGCTGCCCATTCCTGGAATGTTTAGTTGATTGCTGGCCGAAACCGCACTTGTGATCATCTTATCATCCACATATCCTGGAAGTCCGGCAACCTTATTAATCTTCACCCCGTCGGTGAGCAGATAAAAGATCGAAGTGTATTTCTCACTTACAGGGTAATATTTCTTGCCTTCGCGTGCTTTCCAAGCAGCAGCTATTTCTGTGGAAATGTCATTAGCAGCAAGCTTCTCCATAGAAAAATGCGATAAGGCCACTTGCCCAAGGTTAGGAATTTCTTGATACATTTGCGACAATATATAGGTTCTTCCGTTTTCCTTTGTCACGAAGTTCACTTTTGTGTGACCATCTTCAGTGATAAAAGCTCCGTCAGCTGTGTATACGAATTTCTGATCAGGCAATTCCGGTGTCGTGACAGCGGAGAGAGTCATTTCCCCATTTTCTTTCATGGCCACTTTCATTACTTGACTGGTAGCCCCATAATAACCTGCATGTTTTAGTACGTCTGCTGGTATCGATGCCTTGACAGGTTTGCCAAAAGATTTGGCAGGCTGGAACTCTTTAATTGTACCTTTTTCCTTTAACGTCTGGAGCAGCATTTCGTTGGCCAATAATGTATTTATTGTGCTGGAACCACTTGAAGATAGTACGGCTGCTGCCATGTTGTGCTCAGGAAGAACCACAAGAGAAGCATGGTACAAAATCGTGTCGCCGCCTTTGTTAACGGCTTTAATGCCATAGTTGCTAAACGGGTAGAGCTTCACGCTGTCCCAGCCTAATCCATAGTTAATGATGCTGTCCTTATCATCGGGCCATAGTCCTTTTTTGTACTCTTCCTGCTGCATGGCCTTAGCTGATTGGTCAGATAAGATGCCCTTTCCTTGTCCGGTAAATAATTGAGAGAAGCGGGCGAGGTCCTCTGCAGTGGAATAAATTCCGCCAGTGCCAAGCACGTTAACTGATTCAACTGGCAATTGGCCTTTGTGAGCGGGATGATACAAGGCTGCAAACTTGGCAGCCTCCACCTTATCTATCGGTGTATTGGTATGTTTCATTCCAAGAGGGGATGTCACATGTTTGTGCAAATAAGTTGTGAAGTCTAGGCCGCTGACTTTTTCAACAAGAATTTCGGATAACGTAAATCCATCATTGCAGTACACGGAGTATGCGCCAGGATCGGCTTTTAACGATTGTTCTTGCAAATTTTCTAAAAGTGTATCATGAGCATGAGTGTCATTGTCTCCTAATAAGAAGGCATTGGGAAATGTGGAGCCACGCAGACCGGAGGAATGATTCAGCAGCATACGTGGTGTAATTTTTTTGTAACGCTCATCCTTCATTTTGAATTCTGGGAGGTATTGCACCAAGGGCTTGTCGAGATCTATTTTACCTTCTTCAACTAACTTCATAACGGCTACCGTGGCAAACATTTTGCTCGTTGAGCCTATGCCGTACATCGTTTCATTGGTCAACGGTATTATCTTGCCCTCATCATTGAGACCTGTTTGACCGGATACCACAATATTGCCGTTATCAATGAGTGCGTACTGTACGCTTACCGTGCCCATTGCTTTCACTAGCAACTCTGCTTTTTCAGCAGCTAGCTGTTGAATGCTTTGATAGTTCACTGTCGTAGCAGCAGATTCCGCCATGACTCCTGCGGGGAGCAGCATGGTGAATGTAAGTACGACTGCCAATATCCATGATAGTCTTCTTTTCATTTATATACCTCCTTTTGATAGATACATAAGTTAATACGAATGAGGTTTCTAATCAGTTCATTCATCACCCAAAATTGACCATTACAATAATGTAAGGTTGGACATTACAAGATTCGACAGTAATTGCCGAATATACATGATAGCACCCATTTAAATCTATTAATTCAGCGGCAATTCTAGTTCAAACATCAAGTGCCCAAAACTTTACCGCCCACTTCTGCATCTTAAAGGGGAAGTTATTTATCATGAGGAGGACCTGGGTATGAAAAATTTCAAGTGGATGCTTGCTGTATTAGTGATGGCTGGTATGTGCACGATATCTTCCCGTGAGGTTGCTGCTGCTAATGAAACACCCGTTAAGAAGCAAGAGCAGAAAAGGGTAGAGAAGAAAATGGCGGAGTTGAATCCGAAGCTGGCAGAGATGGCGAAGAAAAGCATACGTAAAATAGCAGGTAAAGAAATTGAATTAGAAAGTGTGGTCATCTTTGATAACACGATCTTTATTTATCCGAAGGCTGGCAGAGACAGAGGGCAAGTAGTCATAGATCAGAAGTCGGGTAAGCTCTCTAGCGTCTCTATTCATCTGACACCAGAAGAAGTAAAGCCCGAGATGAAACAGCAGCTGCTGAAGGGATTACAAGCTGTCAATTCACAGCAGAAATATACCATAGAACGTATATCACGAACGATCTCTTACATAGGAGACAGCTCGTTAAATGGTGTCATATTTACCTATGTGGAAGGCAGGAACTTTTCGGCAAGATTTCAAGATGAAAAGTTGGCAGAGGTAAATGTCACTTATGCGTTGTCATCAGTAAATCCGAAAGTTCTTCAACAAGCAGAGCGTACGATAAAAGACACAACTGGACGTACTATTAAAGTAGATAAAGTACAACGCATAAAGG
The DNA here is from genome assembly GCF_022346885.1 of Paenibacillus sp. ACRRX. Lineage (GTDB taxonomy): Bacteria > Bacillota > Bacilli > Paenibacillales > Paenibacillaceae > Paenibacillus_B. The sequence continues at coordinate 93,051 of NZ_JAKRNK010000011.1, forward strand.
GAGTGAAGAAGGACGTCTGGTTATTGGAGAGTCCTTACACATTACAAGGGTCGTTGTCGATTACAATAGGTGTCCAAACAGGTAAAGTCTGGTCTATCTTCAATTCATACAATCGAAGCTCAGGTGACGCGGAGGCAAATCAGAAATTTAAGTCTGCATTAAAGGAAAAAGAAGCAATCCAGTATGTGGAGGCATTTGCGCAGAAAGGGTTCGGAATGGATTTGAAAGGTTACACGGCTAAGCGAGATACCAATATCCCTGGATTGTTTGTTTATACCAAAAGAGGAGCACCTACCTTATGGTCAATGGTAAATATAGATAAAAAGATAGTTTCTATGGATATTATAACGGAGGATGGAATTCAAAAATAAATCTAAAGACCTAAAACTATTTGCGTCTTCCATGCATCATACGAGTGACTAAAGGGGGAGACACAGATGGAACAGAAGACGCTGATCACCCGTGCCATGAAGGGGGACCACGACTGCTTTGCGATTGCGGTGGAGCAGGTTCAGGATCGCTCCTATCGTATTGCATACAGTTACTTGCATGACGAGGCAGCAAGTATGGATGCAGTGTGTGATGCGGTAGAGAAAGCGTTTATCCATATTGGCAAGCTGCGTGAGCCGGAGAAGTTTGCGACCTGGTTTACACAGATCGTCATTAACCAATGCAAGATGCAGCTGCGCAAAAGGCAGCCTATTATATATACCGATGACGACGACAGTCTAGGTTTCGCGGAGGTTCCGCCGAGCGATGATCTCATGGATTTGCACGCCCTAATGGACCAACTGCCGCCGATGACACGTACTTTAATCCAATTAAAGTACGTACAAGGATACACGTTAGATGAGATCGCGGAGATGACCGAACTGCCGCCTGGGACAGTAAGAACTAAAATTTACAAGGCTGTTAAGCAAATTAAGCTTTCGATGTGCCCGGAGGAAAAGGAGGCGTACTTACGATGAGAGATGAAGAACTTGAACTTGAACTGGAGTTGGAACTGGAACTGGAACGATTCTTCAAGAGTCTCCCAGAGATCCCTGTGCCTGAACTTCTGACGCAACGAGTGATGCAGCGGATGGATACGGTCGTTCGTAAACGGCGGCGTGTAACTTGGGCCAAACGATCGCTGGGAACGGCAGCGGCAGGCGTATTATTATTTTCAGGTTCCGTTATGCTGGTACCGTCCTTCGCCGTATATGCCAAGCAAATTCCGGGGGTAGAGGCTGCCGTTAGATGGCTGCAAAGCGCGGGCGAGTATATGGGGGTTAACCATGCAAAACTGCACGGATATTATCCAGTAACACCGTATGTTACCACATGGGGTGAACGCGAGGTAAGTATCGATCATTTATATCTGGAAGATGACTATATTCATTTGACAGTGATGATGAAGGGGAAGGACATTGAAGATGCATTCCGCAACAATCGAATTGTAAATGCTGAAGTGGAGTTTTCCGCCACGACACCAGAATTGTCCGAGCACAGTGTGGCCAGCAGCTCGGATTCTAGTATCGGATATCCTGTGGAGAGCCGAGAAGAGAGTCAGAAGCGGTATCAGAGACAGATGGAAGATATCTATGTTACGAAGATCGCCTATCACCTGGATCCCGCCTATGTGGAGGAGTTACGCTCCAGTAAGCAGCCTCGGTTTATAACGATAAAGTTGGAGAAAATAAAGCGTAATAAGGAATTTAAGATTACGCACAAGGAAAGCAAGGAAATTCAAGTTCCTTTGGGAGCGGAGAATTTTAAACCTGCAAGAATCGTCAAGTTGGATCAGGACTGGAATATAGCAGATAAAGCGTTTCAACAAGTATACTTGGACAATATCAGAATCTATCCGACAAGGATGCTGTTGGATGTAGGTACCCGCATCGATGGTGGTGGTAGATTTGAATTAAATTCACCGAACAACTGGGAGGATATTCAAGACAATATCCAGCTTACTGACGAGACAGGAAAAGTGTACCCTATTTTATCCGCAGGAATTAATAGTAGCATGCTGAACGGTGTTACTCGTAGTACATGGGAGTTTATCCCATCTATTTATTTTGACGGTAAACCAAAGAAGATGACGCTGCATGTGAAGAAAATATGGATGTCACAGTATAAGATCGCTGACCAATTTACAATCCGTATGGATGATCAGTATCCGAAAAAAATTCACTATCGAGGTAAGGAAGTTGTAATAGCAGGTGTATCTTATTCAAATGGTTATTTGCGATTGCGTGTGGAACCAGATGAGAACGGCTACAATCCATTAGAATGCACGTTTCTTACGTATGAGCCCTATTACTTAAAGCTGCAGGAGCTTGATGGGGAGGAGAAATGGAAACAGCGAGGACTGGAGATTTTCACACCTGAGACGGAAGCGATCCCAATGACGGGCAAACAGCTGGATGAGAAGTACACTGCTCTGAGTAGAGCAGGCGCCATTAGCTGGAGTCCTGAGTTCGGCTACTATTCGAAAAATTTTGATGTTTGGGAGCTATCAGGCAAGAAGATGCCTGTGTACGATATGATGATTATGGCTCCTGAGCAGCAGGAATATCGGATAACCGCACGTCGTTATCATGAGCCTGTCGTCGTTAATCAGAAGCTTAAGTTTACCGTTCCAGGAGTTGGCTCAGCAGATGACCGCGTAGGGACGGTGCTGCAACCCGCCTATATGAAGACGGTATCCGATCTAGGAGATGATATTGCTGATAAGGCGTCACGGTTAATACGCAAGGTTGCAGGTCGGAAAATAGAGCTGTATGGCGTTGAGGAGTATAAAGGCACATCCTATCATGATATTACGGTCTACAGCAAAGACAATAAAAGTTATGTGAAGCTGGACGAGAAGCAGGGAACGGCTGACGTCCATGTGGAAACGAGCTATCCAGATTTGGACCCGGCGAGCAAGCGGATTATTGAAGCGGAAACGGGTCTTAGTGAGCAAGAACTGGCGCTGCAAGCGCAAAAGATTACGAGGAAAATGACGAAGGGCTCACAGGATGTCGTCACATTGCTGGAAAGCAAAGGAATGCGTATTGTTCAAATGAAAGGTGATCAAATTACCAGCCTTTATTATGAAGTGCCTGAGGATAAAGTGAACCAGAAAGCCGTGGAGGCTGCTGAGCGAGCGGTACACCATATGCTCGGTAAATACGTGAAGTTTGAGGTTGTCCGTCGTTCAATGGATAGGTATGATAATGGAATGAGAGATGTCTACAGGTTAGAGAATAAGGAGCGAAATGTTGATGTCAGTGTGGACTACCGTACAGGGCAAATATTAGACATTTCACTGAGTGACCTGTATGAGACACAGACCGACGATACGGAGAAGATGTTCCACCAGTTTACGGAGGATCAAGTCATAGAAGCAGCTTCTTCAGATGTGATGAAGGTATTCGGCATTCGTCTGGCTGGGTATCAAGTACGTCGGGATGAAGGAAGCAGCTACTATACGTTCACGAAACCAGGCCATCCTACGATAGAAGGCTACATGAACAGACATCAAAAGTTCAGCGACTATTTCCTGAAGCCATTTAACGATACCCGTAATTAACACAAACAGATAACACAGAGCTAATCTGATATGCTTTTGACGATAAACCAACTGGGCAGTTCATGTCTGGTTGGTTTTTTTGATGCACATTTGTAAGGTAATAAACAGAATGATGAAAGGCAGGATACAGATTATCCCTTATGGCTGCTGCTTGATGGGTGAAGACTTGCAATTACATTGCAGTCAGCATGTTGTCAAATATAAAATGCCTAAGCAAATACGGACAGTAAATTCCTCGTTAAGCATGGTATTAGCAAGCAAAAATGATGGGCGGCATATGGTCGAATGTCCCGTTGCATGAATATCCGGTTACGCATAATCTGTTACGGTTATAGATCAGATGAGAGGATGAGTGCATGTGAAAGCTCAGAATAGAAAAGCGGGCCAATTACCGGCTAAGTTAGAAAAGTTAAAATCGAGGCAAAGTAAGAAAATCGGTATTCGTCAGGACCGTTTCCAACATCGGATGAGTGGTCGTACTTCTATTACGCTAGGACATCGTCATAACTTTCTAAATTTCACAGATCGCTTTATTCCAGGTAGGGGCACTCACCGCCATACCTTTAACGGTATTACCCGTGTTGCCGACGGCCACCGCCATTCCTACGCAGGGATAACGGGGCGAGCAATCAACGGTCAGGGACCGCGTCATTTTCATCGTTTCCGGCAAGTGACACGGATTGCGGATGGACACACCCACGTTATCTCAGGAAGAACCAGCATACCTATTCGAGTAAGTGGATCTTCACGACATGTTCATAAAATTATTGTGCAAAAGATTAAAAAACATAAGTGTTGTTGCAACCATAATTGATGGGTCACGTTAAAAAATTTAATCTACGCTTTTAGAGAGGGTCGATGCTGGAATGCAGGAGGTGCTGACTAAGCTGGCAGTACCTTGTTACATTTAGAGGCAGCGATGTATATCGAATAATGAACCAAGCGGATGCATTGTAAATGCAAGCGTCTGCTTGGTTCTATGCTTGAATATTAATCTAATTGTCACCTTGATTGACTGGATTAAGTCTCCAGCCAATCATTCCATGCTTATGCTCGCATTGGACAAATCCCAACTTCTCCAGCACACGAATAGAAGCTCTATTCGTATCGAAGCAATCTGCTTCGATAACCTCAACCTTGTGGCTGCCCCAGGCATAGCTCACCAGTTCACGTACAGCTTCGGTAGCATAGCCGCGGCCTTGATAATTCGGCAGGAGCCCGTAACCGATCTCCACAGACCGCTTTTCATTAGGAACTCCTTTGAAGCCGATGTCACCAACGACGTTCATCTTATCCTTGGCAATTACGAACCAAATCCCCCAGCCTAGCAGGTCAGGATCAGCATCAAGCGCGGCCATATAATGAGCAAAGTGGGAGCCAAACGGATATTTGAGGAGAGATACGGTTGCGTTCCAAGGCGCAGGAAGTTCAATCTCGCCATCTTGAACTTGCGATCTCACACATGGTATCAGAATTAACCGGGCGGTGTGCAAATGCAGATGTGTTGCAGGCATTCAGGTAACCCTCCTTCGGCAAATTCCGTTGTCGGTTTCCTAATTATACCTTGATCGTGCCACACCTTGAAGAACGGTTCAACCCTTATTTTCACTTTTTCGTATTTATAAGCTTGAAGATGGGAATATTTTATGATCGTTTTTTCGCCTAGAGTGTTAAGGTGACGGACCCTCAACTAGGGCGAGCGTTTCTAATTCTAGCCACATCTGCTCATGAGCAGCCGTCATGTCTGAATTCTTCGGAGTCGCAGCCATATATAACTCATGCAGAACACCATCGTTATGGAGCCAGTCTCCCGGCTCAATGGGGGCATAGCGATCATCCTGCCATACTGCTTCCAGTCTAGGACTGTAAGCTGGGACTGGGCAAGAGTCAGACTGTTGGTACTCCTTGACGGTCTTAAGACTCGTGAATCGGTGCGGCCAGTAGTCAGCCCGTGATCCGGTGTGGGGAACCGCGCGCATGAAGCGAGTTGCGCCTGCATATACTTCCGGCATATCAAATAACAAGCTGTACAATTGCTTGCCAAAAGCAATTCGTTCACGCAGACTATCAAAACGCTCCAATGTCAAACCAACCACTGACAAGGGAGCTTCTATGCTCGGTACGCCGATGGGAAATATGACTTGATTCATTTGCAACCATCCGTGTGCCCGGAATTCAATCCGCTGGATGGCATGCTTTTGATAATCGGGGTGCTGAACGACACGACCTTCTATAACGTGCTGCTCATTAATGATTAAGGCAATGGTCAGAAGTGGGCTATTTGGTTGAATCCAGAACGATTCCCAGAATGGTGTCATAAAGGAAGAGACACCAAACTCCGGCAGCAAGTGAAACAAGCTTTTCCCTTGCCGTCGGCTTAGTGTATACAGCATCAACTGCGGGTAGGCATCTCTAAATATAAGAGCATTACAGCGTTCCAACACCCGATAGGACCAATGTCGATATTCACCGTCCATAATGGAAGGCAGCCATTCTCCCTGCAAGTCTGTCATATTCCAGCCGCCATTACGTGATACCATATGTGCCAACAGTGCCCAATGCAATTCTGGATACGATTGGTATATGCGCGCGTAGGCAGTTGTACGGGTGATATTGTTCCGATTTAAATTGCGTACACTTCTGTTTATATGTTGGATGATTTTACGTTCTTCGCGACTGAACGCTGTAGACTTCACGGTGCGAATCCGCTGTTCTCCTACTCGCTGCTTGTCCAGTTCAGTCACGAGCCATCGAACCCTCTCTTCCACACGCTGCGCCTGCGCCCGATTCCATTCCAGTATATGCGGGCCTGAATGGACCCATTTGGAGCTTAATTCCCCGATTCGGCGTCTTATCGCTTCGTAAGCCGTATCTGTCAGCTGCTGAATCAATTTAATGAGCGACCTCCATTGCATATGTTTTGATGTGCCCATGGAACAGCTCCTTTCTAATCCGCTTACCTTAAAAATATTAAATTTTTATTAGTATGCCCAATAAATGGGGATAACTTCCATAGATGGTTTGACAACAATTCAGCATTTGATTTATGTTAGATTGAACATAGTAAGGAGGTGATTATCCATGGAAAAAATACAATCGGTTGAACGCTTTTCAGCGCTGATTGCGGAGTCGCATCCGACGATTGCTGTATTTAAGACAAGCTGGTGTTCGGATTGTCACTTTATTGATCCATTTATGCCAGAAGTAGAGCAAAAGTTTAACGAAGTTACGTTTATCGAGGTAGATGCGGAGGCATTTGAAGAGATTGCACAGAAGTATAACATCTTGGGGATTCCAAGCTTTGTAGCTTTTAAAGGCGGCAAAGAAACGATTCGTTTTGTGAACAAGCTTCGCAAGACACAACCGGAGATTGAACAATTCGTAGAACGTGCTGTAGCTGTATCTGAAGCCGTATAATGCACAATCGGAATTGAAGGCAAACTCTTAATGCTGTGTCACGGCGTTAAGAGTTTGTTTTTTGTCAATCAAGAATTGTGAAAGTTATGGTATTATATTTGTCACAATTTTCCCCTACACGATTGTCCATTTTTCGGTATAATGATAGCAATTGGAACAGATTTCTATTTACAGCGGTTCCAAACTGAATAACGGGTCAGGTGAAACGAGTGAAGGCTAACCAGTTCATCCCTCTCAAGAGACTCGCCTACATGACATGTATTGGCATGTTTATCGTCGTACTGAACGGGGCTTTAGTGACGAAGACGGGCTCAGGAATGGGCTGCGGGACCGATTGGCCGCTGTGCAACGGCAAATTTGTGCCCGCTTACACGATAGAATCGATGATTGAATATTCCCACCGTTTTATAACTGGAATTGTAGGTCTACTGGTGTTGTTGACGTTTATTCTTACACTGAGACAGGCGAAGGACAAGCGTGATGCCGTGTTGTATTCTTCGTCAACGCTGTTGTTCACCATCGTACAAGCCATTATGGGGGCGCTTGCGGTTGTGTTTACACAAAATCCTCCAGTAATGGCGCTGCATTTTGGCTTCTCGCTTCTGGCATTTGCCTCTTCGTTTCTAATGTGCATGGCGATGAGGAAGTATGCACAGGGGCAAGTGACGCACAGAAATCAAGCTGCTCGTCCGGTTCAGGAAGTATTCCGGTACGGCGTATGGTTCACGCTGCTTTATACCTATATTGTTATTTATGTAGGTGCATTTGTCCGACATACAGATTCATCAGGCGGCTGCATGGGCTGGCCGCTATGCAATGGCGAGCTTATACCAGAGCTGACCGGCGGCACGCTCATTGCTTTTATGCATCGAATTGCAGCTGCTTTGTTATTTGTTGTAGTTGCGATCATGGCACATTTTGCGTATCACCATCACAAGGATAATCGGGAGATACAGCAGTTGGGTATTTGGTCGATGGTATTATGCGCAGGGCAGATCGTTAGCGGTGCTTTAGTTGTCTTCACGATTACAGATATGAACGCGCTGTTATTTACGAGCTTGCTTCATACGGTTCTTATCTGCGGCTTGTTCAGCGTTCTATGTTATATGAGTATACGAGTGTGGCAGCTAAGGGAGCTTCCTGAAGTGGAGTCTTCATTGGAGCGTATGTCAACTCAAGGATAGCCAGTATGCAGAGGGAATAGTTTGAGTCGTCGGCATACCTGAACGATCAACGATTGGAACTTCAATACATAAACATACACAAAAGCAGACCACAGCGCGTACCACGATTTGTGTACGTCACTCGGTCTGCTTTTGTCTGGTTACAACTATAAGGCTGCTATGAATTACAACTCTAAACATCGATTTGTACTCCTTATGCGCCCTTAGGTGTGAAGTGGACTTCCTCGTCTGCGTTAGTACCCAAGAAGACGACTGCTGCTGCGGCTTTAGCTGCTGCTAGCCAGCGTAGATTCCATTGTGAGTGCTGCTGTTGGCTGGAAGCTGCTGCCTTCAGTTTGTTCATGCTGCGTGTTGTGTTCATCATTGTAAGTTCCTCCTCGGTTATGTTTGTCGGTAGGTTGCTGCTTGATGTCTTTATTGTACCGAACGATAACATGACGAGCCATGCATGGGACTTACGCCTGTCTTACAATGTCGTCATGTGACGAAAGAGAAGATACGGATAGATGTTCCTAATTCTAAACTTGGGATTAGATTAAAAAAAGATTATACTTATGATTATGTGGAATCCAAGCACCAACTGAACTTATTTCAAAAAAAATGTTTAGTAACGAATATAGAGGACCGAATAGAACATGCCATGCGATTCGGCGTAATTCGCGGTCCAAGGAGGGCTAACATGTCATTTGCTAACATACGACAATTTGTGGACAAGTTGAAGCAGGAACAGGACTTGGCGGTAATTGAAGCGGAGGTAGATCCATATCTGGAAATTGCGGAAATACACCGCCGTGTCATTGAAGAAGGGGGACCAGCACTGCTCTTTACCAATGTAAAGGGGAGTCCTTTTCCTGTTGTCACCAACTTGTTTGGCACGATGCGTCGTACGGATATGGCTTTCGGACCGCGCCCTGAACAATTTGCGAAACAGGGCATCGAAGCTATACATAAATTAATGCCTCCCACGCCTAAGAAACTGTGGGATCAGAAATCTTTATTTTGGGATGCATTGAAGGTTGGCTTCAAAAATGTACCGGCTCATCAAGCCCCAATCACACAAGTGCGCAAGACAGAAAAGCCGCTGCAAGGCTTGCCTGCATTGACCAGTTGGCAACTAGACGGGGGGCCTTTTATTACGCTGCCCCTCGTATATACGGAACATCCTGACTTCGGCGCGAGTGATCATAATCTTGGCATGTACCGCATTCAGATTTATGACGATCAAACTACTGGCGTCCATTGGCAGATTCAGAAGGGCGGCGGCTTCCATTATGGTGAAGCGGAGAAGCGGAATCAGGATTTTCCGGTGTCCGTTATCGTAGGTGGCCCACCTGCCCTAATCGCTTCGGCGATCGCACCTCTGCCTGAGAAGCTGCCTGAACTCCTGATGGCTTCATTTGTGTTAGGAGAACGTTTGCCGGTAGTAGACAGCGGCTTTGCGGGTCATCGTATCCCGGCGGAGGCGGACTTTGTCATTCAAGGTTTTGTGCCGCCCCATATTCGCCGCCCTGAAGGGCCTTTTGGCGATCACTATGGCTATTATTCCTGGGTGCATGATTTCCCTGTGCTAAACGTGAAGCAAATGTATCACCGCAAAGATGCGATTTATCCGGCTACCATTGTAGGAAAGCCGCGCCAAGAAGACTATTTCTTGGGCGAGTATCTAGTTCGCTTATTGTCTCCTGCGTTCCCGATGGTCATGCCAAGTGTGCGTAAAGTGCATCCGTATGCAGAGACTGGTGTCCACTCGATGGCCGCGGCAGTCGTGCGGGAAAGTTATTCCCGCGAAGCGCTCATGTCTGGATTCCGTATACTTGGTGAGGGACAGCTCAGCTTAACGAAGTTTCTGTTCCTGACGGATCAGATGGTTGATCTTGAGAATTTCCCGCTGCTGCTGGAATCTGTACTGGAACGATTTAAGCCGGAGACGGATCTGTACATTATCAACAACACGGCACATGATACGCTAGACTATACCGGGCATAAGCTGAATCATGGCAGCAAGGGCATTATGCTTGGCGTAGGCGATCCTGTACGTAAACTGCCACGCGAATATACGGAAGGTGAAGTCGCAGAGATTCGCGACATCGCTGCATACTGCGGCGGTTGCTTGACGATGACCGGTGCAACTTACGAAGAAGAGCCGCAGCTTGCGGAGCGGCTTATGCATCGGTTGGCAGAGAAGGGCACGGAATGGCCGCTTATCTTCTTGGTGGACGACGCCCATCAGATTGCAAGCAGTCAATTATCGTTTCTGTGGGCAGTATTCACGCGCTTTAATCCGGCCTCGGACATTTATGCGGCGGCGGAAGTACGTCAGCACCATTTAAGCTACAAGCTGCCAATTGTGATAGATGCACGTATGAAGCCTGGATACCCGGATGAGTTAATTCCTCGTGAAGACATTGTCAAGCTGGTTGATGATCGCTGGAAACAATACTTCCCGAACGGAGTCACAGGCAAATAGGAGCCAGTTGGCTCATTGAAGGACAGGCATCTTAACCTTTTCTGGTTAAGATGCCACTTTTCGAGTTACCTTAACAACACATGGGAGATGGTTAAAGTCATTTCATTGGTGGATGGAGGGCGTGTTATGCTCCGAATGCTGTTCGGCGAAGCACCGCGTGTAGATACAGGCGAATTATTAGAAGCAATGGCTGCAATGGATCATTATCTGGCAAAGGTGCGCGCAGTAATGGAACGAGATGGGGACCCTCACCATGATTGGCGCAAGATCGAAGTGTGGACGGTAGGCTTGAAAACGTCTCTTGATGAGTTAGAGCAGAGCATGTATGCATCTGATCGGTTTGCCAGTCAGGTTACGAAGCAATATCAAGAGGAAATGAATGAAGAAGAACTGGATAATTACTATCGTCATGTCTATTTCTACAAGAATGGTTTTATTCGGTTGTTCTCGGTGCTTGATAAGGTGGGAACCTTGTTAAATGAGGCTTTGCAGCTTGATACAGGGAAGGTGAAGAACCGATTTTCGTTTTTTACCGTCTTGAGGCAAATGAATTATTTAAATACGACACCTGCATTGACTAGGGAGCTTATGCATTTGAAGGACGTCCATAAAGACTCCTTGCAGCGCTTGCGCAAGCGCCGCAATACAGAAATTCATCATATGAACGCTGAAATGCAGGATGACTTGTGGCAGCGACATCGCAGCCTTAACGATAAAGTAAAACTCGAGAACATCCAGGCAAACGTCCATGACCTAAAAGATGGATATGAGGCGGTTTGTCAGGTCTTAATCGCTATATTTACACATTTACTCAGTATGAAAAATGGTAACGAAAGCAAATAAATGGATGTTGACAAGGTTAATTCCCTGCTATATACTCTGAATTAACTTCATAACCATTTTCTTATCAAGAGAGGCGGAGGGACAGGCCCGATGAAGCCCGGCAACCGATTATGCAAGCCCGGTAGTGCTTATGTCAGCGAATATCGCTACAAGCATGCTTGCATAATGATCAAGGTGCTAATTCCTTCAAAGCGTGATTGCTTTGGCAGATGAGGAAAGGGAGACTTCGACTCATCCGCGCCATCCGGCGATATGATTTTCGAGAGCCCCCTTTTGGCATCTGCCAAGAGGGGGCTCTTGTTATTTATACAAGATCTGCTTGCATGAGGTGTCCACTAACTGTTAAATGCGGCTTGCCATGAGATATAAGGTAGGCTGCATCGATTTCGGCAATCGAAAGCGATGGTGCTGAGAGTGACACAGATGTAGCGGTCAATCCTGAATAATGGGATGCAAGTTAGAAAGTTGCAGGTTTAAGTTGTATATTACAAGGTAAGATTTATGGAATGATGTGGTCTTCCCGATTTAACCCGATGTTAAAATGGGAAAGAAGTGCATCCTAAAGTAAGTCGGAAGGATGGTGTCACAAGTTTTGATTGAGATCAAACAATTATCCAAGCGGTATCCTGCGCAGGGCAAATCAAGCGCAGGCATGCTCGCCTTAGAACATATTGATTTGCATGTGTCAGCAGGTGAAGTGTTCGGTATTATCGGCCATTCCGGTGCAGGCAAGAGTACCTTGCTTCGCAGCATTAATTTGCTGGAGCGGCCCACGTCAGGTTCCGTCCTTATTGACGGAATTGAAATGACGGAATTGTCAAACAAAGAGCTGCAGAAGCAGCGCAGCAAGATTGGCATGATCTTTCAGCATTTTAATTTGCTGTCATCCGCAACGGTGTTCGACAATATTGCGTTTCCGCTGCGCCTGCATAAGACACCTGCGGACAAGGTAAAGGCCAAAGTCAATGAATTGATTCGACTGGTTGGTCTGGAGGAGCACCGTGATAAGTATCCGGCTCAATTGTCTGGTGGGCAGAAGCAGCGAGTCGGTATTGCAAGGGCGCTTGCCAATGATCCCAAGGTGCTGCTGTGTGACGAAGCAACATCTGCGCTTGATCCGCAGACGACTAATTCTATCTTGGAGCTGCTGCTGCAAATCAACCGCAGCCTTGGCATTACGATTGTACTGATCACGCATGAAATGCATGTTATCCAGTCGATCTGTGACCGGGTTGGCGTTATACATGGCGGCAAAATTGTAGAGCAAGGTCCTGTAGTAGACGTATTTTTGAAGCCGCAGCATCCGGTTACTAAAGAGTTTATTCTCGAAGAGAGCCATCATGAAGAGCTGCAGCCATGGACATCGTTTAAGACTCAGGCTGGTGACAGCTCACGCGTCGTTAAGATTAATTATTTGGGCGACGTCACTTATCAGCCGATTCTGCACCGCGTATTATCTGAGGCTGGCATCGAATTCGCCATTTTGCAAGGTACAATCTCTCGTATGAAGGATACACCTTATGGGCAGTTGGTCGTTCGTCTAGACGGGGAAGCAAGGACTTTGCAGACGGCACTTGAAGCCTTGGTGAAGCAGGGACTTGATGTGGAGGTGATTGCGTAATGGTATTCGGAATTGACTTCAGTGAAGTGAACTGGAGCGAGGTGTCTCAGGCATCAGCGGACACGCTGAATATGCTAGGATTCTCGGTACTGTTTACGTTTATCATCGGCCTGCCATTAGGCGTTCTCTTATTTTTGTCAGGCAAGTCCAGTCATTGGTTTGTCAAAGTAATGTACAGCTTATTATCGCTTATGGTGAACGTGTTGAGATCGGTTCCATTTGTCATTCTGATGATTGCGATATTGCCGTTTACGAAGGTGCTGATTGGGACAACAATCGGTGTAAAGGGAGCCATTCCTGCTTTGGTCATCGCAGCCGCGCCATTTTTTGCTCGACTCGTCGAAACTTCACTTCGCGAAGTAGATCGTGGTGTTATCGAGGCAGCGCAAGCGATGGGGGCTTCAACCTGGCAGATTGTACGCAAAGTGTTATTGCCAGAAGCAATGCCTGGCTTGATTGCGGGTACGACCATAACGGCAGTCACTCTAATTTCCTACACAGCAATGTCTGGACTTGTAGGCGGTGGCGGCCTTGGTGACTTGGCGATTCGATATGGCTACCAGCGTTATGAGACCAGTGTTATGATCATTGCGATCGCAGTTATGATCATAATGGTGCAAATTTTGCAATGGATTGGCGACCGATTCGTTCGTCATTACACTCGCAAGTAAGGAAGCACGCTCAATCGGGCTTCATATAGATGACAGCCTCTTAGGTCAGTCACCAACAAATCACAGGGGTTTATTTTGGAAGGGAGAGAAATAAAAATGAAAAATTTCAAAAAACTTACACTCGTATTAACACTGATTGGTCTGGTGGCAATGCTGACCGCTTGCGGCGGCAAGACTGCAGAGAATAACGCTGGGACTGCAAGCAATGGTGGGAATTCCGCAGCAGAAACAACAAAATTGGTTGTAGGTGCTACACCAGTTCCACATGCAGAAATTTTAAAGCATATTGCTCCTAAATTGAAAGAACAAGGTATTGAACTTGAGATTAAAGAATTTACGGACTATGTGCAGCCTAATGTGCAATTAAACGAGAAGCAGCTTGATGCGAACTTCTTCCAACATAAACCTTACATGGATGATCAAAATCAAAAAGCGGGCTTGAAGCTGGTATCTGTAGGCAACGTTCACGTTGAACCGTTTGGTGGATACTCCAAGAAGATCAAGTCTGTTGATGAATTAACAGATGGCGCTACCGTAGCGATCCCTAACGATGCGACAAATGGCGGCCGTGCTTTGCTGCTGCTTGAGAAACAAGGCATCGTGAAGCTGAAAGAAGGCGCTGGCCTTGCAGCAACTGTACGTGATATCGTTGAGAACCCGAAAAACTTGCAGGTGAAAGAGCTGGAAGCAGCAATGCTCCCACGTGTACTGGAAGAAGTGGATCTGGCGCTTATCAACACGAACTATGCGCTTGAAGCAAAATTAAATCCGACAAAAGATGCGCTCTTCCTGGAAGATAAGGATTCTCCATATGCGAACATCCTGACATCCCGTGAAGACAATAAAGACAGCGACGGTATCAAGAAGCTGGTAGCTGCTCTGCAATCGGATGATGTAAAAGCATTTATCGAAGAGAAGTACAATGGAGCAATTGTTCCGGCGTTCTAATCTGACTTTTCCGTAGATTTCCTCCTAATCATACCCTGACCCTTACTAAAGGTGTCAGGGATTTTTTTGTTTAATAGGTGGTAAAAAGTTCAACCTAGTATGGAATAGAGCCTGAATGTATGCTATAAAATGGGAAATTATAGAATTTAAAATTTAGGTCTGTTGTTCTCCTTTGGCAAATATTTTATACTTTAGAAGGATTACTGTTGCAGCGCCGAAGGAGGTACATGACGTGGAACAACAGCGGAAGGCCGCGCTTATTACAGGAAGCGCCAAAGGCCTGGGCAAGATGACGGCCCTTACATTGGCCGATACGGGTTGTGATATCATCTTGAATTACGTACATAGTACAGAGCAAGCATTGGAGTTAAAGTATCAAATAGAAGCAAAGGGTGTTCAGTGCATTGCGGTTCAAGCAGACATATCACGAATCGATGATGTGAAGCGGCTTGTATATACGATGGAATCAGAGCTTCGCGCACCTGATATCGTCATTAATAATGCAGGTCCTTTTATACGTGAACGTAAACGATTTGCTTCATACTCAGAAGAAGAGATTATGTATTTGTTAAATGGAAATTTAACCGGTGTCATCTTGTTAGACCATCTTGTATTACCATCGATGCGTGAGAAAGG
Source organism: Paenibacillus sp. ACRRX (assembly GCF_022346885.1). Lineage (GTDB taxonomy): Bacteria > Bacillota > Bacilli > Paenibacillales > Paenibacillaceae > Paenibacillus_B. Next base: position 108,394 of record NZ_JAKRNK010000011.1, read on the forward strand.
ATGGGGCCGTATCATTCATTATGGCTTCGGGCACGCCGCAGAAGCGCGAGCTTGGCCTCATCGAGCAGTATATGCAGCTTCTAAGGTTGGCCTTGTCTCTTTCACAAAGACACTCGCGGTAGAGGAGGCTCCGTACGGGATTACAGTTAACATGATTTGTCCCGGAGACATCAGGGGCGAGGATAAAGAGCGCACGATAGCAGAGGTAGCAGGACGTGACGATACCGAATCACCTCGGGGACGACCAGGATCAGGTGAAGACATCGCCCGTGTCATTCAATTTTTGTGTGAAGACAAATCTGATTTTATTACTGGGAATATGATGGATGTATCCGGTGGGTTGGACCCGATTCGTCCTATTATTGCTAAGCAATTATAAATTTAAGCATGTTCGTATAACTCATGACAATAGGGCTGCAGCTATAGTGGACAATAACGGGTTGTCTTGGTAACTATCGTCGGCGATTCATCATTCAGAGGAGAGATAACAGCATGAAAGGGATAACGAAGCAGCTCGCTCAGGATATAGTTCGCCGTACGATGGGTGTCATTGGATATAATGTAAATGTGATGGATGAACACGGTCGCATTATTGGATCAGGGGACAAAATGCGAATTGGCAAGGCACATGAGGGTGCGCTGCTGGCGATCAAGCGTCGTGGACGATTCGAGATAGATGAGGCAAGTGCGGCCAGACTGCAGGGTGTTCTGCCAGGTACAAATCTGGTGATTGAGTTTCAAGATGAGGTTGTTGGAGTCATCGGTATTACGGGTGATCCAAAGGAAGTGACCAAATACGGTGAATTGGTAAAAATGACGGCAGAGATGTATTTGGAGCAAATGTATTTGTTGGAGCAGGCACAATGGGATAAGCGAATGAGGGCAGATTTCCTGCTTTCGGTTATTAGTGCTGAGGAGAAGGATACGCCGAGCCTGCGTGCTCAGGCACAGCGTATCGGTTTTAATGCGGATGTGCTGCACACGGCTTGTATTATTGAGCTTGCAGAGGTGAAGCTTGGGGATTCCCTGGACACGCTTAAGCGTGTAGCCGATCTACTGGAAGGACGATCAGCTATTAACTTGATTGCAATTCGGAACTCGCAGCAGGTCGTTTTGTTCAAAGAACAGCGTGACCTGCGTACACCGAATCGTGATATATACGAAGGTATAAGCCAGATTCGGGAATGGCTGAACGCAAGACAAGTCATTCCGATGCGAATTGCGGTAGGCATGCCTTTTGTGGGCATTGAGGGGATGATGGCCTCTTTCCAATCCGCTCAGGACGCGCTGTTTGCAGGCAGAGCTACTCGTCCAGAGGATAACGTGTATTATGCGGTGGATATGCCATTGGAGGTCTTAACGGTAAAGCTGAAGCGTAATTGGATGACAGATGCGCTGATCGGGTTATGGGAGCACTTTATCGATGAGGATCGCAGCGGTGAGCTGCGGCAGACATTTGAAGTATACTACGCGAATAGTGGTGAAGTGAACAGGATAGCGGCCAGTCTGGCCATTCATCGTAATACGCTCCGTTATCGCTTACAGCGTATTGCAGAATTAACAGGCAAAGATCCGCGTAATTACACTGATTTGTATATACTGATGCATGCACGCTGGTTATATGCAGCTAAGGAACTGAATATGGAATAGTAGCTTGAGAGCGGATATTCCAATGTTATTATCGCAGGGCTTCCTAGAGGAGGCCTTTTTGGTTTGTTCAGTTGCACAAAAAATAGAGCTAGAGAGCCCGGAATATTTATTTTTTGCCCAATGAAGCGCTTACAAATTAGCATTATAGTAGGGGTATGAGCTCATCCTACTTAAGAAGGAACATGCAATAATCAGATAACAACATCTGGGGAGGAACAACATATGACTGCTTCTGTAAGCGTTATCGGCGCATTGGCGGCACTAATCGTTGCAATTGTACTCATTTTACGTAAAGTTCCGCCAGCATATGGCATGATGATTGGTGCTTTAGTTGGTGGATTAGTCGGCGGCATTGGTATGTTGGATACAGTCAATTTGATGATGGACGGTGCAAAAAACATTATTCCCGCAGTGCTGCGAATCCTTGCAGCAGGTGTGCTTGCAGGTGTACTAATCGAATCCGGCGGCGCAAAGACGATTGCGGAGACGCTGGTTAAGAAAGTAGGAGAAACTCGAGCACTGCTTGCGTTGGCATTTGCAACAATGGTGCTGACGGCAGTTGGAGTATTTATCGATGTAGCTGTTATAACAGTGGCACCTATTGCCATTGCGATCGCGCAGCGTGCTAAATTGTCGAAGATGGCCATACTGCTTGCGATGATAGGTGGCGGCAAAGCAGGCAATATTATGTCTCCCAATCCCAATGCAATATCAGCAGCAGATGCATTTCATGTATCGCTGACCTCGATTATGGCGGCAGGCATCATCCCGGCTCTTGTTGGTCTTTTAGTAACTTATTTTATAGCCAAGAAGCTTACACATAAAGGAAGTATGATAGAGGCCAGTGAAGCAGTTGATCAAGGTGGTCAAGAGCTTCCTGGTTTTGGACCCGCCATATTCGCCCCATTCGTAGCGATTGTCCTGTTGGCGCTTCGTCCATTATTCGGCATTGTAGTTGACCCGATTGTAGCACTCCCGGTTGGGGGGATTGCAGGGGCACTTGTTATGGGGCGATTTAAGCATTTGAACAAATATGCGATCTCTGGGCTCGGTAAAATGACAGGAGTAGCTGTTATGCTGCTGGGGACTGGGACTTTAGCAGGGATTATCGCAAACTCGCAATTAAAAGATGTAATTGTTGATGCTTTGACTGCCTCTGGTCTGCCTGCCTATTTGCTAGCACCAATTAGTGGTGCACTGATGTCGCTGGCAACTGCATCCACGACTGCCGGCACGGCTGTGGCCAGCTCTGTATTTGGTTCTACCATTATGGAGCTAGGTGTAGCTTCTCTAGGTGCGGCAGCGATGATTCATGCCGGGGCGACTGTATTTGACCACATGCCGCACGGCAGCTTCTTCCATGCAACGGGCGGCAGTGTTAACATGCAGATGAAGGAGCGTCTGCGCTTGATTCCGTATGAGACAGTAGTAGGACTAGTGCTTGCCGCTGTGTCTACTCTCGTATTCGGTGTGTTGGGCTGGTTTTTGTAAAGCATGACCTCAGATCCATCTGGACAGAACGTTATAGAATAGAAACAGCAGAGCAAGGGAGTGAGGAGAATGAAATTTGTTATTGCTCCGGATTCATTTAAGGAAAGTATGACTGCGTTAGAAGCTTGTGAAGCAATTGAAAGAGGAGTGCGCAGCGTATTTCCTGATGCGGATATTATCAAAGTGCCGATGGCAGATGGTGGCGAAGGGACGGTCCAGTCACTCGTCGATGCGACAGGTGGACGTATCGAGAGAGTTGAGGTGACAGGTCCGTTAGGAAATTCCGTAAGCGCATTCTACGGGGTGCTTGGGCATGGTACCACGGCCATAATTGAAATGGCCGCTGCTTCTGGGATTGGCCTGGTGCCTGCAGCAGAGCGTAATCCGCTAAAGACGACTTCACGCGGCACGGGAGAACTTATTGTGCATGCGATGAACGCGGGCGTTCAAACTATCATGCTTGGACTTGGGGGCAGCGCAACAAACGACGGCGGCGTTGGGATGGCCCAGGCATTAGGATTCCGATTTTTGCGAAACGACGGATCGGAAATTGATGCAGGGGGCGGTTCGCTGGGCGAGATTGCAAGTATCGATTGCAGTCAGGCAGATAAAAGGCTGTTAAAGATGACGTTTGTTGCAGCTTGTGACGTGGATAATCCGCTGATTGGGGAACGAGGTGCCTCAGCTGTATTTGGTCCGCAAAAGGGAGCTACACCGGAGATGATTGAGCAATTGGATGCCAACTTGACTCATCTTGCTGCCTTAATCCGAAACGATATGGGCAAAGCAGTAGCGGATATGGCAGGTGCAGGTGCGGCGGGAGGTCTTGGCGCTGGTGTGGTTGCCTTCTTGAATGCTGAATTAAAACGCGGCGTGGATATCGTGATAGAGGCAACAGGTTTGGCAGGAAGCATGCGTGGTGCTGACTTCGTTATTACGGGGGAAGGGCGCATCGACAGTCAGACTGCCTTTGGCAAGACTCCGATTGGTGTAGCCAAGACAGCGAGAGCATTAGACGTGCCCGTTATCGCGCTGGCAGGTTCTCTTGGTATAGGCAGTGAAATTGTGCATGAGCACGGCATTGATATGCTGTTTACGATTGTGCCTGGCGTATGCACGATCGACGAAGCACTGCGGGAAGCGGCTGTTAATATGGAGCGGACAGCGCGCAACGTTGCAACGCTACTTCGTCTGGGAAGCATGTCCCGCATATAAAAACCAAAGGCTATCCTTATTCGCTTGAATAGGGATAGCCTTTGCTTGTGAAGAGTTCGATTGACTTCAAGTAAAGTGACATCAAAGTTAATCCTGCTTAGAGTGGAACGATACCGCTATGCTGCGTAAGAGCACTCTCTAGTAAGACATTTCTCATAAGGCGCTGTTTTCTTCCAATACATAGCCGCTCCCACGTACCGTGCGGATGTTGGCTTGTTGTTTCAGCTTTTTACGAATACGGTAAACAAGTGAATTGATCTCATCCAGTCCGACATCATACACGCCATTGGTATGACGCTCCGGCCAGACATGGCACATAATATCTTTATTAGATACAAACATCGTCCGATGTTGATACAGCAAATCCAACAACGCCCACTCTTTTACCGACAAGCTCACTTCTTGCCCGAGTACCATACAGAACTGCCTGTCTACATCTAGCACAAAATGATCTACAGAGGATGGCATGACTTTTGGTATTTCAGGAGAAAGGATGGCTTCAAATTCTAGCGTGAAATCAGGCACGACATGTGTGAATTCGAGTTCTACCATGCCTTTTGCTAGCAAAATGGAGTCCGACTCGCTTAGCTGCACAGGAACATGGGGGCTCAGTTCAATTCCCTGTACTTCGGTACCGTGCTTGCTGCCCAGGTCAGCTATATAGTATTGATTATTTCGCTTGAATACGGAAGCATGCTGGCGCGACACAAATGCGTTGTGAAATGCTATGTCAGGTTCCCCCTGTGATCCATGGCGACCAATAACGGTATTTTCTTGAGATAAAGGAATTACTTCATAGGATAAGAAGGGTTCGCCTTTACGAACCACTAAACATGCTTGGTGCTTCATTTTGTTCGGACACTCCTTATGTAAGCTTTTATATTTAATAGATCTCTTAAGTATAATTGTAAATTGTTAAAAAAATATATAGATTTCAAAAAAATGATCGATAACGAAATCAGTTCGAATCGTTCAGGCTGTATAGGAGGGGGATGCTGTGATGGAGTTGTGAGGGAACTACTATGGAATGTGAGGCAGATCTAAGATACAACTAGGAGGTAGGCGTAGAGATAAAGGAGAGACAAAAGAATGAAGAAGCATGCACGTGATAGAAAACGAATAACATTAGGAGCAGCTGTGCTGGTATTAAGTATGTTGGCTGCAGGGTGTTCTCAAGCAGCAGGCATGCAGCTGAAACCGAAAGGCACAACGACAGAGATTAAGGTTGAACAGTCTGTTGCAGTAGCCACTGCTGCCAAAACCTTCACCAATAAAGATAACACGATTCAACTAAAGCAGCTCAGCGATAAATTGTGGATTCAGACGACATATAAAGACATCGGAGACCAGAAAGTTCCCTCTAACGGATTGATTGTGTCCACCGAAGCAGGTTTAGTGCTGTTGGACACAGCTTGGGATGATACACTTATGCAGGAAGTCATGACGATGATCAACCAGCACATACAAAAGAAGGTAGTGCTAGCCGTCATCACTCATGCACATATGGATCGAATTGGTGGTATTAAGACATTGTTAGATCAAGGCATTAAAGTTCAAAGCTCGTCTTTGACGGCACGCCTAGCGCTGAAGCAAGGCTACCCAGAGCCTTCAGGCGTATTGGACGAAAATCCTAAATTCCAAGTCGGGGAGACAGAGTTTGAAACGTATTATCCAGGAGCAGGCCATACAGTAGACAACTTGGTTGTATGGCTCCCGCAAACGAAGACTTTGTTCGGGGGTTGTGTCGTGCTAGGCTCGGATGCAACCAAGCCTGGAAATACGGATGATGCGTATATCGCACAATGGCCTGATTCTGTACGTCAGTTAATGACTACCTATAAAGAGGCCAAGTTTGTTATCCCGGGGCATGGTACTTGGGGAGATTACTCGCTGCTGCAGCATACGTTAGACCTTCTTCTGGCGCAGCGTACATAGGGGGAGCGTCAAACGTCAAATTTTGATTTTATGATCTCCACTTAAAATTGAGTATTTTATTTAGAATAAGGGCCTCGAACTCACTTTGCAGTGGACCATGAGGTCCTATTATGTGCTCATTAGGATGTTATTGTGTCATGCGAACACTTTGGGGACAGCTCCTGTTTTTCCTGTAAAGATAAGAAAAGGGACTGCTGCAAGCCAAATTGACTTGTCAGACAGTCCCATGATCAAGCATTCATCATTAGAATACTTGAACTACTTCCTTAACGCCATCTACTTCTTCCACCAAAGCGCGTTCGATACCCGCTTTCAGTGTGATTGTGGAGCTTGGGCAGCTGCCGCAAGCGCCCATCAGGCGAAGCTTAACGATGCCGTCTTCCACATCCACCAATTCAACGTCACCGCCATCACGCTGCAAGAACGGACGAAGTTTATCCAACACTTCCAGCACTTCGTCATACATGCCGTTAGCTGTAGTTTCGCTCATTTGTGCCAACTCCTTTCATCAAGACTACTTTTATTATATTATAAAGCTATTCGAATTCAAAGATACAAGCTAAAACTGGGGGAATTGTCAATGAGACCGATTATCGAGTTCTGCGTGAACAACATGCACCACGGCACAGATGCCATCATGCAGCGGTTGGAGCAGAACCCCGAGTATGACGTCATTGAGTACGGCTGCTTGGGCAACTGCGGCGAATGTTACCTGTTCCCATTTGCCTATGTAAACGGGGAGATTGTTGCTGCCGAGACAGCAGATGCCTTATACGATAGCATTATGAAGATGATTGAAGAAGTACAACAATGGGATCAGTTTGATATCGATTGATATCAGACTGATCCCATTCTGCTGTTCATCGTGACTATTATCCAAAGTGATGCTTCGATATCCAAAGCACACCACTTTTGATGACACGTGGTACATAACCAACCATCGGTCTTTTGCCTAACATGCCGAATCCGGATTTCTTGCCAAGAGAGCCGAGTACACCTTTAAGCTTGATACGTCCAAGCTTAGGGGTTTCGCCTTTCCATAAGGCCAGGGCGACATCGGCAATTTGTTCGCCTTGAGCTCCGGCTGCCTGGGCGCTAGGTGAGTAGGGCAAGCTAGCACAGTCGCCTACCACGTAAACTTCAGGATACTCCGGAATCTGATGATATTCGTTAATCTTAACGCGGCCTTGCGGGTCCTTCTGGACATTAAGATCCTGTACAACTTGTACGGGCTGAATCCCAGCTGTCCAGACGGTAACTGCTGAATCGATTTCTTCCACATCGTGATCGCGTTTGTTATAAATGACACCTTGTTCAAGGCGTGCTACGTTAATGTAAGAACGAAGCTCTACATCATGCTCAGTAAACCAGCCTGACACGAATTGCGACAGCTTCTCTGGAAATGGCGACAGTACTCTTGAACCTCGATCCAGAATACGAATATTCAAATCTGGACGGCTTTCACGCAGCTCCGCAGCCATCTCAACTCCACTTAAGCCACCGCCAACGATGCTAATTTGACCGTAGGGCTTCACGTCGTTTAAAAGTTGGTACGTCTTTCTGGTGCTTGATAGCGATTGAATGCTGTTGCCATATTGTTCAGTGCCTGGTATGCCGTGATAACGGTCTGTACAACCGAGCGCTATGGCAAGTTGATCGTAAGATAGTGGTTCATCCTCATGTAAATAGACAAGCTTGGCTTCCAAGTCGATGCGTGTGATGTCGCCATATCGAATGTGAACGCGAGGGTCCTTAGGGAATGCCACTCGAATGTCGATATCAGATACAGCGCCCGCGGCTAAAGCGTAGTATTCCGTCTTTAAACCTTGGTAAGGCATGCGATCAATCAACACGATTTCCACGTCTGTAGGAAGCCCACCTCCTAACAGTCGTTCGATTAGAGCAAGACCGCCGTATCCTCCACCACATACAACAAAACGTTTCATTATCGGATTTCCTCCCATGATGCCGAAATAAAAAATTGTCCATTCCATCCGGACTTGTAAAGAGTACGGCTCCACTCGCATTTCCGTTTGTCGCAGCTAAGGTGTATGACACACTGGATAGCTTGTCTTCTATTTATCTCAATCTGTATTTAAATGTAACGATAAATCATTAACCATATTCAAGTTGGATCAACTGCTTATTCATAAATTTTAATCGGATTATAAAACGTGTCTCGTTCTATCGCAGTACGTCCAGCACCTTTGATCAGCCAGACTAGCTCATCACGAGTCAGTCCTTCTGGAGTGAGTGCACCCGCCGCATGGCTGATACGTTCCTTAACTAAGGTACCATGAACATCAGACGCACCATACGTTAAGGCGAGCTGGGTCAATTGTGTGCCGATATTAATAAAATACGCTTTAATATGCTGGATGTTGTCCAGCATGAGGCGGCTGATCGCGATGGTTTTCAGGTCCTCGTAGGCTGAATTGCGGCGCTTGATGCTGGCCTTAGGGCTCTTCGGCTGCATGGATAACGGAATGAATACCAGGAAACCGTTGGTCTCATCCTGCAGCTCACGAACGCTCATCATGTGGCGTATGCGATCCTCATGGGATTCGATGGCGCCATACAGCATCGTGGTATGTGTCTGCATGCCAAGATTGTGCGCAGTCCGGTGAACTTCCAGGTAGCGTTCAACGCCCGCCTTCTCGACACGCATCTTTTTGCGGTATTCATCAGATAAGATTTCGGCGCCGCCGCCAGTAAGCGACTGCAAACCAGCTGCTCTTAATTGATGCAGCACCTCTTCAATGCTTAATCCACTGATGCGGGTAAAAAAGTCGATTTCTGCTGCAGTATATGCTTTCAGTGTAACGTTCGGATAACGTTCATTCAGCGCGCGCAGTGAATCAACATAATATTGAAACGGCACATTAGGATTATGCCCACCAACGATGTGGAACTCTTGTACACCAGGGTGAATATGTTGATCTACATAAGCAATCATTTCATCACCAGACAAGGTGTATGCCCCATCCTCACCCTCATCTTTACGGAAATTACAGAAAGCACAACGTGCCTCGCAAACGTTGGTAAAATAAAGGGACATGTTTTCGATAAAATAAACATTTTTACCGTTCTTGCGCATATTGACCAAGTTGGCCAATTGACCTATTGTCAAAATGTCATCTGATTGGTACAAATATACGCCATCTTCCAAAGTGAGACGTTCTCCACGTTCAACTTTGTCGGCAATATCAGCCATGCGGGCATCCGCATGACGTGTCCATGCTGTCGTCATCGACGTACCTCCTTCACTTTCATTTCTTGCCACGAACGAATGATGTTAGCTCAAGCTTGTGGTCACACTACACCTTGACATGTATCTTCATCCATACCTTGTAGGGCGAAATGCCGAAAAAAAACTCCGCGGCGGATGCTTCCGTCGGAGGTTGCAGTGAAACGAATCACATTATTAAAGATAACAGCATTAATATTATGTCAGTTCCATTATACCCTTGCCTTTAAAAGGGGGCAATATGTCTGGGAGAGACATTCGACATCATTTTCCAACCGTCATGTTCACTTGTGCGTTCAGAAGAGGATGGTTATACTTAGAAATAGAAGGAGGGATGTTATCATGATCACAATTAGCGAATTGGCGATTGAGAAGATAAAGGAAATGTTAGAACAAGAAGAGAACCCGAATATGTTCTTGCGTGTCGGCGTTCGTCCGGGCGGTTGCAGCGGTTTCTCTTACGGGATGGGCTTTGACGATGAGGAGACGGGTGATGACGTTCATTTGGAGTCTCATGGCATGAAGGTCGTTGTGGATAAAGAGAGCATTCCGCATCTGACCGGCTTGGAGATTGATTATAAGGAATCCGGCATGTCTGGAGGATTTACCATTGAGAACCCAAATGCAGTGGCGACATGCGGCTGCGGTTCTTCGTTCCGTACGGCAGTATCTGAAGGTAAAGCGGAGAAGTGCGACGACTAAGCATTGTACTGAAGCGGGTATAGGACCTGGTGATCCCAATTCCTCAATAGCTTGCTAGCTATACGAATGGGTATTTCGTAATTTCGGGTTCGGTTGAAAATGGATTATACTTAATTTACTTATAAGTGTAACCATAATCACATCAACATGGTTTGTGAATTACGTCTCTGGACGGTTAATTTCGTTGAAATTAACTCGTGTGGAGGCGTTTTATTTATGTTGCAGCAGAAACAGCGATGCAAGTGTAGTCATTCTAATTTATAGCAATACCTACGATTTTCCATACCAACAGGCGTTAGTTGTTGTTAGCAGCGCAAGTATGGTATATTGCTCTTTTTTGGTAATAATATATATTATAATAAATTATTATATAGATTTATAACGGGGGTAATAAATCAAATGGATATCGATGATCCAAAACAAGTTGTTTTACAACTTGGTGCAATAATGAAAAAGTATCGGAAAGAAAAAAAATTAAGTCTTGAAGAGTTATCTGAATTAGCAGGAGTGAGCAAACTAACATTAGGTAACATAGAACGTGGAGAAACAAATCCAACACTGGGCATGTTGTGGAAAATTTCAAAAGGATTATCTATCCCTCTGATGGCATTATTTTCAACAAAAAGCAGTGTTAACATATCTCAAGCAGGGGTTGGATTAAAAATTCCAGGGGATCAACCTACTTGTGTATTTGAGCCGATTTTTCAAAATACTAGTGATGAGATGGAGATGTTCCGTGCCTACATCCAACCAAACAGCTCATACCAAACAGAAAAGCACCATCCTAACACGGTGGAATTTACGACCGTGATGACAGGGGCAGTATCAATAAAAGTGAATGAGACCTTATATACATTAAACCAATATGATTCTATTAGTTTTCGTGCAGATAGCACACATTCGTATATAAATAACGCTAATGACGTTGCAGTTCTCCATATATTGTTAAAATACAACCTGTAATATAAGGGTATTTTGATCCTATAGATGTTCAAAAAACAAGGAATAACTCTTTATTATCCCTAGCGGGGAGAGAGAGTTATTCCTTGTTTTTTTGATCCGACGGAAGCGTTAACGTTACGTCACAAAGTTTAAAAAGGAATAGACGAACTCAAAATTATATATTATAGTATACTTTATTGTAATTAAATATATTATAATATACTAAAAGAGGTGCGGAGTGGGCAAAGTAATCACTTGTACGATTAGATGCTGCTATACAAGTACAAGACTATAAATTCATTAAAAAGTGTATGTTGAAGGAGGCTGCCTCGTGAAGGTATTAAATCAATTTAGCAAAACGGATCAAAAATCAATTTCAAAGGTAGTCAGTCAATCCGTGCCGTGGCTAATGGTTGCGGCCGTTATTTTTGTTGCCATTAATCAACGTGCGGCTATAACCTCAGTAGGGCCATTAGTGGGTCTTATTCGGGATCATTTAAATATGTCCAATGCTGTAGCTGGAATGATTAGCACCATTCCTCTATTAGCCTTTGCATTTTTTTCGCCCTTTGCACCTAAATTAGGAAGGAAGTTTGGTATAGAAGTTGTACTCTTGGCAGCCCTTGTTGTTCTCACAATAGGGATTATTTTACGCTCTTTAGCAGGAGTTGCTTATTTGTTTGTAGGCACTTCTATTATTGGAATAGCTATTGCCGTTTTAAATGTATTGCTGCCTAGTCTTATTAAACAACAATTTCCCAATCGCATAGGTACGATGACAGGGGTGTATACTATCTCTAGTAACTTAATGGGAGCCATAGCTTCTGGTATTAGTATTCCGATTGCGATCGGACTGGGGTATGGATGGCAGGGGGCATTAGGTCTGTGGGGTATTTTATCTTTCATTTCCATTTTAGTATGGCTACCTCAAATGAAACGACGTAGTGGACGGAAATCTGACAGGGAAGAGGTTAATGACAATCAGCAGGTAAATATGTGGCGTTCTCCTTTAGCATGGCAAGTAACGTTGTTTATGGGATTGCAGTCTATGATTTTTTATGTACTTATTACGTGGTTACCTGAAATTTTAAAAAGCCAGGGAATTGGTTCTGATCAATCGGGCTGGGTACTGTCCATTTTGCAATTATCCTTGCTGCCCTTTACTTTTATTATTCCTGTTATTTCTGAGCGGATGTCCAATCAACGTCTGCTCGTAGTCACTATGTTTATGCTATTTTTAATGGGAACTCTTGGATTACTTTATGGAAGTTCTAATTTGATCGTGTTATGGATTATGCTCATAGGGAGCGGGGGCGGCATTGCTTTTGGGCTAGCGATGATGTTTTTCAGTTTGCGGACAGAAAATGCCCACGAAGCTGCCGAATTGTCTGGAATGGCTCAATCAGTCGGGTATTTGCTAGCAGCAACGGGTCCCCTATTTTTCGGATTTCTACACGATGTGACGAATAGTTGGACTACTCCGTTGTTCATATTGGTTGGTTCAACCGTTCTGCTCTTTATATTTGGCCTAGGTGCAGCTAGTAATCGATATATAAGCTCTTATAATGGGAATCACAGGGCATAAATTAACAAACAAAAACAAAGGCAGTCCCAGTAAAATGATTAATTTTACGGAGACTGCCTCGTTTACTTTTATAGCCTAGACATACGAATTGCATTTACTCGAAAAATACTTTTGAATAACGGACGACACCTTGAACATTTTCAAGAGAACCTTCAGTTAATTGTACAGCCATAAATACCTCATCAGGCACTTCAAATAGAGCTTTTATGTTCCATAAGTTAGCTGGTTTAGTTAGTCATATATCCCCCTGGTTATAATCATGTAAGTGTGCAGGGATAACAAATTTGAACTTATTAGCCGATTACTTCTGCTAAAAAAGGGATCGAAGAAGATGAACCTTTTTGGGATACGGCCAATGAAGCCGCTTTTGTGGCAACACGTAGTGCGAGTTTAACATCAGATTTTTGGGAAACGATGCTAAGGAAATAACCCAAGAAAGTGTCGCCTGCTGCCGTTGTATCTACTACTTTAACATGATAAGCTTCTTGTCTGTATTCTTGTGTATTGTCTTTATATACGGCACCGTGTGCGCCCAAAGTTAACACAATTTTTAAATGGTTATAGTGTGAAAGCAAATAGTCGAGTATTCGGCTTGGTGACTTTTCCCCACTAATAACATGCCCTTCTATTTCGTTTAGGATTAGATAATCAATTTTAGAAAAATCTAAGTTCCTAATAGACTCACTCATTGGTGAGGGATTAAGCACAATGGTTAACCCTTTTTTATGAGCGGCACTAATTAGGTAGTCTATATCATTTATTTCGTTTTGTAGAACTAGGAAATCACCCGAATCAAAGTTCTCTATCACTTTATCCATTTGTGTACTAGTTATTTCTTTATTCGCTCCACCATACAGTAAAATACAATTTTCAGCTGTTGAAGCCACTTGAATAATGGCATGCCCCGTTATGAGGCCGTTTTCATATATTCCCTCAACATGAACGCCTTCGGATGCTAACTCGTTTTTAAGAAACAGACCATCGCTCCCAATTTTACCTGCATGAAAAGTCTGTGAACCAGATCTGGCAAGGGCTATTGATTGGTTTAACCCTTTTCCACCAGCATATTCAGCATAGTAAACTGATGATAACGTTTCTCCTCCAGTAACAAAGTGAGGCACGGTATACACTTTATCTAGATTTAATGATCCAAAATTTAGAAATCTCATCTAAGCACCTCTTCATGTTAACTTACCAATAATTCGATCATCCGTTTCTTGAATAGTTGATTATCCATGGTTTTGCAGACTGTTGCATTAGGAGCATGACCTGCATAGCCATCAGAAATGGCAAGCTTACTACCGTCATTAACTATAACTTGTCCATAGGCTGCTTCTTCTGTGGTACATACATAGCAGTAACATAACTTGTCTTCAAGAACGATATCATTCCATAATAAAACGCCCATTGCCACAGCATCTGGTAAATCAACAATATGCTCATTACTTCTTTGTAAATTATATTCGAGCAAGGAGCGGTTACAATGAACGGAAAACGCTGCTTCTTCCTTACCACTTGATAGTAATACATCCATATCGTCCTTGTTTAAAGCAGCTTCTCCTAGACATACATCAAATCCAATAATCGTAGTAGGTATGCCTGAGTTGAGCATAATCTTATAGGCCTCTGCATCAACGTAGACATTAAATTCAGCGACAGGTGTAGTGTTTCCAGGTCCAAAGCCAGAAGTGCCCATAGTGTATATATGTTTAACCATGTTCATCGTTTCTGGTGCTTTTAAAATAGCAAGGGCAATATTTGTAACAGGACCGATAGTTAAAATTTCGATTTCACCAGGATTACTCTCAATAATGTCAAGGATAGCGTCTACGGCATGCTTTTCTTCTGGATAAGAGGTAGGATGGATTAAGTTACAATCCCCCATTCCATCTTCACCATGAACATTTACAGCCGTAACTAAATCACGCATAAGTGGTCTAGCTGCTCCAACATAAAGTGGCGGCTTTTGACCATTAGTGACTTCGATCGTCATTAGTGCATTTTTTGTTGCTAATTCAATAGGGACATTACCACAAACTGTTGTTATGGCTTCAACTTGAAGATCAGTTGATTTTAATGCCATCATTAACGCGACAGCATCATCACTACCCGTATCTGTATCAATAATTATTTTTCTCATAACAAGACCTCCACTTCTTATTTGGCCTTATTATATATTTCAATTTATAATGAAAATAGGTCAAATGACCAAAAGTAAAAAGAAGGTGGAAATATGGATTTTAAAGCTATTGTAAATGATGCCCCAACGCTTATTACGAAACATTTTATGTATAGAAAACACAAAAAAGGCAGTCTTATTATTCACCCTCATGAGCAAAATGATTACCTTTATATTCTTACCGCAGGGGTAGCAGAGGTGTATAGACAAAGTTATGAGGGAACGATGCTCTCGCTATATATCTATGACTCCTATAGTTGTTTTGGGGAGATCGAAATTTTTAATGAAAACATTAAAACGCTCAGTGTTATTGCAAAACAAAATTGTGAAACGATAGCTATCCATAAAACAAAGGTTTATGAGTGGATGAAAATGGATTTTAACTTTAATTTGTACATCATTAAACAACTTGCTTCAAAATTAATATTAAGTTCAGATACGTCGGCAAAATTATCACTGCTAACCGTTAAAGATCGTATTTTATTAAGTATTCATAATCACTATAAAGTCGGTGATTTACATAACCTTACAAAACAGATTTTATCAAGTGAGATCTGTGCACCAATTCGAAGCTTAAATCGTTCGATAGCTGAGTGCATAAATGAGGGCGTTATAAGTTATAAAAATAAGAAATTCTCTATACATTCAATTGAAAAAATAGAAAAATGCCTGGAACATTTTTTGCTAAGCGACGGCCCATCAAGCTAAGTGAGGGGTTTATCTATGAAGGGTTCGTTATATTTGATTAGGAGCTGGAGGAAGTGATTTTAGCGCTATTTCACAGTCAAAAACTGAGCAAAGGTATAACAAAATAAGGTGGGTAGAAAGAATTCAATAGCACGTGTGGAATTTAAATGTTTTGTCCATAGACTTGCTAAAAGAGGTGTGTTATTTTGATTATTACCAAGTCATTGTTACATAAATAATGGATATTTGTGTATAGTGATTGGAATGAGAATTTTGGGAGGGAAAATTGTTGAAAAGAATCTTGGGTATAGTGATGACGCTTGTATTATTTTTGACAGTAGTCAATATCAGTCCTGTGCATGCAACGCCAAGTAAGTACACAGGAGGCCTGTTAGACGGGGCAGTTATTCAATTCGGTAAAAAAATCGGTCAACCGACTGGCACCGGTGTTACCCAGATGACGGATAATAATGCAACTACCTATGCTCGAATAGAATTAAATAACTTAGCGTGGTACACGTTCAATTCTCCACAAGAAATCACCTCAGTTATCCTTAAAAGCGAAGATGCAAAGTATAGTATGAATTTCTATGACAGCAATAATAATCTCCTGTATACATACAACTCAGTCATAAATGATGGTATACAAACGCTCCCTACCCCAGTGAAAAATGTGACGATGGTTGTGATAAAGCCATCGAAAACGGATTTCGTATTCGAATGGAATGTCTTTAAGACTGCTTCGGCCCCGCCATCCCCAACCAAGATTAATTGGATACAGGGTGGAGATAAAATTGTAACTTTTGATTGGAATAATACAGGTGCTGAACACTACACGGTCAAACGATCAGCATCCCCTGGCGGTCCGTTTGCGATTCTTGCTTCTATTAACGGTACTTCCTATACGGACAGAGCCGTAACCAATGGCACAACTTATTATTATGTTGTCTCAGCAGGGAATGAAGCAGGCCAAAGCGCAGACTCTCCTCAAGCAATAATCAAACCAAGTGCGACCAAGTACACAGGCGGCTTATTAGATGGAGCTACGTTAAACGTTGGTGCTTCTATTTCAACTCCCACAACAACCACGAGAGCGATCACAGATAATAATGTGGCCACCTATACTCGAATTGAAACGAATAACTTAGCTTGGTATACGTTCAACTCCCCAAAGGAAATCACATCCGTCATCATTAATAGCGAAGAGCCAAAATCCAGTATTAATTTCTATGATCGTAACAACAATTTGCTGTATACGTACAACTCGATCATAAAAGATGGCGTACAAACGCTGCCCAATCCAGTAAAAAATGTGAGTACGGTTGTGTTAAAACCATCAAAAACAGATCTTGTAATCGAGTGGAATGTCTTTACGACAGCCTCGGCCCCCCCAGCACCAACTAAGATTAACTGGATTCAAGCTAGGGATAAGCTTGTCACTTTTGATTGGGATCTTACAGGGGCTAAATTCTACACGGTCAAACGCTCGACATCGTCTGGCGGCCCATACGCTGTGCTTGCCTCCAATATTACAGGCACTACCTATACAGATAGAGCCGTAACCAATGGCACAACTTATTATTATGTTGTCTCGTCAGGGAATGAAGCGGGTCTAAGCGCAGACTCGCCTCAAGCAGCAATAAAACCAAATGTGACCAAGTACACAGGTGGTTTGTTGGATGGGGCAACGCTAAATATAGGTACATCCATTTCAAATCCAAGAACAACCACGAGAGCGATCACAGATAATAATGTGGCCACCTACACTCGAATTGAAACGAATAACTTAGCTTGGTATACGTTCAACTCTCCAAAAGAAATCACGTCCGTCATCATTAATAGCGAAGAACCAAAATCCAGTATCCATTTTTATGATACTAACAACAATTTGTTGTATACGTTCAACTCGATCATAAAAGATGGCGTACAAACGCTACCGAATCCCATAAAAAACGTGAGTATGGTTGTGTTAAAACCATCGAAAACGGATCTCGTAATTGAGTGGAATGTATTTGGATATGATCAAGTTCCACCAACTCCTAAGCCATCTAATCTAAAAGCGACAGCAGGAGATACAAAGGTTACGCTAAATTGGCAATTGGTCAACAATACATCACAATATCATATTAAGCGTGCCAACAAATCAGGCGGTCCGTATACGACAATAAGCACGGTTACAGGAAACACTTATAGTTATTTGGATGCCGGTGTTGCAAACAATACAACTTATTACTATGTAGTCACGGCTAATGGCCCAGGTGGTGAAAGCGGAAATTCCAACGAAGCGTACGCCACCCCAAAACAAGAATTTCCACCAACTCCAGCACCAACCAACCTGATAGCATCAGCAGGAGACTCAACTGTGACGTTGATTTGGCAATTGGTTAACGATGCATCACAATATCATATTAAGCGGGGCAGCACAGCTGGTGGTCCCTATACGACAATTGCAACCGTGACAGGAAGCACATATGGTTTTGTTGACATGAATCTCATAAATGATACTACTTATTACTATGTAGTAACAGCTAGTGGTAAAGGCGGAGAAAGTAGTCATTCCAACGAAGTCTTTGCGACACCTACAGTTGGTGTAAGCCCAGCATCGAGCCTTGGTCAGTCAGATACACAAGCATTGCATCGTTATATAGTGAATAATGAGATAGTGAGAAAAATAACCTATCAACAACAGTTGAGTTACTTGGCTCATTATTGGGGATGAAAGTAATAAGTCAGTGGACATCTCTGATCAGAAATGGTGAAGTAAATCTCATGCATGTGTGCAAAAAAATAAAATGGTCGTTGGTATTAACCATGTTGAGTATATTATGTTTTGTGTTAATGCTATCTTCTTGCGAATATAGGCTAATCATGAGTATTATCCATATTAATCCCTTAGTATTAGTTTTCTTATTATCGTGCCTTTCCTTTATTGCTGGATTTGTTAGTTTAATAAACGTAGTTAATATGAACACTTTTTTCCAGTCGATGCTAGCTATAACTATTAGTTTATTGTTAATAGTATATGTATCTTTTATACAATTTATTGGTACTTTGTTATTGTAAATACACCTTCTAGTCAATCCGAGTGGTATGATCCCCTTTAAGTAGACACTCATATAAAACCTTGTGTGTTAACATGAGGAAATGAGTAAACTTGGAGGGGACTTTTACGTAGAAAAAAGGGACAGGTGTGTCGAATTGGATACTCAAAAGTTCAAAATGAAAGCCGTTTCCTAGAAGACATTTATAGTGAAGAGAGAAGAAAGAATCTTGATGTAGGCGACAAAATGTCAATCTTACTTATTAGTCTTGATAAGTCACAGGCTTTGGTCTATTGGGAAAAAAGCTAATGGTTCTTACGTTGTAATTCCGATGATAACGGAAATCACTAGTTCTCAAATATGGTATATGGACGGAATTATCCTTGTGCCCTCTAAATAGAATTTTGAAGTAAAAGATATTAGTGGAAATGGAATGTACCCAACCTATAATCAGGCTGAAACGGGTTGTGAATTACGTCTTTGGACGGTTAATTTCGTTGGAATTAACTCGTTGGGAGGCGTCTTTTTATGTTAAAGCGGAAGCAATGAAGAAAGTTTCTAAACGTTTTAATTTATAGCAGTAACCACATATGACTTTCCAGCAGGCGTTAGATTTTGTCATTAGCGCAATAAGGTGAAGGTAGACTGAGAGTTAGCCACAGACGATACCAAATTCGATAGTGTGGACGAGCGTGCACCTTAACATACCGGAGAATATAATTGAATACATTTTATTATTGAACATCGTTTTTATTTATGGAGGGGGTGGCGCTTGTTGTCGAATGCGTTTGTGGCACACTCATTGGATGAGGTTCGGTTTTGGTCGCGAATCATGAAAGAACATTCACTATTTCTCAAGTTGGGGTTTAGATGTGAAGATACTCAGCTCATACATGAAGCTAATCAATTCTACGCAATATTCGAAGGGATCGAAAGAAAATCACACGAATTTACAGTAGAGACAGATCCAGAACAGATTCGTCGATTCAACATCGAAGTGTATTCTGCTGCATCCCACATATGGGCATTTAAACGGAGAGTATTAGGCTTAGTGCTCAGTTGCCAGATGCCAGGAGCCAATAACTTCCCATTACTTATTGACCATACAAGCAGAGAAGCAAACTATTTTAGAAACCGTCTGGAACAGCTTAATAATGGCAGGCTAGAGCCATTACCTGATGCGATTATAGATGAAAATGTATTTTTCTTAAGGATTATGGCGGATCATGCCAAATTTATTGGACACTTGCTTGATCCTTCTGAACGACAGTTAGTTGAGCAAGCTCGCAATTTTAGTCATGATTTTGACGAGCTTCTATTTCAAGCAAGAGACTTGGATTCCATGCGGCCACAATCTCAAACGATACCATTACTGGACCAATTCTTGGATCAGAATCGTGTCTCTGTGGCATCGCTGCGTGATTTCAAAAAAACAGCTAGAGATTTAATTGAAGCTTGTCGTATCAAAAGTATCATTCATCCTTTACTCGCTGATCATGTGTATCGTGAAGCTGAACGGTTTCTCGCCATTATAGACATGTTTGAACAGAGTTTGACCTCCGTACAGCACCAGTGAAAATCTTTACACTTTATTTTGATAGATGGGTATTCAATAATGCTTACCATAAAACCGTGCTGTAACCGAGCTCCGTCATATAGCCAAAAGCTATTTATTCATTGCCTGCACCTCTGAGTTCAGTTCAGAAATTATATGGGTATACGTTACTCTTCTCTGGCGTACCTGCACTGACCTGCCTATTTGGCTAATGTAGTGTAATCGATTTCAAACTATAAGTTTATAGGGAAAATTAACTTCCAGAGCTGGTCATTGTAGTTAGAAATAATTAACGATTATGGTATAATAAAATGATCAGTAGTCATCAAAGATGAGAGTGGGAGCTATGATGAAAGATCTTGTCAAGAAGCTGTTGAAAAAAGGATTCACAGTTGAACTGGAAAAAGTTCCTGCCAATAAACAAGAGTTTTTAGATGAAATTGAACGCTATTGTAAAAAGGAACAAGTAACCTACGAATTTGTTGAGTACACGATGCCGGCTGTTGTTTCTCTAGATAACGTGGTCTATACATGCGACGTTGAAAATGCAGGAAGAATAGGATTTGTACTTCATTTCAAAGAAATCTAATCCTGTATGAATGAATACTGATTGTGCAGCAGCTTGCTGCAATTCAAAAGCCTCGGTTCTGCCGAGGCTATTTTCTTTGTATTAGGTTAGACAATTCAGGAATGTAACAAAAGATTGACGTTTTCATTGAGAAGAAATGGTCGCGAAATAAGTGAAGAGGAGGGTAATTTTAATGGAAGTACTCATCATTTTATTTTTATTTGCTATAACACTGCATAATTTAGAAGAAGCAATATGGCTGCCAGCATGGTCGAATGATGCTTCAAAATATCATAAACCTGTGGGGAAAAATGAATTTCACTTTGCAGTCATTTGTATCACTGCTTTGGCCTATCTTTCTGCCTTTTTTTATCTATATAATCCAGACTCCTTGCTGGCTAAGTATATTCTTTCCGGTTTTCTAGGCTCGATGCTTTTGAATGCGATTTTCCCACACTTGCTTGTAACCATCCTGCAAAAAAGATACGCTCCAGGATTGTTAACGGGTATTCTCTTGAATATTCCAATAAACGGTTTTATTTTATATCGATTTATTAAGAGTAACGAAATAACACTTACTGAAGTGATTTTCTCGACGCTTTTAGTAGCAGTATTGCTGGTAGGGTTGATCCCTGTTTTATTTAGAATTGGAAAATCCATAACGAATCAATATGAATAGGTTTTAGGGTAACTGCATGAGTTGGTTCGCTTCATTTTTTGCACGTAATAGGCACTTCGTCTATATACTGTACAAAATGAGGTAAAGGAGCTAATGACTCGATATGTATTACTACTATCCGAGATATTACCATTATGACTTCAGGCAGGTTCCTCTTGCTTGGACACCAACGAGTGTGGTGTTGAACCAACAATTACGAGCCTTATGGGAGCAGCATGTGTACTGGACAAGATTGGCGGTAAACAGTATCGTTGGTAGACAGCCGGATGAAAAAGAAACGATTGCAAGGCTCCTTCGTAACCCCGATGATTTTGCAGCTGCGCTTAAGCCTTTGTATGGACCAGCTGCTGCTAATAAATTTGCGGAGTTGTTTCGAGAGCATTTAACGATTGCGGCTGAGCTTGTAAAGGCTTTACAAGCCGACAACACCTCAGCCGCGGCTGATGCTAAGCAGCGGTGGTATGCGAATGCAGATGATATTGCTGAATTCCTCGGGACCATTAATCCGTATTGGTCTAAAGAAGAATGGAGGAAAATGCTTTACGAACATTTGGATCTGCTGAGCAGTGAAGTCTCTTCCCGGCTTGCCGGGAAATATGCTGAAAACATAGCAATAGGTGATCAAATACAACTACAAGCGCTTGAAATGGCCGATATGATGACGAGTGGAATCGTTCAACAGTTTCCAATGGCATTTACACATTAATAAATGAGTTTAGCGTGTTGAACTTGTAGACATTTGAGTGTATGTGCACTTAAGGACTGTGAATGATAAGTGAATCATTCGTTATGCACAGGCATCAAGGTTAAAAGGGGTTGTCCCAAAAAGGGTGCATCCAAATTAACGAATCCCAATAAATTGGCGAAAGAACCTCCAAATCCACGTATGAGTGTGGAGGTAGAGGTTCTTTTTCATGCCAACCTGTATAATAAACTGGGGGTTAGAAATTTCGAGTTTGACTTTTTGGAACCCCGCCTTTTTGGCAGGGCGTGATTGCTAATCCTAAACCCAGCTTGGGCGTGCCTATTGTTTAATTCGTTTGCCAAGTAAAATGAGAAGCCAAATTAGTCCTGCTCCAAGTATAGTGTGTCCAAGCCCTGCGGCATGGCTAAGCCCGTTTAAGGTTAGGTCGTTCACTTGACCGATACCGCGAGCTACCATCGTTGAGATGGTGAACAGCAGCCCTAGATTGTAGACGTAGTACCACGCCTTGAACGAACGTGCTTCGTGGACGGCAAACAATTTTCCTAGTATCAGCACAATTAAGAAGAAAAGAAATCCGAGTACTAATATATGCGTGTGCACACCTTTTAGCAGCGTCTGACCGTCAAATTCACTCCATTTGGTATATTCTCGATAAAACACACCGCTGATGAGGCCAAGAATGACATAGAGCAATGAAGTATAGTAGAGTTGTTTTAATTTCATAAGAATAATGCCTCCTTAAGATGAGTGTCGATGATTATGATGGTGCTGTTTATGTTGACTACGACTTGTAAACAAACCTTCAAAACCAATAAATAAAGCCGGCAGCAGTATACCGCGAATGAAGAACGTATCCAGCAATATGCCCAATACCATCGTTGCTCCAAATAACATAAGCTCCTGCAGAGGCTGTGTGGATAACACGCCAAAGGTTGCGGCCAGAATAACGCCGGCGGAAGAAATAACGCCGCCTGTCTTGGATACCCCTCGCTGCACAGCATCCTTCCACGAATAGTGCTGTGCTTCCTCACGGATGCGAGTCACAAGCATAATGCTGTAGTCGATGCCAAGGGCAACCATAAAGAGCAGCGTATACACAGGAAGACGATAACTGATTGCGTCAAGCCCAAGTATTTGCTCAAATATATACCAACCAGCCCCTAGTGTCGCTCCATATGATAGCAGCATCGTCCCAACCATGATGACGGATGTGCTGATTGAACGGGTCAGACCTGTAAGCATAAAGAGTAAGGTGACGGTAATAGCTGCAAAAATAAACATCGTGTCGCGGTTGTTCATCTGTTGAACGTCTGCCTGAACTGCTGTTTGCCCTGCAAAATGAAGCTTGAAATCTGATGAAGGCAGATCAGCGGCTTTCAGCCAATCCTCGCTTGCATGACGCCATTCAGTGAGTTGATTAATAGATTTAACACTATATGGATCTCCATTCATTATTAATTGGCCTGTCAATGTCGTTCCGTCTGCAGACCATGCGAATTGATCTTCAATCGGAGCAGTACCGCGTACTTTGCTCCATGAAAAGGAATAAACCCCTTTCTGGTTGGAAAGCTTTTGTTCTACTACCCCTAGATTTTTTGCTAGGTTCTGCAGTTCTTCTGGGTTAGCCGGTTTATTTGCTGCTTGTACTAGCACCGTAACGGGAGCCAGCTGTCCTGGCGGAAAAGCGCCTGACATTTGTTCAAAGCCTACACGTGCTCCCATCTCTTTAGGAAATGAGTGAAGCAGGTTATAGGAGTATTTCATCGAAAATGCGTTAGTCGCGATTGCAGCAAGTGCAATCAGCATAACAAGTGCAATTGTGCGTGGGCGCTTTGTAATACTTTGACTAATACGGAACCAAAACCCGTGATGGTGTACTTGATTATGGTCTGCGGGCTTGAAGTTGACTTTTGCTTGGAATGGCCAGAAACTGGTGCGTCCCGCCACTGCAAATACAGCTGGTATTAACGTAAGTCCAGCTGCGATCATCCACAAGATAGCGATCGTAAACACACCTGCAAAGGCATGATAAGGCTTAAATACCGTACCAAATAAAACCAGCATGGCTGCGAGTATGGTGCCCCCGCTGAACAGAATGGCTTCAGCAACTCCTTTGACAGCCTGCTGCATGGCAACATATTGTGATGGATGACGCCTTAATTCCTCGCGATATCTAGAAAAGATGAAGAGGCAGTAGTCGGTTAATACGGCGAATAGCAGCACGAGCATTATCGATGTTGCAGAACGGTCAATCGTCATCCACCCATTCATACCGAAGAGACCGAGTGTACGATCCACACCCTGATAAACGACACCTGCAATCAGTAGCGGCAAAATGGCCAGTAAAGGTGAACGGTAGATGATGATAAGCAGCACAAGGATCAGCCCAACGGTGGCTGCCATTAAGATAAAGTCCGCATTGCGGAACAAGCGGGACGTATCCGCTGCGATGCCAGCAGGCCCGGTGACATTCAGTTCGAGTCCTTGTGAACGGATGCTGTTGGCCTGATCAGTTAGCTTATCAAGAGTTGTGCCCAACACTTTTGTATCCAGGCCTTGCTTCAAGCTGACATGGAAAAGTAAGGTGGTGCGGTCCTTAGAAAAGAAGGCGGCTTGTGCAGCTTCTGGGAGATGATGAAAGGGCAGGGCTGCTGCGACTTCTGTAGGCCGCTGATCCGAAGCGAGCCATTCGCTCCATCGGGTCACATGTTGTATATCTTCTTTTGTCATGCCTTCGCTTCTATGAAATACGAACAAAGCAGGTAGTCCATTATCCGAAGGGAACTGTTGAGTCAGTATTCGATTTGCTTCTTCAGACAAGGAAGCACTGAAAGCTGAGCCTTCGCCGGTTTGCACAGCATAAGACTTGGAAGATGGTGAAATCGCGCTTAGCAATACGATAACTGTAAGCCAGATCGCGATTATGCTCCACGCTCGTTTACGGGTTGAGATGATAGTAGCAATGGCTTTAATGCGAAACATAAGAGAAATACTCCCCTCACAACTTGATGAAGGGAGTATATCTCGCTAAGATGAACGGAATGTGAACGGAATGTTACATTCTGAATCTTAGAAAGCGGACGCCAGTTGCTGGCGTCGAACGGTTCCGGGCGATGGCTAAGGCGCGGGGCCGTTTGATGTGCGTAATGCGCCCTAGTAAGGCGGAATTTCGGCCTTACTAGGGCGGCTGAAGCGGATCGGGCAAGCCGCCCACAACGGCAGCAAGTAAGCCGAAGTAAGGCGGAGTTCCAGCCTTACAAGGGCGGCCGAAGCGGAAACCGCCCCGCCTAAGGCGGAAAAACCGCCCTAAGCGGGGGGAAGCGCCCGATCCGCGCCAGGAACGGCATCGAGCAAGTCGCCCACATCGGCAGCCGTAAGCCGAAGTAAGGCGGAGTTCCAGCCTTACAAGGGCGGCCTAAGCGGAAATCGCCCCGCCTAAGGCGGAAAAGCCGCCCTAAGCGGGGGAAAGCGCCTGATCCGCGTCGGAGACGGTAGCGAGCAAGCCGCCCGCATCGGCAGCATGTAAGCCGAAGTAAGGCGGAGTTCCAGCCTTACTAGGGCGGCCGAAGCGGAAATCGCCCCGCTTAAGGCGGAAAAGCCGCCCTAAGCGAGGTGAAGCGTCCGATCCGCGTCGGCGACGGTAGCGAGCAAGTCGCCCACATAGGCAGCCGTAAGCCGAAGTAAGGCGGAGTTCCAGCCTTACAAGGGCGGCCGAAGCTTGAAGCGCCCAGCCTAAGGCGGAAAAGCCGCCCTGAGCGGGGTGAAGCGCCCGATCCGCGTCGGCGATGGTAGCAAGCAAGCCGCCCACATAGGCAGCAAGTAAGCCGAAGCTTGAAGCGCTTAGCCTAAGGCGGAGTTCCGGCCTTACAAGGGCGGCCTAAGCGGAAATCGCCCCGCTTAAGGCGGAAAAACAGCCCTAAGCGAGGGAAGCGCCCGATCCGCGTCGGCGACGGTAGCGAGCAACCGCCCACATCGGCTGCATGTAAGCCGCTTTAAATCAACTAGCTCACAGGCAGCTTAATCATGAAGCCTGTGCCCTTTCCGCTTGAGCTGTCCACGGTGATATTACCGCCGTGCAGCTCGATTATACGCTTAGCAATGGCTAGACCTAAGCCAGTACCACTGCGATTACGACTGTTGGCAGCTTCCGATTTATAGAAGCGATCAAATATATGCGGTAAATCCTGCTTCTCAATCACAGCGCCCGTATTATGTATCCACACTTTAACTGTGCTGTCAGCCTCTTCATACTTACATGTTACACAGATAATACCTTCATTATCTGTGAACTTAATCGCATTGCCAACAATGTTGGCCCACACCTGATGCAGCAGTCCTGAGTCACCAGACAGCTCGGTGACGTCCAATTCAAGATCCAGCTCAATCTGCTTAGCAGACCAGTCTGGCTCCATGCGGATGATGACCTCGCGTAGCTGCTCATCAAGTCGAAAGGGCTGTCGTTTCAGCGTTTCGGTGCCGCGTTCGAGTGCAGCAAGGGTCAATAGCTGCCTGCTCAGTGATGATAGCCGTTCGCTTTCCTCGGCGATAATATTTAAGTATCTCCGCTCCTCATCAGGAGGAAGAGGACGATCCCGGAGCTGCTCCGCGAGTCCGCGGATTGAAGTGAGTGGGGATTGAATCTCGTGGGACACGTTTGCTACAAACTGCTTACGCATCGTATCCACTTGCTTTAATGTTTGGGACATCCGTGTAAAGCGCCGTGCCAACTCGCCAATCTCATCGTGCCTAGCCATGTCTACATGAATATCGTAGCGGCCCTTCTCTAATTCACCGGTCGCGAGCATAAGCCTATTTAGAGGTCTGACCAAGTAACGTGTTTTGAGAGCAATGAGCACTAAGCTTACAACAAAAGTAGTAGCAAATAAGATGGCGAGCATCTGTCTAAGCTCTTGCAGCTGCTGTACCATATCCGGCCGGGCAAATAACGCATAAGAGCGTCCATTCCACGATAAGGGGAAACCTACAGCCATATCCAGCTTGTTTTCAAATACAGCAGGCACGAACCAATTCCAATTTTTTTCTGTTAAACCACGGTACCGCTTGCCCGACAGTACAGATTCAATCACATCTTTTGACAGAGTCAAGTCCTTAAATGGGCGTCCATACATCGTACCGTTATATTGTCCATCAACCAGATATAGCTGATATCCAAGTTCAGATAACGTTTGCAACCGTGCACTCCATTCAGTGCTGCT
The DNA here is from genome assembly GCF_022346885.1 of Paenibacillus sp. ACRRX. Classification (GTDB taxonomy): domain Bacteria; phylum Bacillota; class Bacilli; order Paenibacillales; family Paenibacillaceae; genus Paenibacillus_B. The sequence continues at coordinate 135,792 of NZ_JAKRNK010000011.1, forward strand.
TCCATCATGAGACTCAAGTAAGGTGAGCATGGACTGGCCTACGGCCTCCATCTTCTGTTCATAGTGGTTTTTGAGTCCGTGAGCGTATACAAGATTGGCCACAACCAACCCGACAACGAAGCTGATCATCACGATGACAACGGAAAACAGTACTATACGGCCGTATAAAGACTTCATCCTTCTGCAGCCTCCAGCTTATAACCAAGCCCTCGTATCGTGACAATACGAAAATCAGTGGTCAACGGATGCAGCCGCTCTCTTAGTCGTTTAATATGCACATCAATAGTGCGGCTGTCGCCCTCATAATCGATGCCCCATATCCAATCAAGCAGTTGGTCGCGCGTGTATATTCGCCCAGGGTAGCTCGCAAGCTGCACGAGCAGCTCGAACTCTTTACGAGGCAATGTTAGTATCTGACCGTTAGTGGAAACGGTGTATGCGAATCGATCAATGAGTGTATGTGGAAAATGAATAACGGTATCTGATACGAGCTGATAGCGTCGCAGCAGCGCCTTCATTCGGATTAGCAGTTCTTTCGGCTCAAAAGGCTTGACGATATAGTCGTCTGTTCCTGCTTTATACCCGGCTTCCTTATCTTCGATCTCGCCTAGGGCAGTTAGTAGAATAACAGGGATGTCGTACTGCGCACGAATCTCGGAGCACAGCGTATGGCCACTTTTACCTGGCATCATTACATCTATCACAGCAAGATGTATCATGGATTGTTCCAGCATTGCTGCTGCTTGTATACCATCAGTTGCTTCTACGACTTCATATTGCTCTGACTCTAATACTAATCGGAGAAGTGCGAGGATATTAGGATCGTCATCTGCAATCAATACACGTATTTGCATCTTGTTATATAACCTCCAAACTGATTAAAAGGGACAAATCCCAGCAACTATTCTGTAATCAAGCATTTTGTGATCTTGTAAGCCGTAGATTCATCAAGTATTAGCTTCTCAAACCAAAAGGTGATACCATCCTCCATGACAAGCCACCCAAACCACTCAAGCCACCAAAACCACCAAAACCACCAAAACCACCAAAACCATCCAGACTATCACCAGATGTGATGGCATCAGCCCCAGAATGAACGGCTGTATTATACAATAAACCTGCTCACACATCCAAATCACACATCAAATTATTGCGCATGGTCATGCCAAAAAACCTTCCTGGTGCGAGCTCCTGCGCCGTGAAGGTTCGAAAGAAATCTTTAAGGAACGATAAATGGCTGAAGGCCGTCCATTTTACAAAAAAGTGCGGTTGATCATTAATACTATTAAATAAAAACAAAAGATCGAAAACAGACAAGCGCCCGCACCAAGTACAAATTTACGCTGTTTCATAAAACGAAAGCTGATCGCAAAAATTCCAATATTGACAAGAACAAGCACAACGGCCATCGAGATAATAGCAATCCAATATAAGACGTGAAATACACTTGCTGTATCCATTCTAGTCTCTCCTATCGGCACAGCAGGATTAAAGTTCATCTGCTGGTTGAATATACCTATACGATACCATTGCACGGCAGATACTGACAAGCCATATCCTGTTCCTTCTAAGGAGAACTATACGAGTCTATTAAAATAAGGCGAACGCCGTGGACAATCATACAAGAAGTGGACATGGACCATGAGTACTGTATAGGTATAACGAAGAAAGGGGATACGCGCATGGATGGTAGGCAGCTGGCCAGTAAATGGCTGAAGACGGAAGCGCTGTTGTCAGACTCACGCGTAGCAGACTATATCCCTGCGACACGTATGTATAACTCCTCTAATTTGCATCAAATGTTAAATCAATATGGATTTGTTGTCATTAAACCGGTTGTCGGCGGCGGTGGCGCTGGTGTGATCAAAGTAACGAAAGAAGGAGCAACTTACCGCTACACGTACTTGGCTAATACCCGCTCCTTTACGAGCTTTGATGCTATGTTCCGTTCCTTGTCATCAGCGAAGAAGAAGAGGTCTTATCTAATACAACGCGGGATACGTTTGGCCACCATAGGTGGACGCCCAATAGATTACCGGGTCAAAGTAGTAAAAACGAATGGGGCATGGGTGTTCCGTTCGTTGGTTGGTCGTGTGGCGCGGAAAGGGTTGTTTGTGACGAATTTGTGCAAAGGCGGCACGATGTTGACTGCTGGACAGGGTATCCGCCGATCGTTATCAGGAAATTGGGTCCGGTCAAAAAAGAACGAGATGAGACATGTTACTAGGATCTGTACAGCTATCTTAGAAGCCAAATATCCCGGCATCGGGCAATTAGGCTTTGATTATGGGATCGAACGCAGCGGCAAGATGTGGATTTTTGAAGTAAATACCCGCCCTCAGTAGATAGGGGGCGGTTTTTTTGGAGTCTATCCTATTAGCGGATGCCTATTAATCGATTTGATAGATTTTATTTATTTTAAGAGGAATATTCATTAAAGTTAGTTATAAATTAACAGTGTAAATAAACTGTTGATAACTATATCCACACTTTATGCCTTGCTAGCTGTGGGAAATCGACGGTTGTCAACAATATATACACAATATTTCCACAGCGGCCTGTGGATATTGGAACGCTTGTTCTGCTTTTCATCAACATGATATGATGAGGCAGTAAAGGAAAACTAAGGAAAGGTTGTGATTAAGATGGCTTTACTTTCCGATGAGTTGCTCGTAGATTCTTATCTACAGGCAATCCGACTGCGTTTAGACGAAGAGTTCATTGCGTTGCTGCTCGCGGAAATGCAAAGACGCCGCCTTCGTCCGACCGTTCGACATTTACCGGTAATCAACTAAGAAAGTACCGGCGTGTGCTATGCGACATTATGAGCTTGCATCGAATTGAAGCCCGTTTACCGTTGTCATCGAATGACAATGCTCGCAGTACATGATATGCATACAGACTCCGACATTAGAACGGTATGAGTCGAATGTGCTCTTATCCACTGCTGTCAATCGGCCTTCTACCTGATAAGGCGCATAGGGTCCATCATAATCATCCCGTTTGCCGCTATCAATGGTTGGGTTCAAGCAGTTCGGGCATAGCCAACAAGGACTGATCATGCCGTTGCATAGCTGACAAACATCAAACAAGGGTATCCTCCTCCAGTATATATAGATATGGAGTAGGATACCCTTTCTTTCCTTGTCTATGTGAGATCCGACAAGGATTATCTCTTCATGCTGCTGCTATGTCCAGGGGACAACTTTGCAGTTGGATCAATGTATACTTTGGCGTTGTTAATCGCGGTAGGTGCTTCACCGAAACCAACGGCAATCAGTTTTAATTTGCCGGGATAAGTGGTGATGTCTCCAGCTGCGAACAAACCTGGAATGTTGGTTTCCATACGCGAGTCAACAACGATAGAGCCATTCTCAATCTCAAGTCCCCATTCAGAAATCGGGCCAAGAGAAGAAACAAAGCCAAAGTTAACAATGACAGCATCGACATCGATATCTGTCGTTTCTTTTGTCTTGACGTCTTCAATCGTGACACGCTCAATCCGATCTTCACCGTGCATATGTGTGATCTCTTTTGGTGTAAGAATTTGCACCTTGGAATTTTGCAATTGCTGTACCGTATGCTCATGCGCGCGGAACTTGTCACGACGATGAATAAGCGTAACCTGTTCTGCAATCGGTTCAAGCATCAGCGCCCAGTCGCATGCGGAATCGCCGCCGCCGCTTATAAGCACTTTCTGGCCTTTGAATTTCTGCAAATCGCTGACAAAATAGTGCAAATTGGCTTTCTCATATGTTGCGGCGCCAGGAAGATCAAGTCGTCTTGGTTCAAATGCGCCTACGCCTGCTGTAATAATAATAGCGCGTGATTGATGTACGCCCTTGTCTGTAGTAACTTCGAACAGACGCTCATCCAGCTTCTTAACATTGGTAACTTTCTCTTCAAGGCGAACGTCAGGATGGAAGTGATCCATCTGTTCTTTCAGAGAATTTACCAGTTCCTGAGCGGTTACCTTCGGAAATCCGGCTACATCATAGATGTATTTTTCAGGGTACAACGCAGCTAATTGTCCTCCTAGCTGCGGCATACTTTCGATCAGGCGTACCGAAGCGTGGCGCATGCCGCCATAAAAGGCTGCAAACATACCAGCGGGGCCGCCGCCGATAATTAATATATCGACAATATCTTGTTGTGTATCAGTAGTATTCAAGGCTGAGCACCTCCAAATGGCATTGTGACTAAAATCATGTTTAAATAGCCCTTAGGCACATACACCATTATAAACCCTACATTCCATAATGGAAACTATGGATGAGAACTATCTTTCAACAATTTCAGCTATATCGTGACAAACCCGACATTTAGTATCATCATTGGCATGCAGCCTGCTAGTGCATACTGCTTCCACACCGTTCCAATACGTGCTGTTTTGCCCGATATACAGTGGATAATCTACATAATCAAAATAGCAGCTAATCCCGCAAGCAGAAGAGAACCAATAAAACAGGCAGCAAACGCCTTAACCCCATGCTGACGAATATCTTCGACACGCATGTTCAGCCCCAGTCCTGCCATCCCCATGCCCAACAGAATATAAGCAAAGTCAACCATACTAGCCGCTGTGCTTGCTTGGACCCATCCGAGGCTGCGAATCGCGGCCGCCGCCAAAAAACCGAACACAAACCAAGGGATCGGCAGAGCAAGCAATTTGGCAGCAAATGATCCTGTTGCAGCTGCTGCAGCTGCTTCATGGCCAACTGTGGTTTTCGCAATCTGGATACGCTTGCTGCGACGTGTTGTCATGACGCCAAGTAGCAGTGCAACTGGAGCTAACAGCGCGACGCGACTCAGCTTAACCATAATGGCAAGATTCACTGCTGCGCTGGTCAGCGGATCGGTAGCCGCTACGACATGAGCTACTTCGTGCAGTGTTGCGCCAGCAAATCGTCCGTATTGTGATGCGTCCCAAGGGAGCATTGGAAATACTAAGGCATATAACATAGTAAATAACGTGCCCATCACACAAACTATAGCTACGGCCGTTCCTGTCTTGGCACGATCAGCATCAAGTTGGGGCGCAACGGCTACTACGGCGGCTGCTCCGCAGATACCGGTACCGCAGGCAACCAGCATGGCCAGGTCATGATCAATGCCGAACCATCGGGAGATTGCATATACGACAAAGATGCCAAATAATAAACAAGCGGCAGCTAGCCAAAGCACGGAAGAGCCCGCGCTTGCAAGGTCCTGCCAGTTAAGACGCAGGCCCATCAGAATGATGCCTAAACGGAGCACCTTTTGGGCTGCAAAACGAATGCCGCTTTCCGTGCTGTGTGGCAGTGGAAGCCAGTGCCGCCATGCCATTCCTAATAGGATGGCAATGACTAATGGACCTAACATATGAAGGCCTGGAAGCTTGCCAATATAGCGAGCTGCCAAAGATAAGATAAGGGCTAGCACGATACCATATATAAATCCGTAACGTTTGATATTGGGATACATGGGGATCTCCTTTCTCTAGGTGCAAGGGGTATAAAATGATTTAACTTATAAGTTCACTATATTTTGTTTTAATCATAAATGGAAATTGATAATATTGAACATAATCATCAATTATATCTATGATAAAATGCATGATAGTGGATATGAAAGGGAACGATAACGATTGGAGGCACCATTCAGGTGATGGATTTAGAGTTGCTTAAAATGTTTATTACTGTCGCAGAACAGCGGCATTTCTCAAGGGCTGCGGAACTGCTCCATTTGACACAGCCTACTGTCAGTATGCGTATTCGTCAACTTGAACAGCAGCTTAACGTCGGCTTGCTGGAACGATCGCCAAAGAAGGTCTCTTTGACTCCTGCTGGGCATCTATTCGTAGAACGGGCACGAGAGTGTGTACGCATTATGGAACAAACGCGCATAGACATTCAACGATTAAGCGAAGAGATTACGGGCGAGCTGTGTATAGGTGCCAGCTATTCAATTGGCGAGTATGTGCTGCCACGGCTTATTGCCCAATTTAGTGAGATGTACCCGCAAGTGCAGATTCGAGTAAGTATTCACAATACGCATGATATTGTACAGGAAGTATACCAGCAGCAATTACACGGCGGATTGGTGGAAGGACGAGTCAAACACAAGGAAATGCAAATGCGGGTATTTGCTGAAGATGAATTGATTTTGGTGGTGGCACCAAGTCATCCGCTTGCCATATTTCAAAGTGTACAGATTGATCAGCTTCAAGAGCAGGTTTGGGTGCTGAGGGAGACAGGTTCTGGGACACGTTCTTTTAGCGAAGAGTTTATGGCTGACTATGATTTATCAATGAAACGAAGCTTTGAAATAAGCAGCAATCAAGGAGTAAAAGAAGCGGTTCGTGCCGGACTGGGCTTGTCTTTGTTATCGCGGCATGTTGTACAAAGAGAGGTGGATGCAGGACAATTAAGAGAACTTACTCTGATTGGATCGCGATTTGTACGTCCATTGTCTATCGTACAAAGAAGAGATATTGTTCCTGTTCTTGCATGGGAGCAGTTTCTCAATTTAGTTATATCTTGCGATATTTAGCGTAGTTTTACAAAATACCAAAAGTAAATCGCTTTAATTTTAAGAACATTGGAAAATGGGCTTGAATTTTAGGCTGAAAATAGCTATGATTGCAGTTGAATTGCATAATTGTGTGCAATGATGTCGATCATGGTCTAGTACGTGTCGATAGATGTCACAAATCCAAACGTTCAGAACGTAACATTTATATATTAAGGAATTCGACGATGGGTTGTAAGTGACTTTTGTAACTGAACTTAACAGGATGATGTGATCTGAACTGCAAGTCACCTTAAAAGTGGATCACATAATAAGTTGACTACATTTCCAGAACGTTTGCACATTTTTGTGGTGTTTTTCACACACACAAAGTTTAATGAGGTACAAACATATAGAATAAAAGCAGGATTCAGGTTGGAAGGAGCAGAAATAAAAATGAGTAATATTCCAAAAATTGTTATTTTAGGCGCGGGCTATGGGGGCATTATGACGGCTCAACGCTTGCAGAAAGAATTGAACTACAACGAGGCAGACGTAACATTGGTTAACAAGCACGACTACCACTACTTTACTACGCATCTCCACATGCCAGCAGCAGGTACAGATACACTCGACAATGCTCACGTATCCATTTCCAAGCTAATTGACGAATTTAAGATTGACTTTGTGAAATCGACAGTTAAAGAAATCCGCACACAAGAGAAGAAGGTTATTCTTGAAGACGGAACTTTGTCTTACGATTATCTCGTAATCGGCTTGGGCGGCGAGACTGAGACATTTGGTATTCCAGGCTTGGCTGAATATGCGATGAGCATCCGCAGCATCAACTCTGTACGCGCTATTCGCGAACATATTGAACAACAGTTTGCTCAATACAAGCAAGACAAGCGTGAAGACCGCTTGAACTTAGTAGTAGGCGGAGCAGGCTTTACAGGAATCGAGTTCGTCGGTGAATTGACAGACCGCATTCCACAGTTGTGCCGCACACACAGCATTGATCCTTCACTTGTGAAGATTTACAACATTGAAGCTGCTCCGACTGCACTTCCAGGCTTCGATCCTGAGTTGGTTGATTATGCGATGAAGTTGTTGGCCAAGAAAGGGGTAACATTTAAGATTGCAACTGCAATTAAGGAATGTACGCCTGAAGGTGTCATTCTGGCAACTGGCGAAGAAATTAAGGCAGCTACAATTGTATGGACAGGCGGTATCCGTGGCAGCCGTCTCATCGAACAAGCAGGCTTCGAATCGATGCGTGCACGTGTTAAAGTCGATGAGTTCTTGCGTGTGCCAGGCCAAGATAATATCTTTATTATCGGCGATAACTCGCTGATGATTAATCCGGAAAATGAGCGTCCATTCCCGCCGACAGCACAGATGGCAATGCAGCAAGGCCCTGTCGCTGCCAGCAATATCGTGGCTTCGATCCGCAACCAGCCATTAAAGAAGTTTGCATACCAAAATAAAGGTACTGTTGCTTCTTTGGGTAAAGGCGAAGCAATCGGCGTAGTAGGAAGCAAGAAGCTCAAAGGTTTCTGGGCAGCTCAGCTTAAGAAAGTAATCGACATCCGCTGGTTGTTTATTATCGGCGGCGTATCGCTTGCTATGCGCAAAGGGAAGTTCTTCTAAGTCATGAGACACTGCAGCGTACAAGTCAGAGGGCTGCTGACGCGTGATGAGCTGGATCGTTATAACGCATTAATGGAGGTGGGTTCCTATTTGGAATCACAGACTCGTTATGATTTGGCGTATACGGTACAGCAAGAAGTGGACCTTTTGATTCAACCTGCGATTGAACGGTTGAAGGACAAAAGCCGCGCACGCGACAAAATGACGGAGGAATATCTTGCATCGCTTCGTAATGACAGCGCTGAGGATGATAGTTAGTCATTAAAGACAATGGGTGGGCAGAGGATTATCACTGCCTACCCATTTTTTTGTTTCATAGGTTTTATCATTAAAGAAAGGGTGTATCCCTGGACTTCAGGAATACACCCCTTTAAATCATACTATTTTAACATCGTACTCAATTCGCTTGGCGTAAGACGGTTGCCGACAAAGAACGAACCGAACTCGCCAAAACGAGCACTAACCTCGTCGAAACGCATTTCATATACAAGTTTCTTGAATTGAAGCGGATCGTCACTGAACAGCGTAACGCCCCATTCCCAATCATCAAATCCAACAGAACCTGTAATAATCTGTTTGACCTTGCCAGCATAGCTGCGGCCAATCATGCCATGGCTGCGCATCATAGTACGGCGATCTTCCATGGAGAGCATGTACCAGTTATCTTGTAAGTCTCGCTTCTTGTTCATTGGATAGAAGCAGAGATGCTTAGCCTTTGGCAGCACGGGCTTCAGACGAGCGATAACCTCAGGGTTGTCCATCGGATCTTCGTTGGAGCCGGGCTTAGCCAAATAATTGCTTAATTCAACTACGCTAACGTAAGAGTAGGTAGGAATCGTAAAGCGGGCGAAAGCAGATTTATTAAATTGAACTTCAAGCGCATTCAGTTCCTCGAGCGTCTCGCGCAAATGGAACATCACAAAATCGGCTTTTTGGCCTAGAATGCTGTATACAGCTGTGCTGCCTTGATTGTCATTCTCTGTCTGCGTCCATTGTTCCCACAGGCTGTGCAGTTCATCGAGTGCGTGTGCGCGTTCTTCATCGTCAGCCTTGTTCCAAAGTGCCCAGTTCATGGTGCGGAAATCGTGCAGGGCATACCAGCCTTCAAGCGTTAACGCCGCTTCATTCATATATAAGCCTCCAATGTGCTGTAATGGATAACTATACTAATTTGCTCATTCTCTAACATTGTATCTTATTTCACTTTGAGTGAGCAACTTGATGTGCGAAATGTCACTGAATGTTCGTTGATTTTTGCAGGTTATGGAAGTAAACTAGGACTAGTCAATAGGAAAATGTTGATAAATGAGGAAAGTTTGCGACATACATAGTGAGATGTCATATGCGCAAGGGGGCTTGTGTAGTGGAAGGGTTAATCATGGTATTTATATTAATGGTACTGTTTTTTGTGATGATGTTTGGCATAGGCTTTATTCTGAACATGCTGATGAAGACCACATGGTTCCCCGTAGGTGTGTATATTGTCATCATCTTACCTGCGACTGTAATTATGCAGTGGAACCAAAATGAGACGTTTGCCGGTAACTTGTTCAGTTATGGACTTGTGGACTATTTAACGGCTTTAGCGGGGGTACTAGGTGCGATCATAAGTGGCAAGACCATTCATTTTTTGCGGAAGAGCGGATATCAGATGTTCTAATTTTGAGATCTTTACGCTGCAGAACATAGTTGCAAATAAAGATCGCAAACGTTATTTCTTTTGAGTTGGATAAACGAGTGTTGAGGAAACCACGCATTTTTACCTGTGAAAGTGGACTTCATAACTCGTTTTCTTTGTCTAAGATCAGAAGCAATCAGAGCAAGATTTTCGTTCGAGTAAGGTGGCTGATATCACGCACACAATTCGAACTGCTAAACAGGTCGGAGACAATGAACCTTTGAATCAACAACGGTTGCGGTAGTAAGGGACATTACTGGGGAGGTATTTTGATAATGGGAGCATGGGACACAGGCATATTTGATAACGATGGAGCTGGAGATTGCTTAATAGCGATACAACATAATCCTGCCTCTATCCAAGAACAAGTACAATATATACAGAATACTTGGCTTGAAGAAAAATATATGGAAGTGGACGAGGGGTCATCTATTCTTGCGCTTGGCGAGCTTGTTTTGATCGCTTATGGCATTCAACCTACTCACCCGCTTACAGCGGATATTGATCTGGAGGCCATTAAGTCACAGTTAACACAGGAAATATTATCACAGATTACCCAGTTGATCCGGGTTGCTTTAAATGTGGATAACACGGGAGCTTCGGAAATTTATGAGCTGTGGGCAGAAGCTGATACTGCTGATTTTGCTGCATGGAAGCATACAGGTAATAATGTATTAGCTAAGCTGGAACAGATCAATCTATAGGGGAAAGTTGTACATCAGCGCCTTATTTAAGTTCTGACTTGAACTGAATAAGCTGTTGTGTATAATATATTATTGTAGGTAATTTATTCTGATGAAAGGCAAGGTACGAGGCTGATGAATAACTAATTCGATCTTAATGCATCATTTTGACACACGTATAAATCAAAATGAACGTTCTGAGAGGATTAGTCTGTCTATTTTCAGTGATTCGTACAGTGCCCTATGCTTTTTAACTGGTTTCCTTCGCATTAGAGGAATCCTTGTTTAAGCAGAGCTGTTGCCATGTTTATTTGCGTATCTGCGCATGAGCAGGGCAATATTGTGCCAACCTGACTTGTAATGATGACAAGACATATAGTCCTCTCTAGGAATGTTCCTAGGGAGGTTTTTTTATGACTTTATTGATAGAAGCAAGACAACTGCGTATAGGATTTGGCGACCGCATTCTATTTGAGAATGATGAGATATTAAAGCTATATGAGGGGGAATGTATCGGGATCGTTGGCGTTAATGGTGCTGGAAAGAGTTCGCTGCTGCGCGTGATGAGCGGTGAACTGGAGCCGGAACAGGGAAGTGTGATCAGATACGGCAGCTGCAGCGTTGTTACTCAATGGGATGATCGTTCGATTGGGGAGGCGTCGCCTGAACTGGATCGTTTGAGCGGAGGAGAATGGACTAAACATAAGCTAAAGCTTCTTTATCAAAGTAAGGCACCAATCTGGTTTCTGGATGAACCAACAAGCCATCTTGATGTGCAAGCGATTGAGGAGATGGAGCGCATGGTGAAGAAACATCGTGGATTGGTCGTTATTATTTCCCATGATCGTATGTGTCTTAATCGTGTATGCACAAAAATATGGGAAGTGGAAAACAAACAGCTTTATTCCTATGCAGGAAGACGTCCAGGTGCTTATGAAGCTTACCGACAAGAAAAATCGCGGCTGTACAAGGAGCAGCTGCATGCGTATGAGCGCAACGAAGAGGAGAAGAGCCGACTATTAGAAGCAATGGTTGATAAGAAAGAACATGCAAAGCGAGTCGGCAAGGCTCCAAATACGAATAGACTGACAAGCAAGGAGATTCGTAGCGCCAAGCCACATTTTAATCGCAAACAAGCCAAAGTTGATAAAACCGTCAAAGCTTTGGAGCAACGAATTGCTCAGCTCCCTCAGCTTGAACGTCCTTACGAACAGCCAGAGCTAATATTTGATTTAGCGTTCCATGAAGCGATACACAGCAAAATTGTTATCGAGGCCCGAGAACTTGCCATTGGCATAGAGAATACGGAGAGAACGTTGGTCCAGCCAAGTTCCTTTAGGATTAGGCCAGGCATGCGAATAGCCATAACAGGTCCGAATGGGGCAGGCAAGACATCGCTTATCCGCGTTCTGCACGATACGTATAAGCGCGTTAGGCTTGACGGGGATAAGCAGCGTGCGGCCTATCTGACTGCGGCTGAAGGTTTGCAGTTAGATGGCGAGCTGCAGTATGCGCCCAAAGTAAACATCGCTTACTTTGATCAGCTTTTGCTAGGACTAGATGCCGAAGCAAATGCAGTCCAGAATGTGCTTACTTCCAGCCGTTATCCAGAACATATGGTAAGAACGGCTTTAGCTAGATTAAATCTGGCAGGAAATCGGGCGCTCCAGCCGCTTTCCTACCTGAGCGGTGGTGAGCGGGTGAAGGTACTGCTGGTAAAGCTATTTTTAAGTGAAGCCAACCTGCTCATCCTAGATGAACCTACTAATTATTTGGATATGGAAGCATGTGAACAATTAGAGGTACTGTTGAAACAGTATCCTGGAACATTAATCTTTGTGTCGCATGACCGTATGTTTACGTCTGAGGTAGCTACACATGAGTTGCGTCTAGATGGTGGTTCACTGCACATCATGGCTTGGGGGGAAACCCATCAGGACCCGATTCTCAGTAACAATTCCACTCTCAATTCCTCTGCAGCCGACAACAGAGACAGCTGCCTGACTGCGGAGGATCGAATGAGATTCGAACTCGAATGGTCCAGTCTACTGGCTCGTCTATCAGCGACGCACGTAGAAGAAGAGAAGAAGGAGTTGGAACGGCGTTTTCAAGAGATGCTCGAATTTCGGAAAACTTACGGTATCGGTTAGGTCAGATTAAGCGCTAGCGGGCTCTAATTAGCCAATTCAGGGTTATTGTGGGCGTTTAACGATATGCTTACTCGGTTGTTGCAGCTTGCTATTTTAGCTATGATGACTAGTAATCATAATCGGATAAGGAGGATATGCATGTTCATTATTCAAGGAAGCTCACGTGAAGGCGGAAATACAGAACAGCTTACAGAACGGATAACGCAAGGGATTGAAGTGGAAACGGTTCGCCTGCGGGATTATAAAATTATGCCAATTGTAGATGAAAGGCATGCTTCAGAAGGCTTTCAGGCAGTTGAGGATGATATGAATCAAATTGTTGAGGCTATGCTGAATCATGATACGCTGCTGCTAGCGACGCCATTATATTGGTATGGCATGTCAGGACAGATGAAGCTGTTCATCGACCGCTGGTCCCAATGCCTGCGTGACGACTCATTACAATTCAAAGAGCGTATGCAGGGGAAAAAGGTGTACGTTGTTATTGTAGGCGGACCTAAGGCAAAATTAACAGCTTTGGCTCTTGTACAGCAGTTCAAACATATTTGTGATTTTATGGGCATGACGTTGGAAGGCTACATTATTGGAAGAGGTACAAAGCCTGGCGAGGTGCTGCATGATGCTGAAGCCATCGCAGAAGCGCATGTGCTGAACACAAGCTGGCGGTAAGCACATGAATAGTTAGCATCATCCAACAAAAGAGCAAACTCGTTCATTACCACCATTTATGACGGACGAGTTTGCTCTATTTATGTTACAATAGTTCCACTATGTTTCGAACGGAAGGAGAAGAGATACTTCGATGCGAATGTCCAATCTGTTTCATTATACCGAGCAACATCGGTATGTCACTTATCGGGAGTTCAGCTTAAGCGAACTAGACCATAAAATGTTATCCCATGTGTACCAACCGATGATAGGTGCTTTCGCTATCAGTTTGTATCATCTTCTCTATCAACATGTGCCTGCTGATCAGGTGGGTTTCTCCGGCATGGATGCTCAGCGTAAGTTGTTCCTGCTGCTTGGAATGGAGCCAAGTGAGAAGGGGCGTTCTTATCTCATAGAACAGACATCCAAGCTTGAAGCAGTAGGCCTGCTTCAGACTTCCCGCCTTATGCTGCCCCAGGCGGAAGATTATATGTTTGAGTATGAACTGCAGCCGCCATTATCGCCGGTACAATTTTTTGATACACAGCATCTTACGCTGCTGTTGCGGGATAAAGTGGGTAAATACATGGTTTTGTCTCTGCGGGAGCAATTTAATACAAAGGAGCCGTTTGCAGAATCACATGCAGATGCGCATCGGGAAAATATCTCAATTCCATTTTATGAATTGTTCCGCCTAAATACACAGGTCATCGATTATGAATTGGAGCAGGCGCTGCAAGAAGTAGCACCAAGTCGAAACCTGACGCAAATGGAGCAGCAAGGTCAGACACCAGAGTTAAATTATTCGGATATCATTACTCGTTTCCCTAAATACTCCTATAATCGTTCTTGCGTGGAGAGGCTGCGTCATGATCGGGAAGGTATGGGTATTATTAATTATGTCGTACGCAAGTTTGAACTGACACCCCAGGAGTTGTGCAGACTTCTTGATGAGGACGGTGTGTTCAGCCCGGATGGCAGGCTGCTGTTGGACGAGCTGCAGCATCGAGCGCATTTGCACTTTAGGCAGAATAAGAAGCGTGAGGAATGGCGTGAACGCGAGCAGCACAAGATTAATCATGTGCAGCAGTCGGCAGAGGCCGCTGCGGACAACGGTGCTCACGTCGAGGAGCCTGAAATAGCCGTACAGATGGAATATTATTTAGAGGTGCCTCCACAATTCGGTGGCAAGTGCGATATTCATCAATATAATATGATGCTGCGAAATACGCCGTACACCCGTTTGCTGGAGAAGTTTTTCCCGGGAGCGGTCCCGGATACGTTTCTGGACATGTTCACCAAGATGGATCTGAATTATAAACTGAAGGATGAAGTCATCAACGTCCTCATCCATTATTTGATGATGATGCTGGCCCAAGGCAGTGGTAATCAACGACTGAACCGTGCATTTGTGGATCAGATCGTCTCGAATATGTTGCTGAAGCAAGTAAAGTCGTACGAAGAAGCGGTGCAATACATTCGCACGCAATCTAATCCAGATCACAGTGGACAAGGTGCACAGAACGGCAGCGGCCGTACAAGCAAGGGCAATCGTACGAATAGTCGATATACGAAGCAGCAGCAGAAGCCGATCATCCCGATTGTACAACCGACAGGGGAAGCATCCCAACTGTCACAAGAGGAAATTGATCGTGCACGCGAACTGGCTCGTCGCTTGGATGCGAATCGAAAGACTAGATAATTTGACCTGTTCATACAGAATTTATAAATGATATAGAAATGTATAACCGCAATGTCAGCTTGGAAAGGAGGTGCCGCTGATGGAATCATTAGGTGACGTGTTAAAGCAGCTTCCATTCCGTGAACGACGGGCGCAAGCAGAGGCGAAGATGAATGAATTGCTGCATCATCCCTTAATCCAGCAATTCAGAGCAGACCATCCTGAATTGGATGACTTTACGCTCAAAACCAGCTTAAATAAGATGTATCAGTATGTAAAAGAGCAGCGTGCCTGTGAGCATTGCCCGGGTCTGGAGAAATGCCCAAATGATTTTGAGGGACATTTTACAAAGCTTACTGTTGTTGATGTAAATGGGCGTTCTTTAATTGAAGATCGTAAAGTGCCTTGTCAGAAACAGCTCACCCATGAGCGGCAGCAGACGGTCCATAACAGAGTTCGTTCATTCTTTGTGGATGAGATGGCACTGAAACAAGGATACTCCGCTCAAGAGATTATGGAACGGGATTATGAGCGAATACCTGCTGTGGCCAGTATAATGGACTATATTGAGGAGACCCATAAAAATGGTATTTCTCCGATTGGTATGTATTTGAGCGGCTCATTTGGTACAGGAAAGACGTTCCTGATGAGTTATATGCTGTATGAGTTGGCGAGAGCGGATTATACGGGTGTTATCGTCTATATGCCGGAGTTTGTCGAGGATCTGAAGTCTATGTTTCAGGAGCCGAAGAAGCTGCGGGATACGCTTGAGATGATGAAGGAGACAGATCTGCTTGTATTTGATGATATTGGGGCAGAAAATATGACGCCATGGATCCGAGATCATGTGCTGGGGTCCATTTTAAATCATCGGATGAACCGCAAGCCTACTTTTTACACTTCAAATTATGATATGGATGCGTTATTTAAGCATTTTAGCTATACCCGTGAAGGTGAGGATGTGTACAAGGCTGAACGCCTTATGGATCGCATACGCCCTTATGTGGAGGTAGTGGCTGTTAATGGCCGTAATAAGCGAGGTTCTTAATTAATCTTTGATGATTGATCTTTAATCTTAATATGACATAACAAAGAAGTCCGTGCCTCTCGTCAAGCAGAGGACCGGACTTCAGCAGTTCATACGGCGTGAGACATGCTTAGGATACGATGAACTTGATAATCACCATTCCGAAAAAGACTACGGTCATAAACCCGAGCATGACGTTAAAGCCTGTAAACACATCAAACAAATCATCTCGCGGCTCTTCCATCACGTGTTCACGAGGATCAATTGATCTCGCTTCCATAGCAAGTCCTCCTAACTGTCTGCGTCTCGTTGCAATGATGCATCTCACAACCAAGACAGGTATTTTAACCCAATTATCGTCTCTAGTATAGCGAATGTGGCAATGATTTGTAAAGATTAGGCTTGACAATCATGTGACAAAATATAAACAAAATTCATCATGTGCTTTCGCATAATAAGATGAGTTGTGGTATACTTTAGTTGTTGACTCTAAAAAAAAGTAACTGACTATAAAGGAGGAACCTACTCATGGCAATAGTAAATGTATCTGACCAATCCTTCAACACAGACGTAGAATCATCCCAAGGCGTCGTATTGGTTGATTTCTGGGCACCTTGGTGTGGTCCTTGTAAGGCAATCGCTCCAATCCTGGAAGAATTGGATGGCGAAGTATCTGGACAAGCTACAATCGCAAAAGTGAACGTGGATGAGAATCCAGAATCCGCTTCTCGCTTTGGCGTGATGAGCATCCCGACTATTATCGTCTTCAAAGACGGCCAACCTGTTGATAAGGTTGTTGGCTTGAATTCCAAAGACGCATTAAAGAGCTTAGTCGCTAAGCACCAATAAGTTTAACTAAGCAAGCCCTCCCGTAATGGGAGGGCTTTTTTTGTGCTGATTGCTTTCTCGCAGCAGTGAGCGCAGCTGACGAAATTATGCATTTATAAATAATTGTGTATGCGTCGATTAAAATGTCTTCTAATGCCTTCACCAAGTACGTTAAACGTCAAAATCGTAAACATAATGGCAAGAGCAGGATAGAAGATGTAGGTGAACTTGCTGACGTAAATATCAGCGCGCATCGAAGCAAGCAATGACATCCAATTGTTGCTCGTATTCATCAATATCATAGACATTTCGTTTACCTCCACCCACTCTTGCGAAAGAAATATGCTTAGCACACCTAATTGACCGATTAGGAGCGTTACTTTGCCTAAGTCTACGCAGAAATTAACGACGATTTCAGGGATCATAGTCGGGATGAAGTAACTTCTCGTTAGCCGCCATGGACTAAGTCCTAAAGCATGGCCTGCTTCAACAAATGGCTCCCGAGAAATTTGATGGGTCTGCTGTTGAATAAGATAGGCGACACGTCCAACTTCGATAGCAGCCAATATGAGAATAACCCAAAGCAACCGCCATGAAGCAAACAGTAGGAAGGGAAGACTAAGTAATAAAATAGCAGAGAATAATGTAGGCAAATAGGAAAATAGTTGATTCCATACTGTCAGAATGCTGTTCGCGACCCCGCTCTTTCGGTATGCTGAGAGCCCAAGCGGGACTGCGATCATATATCTTAAAGCGGTGATGGAGAAAATAATAAGCAGCGTTTCCTTGGTGCCCATAATAATTTTGCTTAGATTGTCGACCCCGTCTTTGTCAGAACCAAGCAAGTTCTTGCTTGAAGGCTCATATGGAGGGAGAATTAGGCGCTCATCTTGGGACCACCTGTGTTTCTCAGGTGTTAACGTCTGATCGATAAATGGTAAGTACTGTCCTGCAAACATGACAAATACGAGTAAAGCAAACATGATGCCGCCAATCCACAATGTAATATTTTTCAATGTGCTATAGCCCCTTCCTTGGGTCCAAGTAGATTCTGGACATCTGACTGATCCATTGCACAAGCAAGAGCAGGAACATAAAACAGAAGCAGATGCCAATAATGACCCCAGGCTCATAATTTTGTCCGGTTCCGTATGAAATGCTGTAGTCCATAGCCAAAAATAGGCGGAGCGCTGCTCCAGGATAGTTCATAAAATACTCAACCATCAACAAATTGGACAAAATATATACAAATAAGGAAGACAAGTGCGATAAAATACTGCCGACACAATTCGCGAGCATATGTTTATATAAGACCAGCACACGCGTTAATCCCTTTGCACGCGCTACTTTGATGTACAATTGCCCCTCCTGAGATGCCAGCGAGGCACTGGTAATACGTGCAATATAAACAAGTGGATAAACGGATACCAGCAAAGAAGGCAACAAAAAAGCGGTCCATCCCTCCAGTGCGAATATACGAAGCGAAGGCACGTAGCGGATCAGCAGCCATTGTATCAATAGCAGCAGCAGAAAATCAGGGATAGATTGAAACAGCCAGGTAGTCCAATTGCCAAAAAAACCGATCTTTCTTCTTGATCCTTGATAGTCAAGGATACCCTTTAATATGCCAAGCACAAAGCTAATTGTAAACGCTGTTACGATGATGATCAGGCTGAAGGACATGGAGCGTAATACGGCTGCACCAGCGGTTTCATCGTTATGACGGGTCATACCGAGACTGTGATCTTTAACTACACCTTTAAAAAATTCGCTAATATTGTTCCAATACACATCCCAGCTGAATTGATATTCAGCCATTACTTTATAGCGTTCTACTGTAATGTCCAACTGTCTTGGAAATAATACGATCAGAATAATAAGTATCATAGCAACGATGCCAATAACAAACGATCTAAGCAATTGTGAGCGAGAACTCATGGTGGCCTCCTAAATTATACTAATTCATATTACGTTAGTATTATCATATAATGATTAGCTTGTCTAGAAAAATGTTCCTATTTGGATCTAACATGAGATCTACATCAAATGTTATTTTTTATAAAATGTATTGGCTTTTGATTAGAATGGAGCAGATCCAATAGTTGTCACAGAGAAATGTAGTTGAATCCAGAAGCTAGTAGAAA
Source organism: Paenibacillus sp. ACRRX (assembly GCF_022346885.1). GTDB lineage: Bacteria > Bacillota > Bacilli > Paenibacillales > Paenibacillaceae > Paenibacillus_B. Next base: position 154,770 of record NZ_JAKRNK010000011.1, read on the forward strand.
AGGTTGCAACATGCAGTGTATCGATTGATTTTCCGTGATTTCCATGGTTAAGATTAGCTCTGGCAAGGGCTTTCTCTTCTGCTTGTGCTCGTATACAATAAGAGGAGGGGAACAAAAAAGCGAACACATGGAAAGGAGGGACCCGGTTGAAGCATGAGGATAGATCGCCTCATCAGGACAAGGAAGGCCGAGAGAACGAGACAGACAAGAGTGCCTATGGGCAATCACAACGCTGGAAAGAACGTTGGAACGAACGTTATGCCCCGGAACAGCAGGCTGTGCTGACAGCAGAAGAGATGGATGCGCGTGAGCGTGCTTTGGAGCGGATACGCAACAAGTTGGCGCTGCTGCCTGATCTGCCTGGCTGCTATTTGATGAAGAACAGCGAAGGTACGATTATTTATGTGGGCAAGGCCAAAGTGCTCAAGAACCGAGTCCGTTCCTATTTTACTGGCAGCCACGACGGCAAGACGCAGCGGCTTGTCTCCGAGATACGCGACTTTGAATATATTGTTACAGGCAGCAACATGGAATCGCTTATTCTGGAATGTAATCTGATTAAACAGCATCATCCGCGTTATAACGTATTACTTAAGGATGATAAGAGCTTCCCATATATTAAAATAACGAACGAACAGCACCCGAGACTGGAAGTAACTCGGCGTGTTTTGAAGGACAAGGCCAAGTATTTTGGGCCCTACCCGAATGCATTTGCGGCGCAGCAGACGAAGAAGCTGCTCGATAGATTGTATCCCTTGCGCAAGTGCCGCACGATACCGGATCGGGTGTGCCTCTATTACCACATTGGTCAGTGTCTGGCGCCTTGTGAATACGAGGTTACAGCAAGTGACTATGAGGTAATGACGCAGGAGATCGCCAAGTTTCTGAATGGTGGACATGAAGAGATTAAGAAAGAGCTGCGGCGCAAGATGGAAGAAGCGGCAGAGGAGCTGCAATTCGAACGGGCGAAAGAATACCGCGATCAGTTATTGGCGATTGAAGCGATTATGGAAAAACAAAAAATTAATACGGCAGATCAGATGGATCGCGACGTGTTTGGATTTGCAGTGGATAAAGGGTGGATGTGCGTCCAGATTTTATACGCGCGGCAAGGCAAGATGATAGAGCGTCATGCGACCAAGTTTCCTTATTACGGCCATGCATATGATGATTTTATAACATTTGTAACACAGTACTACAGTGACAATCCTGCACTTCCGAGGGCGATATTGCTGCCGGATGAGACGGAATGGGTAACGGAAGAATCAGGTTGGGATGCGGATACAAGCGAATTGCTGACCGCCCAGGCTGATGTACACGGTGATACGCTGCCTCATGTCGGCTCTACATTGCTCACGGATAAGCAGGAAGCTGATCACGATGAAGCAGATGAGGTCGATGAGGCTGCACCACCAATGAAGTCCAGCGCAGAGGCGCTGCACCAATGGTTAAAAGTGAAGGTTCTTGTGCCGAAACGCGGCTTAAAGAAGCAGATGGTGAAGATGGCGATGGATAATGCACGTGTTGCGCTGGAGGAGAAGTTCAAACTTCTGGAACGTGATGAGGAACGGACAGCGTGTGCGGCAGAACGTCTTGGCGAGGCACTTGGAATCAGATCGGCGCATCGTATCGAGGCCTTTGATAATTCGAACATTCAAGGCTCTGACCCTGTATCCGCGATGGTTGTCTTTATTGACGGCAAGCCTGCCAAGAAAGAATATCGGAAGTACAAGGTGCGCACAGTGCAAGGGCCGGATGATTATGAGACGATGCGTGAAGTGATACGCAGACGGTACGAGCGTGTGCTGAAGGAAGGCTTGGAGCAGCCTGATCTGATTGTTGTTGACGGTGGTAAAGGACAGATGGCGGTAGCTATCGATGTATTGGAGAATGAACTGGGACTATACATTCCGGTATGCGGTCTGGTTAAAGATACAAAGCATAAGACAGCGCAATTGATGGCCGGGGATCCTGCACAGGTTGTGCCGCTCGGCAGAGATAGCAAGGAGTTTTATTTATTGCAGCGGGTACAGGAGGAAGTGCATCGCTTTGCAATTACGTTTCATCGGGAGCAGCGCGGCAAGTCGATGGTTGTTTCTGCACTTGACTCCATACCAGGTATTGGTGAAAAGCGGCGGAAAGCGCTGCTGAAGCACTTCGGCTCTTTGAAGAAGATTCGTGAGGCTGAGATAGAAGATTTTCGTCAAGTGGGGATAGGCGAGCAGTTGGCACGTACGATCTTATCCCATTTACGGGAGGATGATGATCAGGATGCAGCCCAAGAATCCGAGCTGGAAGTAGAGAAGCTGTCAGATTACGATGAGAGCGAACCTGAACTTGGGACAGATTCAGCGAATATGCCAGCAGAATAGGCATTACAGTTGCAACAGCTAGATCCTTCAACGCTATAACTGAAGCAAGCAAGATCATAAATCACCACAATAAGAGGCCAAAAAAATGAAGCATGGTAGTTCATTTTTTTGGCCTCTTATACATATTTCAGTTAGGAGACAGGCTCGTGCGACGGTCTTATTTTTAGAGTCTTATGCCGATGAAGCGTGTTAATCCCATAGACAACAGCCATGGGGAGCAGCAAGTAGAAAGTGCCTATCACGATGCCAGACCAACTGCCATCAATCCAATAAGGGATCACCATCAATATAGTATCTAACATGAGATGAGCGACTACTGCGCTCCAGAAACCATAACGCACCATAATCCATACAAACAGGAAACCGATAATCATCAATTCCAACGGACGGGAGTAGTACGGATAGATCGGATAAGTCACATGACCAGCAGCCCACACAAAAGTAGGAATAATAGCTGCAACCCATGTATTACGCAGAAATTTGCGGAACAATCCCACTGCAAACAACCGGAAAAAGCCTTCTTCTGAAATGGCGGCTACCCACGCTACTAAAGGATACAAAAACATGTAACTTAGATTGAGTGGAGAGCTTGAAGCGTCTGTAGAGGACCAAGCCTTCATACCCAGTTCCAGCCCTGTGTAAATAATACTTTGCGTGCCCAGCAACACACCCGTGAATGCCAGGCCAACCCAGAAAGAACGCACAAGCTGTCGCCCGAAATCGGCGTCGCTCCATGAGATCACAACCTGCTTGTGCTGACTCACGTCCCAGCATGAACGCCCAACGATCAAGGCGAGGTATAACGTAATACCGGCTTGAACGAATAGAAAAAGCGATTGTATGGTAATGGTCATCTGCAAGCGATCATACCCGATTGGCTCCAGTCGATCAGCCATAATAGTACCTGGTATCACGTTCCAGCCATGCAGAATAGAGATCAGGCACGACAAGGCAGCCAACGTCAGCATCGTTCTGGATCTAAAGCGAATACGCTTGCGATATATAAGGGCCATTATGCAGGCGGCAGCTGCAAATATTACCGACATTAGTACATAACCAATGGAGGAGATCTGCTCAGCAGTGCTCTTTTGCTCTTGCATAAGCTGTGTATAAGCTTCAGGTAATGTCCAAATGGATTGAGCCTGGCTGATCTTGCCATTTTGCCACCACACAACAACTTCCAGTTTGGCATCGCCGACCTGCCCATTCTTGACAGTATAGCGAATTTCATTCGATAATTGCTCGGATTTGCGGGCAAGCTGTGCAGGTGTGTAGCCAAGCTGTAGTACAGCTTCATCTGAATGGGCTAACATGTAAGCCCGATCTGGATTAGGTTGTTCCACTTCGGATGTAGTGGAGCTATTGTCGGCATCAATGGTATCGGACAACACTTGTTGATAGCCGACGATCTGTCCAGTGCGCATATGGATGTCGATTGTCACGAGCTCACGCTTGTGTTGTAGGGGGGCTTCTTTGTCGAAAAAGACCCGATAAATATCATATGGCGCTGCCTTTTCCCAACGATTATACGCAGTATGCAGCTCATATTTACTTAAGTAGCCAGACAGGAGATCATTGGTATAATATATGGCACCTTTTTTGAATTGAGCGGATGATGGAATGGATGAGCCTTTGCTCGTGTTAGAGAAACTGGGCGTTGCTGAAAATATAGCCGAGGTGTAAGCGACTTCCGCGCGGCGGATAGCTTCATCTTTGGTTAACATAGGAGTAAGCTGCTCTGTATTTGAACTGGACAAAAATGGAATGATAACTTGAATGACTAAGAATAATAAGAATCCCGCAACTGCTGCGCCAATGAGCGCCTTGGATGCACCCTGCCCATATCTTTGGTTGCCAGCAGTAGAATTGTATGTAAATTTCAAGGGAATCCCCCTTCAATCTTAAATTTGAAATACGATAAAGACAGTTGTTCCTTCCCACATTATCGAAATGAACAAGCAACGTCAAGAAAAAGGGCCTTGCGCCGATGTATTACGAGAAAAGAAGTGAATGTAAGCGTTATATAATGATGTTTTCGGGCGTTTTCTCGTGTATTTGCTCCTTTCAAGACTTTGTGAAGAACATAGGAAACGTATATAATCTCGTTATGAATTGAATACAGCCGAGTTTCGTCATGCGACGAAAGCGGGGGAACCGAATTTTGGGGTGAATTTTGAGTGTGCTGCAAGCCACTTGAATAGGGCGACCTTGACGTGCCCGAATCCGTCAGCTAACCTCGTAGGCGTAAACGTCAGGATACCAGCGATAAGCATTGGGGTCTCCAGTGCTTTTTTTCGTGCCATTTTACGTATGAGGTGAAAAGCATCCTTGAAGACTGTTAAGCGTAACAACCTGCGGAGGCTAACCCCTTCACGCACCTTGGTCATTGGATTTGCCTTCATTGTTTTGATTGGCGCACTGTTGCTCATGCTGCCAATATCCAATGCCGACGGCACACCGTTGCCGTTTATCGACGCCTTATTTACAGCTACCTCTGCCACTTGCGTAACAGGTCTTGTGGTTGTTGACACAGGCACACACTTTACGATGTTTGGTCAAATCGTCATTATTAGTTTAATCCAGGTTGGCGGTCTAGGGTTTATGACGATGGCGACGCTGTTTGCTATGGCATTTAAGAAGAGAATTTCATTAAAAGAACGGCTGATCCTCCAGGAATCGCTGAATCAAGGCTCGATGGAAGGTATTGTACGACTAATCCGCAAAGTACTGCTTTATGCTTTTGTCATTGAGGGTTCTGCCGCTGTGCTGTTTACGTTAAGATGGTCGTTCGATCTGCCATTCGGGCAGGCATTGTATTTCGGTATTTTTCATGCCATCTCGTTCTTTAACAACGCAGGTTTTGACTTGTTCGGCCAAGTTAGCGGTCCTTTCTCCAGCTTAACAAGTTACGTAGGGGACCCGATTATTAACTTTGTATCCATGTTTTTGATCGTATCGGGTGGTATTGGTTTTATAGTCATGTCTGATGTGATGGATTTCCGTCGTACACGTCGATTGTCTCTGCATACCAAAGTTGTATTATCCATGACCAGCTTTTTAATTGTGTTTGGAGCTGTTGTCCTATTTATATTTGAGTTTACGAATCCTCATACGTACGGTCAACTGAATGGTTGGCAGAAAATATGGGCATCGTTCTTCCAGTCGGTCAGTCCGCGTACTGCGGGGGCGAATACGGTTGATATTGGTGCTATGAGACAGGCATCTCAGTTCTTTATGGTCATTCTGATGTTTATCGGTGCATCTCCAGGATCAACAGGGGGCGGTATCAAGACGACTACGTTCACGATCTTGATTGGTGCCGTCTTTGCGATGATGCGCGGCAAGGAAGACATCGTTATGTTCCGCTGCCGTCTGGCTAAAGACCGTATTTTCAAAGCAGTTACATTAACCTTGCTGGCACTGGGGCTGGTTCTCTTCGTGTCTATGATATTGTCTACGACAGAAGATCGGCAATTTCTTGCCATCTTGTTCGAGACAACATCGGCATTTGGTACGGTCGGACTCACGATGGGAATCACAACTAGTCTGTCGGATGTAGGGAAATTGTTAATTGCCCTTACGATGTTTGCAGGACGACTCGGACCAATTACGCTTGCGTATGCGCTTGGACCGAAGGCAGAACGTGAATTGTATCGCCACCCGGAAGGTAAAATAACGATAGGTTAAGAGTACGGCGTAAGCATGAGGATTATGTTTAGTTGGAATATATAGATATATAGTAAGCAAGGATGAAGGGGATAACATCTATTATGGACGCTCAGCAGTTTGCGGTAATTGGAATGGGACGCTTCGGTTCCAGTCTGGCAAAAGAATTAATGAAGTTAGGGCATCAGGTTCTTGGTATTGACAAGGATGAAGAAATCATTGACGAACTGAGTTCCGAGATGACCCATGCGGTTGTAGCGGATGCTGCTGATGAAGAAGTGCTGCGTTCCTTGGGCATTCGTAATTTTGATTGCGTCATTGTTGCGATCGGTGATGACATTCAGACTAGTATTTTGATCAGTATCCAGGTGAAGGAGCTTGGGGTCAAGAAAGTGGTGGCCAAAGCGTTAAGCGAGCTGCATGGACGTGTTCTGGAAAGATTGGGCGTAGATCGCGTGATTTACCCAGAGCGGGATATGGGAATAAGGGTGGCGCATCACCTTGTGTCGCCTAATTTGCTCGATTATATTGAATTGTCTAAGGATTATACGATTGCAGAGCTGAGTGTACCAAAGTGCCTGCACGGGCTTAAGCTCAAGGAGCTGGATCCACGTGCCAAGTACGGCTGCAGTATCGTAGCCTTAAATAAGCCTGGGGGCATCATTATCGCACCTTCAGCTGAAGATACGTTGGCAGAGAAGGATATTATGGTCATGATCGGTACGAATCGGCAAATTGAAGCTTTTGAAGAACGTCTCTTGGTGTAGCAGGTGTTCAGTCGGTCAGCCAGGCTTCGTCATCATCATCAATAGCGGATAGAACTATAGCCACTTGTCAGTGTCCAGATTGTTGTGTTGGAACTGTCAGGTGGCTTTTGAAGTTGTACGGTTGTTTTCGGCGATAGGCAATACATGTAGGATTATTCGGCAGCTCTAATCATTTTAATCAGTTGTTCTTTGTTGATATCCAGTGCTGATGCTGCTCGCAAAATACGGGGCAGCTCAATATCCGCAAAATGAATTTTGCGTTTGTTTTGCACGAGCTTTTTAGCCCCTGGGCTTACAAACATGCCAACTCCTCTTTTTTTATATAGAATGCCCTCATCTACAAGTAAATGAATACCCTTGGCAGCAGTAGCAGGATTGATTTGCAGTAGTTTTGCAAATTGATTGGTGGAAGGAACCTGACTCTCCTCCATTGAAGCACCGCTTAATATATCATTTTCAATCTTTTCCGCTATCTGTAAATAAATTGATTTAGACTCGTCTAGCTGCATAATCGCTACCTCATTTCTCAATTACTTGTACACCACCATTTCATACAGCAGGCCAAATAGCTTTGCCATTACAAAGGACAAAAGCACAATCTAAACCCGATTGTTAGGTGCCGTTGTCATTTTTCTTAATAGATATCTGGTTCATTACTTATGTATTTGACTATAAGACTGGAATATAAAAAAAACAAGAGGCACAAGAGCCTCTTGTTATATAACACAATGTTGCATACCAAATAAGATTAGAAAAATATCTTAAACAGGATCAGGGAAATAATCATATGCATCCCCATAGCAATGGTAATAAAAGCAAAGCGGTTTGAGCGCTCAACCTTGCCTAGTTCCGCCATTTCAGTAGTCGTTAGAACGACGGAAGACAAGAGCAAGCAGCCGACCATGAAGAAAGATAGCTGTGTGAATGAAATGACGCTAACGAGACCAGCCAACAGGAAGCCTACGCTAAAGGGCATTTGTAAAGCCCCTAAGCGGACAAAGGCAGGCAATAAGCCTGGTCGTTCCTTGCCTTTAAAAGATAAGGTAAGCCAGAGAGCACCAATCAACGCACCAATAGAAAGGATAGCGATCACTAGAAAACGGATAAAGAATGAGAACGGGATACTAGGCGCACCACGATCAAGTAACGATAAAATGTCAGATGGTCCAAATAAGAAACCAAAGAAATGTTTCGAAACGATATATGCCCATACTGCGAAACCTAAACTGGAAAGCAGGATGCCGATCACGGCATATAACCAATCGCGCTGCGGGTGAAGCCGGGCAGCTTCGGTCGGTTGCTTAAGCAGAGTTAAGAGCGTTCGTGTCTCAAAGGCAGAGGTTGCCTCGCGAGCAAATTGACCCATCGAATGTTGAGGCTGTGAATGCTCGGTATAGGTTTGCTGTGCTGTCTGCCCGTCGGTGCCATTTGACGCCGCTGATCCCCAAGGTTCCTTCCTTAGGTTGAAAGATTCTGACGAAGCAGGATGAGAAGCGCCAGCTGACGCTGCGATCTCGCTGCACGCATGGGGCACATCCTGTTCCAACTTGGCGCCGCAATGATTGCAAAAATTCATTTTTTATTTACCTCCTAGAATTTGAATCTATTATCATAAGTACATATCCTATTATAACCATATATTTTGACAAAGAATGAAAGAATTCTTATTTTTTAATTGCCCAGCCACTCGGAACGGATTACCGCTTCCGCAATGAACTTTCGGACGGATTCAGTCAGCATGGCCTGTTCCGCATATACAAGCGACGTGACACGTTCCGTCTGTTCAAGCTCCTTGAGATGAACAGCAATAAGGCGGTTGTCCAGCAGCCATTCGGGACGCAAGTAGGACTTGGGAAGCAAGGCAGTGGCTTCGCATGTGGCAAGCAGTCGACCGATCGCTTCGAATGAGTCAATTTCCATTCGGATATCAGGCATGATTCGATAGCGCCGGAACAGGTCGTCAATAAGCTTGCGATACCAGGTTCCGTTAGAGAATAGCAGCATAGGGACACCGTTTAGATGTGACATTGTCCAATCTTTAACTCGTGTTAGCTCATGGCTGCTCGGCAGCACGAGCATCAGATGGTCGGACAGCAGCGGAATAGAGACGAGTCCCTGCTCGCGAATGGCGTCGCCTACGATACCAAAGTCGACTTTCTTGTCGCGGACATAAGAGACGATCTCATGTGTCTTGCCCGTAACGGCCTTTAACTGAGCGTCGGGGTACTGCTCTTTAAACATAGATACAAATAACGGCAGTGTAGTTTGTAACGTCGTAAGGCTGGCGCCTATTGTAACGTTGGTTTGTCCTTCGGTCTTGTAGGCGGTAATTGATTTCATAAAGGAAAGCTGTCGGCTGCGGATATCAAGCGCAAAGTCATAAGTCATCTGACCAACCCGGGTAAGCTCGAGTCGTTTGCCATGGCGGGCGAATAATTCGACATTTAATTCTTCTTCCAGACGTGACACTTGTCGAGACAAGGCAGGCTGCGAAATATTCAACCGCTTGGCGGCTTGATTCAAGCTGGTATGTTCAACGACAGTGGCAAATGCCTCTAGCAGATCAAGCATATAGAATTCCTCCTTGAGTTTGGAGTTATACTTGTGAAAATATGTTCAATGATATTTATCATATAAAGCGCTCGGATATATTGCTGCTACAGGCTGCCTCAGGCCTTGTCAGAACTGGCTTATGCATTTTAGTTATGATTTATATAAAAACATTGCAATTCCATTATAAGCCGTTAAGGAGTAATATGGTAGTGTCACAACTTGGTCACAAATAGAGAAAACGGTTACAAAAACCTGGCTTAACCGGCGAAAATAGCGTTAAATAGATTGTAGAAGCCATGTGACAAAATATTGACGCTTTCGACAGGCACAGGTAAAATGAGGATGTTTTACTACCAAAATCTACTGGTACGCATCGGAAAGGGGAAACGGCACACATATGAAACGGGGATATTTTTACTCGCGTAAACTCCACTCGCTGCTCGGCGTCATGCCGCTGGGATTTTTTATCATTGAGCACATGCTGACGAACTATGCAGCCTATGAAGGTGGAAAGGAAGCGTTTCAAGGGAGCGTTAAGTTTCTAAATGATTTACCGCTGGTATTCTTCTTGGAGTTGTTTGGCATCTGGCTTCCGCTCCTATATCACGGGGTATACGGACTTTATATCGCTTATACGTCCCGCAACAATGTGGGCAATTACAATTATGGACGCAATGTTGCTTTTATGATGCAGCGGATTACTGGCGTCATTACATTTGTGTTTGTTATCTGGCACCTTTACCAGACTCGATTCCAAGTTGCGGTCGGCAACATTACACATGAGGAGCTAGGCACTCATATGAATGAGATCGTAACGCAGCCGGCTATGTTCATTTTATACGTAATCGGTGTTGTAGCGGCGTCTTATCATTTCACAAATGGATTATGGGCATTCCTCGTAAGCTGGGGAATTACGATTGGCCCACGTGCTCAGAAGGTGTCTTCTGTTATCTGCACGGGTTTATTCGTCGTGATGTCCGTCTTGTTTGTGATGTCGCTGTTCGCTTTCCGTGGCACGGAATTCGAAGCGGCGCATGTATGGAATGCTGCACAATCGATGATAGGTTAAGGGGGATGACGCGCAATGGCTAAACAGAAAATTATAGTTGTCGGAGGCGGCTTGGCTGGCCTGATGGCAACGGTAAAGGCAGCGGAGGCAGGCGTGCACGTAGAGCTGTTCTCCTTAGTACCTGTAAAACGTTCCCATTCCGTATGCGCGCAGGGCGGCATTAATGGGGCTGTAAATACAAAAGGTGAAGGTGACTCCCCATGGGAGCATTTTGATGATTCGGTATATGGTGGCGACTTTTTAGCGAATCAACCACCTGTTAAGGCGATGTGCGAGGCAGCACCAGGCATCATTCACTTGATGGACCGGATGGGAGTTATGTTTAACCGTACACCGGAAGGATTGCTTGATTTCCGTCGTTTCGGAGGCACAAAGCATCATCGTACGGCATTTGCCGGTGCCACAACAGGCCAACAGTTATTGTACGCTCTAGACGAGCAGGCAAGACGCTGGGAAGCAGCGGGTCTGGTGACTAAATACGAGCATTATGAATTTTTGTCTGCAGTCCTTGATGACGAAGGCATTTGCCGAGGCATTAGTGCTCAGGATCTGCGCACAATGGAGACGAAGACATTTATTGCAGACGCGGTCATTCTAGCATCCGGCGGCCCGGGTATTATATTCGGGAAAACGACCAACTCTGTTATTAATACAGGAACTGCAGCAAGTGCGGTATATCAGCAAGGCGTTCATTATGCCAACGGCGAATTCATTCAGATTCATCCGACTGCCATTCCAGGTGACGACAAACTTCGTTTGATGTCGGAATCGGCACGTGGTGAGGGCGGGCGCATCTGGACGTACAAAGACGGAAAGCCATGGTATTTCCTTGAAGAGAAATACCCTGCGTATGGCAACCTTGTGCCGCGTGATATCGCAACCCGTGAGATCTTTAGTGTCTGTGTAGACTTGAAGCTTGGCGTTAATGGCGAGAACATGGTGTATCTTGACTTGTCTCACAAAGATCCGAAGGAACTCGATGTCAAGCTTGGCGGCATTATTGAGATCTACGAGAAGTTCATGGGTGACGATCCGCGCAAGATTCCGATGAAAATATTCCCTGGCGTTCACTATTCGATGGGCGGCATGTGGGTTGACTACAATCAGATGACAAACATTCCTGGCCTATTTGCGGCTGGCGAATGCGAGTACCAATACCATGGTGCGAACCGTCTAGGCGCAAACTCGCTCTTGTCCGCGATCTACGGCGGCATGGTAGCTGGACCGAAGGCGGTCGAGTACGTACGTGGTTTGAAAAAATCTGCGGAGGACGTTGCTTCGTCTGTATTTGACCGTGAAACTAAACGTCAAACCGACAAGTACGAGAAATTGCTGAAGATGGATGGCAGCGAGAATGCCTACGTTATTCACAAAGAGCTTGGTGAATGGATGACGAACAATATGACGGTTGTTCGTTATAATAGCAAGCTTCAGGATACGATTCATAAGATTAAGGAGCTGAAGAGTCGTTACCAGAGTATTAACATTAACGACACGGCTCGTTGGAGCAATCAAGGGGTTGCCTTTACTCGTCAATTATGGAACATGCTGGAGCTCGCTGACGCAATGACACTCAGTGCGCTGCTGCGTGATGAGAGCCGAGGGGCTCACTATAAACCTGATTTCCCGGAACGGAATGATGAGAAGTTCTTGAAGACTTCGATGGCGGCGTGGACGGCAGAAGGTCCGCAAATAACGTATCAGGAAGTCGATGTATCCTTGTTGAAGCCGCGTAAGCGCGACTACACGACCGACAAGAAGAAAGGAGAATAACGATGGCGGACACGATGACTCGACCTAACACGATTAAGTTTATTGTGACGCGCCAAGATGCTCCGGATGCAAAGGCTTACACGGAAGAATTCGAAGTTCCGTATCGCCCGAACATGAACGTCATCAGCGCGTTAATGGAAATTCAACGGAATCCGATCAACACAAAAGGTGGCAAGACGGCGCCTGTCTGCTGGGAATCGAACTGCCTGGAGGAAGTATGCGGAGCATGTTCGATGGTAATCAACGGCAAGCCTCGACAAGCTTGTTCGGCGTTGGTCGATAAGCTGGAGCAGCCGATTCGCCTGGAGCCGATGAAGACGTTTCCTGTCGTGCGCGACTTGGTCATTAACCGTCAGCGTATGTTCGACTCCTTGAAACGTGTTAAAGCATGGATTCCGATCGATGGAACTTACGATCTGGGACCTGGGCCGCGTATGGCTGAACCGAAGCGGCAATGGGCGTACGAGCTCTCCAAGTGCATGACGTGCGGTGTTTGCTTGGAAGCATGTCCGAACGTAAACGATAAGACGAGCTTTATCGGGCCAGCACCAATCTCGCAGGTGCGTCTCTTCAACGCTCATCCAACTGGTGAGATGAACAGAGAGGAACGGCTGGAAGAGCTGCTGGAAGACGGCGGCATCGAAGGCTGCGGCAACTCACAGAACTGTGTTCGATCTTGTCCAAAGGGAATTCCGCTTACGACTTCCATAGCGGAAATGAACAAGGATACAACCAAGCTGATGTTTAAGCGCTGGTTCAAGATGTAATCCAAAGGGAAATGCTTATCACAATGAATAGATGCCACTTTGATTGAAAGGTGGAAGCAACAGGGCTGTCTCCTCTTCATGAGGAAACAGCCCTGTTTTTGTAACAAGTTGATGCTGCATATTTAGAGTAATGATAGTTTCGGTTAACGATACTCAGGTTTAAGCATTCCCTAAGCGACCCGTTCGATATAAATGTAATCGCTTTAAAAAAATTCATACATAATACAAATTACAGTTTGCGAATAACTTTAATTGCGATATAGTAAGAAATGGATAGAGCTTGCGTGCATGCTTATTGTGTGTCAACCCATATACGGATGCCTAAGCTTAAATTAATAAGTAGTTGAACGATGGGGGGACATCATTAATGATGGTTCGCTGGTGTGAAGATGATAGGTTAAGCTGGCCTGTTATTCGTCTCTGCAAGTGCCTCAAGCCGCTCGTTGACGATTGGGACCCATTGAGCTTGCTTGCCAAAGGAGCACCTGAAGATGAATACGATTGTTTGACAGCTTTTCTAGCGGGGATATTCTTCAACGAGTACGATGCTTTCCAATTTGCCGATGAGCTAGAGAACTTTATCGAGGAACACTTCGGTGTGGGTCCTGCTATGATGAAGTCAGAGCGAGCTAAGCGATGGCGAATGCAGATCGAATCATTTTGTTCCGTGATGATAGCTCTGAGACAGCCACTATCGGAATATTTGCAATCGTTTACAGAAGCTCATCCTCCTGTGGAACAACTGCCGCAATTGAGAACCGCATGTACCTCGTCCTCACCTCAGGATTCATAGCCCTCCATAATAGAACGTACGAGCTGATATGACTCAGATGTAGGCAGCGGCTGTACCCACAATACGCGATCAATTAAATGGAGACAACGATCGACGTATTGGGGACAGCCGCTTAATTGCACCGATATAGGTTAAATCAGCGCAGAAGCTTTTTCATCCAGCGAAGACCATTCTTAACACCTGGATAGCGAAGTGAGAGGTCAAACGCAGTGGTTTGATACAATACGGCTTTGTTGTGACTAAACGTATCAAAGCTGTATTTGCCGTGATAGCGGCCAGTTCCACTTTCGCCTACGCCTCCGAAAGGCAGATATGGCGTAGCAAGATGCATCAATGTATCATTGACACAACCTCCCCCGAAAGATAGTTGCTCAATGATGCTGTGCTGCACCTCGCGTTCAGATGTAAACAAGTACAGTGCAAGTGGCTTCGGACGAGCACGGACGGCGTGGATGACTTCATCTAAATGTTCGTACGTCAGGACCGGAAGGATAGGGCCGAATATCTCTTCCTCCATTACCTTCATCGTCCAGTCCACATCTGTTAAGACGGTTGGCTCCATACGACGATTGTCTGCATCGACATGTCCCCCCCAAGCAATGCTTCCTTCGTCAAGGAAAGTCGTGAGTCGGGCAAGATGCTTGTTGCTGACGATGGAAGGATACAGATCACTTTCCAACGGCTTCTGTCCATAGAATGATACAACGGCTTCATGAAGCGCCTGCACAAGTGCTTCACGACGAGTGTGATGTACATATATATAATCGGGTGCAACACAAGTTTGCCCTGCATTTGTCCACTTGCCAAACGCGATACGACGTGCTGCCAACTGGATATCGGCATCCTGATGTACGATACAAGGGCTCTTGCCCCCTAGTTCGAGCGTGATGGGGATTAGACGTTTAGCGGCTGCTTCCATCACTTTTTTGCCAACACCAACACTACCTGTAAAGAAAATATAGTCAAATGGAAGCTCAAGGAGTGTCTGACTGGTCTCAACCGCGCCTTCAACAACCGCGACATATCGTGGATCAAAGCTGTCTCTTATGATGGTGGACAGCACCGCGCTTGTGTGCGGTGTCCATTCTGATGGTTTCAGCACAGCGGTGTTGCCGGCTGCGATAGCGCCGATAAGCGGAGCAAGCGCAAGTTGGAATGGATAGTTCCAAGGCGCAATAATCAGTGCAGTGCCGTAAGGCTCGGGAACAACCATCCCGCGGCTGCCGATATGTGTTAGCGCGGTCTTCACTTTGCGTGGCTTCGCCCAGCGTGTGAGTCGTTTGGCTAAGTGACGAGCTTCCGCTAACGTAAACCCGATCTCCGTTACGTATGCTTCTGTCTCGCTCTTCCGTAGATCAAGCTGCAAGGCTTGAACAATAGCTGCTTCATGTTGTTGTATGGCGTCAATAAGCGTATATAACGCTTGTTGACGCTTTGTTATGTCCCGCGTATGTCCTTCAGCAAAATACTGCTTCTGTGCTTGTATAAGCTGATTGATCTGTTCACGGCTCATCCGTCTCAGCCTCCTTAACGAATCATGCTCTCTTGCTATCATACTGGATATTCGTTTGCATTGCATGGTCCTCTGCTTCATAATAAAAAGATAGTGAGTGAAAGCGGGGGATCTCAATTGCAACCTCTTACGTCCGATAAAGCGGACCCGCCGGTAGACACTTCATCTGAAACTTCTAAGTCGCGTACATCTCAGCAGCGGGTGAGCAGGCGTCGCTTTTTAAAAAGCATGATAGGCAGTGTTGTAGCTGCTCCATTTTTGATGGGAGCCTATTCAAGATGGGTTGAGCCTAAGTGGATTAGAAAGAGAGAGTTGACGATAGCTACGCAGCGTTTGCCGCAGGCATTTCAAGGCATGCGGATCGCACATTTGTCAGATCTTCACTTTGGCGACCATACATCCGAACAAGAAGTGGATTCATTAATTAGTCGTGTGATGAAAGCACGGCCTGATATGATATGTTTTACGGGTGATCTGGTAGAAGATCATAAAGTATCAGGGAAAGCCATTATTCCTTATTTGAAGAAGCTGCGTGCTCCATTCGGCCAATATGCGGTACTTGGCAATCATGACTATCGGCGCGGCACAGATCTGGCAACGGAAGTGCTGACTGAAGCAGGCATTGATGTGTTGACCAACAAAGCGCGTATACTAAGCCATAATGGCTCCTCAATGGCAATTGCAGGAATAGATGATGCGCTTGACGGAACTCCTGAAATGGGGAATGCGCTTGCGTCTGTGCCGGACGAGATGTGGACACTGCTGCTGGCTCATGAGCCCGACTGGGCCGACTATACGGTTAGCTCACACGTTGATATGCAATTATCTGGCCACAGCCATGGGGGGCAGATTAGGGCTCCGTTTTACGGCCCTATATTTTTACCGGAGATGGGCAAACGATATCCCGACGGCGTATATACCCTTCCGCGAGAGCATGACCATCCCTTACTGGTACATACGAGCAGAGGCCTTGGCACGACTTTGCTGCCGCTGAGGCTGTTTTGCCCGCCTGAATGGACGATGATAACACTCCAATCGGAGATGTAGTATGGATATAGCATGATCAGATAGATACAGAACGTTCAAAGCCGTAACTTGATTAGGGGAAAGACAACAATTAGAGCTTGATGGAAAGCGGATAACGAGAGGAGAAGAATCACCATGCAGACAGTGGCCATCCTTTCAGACATTCACGGTAACTTGCAAGCACTTGAAGCCGTAATGAGCGATCTAAAACGGCTGGGAGTTGACCGTATTTTTTGCCTTGGGGACTTGGTGGGAAAAGGACCAAATGCTGTGGAAGTGACCGATATTGTATTACAGGAATGCGATGTTATTGTCAGAGGAAACTGGGATGAACTTGTAGCTCGGATCGAAGATGACATGCAGTTCCGTTGGCATGCAGATCAACTAGGAAAAGAGCGCGTGAAGCGGCTGTCATCGCTGCCGTTCTCGTATGATTGCATCATAAGCGGACGGCATATCCGTATGGTGCATGCTTCTCCGCAGAGCGTGTATCACCGTGTACAGCCATGGGATCCAATAGAAAAGCGATTGGGTATGTTTGACTTTACTTCTTCGCTGCATGAGCCGCTGCATCCTTGCCAATCACCAGATATCGTCATCTATGGAGACATTCATCAAGCGTATTTACAGCATATCCAGGGGAAAACCCTGCTTAATTGCGGCAGTGTGGGCAATCCGCTTGATATGACACAGGCATCCTATGTCATTTTGGAAGGCGAATATGGGAATGTAGATCAAGCTCCATTCTCAATCCAATTTCGTCGGGTTCCTTATGACATTGAGCAGGCAGTATGGGCAGCCGAACATACGGATATACCAGGCGTTAAGCATTATGTGCGTGAGCTCCGTACAGGGGTGTACCGAGGCTTGCAGAAGTCTGTTGATGAAGGATAACATATCTTATCTTAACATAGCCTCTCTTTTCAACCGGAACAATCAGTGATACGATAAACGAATGAATCCAGCACAAGCCAGCGTATATGACGCTGGCTTTCTCGCTGTTGTTTAATAAGCGTCGATGGTTACCGGAGTGAATGGAGTACGGAAGATGTGAAGGAATAGAGAGAAGAAAGATGAGGTGTCAGCAGCATTGAAAGCACAACAATGGTTCACCCATCCTGTCGGACTTACGGTGAGCGCTGTTATGACTACGCTCTTGTGGGGCAGCGCGATGCCGGCAGTCAAGATTGGATATGAGAAATTACAAATCGCAACAGGGCAAACCTTTGAACAATGGGTATTCGCTGGTTATCGATTTACTCTGGCGGGAATTATGCTTGTTATATTTGCGTCTGTAGTGGAACGTACTGTCAACAAAGCGGACAGGGATGGTGCAGAAACAACGGAACATAAGGGGACAACGGGTACAACTAGATTGACCTGGTTCCGAGTTTCGCGATTAGCCGCGGTGCAGACTTTTATGCAATATTTATGCTTTTATATCGGTTTGAGTTTAAGCACAGGCATGCAAGGCGCGATTATATCGGGAGCCACTTGCTTCTTCCAGATGGTAGTCGCAAGATTTATTGACAAAAATGAGCATTTTACCCGCCGCAAGACAGTAGGGCTTTTGCTCGGATTTGCTGGGGTAGCTGTTGTTACGTTAACACAAGGCGGTCTCCATTTTAGACTTGGCCTCGGGGATATATGTTTAATTTTGTCTGCCTTGTTTGGCGGTTTAGGCAACGTGCTGGCCAAACATGAATCGCGCGACTTTCCTGTGCTGTGGCTGACAGGCAGGCAGATGCTGCTTGGTGGTATTGGCCTTATGATCGTGGGGGCTGTGAAGGCTGGCATAACGCCGTTTCAGTGGGAATTGCAGACGCTGCTGCTGCTCGCGTATTTAGCATTTTTGTCTGCGGCTGGATTCGGGCTATGGAATATGATTATGAAGTATAATGCCGTGGGTAAAGTTTCGATGTATTTATTTTTGATCCCTGTATTTGGCGTATTTTTGTCAGTTATGCTGCTGGGCGAGCACTTTAATGTATGGACTTTAGCGGCCCTGCTGCTCGTTGTGGCGGGAATTCTGGTCGTAAATCGATCCCCTGCCCAAGCAGCAGATAAGAACTATCTAGACGGGCACACAACTGGGAAGGACGTTTCTAACCAAACAGCGTCATAATATAAATAACGGCCTCCGTCCAATCTTATTGAGTGGTCGAAGGCCGTTATTTAGTTAGATTAAGGTCCAGCCTACGTGTTGCGGCTGCTGCGCTGTGAAAATGTTCTTCCGTAATCACCATGCGGATGAATATCTGCATGTTCCGTTTGAATCGTTGAGTGGGTGATACTATATTTCTTCTCAAGCGTCTCGTTAATAGCTAATATGATGCAGAACGGTTGAATGTTTTCGCGAACAAATACGTGTGCAGTCAAGGAATAATGATCACTAGAGATCGCCCATAGATGCATTTCATGTACATCTTCAACCCCCTCAACTTCCAAAAGGTCCTGTCTAATCTGTTCCAGGTCAAACTTATCAGGAACTGCTTCCATAAGAATGAGGTAGGATTCTTTAATAATACGGAAGCCGCCAACAAAAATAATGCAGCCAATAACCATACTAATCAGTGGGTCAAACCAGAGCATGCCTGTAAAATAAATAAGCACAGCAGATATGATTACGCCGATGGAGCTTAATAAGTCACCAATAAAATGCCATAAGGCACTTTGAATGTTTAAGTTTTCTTCTTCCTTCATACTGCGGCTGAGTATGATTGTTAGAACGATGTTCACAATTAGGCCAATGGAGCTGATGATCAGCATTAATTGAAAGTTAATGTCTTGCGGCGTAATGAAACGTCTGACCCCTTCGATAAAGATCCCGACAGCAATAATAGCTAGTGCCAGGCCATTTAGGAAAGAAGCCAATATTTCAAATCGTAAATACCCATATGTATACTTCGAGTTAGAGGCTCTTCTAGCCATATAAATGGCTGCCATACTGAGACCAAGAGCCAGAACATCGGAGATCATATGAGCCGAGTCGGACAAAAGGGCGAGTGAGTTGGACATGATGCCGCCAATGACCTCAACAATTGTAAAAAACAACGTCAAGCTAAGCGTAATCCATAACGTCTTAAGTGAAGCGGATTGGACTTTGTTATGCTGGAGATGATGGAAATCTACATGTTCTTGAGCTTTGTTGCCCATAGGATCACCTTTCTTATTAACCGTTCTTTAGTATTTGTTACATAACCGTAATCTTGTTGTTAACGTTATATAATGTAATAGGGGTATAGTAATAGCAAGACCCCCTTTTGATGAAAATATATCCCTTTTGTCGGACCTGCGATATGCAGGTCTCTTTTTTTACAATCATTAAAAGAAACAGAAGTGACAAATGATATGTTGTACATGCTGGAATGTTAGTAAAATGATAAGGGCAGTAATGGATGCTAGAACAGCATTTTCTTTATAAATGATAATTATTATTAATTTATATTTATTATAAATAATTACTTACTACATAATACCTCCGTAATGCGGAAGCGTCAAGCTATTTTGTGTCGTCCGCCCCCACTGCATGTGAAGATAATCTGATGCTGTTGAATATGTATAAATAAAAACGAGGCTATCCGAGGGAGCAAACAAGCGTTGTGCTTGCTCTCTCAGGCAGCCTCTTTACCTTTTGACAAATCTGATCATGCGATAAACATTTCTAGATGTTGAATGCTTGAGGACAAGCGATCGTCTAGTTTAACGCTACCACTTGTTTTTGTTTCTGCTTAAAATACACCCAAGACTTAAAACCGATCTCCAGCAGTCGTTGTCGCACATCTTCCCATTCTTCACCTACACGTTCTGGCTTATGTGCATCCGAACCAAAGGTGACATCAACGGCGTAATAAAGTGCTCGTTCCAATATATCATCAGACGGGTACCAGCCACCGCTTAGCTTAGTTTTGCCAGAGGTGTTGATCTCAATGGCGATGCCATGTTGAGCGATAGCTTGCAGCGTTTGGTCAATGGCTGCTGGCGTTTGAATGTCAGAGAAGGCAGGATAGTTTCCCTTCATTGCGTCGATGTGCCCGAGAATCTGGAACATGTTAGCTTGGGCAGACTCACGAATAAGACGGTAGTATGCGGTCTTGGTTTCGATGCGATCTTCTTCCGACAAGTCGCGCCAACGATTTTTGTTAAAGATGCTAACGCCATGTGTATGGTGGACAGAGCCAATAATATAATCAAAGGGATAGCGAGAAAGTGTCTGATGATACAGCTTGGCATACTCTGGGAAGAAGTCGGATTCAATGCCAAGGAGTACGTCAATTCGCCCTGCATACTCGACTTTTAGCTTTAATACTTCGTCAACATAGGCTCCGAATTCACTCTTTCTCATCGTAATGTTGGGGAAGGGTTGATCGTCTTCATGACCAAAGTAGGGTGTGTGGTCGGAAATGCCTATCACGTCAAGTCCTGATGTGATTCCGGCTTCAATATAGTCACGAATGGTACCGTTAGCGTGGCCGCAGCGAACATGATGTGTATGTAAGTCAAATTTCATCAGCAAGTAGCTCCTTCTTCATTGATGCGTGCTGTATGCCGTCCCTCGTCTTATTATTCCGATCCGTAAAATTGATTCTCCGGCATACCCTTTAAATCACTCAAAAATTGCTGCATCGCCGTATTCAAATAACGTCCAGCCCGATAAATAACACCCACAGGATGCGAAGTTTCCAACTCATAAATGGGAACGATCTGCAAAGTGCCCCGTTTAAGCTCACTGCTGACAGACAGTTTGGATATAATGGCAGCACCCATATTCAATTCAACCATACGCTTGATTTCCTCGCTGCTTGACAGTTCCATCACAATATGAGGTTGTATGCCATGCTGGCGGAACGCCTCATCCGCAAAACGTCGGCCTACTGTATCTGGTGACAGCATAATAAGCGGGACGTCTCTTAACATGTCGATTGTGGCACGTTTGTGTTGTGCCAGTGGATGTTGTGGGTTAACCACAAGCTCAAATGTGTCGTAGTAGAGGACGGAAGTAATGAGATTCGGGTTCTTGTCCGTTAAATAACCGATCCCAATATCAACGGTGCTGTTCTCAATCTGAGTAGCGACTTGAGATGAGGACATAGACAGGATCGTTGTCTTAATAAGTGGAAACTGGTCTTGAAAGTAAGAAAGGATGCGCGGCAGAATCTGAATCGCAATGGAAGTTGTTGTTCCCAGTACAATATGACCCTGTGGAATCTGATTCAAGTCGGCAAGCTTCTGTTTTAGATCATCTACGATATTCAGTACTTGTTCGGCGTGCGCTAGAAATACTTTTCCGCTATCCGTCAGCGTGACGGGTTGATTGCGGTCAATCAGCACCGTTTTGAACTCATCCTCCAAGCTTTTGATCTGAGCGGACACGGCAGGTTGCGTCAAGTTAAGCAGTTCCCCCGCCTTGCGAAAGCTCATTGTCTTGGATATTGTAATCAGCGTTTCCAATTGGCTTAAGTTCATACCCATTACCCTCCTTCCAGTATGTGGTGACGACTAGCCGGTCATTGTGATCTCCATACAACAAGTGTAGATGAGCACTCATGAGCAATACTCACAATTTAAATTATAGAGTAACGGTTACAAATGAGCAATGTTGCCTACATAGCCTCGCCTAATTGAACATACAATGTACAAGCTTCACAAATCCTTGAATTGACCATTTCATGGACTTGCTGCAAAATTAGGCTGTACATAGTTATTAAACTGCTCAAGCTGGACAAAGAGCACGTCACAGTTTGAAATCAATTACTGGAGGAACTTTATGCAGACGAAGCAAGTACGTCACTGGATGATGTACGATTGGGCCAATTCGGCCTTTGCCACCACGATGATGGCAGCTGTACTGCCGGTATTTTATCAGACGGTTGCGGCATCTTCACTAGATAAGCATGTAGCAACCAGCTTCTGGTCTTATACCCAGACGATCGCGATGATCCTCGTTGCATTGTCTTCGCCGCTGCTTGGTGCAATGGCGGATTTATCACAGCGGAAGATGTTATTTCTGCGATTGTTTACTTGGCTGGGTTCATTGAGCTGCATTTTGATGGTGTTTGCAGGTAATGGCGACTGGATTCTCGTGTCGATCCTGTTTATTTTTGGTACGATTGGTTTTTCCGGTGGCAATACCTTTTATGATTCGCTGCTGCCTGACATTGCACCTCCGGATCAGAGGGATGAAGTCTCTGCAAAAGGATATATGTTTGGTTATATCGGTGGCGGTGTACTCTTGGCAATTAACATCGTCATGCTGGAAAAGTACGCTTGGTTTGGCTTCCCAGATAAGCTTGCAGCTACACAAGCCGTGTTTGTAACTGTGGGTATATGGTGGCTGCTGTTTTCACTACCGATGTTCCGTTCACTGAAAGATCCTCAGCGGACTGTAAGATTATCAGCAGGAACGTATGCCAAGAATGGATTCGGGCGTGTCATACGGACTGTACGTCGTCTGCCAAAGTATCCTGAGCTGTTAAAGTATATCGTTGCATTTTGGTTTTTCAACGACGGGATATCAACAATTATTGGCATGTCTGCGATTTATGGTGCAGAGTTGGGCATTGGAACGACGCATTTGATCGCGGCACTTCTTATTACCCAGTTCGTCGGCATTCCGTTTACTTTTATATTTGCAAAATATGCAAAAAAGTTAGGCTCTAAGCGATCATTATATCTGTCACTCAGCATGTACGTAGTTATCGTATGCTTTGGATACTTTATGCAAACGGCTGTACACTTTTACATTCTTGCTTTTATGGTTGGCATGGTGCAGGGTGGGAGCCAGGCGGTAGCCCGGTCCATTTACAGCCAATTAGTGCCGAAGCAGCGTTCGTCTGAATTTTTTGGTTTCTTGAGTTTATCAAGTAAAGTATCTGCTTCCATCGGACCTTTTGTGTTCGGGACGGTAGCGTTTATGACGGGTTCTTCACGTCTGGCTATCTTATCGATCGTTTTGTTCTTTATCATTGGAATTGCGATGCTCGTTACCGTTAATATTGAGAAAGGTCGCCTTGAAGCGGAACGTAATGAAGAGCAGGATGACACACATGGTCATACGTCTTCATCTTCTCCTCCGCATACGCCGACTGTATAAGAGACGGAGCTGCCCTATGTGTGATGTTGTTGGGGCAGCTCCGTTTTGCTGTGTGGCTGCATTTGGTTGTGGACGACCGTATGCACAAATGCCACATATTACGATATATAGTAGATTTCCTCTACTATGATCGATATATTTCTGTTACGCAAGGTCAACTAAGGCCGAAATCCCGCCTAAGTTGAGGATCAAGATGCGCATGAGCGCCTGATAAGGCGGGATACCCGCCTAAAGGAGGCTTGCCGCAGTGTTAGCTTATCCTCGCAGTGACGGAAGTAGAAGCTCTCTGCGGATGAGCATATAGACGTTGCAACGTGTGATAGCGCAGGTCTCGCAGCGAGGTAAAGATCAGGCATGGCAACGCGCCTATCCCGCGCAAGGTCAACTAAGGCCGATATTCCGCCTTAGTTGAGGATCCAGATGCGCATGAGCGCCTGATAAGGCGGGATACCCGCCTAAAGGAGGCTCGCCACGTGCGATAGCTTAGGCATAGCAACGGACCTATCCCGCGCAAGGTCAACTAAGGCCGAAATTCCGCCTTAGTAG
>NZ_JAKRNK010000012.1 GCF_022346885.1 Paenibacillus sp. ACRRX
GAGATAAATCTCGTGATTCTTAACATTCCCGTTCAATGCGCTTCATGATCAAGATCATGTCCTTCATTCAACGTTGCTCGTTGTTCAGTTTTCAAGGAACAATTGTAAGTTACTTTCTTTTCTTCACCGCCGTTCAGCGGCGACTTTTATAATATATCATGTTGTTCAATCGAAGTCAACAACTTTTTTTAAGTTTATTTCTTCAATTCAACTTCTGTTTCTTCTTTAAGCTTGTTCGCTCAAGAAGGGAACGAAAGATAATTTATCATAAATTGATATTATACGTCAACCCTTTTTTCAAAAAAGTTTGAAAGTTGGTTATCCCCGCTCTTTCTTGCCTGCCCCATCACATTCATACAGTGAACTTTCTCAATACCAGACTACAGTCGGATAACTACATCGGAATTAACCTGTGATTGCGCGCATAGCGCGACAAGTCTTTGGGTGTCGCAATACGGGCATACATCCTAAATACAGTTCGGTATCTAGCAGCGATAGCTCTGCGAACATCTTTGTCTAATCGATTATCTCCTAGATCCAACAGCATTTCATCCAGCTCTTTGCGCAGCATATAACCTAGCTCTTTACATTCCTGTTCATTAAATAGAAATCCCAACATGGCTACTAACCCCCTTAACAACTTCGACTTACGTTTAAAAGAACAAAAGCGGTCCGCTCTCTTTGTCAATGATGACGAGCTGTCCTCGTTATGCGTGACTAAGATGGACCGCTTTACTGTTATGCTCATTTTTACTGATTTTTATCACTATGTGTGTGCTTATTTTAAGATATTGCTAAGACTACCTAAGCAAATCTGATAGTTACATGCCAGTATGCAGTTTCAAATCGTAATTTAGAAATGCATTTACTTAAGCTGCTCCACTCATCAACCAGAACGTTATTGTACTTTCTATAATAGCCGCAACCAGCAACACTAAAGTAATCCAAACTGCTCCCGCTGCCGTCTTCTTCGTCCACATTCCAATGGTTGGGTTAGCTGTATTGGATCGATAACGCTTACTCATACGCTGCAATACAAGAACACCAAATCGCATTCCAAATGCTGCCGCTATCAGGATGGCTGGTATCTCTAATATGCCGTGTGGCAGCAATCCACGAACGACAACGGTAAGGAGATCCACGTTGTTTTCTGACATAACCCTGATCAAAAAACCTATAACCATACCGTTAATGACTAAAAAACCCAAGGGTAGCAGACCAAAGGCTATCCCTGCAAACATGATAAAGATTGCCTTTAATGCATTATTGTAAAAAATAAACACAAAAAAGGATAACTCTTTGTTTGAAGAATTCGACAGTGAATCTTTAATCTGTCCGATCCCTTCAAGCTGTTGCTTCAAAAAGGTTTCTAACCCGCTCCAACCATGACCAATAAAATATCCCCCAACAAACAAAACGCACGCTAATGCGATATACCATTTGATTTCATTAAGTGTTGCGCAAAACGATCGCAAGCTCAACATGGTCTTCGTCCCTCTCCCTTTTGTAAGTCATAATTCTATTAACTCAGCATACAGTGTATTAAACAAGCGTGACAAGCCCGCAATGGCCTGCCGCTAACGTTAGCTACGTAACGAGAGGAGCGCACGTTGCATGAATTCTTTTTATGTGTTTAGCGGTAAAAAAATTAAACGCGTCTTCTTCCTGATTGTTGCCGCATTATTTGCGGCAGGTGTTGTCTATGTGGAAAGCGACAATATTACTGTCTTTTCAGAAGGAAGTCCTTCCGCTATTTACAGCATTCCAACCGACAAGAAAGTTGTGGCTCTTACGTTTGACATCAGCTGGGGAGACAAGCGTACACAGCCAATTTTGGACATCCTGCAGCAGAAGGACTTAAAAAAAGCAACCTTCTTCTTATCTTCTCCATGGAGCAAAACGCATACTGATACGGTAAAGAAGATGGTTGAGGCCGGTTATGAAATTGGTAGTCATGGGCATAAGCATGTTAATTACAGCAGCTTAAATGATGATGAAATTCGTAAGCAGATTTCGACCGCACATCAAATGTTATCTGAAATTACGGGCAAAGAGCCTAACTTAATCCGAATGCCTAATGGAGACTTTGACAAACGTGTGCTACGTATTGCTGAGCAGCTTAATTATAAAGTTATCCAGTGGGATACAGATTCTCTGGACTGGAAGAACATCGGAGCGGACAACATTACGAAGCGTGTTATTGACAGAGCCCATCCAGGAGACATCATTTTGATGCATGCCAGCGACTCGAGCAAGCAGACTCACCTTGCACTGCCTGCTATTATCGATCAGTTAAGGGCCAAGGGCTATGAGTTCGTCACCGTGTCCGAATTAATCCAACAAACAGAAATGAAAAATAAAACGATACAAGATCAATAATATGTAAAAAAGCTGACGGATATCCGTCAGCTTTTGGCTGTTACAGGTAAAACTTCTGTATTTGCGGTATTTGAACGTAAAAGGCGGTGCAGAATTAAAATCTGATAAGCATTACATGAAACTAAAGGAATAAATACAAACCAGGTTGCCATATGGCTGACATTTAAAGCAGACAATGTCTCAATGGTCGTCGCTACAATCATAAAGAACATGGTTGGAATGAACGCTGCGCGATTCGTGCCTTTGACTTTGAATAAGGTTACAACAATGGCCACAATAAGCATCGCAACTCCAATGATTACATCAGAGGTTATATCCCGTTCCTCACCAAGCATCGTGCGTAAAAACATAACATCAAGCAGAACAAATACGGTTAAGACGACTTGAATATACTGCCAGCCTTTTTTGAACAGACCCAGGGCAATATAATTAAGCGTCAAATACGCAAAGAATCCCATCTGTGCATATACGCTAATCATAAAGCCGCTAATGGCCAATTGGAACACGTTAATTACAACGTCTACAGGGCCTCTAAGGTTACCTAACTCTTGCTGGAACAATTGCATGGACAGTCCTGTCAGCAACATGACTGCTCCCCCCACGCACAAGGTTGTCCAAAATAAGAAAGACCATTTTCTAAGATTCAAGGGGCTCCACCTCCGCAATGTTCATTATTTTACCAATATTCGCATAAAAAAACTATCGCTTTCGAACATAATTCATAAATTATTCCGCCATACTACGCGTGAAGTGAGATGAGAAAGGAGTTCCATGACTATGCGATTAGCGGTCATCCGTACTACTTTATTAGGTATTGCACTTATGTTGTTAGTCACCTCCTGTGACCAAGACCAGCAGGCTTCCAGCAATCAAATGGATTACAAGGAACTTAAAACGATGGTCGTTGATATTCTTAAAACAGAAGAAGGGCAAAAAGCGATTCAAGAGGCGCAAGGCTCCACCAATAACGTTCAAATGCAATCCATGAATATGCAGCAGCAGGAGCAAGTACGACTCGCTGTAAAAGATACACTTGTATCGCCCGATTACCATAAGGTGCTTGAGCAGGTGATGAAGGATCCTAAATTTGCAGGGGAATTCGCCAAAGCAATCAGTAAGGAAAATAAACAGCTTCATAAAGAGCTGATTAAAGATCCTTCCTATCAAAAGTCAGTTGGGGATATATTAAAGTCACCTGACACGATGAAGGCTTATCTGGATGCCATGAAATCACCTGAATATCGAAAACAAATGATGACCTTAATGAAAGATGCCATGAACAGTCCGATGTTTAAGCTTGAAGTGATGGAGATTATGTCTAAGGTTGTAAAGGAAGAGCTTCAGCCTAAAGAAGAAAAATCCAAAGGTGATGGGCAAAGTAGTGAATCGGGTGAGGAATCCGGTTCGTCAGGCGGGGACAGCGAAGGCGGTCAAGATAAGAAAAATAGCTAGCCTCACCTCATATTTGAAAGGGTGACTAAAGGGAGCGTGATAACACGCTCCCTTTTAAAAGTATGCGTATTCATAATTACTTAAAACAATTAAATGGTTCCTTCATTATCTAACAATGACTGTGCTAATTCCAAATACAAACCACCTATCTTGGAATCAGCTTTATATACGGATGGTGAAAAGTCAGGTTCAGAAGGATGATTATCAGGCGCCCCTAATGGAATCTGTGCCAGCAGCTTCGTGGACAATGCTTCTGCCAATCTTCCTCCGCCTCCGCGACCGAATACATACTCTTTCTCGCCACAAGATCCACATTCTAGATAAGCCATATTTTCCACAACACCTATAATCTCATGCTTGGTTGAAATCGCCATCGTACCGGCGCGCGCTGCAACAAATGCGGCAGTTGCATGTGGTGTAGTTACAATAATCTCCTTGCTGTGTGGAAGCATTTGATGAATATCGAGGGCTACATCTCCGGTACCCGGCGGCAAGTCAAGCAGCACAACGTCCAGTTCTCCCCATTCCACCTCTTGGAAAAAGTTGCGCAGCATCTTGCCAAGCATAGGACCTCGCCATACAACCGGACTGTTATCTTCTACAAAGAAACCCATAGACATAACTTTGACTCCAAAACGCTCTATTGGAATGACCCGTTCATTCACAATGACTGGTCTATCCTCAATTCCCATCATATCTGGGACGCTGAAGCCGTAAATATCGGCATCGATCAGGCCCACTTTCTTCCCTAATCGCGCCAATGCTACCGCCAAGTTCACCGTAACTGTTGACTTGCCAACTCCGCCTTTTCCACTAGCAATCGCAATAAAGGTTACGTTAGAGGACGCCGCAAGCAGTGGACTAAGATTCTCTAATCCTGCACCATGACCTTGTGGAGCACGCTCAGATGAGGTTCCCTGGTTAGAATCCGGCTGAGCTGCCTGAATACCAATGGCTGATAATTCCTGTTCAGAGGCAATTCTGGTACGCACATGTACATCTGCAACGTCTAAGGTATGAACACGGCGCTTAATCTCCTCGATGAGCTGTTCACGCTGCTCTGCAGATGCATTGTCTGGTGCAACGATGGCTGTCAGTGAAACTTGATCAGGCTTGATCATCATGTCACGAATCCATTGGATGTCGGTTAAGTCACGTCCGCTTACTGGTTCTTTAATCCCTTGTAGCACGTCTATACACTGTTCCCTAGTTATCAAGCGAAGCACCTCGTCTCTATCTATACTTGAGCATTATACTTCCTCCATACATGTCCATTATATCACACCGTTAATCATTACCAACGGATTCTCCAGACATGTAACGCAAAATGCCCTTGTATACAGACGCAGCTACTTTTAGTTGGTACTGTTCATCAGCAAGCTGCCTGGATTCCTCAGGATGCGACAAAAAGCCTACCTCGACCAAAGCTGATGGAATCTTCAGCATACGCAGCAAATATAAATTTCGATCGTCCGACTTGGCCACACGTTCGGTATTTTCCAGATTGCGTCTAATTTCTAATTGTATGAACTTGGCCAGCAATTCATTGTTGGGCATACTCTTGGCATAGAACGTTTGTGCACCACTCCATCTATTGGATGGGATACTATTCATATGTATGCTGATCAACAAATCCGCTTGCTTCTCTGAAATAAATTGGACTCTGCGGTTTAAATCTTCCGCTTTTCGCTTGGCGTATCCCTTCGTATCCTTGTCCGCCAGATCATAATCCCCTTCTCTAGTCATAACCACAACAGCCCCTGCCTGCTGTAAGTAATCCCTCAATTGGAGAGCTATCGCGAGATTAATATCTTTCTCAATAACACCTTGCTTGCTGCTTGCACCACCATCTGCCCCGCCGTGACCTGCATCTATAGCTACTATTTTCCCTGACAACGGTGTCGTCCAATAAGTCCAGGTCTGTGTTGCAGGCATATCAGCCGTCATTATAACAATAACCAAGATTACAAGACATATGCTTATTAGCCACTGTCGGACATGCCTTAATGGTATCCACAAAATTCGACTTTTGCGCTGTCTTCGTTGTGATGATCGAGCATTATTATTGTTGTTCGTTCTCCACATAAGAAATAGTCCACCTCCGCCCCATTACCTTATAACATCTATATGGGGGAAGGTGGACAAATATACGCATGTCCTGCCAAGCTTATTTAATTATACGCGAACCGTTGGCTCGGTCATCCCTTCAATTAAAATCCGAGCGACTTCAGGACGGGAGAACTCAGGCGGCGGGCATACACCATCACGCAGCATCGCTCTTACCTTCGTCCCAGACAACGTGAGGTGCTGTTCCTTAGGATGTGGGCAAGTCTTGCTTGAAGCCATGTTGCCACACGCTTTACAAAAGAAGCTATGTTCGAAAAATAACGGTGTAATTCCTAGCTCTTTGGCTTCAAAACGACGGAAAATTTCTTGTGCTTCATAAGTACCATAATAGTCGCCTACACCTGCATGATCTCGTCCAACGATAAAGTGTGTACATCCATAATTTTTCCGTACAATAGCATGGAAGATAGCCTCTCTCGGTCCTGCATAACGCATAGCTGCTGGAAAGACACCTAAAAATACCCGATCCGAGGGATAATAACCGTCAATCAGTGCCAAGTAACTTCGCATGCGCACATCAGCCGGCACATCATCAGACTTGGTCTCCCCTACTAATGGATTCAAGAACAAAGCGTCCACTATTTCCATCGCACTCTTTTGAATGTATTCGTGTGCGCGGTGAACAGGATTTCGGGTCTGGAAACCTACAACTGTACGCCAGCCTCTCTCTGCAAATAATATTCTTGTCTCAGATGGGTCATAATAGTAGTCCTGAAAACGCTCTGGCTTCGGACGCTCAATTAATTGAATACTCCCGCCAACATAAGTAGTTGGACGATCCAACAACTTCTGTACACCTGGATGTGCAATATCAGAGGTCTTAAATACATTAATTGCTTCGTGAAAAGGATCAATCCCATAGATAGACTCCACTACTATCGAGCCATACAATACATTATCCTCTTCGCCTACAAGCGCAGCCAATTTGCCGACTTCCAATTCCTTTACGGTCGCAGGCGCTACTGCAAGCGTAATTGGAATGCTCCACACCGTACCGTTAGCCAATCGCATCTCAGACACTACACGATTGTAATCCTCTTCGTTCATAAAGCCTGTTAATGGTGAGAATGCGCCTACACCAATTAGGTCAAGATCCGATAGCGCCCAGCGATTAATTTTAATAACAGGCGCTCCTGTCAAATCTGATCGCAATTGTTCTCGAGCCTCGCCTTCGACAAGACGATTAATCAGTTGACCACCGTGTGGCGGTATTGCCCATGCCGTCATTACATGTTCCTCCTAATCACTCAATGCTTACTTATGAAGACCACACTCGACTTTTCCTGTACCTGCCCATCTTCCTGCTCGAGGATCTTCCCCATCCATTACAGGACGAGTGCAGTGTATGCAGCCTATACTCGGAAAATTACGATCATGTAGTGGATTGTAAATAAGATTATTGGCCCGAATATAAGCCCATACATCGTCCCATGTCCAAGCTGCCAGCGGGTTGAATTTTACGAGTCCAAACTTGGTATCGTATTCGACCTTTTTGGAATTAGCGCGTGTGGGTGCTTGATCACGGCGAATACCAGTTATCCACGCATCATATTTGCTTAAAATGTTAGTCAAGGGATCTACTTTGCGAATGTTGCAGCACTGATTGGGGTTAGAACTCCAAAGTTCCTCACCATGTACTTCGGCCTGCTGTTCTGGGGTTAGTACTGGAGCCACACGTACGAAATTTAAATTATAGTGGGAAGATATGCGGTCGCGAGTCTCGTACGTCTCATCAAAGTGAAACTGTGTATCCAGGTAGAAAATATCGGTTGAAGGACTAATCTTCTGCAGCATATCAACTACAACAACATCTTCTGCACCGAAGCTGCATGCAAACGTAAGATTAGGAAAGGTTTGTACCGCCCATGCAATCACTTCTTCAGCAGAAGCCGGTTCAAATTGCACGGCCTTTTCCGCAATTAACGCTTCTTTCTCCAATAGATTCATGATACCGCATCCTCCAATTTATATTCCTACTATTTAGGTGTGTTTTATCTACTTTATAGATTATTCAGTTTGGCTCTAAATGTCAATTCATTTTTTTCATTTTGGTTAGAAGTATATTCACTATTTGGGCCTAAGGTGTTTGGATTAAAGAAATACACGAGGAAATTATAGATGATACTTGCGAAAAGAAAAAAAGCCCCCTTCCATTTCAGGAAAAAGGCTCATTAAGCGTATGTATCTATGTTTTTATGGGGAACATCATGTTGAATATTTCATAAGTCGTTTCATAAAAATAAGCCTTATAAAATAAAAAACCCCGGACCGATAGGTCCGAGGCTGAAATCCCTGATTGATAAGGGATTAACGTTTCGAGAATTGTGGCGCGCGACGAGCTGCTTTAAGACCGTATTTCTTACGCTCTTTCATCGACCGTTAATGTAGGTTAATAAATGCGTTATATAATAGGAAGTCTTTATTTTTACCTTCGCATAATTTAACATTGTTTCACTTTATAATATGGTCAAAAATATGGTCAAATGATAACGTTAAGCCCTGAAGAAATTCGGGGCTTATTTTTTTATAAGTTAGCGAGCCCACATATGTTCAATTATTATATAATACACTTAAACAAATTGTGGAGGTTTTGACATATGGGCTTCTGGAAAAAGTTGAAAGATGATGTGAACGTTGTAAAACAGCGACAACAAAAAAGTATGTTTATTGATTACTTAGGGGGACACCCAGAGATTAAGCCAGGAAAAGTATTTGTTATTCAAGGAGGTTCTAATCACGAAATATTAATAGATAACCATCCAATAACAATAACTAAATTAGAGTGGGACGAGAAAGGTACACGAAGCGCTGGAAAAGCTGCTGCTGGAGCCATCGTTGGAGGTGTCTTGACTGGTGGTATCGGACTACTGGCAGGAGCAGCGGTTGGAGGAAGGAAAGAAGACAACTCACTTGCAATCATAACTTACGGTGATGTAATAGAGAGACAAATCTTTCTTCGAGCAAATAAAGATGAATATGCAAAGCTTTCCTCTCTTATCTAATCTTTTATAAATATAAAGAAAGAGCCTCGGGGTTTACTCCTGCGGCTCTTTGACCTTAAATAAGCTTTCTATTGTTACTCCTAGTGCTCTTGCGATCGCAAACAAATGCACATCATCATGACGGCTGTTCTTATCAAATCGAGATATGGAACCCTGCGGGACGCCGCTTAAATCAGATAATTCCATTTGTGTCATACCTCGTTCTGACAATATTTCTCCTAACCTTGGAATTACTATCAACCCAACCACCTCCAAAGTAATTATACGATATCGAATAATATTTAACAATCCGATTGACTGTTTGTATACGATATCGTATAATGAATATATGGAAAGGGGGTGAACACGATGGCAAAGCGTCGCAAACGATATCGACCGCAACCCAGACCACCACAAGAACCACAGCAAAAAGACGACCGATCAAAGACCAAAGAGTTAATCCAGCTCACCACAGCATTAATTAACTTACTGGTCACAATGACAAATCTTATCATCATCCTCTTAAAGGAAAAGTGATAAGCAAGCTACTCACCCCTACGGGGGTGGGTAGTCTGATCGGTCGTCTCACTAAATAGTATATCACAGTCAAGGAGGGGTTAAGCATGAGCAAGTTGCAAAAAGTAACCTTGTCACTAAATCTCATAACAATAGCCCTCGGCCTTTGCATATTAGGGTTAATCATAAGCAAGTGAGGGGCTTCGGCCCCTCCAAGGAGGGCGCATGAATCAGATACAAGTTGACTATATCGCGGCTAAGGCGGCGTGGGATGCTGCAATAGACCAGCAGAACATGAATGAACTTGAGGCATTAGAAGAGAATCTTTTGGATGCAGAAGAAGCCTTAATACAGTTCGTTGTCGAACAATCCAGCAATGAACTAATTAACTTAGGCTTGAGCCTACCTGCATAGGAGGAATTGATCTTATGGAAATAATCGTCCAGCATGCGTTATGTGGCTGCTGCGGCAAAGGCTTTTACCTTGTACCTTGGGTGGATCGAGACTGCCCGCATTGTAAGGCCGACGCCAGGTACATTAAAGGCGATGCAATTGCAGCCGTGTACACATTTGCATTTAATAAGACAAATGGCAAGCTTGAGCTTATGAGTGTTTAAAATATCATCGTCAATGCAGCACCTCCATGTTAAACTTTGGATATGGAGGTGCTTGGCATGAAATTTGGCATGCGTAAGCCTAGTTTGAAAAGACGAATATCAGCACGTACAAGCCTAAAACGGCAGCTCGTACACCGCATGGGGCTAAAGATGCCCAAGGGATATGGATGGCTGAGAAACCCTAAAAAAGCAGCGTATAACAAGGTATATAACAAGACCACGTTTGATATATTTAAAGTGATAAAGAAGCTGTTCAAATAAAATTTAAGGCTATGGATAGATTTAAAGTGAATAGCGAAGGAGTGAAGAAAATGGAAATTGATGTTTATGAGAACCGTTATGGAAGCAAGTTGGTTGCTTTTTTGGTGGCGGACGATGGATCGAAACGGGAATTGATAAGGTCAGAAATAGGCAATGATGATTTGTTAAACCAAATTGAAGCTATGAATTTATCACATCTGACAGTTACCTTCCACTGGGCGGCTGACGTGAAGGATAAACATTTGAACTGGCATCTGTTAAATGATAAGAGTAATCTAACAGACGGAGAGTACACATCGTTGGTTTTACACGCTTTGAGGCAACTCGCAAGCACAGCAAAATCCAGTTTTCAAAATGATAGATTAGAAGACCAAAGATCGTTTTATGAGGATCAACTCAAAGCATTGAAAGACGCTATGCACAGATTTAGATATGATCACGATGTTCCTGCAGATGATGACGAGGATGAAGAAAAAGAAGAAAGAGATATATTTTCAGGCATTAAATGAGAAAAAGCCGCTAGGGAAGCACCCTGCGGCTTTTTTTGTACTAATATCACTTTGTAATCATGTCCACATGGACTTTTTCAGGGTTCCATACGATTTTTCCGCCTATCGCCTCACCTATCGCGCGGACAGGCACATAAGTAACACCATTGATTATCAAGCCATCCTTTATAGGTTTGCCGTCAACACTTACTGTAACAGCGTTATCCGGTTTGCTAGGCCTGTCCGGCTGCTGCGCTTGCTTGATATATTTGATAATGTCAGGCCACCTTTTGAGTAACCGTTGTGGACAGTTTTTGCCCGACCAATATTTGTGTGCCACAACGTTATCGAGCGGAATCTTATGTGCAGCCATTAGCGATACCACCAGCTCTGCGACATTACGTAAGGTGCGCTCATAGTCATTTCCTGTATTAACACATATCTCTATACCAATGCTGGATGCGTTCCCTTTGCCCGATCCGTCCCCGCAATGCCAACCTTGTTCGTTAGTCCGCAAGTGCTGGTAAATGGAATTTTGATCAACAGTAAAGTGCCAAGACTTTTCAGCGCCGTTACTTCCATTTAGTACAAAGCGGCTGTGTGCTTCTGCCGTAGCAGTTTCACCGAAGTTATCCGTTTCGTGCAGTGTAATATATTTTGGAGCCATGACCTTATTTGGTTTGTTTTTCTTTCCATCTGGAAGTAAGCGTTGTTTAATTTCCATTAGTGTCACCCTTCTTTTTTGTAAATTGATATGCTCCGGTTGCAGACAGCCCCACTACCGATATGGTAATGAGCTGCTGCTGAATATAATCAGGAACCAAAATAAAAACGGCTGCTACAAAGAGCGCCGTTATATGAGTCCATTTGTCTTTTAATCCAAAGCCCCGCGCTACTCCTACATAGGCAGCCACGAGTGCCGCCAACGTCATGATATCGTTAGAGATCACTTCCATATGTTACGCCCTCCCATCCATAGCAAGCTTGATTACTCCCATAATGACCGCACCTATTACGGTCGTGCCAAGCCAGAATATTGTCTTGTCGATCTTATCTAGGCGGTGGTGTGCTGATCGTGTGGACTCTAATGCCTTATTTGCTATTTCTTTGGCCTCGTCTGCCACATCTCGAACATCCGTCATAGAGTCCAACTTTGTCTCAACTCGTACAATGCGCTCGCGAATGTCCGTAAGCATCTGTGTCTGTGCATCCATATGTCTCCCCCTTTTAGGCATAAAAATAGCACCTACCATATGGCGGTGCTTACTGTTTTAATTTGCTTTGTTGCGGTTTCCGATGTATTACCAGTTTGGTAAATCCCCGTTCGCCCCTAGAAAGAGAACGTTTATTTTGGAATACAGGCTCCACGCTCTATGCGCATAATCTGAGGTTGAGTAATTTAGTCGGATGAACGAAGGTCTTACCCCCGCAGGAGGGGTAACACCATTCAGGTCAGTTAGCCAACAGGACACCCATATTTGCCCTATGCCACCTTGTCCGCGGAAGGACATACTCGTGCCGGAGTTAACTGTAAAGTAGTAGTCCTGCATCCCTCCATCAAAGTAACATTTCCACGTAAATAGGGCTCTCTTAGCATTAATGTGCGCGGGTATCTGAATCATCATCGGAATGTCTTTACGCCATTCTGTCTCAGGAACAGCTATTTCGGTAGCCCACACAGCATCTAGGCCTTGCGGCATAGTCCCAGTGATGCCCATGATATCAACACCTGCTCTGATGTTCTCCGGCTTGAAGCCAGGTGCAGGTGTTGTAACCCAAGAGTTGTTATAGTACCCTTCGTGCGGCATTAAAAAGACTCTATCCCCGGGCCATACAGTGAAGGAGGCCGCAGGCGAGTGGTGATTTTCTACACTACGGTTAGGCATAGTCCCGGCATACGGCCCGCCTGCCTCATTGCTGAAAGTGAACCCCGAGAGTACACCAGACGGTTGTATGTTACCTGCCGCGCGTTTGGCTGCACCGTTAACCTCCATGATGGTAGTGCCCTCAATGATGTTGTATGGAACGCAGTGTGGTTGATGTAGCGTAACCTTGTGCTTACCGTCAGCATCTGGTCTAACATACGCCCCGGGGTTAACGCCTACAACTGGTACGCCATCTGCCAAAGGAGGGTATACATAAGCGAGTTCCAGTTCGCTGTGGTCGCGCATCTCGCCGTGCTTAATACCGTCACTTGTTCCAAATGGAACACCTTGCAATACTTGCCACGGTTCTACAACTCCGTATTCACCCCCTTCACCCGACAATATAAAATTTGTGCCATTATGACGTAGGTTGTATATAGCATCCTTTTTCAGATAGTTTGCTGGCAAATCGGCCCCGCCAGCACGTTTTATTGCAATTGCCCCTAGACCGCTGATATTAATCGTACATGGTCCTGTGTTGGCAAGGTGTATCTTTATAGCAATCGGCAGTCCGTCCTTATATTGCACGACGGCAGGGGTAGGGTTAAGTGTATAGGCTGCTCCTGTGCCTCCGGTCAATCCATATATGGTATGGGCTAAATGGTCGTTAACATGATTCTGTACGTCTGCATTTTTGGCAGTATTGTCATGCAACTCCTTGACGGCGGTATCGATTTTATCCAAGTTTTGATTTGTAATATCAATGTCGTAATACTCACTAGCTTGTGGCTTGGCTAAATTAAGGTTTGGTGTAAATTCAGGCATTGGCCTTACCTCCTCTTATTTGATCGTGCGTAAAGGCACTCAATTTCATGTGCGTTAACCCTTTTAAATCCTTGTGCATTGTATATTTAATCACGTACCTAACACTTAGGTGAGCGGGCGCGATTTGGCGAATAACGGTTTTTAGATCCTCCAAGTTAGGAGGTATTCCATAGATGCTTCTAAACTCAATTACTATGCCTTTATCAAGTGTCACTTCCACATCGCCATGTGTATATGAGTCAGCAACTAATTTAATTTGTGCAGCTCCTACCGTTCCGCTGCCGCGCAGCTTGGACTTGACCAGGCTGCGACGTTGATCCAGTGGTTTTGTAGGATCGAGTGAAATACCTAACTCTCTTTCATAGACCACTAACGCCCACGTCGCAGTATCAATATCAAGCTGCTTGACAAAGTTGTCTATCCTCCCGTCCATATTTTTCAAGGAAACATCAATAGACCCACTTAGGGCATTAACAAGTGGGTCTTGTCTCATAATCTTATGCATATTGACTTTGACACTACGCAAGCATTACACCACCTAATACGGCCACCTGCTTAGGCCCTACATCAACGTTAGATGTGCTGCCGTTTATCAGCAACTTGTCGTAGTCCTCGACGCCCTCGCTATTGATAATCGCTTCCCCTATCTTCGCGAAGCTCACATAGTCACTAACAAACGCAATGCTAGTTAGGTAGTTATTGATAGACAATTTAATGTTATTGATAATCGCTGTATCCTCATAGCCTGGTGACTTAACAACTGTGACATTTATGTTCAATGGCAATCCCTCGGCTGCCACAACGTAGCACTTGGCCCCTATAGGAGCTTCGCCATAACCTAGCCCTTTGCTATCAGGATCAATATGCTCTTGCACCGCTAATACAAGTGCGGGTGTAGCTGGCAAGTCAAGTTGGTCAATGATAACAACTTCTACTGTTCCTTCACCGCGATCCAAGGGAAATACCTTGGCGTCACCAACGCCTGGAACCTCCTTAGCCCATTGCAAGTAATGATAGACGTTGCCGCTTGTTGGCGGCGTCTGCATGGCAATGTAATATCGCTCTTTAATGCTTGCATCGGACTCTGCTTCGTAGCCACCTCCCGTGGCTGCTGGATTGGTCACGGCCGTAATGCCAGGCAATGTTATAGGCATCTGTGTTATCTGATTTGCAGGTATGTTTCCGACTATTCCTTTCAGCTTGCACTTGATGAAGACAAGGCTGCTGTTTGTGATTGACTTGCTTTCTGTCGCCTCAAACTGCACACCGCTCTTTGTTTCAAACAGATCACCCACATTGACCATTCCCGTTCCTGTGACAAGCAATTTACCAGTTGCAAATGTTGCAGGAGTGCGCTTGATACCTTTGCGCTGGCTAACAAACTGCTCCAGCAGTTGACCTGTAAGATTATCAACATTTAGCATTTGTTCCACATCAGTTACTTTGACATCCAACGCCGTCAGCAATATAGCTACAGCCTTTAAAATGTCATGAACTAAATAGCCCTCTGTCTTGTCATATTGGTTGTCAATGTGATCAAGCAGGAGAGTTAGGATCTCATCCACTGTATTTCACCTCATTTTCAAATCCTGTGAAGACCCCTCGCTTTGTCTCTACATCAAAGGACATATGAGCCACATTGTTATCTCGCGTCATTGAAAAGTTGCTCAAGCTCTCGATTTCAGGGTGGCGTATGGCCTGTTCTTCAAGCTGCCGCTTAACTTCGCTTACCACGACACCAACAGGCAAATCACGGCTGCCTATAAATTCGCGGAATGTCATGCCAAAACCAGTGTCCTGATAAATTGCGTACTTGTCCAAGTCCGTGATAAGCAGCATAGTAAGCCATTGCTGTATAGCCTGTTCATATGTGGCTTCAACGGGCTTTCCGTCTTGGACGACATGACGCTTCTCTTTAAAATCAAAAAGGAACACTTTCCCCATTGCTGGCGCAACGGCTGCTGTGTCCTCTTGTTCATAATCATTTACAGGGAACATCAAACCCCCACCTTGTCAATTACATAATAAACTTGCTCGTTCGATGTCGGCATAAGGATTACTTGGTCACCCCGTCGTAAGGCTAGGCTGTGAACACGATTAGCTATAATAAGATGTTCCGTGTCCAATATAATCTCTTCCCCCAGACCAATACGCATGTTAGGCATTGGATCAATAATAACGGCTGCCGTTATGTCCATCGACTTTTTGTTGTCTCGATCCCTGAATATTTTTGCTAATTCAACTTCCCAATTTTCCATTACACCGCCTCCAAATCCACTGAAACCTTGTGTATACCATTTGATACACTATGATTAGCAGATTTAATGACGTAACGTCCTTTTATTCCAGTGATAGGCTCATCTACAACCAATATGCGCCCCGCTCGAACATCATCATGCCCTAGCAGCTCAATAGAAACATCCTCAGTGATACGGTTTAGTTCAGACAGAATATTGCTGGCGATATTACGGGCCTGCGCTTCGTTTTTCTCGTCCACTGACACTACTTCGGTCAATTGGCCGTAACGGGCTATACTGGATGCGGACTTAATGGAAGCTAATACTTTACTGGATTCCTCATTGCTACTTACAATAAGAATGTTATTTTTCATTTCCTCTATGCTTCTTGATCGGCTTGGACTGGAAATCATGGAAGTGATCGGTACTAATGGCGTGTTAGCGCTTAATCGCACTTTGGGATTAATGACAAGATCGGCCATCTTATTAATAGTTAATATGTCCTTATCCATCTCAATCCGGTACTTGTGTTTAGTCTCTTGTGTCGCTTGCTCTAAAATGTCTTTAATAATGTCACTTACCGTCATGTCTTTGTAAATCTTAGTTATGGCTGTCTTAATTGGAGCAATTTTATGCTTAACTCCGAACTTGTCAAGTAGCTTCTGAATTGCTTGACTAGCAGAAGCTTTCTTGAACTGTATTACCGTCTCATTTTTATTTAGATACCATGCGTAATCAAAACAAGTATAAGACTTGCCGAACCGACCGGATACACTCTCACTAACAATCACAAAATGGCTGATTACCTTACCACTGTTGGACAAGACAATATGAGCGCCCATTTCTAAAATATCGCGCTTGGCAAAATGCTGCGAATCGTTATAAGCGTAGTCAAAACTAAGTTCCACGCCAAGCGCATCAATATTACTTGACCAGGAAAGGTTGCCCACGAGCTGTGTAATGTTCTTTTGGGTTTTACCCTTTATCAGATATAGTTCGTGCATCATGTCACCTTCGGGATAATAAATTCTTTGATTTCTAGCGTATATGGAATGTCTCCAGCCCGATCCATTCCATATTCAAATTTTTCGATAGTACAGGCCATATTCAAAATCTCATTCGACTTGTTGTCCGTAACGATGATCCGAATGGGGACGCGATTATTAGCCCATTTGTTAAAAAGCCGAACACAGTCCCAACCGTTCTTTTGAACCTTTGCAAACTTGTATTTCCGATTGGGAAAAAAAGTGGATATCGTTAGTGTTTTCAATCCGCGCATCCCAATCAGGTTTAACGGCCCGTTAATCGTGTCAAATTCTTCGTTTAGCCTGGGAATGCTAAACGCAAAATCTGGTGGAATAATGGGCAATGTCAGCCTCTCCCGCATATTGTTAGCACCAAATACAATGTCCATGTCAACCCCTCCTTACTGATTGCCTAACGCCAATGTCAGTTTACGGACAATGTGGTCGCCCATCTGGTTAGCAAACTGCTCATTACCTATCACATTGCCCTGCACTGTCACGTTAACGATAATACCGCCTTGACCGCTTAACATACGCTTGGATAGATCATGAGGGATAACCTTCGTCCCGTTAGGAAACTCTTTAATTTCGCCCCCATGTTCGTCCGTGCGGGCAAGTCCGCCTTTGAAGTAACCCGTTCCGGTTTTAAAGGCAGGAATCTTAGGGATGGAAACACCAAAGGTTTGACCGCCACCAGCCCATTCAGGCATCCAGTCAGGCACTTCAAAGCTGATACTGTTGAGTCCGTCAATTACTTTATTGATCATGTTAATGACGGCATTAATGGGCGTTTTGATAAAGCCTACGATACTAGTAAATGATCCTCTCACCTTTTCCCCTATGCCGCTAAAGGCATTAATTGTTGCTGTCCTGATGTTTGTCCATATGCCCGTAAGCCATGTCCATAACTCGGACGCCTTGGCTTTAACTGTGTCCCAATTTTTCCATAGAAGCACTCCTGCGCCAACTACAGCTCCAATCGCAATCGCAATCCAACCGAATGGACTTGCAGACATCGCAACATTAAGCAGCGTCTGAGCCAATGTAAGTCCCGTTGTAGCTGCTGACCAGGCTTTATATAGTCCTGATACCACACCAACTACTTTTTGCGCTACAAACGCCGTTGTGAGACCTGCGACGACAGGTATCAACCAATTGGCATTATCCTTAGCAACTTGGATTGCCTCGGCAAATTTATCTATTACTTTTTTCCCAAAGCTAAAGGCATCCTCAATTTTTGCTCTTATGTTCGGCATATTAGTCTTGACCCATGACGCAAATTCATTAACTTTTGGTAAAGCCTTCTCAGACAATGGCATGAACAAACCGACTTCGATATCCCGCTTGATTCCCCTAAATGCAGAACCAATGTCGCTATATTTGGCATTAGCTATTTCGTTTATTGAATCCTTTGACATATCAAATTGAGACCTGGCGTTGCCCATTGCTTTTACAACGTCTTTTTCCAAATCCTCAAACTGGGTGCCAAACAAGCCAACGCCTATAGCGTTTTTTTGTACGGGATCTTTAATACTTGAGATAGATTGTACAATCTGTTTGAAAGCCGCTTGCGCCTTTGGGCCACCATTAGCGAATGTTTGAGACATTTTTTCTGCGTTAAAGCCTAATGCTTTATATGCGTCAACGGACGTAGCAGACATATCCTTGGATCGGATATTGAACTCCTTAATTGCGTCCCCGACTTTATCACAAATTGTTCGGCAAGGTTCGCTAATCCCTGCCCGCCTTTTATTAAGGCAGCTCCATGTCTCCATGGACGTTCAGACTATATCAAAGACTCAATCGAGTCCCCTCCCATTTCCACGCGCTTGCGTGTACTCGGTGTTTCACCGATAGTCGTTGCACGTTCCCGTAAAAAAAAACGGGCTTCGCTCATGATTGCCCTCGTCTTGACGTTAGGGTTTCCCATGAATTAGAGAGGTTTCGATATGGCGTCACCGCCATAAAGCCCTGATTAAAAGGTTGAAGGCCCCGGCCTCAAGGCCTGAGCTAAATGTATCAAACATCTGATTCGCACTAAAGCCAAGTGTCGCAAAGTGAGGGGCATATTCATTCGCTGAATCTATCAATTCATCTGATTTATTCAGTCCCTTTTGCGCTCCTTGGACAAGCAAGTTGTAAGATTGAGCAGAGGTAATACCAAAGTTACGCATCATCGTGTCAGCAGCCTTGATGGACTGTGATACCTCTTCGCCAAACACATCCTTATACACGGCTGCTTGCTTCGTCGTCTCTCTCAGGGCCGCTCCTGTTTGTCCTGTGACCTGCTTTGCCGTAGACATGGATGCCGCTAAATCCGACCAACTTTCACCAATATTTTGCGCGTATAAGCTTTCTAAATCCTTCTTCATCACTGCGATTGCACCGTCTGTTGCTCCGGTCGTCGCTTTTAATGAGGCGAGCGAAGCATCCATGCCTTTAACAAAGTCTATACCAGCAGACAGGCCAACAGCCGTTCCCGCAAGCGCCCCAAATCCTACTGCCAACCCCGCCGCTGATTTAGCAGCAGAAGCAAACCCGCTAACCGCCGTTTGCCTAAAATTGCGAACACGGTTATCTAATATTCGCACTTGCCTTTGCGTTTCTTCGGTCTGTCCCGCTGCTCGTCTTAGCCCTGCGGTAAATCGGTCGCGAAGCTGCAATATGGTGTGTACAACACGTGCCAATCGTTCCTCCCCCCTCCTTATTTCTGGAACATAGCCGCATATCTTGCGGCCTCTTCTTCATAGTGACGTTCCATAAAGAGCCTATAGGTTAATTTCTCAATCGCTGTTAGGTTCGACAACTTATCAGGATCGTGACCCCGCAACATCCAGAATTGTATGAGCTGCATGTCCGGATCACGCTTGATTAGTTTTTTATGTTGTCCTCGAATTTGTCCATGTTCGACATACCCATAATTAA
This sequence comes from Paenibacillus sp. ACRRX, assembly GCF_022346885.1. GTDB lineage: Bacteria > Bacillota > Bacilli > Paenibacillales > Paenibacillaceae > Paenibacillus_B. The sequence continues at coordinate 19,699 of NZ_JAKRNK010000012.1, forward strand.
CTCGCCGATTTTGATTCGTTCTTTCACATCCAAGAGTTTTTTAACAATATCTAAAGGGTCTAAAACGTCGCATTGCTCGTGCAGCTCAGGTGAACGGAACAGGGCAACAGAATGATAGATGAGAAATGAATAAGATTCCAGCACACTAGCTAACGTTTCATCTTTGAGCATATCTGCCCCCTTAATGATTATTTCTTCATCTGGTAGTGCGATAGTGATCCATCCACCTAACGATTCAACATAATGATCCATTTTGTTATTTTCTCGCTTTTGTTCTTTTTGCAGTTTGGCCGCTACTAAGTCGGCTAAGGTCAACTTCTTGTTGTCTTTTGTCATGGTTATTCCTCCATAAAGAGGGATGGCAGCCCATCCCCCATGAGTTTGTTAGATCATTTCAATGTAGTCGTAATCTGAGAATGTGAACGGCAACTCTTCTTCCACAATCGAGCGATTTTCGAACTTGGCTAAGTTGAACTCGGAAAACACAATATCTTTAATAACGGCCCGCTCCGATTTTCCTGTCTGCTTATTGGTCAACTTCGTCACGATCTTAATTTCTGGCATGACCCCTGTCTTAAACGCTTGAGCCATGATTTTAGCGCCGCGACTACTTGTTTTGAGTAGGGTTATTGTCCCCTCTCCCGTGCGTCCCATAAAGCGCTTGTACGTGTTGTAATCTCCGCAAAAGTTAATGTCCTCGAACTCTCCTGTAACTTTAGCTTCAAGGGCCTTAACCTCTGCCCATTCTTCGCCGTTTACCCATACTGTACCGTCCGTACCGGACAGCACTTCATTTCCTCTATTCGCCATAGCTTAATCCTCCTATTCCATGTTGACCGTGAACGTAAAGTCTTCCATGGCGTCCAGAATCTTAACGCTGCCGCCCAGAAAGACATTACTTCGAAACGTCTTGATTCGCACGCTTGCGTCGTCCCAATCTTGGGCTTCGGCCTTGCCGCTCTCGATCCATGCCTTGCGTTGTGTCTCCACATCCACAAAACACCTGTTATCATACTCAGGATCTAAAATATCCTCGGATGCCAAAATATCAAAATATGTGTTAATAGCACTAATGAACAGCACCTGATTGTCATACTTGTTTTTGTATTTTCCCAGGTAATCATTTTTAAAGGTGCTAAAGATATCTTCTTTTATCAGGTGAATTGTCTCGCAGACAATAATTTTTTTCATGTCCTCTGACTTACCATTTCCTAATGTTACTAGCGAGTTTACCGCCCTTCCGATCCGTACTGTATCCTCGTCATTGATTAACACCAGTTTGCCCGCATTGATAGCCGCTTCGACGTCTGTCGGCTCCTTGACGATAGACAACTCAGCTAATGGCTTATACGTACCCGATTGAGTCATTGGAAGACCCGCAAACACGCCTAGCAGCCTAGCGACATATTTATCACCTGTGACTGTCTTACCATCTTGGTAAGTCACATCCTCATTAACAAAGTTAACTACCGACATGCTGTCAGGGCTGGTTGTGTTATATACAACAGCCTTGATGTTCTTTTTATTGGCAGTCTCTTGCTCTTTTACATAAGCAACTAACGCCTGTTGATCCGCAACAGCCCCCTCCGCAAATCCAATCCAATTGTATTTGCGAGAACCCAATGCCTTCACTGCATCTGCTGAAGCGGTCTTACTGTCTGGTTCGACCCTCACAACAATAACTTTGCTAGGTCCACCCTCAAATACGTCCTTGATGTACTTAGCATTGGCGATAGTGTACTTGGCTGCTTCCACTTCGGACGCCAGTTTGTACTCTTTTACCTCGAAGGTTGTATCCGTCTTATCCTTAACGATCAAGGCCACAATCCCCCGTGCGGATCGCGCTATGGCTGTTTGCGCCAACTGCTTAAATGTAATTTCTATCTTTGGTAATCCGATCAACGCATTCACCCCTTGTAGTGTAATTCTTCCATGTATTCAAGTGCGGCATCATCACTATCACTAGAACCAATCTCAGTGTAAACAATGTCAAAACTGAGCTGGAGAACACCATCCGTCTTAGATGCTGACAGCTCACCCATATACAGCCGAACATTATCGTTTAGCACCAGCTCATCCATGAACGCATCTTCAAGTTTTTCCTGTACTTCTAACATCTCAATTTTGTGTTGATATCTATCGGTTGGAAAAAAGTAAATGATGCAACTAATGCTGCGGTCTATGCGCCTAGTGCTTTGCTGCTGCCTTTTGCTACTGTTGAAATCCACAAAAAAAGAGGGCCTTGCGAAGCCCTCACTAATGTCTGTAGAGTTGATAACGATGTCAGGAAATACAGTCTTTAGTTTTTTATTGATAGCTATAGCAATGTCTTTAAGTGAGAGCAACTAACCCAACCCCTCCTCCAGCAAGTCAGTTACAAACTGCTCACAATTTTTTGTAAACTCATCTTGAAATTCGGCGGCAGCTTGCTTAAAAATGAATTTCCCACGTTCAAATCCATGTTCTGATCCATCCTTGCCGACGATCCTATGACCTTGCTCAATTAAGTGGCTATGAGGCATAGAATTATATACCCGTACGCTGGTGTCTTGCCCTGCAAATTTGTAGACCTTGCCCCGCTTGATTCCTTTAAGGTAAAAGCCTGTCTTTTTTTTAACCTTCTGCTTGGCTTTCTTCGTTGTTGCTCTTTTCAGCTTAGTACCTTGATCCCTCAGAAATTTCCGTGTTTCGCGTGGATATTTTTTTGATGCAGTCCGCATGAGCTGCTTGGACAGTTCGTCCAGCTCCCCGAAATCGATTCCGTCACGGTTCATCCAACCACCTCTTCAACAAAGATTTCAAGCGATTCATTACGAAAATACGGGTTAAGGATATATTTGATATCAAAACGCTGCACTCCAAATTGGAGCCACATATCAGGTTTAATGTCTTTGCCCGATCCATAGCGCATTTTGATTTTATGAGTACATTTGCTAATGATTGTGTCAGCTTGAGCACGTTGCATCGTACCTGTTTGGGGTATGATTTCGCACCATACGTCACGCATTCTTTTTGGTTTAATAGAAGTTTCTAATAACTCATTAATAGAATCGACATTCCCCCACAACTCCATACGATGCCGCATCTTACCAGCATCCATACTAAAAACCTTCTTTCAATTTGGGAATGATATGATTAAAAACGTCGTTGTACCCATCCAACTTATCGTTAGGGTTGCGGTTTTCATAATGCATCGCGACGTGTAGGATTACAGCAAGTTTATATAACGCTCCTGTAGTCACGGCAACCCCAGACTTACTAAGACTTTCTTTTGCAGCCTCCATCAATAGTGAAAGCGTTAAATCGTCATCATCGCCCTCGATACGCAAATATTCTTTTACTTCTGATATTGTAGGCTCCACAATGCGCTCCCTTCTGGATGAATAAAAAGGGACTAACACATTGTTAGTCCCTCCGGTTGATTATTTCGTAGTGAATCCCCAATAGGTAAATGTCTCTTTCGCAAACATAGGAGTACCACCACTGTAAACCTTTCCTCGCCACATGGTTTCGTCTTTACCGAATGTATCGTCTCCAACACTAGAAGATTCTATAACGATTTCCTGCGACTCATTTACGATATATTGATTAATGTCACCAAACAAAATATCGTCTTCCACCATTGCCGTCGTAAAGATGACCGTATGTCCATCTAGTACAAACTGAGTCTTTCCGTTCCCTGTAATTACAGGGATTGAAGTTGTGATCGGCAAACCTGCGGCATCCGTCATTTTCCGAAAACGATTGAAGAAGGTTTTACGACGCATGATAAAAATGCCTTCGTCACCATATGGGCTATCAACTTCTCCTTCAATGTCCATGAGTTTACCCCAATTCATTTCTGTATAAGTTTTCTTGGCAGATGGTGCAGCGGTGATAGATGGAATAATCCCTTTAAAAGATCCATCTACCCCATCGCCATTCAGCACAGCGTTATCCAAATACACGCCAAGGTATTTCCCCATTTCAGTTGCTAAATAATTTTCAAGTGCTGAGATACTGTTTTTGAGTAGTAAGTTCTTTATTTTAATAGTTGCGACAATCGCTGACTGACCAATCCTAGCCTCGGTAAAAGAAAAGTTTAACTTAACCGTACCATCGGGATTGATCTCAGGAGCACCAGCCGTTCCCACTGGTAAAGCTACATCGCCAGTGAATCCGTATTTTGTAACTGCTGCGTATAGTTGGCCGTACTTTGATATAACAGATTTAATTACATCTAGCGTAGTTTGTGGCACTAAAAAAGCAGCGCCACTTGTGACGCTGCCACCATTCATGTCTGTAATTGATCTCTTACCCATTTCCATGACTTCGGCATCATCCGTAGAGACGGCGCGATTGATGTAACTGCGGAAGAATGCGTCACGATATTGGGTAGAACTGCGGAAGTTCTCTTGTGTAAGTTCATTGGTCTTCATTTGGTGCAATCCCCCTCGGTGATTAGGCTCTGGCGCATCAACTAATTCCTCGTTTATTTCGTCGATTCGCTCCGATAAACTTCGTAATTCATCGGCTGCCGCATTCATATCCTCCTTTGACATGCTGCGATGGTTTTTAGCCTTTTCTTTAAGTGCTAACCTTTTTTGCTCAAGCTCTGATTTTTCGCGTTTCAATTCTGCTGCTTGCTTCTGTGTTAATTTCATAATCCATTCATCTCCTTATAATTGACTCATTAAATTAGCGAGCGCTTCTTTTTCATCATCATCTATAGCCTCGATCTGTTCCTCAACATTCTCAGCCACAATAACCGTTTCATCGTAAGCAGGGAATGTAACTAAACTCACTTCAAATACCTGGTTAATTTTCAGGATGACATCAATTTTGTTTTCCCAATCTGTAGCAATCACAGCGTTATTATCGAACCAAAACGACATACCATCTATGATTTCCCGCTCCACACGATCAAAAGCATAATCATCAATCCATGTATCACCCAATGTAACCTCAACAAACAATCCTACATCGTCAATTTCTGCTCGCATATTTTTACCAACGCGCCCTAGTACCCATGTCGTATTATGATCCAGCAGAATGACAAGCCTTGAGAAGTCAACGCCCTCCAACGCTTTCTTGTCCACCTTTTCTATCCACTGGCTGGATACCCACGGTTTGCCTGGTACATCAAATAAGATCGGATAACCTCGTAACCGTCGAATGACCTTTCCATCTACTTCATCTGATACAGCCCTGAAACCTGTACCCTTACTTTCGAAATTTACTTTCCGTTTTTCTTGAGCCGCAAGCGGCGACTTTTTAACCGTCGTCTCCATCTGTCTCACCTCCCCCTACCACATAATTCCCTTCCGGTAACGTTTGAAAATTCTTGCTTTCCATAAACTCATCAAGCTCAGCAGGGCCGCGCGGTAATCCGATACGCTTTCTTATCTCGTTCCGGTTCACAACACCCCCGAATAACATTTCTTTAAAAAATGTTGTCTTTGCGGTTAGTGTACTAACTTCCAAATCCACTAACTCAGCCAATACTTTGTTGTTATGACCAATCTCAATAAAGGAAAATAACTTGTAAGTTAATTCTTCTATAGCCTGGAATACGATAGGTTTAATTGTGTTGTCGACGAACTGTTCGACCTGAATTTCCGTCGCGGTATGCGTCACAATTTCTTTCGACATGCCAAAATAGTTATAAAGATAACTAATGATCGATTCAAGCAAGTCCTTATTTAGTGGACTGATCTTCATATCTAATTTGTGGATGTCGTATTCCGCTCCGATCATTCCGAAACCCGTAGTGTTTTCAGATGTAAGGAATAAGTCCTTAAACTCGTCCAACTTCTTTTTCATGTCTGATCCCTTGAGCGCTGTTTTAACTTGTAATAACGCAGCAATTCGTTGGCTGTTCTCGCTGTCCTTTACAGCTTGCGCTTGTAAGGTGTTTACAATCTGCACATACGAACCAGTCGCTTGCTTCTGTGCCCCACCCGTTTGCGTGGGAAAGCGCTGAAGGTGAATAATGTCGTCATAATAAAAGCTGTAGCTCTTTGCATGAGGGAAATGGATTATGATGCGTCCATCCTCGCTTTGCTGGAACTGGAATTGAGTAAACGGAAGAACATATAATGCTTGCAACTCTCCATTATCGTTCCAATCAGGAAAGATAAACACGTTGTTATGAATCAATAACCGTGTCGTGACATAAGTCCAAAATACTTGTGGAGACTGATATGGATTTGTTCTAACGCTGAGTACATAATGCAATCTATCGTTAACCAGAACCTCATTCCCTTTGTCATCTGCCCTTGCATGGTAAAAAGGGACGCTGCCTATTTTTTCTGCTACAAAATTGATTGCTGTACGTACTTCGGGAATATTGTAAAGCTCACGTCCGAAGAACCCTAATGGCGTGCCTTGATTGAGTAAGTCAATGATTTGTGCCGCTGAAAACTCTTGTTCTTTGCGGAACAAGTTCTTAGCCCGCTGCCAAACATTCAAACTATCACCCCCTTTATGATTGATACACTTCGAACTGATCTTTAACTTTCTTATATGCAATATAAGCAATCAAAAAAGACACGTATCCATCTATACGCGCCCTGCTCCTTGCCTTATCTGGTTGGATATTCGTGTTTACATCAATCTTTGCTGCCGTATTAGTAGTACACCATCGAAACAACCCGTTGTATTCACTATATTCAATCACCTTGTCTTTAAATAATGACTTTGTTTCTTTCATGGGGGTTGATAATGATTTTGCCCCCATTGCAACAGGGAATGTAACCCCCCTACCATTTGCATCCTCTTTAGGGAACCCGTGAATCTCCATATCATCCACCCAATCGCCACCATGCCAGCGATCATATCCGATCTTCCAGAACGTCACACCATACTTTTCTGCCAACTCAACATACCATGCTGTGACATCAGACTTTTTAACCATACTACCATCGCAAATGTGTAGCAATTCTTTGTTGATTGGATCGGTTGCCAAGGTGTTACAAAAGCTTTCGTATGCCATTTTGTCTGCTTCGCTGTTTTGTTTGATACGCTGGCTCGCAATAAAATATTTCTGTATTAATCTAAGCTTACCATTCAAGGGAATGAGTGCAGAAGCACAACAAAGGTCTGTTGTTTCGGCCATGTCTACACCACCTACTGCGTACATATCCTGTATCATGTCGAGCGACATGCTTACAGCACATGCATCGACAATAGTAAGATCAAAATAGATGATACTCAAACTGCTCGCCCTATTTAGATGCTTAGCGAGGAAGGAAGGCATTTGAGCTGGATCTTCTAGCGCCTTCTGATATTCCCCCTCCAAATAACTCATTGTTGGATGGCTACCTAGTCCTGGATTGGCCTTGATCCATGTTGAACGTTCTTCCGGTTGATCATCATCATCTATCCTGAAGATCATTGGGAATAATCGTTCTTGGCTCTCACCAGACAATACTTTTAAACAGCGGTCAAGGATGCTATCAAATATCCCTTCGCGTACAAAGCCAAATGTCGATATGATTACACCTAATGGCTGTGCTCTCGCTCCTACCGCTGACGTAAACACGTCATAAGTATTACGCTGTGTTATGGCGTGACATTCGTCAATAATGTAAGCATGAGGATTCAATCCATCTTGTGAATTGCTGTTTTTGCTCCCAGCTTTCATGTAACTGTCTGTTGCTAGAAATATTAATTTTTCGGCGTTGTCCTTATCCCGCTTCGTTCTCCAATACCTGCGTGGATTACTCGATGGAGTCAGCACATCGCTAGACATTAGTAAGGCTTTGGCATTATCATACACGATACCTGCTTGTGCCTTGATTGTAGCTAAACACCACACCTGTGCAGCAGCTTCTTTGTCGGCCATTAGCAAGAATAATCCTAATGCAGAAATAAAGAAGGACTTGCCCCACTTACGGGCAACAAACAAAACAAGCTCTCTGAAATATCTGACTTCCATTTCAAGTTCTTCGTCATAAATTTTGAATCCAAAAATACAAGCAACTATATACTTTTGTTCGATAGTTAGTTCGAATGATTGTCCTGCCCATCTTCCTTCACGATGCTTCAATAACATGCAAAAATCAATAAACGCATCAACGTCTATCGGATCGTAAAATACCTCTTTACTTTTGAGCAGCTTTTCAACTAACCTTTTTAAGTCCTTGATGTCCTTGCCGTGCTTCTCCGGTTCTCGTTCAACATATTTGTGCCAATCTGATATATATTCAGGGACGAAAGCCAAGTTAACCACCGCGACCCATTATTTTTTGGAATGGATCGTTTCCATCTGTTTTTTTCTTTTCGGCAGGGATTAAGTCGGTTAGTTGTTTACAAGCATTTGTGTAGTTTTTAATTGTTGCGTTATATATCGTTGCTGCTGGCCGCTGCCGATCATAGGTATTCTCACCCTGCGTAAATTCTTCAACAGTGCCATTATCGTTAATATCGTCTTCTAAGTCTTCTAACGTAATCGCCATGAAAGCAACCCTTTTAATAACTCCATCGGCTGCCGATAGTTTTTCTTTTGGCAACTCCTTTAATAGTCGCTTGAGGCGATTGTATTCTTTTTTTATCCGGTCTTCTCTCGAATGTCCTGAGATAATCGCCAACTTTATCACAACCTTTCAATACTTCGGGGAGGGGGGTATAAAAAACGACTCGCGCGCTTTTGAAGCTTCCCCAATCGGTATTCAGACTTTTTTTATTTTTTTTCACCCCGGGGGGATTTGATTCCAGGAGGAAATAAAAAGTTCTGAAGCCCAATACTTCTATCATGCTTGTGGTTATGGCAGTCGCTGCAAAGATACTGAAGGTTCTCAGGGTTGTAGGCTATGTTCCAATCATGTTTATTATTATCAGTTAGTTCAATGATGTGGTCGACTTCCTTACCTGGCTTAACCTTCTTGTCTCGTATACAGGATTCACACAAACCATCGGCCCTAGAGATTACATAGCGCCTTACTCGACTCCATTCAGCGGTTGCGTATATCTCGGGATGACGGGCCATTTTACACCTCTTTTCCCAATCGTAATTTACATTATTTGTTACTACGAATTACACATATCTTATTCTTGTGTTGAACTCATAAATCCTCATCCAAGCCAATGGTTATAAGGATTCTGTAACAATAAACTCTAATGAGTTACACACTGGCTTAACGAAGGTAACTAAAGGCCGAAATTGTCCATTGCTGCATCCATTCTATCCTGATCCATGCCAATGTACCTTAATGTGTAATCATCTGATGAATGATTCAGCATTTTCTGAACGAGTGTAAGATCCTTCGTTTTTTGATATAAGTGATAGGCCCAGGTCTTACGCATGGTATGAGTACCGATATCAACCAAATCAAACTCTGATGCCGCTTTCCTAAGAATCTTATATGCCATTTCACGCGAGATTGGTCTGTTGTATCCTTGACGGCTTTGAAATAAAAACTCATTCCCAGCTCTGCCCTCTGTATACTGCTTTAACTCACGTTTTAAGACGGGCGTAATTTTGAGGAATTTTTTCTTTCTTGTTTTCATTTCAATCATGATAATATGGTCGCCTTGAACATCTCGTACGCGAAGCTTCAAAATATCCTGTATTCTAAGGCCGCTGTTAATACCAAATACGAACATCATCCGATTACGTACACCGTACTTATCACTTGACCTCAAGAGATAATCTTTAATTTCTTCAAGCAAATAAGCGTCACGAATTGGTTGGACAAAGTTCATTTCTTTTCACCGTCCAACCGTATACATTTAATTGGTTTAAGGCAGAACTGAGCAGGTGCATCCCATCTACCCCACACGCACCCCCTGCATTTCAAGGGCTGCTTAACCATAGGTTTCTTGATATTCTTCACTCTAACTCGTCCACCCCTTCCAAAAGTAAAATACCGCCCCCGAAGGAGCGGTTATGAGAAAGGTTATGAATACCTCGTCCACATGTAGTTATTTGTGCGTCTCACTAATAGGTGGCAATCGTACGGCAAAAATGAGACTTATAAAAAAAGGTTGAATTGCTTTTCTAGCGAAATCTTTTCATCCGCTCTGTCTAGGTAACTTTGTACGGTGCTTTTTGACACATCCATTTCAAGTGCAATTTGACTTAATGGAAATGATAAACCACGGTGCAATGTGTAAGCTTGACGCTCTTGTTCAGTTAAAGTGGATAGAGCTAGGTCGATTTGTAATCGTTCTGTGTCGGATAGCGTGGCGTGGCTGCCACATGATGCAGGTGAAGCATATGATTGCATCCATAACGGATCAAGAATAGTTGTTCTTTGCTGGCCTGATCTCCTATGTATGCCTCTTCTATTTTCTGGGTAATATCCCTTTTTAATGTAATCTATAGAAAATTGCGTACTTGATATCATTTCAGATAAGGTTCTGACATCTCCAGTATCAAGCGAGCTTTCTTTCGCTCGTTGAAGCTGCTTGATTGTCTGCTTGTACTCTGGCAATAAATCCTGCATCGTCTTCTCCCTCCTTGGGTAGCTCGAACGCATCATTCACAATAATCATCTCGATTTGTTTCATGTTAAAACACCTCCCGACTTTTTATTGCACTTATTACATAAGTGCCTTCATCCCCAGAAATGATCAATGGTGAATCAGCTCCGACGAAACCAAGCTCGGCCTTGCTCATTGCTGCTGCTTTGACTGCGTGGATGAGATGACTTGAATCGTAAACAACCTTTACCTCATCCCCTTCTGTCGCGGCTTCGATATAGTCATTTGTAGACCCCAATTCGTTACGGGCTACAATGGTCAATCCATCCTCTTTAGTACTTAGATAAACTAACTTTGTGCCTTTTGTGGTTGTTTTATCGGCAGTGACGGTTGCGAGTTCCACTGAGTTAATCAGCACGTCTGAATCGAGTGTTATTTTGCAGACGGGTTTCAATGCGAGCATTTTTAAAAGTGATGGATAAGGGCCGTTGAGTGTTCTTGTATACAAAACGTGCGTACTTGTTGCAAACACCCCAAAGTTGTCCTGTAGTGCAAAGCTCACTTCACCAGAACCTAAGATGTTCTCTAGCCATTTAAGGTGCTCTTTGGGGATAATAGCCTCGAAATGTTCCTCGCTCGGAAGCTCTAGTTTAAACATTGCGAATTGCTTCTTATCTGTCCCAATAAAGATTAGTTCATTTCCTGAAGCTTGGATTTGCAAACCTTTGAGCGTATCTGGCACTTTTTCTGACTGGATAGCATGATTTGTCTTCTTTATGGCCTTTTTTAAATCACTACTCTGAATAGTAAAGAGCCAATTATCAGGCTCAGTGATTTGGTAAGGGAAATTCACCATGTCCAAAAGTGCTATAGATACCGTTGTTTTTAATCCCTTTACTAATAATGTTTGTTCCTTTGTTTCAAATGTTACATAATCGCCGCGCAGCTTGGTGAGAATATCATATAGTACCGTCGCCGACACGCAAGCACTGCCAACCTCGTCAATAATGGCCTCTACATGTGATTTCGTCATAACTGTATTATCTGAACTAGTAAAATTTATCTGACCAGATGCAACTATAAGAAGGACTGACTTAGGGAACGTCATATTTTTAAGAATGCTAATAAGTTCATTTTTCGGAGCCTTCCATTTCATTTTCTTCGCCCCTTTCATGATCATTGTTTATTTTCCGTACTTCCGCTCTATCTTAGGCCAATCACTTGCAACCGCCTTTAAAGTCTCTCTTGCTTCCTGTTCTCTTTCTTTCATTTCCTCAAAAAGAGATAGGTCACAATGTTCTATTACTGTATCTCTTATCAAATTTTCAATAATTTCAGGACGTAACGCATCTAATTCCCAACACTCATAACCATGCCGATCTATATAATTATTTGCTCTACTATCTGTTAATTTAGTCGGGTTTGGTGGTGGTGAATACTCTTCAATCTGATGCATGTTTAATGCGATTCGGTAAAACTCTGGTGAAATATCAAAAGATTCCCAGTCTGTCCACGATGTCACGGCTCATATCAACGCCGCTAGGATCGTGATCCCCTAAATGAATGATTACGGTTTGTTTGTCGCTAGACATGCGTCTTAATCTACGTGCTGCCATCCACATCTCAGACTGGCTTACATAACCACGACAAGAAAAATAGGGAACATCAAGTTTGTTGCATATCTGCCCAACAATTCCGACCAAGGCGTCTTTTTCAACCCAAACTTCAACATATTTTTCTTGCCCCTCCCATTTGTCATAGGCGAAGGAGTAAGCAGCGGAATTAATGATGTCGCCAGGTGTGTCCCAATGGGAATTACCTCTAAGATTTCTTGTTCTATCTTCAATTGCCATCCAATCAATTAAGCCTGCTATACGTCCATCTGAAATTAGGTTTCCAAGGTTTTTATAACTGCGCTCGTTATTAGGAATGACATCCCTAGCAACTAGTTGGTAATATACTTGGCGTAACGTGAGTGAATAACCTTTTGCTTGATATTCTTCGATGATTCGGTTAACTCTTTCGATTAACTCAAGACTGTTTTGTCTAAATTTAATGTCACGATAGCAGATTTTCATGAGAAACCCCTCCGCATTGAATATTATAAGATCATACGTTCTGTTTTAAGGCGATTAAGTGCCTATTCGGTATATTTTCACTACCGAAGTTCTAAAACGCTGTGGCACCCTCTTAAATTAGTTCTGGTGATGAATTAAGACGCCCTATAATCCAAGTCAAGGAACTTGTTAATGTGTTTAAGGTAAACCATCTCAAACATTCCCGTGCCCGTGTTGCGGCCTTTTGCAATGTTTACCTCAACGATGTTTTTATGCTCAGAATCGTGATTGTAATAATCATCCCGATACAGGAAGATGATTGAATCAGCATCAAACTCCAACTTACCTGATTCCCTAAGATCGGACATCATTGGCCGTTTATCTTGGCGTTGCTCAACTGCCCGACTCAATGAGCTGATGACAACTATTGGACAATCATTTTCGCGGGCAATGCGCTTGAGCTGCCCACTCACGTATTCCGTTTCCTCGCGCGAGTTGGCAAACTTTTTGCCGCCACTTATAAGCTGTAAATAGTCGATGTAAATAATAACTCTGCCAAACGTACGTTTAAAGTTTCTAACCTTAGTCGCGATTTCGCGTATCGTTGCTCCTGGCGAATCGTCAATGTACAAAGGCATGTCTTTTACAATCTGCCTTGACATTGTGTACTTGCTCCAATCCTCATCGTCCAGACGTCCGGTTCTTATCTTCATACTGTCTATATTTCCGACGGATGAAATGATTCGTTCTGCTATCGGCATATCGGGCATCTCAAGACTTATTATCCCGACTGCATCCACTGTGTCCGATTGAGCAGCCGCCCTCGCATCGTTTAGCATAAATGCCGTTTTACCAACGGAAGGCCGTGCAGCGATCAATATTAAATCTTGATTTTGGTGACCACCTGTAAGCTTATCCATCACGCTACTGGCTGTCTTGACTCCGGTCAGCCCCTTCATGGATTGCCTTGCGACGATTAAATCCTCGTGATCCTCAAGCACTTCCGACATCGGCCTAAAGGATTTTCCGCCGTTGCTCTCTTCGGCCAAGTTTGTTACGCCATCCTGTATGTCAGCAATGAATTGCTCGGCACTCTCTATTGACTTGCCGTCACTCATCTTTTCCGCAAGCAAATCCATCGTCCTACGTCTGAGGGATAACTCACTTACGATGCCTTCGTACTGTTTAAAGTTTCCCACAGTCGGAATGCTGCTTTGGAGCTGCGCCAAGTATGTTATACCGCCAACGTCGTACAGCTTGTTTCCCAAGCGATTAGCAACAGTTGTAATATCTATCGGCTCGTTCGCTTCGTTCATCTCTAGAAGTGAACCGAAGATGGTTTGATGATTTTCGATATCGAAATCAATTGGATTTAACTTGCAATCAAGCAGCAGGTCAGGTTTGGCGAGGAAGCAGCCTAACACTGATTGTTCAGCTCTAAGGTTTACAAAGTTCTCGTTCATAGGCCTCTTCCCTCTGGTAAATAGACTGCATTGTCCCAACTGGATATTAAGGCAAGTCGTTCCTGCGTCTCGTTGAGTTTACGGGTTGCACTTACTACTCCGTTGTTCGCAGCAATATCCGCAATCGTTGGCGGGTACTTGCTTGATAACATGTGCTTATGCAGGTTCTGAGCTGCAAGGGCGTAATCCACGTCTTTCAACATAGTTTCCCAAAGGGCGATGAATTCATCTGTCATTTCTACCGTCTGGAAGGCTGTTGTAATTAAAGAAAGGATCTTGGTTACCTCCAATGGCTTCATGCTCAATTTCCCCCATTCGTTTTTGAAGTAGTGCTTTATTATTTTGAGTGCGGCTTTTTGTTGGTTTGGAACCTCCATGCATTTTTAAGCCAAGCTCTGGATATTTTTCTCTTAGCTTTTTCGGGCTAAGTATGTTGGTTTGCCAAAATGAATCTGTTGTACACCAATCAATAACGGCTTTTAGTTCTTGCAACGCTCTCTTGTCCAACTCGACTATTTTTCTAAATTCATCTGCCCATTTTTTCATATTGGGCTTCTTGATCAAGTGAGCCACTTTGTTAGCTTCTGCATGTTCCATCACTTTGTTGTGAAAATAACATGCCATTTCAAAATACCGCCCTTCATCATCGTTTTTATGATGAGGGTATAGAGTAATATCTTTATCTATATCTATATCTATATCTAATTCTATATCTGTTGCGTGACAGTCACGATTTGTCACATTGTTACTTGTGACTTGTCCTGTCACCGTCACAACATCGGTCACGCAGTTGTCACGTGACATTCCATCCGACAAGAGGAGTTCTTTTTGTCTCTCTCGCTGACGTTTTTTTCTAAGCCTAGCTTGTTCCTTAACCTTTTCCATTCCGTCTATGTTTTGATGCTTTTCCCAGTTGGGAAGAGACACTCGGCCATCTTCCCACATTTCTATCATTTCAAACTGTTGAAACAACTTGAGAGCCATTTTTACGGTTGTAATTGGACGCCCCATTAGTGATATGAGTAAATCCTCTGTATAAGGGATTTTTTCAGTGAGCATAATAAACCCACCTGCATTAACTTTTCCTGCCATGGTCATCAGCTTGAGCCATATAACGATAATAGAATCCGCTTCTGGCATAGACTCAATAACCTTTATTTTTTCATCGTCAAATAACCCAACTGATAATTTAATCCACTTGATTTCAGACATAACGTCTCCCTCCTATTGCAAAAGGGGCAATATTCGCTTACAATTTGCATGACAATTATTTTTTATCAATTGAACCCTTTGCAGAGGGTTCTTTTTTTGTATGGGGTACAGTAGGAATAAAGGCCACATTTGGCGGTAGCTTTTCAGCAGTACCAATTATTACTCCTTGCTCATTTCGTCTTACCCATATAAGTTCTTGCATCCACGGTTTAGGCATTTTGACCTCCTAAAAGAATCTAATTTGAATTGCTTGCAACGCAAGCTTTTTGTTATAGCTATCAAGTCGATCCATATCAGACAAGTTAACCTTGTTGCGTTCGCTATAAAGGTGCAATGCAAGCTGTAACATAAATCTTTCAGATGCAGACCATGGTTTGGAAACTGTTTGGAGCTTTTTGACATGTACTGTTCCAGCAGCGAGGTCTATATACTCAGATGTGGCATAACGACTTAGTTTTCCATTCTCTTTAAACAAAAAAATCAAAGCTAACCAATACTTGTCCATCATGCTTCTGTCGCTCCTTTTGGCTGCCACGCAGCTATAAATCGAACAATCGCTAACATGTCCTTAGATTGCAAATCGTGATAGGTTGTAACGTTGTACTCGGACTTAATCGCACGATGTAGCTGTCTAAATAATTCTTCGAGAGCTAGTCCAGGCGTAGCAAGCTTGTATACCCGATCATTAATCGCCCTTTGAATACGCTTTTTTTCACCAATCCCCAAAGATTGCACCGATGTATGATTCATCCCGTTTTCTTCTTTCGAGATTGATTCAACTCGTGGAAATTATCCTTTAAAAATTTACTCATCAAATCCCCTCTTATTATCCAACGCCCACCATCACACAAATTTGTAATAGTGGACATTTCTTTTTTATAGACAGGATTGAGCAAGATGTTATCTAATAACCAAACTCGTTTACGACAGGTTTCTGCTTCAAGACGTTTCAGATCCCACCAACATCCTATCTCCAACTCTTTTAAAATGCGTCGAATTTGCTCAGTTGCTACTTGTTGTATGTAATCTTCGTCAACAATAACCTGTACAATTGGTACGCTCATCGTAAATCCCCCCTTTAACTAAGCGCTCTTGTTGTGAATTTGTTCAAATAAATATTCTAGCGAACAAGTAGGAAAAAATAATGTTCGAATCCGGTTAACTTCGCTCCAAGTAAATTCAGTTTTTCCCGACAACTTGTTCCCAAGCGTGCGTTCATTAAGTTTCAACTTTTTTGCCATGGATGAGATTAAAAGATTACTTCTCGCCATTTCAGCGCGGATGTTTGGAAACACTTTTCTCGCCCCCTTTCTATGATGCATCGTATCCCTTGAACAAACAATATTACAATGCATCATAGTTTGTCAACCTTAAATCGACAAAAATCTACACTGTATCGAATTATACTCCTTTACATCGCATATTCTTTGTTATACTATGTAAATATAATTACGATGGAGGGTAGAAAAATGACTCTACAAGAAAAATTAAATCAACTAATGGAACAAAGAGGTATTAATCGTCCTGAACTGGCTAAAGGATCAGGCGTTCCTTATACAACGATTGTGGCCTTGTTTGATAAAGGGGCCGACAATATAAAATTATCTACACTAAGGAAACTATCTGATTTTTTTGGGGTTACTTTAGATGATCTCGCAGGAACAAAAAATAACGTGTATGGGGAATTTGAAACAATCGCCGCACATCATGACGGTGAAGAATGGACAGAGGAAGAATTAGAAGAGATTGAACGTTTTAAAGAGTTTGTAAAACTCAAACGAGGTCAGTAGAGGTGGGATTATTTGCTATACGATAAACTACTTATGAGAGCGCAGAATGACGGGATAGTCGTATATGAATACCCCTTGAAAGGGAATTTAAAAGGCCTTTACAAAGACGGAATCATTTGTATTGACAAGCGCCTCGATACCAGTACAAAAAAAGCCTGTATTCTCTCGGAAGAAATCGGTCATCATCATACATCATGCGGAAACATACTTGATAAAAGAGATTTGAATAGCATTAAACAAGAAAAGTTAGCCAGGGTGTGGGCTTACAAAGAAGTGATTCCTATAGAATCTTTCATCAATGCACATGTACGGGGTATACGCAACCGATATGAGTTTGCCGAGCACTTGGAAGTAACCGAAGAATTTCTAGAAGCATCAATCAATTATTACAAAGAAAAGTATGGCCTCTTCATTAAAATGGGGGCGTATACAATATGTCTTGAGCCTTTAGGCGTACTTGAATTTTTTGAATGAGCAAATTCCAGCCGAAAGGCTGTTTATTATACATACAAAACAGAACATTCGTTCTAAAAGGAGTATTGTTTATGGCTAATATCAGTCACTATCAAACAAAGGAAGGCACAAGATGGAGATATTCATGTTATGTATTAGATCCAACAGGGAAAAGAAAATCTTTAAGAAAGTCAGGTTTCCTAACAAAAAGCGAAGCTCATTTAGCAGCTAGATTAATGGAGGTTAGTTTGAATGGCGAGTTATCAAAAGTACAAAACTAAAGAGGGTATAAAGTGGCTTTACAAGTATTATGGTGAATTAGATCCATCCACCGGAAAGCGAAAACCCTCAACAAAGCGTGGATTTAATACAAAAAAAGAAGCTCAACTGCATGCTGCTCAAACCGAAAAGGAAATTATTGAAGGTTCATTTTTATTACCGTCTGTTAATCCCACATACGGCGAAGTATACAAACAGTGGTATAAAATATACGAAAAAAAAGTGAAAGCTCCCACATTAAAAACAGCTACTTCGAAATTTTCTAATCATGTTCTACCCTTTTTTGAGAAATTAAAAATTAAGGAGATAACCAAATCTTATTGTCAAGACGTGATAAATCAAGTGGCAGAAAAAATTAAGTCAGCAAATGAAATTAAGATGTACGCAGATCAAATTTTTAAATATGCAGTTAGCATGGAGATAATTAGAGATACTCCCATGAAGCACGTCATAGTCCCAACACCAAAGGATGAATACATCCCCGATGACGATGACACCAGAAATTACTGGGAAAAAGAAGAAGTAAAAAATTTTCTGACAATAGCAAAAAACAATTTGAATTTTATTGACTATTTATTGTTTCACCTTCTTATATACACAGGTGGCAGAAAAGGAGAAGTACTTGCTTTAAAATGGTCTGACATAAACGTTAAGAATCAGACGATTCGTTTTAATAAGACACTTTATTTTGAGGATGATAATTTTTATCTTATCACCCCCAAAACGGCTGCTTCTAAGCGTTTGATTAGCATTGATGATGCAACAGTCCAAATGTTAAAAAAGTGGCGTACAGAGAATTCTACGATCTCTGACAACGTGGTAGAATTAAAAGATAAATTTATTTTCTCAAGATTTGACGGTTTACCATATAGGTTAGCTTATCCAAATGATAAACTTGATTCGATAATAGAAAACCACGATCTATACAGTATCACTGTACATGGTCTAAGGCACACTCATGCATCCATCCTGTTTGCAGCAGGAGCTACTATGAAAGAAGTTCAAGTACGACTTGGACACTCTGACATCAAAATGACCATGAACATTTACACTCACGTTACAAAGGCGGTAAAAGAACAAACTGCCAATAAGTTTAAGCTATTTATGGAGGATGACGACGATTACGAAGTTAAAAATGGTCAAAATATGGTCACGACCAAAAAAATAGCAAAATAAAAGCCCCGAACCAAAAAGGTTCGAGGCTGCAATCCCTTGTAGGGCAAGGGTCTTAACGTTTCGAGAATTGTGGCGCGCGACGAGCTGCTTTAAGACCGTATTTCTTACGCTCTTTCATACGTGGGTCGCGAGTCAAGAATCCAGCTTTTTTCAATGCTGGACGAAGTTCTGGGTCTGCTTTAAGCAATGCACGGGAAATCCCGTGACGAATTGCGCCAGCTTGGCCGGAGATACCGCCGCCATGAGCCAACACCAACACGTCGTACTTGCCGACTGTCTCTGTGAGGTTCAATGGTTGCTTAACGATAAGTTTCAAAGTCTCCAAACCGAAGTATTCGTTAAGGTCACGTTTATTGATAACGATGCGGCCTTCACCTGGTACGAGGCGAACACGCGCTACGGAATGCTTACGACGACCTGTCCCATAGTATTGTACTTGTGCCATGGTACTGTCCTCCCTTTCGATTATCCGCGAAGTTCGTAAACTTCAGGTTGTTGTGCTTGATGTGGATGTACTGCGCCTGCATAAGCTTTAACACGAAGCTTCATTCTGTTGCCCATGCGTGTCTTAGGCAACATGCCTTGAACAGCGAGTTCAACCATGCGCTCAGGTTTGTTGTTCAACATTTCTTGAGCGCTTGTCACTTTCAAACCACCTGGATGCATCGAGTGACGGTAGTACATTTTGTTTTGCAATTTCTTACCTGTTAACACAACTTTGTCAACGTTGATGATGACAACAAAGTCACCGCCGTCAACGTGTGGTGTGAAAGTAGGTTTGTGTTTGCCGCGGATCAGTGCCGCAGCTTCGGAAGCGAGACGACCAAGCGTCTTGCCTTCTGCATCGATAACGAACCATTTGCGTTCAACATCAGCTGGTTTCGCCATGTAAGTGGTACGCATGAAACTTCCTCCTCTGGTGAATATGCTGCATTTGAAAGTGTCAGCTCAGCATCATGTGTAATGACACTGCAGCACTTTCAAACTGCGGTATTCGCAATGCTGTATATATCGTTCAAGTCATATGTTACATTTGATTATTAGGTTCTAGACAGTAATGTAATTTCTTTATTGGGGGCCGTGGGAAGCCATAAAGAAACACATTTGTTATTGTACAATAATAAGGGCTTTTACGCAAGTTGTTTTTCGAAAAAAGAAACGCTACAGACGCTCTTCCCCGCCGTAATCAATACTCCATAACATAAGACCGTGAGACATTGCAGTAGGACCTGCTGCTCCGCGATCACATGCGGCTAAAATACCCGGAATTGCTTCCGGTAATATCTTACCTCTGCCCACTACGAGTAAAGTACCTGCAATAATGCGCACCATATTATATAGAAACCCATTGCCTGTGACAAATAAATGATATCTGCCGCGTCCTGGCTCACCGCTCTGGCTCGGCTCATACTCCATCCACGCCTGATATATCGTGCGTACGTGAATCTGCTTTGTCGATTTCGGCGAAGCGAAAGACGTAAAGTCATGCTCTCCTTCCAAATGCTTAAGAGCTGCACGCATCGGTTCCAGTTGTAGGCGTCCCGGATGATGAAACTCATAATGGCGTTGGAACAGATCCGGAATACGTTCTGACAGAATGGAGTAACGATACGTCTTTCGTTTAGCCGAGTAACGGGCATGAAAGTCCATGGGCGCTTCCCAAGCATCCTTAATGACAATGTCACGAGGAAGTCTAGAATTCATCGCCAAGGCCCACCGCTCAATTGGGATAGCGGAGGTCGTAATAAAATTAAACACTTGCCCCTGCGCATGAACACCGGCATCTGTACGGCCTGAAGCCGTAATAACGACATGTTCTTCGGTCAGCATGGCAATCGCTTTTTCAATACGCCCTTGAATGGTATCCAATTCTGGCTGCGACTGAAAGCCGCAGTACGCAGTTCCGTCGTAAGCAACGGTCATCCCTATATTTCGCATGCTAACCTCCGTGACGTACGATAGAATGGCTCTAGAAAAGCACGTTCTATCTCAGACGGTAAATCGTAGTAAGTCGAGCTTAATTGGCATAACCGCAAGATCCCGACAAAAAGAAAAGCTCCTCAAGGGGAGCCTTCTTCCACACTGCTCACACAGTGTTATATCGTGTGTACCGTGTCGTAATTACGCGCGGTCAACGAGTTCCAAGTACACCATAGGCGCTGAATCGCCACGGCGAGGACCAAGTTTCAAGATACGCGTATATCCGCCCGGACGCTCTGCATAACGAGGTGCAAGCTCCGAGAACAGCTTTTGGATAGCGTCTTTCTCCCCATCAACTGTTTCACGACGTACGAATGCTGCCACTTGACGACGAGCGTGCAAGTCACCGCGCTTCGCTTTAGTGATCAACTTTTCAGCAATCGAACGAACTTCTTTCGCTTTAGCTTCAGTTGTTTGAATGCGCTCATACAAGAACAAGTCGGTTACCAAGTCACGGAATAACGCTTTACGCGCGCTGGAATCACGACCCAATTTTTGATATGCCATTGTAGTTTCCCCTCCTTCTAAGACAAGTCCCGTTTAGTCTTCCATTCTCAGGCCCAAACCAAGTTCTTCGAGCTTTTCTTGAACTTCTTCCAAAGACTTGCGGCCCAAGTTACGGACTTTCATCATGTCTTCTTCTGTTTTCGTAATCAGCTCTTGAACAGTGTTGATGCCTGCACGCTTCAAGCAGTTATAAGAACGAACAGAAAGATCAAGCTCTTCGATAGTCATCTCAAGTACTTTTTCTTTCTTATCTTCCTCTTTCTCCACCATGATTTCAGCGTCTTTTGCTTCGTCTGTCAGACCTACGAAGAGCATCAAATGCTCCGTCAAGATCTTCGCGCCGAGGCTCACCGCTTCTTCAGGGCGAATGCTGCCATCAGTCCATACTTCAAGCGTAAGCTTGTCATAGTTCGTCACTTGGCCTACACGCGTGTTCTCTACGCTATAGTTAACGCGGGAGATAGGCGTGTAGATGGAGTCAACAGGAATGACACCGATCGGTTGATCTTCATTCTTGTTGCGATCCGCAAGCACGAAGCCACGTCCACGATTCGCATAAATGCGCATGTGGAGTCTGGAACCTTGAGCGAGTGTTGCAATGCGGAGATCCGGGTTCAAAATTTCCACATCGCTGTCCGCACGGATGTCACCAGCCGTTACAACCCCTTCGCCATCCGCATCGATTTCGAGAATTTTCTCTTCATCGGAGTGGATTTTAAGCGACAGGGATTTCAAGTTCAAGATAATTTCCGTTACGTCTTCGTAGACGCCTGGAATCGTCGAGAACTCGTGCAGTACACCGTCAATTTGAACGGATGTTACTGCAGCGCCTGGCAAAGAGGACAGCAAAATACGGCGCAGGGAGTTCCCTAGCGTTGTGCCGTAGCCGCGTTCAAGCGGCTCCACCACAAACTTGCCGTAAGTGCCTTCCTCATTGACATCAACGGTTTCGATTTTCGGCTTTTCGATCTCAATCACTTGTATAACCCTCCTTCAAAACGTCGCTGGCGTTAACTTAGAAACACCTAAGGTCGGTCGATTCATGCAGTATGCCTAAACAACCATTATTACCAACAGGCGTAAGTTATATACGACATTTGAGTCGTGCGTATAACTATACGCGACGACGTTTTGGCGGACGGCAGCCGTTGTGCGGGATTGGAGTTACGTCTTTAATGGAGCTAACTTCCAAACCTGCAGCTTGCAAGGAACGGATGGCAGCTTCACGGCCTGCGCCTGGGCCTTTAACCATTACTTCTACCGTCTTCATGCCATGTTCCATAGCTGCTTTCGCAGCTGTTTCTGCAGCCAATTGAGCGGCGAACGGAGTAGATTTACGTGAGCCTTTGAAGCCCGATCCACCTGAAGTCGCCCAAGAAATTGCATTACCGTGTGTATCCGTGATTGTTACAATCGTGTTGTTAAACGTGGAACGGATATGTGCCACACCAGTGTCAATATTTTTGCGATCACGACGTTTAGTACGTACTGCTTTTTTCGGTTTAGCCATTGCTACTTATCCCTCCTTACTTCTTCTTATTAGCTACCGTACGACGAGGACCTTTGCGTGTACGAGCATTAGTCTTAGTACGTTGTCCGCGAACAGGCAAGCCACGGCGATGACGGATACCACGATAGCATCCAATCTCAACCAAACGCTTGATGTTCAAAGAAATTTCACGGCGAAGGTCACCTTCAACCTTAACCTTTTTGTCGATTGCTTCACGGATTGCGTTAACTTCTTCTTCCGTCAAGTCACGAACGCGAGTATCTTTGTTTACGCCAGTTTCCGCGATGATTTTTTGAGAAGTAGTCTTCCCAATACCAAAAATGTATGTTAAGGCGATCTCAACGCGTTTATCACGTGGCAAGTCTACACCAGCTATACGAGCCATTAACGCTACACCCCCTTCTTATCCTTGTTTTTGTTTGTGTTTCGGATTTTCACAGATTACCATAACGTTACCTTTGCGGCGAATAACTTTGCATTTTTCGCAGATAGGTTTAACAGAAGGTCTTACCTTCATGCTGAATACCTCCCAGTCCTAAAGTTGCACACGTCAAACCGCTTTCGATATACCGGACGGTTTGCAAGGCATTGCAAGCGCCCTTCGAGTTCCGAGTGCTATTTTCGATAAGTGATGCGACCTTTGCTCAAATCGTATGGCGACAGCTGTACGACCACTTTGTCCCCAGTAAGGATACGGATGAAATGCATCCGCAGCTTTCCGGAAACATGGGCAAGAATTTGGTGTCCATTTTCAAGTTCAACTCTAAATGTCGCATTTGGCAACGGCTCAATTACCGTGCCTTCAACTTCAATCACATCTTCCTTAGCCAACGTCATTCTCCTTTCTGATTACCATTTGCAGCGGCCAGTTGCTCCGTGTATTTTGCAATAACATAGCGTAGCTTACTGTTTGTGACCCGTCCGCTTTCCTTTAAACTATCGACAACTTCATGGCTTATCGCCTCGTGCAACTCCAAATGAAGCAAGTTTTTACGTTTCGGCTGGTCAAACTTTCGTTTGTCCCCATCCGCTATGTTAACGTATCGCGAAGGCTCCACACCAACAATGATGGCAAGCTTGCCTTCACCGCGGCCCTGAAGCACCTTAACGAACTGGCCGAGCTGCGGGTTCGGAATGCTGCTCATCCCAATCACCTACTTCTCTAATGTCGTTAAGATTTCACAACCGTCCGGTGTTACAGCCACTGTATGCTCAAAATGAGCACACCATGTTCCGTCCACCGTTACAACCGTCCAGTTATCCGCGAGCGTCTTCACATAACGTTCCCCGATAACGACCATCGGCTCAATGGCGAGCGTCATGCCCGGTTTGAGACGAGGTCCGCGATCCGGAGTGCCATAGTTCGGAATTTGCGGTTCTTCATGAAGATCCGCACCTACCCCGTGACCAACGTACTCACGTACAACGGAAAAACCTGCATCCTCGATCACGCGTTCAATCGCATGGGATATCGTGTACAGGCGGACATCCGACTTGATAAGTTCAAGTCCGGCATAGAGCGAACGCTCCGTGACGTCGAGCAGCCGCTGAGCGGTGTCCGAAATCTTGCCGACTCCATACGTCCAAGCAGAGTCGCCATGGTATCCGCGATACTGCGCACCGATGTCGATGCTAATGATGTCGCCTTCGTTTAAAATCCGATCGCCGGGAATGCCATGCACCAGCTCTTCATTCACTGATGCGCAAATGCTGCCGGAAAATCCGTTGTAGCCTTTGAAAGAAGGGGTTGCCCCCTTACTGCGAATGAATTTGTCAGCGATGGCGTCAAGTTCCCGAGTTGTAATACCCGGCTTGACGGAGTTGGCCATGAGACGGTGCGTTTCCGCAACAATTCGCCCTGCTTCCCTCATGAAGCCTAATTCCACTTCGGACTTACAAATGATCATTCGTTTTAACCTCGCAGTAAAGATACGATCTCAGACGTCACCGTATCGATTTCCTTCTCACCGTCAACCTGACGCAACAAGCCTTTGTCTCCATAGTATGAAAGCAAAGGAGCCGTCTTGTTGATATATTCGTCAAGGCGTGTTCCAACTTTCTCTTCGGAATCATCCGAACGCTGGTACAACTCGCCTTGGCATTTATCACATACGCCCTCTTGTTGTGGCGGGTTAAAAATGACATGGTACGTCGCGCCGCAAGACTTGCAAATACGTCTGCCTGTGAGACGTGCCAGCAATAAATTACGGTCAACGCTCAGGTCGATGACATGATCAAGCTTACGTCCCATAGCTTCGAGCATATCGTCTAATGCTTCCGCTTGTGCCAAAGTACGAGGGAAGCCGTCCAACAGGAAGCCTTGTTCACAGTCCGGCTGAGCAAGTCGTTCACGAACGACACCAACCGTAACGTCATCTGGAACGAGCAGACCTTGATCAATGTATTCCTTTGCCTTTAGACCGATTGGCGTTCCTTCTCGCATTGCTGCGCGGAATGCATCGCCTGTGGAGATATGAGGAATTCGGAATTCCGTAACAATACGTTCAGCCTGTGTTCCTTTACCTGCCCCAGGAGGCCCCATGAATAGAATGTTCATCGAATGTCACTCCCTTTTTGGTAAGCATAGGCTTAACTTTCGTCGGAAGTGTTAATCTTTCGATGGCATTCGTTAAGCCTCTGCTCTACAAGAAACAGCACAATAGGTGCCGATGAGCCTTAACGGCTCTATCAGAACCTATTGACTATTTGTTGATAAAACCTTTGTAATGGCGTTTGATCAACTGGCTTTCGATCTGTTTCATCGTATCAAGTGCTACGCCGACAACGATGAGCAGCGCTGTACCACCAATTTGTACAGTTCGCGGCAATCCTGCCAGTGCTCCAAAGAACACTGGTATAACAGAAATTACGGCCAAGAAGAGTGCACCTGCAAGCGTGATACGAGACATTACACGTGTCAAGTACGTCGCTGTAGCTTTACCCGGACGAATGCCTGGGATATAGCCACCATTCTTTTTAAGTTGATCCGCCATTTGTTGCGGATTCATTTGAACGAACGTATAGAAGAATGTGAAACCGACGATTAACAGCACGTACAGCACCATGCCAAGCGGCTTGTCGTAGTACATATTGTTAATCACCCAGTTAGCCCATGCTTTCCCCGTCCAGAACTGTGCTATTGTAATTGGGAACATCAATAGCGAAACCGCAAAGATGACCGGAATTACACCAGCACCATTCACTTTAAGCGGAATGTGCGTATTTTGTCCGCCGTACATTTTATTGCCGACGACACGTTTTGCGTATTGCACCGGAATCTTGCGGTTACCTTGCTGAATGTAGATAACCCCTACGATAATAAATACGATGAATAGCGCAATTACAAGCATTTTGACAATGTTTAGGAAGAGCGATCCGTCGCCATTGACAAATTGCGATTGATAAATCTCACCCATATGTGTAGGTATTCCTGCCACGATACCGGCAAAGATTAAGATCGAGATGCCGTTGCCGACACCTTTCTCCGTAATTTGTTCACCAAGCCACATCAGAAACGCAGTTCCGGCCGTTAGAACAATGGCGATTACAATGTAATCTGTTAAAGTCGCGTTCGGAACCATTTGCAACCCGTACAAGCGGTTGAAGCCAATCGCTGTACCGAATGCTTGAATCAGACCCAGAATTATCGTTCCATAACGAGTAATTTGAGCTAACTTGCGTTTACCGACTTCACCTTCCTTCGCCCACTGTGCAAACCTCGGCACGACATCCATCGATAGAAGCTGCACAATAATCGATGCCGTGATATACGGCATGATTCCTAGTGCGAAGATAGAGAATTTGAATAACGCTCCCCCGGAGAACGTGTTCATGAGACTGAACAAGTCACTGCCTTGGTTGGTTGCCTCAAAGACCGATTTATCGACGCCGGGAACAGGAATAAATGACCCAACGCGATAGACGATCAAGATCATAAGCGTAAATAATATCTTACGTCTAAGATCTTCGACCCGCCATATATTCGATACGGTCTTAAACATTAGATCACCTCGGATTTGCCGCCGGCAGCCTCGATCTTCTCTACCGCAGCTTGAGAGAACTTATTAGCCTTAACCGTAAGTTGAACAGACAAATCACCGTTACCCAAGATCTTAATACCGCTCAATGGGTTCTTGATGATGCCTTGTTCCATGAGCAATTCCGGAGTAACTTCTGTTCCAGCTGCAAAGCTGTTCAAGTCAGCTACGTTCAACACCGCATACTCTTTACGAGTAGGATTGGTGAATCCGCGTTTAGGCAGACGACGGTACAGTGGGTTTTGACCGCCTTCAAAGCCCGGACGAACACCACCGCCGGAACGAGCATTTTGACCTTTGTGACCGCGACCTGCAGTTTTACCGTTACCAGATGCAATACCGCGTCCTTTGCGGTAACGCTCCTCACGGGAACCAGGTGCTGGAGAAAGTTCATGTAACTTCATCGTTCGTCGCACCTCCTTAATTATTTATGCCGTTAATGTATTATAAGTTGTTTCATTGTGGTTGAACAAGTTGAAGCTAAGCTGCTTGGCTTAGCCTTCAATTTCTTCTACTTTAACCAAGTGATTCACTTGATTAACCATGCCACGAATCGCAGGGTTGTCATTTTGAACAACCGTCTGATTCATCTTACGCAGGCCCAAAGTGTTCACCGTCTTACGCTGATTCTCTGGACGACCGATCAGACTGCGAACGAGGGTAATCTGCAATTTTGCCATCGTAGTCCCCTCCTTATCCTAACAGTTCCTCAACGGATTTGCCACGCAACTTCGCTACTTGTTCTGCCGTTTTCAGACGAGACAGACCTTCAAGCGTAGCATTTACCATGTTCATTGAGTTAGAAGAGCCAAGCGATTTTGTCAAGATATCGCCTACACCAGCCAACTCCAACACGGCACGAACCGGGCCGCCAGCGATAACCCCAGTACCTTCGGAAGCTGGTTTCAAGAGCACTTTACCAGCGCCAAAGCTTCCAGTTACCAAGTGAGGGATTGTCGTATTGACGAAAGGAACATGAATGAGATTTTTCTTAGCATCGTCGATGCCTTTGCGGATAGCGTCAGGAACCTCGGAAGCTTTACCGATGCCAGCGCCTACCCAGCCTTTGCCGTCTCCGACAACAACGAGTGCACTAAAGCTAAAACGACGTCCGCCTTTTACGACTTTAGACACACGATTGATTTGAACAACTTTTTCAGACAGTTCTAACGTGTTTGGATCAACTCGCAAGTCGTCAACCTCCTTTTGTTAAATTCTTAGAACTCAAGACCAGCTTCACGAGCTGCGTCTGCCAATGCTTGGACACGTCCATGATACAAGTAACCGCCACGGTCAAATACCACTTCAGTTACGCCTGCATCTTTCGCACGCTTCGCTACCAACTCGCCAACTTTGCGAGCGGATTCGACGTTACCGCCGTTAGAGATGCCTTCTGCAACCTCTTTATCCATAGTGGAAGCTGCTGCGATTGTTACGCCCTTAACATCATCGATGAGTTGAGCGTAGATATGTTTAGAGGAACGGAATACGTTTAAACGCGGACGTGCTGTCGTTCCTTCAATTTTCTTACGCACACGAAGGTGACGTTTCAAACGAGCTTTGTTCTTATCGCCTTTCGTAATCACGATTGTTTCACTCCCTTCAGTTTAGCCATTAAGCTACACGGGTAAGCGAGCTGGGCAAGATCTTACTTCTTCTTGCCAGCTTTACCTTCTTTACGCAGAATGCGTTCGCCTTCGTACTTGATACCTTTACCTTTATATGGCTCTGGCTCACGTACGGAACGAATTTTAGCTGCATAAGCACCAACGCGCTCTTTGTCGATACCTTTAACGATGATTTTCGTTTGTGCAGGAACGTCGAATTCGATGCCTGCTTCCGGAGTGATTTCTACCGGATGGGAATAACCAACGTTTAATACAAGTTTGTCCCCAGCTTTGTTAGCACGGTAACCTACGCCAACCAGCTCCAAAGTTTTGGAGTAACCTTCAGTTACACCATTAACCATGTTGCTAATTACGCTACGAGTTGTTCCGTGCAGGGAACGGTGAAGTTTATTATCAGAAGGACGAACAACGTTAATTACGTTCTCTTCTACAGATACTTGCATATCTTTATGAAGTTCACGAGACAACGTTCCTTTCGGTCCTTTAACCGTAATCACGCTATTGTCCAAAGTAACTGTTACGCCACCTGGAACGTCAATTGGTTTGCGACCAATACGAGACATGTGTTGTTGCACCTCCAATCATTAT
The DNA here is from genome assembly GCF_022346885.1 of Paenibacillus sp. ACRRX. Lineage (GTDB taxonomy): Bacteria > Bacillota > Bacilli > Paenibacillales > Paenibacillaceae > Paenibacillus_B. The sequence continues at coordinate 48,783 of NZ_JAKRNK010000012.1, forward strand.
GCGATTAATTACCAAACGTAGCAGACTACCTCGCCGCCAGATTTGGATTGACGAGCTTCTTTATCCGTAACAACGCCTTTAGACGTCGAGATGATCGCGATACCAAGACCGCCGAGTACACGAGGTACCTCGTTCGATTTAGAGTATACACGCAATCCTGGCTTGGAAATACGTTTCAAGCCTGTGATGACACGCTCATTGTTAGCACCGTACTTCAAGAAGATACGGATGATCCCTTGTTTGTTGTCATCGATATATTCTGCATCACGGATAAATCCTTCACGCTTGAGGATCTCAGCGATTTGCTTCTTCATTGTAGAAGCAGGCATTTCCACCGTTTCATGACGTACTGTGTTAGCATTGCGAATGCGTGTAAGCATATCAGCAATTGGATCAGACATAACCATTAGTGTAAACCTCCTTCCCGCAACAGGGTTGATTACCAGCTTGCTTTTTTAACGCCAGGAATCTGGCCTTTATATGCCAATTCGCGGAAACAAATTCTGCAAATTTTGAATTTACGTAATACAGAATGCGGACGACCACAACGCTCACAACGAGTGTATCCTTGCACTTTGAACTTCGGTTTGCGTTGTTGTTTTACCAGCATCGAAGTTTTTGCCACGTGTTGACACCTCCTATGATATTTGTTGGACCAAGGTCACTAACAAATTCATTGTCCTTATTACTTATGAATCGAAGAGATTACTCTTTCGATTTTGACGATTATTTCGTGAAAGGCATGCCGAGTTGCGTCAACAATTCACGGGACTCTTCGTCCGTTTTCGCTGTAGTAACGATAACGATGTCCATACCGCGTACTTTATCGATTTTATCGTACTCGATCTCAGGGAAAATGATTTGCTCTTTCAGACCGAGCGTGTAGTTACCGCGGCCGTCAAACGCTTTGTTAGAGATACCGCGGAAGTCGCGGACACGTGGAAGCGTGACGTTGAACAATTTGTCCAGGAAGTGATACATACGCTCACCACGTAGTGTCACCTTCACACCGATCGGCATTCCTTCACGAAGCTTAAAGCCTGCGATGGATTTTTTAGCGCGAGTGATAACTGGCTTTTGACCAGAGATCAATTGCAATTCGGCAACAGCTGTATCCAAGACCTTGGAGTTCGAAACTGCCTCACCCATACCCATGTTGATGACGACTTTTTCTACTTTAGGTACTTGCATTACCGTTGTATAGTTGAACTTCTGCATCAGAGCAGGAGTTATTTCGTTCAAATAACGTTCTTTCATGCGAGCTGCCATGTAAAATGGACCTCCTTTCCTAGCGATTAGTCGATGATTTCGCCGGAGCGTTTTGCAACACGTACTTTTTTACCGTTCTCCAACACTTTGTAACCAATACGTGTTACTTTGCCCGACTTAGGATCCACGTGCATTACGTTCGATACGTGAATTGGAGCTTCTTGTTCAACGATACCGCCTTGCGGGTTCTTTTGGTTAGGCTTTTGGTGTTTTTTCACCATGTTAACACCTTCAATAAGAACACGGTTTTGACGTGGGAAAGCTGCGATAACGCGGCCTTTTTTACCTTTGTCTTTACCAGTGATAACGATGACAGTGTCATCTTTTTTCACGTGCAATTTGTTGTTATGCGACTCCAGTACTTTCTTCATTCGTGGCATGTGTCACACCTCCTGAACCTTGCTTGCAGGCAAGTTGATTAAATAACTTCCGGTGCCAAGGAAACGATTTTCATGAAGTCTTTATCGCGAAGTTCGCGAGCAACTGGTCCGAAAATACGTGTTCCACGTGGGCCTTTATCGTCTTTAACAATTACCGCTGCGTTCTCATCAAATGCGATGTAAGAACCGTCTTTACGACGAACGGAACGCTTCGTACGAACGATAACTGCTTTTACAACGTCACCCTTTTTGACAACGCCGCCTGGTGTTGCTTGTTTTACAGAGCAGATGATCAAGTCTCCAATGTGGCCTACGCGACGTCCCGTACCACCCAAGACACGAATACACATCAGTTCTTTTGCACCAGAGTTGTCTGCTACAGCTAAACGTGTAAATGGTTGAATCATTCTGTTTTCCTCCTTCCGGTTAAAACTAACCGAGCATTAAACGATTACAGCTTTCTCAACGATCTCTACCAGTCTCCAGCGTTTGTCTTTCGACAAAGGACGCGTTTCCATGACTTTTACAGTATCGCCGATCTTAGCTTCGTTGTTCTCGTCGTGAGCTTTGAACTTTTTCGTATATTTAATGCGTTTGTGGTACAAGTCATGCTTTTTGTACGTTTCAACCGCGATTACGATTGTTTTGTCCATTTTGTCACTGACCACTTTACCAACTTGCACTTTACGAGCGTTGCGTTGTTCACTCATGAGTGTGTTGCCTCCTTCCTGAGTACAGGATGTCTATTTATAGTCAAGATCTTGACGCTAAATTAGCTAGTAATCCCAAGTTCTCTTTCACGCAATACCGTTTTAGCACGAGCAATTGCTTTACGTACATCACGGATGCGAGTTGGGTTGTCAAGCTGTCCAGTAGCCAATTGGAAACGGAGGTTGAAAAGTTCTTCCTTGAATCCGACAATCTTTTGTTCAAGTTCAGCAGTGGTCAAGTTGCGGAATTCACTAGCTTTCATTTGCTTCACCACCCATTTCTTCGCGTTTCACAAACTTCGTCTTGATAGGGAGTTTGTGTGCAGCGAGGCGCATTGCTTCACGAGCGACTTCCTCAGGAACACCAGAAAGTTCGAACATGATCTTACCAGGCTTAACAACAGCTACCCATTTCTCAACGTTACCTTTACCGGAACCCATCCGCACCTCAAGAGGCTTTTGCGTAATTGGCTTATCCGGGAAGATTTTGATCCATACTTTACCGCCACGTTTAATGTAACGAGTCATCGCAATACGAGCAGCCTCGATTTGACGGTTTGTGATCCATGTAGGCTCAAGAGCTTGTAAACCGTATTCACCGAAGTTTACAGTTGTGCCGCCTTTAGCGCGACCTTTCAAGCTACCGCGTTGTTGTTTACGATGTTTGACACGTTTAGGTACCAACATGATTAGTTGCCTCCTTCCTCAACAGCCTTTTTCTTAGCCGTAGGAAGTACCTCTCCACGATAGATCCATACTTTTACGCCGATACGGCCGTAAGTTGTATGAGCTTCTGCCGTGCCATAATCGATGTCGGCGCGAAGCGTATGAAGTGGTACAGTTCCTTCGCTGTATCCTTCAGAACGAGCGATTTCAGCACCGCCCAAACGACCACTTACCGCTGTTTTAATTCCTTTTGCACCTGAACGCATAGAACGTTGAATCGCTTGTTTCAGCGCGCGACGGAAAGAAACGCGGCGCTCCAGTTGTTGTGCAATGCTCTCAGCAACGAGAATTGCATCCAAGTCTGGAGTTTTGATTTCCGAAATGTTGATGTGCACTTTTTTGCCGCCAGCAATTTTAGTTACTTCACGACGAAGAGCTTCAACCTCGGAACCGCCTTTACCAATTACCATACCTGGTTTAGCGGTGTGAATCGTAACGTTCACGCGATTAGCGGCACGTTCGATTTCGATTTTAGACACAGCTGCGTCTTTAAGTTTATTTTTAAGGTACTCACGAACCTTAACGTCTTCAATCAGCAATGCGCCGAAGTCTTTCTCAGCGTACCATTTAGATTCCCAATCACGGATAATACCTACTCGAAGTCCGACGGGATTTACCTTTTGACCCACACGTTTTCCCTCCTTATTTCTCGGATACCACAAGCGTGATGTGGCTAGTTCTCTTATTGATACGGCTTGCACGTCCCATTGCGCGAGGACGGAAACGTTTCAATGTTGGACCTTCGTTCACGAATACTTGCTCAATTACGAGCTTATTCACGTCCAATTGATAGTTATGTTCTGCATTGGCAATAGCAGAGTTCAACAATTTTTCAACCACTGGGGACGCCGATTTTGGCGTGTGGCGTAAAATTGCAATTGCTTCGCCTACTTGCTTTCCGCGGATCAAGTCGATAACGAGCTTGACTTTGCGGGGAGCGATGCGAACACTATTTGCATGAGCTTTCGCTTGCATGTTAGTACCTCCCCTCAAATGCTAAGTTCTGAATTATCGTTTGCCCGTTTTCTTGTCATCATCATGACCTTTGTACGTACGAGTAGGTGCGAACTCTCCGAACTTGTGTCCTACCATATCTTCTGTAACGTAAACTGGTACATGTTTGCGGCCATCATATACTGCAATTGTGTGACCGATGAATTGAGGAAAAATTGTGGAACGACGGGACCAAGTCTTAATTACGACTTTCTTGCCGCCTTCGTTCATAACTTCAACTTTCTTCAAAAGGTGACCATCAATGAATGGTCCTTTTTTCAAACTGCGACCCATGTGTGAATCCTCCCTTCACGAGACCTGTTTGTTTCGCTTGTTACGCTGCTGCGTATCGAACCGAACAAATATTATTTCGTGCGACGACGAACAATATATTTATCGGAGTGTTTGCCTTTTTTACGCGTTTTGTAACCGAGCGTAGGTTTGCCCCATGGAGACAATGGCGATTTACGACCGATTGGAGCGCGACCTTCACCACCACCATGTGGGTGATCAACCGGGTTCATTACAACCCCGCGGACTGTTGGACGTTTGCCCAACCAACGGTTACGACCTGCTTTACCGATCTTAATGAGTTCATGATCTTGGTTACCAACGGAACCGATAGTAGCGCGGCAAACTTTCAAGACTTTACGAACTTCACCAGAGGACAAGCGAACTGTTACATAACGTTCTTCTTTACCAAGCAATTGAGCTTCCGTACCAGCTGCACGAACCAACTGAGCACCTTTACCTGGTTTCAACTCGATGTTGTGGATAACTGTACCTACTGGAATGTTCTCAAGCGGCATTGCATTACCGATCTTGATATCAGCTCCAGCGCCGGACATAACAACATCGCCGACTTTCAAACCTTTAGGTGCGATGATATAACGTTTCTCACCATCAGCATAGTGAATCAATGCAATGTTAGAAGTACGGTTTGGATCGTACTCAACTGTAGCAACGCGGCCTTGAATGCCATCTTTGTTACGTTTGAAATCGATGATACGATACTTACGTTTGTGACCACCGCCATGATGGCGAGTAGTAATTTTACCTTGGTTGTTGCGGCCAGCTTTTTTGCTAAGAGGCGCAAGCAACGATTTCTCCGGTGTGCTTGTTGTGATCTCTTCGAACGTCGAAACGCTCATGCCACGACGAGCCGGGGATGTCGGTTTATACTTTTTGATTGGCACTTGTTTTCCCTCCTTACTTCAAAACTTGTTTATTTATACCGTTTCAAAGAACTCAAGCGGTTTGCTGTCAGCTGTCAAAGTTACGAAAGCTTTCTTCCATTCGGAAGTGTAGCCATTGTAGCGGCCATAACGTTTCGGCTTAGCCGGAACACGCAACGTGTTCACGCTCGCTACTTTCACTTTGAAGATTTGCTCGATAGCACTCTTGACTTCTGTTTTGTTGGCACGAATGTCAACCTCAAATACGTATTTAAGGCCATCCATCATCTCAGCAGTACGCTCAGTGATGATAGGACGCTTAATGATATCACGAGGATCTTTCATTACGCGAACACCTCCTCTACCTTCGAAACAGCATCCTTCGTGATGATCAGGTTCTGGTGGCGAAGCACGTCATAAACGTTAACTCCATCAGCCGCAACCAATTTCACGGATGGGATGTTGCGAGCGGAGAGCGCCACGTTGTCGTTGTACTCAGGTACTACAACAAGCGCTTTGCGTTCCACTTTCAAGTTGTTCAAGATCGCTTGGAATTCTTTCGTTTTCGGCGCGTTCAAGTTCAACTCGTCAAGTACAATAATTTTATTTTCCAACACTTTGGAAGAAAGTGCGGATTTGATCGCCAAACGACGAACTTTTTTAGGAAGCTTATATGCATAGCTGCGTGGTGTTGGTCCGAATACTACGCCGCCGCCTTTCCATTGTGGCGAACGAATCGAACCTTGACGCGCGCGGCCAGTTCCTTTTTGTTTCCATGGCTTACGGCCACCGCCGCGAACCTCGGAACGACCTTTAACTTTGTGTGTACCTTGACGCAACGATGCAAGCTGCATCACAACTGCATCATGAAGTACATGTTTGTTAGGCTCAATTCCGAATACACTGTCAGCCAATTCAATCTCGCCAACTTGCGTACCGGAAATGTTGTACAATGCTACTTTAGGCATTCTGAGCTCCTCCTTTCCTCACACATTACTTTTTAATTGCGGATTTAACGTTAATGAAGCTGTTTTTAGGTCCTGGAATGGAGCCTTTAACGAGGATTACGTTACGTTCCATATCCACTTTAACAACCTCAAGATTTTGAATTGTAATTGTTACGCTACCCATATGTCCTGGAAGACGTTTGCCTTTAGGAACGCGGTTCGCTTGGATAGAACCCATGGAACCTGGGCCACGATGGTAACGGGAACCGTGGGACATAGGTCCGCGGCTTTGACCCCAACGTTGGATAACGCCGGAGAAACCTTTACCTTTAGAAATACCTGTAACGTCTACGAATTCACCTTCAGTGAACAAGTCAGCTTTCAACTCCTGGCCAACTTCGTATTGCGAAAGATCGATACCACGGTATTCCTTAATGTAGCGCTTAGGCGTTGTGTTAGCTTTTTTAGCATGTCCGATTTCTGGCTTGTTGGCACGCTTTTCTTTCTTGTCAGCAAAGCCGACTTGAATTGCTTCGTAACCATCGTTCTCAAGATCTTTCTTTTGAAGAACGACACAAGGACCAGCTTCGATAACTGTTACTGGCACAACATTACCCTCTGGAGTAAATACTTGAGTCATGCCGAGTTTTTTTCCTAAGATACCTTTCATGTTGACACCTCTTTTCCTTCCATATTCCGTTCATACTTAAGCTGTTCTTACAGCTTGATTTCGATATCTACACCGGACGGCAGGTCCAGTCGCATCAACGCATCAACAGTTTGCGGCGTTGGGTTCACGATGTCGATAAGACGCTTATGAGTGCGCATTTCGAACTGCTCGCGAGAATCCTTGTACTTATGCACCGCACGAAGAATGGTGATGATTTGCTTCTCTGTTGGCAACGGGATTGGACCGGATACTCCTGCACCGGAACGCTTAGCCGTTTCAACGATCTTCTCAGCTGATTGATCAAGAATTCTGTGGTCGTATGCTTTCAAGCGAATACGAATTTTTTGCTTTGCCATTTTATTCCCTCCTTTAATCGCCCAATTTTGCATCGGACATACTCCGTGAAAATTTTCCGTGCACACCGTCCATGGCAAAGGGGCCGGGTGTGTCGGTAACCTCTCACTTCATCGCAACGTCGACGAACAACATTCACTATTATATATAAATGTCCCGATAATTGCAAGCATTTGTAGCAAATTCGTTTATACATATAAAATAAGAGAAATATTACGGTATACCAAGCAACTTAGTATTGTCGTCAGTTCATCTCAAAGTCGGCTGCTAGGACATTATATAATGAAAAATTCATATAATGCCACGGTAATCCATACCAACTGTCGCGAGTTCCTTCTATATAAGAAGAAGTCCGCTTACAGCTTCATCGTTGTATGATTTAATTGTTCAGCCGATTCAGCAACTTGCCGTGTTGCCTGACCGATTCCTGCAATCATTTCCATAAGAAGCTCAAATTCTCCTTGAATGCTATCCATGGAGTGCCTGCTTGTTTCAACCTTTTGAACGATATTTATGAAAGCTCCACTAGTTTCTTCTGATTGCTCCTTTACGGAGGCCACACTAGCACGTACCTCACTAATAATTTGAACAACAGAGTTATTAACCAAAGTTGAGTTCCCTATCAACTCTTCAATGTCCGCTACCGTTTGCTTCGTATGGTCGGCCAATTTATTTACTTCTTTGGCTACAACAGCAAATCCCAACCCATGCTCTCCTGCACGTGCAGCTTCTATAGAAGCGTTTAATGATAATAAGTTAGTCTGATCTGCTATCTCCCTTACAGCTCCAATAATAGTTCTTATTCGTATAGACGTATCTTTTAAATTGATAATCCGAATTTGCATTTCATGAGCATGGTCATTAATCCGCTGAATACTCTCAGACACTCCGGTCATCAATTGTTTGCCTTCCATAGCGACCTCTTGTGTCATACTTGTTGATTGCGCTGCAGCTTGAACTCTATCGTTAAGCTCTACACCTTTATGACTAAGACTGGATATTGTGAGATTGGTTTCAGCTGCCAGTGCCGCAAGTTGTTCACTTAGCTGGCTTATATTTTGTTTCAACTCATTTTTAACTACTTCATATTGCTGGGCCATTTGCATATGGAAACGCTCCTCATAAGCATCCAGCACAAGCTGTTGTTCCAGATTAAATATTTTGTTCAGAGCATGAATACATGATATTGAACACTCTTTATCCGGAATGCGGCGCAGCACAAGATCAGTAATGATGGCCTGCAAATTTTGAAAAGCTCCCATATACCATTTCGACTCAAGTCCTATATGCTGATGTACAGAAGCAATTTTTATACGTTTTATAATATAGGGACCATCAATCACACCATTAAACATTTCTTCAATATGGATGCGGAGCGTTGACTTCAACTTTTCCACTGAACTGTTATTTCGAATCAACATATCCAGTTGAGCTATACTTATAATCGTGTCATAAAATTGAGTTGTCAATGCCTCTACTTCCATAGAAATATAAGGCTTTAAACATCTTAATAGTCTAAGGTCAACTTCCGTTAATGAGATCATGTTTAGTTGTTTCCATAAGGGATGTTCATCTGGTAAATTTATTTTTCCCCAAGCCTCACTTACCTGTTGCTGATCATCTATGTTCCATATGGGCTCTGAACCCTTCCTTGTAGCACTGAATTGCCCTAACTCCGTTGTGTTATCGGAAAACCATTTCGTTATAAAGTTCATCAGGATGCATCCTTCCCTAAGAAGTGTACACTCTGTCCCGCAAGAGTTATCCACACCCTTGTGACATATAGGACATTACTCCTATTATAGTCCGGTAAATAGTCCCGCATAGGCATCCCATATATCCAAGCTGTGAATATTGTATTAGAACATTCTGAACTTATCCACATAAACAAAAACAATCCCTCTCCGTTAGGAAAGGGATTGTGATTAATGTCGGCTAATGCCGAACATTAATTATTTTTGGATGGATGCAACCGCACCGGCACCTACTGTACGTCCGCCTTCACGAATCGCGAAGCGTGTTCCTTCTTCGATAGCGATTGGGCTGATCAATTTAACAGTAACTGTGATGTTGTCACCAGGCATAACCATTTCAGTGCCTTCTGGCAATTCGATGATACCTGTTACGTCAGTTGTACGGAAGTAGAACTGTGGACGGTAGCCAGTAAAGAAAGGCTTGTGACGGCCACCCTCTTCTTTAGTCAACACGTAGATTTGGGAAGTGAACTCTGTATGTGGTTTAACCGTACCTGGTTTAACCAATACTTGTCCGCGCTCGATGTTGCTGCGGTCTACACCACGAAGCAACGCACCGATGTTGTCACCAGCTTGAGCGGAATCAAGAAGTTTACGGAACATTTCTACGCCCGTAACAACCGATTTGCGAGTCTCTTCTTGGATACCAACGATTTCGATCTCTTCGCCTACTTTAACAGTACCGCGCTCTACACGACCAGTAGCAACTGTACCACGTCCAGTGATGGAGAACACGTCCTCGACAGGCATCAAGAAAGGCTTGTCAGTTTCGCGCTCTGGTTGTGGAATGTAGTTGTCGATTTGTTCGAACAATTCAACAACTTTATCAGCCCACTCACCATCTGGGTTTTGAAGAGCTTCACGAGCGGAACCACGGATGATTGGAGTGTCGTCGCCTGGGAACTCATATTCGTTCAACAAGTCACGAACTTCCATTTCAACCAATTCAAGCAACTCTTCGTCTTCTACCATGTCGCATTTGTTCAAGAATACAACGATGTAAGGTACGCCTACTTGGCGGGACAACAAGATGTGCTCACGTGTTTGTGGCATTGGACCGTCAGCTGCAGATACAACCAAGATCGCGCCGTCCATTTGAGCAGCACCAGTGATCATGTTTTTAACGTAGTCCGCGTGACCTGGGCAGTCAACGTGTGCATAGTGACGAGCTGGTGTTTCGTACTCTACGTGAGATGTGGAAATTGTGATACCGCGTTCGCGCTCTTCTGGAGCTTTATCGATTTGATCGAATGCAATTGCAGCACCGCCATAACGTTTGGACAATACTGTAGTGATTGCAGCTGTCAAAGTTGTTTTACCGTGGTCAACGTGACCGATAGTACCGATGTTAACATGCGGTTTATTACGTTCAAATTTTGCCTTTGCCATTTTGAACAATTCCTCCTTAATAGTGGAATAATATATGGGATTGAAGGTCGGCATGAAGATTTAGATCAACTTCCCGACCTTGTGTAAACTTAGATTAAGCAGTTAAATTACTCAGCGCCTTTGTGCTTCGAAACAATCTCTTCCGAGATGCTGCGAGGAACTTCTTCATAGTGCGAAAGCTCCATGGAGAATACGCCACGGCCTTGTGTACCAGAACGAAGAGTTGTGGAATATCCAAACATCTCAGCGAGAGGTACCTTAGCACGAATAATTTGAGCTCCTGAGCGAGTATCCATACCTTCGATACGACCACGACGGGAATTCAACATCCCCATAACGTCGCCCATGTACTCTTCAGGAACTGTAACTTCAACTTTCATGATTGGCTCAAGCAAGACAGGATTACACTTGTCTTTAGCAGCTTTAAGTGCCATCGAACCGGCAATCTTAAACGCCATTTCACTGGAGTCAACATCATGATAAGATCCGTCAAAAATAGTTGCTTTAATATCAACGAGTGGGAAGCCCGCAATTACACCGTTCTTCATTGACTCTTCGATACCAGCTTGAACTGGAGCGATGTATTCACGAGGAACGACACCACCGACAACTTTGTTTTCGAATGCGAAGCCTGCGCCCGGCTCTTGTGGTGCAAATTCGATCCATACGTGTCCGTATTGACCGCGACCACCAGATTGGCGTACAAACTTACCTTCGACTTTAGCGCCAGTTTTGAATGTTTCACGGTAAGCAACTTGTGGTTTACCAACATTCGTGTCAACCTTAAACTCACGACGCATACGGTCAACGATGATCTCCAAGTGAAGCTCACCCATACCAGCCAAAATAGTTTGACCAGTCTCTTCATCTGTATGCGCACGCAGAGTTGGATCTTCCTCTGTCAATTTGCTCAAAGCAACACCCATTTTATCTTGGTCAGCTTTGGTTTTAGGCTCTACTGCGATTTCGATTACCGGATCAGGGAAGTTCATGGACTCCAAGATTACCGGATTTTTCTCATCACAAAGTGTATCGCCAGTACCTGTATCTTTCAAGCCTACTGCAGCTGCGATATCTCCGGAGTATACTACGTCGATTTCTTCACGGCTGTTAGCGTGCATTTGAAGAATACGGCCGATACGCTCACGTTTGCCCTTTGTAGCATTCAATACATAAGAACCGGAGCTCAATACGCCTGAATACACACGGAAGAACGTAAGTTTACCAACATAAGGGTCTGTCATGATCTTAAACGCAAGTGCCGAGAACGGCTCTTCGTCAGAAGAATGACGGATCGCTTCTTCACCATCTTCAAGATGACCTTTAATATCAGGTACATCAAGTGGGGATGGCAAGTAGTCAACAACTGCGTCAATCATCAATTGAACGCCTTTGTTTCTGTAAGAAGAACCGCATACTACTGGGAAGATTTGAACGGAACAAACACCTTTACGGAGAGCAGCCTTGAGTTCTTCAACTGTTGGCTCTTCACCCTCGAGGTATTTCATCATCAAATCTTCGTCGAGTTCTGCAACCTTCTCAACTAATTCCATACGAAGTTCAGCAACTTGCTCTTTGAACTCTGCAGGAATTTCTGTAATTTCGACATCACGACCAAGGTCATCTTTGAAGATGTGAGCAACTTGCTCTACCAAGTCAATGATACCAACAAAATCATTCTCAGCGCCGATAGGCAATTGAATCGCAACTGCGTTCGCTTGCAAACGATCTTTCATGGACTCAATAACGTTGAGGTAATCAGCGCCAATGATGTCCATTTTGTTAACGTAAGCAATACGAGGTACACCGTAACGGTCAGCTTGACGCCATACCGTTTCGGATTGCGGCTCTACGCCTTCTTTTGCAGAGAATACGCCTACGGCTCCGTCCAATACGCGAAGGGAACGTTCAACCTCTACTGTGAAGTCAACGTGACCCGGAGTATCGATGATATTAACACGATGACCTTTCCACTGCGCTGTAGTCGCAGCGGATGTGATCGTGATACCACGTTCTTGTTCTTGCTCCATCCAGTCCATTGTAGCTGCACCTTCGTGCACCTCACCAATCTTGTGAGTACGGCCTGTATAGTACAAGATACGCTCCGTTGTTGTTGTCTTACCAGCATCGATGTGAGCCATGATCCCGATATTACGCGTATTTGCCAAGGAGAACTGTCTTGCCATGGTTGGATCTCCCTTCAAATATGAGTTGGTTAAATGCGAGTAGCTTTAACTCAATCCTACCAACGGTAGTGAGCAAATGCTTTGTTCGCTTCAGCCATTTTGTGCGTATCTTCGCGTTTCTTAACAGCTGCTCCAGTGTTGTTGGAAGCATCGATAATCTCTGCTGCCAAACGCTCTTGCATTGTTTTTTCACCGCGGTTACGCGAATAGTTAACCAACCAACGTAATCCCAAGGATGTACGGCGTTCTGGCTTAACTTCTACTGGTACTTGATAGTTAGATCCGCCTACACGGCGAGCTTTAACTTCTAGAACCGGCATGATGTTCTTGATTGCTGCTTCAAACACTTCCATAGGGTCTTTACCCGTACGCTCTTCAATGGACTTGAAAGCATCATACAGAATAGTTTGAGCAACACCACGTTTACCATCGATCATAACACGATTGATTAGGCGAGTAACCAACTTGCTATTGTATACCGGATCTGGCAACACGTCGCGCTTAGTAACTGGTCCTTTGCGTGGCATGTGTATCCCCCTTTCCACGTGAGCTCATGAATATATCATGAAACTATTAATTATTTTTTAACTTTAGGACGCTTCGTACCATATTTGGAACGAGCTTGCATACGGTTGTTCACACCAGCAGTGTCTAATGCACCGCGAACGATGTGGTAGCGAACACCCGGAAGATCCTTAACACGGCCGCCGCGCACGAGCACGACACTATGCTCTTGCAGGTTATGTCCAATACCGCCGATGTACGCCGTTACCTCTACACGGTTCGTCAAACGAACACGAGCATATTTACGAAGTGCGGAGTTCGGTTTCTTCGGAGTCATTGTACCTACACGAGTACATACACCACGTTTTTGAGGCGCGCTCAAATCTGTCTCAGCACGTTTCAGGGCGTTAAACCCTTTTTGCAATGCTGGGGATTTGGATTTTGTTACTTTAGCTTTGCGGCCTTTGCGAACTAATTGGTTAATAGTTGGCATGTTGCCACCCCCTTCCCATGTTATTAACACCTTTAACAATTCACTCTTTTAAGTCCACAGATCCAGGCGGTTCATAAATGAGCAAATGAAAAGTTTTTGCCTCGGAAACCATTCCGTCATCCTTAACAAAAACATCGGTTACTTACTCTTCGACTATCGCTGCCATAGCAGCTCCAACTTCGATGCCACACATTTTGCCAAGTTCCAACATCGAGCTTATTTCAATAAGCTTAACGTTTCTCTTGCGGCAAAGGGATACGATCTTATTAAGAAGCTTCGTATCGGCATCTAGTGCAACATACACTTCAATGGCAAGACCTTGCTCAACCATCTTTAGTGTCTGCTTGCTCCCAATCTTAACTTTAGCATCCTGTAGACTCTTTTCATTAGACATGAATCTTAATCCTCCAAAAGCACAGGCATCCGTCTTGGGCACACTACGACATTTTAGCACTTCGAGAGTATGCTGTCAAGCACTTTCTCTTCTGATGCTACTCTTTCAATATTGCGTACTATTGCGGCACAAAGAGCATTCTATCAAGAATCCGTCCTCATGTCGAGTAAAATATTGAATTAGCAATTATTAAATATCGCTGTGCATCATACATGAAAAAGCCGCCGATTACTGTTACTTGAAGCAACAGTAATCGGACGCCTTCTTTATCATTAGGCTGAACTTATTCAGTTGCGCCTACACCTGCATGCTCAAGTGCTTCTTCCATTTGCTCATTCAGAGGATTGATAAGCTTAACGCTGCGATAACGGTTCATCCCCGTACCTGCAGGGATCAGCTTGCCGATAATAACGTTCTCTTTCAGACCGAGCAATTGGTCAACTTTACCTTTGATTGCAGCATCTGTCAAGACACGAGTTGTCTCTTGGAATGAAGCTGCGGACAAGAAGGAATCTGTCTCCAAGGAAGCTTTCGTAATACCGAGCAATACTGGTTTAGCAACAGCCGGTTCTTTGTCAGACAAGATAGCATCTTTGTTCGCAGACTCGTATTCATGCATATCAACGAAGGCGCCTGGCAATAGAACCGTGTCTCCATTATCGATGATACGAATCTTACGAAGCATTTGTCGAATCATAACTTCAACGTGCTTATCGTTAATTTCAACCCCTTGGTTCCGGTAAACGCGCTGAACTTCCTGAAGGATATAGTTCTGAACGCCTCGAATACCTTTGATGCGCAGCATCTCTTTAGGGTCAATCGAACCTTCTGTAATCTCGTCGCCCGCCTCGATCGTCTGACCTTCATGTACACGAATACGGGAGCCATAGCTTGCTGCATAGACTTTAGTCTCTGCTTCACCTTGGACTTCCACTTCGCGACGGTCTTTCGTCTCGCGGATTTCTTTGATTACACCATCAATCTCGGAAATAGTTGCTTGACCTTTAGGATTCCGGGCCTCGAACAACTCCTGGATACGCGGCAAACCTTGCGTAATATCATCCCCGGCAACACCGCCGGTATGGAACGTACGCATCGTCAACTGTGTTCCTGGTTCCCCGATGGATTGAGCGGCGATAATGCCTACTGCTTCCCCGATCTCTACATGCTTACCTGTCGCCAAGTTACGGCCGTAACAAATCTTACATACGCCATGACGAGCGCGGCAGCTCAATACTGAGCGGATTTGCAGCTTCTTCACACCAGACTTCACGATCTCTTCGGCTTTGTCGGAATCGATCAGTTCATTGCGGTTGACAATGACTTCACCCGTCTCAGGATGCTTGATCGTTTGGAAGGAGTAACGTCCTTCGATACGATCGTACAATCCTTCGATAACCTCTTTACCGTCAGAAATATCGCTGACCAAGAAGCCTTTATCTGTACCGCAATCGTCTTCGCGAACGATGACATCTTGGGCAACGTCAACGAGACGACGGGTCAAGTAACCCGAATCCGCTGTACGAAGCGCCGTATCCGCCAAACCTTTACGCGCACCATGCGTCGAGATAAAGTATTCCAAGACCGTAAGGCCTTCACGGAAGTTCGACTTGATTGGCAATTCGATAATACGACCAGATGGATTCGCCATCAAACCACGCATACCGCCGAGCTGTGTGATCTGCGATTTGTTACCGCGGGCTTTGGAGTCCACCATGAGCATAATCGAGTTGTAACGATCCATCGATTTCATCAAAATATCGGTAATCTGGTCTTTTGTTTTCGACCATACTTCGATAACACGGTCATAACGCTCATCATTCGTGATCAAACCACGACGATATTGGTTCGTAATGACTTTGACTTTCTCTTCGGATTCTTTCAGGATTTCAACTTTTTCTGGCGGAACGATTACGTCCGACACCGCGATAGAAATACCTGCACGCGTAGAATAAGTGAATCCAAGCTGCTTGATATCATCCAAAATAACAGCCGTTTTGGTTGTATGGAAGATCTCGAAACAACGGGCAATAATTTGACCCAAGTAGTCTTTACCAACTGCTCCGGTCTGTGGAACTTCCATCATGTACTCACGGATGTTCGCACCTTTATCGTATACAAAGTAATGATCCGGTGTTCCCTCGAACAAGTTGCGCTTAGTCGGCTCGTTGATGTAAGGGAAATCAGCCGGGAAGATTTCGTTAAAGATAATACGTCCAATGGTCGTAATCATGAACGCACTTTGTTGTTTCTCCGTAAAGTTGGTCTTGCCAAGCGCCTTAACCGGAATGGCTACACGCGCATGCAAGGATGCTGTACCACGTTGGTATGCGGATACGGCTTCATTTACATGAGAAATGATCATACCTGAACCTTTAGCGTCTTTGTTATCCATGGTCAAGAAGTGAGATCCGAGGACCATATCCTGAGATGGCGTAACAACAGGTTTACCGTCTTTAGGGTTCAAGATGTTACCCGATGCAAGCATCAGAAGACGTGCTTCCGCTTGTGCTTCAGCAGACAATGGTACGTGAACAGCCATCTGGTCACCGTCAAAGTCCGCATTGTACGCTGTACATACGAGTGGGTGAAGCTTAATTGCGCGTCCTTCAACCAGAATCGGTTCAAATGCTTGAATACCGAGTCTATGAAGGGTAGGGGCACGGTTCAACAGTACTGGATGCTCACGGATAACTTGCTCCAGAACGTCCCATACTTCTGGGCTTACGCGCTCTACTTTACGCTTTGCACTCTTAATATTGTGAGCCAAGCCTTTGTTCACAAGTTCTTTCATGACAAACGGCTTGAACAATTCCAAGGCCATTTCTTTAGGCAGACCGCATTGATACATCTTGAGGCTAGGCCCTACAACGATAACGGAACGACCAGAATAGTCAACCCGTTTACCGAGCAAGTTCTGACGGAAACGTCCCTGTTTACCTTTGAGCATGTGGCTCAACGATTTCAATGGACGGTTACCAGGACCTGTAACAGGACGGCCGCGACGACCGTTGTCGATCAGAGCATCTACAGCTTCTTGAAGCATACGCTTCTCATTCTGTACGATGATATCTGGAGCGCCAAGGTCCAGCAAGCGTTTCAAGCGGTTGTTCCGGTTAATAACACGACGGTACAGATCATTCAAGTCAGAAGTCGCAAAGCGACCACCATCCAATTGAACCATCGGACGTAGTTCAGGTGGAATAACCGGCAGCACGTCAAGAATCATCCAATCCGGACAGTTGCCCGAGTTACGGAAAGCTTCGATTACTTCGAGACGCTTAATCGCACGGTTACGGCGTTGGCCTTGAGCCGTACGCAGCTCTTCCCTCAGCGTTTCGAGTTCTTTATCGAGGTCGAGATCCTGCAGCAACTTCTTAACCGCTTCAGCACCCATTCCGGCATGGAACGCATGTCCATACTTTTCACGGTAACTGCGATATTCCTTCTCGGACAAGAGCTGCTTCTTCTCCAAAGGCGTATCTCCTTGATCTGTAACTACGTAGGAAGCGAAATAAATAATCTCTTCCAAAGAACGCGGAGACATATCAAGCGCCAAGCCCATACGAGATGGGATACCTTTGAAATACCAGATATGTGATACAGGAGCAGCTAATTCAATATGACCCATACGCTCACGGCGTACTTTTTGACGTGTTACTTCAACGCCGCAGCGGTCACAGACTACACCTTTATAACGAACACGTTTGTACTTGCCACAGTGACATTCCCAGTCTTTCGTCGGTCCAAAAATCTTTTCACAGAACAAGCCCTCTTTCTCTGGCTTGAGCGTACGATAGTTAATCGTTTCTGGTTTCTTGACTTCGCCGCGGGACCATGAGCGAATCTTCTCGGGAGAGGCGAGCCCGATCTTCATAAATTCAAAATTGTTGACGTCCATCTAGGAGCGACCCTCCTTAATCTGTACTTGAGATCACCGTCTACTTGAAATAGACGGCCTAGTGAACTTCGGTCTATTTCGAGAGAGCGTCTTGACAAGGAAATCAATGATTTCCAGAATAGACGGCCAATATCGTGTAACGATGGCATTCAGCATCTTGCTGTCTACCATCGTTAGCACGAGTATTACTATTATTCGATTGCGTAGTCATCTTCCAAGCCCAAGTTCAGCTTGTCTTGAGGAGTTTCCTCATCCTCATCGAATTCACGCATTTCGATTTCTTCTTCGTTTTCAGTCAAGATCTTAACATCCATACCTAAGCTTTGCAGCTCTTTAATCAAGACTTTGAATGATTCTGGAACGCCTGGTTCCGGTACATTCTCACCCTTAACGATGGATTCGTAAGTCTTCACGCGACCAACCACATCATCAGACTTGACTGTAAGAATCTCTTGCAGTGTATATGCGGCACCATATGCTTCAAGTGCCCATACTTCCATCTCACCGAAGCGCTGTCCACCGAACTGTGCTTTACCACCGAGCGGCTGCTGCGTAACAAGTGAATATGGTCCTGTAGAACGAGCATGAATCTTATCGTCAACCATGTGTGCCAATTTGATCATGTACATGACACCAACAGTAACTTCACGTTCGAACGATTCTCCGGTTCGTCCGTCATATAAGACGGTCTTACCATTTCGCTGCATGCCTGCTTCTTCCATCGTATCAAACACGTCATACTCCGTTGCACCGTCAAATACCGGTGTTGCAGCATGGAAGCCAAGATAACGAGCAGCCATACCCAAGTGGACCTCGAGTACCTGACCGATATTCATACGGGAAGGAACGCCCAACGGGTTCAATACAACTTGAACTGGTGTTCCATCTGGCAGGAATGGCATATCTTCTTCTGGCAAGATACGAGCGATGACACCCTTGTTACCATGGCGTCCCGCCATCTTGTCGCCTTCAGAGATTTTACGTTTCTGAGCGATGTATACACGAACAAGTTGATTAACACCCGGTGGCAACTCATCGCCATTTTCACGCGTAAACACTTTAACGTCTACAACGATACCGTCAGTACCATGCGGTACGCGAAGTGATGTATCACGAACTTCACGTGCTTTCTCACCAAAGATCGCATGCAACAGGCGTTCTTCCGCTGTAAGCTCGGTTACACCTTTCGGTGTTACTTTACCAACGAGAATATCACCAGCTTTGATCTCTGCGCCGACACGAATAATACCGCGCTCGTCGAGATTCTTCAACGCTTCTTCCCCTACGTTTGGAATATCACGCGTAATTTCTTCCGGTCCGAGCTTCGTATCACGTGCTTCAGACTCATACTCTTCGATATGAATCGAAGTATATACGTCTTCTTTCACAAGCTTCTCGGAGAGAAGAATCGCATCCTCGTAGTTGTAACCTTCCCACGTCATAAACGCAACGACGACATTACGTCCGAGCGCCAATTCGCCCATTTCAGTGGAAGGCCCATCCGCCAGAATATCGCCTACTTTGACAATATCGCCTTTACGGGCAAGCGGACGTTGGTTGATGCACGTCCCTTGGTTGGAACGCATGAATTTCTGCAGCTTATGTTTAACAAGATCACCGCGAACCTCGCGGCCGTCAATCACTTCAATATGACGAACATTGATCTCATTTGAGCTAACACGCTCCACAACACCGTTAATTTTGGACACGATGCATACACCGGAGTCCTTAGCGGATTTGTGTTCCATTCCCGTACCTACGAACGGCGCTTGCGGTATCAGAAGCGGTACCGCCTGACGCTGCATGTTCGATCCCATGAGTGCACGGTTCGAGTCATCGTTCTCCAGGAACGGAATGAGCGCTGTCGCAACCGACACAACCTGTTTAGGCGATACGTCCATGTAATCTACACGGTCAGTAGGCATTGTCAGAATGTTGTCAGACTGCTTGTTATAACGAACAATTGCCGTTTCGTCGCGGAATGTGCCATCATCGTTCAGAGCAGCATTCGCTTGGGCAACGACATAATTATCTTCTTCATCTGCTGTCATGTAATCGATATGTTCCGTAACACGACCGCTTTTCGGATCTACCCAACGATATGGCGCCTCAATGAAGCCATACTCATTCACACGTGCAAACGTGGACAAGGAGTTGATCAAACCGATGTTCGGACCCTCTGGTGTCTCGATCGGACACATACGGCCATAGTGAGACGGATGGACGTCACGAACTTCAAAGCCCGCGCGCTCACGCGTCAGACCACCAGGTCCGAGTGCAGAAAGGCGACGCTTATGCGTCAATTCAGCCAGCGGGTTCGTCTGGTCCATAAACTGCGACAACTGGGAGCTTCCGAAGAACTCCTTAATCGAAGCAATAACCGGACGAATGTTGATCAAAGCTTGTGGCGTGATCACATTAGCATCCTGAATCGACATACGTTCGCGTACAACACGTTCCATACGGGACAATCCAATACGGAATTGATTCTGCAGCAATTCACCTACAGAGCGCAAACGACGATTACCAAGATGGTCAATGTCATCCGTACTGCCAATGCCATGCAGCAAATCGATAAAGTAGTTAATCGATGCGATAATATCCGCAGGCGTAATATGTTTAACGGACTTATCAATTAAGCCGTTGGCAATAACTTTCACGATTTTACCGTCTTCAATTGGAGAATATACATCAATACATTGGAGCGGAATATCATCCGAATCCAACACACCGCCGGCGACCTGATAAGTCTTAAAGCCGACATTGCTCTCAAGACGTGGTAAGATTTCGTCCAGCAAGCGACGGTCAATCATCTGGCCTGCTTCTGCAACAATCTCTCCCGTATCCGGATCAATAAGTGTTTGTGCTAACTTCTGATTGAAGAGTCGGTTTTTAATGTGAAGCTTTTTATTTATTTTGTAACGACCGACATTCGCCAGATCGTAACGCTTCGGATCAAAGAAACGGGCAATCAGCAAGCTTCTTGCATTTTCCAACGTAGGCGGCTCGCCTGGACGAAGTCGCTCGTAGATCTCGATGAGCGCTTTCTCCGTGGAATCCGTGTTGTCTTTGTCCAGCGTATTACGAATATATTCGTCGTGACCGAGCAATTCTAAAATCTGCTCGTCAGTTCCAAAACCTAGTGCGCGAAGCAGCACGGTTACCGGAATTTTACGTGTACGGTCGATACGAACGTAAATGATGTCTTTTGCGTCGGTTTCAAGTTCGAGCCACGCACCGCGGTTAGGAATAACCGTTGCCGTGTACGTCTTCTTACCGTTCTTGTCAACCTTCGTACTGAAATAGACACTCGGGGAACGAACTAACTGGCTGACAATGACACGTTCTGCACCGTTGATGATGAACGTTCCTGTTTCCGTCATGAGTGGGAAATCACCCATGAATACTTCTTGTTCCTTCACTTCGCCGGTGTCTTTGTTGAGAAGTCGCACCTTCACACGGAGTGGTGCCGCATATGTTACATCGCGTTCCTTAGAATCATCGACCGAATATTTCGGTTCACCTAAGCTGTAATCGATAAACTCCAGAACGAGATTACCTGTGAAATCCTGAATCGGAGATATGTCTTGGAACATCTCTCGCAATCCTTCATCCAAAAACCATTGGTACGATTTCTGTTGGATTTCAATCAAGTTCGGAACTTCGAGAACCTCTTTGATGCGCGCATAGCTGCGCCGAGTGCGTCGTCCATAATGAACAAGATGTCCTGCCAACTTATACTCACCCCTCATGTCTACTTAAAAAATGGATTGCGAATCCTTTTCGATATCCTTTATAATAAAGTCCACGAAAGAGACTCAGAAAACGTGATAAAATGGAAAAAGAGGGACAAAAAGAAAAACGCACGTTCACGACAAAACGCAAGTTGCGATGGACGCCGTTTCTCCGTGCCGTCGTTTCTGGGTTGTCTCACTACACTTCATATCGATAGATTTGCCCAAAATGTAAACATTATACGTCATATAACGAAAATGTATGCATCCTTTTCAAAAAAAGGCTTGACATTTTAGCAAAGTAAAGACATGAAGTCCATCCTAATACTGACATTTTATAATAATACCACATTGGGCATACGCAGTCAACTTAGAATTGAGATTTTCATACTTATTTTCGCATTGTAATTTATCCCAACTCTTTGGTCGCCCGAAATACTCGGTAGCCCTTATCCTTAATAACTTCCTTCACTTGCCCCTCACCAAAGAGCAATTGCAGCTTAGCCTCGGCCGAGGGAGCCCCCTGCTTCTTCTGAATAACAATCCATAAGCACCCGCCATCGTTCAGATGCTCGTAGGATTCCTCGAAGATACGATGCACTACCTCTTTGCCTGCTCGGATAGGCGGATTCGTTATAATAACATCAAATCGACTTCCACCTAATTCCGCTAAACCATCGCTTGATTGAATGGTTATATTGGTTATGCCATTCGCAGCTGCATTCTCACGCGCTAACGCCAACGCACGATCATTTACATCCACCATCACAACATGGCCTTCAAAAGCCAGTTTAGCTGCCGTCAGACCAATCGGGCCATAACCACAGCCTACATCCAACACCTTAGCATTTGGTGCTATATCTAACTGCTCAATTAATACTCTACTACCATAATCAATGCTATCTTTTGAGAATACGCCAGCATCAGACATAAATCGCAACTGATAGCCGCGCAATGTAAATTGCAGCTGCTTGCGATCATGACTAACTTCCTGATTTTTGCTATAATAGTGCGCCATATATCCACCTCCATCATCGGTAAGCACGAGCGTTCATTGTCTAGGGCGCGTCATAACTACGAGGATTGCCAAGATACCCCTTTCGTATCCTAGACAACAAACCCCTTGAAGGATCTTCAAGGGGTTTGTACTTACAGAAGTGGTTATTACTTCACTTCTACAGATGCGCCTGCTTCTTCAAGCTTAGCTTTGATAGCTTCAGCGTCTTCTTTGCTTACTTTTTCTTTGATTGCTTTAGGAGCGTTGTCTACTACTTCTTTAGCTTCTTTCAAGCCAAGACCAGTGATTTCGCGAACTACTTTGATAACGTTGATCTTACCAGCGCCAGCGCTAGTCAAGATTACGTCGAATTCGGATTGCTCTGCTGCTGCTTCTGCTCCGCCGCCAGCTACAACTGCTACTGGAGCAGCTGCTGTTACGCCGAATTCTTCTTCGATTGCTTTAACAAGATCATTCAATTCCAATACGGACATGCCTTTAATGGCTTCCAAGATTTGCTCTTTGCTCATTATAGTAACCTCCATCAATGTTTTCATATTTTATGATACTGCCGCTAGATTCCAATAGAAGACGCTGCTTACGCTTCGGCTTCGTTCTTCTCTGCGACTGCTTTGACTGCCAATGCAAAGTTGCGCACAGGTGCTTGGAGCACGCTGAGCAACATGGACAACAAACCATCGCGGGAAGGCAATGCTGCCAACGCTTTGATTTGGTCTACGTCTACAACGCGACCTTCTACTATGCCACCTTTGATTTCAAGGGCTTCGTTTTTCTTTGCGAAATCGTTTAAGATTTTCGCAGGAGCAACTGCGTCTTCACGGCTGAATGCGATTGCTGTAGGACCAGTCAATGCTTCGTCAAGTTCAGTAAACTCAGCTGCAGCAGTAGCACGACGAACCAATGTATTTTTCAATACTTGGAACTCGATACCAGCTTCACGAAGTTGCTTACGAAGTTCTGTCACTTGCGCAACGCTCAAACCACGGTAGTCAGCAACAACTGTTGTTACGCTCTCACGCAATTTACCAGCAATCTCGGTAACAGCTTGTTGTTTGGATTCAATCACTTTCGCGTTTGCCACTCGATACACCTCCTACATATTTCATGATCAACCGTATTACATCCGTTCTTCCTACCCGAGCATTAGAAAAGCCTCTGCAGCGAACTACAGAGGCATTACGAAGCGATTGGTGTACGAGGTACGTATACAACGCACACCTTCGCACTCAGTCTATTCGAACACCTCGGTAGGGGATTAAGCCTCTCGGCACCTACTGTCTACGGTACGATTATTCAATGTTATTTACGTCGTCATTAACAACTCTATTAGAGTAACACGTCCAGTCGAACCATGTCAACAGTATCCGTTACTTACCAATTGAGCCGCATTTATCTTAACGATAAGTTGCTGTGTTAACGCGAGCTGCAGGGCCCATCGTCGAAGAAATCGCGATGTTTTTCATGTAAACACCCTTAGCCGCTGCGGGCTTAGCACGGTTCAATGCGTCGATCAAAGCTTTCAAGTTGTCATTCAACTGTTCAGCACTGAAAGATACTTTACCGATAGGTGCATGAATTTGACCTGCTTTATCCAGACGATACTCGATTTTACCAGCTTTAATTTCTTGAACAGCTTTAGTAACATCAAAAGTAACCGTACCGGCTTTAGGGTTAGGCATGAGACCTTTACCACCAAGGATACGTCCCAATTTACCTACTTCACTCATCATGTCTGGTGTTGCTACGCAGACATCGAAGTCGAACCAACCTTGTTGAATTTTGTTGATGAGTTCTTGGTCGCCAACATAATCCGCACCAGCTGCTTCTGCTTCTTTTACTTTCTCGCCTTTTGCAAACACGAGAACGCGTTTTGTTTTACCAGTACCGTGTGGCAATACAACTACACCACGAACAGCCTGATCTTGTTTACGAGGGTCTACACCCAAACGAACAGCCACTTCAACTGTTTCGTCAAATTTCGCTGCTGCCGCTTTCTTCACCAATTCAATGGCTTCAGAAGCTTCATAAGTTGCTTCTTTGTCGATCAACTTTGCAGCTTCAACATATTTTTTACCATGAGATGCCATGTTCTTTTCCTCCTTTGTGGTAGTAACGGATTAACCTCCCACTGCGTACGAAGACGGGAATTAGTCTTCTACTACGATACCCATGCTGCGAGCTGTACCTTCAACCATACGCATTGCTGCTTCAACGGAAGCTGCGTTCAGGTCAGCCATTTTCTGTTCAGCGATTTGACGAACAACGTCGCGCTTAACAGTTGCAATTTTTTTCTTGTTAGGTTCGCCGGAACCTTTCTCTACCTTAGTTGCTACTTTCAACAAGACAGCAGCTGGTGGAGTTTTAGTGATGAACGTAAAGGAACGGTCTTCGAATACAGAGATCTCAACTGGAATAATCAAACCAACTTGATCTGCAGTTCTCGCATTAAATTCCTTTGTGAACGCCATGATGTTAACCCCTGCTTGACCCAATGCTGGACCTACAGGAGGTGCAGGATTCGCCTTACCCGCTGGAATTTGCAACTTGACCACTTTAATGACTTTCTTTGCCACGTGGAACACCTCCTTGCGCTAGTTATGCGGCCATCGGCACAAACGTGCTTATCCGCAACAGAAACCAATAAGATCTATTAAATCTTCTCTACTTGGTGGTAATCCAACTCAAGTGGGGTTTCTCGACCAAACATGTTTACGTGAACCTTAAGCTTCTGCTTCTCGGTCACGATTTCTTCGACTGTACCAACAAAGTTCGCAAAAGGACCAACTTTGATGCGCACTGATTCTTTCAGTTCGAACTCAACCGTCATTCTCGGTTCTTCCATACCCATTGTTTTCAGAATCTGTTCAACTTCTTCTGGAAGCAATGCAGTTGGCTTGGAACCCGAGCCTGTGGAACCAACAAATCCGGTTACGCCTGGCGTATTACGCACAACGTACCAAGACTCATCCGTTTGAACCATTTCAACAAGAACATATCCTGGGTAAACTTTACGCATGACAGTCTTCTTCTTACCGTCTTTGTTTACCAGCTCTTCTTCCATCGGAACAAGAACGCGGAATATCTTGTCTTCCATGCCCATGGATTCGACGCGCTTTTCCAAATTGGCTTTGACTTTGTTTTCATACCCTGAATAGGTATGGACAACGTACCATCTTTTTTCCATACTGAAGCCACCTTGGGACTTTTATTAAATAATCGCTTCGACGATCGCAGAGATCCCGATGTCCAGGACCCAAAAATAGAGCGTAACAAAGATGACCGTGGACAATACGACGATCGTATAGCTTGTCAACTCTTTACGGTTGGGCCAGCGAACCTTCTTTAATTCGCCCCAGCTGTCGGCAAAGAAGGAAAACATAGAACCAAAACTACGTTTCACATTTCCTAAGAAAGCCACGGACTACACCTCCACCTGACTTATCTTGTTTCGCGATGAGAAGTATGCTCGTTGCAGAACTTGCAGAATTTCTTCAACTCGATGCGGTCTGGGTGATTACGTTTGTTCTTCGTAGTTGTATAGTTGCGTTGTTTGCAGCCAGTGCAAGCCATCGTAACAATTACCCGCATGTTGTACACCTCCTGAAGACACCTTTTTAGATAAAGAAGCGTCGGAATATATTCCTAAAAACGTACGCATATTTAGGGCTACCCAAAACACTTTATCATATAGGGTATTTCATGTCAATGAAAAGATATTGACGCAATAGGTCTTCCGCCACTTGCTCTATCATATACAACACTGGGATATAACACAAAGGTTCGCTTTTCCAATCGTCTCTTTCTCATTATGCTATAAACCTGCTTGAGTTAAACCCTTCTGATTAACTTCACTGGATCGATAGCATAATCGTGCCATACCTGACTATTACCACAGTGGAATAATAAAAAGAAAGTGCCCAATGACTGCGTGTTATCACGTGTCCTGAACACTTTCTTTATATCGACTCGCCACCATCGCGCACTTCCAGATATCTTTCCAACTTCCGCTTCACACGCTGCAGGGCATTGTCTATAGACTTCACATGTCGGTCGAGATCAACTGCAATCTCCTGATAGGATCTGCCGTCCAAATAAAGCATAAGCACCTTGCGTTCAAGGTCGCTTAATATTTCAGACATTTTGTCTTCAAGACCAACGAATTCTTCTTGATTAATGATGAGCTCTTCAGGGTCTGATACACGAGAGCCTCCGATAACATCCAAGAGTGTCCGATCGGAATCCTCGTCGTAAATGGGTTTGTCCAAGGAGACGTAAGAATTAAGTGGAATGTGCTTCTGTCGCGTAGCAGTCTTAATCGCAGTTATGATTTGTCTCGTAATACACAATTCAGCAAATGCTTTGAACGATGCGAGCTTGTCTCCCTTAAAATCTCGTATAGACTTGTACAGTCCAATCATACCTTCCTGCACAATGTCCTCCCGGTCAGCGCCGATCAGAAAATAGGAGCGTGCCTTCGCACGTACAAAATTGCGATATTTGTTAATCAGATATTCCAGTGCATCGCCGTCACCTTCGCGAACGGCATCTACAAGCTGTTCATCCGTTAACTTATCGTATGGAAACGTGCTTATTTCTTTGAGGTCAACACTCACTAGCAATCCCTCCGGCCTGCAACGCAATCCACCCGTTACATAAGATACCCCGCTTCGCATATTGTTCTGTATGTACATGAACATCAGGCTAGTAAGCATTGGGTCTGTTCTGTTGATAGAATCGATAACCATTCAAATTGACTATCGCTTCCAAAACTGTTGAAATAGCTGATCCGACAAAATGATAGATTCAGTATATATGAATAGCTTCCCAAGCGTCAACCGCGAGAATACTTGATTCTACGGGAAAAATGGAGCCTTTAATGGTTTGAACACTTTTGACAACTCAAGAAACAACATACGTTTCAGTAAAAATGTGCTAGTCAGTTTGAATCTACTCCATTTTATCCCCTCTTCGCAGCCGTTCAAGCTTCAGCATAACGTCCAGACTTAATTTGTCTTCAAGCGGATTGCGCTTGATTGGACGCAGCGCTTGCTCTCGAATCTGTACTTCCACCTCACGTCGCGCCTGTTCGATGACTATTCGTAGTTCACGCGCTGATACACGGAGCGCGCCCAGGGCAAAGATGACATTCTGCTCAGTCATATCTGAAGTGGCCACATAGATCGTGCGGCGGCGATGCTTTAACTCACGCACGAGTCTTTCGATGCATTCATCCGCCGTTTCCTTCTCCTTCGTGAAACTAACCGTTACGTCACCTTGCTTGTAAGTTGCTCCAATGCCCGGTACGCGATAAGCATCGAATACGGCAATGACACGTCTGCCGGAATATGCTTGGTAATCCGTAAGCATGTCCAACAGACGATCACGCGCCTCCTCCAACTTGGTATCCGCCAGCTTCTTCAGTTCAGACCATGCGCCGATCATATTATATCCGTCTACCAGAAGCACGTCGCGCCAATCTGCCTGTTGTTGCATCGCGATTAGCCTCTACGACGGCGTACAACCTCATACATGACGATGCCCGCTGCCACCGAAGCATTCAGGGAATTGATACGCCCCGCCATCGGCAGCTTTAATAATACATCACACGATTCACGGATGAGTCTGCCCATGCCTTTATTCTCATTGCCGATTACAATGGCAACCGGGGAGTCCAAAATATCAGCGTCGTATACTTCCTGTTCAGCCGTTACATCGGTTCCTACTACCCAGACCCCTCGTTCTTTCAGCTGATCAATGGTTTGAGCAAGGTTGGACACTCGTGCAACAGGTACATACTCAACAGCCCCAGCAGATATTTTCGATACAGTTGCCGTTAAGCCAACTGAACGACGTTTCGGAATAATAACACCA
The DNA here is from genome assembly GCF_022346885.1 of Paenibacillus sp. ACRRX. Taxonomy (GTDB): domain Bacteria; phylum Bacillota; class Bacilli; order Paenibacillales; family Paenibacillaceae; genus Paenibacillus_B. The sequence goes on from NZ_JAKRNK010000012.1 coordinate 77,251, forward strand.
TGTACCCCCGTGCAATCTGCCGTCCGCAGCATTGAACCAAGATTGTGTGGATCTTCAATCTCATCCAGCACAAGAATAAACGGCTTTTCCCCTCTCGTTTCCGCAAGTGCCAAAATATCCTCGACTTCCACATAATCATAGGCTGCCACCTGCGCAACAACACCTTGATGCTGGATACCTTCAACCATCTGATCCAGCTTACGCTTATCTGCCGACTGAACGATAATGCCGGCCTTTTTAGCTTCGGCGATAATCGGCTGCGTCAAGTGTTTCTGCGCCTGTTCAGCGATCCATATTTTATTGATCGTTCGGCCGGAACGCAGCGCCTCCATGACAGAGTGCTTGCCAGCAATCATTTCTTCTTGCATATAATAAAGTACCTCCTAGTTGCTCTATAATTCCTTTTATGTTATCGGTATTAGATGTCTGGTTAGATGTAAAAGGGTACAACCCCTGCCCGTCGCAACCGTCATCCTACTTCATTTTCGCTTTCTTTCAGCATGAGATGAACCAGTTCCTGCAAGCGTTCTAACTGCTTTTCATAGTATAAATAACCGAACAATGCCTCTAGTGCCGTAGCATGCCTATACTCTTGAACGTTGGCGCTCTTTGGGACAGTAGACTTGGCATTGCGCCCTTGACGAACAACGTCCGCTTCCTCCTCTGTCAACATTGGCGCTAACTTGTTTAGAAATTTGGCCTGCGCTTTTGCTGATACATATTTAATCGTCTCCTGGTGCATATGGTGAGGTCGGTGATTCGGCTGTGCAATTACGTATTGCCGCACAGCAATCTCGTATATAGCATCTCCCATATACGCAAGGGCTATCGGGTTTAACAACTTCGCCCCTTTCGCAGGGGCAAAGTCGAACAGCCAATCATCCTTCTTCACATCACGTTCTTCATCCACTGTTATGACTTCTGCTCCTTTCACACCCGTTTCCAACGAACACCTTGCGGTGTATCCTCTAATACGATTCCTTGTGCCGTAAGCAGATCACGAATCTCATCGGCGCGCGCCCAGTTGCGCGATTGACGCGCTTCCGTTCGCTCTTGGATTAAGTGATCGATTTCCTCATCCAAAAGCTCTACTTCTTGCTCGATTACAATTCCTAATACATCGTTCATCGCTTCAAATGCATCAAGAAGCGCAAGCAGGTCAGCAGGACGTAGTGTTCCGGCAGCATTCCCTTGCTGTACGTACACATTCGCTTCACTCGCCCAATCGAACATCGCCGTGATCGCATCAGCCGTGTTAAAGTCATCTTGCATCTTCGTGTCGAACGTTTCTAAGATTCCAGCCAGCTTCACCTGCAGTGCTTCATTAGGCTCCCCGAAAGAAGCAGCTGCCTGCATCGCTTCATCCAAAGACATGCCTGTTGCCTGTAGAGCATGCTTTACATTCGAAACCGCATTAGTTAATCGTTCCGTTGAGTTTACAGCCTGCTGCATCGCTTCATCCGTAAAGTTAAGCGGGTTGCGATAATGTGTGGACAGCATAAAGTAACGAATAGCTCCCGGGTTGTAATGTGTGAGCAAATCTTTAACGAGCACACCGTTGCCAAGAGATTTAGACATTTTCTCGTTATTGATATTAATATATCCGTTATGCATCCAGAACCGCGACAAAGGCTTGCCCGTCACCGCTTCCGATTGTGCCGATTCACATTCATGATGTGGGAACGTCAGGTCTTGGCCGCCGCCATGAATGTCCAGTGTATCCCCCAGGTATTTACGCACCATAGCCGAGCATTCGATATGCCAGCCTGGTCTTCCATCCCCCCATGGACTCGGCCAAGCAATTTCGCCTGGCTTTGCTCCTTTCCAGAGCACAAAGTCTTCTGCCGCTTCCTTGCGGGCATCTACTTCGATTCGAATTCCGAACTGGAGTTCCTCCAGATTCTGATGGGACAACTTTCCGTAGTCTGCGAACTTCTTCGTACGGAAATATACATCCCCTCCCGATGGGTATGCAAAATCCTGCTCCACTAGTGTTGAAATAAAGCTTATGATTTCATCGATATTATCCGTTACACGTGGATTATTGGTGGCACGGCGAATGCCCAGCCCATCGCAATCTGCGTAATAAGCGTCAACAAACATATCTGCCACTTCTGGCACGGTCAGGTTCATCTCGCGCGCTTTTGTGATCAGTTTGTCATCTACATCCGTAAAGTTGATCACATAGTTAACATCGTAACCTGTTGTTTCCAAATACCTGCGAACCATGTCAAAGACGATTGCTGGTCTGGCATTTCCAATATGAATATAACCGTACACGGTTGGACCGCATACGTACATGCTGACTTCACCCGGCTTCTGTGGAGTAAAGGGCTGCTTCTTGCGTGTCATTGTGTCATAAATCGCTAATGTCATGCGCGCATAACCTCCTTGGAGTTTTTGTCCTTAGTATCCTTATCTTTATCTTGTCGTTCTTCTTCATCTCTACTTTGAGCATTATCCGTACGTCCTTCTTTATCTGGGCTACCTTTTTCCTCTGCCTGACCATTTTCTTTATCCCAATTAACATTGCCTTCACTATACGCCTCATCTGCCGAGTTAGTGAGGGTCTCGATTGTCTGCGATCGTAGATGCTGAACTTCCTGCTCCAGCTTATCGATCTGCCCCTGCAGCACACGGAACATATCAACGACCGGGTCAGGGAGTTGAGCATGATTCAAACGATCAATACGCACGCCATCCTGCTTGACGATCCGGCCAGGAATACCTACAACGGTACAATTGCCTGGTACTTCACGCAGTACTACTGAATTGGCTCCAATACTTGTATTATCTCCAATGCTAAAAGAACCAAGCACCTTGGCGCCGGATGCAATTACGACGTTATTGCCAATGGTAGGGTGTCGCTTGCCCTTTTCTTTACCAGTCCCACCGAGAGTAACACCTTGATAGATGACAACGTCATCTCCAATTTCGCATGTCTCCCCAATGACTACTCCCATACCATGATCAATAAACAGGCGTTGGCCGATAGTGGCGCCTGGATGAATCTCGATGCCTGTCATAAATCGACTTACTTGAGCTATTGTGCGGGCTACGGTATACCATCTCCGTTTGAAGAACCAATGGGCCACTCGATGTCCCCATATCGCATGCAAACCGGAATAGGTAAAGATGACTTCAAATCGACTGCGTGCCGCGGGATCATTTTCAAATACCGTTCGAATATCGGATCGCATCTGTTGCAGTATACGTCCCATGGCCTATTCCTCCCGAACCGTTCATAATTGAAAGTCCGCCTCATGACAAAAAATGGCGCCCCCGCAGCGATATGCTGCAGAGACGCCATGCGCGGTCCCACTCTGCTTGAACAATACGAATGCCAACGTAACGAGAGTTAATGCATAAAGGAACACCTCTTTGCCTAACGTAACATTACTGCTGTATTGCTCCACTTTATCGTTCTATAACGTAAACGACTCGTCATTCTCTACCTGAAAAATATACAATCTGCATATTCTACACTCAAGAATGAAGCTTCCGGGCGCAGTGCGTATCGCGAGGCATGGAACTGCTTGCAGCCCCGAAGTCATGGTGTCGTTGCACCCGCTTCATCGGCAGTCCTCTCTGTGCACGCCTATCTGCAAATACGCTCTCCCGTTCAACGCTGTTGCATATAGTACTGATTGGTTGCTATGTGAATCTGTTGTCGAAAAGTCTCTACTTAATTCTAATTTACATTGGTTATGACCAGTATACTGGAAGACACCTGATATTGACAATAATACTTCTTCTGTAAAATAAACCGAGCCGCCCATTTATTGTGTTACGATCACACGGCTAATCTGGTAAGAACGTTACGCTTGCAGGCGATTGCTTAATCGGCGCAGCACAGTCTCGCGTCCCAGTAGAACGATAGTTTCATTCAGATCGCGACCATGCATCTGTCCTGAAACTGCCACACGAACTGGCATGAACAATCCTTTGCCCTTCGCACCTGTTTCTTTCTGTACTTCTTTAATAGCGCCTTTGACTGTATCTACATCCCAATCAGAAGCTGCTGCAAGCTTCGTATGAAGGGCAGCCAGCACAGTCGGAACTTGCTCTTCAGCCAGAACTGCGGATGCTTCCTCATCTAATGTTAACTCTTCACGGAAGAACAGATCGGAAAGCTCCACAATGTCGGATGCACAATTCATTTGCTCCTGATACAGCTTAACCAGAGCATGGGCCCAAGCTTGTTGTTCATCGCTTAATGAGGCTGGCAAACGGCCCGCCTTCTGCAGATGTGGGATCGACATCGCCGCAATCCGGTCAGGATCTGCTTTCTTCATGTACAAATTGTTCAGATGAGTCAGCTTATTCGTATCAAATACAGCAGGACTCTTAGACAAGCGGTTCTCATCGAAAATGCGGATCAGTTCATCACGGGAGAACATCTCCTCTTCTCCCTCAGGCGACCAGCCAAGCAGTGCAATAAAGTTGCACATAGCCTCAGGAAGATAACCCAATTGATCATACTGCTCAATAAATTGAATAATGGATTCGTCGCGCTTGCTCAGCTTCTTGCGGTTCTCGTTGACGATAAGCGTCATATGTCCGAACTTCGGTGCATCCCAGCCAAACGCTTCATAAATCATCAACTGGCGCAGCGTGTTAGTAATATGATCTTCTCCACGCAGTACATGGGACATCTTCATCAAATAATCGTCGATGACTACAGCGAAGTTATAAGTTGCGATACCGTCCTTTTTAACGATGACCCAATCACCAGTCGTATCCGATTCAAAAGTGATATCACCCTTGACGATATCATCAAACGTATACGAACGTCCCGTCGGCACAAGGAAACGCACGCTTGCCTGACGACCTTCCGCTGCTTTAGCAGCTTGCTGCTCTGGTGTCAGGTGACGGCAAGTTCCCGCATACTTAGGTGTCTCACCACGTTCCGTCTGTTCCTCGCGCTCCTTCTCCAACTCCGCTTCCGTACAATAACACTTGTAAGCAAGCCCGCGTTCCATAAGGTCTTGCGCATGCTGATTATAAATATCAAGTCGTTCCGTCTGACGATAGGGCCCAAATTCACCCCCAACATCAATACTTTCATCCCACTCGATGCCAAGCCATTTCATGTATTTGAACTGGCTCTCTTCTCCGCCTGCCACATTACGCTTTATGTCCGTATCCTCGATACGTACGATAAACTTTCCTCCATGGTGGCGCGCAAACAAATAGTTAAATAACGCGGTGCGCGCGTTACCAATATGTAAATGTCCTGTTGGACTTGGCGCATACCGTACTCGGATGTCTTTACTCATGGTTTTGTCCCTCCGAACTATGCCTTTTATCGGCTTGTATAAGCCTATATTCATCCCGTTATCATACCATATTACGAATTAAGCAGACAACCGCTTGTGCGGCAATTCCCTCGCCACGACCTGTAAAACCCAGCTTTTCTGTCGTTGTCGCCTTGACATTAATCTGGGAAGCTTCAGCCTCCAACACTCGTGCAATATTATCCACCATCGCGGGTATGTGTGGCAGCATCTTGGGCTGCTGTGCAATAATCGTACAATCCAGATTACCGAGTTTATACCCACGATCAACAGCCATCCGCCAGACATGCTCCATTAGTTTAACACTGTCCGCATCTTTGAAAGCTGGATCTGTATCCGGAAAGTGCTTGCCGATATCGCCTAAGCCAAGCGCACCAAGGACAGCATCACTGATGGTATGCATCAGCACGTCCGCATCTGAGTGACCCAACAGTCCTTTCTCGTATGGAATCGTCACGCCGCCAATAATACACGGACGTCCCTCCACCAACTGGTGTACATCAAACCCTTGCCCTACTCGGATCATGTTGTTCTCCGCTCCCATCTGTTAAGTAAAATCCCATGACTCCACCGTATCCGACTTCCAATCACAATTCCAATCACCATTCCAACTAGCTTAGATCTTTGTGCTTCATCTTGTCACCTTGCCCATTACATACATCAGTCTTGTCCATCACTCACATCAGACTGATAGCTCTTATCCAGCCTTGTCATGCTTGTGCTGGCTCATTGCTCCTGCTCAGCCACCAATCAGCCCATGCCAGGTCTTCTGGTGTCGTCAGCTTAATATTGGAGTAGCTGCCTTCAACGATATGCACTTCAATGCCGATCTGCTCAACAAGCATAGCATCATCAGTACCGATACGTCCCGCTTTACCCGCTTCGTCATGGGCACGCATCACATCTTCAAGACGAAAAGCCTGTGGGGTCTGAATCGCCCACAAGCTGCTTCGGTCAGGAGTTGCTGTAATGACACCATTCGCATTGACTTGCTTAATCGTATCTTTAACGGGTACGGCTAGCACAGCCGCTCCATATGTAATTGCCGCTTCTCCAACAGCAAGTACCTGTTCTGCCTCTACAAAGGGTCTAACCCCATCATGTATAAGCACAATATTCAGGCCTCGCGCTTGGATCGCCTTCAGTCCTTCATATACAGAATGCTGACGTTCTTTCCCGCCAGGCACAATATCAAGTACTTTAGTTAAATGATACTGTTCCACCCAAATGCGGCAGCGCTCCAAATCGTGTCTGCCTGTTACCAGAGCGATGGATGCACATTGCTCCATAGCTTCAAATCGTTCCAGCGTATGTATCAATACTGGCTTGTCCTGCAGCAGCAAGTACTGCTTGCTCTCCTGCATTCCCATACGAGTACCCTTACCTGCCGCTACAACGATAACACCGAATTGCTGCTCCATCTCTGCTAACCCTCCATGATGGTAATACACCCATCATACCTGTTTATTGGGCTTTTTCCAACAGTTTCGGCTTGGCAAATATCATACGGCCCGCGGACGTCTGCAATACGCTAGTTACAAGCACTTCCATCGTGGTACCGATGTACTCTCTACCTCCTTCCACAACGATCATCGTCCCGTCATCCAAATAGGCTACACCCTGACCATGCTCCTTACCATCCTTGATCACTTGTACGACGATCTCTTCGCCCGGTAGTACAACTGGCTTGACAGCATTGGCCAGATCGTTAATATTTAAGACAGATACACCTTGTAGCTCGCACACTTTGTTTAAGTTATAGTCGTTGGTTACGACTTTACCCTTTAACAGTTTGGCCAGCTTCACCAGCTTGCTGTCTACCTCAGATATTTCATCAAAGTCACCTTCGTATATTAGCACTTTTACTTCCAGTTCCTTTTGAATTTTATTTAAGATATCCAGTCCCCGCCGACCGCGATTGCGCTTGAGCAAATCAGAAGAATCTGCGATATGCTGCAGCTCTTCCAGCACAAACTCAGGTATAACGATGGTTCCTTCAATAAATCCCGTCTTGCAGATGTCTGCAATACGACCGTCAATAATAACACTCGTGTCCATGATTTTATGCTCTTCGAAACCGAGGCTCGTGTTGTTTTCTTCTGCTTTAGGTTGCTTCCATAACTGCATCCACTCCAGCACTTCTTCCTGCTTCCAGTGGGCAATCTGTACGCCTATAATGCCACACCCCGTCGTACAAAGAACGGCTACCAATTGACCGATAAGTCCAAAGTGGCTTAATAAAGGCATAAGCAGCGCAGAAAAGCAAAGACCGATTAAGAGTCCACTTGTGTGTATAATGAGTTGTGCTGGGGACATCTCCGTAATTCGAGTGCGCCATATGTTCCATAACCGTGCTGCAGGTGTAGCAATTGAATGACATAGAACCATTGCTGCTACAGCGCCTCCAAGAGCCCACCATATCCGACCTGACGTCCAACCGTTCACGGCGGATGACCATTCCATCGTTCTGGCATACAGGGCAGCGTGCACTTCCATGCCACACCATGCCCCTAAAATTCCAGCCAGCACCGTAAATGTGCGTCTGAACATAAACGTCCACCTCCTTGATTATTGTCTTATCTTTACAATTATGGCCCAAGGAGTGACGGTCTAATCCGTACGGAAACGTTTTTTCCTTTTCATGCAGGTTGATATATGGGAATTATTAGTTTTATAATGAATACGGATGCACGTGGTTATTTTAAAGAAGAGCGTTCAAGTGCGGTGAACATCATCGCTGCACCATTTCAAGAATAGAGGTGGATTTGAAATGAGCACTCCTAATTTGCAAACGTTTCAAGACCAAGTTGCCGACCTATTACTAAGACACCGGAGTCTGTTAGACGTTCTCTCCAAATGCGGACAGTCGGACTCTTCTGTTAATCGTGCCGTCACCAAAGCAATCACAGAATGCGGATGTTTGGAGGTTCATGCAAAGCGCCAGCCCTACCAGCCAGAGATGGATCTTGATCAGGCCAAGCACAGCCTAGAGAGCCATCTGCAAGGCCATCTATGCGAGAATTGCAAAGACGTCATCCGTGCGGAACTGGGCAAACATTTGTTCTATATGTCCGCGCTTTGTAATCTGCTTGATATTCGCCTGGACGAGGTTGTAAAGCAAGAGTCCAGCAAATGTTCAACTTTGGGAGTTTTTAACCTGTCTTAATTCGCTAATATAGCAGTTCAATGCAAAAAGCACCTGTTCCTCGGAACAGGTGCTTTTTAAGTAAGGGACACTGTTATTGTATTAATCAGAGTTCCTAAGAAGAATGCTTGCGTTGCGTCCAATCATCCGCTTCCACCGTCTTTTTGCGACGGCGATTCAGCATTCTAACGTTTTTTTTTAAGCCGAGCAGCGCGTACAAGACGAGCGGCACGAATATAAGCTTAGGTGTCTGCTCCGGCTTCCACAATGCAATAGCTACCGCACCAGCAATAACAAATGGTGTAATCCAAATGGCTTTCTTCGGAATGCCATGCTTCTTGAAATTCGGATAACGAACAGTACTAACCATCAAATAGGATACGAGCAGCATGGCTACGATCAAATATGGCGCAGCAATACTCTTATGGAACAAAGCAAGCGTACATACCACACCACCAGCTGCTGGAATCGGAAGACCTACAAAGTAGCCAGGGATTCCTTCGATAACATTAAACCGCGCAAGACGCAACGCTCCACAGATCGGGAAAATAGCCGTTACAACCCATGCAAGCGCAGGGTTCAATTCACTAAATGCACACACATACATAACAAATGCCGGAGCAACTCCAAACGAAATAACATCCGATAATGAATCCAATTCTTTGCCGAATTCACTCTGCACGTTAAGCGCACGAGCGACACTTCCATCTAAACCATCCAACAGCATTGCAATAATAACCATGAGGGCAGCAAGGTTGACCTCATCGTTAAACGCAAGCATGATGGATATGATTCCGAGAAACAAGTTACCAATGGTAAACAGGTTCGGAATGGACTTTGTAATCATAGGTTCACCTCTAATTTTACTATGCCCAACGTGTTTTCATTTTAGGTACACTAAATCTGCCTGTCAATGAACACTTGCTCCTGAATTCGCTTCAGCCCTTCTTTAATCGTACGGGCCCGAACTTCTCCAATTCCATCTACCTCATCCAGTTCCTCAATAGTGGCCATCATGACCTGCGGCAAAGAGCTGAAGGTGTCCACTAAATTATGGATGACAATGTTAGGTAAGCGCGGGAGCTTGTTCAGCACGCGATAACCTCGCGGTGAGATCGACTCATCTTGAGCCGTGCTGGTTGCCGGGTATCCAAGTATACGAATCAGATGATGCGTATCCAGCAGTTCATCAGCCGTACACTTCTTCAGTTGGGCAAGAATGTCGCGGATCTTCTCGTCACTAGAGTCGCGCGCATAGTCTTTAAGCAGAAGCCATGCGTCGTCCTCCGTATTGCTGACGAGCTCTTCGAGCTGCATGCTAATCAGGCGCCCTTCGGTTCCAAGTTCGTTAATATAACGTTTGATCTCTAACTTAATACGTAATACCATCTCTGTACGTTGCACAACATTCACGACATCTACTAATGTGACCAGTTCCTCGAACTCGGAAGCGGTTAGATTAGTCAAACCTTGAACCAGCACCGCTTTGTATTTCTCCAGTGTCTGAATGGCTTGATTTGCTTTTGTCAAAATAACGCCCATCTCTTTGAGCGCATATCTTAGACTGCCCTGATACAGCGTGATCACATTCCGGCGCTGGGATATAGACACGACCAGCTTTCCCGTCTGCTTCGCTACTCGCTCTGCCGTACGATGTCTGATACCTGTCTCGATGGATGGAATCGAGGAATCCGGAATCAGCTGCGTGTTAGCGTACAAAATCCGCTTCATGTCTTCGCTCAAAATAATGGCGCCGTCCATCTTAGCTAATTCATATAAATAGCTTGGCGTAAAATCGCAATTAATGGAGAATCCGCCGTCAACAACCTCCATTACTTCCGGACTGTAACCAACTACGAGCAGCGCTCCGGTCTTTGCGCGAAGAACGTTCTCTAATCCCTCGCGAAAAGCAGTGCCCGGAGCAACCAGCTTTAATAAATCATTCATAATGTCGAGCTGACTTTGACCGTCTTTCATTCTATATCTATGCCCCCTAACCTAACGCCGCTGTTAATGCTTCCGCAACTGTATTAACTCCAATGATCTCAATATGTTTAGGCTGTGTCCAGCCTCGAAGACTATTCACAGGCATAATAATTCGCTTAAAACCAAGTTTCTCTGCTTCCTTAACACGCTGCTCGGCTCGGGATACTGCCCGTACCTCGCCTGTCAATCCCACTTCGCCAATAACGACATCAAACGGCTGTGTCGGCATATCCCGAAAGCTCGATGCAATGGCAACCGCAATCGCCAGATCAACCGCTGGTTCATCCAGACGCATGCCACCCGCTACATTGACATAAGCATCCTGATTCTGCAAGAACATGCCCATCCGCTTCTCAAGCACGGCAATAATCAGGGCTAGACGATGATGATCGATACCTGTCGCCGTGCGGCGCGGTGATGGGAAATTCGTGGCAGCGACGAGCGCCTGCATTTCCACTAGTACAGGACGTGTTCCCTCAAGGCTCGCTACAACAGTAGAGCCTGATACACCTAATGGACGCTCCTGCAAGAACAACTCGGACGGGTTCTTGACTTCAACCAGCCCACCTTCGGTCATCTCGAATATGCCCATTTCGTTGGTTGAACCAAAGCGATTCTTCACTGCGCGCAATATGCGATAGGAATGATGCCGTTCCCCTTCAAAATAAAGCACACAGTCTACCATGTGCTCCAAGAGCCGAGGTCCTGCGATTGCCCCCTCCTTGGTTACATGGCCCACAAGCACCGTTGCAATCCCTTTGCCTTTTGCTACACGCATAAACGCACTGGTGCACTCTCGAACCTGAGCAACACTGCCCGGGGCTGATTCAACCGATGGTTGATAGACAGTCTGAATCGAATCTATGACAAGGAAATCCGGTTGTATCTGTTCTATCGCCTCTTCAATGTGAAGCAAGTTGGTTTCACTTAGTACAAACAACCGTTCAGACAACGACCCTAAACGATCAGCACGCAGCTTGGTCTGGCGCATCGATTCCTCACCTGATACATACAACACCTTCAAACCACTAACGGCTATCGCATTAGAGGTCTGGAGCAGCAGCGTTGACTTGCCAATGCCCGGATCACCGCCGACCAGAATTAAGGAACCTGGGACAACACCCCCGCCAAGTACACGATTAAGTTCGGAAATCGTCGTGCTTAGTCGTGGTTCACGCCCACTCTCTATATGTATGATCGGTTGCGGCTTTTCTTTCGTAACGAGAAAGGATGATTGTACGCCAGCCGTCTTCACAACCGTCTCACGCTCTTCAACCATTGTATTCCATTCATTGCAGCCCGGACATTTCCCCATCCACTTAGGTGATTCATAACCACATTCCGTGCAATAAAACTTGGTCTTTACTTTGGCCATACCAGCCGACAACTCCTAACCTTTCATTCTGCGGACGAATTCATCTGCTTCTCGCTGTGAGACATATCGCTCTGTTCATAAGATTTACAGATGATGTCGACTGTAGCAGAAGATGGCTCAACTTTGCCCGTAATCTCAATATTCTCAAGTTTACCATTTTTGAGGGGACGTGGAAAGGAGCGGGCACAAAAAAACGAGCCCTTATTAGGGCCCGTCTCAGATCATCTGCTTAATTTGTTGCAGCTGGTTCTGTATTCAGTTGAACGACCAATCCGCCGTCCTGCTCATCAATTGTGACATAGTCACCTTTGTTAATATGACCTCTCAGCAGTTCCTCAGACAATTTGTCCTCGATATGCTTCTGGATCGCACGACGCAGCGGACGCGCTCCATAAGCTGGATCATATCCTTCCTTCGCAAGGAATTTCTTCGCTTCATCCGTTAAGCTGAAGTGAATATCCTGCTCGTTCAGACGTTTGCGGAGATCGTCAGCCATCAAGCTAACAATTTCTGAAATATGTTTCTCATCCAAAGAGTGGAACACGATAATCTCATCGATACGGTTCAAGAACTCTGGACGGAAGCTCTTCTTAAGCTCGACCATTACTTTATCTTTCATGTTGTTGTAGTCGCGCGCATTGTCATCTATTGCCGTAAAACCAAGCGTAGAATTGCGCTTAATCGCCTCAGCGCCCACATTTGACGTTAAGATGATCAATGTGTTGCGGAAGTCGACTACACGCCCTTTGGAATCTGTAAGTCGTCCGTCTTCCAACACTTGCAGTAAAATGTTAAATACTTCGGGATGAGCCTTCTCAATTTCGTCCAGCAGGACTACCGAGTATGGCTTGCGGCGAACTTTCTCGGTTAATTGGCCACCTTCTTCATAACCAACATAACCTGGAGGCGCTCCTACAAGTCGTGATGTCGAATGTTTCTCCATATACTCGGACATATCAATACGGATAACGGCGTTGTCATCTCCGAAGAGCGATTCGGCAAGTGCTCTCGCCAATTCCGTCTTACCTACACCCGTAGGACCGAGGAAAATAAACGAGCCCATTGGACGTTTCGGATCTTTAAGCCCTGCACGTGCGCGACGGATTGCGCGGCTAACCGCCTTAACCGCTTCGTCCTGCCCAATCACACGCTCATGGAGAATCTCCTCCATCTTCAACAGACGCTCAGTCTCTTCTTCTTTAAGTTTAATGACAGGGATACCAGTCCAGCTTGCAACGACTTGTGCGATATCTTCTGGAGTAACCTCCGAATCCATGCGTCCTTGCTTCTCTTTCCACTGATTGCGGAACGTCTCTAGTTCTTCGCGCATCTTCTGCTCCGTATCACGCAGCGCTGCCGCTTTTTCAAACTCCTGGCTTTGCACAGCAGCATCTTTCTCCTTGCGAATATCCTCAAGCCGCTGTTCCAGCTCTTTCAGATTAGGCGGTACGGTGTACGTGTGAAGCCTTACTTTGGAACTTGCCTCATCGATCAAGTCGATTGCTTTATCCGGCAGGAAGCGATCCGTAATATAACGATCAGAGAGCTTAACCGCTTGCTCAATCGATTCATCGGTGATCTTCACACGATGATGCGCTTCATAACGATCGCGCAAGCCCTTCAAGATCTGGATGGCCTCTTCAGGAGTTGGCTGATCTACCGTAATCGGTTGGAAACGACGTTCAAGCGCAGCATCCTTCTCAATATATTTGCGATACTCATCAAGCGTTGTAGCCCCAATGCATTGCAGCTCTCCGCGAGCAAGCGCCGGCTTTAGAATGTTGGACGCATCAATCGCCCCTTCTGCGCCACCTGCACCGATCAACGTGTGAAGCTCGTCGATAAAGAGAATGATGTTGCCAGCCTGGCGAATCTCATCCATAATTTTTTTCAATCGATCCTCGAATTCGCCGCGATATTTCGTACCTGCCACGACTGAACCCATATCGAGTGTCATCACTCGCTTGTCTCGTAATGTCTCCGGAATTTCATTATGAATAATCTTCTGCGCAAGTCCTTCAGCGATAGCAGTCTTACCTACACCAGGTTCGCCAATAAGTACCGGGTTATTCTTCGTACGACGGCTCAGTACTTGAATGACACGTTCGATTTCTTTACTGCGCCCAATTACAGGATCTAAGTTGCCTTCTTTTGCGATCGAAGTTAGATCGCGTGCCAAGCCATCCAGCGTTGGCGTGCTCACGTTCTGTGGTGTACCATGATGGCTGGATACCGCTTCACTGCTGCCAAGCAGCTGCAGCACTTGCTGACGTGCTTTATTTAGACTAATGCCCAGGTTGTTTAATACGCGAGCTGCCACACCCTCACCCTCACGAATAAGGCCGAGCAAAATATGTTCTGTTCCCACATAAGTATGACCAAGCTTACGTGCTTCATCCATGGACAATTCGATAACTTTTTTGGCACGCGGTGTGTAAGCAATGTTTGTCGGCTGCTCTTGACCGCGTCCAATCAAGGACTCGACCTCGTCTTGAATTTTCTCCAAGCCTAAACCTAATGCGACTAATGCTTTTGCTGCAATGCCCTCTCCTTCACGGATCAGACCGAGCAAAATATGCTCTGTTCCAATGTTGTTATGTCCCAAGCGCACGGCTTCTTCCTGAGCCAATGCCAATACTTTCTGAGCTCGTTCTGTAAATCTACCGAACATCATCGACTTGCACCTCCACATGATTCATTATTTGTTAATTCGTTATTACTCGGTTCATTCCTGCAACTTCTTGCTTTTGTCGGATTGACGTGGTGTAGACTGTTTCCTTACCAGAGTCTCCCGAATGAGGCGGGCGCGGTAAATATCGCGTTCATCCGCATTCATTTGTTTATTATAAATATGCTGCAGAAATCCAGGTTGGGTCATTACCATCAATTCATTCAACATGGTAGGCGAAACATCCTTCAACAATCCAAGATCTGCGCCTAAACGAATATCAGAAAGACGCTGTGCCGCTTCTTTGGTCTCCATAATAGCTGCATGCTTCAAGATACCGTAGGAACGACATACTTTATCCGTGAGACGTGTAATGTTCTCTTGTCTTAATTGTTCGCGTGCAGCCTTCTCATGCTCGATAATTTGTTTGACAACACCATACAAGTTATCGATTATTTCTTCCTCGGATTGACCAAGCGTAATCTGATTGGATATTTGAAACAGATTCCCAATCGCCTCGCTGCCTTCCCCATACAAGCCACGAACCGCAAGACCGACTTGCGCTACTGCTTGCAAAATACGATTGATTTGCTGTGTCAGCACAAGAGCTGGCAGATGCATCATCACAGAAGCACGAATCCCTGTACCAACATTAGTTGGACAACTGGTTAAATAGCCGCGTTTCTCATCAAAAGCATAATCTACTTTAGCTTCAAATACATCATCTAGCTGACTTGCAGCCTCCCATGCCTCTCGTATTTGGAGACCTGGATACAAACATTGAATACGGAGATGGTCCTCTTCATTTAACATAATACTAATCGATTCGTCATCCTTCAGCAGTAGTCCCCCATTGCGGGATTCATTAGCCAAATTAGGACTGATGAGATGCTTCTCGACTAGTACCTGTCTTTCCGTCACGTTTAACTCTGTCAGCTTCATCACATAAAAATGCCCTAGCTCCGCAAAATCAGGCGACTCAGCCACAGCAGTCAAGCGAGTAAGCGATTCAGCGGACTGTTGGTTCGTTGCCAAAAGCGGAAACGGTATCCCATGCAAGTTGCGGGCAATCCGAATCCGGCTGCTAATCACAATATCCGAGTCAGGCCCTGTACCACGCATCCAATCGCTGACAGGCTGTTTCATAAAGGAATGATTAGACATAAGCTTTACTCCTCCTTACCCGTCTGAACGTTTCTTAACACCACTCTATATTATTGCGCTTCTGCTCCGCCGGTCAGTTCTTTCTCCAGCATACGAATGTGATCCCGTAATTGAGCCGCCTCTTCAAATTGTTCCATACGAATACACTCTTGCAGCTTCTCACGTAGTTCATCCAATTCACGCTTTCGCTGTAACACAATACCATTACGCTTCGGAATCTTGCCAACATGAATAATGTTGCCATGAACTCTTTTCAGCAGCGGATCAAGTCGTGAACCGAATGACTTATAACACTCGTCACAACCGAATCTACCCATCTTGCTGAACTGCGAAAACGTAAGGCCGCAGTTGTCGCAGCGCATCGCCTCAGATGTTGCCTTAAACCCATATACTCCATTTTTGAGATTACCCGCTCCGTTCGATAAGTCAAAATCCAACAATCCTGAAAGCAGATTATGAATAGAAAACTCATGCGCGGGATCAGCATTCAATTCTCCCTTCTCACGGGCACATCCCTCGCAAATATGGGACTCAGTCTTCTCTCCATTAATAATCTTCGTAAAATGTAAGGTTGCGGGCTTCTGGCCGCACTGTTGACACATCATAGTCCCGTTCCTCCTAGTCAGGTGCATTCTTTACTTACACCTTCAAACTTGAGCATAACAAAAATGAACGCTGTGTCCTTCATGTCACCATCATAACTATGACTTCCCTAGCAAAGCAACCAGCATCGCGCGCAACAATCTCGCACGCAGCTCGTCTCGATAAGGCAGTTTTAACATTAAGTTGTCACGTGACATAGCTGCACGAAGCAAACTTGCTTCTCGTCGGGAGATAATCTTCGCTTCTTCCAGTTGATAGATAAGGCCATCTGCCGGATCTTGTCCAATACATTCACCGATCGTGTCACACACGTGCGTATGTATGGCATGCTGAGCCGGAAGTTCAATGCGTTGAATGCGAATATATCCACCGCCACCGCGCTTGCTTTCCACGACATAACCTTTTTCTAACGTAAACCGTGTGCTAATCACGTAATTAATCTGTGATGGAACGCAAGCAAATTGTTGAGCAAGATCGTTACGCTGAATTTCCACAGCGCCCTCGCGGCTGTCCAACAGCATAATTTTCAGATGCTGTTCGATCAAATCCGAAATGTTGCGCAACTTACTCCCTCCTTTCTATGCATCTATATTAGGTTTAACCAATTTTGACGTATTATTATTCGGAGTTGGTAATCATTTATTGACTTTGACTTTCTTTGACCTTGAATTTATTATAACAAATCGGTTTCCGTTTGCCAAATATAAATTTGCTTAGCCTTTATTCTTCTGTAAGGACGTTAATCATTAATGATCCGAACTATGGCGCCTTACGAGAAAACATGTACACATCAAATTGTATTAGAGAAACGCTCACTTAAGGTATTACTTGTAATGAGATCCAACTTTCTTTTCTAATCATATGAAGCGAGGCTAGATGAAGTGACATCAGATTTGATTACAGCCTGTGTTACTTGGTGCACAAGTAACTAGGCAAATGTAACTTCAGCCGTTTAACGATCTGCGTCCGCTTATTCCGTAAACGCTTAACTTAGGTACTTGTAGATAACATTTATAATTTGGATTCAAAATCTTTGAAATCATAAATAAATGGATAAATATATGTGGATAATTGGTTCATTGGGGGGAATAAAGAGATATATTTCTTATGAGATTGTGAACAACATATGACATTTCCACAAGCAGTGGACAAAAAGTGGACAACTATCTTAATAACATTAATATTCAGCCCTATAAACGGAGCAATATACCGTGGTTTCATCGTTATGTGCTGCTAAAATGGATATATAAATTAAATCTCATTAGTTATACACATGTGGATAACAGATAAAAACACAAATAATATCCACTATTCACACGGTGGATATCACGTTTTATATTCAGATAACGATGATGACTCAGTGACCGGTGTACTTATAGTTACTTAAGTCATTGCCTGCAATAGAGAAAACAAAGCCCATCGACATAAGTCAATGGGCTTTACTGCTTGGCAACGTCCTACTCTCCCAGGACCCTGCGGTCCAAGTACCATCGGCGCTGGAGGGCTTAACGGTCGTGTTCGGGATGGGTACGCGTGGAACCCCTCCGCCATCGCCACCAAA
>NZ_JAKRNK010000013.1 GCF_022346885.1 Paenibacillus sp. ACRRX
CGTACCCATCCCGAACACGACCGTTAAGCCCTCCAGCGCCGATGGTACTTGGACCGCAGGGTCCTGGGAGAGTAGGACGTTGCCAAGCAGTAAAGCCCATTGACTTATGTCGATGGGCTTTATTTATTTTTTACCTCAATTGTTCATATAATGTAGCTTTCCAACAAACAATAATACATAACGGATGTTACGATGTATCTACAATCTGCCTATTTCATGGCAGGATGTGCATGTCAGGTCCTTGACACGTCAAGGGGGCTCTGCTAAAATCGGCATAATATCTAAAAGCGGTATAGACAAAGTAGTTGGTTTGTTCTTGCTCGCAAGACATTTTTTTCATTAGAAACAGAAAATATTTGGAATAGAAAAGGGAGGAACTACTTCGTGTGGGAGTCTAAGTTCGTTAAAGAAGGGTTAACATTCGATGATGTATTATTAGTACCACGTAAATCCAGTGTATTGCCTCGTGAGACCGATGTGTCTACACGTTTAAGTGATAATGTGAAATTAAATATTCCTTTTATAAGTGCAGGGATGGATACGGTAACTGAAGCACCATTGGCTATCGCTATCGCACGTGAGGGCGGTATTGGTATTGTCCATAAAAATATGCCAATCGAGAAGCAAGCGGAAGAAGTGGATCGTGTAAAACGTTCGGAAAGCGGCGTTATTACGAATCCATTTTCTTTATCCCCAGATCATACAGTAGCTGAGGCAGATAAGCTGATGGGCAAATTCCGCATTTCAGGTGTACCTATTGTAGATGAGAATAATAAGCTCGTTGGTATTTTAACGAACCGTGACCTGCGCTTTGTGCATGACTTTAATATTCAGATTAAAGACGTGATGACATGCGAGAACCTAGTCACCGCAGCTGTTGGCACTACACTTCAACAAGCGGAAGTTATTCTACAGCAGCATAAGATCGAGAAGCTGCCTTTAGTTGACGAGGACAACACGCTCAAAGGCCTTATTACCATTAAAGACATCGAGAAGGCTATACAGTACCCTAACGCAGCGAAGGACGTACAAGGCCGCCTGTTGGTTGGTGCAGCAGTTGGTATTTCCGGTGATACGTCGGAACGAGTAGCAGCGTTGGTCCAAGCTGGAGTCGACGTAATCGTAGTGGATTCTGCCCATGGCCATCATATCAATATCCTGAACGCTGTTCGTGATATTCGTGCTAATTACCCAGATCTGACTATCATTGCGGGTAATGTTGCAACTGGTGAAGCAACTCGTGATCTGATCGAAGCAGGAGCTTCCGTCATTAAAGTCGGAATTGGGCCTGGTTCTATTTGTACGACGCGTGTTATTGCAGGTATTGGTGTACCGCAAATTACAGCCGTATACGATTGTGCATCTGTAGCTCGTGAACTAGGCATTCCGGTTATCGCTGACGGTGGTATTAAGTACTCAGGTGATATTACTAAAGCACTTGCAGCAGGGGCCAGCGCGGTAATGCTTGGCAGCTTGTTTGCAGGTACAGAAGAAAGCCCAGGCGAATCTGAGATCTATCAAGGTCGTAAATTTAAAGTATACCGTGGAATGGGTTCCCTAGGTGCCATGAAACAAGGCTCTAAAGACCGTTATTTCCAAGAAAGCAGTAATGAGAAGAAATTAGTACCTGAAGGTATTGAGGGACGTGTTGCATATAAAGGTCCGCTGGCAGATACTATTCATCAATTGCTTGGTGGTCTGAAGGCTGGTATGGGCTATTGTGGTACGGGCTCCCTTAAGGAACTACAGAACGATACACAATTTGTTCGTATTACGGGTGCAGGCTTACGTGAAAGCCATCCGCATGATGTTCAGATTACGAAAGAAGCGCCTAACTACTCTTTCTAAGAAGCATATAAGAACGACAGGAAAAGACAGGGAACACTACCTGTCTTTTTTTTGTCTATCAGGCTGTGATAGAATAACGACAGATGGATTCATCAAGAGAGGAGTTGTACGTGTGTTTAAACACAACAACCAAGTAAGTCCCCGTACCAAATTTAAGCGCGCGATCGCTTTTGTGACCGCCTTTCAAATTTTATCTTTTGCATTACTGCCATCGGCAAGCATAGTTGCTGCTGAGGCATCGTCAAAGCTTGTTGCGCAAGGGGAAACGACAACCACTACTAAATCTACCAAATCCGCAGCGGCTTCGCCTACCAAAGAGTCTCTTGGTCTTGTTGCTGAATCAGCTATACTAATGGAAGCCAGCACAGGTCAAATTATCGTCAACATCAATTCGGAAGTTGCACTGCCTCCGGCAAGCATGACCAAGATGATGACGGAATATATCGTAATGGAAAAAGTAAAAAATGGTGAATTGGCTTGGGAAGATAATGTATCTACCAAAAAGAATGCAGCTTTGACACAAGGATCACGGGTGTTTTTAGCAGAGAATGATACGCATACTGTGCGCGATCTGTATATTGCGATGGCTATTGCATCGGCTAATGATGCTGCGGTAGCACTTGCAGAGCATATTGCAGGCACAGAGCAGGATTTTGTTAAGCTTATGAATGATACGGCTAAGCGACTCGATATGAAGACGGCCTATTTCGTTAACGCAACAGGGCTTGAGCAACGGGATATGCCCGAAGAGTTCCGTCCAGGTGGAGAACATGAGACTGTGATGTCAGCGATTGATGTTGCAAAGTTGGTACGAGCTATAGTACAGGATCACCCAGAGTTCAGTCAGTTTACAACCATTCAGAAGAAGAAATTCCGCGAACGCGATAAGACAGAAATGGATAATCTGAACTGGATGCTGGAAGCCAACAAAAATGTGACCAACTTTAAGCGATATGCTTATCCGGGCGTAGATGGCATGAAAACAGGCTTCACAGATGCTGCTCAGTATACGTTTGCGGGTACAGCTAAGCGCGACAACATGCGTCTGATTACTGTAGTCATGGGAACGAAATCCAAAGAGGCTCGTTTTACGGAAACAGCGAAGCTGATGGACTATGGATTTAATAACTTAGAAGTGAAGCAGGCAGTTGCCTCCAAGCAGGTTGTACCTGACAAAGAGGTTGCTCCTATTAAGAAGGGTGTTTCTACAGATGTTCGTGCCGTAACGGAGAAAGATGTTTCTTTTGTTGTGGACAAGGGTGCAGCATTTGATGAGAAAACATTAACGAATGAAGTGAAGTTGATTCCTGAGGATCAATTGGTTGCGCCTATTAAAAATGGACAGAAGGTAGGTACGGTTACCTACACGTTCAAGGGCAAGACGGGCGAACAGAAGCAAACGGTTAACCTAATCGCGTCAGAAGATGTAGAAAAGGGCAGCTGGTGGAGATTATTTTTCCGTGCGATCAAAAATTTCTTTGTTGATTTGTTCAAATCGATCGGAGATTTGTTCTAAGTGACATAATCCCGACAATAGCGGTTGTGTATATGTACACCATCATGTACAATAAGTGGATGAAATCAGGATAGCTCCGCAAGTGGAGCACGATATGGCGGGAGGCAGGCAAGGATGGAAACAGGAACAGCTCGAGTGAAACGTGGTATGGCTGAAATGCAAAAGGGTGGCGTTATTATGGACGTCATGAATGCGGAACAAGCAAAAGTTGCGGAAGCGGCAGGTGCAACAGCAGTAATGGCGCTTGAACGTGTACCATCAGACATTCGCGCCGCTGGTGGCGTGGCTCGTATGGCAGATCCGACGATTGTTGAAGAAGTTATGAAGGTCGTATCCATCCCGGTAATGGCGAAAGCTCGTATCGGTCATTTTGTAGAAGCTAAAGTACTGGAATCATTGGGTGTAGACTACCTCGATGAGTCTGAAGTATTAACACCTGCGGATGAAGTATTCCATATTGATAAGCACGACTTCACAGTACCTTTTGTATGTGGTGCAAAAGATTTGGGAGAGGCGCTTCGTCGTATTGGTGAAGGAGCAGCAATGCTTCGCACCAAAGGGGAGCCTGGGACAGGTAATATCGTGGAAGCTGTACGTCATATGCGTCTTATCAATAGCCAGATTCGTAAAGTGCAGAACCTGTCTAAAGATGAACTTTATGCCGAAGCCAAAAATTTGGGCGTATCCTACGAACTGTTGCTTAATGTTCACCAACATGGCAAGCTTCCAGTTGTCAACTTTGCTGCAGGAGGCATAGCAACGCCAGCAGACGCAGCCTTGATGATGCATCTCGGTGCAGATGGAGTATTTGTTGGCTCCGGTATTTTTAAATCGGACAATCCAGAGAAATTTGCGCGTGCTATCGTAGAAGCAACCACTCATTATACAGATTACAAATTAATAGCAGAAGTATCGAAGAACTTGGGCACACCGATGAAAGGCATCGAAATTTCGAAGCTTGCGCCGTCTGAGCGCATGTCGGATCGTGGCTGGTAGGTAGTAAGACACGATACTGCTATTTTCATAATTGCTAAACTTTCGAAGAAGCTTGGTGAGAAGGAAGGTCAGACACGTGAAGATCGGAGTATTGGCGCTGCAGGGCGCTGTTGCAGAGCATGTTCGCAGCCTAGAAGCTGCTGGCGCGGAAGCAGTAGCTATCAAGTGGCCTCAGCAGCTTGAGGATGTACAAGGTCTTGTTATACCTGGTGGCGAGAGTACAACGATTGGCAAGCTCATGAGAAAGTATGACTTTATTGAAGCCATTCAGCAGTTCTCTGAGCAAGGCAAACCGATATTTGGTACTTGTGCTGGCCTGATCGTACTCGCGACACAGATTGAAGGAAATCAAGGTCCTGAACAACCCCATCTTGCATTGATGGATATGAAGGTGCGGCGTAACGCTTTTGGGCGGCAGCGAGAGAGCTTTGAAGCTGACTTGTCGGTTAAAGGGATTAATGAACCGATAAGAGCTGTGTTTATTCGAGCGCCGCTTATAGATAAAGTAGGAAGTAATGTGGACGTTATTTGTGAGACCAACGGAGAAATGGTAACCGCGCGTCAGGGCCACTTGCTGGCGTGCTCCTTCCATCCGGAATTGACAGATGATATCCGTCTTCACCAATACTTTGCGGATATGGTGCGTGAAAGTATGCAGCAGCGAGGATAGGTTTCTTTACAAGGCTTTATGCTGGTTGACGGACATCATCGGAAGCACCTTGACCTTGAGCCCTTATTTAGGGTAGGGTTAAGGTGTTTTTATTTGACACAGACTTTATAATAGAGATATGAGAGCAATGTGAGAGACAAGCCTGTTCTACTTGTAGGAGGGATACCCTTTGTTGGATATCAAATATTTACGTAATGAATTCGAGCGCGTTGAGCAAGCGCTCAAGAATCGTGGCAAATCGCCCGAGTTAATTGCAGAATTTCCGCAGTTGGATGCAAAGCGTCGCGAGATGCTGCAAGATACGGAGCAATTAAAGAATCGCCGCAACGTAGTGTCACAGGAAGTGGCGAAGTTAAAGAAATCAGGCCAATCAGCTGATGAACTAATTGCGGAGATGCGCCAAGTTGGCGATCGCATAAAGGAATTGGACGACGAGATTCGTATTGTGGAAGAAGCGATGAATGAATTAACGCTGGCCATTCCTAATATTCCGAACGAAGCGGTGCCGGTTGGCACATCTGAGGATGATAATGTATTAACACGTGTATGGGGTGAGCCGACCTCATTCAGCTTTGAAGCGAAGGCACATTGGGATATCGCTGCCGATCTGGGTATCCTCGATTTTGAGAATGCTGCAAAGGTAACAGGATCACGATTTGTATTTTATAAAAATGCAGGTGCCCGCCTGGAGCGTGCTTTAATTAGCTTTATGTTGGACGTACATACGACCGAACATGGCTATGAGGAAATTATGCCTCCATATATCGTTAACCGCGACAGCTTATATGGCACAGGTCAACTTCCTAAGTTTGAAGAGGACTTGTTTAAGCTGGAAGGTACGGACTATTACTTGATTCCGACAGCTGAAGTACCTGTGACGAACTATCACCGCGAAGAGATCATCAGCATCGATGATCTGCCGCGCAAGTATACGGCTCACAGTGCTTGCTTCCGTTCGGAGGCCGGTTCAGCAGGTAGAGATACACGCGGCTTGATCCGCCAGCATCAATTTAACAAGGTAGAGCTTGTGAAAATTGTGAAGCCTGAGGATTCCTACGAGGCGTTAGATGCGCTGACGTCGCAAGCAGAGCGTATTCTGCAGCTTCTGAAGCTGCCTTACCGTGTGATGACCCTGTGTACAGGCGATCTTGGCTTTAGTTCGGCTAAGACGTATGACCTTGAAGTATGGCTGCCTAGCAGCAATGCATACCGTGAGATCTCATCTTGTTCGAACTTTGAGGATTTCCAAGCACGTCGAGCTAATATTCGCTTCCGTCGTGATACAAAGTCCAAGCCTGAGTTTGTGCACACGCTAAATGGTTCTGGCCTTGCTATAGGACGTACTGTAGCTGCAATTATTGAGAACTATCAACAAGAAGATGGGTCCATTGTTGTACCGGAAGCACTGCGTCCCTATTTGCGTGGACTGGAAATGATCGAAAAAAAATAAACAGCTTGCGTCAAACTTAAATAGCTGTTATAATCGTGATTGTCCGACTCGAGTTGTTCTTGATCGGCAATCACATATGGAGAGGTACCGAAGTGGTCATAACGGGGCGGTCTTGAAAACCGTTAGGGTGCAAGCCCACATGGGTTCGAATCCCATCCTCTCCGCCATAATTTAATTATTCAACCACATCACAGTCGTGATGTGGTTTTTAGTTTATTTAAGGCCTTGAGGAGTAGCAATAACATGTGGCACGGAACACAGCGCTGCACCAACATATATTCACTTGAATAGGGTTTGGAGCTAAGAGAAAAT
The DNA here is from genome assembly GCF_022346885.1 of Paenibacillus sp. ACRRX. Lineage (GTDB taxonomy): Bacteria > Bacillota > Bacilli > Paenibacillales > Paenibacillaceae > Paenibacillus_B. Next base: position 6,793 of record NZ_JAKRNK010000013.1, read on the forward strand.
GCTCATCTGTATTCATCTGTATAAAAGTCTGCGCCCATCCACACACTGTAGTTGTGAATAGTGGAGGTGTTGGTTCATGCACAACAATGAAAGCTTGGGAATTGACCAAGCGCAATTAGTGCAAGCATGGCAGCAAACGCTGCCGACTACGCTTAATCCGACGGACAAAGCAATTGTACTGGCGGATGAGGGCGTTCAGAATGGACTGCGCATTCATATCGATGCTGCAGGCCATCAGCATTATTCTTTTGACTTCGAGTGTGCGTACGTAGATCCGCATGAGGTTCGTGTGCAGCTTGTAGATGTAGAGCGCGATGGTCGTACAGTGGATGAGCGCACAGAAGTGATTCAGGAGCTGACACAGAACTATATTCGTCATATCCACGAGTGTGCTCAAGCGCTGCAGGATATTACGGACTAGAAGGCAACATTATAGGAGGTAGCACGATGACTAAAGCAAAGGGCAGTGCAGATAAAAACCTGTCGAGCGTAGTCGAAAGCCTGGACGAGGCGACAGTGAACAGCCATCATGCTCAGCAATTGCAGCAGGATCATAATGATCGACGTCATCAGGATGCGCTGAATCACGACCATCAGGCGTCAGACTCGGTATAATACTTAAGAAAGGGAGATGTATGTATGGGCAACGCAGGCAAGTCGAAGGCCATCCCGGTTCCCGAGGCTGATCAAAATCAGGAGCGTCACCACGCCGGAAATGATGGCGGGGCGCAGCAGGAGCCATTGTCAGGATCAAAGAAAGTAAAAAGTAAAAACCATGTGAGTCACAACAATCCGCAAGGTTAACATTTAAAATTGAATTTCATTATAATAATGAGTCTTTACGATTCTAATAAGTCTCCTTCAGTAGCCCTTTCTCAACAAGAGGAAAGGGCTACTGGAGCGAGGCTTTTTTAGTGCAAAAATATTGAATTCTATGTCTTTGCTCACATATCCGGTATAATAAAGATAAGAATAGACAGAAGGAGTGAGAGAACTTGTCTGATCTAGACGCAAATACCATTGATGAGAAGACTTCAATGGATATCAATCAGGCTAACTTTAAGCCTGTCAAGCATACCAAGATGAGCTTGGGCAACTTGGCGATGCGCATCATTTTTATTACGCTTGGTGCTGTTATGATGGCCGTGGGTCTTGAATTATTTTTAGTCCCGAACCAAATGACAGATGGTGGAATAGCCGGTATATCGATTATTTTATCCCACGTTACAGGTGCTCCGCTTGGACTTTATTTATTTCTACTCAATGTCCCGTTCCTCATTATCGGATATAAGCAAATTGGCAAGACGTTTGCATTGTCCACCTTACTAGGGATCGGTATTATGTCGGTAGCTACGTTTCTGCTTCATCCCGTTCCTCCTTTTGTTACAAATAGCTTTTTAGCTGTTGTATACGGGGGCGTTATACTGGGGATTGGGGTCGGTATCGTTATTCGATTTGGGGGATCATTGGATGGTACTGAGATTGTAGCCATTCTATTCAACAAACGTACAGCCTTCTCCGTTGGCGAGATCGTGATGTTCTTTAATTTATTCATTATGTTAGTTGCAGGCTTTGTATTTAGCTTTGAAAAAGCGATGTATTCCTTAATTGCATATTATATTGCCTTTAAAATGATTGATGTGACGATTGAAGGGCTAAATGACTCAAAGGCCGTATGGGTTATCAGCGATAATTATAAGGAGATTGGTGATGCGCTGTTAAGTCGTCTTGGACGTGGTGTAACTTATATGAAGGGTGAAGGTGGATTCTCCGGCGATGAGAAAAAGGTTATCTTCACTGTTATTACACGTCTTGAAGAGGCGAAGCTGAAATCCATTGTCGAGGAGCATGACCCTCAAGCCTTTCTGGCAATCGGAAATATCCATGATGTTAAAGGCGGCAGATTTAAGAAAAAAGATATCCATTAACAGGGATTATATAAGCAGGATTCGACAATATTGGACGTTTTGTATAGGCATGGATGCCTAATTTTATAGAAAACTGCTATTAAAGGATTTTCAAAATCCTCCATATAGGTTAATATCTAATGGGTGAACTTTCAAGGAAAAGATGGGAGAGACAATCGTGAAGAAAAGATGGTACCAAGGCGCAATTGTGATGTTATTCGCTGTTGCTTTAGTTGTGACAGGCTGTGGCAGCAAGACAAGTTCAAAGGAAGCCATTCAAGGGGCATATACGAAGTCGCTTGAAATGAAGTCTTATGCATTCAAATCATCAGTTAAAGTGGATGATCTTCAATTAACGGGAGCAAGCTTCGATGGTCAACAATCAGCAATGATGGCTGGTTTGCTGAAGAATTCGGAGTTAACGATATCTGGTGTTGCTCAGAATGAGCCACTTCAAGTAGAAGCGACGCTTGATGTAGATATTAAAGGTGATATGGCATTTAAATTCTCGTTGCCATTCTCCATGACACAAGAGAAAATGTACGTTAAAGTACCTAACATTCCGATGCTTGCTGGTATGATTCCACAAGAGATGGTCGGTAAGTTCCTTGAACTCGACTATAAGAAGCTTGCGGAAGAGCAGGGCCAGTCTTTTGATATGAGTTCAGCTAACATCCAGACAACACAAAAATTCGGCAATGAGTTCTTCAAAGAAGTGGTTAGCAAATTCGATGAGAAAACTTACTTTACGGATATTGCAGTAAAAGATGCTGGTTTGCCTGAAGGCGTAGATGCAAAGCAAGTTGTAAAGTTTGCAGTTAATAACGATAATTTTGATCAAGCAGCAACAACATTTGTTAAAGATGCGCTTCCAGCATTGCTTGATTTGATGTCTAAAGAAGAATATCGCAAAATCTTCCAATTGGAAGCTTCCGAGATAGAAAAGGCTAAAACAGAGCTTAAAGCTTCTGATAGCGAACTGAAAAAGGGCTTGGAAGAAATGAAGAAATCGTTAAAGGTAAATGAGCTGAGCGTGACGACAGCAATCAACAAAGATGGCTTCCCTGCACATCAGACTTTTGTAGGTAACCTTGACTTTAACGAAGCTAACGAGAATGTAAAGCTAGCACTTCGTGTGACTACGGAGACAAGCAATATTAATGGCAAGCAAGAATTTAAGATTGGCGTTCCAAAGGATGCTATTCCTATGGACCAATTGGAGCAAATGTATGGCGGCGGCATGTAAACCACTAACCGCATAATGAAGAGACCTGTCAGATGACAGGTCTCTTTCTATGTTATCGTTGCTAACAGTAACGTAAGGGGAGAGTTAGCTGGGCTCTGGTGTTAAGTCCAGATCTCGTGAAGGCAGTTCTTTGTTCCGTTTGCGGAGTTGGCGAAAAAATTGAACGAGCAGATCAGCGCATTCTTCACGGAGCACGCCCTCCCTCACTTCAGCACGATGATTAAAGCGGGGCTCCTGCATCAGGTTCATCAAAGTGCCTCCACAACCTGCCTTTGGATCAGGGGTGCCAAATACAACATAGGGCAGGCGAGATTGCACGATAGCTCCCGCACACATCGGACAGGGCTCTAACGTTACATACAGGGTGCAGTCAAGCAGTCTCCACGCCCTGAGGTGCTCGCTAGCCTCGCGGATCGCAATCATCTCTGCATGGGCGGTAGAATCTGCTGTCGTCTCTCTAAGATTGTATCCTCTTCCGATGATCTGATCTTGATGTACAACAATAGCGCCGATTGGGACTTCACCAATGGCTTCCGCTTTGCGAGCCTCTGCAATTGCTTGCTGCATCCAGTATTCATGCTTGCTCTCTTCAGCGGGGGAGCAGGGGGTAAGGTCATCGATAGGGTTCATGCTAGACTCCTTTATAATTGATCATGTTCTGTTATTCCTCGAACAAATATTCGCTGTTAACAGGATGTGAATAACTCTGTGGATAAGTTGGGCGTTACTCACAAATTTGTACACAACTTATCCATAACTGCTCACAATCTGTGAATAACCTGTTGATAAACTAGCTTAATTGTAGGCAATTTAACGATATAATTCAACTGTGTTATCAATAACTGATCAATTGCGGAAGGATAAGGAAAATATGGTGTATATGTAGAGGAAATGAATAGACAAAATCAATTGAACTCGTTATGATCATGTAGTTAGATCCAAAATAAGCCAAACCCGTTACAGGTACGGTAGAGGTGATGTATGCGATTATCCATTAAGGGCAAGCTTTCCATATCCATTTCGTGCGCACTCCTAATTGTATTGCTTCTCCATATGGTACTGAATTATTACACAACCAAGGACAAGTTAATAGAGGAAATGGAAGCACGAATGGAAGTCATTACGCAACAGATATCTATTTCCATGCGCCAGTCTCAGTATGCAGACCATGTTGTAGAGGACCTGTTGGCAGAGAAGCTGCACATGGCTTCTATATACGCTGCGAGTCGGCTTCCAACCGACATTCGTGACATTACTAATGAACAGCTTAAGCAGATAAGTCATGAAGTTGGCATTTCTCAAGTATCGTTGTTGCAGAAGACAGAAGACGGCCAGGATATCGTCATCCGGCGATCATCCGATCCCGCGGAGATTGGGATGTCTACAAAAGGCTGGGGCTTCTGGTTTACAGCGTTTCAGCAGCTATTGGAGTATAAGCAGGTATGGATAGCAGAAGGGCGGGGCCAGAAGCATTTTTGGACAGGCCCGTTTGATATTTCCACCTCTAATCCAAGCCATATTGATAAGTGGGGATATTATTACGATGGCAAACGGAATTATATTATCAATCCGTTTATTCAGGACACTGCCGGGATACAGAGCAGCTTTCAACTAACGAAGCCAGACAAGATTATTGAGCAGACGATTGATAAGCAGCTGAACGTATTGGAAATAACGGCATTTAACCCAGAGGCATTCGGCAAGCCCCCCATCATTACCAAGCGGGTCAACGGAATCAGATATGTACGTTCGCAGGATCAGCCCATCTTGTATGGCAGCTACAAATATGCAGAAGTTGAAGACTATGAGCGAGTCGCACAAGTAATAGAAGACGGGCATTCATTATTTGTTGAGAGCAATATTAAAGGTGAAGCCGTCGTTAAAAGTTATATTACAGCTACGGAAGGTAGGAATCCGTACATCATGACAGTGGTGATGGATGCCAAGCCGCTATTGGATACACTGCATGAGCAATTGATGCAAAGCATAGCGATTGGTCTAGTGCTGCTGGAACTTGTATTGGTGGGGAGCTATTTCCTGGCGGGGTTCTTAATCCGTCCACTACAGTATATTGTACAAAAAGTAAATATGATGGCAATTGGTCAGTTTAACACGACCTTACGAATTAAACGTAATGATGAATTAGGTGTATTAGCATCCAGAATAAATCTGATGGCAGACAATCTCTATCAGTCCACAGAACGTTTAAGAACGCTTTATGAAGAGAATCGGGCGATGAAGCATCATTTGGAATCCTTTATTAATCAGTCTACCGATGCAATACATGTAACGGATCTTCATGGCGATGTAGAACGGGTGAACCAGGCGTTTGTTGATATGTTTGGATGGAAGGAGCACGAAGTGCTGGGCAAGAAGCTGCCTACTATTCCGTCTGAGCTCAGCAAGCCGTATGTGGAGATCGAAGAGAGCCTAAGCAGTGGCAAAGCGGGAGGCGCTCAAGAGACTCTTCGTATGACAAAGGATGGTCGAATACTGGATGTCAGTGTGAGCACATCACCGATCCTGGACGAATCAGGACAATGTATGGCCTGGGCTAGCATTACACGGGACATCACAAGCAGGAAGCGTATGGAGGAACTGCTGCGGCGATCTGAGAAGCTGACAACCGTTGGTCAATTGGCTGCGGGTGTAGCACATGAGATTCGTAATCCACTCACAACATTAAAGGGCTTTATCCAATTACAATTACAGACCAGTAAAGTGAATCCTGTTCATACGTCCATGATGCTGTCGGAGTTAGAACGGATTAACTTGATTGTAGGGGAATTTCTTATTTTATCGAAGCCACAGGCTGTTCGCTTTCAGGAGATGAATATTGGTCAAGTGCTGCACGACGTATTGTCGTTCCTCGGTAACCATGCACAGATGCACAATATTGAGTTTGTCACTAAGTTTCAGGATGTGCCACTTGTACTTTGTGAGGAAAACCAACTTAAACAAGTATTCATTAATATTGTGAAAAATGGAATTGAGGCTATGCCTGAAGGTGGGGAAATGGACATCTCTGTAGATCAATATGCGGAGGAACAGGTCCGTATTACCATTCGAGACTACGGTATAGGTATCCCTGAGGATCATTTGACTAGATTAGGAGATCCGTTCTTTACCAATAAAGAGAAGGGGACTGGGCTCGGCCTGATGGTATGTCAGCGCATCATTTATAATCATAAAGGAACACTGGAAATTACGAGCAAGCTGCATGAAGGAACTATGGTTACGATTAAGCTGCCGGCTGCGGACGTTACAGCATATAAGATAAATGAAGAACGTGCCTACATCAAGATTCGATAATGTGTATTGGCAAATAGAACAGAGGCTGCTTCGCAGTAGGGTATCCTACAGCTGAAGCAGCCTCTGTTGGTTATTCATTAAAGTGGACCGAGACATTAAGAGCCTGCGGCGGGTTGTTTGTTAGACGTGAACTTTCTAAGAATAGACACCTCAACACGGCGGTTCTGTGCCCGGCCCGTATTGGTATTGTTGGATGAGACAGGATGATACTCTCCCATACCTACAGCTTGGAATAACTTCGGATCAAGACCAGATCGCCCAAGCACAATCTTCATAAAGTTAAGCGCACGTGCTGAACTTAAATCCCAGTTCGATTCATACTTGCTGTTCTTGATCGGGACGTTATCGGTGTGTCCGCTGATCACGATCTGATAGCCGGTATATTGTTTGATCATATCACCAATCGTTAAGGCTAGCTGCTTTGCACCCGACTTCAGATCCGACTTCCCGGAATCAAATAAGGCACTGTCGTTAATCGTTATCTTAAGCTCGGAATGATTCAGCTTTGTATTTAATTGATCTGTAAGACCATTTTTGGAAATGTAATCGTTAACCTTGTTCTGCAGTTCTTCTAACTGCTTTTGTTCTTGCTTAGCTTGGAGTGCAAAGCGCTCTTGCGCTTTATCAGCAGCAGTCTCGAATTTACGATCCTTCTCCTCACTTTGTTCCTCTGGTTTGCGTCCGCCTTGAGGAATAACGGCGTTATTATCCAGAATGCCATTGCCTGCGCCGCCGCTGTTAAGAGCAGTGCTAAAGGCTTGACTCATCTCTTGGAACTTCTGTGCATCAACGGCTGACATTGCATATAGGACAATAAATAGGGCGAGGAGCAGTGTCATCAGATCGGCATACGGTATGAGCCAGGATTCATCTGCATGCTCTTCGTGATGCTCTTTCCGTGGTTTCTTACTCACTCACAGCCTCCTCCTTCATATTCATCCGATTACGTTCAGCAGGCGTCAAGAAGACAGAAAGCTTCTGATTGATCGCGATCGTGGACACACCGGATTGAATGGATAAGAGTCCTTCTACCATCATCAATCGAATTTGAATTTCGTTATGGGAGAGCCTTTTAAGTTTGTTGGAAATTGGATGCCATAACACATAACCAGTGAAAATACCCATGAGCGTAGCGATAAAAGCTGCCGCAATCGCATGGGCAAGTTTACCCATATCGGACATATCCGCCAATGCGGCAATCAAGCCGATAACCGCGCCTAACACCCCGAGTGTCGGCGCATACATGCCTGCTTGGGAGAAGATGAGTGCACCACCACGGTGACGTTCTTCTGTTGCGTGAATGTCTTCCATGAGCACGTCACGCACAAAGTCCTGGTCATTGCCATCAATAATCATCCGCATGCCGCCGCGTAGAAAGTCGTCGTCAATCTCATCTATGCGGGATTCCAACGCCAACAATCCTTCGCGGCGTGTAATCGATGCCCATTCCATAAAGAGTTGAATTAACTGTACGCGATCAACAAGATGCTGCTTGACGAACAACAGCTTAAATAGCTTCGGAACTTTTTTAAGTTCGTTTAGTGGGAATGCCACAAATACGGAGGCGGCAGTTCCGACAATAATGATCATAAACGCTGCGGGGTTATACAAACTTGTGAGAGAGGCTCCTTTCAGAACCATCCCCACTAGGACAGCAGCAAGCCCGAGGACTATGCCTATAATCGTTGATTTCTCCATGTTCTACATCCACCTCATCCATGAGTATAATGATGCTTCCTGCGCTCTCTTTCGACGGTATTCACCGTCATTATCGAAAAAATGATGCAACATCCTATTTATCGGCAAAATAGGACCAAAAATTTAGACGTCCTGCTTGAACGTACCTGTAAAGTTAGACTTCGCATTGGTGTAAGAAGGGCATTATGCTACAATACGAAGTAATTTGTAATGCAGTATAAAGGAGTGAATATGGATGGGTATGCCTTTTACTAGACCCTATAAAGATATTTTGCAGGAATTAGCTGCAGCAGTAGGTCAGATTCCAGATAGCTATTCCTTTTTTGATATGGAATCGGGGGATTGGCAGGCGATGAGTACAGAGGAGCGCAGCGAGGTGTTGGAAGCGCTGGCAGACGATTTGTTTTATGGACTAGGGCAGGAAAATATTTTATTTATCGGAAGCGGCAGCGCGCAGCATGATCGGCAATTTCATGTTATTGAAGTAATGAAAGAAAATGAGGTCATTGCTAGGGTGCAGTTGGTAGACTAATGGAGTAGTTAGTCAGGACTTATAAATAATTTGTGTAATAAGATAAATTAGGTGATCGGATGTAGCAAATGATCATCTTTATGGCGCATGGATGCTGTTTTTCAGTAGTGCAATGATACGATGATCAGCAGGCATACGGTATATTTCTTTTTTTGAAATGAGTGTGCTATAGGATTACAGTAGAATCTTTCTATACAAGCAGCTAACCTAACAAATCTGGTATCAAGTGTGAAGGCCATAAGTAGGGCATGGGAAGGGGATATGAGGATGTCATTATTATCACCGATCATACGCGCAGAGGAACTTTACAAAAGAATAACAGGCCAAATGGATGGAGAACGCAAGCAGCAGATCACAGCAAGTACATTAGCGATTGTGGACTGCCGCTTCTGGCTGATGGAGCCAGAACGAGGACAAGCAGCATATAAGGAGGGACATATTCCTGGCGCCGTTTATTTCGACTTGGACAGGGATTTGTCATCGCCAAAAGCGGAGCATGGTGGTCGCCATCCATTGCCGCAGCCGCAGGTGCTGGCGCAGCGGCTAACAGAAGCTGGTATTACACACGAGAGTGTGGTTGTAGCTTATGACGCACAAGGCGGTGCTAACGCCAGTCGTTTATGGTGGCTGCTGCAATGGCTGGGACATGAGGGCGAAGTTCTGCTGCTTGATGGTGGTATCCAGGCTTGGGAGCAGGAGGGTTACCCCCTGGAGCAGGAGGAAGTGGGGAGCGTATTCGATAATAGGCTCGCTGGAGTAGTAAGTTCGAAAGAAACGAGCATCTACACACCCCGTGTACGCGATCATCTTGTAGCGAGTATGGAAGAAGTGGCGTCCAAGCTGGGGAACCCGCGCGTAAGACTCATAGATTCGCGCGAATCGCCCCGCTATCGCGGGGAAGTAGAGCCGATAGACCCGAAAGCCGGACATATTCCTGGTGCAGTAAATACGTTCTGGCAGCAGAGCTTAGATGAAGCGGGGCGCTGGCGGTCCGCGGCTGAGCAGCAAGCTCGTTGGAGCAGCATCGTAGGAGATGCAGATGAGGTGATCGTCTACTGCGGCTCAGGCGTCACGGCCTGCCCGAACGTGCTAGCGCTATGGCAAGCGGGGTATACGAACGCCAAGCTGTACGCAGGAAGCTGGAGCGATTGGATTTCGTATAGCGAGAATCCGATTGCGACAGGGGAAGAGTAAAAGCTGAGGCCGCGTCTGACGCGGATTGGAGGGCTGCGACAGGGTACCGTGAGGCGGACTGTTGCGGCCCTCTTTGGGCTTTCTTGTTCAACAGCTTGCAAACAAGAAACCGGAGAAAGCTGTTGTAGCAGGCACAGAGCCAGCCATGGTTCTACAATTGAGGCAGGTTACTGTTGAAAAGCTCGTCCAGTATATCTTTCCACAAACGTGCGCGGTGTCTTTGGCTTGGGAGCAAGAGTCGGACCGTCATGCTAGGGTAGATCTTCTTGATTTTATATTTCACTAGTGTTATATTACATGCATGAAATATAATAAGAAGAGGACATAAGCAATGAAATCTCTTTCCAACGTGGAATTTATGTTGCTGCAAATTATTGCGGAATCCAAACAAGCGTCGGGGTATCAAATCAATAAGTTAATAGAACTTAGAGGCTACAGGGAATGGGCGAATATAGGTACGACTTCAATTTACGTCGGATTGCAGAAACTGAAAGACAAAGGACTGATCCAATCCGAAGATTCCGTCCATAAGTCTGGCAAAGGACCTGTGCCGTCTACTTATGTCATGATGGAAGCGGGGATAGAAGCATTAAGGAATGAAATCATCGTAAGCCTAGCTTCTGCGCGGGAACGGGATAACCGTTTCGATCTTGGACTGGCGGCCCTCCCTTTTATCGAAAAAAATGAAGCTGTGGAAGCTTTACGGAAGCGACAGAACCTTCTAGAGGAGACATTGAGGAACTTAGGTCAGAAATATGAATCGCAAGGCGGCAATCAATTGCCATTGCACGTTAGGTCTCTTTTTCTTCACCCGATGAGTCTCATCGAGAACGAAAAGACATTTGTCGCAAATCTGATCAGTGAACTAACAGGGGAACTGGAGGTACATGCCCATGATAATTGAAGATTTTGCTCTTTTTCGGGGAGAACACTGCGAGACGACAGCGATGGGCAATCTCCTTCAGCATGAAGGTGTTCGATTATCGGAGCCAATGTTATTCGGTATTGGGGAAGGTTTGGGATTCATTTATTGGGATTCGAAGGGGATGGACTTTCCTTTTATCGGGGGTAGAGCAAAGCCTGATGAACTGTCTGCTTGCATAGCCTCCCGACTCAATTTGAGTATCAGGGTGCAAGAAACCTCGTCTGTTACAAAAGCATGGCAGAACGTGCAAAGCTGCATAGACCGTGGAATTCCTGTAGGGCTTAAACTAGATTCGTATTATTTAGATTACTTTACAAACAAAATTCACTTTGCAGCCCACTATGCGGTGATATATGGCATGGATGACGAATATGCCTATATGGCAGATACAAGCCAACAAGGCGGACTCGTGAAAACGCGATTGTCGAATTTGTCTATGGCAAGAAACGCAAAGGGGCCCATGAGCTCCAAGAATCGCTCCTTTACGATCGAGCAAACGGATACCCTTCCGCCGCTTGTACCCGCCATACGATCATCCCTTATCAACAATGCTCATAACTATTTGAATCCACCTATCCGCAATATGGGCAATAAAGGAATCAAAAAAATGAGCGGCGAAATCCTGAATTGGCCTTCTAGAAGCAAGGATTTAGAGAAAGATCTGTGTTTGACTGCTTTATTGATGGAAAAGGCGGGAACCGGCGGCGCCTTATTTCGAAACCTGTATAGAGATTTCCTAAAAGAATGCGTGAATTTGTTCGGTGACTCTAAATTAGAGCAGGCATACATTCTGTTTGCGGAAATCGCGCCGATGTGGAAGGGTGTTTCGGCATCAATTGATAATGCGGGAAGAACCGGAAATCAACAGGAACTAAGACTTGCATCCGAGCTTCTAGTCGACATTGCGGAGAAAGAACGATTAGCCATGGAGTTTGTATTGACAATTTAACTTTATAAATGGTTTCGCAACTGAACTCTTTTTGAATCGACATTAGGGAGAGGGTCTGCGTAAGCCGTGTTTGTTTATGAACTCGGAAAGCGAATTCGACCAAGGCAGAATCTTAAATGAAAGGACCGGATAGTCGCTTTCCGGAAGTGAAGTTCGAAAACTCGCTATTATAATTACGGAACAGGCTGCCGATTTTGCGGCAGCCTGTTCTCTATGAGCTATCGTACCCGTTTCTTTTAGTGTGGCTGCAAATATGCTAGCAGCCTTCGTATGTTGAGCTCTCATACCCATTGTTGGCGATTTCGTCGGGTTAATCCAGCCACAGGGGTACCTAAGAAGATTAGGTTTGCCCTAAAGTCATTTTAAGTTCGGCTAATCGTTGGGTCGTTTCCATCACTTCTTTTATCTCTTGATCAGATAACGCTAAGTTCCCTGCTTCTTTAATAAAAGTCATCGCAAGATTTAGCTCATCCATTGAAATAGCGATATCTGCTCGTAATACATAAGCTTTGTAACGAAGCTCAGCTGATACTTCTCCGGCTTTTGAAAAAACAAGATCAAGTACTCTGGCTGCTTCTGCGGGTTCGTCTTTGGCATATGCCAATCGGTACGCAGATTCAAATGCTTTTGTAAATCTTGACGGGTGAGGCACAACGTATTGATCGCTCTGGATAGGCTCAGGAGAGGCATGTTTCTGACCAATCAGCAAGCGATTACCGGCAGGATCGATAAGATTAAATCTGCGGTCTTCTGTAAGATTGTTGAGCCTGGTGATTCTGGGAAATCCCTTTGAGGGGACTTTCTGATAAGTCTTTTTTAGATTTTCGCAGAATTCTTTGTATATGGCATCCACATCGGGAACGCTTACATAGCACATGCTGTATGAGTTGGATGGCTCCAATTGTTTCAAAACAAAAAAGTGTAATTCCATGATGCGGTGTTGGACGCTAGCGTATAGGTTTGGTTTGGCCTGCCGATAAGTCAGTTTAAAACCCAGTGCTTGATAGAAATCCAACTGTTCGTCGATGGACCTGCAAGGGAAGATAGGAATCGCTCCACCAATCCGATTTGTTGACAAGTGATCAGCCTCCACGCTTCGAATAATCTCATGCTTAATTACAATTTCTTTAGTGAAATCCGCCTACTCCCTTATCGTACATCATTAGTGCAAATGCTAGAGTTTAATCGAATTTATCCTTGTCATACAGTATTTAATAATAAAAACCCGTCATATGGTTTAATTATCATTTTGAAGGTTTATGGAAGGAGTTCAGATGAACGGTATTGGTATAGCAGCGAAATTGAATATCAGCACGGGTGCGTTACAAATGGGAAGACAAGGTACAGGAATTTGCTTTTATTATTAAAACAGACGCCAATAAAAAGAGAGGCATTGAGAATAGGGATAAATCTAATTTAATTATTTGCTGTGCAAATACAACTAATCTCAGCCCCCACCTTTGTAGATGGGGGCTGACCTATGTTTATAACCAAGGTTAGCTAACTTTGTTCGAGCTACGATATTGCAGCAGTATCCATTACTCCACGTCAGTGGAAGTTTCTATGAGCGTGCATCGTCTATGTATACAATACGAGCCTCTCCTTGAATAGCTGTAGGCAGGTATGAAGCAATCATTCGGCATCGTTACTTGCTGCCGAATGACACGCAGTAGGTCCCTCAGTTCCGTGATCGGGACAGCAGTCGTGTGATCAGGGCAATAATAGTAAACAGCACGATTAAACCCAGACTCACTAATGATACCGAGGTTTTGATCATGGTGAAGATGTTGGCTGTAACAGCGAGAGTGTCGATTCGATCCGGGTAAGCTTGCAGCATGACCGCTATGGTTATATTCTCGCCATAATCAGCTATTGCTGCAACAAGTGGCAGTAAAGAGAGATGTCGTAATCCAAATAATTGGGGCACGGATCTGCGGATTAGACATGCCATCAACAGCCCCATACCTAATCCGTACAGAATGGGAAGCAAAATATCGACGACGGCTAGATTAGCTATGTAATCGTTTCTGCCTTGCTCACCATAACCACTTAACATTTCATACACTTGATTCGGTGAGTAGTTCCACAAAAGATCGAGCAGAGGAAGCCCTGCATGGAGCTGTTTAAATCGGACAATGGAATAGGGCCCATCAACTGCGTTGAGATAAACGAGAGCCAATAAGGCCAAAGCAAACATCAGCAAGGCAGGTTTGCAGCTTGCCTCGTAGTATGCTTTCATAAGCTTGCTCATAAGCTAACCTCCTAAGAAAAATATCTCTGTACGCGATACGTGCATCTTATCACAGTCAGAATGAGGATAGTGAACTAATCAGCACGAGGTGTTTCCAGTATTCATGTTATTACGAAGGATGCATTGATATGTGAAGGTGTCATTACTTTCAAAGTTTGAAAAAGAATGAGAGCCTGCCAGGCAGGCGACCTTTTGTTGCATTGCGGCGGCAAGATATCGGAATAAAAAAATTTCCAGAAAATGATTGACGGCGAAATCGTAACCGTTTACTATTTAATTATTGTAGAAATATTTATTGCGATAAATAAATATCGGACAAGCTAGGAGAACTTATGGATCCCATTGAATCCTGTGTACAAATTGGTGGTTTGCTACGCGTCATAGATACTAAACACTCGAAGATCGTCAATCAATTCTATTCACCACAGAATCTTACTGGCCCTTCTATCAACATTTTGCTGCTGCTAGAGAATGAAGGACCTTTAAGAGTAGGAGATATTGGCGCTGTACTGAATATGGTAGATAGTAATGTGTCTGCGGTATGTTCCCGACTGGAGAATATGGAACTGGTTAGCAGGGTCCGAATGAAGGATGACCAGCGGGTGGTCAAGATTGAGCTAACCGATAAAGCACAAGAGCGAATGCGAGGTATTAAGGCCAATGTCAGCGATTTTCAGCAGCTGTTTGTCAAACATTCATCCCGAGAGGATCTAAACGATATCCTGATAGGCTTAAATAAGCTTGATCAATTGCTTGAAAAAGTGCTTAAAGAAAAAACGGAATAACACAGACAGTAGAAGTGGGGGTGCAAATTTTTTTAACTAGATAACCAAGTAAACAAATAAATATTATAAGAATTAAAATGTTGAGTTAGCGTATTAAGCCATCATGCTGTGCATATCTAGGTCCACTAAATGTTAGGGAGGCAGGTTTATGTTGAGAAAAAGAAGTCTAAGCGCTGTTGTTCTTCTTTTGGTGTCGTTGTTCGCCGGTGCCTGCAGTTCATATCAAGTCGTTACTGATGATAGAGGAGGCTTGTCGGGAGAGGGAGGTAACCTGATTATCGCGATTAAGGATGATCCGAAGACATTTAACCCGATCTATGCAGGTGACAGTATGTCACTCACGATTAATAACGCATTGTATGCACCATTATTGAGCGTCAACAACGGAGAGAAGAAATTCGTATTGGCCGAAAGTTTGGCCGCTTCGAAAGATTTAAAGAAATTCACGCTGAAGCTGCGTGCAGGACTAGTCTGGCATGACGGACAGCCGTTAACTACGGAAGATGTTCTATTTACATTTAACAGCATACTGGATGAGAAGCAGCATAGCTATTTTCGCAGCTCGTTTGTTCTTGACGGCAAGCCAATTAGTGTGAACAAAATCGACGAGCGAACAATTGAGTTTGTGCTGCCGCAGGCATCGGCTGCGTTTGAAAGCTCGCTTGTCCAGATCATTCCAATTCCGAAGCATATATTCGAGGGTGAAGCAGATTTGGAGAAGAGCGAGAAGAATTATAATCCTGTCGGCTCAGGGCCATTCAAATTTAAAGAGTACCGCTCAGGTGAATATGTCCTTGTGGAACGTGCGGACACTTATTTCGCCGAGAAATCCAAGCTAGATTCGATTACATATCGTATTGCCAAGGAAAATAATTCGGCTGTGCTTGCGCTACAGAACGGCGAGCTTAACATGCTGCGTGTTGAACCGCAGGATTATGCCAAAGTAAAAGCTGCGGGCAACGTGAATCTATTGATGTTCCCGTCGGGTGGCGTAACCACCATGGTATTTAACATGAACATTGACATTATGAAACAGAAGGAAGTGCGTCAAGCCATCGTGCACGCGCTTGATAAGCAAGAACTGATTCAAGCGGGCTTCTCCTCAACGGAGTTTGCAGAACCGGCACCATCTATTTTTTCGCCTGACACCTTGTATATAAAGAAAGAGCTACCAGCTTACCATTATGATCCTGACAAGTCGAAGGCATTGCTGAAAGCGGCTGGAGCGGAAGGACTCAAGATCCGATTTGCCTACTTTAGCGCGAGCACCCCGGAAACCAACATGGCGCTTTACCTTCAACAGAAACTAAAAGAGGTTGGTATTCAGGTAGAGCTCATTCCACTGGATGGAGCGGCTCTTGGCAAGAAGGCGCTAAACAAAGACAATACGGACTATGACATGTCCTTTGGTGGCTACAGTATGGGGTTTGAGCCTGACGCTTATAAAGTGCTGTACTTAAGCGATGCGGCTTACAATTATTCGCACTACAAAAATGAGCAGTTCGATCAATGGTGGCAGCAGGCAGCGGTTGAGACGGATAGCGCCAAACGGGAACAATTGTATGGGCAAATTCAAGAGTTGTCAGCACAGGAAATCACCACTTATCCAATAGCTTATGGAAAGTCCATTATAGCCGTTGACTCCCGATTTGCTGGCATAGAAGAAGCTGGAGCGAAACCCGTAGTGATGTTTGATGATTTTGCCAAGCTATACAAGCAGAAATAAGACTACAACGGATGGGCGAAGGGAGCGCTGTCCAGAAGGAGTAACAGTTGAAAAAGTATGTACTACGACGATTGCTTCAGCTTATTCCGATGCTTCTGTTTATCTCAATAGTCTCATTTGCGCTCATTCGACTGGCTCCCGGTGATCCTGTCATGTCGTTTGTCACGCCAAACATGAGTCCCGAGGATATAGACCGAATTAGAGCCAGCATGGGACTAGATCAGCCTTTGTATTTGCAATACGTGTATTGGCTGCAAAATGTTTTGACAGGTAATCTAGGCTATTCCCTGATCAATCATAGACCTGTGCTTGATCTTATAGTAGAACGTATTCCAGCAACGCTCGGGCTGATGGGTTCCTCTTTGGTGCTCTCGTTAATTATTGGCATTACGCTTGGATTAGTCGCTGCACTGAATAAAAATAAGCCGATAGACCGTGCGCTCAGCTTCTTATCTTACATTGGAATATCACTGCCTGGTTTATGGTTTGCTATGATTCTTATTTATGTGTTTTCGATTCAGCTTCATTGGCTGCCTAGCCTAGGGATGCGGACCATCGGCGTAAATTCTGCCTGGGATGTGGTCCTGCATGGTGTTATGCCATGTCTCGTGCTGAGTATTACGAGCATCGCTGTATTTATGCGTTACATTCGTTCAAGCACAATTAGCCAACTGGAAGAAGACTATGTGCATATCCAATATGCTTACGGATCTACAAGCACGATTATTTTGTTCCGACATGTACTACGTAATGTGCTTCTTCCGGTTATTACTATTTTAGGATTGTCACTGCCGGAGATTATGACAGGCGCTTTTATTGTGGAAAGTATCTTCTCGTGGCCTGGTATGGGTTCGCTTGGTATCAATGCCGTCTTTGGTCTTGATTATCCGATGATTATGGGGATCACGATGATGTCGTCGTTCCTGCTTATTTTCGGCAATTTGCTGGCCGACATGATGTACGGTGTGGTTGATCCCCGAATTAAATCGATGAGGTGAACAAGATGAACCGAATGAGATGGACACTGCTTGTTAGTCAGCTAAGGACACAAAAGTCGGCTCTGATCGCCTTGATTATGCTAGGGGTATATGTGTTGGCCGCGCTTGCTGCGCCACTTGCGCCGCACGACCCCAATACCATTCATCTGAATGAAAGGCTGCTGCCTCCAAGCGGACAGCATTGGTTTGGCACGGATGATAACGGCCGCGATTACTTTGCACGAGCTTTATATGGTGCCAGAGTCTCGCTGAGCGTTGGTATACTCGCCATGCTGGTGTCGGTTACGATCGGGACTATAATTGGGGCAATTAGCGGGTATTTTGGCGGCAAGCTGGACACGTTGCTGATGAGAAGTATAGATATTGGGATGTCGCTGCCTTCCTTCTTCCTCATGCTCATATTAAATGCTTACTTGAAGCCAGGAGTGGTCACAATTGTGCTCATTATTGGCTTGTTAAGCTGGATGTCGATCTCGCGCATCGTGAGGGCGGAGACAATTTCAGTGAAAGAACGGGAGTATGTGCTGTACGCGCGTGTATCGGGACAAAGCGCCTTCCGTATTATTTTACGTCATATTATTCCGAGTATTGTGCCGACAATTGTGGTCGCTGCTACGCTTAATATTGCAGGTGTTATTATGATGGAATCGGCACTCAGCTTCCTCGGACTTGGCATTAGTCCACCAGATGCTTCTTGGGGCAGCATGCTAAACAACGCCAAGGGTTATATCGGGGAAAATCCAACGCTTGCTTTGTTCCCAGGACTGCTTATTTTAACGACAGTGCTAGCCTTTAACTATTTGGGAGATGTGTTTCGCGCCGCTTTTGAACCGAAAGTGAACCGGCGATAAATATGACTAATGGAGTGAGGACCATGACTGAGTTATTGTCTGTCCATCAATTGCGGACCTCCTTTTTTACTCGTGAGGGCGAGGTGCAGGCTGTCAGGGGAGTCAGCTTTTCGATCAACGAGGGGGAGCTGATTGGCATTGTAGGCGAATCAGGGAGCGGCAAGAGTGTCACTGCCAAATCGCTCTTACGCCTAATGCCGCCTTCCGGTCAGATCGTTGGTGGTCAATCGAAGCTGCGGGGAGTGGATTTGCTTGGCTTGCCAGAAGAGAAGCTGCGTAAAATCCGTGGTAATCAGGTGGCCATGATCTTTCAGGACCCGATGACGTCGCTTAATCCGGTGTTGACGATAGGCGCGCAGTTAACTGAGGTGCTGAGGCGCCATCAAAGGTTGAGCAGACGGGATGCACGTCGGGAAGCT
This sequence comes from Paenibacillus sp. ACRRX, assembly GCF_022346885.1. GTDB lineage: Bacteria > Bacillota > Bacilli > Paenibacillales > Paenibacillaceae > Paenibacillus_B. The sequence continues at coordinate 25,586 of NZ_JAKRNK010000013.1, forward strand.
ATTGAATGGCTAAGGGAAGTCGGCATTCCCTCGCCAGAGATTAGAATCGATCAGTATCCGCACGAGTTCAGCGGTGGGATGCGTCAGCGGGTTATGATTGCCATGGCCTTGTCCTGCAAGCCAGACTTGCTTGTCGCGGACGAGCCAACAACCGCGCTTGATGTGACTATTCAGGCGCAGATTCTTGCATTGGTAACAAAGCTGTGCAAGACAACGGGAACATCGGTACTGCTGATTACGCATGATCTGGGTGTGGTCGCACAAGTGTGCTCACGGGTTATCGTGATGTATGGTGGCCTGATTATGGAAGAGGGAACAGTGGAGGACATCTTCGGGGCACCGCAGCACCCTTACACACAAGGGCTGTTACGATCGATACCGAGAATGCGCGAGGGAAAGCGTGAGCGTCTGGTTCCTATTGAAGGCTCGCCGCCGAACTTGCTTAATCCGCCTCCAGGTTGTCCATTCATGGAGAGATGTCCACATGCGTCAGGTGAGTGCCTAATACTACCACCATATGTAGAATTGAAGCCAGGGCACCGATCGCTCTGCTGGCTTGCGGCGGTACGACATAGCGAACGCCAGGAGGGAATGCAGTGAGCGATAACAGCATGTTGGATGGACGTGGGCAAGCGAGGACAGGCAAGATACCTTTATTGGAAGTTAGTAGATTAGCGAAGCACTTTACCGTTGAGAAGTCTTTGTTCGGGAGAACAACGAAGGTGCTTAAAGCAGTTGACGATGTCAGCTTCCATATTCATCGGGGGGAAACATTTGGCCTCGTGGGAGAGTCGGGTTGCGGAAAGTCAACGACTGGGCGTAGTGTCATTCGACTCTTTGATGTCACCTCCGGCGAGATCCGCTATGAGGGGGTCGACTTGGCTCCAATGAACGAGAAGCAGCTCAAGCCTTATCGACAGAAAATGCAAGCTATCTTTCAAGACCCATATTCTTCGTTGAATCCGGGCATGAACGTGTTGGAACTCATTAGTGAACCACTAGAGATTCACGGTGGTTCCAGCCGATCCAATCGACGCGACCGAGTTATCGAGCTGTTGGAAAGAGTCGGGTTAAAGCGTGAGCATGCGGATCGTTATCCCCACGAATTCAGTGGGGGGCAGAGGCAGCGCATCAGCATTGCAAGATCTATTGCTTCGGGTCCTGAGTTTGTGATGTGTGACGAGCCGATTTCGGCACTGGATGTATCTGTGCAGGCTCAGGTGGTCAACATGCTGGAGGATCTTCAGCATGAATTGGGATTGACCTATTTGTTTATTGCACATGATCTGTCAATGGTACGCCATATTTCGAATCGCATCGGGGTTATGTATATGGGCAAGCTTGTGGAAGTCTCCTTTAGTGAGGAATTGTATACTCATCCCGCCCATCCTTATACCGAGGCGCTTCTTGCAGCAATTCCAATCCCGGACCCGAAAGTCTTAATGCCAACCGATCGGCTGCTGCAAGGTGAATTGCCAAGTCCAATCGATTCTGCTATAGGCTGCAAGTTCCGATCCCGGTGCCCATACGCTTCCCGCCGATGCGGTGAAGAAGAGCCTGTTCTTAAACGTATCGCCCCGGGTCATTATACGGCCTGTCATTTGCATGAGTAATCTTAACAATAAAGCAGCAAGGCCAAAAGGAGAATGGATCAGATGAACCCCAATATCAAACTTTCGCAGCATACCGCTATTTTGCTAGAGCGGGCACGGCGCTTCAACATCACCGACGCTGTCCTACTTGCTTGTATTACAACAGGTGACACAGTCCCCTTACAGGTTGCTGCTGCTCAATATTACAGCTACGACGAGTTTGTGATTTATGCTCGTGTCCATCATGAGCGGTTGGAGGACGCCGTCCGCTATGGGTATCAAATGAAGTTCAACACCCCAGGTGGGGTGCAGCTATGGTTGCAAGAACGATTTGGCCTTGAGCCTAAGGTGGATTTCGAAGTGTTTACGGGGCGGCTGGAGCAAGTCCGGCTGAACAATGAACAGCTCCGATTGCTAGGTGCAACACTAGCTGACAACTGGGTCATTATAGAGCAAGGCAACCTTGTAGACCGAGAACTGTTGAAGTCGGACAGCAGCGATGCAGATATTCGATCAGCTGCAGCCGGTGAGCTTCGAACGTTAACCTTAGTTATCCGGTCGGAGCTAGCGGCCGTATATCAGAAATAAACATGGATGAAAGCTTTTACTGCTGTGAGCTCTCTTTGTTATTGAAAGGATGCCTCACTTAGGAGTACCACCCTTATACCTAGTCAAAAGAAATACGTAATCAAGCTTTTCCGCCAGTACTTCTGGTAGGCAGGCTTCTTTCTATGGGTCCCATAAATATTATGGGGCTCTTTTTTGTAGAGTAGGATATTCTTGCTATGAGTGAGAATGTTTATCATTTATAATAAGTGGAGTTGTAGTGAAGGAACATGCAGGTTCTAGAACGATAAGTAACATGATAAGAAAGGGTGGAGCGAGTGTAGATGAATGTAGATGATCATATTGAATTATGGAATCAGGCTGTAATTCATCTTATAGATGTACGTCATATCATGATGGAGCTAAACGACGATTTAACTGATTATCGACTTCCTTCTAGTGCATTTATATGTACGATACGGGGCGAAGCCCAGGTTTGGCTGGAGGGTCAAGTTCATCTCGTTCATCATTTCCATGTGCTGCATGCGGGCAAAGGGATCTCTCTGAATATAGTTGCAGGAGACCTATTTGAAGGATATTTGATCCTGTATAAAGCGGCTTTGCTTCATCCGCATCGACTAGAGCAGCAGCTGTTGCTGACAAAAAATAACCCATTTCAGCAGTGTTATGTATGCAAGGCACCGTACCCTGGCAACTTGCTGGAGAAAGTAAGGCGGATGTATGAGAACTGGCAGCAACCTGAGTCATTAGGTAAACTGCACGCCAAGTCGTTATTTTATCAGTTTATTTATGATTGGTTATGGCAAATCAAGTATCAAAGTGCCGATACACATACCCCTGATCTGTCTGAGCAGGTGATTCGTTACATGATGGAGCATTATCAGGACACCATGACGGTTGAAAATATGGCAGATATCCTTAACTACAGCCCACAATATTTATCTCGGAAGTTCAAGGATCAAATGGGAAAGAGCCCTATCCAGTTTCTCATTCAAATCAGAATGGAAAAGGCACAGGAACTTCTGCTTACGACAGACGCTTCTTTACAAGAAGTGGCGCTTAGCGTGGGATATACGGACTTTTTTTATTTCAATCGGATGTTCAAAAAGTACACAGGTGTAGCTCCCGGCAAGTACAAAGATCGCAATCGCATTCCTGAAAATGTACAACTTCGTGCAAAGAAGACGTTACAAATCCCCATTGTGAAATACGGCGTCCGACGATATATTGCTAATGATGATAATCGTTATCAGTATAAAACAGAGGGGGATTTAACGATGTACATAAACAGAAGATCTAGAGCATCGATGGCAGTTACTTTTCTGCTGTGTCTGACACTGCTGCTTAGTGCTTGTGGTACGAGTGGTAATATGACAAATGGAGGGAGCTCAGCAGAAGCGGGTAATCCGACGCAGACAGAGGTTCATCCTGCAGGTGCAGGGAACAAGAGCCTGACGTCTAGTGGCCACCAAGGCTCAGTTGGAGATGGAACAACGAAGACCGTTTCGAGTTTGTTTGGAGATGTGGTCGTTCCGGTGAAGCCTCAGCGCATCGTTGCGGTAGATTATCTGGGCAGCTTGGTAGCACTTGGGGTGACTCCCGTTGGATCATCAGAATGGATTATGCAGAACCCTTACATTAAAGATAAGCTTGTGGGGGTTGAGAATGTGGGCGATCCACCTTCAATCGAAAAAATAATGGAACTGGAACCCGATCTCATTATTACGTTATCTACGAAAGAAGAACAGGTTGAAAAGTATAGCAAAGTAGCCCCTACTGTCAGTGTGCCGTTCGGCCAACTTCATTCGATTTATGAAGAAGTGACCTATTTCGGAGAACTGCTTGGCTTGCAGGATAAAGCGTCTGCCTGGCTTGCCGATTATGATGCGCGCGTGGCTGCTGCCAAAGCAAAGGTGGACAAGGCTGTCCCGCAGGAAGCAACCTTTACGATATTGGAGGATCAGGGAAAGGAGGTTTACATATTCGGAGGTGATGCTGGTAGGGGCAGTAGAGCTATATACCAATCATTTGGGCGTAAGCCCCCAACAGGAGTCTCTTCCAAGATCATGAAGTCTAATTACACTTTATTGTCCAAAGAGTTGTTAGCTGAAAGTGCTGGGGATTACATTGTGTTGACCAGCTCTAAGACTTTAGAACAATACAAGGCTGATCCGATATGGGGGAAACTAGAGGCATTCCAGAAAGGACATGTTTACATTTGGAATGAGGAGCGCTCTTGGTTCAAAGACCCGATCGCACTGCTATCGCAGATGGAGGAACTTGCTGACTGGCTGACAACTCAAACTAAGCTCTGATGCTTTAGCCAATGGAAAATAGAATGATAAACCAATTATAAGGTTAAAAAATTTGTACCCCATCAGGAGATAGAACGATGCTTACGTCTGCTACTACGAACACGAGATTGTCTGCGGCTGCGCACTGCTTTTATATGCCGATCCGAGTGGAAAAATTGAATGCTATCAGCCTTTGCGGCAATCAGGATGAAGTGCAGCACGATGCCTGCATGATCATCGTGTGGGGCGGGACAGGGACACTATGTGTTAATGGGCATGAACACCAAATGTCCAGAGGCAGCGTGTTTCTTGGTGATGCCGCGCCTCAGCCTCATCTATACTGGCAGCCCGGCGCCACGCTGCGCGGTATTGTAATAGAGTACTGTTGTATCTCCAATGATGCCTCTGGCACGCGAGGATTGGATCATTCCGTGCCGATACATCGCTGTCCAGCTGCCATCATGAGGCTAGCTGGAGAGTTAGAAATCATTTGGAGGGAGCCGCAGCTGGGAGGGCCGTTCAGATTGCAGCAGATTTTTACAGAGCTGCTGACGGAATTGCACAAGGAGTTAACATCTAGACAGGAACCCTCCAACTCATGGATTGAACAAGCATTGTGTTACATGGAGGCCCACTATCGGGAGGAGTTGACGCGAGAGCAGATGGCAGATAGGTCAGACGTAAGCCCTGAACATTTTTCACGTATGTTTCGTAAGTATACGGGTCGTACCTTTAATGCCTACTTAACCTTGCTTCGGATACGAAGTGCGCAGCGCCAGCTATTGACCGGGATATCTAACTTACATGTGCTGGCACAGGAGGTCGGATATAAAGAAGGGGCCTACCTAAGTCGGAAGTTCAAAGAGTCTGTCGGACTCTCCCCTACACATTATCAGCGTAAGAAGAAGCGTATCGCAGCTTTAAATCTGAATCATACGGCTAGTCTGCTGGCGCTAGGCATTACCCCGGAGATTGGTGTCTATACACCCTGGTTGGAACGGCGGCAGAACACCCCGGGAAAGATACAGATGCTGGATCCTTATGTCAGTACACCAGCCGCTTATTATGAAGCAGTAGCCTCTTCACACCCAGATGTGATCATTAGTTATAACACTGCAGTGGAGAACAAGAGCTTACTGCCCTTGGCCCCGGTGGTGGAATTACCATTTATGACGATGAGTTGGCGCGACCAGTTCCGTCTTCTAGCCGATATTGTCGAACGGCGAGAGCACGCAGAAGAGTGGCTGCTGCGATATGACGATCTCGTCAGCAGCATTAACGAGCAACTGGATCGCCAACTAGGCGATCGGGGTACGGCTATCGTATGGGAGGTATGTCAGAACGCAGCCTATTGCTTTAGCAGCAGCTACGGAAGAGGATGTCAAATTCTCTACGATGATTTGGGCTTTCGTATGCCAGAACAGCTGATGGAAGAAGGGATAGCTTCAAAAGGATTTGTCGAGGCCACAATAGAAGCTATAGCAAATTATCCTGCTGACTACATCTTTATAACGGATCTGCCGTCATGCGCGGACGGTCAGCAGCAGATACATAAGTTATTTGAGTCGGCAAGATGGAAGGTTCTAGAGGCTGTACAGCAGAAACAGGTGTACATATTAAACGATGCAGAATTGTTCTATGGGTATGATCCACTTTCCTCGCTTGCCCAGCTTCACGAACTAGTACAGGTGCTTGGTGGCACACATCACAATAATACAAAGTGATATATCATTTTAAGGCATAGCCTATTCGCTTGCTCCGTTGTAAAGTTATAATGATAATCATTATCACTTATACAAAAGGGGGATTTACATTGCGTACTAAACAGCAAGGCAGCAGACGCTTCCTGGCTTTTATCTTATCAGTTGTGTTTCTTACAGGACTCGTACTATCGGGTTGCGGTAACACGTCGTCATCAAATAGTGACGCTGGTGGAACGAAACAGGCAGAAAGCGGGACAAGCAGCACGGTATCAGGTTCTGATACAGCGGTCGAACCTAAAGAAGCGAAGATCAAAACGATCTCTACCGTTAACGGTGACATCGAAGTCCCGGTTCACCCGCAGCGTATTGTAGCAGAAGAGTACTTGGGGAGCTTGATCGCCCTGCAAGTAATTCCAGTAGGGGCCCCAGGACTAACCCTCAATAATTATTACTTTAAGGAAGCGTTGGCTGGCGTCGCAGACAGTGGTGTGTACGGCAAGCCTTCGGCTGAAAGCATTATGAGTCTGAATCCGGATCTCATTATTACCGGCAACAAGGATGTCTACGAGATGCTTAGCAAAATCGCTCCAACCCTAGTGATCCCCTATGGCCAACTAAAAAATGTGCATGAGGAGCTAACCTACTTCGGAGCTCTCTTTGGCAAAGAAAAAGAAGCCAAGGCATGGCTGGCTGATTACGACCGTCGTATTATGGCAGCCAAGGCCAAAGTTGATGCCGTCATTCCTGCCGATGCATCTTTTTCGATCATGGAGGACGCTGGCAAGCGGATTTTGGTTTATGGAGATAACTTTGGCCGGGGCGGACAGCCAACTTATCAGGCATTGGGACGCAAGCCTCCAGCCGGAATTGCGGATGAGATTATGGAGAAGCAGTGGGCTGAAATATCAGCCGAATTGTTGGAGAAATATGCAGGCGACTATATTATTATGACCTCAAACGAACGGACAGCAGCCGATTTCCAAGCGGACACGATCTGGTCGAGTCTGCCCGCAGTCAAGAATGGGCATATCTACGTATGGCCAGAAGAGCGTTCCTGGTACTACGACCCGCTCGCTGTTCTTGCACAGACAGAGGAACTAGCGGAGTGGCTCACGAAGTCAGCTAAATAAATGATCCGAGAGGGCGCTTCACATTCGAATGCTGCGTAAGTGGCGGTCAGGATGCTGGAGCGCTTTTGTTTGCCATTAAGCGGACACCAACCCCTGTTTGAGATTATACTACGACCTTTGACTGAGCGGCAGCTCCGTCCTAAGACCATTCCACGATATCATCGCTTAATGGTAAAATGAGGGAATGTTATGCGCGTAACCTTAAATTGATGGGGGGATGGGGATTGTACAGGCGTGGAGAGAACGTCATCGCATTCATTTAGAGACTGGGGGATCGAGAGGTATGTTGCATAAAGAGATGGATATCAGACTTTTAACCTTAGATGATGCTGAATCGCTTCTTCATTTGAGGATGAGTAATCGGCAATTTCTTCAGCCTTTCGAACCGCTGCATGCGGAGAATCATTATACTCTAGGGGAACAGCAGAAGCTGCTTGCTTCTAAGGTAAAAGCAGCGGAAGCTGGTCAAGCGTATGCTTTTGGTATTTTTTCCAGTGCGGGACATCAGTTGATTGGAAAAATTGAATTGTCAGCCATTGCCCGCGGACCGCTTCAAAACGCTAATATAGGCTATTACCTTGATCAACACCATAACGGTAAAGGATATGCCACTGCGGCGGTGTCTTACTGCGTTAACTATGCGTTTGATCAACTGGGACTGCATCGAATTCAGGCTGGTGTGATGCCGAGGAACCTACCGTCTAAACGTGTGCTGGAGAAGGCGGGGTTCCGTCAAGAGGGGCTGGCCTTGCGATATTTAAACATTAACGGGGTATGGGAAGATCATGCGTTGTTTGCCATTACAACAGAGGACAGAGTTTAATGAGTCGTTCTGTCCTGTCTGACGTGATGCTTATGCATATTTTGATGCTGTAAAGGCGAAAGGGACAGATCCGGAAGGGATACATAAGGATGTAAACTAGCAATGATTATGATGTAGATATCAGCCAGGAATGTCTCAATGGAGCGCTTCCTGGCTGATGTCTATTATTCCAGCCATCCTTTGTCCTGCGCCATGCGAATGGCTTCCATGCGGGTTGAGGCACCAAGTTTGCCGATCGCTTCCGACATGTAATTGCGAACAGTGCCATGAGACAGGAACAACTTAGCGCCGATGTCCTGCATAGTCAAGCCTTGAGCGGCCAACTGCATGACCTCACGTTCACGTGCAGACAGGGGGCAGGGGTCATCCCATACTGCAAGCGACAGCTCAGGGCTAATGGCCCGACGCCCAGCATGAACACTGCGAATGGCGTCTGACAGCTCGTCGCTGGGACTGTCTTTGAGCAGGTAACCCGATACACCTGCGGCCATTGCCCGCTGAAGGTAGCCGGGTCGCGCAAATGTAGTCAGCATAATGACGCGGCAATTGAGCTGTTCTTGCTTAATAGCTTCTGCTACGTCCAAGCCTGTTTTAAGCGGCATTTCAATATCAAGGACAGCCAGATCGGGCTGCTGCTCACGTATAAGTGCAAGCGCTGCTTCGCCATTCTCGGCTTGCCCAACGACTTCAATATCGTCTTCAAGCGACAACAAGGTAGCTAATGCGCCACGCAGGAGTCGCTGATCTTCACTTAGGATGATTCGTATCATCCGACTTCACCTCGCTGTTCACTTCGTAATACGCGTGGAATAATAAGATTAATACTTGTTCCGGCCTGAGGTGCGGAATCGATCTGCAGCCTGCCATCTACAAGTGCAAGCCGCTGCTTCAAGCCAGTCATGCCTGAACTGCCTGCGCGATACTGGGCGTTCTTGTCAAGACCAATACCGTTATCCTCAACGGCAAGTCGTACTTGGCCTTCTTCGATATGCAGGATAGCTGTACAAGCCTTGGCTTGACTGTGCCGGACTACATTGGTTATCACCTCGCGGAAGCACATCGCAAGGATCGTCTCCTGGAGGGGAGACAACGGCAGCGCCTCTACTACAGCAATAACGGAGCGGAAGGTGTCCGCCTCTGTGTACTTACCCGCATAGTCCTCGCCGCCTACAGCATGTTGTTCGAACTGTAGGCGAATATCAGCTGCTGCACAAAGGGTCTTTGCATGTTGATATTCCTCAACCAGCCGAACGACTTTCATCTCGGTAACAAGCTCACGCATCTGTTTTAACGCTGCTCGAGCTGTCTCTCGGATGTCGCGGGCTTCCGTAAGAGCGCGGTCAGGATCGCGGGTAATCAGCTTCTCTGTTAATTCTCCCTTCAAGGAAATTAAAGATAAAGTGTGTCCCAACGTATCGTGCAGCTCGCGGGCAATACGTTGGCGCTCTTCCTGCTGCGCCATACGTTCGAGTTGAGATGTGGCTGCCTGAAGTCTTTCAGCCATCTGTTTGTAGCGAGCGGAGGCCCGCATAATGAACGGTACGATTGCGACCCCAAAAATAGGCGGCAGCAGCATAATCAAAATAACAGGCCCCATTGTTTTCAGGTGTGGAATAGCTGCAAGTATGGTACCAACCACGAATACAACTGATATACCCACCATAAATGACTGCTTTTGTCGACTTAGCGATAGTGACATGAGAAAACCGATATAAGCAAACATCGGATGGTAAAAGGCAGTGAGAACAAGCAGGATAGCTAATTGGCATCCAAGCAGCAACGGGGCTTGTTGGCTCCGCCAAAAGATCTCACGATACGCAACGGCAAATAATAAAACGAGCAGGAGACCAGCCGCCAGCTTAAACGGAGGTTCCTGCAATACGAAATAAATGGCCACTAAGAGGTTGGTGAGTGATACGGCAGGGGCCCATCCCTCTTCAGCAGGAAACATCCGCCATGCTGTCAATTTCACTTACATCGCTTCCCGTCTATTCAGTATATATCCTGATAATACCATGAATAATACGCCGCTAACTACGAGAATTAACCAATCCAGTACTACGGGTGCACTTCCAGCAAGCATGTTCCAAGCTCCATGTGCAAAGCGATAGGAGGGCAGCCATTGGCCAATGGATTGCATCCATTGGGGGAGCGTACTAAGCGGCATCCATAGTCCCCCCAGAATAGCGAGTCCCATATGCAGGATGTTGCCAATGGCGATGGAGGCATCGGCATTTTTTATGGTGCCTAAAATTGAGCCAAGAGCCAGGAATGGAAGGCTGCCGATCCAAAGCCATAATCCGCAAGACACCCATTGAGCAAGAGTCAGGTCAAAGCTGTAAGTGAGTTGGGCTGCACTGAAGATGACAATAATCGTGATCAGATGAATACCCATATGTGCGATTAGCTTACTGCCGATCCAAACAGATGGTGTCAGCGGCGTGAGTTTGAGTAGGCGTACCCAGCCATCACGGCGTTCATAGGCCAGTCGGATGCCGAACTGGCTGACCGCTGTTCCGATGAGGCTGAAGGCGGTCATCGACATTAGCGAATACGAACCATAGGTCGTTGAGGCAATACTTTTGTCAGCCCCATTTAAGCTAGCAAAAAGAAAGTAAAACGCGAGTGGCATTAGTATGGAAAACAGCATAAAGAATGGGCTGCGGATGATACGTAAACTTTCGGCTTTGGTTTGAGCAAGTAACATGATGGAACTCCTCCTCAGATGGTATGGGTAGCGTAGGATATTACTTTTTTAGAACGAAAATTCCTTACAGAGCTGAACAATGATCTGAATAAAATGACACCCTCATAGCATTAACGCTTCATATTTAGGTGTTCTGGCAACCTACTGTTGGTTTGTAATGATGCGGAACGCTTCCTCGAGCTTGGCAGATTGAACCTCCAGGTCATATATGCCCCAGTCTGCCTGGAGTAGTGTTCCGACTAATGTATCCGTTTCTTCAGCGTACAAATGAATTTTGTCTGCCCGCCGTTCGAATTTTACGATCCCTGGAAGCTGCATGAGCTGAGCATCAGACAAGCTGGATCCGGATCGGAATGAAATGGATCGCAGTGCGGATTGTGCCTTTAATTGTGCGGGCGTGCCCTCGGCCGCAATGCGCCCCGCAGCGATGATCGCGATGTGGTCAGCAACCGCGTCAGCTTCGGTCAAGTCGTGCGTGGTCAGCACGACGGTCCGGCCATCAGCGGCTAATGTTCGGATGGTATCCCAGAAGCGACCGCGAGCTTCAATATCCATGCCTACGGTTGGTTCATCCAACAGTATAAGTTCAGGATTTCCAGCCAGACTCTGGGCGAAAGCCAATCTTCTGCGCTGTCCGCCTGACAATGCAGATGCGCGGCGCTTGGCTTCTTGATGCAACCCTGAGAGGTCCAATAGGCGAGCTAATGAGAGTGGATTCCGGTAATAGCTGCGGAACAATTCCAGCACTTCTTTGACAGTCAGCCCATCAGCAGCTTTCACATCCTGCATCAATGCTCCTATGCGCTGGCGAATTTCTTTAGTCCCGGCGGGCATGCCCAACACGCTGATGCTGCCTGAGGTTGGCTTCTGCAAACCAAGAATCATAGATATGGTAGTAGTCTTACCGGCGCCATTTGGACCAAGCAATGCACTGATTTGTCCTTGATTGAAACATAAATTTATATCATTTACAGCGTGAAAGCTGCCATATTGCTTGCTAAGTTTGGTACACTCAATTGCGTATGTCATTTGTCATCACCCTTTGATTTATTATGTGTGCCGTTTATCGTGTGGCTATATTTGTATTGTAGTCTCACGAGTAATCGTCCGTTAGTGTACGATGTCATGAACTGCTAATGACAAATGTCAGAATCGGAAACTGTCCCGGTTCCAAACCGTAATAACGTACACAGGCTTATTTGATTCGGAATGAGCAAATGAACTTAAATTATTATTAAGTATTCATTCAGCTTGTCTTCATGTGCTGGCTTCATACTGAAGAAATTGCAGTTTGAAAGGAGGTGAGAATATGAAATGGACGACATCATCGGCGGTCGCCTGGTCTACAGCTATGATGCTGCTGCTTGCTTCTCCGGCAGCGGCGCAAAGCGAACATGCCGCTGCTGCATTTGCGAAGTCGCCTGAAGCGCGGGTTGTATTTGCATCAGGAGATGACACGGATTCTTCCCGCAAGAGTGAATCACAGGGCGGAGTACTAGCGTTGCTGCCAAGCTCCGCGACTTCGAAAGCAAGCAATTTGTCGGCACAATTAAATAAGAAAGATCACACAGAGAAGAAACAGCTGAACAAGGAGCAGGAACAGCTCCAAAGTCAGATAAAAGAGCTTCGGCAGAAGAAGCTTATATCGATTGCACAGAAATATGGTATTGTTGTCGAAAACAAGACATTTGAGCAAATACGTCATGAATTGCGACAAATAGTTGGACGTAACGGCAAAATGTTCCACGAGAAACATGTCGATAAGCATGCACGGCCTCAACAACACATGAGGGAACAAGTGAAGAAAAAGGTTGTGAATTCGGAGCATTTGAATACCGAACATACAGGGAGCAAGTTAAGGGAACAGCAGCAGTAATGGAGTCACAAGCTACGTGGTACATGAGACATTAAGTTGTCGTGGATTTTGAGGACTTAGGCTGGTAGTCGTGAATAAGATGTAGAGGCATGTTGGAAGAACGCCCAGCATGCCTCTTTGGGTTAAACGCCGTGCGGGGATGTAATGTTATATCCTACATTGTCAAAATCTGAGGATAAGTAGTAAGTAGGGTTTACGAAAGGTGACTCTACAGTGAAATGATATATCACCCTTTTCAAGGCTAGTAGAAACGAGTTGGCACCATCGTTATATGTAATGTGCGTGGCGTGGTGACTAGGAAGTTAGAGAATTAATTATTGCAGGTATATCGATATCACGGTGATGGAGCTAGTTCCTGATTAGGACAACAAGAGAAGAAGCGTGATTCATCTTCAGGTTCACGTGTTAATTATCATATAAGGGTGCTAGACCTGGGAATGGACAGGGAGAATGATGGTTAGCATGCTTCTCTTCAGCTAGATGCCCATATAGCAGTCAGAAGAACAGGGAAACATGGCAAGTGTAAACCCATTTTATACAGATTTATGTTTATAATTGTCGTCTTTTTCCTGTATTAATTTGTGCAGGACCATGGCTTCTTAGTTGGCACGTTTCAGTTTGGCGTGCATACAGTGTATAGAACAGTGCAATATAAAAGCCCGACAGGCTGCATGAGGCAATCCATCGGGCTTTCGGTATAATATTCTATTATTTCTCGTAAGAAGCAAAGCTATCATATTGCTTCGAGCTGAGAATGCGCTTAGCACCAACATAACGCTTCTCATAATAATCCATGCTCAGATCGTCGACACGTGTTCCTTTGCTTGTCGAAGCGTGGGCGAATTGACCGTTGCCTACATAAATGCCGACGTGGGAGATTCCGCTGCCACTAGTATTGAAGAATACCAAGTCTCCAGGGCGTAGTTCGTCTTTTTTTACTTTGTCGCCAACTTCATACTGGGAAGAAGACGAACGAGGCAATTCAACATCGAATTTGTCAAAAACATACTTTACAAATCCAGAGCAGTCAAACCCCTTCGTTGTAGTTCCACCATACTTGTAGTCGATACCCATCAAATCTTGGATAGTGTTGTCCATCTTCGTTGCGGCGAATGCGCTACCTGTTCCGATCGAGAACAGTAAGCTCAGACCGACCACCGCAGTGACCAACTTCTTCTTCAATTGGAAAAGCTCCTTCCGTGCCTGCGAGGTTAGCTGGAGGGTTCGGTTGAAGGTTCCCTATGATCTCTGCATAAGCAAGATCAATTCACCCAGTATTAATGGTTCCCCCGCTTCCCGGATGTGTACGGGAATTTGGCCTATTGGATCACATCAGATTCCGTTACTTCTGATTACAAAATTGCAAGAACTAAGTGTCTTTCATGACAAAGTTGTAACAATCTAAGCCTTATTTTAGCAGACCTTTTTTACTTTGACAAACACTTTTTGTCCGGAAACGCCAAAAAAACGCGCTTAAACCTCGAGAAAAGGCTTAAGTAAGCGTTTTTTTGGCGAAAAAATATTTAGAAAGGCCGAAATTTACGGTTTCCGATGATTCCATGCGTGATAACGGCTAGAAAGACTCCATAATTTCAAAAATGCGCGTAATGCAGGATATGCCTGCTGTAAAATGAGTGCGGTCATGCCGGTCCATAACATGGCGGCGGTTGTCACTAATGTACTGCATACTAGTGAGATAAGCACAAATAGGAGCGACAATCCAATGACAGGCAGAACGTGAACGATGCCGTTTTTTAGTGCATGCAACAGCGACATGTCTGACCCAGCGCCGAATTGCAGAAATAAAAACAAATGATGAAGCAGCCAACCTCCAACCAGCCAAGCGAGACTAACAGGAAGAGCACCAGTTAATAGCATCTGCCAGCTTGGATTAGAAGCAAGTACTTCGGCCAGATAAGGGATGGCCCAATAGGCGGGAGCAAGCATCAAGGCCGTTTCCAGAAGATACAATAAAGCAAAAGGTTTCCACACTGCTGCGATTCCCCTGAAAAAGGTCAATCCCGATTCCGTTCGGTGATTAGCCATTGAATAGCAGATGCCAGCATGAATGATCGGTGTGAGCAGCATCCGTACCGCAATAAAAGCGACTATGATCCAGAGGTACGGTGTATAGGTAGACGTTTTAGTTAATTGGAACTGGGATTCCAATAAGAAGAGTTGTGAACTCATCTCCGTAGGAGCTGGGCTCGGATACCGGCGAAGTATTGGCATGATGACGGAATCCATAAAGCGAAATAATAGAAATCCCCACAATAACTGATATAGAAATAGGATGATCCAGATGTATAAATGGTCTTTAAGCCAGTCCCACCCTGCGCGCATATGCAGCTTCATGTCCATCACCACCCCAATACGTTTGTTATCACTTCCAGCCATTTGACGGCTACCCAATTAACGCGCGTGCGCACCGGTTCTTCAATTTGAGCACGCATATAGTTGTTAATGTGACGATTCTCTACCATGATCGTATAGAGAGGATCGATCATTACCCATGCGAGCGGGGAGGAATGACTGAGCTTATATTGGATGCGGTCGCCTTCCACAGACCATACTTTACGAGTTGTACTTCCGTCTGCAAATTGAAATACGATCGGTACGTTCGGGTAGTCAGCACCGTTCTTTTGAATATTTACCGTTGCTTCATAACGTGGCGTTCCTCCTTCATTAAAGGTGCGGGTATGGATGCTCTCGACGGAAAAGTCAGCCATCTTCTGCCCGTATATATACTGATTAAAGAAGTCGGTCCATTTACGGTTGGTCACCAATTCTACGATACGTTGAAAGTCTGCTGTGGTCGGATGTTTAAAGCGATATTTTGTTGTATAGATTTTCAGAATACGCTGCATCGTCTTTTCTCCAACCTGCTTTTCTAAGGCAAGCAGCACAAGCTTAGAGCGATAGTATACGTTTTCGGCATAATGGTTCTGATTTTTGTATTGCCACGCATGCTGTTTGAGTGGAGCGGGATCGGTCATATAACTTGCTTGTACCGCCAAATTAGGTGTCACACCGAATTCCGACTCCATTAACTTATCCTCGGCATAGGAGGTGAAGCCCTCGTCGAGCCAAGCCTCCTCGAATTCATTGGACGCCAGCAGCCCATAGAAATATTGGTGTCCGATCTCATGGACGACCGTTCGTTCCAAGTCATAACCGGGGCTTTCATCATCTGCACCGAATGCGGTTACCAGTGTCGGGTATTCCATTCCACCTGCCCCGTTAGCCTCTTTTGGGGGGACTACAATGGAAAGCGTTGAATATGGGTATTCACCGTACCATTCACTAAACTTGGTGAGTGCGGCTTTTGCGGCAAAGAAGTAACGTTCTTTCAACTGTTCGTGTTTAGGGTCAAGGTAGAGTTTAATACGAACACCCGGCACGTTAGCTGATGAGAACGGTTCTTCCGCATAGACAAAGTTCGGAGAGGCCGACCACGCAAAGTCATGCACATCGTCTGCATAGAATTGATACGTTTTGGTTCCATCTCCGAATACAGGTGTTTTGGTTGGAAATCCGGTTGCTGCTACGATGTAAGAGCTAGGAACTTGTATCCTGACGTTAAAAATACCAAAGTCGGAATAAAACTCAGAGTTGCCGTGGTACTGGTGCAGATTCCACCCTTCCGCGGCTCGTCCACGAATACCAGCTTTCTCATACGCGGCCAGCTTAGGGAACCATTGACCAGCCATGACAAATTGGTTAGTAGCTCCCATGCGAGCGAAGACTTTAGGGAGCTTGACTTCAAATTTGAGTTTAAGCGTAATTTTGTCCAAGCCTTTGACAGGCTGCGGCAATCGCAGCTTAGCCAGAGTCTTGTCCTTGATGTTGCCGTCATCAGGCTGAACGAACTCCAGACGGTTCATCAATGATAGCCCGTCTACCGTTTGCAACGACGTAATCTGCATGCTTCCGTATCCATCCTGCGGCATACGGTCCTCTCGCAGCATGCCGCCGGACTCTTTCATAAAGGTGGTATCCGCAGAAGCGAATGCATTTGGGTACAGGTGGAAGTAAAGCTCATTTACCGTTCTTTTGCCTGGGTTGGTCCATGTGACGGTCTGTGTGGCATAAAGGGTCTTGGACGTCTCGTCCAATCGGACCTCAATGTGGTACTCCGAAACCCGCTCACTGCGGGCCTTTGGTGTGACAGCTTGAATCTGCTGCGGCGTAATCGGCTCACTTATCTTGGTCTTCCCCTGCGTCACTTCTGGACCGAGGGAGGGCAAGGGCTGTGTAGGCGTGAGCCATTGCGTAAGCAGGATACCAACTGTGATAAATACGAGTGAATAGAGGAGTGAGCGATAGGCATTGCTTCGAGTCATCCGATTCTTACCTCCCGTTGACAAGCATCTACAGCATGTATATGTTGGCTTTTTACAGAATATTAGCTAAAATGAAAATGATTTTGATTCCAGCCTAGGCTTGGTTTCCTGGTAGGAATGGGAACGATAGAGAGGGCGAGGAAGGAGAATAATATAATGGAACAAGAAAAGAAGGTAAAAAAGCCGCTTGCACTTAACGTCGTAAGCAGTGGTAAGCATAAAGGCTTCGGTGCGGGCAGCATCGATCTGAATAATGTGTCTCCTGTCATGATCGAAGGAGGACGCGCCTACATTGATATTGGCGCTATGCACGCTAAGAGTAAGCTGGAACGCGGCATTAAGTTCTCTATGAACAAAGAAGATGTGCCTAACGGACGTCAATGCTGGATTGTATGGGTGGCAGTTGACCGCAACGCCGAGGGTGGATTTTATGCAGGGCTGACAGCTTGCGAGATGCTGGTGGATGCTGAAGCGAGACGTGGATGGAAAGTGCTCGCGGAGCATGTTAATAAGATGGATTCTGCCATGAAACGCCGTGTTATGCTTGATGGGCTTGGCCAAGAAGAGTTAGGATTACTGCGCGAGCTGCTGCAAACACATAATGAGGAATGGTGGACTAACACATCTGACGAGGTTAAAGCGGCACTAGTGTAGTCATACTAGAAGTAATATCGTACAAGAGGGATGCTGGAGCGTCGTGGAGCCGATGCAAAGGCTCCTTCTTTTTTTGAGGTAAGCTGATATGAGGATTAGAGAACGGATGATGTAGTCTGATGCAGGAGACACCTCATCTTCAATTATCCATATTTACAGCTTGTAGACGTCGACAATGAGATGATGGGAAGTGAAATGAACATGAGTGGTAAGTTGCGTGCTGACATCAGGCCAGGTCTAGAAGTTGATATCGTGCTAAAGCAGGATCAACGTACAGGCAAAAGAACGCGGGGCATTGTAAAGGATATATTGACCAACTCCCCGCAGCATCCGCACGGAATTAAGGTAAAGCTTACAAATGGGATGGTTGGACGTGTGCAGGAGATTATTCAGCCTAAGTAATTCACGTTCCGTTTGTAAGTGTCGAAGGCAGCTTGCAGTATTTGGGCTACTGCTGTGCCACGCTGCGTACATAGTACCCACGCTCAAAAAGCCGTGAACTCCACTAGAAGGTGGTGTTTACGGCTTCTTTCATTAAAGCTGCAAGTGCGGTTATTGCTCAAAGGGCGTGACTACCATCAACAAGGTTACATGATACGAGATCTAATTTCAAAAAGGCTCAGGGCATCGGCCATCAACCATTCGTAGGAATTGATATGCCTGACCAGAACATGTCAACAACGGCTTCTGCCAGCTGTTGCTTAGATGCGTACAATTGAACGGCGCTGTCTCGATTACCTAACATCACAAGCGCAGAGAAGGCGTGAGCCATCATCATTGCATTACCGGCTCGAATAATCCCCTGGCCTATGCTTATCTCAAAATATTCGGCCAGCAGATCATGTATATGCTGCTCCGCCTGTCGGATTTGCTCCATCTGCTCGGTAGACAGTTGAGCCTCGGCTTCACGCATCATCGTTTCCATATCCACATGAGACTGTTGCATTTTGGATACTGCAATAGCCTGAAGTTGTTCTTTGAAGCTAACAGGCGCCAACAAGTGCTGCTGGGTAAAATAATGTCCCTTCTCTAACACTTGAACGACAGCAGCTGTAAACAGTTCTGCTTTATTGGAATAGTAATAATAAATAGTAGCTTTTGTGACAGCGCAGGCTTTAGCAATAAGCTGCAGCGAGATGGCTTCAAAGCCTTGCTCCATAAACATTCGTGCTGCCGTCTGTACAATCACGGTCTGCAGAGGTGTGCCATGGTCATCCAATCTTGGTCTACCCGGTCTGCGTGGGCGTTTCGAGTTCATATCGATACGAAGCTCCTTTATAACGTTAACATCAGTACTCTGTTTATTATACTGGTAACGTATCTATTCACATATAGTTTAATGAAAGATGTAAAATAAGGATTGCCAATTAATTAACCTTCCGGTATATATAATATTATAAATTTTTTCTCTCAAGGGAAATGAATATAGGAGGATTAGGATACGATGGAACAGAAACGCGGAATAAGCGGATGGGTATCTGGTCCGCGCGGTCAATGGATCACTTTGATCATTTGGATTATGATTGTCGCCGTGTTGAATGGGGTGTGGCCATCCGTAAAGTCGCAGGAGCAAAATAGTGCGGCCAATCTTGCAGCAGATACCCCGTCAGTGCAAGCCACTCTGGTTGCGGAACGCGAGTTCCCTAGCAAAGCGGGTACACCAGCTCTGCTTGTCTGGAAGCGAGCAGGGGGATTAACGCAGGAAGATCTGAAGGATTTGCAGTCGCTGACTAAGCAATGGGAAGCTAGTCCGCTTCCTGACCAGACAGCGGTCATGCCTTTGCATAAGCTGCCACTCCCTGCGCTGCAAGCGCAGTTATCAAACGATAAGAGCACACTGGTACTTCCCGTTTTGTTCAGTAAGGAAGCGGATGTGGGACAACTCAAGGAAGCTGTTGCACAATTAAAGCAGCAGGCAGCCGCCCAATTTGGCAGCAACCCATTTGGTGAATCTGTTGATTCGACTGAAGCATTAAGTGCCAGAGTTACTGGGCCTGTTGGTATTTCCATAGATGCGACAGGTCTATTTATGAATGCTGACGTTTCTTTGCTAATTGCAACTGTGCTGCTCGTATTGGTCATTTTACTGCTAATTTACCGTTCGCCGATGCTGGCACTAATACCACTTATTGCTGTTGGCTTTGCCTATGGTGCAGTTGGACCTATGCTCGGATTTATGGCGCAGCAGGGTTGGATAACGGTTGATGCGCAAGCGATCTCTATTATGACGGTGCTTTTGTTTGGAGCGGGAACAGATTATTGTCTTTTCTTAGTGACGCATTATCGACATTTGCTAGCTCATGTTTCCGATAAGCGACAGGCATTAGTGCAAGCCTTGAAGGGCTCTTCCGGCGCTATTGCGATGAGTGGATTTACAGTTGTGATCTCATTATTAGTCCTGCTGCTGGCGAAGTATGGCGCTTATTATCGCTTTGCTATTCCTTTTAGCTTATCTATTTTAATTATGGGCATCGCAAGCTTAACGCTTGTTCCAGCATTGCTTGCTATTTTTGGAAGAGCATCATTTTATCCGTTCGTTCCCCGGACGCCTGAGATGGAAGAAGATCGTGCCAAACATAGAGGCAAACCTGTTCGGAATAAGAAGGCTAATAAATCTTCCGGCTGGATTGGTCGGGTTGTGGTGACACGTCCTTGGACGATAATAGCTATTACAGTTCTGCTGTTAGGCGGGCTGGCGGGTTTGTCTACGCGAATCCAATACACATACGACATCTTATCTTCTTTTCCTTCTACGATGGAATCAAGAGAAGGGTTTAAGGTGATCGGAGATCAGTTCTCCGAGGGGGAGCTGGCCCCTGTGAACATAATGATTGATACAGAGGGTAAAGAGGTTTCTTTGCAAAATGAGCTGGATTCACTGCCTTACATCGATCAAGTATCTGCCCCACAGAAAGGGCAGAACAACGAGCATATGTTAGCGTATAGCGTAGAACTAAGCTTGAATCCGTATTCGCTGGAAGCAATGAACCATATCCCGGAAATCCGCGCAGCGGCGGAGGCTGCTTTGCTGGCGTCAGGGATTGATGGCGTGGAGCAAAAGGTGTGGATAGGCGGCCAGACGGCCACTCAATACGACACGGAATTCGTTAATGACCGAGATACGATCATTGTCATTCCCGTTGTCATTGGTTTAATCGCACTGCTTCTGCTCTTCTATTTACGTTCTATCGTGGCAACCGTCTATTTAATTGGTACTGTTGTACTTTCCTATTTTTCCGCGTTGGGATTAGGCTGGCTGATCCTGCACTATGGGTTTGGCGTAGAGGCCATTCAAGGAGCGATCCCATTGTACGCGTTTGTATTTTTAGTAGCGCTTGGAGAGGACTACAATATATTTATGGTGTCGCGCATCTGGCAGAAGAGCAAGGAAATGCCGATTAAGCAAGCGATCCGTGAGGGTGTTAACGAGACTAGCTCCGTGATTACTTCTGCGGGAATCATATTGGCTGGAACCTTTGCTGTGCTGGCTACGCTGCCTATTCAGGTGCTGGTGCAGTTCGGCACGGTTACCGCGCTTGGAGTACTGCTGGATACGTTTATTGTACGTCCCTTTATGGTTCCTGCCATAACGGCGGTACTGGGACGACGAGCATTTTGGCCAGGCAAGCTTAGCCGTGTAGAGGAGCAATCCGCAGCAACGGATTAAGGGCATAAATGAAACGGAAACTGCTCTGTCTGACCTAATTCCCATAACAACATAAAGGCCGTCAAACGAGAGTTAAACTTTTAGTTCAGCTCATGTTTGACGGCCTTCGCTTGTATCAGGCTCATTTTACCTCAACCAGTCCACCAGCGCTTCAAATGTCTCCACCAGGATTGCTTCTCTGTAGCATCCGCTGGCTTGCCCTCAGGCTGCTTCTGCTCTGGTGGATTGCCCCCAGGGTGAAGTCCGCACCATTCTGTGGGCTCCGTGCCGCGAACAAACGTCTCAAGACGCTTGTTTACACACCCTTCACCAGCGAGCTTGCCCGAATCGGAATCAATATAGACACTGACGACACTGTCTGGAATCGTAAAGAGCTTAGGAGGTACACTTTCCAGCGCTTTCTCGGTATATTCGGCAAAAATTGGGGCCGATAGGTGCGCATCTGTAGTCGTAATCGTCTTCCCCTTGTCATATCCGACCCAGACTGCTGTAGACAGCTCTGGCGTATAGCCTACTATCCACGAATCACTGTCTGTTGTACCGGTCTTGCCAGCTACCGGCCGTTTGATCAGCGATGAAACACGATTGCCAGTACCTCCTGCTTCAAATACACTTTCCATAAGGTTGGTTAATACATAAGTCGTACCTGAATCTACAATTTGAACAGGCTTTAAAGTTGCTGCTTGATAGATCACACGTCCGGTCCGATCCGTTACGGCTAATACGGCCCTAGGCATCATCTTATTGCCATCATTGCTTAGCACAGCATAGACTGAGGCCATTTCATAAGGGCTGACAGGGTAAGTGCCAAGTGCTAAGGAAGGCACGGGCTTCATATCGGCATGAATGCCGAGGCGCTTGGCCATCTCTATCACTTTGTCTGGTCCAATCTGCATAATCGTATTCACGGCAAAGATGTTGTCCGAGGCAGCAATTGCCTGACGGAGATCGATATCTCCGTAATATTTGCCGCCAAAGTTGCTCGGACTGTAGGTCTTGCGGCCTTCATCGTAGCTGAAGGATGTCGGCTGACTGGTAAAGCGTGAGGCTGCCGTGAGCTGTTTTTGCTCAAGCGCCGTCAAGTACACGATTGGCTTAAACGCAGATCCTGGCTGCCGTGTATTTGCGAATACGCGGTTAAACTGATTCTCACGATAGTTTTTGCCGCCAACCATTGCCTTGATATCGCCTGACCGTGGATCAATCGAGACAAGGGCTGCTTGCAAATCGCCTGACGATGGAATATTCTTGGCGACGGCTGCCTCTGCTGCTGCTTGTGCGCGTGCATCCAGAGTGGTGTAAATACGGAGGCCGCCTGATTCGATCTCGTCCTCCGTTAAGCCAAGTGCATACAATTCCTTGCGTACATAGTCACGGAAATAAGGGGCTACAAGTGTATCCGAGCGTTCTTCCTTTGTTCGAAATCGAAGTGTAGCGTTGTAAGCTACATCGGCTTCGTGTTGTTGAATGGCTCCTGTCTCCACCATATTTTGCAGCACAATTTTTTGCCGATCCTTCGCATTTTTCATATTTATCCAGGGCGAATAATAACTTGGACCACGCGGTATGCCGGCTAGCATGGCACTTTCGGCGAGCACGAGCTCCTTCGCAGACTTGCCAAAATACATCCTGGCAGCAGATTCAATGCCATACGCACCATGGCCATAATAAATTTGGTTTAAGTACATCGCTAAAATATCATCCTTGCTGTGCTTCATTTCAAGCTGCAGTGCAAAGAGTGCTTCTTTCGCTTTTCGTTTCCAAGTTCGTTCGTGTGTCAAATACATGTTGCGGGCCAACTGCTGGGTTAATGTACTTGCTCCCTGCTTGGTAGAAAGGTGCTCCAGATTGACAACAGCCGCTCTTGCGATCCCATAGATATCGATCCCAAAATGATTGTAAAACTTGCGGTCCTCGGTCGCTAACGTGGCTTGAACAAGGGCAGGCGCAATATCCTGGATGCTCACAGATTGCTGCAGCGTTTGTCCTGAGGCTAGCAGCGCGAGAGGCTTGCCACTACGGTCCAGCAGCTCCGAAGATTGCTGCAGTTGGGATTCTGGCAGGTCTGTCATATACAAGTAACCAAGCGTGCAGGCGGCTGATCCGATCCCGAGTGCAATAAACACTCCCAATATATTAAGAACGGTACGCCAGCGTTTCTTCTTGGTTTTGGTTGCTGCTCGTTTGAGTATGTCGCTCATGCCCGCCGTCTCCTTTTATAACCAATGACAAATGTTAAATGGTTGCTCTATCTCATCAGTATGGAAAAGGAATCGACAGGATATTCCAAACAAAATAATAATTATTGTGTGAAATAGTTGCATTTTGGGGGGGATTATATATAATACATTTGTTTGGTGCAATATGGAGAAGAAGTGTTACGAATGTTACACAGGAACCATTACGAGCATTTCGCTGGACCAACGATACCATCACCGGTCACCGGAAGAAAGCAGGTTGATTATTATGGAATTGTGGTATACAGAGAAACAAACGCCGAACTTCGGCATTACGGCTAAGATCCGTGAGACGTATGTAAATGAACAGACGCCGTTCCAGCATTTAGTTATGCAGGAAACCGAAGAATTTGGACGCATGCTCGTATTGGACGGCATGGTAATGACAACGGTTAAAGACGAATTTGTCTATCATGAGATGGTTGCCCATCCTGCACTGTTTACTCATCCCAACCCTAAGCATGTGCTTGTCGTAGGCGGCGGAGACGGCGGTGTTATCCGTGAAATTATGAAGCACCCGTCCGTTGAGAAGGCCGTTCTTGTTGAAATTGACGGAAAAGTCATTGAGTATTCGAAGCAGTACTTGCCTGAGATCGCAGGCGAACTTGATAATCCGCGTGTAGAAGTCATCGTTAACGATGGTTATATGCACATTTTGAATAGCAAGAACGAGTACGATGTTATTATGGTTGACTCCACAGAGCCAGTAGGTCCTGCGGCTCCGCTCTTCGAACGCGGCTTCTACCAAGGCATTTATGAGGCACTGAAGGAAGATGGCTTGTTTGTAGCACAGACGGACAACCCTTGGTTCAAAGCGGATCTGATTCAGCAAGTGAACCGCGATGTGAAGGAGATCTTCCCGATCGTGCGTGTGTACGGTGCGAACATTCCGACTTACCCAAGCGGCTTGTGGACGTTCACTATGGGCAGTAAGACATATGATCCGTTAAAAGTGGACGCAGACAGCATTGCTGAGATCGAAACTAAATATTATTCTCCACGGTTGCATCATGCAGCGTTCTGCCTGCCTAAATTCGTGGAAGATTTGACGAAATAAGCAGGGAGGCATCAAGATGCGCTTAGATCAAAGATATTCCGGCAACGTATTTATATTAAGCTCTGACGACTACGAGAATTCCAAAGCTGTCATTTATGGCATGCCGATGGATTACACAGTATCATTCCGCCCTGGTTCCCGTTTCGGCCCTGGTCGAATTCGCGAGTCATCTGTTGGGCTGGAGGAATACAGCCCGTATCTCGATAAAAGTCTTGAGGACATCACATATTTTGATGCAGGTGATCTGCTTCTGCCTTTCGGTAATGCAGCGCGTAGCTTGGACATTATCCAAGAGTACATTGCAGGCCTAATGAAAGACGACAAATTCCCGGTAGGCTTAGGCGGGGAGCATCTGGTTTCCTGGCCAGTCTTCCAAGAGGTATACAAGAAGTACCCGGATTTGGCAATTATTCATATTGATGCTCACGCCGACCTGCGTGAGAACTATGAAGGTGAGCCGCTCTCTCACTCCACTCCAATTCGTAAAGCGGCGGAGATGATCGGCAGCAAGAACATTTACCAGTTCGGTATCCGTTCCGGTTCGCGCGAGGAGTGGGAATATGCGCGTGAGAACATCAATTTTTATCCGTTTGAAGTAGCTGAACCGCTTCGCAAAGTATTGCCAGACTTGTCAGGGCGTCCTGTTTACGTGACGATCGACATCGATGTGCTTGATCCGAGCTGTGCCCCAGGTACGGGGACGGCTGAGATTGGCGGCATTACAACCAAGGAACTGCTTGAAGCCGTGCATCTAATCGCAGGTTCGCAAGTAAATGTGGTAGGATGTGACCTCGTTGAGGTTGCACCGATCTATGATCCGACGGAGCAGACACCGATTGCGGCAAGTAAGATTATCCGCGAGATGCTGCTTGGATTTGTAAAGTAAGAATAAGGGACTGTTGTACACCTTCCATTGGAAGGTGGCGCAGTCCCTTTTTTTTATTGAAAAAGCTAGAGGCGTTTCTAGTTGGGCAAGAAAAAGAGTCCCTCTTGTGTTGAGGGACTTTTTCTATATATCTTTATGATCTGGGTCTAAGCGGGTTACAGGTGTGAGGGCTATGAGACCCCTTATTAAGACATTGAAATGATGATTACATCATTCACTACTGTGTTATTCTTATTCATTAGCAGCTAGGATACGGAAAACATGCGCTAACGGTGCAGAATCGTTGCTTAACTCGGATGGAGGAAGCTGTATCCGCAATCCCTCTTCTAAGCATTCAAAGTGAAGGGGATCGCTTGAACCAAGCAGATTAACACGGCCGACTTCACCTGAGTACGGAAGTGTTACTGACGTCTTTACAACGCTATCATCGGATGGATAGCGATAGAAGCCGTAGACGGTGTCTCCTTTGCGAGTAAAGGCGCAGTGCTCTGTGTAATATGGTGCACAGATACGCGTGCCATAGATCGCTTCTCCGTTCACTTTCAGCCATTCTCCTAAGCCCTTGATGCAGTGAATTGCACCTTGGGGGAACCGTCCGTCAGGCTGTGGCCCGACGTTGAGGGCCAAGTTGCCGCCCTTGGAGACCACTTCTATTAAGAGGTGTACCAATTGGCGAATGGATTTGTATTCATCATCGTATTTATAGGAGAAGGAAGTTCCCATGGTAATACAACTTTCCCAAGGCACCTGCAAAGCTGCTGAAGGAACGGTCTGCTCAGGTGTAATGATGTTCTCGTAAGGGCCTCCAACCGTACGATCTGCAGCGAGCAGCCACGGCTGTGTCTGGCGTGCACGCTCGACGACTTCACCGAGCCGGATATCTTGCGGCATACGGCGGCTTTCCGCACATACCCAGCCTGCGTCCAACCACAAGACGTCAATGCGTCCGTATTCAGATAGAAGTTCCATAATCTGCTCGTGTGTGAACTGCACAAATTGCTCCCACAGCTCAGGGTGCTGCTCTGGATGATAGGAGGGCCCGCGCCAAGTCGGATTGCTTCGTTCCATATCAGGCGCCCAATAGTAGGGTGTATTCCAATCCGCTTTAGAGAAATAAGCAGCAATCCCTAGCCCACGGTTACGGAAAGCATCGAATACATGCCGGCAAATATCCGCGTAGTGATGGTTGCGGAAAGGCGACTCAGAACCGGTAATGCGGTAATCGGTTGTTTTTGTATCCCACATGCAATAACCGTCGTGATGTTTCGTTGTAAAGATTAAATACTTAAACCCGTTATCAGACGCAAGCTCTGCCCAGGCATCAGGCTGGAGGCGAATAGGGTTAAAGGTTTTGTTCAAGTCCCAGTATTGTTGTTTAAATGTTTCTCCGTCTTGTTCCCAATCGATGCCATCACGGGCCCAATCTGCATCATCATCGCTTAACGCCCATGACTCTACAATTCCAAGCTGAGAATAAGTACCCCAGTGCATCATTAGACCAAGCTTCTGATCTTGGAACCATTCCAATTGCGCAAGGAGCTGCGGGTTGTCAGGTCGTACCCATTCACTTTCTTGGCTAAAGGTATGCACTCCAGCCTCTACTGCTTGCACTTCTTGTGCATTTGCGTCGCTCATGTAAATCATCCTCCTGAGATGTGATCATCATCCAAGCATCATCATAACGATTATGAGTTATCGGTATCTCAAATTTACAGTTCTATTATAATAGAAAAGCGCTTTCAAATGATAGTGCTAATGATAATCTTTTAGATATCGATATCATTTTTTAATCATAAATTGATTTGCTCGATCCATTTAGAAGAGGAGGCGTCTAGTCAAAATGTAGTATGAAGCTAGTCAAATAGGAGAAAATAAAAAAGGGAGTTGCCGGACACTAACATGTGGCAATTCCCTTATATTTACCTTGTCAGCATAGCAGAATGAGTGCGTCTAGAGGCTGTGGCATGCGAGGTAAGCTTTGTATAGCGAATAAGCATATAAATAAATAGCCCAATAACCGGCGTAATTGCCGCGATAAGGGTAATCATCAGTGTAAACAGTATCGAGCGTTCAATGCGAATGCTGTCCACAAAGATCCATAACACGGATACTAGGTGAAGACCAAGTAAAGTTAGCAGTAGGATATCCTGATTAAGGGTTACCCATGAGACAATCATAGTCCATTGCATTGATGTCAGCTCCCGTCCGTTCAAGTTTCTTTAGCAAATGTGACGCAAGCACAAATGTTAGGTACTTCATTTTATCTATTTAAAATTATAAGGCAGACCATGAAGAACATCCATAGATTTACTATTGAGGTGTCTTACAATATTGTAAGCTTCTGCAATTTGCGGCTCGACAACTGTGGCCTGCCCAAATTGTAAGTAAAGTTGATTAGTGAGAATAGGGCTTTATTTTAAAGGAACAACGCGGCAAAAGAGGTTGCAAAAGCAGCGCCTTTCCTAGATAATTGTTGAATCAGACTTTACTTGAGATAGGGAGTAGCAATGATGATAGGACAACGTTCAGATAAGCAGCGTGTTCGTATTCATGTGACGAGCAGGCAGCAGCATGAATGTGTTGAGCTGCATGTTGATGGTGACTTGTATCATAAAGGCAACAGTATCTATATTCGATACATTGAACCTGCCCCTGAAGAGAATCAGGCAAAGAGGCAAGGCGGCTCTTCTCAACCTTCAGCATTATTGACAGATACGACTGTTATGTTAAAACTGAGTGCCAAGGAGTGGAAGCTGTCACGACGAGGAAATGTGCAATCGGAGATGTCATTTGCAATGGAGCGTTCGCTTCAAGGCACTTATATATCTGAGGTACTACGCTTTCCTCTGGAGACTCGAACACGTCGAATGGAACGCAGGGATGAACCTATAAGATTATCAGATGGCTCTGAGACTTTGTTTCCGTCTTATATCAGCTGGTCGTATGATCTATATATAGAAGAAAAATGTACGGGGCAATTTGAGATTGAGATGCGGCTGGAACCCGCGCACGAAAATTGAGGAGGAACCATTTCATGAGTAACGGTGTAATTGAACAGATGAATGCTGCGGTAAAGATGGCAATCGAGGAGTCTATATTAAAGTCAGGTATAGTGACGCGGGACGAATTGCCTGCCTTTGTTATCGAGGTGCCGAAGGATAAGACACATGGAGATTTGGCCACTAACGTGGCGATGCAATTGACACGTATCGCGAAGCGTAACCCTCGTCAGATTGCGGAAGCTATCATTGAGAATTTGGATAAGGCTTCTGCATCCATCCAAAGTGCAGAGATTGCTGGTCCGGGCTTTATTAATTTCCGTGTAGATAAAAGTTATTTGTATGGCGTCGTGGGTGAAGTGGCCGCACAAGGTGCGGATTACGGCCGCAGCAATTCTGGTGAGGGTCAAAAGGTGCAAATGGAATTTGTCAGCGCGAACCCAACGGGAAGTCTTCATCTTGGACATGCACGTGGCGCGGCAGTAGGAGATGCGTTATGTAATGTGTTGGACTTTGCCGGTTACGAAGTAACGCGCGAATACTATATTAATGATGCCGGCAATCAAGTTATGAATCTCGCTTATTCAATAGAGGCTCGTTACAAGCAGGCGCTCGGTCAGGATGCTGAGATGCCGGAAGATGGATATCATGGCGAAGATATTAAGGGCTTTGCGCAGGAATTGGTAGCTCAAGAAGGAGAACGCCTGCTTCAGCTATCGGACGATGAGCGGATTAAATTTTTCCGTACTTACGGCTTGAATAAGGAGCTTGATAAGATCAAGCGTGACTTAGGTCGATTTAATGTTCAATTTAATTCATGGTTTAGTGAAACTTCTTTGTACGAAAATGGCGAGGTTATCAAAGCACTCGAAGCACTTAAAGAAGGCGGAAAAGTCTTCGAAGAAGAGGGAGCAACGTGGCTGCGTACAACGGACTTCGGCGACGACAAAGATCGCGTGCTCGTGAAAAATGACGGATCTTATACGTATTTGACGCCTGACGTAGCTTATCACCGTGATAAATACGCGCGTGGTTACGATCGTATGATTAACATTTGGGGTGCAGACCACCACGGCTATATTCCGCGGATGAAAGCGGCTATGGAGGCCCTCGGCAATGATTCGAACAAGCTAGTAGTACTGATTGCTCAGATGGTCAGTCTGTTCCAGGGCGGCGAGAAAGTGAAAATGTCCAAGCGTACTGGTAAAGCTGTGACGATGGAAGATCTCATGGATGAAGTAGGCGTGGACGCAATCCGTTATTTCTTTACGATGCGCTCAATGGATTCACACCTTGATTTTGATATGGATTTGGCTGTATCTACTTCGAATGAGAATCCGGTGTTCTACGTGCAATATGCGCATGCACGCGCATGCAGCATTTTCCGTCAGGCCGAGGAGCAGCAAGTAGTTGTGAAGCCGCTTAGCGAGGTGAACCTCACTGCCTTGACGACAGAACATGAATTTGCTTTGCTCCGCAAGATGGGGGAACTGCCGGATGAAGTAGACGTTGCTGCACGTGAATATGCTCCGCATCGCTTGATTCGTTATGTATACGAGCTAGCTTCGCTGTTCCACAGCTACTACAAAGCAGAACGCGTCATCACGGAAGACGCGGAACAGACACAAGCGCGTCTTGCGTTGCTGGGTGCTGTTCGCACGGTGCTGGCGAACGTGCTGCGTTTGGTCGGCGTATCTGCGCCGGATCGTATGTAATTGAACAGTACACAAGGCCCTGTCTCAGATAAGAGACGGGGCCTTTATGTACTGTTCAAGTGTTACAGACATCATGAGGTGTGCACATCTGAGATTCACTGCCCCACAAAATGTCGTTACTTTTGGTTTAATGTTGGTTATTGTCTTGTTGCAGTATCGCCTATTTTATACATTCGCCTCTCGTAGAAGACGAGCAATGTCAATCTCCCCCGCGATACGGAGGGCATTCTGCCTATTCGTACGGGAACGGGTCGGATTAGCGGTACGCTTTAGCAGTACTTTAATCTCATTAGGCTTTAATCCTGGTTTTATCGCCAGCAGAAGCGCAATGGCACCGCTGACGTGTGAGGTTGCCATAGAGGTACCGCTCATTTCATGGTATTTGCCTTTTAGCCATGCAGACACAATCTTTTCGCCAGGCGCGTATATATCTACAAAGCTGCCACGATTGCTAAAGGGTGCAATATGTCGATTACGGTCGGTTGCGCCTACCGATATTGTCTGACTGTAACGTGCAGGGTAATCGATTGATTTACGCTTCGAATCGTTGCCGGATGAAGCAACAATCGTAACCCCTGCGTTATAGGCATTTGTGACGGATTGCAGCAGCGATTTGCTGCGCGACTTCATGCCAAAGCTCATGTTGATCACTTGTACTTTGTTGCGGACACACCAATCAATACCTGCAACGATATCAGATACGTATGCCGATCCGTTTATATCGAAGGCTTTGACCGGATGTATGAGCGCGCGCGGCGCAATGCCAATGATACCGTACATTTGGTTGGAAGCGGCGATTGTGCCAGCAATATGCGTGCCATGCCCATTGTCGTCTCGAGGAGGCAGGCCACGATGCACCAGATTAATACCAGACAGCAGCGAATGACGAAGGTCGGGGTGCTTGTAGTCCGCGCCTGTATCAATAACACCAATAAGAACACGGTGTCCTGTTGTGGAGCTCCAAGCCTGGGGGGCTTTGACCTGGCGTACTCCCCAAGGAATGCCGCGTTCCCAAGATACCGGCTTATGGGAAGCGGCATGCATGTTAATTCGGATATCTTCTTCTACGAACAATTCACGTTCGTATGACGCCCATTTCTCTTGTGATTGAGTCGGAAGCATGCAGCGAAAGCCGGTCAGCAGCGGTTCATCACGGACTTGAGCAAGCAGCGGCTCATCTAATGAAGTGATACGCAGCCCTTCGCGGCATTGTTCATAGAGGTGGCGCTCCTGAAAGCGAATGAGATGTGGGCATGTGTCTTGTCCGTCAGAAGAGAGCTCTTGCAGCAATAGCTGGAGAAAGGCAGATACATCCAATGTGGAGTCCCCTCCCGACAGTTCCTTGTGCAGTATCGTATGCGTACACGATGAGGGTGGACTGGTATAGCAGCCTTTTTTCATAAAGATAGGCCGTCTTCCGTGTCAAAGTGAGGGCGGATACATAATATGGAGTAGAGCCAGCGAAGGGCTCTGCACGCCATGGTCGAAGGCGTTGTACGTCTTCGATTGCGGATACAGTCGAACGCGGAGGAGGTCCCTTCGCGTTTCTTAATTTCTACATAAGGCGTAAATCAGGACTCAGGTTGGACAAGTGTGCGAAGAAAACTTGCATTTTATCGGCAAATCGGTTTTACTTATGTGTGAACATGGATATGTTTGTAGATAAACATGCCGTAAATGAACACTTGTGAGAGGATGTGTAAGTATGAGCACACCGTTGGATTTGAAGCTAGATCCTGACAAAGTGCATGAAATGCCGATGGTGGATTTAGCTTTTATGATATTGAAAGCAGCCAACACGCCTTTCTACTACCGCGATCTAATGAATGAAGTTGCGAAGCTCCGCGGTCTTTCGGAGGAGCAGATTCTGGATGTTATCGCTCAGTTATATACGGAAATTAATATTGATGGCCGTTTCGCTTGCGTAGGAAGCAACATGTGGGGCCTGAAGCGTTGGTATCCGGTGGACCGCTCTGAAGAAGCGTTGGCGGGTGGTGCGAAGCGTCCGCGTATCATCAATGATGATGACGACGAAGATGAGGATATCTACGTGGAAGAAGACGACACGTACAGTGGCGATGAAGACTTCGACTACACGGACGAGGATAGTGAAGAAGAAGAACTGTACGTTGATGAAGACGAAGCTGAAGTGGATGAAGAAGAAGAAGGCATCTTGGAAGATGAAGAGCTGGATGAAGAAGAATCCGACGAAGATGAGTCCGAAGATGAATATGAAGATGGAGACGAAGCAGAGCGTTAAGCTCCTTTGTTTGCAGCTCAATAAGTGCCGTCTGTTCCGGTATGTCATGACATGCGGAGTCAGGCGGTATTTATTTTGTTAAGGGGCACCTTGTGCCATGATCCGATAGAAATTATGCTCTTTTTAGCAGAAGCGAGGGCTCCTCACATGAGATGAAAGGGGTCTTTTGCGTCGTCAAATGCTTCCAATTTTAATGAGCCTTAATTCCTTGACATGGGACAACTGAACAGTTAAACTAGCATATGGGCTTTGGATTTGTAGTTAATTAAATAATAGAGTTATTCGAAAGTGCCCCGTGACTACGGGAGTCACTTTTTTGTTTTTTTAAGGTATTGATTTGTGGAAATGAGGCAGTTGAAGCGCAATTATAATCGTTTTTAATTCGCATCAATTTTTCGCCTGCAAATGGGTTACGATATCATTATGCAATTCACCATCGAACCTGATTCGCAATCAAAGCCTCCCGAGAACTTGTCATGAATGCACTTGATCATAGGAGGGTTTCACCAGTGACAAAATATATTTTCGTAACGGGTGGCGTCGTATCATCTTTGGGTAAAGGGATTACGGCTGCATCCCTGGGTAGACTGTTGAAAAATCGAGGCTTAAAAGTAACGATTCAAAAGTTTGACCCATACATCAATGTGGATCCAGGCACAATGAGTCCTTACCAACACGGAGAAGTGTTTGTAACGGATGATGGCGCGGAGACGGATTTGGATCTGGGGCACTATGAGCGCTTTATTGATATCAATTTGTCTAAGAACAGCAATGTAACAACTGGTAAAGTGTACTCTTCGGTTATCTCCAAAGAGCGCCGTGGCGAATATTTGGGCGGAACAGTTCAAGTAATCCCCCACATTACCAATGAGATTAAAGAACGTGTTTTCCGAGCAGGTAAGGAAGCAGGCTCCGATGTTGTTATTACGGAGATCGGTGGAACAGTTGGGGACATCGAAAGCTTGCCATACTTGGAAGCTATTCGTCAGATCAAGAGTGACGTTGGCCGCGATAATGTGATGTATGTACACGTTACGTTGATGCCTTACATTAAGGCAGCAGGCGAAGTGAAGACTAAGCCTACTCAGCATAGCGTTAAAGAGCTGCGCAGCATCGGTATCCAGCCGAACATGCTTGTGCTTCGTACGGAGCGTCCAATTACAGAGGATATGAAGCGTAAGATTGCTTTATTCTGTGATATTGACGGGAATGCCGTAGTAGAGTGCCGTGACGCCTCTACGCTGTACGAAGTACCGCTTATGCTTCGTGACCAAGGTATGGATGAGTTCGTAGTCAACCACTTGAAACTGCAAACCCCTGCCCCGGATATGGCCGATTGGGAGAAGCTTGTACAACGTGTGAAGTCGCTTGAAGAGCAGGTTGAGATCGCAATTGTTGGTAAATACGTAGAGCTTCATGACGCTTATTTGTCAATCGTTGAAGCCTTGGCTCATGCTGGTATTGAGGCTAATTCCGAAGTGAAGATTCGTTGGGTGAACGCAGAGGAAATTACAAGCGAGAATGTCGCACAAGAATTGAATGGTATTCATGGTATATTGGTTCCAGGTGGCTTTGGTGATCGGGGTATCGAAGGAAAAGTTACGGCTATTCGTTATGCGCGTGAGAGCAACACACCATTCTTTGGCATTTGCTTAGGTATGCAAGTTGCCGTTATTGAGTATGCTCGCTCCGTAGTGGGCTTGAGTGGAGCGAATAGTTCGGAAATTAATCCGGCAACAGAATACCCTGTCATCGATCTACTCCCAGAGCAGAAGGATATTGAAGATTTGGGCGGTACGATGCGTCTTGGTCTCTATCCATGTAAGATTCAGGAAGGCTCTTTGGCTATGACTTGCTATAACGATGAGCTTGTATATGAACGTCATCGTCATCGTTATGAATTTAACAACGAGTATAGAGAAGCTGTTGAGCGTGCAGGTCTTAAAATTACAGGAACATCCCCAGACGGTCGTTTGGTGGAGATTGTGGAATGCCCTTCGCATCCATGGTTCTTGGCAGTACAGTTCCATCCAGAGTTTACATCTCGTCCGAATCGTCCGCAGCCATTATTCCGTGAGTTTGTTAAGGCGGCATTGGCGTATCGCGGCTAATATACCTATAATGAGATACGGTTTATAAATAAAGAGCACCTCTCTTAGAAGAGGTGCTTTTTTTATGTATGGACATTACCTCATTTTCCAAAGTCTTTCATTAGATTTCCTGCCATAAGGAGGAATTTTATTAATTAACGCGAATAATTTAGGGATGCGGCTCCAAAATTTATTATTTTTTCAGGAGACCAACTTATATTGGTGAGGCGAGATAGTGATTGCTCACAACTGCTCGCTTGTGATACATGGTGGGAGGGGTACCAGTTGGATAAGAAGAAAGTGTTGATCGTGGATGACCAGAACGGTATTCGTGTTCTTCTCATGGAAGTATTCAGCAGTGAAGGGTATACGACGTATCAAGCTTCGAATGGCAAGATTGCTCTCGAAATCGTGCGGGATGAGGTACCTGACATTGTGCTGCTTGATATGAAGATTCCAGGAATGGACGGATTGGAAATTTTAAAACAGATTAAGCAGATGAAGCCCCATATGAACGTCATTATGATGACGGCTTATGGCGAGTTGGACATGATTAAGGAAGCGACTGACCTAGGCGCTTTAATGCATTTTACGAAACCGTTTGACATTGATGAAATGAGAGTAGCTGTTAATATGACGCTTGAAGGTTCGGCCCCCTCTATTACGCTGCCATCTTAAGATCACAAAGCGAGGGGATTTGCGCTGCTGCTCAGCAGGCCGTAAAGATCACATATCATTCACATTTGTATCTGATTTACCGATAGCTGGGCATAGCCCGGCTTCTTTGTCTGCCGTTCAATATACCCGCTAATGGCGGTCATTGTCGATAAATTAGGACTAAAGTCGGTTGTCAAGAGGTTGTATACTTTTCCGCGGGTAATTGTGGTATAATAACGTGGTACAAGATGTCGGCTACATCAAGAGAGACAGACGACGAACAGAACCTTTATAGGAGGATGGAAACCATGCCATTAGTTTCGATGAATGAATTCCTGCCTAAAGCGAAAGCAAACAAATTTGCGGTAGGACAGTTTAACATCAACAACTTGGAGTTTGTACAAGCCATTACTGAAGCAGGAATGGAAGAGAACTCTCCACTCATTTTCGGTGTATCTGAGGGTGCATTGCGTTATATGGGTATGGAGTATACTGTAGCAATGGCGAAAGCAGCGGCTAAGAAATCCGGCTTGCCAATCGCTTTGCACCTTGACCATGGATCTACATTTGAAGTGGCTATGGCTTGTATCCGTGCGGGCTTCTCATCCGTTATGTTTGACGGTTCCCACCACGCTTACGAAGATAACATTCGTTTGACAAAAGAAGTTGTACGAGCTGCTCATGCAATGGGCGTATCCGTTGAGGGTGAGCTGGGTACAATCGGTGGCACAGAAGATGACCTGACTGTTGATGAGGAAGCAGCTACCTTGGCTAAACCAGAAGAAGCTATTCGCTTCTACGAAGAAACAGGCGTTGACGCTATGGCAATCGCAGTTGGTACGGCACATGGTATGTACAAAGGCGAGCCTAAGCTTCACTATGATATCATCGAAGCAGTAGCAAGCAAAATTCCAGTTCCAGTTGTATTGCATGGTGGTTCCGGCGTACCGGACGATTCCATCAAAAAAGCAATTGCAGCAGGTGCAGGCAAAATCAACGTGAACACGGAGAACCAAGTTGCGGCTACAGCAGCAATTCGTGCAGCATTGGCGAAAGATGCTGAGATCATCGATCCTCGCAAATACTTGACTCCTGCTCGCAGCGCAATGGTTGAAGTTGTTCGCGGCAAAATCCGTTTGTTCGGAAGCAGCAACCAAGCTTAAGAAGCGATATGGCATTCGCATTTTGACGAATGATGGGAATAACGCCGGTTTTATCCGGTGTTCTTCCCTTTTTTGCAGTTTAGGACTCCCTACAGTTACGTAAGTCTTGTCATAGAATCGTCCCCAAATAGATATAGAGTAGCTAGTTCATCACGACATAGACATGGCACCACAGATAAATATGGGAAAGCATATCGTTTTCGCACCGTATAATTTAGGAATTTCGTGCGATATTCCTTTTTTAAGCAGGGAAATGAAGGTATCTGTTTGAATACTAAACAATTAGATGCTAAGATGCACACAGATAGTTTATTTAGTCATGTATATTTTTTGGAAGCTGCGGTTTTGGACTTGAGGTACGTTGTAGGAGGAACGGAATAATAATATGGAAAAGTTAATGATTGCCGGCGGTCGTCCGCTGATTGGCACTGTGCAGATTAGTGGTGCCAAGAACAGTGCGGTAGCGCTAGTTCCTGCTGCTATTCTGGCAGAGAGCGAAGTTGTATTAGATAACCTGCCTGAGATTAACGATGTTGCTACGTATGCAGATATTATGACGGAGTTGGGCGGATATGTGGAGCGAGATGGTTCCACAATGCGTATCGACCCTTCACGAATGATTTCTTTACCGATGCATAACGGTCTAGTAAAGAAGCTAAGAGCATCCTATTACTTGATGGGGGCGCTTCTTGGTCGCTTTGGAGAGGCTACGATCGGAATGCCTGGCGGCTGCAGCTTTGAGCCGCGTCCAATTGACCAACATATTAAGGGATTTGAAGCACTAGGGGCAACTGTAACCAACGATCACGGATCTGTGCACATTTCTGCAAAAGAGCTGCGCGGAGCCAAAATATATTTGGACGTTGCGAGTGTAGGCGCAACCATTAATATTATGCTGGCGGCTTCAAGAGCCAAAGGCTTAACGATTATCGAAAATGCGGCGAAAGAGCCTGAAATTATAGATGTGGCAACCTTGTTAAATGCAATGGGCGCCAAAATTAAAGGTGCAGGCACTGAATCCATTCGAATTGAAGGCGTTGACAGCCTGCATGGCTGCCGCCATTCCATTATACCTGACCGGATTCAAGCTGGAACTTATATGATAGCTGCTGCGGCAACGCGGGGCAATCTGTTAATAGACAACGTCATTCCTAAGCATATGGAAGCTGTGACGGCAAAGCTGCTAGAGATGGGTGTAGAGGTTCAGGAGCTGGATGAATCCATTCGGGTCATTGGTAAACCTGAATATACGCAAGCTGATGTTAAGGCACTCATATATCCTGGTTTTGCAACTGATCTGCAGTCCCCGATGGCGAGCTTACTTACGCAAGTCAATGGAGTAAGCATGCTGACGGATTATGTATATAGCAATAGATTTAAGTATGTGCCGGAGCTTGTCCGCATGGGGGCCAAGATTCGAGTAGAAGGTCGTTCTGCTCTGATTGAAGGATCAAGGCTTAATGCTGCCAAGGTTAGTGCAAGTGATCTGCGCGCTGGTGCGGCGTTAGTTATTGCCGGATTAACCGTAGAAGATGGCGTTACCGAAATTACAGGGGTAGAGTATATTGACCGCGGTTATGACCATTTAGTACCTAATTTATTGCAATTAGGCGCTGAAGTGTGGAGACAGGCCGAATAGATTTAACCAAATTGGTCTAATATAAGTAGTAAACCTTCTTTCGAACGTACCCATCTGTCAAGAAAGTCCTAGATTGTATACCGCAATTTATGTTGATCTCGAGCCCTTTTCCCATCATGTTGATGGACCCTCTACTATTGTTCAACGTATATTTTAGTATTTTAATAACAGAAATAGGCGAACCATTCTTGGAATGGTTCATCAAGCTTAGTCGGTTTATTTCAGACATCAACGTTATTTCTCGAATAGAATAGGAGTTGTATTCATGGATTTACAAATTTCCGATTTGGAAACAAAGAAGCTGACTGAGCTCTATAAGCTAGCCAAGCAGTTTCAAATTGCCGGTTACGGGCAATTAAAGAAAAAAGAACTGATTTTTTCCATTTTGCGCGCACAAGCGGAGCAAAGTGGTTACTTGTTTATGGAAGGCGTGTTAGATATCCTGCCGGAAGGCTTCGGATTCTTGCGTCCTATTAACTATTTGCCAAGCGCAGAGGATATTTATATTTCCCAATCCCAGATTCGCCGCTTTGACCTGCGTACAGGTGATCTTGTGTCAGGCAAGTGTCGACCGCCTAAAGAGAACGAAAGGTATTTTGGCTTGCTCCAAATTAACGCGGTTAATGGTGAAAACCCGGATGAGGCGGCTCAACGTCTCCATTTCCCAGCCCTTACACCTCTTTACCCTCAGAAGAAACTCGTCCTGGAAATGGCAACAGAGAAGACTTCCACTCGTATTATGGATATTTTGGCACCGGTTGGTCTTGGACAGCGCGGATTGATCGTTGCGCCTCCTAAAGCTGGTAAGACATTGCTGCTCAAAGAGATTGCCAACAGCATCTCAACCAACAATCCTGAAATTGAATTGTTTGTCCTACTTATCGATGAGCGTCCGGAGGAAGTAACGGACATGCAGCGTTCGGTTAAAGGAGAAGTGGTTGCATCTACATTTGATGAGGTGCCGGAAAACCATATCAAGGTTGCTGAATTGGTATTGGAACGTGCATTGCGCTTAGTTGAGCATAAGAAAGATGTTGTGATCTTGCTTGATAGTATTACACGACTTGCTCGTGCCTATAACTTGGTTGTGCCTCCGTCTGGCCGTACATTAAGCGGTGGTATTGATCCTGCTGCTTTCCACCGTCCTAAGCGCTTCTTTGGATCTGCACGTAACATTGAAGAAGGCGGCAGCTTGACGATCTTGGCTACAGCACTGGTAGAGACGGGCTCTCGTATGGACGATATTATTTATGAAGAATTTAAAGGAACAGGTAACATGGAGCTTGTTCTTGACCGCAAACTGGCAGAGCGCCGTATATTCCCGGCAATCGACATCCGTCGTTCTGGCACACGCCGCGAAGAAATGCTGCTTTCCAAAGAAGCGTTGGATAAATTGTGGGCTATTCGCAAAAATATGAACGAGTCACCTGAATTTGTAGACCAATTTATTAAGAAAATTCGTGATACAAAAACCAATGAGGAATTCTTGGAAAAGCTGGAGTCGAAGGAACCGAACGGTAATGGGACACCAACACGCCGTCCGCGCAGCTCGTCCGTCAGCTAATAGTGCAATTGTAATACGGGAGGACTAACGGAACGATGTATTTAGTTTACGCGGATCAAAATGGAAATATATTTGAGCATGAGGAATGGATCGGGCTGGCACGAAGCGGTGATATGATCGTTGAAATATTTGAAGATGAACTCATACCGCTGCCTGACGGTGCAACGCTTGTGGGGCTCCCTGGCACGAGACCTGTTGGCCTTGATCCGGAGAGTGGTGAGATGGTTGCTATGCCTGGAGAGGTTCAGGCAGTGGGTGCACTTCTGCCACAAGGATTTACCCGCCTGCACATCCCTAGTTATTTTAAAAGGGACAAGGAGCAGGTCCTTCCTTTGTTTGGTTACACGGCTGTGGTATGGAATGACGGCAAGTTCTACGTTGCGGCGCATGCCTCGGATGATCCACACAAGTGGGATCCGTTGAATTGTGACACTACAGAACTTCGTGGGCAAGTAACGACGTTAGTTAATAAATATCCGGATAATCGGCTGTATCAGCACTTATCTCATTGTGCTTTGCAATATGAATGTCTTACTGCTTCCAATACGTTCCTGCAACGTTGGGAAGGAGCGGTACCGGTATCATATTCCTGTAATGCGGGATGCTTTGGATGCATTTCAGAGCAGCCAGAGGATAGCGGCTTTCCGGCTCCGCAGACGCGGATGAACTTTAAACCAACTGTCGAAGAGATTGTGCAGATTATGATGGAGCATCTTAATACTCCGGAATCTATTATTAGCTTTGGCCAAGGCTGCGAAGGTGAGCCTTCAACCCAAGCTAAGATCATTATCGAGGCGATTCGAGAGGTTCGACGGCAGACGGATATGGGATATATCAACATCAACACCAATGCCGGGCTGACGGATCATATTCGCGGAATTGTGGATGCGGGCCTAGATTTAATGCGTGTAAGTACCATTAGTGCGCTGGACGATCATTACAATGCTTACTACCGCCCGCGGGCATATACACTGGCTAACGTGGAAAAGTCGCTGCGATATGCAACTGAACAGGGTGTCTATACTTCAATTAACTACTTGGTATTCCCTGGTGTGACGGATCGCGAAGAGGAAGTGGAGGCGATGGTGGAATTCGCTCGTCGTTCTAAACTTCGTCTTATCCAGCTTCGCAACCTGAATATAGATCCAGAGAGTTATCTATCACTTATTCCTAAGCCGCAAGGAGATATCCTCGGTATGAAGACGATGATTGACATCTTTAAGGAAGAACTCCCTGATGTAGTTATCGGGTCATATACGCATGTTCCTCCTGCATTGCTGGCGCGTGAGAAAGCCCGATATTAATACGTTAGCTACACAGCAACTCGTGTAATTTGCAGTGCTAATAATGGATGTTAATATGACTTGCGCCATGAGGCGAGCTTGTGTTATACTGCACATTGTTCCATATAACTCTGGGCACGCAAAGGGCTCAGGGCCGAAAGAGGTGAATTCGATGAACCAAGCAATTCAACCGAAATACCATATCACGTCTGTATCTTGCGCTTGTGGCAATACATTCGAAACAGGATCTGTTAAGGAAAACCTTAAAGTAGAGGTTTGCTCCGCTTGCCACCCATTCTTCACAGGCAAACAGAAGTTCCTGGATGCTGGTGGTCGTGTCGATCGATTCAAGAAGAAATACGGCATGTAATCCATATTGTTTATACAATCAAACTCCCTTGTCTTCTAAGACGAGGGAGTTTATTTTTTATGTACATATAAGTTCAAACAATCATGCGGATGGCAGACAAAGGAACATCAACTCAGGTTCAGATGTCTGCGCGGTCGTTTCCATAATCGCACAAAATGTCAAAACAGAATCAGAGATGATAATGTACGATGAAATTGTAGATAAGCAAGAGGAGGATCGCGGATGTGGTTGGAGCATAAGCGATGGGTGGAGGATGCTATTCTTTATATTGAACACCACCTGAAAGAAGACGTGGACTTTGAGGATATTGCTAAGCACACGGCGGTTTCTAGGTATCATTTACACCGTGTATTTCAGGGTCATGTCGGAGTGAGTGCGGCCTCTTATCTACGAGAACGTAGGCTATCAGAGGCGGCAATCGATCTGCTTTACACCGATAAGAGAATACTTGATATTTCGTTAGAGTACCGATTTGCCGGGCAAGACTCGTTTACACGATCGTTTAAGCAATATTATGGCTTTACCCCGCA
Source organism: Paenibacillus sp. ACRRX (assembly GCF_022346885.1). GTDB lineage: Bacteria > Bacillota > Bacilli > Paenibacillales > Paenibacillaceae > Paenibacillus_B. The sequence goes on from NZ_JAKRNK010000013.1 coordinate 67,392, forward strand.
GCAGTACCGTAAGGGGTTCAGATCTTTTCAACGAATGGAGGAGGAACAGGCTATGGACCAATCGATACCGCAAGAGGCGCATCAGCACACAAATCTCAGTGTACCGCCTGTCGGCTGGATGCTGACTGGTGTATACCCCCATCAATATACGGTAGGGATCGATCGTAAAATCGTTAACCGAGGTACCGCATCTGGAACGATTCGTGCGGCGGAGTCTGCACATGTGCAGGGTTTCGGAACATTAATGCAGATGTTTAAGGCTGATCTATATAGAGGTAAACGTTTGCGCCTGACTGGATTTCTAAAATCAGCTGAAGTTCATATGGCCGGACTGTGGCTGCGAATTGATGGTAAAGATGAGGAGCCGCTTGCATTTGATAATATGATGAATCGTGCGGTAAGAGGTACGACGGAATGGACATCCTATGAAGTGGTGCTTGATGTAGCTGAGAATGCACATGCAGTGGCGTTTGGTGTGCTTTTAAGCGGACCTGGTCAAGTGTGGGTGGATTCCATACGATTGGAAGAGGTAGATATGTCTGTACCTACTACAGATACGATGGACGAGGATAAGACACTGCCAGCAAGCCCGAGTAATCTTGACTTCGAAGATGATACCCTTGTTGATTTAGGGGATTGACGGATTAATTTGCTTAAAAAAATGGACTTGAGCTGGAGGTTGTGGTCTTGTGGGAAAAAGTATTCGAGTATAGCTTTGGCTTTTTTATGGATATTATCCGTGGTACATACTCTGCTGAAGTTATTCTGTATTTGATTCTTTTAGGTGGTTGCGCTGCAGGTATCGAGATTTGGCGGGCAAAGCGTCGAGAAATGTCAGTAACCTCTTTTCAGTGGATAAAGGAAGGCGTGGCAGCCTTTATTGGGTGCCTCGTTATGGTTGGAGTCTGTGCATTTACCTATAAATGCTTGCAACGGGCGATACCCTCGCTAGGCATACCGGGTGTAGATGCGGCCTTTAATGTGGCATTTTTCAGCCTCGTCACTGTTGGTATAGCATTTGTTGGTATAGTGGTTTTGGAGCTTCTTAATGGGGGCTCGCCGACTCGCTTAGAATCGAACTTGTTCTGGAGCCTGTTTAACCTTGCTGTTCTGGTAATTGGTGCTTTTTTATTAAAGTTAATTGTTCATTTACCTACCATGTCCGACTATGCCTATTTGCTAGGAGGATTGATAATTATGTTGCTGGTTTTGGTTGATTGGATGCTCAGAAAAAGTTACAGAGTAGATGTTGATCTTACATAAACTATGCACGCTGAATAATGATAAAGAATAGTGAATCAATGGAATAATAAGTTATTAAAATTTGTAAATGATTGCTGTTGGTTGCACTTTGTCCAAAAATGTTCTATACTAATCCTTGCCGTGCTAGATGGGGAGGTAGCGGTGCCCTGTAACTCGCAATCCGCTGTAGCGAGGTTGAATTCCTGTTAGAGGTTTTGTCGATGTGAGGTCTGGCGTTTGCGTGTGGTGTTGACGGCCGGGTCCTCCGCAATGGGCACTTATGAATCTGGTCAGGTCCGGAAGGAAGCAGCCATAAGTAGGTTCGCTCATGTGCCGGAGGGAAGCCTAGCCTGAGCCGTGGCGCAGAAGTGCCGCTCGGATCGCAATTATCGATAACAGGTGCACGGTTTCGATATGAGTAACGTAACACCGATGAGAATCGGTGTTTTTTTGTGTGAACATATATTATTTACTTAAATAATGAGTATATGATCAAATATATATATTACTTTGTCTGTGCAGGATTCTGATTTGGGATGGCGAATCCAATAGGTCAATACAGACTGTTGGTATGTCATCGTCATCGCAATTCGGAGGAATGGGGTGATCGCGTGCACAAAAATGAAAATATGGTTTATGAAAACGAGCCTATAGCAAGTGGTTCGAGCTTAGCTGCCTCAACTGCCGCGGAAGGGCAATCATTAAGTTTGCTGCAGAGATTTGCCGATTCGTTTCTACGTGATGTCAATTTAGGTGTTATTTTGGTGGATACGCAATATCGTTTAGTTGATATTAGTGATTTGGCATGCCACTTTCTTGGGTGGCAGCGAGATCGGCTGCTACATAGACGTGTGAATGAACTATTCGGTGAAATGCCAACGGAGCACCACTTAATTCAACGTTCGCTGTTAGAAGGCGTTGTGGTGCGCAATCATGCGGTATCGTGGATGAACGGTACATATCGCTATGATTTGCTGATGGATTCCAACGTGCTCCGCGACGAGACGGGTGCCATTGTTGGCGCATATGTACTGCTAAAAGATGTGTCAAACTTGCGTTCGCTCGAAGAACAAGTTCAGCGAAACGACCGACTGGCCATGGTTGGACAGATTGCTGCTGGAACTGCGCACGAGATACGTAATCCGTTAACCTCGATCAAAGGGTTCTTACAGATGTTCAAGAAAACATTGACTGAGCGTGGGATGACAAAGGAAGTAGACTACACCAACATCATGCTATCGGAGATCAATCGGATTAACGAGTTGGTAGGGGAGTTTTTGTTGTTAAGTAAGCCGAAGCATGTCAGTATCGAACAATTACATGTGCAGCATGTTGTAGAAGAATTACTTCCGATTATTCGTAATGAAGCTGCTCTGTATGATGTTCAGGTGCAATATGAAGCTCCGCATACGATACCTTCCGTTGTAGCCGACAGAGAGCTGCTGAAGCAAGTGTGCCTCAATATCGCTAAGAACGGCATAGAGGCCATGGTTGATGGAGGTATACTCCACATTCAAGTTAAAGTGGACGAAGCAGGCAGGAGGGTGCTTGTTGATGTTCACGACTCCGGTCCAGGGATTCCGGCATTTCTAATTGATAAGATCTTTGACCCGTTCTTTACAACCAAGCAGAATGGAACAGGGCTGGGATTGTCAGTGTGTCAACGCATTATCCATGATATTGGTGGCACAATTCGTGTTGCTTCGAAAGGCTTTGGAACAACCTTTACAATCGCAGTACCATATTAATACACACAATTTACAGTCATTCCCTGCTTCAGATGTGAGGGGAATGGCTGTTTTTTTAGCAAATGTGATATAGTATAATATAAAAAGCCTCATAAATGAGGCGTCCTTCTGTTCTGTGTGAAGTTAGTTTTAAAGTGCTGCTGTATAACGTACTAGAGGACTAGATTCTGCAGATATAGGAGAATAATACGTTTTTCGAGGTTAGAGCATGACTCATATCGCATTGTATCGCGCTTGGCGCCCCCAATCCTTCCAGGAGATGGTTGGCCAGAAGCATATTATTCAGACGTTGCAAAATTCGTTGCGTGAGCGGCGTTTTTCGCATGCCTATCTGTTCAATGGACCGCGAGGCACCGGAAAGACGAGCGCAGCAAAGATTTTGGCCAAAGCGGTCAACTGTGAACATGGTCCTGGCCCGGAGCCTTGCAATGAATGTGAAGCTTGTCGTCGGATTACGACGGGCGCAGTGATGGATGTGGTGGAAATTGACGCCGCTTCCAACCGGGGTGTCGAAGAAATTCGAGATCTGCGGGAAAAAGTAAAGTACGCTCCAACAGAAGTTCGCTACAAAGTGTACATCATTGACGAAGTGCACATGCTCACCACAGAGGCTTTTAATGCACTATTAAAGACGTTGGAAGAGCCGCCAGCTCATGTTATGTTTATATTGGCGACAACAGAGCCTCATCGACTGCCGGCTACGATTATATCGCGCTGCCAGCGCTTCGACTTCAGACGAGTCTCGTTAGAGGAACAAGTGGAACGACTGGAGCAAGTTTGTCGACAGGAAGAGATAACAGCGGATGGCGAGAGCCTGGAGTACATCGCTAAGCTTTCTGATGGTGGAATGCGGGATGCACTGAGTCTGCTTGACCAAGCTGCATCATTCACGGATGGTCAAGTTACGTACCAGCAGGTTCTGGATATAACGGGTGGCATGCCTGAAGAACAGTTTGCCAAGTTAGCAGTTGCTGTGCGTGATCAAGATGTTGCTGCTGTATTAACCGGTATCGAGCAGTTGATGCTTGAGGGCAAGAGTGCGGACAAATGCATGGAAAGTTTGTTATACTTCTTCCGTGACTTGCTGATGTTAAAGTTGGTGCCTAATGGCGATCGTATGACGGATCGTATGACACGCGCTGATGACTTCAAAGAATTAGCACATTCGTTTGCTACAGATCGAATCTTCAGTATTATCGATGCCTTGAATCGTTATCAGACAGAGATGAAGTATGCGGTTCAACCCCAGACACTGTTCGAAGTGGCACTGCTGCATATTGCAGCTCAGCAGCAAGGTGCGGAGGGTTCGAAAGAATCCAATCAAGAGACCGCTGGAGCATCTAGTGGAAAAGTTGATGGATTAGTGCAACAATTACAACGTCAGATAACGTCATTAGAAACAAAGCTGAATCAGTTGATGAAGTCGGGTGTTCCGACTGCTTCCTCTGCTGTAGAAGCTTCACCTTCAGAGCGAGCTGCTGTCAGACAAGCGGCGAGACCGTCTGTTATGGCGAAAAAACCACCTCAATTTGATCGATATGTATCCAGTCATCAGTCTCCGGACTTTGGCCGAATACGAGGACAATGGGGGTTGGTGCTGCAGAAAGTGAAGGAAGCAGGCGTTACGATTCATGCTTGGTTGGTTAACGGTGAGCCGATTTCAGCTCTAGAGGACAGTCTTCTACTAGGCTTTAAGAACAGTATCCATCGTGATACAACGGAGAAACCGGCCAATAAACAAGTGATTGAGCGTGTGCTGCAAGACGTATTGGGCAAGCCCTATCGTATGGATACGATGATGCTGAAAGACTGGGAAGCTGCGGTCGATACGGCTGAGGAAGCACCAATAGCGTTCCAACTCGAACCGGAAGGTGAACAAGGCGGAGCGCGAGAACCATGGATTGATGAGGCTATTCAGATGTTTGGAGAAGACCTCGTTATCATAAAAGATTAAAACCCAACACTTTTGGAGAATAAAGGAGATTCGTAACGATGAATAATATGAATCAAATGATGAAGCAAGTAAAGAAAATGCAAGAGCAAATGTTAAAAGCTCAGGAACAATTGGCAGACAAAACGGTATTAGGTACTTCCGGCGGTGGAGCTGTATCCGTTGAAGTTAACGGACATAAGAAGATTTTAAGCATTACCATTAAGCCAGAGGTAGTAGATCCGGAAGATATCGAGATGCTGCAAGACTTGGTGATTACTGCAGTTAATGATGCATTGGTTAAAGCGGAAGATCTGGCCAATGACGACATGTCCAAATTTACTGGTGGTATGAAAATTCCTGGCCTGTTCTAATTTGTTAAATGAAATATAAGCAGCATCGATAGTGGTGTCAAGCTCTACGTTAAGGGCAGGGCACCACTATTTATATACAGCAACACTGCATGATTGCCAACGTGAAATGGAAATAAGGAGGAACGGGCCAGTGTATTATCCAGAGCCGATAGCCAAATTAATAGACGCTTTTACTCATTTGCCCGGTATCGGACCAAAGACGGCGGCTCGTCTTGCGTTTCATGTACTGCGAATGCAAGAAGACGATGTCATCGATTTTGCGAAGGCGCTTGTCAATGTGAAGCGAAATCTCCACTACTGTTCAGTATGCTGTAATATTACTGACACAGACCCGTGCCGCATATGTCAGGACAAGACACGTGACGCCTCTGTGATGTGTGTAGTACAAGAAACAAGAGATCTAGTAGCGATGGAAAGAACCAAGGAGTTTCAAGGTTATTATCATGTCTTACAGGGTGCCATCTCGCCTATGGAAGGCGTTGGACCTGAGGATATCCGACTGGCTGAATTGCTGAAGCGGTTAAGCGATGAACGAGTGAAAGAACTCATTCTAGCGACGAATCCCAACATTGAAGGGGAAGCTACAGCAATGTATATATCGAGACTTGTACGTCCTTTTGGAATCAAAGTGACGAGGATTGCCCACGGACTGCCTGTAGGTGGCGATCTAGAGTATGCAGATGAAGTAACGTTGTCTAAAGCACTGGAAGGTCGTCGCGAGTTGTAAGTTTCGTCATATTTTCTCGTCATAAAGATTCTCATTAATGGAGTCCCAATAGAAATAGTCCACAATAAAAGACCACCTTGATTCTAAAATGAATCAAGGTGGTCTTTTATTTATGACATATTGTATGAGCACAGCGTTCTACTCTAGGTGGGACGGCCATAGGCTATATAAGACGAGCCTAGGGAGGAATCATTGTGATGATGAAATCGAAGGTGTCCATACCAGTTGTCGCAAAAGAGAAAGATGTTACGGCTATAGCTAGCGTGTCGCTGTCGCCTGATGAAAAAGAGGATCTTATCGAACAGATCCAACAGGCATTTAGAAATTGGGAGGAAGCACAGGTTCATTTTAATTATGCGGATAACGAAGATGAAATTGATTATACGATTTATATGCTGGAAGCTGCTGAGAAGCGTTTGTCCATGCTGTTACGTAAAGCTAAGCAATCGCATGCCCATGTGTATTATTACCGATAAGGGGGCAATGTAAGTGAAATTGATTATGTTGGTCATGTTGGTTATCTCTGTTGTGGGTTTGTTAGTCGTGTTGCTTCGTCAGCGTTCTGCGTGGAAGGTGGTTATGGCTTTTCTGCTGCACGGGGTAGCGGCGTTTGTGTTGTTGTATCTACTGAATTCGACAGGTTGGATTGCAGGCTTGCATGTTCCGACTAATCCGATCACTCTCCTGACGGTTGGACTCTTGGGGGTGCCGGGATTGGCAGCAATTGTTTTCTTGAAAATGGTAGTTATTTAAGTGTTGACGCAAGGGTACTGTGTGTGATAAATTAATAAACGTCGCTTCGGGCGGTACGGTATTAAGCGAAAAGAAGTTGTCGAAAGACAACAGAAAATAACTTAAAAAAAGTGCTTGACACTGAAGATGATAACATGGTATATTATAAAAGTCGCCGCTGAAAACGGCGGACGAAATAATTAAAGTGAAATAGCACTTTAATTAAAGTAAGAATTGTTCCTTGAAAACTGAACAACGAGCAATGTTGAATGAAGGACATGATCTTGATCATGAAGCGCATTGAACGGGAATGTTAAGAATCACGAGATTTATCTCGTCAGCAATACAATGAGCAAGTCAAACACTTTAATGGAGAGTTTGATCC
>NZ_JAKRNK010000014.1 GCF_022346885.1 Paenibacillus sp. ACRRX
CATCAACTCCGCTCGACTTGCATGTATTAGGCACGCCGCCAGCGTTCGTCCTGAGCCAGGATCAAACTCTCCATTAAAGTGTTTGACTTGCTCATTGTATTGCTGACGAGATAATTCTCGTTATTCTTAACATTCCCGTTCAATGCGCTTCATGATCAAGATCATGTCCTTCATTCAACGTTGCTCGTTGTTCAGTTTTCAAGGAACAATGTGTGATTACTGAAGCACTGTTTCGCTTCGTTTCACCGTGTCGCTCAGCGGCGACTTAATTAATATACCATAGCCCTATATGCAGTGCAACAGGTAAAAAAATACATTTAATATTATGCGGTTGCGTTATTCGGATCCCGCCCTAACGGCCTATACCAAGAACAATAATATGTTCTACGCATTGGTCTCAACAGACATTATATATAAGTGGTTCCTTCTTATAAGAAGACCGACTCCAAGGAGTCGGTCTCATACATAAGTAGAACTTAGGCGTTGCCGCGATCACGCATATGCGGGAACAACAGTACATCACGAATGGATGGAGCGTTAGCCAACAGCATAACCAAACGGTCCACACCGATACCAAGACCACCTGTAGGCGGCATACCATATTCGAGCGCGCGGATAAAGTCGTCATCCATCTCGTGAGCTTCATCGTTACCATGCTCACGTTCTTGCAATTGTGACTCAAAGCGCTGACGCTGATCAATCGGATCATTTAACTCAGAAAATGCATTAGCATGCTCACGCGCAACGATAAACAGCTCAAAGCGATCCGTAAAGCGAGGATCTTGCTCATTTTTCTTCGCAAGTGGAGATATCTCAACTGGATGTCCGGTAACAAATGTAGGCTGAATTAACGTTTCTTCCACAAACTCTTCAAAGAACGCATTCAAAATATGCCCAAATGAGAAGTGCGGTTCAACTTTTACCTTATGTTGTTTTGCAAAGCTATGTGCTTCCTCATCCGTCATATGAACAGAGAAGTCGACCCCCGTTGCTTCCTTAACTGCATCTACCATAGACACCCGACGCCATTGTGGAGTCAGATCAACATCGTAATCCTGGTACTTGATCTTGGTCGTACCAAGTACTTCTTGCGCAATGTGTGCAATCAAGTTCTCTGTCAAACTCATGATATCCTCATAATCAGCGTAAGCTTCATATAATTCAATCATCGTAAACTCCGGATTATGACGAGTAGATATACCCTCGTTTCGATATACACGTCCGATTTCGTATACCTTCTCCATACCACCTACAATAAGGCGCTTCAAGTGCAATTCAATTGCAATGCGCATGTACAATTGCATATCAAGTGCATTATGATGCGTGATAAATGGACGTGCAGCAGCACCACCAGCAATAGCGTGCAGTGTTGGTGTTTCTACCTCCAAGAAGCCTTGTCCATCCAGATAACGACGCATCGACTGAATAATACGTGAACGCGTGATAAATGTTTGCTGCACATCAGGGCTCACAATGAGATCTACGTAACGCTGACGATAGCGGAGCTCAACGTCCTTCAGGCCGTGAAACTTGTCCGGCAGTGGATACAACGACTTAGAGAGTATTTCAAGGTCAAGGACCTTAATAGAAGTCTCACCTGTCTTGGTTTTAAATACCACGCCGCGCACACCGATAATATCCCCGATATCCAACAAATCGAACGCTGCGTATTTCTCTGTCGGTATCGTGTCTTGACGTACATATATCTGAATACGACCCGTCAGGTCTTGAATATGTGCAAAGCTTGCTTTCCCCATTCCCCGCTTAGCCATCATCCGGCCTGCAAGGCTTACTTCTACATGCTGTTCTTCTAGTTCTTCCTTCGGCATATCTGTATAGTTGTCCAATACTGCTTTAGCTGTATGTGTACGTGTATACTTTGTACCAAATGGATCAATGCCAAGCTTGCGCAATTCCTCTAATTTGTCACGGCGAATCTGCAGCAACTCGCTTAGTTCCACTTCCTGATTAACGACATCCGTCATGAAGTTCACTCCCTTATTTTTGCAAACCAATGCAATCCATTCATTGTAATTCTCAAAATAGCATAACGGAAAATAACATAACGGCTAGCTTACATCCGTTACTTGTTCGAAAACAATCGTTGACCGTCCCGTTATTAGCTTATTGTAATGAAGCACGTGAATGCGTTATTTTTCTCTTCTTAGTATAACAGAGTAGCCATATGAATGTTCAAGCTATTAAGTATGGAAAAAAAGCTCCCTTACGGAAGCTTCTTAACCATTGTTCTTTAAAATGCTTAGTTAAACCAACGCGATTTCATAAGGCTGATTAGTTACCTTTTATTTCTACAATCTTGTATTGAATAACGCCCGCTGGAACGCTCACATCAACAACAGTGCCTACACCTTTGCCAAGAATCGCTTTTCCTACTGGACTTTCATTGGAAATTTTATTTTTTAACGGATCTGACTCCGCAGTACCAACGATTGCATATTCCATTTTATCGCCATACTCCAAGTCTTCAACGATAACGGTAGATCCAATGCTTACGATATCTGTATTAATATCATCATTGTTGATGATACGAGCGTTGCGCAGCATTTTCTCCAATGTAATGACACGGCCTTCGATAAAGGCTTGCTCGTTCTTGGCGTCTTCATACTCAGAGTTCTCGCTGATATCTCCATAGCCGATAGCTACTTTAATACGTTCTGCCACTTCGCGGCGCTTTACGGATTTGAGATTATCCAGCTCTTCCTCTAATTTTTTAAGGCCGTCCTGAGTCAGAATTACTTCTTTATCGCTCATCTTACCGATTCTCCTGTCATGATCATTATTTTCGCAACGCGAACTGTCTGTTGTATATAGAAATGTAAATACGCCGGTGAATTCCGGGCAGCCGCGGCGAATACCTTATTCCATCATATGGATCTAAGCGCACATGATGACTCTCTTGAGTATGATTAGGGCCAACGTACAGCGCAGTCAACACATCAAGACCCGAGGCGATTTTTCTAATGTTGAATTATATGGGATGAATTTGTAAAAGTCAATGAGACCAAACACCCTCTATTGAAAACGCTTCAATGGACATTGTCCGATTGTGCGTCCTGCTCCGATCCAGAGGTCCCACGTACACGATCAAACTCACCAGCATTAACCTGCTCCACATAACGTTCCAGCATACGTACAACTTCATCACGATGCGTCTCTTCCATTATGGCGTCTTTGACACGTGCTGCTCCAGGAAGCCCCTTCAAATACCATGCCAAATGTTTGCGCATTTCTTTGACGGCTACATGTTCACCTTTAAGCACGATCAAACGATCCATGTGAACAACTGCGATTCGTACCTTCTCCTCTGCCGTCGGATCGGGCATCAGTTCACCGTTCGTCAAATACTGCACCGTTCGATACAACATCCACGGATTACCGAGTGCACCTCTTCCGACCATGACACCATCACAGCCTGTAGTCTCCAGCATCTTCTTTGCGTCTTCAGGCGTAAAGACATCGCCGTTACCAATAACCGGAATGTCAACCGCTTCTTTAACTTGCTTAATGTAGCTCCAGTCAGCAGTACCGGTATAGAGTTGTTCTCTTGTTCGTCCATGAACACTAACTGCTTGTCCGCCTGCCCGCTGCACAGCAAGTGCATTGTCGACAACAAAAATATGTTCATCGTCCCAACCAATTCGCATCTTAACAGTTACAGGTTTGTCAACCGCGTCAACGACTGCCGATACCATTTCGTAAATTTTGTCGGGATTTAGCAGCCACCGCGCACCTGCATCGCATTTTGTTACTTTAGGTACAGGGCAACCCATATTAATGTCAATAATATCTGCATTTGACTCTTTATCGACAATCTTCGCCGCTTCAACTAACGATTGACGGTCTCCGCCAAATATTTGCAGACTAAGCGGTTTCTCACGATCATCTACATACAGCATTTCACGTGTACGTTCATTTCCATGAACGAGCGCCTTGTCACTTACCATTTCGGCACACACCAAGCCGCAGCCGAACTCCTTTGCAATCAATCGAAACGCCGGATTACATACCCCTGCCATTGGGGCCAGCACGACTTGATTTTTCATTTCAATACCAGCGATCTTCAGCATCTCGCTCACGCTCCTTCCTCTAGTTGCCATTCTCTATGTGTTTGTGCTGTTTGTGCTCGTATTAGCTTCGCCCGTTAATTCACTAACTGATATACGAAGCACACCCGCTATACGTTCAACCATATGGTTATCCGCACTTCGGTTGCCTCTCTCCAGCTCGCCAATAACGGTGACCGATACATCCGTCTTTTCCGCCAATTGTTGTTGTGTTAATCCCCGGAGCTTGCGGAAAGCACGAATTCGTTTGCTGATTCGAATCGTCCCCACAGCCGAATTCCTTCCTTTCCTTCCAGTGTACCCAAGCGTTCCCGCACGAATGCGTGTAAGTCCTTCTCCTGTTCGAGAACAATATCCGACAAAGGTACAAGAACAAACAACCGTTCCCCCATACGAGGATGTGGCAAAATCAATCTGTCATTGTTAGATATGTGCCCGTTCATCCACAGTAGATCAAGGTCAATCGTACGTGGACCATTCCGAATATCACGAACACGTCCCAGTTGGTGTTCAATCCCTAGCATTACGTCTAAAAGTGCTAAGGGCTCCAACGTAGTAACTACACGTGCTGTCATATTCAGAAATGCGGGCTGATCCTCATAGCCAACAGGGTCCGTCTCATATACGGCAGAACACCGAGTGACACGAATATCATCACATTGATGAAGCATGCGCAGCGCTGTGCATATGGTCCGCTCCCGCTCCCCTAGGTTCGCACCTAATGCGATATAAGCTTCCTTCCATGCTGTCATGATGATTGTTCGCCTCCGTCACTAACGCGCGCGCGCGTCATTTCAATGGTAACACCTGAAAAATGAATGTCAAATGGGGGATTCGGCTTCGTTACACGAACAGTCGCCTCGTTGATAAGAGGGAACGTTGCAAGCAGTACAGTCGCGATTCGCTCTGTAAGTCTTTCCACCAGCAAATGGGATTCTTGCTCCACAATCGCCTTAACCACCTCGTGAATGAATGCGTAGTTAATAGAAAGTTCCAGATTATCGCTTACCCCGGCCTGTTGCATGTCTACTTGCAAATCAAGATCAACAAACCAATTTTGACCCAATCTCCGCTCTTCTTCAAATACCCCATGCTTACCGAAGAAAGCCATCCGCTCCAGCTTCATACGGTCAGGTTTAACAACACGTGTTGATATAGGTATTATGTCTTGATATGTAGGCAAGTCGCTCATCATGGTCACCCCTTGTTGCTATTGTATAGTCGCGAATTAATAATCAATATTACATTACATGCTGCTAGCTGTTTTCTTGGTTAGCATCGCATCACACATACGCGCAGTACGAGCATTAGACTTCACATCATGAACGCGTACAATCTGGCATCCTTGAGCTATTCCAAGTGTCGTGGTGGCTAAAGTTCCCTCTACAACATCATCAACAGGGAGCTGCAAAGCATCCCGAATGAATCGTTTACGGGACGTCCCCAGCAATACTGGATAACCAAGAGCGACCAACTCATCCAAATGATGCATCAACCGTAAATTGTCATCCCCATTTTTGGCAAACCCAATGCCTGGGTCTAACCAGATGTGACTCTCTCGCACGCCTGCAAGCTTCGCCAAGGCCACACTCTCCAACAAGTCTTGTTTTACATCCTCCACGTAGTTCACATAATTCCGTTCAGGGCGATTGTGCATCAGTACAATTGGGCATTCGAATTCAGCCGCTACACGTGCCATTTCCGCCTCCTTCTTGCATCCCCAAATATCATTAATGATATGGGCCCCTGCATGTAAGGCTTGCCGCGCTACTTCTGCTTTATAAGTATCAACAGACAAAGGAATGTGTGGAATCTCTGCATGCAGCGCTTCGATAACAGGCACAACCCGTCTAAGTTCTTCTTCCTGTCCAACTGGCGCCGAACCGGGCCTAGTAGACTCCCCACCGATATCCAGTACATGAGCACCGTCTGCTATCATCTGCTTGGCATGTTCCAGCGCATCATCAATGCGACTATATTGGCCCCCGTCAGAGAATGAGTCGGGCGTTACATTTAAAATACCCATAATTAAGGTATCACGTCCCAGCTTTAAGCTAGCGTCGTTCAAGGTATAAGTGCGTTCATAAATGGTTGGTGCCAGCACTTTAGACACACCTCCTTAATGCATCGTCTCGTTGCGTCACAAGGTGTGTACGGACGATAATAATTATGCTCAGTCTAACCAACAAGCTGTTTCACGACGGTAAGCTGCAAGCAATTGCTGCGTTATAGCTCCAATTTGGCCTGCACCTATCTTTATTTCCGTATTGGCGTCACTCCATAAGGTAGTTACAGGCACAATTTCTTGAACCGAAGTAGTCACAAATACTTCTGCTGCTTGCAGCAGCATTTCCCAACCAAAGCGGTCTTCTTTAATAGTTAGTCCTTGTGCACATGCTAGCTCGATGACACGGGCTCGAGTAATACCAGGCAGTATTCCTGTATCGATAGCTGGCGTAATAAGCGTATTGTCCACTATGGCAAATACATTACTTACAATACCTTCCGTTACATAGCCATGTTCATTCAGCATAAGCCCCTCCGCTCCAAGCTTCGCTGACGGGTAAGTCATCAGCTCCCGCTTGGCCAATATGTTGTTCATGTAGTGGCCTGATTTGTAGCGAATGATGGATTCAGGGCTATTCCTTTTAGTGGTGAGCAGTTGAAGCGGACGTCCTGTTTTATATAACTCTTCTGGAAGAGGAGGAAGTGGCTTAGTCAGAACCATGACAATCGGGTGCGCATAATTATCCGTTGGCAGGCCAAAACCCTGCTCCCCTGCACTGACAGTAAGCCTGATGTAGGCCTCATTGAGCCCGTTCGCATGCATGACGTCTCTAATATGGATAAACATCTCATCAGATTGTACACGAAGTATAATGCCTAAGTCATCACATGCATCATGCAAACGATCCAGATGATGCTCCAACAAATAAGGACGTCCGTTATAAGTCCTCATCGTCTCAAACAACGTCATTCCGTATAAAAAGCCGTGATCCCACACCGGGATCACAGCTTCCTCCGCTGACCTTAACTTGCCGTTCCAACCTATGATAGTCATGCTACTCTCCTACCTTTGCAGAAAGAAAGTTACGCAGCATCTGGTGTCCGTGGTCAGTAATGATGGATTCTGGGTGAAATTGTACGCCCTCAATGAGGAATTGTTTATGACGCAAGCCCATAATCTCGCCCTCAGCCGTCTCAGCCGTTATCTCCAGGCATTCTGGCAGCGTCTCCCGTTCTACAATTAAAGAGTGGTACCGCGTAGCGGTGAATGGAGACGGAAGCCCCCGAAAGACCGACTCACTATGGTGGTGAATCGGTGATGTTTTGCCATGCATCAATCGTGCTGCACGGATCACGTGGCCGCCGAAGGCCTGCCCAATCGCCTGATGTCCAAGACATACACCAAAGATCGGAATCCTGCCTTTGAAGTGGTCGATAACAGAGAGCGTAATCCCCGCTTCATTAGGTGTGCAAGGACCTGGTGACAGTAAAATGTGATTCGGCTTAAATTGCTCGATATCGGCAATCGTTATCGCATCATTGCGGTATACCTGAACATCCTCTCCAAGCTCCCCCAAGTACTGAACCAGATTATACGTAAACGAATCGTAATTATCGATAACTAGTATCATCCGCGATACCTCCTCGTCCTTATGGGCTTGCTCGCAGCTCATCCAACGAACGTTCGCTCATCTGGACGGCTTTCCATAACGCCTTGGCTTTACTTAGACTCTCTATATATTCACGCTCAGGATCAGAATCGATTACAATACCCGCTCCTGCCTGAATATGAGCTATTCCATCTTTCATCGTTAAAGTTCGAATAATTATATTTAATTCCATATCGCCGTTATAGTCAATCCATCCAAAAGAACCCGTATAGGGGCCGCGACGAACAGGCTCAAGCTCTTCTATGATCTCCATCGTGCGCACTTTAGGTGCGCCAGTAATCGTTCCTCCAGGAAATTTGGCTCGGATTACATCGTACGCATCTTTGCCGTCTGCCAGCTTACCACGCACATTCGAGACAAGATGCATGACATGAGAATAATATTCGATAGCCATAAGTTCATCTACAAGAACAGTTCCATATTGAGAAATACGACCCAAATCATTCCGATCAAGATCGACCAGCATAATGTGCTCAGCCCGCTCCTTCTCATTGGTACGCAGTTCTTCCGCCATGAGTGCATCTTCTTCTGGTGTACGACCTCTACGTCTCGTTCCCGCTATCGGTCTGGCCGTAACTTCACCCTGTTCTAGCTTGACCAACAGCTCAGGTGAACAAGACACAAGCTGGAAGTCAGAGAATCGCATCAAGCCCATATAAGGAGACGGATTCACGTGTCGCAGCCACTCGTACAACTGCTCTGGCGAATCTTTTACTTTACGCATTTGACGCATCGACAGATTGACCTGAAACACATCACCTTGTCCAATGTATGCTTGAATACTTCTGACTGCCTCTTTGAAATCTTCCTTCGGAAATGCAGCCGTCACACCCTCGTATGCTTCCACATCGATGGCTAGTCCCTCTTGCAGCAGTTGTTCGCGCAATTCGTGTTGGAGCACTGCAGACGCTTCTTCCGCAGCCAACATCCACTTATCCCAACTCTTTTTCATAAATGCTGCGTCCTTTACGGCTGCAGCATAGACCTCGGTTAACCCCTCTGTGCTAACGTGAGGCCAATTCGTCATCACAGCACAATACAACACATGCTCTTTATGATCAATAATCCACAGTTCATTCATTTGTAGAAATACGTAATCTGGCAATTCTAAATCATCTTTAGCTATATTAGGAAGACGTTCTATAGAACGTGCAACGTCATAGCCGAGATAACCGACGCAGCCACCAGTAAACTTAGGGGCGCCTTTGACGCGAGGGGAACGGAAAGGAGACATCCAATGCTTTATCGCCGCTAAAGGTTCCATATCCAAATGCATAAGGTGCTGGTCGCCAGTCTTTACGGTCGCAGAATTCCCTTTACCCGATAGAATCGATGCGGGCTTGAGCCCTAGGAATGTATACCTACCATCCTTGCCGCTTTCTAATACGAAGCTGTTTGGCTCCGCTTCTTTCCAAGCCTCCAGCCAGGAAGGCATACGCTGATATCGTGTGTCCATAGAATAGGACTCTATATACGGCAGCATTGTATATCCTTTATCAATCCAAGTACGCCATTGCTCCAAGGAGCAGGATTGCATAGGCGTTATCATATTCATCTGACTCACTCGTTCACCTCATTGTTGTATATGGCGCTGACTACAAGTCTGCTGTGTACGCAATCCGCCATTGAATACACCTAGTATAATAGAAAGACGAATGAGGCGAAAGCGAGACAACGAACCCCCCGCTGATCAGTTACAGGAAGCTCCTGCACCATTCAGCGGGGGGTTTATCTACAGACATGTTAATCATCAGTTGTTCAGGCTAGCATATCTGCGTCGCTTTCGAAATTAATCCTCAAAATTAAAGAGCGGTGTACTAAGATAGCGCTCGCCATTACTTGGTACGATAGCGATGACACGCTTGCCTGCCCCTAACTCCTTTGCCAATTGGAGAGCAGCATTAATCGCCGCGCCGGAAGAGATCCCGACCAGTAATCCTTCCTCCTTGGCAACACGACGTGCTGTCTCGAAAGCATCTTCATTCTCTATCGTAATGACTTGATCATATACCTCACGATTCAAAATATCAGGAATAAAGTTAGCACCAATACCTTGGATCTTGTGTGGTCCTGGTTTACCTCCGGACAAGATCGGTGAAGCGGCAGGTTCTACCGCGACAATACGAACGTCTGGGAAGTTCTGCTTTAGTACCTCACCCGCACCAGAAATCGTACCTCCAGTCCCAATTCCTGCGATAAAGCCGTCTAATTTTCCGTCCAGAGCATTAATCGCTTCAACAATTTCCGGTCCTGTCGTCTCACGGTGAATCTTAACGTTAGCCTGATTCTTGAATTGCTGCGGAATGAAGTAGCTCGGATTCTCAGCGGCAAGTTCTTCCGCCTTGCGAACTGCACCATTCATACCTTCCGAGCCTGGTGTCAGCACTAGCTCAGCACCATATGCGCGCAACAGGTTGCGGCGCTCAAGACTCATCGTTTCAGGCATTACCAATATGGCTCTATACCCCTTGGCAGCAGCTACCATGGCAAGTCCGATTCCCGTGTTGCCGCTTGTAGGCTCTACAATTGTAGCTCCCGGCTTCAAGTGACCCTCAGCTTCGGCTACTTCAATCATGCTAATGGCAATACGATCCTTAACACTTGATCCTGGATTCTGATACTCAAGCTTTACATACACCTCAGCACTGCCTTCGGGAACGATTCGATTCAAGCGGACAAGCGGTGTATCCCCAATTAATTCCGTCACGCTGTTAACGATTCTTGCCATGATTATGCCCTCCCATATGATAAAATGAATCTTATTTATTTCCGAGTAATTCAGTTGGTTTTATTACAACCTATCTTATCAACGTTATATCACGATGTCAATACACATTTTGCAAAATGTGGTACTTTAGTCGCCCAAAAAAAGCAATGATGAGAGCCTGTATCTGCTCTCGTCATTGCCTCTTCTTTGTCATCTCATTGTCATTATCGTTAATTAGGAATCAGCCTCGTGATCTAATAGCTTGGCATCGTACTTCACCCGCAGCTTCCGTTCAACTTCCGTAAGTGGATCGGCCTTAGACAGTGCTACCTCCCGCCGAGCTCGCTGTCGAACCGAGCTGCGCCCAAGCGGATCATCCTGCTTGCGTCCGCTTAACATTACGATTGCATACCCATCCGTAATCTTAACCGGCTCCGACCACTGTCCGACATCCAACTGGGCGGCGGTCATCAGCTCGTTTGCAGCTATAAATGGATCATCATCATCGATCCATCCCAAGCTCCCGCCAGCGGCGGAGCTAAAGGCATCTATTGAATATTGGCGCGCCAATTCAGAGAATGCCTCCCCCTCAGCCAGCCTATCTGACACCTTCCTCGCATTAGCCAGCGTGTCTGTTACAATATGCGACATCTCATATGCAATAGTAGACTCGAATTGATCCCTGTGTTCAGTTAAATACATATCTATCTCTTCATCTGTTACCTGAATTCCATGAATCGCTATTTTCTCTAATCGAAGATGATTGATCGCATCATCTCGAATCTGCGCCGGGTTCATACCCAACTGCTCCCGCATCGCTGTATAGTAGGCTTCCTCACTTTCATAGCCAGCCATCTGAAGACGCAGCTCCGCAGCTACTTCCTCATCCGCAACATCAATGGCTAATGCTTCTGCTTCCAGCCGTACCGCCTTCAATGTCATCATTTGATCCAGCACCAGCATGCCATACTGCCGTTGTAGCTCCCCGATCCATTCCTCTTTTGTTATCGGATTGCCACCCACAGTAGCAAGTATTGGAGGTGCTGAGGAAGGGCCGCTTTCTAGGTTAGACCTACTTCCAGAAGAATCTGCTCGAAATATAAGAATTCCTCCAAGCACAAGGACACAGGTAAACAGTATAAAGATACAACCCCATAAGCTCTTGACTACTTTGGTCATATGGCTTAATTTCCTTATCCTCATTGCTTGCTTCGCACATACAAAGCGGCTTAATGCTCAAGACATGCGACATCCAAGTCTTCAATCGGTTCTTTATGACTTACTTGTTGACTTGTTCGACGAGCTCCTGCAGCTTCTCTCTATTAAACGTATACGCTTCATTACAGAAGTGGCACATTACTTCTGCCTGTCCCTCTTCTTCAATAATAGCTTGCAGCTCTTGCTTGCCCAAGCTAATCAGTGTTTGTTCAACCCGTTCCTGTGAACACTGGCAGCGGAAGACAATCGGCATATGCTCCATGATCTGCACATCTTCTACGACCCAGCCCAACATCTCTTCCAGTTCCAACCCTTGACTCAACAGCGCTGTAATAGGTGGTAAAGCACTAAGCGACTGTTCAATCTTATCAATTTCCTCATTGCTTAGGCCTGGCAGCAATTGAATGATAAATCCGCCTGCATGGATGACTGTGTTATCTACATCAACAAGCACACCCAATCCAACAGCAGATGGCGTCTGTTCTGAGGTAGCGAAGTAATACGTAAAGTCCTCACCTAACTCCCCCGAGATGATAGGCGAGCTTCCGCGATAAGGTTCTTTCAGTCCCAAGTCCTTCGTCACGTGGATAAAGCCATCACGTCCTACTGCCCCTGCAACATCCAGCTTGCCTTGATCGTTGCTCGCCAGATGTACTTGTGGATGAGTAACATAACCTCGCACTTCACCCTTGGCATTGGCATCCGCTACGATCTGTCCAAGCGGCCCTTCGCCTTTAACCTGCACGGTAAGCTTCTCTTCCCCCTTCATCATCGCACCCATCATAGCTGCTGCCGTCACTGTCCGTCCAAGTGCTGCAGTTGCTGTGGGATAAGTCTGATGACGATGTTGAAGCTCATCTACAAGATGGGTTGTGCGTACTGCAAACACACGTACCTTGCCATTTAGCGCCGTACCGCGTACCAGCATATCCATACGTTCTTCCTGAGCAGATGTTGATTCATTGCTTGTAGTCATTCTTAATTGCCTCCTGTTGCCTGTAAAATGTTAGACGCGCTAACGTATGAAATAGTTACACCAGATTTCTCTGATAAATAATACGAAGACCTTCTAATGTAAGCAGCGGATTGGTCTCTTGCATCGTAACAGATTCGCTGCTGATCAACTCAGCAAGCCCACCTGTCCCAATAACACGGGGCTTCGTCCCGAGCTCTGACTCAATACGTCCTATAATGCCATCTACCTGACCTGCGTATCCAAAAATAATACCAGCCTGCATCGAATGTATCGTGTTGCGGCCAATGACTGACTTCGGCTTTGTCAGCTCAATGCGGGGCAGCTTGGCAGCTCTCTGGTACAACGCTTCTGTCGAAATTCCGATGCCGGGGACGATTGCGCCTCCCATATAGTTTCCCTTTGGATCGATTACATCAAACGTTGTTGCTGTTCCAAAATCCACAATAACAAGCGGCTGGCCGATACCATAGATCTCAATGGCCGCTACCGCATTTACGATGCGATCAGCCCCGACTTCACGTGGATTCTCATAACGAATATTAAGGCCCGTCTTAATGCCCGGTCCGACGATAAGGGGTTCTTTCCCCAGATAAGTATCACATAACTGCTCCATCGTTCGCATTATGGGCGGAACAACAGATGATATGATAACACCATCGATATCTTGTACCGATAGCTGCGACATGGACAATAAATTATGAATCATCACACCATATTCATCAGATGTGGCCTGACGATTCGTCGCTAAGCGCCAATGGTGAAGAAGCTTGTTCCCTCTATAAACACCAAGCACAATATTGGTATTTCCTACGTCTATGACGAGAACCACAGCTTTACCCCACTTTCTTCTCATTAAGGTCCAAACTAATGTCCAATGCATTAAAGGAATAGGTAAGTGCACCTACAGAGATAACATCAACACCAGACAAAGCTTTTTCACGAATGGTCTCCAAGGTTACACCTCCGGAAGCTTCGATTAATACATGCGGCACTTGTTCACGGATCACTTTAACCGCTTCCTGCATATTGCTCGAGCTCATATTATCCAACATAATAATATCTGCGCCCGCTTGTATAGCCTGCTGTACTTGATCCATGGATTCCGTTTCGACCTCGATTTTCATCGTATACGGTATATGCTCACGTGCGCGTGAAACGGCATCGCGTATACTGCCTGCGCCTTTAATATGATTATCTTTAATCATAACAGCATCGTACAAGCCAAACCGATGGTTGGCTCCGCCCCCGACACGAACCGCATATTTCTCCAACGCACGGTGTCCGGGAGTTGTCTTGCGTGTATCCACTAGCCGTACTGGCAGTCCCTCAATTGCCTGCACAAATAAAGCTGTCTTCGTGGCAATTCCAGACATACGCTGCATCAAGTTAAGTGCCAAGCGCTCGCCCGTTAATATACTATGTGTACTGCCTTCAACCTCAGCTAGTATCGTGCCTTTCTGTACCCGTTCACCTTCCTGCACTAAGGCATGAAAAGTCAATTGGGGGTCAACCACTTCGAACACAGCTTCTGCAACGGGAAGCCCCGCAATAATACCGTCTTCTTTAGCATGGATAATACCTTTGGATTGTTGACCCTGGGGTACAGTAAACGCTGTTGTAACATCACCTGTACCGATATCTTCCTTAAGCCATGCTGCAATCTGTTCACGCAGGGCCAGACGTTCTATATTAAACATCGTTGATTCTCTCCTCTGTAATACCGCGTTCGCGATGAATCAGGGTGTGCTTGCGCCAATGCCCATCGTCACGATCAGAAAAATCCTCCCGATAATGAGCCCCACGGCTCTCCTGCCGCCAATATGCCGATTCCGTTACAAGCAGTGCGCAGGTAAGCAAGTTCGCAAATTCATACTCTTCTCTTCTCGTCAAACGGGATTGGAAGAAGCCAAGCTGGCGCTTCAATTCATCAAGTCCTTTTATCATGCCTTCCGCGTCACGACGCAAGCCAGCATACCGGACCATTATTTTTTGCAACTTGAGGCGTCGTTCGACTACTGCCTGCATCGGTATGTCATGACGACCGGTCTGAACGGACAGCCCTTTAACTCGATTGGTTGGCTGAGATAACTGATGAATGCGCTCCACAATTCGGCGGCCAAATACAATGGCCTCGGACAATGAATTGCTGGCCAGGCGATTTGCACCATGAACACCAGTAGAAGAAGTCTCCCCGCAGGCAAACAAGCGGCCGATATTGGTCTCGCCGTTCAAGTCCGTCTTAACCCCACCCATCATATAATGAGCTGCAGGCGACACCGGAATCCAGTCACTTGTCAGATCAAGCCCATACTGCAAACAGGTCTCATATATAGTGGGAAAACGATGCTTCACCATCTCTTCAGACTCATGAGTAATGTCCAAATATACAAATGTGGACTTGGTGGCCTCCATTTCGCTAACTATTGCACGAGCCACAATATCACGCGGAGCCAGCTCCTGCTGGTGGTGATATCGTTCCATAAAGCGTTCGCCCTTAATATTGCGCAGAACAGCGCCTTCCCCTCGTACCGCCTCAGAAATCAAGAAGCGCGGTGCTCCTGGATAGCTAAGGGCAGTAGGATGGAATTGGTTGAACTCCATGTCCTGTATGTATGCACCAGCCCTGTACGCCATAGCGATGCCATCACCCGTTGCTACTTCCGGATTAGTCGTATATCGATACAATTGTCCTGTGCCGCCAGTGCATAAAATCGTTGCCTTACCCGTTATATATACGCGGTCACCGTCAGGACGCTGTACAACAGCCCCATGACATTCACAATCTTTGATAATTAAATCGATAGCAAAATGATCATCCCAAACGGTTATACTTGGAATGTTCTTTACTTTCTCAGCTAAGGCACGTACGATTTCAAAGCCTGTCGCATCGCCATGGGCATGTAAAATTCTGCGATGACTATGCGCACCTTCCTTGGTCAAGGCCAGCTCACCATTTTCAAAATCGAACTCCGTGCCCATCTTCATCAGCTCTTTAACACCGTCCGGTCCTTCATGAACCAGTACATTCACTGCCTCCGGCGAGCATAAGCCGGCGCCCGCAACCAATGTATCCTGGCGATGATAAGCAGGAGAATCATCATCTGATATAACAGCTGCAATACCACCCTGTGCATACCGAGTATTGCTGTCGAAGAGCGACTTCTTGGTAATAATGGTCACCCTGTGCTTCCGGCTAGCCTGAATCGCCGCAAATAACCCCGCAATTCCCGCCCCGATAATAATGACATCGGTCTCTTCATGCGGCAGTTCATCTAGTGAAAAATCGATCAAATACGGAGGTATCATATCCGTTCACTCCTTGTTATCCGCTCTTGAGTGCATAACTCTCCTACAGAAGAGTAGCGCATGCTACTACTTCACCTGTAACATGCGCTCCAATGATAACCGTGCTTTCTCGGCAACTTGCGGCGGAACATAAATTTGCGGCTGCATCGTTTCGAGACATTTCACGAGTTTTTTCAAGTTGTTCACTTTCATGTTGGGACAAACAAGGTATTTCGTTGCAAAGTGGAACGACTTATGAGGACTGTCTTTCCGCAGTTGGTATCCCGTACCATCTTCTGTTCCTACAATGAATTCTGTATACTCTGAATCCCGGCAGTATTGAAGTATGGCCGTCGTACTTCCGACAAAATCCCCCATCGCCACAACCTCGGGTCTGCACTCCGGGTGCACAACAAAGGCAGCATTAGGATATTTGGCTTTCATCTCAACTACATCTTTAACGGTCAGCATATCATGAGTATTGCAGTAGCCTTCCCAAATGATCATTTCTTTGCCGGTCATATCTTGCACATAATGACCTAGGTTCTTATCCGGTACCCATATAATCTCTTCGGCATCAAGCGACTCAATCACTTTGACCGCGTTAGAGGAGGTACAGCAAATATCAGTTTCTGCCTTAATGTCTGCTGAGGAGTTAATATATGTTACAACCTTCGCATTGGGATGCTGAGCTTTCAGCTTGCGAAGTCCATCTACATTCACCATATCGGCCATCGGGCAGCCAGCACGCTCGTCAGGAATAATGACGGTCTTGTTCGGCGCTAATATCTTCGCGCTCTCCCCCATAAAGTGCACACCGCAGAATACGATAACATCTGCATCCGTCTCTGCTGCCTTCTGAGCCAACAAGAACGAATCTCCTCGGAAATCAGCCACCTCTTGAATCTCATCGCGCTGATAATAATGCGCCAGTATGATAGCATTACGTTCTTTCTTCAACTGCATAAGCCGCTCGCGCAGCTCACGATTCTGCTCTTCCTTACGCGCCAATGCTAGTGCTTCCAACTGCACGTAAACTTCACCCCTTGGCCTTGTCATTAACACCTAATTTACACAACGCTATTACGTGTGTCAATTCACAATTACACGCATCGTACGCAGTAGTTGTCCGTATCCGAAGTATTCCTTGGCTTATCCTTACTCATACATCGGCTTAGAGCTTTTGTCGCCGCATTAGGCAAAATGTGCAGTTATACGTCAAGAAGAGCGTACCTACAAGGCACGCTCTTCTTATATCAACTGGTATCCCAGTTGGATTATTTGTCTTCGTCTTTCTTCTCCGGCTGCTCCACAGCATCTTTAACAGCATCGTCCGAGCTCGATTCATCCTTTGCTTCAGAAGGCGATGTCGGCTGGGCAGGAGTAGCATCTACTGATTTGGAATCCGTATCCGTCGATGTAGTTTCAGGCTTCGCATCCCAAGAGGAAGGTCCAAGCTTCTCTGGCTTGCTCACCAGATTCACTTTAACATCTCCCGTATTATCAACAGTTGTAACCGTCTCTGCAGTTTCAGAAGATTGCGGTTTGACAGTATCGTCAATCGCACCATTCTCAATCAACTGCTTCATGTCCTCCAACTCAAGCGTTTCACGCTCAAGCAACGCATTCGCCAGCAAATGTACTTCTTTCGAACGTTCCGTCAACACTTGACGTGCTCGCTCGTAACAAGCATTGATCATACGCTGCATCTCTTGGTCAATCTCATAAGCGATTGCATCAGAGTAGTTCTGCTCATGGCCAAGGTCGCGTCCCAAGAACACTTCGCCTTGACGGGAGCCGAATTGCATCGGTCCAAGCTTATCACTCATACCGTATTCCATAATCATGCTGCGAATAATACGTGTTGCTTGTTGGAAGTCACTATATGCACCGGTACCAATTTCGCCGATAAATACTTCTTCTGCGACACGGCCCCCGAGCATCCCAGTTACGCGATCCAGTAATTCCTGCTTCGTCAGCAGCATCCGGTCTTCCTTCGGTACCATAGCAACGTAACCGCCAGCGCGTCCACGCGGCACGATCGTAATCTTATGCACTTGATCCGCCGCTTCCAGGAAGTAGCCAATAATCGCATGGCCTGACTCATGATAAGCAACTACGCGTTTCTCTTTGTCGCTGACTACGCGGCTGCGCTTCTCCGTACCAATAACGACACGGTCGATCGCTTCATCCACGTCTTGCATCGTAATATCTTTATGGTTTTTGCGGGCAGCAAGTAAAGCTGCTTCGTTCAACAAGTTCTCCAGGTCAGCGCCTGTAAAGCCAGTTGTACGTTTCGCAATCGTTTCTAGCTTCACGTTCTTGTTCAGCGGCTTGTTGCGTGCATGCACCTTCAACACCGCTTCACGGCCTTTCACATCTGGGCGGTCAACCGTAATTTGACGATCAAAACGGCCCGGACGCAGCAAGGCAGGGTCCAAAATATCTGGACGGTTGGTTGCTGCCACGATAATAATACCTTCATTGGCGCCGAATCCATCCATCTCAACCAGCAATTGATTGAGCGTCTGTTCCCGCTCATCATGGCCGCCGCCTAATCCGGCACCACGTTGACGACCAACAGCATCAATTTCGTCGATAAAAATAATACATGGAGCATTTTTCTTCGCATTTTCAAACAAATCACGAACACGCGACGCACCAACACCAACAAACATCTCCACAAAGTCGGAACCAGAAATGCTGAAGAATGGCACGCCTGCTTCACCCGCAACTGCACGGGCCAGCAACGTCTTACCTGTACCTGGAGGTCCGTTCAACAGAACGCCCTTCGGAATACGAGCGCCAAGTGCAGCAAACTTGCGTGGGTCTTTGAGGAACTCAACCACTTCAACAAGCTCTTGCTTTTCTTCATCTGCACCTGCTACATCTTCAAAGGTGACACGTTTCTTCTCTTCATTATAGAGACGAGCACGGCTCTTGCCAAAGTTCATTACTTTGCCGCCGCCGCCCTGAGCTTGATTAAAGAAGAAGAAGAACAGGATGAACATAATAATGAATGGAACAAAGGATGTTAGAAGCGTCAGCCACAGGCTTTGCTCTTCCATCTTCTTCATTTCGAACTTCAAGTCCCCCTGCTTGGTACTTGCATCCATTACTTCTTGCACAGCCGGAGTACTATCCGGTATGTACGTGACGAAGTTTAAGGATTGGCTCTTGGAGCCCTCTGGCACTTTTTTATATTTACCGATGACCAAGTAAGCTCGACCTTCGTACTGCATAGTAAGTGTTTCTATATTGTTGGCCGAAAGCTCTTTGCGAAACTGGTCATATCTCGGGGTGTCTGTGGCTTCGTTGCCGCTTCCGATGAATTGAACAATGCCCACCACGACTAAAAAAAGAATCAGATAAAAACCAGAATTCTTGATGAACCGATTCATCCCCTACCTCCTCTCAAAGACACGAAGTTATTGTATCATAGCACGTCTTACCATCTCAACTTGCTTAAACCGTATAATGGCAGGTTTGTGCTTTATTTCTTATCGGTATAGATCTCGGGCTTCAGCACTCCGATATATGGCAGATTACGGTATTGTTCGGCATAATCCAGACCGTACCCGACGATAAATTCATCCGGCAATACAAATCCCTTGTAATCAGCCTCCATATTCACCGACCGTCGAGCTGGCTTATCGAACAACGTAACCACTTTAATGCTGTTCGCTTTGCGGCCTTGCAGAACTTCAATTAGATAACTAAGCGTAAGCCCAGTATCTATGATGTCCTCCACAATCAACACATCTCGACCTTCAACCGACACATCCAAATCTTTAATAATACGGACTACGCCGGAGGACTTAGTGGATGCACCGTAGCTGGATACCGCCATGAAGTCCATTTCAACTGGAACATCAACGCGCTTGACCAGATCCGCCATAAAGATAAAAGCACCCTTCAAAATACAAATAGCAAGAGGCTGCTTACCTGCGTAATCACGGCTTAGCTGTTCACCCAGCTCTTTCACCCGCGTTTGAATCTGTTCTTCGCTGAATACTACTTTCTCAATGTCGTTATGCAATGATGGGCCCCTCCTAGAGTGAATACTAATACTTATGACTTCATCTCTTCATCCATGAACCGCTAGGAAAATGAATGCTGCTGTAAATCTTGGCTTATTGCGGCAGGCGTACGGTCGGTCATTGAACGGCAAACCAATATCGCCCTCGCAAAACCAAGTATCCATTTACGAAACACACTTATATACGAAGCGGCAACACGAATGGTTACATCTCATTTGCGAAGTGACGATGCGAATCCGATATGTAAAATGGAGCGTGTTGCCGGCTGAACAAGTGCCATATCAGATCTCCGGACTCCGGGAATCCAGATAATATTCTCTTGCCCGTCCGTAATGACTGGCAGAGAGTCACGCAGCGTTGGTGGCACTTTCATGTCGACGAACATATCTTGCACTTTTTTGCTTCCATTTAGTCCTTGAACTCGCATCCGGTCTCCCGGCATGCGCGTTCTAATCTTAATTGGCCATTGCAGCTTATCCGCGTCAAACGCAGCTTCACTGCTATTCTTCAATGAGTATGTATGATTCGAGTCCGTCTTATGGCTTGCGATTGTCCAAGTAATCGTTCCTGTATGAGTCGGCAGCTGCAGGATTCCTTCAGTCGCTGTGCGTTCAATCCATAATTTTCTCTGTCGACTTTCCGACAAATCAGGATGCACTGTTTCAGGGTCCAATAGCCAGATCAAACGATTATATTCCCTATGGAAATGCACCCCGCCTCCGACGTCAGCCTTTAAAGTCGTCGGATCTTCTTGAATCGCCATAAGCCGCAACCGTTCAACGGCGTCGTAATTGACCTGTTCCGCTTCCCGTAAGAGATAATTTAATATTAGTTTAATCAACCTGCGTTGTAAAGCAACATGTACCTTAAGAAACAAGTTGCGATCCAGAAGGCATCCGCCCCTATATGTCGCGGCATAATAAGAAATTAGCTCATCGTCCCTGGTCAGTTTGGAAATACAAGGATCTATGTCCATGTTATTACCATCATTCCACGCCTTCACATGACTTTCAAAAAAGAGTCTTGTCTCGCTTTCAAGCCAGTCATGATCACCCTGCATCATTTCAGCCATCTGACCCAGCGACTCAACCAAGCGGGGATTTTCCTGCTCCAACATCGGCAGTACATCAAGGCGAAGACGATTGCGAAGATAACTCCGCTTACTGTTACTGCTGTCATTCGCATAAATAATACCTCGTGATGCGCAGCGCTGCACAATATCATGCTTACGCATGTCAAGAAGCGGACGAATGTAGTTAATGCCTGCCTCTGAACGCTTCCACACCATCCCGCTCAGCCCTGCGGTGCCAGTTCCGCGCAAAAAGCGCATAAGCACCGTCTCCGCTTGATCATCTGCATGATGTGCGAGTGCAACAAGCGCGGCTTTGTGCTTAACCGCAACTTCACGGAGAAATGCATATCGCAGCTCGCGGGCAGCCGCCTGAGCGTTCATCCCGTACCGCTGCGCGTGACCAGGGGCATCAACTCGAGTCATCTCAAATGGCAATCCGAGAAGTGCCGCTTGCTCCGCAACAAGCAACGCCTCTTCATCGGATTCCTCTTGACGAAATCCATGATGTACATGCGCAATGACCAAATGGAGCCTTTCGTTCGAGACGCTTATTTCCATCTGTGCAAGCATATGCATCAGAAGCATCGAGTCAGGTCCACCGGACACCGCCACAACAACACGATCGCCTACATGCCACAGTTTGCGCTTTATGGCCTGTTCATGTCGATCTTGTATCCATCTCTGCCAGTCATAATGGTCAACATCTTCGCGTGCAGACATGCTATATTCCTCCAACCTTTTTAACCCGTCTATCATTACTTACCTTATTCCATACTTAATTCTAAATCAAAACTGCAATTACCTGCTTTTTATGTATACTTACACCTATTCTGCTAGCCTAACCACCACTGCTCTCTCCATGCCCAATACAGCACACTCATCAGCAAAAGAATCGCTGACCCTGCAAATGACATTTTTAGCCACGCAGGCGTCGGGCGATGAGAACGACGCGGTGTGCGATACACCTGTTTGCTGATCCTCATCCACTCCTCCTTTGCCTGCCTGGTGGAATGAAATTTGCCGTAGATGGCACGGAACAACCACGATTCGTAAGGGTTCAACACGGGACACTCTCGTATGATCGTCATTAAGTCTTCACGCTGACGTATTTGTGGCAGAACACCAGATATTCGCTGCTTAAGCTTCTCTTCATTAAATAAATGGACGGTCAGCACCGCAAATGAAAACAAATCGTAACTGAACTCTGCCACTCGTGATCCTGCATTCCAAGACCCTCTATCATACCATTCTGTAAATTGACGAATACTGCTTCCAGTTGGAGTCAGACCCCCATAATCGACTAATTCAACATCACCATCTTGACGTACCAACACATTATCAGCTTTAATATCCCCGAATACCCAGCCGTTCTCATGCAGCCATTCTAACCTCGATAACAGCTTGCCTCCGATAAATCCGAACCAATCCGAGCCTCGCTTCCTCATGTAGACAGATAGCGTCATCCCTGGTACATAGCGCATTACATAAAACGGCAGCTTCTGTCCAGCTATTTCAGCATCGTCCGCTTCGACAAGAAAAGGCCGGGCTTCATCGCGCCCAACCCTATTCCCGCCTGCCTGCTGTCGTTTTATCTTTTCCAAAGCCTTAAGTGCATTAATCTCGGATTGAAACTCAATGGCGTCTCCACCAACCTTAAGTGCGTAGCCTTCTATAGGTCTTGAATGAGACTCATTGTTGCGAACTCGCTCCACATAATAGACTACCCCGTTCGCACCCTGTCCTAACAAACGTACGATTCGATAGGTCCGTTTATTCCATAATCCTGTTATTTTCTCACCGGACTTGAGTACAGCAGCACGCATCTCACGCATTCGCTCCAATGTCCGCTGTCGCTTATACGATGTAGTCACTCCACACCCCGTCCGTTCCCGTTCCCTCCCTATTGGAGGAACTTGAATAATAAGGAATATCCTCCGCTCTTGCCCTACTATCATATTGGTAAAAGTCTACTACATGCAAGAGGGCAGGCCCTGTAGGAGTTGTACCCCTTATATTTAGCCGTTGAAACAACCGCCTTACTCTATTCATATCGGCTGCCCAATCCATATCCATTACCGCATGTTCGTTCCCGTGAGATCCTGGAAAATGAAATACACTCAGTTCACTTTTTCCTCTTCTAGCTTGCAGACTTAGCATCAGGTCATGTATGGCGTCTTCTACAGCGGGAAGCTTAGGCTTCATGCTTGCGCTTGTATCGATTAACAGCGCAACACGAAGCGGCGTTTCCTCTCCCATCTCATCCATAACCCGTACAACTTCGGCACGCTGTTCAGGAGGCAGCACCTCGACACGAATTGATTCTTCTTCACATCCAAGAATATGCTTTAATTCGTGATTGACCGCTTGATGAATGGTCTGCACGACCGTCTTCCGAGTCATCATCTGCATCGTCTGAGCAAGCTGTCTCTGATTTACAATTCTACTGATGCCACCTCCAGCTCTAGCAATATCAGTAATCTCTGCAGCGCCATACTCACCAATGGTGCCTTCGTCGACAATGCCGACAACGTTAACAGCAATACCCGCATCCCTTGCCTGCGCTGCAGCAACTGCCGGCTGGACACCTACATTGGAGCAGCCATCTGTAATTAATAGTATCTGTCGTAACATCACAAAACCCTCCTATTAGAGCAGCTAGAATCTAGTTCTAGTGTTGCCCAAAATAAGAGGGTTTAATCGATAGTGTAGGTGCTTGTTCCACCTCCAATATACCTTTTTTAGCTCTGATTTAACTAACCGTAAGCGGTCGCTCCATACGGTCATGCTGGTTCCAATGCAATGTCGCCCATTGCGGCATATGACGATCGAGCCGAGTGACAACGACAGACATATCATCATAAATTTGACCTTGGGAATAGTGGATAACCGTATCCAGCAGGATGTCGGCGATCTCCTGTGGATCGTCCGTCTCCAATTCGCTGATCAACCGTCGTAACCATAGATCCTTGTTAATTGCCGGCCCCGGGGCATCATAGACACCATCTGTCATCATAATAAGCAGATCACCCGGCTTCATATGCATATGAATAGCGTCTACATCAATATCTTGAAGTATGCCTAATGGCAGGTTTCCTGCAGATAGAGGCTGCACATCCTTGCCACTCTTGATAAAGCTTGGAATAGAACCGCTCTTCATCAAAGTCGTTTTCGCGGTATACAGATCAACAATAGCTAAATCAACCGTCGCATATACTTCATCTGAAGATCGGACCATTAAGATTTGATTAACTGATTGTATCGCCAACTTTTCATCCATACCTGATTGCAGAAACTGCGACAGCACCGTAAGCGCCGTGCTGCTCTCCATACGTGCGCGCTCCCCATTGCCCATCCCATCGCTCAGTGCGATTGCGTATTTGCCCCCACTTAATTCAAGTGCATGATAGCTGTCTCCGGATAACATGTCCCCTCCCTTAGCAGCGCCTGCCATGCCTATCTGAACCTCAAATGATTTGGCTGACACAAAGGTTACTACTCCTCGACCCGATCTGTCCGTGTGCTGCTCCTCTCTAACTGAAATAAGTTCTCCTAATATATCGGACAGCAATGGTGCTATCAACTTACGGCATTCATCGTATCCGTCCGTAAAGGAATGCACCATTTCAATTTCTACGTGCCCTTTATCTAGCGACAAGATGTCAACACGATTCACAGATAATCCAAGCTCCTCCATTGCTTGACGAATTTGCTCTTCCTGCATAAACATTTCTCTGCCCTCGCGCTGAATTTCCTTGGCCAAATCATCCATCACCTGAGATACCCCAGACAACTGCTCCGAGACAAAAGTACGACTGTCGTATACCTGCTTCCTCCAATCTTGGTCATGCCTATACTTTTCGTATAAATATTTCATCTGGGCAAGGACGTGCGGAGTCTTTAGGCACGCGTCCTTCCACCTCGGTAAAATATCACGATCCTTCATCTCCGGTTTTTCTTCGATAGCTGTCATCATATCCGTCATCCATGTAACAGTCTGTAAGTAGCGGTTATTCCAGCACGCCTGTTGACGTGGGCAGACAGCACATGTTTTCTGCGATACCGCTTCTATGAATGAATTAAATTCCTCCTCCTTTTGTTTAATTTCCCCCGTCCCAGCCATCTGTCCGAAGCTGCGGGACAATTGACGGAAGAGCTCTGAGAATTGTTTCACCCTATCCGCGGTCATATCGCGGACACGCTTTGCATATTCTTGTTGAGAGTTCAAATGTTCCTGCGTGCCAGGAATGTACTTTGCCAACGTGTCCATAATGGAGCGTGGCACCAGCATAAATAGTACTGCTGCTGCTATAGTCTCCCACGTAGAAGCCAACACATTATTTGCGGGCCCCAAGTACACGGACAAGATAGCCGTTCCTAGCAGCATCCCGAAGGATACTGCCCAGCGCTTTCCTTCCCGCATCAATCCAGCCATAAGCCCGGCAAAGGCTAACAGACTCATCTGCATCATAGATCCGGGTTCTGCCAGGCTCAGAATTAGACCTAGAATAACACCAACCGAAGCACCTAGCGGAGCTCCTCCTACAAAGGCGAAAATCATAACCAGAAACCGAGACAGTACATGGTCAAACTGTAAGCCCTGCACCATCCATCCCACAGCGCCAACCATCATAGAGGCCAACAGAATCATGAGACAAATTAATTCCTCAGTACGAAGTGTATAATTACGTTTATTTAGCGTCAGCACAGGCAGCGCCTGAACGAATACCAGCGTCAACATAAATCCGAGCACCGCATCCGTTATATCCATCATGACTGGATACCATGTCAATTGGGAGGTCATCATCGTCATAAAAAAATGAACGATAAAGTTAGCTGCCAGCACCATAAACGGGGCATAGTTCATTTCAGAGCGCTCATAGGCTTGCAAACCTCGCTGCATAAGGACAATAAGCAGCAGTTGTATACCAATCATCAAGGTTGTAGGTTCAGCAGCAAATAGGCTCCCTGCTAGCAGCGAAGTACCCGTCCATACAGCCAGATCGCGTCTTGTAAAGTACATAACTGCAAAAAAGGCGGATGCAAAAGGAAACAAATCTTCTAAAATGACAGCTCGTCCTAATAGAAACCCGATGCACAAAATAAAGATTGTCCACTTGCGAGTTCCGATTAATTGCTTAAACCGTTCATATCTCCATTTTTTGGCCCCGCTCTCCATCGCAACCGCCTCCTCATTATAAGGTTCCTGTCCGTACTGTTTTGGAAAAGGGATAATCTTCGTTTTACTCATCGCCCTTGCACCACCTATTCTCAGATTCATGTGCCTCTTATTATAGGGAGTAGAAAAGGAAACGTTTGTCAGAACGTGGACGTGCTGGCAAAAAAGTTTCCGACAGGTATTGAGATTACCGCGCGGATCGCGCGATGTGAGGAGCATCAAGGGATTGCTTCTCTTTTGGAGATCGGCAAGCTGGTTCACAGTGTCACAATTTCGTCATAACTAGTAGTCGTTTAACTTTGTTTTGAACTGGAAGTGTACACTTTGAAGGAGGATACTGTCGCAACTTTATGTTAAGACGACAAAAATAGTGAATGTGTGTTTTGGGGAGCGTCCGCATTGACAATTGATGCATCTGTTCGCAGTGGGATTGCCGAATGCTGTTCAAGAAGGGCGGTTCAGCGAATGATGACGGATTGGTGAGATTAGCAAAAAGTGGATTGAGGTATCTTAAACAATCAAAGATGCCTAAGACACGCAGAAAAGCCGCAGGCAGCGGAATCAATCCGCCCTGCGGCTCTAATAATCACGTATATGGAATGCAAGCCAGAGTGCTTACATTTCGTAATCCCTTATCGGTCGTGCTTACACTCGACGTGCGCCGCGTCCGCCACGCTTGCCTTCTGTGTTCTTCTTGAGCGAGGAGATTCGCTCTTCACTATCTTTAAGGAAACGTGACATTTTATCCTCAAAAGAAGGGGTATTGTAAGACGGTCTACGTCCCCCACGATCCCGATTCCCAAATCCTCCTGGTCTTCCTCCGTCTCTGCCGCCGCCACCTCCAGCCGGACGATCCGGACGTGGTCCGCTTGGACGATCCGTGCGCGGTGCTCTTGGCGGTCTCTGCTCAGACGCAGGCTTATCAACTGCTTGCTTAATAGACAAGCCGATCTTGCCGTCCTTGTCGACGTTAATAACTTTGACCATAACAACATCATCAATCTTCAAATGGTCATTGACGTCTTTGACATAGTTATCGGCAATCTCAGAGATGTGAACCAGTCCTGTGACACCTCCCGACAGATCAACGAACGCGCCGAAATGCGTAATGCCTGTCACTTTGCCTTCTAACTTGGTGCCCACTTCAATTGTCATAGAATAAAACGTTCCTCCCTTAAAATGTTAAACGGCACGTTGCTCTGAATCAGCGTCAGCTTATTGTTTCAGTTCTAAACTAAAAACGAAGCTATGAAATTCCAGTGCAAAGTACTGCTTATGTCGTGATTATACTGTAATGGCGCAAGGTTGGTCAACTGACTGTTGTCCTTATTATAGAGCCTTATTCATCATGTTTGCGAATAAGCTTTTCATTAGGCAGCACCATACCTCTAATTCTCGCTAAATCAAGTATATATTCTGTCGTATTAAGCCTGTTCACTTCTGCTAACAGATCATTACGAGCTTGTTCAGCTTCGTGCTTCTCCTTCTCTTGAAGGACATATTCCTGCTTCAAATCCTGCATCTGAAACATCTGGCTAACATAGGTGTATACACCCCATCCCATGAACACAAGCATAAAAAGAAGCCATAATTGTAGCCGGCGCTTAGTTCCTTTACGCACAGACCGGGCAGATGATGCATTCGATTGTGTTCGGGTTGAGTGCCTTGCCATCTGTTAACCTCCTTGCTATTTGTGCTTTATGCGGAGCCATCTTCGGATTGTACCGGGCATATTCGCACATTTTCTTATAA
The DNA here is from genome assembly GCF_022346885.1 of Paenibacillus sp. ACRRX. Taxonomy (GTDB): domain Bacteria; phylum Bacillota; class Bacilli; order Paenibacillales; family Paenibacillaceae; genus Paenibacillus_B. The sequence continues at coordinate 27,989 of NZ_JAKRNK010000014.1, forward strand.
CCAGCTTAAAAGTTCCTGAAACGGCACATGTCACTCTCTTCATGCCGGTCCACCATCGAGTCATCCGTTCTGTCATCCCAAATCGGTTCCAAAGCGGCATTACAATCGGTGAAAATACCCATTTTACAAGCCACCAGAGCGGCTGACTACATTTTAGCACAACTTTTCCTAGGAAAATAGCAACCGTACCTAAAAAACGGAGGATTGCCAGTAAAAACAGTCCTATAGTCTTAAGCGGCAATATCAGGACGAAATAAAGCGTTTTAAGGAGGAATTTGACAACAGATTTCACTGCAATGACAATTCCATTGACTATAGTAACTGTCAGCTTGCTGAGCAGTATATAATAAAGCCACGCGCCAAGCGCCAAGCCTAAAAATACATAAAATCGAAGCTCTCCCTGATTGCCCTTTACGAGCATTTGGAATACGAACCATGTCGCAGCAAGCCAATAGATGATGTCGATGCAAGGTAATGTCCAACGCGGAAAATGTAACTGCCCCGCTACAACACGATAGCTGTCATACGCTACACCCATCGTTAATCCACTCAGCAGCATAAGCAGCACAGTCATCCACTGGCTGTATAGATCGATCGGACTCACTTAAATAACTTCCCAAAAAAGCCCTTGGATTTTTCCTGCTGATTCGTATCTAAATAGGTCAGGGAGTTGACCATTCCTTCAATAGCTACCAAGCCCTGTTCAAGGCTCAAGTTCTTGATATGCAGGTTATGGCCACGAACCGTCAGGAAACCGCACTCGGTCTCTAACAGAAATTCCTCGCTGTCAAAGCTCTCGACACTAATGACGCCGCTTAGTTCCAGTATTTTGCGGTTCATCATCTTTACTTCTTGACGCTTGGCTGGCTTATTTGCTTCATACATAGCATGTACCCCTCCTTCTCTTCACTAGATTATGAAGGTAAGGGGTACAAATAGAACCTGCTCCGTACACCAACTCTTTTTTGAAAGGACATGTGTAAACTTCATCTCCCCCTAATCATACGAGCGGTCTAACGGTTATCAATCTTTTCAGGGTACAGATCATGCTGCAGAAGCCGCTGTCTTGCCATATCCTCAAATGACGTTCCAGGCTTGCCGTAATTGCAGTAAGGATCAATTGAGATACCTCCACGCGGGGTAAATTTGCCCCATACTTCAATGTATCGCGGATTCAGAAGCTTAATCAGGTCATTCATCATAATATTGACGCAGTCCTCATGGAAGTCACCTTGATTACGGAAGCTGAACAAATACAGCTTCAACGCCTTACTCTCAACACAGAGCTCATCAGGAATATAGCTGATGTAAATCGTCGCAAAGTCAGGCTGCCCCGTTATAGGGCACAAGCTAGTAAATTCTGGGCAGTTAAATTTAACGAAATAATCTCGATTTGGATGTTTATTCGGAAAAGATTCAAGCACCTCTGGTGCATAAGTAGATTTATATTCAGTCTTCTGTCCAAGGTGAGTCAGCGGCAATTCCGCTTCATTCCGTCCCGCCATCATATGTCATCCCCTTTAATCATGTGTAATAAATTTACGCTTTAAACCCCACGTTTATTGCCCCAGACCAACGTATGCAGTTGGGGCAGCACACGAACGTCATTCAGTCGCGGTTCAACTGACACTTGGTCAATCAACCACTCATAACGTCGTAATAAGCTCTTTACAAGTGAATCGTCATCGGTCGCCGTAACTGCCTCATTACCTGTCTGTAATACAAACGAGATATCCGGATAACGCTCATGAATAGCGATAGCATAGTTAAAGTCATCTTCGTCAAAAATGACCACTTTAAGGCACAATCCATTACCCACTGTGCTCAGCTTATTCACCATATCATCCAGCAGCTCATAGCTTGTTATCATCCCTGAACTCGGGGGTTTTGGGGAAACAGTGACATCATCGATAAGCGCGAGCCATGGCTGCCATTTCGTTCCTTGTGTCTCTACCGCCAGGCGAATACCCTTTGCACGCAGCAAGTCTACTAAATGTCCCATCTGCGGCAAAAGTGCCGGATTCCCGCCAGACAATGTCACATGGGAAAATTGGTCTGGAGCGAGCTTGTACAGCCGCTCCCAAACCTCCTCCGCATGCAGCATCTCTATATCCTGTTTAGCACTGCCGTCCCAGGTGAAGGCCGAATCACACCAGCTGCAGCGATAATCGCAGCCCGCTGTGCGGACAAACATCGTTTTTTGTCCGACTAATAACCCTTCTCCCTGCACGGTAGGACCAAATACTTCAAGCACTGGAATCCGTGCCGAAGCAGTTCCTCTAGACGAGTCAACTGAATGATGAACTTCATCGTTCATTCCGCCATCCACTCCCGTCTTACCTCCGCATAACTCGTCGGTGTTTCGTATAGGCGTACAAACTCTGTTCGCCCCTCATGGCATACTTCCTTATAAGGCTCGCTTTGAAGTGCCTGCTCCATCTGCTCGAAAATCCAAACGACCATATTTTCAGCTGTTGTGTTCATCAGAGGGAGTGTCTCATTTAAATAACGGTGATCCAAAAAAGGCTCAATATGAACCTTCCATATTTGCTTTATATCTCCAAAGTCGAGCGCAAGCCCGATTTCATTTACGTTACCGCTGATGCCAAATACCACTTTATAGGTGTGACCATGCAAATTTTTGCATTTTCCTTCGTAAGCATGCAGATGATGGGCCGCGTCAAAAGTAAATTCCTTACTGACCATCACCCGCTTCTGATGATAACGAAGCTGCTCCTTGCTAATATCCATACCAAACTGCTGCAGCTTCTCCACGATGCGGAACGTCCCCGGCTGCTTCACAGCCGCACCTCCCGTTCCTGCAAGTACGTATCCAGCCCTGAGCGACGCAGCTTACAAGCGGGACATTCCCCGCATCCGTCGCCCGGAATGCCATTGTAGCAGGTAACCGTCTTCTCGCGCACAAAGTCCAGTGCGCCAAGCTCGTCAGCAAGACGCCATGTATCTGCCTTATTCAGCCACATGAGCGGTGTATGAATGACAAACGGGTACTCCATCGCCAGATTAAGCGTCACGTCCAGTGACTTCACGAAGACATCGCGGCAATCCGGATAGCCGCTAAAGTCGGTCTCGCATACGCCGACCACCAAATGGCGTGCCCCGATCTGCTTGGCATAAATAGCGGCAAAGGTGAAGAAGACCATATTGCGCCCCTCCACGAATGTCGATGGAAGCTGGCCCTCCTCGTGCGTAATCGCCATATCACTACGCGTCAGCGCATTAGGGGCGAGTTGATTCAGCAGCGACATGTCGAGAATACGGTGAGGCACTCCAAGCTCAGCTGCGATCCGACTAGCATGTTCAAGCTCGGAGCGATGTCTTTGGCCATAATCAAACGAGATGGTCTCCACCTCTTTAAATTGTTCCAACGCCCAGAACAGGCATGTGGTGCTGTCTTGACCACCGCTAAATACAACAACGGCCTTTTCTTGTTTCATCATTTTGTCTCTTCCTTTCTATTCCCTCAGAGGCGAAAGGCAGACCGATTGTGAAGAAGCCGACACGTAAAAAGGGGATGCGCACACAGCACATCCCCTCGACTAGGCATCTTCAAATACAGCACAAAGCAGACGGCATGCATGTCCTATGTGCTGATGGCCTTAGTTTTTTATAGAGGGAGATTGCGAACCTCTCCCGCGCGCCAAGAAACTGTCCATTAGAACTTGAGCTATCGCGGAATATATGAAGTTATACGCCCATTATTATAGCACAATCACATACCAAAGCATCGAATACAGACTATCGTCCTTTATTTCCCAATATACTTCTGGCTTATCTATTTCAATTGACGCTATTCTCCCCAGTCCGATAAATATAAAAAAGCAACTGCGGTCTGTATAAATACAGTTCCACAGTTGCTTCTGGGATGTTGATTACCATCCAAGGTCGTCTTGCCTCGGAATCGGTTCTTCTCGGAGCAGCGTGTACATGCCGGCGGCTTCGTCCTTCTTGGTCGATTCCTGAAGACGCTCCACACGAACCGTCACAAGCTTCTGACCGAACTGAACCGTAATCTCGTCGCCAACCTTAACGGTACTACTAGGCTTCGCTTCACGGCCGTTCAACACCACGCGTCCCTGACCGGACACATCTTTAGCGACTGTACGCCGCTTAATGAGTCGCGATACTTTTAAGAACTTATCGAGTCGCATTATTTTACAGCTTCTTTAAGCTTGTTACCTGCTTTGAATGCAGGAATTACGGACTCTGGAATTTCGATTGTTTTGCCTGTTTGCGGGTTGCGACCTGTACGGCCAGCGCGTTTGCGAGTTTCAAAAGTACCGAAGCCGATCAATTGTACTTTATCGCCTTTAACCAATGCGTCAGTTACCTCACCGAAGAAACCGTTTAATACGGATTCTACATCTTTCTTAGTCAAGCCGCTTTTTTCTGCAATGTTGTTGATCAAATCTGTCTTGTTCATTCTATTGGCCTCCCAATCCTCGTAATCATTAATAGAGTGTTGTGACTTCTGCAGCGTTACAGCCACATTTACCATCTAGCCACGGAATACGTACGCTTATGTATTCTTGCTTAAATAGTAAATTCCTTCCCGCGCGAGACTTTTTTTCGGATTTTGACGAAAAAGAGAGAAATAAAAAGGACCTCTCGCTTAAGATGTTACGGCTTAAGTCGCTTCGCTTCCTGCCACCACTGCTCCATTTCTAGTAAATCAGTCTGGTCAAAAGATTTGCCATTTATACGAAGCTGTTCTTCGATATATTGGAATCTGCGCACAAATTTGCGATTGGTCTGAGATAAAGCCTCCTCAGGGTCCGAATCGATAAACCTAGAGACATTAACGGCTGCAAATATGACATCACCCAGCTCTTCTTGAGCATGATGCATCGCTTCCGCTGTCTGTCCTTGTGCGTTGCAAGAGCTGACCGCCTCTCGCAATTCTTGCAATTCTTCGCCTACTTTGTCAAGTACATCTTCCACCTGATTCCAGTCAAAACCTACTTTTGCGGCTTTTTTCTGAATCTTGTAGGCCTTCATCAACGCTGGCAAGTCCCGTGGAACACCGTCCAGTACAGACCTGCGAGCATTATCTACTCCCTTAAGGCGCTTCTCTTCCGCCTTCATCTGTTCCCAGTTTTGCAGAGCTGCTGCAGCATCCGTGGCTTTCTGTTCGCCAAATACGTGTGGATGTCGATATAGAAGCTTCTCATTTAAACCTTGAACAACATCATAGACGGTGAAGGCACCTGTCTCTTCTTCCATTTGCGAATGAAGCATGACCTGGAGCAGTATATCACCCAGCTCTTCCTGCATGCCAACGGGATCGTCATCATCGATCGTCTCCAGTACCTCATACGTTTCCTCGATCAAGTTCTTGCGAATCGATTGGTGAGTCTGTTCTTGATCCCAAGGGCATCCCTCTGGACTACGCAATATGCCTACTATTTCATGCAATCTTGCAAAAGTACGATTACGCACGGATTCATCGGTTGTGCGTGGTACCCAAATAAGTGATAAGTTCCCGTATCCCTCTACACGATCGAGTTCATGCAGCGGAACTCGCTGAATCCGTTCCATTCCTTGGACACCTAACGCGTGGCCAACCACGACCTCGTAATCATCAGGATAAATGTCCATTAAGCCCAGCTTCACGTCTGAAGCAGTAAACGTATCATACACCTGTCCGATAAGGATGTGCAACTGAGGCGACAGAACAGCCGGATTCAGCATGGTCGCGTCCAACAACTGGAAGCCATCAATCGGATCGAATCCGAGACGGTTAAACGCCTGATCCAAGAAACTCTCCCCACCAAGCACACGCAGTTCAATCCCCTGCTGTTCACATCGTTCGCGCAGTAAACTAACCGTTGACTCAGCCACCATCGGGTGGCCAGGAACAGCATATACAATCTCCTCTGAGGGCGACTTCAGTGCCAGTTCAATTAACTGACCGCTAATATCGTCATACACAGCTGGAAAGTTGTCATGGGCTTCATAAACACTGTCAAAAGTCGTATATCGAACACCGTGGTCACGAAGTAATCCCATAACGGGGTGGTGTTCCGTACGAACATAAAGGTGCTTGGATTCTCGCAATAAGTTCCAAATAGCCAGCGTCAACTGACCCACATCGCCTGATCCTAGGCCAACCGCTGTAATCTGTCCGCTCATGGTGAACGCCTCCTTGAAATATACACTTATTAAATACGCATATTGTAAATAATTCCTGGAACCTATTACCTTATATTCAACCAAGTGAAGTATACATTCGGGTAAAATTTCACCTCAACAAAATCCGCATGTAGAGGATTTTGTTAGGATTAATTCTCATTGAATGGACATACATGTGCCAAATGTCCATCCAATATGCCTCGCCAGCTAACGCTTGCGACGCTCGGCCAGCGCAGCAAGCCGCGTGCCGATTCGGGGCACGGCAGCCAGTTCCTGCGGCTGCACGAGCCCAAGCATGACCGCTAGGGCGCCGAATACAAGCGCACCTAGCGGCACGCCGATAGCGGTGGCGGCCAATGCAGCCAGCCGGCCGCCGCCAATACCCTGCGCCACGGCGGCGGACAGTCCTGCCACGGCGCCCATGGCGAATAGCGCCAGCGCTAGCCGCGCAATGCCTGCGGCCCAAGCCGCAGGCGCTACGCCGCCGTGTCGCGCGAGCGAGCGCACATTCAGTGCCGCTGCAAGCGTCAGCGACACAAGCGCTGACAGCGCTGCACCTTCGATGCCGAACATCGGCACCAGCACGATGTTCAGGCCGATCTTTGCGCCGGCAGCCGCTAGCAGGTGCACAGCAGGTGCGCGCAGCGCGCCAATACCCTGCAGCAGCGTAGCTGATACGACCTGCAGCACTCCTGCCAATGCCGTGCTTGATACAAGAGCAAAAGCAAGCTCAGCCCGATTGTCCATGTACAAAGCAATATTGATTGGTCTCGTCAGCACAACTAATCCTACTGTCGCTGCCGCACCTATTATTAGTGCAGCTCTCATGGCTCCTTTGATAAGCTTGGCTTGCTCCCTCATGGATCCCTTACGTTTTGCCTCAGCGAGCGCCGGTACTAAACCTACGGCCAAAGAGCCTGCGACCATCGTAACAAGCTGGGTCAGCGGCAATGCACGGGAGTATAATCCATACTGTATCATGGCAGCAGTGCCTGTATATCCTTCAGCATTCAACAGCCGTGGAACAGTGAACACATCCACCACATTCACCACAGGCACAACGATGGCCCCAAGGCATATCGGAAGGGCTGTCCATGCCATTCGCTTCATCCATGTGCCGAAGGAAGGATTGCTTTCTCTCGATGGAGAAGCCAAGCCTTCTGCACGCTCAGCTCCGTGATTACGCCAGTCCTCTTGTTCTCCAGAAGCGACGGCTAGCGCATTTATATTCCCGCTTGATGAATGAACTGCAGGTATCAGTCCTACATGTGTGTCCAAGACAGCTGGCTTCTCCTCACAGCTGACTACGCTCGCTGCCAACGCTTGTCGCCGCTCGTTGCGCAGCTCAACTCCCCTCACCACTACCAAGAGCACAAGCCCGCACAAACCTCCTGCAAATGAACCAAATGTGGCACCTGCTGCAATAACATCATCCGCTGCCTGCTGCCCGGTAAAGATCAGCAGCAGCGTTATCATAACAGCTACACGAACAACTTGTTCTGCAACTTGTGATATCGCACTAAGCGTCGTTCGGCCCTTGCCTTGATCATATCCCCGCAATACAGCTGCCAGTGGCACAACCAGAAGCGCGTAAGATGAGGCCTTTATCGCCTCAATTGTATGTAAATTATCAATCCAACCCGCTATTAGCTCTGCTCCGCTGTACATCAAAATCCATCCGGCAATACCTGTTGTACCCATCAAAAGTGCTGAGGCACGTATGATGTGACGAGAGCCCAGCTGATCACCTACAGCCTCACAATCTACTACAAGCCTAGAAACAGCAATTGGTATACCCGCTGTAGCGATAGCTGTCAGCAAGACATAGAACGGGTATACTGCATTGTAAATGCCAAACACACCGTCGCCACCGATATTTTGCAGCGGAATCTTCTGCAACGTTCCGATTAGCTTAGACATCGCCGTGGCTAGGCCAAGCCATAGAGCTCCGTGTACAACTTGTTTGGCTGTACGCAAGTTCTGTTCTGTCATATTCGATCACGCCTATCCCTTTACAGCCTTTTCGTCCTGTATTATATCATAAGGCGAAGGAGCAACGTTAAGCTCAACATGCAGGACAGGCGCGCTGATTCATCGCCTACAGGGATACACCTGTGCGGCATACCGTCTGGTCTTTGGTATCAACTTGTCCTTTTCTGGCTGTGTATATTCAATTTGCTGCTGCCATGCCATAAACACGCAAAAAACTCCTTATTCATATCTCGCTAATGCCTAAGCAAAACCGAATATGTATAAGGAGTTTCCGATAACTTTTATTATTGTTCCATTTGCTTACCTAAGAATCCGGCAGCCGTTTCAGACATTTTTTGTTCCATTTGAGCCATTTTCACGCTCTCGTCTTTGTTCAACATAACAACAGTACCAATAGGGTCTCCGCCAGTTATGATTGGAGCAACAACAAATGAGGACAAAGCTTCCATGTTGTCTTTAACGATCTCGTAAGATCCTGTGTTTGTTTCCACAATCGTCTTGCGGTTTTCCATACAGTTCTCAAGCAGCATACCGATTTGTTTCTCCAAAAACTCTTTCTTGGAGCCGCCAGCGACAGCGATAACTGTGTCGCGGTCCGAAATCAACGTAATGTGACCTGTGCTTTCATACAACGATTCCGCATATTCTTTTGCGAAGTCACCCAGTTCACCAATTGGGGAGTACTTCTTCAAGATCACTTCACCATCGCGGTCAACGAAAATTTCGAGTGGGTCTCCTTCACGGATTCGCAAAGTGCGACGAATTTCTTTAGGGATTACGACACGACCAAGATCATCAATACGACGAACAATACCAGTTGCTTTCATGTATGTTGCCTCGCCTTCCATCAATATAATTTGTTAGGACTACTGAATTATTTACAAATAGGAGCGAATCGGTATGGATTCTTTTATGCTGACCATAGTATTCATCTGCTCCCAAGTTCTTATACATAACCATAATACGCAGGTAAACCCATCCAAGTTGCAAAAAAAATCACATTTTTCGACACTTTACGACAATATTTGATTATGTTTTCTTGAAATTTTCACAACTTTCAGTACTTTTGTTGAAATATCTCAGAAAATAAGAATTCATTCTGTCCACTTCTAGCATATTACTGATTCTCCGATGGCTTGTACACCCTTTTTCTTGTGTTTTCCCAAAATGGACACTTTTTCTTGTAAGTTTCAGCCGCGAAATAACGGAAAGTCCTCTGACAGTGACTAAAAGCCTCCTTTTTAAGAAGATGTTATGGCTACGGATGATGTCTTCCCCTCTTTAACAGCTCTCTTGCTGCCACAACTCGAAATAAAAAACAGCCCCTGCCGCAACGCGATAGAAGGCTGTTTAAATTGTTCTCTATTATTTCCCAGTTTCCGTCTTAGGTTCTTCCTTTGGAGTTGCAGGCTTGTCTGTTTCTTTCTTATCTGCCGGCTTCTCTTCTTCCTTCTTCTCGGTCTTAGGCAAGTCAATCTTCTTGATGATCTTCTCCAAGTCCTTTTCCATGAAAGTATTCATCAGTTCAGTTGCTGCTTTCGTACGCAGCGTATCCTTTTCGACTTGTGTAAGCTTGTCGAAAGTCTTATCTGTACGGTTCTCTACTTTCATGACATGGTAGCCATATTCCGTCTCAACAGGATCAGAGATCTGGTTCAACGGCAGTGTCAAAGCTGCTTCCTTAAATTCTTTTACCCATTTGCTTACAGCAACGTCTTTATACAAGCCACCATTCTCAGCTGAACCTGTATCATCAGAGAGCTCTTTCGCCAGCTTGGCAAAGTCTTCACCCTTCTTCAGGCGATCTTGAACGTCTTTGGCAAGCTTCAGAGCATCTTCCTTCTTGCGGTCTTTTTGATTCTTATCTTTAAAGCCGATCAGTACATGACGAACGGACGCCGTTGTAAAGTCTGTTTTATCTTTTCCGAACTGTGCTTTAACCTGCTCGTCCGTTACTTTTGCGTTATAATCCGCTACTACAGTAAGTATACGATTCATATACGTCTTTACATCATCTTCTGTTAGCTTTTGTGCTTCAAGCATCTTCTTAAACTGATCATCGCCAACCTGTTTTTTAATACCGGCGATTTGTTCATCTGCTCGTTTGGCACCTTCTTGTTTTGACTTGTCAGGTGCTTTCTCTGCCAAGTACAGATAAGCAATCTGCTGCTTAATAAAATATTGACGGAAATCATCCATCTCAATTAATTGCGCATAATCCGGGTAAAAGAACAGCATGTTCGCTAATTCTTTGTCGAATTGCGCTTGTGTCACTTGTCCACCCTCATATGTCGCAACGACAGTATCGTCACTCGCGTTTTTATTGCCACACGCAGCTACAAACGTTAGTGCAAGCACTAGTGTAAGCAGGATGGTCACTCTTTTCCAGGAACGTTTCGTATTATTTTGCAACATCTTGCAGTTCTCCCTTCAATTTAATCGCATCTTTCGCCCCTTGCATAAACTGCTCCAGCTTCATCAACAGCTGTAAGGCATCATAACCGCGGGCATTAAGCTTGATTGCTCCGCTGGCATTCTTATCTACGACAAAACGTCTGTCAATGTTGGTGGCGAGAGTAGCAAGCTTCTTACGGTCAAGGCGTGATTCAGCAAGCGGATGGACCTTCAATGACACATCATCTCCGCGTTGCGTCATCGCCTCAATGCCATATTGCTTCGCGTACCATTTAAGACGTGATACGGCAAGAAGCTGCAATACAGCAAGTGGTGGCTCTCCGAAGCGATCAACCAGTTCGTCGCGCAGCTCATCCACCTCTTCTAGAGAGGATAGACCCGCCACTTTCTTATATATTTCAATCTTCTGAATACTATCATAAATATAATCGGCGGGCAAATAGGCATCAATATTCAAGTCTATCAATGTCGTCCACTCTTGTGTATCCTCGATGACGCCTCCATCAAGCTCTGCCTTGCGTTTGGCAACCTCATCAGACAACATTTGCGAGTATAAATCAAAACCAACTGACGCAATAAATCCATGCTGCTCTGCACCTAACAGATTTCCGGCTCCACGAATGGACAAGTCCCGCATTGCAATCTTAAACCCTGATCCAAGTTCCGTGAATTCCTTAATCGATTGAAGTCGTTTCTCAGCGACCTCATTTAACACTTTATCACGTTGGTACGTAAAGTAAGCGTAAGCTATACGATTTGAACGTCCTACACGGCCACGCAACTGATACAACTGAGACAAGCCCATTTTATCCGCATCATGCACAATCAGTGTGTTCACGTTAGGAATATCTACACCTGTTTCAATAATGCTGGTACTGACCAGCACGTCGTACTCTCCATCCAAGAAGTCCAAAATGGTCTTCTCCAGCTCTTGTTCTGACATCTGTCCATGTCCAACCGTGACACGCGCATCAGGAGCCAGCATCTTGATATGATCGGCCATCTGATGGATGCCCTGCACCCGATTGTATAAGTAATAGACTTGCCCTCCGCGGGCAAGTTCACGCTCCACCGCTTCTCGTACGAGCGTATCGCTATGCTCCAACACATAAGTTTGTACAGGAAAACGGTTCTCTGGAGGTGTCTCAATAACAGACAAGTCGCGTACGCCAAGCATGGACATATGGAGTGTCCGCGGAATCGGAGTAGCTGTAAGCGTCAGCACATCTACATTGTTCTTCAAACGCTTGAGCTTCTCTTTGTGGGTTACGCCAAACCGCTGCTCTTCATCCACAATCAGCATGCCGAGGTCCTTAAATACGATATCTTGTGATAACAGGCGATGCGTGCCGATGACCACATCCACCACACCCGATTTCAAGCCTTTCATCGTCTCATTTTGCTCCTTGCGAGAACGGAAACGACTCAGCACTTGAATGTTAAACGGATAATCTGCAAAACGCTCTCTAAACGTCTCATAATGCTGCTGCGCCAAAATCGTAGTTGGGACAAGGACAGCTACCTGCTTGCCTTCGATAGCCGCTTTGAATGCTGCGCGAATGGCAACTTCCGTCTTCCCATAACCAACGTCGCCGCACAAGAGGCGATCCATTGGGCGTGGAAGCTCCATGTCCTGCTTGATTTCTTCTATTGCACGCAATTGATCCCGTGTCTCATCATAAGGAAACATCGTTTCGAATTCCGTTTGCTCAGGCGTATCTTTCTCAAATGCATACCCTGGAGATGATTGTCTTGCCGCATACAGCTTGATCAAATCATCAGCGATATCTTTAACCGAAGAACGAACCTTGCTTGTAACTTTTGCCCACTCAGTCCCGCCTAGCTTATATACTTTAGGCTCTTTCTCCTCAGAACTGACGTACTTCTGAATCAAATGGAGCTGATCTACTGGTACAGACAGTTTATCTCCACCTGCATACAAGATGTGCAGGTAGTCTTTATGAATACCATTGATCTCTAGCGTGCCAATACCCATGTACTTCCCAATACCATGATTTTGATGAACGACGTAATCGCCCACTTTAAGCTCTGAATAACTGCGAATTCGCTCTGCGTTGTCCACTTTGGCATCCGAACGACGAGCCGTTTTACGCTGTTTCTGCGAGAACATCTCACCTTCAGTAATGACGACCAGATGAATGGAAGGCAGCTCAAACCCACTTTGAAGGTTCCCCTTCATGATGGTTGGCTCCGGGATTTGATAATCTTGCAGTACCCGGCGCACACGATCAATACGCTCCTCGCCATTTGCCAGAATGATGACGTTTGCATTTGTTTTCTTCCATCGTTCCATCTCGGCCTTAAGCACATTCATTTGTCCATGGAAATTCTGCATTGTCCTGCACATTACATTAACAATGTTCTGTGGCTGCGTATGCGGTACTTGCCGAAGAAATAATGCCATAAATACTGTCTGGAACGGACGCTTGCCCAAAGTGTCTTCCGACGTCTTACCAAGTGGCAAAGAAGGCAAAGTCTTACCATGCTGCAGCAAATGAGTGTTCCATTCTGCCTCGTCTCGTTCAAGCTGCTTCGCTGTTTCCAGCACGCGGGCAGGCTCATCCACGATCATAAGCGCATCAATGGGCATATATTCGTATAAAGTATGCTTTTCAGGGTGCAGCAAAGTTACGTACTTGTACATATCGTTAAAGTACACCTGCCCCCGAAGGCGGTCAATTTCTTGGTGAATCTCTTGGCGCAGCTTCTCTTTGACTTGGCTGTCGCTCATTTTGCTTAGCTGCTCCTCTAAGCGAAGGCCCGCTTCATCAGCTGCATTTGCAAATCGGGCTGCATTTGCAACCATTTCTCTAGCTGGCGTAATCGTTAGCCGATCCAACTTATCCATCGAGCGTTGATCCGTCGGATCAAAGGTGCGAATGGAATCTACCATATCATCAAACCACTCAATACGGTAAGGTACACTGGATGTGTAAGGGAAAATGTCGACAATCCCGCCTCGAACACTCATCTCGCCGCGCGATTCTACTCGGTCCGTACGCTCATAACCAAGCGCGACCATACGCCCGAGAAACGCTTCAAGAGGCTGCTCGGTATCCACTACTACATCATATTCTGCTTCCGCCATAATCTCTCTGGCTGGCAAATACCGCCGTAGTCCTGCATAGGGCGTCACGACAACACCACGAAAGCCCTTCGCTAGCCGGATTAAGGCATCTATTCGCTGTGCAATAACTTCAGGGCTTGATATTGCCGCTTCTGCAGCCACCAACTCATTGGCAGGATACAGCAGCACCTGATCAGGCGATAGACATTCCTGCAAGTCCTCTGTCACTTTCTGTGCTGAAAACATATTATGTGTCACAACGAGCACAGGGCGATTCAGCTCTTGCGCCAGCGCGGCCATCATAACTTGTCGGGAAGAACCCGATAGACCGGATACAAGCTGCTCTTTCATACCGGTGCGTATGCCCGCTACGATAGAATCTATATCACGTTCTGCTGATAAAGCTTGCATAAGTGCATTTAACAAGGACAGGCACCTCTTTCTGGCCAACAAAGGATGAACACGCTCTATTGATCCATAACTAGTCTGATATCATAACAAGAACTTCTATTGAAGTCGATTGTATAAAAAGTAATGTATGAACACGATAAATAGACTCGGTCCTACAAAAATATATTGCTGTACATCACTGTACATCACTTCAACTTTATAACGCGACCACAAATCAGCCTCGGCACAAATGCCAAGGCTGATCCCTCTTATATACTAGCAAACTCAACTCGTGCTATTGCAATGGTGATGTCAACGTGCTTAATTCTGGATTATGATCATATGCCTCTGCACAATAATCACAAGTCATTCGTACCGTCACATCACCATTGTCATGAACACGTACATAATGCCGATGTTCTTCTGGCGTAAGCATATGAAAACCGAGTCTCGACTGGTCGATAGCGGCTCCTTCAATGCGTCCAATTAACGTGTGACAGTGCTTGCAGACATAATTCACAGACATGTATATGCCTCCTCACGAAGTAATATACCGTCTAGTATGCCCGCTAGCATTCAACCATAGCCTGTTATCCGTTAAATTTAGCCATTGTCTGTTCAAACGTATGACTTAGCGCAAATTCAACTGCATCGCAAGTACGTTCAATCGTCTGTGCAACAGCTTCTTGCTCCGCCTTGGCAAACGTCTGCAGCACATAATCTACAATATCCCGGCCAGGAGCAGGTCGCGATACGCCCATCCGTATACGATTAAACGATTGGGTTCCGGCATGCTGAATAATTGACTTAATGCCATTGTGGCCACCTGCGCTTCCTTGGTAACGCAGGCGCACCTTGCCCAGCTCAGTGTCCATATCGTCATACAATACGATAAAGTCCTCCAGGCTTGCCTTGTAGTAGTCCATATAACCGCGAACCGTTTCACCTGACAAGTTCATATATGTCATCGGCTTGATCAGCACGATTTTTTCCGAACCTATTTTGCCTTCCCCGATTAGCCCCTTGCATTTGCTTTCTTTCACATCAATTCCAAATCGGTTGGCTAGCGCATCAATAGCCATAAATCCAATATTATGACGCGTTGACGCGTATTTGGTACCTGGGTTGCCAAGTCCGACAATCCATTTCAACGTTATTCTCTCCTTCCTCATCCATCCGGTAGCCCGAATAAAGCTGAATGCCGATAAGGGTTACATCTGCAGCACGCTTGCTTGCCGATGTAACCCTCGTCTGTATGGGAGCTTAAAAGCTTCTTGCTCCTCGCTGTTCATCTATTACTCAATTTCAAACAATTTGCTGATAGACAACTCTTCATGTACACGGATAATCGCCTCGCCCATAAGCGGAGCGACAGACAACGTACGTAGCTTGCTTGAAGGGTTCGGATGTTTCACTGGAATCGTATCTGTAACGATAACTTCCTTGAACGGAGAATCTTCCAAGCGTTGCATGGCTGGCCCCGACAATACAGGATGCGTACAACAAGCGTACACTTCCTTAACGCCTGCTTCCACCAATGCATTTGCACCTAGGACGATTGTGCCCGCTGTATCAATAATATCGTCAATAATAATAGCCGTCTTGCCTTTAATATCACCGATAATATTCATAACCTCACTTACGTTAGGCTCAGGACGACGCTTATCGATAATGGCAAGCGGTGCATTCAAGAAGTCCGCTAACTTACGAGCGCGTACCACGCCACCATGGTCAGGCGATACAACAACAACATCTTCCATCTTCTTGGATCGGAAATATTGTGCCAAGATCGGCACACCGAGCATATGGTCAACCGGAATATCAAAGAAACCTTGAATCTGCGTGGCATGCAAGTCCATCGTGATAACACGATGTGCACCCGCTGTCTCAATCAAATTAGCCACAAGCTTAGCCGTAATTGGATCACGGGAACGCGCTTTGCGGTCTTGACGAGCGTAACCGTAGTATGGAATAACGACATTAATGCTCTTGGCGGATGCACGTTTTAATGCATCGACCATAACAAGAAGCTCCATCAGATTGTCATTAACTGGATCACATGTGGATTGCACGACGTAAACGTCACAACCACGTACGCTTTCAGACAGGTTGATTTGAATTTCTCCGTCGCTAAAGCTCTTTGTGCTGGATTCACCCAAAGGAATGCCAATGTAGTCTGCAATTTGCTGTGCTAACTTCGGATTGGAGTTACAAGTGAATATTTTCAGCTTGGAATCACAATACGTCATAATAGTTGTTAACCCTCCGTGCTGGTTCAAGTTCATCTCTTATTTGTATGATTCGACGTGCTCGTAAAGCTAATATCCTTTATTCATAAAGCCGCGCAGCTTATTGCTCGCCTTGCTGCGTTTCACGTTCCTTTTTTGCTTTGGCACGACCACGAAGCTTCTCGGCATAACCAGGCTTGATCACCTGGCGCTCGCGAGCTATCGCAAGGTCGTTGTCTGCGACATGATGTGTAATCGTGGAGCCAGCCACTACAT
Organism: Paenibacillus sp. ACRRX; assembly: GCF_022346885.1. Taxonomy (GTDB): domain Bacteria; phylum Bacillota; class Bacilli; order Paenibacillales; family Paenibacillaceae; genus Paenibacillus_B. The sequence continues at coordinate 44,531 of NZ_JAKRNK010000014.1, forward strand.
AAGCTCCCTTACCAATGCTAATAGGAGCAATGAGGTTTACGTTGCTGCCAATAAAAGCATCATCACCGATTTCTGTAACGGATTTATTATATCCGTCATAGTTCACGGTTATCGCACCGCAGCCAATGTTGACATTCTTGCCCACTTTCGCATCGCCAATATAACTTAGATGCGATACTTTGGAATGATCGTCAATGACAGCATTTTTGATCTCGACAAAGTCGCCGATCTTAACATCCTGGCCAATATCAGCACCAGGCCGCAAATAAGCAAATGGTCCAACAGAACTATCTTGGCCGACGCTGGCACTACTTGCTACAGAATGTGCAATTACAGCTCGATCCGAGATTCGCGAATCCGTAATCTCGACATGAGGTCCGATCACACAATCCTCCCCAATCGCTGTGCTGCCTCGCAGAACAGTTCCTGGATGAAGCACTGTATCAGCTCCGATCGTAACCGCTGCTTCGATATAGGTCTGCATAGGGTCGACAATCGTAACTCCATTTAACATGTGACGCTTGTTAATACGCTCGCGCATCAATCGCTCTGCTTCAGACAATGCCAATCGATCATTAACCCCAATCGATTCAGCAGGGTCTGGCGAACAGTAAGCCTGCACGACATTTCCCTGCACTTTCATGATGCTAATAACATCTGTCAGGTAGTACTCCTGCTGTACATTGTTATTGGTCACTTGTTCAAGTGCTGCGAACAATTGCGCATTATCAAAACAGTAAGTACCTGTGTTGATCTCTCTCACCAATTGTTCTTCTTGTGTCGCATCTTTCTGTTCTACGATTTTCAAAACCGAACCATCTTCTGCTCGAATAATTCGACCATACCCATGAGGATTATCCAGTTCAGCCGTCAAAATCGTCGCCGAAGCCTGTGCACGATCATGAAGCTCCATCAGGCGTTCCAAGGTGTCAGACGTCACGAGAGGCGTATCTCCACAGATCACAATTGTCGTACCTTGTTCACCGCCAAGAAGCGCCTTTGCTTGCTTTACCGCATGTCCGGTACCGAGCTGATCCGCTTGTAATACGAATTCCGCACGGTCTCCCAAGTAACCCTTAACAGCTTCAGCCCCATGCCCGACAACAACAACCGTGCGTTCTGAATCCACACGCTCTACTGCGTCCAGTACATGTCCAACCATCGGTGTTCCGCAAACGGGATGAAGAACTTTATACAGTTTTGACTTCATACGCTTGCCTTGTCCTGCGGCTAGCACAATGGCCATTCTTTTCAAAGCGTCCGACCTCCTGCTTCCTTTACTACCATACTAGAATATATCTCATTATGGAGAAAAAGAAAAGAGAGCCCCCCATGATTGGCTCTCTTTCTTTGCAACCCCAAATATTACCGTATTATGCGCCCTCTTCAATAACTTCCTCTTCTGTGGCAGCGCGCTCATATTCAGCCAGTACCGCGGCTTGAATCTTTTCGCGAGTTGCGGAAGAAATAGGATGAGCAATGTCACGGAATTCGCCATCTGGCGTTCGTTTGCTTGGCATAGCCACAAACATTCCGTTGTTGCCGTCAATAACACGGATATCATGAACAACAAATTCGTTATCGATTGTGATCGATGCGATTGCTTTCATTCTTCCTTCTGTGTTGACGCGGCGGAGTCTAACATCAGTAATTTGCACGTGTGTTCACCACCTTTTTCCATACAAGACTTGGTGTATAATTCCACACGCGCAATTGAATTCCTTCTTTATTTTGCCAACAAACCAACTTTTTTTTGAACTTTTTTGTATAATTAAACGTTTTCGACAAGGTTCGATTTACTTCGTAGCAATTAGCTCAATTTCGACAAACACATCTTTTGGCAATCGTGCTACTTCAACCGTTGATCGAGCAGGCTTATGTGTTCCGAAGTAAGTCTCGTAAATCGCGTTTACCTGAGCAAACTGCTTCATGTCTTGCAGAAATACCGTAGCCTTTAAAACACGATCAAAAGAAGATCCTGCTGCCTCTAGTACAGCCTTTAAGTTCTGGAATACTTGATGCGTCTGTTCCTCAATCCCGCCCTCAACGAGGGAACCGTCAGATGTAAGAGGAATCTGTCCAGAAGTTAATACCAGCTCGCCAAAGGTAACAGCCTGTGAATAGGGGCCGATTGCCTGTGGAGCAAACGTTGTAGATACAATATCAATTGACTTTGTCATATAGATGCACCTCGATCAGAAGTAGTCTACTCTTGCTTATTTATCAAAATAATTGCCCGGCTTAACAGACATCTGCCTGTTGCGGCTGTCGATCGTACCGACACGCACAAGCGATACATAGTCATGCAGCAAGCGTTCATCATTGGATACGTCCTCAGACTCCACAAGAACACCCACGCCCGCTACGGTGGCATTAAATTCATGCAGCAAGTCAATCATACCGTTAATGGTACCCCCTGCTCGCATAAAGTCGTCTACGACGAGCACACGGGAACGTTCCTTCAGCGCACGACGAGCCAATGTCATCGTATGGATGCTTTTCTGTGATCCTGATACGTAATTGATACTCACCGCGGATCCCTCTGTCACCACATGGTCACGTCTGACTAATACAACAGGCAGATTGAGATGTGCTGCAGTTGCGTACGCAATTGGAATGCCTTTGGTCTCTACAGTCATTACCACATCGATATCATGATTGGCAAATGCCGAAGCAAACATACGACCAATATCGTTCATCAAACCTGGCTGCCCTAATATATCGGTAATATAATAATAACCTCCGGGCAGCATCCGATCCGGTTGTTCTAGTTGGGCGCACAATGTTTGCACAAGTGGCAATGCCTTGTCCGGACTGCTCTTCGGAATATACTTTACTCCGCCTGCAGCTCCCGCCAGCGTCAGCAGCTCCCCCGTCTCTTCACTCTCGCACACCTCTTTAATAATAGCCAAATCCTCACTAATAGAAGACTTGGCTGCTCCGTAACGTTCTGCAAATGTGGTAAGCGGAATAAGCGTGTGAGGCTTAGACATCAGATATTGTGTCATTTCAACCAAACGCGCGCTTCGCTTTAATTTTTTCATCTATTATTCCTCGCTCAAATCCGAATATTATCATGGATATAATACATCAATGTACGTTGATTATCAAGGCAAACCATACGATTATGACTGTTATATCCGATATATTTCGTAATTAGCCATATTATTTCTATATTATGTTAAAATTCGCACTGCATACACTTCTTTGCAGAAGCCACGCAGTCCATTATATATCCGCGCAATCTTCGACTCCTTAGATACAAGACCAAATACTGTCGGTCCGCTGCCCGACATCAAAACGCCTTCCGCACCGAGTCTAATCATGGCTTCCTTTAATTGCTGTACTTCCGGGTGCATCGGCAGCGTGACGTCCTCAAGCACGTTCCCTAAGTTCTCACATATCCCATGAAATGATTGAGATTCAATAGCATCTATCATACTCGCTAGCGATGGATGCTTCTCAATGCGATTAGCTCTGAAACGCCCGTATACATCAGCCGTTGATACATTAATCGGCGGCTTGGCAAGCACAACCCAGCACTGCGGGGGATTAGAAATGTGCTCCAACTTCTCTCCGCGACCACGCGCAATTGCTGTTCCGCCTGTTACACAGAAGGGCACGTCGGAACCTAATTCTGAGCCTAATGCTTGCAGCTCCTGTTCCGAAATATTCAGCCTCCATAGGCGGTTCAAGCCGCGCAGAGCGGCTGCGGCATCACTGCTGCCTCCTGCAAGTCCTGCTGCGACCGGTATCTTCTTATCCAAGTGAATATAGACGCCTTGTCGAACTTCGTATCTTTCCTTTATCAGCTTTGCAGCCTGAAAGGCCAGATTCTTCTCGTCTAACGGTATGTAACCAGCTTGGCTGGAAATAATAATCGTGTCGCGCGGAAGCTCCTCCATCTCTAGTCGATCGGCCAGGTCAACCATCGTCATAACCATTTCAACTTCGTGGAATCCGTCTTCTCGCTTACGCAATACATCCAGCATTAGATTGATCTTTGCTGGTGCCTTCTCATACACTTTCACCGGCTTTCACCCTTCTTTACGATATCAGAATATATAAGAATCCGCAGATGGAAAGGAAAATGCCTTCATTCTGATTCGCGATAAAAACACCAGAGCCTGCAATGCTCAACTGCTCGGCTAACTTTATCAATCGCTCCTCCTTGTGAACTCTAACAAGTTCATATAGAGGTTATTCTCACCCTTCGGATCGCTTTCGTTATTATAACAGACTATGACATGCAAGTCATTCGTGAATGGTTTGTAAAGGCAGCCCTGTAAGAAAGGCGTTATATCAGCTATTTCCCTTTGCTCACGCTTGTATTCCCTTCGTTAACATAAAAAGCGAACCTCGCGCCTGCGTGGCGTCAAAAGGTCCGCTTATAAGTCATGCTGTATCCTTAATTTTTACGAGAGGCTGCTTCCTCGGCCAATTGAATCGCGCGTTTTACCATATTGCCGGCATCCTTTGCCTTAATGGATCCCCAACCCTCTTTTTGAACCGTATCGTAGAATCCAAGGTCTTTAGCTAACTCATACTTTAGTTCTTCTGACATGACACTTCTTCTGCGGCTCATATAAGTACCTCCTTATAGTGCTTAACAAATCGAGTTGGAGACAGAGTTAGAAGAGATTGCATTGCAATTATAGTGTTAGTCAATATGTCGAGCTTCATGCAAAGGTAAACAGACAAAAAATGGGATGGATTATAATTCACCCTTTGCCTATCCCAATACAATAGTTCATTACAAAAGCCGACTCCATCACACTCCAAGCCTGCTTGACATAAGAAATATAGAAATACAAAAAAGCAGCCCTCTCGGACTGCTTTACATCACATCATTAACTGCGAATATACTCAATCTTCAACTCGCCGTTATCTGCGCAGACGGTAACTTCTACCGACTCGGTCAATATATCTGCATAGCTGTAGGAGACACGCTTGGCATTCTGCTGCTCCTGATCCAAACTTACAACAAAAACAGAAGGGTAGGTTTCTTCCAATACGCCCGTGCGTTCAATCGTCTTGCGACGGCCTCCATTCGCACGAAGCAGAATCTTCTGTCCAACATGGGCTTCAAGACAGCGTCGTATTTCAAACAGCGCATTTTTAGCCATTTCAACTACCACCTCTTTCCTTGTCCATTATAAACAATTAAAGGGGAGGTGTCAAATAAACAAATAATTATAACAATATTATTAAAACCATGTCAATTCATTTTTATACCCAATTTTGTAGGATGTGATTCAAGACCTATATTTATGCATAATGACCTAAAAAAATTAAGTAACGGATGGTGTAACGTTCAGCGTGGACAGGTCTTTCCACTTCGGCATACCTAGTCGATGGCTCCCCCGAGTTTCAATGCCACCTAACCCTTCCGTACCTGTTATCGTATGCGGAGCAATGTCCGCAATATGAATAGTGTCGCGAATGGAGGTGTAGGCTGCTTTGGCCGCCACGTATGCCGGATCAAGTGCATGAATCATAATACGGCCCGGGGAGCTGGCAAAGTTTGCGCCGTTTTGTAGCAGCGCCTCAAAGTGAGACTGACAGGCACCTGCTATAACCGTTAACATATCCAGGTTCCGTTCATACTGCCTAGCCGTCTTGACTGCATTTACGAAGTTTTGTGAATTTTTATAACTCTGCAGACTATATAAGTCTCGATGCTTTAAACCTTTTAACACGCCGTCATGCCCTGTAATCACGATAATATCTGGACGCGATCGAGGCAACAGTGTGTAAACAGCGTCAGACATCTTGGCCTCCGACACGTAGTGCCCTTCTGCGGGAACCCGCAGTTGGTTATACAAGGTCATGCTTTTTTGTAAATAGTTCGGGTCTCCGTCCAGATGAAGCACCTTGCCTGGCATTTCGAAATGGGCCGCCTGGTTCGGAGCATCAGCAAATTGAAATTCTGTTTGACGGCGCTCTGATTGGCGCTGTCTGTGGCGTTCCAGTGCTTCCACGGATTCAATCATTTTAATTTGTGCTTGCTGCTTACGCCGTTTCATCGTTGTCTCAGGCACATTGACCAGATCTGATGTCGGAGCATCGGCCACTAGTCGATAATCCGTTCCTTTTAACAACGATATGTGCTCATAAATCCCTTCTATCCGGAATGTAATATCCCCACCATAAGATTTGCGTATGACCAGATCTCCCACCTTCATGCCCTTATCACCTCTTACCTATCGTATGGGCGGAAGTCAGGATTGGTGCCTAAACAAAAAAGCCCCTTTTGGGGGCTAGCTGGTTATAAATAGAGGCGCTAAAATTATGTAACTAATTACAAAGCGTCATATGAAGACCCTATAGCCTCACTAAGGCGCGCAAACTCTTCAAGTGACAAAGTCTCGCCTCTGCGTGTAGGATTGATTCCAGCCGTCTCCAAAGCGGTTTGCAGCTGATCTATGCCAATATCACCACTATAACGTGCCTTTAAGTTATTCCAAATCGTCTTGCGTCGCTGCGTGAAGCTCGCTTGAACGACTTCAAAAAATCGGGATTCGTCATTTACTTCCACAGGAGGCTTGTCTCTTACCTTTAAGCGGATAACCGCAGATTCTACATTAGGCTGTGGAATAAATACAGTATGGGGAACCGTGCACACAATCTCGGGTTCGCTGTAGTATTGGACTGCAACACTCAGACTGCCAAATTCTTTGCCGCCAGGTGAGGCCGCCATGCGTTCAGCTACTTCCTTCTGAATCATAACGACAATATTTTTGAGTGGAAGACGCTCTTCCAGCAACTTCATCATAATGGGAGTAGTCACGTAATATGGCAGATTCGCCACGACACTCACCTTATCCATCTCCGCAAATTGTTCTTGAAACAGTGCCGGCAAATCGACTTTTAGCACATCGCCATGTACAACGCTAACATTGTTATACGGCTCCATGACCTCCGCTAAAATAGGAATCAAACGCTGGTCGATTTCTACTGCTGCGACCTTGCTTGCCTGCTTCGCCAGCTGCTCTGTCAATGCTCCGATCCCAGGTCCAATCTCAAGCGCACCTGTATGCTCATCCAGATCTGCTGCTTGGACGATACGGCGCATAACATTCATATCAATAAGAAAATTTTGGCCTAGGCTCTTCTTAAATGAAAAACCGTGCTTTCGTATGATATCTTTGGTTCGTGTTGGTGTGGCAATGTCCGGTCTTACTTGCGTCATTCTTTACCCGCCTTCCATAAATTTACACACATTCGCAAATTTTCACCTAATGTGGGCCTTAAATGCTCCAATTCGTATCCCGATACCTCAGTTAGTACGATAAAATCTAATGATCATAAGCATCGAAATATATGCTGTCGTCCTATTGACACTTACATTTAATTGGTGTCTAGACGTCGCAGAGCATCTTCAAATTCTTCTCGACTAATCTGAAAGGTCGTACAACGCTTTAATAATTGCTTGGCATTACAATACCCTATACCTAGTATTTCACCTAGTCTCATGCGTCTATCGGCCGATCCCTCATAAGCAGTAAGTCCTGCCTGGACCAGATCAGTCCAGGTAAGCACTGTGCCTTCATAGGCAGGCATCTCTGTTCGCAGATGATCAAGTGCATGGCGAATCGCTGCGGGCGAAGCATTCTCCACCCCAATGTCCCCTTTGGCGAGCGCCTCCTGCTTGGTTAGGAATGCATGCTTGCATCCAGGTACACGAGCTGCAATCGCTTTGCGAATCCGTTCACCAGCGAAGTCAGGGTCCGTAAATATAATAACGCCCCGGCGCTCATGCGCCAGCGCGATCTTCTTAAACGTCATCTCATTTAGAGCCGATCCGCCAGTCTCAATAGTATCTGCATCTACCGCTCGTTTTATCGCTACGGTGTCGTCTCTTCCTTCAACGACAATAACCTCACGTATCACAGGCAATTGCCCCTTTCCCAAAAAAAGTACAACTAAAATACAAAAGAAGAGGGAATCCCCTCTTCTTAGCATGACATATTTGAATATGAATTACTATATCATAAATACACAGCTGCAATCCACACAGCTAACACTACACTAGAGACTTCCTAACTCGCCTCCGGCTTCACAGGACCGATCACATAAACCGTATATCCCTTCTTGCGTCCGAAACGCTGCACTTGCTTGGAGGAGTCGTAATATACATCAATGATGTTGCCTTTGACGGCTCCACCTGTGTCTTCAGCACGGCGGAAGCCAATGCCTTCGATGTATACCCACCAGCCAAGTGGAATGACCTTCGGATCTACCGCAATCGTACGACCTTCGGTTACTTTTGTTCCGGAGGCTGTTTTGGCCCCCACAGAACCTGGAGTTTCCGTGTATGCTGTTAATTGCACATTCGTAATTTTTTTCTTGTAATCAAAATCTGAGTTGCCGCCAGAAGACTGACCAACGTCATCGCTATCCGCAGACAGTACCACTAATTCAGGTTCTTTTTTCGTACCGTAAGCGATAACCTTATTGACTTGTTTGGCCTGCACTTTTTTGTCTACCATACGGGCAGTGACAAGCTTCCCATCTTCGAAGGTCTTTTCGATCTTTTGTACGACCAAACCTGACTGGCCCTGCTGCACTGTCTTTTTGGTACCCTTCTTCATATCCGGGTTTGCCTGTTTGACGACTTGATAAGGAACCTTCACCTTACGCTCCTCAACCCCTTTGGTCACACGCACAACTTTGATGTTCATGTTAGACGCAATCGAGGTCAACTTGCTTGGGAAAATTTTATCTTGCGCTTTCAGGTTAATATTTAATTGAGTAAGTGCTTGTTTGACATTGTCCTTAGTTGTATACAACGTCTTCGTTAGCCCATCCACCGTAATCTGAATTGGCTTAGCACGTTCTATGGTGATTTGAGCCCCATCTTTGACTTCAGTATCTAACGCTACAGATACTTCGTCATGACTTCCTACCGCTATCGTGTGCTCATCCAAAACATCACGAAGCGTTTCCTGGCGAGTTTCCAAACGACGCTCTTGTCCATCTACGACAATGGCGACCGTCTTTTTGGAATAACTGAATCCCACCAGCACACTAACTAAAGTTATAGCGATTGCAACTACAGCAATTACAGAAACAACACGCACATTTTCATGCTTCCATCGCATTGCGAGTGACTTGCTGGATGATCGGGGATCATGGGGATCGTTGTTCACGAAGTTGCCCATTTCTCGGTCCTCCTTACATAGTCCCGCCGTCGAGAAGTTATGCATGATACATCTGACGCGACTATTGGATATTTTTGCGAAAAATAAGCTTGTGCCTGCCTATCTCTCACACCAACTCCAGTAACGGTCGTCTCTTCCTCCTTGTTCTTACAACCTATGAACCCGCTCCGCAAAATATGCAAGGATGCGAGTCTCGTAAGATGCAAAAACAAAAGAAGCCTGTCTCAAGAGGACTCTCTTTCGTGGCTTCTTCATCAAGACCCAAACAAAACAACAGTCTAGGGCTCACACGAGGACCTCTCTCCGTACGCTTGCGAGGTTAGCTGTCGGGTTCGGGCTATGAGAGTCGCCCTATAAGAACATATCGGCTCACGGCTCGACAGCTCTTAATTCACCCCAAGGATACACTCCGCACCTGCTGGCACTTGCAGCATGCTTCTGGTTCCCCCGCTCTCCAAATCAATGGAAATTCAGCGTTACTGGTTGGTTGGAACAATATTCAAGTTCAATCGAACTTCTGTGAGAAATCATATCGTGTTTATGACAAAGTTGTAAAGACTGCCGCAATCACGTTTTTCGTTAAAAACAACAAAAATAAAGCCAAATTTACTCATTTTATCAAACAAATCCATGTATATGTTGGTGTAGAACTTTTTTTCGTTAGTTTTTCGTTGATTTTCAACGTATGTCAAAACATGTAAGAGCATTTTCGGTTGTTTTTCTGCAAAATTCTTCTAAATCCATATCCTTTAATCCAGCTGCTACCTCTGCCACTAACCGAACGTATCCGGTTTCATTCCGTTTCCCCCGATAAGGATGAGGAGTCAAATAAGGAGCATCCGTTTCCACCAATAAACGATCCATTGGAACCTGTTTAAGTACCTCTTTTGGCTGTTTAGCATTCTTAAACGTGACTGGGCCGCCGAACGAAATATAAAAGCCCATATCCAGACACATTTTAGCGGTCTCCCAGCTTCCTGAGAACGAATGCATAATGCCTCCAACCTCTTTTGCATTTTCTTCTCTCAAAATACGAACTACATCTTCATGTGCATCACGATTGTGTATGATAATTGGCATATCCAATTCACGTGCGAGTCCGATTTGCTCTCTGAATACACGTTGCTGTACATCCTTTGGTGATGTATCCCAATGATAATCGAGTCCAATTTCACCAATAGCTACTACTTTTTTATGCTCAGTCAACTTGGCGATCCAATCGATATCCGTCTTCTGCATCGTAATTGCATCAACTGGGTGCCATCCCACAGCCGCATAAATAAAGGGGTACTTCTCCGCCAACTCCATGGTCGTCGGGATCGTTTCCCGGTTAAAGCCTACGTTTACCATTCGTGTCACGCCTTGTTCTAAAGCGCGAGCAATTACTTCCTCACGATCTTCATTAAAGGCTTCATTATCCAAATGGGTATGTGTGTCAAATATCATGTCGAATTACTCTCCTTGTATCCTCTAGTAGGTTCCTACTGTGACGCTCGATCCTCTTGTAGTTGAAGTAGTCGGACAACTGATTCAGAAAGTCGCGGGGCTGCCTGTCTGATTTTATCAATCGGAAAATATATATAATGCTTACCACGATGCAATCCACTGATAGAGCGAACAATATCCGACTTTTTTGACAGTTCGACCAATTGTTGGTCACGATCGAGCAATAAAATGTGCATTTGTGTCGGTTCTTCTCCAGAACGATACACATCATAAGGCATATCAGTAGGGGAATCAAACCATAGATCATAAGCGGGATCAAGTCCTGCAGCCTTCCATTGCTGACAAAGTTCTTCCATTAGCTCCGTATTTAACTGATCGACCTCTACATATTTATACAACTTTCGTTCCATGAATCGCTGACATAATTCTGAAAGCCGCTCATCCTGCTCCCCCATCCACTGAGTAAATACGGTTTGGACAAAGGCCTCATCCAATTGAACATATTGTGCAGAAGTAATAGTCCCTTCAAATAAGGAATCTAGCGGCGCCAGAAAGTAAGAAAATACATATCCCGAGTGATATAGTTCAGTAGCACGCTTAAAAATAAGTCGCAGCAGCAATTCCGAACTTCGTGTCACCGGATGAAAGTATACTTGCCAATACATTTGATATCTCGACATTAAATAATGCTCTACAGCGTGCATACCACTTTCTTTTACGACAATCCGACCTTTATAAGGGCGAAGTACGCGTAATATCCGATCAATATCAAAAGTGCCGTAGTGAACTCCAGTATAATATGCATCCCGCAGCAAATAATCCATTCGATCAGCATCGAGAGGTCCCGAAACTAAATTTACGACTATTTTCTTTTCATAAGTTTTGCGTATAATAGAAGCAATACGTTCTGGCAGCGTTGGGTCTCTGCGTGTTAGTACCCGATTGATGTCGGAATCCCCCAATATAATTCGGCATGTCCAGTCTTCATGATGAACATTGAAAGCCTCTTCAATGGAATGTGAAAATGGTCCGTGTCCAACATCATGAAGCAGTGCAGCACATAAGGCGACAAGCCCTTCCTCCTCAGGCCAGTCTTCAAACTGATTGCGTTCAAATTGAGAGATGATTCGTCTCGTAATCTCATAAACGCCCAAGGAGTGTGAGAACCTGCTGTGCTCGGCGCCATGGAAGGTCAGATATGACGTGCCAAGCTGCCTGATGCGCCGTAATCGTTGAAATTCCTTTGTATTGATGAGATCCCAGATCGTTCGATCCTGTACGTGTACATAATTATGCACTGGATCTTTAAACACCTTTTCTTCTCGCAGCATATTCCTACCTCCTTTTTTCATTTCAGTTAGTAACTGTTAGTTTTACTCTGTCATTTCGACAAATTATATGCTCTTTTAGACCTACCTAGTAATGGGGTATTATTGATTATTCTGACAACTGTGTTTAATAAAAAATTCCTTCTCTGACCAAAAATGAGATAAAAATCGTTGATATCTAATAAAAAACAGCTAAAACTATAAGATAAACCATAAATTAGCATCAAAACTAGCAATATTTCTAGTTGACTAATATGGGAATGGTTGGTACGATATAAAACAACGAACATAGAATATTGTCGAAACATGACATATTATAAGTTTAAAGAGGAGCGATTAATTATGATGAAGTCCACAGGTATCGTTCGTAAAGTCGACGAGCTAGGCCGTGTCGTGATTCCGATTGAACTTCGCCGTACACTTGGCATCGGAGAAAAAGACGCGCTTGAGATCTATGTAGATGGCGAACGCATTATGCTTAAAAAATACGAGCCAGCATGTATTTTCTGCGGCAACGCTGAGAACGTTACATACTTCAAAGGAAAAATTGTTTGTCACGAATGTATCTCAGAAATTCCACAACCTGTGACAAAATAAGAAAAGTAGGTTATAATAGGCTTACTTACATATGTTAATTCTAACCTTTTTCATATCTTCCTTGACGCCTTCATGGTTACTGAACCCAACCATGAAGGTATTTTTTTGCCCCAAATTATTCATTTGGTTCACCTGACAGGTGCTGCTACAGTAAAATCAATCCCTTACGCACCAAATCTGCACAAACTTTAGCCAAATTAATAAGTTCTAGGACTCGCCTAGACATCAGCTTCTGTTGCTAGCAAAGCTTGATAGATATCACGTTTGGATATACCTCGATCTTTAGCTGCCAGTTTCATGGCTTCTTTACGTGCAGCTCCTTCACTTTCTTCGTAATGACTAACATGTTCCTCGATCGTTAACGACTGCCACCACGCCATATCTGGGTTAGCCAGTAGTCTATCTTCTGTTACCCCCTCTACAAGAATACAACATTCCCCTAGCGGTGCCTGATCATTCAAATGCCGCAGACAATCCCCGACGCTTCCACGAACAAATTGCTCATAACGTTTAGTTAATTCTCGGGCTAAGACGATCTGTCTATCTCCCAGAACTTCCTCAATCCGCTCTAATGTCTTAATGACGCGATGCGGAGACTCGTAGAACATAAGGGTGCAGCGTTCATGTCGAAGTTGAAGGAGCACTTCATCAATTCTTTTACGTTCACGCGGCAAGAAACCTATAAACATAAAACGATCTGTCGCCAGCCCGGATGCAATCAATGCACTTAACGCTGCATTGGCACCAGGGATCGGTATTACGTTCAGGCCTGCTTCAATGGCAAGTTGGACTAAGTCCATACCCGGATCGGATATAGCTGGTAGACCTGCATCACTAACAATTGCGATACGATGCCCTTCCAGCATAAAACGGACAAGCTCCGGTCCGCTTGCACGCTTATTGTGTTCATGATAACTGAACAGCTTCTTGCCTTGAATATCAAAATGGCTCAACAGCTTTCTTGATTCTCTCGTATCCTCTGCGGCAATAATATCTACCTCTTTAAGAATACGTACCGCACGAAAAGTCATATCCTCTAAATTTCCAATAGGTGTCGCGACTAGATAAAGACAGCCTCGACCATCATCTGAATTCGCATAGCTGTTCTGTATATGAAATTCCATCATGTTATTCATTCCTCAATTCCGACTTCGCGCCGTAGTAAATATGCATGAGTTCTTCACAGTAGGTGTTGTCTTCATTATAAACGATTAAAGGCGGCATCAAACGTACTTCAGGCTTTCCATTCCGTGCGGCTTCAATAAGTACCATATTTGCCTCTGATCCAGCCTTCGGATGTACAAAACGAATACGTTTCGGTTCGAGTCGATAGGTTCTCATTAACGCCATCATATCTACCAGTCGTGACGGACGATGTACCATTGACAGCTTACCACCAACCTTTAACAATCTCGCGCATGCGGCTATTACATCTTCCAACGTACATCCTATCTCATGACGAGCCATTGCTTTATGTTCGTTCTCCTTCAAATCACCTGACGCAACTGACATATATGGAGGATTAACGGTTATCGCATCATAAAGATTTTGATCCCCAACAAGCCTTAAGGTCTTGAGGTCCCCCTCCATAATCTTAATCTGTCCAGTAAGTCCGTTTATTTCTACACTACGTTGAGCCATATCAGCTAGTCTGGGCTGTATTTCAATGCCGTCAATGTGTGCTTTCGTCCGAGTCGTTAACAATAACGGGATAGCTCCATTTCCTGTACATAAATCAAGAATACGCCCCCTAACAGGTACTGCAGCAAATCGGGCTAATAGAACAGCATCCAAAGAGAAGCTGAATACTTCGTCGCTCTGAATAATACGTAAATCATGCGTTAACAAATCATCCAGACGCTCGGAAGGATGTAAGGTTACATTCATGTGTGCAGGTATCTCCTTTGTTCCGATATCAATATGTGTATATGAGAAAGCCGTAGGGAGGAATGTAAGATTCCATCACCTACGGCACCGGTTATTTATTGAGGAAGGACAAACAGAATAAGCAGTCGCCTTCCGTACGCAAATGACCATAATATACGTTGCAAATATGAAATCCTTCATGGTACAAGCGTGCCAAATTGTCGTAGCCTTCACCAACTAAATTGGCTTTTGCCTCCGCTTCGTCCAAAGGAATATCAGCTGCGGGTGCAGATTCCCCGGTTGGAACGGAAGCTGTCTGGTCTTGCTCATGATGCTCAAGCTGCAGAACTTTGCGCAGTTGCTGATTCTCCATCAACAGACGCTGGTTCTCTTCCAGCAGCTCCTTCACGATCAGCTTCAGTGCACCGACTTCTTGATGAAGGTTACCCATATTCGTTTCTAGACCATGAATTTGTGTAAAAATATCTCTCTTCTCCAAGTTCCCACCCCAGAGTATCATACAGATGTCCTACAACATTACTTCACGACCACATCGTCAAATAATAGTTCCTTCACTTTCCCAACTTCGAACAGCTGCACATGTACTTTTCGTTCACCAGCATTCAAGCCGACTACTTTACCTTCTCCTAACGAGGTTACAACCAATCTGCCGACAGCAGGTAGTTCTTCCTTCGCACTTTCATAGTTATCATGCTCATACTTCAAGCAACACATGAGACGACCACACAAACCGGAAATCTTGGTAGGATTTAATGATAAGTTCTGGTCTTTTGCCATTTTGATGGATACCGGTTCAAAATCACCTAACCATGAGGAACAGCAGAGCACACGTCCACAAGGCCCTATTCCGCCAAGCATCTTTGCCTCATCACGTACACCGATCTGTCTTAGCTCAATGCGGGTACGGAATACGCTCGCTAGGTCCTTAACCAATTCCCGGAAGTCAACTCTGCCTTCCGCAGTAAAGTAGAAAATGATCTTGTTCCGATCAAACGTATATTCGACATCAACCAACTTCATCCTTAACTGGTGTGTTTTAATCTTCTCTAAGCATGTACCAAATGCATCCTTTGCTGCCTGGCGGTTCGACTCCACCAGTTGCCCATCTACATCCGTCGCTACCCGGATGACCTTCTTTAATGGAAGTACCACATCGTTCTCGCCGACCGTCTTCGGACCGATGACGACTTTGCCGTACTCGATGCCGCGCGCCGTTTCGACGATCACATGCTGGTCCTTCTGGACCGGCCATTCGACCGGGTCGAAATAATAAATTTTGCCCGCTCTTTTAAAACGGACGCCGACCACATTATACAATCAAGTACCTCCTTGCATCCCAACCAGAAACTGCTCAAACACTAGCTGCGGGTTTACGTTAGCGCGTACCCGCTTCTGCGCTTCCGCCGCAGCTTCCATGCACCGAATCCATCCATCGGCTGTTCTCGTCCACGCAATCTTGCCCATTAGTTCGAGCTGATCTTGAAATACGAGGCTGTCCTGTCGGTTCAATTGGTAATACAACATATCTCGAAACCAGAGATGAAACAATCGGAACAACATGTCCGAATGTTCCGCAAGCTCCGTCTTGAATACTTTCTGCTGTGCTAGTAGGAGTGCTGAGGACAGTCGTACCCCGCACTCCTTCCCTAATTGTAACATTACGTTTCTCAATTCTGCAAACCAATTCTGTTGGCATAAATGCCTGCTGGCATCCAATCCGTTTACCAATTGAACGGCAACACGTGCAAGTGTAGACACACTACCTTCTTCAACCAGCTTATGATAAATTTGCTCAGGATTCGTAGGCGTAAATGGCACCCACTGTGAACGTGAAATAATCGTCGGAAGCATAGCTTGTCCATTATCTGCAATTAGAATCGCAATTGAGGGGCTCGTTGGCTCTTCCAAAAATTTAAGCAGACTGTTTGCCGCTTGCACCGTCATTTTGTCAGCCTGCTCCATAATGTATATTTTCCGTCCCGACGGGTGAGTACGATATGAAAATTCGCGCTGCAGATCACGAATCTGATCAATCTTGATCGATTGCCCTTCCGGCACGATCATATGCACGTCCGGATGGTTGCCGTGATCAATCTTGCGGCAGGACAAACATTCATCACAGGAATCTTCCTTCATACGCTCACAGAACATAGCTTTTGCCAAAGTTATTGCCGTCTGAACACGTCCTGTACCCCGAGGCCCGCTGAATAAGTAAGCATGTGAGACTTTGTCGGCTCGAAGGCCATGCTGCAAGATCGCCTTAGCCCTTTCCTGACCAAGGATATGCTCAAATGACATCTGGTATGATCCTTTCTAATAACCTGCTACCTCTCAGCATAGGTTGTTAAAATGTCAAGTTTATCAACATGCCACGTATTTCACCGACTTTGTTTAGCATGTCAATCTTACCCTCTTCGCTCTGGAGTAATTCGTCAGCTAATTCCAACAAAGCGGTATCTATCTCTTCCACCAATCGATATCGTTTACTGCGACCGCGTCTGTCCCATCCTCTTGCATCCCGGATTGCGACACCACGTCGAACGGTATCCTCCAAAAATCGCTTAACCATCGTCTTGTATAAACGTAATTCACGTACGGTCATTGACTTCGATAACCGCTCGCCTTGTTTGTATATATCCTGCAGCCTCTGCTGCATCTCTTCATTAGAGGAACGTCCATCCTGCTGCTGCATCATATCCGCGAATGACTTCGTGGTGACAGGCTTAGCCACAGGGTCGCCAAGACGTACATCTTTACCAAAAGGGCGAAAGCCCGGGTTAATCTTCACCTTTCATCACCCTAACTTAGAAATGTTCAAAACGATCTACCGGCATTACAAACACTGTTGCTCCGCCAACCTGCACCTCAACGGGAAGCGGCATATACGAATCCGTCGTTCCACTCATTGGTGTAACGGGAGTAACCAATTGATCTCGTACCTTACAATTGGTGCGAATGACTTCGAGCACATCCTCGACCTGTTCATCCTCGACACCTATCATAAATGTCGTATTACCCGCTCGTAGAAAGCCGCCCGTGCTTGCAAGCTTCGTTGCGCGGTAATCGGCTTTGACCAGGGCATGACTTAGCCGATTGCTATCCTTGTCTTGTACAATGGCCACAATTAACTTCATGCTGTCATCCTCCTCATAATATAATGAAAAGCGGTATTAATCTAATTATACATCATTTCCCCATCATCCTCGTGCGTTGCTGTAAATTCTCCATCATATGCGAGACAATGGCCTCTGGTGCCTGTGCAGCATCGATACGAACAATGCGATCTGGATGACGCTGAGCAATGATTTGATACCCTTCCTGCACTTTATAGTGAAAGGACAATGCCTCTTGATCCAATCGATTTACTTCCCGCAATTGGTTTGCTTCGATACGTCGTAAGCCTACATCAGGGGCAATGTCCAACCAATAAGTAACATCTGGCATCACAGCCTGTACTGCAAACTGATTAATTCTCCAGACGGCATCAATTCCTAAGCCGCGGGCATAGCCTTGATACGCTAAACTGCTATCTACAAAGCGGTCACTAATAACGATTACCCCATTTTCCAATGCAGGTATCACCTTCTCGACCAAATGCTGCCTTCGCGCTGCTGCATATAAGAGCGCTTCTGTATGGGGGTCCATCTCCGTATACTCAGTATTCAGAATAACTTCGCGGATACGCTCTGCAATTCGAATACCGCCTGGTTCACGTGTGACCAGCACCTTGTACCCTTTTGCTTCCAACTCACGCTGCAGCAAAACAATCGAAGTCGACTTTCCGGCACCTTCGCCGCCCTCTAAAGATATAAACAAGCCTGGGTAGGCCATTATAATCAACAATCCCTTCTTATTTCTCGTACACCAGCAGTGTCCGCAGCGTCTTATCCGAGGCATCCTGACACTTCGCTCCCGCCTCAGATAATTGCTGTAATAACTTAATATGCGCAGCTGATATCGTTTCCCCGGCATATAAAAGCGGTATACCTGGGGGATATGGGACAACAGCCTCTGCCGCATCATAACCTGCTGCTTCACTTGTGTCAATAAATCGAACCTGACGCTGATCAAGGTCAAAAATGGAAAAAGCGATTGGTTCAGCTATTAAATCTTCCATTTGAGTAGCTTGGAGAGACAATTTTCGAATCGAGGCTGACTCTCTATCCTTGTGTCTACTATCTTTATGAGACCTTGTCTCTACCTCCCTCTTAATCTTAAGCTGATCCTCCAAATGCACCAGGGCTGCAGCCACTCTTTCCACTTCTGCTAACGTTGTGCCGAGCGTACACAATAACACAACATAGTTTAGATCAGCCATTTCCGCTACAATACCGTTCTCCCGCAAACGGTCAAGCAAATCATATCCTGTGCAATTGCCGTATCGCTCATATATGACCACTTTAAATGGATCAACCAATGGATGAGTAGACGATTGATCATTATCCTTATCAACGCTGCGAACTGATTCCTTAGGTGATATACAACTGAACGTATTGGATCTCCCGATCCATGAACGCAAATATTCAACTGCTGCTAAACCCTCTGTAAAGGCTGCCGGACCACGTGTTTGTACATAATGTCGACTCATATCCAAAGATGCCATCAAAGGATACGAGGGACTAGAGCTTTGAATCATGGTCAACGCCTTCGCAAGACGTTTGCGGCATATACGAGCTCCTTGAACATGGAGCATGGCGCTCATTGTCATGCCAAGCAGCATCTTATGCGTGGACTGTACTACTAAATCTGCGCCTGCTTGCAGCGCAGACTTAGGGAGCTTCGGATGAAGCCCGTAGTGAGCCCCATGGGCTTCATCCACGATCAGCGGCAGCCCGTGCGCATGAACGGAATCCGCTATTGGAGTTAGGTCTACGCCCAATCCGTAGTAATTTGGATTGCACAGCACAACTGCCTTTGCTTCCGGGTAGCGTTGTACGGCCGCCGCTATAGTCTCCTTCGATGGGGCAGTGAGTAATCCGCTGTCTTTATCCGCACAAGGACTGACAAAGATAGCACGAGCACCCGCCAGCATAAGCCCGTGAAGGACAGACTTATGTACATTACGCTGCACAATGACGATATCACCAGGCTTAGTGCAGCAGGACAAAATAGCGGCAATGTTCCCGCTCGTACTTCCACTAACGAGGAAGTACGTCTCCTCCGCCCCAAAGCACTGCGCGGCCAGCTGCTGCGCCTCTCTTATGGCGCCAGTCGGCTCATGCAGATCATCCGTGCCCTCTACCTCGGTCACGTCCTGCCCGAGCAGCGCCGCATAGCGGCGATATAACGATGCATGCGCAGCATCGTTCGTCTCTGCGGCGGCACGCTCGTACGCCGCCCCATTCTTATGACCGGGCACGTGCATGGATACGTGCTTAGCCTGTTCATATTTTAGCAGTGCCTCTACTAGCGGCATCTGTTCTCGAGTCATTTCATTCATTTGCTGCACCTTTTTTAAGACATAATAATTCTATTGTAACGCAAATCAATTCCTGTGTTTATCCCCTATCAGAAACTCTTTTGTCATTAGTGCTATAATTTGCATCATTATCAAAAAAAGAGCCCGCACCCGGACTCTTGTCATGTAAATAAAAATGAACTTTACGAGATAAACTATCCCAGTACATAAATAAAAGCCTTGCCTTATAAGCCCAAATAAACCCGTCTAACTTTAAGCTTGCAGCTGAAGCCACAGACGCTTTAATTGATGAATGTAAAATGGATACTTATCATCCTTAACATCGGTGTGCACCATCTCCTGCTCACACCCTGAACAAATAAACTGATTGACGATGACCATGCCTTCCGTTTTTTGTTGTCCGCATACGATACAGCAATGCTCCGTCCGGCCCTCCATGACAATCCCACCTTTAATATGATTTATATGTAGTATGTCCTGATTAATAGAACAGTAAACCGATTTCATAGAAACTTTTCAAATATTTATTGCATCATATGCACTACGTTTAGAAAGGTGTATGTACGTTTTGCAGGACATGACGGCTTTTTGCGATGATGCCTTCATTCTACCACCATTTGAACCGATATATATCGTACTGGTGAAACTCATAGAATAAAGGAGTGGCCACATGCAAGCCAGACAGGAACGAACATTTTACAACTATCAGTTATTACGCAAATATCGTTTCTCCAAAGTCGTTAACTACAGCTACATGTTTCTTGGTCTATTAGCAGCAGGTGCCGCGTGTTGGGCAGACGGCATTCTCGGAATAGCATACAGCTTCCTGGCATGGAGCACGCTCATTTGGATTCACTACGTCATATCACGTTCACTCTTTGTAATTGATCGGTATACCTATCGCAAGCGTTGGGGATTCCAGTGGAAGCCACCATGGATCGGTTTCCTTCCTCTTGAGCAGCAGTTTATTGGATTTCGTTATTGGAGCAAAATATTATTATCTACCCTGCTAATTGGAATAGTTATTATTGGTGCCTTGAGCCCTTGGCTGCCACTTGGCTTTACGCTGCAATTTCTATTTTGGCACTTGTGGATTATTGGACCGCGTCTGTTTACCACAATTGCAGCCATGTCGGTTTCAGAAGACAAACTGATTAAATTAGAAACGAATCTATTCTTAATATATAAAGCATAATCCTCTATATTTATACTATTCTTCACCCATTCTTCTGCGAATGGGTGATTTTTTTTATTTTGGCCACACTAATGTAGATTATGTACGATTTAACTAAAAAGGAGTGCAAGTAAATGCCATCTCAGCCGCAGCCATCGCATACAATACCGCCACAACATCAAAATCAACAACCGGGAACTGAATCCGAAATGAAACCTCTTCCTAATTATGAAGGGTCAACATACAAAGCAGCAGGTAAACTTAAAGGAAAGGTAGCGCTTATTACCGGTGGTGACAGTGGAATTGGCAGAGCCGTAGCTATTGCGTTTGCCAAGGAAGGTGCAAGTATCGCTGTTGTATACCTAAATGAACATGAAGATGCTTTACTAACCCAAAATGAAATTGAGTCCGAAGGTGTTCATTGTCTGCTTCTACCTGGGGATATTGGCGATGAATCGTTCTGTTTAGAAGTCATTAAGCAAACCATAACAAAGCTTGGTGGGTTAAACATACTTGTAAATAACGCTGCAGAACAACATCCACAAGCTAATATTACGGATATTTCTACCCAACAGCTGGAGAAAACATTTAAAACTAATATCTTTTCCATGTTTCATTTAACAAAGGCAGCAATGCCTCATTTGAAAAAAGGAGACACTATCATTAACACGACCTCTGTCACAGCGTATCGTGGCAGCGCAGAATTGCTTGATTACTCTTCTACAAAAGGAGCCGTCGTATCGTTTACTCGTTCCTTATCTGCAAATCTAGCTAAACATGGCATTCGGGTAAATGGAGTAGCACCTGGCCCAATTTGGACACCTCTTATTCCTTCCACTTTCGATGAGCAAAAGGTAAGTGAGTTTGGGGCAAATACTCCGATGCAGCGCCCTGGCCAACCTATTGAACTCGCAGCCGGTTATGTATATTTGGCAAGTGAAGATTCTTCCTATATGAGCGGTCAAATTCTCCATATTAATGGTGGGGAAATTGTAAATGGATAGCTGCAAGAGTTAAAAAACACCTACTAAAACTTAACTTAGACACTTTATTTAATAATAAAATAACTCTTCAAATAAAAAAGAAGCTTCCCTCGGGCCTATTCAGGCCTTTTGGGACAGCTTCTTTATCTGCTTGGCAACGTCCTACTCTCCCAGGACCCTGCGGTCCAAGTACCATCGGCGCTGGAGGGCTTAACGGTCGTGTTCGGGATGGGTACGCGTGGAACCCCTCCGCCATCGCCACCA
>NZ_JAKRNK010000015.1 GCF_022346885.1 Paenibacillus sp. ACRRX
GCTTAAATACTAACTCCATGAATAAACTATACGTGACATAATTATGAATATATAATCAGATAATCATAAATTATTTAAGTTTTAAATGAAGAATCATTCTTCGTTTATTTAAATACTTTTTTGTTTCCCTAGATAAGTTCTATTCTAGAGAAACAAGATTAATAATATGGTCCAACTAGAAAACTTAAAGGAGTTGTCTTATTTGTCTATGTACCAAACACTGGTAGAACTGATTCAATCGTTAAAGGAGGTTGAAGACAGAGGAATTACATTTATACATTCTCGGGCTATGGAAGTCTTTGTTTCGTTCAAAGAGTTATACGAGAATGCACTGAAGACTTTATTTAAGCTACAGGAAAGAGGTTTAAGTCCAGGCACAGAACTAATCTTTCAGATCGAAGACAATCAGGACTTTATTACTGTATATTGGGCTTGCCTTATGGGTAGAATCATTCCTGTTCCTTGTACGGTTGGTAGTAACGATGAGCAGAAGGAGAAGTTACTTCGCATTGTAGGTATAATGCACAGTCCCTTCATGATTACAACTTTAAAGAGATGGGATGACCTAGCATCTTATATAGAGAAGAAGTACTCCTTTGAAAAAGGATACAATATGACAGAAAAAACAATTTTTTTAGATGACTTAGTCGGAAATACAGAAAAAGGGGAATTACATTTTCCTGAACCATCAGATATTGCTTTTATTCAATTTTCATCAGGTTCGACAGGCATACCTAAGGGGGTTGTACTAACTCACCATAACATTTTAGTTAATATCACCGACACTATAGAATATTTAAAAACTACTTCTAATGATTGTTCAATAAATTGGATGCCACTCACTCATGACATGGGTTTGATATCAAATCATCTCAGTAGTATGCGTGCAGGTATCCAACAATATATTATGACACCCACCCTATTTTTGAAAAGACCATTATTATGGCTTGAAAAGGCATCGGAACACGGTGTAACGCAATTATATACTACAAATTTTGCACTTAAACTCATTATTTCATCTTATGCTACTAAGAAAATAGACGAAATAAATTTATCAAAAGTTCGTACAATTCTAATTGGCGCAGAACCTATTTCTGCGAAGCTGTGTAATCAATTCATTGATGATATGAAGGGATATGGTTTAGATCCACTTTGTATGCTACCAGCATATGGGTTAGCTGAGGCTACTGTGGGCGTAGCAGGACATGAGTTGGGTAAACCAATCAAGGTAACGTATATAAACCGCAATAGTATGTCTATTGGCCATAAAATAACAAAAACAGAAGATAGCGATATTAATTCTGTCTCTTTTGTGGAAATAGGAACATGCCTTAATAATACAATGATTCGCATATGTGATGCAGAAGGGAATGTACTAGATGATCAAATTATAGGATATATTCAAATAAAAGGAGATAATGTTACAAGTGGCTATTATAACAATCTAGTAGCAACACAAGAAATTATTTTAGATGATCATTGGTTAAATACAGGTGATCTTGGTTTTGTTGATGCTGGAAAGCTAACAATAACAGGAAGAGTTAAGGATATTATTATTATTAACGGTCAAAACTATTATGCACATGACATTGAACGTATTGCGGAAGGTGTTAAGGGAATCGAACTCAATAAAATTGTTGCTGCAGGTGCTTACAATAATGAATCACAAAAAGATGAACTTATTTTATTCGTGTTGCATAGGGGATTACTAGAGAGCTTTGTTCCTCTCAGTATAGCATTGAAAAAATATATCAACAGACAGATTGGAATAGAAGTAAAACATGTTGTTCCTGTTAGGAGTATTCCAAAAACTACAAGTGGAAAATTACAACGTTTTGAACTTCGGGATAACTATCTAGGAGGGAATTATTCTGAAATATTATCTCAATTGGATACTATTATAGGATCTTGTGAACAGCCTCCATTTGAACCACAAACCCCACTTGAAAAGAAATTGCATCGTATGTGGATAAACGCACTCGAGGTGAATGCAGTGGGGATGAATACCCCATTCTTTGAAGCTGGTGGTGATTCCATAAAAGCGATAAAGTTGATTGAAGAAATTAATTCTACTTTTCAAATCGATCTAGAAGTCACTTCTCTAATGGATGGTGCTCCAACGCTTCGATCAATGGCATACCTTATTGAAGAAAAAGAGAGTGGCCGAACTCAAAAGGTCGTACAAGATAGCCTACAAATTGAATTTGAATTATAAACTGAATGATTAAAAGAGAAACATGCCATATCTATATTAAAAGAGGTGTGAGAATGTCAGTTTTCGACAGTATTTCGGATAGAGATCAATCTAATATATATTGGAAACAAAAGCAGGGGGAATCTATCAACCAAATAGAAGCCTCATTTTATACCAGGGTAAGTTCTTCGCAGTATAAATACTCTAATATGAAGACTCTATTGGAAAAAGAAACAACAAAAACACTAAAAGGGGTTTGTAAAAGCAACCCTGCATCGTTGTTTGTACTACTGCAAACTGCATTTAAAGTAGTGTTGTGTGCCTGTTACTCACAAAAAGGAGTAATGATAGCCGCACCGTTAATGAAAGGAATAAAAATTCAAGAAAGTAATCATGTGAATGGCATTGTTTTGTATGACACGATTGTTACAGAAGATAAGTTCAGCGATTTGCTACTAAGTGTAGCGAAGACCACAAAAGATGGTTATCGACATCATCAATTTTTTGTAGGTAATGTAGGGGAACACAGTGACTTCACATTTTTTAGCGAGTATGGTTTTAAAAATATACTAGCTTTAAGTTCTATTCATAATCTATATGATGTTGAGTATTTGCAACAGTCGATGAAAGGTGAGCTTGCAATTTATGTAGAGGATAGTGAGTATGAGTTAAGCTTAAATTGTATTTATCTCCAAAATGAAATTGCAGAGGGCCTAGCTTTAAAAGTAACGGAGGCCATGACGTACACACTTAACTTTATTGTGGACAACTTAGATATATCGGTTATTACTTTAATTGAAACAATTAAAGAAAAATACTTTTTAAGCGATAAACCATTTTCCATATCTTCATTACCAACAGATCAGCATCATTTATATCACCCCTTTCCATTGACTGAAATTCAAATGGCTTATTGGCTGGGACGAAACAAAGAAATTGAGATGGGTGGATTTTCTACACATGGTTATTTTGAGATTAAAACAAAATTTGATATTCAAAGATTAAATAAAAGTTTTCTCAAAGTAATTAATCGACATCCAATGCTCAGAGCGGTTGTACTGGAGAATGGGGAACAATGTATTTTGAATGAGGTAAATCCTTATGTGATAGAAACGATTGACCTAACATGCATGAATGAAACTGAACGTCAAATATATTTGGAACAAGAACGTGAACTTATGTCACATTATGTATTTGATGTCGCAAAGTGGCCGTTATTTGATTTAAGGGCATTTAAATTAAACAAAAATGAACATCTATTGTGTATGGGCTGGGATGTCATGATGGTAGATGGAGCTAGCATGGAGATAATAGGAAGTGAACTGTTCCAATACTATAGTAACGATGATTTGGAGTTACCGGAAATCAAGTATTCTTTTAGAGACTATATTTTATCCCAGGAAAGGGTAAAACAAAAAAGAGCACACCGGATGGCTGAATCTTATTGGCAAAGCAAAATAGAGGACTTTCCATTATCGCCGATGTTGCCTGTTAAGATGGACCCAAGTAAAGTCCAAACACCTACCTTTATTCCCATCTCCAGGAGAATCGATCCTCATGATTGGAAGCGCTTAAAAGAGGCTGCTCGTTTAAATAAAGTAACCGTCTCTAGCGTCTTATGTTTTGCGTATGCTAAGGTACTTTCTTATTGGAGCAATCAAGCAAGACTAGGCTTGAATCTGACTGTATTTAATCGCTCTCCCCTACATACTGATGTCCAGCAAATTGTTGGTGATTTTACATCATTAGTTATGTTGGACATAGATTTAACTCATGAGATACCAATAATGGATCAAATTAGACAATTGCAAACAACACTATTACTAGGATTACAGCATAGACACTATGATGGCGTTAAATTTCTAAGAGATCTTGTTAAGTATCATGGAGTAAAGTCCAAAGTTATGATGCCAATTGTGTTTACCAGTATGCTTACTAATGAGACGAATGAAGGATGGGAGATGATCGGAGATACTTGTTGGGAAGTGTATCAAACACCACAAGTATATCTTGATAACATAGCTGTCGAAAGAAATGGCGAACTGCATTTGCTATGGAATTATGTCAGCCAACTGTTTGAACATAGAGTTATTGAAACGATGTTTTCGCAATATATTGATCTTTTGAAGCAAATCGCACATGAGACAAATGATCAACATGAATTGTGTTTAGACAAATATAACATTGATATGATCGAAAAGTATAATTGTACAGAACAGCTATACACCCCTACAACATTAAATGATTTGTTTACCAAACAGGCAAGCCGAAGTCCACATAACACAGCCGTCATTCATAATAATAAATCCATTACTTTCGAACAACTGGACATGATGTCAAACCAAGTAGCTCGCTATTTACAAAAAAAAGGAATAGCGACTGGAGATAGAATAGGAGTAATTGCAGAAAGAACAATAGAGACAATTGTTAATGTAATTGGCATTATAAAAACTGGCGCAGCTTATGTTCCTATAGATCCAAAGTACCCTGAGGAAAGACGCAGCTATATTATGCTGAACAGCGATTGTAAGATGCTTCTTGCTCCTAGTTTATATCACAGTATCAAACTGAGGGAAGAAGATCACGATAATATTCAAAGTTCTGTAGGTCCGGAGGATATTGCTTATATTATTTATACTTCAGGAAGCACAGGTAAACCTAAGGGAGTTGTAATATCTCATGGTGCAGTGTGTAATACAATCTTGGATATCAATCAAAAGTTTGATGTATGTGAAGATGATCGTATTATAGGACTGTCGTCTTTATGTTTTGATTTATCTGTGTATGATCTATTTGGAGCACTTAGTACGGGGGCTGCTTTAGTAATAATAGATGACCAAAGAGATATACGTAACGTCCTTGATACAGTTAAGAGAGAGAAAGTAACAATTTGGAATTCCGTGCCGGCGATATTGGACCTAGCTCTAGAACAGATTAATTCAGAAGCAATGGATTTGAATAATACCATACGTTTGGTACTGCTAAGTGGCGATTGGATTCCTCTTTCATTACCGCAAAAGATCAAACGTTATTTTCAAGGAAGTGAGGTTATTTCCTTAGGTGGAGCTACTGAAGCATCAATATGGTCTATTTATTATCCAATTATTAATGAAAATATAACGTGGAAAAGTATACCTTATGGCATGCCATTAGCAAATCAATCTTTTTATGTTTTGAATAATAAGAGTCAAATATGCCCTGTTGGTGTTGCAGGTGAACTTTATATCGGTGGCATAGGATTGGCGGATGGTTATTTTGCAGATCAAGAGAAGAGCCGTAGTTCATTCATTCAGCATCCGAGTTTAGGACGCATATATCGGACTGGAGATTATGGACGTTTGCTTCAAGAAGGTTATATTGAGTTTCTAGGTAGAAAAGACCACCAAATTAAAATTCGCGGTTATCGTGTTGAATTAGGGGAAATTTCTAGTGTACTGTTACAGCACAATTTAATAAGCCAGGCTGTTGTCCTCGATAGGGAGGATTCGCAGCGTAAAAAATATTTGTGCGCTTATATAGTAGCTTCAGAGTTAATGGATCTGACTGATTTGCGAGAATACATGAAAAAGAATCTGCCAGATTATATGGTCCCACAATATGTGGTGCAATTAGAGGAGATACCACTTACTCCTAATGGAAAAATTAATCGTAATGAACTTCCCGATCCCGATTATCAATCAGTTGAAGATCATTACGAGGCGCCGAGAGATGAAAAAGAACGGCAATTAACAGCTATATGGGAGAGAGTACTTGGTACGAATAATATAGGGATTAACGACAACTTCTTTGAAATTGGTGGAGATTCCATATTTAGCATTCAGATTATTGCGCAAGCAAATCAAGCAGGATTGCAACTTAATCTACAGCAAATGCTGAAGCATCAAACAATTGCTGAGCTTGCCCAAGCAGCAACACAGATCAACCAGAATAAGGTTGAGCAAGGGGAAATAACGGGTGATGTTCCATTAACACCAATTCAGTATTGGTTTTTTGAGCAAGAGCATCCAGATTTCCATCATTGGAATCAATCGATGTTTTTAATCCCCCGGGAGCGACTAGATATTAATTTATTCTATGAAGCACTTCAAAAGATTGTTCAACATCATGATGCTTTACGTATGCGCTATGAAATTTCACCTGACGGATCATGGAAACAGACTAACCATGGCGTGGGAGAAGAAGTTCCGTTAGAGGTAATTAGTCCCGATGGATTAGTGGGACCAGATTGGGAACAACGAATCCAGGAAATCGTTCAGGTTCGACAAGCAAGTCTAAATCTACAAAACGGACCATTAATGCGAGCTGTGTATTTTGATGAAGGGTTGTCCTCCCCTGGAAAGTTATTTCTGGCAACTCATCATTTAGTGGTAGATGGAGTGTCATGGCGGATCATGTTACAAGATTTACAACAAGTATATGAACAAGGTAAAGATGGAGTACCTTTAAGACTCCCTGCCAAGAGTACCTCATTTAAAACATGGGCTGAACAGTTAAATGATTATGGTCGAACAAAAGTTTGCCTTGATGTGAAAAAATACTGGGAGCAACAGTCTAACAAGAGATCAGGAGACATTCCGAAGAGGACTGTTAATGAGGTAGTAACAGAAGCAAGCACCGAGCAAGTGATTGTGGTATTAAGCAAAGAGGAAACGAGTGCATTACAGGATGCTCAGGTTACTTTTAAGGCAAGCATGAATGAAATACTACTAGCGGGGTTAGCGAAGGCGATCACCAAATGGACGAAGACGTCAGATCTTACTATTAATGTAGAAGGCCATGGGAGAGAAGAAATTATGGAAGGCATAGATATATCTCGTACAGTTGGTTGGTTTACGAGTCTGTATCCTGTGTACCTGCGGATGGAAAATGAGCAGCCATTGCTAGAAGTATTAAAAATGGTCAAGGATGAGATTCGACGTATCCCCAACAAAGGAATAGATTATGGGATATTACGGTATTTAAATTCTCACTTTAAACCGTTGTTAGAGAGGCAGGAAAAACCTGCAATCAGTTTTAATTATTTAGGCAACTTCGATCAACTATTTTCTTCTACATCAATGTTCGTTAAGAACCTAGCATTTAATGAATCTAATTTTGCTGGTTCATCTAAACGATTGCACATTATTGATGTTGTAGGGGTCATACTCGAAGAAAAGCTGCACCTCATATGGATGTATAGCCACAAGCATTATGAAGATTCGACGATCCATAATATTGCAGAGCAAATGAAAGAGGGAATTTTATATTTGAATCAATCCGAGAATAAACATTGTGCATATACCGTTTCCGATTTTCCAGCAGCAGGCATATCAAAAAAATCGTTAGATATGGTAATGACAAAGCTATTAAAGAAATGAGGACTGAAATGAGCGCTATCGTAGATATTTATGCCTTATCCCCTCTTCAAGAAGGAATTCTGTTTCACACTCTTTATGATAGTCAAGATGAGTATTCTTCTGCTTATATCAACCAATTAAGTTTACTTTTGCTAGGGCCATTGGATGTGGGGATTTTTGCCGAGTCATGGAACCATCTAGTTCAGAAACATGATATCTTTCGGACTGTATTTGTATGGGAAAATATCGAACAACCTGTACAAGCAGTTTATGAAAATACCCAATTTACACTAAAGAATGAAGACTGGACGCATTTATCTCAAGATGAACAAGTGGAAGAACTGAAAAAGCTAATGGAGGTAGATCGTTTCGTAGGCTTCCAATTGGATGAAGCTCCTCTAATGAGAGTTACCATCATTAATGAAGCCGAAGACAAATTCAGATTGGTTGTCACGTATCATCACTTATTGTTAGATGGTTGGAGCTCTTCTTTGATTTTGTATGAATTATTGAACACATACAAAAATATTAAAAGCGGTAAGCTGTTGTCTCTTGTAAGACCCCCTTCTTATGAGAAGTATATCCGCTGGATTAAAGAACAGGATCATAGCCAAGCGGAAAAGTTTTGGCGAGAAGAATTAAAAGGTTTTTCAGCTCCTACACCACTAGGAATTTCTAATAGGTTTGCTATAAAGGAAATAGGTTTTGCTGAAAGTGTAACCTTACTGACAAGAGAACAAACGCAAGCATTAGAAAAATGGGCAAAAATGAATCAGCTGACTTTGAATACTCTGTTTCAAGGTGCATGGTCATATTTACTATCTCGTTACAGCGGTGATAACGACGTGGTGTATGGGGTAACGAGTTCTGGACGCCCTGCAAATTTGAATGGTGTAGAAAAGATGATCGGTTTGTTTATTAATACGTTGCCTACACGTGTATCTATACCAGATCACATAACTATTCTTGAATGGCTGCAGGGGATACAGAATAAAGAATTGATTAGAAGAGAGTATGAATATACATCTTTAACGAATATTCAAGGTTGGAGTGAAGTTCCGCGCGGAACACCCATGTTTCATACTTTATATGTTTATGAAAATTATCCTATGACGTCATTTAATGACAACCTAGGTTTCGAAATTGTTGATATGAAGAGAGAAGAACAAACTA
Organism: Paenibacillus sp. ACRRX; assembly: GCF_022346885.1. Classification (GTDB taxonomy): domain Bacteria; phylum Bacillota; class Bacilli; order Paenibacillales; family Paenibacillaceae; genus Paenibacillus_B. Next base: position 8,704 of record NZ_JAKRNK010000015.1, read on the forward strand.
ACTATCCATTAAGTCTAGTAGTTGTTCCTGGTGAAAGAATATCCATTCAACTGATGTACGATAAAGGGAAAATAGATTCAGACTCCATATTACGTATTCAGGGGCACCTTAAACAAGTTTTAAGTGAGTTGATAATGGATAAGGATCGAACTTTATCAGAAATTGTTTATTTAACACCAGAAGAAAAAATGCAACTGTTTGAAGAATGGAATAGTGTATCAAAACCATATTTAAGCAACGATATGATTCATAGACAGTTTGAAAAACAGGCAGCAGCTCGTCCTGATGCAGTGGCCGTTGTATTTGAAAAACAAGAACTTACCTATGCAAAGTTAAATAATTTTGCAAATCAGTTGGCTCATTATTTGAGAAAACGTGGAGTAGGACCGGAGACATTGGTTGGAATCTGCATGGAAAGATCTGTAGACATGGTTATAGGTATCTTAGGAATATTAAAAGCTGGTGGCGCGTATGTGCCACTAGACCCTACAAATCCACAGCAACGGTTGCAATATATCATAAAGGATTCCGAGATCAAATTAATATTATCGCAGTTGGATTCACATAGTTGGTTGTCAGATGGTGTTGATATTATAAGTATGAATAATTTCAGGGAGCTTATTAGTCATGAAAGTATTGAAGCTCCAACTAGTGAAGTTAAGCCTGATCAACTAGCTTATATTATATATACTTCAGGTTCTACTGGTAATCCGAAAGGGGTTATGGTGGAACACCGTAATGTTGTTCGGTTATTTCATGCTACGGAAAAGTGGTTCCATTTTAATGAAGATGATGTATGGACACTATTCCATTCGTACGCCTTTGATTTTTCGGTATGGGAGATTTTTGGGGCTCTTCTATATGGGGGGCGTCTAGTTGTGGTGCCTTACTTGACGAGTCGTTCACCAGAAGAATTTTATCAACTTCTGCTGCAGGAAAAAGTAACTGTTCTAAATCAAACACCGTCAGCATTTAAGCAATTGACTCAAGTTTACGAGGCTTACAACAATAATTCAGTTCATATGTCGTTACGTTATGTTATTTTTGGTGGCGAAGCATTAGAGGCTTCCAGTTTGTTACCTTGGTTTAAGAAACACAACGAGGGTTCTATTCAATTTGTGAACATGTACGGTATTACAGAAACAACTGTCCACGTAACCTATTATCCAGTAACCAAATATGACGTTGAGCATGGGCTAAACAATGTTATTGGTCGACCCATACCTGATCTGCAGCTATATGTGTTGGATTCGGACTTAAAGCCTGTAGCAGTAGGGATAGCGGGTGAATTATATGTTGGTGGAGCCGGGGTAGCAAGAGGGTACCTTAACCGAACAGATCTAACATCGGAACGATTTATTGACCATCAAATAGAGGGAAAGTATGGTGGAAGGCTTTACAGAACGGGAGATATTGTGAAGTATACCTGTAACGGTGATCTTGAATATATAGGCCGAGCAGATACACAAGTAAAGATCAGGGGATTTCGTATAGAGTTAGGTGAAATAGAGGCTGCTTTAATCCAACATCCTGAAGTTAAACAGGCTATTGTGCTGGTACGTGAGGATCAGATTGGAGATAAGTATTTAGTGGCTTACGTTTGTGGTAGTGGTGATCCATTATCTTGGAAGGAGCATATTAAGGCTTTACTACCAAGTTACATGGTCCCCGCATACTTAGTAAAGTTAGAGGGGATGGTGCCGCTTACATCAAATGGAAAGGTTGATACTGCAGCTTTGTTCGCTTTACAATGGCAAGTCAATGACAACCAGGTTACAGCTCCTAGGGGTCATTCGGAACAATTAGTTGCTTCAATCTGGAGCCAAGTACTCGGAATTGAGGATATTGGTTGTTATGATTCATTCTTTGAATTGGGTGGGCACTCACTACTAGCAACACAGGTGGTTTCTCGTTTACGTGAATCTTTTGATGTTAATTTGCAACTGAGGGAGTTATTTGAGCACTCCACTGTAGAAAGACTTGCAAACAGGATTACAGAGCTGCGAAAGGGAGAAGGGAATCGGAAACTTCCAATTCTGCAGTCCCGTGTAAACGAGGGAGGTTATCCACTTTCATATGCACAACAACGGTTATGGTTCCTTGAGCAGTTTGAGCCAAACAGTGCTTTATATAACATACCAAGTTCATGGCATTTGACAGGCAAATGGGATATAGAAGCGATACAACATAGTATTCATACACTGATTAAGAGGCATGAAGTACTTCGAACTATCGTTAAAGAGACAGACGGAACGCCTTTGCAGTTCATACAAGCTCACGTACCAACCACTTGGGACATTAAGGAACTCCAACACCTTTCAAAAGAAGCAAGAGAGTTAGAACTCAAGCGGTTAACATATGAGGAGGCAAACACTCCATTTAATCTGGAAGCAGGTCCGTTATTTCGTATGAAGTGGATCCAAATGGATAAAGAAGAGTGGATCTTCCTATGTACGATGCATCATATTATTTCAGATGGTTGGTCAATGAATATCTTCATCAAGGAATTGACAGCCATTTACGATGAGAATGTGCATGGGATACCATCGTTACTTTCAGCACCAACTGTTAAGTATGCTGATTTTGCAACATGGCAACAGGAATGGTTAAAGGATGAGATTCTTGAAGATCAATTGCTATTCTGGAAAGAACAGCTAGCAGGGGAACTGCCAGTGCTACAATTACCAACTGATTACGTTCGTCCTAGCCAGCAATCATATAAAGGCGCGGTTCACCATTTTTTGCTTCCAAAATCACTTGTAAGTCAGTTGAAATCGGTAGGACGCGAACAGAATTGCACATTGTTTATGACATTGTTGGCTGCTTATCAAGCATTCTTATCTCGGTATACAGGGCAAATGGATATTATAGTAGGTAGTCCAATTGCGAATCGTAACCATAGAGAGATTGAAGAAGTTATGGGTCTATTTGTAAACACTCTTGTATACCGAGCAGACTTATCTAATGCCCCCACCTTCAAAGCATTACTAGCAAATATTCAGAAAATGGCACTTCAAGTGCATGATCATCAAGATGTTCCATTTGAAAAAATAGTAGAAGCATTACAACCTGAACGAAGTATGAGCCACTCTCCAATCTTCCAAACTATGTTTAACTGGCAAACAGACTTTCCTGTGTTACTAGAGTTTACAGATCGACAAATGGAATGGATGGCTACTTCATTAGCCTCTGCCAAATTTGATCTGACAGTAACAATGGGAGAAACAGAGCAAGGGCTCTATACTGCTTTTGAATACAATACAGATATATTTGAATTGAGCACAATAAAACGAATGTCAGAGCATTTTGGATATTGGTTACAACAGGTAGCCACTAATCCAGAATTGCCACTAAGAAGTCTAGAACTCATGAGTTCAGACGCTATGAAACAAATGCTGGAAGACTGGAATAACAATGTAATTGAATATCCAAAGGAACTACTACTCCATGAATTAATTGATGCACAAGCGATTAGTCAGCCAGATGGGGTAGCTTTAGTATTTGGGGATATGCAGTTAACGTATAAAGTACTTCAAGAACGTTCAAACAACTTAGCACATTATTTGAAAAAAAAGGGTGTTGGTCCTGAATTCCTAGTAGGGATATGCATGGAACGATCATTAGAAATGGTTGTTGGACTTCTAGGAGTCCTAAAAGCAGGCGGTGCATATGTGCCTCTTGATCCAACCTATCCGATACATCGACTACAATACATGGTTCAAGATGCAGGAATAAAGATTGTTATAGCCCCTGATCACTTAACTGCGTGGTTACCAGAAGGCACTGAGATTGTTTCCTTGAATAGAGAAGAGTACTGTTCAAACTCGATGACTACTGTACCTGAAAGTAAGCCTGCTTTATCCAATGCAGCTTATGTTATTTATACTTCGGGTTCGACAGGTAATCCCAAAGGTGTTGTGGTTGAACATGGGAATTTGCTGAATTTTATGTTTACTATGAAGCGGCGTCTTACTTTTAATAATAAAGATACTTGGTTGGCTTGTACCTCTATTTCGTTTGATATTTCAATCTTGGAGCTTTTCTACCCGCTTGTTGCTGGTGGAACAGTAGTAATAGCTAGTCAGGAAGAAATTTCGGATGGTCACAAACTTGTTGAGTTAATTGAGGATTCCAGTGCAACTTATATGCAAGCAACACCGATGATGTGGCATTTGTTGCTTGATAGTGGGTATGTACCTTCCACTAGTTTAACGGTATTAGTAGGTGGAGAAGCTTTATCGGAAGTACTGGCAGAAGCGTTGACCCAAGGTGGGGGACAAGTATTTAATATGTTTGGTCCGACTGAAAGTACAATATGGTCAACCATGTGGAAAGTGGATCCAGGACAAGCAATTTCTATTGGCCGACCAATATGTAATACGGATGTTTATGTGTTAGATGCTAATCTACAACCTATGCCAATTGGTACGGTGGGAGAGCTCTATATTGGTGGTGCTGGTGTTGCTAGGGGCTATCTGAATCATCCTCAGTTAACTGCTGATCGATTTATTGGACACCCTTTTAGCAGCCAAAATGGTGCTCGCTTATATAGAACAGGGGACTTGGTAAAATATTTGGATAATGGAAATCTAGAGTATATAGGACGAATGGATCATCAAGTCAAAGTTAAAGGATTCCGTATTGAGTTAGGCGAGATTGAAGCATTATTAAGTAAGCATCCTTCGGTGAAACAAGTGGTCGTTATCGTTCGTGATAATGAAAATGGAGGGAAATGGATTGTAGCATATGTTGTTGGAGATGGAGATGCGAAAATATGGAGGAGATATGTAAAGGAGCATCTGCCTTACTACATGGTTCCATCTCATTTTGTCAATATGGAAACACTTCCGGTGACACCGAATGGAAAAATTAATCGTAATGCACTGCCTGCAGTTGACTTTCAGCGCACGGAGGAAGGTTATATAGCCCCATCCAATGCTAAGGAGAGAGTATTAACTGACATATGGGAGCAAGTTCTAGGCATCAGCAACATTAGCATTGACGATAATTTCTTTGAACACGGCGGTGATTCCATTATAAGTACTAAAGTTATATCGCTTGCTAATAAAGCGGGTTTGCAGCTTAGTTTAAAACAATTGTTTGAGCACCAGACAATTGCTGAGCTGGCTCTTGTGGCAAAACAATCCGAACCAGCCCCATTAATGCAAGGGGAAGTAACAGGGGAAATTCCATTGACACTGTTCCAATACCGGTTCTTTAAGCACGATTATTCTCATCTTCATAGATATTATCAATCTGTAATGTTGTTACCGTGTGAACGACTAGATGTTAATCATCTGCGTAAGGCATTCCAACATATAGTTGATCATCATGATGCCCTGCGGCTTCGTTATGAGATGCTGTCTGCTGACAAATGGATCCAAATTCATAATGGCACTGGACAAGAGGTTCCACTAGAGATTATTAAGCTTGATGGAACGGAAAAAAAAGGGTGGGACCAAGAGATTAAACAAAAAATTCAGGAACAAGAAGAATGTATGGACCTTCAAACAGGACCCCTGCTGAGAGCTATTTATTTTGATGAAGGGGAGGCTTCATCTGGACGGTTATTTATCATGATTCATCAGTTGGTAGTAGATGAGGTCTCATGGCGTATATTTATTGAGGATTTACAGACAGCCTACAGCCAGTTGAACAATGGAGAACGCATAAAATTACCTGTGAAAAGCACTTCATTTAAAGAGTGGGCTGAAAGTGTAACTGACTTAGTCCAAGCAAGTAACATAGATGATGTAGAAATAAAAGCGGAACAGGTAATAGTGTCTGCTGTGGATGAAGACCAAACAAATAAAAACGATAATCAAATTACTGTACTGTTGAGTGAAGTTGAAACAAAAACGTTACTGCAGGACGCTTTAGCCATGTATAAGGCAAATATGAGTGAGTTACTGCTTGCATCAATGGTGAGCGCATTATATGAGTATACGAAAAAATCCTCAATGATCATTCATTTACAAGATCATGAGCGTATGAACACGATAACGGGGGTGGATATTACCAGAACGATCGGCTGTTTTGCACGCTCATATCCTGTTCAACTGAACTTATTGAATGCTTCTACACCGGTGGAAGTACTAAAGTGTGTAAAGGAATCAATCCGTCGTCTTCCCAACGGTGGCACTGACACACATGCTACGCACTATAGAAGACATGATATAGCAGTAATGTTACTACAAGAGCATGAGCCTTTAATAAGTTTGAATTATTTTGGGCAGTTTGACAAACTGATCGCTTCTAATTCCTTATTTATGGAACAATTTGATTTCGATGTTGTTAGTCATAATCCTGAATCATCAAATTCAATTGATGTTAATGGACTGGTAATAGATAATAAACTGCTAATCACATGGAAATGCGGCAATCATCAATGGAGTCCTGCAATTATAGAAGCGGTTGCCAAGAAGATGTTGGAGCACCTTAAATTGTTTGGTGCTTGTTCATTTATGGAAGCTGCCTATACAGTATCAGATTTTGCGGATGCGGACCTTTCCGAGAAGTCTTTGAACAAATTTTTGAACAAACTGTCAAAGAAAAGAGGAAGAAAATGAGTGAGATTATAGATATATATGGCTTGTCACCCATTCAAAAGGGAATGCTTTTCCATACGCTTTATGATCAACATGAACAACATTCATCTTCTTACATCACTCAATTAAGCTTCCAAATTAAAGGGTGTCTTGATTTTGATTCATTTGAGCAGGCTTGGAAACTGATGATCGAAAGACATGATATATTTCGAACTACATTTGAATGGGGAGAATCAGAGGAACCTTTCCAAGTTGTGTTTCATGATGCAAGTTTTTCATTGAAGTTAAAAGATTGGTCTACCTTATCTAAGGTAGACTTAAATCAAAAAACAAGACAATATATGGAGTCCGACCGGGCTGAGGGGTTTCAGTTGGATGAGGCACCCTTAATGCGCGTTACGATAATTACTGAGGGTGAGCTGTCTTACAGAGTGATTTGGACTTATCATCATCTTTTATTAGATGGCTGGAGTATACCTTTAGTACTGAGTGAGGTGGTTCGTTATTATGATAGTGTGAGCGGAGGCACTGCACTCAGCTTGCCAACTCTTCCTAGCTATAAGAATTATATTAAATGGCTTAAACAGCAGGATAGCCATCAAGCGGAGAAATTTTGGCGTAACGAATTAAATGGATTTAAGACACCAACGTCATTACAGATGATTCAGACAAACACAGATAAGATCTATGGCTATGACGAGCTGACATATTATTTGACTCTAAAACAGACAAAAGAGCTGACAGAATGGGCCAGGACAAATCAGGTTACTTTAAATACAGTCATCCAAGGTGCCTGGGCATTTCTATTAAGCCGATATAGTGGTGAGAAAGATGTAGTATATGGTGTAACCAGCTCAGGTAGGACATCAGAGTTACCTAATATAGATAAAATGGTAGGGTTATTTATTAGTACACTACCCGCACGTATTCAAGCACCAAATCAAGCAAAAATAAGAGATTGGATGCGTAGTCTCCAATTAAAAGATATGTATCGTAGACAATACGAGTACACTTCGCTGATAGATATCCAAGGGTGGAGTGAGATAGAAAGAGGAACTCCCTTGTTCCAATCTTTATTTGTATTTGAGAATTATCCGATTGAGATTGGAGAATTATCTACTACATTTCAAATTCATGATTTTCAAGGACGTGAACAAACTAACTATCCATTCAGTTTAATTGTAACTCCTGGAGATCAAATATCGCTAAAGTTTATGTTTGATAGGAGTAAATTTGACCAAGATACTGTAAATCGTATCTATGGCCACCTAAATCAAGTTTTAACTGAGATAGTTACTAATAATAAGGAGACGCTTGGGGATATTTCTTATCTAACTCCGACGGAACAGAAACAGGTAATTGAATATTGGAATGACACAACTTCAGAATATCCTCGTCAAAGTGTAGTACATGCACTATTTGAACAACAAGTTCTACAACAACCACAGGCAATTGCGGCAATTTTTGAGGACATGGAAGGGCTTGCATATAATGAGCTAAACGAACAAGCAAACCGCTTGGCACACTTTTTGATAAAAAAAGGTGTAGGACCGGAGTCCTTGGTGGGGATATGTATGGAACGTTCGTTGGACATGATTGTTTGCCTATTAGGTATTTTGAAGGCTGGAGGGGCCTATGTACCTTTAGATCCAACATATCCTGAACAACGTCTACGTTATATTGTAGATGATGCCACTATTAGTATCGTAATCACACAAGAGAAGTTATGTGAAGTTCTACCAAAATGTGCGGATTTGATATGTATAGATAACATTCGAGATCAATTATTAAAGGAAAGTGCACACAATCCTCCTATTCAAGTGAGTGCGGATAATTTAGCTTACGTTATATATACCTCGGGAACAACAGGGAATCCTAAGGGAGCAATGGTTACTCATCGAGGCTTGGTGAACTATGTTTGGTGGGCTAATAAAATATATTTAGGAGAAAAGAAGCTCCATTTTCCGTTGTATACCTCATTGGCTTTTGATCTGACGGTTACGTCGATATATGTACCTTTAATCTCAGGAAATCAAATTATTATATATGAGGAAGGGGATCCCCTATTAAAGCTGTATGACATTATTGAGGATCAGCGCATAGGAATTATCAAGTTAACTCCTGCACACATGAAGGCATTAGAGGGCGTGCCTAGATCCTCAAGTGTTACTAAGTTACAAAAGCTAATCGTTGGGGGAGAGAAGCTAACGACAGAATCTGCTCATAAAATTTATGATCAATTTAATCAAACTGTGAAGATTTATAACGAGTATGGTCCTACGGAGACGACTGTAGGCTGTATGACTTATATATTTGATAATCAGGCAACTTTAATGGAAAGTGTGCCTATTGGGGTTCCTGCTGACAATGTAATCATTTATGTATTAGATGATTCATTAAAGCCGGTTACGTATGGGGTATATGGTGAGATGTATATTGCTGGCGATGGATTAGCAAGAGGGTATCTCAACCGTCCGGAATTAACAGAGGAAAAGTTCATCACTAACCCTTTTGTAGACGGCCAAAAAATGTACAAGACAGGGGATATTGCTCGTCGGCTTCAAGATGGTAACTTAGAGTATGTGGATAGAATAGATAATCAAGTCAAGATTAGAGGGTATAGGATTGAGTTAGGAGAGATCGAGGCGGTATTGAGCCAACACCCTACTGTGAAGCAAGTAGTGGTGCTTGCACGCGAAGATGAGCCAGGAAATAAGCGCTTGGTAGCCTATATCGTAGCTAACAATGCTGGAGAACATTATGAAGAGTGGATACGATTTGCGAAATCAAAGTTACCAAGTTACATGCTCCCTACTAATTTCATAACACTTGAATCATTTCCACTTACTCTTAATGGAAAGATCAATACAAAAGCCTTGCCGGTACCTCATATGCAGTTGGCCCAAAACTGTTATGTAGCCCCTCGAAATTCATTGGAGGAATTAGTCGCGTCTATTTGGGGGGAAATTTTAGGTGAGGAAAAAGTCAGTATATATGATTCGTTTTTTGATTTAGGTGGGCATTCTCTTTTAGCAACGCAAGTTGTTTCTCGAATCCGAGAAGCATTTGAAATTGACCTGCCACTACGCGAGTTATTTGAACATACTACGGTTGAAGCATTGACAGAACGGATTATTCAACTGCGTAGAGTAGCAAGAACAGAGCCTTTAATTAATTTCCAGACAGTAGGGAGGGACAAGGTAATCCCTCTGTCTTATGCGCAGCAACGTTTATGGTTTCTCGATCGTTTGGATCCGAACAGTGCACAATATAATATTTCGAATGTATGGCGCTTTAAAGGAGCTTGGGAAGTCGAAGTGCTGAAGAATAAATTAAACGGCATGTTTGAGCGCCATGAAATACTACGGACTGTTATTAAAGAACAAGATGGTATTCCTACACAGTCCATCCAGAATTATCAGGCACAGACATGGGATGTTATTGACCTATCTAAGATATCTTCTGAGGAACAAGAGGCTGAGATCAAGCGTTTGATGGGAATAGAAGCGCTAAAACCATTTGATTTGATCAAAGGGCCACTTATTAGAATTCAGTGGATACAAGTGGCATCGGATGATTGGGTATTTCTATCTTCGCTGCATCATTTGATTTCAGATGGATGGTCTATGAATATTTTTATGAAAGAGTGGCTCTCTTTATATGAAGCAGAGGTTACTGGGAAGGGAGTCCAAGCTTCTTCGTGTCCACTCCAATTCGCAGATTTCACAGTATGGCAAAGGGAATGGCTTACTGAAAAGGAATTAGAGCATCAACTGCAGTATTGGAGACAGCTATTGTCTGGTGACATACCAGTCCTGCAGTTACCAATAGACAGTCTGCGTCCTAGTGTTCAAGCTGGTCGTGGTGCTACACACCGAACTGTTATTTCGCAAGATCTTTATTTACGATTAAAAGCATTAAGTCGACAGGAAAATGCAACGCTTTTTATGACTCTATTAGCTGCCTATCAAGGCTTTTTGTCACGTTATACAGGGCAAAAAGACATTTTGGTAGGAAGTCCGATTTCCAATAGACATCATAAGGGTACAGAAGGTATCATTGGATTTTTTGTAAATACTCTGGTATATCGAGCTAATCTTTCCTATGACCCTACTTTTCAAGATTTGTTAGGACAGATGCGTCAACAAGCACTACTGGCCCACGATTACCAAGATGTTCCGTTTGAGAAAATTGTAGAGGCGATACAGCCTGAGCGTAGTTTGAGTCATTCCCCTATATTCCAAACCGTGTTTAATTGGGTCACGGATGTAAGAGAAAGATATGAGTGGGATAAAAGGACTCTTGAGTTGATTGACGAGCCGTCATCCGTATCTAAATTTGATTTAACTATGACGATAGCTGAACTCAGTGATGGTCTGAGTGTTATGTTTGAATATAATACGGACTTATTTTATGATGCGACGATTGTTCGTATGGGAGATCACTTTGTTAACTGGCTTAATGAAGTGACTATGAAGTTTGAAGAACCACTCAGCAAGTTAGAATTGATGTCTAAACCTGAACTGAAGCTTGTATTAGAAGAATGGAACAGTACGTCTGTGAACTATCCACAAGGGGTAGTTACAGACCTGATTGGAAAGCAGGCCAATTTCCGTCCCGATGATATCGCAGTGGTATTTGAATCAGAGTACCTTACCTATAAGGAGCTAGACGAACGCTCTAATCAACTTGCACACTATTTGTTGAATCGGGGTCTCGTATCAGAACAAGTGGTTGGAGTTTGCTTAGAACGCTCTTTAGACATGATTGTTGGAATAGTGGCAGTGCTAAAGGCTGGTGGTGCTTACGTGCCTATGGATCCAGCATATCCTCCATTGCGTCTGCAATACATGCTTCAGGATGCAAAGATAAAATGGGTGCTCACACAGGATCATCTGAATGAATGGATACCTGCAGAAACGGATTGCATCTGTCTCAATCTTGAAAAACAAAGGATTGCAGAAGAAAGTGTGTTCATACCTGACAGCAAAATTACATGTAATAGTTTGGCGTATGTTATTTATACTTCAGGTTCCACAGGAAATCCTAAGGGAGTTTTGATTGAGCATAAAGGCTTATTTAATCTTGTATTGGCGCAAATAGACTTATTCCAAATAACATCGGAAAGTAAAGTGATTCAATTTGCCTCATTCTCTTTTGATGCTGCTGTATCTGAAATCTTTACTAGTTTAGCGGCAGGAGCGACTTTATATATCGCCAGTCAAGAAGATGTGATGCCAACTCAGCCACTTACAAATTTTTTGAGGAACAACAAGATTACTCATGCGACTCTTCCGCCTACTGTTTTGGGGATGCTTAATGATAAAGGACTCACTGATCTTTTAGTTGTTGTCTCAGCAGGTTCAACTTGCACAGAGGAATTAGCAACACGATGGTCTAAAGATCATATTTTTATCAATGCCTATGGCCCAACAGAGGTTACAATTTGCGCAACTGGAGGTATTTATTGTGGGCATAATCAGCCTCCAATTGGCCGACCGATAGCAAATATGACAACTTATGTACTTGACGATAATCTTCAACCATTGCCGATTGGAGTAGCGGGTGAATTATATGTTGGTGGGGCGGGTGTTGCTCGAGGATATCTTGGACAAGCTGCATTAACCGCTGAAAAATTTATATTGAATCCATATGATAGCAGTCTGACACCTTCCCGACTTTATAAAACAGGTGATCTAGTTAAACTACTGCCGACTGGTGAATTAGTGTATCTTGGTCGGATAGACAATCAAGTAAAACTGCGTGGTTATCGAATCGAATTGGGAGAGATCGAAGAAGTTCTAAGCAAACATCCTACGGTTACAGACGTGGCTGTTGTAGTTCGCGAGAATGGATCAGATGAAGTGCAACTGATTGCTTATATTGTTGGTTCAGGTGAGGGGCATGTATCAGAATGGAGAGAATACGTAAAGTTGCAACTGCCTAGTTACATGGTACCCGCATTTTTTGTGAAAATGGATGCCCTTCCACTAAACTCAAATGGGAAGATTAATAAAGAAGAATTGCCTGATCCTGCCCACGAGGTTATGTATGAGCATTCTACTGCTCCCCGCACTCCTGTGGAACAATTAATAGCTTCTATTTGGACTCAAGTGATGGGAATTGATCGTGTAGGAATTTTCGAATCGTTCTTCGATTTAGGCGGTCACTCGTTGCTGGCAACCCAAGTTGCCTCAAGACTACGAGAAACATTTGATATTGAGGTTCCGTTACGTGAGTTGTTCGAGCATTCGACAATAGTGGAGTTGGCTAAAGTTATAGAAGAATTGCGTTCAGGTGGGACTTCTTCACCATCTGTAGAATTAGTACCTGTTGATCTGGAAGGTCCACTTCCTCTTTCTTATGCGCAACAACGTCTATGGTTCCTTAATCAACTTGAACCGGATAGTTCATCCTATAATATTGCAAGCGCATGGCGCTTAACAGGGACATGGAATATTGAAGCTTTGCATCAAGGGCTGAATGAGGTTATTAATCGTCATGAGTCACTTCGTACCAATATTAAAGCATATGATGGTACGCCTGTTCAGCAGATTAACACTTTCCAACTGGAAGCATGCAGGGTATTGGATTTAACGTCTTTACCCGTAGATCGAAGAGGAGCTGAAATAAATCGCTTGGTTCAAATAGAAGCTGAAGCACCTTTTAATTTGAAACAAGATTCATTAATTCGTACGCAATACATTCAAGTTGGAGTGGAAGAGTGGATACTCCTGTGTACAATGCACCATATCATTTCTGATGGTTGGTCAATGGATATTCTGCTTAGAGAGTGGCTGTCATTCTATGAAGCATCATTAAAAGGAGGATCGGTTTTACTTTCGCCTCTACCTGTTCAATATTCGGATTTTGCAGTATGGCAGCGTAAATGGCTTAAAGAAGAGGCCATGGAAAGGCAGTTGAAATATTGGGTAGAACTATTGTCAGGTGATCTATCGGTACTGCAGATGCCTACAGATCGTCCACGCCCGACTGTACAAACACATAGGGGTGCAAATTATCGTCTGGAACTCCCGTCTGGTTTGATGGATAAGTTGCAAACGTTATGCGAGCAAGAGAATGTAACTATGTTTATGTTGTTGTTGGCTGCTTATCAAGGTTTCCTTTCTAGATATACGTCGCAAGAAGATATTCTGGTAGGATGTCCGATTGCTAATAGGAATCATAAGGATATTGAAGGATTAATCGGTTTTTTTGTAAATACACTGGTATATCGATCCAATGTGACTAGCGACTTATCTTTTAAACAATTACTATCGCAAGTCCGACGCCAAGCGCTCGAAGCGTATGAACATCAGGACGTCCCATTTGAAAAGATTGTAGAGGCAATTCAGCCTGACCGTAGCATGAGTCATTCTCCAATTTTTCAAACCATGTTTAGCTGGCAGACAGAATCTAGAATGATGCCACAATTTTCAGATAGAGCAATTGAGATCTACGGAAGCGAAGTGTCTACTACAAAATTTGACCTTACGCTTACGATGGGAGTGCATGAAAATGGACTTGAGGCCATTTTTGAGTATGATACTGATTTGTTTGACGCATCCAGTATCGTTCGATTAGCTGGTCATTTTCAAAATTGGCTACAAGAAATTTGTACTCGTTCTTCTGAACGAATCTCAGATTTGGAAATAATGTCTGCAGCCGAAGTTGAGTTGATTACACAAGGATGGAATCAAACATCTGTGGCGTACAAGCAAGACAAATTGGTTCAGGACTATATTGAGGAGCATGCCACATATCATCCGGAAGCTCTTGCGCTTATATATGAAGGCAAAACGCTCACTTACAAAGCCTTAAATGAGCAGTCTAACCAACTTGCGAATTATCTAAGGAAAAATGGGATCCAAAAAGAAGAATTGGTTGGTATTTGTGTAGGGCGTTCATTGGAGATGATAGTAAGTATATTAGCTGTATTAAAAGCTGGTGGGGCTTATGTTCCGTTAGATCCAACATATCCTGTTCAACGGTTGCAGCACATCGTGCAAAATGCCGACATCGGATTAATAATAAATGGTGGACAACGTCAAGAATGGATTCCTACTGCAACGAAAGTAATCAATCTTGATCAAGATTTAGAAAGAGTAGCAAATGAAAATAAGGATACACCAATCTCTTATTCAACATCTAGTTCCCTAGCGTACGTAATATATACGTCTGGCTCTACAGGGAAACCTAAGGGAGTAATGCTAGAACAGCATGGGTTGTGTAATTTAGTTTTAAGTGAAAAAGAAATATTTAATTTAAAGTTGGGCAGTAGAGTAGTTCAATTTGCTTCATTTTCTTTCGATACATCTGTTTCTGAAATTTTTTCAACTCTTGTATCTGGTGCTACCTTATTTTTAGGGAGCAAACAAGATCTGATGCCAGTTGAACCCTTAACACAATTTTTAAAAGAAAATCATATCAGTCATGCAACTTTACCGCCTGCTGTCCTTAGTATGTTAGATGAAAGTGATTTTCCAGAATTACAAGTTATCATATCTGCTGGTTCTGCATGTGCAGAGGAAACTGCTAGAAAATGGTCTGAGGGTCGAGTGTTCATTAATGCTTACGGGCCAACAGAAATCACAGTCTGTGCAACTGCAGGTATTTATGGAGGGATGGGTACTCCTAATATCGGTCGTCCGTATCCTAATAAAAAAGCCTATGTTCTGGATCGAATTGGACAGCCGGTTCCTATCGGTGTTGCTGGGGAACTTTATATTGGTGGGGTAGGATTGGCAAGAGGCTACCTTAACGCTCCTGAACTAACCAATGAACGCTTTCTCCCAAATCCATTTGGCAATGTCATTGGTGAACGTATGTATAGGACAGGTGACTTAGTTAAATATCTGCCTGATGGTAAATTGGAGTATATCGGAAGAATAGATAATCAAGTGAAAATCAGGGGTTTTAGGATTGAACTTGGAGAAATTGAGGCAGTCCTTAATGAATGTGCTTCAATTAAACAAGCAGTTGTTGTGGCCCGTGAAGACCAGCCTGGGAACAAGCAACTAATTGCTTATGTCGTTGGAAGCGGAGACTCGAGCATTTGGAGGGGGCATGTCAAAGGCCAACTGCCTAGCTATATGATTCCCGCCTATTTTGTCAGATTGGATGCCATTCCATTAACACACAATGGCAAAGTGGATACGAAGGCTTTGCCAGTTCCGAATATGGTGCTAAGCGAATATCCGTATACAGCCCCAAGGACAAAAGAAGAACTGTTACTTGCTTCTGTATGGGCCCAAGTGCTTGAAATTGAACGGGTTGGTGTTTCTGATTCATTCTTTGAATTGGGTGGGCATTCACTTTTGGCAACAAAAGCTGTTTCACGGATGCGAGATGCTTTTGGCATTGAGATCCTATTAAGAGAGTTATTTGAACATCCCACCTTGGAAGAGATGGCTAAGCGGATCAATGAGCTGGAGCAGCAAGGTCTTAAAATTAACGAAAGCAAATTAATGCCAGTATCGCGAGAAGAACGGCTGCCTCTGTCCTATGCGCAACAGCGATTGTGGTTTATTGATCGCTTAGAGCCGAATAGCGCCACATATAACATTCCGAATGCGTGGCGTCTACAAGGTGAGTGGAATATTCAATTGCTGCAGACTGGACTAGAAGAATTGATAGAACGCCACGAGGTTCTTAGGACTGTTATTAACGAACAGGAAGGAATTCCGATTCAAGTAATACGTGAGCATAAACCACAAAAGTGGGATACTTTAGACATTTCTTATCTTCCTGTTGAGAGAAGAGAAGTGGAAATGAAGCGATTGATGGCTGAACAGTTTGAAAAGCCATTTGATTTAGAAAAAGGCCCGTTATTAAGAGCTCAGTGGATTCAAGTTGGCTCAGAGGAATGGATATTATTGTGTGTTTTACATCATATTATATCTGATGGTTGGTCAATGGGGATTTTAATAAAAGAATGGTTAGATATATATGAAAGATTGGAGGCAGGATTGCTACCAAATCTTTCACCTTTACCAGTTCAATATGCAGACTTTACGAAATGGCAGCAGGAACGGTTAAAAGAAGAAGAGATAGGTAAGCAACTGGAATATTGGAAAACTAGACTTGCTGGTAATTTGCCAGTACTCCAGTTACCATCAGATCGTCCTCGACCAGGTATCCAAACTTATCGAGGGGCAATACATCGCCGGATGTTACCTAAGCCATTGCTAGAGCGGCTGAAAGCTTTTGGTCAACAGAGAAATGTAACGATGTTTATGTTGTTGTTAGCAGCGTATCAAGGATTCTTATCTCGTTATTCAGGTCAAAAGGATATATTAGTCGGCAGTCCAATTTCAAATCGTAACCAGACTGAAATTGAAGGTGTCATCGGATTTTTCTCAAACACCATTGTATATCGTAGTGATCTAACGGATGATCCGACTTTTGAGGAACTGCTGCTTCAAGTACGTCAGCAAGCATTGTACGCACATGATAATCAGGATGTTCCTTTTGAAAAAGTCGTGGAAGCGATTCAGCCAGAGCGTAGTATGAGTCACTCTCCTATTTTCCAGACATTGTTTAATTGGGTTATGGATCCACAGGAGCTTCCAGATTGGTCTGATCGGAAGATAGAAGTATTGGATAGTTTTATATCTATCTCCAAATTTGATTTATCAGTTGTGCTCGGGGAGACAAAAGAAGGGCTCGAAGTATTATTTGAATACAATACGGATATGTTCAATACGAGTACCATTGAACGAATGGGGGATCATTTTGGACATTGGCTGAATGAAGTTTGCTCCCATGCAGGATTACGATTAAGTTCCCATTCACTGATATCAGAAGAGGAGCGTAAACTTGTACTTGAAGAGTTTAATCATACGGAAATTGATCATCCAAGTGATTATTTGATAACAGACTTGATTGATATGCAATCCATAAAATGTCCGGAAACAGTGGCAGTCATCTTCGAAGCAACAGAGCTAACTTATCATGAGTTAGATCAAAGAGCGAATCAGTTGGCAAATTTCTTAAAAAAACATAGTGTTGGGCCAGAATTTCTGGTCGGTATTTGTATGGAGCGTTCAGTAGATATGGTAATTGGAGTGCTAGCAATCTTAAAAGCGGGTGGGGCTTATGTTCCTTTGGATCCTACCTATCCACAGAAACGACTACAGATGGTAATCGAAGATGCTGGTATTAAAACAATAATAACGCAAGTAGACTTGCTGCAATTTTTGCCTGAGGAGTTGGATTTTATTTGCTTCGATAGGGATGGCGATGCAATAGCTCAGCAGAGCACAGATTCACCATCAAGCAAAGCTACTCCAGAAAATTTGGCATATGTCATTTATACGTCTGGATCTACTGGAAGGCCCAAAGGAGTTTCGATGCATCACCGACCTCTCGTTAACTTGTTGTTGTGGCAGATGAGAACAATGGAGAGATCTAGGGGAGTAAGAACACTTCAATTTACTTCATTAAACTTTGATGTATCATTTCAAGAGATTTTTTCAACTTGGGCTTCAGGAGGGACATTAATACTTGTATCCGAAGATACAAGGCGAGATCCTGCTCGTATGTTGCCATACATCATTGACCATCGTGTGGAAAGGTTGTTTTTACCCTTTGTTGCGCTGGACCAATTTGCACAAGAAGTATGCAAGTCAACCTTAAATAGTTCTAATCTTAAAGAAGTCATTACCGCAGGAGAACAGTTGCGTATAACTGCATCAATATTAGGTCTAATGAAAAAGTATCCGGATATGAAGCTGCATAATCATTATGGGCCGTCTGAGACCCATGTCGTAACTTCTTACACGTTGTCAGGCGATCAGAGTTTATGGCCTACACTGCCTCCAATAGGACGTCCTATTGATAACGTTCAGTTGTATATATTGGATGAAAATTATCATCCTGTTCCAATAGGAGTGGCTGGGGAACTATTTGTTGCGGGAAGAGCTGTGGCAAGAGGGTATTATCAGCAGGAGGACTTAACCAAAGAACGATTCATAAAAAATCCGTTTGTCGATGAATTCTCTTCTATATTATACAGAACAGGAGATTTAGTCAGACGTTTGACGGATGGTAATATTGAATACCTCGGCCGGATTGATAACCAGGTTAAGATTAGAGGCTTTAGGATTGAACTCGGTGAAATAGAAGCGGTTTTAAGTGACAATCCAGGTGTGAAGCAAGTTGCCATTGTAGCAAGGGAGCATAGGTCAGGGTCTAAACAATTGGTGGCTTATGTAGTTGGCGAGGGGACTGAGGGAATCTGGAAAGACTATATAAAAGAACGATTGCCAGATTATATGGTTCCTTCACAGATAGTGAAACTAGATAGTATGCCCCTTACACCTAATGGGAAGATCGATAAGCAGTTATTGCTGACTATGCAGTTGGTTAATAGTGGTCAGAGCAGTTTCGTTCACCCTCGCAACGCTGCGGAAGAGTTGGTTGCTACAGTATGGGGCCAAATACTGGGTATTGAAAATATCGGGATTCATGACTCCTTTTTCGAACTAGGGGGCCATTCTTTGTTGGCAACGCAGGTTGCTTCTCGTCTACGAGAGTTGTTTGATATTGAGCTGCCACTGCGAGAATTGTTTGAATATATAACGGTGGAATCATTGACTGATCGCATTGCACATCTTCGAAAAAAAGAAAGACAATTGTTGTTGCCAGCTTTGAAGGCTGAAGTGCGCACGGAGTTATTACCATTGTCTTATGCACAGCAACGTATGTGGTTTATGGATAAATTGGAACCGAATGGAACGGTTTACCATATCCCTTGTGCATGGAGATTAAACGGAGTGTGGCAGATTGAAGCATTACAGCAAGCGTTTAATGGAATCATTGAACGCCATGAATCCCTAAGGACTGTTTTCCAAGAAGTTGATGGAACTACGGTGCAACTCATTAAAACATACATGCCACAAAAATGGCGTGTAAATGATTTGACATCTATTTCTTCATTAGATGAGCGAGAGCTGGTAATGAAGCAACTACTTCAAAGTCAACTGGAAGCGCCCTTTGATTTGGAAAACGGGCCGCTTATCCGAGTCGAATGGATCCAAATGGATAAAGAAGAATTAGTAGTCCTTTGCTTGATGCATCACATTATTAGTGATGGATGGTCTCTGGATATACTTGTGCACGAGTGGTTAACGTTATATGAGGCGATAACGAAAAATGAGCCTCCAGCATTGCAGGCGCCGCTAGTTCAATATGCAGACTTTTCTATTTGGCAGAGAAGATGGATGACAGACGAATTGATGGATAGGCAATTAGAGTTTTGGCGCAATCAACTAGCCGGTGAACTTCCAATATTGCAATTACCAACAGATCGACCTCGTCCAAGTGTTCAATCTTATCGCGGAGCAACGTATCAAGTATTTATGCCTGATGCTTTGCTTGAGAAGATCAAAGGGTTAAGTCGTCAAGAAAATACAACTTTATTTATGACGTTATTGGCTGGCTATCAAGGGTTTCTCTCACGTTATACAGGTCAATTGGATATTTTGGTAGGAAGTCCAATCGCGAATCGCAATTATAAAGAGATTGAGAATTTAATAGGTTTTTTTGTAAACACACTTGTCTATCGGGCTGACATGTCACAGAACCCCACTTTTAAGCAATTATTAGCACAAGTTCGTAAACAAGCATTAGCAGTACATGAATATCAAGATGTACCTTTTGAAAAAATTGTAGAGGCGGTTCAACCGCAGAGAAATCTCAGTCACTCCCCGATATTCCAAACTATGTTTAACTGGAGGGCAAAGGGTACCCAGATAACAGATCTGAATGAGAAAAAAGTGGAGTGGTTGCAGAGCTCGATGACCTCTGCCAAGTTTGACCTAACGCTTGGTATGAGCGAAGTTGATGAAGGTTTAAATGTAGCCTTTGAGTATAATACAGACTTATTCGACGCGAGTACCATAGAAAGATTGACAGGTCATTTTGAACATTGGCTACACCAAGTTATTGATTATCCAGATCAACCGATTTCAGGCCTGGATATGATGTGTGAAGAAGAGAAACATACTGTCCTCAAATTATGGAACGATACGGGAATGGAGTATTCTAGGGACAAGTTACTTCACGAATGGATTGAGCAACAGGCAAATGAAGATCCTGAAGCGGTAGCTGTACGTTTTGAAGATACACTTCTTACGTATCAAGAGTTAAATTCGCAGGCTAACCAATTGGCTCATTATTTGCGGAAGCGTGGAGTCGGCCCGGATTGTTTAGTCGGTATTTGTGTCGAACGTTCCTTGAAGATGGTAGTTGGTCTCTTAGGCATTATGAAAGCAGGTGGGGCATATGTTCCGCTTGATCCGTCATATCCGAAGCACCGAATAGAGTATATGCTGCAAGATGCAGAAATTAATATCATTATTGCTGAGGGAAGCGTACTGACATTGTTACCTGAAGGCATGGATGTGATTTCACTAGATCAGGATTTCGAACAGATATCACTTGAAAGCAACATATCACCAGAACAAAGTGTTAGCTTGGATAACCTAGCTTATGTTATATACACCTCGGGTTCTACTGGCAATCCAAAAGGGGTAATGCTGCAACATGGTAGCTTGCTGAACTTCATGTATGCTATGAAAATTAAATTTGATCTCACATCTGGAGATAACTGGCTTGCCTTAACATCCATTTCGTTTGATATTTCAATTTTGGAATTATTTTTCCCTCTTATTTCAGGTGCTACAGTCGTAGTGGTAAGTAAAGATCAAGTATTAGACGGGAAAGAATTAATTACAATGATTGAACGGCAACATATATCTTACGTGCAAGCAACACCGATGGTATGGAGACTATTGCTAAATAGCGGATACCAACCGTCAGAAAGTATGACATTGCTAGTGGGGGGGGAGATGCTGCCTGCTGCATTGGCCGAAGACTTGGTCAAGGGCGGTAGCAAGGTGTATAACATGTTTGGTCCTACTGAGAGCACGATCTGGTCCACGATGTGGAGAGTTAATCTGGACGGTCCAGTTACAATTGGCCGACCAATTAGCAATACTGAAATATTTATATTAGACCGTAATTTGCAGCCTGTACCTAGTGGTATAGTAGGTGAGCTATATATTGGCGGGGCGGGACTAGCAAAAGGTTATTTGAACCGTCCAGATGCGACTGGAGAACGATTTATTAAGAACCCGTTCAATCGTAGTCTCTATGATCGTATTTATCGCACAGGAGATTTAGTGAAATATAGGTCTGATGGAAGTATAGAATATATCGGGCGAACGGATAGTCAACTAAAAATCAGAGGTTTTCGAATAGAGCTAGGTGAAATTGAGGCTGTCCTAAACCTTCATCCCGATATTTCGCAAGCTGTCGTACTAGCCGAGGAGACTGAGGAAGGGGATAAGCAGTTAATCGCATATGTGACTGGAAGTGGAGATGTAAAGTCATGGAGGAAATATCTGGTCGAACGTTTGCCGAGTCATATGGTTCCTGGTCTCTTTGTAAGTGTGAGTGTTATGCCATTGACACCAAACAATAAGATCGACCGAAATGCTTTGAGTCATTATAAATCAGAAGTAAATGCAACAAGCAACAAATCAATTAATCCTCGAGATAGTATAGAGTATCAACTGGTTCAGATGTGGAAAGAACTGCTGCCTCATGAGAATATCACAATTAAAAATGATTTTTTTGAGTTGGGTGGCCATTCCTTGATGGCAATTAAGTTATTATCTAAAATTCATAATCATTGGGGCGCATCTTTACAGGTGTTAACTTTCTTCCAAAATTCAACAATCGAAAAATTGGCGAGGCTAATCCGTCAGGAAAGATTTGAAGACTGCAACACATCTGAAATTATGATTAATATGTCAACAACAACACAACAACCATTTTTCTGTATCCATCCAGCTGGGGGAAATATTTATTGTTATAACCAGCTAGCTAAGTTGTTGAAAGGCAAGTGTTCGTTTTATGGTATACAATCCCCATTCTTAGAGAATGAGGGTGTAGACTTAGGCTTGGAAGAAATAGTGGATTTTTATTTAGATGAAATTAAAAAGGTGCAGCCTAATGGTCCTTACATGCTTGGGGGCTGGTCATTAGGTGGAGCTATTGCATATGACCTCGCTTGTAAGTTAGAGCAAAGAGGAGAGTCTGTGAGTCTTCTTGTGCTTATGGATACGATGCTGGCTAAAGGGAACCGGTATGAATTCTCAGAGGAAGCAGCTATTTTGGAACTCGAAGAATTGATGTCTGATCAACCCTCGCCGATAGTGGATGTTTTTGAAGAACGGACTATTCAAAATAGATATCAGAACATTCTAGATCAGGCTAAAAGAAGTGAAATGCTGCCGGAAGACTCTGAAATAAGTAGCATTGAACGAATCATTGATACTTATAGGTATAACATGCAGCTTTTATGTAGTTATGAAGCAGTAAAATATAACAGTAAAGTTGTGTATTTCAAAGCACAAGAAGGGGAAGATCTGCTACACGATTGGAATGAAGTGTTGACAGGAAGTATGGAAACTTATTATGTAGAAGGTAAACATGCAGATATGATGAATTCGCCTGCAGTAGATAGGATAGCAGAAAAATTAGCCGATGAAATTGATTATATCAATAATAAATCGGTTAGGCCTACATTCTCTACAAGCAAGTAATTAATGATAAATATCAGTATGTTGATTATAATAATCGACATACTGATATTATTTTTATTTTATCCAAATTATTGGCTATGTTTACGTAACCATTAATTAATCCCACTTTGAGGCTAGATAATTAACCATAATATGGTGAAACAAATAGTGTTGCTTTTTTATTTTTGTTATGATATATTATTTCTTGTCGCCTCTCCGGTAAGGAAAGTCGAGATCACAATGCGGACATAGCTCAGTGGTAGAGTATCGCCTTGCCAAGGCGAGGGTCGCGGGTTCGAATCCCGTTGTCCGCTCCATAACATTTGCGCCCTTAGCTCAGCTGGATAGAGTGTTTGACTACGAATCAAAAGGTCGGGAGTTCGAATCTCTCAGGGCGCGCCATTTTCATACTAATGTCGGGACGTAGCTCAGCTTGGTAGAGCACTTGGTTTGGGACCAAGGGGTCGCATGTTCAAATCGTGTCGTCCCGACCATCTATATGCGGGTGTAGTTCAATGGTAGAACTTTAGCCTTCCAAGCTAATAGCGTGGGTTCGATTCCCATCACCCGCTCCATTTATACTCAATGATGTTAATATTGCTTTTTAGTAAAGAACATGATATAATATTTGAGTGTGATCTAAATCTAACCTAATACATATTGCGGACATAGCTCAGTGGTAGAGTATCGCCTTGCCAAGGCGAGGGTCGCGGGTTCGAATCCCGTTGTCCGCTCCATAATATTTGCGCCCTTAGCTCAGCTGGATAGAGTGTTTGACTACGAATCAAAAGGTCGGGAGTTCGAATCTCTCAGGGCGCGCCATTTTCATACTGATGTCGGGACGTAGCTCAGCTTGGTAGAGCACTTGGTTTGGGACCAAGGGGTCGCATGTTCAAATCGTGTCGTCCCGACCATCTATATGCGGGTGTAGTTCAATGGTAGAACTTTAGCCTTCCAAGCTAATAGCGTGGGTTCGATTCCCATCACCCGCTCCATATTTTACAGTGATGCCACCTTACTAGGTGGCTTTTTTTATTATGATTAGTATCCAGACAAGATTCGCTCCCCTTGATATTACCCTTATTTTATCTTTTAGTATGAGGTTATCAGTGCAGATTTGAATGATCTGCTTGTTAACTTTAACTGTACAATGATGGAGTAAGAAAATTCATAATTGATCGATGAAGATCCAATGTGCTGTCAAAAGCCCCAATCAACTGCAAATCATATTAATCTCAAATGGGTATGCTCAGATTGTATTTCCTCGGAATACATTCCTCCTAATTTGTACGTTTAATGCAAAATGAATGCGCTTACCAGACGTGAAATATAATGATTACCAATTCAATAAATGCATCGTTTGTTCATAAATAACATACGATGATAGTTACAAGGAAACAACGAGGAAAAGGCGCTGTACAAAGACGAACAGCAGGGGAAATAGGAATTTAGCACGTTCCTAAAGTGTCATGAAACCAGGTTTGATTTTTCAAATAAAAGTAAAGATTTTCGCCACAGATTGTAGTATGATGGTAAGAAAGTCTAAAAAACAGTGCAAACTGGGTTGGATAAGAGGGGGAGACGAATGACTGACTTAACGTTAACCGCAAACAAAGCGAATTCCAACAACCTGTTGCGGCGAGACGTTCGATTCCTTGGGAATATCCTTGGCGAAGTGCTCGTCCATCAGGGCGGCAATGAGTTGCTGAATATCGTGGAGAAGATTCGTGAATTAAGTAAATCACTGCGTGCCGTATTTTTGCCGGAGTTGTACGATGAATTTAAGCAGCTCATCAACACGTTAAATCCTGAAATTCGTCACCAAGTAATTCGAGCTTTCGCTATTTATTTTCAGCTTGTGAATATCGCAGAACAGAATCATCGTATTCGTCGTAAGCGCGATTATGAACGATCTGCGGGAGAGACGGTTCAACCAGGTTCAATTGAAAGTATTATCCTTGAGTTTAAGGAACGTAAATTGGCGGTAGAAGATCTGGAGGAGATTCTGTCCAGCATTTCTTTAGAACTGGTTATGACGGCCCATCCAACGGAAGCGATGCGTCGTGCCATATTGGATATTAATAAGCGGATTGCAAACGATGTTATGCAATTGGACAACCCAACGCTTACGTACCGGGAACGTCAGCAACTGCGTGATCAGTTACTTAACGAGGTTATCACTTTGTGGCAGACTGACGAGCTGCGCGATCGCAAGCCTACCGTCATCGATGAAGTGCGTAACGGTTTGTATTTTTTCAACGAGACGTTATTTGATGTACTTCCGGATGTATATCATGAGCTTGAACGCTGCCTTGATAAATATTATGCCAGTCGTAGTTGGCATGTTCCAACTTACCTTCGCTTTGGCTCGTGGATTGGTGGAGACCGTGACGGGAACCCATCTGTTGTTGCTTCCGTTACCTGGGAGACACTTGAGATGCATCGCAGCTTAGCAATTCGAAAGTATGAAGAACGTATGAAAGAGATAATGCGTTCATTAAGCTTCAGTACAACGATTGTGCAAGTAAGCGATGAGTTAGTTCAATCAATTGCATCTGACAAGCAGCGAGTCACTTTAAAATATGTTCCTGCTTGGTTAAACGACAAGGAACCTTATCGTGTCAAGCTGTCCTATATGTTAGAGAAGCTGCGCAATGTGCTGGTCGATGAAACAAAGGGTACAAGCCAACGATATAACTCGGTTACTGAGTTTATTGATGATCTATCCATCATTAATCGCAGCTTGCGCCATCATTTCGCGGATTACGCGGCAGATACGCACATTAAGAAATTAATCCGACAAGCTGAATTGTTCGGCTTCCATATGGCTACATTGGATATTCGTCAACATAGCAAGGAACATGAGAATGCTATGACTGAAATTCTGGCCAACATGAATATTGTAGATGATTACAGCTCATTGCCAGAACAAGAAAAGATCGTGTTGTTAAATCAGCTTCTGAACGACCCACGACCGTTAACATCGCCTTACATTCGTTACAGTGAAGCAACAAAAGAATGTCTTGATGTGTATCGTATAGTGTTTGAGGCACAGCAGGAATTCGGGGTTAACTGTATTACGAGTTACTTGATCAGTATGGCGCAGGGTGCGAGTGATGTGCTAGAGGTGATGCTGCTCTCGAAAGAAGTAGGCTTATTCCGCAAGAATTCAGACGGAACCGTACACTGTACATTACAGGCAGTACCTCTATTTGAAACGATTGAGGATCTGCATGAGGCGCCTGGCATTATGAAGAGCTTATTCGAGTTGCCGGTTTACCGTCAAGCGATACACGCGATGAACAACCTGCAAGAGATCATGCTTGGTTATTCTGACAGTAACAAGGACGGCGGAATGTTGACTGCCAACTGGGAGCTGCGCGTAGCGCTTAATGATTTAACGAAAGTGGCACAAGATTATGATATCAAGCTGAAGTTCTTCCACGGCCGCGGAGGAGCTCTCGGTCGCGGAGGTATGCCGCTTAATCGCAGCATACTGGCACAGCCGCCGCATACGATTGGTGGAGGCATCAAGATCACCGAACAAGGGGAAGTACTATCTTCCCGTTACTCCATGCAAGGTATAGCTTACCGCAGTTTAGAGCAGGCCACATCAGCTCTGCTGCAAGCGGCTGTGATGGCACGCTCCTCTCAGGGAGAAGCGTGTGAGCCGAAGTGGGAAGAATGGATGGCTGACATCTCAAAGGATGCACAGCAGAAGTACCAGGATCTTATCTTCCGTGATCCTGACTTCCTGACCTATTTTAAAGAGTCGACTCCGCTGCCGGAGATTGGCGAGCTAAATATCGGTTCAAGGCCTTCCAAACGCAAGAATAGCGACCGCTTCGAAGATTTGCGTGCGATCCCGTGGGTATTCTCATGGACGCAAAGTCGTTACTTGCTTCCTGCATGGTATGCAGCTGGAACAGCGCTGCAATCGTTCTACCAGAACAAGGCGGAGAATATGGACACGCTCCGTCATATGTATGAGCACTACTCATTCTTTGGCAGCATGATTGATAATTTGCAAATGGCATTGGCCAAGGCGGATCTAATCATTGCTAAGGAGTATGCCGCGATGGTTAAAGACGACACAATCCGTGAGCGCATATTCAAGTGTATTCAAGAAGAGTACGACCTCACTTCAAAGCTGCTGCTGGAAATTACAGGTCAGCAAGAGATTCTTGATAATGTGCCAGTTATTCAAGAATCGATTAAGCTGCGTAATCCTTACGTTGACCCGCTAAGTTATATGCAGGTTCAACTACTAACAGAATTACGTCAGCTTCGCGAACAGGAGCAGGATGATCCAGAGCTTCTGCGCGAGGTGTTGTTGACCATTAACGGGATTGCTTCGGGTCTCCGAAACACAGGCTGATTGTATCTATTGGGAGTGTGCTTAGTGTATTACACCTGTAGATCTTGAATCGGTCAACCGTGAACATAAAGTGCAGCTATGATGCAGTCGAGTCTTGCTATGCAGGGCTCGACTTTCCTGTGTCACTGATAAAAGGAGTTGTGCATCCATGAAAAAGAGTGCCATGTATTGGCTCTCCGTCATCTTTGTGCTTATAGGGGCATCTAGCTACGGATTTGTATCATCAATCGTAAAGCTTGCTTTTGCAGAAGGGTATTCGACGGCTCAAGTTACTATAAGTCAGATTTCTGTAGGGGCGGCTGTGCTATGGATTATGGTGCTTCTACGCCCGCATACATGGCGTAATCCATTTGCCCATGGTGGATGGAAGCTATTGTTTGTTGGGATATTTGGTCTTTCATTGACCACCATATTTTATAACAGTGCACTTCAGCAGCTTGATGCATCGCTTGCGATTATTTTATTGTTTCAATTTACATGGATAACGTTGGTTATGGAATGTGTGACACACAGAACTTGGCCTAATCGTTATCAGTGGTTATCCATATTTATTGTACTGCTAGGCACCGTATTAGCTGTAGGGATCACGTCTGACAACCTGGAGAGGTTTACATTTGCCGGAATAGTACTTGGACTAGCATCAGCCATAACTTATAGTTTATTCTTATATTTAACTGGCAAAATTCAGACCCATCATGATCCGGTCATGCGTTCAGCGATGATGATGACGGGAACTTTGCCTGTTATTTACGGTATTTATGTGCCGTTTATTGCGGTTGGTATGGAATTGCCACCTGACGTGGGACACTTATTGTTATGGGGATTACTGTTGGGATCGTTATCCCATATTATTCCGACAGTTACCTTTAATATAGGCATCCCGCGCATTGGAAGCAGCCTGGCTTCCATGATATGTGCGATGGAGCTGCCTGTTGTCACGGTTGTGGCATATGTGCTGCTTCACGAACAGGTTACGTTGCTCCAATGGCTTGGAATCCTGCTTATTTTGGCCGGTATCGTCATTGCAGAGCAGAAAGCAAAACGAATTACGGTCGATCATGAGCAGTGAGGACGGAGGGAGACTGTTGGTGGATACGTTAGAGAAACGACTTGCTATGTTAGCCCGCAAGGGGGATACAAGCGCGTTTGCCGAGATAGTCGAACTGTATAAAGACAAGATCTTTCACCTCGCTTATCGTATGCTAAGCAACAGGCATGAAGCGGAGGATGTTGTACAGGATACGTTTTTGCGGGTATATCGCAATTTGGATCGATATGATGAGAATCAGAAATTTTCGACATGGATCTATCGGATTGGGACGAATCTGTGTATCGATCGTTTGCGAAAACGAAAGCCAAGCTACTCTCTAGATGCAGAAATGAACGACCAAGAGGGTGTTGATGGCTATTCCATGATTCCTAGCGATGACAGGACGCCAGAGACATATTTGCTTGTCAGTGAGACGCAGCGAATGATCCATGAAGCGATTGACAGCCTGCCTGCCAAATACAAGTCGGTTATGGTCCTGAGGTATTTGCAGGATATGTCCCTTCAAGAGATAAGTGATGTGTTGAATATGCCGGTCACGACTATCAAAACACGAGTACATCGTGGGCGCGAATTTTTGCGTAAGAAGCTCGAACGCAAAATATGAAATAAATAACAGGTTAAAACTTTGAAACGATTTGATGTGCGTGACGTATCGTATAACAACAAAAGTTCTTTGCTGTGTCTTTGTGCGGACATCCGGACAAGGTGAGCTTGAACTTTCGTTTGAACACCTGATGAAAGGATTTGGCTCAAATGGATTGCAAACAAGCCGTCTCATTGATGCACAACTTACTGGATGACGATCTGGAGCGATCATGCGCATTAGACTTGAAAGAGCACATGCTTGCATGCCCGGCTTGCCGTGAGCGGTTCCGTCAGTTGGAAGAAACGGAACAGCTGCTGTACGGATTCAATCATCGTTTGCAGCCGACAACGGATGAATTGACCGAACGTATTATGAGCGTGATCCCGAAGCCTAAGAAGCAAAGCGCGATGTTTAAGTGGGTGAGACGCCATCCGGCCATAACCGTTGCCGCTGTTTTCGTACTTGTGATGATGACGAGTGCGCTAAGCATGTGGAATGCTGATAAGCAATTGCTCGTGAAAGGCCAACAACTCGACGGAGTTGTCATTCAAGATAACAAGGTCATCGTTCCGAACGGCAAAGTGGTTAAAGGAGACCTAACCATTCATAATGGCCTCGCTGAGGTTTATGGTGAAGTGGAAGGGAATGTGACTGTTGTTGACGGTAAAGTATATCAGGCGTCTACGGCGCACATCACCGGATCGGTACAGCAAATAGATGAAGCTATGAGCTGGATCTGGTATCAAATCTCAAGTCTGTTCCCAGGTAATGCAACTGCACCGTAAGGTGGAGCGGATTGAGGTTAAAAGTTTATGACTGCTCTCTCGTGTTTTTGGCGGGAGAGTTTTTTGTGTACAGAGCAGGAATTTTGCGTCCAGCTGACGAAAAGGTTATAGTTATACATATAGAGAAGGCTGATCTTATAGGGAACTCCGGGGGTACCTTCATGAATTATTTCGCAGACATGAGTTGGAAAGACGCTATCAAGGACGTCATTGACATTGTAATCGTTAGTTACGTAATTTATAAATTACTTGTTCTAATCCGTGGAACACGGGCGGTACAATTGCTCAAGGGTATATTTGTGCTTGTATTAACCTGGGCAATCAGTACCTGGTTTGATTTGTATACACTGAAGTGGCTGATGAACCAGATGTTTACCTTTGGGGTATTGGCAATTGTTATTATATTTCAGCCGGAGCTGCGCAGAGCGCTGGAGCAGCTCGGGCGAGGCAAGTTATTTGGCGGCCGCTCCAATTCTGAGCTGGATGAGACTGGGCGTGTTATTGGAGAGTTAATTAAGGCAGTCAATTATATGTCACGTCGAAAAATAGGGGCATTAATTGTGTTTGAACGTAATACAGGTCTAAATGAATATATTGAGTCCGGTATTGCGATGCACTCTCAAATGAGCTCGGAGCTGCTCATTAATATCTTTATTCCAAATACACCACTTCATGATGGGGCTGTTATAGTTCGTGGTGATACGATTGCTGCAGCCGCCTGCTATTTGCCGTTATCGGAGAATCCTTTTATTAGCAAAGAACTGGGTACAAGGCACAGGGCCGGGATCGGCATAAGTGAGGTCGGAGACGCCATTTCCATCATTGTCTCGGAAGAGACGGGACAAGTATCACTGGCGTTAAACGGACAGGTAGTTCGCGATATCAAGGAAGAATCGCTCATTTCGAAGCTGTTCGGAGAACTGAAGCCGAAAGTAAAGAAAGAACTGCGTATGTTCTGGAAGCGGAAGGGTGAGCAAAATGGATAAGTGGCTGATGAACAATACAGCAGCCAAGATTATCGCACTTGTGCTCGGAGTATTGTTGTTTGCTGTTGTACATAAGGAAGATCCGAACACG
This sequence comes from Paenibacillus sp. ACRRX, assembly GCF_022346885.1. Taxonomy (GTDB): domain Bacteria; phylum Bacillota; class Bacilli; order Paenibacillales; family Paenibacillaceae; genus Paenibacillus_B. Next base: position 39,721 of record NZ_JAKRNK010000015.1, read on the forward strand.
GTGACACAGCAATCTTTATTTGAAACCCGCTGGATTGATTCTGTTAAAATAAATACGATTGGATTAGATGATCAACAGTTGGCGATGCGCAGCATGAGTCCTAGCGATGTCCGCATTCAAGTAAGCGGAAAGCGTACAACCATCGCTTCCGCACTGCCTGAAGATTATAAAGTAGTGCTTGATCTGACAGGATACGGTCCTGGCAAGCATAGTATCCCTTTGAAATATGAAGTGCCGCTTGGAGTAGACATGCGTTCTATGCAGCCTTCTTCCGTTACGGTGGTGTTGGAAGAGGTACAGACGAAGCAGTATGAAGTATTGATTAAGACGGAGGGCAAACCAGCGGACGGTTACAAGGCAGGAACACCGATTGTAAGGCCATCCAACCGCGTTCATGTGACGCTGCCTACTTCCCGCATGCAGGAGATCAAGTCAGTCAGTGCCATAGTTGATATTCACAAGGCTAACGAGTCGGTTCTCCATAAACAAGTAAAGCTGACGGCTTTTGATGCAGCGGGACGTGAGGTCAAGAATGCGATTATCACGCCATCAGTCGTAGAGGTTGAGATCCCGATTACGAAGCCGTTTAAGACCGTTCCACTCCAGTTGAACGTCAGAGGAAACTTGCCTGCTGGATTGTCGGTTGCTGCGCTGGAACCTAACGTGAATCAGGTTACTTTATATGGACCTCAAGCTGCGCTCGACTCCATTGAGTTCTATGATGTTCCGCAATTGGATGTCTCAACCTTCGCGGCACCGGGTACCTATAACGTAAATGTCAAGTTGACGTCGCCGCCAAACATTGAGAAAATGGAGCCAAGTACGATACTTGTTAAGGTGACCATTGCTCAAGATAAGAAGCGGGTCATCGGAGACGTACCGATCGCACTTACTGGCGTCAACGATAAGCTGATTACTAATATTACGGAACCGGCTTCCCGTAAGTTCAACGTAACAGTAGTTGGCTCACCAAGCGTAGTGGACGCATTGACAGTGGAGGACATTCAACTGATTGCCAACATCAATGATTTGCCTCCAGGTAAGCATGCGGTCACGTTGCAGGTTAATCTGCCGCGATTTGTCCGTCTGGCGGATGGAGAGAGATATACGGCGACAATTGAGATTAAGGATAAGGATGTACCGACCACGACTGATCCGGTAACGCCGCCTAATCCGACAACCGATGGCCAACAGCCGGAGGGAGATCGCCCAACGCCAGGGGGAAGTGTCAGGGAAACAGACAACCATGAGAATGAGCATTCTGGTGGACAAGATCATCCAGAAGGCTGACATCCAGATATACGTGATGGAATTTAATATATAAGACAGAAAAAGATATTTAAAAAGACAGATATACAGACAGATAAAAAGATCAGGCACCATGCAGGTTTGATTTGCGTTAAATATGTTAAGCATCTTGGGTCAGAATAGTATGAATTAGAAGGGGATTATCCATATGGGGAAATATTTTGGTACAGACGGCGTTCGTGGCGTTGCAAATAAAGAATTAACCGCAGAGTTAGCCTATAAGATCGGCCGCTGCGGAGGATATGTGCTAACAAAGGAAGTAACGAAACCTAAGGTGTTAATTGGGATGGATACACGCATCTCCGGACGTATGTTGGAGGCTTCCTTAACAGCAGGTCTGCTCTCAATAGGTGCAGATGTTATTCAGTTGGGGGTACTGTCAACGCCAGCTGTTGCATACTTAACGCGCACACTGGGTGTGGATGCAGGGGTTATGATCTCGGCCTCCCACAACCCTGTTGAGGACAATGGCATTAAGTTCTTTGGACGCGATGGTTTCAAGCTTCTTGATGAGACGGAACTGGAGATTGAAGCGCTGATTGATGCGGCAGCAGATGAGCTGCCTCGCCCTGTTGGTGAAGGATTAGGCACAGTTACCGTGAATACAGACTTGAAGTGGGAGTATTCGAAGTATTTGAAGACAACAGTCAAAAATTCATTCGAAGGACTCCGAATTGTGCTGGATTGTGCACATGGTGCAGCATACGAGCTTGCACCGCAGTTGTTCCGTGATTTAGGAGCAGAGATCATTACAATAGCCGCAGAGCCGAATGGGTTAAATATCAACGACCACTGTGGTTCGACGCACCCTGAGCGCTTGCGTGAGGAAGTGGTTCGCCATAAGGCGAATCTTGGCTTGGCGTTTGACGGTGATGCTGATCGCCTGATTGCGATTGATGAATTGGGTGAGGAAGTGGACGGAGACCACCTATTGTTGATCTGCGGTGATGCGATGAACCGTGAAGGTCGCCTTCCTGCAAGCACAATTGTCTCTACGGTCATGAGTAATATTGGCTTCTACAAAGCGACGGAAAAGTATGAATTAAGGTCTGCCAAGACGGCAGTTGGCGACCGGTATGTCATGGAGGAGATGCGACGCGGTGGTTACACGCTTGGTGGTGAACAATCCGGCCATATCATCTTCCTTGATCACGGAACGACTGGAGACGGTATGTTATCCGGCATTCAATTGGTCGATACATTAGTGAGCAGTAGCAGATCGTTGTCTCAAGCGAAGTCTATGATGCGTAAGTATCCTCAGGTGCTTGTTAATGTCCGCGTAGGTGACAAGAGTAAGTATGCGGGCAACGCCGCTATCGAAGAGGCTATTGCCGCTGTAGAAGCAGAGCTAGGAGATAACGGCCGTGTATTGGTACGCCCATCTGGTACGGAATCACTCATCCGCGTTATGGCAGAGGGACCTGAGGCGGATGTCGTGGAAGCTTACGTGAAACGGATTGCAGATGTAGTCATTAACGAATTGCAATAATTTATCATTATTATTTGAAAAGCTGTATTTCTCTTGGTTGTAGTGCTAAGAGGGATACAGCTTTTTTAGCTTGTGTATTGCCATTCGGGAGCGGGTTGCATATAATAGAGCATATTCCGCCTATCGGGAGCATGAGATGAACTGCCGTGTCAGCCTTGTTCCAAGTCAAGAAGCCGGACGATGGTCGGAGTAAGTAATACCTATTCATTTATAGAAAGGTAGGGTTGTACTGCATATTAGAAGGCTTATCGCAGGATAAGCTTTGCCATATAAGCGCCAGCACTTGTACGCTACGGACGGCAACCAGCGACAAGTGGACGAGGTGGAGGTGTTCGAACCTGTTCGGCGGGGACCTCCCGGTGTGCCACCGGCACCGTAACGAGATAGCGGAAATCAATGAGGCAACTTGTTGGACAACGCGCTCGATCTTGGTGATTAAGTATGTTCACATATACGCGAAGGAATCATTTATATAGGATTAATAATTTACTAAACTAAATGGTCTGCCTTGCATAAACGCGCCTAATATGAATCGAAGCGGACTTCCTGTGGGGAAGGGCCGTTCTGTTTGGTGGTGCTGTCTATGCCTTAGTGGTGGAACAGGTGGACGATGTGTAAAGGGCGAATGTGTCAGTCGATGACGCTATATTTAAATATGCCTATATGACAGGTTCCGGTGTCCATGTTCGTTTTTGTCAGACTGGAACAGATGAAGGTTGACCTTTGAGCATGACAAGTGCTTTATTTGGTCATGAGTAATAAAGATAACAGCATAAGGATTCCAGTCTGATGGAGCGCCATTAATCTGGATGGATAAGGACCAACAGACAGGCTAACGATTCGATTGCGCTGCTGAGCGCAGACACATAATCGGAGGCTATTTACTATGTGTGGTATTGTCGGATATATTGGAACTCGTAATTCGCAGGAAGTACTGTTGGATGGATTAAGCAAGTTGGAGTACCGTGGTTATGATTCGGCTGGTATTGCCGTGTTTACCAATGAAGGACTACAGATTCGTAAGGCGCAAGGAAGATTGGCGAATCTCGCGACGCGCTTAGAGGATGAGCCACTTGCAGGTGGAGTTGGTATTGGTCATACGCGTTGGGCGACACATGGCAAACCATCGGATGAGAACTCACATCCCCATACAGATGCGACAATGAAATTTTCAGTTGTTCATAATGGCATTATTGAGAACTATATGGAACTGAAAGAGGAATTGATGGCACAAGGCGTGCCCTTCATATCAGAGACGGATACGGAGGTCATTTCTCACCTGATTGCCCGTGAATACGATGGTGATATCGTTAAGGCGGTACAGCGCGCAATTACTCACATTCGTGGGGCATTTGCACTGGGTGTGCTTACCGAGTATGAGCCGGATCGACTTGTGGCAGTTCGTTGTGCCAGCCCGCTTGTTATTGGGATCGGAGAGGGCGAGAATTTTATTGGTTCGGATATACCGGCCATTTTACAATATACACGCCGCGTGTATATATTAAACGACAATGAGATGGCTGTATTGACTAGGGAAGCTGTCGAATTGATGACGATTGAAGGCAACAGTATTTCTCGGGAAATGATTGTTGTCGATTGGGATTCGATGACTGCGGAAAAGAGCGGATATGACCACTTCATGCTGAAGGAAATTCACGAACAGCCGAAGGCATATCGCGACACAATGCGTGGTCGTTTGCAGGAAGGTTTGAACGGTGTCAAATTGACGGAGCTGAAGGTGCTGACAAATGAACGCCTGCGGGAAATTCGTAACGTGCATATTGTCGCTTGCGGAACGGCTTATCACGCGGGCTTGGTCGGACGCACATTGATCGAGCAAGCGATCCGGATTCCAGTAGAGACGGATGTTGCATCCGAGTACCGTTATCGGAATCCGATCATTACGCCAGAGACGCTAGTTATCGTGGTCAGCCAGTCTGGCGAGACAGCAGATACGCTTGCTGCACTCCGTGAAGCGAAGCGCTGCGGTGCTGCGGTGCTTGCGATCACGAACGTAGTTGGCAGCTCTGTCGCGCGTGAAGCAGATGACACCATTGTGACGTGGGCAGGACCGGAGATTGCGGTTGCGTCTACGAAAGCATATACGTCACAATTGATTGCGTTTATGCTGTTGAGCTTGTATTGGGCAGAGGCGACAGGGCGCATAGAAACTGCTGAACTGCGCCATCAGCTTGCTGCGATTGAAGCACTGCCTGAACAGGTAGAAAGTATCCTTGCTCAAGCTGATGAGCTGAAGCGGGTCGCGGAAGAAATGGCCACACACGATAATATGTTCTTTATCGGTCGCGGCGTTGATTATGCGGTAGCCATGGAAGGCTCATTGAAGCTGAAGGAGATATCCTATATACACTCTGAGGCTTACGCTGCTGGTGAGTTAAAGCATGGTACACTTGCGTTGATTGAAGAGGGGATTCCGGTGATCGCGTTGGTCACTCAATCTTCGTTGGTGGAGAAGATGATTAGCAACATCAAGGAAGTGAAAGCAAGGGGCGGTGTTGTATACGCCGTAACCGACAAAGCTCACGCTGAGCTTGTGTCGAAAGCGGTAGATGGCACGTTTGTGCTGCCGACAACACTTTCACATTTAAGCCCGGCATTGTCGGTTATTCCGTTGCAACTGATCTCATATTATGCATCGCTAGCTCGCGGCAACGACGTAGATAAGCCGCGGAACTTGGCGAAAAGTGTGACGGTTGAGTAGGTTAAGGGGCTTGTAATAGAATTGTTGTAGCTTTAAAATAATGTTTGATAATTTATATTAAGTATTGATAATTTAGAACAAAGTTTGATTATTTATAATAATGTTTGATAATAATAGCTCTTGAGGATATATTATCCTTGAGGGCTATTTTTTTATTTTGTTTTGTGGGGTGATTACAATGGCTAAGCGAAAAAGAACAGAGTCGATTGAAAAGAAAATTAAGGATGGTCGGGGTCAAGGTCAGGGAATCGATTATAAACCATGGCTAAAGATTCAAGATGTATCATCACTTGGTCGTTCTACACGCTTGAAAGGTATCAAAGTCCCACGGCAATATGAGTTTCTTTCAGATTTAGAAAGGAACTATTTTTATATATTAGAGTTTTCTGATTATGTTGTCGATATTCGAGAACAGTACCCGTTGAATGGTGAGGATACATTATTAATTGCAGAGGAACTTAGCCTTGACCATCCTAAACACCCTAAGACACAGGAACCAATAATTATGACGACTGACTTTATTGTGACCACAGAAAGAAATGATCAAATACTTCATACTGCAAGAACCTTAAAGTATAAGAATGACTTAGCTGATAAGCGTGTTTTAGAGAAGTTTGAGATTGAGCGACGGTATTGGGAACGTCAAGGTATTGACTGGGGAATCGTTACGGAAGAGGAAATTCCTAAGAATTTAGCTCAAAATATCGCATTGATTCATCGTTACTATGAATTAAAAGACATAGAAGGGTTTCAAGAATTTGAGGAAATTGAAATCATAGATATGAGCATTCATATGATCAACCTTTTACTTAGAGAGACACTATCACTAAAGGAAGTATTTAACCAAGTTGAAGAAGACTTTGGATTAAGGATCGGAATGGCATTCTCATTGTACAAGCATCTATTAGTTCGAAAATGTATTCAGGTAGATTTAAAAGAAGCTATTGATATCAGAAAGATTGTTTCTATTCTTGCTGTTGTTCGAGATTACTCAAGTAAGGAGGACGCGATGTGATTTATTTCAATCATGTATACCAGTACATAAATATTGAGAAAAATAATCGATTTCGTATTGTGGAGCTTAATTCACCGTATGCATATATTGTAGATCTGGACAGTGATACTTCTATGCCAAAACAAGTTGAGATATCTGTTCTAGATACTGAAATTATGGCTGAAACTTTGCTGCCTATTCCAGATCCTTATGCAAGGAACTATGATGACCGAAATTTATCCTCCACTATCGTTATGAAGCGTGATTCAGAATGGGATATTGTTAGTTATGGCTGGAATACTTATAGATCTGAGTTGTTAACAAAGCAGAAAAGAGAAGCAATAATCGAACAATTAGCTGTTCAACATAACACAAATAAGTTAAAGATCAAGCGTATCTTTACACGTTTTTGGCAAAGAGGTCTAGTGAAAAATGCTTTGTTACCAGATTATATTTACTCTGGCGGTAAAGGAAAAACAAGGGTTCTGACTGATGTTAAAGTTGGCAGGCCAAGGAAATACGGATCTCAAGATGGTAATCAAGGTATCAATATTACTGAAGAGGTTAAACTTCAGTTTTTCCATGTTATAAAGAAATATTACAGACAAAAGGAAAAACAATCTTTAGCAGACACTTATGACCTTCTTTTGAGAGATTTTTATTCTGATGTTTATTACGAGAATGGTGTTAAAAAATTCAAGGTATGGGATAGAACAAGAATACCTACATACCATCAGTTTTATTATTGGTATAACAAAAATAAGGACGATAAAGCAGATATTTTATTTCGAGAAAGTACAAAATACTTTGAATCAAATAAAAGACCTTTACTGAGTAACTCCTTAAGTGAAGTTGATGGCCCTGGAGCTCGTTATCAGGTTGATGCGACAATTGCTGATATCTATTTGGTTAGTTCGTTTGATCGTTCATTAATCATTGGTCGACCAGTGGTTTACGGTGTCATTGATGTATACTCACGAATGGTAACAGGAATTTATGTAGGACTAGAGGGTCCTTCATGGGTTGGAGCGATGATGGCACTGGATAATATGATAACAGATAAAGTTGAGTATTGTTCAAAGTATGAGATTCCTATTAACGAAACACAATGGCCAGCAAAACACTTACCAGATATTATACTAGCTGATCGAGGTGAGTTTGAGGGCTACGCAGTTGAAGGGTTGATAAATAATTTAAGAATTAAAATTGAAAATACTTCTGCTTATCGAGGTGACCTTAAAGGAATCATTGAACGTCATTTTCGCACAATGAATGGGAGAATTAAACGAACTTCTCCTGGCGCTATCCAGAAAGAGTTTAGACAAAGAGGCGATCGAGATTATCGTTTAGATGCTACGCTTAATTTAAAGGAATTCACTAAGATAGTGATTCACATAGTGTTGGAGCATAATCAAACTATCATTGAGAAATATCCACTTGAAAAAGGGATGATTACAAGTGGATTGACCGCAACTCCTATTCACTTATGGAACTGGGGAAAAGAAAACAAAAAAGGTCGATTACAAATAGTTACCGATCCAAACGTGTATCGACTTAATCTACTGCCTAAGGGAAATGCTCGTATTACACGAGCAGGCATTAAGTTCAAAGGTTTATCCTATAGTTCTGACAAGGCTATTCAGGAGCAGTGGTACTTAAAAGTAAAAAATAAAAGTATAGAAATTGCTTACGATCCTAGAGATGTATCTCAAATATATATTCTTCATCAGAATGGTCGAACATATGATATGTGCTATTTACTGGCGAAAAATGAGGAGTATAAAGGAGATGCATTAGAAGAAGTAGAGTTCTATCGAGAGTTGCTTCAGGAGGCAAAGTTAGCAGATCAAGCGAAGCAGAGTGAAGTGACAATTAATACGGACATTGCAATTTCCACTATAATCAGACAAGCAGAATCAGAAAAAAAGCAGGATGATAATGGATTATTGAGCAAGGCTTCTAAGCTAAAAGGTATTAGAGTTAACCGTAAAGTCGAAAAGGAACTTCAAAGATCCCGCGAAAAGTTCGATTTGCTACCAAAAAATTCAATAAGAGAAAAGCCTGCTGAAGTTATTAAATTAAGCAAACGAGTACAAGCGGACGAACAATCGGTACCTAGTTCTAATAATGCACGTTTAATGGAAAAACTAAAGAAAAAGCGAGATGAACAATTTGGAAAACGATAACTATCTTTATCAAATTGTAGCGGAACGTGCTGTGTACAAGGAGCAAGAATTAGAGGACTATACAAATAATCCATTTATCGAGGCACTGCCACCTATATTTAGTGAAGATGAAGTGTTAGAGCACTTTATGTATACTCCGATTATTTCTGATTCTGATCGATTATCACCAGAAAACCTTCGCTATCATGTACTAAAGCGAGTAAAGAGTTTTATTCAGCCATTGCCTATTCACTTTTTAGTCGAACGGAGATTGTCCACGTTAATACGTAGAGGATACTTGGCTAGAAATCCTTTAAACATTAATTTTCTCGAACGATTAAGAGTTCTTGCAGAGATGCGTGATGAGAAAGATCAAGGACATTTGTATATGAAAGATCGATTAACTTACATAGGCTCAACAGCAGATAGTTTATCGATTATTGGAATATCTGGAATAGGTAAAACAACGGCAATAGAACGATTATTACAGATGTACCCACAGGTTATAAAGCATGAATTTTATCGTGATATACCTCTGAATCGAACACAGATTGTTTGGCTGAAAATCGATTGTCCTTATGATGGGAACCTATCAACTTTATGCAAAAGCTTTTTTGAAGAGATTGATCGTATCTTAGGTACTAGATATCTAGATAAGTTTGGGTATTTGACGAGAGTTACATCCTCGATGCTATTGCACATGACGTCTTTAGCGAGTTTGTATGGCATTGGAGTACTTGTTATTGATGAAATTCAACACCTATTGAATTCTAAGAATGATCAAGAAGAGATGTTAAACTTTTTTGTTACACTGTCTAATACTGTCGGAATCCCAACGGTACTAATAGGTACTTCTAAAGCACAACAATTATTTAAGGGGAATTTTAGACAAGCTCGTCGCGCAGGAAGTGATGGGTCTATTGTTTGGGATCGAATGAGTGAAGAAAGTGCAGAATGGGAGTTTTTCATTGAGACACTTTGGGAGCTTCAATGTTTGAAGTCGCGTACGGAGTTGACAGATGAAATTAAGAAAACATTTTACTACGAATGCCAAGGGATTACTGCTATAGCTGTTAACTTGTTCATTCTTACTCAGGAAAGAGTGTTGTTTGACGAAAATAATCCGAATGAAGTGATCACTCCGTTGGACATACGTACTACAGCGAAAGTTGATATGAAAATTATTCAGCCGATGATCAAGGCAATTCGTACAAATAACGTTAGAGATATGATTCGATATGAAGACATAATGGTTAATTTGGATGATCTTATGCTCCAGCATAAACAAGGAATTGAATATGAAGGAAAAGTAAGAAACGCTCTTAAAGAGAGAATTAACACTGTTGAATATAAACAGAAGGATATTAGTGAACGCATTGCTGTTGAGTTAGCTGCAGCAGGCTTGTTTTCATCGCTTAAGTCAAATGAAATTCAAATCATTGTTAAGAAAATAGTTGAACGTAACCCGATTGATACGAACTACGATCTTCTTAAGATGGAATGCTTAGAAGAGCTATCAAAGTGTTATAAAGAAATGCAACACAAAGTAAAAGTGAAAGTACCTATTCTCCCCTTACTCAATATATATGAACAGGCATTGAAAAAGAAGGAGCACCCATATGAAGTACTTAAGGCAAAGTATTATATAAAAGATCCATTAGTTGAATTTTTTCATCAAGTAGGAAGTTGATGTTGAAGATCGATTAAAACCTAGCAACTTTAGAAAAAATGGTAATAAATCTAAAGTTGCTAGGAGTGAACAGGTTGCTTACGTTCTTTACCAATCCTTATCCCGATGAATTATTATACTCAGCAGTAGCTAGATATCATTACTATATTGGAAATCTAGATTTGAAAGATACGTTGGAGGAAGTATTCGGATCAAGAAATGTTATTCCGAGTGCCGGAATAAGCACTCATTTAGAAGGATTTATAAATCGAATTGGAAATAGTTATACAATTGGAGAGATATTACAGAAGCATACAATATACCCGTACTATGCACCTTTTTTATCTAGAGAAAAGCAGCAGCTTATTGTATGTGATGTTGCTGGTCAAGGTCAAGGACTGTATACAAGGCTAGGAGTTGTTGCAGGTGGCATTTGTAAAAAGGTAGGTTTGTTTTATTGTCCAGCATGTGTGCAAGATGACGTTGCAGTGTATGGAGAAACGTATATCCATCGACAACATCAGCTTGAGGGAATTTCCTATTGTGCTAAACATTCATTTGCGTTACGAAAGTACCCTCTTTCATGGTCTACTGGTAGTCGAATTGCGCTCATTCGCTTTAATCACACTGTAATGGATTTGAGCATTAACCCAACAGATAATTCTGAACCTGATATTAAGGCCGAACTTGAACTTGCGCGAATGGCAGACCAGCTAATGAAAGTACCAATTGATGTGCTGGATCGGGATAAAATACGTACTAAATTTTTGCTTTTATTAAGGGAGCGAAATTTAGTAACAGCATCTATGTCAATCAGACAGAAGAAGTTACATCATATGTTTATTTCAAAGATGCCATTAACACTGCTAAAGAAGCTTGAGTCTGAAATTGACATGAATTATGAATACAATTGGCTTCGGATCCTTACAAGAAAATGTGAGCGTCATGTCCATCCTTTACGACATTTACTCATGTTGTCTTTTCTTAGTCAGGATGTAGAGGGTTTACTGAATATTAGAAGTTTAGAGGGTATATTTGGTCAGGAACCCTGGCCCTGCTTGAATAAGGCAGCAGCTCATTATAGTGATGACGTCATAACGCAGATTCAAATTTCAAGAGATTACAAAACGGGCGATCCCATCGGTACGTTCTCATGTTCGTGTGGGTTTGTATATTCCCGCAAAGGTCCTGACCATAACGAACAAAATCGATATCGAATTGGACGAGTTAAAAAATTTGGATCAGTATGGATGGATAAGTTGCAGCAGTTAAGAGCGACCTCCATGAGTATTAGAGCAATTGCGCGAACGTTGGGTGTAGATAGTAAAACTGTATTGAAATATGTATCTCAAGAGAAAGTATTTTTCAACAAGGATAAAGAAATTATTAATACAGAACCAGACCGATCCAGCCCGACGGAATCTAATAAGAAGAATATAATAAACTCACAAAAGACTTATCGAGTCAATTGGAATTTGCGGGATGAAGAGTATTTTGAAAGGATAACAGAGTTGTATAACTATTTGCTTCACCATCACCCTTCTATTCGAATATCCAAATCCATTCTAGCAAGGAAACTTGGAAAATCAACAATGCTTAACCTTAAATTAGATAACCTGCCACGGACGAAACAATTACTCGCTGAAATTACGGAAAGTGTTCAACAGTTTCAAATTAGAAGATGTAAAAGGATTATTGATCAAATAATCCTTCAGCAGGAACCGGTTCTACTTTGGAAAGTTCAAAGAATTGGAGGCATAAAAACCCATCATTTTCATCAAATAAAACCACTTCTTGAAAGATATACACACATAAGACAAGGATGGTGCACCGATGAGCTATAGAACAGTTAAGCAAGGTAACTGGCCTTTCTTCAAAGGAGAATTGGCGCAATTAATTTGGATTCGTTCTCCAATTCAGAGAAATGGCAAGCAGATGATAAGAGCATACTTTAGAGCTAACGGAGTTACCAAGTGTATAGAAGTTGACTGGGGAACTCTTCCTTTATTAGCTATACAGCATTATTATCAAGATGGAAATCTAATGAAGGCTTTCTCACCTGATGATTCCGAAATTATTGAAGTTACGATAAACCCTCAATCGGTGCGTTATTCAGAGAAAGAATGGAGAATCCAAGGGGCTAGAGACGAAGATGTTTCACAATCTTTTACCGTTACATGTGAAGGGGAAAAGTATACACTCCCTTTAATTGAGGTAATCCGAAGTATTTTGGCACCTAATCGATTTTTGTTGTATCAGATCTTTGAACCAAATTCCTTTCCGCTATATTTCCATCACAAAATTGAAGACCAGACAATACATTTCCAATTTACTTCACTCTATGAATTCAAATACACTCGACCAGAATTTTTACTACATCTAGCTTGGTTAGTTTCGCATCCTGATATTATGCAAGTGTTCGAGAGTATAAAACCCTGTTATATGAACAACGGTAAGTTGATGTTTGACTGGGCATTTCAACAGTCTATAACCGTGAAAGCATTAGTAAAGCCTAACTCCTATGGATATACCATTCTACGTATACTAAGTGTATTGAATAAGCAATTGCCGTTTAAGGAAATTACATTCACACATCCGAAGTTAAATAATCATCAACGTTCAAATGAGCCTAAAAAGTACATTCTGAAAAATAAAAGTAAATATGCTGAAAATGAGGAAGTTGAACTCAGTGAAGAATTCGATGGGACAACAAGTGATTTTGATATTGTAGATATGGAGAACCAAAGTCATGAGTACACTTTACAGCCTAAAATTACAAGAATCCGTAAAAATGTTGATAAGCAACGTTCATTTGAAGATGAGAATACCAAAGTATATTACTTAGACGATGAAGGTAAACGTTCTACTGCAGATATTGGTGGTCATCAGATAGCGCGTGCTCTAGAGCACAAACCACTTCATGAGATAAAAGTACAGGGCGAATTAGATGAATTCATACAAGCTCTGCAATTATTGGAAAAAGTTCAAAATATTAAGTCTGTACGTGCACATGTAGATATCTTGCCCGCTACTGGCGGTGAAAGAAAATTTAAGTATTTAAATGATGGTGTTACTAGAAGGCGATATGTATGGGCAGAAGTTGTTTTGCATAATGGTAAGCTTATAAATGTGTTGGAAATAGAAAGAGAACTATATTCTTTATCAACTTTGTTCATTCACTCTGAGAGCATTTCAGAATATAAAAGTGTAATTCAGAAGATATTAGCTAATCTCATTCATGATCAAGGAAGTTGGTTGTCTAAGTCCTTGAACTCTATTCGAGATATGGGAATACAAATATCTAAACTAAAGCACGGCTTAAATAAGCCTGAGAATAGATCAAGCACTATTATTAAACACATCATGCTTATTGTGTAGGTTATAGCTATATAGTAAATTTGGACTACTTATTATCGGAATTATGGTAATATATATATAGATAGTTTTATCTTAGCTTAAGATCACTTTTATTTTGTTTCAATAGATGAAAGATTGGACACGAAATATGCCAATAGGAGATTTCGTATGAAATTCAGATAAAAATTGGACTGATTTATGAGCAATAGGGATCACCAATACACTGACGATTATTGAGCAATTCTGTTCATTAAATATTGTTTATACTGAGAGTAGAAAGTCAAGTACAAAAAAACGTATGCAGACATTACAAAGTATGTATACGGTTTTATCCTGGATAAAAGATGTTACTGCTGATTAATTCAGATTATTGGGAGGGCCTTTATGAGCGTTATACAAAACAAACTTGACAGTTACGGAGGGAATTTTTGGGATTTTGAGAACTTTAAAACAAATGGAATACACAAAATAGCAAATTACCCTGCAATGATGGTGGCACCCATGCAACATAAATTGATTGAAGATTTGTATGAATTCGAAGGGAATATAGACAATATATTTGACCCTTTCCATGGTTCGGGTACCACACTGGTTGAGGGAGATAAGTTTGGCATGGATCTTGTAGGAATAGATATTAATCCACTTGCAAACTTAATAACTAAGGTTAAGTTATATGGTGTAAACTTCAATACTATTTATAACAGTATCGAGAAAGTCATAAAAAACATAAATAAATTTACCAATATAGATATAGAACCGATGAATTTCCCTAATATTAACAAATGGTTTAGGGAAGACATTATTAAGGATCTAACCATAATTAGAGAAAGCATAGTACTAGAAAAAAATGAAAAAAACAGATTATATTTTTGGTCATGTTTTTCGGATATTGTTAGAAAGTTTAGTAACACCCGTAGCTCTACTTTTAAATTACACATAAAAGAACAAGAAAAAATTAACTTAATGCAGAATACGGTAATTAGTGATTTTATAAAAATCATAAAAGAAAGACATCATGATTTACATCCAGAATCTTCTACTAATAAAAAAATAATTCAAGGAGATTCTTTATTTGAAATGCGTAAAATTGATTCTAATAGCATTGATTTAATATGTACTTCCCCACCATATGGAGATAACGGTACCACTGTAACCTACGGACAGTTTTCGATATTGAGCTTATTTTGGATAGATAGATCTGATTTATCTATATCTGATGACGCTTTATTAAGTAATTATTCTGCTATTGATAATTTGAGTTTAGGTGGTAGAAAAAAAGAAGAATTGATTTGTAGTACGCCTACATTAAGTAGGTATTTAAACAGTATTAGTGATTCGAAAAAAATGAAAGTAATCACTTTTTTTAATGATTATTTTAAAGCACTAGAAGAAATGATTAGAGTTTTAAAGAGTAATCATTTAATGATATTAACTTTAGGAAATAGGCGAGTTGATTATAAGGAAATAAAGTTAGATGAAATTACAAGTGAATTCACACTTTCTAATAATATGACTCTTGAAGCAAAACTGAAAAGAGAGATACCATATAAAAGAATACCAAGGAGAATTTCCAAGGTTGGGAATCTTGGTGCAGTGTCATCAATGAATACTGAAACAGTATTAATATTACGAAAAAAATAAGGGGAGAACAATAATGCCTACTGTCACAGTTAATTTGCCTGCTGAAAATCTAACAAGTGTTTTAGGGAATGTCACAAGCCCATTCGTAGTTGTTTCGGAATTGCTAAAAAATGGTGTTGACGCGGGGGCGAATGCTGTTACCGTAATAATTGATACTACTCTTGGTGAAGTTAAAATAATTGATGATGGAAAGGGCTTTACAGTAGAAGAAATTACCGATTTAGGAACTGCTAGTGAATCGCGAAAGAAAAGGGAAGGGAATTTTAGAAATCCTGATGGAGAAATGCTTTTAGGAAGTAAGGGGCTCGCCATTTTTTCAGCATTCTCTTTAGGAAATGAAGTTAAAATTATAACTAAAAATACAGAAAATAAAGCATATAAAATTGATTGGATCAGGTCGGGAAAAGAATTTTCCTATGATGAAATAGATGCCAGCAATATTTCAGAAGGGACAGAGGTTTCAATATCAGGAATTAATTTTAGTGAGATGTTGTTATTATCATCAGAAAAAGAATTAAGAAAACTAAAACATATTTCAATTAGAAACTTTAAAAAAAATTCAAGTATACCTAAGGTGATATTGATTAAAGATTCACAATATATAGATATGGAAATGAAAAATATTGAAGATTTTAGCGAAGACTTTACAGCGAAAGTAAGTTTTGTTTATAACAGAAAGAATAACGTTTTAGAGTATAAATATGAAGTTGATGATCCACGTATATCAAAAGAAAAAATTGTATTTAAACTTTCGGATAGTACAAATATTAAGGA
>NZ_JAKRNK010000016.1 GCF_022346885.1 Paenibacillus sp. ACRRX
ACAGCTCTATAATAGACTATTTAATGTTTTATTGTTATTAATTGGAATCAAAAAACCTGTCTATTAGACAGGCTCTGTTTTAATATGGCATGAGAGCAGCACATTTCTTAGCTAGACACCATCAATAATAATTAGGTTCTTATTGCAAGTCCTTCTTCATATAGTAGTGTACGTGCGTCCCCGCATTCTCAATGGACCCATACACCTCAAAGCCATGTCTCTTATAAAAATCCAACGCTTGAAAGCTTAACGTATCCAGTTTAATAAAATCACACTTTTTTTCTCTTGCAATCTGTTCGACCTCGGCTATCAACTTGCTACCGTATCCTTGTTTCCGAAGTTCTTCATCCACATATAAATAATGCACCTCTAACCAATTCCAGCAGATCTCGCCTACAACACCGCCACATACTTGGCCTTCCTCATTTTTGATAAACAGATTTACTTCTTCATATCTGCTTTTTAAATGATCTGGGAAATGCTTTGCATTAAATTGAATAAGTCCATTCCTCACGTATTGCTTGTCCGTGCTATTTGATTCACGTGTAATGTGAAGTTTCATCGTTCCACTCCTGTTCTCTGCTGTATTCATTTGACGTGAAAGGGATTATATCTCAACATAAATTTAACACATTTAACCATATAAATATATCACTTGAAACTGAAATATGCATACTGCTTGGGCAAAACAAAAGTAGCCACACGACCTGTAAAAAAAGGATTGGCATTAACATAAGGTTAGCCCTTTTGTCCTATCACACCTAAACTAGAATTCATTCGATGATAAGCGCTCATTTAGACAATAAAAAAATCCATTTTAAGTGAAGTCGACTAAAATGGATTCTTAATGTATCTAATTCATGCTATTGCTATTTCTTTAATATAGTGAACTATTTTTTCTCCATAATCGCAAAATAATTTTGCTCCTCATCCGCAAAGTTAAATACTCTACCAGAAGGCATGCTTACCATTTCACCGACTGTAATATTTTTATCCACGAATTCTTTGTATAATTGTTCAAGATTATCTGCAAAGAACAGCAGCGAAGGCGTACCCAAATTTAATTCTGGCTGCATCTTGGCAATGAACTCCTTATTATGAAGGACGATGCTTGTTGCTGCCTCCTTAGAGGGTGCAATTTCAATCCATCTTAAGCCTTGCCCGTTATCTTCCTCCGAAATTACGCTGAATCCTACTTTTTCTGTCCAAAACTTCACTGCCTCATCCTGGTTGTTTACATAAACCATAATTTGACCCACTTTATTGATCATCCGCTTCGCTTCCTTTCTGCTAGTCCTGATTATATTATTTTTTACATTTGAACTCTTGATTATACTTAAAATACAACATCAAATATCTATGTACGATAGGTCGGTCTAAAAGAGTGATAAATAAAACATCCTTATAGCGTCTACTTTATCACCATAGTGTCATTCTACCCATTTCAAGTCCCATTCACAACTTCATATAATGTAAAGAATTAACGGAATTGTTCTTCATGCATCCGGCTTAAATAAGTCGTTAGGGAACGACATACTAGTCAAGTCTAATATGTCGTTCCCTCCCATTACTTCTTTGTTACGCGTGTGCCTTTATTTCAATTTTAATGCCATCAGAAAAGCCACAAATAGAATACAACAGCCTGCCAGAAACGGGGCAAACATGTTCACATCAAATAAACAACCTGCTAGAGTCGGACCCAATATATTTCCTATACTGATATAGGCATTATTCATACCGGCCACATAGCCTTGTTCACTCCCTGCCATTTTAGAGAGTTGTGTATGAAGAGCTGGTCGAAGCATAGCCGTAGCAAAGAAAATACATGAGGTTACAAGAAAGATGCTCCAAAAATCTGCTGCCAATAGCAAAACTATATAAGCAATTGAAGTTAAAAGAAGAGATCCTTTTATCACTTGTTGTTCGCCAAACTTCTTAATGACTTTCGCTACAATCAATGCCTGTATGCCAACTCCAATAATCGCGCCCGTGGTTAGAATAATAGCAATATGCTGCGGTGTAAACTGAAAACGATTCGTTACATATAAACCAAGCACGGATTCAAAATTAGCGATGCCAAACGTCATCACCAGAACGAGCACAAAGAGCATCGCATACTTGGATGTTAAAGATTTCGCATACTGTTTAAAAATAGATTCTTTGGGCCGCTCCCTTTCTCGTGCTGATTTCATCTGTTCTTGCGATAAGCTTTCAGGTAAACAAATGATGGAGAAAATAACTGCAGCAACCGCCGCACCAGTTGCTACATAGAGCGGTACTCTCGTTCCATACCCTGCAAGAAAACCTCCAAGTCCAGGTCCAATTACAAATCCGAAGGACATCGCTGCGGACAGCATGCTATTTCCTTTAGCCCGATCTTCGGTAGTTGTAATATCAGCTACATAAGCCATCATTGGCGGAACCATTAAGGCTGCAGCCACTCCTTCTAGCAGTCTTGAGGCATACAACATCCATAACATATCCCCAATAGCAAATATAAACTTGGCTACAGCAAAGACAATGACACCTGCAATGATAAACGGCTTCCTTCCATATCGATCCGATAATTGTCCAGTTCTCGGAGACAGCAAGAACTGAGTAATCCCATAGGCTGCAACCAATAATCCCATCGATTGTCCATTTGCTCCAAATTCAATAATTAGTTCTGGCAGAATAGGGGTTATTAACCCTACCCCCACCATAACAATGAATATATTAATCATAAGAATTAAGAGTACTCTTTTATTGTTTGTTAATGTAATCATACGAATCCTCCTTACTTGCAGTACAGCAATTCTAATGTTCTTCAACCGCACCTTCGTAGCTTATAAATGCAAAAAAACCTCCTTATCCACGAATTACGGGATAGGAGGCAAACATGCGGAAATACAAACAATAAGATACACTGCTCGCGTTAAAGAGCAAATATCTTATCGTTAATATGTAAAAGCCCACACTAATCCTATCCAGAAAATCCGTAAGATCACGATTTTTCTTTTGTGGAATCGGATTAGTAGATCATTGGCTTTTGGTCACCCTTTCGATACTTATTGTCAGTCAGCATAGCATATTACAGTTTTGAAGGTCAATAAAGGATTTTCTATTTGGGAGCATGCCACACTCCCATAAGGTGTCATTGATTTATAGACGTAACTCACGTACATATACGGAACAACTTACTTGAATACAAATATGTTGGAACAGTCGCTTAAAATAGTTAAGGGTTAAGCGCTCTAGCCATTGCGTCCACATAGCTTTGACTAGCGCGTTGGCTTACTTCCGCTTCTGGGACAAACACTTCAAAACAGTGGAAGCAGCCAGGATACAGCTGAAATTCAACGTCAACACCCGCTTGTGCAAGGCGCGTCACATATTCGATCGTTTCATCTCGGAACAGATCAAGCTGCCCCACGCACGTATAGGTCGGCGGCAAGCCAGCCAAGCTGTCCGCTTTCGATGGCACCGCGTACGGAGACAACTCATGATCTTCGACACCCGCGCCCAAGTACATCTGCCAAGCTTCCACATTGTTTGTCCGGTTCCAAGTTGCGTTGTCAGCCGTGATTTCATAACTTGATGCCGTCGTATTGCGGTTGTCGATCATCGGATACAGCGGCATTTGGAAAATAAGAGCGGGCCCGCCTTTATCCCGCGCCATTAGGGCAAGCGCTGCGGTCAAGCCGCCACCCCCGCTTGCACCGGCAATCGCAACCCGATCTACATCGATGCCAAGTGATTCTGCTTCGTCCGTCATCCACACCAAGCCGGCATAACAATCCTCGATGGCTGCCGGGTAAGGATGCTCGGGGGCTCGTCGATAATCGACCGATACAATAACACAATGAGCTGCCTGCACGAAACGTTCACACAATACGTCGTCCATATCTGGATGACCCAGCACATAGCCACCCCCATGTGTCCACAGCATAGCGGGAAGCTTTGCGTCCGTTCTGTTTGCTGGCTCGTAAATTTTGACCAGCATCTCGCCTGCTCCGCCCCTAATCATTCGGCTTGTCGTACTTACATGCTCCGATGCCTCAATAGGAGGACCGGACAGCATACTCCTGCTCCCCTCCAAGTTCGCTTCCAACTGGAAACCAGGGAATTGTGCTAACGCCAACTTTAATTCCGGTAATACCCGACTTTCAAAATTCATGTAAATTCCTCCGACAATAGAATATGTTTTCGAATCACTTGCCATTTTATTATTTAGCCCTTAGATATAAACTCCATTTTCCGTCTCCGCTTCCCACTTGGCTATTTCCGCTCTAACCCGAGGCGCAACCTCAGTGCCTAACAACTCAATAGCTCTCATCACTTGGTGATGCGGCATCGTACTTAGCGGCACATACAGCATAAAGCGAGTAATGCCTACATGTTTGCGGAGGTGAATAATCTTTTGCGCGACAGTGTCCGGATCGCCTACATACAATGCGCCTTCAAAGCTGCGCGCGGCATCGAAGCTAGCACGATCATAGTGCGCCCAGCCCCGCTCCTTGCCTAGCTTATTCATACCTGCTTGGGTAGATGGGAAAAATGTATCGGCCGCCAGCTCCGTATCTTCTGCAACAAATCCGATCGAATGCGAACCCACCTGAAGCCGCGATTCGTCATGGCCAGCGTGTGCGGCCGCCTTCTTATAAAGCTGCACAAGCGGTGCAAAGTGCAGCGGGCTTCCGCCTATGATGGCCAACATCAGTGGAAGTCCCAGCAATCCTGCACGGATAGCCGATTCCTGATTTCCCCCGCTGCCAACCCATATCGGCAAAGGATTCTGAACAGGCCGTGGATATACACCCAGATTGTTAATCGCTGGCCGATGCCCACCCTTCCAAGTTACCTTCTCAGATGCGCGTATTTTAAGGAGCAGCTCCAAATGCTCGTCAAACAGCGCATCATAGTCATTCAGGTCGTAACCGAATAACGGAAAAGATTCAACAAAGGAACCTCGTCCTGCCATAATTTCTGCGCGCCCATTTGAAAGGCCATCCAGTGCTGCAAAATCCTGAAATACACGCACTGGATCAGCCGATGAAAGTACAGTAACAGCACTGGTCAGCCGAATCCGTTTGGTCTGGGATGCAGCAGCAGCCAGTACAACTGCTGGTGAGGATGCTGCATAATCCTCGCGGTGATGTTCCCCTATTCCAAAGACATCAAGTCCCACTTGATCAGCAAGAACAATTTCCTCTACCACCTCACGCAATCGTTGTGCATGACTTATCACTTCACCCGTCTGAATATCCGGCTTTGTTTCTACAAACGAAGTAATGCCAATTTCCACCTGTCATCTCTCCTCTTTAAAGTTTCTTTTTAAATGGACATGGACTAGAATAAAACCATTCACTTCGATATCGTATATCTTTAGTTCAAGTTATTAACCAGGTCTTAGTAGCAACCTGTCCATCCGACTCTTATTTCTGAATCTGAATAGCGTAGGACACCAGCTTTATGTTGTTGCTGCAGCTGTAGAACGACTAGTCATAGCCCAAAATAGTAGAGCTGCTGCACTAACAGAAAACCCAAGCAAGCTTACTCCCCCCCAGCCATAGTGAGCATACATATGGGTTGAAGCAATTGAACCGCCCGCACTACCTATAGAATAGAACACCATATACCCAGCAGTAAGCCGACTGCGCGCATCCGCACGCAAAGGAAGGATCATCGTTTGATTCGTCACATGTACCGCCTGCACAGCCAAGTCAAGCAGAACAATACCGATCACTAAAGCGAATAGGGACTGCTCTGTGTAACTGATGAACAGCCAGGACACTAACAACAGGCTCAAAGCAATACCCGTTGTTTTCTGCCCGTAACCTCGATCAGCCAGCTTTCCTGCCCGTGCTGCTGCCAAAGCTCCAGCTACTCCAGCAAGGCCAAATGCCCCAATTGCACTGTGCGTCAGAGATAAGGGTGGTGCATGAAGTGGCAGCACGAGTGAAGTCCATAAGATGCTGAAGTCAGCAAAGATCAGTAGGGCTAGCACTGAACGGATACGTAATATCCGTTCTTGTACAAACAACCTAAATACCGATCCCAGCAGTTGCGTGTAGGACAGTGATTTCACTTGTCGTTCAACTTGAGGCAGCACTTTAGAAAACATACAGATCATCAAGAACATTAACGCAGCTGAAACCAAATAGACAGAACGCCAACCCGCAAGATCGGTCAATATGCCTGCAATGGATCGCGCAAGCAATATGCCGATTACAATTCCGCTTGTAACGATGCCAACGACACGTCCTCGTTCGGCCGGAGCAGCCATATTTGCTGCAAACGCCACAATTGTCTGGGTAACTACAGCAAGCAGTCCCACCATTGCCATGCCAGTGAACAGCACTATACTGGTGGAGGCCGTTCCAACGATAACAAGAGCTAGCATGGAAAGTAACATCTGACCCATAATCAAGCGGCGTTGGTTCAGTAAATCTCCAAGTGGTACTAGCAGCAGCAATCCCAATCCATAAAAGATCTGAGTAATGGTGATCACCATACCAATAAGGGAATAATCGATACCGAACTCACGCGACAGTTGATCAAGAAGTGGCTGTGCAAAATAGATATTAGCGACTGACATGCCACAAGCAACTGCAAACAAAAGAATTACATAGAAAGACATTGAAACAGGGTGATTCGAATCAGACATGTTCAGCGGCGCCTGTGAAGAATCAGCCTGTATATCGGCGTTGACTGCTACTCTTTCTATGACCTCCTCGATTTTATGCACACTGTATCCTCCATTCCTTTAAAATAACATACCGATCAGTACGTTATGGTCCCCAGTAAATATAACGCGTCGATCAGATTAGTGTCAACACATTTATTTAGTTACACTAATTATAATTTCGTTCACAATGATCTATATTGCGTATAAATCAATCTGTCTTTGACAAAGATAACCGCTGAATATACAATAATAATATACTGTTCAGTACATAAATGGCGTAAGTTATTTATGTACCACATTTATTTACCATGAAGAAGAATAAACGGTAACGAGAGGTATTCATGATGGCAAGAACCCGAGAATTCGACGAAGAAAAAGTATTGGATGCGGCCATGCAGTTATTTTGGGAGAAGGGATATGAGGCAACCTCAATAAGCGATTTAACGACTAGAATGGGCATACAACGTCCTAGCATATACTCTGCCTTTGGTGATAAGAAAGAATTGTTCGAAACTGCGCTGCGCAAATATACGATGTCCCGTGCTTCAGATGTGCGTGCTAGACTTCAAAGCCATTCATCTGTAAAAGAAGCATTTCTCACTTTTTTTGAGCATGTAGTTGCAGAGGAATATGCGGTGGATCGCAGTCGGGGCTGCTTTTGCATCAATACGATGGTGGAACTTGCACCTCATGATGAGAAATTTGAAATACTGACCCGGGAGCACCAAATGTACCTGGCCGTCATATTTCAAGAAACCATTGAACGAGGCATACAATCGGGAGAGCTTGAGGCAGATATAGATGCCAGATCCTTATCACAGGCGCTAATCTTATCGTTAATCGGACTAACTGTCATGTTGAAGTCTCGTCCGCAGCAAGCATTTGTTGATAACGCGATAAAAGCGACACTTGCATTGCTAAAGTAAGTTAGTTGGACTAAAGCTCCTATTGTCGGAAGCTCCTGCGGCAGAGGTTTACTGCGGTAATCCTCTAGCACAGGAGCTTTCAGTATCTGCATCTCCATTGTTATTGCGAAGACCATCTCATTCTAGAGAGCTATCTGTTATAAAGTGATCTGGTTATCGTAACGGGATAGGATGAGGATTGGCATGAAATAGCACATGTTTGCATAGCGGACTGGCGGACTCAACCCTTGGATGATTGAACGTTTTCAGATAGCGCATTCCTATTTTCTTCATCACGTTTTTGGAGGGCTGATTCACGTCGGCTGTAAAGCTATACACATCACTAAAACCTAATTCGTTAAATCCATATTTCAAACAAGCTGCTGCCCCCTCTGTTGCAAGTCCTTGCCCCCAAGCCTCTTTTTTCAGGCGCCATCCGATTTCTATGCAAGGTGTAAAATCAGCATCAAATGTGGCCCTATGAAATCCAATAAACCCGATAAATGCCTTGTCCTGCTTGCTCTCCACAGCATATAACCCAAATCCACATGCTTCAAATTCAGATATAATGGTGTGATAGAATTCATTCGTTTCATTCGTGGTTAACGTTTTAGGGAAATACGTCATCACTTTTTCATCCGCATTTAGTCGACAAAAGGGCTCTACATCCCTTCCTTCCCAGTCGCGTAATATTAATCTTGAAGTATCGATGTAAATCATTTTACCCCTCCCAATCCGTAACAGTTTCTCATGATGAAGTTCTCGTACACATACTGTATTTATTTTACTTCAGGAAGTCACCTTGCCAATACGTCCCATTCCAGCTGCCCCCGCTGCCGTTTAAAGTAAGATTGATCTTTTTATTAAAGTCACCAACAAAGTGCGAATCTTTGTAAACAGCGCCATTGCTGACGAATTCTACTGTCACAGTCATTCCCCCTATATATCGGCCGTCTAGTCTATGAATCGTTAATTCCTTTAACCCTGCTGACATGTTCTTCATAGAAAGAAAATTCCCTACCCAAGCCGTACCGTTCCAGTAGCCGTTTCTTGCATTCAAATCAAGATTAATCTTTTGATCAAAATAATCCAATACTTCATAGTCTGTATGCAGAGCGTTATTGATCGTAAAATCAGTCGTTATTTTTAAATTGCTAATTAACCTGTCATCCGTATTCGTAATGGTGATTGTAGGGGCAGGATCGTCAATAGACGTATTGTTAACATCATGAGTACCCACCACTTTTAACATCACAGCACCATGCGACGGAACGTTAGCCGTATAGCTGTTTGAAAATGTCCCTAAGTTTGATTTAGCCCACAAATCACGAACCATTGCGCCACCAGCCAGTAATCCAATATCGCTCCAACTCACTGTAATATTGGTTGCAGCACCAGTACCGTTAAACAGTACAACTGCTCTTTCGTTATCATTCAGTAAGCGTTTGTTCCAGATGGTAACACCGTCGGCAATTTCTTTAACCACTCTTCCCTGGTAACCTCGGATGTCCTGATTTACAGCAATAACTTCAGGGTTCATTAGGATATCTTTCGTGGCCTGCGTCATCGAACTAATATCGTTACCAGCTATGAGCGGAGCGGCCATAATGGACCAAAGACTAAAATGAGAACGCTGCTCCGTATCCGTCATCCCCCCATTCCCAACTTCAAGCATATCAGGGTCGTTCCATGCACCAGGACCAGCGTATGAATATAAAAATTGATTTTGGCTGACATTGGACGTAATACTGTCCCAATGATCATAAATATCTCCTGATGTACGCCACAAGTTTCCTGTTTGCGCTCCCCAAACCCATGGTGCCTGTTCTCCCCAGTTGCAAATGCTGTAAGCGATCGTTCTTCCGGAGTTCAACAGCGAGTTTCGGAATTCGCCATACCATGTTGCCGCATCCGGTTTCGTCCCGCTTGAGTGGCTTGCTGGATCGACATAACACCAGTCAACCTTGACATAATCGATTCCCCATTCAGCATACGTGCTTGCATCTTGGTCATAGTAGCCACGGCTGCCAGGACGCCCTTCACATGTCTGATAACCGATATCTGTGTAAATACCGAGTTTTAATCCCTTGGCATGCACATAGTCTGCAAGCGCCTTCATCCCACTTGGAAAACGTACGGTATCCGCTACAATTTTGCCTGATGCATCCCGTGAGGTTTGCCAGCAGTCGTCAATATTTACATATTGGTATCCAGCATCCTTCATCCCGCTAGTGACCATAGCATCTGCCATCTGTTTAATTAAGGTTTCACTTACGCCGCAGCGAAATTTGTTCCAGCTATTCCATCCCATTGGTGGTGTCTGAGCCACTCCATTCTCAAGCGCATGTGCGGTAAATACAGCCGTATGATTCAGAGATCCAATAATCAAGATGAAGAAAAACAACATACCAGTAGTTATGCACGACTTTAAACAAGACCGATCCTTTTTCATAAATCGACATCTCCTTTATTCATGTATAAATAAGAGACTGCTGCTTAAATAACCTTCTATACTACAGAATCAGTTATTGATCATTAGGAAGTATGCTGTCATTCAAATACGGGGCCTGAATTAGGGTATCTGCTATTGTCTACAGCGCTTGAAGGGGAAGTGCAAGAGAGGGAGTACTGAAATGAATTTAATCTATCTAGTTGGCTGATGTCTTTATGTAGGCATCATAACACCCCCGATATAAAATAATGGAGCTACCGCAAGGCAGCCCCCGAAAGGAATCATGTTGTTATTCTGGATGTCGAATCTAAGGCTCCGAGAAGAGCTGCTCAATTACAACCGCATCACTGTTATTGTGCGGTCAAAGACTTTACTTCCCTAGTCTACAACTATATAAATAATGTTCAAGACCTAAATCTCAAAAAATCCAATAGAGAGCTCTGCAGGTTATCCACGGCTGGTATGAAGAGTGCTTTATTTTTAATGATCATGGTCTAATCGAGAACAGTAAGCATTCCCGTCATCTGCGGGAAACCATTTTTAAACCCAAACTTTTCGTAGAATTCAGTCTTACCCTCTGCTGCAAACAAACCGATAAACGCAATCCCGTCGTCATGACGACGCTTCTCAATGTATGTCAATAAATGCCGCATAATAGCTTTCCCTACACCCTGACCTTGGAAGGAAGGGAGTACAGCAACATCTTGTATATAAAAATACAATACTCCATCACCAACGATTCGTCCCATCCCAATCGGCGCACCATCTATTGTCACGGTAACCCCATAAAGAGAGGCCGCTAATGATCGCTCTGACATCTCTGTATTAAGACTTCCCCATCCTACTGATTCCCATAACTGCTTATGTTCCAAAACGGTAGGCATTCTCTCACTGATGGTATAATTTACTTTTTCCATATTAACTACCTTTCTTTCATTGATTTGCGGACTAACGCATTCGACTGCCTTATACCGTGATCTCCCATTCAACATGTTCCATGATCTCCACCCAACTTTCAGTTCAGTTCTATCTTATTTCTCCCCCTACCTCAAACACTCCTGTCCTTTCGACAGGTTAAATAATCGCCTCATTCCACTTTGCTGTGGTTCCCTATACCTAGTCTGTTGATATGGATGAACCTTAAAATGATTAGTTCCCTTGACTTAAGTCAATGAACCGTCATAAACCGCCTATTACAATGGAATCAACACAACAACTAGGGGGTAATATTATGGTTTCCTCGAGAAAAGAACTAACGGATCAGCGAAAAATGGCTCTGACTGCTGCCATATCACTTCTCATCATGACCCTTGCTGCCTTTTTTTCATATGGGTTTGTCCATGGAAGCCTCGTAGTACAAGGGGATGCCACCGCCACATATCATAACCTCTTATCATCGAATGTGCTCTTCAAAGCTGAAATCTTGGGGTGGATCATTATCCTGTTCTGTGACATAGTGGTCGCCTGGGCTTTTTACATGTTCCTGAGGCCAATTGATAACCATCTTTCATTGCTCGGTGCATGGTTCCGTCTTATCTATACGGCAGTATTAGGAATTGCCATCCTGAATTTAATATTGGTGCTGCTTCTCACAAACAGTACAGTCCATTCATCATTATTTAAAAACGATCAACTTCAAGCACATGTGATGCTGTATTTGACAGCATTTGAAACGATCTGGTCTATTGGTTTAATCATTTTTGGCGGGCATCTACTGCTTGTTGGCTATTTAGCTTTCAAATCGAACAGCATTCCGAAAGGAATTAGCATCTTATTGTTGATTGCTTCAATTGGCTATATTGCCACTCATCTATGTAACACGTTTTTTCCCCATTTCGATGTGATCATGACGATACTAAAATTTACATTTACTGTCCCCATGATTGTAGGAGAATTAGGATTTGGCATATGGTTGCTATTAAGAGGAGGGAAACTCATTGTAAAGGTGTGATCTCTGCCTAATGCATATCTTTATAGACCCGCTTCTTGATTCTACTTAATGACTCCGGTGTAATACCGAGATAACTGGCCAATTGATGTTGAGGGACCCGCTCGATTAAATGAGATCTTTTCAGCAATAGCGCTTTGAACCGTTCTTCAGGTGTGGAGGCGATAAATGCTGCGAATTCATCTTGTACTTGACCAAAGTTTTCCTCTATCATCCTGCGTGTCATAGATTCTAATTGAGTATATTTATTATACATGTCTTTTTCCACCTCTAGGTCTCCGACGACCAATGCAGAGTCCTCAAGACATGTCATGGAGTACTCGGATGACTTATCTTGTTTGTGATGATTGAATATCGAAATGGCCTGCTCTTCCGTGTAGAAATTCGATGTGACCTCTTTTCCCGTTTCATCGATCGCATACTGCCTTATGCATCCCTTTAATACAAAATAACATTTTGTAGGAACATCTCCTTGTCTGAGAAGGACTGTTCCTTTTTTATATTCTTCGATCATTATATTTTGAACGATAGCCTGTTGTTGTTCTTCGTTAAGAGAAGTAAATTTAGTCAAATACTTAAACAATATGCTTTTCATTCTGCTTCCTCTCTTTTCCTAGAATATACTCATGTTAGTTCACCTCATCTTATCACAATCAGTGCTAACAACTTGAAATTTCGAATGAGAGCGCAACATTTTAAACGTCTCCTTGTGATAAAACTATACTTGAATTCAAATCAAGGAGCTGAGGATATGAATAAGTTGGAAGGTAAGGTTGCTGTCGTAACCGGTGCAAGCCGGGGAATTGGTCGTGGCATTGCGTTACGTCTGGCACAGGAGGGTGCACTCGTTGCCGTACATTATGGAAGAAGACAAGATGCTGCACAAGAAGTAGTTCATACAATTGAGCAAAGTGGTGGATCTGCATTTACGATCGGTGCTGATTTAAGTACCCTTAACGGTATTGAAGACTTATATACGACACTAGATGAAACACTTCAAGAGCGCACAAATAATAATCGTTTTGATATTTTGGTGAATAATGCGGGAATCGGTCAAATCGTAACATTGGAAGAGTCAACAGAAGAGTCTTTTGACGAAGTTATGAACATGAATGTCAAAGCACCACTTTTTGTGACCCAGCAAGCATTGCCGCGACTGAAAGACGGAGGCCGCATCATTAATATCTCATCGTTTGTGACACGTGTAGCTTCACCTAGTGTGTTTGCCTACAGCATATCGAAGGGTGCTGTCGATACATTTACGAAAGTCTTAGCTAAGCAGCTCGGAAGCCGTAATATTACAGTAAACGCCATTCAACCCGGTATTATTAATACAGAGATGAATGCAGGGACGTTAAAGGATCCGAATGGACAAAAATTTGCTGCTGGACTTTCAACCTTTAAAAGATGGGGCGAACCTGAAGATGTTGCAGATATTGCATCTTTTCTTGCCTCATCAGATAGCCGCTGGGTAACCGGACAATGGATTGATGCAAGCGGCGGATCTCATCTGTAAACTGACGAGTTCTTAGACCTCGCGAAAGCGCTAGCCCGCTGCCCCTTTTACTCTCCTGCTCGTCCTTCAGCAGCGAGCGTAGGAAAATGGAATATTGGAAGGATCAAAAAATAACCTCTTACGTTATACTTCGTGTAAGAGGTTACTCTATATTATCTTATATCCTTATGGAAATATTCAGTAAGAGAAGATAGTTAAATGGAGATGTAATGTACAGGTTAAATTAACACGCTCCAACGCTATTATTTAACATATAAAGCAATAGATGAAATAATAGCTTCTGCTGCTGGCTCCCATTTGCCATCCATGTAACTTCCTAGTCTTTGTCCGAGCGCTTGCAAGGTGTCGAGCGTAACGGGAATATCATTTTGCTTCGCTAGAGTAGCAAGGAATGGAGCGGATAAGCTTGTCCATCCACCACGGTCAATTTTGATATCCACATCTTTCACTTCGCCATTCTCTATGACAATACGATAGAATAATTGGTCGTCTGGACGATAGCTCAAGTGATGAGATATTTGTCCAA
The DNA here is from genome assembly GCF_022346885.1 of Paenibacillus sp. ACRRX. Lineage (GTDB taxonomy): Bacteria > Bacillota > Bacilli > Paenibacillales > Paenibacillaceae > Paenibacillus_B. The sequence goes on from NZ_JAKRNK010000016.1 coordinate 14,015, forward strand.
ATACATTTGTTAGGTTATCCTTTTTTGTAATCGAAGCTGGCTTCACGTTAAATTCATGACCTAATACGTTTAACTTTTTCACTTCAGGACCTGTTAATGCTGCATGAATAGCCTTATCCATATTGCTTTGTAATGGGATGGATTTCTCTGTTACTGTTAATGGATGAACGGTCTCGTTGCTTGCGGCAAAAACGGCTGAAGGCAAAAGACTCGTTGTGACAAATGCTGTTGCTACTAGGGCTGCTGAGGTGACCTTCATAAGTTTTTTCATATGATTATTCATCCTTTCCAGTAAATCAATTGTTAACCTTATGTACATTTTATCATTTATTAATATAAGCAGACAACGCTCATTTTATTCCATAATGTAACAAAAATACAATTATGGAAACGCTTCCATTTTCAATGTAACTAATAGAACATTTTATTTGGAATCTAGCATCTCACGCAACAGTCATGAATGTAATTTAAAATTTTAAAGCGAGAATATTTACTAAGTCCAATGACAGCTATTCAAGTACGGGGTACCCTTTAATTAGGCATGAGAATTTCCTTTATACCACTTTCTAAGCTGATTAATATTAGCCTGATGATAGCGGCTATGGTCAGCTATATGCCATAGTCCCCAACGAATGGTTGCTTGCTTTTCATTTTCGTGTCCGAAAGTTACAACCTTATCCAGATCGTCATCTGACAATTGTGCACATGTATCTTTTAACATGTTTATTACATCTTTATAGTTAGACATGAGTGTATTCAAAGACTTCCCTTTAACCATTGGAAGCCTATTATTGTCACCTATCATAGGGCCATACTGTTCTATTAAAGATTGAGGAAGTGTTATTCCTTTTATCCTATAAACCCAATTAAGGTCTACATACAAGATATGGCTAATTAACTGAGCGGTACTATTATAGTTATTATCAGGACCCTTATAGTCTACTTCATCTTGCGACATGCTATCAGTAATAAAGTGTAATCGTTGGCTGTTTTCTTTCACAGCGGAATATAATATTCCCACAATAGGTGACATATAAGTTTCGCCTTTTAAATCGTACAACATCTTAACTTTTCCTCTCTACAATTAATTATAAGTTAACTTTATTGTTGCAAATTTAAATAAAAAGACACCCTCGTCACTCTGTGCCAAATGGAGTACCCCCAAACACTTTACGCAGCGGAGAACAAGAATTATATCATACGTTTACGTTAGCACAACAAGTCAATTGGAACAATATCTTTCAATAATAGAAACTGTTTTATTTATCCATTTTAGTACTTCGTCATATTATATATAGGTACAAAATTAATTTCGGATATTAGAACAATTTTTAATGAACTCTTGACACTTGTTGTACGTTGTAACTATAATGGTTACATCCCGAGGGTGTTAGTAATACAAATAAGCAGCAAATTTTCCAAAGCGGTTCATCTTCTTTCATTGCTTGCTCCAGACTAGTATGCACAGTGCAAATCGAAATGGCTTATACTGGTGGCATCGGTACTAATTCGTTTATCGTTCGGCGGTTGCTTTCTGAACTTACTGAACATATCAACATGAAAGAGTGAACCTTTTCTTTGGAATAGTTGTAATCACATTGGTTACAACATGAATCTCGAAATATTAGAAAGGAGTGATATGGATTACGACGTGCATGACATGCTGCTCACCTAGTGGGGCATAAGGTAGGGCCAGGCGATTACGATAAGACAAAAATCTTAGCGGTAAGCAAAGGAAATAGGTTTTCCAGTCCATTTTTCCAGCTTGATTCTGACAAACATATTCGATGCCTATAGATTGGTAAAGTATGTAGTCAGTCTAGGTAAATTGCACCCGAATGCACAGAAACTGTTCCGGGCATACTTTACCTACTCTTGGAATTTAGGACCACAAAACACTGATGGAATTAGTGGTACAAGTCGGGCTGTATCGCGAGAAAGCACTCAAAGTGCTTGCTGGCGATGCTTATTCTGCCAAAGTTCACGCGGCGAGGAAGAGCCTGCGTAGCGTCAGTGAAGTCCCGTTCTGCGTCATCGCCCAAAAATACGCCGTACCGAGGGCCTATTCAACCGACATGTTTCAACACATTGCAGACGGCTTGGCATTAATAGCTATGGTTGAATCTATTTAACGATGTCGGGAGCGAATCTAAGCGAGCATTGTGTGCGAGCAGCGTTATATTACTGTTTCAAGTTATCAATATAAGAAAAGAGGGAGATTAGACGATGTTTAAGATGTTTAATAAGAAATCATCAATGGGAGTTATATTATTACTTTGTTTCACATTATTGTTGAGCGCATGCACCGGCGAGGCAAGTACGAAGAATACCACGAGTGAAGGAACTCAAGCGCCAACGACAGATCTCAAGATCACGCCGTTCAATCCTGGGGAAAACGGCCTCTTCTCCGTCAGTTCGAGCCTGATCGAAGGGCCAAATGAGATACTGCTCGTTGATGCTCAGTTCGAAAAGAAAAACGCCGAACAACTAGTCAAGATGATCCGCGACACCGGAAAGAAGCTGACTACCGTTTACATTAGCCACAAGGATCCCGATTTCTACTTCGGTCTGTCGGCGATCCGTGAGGCATTTCCTGACGTTAAGATCGTTGCCACCCCGGCCACTGTAGAAGGGATCAAGGCAACTATCCAGATCAAGAGCGATTTCTGGAGTCCGATCCTAAAAGACGACGCTCCGGCAGCACTAATCGTTCCTGAAGTTCTTAACGGTGATAAACTGACGGTAGATGGCGAAACCGTACAAGTGATCGGTCTAGACGGTTCAGATCCGTCACACACTGTCCTTTGGGTTCCGTCCAAAAAGACCATCCTAGGTGGTGTGCCAATCTACGAAAACCTGCACGTCTGGATGGCAGACAACCAGACGCCAGAGAGTCGTGATCACTGGCGGGAGATTCTAGATCGCATCTCGGACTTGAAACCGGAACGTGTTATCCCAGGTCATTATCTGGACAAAAGCTCTGAAACTATATCCAGCGTCGCATTTACACGTGACTACATTGCAGAATTTGAAGCTGCGGCAAAGCAAGCCAAAAATTCCACTGAGCTGATTGCAGCGATGCAGAAGGCTCATCCAAACTTCAAGAATAAAAGTGATCTGGAAATGGGCGCACAGGTTATCAAAGGTGAGCGTTCTTGGCCATGATCTAACGCCGACACCAGCGTTAGCTACGAAGAGGGTTAGGGCGTAATGGTGACACTTTCACCTGCTCTTACCTTCCCATCCACTGCAATCAACGCTTGATCGTCATAGTAAAATAATGGGTCGTCACGCCGCCTTTGGAGCATACTACCATCAGGTTATGTCCATTGTAGCGGCAGCTGACGGCCTTTATATAGTTAATCACTTCATCTGCAAGTTGCACTGAAATTTACCTTCTCTATACTGAACAAGAAGCGTTGGTAGAGCGGCATCCTGCTCAGTATCTTCAGCTGCGTGGTTTCCCCCGAACTCTATTGCTTAATATTGTTTAACTCTGAATTCATTCTTCGAACATTCCTGCATTTGCTGTAACGCTGACCCAACAATCTGGACATAGGTTGCTAAACCCATTAGCATACTTATTGCGAATCATGAGGTTCCCCCTCTGAAGTTGATCTTGGTAACCAGACCTCTCACCCACAATTTTTTTCCTCATCAATAGGAATATAAAGAAGTTTCATAACTGGATTGGAACGCTGACAGAAGGATAAGCTGAAGGAACCGGCTGACCCCCAAGGGATCTAAAAATCGGAGATCATTTTTGTATCCTTTTAAACTAATAAAAGTTATGTTACTTTATATTATATAGTATAATAAAATATAGGAGGCGAACACGATGACAGATAAACCGATAATGGAAATTGGAATCAGTACTTTTTTGGAGGCATCTACAAATCCGGCGACGGGCGAGCGTATAAGCCATACCGAAAGAATTCGGCGAGCGGTTGAGGAGATTGTTCTAGCCGATCAGGTTGGACTTGATGTCTACGGCATCGGCGAACATCATCGGTATGAGTATGCCGCCTCAGCTCCGGCAGTTATTCTGGCGGCAGCGGCAGCCCAGACGAAGCATATTCGGCTGACCAGCGCCGTGACCGTCCTATCCTCGGACGATCCGGTACGCGTCTATCAGCAGTTTGCAACGCTTGATGCCATCTCAAACGGACGTGCCGAGATCATGGCGGGCCGCGGTTCTTTCATTGAATCCTTCCCACTGTTCGGTTACAGCTTGAATGATTACGAGCAATTGTATGATGAGAAGCTGGAACTTCTGCTCGCTATCCGTGAGTCGGAGAAAGTGACCTGGCGGGGAAGTCGCCATCGCGCGGCCATAGACAATCTGGGTGTATACCCGCGAGCTGTTCAGAATCCGCTTCCTGTCTGGATTGCCACCGGTGGTAACGTGGAATCTTCCGTCAGAGCCGGCATGCTTGGCTTGCCTGTAGTTTATGCGATCATTGGAGGCATGCCAGAGCGTTTTGCGCCGCTTGTCGAGCGCTACAAGCGATCTGCGGCAACGGCTGGACACGATGTAAATAAGCTGCAAATCGCGACCCATTCGCACGGCATTGTAGCGGATTCCTCAGAAAGAGCAGCGGAGCTGTTGTTCCCGGGGACACAAGCCTCGATGAACAAGATCGGACGCGAGCGCGGTTGGGGTTCTCAGTATACACGCGCAACCTTCGATGAGGACTGCAAATTGAAGGGTTGCTTGTATGTCGGCGACCCAGAGTATGTCGCTGAAAAAATCGTGCTGCTCCGTCGTAACTTGGGCGTGACGCGCTTCTTCCTGCACTGCGACATCGGATCAATCCCGCACCGTGATATTCTGCGTTCGATCGAACTGCTTGGCACGAAAGTTGCACCGCTCGTGCGCAAGGAACTTGCACGTACTGAGGGCAAGGCATAAGATAACTATACTAAAAGAATAGATCGTATTTAAAGCATGTAAAGTAATAGTACATGCTTTTTTAATTACTTAAATAATTAAAAACTAGATATATTATTTATAGTATTTAAAGTATATAATGCACACATTATATGTATTTAAGTAAATTAATTGGGATTAATGTAGATGTTCACTTTAGAAAGAGAAAAGAGATACATTTTACTAAATCAACAAGGGACGTGATAGTACCGGTAGCTAAGTGTGGCGGGTAGTACTACCATTTTACCAAAGGATGATTTCTTTTTGTTTTCCTCGACATAAAAAGGGGCAAAATCCCTCAGCCAATTTCCTATGGCTTTTGGGACAGCCCCTCTAATCCTTTAACTGATAGAAAAACTGTTCAATTTTGCCTCAGTACCAAGTATGACAGTGTTAAGCTCATTCCCTCGGCTATCTTGTCCCCTTCTGAAAAAGAGACTGCGTAAAAAATTCTTGCTGTTCACGCGAGCAATCACCTGACTGCGACTTCTCGGCAAATTGCAGCATTCCGCTAAGCCTCTAATCCAATCAGCGATTTCTTGATGTGGAAGTAACTCTTTGTCAATCATCGTATCCACGATGTTTACCAACCGCTCATCATCCTCATCGCTAAAAATGTGTCTACCATTATGAAGCATGCCAGAAATAACAACAAGAACCTCACGCAGCATTGCGAAGCTGCTCTCCTTGCACTGCACCAGCTCGTCAAAAACATCCGCACCGTGGGACACGCTGTGAGCCCAGCCTCCTACTGAAAGGTAACCTCGCAGATCCTTCTCCTCTTTATAATAACGGAGCATCACATGCATTAATTGCTCAATTTCTGCTTGATTGAGAAATGGATTCTGTCTGTGGCGCTGCACAATCAAAGCGATAGGTAAGGCAGAGAACGTCCTTGTAAAAACTGACTGATCATCCTCGCTGCCAATACTATAGAACAAATGCTTCTCATCAGTCAGAACAGTTAAGAGACTTCGTAACTCCTCTTCACTGAATCTATTCTCTTCCTTAATCCACATATAGAACATCGGATAAATCAGGTTATCCCGTAATTCTGGCTGAGGATCGCCAATATATTGAAGTAACAAAGGTAAGAAATCTTGATGCTGCTCACCTTCGCGTAACTGATACTCATCCTTCTCAATTCTTTGCAAATCCAGCATCAATTTGGTCCTTGTATCGCTCATTTCCCTATCTCCTTCAACATTAACATAATATCCTCTATAACAACCTCTGGCTCATCATGATGAATATAATGTCCACTTCGACTAGCAATCCGGTACTTGCTTGACGTTGATAGCCATTGGAATTCTGCTTGGAGTCTTTGCTCGATTTCCAATATTTCTTGCAAGCAGATTTTCGGGTAGAACCTTTTCATAGGCAAGTTCTTTATATTCCGGTGCAGCATCAACCAAAACCATACCGCAGATGTTCAGTGGATAAAGGCTGGCATATAATCTAGCGACCAAACCACCAAAAGAATGTCCCACCATTCTTTTTATTTTGTATAGTCACTTTTAATCACCCAGTTCAATTATAAGCTTCACGCTATTAATATTTCCATAATATTCTGAGTATTATATAGTTTCGCGAACTTTCTCATTTTTTATTTTGTGACTTTAGCTGAAACCACGCCAAAAGAAATTTGTAGAATACCAATTGATAATTTGCTTACTTCTAAGTTTTTTTGTTTTAAACATTTTGCACTGAATCGCCGAAATCACTTGATGTCTTGTACATAAAAATAAACCATCGAAATGATGGTTTTGTTTAACTAAGCCCCCTTGCTTTTATCTCGTTCCATACAATACGTTTTTGGGATTTACAACGATGAGTATAACAGCCACCACAGCATACAAAATTGCGCTATACAGGATTAAATCTAGTAAGTTTCCGTTTATTAAGCCAATAAAGAAATTAAACAACTGGTGGATCATAATTGGAACGACTAAATTATGATTTAAGTTATAAAATGCAGTCATGACGATCTTCGTAGCAAAAAGTGCAATCATAAAGAAAATAATATATTTAATTAGATCCATACCCATATATCCTGTAGTGAACCATAGAGGTAGATGCCACAGCCCCCACCAAAATCCTATGATGATCGAAGCTTTTAATGGCGAATGCCTCTTTTGGAGCTCCATTTGAGCGAAACCTCTCCACCCTAGTTCTTCTCCCATTGCCCCAGAAACAAGTTGTAGAAAAAAGTGATAGCTCAATACTCCCCATGACGAAATTGCAAACATAGAACCTACTTCACTATTTTTAGCTACGAGAAACAAGGTTATCACAAATATAAAAGTTTGAATGCTAACCGCAGCAACAAGCACAGAGAGTTTAAGTTTATTCTTGAATTTATTTTTTGCAAATTGGATAAAGCTTTCCCCGGGATAGATCCTTTTAAATAGAATTGCAAAAGCAAAGGTTGAGGACCAAGCCGCTATAATAAACGCGACATCAAAGAGCCATGCAGGAAATTCTAACATCTTTATAGCTCCTGCAAGACAAAACAACGGCCAAAAAATGATATTGGTTAGGACAACAAAACTTGTTATTGGTTTTTTTAGTTTCTTTTCTTTATTCATGCACAATCCCCGCTTCAACTATGTTTTTCGCGAATAAGTTAACGTTCCTATTCACGAATAACTTTAGCTTAAACCTAGGAGTTACTCACAGGTCAATACAGGTCTGTATCATTTGATTGGTGCATACATTTCAAAAAACACACGTTCAAGCCCATCTTCATAAGTGGTAAGTAATAGATTAATATAAACCTGCCCCAAAAGCTCATACCCATTTTCAATTGCTACTTTTCTTAAGCTGGCTTCCACGTTATGGTCAATATTTGCACCACCCGTCGACCATCTTCCATCTTCAATCACGGTATACATACATTTGGGATGAGCTAGAATTGCACCTTCTATTTTTTTATCGAAGTCATCTACTTTTCTGACAATGAGAAACTTATCTTCCAGAATGCCTTCGTCATTAAAACTTATGACTCTTGTTAAAGAGGTTAGTGTAACTGCTTTTTTCAGGCTGTCTGTGTTCTCTTTTAGAGTTGCATATTCATCGTACGCAGTGAAATGATCGATTTCTCCTTTTATTTCTAAAGGCTTCATTACTTTTACTGTGTATTTGCCTAAGAATCGTTTTATTTTCTCGCAATCCTTTTTAACACTCTGTAGTTTTTTTAAAAGTTGCTTTTTATATTCCATTTCCTCTAATACTGCTTGTTCTTTCTCTTCTAGTAATGATTGTATTTCCTCTATACTCTTCCCTTTTTTTAACTCCTGGATTTTTTTAATTTCAATATCCATTTCTCTATAGAAATTGATTGCTGTTATATCATAGATATCAAAATGATTATATTCTCGATACCCATTCTCCGTATTTTGCTCAGGCTTGACTAATTCCTTTTCTTCATAAAATTTCAATGTATCTCTAGATACACCTAAAAACTTAGCTACTTGTCCAATGCTGTACATCGTGCTCTCCTCTATCATTCCACATATTCTTTATAGTTTTATTATCCAAAGGGCTGTCGGATTATTTTGCACAGTGACCTGCTCTCTGCGGCTTGAACCCTGCCGGATAGTACCCATTTGTTAAGTTGCACCATATTGTAATCAAAAGAACCGACTATAAAAAGTCGGTTCTTTATCTTAACGTCGTCAATTACTATCGTTGGTTTACCACTTACTTTTCTGGCACCTCGCCTAGTAAAGCTTCATGATCCGAACTTGTTTTAAGATCTATTAAAGCACATACGCAAGCAGCATGTTGTTTAAAAGGTCTTTTATGTTTCGCATGAAGATATTATGAAGAACTAATTCTTAAACCGCTCCACTGCATCCATAAAACGCCCATCCATCAGTCGAACGATGTGGTTCACGATTGCCTCACAAGGCGTTTTCATCCCATCCTCAATCCAATCCAGCAGTGTCCCTGCAAAGGCATAGCTGTAAAATTGAACGATGAACGTCTTGTCCTCTTCCGAAATCGCACGGGAAACCGAAACTTCATTGATGACATTGCTTAGAAGTTCAAACAAAACCTGATTTAAAAACATCTCCAAATGCTCTTTTCCAAGAGAACGACATGTGTTCATACAAAGCGACTTGTTGCTTTCCACATATTCTAAAATAATTAATAGCCCCTGCTGCCAGGTTGCATAGGATTTGTTATTCTGGATAGCGCCTAGTGCCTCCGTTTTATAGATCCATCCAAGCAGGTCATAAATATCCTGAAAATGATAGTAAAAGGTTTGGCGATTTAACTTGCAGGCTTCCACCAAATCTTTAACCGTTATTTTATCTAAAGTCTTGGTGCCCAGCATATCCTTCAATGCATCAGCCAATGCATGCTTGGTGTACGGATGCATAAGAAACCTCTCCTTATGATGCGATGTTTCTTATTATTTTACCATAATCTATAGATTTTTTAGACATAGGGCACCTAACGTTGAAATATTAGACACAGGGCTTTTAGTGTCTATTTTTATTCCTTTCATACTCCTTTAAAGTGAAGGTGTAAGAACACTCAAGGAGGTTGTTAGGATGTATTACAGCAATGGAAACTACGAAGCATTTGCCCGTCCAAAGAAACCACTAGGTGTTGATCAAAAATCCGCCTATCTGATCGGCTCTGGTCTTGCATCACTGTCCGCAGCTGCATTCCTCATACGTGATGGTCAGATGAAGGGGGAAAACATTCATATTTTAGAGGAACTCGATATTGTCGGAGGTGGATTAGACGGCATCTACGATGACGGCCGGGGTTTCATTATCCGCGGTGGCCGGGAAATGGAAAACCACTTCGAGTGCCTATGGGATCTCTTCCGCTCCATTCCCTCTCTTGAAACGGAGGGTGCATCGGTATTAGATGAATTTTACTGGCTCAACAAGGAAGATCCGAACTACTCTCTTCAGCGTGCGATCCTTAATCGTGGTGAGGATGCACATACTGACGGCAAATTTACACTTAGCCAAACGGCTTCGCTGGAAATTATCAAGTTGTTCTTTACTCCAGAAGAAGCGCTTGAAGATATGAAAATTACAGATGTCTTCTCAGAAGATTTCTTTAACTCGAATTTCTGGCTTTACTGGCAAACGATGTTTGCGTTTGAGCCTTGGCACAGCGCCATGGAAATGCGCAGATATATCGCTAGATTCATTCATCATATCGGAGGATTGCCAGATTTCTCAGCTTTGAAATTTACAAAATACAATCAGTACGAGTCTCTTGCACTGCCGCTAATGAATTATTTGAAAGACCATGGTGTTACCTTCCAATATGCAACGACCGTAACGAATGTTGAGTTTGATATGTCAGAGAACAAGAAAGTTGCTAAAAAGTTGGTCTATGTTCAAAACGGACACGAAAAACACATTGACCTGACTGAAAATGATCTGGTATTCATCACCAATGGCAGCAACACCGAGAGTTCTACTTTAGGCGACAACAATACGCCTGCCATTATGAACACTTCCCTCGGTGGAAGCTGGGAGCTTTGGAAGAAGATCGCGGAGCAAGATCCTGCCTTTGGCCGCCCAGACAAATTCTGTGGCAACATTGCCGAAAGCAACTGGGAGTCTGCTACCATTACAACGTTAGATAACCGGATTCCGCCTTATATCGAAAAAATATGCAAGCGCGATCCATTCAACGGAAAGGTCGTTACCGGCGGTATCGTGACGGTAAAAGATTCAAAATGGCTGATGAGCTTTACGCTGAACCGTCAGCCTCACTTCAAATCCCAGCCAAAAGACCAACTCGTCGTATGGGTATACAGCTTGTATTGTGACGTGCCAGGTGACTATATAAAGAAACCAATGAAGGACTGCACAGGTATCGAGATCACAGAGGAATGGCTCTACCACATGGGCGTACCTGAAGCAGAGATTCACGATATGGCAGTAAACTCCGCAAACTGTGTCCCTTGCATGATGCCTTATGTTACATCTTACTTCATGCCAAGAGCTGCGGGAGATCGTCCGAATGTAGTTCCTGATGGCTGTGTCAACGCTGCCTTTATCGGTAACTTTGCTGAAACACCACGAGACACGGTATTCACTACAGAGTATTCGGTACGTACCGCCATGGAAGCTGTGTACACGCTGCTTGACATTGACCGCGGCGTGCCAGAAGTATTTGGATCCGCTTATGATGTCCGTGTGTTGTTGGATTCCACAGCAAAAATGATGGATGGCAAGAAACTAACCGATATGGAGCTGCCTCCAACAATCCAATTAGCAGCAATGACGGGTGTGCAAAAAATTTCTCACACCAGAATCTTGCAGCTGCTTAAAGAGTATAAGTTAATCTAAACGAAATCGAATAGATGTAAAGCTATGAGGTTGTTGCACAATGGTGAGAGAATCAAATCACCGTGCTTCAGCCTCATTTTTTGATTAGAACAAGATCCATCTCGAGTTATATGGCAAACTATAGACATCAGGCGCTGGGCCTGAGGAACCACGACGTTCTTCCTTGTTAAAACAGGGCAATGCAAGCGCTGGTGTATTGTTGCGAACAAGCACCTAGTGTGACGGATATGTTTCGAATCAGTGGTGAGTATAATTACATGATCAGAATCCAGAGCGCGTCCAGAGAGGATGTTGGCCAATTTCAAGATGCTATCATTAGTTCGGGCCATCTAATTCCATGTCGTTCATCTCAGCCCGTTGTTACGGAAAGAGAATCACAATCTTCGACAAAAAATGAAAGAATATCGAATATATTTTCATTCGCTACAGCTGCTTTAATATTGCTTCCTTCAATAAACAGAACCTTGCTTGTATGCGCATCTTTAATCGCCCACTTTTTTTTCATTTTATTGTTAGCATCCTTTCATGTGAACACTCCCATAGTATTATGAATTAACTATATCAGGCTGGCTAATCTTTAGAATCTTTCTTCGTTTTTTAAAATTGGTGGTAACGGCTATAAAGAACGGGTAGACATTGCATCAAGTGATATATCAAAAAATTTGACAAAATGTCTCTCTCCTCTCCTGCTTGAGCTTAACTAGGCAGGAGAATTTAAGCAACAAGTTGAAATACCGAAGAAACAGTCTCATTGCAGTTCTTCGTTCAACTATTTTTAAAACCTCTTGCACCTTACGCAACGTCACGTTTTAAACTAAAGACACCGGTAAACAGCTAGCGCCAAAGAAAGGAGTGGATCATGCAGCAGCATTGGAAAGTGGGTGATCTCGCCAAATTGACCGGACTTACAGTCCGCACATTGCGGTTTTACGATCAGATTGGTTTATTTTCACCGTCAGGGCATTCCAAAACCGGTCATCGGTTATATAACGAAGCCGATATCAGACGACTGCAACCAATCTTGTCGCTTAAAGATTTGGGCTTATCGCTTGAAGAAATTCAGACGCTGCTGAAAGGCCATACGTATACCCCGTCGGATATCGTGGCTATTCAAATTGAACGGATCCGAAAAAATATAAAAAACGAACAGAAGCTTTTGGCCGAGCTTGAACGCGTAGCCGAACGAATGAACCACCAGGAGCCACCTTCAATTGGTGCATTTATTTCACTTCTGGAAACGATGAAGTTGAACCATGAAAAGGATATTATAGAACATCGGTTGAACTGGGAACGACGTTTCGATCAGCTTGGCAATTTTCTAAACGATAATTCGACATAATTTCTCTAAGAGGAGGATTTACTTATGAAACAACGATTTACGACTCACTCTACATTTCAAATTGAGCGCATTTACCATGCTGCTCCGGAACGGGTATTTGCGGCATGGTCGGACCGGAAAGCCAAGGCGCGCTGGTTCCAGCCTGCAGAGGAATTTGACTTCCGCGTCGGTGGACGGGAATTTGGTCGAGGTGGCCCACCAGGTGGACCCATCTTTACATTTGAGGCCAATTACCAGGAAATCGTGCCCAACGAACGTCTGGTATACACATACAGTTTAGACCAAGGAGAAATCCGGATATCAGTTTCCATCGCTACCATTGAGATTATGCCGGTCAGCGATGGTGCCAAAATGATATTTACAGAGCAGGGAACGTTTCTCGACGGCCATGATACGCCAGAACAACGTGAACATGGGACAAAGGAAATGCTGGACCTTCTCGGAAAATCCCTTGGAGAAAGTAATCCAGATATCTTTGAACTCGTGTCTCGTCGGAAGTTCGATGCCCCTAGAAGTGTGGTATACCAGGCTTGGACGGAGCCAGAACTCCTCGCCGAGTGGTGGGGACCTGACGGTTTTACGAATACGTTCCACTCTTTCGATTTAAGACCTGGGGGCGTCTGGGAGCTTACGATGCATGGCCCTAATGGGGACGACTTTCTGAACCGAAACGTTTTTCATGAAATCGGGCCGGAGTGTATTGTGCTGAGGCACGAATCCAGCCCTCACTTTATTCTGACTGCCGCATTCGAGGAAGTTGATGGTGGGACGGAGATCACTTTCCGGCAAGCTTTCGAAACAAAGGAAGAATACAACAAGCTTAAACCCATATGCGAAGAAGCGAATGAACAAGTTTTAGACAGGCTCGAATCGCTCGTGAAGAGGCTTTCTGTATAGGTACGATAACTCCCATGCATCCGATACTCTTGCCCACACAACTGTACTAAGTTAATAAATAACTACATTTAAACATAAAGGGCACCATATATTAGTCATGAATAATATGTGGTGCCCTTTATTTAAAAGCTTACTGCTCTCTTTCCCGATAAAATCCTTTGCAAAATATCGAGTTTTTAGGCTTTATGAAGATTAAAAACGAATTAATGATATCGGAAGATGAGATGATTAAATTTAACCAACAAATAAATATTAACAGTGTCTTGATATCACCTGACGAAAAGAATGAAAGGGTCGCTGGAACTACTGACAATACTATATACGGTAGGCTCATGAATAGCCAAAACCTCATTTTCGATAGAAGCGCATTCGTATTAAGCCAAAAGTGAAATCCAGTATATGTTAAGCTAATATCATCTTTCTTATTGATAACAATAATATGAAGCATCTCATGTGTTATAAAAACTGCAATCACAACAATGAGAATAACGGGAAGCTTTATTGTCGTCGTAACGTTATTTGTGAACTCTACAAGCCCGAGCCAGTTGGGCGCTAGAAATAAAAAAATCCACATGACATAGACAAACTTCATAAAGTGCTTCCGAAACCAGTCATTTCGTATGAATGGCGTCCATTCATATAAGTCAAGGTTTACTTCAGGTAGTCTTTGAAACCACTTTACCAATTATCCCACCACCGTATCGCAACTTATCAGAGATCATTCTCACTCCACATATATTACCATCTTCCATTCATAATTAGAGCACATTCAAGGTAGCATGTAGTTCAAATAGACAGGGACAAGCCCTGCCTATCTACTTAATAGTTTGGCAACCATTGCTTATAGGTATCTGCACGTAATTGCAGCTCATTATACAGCACGCCGGCATGGTAGCCGTCGCAAACGGCATGATGAAACTGCCCCGACAAAGGCAACAGTATTTTTTCGTCACACCGAAAATATTTCCCCATGGTAAAGATGGGTAGTAAATAAGTCCCCTCATTATAGACGTTCAGATTAAAACCCGTGAAGCTGACCCACGGAATACTGGAAATGGGGAAGGTGTTCGGTGGCTCGCTTGTTTTAGAGACAAATCGTTTAATACTTCCGTACTTTTCTATATCATCTAAATAACGATTGTAGAAATCATCAAACTCTTCGCTGTACAACGTCCAGATACTTGAAAAAGTCTTATCATCATCATGAAAAATGGTAAAGCTAGGAGATAAACTATCCCAATGACCTAACCTACCCTCAGAATCAATACATGTGCGAAATTCAACATTGCGGTTTACCACGGTAGTTATCATGTGGATTAGTGTTGGATACAGCTTAATTGCCTTATTATTAAGTTCTTCAAGCAACAGGGTGATATCAATATTTGCAGTCATGCTATAGGTGCATCTGACATTGTTTAAATAATGTTCAAAATAGGGCTTTCGATTCCAGTTATCCATGTCAATCGGATTGAAAATCATCTATTATACCTCCTAAAATTAAAGCATTTTTCATTTTAGAAGGTTATATCGACTGCTTTAACCATATCCTCATCACAATCCTAATCATATATTTTTTTCTTTAACGATGAGTCTACCATAATTATAGCCAAAACATCAAAAATGTTGCTTACAACTGATTACCTTGTGCAACAAAAAACAGGCGTCCTTTGCACAACTTATATGTGCGAAAGACACCTGTTTGATTTTCTGACACCTGCATTAGCTTTTCTTATCGATAGGAGGTTCCACTACTATGTTCCACTTCGATTATCCCACATTGTAATGCGGTTTTAGCACAACATCTTGTTTCACTTCTTGGTTCTTGTTCGACTGATTACGCTGACCAGGTACTGAGATAAAGATCGCGATCAAGAAAGAGAGCAGACACAAGACCGCGATGACGGTAAAGGTAATATGGAAGCCACCGAACAAAGCACTAAGGAACGAGCCAGCCAAGGCACCTAAACCAAAACCTTGATAAATGATTCCATAGTTCTTACTTTGGTTCTTCAAGCCAAAGTAGTCAGCCACAATCGCTGGGAAGACTGTGATATTACCGCCAAAACAGAATGCGATCACCGCCACACATATGAAGAAGGTCCCCAAGTTCAAAGGTACGAAGTTTAAAGTCATAACAGACAATGCCGTTGCGAAAAGCGCTCCAGCAACCACTTTCATACGTCCTACTTTATCGGACAATGCGCCGAGAATGATCCGGCCGGCTGTATTAAAAATCGCTACCATAGCTACCGCATTCGCTGCTGTGCTGATATCAAGTCCGGCAAGCTGCACACCAATGTCTTTGACGATGCC
This sequence comes from Paenibacillus sp. ACRRX, assembly GCF_022346885.1. Classification (GTDB taxonomy): domain Bacteria; phylum Bacillota; class Bacilli; order Paenibacillales; family Paenibacillaceae; genus Paenibacillus_B. The sequence goes on from NZ_JAKRNK010000016.1 coordinate 29,826, forward strand.
AATCAGATACAATCCACTCATACAAGCTGTGAAAAGAATAATGAAGAGCATATATGCTTCTTTTGTACGCAGCATTTCTTTGGCTGTGTAATTCCGCCCACTGTGTGATTGAGAATTTGCGTTTGCAGGTGTTTCTGTGATTACGGCTTCTTTAATTAAGAACGAACCAGCAATCACCATCACCATCACGATCAATCCCCAGACTAGGAATGCGTAGGAGACCCCCATGGTATTGATGAAATTCGCATTGATATATTTAAAGACCAAGCTGCCTGTCCCAAAAGCGCCCACCGAGATCCCCGATATTAATCCTTTTCGTTCAGGGAACCATTTAATTAAATTCGATAGCGATGTGATATAAGCTGTCCCATCCGCAAAACCAACAACCACACCAGCAAGCAAGTACAACATCCACAACGTTGAAACCTGTGAGCTAGCGATGAGCCCAGCCCCGAGAACAGCACCTGCAATCATCGTCAAACGCCGAATTCCGATACGATCCTGAATTTTACCAGCAAACAATGTCGCAAAAGCTAGTGCAAAACTGGTGATGGAAAACGTAATCGATACGGAGCTAAGCCCCCACCCAAATTTGTCCGCTAACGGCTGATTAAATAAACTCCACGTATATATGGTTCCTAAGCCCATTTGTACAATGATTGTTCCAAGGACGATCATCCATCGATTGACCTGCGACCCAGTTGCTTGATGCGTTCTCATGATAGATCCCTCTTTCCATTCAGCTATGATCAAGTTGTGCGTTATCAGCAGGGAAGTGAAAGCTTCTTACGCCTTGCTTTCACACCTTTATCTTACAAGATAAAACGCTTTCTTGAGCCAAGAGCGACATGGAATGACGGGATTACGGAATGAACTGCATTTATATATGCATTAACTGCCTAAACTCTTTGACTTTACTTCGACTGACAGGCACTTTGGCATCCATATCACGTAAACGCAGCAGGTAGGTATTGTTGAACCATGGAACGATTTCATGAATTTGCGACAAATTGACGGTATAGGAACGATGACAACGATAGAATCGATCTTGAGGCAACATCGCATGAAAGTCCGAAATACTCATCGGCATCGTATAGGTACCGCTCTTCGTGAATACATTCGTCACCTTCTCTTGTGCTTCCGCATAGTAGATGTCATCGCTATCCGTTACGATATATTTATCATTTTTCAGCAGATTAATGCGTTTCTCCTCAGTTCTTTGCCTGCTATCCACAGGATTTGAACTGCCTCCTTGCTGCAGCTCCCGTTCGAAGGCGGCCTCCAGCTTACGCAACATCGCGGCAATTCGGTTTTCGTCATAGGGCTTCAAAATATAATCAAAGGCTTCCAGTTCAAACGCTTGAGCAGCATGCTCCTTATAAGCAGTTGTAAAAATAACATACGGCTTTTGCGCGAACTTACTGATATTCGTCGCTAGCAGCATTCCGTCCAGGGATGGGATGTTAATATCGAGAAAAATCGCATCGACTTCCTTCTCCTGCAGAAATTTGAGCACATCAAGGCCATCCTCGAATCGTTCCACGATTTCGATGCGGCTATGTTTAGTAATCAGATATTCCAGCTCTTCACTGGCTAATACTTCATCTTCCACAATTATCGCTCTCATCGTGTCTCCTTTTGTATGTCGAAAAAGATATTCGTTCCTTGATCCAGCCGCTGTATTGTAACACCATGCCCGAAAATGAGCTTCACACGCTTATGAACATTAAAAAGACCAATATGGTTCGGTGGAACACGCTCTTCCATCACCTGTTTAATCATATCTTCTCGGATACCCACGCCAGTATCCAGCACACCAATCCGAATGTAATCTTCTGTATCTTTGACATAGATGGTGACCGTACCAGGCCCTTTCACCTTCAATATACCGTGGACAATCGCATTCTCCACTAATGGTTGAATGATGAGACTGGGAATCTTCACCGCGATTTCATCCACATCATAAACAACCTGCAACCGATTTCCAAAGCGTGCTTTTTCAATTTCGACGTAGTTCCGAACCTGCTCCAGCTCCTTATGGATATCGATCAATTCATCCGTTAGCTCCAAATTATATCGCAAATAACCGGATAAATTGACAATCAACTCCCTCGCTTGATCCGGTCTAGTCCGGATCGAAGAACCAATCGCGTTCAACGCATTGAACAAAAAGTGAGGCTGAATGGTTGTCTGCAGCGCTTTGAGCTCCGCTTTATTGGCCATCTCCTTTATCTCTTCCACACGGGAAACTTCCATTAATGTCGAAATGATCTGGGATAAACCGACGGCCATAGTCTGCAGCGGATAGGTAATTTTATGTGCTTTCTGATAATAAATCTTCAAGGTCCCCGTAACTTCTTCTCGCTCTTTCAACGGAATAATGAGTAAGGATTGAATGCCGGGCAGCGCATCGTCCAACGCATGGTTGCTGATCATGAACTCCCCGCTCCGTATCGTCTCTTTGGTCATATCACTTATAATCTCATGCCGGAATTGATAGCGATCTTCCCCAAAACCGACATAAGCGAGCACATTCGAGGCATCCGTAATCGCCACTGCATCGGCTTGAATATCTTCTTTAATAATAGAACAGATCTTGTGCAATGAGTCGGTATTGATGGAGCGGAAATAGGGTAATGCCTTATTCGCAATGTCCAAAGCCAACTTCGCTTGCTGCGCGGCGATTCCTTCCCGTTCACTTTCTACATTCTGAATTAACAAAATGATCAATCCTACATTCAATTGCCCTAGAATCATCGGCGTTGCAATTTTGGATACGATCTCTAGACCTAATGTTGTAGGCTGCGCCATGACTACGATCAACAGCATCGTTAATGCCTCGCAAGCCATCCCGGCAAGAATCCCGATAAACCAACGTTTCGCTTTAGGTGTTCGAAGATAAATATAGCCAGATACCAGCCCCGCAATAATACTCGTGATGAGACATGGAATCGAGGTCACTCCGCCGATATCGATCAAATAACGATGGATTCCGGACACCACACCCACGACAAGACCGACCCAAGGCCCGAAAAGAATTCCTCCTGCCATAATCACGATGATCCGTACGTTGACGAGCGATCCTTCCACATCGATGCCTGAGTAGGTGCCGAATAGTGCAAAGGTACAGAACACAATCGTAACGACGGTGAACTCCTTCGTTGCCAGCGATTCTTTTTGCAGAATCTGCTTAAAGCTCGGAATACGAGTTAAGAAAAACAAAATAATTAGCAATAATGCTGCCCGTTCAAAGAGCTGAAGCAGCATCGTGAAATCTCCGTCTATGGAAACTACCTCCCGTTATCACAAGCTGTTGTTTGTTTATTTTATCAAAGTTTGCTCTGTTTTCACGTTCCAAATCCATACAGGATATTTAACGTATACTTCGTTGGCCGTTATTTTGACATAAAAGATTATATTAGTTTTTAAGACGAGAAAAGTTCATTCGCCTCGAATCTAGCAATGCTGCAGTTTTTGAGGGAAAATGGCATTAAAAGTAATGGAGATTACTTATAAGTTCTAATTAGTGAGGGCGTAATCCATAGCGGGAGGCGCAGCGAGGTTAAACGGAACATATTTTAATTAGAGCAAGAACTCTCTACTTATCCTGAAAATATTATTCACACGGATGGATCTGTACCTATGGTGCAGGAGTACAGCCTTGAAGCTCAAGTCGAAGAAGATAAGGCAAAATCTCGACAGGAATCCATGAAGTTTCCAGTGACGATGATGTACATCGGAGCTTCCGATGTGATGCCGTAAACGTTTGTCAATTTCAATGTCAATTCACTGACTGGAATGCCCCTGGTTGTCTACGACATCACGAGCGAGCAGCCAGCGACGATTGAATGGGAGTAATAAAAGATACTCCGAAAACCCACTACATTCAAGGATTTTCGGAGTTCTTTTTTTAGAGTCGACTCTGTGCAAGGCTGGTCTTTATTTCATAGATTTTTTGGAGCGTATGGACTTGCTTTGTCTTCTCGTCATCGTCCTCCGTGTGAAGATACCACTCCACAAGCCTGTAGCCGAATACGAGAAGGATCAGCTCGTAGACGCAATTATCGGCGATAGGGGATACATCCGCATATTCCGAAAAGCCTTTGTAATATGCGGGGACACATCGCTGGTAGTATTCGACCATGTGATCAATATCCGCTTCATCCGCAATCAGGCTTGCGAGATCCTCACCTAGGTAGCCCCATCCGGTTGTATCCCAGTCGATGAGCGCGATTTTCCCGTCGGCATAGATCAGGTTGGTCACCCAGAAGTCCCGGTGGCATAGCACGAGGGGCAATTTTTCGATGCGGGCGAGTATCTCGTCTGCTTGCTCATCGATGTCGATGAGCATTTGCCACACGTGCTGCGGAAATTCGCAGTCCTCCGAGCGTATATAATCGTAGACAACCGGCCATGACCGGTAATGCAGGTACGTATTCTTCATGAAATCCGCATGGCTCAGGTTGGTCAAGCTCTGCAGCACAGCTGGCTGCTCCACATACAGCTTGCCTTGGTAGCGTCCTAACTCCAGCGCGGCCTGTTCATACATGTCACCAGTCAAGTCTAAACCGCTTATGCCATCGATATATTCCAGCCACAGCTGGAGTTTATTTTCTTCGGCATTGATCTCGGCGTGATAGCAGGTCGGCCAGCGGAAGGAATCTGAGAACGTTGCTCCCAAGTCAGACGCATAGAGATCATATTCCCGGCGCCATGAATCCGGGTCGCCGTAACGCTCCCATTTCTTCTGATTTTTCAACACAATACGGTACGGCAATTTTTCGCCATCTGCGGTTTCGGCGATTCCCGTTACCAAGTATACATTTCCCACGGTTCCGCCCTGTAACGGCGTGGTTTGGTAGTCGGCCGAGACGATATCCTTCTTGAACCGTTGGCTTAAGGCATAGATTAGCGTTTCGAATTTTATATCCATTTCTTTGATCCTCCATTTTTCTTCGTTTGCTTGCTCCACATGGCGATTGTTTTGTTTCGAGCCCTCAATGCTGTTTTTTGGACGCAAAAATGCCACGGACAAGCAGCCTCTAAAGAAGCTGCTGTCGCGTGGCATCAGGACGCAAAAAAGATACGACCTTCATCGTATCCTGCAAACAACAATATTCACGAAAGGTTACTTTGAACGGCATACCAAATAATACGGGCGTTTTCCCACTTTTTTCACGTATGCCTGCTATTCAGTTTTAAGACCAAACCACCATATAAGTAGCTGCCATTAAAAACATCTCCCTTCGTGTCAGGAACTTGCTTATCGCTAAGCTGTTTATAAAATAACCTGATTTGGTAAAAAAATCAATGCCTTACAGCACAGACAAGAAACTTATTGCATAATTGTTGCTTCGAACAATAAAATGGAAGAAAAATGGTTAGCATATCGAATCTACCCTGGGCCGCTTGGAATCGAATAGTCGCAATGGCAAGAAGCTCTCTCATCACAAACTAGCTATATTGAGTTGAATACGAGGAGGACTTAAATTGGATGAAAGCTTATCTCAATCAACCAGTTCCCTGACTACGTTGACCGCAGCACAGGTGCTTGCGCTTAATCATGTTAAATCGAGTGCGATGCTAATGCGATGTCACGTGCGAGAGTCAGCGGAGAGAATTCTAGTGCGTACTGGCGTGATCACCGTGACTATTGACGATCTCATGTCGGGCATCGGTATGCACGCTCGTGTCACATTAAACTTCCATCCGGACCGAATTCTGCCGAGCGGTCTAACCGTTGTTGAGGGCCTACTGCGAGATGGGGCCTACCATAGTCAATTTGTAACCGGCGTTTCCAACGGAAGTCGTACGGCGTTCCCAGGCGGGGATCGCGATCGCTGGGAGGAAAAGCTTTTCGGTGGGGTTTACCAATCGGACGGCGTACGAGATTACGAGAGACCGAAATACGGTGCTCTCAACCTAATGAATTATGTGGATGGTGCATCCCCACGCTTTGGCTCATGCTATCTTCGACTGCGCCCTCATATTTTGAGCCGCTGCACATTTACATTCGGCGATAGTCATACCGATTCGAAGCATGTAGGGACGATCGATATATTTGATACTGTGCTAGCCGAGCTGCTAGGAAACACAGACATCACCCGCGAAGCGCTTGGCTCTCCAAATACTGATGTACCGAAGCTTGTAAAACATCTTCTCAAGCTGCACGAAGTCACACTCGACGATGCTTGTGCTGTTCTTGGACGATCACTAGATGACTACATTGAGACTCAAGTCCATGGAGACATCAAAATGTCCAGGGATGTCGAGGCTCTAGTTGCGGACTCGTCGTATAAAGAGACGCCGATTGGTGATCAACTTGAAACCTTGTGCTCTAAATACAATGTAAACCTAGCTTGGCATCCTGGTTTCAGACTTTCGGCGCAGACTGTTCCGGACGATTTCCGGGGTCCAGCGATGCCTCCTCTTGCAGAACGTGTCAGTCGCGGGTTCGCTATAAGACCAGGTGAGTTAGATGCAGTCACCTTGGGTAGAGCAGCAGCAACTCTCCACTTTAATCCTGAAAGTTGGCAAGACTGGGGTACCCCTAACGAGACATCACAGCACCTCAAACAGCTTTGGCACATCCTTGTAAGATACGGACAGCCCATATAAGGAGGTGAGACGCATGGACGGAACAGACAAAATCTTTTTGATCGGCGAACTGGCCGCGGCAGCCGGTGTAACCGTAAGAACCCTTCAGCACTACGACAATATCGGGCTTTTACCGACATCCGGCCGTACTGATGGTGGACGACGTTATTATACCAAGGAAGACATGCTCTGTTTAGAGCAAATCATGTTTTATAAATCATTAGGATTTTCCTTACAAGAAATACGCGACAAAGTAGTTAAACGTCCGAAGTTATCTCAGATCGATCAACTCCTGCATGAGCAAGAGGTTGTACTCTATAGAAAAATAGAAGATGCTCATGCAAGCATTGCTTCAATCGAGGCATTTCGGACTGCCATCGCAGCTGGAAACGACCCGTCGTGGCAGTTAATAACCGGTTTTATCAGAACCTTAAATAACAGTAATCTGTTGGATTGGGGGCAATACACTTTCAGTGACAGCCTGAAGGAAATGTTCGGTGAATATTTTCCCAAAAAAGAAGCCTTCGATTTTTATCATACTTGGAGAGCAATAGCATTGAAAGCCGTAGCGCTTGCCAAGTCCGGGATGGCACCGGAAGATCCGGTTGCACAAGAATTAGCCGAGGCCTGGTGGAAAATAGTACTGAAAGTAACTGAAGGGGATGATGAACGAATCCATGCTTTTGCACAGATCCAAGAGGATCGTGCTTCATGGCCAGAGGGAGACCACGATCTCATGGATGCATCTCAATCTTTTATTGATCTATCGGTAAGGTAAATCACTATTTAAAATCCCGACCCAAGGAAAGCATAGAATACAGCTCTTTAAAACTTAAATACGATAAAGGCCAAATACACTCAGAGGAGGTTCCCAAATAAAATGATTATGAGCAAAAACTCATCTTCTAAAACAAGTCCCACATATTCGAATAAAACTTGGGCTGGATATGCCCTAGTCCCGCGAATGCTTTTTTACAAACACCAGCATTCTGTTGTTTACTTCTTCAGGATACTCCCCAGTTATCGCATGTGAGGCATTAGGCCAACTTTCGATATCAATATCTTTTACATACTTTTTACCATTTTGAACTGCCTTTTTCGAATTATGCATGATGCTGTTTTCTGCCATTAATGCAAGAATAGGAAGATCAACCTTTTTCAAATCTTCAACACTAATTCGATCAGGAGCTGGAAGCTTAAGCTTGTAGTTTCTCATTGCTAATTCTATTAGCTTTGCAATCGGTTCACTTTCATCAGCCTTAGCGCCTCCAGAAATATAGCTTAACATCTTTTCTCTGATAGCTCGGGGAATAACTGACACAGATGCCGGAATTGATAATACAATCATCTTTAGTGAAATTGGAGCGAATACAAAAACTGGATCTAGAAGGCTAATAGATGCTATTCTTTCGGGGTAATATCTCGCTAAATTAATAGCAATCCACCCCCCTATTGAAACTCCAACAATATGAGCTCTAACTAAGTTTAACTCTTCAAGCACCTGATTTAACCATTCAGCTTGTACCTGCCGGTTGTCAATTGCAGCTGTCTGTATGCTCATTCCGGGCTCCCCGAGTAAATCAATTGCATAGATAGGCCTTTCCTTCATTAGCCCCTCCAAATTCGGCTCCCACATCGGTGTAGAAGCTGAGCGTCCAGGAAGCAATACGATAGGCTCTTTGTCCCGGTTATTCTCTTCAGTAAAGTAATAAACACGAACTGTACCATATTGAATTTGGATATCCTTTGTTTCATTAGGCTTTGGAATAAGTGCCATTGCTTCGTTATAAGCATTCTTAAACTCTGCTTCTCCTGCTTTAGAAGTAAAATGACCCAGTTCACTTTTTATCATAATAACTCGTTCCCCCTTAGAATTAACACCATTAAGAATATATAACTACCTGCTGTACAGGTTTCTTCCAACTCATTAATCGCATCTTTATTAATGATTTAATCATATTACGCAACGTAATGAGCAATCGTTATTTTCAATGGAGTTTGGAAACGATCCATGCATACTAATCATTTTTTTAAGAACAAAGTAGATGAGAAATGCGGCATATACGGCTAATTCTATACGGGCACCCAAACTAATTGAAACTATCGTGTCCCGTTAGTTTAATGCCAGTCCCATTCCGAGTAAGGGTGATTATTAGGTCCTCTAGGGTCTTTCAACCATACACATTGCTCCATTGGATGCAAATGTATCAAAGACATTCTGACCGGCATGAATATAAAGAACCGGATAGTACTACAAATTTCCCCAATCGGTTACACCCTCGTTGTAAAATTCTTTATGTTTTTCGGTGAGCATAAAGTTTTAGACTGGAGCCGTTGATTTAACATGGTTATTGAAATGATGAATCGGCAGCTTATGAAAAATAAGATTTATACTGATCCATTAAAAGAAGCAGCGGCAGACCAAGACTGGAAAAATGAAGTCTCTGACTGCCGCTGTAGTCATTCCACTAACGTTTCCTGATAGTTGAGCAAATAACTTTTCCGCTGGGTTTGAACCTATCCTATCGATTCCATCCTTTGGAGATATGCATCTCAATTCTAATGAACTCAGGCAAATTCCTTAATCCGCCTGATTCCTTGCACGATCCTCTCTTTGAGACTCTCCCGCAGCGAGTATATGACCGGTGCCGCAGGGATGTCGAATTTCAGATGGGAGTGGGGAATTTCCGTGAGTATGGTGCCGATCGGGTTACCTTGCTTGTCATGGATTACGTTCCAAAATATTCTCGATCTATTGTCTTCCGTACCCCACTTTTCAAGGGAGTTTCGGAAAATCAAGCGCTTGGCGATAACAAAATCATTCTCCTCGAGCTTCTCCAGAGTGCTGAAACCGGCATCCTCCAACTGATCGAATATGACCGGCATAAGATGATCCAAATAATGACCATAGGCCGCATCTTCGATTTCAGCAAAAGCAGCCGTCAGTTGTTCATGCATGGATTCGTACATGGACCTCCACTCGGACTCGATGTAATGGTTGGCCACCTCGCTTATTTCCTCGATCGACATGTCTTGCCGGAAAACCGGGAATCCTTTCTTCACAAACAAACGCCTCCTCCTCTTCATTTCAATTTCATTGTACAACTTGTAAGCCAATTCGAAGGTTAAGCAAAAAAAAAAGAGAAGGATTATCAACTATTTAATAGAAAACCTTATATGCTAGTTTAAGCTTGAGCTATTGTAATGAGGAGAGATGACGAGTTGACAATGCGCCCCAAAAAGATGGCGGCTAAATTCATGATTAGCACCAGTACTATAAGGAATTACGAGGCTAAAGGCCTAATACCTCCTGCTGAACGATCATCAAATGGCTATCGTGTTTATACGGACCAGCACGCAGCCTATCTGTCGTGTATCCAAGCCATGGCTCCGGCATTCGGAATGGAAGTGACGGCCCAGGTGCTTCGTTGTCTCCATCAGGACAAACCGCAAGATGCAATGTGGCTCATCAGGGAAAAAGAAGTCTCTTTGTACGAGGAAAAGGAGAGATTGGAGAGGTTAATTCAGGATGTTCGGATATTCGCTTACGAAAATAAATCTCCGTATGCCGAGGAGACGTTCACCATTAACGAAGCATCCGAACTGACGCAGGTTCCCAAATCGGCAATCCGCTACTGGGAGCAAGCAGGATATGTAACAGCGGATCGGGACCCTAATAACCGCTATCGTCGATACAATGGATACCACTTGCTAAAAATCAGGTTGATTCAAATGCTACAATGCTCCGTTTATTCAGAAGATACCGTGAATTTTAAGCAATCCATCGCCACGACCAAACATACGGATCTGCAGGAGGTTATGAATGTGGCTGAGAATGTCAGGTCTTATCTAGATAAGATCATCGAATCCCAAATGTGCGGGGTATCCTTTTTATACCAATTAATTCAACTTACAAAGGCCTCGACCTTCGATGGAGCTAGGATCATTCAACCGCGCCTGAATGGAACCGCCGATTAGATCATGGAAGGATTCCGTTAAACAAAAAATAGAGGAGATTAGCTCATATATTGAACTAACCATCCTCTATTTACGTTACTACAATTAACTCAGTCTAACACTTTAGTGTGATGTCAAAAAAGACATTCAATAGTTATTTAAAAGGCTGTCGATTTCTCGACAGCCTGGACAGAAGAATTACTTCTGCTGTTCATTGTATTTCAAATGTAAAATGGGGTAAGGGCGGCCTGCTCCATCCGTCAAATCTTCACCGGTTATTCCAAAACCGCTTTTTAAGTAAAACCTTGTCGCATTCTCATTTTGTTTATTCACATCAACGGATGTGATCCCAAAACTATTGATGCATGTTTGCATAATTTGTTTCCCATACCCTTTGCCAATTCTATTCGGATCGAGAAACAGTGCTTCCAAGTGATTTTCATTAATGGCAGTAAAACCAATGACAGAGTCTTCGGTATACCAGAGACGTACATCAAGATGAGGAAAATACATAGGTAATTCTTTTTTGATTTCCTCTTTATCCTTGAAACTCAAAAAATGATGAGTGGCCATTACCGATCTTTCCCAAACATTTATAATCATATCATAGTCATTAACGGTTGCTTTTCTGTTTTGTATCATCTCGTTCTGCTCCTTTTTCTTTTTAATTTATCACGCTCCTTTCATCACATTTTTGTAGATGGTGATCGTATATCTCCAATTGATATATGACTTCATGCTTACCACTCTTTTCGGATTTATATTAATCGATTTGCGATCAAACAGATTTCACTTTAATTATTTTTACTATCATATTTAGTTGGATTCAATAAATGTTGCTCTCTTTTACGGTAGAACCAGCTCATCCCCTTTTTACTTATTTCTCAAAGTATTCATTTTGACACAGACTTACATGTATGATGTCATGTCATTCACCGTCTCTAAATAGACTTTGTCTGCTGCTTCCTTCCTGTTAAAAACCAATTAGAATTAGATACCGAAATGAACAATCAGTTGGTTATTATCTGAAGCTTTGACAGTTAAGTTAATTAATACTTCTAATTTACAAAAATACCTCATGATCTAAAGAAGCATCATCGGGTATTTTCTAGCTGCTCAAGATTTTTTAGTTGATAATAAGCAGAAAAACACTCTTGTAATTTTGTAATGCAACAATGTGGTTCCACATTTTTTTATACGTGGACACAATTGTTCGATGAAAATAAAGTTCTAGACTGGAGTTGTTTATCTAATGAGGTTTTTCAATTATTAATTTGGCAGTCTTCGCAAAATAAGTTTTAGACTTTTCCAATAAAGTAAGCAGCGGCGGACTAAGACGTGAAAATAAAGTCTTAGACTGCCACTGCTGTTTCAGCCTGATAGTGAACTAATATTCCCCAGTTAGCATAACGATTAGTTTTAATCGAACTCTTAGTTAACATTTGATTTCGACGGAAAGTGATTGTCCCTAATGTTAAGTCAACAGAAACTCTACTATTTCAGCCTTCAGCGTTTCGTGAAATTGCACGCGATCAAAGCCGGGCGGGTCTTGCGAGGGGGGAAAGCTTGGTGAAATCATCTCAGCTGGGAACGGAGTCAGGAAGGAATAATGTCCGGCATTCTCCACCGTCCGATAGTGAATCATTTGCGGTTCAGCAATACTATTCATGATGATCTGCGCGTGAAAAGGAAGTGCGTAAGGGTCTCGCTCGGCATCCAACATGAGAATGGGGAGCCGAACGTTGTTTAATGCTCCCTCATTGCGGAACCAAACGGACGCCGGGGCTAGCAAAACCAGGGACCGGATGCGTGAATCATGAGGGACATCGATCTGCTGCAGCTTCCCATCCGGGCTCTCAGCAGGGAAGGAGGTTGGGATACCGCCAGCTGCTGCAAGCGCAGTGTAGCCCCCCATGGAATGCCCGATGACCGAATAGCCTCCCGACTGTAGAAGCCCCTTAAACCTCTCATCTTCAAAAAACCAGTCGGCTACCATGCGAAGGTGCCGGGGGCGATAGGTGAGATTTTGGACAGTACCTTCCATACTATTATCATTGCGGTTATTAAATGGATGTTCGAGAAGGCCAACGATAAAGCCGCTGCGCGCCAAATGCCGAGCGATCGACCGGTACACAAGCGGTGAACCGCCTGTACCGTGCGAAATGAGGACTAGTCTAAATTTCCCCTCCAGCGGCGCTGCGTCTCTGGCCACCTCCAACGAGTACGGCCCTAACCTATCAGCCTGTTCCGGTGCATCTGTCGGATACATCACGATCATGGGAACGGTCACCTTCAATGCGTTGTCGGTAATTTGTACCTCACAGCAACCTGCATATCCTTCAACAATTTCTTCTTTTTTGTTCATCTTGATTCCTTCCTCTCCTTGAGCTACATGCTCCTAATATGGCGAGCCAACGGGAATATATATGTCTAATACCGAATCCTCGTTCATCGGTCCTAGATATCGATGGTCGTAACGCACAAACTCCGGGAAATTCGTACGAACGCTGCCTGACTGGGGTAACCAGGTTTCATAAATGTACTGGAGCGTATCGCTGAGTCTCGATAATGTCCCCTTATGAGTAAAAACAGCATAAGTTACAACTGGGAGCAGCTTAGCGACCATTCCCAAAGGAACTACACTCTCCTCGCTAGCCACCTCGACACAAGCGATATACGTGACTTCCCATTGCCTACCTGTAAGTTCAATGACCGCATAAAATATGTCTTCCGTATCCGGCTTTCGCTCAATTTCAAACAAACGCTGCCTAAAGCTCCGCCATAGCTTTCCGACTTCGTCCGAATTGACACCCGGTATCGACATGCCGACCAGATGCAGCTTATTCAGGCAGACAATAGCTGGCACGAGGGAGATGCTCTTATTCAAATGCTGCTGTAGCCCCACTTCATCCAAAGGAAGCTTCTCCATCGCCCGAAACAGCGTGTCCTTCATGTCCCTTTGCTTTCGAAATTGTCCAGGCGAGATGGAGAACATTTTCCCAAAGGCTCGGGCGAAGGATTCCTGAGACTCGAACCGGTACAGGATGGCAATATCTATGATCCTTTGGTTGGTATAAAATAAATCGTATGCTGCTTGTGTCAATCTCCGCTTGCGTATGTACTCTGAGACGGAGTTTCTCGTAACCGATAGGAAGATCCGGTGAAAATGGTACGGCGAATAGCCCGCAGCCTCCATAACCTTGGTGCTTAATCTCTCATCGGTCAGATGATCCTCAATATAGGTAATGGCCTTGATTACCAAATCCTTATAATTCACTTTAATGCCTCCATATCGATATACTCACTTTACGACAGAGGGAACGCTCTGTTTTGATATTTTTTGCGGATTTTTACTTTACTCAACAGCTAACAATACTTTCCAACGCAGATAGTTTCCTGATCAGCTACACTCTTCGGTTCGCCAAAAGAGCGGCCTCTGGAAATTGCTCAGTCTCGCTGGTTATAAACAAATCTCACCCGTCCCTCGGTTAATGATGCATCGTTAGTCTAAAACTTTATTTCCCTAGTTTATCAAGAGCTAAATATAAAAAAGTCAAATAAAATAAAGAGTTCTACATATTGTACATGACTAATATGTGGAACCCTTTATGTTAAACTATCGTTCTTAGTTGACGGAATGCTATAAGTTATAACTCCATTAATTGTATGGTCAAAGGTTTCATGCTCATTATGAAATTCCAAAAACGCCTGTACGTCTTTTCTTATTCCCCTGAAAATACAACCCCATTTATAAAACGCCGATATTCGTGCACCACACTCATTCCTTAGCTCCTAACGAGACATTTTCGAACATCAATTTCAATTCATTCACCACATCATCAATAAATATTTCAACCATATTGAGAGATATAATTCCTGGTACATTCATCGGCTCATTCAGAGGATCCGACAAATATTCAATTTTCTCGTCTTTATACGTTAAGATCTCATGTCTTGTCAGGCCACCAACATCATAGCACGCGGCTTTGTTCAATTTCTGAATGAGTTCTTCAAGCCATTCCGTTGAGCGCGACAGCAAAAACTCGATCTTGCTCACATCGATATTGTAGACATTCTTATCAGTAGATTGCTTTTCAAACTCGCGATATACCGTAAAGGTCCATGCGCGGTCGGCATAGATATGAGCAACATATCCGAGAATAAAATCTAAATATAATGAATCGTATTTTGTTTGGATATTCAGAAATTCCTTCAGGTCTTCGTTGGTTGCAAAATCACCGTTTGGTCTCATGAGATGAGACTTATTTTTCTCTACACGGTCGTTCGTCCTTACATGAATCGAATCGGGTGCCAAACTCCCTAGCAAAAATTCAGGACTTGGATCACCACACAAACGCCTTGCGATTTCAAAGTGTACCATAGGCCAAGGCAAGTACAATACCCCCATCCAGGCTAATCTTAAAACAATTTTACCACATTAAGGAATAAAGGTACCAATAATACTCTACCTTATTGGTGAATATGGTGACATACATTCCCTCAAATCCTTTGATAGACCTCTGCATAGGAAAACTTAAGTTGTTCTCCAAATTTTTTATTTTCATCTTCGAGCTTCTTCATCTACATTTTACAGAAGCAATGATGGCGTCCTTATTGTTTTCATCCATCTCTTGCTTGATTTGTTTTGGTGTCGGCACTAGAGTTTGCTGCTGACGAAGTGATTCAATGCGCTCACGTATCTTATCTACCATATCGTTTTTGATATCTTGAATACGGAAAAAGTAATCATATAGATTGTTACCACTGTGATTATAAGATTCACTGATTTTCTGTTCTTTTCGCTTCAATCTGTTGTAATGGAGTAACTTTCCCGCTTTCAAAAGGATTACGCAACCACACAACAAAGTCAGCAAGATCCTTAACTTCTACTTCTTTATAATCTATTTTCCGCTCTTTAAGATAAGTGAAATACTGTTTTAATGCATAGCAATAAGTCTTCAATGTGTTGTTGCTTTTACCTGTCTGATCCAGGTATTTTAAATACTTCATCACAGGAAAAACTGGAACACCTACCTCATCCAACAGTAAATATCTTTTCTTATTTTCATTAAGAATTACCTCTTGTGCTCTCACAGCACCCCCCATCAAAAGCTTTTATCCTAATATATTAAATAATTTATACTAAGCTTTAAAGCCATAGTTAATATTTCTATTAAACAAAAAATAGAGGAGACTAGCTCATATAATGAACTAACCATCCTCTATTTACGTTACTACAATTAACCTAGTCTAATACTTTATTTTCTTCTGGCAACAATTGTACAGAGAAAATAAAGTACTAGACTTTAATCGTTGATTTGCCGTGATTTTTGAGTACGAAAATCGTTAGCTTCCGAGAAATAAGTTTTAGACTGACTCATGATTATGACTCGTTTAAAAAAGAAAACCAGAAAATATAGTGTTAGACTGAGTGAATGAGAGGTATGGCTAGACATATCCGTCCACCGCCGTCACCGGCATGCAGATCGGTAGCGCGCATCGATTCCGGAGTACCAGGAGAGCGAGCAGCTACCGCGTAAGTCCGTCCACCGCCGTCACGCCCTACAGTCTACAACTTTATTTTCTCAGTCTAAAACTTTATTTTCTTTAAACACCAGGTGCATAGCTTCGTACTGGCCATATCTTCAGGTGTGCTTACTTGACTGATGTACCTGGAGCGCTCCCCACCTTTCGTTATCCGATGTATAAATGTGGTATAATAATCCAGAGGGGATAATGGGCGATCTGTGATTGGGACTACGAAGTCGGGATGGTGATATGAATGGCTCTTTTAAAAGATAGTTCAACTTTAGATGAATATAAGGCTAGTTACGCACAACTTTGGGACGAACTCCAACATGTCGAAGAGGAGAAGTTTGAAAAAATAATAGAGAACATGCGTTATGAGTTGCTACCTACTAATAAAAAGTTATTGCATATACTTCAACCGTTTAAAACACATTTACTATGGCTAATTCCCTTGAGTGTAATTGGAGTGCTTACTATGGCTTATGTGTTATTCATTTGGATTTCACTACTCGTGGAATAGTGATAGGTAAAGAAAGACCACTATCTTAATTAATAAGATAGTGGTCTTTTTGTTGATAGGTCTAACGATTTTCGTAAATAAAGCCTTTTACGAATACTCCACTTATGCTACTTGCATTTTTTGCTTTTACACTTACTCCTTGAAGGGATGACGATCCATCCGTAACGCTCACAGTGAGATAGAAGGAACTACCGGATGCTGATTCGTCTGTGTAATACCCAGTTAAAGTTGTTTCGCCCTTTACGTCGTCACTAAAAAAGCCTTTTTTGACAATTTGATAGATAACCGTTCGCGCATCTGTAAAGGCTGGTTGGTACTGCCATCCTGATACTCCGATTATTTTTCCGATCATGTCGAAACTTCCACTGTATGTTGATCCGCTTTTAGCTAACCAATCATTATAACTGCCCACATGTACTGCCGCCATCGGAGTAATAGTATCATCACTCAATCCACTTAGCTTTTTATCTAATTGAATTTCACCCTTAACAGCACTACTCATCGTTTCTTGTCCTTCAATTAAAAGCTTCCATTTCCCGTCTTTATTAATAACAGGAAGTGAAACTTTGTTGACCTCGTTGTTATCTTTACGAACCAGATTTAAGGTTGCTGTGAATGAGTAGTCAGAGTTGGCATTGATTCTTTCTAAGTAAACTTTTGAAAATGGGTTCGTGCTTAGTAATTCTTTGTATTCAGAGATTTGTTCAGCGGTAGAATTAAAACGTGTGTCAATAACCCATTTAGAAGCTTCATCAACATTTCTATTTTGAATAGCCTTGATGTAATTGTTTACGGATTGCTTTGCCAACTCTTTTCCATCGGTTGAATAAGCTTTCGTAATACTTGGAAAAATTGCAACTAACATCATGCAACTTATTACAACTAAACTAGCTAATTTGTTTTTCACCAATCAAACCTCCTTAAAAATATGAATCATTCAGATCAGTACTTACATTTTGATGTTTTATCACTACATTAAATTCGCCTACCTCCTTCTATAGGTGGGCAATCCTTCCCGATCCCCCACCATTCTCTATTCCCTTATGTCTCTCCCCGTGGTCAGTGTAGCATGTGTCTCACTAAAAACTTGAAAATAAATTTTTGCGAGACAAAATAAAAACAGACGCCAAATGATGACGTCTGTTCGAATAAATATAGTTACCAAGGATGAACCGCGCCACCAGTAGTCACCATGGGTTAATTGTCCCCCCACCACCAGTCATAGTCATAATATCTGTGCTCGGAGGAGTAACAGGAGCCGCTGGGACTATTGGGGACACAACGGATAACGCAAGCACTACTGTTATAACTAATTTACCTAATCCTTTTATCATTGATACATCTCCTTTATATTACATTTTCCCTAAATAGTTAACTACCGATTCAATTTCATTTGCAATTTCAAGGCTGCCGAATATGGATGGGTTTTTATACGCTTCTCTTAAAAGCATCCCAACACACTCGCTCGCATCGTGGTGCCTATCTACAGATATAAACATCATAATGCTTTCTAGAAGATAATGGAATGCCTGAGCTTGTTCCTTAATGGAAATGTAATATTCACTCTTTTTAGTGTAATACTCCGCATATGCTGCTACGAGTGCAGGGTTATATGACGATTTTACATTAATAAAGTCTTTCTCATGCTTGAATAAACGTTCAGCAGCCGAAACATCTTTTTGCATTATGTATAAATCGAGGAGGTCGTACATAACAGCGACTTTATGCGGGTATTTGTCCAAACAGTTTTCAAGCTGTATGATAGCTAGATCGATATCCCCTTTTCTTCCGTCTAACTTAGCGGTCATGAAGTCCACCTTTTCCTGGATTACAGGAATGTTGAATGTCTTCAGTACATTATTAAATTTCTCGGCTAAGTCATACCGACCCAAAGCATAATGACAAAAAGCAGTAAAATCAATTGCATATGCTTTATGTACACTCTCATTAGTGTCAAGAGAGATGATTTTGCTACAATGACTAATGCAGTCTTCGTATTTCCCCAAGTGGTAAGCATGCGCACCTAGCTTATAATAGTAAGTAATCTGATCGTCTACGGAAAGGAATTTTGCGTGGTATATTATGATTTTCCCTACAGCATACGTTTCATTTAATCTTGTAAAATCATCACGTTCAATTAGGTAAGATTGGAGCAGTGCTTTTGCCAGCGTTGGCCGAATGCCGTGATCGTCGGTAAACTCGCTAATCACTTTAAACAAGGCAAGCCTTGGAGGTATTTCTTTTGTTTCTGTTGCAAGGGCGTATAAACGTTCGACGGAATCTTCTGAGGTTTCGCGCTGATTGATAGCGAGGAATTTAGTTGCGATTTTCATAATTAGTGGAACGGGCAACGAATTAGGAGCTGCTTCCTTCAGTACCGTAAATAGTGCGTCAGGGCTACGTTCTGTTTCGATGTAAACTTCTGTGATCTCATCCATCGAAATATCTAAGGTAGAAGCAATAGCTAGGATAGTGCGGAACTCCGGGGAACGTGTCTCCCCTATTTCAATTCTGGATAACGTAGCTTTAGGGGTACCTGATAGATCAGAGAGTTGCTGTAGCGTCATCTGCTTTTCTTGTCGTTTACATCGTATCAGTTCCCCCAGCCCCAGTATCACCGTGGACGTGGAGATTTCAGTCAATGGATACACCTCACTTATTGGATTATTTACAATTTATAAGTTTTTCGACCACCTACATATTACCATAATATTTTTTGATGTACCAATTATTTCAAAAGTAACATATGAACGTTATTGTGCGATTTACTTGTTATCAGTGCTAAATGCGAAACTTTTTTTGACATTTTTTATTGGCCAATGTTCCGAAATGCGAATGATCTCAGAGATCAAAATTAAAAATCGACCGTGAATACAAAAAAGGACCTCCCATCATTGGGGGGTCTTTCTAAATTAGTCCACGAACGAAAGTAAAATCGTAAAGTTGTGGCTTGGGCTTGTTAATTTTATACAAACTTTATATAACGTTCGTTGAATGTTATTAATATGAATAATATAGTTATATATGGATGATACAAAATCTCCTGAGTTCAGTAAATTGCAGGTTTTGTTCTGATATCATCACTATTTTTAAGTGGAGGAAACCTATGAAAACTAAGCTTTCTATTAAAACCGTTTTAGCATTATTGCTTTCACTCATCCTCGTTATCCCATCAGCGTATGCTTCTTCCACACCGCCGCCAGCAGAAATCACTCCTACATATCCGGGCACGAATACTAAAATGGTAGTTGGAGACGTGCTATATTCGAACAAGTCCCTTTATGGTTCAGCAGCTGTTGTCGGGCACGTAGGTATTGTCGGCTCAGATTATCGAATTTATCATGTAACTCCCGTTAGTGACGCAAACGGCGGTGGGATCAATGATACTATTGAAACATACATGGGACGACATAACGCAGGTGAGAAGATAGCAGTTTACAGAGCTCGTTACTTTGACTATACAAAAGCAGCAAAGTGGGCTGAGCAAAACTACTGGAGAGCCACTGAATATTCGATTAGTGTACTTGATAAGCTAGGTACACTCGATCCGAACTATTGTTCTAAATTTATATGGCAAGCCTTTTATTTTGGGGGCGGCGTAGACGTTACTGGAAAAAACTTAGGCCCAAATACGTACAGTCTTGTGTATCCATTAAACTTTACCTATGACCAATATTTCGCACGCATTACATCTTTCACAGCTACTCATTAATACTACGGCCAACCGCCTTATCTAAGAAAGCAGATAAGGCGGTTTTGTGCTTTAACATGGTCTTGAACGTTTAATGTATAATGGATATACATGAGAAGGAGGGGAACAGATGAAAAAAGCATTGATCTGGTCAGCCTGCATTATATTAATACTCGTGGGTGGAATATACTCCTACTACTTAATCAAGGTCAATAGTATGGAGCACAGCCTTAAATCTTATCTCATGACTGAAAAAAACTATAAAGAATCAGATATCAATAGTTTAACAGGGAAAATCGCAAAAGCTCCAAAGTATTCCGTCCAAGTTATTTTTAGCGATGAACCAAGTGTCATATACATATATACGGATCATGGCACTGGAAAGTGGAGACAACTGATCCCCGGCGTACCTGAGTCTGAGTCAGGTGTTCCCTTTAAGCACTATGAGCCTTTTAATTAGAATATGGTAAGGCTTATCTTATTCTTTTGTAGCTCGTCTTTAAAATATACCTCATAGATGGAGAGGAAATGGTAGGCAAGTTATAATCATTTGATTCTATAAGATACCACCCTTCAGCTGTTTTTACGAGTAATAATTGCTCTCCTGTTGTTCATAGTTATCAAGAGCTAAATTTAAGAAAGTCAGATAAAATAAAGGGTTCTTCATATTGTACATGACTAATATGAAGAATCCTTATGCTTAACTATCGTTCTTAGTTGACGGAATGCTATAAATTATGACTCCATTAAAAACGGTTCGACTTGATCAATTAATACATTTGTTTCTTTAATGGTATCCAGAATTAATTCACCTTCCACATGCTCTATCTTAACGTTCTTGTAATGTTCTTAAGATCGGATAAGTGGGTAATCAACTGATTGGGCAACGGATTGACGCTGCGGGAAGCTAGTCTTTTCGACCAAATGGACTCATTACTGCATGTACAGTAAATTGTTTTAAATGTCGCGCCTCTTTCCTCAATCCAGTTTTTTAATCTTCGTACGTCATCAATATTATTTAACCCATAATCAAGTATGATTGCGGCTGAAGAATCAATAACCGTTTGTAAAAAACGATACAGAAAATCAAAGCATATTTTATTTCTTAACCCATGTTCGGTAACAAATCCAGCAACCGAATCATAAATATCATCCTTGTGTGAAACAGGGATGTTTATTCTCTTGCCTAGTTCGTTTGATAATGTTGATTTCCCCGTTCCAGACATTCCCCTAAATAATATGATATTAGACATATAACCACTCCCTTGACTTTTGTTACAGGTACAACAGAGGCTGCCGACGCTTGTCCGTCGGCAGCCTCTCATGCAAGATGCTTACTGGATGCAAGCAGTTCTTGCCTTGCTTCAATAAGCCATGGGTGCATAACCTTTAGCTTATCCCTTTGTCCCCAGACATGGTTTAGGTAAACCAATATCGCCCCATCCAGATCAAAAACCTCAAGTCTCTGTCTCATCATCTCCTGATAAGGATGTTCACCTGGCAGTTCCCAAGAAATTTTATCAGCGACGAATAAAACCTTATCCAATGGACTTGCCCCTGCCTTTAGGGTCGTATGGCATTCAATTGCGTTTAATATAGCCATATTCGTGCAACCGAATATTTCCATAGCCATGTCCTTCGAAAGTTTCTGATGAACGATTCTCGGAAAACGTAGCTCCTCATCAATAATGTCGATTGATTGAGCTTCGGCAATACTCATCATCCTATCTTTCGGAACAACATTGCTAACGTCATGGAGCAGCGCCGCTTGCAAAGCAAATGCCTCATTGACGCCAAATAATTGAGCGATTCAGACGGCTTCGTTTCCAACATTGATTATATGGTCAAAGGTTTCATGCTCATTATGAAATTCCAAAAACGCCTGTACGTCTTTTCTTATTCCCCTGAAAATACAACCCCATTTATAAAACGCCGATATTCGTGCACCACACTCATTCCT
>NZ_JAKRNK010000017.1 GCF_022346885.1 Paenibacillus sp. ACRRX
AGACGGCAGCGTCACAAATTTGTCCGCCGTCAACTCCGGCCGCATCCAGTAGCCGCGCGCCAGTCCCACGCCCGCGATGCACAGCTCACCCGCCACACCAATAGGCTGCAGCTGATTTTGTTCGCTTACAATATAGATCCGTGTATTGTCGATCGGCTTGCCGATCGGTACGCTCACATATGGCTGGCCAGCTTCACAATCAAAGTACGTGACGTCGACGGTGGCTTCCGTCGGTCCGTACAGGTTAATCAGCCTTGCCCCGTTCACAGGTGCAATGAAGCGCTGGAAGCGCTCGACTTGTGATGCGAGCAGCGCTTCGCCGCTCGTAAACACTTGCCGCAGCGGCTGCAAGCTGCGCTCACGCTCGGTCTGCGACAGCTGTTCCACATGCTCGAGGAAGGCATGCAGCATAGATGGCACGAAGTGCATCGTCGTTATGCGTTCACGTTCAATCGTCTCCAGTATGACCGCCGGATTTTTCTCGCCGCCTACCGGCAGCAGGCATACCTTGGAGCCCACAAAGGCCCACCAGAACAACTCCCAGACGGAGACGTCAAACGTAATCGCCGTCTTTTGCATAATCGTGTCTTCCGCACCGATCTCATAACGCTTCTGCATCCAGAGCAGGCGATTGAGGACGGAAGTATGCTCCACCATAACGCCTTTCGGACGACCTGTCGTCCCTGATGTGTAGATCACGTATGCTGCATCCTGCGGTTGGTTGATCAATTCAAGGTTCGTGCCGTCTGCATCGTACATGTGAATGTCATCCAATTGCACGACACGTCCGGCAAAGTCAAGGCCTTCTCCCGAGCTGCCCTGAATGAGCAGGACTTGTGCTTTTGAATCTTCCAGCATATAACGAATGCGTTCTTCTGGATAATCCGGTGCGATTGGCACGTAGGCGCCGCCTGCTTTCAGCACGGCCATAATGCCCACCATCATTTCCAGGGAACGATCAGCCATCACCCCAACGATCTGATCTGGCACCACTCCGATGTTACGCAGCGTTCGTGCCAGGCGATTAGCTTGTTCGTTCAACTCTCGATAGGTTAGTGCCTCTTCCCCGAACATAACCGCGATCGCATCCGGAGTCAGAGCTGTTTGCTCTTCGAACATCCGGTGAATCGTCTGATCTTGCGGATAATCGGCCGCCGTATCGTTAAACGACTTCATCAGCTCCGCCTTCTCATCAGCGGTTGCCAACTCCAGTTCGCCTACGGCAATACGCGGATTAGCCGTCACTTGCTCAAGCACATGCTGCAAATGACTTTGCAGCCGCTCCATACTTGCGGGTTCATAAACTTGACTGTTGTAATCAAACCGTACAACAAGTGTTTCACCCGGTACGATCATCAAATTGAAGTCATAGTTTGTCTGCTCTGCAACCTGGACGTCTGTAATGGTCAATCTGTCATTGTCGTCGCCAGCTTGTTCCATCCGCTCATCAACCGGATAATTCTCAAATACCATAATATGGTTGACCAAATCCTGCTTTTGTGTACTTCTGGCCTGTATCTCGTACAGCGGGTAATAATCGTATCGACCCGACTCCAGCGCATGCTCTTGCAGTTGCTGCATCACCTCAGCAAACGCAGTATCTGCTTCGCAGGATACGCGAACTGGAATGGTGTTAATAAACAAACCAATCATCGATTCAATACCAGCAATTTCTGCAGGTCTTCCCGATACGACACTTCCAAACACGACGTCTTCTGTGCCATTGTACTTCTGCAGCAGAATGCCCCATGCCGCTTGTACCAGTGTGTTTAATGTTACTTGATGCTGCTTTGCCACGCGCTGCATACGCGAGCTCAATTCGGCACTCAAGTTAGCAGAGGCGTGAGCCAGTACATAAGGCGCTCCACTGCGATCCGTCGTGCTGCTGCGTGGTACGACTGTCTGCTGGTCATAGCCTGCTAAGTAGTCATCCCAATATTGCGCTGCAGTTTCTGCATCTTGCTGCGCCAACCATTCAATATATTGGCTGTAAGGTGACAGATTACTCTCTGCGCTGGCTGCTGGACTATCTGGCTGCTTCATAAAGAGCGAATAGCTATCAAACAATTCTTCTGTCAACTGCGGCAGGCACCAGCCGTCCATTAAAATATGATGAGAGCTCCATAGTACATGAGATCTTGTATGGCTAATTTGAACAAGCGTTACACGTACAAGTGCATCTTGCTCCAGATTAAAGCCACGCTGCTTATCACGAGCTACAATCTCTTCCATAAAGGCTACCTGCTCGGCTAATGGATATGCGCGCATATCCTCATGTGTAAATTCAATATGTCTATCTCGGAACACCACTTGTAATGGTTCTCCGTGCCAACTGTAAAAGTTTGTCCGCAAAACAGAATGTCGATTAGCTAGCACTTCTAGACTATTGATGAACACATCCACGTCCAGTTCACCTTCTAGGGTAAAGCGTGTCTGCTCAAAATAGGCACTTGCCTGTCCGTCTATGACACTATGGAACCACATGCCTTTTTGCATCGGCGTCAACATGTACATATTTTCGATCTCACCGATATGTTTGGTGTCGGCGACGATCTGCTCCATGTCCTCAATGCTCAGCCCTTGTAGTAGAACATCGCTAGGCGTCAACTCCGCATGTTGTTGCGACAAACAATGCGTGATGATATCCTGCAGACTGATTTGCAAATACTTGGCCAACCGCTCAACGGTCTCTTTGCGATATTCATGCTTGCTATAGCTCAAATCAAAAGAGAGTGCACCATTGGCAATAGCACCATTTATATCAAGTAAATATGGACGAACTTGCTTACGACTTGCATAATCACCGCTAGCATAAGATGACAGCTCGAAACCATTGTTCTGTAAATCCTGGTCAAATTGTCCCAGGTAGTTAAAACTTACTTCAGGAGCAACTCCCCATTTAGGGCCTGCTTCATATTCAGAATTAGATTCAGCCAAATAACGGCAAATGCCGTAACCGATTCCTTTATTCGGAATCCGACGTAAATCTTCCTTCACCTTTTTGAGGAGGTAGGAAAGGCTTCGATCCGATTCCAGTTCAAGCAGTACGGGATACTCGCTCGTGAACCAGCCAACGGTTCTAGAAACATCGATATCCGATACGATTGGCTCCCGTCCATGTCCTTCCAGATTAACCAACACTCGCTCAAGTCCGCTCCATTCCCGAAGCGCCAAGCCCAAGGCTGTCAGCAAAATGTCGTTCATGTCTGTATTGTATGCCCGGTGAACTTGCTTCAAAAGCTGCTCTGTCTCCACTGAATTCCATTCCACGACCACAGATTCACTGTCCTGCTGCAAGCTGACAGCCGCTTCAAAATCTTTAGGAAGTGAGGCAGGGGCAGCGAGAACAATATGTTCCCAGTGAAGACGTTCCTTGTTTAACGCCTCACTTGCTGCATAAGAGACAAGCTGCTGTGACCAGACAAGATAGGAATCTGTCTTGGACGGCAAGCGAATTTCTTCACCTTTGCTTGCTTGTTCATAGCCCTCAGCAAGATCTTCAAGCAGAATACGCCATGAGACTCCGTCAATAACCGCATGATGGATCGTGATTAACAAATGATGACCTTGGGCACAGCAGAACAATGCTGCCTTCACTAATGGCCCTGTTTGTAAGTCCATGCTGGCTTGAATCTCATTGGCCCGGACTTCAATCGCTTGTTCCACGTTTGCTTCACCTGTAAAATCCTCCACAGTGAAGCTATACAGTTCACCTTCAGCGATAGATCGATTCCATGCGACGTATCCTTGCGCCGTCTTGCGGAATACCATCCGTAAAGCATCATGGTGCTCCACCAGCTGCATAAGTGACTTGCGCAGCGCAGTCTCATCAAAACCATCTGCACGATACAGCATGATCGCTTGGTTGTAATGATGCGGGTCAGCGAGTTCCAACTCAAAGTACCAGCGTTGGATCGGAGTCAGCTCTGCTTCCCCAGACACCTCACCTTGATCAGCTATTCTGGCAAGTAATTGCAGATGCGGACTTAATTGCGCAATTGTCGGGAATTTGAATAAATCGCGTATTTCCAGCTTGTAACCCGCCTGATGCAATCGAGAGGACACTTGAATCGACTTGATGGAATCGCCGCCAAGTTCGAAGAAATGATCCATGATCCCGACACGTTCTGTATTTAATACGGTCTGCCAGACGTTGGCCAATACCTTCTCGGCTGCCGTTCGAGGCGCCGTGTATTCCATTCCTGAATATGCTCCGCCTTCTGGCGTAGGTAAACCTTTGCGGTCGATCTTGCCGTTAGGCGTCAACGGTAAACGGTCTAGCTGCACAAAATGCGCCGGAATCATGTAACCTGGAAGCTCTTGTCCCAATGCGTCTCTGAGCTCGCCTGTCGTCAGCATGCGATCAGATGTGTAATAGGCACAAAGCATTTTACGGCCGCTATCATCATCTCTGGCAACAACGACAGCTTCGCGCACATCGCCTACTCGCAGGAGGTGAGACTCCACCTCGCCTATCTCAATGCGGTATCCACGAATTTTAACTTGATGATCCATTCGGCCGATTAATTCCATGTTGCCGTCTGGCAGCCATCTTGCCAAATCACCAGTTCGATACATGTGCTCCCCTGGTCGGAATGGATCTTCGATGAACTTCTCGGCCGAAAGCTCCGGTCGATTCAAATAGCCGCGACCAACGCTGGCTCCGCCGATGTACAATTCTCCAGTGAGGCCGAGTGGCAGAATAGCTTGCTTAGCATCCAAAATATACATTCTGACAGCAGGAAGTGGTTTGCCTATTGGCAGTGCTCGTACAGAGGCCGTCGATGAGGTCTCGTAATAACAAGCATCAACGCACGCTTCTGTAACCCCGTAGCTGTTGATGATCCGCATCTGTACACCAAACCGATCTAGCAGCTTCTGGAATTCCTGTGTTGGGCAAAGATCTGAGCCTATAATCAACATTTTCAGACTGCTGATATCTTGTTGGTGCTCATACACATGTTCCATTAGTGGAATAACTAGTGCAGGCGTAGACTCGAACATTTGAATATCATGTTTACGAATAAGCTCGCAAATATCAGCGGGATTTGCGCGTGCCTCTGTTGGACAAATGACTAATTCTCCACCATGCAGCAGCGCACGAGCCATATCACCGGAAAATACGTCAAATGAGTAGCTCGCCCATTGCAGCCATCGAATGCCTGACTCCTGCAAGTCATATTCCACTTTCCAAGCACTGGACATAGCGACTAGATGCCTGTGTTCGATCATAACCCCTTTTGGATTCCCTGTTGTTCCTGACGTATAAATGACATAACACAGATCCGTTGCCACATTAACCAGTTCCAAATTAGAGCTGTCTTCGTGATAAAATTCAGGCTGATCGATCATGATCCAAGCGCCTGCATGCGACACTTTGGTCTGCAGATGGCTCTGGGTCAGGAGTATCTGAGCGTTCGCATCCTCCAGCATGTAGCGAATACGATCTTCCGGATATTCAGGATCGATTGGAACGTAAGCTCCGCCAGCCTTTAGCACTGCTAAAGTGCCGACAATCATATCAAGCGAACGATCCGCCATTATACCAACAAGCTGATCAGGACTGAGACCTTGATGACGCAACGACCTCGCCAGCCGATTCGTGCGTTCGTTTAACTCTTGATACGTGAGCTGTTCATTCTCATATACAACAGCTACCTGATCTGGCGTACGCGCTGCTTGTTCTTCAAACAGGCGATGAATGGTATCTCCTGACGGGAATGCGGCGGCTGCATCATAAAGCGATAAGACAGCTGCTTGCTCCTCTGTCGTCATTATGCCGAGTTCGTCCAGCTTCGCCTCAGGGTTATCAATAATTGCTCCGATTAAATGCCCAAAGTGCTTCGCCATTCTTTCGACCGTATCTGAAGCAAATAAAGCAGTTGCATACTCCATGCTGCAATCCAAGCCCTGCTCGTCTGTCGATACGTCCAGACTAAGATCGAATTTGGATACTTTATATTCCTGTGGATATGGCTTCATCCGAAGCTCACCTAACGAATAGTCCTTGCTATCTGTATTGTCCAAAGCAAACATAGTATCAAACAATGGATTGCGGCTTAAATCCCTCGTCAGCTCCAAGTTCTCCACCAACTGTTCAAACGGATAATTCTGGTGCTCATAAGCACCCAACATCATATCCTTAATCTCATCTAAATAGGACCGGAACGTTTTATGACTTTCTGGATTTGTGCGGATCGCTAACGTGTTTACGAACATCCCAATAAGGGGCTGGACATCAACGTGTGTTCTGCCTGCTATAGGAGTACCCACCACAATATCTTCTTGACCCGTGTATTTATGGAGCAAGATCGTGTAGGCAGCCAGCAGCACCATATATAAGGTAGTTCCTGTATTTGCAGCGATTTCGTGCAAAGCTTGACTCTGCTGCTGGTCGATCCGGAATGGATACGTTAGCCCGTCATATTTTTGCATCGTTGGCCGCGCATAGTCTGTCGGCAATTCCAAAATAGGCAGATTGCCATGAAATACTTCAAGCCAATATGTTTCCTGCTCTTTCATACGATCCTGCTGTGATGTGGCTTGCTGCCATACGGCATAATCCTTGTACTGTATTTTGAGCGGTGTAACAGCCTCATCTCTGTACAGAAGAGCGAACTCCTGCAGCACAATACCCATGGAGACTCCATCTGAAATAATGTGATGCATATCGAACAGAAGCACATGTCGCTCAGTTGTAAGCTCAATCAAACCAAGTCGAAGTAATGGCGGCTGCTCCAGCTCAAACGTACGCACAAATTGCCGGGACAGTTCTTGCACTTGATCGTCATTTGCTTCCATATAGGCAATTGCAAACTCAACTTCGCCATAGATTCGCTGCACTGGTTCGCCATGTACCAGTTCAAAGCCGGTACGCAAAATATCGTGACGCGCGATCAGCTTCCGGAAGGCGGCTTCAAATCGATCTCGATCAAGCGGGCCTTCTAGCAGCATCACGCCAGGCATGTTATATCCTTGCTCCGCGCCCTCGAGCTGATGTAGAATATACAACCGTTTTTGTGCAGAAGAAACCGGGTAGTAAGCTTGCTCTTCCGCAACTGGAATCGCAGAATAGGATGACTGCTCATTGTATAATGATGCAATAGCTGCTGCCTGAGCTTCAATCGTAGGGAGTCGGAATACTTCTCGCAGCGGAAGATTAACATGCAATTGCTCGTGAACTTTGTTAATCAACGTCGTAGCACGTAAGGAATGGCCACCAACTTCAAAGAAGTTATCTTGCACGCCGACGATTGCCAAGCCAAGGACTTCTTGCCAAATATCTGCAAGCTGTGCCTCAAGGGGTGACCGTGGAGCTGTATAATCAGATCCCGTATTGATACTGTCTTCAGGTGCAGGCAGCGCTTTACGATCCACCTTCCCGTTCGAGGTGAGCGGCATGCGCTCCAGCTGAACAAAATAGGCCGGGATCATGTAAGCTGGTAGTTCTTCTGCCAGTTCACTTCTTAATTCACCAACCGTGAGCAGACGATCGGCTACAAAATAAGCACACAACTGCTTGTCACCGCCAGCATCTTCACGCGCGATGACGATTGTTTCCCGCACAGCATCAAGCTTGGACAGCTGCGCTTCCACTTCACCTAGTTCGATCCGATAACCACGAATTTTCACCTGATGGTCGATTCGTCCCAAATACTCGATGTTGCCATCAGGCAGCCATCTCGCCAAGTCACCCGTCTTATACATCTTCGCATCTGGTTCCCACGGGTGATCCACGAATCTGTCAGCTGTCAGTTCTGGACGATGCAAGTACCCACGTGCCAATCCGTCGCCCGCTACATACATTTCACCTGCCACACCTATTGGTACGCATTGGCGACTTGCGTCAAGGACGAAAATCTTCAATGTAGGGATCGGGAATCCGATATTACTTTTCGCCTGTTCAATCTCAAGTTCTGTAATTTCTTTGTAAGTGACATGAACCGTTGTCTCCGTAATTCCATACATATTGATTAATTGGGTATGCGGATATTTCTGTCTCCAATCGTGCAGCAATTGCGGACTTAACGCTTCACCACCAAAGATAACTTGTCTAATCTTCAGCTCTGGGCTGCCATCAGCCAATGCTTCACGCAGCAATTGATAGAAATATGTTGGCGTTTGATTTAAGATCGTTACTTGCTGTTCAGCAAGTAATTCCATAAATGCTGCCGGATTTTTAGCTGTAAGCTGCGGAACAATTACCAACTTGCCGCCATATAACAAAGCCCCATACATTTCCCAGACAGAGAAATCAAAGCAGAAGGAATGGAACAGTGTCCACGTGTCGGATGGTCCAAAGTCAAACAGATTCCTGCTGTTAAACAACAGCCGCACGACATTCTTATGCTCGATTAGGGTTCCTTTCGGCTTACCGGTCGTTCCCGACGTATAAATCACATAGGCCAGATCTGACGATTTATTAATGTTTGGAAGATTCAAGTTGTTTGCAGTGTATGCTTCTTCTTCATCCAAGAATAGGATAGTTCCGTTATACGTAACTTGCTCCCTTAAATGACGTGGCAGCAATAGTACAGTTGTACCGGAATCTTCAAGCATATAGCTAACACGGTCTTCCGGATACTCTGGATCAATTGGAACGTAAGCTCCTCCCGCTTTTAATATGGCAAGAAGTCCAATCAGCATACTCGAGGTGCGCTCTGCCATTATTCCAACCAATGTATCTGCCTGTACACCTTGTGAACGCAGCATCCATGCCAAGCGGTTCGCTCGTTCGTTTAATTCTTTGTAGGTTAATGTTGCATCTGGAGCAACTACGGCGATCGCATCCGGCGTACGCTCAGCTTGCTCTTCAAACAAACGATGGATCGTATGATCTCGCGGATACTCTGCGTCCGTATCGTTGAACTGTTCGATCAATTGAATCCTTTCTTGTGCTGTCACCATATCTAACTGATCCAATCGAGCAGAAGGCTGTAGAATAACACCGTCTATCAACTGACTAAAATGCTGAGACATTCGTGCTATCGTATCCTGCTTGTACAAAGCAGTTGCATACTCCATGCTGCACGTAAGCCCGGCTTCGCCTTCCTCCACTTGCAGCGTAAGATCAAATTTTGCAACGGGATGTGATGCCATCTGCGGTGTCACACGAAGTCCTTCTATTGCCCACTCGCCCTGCTCTGTATTTTGCAGCACTAAAACCGTATCAAATACGGGATTCCGGCTTACATCACGCGTAACTTGAATGTTGTCAACCAATTCCTCAAACGGATAATCCTGATATTCATATGCCTGCAGAGTTGTTTGCTGAACCTCTTTTAAATAAGACATAAACGTCTTCTCGCCCGCTGGATAATTGCGAATCGCAAGGGTATTCACAAACATACCAATGAGTGGCTGCACATCACCATGTGTTCTTCCTGCAATTGGCATCCCCACGATGATATCTTCTTG
The DNA here is from genome assembly GCF_022346885.1 of Paenibacillus sp. ACRRX. Taxonomy (GTDB): domain Bacteria; phylum Bacillota; class Bacilli; order Paenibacillales; family Paenibacillaceae; genus Paenibacillus_B. The sequence goes on from NZ_JAKRNK010000017.1 coordinate 9,418, forward strand.
ACTCGTATATTTGTGCAGCATTGCTGTATACAGTGCCATTAGCATCATGTACAAGGTTGTACCTGTTTCGGCTGCCAGCTGCTTTAACTGACCCAGCTTCTCCACATCAATGGTAAACTCGTGCGTGTTACCCTCATAACTGCGGAATGTAGGGCGTGTAAAGTCTGAAGACAACTGCAGGACAGGCAGTTCACCGCTTAATGCTCCCTGCCAGTACGCTCTTTGCACTTCCATCTGCGACCGGAAGGAAGCAGATTGCTGCCATACCGCGTAATCTTTATATTGAATGCGTAGTGGAGCAAGCTCTTCTCCGCTATACAAAGCCACAAACTCATCAAGTAAAATACCAATCGAAGCTCCATCTGAAATAATGTGATGCATATCAAATAAAAGAAGATGTCGGTCGTGTGCCAGCTCGATCAAACCCACACGCAGCAGCGGAGGCGTTTCAAGAGCGAACGTACGAATGAATTGACGGATGATATGCTCGGCTTCCGCCTCACCAGACTGCCAATAATCAACAATAATCTCAACATGCTCATGTATTCTTTGCACAGGCTCGCCATTAATCATCTCGAAGCCTGTCCGGAGCGTGTCATGCCGCTGAATGAGTTTATGAAATGCCGCTGCGAACCGCTCGCGATCCAACACTCCGTCCATAGTCAGTACAGCTGGCATGTTGTAGCTCTGTTCAGCGCCTTCCATTTGATGCAAGATAAAGAGTCTCTTCTGAGCCGAGGATACTGGATACCAGTCTCGCATCTCTGTCAGAGGAATCGTGTTGTAGGCTTGATGCTCCATCTGACTAATAACTTGCGCCATTTCTTCAATCGTAGAGTAGCGGAACACATCCCGCAGCGGCATTATCACATTCATCTCTTGATGCAGCTTGCTAACAAGTGTAGTTGCACGCAGCGAGTGCCCACCAATGTCAAAGAACGAATCCGTGATACCAACATGTTCTAGTCCAAGCACGTCCTGCCAAAGCTGTGCAAGCTTGGCTTCTAACGGCGTCCGTGGCTGAATTTGCTCACTTGCGATAAGTCCTTCTTCTGGCAAAGGCAAAGCCTTCCGATCTACTTTTCCGTTAGGTGTAAGTGGCATTTCTTCAATTTGCACAAAGTGTGAGGGAACCATATAGGAAGGCAATTGTTCGGATAAAACGGCTTTCAGCTCGGCTGCAGCCAGCTTGTCGTCAGCTGTAAAGTAAGCACACAGCACTTTCTGCCCACTGGTATCCTCTACTGCCACCGCAATTGCTTCACGCACGGCCTCCACTTTTAGCAAATGTGTCAGTACCTCGCCTAATTCGATTCGGAAACCTCTTATTTTAACCTGTTCGTCGCTGCGACCCATATATTCAATCGTGCCGTCAGGAAGCCACCGTGCCAAATCCCCTGTTCGATATAACCTTTCCCCTTGAAGGAATGGAACTTCCACGAATTTTTCTGCGGTCAACTCAGGTCGGTTTAAGTAACCGCGCGCTAAACCATCTCCGCCCGTGTATAGTTCGCCTATTACCCCTGTCGGCAAAAGCTTGCCTGACTCATCAAGCACATATACTTTCGTGCTGCCGATCGGACGTCCAATCGGAATGGAAGTACTCTCTAAATCGGCAAGTGTAATATCGTGGCAGCATGTAAAGGTCGTATTTTCCGTAGGCCCATAACCATTAATCAGTCGTATTCCGCTGTACAGCTCCAGCACCTTACGAGCATGCTGCGAGGATACGACATCGCCGCCTACCAATAACTGCTTAATTCCTTGCAAGCCCTCTAGTTGATGCTCTACCATCACTTGGAACAATCCTGCTGTCAACCATAAAATGCTTACTCCATGTGTCCGCATAGCAAGTGTCCAGTCCGTGAGGGACAAGTCGCCCGCAGGCAAGATGGCAAGAGCTGCACCGTTCAGCAAGCTCCCCCATATTTCAAATGTGGCCGCATCAAACGATATCGTAGAGCCTTGTAAAAACACATCCGACTCGTTAATATCCACATACGTTGTAGAGCTGACAAGCCGTACAACACCACGATGTGTAACACAAACGCCTTTTGGCATACCCGTTGAACCGGACGTATAAACGATATAGGCTAGATCATCACCCGTTACTTCACTCGTTAAATTGGATTGGGCAGTATCATCAGCTGCTGTTTCTACATCATGGTTGAGTAGTAGAATTTCGATCTGCGTTGGCAAGTTGGCTTGAAGATGCTCCTGCGTCAATAACACATTGATGGCTGTATCCTCTATCATCGTGGTGATCCGCTCTTGCGGGTAAGCCGGATCGATCGGCACATATGCCCCGCCTGCTTTAAGAATGGCAAGCAATCCAATCAGCATCTCAAAAGATCGTTCTGCGCAAATACCTACTAGCGATCCCGTTATTACCCCACATGTCCGAAGTCGATGAGCCATCCGATTAGCTGCTGAATTCAGCTGCGAATAAGTAAGCTGCTCATCTCCAAACATCGCTGCAATTGCATTAGGTGACTGCACAACCCGCTCTTCAAAGAGCTGATGGATCGTCTTTTCCCGAGAATAAGCGGTAGCTGTGTCGTTAAACACGTTTAGAATTTCCGCTTTCTCATCGGTTGTCACAAGCTCCAATTCGCTTACAGTTACGTATGGATTAGCTGAGATCTGCTCCAGTACATGTAAGATATGCCCTTTCAACAGCTCCATCGCAGCACGGTCAAACGTATGCTCATTATAATCAAGACGAATAGCGATATTATCGCCTGGTACGATGATCAGGTTCAGGTCATAATTCGTCTGCTCCGAGACCGTCACATCCGTCAGCTTAAGCCCTTTGCCGTCCAAGCTTTCCAATTGTTCCATTTGCTCCATCGGATAGTTTTCAAACACCATGATGTGGTTGATCATATCTTGCTTCAGTGCGCTTTGTGCCTGAATCTCATACAACGGGAAGTAATCATGCTTTGCAGATGTCAACGCCTGCTCTTGAAGCTGCGTCATCACGTCTATAAAAGGAGTATTGGCCTCACTGCGCACACGAACCGGAATCGTATTAATAAACAATCCGATCATTTCTTCTATTCCGTTCAATTCAGCCGGGCGACCTGACACAACACCACCAAACACGACATCCGTAGTCCGGTTATACTTTTGTAAAAGAACGCCCCACGCTGCTTGCAGCAGTGTATTTAACGTTACTTGATGCTGAGTTGCGGCTCGATTAACGGCTGCACTCAAGTCTTTCCCGAGCTGGCATACGACTTGTCCAGCGGCATACGTCTCGTTTTGACCATACGCTTTGGCTTGCGGCAGTGCTACCGGCTCATCGTATCCAGCCAAGTATGCCGTCCAATATGCTGCGGCCGCCACTTCATTCTGCTGTTCCAGCCATCGGATATACTGATTGTACGATGGAGCTGTATTCAGCATAGGCTGCTTGTTCCACACGTAAGCTGCGTAAGTGTCAAACACTTCTTTTGCAACAAGTGGCAAACACCAGCCGTCCATTAAAATATGATGAGAACTCCAGAACACCTGATAAGTATGTTCTGCGGTTCGCAGTACCATCACACGCATCAGTTCGCCACATTCCAGATCAAAGCCACGAGTTCTTTCTCTTCCAACTGCTTTCTCCATGTATGCCGCTTGTTCTTCCGGTTCCATCCCGCGCAAATCTTCAAACGTAAATCCAATTCGTTTATTTTGAAATACGACTTGTAAAGGTTCACCATCGGAACCCATTTGGAAGTTTGTGCGTAATACGCTATGTCGGGCTGTAAGTGCATTCCAGCTGTCAGCAAAGGCTCCGATATTAAGATCGCCTTGCAGCGTAAAGCGTGTCAGCTCAAAATACGCCCCCGTCTGCTGATTTAAAGCTGTATGGAACCACATGCCCTTTTGCATTGGCGTTAAGGAATAGATATCTTCAACTACCCCAATATCCGTTGTCTGCTCAATGATTCGTTCCAATTCGTGTAAGCTAATATGCTGCAAGGTGACGTCGCTTGGCGTTAGTTCTGATCGCTCTTTGGCTGCACAATGCGCAATAATTTCCTGTAGGCTTTCCTCAAACAACACGGCTAACCGATTCATCGTATCGCAGTGATATTGAGTGCGGCCGTAGCTAATATCGAACTTCAATACACCATCTGAGATCATCCCGTTCATATCTAGTAGGTACGGACGAGCTTGCTCACCACTAATATCACGACCGGTGGAATAAGAAGACATAGCCAACCCATTTTGCTGGAAATCTTGGTCGAATTGACCCAAATAGTTAAAGCTGATCTGTGGTGCTGCCCCCCACTCATCAAGAGGTTCCACATCATTGATCATGTAGCGGCATATGCCGTAACCAATACCATTGTTCGGAATATGTCTGAGATTTTCTTTAGTTTGTTTGATCCAGTTGCCTAGACCCGTGTCTGGCAGCAGTTCAAGCACTACCGGATATTCGCTAGTAAACCAGCCAATCGTTCGTGTAATGTCTATGTCTGGTAAAATAGATTCACGACCATGTCCCTCTAGATTAACGAGGATACGATCATGACCACTCCACCTGTGTATCGCCAAACCTAGAGCTGCCAATAAGATATCATTCATCTGCGTATTATAGGCGCCGTGAACTTGCTTCAGGAGTTGTTCCGTCTGTTCCCTGCTCCATGTGACGGTGACGGATTCGCTATCAAGCTGCAATGCGTACGTCTCTACCGTGTCTGTTGGTAATGGCAGGACATCCAACTGTGTAATATGCCTCCAGTATTGTTGTTCCTGCTGTAAATCTGTAGTGTCAGCGTATTGTACTAGCTGCTTGGACCAAGTGCGGAAGGAATCGGTCTTTGCGGACAGACGAATTACTTCGCCCTGCAAAGCCTGTTCGTATCCAGCAGTAATATCCTCCAGCAATATACGCCAGGACACACCATCAATAACAGCATGGTGAATGACAATCAACAAATGATCGCCATCCAAGCAATGGAACAATCCCCCGCGTACCAATGGCCCTGTCTCGAGATCGATGCTGCTCTGTATCTCTTCAGCCTTTGCCGCAAGCATCTGTTCCATTCCAGCATTGCTTGTATAATCGACCACATCCAACTTGAACAGTTCGCCTTCTTGTACGCTGCGATTCCAGGCTGTACATGATCCTTCTGCAGTGCGTCGGAACACAATCCGCAGCGCGTCATGGTGCTCTACTAACTTGTTAAGAGCCTTACGTAATGCAGCTTCGTCAAACCCATTTTCCCGATACAGCATGACAGATTGATTGTAATGGTGCATATCTGCGGCATTCTGTCCAAAGTACCAGCGCAGAATAGGAGTTAGCTCCACCGATCCGCTCACTTCACCCTGCTCCGCTCTTCTCACGATCAACTGCATCTGAGGGGCTAATTGTGCGATCGTCGGATATTTGAATAAATCCCGAATCTCAAGCTTATAACCTGCCTGCTGCAAACGTGAAGCGACCTGTATCGATTTGATGGAGTCGCCTCCAAGCGCAAAGAAATGATCCAGCACGCTGACACGCTGCGCACCAAGCACAGTCTGCCAAACATTTACCAATGTGTGCTCAGCTTCCGTACGAGGTGCAACATATTCCGATCCGGTATGTGCCTCCCCTTCTGGTGCTGGCAACCCTTTACGGTCTACTTTTCCGTTTGGCGTAAGCGGCAACCGATCCATACGCACAAAATATGATGGAATCATATAGGCTGGAAGATCTTCAGCCAGGGCTTCACGCAATTCATGTACAGTCAACTCGTTGTCTGCTACATAATAAGCACATAATTCCTTCGGACCTTCATGATCCTCACGTGCAATAACTACCGCTTCACGCACATGCGCCTGTTTAAGCAGCTGCGTCTCAATTTCTCCAATTTCAATCCGGTAACCTCTAATTTTCACCTGATAGTCTATGCGTCCCAAATATTCAATGTTGCCATCAGGAAGCCATTTGGCCAAGTCACCAGTGCGGTACATCAGCGCTCCTGGACTGAACGGATCATCTACGAATTTCTCATCTGTTAGATCCGATTGGTTCAAATAACCGCGCCCAACTCCTGCACCACCAATATAAAGCTCTCCAGCAAGTCCAATAGGCTGCAGGGACTGATTGCTGTCCAAAATATACATGGTAACGGCAGGCATTGGCTTGCCAATTGGTAAAATGGATAACGCATTCGAAGAAGTTTGCTCATAATAACAAGCATCCACGCACGCTTCTGTTACACCGTAGCTGTTTAATATGCGCATTTGCGAGCCGAAACGCTCGTTCAGCTTGCGGAACTCACTTGTCGGACAATGATCCGAACCGACAATTAGCAACTTCAGACTGTTGATGTCGATCCTGTTTTCGTACACATGCTCCATCAACGGGATCACAAGGGCTGGTGTCGACTCAAACATCTGTATGTGATGCTTCCCAATCAACTCACAAAGCGCAGATGGGTTCGCCCTTGCTTCATTCGGGCAAAGAACAAGCTGCCCGCCAAACAACAGTGTTCGAACCATATCACCTGTAAAGACATCGAATGAAAAGCTCGCCCATTGCAGCAATCTGAATCCTGCTTCGTTCAAGCGATATTCACGCTTCCAAGCGTTCGCCATTGCAACTAACTGCCTGTGCTCAATCATTACACCCTTGGGTTTCCCTGTAGTTCCCGAAGTATAAATGACATAGGACAGATGAGCGGGTTCGTTTACAGGCTTCAAATTGCTGCTATCCGCAAGATAGGAGCTTTCGTCGTCAACCAGAATCCAAGTACCCGTAAAGGTTACACGACTGTGCAGGTGACCCTGGCTGACCAATACATGGGCATCAGAATCCTCCAGCATATACCGAATACGTTCCTCCGGATATTCAGGATCGATCGGAACGTAAGCTCCACCAGCCTTCAGAATGGCCAGTATGCCGACGATCATCTCCAAGGAACGGTCTACCATAATTCCGACGAGCTGCTCCGGTGTTACGCCTTGCGCACGTAAGGTTCGTGCTAGGCTATTCGCACGCGTATTTAATTCGCGATAAGTCAAATGCTGTTCAGCGTATACGACCGCAATTTCGTCTGGTGTGCGGTCCGCCTGCTCCTCGAACAGTTGATGCACCGTCTTGTCTCTTGGATAATCAGCTCTTGGCTCATTAAATTGCGTCAAGATGATGTTGGATTCTTTCTCGTTAAGCATGGACAGTTGGCGCATAGTCTGCTGCGAATTGTGTAAAACCTGCTCCACAATAGTTAGCATCTGCTCCATTATTCGGATCATTTCTTGCTCTTCAAACAGTTGAATTCGATAATCAATACTGATCATCAGCTGGTGATCATCCAGCATATCTTCAACGTGAACGGCAAAATCATCTGCTTCATGACCGCAGAAGCTGCTCCGCTGCCGGACAGATAGATCGCCATAGCTTGTCCAGTGAATAGGCAGGTAATCGATGGAGATACGATATAAATCCTGGATGTCGATATTGTTGTACTCTTCGCGCAGGTCGAGGATTAGCTTGTTATACGGGTATTTTTGGTGGCGAAGTATGGACTTCTGCTCTTTAGATACCATATGTAGAAATGTGATCAAATCTTGATCGGGGTCTATTGACAATCGAGTTGCTACCGTACTTACGAACATACCAAGTGTATCTTTATCTTGCTTTGATGTTCGGTTCGCATAGGCTGTGCCAATTGCAATATCTTCGTTTCCTGATGTTTTGTAAAGAACAGCATATAACGCACCCAAAAATAAAGTAAACAAGCTGATATTATGCTGTTCACTGAATCGTTGTAGTTGTTCGTATTGTTCTCCTGCCACGGATATGTAGCTAGACCTCTGTGCTTCTGTTCCGATCGAGAAAGGCGGATACGGTTTAATTCCCATCATTTCCGGCATCGTGCGGAATTTATCCAGCCAGAATGCACGGTCTTTCATATATCTTTCCGACTTCTCATATTCTTGCTCTGCAAATATGTAGTCAAAATAAGTGCTTTTCTTGTCTTCTGAAGGCATCGTATGACTTGCTATAGCTGTATAGTTTTGCATAATTTTGTTAGCTATAAGGTGAGAAGAGACACCATCTGCAATGATATGATTAATCTTGAGGTTAAACCAGTGTTCTTCGTTGTTAATGTTAAAAATAACGGTATGATATAACTTATCATCAAAAATGCTCGTGGGAACAAGATTAAATTGCTCTAACCAAGCCTCAGCCTCCACAAAATTGTCCCATTCCAAATACTCAATTTCAGGAATGACCTCTTCTTCAGGCCTAAACCACTGCATAGGCTGGTTGTCTTCCGACTTGATTTGAATACGGAAAGCATCATGCTGCTTGATAACCAAATAAACGGCTTGTTTTAAAACTTCCAAATCTACCTTGCCTCGTATGTATAACGTTCCGGCAACTGTAGAAGCAGACGTATTCGGATGCATCATTTCCATGTACCAAATTCTGCGTTGTGCTTGCGTCAAAGGAAACAATCTGTTAGGATTCACGTTCACGTAGACTCTCCCCTAATAATGAAATATTCTGGCGTTTTTGAAACAACCAATTGAAAAATTTCAGGATGAGCTTGCAAACATCTCCGCAGAAAAGTAGGAGTTCGTTGCTGTATGAAGTTGGGAGACGTTTAGAAGCGCCTGGCAAAAGTGTCTGAATGAGTAGCAGAATAGAAACATAAATGTGATGTGAAGTTAGATAGGTGTAATGTTTCTTGGGGAATTCATAAATAGCTGTGGTGTGGAAAATATCCATGTCCCTGACCATAATGGGGCAACATTGTCAGATGATCATATATGATTCTTATTGAGCGTTGCTTCTGGAAGCAGTCTGTTCACCTCCTTAACATAAATGATATAAAATATGGTTAAGAAATATAGACTCCAAGAATCGACATTAGATAAGCTCATGAATTATACGACGTATGACGTATTATATACGTTAATCTGGGTATTTAACAATATGGTTTACTATAAATTATATTAAGGCGAATAACTTACTTGTCGATTACAGCCTAACACAAATGTCAGCGAAGTTCGACTATAAAAAAATTCATAATTTTGTCGATATTGTACTTGCTTTCGTCCCGACATCGTGGTCATCACCTGATAACCTCTCGAGTCAAATGCTCCCGATTATAAGCCATTAACGCATAAAATTCACATAAAATAGCTAGTTATTAAATGCCTTCGACAACGCCTGAACTTCATGCTCTTGCCATTCCCAAATAAGAAAAAAGTCTCATAATCATGATCAGAAATCAGCCCATAGATAGGCCTCTTGCTTAACCTCGTGTACGATTGACCCTGTAAATCTCCATATTTTGATCTGGTATTATTCACCTGTTTATAGGGTAACGCAGCTTCGCAGCCTTGTCCACCCTTAGTAGAAAAAATATAAATTAGTCCATGTAAAAGCAGACAATTTTCGCTGCTAATACTGGGTATTAACTGTCATCGTTTCAATATAAACATAAAAGTATTTATATATTTTAAATTTAACCCAGTTAATATTAATGCACTTAATAAATATCCGAACGTATAACTTTCTTGTTAAATGTTACCCCTTATTTTCAATGTCATGGTTATACTTACCCATTAGCTGCTCAATTCAAGAAAAGGCGTGGAATTGATCTTAACCAAAGAGGACATGGATGGAGTGATCATACACCTGATTTCGATTATTCCAGAGATAGCTATATAAACTAACGACATATTGAACTTGGTTCATATAGAACTAGGTGGGAAATACGTAACCATAGTTGGGCATTCGTTAGGTGGAACTAATGCTTATCAGTTAGCGGCTCGACACCCTTAGCTGGTTAATGCTGTCATTATGGGAGACATTGGATTAAAATTTACGCCAATCTATCCTTCGCAAAGAAACTTCCTGTGCGCTCTGACACATTGGATAAACTGAAAGAATCACTAAAGCATGCTGGCGTTTAAGTCTATGCATTACTTTGCAGGAAGTGTATTTCAGGATGAGCTCGGTTGGGATTCCGATCTGATCTGTTAGGTCTGGGTATTTCGCAGCAGAATATCAATGAAGTAGGATGGGAGGATTGGCTCTTCTCTCCTTGTCTTTTACTGCTTATTCACGGTCAAAATAGCTTTGTGTTGGACTCGAATCAAGCTGCTCTTCTGGTATCCAGACGACCTGACGCAACACTTTCTATATTTGAACAGTGTGGTCATAATGTTCATTCTTGCGATCCCGATCGTTATTTTGATGTTGTGAACCGGTTCCTGATTCCTGGAGAAGTTAAAATAGAAACGTATAGTCATACAGACCTATGTTATGCAAAAATGCTTTCTACAAAGGAAATCTGTTGACATCGCTACAACATTAATTAAGCACCTACACCTCCTTAAAATGGAGAGACAGGTGCTTATTATTGCTCCTAGTAATAGGTTACTCAAGGCTTTTATTCTTTCGTTTCCGGTATTATAAATGTAGGGTTCTGCTCGTTCAAAATGTGTTCCATCCGTTGTTGTATGGCTTCCTTACTTTCTGAATCAGGCAGGATGTAAAACTTGTTGTGTTCAATGGCATTAAAGGTAAATGCCGCTACTTGATCAGGAGACACCCCCTGCTCCACACCAGCTCTAATAAATTCAATAATCATACTCTCTTGTGGAGAAGGGGGTGTGATATCACCAGGCTTACTGTACTCAGAAGGTCGGTTACGTCCCGCATCACAGATTCGCGTGTTAACAAATCCAGGGCAAAGTAAGGACACTCCAATTCGTGATTGAGTTAGCTTTAATTCGTGATAGAGCGTTTCCGTCAAGCTGACTAATGCATGCTTGCTTACACGATAAATACTATTGCCTGGACCAGTTTCGAGTCCTGCCCGAGAAGCGGTGTTGACAATATGGCAATCTTCTTGCAATTCCAACATAATCGGCACAAATACCCGCGTAGTATAAATAGAGCCCCATAAATTCACATTTAATACCCATTGCCAGTCAGCAATGGAACTGCTCCATATATTAGATCCTCCACCAACTCCAACATTATTGAACAACAGTTGAACGCCCCCAAAGGAGCTCAGTGTTTTTTCAGCGAGGGTGTGGATATGACCTTCATTCCCTACGTCTGTCACAACACTCAAGACAGTTGCACCTGTCTCTGTTAGCTCCTTATCAGCTTTATACAGGGCTTCCTCTTCGATATCGGCAAGTACAATTTTCATATTGTCCGCAGCACAACGGCTTGCCAACGCCCTGCCAATACCACTTGCCCCCCCCGTAATAATAGCAATCTTATTATTAAATCTCCCCATTACTTCACCTCCATAATATAAACAAAATTTAATTTTGTTTATATTATATTAGATATTAACCACTTTCGTCTACGTTATTTATATAATTCGTCATTTATATTTCTTTCTTATCAACAGATGGCGATATCGTTGTACTCCTAATACTTGATTGTGAAAATTCCAAAGCAAAGCATCGCTGCTGTTGCTGAGTTCCTAAGTTCTATCCCTAAATCTCTAAATTGAAGCTCGCTGGTAATGGTCGAAAAATAAAATGGCTTTCGTTGGATCATCACCAGCGAAAGCCATTTATATAAATACTCTGTCAAGTAGTGATCATTACTTTACAGTCAATTCGACAAAGATGAGAATCATCCGCCATATTCATAGCAACCAAAGTAAACAGTATACAAAAAAATGCATAAAACTAAGGTTTAAAAAACATACGACAATAGAAATTCAGGGCATAAATATATACAATCATTATTCTCTCTATCCAATCTGCATAATGTTAATATTCGCTGCAACAAACTTGATTTCTTCGAGATTTGTGTTAATTAGTTTTAATTGATTCGAGCCCGAGCCTGTATTAAATACTGCAGACCCTGCCCCTCCTGATCTCTGCGCCCCATCCGCAAGCGGTGGAGCAATAGATAAACTTTGATATAACGGCTGATCATTTAATGTCAGCATGACTCGAACAGGCAAGTTATCTACCCAAGGGCACTCAATAAAGTTGTAAGCAGCAAAATAAGTGACGTGGGGAGCTAGCGAAATAAATGTAGGGGCAGCACTGCTAAAAGCAATTCCTGAGCCATTAATGACTTCCGCCTTCAGAAAAGGTACCGGTTCATTATGTCCCACATCTACATAGCCGTACCCATAGATCGCCGCATTGTTAGCGGTAACCGGTAAACAAGTTGTAGAAGCGATCTCCGTAATCCGTATATTTACCCCACTAAAATTAACACCTACCACCCCAACTGGCGGAAACCCTACGAGCTGCAATACGCTTGGATTTGGACTGGCAGGCGTGTTAAATACAACCCCGCCTGACGCGCTTGCTACAGGCGTATTTTGTCCTGGCGGTATGGCGGTGGGAAAAGAGAGGACTTGGGAACCCGGAATAAGTACGTTGTTTAAGCGGAACTCTGCAGATACGACTTTCCCTGTAGTTGGCGTACTGAACTCCGCATTATATTCCGCAAAATAAGTAGTACTTGGTGCAAGCGTAATATTGGAGAGCCCCTGCAGTTTAATAGCAGAACCATTCTGAACAATAGTTGCCAGAATAGCGGGTGCCCCATTTACAGGTATAGCCCCACATCCTCCAGAACAACCAAAATCAGCACTGCTTGCCATCATGAATCACCTTCCCTTACACATGAATCCGCAAAAACTGGTGTCAAATGAACACAACTGCTCTCGACATGATACCCATAGTACAATTCATTTGACACTATCCGTTCAAGTTTATTGGATCATAGCCTACTCTAATTTGATAATAGTCATCGTTGTTTGATCGAACGCACGATCTACGGCTTCCAAGTTTACTAGTGTTAATATGCTTGATGCGCCACTTGCCGTATTAATGATTGTATTTGATATTAATGATGTGATGGCTTGCGGAGCGCCAGGCAATGATTGCATCTGTGACTCTGTTCCCGGAATGAGCGTTCCGTTTAATTCTAGTCCAACATGTGTAGTGATGGTACCAGCTGTCGGCAGCTCAGCTTTCGTACGATATGCAATGTAGTAAGTCTGATCGGGCGCGAGCAGTACGTCTGTTGAGCCAGGCGTATGTGTAATCTCTGTTCCATTTAACGTGAAGTTCTCCGCTAATGGGATTGCACTTCCAGGTGTGACGAGAACAGAATCAACCGTTCTAAAAAAGGCGTTGTTTGTCGTGATTTGTATGCCTGTTTCACCAGTTGGCCCTGTTTCTCCCGTTGCTCCTGTCGCTCCGGTGGCCCCAGTTGCGCCCGTCGACCCCGTCGCACCAGTTGGACCTGTAAGGCTGCTGCCTGTCGCACCAGTCGGCCCTGTTACACAGGGGCATTCACCTGTTGCTCCCGTTGCACCTGTTGGCCCAGTATTCCCACTAACACCACCAGTTGCGCCAGTCAAACCTGTAATGCCTTGCGGTCCCACAGCACCTGTCGCTCCTGTCGCTCCGACTGCTCCTTCCGCCCCAGTTGTTCCTGTAGTGCCCGTTGGCCCAGTTCCACCGTCAGGTCCCGGTGCACCAGTAAAACCAGTTATACCGGTCACACCAGTACTACCTGGAGGACCTGCTGCTCCTGTTAATCCATCGGTACCAGTTGCACCCGTGGTTCCTTCTGCTCCTGTTGCGCCAGCTGCACCTGCAGCACCTGTGGCTCCAGTCTCCCCCGTACTTCCCGTTACGCCATCAGCTCCGACTGAACCTGTTGCGCCGGTAGGACCTTTTAAAGGTGTATTAATGATTTTTTCCAGCTTAGAATCCAAGGTCATTTCTAATTTTAATGCGTCTATAATTGTACGTTTGACACTGCTGTTGACTGCAAGCAATTCACTAATTGTAGCTGGAATCGTTAATCCGGGTAATGTGCCCAGCACATATTGAAGCTTCTCAGCTTCTGCATTGATGATATGACTGATTCCGAGTTCTTCTAATGCAACAGATGCGATTAATAAATTGAGCGAATCATTTAATGTGACAGTAATACTCGGAGTAATATTAGGGATGTTTGCCTGTGACATTGTTTTCACTCCCTTGCCTGACTGTCCTGATTTTAATTGAGTGCAAATATACTTATATTTACATTCTGATTACTATCTGATCTCGAAAATAGTCTGACTATGGATGGTCCGCCAACAGGAGCATCAACAATAACACTGCCCTTTATTGTCACAAAGTCACCAGCTGGATTACTCATAAAAATAGTAAGCACAGATATTCCATTGAACTCAAGAATAGCGTCAAGACCGCCTGCCAGAGCATTATCATCTACGTCTACTTGTGCCGCAATATAGTACGTATGCCCACCCGCAAGCTCAATTGTATCCGAGCCAGGAGTATGAGTGATCAGCGTTCCACTCAACAGTCTGTTAGTATCTAACGTCAGAAATCCCTGTGGTCCTGCATCGCCGACGGTCACGATGCTTGCAAAATCGGCTGTCGCTAATGCCGCTGCCCCTGTTTCGCCCGTCGCACCCGTCTCACCTGTTAAACCGGTCGCTCCGGTCGCTCCACCCACACCGGTTGTCCCGGTAGGACCCGCTGCGCCGGGGTCACCAGTTGCACCTGTGGCTCCAGTCGGGCATCCGGTTGGACACGTACCCGTAGGTCCAATTGGTCCGTCCAGTCCCGTCGCCCCAGTTGCGCCCGTTGGACCCGTTGCGCCGGTTGCTCCTGTTGGTCCCGTTGCACCTGTAACTCCAGCAGAGCCAACAGTTCCGGTTGCTCCGGTTGCACCCGTCGCCCCAGTTGCACCTGTGCTACCTGTTGCACCTGATACTCCTGTTGGTCCCGTTGCACCCGTTGCTCCTGTAGGCGCTGTCGGACCTGTCGGACCAGTAGGCCCCACTCCCCCTGTATCACCAGTCGCTCCCGTCGAACCAGCGGCTCCAGCCGGACCTGCGGGTCCTGTGGCTCCTGTTACTCCCGTAGCTCCTGCCGGACCGATCGCGCCTGCTGCGCCTGCTGTTCCTGTTGCTCCTCTAGACACATCCTGTTGTAATATCCCATCAAGCTTCATTGCCAATAACATTTCATGTTTGAGCACAGTTTTAAGGTTATCATCAATACTGGTGTTCAGATTAAGCAGATCACTGATTGTGGCAACACCGCTTATACCAGGCAGCGTGCCGAGCAGATACTGAATTTTCTCTCCTTCAGCATTCAAAATATGACTAAGTCCCAGTTCTTCTAGCGCGATTGAAGAGAGCAGTAAAGGGATAACATCGTCTCTTGAAATGATAATAGTAGGTGTAATATTGGGTATGTTCGCCTGTGACATCTAAGGTTCACTCCTTATCATCCTCCTAGTGTCCAAGACATAGGAGATACTGAAAATAATGAGGATATTCAGTATTATTGCAATGCAATAACCGAAATAGATATATTTGTGAAATCAGTCGCTACTCCAGAGGTATTGATAATCTCTAACGTTCCTGGAGTGCCTCCCGTTTGGATAATCGTATGGGAAGACAATTCAACGAGCACGCCTACAGAGGTGTCGTAACTTGCTGTCGTATTAACTATATCGACGCCGTTAAAGCGAAGTGTGGCCGCAGCTGTGGTGCCAGCAGTGGTGGCTTGAGTCTCATAATCAACAAAATACGCATGATTCGGTTCTAATGTAATCGTAGAAGTAAGTGGGGTGTGGGTGATCAAAGACCCATTTACAGTATGATTAGTGTCTAAAATGAGTGGTGCTCCATCTGCAACCGTCTGTGTTCCCTCGGTTACAAAGTTTGCATTGTTAACCGTTATGAGGATGCCCGTCGCTCCAATCGCCCCTGTAAATCCCGTTACCCCAGTGTTACCCGCAGCTCCTGCACTACCAGTTGCTCCCGTTGCACCAGAAGCTCCGACTCCCTCAAGACCTGTTGGACCCGTTGGACCTGGCGGGCAATCAGGCGGACATGGTCCTGTTAAGCCCGTCGACCCTGTCGGTCCGTCTGGTCCTGTGGCTCCTGCGGTTCCTGCGGTTCCATTTGCGCCTATTGATCCTGCTGCACCGTCCGCTCCAGTATCACCTGTAGGGCCAGCAGCTCCTGCTGGGCCAACTGCACCAGCTGTTCCTGTTTCTCCGGTTCCGCCCGTAACACCTATCGGTCCAGTAGCACCAATCGCTCCGTCCCCTCCGGTCACTCCCGTTGCACCGCTAGGTCCGGTAGCACCAGTCGCTCCCGTTGCACCCGTTGGACCTACGCCCCCAGTCGCTCCAGTCACACCTGCAGCTCCCTCTGGACCGGTAGCACCAATACCTGTCGCTCCTGTTGGACCAGTCGCTCCCGTTGGACCAGTTGATACTTCAGATTCCAATACTCTCTTCAGCTTTGTTTCCAATACCATCTCTTTGGCAATGACAACTTGCAGCATTTCCCTAACGCTTGAATTAATTTGCAAAATATCGCTGATACTAGCTGGCTGGCTCAGTCCTGGCAGCGTTCCAAGCGTATATTGAATCTTCTCTGCTTCTGCATTAACAATATGACCTAGCCCTAACTCTTCTAGTGCAATAGACGCAATGACTAAATTTATGGCATCGTCGCGGGTAATAGTAATCTGGGGTGATATGTTAGGAATGTTCGCTTGTGACATGTACGGACTCCTCCCTACAAATAATACTTTATCTCCATCCCATGCTCATGCAGGTCAAATTTGTTTAATACACAAGGACAGGCTTCAGTGAGTAATGACCTCCATATTGTATGGAAAATTATTTCTAGTTGTGTGGATTCGTGTTGCCTGTAACTGAACTGATCCATTGTCCACACGCCGTACATAACTGTATGGTTCAGTATCAGAACATGCCTAGGTGAACTAAATGTGATATCACCTCATATACTTAATCATAGTAAACCATCAGAGACCGATCATAGTTCTGCATGGTCATTGGAAAATTGAATGAAGTAGGTGAATTATGAATGACTGGAACAAGTACTGCCCTGTCTTTGAATACGAACAAGTTGACTCACGTGTCCTGCAGCATTCTGCCTGGGTAGGTCATCGTCATTTTAGTTACGATCTGGTTCGGTCTTATCAGCCTCGTCTGCTAGTCGAGTTAGGTACACATTGGGGGGCATCCTTTTTTAGCATGTGCCAAGGCATAAAGGATGGGAACTTGTCGACTTTATGTTACGCTGTTGATACATGGGTGGGCGACCCTCATTCTGGAGGCTATGATGATGAAGTGTACAATAACGTAGTGTCGATCACCTCCTCTTTATATCCCCGCCATGCAACGCTTCTGCGAACCACATTTGACGAAGCTCTGGCTCAATTTCAGGATGCCTCTATTGATTTGCTTCATATAGACGGTTTTCACCAATACGAAGCCGTAAAGCATGATTATGAATCATGGCTGCCCAAATTAGCACCAGACGGGATTATTTTGTTCCATGATATTTCCGTTCATGGGTTTGGTTTTGGAGTATGGAAATTATGGTCGGAGTTAAAAGAGCAATATCCCGCACTTCAATTTGAGCATTCAGGCGGATTAGGCATTTTATTTCCAAAAGGCGTTCATCATACATCCAAACTGCTGCTCGACCAATGGGAAGAATTAAAAGGCGGCTACGTAAGCATGTAATAAGGAGCACACATATGAATTCATTAGTATCAATTCTGATGCTTTAACATGGACGTCATCACAACAACAAAACGCGCAAACGTCTTTACAGACATTGCGCGTTTTGTTGTTGACATGGAATTACGATTTATGTGGGTATCCCCGTATCATATGTCTTAGTCAGAACATGTTTAACCTCAATTTCACTTTCTAGCACTTCACGATCGTGTAGGCTTAAGTCATCTAAATAGGGAAATGGAAAGGAGCTATGGAATAATCGTACTTGATAGGAATCATTTAAGATGCCATTATATTCGCACTTCATTAATACAGCAGCAACTTCAGGCATTATCGATCTTTTTAAGACTCTGAGCTGCCTTCTGTCTTCATCAGATATATATTCTCCAGCTTCAATCAACAGAAGATAGGGTCCCGCTGCCTGTTCGATCCCAAGTTTCCACAGCTTGATCTTGTTTCGCTCAGAATGTCCTTCTACATATTTGCCAACATAAGACTCTAACACGTCTGCGCATTCACCTTGTTGATCTATAAGTACAACCTCATCTGCAATATCTTTAATGGAGTCTAACGTTAGCGTTGTAGCCGCACACTTCGATGTTGCCAACACACAGCAAGTCAGTCGAATATCTTCTTTATAAATTAAATCAAAAATATCGGCTCCCCATTTTTCCTGTGCTCGGTGTCGATTAATGGCCATCAGATGCTGCACATTATCTTTCTTTATGTCATTCATCGTTGCGTGACCGACGTGATGAATAAAGCTGGCATTGGCAATAAATAACCGGTAGCCAGCGTGTGCAACCCGTAAACATAAATCATCATCTTCAAAGTTTCCAAGTCCATATAACTCGTCAAAGCCCCCAACTTCATCAAGCACCTTCCGTCTGACAAGCATACAAAATCCGATCAATCGTCTTACTTCTGTCGTACTTCCTTGGTAACGGGCGGCATGTTCATGCGCAAATTGATTCAGATCAAGCAGGTCTGTATACGTCACCGGAATAATTTGATGCCCGCTCGAATAGTTGGTAAGTGGTCCCACCATACCAATATCAGGACTGGAATACAGCACTTCCAACATCGATGTTAGCCAATGAGGCGTCACTACTGTATCATTGTTTAAAAACAAAATATTGTCACCAGTAGCTGCTGCCAATCCCTGATTGCAACCTGCTGCAAAACCCGCATTATCCTCGTTACAGATGAGAGTAATATCCAACTGAATCTTCAAATAGGTTGTTGTCAAATCCGTCGAGCCATTATCAACCACGATAATCTCATAAGGTTGCGGGGTATACTTGCGGATGCTTTCCAGACATAGGACAGTAAGATGAAATTGGTTTCGTGTCAATATGATAATACTCGTCTTCAAAGAACTTCCCTCCCACTGCGTGCTGTCACAAACTCAAAGCGATCTCCCAGCTTTTGCTTAAAATAATCGCGATTATACAGCATGCTTGGATGGTCAGGCAAATAACTTAGGGCAATCTCATTATGATAACATGCCTTCTCCGTTTGACCGATTTGGTCATAACTAACGCACAATTTTAAATGCGGAACCCATGTCCAGGTAGATTCTTGAGTCATCGTTAATTGATCTGAAGGAATAACGAGCTGAGTTGCCTGCTCGAACCAGTAAATGGCTTGATGAAGACGCTGATCATTCAGCAAGATTTCACCGATCTGACAGCATATATCGGAGTGCGGTTTGTCAAATTCGAAGGATCGGAACAAAGTAGTAAGTCGCTTGCTTTCATTGTTCAACTTATCATGACAAGTCTCCATCTTCAGACAAGCTTGAATGCAATCCTCCACCCACCCCTGTTTTGTTTGCAAAAATTTCTCATAGAACTCCAATGCATCCTCATATCGAGCATGATCCTTTAATTCATTAGCGTAATAATACAAATCACGTGGTGTAAATTGTTCGCCCGCTGCCAAACGATTTTCATAGATACGCAGGTTGCGATCTGTGTATTGCTTATCTTTTTTATGATATACGGCGATATCACTATGTTGAATTTGTCCGCCAACTGCTAAATATTCATGGACGGGACCATGCCATATAAAATTAGCATCCCGTCGCACAAGCCGATTGCGTCGGATAGAGAATAAAGGTTCACCTGCCTCGTTTGTGTTCAGAACATAGGCCATCGTGACACTTTTGATATCACGCGACAAGGTTTGCTTTAATTCCTTAAACGCAGCATGATCTTTCTGCTGAATCACATCGTCTGCATCCAACCATAAAATATACTCTTGAGTCGCTTTACTAAATGCATAGTTCCTTGCAGCTCCAAAGTCGTCAATCCATTCAAAGTCATATACTTTGGCCTTATTTTGCGTTGCAATTTGCTTCGTATTATCGGTTGATCCGGTATCTACAATAATTATCTCATCCACAAGTCCAATCACACTATCCAGACAGCGCTGCAAGCTTTCTTCTTCGTTCCTTACAATCATACACAAGCTGATCTTAATGGAAGCAGCTTGTTCTTTTTCCTGTTGAAGCAGACGCGAAAGGGCCTCCCTCGCTTTCTCATGCTGGCTATAACCTGCAAGACTTTGCTGATAGGCATGAACAGCTTCCTTAGGCCGACCCAGCTTCTCGTAGCATAATCCGATATGATACCAGGCATGAAAGCTGCCTACCCCACGCATCGTTAGATGCTGTAAGTTCTCTTCACCGATCGTGAGACATTGATGAAATGCCTCTAGTGCGAGCTCATGCTTTTGTTTGTGGAACAGGATAATACCTTTGTACAAATAAAGATCAACGTAGTCGGGATACAGTTGAATAGCCCTTTCGATGGATGGCCAGCCACCCTCATAACTTCCGTTAGCCAGAAGTGCATCATATTTTAACTTGTAACATAATGAAGGAGGCAACTTTCCCCGTTCAATAAATCCCTTTATGCCGACGTTCACTTGCGCATAAGCTTGCTCATACTGTCCAAGACGGTAATATTCACTTGCCAGATGATAATCAATCCATGGGTTGTACCCTTCATTCAGCTTTTCCTGCTCAAGTAACTTCATATTACGCTCAGACTTCTCACGATTCTTTACATGAACGTCCATATAGCCATAGTGGTGAATCTTAACAGGCAGTATATACACATTAATATTTGTCCCTAACACTTCTTGAACGTTTAATTGCTCATGAATGGCACCCTTGAATTGAAAACCTCTATGATTACGGAATAGCCGGTGATGACGTACCAAGTAAGCAAGATCCTTATTAGCCGGTTCACTGCCGATGTAGTTAATTAGTTCAATGACGGCAATGTCGGAGTCTTGCACCGCAAGTATGTCTCGTAAAGAAGAAGCCGTATCCTGATCGAGCTGCTCATCCGCATCCATCCATAAGATCCAATCTCCTGTTGCGTGCTGCAGACTGTAATTGCGCGCTTCAGCAAAGTCGTTCCTCCACCTCAGTTCGTATACATGCGCCCCGTATGATTGACATATAGCGACAGTGTCATCCGTCGATCCAGTATCCACAATGATGATTTCGTCGACAACATCTTTTACACTGTGCAGACATGCTCCAATGAGTGCTGCTTCATCTTTGACAATCATACATAAAGACAATCGAGTTTCTACCGGATTGCTTGCGTTTCCCTGATACATCCCGGTCATCCTTTCCGTGAAAAAGACATATATAACTCGCCATACCCTCTGATATGTAGCATATAAAGAACCTTGTTATGACATATAGTGTTGAACAAAAATTTTTCGATATTGCTCATAAGTCACCTGATCAAAATCGTCTCCATTATAATGAATGCACCACGGGCTTTGTAGGACGGGAACACCCACTACATAACCTGCACGTTGTATTTCCATTGAGTGGGAGGAGTCGTAAAAATGAAAGCCGTTGAACAAGTCTGCTCTCCAGGGAATATCCACCTTAGTTGCCATAAATAATCCGTCAATTCCCTGGACGGGAATATAATCAGTCGATTCGTGCCAACCATGGTCAAAACGCAGGAGTTGGTACGTATCCTGTCGATGCTCGATAACTTGACCAGCAAGCTTAGTTCCTTCCCACCAAATTCCATTGGCAGGCATATCTACACATCCGGCAAGCCCCACCATTCCTAGTTCTGGATGATGATGAAATAATTGTATCAAATCAACCAACATTCCTCTGTGTATTAGAAAAGTATCTTGATGGATATATATTTTGAAAGCTGCATCCATGTGAACGGCATAGTTATATCCACTGGCCATGCTGTCTGCGTTACGGATCTCATAAATTTCTACCGAATGGCCAGGCGGTACAATCAAATTGGCAACCTGCCTTTTTGTTTGCTCGTATAATGTATCGTTATTAACACATATCACAAACAAGATCCGCTGTAGTCCCATAATGTTCTCGATCCTTTCCGCTGCTGTCATCGATGACTAGTATAAATGAGCAGAATGGAGCTGACCGATATACTGTCATATCTCTGTATCCTTCTTGGCTACGTGCCCCACACTTCTCATCTAGACATCTAATCCAAAAACCAGAAAAATGCACAAGGTATAAAATATATATGCTTCTAAAAATTACTTCATACGTTGGAAATTACGCATCCAGGTATATACTGCACTGGACACCTCACTTCCAATGGTGATTTGAATACTGAACTGTTTTGATACCAGTTACATGTTCAGTTGCATAACAAAAACATCCCTTCCAACATAATGGATAGAGATGTTTTTGTTATGTATACAAGTAGCTCAGCTATTTAGGCTGCCACTTATCTGCCCTATAGCTTCCAGTGCCGGCTTATAATTCGGGAAGATCTGAATTGCAGCTTCATAGGCTTGAATAGCATGTTCCATATTTCCCAACTTCTCATGACACAAACCGATATAATAACTTGCATGAAAGCTGCCTACACCCTTAAGCGTCAGGTGCTTAATATTATTCTCACCCAAAATTATACATTGTTGAAACACTTCAATCGCTTGTGAATACCATTCCTTCAGGTAATAAATAACACCCTTATAGAAGTACAAATCCACATAGTCAGGGTACATCAGAATGGCTCTATCTATCCCTTGCCAAGCCCCCTCTACACTTCCTAACGTGATAAGAATCGAATATTTTAACTTGTACAGCAGAGACGGAGGAGCCTTCCGTTCTTGAAGAAAATGTACAATGCCTAAGTTCACATATTCAAACGCTTTTTGATACTGTTTGAGTCGATAGTATTCCGTCGCAATATGATACTTGATCCACGGATGATGGTCTTCTTTATGTAGTTCTTGTTCGAGGAGACGGATATTACGTTCAGATTTCTTTTTATTAATGATGTATTCATTCATGTATCCATAATGATAAATCTTGATCGGCAGCGTTTGTTGTTGAGAGGGATCATATTCGGGTAATACTTCTTCCAAATTTAATATTTCATGTATAGATTTTGTAAATTTAAATCCGATATGATTGCGGAACATACGCGAATGTGTAATATGAAAAGCATCATTCGCATCTGGTTCGTTCCCTATAAAATTAATTAAATGAATCCACAGAATAGCTTCTGAAGCAGTGTTTACTTGTTGTTTTAATTGTAAAGCATCATTAGGATCTAATTCCTCATCCGCATCCATCCATAAGATCCAATCTCCTGTTGCATATTGAAGACCATAGTTGCGGGCATCGGCAAAGTGCTCATTCCATGTATACTCCACAATCTGCGCATCGAATGATCGGCAGATGTCAGCTGTGTTATCAGTAGACCCCGTGTCAACAATAATAATCTCATCAACTACATGTTTAACGCTATTCAAACAGCGAGCAATACAATCTTCTTCATTTTTAACAATCATACATAAGGATATTTTCGGATACTCCACTACTATTCCTCCTGCCCCATCCAAATGAAATAAAAGCTCTACTAGTGACGATATGCGCGCTGCTGTTACAACAGAACTTATCGCGTATACGCAAACACATGTCAAATAGACTGCCAAAATTATACGGCAGCCTATTTAATGGAGAGGTGAGACTTTTGTTGTGTGGAGTTGGTCTTACTAAAATTGATCTATGTGAACAAGTCAACATCACGAAGTTGGAACGAGTGGAATGAAGAGCAGGGTTGAGCAACTACATTAGCATATGTCGTAATATAATAGGACTTGATCATTCGTCATACTTTGATGTATGCACTGCTTATACATGAAGCGCTTAGATTATTAAGGTGTAATTGGTAAACTACTTAAAATATTTTCCAATTTGAACTGGAGCAAGATTTGTGTCTTGATGACATCTTGAAGTGTTCTTTGTACACTGTTGTCGATAGCAAGCAAGTTAGAGATCGTAGCTGCTGGAGACAATGTTACGCCCCCAGGCAATGTACCCAACACATACTGAATTTTCTCTGCCTCAGCATTCACAATGTGAGCAAGAGCCAATTCTTCAAGAGCAATAGATGCGAGCAATAGGTTAACCGAATTACCAACTGTAATGGAAATCGTTGGGGTAATATTAGGGATATTCGCTTGAGACATACTCAGATCACCTCATAATTTTTTTAAGTTTGGGCGCTCCACATACCGTAAAACCATAACTGAGGCACTTAAATCATAGGCCAAACCATTTGTGAAGCTAATTCTCTGCTATAGTAGTCGCTCTTGCCTCTCCTATCGACTCGCTCCCTCTATGTCTATGCACCATAACCTATCCAACTGAACCAATTCGAATATTTTTAATTCATCACTCTCAGTATCCAGCCGCAGTTACTTTAGTTTAGTGATTCGCGACCAGACACGGGAGAATAGATACAACTTTTTCAGATGTTCTCAAATCCATTTACGCCAATCGAATAATCGTTAATGACGCACCAGGAAAGCCATCGGACGCTGTCGTGGTATCAGAAGCACGATCATTATACATCTGGAGTACACTTGCGACGACACCTGTCGTCAGAATAAAACTCCCCGATAATTGTTCTTCTACTCCCGTGGCACCGCCATTACCGACATGACTGCCAAACAAAGGAATACCGTCTAAGCGAAGAGCGTAGCCAATTCCCTCAGATGGAACTTGGAAGCCTTCCAAATAACTTAGAATAAGATAGGTGTTATTGGGGGCAAGAATAATATCTGTGGAGCCCGGAGTATGCGAAATGTCCGTACCGTTAATCGCAAGGTTTACCTCAAATATATAAGCATTCCCAGGATCCACCGTTTGTTGAACGAAACTTGCCACTTTTGCATTGTTAACTGACGTCCCAGAACCTGTAGCGCCTGTGGCACCTGTCGCTCCTGTGGCTCCCGCTCCGCCTGTGGCACCTGTCGCTCCCGTTGCTCCCGTTCCGCCTGTGGCGCCTGTCGCTCCCGTTGCTCCCGTTCCGCCTGTGGCACCTGTCGCTCCCGTTGCTCCCGTTCCGCCTGTGGCACCTGTCGCTCCTGTTGCTCCCGCTCCGCCTGTGGCACCTGTCGCTCCTGTTGCTCCCGCTCCGCCTGTGGCACCTGTCGCTCCTGTTGCTCCCGCTCCGCCTGTGGCA
>NZ_JAKRNK010000018.1 GCF_022346885.1 Paenibacillus sp. ACRRX
GACAGAAGTCGCTCTGTGCTTATTACGTCGCAGAGGGTGAGCTGACGGTAGGCGAGTTAAGAGCGGCGCTGGCAGAGGAATTGCCAAGTTATATGATTCCGTCGTACTTTGTACAGCTGGAGCGGATGCCGCTTGCGCCAAATGGCAAGCTGGACCGCAAATTGCTGCCTGCTCCTGAAGGTCTAATTAATATCGGCACGGTCCATATTGCGCCACGTACACCGCTAGAGGTAAGACTTGTTCAAATCTGGCAAGAAGTGCTTGGTGTTGAGCGTATCGGGGTGAAGGAAGACTTTTTCGAATTGGGTGGACATTCGTTGCGTGCTACTACGCTGGTCAGCAAAATACACAAAGCGCTTCATGTTCATTTCCCGCTGCGGGACGTATTCCGGTTCTCTACGCTGGAGGCAATGGCGAGCGCGATCGAAGGGCTGGAACAGCAGCAATTCCATGCTATCCCAACAGCGGATGTCAAACCATATTACCCGCTCTCTTCTGCGCAGAAACGAATTTATATTTTGCATCAGATGCAGGGGGCTCAACAAAGCTATAACATGCCAGGTGCCATAACGATCCGGGGACATCTCGATCGTAATCGCTTGGAGGCAGCATTCCGTGAGCTGATTGCTCGTCATGAGACATTACGTTCCGGCTTTGAAATGGTAGAGGGTGAAGCCGTGCAGCGAATTCATCCACATGTTGAATTTGCAATCGAGTATATTCAAGCAGAAGGTGAAGAGGTTGAACAGATTGCTTCACAATTCGTTCGCGATTTCGAGTTGGAGCAACCTCCATTGCTGCGTGTTGGATTGATTGAAATTGCCCTAGAACATCATCTCTTGTTATTTGACATGCATCATATTGTGTCTGATGGTGTTTCAATGGCGATATTGGTTGATGAATTTACCCGTCTTTACAGTGGGGAACAACTGCCGCCGCTCCATATTCAGTACAAAGACTATGTCCAATGGATGCACATGGAATCGCAGCATGAACGTTTGAAAGACCAGGAGGCTTATTGGCTGCAGAAGTTGGATGGTCAATTACCGTTATTGGAATTGCCTACCGACTATGCAAGACCTGATCAGCGCAGCTATGAGGGCGATAAGCTCCAATTTGTCATCGATCTCGAGCAGAGCGAGCAATTACAGCGTCTAGCTGGCAATGCAGGAGCCACGTTATACATGGTCATGCTTGCGGCTTATACAACATTGCTGCACAAGTACTCGGGACAGGATGATATGATTGTCGGCACGCCAATTGCGGGCAGAACACATTCGGATACAGAACCGCTCATCGGGATGTTTGTTAACTCATTGGCGATTCGTAATTATCCGCATGCAGATAAGAGCTTCAGCTCTTATCTGGAAGAGATTAAAGCAACCACTCTTCAGGCGTATGAGAATCAAGATTATCCATTCGAGGCGCTTGTAGAAAAGCTGAAGGTCGCGCGCAATCCAAGTCGGAATCCATTGTTTGATACGATGTTTATTTTACAGAATACAGAAAACAACAGTGTCAGTCTGGGCGATCTGTCGGTCGAGCCTTACAATCAGAACCATTCTGTCGCGAAATTTGATCTTACATTAGAAATTACCATGGAAGACGGGCTGATGAGTGGACATTTCGAATACTGCACCAAGCTGTTCTCAGCAAACATGATGGATAATTTTGCTGAAGACTTATTGAATATATTATCCCAGATCTGTGAACAGCCTGATATTCGGCTTGGGGAGATTCAATTAAGTGGAGTGACGGAGCACGAAGAAGTGCTGGAAGCCGAAATTGACTTTGCTTTCTAAACAGAAGATCGACTTCCTCGCGTGTATAAGGAATTTATATGGAACGATGAAGAACTAGTGTGATGTTGTTTATCCTAGGGTGCATGAGGTTGCTGCTTGACTGCATGTACCCTGGGATAACAAGCTCTTTCACAGTTTTGCCCGATTAGAGAGGGGAGAAGATCAGAATGGCATTTGATAAAGAAATCGTTTTTTGGCAGGCAAAACTCGATGCTGAAGATACTCCTACGACACTACCATACAATAAGCCTCCAAGCAGCGAAGCAACTTCGTTTTATTCCATTTCAAACATATTGCCAGCCCATACTTCCCAACGAATTATCCAGATGGCACGGGGCTCTAACATGGCAATTTACATGATCTTGCTGGCAGGCGTTCAAAGTCTGCTGTACAAATATACGAATGAAGAAAAGATCGTTATAGGCATGCCGATCGTACCGAAAGTGGATGACACTAGGCGTCCGATCAACCATGTGGTCATCCTTAAAGATAAAGTGGATGTCGACACTACTTTTAAATCGTTACTTTCCGCACTCAAGTCAACGCTACCTGATGCTATACGTCATCAACATATCCCTTTTCGTATGATGACAGAACAGCTGCAATTACAAGCCGTAAACGCATTGCCTGTTGTAAATACGATGGTTGCTTTGAAAGAGATACATACCATAAGCTTCACACAACATGTCGTAGCAGACTTGTTGTTCCAATTTGAGCTTGAAAACGATCAAATTCTTCTAAATGTAGTCTACAACGAGAACGTCTACTCTTCAGACTTCATTGCACAGATTATCAACCACTTACAGCACGTATTCACTGCAGTATTGTCCGATCCGGAACAGAAGCTGAGTGAAATGTGCCTACTCTCGGAGCTAGAAACCACAAAGCTGTTATTTGAATTTAATGATACGTTTAAGGAAAATACGCGCGAATATACAATTCACCAATTGTTTGAGGAACAAGCAGAGCGCACGCCAGATGGGGCTGCTGTTGTATATGGTCAGCAACAAATGACTTATCGAGAGTTAAATGAGCGGGCGAACAAGCTAGCCCGAACATTACGTGCAGCAGGTGTAGTGCACGATCAATTAGTTGGTATCATGGTCGAACGTTCGCTGGAAATGATGGTGGGTATTCTGGCCATTATGAAAGCAGGCGGAGCTTACGTGCCAATTGATCCCGAATATCCGCAAGACCGCATTCACTACATGTTGGAGGACTCAGGCGCGCAAGTACTTTTGCTGCAGGGTCATCTGTGTGATCGTGTCTCTTACAACGGTCGTATCGTGGATGTGAATAATGAAACCAACTATGATGTGGACGGTACCAATCTTGCAAATGTTGCGGACCCGACAGATTTGGCCTATGTCATATATACATCAGGAACGACTGGCAATCCAAAAGGGGTTATGATCGAGCATCAAAACATAGTCAATGCATTGCTGTGGAGGAAGCAATTTTATGCACTGGATACTGCTGATCGAGTGCTGCAATTGTTCTCGTTCTCTTTTGACGGTTTTGTGATGAGTACGTTTGTATCCTTAGTGTCAGGCTCTAGCGTACATATGCTGCGAGAAAAAGAATCAAAGGACCCACTTGCTTTGAGTACGATCATGACAGACTCGGGTATCACACATTTTATTTGTGTGCCGAACCTGTACGGTGCGCTGCTTAATATCGTGAACGCAGAATCTGCCTCAACACTACGCAAGGTGACATTAGCTGGTGAGAGCGTCAGCCCATCACTTGTGGCCCGAAGCCAGCAGTTGCTTCCACACGTAGAATTATTTAATGAATACGGTCCGACTGAAAATAGCGTGGTGACTACGTGTTCCAGAAAGCTGGAGCAAAATCAGCCTATTACAATTGGTACCCCAATTTCAAATACGCAAGTCATTATCGTGAATGCACTCGGCCAGCTGCAGCCGTTAAACGTTCCAGGGGAATTGTGCATTGCGGGTCAAGGATTGGCCAGAGGCTACTTGAACCGCCCAGAGCTTACAGCTGATAAATTTATCGAGAACCCTTTTGCTCACGTGTATGGCGACCGTATGTACCGGACTGGCGATTCAGCCCGATGGCTGCCCGATGGCACGATCGAATATTTAGGACGCATTGATCATCAAGTAAAGATTCGCGGTTTCCGTATCGAATTGGGAGAAATTGAAGCTAGTTTCCTGAAGATAGATGATGTCAAAGAAGCCGTTGTAATTGCTCGACCAGATGACAATGGACAGCAAGCGTTGTGCGCCTATTATACAGCTGATCGCAACCTGACTGTAAACGAGTTGAGAACTGAACTAGCTGTTGGACTGCCTAGCTATATGATCCCTTCTCATTTTGTGCAGTTGGAGCAGCTTCCGCTAACGCCTAATGGCAAGCTGGATCGTAAATCTCTCCCTGATCCGTTGGATAGTATCGTAACTGGCACGGAGTACGTTGCGCCACGAACAGAACTGGAAGAGCTGCTTGTTCAAATATGGCAAGAAACTCTTGGTATAGCTGTAGTAGGCGTAAACGATAACTTCTTTGAACTTGGCGGTCACTCTCTGCGTGGTGCTGATCTCGCAAGCAAGCTGCATAAAGAGTTAGGTGTTAGTGTGCCGCTGCGTGAATTGTTCAGTTCTCCAACGGTTGCGGAACTTGCTCAATTGATAGGTGGTAAGGAGCAGCAGGAGTACAATGCAATTGCTCCAATAGAAGCGAGAGATTTCTATCCAGTCTCATCATCGCAGAAGCGGCTATATATTTTGCAGCAGCTAGAAGGTGCGGAACAGAGCTATAACATGCCAGGCGTCATGCTGCTTGAAGGCGAGCTTGATCGTGATCAATTTGAAGCTGCATTTCGTAAGCTGATCGCACGCCACGAGACGCTGCGTACGGGATTCGAGCTGGTAAACGGGGAGCCTATGCAGCGCGTGTACCGCGACGTTGACTTTGAAGTGGAGTATATGAAGGTTAGTGAGGCTGAGGCTGATCAGACTGTTCGTGACTTCGTTCGTGCATTTGATCTGCAAACACCGCCACTGCTGCGAGTCGGTCTGATCGAGTTGGCAAATAATCGACATATTCTTCTTTATGATATGCATCATATTATTTCTGATGGTGTGTCGATGGGGATCGTGGTGGAGGAATTTACCCACTTGTATGCAAACGAAGTGCTTCCTGAGCTGCGCATTCAATACAAAGATTATGCCGTATGGCAGCAATCAGCAGCGCAGCAGGAACGGATGAAGCAGCAGGAAGCATTCTGGTTGCAGTCATTCAGTGGCGAGCTGCCGATACTTGAAATGCCGACGGATCATATGCGGCCATCGATACAAAGCTATGAAGGTGATACGTTTGAATTTACGATAAAAGGTGAGATTGGCACGGCGCTGCAGCGTCTTGCGACAGATAACGGGACTACACTGTATATGGTGCTGCTCGCCGCTTACACTGTATTGCTGCAGAAGTATACGGGGCAGGAAGATATTATTATAGGAACTCCGAATGCAGGCAGAACACATAGTGACATGCAGCCGCTTATCGGGATGTTTGTTAGTACGCTCGCGATCCGCAATTATCCAGCTAAAGAGAAAACTTTCTTATCCTACCTCGAAGAAGTTACACAGAATGCATTACGTGCATTTGAGCATCAGGATTATCCATTTGAAGAGCTCGTTAACAAGCTTCAAGTCCCACGTGACATGAGCCGAAATCCACTTTTTGATACAATGTTCTCCTTGCAAAATGCAGCTGCAGGCAATGATTTCGAATTGCCGGGATTACAATTGAAACCCTATCCAAGCGAGCACAACATATCGAAATTTGACTTGACTCTGGACGTTGCTGAAGGGGCCGATGGATTTGCATGCAGCGTGGAATACGCAACTGCTTTGTACAAGCGTGACACCATCGTAAGGATGACGAAGCATTTTGTAGAGCTGCTTGATTCCATCGTAAACGAGCCTGCTACCCCAATCGCTGCACTTGGCATGTTAACCGATGAAGAACAAGCACAGATCCGCTTTGTTTTTAACGATGAGTCACCAGAGATACCCCAAGGAAAAGTGGTACATCAACTATTCGAAGAGCAGGCGGCACGTACACCAGATCATATCGCTGTAGTACACGAAGATGGACAACTTACGTATCGTGAGCTTAACGAACGTGCGAACCGATTGGCTAGGACGCTGCGCGGGAATGGTGTAGAGCCTGAACAATTGGTAGGTATTCTGGCAGATCGCTCATTGGAAATGATCGTGGGTATTATCGCGATCTTGAAATCAGGCGGAGCTTATGTGCCGATTGACCCGAAATATCCAGAAGATCGTATCCGCTATATGTTGGAAGATTCCAATGCGCGTGTACTTATTACGCAGCGACATCTCCAGGAGCGTATCACGTTTGACGGAGTATTGGTGATATTGGACGACGATGCATTTTATGATCAAGACGCTTCTAATTTGGAATCCCATAATACGCCTGAGCACCTAGCCTACATTATCTATACATCAGGAACGACTGGCAAGCCCAAAGGCGTCATGATTGAGCATAAACAATTAACGGTGTTAGCGCGTGCGTGGGAACGTGAATATCATTTGCGTGATGAAAATATTCGTTGGATGCAGTGGGCCAGCTTCTCCTTTGACGTGTTCTCGGGCGACCTCATTCGTGCACTTTTGCATGGTGGGGAACTGATTCTTTGCCCAGAGCAGGCTCGTGCAAATCCAGCAGAAATTTATCATTTAATCCATAAACATGGCATTCATATGTTCGATTCAACACCATCTCTTGTCATTCCTTTGATGGAATATGTGTACGAAAATAAGTTGGATATTAGCAGTCTGAAGCTTGTTGCTGTTGGTTCAGATTACTGCCCAACAGAAGAGTTCCAGAAGCTGATTGATCGATTTGGTTCACAAATGAGAATTATCAATAGCTATGGAATAACAGAAACATGCATAGATGCTTCCTACTATGAGCCTAAGACTCAGGAAATACCACGGACACTGCCTATTGGTAAACCATTGCCAGGGGTGACGATGTATATCTTGAACGACCATCATTCGCTTCAGCCGCTCGGCATTATTGGTGAATTATATATTGGAGGTCCTTGTGTAGGACGTGGATATTGGAACCAACCTCAACTGACAGCTGAGAAATTTGTTGTGAGTCCTTTCCATGATGGAGAGCGACTCTATAAGACTGGTGATCTCGCAAGATGGATGCCGGATGGGAATGTGGAATACTTAGGACGCATCGACCATCAAGTTAAAATCCGGGGGTACCGGATCGAAATCGGCGAAGTGGAATCTAAGCTGCTCAAGCTAGACATCGTGCGAGAAGCCGTAGTTGTAGCACGTGAAGATAGAAATGGTCAAAAAGCATTGTGCGCATATTTTGTGGCTGACAAAGAATTAACGGTCAGCGAGCTCCGAAATGCCTTGGCAGAAGAGCTGCCAACTTATATGATTCCGTCCTATTTTGTGCAGCTAGAGCGTTTACCGCTTACGCCAAATGGAAAGATTGACCGCAAGTCTTTGCCTGCTCCAGAAGGCAACGCACATACAGGTACGGAATATGTTGCTCCTCGTACAGACGTGGAAGCGGCGCTCGCAACCGTATGGCAAACTGTATTAGGTACAGATCGTATCGGGGTGCTGGATCATTTCTTCGAATTGGGTGGAGACTCCATCAAGTCGATTCAAGTGTCATCCCGTCTGCATCAGGTCGGTTATAAGCTAGAAATACGGGATTTATTTAAATACCCGACAATTACGCAGCTAGCTCCTCATATTCAAGCAGTCGGTAAGGTTGCAGATCAGGGAGAGGTGTCTGGTGAGGTTCCATTAACGCCTATTCTCGGCTGGTTCTTTGAACAGCAAATGGAAGACCCGCACCACTACAATCAATCGATCATGCTGCATCGCAGGGAGGGGTTTAACGAAGCGGCGCTCCGCAGCACATTACAAGCGATCGTTACGCATCACGATGCATTGCGGATCGTGTTCCATCACTCTGATCAAGGCGAGCACACCGCCTGGAATCGGAAAGTAGGCGACGGCGAACTTTATAGACTGGATGTTCGTGATTTCACAGGCGATCCGTCCTGCAATCAAGCAATCGAAGCATTAGCAAATGAAATTCAAAGCGGCATCGATTTGTATGCTGGCCCATTGGTAAGGGCCGGGTTAATGCATGCTGACGACGGAGATCATTTGTTAATCGTGATGCATCATGGCGTCGTTGACGGTGTCTCCTGGCGCATTTTGCTGGAGGATATTGCATCAGGCTATGAGCAAGCGTTAAAAGGTGAAGTACTTCGTTTTCCTTCTAAGACCGACAGCTATCGTGTGTGGGCTGAACAGCTTGCCGCACATGCAATCAGTCCAGCAATGGAACGGGAATACACATACTGGGAGCAAGTAGAGCAGTCGAAGTCTGCCTCGCTTCCTAAAGATTATGATGCCGAACTATCCTATCAACAGGACAGTGCATCAGTAATCGTAGAATGGAACGAAGAGGATACCGAGCAGTTATTAAAGCATGTCCATCGTGCTTATAACACGGACATGAATGACATTTTACTGACGGCGCTTGGTATTGCAATGCAGAAATGGTGCCTCAATAGTCAGGTGCTTGTTACATTGGAAGGCCATGGGCGGGAGTCGATATTACAAGACGTTGATATTTCCCGTACAGTTGGCTGGTTTACAAGTGAATATCCCGTGCTGATTGAAGCGGAGCCAGATAAGGGTTTGTCCTACCAGATCAAAAAGACAAAGGAGAATTTGCGAAGCATTCCTAACAAAGGCATCGGTTATGGAATTTATCGATACTTGTCAGGCAAGCGTTCGGTTGTCAATACTTCTGTGGCCAAGCCGGAAATCAGCTTTAACTATCTCGGACAGTTTGATCAAGACTTGGCAAACAATGATATGGAAGTATCTCCTCATTCAAATGGTTCGGAAATGAGTATCCGTCAAGTTCGCGGTTACACATTGGATATTAATGGTATGATTTCTGGCGGTGTACTAATGCTGGATCTTAGCTACAGCAGCAAACAATATCGCCATGACACGATCGAACAGTTGGCGAGTCTGCTGCGTCAGACCTTACGGGATATCATCACTCACTGTACAACAAAGGACCGAGTAGAATTGACACCAAGCGACGTGTTGTTGGACGGTCTCAGCGTTGAGGATTTGGATCAGATTGTAGGTCAGACGAGCTCTATTGGAGAAGTTGAGGACATCTACATGTTAACGCCGATGCAAAAAGGCATGTGGTTCCATACGGCTATGGATCGACAGGCAGGCGCTTATTTTGAGCAAACTCGGTTTAACATCCAAGGTGAGCTTGACGTGCAGTTGTTTGCTAACAGTCTTGATTCGCTGGCGAAGCAGCATGCGGTGCTGCGCACTAATTTTTATAGTGGCTGGAACGGAGAACTATTACAGATTGTTTATCGAGACAAGCATCTTGGGTTTATTCATGAAGACCTGAGCGATATGCCGGAGCAAGAACGGCAGGTGCATGTTGAGACTTTGGCACAAGCAGATAAAGAACGCGGTTTCGATCTGGAACGGGATGCGCTCATGCGTGTGCTGGTTATCCGCACAAGCGACAACAGCAGCCATGTGATCTGGAGCTCGCATCATATTCTTATGGATGGCTGGTGCTTGCCGCAGTTGACGCAAGAGTGGCTGGAAACATATGCTGCTGCCGTACAGCAGCGCGAGCTCAAGCGAACTACGGTGCCGTCATACAGTCAATATATTGAGTGGCTAGGCCGTCAAGACAATGTAGCAGCTTCCCAATACTGGTCCGAGTATTTATCGGGGTATGACCAGCAAACGATACTGCCGCAAGGAAAATCACAAGTTCGCAGCGACGGATACACCACCGAGCATATTGTGTTTGAACTGGGCAAATCATTAAGCTCAAATATGAGTCGTGTAGCGAAAAAACACCAGGTAACGTTAAATACACTGCTGCAAGCCGCTTGGGGTATCATTTTACAAAAATATAATGGTACTGATGATGTGGTCTTCGGAGGTGTCGTATCGGGTAGACCGGCTGAAGTTGCTGGTATCGAATCGATGATTGGATTGTTTATTAATACAATACCGGTCCGTGTTTCCTGTGAAGCGGAAACGGACTTCGCCGGGTTAATGGAGCGGATTCAGGAGCAGGCGTTAGAGTCAGGTCGTTACGATTATTACCCATTATATGAAATTCAAGGAAGAAGTACGCAAAAACAAGATCTGATTAATCATATTCTCGTATTTGAAAATTACCCTATGGAAGAACAAATGGAGCAGGCAGGCGACGAGCGAGGCCAACTGATGATTACAGATGTACAAGTCGCTGAACAGACCAACTATGATTTTAATCTGGTTGCGATGCCTGGTGATGATATTATGTTCCGAATCGAATTTAATGCGAATGTGTATGACCGGGACAGCATGGAAAGGCTGCGAGGCCACCTCGTACATGTGCTTGAGCAAGTGACGGCTAATCCGCGTATTGCCGTAGGCGAACTAGAGTTGGCGACCGCTGATG
Organism: Paenibacillus sp. ACRRX; assembly: GCF_022346885.1. GTDB lineage: Bacteria > Bacillota > Bacilli > Paenibacillales > Paenibacillaceae > Paenibacillus_B. The sequence continues at coordinate 10,353 of NZ_JAKRNK010000018.1, forward strand.
AGAAGGCGGAGCTGATGAAGTCGTTTAACGATACGGCGGCCGATTATCCGCAAGATCAGACGATTCACCGGATGTTCGAAGAGCAAACAGCTCTGACTCCGGATGCGATCG
>NZ_JAKRNK010000019.1 GCF_022346885.1 Paenibacillus sp. ACRRX
TCTGTATTCCATATTCTAGAGAGAGTTCTATCAATATCACTTCTTATATCACTTCTTAATAACTCGTATGTCATAACTTGCCTGTCTGTTAGTTGACTAATGATTAATAAAAAGCTATCTTTTTCAATTTTATTATTTTTAAATTGTTCTAATGCATTTTGAAACATTGATATTAGTGTTCCAGTTGGTATTCTATCAGGTAGATTTTCAATTTCATTTATATCCATATTTTATTTCCCTTCTATTGGAATATGAACCTCATTTAAAGATTGATTTTTTTGTCCATGTTCCGTCTGATTTTAGCTGTTTATTTCCGATTTTTATCTGTGCAGTCCATCTCGAACCTGAAGCTGACCCTGGATATTTGCTTGCCGCTATAGGGTCTGGTGAATGCCATCGAATAATCACTGTTTGATTATCAGGTAAAGTGAATGTTTACTTTTCCCCTTTTGAGAGTGTCCGGTAGAATTGAAAGTATTAGGAGTCCCCCTTCGGAATCATCACTCTTATATCCTCGAGGCTCATTTCACTGTTTACGCTTTCCCATTCATTTCATCCTTTTTTGAATTTGGACATGTAAAAAAGCTCATTCCTACTAATGGTTCAAGTTGGAAAGAGCTTTTGAAAATTTATCAAGTATGTTTGTCAAGTTATTTAGTGTTTATTGGTTGTATTGTACGATCTTATAATTGGAGTTGTAAACCTAGTAAATTAATTCCCATCTAATAACTCTAGTCTTGACCATCTAATTCGGCGATAAATGCAATCTCTCTCATGAAAGATGATACAGCATGACAAATTTCCAGATCATCCTCATCCAACATCGACCAATAATAAACAGTATTCTTATGAATACCGATATCCTGAAGGAGATAATATCTGATTAAGCTAGCTGAATTCTCCTGAGCCTTTCCTTCTACTATAGCATCATTGAATGATGAAATAATAATAATCATTAAAGCGAATTTTTCGTCTTTGTTTAAATCTATATTTTCATAGACGTATAGGAATTCGGTTATTCTTGAAGAGTCCGACACTTCAAATTCCCAATCTTGTGAAAATTCATCAGGAGCAGGTAATTTGACTTTCTTTACAAGACCTTCAATAGCACTCTTCGTAACATATTCCGGGTATTCATTCTCCATGATTAATTCTCCTTTTTATTTACCTATTCCTGAAGGATGAGCACTGCTGTAAGGGAAAGCAGACCTAATTCCTCCATTCTCTTTCACTATCACTCTAACCATATCAGGTTTTATGTCAGTCCCATTTGGCAAGTACCCTCTTGATTTAATAGATGATGGTAGCGAAACTTCATAAACACCAGGGCCCTTTTTCGCCACCCCTGCAAGAAAATCTGCTGCACTCTTCTCATCGAGCCATTGGCCGATTTGATGCCCCTTTCCTTTGGCTCTATCTATAAGCTGATTTGGCTTTTTCTTAACACCGTGCTCTGAAAAAGCATGACCATACGTGGGAGTACTTTTAGGATTCCCCCATTTGAAATTATTAGCAGATTGTCCCGTTCCCTTATTAAAAGCATGACTAGAATTGAACTGATCCCTGATCAGCTTCTGATAGGCATCCGGAACTGGAACGTTCTTCGTGAGAAGATTACTTCCCCTACTCACATTACCAGGACTGCTATAAGCGATGCTGGATGTTGAAGATCCTGCTCCTGCCCTGCCGAATCCCCCCCACCCCACCGCAGTTGTGCGTCCATATCCGCAAGTCCGTTACAAAGTAATTATGGTATCCCTGTACTCTAAAATTATATACCTTTGTTGGTTCTTTTCTTACCGTAATGCTTTCAATCGGGTACTCCTGACCATCCCGATCTACCAGCTTATCGCCTACTAACAGATCCCCGGCTTCCACCCAGCCTTTGCCTTATATCCAGAATGGATGCTCTTCTGTCGTCGTAATCTTCTCTTGCTTCACTTCGATGACATATACTTCATCGGCTGGGCGATTAAAGGTTTCTTCCACGGCTTTATACGCCGTCTCACCTACCAACTTTGGTATCCTCGATTACCTTTAAGCCCTCGTCCGTTTGAATCTGTATCCCTGCTGACCATCATCACGATTCCATACAAGTGATAAGTTCTTTTATGAAACTCGCGAAAGAAATCCCAATATACGTGTTTGTAAATTAATTCATAGTAATCTATGAAGCTGCATTTATTTCAAAACCTATAAAATAACGAGAATAACAAAAAAAGAGATTATTTATGGTGGTATATGACCATAATTAATCTCTTAAATGTAACGTCCAAGCATTAATTAGATATACTGTTTGAAAATTTTGGTTTAATCTATACTTGGTACCCTCTAAAATAATAAACTTGAAAGGTATGATTCACTTTCATGGTTAATTATCTGTTATTATTCAATCTTATATCTTAGTATCTCTTCTGCTATTACCTCGCATTCTTCGAGGGACGTAGTGAACTCTTTTCCAAAACATTGGTTAAATATATTAAAAATCTCTTTAGCCAGTATTTCAACTGATTCAGAATTTACAGCTGCCTTCATAATATGTTTGGATTCAAAATGATACTCATCCTGCAACAAGGGATATATTTTAATCGGATTCCATTTGTTGATTATTTCAATAATTTTATTATCCATGTAGATCCTCACTTATTTACCAAATAGGGATATTGAGAGTAAATTGTACGCATCATCAAACTTGCTCTTTGGAATTACTGTTACAAGCGTTCCATCATTGGCAACAACTGCAGCTCCTTCTTTGGAGAAGTATAAATGTTTGCTCCCGTTGTTTTGAGAAAGTGCTTTTCCGTTCTTAACCCAAGACTCTGCCATTGACCTCGTTACTCCACGTTCAGCCATTCTTTCCAAGCCGTGAGAAGAGACTTTAGACCATTCAATTTTAATTTCAGGATTTCTCACAAGTATTCCTGCTTTTCCAAAGCTATCACCAATTTTCGCAACATTACCCGTCCCCTTAAAAGCTTTAAAAGAATTAAACGGGTCCTTTAGCAACTGCTGCTTAAAAGCCTCTGGAATCGGCACGTTCTTCACAGCCAAATTGCTGCCTCGGCTTATACTTCCAGGACTGCTATAAATGGTGCTGGATGTAGAAGATCCTGCTCCTGCCCTGCCGAATCCCCCCCACCGCAGTTGTGCGTCCATATCCGCAAATCCGTTACAAAGTAATTGTGGTATCCCTGTACTCTAAAATTATATACTTTCGTTGGTTCTGTTCGTACTGTAATGCTTTCAATCGGGTACTCCTGACCATCCCGATCTACCAGCTTATCGCCTACTGACAGATCCCCAGCTTCCACCCATCCTTTTCCTTCTATCCAGAATGGATGTTCTTCTGTCGTTGTAATCTTTTCTTGTTTCACTTCGATGACATACACTTCGTCGGCTGTACGATTAAAGGTCTCTTCCACGGCTTTGTACGCCGTCTCACCTGTTTCCTCGCTTTTTGCCAGTACCTTGTCTCCGACTTGGATATCCTCAATAACCTTTAAACCCTCATCTGTTTGAATCTTGGTTCCTGCAGAAAAACATTGAAATGCACACTCCAACCGGTGTTCTCCCGTTGGGTCCACACCATTTAACGGGTTATTCTCCACATACGTATACCGATTCAGCGTATCTGGCTCTTCAATTTTGCCCTGATTTTTATCCTCACTTATAAAACGGGCTATACTTGGGTCATACCAGCGTGCTCTTAAGTATTGCAGATCTGATACCGAGTCCCAATACTCTCCCGCATATCCAAAAATGTTCAGTACTGTTTCTTTACTTCCCAGCGGCAGACCCCAAATATCTAGCGATACTCATTTAACTTGGAGCCTTGCTCGTGTCAGGCGATTGTAACACCCGTCATAAGTATAACGTTCGTTAAACTCACTTGACGTCTTCACCTGACCCAGCGGCGCATAGCTGAAATTCGTCACATAGTTGTTCTCGTTACGAGACATCACATTATCGTTTAGGTCGTACTCGTATTTGAAATGATTTAAGGACTGCGCTCCCTTATCGTACTGAATCTGGGACAGCTTGTCGTTCTCATATTGCATGTTGGCCGCAAATGCCCCAGCCACTTGACGCTTCGCCACAATCCCATTTTTCCAATAATCGTACTTCACAAGTTACCTGACTCAGGGCTTCTCGCTCTAAACTGTCTAGGAGTTGCTAGTCTTGTAATAGACCGTGCATCCTGTGCTGGTTGCTGTTACTTCAACCCTGCTGCCAATACCTGTTCACGTTTTTCCATTCGTTTTGTCCTCCTTTGATTTTGGGCATACAAAACTAGCCCTTTCCTTCTCACGATTCAAGTTGGAGAGAGCTAGTAGTAGTTCCTCAAGTATGTTTGTCAAAATTATAAGTGTTTGGTTTGTTATTTGTATTGTATGAGCTTGCAGTAACAATCTAAATTCAATCTGTATTTTTATGAGTTATATGTGTACTAGTTGAATGGATAGATACATCCAGCACTGGATAACATCCATAGAAAAGCACAACTATTTAATGGAGTTCTTTATTTTTTTGTGAAATTCTTCTACATCACACCTGTTTTTAGAATTCAGAAAAATATGTTTTAAGAAATCTTCAATAAAATTCTTGATAGTGGATTCAAATATATTGAGTGGTAAATATACAGTTCCAGTTGGATTAATAAAAGTAACTCCTTCTGAAGAGTAGGTTGATTCATTATCCCAAGCAATCTCTAATTCACCGTTAACCCTTCTGAAAAATACATCAGGCAAAAAAGAACCTGCTCTATTTGAAAACCAAGAGTGTTTAAACTCCCATTCTTGCTTCGTATCAAACCAAGCATCAAATTCATCATCATGGTCTGATTCAAACAACATACAGTTATTCAAGATCTCTAGTGCGTTTCGTCCTTCAACAGGAAGAGGAAATAGTTCATCATTCAAAATATACTTTAAATTTTCGCTAAACCATTCAACAATATATATCAAATTCCATTGATATATATTTACGCTATTCTCTCTCTTATATTGGCAGATATCTCCCCCATGAATAAATAATTCAAACCTTCCCCATGTTTCGCCAGTCAAACTACTCTCATTAAAGGGGTTTGATCCAAACTCATATTGAATAGAAAATGTGTTCTTGTCTCCAAAACTCCTCAGAATAAAGCACCTCACTTGTTTTTTAATAACTTATTGTATTCCACTTTTGTAATCTTATTATCTTTAAGAAACTGCCTTAAAACATCAGCAGGTACTTCCTTAGCAGGATTCGCAACTGCATATGGATGCCATCCCTTTTCTCCATCCGGTTGAAATTTAATTAGTTTCCCCTCATAAATGTTGTAAAGTTGCTTGTTCTTTGAAGATGAATACCTGTATCCAATAAATCTTGCCCTGCTTTAGCATCTTGAATTGGATTTGGACTATCCCATCCACTTTTAGGGTCATGTTTAGGGCTAGGCTCATATATTCTCTGGGGAACTTTACCCGTACCCTGAGTTGTAATCTTAAAATCTCATATAGAAAAGGTGGCAACTGATTTCCAATTACCACCTATTATATCGTCCTGCCTTGAGTTCCGTTAGAGGACTCGCCGCCCTGTATTCAGTTTTATTTTTCATCATACCGTAGATGATGTTCACTAGTCTTCTCATGACGCATATGAGCGCTTGTTTCTTCGTCTTGCCTTCTGCTAGCATCCGTTGGTAGAACTCGTACATGAGCGGATTACGCTGTTTCTTGTTCTTTCCTTTGGCAACTTGGATTTGCTGAACAGCTAGGTTATGGAAGATGCTTTTCATGACTCGGTTGCCTTGTCCACTTGCTTGGTCTTTGCCCTTCCCTCCCTAACTAAATCGGACAGGAGCGATTCCGGCGAATCGGGCTAGCTTGTCGGTATTAGAGAAGCGACGAACGTCTCCAATTTCAGCCACTAGTTCTGCCGCTGTGACGATGTTGATTCCATCCATCGACGCTAGCTTATAGTCTGTCTTGACTATCACCTTCCGAAGTTCTTCTTTAACTTGTTTGGTGAGTTCCCGACTTCTCCGCATATCATGAACCATACTAACGACTAAGAAATCTCGATGTTCTTGAAGTTTACGTTCGGTTGCTCCATCTTGACTGACGACTTCCAAGATTTCTTCCGCCTTACGAGTGGAACAGGTATTATGACTTGCTTTGCGAAGGTATTCAGCTAATTCCTCCGCCCCCACCGCTGACAGATGATGCGGTGCAGGATACTTCTCCCAAAAGGCAAGAGCATCAAAATCAACGAGTTGCTGTGAGGACATGATTCCCTTTATTGATGCTCGGTGATGCTTGCTGAGTTCATCGGGAGTCATTAAGCAATGTTGTATTGCTAGTATCATGGCTCTTTTCTCCGCTCGAACAGCTTGCAAGTCACCAATAATGCTACACGTGTAGTAGTCATTGAACTTGGGCGGATACTGAATGATGTTATCAATTGGTATTTTCTCGTCGGGCTTGTATACCAGTTCCACCCTCGTCCTCTCCCCCCTTTACATAGCCGTTCGGCTGTTTTATCATAATTCCGACAGAATGCATGGTCTTTGCTTTCTTCTTTCCTGCCAAAGTAGCGAGTTCCTTCATAAACATTCATGTTCCGCCCCGCCCCGTATTTGAAGCAAGAAATACATTGCCCATCGGGAATGGGAAATCATAAGCCAACTCGCATCGGTTGAAATAAACTTCCTGAAAATGTCCGTATAGTGCATCAAGCAACGTGCGAAACTTCACCAGATAGTCAAGATGGGTTTCAATTTGAAGCGTGTACTTCCTTGATTTCTTCTGCCACCACGGTTGATACCGCAAGTACAGGTAAGCATCATCCATTCCTAAATTCCAATGGTAAACATAACCTTTATGACGAATGACAGGCTTAACATCAAACCAGTCCCGAAAAGACAGGCGATTTGATTGTAGAAGTTCACCGTCACTCCATGATATTCAATAGCAACTTTGTCAATGGAAAGCTGCACGTTATTCATGCGTTCCCCCACTGGCAAAGCTTTTGACGGGTTTGTCGCTTGTATTATAGAAATGAGGGAGTTGGCGGCTAGCCTTACCACATGACCTACTCTTTATGTAAACTGGTCGTCACCAAATTGCTTTCTTCGTCATAACTATCGCTATAATGTTCAGTTCTGTTGGGGACAAAATCGAATTATTCGATTTGCCGCCCCTACTAGTAATGGTCGTGTCATCCATCTTAAAAGTTGCATTGCCTTTTCATCCTCCTTATCGGGGCGGAGTATTCTACAGTTGCGAGTAAATTTGAAAAAACCGCAAGAAAACGAAGATAACAAAAAACAGGTCAATCATGGTGGTATATGACCATAATCGACCTGTTTTTTTGTAACGGAATAGCGTTATTTAGGTTATAAAATTAAAGCATTTGATGTGCGTACAAACAAAATGACGAAATCTTCATTCGGGCATTACATGGGTTAGTTGTGTTCATGGATGAATGATAGATTCATTCAACACTGGGTAGCCCCCACCAAAAATAATTTAACTAACAGTTGTATTTCCCCATGCAAAAGGTTACTTTGGAACATCTGCTAGATAAACATTAGCCTTTCCCATCTAGCCATTTGTTTGTATAGTACTTATTGGAGTTTATGCGGAGTTCATTGCGATAGTCTACTATGCTGCCTTTATTAATAGACCTATAAGAATTTATGTCCGAAGTTCCATCATCTTGCCAATTGCAGTATGGACAAATCTCATAACCTGTTCCTTCAATTCTATCATAAAGTTCTGTTAAAGTTTTAAAACCGCAACAAGGGCAAGAAAATAATTCTTCCACTTCACCAATAACTTCAACTTCATATCCAGTAATAGCATAAACTATTTCTGATAAAAACCCATTACTAACACCTTGAAAATCCACCTCACTTAATTCCATGTTGATTTTCGAAGAATCTTCTTCAAAATACTTTGGCAAACCTATCTCTTTTTCAACAATATCGCGTACTGAGCATATTAATTTAAAGGTATTTTCTCTAGATATATTTTTCATTTAATCAATCCCTTTCCTTTTAATGTTAAGATTACAGCATCATCAGGACGACCATCCCATTTATAAAATGACTTTATTTTACCTCCTATATCAGTCCCTACGAATATAGATTTAGTAGACGGCTCATATCTATATATAAATGCCCCATCCTTAACTTGTATAATCCTATCAGATTTTCTAGTAGCAAACTCATGAGCCATATCAGAGTATTCTGATGAAGATTTTGCTCCAAATTCATCGCCATGCTTATGATAGTGCGTTTTTAATTTTCCCTTACTCCATAGATCAGCTATCTTCTCTGTTGGTCGCCATAAGGATTCTGCCTGTTGATTAGCATTACCCGTCCCCTTAGGTGCTTTAAAAGAATTGAACTGATCCCTGATCAGCTTCTGATAGACATCCGGAACTGGAACGTTCTTCGTGAGAAGATTACTTCCTCTACTCACATTACCAGGACTGCTATAAATGGTGTTGGATGTAGAAGAACCAATTCCTCTGCCTCCACCCCCACCGCCGCAGTTGTGTGTCCAGATCCGCAAATCCGTTACAAAGTAATTGTGATATCCCTGTACTCTAAAATTATATACTTTCGTTGGTTCTTTTCTTACCGTAATGCTTTCAATCGGGTACTCCTGACCATCCCGATCTACCAGCTTATCGCCTACTGACAGATCCCCAGCTTCCACCCATCCTTTGTCTACAATCCAGAAAGGATGCTCTTCTGTCGTTGTAATCTTTTCTTGTTTCACTTCGATGACATACACTTCGTCGGCTGTGCGATTAAAGGTCTCTTCCACGGCTTTATACGCCGTCTCACCTGTTTCCTCGCTTTTTGCCAGTACCTTGTCACCGACTTGGATATCCTCAATGGCCTTTAAGCCCTCATCTGTTTGAATCTTGGTTCCTGCGGAAAAACACTGAAATGCACACTCCAACCGATATTCTCCCGTTGGGTCCACACCATTTAACGGGTTGTTCTCCACATACGTATACCGATTCAGCGTATCTGGCTCTTCGATCTTGCCCTGATTTTTATCCTCACTGATAAAACGGCCCATGCTTGGGTCATACCAGCGCGCTCTCAGGTATTGCAGGTCTGATACCGCGTCCCAATACTCTCCCGCATATCCGAAAATGTTCGGTACTGTTTCTTTGCTTTCCAGCGGCAGACCCCAAATATCGTATCGATACTCATTTAACTTAGAGCCTTGATCGTCTGTCAGAGAAACAACGTCTCCATGCCCATTGAGCTGGTAATACTGTACCTTGCCGCTTGCAGCGTCCTGCCGACCAATAATCGCTCCATTGGTATCGTAAATGTACACATAGAGGATACGCGGCTTGCCATCTGCTTCGATCACAGCCTCAGCTACGATCCGTTTGTCCTCATTGTAATA
>NZ_JAKRNK010000001.1 GCF_022346885.1 Paenibacillus sp. ACRRX
ATAAGAGACAGCGAATAGCTGAAAAGGAGAGAGCATCAAAATGGCATATACGCCTTATTATCCTGTACATCCCGTACATCCTATGCAACAACCGGTTCATCCTGGTTTTTCATCGGCTCCAGCCCGAAACGGTTCGTATGGAGGCGGCCTGCTTCCTATGCCTTATGGCCAACCAGTTGGAGGAGTAGGTTCCGTTCCTATGACTCAGCCACAGCCTAGCTTCACACCACAATCTATGGTCCCGCCGCAAGTATCTAGTGGAGGCTTCATGACACCAACAGGTGCGGTATTGCCGAATCCGAACTTTGAACAGTCTTACATTGAAAATATTTTAAGGTTAAACCTGGGCAAAGTAGGCACGTTCTATATGACTTATGAGAACAATTCCGAATGGAATGCCAAAATATTCAGAGGCGTTGTGGAAGCAGCGGGTAGAGACCATATTATTATCAGCGACCCAATGACAGGACAACGTATCATCTTGCTGATGGTTAATCTGGATTACGTGACTTTTGACGAACCGCTTGTGTACCAATATCCTGGCGTCACTGGCAATACAGGCAGGGAAGAAGAAGCATAATGAAGCTAGAGCGAGCCGGAACTTTATAGTTGCGGCTTTTTGCTTTTTTACGAACTTTTAAGATTAAAATGATAAGTGGTTGATAGTTGGTTGCTACGATAAGGAAAAGCTATGTATCTTTATCGAAGCGGGGGATAAGCGATGCAGCAAGACACCATGTTTGTCTTAACAGCAACCTATGGGGATGGCCACTGGCAGGTGGCGCAAGCATTAAAGAACCGCTTACTTGAAGCAGGGGTTCATGTGCGCATTATAAATTTGATGGCAGAGGCACATCCAGTATGGGATGCGGTCATCCGATTTTTATTTTTGCAAAGCTCCAAGCTTTCGCTGCTAGGTGTGAATTACTATGGTTGGAGCTATTACGGAACGAGGACGATGAAGCGCAACCACCCTTTAGTACGGACCGGCTTTACGTTAGGCATGAATACATTAAGAAAGATGCTGCTTCAGGAGCGCCCTGTTGGGGTGATCAGCACATTTCCTTATTTTGATGTCGCCCAATTATGTGCTGGCGTAGGCTTGAATATTCCCACGTTTACCGTTATGACAGATTATGATCTTCATCATCGCTGGATTTTGTCCACGGAAGACCGCTATTATGTCGCTTCGGACGCTTTAAAGCAAGGCATGGTTACCCAAAATATTGGCGAGGAGCAGATTGTGGTGAGTGGAATTCCACTGCGCGAGCCGTTTGCTTCTGCTCAAGAACGCCATATGAATCGACTTGCCCTTGGCTTGGACCCACATAAGCGGGTAACACTGTTAATGTCTGGTGGATACGGGGTTGGGTGGTCTGTAGATAAAGGACTTCGGTTGTTGAGAAGGATTCCGGAGCATCAAGTGCTTGTGGTTTGCGGAAAAAATGAAAAGCTGTTTCAAGAACTGCAGCAGCAATATGACCAGACACCAGATATTCATTTGTTCAGATATGTGGAAGATATCGCCCAATTGATGTCATGTGCGGATGCTGTGGTGACGAAGGCGGGTGGAGTTACCGTTAGTGAGGCCATGTCTTTGCAGGTGCCGTTATTTATTTGTCGTCCGCAGCCAGGTCAGGAATTGGAGAATGCTCGGTTTTTAGCTGCGCAGGGCGTAGCGAAGGTCGCGAAGCACGAAGCAGAACTCGTCCAACAGATGGAGGCGGCGTATAAGCAGCCGACTCAATTGCAGTTCATGCGTGACAGTATGGTCTCCATGTCGCGTCCACATGCAGCCGCTGCTGTTGTACACGATATGCTGGAGACGCTGCAGCGTCATCAATCGTTCCGTTCTTGAACGAAGTCCAGCATGTACGACCTACAAGCTTCTTAATGCCGCTGTACCATTTATAACCCTTACTGCTGTTACTCGTAATTGATGAACCCACACAGCTGTCCTGTTTGGCTGGAAGAAGCTGTGTGAGTGGGCGCTGCAATTTACGGTATTGCTACCCTGTGGTATGCTGCTGTCGTTGACGTTTCAGGTCAAACCAATGCTGCAGCACAAGGGTGCCGCACGCTACAAGGACTAGCAGGGTGGCGACGGCAAATGCGGCAGAAAATTGATATTCATTGTACAAAATCTCAATATGCAAAGGCATCGTATTGGTTTCTCCTCGAATATGGCCAGATACGACAGAGACCGCGCCAAACTCACCCATAGCACGTGCATTGCAGATTACGATGCCATACAACAAGCCCCATTTCATGTTCGGCAAGGCTACTCTCCAGAACAGCTTCCACCCGTTCGCTCCCAAGGTGATAGCAGCTTCCTCCTCCTGAATGCCCTGTGACTGCATAAGAGGGATCAGCTCTCTAGCGACAAAGGGAAAGGTAACAAATAATGTGCCGAGTACGATGCCAGGCCATGAAAAAATGATCGAAATGCCTTGATCGGACAGCCAAGTGCCAAACCAGCCATGTGCACCAAACAATAAAACGAACACAAACCCAGCAATGACAGGGGATACTGAGAAAGGGACATCAATTAAAGAAATAAGCAGTTGCTTGCCGCGAAACGTAAACTTGGTGATACACCAAGCTGCCGCTACGCCAAATAGAGCATTAAGCGGCACAACAACAAGTGCAGTGAGCAGTGTTAGGCGAATGGCGGACCAAGCGTCTGGGTCCGTTAGTGCGGCAAAAAATACATCCGCACCACGCTTAAATGCTTGAACAAAAATAGATACCAACGGCAATAAGAGTACGAGTGTGATAAATACAAGCACCACGCCGATGAGTATCTGCTGAACACGTTTACTTTCCGTTGTAACGGCATGCCCAGAGCGCTTGTTTTGCTTGGCAATATGTGGGGCTGATGCTGCTGTTGGTGTAACAGGGGTGGGCCGCATTGGATGCATAGGCGATACCTCTCTTTTAGTCTCGATCTGGTGTACACGTGTTAGAGTGAACCGAAGCGGCGTGTATATCGCCACTGAATTGCATTCATGATAACAAGCAGGACAAAGGCAATAATGAGCATCATTAATGCAATCGCGGTAGCGCCTGCATAATCAAACTGTTCCAGCTTTGTCATCATTAAAAGCGGGGCAATTTCGGTCTTGTAAGGCATATTGCCCGAGATAAATATAACTGAGCCGTATTCGCCAATGCCGCGTGCAAAAGCAAGCGTAAAACCGGTCATGATCGCTGGCAAAAGCTGCGGCAGCACAACCCGACGGAACGTCTGAAAGCGCCGAGCACCGAGTATTGCGGCCGCTTCCTCGACATCTACATCCCAATGTTCCAGTACAGGCTGAACCGTACGTACGACAAAGGGCAGACCGATAAATATCAGTGCGATCGTGATCCCGAGCACGGAATAGGCGCTGGGAATGCCCAAGGCATAGAACCACTGCCCCATCCAGCCATTTTCCGCATAGATGGCAGTTAACGAAATGCCTGCAACAGCTGTTGGCAGTGCAAACGGCAAATCGATAATTCCGTTAATGAGCTTTTTTCCAGGGAATTGATAGCGTACAAGTACCCATGCTGTCAGGAAACCAAATACAACGTTAACGAGCGCTGCAAACAATGAAGTGAGGAAGCTGATCCGATAGGCTGCCATGACCCGTTTATCTAGTACCAGACTCCAGAACGTATCCCAGCTCATGTTCATCGATTGTAGTACGACCGTGGACAAGGGGATTAATACAATCAACGACAGGTAAATAAGGGTAAACCCGAGTGTCAAACGAAACCCGGGCAGTACTCGAAAAGGTCGAACACGAGGTTTGTCTGGGGCTGGTTTCATAGAAGTTCCTCTTTCCTAGTCATTAGTATGGCTATGCTGCAAGACTGGCGTTCCTTTTGACGCATATGACCTACCGAACACAGTGATCTTACTTTGCATAAACCTTGTCGAACAGGCCGCCATCCGCAAAGTGTTTCTTCTGTGCTTCTCCCCAGCCTCCAAAATCTTTATCAATCGTTAGTAATTCAATAGTTGGAAAAGTAGATTCATATTTTTTCGCTATTGCTTCCAGACGAGGACGGTAGTAATTTTTAGCGATAATTTCCTGTGCTTCCTCCGTATATAAGTATTCCAAGTATGCTTCGGCAACTTCCCGAGTTCCTTGCTTGTCAACGATGGAGTCTACTACTGCTACAGGAGGCTCAGCCAGAATACTTAGCGATGGTACAATGATATCGAATTTATCTTTGCCAAGCTCATTAACAGCGAGGAAAGCTTCATTCTCCCAAGAGATTAAGACGTCGCCGATCCCTCGTTCTACAAATGTAGTTGTAGAGCCGCGAGCGCCGGAATCCAGCACAGGTACACGGGTGAACAATTGCTTGATGAATTCAGTTGCTTTGCTTTCATCCTGATTGTTGTGCTTGAGCGCGTATCCCCATGCTGCGAGATAGTTCCAACGGGCTCCGCCTGATGTCTTAGGGTTAGGTGTAATGACGGATACGTCTTCTCGGATAAGATCATTCCAATCTTTAATCTGCTTCGGGTTACCTTTGCGAACAAGGAAGACAATCGTGGAGTAGTAAGGGGCACTGTTATCTTTCAGGCGTTTCTGCCAGTCAGGCTTAATAAGTCCAGTCTGCTGAATGGCATCGATGTCGTAGCCTAAGGCCAAAGTAACAACATCTGCTTTCTGCCCGTCAATGACGGATCTTGCTTGTTTGCCGCTGCCCCCATGGGACTGCTTGACGACAACGGTATCTCCATTTTTAGATTTCCAATATGCAGCAAATGCTTTATTGTACTCGGCGTACAACTCGCGTGTCGGATCATAGGACACATTTTGAATTTCGATGGTTTTACTTTCTTTGCTTTCTTTACTATCGGCTGCTACATTTGATTCCTTGCTGCTTCCGCAAGCGGCAGTAGTAATTGTAGTGAGGAGCGCGAGGACAATTACGGCTATCGTTTTGGACGTCATTTTGGACTTAGCGTTTGCGTTTAGCATGTGTGGTAGCCCCTTTCTCTTTATAGGCTGGAATCGATTCATGCACATCATAGCGATGTCGCTCGGTTTTCTCGATCTGAACAATTTGCCCATTGTGAACGACGATTTGAATCGTCCCAAATTGTAGGTCTCGTAGGTGAGTGGCGATCCGTTCCAGCCAAATCAGCTCCTCGGTCTGCAAATTTTGAATTGGATTATGATGTCCTCCTTGGAAAGACGGCAAGCTGCTCATAGTTAATTCCTCCCTTTTTAATGTGAAATCAAAAAGCCGAAGATACCCCCAAATAAACGACATCTAGGTTGCATCTCCGGCTGTCCGGTCGACTTGTGCTTGAAACGATATTATCTTATAATTCCGATTGAGTTACTTTGTTATGTTTGTATGTTAACAGTGGCTCTTGGCACTGTCAACAATATCATGACCAGTATGCTACTTATTGTCATTTTCAAAAAAAGGGAGGGTTAAATTTGAGTATTTAAGGAGGAATAATTGGAATTTACGGCTTACATGTTTAAAGTTTGCTTCAAATTGCAATTTAATACTATACTAAATGGGATGTACAATCGATGTTATAACATCGTTACTAAGGAGGTTTACCATGCTTATTACTTTAAACAATGGCATCAAGATGCCGCAGCTTGGACTGGGTGTTTGGCGTGTGGAAGAAGGACAGCAAGTCGTAACAGCAGTAAAGACGGCGCTTGAAGTCGGTTATCGACATATTGATACGGCCGCTATCTATAAGAATGAAGAAGGTGTAGGCGAAGCCATTCGTCAATCTGGTGTTCCGCGTGAAGAGATCTTTTTGACAACGAAGGTATGGAATGCCGATCAAGGCTTCGATGCAACGATCCAAGCCCTAGAAGAAAGCCTCAGAAAGCTAGGCACGGATTACGTTGACTTATATCTTGTACATTGGCCCGTACCTGAACGTGATCTATATGTAGATACATACAAGGCGTTAGAGAAACTGTTGGAAGACGGACGTGTTCGTTCAATTGGCGTGTCCAATTTCAATATCCATCATTTAGAGCGATTGTTAAGCGAGACGACGATCAAGCCTGTAGTCAATCAGGTAGAATGTCATCCACGCCTCGTGCAGCACGAATTACGTGCATTCTGTGAGCAGCATGATATTCGACTGGAAGCGTGGAGTCCGTTGATGCAAGGCGGGGATATTCTTGACAACGAGGTTATACTCAAGCTGGCACAGCAGCATGACAAAACAGCGGCGCAAGTGATTATTCGTTGGCATTTACAGATTGGCAACATTGTTATTCCGAAGTCAATCACACCTTCTCGGATTGCAGAGAACTTTAATGTATTTGACTTTGAGTTGTCGTCAGACGAGATCGCTGCCATTTCAGCGTTGAATCAGGACAAGCGTGTAGGTCCCGATCCAGACACTATGAACGTATTCTAAGTCGAAGTACAGGTTAGGAATTTTTACCATATAAAATCTATTGTTGACAGTTGAAATGGATGTCCCTATAATTCAATATATTCATTTCAAACCTATAAGCGTCAACATGTTGAATGGAAGTAGTAGGATCGCACGGTAATGCGCAGAGAGCTGCTGTTTGGTGAGAGGCAGTCATACAGTGTGTCTGAACTCGTCCTGGAATGGCAAGGTGGAACGGATGATTGCATCCTATTATATCTTGACGGTTTGCCTCCGTTATCGGGTATGCGATTGCTTAAAGCACGCAGCTGAGTTGGATCTGATATAGTTTCAGGTCAATAAGAGTGGTACCGCGAAGGTTACAGGCCTAACGTCTCTTTTTTAGAGATGTTAGGCCTTTTTTGTTTGACCATAGGCCAAGAAATGTCGAAATGTCATTGTGCATCTAGGCATAGTACCGCGAAATAAGAAAAATTAATGCTTGCGATAACAGGGGAGAGGCGTGAGACAGCATGAACAGTCAATCAGAGAAATGGACGTCTAAAGTCGGCTTTATAATGGCCGCAGCAGGTTCAGCAATCGGGATCGGAGCGATCTGGAAGCTTCCATACATAGCTGGAACGAATGGAGGCGGAGCCTTTTTCCTCCTGTTTATTATGTTTACACTGCTTATTGGTTTGCCGCTTTTGCTAGCTGAATTCGTAATTGGTCGCAGCACACAGAAGACCGCGGTCGAAGCGTATGAAGTATTGGCGCCAAAGTCTGGCTGGAAATGGATCGGCAGGCTGGGTGTGTTTACAAGCTTTATGATCCTTTGTTTCTATAGTGTCGTGGGTGGATGGACGTTAGTTTATTTATTCCGTTCGCTTATGGGACAGTTTGTAGGAGCAGGTACGGATTACAGCAAGCTGTTCGATCAGACAATTGCTGATCCGACTGCTTCATTAATTGGGCAATTTGCTTTTATATTGATTACAATTTTGGTTGTAGCTAAAGGTGTGCAAAAAGGGATCGAAACCGTAAGCAAATTTTTACTTCCAGGTTTGTTTTTACTGTTTGTTGTACTCATTATTCGTTCCTTAACGTTACAAGATGCGATGAAGGGCGTCGAATTTTTCTTGCGACCCGATTTCTCTAAATTGACCTCAGAGGGGATATTGTTTGCGCTTGGGCAGTCCTTCTTTGCGATTAGTGTGGGGATCTCCATCATGGTTACTTACAGCTCTTATCTCGATCGGAAGGAAAGTCTGTCTCGTTCTGCCTTTACGGTTGTAGGGTTAAACCTGCTTGTCTCGCTGCTGGCGGGTTTGGCGATATTCCCGGCGATATTCTCGGCAGGCCTTGAGCCAACCGCTGGGCCTGGATTATTGTTTATCGCATTGCCTTCGGTATTTGAGCATATCCCATTTGGCGGCTTGTTCTTAACGGCGTTCCTGGCGTTATTTGCATTTGCAACTTTGACTTCATCTTTTTCCTTGCTTGAAAATATCGTGGCATCTCTTCCAATGCGAGACGGTCATGCCAAACGAAAACGTTGGAGTTGGATGATTGGTGGCGCAAGCTTTGCACTTGGTGTCCCGGCAGCTTTGTCGTTCGGAGTGCTTGATCATATTACCATTGCAGGCAAGAACATCTTTGACTTTATGGACTTTACGGCGTGTAACGTACTCATGCCGATCGGTGCGCTGCTGATTTCTATATTTGTAGCTCATCGATTAGAACGCAGCTTGCTCATCGATCAGTTGAACACAGGCTCTCCGGCTGGAGGCAAATGGTTTACGCTCTGGATATTCCTACTTAAATACGTGGTGCCTGTTGCAATCATTATCGTGTTCTTAAATGCCTTTGGCATTGTTGGCTAGCGTCACCACAACAGAAACAGCCAATCCTAGTATTTAATACTCGGGATTGGCTGTTTGGACGTTAGTCGGTTAGTATGGCTAGGATAAATTAAGCTTCGATAACGCCAAAAACGGATTATCCGCCTGGTCATCATCCGCCGCCTGGTCTTGATAAATTAGCTCGCTCTCATAGCTGGCTTGATCATCTGTCTTATTGAGATGAAATTCAATGCGATCTGCATAATGCATATATATAAGTGCTGTATTATAAGCGTCATCCAGTGCACGATGATGTGAACCAACAAATGCGATATCAAGCGACTCCAAGGCTGGTTTAAGGCCGATCTGCTGATTGTGACCCCTGCCCATTAAAGTAGATACCTGCTTTTGCAAGTTCGTGTGATTTAACAGCCAGTACAGCGATATTTCTTTGTGTCGGCATTCCTTAACAAACTGGACCTTATCATCTTCTCCCCATGAGCACAGGGCATAATTATCAGTATCGATCCAGGCAATAAATTGGTCCAACACGTTTTGCAGCGTCTCAGCCGAATGGACGTCCTGTTGGGTAATCCCTGTAAATGATACCGTATCTTTAGTTAATTGTGGTGACAAGACCGGACGTACAAACGACTGGAACGTATCGACAATGACGGGCTTATCTTCTTCGATAGCGACTTTGACGGCTCCAATTTCAATAATTTCAGAAGGTTGTCCCCTTCTTCTTGTCACGGTCATTTCCAGATCATAGATGATAGCTAGCATGCTGATGTCCCTCGTTTCTCTCTTCACTTTCATTATTAGATTGTATCATATCATGAGTGGTTAGCAATTGGTGATGGTATCCACTAGTAGTTTTGATGAGTGGAAGCCAGCAAGTGGCTTGTTACAAGTGATTGATGTCCTAAACGAGATCCTTCCATTTATGATACGATAACAAAAATTTAACATAGGCCGAAAACGACTTTACTAGCTGCATTCACGGTTTTTCTCGCACTTCATAATCATTCAAACGTAAAATTTTGGCTTGTAAACGATTACGATATCGATTAAAATTCGACTTAAAATGGGTACATAGTATGATCTCGGAAGTTCTAATTGTCGAATGAGGAGGTCCAAAGTTGTGGTTCAAATACGTTATCAGAAATCGAATGTAGGGTGGAAGTGGTTATTTGCTTTTGCTGCCGTATGTGGTTGTGTAGGCTTGGCGTATGCGGCTCTAATGATGGATTTGATGCTGACACGACGGTTTGTGGCGGCAGTCATCGCACTGATGGGATTCAGTTTCTTTGGCAAGTTCCTAATCGTAGGGATACGTGCTTTGATCAGTTCGGAACAAGTATTGTTCTCTTATAAGGAAGAAGGACTCCTAGCAGGTGACAAAGTCGTTTTGTGGGGAGACATTCGACAAGTACGTGTGGAGCATACACGGATTGGTATTTTGTTTCAACCGATTTTCCCTAAGTTTATCTTCCTTTTAAAAAATGGTCAGCAGGTGGTGTGGAATACACAGTATTTGTTAAGCCATCAAGAGATGAGACGTTGGACGGAGGCCTTGCAGCTTGAGGTAAAGCAGAACAGAAGTGTTCATAGCAACGATGAAGTGAGGATGCAGGAGCAAACTTCTGCTACAAGTTAACTGAAGGACTGGACATTATTATTTAATTTATATAAACTATATATTAGTAAGTGTTATAAAGCCATGCTTTGTCATGGCTTTTCTTATTGGGTGCTGGGAGGATTATTTTTCTTTTTTCTGCACAGAGTATTGTAATTAGGACGTGTATGCTCTATAATCCTGACTATGCTAGTCGGAATTAAAAATGAAAGCTAAGAGGGGATTCATCATGAAAATGACAACTTGGAAACGTACTACACTGTTTATCACTATACTATCAGTTATCGCTATCATAGCTGTGGGCTGCAACACGCCAAAGAAGGAAGAGGCAAGCACGAACGCGTTGGAGCGGATCAAAAGCGAAGGTAAGATCGTAATCGGAATGATGGGAACCTATCCTCCATACAACTTTTTAAATGAGAAAAAAGAGGTTGATGGCTTTGATGCCGATATGGCTCGTGAGATTGCCAAGCGTATGGGCATACAGGCTGAGATCGTAACAGGTGAATTCTCAGGATTGATTGAAGGTTTGCAGAAAACCAAATTTGATGCGCTTATTAGTCAGGTAACGATTACAGATGACCGGAAGAAGACCATCGATTTCTCTGCTCCCTACATTAAAAATGCGGTAAACGTAGTGGTGAAGGCAGATAACAATACCATTAAATCTGTTGAAGATTTTAAAGGTAAGAAAATAGGCGTAGGACTTGGCACAAACGATGAAAAATATTTGCGCGAGCAAGTGCTCCCTAAAGTTGGAGATTTCGAGATTGCAACTTATAATGATGTCATTACATCATTAATGGACTTGAACACAGGACGTATAGATGCAACAATTAACAATGTGTTTGCTTTAAAGCCGATTGTGGACAAGAACAATTTGAAAATTAAGGCTGTCGGTGAGCCTATTAAAGAAGATGTAGCCGGTGTTGCGATTAAGAAGGGCCAGCCGGAACTGCTTGAAGCGATTAACAAAGCATTTGATGAGATGAAGAAGGACGGCACTTACGCTGCTATTCACAAGAAATGGTTTGACGTAGAACCAACTTTGTAATTGTAATAACGTATTTAGAAGCGGTATAGGTAAATGGGCATTAAGGGTACCGTAACAACAGGGGGAACAGACGGTGTTTAATTTATTGTTTGAGCAAGGAAACATTCCATATTTGTTAAAAGGAGCTTATTTAACGCTGCAACTTACGCTTATTGCTTTGTTTGTTGGCTTCTTTATCGGACTGGCTGTTGCTGTTGTTCGCCTGAAAGGACCTAAGCCGCTTCAAATACTTGCTCAATTTTATGTTTCTATTATTCGAGGAACGCCGATTTTGGTTCAAATTTTTATTGTGTATTATGGTCTTCCCGATATTGGGGTGTCCTTCAGCCCTTTTATGGCTGCCTGCATTGTACTCAGCATTAATGTCAGCGCGTATTTGTCAGAGACATTTCGTGGTGCGATTTTGGCTGTCCCGCGTGGTCAATGGGAGGCGGCAGCTTCGTTAGGCCTGTCGCCGTGGCAGGTGATGCGGCGTGTAGTGCTGCCGCAGGCTGCCCGTATTGCTATTCCGCCTATGGGGAATACGGCAATCGGTATGCTGAAGGAAACGTCACTTGTATCTGTCGTGACGGCAACGGAGTTGCTGCGTTCAGCGCAGCTGCTCGTGGCCCAGTACTATGTAGCTTTGCCGTTTTACCTTGCTATCGCAATTATGTATTGGATTATGAGCATTAGCTTTACCGCTATATTAAACCGGGTAGAGGCCAAGCTTGCAAAAGCCTACTAATTCGTGCGATGGAGCAGTGTCCAGTTGATAGTATGGAGGAGGGTTACATAATATGATTGAGATCACTGGACTTAAGAAACGTTATGGTGAGCATGAAGTGCTTGCGGATATTAATGCAAAGATCGATGCAGGTGAGATCGTAGTTCTGATTGGACCGAGTGGATCGGGAAAGAGTACGCTGCTGCGCTGCTTGAACGGCTTGGAACAGCCGAATGGCGGGTCCATCCGAGTAGGCACGATTACGTGGGGAGCAGACACGCCCCGGCGTGACATGAAACAAGTGCTGAAGCAGGTGAGAAGCCATACGGGTATGGTGTTCCAGCAGTTTAATCTCTTTCCTCATATGACAGTGTTGGAGAATGTCATCGAAGCGCCCAAGACGGTAAAAGGGATGACACATGATGCGGCAGTAGCGATCGCAGAAAGTTTGCTTGCCAAAGTGGGGCTGCTGGAGAAAAGGAACGAGCATCCTGCTCGTTTGTCTGGCGGACAACAGCAGCGTGTTGCGATTGCCCGTGCCTTGGCGATGCAGCCTGATATTATGCTGTTCGACGAGCCGACATCGGCACTTGACCCTGAGCTGGTGGGCGAGGTGCTGAAAGTAATGAAGTCGCTCGCTGATGAGGGCATGACTATGATCGTGGTCACGCATGAGATGAAGTTTGCCCGTGAAGTTGCAAATCATGTTATCTTCATGAGCGACGGGCACATCGTTGAGGAAGGTAAGCCGGAACAATTTTTTACGGCTCCGAAGACAGAACGCGCCCAGCGATTTTTGCGACAATTGGCTCAAGAAGATTAAAAAGATAGATTGTTAAGTCCTTGTCTGCCTCTTCGTGGTGGACAAGGACTTTTGTATAAGTATGGATAATCAAATGTTGACAATGATAATCCCTATCAATAATATGAAGTTATATGGATATGCAGTGATAAAGGACGTGAAGAGATGTTTATTGAGACGAAGACGATTACAGTCAAAGAAGGAACTTCGGATCTTGTAGTCAAACATTTTACAGGTGAAGGTATCATTGAGAAATCAGAAGGGTTTATCGATCTCAGTGTACTAGTAAAGAAGGTCAGAAGAGGCGACGAGGAAGTTATCGTAATGATACGCTGGGACTCTGAGGAAAGCTGGAAGAAGTGGGAGACAAGTGAGGCGCATATCGAAGGTCACCGTCAGAGCCGAGGCAAGCCGAAGCCAGATCACGTCATCAGTTCAACGCATGGGATATATGAAGTGAAGTCTTCCAAAGGACCTTATGTAGAATCCAAAGCAACCGTATAACATGATAAGCCGACCTATTCAGATCATGGGTCGGCTTTTTTGTGCCTATTTCACTTTTAATGGAAACTTTCATTTAATAGTCATATTCACGATGGACGTACATTACTTATTAGTATAGGAACAGTTCTCATTGTGGTAAGCGCTAACAATTGTGGTGATCGAAAGCTTGGGTAGAGGAGAAATAGGGTATGAGTTACGGTGACAAACGTACATATCGTCAATATGCCAATGCTTTTTCACAGTTGCCAATGCCGTACGCGTATTTGGATTTGGAATATTTAAGGTATAACATCACGGATATACTCAACAGAAGTGGACAGAAACAGGTAAGGATCGCAAGTAAATCTATACGTTCAGTATCCGTATTACGTTATATTCTAGAAAGAGATTGTCGCTTTAGTGGAGTGATGTGTTACTCTGCACAGGAAGCTGTATGTTTGGCAGAGCGTGGACTCGATGATCTTCTTATCGGTTACCCCGTATGGAATGAGGAGTCGATTCGAGCAATATGCTGTCTAGTTAAACAGGGGAAGACAATTGTTTTTATGGTTGATGACGTTAAGCATGTTGATCGGATAGCTTATTTTGCTAGGGAAGAGCAAGTTGTGCTGCCGGTATGTCTAGACATCGATATGTCCACTCAGCTATGTGGTCTGTACTTTGGTGTCAGACGTTCTCCAGTTCGAAGTGTTGGAGAAGCTGTCACAATGGCGGAGTACATCTTGAGCCAACCTTTCATCCGACTCGAAGGTCTGATGGGTTACGAGGCGCAAATAGCTGGGGTCGGTGATCATACTCCTAAACAAGCTTTGAAAAATATGATCATAACTTATTTGAAGCGAAGATCAATTGAAGAAATTGCAAACAAACGATTAGAGCTCGCTTATGAATTAAAGAAACGAGATATTCATTTTAGATTTTTTAATGGAGGAGGAACAGGCAGTCTCCATTCCACCTGTAAAGAGGATGTTATTAATGAGGTGACAGTTGGTTCAGGCTTTTACGGGCCTGCCTTGTTTGATAGTTATAGGGATTTCCAATGTGCTCCGGCAGCAGGATACGCAATTGAAATCGTAAGATTACCGAAGGAAGGTGTATTTACTTGTCATGGTGGGGGTTACACAGGATCAGGGGCTACCGGGACGGATAAGTTGCCGCAGCCTTATCTTCCGCTTGGCAGTCGGTTGCTAGCTCAGGAGGGAGCGGGAGAGGTTCAGACCCCGATTATGTACAAAGGAGAAGAACGTCTGCAGCTCGGCGATCCTGTATTTATGCGGCACAGCAAAGCAGGAGAACTGTGTGAGCGCTTCAAAACCCTTCATTGTTATGAATATGGGCAAATAACAGGCCAGATAAAGACGTATCGGGGAGAAGGGTGGTGTTTCGTGTGAAGCGAGCAGGCCCACGGGAGTGGCGGAATTGGTCTGGCCTTGTGCGAAGCAGCTTGAAAGAAGTGTGGTATCCGGAAACAAGAGAAGAGATTGCGCATGCGTTAAAAGAGGCAGGACGTTCAGGTTCGACCATTCGAATGGTCGGTTCTAGTCACTCCTTCACCCCGCTAGTAGCGACAGATTATGTCCATCTCTCACTAGATCAGATGCAGGGCATTACGAGTGTAAATTCAGATCGGCTGCTCGTTGATGTTCAGGCAGGGACAAAGCTGAAGAGACTTGGTGATGAGCTGGAACAGCTTGGATATGCGCAGCAGAATCTAGGTGATATTAATGTACAGTCATTGGCTGGTGCATTCAGCTCAGGTACCCATGGCACAGGAATCGATTTTGGTATTATTTCAACACAGATTGAAAGCCTTACTGTAGTTACGGGAAGAGGCGATCTCATTGAATGCAGTGAACGGGACAATGCTGCATGGTTCAAGGCGCTGCAGGTGTCATTAGGTGCTTTAGGCGTTATCACCGATGTGCGTCTGCAGGTGATTCCAGCAAAACGTATGCATTATCAAAGCTCACGAATGTCGTTAGAGCAATGTCTGTATTCCTTGCATTCGCTGCGTACGACTAACCGCCATTTCGAATTTTACTGGTTCCCTTATACGGATCAAGTGCAAGTCAAAGTAATGAACACTACAGAAAGAGAAGTGACGAAGAATGGTGGTTGGAACCAGTTTAATAAGCTGGTAATCGAGAATGGAATCTTTTGGGCGATGTCAGAGATGTGCCGTGTAGTTCCTCGATTAAGCGCGCCTGTAAGCCGATTATCAGCAGCTTGCGTTCCAGTGGGGGAAGAAGTTGGTGCTGCGCATAAACTGTTCGCCACTCCGAGGCTTGTCCGTTTTAACGAGATGGAGTACAGCATTCCTGCTGACGCACTGCAACCAGCCTTGGAAGAGATCAGAGACTGCATCTTGCGCAAGAAATATACGGTACATTTTCCGATAGAATGCAGATACGTTCGTGGAGATGATATCTGGCTGAGCCCTGCTTTTGGCAGGGACTCCGCCTATATTGCTATACACATGTACAAGGGTATGCCATTCGGCCCGTATTTTGACGACGTCGAGCGTATACTGTTGCGTTATGAAGGTAGGCCACATTGGGGAAAGCTACATCATTTAAGAGCAAAACAGCTGAAAAACTTATATCCACGCTGGGATGACTTTTTGCAAGTACGTAGAGAACTAGACCCGCAGGGAATACTGTTGAATCCTTACTTAAAATCTGTATTTGGAGTAGATAGCCTCTAAATAGCGAAAAGGGTAAGCGTAAAGTTCACCAAGAGGGCCGCTCATGCCCCAATAGGATTAGAGCGGCCTTGTTTTTGGCTTCAATTGAACAATTTTAATTGTCATCCTCATCATCGTTGTCCTCATCATCGTCTTCGTCTTCGTCATCCTCATCATCGGAGTAGGAGCCGTCTTCGTCATCCTCGTCATCGGAATAGGAACCGTCTTCGTCATCCTCATCATCGGAATAGGAGCCGTCTTCGTCATCCTCGTCATCGGAATAGGAGCCGTCTTCGTCATCCTCGTCATCAGAATAGGAGCCGTCTTCGTCATCCTCATCATCAGAGTAGGAGCCGTCTTCGTCATCCTCATCATCGGAATAGGAGCTGTCTTCGTCGCCATCCCCGTCATCGGAATAGGAGCTGTCTTCGTCGCCATCCTCGTCATCAGAGTCAGACTCGTCTTCGTCATCTTCATCCTCGTCATCAGAGTCGGATTCGTCTTCGTCATCTTCATCCTCGTCATCAGAGTCGGACTCGTCTTCGTCATCTTCATCCTCGTCATCAGAGTCGGACTCGTCTTCGTCATCTTCATCTTCATCATCAGAGTCGGAATCCGCGTCTTCGTCTTCTTCTTGATCATCCTCATCTTGTTCTTCCAAATCAATTTCATACTTTTGGCCATTCTGGAGTTCAAGTTCTACTTCCTCGACATCGTCCCAATCGACACCATCGATCCATTCCTGAAGTGATGATCTCTTGTCGGCATTTACGCCGCTGTCAAGCAAGTCATCATAGCTGTATTTGGAAGTGCTGCCATCCGTATATTCGACTTCAATCTCATCAATATCATCTAATTCATACTTGGACAGCTCAGCTTCGAATTTATCTAAGTTCGCCAATTCCATCAGTTCCCCTCTGCTAGAAGATCGAAACTTTGTAAGTTTCATTCTTATAGTATGTTTTTCATAATAATATGATTGGGTTAATGCATGAAGATAAGCGTGGATGTTGCAGCTTTTTTGTAAAATTACGTGAAGTACAGAAGTATATTTTCCCTATTGATTCACAATCGCCCTTCCTAATAGTTATCCGAAATCATATTTTAATGCATATCGACGAAAGACAAGGAGCGAACTTCTATGAAGGGATTGATTCTTTGTGCAGGTAAAGGCACTAGGCTCCAACCTTTTTCGAATGTTACTTCCAAAGTGTTGATTCCGATCGCTAACAAACCGCTACTATTCTATAGTATAGAAAAGCTGCTGGAGCTAGGCATTCAAGAGATCGGTATCGTTATCCAACAGGCACATGAACCGTTGTTCAAGAGCATAATAGGAGATGGCGAACGATGGGGAGTATCGATTACTTATCTCTATCAAGCCAAAGCACTAGGAATAGCAGATGCAGTCAAGCAGGCGGAAGGGTTTATTGGTTCTGATCCTTTTATTCTTCTTCTAGGTGATAATTTAATTGACCAGACGCTTACTGGCTTGCGCGATTCGATTCTATTGGAGCAGCATGACGGAGCATTATTGTTAGGAGAGGTTGAGAAGCCTCAGGATTATGGCATCGCCGAGATTAAGGAGCAGCATATTATCCGTTTGGAGGAGAAACCCCTTCAACCTAAATCAAACCTTGCGATTATGGGGGCCTACGCATTTACTTCAAAAATATTTGAAGCTGTGCATGCGATTGTTCCCTCCAAGAGAGGGGAATATGAGATTACGGATGCCATTCAATGGTTAATCGAAGCCAATTATGCAATTTCCTATGATATCACTTACGAATCACATACTGATGTAGGTACGATAGATAGATGGCTTGAAGCAAATCGATGGGTTCTCCAGCAAATGGCTGGTGAAGGTGCACTTCTGGCAGGGCAGATTGTTGATAGTGCAAATCCACAGAGCCCGCTAGTTCTGATTGATCCTTCAAGCAAATTGATAGAATGTGAGATTGGCCCCTTTACTACGATAGGTCCCCACGTTTATTTGGAAAATTGCCGTATTGAAGATTGTATTATACTCGAAGGCGTATCCTTAAAAAATGCGAGCTTGAAAGGCACAATCGTCAGTCGAGATTACTGGGCACAGTCCACTCGGGAGGCGTAACCATGAACATATTAGTGGCAGGTGTTGGTTATGTCGGTACAACAACCGCATTGCTATTGGCTGAGCTGGGATGGAATGTGATAGGCTTTGATACGGATAAGTCCAAGGTGTCCACTCTTTCAAGTGGAACGCTTCCCTTTTATGAGCCGGGTTTGGACAAATTACTCCATACGCAGCTTAATAAAGGCAATATCCGATTTATATCAGACCCTGTGCAAGCGATCCAGGAATCTCAAGTGATTTTTATATGCGTAGGTACTCCTTCACAGGAAGATGGGAGCGCAGATTTACAGTATATCCGCAGCGCTGTCACTATGATCGGTACCTATATGCAGGAGTATAAGCTGCTTATTATGAAGAGCACGGTGCCTGTAGGTACTCAGAATCTGGTGACACAATGGATTTCAGAGGCTCAAAAGAGCCCGCTTCCATTTGATGTCGTTTCTAATCCTGAATTTCTGAGGGAGGGTAACGCTGTATATGATGCGTTTCATCCTGATCGAATCGTCATCGGCACTGATTCTAGCGCAGCTGCCCAGCAAGTAAGAATGCTGTATCGGGATATTGATAGCCCCTATCTTGTGACCACGCCAGCAACCGCAGAAATGATCAAATATGCGGCTAATGCTTTTCTGGCAACTAAAATTTCATATATGAATGAATTAGCCCGGCTCTGTGACCAGCTCAACGTATCTATTACGGATATTGCAGCAGGGATCGGATACGATGCTCGGATAGGAAAGTCATTTTTACAGGCGGGTATCGGTTACGGTGGTTCTTGTTTTCCTAAAGATGTAAAGTCGCTCTTGCACATCGCTAACAATCATGGCAGCAGTCTAGGGCTGCTGCAGCAAGTTGTTCAAGTAAATGAGACGCAGCATCAGTATTTTATGGAGCAAATAAAGTCACACCTCGGCATCATCGACAAAAAGGTAATCGCGGTGCTTGGGTTGGCGTTTAAACCTGGTACAGATGATCTGAGAGAAGCTCCATCGCTGAAACTTATCACACATTTATTGAAAGATGGGGCCTTCATCCAGGTACATGATCCAGTAGCCCGACTGCCAGAAGCTGCTCGCCAAGCTCATGTACGGCAAGTAAAGTCGGTGCAGGACGCGATTCACGGAGCTGATGCGGTTGTCATTTGTACAGAGTGGCCTGAGTACGCTGCAGAACCATGGCGGGATTTGGCATGTGAGATGAGGCATACAGCTGTATTTGATGGCAGAAACATGTTGGATGGAACACAGATGAAAGCATGGGGTTATCATTATTACGGCATCGGGAACGGGTGATTGGCATGGCGAAGATCATAGTAACTGGAGCTGCTGGTTTCATCGGTTCTCATTTATGTGAGGAACTGCTTCGTAATCATCAGCATGATGTTGTGGGGATAGATGCTTTTATTGATTTGTCAACACCAAAGTGGATACGCAAGCGCAACCTTCAGCATTTACTTGAGAACCCACGATTTTCCTTCTTTGAAGGTAATCTGCTCACTGTACCATGGGAGCAAATTTTGCATGAAGCTGATATCGTGTATCATCTGGCAGGAATGCCAGGCGTTAGATCCAGTTGGGGACCTGATTTTGTCCACTATACCGATCATAATATTACGGCTACGCAGCGGCTGCTCGAAGGATGCAAACAATATGGCATTAAGCGATTTCTGTTCGCTTCAACCTCATCGATTTACGGTGAGAAGAGTGGGAAAGTTGACGAAAGCGCAACAACACTGCCATTGTCGCCTTATGGCATTACCAAATTAACGTCTGAGCATCTTTGCCGGGTCTATTATGAAAATGATGGGCTGCCTGTCGTTATTCTGCGTTTCTTTACCGTATATGGACCAAGGCAGCGTCCAGATATGGCTTTCCATCGGTTCATCAAGCAAATGTTTGATCGGGAAGAGATTACGTTGTATGGAGACGGCACACAAAGCAGAGACTTCACTTATATATCTGATTGTGTAAGAGCGGTTGTTGCTGCAGGCTTTGCGGATGATATTATCGGGGAAACGATTAATATCGGGGGAAAAGAGCGAGCTACTATTAATGAATGTATTGCGTTGTTAGAACATCTTTTTCAATATAAAGCATCGGTTAAAGTGGTTGGGGGTATTTACGGGGAACCGACAAGCACTTGGGCCGATATTACAAAGGCAGAGCGCATGCTTGGATATTCCCCTGCCATAGATCTGAAGACAGGGCTTTTACTTGAAATAGAGCATCTAAAGAAATTGTATCAATATGTAAAGTAGCCTGGCATTGCAGCACGATTAGCGGGTTATCCTACTTCTTGACAGACAGTGCATGCAATCGTCCGAATTTGTTGGAGAGGAAGCCCTCGCAGCTCCGTTGGAGCTGCGAGGGCTTCCATGCTGTTGGGTTCTATCTCTGGCTGATATGCTAAGAACTCATAGTTGCTAGTATGCTATCCCCATACAGATAATATTTCTTGAGCTACCCGATCCCAATGGAACCGTTGTTCTGTGAGCCTTCTGCCACGAAGGCCCATCTGCCGTGCATGGTCCATATTGGATAGCAGCTGATTTAACTTCTCCGCATACTCCAGTGGACTGTCAGGGTTCGTAATTAACAGGCCATTATCATTAATGATAACTTCCGGATTACCGCCGCGAGCAGTTGTTAGAAACGGAAGGCCTGCTGCCATTGCTTCATAGTGCACGCGTGCCAGAGGTTCATCCCAGATTGAGGTGCATACGAACACATCTGCGGCGCAGAACCAGCGGTGCACATCGTGTGCTTCCACATATCCAGTTGTCACAACAGGCAGCGATGCTCGTTCAGCTAATGAGCGAATATAGGCGATGTAGTCGCTGACACGATTATCGCTGTACCAAGCTCCGCCAACGACGACGAGCACAGCGTCAGAGTGCTTCAACTGGGACATCGCACGTACAAGCACATGCGGCCCTTTATTTCTTGACAATCTGCCTACGAACAGAATTACTTTCTTGGATTCAAGTTGATGCTGAGCGCGTAATACTTGGCGTTCATGGAGGGCTGTTTGTGATTCCATCCATGGGGCAAAACGATCCAAGTCTACCCCTGAGTATATCGTTCTGAGCTTGGGTTGTGCTTGCGGATAGTAGCGTAGAATTTCATTGCCAATAAAATTACTGATTGTAACAATGCGCTCTAAGGTAGTAATCACCGCCTGGGCTTCGTCTGGGTGGATTTTGGCTGGATTAAACATGTCATTGTGCATGCTGAGTACGATACGGGATTGGGGTGATGTGTTACGAACCGGGAGTACCAATCTTGGCCGATTAAAAATGTGAATGAGGTCGTAATGCTCGGTGCGTTGATTCAAAAATTGAACAACACCTTCTGCATACTTGTCAAATATTCCATCTGACGGTACTCGTACGTAGCGAATGCCATTGACAACCTCATCAGGGAGCAGTTCAGGATCTGATCTACCAAGGATCGTCAACCGGTGATGAGCACTTATTTTCTGAGCGACACCGCCTATATAAGTCTGAATAGCACCGCCCCTAATATTCGGGACAGGGAGCTTCTCAGTGCATATGATCAGCACGTTCATGCGGGCTGTTTCCTCCTTTCGTTAAGCGGTCTTTCGAGTGTTTCGTTTGGTTTTCTGAAGCGTGGTTCTATAGGGAGATGCAGGGCGTTTGGAGGGGAGTGATTTTTTTCTTTGTTTTTGCAAGCGACCGATACTTTTTTTGGATGGGGACGTTTTTGTTGCTTTTCGTCGCTTGATGGTTAGGCTCAGTGCCGATTTTTTTCGGGAAGCACTCTTTTTCTTTGATCCTGAACGCCGAAATATCGTATTTGTATTTCGCGAGGCTTTGCGCCGTCTTTTCTTAGAACGGACTAATAATTTAATAGGGGCAGCAATGATTGGCCTTATCGGGGCTAGGGTAATTAGACCTTGGGCAACAGGCACCTCTGAAAGACCGACAGGGGGCACTTCTGACAACTCGCTGCCCGCAATAAGTGCACTGGCCAGTGAAGGTTCATTGGCTGCTTCATTGGCTGCTTCATTGACAGGCAATTGTAGCGGAATTGGATGTTGTTCATGTGGTGGAAGAGCGGCTGCTGGTGCCTCTGCTGCAACAAATGGAGGCGATACAGGATTATCGCTAACGTTAGTAAAATCAAAGAATGGAGATTGGTCTGTGGCGACAAAGCTTCCATCTTCACTAGGAAGTGCGAGGCTCCATTGTTCTGGAACGTATTGCGGCTCGTAAGTTCCTAACGGATACTTTTCCTTGTCTGCATACAGCTCCTGCAGCACTTGCCACTTGGTGGATTCAGTTGCCAATACTCGTTGTAAGATTGGCATCAATTCTAAATTGAGGAAGTTGACAGGATCAAATACCATTTCCTTGACGTGTTTATAAAATTCATTCGGAAATGCCATATCGATCCACAGAATTTCAAACATTTGCTGATCAAACGGATTGCCGAGATGATAGGCCTCGATCATTCCGCGAATCCAGGTAATATCCCAGACTCCCATATCATCCATTGTGCTCGTAATAATTTTACGAAGGTCACGGAATGGGAGATCATAAGAAACGCCGTCGAGGTCGATAACCCAGATGCCACCAGGGCCCATTTGGCCATTTGACCAGCCGTAATCCTGATGGGCAAGGCCCCAGTGTGGTTCGCCCATGGCGACCATATTGGCATATTCTGAGTTATTCAGACGTTCTAACGCTTCTACAGCTTGTCGTTCAAAATCATCAACGACTTGCAGCAGCGGCCCACTTCCCGCTGTTTCGTTATATGCCTCGGCAATATGACGAAACCAGCCGATCTTTGCTATTATTTTTTGATAATATTTGATCCATCCGTGTAATCTTGAGGATTTAGAGGCGCCTGCAGGCGGTTTATATCCTTTTGTCCATGTATGGAATTCGCCAAGTCCCTGGCAAAGCTGAGCAGCACCTTCCAGATCAATTTTGGATGCTGGCACCAACGTTTCGATCCAGTCGGTTACAATCCAACTTTTTCCACCAGCCTCAACATACAGCCGCCCATCTATTGTCGGAATGAGTGCAGGCACTCTTGCTCCTACCTGAACCAGATATTCCTGGGCACCTACGCTGAACAGGCTTCTTTGCGGATGACGATGGAGAACTTTGATGCTGCGAGGACCTTTATCTGTTTCAATTTTCCAGATTGCGCCACCCTTGTCTGGCTTAGAAGTGATCAGCACCATACTGGATACTTTCATATCGTATTGTTCCATTACCTGTCTGCCTAGTGCTTCAAGTTCAGGGGGCACATACTGTTCCAACACTGTGCCAGGCGAGACGGTAGTAATATGATCCCAAGGTTCAATTTGATACTGTTCCAACACTTTACCTCCTATCCCGACATCGTTAATCGGAAAGAGCTTTTTGGAGTTGCATAAATAAATTTAATAATTCTACTAATGGATGAAAGAGTTTAGGTTCCGGATAAATAGGACATGGATTCTTGAACCGATCAATGTTCGCATAGTCGTTCCGCTTCTTACCGTTTCCCCGACAAGCTAAGAAACGTAACGGTATGCTTAAAAATTAGTGTTTTCACCCCATTCAACCTAAGTTTGAGCTTGATGCCAGATGAGAAGATGTTTATATCCTCTTCACAGGCGTAAATCTTTATTTATATACATATGACCATTTGATTAGGGTTGAAATGTACATTCGTGGAATTTATAAAGGTAGCTGACACATTTTCTTGGCGACACATGATGAGTGCTTGTCAACTTTATTTCAGAGGATGCTCTTATGTACCTACATTCAGTGCTGGAATTGGAGCTTGGACGGTCTGGGTAAATGGAATGCTACCCGAGATTGGCGAGGAACACGAAAAATGAAGGCTCAACAATCGTGGTACAGAATTATAATATCCATAATAATAATATATTAACAATATTAACAATATCTACAATATCCACAAAAGAAAACCCCTCATCTGCAAGGCAGATGGGGGATATAAAAATCGGCGGATCTTATATTAGGGGATAAACTTGCGCGATACTTTTTTGCCGTCGTAAGTAAACAACACCGTCTTCTCCTCGACTTTGGTCTCAATATGGACGGATTTGCCCCATAACGTATAAACGTAGGGAAGCGTTCGTTCTAAGTATTTGAGATCAAGCTCCACAGTTTCGTATTGGTGCTTGATATATAATTCTCCTGTTCGCTGGTAATCTCCGTCTTGTACGACTAAGTAAGGAAAACCACCGTTGACACGTGAATAAACCAGTTGATCACGAATGTTTTCCCATGATTTATCTGTTATTTTCCAATCAGGGCCTTTCTTTTCAAACACATATAAATCCAGATCGTCTGTCAATTTCTTGGTTAAATAGTTACGGATAAACGACTGATCGGAATCGACCTCGCGTACTTCGAATATTTTGGCACGTCCTTGACCGGGTTCTCGACCGAGCTTTTCTTGTTCGATGGAGGTTGGATTATCCCATCGATATTCGATATCTTCGAAAATTTTAAGACCTAAATAATAGGGATTCAAGCTGTGTTTGGAGGGCTGTACAACTGATGAGTTAAGCTTGGCATATTCGAAAGATTCTTCCGTTGTCAGATCCAGCTCACGCAAAATACGTTGATGCCAGTAAGACGCCCAGCCTTCATTCATGATCTTAGTCTCCATCTGTGGCCAGAAATAAAGCATCTCGTCGCGCAACATGGACATAATGTCACGCTGCCAATCTTCCAATACGGGCGAGAACTCCTGAATAAACCAGACGATGTCCTTCTCAGGCTCAGGCGGGAATATTTGCTCTGGGCTGTCTGTACGCCCGTTGGTTTTTGTTCCATTAGCTTTGTCTTCGAGCGACCAAAGATCGTCATATTGTCCGGGCTGCTTCGGTGGTTCTTTGTCTTTTTGCTCTTTCATCTTGAGCTCCATGTAGCGCTGCTTGTCAAGCTTCTGCGGGCGAATAATTTGTGGATCAACATGTTCTTGAATAGCCAACACGGCATCAATAAAGCTCTCTACAGCTTGTGTGCCGAATTCTAGTTCGTAATTTGAGACACGTTCAGCGGTAGCGGACATGCTTTCCACCATATTACGATTAGAGGTAGAGAAGCGCGCATTGTTTTTAAAAAAGTCGCAATGGGCGAGTACGTGGGCGACGATGAGTTTGTTCTGGATGAGGGAGTTGCCGTCCAACAGGAACGCATAACAGGGATTGGAGTTGATAACGAGTTCATAAATTTTGCTTAAACCGAAGTCATATTGCATCTTCATTTTGTTAAATGTCTTGCCGAAGCTCCAGTGATGAAAGCGGGTAGGCATCCCGTAAGCACCGAATGTGTAAATAATATCAGCCGGGCATATCTCGTACCGCATCGGATAGAAGTCCAGTCCAAAGCCGGTAGCAATTTCTGTTATTTCAGCAATCGCCCGCTCCAGCTGGCGAGTATCGTCTTGTTTCATGTCGCGATCCCTCCGAGCTCTAAATTACGTTTCATACCATATGTATGGCAGAAGTAGGGGGGATATGTGCAGGTTGAGATGATATCTTTTAGTGATTCGGCAGTCAAATTTTCCGCCCGCAATAACCTGATTGGTCATTTTTTTGGATTACGCAGTTACTACGGCCCGAGAGGGACGGGACAGAGCTTTTGATAATAGATATGTTGATCATAGTTGTGTATACGCCATATTAGAAATGTAGGATGTTGGATGAGTGTAGGGTTCGCAGATGCAAACGGAAAATAGGGTTAAGGTGCTCTAAAGTCTCACTGCGATCCAACTCGCAATTCGGTCCCAAGTCAGACAGCGAACTAAGATCACACACGGCAATCTAATGCTGGAAAATAAACTAAAGTTACACAAGGAGCTAAGGTTAGGCAATGATCGAAGGTGGCACAACGAGCTAAAGTTAGACAATGATCGGAGGCGACCCAATGAGCTAGAGTCAGGCAATGATGGAGGCGACCCATTGAGCCAAAGTCAGGTAAAGATCGAAGGCGACTCAATGAGCTAGAGTCAAGCAATGAACGAAGGTGGCACAACGAGCTAAAGTTAGACAATGAACGAAGGTGGCATAACGAGCTAAAGTTAGACAATGATCGAAGGTGGCACAATGAGCGAAGGTCAGGCAATGAACGAAGGTGACACAACGAGCTAAAGTTAGACAATGATCGAAGGTGATCCAATGAGCTAGAGTCAGGTAAAGATCGAAGGCGATTCAATGAGCTAGAGTCAAGCAATGAACGAAGGTGGCACAACGAGCTAAAGTTAGACAATGATCGAAGGTGGCACAATGAGCTAGAGTCAGGTAAAGATCGAAGGCGACTCAATGAGCTAGAGTCAAGCAATGAACGAAGGTGGCACAACGAGCTAAAGTTAGACAATGATCGAAGGTGACATAACGCCCCAAAGTGAGGCAATGATCCAACGGCACAAAGGTATCTGAAGTTATTAAATCTGGGATCTTCGGAGATCTAAAGTCCCAGACAGAGCCGTAATTACAGAAAAAAGAAAAGGATCTCCAGGCTACAATATTTGATAAGGCGTAAAACCAGCCTTAAGTGACCCTCAAAGCGACGAAATAAGCAAGATAAGCCGGGATATCATCCTTATGCCGGTGCTCATCGTAAGATGATAGCTAAGGGAAAAGGAAGTAGCAATGAGTCTTCCAAGCCACTTCCGAGCGGGCAATAAAGCCGAAGCGGGCAAAATAAGGCGTAAAACCAGCCTTAAGTGACCCTCAAAGCGACGAAATAAGCAGGATAAGCCGGAATATCATCCTTATGCCGTTGCTCATCGTAAGATGACAGCTAAGGAAATAGGAAGCAGCAATGGAGCATACGAGCCACTTTCGAGCGGGCAATAAAGCCGAAGAGGGTAAAACAAGGCGTAAAACCAGCCTTAAGTGACCCTCAAAGCGGCAAAATAAGCAAGATAAGCCGGAAAATCATCCTTATGCCGATGCTCATCGTACGATGATAGCTAAGGGAACAGGAAGCAGCAATGAGTCTTCCAA
Source organism: Paenibacillus sp. ACRRX (assembly GCF_022346885.1). Taxonomy (GTDB): domain Bacteria; phylum Bacillota; class Bacilli; order Paenibacillales; family Paenibacillaceae; genus Paenibacillus_B. The sequence goes on from NZ_JAKRNK010000001.1 coordinate 26,710, forward strand.
GCCACTTCCGAGCGGGCAATAAAGCCGATGAGGGTCATTTAAGGCGTAAAACCCGCCTTAAATGACCCTCAAAGCGGTGAAATAAGCAAGATAAGCCGGCATATCATCCTTATGCCGATGCTCATCGTACGATGGTAGCTAAAGGAATAGGTCGCGTCTCTTCTCCATATAATTTCGATTCACGGTATAGGAGCGAATTCGCATCTTTCCACCTTTATGCGGCAGGAGCATTTGCTTTACCACCATCCTTTTTAGGAGGGAGCGAGCTTTTTCTTTTCCGACATTTAGAAAATGACATACATCCTGCGGGAGTAAATCTCGATCCAAATGGGCCGCATAATGCAAAATTTCATTTTCCAAAACTTCATGGGAGCTAGAATGACCAGTATCATATCCTTGGTACCAGGTTCCCATGAATTGTTGAAGGAGTTGCTCACACATGCGAGGTTTATCGTGAATATCGTCATAGGAGAACCGTAAAATACGCCATCCGTCAATGATCAGATGGTTTTGTCTGATAAGTGAATCGGAAAACTGCCACCGTGTTACTTTAGCATGATGAGGACCATAACCATCAATTTCAATCGCTAATCGCAGTGGGAAACGTATGTAAGCAAAGTCAAGAAACCTGCTCCCATCCCGATAATCTTCAACCTCATATTCAGGATATAAATGTTCTAAGCTTTTAAAGGCAGGATACCACGCTTTTTCAAGAAATAATTGTTCTGCGTATCCGTTCCCTTGCATTAGCCTCATTTTCCGATTACCGCTGCTTTTTTCGAGTGCATCAGCGAACCATTTTTCATACATCGATTCATATGTCATAGATTTCACGTCCCCTTAATAGAAATAAAAAACACCGTCACCCAGATCAATGGAAACATATCCATCGACAGGGAAACGGTGTGTACTTCACAACCAAGAATACTTTTATGTTAGGTTCATTATGCTCAGGTTAGGTTATCAAAACGATATATCATGAAATTCACCAGCTAAGCCAAGCAGAACTTGGAAACCAAGTATTGCTTGTAGAACTGAGCTATAGAACTGAGCTATAGAACTAAGCTGTAGAACTGAACTGCAAAACTGAACTGCAAAACTGAACTATAGAACTTTGCTATAGAACTATACTGTAGAACTGAACTGAGCTACAGAACTGATCTGCAGAACTGATCTGTAGAACTGCACTATAGAACTGAACTAAAGATCTGAACTAAAGATTTGAAACAATAGAACCATTTTGCGAGTTCAATAGCACCTAAACAGGTCCATAGACCACCGCATCTTTTCGGGTAAATTGAACCATCCATGTATGAGCAAAGTTACTTACTTTTCAATATGCTCATCGAACCAACGCACAATATGGTTAAGGCGCTGCACCCTCAAGCCAGGGTTGCCACCACGTGACAGCTCGTGATTGGAGGATGGGAAGCGAATAAATTGAGTCTTCTTGCCAAGGCGCTTAAGTGCAATAAACAACTGTTCTGCTTGTTCGATCGGGCAGCGCAGGTCATTCTCGCCATGTAAGATTAGCAGTGGAGTCTGAACTTGTTCCACATAAGCAAGCGGGGAATGCTTCCACAGCTTCTCCAAATCGTTCCACGGATTACCACCAATCTGGTCTTCTGTGAAGAAATGACCGATGTCGCTTACACCGTAGAACGAGATCCAGTTGGAGATAGAACGCTGCGTGACGGCTGCTTTAAAACGATCCGTATGGCCCACGATCCAGTTGGTCATAAACCCGCCATAACTGCCTCCTGTGACTCCCAATCTTGACGAGTCAATAAAGTCATAAGTGGATACCGCATAATCTACCGTTTCCATCAAGTCTGAATAATCCTTGCCGCCATAGTCGCCGCGGCATGCATTGACAAATGTCTGGCCGTAACCATGCCCACCTCGCGGATTCGTGTATACCACAGCATACCCATTTGCGGCGAGTAGTTGGAACTCATGCATAAAGGTGTTGGCATACATGGCGTGCGGACCACCGTGAATCTCGAGCACCGTTGGCACCTTAGTACCTGCTGTATATCCAATTGGCGTTAAAATCCATCCTTGAATGTCCCATCCGTCACCAGCTTTAAACCAGAATGTTTCAGGCAAACTGATCTCGACTTCGCTAAAAAGAGCTTCATTGCAGTTGGTTAACCGAGTTTCCATCTTTGCTTCTATATCCCATGCAAATAAATCGCCAGGGTGAGTGAGATCAGCAGACGCAACGATTAGCTTACCGTTGCGAGCATCGGCAAATTGGTAAATTTCGCGATCACCGGTTGTAATGACTTCATAGCTGGAAGCATCAGCAGCGAAGCGGGCAATATGCACATTGCCTTCGGATGTAAATAACGAATAAATGCTGGAACCATCAGCAGCAAAAATTGGACCCGTAGATGCGATGTTGGATCTCATGTCGCTGATCGCACCATGTCCAAGTGGACGATCCAAGTCTGCGCTGAGGCAAGTAATTGAGCCGCCTGCGGCAGGAATTGAGTATAAGCGAGCAATCGTAGCATTATAGTAGGAGCGATCGCTCGCAAAGAAGGCGATGCAGCCTCCATCTGGGGAATAAGCAAGATCATAGATCCCCCATTCACAAGTCGTAAGTTTGCGCCGATTTTGTCCTGCTGCATCTATGACGTACAGATTGTTAGATAGGATGAGATCCGGATCTACATCGTTATCATCCATTATTTTAGCTGTAAAAGCGATCTCATTCCCATCGGGAGACCAGGCAAATTCTCCGATATCGTAATGACCGGAAGTAAGTTGAAGTAGATCGGTGCCGTTATGTCCTATATTGTACACAAACAGATGAGATCTCTTGTTGTTCCATAAACCGCCGGCATCGGATTTGTAATTTAGCCGGTTAAATATTGCTGCCTGTAAGCCAGCTTTGCCGCCGTTAGCTGGCTGTTCGTCCTTTCCGCTTGTCGACGCGTTGTCTGCGCGGACAGTGTTTGAAAGGGCATTATCCTCAGTATGTTCTACATCTGTATGTTCTACAGATGAACGGATTAGTATACGTTGTCCATCAGGAGACCAGACAAAGGAGTTCACACCGTGGGCAAGATCAGTCAAACGTTGCGCTTCGCCACCTAAGGCGGCAATCATCCATATCTGCGGCTTGTCCTCATATTGACGCAAAAAAGCCAACTGTGTACCATCAGGAGACCACGCTGGCGAATGATCCTTATCTCCAGAAGTAAAGGGAATATCCCCGCTGCCATCCTGTTCCATGAGACGTATATGCGAGCGATAACCGCTATTCTCTTCATTTACAGACTTCGACACGTAGGCAATACGTCCATTAAAAGAGCTAATAACAGGATCGCTTAACCATGTTAATCGATATAAATCTTCTGAAAGCATACCTCGCTTGTTCTGCATTGACACATCTCCTTTGATCTAATCTTGTAAAATGAAGTAAATGGAAGTTACCTAAGGTAGAATACTGTTCTCTAACCATAGTATCCCAAGAAACAGCGAGCAGCAAGGTACTGTGGCGGTTGATATCTTTTTCAATTTCATAAAACCATGGCATCAGCAGCATAGTGATTGAACGATAAGCTTGAGAATCAGTAACCGTTCTATATCATAAGACAACAATGAAAGGCGCAAGACATGAATGGAGCAATCCATCGGTCGTCAGATCGCAGATGCCCCGTTCATATCTAGTTAGCCGCGTAAAGTTGGACGTTATCGGACAGCCGCGGGCTGTTTTTTGAAAAAGTGCTTCAATGCTTTGTATACCTCTGTTTTTTCTTTAATGACATAGTACATAAAGTTCGGAATGTTGATATTCCGATACGCAGACATAAGTGTACTGCTGCGGTTATATTGGTTCACTTCGCCGTAACCGAACATATTCGTGCGCTTTAACAGTTCACCGATCAGCTTTACACAGCGTTCATTGTCGCTTGTCAAGTTGTCGCCGTCTGAGAAATGAAAAGGATAAATGTTGTAGCTGGCAGGTGGATAGCGGCGATCGATTATATCAAGCGCCTTAATGTATGCGGAGGAACAGATTGTGCCACCACTTTCACCGCGAGTAAAGAATTCTTCCTCGGTGACTTCCTTTGCCTCTGTATGATGGGCTATAAATACGATGTCTACCTTTTCATACTGTTTGCGCAAGAAGCGGGTCATCCAAAAGAAGAAGCTGCGCGCACAGTATTTTTCGAAGGAGCCCATACTTCCTGATGTATCCATCATCGCAATGATGACTGCATTTGATTGTGGCTTAATAATTTCTTCCCACGTCTTAAATCGCAGGTCATCTGGATTAATACCATGTATACCAGGCTGACCGGATAAAGCATTGCGCCGCATATTTTCAAGAATCGTACGCTTCTTGTCAATGTTGGACATAATCCCTTTTTTGCGAATATCGTTAAAGCGAATCTCTTTCACTTCAACCTGTTCTTTGTCCTTAGGACGCAAATGGGGAAGCTCCAGTTCATCAAATAACATGCCTTCTAGCTCTGCAATGCTGATCTCCGCTTCAACTACATCTGCTCCAGGCTGATCACCCGCTTGCTGCCCTTTGCCGGGCCCCTGTTCTTTATCAGTTCCAAGCACGTCGCCTACTTTACTGTCGCCGTCTCCTTGGCCTACATGTTTCTTCTTGTTAAAATTGTACATAAAACGAAATTCATCCAGGCTGCGGATTGGGACTTTAATAATTTGTTTGCCATCCGACAAAATAATATTTTCCTCGGTGACCAGGTCTGGAAAATTCTGCTTTATCGCTTCACGCACCTTCTGCTGATGGCGCGCTTGATCTTGATATCCTTTACGATGGAGCGACCAGTCTTCACGGGATACGATAAATAACGGTTCAGTCATGATGCTCCCCCTTCCTGATTAGCAACAGGATGAATCCCTGCTGTAAGTTCTTGTTACACAATATATTCACGAACGGGGGAGTTATGAAGGGCAGCAGGAGAAAGTGTGATGTATATAGGAGTCACACCAATTAATAAGTGCTAGGATCAAGGTTAGGTACAGCATAATTACATAGTTCAAAGGAGCACAACAGATGAATCCAACTTCGCGGATATATGAAGAGCTTACAGTAGAGCAGATTACAAAAATAGTGACGGAAACTTTTGACCTCCACACGAAGGTGTCCTCTTGTTCATTGCTAAGTGGAGGTTTGTTTAATACGACTTATTTAATTCATACGATACGGCCAGAAGCTGCAGTTGTGCTGCGTGTAGCCCCGATTCGCCATGAGCTGCTTCTAGACTTTGAGAAGACGATGATGGGCGCAGAGACACATATTTATAACCTTCTGGCGACGAAGGGGATTCCCGTTCCTAAAGTAATAATCTGTGATGAGTCTTGTGAAGTGATACCACGAGTGTACATGGTCATGGAATATATGCCGAGTGTGCCCATGAATGACCCCACTGTTCCTGAGCATGTAAAAGCAGCGTTACGTCGCAGCTTGGGTCAGTACACGTCACGAATTCATGAAATCACAGGGGAAAAATTCGGTTGGCCAACTTCAAGACAAGGTATTAGAGGTAGTGAGAGCTGGTCACAAGTCATCTTGCAGTTTGTAAATGAGTTAGCAGGAAAGTCAATTGTTCATGGGGTGTTTAAACAACAGGAAATGGACGTATTATTAAACCTTTTCCGATCTAATGAGCGCATTTTTGATGAGATTACAACTCCTGTGCTTGTTCACAATGACCTATGGGATCCCAATGTTCTGGTGACTGAACAACATAATGTGTGGAAGATTGCTGCGATTATTGATGCGGATCGATCGATGTATGCCGATCCTGAATATGAATTTGTATTATGGGACAATAATGCTGACTTTATGGCGGGATACGGTAAACCGTTGGATATGTCTATCGCTGCACAAACACGAAGAGAAAGCTACAAGCTGCTGCTTGCTGTTATGAATGCTTATGTATTTAAGGTTGAATACAACAATAGTCCAGCTTATCTAGACGCAAGAGAGGATGTGCTTGGCCGTCTTGAAGCATGGTCTTCATCTCGAAAGTAAACAAGAACGTACCCGTTACTGAGCGGGTACGTTTTTTTAATTATGACGAATTTGTAATAATATTCATCTGTTTACATTAAGTTTTAAATGAATTCAGGTGTGGAACATGTTACGATTTGTAAGAATTAAAAAACGAAAGCCGAAGCTCATGAATGAGCACGGGGGAACCAACATTGGGGTGAAATCGCACATGCGATAGGGGAATCTCTTAACCCGAACCCGTCAGCTAACCTCGTAGGCTGCAAAGGGAGATGACATCTTTGAAGAAACAGATGCAGAAAGTCGTAATCGTGGGTGCACTTGCACTTGCTCCAGTATTATCCGCAGGCTCGGTAATGGCTGCACCAGCTAGTAATGCAGATTGCAACGTTAATAACAATATTAAGGTTAATAGCAATTCGCAGCAGGGTACGCAGAACACGATGAAGTGGAACATCAACGGACAAGATTGGTCTGCACTACTGTCCAAGTGGTTCCCACAGTTCAAGCAAGACGGTCAACAGCAAGGGAACAATAACAATTCCGGCCAAGTGAAGGTTGAACAACCTAAGCAAGGGGGAACTGAAAATAAGGGCCAGCAGCAGTCGCCTAACGGCAGCACAGAACAGAACAAGCAGGAGCAAGCTGCAAATGTATCCGAGTTTGCAAAGCAGGTAGCTGAGCTCGTGAACAAGGAACGTGCTGCAGCAGGACTAGCTCCACTTAAGCTGGACAATAAGTTGTCTGAAGTTGCGATGAAGAAAGCAAAGGATATGTATGATAACAATTACTTTGATCATCAATCGCCAACTTATGGTTCGCCATTTGACATGATGAAAGCTAATGGAATCCAGTATAGTACTGCCGGCGAGAATATCGCTAAAGGCCAACGTACGCCAGAAGAGGTCATGAACGCTTGGATGAACAGCGACGGACATCGCAAAAACATTATGAACTCAAGTTTCACTACAATTGGTGTGGCCTATTATAATGGTGAATGGGTACAGCAATTTACGGGCTAAGCTTACTTTTAAATACCTTTTACACTCCTCCTGTATGATATAAGAAAGGCTGCATCTACTGCGATTTTGTCGCGGATAGGGCAGCCTTTTTCTTCGATTTACACAATTTCCATGAGGTCTTCACATAACCTTTTCATAATAATGCGGTTCTATTAACAAATGTTTTTCATAATAAAATAGTCAGAGAACACACGAGAGGCTGCTGCATGCAGGAGCTGGCCCAGGATATCTTCTATCATGAATGAACTGTTCTGCATATGGAATGATTGATAATTGATGAGGAGGCGATGAATAATGAATGTACGGACAAAATGGAAACGTCATTGGTTCAAGTTAGTATTGGCAGTCGCGATTACATTACCTGTATTCTCCTTTGGAACAAATCCGCCCGTGTATGCAGAGGGGCCATCCGATCCAGCACCTTACATTAATGCAAAAGGCACGCCTAATGGCAAAAAAGTGTTGTTTGACAATACACATGCGCAAACTGCTGGAGCTGCAGACTGGGTTATTGATGGTGGGTTTTCCGATTTTGCAAACGGCATTGCGAATAAAGGTTATGATGTAAAGGAACTGCGCAAGTCAACCGCGATTACATACAATGATCTCAAAGATTATGATGTATTTGTAATTCCTGAAGCAAACCTTCCATTTAAAACAACAGAGCAAGCCGCGCTGCTGCAATATGTGCAAGGTGGAGGCAGCATCTTCTTTGTATCGGATCACTATAATGCAGATCGTAACAAAAACAGATGGGATGCTTCCGAAGTGTTTAACGGCTATCGCCGTGGTGCTTGGAGCAATCCAGCCCAAGGAATGAGTGCAGAAGAAGCAGGCTCTGCTGCTATGCAGGGCGTTGCCAGCTCTGACTGGCTTTCCGACAACTTTGGTGTTCGCCTTCGTTACAATGCGCTTGGTGATGTTAATGCTACTCAGATCGTACCTTTAAGCCAATCGTTTGGCATCACAAATCAAGTAGCCAGTGTGGCGATGCATGCGGGATCTACGATTGCCATCACCAATCCGAACATTGCAAAAGGAATTGTATATGTCCCAACCCTCTCAAGCAGCCAAAAATGGCCGAATGCGGTTGATCAAGGCGTATACAACGGCGGCGGGATTGCGGAGGGTGCATATGTAACGATTTCCAAGGTTGGACAAGGAAAAGCGGTTGTCATCGGAGATTCTTCTCCAGTGGAAGACGTATCACCTAAATACAAAAGGGAAGAGAACGGACAGACTAAAAAAACGTATGACGGATATAAAGAGCAGGACGATGCTGTATTGTTGATGAACGTTATCGATTGGTTAGCTAATAAGGAGACGTATACAAGCTTTACGCAAGTTCCAGGCTTCCAACTGGATACAGCAACAAGCTTGCATCCATTTGAGACACCTGCTAACAGTACGGAACCGCAAGCTGAACCATGGGCTGCACCAGCAGCAGGTTACAAGTGGTGGGATGCTACCACATTCAAAACTGGCTCATATGGTGCACAAGGTAATAACGGAGGCGAAATACCAACAGGCACACCTTCGATGACACATCCTACAACGGTGCAAGCAGGTGTGCCGTTTGATGTGACGATTACGGTGACAGGTCTTGCACCTAATAGTTCGGTAACACTTCAGACTGGCGTATATTTGGTTGGTGGTGTTCAAGTTGGTCAGGTGCAAAATGCGGATGGCTCATGGCCAAGCGGCTACGGCTATACGGCAAGAACTTTCACGGCTGATAGCAGCGGAAACGTAGCACAAATTATTAAAGTACGGACGCAAAGCGGAAAAACGGGAGCTGCGAGCATACGTTTACGCAAAGACAGCAGTAAAGTATATCAAACAGATTCCATAACGATTAACTGATTAAACAGAAGCTCATGAAAAGCCCTTATTGCTGCGGCCATAAGGGCTTTCAGCTGTTTCGCTTTAGATTCAACCATACATCGATGCTTCTTCGTAAAGAGGATTCTTAGTGAGGAGAAGTTATTTTAATATAGTAAGGAGTTATTACATGTCTAACATTCCACATCATGAGTCTGGTAAGCTTGCAATTCTTCACACCAGTGATATCCATGGGACGGTGCTGCCGTACCGATATGCGGATCAAATGCCGATAGAAGCAGGTATTGCCAAAATATCTACTGCGATTAAGCAATTAAGACGTCAATATGAAGAAACGATATATGTTGATAATGGAGATCTGCTGCAAGGTACTCCGTTAACCTATTATCACGCACGTATGAAATCCAGTCTGCCTAATCCATTAATAGCGTGTATGAACTTGCTGCAGCCTGATGCTGCTGTGGTAGGCAATCACGAATTTAACTATGGAATTACCTATTTGAGGCAAGCAATGAAAGAATCCAAATTTCCGTGGTTAAGCGCTAATTTGCTTGATGAGACGAATGGTGAACCGATATTTGGTGTTCCTTATATGATTAAAGAACTCTCCGCGGGATTAAAGGTTGGAGTGCTGGGATTGACGACATCCTATATCCCGAATTGGGAACTGCCGCAGCATATTGTGGGCATTGATTTTGAGTGTGTTGTACGAGCTGCACAGCGGTGGGTTAAGGTATTGCGTGAAGAAGAACATGTAGATTTGGTTGTCGTGTCGTATCATGGGGGTCTGGAGCGTGATATGAACAGCGGAGAGTTAACAGAACCAGATACGGGTGAAAACGAAGGTTATAAGCTGGCTGCAGAAGTGCAGGGCATTGATATATTGCTGACTGGACATCAGCACCGGATTATTGTAAACGAACGCATTCAGGGCGTAGTAATTGCACAGCCGGGTTCACACGGACAAGGTGTTGGCTGTATCGAAGTGCAGATGGAACGTGTTGACGAGAAGTGGATAGTGGGGGCTGTTTGTTCAAAATGGATTGAGGTTGCCGGTATGACCCCAGACAAGCATATCATCGATCAGGCAGCGCCGATCGAAGCCGAAGTGCAGGTGTGGCTTGATCAGTCGATCGGTCAAGTGGAAGGGGATATGAAAGTTACAGATGCCGGCCAAGTTCGATTATCAGATCATCCGCTAATTGAATTTATTAATCGGGTACAGATGGAATACGGCCAGACAACGATTTCCAACACGGCGCTGTTTGATGATACGGCACCGGGCTTTGTTGGGCGTATTACGATGCGTCAAGTACTAGCGAACTATATTTATGCGAATACATTAAAGGTGATTCGAGTGACAGGACAAGACATTTGGGATGCGCTTGAACAGACAGCGTCTTACTTTGATCGTACTGAACAAGGCAGTGAACATATTCGCATTAATGAAGCGTATTTGTATCCTAAGCCTCAGCACTATAATTATGACATGTGGGAGGGCATTGAGTATGAAATCGACATCTCACGTGCAGTGGGAGAGCGGATTACGAAGCTTCTAGTAAGCAGTAGTGGACAACAGATCGATGTGCACGGTACTTATGACGTCGCTATGAACCATTATCGCGCTGCTGGCGGAGGCAATTACGCCATGTTTACAAATAAGCTCACAGTGTTGGATGTGCCCACAGATATTGCAGAGCTGATAGCGGATTATATTATGCAGCGAGGAACTATATACGCGACGCTAAATCATAACTGGCGGGTAGTGACCTGATATTAGAATTGCTCATTTGGAATAAGCCAGTAACGTCCCGTATCACTAAAGGATGAAGCCGTCACAACCCCAGATAACAGCAGCTTGGGAGGGTGAGCGGCTTTTCCTCATCAACAATAACCTTCATCTTGAACAATGATCTTCCTGCCTCTCCATCTTAAGAAAAGGAGATATTAGGAGACATAGTGCGGCCTAGGCTAGAAATAGTGCAGCCACAATACTGTAAAATCCCCATTCGATGCCGTAAACGCACGCCTTAGATTAATTTTGACCATCGATCCGAGCACAAGTCAAAGCATAAGCGAGGCGAGTAGAAAGTCATCTACGGGGTGAATTACCAAGACTTTCTCATATCACAACCTCTCCCGTCAAACTATGACAACGCTTTCAATTGGAATTCTAGCGTGTAATTCTGGCAGATAAATCGCTTAGGGACATATTACGCTTGCTGGACTTTGTACTTAGATTAATCATAAAGTTCACACAATTAACTGATTCACAAAAACGACACAAATGATATAGTTATATTAGAGTGTACTGCAGTAATTGTTGTTTGCTTGGTTTATGGAAGGAAGAGTGGAATGCGCTTACAAACGAAGTTGATGCTGCTTATTTGCACCCTGCTTATTATCGTTATCATTGCTCTTACCGGAACCTTTCATCATTTATGGACCTCCTCGCTTAAAAATAAGATCGGAACAGAAGCCATTCATTTAGCGAAGACGATAGCTAGTCTCGATGACATTCGCCAAGCTTTTGATTCCGACAATCCTACCTCGATTGTACTTCCGATTGTTGAACGCATACGTATGGAGACAGGGGCAGAATTTATCGTCGTTGGAGATCGACAGGGTATCCGCATTGCCCATCCACTTGCGGACAGGATTGGCAAACCTATGGTTGGCGGCGACAATGAAGAGGTGTTCCAAGGCAAGTCCATCATATCGGATGCTTGGGGCAGTATGGGTCGTTCATTGCGCGGCAAAGTTCCAATTTACAATATGGACCATAAGCTTGTTGGCGTTGTGTCAGTCGGCTTCCTCATGGCGGAGATATCACAAGATGCGGTTGCCTATCAGACCTATATGGTTATTCTGGCGCTGCTTGCTATTCTTCTTGGCAGTCTAGGCTCTATCTACATAACAAGAAATGTGAAGAGGTCTATTCATGGCTTGGAGCCTGCTGCGATTGGACGACTCTATCGCGAGAAAGAAACTTTAATCGAGTCTATTAAGGAAGGTATTATTGCAGTAAATGAGGAAGGGAAAATTACAACCATTAATCAAGCAGCTTTCGAGCTGATGGGGCTGCGTGAACGGCGGTTGATTGGTTCACATATATACGAGCTGTTTCCACAGACCTGCTTAATGAATGTCATTCAATCTGGACAATCGCAATATAACGTGGATATGAAGATTGCCGACAGGGTATTGGTTGCTAACCGTGTGCCGATTATCGATACGAATAATCAAGTGATTGGGGCCGTATCCAGTTTCAGAAGCAAGTCAGATCTATATGATCTTACAGAGCAATTATCCCAACTGCGCAATTACGCAGACGGTTTAAGAGCGCAGACGCATGAGTATTCAAACAAGCTGCATCTTATTGCCGGTCTTATACAGTTAGAATCCTATCAAGAGGCGCTGGATGTCATCTCGAAGGAATCGGATATTCATGAAAGTTTTACACAATTTATAATGAGTGAACTGCCAGATCCGATACTTGGCGGATTGTTGATTGGCAAGTTTAATCGCGCGCATGAAGTGGGTGTAAATCTGGTTATGGACCCTGCTAGCTGTTTTAAGGATGTTCCGGCGCAGATTGATCGCTTCAAGCTGGTAACTATTATTGGGAACCTGATTGATAACGCGCTTGAAGCGGTGCTTCAGGACGAGCGTGAAGATAAAGTTGTACACGTCATGATTACCGACTGGGGCCAAGAAGTTATCATTGAGGTGGAAGATTCGGGGGTAGGGATTCCGAACGGCGTAGGAGAACAGATTTACCACTTGGGATTTACGACAAAGGCAGGGGAACACCGAGGATTCGGCCTGATATTGGTAAAGCAGGCGGTAGAAGAGTTAAGGGGGATGCTTATGCATCACGCTCGAGAAGATGCACCAGGTACTGTTTTTACCGTTGTTATCCCGAAAATGGACTATAAAGCTGATGATGCGGGGGGATCTGCTTGATTCGAGTCTTGATTATTGAGGACGATGTTCGAATTGCTGAAATTAATCGGCGTTTGGTGGAAAAAGTAGCTGGCTACTCAGTGGTAGGGATTGCTACGGATGAGCAGCAGGCGAAGGAACAGCTTCAAATTTTAATGCCTGACCTTGTGCTGCTTGATATTTATTTTCCTGATATGTCGGGAATGGATTTTCTCCGTTATCTGAAGCAGCGCCAAAGTTATATTGATGTCATAATGATTACAGCAGCCAAAGATATGAAATCTGTGCGTGAAGCCATTCAAAGCGGTGTATTCGACTTTATTATGAAACCGGTCATTTATGAGCGGATGTTCGAAACGCTCCAAAAGTATAAGCAATACCAGCATGACATTAAGATGTTGAGTCAGCACAACAGCAACGTTAGTCAACAGCAAATTGATGCCTTGATGCGAGGCAGAATAGAGCTGGCGATGAAAGACCCTTATTATCCGAAAGGAATCGATAAGCTGACGTTGGATAAGGTATTAACGTATGTGCGTTATTTGGACGAAGGCTTGTCTGCCGAACGATTGGGGCAGAGTATTGGTATTAGTCGATCTACAGCCCGGAGGTATTTGGAATACTTGGTATCTGAAGGGGCGTTAAGAGCCGATGTGCAGTACGGATCGGTGGGGCGTCCGGAGCGGGTGTATCGCATAATTTGAGCAGGAAACAGTGGAAAATAGAACCTAAAAATATTCGATTATTTACTGATTTGACGTATTATAGAAGAAGTTGTGAAAGGAATGTTGAGTTATTATGAATTAAGGACCGAAATCAGGAATAACATATGGTAAATCGAAGCCAGTTCATAGTAAGATAGAATCGTAAAATCAGTATAGAAAATATTGTCGAAATAGATGCTGGAGGAGCTGACATCATGTTACGACGTTATGTTATGTTGGGCAGTATTAATGCTGGATTGTCAGTAGCGTTGGGGGCTTTTGGTGCACATTTGCTGAAATCCTTATTGACCCCCGAAAGAATGGCAACATGGGAGACCGCCGTTCAGTATCACATGTTTCATGCGCTTGCCCTGCTATTGATTGCCATAATGGCTGATCGTTTGAACAGCCCGGCGAAGCTATTATGGGCTGCAAGGCTTATCTGGATTGGCATAATTATTTTCTCGGGTAGTTTGTACATTCTTTGCTTATCAGGCAAAGGGGTTCTAGGTGCGATCACACCGATTGGTGGAGTAGCATTTATTGCCGGCTGGGTGATGCTCGCATTAGCTGCGCGACGTTCTTCCTAATGGATTAGAAGAGCGATTACGATGCCGGAAGGAAGATGAGTTTGAAAGCCAAGGATGGACAGAGTACTCATAAGCCGCAACGGAGTGCGGTTATTCATAAATCCAATGCGTGGTCGATAGCGTTCATAGGTACCGTTGCAATACTATGCCTCGTATTATGGCAGTTGACAGGGGCTTTTAAGGAAATAATTGTTGTAATATTGACCTTATTAATACTCATTTACGTGGCTCAGATGATGCGTGGAAGAACCTGGAGTACGACTAATGAGACTAAGACAGAACTGGATATTGTGCAGTCCGAAAGAAGCTCTCCGTTTGCTCAGGCAGCTTCCTATGATTATTCATCGTGGAACCTTTTATACGAACAATTGCCGATGTCGGCTGTTCTGACACGTGCTGATGGCGTTATTGTCACCGTAAACAAGGCGTTTCGAGACCATATAGGATTATCGTTTAATTATAACGGTTTAACTTGGGCCGAGTTGCTGGAGGATCGATATCTCTCTCCTTTGGTGGGAGCGATTTACAACGTCTCTTCCAAGAGGATAGATATGCAATTGGAGTTAACGGCCTATCATAAGGAGGGATTTCGTCAAGATTGGCTGGCGAGACTCGTACCTTGTCCTGTTGGATTTAGCACCCAGAATGATTATGTAATTGTTTATTTACAGGACACCAATTCGAATCGGCATATGGCAGAAAAGATTCACTATATGTCCTATTACGACGATATGACAGGTCTGCCGAACCGACGTATGTTTATGCAGCGTCTGGAAGAATCAGCTCGTATGAACATGACAGTACCTACGTCACTGGCTGTTGTTTATATGGATCTGGATCGCTTTAAGCGGATTAATGATACTTTTGGATCTGATTTTGGCGATATGCTGCTCATGCTGATTGCAGAACGATTGCTGCGCGTGATGACTGAGAACGATATGCTTGCCCGAATGGAAGGTGATGAATTCGCCTGTTTTATGACGCATGTCGCTTCGCCTGTAGAAGCATCTGAACGTGTAGAGGCACTTATGAGCGCGATGGAGGAGCCGTTTGTGCTGAACGAGGTTCCTGTACATGTGACAATGAGTGTCGGCGTGTTCCTGAGCGGCGTAAACGAAGCGACGCTGGATAGCGCCATCATGATGGTAAAACAAGCCGATACAGCCTTGTCCCGAGTGAAAGAAAAGGGAAAAAACGGTTATTTATTCTATGCACCCGAGATGAACAATCGCCCGCTTGAACGGCTGACGCTAGAGCACGAAATGAGAAAAGCGTTGTCTGAAGGCCAGTTTCAGTTGTATTATCAGCCTCAAGTGGATATGCGAACGAAGCGGATCGTAGGGGTAGAGGCTCTTGTGCGTTGGATGCATCCTGAACGTGGGGTAATATTACCTGGAGAATTCATTCCGTTGGCTGAGGAAAATGGATTTATTGTTGCGCTCGGTGAATGGGTGTTGGAGGAGGCTTGTCATCAAAATAAACGATGGCAGGATGAAGGATTGCCGCAAATCCCAGTATCGGTGAATTTGTCAGTGCGTCAGTTCGAACAGCACAATCTGACCAAAACAGTAGAGCAAGTATTAGCTTTTACCGGTTTAATGCCGCAATATCTAGATCTGGAAATTACCGAAAGTATGACGCTTGATGTATCCCGAGCTACACATGTACTTAACGAATTAAAAGAAATGGGAGTCGGTATTAGCATTGATGACTTTGGTACCGGCTATAGTTCGCTCCATTACTTGAAGAACTTCCCAATTCATCGACTAAAGATTGATCGCTCATTCGTGCGAGATTTACAGCAGGATCCAAACGATGCTGCGATTGTTTCCGCAATTATTGCGTTGGGACATACGATGAACATGCAGGTAATCGCTGAAGGTGTTGAGAATTCAGATCAACTGCAATTTTTACAAGATCATGCTTGTGATGAAATTCAAGGTTATTTCTTTAGTCCGCCATTGCCAGTGGAATCTTTTGAGGTTATGCTGCGTAAGCAAAGTGCTTGATAGTATTTGATACTATAAAATGACCTCTACATACGTCCATTTATCCATGTACATACACAAATAGGCCGTAGACCAGCTAAATGCGCTGAGCTACGGCTTTTTGCTATCCAATATGTGTATTGGTTTGGTCAGTTATGTCGTCATTTCTTCAATTTCATACAGATGAAAAGCATAAACCTGCTTCTCATCAACGTGATATACATTGAGCAGCTGAGAAGTAGAATCATAATTTAGAATACGACATGGCAAGCTCATTTTGATTCCTTTGCCTTTGTTAATCGATAAGCGGGTTAACGTCTGATGCTGAATATATTGTTCGATCTGCTTCTCGATGACCAATGTCGGACCGGTTGACGATGGAGCAGACGTATTTGATTTATTCGTGGCAGCGTGTCCTTGTTGCGATTGTATGCTAGGTGCTGCAGCACCTGGCTGAACAGGAGGCTGCTGCTTGTTGCCGTTAACGTTAGCTTGGGCGGATTGGCGAGACACCAATACGGAACCAAAGGGGGTTGTCGTATGTGCTTGCTTCTGCATAGATTCCAAAAGCTGCAGCATGGAGCCTAGCTGGGAGCCGGATTGTACGCGCAGATCCAGCACATCAGGATCATTTTGCAACAACCGAAGAATCTTCTCTAACGCTGCAGCGTTGGAACTGCTTTCAATTAGGATATCGAGACTGAATTTGTATGCAGACCGATTCATGTTGTTATTGTTAAGCATAGTCATTTAATCCCCCACCTAGTCATTATACCTATTTAAGTATCATTATATTATGACTCATCGCGCAATAAAAGTAGTTCTAAAGAACTATTTATTAAAAATAGAAAAAAATGCATAAAAGCGGTATGCACTCCGTCAACAGAGCGGCATAAAATGATACGGCAATCTTATGTGAGGGGGGATGAGATTTGATTCAAATCGTTCCTATTCAGATCGAAGGTTATACGGTTGTTGGGGTAGAGGTTCAGCTGCCAAAGACGACGCTGCTCTCCATCTCAACTGACCGCGGCTACATTATGTGTGGTGCCTTGGACGTGACACTGTTGAATGAACGCTTGAAAGACCGTCAAATTATAGCGGGGCGGGCTGTTGGCGTTCGTACACTTGAACAATTGCTGGAAGCACCTCTCGAATCCGTCACGCTAGAAGCTGAGCAACTTGGAATTCATGCTGGCATGCCAGGTAAGGAAGCACTGCTTCGCATGATATAACAACAGGCTGCCAGTGAGGCAGCCTGAAAGTTTACATTAATCTGCAATCGGCAATGCTGCTCGCTTCATGATGTCTTGCAGGGAGGTTACATAATCAGGCTCTACGATGCCGTGCTCCGTAATAATAGCTGTCACATACTCATTTGGTGTCACATCAAATGCTGGATTGTATACCTTAATGTTCTCAGGCGCTGTGCGTGAGCCAAATGCTTCAGTAATCTCGCGTTCATGCCGTTCTTCAATCGGAATCAGTTCGCCAGAAGAGGTGTTCAGATCGATCGTAGACGTTGGACAAGCAACGTAGAATGGAATTCCGTGAGCCTTGGCGAGCACAGCGAGTCCGTAAGTACCGATCTTGTTAGCTACATCGCCGTTTGCTGCAACCCGATCTGTACCAACTATTACGGCTTGAACCCAACCTTTCTGCATTACCATGGCGGCCATGTTGTCACAGATCAAAGTTACATCGATGCCGGCCTGCTGGAGTTCAAATGCGGTCAGGCGTGCGCCTTGCAGGACAGGTCTGGTCTCATCTGCAAATACTTTTAATTGTATGCCCCGCTCTTGAGCCAAATACATGGGTGCAAGTGCTGTGCCATACTTGGCTGTCGCAAGTCCCCCTGCATTGCAGTGGGTAAGAACGCCCATTCCATCATGGAATAAAGAGAGGGCATGCTCGCCGATTTGACGGCATACTTCCTCATCCTCCTGATGAATCAATACCGCTTCTTCAAGCAGCAGCTCATTCAGTGAGGCCACAGCAATATTGCTCACTGTCATTAATTGCGAGGCTCGATTGCGCATGCGATCCAATGCCCAGAACAAATTTACAGCTGTAGGCCGGGATGTCGCCAAGTAGTCTGCATGTGTGTTCACAGATTTAAGCCACTCAAGTGGGCTTGCTGCTTTGTCATTAAGAGCGCCAAGCACAACGCCGTATGCTGCAGCGATGCCAATCGCAGGTGCGCCGCGTACGACCATATCATGAATAGCATGCCAAACCTGACTGACTTCAGTCAGTCGCTCCATCACGATCTGAGTAGGCAGGAGCCGCTGGTCTAGCAGCTCTAACTCGTAATGTTCTGTCCAGCGGACGGATACAAGTGGTTCATAACGCTGTATGGATAGGTCAAGTGTATGATCCTGTTGGTTGCTCATGATACATGTACTCCTTTAAATGCTTGATTCGCAGCATCAATCAACTCATCGATGGAATGGATGCTGCGATTAGATGTTACCAATGCCTTACCGATAGAGAGTGCTGTACGCTGAGCTTGTTCTTTCGAGGACGTATCCGGAATCGTGTCAATGTCAGCTACATGCGCCAATCCTACGATTCTGCGAATCATCTTGCAACCAGCATAACCTGCTGTGTCCCTTAATACTTCCAGCAAATAATGGTCCTGATAGCCATGGGCCGTTGACAGGCGATCGACGCCGTGTTGATTCCAAAGCGTGCGGAACTTCATTTCGAACAGATTCCAAATGTCTCGAATCGTTGTCAGCAAATAATCTCGATATTGCTCGCGCTTGGTTACATCTTGAATCCAGAATTGTTGACCTGCCGCATTCAAGAGCAGATTGCCGATGACTGCGCCGATATCAAAGCCCATCGGACCGTAGTACGCAAATTCAGGATCAATTACTTTAGTTGATGCAGGCGTAATAAAGATGCTGCCGGTATGTAAATCACCGTGCAGCAGCGCCTGTGACTGCGACAAGAACTTTTGTCTTAACAGCATGACCTCGAACTGAAGCGATTGATCGCTGCATAATGCGGTATGCTCGTCCAATATGGCGGAATCTATATTATTATTACTTGAGTTCGTATAGGGATCATCAAAAATGAGATCTTCGGTAATCTTACATAACTCCGGGTTAATAAACTTTTCAACTTGCCGCTTCTTGTCCTGCTGATTCATGCCGAGATCGGACGTACTGAACAGCGTCTGGGCGAGAAACTCCGAAATATGCTCTGCAAACAGCGGATATTTGGTACCTGCTATAAGTCCTTGGCGCATAATGACATGATCACTTAGGTCTTCCATAACAGTCATCGCCATATCTGCATCAAACAGATAGACTTGCGGCACAAGCTCTGGGACTGACTTTCCTTGCAAGAGGAGCGCTTCGCTTTCAATCCGTGCACGATCTATCGTCAGCGGCCAAGATTCTCCTACAACTTTTGCATAAGGAAGAGCTTGCTTGATAATAATACTTTTGTTAAGGTCTCCGTTTGCGTGTAAGGCTTGAATTCGGAACACTAGATTCAGATTTCCGTCGCCGATTTCTTCACATCGCAGTTCTGAACCAGGGGTGAAGAACCCTTTTAGGTTGCGCGCTACTTCGATTGCGTCTTCAACGGACAAGGGATGGTAAGTTGTAGCTTTTATCATAGGCGAAAAGACACCTCCCGAGTTACAATATTCCTTCAATAGAAGGTTTTACATGTTATATGCTTGCGGAATAGTATAAAGTATTTTTTTGCCTATTTAAATACTAATTTTGAAAGTGATGTTTCATGAGACGCGGACAGGGTAAATAATGATATAAGCCAGCTGGCAAAATATGCAGTAACAGTGGCAGTGGCGATCCATTAAGCGATTATGGAAGTGTAAAATATTACTACATAACGAGTTTCGGGAATCGCTTGATAAAAAGTAATTATTAGATTAGAATAATTATCAACAAGTAGTTATTAAATTTAATTTTCACACACTTTAATTTATAGGAGGCTTTTCCCATGGCTAAAGAAAATCTTCAGAAATTATTAAATCAAGAGGTAGCGAATTTGAACGTACTGTATGTGAAGCTGCATAATTACCATTGGTTTGTTAAAGGACATTTGTTCTTTACCCTGCATGAGAAATTTGAAGAGCTCTACAACGATGTTACGTTGAAAATGGATGAAGTAGCAGAACGTCTTTTAACCATTGGTGGTAAGCCTTACGCAACAATGAAAGAATATTTGGCACATACAACACTGGGTGAAGGTGACAGTGCTATTCCAGCAGACAAGATGGTTAAGCAGTTGATTGCAGATTTTAACCAATTAAATAAAGAGTTTGAAGAAGCTATGGCTGCTGCAGAAGAAGCAGGAGACGAGGCGACAAGTGATATGTTCTTGGGCATTAAGTCCGACTTCGAAAAACATGTGTGGATGCTTGATGCATACATGGGTTAATTTTAATTCACAGCATACGGATACAACTCGGTAGTATATAATTCCAATCAAAATACTAAGAATTTAGTCAACATCAGCAAGCGCATCCGTATAAGGATGCGCTTTTATTTCGAGAATTTAAATTTTTAGCCTTTATAAAATAAATACTATTTATTTTGGAAAGAGATTGTAAATGCCGAAAACGTGATAATACTGGTGTTATAAGGGTCATGATAGGGGAGTGAGGTTGAAATGGTAAGTTGAAACAATTAAAATCATATTGAGAATCATTGAGAATCACTTTATAATAACTATAATGTGATAAATTTTATAGAATTCACGCTTGGCTGTTTTAAGAACCGCATATTCACTTCAAGTTATTTATAAGCAACTATCAAACCATGAACATTTGGAGGTACAGGACACATGGCAACTCAATTCGTCATTGATGGTCTGAAAGCGACCATTGAAGGAAAAGAAATTTTAAAAGGTATCAATTTGGAAATGAAGGGTGGCGAGGTTCACGCTATCATGGGACCAAACGGTACTGGTAAAAGTACTCTTGCGTCTGCTCTGATGGGTCATCCTAAGTATGAAGTGACAGATGGTGCTGTTTCTCTCGATGGGGAAGATGTACTCGAAATGGAAGTAGACGAGCGCGCACGTGCAGGTCTGTTCCTTGCTATGCAATATCCAAGTGAGATTGCTGGCGTTACGAACTCTGATTTCTTGCGCAGTGCGATTAACGCACGTCGTGGTGAAGGAAACGAGATTTCCCTTATCAAGTTCATTCGCCAAATGGAAAGTAAGATGAAGGAATTGGACATGAACGATGAGTTCGCACATCGTTACCTGAATGAAGGTTTCTCCGGTGGTGAGAAGAAGCGTAACGAGATTCTGCAAATGATGATGATCGAGCCTAAGATTGTTATTCTCGATGAGATCGACTCTGGTCTGGATATCGATGCGTTGAAGATCGTAGCAAACGGTGTAAATGCGATGCGCAACGAAGATCGCGGCTTCTTGATTATTACGCACTACCAACGTCTGTTGAACTACATCAATCCAGATTTCGTCCATGTGATGATGCAAGGCCGTATCGTAAAATCCGGCGGACCAGAGCTTGCACAGCGTCTGGAAGCAGAAGGTTACGATTGGGTAAAAGAAGAGCTAGGCATTACAGACGAAACTGTTGGTCATGACGAGTAGTCGTAACGATCGATAGACAGGAGGAGCGATAGACCGATGAGTACCGAAACTGTAGTACCCGTAGACCGCGAAGCGGTCGCTGCTCTTTCCCGCAGCAAACAAGAGCCTGCTTGGTTAGCGGAGCAACGTTTGCGAGCACTGGATAAAGCAGCAACACTTGAGAATCCAAAGCTCGAGAAAACAAAAATAGATCGCTGGAACATTTCTGAGTATGGTAAGGCTGCTGATGTGCAAGCAGTAGCCAACCTTTCCGAAGTGCCTGCTGCTGCACGTAATATTTTGCGGGGTGAGAATAATGTTGACCCAAGCAGTGTGCTGGTACAGGTAAATTCCGGTGTTATATATGCAACGCTTCAAGATGAGTTGAAGCAACAAGGTGTTATTTTTACAGATTTGGAGACAGCTGCTCGTGAGCATGAAGAGCTGGTCAAACCTTATCTGATGCAAGCTGTTCAAGCAGATGAGCACCGTGTTGCTGCCCTGCATGCAGCGGTATGGAATGGTGGAGCCTTCTTGTATGTGCCAAAGAACGTCGAAGTTGATATTCCACTTCAAGCCTTGTTCTATCATCAGGATGCGAACGCGACATTTGCACCGCATGTACTGATTGTTGCAGATACAAACAGCCGTGTGAACTACGTGGATAACTATATTTCCGATGAGCATGATACACCGTCCGTTCATAACGGCGTTGTTGAAATATTTGTCAAGGCTGGAGCGAAGGTGACTTATGCTTCTATCCACCATTTATCTGAAGCAACAGCTGATATCTCTTTCCGCCGTGCGATTGTGGAAAATGACGGCGAGATCGAGTGGATTGTCGGTGAAATGCATAACGGCAATGCAGTATCCGAAACAACTTCGATTCTGAAGGGTAATGGTGCAAACTCGGATGCGAAACTGATTTGCATTGGTAATGGAGAGCAGAAGCTGAACATTACGACAAAAGCCGTTCATTTCGGCAAGAGTACAAACAGTCAGATGATTACTCGCGCAGTTATGCGTGAAGCGGCTACGGCGATCATCAACGGAATTACGAAGATCGAGAAGGGCGCCACAAAAGCAGACGGCCAGCAGACAGAACGTGTATTGATGCTTAGCCCTAAAGCACGCGGCGATGCGAACCCGATTCTCCTGATCGACGAAGATGACGTAACGGCAGGACACGCAGCATCTGCGGGTCAAGTCAACCAAGAACAGGTCTACTATATGATGTCACGCGGAATCTCTCGCTCTGATGCTGAGAACTTAATCATTCGCGGCTTCTTGGCACCAGTAGTATCGGATATTCCTAACGAGCAGCTGCAGCAGCTTCTCAAGCGTTACATTGAAAGGAAGTTAGGACAATGATTGGACGCGAACTTCGTGAGCAGTTTCCGATTCTAAATCAGAACGTCAACGGATACCCGTTAGTATATCTGGATAGCGCAGCTACATCACAGAAGCCACACCGTGTGATTGAGGCGGTTAAGAAATATTACGAATGGGACAATTCTAACGTACATCGCGGCGTGCATACCCTTGGTTCACGTGCGACGGACGCTTACGAAGGTGCGCGTGAGAAAGTGGCGCGCTTCCTCCATGCGAAGAGCCCAGAGGAGATCGTCTTTACACGTGGTACAACAACTGCGCTGAATCTGGTAGCGAGCTCTTATGCACGCTCGGTGTGCAAAGAGGGAGACGAGATCGTGATTACGCCAATGGAGCATCACAGCAATCTGATCCCTTGGCAGCAAGCAGCTAAAGCAACAGGAGCTACACTTAAATATATACCGCTGCAGGATGATGGAACGATCTCACTTGCAGATGTAGAAGCAACGATCACGGATCATACGAAGGTTGTATCTGTGATGTACGTCTCCAACGTGCTTGGCCTTGTAAATCCGATTAAGGAGATTGGTGAGATTGCACACCGTCACGGTGCCGTAATGGTTGTGGACGGGGCACAGAGCTCACCGCATATGAAAGTGGACGTACAGGATTTGAACTGTGACTTCTATACTTTGTCCGGTCATAAGATGTGCGGCCCTACTGGAATCGGCGCTTTATATGGCAAGAAAGCCCTGTTGAATCAGATGGAACCAATCGAATACGGCGGCGAGATGATCGACTTTGTTGATTTGTATGAATCAACATGGAAAGATACTCCATGGCGGTTTGAGGGCGGAACGCCTATTATTGCAGGTGCAGTTGGCCTGGGGGCAGCAATTGATTTCCTACTGGAAATCGGAATGGATACAATTCATGAACATGAGCGTAAGTTGGCGGCATATGCATATGATAAGTTATCTATGATTGACGGCATCACTATCTTTGGTCCTGAGCAAGATCGTGTAGGTCTGGTGACGTTTAATCTGGATGACATTCATCCGCATGATGTAGCTACGGTTCTGGATGCTAAAGGTATCGCTATTCGAGCAGGACATCACTGCTGTCAGCCGTTGATGAGATGGCTGGAAGTGAGCGCCACGGCAAGAGCGAGCTTTTATTTATACAACACAGAGCATGACATTGACCAGCTTGTAAAGGCGTTGCTGGAGACAAAGGAGTATTTTAGCGATGCAATTGGATGATTTGTACCGCCGCGTCATCATGGACCACTATAAGAAACCGCGGAATCGGGGTACATTTGAGGCCGATGCGGTGACGATAGACCTGAACAATCCAACCTGTGGAGATCGTATCTCGCTGCAGTTAAAGGTTGAAGACGGCATTGTACAGGATGCTCGCTATACTGGGGAAGGCTGTTCGATCAGCATGTCCAGTGCTTCGATGATGACGGACGCAGTGAAGGGCATGAAGCTGGAGCAGGCGCTGGAGTTTGCAGACCGCTTCTCTGCTATGGTTAAGGGTGAAGATGTAACATTTGACGAATATGAAGATATTGAGGCGTTGTCGGGCGTATGCAAGTTCCCGGCACGTATAAAGTGTGCGACGTTGGCTTGGAATGCGTTGCGAAAAGGAATTGAAGAGCCTAAATAGGCTCTTGAGTGAGTACGTAACCCGTACAAAAGGAGGTACACGGCTATGGCTAAGCAAATGCCTGAAATGGAAGAGTATAAATATGGCTTCCGCGACAATCACCAAGCGGTGTTCCAATCCGGTAAAGGCTTGACACCGGAAATCGTCAAGGAAATTTCTAAGATTAAAGGCGAGTCCGAATGGATGTTGAACTTCCGTTTGAAATCGCTGGATCAATTTAACAAGATGGAAACACCAAATTGGGGCGGAGATCTCGATGGACTCGATTTTAACGATATCCAGTACTATGTTCGCCCTTCCGAGAAGCAAGGAAAGACGTGGGAAGAGGTTCCTGCGGAAATTAAAGAAACGTTTGATAAGCTTGGTATTCCTGAAGCGGAGCAAAAGTTCTTGGCAGGGGTATCCGCTCAGTACGAATCTGAGGTTGTATACCACAGCATGCAGAAAGATCTTGAAGACCAGGGCGTTATCTTTACAGATACGGACACAGCGCTTCGTGAACATCCAGAGCTGTTCAAAGAGTACTTTGGAACAGTTGTTCCAATTGCAGACAACAAGTTTGCGGCACTGAACAGTGCGGTATGGTCTGGAGGAAGTTTCATTTATGTTCCGAAGGGCGTAAAATGTGAAATTCCGTTACAAGCATATTTCCGTATTAACTCGGAAAATATGGGCCAATTCGAGCGTACGCTCATCATCGCGGACGAAGATAGCTTTGTTCACTATGTCGAAGGCTGTACAGCTCCTATTTACAGCACCAATTCATTGCACAGTGCGGTTGTTGAGATTATCGTCAAGAAGAACGCTCGCGTTCGTTACACGACGATTCAGAACTGGGCGCCTAACATTTACAACCTAGTGACGAAGCGTGCTGTATGTGAAGAAAATGCGAACATGGAGTGGGTTGACGGCAACATCGGCTCCAAGTTGACGATGAAGTATCCAGCGGTAATATTAAAAGGCCGTGGCGCTAAAGGCTCAGTGTTGTCCATTGCAGTTGCGGGCAAAGGTCAGCATCAAGACGCTGGAGCAAAAATGATTCATCTTGCACCTGACACGACTTCGACGATTATTTCCAAGTCGATCTCGAAGCACGGCGGCAAGGTGACGTATCGTGGTCTGGCATCGTTTGGTCGTAATTCGGAAGGTTCCAAGTCTAACGTTAAGTGTGATACATTGATTTTGGATAACGAGTCGACTTCTGATACTATTCCATACAATGAGATTATGAATGACAACATTCAGCTAGAACATGAAGCTACCGTGTCCAAAGTATCCGAAGACCAACTCTTCTATTTGATGAGCCGCGGTTTGACTGAGAACGAGGCTACACAAATGATCGTAATGGGCTTTATTGAACCATTCACCAAAGAACTGCCGATGGAATACGCGGTAGAGATGAATAGATTGATCAAATTCGAGATGGAAGGCTCCATCGGATAAGACGGCAACCCTCTTGCTATAGCAAGAGGGTTGATTTTTTATGCAGCTTGTCTTTATGAGTGCTCGTTGCAGCCCAACATAAATAATGAGTGTCTATTAAGGGATGCTGTCCTTGCGAAGGAGGGTAACTAACGTTAGGATGTGGATAAATAATCATAAATGTGAGGCTGATGGACAAAAGCAGGCCAGTCTGGTCATTGTACATTAGGTTGCAGACAAATATTTTTTGAAAATAGATTGATGGAATTATAGATCCGGAGTGAAATTATATTCTGAAATTCAGGGTGATTTAGTTGCAATTAAGTTCCAAATCATGGTATTGTAGATGTTGTTAAGATAGTGGATGGATAAGCAGCAGAGTATCACTTTTCCTATTTGACCTTCTCCAAGGCCTTGTCTTCCTGTTCTATACTACCGAATTCCCCCTTTTTGCTTTAAACCCTCTCCATATTTAAGATATGTTGTCTTTATGCCTACACGGTATCATTTAAAACCTCATCAGTACGAGCTTCTTTCTTTATATGTATAGCCTCCAGTATAAAGTTTATCTGATTGTTTTGCTGCTACACTTTCTAGTTCTGACCGCTTTATGTTGCTGTGCTAGTCTGTTCTTATTTTTATTGCACAGTGTTTTATACTGTTTTGCTTTGCACGTTCATTATTTTTGCAATTATTTGTAATGGATAAAATAGCTGTATTTCTTCATTTTGCAATTTGATTAGTTGGTACTTCACAGCTTATTTCATGTAGCTATCTTTATATGCGAGTTAAGTAAGCTACATGATCAAGTGGGAACTTGGGGAAAGATGTGATTGATAACATAATTATGGTAATAAATAAATTTATTGTTAAATATAAAAATATATGGACAATAAAATAGGACTGTGTATAATAGAGCTGTAACATATTTTAATTTTTAGGAGGTTTTGGTTTATGGTTAAACGTTTTTCTCTGGCTCTGTTGTCGGTTGGACTGCTGCTGTCTATTGGTTCAGGGGCTGTTTTGGCTCAAGGAACCCCAGTACCACAAGCGAATGTGGAGAAGGTAGAGCAGAACGCCTTGTTAGCAAACGGAACTTTATATGTAACATGGAATAAAATTAGCAATGCAGACTACTACGAAGTCTCTTATCGTAATTTGGCAACAAACATTGCAACTACTCATACGATAACTGGTGCAAACAACACTTCATTTAATTGGAGCTTGCAACCAGCCCATTATAGAGTTTGGGTAGGTGCTTATAAATCTAATGGCCAGTTAATCCTTCAATCCGATGCAGTAGAGGGAGTATTTATTACATCAGGCCAGTTAAAGTTTGTTCCTCTTACAATCTACAAACCATAAATGCATCCCTTTACACCTCTAGGATTTTACACGGTAGTTCCCACTTTATTTCCTCTCACAAGCTGACAGAAGGCAAGATCCGGCACCTAATTCAATACGTGATTAACTTTGGGATAGGTCCTGCTTAGGGCCTGTCCCATTTGCATTTAGAGGACTATGAAGAACTGTGAATAGAAAAAAAGTGTTTAAAAAGCAGTTTAAATTGGTAATCAGTTAAAGCGCCTATGAGGAAAAGGGGTTGCTGTATAGTTAAAGGGGAGGGTTCTCTACAGGTAATACTAAGAGGGAGATGTCCTTTAACCTTAGTTGGTGTGCTTTGTTTCATATTAGCATTCAAACAACATATTTATAATAAAATGATGCAATGCTTGGGGGATTATCCTACTATTAGTCGGATTGTCATACCGGGCTCTTTTTCGAGGAAGTAGTATTTGTATTAGACCATCATTCAACAAAATAGGCCTGTCCATAGTGGACAAGCCTATTGATTGTTCTATTCGTGAAGTACACGTTCGATCTCCAGCTTGCGATTCTGGGACAGATCAATAAATTGCTGGTCCACACGGACAAGCGGTCTGAAAAATTCAGTGTTATGATTCATAACGATAATTCCAGTACGGCCATCTGTTAGGACGACTTGCTTATGTAAGAAATTAGGAAGCATATAGCGAATAAAAGTATGTGTAATCACAGGATCGAGCTGGTCGAAGCTCATCTGATACAGTTCCTTTAATACGCTGAATAAATCTTGCTTCTCGCGGTATGCTCGCTTGGAGATCATGGCGCTGTATACATCGGCTACAGCAACGATCTTGGCAACTTTATGAATCTGATCGCCTGTTAACGACAACGGGTATCCGCTTCCATTCATTCGCTCATGATGCTGCAAAGCGGCAAATGAAAGCCAGTCGTCATTGTAGCTGGCATTAATAATCTCATGTCCAGCGATTGTGTGTTTCTTCATTTGCTCGAATTCATCTGGCGTAAGCGGAGACGGCTTGTTCAGAATGGCTTGATCAATACGGCATTTGCCGATATCATGCAAGTAACCTGCTTTGCCGATTCGCAGTGATTCGCTTGGACTATAACCAAGCCACGTAGCCAAGAAATACGATAACATGCTGACTTTAATCGATTGCTGGCACGTATAGTCGTCCTCTGAATTCAATTGCAATAATAAGGATACGACATCACGTTCTTTCTTGAATTCCTCCAGCAGCGGGGTAATCGTATTCTCCACAACTTCATGGACGATTACACCATTGGCCTGTGCATGATTAAACAACAAATTAGTGTCTTTAAGCGCTTCCTCATACCTCGGGAAAAAGCGATCATGAACGGAGGCTGGAGCAGCTTCCTTCAATTCTGCCGCGGCAGCCGTCAGTGTCATGGTATCGATATTGGATTGCGGGCTTACTCTTTCCATAATATCCAGCATATCGATATTATGACGTTTAAGAATGGCTATATCTCGGTCTCTAATAATGGTGCCAGCTGATATAATGTTAACTCCATTCTCATTAAAAATATCCTTGATGATAATATCTCCATCATGTACTTCAGTAACATGAACGCGCATGGTGCGATTCACCGATCCCTAACTGTATTTGACTTCATGTAAGGTTATCATAACAACATTATTCCAGCCATACAATAACATTAGGCAAAAAAACAGCTATATTGACGAATAATCATGAATTATATTCTAATTTGTAGATTTCTATTAAGTTGAAATGGAAACTTTTGTGCGCAAGGGGGTGGATTTGCCCACCATAGTCATTCTTTATGGTTTCTGATATGCTTATAGTTGGCTTCTGGGACATACATATAAGGTAGCGTTCTTACGAATGAGAGGAGTGTGCTTTTATATGCTAACCGTTTTAGTTGCCATCTTTCTAGGTGTGGTAGAAGGTCTAACAGAATTTATTCCTGTATCCTCAACTGGACATATGATTTTGACGGCCAAGCTGATGGGGATTAATGATCAGAGTGAGCTGTTGAAATCATTTGAGATCGCGATCCAGCTAGGAGCTATATTAGCAATCACGATTGTATACTGGAATCGCATATTATCGATGTTTGGATTAAAGCAGCAAACCGTCTCTAAAGGATATGTACCGCAGAAACAGCTTAATTTGCTGCATGTAGCATTAGGCATCACACCTGCATTGTTGACAGCATATCTGGCCAAAGACTTTATTAAAAACTTGTTCAGCGCCAGCACGGTACTGTGGGCATTAGTCGCAGGAGCTATATTTATGTTAGCTGCTGAGTGGGTCGGTTCACGACGTCGTCCCTCGGCGGAAACATTGGATGAAATTAGCTACGGCCAGGCGTTAATGATCGGCATTTATCAGATCATCTCCGTGCTATGGCCTGGATTCTCCCGTTCCGGTTCGACGATGTCAGGAGGCATGTTGAGCGGAGTGAGTTATCGGGCAGCGGCGGATTTTTCTTTCTTGATGGCCATACCCATTATGATAGTTGTTTGCGGGTATGAATTAATGAACAGCTATAAGTTGTTTACACCTGGAGTGCTTGGCTTTTTTGCACTTGGATTTATCGTGTCGTTTGCTGTTGCATACATAGTTGTGGTGGCCTTTTTGAGTCATATTCAAAATATTAAGCTGTGGCATTTTGCAATATATCGGCTTGTGCTGGCGGGAACTTTCTGGTTTTTTGTTATGCGTTAGGCCTGATCGACGGACAACTGTGATTTCTGATCGCTTTATAATCGTCATGGACGCGAAGAAATGTTATGATATGGACAAGTGCTCCATGCAATATGTGTAGCAAAGATAGTCTACAGCAGGGGTTGACAATGTTTGCGTTATGTTCCGATATCTGCATGCCAAAGCGGCATGCGTCTCGCCAAAAAAGTTTATAATGAAGAAGGAATGGTTCTGTTAAGTGAGAACGTCGAGCTCAACGACAGCTTCATCAAACGTCTCAGAGATATGGGGGTGTCGTATGTATATGTAGAAGATATGCATACGGAAGGTATTAACGCACCGAATATACTGAGTGAGGAGACGAGAAGAGAAGCCAATCGTATGATTCGACGCGAGTTCAAGCGCCTGATGACGGGATCCGTACTGCGAAAGCATAGCGGTCCAAGTGACATGAGCGGAGCTTTTTCCCGATTGCTAGACAGTATCATTGATGACATATCCAGCCATGAAGATGCGATGGTTATGCTCGGAGACATACAGACGGCGGATTTATACGTGTTTAAGCATTCGTTAAATGTATGCGTGTATACGACGATGTTTGGAATATATCATGGATACGCCAAGGAAGAACTTAAGATGTTATCGATGGGCGCTTTGCTCCATGACATTGGGAAGACGCAGCTAGACCTTCAAATTTTGAATAAACCCGGAAGACTGTCTGACTATGAATTTTCCCATATTAAGAGCCATACGGAGCTTGGATTTCGTATTCTTAAAAATGAACCCAATATTCCATTAATTGTGGCTCATTGTGCCTATCAACATCATGAGAGGTTAAATGGGAGTGGGTATCCAAGGGGAATCCTGTCAGATCATATTCATGAATATGCGAAATGGATCGCGATTGCGGATTCTTTTGATGCGATGACATCACACCGCGTTTATCGGTCAGCCATGCAGCCACATGAAGCGTTGGAGATCCTTTACACAGGCTCAGGCACGTTATATGATCAGTCCATGCTCGCTTTGTTCCGTGATCGGATCGCTGTGTATCCGCTTGGAATGACGGTTGAGTTAAGCACGGGCGAGGTCGGTGTCATATCGAAGATTAATTCGAAGATTCCTCAGCGTCCCATTGTGCGTTTATTGCTTGATCCAGAGGGTAAACCATACTCGGATATGAAAGACATAGATTTGTCACTTAAGCTAAATGTTGTGATTACGGGATATCGGACGGATATTATGGCTTAGAGCAAAGTGTTCATTAACGGAGGGACTTTCAGTGCGGGAAACGGATAAGCAGGGCGTGTTCTGGAGATGGGGAACGCTCATATACCGCCATCGTAAGCTGGTGATAAGTCTATGGCTTGTTTTATTTGCAGCAATGGCTATATTTGCGGTTCAGGTCCCCTCGTTATTAAAAGATAACGGCTTTACTCCTAATGGCAGCGAATCAGACCAGGGATTAAAGCTTCTTCGTGAACAGATGCATATTTCATCCAATGCGCTGGATATCGTGTATAAGAGTAAAGATAGTTCCTCTCTGCTATCAGAGCGTGCTAAGGCACGTATAATGGATTCGTTATCTGAACTTCGGCAGCAATCATATGTAACCGACATTTTGTTTGCGGAATATACACGTGTTTCAGAACGCAATGACATTATAGCCGTGAGTGTGTTGCTGGATCTGGATACCAACGATGCTTTGGAATTATATCCTTCCATACGCAACCTGATTCCATCGATGGTGGATATGGATACCTATGTTAGCGGCGCGACACCTGTGTACTATGATATGCAGGTGGCAAGCAAGAACGATATTGTAAAGTCGGAGCTGATCGGATTACCGATTGCACTGCTTGTTCTGCTGCTCGTATTTGGAACATGGCTGGCCGGTGTACTACCGCTTGTTGTCGGATTATTAAGTGTGACGACTACGCTTGGACTTATTTATTTTATTTCCTTTGTATCGAGCCCGCTCAGTAATTTCTTGCCTAATTTGGTGTCGATGCTTGGACTTGCTGTTGGTATTGATTACGCATTATTTATGGTCAGCCGCTTTAGGGAAGAGCTCCGCAATCAGGGTACTCTCGAAGGTGCTGTAGCCATGACTGCTCAGAAAGCAGGCCAATCTATCTTTTTCTCAGGTGTTGCGGTGCTTATTGGATTAGTCGCGATGGCTTTTATCGATTTGTCTTTATTCCGTTCGTTGGCGCTTGGCGGTGTAATTGTGGTGACGATATCGGTCGTTGTCGGCAATACATTGCTGTTGGCGCTATTTGGCATGATCGGGGAGCGAATCAACAGGTATCCAGTTATTCCGCTGCGTTGGCGTCGTCGAAAGCGTAAGTTGGCTGATAACTGCCAAGGCGAAGGGAAGCTGAAGGAAGGGTTCTGGGGCAAGGTTGCTTATGGAGTGATGTCACGCCCAATCACAATTGTTGTGCTGCTTACGCTTGGCTTAATCGTGTGTGCTTGGCCAGTGGGCAGTATGAAGATTGGTATCCCCAATGCAGAAGTGCTGCCGCCTACATATGAATCAAGACATGGCGCCGACTTGATGGAGCTTGTATATGATAAGCGTGAGATCAATTCATTGCATGTGCTGCTAAGGTTGGAACAGGCTTACACGGAAGCGCGCTCGATTGAGCAAGCAGAGCAGTTGGAACGTGAGATCGCGTCACTGCCTAGTGTATTGCGTGTGCAGAGCTACGTATCGTTAGTCAGCAATTTGCCATCCACAGAAGCGAAGTTGGCCGCAATTCGCCAGCCTGCTATTCAAAGCCAATTGGAGCATCGGCATCTGGCAAATGGCCATTATGTTATGCTCCATGTTGTGCCAAGAGTCAATACAGATGGGGATCAGGCCTTTAACCTCGTTCGAGACTTGAGAGGCTTGGAGCTGCAGGGGACAGATATTTATGTGACCGGGGGGCCCGCATATCGCCTTGATATTGTAGAACGAATTACAACTGCCCTGCCATTTGTAGTGATCTTTATACTGACAGTGACGTATGTTGTGCTATTTTTGGCCTTCCGATCTGTACTGCTTCCGCTAAAGGCTGTGTTGATGAATGTACTGAGTCTGGGCGCAAGTCTCGGCATAGTGGTGCTCGTGTTCCAGTATGGCTACATGGCAGACTTATTTAAGGTTACCTCAACTGGAATTGTAGTTGCGATGCTGCCGGTCATCATTTTTTGTGTTGTATTTGGCATATCTATGGACTATGAAGTGTTTCTTCTGTCTCGTATTGCTGAGGAGTATGAGGCCAGTGGGGATAATGAGCGCAGCACTGCCGAGGGGCTGAAAAAGACAGGCGGGATTATTACGAGTGCGGCTTTTATCTTAATAGCAGTGGTCGGCGCTTTTATATTTACAGATAATGAAATGATGAAGGCGATCGGATTAGGCTTAGCAACATCGGTCCTGTTGGATGCAACCTTAATTCGGATATTCCTTGTACCGGCATTAATGAAGCTGATGGGTCGCGCCAACTGGTGGTCGCCCTGGCATAAGCGCCCCAATTCTTCACGTGACGCTGCTTAATGAAGTGATCCGTCATTTAACTATATAATAGATAGCTAGTTTATAGGCAATAAGAAAGTATGGTGAGCTACAATGAAAATGATGCAAGAACAACAACCGCAAACTGATGTGAGAACGGAACAAGTGCTGACGCCGTTGTCACCCGCATATGATCCTTGGGACCCTATTCGATCATTACATCAGTATAATCAACATAAACTGACAAGTGTAGAGATGACAGTTGCCCAAGTATGCAACATGAGATGTGAGCATTGTGCTGTCGGACACACGTTAATTATGCGCGAACCAAACATGCTGCCGGTGGATTTGATGCTAAAACGGCTGGATGAAGTCGAGCATTTGGAGACAATTAGTATTACCGGAGGCGAGCCAACGTTCCATTTGTCTACAGTCACCGATTATATCGTACCAATTCTAAAGTATGCGCGTGATCGAGGAATCCGTTCACAGCTTAATTCGAACGTAACCTTGGATTATCGACGTTATGAGCTTATTGCTCCTTATCTGGATGTCATGCATATTTCTTTTAACTATACGAATGCGGAAGACTTCCATGAAGTTGGATTTGTTCATACCAATCATCATATCTCTCCCAAAGTATCGGCTAAGTGGTACGAACAAATGATGGAAAATACCCGTAAATTAACAGCTGGCGGCTTGCTTGTATCTGCGGAAACGATGATTAATTATCGGACACACGATAAGTTGGGGGAAATGCATCGCCTTATTCAAGAAATGGGATGCCAGCGTCACGAGGTGCATCCGATGTACCCGAGTTCGTTTGCACAGCATTTGCCAATGCTGCCGATCGATACGCTCAGACAGTCTATTCACAAGCTGCTTGACGTTCGTAATCCGGACATGTGGATGTTGTTTGGCACACTGCCTTTTTATGCCTGCAACAGCAATGAAGAAGATCAGAAGCTCATTCGCCGTCTGCATACAGAGCCTAACGTTACCGTTAGGAATGACCCAGACGGGCGCAACCGTTTAAATGTAAACATGTTTAATGGTGAAGTGTACGTAACTGATTTTGCGGATATCCCATCCTTCGGCAGTATTCATGCCTCGAAGCTGGATGATATCTTTAATGAATGGCTAACCGCACATCCGCTCTCAGCATCCGTGAATTGCCATTGTCCGGCGGCACGCTGCTGCGGGCCTAACTTGCTCGTGGCAGAAATGTACTATCAAGGTATTGACTTTAGAAAGCGGACTTCGACACTATCAATTTAGTGAAGCGATGGTATCTTGTTTATTCTTGGTGCAGAACAGGGGACATTTACCCGTATCATCCTATTGGATTGTAAATATTCGATTACAAAGAAACAGGCCCCACCTACAGATCAGCATACCTGTAGGTGGGGCCTGTTGTGTGTTCTGATAACGGGAATATGTGCATGAAGCATTAATGGTATGGGAATAGCCCACTCAAGCAGCTTAAGTTCAGTCAGTTTATAAAGTCCGTTGTGCTTGGATATGTTGGGCAATCAGCTTCCCATGGCCACGTCCAGTTTCAATAAAAATTTCATTGGCGTTTCTGCCAGAGGCAATGACACCTGCTATGTAAAGACCTTTAATATTGGTCTGCATAGTAGCTGGATCGAATACAGGCTTTTCTCTATCTTCTTGCAGTTGGACACCTGTCTGCTCCAACATACGACGATCCGGCCTGAAGCCAGTTAGCGCCAGCACGAAACGGCAAGGCAGCCGCTCTATGTACTGACCTTCTGCAGCGGCAATTGTAACATGATCTGGTTCAATAGTGGTTACTTGAGAACTTAAATTCATCGTGATAAGCCCCTTTGCAACCATGCTGTCAAAGATAGGGCGCACCCACGGCTTAATATGTTCTGATATGACAGGTCCTCGGTGTACGATCGTCACCCTTGCACCAACTCGTAGCAATTCCAAAGAGGCGTCAACAGCGGAATTGTTGCAACCAATGATGACAACGTCCATTCCTGCGTACGGATGTGCTTCCTGGAAATAATGGGATACATGCGGTAGATCTTCCCCAGGAATGCCCAGCATATTAGGGTGGTCGAAATAACCTGTAGCATCAATGACATAGGGAGAGGAATAGATAACAGTCTCACCAGAAGTCTTTCTTGTTGTTACAAGAAATGTGCAGTCTGATTGTTTGGTAATAGCGATCGCTTCCTCGTAAGCGTTAATTTTTAGTTGGTAACGCTCCGCCACCTTCAGATAATAGACAAGTGCTTCGTGTCGATATGGCTTTTCATTTGGTGTAGTAAATGGAACGTTACCTATCTCCAACAGCTCCGGCGTGCTGAAAAATTGAAGATTAGTTGGGTAACGATAAATGGAATTCACCAAGTTATGCTTTTCAATTATTAACGGCTCGATGCCGATGTTCTTCAGTTCAATCGCGGCTGACAATCCGCATGGACCGGCGCCAACGATGATGGCTTCTGCATAATTCATGAATACGCCTCCAAGGTCTAGCATAATAAAAGATTCACCTTTTATGGTAGCAGGTTGATTGCAGGAAATCCAATGGCTTGCTTACAAAAAGTTTATGAAAATTCGGACAATCAGGTGGGTGTTAGCAACATTTGTATGATATATTGGACACATTCCTTTTAAGGAAGACATAGGTTCTGATTACTTATACAAAGGATGGGATTGTGGAATGAATAAGCCGCAAGCGATTATTTTTGATATGGATGGTACGTTGTTCCAGACAGAGACTCTGCTGCTGCCAGCCTATCATCGGTTGTTTGATCGCCTTCGCGAGGAAGGGCTGTTCGAAGGTCCGACACCGCCTGAGGAGTATATATTGAGTTCGTTAGGCATGCTGCTTGAGGCGATTTGGCAGCGTGTCATGCCGGATGCCAGCGAAGAAGCTCGTCTGCGTGCCGATGCGTTGTTATTAGAAGAAGAACTGGCAGGCTTGAAGCAGGGAGGTTCCTCTTTATACCCTGAGGTGGAAGGGGTGCTTCATCAGCTGCATCAGCAGGGAGTAAAGCTGTTTGTAGCAAGTAATGGCCTGGAGCCTTATGTAAAAGGTGTTGCAGAAGCACATCGTATTCATGAGCTGTTTGATGGCTTGTATAGTGCGGGAGGGCATCGTACGTCCTCCAAAGTGGATCTGGTTCGTATTCTGCTTAAGGAACATGGGATCACATCGGCATGGATGGTCGGGGACCGTTCATCGGACGTGGAGGCAGGCAAGGAGAATGATCTGACGGTGATCGGCTGTACGTATGCAGGCTTTGGGGGAGAAGAAGAACTGAAAGGTTCTGACTTCTATATTAACCATTTCCGAGAGTTGCTGTCGCTGTATGAGCGGAGTGCTGAGCTGTCATAATTAGTGGAAACGTGCTGTGCAGCAAACTCGATCCGACATAAAGAAGAGCAGCCTAGGCAAGCGACCGGCTGCTCCTCTTGTATTTGATCATATGTCTGAAGCTGTAACTATTGAGAGTCTTTATGTTTGGACTGTTGGATAATATCCAGAATGGCCTGGGTCTCATCGGAATCAATGTGATTACAAGCGTGACTTTCTGGCTGTGTCGCTGACGTATCTTCATCTGAAACCCCCTGCCAGTGTCTCCGAGTAGGTCTTTTGCGGGCTGATGGTTTTAAGGGATAGAATGGATAATAGGGGCGGAAGCGACGATAGGCCGGAGTAGAACTGCGTGTCTTCTTTACACGGTTAGATCTGGACGGCATTCGTATGCCTA
Source organism: Paenibacillus sp. ACRRX (assembly GCF_022346885.1). Lineage (GTDB taxonomy): Bacteria > Bacillota > Bacilli > Paenibacillales > Paenibacillaceae > Paenibacillus_B. The sequence goes on from NZ_JAKRNK010000001.1 coordinate 64,110, forward strand.
CGAACGGCTCTGTTGATGGAGGCATGCCGGACAGCTTTAAGGTTGAGGCGGCCTCTTCATTAGCTGGTGGCTCTTTGGAGACAATTTCCTTATTCGAGTGCTTAGGTTCGCGGGTACGTGCATCAGGACTTACTTTATTCTCATACAGCCAGATCGCATATTCCAAAGGTCTTGATAGAGCCAAACGATACGTGTCGCGATCTCCAATCCGGGCAAACACTTCACGTGCCGGCTTTGGATTAACTTCTAGTAGCCATATTTTACCGTTTCTTTCGATGGCGAGATCTAAGGCCAGTTCACATAATGCGCCGTACTTTTTTTCCAGAAAACGAGCAACGGCGACTCCTAATTGTTCAGCGTTAGCTTTCACTTCGTTGATTCTCTTCTCATCTCCGATCCACTGCCTGAGCAGCGTATCCATTCTTACCGCTTCTCCGCCGCCATGTAGATTAGAGGTAATGCTTTTGGCGGCGCCGATGCGGGCGGCGCATCCTGTCACTGTCCACTGCCCACTGCCATCCTTCTGCACGAGCATGCGATAATCGTGAACACGTCCATTCGGTAAATTAAGCGATATGCCCTGCTGCACCAAGTAACGTTCTTTGGCATGCCAAGAGGCAAGCTTTAATGTGAGTTGAGACCACGTCATTTTTTGCGGTTTGATGATACGCCGCTGATGGTCTCTTCCTTGCACGAATACGGTCTGACTGGATGACTTTAGACGCTCAATTCTTAAGATACCACGGCCGCCTGTGCCATTTATCGGCTTCAAGTATACAACGGGATCTCGCTTGATCATTTGTTGTACGTCAGCAACTGACGAATACAGCTTTGTTTTAGGCAAGGATAGATGAATCTCAGCGTCCTCTCCAAGCACCTGATAGATGGTCCATTTGTTGCGGAGTGGTCGATTCATAAAATGAAGATGATGGTATTTTGTACGAAATTTTCGTAATTGCTCGAACCGATAGCTGCTCTGCAAGCGGCAGCGATCAAATATAAGGTGGGGAAACTTCATCCATTTGCGTGACCAACGGTTGTTGTCTGGATTGTATACCAAAGCATGAATTTTTCGCATTTGCTCATTGACATCTTGCGGCGTAAATACAAAGACTTCGATGCCGAGCTTCTTGCCTGCTGCTATCATCTTCTGATATACAGGACGCTCTTCTAATTGCTTCTGTTCATTCATATATAACGTGAGTATGCCAAGTATAGGCTGAGTCAAAATGCATTCACCTTCTTTTTGTCCGTTATCCGCTGTTCTTGGCAAGATACGTGCTGTATTGGAAAATTCGTTCTAAAGAACATCTGCGAATGTGCGGCTCGTCAAACTTCATGGGCTTTGCATTCGCCTCAAAGAACCAGATTCCTCCGCTTGCATCCACGCCTAGATCCATAGACATCTCGCCAAGCGTGTGTCCTGACCCACGCTCCACTTGTCGAGCAATGACTAACGAAGCATTTCGCGCACGGGTCATGATTTGCGAGGCTTGCACCTCGCCAAAAATTGAAGTCAGCAATTTCTCCGGGTCATCTATGCTTCCGCCACGCGGCACATGCGTGGTGATACTTAATACACCAGCTATCCGAGCGCCAACACCCGTTATGTCCCATTCGCCCATTTGATTTTTTTGAACGAGTACACGCAAGTCAAACGGCCGACGATTAATAGCTGCAAGGGAGATTCCTTGTTGAATGATGTAATGGCTTTGACCTGCTTGTTTGCGAATACGTGACCATAACTTACTGATATGCGCGCTTTTATACGAGGTGCTTCCTTTTCTGTCCTGTATTTTTAAGCGGAACTTTAACGTTTTCGCTTGGTTGACTCGCAGTGTCATAATTCCCATTCCCGCTTTGCCTGTCTCTGGTTTTAAATACACATAGGCATGACGATTCAGCATTTTGCCAAGGCTGGCAGAAGTCGTGAGCTTTCGTGTACTGGGAATGTAGGGCTTAGTCGTTTTTGATTTTTTAAGCCATTCAAACAAGTTCCATTTATTAAAAAAGTACGGATTAAACATACGAATCGTAGGATGGGCTAGAATCGACTTGATTTTGCTGTTCACACTTGGCTGCATTTCATCTTCCCGGAGTGGAATGCGATTATAGATAACGTGAGGCAGAGGAAACCAGCCCTGCTGCCACACGTTGCTTTCTGGAACATAGTTATAACCGATTACCCGTTTTGCATTTAACTTAAGATCTTTAACGGTCACGATATAGACGTTAAAGCCGAGCTCTTTACCGGTCATGAGCAGGTCGGTAAAATTTTCGCGATTTCCTCTGAAATATTCATTGTCGTCATCAATGGTGAGAATGGCCACAATCGGCAATTGCTCTTGTTCCATTCCATTCACTGCTCATCCCTCCTGCGAAATTTACTTAGGAATAGGCAGTGTTCCAATATATGCTCGATGGAAGACTTACCTTCGATCTTCAAAGAAGGGTGCTTGAAGATCGATCGTCCAGGCTTGGCGTTAGCTTCGAACATCCATACATGCTCATCACGGTCGATACCCAGATCAAAGCCTATTTCTCCGATAAGGTGCGGGTGATTTCGTTCTATCGCTTCAGCCAGTTCAATGGCAACTTCTTTGGCTCGATCCAGCACTTCATCCGCGCGTTCGCCAAACGTGCGTTCAAGTGCCTGCCTCGGAGCCATCAACTGCCCTCCGTTTTTAACATGGGTAGTTACACTGCCTTTACCCGCCTTCTTCGCACCAATGCCGACGACGACCCATTGATCGTCCCCGTTTTTGTGCATATGGAAGCGGAAATCGATGGGACAACCATCGATCTCGGCAAGACGTACGCCTTGCTGCACGACATAACCCCGCAGCTGCCGTCCGTGCCGACCTTGGAGCATCCGCATCAAACTGCTGAAATGTTTAAATCGCAGCAGTACGTTTTTACCATTATTTGTGTAACGGGCAAAGTAACCTTTCTTCGTGAGATAGGTTAAGCGGTAAATACCGATGCCGAGGCTGCCAGCGGTAGGCTTATAATAGACGAACTGATGCCGCTCCAGCATCTCCCTGATGGTGTCCGAATTTGGATTCATAACGGATTCAGGCACGTACCTGTTTGCATCCAGTTCACCTTCCAGCAGTGCATACACATCAGATTTGTTAAAGAAACTCCAATTGAAGAAAGGGATCTTTTTCCGAATAAACCGTTCTCGTAAATTGTTGATGCCAGTAGAAGTCTCAGCTCTTCTGCTTGGAAGGCGATTATATATAACATCAGGCAGTGGCACGGTCTTTCTTACCCACCCCCCGTACTCATTTAAAAAGTAAGCCAATACCGTTTCGTTAGACCAATTAATATCGCGTGGGGCAAAGGCGAAAACATAAGCTTTGTTGTGGCCGGCGCGAAGTATTTGTTTAATAAATCCGGTACGGCTGCCAAAGGGGCTGGTCGTTGAACGAATGGAGGCATCGGACAATATGCCGATTAACGGACCGAGCTGAATATGACCATCACTTTCATTTAACAGAAATACGCTGCCTGATTTGGGAACTTTTACAGTAGTGCGTATCCCTGAAGAAATATACAGATGTTTGCCGGCTTTTTTGATCGGTTTTAATGTAACTGGAATACTGGTTCTGCCAAGACGCAAGCGAATTGATCTTTTGTTGGACAGCTTCAGTTGTTTTAATAGTGTGTGGGATACATAGATCATTTTTTCGGAATTTGGCGTCAGATGGACGTTGCAAACCGTCAAACTCATGGACAGACCCTCCTAAGATGTCGAACCAAGACATGGCGAGCGTATAAAATGGGACGTTCTACCGCATGCATCTCGGCTTCGCGTTCACCGGTGTGTTCAAATACGGCCCGACCCGGCTTCGAATTAACCTCAAGCAGCCAAATTCGCGAACTTCTATCAATTCCAAAGTCAATGCCTAACTCTGCCAGACGCCCATGGCGTGCTTCCAAAGCCTCGGGGATACATTCACTATATTGAATAATGTCGTGAATGAGCTGCTGTGACACGCTGGCGCCATATTGAGCTTTCAAGTATTGTGCCGCATCCGCAGCATGGCCTCCACCATGAAGATTGGATGTAATGCCATTTTCAAGACCGATGCGTACGGCCATGCCGGTGAGCGCCCAACGGCCAGTTTCGTCTTTTTGCATAAGTGTCCGCAGATCAAAAGGCTCTTCCTCTGGACTATTTAAGGTCAAGTAGGGCTGCAGCACATATTTTCGACCGTTGATGAAGCTATGAATCCAATGTAGTCCAGCTTGAAGGCGATCGAAGTTGTGCTCAAATGGCTGATTGCTGTCATCGCGTCCTTTAACGACGATGGTATATCCTCTGATGGAGGAGGAATCGGCATGAGCCGATGAACCAAGGCGTTGGATGAACAACGCGGATCTGCCCTTGCTCCCACTGTGAGGCTTAAGAAATGCTTTGCCTTGATGCTCATGGAGGAAGTCATTCAGTGCTTTAACGCCACTGTATAATGATGTTTCTGGAAGCAGATGTTTAATGCTGTCAATGCGTGACAGGGAACGATACATATCCCATTTTCCGCCTAGTCCGACACTGAGCCATGCTGTACCTGACAGCCTCATTCGGGCGACAGCAGCTCGATTTTTCCGATATTGTACCTCGTTGGTAAAAGTTAGACGGTCGTAGACAAGTTTGGGTATCGGAGCGGTTACACTTTTCCACTCTTGATCTTCGTACGTGTATCCCCTCACCAGTCGCTTGCCCCAATCGATCCAGTGAGGAGAGAAGATAAGGACGGGGACACCCCGTTTTTGCCCGGATAGACACAATTTTCGGCAGAATGCAGTTTCTGCGAACGGAGGAGAGCCGACTCTTTCATTTTGTAGTATGCCTAACGTGTCTAGTGGACCTTTCATAAGGCTCATGGAACTCCACCTCCTTCTAGAGGATGTCTCAAGATAAGACAGATTAGAACCCAGCCAAGTATTTTGCATATTCGACCACTTTACGGACAGAAGGGCGAATCTTATTGTCGTTAAGCGGCGTGTTGTCATTTTTGGACGGCTTAGAGTTTACTTCCAGCAGCCATACTTTCCCGCTGCTGTCAACCGCGAGGTCAATGCCAAGCTCACCGAAATGCGCAGGAATTTGCGTATCGATGCCACGCGCAATCTCAAGTGAAGCATGCTGGAGGCGGTTGTAGACATCTGATCTTGCACCTGCTGGTAAGTTGGACTTGACAACTGCTTCTTTAACGGTGCTTAATGTACCACCTCGAGCCAAATTGGACACAAAATGCTGTGTGCTTGCCGTTCTGGCGACGATAGAAGTAAGCGTCCATTTACCGGTTGCATTTTTCTGAACAAGAGCACGGAAATCGACCGGACGACCCCCGTTTTCCATCAAATGAAGTCCCTGCTGAATCTGATATCGATTGGCCTTCAGCTTGGAGGAAAGACTAGAGAACAACTTGACCAAGCTGTTGAAGCTTTGTCTTCGCGTGCCGTTAACTGTGCTGTACATCGCTTGATAGGATTGATCGTTCAATCTGGTTACGCGGATAATACCTTTGCCAAGACTGCCCCTGGCGGGCTTTAGGAAGACGGTATGATATCGGGAGCACATCGTCTTTAAAGTCTGGAAATTACGAAGCAGATACGACTCCGGCAAATAGCGGGATGGATTGGAATCTCGCTTCAATGCGTCAAATACTTCGGTTTTATCCAAAAACTTTTCATTAAAGACATGTGACTTATACCGTGCCTTCGCCTCCCTCATAAAGTGCTGTACCGTTTCTCTGTTTTCAGTCTTGCGGGAGGTTAAGCGATTGTTAATGACGTCAGGAACAGGCACCTCTGTCTGCTGCCACGATTTATTCTGATAGACCCAGGCCCTGATGCTGTTGACATGCTGTTCAATGTGCTCTGGCGTAAAAAAGCAGACACAGGCACCTTGTGACTGGCAAGCATCCACAAGCTCTTTGCAGAACGCCGTAATCGGACCAAACGGTTTATCCGGTGAATCAGGTCGGTCTCGGCTGATCAGAATGCCAATGAATGGACCGATAGCGAGCGTCTGTGATGAGGCATGGTACACAACTCGCAGCGATTGGCCGGATACGACGCCTAGAGAGCCCGCAAGCGTTTGATTCATACGCAGTCCGTCGAAGCGAGGCACCGGTATTACAATGATCTGCTGCTTAAACGATCCAAATCGTAAAGTCAGTGATTGATTTACTGGAATCTTCCACTGCTTCACTTTCGCTTCGCCAATCATCAGCACCTCATTGCGCAATAGACTGGGGCTTATCACCTGGAGCGCCACTTTCCATTTAGACATGTTGGTTCTCCTTCCAACGACCACTTGCATGGATGATCTCGGTAATCGCCGTTCGAGGCGTTTACAGGTGAACTATGACCAATGATTTATCATATGAGGACATATTTTCCTTGGTGATTGACCTAGTTCGAAAATAGCCAATGAGTTGCGACTGGACGTATGTTATACCTTGAGATTCGACAAGTGGATGGATATCCGTTAAGATATTAGACGTATGAACAAAGCAGGATGTGCATGAGAATGGGCTGTTGTCACGATCGGAATTCGTGGACTGTACAATGGCGTACATAAGGAGGATGCGTACATATGACTAACGTATACGATAGAGCGCATGAATTAGCGCGCGCATTGCAAGATTCGGCTGAAGCGAAAGCCGTAGAACAGGCGATGAAAGTCATTGAAACTGATCCGGAAAGTAAACGTATGCTGGATGATTTCCGCCAGCGTCAGAGCGAATTGCAGCAAATGATGATGACAGGCGCTATGCCAGATCAGGCGGAGATGGAAAAGTTGGAGCAAATTTACCAGGTTATCAGCATGAACACGAGCATTGCACAATTATTTGAGGCAGAACGTCTTCTTGCACAAGTCATTCAAGATGTAAACAAGATCGTAACTGATTCACTCAGTCATCTGTATCAGTAAAATAGGCGGATCAAAAAGGCTGGCGTCACACTTCCTTGCGAGGTGCGGACGGCAGCCTTTTTGCGGTCATAATTGCCCGCCCGTCCACATATGCTGTTATTAGACAGAATGCTGGAATGTAGCAAATGAATTGCATCATGTGCATCATCACTTATTCTCATCGTGCAAGCGGACAAGATGAAGTGATCATGATCGGAGAAAGGATGTAAAAACATGAACTCGACAAAACGCACGAAGAAATACAGCCGCACACAAAGCCGCGCGATATCCGTCATCTCCATTACTGCTGTTCTGGTGATGTTGTTTATCGCACTGCCGACAATACCTTTGAACGAAGGCTGGTCGTTGGCTGCTGTATTTGGCGCGGTATGGGCTTTGTTCGCTGTGCTTATTATAGGCGCGCATCTCTATCGTCTATTAAGAGTTGATGAGGAAGTAGAACGGAAGCTGCGCCAAGTACGGACTCAACGTTACAAGCAGATAGAACGGCGGATTATGGGTAATGAGCAATAAGTTATTAGAGCTTTCTTTTAACAGAGCTTCCTCAAAGTAAGTTCGAGGAGGCTTTTTGCTGTGAGGAAGAGTTGTAACAAGCTGAGGACAAGTACAAAAAAAAGGTTGAATCGTTAAAAGGGATTTTGTATGATTACAACCTGTGGAGATGTTTAGTTGTAAAACAAAAGCCAGGCGAATGTCATGTAGTTCATGTTATTTAAGAACTCAATATGTAAAAATGGTCACTTGGTCATTTTGCCGGCTAAGAAGGGGGTAGCACTATTTGAAGTTGTTTCAAAATCTTCGATATTTCGGCAAAGAGTTTGTTGCCACGATGAAGTCAAAGCATGTGCTTATACCCGTTCTGGGCTTGCTCGTCGTGCCGCTGCTGTATAGCGGTGTATACCTGGTAGCGAACTGGGATCCCTACAGCAATGTAAAACATATGCCAGTGGCTGTTGTCAATGAAGACAAGCCGGTGCAATATGAGGGGAAGGAAATTGCGATCGGTCGTGAATTGATGCAGAAGCTCCATGACAATGATAGCGTAGAGTTCCACTTTGTCGGCAGAGCTGAAGCGGAGCGAGGATTGGCTGAGCATACGTATTATTTGCTGATCGATATCCCTCAAGAAATGTCGCAGCATGCGACAACCATTTTGGACCCTAATCCGAAGCCGCTGGAATTGAAGTACAAGGAGAACAGCAGCTTTAACTTTTTGTCAGGTCAAATATCTGACAAAGTGGTAGAGAAGATTAAAGCCGAGACGTCACAGAAAGTAACTGAAACATATGTGGAGCAGATGTTTGGCGCTATTGCCCAATTAGCGGATGGCCTGGGAGCAGCAAGTGATGGAGCGGGGCAACTGGAGAATGGGCTCAAGCAGTTAGGGACTGGTATCGAGACGTTCCGTAATGAGCTGAACGGCCAGATTAATTCGAAGACATCGCAAGCAGGTTCCATGGTGGACAAGCTGCTGGATGAAAATAAAGTGAAGCTTGAAAACACGATCAATAAAGAGATTGAGCAAGCAATCGCATCCAATAAAGGGCCTTTAGTGAACAAGCTGCATCAGGAGATTGACAAGCAATCAGGAACATATGGTACTGAGCTGCGAGACAAGGTGCATGCCCGAATTGACGAAGTGATTGGTGAGAACAGTGGAATTGCGCAAGAGAAGTTAAATCAAGAGATTGATCGTGCTTTTGGACAGTACGGCGAACAAGTTCGCAATCAGATCCATGATGAGATCAATGCGGCCTATGCATCACACAAAGACGATGTGTACAAGGAAATTGTAACGGAAGTGGATAACACGGTCGTTAAAATGGAGCCTGTAGCCCATGCTATGATGCATAATGTTATCGATAACGAGGCAGGCGAGATTGATGCGTCTATTCGCAATAGCGTACATAAGTGGATTGATGAGAAGATAGATGCCTTATTTGACAAGACGATTGAGCGCATGACGGACAATCAGGATCAGATCAAGCGGCAATTTGACAAGCTGCAAGCAGATCTTGCTGCCATGAAAGCCGATGCGAAACCGGAAGAAGCAGATAAATGGCAAGCGATTCAAGATCAGCTGGACGGCCTGCGGGGTAACGTACATGCAGCCCTTAAGCCGGAGCAGATCGAAAAGCTCAAAGTTAAAATAAAGCTGGATCTGAATCAACTTGTGGATAAGGAACTAAATGCAGTAAACAAGAAGTTGTTAACTAAGGTTCACAGTGAAGCAGATAAGAAATTTAGCGCTTATTATCCGACTGCGCGGGCCATGGCACGCGGAATAGCACTGAGCAAGGCGGAAGAGCTCGCTCCCGTTCTGCTCGGGAAGGCCCATAATTATGCGGATCAGATCTACTCCGAAAAGTCAGAGCAAGTACAGGCGAAAGCTCATGAAGTATTAAATGAGAAGTGGTCACAACTTGAACCACAAGTGATAAATGAAGTTCATCAGCATGCAGATGATGAGATCAATCGTGTTGAACCTGTCGTGGTCAGCAAAATTCATGAAACAGCGGAGGAGAAAGTAAACACGCTGGAGCCGATTGTGAGAGACAGTATGCACAAACTGGCAAATATGAAGCTGGATGAGGCTGCTAAAAAAGTACATCAGATGGCATTTGAAAAAATGAGTGCACTGCTGCATGACGTAGATACAGCCAATAAAGCGATTAACACCGGATTTAATCAACTGATGGATGGACAACAGCAATTAATAAGTGGCGGTGCAGAGCTGCGCTCGAAGCTGCGGGATGGTGCGGAGAAGGCAACACAAGATTCGACTGACAGCACGTATCATATGATATCGGCACCGGTTACAAGTGACAAGGAAGAGAATCATGATGTGAATACTTATGGTATTGGTATGGCACCTTACTTCCTGTCATTAGGTTTCTTCGTAGGGGCGTTGATGTTCTCCATTGTATTCCCGATGAAAGAGACGATCCTTCGTCCACCTAACGGTTTTGCGTGGTTGTTAAGTAAGTTTGGTACGATGACGATTGAGAGTATATTCCAGGTCCTTATCGCAGGCAGTGTTGTGTTATATGGAATTGGTTTGACCGTGACCAACGTACCGATGTTTTTCTTAGTGTCACTGGTCACAAGCCTGATGTTTTTTGCATTTATTCAGTTTTTTGTTACGGCATTTGGCAATGTGGGGCGGTTTATCATTATTATCTTGCTAGTTCTGCAACTGTCGGCAACCGCGGGGACATTCCCGATCGAGCTGACACCGGAATTTTTCCAAATGCTTCATCCATGGCTGCCAATGACGTATACAATTCGTGCATACCGAGGTGTAGTTTCACTTGGTGACATGAATTATGTGTGGCAGAACATTGGCGTATTGTGTATTTACTTGTTCTCAAGTCTGTTCTGCAGCTGGATGTATTTTGCTCTTTGTTCGAAGAAGTCAAAGCGTCAGGAGAAAGACAGCACAAGCGGAAGTGTGATATCTGCTAAGTAGTAGACTTGAATACAAGCCTATCTCAGAAAATATGTAAATGTAGATGAAAGAGAGTCTTCAAACCCACTAGATCTAGTGGGTTTAGGACTCTTTTTATGTACTAAAAGAGGAGGCGAGTACTTGAATTTTAACCGTATTCCTGTTTTGCACAAATGGGAATGATTGTGATACAATGACTACAGATTAGGACAGTTCGGAGAATTGGGGTGTAACAGATGGATATGCATGACGCAACGGTCACGAAGCATGAACAGCTACTCCATCATATTGAGAGCTTGAAGCCAGGCACAAAGATATCGGTGCGTAAGCTGGCCAAGCAGCTGCAGGTAAGTGAAGGAACGGCATACCGTGCTGTAAAGGAAGCGGAGAGCGTCGGCCTTGTTATCACGAAGGAGCGGATAGGTACAGTAAGGGTCGAGAAGAAGCCTCGCAACTTGTCAGAGCAGCTTACTTTTACTGAGGTTGTGGACATCGTAGAGGGACACGTTCTTGGTGGACTGAGGGGACTATCTAAGACGTTAAATAAATATGTCATCGGTGCAATGAAAATGGACGCGATGGAACGTTACATTGATGCTGGAAGTCTGCTTATTGTCGGAAACCGAGAGGATGCGCATCGTCTAGCTCTCCAGCATGGCGCTGGCGTATTGATTACAGGCGGGTTTGGCACAAGCAGGGAAGTAAAGATGCTGGCAGATACGCTTGATCTGCCGATTATCAGCTCGAAGCATGACACGTTTACGGTGGCTTCTATGATTAACCGTGCGCTGTTTGACCGACTTATTAAAAAGAAGATTATGCTTGTTGAAGATATTGTAGGCTCAAAGGCACCAGTTGCGATTATGCGTTCTTATAGTACAGTTGAGCAGTTCAGAAAGCTGCAGCAAGAAACGGGGCATAATCGATTCCCTATCGTAGATGAATGGAATCGAGTCTTGGGCATGATCGCGTACAAGGATATTGCAGGTGCACAGCAAGACCAGACGATAGATAAGCTGTACACACGCCATCCTATTACGGCTTCCTTGACAACTACGCTTGCTTCAGCGGCTCACACGATGGTATGGGAAGGCATTGAACTGCTGCCGGTGATTGACCGGAATCGGAAGCTGATTGCCGTCATAACTCGCAAAGAGGTTCTGCAGGCTATGCGTGATGCACGAAAAGAACCTCAATTAGGTGAGACATTCGAGGACCTGATTTGGAATGGGTTTGAAGAATTGCGGAACGACGATGGTATGCTGTACTTTCAGGGTGTTATAACACCACAGATGGTTAATGGTCTTGGTGCGGTATCGGAAGGTATAATATTGTCCATTATGGCTAATGCCGCCTTGCGTGCAGTGAAAGATATGCGCGTTCATGATCATATTATGGAAAATATGACTAGCTACTTCGTCCGTCCGATTCAGATTGAAGATATCGTCATTCTCCGCCCGAGATTTATTGAGATGAGCCGTAAATTTTGCAAGCTTGAGATCGAGATGAAACTTCAAGATCAGCTTGTTGCCAAGGCGATGATGACGGCGCAGTCTATTGATCATGATTAATACAGGCTGCTGAAATGTTGGTTCGTAAAATGAAAGCGGCAGTGTTGGGATAGGATTGCTGACTCGTACATAAAAAAGCGTACAGTGCTGACACAGGAGACGGTGCAGACTGTACGCTTATTTGTTATTTGGTCCCCTCATGGGCCAAGAGACGATTAAAATGTCCATGATTGCGCAGCCCGGCAAACAAATTGAAGACGCCGAGTGCGAGCAATATGGCCCCGATGATGACTCTTAGGGTTGAACCTGTAAACATCGTCATCTGAAACACCGCGATGAGAATAAGCAGTAATCCCATACAAATGTTAGTTCTTGCTGCGAATAACCCGCGCTGCAGCACGTTCTTTGATCGTCTTGAGCGGAAGCTGAAGAAGACGGAGCTTATAGAGGCAAGGCAGATCAGTAAAGTAAGAATGAGTTGAATCACGTACATGACGGGCACGTCGCTCCTTCCTGCTGACTAGGATAATGGTCCATAATGTTAATCCTATATTACCATAATGTGAGAGAAGAGCCTATCCGAATTCATGTGTTGAGCCGTGAAGCATAAAAGGTTTCCATTCTAGAAGGATTACACGCTTTCCTTACGCTGCTGCAAATATCGTCACCTGAACCTATTATTAGGGTGCAGATGGCACGTGAGATTTTACATCTACCCACACATGAAGTACGCCTTCTGTTACGAGCATCGTGCGCAGAGAGACAACATAGTCACGAGCTTGAATATCGGTATAAAGTTTGCGTGTCAGAAGGCCTTCTACCAGTTTTGCATACTCGTCAATCTGAAAGACATTGCGTCCTTTAAGTCCGGCGAGATCACGGGATAGTCGTTTACGGAGCTCAGTCTCATCTGATTGTGGAATGTCATCTTTACTGCCTGGTCCATAAATATGAATGGAAATACTTTTAATAACAGTAGCGCGATTTTTGTAGCGGATTAGGTCCTCGTTTTCCGAGCGAAAATGAGAAAGCTGGTCCTGTAGGTCAAGGTTCCGCATGACAAGTTCGTCTATCTGGTGCATAAAGACTGCATGATAGACACATGTCCCAATAATCATCCCTACGAATACAACAGCTCCATCACGAATCCAATTGCGAGGGTGCATGCTGCTTACCCCCTTGCCCTGCACATCCATTGGACAAGTTCTGTCCCGAGATGCGCGCCGAGAAATGAGACAAGGATAAACATCAGCTGTTTAAATACAGGCGACAAGTTTCCGACCCAAAAATTAGACTCAATGACGCGCAGCGGATCGATGGTTCCGCCGACAGCAACGACGATGGCCCATATTTTGATATGCTCCGCAATATGTTTCATCGTCTCGGCAGGGGATTGCAGGGCGATAACACTTGCGATACCTCCAAGCAACGAGCCGCCGAGCACAACACCAAATGCGATGCCGAAGTCGATGATAGCTTTAGACAAAAAAGTTCCCATCGTGATGCTCCTTTCTTACGTGTGGAGTAAAGGCAATGGACAAACTAGCCCCTTGTACATGTATAGGTTTTCTAGCTCAAAATATGATACAATGAAAGACGAAAGTATGTTCGGTTAGGCAAAGAATAGTATGGAAAGTTACACGGAATGGAATGGAGTGAAGCGCATGAATGAATTTGTACATCTGCACGTGCACAGCGAATACAGCTTGCTGGATGGAGCTGCACGTATTGAATCGTTGGTGGAGCGGGCAGCTGCGAATGGCATGAAGGCGCTTGCCCTTACCGACCATGGCGTCATGTACGGCACAATTGCCTTTTATCGGGCGTGTCAGAAGCACGGAATCAAGCCGATTATCGGGATGGAGGCTTATGTAACGACTGGTGCCTTGACGGAGCGGGTGTCGCGTAAGGACCAGCCGATCTATCATCTTATTTTGTTGGCAAAGACGATGCAGGGTTACCGGAATCTAATGAAGATATCAAGCATCGCCCATCTGGAAGGTTTTCATTATAAGCCGCGTGCAGATATGGACACGCTTCGAACATATGGTGAAGGTATAATCTGTACCAGTGCCTGCCTAGGCAGCGAAATTTCACAGCACGTGCTGCACGACCGCATGGATGAAGCACGAGAAGCTGCATTGAGATATAAAGATATATTTAAGGATGGCTTTTATCTGGAGCTTCAGGACCATGGCTTAGTGGAGCAGAAGAAAGTCAACATCGGCTTAATTGATCTGGCCCGCGAGCTTAATATTCCGTTGGTATGCACTAACGATGTCCATTATATAGAGGAAGCAGACGCTGCGATGCAGGATGTGCTCATTTGTATCGGCACGGGCAAGACGGTAGAAGATGAGACGCGATTGCGTATTGCATCTAATCAGCTTTATTTTAAGAATGGCGAGCAAATGAACGCCTTGTTTGCGCATGTACCAGAGGCGATACACAATACAAGCCGGATTGCGGATGCATGTAACGTGGAGTTAGAGTTCGGGCATTCGGTGCTGCCGGAGTTCCAGCCGTTGCCGGAAGGCCTTGCTGCAGGTCAATATTTGCGTGAACTGTGTGAACAAGGATTGTTAGAACGCTATCAGCACTTATCCGAATGGGAAGAAGAGGCCTTTGTTCAGTCGGCACATGAACGGCTTGCCTTTGAGCTGGGTACGATTGAGCAGATGGGCTTCTCGGACTATTTTCTGATTGTGTGGGATTTTATTCGTTATGCACACGAATCAGGGATAATGACTGGGCCTGGAAGGGGCTCTTCCGCCGGTAGTCTGGTAGCGTACACGCTCAAGATTACAAATGTTGATCCGTTGAAGCATAAGCTGCTGTTTGAACGGTTTCTCAATCCGGAACGGATCACGATGCCGGATATCGACATTGACTTCAACGATGAGCGCAGAGACGAGGTTATTCAATACGTGTCCGACAAGTACGGACACGACCGCGTTGCGCAGATTATAACGTTCGGGACAATGGCCGCAAGAGCAGCGGTAAGAGACGTGGGACGCGCGTTGAATGTATCATACGGCGATACGGACCGTGCTGCCAAGCTCATTCCAAATCAGCTGGGCATGACGCTTACGGAAGCGATGAGAGTCAGCAGTGAATTACGTGAATGGTGCGAGAAGGAACCTCGTATTCGTGAGCTTATAGAGATGGCAATTAAAGTCGAGGGTATGCCCCGACATGCCTCAACGCATGCCGCAGGGGTAGTCATCGCCCCCGAACCACTGCCACACTTCGTGCCGTTGCAAGCAGGTACGGAGCACACAGCATTAACGCAGTATTCGATGGAGCATCTGGAAGCCATCGGTATGTTGAAGATGGACTTTCTTGGATTGCGTACATTGTCCATTATCGAGCGTACGCTCGAATGGATCAAGGCGAAGTCGGGAGAGGCGCTTGACTTGAACCGTGTTGACGATCAAGACGAGCGGACCTATGAACTGCTCGGACGGGGAGATACAACCGGTTTGTTTCAATTGGAGTCGACAGGAGTTCGCAAAGTACTACGCGAACTGAAGCCTTCCGGTTTCGAAGATATCGTGTCCGTATTGGCTCTCTATCGTCCGGGACCGATGGAGTTTATTCCGAATTTTATTCAGAGCAAGCACGGTCGCAAGCCAGTGGAATATCCTCATCCGGATCTGGAACCTATTTTAAAGGACACGTACGGGATTATTGTGTATCAAGAACAGATCATGCATATTGCTTCCCGGATGGCGGGCTTCTCGCTTGGCGAGGCCGATTTGCTTCGGCGAGCTGTCTCCAAGAAAAAGCGTGAAGTGCTTGATCAGGAACGGGCTCATTTTGTAGAAGGCAGTCTTGGACAAGGTTACACGAAAGAAGAAGCGAACCGTGTATATGATATGATCGTACGATTTGCTGATTACGGTTTCCCACGTGCGCACGCGGCAGCTTATGGCGTGTTGGCATTTCAAACGGCATACTTGAAGACACATTACCCGACTGAATTTATGGCGTCCATGCTGACAGCGAATATGGGCAACCATCGTAAGACTGCTGAATACATTGAGGATTGCAGACGGACAAGCATCGATGTTTTACCACCAGATATTAATGAGAGTAACGTTACGTTTACGCCTGTTCATGATGCTATCCGGTTCGGCCTCGCAGCAATCAAGAACGTCGGAACTACGGCGATCGAGTGCATGATTCGCGAGCGAGCGGAGCAGCCGTATCAAGATCTGCATGACTTCTGCAAGCGGGTTGATTTGCGGGTGTGCAACCGCCGCGTCATTGAATCTCTTATTCAGGCAGGGGCGATGGACAGCTTGCCGGGTCACCGGGCACAGCTGCTGGCGATGCTTGACGAGACGCTTGAAGCAGCAGTGAAATGGCGCAAGGAACGTGAAGATTTACAGATCCAATTGTTTAATTTCGTAGAGGTAAACAATCGATCGATTGAGTATCCGAGTGTACAGCCCTTTACGATGACACAGCAGCTTGAACTGGAGAGGGAATTGCTGGGGATGTATTTATCCGGGCATCCGCTTGATGATTACGTAGAACTGCTAGAGCATGCTGACGCGGATCGTATCGTGGACCTGCATGACGCGGTGGATGAGAGTGAGTGCGTGGTGGCAGGTATGGTTGTATCCGAACGAGTCATTATGACAAAGAAAGGCAAGCCTATGGCGTTTATCGGTCTGGAAGATCGGATTGAGCGAACTGAGGTTGTGCTGTTTCCTGAAGTATGGCGGCGGGCCAAGCCGCTTATCTCGAAAGGAGCGCTTGTAGCTGTGCTGGCGAAAGTGCAGCAGCAGGATGACGACTTTAAGCTCTTGGCGCATGAAGTTGCGCCACTGGAGCCGCAGGCGGTCGCGCAGCTTGCGAGCCGCGCGCGCACACGCCGTGACGCTGGCGCAGCCCCGCGCAGGGCGGGCGGGACCGGGAGCAGCGCTGCTGCGATACAGGCGGCTCCAGCGCCGCAGGCGGCGTCACGCGCAGCTCTGCCTGAGCGCGACGATGCACGCGCGAGGCAGAGCCAGCGCGTGTACATCAAGATCACGGCCGATCATGAACGGCCTGAGCTGTTGAATGAGCTGAAGCAGCTCATTCAAGCGCATCCGGGACCGCTCTCAACCGTGCTCTTCTACGAGCGCGAGCAGCAGCTGCGGGCTTTGAGCAGCGCTTATGCTGTCAAGCCTTCGCCTGAGTTGTTCAGGCGCGTCGAAACGATGCTGGGTGAAGGGTCTGTGCGTGTACGTTAGTCTAGCCGAGTCCAGCGGCTAACACATTTGTCAGGTGTTAGTCGTTGGGCATAGTATACGCGCATGCTGATCTGCATCTCTACAGCTTATCTTATGGTGCTGCAATATGTATCCGGGGTACTGCGCTTACAACGTGATAAGCGGCATTTCAGCATGCTAACCTTTACAAAGCTGTGCGTACGACGGATACAATCTTCTTGTTTTCATGGATGTTACATTATTTTTTCGTAAAGCTATTCACCCTTCCTGCACCTTGAGCATATCATGTAGATACACCCTATATGAGAAGACAAGACTGTCGTATCGGGAGAATGGAGGGAGCGCCTGTGACATATGATGCAGCAGCGCAGTGGCTGGAACAACGTGGGGTATCACTGCTTTCGATAGCTGAGATTGCATTTGAGCTGCAGAAGCCTTACAATGCGACATTAAAGGTGGAAGAGTGCTTGGAAAGTGTTAAGGCGGTGCTTCATAAACGTGAAGTGCAGTATACGCTGATGACGGGTATTGCATTAGATGTAATGGCCGAAAGGAAACAATTGCCTGAACCCCTGCAGTCCATGCTGGAGGCGGATGAATCGTTATATGGTGTGGATGAGACGCTGGCGTTAGGCATAACGGGGGTATATGGGACGATTGGCTTGACAAGCTTTGGTTATTTGGATAAAACCAAAATAGGTATTCTTCGGCACCTGAACAATCATAAACAGCAAATACATGTCTTTCTGGATGATCTAGTGGCGGGTATTGCAGCAGCAGCTTCGTCGCGAATCGCGCATCAGGATACGAAAGCTACGATATACGATACGATTGATCGTGTGGATAGCTAAGTTGAGTAATTTTGATAATTATCGCCTGACAGCAGGTCCTCAGTGAAGACATTCCCAGTGAACTGATCTCGCTATTTCTTCCGCTGTGATGTGTCTTCACTCGCCCTCATTGATTCATAAAAATCTTCATATTTTATTCGTGAAAAATAATTTATACCTGACATGTCGAGCTGAATAAGGCAAGAAAAAAGGCGTTGAACGCCGTTTAGCGTCGAAATCAAGAGCTTAGATTCTCTAAGAAGCATTGCTGCTTCCATGGATTTGGTTGCTATGAAAATGGCAATTATGTTATCATAATGGCATTATACACAGCTCTATTGGAACGTTAGGGGGGTCTCCGCGAATGTGGACGGTTATCTACATCGCTCCGACTGCCAAAATCGCAGACATGATACTTGCAAGACTGACGGAAGAGGGATTCCTTATTCGAGTACGTCCCATTCATCTTTCCAAGCAGCAATTTGAAGTGCTGGTGCCTTCCGGTGAGGTAGAAGAAGTACAAGAAGTTCTTAATTCGATTCTGCATGCGTAATACGGCTGCTTGATGAACGCAACAAGGTTCAGACAGCCGCTTTTTGTTGTCTGGATATCATACGAACAGCTTGTGGACAAGCGTTGGTTCGTTGGCGTCTAAAGCAGACTATCACGCTCAAAGAGGTGTAACGGGTGTTCAAAGACTTGTTTCAGAAAAAGAAAAAGTATGCAACGGTTCCATCCGTGCGTGATGATAATCGACCTAAGCGTGAAATACCTGAAGGTATAATGAACAAATGCCCCAAGTGCGGCAATATTCAGTATTATAAAGAGCTTGAAAAGAACCTGAAAGTATGTTCCGAGTGCGGGCATCATATGCGTCTAAGTGCTTACGAGCGCATTCAAATGACATTGGACGAGGGTCGTTTCTTTGAATTCGACATCGACATTGCCCCCGAGGACCCGCTGCAATTTCCTGGCTATACGAAGAAACTAGAACAACAGCAAAGCAAGTCCGATCTCTCGGAAGCTGTAGTTACGGGAGAAGGAACAATTGGCGGTTTTCCGGTTGTGGTAGCTGTCATGAGCTTTGACTTTTTCAGCGGCAGCATGGGTTCTGTTGTAGGTGAAAAAGTAACACGAGCAGTCGAGATGGCGATGCTGAAACAGTATCCGCTTCTTATATTCTCCACATCTGGCGGAGCGCGTATGCAAGAAGGAATTCTCAGCTTAATGCAGATGGCAAAGACAAGCGCGGCAATAGCTAAGTTCCAGAATCAAGGCGGTTTATTTATTTCTGTTATTACGGACCCTACGTATGGCGGTGTGTCCGCTAGTTTTGCCATGCTGGGTGATATTATTGTGGCCGAGCCAGGGGCAGCATTTGGCTTTGCAGGCCGCATCGTTATTGAACAGACCATTCGTCAGAAGCTTTCTGATGAATTCCAGACAGCCGAGTTTAATTTGAAGCACGGCCAACTGGATATGGTTATAGCACGCAAAGATTTGCGTCAATCGCTTACGAAACTTATCGAATTGCATACGGTGAAAGGAGAGATGTCCCATGAAGGGTGAACTTTCATTCGAGCAGCCGTTAGTCGAGCTCAAGCAGAAGATTGAAGAGTTGAAGCGATTCGGGGAAGAGAAGCATATTGATTTCTCTGAGGAGATCGCACGTCTCGAAGAACGTTATCAGAAGATAGCGGAGGAGATATATACAAGTATTTCTCCATCACAGAAGATGCATCTCGCACGCCATCACCAGCGTCCAACGACGCTTGATTTTATATCTCATATCTTTACTGATTTTGTTGAATTGCACGGTGACCGCTTGTATGGCGATGATCTTGCCATTGTTGGTGGACTTGCCCGTCTTAATGGCTTGGCGGTAACTGTTATTGGGCATCAACGCGGGAAAGATACAAAGGAGAACATTGCACGCTTCTTTGGCAGTCCTCATCCAGAGGGCTTCCGCAAGGCGCTTCGCCTTATGCAGCAAGCAGACAAGTTTAAGCGTCCGATTATCACATTTATTGATACAAAGGGCGCATACCCAGGCAATACAGCCGAAGAACGAGGCCAATCAGAGGCTATCGCCCGCAACTTGCGGGATATGGCTATGCTTGGCGTGCCTGTCGTGTGTGTTGTCATTGGTGAGGGGGGCAGCGGTGGTGCACTTGCGCTTGGCGTAGGCAACCGCGTTCTTATGCTGGAGAATGCCATTTATTCGGTTATTTCGCCGAATGGCGCGGCTTCTATTTTATGGAAGGATGCGTCTAAGGCCGATCAAGCTGCCGAAGCGATGAAGATTACAGGTGACGACCTGCTGGAGATGGAAATCATTGAGGGAATTATCCCTGAGCCGCCAGGCGGTGCACATAAGAATATTGCGGATACCGCCGAAAGTGTAAAGGCTGCGCTCTGCAAGCATTTGTCCGAATTGATGGAGATGTCTGCGGACGAACTGCGTGAAGATCGTTATAACAAGTTCCGCAAAATTGGCAAGTTTGCAACAGTGGATCTCAGCTAACAATAATCATATATAATCGTGCATGAAATTGGTAAAACTTTATAATATGATGATCCTCATATACAAATGCCGCACGTTATAGTAAATTAATTAGTTGAGAACCATTAAGAATTGTAGATGTTTTAGAGATACTAGAGAGCCTAATAATTGGAGGAAACCCAGAATGCGCAAAACTAGAATTGTATGTACCATCGGTCCTTCCAGCGAGTCCTTGGACAAGTTAAAGCAATTGATTATGGCCGGCATGAACGTTGCACGTTTGAACTTCTCACACGGCGACTTTGAAGAGCACGGCAACCGTATTACGAATATCCGTCAAGCTTCCAAAGAATTGAACAAAACAGTAGCGATTCTCTTGGATACTAAAGGTCCTGAGATTCGTACAGGTAAATTGGCTGTAGAGCCGATTGAACTCGTTCAAGACGAATTCGTAACATTAACGACTGAAGAGATTCTTGGGGACAAAGACCGTATTTCGGTTACATATAACGAGCTGCCGCAAGATGTTGAAGTCGGTTCTACAATCTTGATCGACGATGGTTTGATCGGATTGACTGTTGTAGACGTACAAGGTACTGAAATCAAGTGCAAAATCGTCAACGGTGGTACAATTAAGAGCAAAAAAGGCGTTAACGTTCCTGGCGTAAGCATTTCCTTGCCAGGTATTACGGAGAAAGATGCTAGCGATATCCGTTTTGGTATTGAGCAAGGCGTTGATTTTATCGCGGCTTCATTCGTTCGTAAAGCAAGTGATGTGATGGAAATCCGTAAACTGCTTAAAGAGCACAACGGAGACAGCATCCAAATCATTTCGAAAATTGAAAACCAAGAAGGCGTTGACAACTTGGATGAAATTTTGGAAGTGTCTGACGGCCTGATGGTTGCCCGCGGTGACCTTGGTGTTGAGATTCCAGCTGAAGATGTACCATTGGCTCAAAAGCTGATGATTCAGAAGTGTAATCTTGCAGGCAAGCCGGTTGTCACAGCAACACAAATGTTGGATTCCATGCAGCGCAATCCACGTCCAACACGCGCAGAAGCAAGTGACGTGGCAAATGCAATTTTTGATGGCACAGACGCAATCATGTTGTCCGGCGAAACAGCTGCTGGTAAATATCCAGTAGAATCTGTATTGACGATGTCCC
The DNA here is from genome assembly GCF_022346885.1 of Paenibacillus sp. ACRRX. Classification (GTDB taxonomy): domain Bacteria; phylum Bacillota; class Bacilli; order Paenibacillales; family Paenibacillaceae; genus Paenibacillus_B. The sequence continues at coordinate 85,739 of NZ_JAKRNK010000001.1, forward strand.
GTATCGCTGAGAAAGCAGAATCCGCATTGGAATACCGTGAGATTTTGACAAAACAAAGCATGAAACAACAGGTAACGGTAACGGACGCGATCAGCCAAGCTGTAGCCAACTCTGCACTCGACCTGGACGCAAAAGCAATCATTACATCTACACAAACGGGTTATACAGCTCGTATGGTGTCCAAGTATCGCCCTAAAGCACCAATTATTGCAGTAACAGCATCTGAGCAAGTGATGCGCGCTATGGCATTGACTTGGGGCGTAGTGCCTGTTAAAGGCGAGCCAGCTACTAACACAGACGAAATGTTTGATGTAGCACTTAAAGGCGGCCTGCATACAGGTCTTGTAGCTGAAGGTGATCTTGTTGTAATTACGGCAGGTGTTCCAGTTGGATGCGCAGGCTCCACTAACCTGGTTAAAGTAACGCAGATCGGCACAAGCTGCAAATAGTCATTTTCCGCAAGGAAGCCAATAGGCTAATATATAGACACAAAGCAATGGTTCATACCATTGCTTTTGTTGTATTCGGAAAGGGGAAATTAGGGTGTCAGAGCCTAAATTTGCTGCTTGTCCGTCAGCATTAACACCGTGGTATGGGCATATACTTCGAGTGCGTTATCAAGAAACGGATAGTATGCGTGTTGTTTTTCATGGCAATTATGTAACCTGGTTCGAAGTCGGACGTACAGAATGGATAAGATCATTAGGTATTAATTATAAGGCTTTGGAGACAGAAGGGCTGCTATTGCCAGTTACAGATCTGCAAGTGTCGTACAAGCAGCCTGCTGTGTATGATGATCAGGTTGCTGTATATACACGGCTGCAGGATTGCAGTCCGATTCGGATGTCATTCCAATCCGTAGTCTGCCGTGTGCAGCGGCCTCTCGCAGATGAACTCAGTGGTAACGGCTGGATCAGTGAACCAACGGGGGAACTGCTGGTTCAAGGGGGCACGACACATGCATGGGTGAACGAGGACTGGCATCTGACGAGATTTGACCGCGCTCAGCCCGACATATGGAAGCTGCTGCAGGAGTTGAGAGCTTTGCCGACAAGCAGCTAGTCTGTCTGATTAATTGTGCCGAAGGCGGGTTTGGAAAGGTGGAATGGACATGTTATGGTTGCTTGTTGTATTAACCGTTATACCGGCGCTTGAAATTTACGGATTTATCCTGATGAGCGGTTGGGTTGGAGGCTGGAACACACTACTCTTAATACTGCTGACTGGGGTTATTGGTGCTGTAGTCGCCCGTTACGAAGGCAGACAGGTGCTGAAGGATGCGCAGCAGCAGATGCAGGCAGGACAAGTGCCAGGCCGCGTCATGATCGACGGATTGTGTATACTGGCAGGAGGCGTATTGCTTATAACGCCAGGCTTCTTTTCGGATATTATCGGCTTTACGCTTGTATTTCCGTTAACACGTCCCATCTATCGGCATTACTTGTTAAAATGGATTGAGAAGAAGATGAAAAACGGTGATATCATTACATTTCGCCGTTTCTAAGTGTAAATGGCTATTACAGCTCGAAGTGAAAAGAGGATTAGATTGTACTGCGTACAATCTAATCCTCTTTTTGGTCCCCATTTAGGCATGAAACAGGTAAAAAGCGTTGGGAGGTTGTCGTAATCGCCTTAGAAAACAGCTCATGTAGGCAACGCTGAAATTCGTAGCGCCATTTGCAGCAGCTGCACATACGCAGGATCAATTGCTAAGAATAGCTCATTGTAGGTCATAAAAACTTACACATACAACAGGTACGATGACTATCGCCTGCCAGTTATCACATAATTTCTTAAATCGCGGAACACATTCGCACGGTAAATGGCGGAAATGAATACCAGAGAAACGGGGCCGATAATGATCCCGAGCACACCAAATAATTTTAACCCCATAAACATAGCGATGAGAGTGGCTAGGGGATCAAGGCCCACGCTAGAAGCAAGTACCTTGGGTTCCATAATCTGTCGTGCAACTAGGACGATGCCGTACAGGATAGAGAGACCAATCCCTGTTGACGAACTCCCCGTCAAGAAGCAATATGCAATCCAAGGCACCATGACAGCACCGACGCCAAGGTACGGCAGCAGATCAACGAAGCCGATCAAAAGACCGATCGTAACCGCATACTCAACTTGGATGATCAACAATCCGGTAATGACAACAACAGCGGTAATCGTGATAAGAATAAATTGCGCACGCAAGTAACCAAACAATGCTTTTTTTAAATCGGACCAAATAGTACGAATCGGCTTGCGGACACGTTCGGGTATGAGATCAGCAGCGATTACGATCCACCTCTTCCAATCCTTGCTAATAAAGAAGGCTGCTAATATGACCACAACAGAAATAGTCGCGATATTAGGCAGGCTGGATAAGAAGAGGACGATACCGTTTAGGAAACTACTGACCAAATAGGTAATTGTATCTGTAACGGTTTCCGTCGTTTTTTTGATGTTGCTGTTAATCGTATCTTGGATGTTTGGATTGTCCACATATAAGGAATTAATCGTTCGTATAAAGGATTGTACCTCTTCATTGTCCACCAGATTTATAAAAATAGACCGCCATACATCCAAATATTGTTGAATCGTCTGGGACAGCGTAATGATCTCTTTGACGATACGCGTCACGACAGCCGCTGCTACAGTAAGCATACCAGTAATAAATACCGTCAATGCAATTGTTACACTAAGCCAACGCGGAATGCGCAGCTTATCCGTCATGCCGTTGACGAGTGGGTTCAGCATCAGTGCAATAAGCCAAGCGAATAGAAACGGGTAGATAAGCGGAAGGATAAAATAACTGCCAACTAAAGCAGAGACAAGTAAAAATGTTACCCAGCCCCCACGCCAAATACGCATCAACACAGCGGCATCCACATCAAATCTCCTTTCCCATCGGGCATAGAATGAAGAAGGTTGTCTAGTTATTCATATGACAATCACACAGGGTGACAGAACTGGAGAAGCAAAGTTGGTACTGATTTGAGCTTAGGAAGGCTGTTATGTTTATGTAAATAGAAGTAATTGGGGTAATCAAGGAACAGAACTCATCTCTCTGTTGAGTATACCAATTTTTTCCTTTAAGTTATCATTAATGGTCAAGTTGGTGTATTCATGTTTACAGAGAAGTGCAATCAGTTTGGATGGCTGATGCTTACATGTTAATCGCCTCCGTTTGTATTCAGCAATTTTAATAACCTCTTTTATGCCGTTACATATTGCCAAACTGTTGGATTGTGCTATAATAATGTCGAATGGACGCCCATTCACGTCGTGTACAATAGAAAAAGTTATAGGTAATGGAAGTTTGGTGCAAATCCAACACGGTCCCGCCACTGTAATAGATCGAATATTCGGTCTTAAGTCAGGTCGTTTGCCTAGTAACTTTGTCTGGCTAGTCATTTCGAGGCGAAAGTGACTAGTTTACAAGTCTAGTGACGATTGATGCCTCGCTAGGCTTTTTTACGTTGTAAGCAGGCTGCTGACACTGATGTTAGCAAGGCCAGGTGCTCGCCGCCGAACTTGTACAATGGAGTATAGCTTGTCAAGCGGGAGGTTCTTCAAGGCAGAAGAACAAGGTGCACAATGGTGTGCATGCCCTTTTTTATACAACATCACCTATATGCTATTGCGTAGCAGTTGAGATTCGGTTGACGAATATCGGTGTTACAGTGTACAGTTGAGATAGACAATTTAATGATTGCTGCACAATGGCGTGCACATGATAATACAAGCAAAGAGGCTTTTGAAGGGAACGTATCCCTTTGAAAGTCTCTTTTTTTGTTTCCAATAATTTCATGGAGGTGCCTTACATGGACAAAATTTCAATGAAAACGGACATCTATCTGGGGCAAGGTGCACTGGATCGCCTGTCAGAGTGGAGAAATAGACGGATCTTCGTAGTCACAGATCCATTTATGGTGAAGTCGGGGATGATTAACCTGCTGTTCGAACGACTGCATGACAGCAACGAACAATACATTTTCAGCAACATTGTTCCAGATCCTCCCGTTGAGATTGTGACAGAAGGTGTGGAAGCGCTCGGCGCGTTTCAAGCGGACCTGATGATTGCAATTGGTGGTGGATCTGCTATAGATGCAGCTAAGGCAATGAAGCTGTTCGCCCACAAATTGCTGGATCAGCATGACATGCCATTTGTAGCCATTCCGACAACTAGCGGGACAGGCTCAGAGGTGACATCCTTCTCCGTCATCAGCGACAAAGAGAAAAATATTAAATATCCTTTGGTTTCCGATGACATGCTGCCGCAAGAAGCAATATTGGACCCAGAGCTGGTCAAAAGTGTGCCAGACTTCATCACTGCTGATACGGGCATGGATGTACTGACACATGCTATTGAAGCATATGTGTCTACCAAAGCAAACGATATTTCCGATGCATTGGCGGAAAAGGCGATCAAACTCGTATTGGCTTATTTGCCACGTGCTTATCAGGATGGCAACGATCTAGAGGCACGCGAGAAAATGCACAATGCCTCTTGCCTGGCAGGGATGGCGTTTAATATTACGTCGCTCGGGCTTAACCATGGAATTGCACATGTGGCCGGAGCGAAATTCAAGATTGCGCACGGACGCATGAATGCGCTGCTGCTGCCGCATGTCATTGCCTATAATGCAGACTACAAGCCGGGTTACGGTAAAGAAGAGAGCAACGCTGCAGCGGTTAGATACGCGGAAATCGCCAGCATATTGGGATTGAATGCACCACATGCCAAGAGCGGCGTGCGCAGTCTGATTCAAGCGATCAAGCAGTTGCAGAAGCAATTAAAAATGCCGCAGACACTACAAGAGTGCGGCGTGGAACGAGCAGCGCTGGAAGAGATGCGCGGGGCCATTGCAGAAGGCGCATTGCAAGACGGATGCACGGCCACTAACCCACGTGTAGCTACTGCTGCAGACGTCGTTGAAATTTTGAACAAAATGTATCAATCATAAATTGGAATGAAGTTTCAGATGTAATGATATTGACAACGCTTGCAGGTTAAAATATAGTAAAAGTAACACAACGGCGTGTTGCATACAAATAAAAGCGAAGAGGCTTCTTAAAATTTCCGTGTGAACTTTTAAGGGGTCTTTATGTTTTTTTACAGCTATTTCAAGTGTCACTGACATGAGATGGGATGAGAGTATGGACCAACACAATGAGAAACAACGAGTTATTCAAGAATATGTGCCTGGTAAACAGGTTACGCTGGCTCATATTATCGCGAATCCGAATCCGGACATTTACAAGAAGCTCGGATTGGGAAGCGAGGCAAAGGATGCCATCGGCATTATGACCATTACGCCAAGTGAGGCTTCTATTATTGCGGCTGATATTGCAACGAAGGCGGCTGGCGTTCAGATTGGCTTTGTTGACCGATTCAGCGGATCTCTGGTTGTCACGGGGGATGTATCATCCGTCGAATCCGCAGTAAGTGAAGTCCTGCTGGGACTACAACATATTATTGGCTTCTCGGCTGCGAAGATTACGAGAACGTAGGAGAAGAAGCTGCGATGAAGAAAATTATTTTTGCCGGAAGCACAGGCTCAGGTAAGACAACACTGTGCCAGAAGCTGCACGGTCAGGCAATTGCTTATAAGAAGACACAGGCTGTCGAGAGCTTCGAGCAAGCGATCGATACGCCGGGGGAGTGCATCGAGAATCGTTATTTGTACAAGATGCTGCTTGTCTCTAGTGTCGATGCAGACGTGATTGGGCTTGTGCAAGATTGCACGAAGGAAGAAAGTTATTTCCCGCCTGCTTTTGCTACCGTTTTTGCCAAGCCGGTGATTGGAATTGTGACAAAAGTAGAACTGGCACAATCCCGTGATGAGGTGGCACAAGCGAGAGCACATTTACAGGCGGCGGGTGTAGAAGCGATTTTTGAGGTCTCAACGATAGAGGACATAGGCGTAGAGGCGCTTCAACATTATTTGGAAGCGTAATGACATCCTCCTAAGGGGCGTTCAAGGGACAAGCAAATACGGCAGACAACGAGGTGCGTGACACATGAATGGAAAAATTGTAATAGTCGACGATGAACCTATTACAAGGATGGATATTCGTGAGATGCTGGAAGAGGCGGGCTACAATGTTGTAGGCGAAGCTTCCGATGGCTTTGAGGCTATCGAATTATGTAAAAAGCATCTGCCCGACTTGGTGATCATGGATGTGCAAATGCCCATTCTAGATGGTCTAAAGGCGGGTAAACGAATCATTTCAGAACAGCTGGCGGGCGGGATTGTACTGCTGACCGCATTCAGCGACAAACAAACAATCGAAAAGGCATCCGCTGTCGGAGCGCTTGGTTATCTGGTGAAGCCGCTTGATGAGAAGTCGTTTATTCCTATGGTTGAAGTGACGATTGCCAAAGGCAGGGAAATACGCAAGCTTGAACAGAATTTGTCCAAGCTGACGCAGAAAATGGAAGAGCGCAAAGCAGTCGAAAAGGCTAAAGGAATCTTGATGAAGGAAAATGGCTGTACGGAAGAAGAAGCCTATCAGACCCTGCGAAAACTAAGTATGGACCGACGGTGTCCTATGATCGAAATCGCAACGACAATCGTCATTTCGTATGACTAATGTCAAAGCACAGATTGAACAGTTGTGTAATCGTCATACGGGCTTAACAGAGTCGGATATCGAACGAATCGTAAATATTGCGCAATCCTTTGAAATGTCAGAGGTGCAGGACGATGTATTTATCGATGTGTTGTCTAGTGTGGCTAGCGAGGCTATCGTAGTCTATCACCGCCGTCCAACAGAGGGGCAATCGTTGTACTTGCATCCAGTTACGGGGGAAAAAGCACTGCGTGAAAACGAACCGGGTGTCCTAAGGACGCTGGAGACAGGCATTATGTCTCAGGGGCTCGTTGCCAACACGCAGGAGAATCATCTGGTCAGACAAACCGTATATCCGATTAAGAACCAAGAGGGTGTCATTGCGGTCGTGATTTACGAGAAGGATGTTAGCGACAACATTCAAGCCCATTTCAAGGTGACGGGGACACCGTACGAAGATAGCGAGATGTCCTCGATGCTGACCGCGATGCTACGCTTTAAGGACTCGATCATCAATCAGTTGGAGGATGCTGTTCTCGTATTCGACAGGCATGGATTTTTGAAGCTGAAAAATATAAAAGCAGATGTGTACTATCGGCAGCTTGGTTATTTGGAGGACATTCAAGGATTACATTATGACAATCTGTCGCTCGATCAGACCATGTTTGCTGAGGTAATGAGGCAGCATTCGGTTGCTCCAAGTTGTCCGTTGACGACAGATGTAAAGGCCGCAGACCGCTACTATCAGGTAAAACGGTTATTTATAGAAGAGCAAGATCTTTGTGTAGGTGTGATTCTGCATGATGTGACCGAGATCAAAGACAAGGAAGCAGAAATTGTATCCAAGTCGGTGGCCATTCGGGAAATTCATCATCGGGTAAAAAATAATTTGCAGACGGTAGCTTCTCTGCTCCGAATACAGGGGCGTCAATGCGAGAGTCCTGAAGCTAAAAAATGCTTAAATGACAGCGTCAGCCGAGTCCTTGCGATCGCGGCGACTCATGAACTGTTATCCACCGAAATCGATGCACAGGTGGACCTGCTTGATGTAATACGACTTATAGCTGCGAACATTCAACGCTGCTTTGTTGACTGCCAAGCGGTAGATATCCAAATATCGGCCGCACAAAGTATCTGCTTGGACAGTGATCGTACGGTGGCAATTGCCCTTATTGTGAGCGAACTGCTTCATAATAGCTATGAACATGCGTTTGATGACTGTTCAGATGGAACGATAAAGGTAAGTGCGCATTTAGAAGGCGGCTTAGTCACAGTGGAGGTTGCTGATGACGGCATTGGATTTGCTGCTGATGAGGGTTCGCATAAAAGCTTAGGTTTATCGATTGTACGCAGTTACGTGAAGGAAAAGCTGAAAGGCAAGCTTGGGATTGTGTCCAACAGCAGCGGTACGGCAGTTACGTTTACATTTAAAAAATAAATCATCAGGCTACAAGGGTGTAGTCCTGTAAGCAACGAGGCTTAGAGTAAACCATGTCCCACATTTGGGGTGGTTATAACTTTAAGCCTTTTTGTGTTCATTTTGGTGTAAACAAACGATGGGGGATGAGAGTAGTGAACGAGCAGCTGCTAAGTGTAGGCATCGATATGGGAACGTCCACGACGCAACTCGTGCTGTCAAAGCTGCATATTCAGAATCTGGCTTCTGCTTTTTCGGTGCCGCGCTTAGTGATTGCGGAGAAAGAAGTAGTATATCGCAGTGATATTTGCTTCACACCCGTGCTGGCAGACAATCGGATCGATATGCAGCAAATCAAGACGTTTGTGGTAGAGCAGTATCAAAAAGCTGGTATTCAAAAGGAAGAGATTCAAACAGGAGCTGTCATCATTACTGGTGAGACGGCACGTAAGGATAACGCCAATGAAGTGCTGTTGTCGTTAAGCGGTTTTGCGGGAGATTTTGTGGTTGCTACCGCAGGTCCAGATCTGGAAAGCATTATTGCTGCCAAAGGAGCAGGCGCACATACCTACTCCAAAGATCATAACACCTCCATTGTCAACATCGACATTGGTGGAGGCACCAGCAATCTGGCGCTGTTTACGGATGGAGAGCTGCTGGATACGGGCTGCCTGGATATTGGAGGCCGCTTGATTAAGGTGGATCAGAGGACGCATGCCATTACGTATATTGCACCGAAGATTAAGCAGTTGGCAGAACGCCGGGGGATCAATCTAGCATTGGGCATGGTTGTTACTCCTCTGGAGTTGGAGCCGATTATCGGAGAAATGGTCAAGCTGCTGGAAGAAAGCGTAGGGCTTCGTCAGCCAAGTGACTTCTATGACACGATTGTGACGAACAAAGGATTGAAGCTAGAGCGGACAATACCGTGTATTTCCTTCTCTGGTGGGGTTGCCGATTACATTTACCAAGAAGCCTCTGGCGATGTGTTCCAGTATGGAGACATTGGGATTTTGCTTGGCAGGGCGATTGCCGCCTCTCCATTAACACAGCGGATGACAGTAGCGCGTTCAGCCGAAACGATCAGGGCAACCGTCGTGGGAGCCGGATCACATACAACGGAGATTAGCGGAAGCACGATTACCTACACGGAAGAGAGCTTTCCGATCAAAAGCATTCCCATTCTGAAGCTGACAGGGGCAGATGAATCTGGCAGCGATGAGGTGCTGGCACAGGCCATTGCCGATAAGTTGAATTGGTTCAAGTTAAACAACGATCTGCAGCGGGTTGCTATTGCGATCGAAGGGAAGAGTAGCCCGAGCTTCGAAGAGGTGCAGAAGTATGCCCGTGGACTGTATAAGGGCATGGCGGAGCTGTTGGAGCGGGAATATCCGCTCATCGTGATCGTTCACCACGATATGGCGAAGGTATTGGGGCAGTCGCTGTATGCTTTGCTTGACTATAAAAAAGATGTCGTTTGTATCGATAGCGTTCAGGTGGACAATGGTGACTACATTGACATTGGCAAGCCGATTGCGGGGGGCAAAGTGTTGCCCGTTGTAATTAAGACGCTAGTGTTTCATTAAATTGAGCTGGATTTGGAAGGAGGAGCTTTTATGATTTTGAAAACGAAATTGTTTGGCCGTGTGTATCAATTTAACACACTGATGGAAGTAATGGCGAAAGCCAATGAAGAAAAATCGGGGGATATGCTAGCTGGTCTTGGGGCGACTTCCTCAGAAGAACGAGTAGCCGCCAAGGTGGTGCTGTCCCAGATAAAAATGTCGGATTTGCGCAACAATCCTGCGGTTCCTTATGAACTGGATGAGGTTACTCGTATTATTCAGGATCAGGTAAATGAACGTATATATAGTGAAATTCAGAACTGGACGGTAGAAGAGCTGCGGGAATGGATTCTGAATGAAAATACAACAGAGTCGGACATCAAGCGTGTATCTCGTGGGTTGACAGCAGAGATGGTAGCTGCGGTTTGCAAGATCATGTCCAATCTCGATTTGATGTATGGGGCAAAGAAAATCCGGATTACAGCCAGCGCAAATACGACGATTGGTCGTGCAGGTACGTTGTCTGCACGCTTGCAGCCGAATCATCCAACCGATGATCCTGATGGGATTATGGCTTCGTTGATGGAAGGACTGACCTTTGGCATCGGGGACGCGGTGCTGGGGCTTAATCCGGTGGACGACTCTGTAGAAAGCGTAACTCGTGTGCTGAAGCGCTTTGAGGAATTCCGTCAGAAGTGGGAGATTCCGACGCAAACGTGCGTGTTGGCCCATGTAACGACACAGATGGAAGCCGTCAAGCGCGGCGCGCCGACAGGTCTGATCTTCCAATCCATTGCCGGCTCGCAAAAAGGCAACGCGGCGTTTGGCTTTGATGCGGCAACCATTGAAGAAGCGCAGGATCTGGTACTTCGTCAAGGACAGGTTGCGGGACCTAACGTAATGTACTTCGAGACGGGACAAGGTTCGGAGCTGTCATCGGAAGCGCACCATGGCATCGACCAAGTGACGATGGAAGCTCGCTGCTATGGTTTTGCAAAGAAATATAATCCGTTTCTCGTAAACACGGTAGTTGGCTTTATCGGTCCTGAGTATTTGTACGATGCAAAGCAGGTTATTCGCGCGGGACTGGAAGATCACTTTATGGGTAAGCTGACAGGCATTTCGATGGGCTGTGACGCTTGTTATACAAACCACATGAAGGCTGACCAGAACGATCTTGAGAATTTGGCGGTCCTGTTGTCTACGGCAGGCTGCAACTTCTTTATGGGTATTCCGCATGGCGATGATGTCATGCTCAATTATCAGACGACTGGGTATCATGAGACCGCTACTCTGCGTGAACTCCTTGGTTTGCGCCCGATCCGTGAGTTTGAACAATGGATGGAGAAAATGGGCTTCATCGAGAATGGAAAGATGACTAAAAAAGCCGGCGACGCGTCTGTATTTCTGAAATAAGGAAGGGAGGTAGCTAACATGAACGAAAAAGACCTGAAATCCATGATTGAATCGATTTTGAATGAAATGGTAGGAGGCGCGCCAGGGGAGAAGCAAGCAGCGACTGCTACGACAGCTGCTCCACAAGCGTTGAAGCCAGAAGCAGAATTGGCAGGACTTATGCAGGCGAGCATGCCGGTGGAAGCGCAAGAACAAGGAAAAGCGAACCATGAAGTAGGTCAGACGCAAGGACACGAATCGTTGTCTGAAGACAACGATGAATGTTTGGATGATATTACGGAAATAGACCTTCGCAAGCTGCTGCTCGTTCCCGAACCTGCAGATCGTGAAGGCTACATGAAAATGAAAGAAAAAACACCAGCTCGACTTGGCGTGTGGCGTGCAGGCCCACGTTACAAGACGATTACGTCGTTGAGATTCCGTGCTGACCATGCTGCTGCACAGGATGCCGTTTTCTCCTACGTGTCTGAAGCGTTCGTGAAGGAAATGAACATGGTTGCGGTGGAGACGATGTGCCGGGACAAGGATGAATATATTACACGGCCAGACTTAGGTCGCCAATTCTCCCCTGAGACGGTTGAACAGATCAAGAAGCATACGACCAAGCAAGCTAAAGTACAGCTGATGGTTGGAGACGGTTTGAGCTCGGCAGCAATTGAGGCTAATTTGCGCGACATCGTGCCAGCTATTACGCAAGGTCTCAAAATGTACGGCTTTGATGTTGGCAACATTTTGTTTGTGAAGCATTGTCGTGTTCCTTCCATGGATGTGATCGGGGATGTTACCGAGGCGGATGTGATTTGCTTGCTGGTTGGTGAGCGTCCGGGACTGGTTACGGCAGAATCAATGAGTGCATACATCGCCTATAAGCCAACTGTTGGGATGCCAGAGGCAAGACGTACCGTGATCTCAAACATTCACTCAGGTGGAACGCCTGCTGTGGAAGCGGGAGCCCATATTGCTGAATTAATTAAGACGATGATCGATCGCAAAGCATCGGGTATTGACTTGAAATTATAGAAAATGGCAAGGAGGCTCCATATGAGAAACGAACAGATTCGTGCAACAGTATTGGGCATGAAAATGATATCGAACGTCAGTCAGGACCTGGCAAGCCGACTGGAGTTGAAGCCGCATCATAAGAGCTTGGGAATCATCACCGCTGACATTGATGATGTCACTTATGCGGCACTTGATGAAGCAACCAAAGCAGCAGCAGTAGATGTGGTATACGCTAAAAGCATGTATGCCGGTTCTGCTAATGCTTCGACCAAGCTTGCGGGTGAAGTGATCGGCATTATGGCTGGGCCAAGTCCCGAGGAAGTGCGCAGCGGCTTAAATGCGGTTGTGAATTTTATCGAGAGCGGCGCCCACTTTGTCAGTGCCAATGAGGATAACAGCATTACGTATTTCGCACACTGCGTTTCCCGTACAGGAACGTATTTGTCCCAGACAGCCAACATTCAAGAGGGGGAATCGCTCGCTTATTTGATCGCTCCGCCTCTAGAAGCAATGTATGCGCTGGATGCGGCGTTAAAAGCCGCCGATGTGACCATCGCAGCCTTTTTCGGTCCGCCATCTGAAACAAACTTTGGCGGTGCGCTGCTGACGGGCAGTCAGTCCGCCTGCAAAGCTGCATGTGATGCATTTGCAGATGCAGTCCAAATCGTCGCTGACAATCCGACAGGTTACTAAGGCAGCCGGTGATGAGAAATAGCGCACTAGGGCTGGTAGAGGTAAAAGGCTATCTGGGAGCCGTTGCCGCTGCTGACGCTGCCTTAAAGGCTGCAAGTGTTACTTGTATCGGTGTAGAGGTCATTAAGGGCGGATTGGCAACTGTCAAGCTCAGCGGTGATGTGGGAGCTGTGCAGGCTGCCGTGGAAGCGGGAGCGGAGACGGCGGCACAATTAAATGTGCTGCTCACCCGTCATGTGATTGCAAGATTACATGAAGAGACCGCTGCTAAAATGGTGAGTCCAACCGATGCTGATGAAGGTTCAGCGGAGGTGGACGCCGCCGAGGGAGTCATCCTCGGGGGAAAGGCTGAATCCGAGCGTTCTGCAGCATCTGTTGCAGCAGAACGTGCCATTGCAGCCGCAGTAACGGATGGGGCGCATGCAGCCGCACCGCTAGGCGAGGAGGCACCTTCTGCCTCGATCAGCATAGAAGCCGCAACAGGGAGTGAAGCTGCGGGTGCGGCAAAGCCGGATACGTGTGTAGTCAACCAGCCCGATAGGCTGACTGACAGCAAGTCCGTTCAGCAGGCTCCAGCAGTAAATGCTGCTGTACAGGCCGCTACTCTACAGTCTGTGAAGCAGACAAAGAATGGTAAGAGCAATAAAGCCGCGAGCAGCAGCATGAACAATAAAAGTACAGGCATCAGCAATAGCAACAGCGGAACGAACAGTATCAATAGCGCTAGTAGTCAAAGTATTACCAACAGTACTAGCAGCCAGAGCATGACAAAGAGTACCGCCAGCGCGAGCAGTCACAGTATGACAAGCAGTACCGTCAGCTCGAACAGTATCGCCAGCACGGCTAACATGAGCAGTGCGAAAAACTCGAACAGCACAAAAAGTTCAAGCAGCACGAACAGTGCTAAACGAACAAAAGGTAACAACAAAGTCAGTTCTTAAAAATGGATAGAGAGAAGGAGTATTGATGGAGACATTGGATAAAGACCTGAGATCCATTCAAGAAGTCCGCAATCTGGTCAAGCAAGCCAAAGAGGCGCAAGCTAAGCTGGCCGTCATGACACAAGAAGAGATAGACGCAATCGTCAAAGCAATCGCAGATGCGGGTTATACGCATCGCGAGAAGCTGGCGAAGATGGCCAATGAGGAAACGGGCTTTGGCCGCTGGCAGGACAAGATTGTCAAAAATGCATTTGCTTCCAAGCATGTGTATGAGTCAATCAAGGATATGAAGACAGTTGGTATTCTAAAGGATGACAAAGCTCATAAGGTCATGGAGGTAGCAGTGCCTGTCGGTGTTGTAGCTGGCTTGATCCCGTCAACCAACCCGACTTCTACTGTGATCTATAAAACGCTGATCGCGCTCAAGGCTGGAAACAGTATTGTATTCTCCCCGCATCCGAATGCGCTTAAGAGCATTCTGGAAACTGTGAGAATTATAAATGAAGCGGCCCTGCAGGCAGGTTGTCCGGAAGGTGCCATTGCGGTTATGACGGTTCCGACGATTCAAGGAACCGACCAGCTGATGAAGCATAATGATGTGGCTTTAATACTGGCTACAGGCGGAACGGCGATGGTTAAGGCCGCTTATTCATCCGGTACACCAGCGATCGGTGTCGGCCCAGGCAATGGCCCGGCATTCATCGAGCAAAGCGCCAATATTCCGCTTGCGGTCAAACGTATTCTCGATTCGAAGACGTTTGACAATGGCACGATCTGCGCGTCAGAGCAATCCGTTGTTGTTGAGGCGTGCAGCAAAGAAGCGGTTGTAGCAGAGTTCAAGAAGCAGGGAGCTTATTTCCTTTCTGCCGAAGAAGCTGCACAGCTCGGTCGCTTCATTATGCGGGCCAACGGCACGATGAATCCGCAAATCGTCGGTCGCAGCGTAGATCACATCGCCAAGCTGGCGAACCTGCAAGTTCCAGCTGGAACGCGTGTGCTGATTGCTGAAGAAACGCGTGTTGGGCACAATGTGCCGTATTCACGCGAGAAGTTGGCACCGATTCTGGCCTTCTATACAGAAGAGAACTGGGAAGCGGCGTGTGCACGCTGCATCGAGATCTTGAACGGCGAAGGTGCTGGTCATACGATGATCATTCATTCAGAGAATGAAAATATCGTGCGCCAGTTCGCCTTGAAGAAGCCGGTATCCCGATTGCTAGTCAACACGGCTGGAGCACTTGGCGGCATCGGTGCAACGACAGCACTTGCTCCGGCACTAACGCTGGGCTGCGGTGCCGTTGGCGGCAGCTCAACTTCCGACAACATCAGCCCGCTGAATTTGCTTAACATTCGCAGAATGGCATACGGTTTGAGAGAATTGGAAGATTTGACAGAAAAACAGCCGACCGCGCAACCTGAACTGGCAAACTTGAACATCAACGATAAAGAACAGTTGATCAGCATGATTGTGACACGTATTTTAGCGGAGATGTAAGTTGAATGATTGGAAATTGCTCGCGATAGCAGCACAATTCAAACGGGCTTCATACTTTATGGTTATTCACTAAATTTAACATATACCTAGGAGGAATTTTAAAATGGCAAACGCAAACGCATTGGGAATGGTTGAAACAAAAGGTCTGGTTGGTGCAATTGAAGCAGCAGATGCAATGGTAAAAGCAGCAAACGTAACTTTGATTGGCAAAGAACAAATCGGTGCAGGTCTTGTAACGGTAATGGTTCGCGGGGATGTAGGCGCGGTTAAAGCAGCTACAGATGCAGGAGCAGCAGCGGCAGAGCGTGTCGGCGAATTGCTGTCCGTACATGTGATTCCAAGACCACATTCGGAAGTAGACGCTATTTTGCCAAAGACTAAAATCGTTGAATAAGACGAATTCCGGACAAGCCAAATAGATCAGGAGTGTGGAA
This sequence comes from Paenibacillus sp. ACRRX, assembly GCF_022346885.1. Taxonomy (GTDB): domain Bacteria; phylum Bacillota; class Bacilli; order Paenibacillales; family Paenibacillaceae; genus Paenibacillus_B. The sequence goes on from NZ_JAKRNK010000001.1 coordinate 101,269, forward strand.
GGGTGTGGAGCAGTCTGCATCCTTCCCCTACCTGTCGCGGCCCTAACGCCAGCGGCTCAAAAGACCGCGAGTAAAAGGATGTGAGAACATGGCTGTGATTACGGAAAGCGAGCTGCGCAAGCACTTTCGAAATCAAAATATGAAAGAGATTGCGGTATACGAGGCAGCGGCAGGAACCATTCTGACCCCTTCGGCAAAGAGCTTTTTAACCGATCATCAGATTGAGCTTCGTTATGTGCGGGTTCCCGAGAACACAACTGAAGCTGCTGTCACGGAACCAGCAAAAGAAGTAAAGCTTCAAATCACCAAAAATTTAGACGTTGAGCCGGCAACAGAAGGAAAAAAGCGTTTTCGTACGTTGTATGGCGGGTTTTTGGAAACAAAGCCAGAGCACATGACTCATTTATACGGCAACATGCTTGTATTTAAAGACCATCCTCGGATCTTATTCCGCGGCAAGCTTGATTCATTGGAAACAAAACTATTAGAGGCACAAATCAGCTGTCATAAGTTAAATATGACCAAATTGGTTGAAGACTTGGAAGAAATATTGCAATTTGTAAGGAAAATCGTACGTTGTGAAGTGTTAAGCGAAAGTATAGAAGAGTTTCACTTGCTTGGGATGACCCCTAAGGAGCTGCGCGAGCAGTCCCATTTTCCCAAGAAGTATTTTGGATTGGAACATTTTCAACCCAGCTATGATATGGGCGAAGCGGTTGTTGTCATAAATGCGTTGCGCACCATGACGCGGGAGACGGAGCTACTGGCTTATCAGGCCTTTAAGCAGGAACACGGAAGCGCGGAGCGAGAGGATATTATCCGCACGTTGAATCGGCTGTCTTCGTTGTTCTGGATTATTATGTTTCGTATTCGCGTAGGACAGTACAATTCATGAGGTGAGAATGATGGATAATGAACTGGTAGCAAGTATCATTAATGAAGTAGTCAAACGTGTACAGGAAGAAAGCTGCATTGAGATTGAAGCCTCAGGCAAGCATGTTCATTTGGACAGAGCGACGATTGATGGTTTGTTTGGAGAAGGTTATCAACTAACTAAGGCACGCGATCTGTCTCAGCCAGGGCAGTATGCTTGCAAGGAGCGTGTGACGCTGATCGGTCCAAAAGGTACGCTGCATAACGTTGTCGTGCTTGGACCCGAACGTAAGGAATCGCAGGTAGAAGTCTCACAGACAGACGCCGTTGTGCTGGGCGTGCAAGTGCCAGTAAGTGAAAGCGGCAAGCTGGAAGGGACGCCAGGAATCATAATAGCATCGGGCAGCAGCATGATTAGACTGAAGCGAGGCTTAATTGCTGCTCAGCGTCATATTCATGTGAAGGCAGCAGATGCTGAAAAATATAATGTGACTAATGGTGAGATTGTCCAAGTCAAAGTGTATGGCAAACGACCGCTCATTTTTGATGATGTGCTGGTACGCGTAAGCGCCAATTATGAGACGTACATGCATATTGATTATGACGAAGCGAATGCTTGTGGTTTTGTGAAAGGTACGAAGGGCAAGATCGTCAAGAAGAGCATCTAGGTTTAGGAGTGTGAAAAGATGAACATAGAAGCTCAAGAACGTGCGGCACTTATCCAGGCAGTGACGGCGGAGGTTCTAAAGCGATTGGCACATGTGCCAGCGGATGAACCTTCAGTGCAGAAGCGACGCATCGTCGTTATGTCCGAAGAGACGATGCCTGCGCTGGAACTTGGCTTGAACTTGAATGCAATGGACGAGTTGTGTTACTACGAGGAGTCGATGAGAGACTGTGATCTGCTTGTCATTCCGCAGCTGTGTCTCCAACTACTATCCAATCTTGCTCAAGGCATTAGCGCAGGTTCGCGTGAACGCTTCGTGCTGACGATGCTGCTAAAGGGCAAACAAGTAGTGGCTTTGGAAGAAGGACTGATGTACCGCAAATACAAGTCAACCGCACCGGTTCTCTTATATAAGCTGTACGACGGATGGGTGGACAAGCTCTCCAGCTATGGTGTTCGCTTCGTCCGTGAGGCAGACTTGGAACAGATTGTTCTTGCACATGGACAGGCAATAGAAGTGCAGGATGTTCAAAAAGTCGAAGGAATGCAAGCTGCCAAGCAAGCAGTACATCCCCTGCAAGCTGGAGCAAGCCCAACTGAAGCTGCTAGGATGCATGCTGAACAGCCTCTTCTTCCGGAAGTAATATCTTGTAAAGTGATTACGGAAGCGGAAGTGAAAAAATGCCGTCTTCAAAATCGGAATGAAATTGTTATCGGTCAGAACAGTATCATTACACCGCTAGCACAGGATTATTTACGCATGCAGCAGATGCAGGTACACAGAAGATAACGGTGAGGTGAGCTTATGATCGTAGGAAAAGTGGTGGGCAGCATGTGGGCTACCCGCAAAGACAATAAGCTGAATGGACTGACCTTCCTGATGGTGCAGCCGCTTGCGTATGATGAACTGCCGGATCAGCGCGACATATTTGTGGCTGCCGACAATGCAGGGGCAGGCATTGGCGACACCGTGCTGGTGACGACAGGAAGTTCAGCCCGAGCTTCGCTCACTAATGGGGATGTGCCTGTTGATGCGGTTATCGTAGGTATCGTTGATTCTATTGAGGTCGCTCATGAGTAGTGCGATCGGTGTGATCGAGCTGCGCAGTATAAGTAAAGGTTACGAGACAGCTGATCATATGCTGAAGACTTCACCGGTAACGATTCATCATCTTAAGCCTATCTGTCCGGGAAAGTTTCTTATTATTATGAGTGGCGACACTGCGGATGTACAGGTTGCAATGGACGCTGCAATAGCGGAAGCAGGGGAATACCGCATCAGTGACTTTACGCTGCATGGTGTTCATCCAGATGTTGTAGAGGGATTGAAACGGCGCTACTCTTCACATCCCGTAGATGCTGTTGGAATTGTGGAAACGTCTACAGTATCTTCTGGCATGTACGCGCTTAATGAAGCATTAAAGCAGTGTCATATCCATGTGAAAAAAATGAACCTTGGCATGGCGATTGGTGGTAAGTTCCTCGCTGTGTTTACGGGAAGTGTCAGCGACGTGGAGCAGGGCATGAAGGTGTTTGTGTCCTCCATGGAGCAGAAGCGAATCGTTCACCATGCCGTGCTGCGTTCCCCGACGGAGGAAATCAAACAACATTTCCGCTGAGAGGTAGTTCAAAACGGATAGGATTTGAACAGTAACGCAAAGAGCTGTTGAACACGCATCAAAAGAATGGAGGAGCACTTTCGTGGAAATTAATGAAATTATCATTTATGGCATGGTTATTTTCATGGTTCTTGGTGCCATCGACAAGTGTATTGGGTACAAGTTCGGATTGGGACATCAATTCGATGAAGGGCTTATGGCGATGGGATCGCTTACCCTTGCGATGGTAGGGATTATCTCTCTTTCTCCCGTATTGGCCAAGCTGCTGAGCCCTATCGTAGTTCCGCTGTACAGTGCGCTGGGCGCAGATCCAGCTATGTTTGCAACTACGCTGCTAGCTAATGACATGGGCGGTTATTCGCTGGCCATGGAGTTGGCGAAGACACCGGAGGCAGGTTTGTTTGCTGGAACCATCTTGGGCGCGATGCTCGGACCAACCATTGTATTTATTATTCCGGTTGCGCTTGGCATTATTAAGAAAGAAGATCAGAAATACTTGGCTACCGGTGTATTGGCCGGTATCGTCACGATTCCGCTTGGATGTCTGATCGGAGGATTGGTTGCTGGGTATTCTATCGGGATGATCTTGGCCAACCTGGTGCCAATCATTTTGTTTGCCGCACTAATCGTCCTTGGCTTATGGCGATTCCCGAATGGGATGATTAAGGGCTTTACGATCTTTGGCCAATTTATCGTCGTTGTTGCCACATTAGGACTGGCCGTTGGCATTACGCAGCAGCTTACGGATATTACGATAATTCCGGGGTTGGCTCCAATTGAGGAAGGCATCAAGATCGTCGGCGATATTTCGATTGTGTTGGCTGGTGCATTTGCGATGGTTTTTGTCATTACGAAAGTATTTAACAAGCCGCTTATGAAGCTTGGTAAATTACTCGGGATGAATGAAGTTGCCGCTGCTGGTATGGTAGCTACGCTTGCCAACGTAATCCCGATGTTTGGCATGATGAAGGATATGGATGCACGTGGAAAAGTGATTAACGTAGCTTTTGCCGTGTCTGCCGCTTTTGTGTTTGGCGATCACCTCGGCTTTACGGCAGGGGTTGCCAAGGAGATGATCTTCCCGATGATTGTGGGCAAGCTTGTTGGCGGGATTACCGCTATCATTGTAGCTATTTATTTGGCGAAGAAGATGGCTCCAGAACCTAAAGAATCTCAGCCGGAGTCGGCGTAGGCTCACCCCTACACATAAATGAATAATGCAGAACTAGCAAGAACTGATCTAAGCTGTACAGCTTTAGAACGGTTCTTGTTTTTTTATTTAAGCAGCAGTTGCTTCTGGACTATTTAATTGATGTGATGGTGTATAATTATGGAACGTAGGGAAGGGGAATCAGCGATGAGTATCATCTGTTTAGAAGGAGCAAGCGCGGTAGGCAAGAGCACGACTTGCAAAGCGTTCGCCCGCCGCTATCATACTTATGTAGTACCAGAGACAAGCGAGCTCTTTAAGGCTCCAGGACTTCAGGATAAACCATTGTCTAAATGGTTGTTGGATCGGCAAATAGATAGATGGAGCATCGCTAGGGAACAAAGTTTAAAGTACGATTACGTCATTCTAGATGGAGATATTTTTAAACTATGGTATGACTGGGTATTTGGCGACAGTGGTCTTACGGTGCAAGAACAGGGTGAATTATTTAGAGATAAGATTATACAGCAGGAGATAGCATTTCCAGACGCATACGTAGCTTTATGGATAGATGAAGAGCAGCTGCGTGCACGCAGGGAAGCGGACTCTTCCAGAACGAGAAAGAATTTTACCAAGCATTTGCACATGGTCAAGCCGCAATTAAAGTACTTCACATTTTTGCAAGGCCTTATCCCTGGATACGTCGGTATCCATAATGCCACCTCGGTGGAAAGTAACGTAGATTTTATGTTCCAGCATTTGCAGCAGACACCAGACATAATAGGGAAACAAGTAGAGATTTTTGATCAAATTTTACACTTTTACGACACCCATCAAGCAGATCAATACTAACTACATAGAAATATCGGTTTGTGGAAAAAATAACAAGGGATAATAGGGGGTTATCATGCTAATTTGATATACTATAGTTACCAGATCGGATTTATATGAAAAAGTATTGTGCAGTTCTGGAAAGCGTGATATTATCGGAACAATCATCATCTGAATCAGGTGACATTTGTAAAGTTATCAAGATTAAGCATGATCCTATAACTTGTTATTTGGGGGCTACGGTATGAAAAAGAGAACATTAACTTTAATGCTTATCGCATTTGCAATGGTGATGGCGGCATGCGGTGGCCAGAACGGGAATACGAAGTCAGAATCGGGTGCTGGGGCTGCGGAGTCGGGATTGCTTGGTGAAATTAAGGCCAATGGCAAGATTCATATTGGTACAGAAGGAACCTATCCCCCGTTTACGTATCATGACGATAGCGGCAAGCTGACAGGCTTTGACGTTGAGATTGCGGAGGAAATTGCGAAGCGGTTGGGTGTAACAGCTGAGTTTTCTGAAGCGAAGTGGGATGGTATGTTTGCTGGATTAGATGCCAAACGATTTGATATTGTCGTCAACCAAGTATCCATAAATGATGAACGTAAGAAGAAGTATGACTTTTCCGATCCGTACAGTGTATCCAAAGCCGTGCTGATCGTACATGAAGATAATCAGGATGTGAAGGCATTTGCAGACCTGAAAGGGAAAAAGGCAGGCCAATCCTTGACTTCCAATTTGACGGAGCTGGCTAAAGCGAATGGCGCTGAAATCGTGCAGACGGATGGTTTTAATCAAGCGATCGAATTACTCGTATCCAAGCGCATCGACGCTACTGTAAACGATGGACTTTCTTTCCTTGACTTCAAGAAGCATCGTCCAGAGGCAAAAGTTAAAGTGGTAGCGGAGCATGAAAGTGCTTCAAGCAGCGGTATTTTGCTGCGTAAAGGGGAGCAAACACTGGTAGATGCAATTAACAAGGCACTTGCGGATATGAAGTCAGACGGTACTTACTTGACCATTTCCAAAAAATATTTTAACGCAGATATTTCAAAGTAGCTGGGTGATCACTCGTGAATCAATATTGGGATATATTTATTGACTCGTTATGGCCGATGTTAAAAGCGGGATTATTGTTTGCCGTTCCACTTACGCTGATTTCATTTGTACTCGGGCTTGTGCTGGCTTTATTGACAGCACTTGCTCGACTTTCTTCTATTAAGCCGCTGGTATGGCTTGCTCAATTTTATGTGTGGATTATACGAGGGACGCCGCTGCTGGTGCAGTTGTTTATTATTTTTTATGGGCTTCCCAGCATTGGAATTACGATTGGTGCGTTTCCAGCCGCAATTATTGGTTTTACACTGAGTGTTGGAGCCTACAATTCAGAAGTGCTGCGGGCTGCAATCAACTCGATCTCGCAAGGGCAATGGGAAGCAGCGGACTCGCTTGGCATGACGCGCAGTCAGATTTTGCGCCGTATAATATTGCCGCAAGCGGCGCGTGTCTCTGTGCCGCCGTTGTCGAACTCCTTTATTAGCTTGGTCAAGGATACGTCGCTTGCTGCGACCATTACGGTAACAGAAATGTTTCAGCGAGCACAGCAGATTGCGGCGACAACCTACGAGCCCATGCTCGTATACTGTGAAGTGGCACTTGTCTATTTATTTTTCAGTACAATTCTGTCTGCTTTACAAGCGAGAGTGGAGAAATATTTTGAACGTTACATTGTGCGCTAGGTGCAGCAACAGCAGCAGAAAATGGAGCCGATTGTAACATAAAAGTAGTTTCAACGTCTGGTGCGAATGTGAGGTGCACATGATTTTCCCGGGACATCCGCACCAATATTTTTCTATTATATGTAAAATAATGTTGAGTTTGTAAGTGAAATATTGCATAAAGCATTGTGGAAATATGATTTTCGTGTTATTTTGATCGAAATGAAGTCAATTTGTTGTGTTTTTGGCTTATTTTCGCTGTCGCACTCTATACGAGTGCGTGGATAGAAACGGCTTGGGAAAACCCAAGTTGAATTCAAAAGTGGTCGCACTCTATACGAGTGCGTGGATAGAAACCGAAACATTGCTAAATCGAACTCGGCGTGGTGGAAGTCGCACTCTATACGAGTGCGTGGATAGAAACACGAGCGTCAGCTCCTTCGGAACCTTCGACAAACTGTCGCACTCTATACGAGTGCGTGGATAGAAACTGGAGTATCCTTTTAGTTCACTGTATTCTCCGTCCCGTCGCACTCTATACGAGTGCGTGGATAGAAACTTCAACGACAACTTGCGGCCGTCCGCGAAGAACTGTCGCACTCTATACGAGTGCGTGGATAGAAACTTCAACGACAACTTGCGGCCGTCCGCGAAGAACTCGGTCGCACTCTATACGAGTGCGTGGATAGAAACTGTAGCAGTGTCTATTATTACAGACACTGGAATGTCGCACTCTATACGAGTGCGTGGATAGAAACACTCCCAATGGGGCATTTGATAAAAGTAATCAAGACGTCGCACTCTATACGAGTGCGTGGATAGAAACCGTTGATCTGTGTATTTACGCTGCTGATGATGTTAAACGGTCGCACTCTATACGAGTGCGTGGATAGAAACTGCCATTTGGCAAGATAACCAATCGATCAGGCACGTCGCACTCTATACGAGTGCGTGGATAGAAACTTTGGAATACTTTTTCATACAATTGGTACCTCACGTCGCACTCTATACGAGTGCGTGGATAGAAACAGTAATAAAACTTGATTTACCTACGCCAGAAGATAGTCGCACTCTATACGAGTGCGTGGATAGAAACACGAAGCTGGCATCTCTCGACAGTCTACTCGGCGTCGCACTCTATACGAGTGCGTGGATAGAAACTGGTTTTTCTAATAACTTCATTGCTGCGGAAATATTGTCGCACTCTATACGAGTGCGTGGATAGAAACATATCCGTCCCAACAAATTCTATTTCCGTGTATTCCGGTCGCACTCTATACGAGTGCGTGGATAGAAACCTTACAAGTTCGAGCTGACATCTATGAACTACAGGTCGCACTCTATACGAGTGCGTGGATAGAAACCAATGTTGACTCACAGTACAGGAATTAACCCGTTACAAGTCGCACTCTATACGAGTGCGTGGATAGAAACATGTTTGCAGGGATAACGTCTAATCCCGCATAAGGTGGTCGCACTCTATACGAGTGCGTGGATAGAAACTAATAATATTAATTTTCAATTAGAGGACAGGCCATTGGTCGCACTCTATACGAGTGCGTGGATAGAAACATCAATACTATATGGTTCCACGAGGTCAGTATAGTCGCACTCTATACGAGTGCGTGGATAGAAACTCTTCTTCGCACTCATCACATCCATCTTCACAACACGTCGCACTCTATACGAGTGCGTGGATAGAAACTTATACTTTTTACCGTTTGCTCCTTTGTAGTTGTCTAAAGTCGCACTCTATACGAGTGCGTGGATAGAAACTTGTCGCATCAATAAATCCTGCTTTGTAAAAGTAGTCGCACTCTATACGAGTGCGTGGATAGAAACAGCTTAGGGTTCGTGTTGAGTAGCTTTCCTACCAGTCGCACTCTATACGAGTGCGTGGATAGAAACAACACTGAGCGATACTTGCCATCGCTACGCAAGGCAGTCGCACTCTATACGAGTGCGTGGATAGAAACCTTTGCCGCAACAACGGAGGGTGAGATTGACGCCAGTCGCACTCTATACGAGTGCGTGGATAGAAACTTAATCAAATATTCATCCGGATCCGTATGACTACCAGTCGCACTCTATACGAGTGCGTGAATAGAAACGTGATCGTGCCAACGATCTTAGCGATGTCAGCTTCAGGTCGCACTCTACATAAGTGCGTGCCAACGGGTGTCCAGCAAGAATGCAAGGTCGGCGCCTCCTGCGTAGATGCTTTGACCAAACCATGTTATCGTTTAACTCCACCAATCAAACAACAAGCAGACGCCCAAGAGGCTTCTGCTTGTTGTTTTTGGCATTCCATGCTAATGTGGGGTCGTAAATAGTGCTAAAGGGGAGAAATGCTGTGCGATACTTTCCACTGGGAGATGCTGCAATAGTTGTGGAGTTCGATTCTGTTATTGGACCAGCATCTCATGAGAAGGTTCGATTGTTGTCTACCTATCTGGATTTTCACTCATTTAAGGGGATGGTCGAATATGTCCCTGCTTTTACAACGGTGACGGTATTTTATAATCCGCTAGTTTTGCGATATGCAGAAGCGCAAGCGAAGCTGGAAGAGGCGGTATGGCAGGCTAAGGGGATGCAACTCGAGCAGACAGCTCGTAATGTCGAAATACCGGTATGTTACGGAGGCGAGTATGGTCCTGATCTGGAAGATGTTGCTAGACATAACCAACTGACAGCAGATGAGGTTGTTCACATTCACAGCAACGCTGAGTATCTGGTCTACATGATCGGATTTGCGCCGGGATTTCCGTATCTTGGCGGCATGTCGGAGCGTATTGCTGCACCGAGGCGGCCGTCCCCGCGCCTTGTGATTCCTGTAGGGACGGTTGGTATTGCGGGTATGCAGACGGGAGTGTATCCCATAGGCACACCAGGCGGTTGGCAGTTAATTGGCCGCACACCAGAGCCGTTATTTCGTCCGGACATGAAACCTCCAACCTTACTGCGAGCAGGAGATAAGGTTCGCTTCCTGCCGATAACGGAGAAGGAATTTGAGAGTTGGGAGGGACGTGAAGGATGACGATCAGGGTAATAACGCCGGGTCTGCTAACAACGGTTCAGGACTTGGGACGCTTTGGATTCCAGAAGTTCGGTGTACTGGCAAGCGGGGCGATGGATACAATGGCACTCAGAATGGCTAACCTGCTAGTGGGAAATGAGGAGCATGCGGCAGCGCTCGAAATGACCCTGTTAGGACCTCAGCTTGTATTTGAACAGGGAACAGTTGTGGTTCTTGCGGGCGGCAGCTTGTCACCCGCAGTTGATGGTGCTGCTATTCCGCTAGGAAGGCCTGTCTATCTACCAGCGGGCAGCAAACTGACTTTTGGCAAGGCTATATCTGGCTGTCGTTCTTATCTTGCAGTGGCTGGGGGGATTCAAGTGCCAGATGTAATGGGCAGCCGCAGTACCTATTTACGTGCTGGCATAGGCGGATTGCATGGTCGAGCTCTGCAGGCTGGAGATGTACTGGAGACAGGAGTGGCTGCGAGCGGATGGAATGAGCATTTTAAGGATAGGGCTAAAGTTGAGGTGCTGCCGTGGGGGGCAAGTCATGAGCTGCAGCCTATGTATCGGGACAATCCTGTGCTTCGTGCGGTGAGCGGGCCGGAATATAACTGTTTTACGGAAGAAAGCAGGCAGATGTTCTGGGAGAAGCCATTCCGTGTCACACCTCAGTCTGACCGCATGGGATATCGATTGGCAGATGTACCCTTGTCCTTGGCAGATCCATTTGAGATGGTATCCTCGGCTGTAGGTATCGGCACCATTCAGGTTCCGTCGGAAGGCAACCCGATCGTGCTGTTGGCAGACAGGCAGACAGCAGGTGGTTATCCGCGTATTGCCCATATCATCAGTGTAGATTTTCCATTAATTGCACAGGTAAAGCCAGGTGGATATGTACGATTTACAGAGGTTTCTCTTGAGGAAGCACAGGAGTTATACATACAGCAGGAATACAGCATTCAACAATTCAAACAGGGAATCAAAGGTAAGCTTGTAAGGAGGAATTAGGATGTACAAAGTGGATATCAACTGTGACATGGGAGAAAGTTTTGGCACTTACCGGTTAGGTGCGGATGTAGAGATTTTGCCGTATGTCACATCCGTTAATATTGCTTGCGGGTTTCATGCTGGTGATCCGTCTGTCATGAAGCGTACTGTATCCGCAGCGCTTGCGCACGGGGCGGCTATCGGCGCACATCCTGGGTTGCCAGACCTCGCTGGATTCGGCCGACGAAATCTGGATATTACACCAGGGGAAGCCTACGATATGGTCGTTTATCAAGTTGGTGCCTTATTTGGATTCGTGAAGGCAGCTGGTGGGAACATGCAGCACGTGAAGCCCCACGGCGCACTGTACAACATGGCTGCTGCCAATCGTACACTGTCAGATGCGATCGCCCATGCCGTCTATGACGTGAATCCGGAGCTGATCCTGTATGGATTATCGGGCAGTGAGTTGGTCCGCGCGGGACAGGAAGTGGGGCTTCGCATCGCCCATGAGGTATTTGCAGATCGGACGTATCAAGCCGATGGTTCACTGACATCACGCCGGGAAGCCAATGCGCTGATAACGGATACGGAACAGGCGGTGCAGCAGGTTATCCGTATGGTAGAAGCAGGAGTGGTTCGTTCCGTTCAGGGATATGACATTGCTATTCAGGCGGACACAGTGTGTATTCATGGTGATGGTGCGCATGCGCTTGTATTTGCCCAAAGTCTTTGGCAGCAACTAGGAGAGACAGACATTGTCGTTCAATCCGTTACACAGCGGCAGGCATGATGACGAGGCTGCCGGACATCAGAATAATCATGGTGTAGGGGCTTTCGATATTTAATGAAAAGCTCGGTTAATATGAGGCGCATTTTCATCAACATACCTAGGAGTTAAGGCAGTCGCATTTTATGCGGCTCTTTTTTTTGTGGACATACATGCACGGATATGATGTGGACCATGCTGTGCGTTAGAATATGCTGCACACAATGCCCTTATTACGGATACAAAGTATGATATTGAATCGGAGTCAAGAGGGATTTTGCACCAATTTTCACTTATATGGGCAGGAATGCTTATCTTAGTTGTCGAATATCTAATATTTATGGGAGATTTCGTAAACTTCTGGAGGAAGATAATGAATTCGGATAAGAACTGAGTTGAAGGAATGGCGGAGACGTTCACTGGAAGCAGATAAAGAATAGTACAACAGCTATTAATGTTTTCCAGGGAAGGAAGGGGATATAACGTGAGATCAATTGCTCATATACGTGCTAGTGATAAGCAGGTGCAGACGGTTGAAGCACACTTGTTAGGTGTATGCAAACTGGCGGAGAAATACGGAGAAAAGCTAGGCGTTAAACATGTGACAGGGTTGGCCGGTTTGCTGCACGATATGGGGAAATATACAAATGCGTTTGCAGACTACATCTTGGCAGCCGAAGCAGCAGCAAATAACCCCAGTGTCTCCAAGCCGAAGCGGGGCAGTGTAGATCATTCGACAGCAGGAGGCAAGCTGTTATATGACCTGTTTCACGGGGATAAGTCGCCCTATCGTGTCGTGCTTGCGGAAATTGTGGGCAATGCAATTATTTCGCACCATTCCTACTTAAAAGATTTTTTCGGCCCTGAGCTGGAATCCGACTATTTAAAGCGAGTAATAGAAAAGGAACTGGAGGAGTATGAACAAAGTAAGCAGACTTTCTTTGAACATGTGATTGGTGAAAAGGATCTTAATGCTTATGTAGATCAAGCTGCTGTTGAATTGGAGCAGTATCTGAACAAGGGAGCTGATAACGAGCCTCTTGAGCTTCAATTGATGTTTCTGACGAAGTTGACGTTTAGTGCACTTATAGATGCGGATCGAACGAATACACGGGCATTTGAAATGAACCTGCCTGATGAGCCCGAACTTGATGTGAACCCACTTTTCCACACTTATTATGATCGATTGCTAAAGAAGGTACATACGTTTCAATCCGCAAAAGATGCATCTAAGCGGATTAATCGGCTGCGACACGAGATGTCAGAGCAGTGTGATCAATTTGCGGAGCAGCCGCCAGGCATACGCACCTTATCCATCCCAACAGGGGGAGGCAAAACATTTGCCAGCCTAAGATATGCATTGAAACACGCCTTCACATTCCACTTAAAACGAATTATATATATCGTACCCTACACAACTATTATCGAGCAAAATGCAGCAGAGATTCGCAAAATATTAGAGGATGACACCCATATTCTCGAGCACCACTCTAACGTCGTTCATGAGAGACGTGATCGTAAAGAGGCACCAACTACTCACAATGAGGATCAAGAGCTCGATGGTCTTGCCGTAACACAAGAGCAAAAATTAGAGCTGGTGAAGGACAACTGGGATGCACCGATCATTTTTACGACGATGGTACAATTTCTGAATGTGTTCTTTACCAAAAGCAGTCGCAACATTAGGCGGCTTCATAACGTATGTGAGGCCGTTCTTATTTTTGACGAGGTGCAAAAGGTACCTACCTCCTGTATATCGTTATTTAATCTGACGTTGAATTTTTTGCGGAATTATGGTGGCTCCAGCATTGTGTTGTGTACGGCAACGCAGCCAGCTCTGGATTACGTAGAGCACAAGCTGGACATGAGTCAGAATGAAGAAATAATAGGGAATATCGATGATGTCATTAAAGAGTTTACACGTGTAAAGCTGATCGATAAGGCGACGGGGGAAACGTTTACGACAGACAAGCTCGCTCAATTCGTAGATGATGCCCTAAATGAAGTGCAAAGCGTGCTCGTGATCTTGAATACGAAATCCGTGGTCAAAGCGCTGTGTGAGCAGTTAGGTGATCAGGTTGTTGACGAGCAGGGCACGGTGATCCCTGTATATCATCTAAGCACATACATGTGTGCAGCGCATCGCAATGCTATTTTAGAAAAGGTCAAACAGCATTTGAAGCACAAGGAAAAGGTGATCTGTGTAAGTACGCCGTTAATTGAGGCGGGTGTTGATATAAGCTTTGAGTGTGTCATTCGTTCCTTGGCCGGATTGGACTCGATTGCCCAAGCGGCTGGCCGTTGCAACCGTCATCGAGAGCACAACATGCAAAATGTATACATCATTGACCACGCAGAAGAAAACCTGAAGCAACTGGAGGAGATTCGCAAAGGGAAAGCAATTGTCAGCATTATGCTCAAAGACATGGTGTGCGACCCGACAGCGCATGGAGGTGACTTATTGTCACGTGCAGCAATAAGCAGATACTTTCAGGAGTATTACATGGAGCGCGCCTCTGATCTGGATTATACAGTGCCCAAGCTTAGTAAAAGCTTAACTTCACTCCTGTTTGCATATGGAAATGATACGGATGGGTACTATCAGGCTTATCTTCAGCAACGGAAGAAACAGCCGCAAATGGAGGATGCCATCCGGTCGTTGTGTATTAAGAACAGCTACGGCACAGCCGCAGAGCATTTTAAAGTGATTGAGGACCTGACGACTCCTGTGATCGTTCCTTATGGTAAGGGAAAAGAGATCATTGCCCAATTGAATGGGGGCGGAACGATTGATGATCTGACAGACTTGTTGCGCAGCGCGCAGCCATTTACCGTGAATTTATATGAATATGATATACGAAGAATGGATCAAAGCGGAGGATTAGGCAGTTGTCTGGATGGGAAAGTGCTCGTGCTAAAAGAAGGAGCGTACAATGATACATTTGGTGTGGACATCGAAAATGATAGCAAAATGGGTTTTTTGAATTCGTAAAGTTCGGAAATGTAGCACTTTGGAATAGCGGTAATAGAGGACACGAAACGTTCATAGGTTATGAGTTTGCCTCTATTGAACATATTTAAAGATGTTCATATAATGGAAATATAAGAAAAATAAGGAATGGAAGTGAGCGTGATGAGGAACAGCATCGAGTTTGAGATCGTTGGTAATTACGCGCTGTTTACAGACCCGTTAACGAAGCTGGGTGGAGAAAAATTGTCCTATCAGATCCCAACCTATCAGGCGTTGAAGGGGATTGTGGAGAGTATTTATTGGAAGCCGACGCTGTTGTATATCATCGATGAAGTGCGGGTCATGAAGCCAATTCGTATGGAATCTAAAGGCATTAAGCCAATAGATTATGGCGGGGGCAACACGCTCGCTCATTATACTTATTTGCGAGATGTTCACTACAAGTGCCGCGCTCATTTTGTGTTTAACCCGCATCGTCCTGACTTGGTCTACGATCATAACGAGCACAAGCATCACAACATCCTAAAGCGCTCCTTAAAAGCAGGGGGCCGGAGGGACATTTTTCTGGGCACCAGGGAATGCCAAGGCTATGTTGAACCATCTGTGTTTGATGAGGGAGAAGGCTTTTATGATAACTACGCTGGAGAGATTCATTTTGGGACGATGATTCATGGGATTAACTACCCTGATGAAACGGGGAGACATCAGATGGAGACTCGGTTGTGGAATCCGGTCATGAAAAATGGGGTTGTCACGTTTATTCCGCCTGAACAATGCGTACAAGTACGTCAACTGGCGGGCGAACTAACACCAAAGCTGTTTAATGAGACCAACGTTCAATCCGTAGATGAATTGTATGAACAATTGGCAGAGGGGGGGAATCAATGAGCTGGCTGCTGCATTTATATGAGACGTACGAATCCAATCTGGGTCGAGTCGGTGTCATCGAGAAGAAGAAGTATAGCGAGCAGGAATATACGCTGCTGCCAATCTCGCATACGACGCAGACGGCTCACATTGAAGTGCTCGTGACGGAGGAGGGCGAGTTTCATTTTGCCACAGTTGTTGTGGAAAAAAGTGATGCAAGCACTTTAATCCCTTGTACAGAGGATTCAGCTAGCCGGGCTGGATCTAAAGTTGCACCTTATCCCTTACACGACAAGTTAAGTTATGTAGCAGGAGATTATACGGCTTATGGGGGAGAAGCGAAAAAAGAAGACCCATTTGTAGCCTACATCCAGCAGTTGGGGGAATGGGCTTCATCCCCATATGCTGACCCCAAAGTTCAAAGTATTTACACTTATTTGCGTAAGGGCTGCTTGATTCAGGATTTAGTTAAATGGCATATACTTGCAGTAGATGGAAATGGAAAGTTGATCGGGAAATGGGATAAAAAGTATGCAAATCTGTACAGTGAGAAACCAGCGATTTTCTCGGTAGTGGCTGGAGAGCAGGAAAGTGCTTTTGTTCGGTTTACAGTCCACTCGCCGAAGAAGCAGCTAGCTAAAGTATGGAAAGATCAAGCGATGTATGACTCTTTTATTCGTTATTACAATGACAGGTTGGGAGATGAAAGGTTATGTTATGTAACCGGCAGCAAGCTTCCAGCAACTTCAAAGCATGCGAATAAAATAAGAAATGCCGCGGACAAAGCAAAGCTTATCTCGGCAAATGATACGAGCGGATTTACGTATCGTGGCCGCTTTAACGAGAGTGCTGAAGTCGCAAGTATTAGCTATGACGTATCCCAGAAAGCGCATAATGCATTAAAGTGGCTGATTCAGCGCCAAGGCAAGATCATTGACCAGCGTGTATTTCTCGTATGGACAAATAATGCACAGGAAATTCCTGCTCCCGAAGAGGACACGCTGTCTGTTCTTCGACGGCGACCTATTGTACAACAGCGTAAGTCTGTCACCAGTGACATACTGGCCAGCGAGCTGGCCAAGGCGCTGGATGGGTACAAGAATGAACTGGCATCGAACAGCTCAGATGTTAACCTGCTTATTCTGGATTCGGCGACGACAGGCCGTATGGCGGTGCTCTACTATCGTCACATGGAACAGCAGCAATACTTCGACAAGTTATTGAAATGGCATTCCACATGTGCTTGGCTTCATCGTTATCGCAAGGATGAGGAAGGTGACTCCGTTGCCTTTTACGGTGCGCCTGCAACCAAAGATATCGCTTATGCAGCGTATGGCCCTAGGGCTAATGATAAAGTTGTCAAAGGATTAATGGAGCGGATACTGCCCTGTATCGTGGATGGGAGAGCCATTCCGTCAGACGTTGTAAATAGTGCATTTCGACGAGCTTCCAACCCTGTATCTATGGAGAAATGGGAATGGGAAAAGACGCTCAGCATCACCTGTGCCTTAATTAACAAAAAGGAGGAGTATCCGTTGGCATTAGACAAGGAACAAGATGACCGTAGTTATTTGTTTGGACGCTTATTAGCGGTTGCTGATGTATTAGAACGCCGTGCGTTAGGTTCGGATGAAACGCGTTCCAGCAACGCGATTCGTTACATGAATTCATTCGCTCAGCATCCTGAACGAACCTGGAAGACGATACAAGCAAGCTTGCAGCCCTATCAAGCGCGGTTAGGTTCAAAGGGTTACTATTTATCCGGATTAATAGATGACATTGCCACTAGATTCAAGTTCGACGATTTTAATAACAAGCCGTTGACTGGCAAGTATTTACTAGGCTTCTATAGTCAAAGACATGATTTGTTCCAGAAGAAAGAAAAGCAGGAGCAAGTGGAAGACGCCTTAGAGTAACCGACACAACTTGGACTTTGTTTGAAACAAACATAACCAAAGGAGATATAGACATGACCATCTTAAATCATAAAATTGATTTTGCTGTTATTTTTACCGTAACCAAAGCAAACCCCAATGGTGATCCCCTCAATGGCAACAGACCGCGTCAAAACTATGATGGATATGGTGAAATTTCAGATGTAGCGCTTAAACGCAAGATTCGAAATCGGCTGCAGGATGCAGGTGAATCCATCTTTGTTCAATCCAATGATCGTAACACCGACGCATTCAAGAGTTTAAGAGAGCGCGCTGAAGCAAATGCTGCCTTAGCTAAGATCATGAAAGCCAAAGATGGTTCAAGCGAGGACTTTGCACAGTTGGCTTGTGAGGAATGGATAGATGTGCGCAGTTTTGGACAAGTGTTTGCCTTTAAAGGCGGCTCAGATAAAGGGGTTTCCGTTGGGGTGCGGGGGCCTGTGTCTGTTCATACAGCGACGAGTATTGCACCGATTGACATTACAAGTATGCAGATAACCAAAAGTGTGAACTCTGAGCCAGGGAAAGAGAAAGGTTCAGATACAATGGGGATGAAGCATCGGGTAGATTTTGGTGTATATGTATTTCAGGGCAGCATCAATACTCAACTTGCAGAGAAGACGGGCTTCACACATGAGGATGCAGAGAAGATCAAGCAAGCACTCGTTACATTATTTGAAAATGATGCTTCCTCAGCCAGACCAGATGGAAGTATGGAAGTGGTCAAAGTGTACTGGTGGGAGCACAACTCCAAGCTGGGTCAATACTCGTCCGCGAAAGTACATCGCTCCATGCGTGTCGAAGCGATAACTGATGAGCCAAAACAATTTACAGATTATCAAATTATATATACAGAGTTGGAAGGCTTAAAGGTAGAGATTTTTGATGGTCAGTAACGATGAAGATCAATACTTGATGCTGTCGGGGATACAACATTTTCGGTTCTGCAAGCGGCAGTGGGCATTAATCCATATTGAGCAGCAGTGGCAGGAAAATGTAAAAACGATCGAAGGACAGCATCTCCATCGGAATGCAGATAAGCCGTTCACAAGGGAAAAACGCGGGGAGAAGCTTATTGTCCGCGCGATGTCAGTGAAGTCGCATGTCCTTCAGATTACCGGCACTTGTGATGTGGTGGAATTTATTCGAGATCAACGCGGTGTGGAGATTCATGGGGCAGAGGGCAAATATTTGGCCTATCCGGTCGAGTACAAGCGCGGCAAGCCTAAGAAGGATGAGTCGGATGTGCTGCAATTAGCAGCTCAAGCCGTGTGCTTGGAAGAAATGCTGTTGTGCGACATTTCGACAGGGTATCTGTATTACAACGAGATTCGGCAGCGGGTTGAAATTCCGCTCACGGCAGAGTTGAAGGAATCGGTAAGACAGATCGTACGCGAGATGCAGGATTACTACAAGCGCAGATACACGCCTAAAGTAAAGACAGGGACTTTCTGTAAAAGCTGCTCGCTTCATGCCATATGTCTGCCTGCCTTGATGAATAAACGGTCGGTAAAGAGCTACATCGAAGGGAAGATCAAGGAATGAAACGGCTTCTAAATACGTTGTATATTACACAGCCGGACGTGTATTTAGCGTTGGATGGCGACAATATCGTTGTCATGAAGGAAAAAGAGAAGCTTGGCAGATATCCGCTTCATAATCTGGAAGCCGTCGTATCGTTTGGATATACAGGAGCAAGTCCAGCTCTAATGGGGTATTGTGCGGAGCGGGATATTTTTATTACCTTTTTAACGACAAGCGGGAGGTTCCTGGCACGAGTTATTGGACAAAGCAAAGGGAATGTTGTGCTGCGGAAAAAGCAGTATCTCCTATCTGAGGATGAAGTTCAATCAGCCAAGATTGCACGTAACTTCATATTAGGCAAGATTTATAATCACAAATGGATGATTGAGCGAATGACACGGGAATACCCGCTGCGCATTGATGTGGATCAGTTCAAAGAGGTGTCTCAACATTTATCCACGATTATAGCGGAAGTTAGGGTCTGCGAGGATTTGGAACAGCTTAGAGGCTGGGAAGGGCAAGCGGCGGTTCGTTATTATAAAATATTTGGTCAGATGATCCTACAGCAGACAGACGATTTTTATTTTCATTCCCGCTCACGCAGGCCGCCACTTGATCATGTTAATGCGATGTTGTCTTTTGCCTATACGTTGTTAGCCAGAGATACGGCAGCCGCTTTGGAGGCGGTTGGATTGGATGCTTACGTAGGGTTTCTGCATCGGGATCGACCTGGAAGAGCGTCTCTGGCCTTGGATATGATGGAAGAACTTCGTGGAATTTATGCAGACAAGTTTATTCTCAGCTTGATTAATAAGAGACTTGTCAACAAGGACGACTTCTTTAAGAAAGAAAATGGAGCCGTCCTGATGACAGATGAGGCCAGGAAAACATTTTTGGCGGCATGGCAGCAGAGAAAGCAAGAGAAGATGGAGCACCCCTATTTAGGTGAAAAAATAGTCTGGGGCTTGGTTCCTCATGTGCAAGCGCTGTTATTAGCACGTTATTTGCGTAATGATTTGGATGAATACCCTCCTTTTTTATGGAAGTAGGTGGTATGATTGTTAGTGCTCATTACTTATGATGTTAGGACCACGAGTAGTGCTGGACAGAGACGATTACGAATGGTCTCCAAAATGTGTCAAAACTACGGCCAACGTGTCCAAAATTCGGTCTTCGAATGTAATGTAGACGCCGCCCAATTTGCCAGCCTGAAGTTACAATTGGTAGAAATGATTGATCCGAGGGAGGATAGTCTCCGTTTCTATCAATTAGGCAACAACTATAAAAATAAGGTCGAGCATGTTGGTGTGAAGGCATCAATAGATATGGATGCTCCCTTAATTTTGTAGTGCGGATGTGAGGTTCACATGAAAACCCCGGGGGTTCCGCACCAAATATCTTCTTGATAATTCCATTTATTCTAATTATTTATTTTATATTTTGGTGCATTTGATTGTAAAATTCATTTTATTGGGTTATTTGATCAACAAAAGCATGGTTTTAGCCACTTTTGGTCAAATTTCGCAGTCGCACTCTATACGAGTGCGTGGATAGAAACTTTTCTCTTACATATTTCTTTATATTGCTTGATTACGGGTCGCACTCTATACGAGTGCGTGGATAGAAACAACAAATATTGCTACATCAATACCCAAACCATATGATCGTCGCACTCTATACGAGTGCGTGGATAGAAACTTCAAAACTCCCATGCCCCATTGTCGCTAGTTGCGTCGCACTCTATACGAGTGCGTGGATAGAAACCACCGCCCCCAAACGCAACCTTTACAAGATGCTGGCTGTCGCACTCTATACGAGTGCGTGGATAGAAACATGTCACGGAAATATTCAATGTTAACGGGTTTTGTCGCACTCTATACGAGTGCATGGAGCATGAGAAATAAGAGGACTATTAAATAGCTGACGACTATATGTAGTATGTAAGCGGAGGCAAAAATGAAAACGATCTTGAAAAACTAATTACAAGTAGTATCTCAAAGAAGTCGAGCGAGGAACCTTGCAAATATTATTGTTAATCTTCTACTTGTTATATTTTTTCTCACAATCGGAATTACAAATGGCTATTTGAACCATGTACTAGTCTTATTGTTTGTTATATTAAGCTGTGTTGTTATGTGTACGAAAGTGTTGATTGCTCTTTATTATGTGATCAGGAAAGAAAGTTAAACTCCACTCTTACTGAAATGAGGTCCTCTTCCTCAGAAAAACGGTATCATTTTGTGAAGAATTGGGTGCGATTAGCTGTTAATTGATGAAACATGGGGACACTTCCCCCCTGAGTACTGCACCCTTTTAGGTAATGCTTCAAACTTAGATATTCCAATTGAAGAGATCACAGAACGCTACATCTGCTTTAAGCAATTCACTCCGAATCAAAAGTTAACGAGAACTGGTTTCCAATTTTTCATGCTGATTTTACGATGAAATGTTCCATATTTACTTCGATCCATACAAATCGCTCAAGTTATCTTGAGTGAGATCTAACTTCTTACCGTTTTGATTAACAATATAAATTTTATCAGGTGGACTCTCTAGGCTTTTACCCGTGATTAACAGTTGGTGCCCTCCTTCGATTTTGTACTTTCTTATATATAATCCTGAACCGATATCCTCGAAAGAATACTTGGTGAAATCGCCCCAATTCAGTGATACGCCCTTTTCAGATAAGCTTTTTAATTCATCTAACGAAATATATCCACTTGGCCCTACTTCCCTATTACTTTGGCATGCTGAACAAATAATTAAAACGAATAACAATGTCATTGAAAACTTAAAGCACTTTGCGAGTGTCATTAAATCCCCTCCCAATTTCCATATTTATTACTGGTAATCTATAAGAGGTGATCATACATTATAATTGTAAATATAAGGAGTGTTGCTACAAATGGAGCCAGCAACGCGTGCAGCATAGTTTTTATTGTCTGCTTTGAAGCAGAATCCTTAACTCTTGATCAAATGGTCGCTTAGATTGAGCATACAATCATGTCAATCTTTAAATTCGTAGTAAAGGTAGGTTTAATTTTGTGGCTAGTTCCTCTGCCTGATCTACCGTTGATTCGTTTGTATCTTCTGTTTCTAGTAGAAAGACTGCAATTGGATTTGTAGAAGGGTCATTAATTAGCACAATTTCATTATATGCCTGACTTCCATCAACGTCCTCAATACCGCATTTCTGTACTTTTTTTGAAGTGTTTTCAATTTCTTCAATGTGCATAGTTTTGCAAGCATAGGTATCTATATATTGTAAATACATATTTGCACCTAGCGGTATAGAAGTAAGCGAGAAAAATTCAGCATTTATAGATGTATGGAAAGGAAGCGCATCCGCATAGCAATCGGAGCTGCTAATGAGCAATACATTCTTTAAATATGGCTGATAAACAAACCCAAATTTCGATTTTTTATAAGTCCCTTGAAATTCGTCAGTAATTAGACTTGTAGAAATGATGGGGTTACTCTTGGCATTTTGAAGAGCAGTTTCAGTATTCGTGTTTATGGCATGTACAAGAAATTTAAACTTACATCCTCGTCGATACTCATTGGGTTTTGTAAGTTGGCTCTCCCACTTCTTTAATGTAATTTCTGCTAGAGGGTTTTCAATATCATATTGAAAATTTACATATGCATTATATCGCGCTATAAAATCCTCGTCATCCATATTTAAATGGTGTATTATTGTTCTTCCAAGATCATGACTGTAAGAAAGTTCATCTTTTAGAGATGACTCTCTTCTAATTCTATCTTTTTTGAAATCAGAAAATTGCTCTTTCCTCCATTGAAAACGTTCACTAATTTTTTTAACAGATTCTACATCTTCAATGGTGAAGTTCCTGACTGTTCCGTCTAAAATCAAATTAATATTGAGCTCTGTTTGCTCTAACTTTCTTTCCAGACTCAAATCATCTAATGGAACGGAGTAAATAATTTCAGTTAAATAACTGAAATCATTAAGTTGAATATTTTTTGAGCATGCTACCTTGTCTATTTTTTTGCGTCTCTCGTATAATAAGCTATGAATTATTGTCCGTTGAAACATAGTATCCATACACATCATATTTTCACCCTTAACAAAAAATATGGGGACAGTTTAGTCATAGATGATAAAATTGATATTACATTCAATTAATCAAAGAACCGTCCCTTAATTTCCACTAATTCCTCAACCAAACTCATTACTGCATCAGCTTTATACACTTTTTTTCTGAGTTACTTACAAACTCATTGCCTTCTAGCGAGAAATTAGGAATGTTACCCATTGAAATTAGGATAAATGGATAACCACCAAATGCCATATTTGTCACCTCAATAGTGAATGAGTACTTAATTACTATTCAAGGTGTTTCTATGTTATCCTGCCCGATAGTGTAGCAAAAAAGCATCCTTTAAACTGAGGCAGTTTAGTTTGCCTTGCAGCTGTAGAAGCCGAAGTATGCAGCAATATCCCTCTTCAGATCCTCGAAGGTTTCGTAGCTCTACAAATAATATTGTATTATTTCACCTGTCTGCCGTAAGGGGAGCATATCACTTATTGGATCGCCCCTTTTGATTTTGGTTTCACAAAAATTAATTTCCCGAGATTCAATGAAACCCGTGATATATTTACCAAGTGGAGAAAGATAAAGGACTAGAGGAAGGTGGTCTGCAAAGTGAAAGAGAAGCTCGAGGACCTGCGATCCCTAATGAACGGATTGTATAGAGAAGGTACTAGCTTGACCGATGATAAGATGCTAAAGCTAAGTCAACGTTTTGATAAGATTGTGACCAACTATCATCGATCCACACAGAAACGGATTCCTACCGGATAGGTGATCCCATATTTGCGTCTAATTCTTCTTTTGTTGATAGATGGCTACTTTTATAGAGTTCTCTTCTCATATTTAAAAAACTAGGAACCATGATATAAATCCAAAGTATCTACTAGAAGCAATATAAAGAAAGTCTGTGGTTTCGGACTTGTGTAAAGCACTTTAAAAGATGCTTAATCGCAAATGTAGGCGTTATTTGGGTCCGCACAACTCCAACGTCAGCAGAACGGTCGTATTTATCAACGAAAAGACATTATCACTTAAAAATGAGATCGTGTTGCCCAGATTGTAGAGATACTCAAGCTTTTAACCACGTCGGGGTTATCTGCAATCTGAAAGCCACCCGTTAAGGTGGCTTCATTTGTTTTAGGCTGCTTTAACTGTTAATTCGTTTATTATTTTGATGAGCTAAAGTAATTAATGCAACATAGAAAGGCTGCACATTAAACTTTTTGCCAAATTCAAATCTGTAAGTTGCCGTCTGAATGCTGTTGGCCTTGTAGTAAGGCGACGTAATATAATGAATCGTAATCTCGCTATCATCCAAGCCGGTACCTGCCGACTCCATCGTCACTTCATATATTGAATTTAAGTGAATGGAAGCAACTCTCGTTTTTTTACCCGTCACGCCTTGGTGGTCAATCAACAATAATCTGTCATCTGTAATGATAAACGTGTCACGTACTAACCGAAAGCCCATTTCGATCTTTTCTTGTGGCATCAAATAAGGTCCATACTGATTGGTCAGATCCTGAATCGACACCTCTGAATAGTTGCCAAGTATACCGCCTAGAATTCCCACTGTAATTCCTCCTTGATGTGTGTAAAATGTGATGTCTTGCGATTGTGATATTCATACAAATTCCCTAGATAAACCCAATATCCTGCTTTGCTTCAAAAAAATGTACTGGGTGTACTTCTTGTTAAGCTGGTCAAATCATGCCACTATACCTCATTATGCATAGTCACAGAAGTATATGAAAAGGGTTTGTTCACGCAATGTTCACAAAATTCACACTGAGGTATGTTAAGGGATCTCATTTAAGAACAGTTGAAAACGCACACATTTCCATCCCTTTTACTCATGCAAACAAAATATTATATATACGCGATAAAGCATTTCTATCCCAGAGAATAGGCAGAATGCGTTCACATAACTGACAAAATCAATTATGATTTAGAATATAAAATTTAGTTCCGATCACTGAAATGAGACATCATGTGGGCGCATACACTTATTAACTCGTACGTATTCCGAATGTAATGTGTAAAGGAGAGAGGACAGATGACAGCAACAAAAGGTTTGGAAGGTATTGTTGCGGCGGCTTCATCGATCAGCTCGATCATCGATGGCGTGTTAACATATCGCGGTTATAATATTGACGACTTGGCTGAACACGCTACATTTGAAGAAGTCGTATATTTGTTATGGTATGGCAAGTTGCCGAACCAGGCAGAGCTTGCTGAGCTGCAATCTCAATTGAACGAGCATGCAGCGATTCCATCTGCTGTTATTGATCAACTTAAGCTGTTTCCGTCCGATGCGAACACGATGGCGGTTCTTCGTTCTGCCGTGTCCGCACTTGCCTTATACGACGAATCGGCCAATGATATGAGTCATGAAGCGAATCTGCTGAAAGCCATTAAGCTGCAGGCTCAAGTGCCAACCGTTATCGCTGCACATGCGCGCATTCGCTCTGGTCATGAGCCGATCACGCCTTTATTAGGCCGCACGATCGCGTATAACTTCTTGTATATGATGAGCGGTCATGAACCTGATCAGGCTGCTGTAGCAGCTATGGACAAAGCGCTAGTCCTGCATGCGGATCACGAGTTGAACGCTTCTACATTTGCGGCTCGCGTGACGGTTGCGACGTTGTCTGACATTTATTCAGGCGTCACTTCTGCTATTGGTGCCCTTAAAGGGCCGCTGCATGGCGGTGCAAACGAGGCAGTTATGATCATGTTGGATGAGATTGGGTCGTTTGACCGTGTAGATGACTACATTCAAGCGAAGCTGGACAACAAAGACAAGATTATGGGCTTTGGACATCGTGTATACAAGAATGGTGATCCACGGGCGAAGCATCTGCAGAAGATGTCTGAGGAACTCGGCAAAGCACATGGCAATTTGGAATTGTACAATATGAGTGTTCGCATTGAGGAACTGATTACGGGACAGAAGGGCTTGAAGCCAAATGTTGATTTCTATTCCGCTTCGACCTACACGATGCTTGGCATTCCACGTGATCTGTTTACGCCAATATTTGCGATTAGCCGGATGTCCGGTTGGACTGCTCATATATTGGAGCAATATGAGAATAATCGGATCATTCGCCCGCGTGCAGAATACACGGGACCTTCCGGTCAATCCTTTGTTCCAATTGAAGAACGTTAATTAAATTGTAACATTTTTTTTGAGAATGGTTGTCACTGTAAATGGCGGGTTGCTACAATGGAAGAGTAGCTCCCGTCACCTGTTTGTATGAATGCTGTCATAAGGGGCGGCAATAACCACTAGGAGGAACGTCTATTATGTTGCAATTAGACCAATTTGCACCACCTACAGAAGGCGAGAAAATTACGATTCAAGACGGTAAGCTGCAAGTGCCTAACCATCCGATCATTCCTTTTATTGAAGGTGATGGCACTGGCCGTGACATCTGGCGTGCATCAAAGCGCGCATTGGATGCAGCTGTTGAGAAAGCGTACAATGGCGAGCGCAAGCTTGGTTGGTACGAAGTATTTGCAGGGCAGAAGGCGTTTGACAATTATAGCGAATGGCTGCCTAATGATACATTGGAAGCGATTCGTGAATATATCGTAGCGATTAAAGGACCTTTGACAACGCCAATCGGCGGCGGTATTCGCTCATTGAATGTTGCCCTTCGTCAAGAGTTGGATCTGTACACATGCTTGCGTCCGGTTCGTTATTTTGCAGGCGTGCCATCCCCGGTTAAACGTCCTGAGCTTGTAGACATGGTCATTTTCCGTGAGAACACAGAAGATATTTATGCTGGTATTGAATATGCTTCCGGTTCTGATGAAGTGAAGAAGCTGCTTCAGTTCCTTCAACAGGAGATGGGCGTGAAGAAGATCCGTTTCCCAGAAACTTCTGGTATCGGCATTAAGCCTGTATCTTCAGAAGGATCGAAGCGCCTTGTGCGCGCTGCAATTGACTATGCAATTGCCCATGGCCGTAAGAGTGTAACGCTCGTACACAAAGGCAATATTATGAAATATACAGAAGGCGCGTTTAAGAACTGGGGTTACGAAGTAGCCGAGCAAGAATATGCCGAGCAAACCTTCACATGGGATCAATATGATCGCATTAAAGAAGAGCAAGGCGTCGACGCTGCAAACAAAGCACAGGCTGACGCACTTGCTGCTGGCAAGATCTTGATCAAAGATGCCATTGCAGACATCGCACTTCAACAAGTACTTACACGTCCGACTGACTTTGACGTCATTGCAACACTTAACCTGAACGGTGACTATTTGTCCGACGCACTGGCTGCACAAGTAGGCGGCATCGGCATCGCGCCAGGAGCTAACATTAACTACCTGACTGGACATGCAATCTTTGAAGCAACACATGGAACAGCGCCTAAATACGCTGATCTGGATGTAGTCAATCCTGGTTCGGTTATTTTGTCCGGCGTAATGCTGCTTGAACACTTGGGATGGCAGGAAGCGGCTGATCTCATTTATAAAGGTATGGAAGCTGCGATTAACAATAAGACAGTTACTTATGACTTCGCACGTTTGATGGAAGGCGCGACAGAAGTGAAATGCTCGGCATTTGCAGATCAGATTATCAAACATATGAGCTAAGGAGCGATTACAGAGATGGCAATTCGTCGCGGCAAAATTACCGTTGTTGGCGCAGGCTTTACAGGAGCGACAACAGCATTGATGATAGCGCAAAAGGAACTTGGAGATGTCGTATTGCTGGACATCCCTCAATTGGAGAACCCTACAAAAGGCAAAGCGCTTGACATGCTTGAGGCTAGTCCTGTGCAAGGCTTTGACAGCAATATCCTCGGCACTTCCAATTATGCGGATGCGAAGGATTCCGACATCGTTATCATTACGGCAGGGATTGCACGCAAGCCTGGCATGAGCCGTGATGATCTCGTCAGCACTAATGCTGGCATCGTCCGTTCTGTATGCGAGAACATTAAGACTTATTGCCCGAATGCTTATGTAATCATTCTGAGCAATCCGGTTGATGCGATGACATATGCGGCATTTGAAGCGCTTGGCTTCCCTAAGAACCGTGTTATCGGACAATCGGGTGTGCTTGATACAGCACGCTACTGTACCTTTATCGCACAAGAGCTGAACGTGTCTGTGGAAGATGTACGCGGCGTAGTATTAGGCGGACATGGCGACGATATGGTTCCGCTCGTTCGATATACGAATGTAGGCGGCGTGCCAATCGAGAAATTGATTCCGCAGGATCGCATAGAAGCTATCGTTCAACGCACACGCGTCGGCGGAGGCGAGATTGTGAATCTGTTGGGCAACGGCAGCGCTTATTACGCTCCTGCAGCTTCACTTGTTCAGATGACAGAAGCGATTCTGAAGGATAAGAAACGTATCCTTCCGGTAATTGCTTTGCTTGAGGGCGAGTATGGCTACGAGAATCTGTTTATGGGCATCTTGGCTGTAGTCGGTGGCGACGGTATTGAGAAAATTATCGATATCGAGTTAACAGCGGAAGAGAAAGCGGCATTGGACAAGTCCGCACAATCTGTTCGTAACGTCATTCAAGTGGTTAATGGGTGAGTGATTTGTTAATATGTTGCTGAAATGAAACGAAAATGTTGCGTAAGTGTGACATTTGTTATAGTGAGTCGACTATTTTATAGTCGACTCTCTTTGTTTAAAGCGGTATATTTTAGTATAATAATGAAGATAGAGAACATATATAACCTGAACATGGAGGGAATAAAGATGTGGCAACCGTTTATGCTTGTACATATTCTTGGTGCTGTCCTGATGGGCTTCTATGCACTGGCACCATTCGTAGCGGGCAAGCTGAAGACCGTATCGGCAGCAGGACAAGAAGGCGTATTAACAAGCATGATTACAGCTAACCGAATCGCGCAATTTATGCTTATCGTGAATTTTATTACCGGCGGTTACTTGATGAGTCAAGGTAAGTACAGCTATGTATGGATGGGAATCGTTACTTTGCTGTTCTTGGCGATAGCTGCTTTTAGCGGAATTATGGGTAAAAAGATGAAGCTTGCGCTGCAATCTGTAAAGAACAATCAATCCAACAAGGCTGCTTTGGACAAAATTACGACGTTCAGTACGTTGATTTTTGTAATGTTTATCGTAATGGTTGTGTTGATGGTGTACAATTTCTAGCCGATATTCTTCATCATGGCAAGTAAAGAGGGATGGCTACAATTTTGTAGACATCCCTTTTTCATTGATTCCTACTCGGACATTTCATCTAATGACATCGTAAAGCTTGGAGCAAGCGTGGTCATGAAATAATCGACCTCGTCCATCTCCAACAGCTTTATTTTCCCCTCGATTTGCTGCTTGGCTACGACAAACTCCCGATTTCCAGAGGCAATTTCAAATGTACATTTTAAATAAGCATCCAGTAAATCCGCAGCTTTGACGTACTTCCGCAGCTTGTGTTCTTCCGTTGGATGAATAAGTGGCGTGTAGATGGACTTGAGCGCGGGCGGGATCATATCGACCAAGCGTTCCGCTGCCAAATGCTCGATCTCTCGAAAATTTGCCAAAATGCGTGGATTGTGATGCTTCACAGGTGTCGGGATATCTCCTGTAAATACTTCCGTGGCATCATGAAACAAGGCCATTGATACGGCGAGATTCGTGTCTACCTCTCGATGAAATATTTCATTGGCAATCGTGCACAGCACATGTGTGGTGAGTGCGACATGAAAAGAATGCTCTGCTACGTTCTCTTTTGTCGTATTTCGCATCAGACTCCAACGTTCAATGTGCTTTAATCGATACATATATGCATAAAAGTGATTATGTTGAGAGGGCTCCTGATCGAATCGATCGTGTAAATGAGCAGGTTTGCCTGTATCCATGCGATATTCCTCCCTTTCATAGTTAGATATTTAATATCCACCTATTGCTTACGGTAATATTGGGTATTAATTTTTTTTGGTACCGAGATAACGAGTTTTGTTCAACAGGTGTGACGAACTTAGCTGCATACCGATATGAGAAATGGCGTTCTCATGCTATTATATTACTATTGGAACTTTTTTGAATACTATGAGCCAGATTACGATTCCCGATACATCCGGTACAGACAGCTTGGAGCTAATCGACGGGAACATTGACGAGGATGAGAGGAGCATGTTCACAATGTTGCAGCACTTTGGAAAGAGCGTATACGAGCTAATTGTGGAAGCGTCTACAAATTTGCCTGGGGATGTGCGCCGTGCCATTCGTAAAGCGCAAGAGCGCGAAGATGCAGCGACACGTTCAGGTCTGTCACTGAGTACGATTGCACGTAATATCCAGATGGCGGAGCGTAACGTATCGCCAATATGCCAGGATACGGGCATGCCGACATTTATTGTGCACACGCCTGTAGGGGCCAACCAAATTGTGATGAAGCGCGAAATTCAAGCAGCGGTCAAGCAGGCAACGCTGGATGGCAAGCTGCGTACCAATTCTGTTGATTCGTTAACAGGTTCTAATAGCGGTGATAACTTAGGTCCCGGAACGCCAGTCATTCATTTTGAACAGTGGGAACGAGACGATATTGAAGTAAAGCTGATTCTAAAGGGCGGCGGCTGCGAAAATAAGAACATCCAATACAGCCTTCCGGCAGAGATAGAAGGACTGGGTAAGGCGGGACGCAATCTGGACGGCATCCGCAAATGTATTATGCATGCAGTCTATCAAGCGCAGGGGCAAGGCTGCAGTGCAGGCTTTATCGGCGTAGGGATTGGCGGCGATCGTACAACAGGCTACGAGCTTGCCAAGCACCAGTTATTCCGCAAGACGGAAGACTGTAATCCTATTCCTGAGCTGGATCAATTAGAGCAATATGTCATGGAAAAGGCAAATGAGCTCGGCATCGGCACGATGGGCTTTGGTGGTGAAGTGACCCTTTTGGGCTGCAAGATTGGTGTCATGAACCGACTGCCGGCAAGTTTCTTTGTATCGGTTGCTTATAATTGCTGGGCTTATCGTCGTCAAGGGATTCTGATGGATGGTACAACTGGCGAGTTAAAGGAATGGATGTACGAACGCGGCTCTGATATTAAAATGGATCAGCATGCAGAGACTGCGGCAGCGGCTGATGATGCGGCCGCATCCGATACAGGCAGTCGGCAGGTTGTGCTGACAACACCTATCTCAGAGGAGACGATTCGTTCTTTACGTGTGGGCGATGTGGTCATCATTAACGGAGAGATGCATACGGGACGTGATGCACTACATGGCTACTTGATCGATCATGATTGTCCGGTAGACATGAATGGGGCTGTCATCTATCACTGCGGACCGGTGATGTTGAAGGATGAAGCGGGCTGGCATGTTAAGGCTGCTGGTCCTACAACAAGTATTCGTGAGGAGCCATATCAAGGTGATATCATGAAGAAATTTGGCATTCGTGCTGTAATCGGCAAAGGCGGAATGGGTGCCAAGACGTTAGCTGCTCTACAGGAGCATGGAGGCGTGTACCTGAATGCAATCGGCGGTGCGGCTCAGTATTACGCGGAATGTATTAAGAACGTGAATGGCGTGGACTTCATGGAATTTGGCATCCCGGAAGCGATGTGGCATTTGGATGTGGAAGGTTTTGCGGCGATTGTTACGATGGATT
Organism: Paenibacillus sp. ACRRX; assembly: GCF_022346885.1. Lineage (GTDB taxonomy): Bacteria > Bacillota > Bacilli > Paenibacillales > Paenibacillaceae > Paenibacillus_B. The sequence continues at coordinate 132,867 of NZ_JAKRNK010000001.1, forward strand.
CACACGGTAACAGCCTTCATGCAGAAGTAGATAAGAGCTCATTGGAGAAGCTGAGCCAATTTAAGGATACGGTCTTTAAGTGATGAATCGTGGAATGGGCTTGCAGATCAATTCATGGTTTGAACGCTATATGTTTATGTTGATCCCCCTCAGTCTCGTACTGGGGGTTCTTTGCGATCAAATACTGCTACCTTATGTCATATTTGTTCCGTGGCTGTTTGGTTTTGTTACATTTGTAATGGGACTAGGATGCGGGGTAAAGGATATCACACAGGCTTTCCAGCGTCCCGCAGTCTTATTGACGGTGCTGGTATCGTCCCATTTGATTGCGCCCGCCATCGCTTACAGCATCGGCGCCATTTTATTTGGACCGACTTCTCCAATCAGTATCGGGATGGTGCTGTTTACCATTATCCCGCTTGGCGTATCCTCCGTCCTGTGGGTGGATATTTCCCGTGGCGCCGTGGGATTGATGTTAGCACTTGTTGTGATCGACTCACTGCTTAGTCCTGTTCTGGTTCCGAGTATGCTGCTGCTATTGTACGGGGAGAGTGTGCCTATTCATACGTGGGGGATGTTAAAAGACCTGCTGCTTATCCTTGTGCTTCCAATTGTAGTTGGTGTAATCATTCACAACAGGACCAAAGGTCAGGCAAAGCCAGTTCTTGCGCCAGTACTGCTGCCGTTGTCCAAAGTGGCTTTTGTCGGCGTGGTTATCTTAAATGCAGCGGCAATTGGTCCCTATGTCCGTCAATTGAATGTTGGCTCATTAGTAGTTATATTGGTAATTGTCATACTGGTTGCAGGTTGTTATGTTATTGGCTATATGTCGGGGAAGCTGTTCAGGAAAGAACGTATCGTGATGTGTACAACGTTGGGCTTTGCAACCGGCATGCGAAACGTCTCGCTAGGACTTGTATTGGCGATGCAGTACTTTGGACCTGATACAGCAGTGGTGGTCGTGCTGTCGATTCTGATTCAACAGCCTGCTGCGACTTTGTTTTATACCATTTTACAAAAGCTTAATATGATTCGTACTAGTCAAACAGAACCGACATCGGTACCATAAACAAGAGTAGACGTAATGGATTGCAGCAGCACTAGACAACGCTGTGACAAGAAGTGGAGAGATGGAGCATGGCACGTTTTCGATCTAGGTTAACGCTTATATTTGTATTACTAATCGGGGTATCTGTATTAGCGGCGGGTATTTATATGGCTTCCTCATTTAAGAGCAATCATATCTCGCAGTTGGAGCAAAATATGTCCCGGGAAATTATGCTCATTGAGCAGACACTGCAGTGGCAGGCTGAGCCGACATCAGCATCAGCAATGGCATACTATACGGACTGGTCCAAGAAACTCGAGCAAACAACAGGCGCACGGGTGACGTTTGTTACGTTAGACGGTACAGTGGTTGGGGATTCTATCTCGGCAGTAAGCCAGATGGATAACCATCTGAATCGAGAAGAGATCAAAAATGCGCGTGATGAGGGCTTAGGTTCTGTCATCAGGTATAGCGATACGATAAAGCAAAACATGTTGTATGTAGCTGCACCCATTCATGATGACAACTTTGAAGGTTATGTTCGCCTGGCCATGAGCTTGCAGGAAGTAGAGCAAAGTGTCAGAGAACTGTGGGCTTATTTGGGTATTGGGTTATTGGTGCTGTTCCTGGTTGCTACACTGGTCAGCTATCGAATTGCCTTTAATCTGACACGTCCGATTGAGAACATGACGCGAGTGGCGCATCAGATTGCGCACATGGACTATAAAGCGAGAGCACAGACAACCAGCACGGACGAAATCGGTCAGCTGGGGAATGCCATTAATGCGATGGCTGACAGCTTGCAGCTGCAGATGGCACAAATCCGTGAGAATGAAGGCAGGCTTCGCACGGTGATGGAGCACATGATTAATGCGATTGTTATGATCGATGATCAAGGGGAGATTGTGCTTATTAACCGGAAAGCTGAGCAAATGCTTGGTATTAAAAACAAGGCAAGCTTGGGGAAGAAGTTTGAAGAGGTGCGGGTACCTTATGAGCTTGCCGAGATGACACAAGAGGTCATCGAACGTAAGCTATTGGTGCACGAGGAACTGACGATCTATTACCCCGAGGAGCGTTTGCTGGATGCTAATGTTGTGCCTGTCTATTATTCAGAACAGGAGTGGGCGGGTGTTTTGATTATGCTGCAGGATGTATCTGACATCCGCAGGCTGGAGCGTATGCGCAGTGAATTCGTGGCCAATGTGTCCCATGAACTGAAGACACCGATTGCGGCAGTAAAAGGATTTGCTGAGACGTTGATGAATGGAGCGTTGAATGACCCGGAGATTGCCCAGTCGTTTTTGCAGATCATCCATGATGAGAGTGAGCGGTTGAATAGGCTTATAGGTGATATTTTGGAATTGTCAAAGATCGAGTCTAAGCGGGTTCCGCTTCAATTCTCACCGGTACATATGCCAAGCTTTATGCAGCAGGCCGTGGAAATGCTCTCAAAAGAGGCGGACAAAAAGCGTATCCAAGTCTCCTTGGTAGTCGAAGATGACATGTATATGGAGGCTGACGAGGATCGGCTCCGCCAGATCGTCCTTAATCTGCTGTCCAATGCGATTAATTATACTTCAGATGGAGGTCAGGCCAAGGTAGTTGCCGCTCCACTTGACGTGAACGAAGATGGCGATTATGAGCGGATTCAATTAACGATATCGGATACAGGAATTGGCATACCTAAGAAGGACCTGCCGCGAATATTTGAACGGTTCTACCGCGTGGACAAAGCAAGATCCAGAGGGTCCGGAGGAACAGGCCTTGGCTTGTCTATTGTCAAGCATTTGGTGGATTCTCACCATGGTACGATTAAGGTGGACAGTGAGATTGGAGTAGGCACCACATTTACGATTGAGCTGCCGGTTCTGCAAGATCATCATCCTGACATTCGTTAACATTTCTTTAAAAAATCATGGTTGAACTCATCCTGTTATGTTACGATATGGATGCAGTTAGATACTGGTTGGATTTCAGATGCTGTAAATCGGACATTCTGGAGGAGAGTATGTCAGAACTTAAAGTGTTAGTTGTTGAGGACGAGCCTACGTTAGCACGTTTGTTATCTTATAATTTAACGTTGGAAGGCTACGAGACGACCGTTGTCGATCATGGTTCGCAAGGGCTGCAGACAGCGCTCCATCGCAAGTTTGACCTCATCATTTTAGATATTATGCTGCCGGGGATGAATGGATTTGAAGTTCTGTCCAAGCTCCGCCAAGCAGGGATTAGAACGCCGGTCATTATTTTGACTGCACGCAACGCGGAAGAAGAAGTAGTGCAGGGATTAAAGTGCGGCGCTGATGATTATATTACGAAGCCATTTGGTGTAGCAGAACTGCTGGCACGAGTAGGAGCAGTTCTACGGCGAACTTCTGCTGATGGAGGAGACCTTTCAATTGAGGGAGACTCTGATGAGAAGGTAATTGCGGTAGGGGATCTTCGCATTTACCCGGAGAAGTATGAAGTCACACTGCTTCATGAGCAGATTCCGCTACGTCCGAAGGAATTCGAGGTGCTGCTGTATTTGGTCCAGCGGCCAGGTACCGTTATTACGCGAGATGACTTGATGAATGCGGTATGGGGATTCGACTACATCGGGGGGCAGCGCACTGTAGATGTTCACGTCAGCTCCTTGCGGAAGAAATTGGAGATGAACCAGCAGTCGGTACAGATCGATTCCATTCGGGGAGTCGGCTATAAGCTGGTCGTACAGAAGAAGCAGCTCAAATAGACTCAGGCAAGCTGCGTATGTATAAACTTTGCGAGCAGTGAGAGATGTTTAGTGGGGGAGGATTTGACCTGCTGACAAGCGGTCGTTTGTACAAGAATTAAAGCGCCGCGCTCCGCAAATGACGATAGAAGGTCAGTTAATAGACTTACTCCACTAGGAGTAAGTCTTTTTAATTATGGCAGCGAACTCCAGCCACAGGATACAGCAAGACCTCGCGGTTTAATCGCGAGGTCTTGTGTTGTTCTTAAACCTATTGGGTGTACGCCGGGAATAAGAAGTCCTTATCCTTTTGTATCCTTCTCATTAAGTTACACGGTAGTGATGGAAGTCGGGGTTAAGAATCCGACACATCAGCTTTGGCGCCCCAGATGAACACAGCAGCTATAGACAAAGCTACAATGAGTAATGGAGCGTAGAAAATTAAAAATTCATGCATAGTCATTAATCCTCCTTTGGCTTGCTTAAGCTTTTGTGGCACCCGCGTTATCCTGTCCGCCTTTTCCGCCCTTGCCATCTTTAATGCCCTTAACGTAATTGGCATCAAACAAGAACAGCCTCATAAGCAGGAAAAGGGACGGAATCAGAATGAGCAGACCTAACACAAATACCGTGATAAGAGCAGTAGCCATCGCTGGATTCGTAAAGTTGTCATGAATCGTTAAGTACGGGTAGAGCAGGTAAGGCAGATGGGCCTTTCCATATCCAAACCAGGCAAATCCAAACTGCAGCATAACCGCCACAAAAGCGATCCCATAATTGCGACGTCGCCACACCAACAATACGGCAGTTAGGAAGAATAGAAATGACATCACAAACATCCAACCGTTATCTACCATATTGTTAAAATGCTGCTCGTTATGTCCTTTTATAGAGTAGAAGACAAACAAGCTGGCCAGTATCGTGGGAAGCGACCAGAAGAGCGCGTATTTACGTACGACTTGAAGCGCGGGCTCATCTTGCGCCTTCGCGGCATAATACGTCAAGAACATAGCTGAGATATAGAGCACGCTAACTATGGCAAGCAGAATAACAGAATACGGATACACATTGGTAAACAATTTGCTGAATTCAAAGCTAACTTTCCCGCCTTGCTCCGTAATATAGCCACCTTCCGAGATGGCCAGTACGGTGGATAATGCCGCAGGAATTAGCAGCCCGCTTGCGCCATACAAAAATTGATAAATACGGTTATCGCGCGAACCATATGTGCTGAACGCATAATAGGAGCCGCGAATTGCTAGCAATATAGTAGCCAGGCTTCCCGGAATAAGCAGTGCTGTTCCATAATAATACGCTGCATCAGGGAAGAAGCCGACAAGCCCAACGATAAAAAAGACAAGAAATACGTTGGTTACTTCCCATACAGGAGATAAGTATCTTTCAATGATACGGTGTATAATGTGACGCTTGCCGCTAATGGTACTGTAGTAGCTAAAGAAGCCGGCTCCAAAGTCGATCGACGCTACGAGCAAATAGCCAAACAAAAATATCCATAAAATCGTAATGCCTAGTAATTCATAGCTCATCACTTATGTTCCCCCTCAATGCCGCGAGCGATAATTTCGTCCTCAGCCGGGTTATGTTTGAACATCTTAATGAGTACTTTTACGCAAGTAAAGGTAAGCAGTGCGTACAATAGGGCAAATATCCATAACATTGTGTCGACATGAGCAGATGTCGTGGCTCCTTCGGCTACCGTCATGTATCCTCTAATAATCCAAGGTTGGCGTCCCACCTCAGCGAACATCCAACCTGATTCGATTGCCATGATAGCTAATGGGGCTCCTAATACGACCCCCCAGAGCAGTAATCGGCTGACTGGCTTGCCTGTCTTACGGCTGCGGCGTTGAGCGATTACGTATGCTAGCGAGATGACGGTCAAATAAATCCCGATGAACACCATCATATCAAAGAAATAATGGCTTGCTTTTAGTGGTGGTCGCAGGTGCTCGGGTATTTCATTTAACCCTTTGACAACCGTATCAGGGGTGCCCCCGGCTAATATACTTAATGCAAACGGAATTTTAATCGCAAACTTCACTTCATTCTCGTCAGTTAATATTCCACCCAATATAAGCTCTGCTTTATCAGAGGTATCAAAATGCCATTCTGCGGCAGCGAGTTTTTCGGGTTGGTACTCATGCAGAAATTTACCAGACAGGTCGCCAATCGCGGCGGATGCAAGGGCAAAGACTAGTGCCGCTGTCATCGTCAGCTTGAGCGCTTTCTTATAATAGACATGCTTGCGGCCGCGAATCATAGCAAAGGCAGCAATAGCACCGAGGCAGAAGGCAGACGTTACATATGCAGTCACAAGAACGTGGCTGACCTTTGTTGGCATTGCTGGATTAAACATTGCGAGCAGCGGTTGGATATTCTCCATTTTGCCATCTACCCAATCAAAGCCTTGCGGTGTGTTCATAAAGGCATTAACAGTCGTAATAAAAAAAGCAGATGCAGATGAGCCGATCGCAACCGGAATCAAGAGGGCGAAATGCACCATCCGGTTTTTGAATCGATCCCATGTGTATAAATAAATGCCGAGGAAAATGGCTTCCACAAAGAAAGCAAATGTTTCTAGAAACAGGGGCAGGGCAATGGCTTGTCCGCCCACACGCATAAAGTTAGGCCATAAGAGGCTTAATTGTAAACCGATAGCTGTGCCCGTCACTACGCCAACGGCTACAGTGACCGTGAAGCCGCGTGCCCAGCGCCGTGCCATTAATAAGTAATACGTATCATTGCGCTTAATGCCAATCCATTCTGCCAAGGCGATCATAAGGGGAACGCCAACGCCAATCGTAGCGTAAATGATGTGTACAAAAAGGGTAAGTCCGGTAAGTATTCGGCTAAAAATAACCGGATCGTAAGCAGCCGTCATCCTGTATCTACTCCTCCATCTTTTTCTCTGTGTCTAAATTGTGAATAACTTCACTTAATCACGCAAACAAATGTCCGTCGTTAGAAGAAACGACGTATGAATGCCAAGAGCATAATGATTCCGACGATAAAGCTCACCGTGATCAATATTTTCTCTTGCTTCTGGATACGCTTTGCATGTTGAGCCGGATCCATAATGCACACCTTCCTCCACTATATTTCTACGCTGTGATCTAATGTGTATGTCTATGATTAATATCACAGCTTTGTATTAGTGTACGTGAAAAGTGTGATGATTTTCACAACAATTGTGAAAAGGGATTGAACAAGCTGTGTCTAAAGTTTGTCATTGGGTGATTATTATAATATTTGTCAGAAATAAGTCATTCTACTATTTTAAATAAAACGCAAGATAGACAAAGTTTTTGTCTTGATATTTTACAAACATTTTACAAAAGTAAGCTAACGCTTTTACATTAAGGTGCTACATTAGGACTTAAGACACTTGAATATGCAATCGTAGAGATGGAGTGGTGGGTCTTGACAGTATTGTTAAACCGTTCACAACAGGAAGCAATAAAAGCGGTGGATGCGCATTCGACAGGTTCCACCATACAGACGAAGTCCTCAACGTTACCGAATGGGACGACAGTGGAACGCAATCGAATGGAATATGAAGGTCTATTACAATGGGCACCTTCTATATTAAGCAACGCAAACGTAATGGAGGCGGAACAATTATTTAATGCGGATACAGCATTACGTTGTCTAGTTGTTATCGATGGGGAAAATAGGCCAGTTGGTCTTGTGATGCGCGACCGTTTCTATGAAGTGATGGGCAGAAGATTCTCTCCTGCCCTGCTCTATGATAAGCCCATCTCCAGATTGATGGATAAGGACGGATTGTTTGTAGAATATGGTACCGCTACCTCCGAGCTCTTGGATTTAGTGGCTGCGCGCCCTGAAGAACGAATGTACGACAGCATTGTATTTACGAAGCAGGGGAGATTGGCGGGCGTAATCGGTCCCAAGTCAATAACCGCACTCTCGAAAATCATGCGCGAAAAGCATGCGCAGCAAGAACAATCGACCGTAAAGTCGACCATGGGCTCATTAACTGTCATTCGACAAGAAGCGGAGCATGTACGTGCTTCAGCATCGGAGGGTTTAGAGCATGCGGCTGAAATGATCGAGGAGACACTGAAAGGGAAATCGGTGCTGGATAAAGTGGCAAGTTCCTTTCAGCTTGTTGCCCAGCAGGCAGAGGAACAGAAGAGACAGACGGAAGAGCTAACGGAGCATGCCGCGGCAGTAGCCGATTCTGTCGGTATCATTAGAGGGTGGTCGGATACGTGCCATATGCTGGCGCTTAATGCTTCTATTGAAGCGGCACGCGCAGGAGAACATGGCCGCGGCTTTGAGGTCGTAGCTACGGAAGTCCGCAAGTTGGCTGTACTTACGAAATCGGCGACAGATCAGATTGAAGAGACTCTGCTTCAGATGGGACGCTCACTCTCGGCCACCGTACAAGCAAGCGAAGCTTCTGCAGCTGAGACTCATCATACGGTTGCGGGACTGAAGACGGCGTTGTCACAGTTCGAACGATTGTTCCGTATGATCGCTGATAATAGGGAAAGTCTCGTGCAGGTAGATGATTATGCCAATCGGATGTCGATGAAAGCGAAGGAAGCACAGCATCATTTATCAGCGATGTCCGAAAATGCTTGAATTTTTACATTGCGTTAACATATATGCCAAACAGTCTTAACACTTGGACGATAAACTATGAATTGTAAGCAAACAACAATTACTAGCTATGGTAGTAACAATTCAGAAGGGGTGGATTTACTTGAAGAAGTGGGGAAAACAAATCATGCTCTTGACATTAATTACAGTAATAGCTGTAGTAATGTCCGCATGCGGCAGCAGTGCTAAGAAGGAAGAAGCAGGATCTGGAAACAATGCAGGAGCAGAAAGCGCAGCTCAATTGTCCGGAACGATTGACATAGACGGATCGAGCACAGTGTACCCGATGACGGAGGCTGTAGCGGAGGAGTTCGGCAAGGAGCATAAAGACGTTCGAGTGTCCGTAGGCACAGCAGGTACAGGTGGCGGATTTAAGCGCTTCGCCAAGGGAGAGACGGCAATCAGCAATGCGTCGCGTCCAATTAAAGACAAAGAAGCGGAAGAAGCCAAGAAGAATGGCATCGAGTATTTGGAACTGACAGTGGCTTATGATGGTTTGACCGTTGTTGTGAACAAGGAGAACACATTTGTTGACAAGTTGTCCACGGATGAATTGAAGAAAATTTACGAGCCTAATTCCAAAGTGAAAACATGGGCTGATGTTCGTGCAGGCTGGCCTGCAGAAGAGATCAAAGTGTATTCTCCTGGTGCTGACCATGGTACTTTCGACTATTTCACAGAAGAAATTAACGGTGAGTCCAAAGCGATGCGCAACGATGGTCAAATTACGTTTGCCGCTGATACAAATGCGATTGTACAGGGTGTAACGGGTGACAAAAACTCACTTGGATACTTCGGATTCTCATTCTATGAAGAGAATAAAGCGAACTTGAAGCTGGTTCCGGTTGACAACGGCAAAGCAACGGTAGAACCTAACTTGGAAACGATCAAAGATGGCAGCTATGCTCCATTATCCCGTCCTTTGCTGATCTATGTGAGCAAGAAGCATATGGAGAAGCCAGAAGTCAAAGCTTTTGTTGAATACTACTTAAAGACAGCAGGCAGTGTAGCGGCAGAAGCGGGTTACGTAGCACTTCCGCAGGAAAAATATGATGAGCAGTTGAAGCAACTGGGCCAATAACAAGCGAATCAATCGCTTAGATAGGTCCAATCCCATCAGCATCATACAACAGGTATGGAAATGTGATGTCTCCACGATGCAACCAAATAGGGACATCACATTTTCATTGAGATATTGTTAACGAATTGTAAAAGATGCAAAGTGAGGTTAACCATTATGCAAGTAAACGTTTCGAAGCCGGAAACGAATATGTCCTTTACAAATAAGCAAATGAATGTAGCAGACAAAGTGATGCCCATTCTTTTGTTCCTATGTGCGGGTGTATCTATTTTAACCACGATTGGAATTGTGTACACGCTGTTCTCGGAGACGATCTCATTCTTCAAGAGTGTTCCGATCTTTGATTTTATATTTGGCGGAAAGTGGAGTCCTCTGATCGAACCGAAGGCATTTGGCATTTGGCCGTTGTTAAGCGGTACTTTCTTAATTACGCTGATTGCCATATTGGTAGCTGTACCTATCGGTCTCGCCAGTGCCATTTACCTAAGCGAGTACGCGCCTGAGCGTGTTCGCAAAATCGTCAAGCCTGTACTTGAAGTGCTTGCCGGCGTTCCGACCATCGTATACGGCTACTTTGCGCTTACGTTTGTTACGCCGCTGTTGAAGTCAATTTTCCCGGATATGAGTGTGTTTAATGGACTCAGTGCAGGATTGGTCGTCGGGATTATGATTATTCCGATGGTATCATCCCTTAGTGAGGATGCGATGTCTGCAGTGCCCAAAAGCTTACGCCACGGTGCATATGCCCTCGGAGCAACACGCTTTGAAGTGGCATTAAAGATCGTCGTGCCAGCTGCTTTCTCGGGCATCGTATCGTCTGCTGTATTGGCGTTCTCACGTGCAATCGGCGAAACGATGATTGTCTCAGTTGCAGCGGGATCTACCCCGAACTTAACACTTAATCCGCTGGAAAGCATACAGACCATGACGGCTTACATCGTTCAAGTAAGCTTGGGTGATACGCCGCACGGCTCAGTGGAGTATGGAACGATCTTTGCCGTCGGGTTGACGTTGTTCATCATTACATTCTTGTTGAACATCCTGGCTCTGTATGTGGCAAGACGTTTCAGGGAGGAGTATTAATTCATGACGATGTTTCAGGATGCGAACCGCAAGCAAATCAGCAACCGTCGCAAGACCGACCTTGTCCTTCATCTGCTGTTTATTGTTGCGACATCGATCGGTATCGTAGCCTTGATGGCCCTATTAATTAGTATTATGATGGACGGTCTGTCCCGATTGAATTGGGACCTGTTCACGAATTATCCGTCACGTCTCGCTTCAAAAGCGGGGATGAAGTCAGCAGTGGTGGGGTCCATTTATATGGTTCTTATTATGGCACCGATCTCGTTCATACTCGGCGTAGGAGCGGCGATCTATCTGGAAGAGTACGCCAAGAAGAATGCCATCACACGCTTTATCCAATTGAATATAAGCACGTTGGCAGGCGTGCCATCTATCGTATACGGCATTTTGGGCTTGACGATCTTTGTGCGCGGTATGGCGCTCGAAAGAAGTCTATTGTCCGGTTCTCTCACGATGACGCTGCTCGTGCTGCCGATTATTATCGTGTCTGCCCAAGAAGCGATACGAGCAGTACCAAGAGCTCGCCGCGATGCGTCGTTCGCACTTGGTGCAACTAAATGGCAAACGGTCGCACGTTCGGTGCTTCCGTCCTCGATTTCAGGCATTTTAACAGGAGTCATTCTTGCCTTGTCCCGTGCGATCGGGGAGACAGCTCCGCTTGTAATGATTGGTGCCTTGACGTTTGTAGCTTTCTTGCCAGAAAGCATCATGGATCAGTTTACGGTAATGCCGATCCAGATCTTTAACTGGGTATCCAGACCGCAAGTCGCATTCCACGAGTTGGCAGCGGCAGGAATCATCGTCTTGCTGGCGATGCTTGTCCTGATGAATATATCAGCTATTATTCTTCGCAATAAATATCAGAAAAATGTGTAAGGAGACGAGCGCATGAGCACAGCGACGGCATTAAAGACTCTCATTAATATTAAAGATTTGGATCTCTATTATGGAACCTATCACGCGCTGAAGAAAGTATCGATGACGATTCCGGAAAAGGCAGTTACTGCTTTTATCGGCCCGTCGGGCTGCGGTAAATCAACGCTTCTCCGTACACTTAACCGGATGAATGACATGATTATTGGGACGCGTATCGAAGGAAAAGTAGAGATTGGTGGTACGAATATTTACAGCAATGAGGTCGATGTGGAGACCCTGCGGAAGAAGGTCGGCATGGTATTCCAGCAGCCAAACCCGTTTCCGAAGTCGATCTATGACAATATTGCTTATGGACCGAGGCTGCATGGCATTCGCAGCAAAGCAAAGCTTGACGAGATTGTGGAGCAAAGCTTGAAGCAAGCTGTATTGTGGGAAGAAGTGAAAGATTATTTGAAGCGTTCGGCTTTCAGCCTTTCAGGTGGCCAACAGCAGCGTCTCTGTATTGCGCGAGCATTAGCGGTCAATCCTGACATTTTGCTGATGGACGAAGCAACGTCTGCACTTGACCCGATCTCTACCCTGAAAATTGAGGAACTGGTACAAGAACTGAAGCACCGCTATACGATCGTTATGGTTACACACAACATGCATCAAGCAGCACGTGTGTCCGATCAGACGGTATTTTTCTTAAATGGTGAAGTGGTAGAGTTTGATCAGACCGAAACGTTGTTCTCAAACCCAAGCGATAAGCGGACGGAAGATTATATTACAGGTCGATTCGGTTAAGGGATGATTAAGTTACTCAGATAGGGAATGTGCATAGGTAAGTAGAGTGGTCAATAAAGATGGAAAATAGACTAAATTTCGGCTAGCGAGGAGAGTAGGAAGAACCGATGATTAAGCGCAAAGAATTTGACTTAGGACTGGAAGAACTTAGTCAGCTATTAGTGGATATGGGGCGCCATGTTGAGCGAGCGCTATCTGAATCCATAGGGGCGTTAAAGACTCAAGATGTGGAACGTGCCAAAAAGATTATTGCGGAAGATGTTGATCTGAATGGCATGGAAACCAAGATTCTGGATCTTGGCTCCAGACTTATCTTGACCCAGCAGCCGGTAGCCAAGGACCTGCGCCGTATTTTGGTGGCCTTCCGGATCTCCAACGATTTGGAGCGGATGGGAGACTTATCGATCGATGTAGCTAAGGTTGTCGTTCGTATGAATGGCCAGCCGCTAATTAAGCCGCTTATCGATATTCCACGTATGGCGGAGATCGTACAGCTCATGATTAACGAATCCACACAAGCTTATGTGGAAGAGAACGTAGACTTGGCTTATAAAATGGCGAAGGAAGATGACAACGTAGATCAGCTGTACAGTCAGATTTTCCGCGAGCTGCTGACATATGTGGCGGAGAATCCGCAAAATGCTTCCCAAGCGATGTCGTTGCTGTTTGTTGGTCGTTATATTGAACGAATTGCGGACCATGCTACCAACATCGGTGAAAGTATCGTGTATTTAGTAACCAACGAAAGACCCGATCTGAACAACTAAGCCTACCCTTTAACGAGCCGAATGGATTTGATCCATTCGGCCGTTTTTAGGTGTTGTAGCTTTTGTCGAGCCTGTGTTATCTCTTATGAAGCTTCTGTTGAAGCTTCTGTGAAAGTTGCATAATTTGTATGCCATTTCAAAGCGCATCAAGTCAGCAATATGGATACCCATGTACGAACAGCATTTGAGCGTGATAAAGCAAAGATAGCAGCAACAGTAAAGAAGCCATGCATGTACTGAGCGGTTAGACAAACGATGAATAAAGCGATTAAAGTACACACTGAGGTTAAATGGGCAATGTAAGAGCGGGATAAAAGTATGTGGGCAGTACAAGGATGAGCATGGGATTGAAGCTAAGTATTTATTTCGTGAGTATCATGGGGAAATGGTACTGCTTAATGACTTTATACGAAGTGAATGCAGGAAAGAGAATGTTACTTCATTTGTTTTTTGGATCGGAGTGACACTATAACATTTATAAATATAATATAAACAGGGTATGCCATAATATACAGCAACACCAGTAATCCAATCCCTGGGAGTGGCGTGTCATTTTGGTCTGTAATCGGATATGCATTAGCAAAAATTTTAATAAATGAAACAAAAATTGGGATCCATAAAATTGACAGTACATATTTAACCTTTTTTTCAAAAAACAAACGGTGAGTGAAATAATAGCATATTATTGTAGTCATTATAAAAATTAAAAAGTTTACCCAACTAATAGTTCCCCCTAAATCACCAAGATCAAAGTATTTTTCTATTCGATATTGATTCACAAATAGTTCAACCTGTAAAAAAAGTGATATAGCATAAATGAAACTTACCCCGCTTAATTTCAAAAATAACAACTTGATCCCTCCTATTCCACTTGAAATCCTTTATACAGGTGGAGCACCTGATGATTTTCAAGATCAAGCCGCAATTAAACAAGGTTACAATAAGAACTCAAATTAATTGTTACATAAATAGAGATAATACAGCAGATAGTTAAAATTATAGGACAAGCTGCCCTTTCTTATAAAATGGCAGCTTGTTTATTTTTACGAGAAAATTCCAACATATTTGATATTAGCCAGTGTATCAAGGTTTTAAGCTAATTTCTAGGTGCGAAAGTTGAGTAGTAACTTTATTCTATAGTGTTCAATGAAGCTGTCCCCATAAGTCACTTTTCGAATTTCAAGTCCCACATAGAGCTGAGTTTTTATACAGAAAGGAACTTATCCTGCACTTTGCAGTGGACATTGAAGTTCTTTCGTTTATAAATTGGGATATAACCATTCGATACCATCACTTTTGGGAGAGCCTCTTTGAAGTACATTCCTCAACCAAGCAATTTCCATAACAGGGCCGCGCTATGATATCATGAAGTACAAGAGATTGGATTGAGGTGCGATTATGGATAAATGGATTATTATCGACGGAAACAGTATTGCGAACCGAGCGTTCTATGCGATGCCGCCGCTTACAAATTCGCAGGGATTACATACAAATGCCGTATACGGCTTTACGACGATGCTTCTGAAGCTGCTTGAAGAAGAGCAGCCAACGCATATCGTAGTTGCTTTTGACGCAGGCAAGATCACGTTCCGTCATGGCGATTACAAAGATTATAAAGGCGGCCGCTCTAAGACTCCGTCAGAGCTGTCTGAGCAGTTCCCATTAATGAAGGAATTGATGGAAGCGATGGGCATTGCTCAATTCGAGCTGAGCGGGTATGAAGCGGACGATATTATCGGTACGCTCACACGTATGGCAGACGAAGAGCAGAAGCCAATGATGGTTGTAAGCGGAGACAAGGACATGCTGCAGTTGGCTTCAGAATATGTTACGGTCGTGCTTACCCGCAAAGGGGTCACGGAGATCGAGAAGTATGATCCTGCTGCGATCGAAGAGAAATATCAATTAAAGCCCTTGCAGATCATTGATTTGAAAGGCTTGATGGGGGATAGCTCCGACAATATTCCAGGTGTTCCTGGTGTTGGCGAGAAAACCGCATTAAAGCTGCTGCATCAATATGGCAGCGTAGAAAGCGTGCTGGAGCATGTTGGGGAATTAAAAGGCAAGATGAAAGAGAATATCGAGAATCATGCGGATGATGCTCGGATGAGCAAACAGCTGGCCACGATCTACCGTGAGGTTCCAATTGAACTGGAACGTGAGAAGATGGCGTTTGAAGGTATCCCTTCCGCAACGGCTTTGCCGATGCTGCGCAAACTGGAATTCAAGTCCATCCTTGAACGGGTGGAAAAGCTGGCGGCGAAGCAGAGTGGTGAAGAAGTGAGTGCGGAGCCGGTAGTTGAGTTGGCGCTTGAGACGATCCTTGTGACGCTGGAAAATGTGCAGGAACTAACGTCCGCCTTAAAGCAAGGTGATGTGGATACGCTCGTGCTAGAAGCCCATGGCGACAATCCTCATTATGCTAACTTCTTCGGTCTGACTCTTGGCTCGAAGGAATGTTATTGGCATGTGACAAAGGACATACTTCTGTCAGAAGAAGCGGCACCGATTCGAGCTTGGTTGGCTGACGCTGAACAGCCCAAATATGGATATGATCTGCACCGTACCGAGCTGGTGCTGCATTGGCTTGGTATTGTCCTGGAGGGAGCAGCATTTGACGTGCAATTGGCCGCTTATGTACTGGACCCAAGCGATGCAGCTGCAACCGTGCAGTCTACGGCAGCCAAGTATGAGCTGACAATGCTGCAAGCGGATGAAGAGGTGTACGGCAAAGGCGCCAAGTTCAAAGTGCCTGCGGACGAGTTGGTAGCGCAGCATACGGCGCGCAAAGCTTATTTGATTGGTGAATTGGTGCCTTTGATGCAGCAGGACTTGCAGAAGTATGAGATGAGCAAGCTGTATTATGAGCTTGAGCTTCCGCTGTCATCCATTCTTGCACAGATGGAGAAGACCGGCATTAAAGTTAACAAATCGAGTCTGGAGAAACTTGGCGAGCAATTCACAGAGGCGATTGAGAAGACGATGACACGGATTTATGAGCTGGCAGGGGTCGAATTTAACATCGGTTCACCAAAGCAGCTTGGCGAGATTCTATTTGACAAGTTGGGACTGCCTGTTATCAAGAAGACCAAGACGGGCTATTCCACAGATGCGGAAGTATTGGAGAAGCTGGAACCTTATCATGCTGTCATTCCGTTAATTTTGCATTATCGGCAGATGACAAAGCTTCAATCCACTTATATTGAAGGTTTGCTGAAGGAAGTACGCCCAGATACAGGTCGTGTCCATACGTATTACCGCCAGACGATTGCAGCCACAGGACGCTTAAGCTCTCAGTTCCCGAATTTGCAGAACATTCCGATTCGTCTGGAAGAAGGGCGTCAGATCCGTCAGGCTTTTGTGCCTACAGAAGCAGACTGGAGCATCGTAGCGGCAGACTATTCGCAGATTGAATTGCGTGTACTCGCCCATATTTCGGGTGACGAGAAGCTCAAGGAAGCGTTTATTCAGGATATGGACATCCATACGAAGACCGCCATGGATGTGTTTGGCGTGAAGGCAGATGACGTGGATGCCAATATGCGTCGATCTGCAAAAGCGGTCAACTTTGGAATTGTGTATGGTATTAGCGACTATGGATTGTCACAAAATTTGAACATTACACGTAAGGATGCGGCGAAATTTATTGAACAGTATTTTGCTGTGTTCCAAGGTGTTCGTCAATACATGGAAGATATTGTCAAGATGGCCCGTCAAGATGGATATGTGAAGACAATGCTGGAACGCCGCCGTTATTTGCCGGAGATCAATGCCTCCAACTTTAACCTGCGATCCTTTGCGGAGCGGACGGCGATGAATACACCAATACAGGGCACAGCTGCTGATATTATTAAGTTGGCTATGGTGAAGATGGATGAACGCATGCGCAAGCTCCAGTTAAAGAGCCGTATGCTGCTGCAAGTACACGATGAGTTGGTGTTTGAAGTACCTGTCGATGAGGTAGATATAATGAAGAAACTGGTACCTGAAGTGATGGAGCAAGCGATTGAATTGGTAGTGCCGCTTAAGGCGGATGTCAGCGTAGGAACCAACTGGTACGAGTCCAAATAACACTAAATTCAACCAGCGCGCCCTCTATTGTACGCTTTACGGTATAATAGACAACATGAGGTGATAGATATGCCAGAATTACCGGAAGTAGAGACGGTTAAACGTACATTAAATTCACTAGTGACAAACAAAACAATAAAACAGGTGACGGTAACGCTGCCTCGAATTATACAACGTCCTTTAGAAATAGAAGCGTTCTGTGCTGCGTTATCGGGTCATACGATACAAGAAGTAGGTAGACGCGGCAAGTTTTTGCTCATCCAATTGGATGGGCTGGTGCTGGTGTCTCATCTGCGTATGGAAGGACGATATGGCGTATTCGCATCGAATGAGCCTGTTGAGAAGCATACACATGTCATTTTTCACTTTGAAGATGGAACCGAGCTTCGTTATAAGGACGTCAGACAGTTCGGCACGATGCATCTATTCAAGCCGGGAGATGAGATGAAGCTGCCGCCGCTGCACAAGCTGGGAATCGAGCCGCTTGGTTCTGAGTTCAATGCGAAAGTGCTTGGTGAAGTACTCCGTAGGCGTCGGAGCTTTATTAAGCCGGTGCTGCTGAACCAGCATGTTGTTGTTGGATTGGGAAACATTTATGTAGATGAGGCACTGTTCCGCGCCAACATTCACCCGCTTACAGCTGCAGATTCGTTGACGGATGAGCAAGTGCAGCGTCTGCACGACGCCATTCTGGTCACTTTGCAGGATGCTGTAGAAGCTGGAGGCTCCTCTATAAAGTCTTATGTGAATGGACAAGGGGAGATGGGGATGTTTCAACATCAGCTTCAAGTATACGGGCGTGAGGGAGAGCCTTGTGTCACTTGTGGCCACATCATTGAAAAGTCGGTGGTTGGCGGTCGAGGCACACATACGTGTTCCCGATGCCAGCCGCGTCCATAAAGTGCAGATAGTTAAGGAGGCCGCATAGCGTATGCGGCAAATGGCTCAATCGTAATCGTTACGGTTATTTTTTTGAACATAACAAATCATACGAATACATCATTCTAGACAGCACAGTATGCACCTATATCCGCTCCAGCCCATATGATAGGGTACAACAGTTTACAGCCTGCATGTACTCAAATCAGGCAAGGAGCAGGAGGGAATAAGGTTGCTCGTTCATGCTGCATCTTTAATTGTGTTGGCGTTTGCCCTAAGTTTAGATAGCTTTGGGGTAGGGATGACTTACGGAATCAGAAAGCTGCGTATTCCGTGGTTGTCCATTGTCATTATTTCCGTATGCTCGGGACTTATTATACTGCTGTCGATGCAGGTCGGTTCCGTTATTATTCATTGGTTCTCTGATACCGTCGCACGGTGGATTGGTTCCTTTATTTTGATTGCGATAGGATGTTTCTCTGTTATACAGCTTGTCCGCTCTCAGCCTGTCACAACAGGTCATGAAGTTCTCTATGACAATGCGGGGACGGCTAAAGAACACTGTTCAGATGTTACTTTATCGAGTACAGGTGAGTTGAATCCTTCTAGACCTGTAATTGAGTTCCAGTTGCGAAGATTAGGCATCATTATTCAAATACTGCGAACTCCACAAGCAGCAGACATTGATCGTTCGGGTACGATCAGTGCGGCTGAGGCGGCATGGCTTGGCGTAGCGTTATCTCTGGATGCGTTTGGTGCTGGAATTGGCGCTGCGCTGCTTGGTTTTGCCCCGATCTTGACTGCGATTGTGATCGCGTTGTTCAGCGGCAGCTTTCTGCTGTTTGGGATTCGGCTTGGCATACGGTTTGCTGAATGGAGTTGGATTCGTAAGCTCTCCTTTCTGCCGGGATGTTTGCTTATCATTATGGGAATTATGAAACTGTTTTAGAGATTGCTCTTCAAAGCGGAAATGAGGTGAAAGCATGAACATTGGGCTTACGGGAGGTATCGCTTCCGGAAAAAGCACGGTATCTGCCATGTTGGTGGATAAAGGTGCGCGTCTTGTTGATGCTGACCGAATTGCCAGGGAGATTGTGCTTCCTGGCAGTCCGGTGCTGGCACAGATCGCGGAGCGCTTCGGTCAGGACATGCTGCTGCAGGATGGGGCGTTGGATCGCAAGCGGCTTGGGGCGGTTGTGTTCGGAGATGAGGCGGAACGGAAGGCGCTAGAGGGAATTACACATCCAGCTATACGTCAGCGCATGTTGGAACAGATGCGCAGCTACGAACAGGAACAGCCGGACAAGCTGGTTGTGGTGGACGTTCCCCTTATTTATGAATCCAGGATGGAGAGTTTATTTGAAGCGGTTATGGTGGTATACGTTCCACATCAAGTTCAGTTGGAACGTCTGATGAAGAGAGATAGCCTTACAGAGCAACAGGCTAAGCTCCGTCTGGCTGCGCAGATGGATATTGAAGAGAAACGATCACGAGCAGATTATGTCATCTATAACGATCAAGGGATTGAGCATACAGCACGCCAAATTCATGAATTCCTTAGTCAAAAGGGATTGCTATGAATAAACTCATGCGAATTTTGCGTAAAAAGAGCGTGCTGCTTGTGTTATTCCTTGGTTTTATGTTTGTGCTCTTTGTCCAATCCCAATGGCTCGGACGTTGGATGTATCCCATTCACTATGAGGACACGATTCGTGAACATGCTGAAAAGCAGGATCTGGATCCGCTGCTGGTAGCGGCTATTATCCGCGTTGAAACGAATTATGAGATCGGAAGAGAATCCCGGAAAGGTGCGATTGGCATGATGCAGCTTATGCCAACTACAGCCGATTGGGCGATGAAACAAATGAAACTGCGAAAAATGTGGACGGTAGATGAACTGAGGCGAGAGGCAGATCCGAATATTCAGATTGGCACCTGGTATTTAAGGTCGCTGATCAAACAATATGACAGTAATACAGTTGCTGCGGTAGCTGCATATAACGCAGGACCAGGCAATGTGAGTGAATGGCTGCGGTCGAATAAGTGGGACGGAACGCTTGAATCCGCTAAACAACAAATTCCCTTTAACGAAACAAAGTTGTACGTGCAGCGGGTATTCCATTATTATGAGAAGTATAAACGTGTGTATGGAACTTGACACGATAGCAGCGGGATCATAAGTGAAGAAGCGTCGGACAAGCAGATGATTCTGCTCGACGCGACGCCTCAACGGATCATTATTTGTATTGACCTGCAAGTTGTTGTTCTGCGATTTGGACAAGACGCTTCGTGATATATCCACCGATGGAACCAGTGTCACGAGTCGCCATGTTACCGTAGTACCCGTCTTGCGGGATCGCAATACCGAGTTCTTGTGCGATCTCGAATTTCATTTGCTCGAGAGCACCAGTTGCTTGTGGCACTACTAAGTTGTTGCTGGAACGGTTGCTTTGGCTCATGTTTGTTCACCTCCTTGCGGTTGGTAATTGTATTGTGCGCAAAGTTGCGAATATCATTACACATAACCATTGGGATTTTTTTGAAAAAGATAAAGAAGTGGGGGGAATGCCGATGAAGTGCCCTTATTGTGATCACTTTGGAACCAAAGTGCTTGATTCTAGGCCTGCAAATGACAACAAATCAATCCGTCGCAGGCGTGAGTGTGAATTGTGCAGTCGTCGTTTCACAACCTTTGAGATGGTTGAAGAAACACCGCTGATCGTCATAAAGAAAGATGGAAGCCGTGAGGAGTTCAGTCGAGAGAAATTGCTGCGCGGACTTATTCGAGCTTGTGAGAAGCGTCCTGTATCGGTTGAACGATTAGAGACAATCGCATCTGAAGTAGAGAAACAGCTCCGTACAACAGCCCATGCGGAAGTTGAAAGCCGTGATATTGGAGAATTGGTTATGGAGCAACTGTATCCGGTGGATGAAGTAGCGTACGTTCGTTTTGCCTCGGTGTATCGTCAATTCAAGGACATTAACATGTTTATGAAAGAGCTCAATACCCTGCTGTCCAAGGACAACCTGAACGACATTTCAAACAACAGTTAATAATCTTGTGACCGAATAAGTAGTTGTTCGATGAGAATGAGGCTATGAATTGGAGATGTGGATTCGGGCGACTTTACGAATATAGAATCTTCAGCTTTAGAATATAAGCAATAAACTGAAATGATAATGAAATAGCGGCAGAGGAGGACTGGGATATAGCCCTGGACTGCCGCTGTATCCATTTAACTACTGTTGTGCTCTTATCGTATTATGATCTGGATTCCAGAGCGCTCCATTGAACTCCATTGTCCTTATTTCCCCCACTAGCATGTTTGGCTTCTTGTATGACCGATCTTCCCCTTTAATATTGCCACATTTTTCACAATCTTGTCCGTAAGATTATAACGCAAGGTTAGTTGATAACTTTAGTCTATAACTAGCATTTATTTCAATGCAGCAGCGTCGGAACTTATGTTTTGACGTTTTTTTGCGTTGTTCACAAAAAATTCACATTTAATGACTCTTGTTAGTCATTTCAATGATAAATATCACATTTACAATAAATATACTCGACAATAATCGTGATATCTAAAAATGAAAAATTCTAGGGAGGAAACAAAACATGCGTAAAAAATTACTTTCCATTCTTATTGCTTCGGTCGTTGCTGCTACAATGGCTATTCCAGCTATGGCTCATGACGGTTGGTCACAGACTCATGCGCCAATTGTAGGTGCTGGAGAAGTTGCTTATGTCGATCTACAACTCGGCAATCATTCTAATCATCATGCAAGTTATCGGATTGAAGGAAAATGGAGTACAGACACGACAAAAGTGTATGCGACGACACCAGCTGGCAAGAAGGTTGATATTTCCTCCACCTTGTACTATACAGGTGAAATTACGGATACAGAGAATCCTGGGATGAACAACGGCTACATTGCTTCGTTGAAGAGCTCTTCTCCAGGTGCTTATATTATTTCGGCTGAGGGAGACAGTATCTTTAAGAACGGCGAAGTGGCTTCCCGTACTTTACGCAGTGCGAAGTCTTTTGTAGCAATCAGCGATCTGCCTACATTGCAGCGTATTGCTCAGTTAAAGGGCTTTAACAAGCAAGTGACAACGGATCGCGCGGAGTTTGTCCCGCAGTTTAATCCGGCTGCTATTACGCCAGACCAGCAAGTTAAAGTACAGCTACTTCTGAAGGGCAAGCCGTTGGCAGACACAGACGTATCATTGATTCGCCGCAGCAATTCCGAAGCGCAAGCTTTAAAGACAGATGCAAACGGTCTTGTTTCCTTTAAAACAGGTCCGGCAGATGCTTATCTGCTTCGTGCGAAGCCAGCAACACAAGAGAAGCAAGAAGGTCAGTACAGCAGCGTTAACTATGAAGCCACAATGACGTACACTGTTCAAAACGGCACCTTTAAAGTAGCAGTGGAAAAAGTTAATCCTAAGCCAGCTGTATATGTAAACGGCAAGGCGCTCGATGATAAAGCTGTAACGGTTAAAAATGGTACAACGATGGTTGACGCTTCGATCATCCAAGCCCAAGTAGGCGCTTATGATGCTAAAGGCGAAGTATCACTGCGTGCTGCTGTAGACAAGACGGGTGCTGTGCTTGAGTTCTTCCCTGCGGTAGGCGGAACACGTGCAGCCATCCACGTATATACAAAGTAAGGCGGCCACATGTATAAATGGCTAAATAAAGGGGCGGCAGCGATCATCATCTGTATGATGATCGTATGCTTGCTCCCCATCCCAGCGGCACAAGCACATGCTTATGTCGCTAATTCTTATCCCAAGCAGGAAGAGGAGCTTACTACCGCGCCTGATCATCTTCATGTAACCTTTACAGAAGATATCGATACGAAGCTCAGCAGCGTCTCGATTGTGGATGAGAAAGGGAATGTGGTGTCTGCCAAGCAAAGCGCGGCGGGGGATCGCACGCTTATGTTGACTGGATTTAAGTTGGCAGACGGTGTCTACACGGTCAAATGGCAGTCGTTATCCGTGGATACACATGTCACTGAGGATTCATTTCGCTTTGCGGTTGGTGTGAAGCTGAAAAAGACAGGGCCATCCGATACGGTTTCGTTGGACGATGAGCCAGCGGCGGGTTCTGGAACCTCAGGCGGCTCAAAGCCAGATAAGCCTAAAGAACCTGTGAAGAAGCCGGAACAGAAGCCTGGGGCAGGAACGGACAAGCCAGCTTCTTCTAATGGTGCTGGCAAGGATCAAAAGCCTTCCGGTTCCAAATCCGAAACGGCTGGTGGCAAGCCAGTCCAATCTAAGCCGGGTGCGACAACTAAGGATAAGGAAGGCAATGGTACGAAGAACGCTAACAACATAGACTCGAAGAAAACGGAACAGTCAGGGAATTCTAAAGAGGCTTTGTCTGGCAGTGGATCGAAGCCCGCAGAAAAGGTAGAGGCAGGGTCCGAAGCGGGGGACCAAGGGGACCAATCTAAGTCCGCTTCAAGTCAGGAACCGTCTGCTCAACTTGACCCGAGTCAAGCATCGAAAGAGACGACCGCTAAGCCTGACGGCAATGGTGGTGTTCCTCCAGGTTCAGAGGGAGTTTCAGGAACAGTGTCTACGCCTGGCGCATCAACCTCTGACTCTTCTGTTTCCAAAGGTGGCAACACCGATGCTGCTTCCAATCAAGCTGCTGGCTCAGACAATGAAGCGACTGCACAGGAACAACATGTGCATGTGCACAATGAGACAGCACATCAGCATGATACTGCCGCTGGTAGTGGAGCGGGTCTAAAGGGAGGAATTGCATTCCTTCGTATCATAGACATACTTGCGATTGTGCTCCTGGGTTCTGTATTTTTGTTCAGAGATTGGATATTCATTCCTCTTGAAGAACGTGGATATTCAGCTAGCCGCTGGTTCAGTTCATGGTTGTATACTGTGGTAGCTGCTGTGCTGGCGATCAGCGGGGCTTTAAGATTGTATGACATCGGCAGCCAATTAAGCGGGATCGGCACAGCGGAAGCGATTGGACATTTGCTAGGCACAACTATGCTGGGATGGATGACGCTAACACGCATCGGTCTGGCATTGGTAATAGCCATCTCGATGGCATTGAAGCTGGAACAAGGAGCATGGCGAGTTATACGTGTTATTTTGTACGCTGGTCTAGCCTTAACGTTTCCGCTGACAGGACATGCTTACTCGCCGGAAAGCGGGCTATCGCTGATGGTGTGGATGCATGTGCTGCACATTGTTGTAACCGCTGTGTGGTGCGGAGGGCTTATCGGCTTGCTGCTCGTCAGCATAAAGCCGGCGGAAACACAGCGCAGCGCCTTCTTGCAGCGTTGGAACAGGATGCTGCTGCGCTTTGCACAATTGGCGTTGCCAATGATGATTGCTGCAGGCATCTCAGGTGTTGCGCTGGCACTTAATAAGATTGCCAGCTGGCAAGGGCTGCTGAACAGCACTTACGGCACGATGGTGATCGCCAAAGTAATGCTGTTCGCGCTTGTACTGGTTCTGGCAGCGTATCATCGTTACGCGCTTATGCCGAAGCTGGCGAGTGCAGCTTCAAACCCTGAGCTAGCTGAGAGTAGTTGGAGCGGACTCATCGGGGGCATTAGATTAGAGCTGTTCTTGGCGCTCTTGTTATTCATTGCAGCAGGGCTGCTGTCCAGCAGTCCGCCGCCAATTGGATAGTCAATTGGGGTGCCGATGGTGACGGCACGTCTATTACAGTTTGGATTGGCAGCGAAGCGTTATGCTTTCGAGCTCGTTTTACAGCAAAGTGCGTTCTAGAATAGACTTGATCTGTACAAAGTTGTAGCAGAAGCCTCTCTTTCCACATCATAGTGGGAGGGGAGGTTTCTTGTGGTTAAGCAGGAGCTTGTTCTCCTATTACTCTATTTCATCTGATAGATCTGGATAGGATCCAAATGATTTTAGGGTAAGATCATTTTAGAATATCGTTTAAACCTACATATGTTGGGATCATCGGAAGTATATGAATCCTCCTGGAGGAGAGATGAAGGGGACTAAACTATCGGATATAGCCTGCTGTAATTATATGAAAATAACTGTTGCAAACCTACATTTATATATGCTATACTATTTAAGTCGATTACAACACAGTCTTGAAACACAACATCGGAAGACCTTGGTACACGTGGATTTTTCGGATGACTTAACGTCTGACGTAACATAAATTACACGGGGCCTTAGCTCAGCTGGGAGAGCGCATCGCTGGCAGCGATGAGGTCAGGGGTTCGATCCCCCTAGGCTCCACCATTAACATTTTAATATGGGTTCTTAGCTCAGTCGGTAGAGCAGTTGACTCTTAATCATCAGGTCGAGGGTTCGAGCCCCTCAGAACCCACCAGTTACGTAATCTATAACGGCAGATATGCCGTTTTTTTGTTTTGTTTGTATCCAATTCCTCGCTGAAGAATGTTCCCTTGTTTATGTAATTTTAAGGCCTTGAGGGTCAACCGGATGTTTTCGTTATTGGACTCATCGGTTACATGCACGATTTGATATGGCTCACCCTTCTTCAAGTAACGCTTCAGCTTCGGCATAGACGTGCTCCATATATGGTAGCTAAATCCACCAACATTCGTATTGGGAAAAGAATAGCGAAAAATAAAGGCGAACTCTCATTCAGAATGAAATGAGATATTCGCCTTCAAAAGTTGTTATCATTTGTAGTTTTAACATGATAAGCGCACGTATTTTAGTGGACCTTATTCAAAGAGTAGCCATTTGCTACTGTTTCATTTTTTTGCAAATAGGGGTGCTCCGTTAATTCAGCTCTGTACGACCACGTCGGAAACTGACCTCAGCTTTACCTGTATGCAGCTGCCACATGTGCCAAAATACAAATGGAACCATGAGCACAAAGTTAGCGATACCCCAGTAATTCATGACATCTGCGTTATACCAGGAGGAAGCATCCATTAGCGTTGGGAACAGGTTAACGAAGCAGGCACGTAGAAGCAAATGTGCTGCTAACGTATACACCCGCGCAATTATGTATAGTTCTGGGCGGCGTTTAATAATTGGATAAAGCTCAGCCGCGAGCAGGATACATAACGAGCTTGCAAAGAACTTTGGACTTTCGGCATATACAAAGGCAGCATTCCAAGTGGTATACATGAAGTTCCAGCCAATTGTCGTATACACAATAAGATCGCCATGCTTTTGATTGGATATCTTCCAGTACTTAGGCGCGAAAGGAATCGTAATACATAATAAAAGACCAGTCAGCGCGTTAAACGTATTTCCCATTGTAAAGTCTTTAATCGTAGCTTCCATAATATTAAGGAAAAGAACACCGTATACAAACCATAATACCCAATCTTTTTGCAGCGCACTCCAAAACCGACCTTCTCGTTTCTCATAGTTGGCAATTCGAATGAATCCCACAAAAATGGTTGGCAGAATTACACTCAAAATCTTGGCCCAACGAAACCATCCTTCTACTCCTCCCATGAGCCATAACGGGAATGTGAGTAAAGAAGCAATCCAGAACCAATGTGCAAACTTATAATGTTTGCGCATGACACCGACAATAACAAGAAGTAATACGATATAACCGATCATACTAATGCTGTACTGCCACACAGGGATATTCATGGTGTACCCTCCTTATGTTGTTGGAAGCGTGTTTGCCTTGCACTTTACTGCGTTGCAATTAAGTATGAAGTTGTTAAAATAAAAACATAACAACTGTTCGGTTTTATTGTATTAAGAGGTAACTTGTGTTGTCTGTGTAATTTAGCACACACAAAGCCATTTAAACTGGGTACCCTTTTTATAAAGAGATTCTAGAAATGCTCTCTCGTGATCAGCTCAATGTTCAAAGAGACACTATAATATAGATGAAGTTACTAGGTTGGGGGAGGAAACAATGATCGAAAAGGGAAAATTGCGTATTCTTAATGCTACAAATCGTGTTATCTCTCAAGTAGGTATTGCGGGCACAACGATGCGGAAGATCGCTGATGAGGCGGGGCTTAGTACTGGGGCATTGTATCACCATTATAAAAGCAAAGAAGATATTCTATATGATGCCATGGATCGGAGCCTTTCTGTATCTTCTCGCATGGCAGAGGACACAAAGCAAGGAAAATATAGTCGTGCGGAAGCGATTGAGCAAATTGAGAGGGATTTGAAAAAACGATTTAACAAAAAGGATGACAATCGAATCCAGTTCTATCTTGCACAAGAAGCTATGCTTGGAAACGAAGATATATCGCTTAAGTTTAAGGAGAAATACCAAAGTTGGATTGGCCATGTAGATGATTTGCTGCAGCGCGTTTATGATATACAACCAACCCGTCATAATAAAGCACTTGCTTCGTTGTTGATAGGATCGATTGATGGTATTGTTATGCAAATGCTGCTAGGCTCGAATACGGTTGAAATTGATGATATATGCGAAGTGTACCACCAGCTTCTGGTTAAAGGAATTCCAGCGTTGCTGGAGCAATGGTCCGATTAATACTCGTTAAGTAATTAGGAGCTTAGGACGAGTTTTAAGGTGGTTTTGACTCTCTGGGTGCTCAGAGGGTTTTTATTTTTGCCAGAAAGGGGAGAGTACATAATGGATGTAGCCCAAGTTGGAGCAGTGGCACATTAATTTATAGGGGTACAATAAAGAGTCAGTTCGTCATTCCGTGTGCTTTCCGTATCTATACATCCAATTCCGTTCCAAGTGCTTCATGACGTGCCACACGGATAGGAGATGAAGTATAATTATAATAGCTTAAATGAGATGCGAGAAGCTTATCGGATAAATTTCGATCCTCTTTTACTGGAGAAGCAATTTGCGCATTCAAATATGAACATAGATCCAAGAGGTGATCGTAATGATAATTATGATGATAAAATTGACACTCGCTTTGTTGTTCGGCCTACTCATCGGACTTGATCGACAAATGAAACAGAAGCAGTTGGGGATGCGCCCCAGTATGGTCATTTGTATTGCCAGTTGCTTGCTGACGATTGTCTCTATTGAAGCATTTGGAAAGTTCGGCGGTGAGAATCATCCGAATATGGATCCGATGCGTCTCGCTGCTCAGATCGTAAGTGGTGTCGGCTTTATTGGAGCCGGGGTTATTTTA
Source organism: Paenibacillus sp. ACRRX (assembly GCF_022346885.1). Taxonomy (GTDB): domain Bacteria; phylum Bacillota; class Bacilli; order Paenibacillales; family Paenibacillaceae; genus Paenibacillus_B. Next base: position 160,919 of record NZ_JAKRNK010000001.1, read on the forward strand.
AGAAGAAGCAATGAGGTGATTTCCGGACTGACTTCCGCAGCCCTTATCTGGTCCGCTTCAGCACTAGGGATCGCTATCGGGGCCGGATTCTATAAGGAAGCAGCCTGTGGTATTTTGCTTCTGATTGCAGCCGTCAATCTGATTCCCAGCCTCATGAAACTTCTTGGATGGGAAAAGTTGAATCGATACGATGTGTCGCTAAAGGTTGTCGTAGAATCGAATTCTCGCATGACCGAGCTCATTAGACATATACAACGGATTCCTGCACCTGTATCAGAGGGCAGAAAGTCAAGCGATAAAGCCGAATTTAAAATCAGGCATTTTAAGATCAAGGATCTCGACAGCGCACGGCAGCGGATGGATCTGGTGCTGTCCGTTCCCAATCATTATTATTTGTCAGAGATCTACTATTACATCAAGGAATTTGATTATGTTCTTAGCGTAGAAGCGGAGCAGCTGTAAAGTTGTTATAAATGAATCAAGAGCATCATTCTCCTGATGGCAAAAATAATCGTCTAGCTCTCTTGAAAAAGGGCTAGACGATTATTTGTCTTCCGCAGTATAACAAGGAAGCAAGTGCTGCCAATATTGTGTCAGCGTCATATAAGCATAACGTTTAACAATTCAGAGAATCTTGCGGCGCTTTGAAAGTCATCGTTTCAAAGTATAAAAAAATCGCCTGTATTTCCATTGAGACAATGGCCCGATACACATATAATTATTGATAATGATTATTATTATCTTTTATAATATAATGTAAAGGGGTAAGAAATTGATTAAGATACGAACTATTTCAGCACGAATATGCCTGGTAGGACTTGTTGCACTCTTACTAACTTCCTGTACGAGCAAGCAATCCGACGACGTTACCAATCTGCCTACACGTCCCTTTAAGCATGCTTCTGGCGTGACGAATGTTCCTGCGCAGCCTTTGCGAGTTGCCTCCGATCAGTATATGGGCCAACTGCTTAAGCTTGGCATAAAGCCGATCGGCGTGCGCGAGAATATGCTGACGGAAGCCTGGATGCCGCTCTCGAATTTGAAGGAGGGCACGCTCGACGGTATTGAGAATTTAGGAGGATTTCCTCTAAATTTGGAGAAGCTTACTTTGGTGGAGCCTGATCTGATCATTAGTTCTCTCCCAGACAATCAGGAGGCATACAGTAAGATTGCGCCTACGGTTCATATTCCTTATTGGTCAGAAAGCTATGCATCTCCTATGGACAAGCTGCTTAAAATTGCCGAGTTGTTTGACAAAACTGACGAAGCAAATGAGTGGATCAAACAATTTGAGAGCCAGCTAATAAATGCACAGCAGCAAATTGCTAAATCCGGTAACCTAAAGGAAGGTCAGACGGTATCCGTCATGGCTGTGTTTGATAAAAATGTGTATGTATTTGGTCCCAAAGGAGCATACGGTGGCACGATCGTCTATGATTACCTGAAGCTGAAACCGACTAACAAGGCTGAAGAGCTGCGTAACAAAGATATGGCCAGTACGGAGCTGTCGCTTGAAAAGGTTCCTGATTACATGGGTGATCACGCTTTCATAACGGTAGTGAACAAGGATAAAGCGAAGGAATTACTGGATAGTGATTTTTGGAAAAGCATCCCTGCTGTTAAGAACAATCAAGTCTATTTTTACGATTCGACTATTTTTGTAATGGACGATCCTTACTCCATGGAAGCACAATTAAAGATTATACTTGACCTTCTGACAACGTCTGTCAGATAAATAATGAGCATATCTTACTCCAGACAAATCTCGACCCGTTCTCTACGACTTTGTGGATAACGGGTTTAATCTTTATCTTTAAATCATTGTTTTACAACATAGAATGGAGCCAGAAAGGATGGAAGCCTATGATTGAATTGCGGACTCAGACAGAGCGTATACCTCGTTCCATTTCTTTTACGCTTCTACATATCGATCGATACGATTCAAGTGTTACGAAGACTTCATTCCGTTATGTGATTAATCAACCCACGCTCATTGTAATGATTAGGGGAAGCCTTTGCATAGAAGAAGATCATAAGAAAGTCGAGCTTCATCCAGGAGAAATACTTGCACTTGACCCATCGTCCACCATTCAAATAAGCAATCCAAGGGAACGACCCTTTTCCTGTTATATCATTTCCTATGCGATTCAGCGTACGGGCGATTCAGGTGATGCAGCCGATCCGTCGTATGTGAATACGGATACACGTACTGGCCGTCTTAATTGCAGTCGCTCTGTGTTCCTACCTCACCACTATTTGTGGAAAGTATCCTGGCAGCGTCTCTCAAGAGGATTGGACCAGCTCTTTAAAGATAGATGGAGCTCCGATCCGCTGCAGCAATTGGCGAATCATATGCACTTTCAGGAATGGATGATGTTCATTCTTGTAGAACGCAACTTACAGCATGATACGAAGAAAGACAGCAAGAAAGCCGTTGAGCAGGCGATCGATTATATGCATGCGGCGTATCATGAAGACATTACAGTTGATAAGCTAGCTATGGAGGCTAGAATTAGCCGAAGGCAATTTACCGAATTGTTTCGTATGCTAACGAATCGGAGTGTGACGGATTACTTGACCGATCTGAGAATTCAAGAGGCCAAGAAGCTGCTGCTCGCTGGCGGCCCCTTATCTTACATTGCACGGACTGTTGGTTATCGGGATGAGTATTATTTTAATCGTCGATTTAAGCAAATTGTAGGGCAATCGCCTCGTCAATATGCACAAAACAAACAGCGCTCGCTGAGATGCCTCACGCTTACAACCAGTCCTCAGCGCATTGTTGCTGATCAATATATGGGACAGCTGCTTAAGCTTGGTGTGAAGCCTGTAGGGGCCAGAACGGGAATGCTTAGGCAAGAGTTTATGTCTTCCGAACAGAAAAGGAATTGCAGCTTGCAAGGAACCGTCGATCTGGGAAACGAATTTCCCATCTGTCTGTCCCTAGTAACCAGACTAAAGCCGGATTTGATTGTGACGCAAAATGAGCAGCAATATGAGATGCTCGAACAAATTGCGCCCACGCTTTTAATCCCTTATCAGAGCGCTAGTCCATTGGAGAAGCTTCGATTAATAGGCGGTACACTCAACAAGTCCGATCTGGCAGAACAGTGGATCGAAGACTACGAGTGTCGAATGGAACAGGCAAGGTCAAGGATCGTAAGCAAGCTCGGGCATGGATACTCAGTCACGAATTTGCTGCTGTTGAATGGGAAGCTATTTGTGCTGGGGCGGCATGCGGGATACGGGAGTTTCAGCCTTTATCAAGCCCTGCAACTGCAAGCACCCTCCTTGCAGCGCAAGGAGCTTGGCGAAGTCTCATTGAGTATTGAAATTGCTTATTCGATGCTGCCTAAATATGCCGGTGACCATATTTTTATATCCATTTATGGCGATTCTTCTACGTTAATAGACAGTGAAGTATGGAGGAGCTTACCTGCAGTTCGAAAGGATTGCGTATATTTTTGTAATCCGTATCGATTTTCCTTTGAAGATCCTTACTCTCTTGATGAGCAGCTTCAAGTTATCGTAGATAGCTTGCTCAAGGCACAATAACGTATAGAGGTTTTAAAATTATGTCCAACGTTAGGAGACACGCATCTAGTGGTAATCATAAACCCGATGATGAAAGAGTAATCGATGGTAGCAATGGGGCTGCTGGTGTCCCATTCCCTAGGTTACACCCATACATCTGTGATGAACCACGCCCTTATAGGCGTGATTTTGTTGATTTTTAAAGCAGTTCTAGGGCGAGCCAGTGGCTCTTACGCACGTGAAGATAGTTTATCTTGTTACATATACTGTCATACTGTCTCTATACCGTGTAGATTGCTTAACAGAATTCAGTCACCACACTAGCATGCTATTATTCATACACTTGTCAGAAATATGCGGACTGATGTTCCGCTATTTCTCGTTTTTTGCTGATTTCCGTAGGTACGCGGACATGAGATGCGTTATCCTCCATCTAATCAGTTAATACTGGTGTTAATAAGTAAATAGCGGAACCAACGTCCGCTAAATTTACCATAACTAGCTGAACACTATAAATAACGGCTTCTCTGTCCGCCAGTATTGTCTATGTCACAGCCAGCCTTAAGTTTGCGTATGAAGCAATACGCACGATATAAAGTTATAATCTCAGCTGATAGCTTCGAGCTCGTTGTTGTCCGCTTGCAATGTCCAGTATTTGCAATTGAACAAGCCTATGCAGTATCCGCCTAGTATGACGATCACTCACCCTGAGATGATTAGCAAGTTCTGTTGGTGTTATGGGCCGTAACAGTCGGCGTGCAAATCGAACTGTTTCGGCTTCGATCCAGGATAAGGAGGACTGTACGTCAGAGGCAATAAACCTACCTATAAATGAGAGCACAAGTTGTTGACACTGCTTGGGCTCATCGACAATAGAAGGATAGGCAATCGGCAGGAATGTCCACCCATCTAGCGCTAACAAGCAATGCCGCCGACATAAATCTTTAAATCGCCTCACATCCAGATCTCGGGCATGCGGCCCATATCCCTGAATCTCAATCCCTCCTTTAGCGCCAGCAGGCATGTAGGCAAGATCCAGATAACGATAGCCATTGTTGAAGTCACGAACCTCCCACTCTGGAAACAGATGATTCATATTGCCCACTACTGGAAACCATATCAGTCGAAGAAACTCCACAGTGCCATGGCCAAGTCCTTTCCTAAGTAGCTCTTTTCTTCTAACGTTGTCCTCCTTATTCAGGTTCTCCTGCAACCACGCCTTGTAGTGCTGCTCAAATCTTGACAATGTGTTCATCCACCCTTCCATTACTAATTAATTCAAAGTACTACGAAACAAAAAAGTCGCTTCAACACAATTGCCTCTGACAAAACAAAAAAAGTGGCTTCAACGCAGTTGTCTCTGGCAAAACAACAAAAGCCGCTTCCGTACAATGGCTCCATCCTGACAACACAACGGTATCAGGATAGCTATTGTACGGAAGCGGCGTGTTCTTCACGACCTTGATATTGTCATTATATCGTGTGTGCTGCAGATCAACAATATAATCCACCTAATAAGGAAAGGCCACATGGCCCCGAAAAGGAATTGTCAAAGGGCGCGTGCTCCGATTGGTAAATATGTATCATTTGTAGGATATGAGGTTGCAAAAGAATGCGTCGAGGACATCAATTTCCTCACAATCAAAGGGCTGATGGGGAAAAGAGAAAAGAAAGATGCAAACGGTCATAGATAGATACTTATAGACACTATTTATTAGAACAAATTCTAGAAACTCATCGGCAGGTAGAGATAGGACATATAAAAAGCATAAAAAGGGAGCACTGGTTATTTAGGTGAGTGAGTCCTGCTAACTAGAATCTAGTTAAGCAAGCATACAGACAGCGATGAGATCAGGGTTTAATTAACTTGGACTCATCATTTAAAAACGTTGCTGTAAAAGGATAACCGTGTCCTGTAACGTTTGTTTAAAGGTTTCTTGCTGAAATGGACTCGCGGTCCGACGTATGAACTTTTGACTAAGTATTAGAGAATAAAGGGTTGTTGATCCATATATCATGTGTTTAAAAAACAGCTTTATAATCAAAAGTTATGAATGCTTCAAAAAGTCTTATAGACCAATATCGATGAATATCATTGAACCTTTGATGAGACTGCGATAGTATAAGTGAAGATAAAACAAAGTAATGTGGTCGGATTTAAAGAGATTGATGTGGGGTGGATATGGTGCATCTTCAAGTGACAAATAGTCCGTTTACAAACGAGCAAGCAGAGTTAATCAATAAGCTGCTTCCTACCTTAACGGAGGCCCAGTTACATTGGCTTGGGGGATATTTAGCTTTTTATCGTACGGATCAAGTTAGCAATACGACAGCGTTACTGACGACAAGTGAGGTACAGGAGCTTCCTGCAGCAGCAGTTGTTACTCAAGGTCCGCGCGAAGCAACGATTTTGTTTGGCTCTCAGACTGGTAATTCGCAGCGGCTGGCAGGGAGGTTGGCGAATACGCTGAAAGGCGAAGGATTCGAGGTTACGCTTTCAGCTATGAATCAGTACAAAACAAACAACCTAAAGAAAGCAGGTTACCTGTTTGTAATCGTCAGCACACATGGCGAGGGTGATCCACCGGATAATGCATTAACTTTTTATGAATTTTTGCATAGCAAGCGTGCCCCAAAGCTGGATGGAATGAAGTTCTCCGTCCTTGCACTCGGCGACACCTCGTATGAGTTCTTCTGCAAGACAGGACAGGACTTTGACAGCAAGCTTGCGGAGCTTGGTGCAGCACGGATCGTGGACCGTGTAGATTGTGACGTGGATTTTGAGGATGCAGCTTCAGGCTGGCTAGCAGCCATAAATGATGCAGTAACTGTTGCCACAGTATCATCATCAGCCGCTGCGACCCCAGTGTCTTCGGCTGCCATATCTGGTGATATGTCTGCACCAACATCTACTGCAGGTGATTCTGCATATTCACGGACGAATCCGTTTAAAGCGGAAGTACTGGATAATTTGAACTTAAACGGCAGGGGCTCAGACCGCGAAACACGTCATTTGGAACTGTCGCTTGAAGGATCAGGTATGACGTATGCGCCTGGTGATGCGGTTGGCGTATACGCGCAGAATGACCCGACTTTGGTAAATGAAGTGATTTCGGCTATGAAATGGAGTCCGGAGGAGACGGTCATTACCGGTAAAAATGGCGAGGCTTCTACACTATACGATGCTCTTCTTCATCATTACGAAATTACAGTATTAACGAAGCCGCTGCTAGAAAAAGCAGCTGCCTATTCCAGCAGTGGGAAATTGGCTGAACTGGTGAAACCGGAACATAAAGAGGAACTGAAAGCCTATATAAACGGTCGCGATCTGCTTGATCTGCTGCGTGATTATGCACCGTGGACGCTAGCTCCCAGAGACGTTGGGACTTTGCTTCGTAAGCTGCCGCCGCGGTTATATTCTATAGCGAGCAGCCTGGATGCCCATCCAGAGGAAGTACATCTGACGATCCGGAAAGTGGAGTACGAAGCACATGGGCGCAATCGTAAAGGGGTTTGCTCAGGTCACATTGCCGAACACCTTAAACCGGGCGCACAACTTCCAATTTTTATCCAGCATAATCCAAACTTCAAGCTGCCGATTCATTTGGATATGCCGATCATTATGGTGGGGCCTGGCACAGGCGTGGCGCCGTTCCGGTCTTTTTTGGAGGAGCGTGAGGAACTGGGGGCAGTGGGGAAAACCTGGCTTTTCTATGGCGATAGGCACTTCGTGACAGACTTCCTGTATCAGACTGAATGGCAGCGCATGTTGAAGGAAGGCATATTAACGAAGCTTGATGTTGCGTTCTCTCGAGATACGGAAGAGAAAGTATACGTACAGCAGCGGATGCTGGAAAATGGCAAAGAGATGTACGAGTGGCTGCAAGACGGCGCTCACGTGTATGTCTGCGGAGATGAGAAGCACATGGCGCATGACGTACAGGCTGCTTTGCTTGCAATTATTGAACAGCATGGCGGCAAATCCCCAGAAGCGGCAGCACAGTATCTGTCAGAGCTTCAAGAACAGGGGCGTTATCAGCGTGACGTATACTAAGGAATAACACACTTGCAAATGTGATAAGCAATCCTTTTATAGATATGTACAGATGAACCGATCATGGGGGTAAAGGAGCTAACGGCAATGGCAAACAAATATAAGGTAGAGCCAATCGGCGGGCCACCAAGTGACGTAGAGGAATTGAAAAAGGAGAGCAACTATTTACGAGGATCGTTGACTGAATCGCTCTCAAATCGTATAACTGGCGGCTTGCCGGAGCTGGACAACCGACTGCTTAAATTCCACGGCAGCTATATGCAGGATGACCGTGATTACCGCAATGAGCGGCAAAAACAAAAGCTGGAGCCGTACTTTCAGTTTATGCTCCGTGTAGTTACCCCCGGAGGAGTATCCACTCCAGCACAATGGCTCGTTATGGATGAGCTTGCTGATAAATATGGCACTGGCAGCATTCGTTTAACAACACGGCAGGCATTCCAGCTCCACGGGGTATTAAAATGGAATTTGAAAAAAACGATCCAAGAAATCAACGAAGCACTGCTTACAACGCTGGCGGCTTGTGGTGATGTTAGCCGCAACGTCATGTGTAATCCAAACCCTTACCAGTCTGACATTCACAGCGAGATCTACTATTGGGCGCAGCAGCTGACTTCACATTTGGCTCCTAAAACACCTGCGTACCATGAAATCTGGCTGGATGATGAAAAGATTGTGGACAGTCTGGAGAATGCGGACGCAGCTGTTGAGGTGGAGCCGATTTACGGTCCTGTATACTTGCCACGAAAGTTTAAGATCGGGATTGCCGTGCCTCCTTCCAATGACGTTGACATTTATTCGCAGGACCTTGGGCTTATCGCTATTGTAGAGGACGGCAAGCTGATTGGCTTTAACGTCAGTGTTGGCGGCGGCATGGGCATGACACATGGCGATACGGCTACGTATCCGCAGCTTGCTCGTGTCATAGGCTTCGTCACGGCAGATCGGATTTTGGATCTGGCAGAAAAGGTCGTTACGATCCAACGTGATTATGGTAATCGCTCCGTACGGAAAAACGCACGTTTCAAATATACGATCGACCGGCACGGTCTGGAGTGGTTTGTGAGTGAACTACACGATCGATTGGGCTGGGAGCTTGCGCCTGCGCGCACGTTTAAGTTTGATCATACGGGTGACCGTTACGGCTGGATTAAAGGCAAGGACAATCGATGGAATTTAACATTGTACATTCAAAGCGGACGTATCGTAGATGTTGAAGGCTACAAGCTTAGAACGGTGTTGCGTGAAATTGCCAAGATACACACCGGCGATTTCCGTCTGACGGCTAATCAGAACTTGGTCATTGCGAACGTAACCAGTCAAAAGAAGTCAGCAATCGCTGCTTTGTTGAAGGAATACGGCATTACGGAAGGCGCTCAATATTCTGCGCTGCGCCGAAGCTCATTGTCCTGCGTAGCACTGCCGACTTGCGGTCTGGCAATGGCAGAAGCAGAACGTTATTTGCCGTCGCTAATCGATAAGCTGGAACCGATCCTTGAGAAGGCAGGTCTGCGTGACGAAGAGATTAATATTCGTATGACAGGCTGCCCGAATGGCTGCGCGCGCCCTGCTTTAGGAGAGATTGCATTTATCGGCAAATCACCTGGGAAATATAACATGTACATGGGTGCGGGTTTCTCTGGCGATCGCATGAGCAAGTTATACCGCGAAAACATTGGTGAAGATGAAATTGTCGACACGTTAAAGCCGATCATTAATCATTATGCGGCTGAGCGCAGCCAAGGCGAGCATTTTGGCGACTTTGTCATCCGTACCGGCTATGTAAAGCCTGTAACGGATGGTACAAACTTCCACGATTAATCAATTGGGTTTTATCGAAATGGCGGTGCAGGATCTGTTCCTGTGTCGCCATTTTGGTATGCGGGAGAGAAAGGCTGGGTATAACGCACTATGGAGGCATCCGCGATCAACGTATAAAATTAATCTATAAACATGGAGGAGGATGATCATGAATTTAAGTGAACAACATCGTAATCGATTGGAGCAGTTGCTCCTCGACCATCAGTGTATGCATGTTTTGCCATATCTACTTGAGAAGACAAGGAACGTTATTCGAGGCGTAAAAGCCGAGAAGGCAAATTACCATATTCCTTGTACCTCCAGAGTCGGCGGAGATCCAGACCTTCCTCCCCATCTCGATTGGCCTTTGACGACAGACGGCGTACCGATGACTTTTTTACTTCAACTGAATCTGAAGGATATGGCAATCCATGATGAATCCAGACTTCTGCCTGCAGGCGGCATGCTTTACTTTTTTGTAGGCATAGACGAGCCAGCTTATCATATTCAACATCGTGTACTCTATTTGCAGGATGAGCAGCTTGCGACCGCTAAGCACCGCTTGTCTCCTGAAGAGACTGCACTAGAAGAACGATTTTGCGGATACCAGCTTGACGCAAGAGGGTCGCTCGAACCACCCAATTATGCTTACGTCGACGATGACCTGATCGAAAATGAAACGTTTGGTTATGAAGATTACGAAGATTTGTGTGATGAGATAAGCGAGAGCCAGACGGGTGATGTGGTCAAATTATTTGGCTACCCAGAGGGTCAGCACGGTGACGCTGAAATTGAAGCGGCTTTGATGATGTTGACAGGAGCCAATTACAACTACAAGGCTAAGGAAGCGCTCCAGAAAATAACCAATCATTTTGCAGGTGATGAGGAGAAGGCTAAGCTAGAGATTCAAGATACTCTGATGCTGCTTGAGCTTGATTCCGATGATGACATAGGATTCTGCTGGTGGGACGCCGGCGTGCTGCATTTCTTTATTCGTAAGGAAGATTTGCTGGCAGGACGGTTTGACCGGACGTATTGTTCGCTCTATTCAAGCTAACCAGCGCTAGAGCAGCTTACATAAATACCTTTACATTAAACACGCTGCATGGAGCGTGTTTTTTTGTAACTGAAGAAGCGTTATTTCGCTCAACTTGTTGTAATTTCAGCTTTTTTGTCTTTGAACTGAAACGATGTATTGGTCTAGTAATATCAAAATAAATATACAAATCGCTTGTTCAATTATTGAATGGGGGTGTATAAATGAGAGACAATCTTTATATAAGTAAAAACATGGGAAGATGATGGCAATATAAATAAGTATAATCAAATATTGGCTAGATCTTCCCTCACCTAATGAACGAATCCTTACATCTGCACAATTAAACTTCATGGTCAGCGGGCCGTTGCAGTCATCCTAATAGCTTGGATACGAACGATAGATCTAACGAATCATCTTTTTGGAGGTTGTAATCGACATGAAGGATAAAATCGTTATCATAACAGGAGCGAATTCAGGGATTGGTAAAGCAGCAGCTTTGAAATTTGCGATAGAAGGCTACCATGTGGTCATGGCTTGTCGGAACTTGGGGATCAGCAGAAACGTGCAGAACGAAATTATTGAGTCTTCACAAAATACAAACGTAGATCTGCTGAAGCTTGATGTTTCTTCCTTTGATTCAATTCGTTCCTTCTGCTCGTCTGTTAAAGATAATTATCCCCGTGTGGACATCTTAATCCATAACGCCGCACACTTAAACCATGGTGAGAAAGAGTATAAGCTCAGCCCTGAGCATATCGAATTGTCATTCGCAACAAATGCTTTTGGCCCCACTTTTATGAATCATTTGTTGGCAGATCATTTGGAGAAATCGGAAAACCCGCGTATCCTTAGCGCCTGCACAACAAATATCAAAAATTTCTTTGATCCAAACCGAAAGATTGACTTTGATAATTTGCGTGGCGAACACCAGTGCACACGACATCATAGCGCATATAAGATGTACGGAGATTCTAAAATGGCCTTATTGATATTAACCTTTTGCATGGCCAGGCATTTCAAGAACCGGGGAATTCATATAAACGCGCTTCAAATAAACCGCGTTAAACTTTCCAAAGAAACGATCAACAAGATGAGTCCTATGTGGAGGGGGCTTGCATGGGCACAAAATTTGACGAATCCTTTGCCAGCAGGCATGGCAGATAACTATTATCATATTTGCACCTCGGATGAATTTTGTAGTGTTACAGGCCAGTTAATCAATCATAAACGAGAGATCATGCAGCCTTCCATCAGTGAAACAGGTATCGCACAAATGAAAAACATATTCGGTTCCAGAAGCTACCCCCAATATGCGGTCGACAGCAGCCATGCTGAGCGGTTATGGACTTTGAGCACAGCGTTGATAAGTTCCTGACGGAGCAAATACAAGTCATTTATTTTCTAACCCAGTATTGACTCTTACCTTAGAGGAGCCCCTAAGCTTAAAGAAGAAGGGGGTGATTACCATACACTATACCGTAAAAGAAGTGTCGTTATTTTCAAACGTAACTGTAAAAACACTTCACCACTATCATAAAATTGGTCTCCTTGTGCCTTGTGAAATTAGTGAGGCTGGATATCGGTTATATGGAACAACAGAGTTGGAGCGTTTGCAGCAAATTTTGCTTTACAGAGAACTAGACTTTACTTTGGATCAGATTAAGCAGCTGCTTGAAGAAGAGCCAGATCGCGCAGCCATCCTTACAAGACAAGAAAAGCAGCTTTGTCTTCGTAAACAACGGCTGGATACAATCATTAACACATTAAGAACTTCCATAACGAGCTTGGAGAAAGGAGAACAGATGACCGATAAAGATCTGTTTAAAGGATTTGAAAGCGAGGACTCGTGGAAGGAAGCCATGACGGAGCAGCATAACTATTTAAAAGAAACGTATGATTATGAGCTGCTCGATTCGGTTCAAATCGATACTCAGCAGATGAATGATATAGCTGCGGAGGCAACGACATTTATGTCGAGTTTGGCAGGTGCATTGCGAGCAGGAAAGAAGCACAATGATCTGGAAATCTCAAGCTTACTGCACAAGCATCTTGAATTTCTGAACACTCATGTGCATCCAGTATCAGCAGCAGAATTTGTAGCACAAACCCGATATTTTCTGAGTGATGATTTCCATCTTCGTATGCTTGAAGATCAACAGATCGGATTGGCCTATTATCTGGCGGCAGCTGCGGAATCATTTGCGATCCATGCTTCATAATAATAACATAGGTGCTGTCAGATGAAACAGAAAGACATCGGTGATCTCCGATGTCTTTCTGTTTTTGTGAGCTCACTTTAAATAAACGGAGTCTGGCTATACCTCCAAATACTTCCTGCAATTTCACAGCAGTTCACAGAGTTCACAAATGTAATGCTTAACTTTAATTGCCTATGAGAATGATTATCAACTATAATGAAACTATGTTTTAAATGACGTAACTAGAGTAGGTCTAGGTGATGATTTTGATCGGGGTGAGCATAAAGTTATGAAATTAAATGATCACATCTTGCTTTGGAATCATGTATTTATAAAAGTAATGGATGTCCGACATGTGACTTTGCATAAAGACAAGGGATTACGAAACTACCGACTGCCGACCAGTGCATTCTTATATACGATACGTGGAAATGCCCAGATCTGGCTGGACCAGAGCGTGCACAAGGTAGAACGATTCCATGTCCTGCATGGTGGAAAAGGGATGTGCTTAAACATCGTCACAGAGGATGAACTTGAATATTATCTCATTCTGTATAAGACGATTCTTGCTTTGCCCAGCAGCAGAGATATTCAACAACTGCTGGAAAGAGAAAATCCTTTTCAATGCCAGTATGCTTTTGCACCGCATCAGCCATTATCCTTATATGACAAAGTAGAGCTGTTGGAGCAAGCATGGCGTCACTCAACGGAACTTGGGAATATCCATGTTAAAGCTTTGCTTTATCAGTTTGTGTATGAACTATTAGCACAGCTTCATCGTCAAGGTACTCAGCCCCTTAAGCCGGATTTAATGGCGCAAGCAGTTGCTTACATGCACGAGCACTACAGGCAGCCTCTTACATTAGAGTCCATTGCGGAACAATTGGGATGTAGTGCAGGGCATATGTCCAGAACGTTTAAAAAACATATGCACACAAGCCCGATCCATTATCTTGGTCAAGTCCGCGCGGAAAGAACGATGCAACTGCTGATGCAGACAGACGCGACTTTGCAGGAAATTGCGGAGAGGGTAGGTTATCCAGATGCACATTCGTTAAGCCGCAGCTTCAAAAAGTACATAGGTTTATCTCCCGTCCGTTTTAAAAAAGAGCGATTGCAGCAGTCTTGGCATCAAGATTTGCCCACTACGATGTTAACATATGCCGTTCAGCAGAAGCCGTCTCGACTTTATAATGATATTGATTATCAATATCGATACAAGGCGAGAGGGGACATACACATGCAAGGCAGAATCAAAGTAACGGCAATGACGGTGGTGCTCTGCTTATCGTTGCTGCTGGCAGCTTGTTCAACACAAGCTAATACAACTGGAGGCACGCAAACGGAAGCGAATCAAACGACTGCCCCTACAACTGGCGAGAAGTCGAATGGAGATGCACAAGCAGGTGTGCAGGCCAAAACAAGAACAGTATCGACGCTAAAAGGGGATGTGGAAATACCAGCAGAACCAAAGCGGGTAGTTTCTGATCAGTATATGGGTCATTTATTAAAGCTGGGAATTATTCCAGTCGGTGTGAGAAGCTTTATGCTTAGTGAGGCATGGATAGAGAAAGCAGGCATTTCCAAAGATCTCATAGCGGGAATTGAGGATCTTGGCGCTTTCCCTATGAATTTAGAAAAATTAACATATTTGGAGCCTGACTTAATTATAGGTTCGATGGAAAAAAATATTGAGGATTATCAGAAGATTGGAAAAACGGTGTTTCTTCCTTATTGGGAAGGTCTTTCTACAGCTGGGCCGCTGGAGAAATTCCGCAGAATCAGTGAAATTTTCGGGAAAGAGCAGCAAGCGGAGCAATGGATAACGGGATACAAGCAAAATGTAGAAGATGCCAAGAAGAAAATTGCCGGGATCATTAAGGAAGGCGAAACGGTCTCTATCGTACAAGTGGCCAACAAAACTTTGTACGTGTTAGCGGCGGAAGGTGGCAATTATGGCAGCTCAACCATTTATGAGATGCTGGGACTCCCTCCTACAAAGAAAGCCTTGGATATGAAGGAAGGCTTTGAGACTATCTCATTAGAAGTGCTGCCTGAATATGCGGGCGATCATATATTTGTATATGGTTCCCATGATAAGGGGGCGAATGATGTGTTAAATAGCAGTATATGGAAGGGTCTTGCGGCCGTAAAGAAGGGCAACGTCTATATGTATGGTTCATTTGACGACAAAGGCGATGAATTTGTAATGGAAGATCCTTATTCGCTTGAACTTCAACTAGATTCGATTGTTAATTTATTACTAGCCAATAAAAAATAGCTGCTCGTAATAGGGCATCTTGCACGAAGAGCGTTACGACAGAAAGGTTTTGTATCCATTTTAACAATTTACCACATATTTAAAAACACGCCCCCGTTGGAGGCGTGTTTTTTGTTGAAAGCAAAGTATCAAAAGAATAGGTTCGTAAGAGGAGTATCTATGTGCCGCATTGATACGCCATAACAGCGAATCAGGCCTCCTATCTGGGCTCTACACTTGAAGCAATTGCCGCAGGCAAAGCTGCCTTTTTTATTGGGAATATGCAAGTTCCTCGGGAATTCGTATATTTGTCAGATGCAGCCCAAATGATTGTAGAGCTTGCAAAAAGAGATCATGCCTACAACCAGAACTGGCATATTCCAGGGGCAGGCACGATCTCAGGCAGGGAAATTGTCAGAATTGCTCAACAAGCAAGTGGGCGCGCTAAACCTGTAATTACACTCAAGAAGCTGGGGCTCTCTGTATTAGGCTTGGTGGTTCCCGTGATGAGGGAAATTATCGAGATGTTGTACTTGACTGAAGAGCCGCTTGTATTGAGCGGAGAAAAATACAAACGGCAGATTGGACCTGTTCCAGCCACAACATTTGACATCGGGATAGCTTTAACGATACAAGAACTGAAGAAGAGGGCGTAGATTTCGGGCACAAGACAGAGGAGTTACCAGCAAAAGGTGTGGGGATGATAATTTAGATAATTTAAGCATACCCTACATATTTGTGCACATAATGTCGGACCGCGCAATAAATAACCTGCTATTCTTATTTATGAAAGGAGGTCGCAACTTGAATTTGTTAGAACGAATGAACGGAGCGCTGCACTATATCGAAGCTAATTTGACGAGTACGATTGAAATGAAAGAAGTAGCCAAGAAAGCCCATTGCTCGGAATATCATTTTACACGAATGTTTTCCTATCTGGCTGGGATTACACTCTCCGAGTACATTCGACGGAGGCGGCTGACGCTGGCAGCATTAGAATTACACAACAGTAAGATCAGAATCATAGATATAGCTGTCAAATACGGATATACTTCAGCGGACTCCTTTGCGCGGGCGTTTTACGGCATACACGGTATTGCCCCCTCGGAAGCTAGGCAAAGTGGCCAATCGCTAAAGGCTTATCCGCGAATGACGTTCCAATTATCGATTAGAGGAGGAAATGAAATGGATTATCGCATTGAAGAGAAAGAGGCTTTTCGTATTATAGGCATAATGAAAAGAGTACCGTTAATTTACGAAGGTGTGAATCCAGAAATTGCGGCCATGTGGGGCAGCTTAAATGAGCAGCAAATTGATCAGTTGAAGAGGCTGTCTAATTTAATACCGGCAGGGCTAATCAGTGCATCCGTAAACTTCGATGAGGGGCGGTTGGAGCACGGTGAACTGGATCATTATATAGGCGTGGCGACTACGGAGGCGTGTCCTGCATACTATACAGCACTAGAGGTCCCAGCGAGTACGTGGGCTGTCTTTACAGCAGTTGGCCCTTTCCCTCAGAGGCTGCAAGAGATTTGGGGGCGAATCTATTCTGAATGGTTCCCTTCATCCCATTATGAACTAGCAGTCGGCCCGGAGATACTATGGAACGAGCATAAGGACGTTTCTTCACCTACTTTTAAAAGTGAGATTTGGATTCCAGTTGTAAAAAATAATGATAACCAGTATTCATAAGTGAGTCCAACTGATCAAGCTATACCAGAAGGAAGTTAGGCAGCATGGCATACGAACTGGTGCGGCAGAGTATGCTGCCTTTGAGCTCAAAGAACATAGCAGGTCACTGCTATAGGGTATTCTATATTCATTGACACTGAGAACAATTATCATTTATAATGACACCATTCTGTGCAGGAGCAGAATATTTGGGTGCAGATCATTGTCAAGAAACATTTGAGTAATCTAGACAAGCGGCGGGGGTGAAAGGCAATTGCAGCAGGATGAACATATTGAGATCTGGCATCATTCGTTGGTTCATGTATTGGATATTAGACATCAGGTGATGCAGTCAAATGAGCAATTGTTCACCTATCAACTGCCGACAA
This sequence comes from Paenibacillus sp. ACRRX, assembly GCF_022346885.1. Lineage (GTDB taxonomy): Bacteria > Bacillota > Bacilli > Paenibacillales > Paenibacillaceae > Paenibacillus_B. Next base: position 177,864 of record NZ_JAKRNK010000001.1, read on the forward strand.
GCGGATTTTTGTACACAGTACGCGGCGAAGCATTATTGCTCGTGGACAGTACCGTATATTCCGTACGCGGGTTTCATCTCATTCACGCAGGTAAAGGGGCTCAACTGAACATACAAGTAAGCGGTAGTGAGTTGGAATATTACCTTGTTTTATATAAAGCAGTGATGCCCTTGTCAGGGACCTCAGCTAATTCCCGTAAGGCAGGCGTTTATGATCTGTATCAAATGCAATACCACTTTGTTCCTCATCAACCCCTTTCCTTGTACTCCACCATCACACGTATGTCGATGCATTGGCAGCAGCAGAGCAAGATGGAGCAATTTCATGTCAAGGCGTTATTTTATCAGTGGGTATATGATCTTGTTGGACAACTGCATGCACAAGACATTGCTGCGTATCTGCCTGCACCTGATCTGATCTCGATGTGCATTCAATATATGCAGGAGAATTATAGTAAGAGTATTACATTAGAGTCGTTGGCTGAGGTTATGAATTGCAGTCATGGTCATCTTTCGAATCGGTTTAAGCAAACGTTTAATTGCGGTCCGATTGACTGGCTTATTCGTTTGCGAATGGAACGAGCGAAGGAACTATTAAGGGGAACCGATGCTGCTTTAAAGGAGATCGCACAGGATGTAGGCTATGCTGACGTTTATTATTTCAGCAGAGTGTTTAAGAAGCATACGGGATATTCTCCCGGAAAATGGAAGATGAAGCAAGTAGAAAGTGAAAATAATCTATTAAATAGAGGAAGAAATGAAATTGTTGCTCAGAAGCCTAACTGTTATATTGATAGTGATAATTATTATCAATATAAACGTGGAGGGTTTGTTCCAGTGCAGAAAGTGACAAGATCTAGCTTGGCTGTCAGTCTACTGCTGACATTTACGTTGCTTCTTAGTGCATGCGGAGGCACAGCAATTACAACTACGGGGAATACAACATCGCCCACAAGCGGTGCAGCACAGCCACTTCACACATCAAGTCCAAATAGTGGAGGAACTTCTTCAAATCCAGATCATGCTGCCACAGAAGGGAAAGTACGGATCGTAAGCACCATTATGGGAAATGTGGAGGTACCAGTTAATCCGACTAGGGTGGTGACGGATTATTATTTGGGCGACTTATTGGCACTTGGCATTACTCCTATAGGGACATATGAGTTATACAAAAAGAGCCCCTACTTGCAAGAAGGAACAGCCGATATTGTTGATATCGGGGAATCGCTGGAGGCCGTGATTGATCTTAATCCGGACCTCATTATTACGGGTGATAGAGAGAAATACGAGGCCTTCTCCAAAATTGCGCCTACGGTGCTTATTCCAAATAATTTGGGTATGTATGAGGAGTTAAGCGAGTTTGGTCGTGTTTTGAATAAGAAGTCTGAGGTAGAGGCGTGGTTAGCTACCTATGAGCAGCGTGTAGCATCAGCTAGACAAAGCATTCAGGACATCGTCGGCAAAGACGAAACCGTTACCGTGATTGACAGTGGGGACAAGGGTGGCGTTAACTTGTTCGGAAATGGGTACACGGGACGGTCATTTTACGAGGGACTAGGACTCATCATGCCAGACACAGTGCAACAAGCGATGCACAAGAAAGATCAGCAATGGCAGCGAATTTCGCTAGAAGTTTTGGCGAAGTATGCAGGAGATCGCGTCTTTGTAGCTGTCGGTAAAACAGAGGACAAGATTGATTATAAGAAAGCACCGGTTTGGAGCAAGCTAGCAGCCGTACAAAACGATCACTTATATGAAATTGATGGCTGGCGCTTCTGGTTCTCTGACCCTATATCTATTCTGGGACAGGTCGAGGAAGTTGCAAAAATGATAATTGAACGTGCCAAGAAGTAGTAACGATAAGCAAGGGATACCACATTAAGTAGTGAATGTTAATCTGGTTCGGGATATCAAAGGGTATTTTCATCAGGCTGTCCATACCAGCGCTAGCACTTTTATGCTGTGACTTGGTATGGGCGGCCTATTTGTCTTGCACGTATTTCATAGTAATTGCATTTGCATGCTTAAGCGGGCAAGCCGCAGAAAAGGAGAGCAGGTGGAAAGTAGGGGATGGTTCTACTTATTCGTGCAAGCGGCTTTCAATAAGCCAAGGAACCAGTCCAAAAATGAGTACTAAAAGAGCAACGAATTCCTTATAGGACCATGGATCTGTACAAGGCCAGGTGGTTTCCTTTGTGGTGATTATGTTTTTTGCTGTACTAGGTGTTGCTTTCATTAGGTTTCCCCCTATAAGATTTAATATAGTGAGTTTATAGGGTGGCGCAACGTTACCTGCAAGAAGTATTTTCATTATTCCACAACTATACACCTAGCTTCAAAGAGGCGAGTGGCAGACGTTTATATTCAGAGGAAGACATGTTCCGAATGGAGAAGATAACGCTGCTAAAATCACTGTCACTACCGCTTAGTGAAATTGAGAGCCTGTTGGATGCATTGTCAATCCGTCAAATTCTTGAAGCCCATCAGAAATGTTTAGAGGGGAAAATGATCGAACTGCAAGAAAGTATGAACAATACAACATCGTTGCTTCATTTTCATGAGCTTGAAGGGCAGATTCACTGGGACACACTCTTGCCGCTTGTGCAGAGTCATCAGCCTGAACCTAAGCAGTGGCAGACTTACTTTAATGCTCAGGAGCTTGAAGTGCTGAATGCTCGCCTCCCTAAGTTAGAAAGTAACGACGCGGTTACTCGGGAGTGGATCAGGCTTATTGTGCGGATAGAAGACTGTATTCATAAAGGAATTCAACCGCAGTCGTCGGAGGCGGCAGCAATTGCTGAAGAGATCGAACGACTGTCTGAGTTAACATTTGCAGGTGACACTGCCTTAATGAATAAATTTTGGGAACTGCGTAAAGATCCGGCTTCCGCAGAACAAGGGTTAGTCCCTGTTCGTAAAGAAGTCATCCAATTTGTAGAGGAATGTCTAATTCCGCTGGAAGGAGTGAAACAAAAGTGATTAAGCTTAAAGATATCGGGAAATTCGACACAATCCCTGAGCTTGCGCAGCATATCTATGAGGGAAATATAGCCGCATTAAACAGCGCTTTGGCCGCTGGCTGGGACATCGAGCAGGGCATCGAACTTAGCCGTTATATCACATGCAGCCCGTTGGACATAGCTATTATTGCTGAGCAGTTGGAGGTGGTGAAGCTGCTCTGCGAGCATGGTGCAAATCTAAATGCAGCCGGTAGTCCTGCTTTTTTAACCGCCGTGCGCTATTGTGGAGCAGATATTGTACGTTACGTTGCAGCAAATGGAGCTAAGCTGGATGCGATCAATAACGTCAAGTCTGGTGCTTACGAGCAAGCCTATTATGGGAATAAGGCGAATATTCCGCTTATTGCGGAATTAGGGTTGGATATAACCAAACATGGCGGAAAAACGCTGAGAAAGGCGGTTGATAAGCATGATTTAAAAACAATCGATTATTTGCTGGAGCATGGCGTAGACATAAACTTTAACGAACCAGATATGGTATATCCCTATAAAGCTACCCCATTAACGGTCGCTGCTAGAAATGGAAATCTTAAAATGGTGAAGTATCTTGTCGAACGCGGAGCGGATGTGACTTTGACAGAAAAGGACGGCGAACGGGCGTATACGATTGCAGTAAGTAGTAAACATACCGAAATGGCTGACTATTTAAAAGCCATCGAACCTCCTGCATTTCATCATTTGGAAAATAAGCTGCAAGCATTAAAAAGTTATAAGCTGCCCAAAGATATGATAGCTTTCCTGTGTGGAGACCGGTTGCGCCTCGAATTGCCGGCCAACGAGTATGAGATTTATTATGTTGAATTTTTCTCGATAACGGACGTGATTGAGATGAAGGTAGGCCGGCAAAAGCTGCTGCGGCTGACTTCTGCAGTGGACAACTATTCGGACATCCTAATCGTCTGGAATCCCAAGAAAAAGTGTATCGGGTATTATGACGTAGAGCATCAGGTATATGCAGATGTGTGCAGTTTTGCTGAGTTTCTGCTGCAGCCTGAAGTTCATTTAGCCAATATCATAGAAGGTGAATGGTTAGTGGATTGAAGCACATAAGCCTAAGCATGGCTGGGGAGCAGCTAGTGTGACCATACAGGACCGCATACTAATATTTTACTTTAACAAGCTGTTGGCTGCTGATAGTTCTGAGGATGCGTAGGCGCAAGCCTTTACAAAGTAGACTCGTCTGTGTCGCAAAGCGATCAGGGCACCTAATCCTATAGGTCCCCTGATCACATAGAGGCAGCGTTATTTTATCGATTTTTTTATGATCGTTCTTTGGGCGCGGGCGACAATGCGCTTCGTATCTTTTGTACCGGATTGCTCGAGCCAAGTGTTACACGTTTTAAGCACCCATTCCGGTTTCGTTTTGCTGGCATCATTTAACCAATTTCCAACAGAGTCTTGTACGTATTTAGTGTGATCAGACTTTACTTGATCCAGAAGGGGAAACGCTAGTGCTGGGTTGTCTTTTAATTCCTGAATGTGTTTGGCCCATACCCCTTGAGGGCGAGTACACTCAATTGCAAACCTTCTAATATTGGCGTCATCGTCGCACACCCAGTTCTCAAACAGATGCAAGGCCTGCGTTAATTCCTTGGCGACGGGCTCCCGGACAGCCATCCATGCAATCTCTCGTACGCCAAAGTGGAGATCTGCTGCAAATGGGCGTATGGCTGTCAGTTTCTGAGAAAGAGATAATTGGTCATCAAGTCCGATTATATAAGCGGCCCAGCATCTGACACTATCAGAACAATGGTTGGCCAACGAGTCGAAGACTCGGCTGCGCTCCTCACTCGGGGACAGATTCAGCAGGTGAAGCCACCCTTTTGCGATGGCGGGAATTATCTTCATCATCTTTTTGTCAAGCAGCAGCTCCAGCTCTGATAGTATCACGTCTGTATGATGCTTTAGATCGAGTTCAACGATGACATGTCGGAGCAGCAAGGTATGATCAACTGCCAGCCATTCGGTCAAATTAACCGTCTGCAATTGTCCTGTTTGCAGCAGTTGCTGGACTTCATCTGGAATGTCCTTCACTTTTTGTGCACCTTTTCTGTACAATACATGATCAGGAATATTTATATGCATATACCTCTCTCTTCCCTTGGATGACGTAATGGTTACTCGGCAGTTGGTATTATGTTGTGCCTAACCGCGTATAGATTAAGCTATGTTGACTAAGGAAAGATGTAATCCAGTTTACAACTGTACAAATAAGAGACGAAAGTACTATTGCGACAGAGCACATTCTGAACACTAGAAAGACCAATTGGCTGCTCGCTCTATCCTTTTTTCTCGATGAATAGAGATACTTTTGAATCCAGTCTTTATGATTTCTTGCTCGGCAAGTTCACGTAAGACAGCTGATACTGCTTCTCTTGTGGCGCCTACCAAATGTGCTAATTCCTGATGAGTAATCGGCAGATTAATGAGATCATAATCTTTGTTACGCACTACACCGCACTGACTAGATAGCTTGTCTATCACATACAGAATCTTATCTTGTAGGTTTCCAAGCGCTAAATGTTGGGCCAAATGACTCATGCTGACTAGCCGTTCGCTTAATACTTGTATCAAGTTCATCATAAATTGAGGATGATGTATGAGGAAACTTTCAAATCTAGTCTTATCCATTAAGCAGATATGGCTCTCTTCAACCGTCTCGATGTACATGTCACGTGTGCCTAAGGAGATCCCAGCCATTTCGCCAAATACATTGCCCTCGCTTAGGATGTCCAAGGTGAATTGATTGCCCTCCACGTTTACCTTGTATAAGCGTACTTTTCCTTTTTTTATAAAATAAAGGCCTTCAGCAAATGTAGCTGGTGTTTGAATAAACGTGTATTTTGGAATCACGGTAATTGAAGTCAACTGTTCCATTTCAATTAGATCAGGGATGGAAAGTGAACGAAGTAGATTAAATTGAGACAAATATTGAATGTTATCCATGATCCCTCCTAGTCAAAGCCAATGGCATATGCAACACCTATCTACGGACTACTATATCAAAGTTATAGAGAAAGTGGTCATATCAGTTTCAGGAACTCGATGCTCGGATTAATGATGAGAAAACCGCTGTCTCGTGTAGAGTTTTTGCATATTGACAAAATATTTTAAGTGCCATATAATTGCAAATAATTTAACATCCAAATGTTAGGATTAGAAATAGTAGGAATAGGCAGACTTTTCAGAGAGCCGTTGGTTGGTGTGAAACGGCAATGTCTTATATTCCGAACTCGTCTATGAACAGCTGCCTGAATATGTAGGGTATGCCGGAGTTCCACCGTTACAGGGATAGATGGTGTTGGCCATCGAAGGAGATCATTTCTTAGGAAATGAATTAGAGTGGTACCGCGGGTTCAACCCCGTCTCTATACGTAGAGACGGGGTTTTTTTGTTGGCCAAATTCCGGGTTTGACCAACCCCGCTTCATATAGATATCTAAAAGAAGGCTCAGGAGGAGATGCAGATGAACCGCAAAATTATCGTCTTAGACACCACTTTGCGTGACGGAGAGCAAGTTCCAGGCGCTAAATTAAATGTACATCAAAAAATAGAGATGGCTCAGCAGTTAAAGCGGCTGAATGTAGATATTATCGAAGCGGGTTTCCCTGCTTCTTCAGCAGGAGATTTTCAAGCGGTGCAGCAGATTGTTCGTAGTGTCGGCGACAGCGTATCGATTACCGCACTGGCACGCGCAGTCAAAAGTGATATTGACGCTGTATATGAGAGTATTAAGTTGGCACAAAATCCGCTAATTCATATTGTACTGGGCACTTCAAACATCCATGTGGAGAAGAAATTTAATCGCTCCAAGGAAGCGGTTATGCAATTGGGGGTTGACGCGGTCAAGTATGCGAAGACTTTGCTGCCGCATGTGCAATACTCCACGGAGGATGCATCGCGATCAGATTTTGAATATTTGTGGAGCACAATTGAAGCGGTCGTTAAAGCCGGAGCTACCATGATTAACGTTCCTGATACGGTGGGATACGCTGTACCAGAGGAGTTCGGCGAGCTGATTCGTCGGATTAATGAACGCCTAAAAAATCTGGATGAGAGTGTCATCCTTAGTGTGCACTGTCACAATGATCTGGGAATGGCTACCTCCAATACGTTAAGCGCCATCAAAAATGGCGCCGATAAGATCGAGTGTACGATTAACGGTCTTGGCGAACGAGCAGGAAATGCCTCGTTGGAAGAGGTTGTAATGGGACTTAAAGTACGGGAGAACTATTACCATTGTTATACCAACATTCAGACGAAGGAACTTCTTCGGACATCAAAGCTGGTTACGTATTTGACAGGGCTGGATGTTCAGGTAAATAAGGCGATAACAGGGGAGAATGCTTTTGCCCATTCCTCCGGTATCCATCAAGACGGGTTATTAAAGGATAAACAAGTGTACGAGATTATGTCCCCCGAAGAGGTGGGTGCAGACAGCATGGAGCTGATTCTAACAGCTCGTTCAGGCCGCCACGCTTTCAAAAATGCTGTCGAGAAGATGGGCTTTGACGTCAGTGATGAAGCAGATTTTGAAGTGTTGTTTAATAAATTTCTGACATTGGCAGATGCCAAAAAAGAAGTGTACGATCACGATGTGTTCTACTTGGTAACGAATCATCGCACAGCGGATGAAGGCAGCAAGCAGTTGTACGAACTAACTTCTTTTCAGGTGGTTAGCAACGACTTATATCCGACGGCAACGGTCAAGTTAAAGAAAGGCACTGACACGGTTAAGGGCAGCGCAGTAGGAGACGGTCCTATCGATGCCCTGTACAGTGTAATTAAGACACTGGTTGGCTTGGATGTACAGCTGAAGGATTACAAAATTAACAGTTTGTCCAGAGGAAAAGAGGCGATCGGCCGTGTGAACATTCGAATTCAATATCAAGATAAGACCTATTCGGGTCGTGCGATGGATATGGATATTTTAAAAGCCAGTGCCAATGCGTTCTTGAACGCGATTAACGCGATCTTGTTAGATGCAGATGCAGATATAGATCAAGAGGCATAGTAGGCATTGACGACGTAGAGATGGGACGCTGAACGATCAGTTTCCATCTCTATAAATATTTAGAGGTTCCTATGGAGAATAAAACGTTTGAGATCATATCCCAATAGTGTGGTTACATAGAAGCTACTTCTACGCTATAATTGAAGTAAATAATTCCATTTTTACTAGAATGTCGGTAGTTCTATCTAGTTGAATGGTCTATTTAGTTGCTAGATAAGGGGATATGCTGATGAAGTTGTTAAAAGGCCAGAAGATAGATATTACAAAGGGTAGAAACATACTTAACCTTAGTTTGCGGTTCGACTGGACCACAAAACATACGGCTATGAGTGTCGATGCTGCTGCTTTTATTCTAAATGATCAGGGCCGTTGTGTCCGGGATGAACATTTCATTTTTTATGGGAATGCGGCTGCTCCTCATGGAGAAGTAAGGCACTCTTCGGCTGATGGGACAGAGAAGGAAGTTGTACATATTGCATTTAGCAAGCTGTCAGAAAGTGCTGCGCGTATTGCATTTACATTGACGATTTATGAAGGAGAACAACAGGGGCATCATATGAGTGATGTCTCCGATATGTATGTTCAGCTTATAGATACAGACAGCGGCGAAGTATTATGCCAGTATACATATGGGATGGATTTGACGCGCGAAACTGCGATTGTGGTAGGTGAACTCTACAGATATAACGATGAATGGAAGTTCAATGCTATAGGCAGCGGCTTCTACGGAGGATTGGCTGCATTATGTACTCACTTTGGACTTGAGATCGAGGAGCCTACCGGTGAGGTAGCGGCAGCTGTAGAGGAAAAGGTAATGGCGCCCATTGATCTGCGAAAGCAAAAGGTACAATATACGCTGGAGAAGAAGAAACTTCAAGGCGTGGTGGCAAGAGTAGGCATCGTACTTGATATTTCTGGATCGATGAGGAAGCTGTATATGAACGGTACTGTACAAGAAGTAGTAGAACGTATTCTAGCAGTAGCCTGCTCATTTGATGATAACGCTACATTAGATGTATGGGTATACGATTCTCAGTACAGTCGATTGCCTTCTGTAACCGAACAGGATATTGCAGGCTATGTGAATCGACATATATTAAACAACAGTGAGGTCAATAAATTTGGCGCGAATAATGAGCCGCCTGTCATGCGCGATGTCATTCATAAGTATACAGAAGAAGAGGAGTCCGCGACGCCTGTATTTGTTATATTTATTAATGATGGCGGTGTGGTTAAGTCAATCAAGAAAGTAATTACAACAGCTTCGGTTCAGCCTATTTTCTGGCAGTTTGTTGGGATTGGACATTCAGACTTTGAGGTGTTGAAGAAGCTGGATACGATGGAAGGCAGGATTGTGGATAATGCCAACTTTATTCATGTTGATGATATTGGCGCTATATCCGACGAATCGTTGTACGATCAATTGCTGAATGAATTTCCATTGTGGCTAAAGGCGGCCAGGGAGAAGAGGATCATAAGGGATTCGCACTAATTAAATGGATCTTGTTATACCACCTGAACCACCTACGGCGAAATATACCGGGAGCGTGGTTCTTTTGTTATCCCGCTATGTGTGCCATTATCAAGAAGGGGAGGCGAAGCGATGTTTCAACAATTCAAGCCGCAGGCAGGTCGTTCTACTGCAGTCCAATTAAAAGAATACATTCAACAATTTATTATTAATGGAGTCCTTCAAGCGGAGCAGAAGCTTCCCTCTACCCGTGAACTCAGCTTATTGTTGAACTTGAGCCGCAATACGGTTATTTTGGCATATCAAGGTTTGGAAGAGGATGGTTTCGTTTATGTTAGGCGAGGAAATGGAAGTTATGTTTCGGCTTTTTCGAAGCCTGCAGCGATTTCCCCGTGCAGTATAGATTGGAAAAGACGTGTAAATAACCATGCACGTATGGCAGACTCTTTGGACATTATGAAGCGAGGAATACGGGCCGAAGAAGGTATGATTCGGTTTACAAGCATTGCGCCTGATGAAAAGTTATTTGACGTGGACCATGTGAAGCGCGCATTTCTCGATCGAATGGCCATCGAGGGCAGCACACTGTTGAACTATGGATATGCCAAAGGATATAAGCCCTTAATTGATTATCTATTTCATTATATGGAAAAAAAAGGTGTTAACCTAAAGGGCAAAGATATGTTGATTACGAATGGCTTTACGGAAGGATTGGATATTGTTTTGTCTGCGCTAAAGCGGGATAACGGCGCTGTGTTGTGTGAGAACCCAACGCACCATACGGCCATTAAGCAGTTCAGGCTGCAAGGGTACGACGTTACAGGCATACCAATGGAGCGCGACGGTATTCATCTTCAGGAATTGGAGCGCGCTGTTCAGGCGCAGTCATACGATTGTGCTTATGTAGTACCTTCGTATCACAACCCGACAGGCATTGTGATGTCTCCCGCTAAACGATTAAAGCTGCTGCAGGTCATGGCGAATTATGATATTCCGATTATTGAAGATGGTTTTAATGAAGAGCTGCGTTATTCCGGCGCCCATGTGTCCCCCTTAATGGCAGCTGCGGGCCGAGGTAATAACGTTATTTATTTGGGAAGCTTCTCTAAAGTTCTTTTTCCGGGACTGCGTGTAGGATGGGTGCTTGCTGATCAAGAGTTAATATATTATTTGGAAAGCATAAAGCGGGCGCGCAGTATCCATACATCGACACTGGATCAATCGCTTTTATATCAGTATTTGCATAACGGTAATATGGAGAAATATGTGAAACGGGCGCGAGCTGTATACCGTCAAAAATATGAATGGACGAAACAATGCTGTGAAACCTATATCCCTTATGCAAAGCTGTCCGGAGACGGAGGACTTCATCTTTTTATAGAATTCGACGCTGCTTTTGACACAAGCGTATTGCTTGAGGCTTGCGCTCGTCAAGGCGTATTGTTTACGCCGGGGGATCAATTTTATACGAACGGGTTAGGGCAACATGCGATGAGAATTGGCTTCTCCAGATTGACAGCAGAAGAGATTAGTCAGGGAATTCGGATTATCGGCGACACAGCCAAACATATTATGGGATTGTAAGGTGGTGCAAGGATGAAAGTGGGCGTCATTATGGGCGGAGATTCCTCGGAGCGAGAGGTATCCATGCAGACAGGGCAGGAAATGCTGCTTCACTTGGATCGGAATAAATATGAAGTTGTTCCTATCGAAATATCGAATCGGCATGAGCTTATTGAGCGGGTAAAAGGGATTGATATGGCATTGCTTGCTCTGCATGGCACGTATGGAGAAGACGGAACAGTACAGGGCGCGCTGGAGTCGATGGGCATTCCATATACGGGCAGCGGGGTGCTGTCTAGCAGTATATGTATGAATAAAGATGTGTCAAAGAGACTCATGAGAAGTGAAGGGATTCGCACTCCAGAATGGAAATGTTGGAGCAGTATGGAAGAATATGACCCAGAAGTGGTAGAACTCTTAGGATTTCCGTTAATCGTAAAACCCAATTGCGGCGGATCAAGTGTTGGTACGGAGTTGGTACGGAGCCGTGAAGCATTGTATGCGGCTGTACAAAACGCTTTTCAATGGGACAGAACGGTGATGATTGAAGAATATATCAGTGGTCAGGAGATAACTTGTTCCTTGTTAAATGGCGAGATGCTTCCGATCATCGGTATTAGATTGTTACAATCGGATTGGTTTGATTATCGCTGCAAGTATGACGATGGAGGGGCGGAAGAGCAGGTTATACAATTGTCTGCTGAGATTACACGAAACGTTACGGAAGCAGCACTTGCTTGTTACCGTATCATGAAGTGCAGTGTGTATGCACGCGTTGACATGATACTAAGGGACGGTGTTCCTTATGTTCTGGAGGTAAATACGCTGCCAGGTATGACAACGAACAGCCTGCTGCCCAAAAGCGCTTCTGCCGCTGGTCTAACGTTCAGTCAATTGCTGGACTGTATCATTGAACAGTCGTGGTCAGCACGAGCGCCACATGTAGGTAGCATAACAAGATAGGGACCCGATCAGCGTCCGGGACCGGCGCATGATAAATATTGAAGCACCTCCACAACCACGCGATTTGTGGGAGCAGAGGTGCTTGATTTGTTGTACGGATATTTACGGTGACGCGAGTTCTTTTAGCTGTGTTCCACTGAGAGGGTATGAGATCAGTAGTGTAGAAAGTGGAGCGGAATAATCGCTAATATTCCTTGCAGATCCATTCATTTGCAGCTCAATTGTATAGTTATGGCCTGTTGTTACTTTAGCGTCCATAGTGCAGGTACGTTTGGCGGCTCCCAGCCAACCAGAGAGAGGTGCGGCTGACGTGCCTCATAGGTCTTGCCGTTGTAAGAGACGAGGTCACCCTGTGCGTACGACGTATTTGCGGCCCATGGTGTAATGCTTGGTCCGCTGCTTGTGGTTACGCTGACTGCATTACTGTCAGCAGATATGTTGCCTGCGGCATCGATTGCGCGTGCTGTAAAGGTGTATGCCGTATTGGCCGTCAAGCCAGTAACGGTATACGTGAGCGTCGTTCCATTTGTCGTCGTGACCAATGTTGAGCCGTTATAGATCTGGTAACCAGTAACGCCAACGTTATCGGTTGCCGCATTCCAACTTAACTTGACACTTGTGGCGGTAACATTCGCCGCTAATAAATTCGTCGGGGACGTAGGTGCAGCATGATCAGGCGGTAATGCAAGTGTCGTAAAGGCGACTGCATTGCTTGCCGTAGAACTGTTTCCTGCAGCGTCAATCGCACGGACGGTTAACGTATAAGGTGTGGTTGGTGTCAGTCCTGTGAGGTTGTAAGTTAAAGCTGTTCCGTTGGTTGTTGTAGCTAACAAGGTTGAACCGTTATAAATTTTGTATCCGCTGACACCTACGTTATCGGTCGAAGCCCCCCAAGTCACTGTTGCACTAGTAGGAGCAATGTTCGAAACCGCTAGGTTTGTCGGAACGGTCGGCGCACTAGTATCAACAGGCGAACCACCGCCAAAGTCGACGTCAATCACGTTATAGAATGCATTGGCCGTATCCGCGATTTCCCATACAGCCAAAATGACCTGATATCCTGTACGACTAGGCACGTTACAAGTATCGGAGTAGGAGTGTGGGGGCTGTTTGCCCTTGTAGTTCACGTTGCAGAACGGCGTAAGGTCAAACGCAGCTCGGCTTAACGGAGCGTTAGCATTCCAGTCCTGCTTAGTGATGTAGTACTTCCAGCTAGTGGTGGCGTGATTGGCCTCGATAGTCCAGTGGAACGTCGTCGTTCCAGGTGTAATGTTGACCTTGCTCCAGCGAGTAGCGGACTGCTGGTCAAGTTCCGGGAAAGCGCCTGATGCGCTGGCAATCTTGCCGTCTGCCGGACCTGCGGCAGGAAAGCCCTTATAAGCTTCAAGGCTTTGCGGCTCATAAATAATAAAGCCGCAGTTTTTGTTAATGCCGCGAGCGCATAGGTCTGCGCGGCTGCTAGGCGAATCAATGTAGCCGTGAGCGAAAGCTTTCCCTGCAAACAACATCATGGCAACTGTAAGTACTAAAGCCATGCCAGCCGCGAACAACAACTTTACAAATAATGCATGATAAGTACGATTTAAAACGAACATCATATTCCTCCTTTAATGGTTAAATCGGGATACTGATCAGACAGAATACTGCACAGTAGTACCTGCTTAGTGCGAGACCTCCCTTCTTTACGGCTGCAAAAATATAATCGCTGTAACCTCCTTGCTTAAAGAAGTATGTATATAAACTCAGGTTGAGCTTATATCGGATATGCAGCGTCAAATCCATTCATGTGCATTGAGAAAATGTAATAGTCAGTAGATGACAACATTTTTTCATTTCTAAATTTATTTTTACTTTAAAATATATAGACTAAAAATATTTTGCGTAGAAGCAAGTGAAGCCGAAAATAGAGGTAGCAGCAGTTTGATACTCACAAAAGAAATAAAAGACAAATGCAGATGGAAACTGCATTTGTCTTTTAAGAGGGGTAGAGAACTTTACTTAATTTACTTTACGCTTGCTTTGTATTTGTCCAAATACTCTTTTGCTCTTGCAGGGTCAGACTTTAGCTCATTGCCCGTTGTAACGAGCGGGCTAACTGTAGAGACGGCTTTAAATTTATTATTGTTATAGAATTGCAGGAATTCGTCCTGATTAATGGAATACAAGACAGCTTTTCTCAAATCCTCGTTCTTGGCCACATCACGATTACCCGTATTAAACAACAAGTAAGATACCGCATTGCTTGGCAACGTTTGAAGTGCTAGCTTGGAGTCGCCTTTTACCAGATCGAATTTCGTTTCAGGTACGCCGTAGTAAACATGAATCTCACCGCTGCGCAGTGCTGACAATGCACTGTCTGCATCCTTGATAAAGCGAAGCTTGATGTTTGTAATTTTAGGCTCGTGAGCTGTGCCTTTCAAGTAGCCCGGATTTTTAATAAAGACCGCTTCATAGTCATTTTTATGCGATAAAATATAAGGTCCGCTTGCATACAAGGTATTATTGTATTTGTTTCCTTCGGTTACGGTGTTTTGATCGCCGTAAGGAACGTCTTTGTTTACATCAAATTTAGCCACATCATACGTATTAATGCTTTCGACTTGTTTTTTGGATACGATGCCGCCTGATTGGTGAGCAAGGTAATTCAGGACTTGCGGGAATGGCGCTGTTGTCGTCAGCTTAATAACTTGATATTTTCCGTCTTTGCTGCTAGCTTTTGTCTTGTCTGCGACAAGCTCTTTAATAGGGGCTGCAAGCCCTTTTTCTAACGCTGCTTTGATCGTCTCATTGCTTCCAGACTGATTGATAGTTTCTAGTGATTTAAGGTCTGTTATGGCCTCAACGTTCTTAATATGCTCGTGCAAGCTGTACGTACGATGGTCAGGCACCGAATTTTTGTCTTTGGCACGATTCAGAGAGAAAATAACATCATCTGCCCCTACACGCTCTCCAGTGTCTACTGCAGCTTTGTTTGTAACTTTTGCAAAATGAATATCATCTCTCAACACAAAGTAATACTCCGAATTGCCTTCTGCAATTGAATGGTTGTAGGACAAGGAGCCCTCTGTTGTAATCTTGTCATCGTCAGTCAAGTTCAGCAGACGAACATACATATTGGTATTAATCATATTAATAGAACCGTCATTGCCTTTGATCGGATCGAGAGAGGTCAACACGGATGTCGCTTGTGTTAACAGCAGTGGATCGGTATTACGCTTTGACGTATCTTTGAAGTCGATATCTTCCCACACGAGGGAGCGAGATTTCGACAGACGAACGGAATCTTTGTTCAGCACTTCTTGGTTAAGCCCTTGTGATTTTAATGAGCTGTATAAGGGCGCGATATAGGCTTTATCAAATACGAGCTTTTGTTCTAATTGCTTGTAAGTGTCAACAAATTGCTCCGGTGTTTGTGTGGAAGCTTGATCAATCAGCTTGTCGAGATCGGGATCAGCTATGATGCTGTAGTCCCCGCCAGTCTTGAATAATGATCTGACGGCATAATCCGGATTGCCCGTTACAGTTGTCCAGCCAGAGAGGGAAACATCATAATTGCCTGC
Organism: Paenibacillus sp. ACRRX; assembly: GCF_022346885.1. GTDB lineage: Bacteria > Bacillota > Bacilli > Paenibacillales > Paenibacillaceae > Paenibacillus_B. The sequence goes on from NZ_JAKRNK010000001.1 coordinate 193,454, forward strand.
CTCTTCCTGTGCTTTAAAGCTGCCATAATCAGGCTGAATGTTCAACTTGACGTTAAACCCGTTTTTGGTTAACTGATCGCGAACAATGTTGAGATCAGATTCACCAGAGCTCATGCCAAGCAGCTCAATGGTAACAGCGCTTTTGTTGGTTGTATCCTGTGAAGGAGGATTTTCGACGACATCTTTCTTGGTGTTGACCTGGCATCCGCTAATGACGACCGCAAAGGCGATTAATAATAGGAACCATGGACTTTTTTTCATTGTGTTGGACCTCCTGAATGATAAGTATTTAACATATTTAGATATGGATAGCTGTGATGCATGGCTGCCACAATGTTAATCAAGTTTAGGATCGAGCGCGTCCCGCAGGCCGTCCCCAAGGAAGTTAAAGGATAAGACCAGCATAATGATGGCTAGACCCGGATAGATGGCCAGATAGGAGTGAGATTCCAGATACGCACTGCCGATCTTCAGAATGTTGCCCCATTCCGGTATTTGCGGTTCGACGCCCAGTCCCAAATAGCTTAAGCTGCTAGTTGAAATAACGGCTGCACCGATTGTTAAAGTAGATTTGACAATCATGGGAGCCAGCGAATTAGGCACGATATGTTTAAAAATGATTGACATATTCCCAGACCCAAATGCACGTGCAGCCTCTACAAACTCATACGTAGATACAAGCATGACATTAGCTCGCATCGTTCGTGCATAAGAGGGGATCGCTCCTATACTGAGTGCCAAAATCAGGTTTACGGTATTAGCCCCGAAGGCCGCGATGATAGCAATCGCGAGCAAAATGCCAGGAATAGCGTACAGAATGTCCAACATACGCATAATGACGTTGTCTGTTCGACGTCCGTAGTAACCAGCTATCGCGCCAAGTACACCGCCTATAACTACTGGGATCGCGGTGGACAGCATGCCAACAACCAAGGAAATGCGTGCACCAAAGATGATGCGTGAAAACAAACATCTGCCGAAATTGTCTGTGCCAAACGGATAAGCTAAGCTGGGCTGCTGTAATATCGCCCCGTAGTTGTTATCAATGGCAAGTGCATAATCAAATGTAAAATAACTGCAGATGGAGATGGAGAACAGAAACACGATAAAAAATAAGCCAATCATCGAGGTTGTGCTCCGTGTTAATCTCTCCAGCACCGTTTCCCACTTGCTGGTGGACTGATAGCTCGCTTTACGAATCTTGGCGAGTAACGTAAGCCCTAGCAGCAGCGCAAACAAGTTGCCTGTAACAGAGGTTAGGATAAGCAGGTATGCTATAATCCGCAGGCGTGGATGAACACGCTCTCTGCTTACATACTTGGCGATGATTAAAAGAGTGATCAAGTAAAAGACAGTCAGGATCACGAGTACAAACATAGCGGGCAGAAATGTATCCGTCACATAAGGCTTAAATAAATTAAGGCCGGATACAGCAATAATAAATAGTTGTGTGAGCAGCATGTACACGGCTAATGTGTACTCCGCGCTTTTATTACGCTTAATGAGTCCAAAAGCTGCAGTCGCGATAAACACGTTGCCTGCTGCGATGCTCAACAGTTGAATATAGCCAATTGCCCTGATCTTTCCCTGGATATGGCCAACGCGTACAAGGTCCCGCCGAATCAAGAGGGCAAGAGCCAGTTGGATGACGGTAAACAGGGCATATACAACAAAACCGATAAATACGTAAGGTTTAATCACCTGCTCGGTAAGGCTGTAGCTGTTAAGCAGCAATAAGATCGTCAGCGCCAGGGATACAATCCAAGCCAGGTTCGCCTGGCCATATTCAGGAGATGTCTTTAATCGATATCTCAATTCTTGGGTATGAATAAGCTTCTTTGTCATGTCGACACCTGCTTTAGTATTGTTTCATCTTGGACCGGATACGAGGGTCGAAGAAGGCATAAAGAATGTCTATCACAACATTGATCAGCGATATCGTTATGGCAGTATAAATTACGCCTCCCATAATACTCGGAATATCGGGAATAAACTGCTTGTCCACAATATAACTGCCGATGCCGCTAATGTTAAACACCTTCTCTGTCACAGCAGATCCCCCCAGCATGCCTCCAAATTGAAGACCAATGACCGTAATGATAGGAATAAGGGCGTTGCCCACTGCATGTTTTCGCAAAATTTGGCGCTTGCTTAGCCCCTTTGCTTTGGCCGTAATGATGTAATCCTCATTGATGACTTCCAACGTAGAAGATCGTGTCATTCTGGCAACGGCTGCTGTTAATCCTGTACCCAGAACGATCGTCGGCATAATAATCGACAACCAGTTCTGCGGATTGTAAGTAGCGGGCAGCCAATGTAGTTTTATGGAAAAATTAAGTATAAAGACAAGTCCTTGCCAAAAACTAGGTATCGATAACCCAAGAAGTGCGATAAACATAAAGGTATAATCATACACCGAGTTAGGTTTAACAGCCGATATGATGCCTATTGGCAACGCGATGATGATTGCCATGATAAGTGATATCAGTGTTAACGTGAGAGTAACGGGAAATTTTCCTGCAATGGCCGTAGTCACTTCTTCATTGCCAGCAAATGACTTGCCGAGATCAAAAGTGGCAATACCCTTCAGCGTGTTCCCTAGCTGGACTAGATAGGGCTGATCTAGACCATATAGTTGGTTAAAGGATTCAATTTGTTCCGCCGTCGCCGTTTCTCCCAAAATATTAGCTGCCGGATTCATTGGGGAAATATAAAGAATCGAGAACACAAGGAATGCCACGCCAAAAATAACAAAAACACTCATCAACAGCCGTTCTACGATATATTTGAGATAAGGGCTGCCGAATATCAGAATCAATACGTACATTAATGCTCCAGGAACAAGCGATATCGCAACAAACAGCGGGCTTTCGAGCAGCTGTTGAAAGGCCGCTGCATAAGTAAGCCTTTGTTGGCTGTGCTGCCGCAATCGTGCCATTGTTTGCTCGTGTGCTTCGGCTTGAAACTGCGACGCTGCAATAGCTGCAACCTGCCGCTCAAGCGTCTGCGGCTCGATCTGCTCCTGAAAGAACTGGTGCTTGCGAATTTGCTGGTCGCGAATATCTTCTATAAGGCTGTCGTGATAACCTGACGCAAGCAACTCTTGTTTGGTGTCTTCCAAAGCAAGAAGATAGGGATCGCTTTTGCGTTCACGCCAGTAATAAAAATATACGAATATATGAACAGGTGCTCCTAGCAGCAGGACAAGCACTCTGTATGTCGGATTCAGCATCATTTTGCCATAAGCAGCGGCAATTCTTTGGAGCAGGCCCCAACGGGGTGATGAAGCGGATGCTTCCATGATCGTTCCCCCTCTCTCTATTAATTAATTTGCATAATTCCGATCGATATAGTAGATTTTATTTTAGAGTTAGTAAAAAGTCAATGCTTATTCATACGATGGTTTATTAATATATGCAGGCGGGTGATCTTCAGTGGTAAAGACAGAAACGGTGGATACGATATTAGAAGTTAACAATTTGAGCGTCTCCTTTCAGACTCGTGATCGGGAAGTTCAAGCGGTAAAAGGGGTCAGCTTTGAATTAAGAAGAGGGGAAACGTTAGGTATTGTAGGAGAATCCGGGAGTGGTAAAAGTGTAACTGCGCGTACAATTATGAGATTGCTGCCTTCACCACCTTCCTATGTGAAGTCCGGTGAGATTACATTTCTCGGACAGAATCTCGCATATATGACAGATAAGCAAATGGAGGCAATTCGGGGTAGGGACATCGGAATGATCTTTCAAGATCCGATGACCTCTTTGAACCCGACGATGAAGATCGGTCGTCAAATCGCAGAAAGTCTGATCAAGCATCAGAAGTTATCCAAGAAAGAAGCACGCCAACAGGCAGTAGAGATGCTTAAGCTGGTTGGCATATCGAATAGCGAGGCACGATATGATCAATATCCGCATGAGTTCTCAGGCGGTATGAGACAACGGGTAATGATAGCGATCGCGCTAGCATGCCGTCCGTCACTATTGATCGCCGATGAGCCAACAACTGCGCTTGATGTGACGATACAGGCACAGATTCTGAATCAAATGAAGCTGATTCAGCAGCAAATCGGTACTTCTATTATTCTAATTACACATGATCTGGGTGTTGTGGCAGGGATGTGTGATCGCGTAGCAGTTATGAAAGACGGTGTGATCGTAGAGACAGGCACGACGGAGGAAATTTTCTCGAATCCGCAGCATCCGTATACATTAAAGCTGTTAAATGCACTGCCGCGCCTGCATGAGCAGAAGAAAGCGAAGCCTGCGCCTCTTATCACCCGCTCTGCAGCTGATGATCGACCGCTGTTGGAAGTCAGATCGCTTAAGCGACACTTCGATATGGGAAAAGGAAACGTGCTGAAAGCGGTCAATAATATTAGCTTTCATATTCATGCTGGGGAGACGTTGGGTATCGTTGGGGAGTCTGGGAGCGGAAAGTCCACGACAGGCCGTACCATTCTGCGCCTGCATGAACCAACAGGAGGAGATGTGCTTTACAAGGGAATCTCGATTAATCGGTTGACCTTATCCGAGATGAAGGTGATGCGTCGGAATATGCAGATGATCTTCCAGGATCCGTATGCTTCGCTTAACCCTCGATTCAGAGTGCTGGATATTATCGGTGAAGCACTGGATGTCCACAAGCTTGTGGCAACTCCGCAGGAACGTCAGAAGCGTGTGGAGGAGCTGCTTGACATGGTCGGATTAGATTCTGCTATGGCAATGCGTTACCCGCATGAATTTTCCGGGGGACAGCGGCAGCGGATCGGGATAGCTCGCGCACTTGCTGTGGAGCCGGAGTTTATCGTGTGCGACGAGCCTTTGTCGGCGCTGGACGTGTCGATACAGGCACAGATCGTTAAGCTGCTAGAAGAGCTGCAGCACCGTCTGGGGCTGACTTATATGTTTATTGCACACGACTTGTCGATGGTGAAGCATATTAGTGATCGTGTTGCGGTGATGTATCGCGGCAAAATTGTGGAGCTTGCAGAAAGTGAGGAACTGTACAGCAATCCTCAACACGAATACACCAAATCGCTGCTTGCGGCGATACCGATTCCAGACCCTAAGATTGAAGCTAAGAAAAAGCTCAAGCTGACGGAAGAATCGGCGGGAGAAGACAAGTACAATGTGGACAACTCCGAACTTGTTGAGGTTACTCAAGGGCATTGGGTTGCAATGTCATCTTGACTGCAGCAATAATCGTACAAAAAATGCCGGATCTGGCAGTTGGACGTATCCAACCCTCTGATCCGGCATTTCATATGTTCACTCAATCGTTTACTTGTGACCCTCTGCAATCGCTTTGTAAGCGGCCAGATCGGTATATACTTCAACTTTCAGCGGGTTCCGTTTATGTTTCGTTATTTTGTAAATATGGTATACAAAGACTGCAATATTAGCAGCTAAGGAGATCGCGCTTACGACCCAAAGGGCCGTTTCGCTGTGCGAAGATTGCACGGCGAACTTCGACTCACCAACAAACATTGGGAAGGACATTGTAAACATCATCCAAATGGCCAATGTATGCGCCCGATGTTGTAACCATGCGCCTTTTTTCATAAAGAAAGCAGGAATCGTACATGAGATCAGCAAGGCTGCGCCTGCATAGAAGGAGTGATCGGACACACAGTTATACACGTAGGCAAAGTTCCAGAGATCATAAGCAATAATCCAGAACCAGAGCTGATCTGGCCACAGCATATCTTTATGCTTGTCTTTACTGATGACGATTCCCATCCAGCCTGAGATTGTAATGATGTTCAGAATGCCCGCAATACCGTTCATGATATTCCAAGGTCCACCAATCATCATTACCCCATCAATCATGCCGTTCAGACCAGACACTTGGAAGTCACGAATGACGGCTTCCATAATGTTGATGGCAAGAATGGCAGGCGGGAACATTAACAAATATTTATTGTCGCTCCAGCCTTTCACGTAACGTAGAGCCATAAAGCCAAGACATCCAGCTAACGCAGAGTATACTTTTACCCAATGGAACCATGTCCCTGTACTGGAGCCTTCGCCAGCAGTTGTTGGCCATACTGCGACGGTAAGCACAATTGGCAGGAACAAGAACAAGGTTAAGGCAATCCACTTGTTTAAGCGAGCCAGCTCATTAACAAAAATCAAGCCGCCTAATACGACAAGCCACATAAGTGCGGAGTACCATGGTATGGATTCAAATAAAAACATATGTAACCCTCCCCTAGAATGTTATTATGTATCGTTCTATACCTTGAATATATACAAGCGTTTTAGATCCAGCAAATCCGGAATGAGCTTGATACATCAACGTTTTAAGAGTCTTATTTAAAGATGGGTTTACACTTAATATTTATGCATAATGAGTAAAGGAACAGCTCTCGGAAACATGCTTCAACTGAAGAGTATAAGAGTTATCGATAACCAAACTCGCGAGACACACTGACTTATCAGGTGATTCCACGCCCAGAGTAGGAAAGACAGCGAGTGGAGTGTCAACACAACTTGAAAGTAAAAAAAGGTCCAATCCATGCCTAAAAGCTTGCTATAGTAAGGAAAATAAACGATATTTTGCAGTTCTAGTCTCAAGTGGATTTTCCTGTAACAATAGCTGAACATGGAAGAACGGCAAGTATGGTTGACCAATCACCCACGGGTGCAATCGAACAACTTGAAGTCGATGTTGTATACAACACAAAAGCACAGCAAGCGAAACGATTATTCCTCGTTCGGTTGTTGTGCTTTTGTGTTAAATGTTAAAGTTAGAAAAAACGATTAACGAGATATTTTGCATAGATGATACAGTTTTCGAGCGTAGGAAAATTCATAATCTCCCCTGCATAGTATATATGCTGCTTACCTTGCAATCGGTCCAGCTGATCATAGAATCCTGCACGCAATGCTGCTGAATTGACATGCGGGAAGTGCTCCCACTGCTTGATCATGTAAAGTCGTATATGGGTTCCGCCTAACTTTCGGAGTTCCTCCTCGACAGTCTCACGCATTTGTTGATCGCTCATGTCTTCATTTTCCATCACATATACTGTAATCAGATCTGTATTTTCTTCATCCGTCCATCGATAATACCATGCCATCATATGGCCCTTGCGGTCGGACGACATATTGTCCGGTATATAACCAGATAACTCTGGTATACCTTCAACTCTGTAGGCATACACCCGGAAACGTTCATATGTAACCAGTTCCATCAGCTGCTGTTCTGCAGGGGACAAAGACAGCAAATGACGGGCATGGTGCAGAGAAGAGGTGTAAATAACGTGATCAAAGTAAAACGTTCCTTGATTGGTTTCCACTCGAACCCGTCCATCTGAACCTAATTCCATATACTGTACGGAACAGGTGAGGCGCAAGTCGTCAATTCGATCTGCCATACGCTTGATCAGTGCATTTGCACCTTGCGGCCATGTGATCATATGCGTAATCTCGATAAAGGATAATAGATTATCAAAGTTTAAAAATTTCAAAACATAAGCAGCGGGAACTTCGTCGACGCTTCCAAAACCAAATGTACTAAAGTAGTGCATATAAACTTGTTGAATGACAGTAAGGTCGTGTACTTCACACCAGGAAGCAAAAGGCTGGCACAATTCTTCTGGCAGCCGAAGAAAGCCGGGCTCTTTCAAGCAGTCGTATTGACTAAGCAGATTCGGAAGCCGTTTGAACTGTTCAGTAAAAGCTTCAATCTGGTCCAACGGAATTTGAGATGTCTTACTGCCATGCTTGTTAAAAAATCCACGCTCCAGCAGGGGGCCTTTGTCTGTTAGTCCATACTCTGCCATTAGTTCCTGTGTATGCTTGTAGGAAGGCAGGCCGATAAGTGTTCCCATTTCATACGTTTTTGATTTATACTCAATAGAGTGACATTTACCGCCTACACGATCTTCCTGTTCTAGAATCGTAATGCGGGTGTAGCCTTTCTGGGCTAATTCATGGGCGATAGTCATACCAGAGATGCCCGCTCCGATAATCGCAATTTCTTGATCGTAGGTCGCACGTGCCATTACTTGTTATCTCCTTGTAAACAGCCATAGAGGAAACAGTTCTTTCTGGTTGTTATACTCCAGTACTACATCCGAGGGTATTTTTCCCTGATTTGGCCCATCTGTAATTGGTCTGCTAAAGTTGTACTTATTCATATACTCCGCTAGCCGTTTCTCCAGTACTTCGAAGGAATCAATTTTATCATCTATCCAGGTATGTTCATAGAATTCTTGTGTCAAAACGGTCAGAAATTGATCTAATGGCAGGAACACTTCTTTGTTGCCAGCTGTTACTGTGATTTGCTGAATGTTATACTTATGGAGAAGCTCTGTATATTTGTGGGTTCCCATCTCCCAGTTGGTTGTGAATTCTAGACTCTTATTGGTTACTAAGTGTTCAATTCTAAAATGAAAGGTTTTGATCAACGGAATAACTTTAAATTGCATAAAATCGATAATATGAATGGTGTCCTTACGATTATACAGCTTGACTAGCACTAATCGAGAGTAGACATCATAGATCACATATTGGTATACTCTTCCTATCTTAGGGAATTCGCCCATGTACGTGATACTTTGAAGACACATATATCCTGGATGCGCATGGGATGCTTGTGTCATCTTAAAGTCCAATGTCTGCGGCTTATACTGACGACGCTTGGGAGCTGAGGCTCCATTACTTCGTTTTATTTGTCTAACTTCTTCGGCGTAAGCTTCTCGTTCTTTCCTCTTGCTTAACCTGTTGCGTCGCAGCACATTGTATATACCTGATTCTCCAACATTTATTCCCTCATCCTGCAATTCATAACTTATCCGTTTAGGTCCATCTTCAGGGAACTTTGCAGCATGCTGCAAGATACGCTTCTCCGTACTCTTATCCACCTGATTCGGCATATTCGGGCTTCTTCTTGTCTTCTCAGCAAGTCCCTCCATCCCGTGCGCTATATAAGCGTTATACCATTGATAATAAATGGTGCGGGAAATACCAAACTCCTTGCAGGTTTTTGCTACGTTATTACTTGTAATGCCATGCATGATGATTTGATATTTGTGCTTTTCATTCATTTCTATTAACCCCTTATTAGGATCAGCAGCTTGTAATGCCATCGTCTCTATCTAATGATACTGTGTTCGGCGGTTAATTGGACAGGATATAATTGGCGCTCATGGAGAGGATTTGATCTTCCCTCTACTTGATCGTTCTTTCCTGTGTGACTTCCTGCATGTATTTGTACATTGTCATGTCGCTCATCAAGAAGTATAAAGGAAGTAGAGAGTAAGTTTAGGTCCGGAGCATGTTTGAATATTCATTTTATGAGAAGGAGTCTTACGATGGATAAACCACAAGCGATACTACGTGACGATATTGAATTCCCTAGCAGTTCTTTCCCGCTGCTCACGACGTCCACAGAAGGGGTAAGTCCAGGCTTTCAGCGCTTGCATTGGCATCATGCATTAGAGCTTAACTATATTCGTGAGGGTACCGGGTTCTATGTAATCAATGGCCTCAAAATTCAATTTCAGGCAGGGGACCTTATCTTGATTAATTCAGATGATCTGCACCGTGCCTTTGAGATGGACAATCTCATCATGGATATTATCATGTTCGATCCTTCTATACTTGCGGTTGATCTTCGGTATGATCCGGAGTTGATGCGTCCTTTTCGAGAGATGGGCACTTCATTTGCGAATCTCATTGGTAAAGATCATCCTGCCGCTGAAGATTTACAAACGTTATTTATAAGGATGATGGATGAAGGCAGAAGAGAGGACATCTCTTATATCACCATGATCAGGAGCGACCTCACCCGGTTTTTAGCACTTGTGAACCGGCGCCTACAGCTGAAGGATCAGAAATATTCACCTATGAAACATCGTGGCATGCATGTGCTGAAGGAAGTGATTCATATGATGGAAATAAATCTTACGTACAATTGGACTCTGCAAGAGTTGGCCGAACAGGCACATCTCAGCCCGTCCCGATTTAGTGCGCTGTTCCAGCAGGTGGTCGGGACGTCACCTCTTAATTATCTGATACAATTACGACTAACACGTGCCGTCCATCTATTAGAGTCATCAGATGAGAAGATTATCGATATCGCAGAACAGTGTGGATTCCGTAATTTATCTAACTTTAATAGGCTGTTCAAACATCATATCGGCACGTCGCCAAGTGATGTGCGGAGTCAAATTACAATTTAATTGAACAAAAGTCAGTAATATTGTATTAGTCCTTACTTGTTTAGTAGTAGTGGTAAGGTGTAAATGGGTGTATCTTTAAAGGTGTAAGCGTTAACCGATATTCATGCCATGCAACGGAAACGCCCAACTTTGAGTTATAGGAGAGGTATGGATGAGCATCTACTTAGGTGTAGACGCCGGAGGAAGCAAGACCCACGCCGTCCTCACAGATATGTACGGCAACGTGCTTGGCAAAGGCCTCGCGGGTAACGGCAATCATCAAGTAAACCGTAATGTGGCGGCTAACAATATTCGAGCGGCATGTGACGCGGCTCTTCAGGAAGCGGGTATAACCAGGGAACAAGTGTCTTATGCCTATTTTGGTCTGGCAGGAGCAGACCGAGAGCCAGACTATGAGATATTGAGGCCTATGATCGCAGATTTGGAATTCGCGAATTATCAGATTACGTGTGATACGATGATCGGCATGCGCGCGGGTACAAACAAGTCTTACGGAGCGGCGATTATATGCGGCACAGGTTTTAATGCCGCTGCACGCAACCGGAACGGAGAAGAACTGCAGTATGGCGGCTTCGGGTTTATGTACGGAGACAGCTACGGAGCAGGATCGAGTCTTGCTATGCTGGCGTTTCGTGCCGTCATTAGAGCTTGGGATGGAAGGGGACCTGCGACGGTACTTACAGAACTTGTGCTTGGACATATGGGATACAGCAGCGTTGATGAACTATATGAGGACGTCCTCTATGGTAGGCGCTCCATTCCACTTGACCTGGTGAAGACGTTGTTTACAGCAGCTCAGCAAGGCGATCCGCTTGCGATCGAGATTCTGGATCGTGAAGGCGCAGAGCTTGGCAATGCGGTATGTACTTTTATCCGGCGTTTGAACATGGCTGAAGATACGTTTGATATCGTCTATATCGGCAGTGTATTAAACAAGGGAGCCAGCACACACTTGTCTGATGCCATTGAGCGCATCGTTGCAGAGCAGGCACCATATGCCCGTTGTGTACGGTTGACAACGGACCCTGTAGTCGGTTCCTTAATGAGTGCGATGGAAATGGACGGTATAACCATCACCCCGGAGACGGAAGCAAAGCTAAAGGCTTTTACATTCTAATAACGTACACTACGTGGAGGCGATAAGCATGACGCAACAATCCGGATTAAAAATTGCAGTGATCGGCGGCGGTTCCTCTTACACGCCAGAAATCGTTGAAGGATTCATTCGCAACTATGACAAGATGCCTGTTCGTGAATTATGGCTAGTCGATATTGAGCAAGGGAAGCACAAGCTTGATATCGTGGGCAACTTGGCAAAGCGTATGGTTCAGCAATCAGGATTGCCAATAGAAGTTCATTTGACGTTGGATCGCAGAGAGGCAATTAAAGATGCGGACTTTGTGTCGACGCAAATCCGTGTTGGACTGCTTGAGGCACGCAAGCGCGATGAGCACATCCCGATTACCCATGGTGTGATTGGTCAAGAGACGACTGGCCCTGGCGGAATGATGAAAGCGCTGCGCACAATCCCTGTCATACTGGACATTTGTCGCGATATTGAGGAGCTGGCTCCTAACGCTTGGATGCTTAACTTTACGAATCCGGCTGGTATCGTCACTGAAGCGGTAACCAAGCACAGCAAAGTAAAGTCAATTGGCCTTTGCAACTCCCCGGTTAATGTGCAGAAGTTTCTAGCTGAGCAATATGGCGTCAGTGAACAAGAGGTACTGCCTGAATTTGTCGGTATCAATCACTTGCATTGGGTGACTTCTGCTGTCGTAAAGGGCGAGGAGAAGCTGCCTGAGTTGCTGGAAGGCGGCACGACGTATACGGCTAAAAATGTGCCTACAACGGGCTGGGATCAAAGATTCCTGCAGTCGTTGGGTGCGATTCCTACGTATTATTTGAAATATTTCTATATGACGGATATCATGTTCGACGAGATGAAGGAAGCGATGGACAAAAACGGCACACGTGCCGATGTCGTCAGCCGCGTAGAGACCGAGTTGTTCGAACTGTATAAGGATGAAAACCTAAAAGAAAAGCCGAAGCAGTTGGAGCAGCGCGGTGGCGCTTATTACTCTGAAGCAGCGGTTAACTTGATGACATCTATCTACAGCGATCGTCGTGATATACAGACGCTAAATGTACCAAACGGCAATATTTACGATTTCCTGCCGCAGGATGCCAGTATAGAAGTTAACTGCGTCGTCACTGCGCAAGGGCCGACAGCGCTTCCTCCGAAGCGGGTTCCGGATCATATTAAAGGTCTGCTGCACGCTGTCAAAGTATATGAACAGCTTACGATTGAAGCAGCCGTAACGGGTGATCGCGGCATTGCCCTGCAAGCTATGGTGCATCATCCATTGGTGCCATCGGTAGCTGTTGCAGAGAAGTTGTTGGATGAGATGCTGGAGGCAAACAAAGCATACTTGCCTAACTTCTTCAAATAAGAAACAGTCATAACACACTGCTGTGTAAATATTAATAACTTGGCTGCACGATATAAGCCTCTATTTTTGATTCGCTGGTGAAAGTTCGCTAACGATGAAGAAAATAGAGGTTTTTTGCATATCCCGGGCTGCAGGTGCCGTGCCGTATTGGACAAGATCGCATACGATACAATATCTCGCTAAGAAGGAGGACCGAGATATGAAACAGACGATATTAAATAGTGTGTGCGGAGCCTTCGGTGTTGTCATCACCTTTATGTTCGGGGAGTGGAGCCAATTGTTGACTTTATTTTTGATAACGATATCGATCGACTACATTTCCGGCATTGTCGCTTCATTAAAGTCAGGTACAGGGCTTAACAGTCTCATTGGTTACTGGGGATTGGCCAAAAAAGGGCTAATGCTGCTTATTATCACATTAGCACATCACATGGATGTTGTGTTTGCTACGACTTGGGTGATGAATGGGGCGATCTCATTTTACATGGCTAACGAATTGATCAGCATTACTGAAAACTATGGACGCATCGGACTTCCGCTCCCAGATGCAGTCAAGCGAGTCATCGCTACGCTTAAGCAGGATGCAACGAATAAAGAGGATAAATAAACTTTATTGTGTTCAACCTGCAGCAGCAAACTTATCCGTTCCGGCTTTAAGTCATAGGGCTTTGACACTGTTCTATCTAGTATTGGTTAGTCCGGAACTTCACATAGATTGGAATGACAAGAATCTATGACCATATAAACAGCAGATTGGCTGTTTTGGGTCACCTTATCTTGTCATTTCTTTTTGAACAGGCCAAAATGATAAGTTGTGAAAAGGTAATAGGGACAAGGTGCAGCGCTTAGTCTTTAAGTAAGCTTAACCGTTTAGATATATAAGAGATAGGGGAAACTACAAGAAAAAGTATACATATCTATAAAATGATGATTACAATCCAATTCAAGTAAAGAGACACTTATTCATCGATAGCACAAATATAAATCCTGTTTAAGTGGATCGGACATTCAGCGGGTTTAACCTGCAACTGATGTTCATCATTCTGTCACAAAAGAAAATTTTGGACATGTTTTTTACAAGTTTAGGTTGTAGGGATTAGGAAACATTTTGTAATATTATAGGTGATAAATGTAATTGACAAAGGGGCGTATGACAGTTATGCAGAAATGGGCGATGTTTGTGTTATTCAGCATTGCGTGCCTGTTGGCCGCTGGACTGATGCTGTTTAATATGCCGAAGCCGCCTGTTGAGGAAACGGCACCGGAAGGCATGACTCTTGTTAAACTGCAAGCCACCAGCGACTTCAAGTTCGATAAGCCAGAGTACGAAGTTAAGGTCGGAGAGAAAGTCCGCCTGAAGCTTGTGAACAAGTCCGGGGTACATGGCGCGGCAATTGAAGAGCTTAAGATTGATCTGAAAGATGGCGCAATGGAGAAAGACATTACATTTGACAAGCCAGGCAAATATAAGATTCATTGTTCAGTTATGTGTGGGGCGGGTCATGATACAATGGTATCTTACTTAGTAGTGAAATAAGTTCATCTGATAGCAGGAAGAGGGCTTTCATTCGGAAGGCCCTTTTTTAGTTGACCCTATAGGAAACAGTCCAGGCATGCTTCATAATAGAAGCATACATCTTGTGAAGGAGGTTCCGTCAATGTATTATGTTGATCGTGAACAGATTGAGAATCGATTGAAGCAAATTCCCGTCCTTATGGATGCTGCTCAAGATCTGAAACAGAATTGGAACAACTCTGTTGTGAACCATCTTGCTCAGGAGCGTGCACTTCATCTTGCCATTGAAATCGTGACAGATGTAGGGAGTTTGCTGATCGATGGCTTTATTATGCGGGATGCAAGCAGCTACGAGGATATTATCGACATTATCGCGCAAGAGGGTGTGCTGAATGAAGAGGTACATACTGGGATGCGGGAGCTCGTCCAACTGCGGAAGCCGTTGGTTCAATCGTATGCGGATTGGGAACGCACGGGGCTGCACCCGACTGTTCAGCAGTTAAGCGGACTGATGCCTCAATTTTCAGCTTCGGTAAGGAGTTATTTGGAACGCGAACTCGTGTAGTACAGGGTTGGTTGTATAAGTGCCGCGATTTACAAGCGATTGAAGATACGTTACAATGACGGTACTATTTTGTATATAAAAAGGTGAATGCAATTGAAACGAGCAGAACGTAAACCGTCAACACGCGGATTGCTGCTCACTTTGCTGAAGACTAACGGGCCCATGTCGGCTGCACAGCTTGCAGAACGTCTTGGCTTAACTGAGATGGGGGTTCGACGGCATCTATATCAATTGGTTGATGACCAAGTGCTGGATACGGAACAGGTTCGTCAGCCGATGGGCAGGCCGTTGCAGCTTTACCGACTGTCAGCAGAAGGGGATGAGCGATTCCCGAAGCAGTATCATCAACTCGTACTTGATCTGTTGAATGAGATGCAGTCTTGGGGAACAGGAGCAGACGATGGAGTCGGCAAGCTATTTACAGGTAGACAGCGTACGCTGCTTCGCAAATACGAGCCAAGAATGGAAGCTAAGAGCTTGGACGAGCGAGTTCTAGAGCTTGGTTCTATCCAGGACTCTAATGGATACATGGTAGAGACCGAACAGTTAGAAGACGGCAGCTGGCTGCTGCATGAATACAATTGTCCGATTGCGCAAGTAGCGGATCGATATGAAGAGCCTTGCGCTTGCGAGCTGAATTTGTTCCGTGAGCTGCTTGATACAGATGTGGAACGAATTGAATGTCTGGCTAAGCAAGGCAAGCGCTGTACGTACCGTATTCGGAAGCAGGCAGAGGAGTAGCAGTATTATAGCGTGAGCAATGAAAGACCGGGAGATCCGGTCTTTTTTTGTTGACCCCATTTTCATCGGTGATCTTCCGCTTTAATTGCATCAACTGCTTGAACAGGTCCATATACTCCTTGAATTTCTCTTCCGTAAGCTTGCCTTTTGCATCGGCCAGATAGGAAGCAGCAAATACGGAAGACGGAATCAGGATGGCTACTATGGCCATGCCTGCCAGCAGGCATTTTTTATGGGAGACCTACCTTTCTTTTCGTTTATATAGTGTTGATAGGACGGTCGGACACGACCATTCAAATCGGGTGGGTGGGCATTGCATCGAAGCTGCCACCTGGCGAAGTACTTCACGCAATTCCCTGTCAATGGACATACACGTCTCCTACCGTCCTGTCGAAACGTTTCCGGAGTTCTTTCAGTGCCAGATGATGCCTGAATTTCACTGAACCAACGGGAATTTGCAGCATGTCTGCGATTACTTCTAGACAAGATCCTAACGTGCAATTTTGCCACAAAACACAGCATGTGCAACATAAAGCAAGCACTAGCTCTCAACAGCGCGGTTTCTCTTAGACCGCGTCTTTTGCATGTATTCCTTCCATAACGAACGAAAAAATATATTTTACCCGGGTAATATTGACTTTATAATTTTTACCCGGGTATAATTAACGCAGGATTCAGAGGAGGAGGTACAGTATGAGAAACGATCAAACACGCTTTTACTGCACGGCATTTTTGGGTGTGGGCGTCGTCGCCAGTGGTTCGTTACATCACGTTGTTTCTACAGTGAAGGATGCTCTGAATGACAGAGACCTCACACAGTTGTTTATATTTGACGATTCCACGGGGATGCAAATAGATGTTGATTTTCGCGGGAAGACTGATGACGTGCTCAAACGATTAGGAGAACAGTTTGGTGACTTTACCAGTACGGAAGCAAATCACCAATCTACACGGCGGGCCGGTCGACCCAAGCTGGGGGTTGTATCCGGTGAGGTTACGTTATTGCCCCGGCATTGGGAATGGCTCAAGAGTCAACCTGGAGGGGCGTCGGTAACATTACGAAAACTCGTTGATGAGGCTCGCCGTGCTGGAGGAGAACAGAGTAAGATACGGGAGTCGCAAGAAGCAACATATCACTTTATGACTGCTATGGCTGGTAACTTCCATCAATACGAAGAAGCTCTGCGGGAACTGTATGCGGGTGATTTGGATCGTTTTTACCACTTCATCGATGACTGGGCACCTGATATCAGAAACTATATCAAAAGATTAGCCACTAATGCATTCCCTGAAGGGAACTTATGAATGAAAGCATGTGGAGGCGAGCTGCTATGACGGAGTTTGAATCTATTTGTTACATCGAACCATCGCAACGGGCTGGCATGAGATTCATGCAGCGAGGCATTGAGGGCAGCATTGTCATGTTGAACCTGCTGCGTTTTCGTGATGTTGCCGATTACACAACAAATCCTGAGCTAACACCGGAGGTCCCAATTAGTGGTGCCGAAGCTTTCAACCGCTATATTGAGCACACCCTCCCATTTCTCCGTGAAAGCGGAGGTGAAGTGATGTTTCTTGGCGATGGCGGAGAGTTTCTAATTGGGCCCGAAGAAGAAAGATGGGATCTTGTCATGCTGATCCGCCAGAGCAGCGTGCAGTCGTTTCTTGCTTTTTCAAGTCATCAAGACTACCTGGCTGGTATCGGACATCGAACTGCAGCGATCGAAGATTCACGCCTTCTGCCTATGGTAGAACTTCCGACATCTAATTAATTGGAGGAGAATATGACCATGAACATCCTGAAAGTCAACGGCATTGAATTGGCCTATGACAGTTTCGGTAACGAAAATGACGAGGCAATTATCCTCATCGCTGGACTTGGAACCCAAATGATCCGATGGACGGTTTCGTTTTGTCGGATATTAGCAGCGCGGGGCTTTCGCGTAATCCGCTTTGACAATCGCGACGCAGGCTGCTCGACGCACTTTAGCCATTACCATGCGCTGGATTTTGACGCACTGGCGACTGCTCTCATGTCTGGACAGCGGCCGGACATCCCTTACACGCTCGATGACATGTCCAACGACGTTATCGGACTGCTCGACGCCCTTTCAATTGACCGGGCACATTTCGTTGGCAGATCGATGGGCGGAATGATCGCTCAGATTGCAGCCAGTGAGTACCCCGACCGGGTTCTTTCACTCACCTCCATTATGTCCAGTTCCGGTAATCCCGCCCTTCCGCAATCTTCCCCGGATGTCATGGCGATGATGACTAAACCGGCGCCGAACCCATTTGAGGATGAAGCAGGATTTTTGGCGCACAACCTCACTTTTGCCAAACGCATCGCCGGCACCGGCTATCCGTTTGAAGAGGGCGCTTATCGGGCGCTTATTCTGGAGGAAGTCCAGCGATCTTACGATCCAGGCAGTGTCGGACGTCAAATTGCTGCTATCGCTGTCTCCGGTGACCGTCGTCCGCGGCTTGCGACCATAAAAGTACCGGTACTTGTCATTCATGGGACGGACGATCCCTTGTTTGTCCCGGCTTGTGGTGAAGACACGGCTTCTGCCATCCCAGGCGCCGAGCTCATGTTGATTGATGGTATGGGGCACGACCTGCCGCACCAACAGTACCAAGTAACCGTTGATGGCATAGAGCGAATGGCGCGTCGCAATTGACACGCGCTTCTTGAATAGTAACCAGCAGGAATCACGCGGTGCCCAATGGGGCTGAGTAGGCTCAGGGGGCAGCGCTAATCAATTTGCACCCTTGGTGCATACAACCCGAGTGGAAGCGGCGGTGCTTTTGGAATGGTTGTTAAAGCAATTCCATTACATCGATTAAAGGTACTCCTAACAGAGAACCATTTGAACGTATATGTGGAATTGATCGAATAAGCGTTGGTTTCATGATAACATCGTGAGCCTACGCTTTTTCTATGAGAATTTGTCCAAACAGACGATGGCCAGATTCAAAAACGAATTATTCAAGTAGCGGGGAACGTTAGTTCAATAAAACAGTAGCCGGGTAGAACTTTATTTTTTGTCCATGACTGCTGCTGTTCTTTCTTCAGGGATCAGTCTAGTACTTTATTTTCCGGAGACAACTAGAAAGTCGGATGAAGTGATGATTGAACTCAAACGCTGGCGAAATGAAATCAATAATGTCTCTAGTCTATGGTTGACAGCATGCTGCCACTTCACTACTATAAAAAATGACACAATAGTTGATAATAATTCTCAATATTAATATCTAGTCATAAGCCAAAGCATCTAAACATGCCGAGAGTAGGTGTAGTGGTGACCTTGGATGTCATTGTCACAAACATTCATGATTATTTTGACCAGTTTACAGAAGTAGTCAACGGTCAAGTTCAGCATACTGCATGGGATCAGCGCCTATCTATTCCTTCACCTGTTGGCAATGGAAGTATAACCCGTACCCGAATTCGTCCAGGCATGGAGATTGTATACGCAGATGTTACATTTCAAGAAGATATGAAGCTGCGAATCCAGGAGGCATGCGGGATTTTCGAACTGAGCTATTGCGTAAGCGGTGAGATTTATTGCGCATGGGACGGTAAGGAGAGTTATACTTCTAAAGAAACAAGTGGCGTGTTATGTCTGGAAGACGTTCAGGTCTATGAGGAAAAGAAGGCAGGCATTCACCACCAACTGCTCGAAATCCGCCTAGAACCAAGTGAATTATTTCATTATGCGGGTGATGTGTTGGAGAAGCATCAGATCGAGACTTGGCTGCAGCGTCACAAAGGAAGCATTGATCGTGTTCCCGATTCATCTGCGATTCAACGCTGTGTGTCTGATCTTATTCATTGCACATATACAGGGACAATGAAGCGGTTGTATATGGAGAGTAAAGCGATGGAGTATATCGCGTTATTTGGCGAGATCGACGGGCTTGAAGTGACCAATCCGCAGCTAAATCTTCAACGTAATGATATGGACCGCCTGCATGATGCCAAGCAATTGATAGTCAGCCATTATGAACACCCTTTGTCGATCAGGCAACTGGCGCGTCTTGTGGGACTTAATGAGTTTAAGCTGAAAAAGGGCTTTCGTGAACGCTATGGTATGACGATTTTTGAGCTTGTACGTCGGGAACGGATGGAAAAAGCGCTGTGGCATATGGAAGTGGAGCAGATGAACGTAGGGGAGGCAGCCGTATCAGTTGGCTATAGTAATGCTAGTAACTTTACGACGATGTTCCGCAAGCATTATGGATGTAATCCAAGCGAATACGTCAGACGTATGAAACAGCAGGATATGAAGCGCGGCTTTGAACGGCAATAACGGCATCACAAACTGTTGAATGATGCCAATTTTAACTTGAAGTAAGCACGTATAAGCATACAGAACCTCTAGACATGGATATGTTTAGAGGTTCTTTGTGTGCCTTGTATTCCCATTCGCTCCGCTTGCAGGGGAAATTAGTTCCCCTTTAGGTAGAACACAAAGATGCCGTAGTTGATAATGATGATGATGAATCAATACGCACAAGGAGGATCTGAAATGTCAGCACATTCAACCGTAGAATCGACTGTAACCAGCAGACTGGAACAGCGGGTAGATTCACGCCGATGGTATGCACTAGCTGTGATGCTGCTTCCAACATTGCTGATTACGTTAAACACTTATATGATTCAGGTTGCGCTGCCATCCATGCAAAATAGTCTTCATGCCAGCTTCTCCGAGGCACAGCTGATAGTGGCGGGATATTCCTTGGGGCTGGCGATGGCGCTAATTGTAAGTGGGAAGCTCGGTGATATGTATGGCCGAAAACGGTTGTTGGTCATCGGGGTTATCACATTTACAGTGACGGCAGCTTTGGGAGGTCTAGCGTCCGATCCGACTATCTTAATTATGATTCGAATCATGCAAGGATTGGCAGCGGCGCTGATCCAGCCGCAGGTATTGTCTTTAATGCAGACCAGCTTTTTACCGCAAGAAAAAGCGCTGGCATTTGGCATATATGGTGCCGTGATCGGGGTTGGTTTTGCTTTTGGGCTCTTATTGGGTGGAATGCTTGTGAACTTAAATGTGTTTGAATTAGGGTGGCGCACGGTATTCTTTTTTAATGTCCCGTTTGGACTGCTAGTCCTGCTCTGTCTGCCAATCTTGCCCGAGACACAAGGTGATCGGCAGCAGCATATTGATTGGCTGGGGGCCGTGCTGCTAATAACGGGATTGTTTATGTTGATCTTCCCGTTATCTGAGGGCCAGAAGCAAGGATGGCCCTTGTGGACATGGGTCAGTATGCTGCTGGCACTGCCTGTGATGAATGTTTTTGCTGCGGTAGAAAATCGAAAGCGGCAGCTAGGGAGACTCCCACTGATTGACTTGACGATTTTTCGCTTGCGGCCCTTTAGTGTTGGCTTGTTTACTGTAAGTGTCATCTACTTGAATATGTTTTCGTTCTTTTTTGTTTTAAGTTATTATGTGCAGTTTGGCCTTCATTGGGATGTTCAGGCTACAGGTATGGTCTTTCTGCCTTTAGGCATCGGATATTTTTTAACCTCACTGGTATCCTCGCGTATAGTTAGGAAGTGGGGGTTACGTGTGCTGAAAATAGGCGCGCTCCTTATGGCAATTGGCAATTTCTCGCTTATCTGGTCGATACATATCGATGCTTCACACATGCTGCATGTGCGCAACATAGTTGTTCTGCTCGTGTATGGATTCGGACTTGGCATGGTTACCACACCTCTCTTCAGCGTGGTGCTTGGCGCAGTGCCTGAAGAGGCTGCGGGCACGGGATCTGGCCTGCTTACGACATGCACTTACTTGGCGAATTCGTTTGGCGTGGCTTTGATCGGTATATTATTTTCTTCCATGTTAGGAAGATCTCTCGTTGAAGCGCAACTAACGGATTATGTACGCGCATTTTCAGTGTCGCTCGGGGCAAGTGGAGGACTGGCTCTGGCAGGCTGGGTGTGTCTGTGCTTTCTACCGCAGCACAGAAGGTGAGGTTAGTTGCAGGAGAGCGGATAGATTGTATCCTTTGTACAGGATTAATAGAAGTACAATAACAAAGCAGCCTATATGAAGAAATAACATGCTGATGGTGCTCATTCACTATAGGCTGCGATTCTGACATAAGGAGATTTCTTACGTAAAACTAGCTTATGTAAGACTAGATCGGCTCCACATTATCATCATGAAATCATACTCTTGATCCATTAGTAGATTTCTGCTATTGCAGTTTGTGTTCGCGCCAGTATTGACGATTATCCTTGTCTCGTACGGTAATTCCAAGCTTCGTCAACTCTTGGTGCAGATCTTTAATGTTTTCTTGCTCTTTTCTTTGCAAAGCAACCTCTCTCGCTTTCAGCAAGGCATTGGCGCCAAGGGGGAGTCCAGGCGAGTCAGGCACCCACCGTTTGTACTGGTCGCTAAAAGGATCTGCTTGCGACCAGTCATAGCCGTGCTGTATAAAAGCATCTGCTACCTTCAGCGCAGTGGTCTCATGTTTCTCTCGATACAGTTCTTGTCCCCGCGTGCCAATCAGAACGAGCTGCTTGCCATCGAGAAATCCCGTTGATACCTGTTCCTTGGCGAATACCTCTTCTTTGCCGTTAATGGCCAGGCAGATTGTACGGTCGGAGATATAAATGACTAGACTTTCATTAAATGCAGCATAAGTGAGCCACAATCCGGCTATCAAGCCAATACAGCTTGTCACAACGATCACCCACGGTCCTGTATAAGAGGCAATCAGCTCCAGCGGTCCTTTGAGCGGAACCCAGGGGAGAGTAATTGCCCATTTTGCGACAGATGGCAAAAACCAGCCAAGCGTAAGCCCTAAAATGGGGGGGACAATCCAAATGAGCAATTTGTCCAAATACGAAAACCCTAGGGTGGTACGGTGAGAATGAACGTTCATCGCTGATCACGCCCGCTTAGAAGAACATGATTAACGGCTTCCTGCCAGATTTGCTCATAGTTGAGTTCAAGCTGCATCATCATGTAGGTCGTGATGTTATCGATGACAAGAGCAAGCATATGGGCTTTAGGCTCAAGATGGGTAGACGATACAACCCCTAAGTTGGCGCCTTTTTGAAGCAGTTCATGGAAACCATCGAGAAACTCTTGCTGCATATGAATTAGACGCTGAGCATAGTTCTCCTGACGTCCAGCTGACAACATAAACTCATTCACAAGCCGCAGTGCGGCATAGTTTTCTTCATGAGGCTCAGGGATCATACGAAGCCCCCCTTGATACAACAGTTCGCCAAAGTTATGGGCATGGAATTGCTCAATCGGGAAGTAATGGGCGAACTTGTAATCGCTAAATATATGGTCGAATACACGCTGCACGAGTTCTTCTTTGGATGAAAAATGATAATAAATGGATGGCTTTGTAATACCCACCTCGTTGGCGATCATGGCCAAGCTTGTTTTTTCAATGCCGTGATTTGCAAACAATTCGAATGCCGCTTCCAGCAGCTGATTGGTTGTGAGCTCCTTTTTCTTCAATGGATTGCCTCCTTATTATTCCTCCATTGTTTGAAGTTATAATATTTACCTACCGATAGTTAAATTAAATCACAATAAGGAAGTGAACGTCAATATTCTACCTACCGAATGTTAAAAAATGAATGATCAATAAGCTGCTTTTCAGTGGTGGGATCTTTTTAGCGCACTGCTTACCGCACTACTTGTCGTACTTCTTCCCATTAATCTTCCTTATGCATGGTCATTTAGCAGTGCTTCAACTTTGTTCAAATGATCTAACATCAGTTTGGAGGCTAGTGACTCCTGCTGTTGTTTAATAGCTTCATATATGAGCTGATGCTCCTTATGTAATTGGGCAGCAGTAGAACGTTCACCAAACAACCACATACGCCGTGTGTGTCCCATGTGGCGGGCGCATTGCTGGTGGAACAGTTCCAGCATTGGAATCAAAATCTCATTATGGCTCGCACGCGCAATATGGACATGGAACAGCAGATCGTCTTGCTCACTTGCTTCCTCATCTCCGAGATGTGTCTCCATAAGCTGCAGGCATTCAGCCATTGCGTCCAGGTCTCCGGCAGTACGCCGCTTGGCGGCTAGCGCAGCTGATCCGACCTCAATAATTTTGCGAACTTCAATTAGCGATTGCAACGAATCGATGTCCGCCAGCCAGCTGTGCAACATATCGGCAGATGCTTGCGGCTGCCTTTTAGCGAAAGTGCCGCCTCCATGGCGAATATCCAACCAGCCCATGGCCTTGAGCGCACTTAATGCTTCGCGTATCGTGGATCGTCCAACCTGATACTGGCTGGCAAGCGATTCGACCGAAGGGAGTCGATCTCCTGGCGCATAGAAGCCGTTCTGCAGCTGTTCAAGTAGATGATCCTTAACAAGGTCAGCACCTTTTTTGACGGGAAATACGTTGTTCATATATATCCTCCTGATCCTAATCATTAGAGTGAAAGTGAGCGTGTTAAATAAAATCTGATGTATACATTTTTGATTAGTATAAGGTATAATGTGCCAAAAGTCATCAGATGACCTGAACAGTTGTGAGGGGTGAGGGGAAATTCTTAATGCCAGAAAGACATAAGTCTGTACATCTCTGATCCTTTACACAGAGGGGGTGAATGCAAGGTTTGGCTAAGCGCAACATCTCAGCCTAAGAAGATGCTGCAAGACGATATTTAACTTGGTGGTTGACCATTCACAGATAAGGAGTGATTGCGATGATTGCTGCGCAAGTACAGCAACAATTGCTGCAGCTTCTAGGACCAGCAAGCTGCAGATTCGATCAGGAGTCGTTAGTTACGCATTCCTACGATGCGACCCCGATGCTCCAAGCACTTCCTGACGCGGTAGTCTATCCCGAGATTACGGAAGAAGTGCAGTGCATCTTACGATTGGCGAATGAATACCGTATTCCAATCGTACCGCGAGGTGCCGCCAGCAACTTATGCGGAGGCACCGTTCCGGTATCCGGTGGAATCGTAGTTGTACTAACTCGTATGAATAAGCTGTTGGAGTTGGATACGGACAATCTGACGGCGACGTTTCAGGCAGGCCTGAATACGAAACAATTTCATCGTGAAGTGGAGAAGAAAGGATTGTTTTATCCACCTGACCCAAGCAGCATGGTTATCTCAACGCTGGGCGGCAACATTATGGAGGGTGCGGGCGGCTTGCGTGGCCTAAAATATGGCACCACAAAGGATTACGTGATTGCGCTGGAGGCGGTGCTGCCTTCCGGTGATGTCATTCGCACAGGCGGCAAGCTGTACAAAGATGTGGCTGGCTACGACCTAACGAAGCTGCTCGTAGGTTCAGAGGGGACGCTGGCGATTGTGACGGAAGCAACAGTGAAGCTGCTGCCCGCTCCGTTAGTCAGACAGACGATGTTGGTTGCGTATAAGGATATTTATGCGGCTGCCCGTTCTGTATCACGTATTGTAGGGGCACGTATTATTCCGGCTACACTGGAGTTTATGGATCAACCGACCATTCAGGTGGTGGAAGCCTACAATCATATTGGCTTGCCCACAGACGCACAAGCCGTGCTGTTAATTGAGCAGGATGGACAGGAGCTGGCAAGCGTACGCAAGGATATGGAAGCGATTGCTGCGATATGCGCGGAAGAAGGAGCGGACCGCATACAGACTGCTGCAGATGAGCAGGAAGCGGAGCAATTGATGAAAGCGAGACGCAGCGCGCTGTCTGCATTGGCACGCATACGGCCGACGACAATCTTAGAGGATGCAACCGTGCCGCGTTCCCGTATCGCTGACATGGTGCTGGCTATTAATCGTATTGCAGAGGCGCACCAAATAAACATTTGTACGTTCGGCCATGCTGGCGACGGTAATTTGCATCCAACATGCACGACAGACGCGCGCGATAAAGAGGAGATTCATCGGGTAGAGGAAGCATTTGCAGAAATATTTGAAGAGACGATTCGGCTGGGCGGTACAATTACGGGGGAACATGGTGTAGGCATGGTAAAAGCACCCTATCTGGAGTGGAAGGTAGGCGAAGCAGGCATTGAGTTGATGAGGGGTATTAAGCAGGCTTTTGATCCGAATGGCATCATGAATCCAGGCAAAATATTTGCCAAGTCTGCACGGAAAAGGCTGGTGATCTCCAAGTGAGCACTCATGATGACAACTTAGCTATGGGCAGATCTGTGGAGAATAAACTTCAAGTAAAGCTTGTCAAAGCGCTGGATTATGAGGAACTGATGAACTGCATGCGCTGTGGATTCTGCCAGCCCTCATGCCCGACGTATCAACTGACGGGCCTTGAAGCAGCATCTCCGCGTGGGCGTATCGCATTAATGAAAGCGGTTGCGGACGGTGTGATGGAACCGGATGCGGCTTTTAAGCAGCAGTTGGACCTTTGTTTGGGCTGCCGTGCCTGCGAACCTGTATGCCCGTCTGATGTTAAGTACGGACAACTGCTTGAGCAAGCTAAAGATGCGTTATTTGAGCATTCTGCAGAGGCAGGTCAAGAACAACGTATGCGTCTTATCCATCGGTTCATGAAACCTGTATTTAAGAACCACACGCGACTTAGACGGATGAGCGGTCTGCTGCAAACTTATCAACGCACGGGATTGCAGCGTATCATTCGCAAGAGCAGACTCTTGCGGTGGCTGCCACCACAGGTGCAGATGATGGAACGAGTGATGCCGTTTGCGGACAACGCAGGTGTCGTAAAGCGTGTCGGGGGCACACATGTGGCAGCAAAGGGAAAGAAGATCGGCACTGTCGGGTTATTCCGTGGATGCGTGATGGACGTTGTATTTACAGATACCAATGTAAATACGGTTCGACTGCTCGCCGAGTCCGGTTATGATGTGATCATTCCGGAGGAGCAGGCTTGCTGCGGCGCCTTGTTCGCCCATAGTGGAGACCGAGATACCGCGAAGGAGCTTGCAAAGCAGAACATGAGCGTGTTTAAAATTGCGGGAGTGGATTTTATTGCTTCCAATGCAGGCGGTTGTGGTTCCATGCTGGTTGAATATGCTCATTTGTTTGATCGTGAGCCAGAATGGAAGGAAGCGGCGATGGGCTTTGCTGCTCAGGTGAAAGATGTCGCAGAGCTATTGCTGAGGTCAAATCACTGGACTGGGGGGCTGTCTCAGCGTAATATGCCGTTACATGCGGGCGTGACGTTAAGAGATGCTGCATTTCGTACAGCAGCGATACAATCGAGAGACAGCACCTGCCACGAAACGGTAGATACGATAACCTATCAAGATTCCTGTCATCTTCGTAATGTGATGAGAGGAAGCGATGGTCCGCGTCAATTGCTGCGACTCTTACCCAATATCAATTTTAAGGAGTTTGAGGGTGCAGAGATGTGCTGCGGGTCAGCGGGCATCTACAATCTCGTACAACCGGATATGGCCAATGCCATCATTGATGGTAAAATGCAAGCAATCGAAGAGATAAAAGCAACAGTTATCTTGACGAGTAATCCAGGTTGCTTGCTGCAGATGAAAATTGGCGTGGAGCGTGAGCAGGCTAATGATCGCATAAAAGTAATGCATGTAGTGGATTATTTTGCGGAAAAGGTATTGAAATAAAATTTTATATTAAATATAATAAGTTTGTAATTAAATTTCATTTAAGCTGCATATAAATGATACATCTAACAAATGAGGGTGGACTTCATTCGATTAGGGGGAGATGATCGTGAACGTTATTCCATTGGAAGCCGCATGGATCTCTCAAATATGTGAACTGTGGAATCGGGAGATCGGGAACTGGTTCCCACTGCGTGAAGCGCTGCTGCGGCAGAACAGTTTTCAAGATAGGAACGTTTACTATCCTGCATCTTGGCTTGCACACGATAATGACGGTACTTTAATCGGCTTTGTGATAGCAAAGAAATGGCAGGAACAAGAGCGTGAGATGCAGCTAGGAGAAGGAGCAGGATGGATTCAAGCCATTGTAGTAAGATCAGAGGCTAGGGGACAAGGGATTGCCAGCCGCTTGCTGTCTCTGGCGGAAGAAGCGCTGCAAAAGGCGGGGGTCGGGCTAGTCTATATGGGACGCGATCCGTGGCATTATTTTCCCGGAGTTCCGAAAGCGCTGTCATACAGTCGGGAATGGTGTGAACACAAAGGCTATGAGCAGTTGTATGAAGTATTTGATTTGTATGCCTCACTAGAAGCCGACAAAACGATTGACGCACCTCATTTTGAAGGCGCTTACGTCAGGTTGCTGGAACTGGAAGATCAAGCTGAAATGCTTTGTTTCTTTCGCAGATGCTTCCCAGGCAGATGGTATTATGAAGCGTTAAGTTACTGGGAGCGTGGCGGAAAGGGGAGAGAGTTTCTCGGTCTGTTTGTAGGTCAGGAGATGATTGGCTTCTGTCGGGTCAACGATGAGCATGCACCCCTAATTGCCCAGAATACGTATTGGGCTCCGCTATTTGCAGAGCCACTCGGCGGCATCGGGCCTTTGGGTGTAGATGACCGTTACCGGGGGAGAGGATATGGACTTGCGTTAGTTCAAGCAGGAATGATGGAGCTTGACGCTCGTGGGATGAAACATCTGATTATTGATTGGACAGAGTTGGTTGATTTCTATGCGAAGCTGGGATTTCAGACGTGGAAATGCTACGATTTAATGAAAAAAGAGCTGTCTTAACAAGGCAGCTAAATACATGATAACGATAACGGATAGCCATGGGACACAGCTTGAATGAAATGCACAGAGAGACGTTAAGTCTCACTGCTGCAAGGAAGAGCTATATGTATTTTCTGAAATAATATTTCTGTATATATAATTTTATGGTGAAATAATATTTTAATATTAATGGAGGTATTCGAATGAATCAATTGCGAAAAACCTTGCTTCTGACATTAACGTTAATACTAGCCTGCTCAGTCATACTGGCAGGGTGCGGTTCAAGTTCTGAGACGGGAACAGGCAAGGACGGCGGCGCAAAGGTAGAAATATCCTGGATGGTCACCTCAAATCCGGCTAAGCAGCCTTGGTATGACCAGACCGTCAAAGACTTTGAAGCGAAGCATCCAAACATTAAAGTCAAATTAATGACGTTTCCGTACGCACAAATCGATCAGAAAATCCAGACAATGATCTCCGGCAAAAACATGGCGGATGTATGGTCTGCCAACTGGAGTGAGGCAGGATTTGCTACATTTAATCAACTGGGCGTGCTGCTGGATATGACACCTTACATTGAGAAAGAGCCTGACGTGGTCAAAGGGATTAACCCTCGATTGTTAGATATTTATAAAGTGGACGGGAAGACATACGGGATGCCGATGTTAAACTATGGAACGTTCTTATTCTATAACAAAGATTTGTTAGATAAGGCAGGTGTGCCGTATCCGACAACAGACTGGGAGGATACGTCCTGGAACTGGGATAAGATGGTCGAGTATGGGGTGAAGCTGACTGATAAAGGCAATCAGCAATATGGTCTGCTCTATGATGAAACGGCAAATAAACGCGCATGGTTGTTTGGTGGTGACTTCTTTAGCAAAGAAGCTTACAAAACGGGCAAGATGGGAGAGCCGCAGTTGTTGAGCAATCCAAAAAATGCTGAGGCGATTCAAAAAAATGCCGAACTCGTATTAAAGCATAAAATTTCGCCTAACCCGTCTCAAACAGAAGCGATGACTCAGTTGGGCAATCCGTTTATGACAGGAAAAGTGGCGATGATGATCAGCGGCGGCTGGGGCTTCCAGAACTTTAAGAAAGCGGAGTTCCGTTGGGGTGCGGCAGCACTGCCTAATATCGAAGGACGCCAGATCCCGCTGTATGTAGATCCATGGAACATTTATAAGCACACAAAGCACCCGGAAGAAGCTTGGACGTTCATCAAATACTTAATGGACCCGAAAGGCGCTGCTAAGGCATACGCTGAAAATACAGGTGCAACGCCAGTATTTGACGAGTTGTTGACCAATTGGTATGCAGATATGGCTAAAGCGATGGACATGAAGCCAGAACAAGTAAAGCAATTAAACGAGGGTGTCGTTAAGTACGGCCGCGAGTCAGATAACCACCTGATCGCCAAGTTTGACAGCATTTTGAAGACAACCAATCAGACGATGAGTGCGGTTTATAACGGAACCAAAAGCGTGGATGATGGTCTTAAAGATATTGACAAAAACTTACGTTCGTTGAATTTGGAGTGATCGTTGAACGCAGCTTCTCCTGTTCATGAACAAATATAAGACTTATCGGGCTGATGCCAGATTGCGGATTAGCCCGATGTCTTATCTAAGATGAGGTGAATCCTATTGCATACACAACAACAAGCGGCTTCGGAAAATAGCTCGATGATGACCGGCCGTAAGACAAAGATGAAGGTTCATCCTGAACGGAAAAAGGAAGAACGAGCCTTCTGGATATTCGCTTCACCGTGGATTATCGGTTTTATATTATTTACGGGAGGACCGATGGTCGCTTCCTTATGGCTTAGCTTTACGAACTACGATGTAGTTAGTTCGCCACGATTTACAGGACTGGATAACTTCGTTTCCTTGTTCCAGGACACCTTGTTCTTTAAGTCGCTAAGTGTAACCACTTATTACGTGGTGCTGGCTGTGCCTTTTACGATCGTATTATCGCTGCTGCTAGCCGTACTTCTGAATCAGAAGATTAAAGGACTGCTTATATTCAGGACCTTGTTCTACGCGCCTTCGATCGTATCAGGAGTATCGATTGCGTTTCTATGGTCGTGGCTGTTGAATCCGGACTTTGGGTTCGTCAACAATATTTTGCATGAATGGTTCGGAGTTGCTGGCTTGGGATGGTTCACCGATGCGAAGCTAGTTGTTCCTTCGATGGTACTGATGCAGTTGACGAGTCTAGGGGGTACGATGGTTATCTTCCTTGCCAGCTTGCAATCGCTGCCAAAGGATTTGTATGAGGCTGCAGATATAGATGGCGCGGGCAGCTTTCGCAAATTTTTTAACATTACGATGCCGCTTATTTCACCTGTTATTTTATTTAACACAATTATGGCCATTATTTCTTCGTTCCAAATTTTTACGCAAGCCTATGTCATTACCAAAGGCGGACCGGAGTGGAATTCCTACTTCTACGTCTACTACTTGTTTGATACTGCATTCTCGCAGTTCCGTATGGGGTACGCATCTGCACAGGCATGGATTTTATTTATCATTATTTTTGTACTGACTATGCTGTCACTGATGCTGTCCAAACGATATGTCCACTACGAGTATTCGAGCCGAAAATAAGGAGGCAGCTAATGAAGACGAAACGATATGTTCATGGGGAGCTGTCCCTGATGCAGAAAGCTGTTATATACGGAGTACTGTTCTTGTTTATAGGATTATTTTTATTCCCAATCTTTTGGATGGCATCCACTTCGTTGAAGACGCTGGGGCAAGTGTTTCAACTGCCGATGGTATGGTTTCCAAGCTCGCCGCAATGGAGCAATTACGTCGAAGTGTTCCGTGTTTCGCCGTTTGGGACATATATGTGGAATACGATCTGGTATACGGGCATTACCGTATTTGCAACGGTGTTGACGTCTGCTTTTGTTGCCTTTGCCTTTGCGCGACTACGGGCCAGAGGCAGCAAGCTGATGTTCGGGCTTGTTCTTAGCACGATGATGCTGCCGCCCCAAGTAGTGATGATTCCACAATACTTGTTGTTTAATAAGTTAGGCTGGGTCGATTCATATTTGCCGCTTGTCGTCCCTGCGTTCACAGCCAGTGCGTTCCTGATCTTCCTGCTGCGCCAATTTTATATGGGGATATCCCATGAGTTGGATGAAGCGGTGAAGATTGACGGCGGCGGATACTTTACGATGTTTTTCCGTGTTATTTTACCCTTGTCATTGCCAGCACTCGCTACAGGTGCCATTTTGGAATTTATGTACCGCTGGAATGACCTAATGGGACCGTTGATTTATTTGAATAGTACGGAGCATTATCCACTGTCGCTTGGACTGGCGAACTTTACGGCTTCCTACGGCTCTACCCCTTGGCAATTGCTAATGGCAGCTTCCATTATTGCGGTGACACCACCGCTCTTGCTGTTCTTCTTTGCTCAGAAGCACTTTATTCGAGGTATTGTGATCTCAGGTTCGAAAGGCTAAGGAAAGCGTCAAGTTCCTGCTGCTGACGTCTTCCGAGGAGGGAAAAGGAGAAATGGGACTAAAATTAGGTGTAGAAGTATTCTTACAACAGTATGCCGAGCAGTATCGGGGAAAGCGGATCGGATTGGTAACGAATTTGACAGGAGTTAACCATAAGCTGATTCCAACGATTGATATATTCCATCAACATGAGCATCTTCAAGTAACGGCTCTTTACGGGCCTGAACACGGTATCAGGGGAGATGCCAAGGAAGGAGAAGCGGTCAGCTCCTCAATCGATAAAGTGACTGGCTTGCCTGTGCATAGTTTGTACGGAGAGACACGCAAGCCCACCCCGGAAATGCTGCGCGATATCGATGTGATCCTTTTTGATCTTCAAGATATCGGTTCACGTTATTATACCTATATTTACACAATGGCCTACGTGATGGAGGCATGTGGGGAACTAGGCATTCCGTTTGTTGTGCTGGACCGTCCCAACCCGATCAACGGGATTACCCTGGAAGGGAATCTGGTTACGGAGGAGTGCAGATCGTTTGTGGGTTTATACCCGATCCCTGTCCGTCATGGATTGACGATTGGCGAATTGGCCCAATTGTTTGTGGATCAATTTGGCGTACGGTGCGAACTAACCGTGATCCCGATGCAGGGGTGGTCCAGACAGATGCATTTTGACGAGACAGGGTTATTGTGGGTTCCGCCCTCTCCGAATGCCAGCGGGATTGACATGGCCTTGCTTTATCCAGGAACGTGTCTAATTGAGGGGACAAACCTGTCCGAAGGACGTGGGACTGCCAAGCCGTTTGAGGTGGTGGGAGCACCTTTCATGGACGGTTACAGCTTGGCGAGAATACTTAATGAACGGCAGATGCCGGGAGTCATTGCCCGCCCAGTATCATTTGTACCCAACTATCAGAAATACAACGGGGAGCGGTGCGAGGGTGTTCAACTTCATGTGACTGATCGCAAAGTCCTTCGTGCATTTTCTGTTGGATTACAGCTTCTGGAAACGATTGCGGCGATGTATCCAGAGTCGTTCCAATACAAGGAAGCTGAGCATTTTGATCAATTGGCGGGCGATAGGGAGCTAAAGAAACATATTCAACAGGGAACAGCTGTCGCTTATGCGGACCGTTATGAATCGGATTTATACAGATTCAGTAAAGAGTCAAATTCTTATCTATTATATAGCTAGCGCTTGAGGAGTCTGCTGGTTTTCGTTGATGCGCTAATGAAGAGGGGGAACCATGCTATGGGCATTGTAGCGATTGACGGAGGCGGGACAAAGACGCTTGGTGTGCTTGTGCGGTCAGATGGCACTTTACTGTCTGCCGTGCAACGAGGGCCATCGAATATGAATGGCGACCATATTCGTGCGTTTCAGGCTTTGACAGATGTTGTGAGTTGTCTTTGCGGCGTGGCTATTCAGTGCGGTGAAAAGATTGAGGTAATATTTGCAGGCTTGGCTGGTATTGAGCAAGGGGATAACCGACAGCAAGTGAAAACTCATCTCCAACAGTTATGTCAACAGAGCCCGTTGATGAAAGAAACCCTTATTGAAGTGGATAACGATGCGGTTACTGCCTTGTACTCCGGCACGTTAGGGGAACCGGGCATCGTACAGATTGCTGGGACCGGCTCGATTACTTATGGTGTACATGCAAATGGAACGAGAGAGCGAGTAGGGGGCTGGGGATACATCATCGGTGATGCAGGCAGTGGTTATGCGATTGGCAGGGCAGGGTTAACTGCTGTTTTTCGGGCTTGGGATGGTCTTGACGCGCCTACTGTGATCACCCCTATCCTGCAAGAATCGTATTCCCTACAAACGATAACAGAGCTGATTCCGATGATCTATACGCAAAGTGGCCGTCAACAAGTAGCAGCGGTGGCCCCTTTTGTACTGAGAGCCGCTGATTTAGGTGATGAAGCAGCGCAGCGTATCGTTACGGAAGCCGCGCAGGAAATGGGGCAGGCGATTACAGCGCTATATAGAAAATTGTATGGCGGCCTCCCATCCATGTTAAGCGAGTCGAGCGAAACGAGCGAAAAGAGCAAGAGAATACAAGTTGTATTGATCGGTGGTGTATTCCAGCGAGCGGATCTACTGCTGCCTACGATCGAGAATGTATGCTGTGCTGCGGGGATGCAAGCGCAATTTACATTACCTGGTCACCCACCTGTAGCAGGAGCCGTGTTTTCCGGATTGCGTCGCTTAAATATTCCACTTCCTTCGCAATTGTGTGCGCGGATAAGTCAGCAACTGGCAGCAATGAAGGTACAGTGAGTCTAATGAATAGAAGCACATTGTGAATGCCATAAGCAGTAAAGCTGCCAGCACAGCAGGACTATGCTGAACCAGCGTCAGCGGAACATGGAAGCAGTAGTTGTATGAGAACGAATTAAGGGAAGTGTGAGGACTGTGCAGTGACAGGCTCAGAAATATACAACGGATAGGTTGTGAGGATATGGATACGAACATTTCGGCTTTATTAACGGAACAGCGCAATCCACGTACGATGACTATCGACCAGATGAGTACGCATGATATCGTCAACGTGATTCATCAAGAAGATCGTTCAGTTATGGAGGCGGTCTATCGTGTGCTACCTCGTGTGGAAGAAGCAGTAGATTATGTGTATGCATCTCTTAAAAATGGAGGCCGCTTATTCTACGTGGGTGCTGGCACAAGCGGTCGCTTAGGCTTTGTGGATGCCGCGGAATGCCCCCCAACATACAGCACACCGCCGGAATTGATTCAGGCCGTGATAGCAGGCGGCAGCGGCGCGGTATTTGCAGCGGTAGAAGGGGCAGAGGATAATGAGGCGCAAGGGGCTGCTGACTTATCGGAGCGCGGCTTAAGCGCAGCGGATGTTGTTATTGGCATCGCAGCCAGCGGCCGAACACCATATGTGATTGGAGCTATGCAATATGCGCAAGGTATAGGCGCATCTACGGTATCGCTGACGTGTAACGACGGTTCGGCTATTAGCCGTTTTGCAGACATTAAGATTGAGGTGCTGGTAGGACCTGAAGTCGTAACGGGATCGACGCGGATGAAGGCGGCCACCGCTCATAAAATGATACTGAATACAATCTCGACCTCTGTCATGATTAGGTTGGGAAAAGTATATGAGAATTTGATGGTAGATCTGAACGCCAGCAACTACAAGCTGCAGGAACGCGCCCGCGGCATTGTAATGAACATTACGGAAGTAGATTATGAGACAGCGGCATCCACGCTTGCTGTAGCAGATCAGGAAGTTAAAACCGCAATCGTCATGCTGGAGGCTGGACTCAGCGCCAAGGAAGCAAGAGAAAGGCTGGAGCTCACGGGTGGGTTGGTACGTCAAGCGATTCATCTAACTTAATTGATCCGACGGGCAGGTGAAGTGTCATGATCCGTATCGTAGATCCACTCCATTCAACAACAGAGCTGCAATGTTACGGCATTCGTATGGAACGAGTGACGATGGAGGCTGTTGACATGCCACGTCCCGGGCAATGGAGCCATTCCTCTTATCACCAGGCCGTTCGACTTCATTATGATTGCCGAAGCCGACCAGGAACTTCGGCTGCTTACTTGGCGCCTATTGATGTACAGCGGTGGCAGATGAATAGCTGTGCGTCCGCTATCGGCTGCTGGATTCATGCTGAGCCATGCGGTCACTGGCTGCGAGTTGCAATAGTAGACGGAGACGGTACAGAGAGGTCCCTTGACCTTACATCACCTAAAGGTATGAATTGGCATGGCTGGAGATGCGTTACTGCTGACCTTCCTCTCGCTTTAGAGGAACCGGCGTACGTGCGTCATATTTATATCGTTGAGACAGATATGGCCGATAAAAACGTCGGCTATGTGGACATTCGCGATCTTTTTTCTATCTCAGGTCACGAAAGTGAGGACTTGCGGGGGCCTGAATGGTCAGATTATGATCCGAAGCCGGGTACGACGGTATACGCGAGTGCACTCGTTGTGTCGCTGCGAGTATTAGACCATCAATCAGGCGTACAACCGGAATCGATTGAGATGAGGATAAATAATCAATGGCTGGACCATCACTATGATGGAGTAACAGGCTTGGCTCATGCCCCAGTTGCTGCACTTGTGTCAGGAGAATACCATATCCTCGTCCAAGCTCATGATTGCGCGGGCAATCCTGCTAATCCACCTGCTGAGTGGGCGTTTACGGTAGAACTGGGCCCAGATCAGAAGGCACCGATCATGCGAGTTATGATGCCGCTGGACGGAACGGTGACTCGTTCTTTGAGACCGCGAATAGCTCTCAGAATTGAGGATAGTCATTCAGGGGTAGATGAAAATTCAATCAGAATAGAATTAAACGGATGTTTGGTCATCCACCGTTATCAAGATGACACCGCTTGTTATACGCCTCGTGAGACTTTAAATGCTGAAAGTGAATATTTTGTAAAGGTAGAGGCTTCTGATCTGGCGGGAAATAGAAGCGAGCTGACATGGACATTCCGGACCGGGGCGGTGATTCCTCAGCCATCGTCTGATAAAGCGTTTGAAATAACGATTATCGGAGATGGTGGGTATTTGAATTCTGCCCTGCAGGTCAATGTGTGTGACCTGCAGCTTCAGGCACATATTGCCCGAATTCAGAATGAGTCTTCGGAGCTGCTATTGTATACGGGGGATATTGTAGAGTGTGATACGCTAGACAACTACAAGCTGGCGGTACAACGGATGGAGAATTTCCGATTGCCGTATGTAATGACGATTGGCAATCATGAAATTGCAGGCACGAATCAGCGTACCCATTATCAGCAGGCGTTTGGGGAAACAAACTTTGTGTTAGACTATGCAAATCTTACGATCATTGGTGTAGATACCGCAGCTGGACATATTAGCGCTTCCGACCGTTCTCAATGGTCTTGGCTTGCCGAGATGGTGGATCAGGCTGCTGGGCAGCATATCGTAATTCTGATGCATACCCCTCCTGATGAGACGGATGCATGTGGATATGATCACCAAACAGGACATGGCTTTATGGATGAAGGTGAGGCTCAACGGTTGTATGCACTACTTGCCCAAGCTAAAGTACAGCGAGCAGTTGGAGAGATGCTGGTCCTTTGCGGAGATTTTCATGCCTATATGTATAAGAAAGTGGACAATGTTCATTATCTCATTACTGGTGGTGGAGGCAAGCAGACGCATGTCCCACCAGAAAGCGGAGGATTTTATCATTATATCCAGCTTTGTGTGGACCAAGAGCATGTATGCTGGAAAGTAGTTCCCTTGTTAGAGCGTATCCGTTGCGATTATGCTAGTACTACCCTTATCATAAAGCGTGGGCAAACTGTACAAGTAACGGCTACAGGGGAGTTCGTGACTCAAGGTTTAATCGCTATGGCAATGCCCATCATGCCGCCGCTGCATTACACATGGAGTTCATCGAACTTGCAGGTCGTCAGGGTGACAGCTTCTGGATTCGTTATTGGAGTCCGTGAAGGCCAAGCAATTGCAACATTGTCCTGTGGAGGATGTACGCTGTGTATAGACATCAAGGTGATTAGCGATGATGATTGCGATACGGGGCACAGGGTGCACACAAATAAAGAATAGAGATAAACGCTTACATATTATGGAGTCAATAGAGGGCAACAGTCCAAAGGAGGAATCCCTATGTACGTATCGCCGACTAAGGGCGGCTTGGTTATGCTGTCTGATATGCTGTCCAAGCTGCCTCCTTCGGAGAAGAAGATCGCGCAGTATATTCTCGAATACCCGCAAGAGGCAGTCTCGTTAACCGCTTCTGAGCTAGGGGAAAGATGCAGTGCCAGCAGTGCGGCTGTCATTCGCCTATGCAAATCACTTAAGCTCAAAGGCTTTCAGGAACTGAAGCTCCGCATTGTGGGTGATATTAATAAGTCAGAGCACGAAGGCTATCGGGATATCAAACCAAACGAGAGCGTGGATGCTGTGTTGGAGAAGATGACAACAAACAGTATCCAGGCCTTAAGGGAAACGTCGGAGATTGTTAATCTTGCTGATATGGCAAAAGTAGTAGATGTATTAATTCACGCGCGCCATATTCATTTCTTCGGTGTAGGGGCCTCCTCTATTATTGCGTTGGATGCGCAGCAAAAGTTTCTGCGGATTAACAAGCCGGCGACGGCGTTTACGGATGTGCATGTGGTAGCCATGAATATCGCTAACATGACATCGGAAGATGTTGTGTTCGGCATTTCCTACTCTGGAGAAACGTCTGAAGTATATGATATTTTACAGCTTGCAAATCAGAAGGGGAGCCATACCGTAAGTCTGACTCACTACGGCAACTCGCTAATTGCATCAGAGGCGCAGCTTAATTTATTTATATCCGCCACAAAGGAAGCAACCTTCCGCAGTGCGGCTACGTCTTCTCGGCTTGCCCAACTGCATATTATTGACGTCCTCTTTATGTGCGTTGCCTCTCATCAATATGACAAGACCGTTCAGTATTTGGATCAGACAAGAGAAGCTATTCGCTTTATTAAAGAACAACGTTCGTAATGATGTGGACATAGATTGATTAAGGATCATGGATACTGGTCGGAAGGCTGGCAACTGAATACACGATTACTGGATACCTCTTCTTTGGCTGCCCTCGGAAATTTAATTTCCACAACCAGTGAAGGGGTATTTGACGTTTTAGGATTATGAAGGATTAAGGTTATATAGTGACGTTTTATAGTGACAATATGACATGAATACAACAGGATAAGTCAAGCGTGTGAAAATTAAACCAAGCCCTGGTGTGTCAAGACGAGCCCATACTTCTTATACTGTGATTACGACATGGGCATTCGTCCTGGTCGATGCTGAATCCGGGAGGCATATCATGGTGGAATGGAGCGTTGCTGTAGCCACAGGGGCCTGGCTTGTGCTCTGCTTTGCAGCAGTAATTGCCATATGGCGTGGGCTATCTCTCGTAAGACAGGCGAGCCAGTCTTTAAGTTTGTTAAATACGCAGTCTACCCAACTTGTTCAGCAATTGAGCGACCTGACCCGCCGGGGAGACCAAGCGTTGAAGAAAGCGGAAGAAGCGGCAGAGCAATTAGCAGAGTGGAGAGAAACGATTGGACGGACCCGTAATATGGTTGAGGGGTGGAACAGCCGTCTAGCGCGTTGGTCTGAACGCACAGAATCGGCGGTTGAAGCCGCACACCAGGCTAACGAGCGTCGAATTCAAGATACGCTGCAATGGGCGGACTTGGCCTACACATTCTGGTCTGATATCCAGACTCGCCGTCAACGCTCAACATCACATGCCACCCCTGATAAGGATCGACTGGATTAAA
This sequence comes from Paenibacillus sp. ACRRX, assembly GCF_022346885.1. Classification (GTDB taxonomy): domain Bacteria; phylum Bacillota; class Bacilli; order Paenibacillales; family Paenibacillaceae; genus Paenibacillus_B. The sequence continues at coordinate 232,308 of NZ_JAKRNK010000001.1, forward strand.
TGAATCTACTAGGCAATAACAGGGCGAAGGCTATGCATAAGGAGGAAACACGATGGCACAATCAAACCGTAAATTCTGGATAGGCTTGTTGGTAGGCAGCGTGGTCGGAACGGTTTCGGCATTGCTGCTGGCACCAAAGGCGGGACGAGAGCTTCGTCATGATCTTGCCGAGGGTGCAAAGCAAGCAAACGAGAAGTCACAGCAGCTAGCAAAACAAGTGAGTGACAAGACGAGTGAATGGGTAGAAGCTGCCAAGGAGAAAACATCCGACTGGAAGCATGCACTTCAGGAGCGTTTTAGCAGCCACGAGGAAAAGGCACTGGTTTCTTCGATTGTAAACGAGCAAGCGGATGGCATCGATATCGAGGTGCAAGCGGAGATCGCCATGTCTGAGCAGACGAGCGACACTTGCCTAGCATCGGATAAAAAAGAGGCCATCGCAGTGGTCAGCGACAATACATCTGTAAAGCAAAAAGCTCAACTTATCAAATAGTGCGTACAGCCATCGGGATAGGCACAAGAAAGTCCCTATCTTCAGGAGCATGAGTTGTCGTGCTCCATAAAGATAGGGACTTGTTCTAACGCTAATATACAGTTAAAGCTATACCTTAAAGGTTACGATAGTTCCTTGTTGGCTGATACATTAGGACTGACGTTTCCACGTGCTCGGATCAATCTTGGTTGGATCAAGACCTTCCCATATATTTTTTATGATGGCTTTTTCTGGTTGGTCAAATACAAGGAAGGCGGTTGGCAGCAGCCGTTCACCATATTGGCTGGCAGGCGAGTTTACTAGCTTGCCTCCCTCTCCGACCAGCACGGTCGAAGATCCACCATCCAGATTGGCGGCAATGACAGCCCCGTTTTCCAACATCAATTGTTGGCAGTCATATAAGTTAGCGCCAATGCTATGTGTCTGTCTTCCGTCTATAACGAGAAATAATACCGTTCCGTCTTCTTTCTGCCCGATTACAGTACGAGGAGCAATTCCCCAGCCATCGGCGGCATTTTTGATTAACCCTTTGCCGTTCACTATGATTCTAGGTTGGAAGCTGACCGCTTCTTTTACCCCGAGCTCTTCCATCTGACCGACTGTATAATTGCCTGCAACCATCTTGCCCTCTTTATCGAAGCCAACGATTTGGGTGCGCTTATTTTTGCCGATCCCGTTATAGAACAGCTTGCCATCTGCATAAACGATGCCGATCGGCTGAAATCCATTACCTTTCCAATTCGGATCGGCAAACCCGCCCCCGTTAATGCCAAAGAGGGCTCCGGTCCGTTTGACCATATTGGATACTTTTTCTCCCATGCCCATCTCATTAGTGACGGCAACCCGAATGGATTTAGGGTCCCGTATCGTAAGCAAGTATCCACTATATCCTTGACCACTAATTTCCTTTAGCTCGGTAAGAGGCTTGTCATTTTTAGGTTGTTCGGGTGTTTTGATAAGATTTGTGTTCGCTTGTTCGTCTCCCATTTGTTCAAATCGATTATTGTATTGCTGGATTCTTCGATTCATCTCTTCTTCCCCAATAATAAACTTGGCCCAATGACGATGCCGAGTCGTCAGCAGTGTATCGGCAATCATAAACCGGAACTGTTCGCCTGAAGGCGTGAACAGCAGCCAACCTGCCCCAAATGTGATACATAACATGAAAATAGCCATCCAAATACGGATAATTTTCCATATCGCACGTTTACGTGCGCCCTTGCTCTTCTTTTTCTTCTCTTTCTGATTTTCTGGCGGAACGGTCTCGGCAACCCTGTTCCTTCTTGAAGATCTGTCGTCTCTTCGTTGTCTGCTTCTTCCAGGTGATGGTGAACTTGGCGTTGTCAGCCTGCTGGAAGAACCGTTGGCGGACGCATTATATCTGCGCCCTCCCGCCGCAGGTCTAGTGGTTGAATCAACTACAGAACCAGAACCTCTATCTACAGTTCTTGTAACTGCACTTGCAGATGTGCTTGATCTTGCAGGTCTATTGTCAGGGCTACCGGCAGAGCTTCTTCTCGAAGGTCTGAATTCCGGGCTAGACGGTGTATATCTACTTGACGTCTCCGCAGCAGCGCGCACTTGTGTGGGTTCGGGTAGAGTGTGCTTTACCCTTCGTGGCGGGAGCTGTCTAGAAGATGTCGGCTTCTGAGTATAATTTGTATTTCGCATGGTAGTTCCTCTCGTCCTATAAGGTTGATCTCGCTTGCTCATCTTATGGCACCTATTTGCGTTCGTGTATTCTCTCTCTGGATTTGAAAATGAAAAGCACCCGTTTCAGCTTATCTTTCAATAATAACGCGCGAATCGATAAAAAGTTGCTGGCAGGTTACGGAATCTAACTTTCACTCCCCTTTCGGAGGAGCGCCACCCATACTTGAACCTTGTCTATATATCAGTTAGAATCGAGGTACGTTTTATCCACGCTGTACATATGGTATTACGTACGGAATACGTCATAACGAGTGTGATCCGAGTCAGTCAAACAAGAGATGAAGGAAGCGGTGTTTTCGTGCAACAAGCTATAGCAATGCTTGATTCAGGAGTCGGAGGCTTGACGGTTGTTAAAGAGGTCATGCGCCAGCTCCCTAGAGAGAAAATTATATATTTTGGCGATACAGCTCGCTCTCCGTATGGACCTCGTTCATCGGAAGAAGTAAGACTGTTTACCCGTCAAATTGTAGATTATTTGATCCAGTACCAACCCAAAATGATCGTAATTGCTTGTAATACGGCAGCAGCAGTTGCCTTGGAAGACATACGTCAGCATGTATCAGTACCTGTGGTTGGTGTCATTCACCCAGGGGCCAGGGCAGCCATATCAGCTACCAAATCTGGATATATCGGTGTAATCGGGACAGATGTAACAGTGAAAAGTGGTGCTTATGTGCAAGCACTTAGACGGCTTTCCCCGCATGTAGAGGTAATCTCGCAATCCTGTCCTCAATTTGTACCGCTTGTGGAAAAAGGTATGTACCGATCGGAAGAAACATGGAGTGTCGTTCGGGAGTCTTTGGACGCTGTTCGGGCAACGCCAATTGATACATTAGTACTGGGCTGTACACACTATCCTTTCCTGACCGAGCCGATTCAGGAAGTGATGGGGTCCGGTGTTGAGTTAATTAACTCAGCCGAAGAGACGGCTCGTGAAGTAAGTACCATTTTACAAGATAAGAACCAGCTTGCGGAGAAAGATGATATGCCAGTTCATCAATTTTTTTGCAGCGGTGATCAAGAAATGTTTCAACGTATTGCGAAGGAGTGGCTGGGAGATCAGATCCAAGACATTCCATGTATTTGGCAAGTGCCTCATATTTATTAATTCACAATATAGCATTACTGCGAAGGGCTGTATTCTTTGTCTGAACAGACAGATGAAATACAGCCCTTTCGACAGTTTGATTCATACTTGAAAAATGGGGCGGATGTAAGCAAGTTAACTAAGTTAACCAAGTTTACATCTTGAGCATGGATGTTAACTATATAACTAGCTATCATTAAAGGAACGTAGTATTGCCCAAGCTAGCATCGTATCGGAAACGACTGCCCGCAGCTCTACTTCAGTTAATTGCTCTATAACGTTTAGATGCTGCTCGATGTCGTCCCAGTGAGATATAAGCAACTGCGGTTGCTGGGATGCGGCAGTAGATTCGTGCTGCAATTGCTGAAGCAGGGTGATCAAATGGTTGGATTCGGAATCGGCATGCATTTTGATACAGGCTGCAATTTGTGTAAATGCTGGCACGGGGGAATCTGCTGCGTTAGTTTCTGAAAGGGTCTTTAGCTGGTCCAATTGTTCTGCGGCTAGATGAATAATACGATGATCTTTGCAGTACGACACTAATGCTTCTGGATTATCAAGCAGGCTTCCCGTTAAGATAAGCGGCTCAATCGCGTAAGCGCGCAGCGCGGTCACAAATGAGGTTAAGGCATACTGCTGTTCAAAAGGCTCGTTCCACAACAAGACAATGCAAGGTTTGCCATCTGCAGCACGCTGATCACGAAAGCGATGATGGAGAATCGCGGCTTCGGCCACGGCTGCTACCCGAATTCGCTCCTTCTCCGTAGAAAAAGAACGGTATACATCTTCTTGGGCAGACTGCCATATCCGCTCCCTTGCTTCAACAGGCATTTGAATAAGGGTGTCTATGCCTTCGTACCAATCCTGCACTGTATTTGCAACTTTCCATCCCGTGACCTGATGTGTAATAGAACGATAAGGCAAGGCGTCCGAATAAATGCCTATCGTTCCTGCCGCTGTATATTCTAAATATTTAATCGGACATTTCCCAGATTTGGCGCGGGTTGAATCATCAAGAGGTGCAACCCCGAGGTCAATGTCAATGTTCATAAGCCGATTTAAATATTCGTAATAACTGTACGTAAAAGGCACGTAGCTGACAGGTGATGACAGGGTAGGGAACGTATGCGGGTTCATACCCCAGAATACAAATTCAATCTGTTCTCCGTATTTTTGTGACAGGCGCTGAAAAGCTTCCCACAGCTGCGCGAATTCTTCGGTTCTTGAATTTCCTCCCGTGTATCCTATCCGGAATGGCCGCATGCCATTATTTCTTACAAACGGACGCTTTAGGTAACTCCCCGGTATGTTGGTGCTCAGCGTCAGCACCCGGGGGTTGTGGGGTCGTATGCTGTCAGCGGTAATATCCGAATAGGCTACACAGATATCCGCTTCCTGCAAATGAATCAATAGCTGATTATAATAGTTTTCTCCTGGTGCCAGGTAATGAAATTCAGGACTTACTTGATACAAGTGTAAAAAATCATCGTCCATTAAATAAATGACGGGCTTGCCTATTTGTTGTGCCGCATAATGCTGCAAGACGGAGAAGTCGTAACAAGCCCGATGGAGCACAACGAGATCGGAATCTTTCATATATGAAGTGTCTATCTGATGAAGCGGCACATAAAAGGATTGGAAGAGTGGATTATCAATGCGATTAAAATGCTGGAACGTTATATCGACAGAAGGATCGTAATGCATTTTACTGACTACAAGGGAACGTTTACGCTTCAATGATCTACCGCTCTGCATGGGGGTGTCCGAATATGGAGGCTGCAGATCGGTTGAACTCGCCTTCCAGAGACACGTATTCGCGTGATCGTTGTCATCGTTCCGGGTGAATAAGACGTGCCCTGTAGATATACGTGCTGCATGTTGTAGTTGTGCCAGAGCTGCACTGGAGTGCGCGGTTTGTGTGTTCCATAACTGGATATGCTCCTGCTCCATTCGGTTCTTACAAGTGAGGGACACAGCATCTGCCCACGGTGACAAATTATCAACCTCGGTATGAAGCCAATTGTGGGGCAGCAGCACCTTCTCCCGATTCAAGCCGTTAAAGATACGATAAGCTAGCAGATCATACGGAGCGATCTCACCGATCGCGTTATCCTGTCCGATCGATACTTGGCTCACGATGACATCCACATCATAGAACGGGACAAGCTGGGACCAGCGCTGCCATAACATCCAGTCGCAAACCCGTCGCATGACAACATGTGTATCATACATGCCATACTGCTCGAAGCATTCCCTGGAGTGGAGTACGCTGTTGTTAGCAATGAAATTAGCATCCATAAGTCGACTAGAGCCTGCTGCGAAGTTACTCCCGATGATCCGGCTGTCAGGTGGAAAGGCTTGTGCCTTACCATATACGAGTGCTGGAGAGTGTACTTTTCGGATTTGTTTTAGAAGGATATCTAGCAGCTTTGGCTTCCAAACATCATCGTCAAATTGATAAGCGATATAAGGGGCTCTGGCCAGTATTAGCCCCTCGTTAACCCGGATGGCAGGCAGTCCGGAATTGTAAGCATGCCGCACATGAATGATACGATGATCAATTCTTTGCAGCTCACGAATGGTGTCCAAGCTGCCGTCACGGGAGCCGTCATCTATGATGATCAGCTCCCAGTTGGCAAAGGTTTGTGCGCGCACGCTGTTGATGGCACGGCTTAATAAGCCGGACTGATTGCGACAATAAGTTGGCATAATGATACTTACTTCGGGCGCTTCAATTAAACGATGCGGGTATATAATGTGCTGGTCACGCATAAATAATGAAGCATCGGTCATGAACCCCGCCCCTCCCTGCGCCTTTTCGACGCAAAGCACACCATACGAATGAGGGCGGAGGAGCCTTGTGCGACGGGATGGCGATAAGATGAATCGTGAACATACCCGCAGTTCATGTAAATGCGAATAGCCCGTGTGTTGGTTACTTTCACAAACAGCTCAATAGATTGAAGTCCGAGCGTATTTAAGCCAAATTGAGTCACGGCTTTGACAATTTCTTCACCGTATGACTGACCTTGTGATTCGGAATCCCCTATGAGCACCCGACCGAATTCAGCTCTGCGTTTATAAGGATTGATACGATAGAGTGCAGCCGTGCCGATCGGCTTCTCTTTATCCAGTCTGACGGCAATAAACATCATATCACTATCATTGGTGCGGTAACGTTCGTACCAATTAAAATGTTGTTCAGGTTCAATGACGTGGTCGTCTTGAAACCAGATCCGGATATGCTCTTGATTACGCCAAGAGCGGACCTGATCCAGGTCATGCTCGGTTAAAGGGCGAAGCAGCAGTCGCGGACTCAGAATCCGGTATGAATGATCCATCTTCAATGCGCTCCTTCCCTATAGGTTGCTTACGTACTGTTTGATGACACTCGCGATGGTTTGTACATCTGCATAGGTCATCCGCAGATGCAGCGGCAGCGAGATAATACGGTCCGACATCGTTTCCGCTGTCGGGCATTGACCTCGTGCATGTCGGTACATGCGATAAGCCGTGTTTATACGATAATGCACGCCTGGAAAAATACCATTTTCATTCAACAAAGCTAGCAGTTCATTACGCGCCGGAGCGCTAATCATAAACAAGTGTCGGCTGCTGTCGCAATCTGGTGCTACTGGTATAAAAGGAATGATAGACTTCACTTCAGCCAATGCCTGCTCATACCAGGTACACAATTGTTTGCGGTATGCGTTATCCTGATCGAGATAACGGAGCTGTACCAGACCGATTGCCGCCATAATTGAATTGCCATGGTATTTGTAGCCGACATGTTCAACGTCATACAACCATCTGTATTGGCCCTCAGCATTCGTGCGGGTGTATGTGTCTTTATTAATACCAAGCCAAGACAGCTTACGTACTAGATGATCCTGTGCCTCTTCATGAAAGCACACCATACCGCCATCGGCGGTAGGTAAATTTTTAACCGCCTGAAACGAATACACGACGGCATCCGCTTCTTTCCCAGGTATGCACCCGTGCAAACGAGTCCCTGCCATATGGGCCGCATCCAAAATTAGAGCTAGACCATACTGCTCGCACAGCTTTACGATTCGTTCGTATTGCCCTGTGTTTCCACTCATGCCTACAAATAAGACGGCCCGGGTCCTTGGCGTTATTCGCCGCACCATATCATCTGGGTCCAAGCATAAGTAAGAATCAACATCCGCAAACACGGGTTTTAAAGCATGATAGCGTATTGTATGATTCGTCGAAACAAAGGTAAGTGGTGTCGTAATGATTTCATCGCCTTTTTTCCATCCCTTAGTCATTTTGAGCACTTCTACTGCCAAAGACAGCCCAGCGGTAGCTGAATGAAGGAAATGTGCGTGTTTGAAGCCGGTATATTCCTTCCAACGCTCCTCAAACTCAACCGTTTTATAACCTAGTCCCGTCCATCCTTTTTCCAAACAATCGCGAATCTCGGCGAGACATTCATCGACGCGATAGGTAGGGACGAACAATGGAATGTTCATTGTAATCACTTCCGTTCTATCATATTCAAGCCGTTCGAATGAAGCTGCCCTGATTTACCATATGAAGTTGGAAAAAGAAATGCTTTTTGGCTGGAAGCCAGTTGGAATAGGCACCGGCAGCAGTGAATTGGTGGAGCGATCCAATATACTTACCGTACTGCCAGAGGACCAGTTGTTCACAATATATACTTCACTGCCGTCAGGAGTGACTGCAAGAGTTTCCGGGGGTCCCCCTGTCATTGTCACATTACGATAAAGGGCAGGCTTTGCAGGACTGTGCACATTCAGGCTCACCAGATCCGAACTGTTAGCTGAGGCTACATACAATGCGGCATCATCGGGAGACAGGGCAATTCGATAAGGGATTAATCCAGAAGCAGATGGAATACCAAGTAAAGGGATAGGCGTCAGCATCGTATTGGTAAAACCGTCAATGACCTGAATTTCTCCTGGCAATCCTTGCGCTGCGACATAGATGTACTTGCCATTAGAGCTTGCAGCAAGGTGGACAGGCGCACTTGCATTTGGAACTCCAGGCAGCAGTGGAATGGTAGTGATCACCGTATTTGTAATCGTATTAATGACGGAGATCGTGCCATCATCTTTATTGGCGACGTATAGTCTTTCGGTGGACGGAACAAATTGCAGAGCTACAGCATTATCTCCCACCGTAATAGGGGAACCTGGACGCTGCGTATTGGTTGTGATGTCAAATACAGTTACATAGCTGTTGGGCGAATCGTTGTTTAACGCAAAAACGCGGATCGCATACGGCTCATCCGTGTCGATCGCAATGCTTTCCTTCCCAGTCGGCAGCAAACCTAGTTGGCGTGTATCCGTTAAGATGAGGGAATCATTTAAACTATTGCTGTTGGCTGTAAATGCATAAATGCTGAAATAAGGCAGTGCTACATCGACAGGCATCGAGCTGAGGGGCAGCTGAATCAGGCCGCCTACTTGTTGTTTAGTTACTTGATCAATGACTAGCAGCGTGTCATCTCCGCTATTTACGATGTAGGCGTATTTTGGCATGGAGCTGATGAGTGGGATCGGAATGGAGCCAACTGGCTGACTTAGGGCATTGTTAAAGGTAATTACGCTACGCAGCAGCTCAGCTTCATTATTATTGGCGCTGACTTTTACACCAAAAAAGGCGGTAGCAGTTGGCACGTTTTTAATTAAATAAGTGGAGGCTCCATTTCCAAATGGGCTTAACGTTATGATTTGTGAACCATAAATGGAAGGTGTTTGTGCTCCAGCAGTGTTGTTAAATGCATAAAAGCGGACTACACAGGTCACCGTCAAGTTGGACAGGTTGGTTAAGGTTACATCGACGGAAGCAACACCGTTGTTTGGTCGATTATCATGAGGACCGTATTCGTAAACAAACATTGTTGGAATCTCCTCCTTCTTGTAGCTGAATTTCTCTATCACCACTATATGAATCAGGCGCAGCTTCTACTTGGACCATAATACTAGAGTGATAGAAAGAGGCGCTGTTCATCGGGTATTGATGCTGAGGATTGCTGCATATAAGTAGTAAATGGATGTATATAAGGAGAGGAGAGAGCAATGTGAGTAATGGGGCTATACCGTATACGATTCAAAGAGGGGATACCTACCTGCGCATTTGCTTGCGTTACGGTATTCACCTTCCAGCTTTATTGGCCATTAATCCACATATTCGAGTGGAAGAGTACGCTATTCCAGGTCAACTCATTTACATTCCACAGCGGCCAACCAACATTTACGTGGTACAGCAAGAAGAAAGCTTCTATGAGATTGCGTCTCGCTTTCGAGTCCCCGCACAATGGCTGGCCAATGCGAATCCAACCGTGAATCCCCGCAGATTGAATGGGGGGCAAAGCATCGTTATACCGTACTGGACAGATGAGCGAGACGTTCGCACACAAGCGGAATATGGACCGAATCAATTGGCTGATGATATACAACGATTGCTGCAGCGTTATCCTTTTATAGCAAGTGAACAGATTGGGACGAGCGTAATGGGAAAGCCAATCTTCGCTTTAGGTATAGGTACAGGACCCTTCCGTGTGCAGGCTAATGGAGCGGTGCATGCTAATGAATGGATAACCTCAGCACTGCTGATGCAATTTGTAGAGGATTACGCAATGCATTATGAGAGGTGTGCCTTATGGCAAGGATGGGACCCGCATGGTGCATACAATAGAACGGCACTATGGGTTGTACCGATGGTTAATCCAGACGGAGTGGAGCTTGTTCAGGAGGGGGTTACATATCAGCACCCTTATGGTACACAACTGGCCGATTGGAACGTCTATGGCAAACAATATTCGCTATGGAAAGCGAACATTAGGGGAGTTGATCTAAATGATCAATTTCCAGCGTATTGGGACGAGGAAAAAGAGCGGAGGCAAGTAGATGGACCATCGCCCATGAATTACAGCGGGGACTCACCACTTTGTGAACCGGAGGCGGAGGCGCTTGCTCAATTTACGCTGCGGGAGCCATTTGAGCTTGCGTTATCGTTTCACTCGCAGGGTCAAGAAATCTATTGGAACTATCGGGACTTTGAGCCTGATGTTTCAGAGGCGTGGGCTAGAACATTTGAATTAGCCAGCGGATATCGTGCAGTGAAGCTGTCCGGCAGTGATGCCGGTTTTAAGGATTGGTTTATTCAGACTTTCCGTAAGCCTGGTTTTACAGTGGAGATTGGTATGGGCGTTAATCCGCTGCCATTAAATCAATTTGAAAGGTTATATGTTGAAGTAAGCTCCATTATGCGGGCAGCACTAAACGGAATGCCCGCTCAAGAATCGAGGGTTTCCGCAGGCAAAGAGTCTGAGTTATTAGGGTGAAAATTTGCCCGTAAGGTAGGTTCACGCGTAGAAGTCCAGGGATCTATTAGCTGTATGTGACAAATGAAATGGCATACACTATGCTAAGAGCATAAGGAGGTGTGTGTCATGTCAGCAAATCGACTTAACCAACCGTCATCATCGCGGCCACCTAAGCGTACGTGGGGTAGACTATGGTTTCTATTCCGTTCTGCCCCTGCACTGCTTGGCTCACGTTATGTACCGTTTAAGCTTAAGTTTTTCTTTGTAGGAGCTGTGTTCTTGTACTGGGTTATGCCCGACTTGATGCCATTTATGCCGATTGATGACATTGTGTTTACGATGGTGCTGATCCCTTGGTTTTCTAAGCAAGCCAAGAAATATGAGCCTCCAAATGCCAGCCCTGGCAGGTGAAAGTGAGGGATATGGTTGCTTAACCTTTAGAGTTCCCTTACAATAGTATTGCTCGTAAGGTTGAACATAATGGGGATAAATCGGAGTGACATAAGATGAGTAACGATATACGTATTTGTGATAAATGCCGCCATATTAAGATGAAATCCTTTCTTCCAAAAGTGAAAAAGCTAGACCCTGAAGCAGAGATTAAGATTGGCTGCAAGTCCTACTGCGGTCACTGCACGAAGCGTGTGTTTATTTATGTGAATGGCCGTTATATTACAGCGCCAACGGAAGATGAGGCGATCGAGAAAGCGAAGCCATTTATCAAATAGAGGGAACGGATGCATAATTGCAGTATCGGCATCGCATCCTAACAAGGATGTTGAACAGCTTATATCTTGAGCAGCTGTTTATACCGAGGAGGTAAAGGACGATGTCGAAGTACGATTCAAGCTTACAGTCGCAGAATCCAATTTCTCAGGCGCAAAATGCAGTGGAGACAGCACACCACGCCATATCGCAAGCAATGTCACATCCGTCTGATCAGTCTGTAGTTCAGGCTGAGCATGCTTTAGAGCGGGCAGATCGTGCTGTGACTCAAGCGGGAGATAGTGTGAATCAGCAGGCGGTAGAATTCGCGGAGGAATTGCTTGGAGAAGAGCATGGACGACTGCAATCATTGCTTGAGAGCGAGCAGTGGAAGAATCATAAGTAATTCAGATGAGACGGTGGTTTATCCGTAGGAATATCCCCTTAAGGTATACAGTGAAGAATTGAGTTCATAGCGGCATGAATTCGACACTGTTGATCCAAAGGGGATATTTTTCATGCAACGGAAGGGTGATCATTTATGTCTCCATCTCATAATGTTACGCGGGTTGAGTGGTTATTCTTCTGCTGGTGTAAGCATTTCCGCGCACCAACAGTTTTACGATTTCTTAACTTGACCTTCATCTATATGCAACATATATTTATTACAAATGTATGGAATAAGAACAAATGTTAGGCGGATGTTCATGTTAAATGCAGATGAACGAAAATTGATCGTGAAAATATGCAAGCTGTATTACTTCGAATCGATGACTCAAGAGAAAATAGCTGTAAAATTCGGAATATCGAGACCTGCTGTCTCCAAGCTGCTGCAAAAGGCACGTGATGAGGCGATTGTTGAAATTCTCATTCACGATGATACGCTCGAAACTAGTGATTTGGAAAATGAAATCGAGACAGCGTTTGATCTGAAGCAGGTGCTGGTTGTGCCAACAAGAGATCTGAATCAAGACTTAGTATACAGCACAGTAGGCAAGGCAGCGGCTAACTTTGTATTACGAACGATGAAACAAGTCGATCGTATTGGAGTATCGTGGGGGACGACGCTGTACCATATTGTGAAGGAGTTTCCTTTTGAAAAAAGAGAGGGACTAAAGGTTGTCCCACTGGTTGGAGGAATGGGGAATGATAATACAGAGATTCATGCCAACCAAATTGCGTATGAGCTGTCCAAAAAACTGGGCGGCAAATGTGAATCACTCTACGCGCCTGCCGTCGTAGAAACAGAAGACCTCCGAAATAAACTCATCGAGCTTCCCCATATTGCTGCTGTGCTGGAAGAAGGTCAACAAATCGACATAGCTTTGGTCGGTATCGGCAATCCATTTGCTTGTTCAACGATGGAACAGATCGGCTATTTGAATCAAGAGGTGCTGCAGGAGTTGAAGTCGTTAAATGCAGTAGCCGATATTAATTCCCGCTTTATTAACCAAGAAGGTCATCTTTGTGCTCATCCGATCCATAATAAGGTCATTGGTATGGAGTTGGAGCAGTTAAGAGCGGTAAGTCTGGTCATAGGCATTGCAATGGGGATACATAAAGTCGACAGTATATTGGCTGCTCTGAAAGGGAAGTATGTACATGTGCTCATTACCGACGAATTGACGGCAGCAGAGCTTGTTGGCCGCTTGAAGGAGACACGGTGACCACTGCTATGCGAGGAGAACTTCTAACATCTAAAAGCCCTATGATCGTCATACCTTTGTTCGAAGTAAAGGTTCGTTCATAGGGATTTTGCTTGTTTTATGTCATTATTGCAGCAAGCCTACAAGCTTCAATCCGTGGGCAATCCCATCTTGGCTTACGTCTTTTGTAATGTAACGAGCTGCTTCCTTTACGGAATCAGGCGAATTGCCCATAGCTACACTGTGTCCAACATAACAAAACATTTCCAAGTCATTTAAATTGTCGCCGAAGGCATACACATCCTCCTTGGCAAAGCCGAGGTGTTCAATATATCGTTTGATCCCCTGAGCCTTTGAACCGCCAGACGGCAGTACATCCATAGCAGCCGGATGCCAACGGACAAACTCCAGCTGCGGAAACCGCTGCCTGTACTCTAATTCCTCTTCTTCGGTACAAAATAGCATCGACTGATAAATATGGCGTTCCTTATAGTATTCTGGATCACATACAGGATGCTTGTATTGCAATGAACCGATTCCTGCTTCGATACGAGCGTGGAAAGGGGTGCTGCTGCGCATCGCTTCATGATCCAAGTATACGAGTGGATGACCGATCTGCAAGGTATGCGCTGATAAGGAGTGCAGCACATCCGACGGAATAGGATGCTGATAGATTACTTTGTTATCCAGCATCACGTATTGGCCGTTGAAACAAACAAAGGAGTGAATGTCGAGCTCATCTTGTAATGCTTTCAGCATAAAGGGAGAGCGGCCAGTAGCAAAGGCGACTTCATGTCCAGCATCTTTCAAGGCAAGGACAGCTTCCTTGGCGGAAGCGGGCAATTGTTTGTGATGATCAAGCAGCGTTCCATCAATATCAAAAAAAATCATACGTTTTGTCGTTGTCATGTACACACCCCTTGATGCGATTGTAGTTAAAGCTTGTTATGTGAGTTCGTCTAATAATAAGTTGAGCGATACTGTCGTATGCAGTTGAAATTGCTGGGGGGAGAAAATTTCCCACAAGCCGTCCTCGGTCTGGATATGATAATGAAATTCTTTTCCTTGAAACTGCACATTGGTCACCTCTCCTGGAACCCCTGGTACATGAGAAGCATTCAGCTGGAATTGATCTGGTCGGACGGGATACAATCCGCACGTCTTGAAGTAATCTGCAACCTGGCTTCCTTGCCATTGAATTATTCCATCCGTATGCAGTGGTGTAAACTGATCGTGGTGCCAGCTTCCATGCACAAGGTTGGCCTTGGATACAAATTGGGCGACAAATTCCGTCTGCGGACGCAAATAAATATCCTGCGGAGTTCCAACCTGTTCAATCTGTCCGTCCTTCATGACGATAATGCGATCCGCCATGGCCAATGCTTCTCCCTGATCGTGTGTCACATATACGATAGCTGTTCCCGTTTGACGGTGAATGGACTGTATCTCCTTGCGCATGTCCATACGAAGCATTGCATCCAGACTGCTTAGCGGTTCGTCCATCAACAGCAGAGACGGCTCGGCAGCAATCGCTCTTGCAATGGCTACGCGCTGCTTCTGGCCGCCAGACAATTCATGGGGCATACGGGCACTGTGTTGGGACAAGCCAACCATTTGCAGCACACTGGTAATACGTTCTTGCTCTTTCTCCCGGATAGCGGCAGGTGTTTCCTTATGATGGCGAATCGGGAAGCGGACGTGTTCTGTAACATTCATGTGCGGCCATAAGGCGAACGCCTGAAACACCATGCCGATTCGACGTTTTTCTGGAGGCAGACTGAAGCTTGCGCTTGCAACCAGCGTCTGGTTCATGTGGATTTCTCCAGTAGTTGGCTGCTCGAACCCCGCCAACATACGCAGCAGGGTTGTTTTTCCGCAGCCGGAAGGACCCAGAATAGCAACAAACTCGCCGTTGGCGATGTTGAGATTCAACGTATTAAGTGCTTGGAAATTCCCAAATCTCTTGCTGACTTCGACGATTTGAATACTCATTGTGGCTGAACTCCTTTTTTGGATTGAAGCTTTTGTATGAAATGCAAGATGGCCATACCTGCAACAATAACGATCACGATTAAGCTGGACAAAGCGGTAGAATACAGCGTGCTGCCGGCCTGCTCGAAGCTGAAGATGGTAACCCCGATTGTTTGCGAGCCTGTTGACCATAACAGTGCGGACACGGTAAGTTCCGTCAGTGCCGTCAAAAATACTAGGAATGCTCCGCTAAGTAGTGCTGGCAGCAGCAAAGGCAGCAGGATAGAAATCCATTTGCGCCACATACCCGCCCCAAAAATATGTGCTGCCTCTTCCATCGAAGCGTCAATTTGAGTAAATGCTGTGATGCCGGCTCGTACTTGTAGAATAAGAAATCGACATACATATGCGATAAATAATATACGAATGGAGCCATAAATACCGGGATTCCAGCCAGGAATCGGTTCCATCCAGGTCAAGATCATACATAATCCGAACACGATGCCAGGCAGCGTGTAGGGGAGTGCAACCGCCAGTTCTGCGGACTTCGTCATCCAAGAAGGCTTTCTTACCCGAACGTAGGCAAGCAGCGATCCAAGAAGCAGACAGATGATCGTAGTTGACACAGAAAGCAGGAGGCTGTTCTTAATCGATTCCCATACTTTTGGATTGTCGAACAAAATGAATTCATAATTAGATAATGTCAGATTAGCCGCTTGGAACGGCAATCCGTACGCTTTTTTTAATGAGATAGCGATCATGGATAATAACGGAACAATAGTAATCACAGTTAAGAACGTCCAGATGCCAGCTGAAACCCATCTCCGGTGCTTGCCTAGTGCATAGCGCGGACTGTGATCGATGACAACCGTGTCGACAGCTCTAATTTTACGGACGGAAAGCCATTGCAGGAGTGTGCCTATAATAGCGAATATCCCCAAAAGGACGGATAAAGCTGCTCCACGGGCAAATGCAGACGGACCAAACCCGATAATTTCCTCGTATATCAGTGTGCTTAAGACAGATATATGGGCTGGAATACCAAGAAAAGCAGGTATGCCGAAGTTGTCCAGCGACGCCAGAAAGACGAGTAATCCTCCTGCAGTCAGTCCGGGCAATGCTAAAGGAAGAGTGACAAGACAGAACGTTTTCCATCTGCCAGCTCCACTGGCGCGTGTAGCCCATTCCAAATCACGTGGAATTTTTTTGAGTACATCCACAGTTAACAAGTAAACGAGGGGGAAATGGTGAATCCCCATTACAAAAATAATGCCGCCATAGCTATACATACTCCAAGGTGTAGCATCGGTATGAAATAGACGCAGAAACTGAGCTGCCAGTCCTTGGCTGCCCATAAAGGAGGACCAAGACAGTGTAAGCACGTATGATGGCAAAATAAAGGACAGCAGCATCGCCATATGCAGTGCTTTTTTATGATTCAGGTCGGTATAAGCCATTAACCAGGCAGCGGTCACACCTAAGGCAATCGATACGATGGAGGAGCCAACAACAATAATTAAAGTATCAATCAACGTGTTCCACAGTCGATCCTGACGCAGCATTTCAGTATAGTGCTGTAATGAGAATCCTTCAGTACCTTGTACACTCAAATAAACCAGTTTGCCTATTGGCAGTACGAAGAATAAAAACAATAAGATCAGCAGCAGCAACAAAGTCGTTCGTTTTGCAAGCAGCCCCGGCAGGGAGGGGAGAGACCATTTACCCCCGTGTTCTCCCTTAGCCGCATAAATTTTTTTCGAATCCATCATGATGTATACGCTCCGTCTGTTATTGTCCAAACACCTCAGTGAATTGTTTCTTATCCGCGTCACGGGCCTCAGTCAGTGTGGATATATCCGAAGATAACACATTGAACTCACTCAGCCCTTTTAATCCTGCTGGAGCAGCAACACCATCACGAATCGGTGTGTACCCGATTTCGGCGGATACCTTTTGACCGTCCTCAGATAGGACAAAATCGACGAATGCTTTAGCCGCTGTGCCGTTTGTTGTATTTTTTAGAATGCCAATCGGCTCCGTAATAACGGGTACGCCTTCTGTTGGATACACCAACTCCACGGGGGAACCTTTTGCTTTCTCACGGGCTACGAGGAAATCAACCACCATCCCGTAAGATTTTTCTCCACTGGATACTGCGTTCAGTACGGCACCGTTACCTTTAACTACTGTTGTGCTGTTGGACTTTAAGCCTTTAAAGTAGTCCCAACCGAAGCCATCCGTGCGGCTTAATACGCCTACGTTATATGCAGCGGCTCCTGAGTAGAGCGGGTTAGGCATAATAGCGGCATCCTTGCTTTCGGGTGCTGTCAGTGCCTGCCAGGAGGTTGGTATAGTTTTCACCTTTTGTGTATTTACAGCGAGTACCGTTGCCATAACTTTTGTACCCGCGTACATCCCGTCTTTATCCACAAGGTTGTCGGGGATTTTAGACAATTCAGGTGATTTATACGTTAACAGCAGATCCTGCTTCTTCAGTCCTTCGAAAGTGACCGCATCAGCTAGCAAAAGCACATCAGCTTGGACTTTGCCTGCCTGCTGCTCCGCCTGTATTTTGGCCGTTACTTCCTCGGTTCCAGAACGAAAGCTTTCGACCGTGACATCTGGATATTTTTGATTAAATGCGGCTATCAGCTTGGTCACATCCGCCTCTGGCTGGGATGTATAGAAAGATAGCTTTCCTGATACGGAGGAAGAGGCCTCAGACTTGGAGGTTGACTGTTGTGCACCCGTGCTGCAGCCGCTGAAGATCAATAAAGCCGTTAAACTTAACATAACAAGTCCTTTTTTTAACAAGATGATTCTCTCCCTACGTTAATTTATGGATAGTATTTGTGTATAAGAGATACAATTCTGAAATTTCCTATTAAATATAAAGAGCATTTGTCAATAGACGCTTAACAGGGAAGATTAGCTTTGTAAATACGGACAATCATGATAAGTGGATAGTATACGAGACACGAGAAAGATATACGATAGTGATATATGGGATGTAATCCCGATTAGGCATGCTGACAGGACAGAAAGTATCTGTTTACTGCCTTGGCAACACCGTCTTCCTCGTTGCTGGCCGTGATCGCGTTGGCAGCTTGTTTGGCCAGCTCGCTGCCATTTGCCATAGCAATTCCGAGTCCTGCCCACTGGAGCATATCGATATCATTGTCGTAGTCACCGATTGCTACAGCTGCAGAAGGTGCAAGGCCGAGCGTATGACTCACCACTTCTAAGCCCGACCTTTTGCTCACCCCAGCGGCATTAATATCGAAGCGCCTTTGACCGGTTCTTGTCAGCGCGAACTCCTGCTGTGCCCCAAGCTCTTTGTATAATTCGTCTAGCAGCTGCGTGTCATCGCTGATCATAGTCGCCTTATACAATGGAACATCATTCGCTTGGACAAAGTTAAGCAGGCTTCCAACAGCCTTTACCTGAATCCTATCGGCTTGCTCCTGATAATGTTCATAAGCGAGCGGTTTCCGAGGATCGATGACGACATTAGCTAATGGCCAACTCGCATTCATCGCATTTATTTCCCGGACAAAAAGTTCCTGATAGCCATAGAAATGTACATATGTGCTTGTCTGCTCCGCCAATTCGGCAATGCGCCGGGCGGCAGCGGGTACAATCGGATACCCGTGTTTAAGTTCACCTGTGTTTGCATCCAGGATAACAGCACCGTTAAATGCAACCAATGGACAAGTCATGCCGATGTGCTGTCCATGAAGCCAGACCGAAGCAGGAAAACGCCCTGAAGCGATCATTACATTCACCCCCTTTCTGATGAGGCTTTGCAAAGTTTGTTGAACGAAGGGGGTGATGACTTTGTTTCGATTTAATAGTGTGCCATCCATGTCCAGTGCAAGTAATTGATACATCGCTTTTCTCCGTTTCACATGTGATGTCAAATCGTGTAGCTGCTTATGCCATCCGGTAGCAAGACCGGCCCTCGGTAAACGGCACTTGCCGTTTGCCTCATATGCAACAGGTTGCCATCACTCGGCAAATGCACAAGCACAAGCTTCTTAACGCCTGCTCTTTCGGCAATCGTGGCTGCTTCCGCTGCATTCATATGGCCTTGTCCCGTTGTATGTGAGCTGCCTTCGCACACGGTGGCTTCACAGAGCAAAATATCTGCATCCTTCGCCAGCTTCACCAGCGATTCACAATAGGCAGTGTCTCCAGAGTAGACGAGCACCTTGCCTTTATAGGTAATCTTGACCGCAAAACAAGTAATCGTGTGCTCCACGGGAGCGAATTCGATGTCCGCGCCTGCCAGGCGAATTTTTAATGCTGAATCAATCTGTGTAACTTCGGTATGCGGCCCAGACAGTGTTCCGAATATGTCCGCTGGTTGTTCAGGAGCGAACAGCCGCAATTTGTGCTGCATTCGATTGTTTCGAATAGCACCTAAGGCGGCGTATTGCAGCACGCCGATATCTGCCATATGATCATGGTGCACATGAGACAATATGACGCCAGATAGCTGTTCCACTGTCGCATGATGCGACAAACGGCTCATTACTCCACTGCCACAGTCCAGCAGAATATGCCCTTCTTCCGTTGTAACCAAGTAGCCAGACGTTGCACCACCGGCCAAGGGATACCCTCCCCAGTACCCCAGAATCGATACTTTCATGTCTTCACCTCGATGATCTTGCTTCAATCGCTTAACATTTGTTCACATCATATACATTTGTAATAAATATAGGTCTTGGGGGTAAGAGGGTCAAGTTAAGTTCGTGTAAATGGATGCTGCCTACAATGCGTTTACAGTCCGCTTACAGCCTGCTTACATTACGTTTACAGTCCGCTTACATTATGCTTACATGATGCGCTAGCCTGTTCAATTGCAGCGCTTAGACATAGTCAATGGAAAGGGGATATGATGTCGATATCACAAGCAAATGGACGAGGATGGAGCGGAATATAAAAAAAGTGGTTGAGCGTCTGCTCAACCACGGAAAAGCTATCGATATGCTGCTGTGCTGCTGTGAAATGACGTTGAACTACCTGTAGTTAACGTGTTACGGTTTGGCTGCCTTGCTGCGTCCAATATAATCCTGTGTAATCACAATATCGGACACGGTGAGACGCTTCATCGCCTCGTCATGGAGAGGCTTGCACGGAGCGACGTCTCCTGGCTCGCCCGTTGCATAGTTGTAGCAGGTGCCATTCTCAAATATGCCGTCCGCCGAAGGTACATAGTATATCGTTCCGTTTGTATAGGAGCCGTTGCGCAGCACTATTAAGTGTTCGCCAGCAGCTTGAATATGACTGCCCATATAATGCTTATCTGCAGGCGTAATACCCAGCCAGTGCATAACAGTAGGCGAGAGATCAAGCTGACCCGTTACAGTATCATACGTTCCGGCCTCTGCTCCTCCAGGCAAGTGTACGATCAGTGGCACCTGATTTTTCATTTCAAGCATTTGGAAGTCGCTTACAGGATGGCCAAGCAGCTTCTCAAGCGGCTCACGATCAGGGATAGAATTGTCATGGTCTCCATAGAACATCAAAATACTGTTGTCCCACAGTCCATTTTTCTTTAGATCGGAAATGAACTCGCCCATAGCTGCATCTACATAATGAACAGCTTCTAGGTAGTCGCCAAATATTGTATCCTTGTAAGGTGCTACATCGAGCTTCTGGACGCTTGTCGGCAGCTTATATGGATGGTGGCTCGTTAACGTGATCATAAAGCTGTAGAAAGGCTGTTTCTCCTTAGCCATCCGTTCTACCGATTGGCGGAAGAACGACTTGTCCCCAACGGACCAGCCGAGCGGCTCGTCAACGGTATAGTCTTTGCGGCTCATAAAGAAGTCATAGCCCAAATTATTATACACAATGTATCGATTCCAGAATCCAGCGTCATAAGCATGATAAGCGCCTGTTGTATAGCCGTTTTCCTTCAGAATGTGCGGCATCGCATCATACGTATGATTAGGATACCGAATAAATACGGAGCCTGTCGGCAGCGGATGCAAGCTGGTTTGAACGCCAAAATCTGCGTCAGATGTACGTCCTTGTCCCGTCTGATGGAAGAAACGGTTAAAGTACATACTTTCCTTCAGCAGTGCATTTAAGTTCGGTGTTAACTCTTGTCCATTAAAGCTCTTGCCAATGACAAAATTTTCAAAGGCTTCAGCCTGCACGATAATGATATTTTTGCCCTTGTATTTGCCAAAAGTGGAGGCAGGTCCACTAAGCATTGGCTCATGCTCTTTAAACCACTGTCCGACAAGCGCTTCATCTTCCGGACTGATTGAATTGGAAGAGAACCAATTTTCACGTGCATAGCGATAGATATCATAACCATGGAAGCCGTATAATCCTGTGATGTTATAGAGTGATGCATTCCACCAGTTGCCGGAAAATACACCTTTAGCCCAGGTCGTCGTGGCATGCTGTATGGGTACAAATAATAATACGGCTCCCAAGATCAGACTAAGCACGCCGTTTAACAGGCGAACCCACCCGCGACGAGGAGCTCTATTGTAGTTAGAGGTGGAAGATAGCGCCTGCCTACGCGCTTGTTTCAGGGTACGTGTCTGCCAGATTACTAGCGGAATGAAGATCAACCAGTCAAGGAACAGTTTATAGTCTTTCCAAGAAATAAGGGACACGATACTATCTCCCAAAGCACTGACCTGAAAAGCCTGCATGAGCACAGGAACTGTAATAAAATCCTGAAAATAACGGAAATAGACGAGATCCGAGAACAGAAGGATCGTCAGCAGTATATTCAGAATGAGCAAAGTCAAGGGACGCCAATGCTTGGGCAGCCACCATGTCCAACCGCCGATGACAAACAGCGCGCCTAGCGTTACGCTAAAATCGCTTAAATCAAACGCCATATTGGGAATGCTTAACGTCTTGTTCAGCCAGTAGCATTTCCAGCACATAACAGCCAAAAAAAGAACAAAGGTGAACCCGTTTACGGTCAGCAGCTTCGACCATTTCCGTCCTGATTCAGATGAATGAATAGGGCTGCTCGGTATCGATTGCATCTTACTATCCTTTCTGCAGCGTCACATTAAGCTTCTTCATGATGCCGGCGTGGTGGTAATGGTCCAAAATATTGATAAAATTGACATTCGATATTCCCGTTGAACAGCTTGCGCCGCTTGTCCGCAGGACGACCAAAATAATGCTCAAATTGACGACTTGGCGTAATAACAAACATCGACCAGGTAGGCAACGTTTTCATCATAAAGCCCATCTGACGGTTCAAACGTTCGACTTCTTCTTTCTCAAGCAGTCGTTCTCCATAAGGAGGGTTGGTAATCATAACACCGTACTCGCCCATAGGCCTTGCTTTGGCGAGCGGTGCAACCTTAAATTCAATTTCTTGTCCAAAGCCTGCGCTCTTGGCCGCCGCTTGAGCCAGCTCAATCGCTTCCGGATCGATGTCTGAGCCATACAGCTGCAGCTCAATATCGTCCTTGACGGCGTCAAAGGCTTCATCTCGGGCTTGCTCCCAATCTTCCTCCGGAATACATGACCATGCTTCGGAAGGGAAGGAGCGGCGCAAGCCAGGCGCAACGTTCCAGCCAATCATGGCGGCTTCGATCAGCAATGTGCCTGAACCGCAGCACGGATCATAAAGCGGCCGAGACGGGTTCCAGCGTGATAACAAGACAAGAGCTGCTGCCATCGTTTCTTTGAGCGGAGCTTTGCCGATCAGCTTGCGATAACCGCGCTTATGCAAGCTTGGGCCTGTTGTATCAAGCACCAGTGTCGCAATATCATTATGGAGGATGACTTCGATCCGGTAATAAGCGCCCGTTTCTTCAAACCATTCCGTATGGTAATGTTCTTTCAGCTGTTCTACAATCGCCTTCTTTACGATTCCTTGGCAAGCAGGCACACTTGACAGCTGCGACTTAAGTGAGCGTCCTTCTACAGGAAACTCTCCGTCTGCTGGAATCCATTCATGCCAATTTACTGCTTTAGTACCTTGAAATAAATCTTCAAACGTATGGGCGGGGAATTCAGCCATCTTGACCAAGATGCGGTCTGCTGTGCGCAGCCACAGATTGGTGCGGCATATATCGATTGGACCGCCTTTAAAATTTACTTTTCCGTTCTCGACTTGAACGTCCTCGTAGCCTAGATCGCGCAATTCACGTGCGGCGATAGCTTCCAGACCCATGGGGGTCGTTGCAATAAGAGACCAAGGTTGATTCATCCCTGATGTTCACTCCGTTCTCATTCAGCGTTGCTTTTGCATTTGTTAATAAGATGTTAACTTGTGTTCACATGGGAACCATCATATCATAATTGAGGGAGGTTGTGAAAAAAATGACCATGCATAACGTAGAGACATATTTAGATGGATTATATGCTGAAGATGCCGAATTAACTCGAATTCAGCGTTCCATTGAACACAATGGGATGCCTGCGATATCAGTAGCCGAAAGTTACGGAAGATTGCTGACCATGCTGGCGAAGATGTCTGGGGCAGAGCACGCGCTTGAGATTGGCGCGCTGGGTGGTTACAGCGGATTGTGCATACTGCGAGGCATAGCAGCGTCAGGCAAGCTTGTCTCGTTAGAGCTGCGGGAAGAATATGCGGCACTCGCACAGCAGAACTTAACGGCTGCGGGAGTTGGCGAACGTGTGGAATATCGCATCGGCGAAGCTATACATGCGTTGGAAGCGCTGGAAGCAGAAGGACGCAAGTTTGACTTCTTCTTTATTGATGCGGATAAAGAAAATTATCCGAATTATTTGGAGTGCGCTATTCGACTGGCAAGACCCGGAGCTATTATTGCAGCAGACAATCTGATGCTGCGTGGTCGTACGCTGAACTTGGACAAGCAAGGACCCTCTGTACTGGCAATGCGCCATTTTAATGAACGAATGGCTCAAGATGAGCGTCTGATGAGTACGATGCTGCCAGCTTATGACGGTCTTGCGATTGCAATCGTACGCTAATAACGCAAAATTACTAAACATGAAGCAATGTAAACATTTCTCATCTCCCGTTTTTGACGCTTGTGTTATAATGGGACATATTTTTGAGGCAAGAGCTTAGACTAGTAGAGCATAGCTTAGACGGAGGCAGAGACAGCATGAAAAATGAGCAATGGACTTCGAAGATTGGATTTATATTAGCGTCAGCAGGATCTGCTATCGGGCTGGGGGCAATTTGGAAATTTCCAAATGTCGTAGCAACGAGCGGAGGCGGCGCTTTTTTTCTTGTGTTTCTATTATTTACGTTAGGCATCGGCCTTCCGCTGCTGCTTGCGGAATTTGTTATCGGTCGCAGTACAGGCAAAGAAGCAGTTTCTGCCTATAAAGACTTGGCGCCAAAGAGTCGTTGGCACTGGATTGGTTATTTAGGTATGGCAACGTGTTCGATCTTGTTATCCTTTTACAGTGTAGTAGGCGGCTGGATTGTCCTTTATTTTATCAAAGCGCTGACAGGCCAACTACTGCATCATGGTGAGGATTACGGTGTTCTTTTCCAAACGACGACCAGCGATCCGTATATGGCTGTGCTATCTCAGGCAGGTTTTATGCTGCTTACGATTCTAATCGTTGCCAGAGGTGTAAAGGGTGGCATCGAGAAGGCGAGTCGTATTATGATGCCAGGGCTATTCATTATATTTGTCATTCTCATGATCAGATCCCTAACGCTGCCAGGGATGGGAGCAGGACTTACTTATTTTCTGAAGCCTGACTTTAGCCGGATGACCTCGGAAGCGGTGCTGTATGCGTTGGGGCAATCGTTCTTCTGCTTAAGCGTAGGGGGTTCCTGCATGGTAACGTATAGCTCCTACTTAGGAAAAAAGGACCCATTGGGCAAACCGGCGCTGACAGTCGTAGGGCTAAATTTGATGACGTCCTTAATGGCCGGCATCGCGATTTTTCCAGCGTTGTTTGCTTTAGGTATGAAGCCCGCGGACGGACCGGGGCTGTTGTTTATTACGCTGCCTGCAATGTTCGAGAAGCTGCCGTATGGCACGCTGTTTATCGCAATCTTTCTAGCGTTGTTCCTGTTTGCAACGCTAACCTCAGCGTTTTCGCTGCTTGAGATTGTAGTGGCTGCGTTTGCACATGGCGAACCGAAGCGTCGGCGCAACATGTGCTGGCTGTTCGGGACCATTATTTTCTTGCTCGGCGTGCCTTCTGCTTTGTCATTTGGCATGGAAGAACTATCCTTCATGGGCAAGACCGTATTCGAATGGGCGGACTTTGCCGTTACCAATGTGATGCTGCCTCTTGGGGTACTGTTAATCTCTGTCTTTGTCGGATATCGCTATCCGAAGGAGCGTCTGCAGACAGAGTGGTCAAGCATAGCTCCGGCATGGCGCACAGGCTTGCGTGTATATTTGTTTATGCTGCGGTTTGTGCTGCCAATTATCGTATTAATTGTGTTTCTGAACGGGATGAAGTGGCTGCCTTTGTAATAGATGCGTAACCATCAGGGGAGCTATGGCAGCATGAATGGAGGAAGTTGTCTTGGAAACGAAGGAGCAATGGACGTCGAAACTGGGCTTTATACTGGCGTCCGCCGGGTCAGCAATCGGACTTGGCGCAATATGGAAATTCCCAAATACAGTGGCAACAAGCGGGGGCGGGGCTTTCTTCCTGCTCTTTATACTGTTTACACTGCTGATAGGGATGCCGCTCTTGATAGCGGAATTTGTAATTGGACGCAGTACAGGGAAAGAAGCGATCTCTGCTTATCGGAAGCTTGCACCCGGAACCAAGTGGCATTGGGTAGGCTATTTAGGCATGGGAACCTGCTTTTTGCTGTTATCCTATTACAGCGTAGTTGGCGGCTGGATCTTGTTGTATTTTGTACGAAGTATATTTGGCAGTTTGCTGCATGCGGGCAATTCGTACAGCCAGCTGTTTGCGGACACAGTATCTGATCCGTGGCTGGCTGTACTGGCCCAATTTGGCTTTATGCTTATTACGATTCTTGTGGTTGGACAAGGGGTTAAGAAGGGGATTGAGCGTGCAAGCCGTCTATTAATGCCTGGTTTGTTCATCCTGTTTTTGGTGCTTATTGTTAGATCCTTGACACTGCCCGGCATGGAAGCAGGAATTCGTTATTTCCTCATGCCTGACTTTGAACATATGACGGGCAAGGCGATTCTGAATGCGCTAGGGCAATCGTTCTTCTGCTTGAGTGTAGGGGTATCCGTAATGGTAACCTACAGTTCCTATTTGAACAAGAAAGAGTCACTTACACGTTCCGCCGTTTCGGTGGTCGGATTAAACGTGCTTACTTCCTTTATGGCGGGTCTGGCAATCTTTCCTGCGCTGTTTTCGCTGGGGATGAAGCCAGCGGAAGGGCCTGGTTTGCTGTTTGTTACGCTGCCGGCTGTGTTTGAGCAAATGATGGGTGGTTCGATCTTTATCGCGATCTTCCTTGCCTTGTTTTTATTTGCTACATTCACTTCGGCATTCTCAATGCTCGAAATTTTGGTTGCGGCATATGCAAAGCCCCAAGTACACAATCGTAAAAGACTAAGTTGGATATTCGGCTGTATTATTTTTGTTGTTGGGGTTCCATTTGCACTTTCGTTTGGTGTATTAGGAGATGTAACGTTGTTTGGCAAGTCTTTATTTGATGCGGCAGACTATCTGGTTACGAATGTATTAATGCCAATTGGAGTTCTATTGATTGCCTTGTTTGTCGGTTACCGTTTCCCAAAAGATAGATTAGTCGAAGAGATGAAGACAGAACCTTTGTGGTGGCGCAAGAGCTTGGCTGCCTACGTGTTTATGCTTCGTTATGTGATTCCGGTTATTATTATTATCGTCTTCTTAAATGTGCTGGGTCTGCTCCCGTTAGGCTCCTAAATATTGCAATACAGCAAAAAGGCTGGCGCTTAGGCGCCAGCCTTTTTGCGTGATGCTTCGTGTGACCTGTACATGATGGATAACGAACGCTTAGTTTACGGACGAACGGAAGATCGCGAACGGCTGTATAGGGAATAACGCACCCAGATTACATTCAGGAATAAAAAGATGCCGGACATAATAAACAGTCCTTCGATGCCAATAAAACCGGATAATGCTCCGCCAACGATTGGGCCAATCGCATTGCCGAGTGCCAACGTACTGCTGTTAAAGCTGTAGGCGCGACTCTCCATGCCATCAGGCGTGTACTTGCGAATTAACGAATTGACGGAAGGCATTAATCCACCCATAAACATGCCCAGTAAGAAACGAATGACAAGAAGCTGCCATACGGTACTGACAAAGGCCTGCGGAATTAGGGTGCATGCCGCACCTATTAAAGAAAACATCAGGATACGATGAGATCCAACCTTGTCGCTTAGTCGGCCGAGGAGCGGTGAGGCAATCATATTAGACAGGCCTGTAACCGCGCTGACGAGTCCCGCCAGAAAAGCGAGATTCTCACGTGATCCGTGCAAATCCTGAACGTAGAGCGGCAAGAGCGACATCGGGCTCAACATGGCAAATTGGAGCAAAAATGTTACCGCAAACAATGCAGTAAGCTGCGGAATTCTGCTAAGCTGCTTAAATCCTTCGACTACTGATATTTGCGGCTTGGCCATTGCTTCTTCCTTATTGAACTGCTCCTTTACCATCAACAGCGCTAACATCGAACCGATAAATAGAAGCGTGCCTGTGATGTAGAAGATGGGGCGATATCCCACCCAGTCGGCCAACAAACCACCAATAAGCGGACCAAGTATGGTACCTGCGACAGCACCGGATTGCAAGACACCCATCGCAAACCCCATTTGCTTCTTGGGGGTTGTAGAAGAAACGAGCGCCACGGCAGCAGGATTAAAGCCCGAAATGGTACCGTTCAGCATGCGCAGCAGCAACAGATGAAGGGGACTTGTCGCAAAGCCCATTAACACTGTAACCACAGCCATACCAAACCCAGAACGAAGCAGCATTACTTTCCGTCCGTACTTATCAGCAAATTTTCCCCAAATCGGCTGGAATATAAACGAGGTGACAAAGTTGCCCGCAAAGATAAGCCCAGACCAGACACCGATCTGGTGTTGATCTGTGAGACCGATATCTTGCTGCAAATAAAGCGCAAGAAAAGGAACAACCATCGTCATTCCTGCCATAACTAGAAAGTTGCCGAACCATAAGATGATTAGATTCAACTTCCATTGCTGCATAACGATTCACCGCTTTCTCAGGTCACCGTTCGTCCGATACCAACAACTGGATCCTATTATATCACACTTCGGACATATCGCTTTCGATAACTTCATTGGGAATAGGGAGTGAGTATTTTTATTAGATCTCATTTTCTTTGTAATAACGAACTATACATTTGATATCAGCGTTCTTAAAAAGCTTCGGCCATTTGGCCTCGTTCCATTCTGAATATCTCATCTTATTGCGTACATGCATACCTACACCGATTACATCAGCCTCCTTTTCCTGAACACTTTGAACAAATTGATTAAACTTCCGTTGAAGTGTTTCCTGAATCAGTGCCTCCGATATTTTGTCTTCTGGCGTTGTTTCACTCATAGGCGTTGTTAATGTACTGGTGATGTGAAGCCGAATAATGATCTTAGGGACAGGTGCAGTATGTACGACTTCTATAGAACGCCTTGATTTTGCGTTGTCCAAAATGATCGGTTCATTTCCAGGAAGCTGGTTCTCATTAATATAAAAAGCTCCTTTAATACTGTGATTTCGCAGCAAGAGCATATAATTCACTTCCTTTTCAGGTACGATCCCTATCATTTTGCCGCCCCTGAACAAGGACATCCCTCCAATGACCGCATCATTCTTTAGCTTTACGATACTGGTAATCGGTTCAATGCCAAGCTGCTGCTGATCTCGTACGAAGTTAAACACGGTGGATAAGGAGTAATCATTAATTTTTTGCAGCTTTTCCAGCAAAAGATACAGGTGAAAGTCTGTTAGGTCTTCCTTTTGCTGTAGAAAATCTTTGGCTTGTCCCTCATACACCAAAATTCGGCTCGTTAAAGGAAACTTAGGCTGAAATAATAAATTGCTGATCACTTTAATTACATCAGACTCAGCAATTTCTCTACTAATAATAATGTTTCGGACGTGACCCACGACTAAGGCAAACCGTGATTGCAGCGTAAAATGATTGTAAGCCTCTGTGAAATCATGCGCCATGTAACCTTGATAGGTCGACTTGGCTTTACCTTCCGCAAGCGGTTCTGCATACATGATGCCAAAAAAATATTGATTCGGGTCATCGGTTTTGTCGATGGTGATGGTCTGAATATAGCCGTTCTGGTTAATGATACGTTTTGCCTGACAGGATACCGTTAACGATGCCAGGGCAACAAGCACCAGCATAGTCATAATTACACGTTTCATCCCGGATTTACCCCTTTCTGCTGGGAGGATGAATGGGGTTCGACCGGATGATCAGATGCATTAGCTTGAAGGGGCTTATATGGCAAGCACAGCAGCAAAACGATGTATATGATCAACAAGCTAAAGCCAGCCGCACCTTGTACCGTTGTGACGATTTCACGCTGTGCTTCATTAAGCGGCACATGACTTAGCAGCACCAATACGAAGCCAAATGCGACATAGTTATGCAGCTTATGGTCATTTTTTTGCATCTGCTTAAGCCCTTCATTCGCACCCCACAAATATAAGCTGCTGCTTAAGAGTGACGAGAATAGAAAGAAAATAAACAATAGATCGGTTAAATATTCTAATGTGGACAGCCTAGTAGCTCCATATAGGCGCAGAACAACGTATCGTACGTTTACAAGATGGTAGTGAGAAAGCAAGCCTTGAGCGAGAATGCAATACATCGTGTAATAACAACCAACAAGGGTTAAGGCTCCGGTTGTATGACGAATCCATTTGGTATCAGGAGAGATATGTGGACTCATTATCAGCAGCATTTCAAATCCTAAAAAGGCGCTGATTACCTGTAATGCCCCTTTTATTGTCCATTCCCCGCCTTGTAGGAAGAAGGGTGTTAAGCGGGTTAAGGTAAAATCGTTAAATTGCAGCAGTTCCAGGGCAATAATCCAGATGGACAGCAGAAACAGAACGATCGACGTTTTAGACATCGTATACAACCCATGATAGGAAATATACAAAATAACCACGATCATAATCGTCCCTGTCATGGTGATATTAACGGTGACGTCATTGGTGAACTGCAGCATCTTTACATAGGTGAACACGATATCAAAGGCGATACAGATGTAAAGAATAATGGAAAAAGAAATAAGCGGGTGAGCGATCCATTTTGGAAAATGGTGCTGCAGTACTTGGAAGATAGATTGGCGCTTATGTTTGTGCAGGCCCACATACATCAGTCGCATAACGCCGATCATTAGCAGCGTATAACCAATCAACATGATCCAACTATTTGTTCCAAATTCTCTAGTTACGACAGACGGCAGTTGAAAGAACAGCACTCCGCGTACAACCATAAAGATGAGAGTGGCAACGGCGTATCCTTTTAGCTGCGGGTTCATGAGTCAGACTCTCCTTTAGGGGATGTAGATGAATCAGCTACAGTGTGCGGCAGCTTTTCTTTACTTAAAAATGCAAATTGAAATAGATTATCTAGCAGTACATATTCTTGTTTAAGTGTCCTTAGATGGCAGACATGTGTAACAAACAGGGCAATAAATAAAAAAATACCAAAGTAACCTAAATATCCAGCAAGAATAATGCTGACAAATCGCAGAATCCTCATGGACGTCTCCATCGTGTAATTGGGCACAATAAAGGAGGACAACGCGCTCGCTGCTACGGCTACAATTAGTACGTTACTGGCCAAACCAGCTTGTACGACGGCTTGACCGATTACAAGACCACCTACGATGCCTATCGTCTGAGCAATCTTTGTGGGAAGCCTGGCCCCTGCTTCACGCAGCAGCTCAATCACACCCTCCATCAACAGTGCCTCAACCATGGGTTCAAATGGAACACGCAGCCGCGATTCCACGATGGTTTGCAGAAGCGAAGGCGGGACAAGCTGATAATGATAGGTTGTAACGGCTACGTAGAAGGCGCTAAACACAAGCGATAGGGCAAAAGCAACAAACCGCAGTATACGGATAAATAAGCTGAAGTGCCATCGTTCATATGCATCGCCCGATACGGCAAAAAAGTCGGTTAAACGAGCAGGCGCTATAATAACGGTCGGACTTTCACTTGTAATAATAGCTACTTTTCCATGAATTAGATGATTGCTGACTACATCTGGTCGTTCTGTTCCAAGCCACTGCGGAAATATAGAATACGAATTGTCTTCAATCCGTTTTGCGATGACGTTGCCGTCAAGCGCCTGCTTTAATTTGAGCTTGGATAAACGTGTTATGGCTTCATCAACCACAGGAGGATGAGCGGTGCCTTCCAAATAGAGCAAGTATGCGATAACAGGCTGATATCGACCAACATCAAACTTATGAACTTTAAGGGAATGAGAACGAATACGTCTGCGAATAAGCGAGATGTTTGTAGTGGATTGCTCTACAAACGCGTCGTGCGGCCCAGTTATGATCGCCTCTCTATTGGACGATTCTATGGCACGAGAGTCAGGACTTCCTGCCGAGATGCGATATATTTTGCCGCAATATATTCCACCTAGCTCACCATCCAGCACGGCTTCCTCCAGTGTTTGGAGGATTTGCTCCGGCGTCTGGCCCTCTACTTCATTCCAGACGTGTATGAGACGCTGCAAACCCACAGTCGTGGATGCATCTTCAAAGAAACGTGATACCAGTTCGTGATATTGCGATTTGTCCAGCAGATGGTCAAAGTAATAAAGGGTCATCTGTTTATCAGCTATATCCTGTATTGTCAAATCAGCGCAGTCCTGAAATCGCTGGAGAAAAAGGGCGTTCCAGTCGATATCCTCTTCGATGGTCCCGTAAGTTGACATAGTCACAGCTCAGATACCTCCTTCATACCATGATTAGCCTTTAGGGTGTGCAAGAAAAAGGATTTTATGAGTTTCCTCTTTGAAACATACTCGTTCATTAAGGTGATGTGTGCTCGATTGCAAGTCAGACGAGACAGAAAGGTTATTTACAGCAGGACTATAATTAAGGTATATGGACATGATTCATCCGGTTCATTTCCGTACGAATGTCAACAGATTGTCATAGCTTCATAGAAGGGTGTAGTTGTGGCGAGATGAGAAACAGGGCATAATGGTAGCGGTAGGTTGTTCCAAAAAGTACATTATTCCATTCAAGGTGAGGATACGTAAATGACATATAATGATCGATTTATTCGTGCATGCCGCAAGGAGCAGGTAGACCGTCTTCCGGTATGGTATATGCGTCAAGCAGGCAGATATGATCCGGATTATCGCAAAATAAAAGAGAAGTACAGCCTGCTCGAAATATGCCAACAGCCCGAACTTGCTGCAGAAGTGACAATGATGCCGGTGCGTAAGCTGGGTGTAGATGCAGCTATTTTGTACTCTGATATTATGAATCCGGTTGCTTCTATCGGCGTAGACTTTGATATTGTGGCGCAGGTAGGACCTGTTATACACGATCCGATCCGCACGAAAGCACAGATAGATCGTTTGCGTCCAGTTGATCCAGAAGGAGATCTGGGTCATATTCTGGAAACGATTCGTATTCTGGATCGTGAACTGGATGTTCCGCTTATTACGTTTGCAGGAGCACCGTTTACGATTGCAAGTTATTTAATCGAAGGAAAACCTTCCAAATCGTACATCCGTACGAAGACGATGATGTATGAATCGCCGGAATTGTGGTTCTCCTTAATGGATAAGCTTGGGGACATGGTTATTGAATATGTGCGCGCCCAAGTCAAGCATGGAGCAAAGGCGTTCCAATTATTTGACAGCTGGGTTGGATCGTTGTCGCCACGTGATTTCTCTACCTATGTGCTGCCGACGATGGAGCGTATCTTTCATGCGGTGTCTGACCTTAATGTTCCCAAAATTTATTTCCCAGGTGTAAGTTCGGGAGAACTGCTGCCGTTACTGCATCAATTGCAAACGAATGTAATCGGCTTAGACTGGCGCGTATCAATAGAAGAGGGACGTCGCAGATTGGACCATAAGTTTGCTGTTCAGGGCAACTTAGATCCTTATTTATTAACAGGACCAATGTCTGTTATAGAACGAGAAGCCAAGCACATTATGGATCTTGGCATGAAAGAACCGGGCTTTATTTTTAACTTAGGGCATGGATTATTTCCAGAAGCTTCATTAGATAAATTAAAGCAGTTGACAGCGTTCGTTCACCGTTATTCTGAAGAACAGTTGTCCAAGCTGAAGTAAGGAGGCATGTAGGATGAGTAAACGCAAAGTTGGCGTGCTGGTCATGTCGTACGGCACACCGTCTGGAATGGATCAGATCGAGGCCTACTACACGCATATTAGACGCGGAAATCCGCCTTCTGCGGACCAATTGGAGGAGCTTAGCTCCCGCTATGAGGCAATTGTAGGCGGCGTATTCCCGTTGAGAGAGCACACAAATTTACAGGTTGCTGCTTTGCAAGCCGAGCTTGACCAGCGCACTTCTGCACAGGATGTACAGTATGTGTGCTATCAAGGGCTGAAGCATGCTGCACCGTTTATTGAAGACGGCATCGCGAGTATGGCGCAGGATGGAATACATGAGGCTATCGGTATTGTATTGGCGCCGCATTATTCCGTCATGAGTATTGGCGGATACTTAAAGCGCGCGAAGGAAGAAGCGGAGAAGCATGACATCGATTTCCGTGGAGTGGAAAGCTATCATTTGCATCCGAAGCTGGTGGAAGCTTTGGCGATCCGCGTCAAAGAGCAGCTGGAAGCGTATGAGCAAGAAGGCGTCAGCAGTGAAGACGTTCATGTATTATTTAGCGCACATAGTCTGCCAACTCGGATACTGGAGATGAATGATCCTTATCCAGCGCAGTTGCTCGAGACGTCCGAGGCGATTGCCGAGCAATGTTTTCTAGATGAAGACCAGTGGCGATTCACGTGGCAAAGTGCCGGTCAGACAGGAACGCCGTGGTTAGGTCCGGATATTTTGGACACGCTGCAAACCGTCAAAGCGGAAGGCAAGACACATGTATTGTCTGCTCCAATCGGCTTTGTATCCGACCATCTGGAAGTGTTATACGATCTGGACATTGAGACTACTCAGCGAGCACAGGAACTTGGTGTGGGCTTTAAGCGCACGCGTTCCTTGAACCATGATCCGTTATACATTCAGGTGCTGGCCGATTCCGTTATGCTTGCAGAGCAATAAGAACATAACGGTGGTCCAATCTTTTGAAGTGAAATGAATTCGAATGATGCAGAAAGAAGGGCTCATGATGAACGAGCGTCAAGACATCGTCGTGATTGGCGGGGGTCTGACAGGATTGTCCGCAGCCTATTACGCTTGGCAGAAGGCTCAGGCCGAAGGAACATCCATATCGATTACTATTATCGAAAAAGAAAAGTCATTAGGCGGCAAAATTAATACGCTGCGACGTGACAATTGCGTCATAGAGAAAGGGCCTGATTCATTTCTGGCGCGCAAGCTGCCGATGGTGGAGCTCGCTCAATCGCTTGGGCTTGAATCAGAGCTGGTAGCAACAAATCCACACGCCAAAAAGACCTATATTCTGTGTCGTGGCAAGCTTCATCCGATGCCGCCAGGGCTAGTTCTGGGCATCCCTACACAATTAAAGCCGTTTATGAAGACTGGATTAATTTCTGTATGGGGAAAAGCAAGAGCTCTGCTTGATCTGGTGAAGAAGCCTCGAGAATCAACAGAGGACGAGTCACTTGGCAGTTTTCTTGATCGTCGCTTGGGCCATGAAGTGACATCCCATGTGGCCGAGCCATTGCTTGCTGGCATTTACGCAGGCGATCTGAGTAAGTTAAGCTTGCAAGCTACGTTCCCACAGTTTGAGGAAGTAGAGCGCAAGCACGGCAGTCTGATTCGCGGCATGATGGCAAATCGGAAGCAAGGGCAGTCGCTGCCAGGTCTGCCTGATGTAGCAAAAGGAACGATGTTCTTGACATTTAAAAATGGTCTGGGCTCACTTGTTGATCGGCTGCGGGAACAGTTGAGTCCGCACGTAAACATCCGCAATGAGGCTGAGGCTGTTCAGCTTAATGTCTTGGAGGATGGGACATATGAGGTTCTGCTTTCGGACGATACGAGCATCGCGGCGCAGCAGGTCATTCTCACAACACCTGCCTTTGACACGGCTCCATTGCTGCGGCCTTATCTGGATGTGTCGATGTTAGATAATATCCATTATGTGTCTGTAGCTAACGTTGTCAGTGCATTTGACCGTGCGAAGCTGAAGAATAAGTGGGACGGAACAGGCTTTGTTATCGGACGAGAGGAGAAGCGGGCAATAACCGCTTGTACCTGGACGTCAATCAAATGGACACACACGAGTCCAGAAGACACGATGCTTATTCGCTGTTATGTAGGCAGAGCAGGCGATGAAGAGCGCGTTGACTGGCCTGATGAAGCATTAAAGCGAACCGTTAAGAATGAATTGAAGCAGCTGCTGGACATTGAGGTAGAGCCGAGATTTATGGAGATTACGCGGCTTCATCGTTCAATGCCGCAATATCCGGTCGGGCATGTGCAAAGTCTGGCTCAATTCCGCTCCCGACTTAAAGAGGAGCTGCCAGGTGTGCATATTGCGGGATTCGCATACGACGGCATTGGTATGCCCGATTGTATCCGTAGTGGGCGTACCGCAGGTGAGACTGCTGTAGCACAGGTAAAGACACATACGGCAGAAGCTGAATCTGCGGTAATGTCAGAAGCAACGGCATTCTGACCCAAGCATGCGGAATCAATTTACAAGATAAGAGGATTGGCTATGGGGTGTTGGAACCATAGTCAATCCTCTTGTTTTTTATTGAGCAGTTTATTTGTTACAATGAGGAAAATAAGCAGGAAGCGTGTAATACGGGGGAAAGAACTAGATCAGTTAGGAGGGATTCATGTGGAGACTCGACTAGTGGATCGGTATGGCAGAGTTCACGATTATTTGCGCATTTCCGTGACAGACCGTTGCAATTTGCGCTGCTTGTATTGCATGCCGGCAGAGGGAATGGAATTTATGTCGCAGAATAAGCTGCTAACAGACGATGAGATAGAAGAAGTAGTACGAGCAGCAGCTAAGCTGGGTGTTCGCAAGATCCGTCTGACAGGCGGAGAGCCGACTGTCCGTCCCGGCTTGCCCCAATTGATCAAACGTATCGCGTCCATCCCAGGTATTATAGACGTTGCTTTAACGACCAACGGCCTGTTATTGGGAAATATGGCGGCGCATTTGCATGCAGCAGGTTTGCAGCGAGTTAATATCAGTATTGACTCCTTGCAGCCAGAGCGTTTCAAGCAGATGACGAGGGGCGGAGACTTGAGTAAAGTGCTTACGGCGATTGAGAAATGTGTCACGATTGGCTTTTCTCCTATCAAGCTGAACGTGGTGCTGGTACGTGGGTACAATGAGGATGAATTTGATGATTTCCTGCGGCTTACAGTTGATCAACCGCTTAATGTGCGGTTTATTGAGTATATGCCAATCGGAGGTAGACAAGCAGACTGGAAGCAGAATTACCTTTCACTCGAAGAACGACTTTATGCAAGCGAATTAGGCAGATCAGCAGTACCGATCGCAAAACCGGACCACGGTGGGCCTGCGGAATATTATCGTCTGCCCAATGCTTTAGGCAGCTTTGGGCTCATTCACCCCGTGAGCGAGCATTTCTGTGATACGTGCAATCGTCTGCGTTTAACCGCAGACGGGTTCTTGAAGCCTTGTCTGTACTGGTCCGACGAATTCCAAATCCGCCGATATATCGGAGATGAGCATGCATTAATGGATGCATTAATACGATCACTTGATGCTAAACCGTTGAATCATGAGATGGCACGTGAGTTGTCAGGGCAGCAACTGTCGCATGAGCCGACAACCCGTACGATGTCACAAATAGGCGGGTAAATGCCGGGAGCCATTGACAGGCAGCATCCGTGAAGGCATATTCAGGATAATCTATAAAGGAGGCAGACCTTATGGAACCATCGCAGACTGATTATCAAGCACGATTTCAGCGTAATCCCCTTACAATCTATGAAGCACAGCACGCGTTGATTCATCGAATCAATAGTGAATCTGTTGAAGTCATCCCATTGGAGCAGGCTTATATGCGGCGCACTGCACAGGCAATCAGAGCTAACATGCCAGTTCCGCATTTCCAGCGCTCTATGATGGACGGTTTCGCTGTGAAGGCAGAGGACACTCGTAACGTTAAGCAAGACATAGCTGCTCAGTTGCAGGTCGTGGGCAGCATAGCGTGCGGAGACGTATGGAAGAGGCCGGTTGAGACAGGCGAAGCTGTACGCATTATGACGGGGGCCCAACTGCCTGAAGGGGCTGATGCGGTCATCAAGCTAGAGGCGACATCAGATTTGCAGCGGCGGACGACGGGGCAGTCCGTGGATGATAGGATCCTTGTCCATCAAGCCGTGAGCATAGGCGAGAACGTTAATGCTATCGGCACAGAAATGGTGGAAGGACAGCTTCTGATCGAGAAAGGCAGTCGATTGGAAGCTGGCGAGATGGCCTTGCTTGCGATGTTTGGTTATGAATATGTTCATGTGTACACCAAGCCGAGAGTAGCCATTATCTCTACCGGTCATGAGTTGTTGTCTATAAGCGCCGATATAGAGGCTGGAAAGATAAGGAACAGCAACAGTTATATGCTTTTGGCTCAAATTCAGGAAGCAGGCGGTACGCCATATTTGCTCCCGCATGTGGCAGACGATCAACATCAGCTGACTCAGTTGTTACAAGAAGCGCTTCAAGAATATGATGCGGTTATTACAACAGGCGGGGTTTCTGTAGGAGATCACGACATTTTGTATGA
Organism: Paenibacillus sp. ACRRX; assembly: GCF_022346885.1. GTDB lineage: Bacteria > Bacillota > Bacilli > Paenibacillales > Paenibacillaceae > Paenibacillus_B. Next base: position 270,093 of record NZ_JAKRNK010000001.1, read on the forward strand.
TTTCACGCAAAATTGGGATGGCGAGCTATTATTTAACAAGGTGCAAATGCGCCCAGGCAGTCCTTCAACGGTTGGGTTTCTCCATGGAAAGCCGCTATTTGCGTTATCAGGCAATCCGAGCGCCTGCTTTGTCGGATGTGAGATGTTTGTGAGGCCAGCGCTCTTACGGATGCAAGGTGTTTCTGAACCTTATCGGACTCCGCTGAGAGGTAAGCTGGAAGAATCTTATCATGTATCGGATACGTTTGTGCGGTTTGTAAGAGGGGTAATGCGGACGCAGGAGGACGGCGCAGTCGTTGTTCGACCTGCCGGTGTTGATATGTCGAGTGCGACAATTTCTATTATGAAGGCCAATTGTTTGTTTGTGGTGCTGCCTTCACCGTCAGGACTTAAGAAAGGTACAATTGTTGATATAGTCCCGCTTAGACTATTCAATTAACGTATAACTGCTACATATATGCCTTTATACACAAGCCGAGAGCTCCTGATCGGAGCTCTCGGCTTAACGATCGCATCGACTTTATTCCTCCCACTGGATGAGCGTCGGATACGCTGCCAATATCGATTCGTATTGAGCCTTAATCCCGAAGGTTCCCTCCGGGTCCAGTTGACGATATCGTTCATACTTGTACAGCCTGTCAACAGGATTGGACCACCCGAAGTGCTGGATTCGTGCGGGGTGGCATGCATAGGGCAGCCGTTCAATCTCTATCGGGAATCTGCCACAATGTTGATTGGTCTGCAGCCAAGTATATCGAATATGCGGCCGATAACGAACTAAGAAAGGCCGATAAATACGATGGGCTGTCCAATATGGATCTTCCCGAAAGTGATCAGCATCCCACATATCAAATAATCGGAAGTAGAACACATCTGCAAATTGTTGACGCAATAGAGCCTCAATCTCATGATTAAAGCTGAATTCAAACTGCTCATCTGCATCTAGATTAAGAATCCAGGACGGGCGTGTTGCAATCGTTGCTTCCCATTGCTGCTTGCGCAATTCGTGCTCCCGCTCGAATCGTGAGCTCTCATTATGTACAATACGATGCGGGATAGATTGCAAGAAGTACGCACATATATTTATTGTCTGGTCGGTGCTGCCATCATCAACGATGACAGCCTCGTCAATGTAGGGAAGATGCCGCTCCAGCATTTGAGGTAAATAACGGTCTGCTTCATTCTTTACGACCATGGACAACGTTAAACGATAAGAGGAGCTTCTCCCTGCTTTCATGGCCACTGTCTGGATTCAGAAGGCTTACTTGATGATGTACCAAGTGTAGCAGGCCGTCCATTTTCTTTAATAGTGGAAGATACCTGAACCTTGTGCTTGCTATCGAGCGGCGATGAATCTGGATTGATGTCGCATGACCGTAAATAAGCTGCCAGATTATTAAGGTCAGATGGACGATATAGATGAAAGGCAGGTTTACGTGTATCCACATAGAGTTTTAGGCCAAGTGCGGCTGCTCTGACACAGAAATGCCGATCTTCACCCCAGAATGACACATTTGGAATTTCCGCAAACGACACTCCAGCCTCCAATGCCTTCCTTTTAATTAAAGTACACGCTCCTAGCCCACCGACTTCATAAATGCCAGGCTGACGAAGCTGGGCTAGCACTTGAAATAGACGCCGATTGGTTTCCTCTTCCGTTAACTTTTCATTGCGGCCTTTTGGAATGAGCGAGTATACGTCTTGTACCCATACTTGTGGCATTTCAACGGTTCCCGGTTCCCATATTGTCCAGAATATGTTTGCTATAATATCCTTCTCCGTGGCCAGCAGCCTATCAACCGTGTCCGGGTGGAGGACCAGATCGGAGTCAATCAGAAACAAGGCGTCTACTTGATCTGCCAGGGCTGCTTGTATGCAGAAATCTTTCATTGCCGCAACACGCCATACCAGATGTTCATTCCAGAAATGTGTTGTTTCATTGCATTCATAGGCTACTTTTTGCTGTTCACTTCTGTAAATGCGCACAGCAGGGTGTTCCCGCTGGAATTTCAGTAGTAATTGACGTGAATGTTCATCGTCATTATCGTCAAAGAAGGCAAAGCTCGCTGTATACGATTGCTGGTGCAAGCGGCTCAATGATTCAAGCCAAGCCTCCAGTATATCTGGTCGCTGACGAATAGGGCTGGCAATTAGTACGCGCTGTTGTTCCATGGTACGACCTCCATTATTTGCGGTTGGTTCATTGTATGACGAGTCTGCTGGTTATAGAGTAGGTTTTTGGAAAAGGTTCATGTAAAATAAGAGAGGTGCACGTGAATGCATAGATATATGCAGATGAAATAAGCAAATTGATACAAGCAGACAAGCCCTATATAGATGAGGGGGAAAATAGATGGTTACACCTTTGAAGAATATTCATAATGCTGAACGATATTCAAGGCAGGAACGATTTGCTCCGATTGGGGTGGATGGTCAGCGCAAGCTAATGGACAGCCGTGTATTAATTGTAGGAGCAGGGGCTTTAGGATCAGGTGTCGCTGAAATGTTAGTGCGGGCCGGAGTGGGACATGTGACGATTATCGATCGAGATTACGTCGAATGGAGCAACCTGCAGCGGCAGCAGCTATACACGGAGCAGGATGTGCATGAGCGACTGCCTAAGGCGATAGCTGCTGAGCGAAGACTACAAGCCGTCAACAGCGGCGTAGAGATTCAAGGCATCGTAGCGGACGTTACCGTGTACGAATTGGAGCAATGGGCTGCTGGACAGCATCTAATTTTGGATGCAACTGATAATTTTGACACACGAATGCTCCTGAATGATTATGCGATGAAGCATAACGTGCCCTGGATTTACGGTGCATGTGTTGGCAGCTATGGCATGTCTATGATGTTTGAGCCGGGGATAACGCCATGCCTGCATTGCCTAATGGATACGGTCCCGATTGGCGGAGCCACCTGTGATACTGCGGGTATTATTCCACCAGCCGTGCAGATGGTTACTGCATACCAGGCTGCAGAAGCATTAAAGTGGCTGAGCGGCAATCCGCTTGCACTTCGGCGTAAGCTTGTTTCGTTTGATCTGTGGACGAATCAAAGTACGGCACTTGATGTTTCGGCAGCACGTCGTGACGATTGTCCTTCTTGTGGCAAGGATGCCGCTTATCCATACTTGGAAGCTTCGAACCACCGCAAGACCGATATTTTGTGCGGACGGGATACGGTACAGATCCGTCCTGCTCAGCCTCAGCAGCTTCCAATAGCAGAAGTGGCTGCACGTCTCCGTCATGTATGGGGGCCTACGGTTCATAGTAATGATTACTTGTTGTCTGTTCCAATCGATCATTATCGCTTAGTGATGTTTAAAGATGGACGTATTTTAGTACATGGGACCAAAGACCCTGTAGAAGCCAGAACGATTGCTGATCGAGTGTTCGGTTAAGCAGTGCAGCGGAACGAAGAGAACACCCATCCGTATTCTACTTGATATGAGTTATCGCAGCGAGCCACGGAGGTGATGCTCTCTACGTTTATAACCAAGTAGCAAGGAGAGTAGGCGAAGTGAGACAATCGAGAACCGAGCGCAAGCTTCATGAGAAGCAGCAGCGTCAGCGCAGGCGAGGCAGATTGTTTGCCTTTAATCTGGGCCTGGCTGCAGCTATCGTTATAGTAGCGTTGTATGGTTGGTATTCAGGTCAACTTGTGATCCCTGAAAGCCACTCTACATCGCCTCAATTCCAACATGATCAGTCAAGCAAGCAGGAGACTGGGGCTTCCAGCAACCATCAGCTTGAACACCAGCAAGAATCTCAAGATAAACCAGGAGAAGATAAGAGTGAGGAGAACGCTCCACAGAATCAGGCTGCTTCAGAACCTATTGGGGATAAAGGTATGACCGCCAGCGAAGGTGCTGGATTAAAGGAGTCACATGAATCCATTTCATCAACTGAATTAACTGAGTCAACTGGATCGATGGAAGTCAAGTCTCCGCTGTCCTCATTACCTGATGATCAGAATGGCAAGCGTCTTCCAACTGGCGATGTCGTTCGATTTACTTTTGTTGGCGATATCATCAATGCGGGAAAAGTAGCAGATGTTGTAGCGAAATCGGGGTATCATTATCCATATTCTTATGTGAAGTCGATCTTCCAACAAGATGATCTGACGATCGCTAACGTAGAAACACCAATTACGAAGCGGGGAGTTCCCGCCCAGCATAAAGAGTTTGTATACAAGTCATCCCCCAAAATGGCCAGTGCTATGAAAGAAGCGGGAATTGACGTTGTTAATCTCGCAAACAATCATGTCATGGATCAAGGAGAAGAAGGTCTAATAGATACGTTTGCCGCACTGCAAGGGGCTGATATCCGCTATGTTGGCGCAGGCAAGAATGGGATAGAGGCTTATCAACCTGTCATCGTAAAGCGCAATGGGATGTCAATCGCTGTCCTGGGGTTTAGTCGTGTGATTCCTGATGTCAGCTGGTATGCAGGCAAAAATAAGCCAGGACTTGCAGCAACGTATGATCCAACAAAAGCACTGGAATCGATTCGCAAGGCGAAGCAAGCTGCAGATATCGTCATCGTAGTTGCCCATTGGGGCAAAGAGAAAGTCGACTATCCAGTTAAACACCAGCAAGATCTTGCCCATGCTTACATTGATGCTGGCGCTGACCTGATCATTGGCGGGCACCCGCACGTCCTGCAAGGGTTTGAGCCGTATAAGGGAAAGTGGATTGCTTACAGTATGGGTAACTTTATTTTTACACGTGCTACACAACCTAAAACGTGGGAGACGATGGTGCTGGAAGCTGAGTGTACTAAAAATGGCACATGCAAGCTCCAAATGCATCCCTATTATACAGAGCTTGGCCGAGCAGTTCCGCTCATAGGAACCAAGGGGCAAGCACTGATATCGCGCATGGAGAGCATTTCTTTTCAAACTAGAGTTGATCGTTATGGACATGTAACGAAGCGTTGACCAATAGTCTACATTAGAGGGGCGATCGAAATGAACATAGGGCCAACGGCAGGGTTGTCTAGTGAGGACACTGTTAATAGGAGCACCGGAATAGAACGAATCACAGTGGATGAAATAGTGCTGCAAAAGGATGCTCCGACAAAGCGTCTAATTCGCAACGTATATTGCATTGGGCGTAACTATAAATTGCACGCGGCAGAGCTTGGCAATGCCGTTCCTGCGGAGCCGATGGTGTTTATGAAGCCGTCCCATGCATTGACATGGCTGGATGGGCAGCAAGGACTGCCGCTTCCATTACATAAGGGTGCTGTACATCATGAGCTTGAGCTAGTACTGCGCATCGGACGACAGGTAGAACCGGGAATGACGGCTGACGTGGCCGTTGATGGCTTGGCATTAGGCATTGATTTTACACTTCGCGACGTGCAGGACGTGCTAAAGAAGCAAGGGCATCCGTGGCTTGCGGCGAAGGGGTTTCTTCATTCCGCACCACTCACGCCATTTATGGCGTATCCAGGAACAGAAGCAACGATTCATACGCCATTTCAGCTCAAGTTAAATGGAAAGACGGTGCAGCAGGGAATTGCAAGTGATATGATATTTAATTTTGATGATTTGATTCAATATGTTGCCATCCACTATGGATTAGGTGAAGGTGATCTTATCTTTACCGGCACACCTGCAGGGGTTGGTGCTGTGCAGGCAGGGGATACGTTGGAGTTGTTATGGAATGGCGAATGTGTAGGAAAGGGTCTTATTCAGACTACGGAAGTGAAGTGATCGTCATATGGATTGGTTGATTGGGCTGGCAGGAAGTATTATCGTTGCCGGACTGGCATATCGAAAAAGATCTTTGACGCAATCGGGCGCACTGGCGGCGGTTGTCATGGGGACGGTTTACTATGGAAGCGGGAGCTTGATCTGGTTTGGGCTGCTGCTGACCTTTTTTATAACGTCGACATTTTGGTCCAAATGGAATAAACGAAAGAAAAGCCGCTTCGATCAGATCTATGAGAAGACAGGGGAAAGGGACGCTCATCAGGTCATGGCCAATGGTGGCCTCGGCATGTTGCTATGCGTCTGTAATGCTATATTTCCGCACCCCGGATGGCTGTTCTCCTTTGCAGGTGTCATGGCTACCGTTAATGCAGATACATGGGCCACAGAGATTGGCAGTCTTAGTCGATCTTTGCCGCGCTCCGTGCTGACTGGCAAGCGAGTGCCTGCAGGAACTTCAGGGGCTGTATCCACGATCGGGACAATAGCTACCATACTGGGTGCTGCGACAATTGGGGGTGCTGCTGTCGTTTGCCTGTACATTGCTGCTGATCCGGCATTTTCAATCCCATATCAATGGAGTCTGCTAATCTTGATTGGCATATGCGGCACGGTTGGTGGTATCGTCGGCGCTTTTACCGATTCATTTCTTGGGGCGACGATTCAAGCGGCTTACCATTGTGAGAAGTGTGGTGCGAACACGGAGAGAACGACTCACTGCGGGCAACCAACAACACTGGTGAAAGGTTTTCGCTGGATGACTAACGATATCGTAAATGGGGTTAGTTCGGTATTCGGAGGCGTGATAGCGTGGTTGATAGGCATATTTTGGTTATAAGCCATATAAATCGACAATAACGGCTTCCCATGTTATATTCGAAGGAGCAGCATCTAGAGCATTAAGCCTGATAGGCAATTGCCGAAGGAGGTGAGCCGGTGAGTTACGGTCAAGGAGACAAACTGCATTTGATACTGGATGCGGCTTATGAACTCTTCGGTTCCGATGGCTTCTACGAAACAAAGATGTCCGATATTGCCGATAAGGCGGGCATTGCCAAAGGAACGCTATATTTGTATTTTAATAGCAAGGAACAGCTGTTTACGGCGATGTCGCAGCGTGATTTTGATCATTTTCTAGGTGATTTGGAGTTTGGTTTGAACCAATTCAACTCGCTGGAAGAGCAATTGCGATTTATTGCAGGACATCATCTAAGATATTATTATGAGCGTAAGCGATATACGAAGTTATTTTTTAAAGCACCTAATAACGACCCGGATATGATGGAAGTGATTCGGAGCTTTATGCAGCGTTATATGAACCTGATGGCAAATGCGTTTGCACAGTTTGGGCTGCTTGAACCCATGCTGCATGCGAAGTCTTATGCTGGCATGTTAGATATGATTAAGATGGACATGATTTTTAGTCCGGAATTTGTCGAGCAGGACATGGACAAGCGTGTCCAATTTGCAGCCGAGCTGTTTATGAACGGATGCAAGTCTGACCTCAGGTGATGAAGAGTGTAATCGTGTAAAGGGAGGACCTCTGGTTCTCCCTTTTTATAAGATTCAGGGTAAGTGCTAGGAACAGCAGGGATAGTTAGGAAATGGAGGCTTACAGCAGCATGCATGTAATGACGATTGAGCAGCTTAGTAAAAGTTACGGGGAGAAAACGTTATTTAAAGACGTTTCTTTTGGCATAGAGAAGGGAGATCGCTTCGGGATCATCGGAGTAAATGGGACAGGTAAGTCCACATTTTTGAAGACGATAGCAGGGTTGGAGCCGATCGAGTCAGGCAAGATGATGAGAGGCAGCAGCGTATCGGTAGAATACGTGGCACAAGAACCGGAGTTTGATCCGTCGTCAACGGTGTTGGATACGGTAATGAGCGGCAGTTCTCCTGAGATGACGGCCGTTCGACAATACACAGAGGTGCTGGAAGCGCTTAGCCTTCATCCGGAGGATGCCACGCTCCAGAATCGATTGGTCAAAGCAAGTGATGACGTGGATCGTTTACAGGCATGGCAGTTGGAAAGTGAAGCCAAGACCATTCTGTCTAAGCTGGGAATCCAGCGTTATCAAGCCAAGATGGGGGAGCTATCGGGTGGACAACGCAAGCGAGTGGCACTAGCTGCCGGGCTTATACATCAAGCTGATGTTCTCCTCTTGGATGAGCCTACGAACCACGTAGATAATGAGACGGTAGCATGGTTGGAGTCGATGCTGCAGAAGCGGACTGGCGCCCTGATTATGATTACGCATGATCGGTATTTCCTAGACCGGGTTGCCAACAAGATGATTGAGCTGGACCAGGGGAACGCTTTTTTTTATGAAGCAAACTATACACGGTTTCTGGAGTTGAAAGCAGACCGTGAAGCGCGCGAGGCATCTGCCGAGGATACGCGACAGAACATATTGCGTCGGGAATTAGCTTGGATCAGACGTGGTGCGAAGGCACGTACGACTAAGCAGAAGGCACGTATTGAACGTTTTGAAGAGCTGAACTCACAGGGGCCTGCGCAGCGTGATTCCGGAATTGAAGTCTCAACTGCCAGTGCTCGTCTTGGCAAAAAGATTATGGAGATCGATGCACTTCGCGCAGAAGCGGACGGACGGGTGCTGTTTCAAGATTTCTCTTATATTGCGGTAGCGGGCGACCGGATTGGAATAATCGGGCTGAACGGCAGCGGTAAGTCTACGCTGCTGCAAATGATTGCCGGGCGCCGCGAGCCTGAGGCAGGTTCAGTTGTATTAGGCCCGACAGTACGTATTGGCTACTTTACGCAAGAGCATGAAGAAATGAATGAATCGATGCGTGTGATTGAATATATACGAGAAGCGGCAGAGACTGTGAGTACTGCGGAAGGTGAGACGATTAGTGCAGCGCAAATGCTGGAACGGTTTATGTTCAGTCCAACGATGCAGTGGACCGTGATCGGCAAGTTGTCTGGCGGCGAGAAGCGTCGCTTGCAGTTGCTGCGTATGCTCATGACTGCGCCTAACGTACTTTTGCTTGATGAGCCAACCAACGACTTGGATGTGCAGACGCTCGCTGTCCTGGAACAGTATTTAGATGACTTCCCCGGTATTGTCATCGCGGTGTCACATGATCGCTATTTCTTGGATCGGGTGGCGGAGCGAATCTGGTCATTTGAACAGCAGAATGTCCATCAACATGTTGGAAATTATTCCGAATACATGGAGTGGAGAGCAGCGAGTGGAATGCCTTCCTTGAGCGAGAGTGCACTAAATGTATCACCTGCTGCTACAAAGTCTGCGGATGTACAAGTGGATTCGGCGGGAACAGAGGGTGCTGCGGGACGGCAAGAGCGTAAGCCAAAGTTAAAGATGTCTTACAAGGATGAACGAGAGTATGAACAGATTGAAGGCTGGGTCACTGACACAGAAGCGTTGCTGGAACGGATCACCCGTGACATGGAAGCAGCTTATAGCGATTCCTCTCGTCTACAAGAGCTCATGAAAGAGCAGCGGGAAGCAGAGTCTAAGTTAGAGCAGTTGATGGATCGATGGACCGAATTGAGCGAGTTGGCGGAGCAGATTGAAGCTTCTAGAGGCTCGTAATAGAGACAGCATTAGTCAAAGACAACCCAACGATTTGCTATAGCGGTTGTTGCTCCCATAGCTAGACATCAATAAAAGGGTTTTACGCGGCGACCGCTTCTTGGTATTCTATAGGGGAGCGGTCGCTTACTAGGTTAGAATACTAGGCTAAGAATGCAGGATTAAGATCGCTCGCTCTTAGCTTCATGGCAAAGGGGGAGTAAAATAACGTCTCTATGTTTTTTGAAATAAATAGAACAACACGAAATATTATGGTAATATGTAGGTGGTTGATTCCTATACATAATCCATTAAGTGAGGTGTACCCGTTGACTGATATCTCCGCTTCAACGCTAACGTCGGGGCCGGGGGAACTGATACGAAGTAAACGAATAGATAAGCAGATGACATTACCCCAAGTTTCCGACTTATCAGGCATCCCCGAAGGAACTTTGAACCTAATCGAATCAGGCGAGTCAACAGCCCCTGAGTTCCGCAGCTTCTTAGCTATTGCTTCTACCTTACATATTCCGATCGAAGAGATTACAGAATCCTATATCGAAGTAGAGGGCGGCCCGGAGTCCTTGTTTACCGTTCTGAAGGAATCGATTCCGAGATCGTTGCCTATACCATTAATTATGAAAATTGCTACTAATTTCCTCGATATCAATCAGCGTGAAACCTCTGAAGAGTCCGTTGAACGATTATATGCTCTTGCAACCGAAACACAAGAGATTCCCCGAAAACTTGCCTTGTTTAAAGTGATTAGCCAGTTCACGGACGATCACAGTATTCGCCCTTCTTTGGCTAAGTCATTGCTTCAATCCTATCTTATTGAACGCGGTGATTTACGGAGACTAGGAGATACTTACGAATATGGACGAAGTATTCAATATCATGCAAAATTACTTCCAGTAGATGACCAAATCGTGTATTACTACAAGATCGGAGTACATGCTTACCACTTAGGTAAGTACGAAGAGTGCATCCAACACTGTAAGGAAGTCCTCACCCTTGATTACTCTGAAGGGACAACTAAGGCAGAGGCCCTGTTATTATCTGCATCAAGCTATTTCCTATTAGGCCTTTTTGATAGCGCCGAAAAATACGTCCGCACTCTAAAAAAATTTAATTTTCCTTGGCTGAACGATCAAGTGGGTTACTTACAGGCCAAAATTGATAGTAAGAAAATTAGTATCGACTTAGCCATTCTACAGTTAGAGGAATTTTTGGATAAACACCCACATAAAGTTGTTGTCATGTATGATTTACTAGATTTGTACCTAAAACAACATGACGTGGATGCTATCGAAAGATTAATCAAACACGAGAAAGACTTTATCGACTTCACGTCAACTAATCATCCACTATTGATTTCTGAACATGCTGATTATTTCTCAAAGAAAAGCGAGTATTATTTTACTATTAATAAGCCTGAACAAGCCTTCCATAATTTGTTTAAGAGTATTATAATGTTTATATCTGTTGATAGGCACCGTGAGGCATCGAAAAGCATCGGTATGCTGTTAAGCGCGATGAGTAGATTCCCTAATGCACTTCACAGTTTTGAAAAAGAATTTCATCAGGTTATTGAGTACTTACAGAACAACAATAACAAGGGAGGCGCCTTCATATGAAAAAAGGAAGAAAAATCGCCCAGGTAGTTTTAATGACCGTTTCACTAGTTGCTGTAATCACTCCATTAGTTGCAAGTGGAGTAATTGTTTCGTGGTAATTAGCTTTCACAATTTTTTTTAATCAACGTCACAGGCACCTAAACAGGTGTCTGTTTTTAATTTGGTAGTATATCAATTTGCTTCTTGGCTTTGTTGTAATTTTGGTAATAAATATCCTCAAGCATCGTTATTCTAATAATTAAGCGAGAGATCTGTTGAAAGCAGTAAAGGTTTATGAGGTATCAAATTCGTTTGTTATTTGTACTGATTAGGCGGGGAAAACCATCTTTATTTTATGTATTTTTTAGATTACTCATTGGCGTCCATTTATCTATTACGAAGTTGCGATGGCCTAGTGAAGTTAAAACGTAGAGGAGGAGAGGTATGGATTTTAGTCAGTTTGAACCCATTTTAATCATCATTGCTTTTCTTACTATATATGCTTTGGTAGTCGTTTTAGCTATTCACTTCATTTTCAGGAAGAATATTTTGTTAAGGAATGATATATTTTTAGGACTTGTAGCACTGGGAGTTCTTGTGTCCTACTACAATTCATTCAAGAATAGTAATAATTGGATTCTGTCTATTTTGCTTACAATTGCGTTTATCGGTCTTGCACGACAACAATGGATATACAGAAAAAAGGTAAAGAATCAGCCTTGAGCAAGGGCTTGCTTGAGAGACGCTTATGATCAGAGATGTCAGCAGAAAATAAAGTCCTAGACTGTCGCTGTTTCATTAAACTAACGTGTCCCGTTAGCTTAATTAATTACCGGTGCAATTCTAATGGCCAACCTGCGTTTTTTTCTGCAAAATAGCACCAAAATTTACTCAAGTTTAGCAATACTAATGAATGTATCGATTAGATGATGGATAATAAATTAATGAACAAGGTATATATGTTGAGGATTAAAGATTGTTTGTATAATATTATAAATAAATAGGATTTTGTAACGAAACAGATTGAAGAGATCCAGTTAACCTTTGATGAGAACGTTGAGGAATACTTTCAGACACTATTATCCTCGCATAATTTTTTCGAAATGGAGAGTTTATGAAAAAGACTATTGTTTTTGTATTAACGATACTTTTATTATTTTCAGGATTCGCAACACAAAGTTATGCGTCGTTGTCAGATACGCAATCTGCGGCAATACAAGCGTTGCTGGATGATGCCGGTCGTATATCAGGTGTGCCGGGAATGTCAATCTCAATACTTGCTGATGATGAAGTGTTCTACTTTTCTTCCGGGTATGCAGACCGTGAAAGTGGGTTGTCTGCAAGCGAAAATTCGCTATATGAGCTGGCTTCGTTAAGTAAAGCTTTTACCGGCATGGGGATTCTGCTGATGGAAGAACAAGGGCTGCTGTCAATGTCAGACTCTATCCAGAAATATTTACCTTGGTTTACGTTAAAATATCATGGGAAACAAGTTGATATGCAAAGTGTGACACTCAATAACTTTTTACACCATACTAGCGGCTTAACAAATGGCAGTCTCAATCAAAACATTCCACAAGGCAATACGCAGGATATGTTGCAAAAAACCGTAGAAATGCACGTAGATTCTGAATTGTCGTTCTATCCTGGTGAGCATTATAATTACGGAACTGTTAATTATGACGTATTAGGTCTGGTTATGGAGATTGTGTCGGGACAAAGCTATGAAGACTTTATGAAGGAACAGGTATTTCAGCCACTCGGTCTTCACCAGACGTATCTTTATAAAAAAGATGCTCAAGCCACCCGACAGTTGGCACAGGGCTACCGTTCTTCCTTTTTGATGACAACTCCATATAACGCGCCGGATTTCTCCGGGAATAAACCCGCAGGTTACATCATTTCTTGTACAAAAGATATGGCGCGTTGGATGGGCATACAGATGGGTATTGTGCAGGACATACCTGAAATATTCCATACGGTTATCGAAAAATCGCATCAAGGTGATATGTCTGTTCCGGCTGTCAACGAAATGTATTATGCGGCGGGCTGGTCGGTAAACGCCAACCACACGATTATAGAGCACCCAGGGGGCAATCCCAATTTTGGAACCGAAATGGTCATACTGCTAAATGAACGAACAGCCATCTGCTTGCTGACCAACGGCGCAAATATCAATAGAAGCATGGTACTACAAGTTAAAGATATATTAGAAGGCAATCTGACGCAGTCATATGGAATAAGCGGCACACAGCTTTTGGACATCGTCTTGTCGTCTACCACAATTATTCTTTGCCTATTGGCTGTTCTGTTCTTTCTCTTAGGATTACGCAGAAGGAACACGAATGAGCCGCAGCCAATGACAAAAAAGCGAATAATCGTAACAGCTATTTTGCTGATTGCTACGATTGTCCAGTGTATCATGTGCTTTGCATTAGATTGGTCAGCGATACTTATTTGGCAAACATATAGTGTTCTTACAGCTTTGATTTCGTCGGCATTATTAACAGCAAGCATTACATGGTTTGTATACACTCACCGATATAATACCTCGCTGTGAAAATAAGCATTTTGTTCGTTCGCCTTATTGGATTATTGTGAAGTAGACATTTGATAACAAACAATGTTAGCACAAAGGGAGTGTCTGCACACTCCCTATTTTTCGCCGTTACTTATGGTAGGGTTCACCGCAAATGATCTCAAACTATCCTGCCCGTTACTTCAATGAGCGTTTGACCAGCTGCCTCTATATCATGATTCAGCTATCGTGTCCCGTTAGAATTCCTGTGGAACGAATAATTAGGAGATTGAATAAGGAAGAGCGCCTCTGTACGATGGGAGTACACAACGGGTCAACAGCCCTTAACCTAAAAATGCTGAAACATTTTTCAAATCACGAATGGTTAATGAATTTCTTAAGCACTTCGAGAAGTGCATATCTAGGCATTCGGAGGATCAGATTCCAGTTTTTCTTACCATTCAGTCCCGCGTCGCGTATCAATCTGACGATATCCTCAACCTCGCCAATTCAGCTAGAGGATTTCGTGTCGGGGTCACCTTCATTTCGAACTCGATCATAAGAAAAAGTTTTGGGTAATGTGGGCGGATTGACCTCCTTCCATCATGCTGATCTTGATTCACGAATTGAAACCGGAATGGTTTTTGCAATTCCCCCAGAAATGCTTGAACGTCAAAATATCGTAGAGGGATGTGCCTACTACCGCTGCCGCTATAATGATTCTTTCATGCTAAACGATTAATTTTAGTTCGAGGCCAAGGAGAATAGGACATTATATACATAGAAAAAGCGAGTCCCCACTAGAGGACCTCGCTTTTTTCGATTGTTCCACTCTAATAGAAAGTCAACTATTTCTATAATCGTATCCCATTTTCTTGTTTGTTATCTCATGGTGTAACCTGCACGTCATTTGTTTTGAAGTTACTAAAGAACCACGTCTTGTACCTGTCGATCGGCCGATCTCTCTCTCCCTCAAATCCAGGTCCGTAATAAAAGGCATAATATTCATACTCAATCCGATCTCTATCAGTGATAAAGAACTTAATTTTGATCTTTGGATAATTCCGGTCGTCCTTGGAGTAATTTTTGAAGTACAATTCTTCAATAACTGTATTCTGGAACTCGGAAGAGAGAGCAAGTTCCTTCGTCTTCAAGAAAATCTCTTTGTCATTTCCAATGTCCGGTTTACGATTAAGGTAGTAGTTAAACTCGATTAGGGTAGGTGACATTTGGAATTTTAGATCGTTAATTTCCTTGTGGACCCTAAGAATTTTCGACTTAAAGTCGGTCAATTGTTCTGTTTTTATCGTCTTATGGGTCGTGCATCCGGTTAAGAGGATTAGGAGTGATAAAACCACCGGTATCATTTTTTTCATTTGATCCCTCCATTAAAGGATAGCACTATGGGAATCATAGCACTATCCTTCATTCTATGGGATTTTTATTTGAATTACATCACTCCGCCTTGTAACCATCCATTTTGCATAGCATCGAAATGTACCCAGTAATCGATGCTGCGGCGCTGACCCCACGTGGAGACGGCAATCCAACGATTGTCATTTGCATCACGGTAATACTTAGTGATCGTCATCCAGTGCCACTCATACTCATAATCGGACCATTTCTTCGTATTAAGTGTAGCAACGGGTGAGTTAATATTCAGACCGGCGTTATGTATAGTATCACCAATTACGTTCCATTCTAGGTCGCACGAAAAAAGATAAAAACCATCGCTTCCTTCGTATTGAGTTATCGTCAGAGCAGTTATAATAACTTTTTTTCGTCTTCTTGATAATATACGTACCCAAAGTCATTAGTACTTTTATTGTCCGTGAAGTACAAAACCTTAGCTCCGTCCAATTCAATAGGCGTAGTCAAATTAACACCCTCCTAGTGAAACTTTCCACTTCATACTACCACAGATTAGCTGCTGAATACTGTGTTAATCTGCCGTTACTTCAATGAAAAAGGCTTATGCTCAGATTTACGAAAAATTTTAGTTGCACTTCATTGAGCTGACTGGCAGGATAGTTGAAGATTATTCGCGCTGAACCTTACTAAAAGTAGCGGCGAAAAGTTGAGTTGAAGGTTGAAGCTTTGATGCTAAATCTATGAAGAAGCGCGTAAAGCCCCAACTCATGTGAAATAAGTCATATAGGCCGAGACGAGACCTTGATCAGGAATAGTTCTCCATCATTTGAGATAAATAATTTCGAAAGTCATCAACGTAGGTTTTGGGCTCTACAACTTTTAGATGAGTGCCGAAGCTTGCTATAAGTTGAAATCCCATATAATTTTGAGGGACATATATGGTTGCTAATAAAAGTCCAGGACCATGGTCTTCAATACTTTTTCGACCATACCTTTCGATGATTTGATCTTTTATGCTAGGCGATATCCATGCCTTAATCGTGACGAATTGCGGTAGATAACTTGCTTCGTGTCCTTGCTCAGACCAATCGTCTCTTGGATGAAACGCGCGTTCATCCATAGAAATATGATCGATCCGGGATAACTTGAATGTTCGAGATCCCTGTCGATGTAAACAGAATCCTTTCAAGTACCAACTCGATTCGCTGAAATGCAGCTCATAGGGCTCAACCATTCTATCCGTTACAGCCCCGTCTTTATCTGTATAATTAAACGAAACCAGCCTTTTCTTTGTTATGGATTCTTGACATGTCTTTACGGTTTCAAGAATTTCGGACCGACCTTTCCAATCATAAAACGATAGTTGAATGGAACGATTAAGAGACAATGGACTAACCATTGCCTCTATTTTTTTTATCGTTCTTTCAACTTCTTCGGTAAGGAGAATTTGTTCCAATCCACCCAGCGCAGTTAATATATTCTGTAAATCGGAGCTGCTTAATAAGCGTTTATCCACCTTGTATTCATCCATTATGCCGAAGCCGCCTTTGACCCCAATGACAGAGTAGATGGGGATGTTACATAAGCCCAATGTGTCCATATCGCGAAGGATCGTTCTTTTGGAGACATTGAATAGTTGTGAGAATTCCGTTGCCGCAACAACCTCTTTTTTCAGCAATATCATAATAATTGAAATGAGTCTCTCCACTTTGTCCATAATTGCCCTCTTTTTTACATGATTTCAGAACGGTGACAATAAGATGTCACCGTTTATCGATTATACTACATGTATCACAAGAAGGAGGTATTAATTCAATGTTTAATTCAACCAATTTTCCTAAACCCACCCTTATTTCAGTCAACGGTGTGGAACTCGAAGTGTTTGAAGCAGGCCGAGAAAACGCAGGAAAACCTATTGTACTCTGCCACGGCTGGCCAGAGCATGCCTTTTCTTGGCGCCATCAGATGGACGCACTTGCTGCAGCGGGCTACCATGTCATCGTCCCCAACCAGCGGGGTTACGGCAACTCATCCCGTCCGACCGAAGTAACAGACTATGACATTGAACACTTGTCGGGTGATCTCGTCGCCCTTCTCGATCACTACGGATACGAAGACGCTACCTTTGTCGGTCATGACTGGGGTGCATTCGTCGTTTGGGGACTGACCTTGTTGCATCCAAACCGCGTCAATAAAGTGATAAATCTGAGCTTGCCTTACCAAGAGCGCGGAGAAAAACCCTGGATCGAGTTCATGGAAGAAATACTTGGCGGCAATTTCTATTTCGTCCACTTCAATCGACAGCCAGGCGTCGCGGACGCCGTATTCGAAGACAATACGTACAGGTTCCTTCGTAACCTATACCGGAAGAACGAGCCTCTCAGAGCACCTGAGCCAGGTATGGCGTTGATCAATCTCGCCAACGCGGAAACACCGCTCGGTGAGCCCGTAATGAGCGAAAGCGAGCTGGCCGTTTACGTCTCCGCTTTTGAAACATCAGGGTTCTCGGGCAGCATAAATTGGTACAGGAACCTTGACCGCAACTGGCACTTATTGGCGGAGGTGAACCCAATCATCCAGCAACCGACCCTCATGATCTATGGCGATCGGGATATGGTTGAGAAGTCTGAAAACCTGACAAAGTTCGTGCCCAATGTGGAAGTGGTCAATCTGGATTGCGGTCATTGGATCCAGGAAGAAAAGCCGGAGGAATCAAATAAAGCGATTTTGAGATGGCTGGAACAGCAGAATTCCATCTAGTCCCAAGAGCGTCATTTAGGAAGACCAATCATTAAAGCATTCAACAATTTCTTAGCCTATACGCTAGAGCATCATGGGACTCCTGAAGGGACGGATGGACGCATTGCTATAGCGGTCGCTGGCAATGACCTATCCCATAAAAAATCATCATGAGTGCAGCTATGTAGAACCCTTTATTTTATTTGATTTCCTTAAGTTTAGGTCTTGATAATTTCCAGTCTAGAACTCTATTTTCTTTTGACAAGAGCGTCTGTTTTTGTTTCGTTTGCTCGAATCTGCTTAAGAAAAAAGTAAAGGATGACAAATGAAAAGGAGCTAGGCAGAATAGGCTGCTTAGCTCCTTGCATTTCAAATACGTATTTTCTACAACGATGGATCTATATCACACATCTTAATGTCTAGATAGGGAATATTGAACCCTACTGAATTCATTTATCATAATAAAAAGTGCTTGCTATTGACAATGGGCAATACGAATGATTGTTCTTCCCATCACCTGACTTTGCAGCATTCGACTAGCCAATGCAGGCAGTTCTTGCAGCGTCACCTCATTGACAAAACCTTCTACTTGAGAGATGGAGCTCCACTCCCACGCCGTTCGCGCCCACACGTGAACACGATGATCCTGCTCTGTATACACAGAGTCGATTCCATATAAGGTGATGCCACGCAGTATAAAAGGATACACCGTCGTTGGCAGCGTCCCACCTGACGTCAGCCCGCTCGCGGCTACGGCACCACCATATTTTACAGATGCTAGCGCAGCTGCCAATATATCGCCGCCGCATACATCTACTGCGCCAGCCCACTTTTGCTTATCCAGTGAGCGCGGCCGTTCCGGCAGCCAAGCTTCACGGCTGACAATCTCTGCTGCACCTAGCGCACGCAGCATTGGCTCCGCCTGCTTCTTGCCTGAAGCGGCGGTCACACTGTAACCGAGCTTCGCCAGCATTGCAAGTGCCAGGCTGCCTACGCCGCCGCTAGCGCCGGTGACCAGAATCTGCCCGTCCTCGGGTTTAATGCCGTGCTGCTCCAAGCGTTTGACAGAGAGAGCAGCCGTGAGGCCAGCTGTCCCAAACACCATTGCATCACGCAGGCTGAGACCGGTAGGCAGTGGCACGAGCCAGTCACCAGGCACACGTGCATATTGGCTGTACCCACCAAAGTGAGATACACCCATCTCATAACCAGTCACGATAACGGCTTGACCAGGCTGATAACGATCATCCTTAGAAGCTACAACGATGCCTGAAGCATCGATACCTGGGATAAACGGATAACTCTTCACGATGTTACCGTCTGGAGAACAGGCAAGGGCGTCCTTGTAGTTAAGGCTGGAATAAGCAACCTGTATCGTAACATCGCCGTCAGGCAGGTCAGCAAACGTTATTTCTTTGACCGCTGGCGTTATACGACCCTGTTCATCCTTGTCAACGACAAGAGCATAAAAAGATGAGGGCAAAGCTGTTAGTTCTGAGGAAGAATTCATAACGGTCTCCTTTACAACATTATTCAGTATAACTATTAAATAATAAAATTTTGTTACTCCGTAATATAAGCCGCCAGCAAGATGGCGGTATTGATAACAGCTTGCTCATGAGTTCGTTCCATGGCATGAGAAGCATGTACACCTGGACCAATAAGGGCTGCGCGAATATCGTTGCCCCCGCGAAGCGCTGCGGAAGCGTCTGAGCCATAATGCGGGTATACGTCAACCGCGAAAGGAATGTCCTCGCGCTCTGCTAACGCAATCAGACGATTCGTCATAAAATAATCGTACGGTCCACTTGAATCTTTTGGACAGATGGACACATCGGTTTCCTTACAGTTTAAGTCATCACCGATGCAGCCCATGTCAACTGCTACCATCTCAGTGATGTCCTGTGGAATAAAGGAAGCGCCGTGTCCGATTTCTTCATAGTTCGTAATGATAATAACAATGTCATGGACAGGCTGCCAATTATGCTCGCGCATGCTGTGCAGCAAACCAAATAACGCAGAAACACTTGCTTTGTCGTCAAGGTGGCGTGACTTGATGTATCCGCTTGGAAGATGCTGCGGTCGTGCGTCAAAGGACACATAATCACCGGTACGTATACCAAGCTGCTCAACATCGGCCTTGCTGTTGACCATTTCATCGATGCGGACGATCATAACAGATTCTTCACGTTTCAGATCTCGAGCACCAGCAAAGACGTGCACGGATGGTTGATTGGTCATAATGGTGCCTGTATATGTTTTTCCAGAGCTAGTATGTATCGTACAATACTCATTTTCCATAGCATTTGCCATAAATCCGCCCAATGAGGTAAGACGAAGTGTGCCGTTTGCATTTACAGAGCGGACCATCGCCCCAAGTGTATCGACATGCGCAGACAAGGCAATGACACGATTGGAGCTCGAATTGGAGCCTTTGACGCGAATATAACCGCAGCCTTTAGCGTTACGCTCCATCTTGTAGCCGAGGTGTTCGGCTTCAACACTTAATCGATTCATTAGCGCGTGGGTGTACCCGGTAGGACTGGCTGTCTGCAGGCACTCCAGAAGCAAGGACATCACATAGTTTTTATCTATGTTTATATGCAGTGGTTTATTTGTAATATCAGGATACGGATTGTCAAAGATCAAAGTCATAGTAGTTCTACTCCTTTATATGAGAATAAAAAGTTCGTATCAGAAACGTGGTAACTAGTTGGCAAGAGTGGTCTTAACTATACTTATTTCAAATTCGCCTGATCCTGTAACGGTTCAAGTTGTTCAGTAGCGATAGGCTGATCGAAATCATAACCAGTCGCTTCCAGAACTTGCGCGAGCTGTGTCTCCAATCGTGCTACTTTACGCTGTGTTCGGTATTGAACGTATAGACTGTATGAGCCAACGATAATAGCACCAAGCAGTGTGCATCCCAAAATAAGCAGAATTAGCGGTACATCAAATGTGCCAAATAACACGTTAACTTGAACCGGATTTACATTAATTACAGCAAAAATAGCAGTGATTAATGCAAAAAAGAGTGTCGCAAGCAGCATCCATTGCATCCGGATCGGTGTCTTTTTTTTGGATACGGGCGTTTTTGAATTTTTTTTCATAATGCCACTCCTTCTTGATGTATGTAGACTTGCTTACACTTAACCTGGAATAACCATATTAAGTATGCAAGCTGTATGGAAGAAGGGGGCTCATGGCATCCATGACCCCCCTTTTGGCTTGTTTATTGCGCTTCGGCCATCTTTTCCATTTCCGTAATAAGTGATTCGAGTACGCTCATGCCTTCCTCAATTGGGGCAGGAGTGGACATATCCACGCCAGCCTTCTTCAAAATATTAATGGAGAAGTCGCTGCCGCCGCTCTTTAAGAAGCCAAGATAACGATCGACTGCCGGTTGACCTTCATCGAGGATCTGTTTGGCAAAGCTTTGTGCAGCCGAGAAGCCGGTAGCATATTTATAAACATAGAAGCTGGAATAGAAGTGCGGAATACGCGCCCATTCCATTTCGATGTCTTGATCGACAACCATAGCATCGCCGTAGTATTTTTTGTTCAAATCATAGTAAATTTCACTTAGCAGTTGTGGCGTCAGCGCCTCACCATTTTCAGCCCGCTCGTGAATGAGCATCTCGAATTCTGCGAACATCGTTTGACGGAATACCGTCGTGCGGAATTGGTCGATGTAATAGGCAAGCAGATACATTTTCTCTTTTGCATTTGTTGATTTCTTCAGCATGTAATCCATAAGAAGTGCTTCATTCAGTGTGGAAGCAACCTCGGCAAGGAAGATCGTATATTGAGCATCACGGTATGGCAGACTGCTGTCCGAATAGTGCGAGTGAAGCGCGTGACCCATCTCATGCGTCAATGTAAACATGCTGTTTAGGTTGTCTTTATGGTTCAACAGCACGTATGGATGCGTGCCATAAGCCCCCCAACTATAAGCACCGGAACGCTTGCCTTCATTCTCGTATACATCAATCCAACTGTTATCAAAGCCGTCTTGAAGCGCATTCAAATAATCCTCACCCAACGGCTTCAAGCTTTCTTTAACTGTAGCTTTAGCATCTTGGAAGGAAATGTTCATATCGAATTGTTCAACAACAGGTGCAAATAGATCGTACATGTGGAGTTCATCCACTTTAAGCAGCTTTTGGCGGAGCTTCATATAACGATGCATGAGCGGCAGATGTTTATGAATAGTGTTAATCAGATTCGTGTAAACATCCTTCGGAATGTTGTCACCGTACAAGGACATTTCCAGTGCAGAAGGGTATTTGCGTACACGCGCATAGAACAGGTTCTTGGTTACGTTGGCACTTAAGGTAGCAGCAATCGTATTACGCTGTTTGCGGTATGTGCTGTAGACGGTTTCAAATGCAGCCTTACGTATTTCAGGACTGCGATTTTCCAGGAATTGAACGTAACTGCCATGCGTTAATTCAACTTCTTCGCCTTTTTCATTTTTTACTTTAGGGAATTTCATGTCTGCATTGTTAATCATGCTGAATATGGATTCCGGTGCTTTGGATAAATTGCCTACCTGAGCTAGCAGTGCTTCTTCTTGCTTTGTTAGGACGTGCGCTTTTTGGCGCTTCATCTCCTGCAATGTGAAGCGATAAGCTTTAAGTTCATCATTTGCAATGAGCTCATCGAGCTTCTCATCTGACAAGGCGAGTACCTCAGGAGTAATAAATGACATGGCTTCGCCTACATTAATACTCAATTTGGTTGATTTCTCTGCCAAAGCTTGGTGCGTCGCTTCCGCAGTGTCTTCGTGATGACGCATATTAGCGTATACATATAAACGTTCCGTATGTAGGGAAATATCATCTTCGAGCTCAAAACAAGCTTTAAGTGCACTTGCTTCGCCTAACTTGCCTTGAAATTGCTTCATCTTCTCAGTAAGCTGTTGAACAAGTGTATATTCTTTATCCCATTCTGCTTGAGAGCCAAACAGATCCTCCAACTTCCAGCGATCTTCTGGCAAGACTTCCGAACGTTTTGTTACTTGATGCATATGTATCCTCCTCGAATCGTTGTATGTTGTGTGTGTTCTTATCACAGCCGGAGTCTCCGAATGTGGGCTTGCAAGTGCAGTCAAGCTGGTCGGAGCCGGTATGATCGTGACAAGTAGACAGCACATAATCCATCTGAATGTAGTGCGGCAAGCCATATAGCACCTCCTGTTGTATGCTGCCAATTAACCCAGACTTTTCAGTAGTATAGCCTGAATTAAAAGATGTTATTGCTCAGCGAGTACAATTACAGGAAATAGAGCTACCACACACAAACGAGATGGTTAAGTCGTTAAAAGAAGCTTAGCCTCCAGCTGTAGCAAAAGAGTAGACGATCAGGAAAAAAGCAAACGCGATAAATACGATCGCGCCAAGCGCCATAGAGCGACGCAAACGTGCAGGCACGGATTCTCTCTTCCATATAAGCACAGCACCTAATGAAAAGGCTAAAATAATAAATATAAGCGTAGATGTCGAATCCATAACCCACCCAGCCTTTACACTTCTTTAAAAGCGGACATCAGTTGCTCCCACTCTTCTTCATTGCCAACATAGTCAGACTTAGGGAAGCGTCTGTTTACCCATGCCATCATCTCAGCCCGTGCAATAAAGTTGTGGCATTCCTCGCCCCATTGGTCTGATATTTCACGGAGAACGATCTGGCGACCTTGAACTTCAACCGTCAGCATGTTCCAGTTGTCTTTCTTGTAAATTACATATTTCTTAGCCATTCATTAAACCTCATTTCTGTGTTGCTGCAATCAGCCTGCATATAATGTAGAGCATCAACAAACTGCCCATTAAAGTTCATCATAACGCAGGGCATAATTGAAATCAAATGAAATAGCGGTAGTTACCGCAGGGCTGAAATTTGCAATCGCTTAATCGCTCCAGTATAATGTGAATATTCGCCTGTTAAAGGTGATGAAGTAAGAGGAGGTTTTGACTTTGAAAGGTACTGTTAAATGGTTTAACGCAGAGAAAGGCTATGGATTTATCCAAGCAGAAAACGGCGACGAATTGTTCGTTCATTTCTCCGCAATCGCAACTGATGGTTTTAAGTCTTTGGATGAAGGCCAAGCGGTTGAGTTTGATGTGACAGAAGGAAATCGTGGACCACAGGCGGCTAATGTCATTAAATTATAATGGTATCACCCGCTGAGGGACATCATTCATAAATAGTGCACAATAGCATCGCAGAAGCAGTTCTGTACCGTGACCCGGTCAGAACTGCTTTTTAGTATACATAGCTATACGGATTCGTCGTGTCCGTACTGCTGTAACAGACTGTAAAGAACGTCTGTACCAAATTCAATCGCTCTTGCAGGTACGCGTTCATCAGCAGCATGAATAAGGGAAGTGAACTGTAACTCTGCTGGAAGAGGCATAGGCAAGTAACCATAAGTCTGAATGCCAAGTTGAGCAAAGAAACGTCCGTCTGTTCCCCCTGGAAGCAGCATCGGAACAGGGTGTGCTGCGGGATCAGCATCCTTTAGCAGGCGTGATAGCAGCGGGAATAGTCCCATATCGGGTAGAGATGCACCAGGATCATACTTGATGACTTCCAATTCGATGTCCTGTCCGATGATGTTGTGCAGCTCGCTTATCAACTGTTCAGGCTTAAAACCTGGAAGCAGTCTGCCATCTAACTGCACAACGATCATACTTGGCATGACATTAATCTTCTCGCCGCCCTGAACAATCGTAGCGTTAACGGTGTTATGCAGCAGCGGATCGAACAAACGGCCCTTGTCACCAAGTGCCTGCAGTACTTGGTTGGTTAGTCGTGGACGCAGCAGTTGACGCAGCACGGTGCCCGTTGGCCAAGACAGGGCATCCGCCATCGCATGAATCATATGTGCAGCAGCTGGTGTAACGTGGACAGGCCACTTTGCTCGTTGCAGTCGCAGCAGCATGTCAGCGAGCTTTGCCATGCTATTCGTTCCGCCATTTCCACTGAGGGAACCATGCCCGCCATCCCCTCGTATCGTAGCACGCAGCCAACATACTTGCTTCTCTGCAATCATGATCGGATACAATTTACGGTTTCCTACATATAACGAGAATCCTCCAAATTCGCCAATTGCATACTTTACACCATCAAAAAGGTGAGGATGCTGCTCGACCAAATATTTGGCGCCATACTCACCGCCTGCTTCTTCATCGCTTACCACGAGTAATATCACATCACCTGCTAGGTAAGTTCCCTCTACATATGCGCGCATAAAGGCGGCAATCATCATAGCTAAGCCGCCCTTCATGTCCAGCGCACCTCTACCCCAGACGAAACCATCTATCAATTGACCTTCGAACGGGTCTTGCGTCCATGTTTGATTATCAACACCAACAACGTCAACATGTCCATATAACATGAGGGGAGGGGCCTTGCCGCTACCTTTAATACGTGCGATCAAATTAGGTCGCTCATTGTCAGAAGCAATAATGCAGCAGGGAATTCCAATATTCTCGAGAATAGTTCGGATATAGTCAATACAGGCTGCTTCATGGCCAGGCGGGTTGGAGGTATTAAATGAAATTAATTGCTGAAGTAGTTGTACGGGATAACGCTGGATTTGTTGGTCCTCTGATCGGGACCTGTTCAGATGAGGTGCAAGTTTCATAAGGAATCCCCCCGTTATCTAGATAAAAGACAGAACGGATGTCGTTGATAGCAGGCTTACCAATGAAATTAACTAAGGATAGTACAGCCAAGGAAATTCCCTGGCTGTATGGAGTAGAGGTAAATTAATGTACGATCGTTAAAATATCTTCGACAGGCTTCCGTGCAAGCTTGGCAGGTGTATCAGTAGGGAAGCCAAGGGAAAGAACCATATTAATGGTACGACTTTCGTCTATCTGAAGCAGATCTTTAATACGCTGCTCAGCAAGCAGCACAGGTCCCGTCATTGGGCACGTTGCCATACCACGAGCATAAGCAGCCAGCATGAGATTCTGAACAGCTAAGCAGCTGCTCTTGATCCCTTCTTCTTCCCAGACTGAGTTCGGAACCAACTCAATAGGGTCAAAGATCTTTTCACGAAACTTTGACGTATAGGGCGTTGCAAGACAAATAATTAAAGCCGGTGCGCCTGAAAAGGCAGTCGCGTAGGGTCCAAATGATTTCACCAGCATGCGTGCTTCTCTCGTTAAGCCCTTGGCTTCAGCAGCTTGCGCTCGTTCGTGCAAGGCATCCCAAGTTAACGATTCAATCTGCTTGATGATCTCGGTGTTCAGAATCGCGATAAATTCCCATGTCTGTGAATTCGTATCGCTTGGTGCGTAGCGGGCGCAGTCGATCAATTCCCGTACATCTTCTTCGGTAACACGCTGCTCTGTATAATGACGTACGCTTCGTCGTCCATGAATAATATCTTTAAACGCATTGTAATGCATACACTTAATCGTCCTCTCACGGTGAAATGACGTCACAATTTAATAATAATTAAGACCAAGTACTAAGACCTACTAATATTATATCCGAGCGGCATAAAAATGCAATTGGTTCTATGCATAGCTTAGCTGCGAACATATAAGCTGGGTAATTAACAGCAGCTATGGTCTGCTATGCAAGCCTCGATTGCTTCGTGCGGAATACCAAGTAAGAAGGGTGAATCCGACAAACGCGCTTGCAGCAAAACAGGCAGCCACAAAATAGACGATGTCTTTACCATAAGATTGAAGCAAAGGACCTCCGATTGTGCCACTGAGCAGTCCTGCCAAGCTTGACCATACTATTGTATAAATGGCCATGCCTGTTGCTCGATATTCCTCTGGAATAACTCGGTTCAAATATCGCACAGCTACAAAGTAAAAGATTGCAAACGTAATACTATGCAGTAATTGAGTGCTCATCAACCACAATGGATTCTGAATTAGTCCCGCCAGCAGCAGGCGAATGACGTATAATACTGCTGATAACGCTAACAAAGGCAGTTCTTTGAAACGCTCACCATAAGCATTAAGTAGAAAGAACATCGGGATCTCGCTGACTGCAGATATCATCCAGGCATATCCGACCAATGACTCGCTCCCGCCCAACATCACAATAGATAAGCCAAGAAAAGCTTCATTTAATCGATGTGCAACTGCCAGCAGCAGGGCACACAACAGAAACATCATGACCTCGCGCTGCTTCAAAATGTTCCATAAGCCACCGAACTCCATCTTCTTGACGGAGGCGCGCTTATCAGCAACTGTAAAAGCCAATGCAAGCGAGAGCAGGCTTAGCCCGAACACGACATATATCGTATAGGATGCGCCCAGCTTGCCAATCAGAAAGCCAAATACGAGTGCAGATACTGCAAAGCCAATTGATCCGAACACTCGAATACCAATGAAGCTGCGTCCTTGCATTTGTGTGGTTACTATGGATAAGCTATCCGTCAAGGGATATATCGGATAAAAGAAAAAGTTAAACGCACACAGCAGAACAATCACAGCACCATAAGAGGAAGCCAGTCCAAGCAGCAGGGTCATAGCGGTCTGTGCAGCTAACAGAATGAGAAGAACTTTTTTAATTGTCTGCATGCGGTCGCTTGTGACGCCCCACATAAAGTTTGATACAATACTAATAAGTGGACCTAACGAATACAGAAAGCCGATCTGGGTGCTTGAGAACCCAAGAGACTTAAAGTACAAGGGCATGTACGAGATAATTACCGCAGATGTCATAAAGATTGCGAATGAATAGGCGCGCAGAGCGGTTGTCTCTCGACGATGCTGACTGGTCATGATGCATAACTCCTTCCAACCTCGCTCACACTTGTAAATACGAGATACGGTGATGCAGGTATAAGAATAATATGGTATGAGATTAGTCGTATTTCATATATAAAATATGGTTTAGTATAACATGGTTCTGAAAGATGGAATAGCGGGACGAATGTTGTTGGATGGCTGTATGAATTTACGATATGGATATGAAATATAAAAGGCCGTATGGATCTTGCTGTGTTAGAGGGGAGCATTAGAGGTATGGATAATGAACACTTTGTATGGAATGAACGCTTGGGTATTCATACGCCTTTGCTGCATTGTCCTTGGGAGTCACTGGACATCGAAGCGCAGAGTCAGATCTTGTCTCAATGGGAAGGGATTCGCGGGCGAATTCCAGAACGTATCAAGCAATTGGAACGTATTATTGTTGCGAAGCAAGAAGCGTTATACGATGAGGATGACTTTGCACAGTCCTGCCAACTGAATAGCGAGATTGCGGAGCATGCCAGCATGATTACCGATCTGCATTTGTGGTATCGCACACAGCAGGACGTAGATGTCAAAATGCACCATTGAATAGAACGTTTGTGCAATCTGTCACTTCGTAATATAATAGTTTTTGGCTAAAATGAGAACATCAACACAACCACGAATAGCGTGTAGAACGGAGGCTGTCATTGGACCGTCAGAGGCAGTATCGAAAAGGTGCGCCACAAGAACCTGTTCGATTAATGTACCGCGTATATAAATACATATTGCCGGAAGTTCGGTCCGAGCTTGCCAGATGGACGCAGCACGCCCATTCGATTCCCGATGATGAATTGAAGAGACAAGCATTGGCAAGCATCGCGACCAAGCAATTCCATTGCGAAGGTGGCGCTGTGTATGCTGCTCCTTATATGAATCAGCGTCAGGTGTTGATTCCGCTTATTGTAGCATTTCAGACGATCAGCGATTATTTGGACAATTTGTGTGATCGCAGCACCTCTCTTGACCCGGAGGACTTTAGACTACTGCATCAATCGATGCTGGATGCCGTTCAGCCTGAAGGGCAGTTGGCTGATTATTATGCGCTGCGTGAGGAACAAGATGACGGTGGATATTTACACGCATTAGTCAAGCAGTGCCGAACTTGCATTTCTCAATTACCAGGTTATGAATCTGTACGTCATGAACTTGTTCCGCTTGTTCGTATGTACACCGAATTGCAAATATACAAGCATATCCATCGTAATGATCGGGAGGCAGCCCTGCTGAACTGGTGGGAGCCATATGCGTCCCGTTATGCCGAGATTGAATGGAATGAGTTTGCGGCTGCTACAGGTTCGACGTTGGGGATGTTCCAACTGTTTGCAGTGGCAGTGAATGAAGATGCAGATGAAGGACAAGCCCGGTTGATTCGCAGCGCTTATTTTCCTTATGTAAATGGTCTTCACATTTTACTTGATTATTTAATTGATCAAGAAGAGGACCGTATCGGGGGAGATTTGAATTTCTGCAATTATTACGAGAATAATGACGCTGTTATCCGTCGCATTGAGTATTTCGCGAACACCGCAATTGAGCGTGTGGAACAGCTTGAAAATCCACGTTTCCATCGGATGATCATAGAAGGGCTGCTTGCTCTTTATTTGTCCGATCCGAAAGTGCGCGAACAAAAAGAAGTGCTTAACGTTTCCAAGCGGCTGATGAAGGGTAGTCCTTTAATGAGGCTTTTCTTCTGGATCAACAGTCGCTGGATTCGCAAACATATGTATTAGACTAGAGGATACGAGGGAGGAAACATCATGTCTGCTGTTAAAAAAATTGCCGTTCTTACGAGCGGGGGAGACTCTCAAGGGATGAACGCTGCTATTCGCGCTGTTGTGCGTACCGCTTTGTACCACGGTATCGAGGTATATGGGGTTCAGCGGGGCTACCAAGGTTTGCTTAACAATGATATTAGACAAATGGACATTCGCAGCGTAGGGGATATCATTCAGCGCGGAGGTACAATTCTACAATCAGCACGTTGCCAAGAGTTCCGCACAGCGGAAGGTCAGGAGAAGGGTGCAGAGATTCTTCGCTCTCATGGTATTGATGGACTTATCGTTATCGGTGGTGATGGTTCCTACCAAGGTGCCAACAAGTTAAGCAAACTTGGTATCAAAACAATGGGACTTCCAGGTACAATTGACAATGATATTTCGTTTACAGACTTTACGATCGGATTTGATACGGCCGTAAGTGTAGTTGTAGACGCAGTTAACAAGCTTCGTGATACGATGAGCTCTCACGAGCGTTCTTCTGTTGTCGAGGTTATGGGTCGTCATTGTGGCGACATCGCATTGTATGCGGGTCTTGCCAGTGGTGCTGAATCAATCCTTGTGCCAGAAGTGCCGTTCAGCATTGACGAGGTGTCTCAACGTATGAAGTACAACTTCGATTGCGGCAAACGCCATAGCATTGTACTTGTTGCAGAGGGCGTGGGCAAAGGTGAAGATATTTGCAACGGCATCATCGAACGTGTACCTTCGATTGAACCACGTGTTACGGTACTAGGCCACATTCAACGTGGCGGCGCGCCGACACCGGCTGACCGTATTTTGGCAAGCCGCTTGGGCGACTTTGCTGTACGAAGCTTGATGGAAGGTATCTCTGGCAAAGGCTGTGGTATCATTAACGGTCAATTGGTTGCAACCGACATTGATCTTGTTGTTAATACAAAGAAAGAGTTTAATATGGAATTGTATGAGCTTGCGACACGCCTGTCTCAGTAGTTGATTCGTATTACATTCCATATAAATAAGCAAGCCGTTTCCTGTTGTAGGCAGGGAACGGCTTTTCTATTAAATTATGATAAGTTCCGTTCATTCGGACGAGATGGGAAGCATTTAAGTGCTCATACCTCTATGAAAACTATGAGAACAAAGTTGTATGGGGAATGATCTAGGCATTAACGATTTGCTGTATTATTAAATGGAAGTATAAAAAAAGAACTGCCTAGTCGTCATTAATGGTGACGTAACAGGCAGCTCTTATGTGTGTGGTAATAATACTTATGTATGTAATCTAAGTATGTTTAGGTCTTCGGAAGTTACCCATAATCCCAACCGTTTCTACAATATTCACAAAAGCTTTGGGATCAGCCTCTTTAATAACGCGCTTCAGATCCTGTAATTCATACCGCGTTGTCACGGTCATCAACATGTCTCGCTCAATTTCAGAAAATGCGCCGCGTGTTTTAATGACGGTAATACCATGAGGCAGGCTTAACATTTTCTCCAATAGTAAATCTTTGTTGCCTGTAATGATATATACAGTGACCTTATAGTGGTTAATATAAATGGTGTCCATCACTTTACCTGTAGTGAAAATCGAAACCATGGAGTACAGTGCTAATTCCCAGCTTTGCGTTAGCATGCCATGGGTGAGGATAACCATTGCATTCAGGGATACCGATACGGTGCTAATTGGAAAGTCATGAAATTTGGTAACGATAGCACCTATGATGTCGAAACCGCCTGACGATCCTCCTACTCGGAGTGACAATCCGCTTCCGATCCCAACAAATGTACCTCCAAATACAGCAGCAAGCAGCGGTTCTT
This sequence comes from Paenibacillus sp. ACRRX, assembly GCF_022346885.1. Lineage (GTDB taxonomy): Bacteria > Bacillota > Bacilli > Paenibacillales > Paenibacillaceae > Paenibacillus_B. The sequence continues at coordinate 300,945 of NZ_JAKRNK010000001.1, forward strand.
TGGAGATGGATACAACAGGTATGATGGAGATGAACAAAGTAGTCGATACTACGCTTAGCATGCTATATGTAACAAACCGTCGTCCAAGAATGAACCATCCCCAGATGATCAACGGCACATTAAATGCGAAATAAAGGATGCTGATATTCCATTTTGTAAAATAACTTGTAATCATGGATACACCGGATACGCCCCCACTCAAGAAGTGGTGCGGAACGAGAAACAGGTTAAAAGCAGAAGCAATAAGTGCGCCTCCAATAATGATTACGAAGCATTCGAGCAGTCTTTTCAAACCATTTCACCCCAAAATGTAGGAATAATGAGTTCCTTACTGGTATTCCTCGTTATGATTGTGTTATAATGTGTTGGATATTCTTGAGTATGCTTTTTTTTCTGAAATGTACACATGAACGAACTAGCGGGGGAAACGATTCCGTATTCCACCTCGCATTGTATATGATGAGACGGCCGGCCCGATGTGCCATTCGTCACCAATTGATCACGCTACTTAAGAATACAGATATGGCTGTGGATTGTCCACAATGAAGGAGCTTGAATAATTTTGAAGACATTTGCAGAATTTGGCTTGGAAACGAAAGTTCTACAAGCAATCACAGAATTAGGGTTTGAAGAGTCGACTCCAATTCAGGAAAAAGCAATACCTATAGCGATGACCGGTAGTGATATGATTGGACAAGCGCAAACGGGTACAGGTAAGACGGCCGCCTTTGGTATTCCGCTTATCCAGAAGATCCAACCAGAAGAGAACCGCGTAGTTGCATTGATTATGACACCAACACGTGAGCTTGCGATTCAAGTTGCTGAAGAAATTAGTAAATTGTCCCGCTTTAAAGGCATCCGCTCTTTGCCGATCTATGGCGGACAGGATATCGGACGTCAGATCCGTGCCCTTAAGAAAAACCCTCAGATCATTATCGGTACACCTGGTCGTCTTCTTGACCACATCAACCGTAAGACCATTCGTCTTAATGATGTAAACACTGTAGTATTGGATGAAGCAGATGAAATGCTGGACATGGGCTTCATGGAAGATATTACTTCCATTCTGAAGCTTGTACCAGACAATCGTCAAACGATGTTGTTCTCCGCAACAATGCCACCTAACATCCAGAAGTTGGCTAACACTTTCTTGACGAACCCAGAGCATGTGTCCGTTATGCCTAAGCAGATCAGTGCTCCGCTTATCGAGCAATCTTATATTGAAGTTAACGAACGGAATAAGTTTGACGCATTAAGCCGCTTGCTTGATATGGAATCTCCAGAGCTTGCGATCGTATTCGGTCGTACGAAGCGTCGTGTCGATGAATTAGCAGAGGCGTTGCAGAAACGTGGTTATTCTGCAGATGGTCTCCATGGTGACTTGTCTCAGAACCAACGTGATGCGGTTATGCGTAAATTCCGTGACGGCAGCATTGATGTACTAGTAGCGACAGACGTTGCTGCACGTGGTCTTGACGTATCTGGCGTTACACATGTTATTAACTTTGACTTGCCACAAGATCCAGAATCTTATGTACACCGTATCGGCCGTACAGGTCGTGCTGGTAAAGAAGGTAGCGCATGGTCCTTCGTAACTCCACGTGAGATCGATCATATGCACTTTATTGAGCGTGTTACACGTCATCGTATCTCCCGTAAGCCGATGCCTAGCTTGGCAGAAGCGATTGAAGGTAAGCAACGTATCGTTGGTGAGCGTTTGCTTGAAGTGCTTCAAGCTGGAGAGATTAATGAATACAAAGCAATTACAATTCAATTGCTTGAGCAATATGATTCCGTACAGCTTCTTTCAGCAGCATTCAAGTTGTTGACAGGTGAGAAGAAGGACGTTCAAGTTCAATTAACACCGGAAGATCCGATTCGTGCGAAACGTCGCAAGCCTGATGTTCGCACTAGCGGTCGTAAAGTATCCGCTCCATACGGACGTGGACGCTCCAGTGCTCCACGTGGCGATGGAGACCGTCGTCAAGGCAACAGTGGCGGTGGTGGTGGTTACCGTGGAGGCTACGGCAGCCGCGATAACAACAACCGTGGAGGCTACGGTGGCGGTTCTGGTGGCAGCCGTGACAACGGTGGACGTCGTGAGTGGAGTGACCGTGGTGGCGAACGCAGCAGCAGCGATCGCAGTGGAAGCGGAGATCGTCGTCCGCGTCGTCCATATGAGAATCGTGAGCCGCGTCGCACGCCTGATTCTGAATAATATTACAAGTGAAATAGGCAGTTCCTTCGGGAACTGTCTTTTTTATTTGTTTCGCAGCAGTACATATGTACGCAAATGCGCATAAAGTACAATATAACAGCACTGCTTCCCCGACTATGGTCGAGAACCATTTACGTCTTAAGATTGTATCTGAAGCTGTCTTATTCATTTACAATAATATTAATTATTGACGACAAGTTGGTGGACGAACATTGGAACAAAAACGTATTTATGTGCTGTTAACTGATACTGGGACTTTGTTCTCGCAGGTGATTAAGATGTATACCAGGCATCCCATGAATCATGCCTCCGTAGCCTTGGATGAATCGTTAAATGAGGTATTCAGCTTTGGTCGAAAAGACCCGGTGAATCCTTTTGTTGGCGGATTTGTGCGTGAACGTGTCATGGGTGATCTTATTCGTTCGCAGTCACGCCGGACTAGATGTGCATTGTATAGCTGTACGGTGAGTCTTGAGGTGTACAATCGATTTCGCAGTCGTATTCAAGATATAGAACGAAATGAGCATCATTATAAATATAATTTTCTGGGCTTGCTGGGAATTGCTTTGAGAATTCCGATCGCCCGCAAAAATGCGTATTTCTGTTCACAATTTATTGCTGCGTTATTTCAGGAGTGCGGCTTGCGTTTAATGAGTAAAGAAGCTGAGATGGTTACTCCGGATGATTTTAGGCATTGTCAAGCATTAAAGCTTGAGTTTATGGGGGACTTAAAAGATGTAGTTAGCTCATTTGATGCTAATACTAATCATATGGTATCGGCATAACAGGGCAGACGAATCTAGCCTGATAATTCAAAGGAGAAGGCGAGTTGCCTTCTCCTTTGAACTGCGACTCCCCAGAGGAGTGCCGCAAAGTTATCCATTTAGTACAAAATGGAACGGCTTATGATAACAAGTAAAATAAAAAGTACGAGGATAGAACCTGCGGAAGTAAACAGACCTCCACCGCAACCGCCGCCATACCCGCCACCAAAACCGACTTGACTCATATTGTAACCTCCTTAAATCTAAACTCATCTAACACGATACATCATATGGTCTAGACGTTTATTCGGCTTAGACCATAACCCAATTGTGTTAAATTAGGCACTGGCTTACACTTCGCGTTTGTATTATAGTTAAAGGGACAGGATGTGTAGGAGGAGGAGTTTGTTTTGGAATATCGTGGGATAATGGGTGGGTTTTACCGCATATCCGAATGGATCATGCGATTCTCGGTAACGAACATATTGTGGTTGCTTTGTTCGTCCCCGTTTTTCTTTTTTATGGTAACGAAGTTGTTAGTATTACAGAGTAATCTGGCCAATGAATCGCTGCAGATGAATTGGATGATGGGAATTGCGGCACCGTTTACATTGTTCCCTGCAACCGCTGCAATGTTCTCTGTGGCACGTAAATGGGTAATGGGGGACACGGATGCTAAGCTTGTAAAAACGTTCTTTAAGTCCTACAAAGATAATTACAAGCAAGCGATGATTGGTGGTTTCTTCTATACATTGTTGTTTGTTATTATGTATATTGACTATACTGTCTACATGACCCAGCTCCAAACGCTGCAAGTAGTTGGCTATGTGATGTTAGGTTTGTTGATTGTATTGTTTGTGTCGTTATTTAACTTCTTCTCGATGGTTTCACATTACCATATGAAGACGTTCCAGATATTAAAGAACAGTATCTTACTGACGTTGTTCCGTCCAGTAAGAGTTGTGCTAACTGCTGTTGTAAGTGGGATGCTGTTGTACTTTGGCATGAAGTGGCCCGTTATCTTTATTTTCTTCGCGGGCTCCATTATCGCTTATTACGCATTCTTTAACTTCTACACAACGTATCAGAAGATGCAGGATCAGCAAGAAAAGCTGAATGCGAAGGATGAAGAGGAAGCGGCCGAAGAAGGCACGATTAAAGATGAGTTGAAATAATTTCGACCTGGCTTTGGGTTTACTTTTGTCGAAAAGAACACTATAATAAAGGAACATCCTGCGATGTGCGTCACGGTTTTCGTTGTTTTGAACCAATGTTTGTTTCCCGGGAGTTCAATATTGAGTCGTTACTGACAAGCTCTCTTGTTAGAGTAGTCAAAGGCGCCTTTGCGGACACCCACCTGCTAGAGCAGGTTCAGAAACATTAAAGCCGAACGGCATTAGCGGGTTACCTTTTCATGAAGCGCCTTCAATATGGACATTGTTCATGTTGAAGGCTTTTTTAATACACATAACGTAACCATTTTGGTGATCGTGAGGTTTTGCACTTTCCTTCTATAGGCTTTCAATGATAAACTATACATAAGTGAGCAACGGCAGTCGAATAAAGGAGGAACACGCTTTTGTCACTCAAAAGAACTCTGGTAGGGATTGTTCGAAGCTTTGAATCGAGCAGTGACCGTGCCAAAGACCCGAAATTGAAAACGCATTATTACCAATTATCGAAAGACAAGGCTTGGGCAGAGGTTACATCTACGCTGAAGAAGATTCAAGGGTACAAGATACTGCATGAAGTTCCATCTGTAGGTGAAATTACGATGGAGAAGCGTACAGCCATGGGGCGTGTGATGGATATTACAGTGTCTGTTATTTCTGTTAGTCCTGCCAAGACAGCAGTAGATGTTTATTCCGCTTCTCGTGGTGGTATGGGGGATCTGGGAGCTAATTATCGCGTTGTGCTGGACCTATTCGCGATTCTTGATAAGAAGATGTCTGCTAACGTTATTAAGGGCTGATTATTCGGAAATAAGGCAAGCGAGAGGAGAGCCGAAACCCTTCTCTCGCTTTTGTATTGTAGTTCCTTACAGAAGTCCACGAACAGCTTCAAGTGCTGCTTCATAGTTCGGGTGCTCTGTCATTTCGCTTAAGTATTCAACATAAGTTACTTTGTTGTCTGCATCCAATACGAAAATCGAGCGCATATCAAGGCGAAGTTCTTTGATCAGAACACCGTATGCAGCACCGAAGTTATTGTCTTTATAATCGGACAACATAACGAGCTTATCGACTCCGGCAGAGCCGCACCAGCGTGCTTGGGCCATTGGTAAGTCTGCGCTGACTGTCAATACAGCGACATGATCGCCAAGCTTGGCTGCTTCTTCGTTAAAACGGCGAGTCTGCATGTCGCATACTCCTGTGTCGATTGATGGCACTACGCTGATCAATTTGATCTTGCCAGTGAAGTCATTGAGACTTACGGTGTCCACTAACGACTTGTTAAGTTGGAAGTCTGGCGCTTGATCACCTGGTTGTAGTTGTGTGCCGATAAGTGTAATTGGGTTGCCTTTAAGTGTGGCAACACCAGTGCGTTCTGTTGTCATTAACGGAAACCTCCTTGCGATAGGGGCTAATATTTGGTAAACCCCCTTTATTATAAGGGGTGACATCATACATTGTCCAATGTTGCTGTGCTATCAGTTGCACACACCTGTGAGAACGATGTTAACGTAAAGGAGCTAAAGACGTTATGATCTTTATTCGCTATGAGAAATGGCGGACTTATGTGAAGCAGTATCCTGTGACAACGCTCTTACTGCTGGCGAACATAATCATGTTTATTGTTTTAGCGATTAGCGGTGGTTCGAAGGACGGAGAGACGCTTCTCCGATTTGGAGCGATGTGGAAAGAAGAACCGTACGTGCATGAGACATGGCGTATGTTCACATCTATGTTCCTTCATATCGGTTTTGACCATTTATTGTTTAATATGTTTGCCTTGTATGTTTTTGCACCCCCGATCGAACAGGCTCTTGGCAGCTTTAAGTATGCAGTGCTGTATCTGGCGAGTGGTGTTCTTGGGAGTGCGGTGAGCGTATGGTTATCTGAATGGGGGACGCTGTCTGCCGGCGCGTCAGGCGCTATTTACGGTCTGTACGGTGCGTATTTCTTTATTGCTTTATTTCAACGATGGGCACTGGATGAGGCTTCACGCAAGACGTTATATATTATTTTAGGTTTAGGCATTATTCAGTCGTTTCTGATGAGCAATGTCAGCTGGAGTGCACACTTGGGCGGACTTGCAGCCGGTTTTGTCGTGTACGGCTTAATGCGGTGGATTCATCGCAAGTAAGGTGGTATTAGTAGATTGGCGTGCATTTCGAACAGTTGGATGCAAAAGTAGGAGCATAATACAGAACGGAGCGTTGAATTGTCGTGGAGCTTAGGCAGTTACACTACTTTGTCAAAGTAGCGCAAAAGGAACATGTCACACAGGCTGCGGAAGAGATGCATGTGGCACAATCCGCAGTTAGCCGCCAAATTCATCAGTTGGAAGAAGAGCTTGGCGTTAAATTGTTTTTGCAGAAAGGTCGTAACCTCCAGCTGACGCCAGTAGGGCAGCTCTTTCTAAAAAGAGCAGAAGTCATTCTGAAGGAGCTGGATCGAGCGGTACAGGAAGTTCAAGAATTTATGGACCCTGAATTAGGGGAAATTCGAATTGGCTTCCCGCACAGTCTGGGGGTTCACCTTATTCCTTCTGTCGTGGCGGCATTCCGCAAGCTTCATCCTAACGTGAAGTTTCGTTTTAAACAAGGGATGTATCCTTCATTGATTAGGGATATTGTTAGAGCAGAGGTTGATCTTGCGTTTATCTCTCCTTTCCCGGAAGATTGTGATCAGGTTGACGGTGAAGTTGTGTTAACGGAGCAACTGTATGCAATCCTTCCTCCTACGCATCCGCTAGCTGGGCAAGAAGAAATTCGTCTAGCGCAGCTTAAAGATGATACATTTGTACTGTTCAGTCAAGGTTATTCACTTCGTCCGCTAGTGTGGGATGCTTGTATCAAGGCGGGTTTTACTCCCCATATCGGTTTTGAAGGTGAAGAAACGGACACAATTCGTGGTTTGGTTGCGGCAGGAATGGGTGTCAGTCTGCTGCCTGATATGGCATTAAAACATATGACAGAGCTGCAGCCGGTTGCAGTTCGGATTTCGGAGCCTCAAGTCATGAGGACAATTGGGCTTATTCGTCGAGCAGATGAGAAGCTTCCGCTTGTGGCAAAGACGTTTCATCGCTTTTTGTTGGAATACTTTAATGTGCATAATCAACCATCCTCACATCAGTAATAACAAAGAAGCCCCCAAGCATGATCAATACATGCTTGGGGGCTTCTTGCTGTATAGGGACTTAATCCCTGTTGCTAGTGAAGATCATAATGTACTTGATAAGTTCAAGTAATGAGATGAGCGCTGCAGCAACATATGTTAATGCTGCGGCATTTAACACTTTAGCGACACCTCGTTCTTCTTCGTTGGTAATAAAGCCTTCCGAAATCATCAACTCACGAGCTCGGTTGCTGGCATTAAACTCCACGGGGAGTGTAACGAGCTGGAAAGCAACGGCTGCGGAGAAAAAGATAATACCTACACCAACAAGGTTCATTGCATTAAACAAGAAACCTGCGATTAACAAAAATGGTGCAACTCCGGATGCAAAGTTAACGACCGGGAACATCCGGTGACGTAGGACGAGCATCGGATAGGAATGCTGATGCTGAATGGCGTGCCCTACTTCGTGACAAGCAACAGATATTGCTGAGATAGAGCTTTCATAGTATACAGGTTCCGACAAACGAACGACTCGTTTGATCGGATCATAGTGGTCTGTTAATGTTCCTTGAACAGGTTCAACAGGTACATCATGCAATCCGTTAGAGTCCAGCATTCGTCGTGCAGCGTCGTAGCCTGTCATACCACTCATGACGCGTACCTCAGACCAGCGTGTAAATGTACCCTTTACTCGGAATTGAGCCCAGATGGACAGGCCAAACGCGATGAGAATTAAAAAATCCATAGGGTGAAAAAACATTGAGAAGCCTCCTTCGTGTCCCATTCATAAATAGTCTTTAAAGCAAATGCTGCTGCTTATCAAGCAAGGCAACCAATACCTCGATACATGCTGCGCTTTGAGGGCCAATCCGTTGGAATAAGGACTTAGCCTGCTTAGGCTTTAATTGTTCGAGCATTGGTTTCAGTTCCTTGGCCTCACGTTCTACTTGCTGTAGGTGAACCTGCAGGTCAGTTAGGCGTTTGGCAAGATCTGATTCGCTTGCGATCTGCTTAAGCTGCCTAAAGTATTCTTTGATCTCTTCTAAAGAATACTTCTCTTGCTTTAATTGATTAATACGATTGAGACGCTCTATCGTTTCGTAAGGATATAACCGATAATTGGTATCGGTGCGTGTAGCGGGTTGTATGAGTCCGATTGAAGTATAATAATCAATTGTTCGTTGACTTACGGACGCGACCCGAGCTAGTTCGCCGATACGAAAAAGTTGCGTATCCCCATCGTTACCTCACCTCGATTCACTCTAGTGCGCTATGTAACCTTTCTGATCTGGATGGCTTCGGATGTGATACCGATCACGAATTCAAATAGAACAAGAAAGATTCCAATATACACACCATAATTCAAGTTGTAAATACTTCTTGGTAATAATGCTTACTTCTATTCTATGATACTGCATAACAAACCATACAGTCAAACGTAATGGTTTTTATTTATGTCAGATAATATAACGTAAAATAAGAAAGTGATATTGTTTATGGTTGTATGAAACTAATAATACATTTCAATTGCCAAAATGGACCGGTTTTGCTTATAATAATCATCAATAATCGAAAACATATGTTATATAATATGACATAAAGGCGGTGCTGCATGTTTGATAATCAAAATCATGCTCTGTCGCAGGGAGAACAGTTAGCCAAGCCTTGGGTGGAACGGATTATGCATAACCCTTACACGTTATTTGAAGATCGAATTCAATTCTGGTTACAAGTAAGGACGGAATGGATGGCCTCTTCACTTGTTGCTGATTCCGATACTTCGAGCCCTCCTTTACCTACTGATAAGTATTTGTGCGAATGCCAAGGGGCGCAGAATGAGCAGAGTGCTTTGATGGATTCTAGTCGAATTTCAGCTACTGCACGATATGAGATGGTTACTTTAATTATAGACGCATTTTATCAGGCTGCGGCATTGCAAGTCGAGACTTTGCTGCGGCAGAATGGATGCGGTTCGCCGCCTGCGGCCTACGCTTGCGTGCTATTTGGCAGTGGGGGGCGCAGAGAGATGACCCCGTGGAGTGACCAGGATCACGGTCTGTTATGGGCTGATGTTCCTGCTGACCAACAAGCAGGTGCTGCTATCTATTTTGACAAGTGGGGGAGTGTATACACGAAACTGCTGGCACGTCTTGGATTTCCGCCCTGCTCGGGTAAAGTGTTGGCAAGCGAAGCAGAATGGCGTGGCTCAATATCAGAATGGCGGCAGCGTATAGAATGTTGGACCCAGCATCTGAATTGGGAGAACATGCGTTACTTTTCGATGTCGCTTGATATGAGAACGTGCTTTGGTGAGACGTGCCTTGAGCAGCAATGGCGTGCACACCTTCAACAAATCCATGAGCAACACGGCTATGAATTGAACAAAGCTATCGTAAGCAACCTGCTTCATCGCAAGCGTGCACACAACACCTTTGGGCAGTTGATTTGTGAACGATATGGTGTAAATGCGGGTCTTTTTGATATAAAATACCGCGCCTATGTGCCCATAGCACAGCTGGCAAGAAGTAGTATGTGGATAAGCGGCAGGCTGAATCGATCGATGGCAACAAGAGAGCGCCTGCAAACTGCAATAGCGATAGCACATCTGCTCGATGATGTATCAATTAAAGCAGCTGTTAGCGAAGTGTATCAATGGTGGGATGATGTGCTGCTGAGCAGGTGGCAGGCAGGTGGATATCAAGCAGATGGATGGTGGAATTGTTCTGGCATGGTAGATCCCGCTGTGTTGCCGCCTGCACGAAAGATGGCACTTAAACAAAATTCACATGCGATAACGAAATGGCTTAGACATTTGGAGCGGAGGTATACAAATGAGAAATGATGAAAGAAGAAGTGGTCCGGCTTGGCTTGAACGTCTGCGCGCGCGTACCAGGATTACAGGGCCTTCGCCATCCTCTATGCCTCCGGCAAGTGATAAGCCTGATGTAGAGTCGCTTCACGTCACGACGCAGCAAGAACTGCATACAATGGGAGCTAGATACGCTTATGAACGCTCCCTAGCCAAGCAGCAGAAATCAGGAGTCGGCATGAAAGGGCGTGCCCAACTACTTGATATTCCACTATTAGAGCTGCCAATTGCAGTAATTGATCTGGAGACGACAGGTTTTGAACCACATGCAGATGAAATTATTTCTTTTGGTGCCTGGCATATTAATGGTACACAATGGGTGTCGGATGAAGCTGGTGCAGGGGCATTCTATACGGTCGTGAACCCAGGTATTCCTATTCCAGTGCTCATCGAAGAATTGACTGGAATTAGGAATGCTGATGCTGTGAGTGCGGTGTCGGTAGGCGAAGGTTTAACGAGATTCAGCAGCTTCGTTGATGGCCGAATTCTGATTGCACACGCGAGTGGTCATGATAAAGCATTTCTAAGAGCGGCATTATGGCGCTATCATAAGCAGTCATGGAAGTATCGGATGCTGGACACTATGTTGGTAGCCAGGTGGTTGTATCCGCAGCAAAGGCAGTTGGATTTGGATTCATTGACTAATCTGCTTGGAATCCAGAACGAGAGACGTCATCATGCATTGTACGATGCACAGGCAACGGGGGCATTATGGATACAATTTGTAGAGCAAGCAGTGGCACGGCGGGTGACAACATTGCGTGAATTGTACATGTATCTCAGCCAATATTAAGGATCTCTGATGTGGGGTGACTTTGCACTTTGTTTGAGTCGCAGTTCTATAACTCGTAACAAGCGTAGCTAGGATGCTCGCTTCCATGCTGAAGCGATACGATAAATATCCCATTAAAGAGTCGCGCGGATAAGGCAAGTCCCTGGATATCAGTGGCTGACAGGGTAGGAGGAGTTAAGGGGTGTGAGTGTACAAATAGGATGTCCCACATGGATTTGGGATACCGATATACAAGGTCAATAAGCTGATTCGGCTCCAGCAGAAACGTATGCGTACGATTCGACGCTGCATTTGTAAGCTCCTCATATGTATGGTATACCAATGGTGCATTGGCATGGCTGCGCAGCAAGAGGCCACAGCACTCCTCAGGGGCATGTGTTAGAGCATGCTCCAGCAATTGCTGATGCGCACGATCGCTAATTTGTATGTCAGTCTGCCGCATACATATCCTCCTTTAGTCATCCTTCACATATGTTTTAATCATATGTGTCCTAAAGTAAGTCGTCAATCAATAGCTCCTGTCACTCTTTAGGCTTGATAAGTCATTCTTGTGTTAATCTCAAGCATTATAAATACAAGTGTAAATAAGAGGCCAAGGGCAGTCGTATTTCTGTGATAAAACGGGTAAAATAATGAATAGGTAACCTGTTAAAATGGAAAGGACATCGATGGCATGAGAAAAAGTACGGGCATATTGATTCTAACTGTTGTCCTAATCGTATTAGGTGTAGTGAACAACAGTGGAATAACGGGGAACACCGATTCTGCTTCCGCTCAATCGGCAGTTGTTTCGACTCAAGAGTCTCCTCGTGTCGGATACATGGCGCCTAGCTTTAAGTTGTCAAGTCTAGAGGGGAATGACAATTATGAAGTTGGCGGCAAACGCAGTAAGCCAGTGTTTATTAACTTCTGGGCATCCTGGTGTGGTCCATGTAAGGCTGAGGCACCTGATTTGGTGAAGTTATATGCCAAATACAAGCAGCAATTGGACATGTATTCTGTGAATGTGACTACTAATGACTCGTTAGCAGATGCAAAGGGGTTTGTGGATGAGTTCAGTCTTATTAACCCCATATTAACGGACTCCAAAGGTGAAGTGTTTAAGAAGTATAACGGTATTGCTTTCCCAACGAACATTCTTATAGACCGCAATGGCGTTGTGCGGGAAATATTTGTAGGCATGAGACCTGCCAATGAGATGGAAAAGGCAATAAAAAAAGTTATTGAGGATCAATAATCAGGAACTATACAAATAACACCGCCTCGGAAGTTTGCTCCGAAGGCGGTGTTTGTATTAGAGGCATTAGTGGTTCACTATGCCATGATGTTCTTTGCGTTCGGAGCTGGTTGACAGCCTCTCCTTGTCGATTAATGCATAACGAATACTGTCTACAAGAGCCTCCCAGCTTGCTTCGATCACATTGGAAGATACCCCTACTGTACTCCATGTATTCACGAAATCAGTGGATTCAATCAAGACACGAACTTTGGCTGCTGTTGTGTCGTTTTCATCCAGCACACGTACCTTGTAGTCCGTTAAGTGCATCTCATGAATAAATGGATAATGGCGCTCTAACGCCTTGCGCAGCGCGTTATCGAGCGCGTTAACAGGGCCGTTGCCTTCAGCTGCCATATATATCGTCTCGTCATCAATTGTAAGCTTCACGATTGCCTCAGAGCCTACCGAGCGGTCTTGGGACTTCTCGTTAATAATCTTAAACGATTCAAATTTAAATGCCTCCTGCTCAACGCCAGTTGCTTGCCGCAGCAGAAGTTCCAACGAGGCGTCAGCACCTTCGAACTGATAGCCCTGATGCTCGAGGTCTTTAATACGCTCCATAATAGAGCGTGTATCCGGGTTCGTGGCATCAAGCTCATAACCGAGCTGCTGTGCCTTGGATAAGACATTGCTCTGCCCTGCCAACTCAGACATAAGCACGCGCTGTGTGTTGCCTACAAGCTCTGGCTGAATGTGCTCGTAGGTACGGGGATCCTTTAGGATGGCGGATACATGAATGCCACCTTTGTGAGCAAAAGCAGCATTGCCAACATAAGGCTGGTTAACAGGCATATGCACATTTGCAATCTCACTAACATAGCGTGCCACGCTTGTTAAATCGCGGAGCTTGTTGTTGTGCAGGCAATCATATCCCATCTTTAACTGTAAGGTAGGGATAATTGAGCACAGATTGGCATTGCCGCATCTTTCACCGTAGCCATTGATCGTGCCCTGAACCTGCTGTGCTCCTGCTGAAATGGCAGCTAAAGCATTAGCTACGGCTAATTCACAGTCGTTGTGCGTGTGGATGCCAAGCTTTACCTGTACGGTTTGTGACACGCCATGCACAATGTCAGAGATCTCATTCGGTAATGTACCCCCATTTGTATCGCACATCACGACCCAGTCTACACCTGCCTGCTCGGCCTGCTTCAGAACAGCCAGCGCATACTCAGGATTGTGTTTGTAGCCGTCGAAGAAATGCTCAGCATCAAGCATCACTTCAAGGCCCGCCTGCTTCAAATAAGCGATGGAGTCCGCAATCATAGCTAGATTCTCATCGAGTGTTGTCTGCAAAGCGGTGTGCACGTGAAAGTCCCATGACTTTCCAACAAGCGTGGCCGCAGGGACCTGCGCTTCGATTATCCGGTTTAAGCCGGTGTCTTGTTCTGCTCGTGACTCTTTGCGTCTTGTGCTGCCGAAGGCCGTTAGCTTGGCCTGCCAATTATAAGATTGAACACGCTTAAAAAACTCTATATCTTTGCCGTTGCTGCCTGGAATCCCGCCTTCAATATAGTGAACGCCTAGGGCATCAAGTTTGCGTGCGATCTTAATTTTGTCGTCAGCGGAGAGACTAATGCCTTCGCCCTGTGTACCATCCCGAAGGGTCGTGTCGAATATGGCGATAGATTTGGACATGCGATAAACCTCCTTCAGTTCGTGCGAGGATGAACCGGATACAATTATTTTCCTATTATAGCATTCGATTTAAGATTGTATAGAGCGATCTTGCTTTTGTAATGAGTTTATTTCATTAACGCGATCACACGATGTCGTATTACGAGGTCAGATGATGTTTATTTCGGGAAAAGAGATGCACATCAAGCGTATAATCCGATAAAATAAAAAGGGAAACATTAATGAACAAGGAAGGCGGTGAATAAAGTGAGTTCTGGCAGAGAAGATCACCATCAAGATGTCCGTCAATATTATCCGACCAAAGGCCGTGTCATTTTACATCTGGATATGAATGCATTCTACTGCTCTGTCCATGAAGCAGAAGATCCAGATACGTATAAAGGGAAGCCAACAGCAGTTGCGGGCAGTATTGAGCTGAGAAAAGGGATTATTGTGACTTGTTCTTATGCAGCACGGGGTCTTGGAATTCGAACAGGTATGACTGTGAGGCAAGCAGAGCGAATTTGCCCACAGCTTATTCTGATTCAGCCAGACTTTCATTTATATCGCCGTTATTCCCGAGCGTTTCTGGAAATCGCCAATTCATATACTCCCCTTGTCGAAGCTGTATCTATTGATGAGTGTTATATGGATATAACCGGATCCAAGACATTTGGAACACCGCATCAGATTGCCGCAGAACTACAGCAGCGGATTCGAGAAGAGCTAAGTATTCCCTGTTCGATCGGAATAGCTCCCAATAAGCTGCTTGCCAAGATGGCATCGGATATGAAGAAACCTAATGGTATCACTGTGCTGCGTATCCGGGAAGTTCCGAAGCTGCTATGGTCGCTGCCGTGTCATGAATTGTTTGGTATCGGTCGGAAGACCGCCGATAAGTTGCTCAAGATGGGGATTCGTACGATTGGAGAATTAGCCAATGCGGACATTGAACGGCTTCACCACACTTTTGGCGTATATGGTGATGCAATGAGACTGGCGGCGAATGGACTGGACCATTCATTGGTTAAGTCTGAACGGGAACAGAGCAAATCGATTGGTCATACGACAACGCTGCCGCAAGATATTGGAACTGATGAAGAGGTACGAAGGGTGCTGCTTAATCTTGCTGATCAAGTGACGAGGCGCATGCGTAAGCAAGCGCTGATGGCACATACAATTCAGCTTACGATACGTAATCCGGATATGAAGACGATAACGCGCTCGGTAACCATCGATGTGCCATCAGATGATACTGGTAGATTTATGGAAGAAGCTTGGCGGCTATATGAGAAGCACTGGAACAAAGGCGATCCCATCCGATTGCTCGGTATCACAGGGCAAAACTTGGTTTCCAAAGAGGAAGCGGCCGTGCAATTGGATTTATTTGAGTATGAACAGCAGCCAAAGAAGGATAAATTAAATGAAACAATGGACAAAATAAGGGATAAGTTCGGTGAAAGCTCGCTTATTACGTTAGGGATGGTAGGAGAAGACCCTTCTACACTTCTTCGCAACCATCGGCGGCGGGGCACGTCTTTGCAAACTGATTTTCTAAGAGATTGGGAGCAAGGAGACAAAAAATCATAAGTTAACATATCAAACGTCATAGTCCATGTATAGTACCCCCAATTTTGTCATTTGAGACTGGTGTCACGATCATTTTGATTTATGGGTGACAGGGGTGTCAAAGCTATATGTAGTCTAGCATTTTTGTTGGATAAAACTTGGAAATCGTTTGAATTTCACCCCTGTTTGTATTATATTGATTACGGAGGAACCAAGAAGATCTGTACTGATAACAGGAGGGAACTAACCAATGGCAAAATACACTTGGGTTGATAAAGACACATGTATCGCATGTGGCGCTTGCGGAGCTACAGCTCCGGACATCTATGATTATGATGATGAGGGATTGGCAGAAGTTATCTTCAATGGAGATAACAATCAAGGCATTACAGTAATTCCGGAAGATTTGTTTGATGATCTGCAAGACGCAGCTGACGGATGTCCTACAGATTCCATCAGAATTGCTGATGCGCCTTTCAACTAATCTGCTATTCATACGAGGATAACATTTAGAGAGAGAACAACCAACCAAAACCCCGCCAATGGCGGGGTTTTTACATTTTATACGGATAAGCGTCGAAATGTGCATCATCAAATTGCACAAATTACCTTTTCATTTTACAATGAATATTACAAATGTTGAATAAAGTAAAAGTATGCGTTCCTGAGAAGCATGTCCTTATACTTATTAAATAAGCAAGCGAAAGGAATTGCGGATGCGTAAGAAAGCGTTTTCTATAGTTGTAGTTACCACGATAACGATTGTGTTGAGCTTGTCGATGACCTTGATGGGACACGGCGGCTTGTTTCGAATGGGTGAAAATGCTGTTCGAGATGTACTCCTACTCAAAACAGAGCAGGAACGCTCACCGAATGATCGTATTAAGTTGATCACAATCGATGATTATTCCATTCAACAGCTTGGCGCATATCCATGGCCTCGGTCTATATATGCTCAATTGATTGAGCAGCTAATGAATGCAGGCGCCAAATCGGTATTGCTAGATCTGCTGATGCTAGAACCCTCTGCTGACTTATCTGATGATGAAGAGTTAGCTGCCACGATAAACAAGTGGCCGCAAGTATATGTTCCATTGCAAGTCAATTTCCCGCCGCTCCAGGACTATGCGAATCGAATGAACATAACCAGAATTGATAGACCGGCAGCAACGCTGCGCGTTAACCCGAAGCAGGTAGGGCACGCCAATGTAATGCCGGATAAAGATGGTGTGATTCGCAAGTTGACTATAGGACTCCCGGATGAGTCAGGAAATTGGATTCCTTCTATTGATGTGTTGCTGGCTAATGAGCTGCTTCCAGTCGATCAGCGGATCGAATGGGAGGAAAGCAGCCGAAGCTGGAAACGTGGAGGAGCGGATATCCCGACAGAGGGGTGGAATCAGGTGACAGTTGATTTTTATTCATCCGCTTATGACGATAAATCAACTGTAACAGAGGGTTATGACCGACAATCCCTTGCAGATGTGCTGTTCGGTAATATTGAACCTGAATATTACAAAGATTGTATCGTAATCATCGGACCTTCCTCTAGATCTTTAGGGGATATGCACATGACTCCGATTAGCCGCTCTTTGCCTCTGCATGGGCTTGAAGTGCATGCCAACATGATCCAGTCCTTAGTAGAAGGACATTTTTATAAAGAGATCCCAAAAGTTGCGGCGTTCTTGGTCATTCTTCTTGCTGTAGTGCTGGCCTTTGCAAGCGGCCACATGCTGCGGGGAATTCGCGGGATGGGAATGATCATGTTGATGATTGGCGCCTATGTAGTGTTTGGTTATGTATGCTTTCAATGGAAATCGGTCTATATTCCTTTTCTATACGGTTGGATAGGTATGATTTTGGGATACATGATCGCCGCAGTCAAGCGAAGTGAAGAGGAACGAAGGGGAAGAAAGCATGTCACACATTTGTTTGGCCGGTATGTATCTCCACAGGTGGTCAAACAGCTGTTAGAATCCCAAGTACCCATTAAACCTGGTGGCAACCGTATGGACATAACGGTGATGTTCATTGATATGAGGGGATTTACGCCGCTGTCGGAGCAGCTTCCTCCGGAGCAGACGATAGCTATTTTAAATAAGTATTTACACTTATGTACGGATACTATATTCCGATTTGAAGGTACACTGGATAAATTTCTTGGAGATGGTGTCATGGCTATATTTGGGGCGCCTAATTGTATGGAGCAGCATGCAGAACGAGCCGTTGAAGCTGCTGCAGAGCTGCTTGTTCAAGCTTGTGAACTGCAAGAAAAGCTAGAGCGTGAGTCAGGAATTATCGTTCGGTTTGGGGTAGGACTTGAAAGCGGTGAAGCTGTAGTGGGGAACGTCGGGTCTGAAAAACTGCGCATGGATTACACTGCGATTGGGGACACGGTAAATATTGCGGCAAGGCTGGAGTCTAAGGCGGGACCAGGGCAGTTGTTAATTGGCCCGAATGCAGCGAGTCGCATAGCGGATTCTTATCCATTGCGGACGATTGGCCCGATGACGCTCAAAGGCAAGTCAGAGCCTGTCATGGTGTTTGAGCTGCAGCGAGACGAATATCTGAAAAAGCGAATATAAATGAGTGCTTAAGATCTTGAACAATGATCCATCACAGCCGATAAATAAGTAAGGAGGCGTATACGAATGAAACGAGTAACTTGTATCGTGTTGTCCTTTGTGATGTTGTTTGCCGCCATTTGTGGTGGAGTAAGCATACAAACAACTGCCGCAGCAGCTAAGTTAGTTCGTGCAGCAGTTGTTACCGAATGGAAAGGTAAAGTTCTAGTCGAGAAAGTAGGGGGCAAGAAGCCTCTCCAAGTGTTTAAGAAGATGAGTATTAATCAAGGGGATCGGATTACGACTGGAGCGAAGTCCAAAGTAGTTCTTCAACTTGCAGGCGGAGCAGAACAGGATGTCGTAACGATTGGTGAAAATTCAGATGTCAGCTTCACGGAGCTGAAAAAGGATAAAGGAGTCGTCACCCGGATCAGTGTCTGGGCAGGTTCGGCTTGGTTAAAAGTAAAATCGATTGCAGGCGCTGATGACCGCTTTGAACTGGAGACACCAACAACAGTTATGGCGGTACGTGGAACTCAGTTTGGTGTCTACGTCCATCCTATGGCTGGTTGGTCGCGACTTACTGTGTCAGCAGGTGTCGTAAGGGTGTATTATCCGTATGGGGTTGCTGATGACACGTTAATGGCGGGTGAAGTATCAGGTGCGGATCGGAATGCGGCATACGCCATTGCACCCGCCTCCTGGATGAAAGCGGGGGGCCCGCTGCTTACGTTAGGCAAGCAGGATATTTATCCGGCCCAGTCAAGTACATTTATCCCTGTAGGTGGCAGCAGGACTGGCATGCTGGCACTTCAGAGCTATGCGGATCCGAAGGGCGTGGCTCCTGGGGACACGGCAATTATTCGAGCAATGGTGGAAGGATATACGGAGGCACAGGCAGAGAATAAGACCATGCTGGATCAATGGAGCCGAAGCTGCCTGAATGGCGCGATTGAGTCGATATGTTCTTCATTATACAGCTACAGTCAGCTAGGCATGCCGAACGATAGTAAAGAATCTTCCTTGTCTGCAGAAGCTGTAAAAGCATTAAAGGAAAGAGCGATACATAATGTGCAGTCCTACCTGGATGCAGTGTTGTCGATGTCTGTACGTACAGGTGTCATTACAGAGGGTGAAGCTGCAAACTGGCGGCAGCGTGGAGGAGATTCGCAACAAGCAGGTTCTAGTTCCAATCAGGAACAGCTTCGTCTGTCTATTGATGAATTAAAGCAGACGGCTTATGTTGCGGAGCGTCTACAGGAGACGCTTCCTGTGACGGTATTATCCGAAGAATTGCGCGATCTAAAGGATAAGCTTATGGAAGAAGGACGCCAGCGGGAAGAAGTGCAAAAAAAGCTAGACAAAGAGGTATCAAAACAGCTTGTAGCAAGCTATCTCGAACAACTGACAGCTAAAGAGCGTGATCAATTTAACGAGCGGAAAAACCAAGCCCATACAGAACTGTGCGAGAATGCGGCCAATGTGCTTAGCTGCGAGACCGATGAGGACAATCCGGGTGGTAGTGGAGGAGCGGGCGCAGGCGGGAATGGTGGCGGAATTGTTACACCTCCACCTGAGACATTAAACGTGTTGGAACTGAAAGGTGACAGTGCTTCTTTACAAGCTGGAAAGGCTGTGCTGGTACACGCGGTATTAAAAAGGTTCCAAGTGAGCCCGCTTGTAGGTTCTCTTGAGTTGGCAATCGAAGTCGAGGGTGGACAGCTCGATACGAAGCTGCTTGATTCTCAATCTACGATTTATCGTCATGGGGTCAACGGGAAATTTAAGATAGCTCATAATGCTGATCATTATGTGATTAGTAACGCTATAGATCAATGGAGCAGCACAGGGAACTTATTTTATTATCAGCTGTTAAGGACAAAGACAGGAGCTGCTCAGCTCTCCAACGATGACGTTTTGATAAGTCTACCTTACGTAGCACAAGCCGGCAAGGAGCTGAAGCTGACTATTAAGCAGCTTAAAATGTATGATGCTGAAGGTAAAGCGATAACGGCGACTGCTGCACAGAAGCCGCTTATTATTCCGATTGTTCCTTAATTGGTTTATGAACATAAAGGAGAAAGTCAATGATGAAAAGGGCTTTGAATAATTGCATCCATAGATTAACTCACCAGTCAAAGCGAATTCTCATAGCTGGGATCACATGCGTGATGATGGCAATGGTAGTGTTACAACCGTTGACTGTGTCAGCGTCAGCCCCTCCTGTGGACAAAGCATCCATTCCAAATGAAAATGCGTTACTTCAGATGAAGTCTCCTGCGGTGCATCTGGAAGGATGGCTGGAAGGTTCGCAGTGGTATGAACTGGTTCACAGATCTGGTAATGGTGAATCCGGTTGGCAGGATGGTGAGGGAGCCTTGTCACGTTTCCGTTATCCGACTAGTCTCGTGGTAGATAGTGCCGGTAAGCTGATTGTAGCAGATACGGATAATAATTTGATTCGTGAAGTTGATGCTGTAGGAAACGTTAATACAATAGCAGGTGCGCAGCTTGGGTTGAATGTACAAGGGAATCCCGTGGGTGGATGGCTGGATGGGAAAAGCGCAAACACACTCTTTCAATCTCCTATGGGAATGGCAATAGGCAAGGACGGAACATTATATGTTGCGGACAGCGGTAATCATGTTATTCGTAAACGAACTATAGATGGTACTGTATCAACTGTTGCGGGCGATGGATTGGCAGGTTGGCAGGATGGCGCTGCGAAGCAGGCGAGATTTCATTCTCCGCGCGGGATCGCTATTGGAGACGACGGGACATTATATGTAGCGGATTCATTAAATCATGTTATCCGAACGATTGATCGGACGGGGAACGTGAAGACGATTACTTCTCGTTCAAGCCGTGTTGTAGAGTATATAGATGGGGCTCTGGCTGCAGCAGGCAATTATAAAGACGGAACCATTACGGATGCCCTCTTTAATGAGCCGTCCGCACTAATATGGCTGAATCCAGATACGCTGGTCGTTAGCGATACAGGCAATCAGAGGATTCGTACGATAAATTTGAAGCTGAATACGGTATCCACGCTTGCCGGCAGCGGGGCATATGACAAGTCGACACAACGGCTATATGGTAGTCATGAGCTGTATGTACCAGGAGATTATCGGGATGGTGCTGCAAATCAAGCCCTGTTTAATAGTCCAAACGGACTTGCGATAGCAGTTGATGGAAGCATTATAGTAGCGGATCGTTGGAATCATGTGCTGCGTATGATCAAAGACGATAAAGTCTACACGATAGCGGGGCAGCCAGAGGTGAGCGGAGCAATAGACGGCTTTGCTGAGAGGGCGACTCTGCATGAACCGACAGGAGTAGCGGCACTTAAGGATGGACGAATAGCATTCACAGACTCTTTTAACAATAAAATACGTGTGCTGCAGCGATATGAGCTGCCCATAGGCATGAAGACAAGTCATCAAAGTAGTTCAGCAGCTGAACACATCTCTCTTGTTTACAATAAGCAGATCCTACCTGACGAAGTTACTCCGCAGCTCAAACACGGGAGCGTGTGGCTTCCCTTACGTGCTCTTGCTGATGCTGTAGGAATGAAGACTTCAATGAGCAAAGAGGGAACGGTAATACTATCTTATGGTTCAATTCAGTATGAATTAAAAGTTGGAAGCCGCGAAGCTATTCGTGTGGATCAAGGACAGCGGACGATTGTAGGGATGCATGCTGCACCTTATATCGAACAAGATCGGGTCATGCTGCCTATACGATTTATTGCGGAACAATTCGGATTTCAAGCAGATTGGCTGCCAACCATGAGAACGGTTGTCATCCGAGATACGTTATTTGTCAGATACGAAGTAACCGGATCTTCGCTGCCGCCGCAGTAACGGTAGTAGGCATTGTGGAGTAGCAGGCAGGGGAAGGAGATGAGCATTTAAGGTGATGAAAATTCAGGGCGAATCGCCATTTTCAGAAAAAGATCAAGCGTATATGAAAAAGTACCTGGAGTCTCATCCAGACAGTCGTATGGCTTGGTATTTGCTAGGCAAGCAGTATGAACGCGCCGGAGAAAACAACAAGGCCAATTATTGCTTTAATCAAGCTGGAGATATTTATAAAGCGTTTGAGAATGGTCCACTGCCCGCTGAAACGGCTGCTGAGGAACGATCCTTGAGACAACAAGCGTTTCGTCATCGTCAATTGGTGCGCCAACGTCGTCAATTGGCAATCCGTTCAGTTCTGCTGCTTCTCCTTCTTAGCTCCTTATTAATTGCTATACCAGGTGGAGAAGCAGCTGCACCTGCGTTCCAGAAGGCGACTGAAGAAGTCAAGCCGAGTGAAGAGGTCAAAGAACCAGCGATAGTCATACCGATTATTGAACTAGTTGGCAAGAACTCTCCCGATGCAGTCGGCAATGCTTTGAAGAAAGCAGTAAAGGTTGCTTCTCAAAATGAGCAAGCACAGACAAACACGCTTATTATTGAACAGGAACAGAGAGAGCGCTGGCTGCTGTGGAGTCGCTCCCCCGAACCGTCGATGTCCATTCGACCGGCAGCTACAAAGGGCCAGGCTCAAGTTGATAACCTAAAACTTCCCGAATGTGA
Source organism: Paenibacillus sp. ACRRX (assembly GCF_022346885.1). Classification (GTDB taxonomy): domain Bacteria; phylum Bacillota; class Bacilli; order Paenibacillales; family Paenibacillaceae; genus Paenibacillus_B. The sequence goes on from NZ_JAKRNK010000001.1 coordinate 323,481, forward strand.
GTGTAAACCAGAGCGGGACAAAGCCAATCGGTATGCAAAGGCTTGGGCTGCTCAAGCGGAGAGCACGCTCATTGCACGTTCCATTGTGACGGCAGTTATTCGCAGCGGGGCAGAGCCGCCGCCTCGACTTGAGACGCTGGCGAAATCATATCCGCGCAATCGGATCGCTGGCGTAGATTCGCTCGCAGCTCCTTATTATGAGGAGGCCGTGAAACAATGGAACTCCAGTGCAAAGACAACTCCATCCCGCAGCGAACGATTAAAACTATTGTGGGCTTCGAAAACCAAAGCTGGGAAGCAGCCCTTCAAGGAAGCGCTGCGGATCGTGGTTGATAAACGCTCACATCGGCTTGCTCTTATAAGCGGAGATCAGATTATCCGCAGCTACAAAGTTGGATTGGGTGGTAAGCGGACGCCGGAGGGGAAATTTACAATATCGGAAAAGGTTGTGAACCCGAATGGCAGTGCTACAGGAGCTTTTGGCAGCAGAGGCATGACACTTTCCAATACGTTATATGCGATTCATGGAACGGATGAGCCGGATAGTATAGGAGCCAATCGCTCGTTGGGATGTGTTAGAATGACGAGGCAGGACGTGGAGGAGCTATATGATCTTGTGCCAATTGGCACAGAGGTTCAGATTACAAAAGGCGTACTTCCCGATGTTGACGTAGCTCCGCCCTCGGGTGAGAAATATCAAGTGCCGCTTACTCCAAAGCAGGACAACCCTAATAAGATTTACAAATGGTTAGGATAATATCGATGACAAAAGAGCCGCTCCCTAGATCTAGGGAGCGGCTCCTGAATATATATCGTAAAGGTCTAACCGTTAATGATAAGTAATACTGTAATAAGTATAATGCTTAACAATAGAATGCCGGAAATCCAGGTGATCGCTGAGCTATTGACGGGGTCTGAATTGTGAGACGTCCGAGTAGGAGGCATGCGTTTGGCTGACATAGGTCATCACCTTTCTTATGTGGTTCTATACTCTATATTGTAACCGTTTTCTTTTGTTTTGGCTAGGTCTTGCGTGTGATTTGACGCTCTTTTCTTTTAGCGGCGAAACCAGTAAACTGTAACATAGGATCAGTTTCCCCTCGGATGTACACAGGGAGTTCCTCTAACCAAATTTAATAATATATGTTAGAATAAATAACATGATCACAGACGAACGGAGTGGAACCTTTGTTATATCGTTATGTTGGTAAACCGATGTTTTTTCGCATGGATCCGGAACGGGCCCATCACCTTGTGCTGGACGGAATGGCGACTGCGGCTAAAGTTCCAGGTTCACTTGCACTTTTACGAGGCATGTATGGCGTAAAGGAGGAGGCTATGCTGGCCACGGATCTATTTGGGCTGCATTTTCATAGTCCTATTGGCTTGGCGGCTGGTTTAGATAAGAATGCGACTTCGGTTGAGGCGTTATCCTCAGTTGGATTTGGATTTATTGAGGTAGGAACTGTGACACCTGTCGGTCAATCGGGTAATGAGAAGCCTAGGATGTTTCGCTTGCCAGAGGATGAAGCCTTAATTAACCGAATGGGATTTAACAATGACGGTGCTGAGATGTTGAACGTACGGCTGAAGCGGTTGGATAATTACACTGTGCCTGTATTTGTTAACATCGGCAAGAACAAAGTGACACCGAACGAGCAAGCTAACGAGGATTACTTAACATGTATTCGGACGTTGTATGATGTTGCTAATCTGTTTGTTGTGAACATTAGTTCCCCGAATACGCCTAATCTGCGTAATCTTCAGCACGGTGACGAGCTCCGCTCCTTATTGGAAGCGGTAGTCAACGAGATGAATACACAGAATAAGGCAAGCGGCAAGAATAAGGCTGTGCTTGTGAAAATTGCTCCTGATGTCTCAGACGAAGAGTTGGCGCATATGACGGATACAATCGTATCAAGCGGTGTAAACGGCATTATTGCAACTAATACGACGTTGTCCCGGATGGGGACAACGCACTCCAATCGGGTGGAGACTGGGGGATTAAGCGGCAAGCCGCTAACGGAAAGATCAACTGAAGTAATTCGTCAGGTATATCGCCTGACAGAAGGTAAGCTGCCTATTATCGGTTCTGGAGGCGTGTTCACAGCAAAGGATGCGTATGCGCATATTTGTGCTGGAGCTAGTTTGGTTGAGATTTACACGTCCTTTATTTACCGTGGCCCCGAGATTACGCGTGAGCTTGCTCGAGGGATTAAACAATTGCTTGAGCAGGATGGTTATAAGCATATTTCAGAGGCAGTAGGGAGAGACCATAAATAAACAGCAGTGCAACTATACAATGTGCTGGATGAACGGTTGGACGGACAGGAGGCGTTCGGATGGACGGAAGAGATTGGGGAAAATTTTTGCTGCCTTATGAACAGGCCGTCGAGGAGCTGAAGGTCAAATTCAAGACGCTGCGCTCGGAGCTGAAGAAGCGTGAGGAATACGCGCCTATCGAGTTTGTGACGGGTCGTGTCAAACGTATTTCGAGCATTTTGGAGAAAGCAAGGCGGCTTGATGTTCCCCGGGAACATATTGAACGTGGGATAGAGGATATTGCGGGTATCCGCATTATGTGCCAGTTTGTCGAAGATATTCGTTATGTGGCACAGCTCATTCGCAATCGCAAAGATATGAGCGTGTTGTATGAGAAAGACTACATTACCAATTTCAAAGACAGCGGTTATCGAAGCTTTCATATGATCGTTGAATATCCGGTTCAGACGGCTCTAGGTCAGAAGATCGTACTTGCTGAGATTCAGATTCGCACGCTGGCGATGAATTTCTGGGCTACAATTGAGCACTCTCTGAACTATAAATATAAAGACAGCCTGCCAGACGATGTAAGAGAGCGGCTGAAGAAGGCCGCTGAGGCAGCATTTATTCTTGATAATGAGATGACAAGTATTAGACATGAGATCTTGGATGCGCAGCGGAGCTTTGAAGACAAGTCGAAGATTGTGCAGAATTGTCTGTCCTTTATCCAAGAGCTGTATTTTTATCATAAGATTACGGAAGCGATTCACTTCCAGCTCCGGTTTAACGAATTGTGGGAGCAGAATGATTTGGCAGGCTTAAGAAGGCTGGAAGAAGATCTCATCAATGCGATTAGCACCGCTAAGAGAAGCAGTCGGAGCGCAGATGACGAATAAGGGCTACGATAGGCTGTATGTGGCTTTTATAAAGCTCTTTAATGAAGAGCGGGACTATTACGCTTGCCATGATGTCATGGAGGAATTATGGCTTGAGGAGGGACGGAAGCCGCTCTATCAAGGATTGCTGCAAGTGGCTGTTGGACTTCATCATTGGCATAATGGGAACAATTCTGGTGCCGTGAAGTTATGGGAAGCCGCTTTGCAGAAGCTCGATAGTTATGCAGACTTAGAGTTGGGCATCCGGCTTGACCTCATTCGCCATGATACACTCAGGTTGCTTAAAGCGTTACGGACGTCAGAAGGTGCTGTCCCTTTGGAGCATTTGACGATTACCATTGAAGATAGTGAGCTTGCGGATGCTGTAATTATGTGCTCGCTCACTGATTTAGTTGAAGCAGATGATGGCCTAATAGACAAATAAGTTTAAGCAAAGAGCCAAGGCGTTAGGATACCTTGGCTCTTTGCTTGTGTATTATATGTTGTATTTAGTCTAGGCTCATTATTTCATTCACCAGCTTATTGCAGCACAACTGTTTCCCCTGGTTTCAGTCCTTCAATTATTTCAGTTTTATCCGGAGTTTCCATGCCAATCTTAATGTCACGGCGCTCCACTTGACCGTCTGCCTTTTGCACTTGAACATAAGCTTTGTCCTGCTGCTTCATAATTGCAACAGTTGGCGCTACAATCACATTTGGTTTGCGGGCAGCTTCGACTTGGCCAGTTAAGCTTAATCCTGCTATAAGGTTCTGGTTGGCTTCTAGACTAATGATGACTTCGAATTGTACGGCTTGGTTTGTCACTGTCGAAGGTTGATCCGTACCACTCTTGGCAAATTTGGATACTTTCAGTACTTTTCCTTTTAAAGGTACTTCTTTCATCGCATTAATCTTTACTTTTACAGGCATACCGACTTTGATGGAGAAAATGTCTTGCTCGCCTACAAGCGATACTAATTGAAGTTTCTTCGTATCTACAATTTTGCCGATGCGAGCATTCTCTTGCACCACTTGGGGCAGCTTGCTTGCCTCATCATAAAGGAAAATACCCGATGCAGGTGAAGAGAAGCGGGCTGCTGCAATCTTCTTGCGTTTATCAGCCATCTCTTGCATTTGAATGTCACGGGATACGCTGCCAAGCTCTTGCTGCAGGCGAGCGGTTTCCTTCTGCACAAATTGTTTCTTGACCTCATCTTCTGTCATGCCCATCATACCCGTTTCGCTGTTAACTGTCGCTTGGAACTTGGTGAGCTGCTCTTCAAGCTTCTTCTTTTTCAGTTCTGCTTCTGTCTGTGCAATCTCATGCTCAAGTTCTGTCGGATCTAGTTGGAAAAGGGTGTCGCCTTTGGATACCTGCTGTGCATCCTTGACGGTCCATTGCTTTACTTTGGCGTTAAAAGGCGCATAAACAATCGTTTCTGTCTCGTATGTTGATTTGCCTTTTACTTCAATGTTGCGTATCAAATCTTCTTGCGTCACCTCAAAAGTGACTGCATTAGCGTTTTTGTTGGCTGCATCAGGCGAAGCAGGATTGGCAAAAGTGTATAAACCATAACTAATGACTGCTAGTAAGCCTAAAATAACAACCCATTTTATTGTTTTTTTCATTTGATTTTGTTTCCTCCTCTAGATCTGTTGGACGCTGCAATTCTAATCACGCTTAATAGCTGTTAATGCATCGGTGCGTGAAGCGCTGAGCGCAGGATATATACCGGATAACACACCAGTAAGCACTGCAAAAAATATGCCTAATGGAATATTGATGAGTGGGATAAAAATAAATCCTTGACCTGCTTCGGTTGCTCTCGCAGCAGCTCCGTTAATGCCCCATACTAGCCAATACGAGATCATAACGCCGATAAGTCCGCCCAATAGACCAAGCAGTGCGGCTTCTATAATAAACATATTGCGTATTTGCCTCAAATTAGCGCCAAGTACTTTCATAATGCCGATTTGACGACGGCGTTGATGAGTGGACATTGTCATTGCAACAACGATTGAGATCGAGGCGATAATCAAGACGAACAAACCAACACCTAGTGCAATCGTTCGTACCATCTTGAATGTATCCTCCAAACGTTCTTTCTGCTTGAGATTGGTCTGTGTGTTGAGCATCAGCTTCTTAATTTGTTTTTCCACTTGCTCTACATTTTTCTGATCGTCTACTTTAACAAGAATAGACTTATATGTACCTGCTTCACTTGGAGGGGGCGCATCCGGCCCTTGGTTCAACTTTAGCTGATCACGTATAAGTGCGGCCGTTTCTAGCGAAGTGTAGGCTTTCTTATCGTACTTGGCAGAATCGGCAGATGCGTCTGCGGGTTTCTTTATCACACTCGTAATTCGCATTGTGCTAGTAGTAGGCTTGTGCTGATCAGCCGTGTCAGCTCGTTCGAATCGTACCTGCCGTTGGAATAACGGAGTATGCAACTTTTGAATATTTTCCAGCTGCTGCGTAATTTCTTCGTTAAAAGGGTCTTGATTCTGCTTCTGTATAAGCGGTTCCAATGTTTCTCTGTCCAGAAGTCCGTACTCTGCACCGTAATTAAGAACAACAGTATCTGCAACGTCAGAAGGACCTCCTTGACGAAACTGATGGTTGAAATTGGCAAGTTGCTCCAAATCTGTTCCGATGACCTGCACATTGTTACTGCGATCATCTGTCGTGTGCATGGAGAAGTATCCGACCTCTTCAAATGGTGACGCTGCCTTGACATGTGGAAGATTGCGGACCAGATTCAGCTTCTGCTTAGTCAGCTTACCTCTGTTGTCTACATCCTTATTTACCTCTTCGCCTTTGTTCTGGATCGGGGTTACTGTAATTTCATCCATCTTGAGGAAGGAGTTAAGTTCTTTTTCGGCGTAGATCTGTGCGGATTGACCGAGGCTCATTGCAACGATGATAGCTGCACAGCCGATGGAGATACCGGCGGAGCATAGTCCAGTAACAACTTTTCGTCTACGTAGTTGGTCTATGGCAAGGCTCATATAGTCTCGTGCTCTCATGCTGTGCCTCCTTCAACGGCGACAGGGGCTTTATCTTCAACAAGATGGCCATCCCTGAGCGTAATAACACGCTTGGTATGATCGGCTACCTCACGTTCGTGGGTAACGATAATAAATGTAGTGCTCATCGTCTTGTTCAAATGCTTCAGAATGGCGATTATTTCTTCCTCAGTACGCGTATCCAAGTTGCCAGTCGGCTCGTCCGCAAAGATGACAGAAGGCTCAGTAATTAAGGAACGCGCGATACTGACACGCTGCTGCTGACCGCCAGACAGCTGTGAGGTGAATAACTCACCCTTGTCTGGTATCCCGACCTGCTCAAGCAACTGCTTTGCCTTTTCCTTTCGCTTGCCAGGTGATATGCCTTGGAAAACGAGCGGAAGTTCGATATTCTCTCGAACCGTAAGGTTAGGTATAAGTTCATAAGCTTGAAAAATAAAGCCGATGTTCGTACGGCGAAACTCCGCCAACTGGTTCTCGTTCATCTTGACGATGTCTTGCCCTGCTATGTATATGTTTCCTTCTGTCGGCTTCATCAGACCTGCCATGAGATTTAGCAGTGTTGACTTGCCGGAGCCCGAACTGCCGAGCAAGGCGATCATATCACCCTTCTCCACGTGAAAGTCAATGTGATGAAGCACTTTCGTTAGCTCAGGTCCATTACGAAACGTATGTGATAACTGTTCAACCTTGAGCATGCGGCTCCCCCTTTCTATATTTCGAGTATGGTTAGAATCTACTAAAGTTACATACGAGGCGCAACATAAAGAAGTTCCTACAATTTACCCTACATTACAATAATGTAACATTAGTCGGACGAACAGCGATAGAGGGGGCCCTTCAATCGTTTCAAAATTAGTGAAAATCATGATATGCTATGTTCAATGTTATCTACTCGCTTAACAGGTATAAAGAGGAAGGATGAAAGTATGAAGGTGCTGCCGACAGCATTTCTAGATGCAATGAGCTCACGTCTAGGTGATGAGTATCAATCGTTTATTAACAGTTATCATCATGCCCCGTATGCAGGGCTTCGTGTTAATACAATTAAAATGGAAGTAGCTCAATTTAAAGAGCTGTTCCCGCTGCCTATTGAACCGATTCCATGGACATCGGATGGATTCTATATCTCAGAGGGTGCACGGCCAGGCAAGCATCCCTTCTATCATGCAGGGATGTACTATATACAAGAGCCAAGCGCGATGACGCCTGTTGAATATTTGGGAGTGGGACAAGGAGATCGCGTATTGGATTTATGTGCGGCGCCTGGCGGAAAGTCAGTTCAAATTGCTGCTCGAATGGGTCGAGACGGGCTGCTCGTGACAAACGATATCCATCCAGATCGAACCAAGGCGCTAGTCCGCAATATGGAATTGTATGGCATTACACGTGCAGTGGTACTGAATGAACGGCCAGAGCGCATAGCCGAAGCCCTGCCGGAGTTCTTTGACAAAGTACTTGTAGATGCGCCTTGCTCAGGCGAAGGTATGTTTCGCAAAGATCCAGAGATGGTAAAAGCGTGGGAGAGGGAACCCGTATTGTCTTATGCTGCGATGCAGCAGGATATTTTGGATAGTGCCGCTAAATTGGTAGCACCAGGTGGACGTTTGGTCTATTCAACTTGCACGTTTTCTCCAGAGGAAAATGAGGCCGCGATTGCCCGATTTTTGACAAAACATTCGGATTATTCCGTTGTTGAAGTACCGTTGTCACATGGGATGAGACCAGGTCGTCCGGAATGGGCTTCTGACTGCCTGCGAGAGCACGACTGGGAGGCGTCAGCTGAGGCTGTTGCGGCAGTATCACGAACGATACGATTGTGGCCACATCATGTTAAAGGCGAAGGTCATTATGTTGCTGTGCTGGAACGAGCTGGTGAACGACATCATCGGATAGCGAATGAATTAAGCATTGCCCGTCCTTCAGACGAGCCGTGTCCATATAATCCTAATGATAAAGACATTCTTTCGTCAACTGGCAAACAGGACCGTGGAGGACGTATACGCCAGCGTGTACAGGACAATGCTCTCGATGCACGCAAGCGAGCTGGAAAACCACGCACAGATCACCGCCAAATAAGGACAGAAAGCAACAGAAAAGGTCTATACAGACCCGATCATGATCAGCATGAGATTTTTGTGCGTTTCTACAATGAGCATTTTATGGATGCAGCTCCCGATATTAATGTATGCATCGGCTCTTACGCTTACGTAAGTCCATTGTCAATTGAGGTTCTCTCTATGCTGCGTGTAGTCAGACCAGGTTGGTTCGTAGGCACCTATAAAGGGGAGCGCTTTGAGCCTTCACATGCGCTTGCCCTTGGGTTACATCCGGGTCAGGCAAAAAGGGTATACCCGCTAACAATCGAACATTCTGATGTTGTTCCTTATTTGCGCGGCGATACACTGACTATACAAGAGACTGATCTTGAGCTGGATGATCATGCAGCGTCAAAAGGTTATGTACTTTTGACGCTTCATGATTGTCCAATCGGATTTGGCAAATGGGTGAATGGTATCCTAAAAAATGAATATCCCGTGGCTTGGAGGTGGACGTCGTAATGGCTGCTAAAATGAGACTTGATAAATTGATGGGACATATGGGGTGCGGCACACGTTCAGAAATTAAAAAGTGGGCGAAGATGGGGCTTATCGTCGTCAATGGAGTGGTTATAAAAGATAGTGGCAAGCAAGTTGACGCTGAACAAGATGAGATATACTTAAGCGGCGAACGGATACAGTATCGAGAATTTATATATGTCATGCTGCATAAGCCTCCGGGGGTCATTTCCGCGACTGAAGATTACAAGGAGCGTACAGTGATTGATCTTCTGCCGGAGGAGCTGAAAGTGTTTGAGCCGTTCCCGGTTGGTCGCTTGGACAAAGATACAGAAGGGCTGCTGCTGCTCTCCAATGATGGCAAGCTTGCTCACGCGCTGCTCTCGCCGCGCAAGCATGTTGCCAAGACATATTATGCGAAAGTACGCGGGAAGGTGGATGAGCACGATATTGCGGCGTTCCAAGCAGGAGTCACTCTTGATGATGGGTATGTTACGCAGCCTGCTGTGCTGGTCGTCCAAGCTGTAGATGAGGATGAGGATATCACGCTTTCTGATATCGAATTGACGATAACAGAGGGGAAATTCCATCAAGTTAAGCGTATGTTTGAAGCTGTAGGCAAGCAGGTCATTTATTTGAAAAGGCTGACGATGGGGACGCTGAATCTTGATCCATCATTAAAGCTGGGTGAATGGCGGGAATTAACGTCTGACGAGTTGGCATTATTACAAGCTGGAGCACAATGAGTTCTTAGCATAATAGAGATAAATAGGTGGAGGGTTACAAATGAGTACAGATATAAAAATGGTTGCACTGGATATGGATGGTACATTGCTGCATGACGATCATACGTTGTCTGAGCAAAATGCAGAAACGATACGTAAGGTGGCACAACAGGGCGTTGAAATCGTGTTGTGCACAGGACGCAGTCCTAGCAGTACGCTGCCTTACCTGGAACAGCTTGGACTAGAGGGTATTGTCATTACTCATAATGGTGCTGCTACCATCGCTTCCAATGGCCGCAAGAATTTGCACAATTTTACGATGCCTCGCAAACAATTGGAAGTGTACATGTCCTATTGCCGTGAGCAGCACGTTCATTTTGATGTGAACACTGCTTTTCATTTGTATGTAGATAGTGTGGAAGTGTTAACAGACGAAGTGATGGATTTATATAAGCAGTTTCTCATAACACCGCAAGTGTTTCCGGGCTGGGATGGTCTTCTAGAGCCGCTGTTAAAGCTGACGATGAGTGGCATGAAGGACCAAATGGACCAAATAGAGGCAGAACTGAATCAGTGGACGCATGAATTACAGTACATTCGCTCTGGTGACTATTTTATTGACGTCATGCACCCGGAGGCTACAAAAGGAAATGCACTTAAGCAGCTAGCCCAGTCAAGGGGACTTGATCGTCACAACATTTTAGCGATCGGTAACTATTATAATGATATGACAATGATTCAATATGCGGGTACCGGAATTGCAATGGATAATTCACCGCTCGACGTTAAATCTGCTGCGGATGACATCACCTTATCTAACAATGAGAACGGAGTCCACGAGGCGCTGCTGAAGTATTGTCTGTGATGATTGTGCGTATCCGTCATGCCGCCAACAAAAAGGAGGGGTAGCCCCTCCCCTCCTGATCGTGGTAGCGTTCTGTTGTTGAGTTAGATAAAGGCACAGGACACAATAACCAACAGGATGAACAATACCAAAATAACGCCCGTGGAAGTAAAACCTGCTACAGCACTCATCGTATAATTCCTCCCTTTGCAATGTAGATGGGCCCACACCGATTCGGGTTTACGTTCCGGGCAGTTGGAGGATGCGACGGAGACGTCCGTCATTCGGTATAGTTCTATAGTATGCTATCGCCTTGATCCGGTTTGGACAGTTGTCACGATTTTTGCAATTTGGGCGAATGTACACACCTTATTAGGGGGAAGGATAACCGTAGGCGCGTACTTCGATATTTCGTACGCCGATCGGAGGCTGAATGATGGCAACTATTGAACTTAGACCGGATTTTAAGACTGTTGGCGGTGAAACGATGGATGTGATGCTGGATGACACATACGCTGGCTCTTTGTTTCTGCTGTACCGCGAGCAGGCTCGAATGCAAGGGGTATTTGTAATGGATCAGGAAGCCGTAAATGATGATGCGACGATGAATCTGCTGGAAGCGCAAGTAGAACGGTATGTCCAGCATTTATGCGCAGCCCTGGGGGCCCGCGAACTGGAAGTGTCATTTCTTGCTTGCGGTTGTTCTAAGGTATTGAGCTTGCTTAGCGAGTACGAAGAAATGTTGGATGTCGGAGTCGACTCCATTACTCATCCCTACGATGATATTTTAATTGAGAAACTTGAAGAAGTACCTAATGAAGAGAAGTTAGCGAATCTCGAAGTAGGATTTGTCTCTTCGCAGCTTCAGCGTTCATCATTTGACGATATTCAAGTACTGCTGGCACGTGACGATGGTGACACGCTGCTGTACGATGTATACAGCACTACATCCGGTTCACTCCCGCTTGGTACGGCTACAATTGATACGAATGGTGAACAACTCTCTGGATATATTGATTTCCGCGTTCCTGGAACAAGTAAAGACCGAGACCGCGCAGCACAAGCGATCATGCAGGAGCTGTTAAAGGAACAATCCTTTACCGCCCTCCATCTTAATATGATGTTCCATAATGAGATTATTGATGAATGTCTTCTAGCAGCGGTAAGATGACTTTAATCCGATATGCAAACAAACCTCCAATCAGACAACTGCAACGCAGATGCTGGTTGGAGGTTTATTTGCATGTGAGGACATCTGACTAAGGGGTGCGAAGTCCTTTTGGGTAATGGTTTTTCAGGATGCCATCAGATACTTTTCCCCATCCAAGTGGTAGACCATCAGTTGTAACTAGCGTCCAGCCTTTGCAACAGGCTGTTTCCTCGCCAGGCTCAGCCGTGATCGTTTCGCCCCTTAAATAGGCTTTAACTTGATTCGAGCCAGAAGGGAGTTCCCAAACCGAATTGACGCATGCCGCGCTTTGCAGCGACAATGCGAGTGCATGGGCAGGTTCGACCCGATTTTTTCGCATATGCGCAAGATGAAGCCCCGGGCGTGGTACCCGTAGACCTGATAAAAAGTCCGGCGACAGTTTTAAATTGGCGTTATTGATTGGATGTGGAAGCCAATATAACTCTTCACCATATAATATGGCTTCCCCTGGGCCCGGTGTCCACTGGGTTAAATTTACTTGGGCCCACTCCTGAAATGCACGATAGGCTGCCTCGGCTTCCTGACGCGCACGAGAGTCCCCGTTGTGCTTTGACGCCTTGCCCTTCTGCTGCTTGCTCGAGGGTGCGGGCACACACGATAAGGTGCTGCTGGCAGCGGCAATATGCTGCAGAGGCTCTTCGAGGCGGAGTACAGCAACGAAGTGTCCTTCGCCAGTGTGAAGGTGAGGCCAGATTCGTTCCGTCTTTATAACACGGAACTGAGGGTATGCTTGAATCCAACGTGCAATCAACTGTTCATTCTCCTGCTCATTAAAGGTGCAGGTTGAATACGCAATCGTGCCTCCAGGCTTCAGCATGCGTACAGCGGCTTGAACGATATCCCATTGTCTTGCCGCACACATCTGAACATGATCGGGCGACCATTCATCAATCGCATCCGGATCTTTGCGGAACATCCCCTCGCCAGAGCACGGGGCATCGAGCATAATACGATCAAAAACTTCTGGAAAGCGAGTGGCTAACGAGTCAGGATCAGCATTGACGACCACTACATTTGCCATGCCCATTCGTTCTACGTTCCCGGCCAGAATGCGTGCCCGCTCACGATGAATCTCATTGGACACGAGCAAGCCTTTTCCTTGCATCCTTCCGGCGATTTGTGTACTTTTGCCGCCGGGAGCGGCTGCCAGATCCAGAATCGTTTCACCCGGCTGCGGATCAAGCAGGGCGACGGCTGACATAGCAGACGGTTCCTGGATATAATATAATCCTGCTGCATGGTATGGATGTCTGCCTGGCCGTGCCTGATCAAGATACGTATATCCTTCGCTGCACCATGCAACGGGAGCAAGACCAAATTGCTGCAGTGCTTGCTGACGGGCTGTGTCATGCAGAACCCACTTATCTGGATGAACACGCAGGCCATACGTACGAGGCTGTTCGTAGCTTGCAAAAAAAGCTGCAGCATCTTCCTGCAAAATGGCTGTCATTTGTTGGCGATATAAATCAGGAAGTTGTTGTTTAAGTTGATACATTCGAACTTGGCCCCTTGCTCTTACAAATTTGCTTGATTATGCGTTAATATTTTACCGAAAAATCTGGCTCTTTTGCAATATGGTTAATGCGGAAGGAAAGTGGGGATGGATATAAAAGTGTATCTCCAATCCATGAATGTAGATACATAAAGGAAAAAACGATTGCATAAAGGTGAATTTATGTAATATAATGTAATATTGTGAAAACTTACGAAAATGTAAGTAGTCAAATTATAGCGAAGTTTGTAAAGTATATAGAGAGAGAAAGGTTATGAATTAAATTAGTTAATTATTTCTATGCAAATGTGTGACCATGAGAGAGGGGTGGGGAACGTGAACGATATCGTTGTAGAGCTAAAAAATGTAACGAAGATAATTGGCGGTAAAACGCTTATTGATAATTTATCGTTCAGTGTGCGCCGAGGTGAGGTTTATGGATTTCTAGGACCGAACGGTGCAGGTAAGACAACTACTATTCGTATGATGGTGGGCTTGATGTCGATGACTTCCGGGGAAGTTATCATTGAAGGCCACAATGTATCGAATGAACGATCCAAAGCGATGGCGCATGTTGGAGCAATCGTTGAGAATCCAGAATTGTATAAGTTTATGACAGGTAAGAAGAATTTGCTTCACTTTGCGCGCATGTGCGGTAAGCCGATCTCGCAGGAACGTATTGATGAGATCGTCAAACTTGTAGAACTGGACAAGGCGCTGGATAAGAAAGTGAAAAACTACTCGCTTGGTATGAGACAACGTCTTGGTATTGCTCAAGCTTTACTACACAACCCGTCAATTCTCATTTTAGATGAGCCTACTAACGGGTTGGACCCAGCGGGTATCCGCGAACTGCGTGATTATTTGCGCCGCTTGGCTAAAGAAGAGAACATTTCGATTCTCGTTTCCAGTCACTTGTTGTCTGAGATCGAATTGATGTGTGATCGTGTACTTATTATCCAGAATGGTAAATTTGTTGGAGAACGTGTTCTGGATCCGAATGCGGAAGGTAATGCGGCTGAAGCACGCTCTATCCAACTGCGTGTTGGGGATGGTGAGCATGCGAAGTCTGTCTTGGCGGATACAGAATGGAACATAACAGCGTCAGCTGGTTCTTCACTCACATTGTTGTTGATGAATGAAGATATTCCAGCTGTTATCGAACACTTGGTACGTAATGGCGTTAAATTATATGAGGTTCGCGCCGTTACACCGACTTTAGAGGATACATTCTTATCGATGACGAAAGGAGGCCACATTCAATGAGTTATTTTTCAGGTCTCGTACGCAATGAGTGGATGAAGGCAAATAGCAAGCGGCAGCTTCCTTATTACTATGCATTCTTGTTTATAATGATTATTGCACTGGGAACGATTATGCGGTTGTTTATATTTAAGTCTGCTGGGGAATTCAGTTCTATGGATTTCTTGGATACGACAGTTGATATTGCGTCAATCGTGACACTGTACTTTATGATTGTAGTCTCCGCTCAGATCATTACAGACGAGTACAAGGACGGGACGATCAAACAGCTGTTAATCCGGCCTGCAAGTCGGACGACAATCTTAATGTCCAAGTTAGTCAATCTGATTGTTATCGTATTATCGGTATATATTATTAGCACGATTATCGGATATCTTACAGGTATCATATTGTTTAACGGACCAACAACAGTCACTTTGGGTGGAGTGTTGGCGAAGCTTGGATTCTCTATTCCAGGGCTGTTGTTCTATTCACTGCTCGCTTTTACGGTTGCGGTACTAACCAAGAGCTTAGGGATGTCGATTATTGTACCGATAGCAGCCCAGTCGATCGTGGGACCGTTGATGGGGATGTTTGCATCCAAGTCATGGTATAAACTTCTTATTTTCCCAAACCTAAACTGGGGCGCATACTTTAAGGATCAAGGAGCATCATTGCCTTATGCAGGAGCATCATTTGGTCTTGCGGCACTGATCTATGGAATCTATATGATGGTGTTACTCTTGGTGACTATTTTCTTCTTTAACAAACGTGATGTACAATAAATAACAGCAAATCCCACCGACATTATTAAACTTGATAAAGTCGGTGGGATTTTTTAATGGTAACGCTTCATATACTAATACGACCAGCGATATAATTATTTAATGTGTTTAATAGGTGATAATAAATGTTTGATTTCCCCATAACAGGAGACGCGGTTTTTGCCATTTTGTTTGGAATAATACATCGCTTCATCGGCTTCCTTAACTAACTGATCTATTGACATTTTGGGTCGTAAAATGCTATAGCCGATACTTATTGTCACTCCTGCCTCAGCTTCTATGCGGGAGCGGATCGATTCTGCAATAACAGGCGGCTTTGCTTTACGATGAGCAATAAATGCAATGATCTCCTCACCACCAAACCGACCGGCCAGCCCAATATCTTCTACCTCTTCGCGTACAATCTGAGCAACTGTTTTCAGCACCTCATCTGCAAATAAGTGACCCTTTGTATCATTTAATCGCTTAAAATTATCAATATCACAAAAGATCAGGGACACCTGCTTCGGCTTGCCAGCGATAAATTGATTCATACGCTGATGCATATACCTGCGGTTATATAAGCCGGTAAGACCGTCGGTAATTGAGGAACGATAAGTAGTCTGCAAATTCTCCACAATACGTTCAAAGAACAAGAAAAATAGGATCGTATAATAACACAGTGTGACGACATGCTGGGTCATCAGTAAAGAAGAACTGGTTCCGTTCGATATGGTAATGTTAAGCGTAA
Organism: Paenibacillus sp. ACRRX; assembly: GCF_022346885.1. Classification (GTDB taxonomy): domain Bacteria; phylum Bacillota; class Bacilli; order Paenibacillales; family Paenibacillaceae; genus Paenibacillus_B. The sequence goes on from NZ_JAKRNK010000001.1 coordinate 339,231, forward strand.
TGGTCAACAAAATGCCAAGGTGAACAACGAGACTAAAGGTATAGCGTCCTTGCTGACTAATTCGTGGAGCGATAAGCACATAACATAGGATAGCGATCACTGCTTGATAAGCTATCAATGGCCAAGTAGAAGTCAGCACGTTCTGATCTGGTGCAGCGATCAGGGCGGATATGCCGGACATGACAGGCACACCAACAATCATAAGTATAAAGCGCAGTCTCATTGGTCGATTAATTCGCTTATATAGTCGGAGAACGGCAATATTTACGAAAATAAACGATAAAGTAACAAGCCCAGCTCTACCAATGCTCAGCAATTGCAGGGTTCCCTCTTGCAAAGAGAAGTCCATTAGGGCAATGGTGCGATCAACGATCATCATAACGATACCCGCAAATAAGATCACGTAAGCGGATGAACGCTGTTTTGAATATAATCGAACAGACATCAGCAGCATGATCAACATGATGTATAATAGACACATAGTTGTCAGCGCGACTACATCTCTCTCCGTAAGCAAGAAATGCAGAACTTCTTTCATTTGAGGCACTCCTAATAGGTTATTCTGGTTTGATATTGCTGAATTGGATAATATTCGACATTGGCCGCTTACTTTACGGCAAAATATGTTCTAATATATCATAAACAATGGTAGGCGAAAAGCGAAGAAAAGGAGGAACAGCGATGAATATTTTACAGGCTTTGTTTTTCCCTCCGGAACAACCGGGTGGGGTTTCCTCCATGGTTCCTTATATTTTAGAGCGATTTCAAACGCCAAATTGGGAAATGGAACTGTTCTCTCTTCCGAAGCGTATTCGGGGCAAGGGTTCCGAACAGCTAACATTTGCAACTTTTGACTGGACAGAATACGAACATTCTCCTATCGTTCAAAAGTACATGCAGACTTATCGTGATTATGTATGGTGGACGAAGCTGCGCATACAGAAATCATATGATCTTATACATGCCCATCATCCGATTGCGGCATTAGCGATGAAACGGTTATTTCCAGATACGCCGATTGTGATGACGCTCCACTCCAGCTTTGAGCGCGAACTCATTTTGAATGGAAAGATCCAAACGGATGGGCCCGAGCACCGCTTCTTGACTTCTTTGTATCGAGAGCTTGAGTATCAAGTTGATGAGATGATGACAGTGTCGGAGGCATTTAAGCGTTATTTGACCCATTATGTGGAAGAGGTTGATCGAATTACTGTACTGCCAAACGGATTCGATGAGAAACGTTTTAAGCCAATTGCGCACGACAATGCAGTTCCGCAGCTAATCACGGTATCTCGTCTTGTACCAGCTAAAGGGATGGACATTCTGCTGGAGGCCTGTGCGGAGTTAAAACGGCGTGGGCACGCATATGTGTTACATATTATTGGTGACGGCCCCATAAGGGAACATCTAGAACACATGGCTCAGCGCTTGGGTATTTACGATGAGACTATTTTTTATGGATATATGCTTCATCCAGAGGAATTTATGCCGTTCTCGGACATATTTGTCCTTCCTTCGCGGGCAGAAGCCTTTGGGTCCGTTTTTGCCGAAGCGGCCCTCTGTTGGCTTGCGCTGGTTGGAACCGCAGTAGGCGGGATTCCCGAGCAGATCGAAGACGGTGTCAATGGACTGCTTGTCCCGCCGGATCAACCCATTGCACTGTGTGATGCATTGGAGCGTGTAATGATGGATTCTTCATTCCGATATGAATTGGCGCGGGCAGCTTGGACCAAGGCAAAGCAAACCTACTCTTTAAGCCGGATTGTAAATGAATTAAAATGCACTTATGTAAAATATAAACCCGTATCCTAATAGAATGAAAAGGCCGGCACGCTCGATGTGTCGGCCTTTTGGCGCACTTAATAGAAGAATTGATAATAAAGAGTATTGCTAATACAGGGATAGAATCCGTAAATTAAGAAGAATGGCGTACGTGTGTTCTTGTTGTTAAGGATACGTTATAATATAGGCAGTTGGTTTAGGACGAACATGGCAGCAAGGAAAGGACTACTTTTATGACCCGCAAATTAAGATTTGTACATGCAGCCGACTTACATCTCGACAGTCCTTTCAAAGGGCTCGTTCATATACCTGATACGTTACGGGAACAGGTTATCGCCTCCACTTTTCAGGCATGGGACCAATTGGTCGAGCTTGCCATACAGAAGCAAGCGGATGCAGTGCTATTGTGCGGGGATATGCATGATTCTGCCCACAGGTCACTTCGCGCACAGTGGCGATTGCAGCAAGGGCTGGAACGATTGTGCAGAGCAGGTGTGCGCGTATTTATGATTCATGGCAATCATGATCCCTTAACATCGGATAACAAATGGAACTGGCCGGAGGGGGTAACTGTGATGGGAACCGAGCAGCCGGACAGCCATTTTATTCAGAACCGTCATGGAGAGCGGGTGGCTGTCGTAACAGGGATGTCATATGGATCACAAGCTGTATACACGAATCTGGCATCTTTATATCCGTTTGATCCTGAGAAGGAAGCCGAACGGAATGAGACCGATGCTGAATATAATGACGGTGCTCCCACTATGTCTAAGCTGTTTCGAATCGGAATGCTGCACGGCACACTTGACGGACGAGAGGAGCATGATCCCTACGCTCCTTGTTCGAAGCAAGAGCTGCTAGCTAAAGGTTATCAATATTGGGCGCTCGGCCATATTCATAAACGAGAGATCGCAAATGAATATCCACATATGGTATACCCCGGAAATATTCAGGGCAGGCATGTCAAAGAATCTGGGAAAAAGGGTGCTTATGTCGTTGATGTTGAGCAAGATAATCGTATATCCATGCAGTTTCACCCCTTAGATACGGTTCGATGGCTTGATTGTAAAATATCCATAGAAGCAGTGGGATCCAGACAAGAAATGTCGGATTTGCTGTTGTCTACGTTGGACGAGATGCGGCAAGCCGCTGAAGGTCGGACCACACTCGCACGTATTACGTTTTTTGGCAGAACATCCATACATCACGAACTCACTTCCGGAACTTTATTAAAAGAGTTGGAAGAAACATGGAAAGAAGCGGAAGAAGAGCGACTGGAACATCAGGAGTCTTTGGTATGGCCGGTCCAACTCCGAGTAGACAGTCGTGCAGTTTCGAATATTGAGGCTTGGCGAGAATCAGAACATTTTATCGGCGACCTTGTACGAATGGCCGAATCGCATGCAGAGGTGGGAGAGGGCATGCAAAGCCTCATCGACGAAGCAATAGGGCCCATGCTGCAGCAGAGACGGCTTGTGCAATGGCTGGAGGAGCAGCCCGAATCGACTCGAGCAGCATGGTTGGAAGAGGCGATGCATCTTGTCGTTGGGATGCTGGAGGGGGAGACCGATAAGTTATGAGGATTGAGCGAATCGATATCCAGTCCTTCGGTGCACTTCAACAATATTCGCTTGAGTTTCCTGCAGCAAGACTAGCGGTTATTGTAGGTCCGAATGAAGCCGGGAAAAGTACGCTTGCTGCATTTATTCGAGCTATGCTTTATGGTCTTCCAAGACGTCACACCGGGGGGGACAGATATGAGTCTCTTGACGGCTCTCCCATTGGAGGGCGCATGTCGGTTATTGATGGGGCAGGTGGACGATGGCAAATCGAAAGACTGCAGCGCACACAAGGTATTTATGAGTCGATACAATACATACAGCACGATGGACAAGTAAGGGTAAAACAGCAGTCAGATCTGGAAAAGGAATTGCTTGGCGGATTAAACAGTGAGATGTACGGGAAGCTTTTTGCTGTTACGTTGGATGAGCTGCATGCAATACATACGCTTCAAGGTGATGAACTGCGTGCTCATCTATACGATACGGGGTTTGACACTGTGTCTTCCATTGCAGATAGCGAACGCTGGCTCCAACAAGAGATGGATAAGCTGTTCAAGCCGCGTGGACGTACGCAGGCGATGTATTACACGCTGCAGAACGTGGATGAGCTTCAGCGAAGACGGAAGGTGAGTAATAAACATGTTCAGCGATTGGAGGCGGCGAGGGGCGAACTGGATAACGCCAACGAGTCAACTTCCGATCAGTTGACCCAACGTATGCAGCTGCGGCAAGAGCTTGCGCTTGCAGAGCGTGCATTGCACGTCAGCGACGCCTGGATCAAGCTGGTTGCTGTAAGAAGTGAATTAGAAGAGCTTCCAGAGATGTCAGGATGGCAGCCGTTATGGGCTGAACGATGGCAGCGATTACTTCAGTCCAGCGAAGGAGTTGAAGCCCGAATCCGTCAGCTGGAAGAAAAACAACGCCATGTGGAGCATCAGCTTCAAGTTGTGCAGCCAAATGCGAGCTTGCTTGCGCATGCGGCAGAAATTAATCGTTTATGCGGTATGTCTGAAACGGCCCACATCTGGGTGCAAGAGGCCAGCGAAGTAAGAACAGAGCGGGAGCTAGCGGAAGACGAGCTATGGCGGCTTGCAAGGTTGACGGATCGAACTTGGACCCCGGAGATGTTGTTATCGAGCGATATGTCACAGTCTGTTCTTGAATCCGTACGAGGTCAAGGAAAACAGTTGGAGCAGTTGACTGCGCAAGTGGAGCGAATGAAAGAAGCGAGGACACGTGTTGGCCGAGAGTATAGTGTCGTGTTAGAGTCCAAGCATCATGCAGCAACCGTTATGAATCAGCATCAAGTACGAGGTGTGCTTGACAGTGGATTCTCACCGCAGGACACGATACTGCATGGCATCCAGCGGAAGCGGGATATGCTGCAGCAGGCTGTACAACTCGTTATGTCTCGTCAGCTGGAATCTCCTTCTCACGTCATGGAGCAAGCTAGAGGAACTGCAAATGGTATGGCAAGCAGAAGCTGGTCGACACTTGTTATGGCGATTGTCGCTGTGGCTGCTGCCGCTGCGCTGGCTGTTGTGGGACAGTGGCTAGGGGCGGCAGTTGTCCTGTTGTTTGCCATTCTATCAGCCACATTATTCTGGATGAATCGTCCACAGGCAGCCCTGCGCGAGCACAGCAGCGTGGTTGATCGATTTGATGCGGATAAGATTCAGCAAGCAGATCATCTAGCCATGCAATTAGAAGAACAACTGGCAGTTGTATTAAGTGCTTTGTCTCGTTCAGTGCCAAGCAAGAATCGTGTGTCCAATAGCCAATATACTAATAATAATGCAGAATCTGTGCGTGAGCATACAGAAGCAAATTATAGGAATGACCCTGATACAGGTATACCAAATGCTTCAGTTGATAATCAGGATGCCGGACTAGTTGGGGGAGGAAAAAGAGGAGCTGCTCCTATTGAGAATGATGTATACGAACGTACACCTAGTCGAAGTCGCTCTGCCACACTCAAAATAGCCGCGAACAATGGATTGAGTAGCAACGATCGCGATGGTACTCGTCATATCCACTCCGCTAAGGGAAGAGGTACGTCCTTTAAGGAAGAGGATGTGGATGAACTGGGAGGACTCCTGCTTAAACGATTGGATGAGCTGAATGCAGCCATTGATGCGGTGGAAGCCTGGATGCGAGAGCATGATCGTCTTGTGCTGCGGCAGCAGGCGACTTCAGATGCCGAGCAATCGGCCAAGCGATTAGTTGCGGCCGCTGAGAATGATGCTTCACAGGCGAGCGGACAGCTTAAGGCTTGTTCCGTCGCCTGGCAGCAATGGCTGAGCGCTCGACGGCTGCCAGCACACTGGAGCCCGCCAAGCGTCCTGGAGCACTTCCGCCGCGTCGAGCAGGCGGCGGAATGCCAGCGGCAGCGTGAACGGCTGCGCGCACGCGAAGAGCGTGTACTTGCACAAGTGCGCGAGTACACAGACGCTTGCGCAAGGCTAGCCGCAGCCGTGGGATACACAGCAGCGACTGCCAGCGAAGCAGTCACTGCTGAGTCCTTGCTTGACAGGTCGACCGAGCCAGTGGCATCAGTGAGGGCAGAACCAGCCTTGCCGGATGCCAATATGCTCGCGTGGGACGAACCAACTAGACCAGATGTCGCATCTCTTTCGTTGGGGGAACTGAGCGAGCCAGTCACCGAGGAGCCATTAGTAAGCGTGCTTAGCTCAACTCATTCTATTTTGTCCGCTCTGCGTGATCGGATCGAGCAGGAGGAACGTCAGTCGGCGCTGCAGCGGCAATTAAAGCATACGCTGTCTGATGCTGCTGAAGAGCAACGTCAGGCGTTGGCAGAGCTATCAATTCTGCTTGCCAAGCTTAATGAACTGTACGCTGAAGCGGGTGCACAGGACGAAGAAGCGTTCGCGCAGGCTCGCAGCCATGCCGATCGATACATTTATTGCAGCGATTTGCTGCGTGAACTGGAAGCCGCTTGTTATCGAGGAGGAGCACTTGAAGCCTTTGCACCCGTAGAGGAGCTTCTCGTGCAATTCGATGCTAGAGAGCTGGAGGAAAGAAGAAACGATCTGCTTTATCGTATGGACACTTTGGACGGTGAGATACGAGACAGTGAGCAGCGTGTAGGAAGACTGCAGCAAGAGGTAGAACGGTTAAAGCAGGAAGTAGAAGGTGAACAGTGGCAGCAGCAGTTAGCAGATTTAGAAAGTGAACTGCACGAGCAAGCAAGTAAATATGCTGTATATGCATTAGCCAAGACGTTGATCAGGCGAACGCGGCAACGATATGAGGAAGAGAAGCAGCCAGTTGTCTTTAAGCGTGCGGGAGACTATTTCCGTGCTATGACAGCTGGAAAGTATATTCGAATCGTATCCCCGCTTGGGACGCAGCGCATCGTCGTAGAGCATCAAGACGGTAGATTAATTGATAGTTCACGATTGAGTCGCGGAACGGCTGAACAGGTATACTTGGCGATGCGTTTTGCATTGGCAGAAGTATTGTCGGAACGCGTAGCGCTGCCATTTATTTGGGATGACATCTTGGTCAACTTTGATGAGCAGCGGCTGTTGCAGACAGTTGGCTGCATGCCTGATATTATGCGCCGGCATCAAATTATTTGGACAACGTGTCACTCCTATATGGTAGAGCTTATTGAGAAAGTGATCCCAGACGTTCATGTCATGAAGTTATAAAGAGCTAAAAATAGTTAACATAAACCTCGCGTCGTTCAAGCGCGAGGTTTATTTTTTTGTTTTGACAGCCAAGCCCATGAAGCCTCAGTAGTAGATTCTAGCGGAGGTACTGGCTGATGAGGAATTGGTTTGTTCATTGGCAAGCGAATTAAAAGAACTAGCCAGACGACGCTGAACAACCCGAAAAGCGGATACAAATAGGATACCAAGGGTTTAAATCCGAATTGACTCATCAAATAACAAAACAGCATGATGACTGCGATGATCCATTTAGAAGGAATATGGATTCTATGCTGCAGTTGCAGCGTGATCCCATATATATCGGCAATAAATGTGGTGAATATTTCAGAAAAAATAAGCACGATATATATCATTTGGATGGCAAAGCCTAATCCGTATGCAATATGACCCATCGGAATGTCGTATTGTGTAATGCCCGGCATATGGGCAGATAAGGCAAAATGACCTGCAAACAGCATGCAGCCGATCAGTATCCCGCCGATCCATCCTCCCCATTTGATGCAGCGCTCATCGGGCATAGACGCGCCTAAAGGGACAAGTACAGCTTGGGCCATAGCCAGATTAAAAGCTCCGTACAATAGGGACGATGACCAAGCTGCGTACAGCGGCTTATCTGTCACTAAGGTAAATGCCTGCATCGTATTGGGCAGTTCGATTGTGTGCCACATAATAAATATCGTAAACAGCAGCATGGTGGGCACTACGATGGAGTTCAAATGCAAAATGGCGTTCATGCCACGATTAATCACCCAGTAGGAAGCTGCGATGGTAATTAGCAGTCCTGTTTGATAGTGTAAATTGAGATGTTCATGGAACACGGAGCCGGCACCGGCAAGCATAACGCTATTGACGAGGATCAGAACAATTAATGTAAATAAACTAATATGACGACCTGCATGGGGGCCAAACAATGTGATGTTTACATCCTCATATGAACGTGCTTTAATTCGGTGTGATATAAGCATCAATTTTGTACCCAGCCAAATAAAGATTACTGTTGCAATCAGAATGGTGAAGGGGGCCACTTTACCGAATTTTGTGAAGAATTGGAGAATCTCTTGACCCGTGGCGAACCCAGCTCCCACGACTGTTCCGATATAAGTAAACGAGATTTGGAGTACTCGCAGCATAAACTTCATTCTTGTAAGCTCCTTTCAACGCCTTTCTAGGTGACGAACAGCTCGAATCTCAGGCTTGTACGGCACTAATAGACTGTATGCAGGAGCATGAAAGGACATGCCTATCTATATATGTTACAATATTCCTGTTGTTCTGAAATAATGGGAATTCATCAATAAATGGCGCGCTTGATAGTCATAAAGGGGAGGCAACATCATGTCCGATATCATGTGGATAATATCACATTATGGATATATGGCTTTATTCGTACTGTTGGCCTTAGGCATTGTAGGTCTGCCGGTACCAGATGAAACGATTATGGTTTTTGTGGGCAGTTTAACGGCAAGTGGACCGTTTCATTATATCAAGGCGTTTATCGTCTGTTTACTGGGCAGTATGACAGGGATGCTGATTAGTTATACGGTAGGACGGAAAGTCGGCAAACCGCTATTAGATCGTTATGGGAAATGGGTGAAGCTTACACCGGAGCGTTTGGCAAAATCAGAGGCTTGGTTTAAAAAGTATGGCCCTATAAGTATTGCATTTGGATATTTTGTACCGGGATTCAGACACTTGACGTGTTATTTTGCGGGCATGTCCCGTTTAAAGTTCCCTGTTTATTTAGCATCTGCATTTGTGGGCGCTGTCATATGGGTAACGACGTTCTTGACGCTTGGTCATTTTGTAGGAATGCATTGGAAAGAAACGGTGAAATGGCTCCATCAACAGTTGGGACCTACACTTCTGATTGCGCTTGTCATTGCAGGACTTATCATACTGGTCTTTTTCCTTGTACATAAGAAGAAGCGGCAGCGTGCGTCACAGCCCAAACAGGCAGTTAATGAGCCGCAGTAATCATATATTGCCCGTTCTTGAATGGGAGATTTCTTTCATAAATACGTTGGATTAACTTGAAATAGGAATGGTATATCTTATTTGTGCTTGTAGTATAGCAGATGTATAACCAAAAACGCCTTGATGACACTTGTAGTGTCTCAAGGCGTTACGTATACATAGCGGCTGGTAAATGTAATTTACGCGGCACTGCTTTGGTGTGGAAATAACTTGACGGATTGGATCTTGCTTGTCTTCGGATCAAGGTCAAGTCGCAGCAATGCATTGCCAGACTTATAACTCCATACATAACCAGTATCTTGATCAGGCTTGCCAAGGGCTGTAACAGCGGAGGAATCGTGATCACCAACTTTAAGGCCGATAATGCCAGTTGAAGTTCCGGACCCGGAAACTTCGATAAAGGCGACATGTCCTTTGGAATTGCAACCAAAAGAATATCCTTCATACTCCAGGACTTCAATTGGATCTGCCTCATCCATCGTATAACGTGTATCCGGTGCTCCCCACGCTTTGGTAATATCCTGCTCCGTATCCGATAAAGAAATGCCCTTCAGCTTCATGTTTTTGCGATCAAAGTCAAATTCAGGATGGTTCTGGTTCGCTGCATCTGATGATGCATCCTTGGAACTAGATGCAATTGCAGTCTTCTCAGATTTCGAGTGGGGCGAATCCTGAATGGAATTTGACACTTCCTTTTGACCGGATAAGACATCATCTGTGGAATGCGGGGGCACACTGTCGTTAACGGATTGACACCCAAGCGTTAAGGAGATGAACAATGCGCTCGTTACAAGCACTTGAACACTCTTCGTTATGGGTCGCTGCATCTTTCGGTTCCTCCTTTACCGCCTCGCGACGGACATACATCATATTACCCTGTTACAAATATTTGAATCAACTTCGACCTGAGGTTGAATTAGTGCAAAAACGACGTTATTGAGTCTTTATTCAAAGGAAGTACCCATTTTTCGTGTTCTACATTAGTAAGACGTGATTCCAGCTCATTTGTTGCAGTAAACTAAATAAAAAGTCTGCTTTTCTCCTTTGGCGCAAATAGCATATAATAAGAGTAAGTGTTGAGAGGGGGGCGAAGAGGATGGTTCATGAGCCGACGGCTGAGTTTCTGCAAGGTAAAGTATCGGATGCGAAGGTGCATTTTGAACGCGCGCTTGATTGCAAGCATACAGAGTTCGATGACCTGTACCCATATATGATTGAACACCCGCAATTTTTTTGGTACAAACGCTATGTGGCGTGGTCAGAATTGCTGACGGTGGTCAAACTATGTAACGAGCTGAATGTGACATGGCGTCAATTATTTTCGGTACAGCAGGCAGATTATATCGAGAAGCGAGTAATGTCAGCCAAAGTGCTGGATTACTGGTTTGAGAAGAACGATTCGCGGGAACACGTAGGACATTAATTAAAGAATGTTCATTGATTAGCGGGACACGATAGTTATGGACCTGTGGGTTAGTTTGCCGCAGGTCCTTCGTATATACAGAAGAGTACTTGCATATAGGCATAAGGAGGAATAAGCGTAATGGACGAGCAGTTATTAGATCAATATCGGCAGCAGGGCATACTTGTGCGTGTAGTACGTGATCTATTGGAAATTAATGATGTAAAAGGAATTGTGGTTGCTTGGGACGACGACAGTATAATGATTAGAAAACCGAATCGTCGTATTGTTAAGTTGAAGCGTTCTTACCTCGTGCAGCCGATTGAGGAACCTCGAAAGCTGCCCCCAGGTTTATTGGAAGAGTAAGCAGCTGTTGGTATGACCTAATGTTAGCCAATAGTGAGAAAAATATATTGCAAGGATGGAGTAAGTATGATAATATATATTTCCTAAGCCCAATTATATTGGTTCATAATATTGGTGGGTTATTGAATATCATACATGCAGTCATGGCGGAATTGGCAGACGCGCTAGATTCAGGTTCTAGTGCCCGCAAGGGCGTGGAGGTTCGAGTCCTCTTGACTGCACCATCTTATCAACAACAAGTTCGTACAACTGCTGTGCATGCAGTTTGTGAACTTTTTTTATTTGGTATTTTCAATACTTTTTTATAAATAGTTTGCTTTTGGGGATACATGAAAACGCTCAGCGATGGAACAATAGGGATTGGATTGAACTCGCTCCATAGACGAATAGTTAGACAGCAGCTCATTAACAAATGGAATTAACATGTTGACACTCAACTCGTGACGTGATATATTATTTCTTGTGACCGAGCGATGAACGGATTAACAGTAACGCAGAACATACTGGACATACAGTTAAGAGACGCGTTGAAGATTCTCTTCATGAGTCAGAAGTTACATACAATGTTCTATTATACAACATGCAGTCATGGCGGAATTGGCAGACGCGCTAGATTCAGGTTCTAGTGCCCGCAAGGGCGTGGAGGTTCGAGTCCTCTTGACTGCACCAATTTTATAAGAACGAGAATGTTCATAGGATGCTGAATAGCATTTTGTGGATTTTTTTATGTTTAGAGTTTGTATACTGGATCGTTTACCATTAAGCAGATACCCATCCACTTTTAAGTAAACTTCGATTATCTTCTGAACTCTCCTCTCATTCGAAATACTCTTATGTTAATTTAACCACCGATATTTGATCTTCTCGTTTTAATCGTAAGTTCCCTCAATCCATTTTCTAGTACCCACAAATACGAACTCCACTTATTTTCAAAATTAACCACAGTTTAATAATAACTTCTTCATTTCTTAACGATGCGACATTTCCCTCATTGCCTCATAGCAGGCGGAATTTCATTCTCTATATGTCCTTTTCTTCGTTTTTCATTTTTATCATTCTAGAATTATCCACTATAAAGGGGGTGATATATGCAGGGTTTTAGTAAAATCCTAGTTGTGTACTGACGATAAGTACAAGCATTAAGAGGTTATAGGATAGAGCCGATTCGTTAAGAACGGATGGTCTAAAACTATAGGTAAGGGAGTAGGAGGGGATAAACGTTGCCTATCATGCTGTCCCAACGGGATAAAAAGGATGAAGGTATGTTTGTTACTGAACTGTACATTCGATACTACCCCATGATGAGAAAAATAGCTTTTGAGATTACACGTGATCATAGTGTGGTAGAGGATATCATCCAAGATGCCTTTATTCGCTTAATTAGAAAAATTACACTTCTAAAATCATTAGATCCCGGCAAAAGAGTCTCCTATATACTCCAAACCACTCGAAATACAGCCCTTAATTATTTGAAAAAGCACACTAAAAATAAAAAACATACCACGAATTGTTATCAAGATTTGGAATGGGTAAGTGACTCTCAGACTAGTATTGAGGACATGTACAATACAAAAGAAGGGCTTCGTTCAGTAAGTATGATTATTTCAGCGCTGCCCAAAAGAGATCGTATGCTGCTATACAACAAATACATTTTAGATTTGGACGATAAAGATATTTCTCGCTCGATGAAAATACCAAAGGCTAATATTCGATCTTATTTGACGAGAGCAAGGCAAAGAGCCTTAAAAATGCTGCTTAAACATAAAAGTTTCATCACCAGTGTGCGACCTCAGGTCTAATTTTGAAAAATGGTCACATTACCTGTTGCATATTCTTGATTTTGGTTGTCTTTAGGATAGAAACATATGAGTCAAACATATGGATCGTTTGAATTGGTGGCCGCCATTCAATATAAAGTCAAAATTTATATAGTTGGAGGTTATGTCATGTTCAAGAGTAAATTATTTCTAGCATCAATGTCTTCCTTATTATTGGCTGGTGCAATTGGGCTTCCTGCTTCACAAGCTTTTGCAGCATCACCTCAAACAGCTGTTGTATCCAGTGTTAAGGCTGTAAGTGTGCAAGGATCTGTTGAGGCAGCAGGTAAGCTAGGATTCCTAGTAAGAGGTGCCCTTGTTGTTATTAAAAATGCGGTTAAATATGGCGGGGAAGCATTATCCCATGTTGTAAAATGGCTTGATGCGGACACGGCAAAATACTTATCTAAAAATACGAACAAAATCTCGGATGGTATAGATAAAGCCATTGGTAAAATCAGTGAATTGGGCGATTATGCAACTGCGACGATCAGAACGATTCTGCTTGACGGTCTCCGTGCGGCAGGTGTTCCAGATAAGTACGGTGTAGCGATTGCAGAAGCCATTGCTGCAACAGTTGACTTATTGCTCCTCTAAAAGGTGTGAACATAGGGAGGGGGAACTACTGCTTCTCCCTCTGCATGTTTTTAGGAAGGTGGTTAGCATGTTGGATCCTAAAATAAAGCAATTGGAAGAAATGATCGTTCAACAAAACAAAGTCATTCTCACACTGCAAAATAAGATTGAATTATTAGAGGATAAAGTAGTTCGGTTAGCGATCTGCAAAATATCAAACGGAAATTATCCTTATTATGATTTTCTTTTGTCTTACCATATAACTCCGGAACAGCAATTTCAAATAAAGAGACTATTTATGGTGTTATCTGAAAAACGATCAGGAAATACACTTCCAGTTTCGTTTAAAAGTTCTGAGAGTTATTCGACTGATTTCTTATACGAAGACAGTACGATCACTTACAACGACGTAAAAAACTCGATCTTGACCATCTTGCTTAATACGGATGATGACCTTCCTCTATCATTAATTACAGCCATGAGAGATCAGGGGATGCAGACGGAGCTTTGTGATTATTTAATTTCTTTGGCCAAGAACGAGACCTAGTCAAGGAACCTTCTTTATATTGGTAATTATTTATATCTATAGTTCTATAACTCCATTAACGTATTAATAATGATGATTGGAATGTTAGCATATGAAAATAATAAGGAACGTACTTTGGTTCTCTTGTATCAGCTGCATCTTCATCGTTTCTATAATAGTTCCGTCTTCTTTATCAGCTCAAGAGGTGAACACAAGGTACTTCATTTCATTTAAAGCGCAGATCAATTACGGATTAATCTTTGGCATGGAAGGTAAGATTGTAGAAGAATATCCAGACTTGACGATGATACTTGCTGAGCTATCAGAAACTAAAGCTGCCAAGCTTAAAATGGATCCACAAATTGAATTTGTTGAACCCGATATATTACTCCATGTGTTGCCCGGATTGAGTACGAATTTGGAAAGTGAAACGTTGCTCCCATCTCTTGTTAATAAGGAACAAGAAATTCAGTGGGGGATGAAAAAAGTCAAAGCAATTGAAGCTCAAAATGAGGGTTATAGTGGTAAAGGAGTAAGGATCGGTGTCGTGGATTCAGGTATCGATTATACACATGATGATCTCTCGATTGCAGGTGGAGTCAATATGATCGATGGCAGCGCTAACTTCATGGACGATTACGGCCATGGAACGGAGATAGCGGGAATTATCAGTGCTATTCCTAATGATATAGGTGTGTTAGGCATTGCACCTGAGGCCCGTTTATATGGCATAAAGGTTCTAGATTCAAAAGGGTATGGTCACATCAGCCATGTCGTTAAGGGGATTAAATGGTCAATTGATCATGATATGGATATTGTGAATTTGAGTTTCCAAACAAAAGAAAACAGTCTAGCATTGAAGAAAATAATAAAGAAAGCTTACCATAAAGGGCTGCTGCTTATAGCGGCGGCAGGCAACAATGGGTTTAATGAAGGAAATACGGTTGAATATCCCGCAGCATATAAAGAAGTGATTGCAGTTGGAGCGATTAATAGCAGAGATGAGAGAACCTTTTATTCGGGTAGAGGAAAAGAATTAGATGTAATGGCCCCGGGTGCAAGTATTTATAGTACGACGTTACATAATCAATATGCAATGACGCTTGGGACTTCGATGGCAGCTGCCCATGTCTCAGGTGCAGCCGCATTAATCATGGAAGCGAAGCCTAACCTAGACAACAGAGAGATACGTTCGATTATTGTTCATACTGCCAGTAAAATGGGGGAGAAAAACCTGTACGGGCACGGATTAATAAATGCTTTAAAGGCAATTCATTATAGTGAATAGGGTATAGACAACAACGCAACCTCCCTTTCAGTGCAAAGCAGGCTGAAGGGGAGGTTGCGTTGTTGTTATTTGTGGTTAAGTGATATGTGCTATTCTTCAGAATCATCCTCAAATAAATGTTTGAGCACCGATTTGCGATTTTCTAGAAATTTTCTAGTAATTTGATAGTGATCGGTGTCTTCGTAACGGATCTGAGCTATTGGATGACTGTCAAAATTAATAATTTGAGCGTCTGGATATCCCATTAAGATAGGAGAATGCGTGGCTATAATAAATTGCGAATCTTGGGATAAATCTTTAATGATACGCAACAATGCCAATTGCCTTGCAGGAGATAATGCAGCTTCGGGCTCATCCAGCAAATAAATGCCTCTGTCTCTGAAGCGATGATTAAACAGGCTGAGAAACGACTCTCCGTGTGATTGCGTATGCAGGGAACGTCCTCCGTACGCTTCATACATGCCGATCTCATCGATATGTGTAGCAAACTCATAAAAGGATTCTGCGCGCATAAAAAAGCCGTTTGTCAGCTTAGGAAACCATGACAGCCGCACATAATTCCCCAATGCCGCCTCAGAGGATTCCACGTAGTAAGTGTTATTCCTACCACCACCAGCTGTATTAAATCCGCATTGATAGGCAATTGCTTCAAGCAAGGTGGATTTTCCGGAGCCATTTTCGCCAACAAAAAAGGTAACATTGCTTGAAAAATGTAGGGTGTCCAATCTCTTGATTAGAGGCAGGGAGAAGGGATAACTTTGATAATTATGCATCTTCTCTTTCAGCAGATATAAGCTCTTCAAAGACATGAAGTAATCTTCCCTCCAAGCAGGATAGATTCAACAAACAATTGACTAACGTTGTTTATCCACTAATATACGATTGCCCTCAATAACAACAATATCTCCAACCTCTGTGCCAGGGGGGAGCAGATGTTTTGGGTACTCAATCGAATGCTCATCTACTTCAATTACTGCAATATCGCATTCAAAGCGATTAATTGTTCCTTTTATCATGTAAGAGTACCTCCTATGAACGGATTAGATATTCAAAGTTTAACATAGGCTCAGCAATATAGCGACCGTACGTTAGATGAGCATATCTAGCCAATTTCCATTTTCAGTATTTGTACAGAATGAACGTTTAGTATAGGTACAGGGTTATTTGATTGTATTCAGATAACCCCTGATTCTGTTACTCCATGTCTAGCTTGCATACACGAAAGAGTCGGGAAGAAGTCATTACTTAAAGGAGGAGGCTACATATGCTCACCAATTCGCTGGCAATGACTCTTATGGCTAGCGATGTATTACAACTGAAAGCAGAAAGGAGCTTACTGCACGAATGAAAAGATTAGTAAAGACGCAAGCGGTTATTTGGGCGTTTATGTTAGTGCTGCACAGTGTGCTGCTGCCTGTCGCTGCCTATGCTAACCAAGCTGGAGGCGATGCCAGTGGTGTCCAAATTAAATTAAACACCACGGAAGCGAATGTACTTGCAGGCAAAACGTTCTCGTATGAAATTGATTATAGCTTGGCGAGTACGACAGGAGACTTTGCCAATGCAAAGATAGTGCTGCCCCTGCCAGCAGGAATTGAATTTGAACGTACAATAGATTCCATTCATGCAACAGGTAAATATGAGAAGGTTGGTAACGCCGGTACTGTAACATTTACATTCAAAGATCCAACAGCAGCCGGGGTGACAGGAAGACTGCAAGTGAATGCTCATTTTCCTAACCAAGTAACGCCGAATGGAACCATTGCTACCACGAATGCTACTTTTGAACATAATCAAGGAAGCGTTCGTGTGAAGTCCAATCTGGTGCAAGTGACGGCGATGGCATCAGCGGAATGGAGTTTAAAGAAGGAACAAGTTGTTCCCGTGCAGCATGTCAAGCCTATACCTGGCAGCGAAGTGGAGTACAAAATTACATTTGGTGATGTCAAGGATGCCAACCAGTATGGCAACTTGAATATTGACGACGTAATTATTACGGATACACTTCCAGACGCAGCTACCTTTATATCAGCTCGTCCAGCACCTAGCAAACAGGAACTGAACAATAAGCGGTTGACTTGGCAGGCGAATGCTCAAGGAGACTTTCCTACTGAAATATTCGTAAAAGTATCTTACCCAGCCAATGTCATCGACGTAATTAATCAGCACCCTGACAAGTATCCAGAGCAAAAGGTAACGAACAACGCCCAAGTATCCTACAAGCCGCTTGGGGAATCTCAGCCTACAGTCCTTCAGTCTAAGGCATCACACGGTTTTGTTGATGTCCCGCAGGGAGGCATCTGGATTTACAAAAACATTTACAGTGCCAACGAAAAAGAGCTGTCGAAAGGTCAAGGGGTAAGCTTCTATATCGGGGGGATGGATAATTCGGCTAACGTAGAGCTGCAGGACGCCAAGATGACGGATATGACACCGAATGGTCTGGAGCTCAATTATTTGAAGACCCCTAAGTTTGTTGGAATCTCATCGTATAAAGTACAGTACACAACGACTACGCATCCTAAGGACGACAGTAATTGGTCGAATTGGGGCGCACAGCTGACAACGGATAAAGTGCATCAATTAAACGCTGCGGATTTATTACCCACACAAGCTGCTGATATCAAAGGCATCCGTTTTGTGTTTGGTTCTATTCCGGTTGAATTTCGTCAAGTAGGCGCACTGGAGCTGCGTTATAGCCTGACAGCAGACTATAAGAATCTGCCGGAGCCGTACGTGTACGGTTATTTCCAAGATGGTACGGACGGGGAGCCTGGTGGCAATTTCCCGGATCTGGACAAATACAACGGACTGCCGAACAGTCAGGAAAGTCCTGCTGACCGTAAACAAATTGTGAATCACGCGGTTATGACCCATTCGATGAAAGATAAGAATGGGAACCCAGGCAGCACACAGAAATTTGTAGCTAGAGTTAAAGTGCTTGCGGTTGATAAACTGCCGATTATTAGTGTCGACAAAAAGGCGAGCGGCACTGTCTTCGAGTCAGGGGATAAGGTTACTTATACGATCAAGGTGAAAAATGCGGGAAGTACGAATGTTGACTTTGAAAATCCGATCGTAAGGGACCTGCTTCCTTCCGAACTGGAGTATGTCAAAGGCTCCTTAACATTCAAAAATAGTAACGGAATCGCACTACCGGCTCCGCATTTTCAACAAGGAAACCCTGATAGCAGCGGCCGCACTCCACTTGTTTGGACATGGGGAAGTGATAATAGCAATACCCTGCTGCTTAAGAATGGGGACACACTGACTTTAACCTTTGATGCTCAGATTAATAAGGGAACTTCGCGTGGCTCGATTACAAACGAAGTGGAAGTTACGTCTGTTACCCAGAAATATGTAAACAACTATAATAATTTTAAAAATCAGCGTTACAAAGACGGTAAATGGTATGTGTACAGCAATACTGCGATCTATATCAATTCTGCTGTAAACCTGGAATCCATTAAGTGGGTGCAGGGGGATCTGGATAACGGAACTTGGACGAAGTATCCGGACACAGGCAATGTTACACCTGGCGGTGAAATTAAGTATAAGCTGGAGTTACGGAACAACGGCACAGTGGGCGTCAAAAATGCGATCATTGTAGATGCTCTGCCTCACATAGGCGATCATGGTGTTATCGATCCAGCTCCGCGAGGCAGCAAATGGAGTCCTGTACTGACACACGAGCTTAGTTTGCCGCAGGATGTCACCGTATACTATAGCACTGACAGCGAAGTATCAATGACAAGAGGCGACTGGTCGAAGGTGGCTCCTCAAGATTTGACGACAGTTAGAGCTTTGCGGTTCGAGTTTGGCAAAGATGTGATCTTGGCTCCCGGTGAGTCGAGGGAGCTGACGTGGACGATGCGTGCGCCAGTGGGCGCGCCGACAGGTCTTGATCAAATTGCTTGGAATTCCTTTGGATATACAGCTATTCCAGTAGGTAGTGATTCATTCATGCTGCCGGCGGAGCCGCTAAAGGTAGGCATTAAGATTCAAGATAATCCGAAAGCTGAAATCGGCAACTACGTATGGCTAGACGTGAACGACAATGGAATCCAAGATGAAGCTCCTGCAAGCGGAGTTAACGGTGTACGAGTTACCTTGCACCGTGCAGCCGACGGTCAACTGCTGCAAAGTACAATTACAGGTAACAGTCATACAGGGGACCCTGGTTATTATTTGTTTACGGGCCTTGAAGCAGGTCATTATGTTGTGAAATTTGAATTGCCAGTAGGATATGAGTTTGCGAAAAAAGACGAGGGAACTAATCCTTCCCTAAATTCAAAGGCGGATCCAGCAGGCATAACCGCAGTAGTGGCACTTCAAGCAGGTGATAAGTACCATGACGTGGATGCAGGTCTTATCACTAAAAAAACACCTCCTGTTACGATTAAGGGAGCGATCGGCAAATACGTATGGCTGGATACGAACAGCAACGGCATTCAGGATATTGAAGAATCTGGGCTAAACAACGTTGTGGTTGAGCTGCGGGATGGCCGTGGAGACTTGCTCGCTTCTACCGTAACCCGTTCTGTTTACTACAGTACGGTGACGAATTCGGTATATGACCCGACTGTAACTGGTTCTGTCTACAATCCAAGTGTGACGGATTATGTGTATAAGCCAGGTTATTATTTATTTGATCAACTAAATGCTGGACATTATAAAGTTCGGTTTATTGTGCCGGATGGCTACGCATTTACGAAACAAAGCCAAGGCAGTGATCCTGTACGTGATTCCAATGCCAGTACGCTTGGTTGGTCGGAGGATATTACGTTGACGGAGGGGCAGCGAAACTTGACGATCGATGCTGGTCTTGTTGTTAAGCCGACAACTCCAGTTGATCCGGGTAAGCCAGACGAGCCGGGTACTCCGGGTAAGCCAGATGAGCCGGGCACTCCGGGTAAGCCAGACGAGCCGGGCACTCCGGGTAAGCCAGACGAGCCAGGCACTCCGGGTAAGCCAGACGAGCCGGGCACTCCGGGTAAGCCAGACGAGCCGGGCACTCCGGGTAAGCCTGATCAGCCGGGCACTCCAGGTAAGCCGAGTGAACCAGGAAATCCGGGTGAAGATGGCGCGAATCAACCTGGAGATCATACAGGAGGAGAACATGACGGGCAAGATGAGACAGAGGGCGGCGGCACGGATGTAGCAGGTGATAACGACCATGTTAAGCCAGGTCAACTGCCTCTGACAGGTGAAGAAGCACCTGTCGCTCCAATTGCAGGTATTCTTCTTTGCGCGATTGCTGTTGGGATGTGGCTAGTGCGCAAAAAAATGACGACTGTCCGTTAAACGATTCTTAACTACGAATCGAAACAACAAGCGGGAACCTTTGTCTCGTTGTGACCCCGATCAGAAATGTGATGTGCGAGGACTGAGATGATATTTCCGTATGTTAAGCGTCGCCGTTATGGCGGCGCTTTTGTATGGAGCGGGCGTTATCTGAAAACTGTAAAGCGGAGTACGTGTGGATATGGATGACGGCACATAGGGTGCAGAAAGAGGATAAAGATAAGTCAGGTACATCTGGCCTGACTCAGCTCACACACAGAGGCCGACTCCTAATGAGCCGGCCTCCGTTGCTATAGTTATAAATCACGGTCTAAACTAAAGTTATATCGTCGCCTTTATAATAAGTCGATGGGTTGATTTCCCGAAAGGCTCGCACGTAATCAGTGTCAGTTCCTTACTATCCTCACGCTGGTCTAATACCGTTAGATCTTCAGGTAGCACAACGAATTTGGAAGTAACGGTATATTCAAACAAGTGATCAGCCGTTTCGAGCTTGATCTTATCCCCAGCCTCAAGTTCATCCAAACGGTTAAAATGCCTGCCGTATGTTCGACTTCGGTGGCTGGCTAACACGAAGTTCCCAATCTCTCCAGGCATACGGTCTGGTATGACGACACCACTTCCCAACTTGAGTGATTGTGCTGTAGCCCCCTCAACCATTGGCTCACGCAGATCGATCTTCTCTATGGAAATTGTCCCGTAAACGGGAAGTCCGTCAATAAGGGCAGCAGGCTTCTTGTTGTGTGACACGGAAGTCGGACTTACCGGTAAAGTTGATCCACTGCTAGATGTCTTCGCTTTGGGCAGGGAATCCCATTCAGTGAGCAATCGCAGTTCATTCTGCTCTTCTACATAACGTGTCCATTGTGGATAAAGAATAAGAGCTAAGCCGACAACTAACAATAGCATAATCGTAATATTCCACGGCGTTAATTTGGAACGTAAAGTCATGATATCGGTTTACTCCTTATAGATTAAAATATTGCACCTATTCCATTTTACGCGTATGCTGTACATGGTTTCAACCTGTTGTGACCATATTTACACAATAAAATGGATATCGTGGCCCTTATAGGGGGCTAGTCACCAGGTTCCAAGTGTTGAGGTAATGAATATCTAGTAAAGTGTTTTACAAGGAGCTTGCAATGTGCTGCTTCAGTATGAAGTAGAGAAATATTGATGGGAATATTAACCTATTGTAAAATAGTAGAACTCCCCGAGGGAGGCGTTGATGAACATCCTGAAAAGTTAGCCTGAACACGCAGAGGAGGAAGAGCCCCTGGCTCCGGGGACCGGACGGGTAAGGGGATGCGCTATTATATATGCTATAAAAATCGAAAGCTGCTTGGACCTATGACAAAAGAAGAAGCCGCGCGTGAAATATTTGAGCTCAGAGGGACCTTCAAAGATCTGTACATATTAGTGGTTGATATCAACGGAAAAGTTGTAGGCCGCATGGGACGTAAGAAATAAATGGTGATCTGTGTCAATGTTTCCAGCGGTTGCTTTAAAATAGAGCCCTTCTGACTACTGCTTATCTTTATAATGTGAACAATAAGCATATAAGCGCACGGCATTAACGGAATAGAAATGTAGTGGGGAACAACTGAGGAGTTCCTCCTTTTTTGATGCACGCATAGCAGTATAAAGGGGCAATATGTATGCTTGTCTCATTGGAAATCAAAATGAAACTAAAGAACTAATCTGAAAAAAAACTGAAACTTCATGATTCATTTACACATAAATCAATTATCCTTCCAGTATATTAGGCTCGAAGGATCGATTTTTGAACTTTCAGTACTTCATCCACAACTCTTCTTTTATCCTCGCAATGCTTGCATGCTAACCATGTTGTCCGGCCTATCCCAATTGTCTATCCATATCTGCCAGTGCCTATTCAGGATGCAAGATCCTTCTGATTTGGTTGAAGTTGATACATTAGCGTAACGAGGTATTCATATGATTGATATTCATACACATATCCTTCCTTGTGTAGATGATGGAGCGACATCAATGGCAATGTCGATAAGTATGGCGCGTCGCGCTTCCGCACAAGGCATCAGGTATATGTTGGCCACCCCGCATCATCGCAATGGCTTATATGTGAATCCTGCGCCCTTAATCCATCAGGCTGTTGATCACTTGAACAAGGAACTTCAACGCAGCAATATTGATCTTCTGGTATACCCGGGTCAGGAAATTCGGGTATATGATCGTTTATTGCAGGATTTAACTCTTGGACTAGAATTGTTGTCCTTAAATGGATCGAGGTATGTCTTGCTGGAAATTCCATCCACACATATTCCTCCCAGGTTGCGAGAGTTGGTATATGAAGTGTGTCTATTAGGAAAAGTGCCCATCCTTGCACATCCAGAGCGTAATCTGGAAGTGATGAGCTCACCGACTCGATTGGCTGAACTAGTACAGGAGGGAGCGCTGTGCCAAGTGACTTCGCACTCCTTAAATGGGAATTTTGGTAAAAAGGTGAAGAAACTAGCATGGGAACTGTGCAAGCAGCATAAAGTTCATTTTGTCGCTTCGGATTGCCATCGTGATATAAGAAGAGCACCTGACCTGGGGGAAGCCTACAAGCGAATTCAACGTTTGCTCGGAGAACGATATGTACGCTTTTTCCAGGATAATGCCCGCAGGGTACTCTTTAACGGGGAGATCAAGCGGGAGCTTCGTGCCGTACAACCGGCGAAGTGGTATCAATTATGGAGATAAAGAGAGACGGCAATGGAGTGTGTCTAACAATAGGAGAAGGGATGAAGCCTAACGATGAGAAGAAAGCTGTTGTTGTCCATAATCGCACTTAATCTGGCGATGAGTTCACTAGTTCTGCTGCCGCCAAGTACGGATGGTTCACTTGTTTATTTCCAGCCTGAGATTACCTTTGCAGAAGCAAGTGCTGCTAGCGCACTTGATCACATTAAGGCAAAGAAAAATGCTATTTTTAAGCTGGTCAGTCAAGAAGATGCTAAGACACTTGAGCAAGTGAGACAGCGTGTTAAGAAACTTAAAAGTAAAGATATAGAACGGGTATGGAAAAATATTAACAACATTAAAAAGCAACAAGGATCGGGGTATGAGCATGTAACGGAACAACGAGTGCTGGAGCTCGTTCAGCAGCTGGCCTCTTTCGTGTACGGAAATGATTGGACACAATTCGATAAATTAAGAAAAGATACGCAGTTCCGTCAGTTCATTAACGAATTAGCCAAATTGGGAGGTATCAAAGCGGGCCTCGGGGGACTTTCCTTTGAAGATGCCTATCTCTTTGCACTAGAGGTTGAAAAAGCTGTACGGCTTAAAATAGATACGCTGGCTTATGAAGATATATTGCGGATTGCATCGAACAAACAGGAGATTAAACGCTTGCTTGAGGATGTGTTTAACGAAATAAAGAAAACGTCCCGCAATCCGCTAGCTTCAGTTATTCGTGTATTCCAAATCGCAGAAGACGATATTTTGCAAGTTACCGATCGAATCGATCCTGGTTATCGCGGCGCTACCGTTTTGCTGTTCGCTTATGCACAGACAGAGGTAACGGTCAATTATCGTGTGACGCAAGCAGGCAGAGTTGCTTCTCCGACATTAAAAGTGCTGGGTCAGGAAGTACCTAACTTGCTCTTAAAATGGAAAAAAATTAGTGGCTCTCCGTCCGTTACCGTACGCGATAACCGTATCGTCCTTGCGGAGACAGAAAAGACGGGCACGGCTATCATTGCGGCTGAGGACGTCTTGTTCCATAAAGAGCTCTATCGGGGCAGCGTCACACTCACTGCTGACGCAGTTCCTGATGGCATTCTCATACCGACTCCTGCTGAGATTACTCATATTGTGAAGCACACGCTAGATGAGCTTGAGACGATCCGAGGACAGCTTAAATATGCGCAGGGTAGAAAAAGAGCAGTGCTGCTGGCTAAAGCGAAAACAATCGTTGAGAAAGCTGTGCCGAAGATCGCTAATTTCAACTTATCAAGCTTTATTCACATAAACGGCAGCAAAGCCACCGTAAACATCGATGTGCCAAAGCTGGTTGGCTATTTAAAGAATAGCGCGGCTGTGACCAATAAGCTCATCACAACCTACAGAGCTTTGGATGAGAAGACGCGTTCCCCAGAGGTCGAATATGTATTCGACTTCGGCAGAGTGAAAAGCAACCGCATTAAACTCGATTTACCGAAGGAACTGCTGAAGGAGGCCAGCACACTTGGAGTAACCGACCTTGCCTTAAAAGTAAATGGGGTGACGATAGTTGTCAACATTTCCGAGCTGAAAGGGAACACCGTATTGAACGTAAGCCAACAAGCCAAATCGTCAATTGACTTGCCGTATCGATCGGAAGCCTACAGCTTTGAGCTGGAAGTAGATGGCAAGGTGGTTCACAGCTTGCAACGGCCCGTTAAAGTACGTATTGAAGTAGCTGATGTGCACAATGCTGAACATTTGGCGCTGGTCAGCCTGGGCGAGCAATTCTATTCCATACAAGGCGGGACATATGATGCGGATAATGGAACATTTAACGCCAGCCGTCAGACGCTATTGCCTTTTTCAGTCATTGAACGAAACGTCACATTTACCGACTTGAGTACCGTGCAACCAACGCAGCAAAGCGCAATTCATACAGTTGCAGCACAAGGCATTATGGAAGGCGCGGGCAATCAATTATTCAGACCTAATGAACAGTTGACTCGGGCGGAGCTCGCCAAATTACTCGTCAAAGCGTTAGAAGTAGAGCCTGCTGCGTCTAATAAGGCTTTCAAGGATGTAAAGGACAGCGATTGGTTCGCATCCTATGCGTCGTCTGCTGTTCAATCCGGATACATTGCGGGACGGACGGGTGCAACATTTGATCCTGCTGCATCAGTAACCAAAACCGACTTAGCTGCGCTCGCTGCTCGTATTTTGGCTTGGTCAAGTAAAGACATGACAGAAGAGGAGATCGTTTCGATTCTGCAACCATTTACAGATGCTGCTCAGATCCCCGTTGCTGATAGATTCCATGTAGCACTGGCATCACAATACGAGCTGATTACAGCCGACGCGCAGCTGCGCTTGAATCCGCAGGCGAACGTAACAAGGGCTGAGGCGGCCGTCTTCATATCCCGCGTCTTAAAGTTGAGATAGGCGTGGGGGCTTATTAGGAGGATTAGGATGGAGATTGACATTAAAGGTCTCATGTTATTGATCCGTAGAAAGATATGGTGGGTGTTAGCAATTGTCACTGCGGCCTCCTTAACGGCAGGACTGATCAGCTATTATGTATTAAAACCGACCTATGAAGCTTCCAGCCAGATCATCGTGAACTCCACAAAAGGGGTAGGAGAAGGGGTTATAAGCATCAACGAAGTGAATATGGATCTCCGCCTCATTGATACGTACAAAGAAATTATTAAAACAACTTCCATGATGAAGCATGTCACTATGGCTTATCCAAACTTAGGTTATAGCCCAGCCCAGTTGGCGGCTGGCGTTCAAGTCGATTCCGTTAACAATACGCAGGTAATCACCATTTCATTTCAAAATGAAAACTACGCAAAGGCTGCCAAGACTGTAAATGCGATCGCGCAAGTGTTCCGTATGGAGATTCCTACCTTGATGAAGACTGACAATGTGTCAATTCTGGGACTTGCGGATGAGCTGGCAAAGCCTGCTCCGATCGGACCCAAAACCGTGTTCCATGTGGCGCTCACTTTTATGATATCCTTATTGGTTTCCATTGGATGTATTGTATTTCTAGATTATTTGGATGACACCGTAAAAAGTGAAGGTGAAATTTATCAGATGCTGGGACTTCCGAACTTAGCAACAATAATGGTCATTAGTGAATCTGATTATTCCGGTCAGCTTCATACTTCAATTAAAGGGAAGGGAAAATTGAACGATGTCACAATTGGGCAAGAAGCATAGCATTATTACCGAGCAGAACCCGATGTCGCCGATATCGGAAGTGTATCGAACACTGCGTACAAATATTCAGTTTTCCTCCATAGACAGCCCGGTAAAGTCCATTATGGTAACTTCGGCTGGTGCAGGTGAAGGAAAAACAACTACGTTGACAAATCTAGCTGTTGCTTATGCGCAAGCGAATATGAATGTCATAATTGTGGATGCTGATCTGAGAAAGCCTTCTATTCATGAATACTTTAGTTTATCTAATCGTCTTGGAGTTACCAATGTACTTGTGCATCAAGTTGGTAAAGAGACCGTTATTACGAAAAGTGGAATACCCTATCTGGATGTTATCCCTGCGGGAACGATCCCTCCGAACCCTTCGGAATTGCTCGCGTCCCAGCATATGTCGAAATTAATTGAGGAATTATCGCAAACGTATGATGCCGTATTTATTGATACGCCGCCCGTACTGCTGGTGACAGATGCCCAAGTGATGGCAACGAAATGCGACGGAGTATTGCTGGTTGTCCATTACGGGAAAGTGAAGCGCGAGGATCTCCGCAAGGCTAAAGCAAATTTACAGTTGGTCAATGCTAATGTGTTGGGAACTGTGCTCAATAAATATGCACAAAAAGGCATGAATCGATATCACTATTATGCAGGCGAAAATTAAGTTATTGAGCATGTTCCTGACATCAGAAACGTTTGATGGAGGATCGTGATGAATCAAGTAACCGAAATGATGTTGAGGGAGCAAGGTGCACCAGTCGTCAAGTCGCATACAGAAGCCGACGTTTCGTACTTGTTTCTGACGTGTAAAAGGATTATTGATTTCTTCCTATCTTTATCCCTGCTTCTGATCACATCTCCCATTATTGCCTTGTTAATTATTTGGATTAAGTATGAATCACCTGGACCTGCACTGTATGTTCAGGAGCGTGTTGGATACAGGGGTAAAATTATACGTGTCTTTAAATTGAGATCGATGTATAACGATGCGGAAAAGGACGGTCCTCGATGGGCCGTCCGCAATGACAGTCGAATTACTAAAGTCGGCAGCTTTATTCGAAGGACTCGTCTAGATGAACTCCCGCAGCTGATTAACGTGTTGAGGAATGATATGAGCTTAATTGGGCCACGGCCTGAGAGATATGCATTTATGCTGCAGTTCAGTGAGAAAATTCCAGGTTTTATGAATAGAGTACTCGTCAAGCCCGGATTAACGGGATTGGCGCAAGTAAATGGTGGGTACGATCTTACGCCGGAAGAGAAGTTTGAGCATGACATGTATTATATCCATCATTATTCCGCATGGTTGGAGACCAAAATATTTTTCAAAACCATTTTCATTGTGCTGACAGGTAAAGGAGCGCGATGATTCATTTCTGATGTTATTAATACTACTTTTTCGATTGGTAAAGTTGGTTAAATAAAACGTTTGTAAACATATCAGCAGTTTGGTGCGAGGTGCTTGATGAAAGTAATGGTGATTTCGAGCAGTGCCCCTTCTCTATTAACGTTTCGTAAAGATATGATAACGGCTTTGCAACGTGATGGATATGAAGTCCTGGCCTCCGCGCCAGAACCTGCACAAGAATGGGCGCCCAGATTCAAATCATTCGGCGTCCATTACTACTCCGTACCGATAGAGCGTAACGGGATCAATCCTCTTAAAGACATTGGCACGCTGATCCAGCTTCTGAAGCTGATACGCAGCACGAAGCCAGATAAGATATTTGCTTATCAAGCAAAATCAATCGTATACGGCTGTATTGCGGCAAAATTGGCAGGGATCAACCATATTTTTGCTTTGGTTGCAGGACTGGGCTCTGTATTTCGTAATAACAGCAGTTTATCTTTTCTTAAGCTTGTATTGATGATGCAGTATAGGCTTGCTCTTTCCTGCTGTGAGCGAGTCTTCTTCCAGAACAACGACGACATCAGCGAGTGCAGGCGACTGCGACTGATTAGAGCAGAGCAGCCCTGTCTTATTCATGGCTCTGGCGTTAATTTGGAGCTGTTTACCGAACAGCCTTTGCCAGATAGCGATACGTTTTTATTTGTCGGTCGACTGATTAAGGATAAAGGGCTAATGGAATACTTGGAAGCTTCGCGAATTGTGAAGCAAAAATATCCTGCAGCGAAGTTCCTTCTGGTAGGTCCGTTTGATACAAATCCGACAGCTATCCAAGAAAGGGACTTGAAGCCGTATATAGAGGATGGCTCCGTGGAGTACGCAGGGGCAACTGATGATGTTAGGCCTTACCTAAGGCAGTGTTCGGTATTTGTACTGCCTTCTTACCATGAAGGCACACCCAAGAGCATTCTGGAAGCTATGGCGACTGCAAGACCTATCGTTACGACAGATGCGCCAGGGTGCAGAGAAACGGTCGTCGATCGTGTAAACGGGTTCCTTGTTCCTGTTAAAGATACGCAAGCTTTAGCCAATAAAATGGTATGGATGATTGAGCATCGGAAATACCTTGAGTCCATGTCCAGCGAAAGCTTGCGCATCTGCAAAGACAAATATGATGTAAACAAAGTGAATAAAGTCATTTTGAATATAATGTCATCCAACCCGATGGAGGTTAAATCTATGCTGGACGCCATCAAGGACAGGGAAACGTCGATTGCGGTAGTTGGACTTGGATATGTCGGACTTCCTTTAGCTGTTGCACTTTCTAAAAGGGCTAAAGTAATTGGTTTTGACAACAGTATCAAAAAAATTGAACGCTACAAGAGCGGGTTCGATCCAACCCATGAAGTGGGTGACGAACATATCCGCGATTGTACGGTGGAATTCACCAGCAACCCTGAGGATATCGCACGAGCTGCATTTGTAATCATAGCTGTGCCAACTCCCGTAGATCCACACAATAAACCGGACTTATCAGCCATATCGGGAGCGAGTCGCGTAGTTGGGCGATATATGGGGAAAGGCAGTATTGTGGTCTACGAGTCCACTGTATATCCCGGTGTGACGGAGGACGTGTGTGTTCCTATTCTGGAGCAGGAGTCAGAAATGATATGTGGTACTGATTTTAAGGTGGGCTACTCTCCCGAGCGTATCAATCCGGGTGATAAGGTACATCGGCTAGAGTCTATTGTCAAGATTGTCTCAGGCATGGATGCGGAGAGTCTAGAAGTAGTCGCTGGTGTGTATGAATTAATAATTGAGGCAGGTGTATTCAGAGCGTCGTCCATTAAAGTAGCGGAGGCTGCCAAAGTTATTGAAAATGCACAGCGAGATATTAATATCGCGTTTATGAATGAATTGTCCATTATTTTTAATCGTCTTGGAATAGATACACTGGACGTCTTGCAGACGGCAGGCACCAAATGGAACTTTCTACATTTTAGACCGGGCCTTGTAGGAGGACACTGCATTGGTGTCGATCCGTACTATCTGACCTATAAGGCTGAGGAAATAGGTTATCATCCAGAGGTTATCCCTGCCGGTCGTCGGATCAATGACAATATGGGCAAATATGTAGCTGAGAGTGTTGTCAAGCAGATGATTCGTGATGACTGCCCTATTAAAGGCGCTAAAGTTCTCTTAATGGGAGTCACCTTTAAAGAAAATGTGCCGGATGTTCGAAATTCCAAAGTAGCCGATATCGTTCGCGAGTTAAAGGAGTATGGGGTCCTGATTTATGCAATAGATCCCCTTGCGGATAGCAGTGAGATTAAGGAAGAATATGGATTTGAACTCGCGCAGGAAGTTCCTCCAGTCGACGCTGTGATTGTTGCGGTAAATCATCAGGATTATGTCAATTTTCCTTTGGAGCAGATTCGAGAAAAGTATGCTGACAACAGAAACGTATTAGTTGATGTTAAAGGCATTTATGATCGGAACGAGGCCGAAGCTTTGGGCTTCAAGTATTGGAGGTTATAAGATGGGCTACGAGCTAGTGAAGCTTTCTAAAGGCACGTTGTTTCTGGTCACAGGTGTCGCTGGCTTTATCGGTTCTAATCTTGCTGAGACGCTGCTTGACATGGGGATGAAGGTACGAGGACTCGACAACTTCTCCACCGGCAAACAAGTGAATGTCAGCCTGTTTGCCAATAACCCTAATTATACATTTATTGAAGGAGACATCCGTGACTTTGATACGTGTCAGCAAGCTTGTAAAGATGCAGAGTATGTACTTCATCAGGCAGCCCTTGGCTCCGTGCCCCGATCGATTGAGGAACCGCTCTTATATGAGGAAAATAATGTGAAGGGCATGCTGAACGTTATGGAGGCAGCTCGTCTGTCAGGAAAGGTAAAACGGTTTGTATATGCTTCTTCCTCGTCTGTATATGGGGATTCAGAAGAACTCCCTAAGCACGAAGGGGCTGAAGGTCAGCTACTTTCCCCTTACGCGGCAACCAAATTAGTGAATGAGCATTATGGCTCGTTGTATACACGACTATACAACATGCCTTGTATTGGGTTGAGGTACTTTAATGTGTTTGGCCCAAGACAAGATCCGGATTCGCAATACGCTGCTGTTATTCCTATTTTTTCGAAGCTGCTTTTGACCGGGGAACGGCCGACCATCAATGGTGATGGGCGGCAGACCAGAGACTTTACCTACATCGATAATGTGATCGAAGCGAACATAAAAGCTTGTGTTGCAGACGAGGCAGCATGCGGGGAGACTTTTAACATCGCGTGCGGCGAAAGGTTCAGTCTGCTTAATATGCTGAAAAACATGTGTGAGCGGCTTGAAGTGGCATATGATCCCGTCTTTGGTCCAGACAGACCTGGGGATATCAAACACAGTCTTGCGGATATATCTAAGGCCCGTATGCTATTGGGCTACGAGGGAGAATGGAATTTCCATAGTGGCTTTGATCGTGCTGCCGACTGGTACCGCAGCTACTTTGAACAGAACGTCTCGACTAATTAATTGGAGATGGAGGACTGTTATGCACGCCGTATGCAGATGGCATCAACGGGCGCGTTGGCTGCACCAGCACCGCGTTCCGTTTTTACCAAAATGGATTTACTATTTGATGCGAATTGTGTTCGCATGTGATCTGCCATATGCGGTAGATATGGCAAAAGACGTAAAGTTGTTCCACAACGGCCTCGGTGTTGTCATCCATCGCCAAGCCAAAATTGGCAGTGGCACAAGCATCTATCAAAATGTAACGATAGGCGGTAACGGGAGAGAGGGAAAAGATAACGGAATTCCCGTTATCGGACGAAATGTATTTATTGGAGCAGGCGCAGTGATTATGGGGCCGATTACGATTGGGGACTATGCCAGGATCGGGGCAAACTCCGTTGTGACGAGATCGGTTCCCCCGTACGGGGTAGCTGTAGGCGCGCCTGCTCAACTTATCCGGATTGATTATGATAGGGGCGTGAGCGCACGATGACAAGCGGAGCACCGCGACGCATCTTACATGTGTTCTCTAGATTGGATAGAGGCGGAGCAGAAACACGCATGATGGATGTATTCCGACATATGGATCGTACTCGCCTCCAATTTGACTTTCTGGTGCTGGAGCCCGGCCAGCACCATTATGATGAAGAGATCGAGCAGCTTGGCGGGAAGAAATATATGGTTCGCCATCCAAAGCGAAGTGGAATCTTTGCACATTTGAAGGATATGTACCAAGTGATGAAGCGAGAGGGGCCCTATCAGGCGGTTCATGCACATACAGCACATCATGCAGGATTGGCTATGCTGGCTGCTCGTCTGGCTGGTGTTACGTTTCGGGTATGCCATGCTCGCACGTCCGGCACGTCCGGCTCCATGCTGAAGCGGTTCTCGATCCTTTTCGGGAGGTTATTGATGCTGCGCTATGCAACGCGGCTGCTTGCCATTAGCTGCGAAGCGGGACGATATTTGTTTGGACAACGAGCGGTAGACAGTGGGAAGGTGGAAGTCGTGCCTAATGCCATCGACTTATCGCCATATTGCCGCCTCCAAGAGATTGAGGTGGCAAGCAGCAGGCGATATATTGGCATTCCCGACTGCCAACTGCTGCTTGGTCACATTGGTCGGCTGCATACAGTCAAAAACCATGTCTTTTTGTTCAAGCTGCTTGCTCATTTAAGGGACTCGCAGATTGATGCCCGCTTAGTCCTTATTGGCGGGGGCGCTCTGCGGAAGCAGCTGGAACAACAGGCTGAAGATAACGGGGTGTTAAGCTGTGTGCATTTCCTTGGTGTACGTACGGACATTCCGCCGCTGCTTCGTCTGCTGGACGTTTTTGTCATGCCTTCATTTTATGAAGGGCTCGGAGGCGCTGCTATTGAGGCGCAAGCGGCGGGTATTCCGTGTGTGTTATCTTCATCTCTTCCCGAAGAGGTTGATATGAAGACGGGTCTGGTACGATTTTTGTCACTACATCAGCCGATCGGGGACTGGGGACAGGTTGTACGGGAGCAGGCGACCCAGCCACGACCAAGCTTTGAGCGCATTTATGCCGCCTTCTTTAAGCGAGGTTTTCTGCTAGAGCAGGAATTGGATCAATTGCAGCATGCTTATGGACTATCTACTTTCCCTCAGGACTACTTGGGTAAACGGAGGATCTACGAAGTATGAACTCCTTGCCGAAACGAGTGCTGCAAGTGATCCCTTCTACTGGATACGGCGGTATCTCATCGATGCTGATGAATATTTATCGCTGTGTAGACAGAGACACCCTGCAATTCGATTTTGCTGCTTTTAATCAGGGACCGCTCCATGACGAGATTGCTGATATGGGTGGTCGTATATTTTATTTCGATTATATAAAAAAGCAAGGCATCTTTTCTTATATGCGCGCATTTAAAAACTTGATTCAAGAGCATGGCCCCTACCAGGCTGTACACGTTCATAACGGTTACAAAGGGGGCTTTGCATTGATGGCGGCCCGGCAGGCGGGTATTGACATCCGTGTCTGCCATATCCATACGAGCAACGTCGAGCAAGCATGGCAGAGAGCGATAGTTCCGCTGTTGAAGACTGCTGCGATCATAAACGCTACGGACCTGTTGGCTTGCGGGCAGGAAGCGGGCAGCTTTATGTATGGCCGCAGGCCCTTCGATGTGCTGACGAACGCGATTAATTCGTCAAGCTACGCCTTCCGAACTCAATCGGATCGCAGCCGAATGAGGAAAGAGCTTGGCATTCCGACTGATTGTCTTGTCATCGGCCATGTGGGCAGACTGTCCGAAGTGAAAAATCACTTCTTTATGATAGATATTGCGGATTGGTTGAAACGGCAGCATCCTGAACTTTGCTTCTGGTTTGTATTTACAGGAGACGGACCGCTCAAATATGACTTAGAACAGGCAATTATCAGCAAAGGTCTTGATCAGCATTTCATATTTACTGGACTCAGATCGGATATTCCGGAACTGCTGCAAGCATTTGATGTTTATTTATTCCCTTCTTTATTCGAGGGGCTGCCGGTTTCTCTTTTGGAAGCACAAGCATCCGGCTTGCCTTGTCTCGTATCTGCTGGCGTACCGAATGAAGCTGACATTGGGGCGGGTCTGGTACGCTTTATGGACTTGGCAGAGGGAAGTGCTAATTGGGCAGCGGCATTGCTGGAGTGGTCAGCAAGAGGCCGAGGCGAACCTCATGAATCCGAGTTAAGGCTAATTGACAAAGGCTATAGTATTCAAGAAAATGTCCGCAAACTGTTACACATCTATCAACTATAAGCACAAACGCTGAACCAACCGAAAATTCATCGGCAGCACAGGTAGGGAGGAGAATGATGCAGCGAATATATGGTGGAGCTCCTTACGTCATCGAAAGCAGCAGCTTGAAGCAGCGATTTATGCTACCATCTTGGCTGTTCTACATGGTTGTATCTATGGCACTTCTTCTCTATTCGTGGCAGCAGCAGCCTATTTATTTAAACGCTGCAATCTTTTTGATGGCGGGGTACATTTGCTTTTCGCACGTCTATCGTAATTTCTTGTTGATTGCTTTTCTATTGCCTTCCCTTCATTTATTTGTAACGGAAGACAGTGGTGTCTCTTATGCTACGATGCTGTTTCTTGTTGCACTCGTCAAGCATGTGGCTGCTCGGTTTAACACAATGAAGCTGCATGTAGTGGGTCTAATTGCGATGCTGTGTATGATTGCGTATGAATGGCTCCATCTATACCTTAATGGCTCGGTCATGGTCGTTCCTGTAATCAGATGGTCAGCTTTGTTCCTGTACGCATCACTGATGATGATCGATTTGAATTTCAGACCTGATTTTAAACAGATTGCGCACTATTTTGTAGCAGGGATCCTGTTATCCAGCGTATGCGGATTTGTGATGTCCTGGGCGGTGCCTAGTGGTGCTGCGACTGGATATGTCAGATTCGAAGGGGCAGGCGGTGACCCGAATGGCTTCGGTATGATGATTTTGATGGCGGCTTTTTTTCTCCTCCATATTTATAAACAATCACGAACACCAAAGCCACGATATATATATTTTGCTTTAGGCTTAATGCTGCTAGGGTTGTCGACCTTGTCCCGCGCTTATTTCCTGACAGCTGCCATTACGGTTGTTCTGTTAGCAGTGTACATGATCGTAACTTCTGAACACAGCATGATTCGGCTTCGCAGGAAGCTTGCACTTGCCGTACTCTTGTTCGCTGCGATCTTCGCCGTTCCTGCCATAGGATTTATTAATTCCATCATGGAGCGGATGTCGATCGGAGACAGCTTGCAGAAGATGACAGGACTGCGCTCCATGCTGGCTGAAAGATACTGGGATGTATTTACGGAATCGACCTTGTGGGAGATGTTTTGGGGCAAGGGAATTATCGGATATTTACAACAGAGCAACATCTCGGTTATGGGTATTTTGACGGGCCCGCATAACACTTATTTGGAATCTTTAATTGCGTGGGGCATGTGCGGAACTATTTTATTTGTCATCTACATGGTGGTATTAAACCAATGCCAAAGGCAGAAAGAAACTTCAAGTCATAAGCCCTCCTTCCTATCTTATCTTCCCATCATTTCCACACTCATCTTTCTAATCTCGTTACAATCCTTAGCCAAGTATAGTACTTACTTTTATATGACCATGTTATTTATGAACATGTACTATTGTGAGCATACTAACCAACGTGATTCTGAACTTATAGCCCCTTCCGCGACGGTGAGAGAATGAAGATAGACAACGCGTTATACAATTTAATCGCGAATCTGCTGCTGCAATTTGTGACAGCTGCTGTTGGCATTATTTTGCCCAGATTAATTATTGAAGCTTACGGCTCTAATATGAATGGCATGATCTCCTCAATTAATCAATTTTTAAGATATTTATCGTTAGTGGAGGCTGGTCTTGGGGCCGCCTCTATCGCTGCGTTATACAAACCACTTGCCGCCAGCAATATCGGTGAAGTTAATGCTGTATTATCGGCTTCACGGCTATTTTATCGCAGAGCTGGTATTATATTTGCGGTGCTTGTTGTAGGGTGCGCAGTATGTTACCCGTTCCTTGTACACGGTCAAGTTCCGGTTATCACATCAAGCGTTATGGTTCTTATTTTGGCAGGAAGCGGCTTGGTGGAGTACTTTATTATTGGTAAATACAGAGTGCTGTTAATGGCAGATCAGAAGAGTTATGTCATATCCCTGATTCAAACGATTGGCGTGATTCTAAATGCTGTAGTCTCCGTCGTCCTCATCATGAGCGGATTTGATGTCCTGATCACCCAAACCGCTGCGACACTCATTTTCGTTTCCAGAGTCCTTTTGGTCAAATGGTATGTCCGGCGGGAATATAAGGAAGTAAACTACCGGGCTGTACCCAATCATAAAGCACTTGACCGACGTTGGGACGCCTTTATTCACCAGCTTAATACGTTAATTGTTTATGCTGCTCCCGTGGTGATCATTACCATCTGCTGCAGTCTCAGTGAGGTAAGTGTGTATGCAGTGTACAACATGGTGTTTGTTGCGGTAAATATGTTTGTTTCCGCGTTCTCTAATGGGTTAATGGCTTCATTTGGCCATGTGATTGCGAGTGGAGAGCGTGGCAGCCTGCTTCGACAATTCGGTGCGTACGAGTACATGTACTATGCCGTTCTTACGGCTGCGTATGCTTGCGCCGCTATTTTAATTTTACCTTTTTTACGCCTTTATACATCTGGTATTCATGATGCAGTATATATCCGTCCAGAACTAGCGGCACTATTTATCGTTGTAGGGATTGTAAGCAACGTACGGCTGCCGCATTATACGTTGATTCAAGCGGCGGGTCATTTTAGAGAAACGAAATATCCGTCCATTGTGGAGTCCATCATTAATTTGGTAGTCTCGATTATACTTGTTCAATGGTTCGGGATGATTGGCGTTATGCTCGGCAGCATTTGCTCGCATCTATATCGCACGCCAGAATTGATAAGGTATACTTCCAAGCATATATTGGAGCACAGTGCAAAGCAGACGATTGTTCGAATTATTAGACTTGTCATTCTGAGCGCAATCGCGATTACTCCGTTTTTATTTGTATTTGTGCCTGAACCTGCTAGTGTAATGAACTGGTTGTTGTGGGCTATTATCGCGGGTACTGTAGTCTTGTTTATTATTGTCATTGGCAATGTGCTTTTAGAGCCGGAAACTGCGAGGCAAGTCTGGAAGCAAGTTAATCGTGCAATCAAGAAATTAAAGCAAAGAAAGGGCAAAGGACAATTAGATCATGATCAAACAAGCTAATCCACAATAGAAAGGTGGAAGATGCTGTGCGCAGAAAAGTTGGAATTGTTCTTGTCATTATACTTCTGATAGGGGCTATTGCAGTCTGGTGGGGGTATGAGTATATAACAAACCGAGAGGTGTCTACGCAAGAATTGGGGGTAGCTACTGATTTCTTTGACTTTAGTAAAGTAGATACGAGTAGACCGGTGGGTGGTGTAGGAACCATTCATCCTGATCAGTCAATATCAGGTTCGCCGCAGCCTACTGCTGAATCTGCGGCGAACAGCGGCGAACAGACGGGCAAACGATCCCAGCAGGAACAACTGCAGACGGAGGGAGCGCAGCAGCCGATAAGCGGAGATGGAAGGACGCAGGCTCCCATTACTGAAGAGTCCATTCGCTCGCGTTATATCGATTGGTTTGAGAGTTTGCAGGCTACAGCGATATCAAGGCTTGATGTGCTGGGCAAACGGGCGAAGGCTGATTATAAGTTGTACAAAGCAGGGAAGTCAAATCGTTCTCTAGCAGATCTGACCTCGCTCTATATGAGTGCAGCCAAAAAGCTTGAGAGAAACGTCGATAAGTCTTTCTATAGTCGGCTGGAGCAAATGAAGTCAGAATTGAAGGAACATGGATTTGGAATTCAACTGGCAGAGGAAGCGGAAGCTGCGTATCGAGCTAAAATTGACCATAAAAAGTCGCAGTTGATGGACAAAGCAGTTGGAAAGTTAAAATAGTTATCGGAGCAGTAGTTTCGAGGTACCTTATTACATGAGAGTACAGTCAATATAGAAGAGGGAGGGGAGGCTCTCTCCTCTATATTGATCTAATCCTTGTGTTAGTTCGTCTGTGTGCAATCCGTGAACATGTTAATTGTGATAGGGTTGTTGCTGGGCGCTATATCCTTGCGTGTATCCGTAGTTATTGTTTGCTGCATACAGATGTGTGCTTGCATTATCGATCTGATTACAGGCTTGCAATACGGCCTGCATTTGGTGGATGGCGTTTTGATGTCCTTGCAAAGCAGTTTGTATCACCTGAACAGCTTGTCGTTCGCGCTGTACCAGTTGTTCCAGATGTTGAGCGTTTTGTTGTTCTTGCTGAAGCAAACGTTGATAGTTACCACTTGCTTGTTCAGTCTGCTGAATCATTTGTTGAATCGTGCTGCGAATTTGCTGCGTAGACGTATGTGTCATGCTCCTAACCTCCTATGTTTAATCTAAGCAGTTGGAATATCATATTTATGATGTGCTTCCCTATACATGACTATGCAAGAGATCAGGAGAATACAAAAATTAGTACTCTAATTCATTCGTAATTTTAAAATATACCTCAAGCACGTCAGGGTGTTTAAGCTCATAAGTATAGAGCGCATCTGGATCGTCAATTGGAATAGCAAATTCGACTTCCATGGCAATCATTAATTCCTTTAATGCTGCTTCGAGATGTGCTTTGTCTACATAATAGGTTGTTGAGATTTGTTGAAAACGTCGTGTGAAAAAGTCCAGTTGGTACTGGATCATATAGGTGTTCACCATCCATGTAATATTCATTGATCTCTTATGACCTAGTTATTATATGATCATCTGTACATAAATGTCACGCATATTCAAGGTACTGATTTAAAGAGTAGAACCCATAATTTAATTGAAGACCAATTGAAGTTTGGTGTTTTTTGTCTCCAATGTGAAGCGAATAAAGGGTATAATAAAAAAGTATGACAAATGAGGAGCTTGTACTTGCAATAAAGCATACATCTCAGAGGGGGAGAGAAGATGGACCTTGGAGCTAAATTATTGATTTTGGACGTGGATACAGGTGTTGATGATGCTCTTGCAATCGCTTACGCGGTTCGTTCGCCTGAGCTTAAGCTGCACGGCATTACGACTTGTTATGGCAACGTTACGGTAAGTGAAGCCGCACGTAACACGTTGATTGTGCTGGAGAAGTTGGGTGTTTATGATGTTCCTGTATTTAAAGGGGCCGAGCAGCCATTGAAACGGAAGAAGGAACATTATGTAAGGCACATTCATGGTGAACATGGCTTAGGTGAAGCGGAGCTATTTGAGCCCCAAAATAAACCTTCTGGTAAGAATGCTGTTGATTATCTTATTGAGCAATTTCGCGCATATCCGAAACAGATTACACTTGTTATGGTCGGACCATTAACGAATTTGGCATTGGCTTTGCAGAAGGCCCCTGATATTGCAGAATTAATCGGGGAGTTAATTATAATGGGGGGAGCCGTGCGTACCCGCGGTAATGTAACATCCCATGCTGAAGCCAATATTCACTGTGATGTTGATGCTGCAGATATTTTATTTAAAGCGAAGTTACCGCTAACTGTGGTTGGTCTTGATGTGACAATGGAAACGTTACTCCCACTGTCGGCTGTTCAGCAGTGGAGAAACGAGAATCCGGATATTGGTGGTTATTTTGCAGACATTACTGAATTTTATATTCGCTTCTATGAGACGCGTTATCCTTGCAGCGGCGGCTGCGCACTGCATGATCCGCTGGCAGTTGGTGTTGCTATTGATGCCAGTTTTGTGAAGCGAGTTCCTTTACACGTCGCTATTGATAAGACAGGCGACGAAATAGGCAGAACAAGAGAGTTAGATGATGGTGAGGCAACATGCGAAGTATGCGTGGAAGTGGACGCCGAGCGTTTCCTGACACATTTTTTGAGTCGCGTCATCTAGCTGTAAAGTGTACAGCAGGTAAGTTGATGATATTTAAGTGTCCTGCAAGCTCAGTCGGAACAGCAAAAGCTCTGCGTTCTAGAAATAACGCAGAGCTTTTGCTATGCGCAGCAGTGAAAATAATAGAATGATCAGCTGCAGCCGTAAATGCTTTGAAAAAAGAAATACATTTTACCTAATTATATAGATTAAGGACAATAGCAATATTTCTCATTAGATTATTATACATATCGCCAGGATCCCACAAACAGCGCTGTTATCATGGTTTTACCCCAGCACTATTAAGTGGTTGATAAAGTTTCCAATTATTATATCTTGTTCCTAATCATTTTCAAAGGCATGATGTCTATGAAACTTGTTTATGGAAGGAGATTTAAAATGCGTTGGAATTCATACATAAAAGGAACTCTCTTAGGCGTATCTTTGTTAACGTTGTCTGTTACAAGCATTCCGACATTAGCCGTCGCCGAGCGATTTGCGATGTCGTATCTTTATTTTGGCAATCCGAGTGGTTACGTACAGGCAGTTGATCACACAAAAGGTAGTCTGGACATGGTATCGCCAAGCTACTTTGACCTTCGTGACGATGGTTCTCTTCTGCTGACAGAAGCGCTTGATCCTGCATTTATTAAGGAAATGCACAGCAAAGGGATGAAAGTAGTTCCATTTCTTAGCAATCATTGGGATCGCAATAAAGGTATAGCTGCTCTGAACAATAGAAATGCACTAGTCAAGCAAATTGCTGCTGCAATAGAAAAGTACAATTTGGATGGAGTTAACGTTGATATCGAAAATGTAACAGACAAGCAGCGCGACGATCAGACGCAGCTGGTTAAAATGCTGCGCGAGGCGATACCAGCCCACAAAGAAGTATCAGTAGCCGTAGCGGCAAACCCGCAAGGATGGACTACAGGGTGGCATGGCTCCTACGATTATGCTGCCTTGTCAAAAGTAAGCGACTACTTAATGATTATGACATATGACGAGAGTTATCAAGGCAGCGAGCCTGGACCAGTTGCCGGTCTGCCTTTTGTTGAACAATCCATTCAATACGCGCTTAAACATGTTCCCAGCAATAAAATTGTACTTGGAATTCCGTTCTATGGCCGTTATTGGAAGTCCGATGGAACGATGAAGGGAAACGCGGCACAGAATCATCGCATAAGTAAACTTTTGCAAGCTTACAATGGCAAGACTTATTATGATGCTGCGAAGCAATCCCCTAAGGGTGTATTTACGATCAAGACAGGGGATGCGCTGCCGAATGTCCATGGAAATACATTAAAGCCGGGAACTTACACCGTCTGGTATGAAAATGAACAGTCAATCCAAGCCAAGCTAAATCTTGTGAATAAGTATGATTTAAAAGGAGCAGGTAATTGGAGCTTAACGGAGGAAGCAGATGGTACTTGGGATTATTATAGTGCCTGGCTCAACGGGTCAGCATTTGTTGATACAACAGGCCATTGGGCGAGTGCTTATATACATTCCGTGAATGAACGCGGCTGGATGACAGGTACCGCTAAGCGAACCTTCGCGCCTGAGCAGCGGTTGACACGTGCGCAGTCGGCCGCCATCGTGGCGCGCCTGCTGCAGCTGCAACCGCAATCGGCTGTCCGTCCATTTTGGGATGTGCCGTCACGTCATTGGGCGGCAAATGACATCCTCATGGCACAGCAAGCCGGTATAATGAAGGGGCGGGCAGATGGCAGCTTTGGCCCGGAGGAATCGATAACACGTGAAGAATTGACGGTGCTGCTGGCTCGAGTGCTTCAGGCGTCCCCGTCCAAGCCGGTTATTAGTTCCTTCGAAGACGTGAGCAGCGACAGATGGTCAGCAGCCTCCATTGCGGTACTAGTGGAAAACGGAATTGTTGACGGTTACCGAGATGGTACTTTCCGACCACTCCAAGCGGTCACTCGTGCTGAAATGGCCAAGATGCTGGACCTTGCAGCTCCGATACTAAATGAACAGTTTAAATAATCCATTTGTATCCGATTGTCCCCAGTGAATCGGTGTACCAAATTAATATTGAACATACGAATAATCCCCTCTGTCCAGACGATGATGCTCATCTGGACAGAGGGGATTTCGTATGTCTGGAAAGAAGAGATTACTCTTCCTTCCAGTCTTCTTTGCTTAATTGCTCGTCAATCACGTCTACAAAGCGGTTAAAGCAATTACAGTAGAAGTCTTTGCGGCAAATCGGGCATGGCATCGTTAACAGACGGTTAATCGATTTCTTGCCGTTGTTGTCAAACAAACGAAGCTGTGTTCCGTCATGAAGGGTAAGAACCAACTGAGACAAATTCGTCTCTGGATTATGGTCTGACACCTGTGTTCTCTTTACAATTGGTTGATAGGACATCTTCATTATCACCTGCACTCTACTTTTTTGCGTACTTACCATCTTAGGGGAATTGCAGATGCTTGTCAATTGGCAAGCTATCATTGCATTTGTACGCATGATTATCCTTACATTTGGTACATATTAAGAACAGCACAACGCATCATATATTATAACCTAAAACAAGGCTGAATGGAGGGCAGAAATGAGGGAATTAAGAAACGCAGCAAAAGGATTTAATCAGCATCGTAAAGCTCGGCTCGAGCTAAAGATCAGTGCAGCTGTGGTAGCCGTACTTATTGCAATGATGGCTTGTGTTCCTACGATAGGTGCAGCGATCCCGAATGAACAGTTGAATCTGCCGCAGGTAACTAACTTGCAGGCTATTCAAGATAAGAAATCGGTAGCTATTGTCATTGATGACTTTGGCAACAAGATGAAAGGGACAGAACTGATGTTAAAGCTGCCGGTACATATTACGGTTGCTGTGATGCCATTTTTGCAAACATCAGTTGCTGATGCGAAGCTTGCTCACCAGATGGGACATGAAGTGATCGTACATATGCCGATGGAGCCAAAGTCCGGAAAAGCAAGCTGGCTCGGACCAGGAGCTATTTTGTCATCACAATCGGATGAGGAGATCGAGAAAAGAATCCGTACGGCCATTGATGCTGTTCCACATGCGGTTGGGATGAATAATCATATGGGCTCCAAAATAACGGGAGACAAGCGCGTGATGCGAGTTGTACTGCGAGTCATTAAGGAGAAGGGGATGTATTTTCTCGACAGCAAAACCAATTATCGCTCCGTTATAGGAGAAGTTGCCAAGGAAATCGGGGTTCCCGTTGTAAACAATCAAATATTTTTGGATGACGTCTACTCTGAATCTCACGTCACCAAGCAATGGAGCAAAGTGCTGGATCAGCTCAAGTCTAGTGCGGCATGTATCACGATCGGACATGTTGGAGCGGGTGGCCTGAAGACGGCAGCCGTCCTCCATCGTCAAGTTCCTCAAGCGATGAAGGACGTACATTTCGTCCGCATATCTGAATTGGTGAAGCGATAGAAGTCATAACTGTCTAATCGTTGTCTTGAAGCGACTGATCAAATGGATAACAACTACAATACCTTCAGTTATGAAAAAGTAGCGTAATACTGGATAATAGCATCACAAATTCGTTGGGCAATGGCAGATTGGCCTGTACTGTTCGTCAGCAACAAACGATCCTGTGCATTGCTAATAAATCCAGTTTCTACAATTACTGCGGGCTGCTGCACTTTTCGCAGCAAATAATATTTTTTGCCGGATTCAGGAAGCATTACTTTCTGAAATAGGGGATTCAATTGCTGCTGGATCAAAGTAGCAAGCATCCTGCTTCGACCTTCTTCCTGATGCAGTACAATTGGCCCGCGAGCTGCCTGATTTTTGCCCCAATTGACGTGGAGACTCACGTAAATGGAGACTGGAACCTCTTCGCTTAACTGGCGTCGTTGCGCTAGGTCTTTGCGATGCCTTGAGCGTGTAACCGACCAGCGATTGTCATCACTTAAAGCGTAGTCTCCCGTACGATTCAAGACGGCAGGGATGTTTTTACTCTTTAACAGCAAATACAGCTTTTGAGCGATGGCCAAGTTAATATCTTTTTCCAAAATATTCTCATGTACGGTTCCACCGTCGATCCCACCGTGCCCAGCATCAATGAGAACAAATGGGTGCGGAAATACATGAGTAATATGTTGATGCTCATCGTCAGCGTCGATCGTTGATTGTTGTTCATCCGTCATGTGGTTCATGAAGGTTGGCGACTTCACAGAACAGGCATCGACAGTAGAAGCCGCAAACATGGCATTAACACTGATCAGGACAGTGATGCAGGTTAAACAAAATGTCCGTGGGTAACGCATGGAACATGACCTCTTTTCCACATAACCTTGTCTTAGGTATTATGTCGTATCGTGCACGAATAAGAAACATGCCATACAAAGCGCATATTGGAAATTAGGGGTTCAAAACAATAATGAAAACAGGTTTAAAATGAGTTGATAAAGCTCACACTAGAAGCAAAATAAGTTGTTCAGTTACGGGGGGATGAGCATGTCAAAACGTGATGATTTAATAAAGTATATTACACAACGTGTAGTGACCTATATAGATGAGCCCAAGGAACAACGGAGCGAGCGTAGGCTGGAACGCAAGCACCAGCAGCGAGAGCTTTGGTTGGTACGCTGGTTCGGGCTATTGCCATTTAGCATGAAAATGATGGCAGGTGACTGGAAACATGCGGGGCAGCCAGTGGTGAAGCGGGCTACACGAATCGTGGATCGTATCCGTCGTACAGGCAAGTGGGGAAAAGGAAAAACATTGTCCTAAATATACAAAGGCATGCACCGTATAAACCGGGGCATGCCTTCTTTATGTTGGAGATTAAGGGGTGGATTGTGTTTGAACTGGTGTAATATAACCGGTTGTTAATGCTAACGGCT
Organism: Paenibacillus sp. ACRRX; assembly: GCF_022346885.1. Taxonomy (GTDB): domain Bacteria; phylum Bacillota; class Bacilli; order Paenibacillales; family Paenibacillaceae; genus Paenibacillus_B. The sequence goes on from NZ_JAKRNK010000001.1 coordinate 383,597, forward strand.
CTGCAATAAAGCGGATACACGCAGCTCCCGAAGCTGACACTGCCGCATATGAAGCGGCAAATGTACGACCGTCTGTCCATCCCTGCTTGCCAACTAATGCATAAGGCAGGTTTATTGTGCCGCTGCTGTAGGAGCGTGACTGAACATAGATCCATGGTGAGGTTTGCAGGTCTGGTTTCCAATTATCCAGCCATTCTAGTGCTTTTTTGCCGTTTAATTGACGAGAACCGTTCATCCATTGAATATTGTCGTATGGATCAAAGGTGGATCTGATGACGACAGGGTTGTCCGGAGTGAGCAAAGGATTGGAGATGACCCCTGACAATGAGGTATGTCCTCCTGTTCGTGCCGATGAAGCCGCTGAGGTGATGTGATGGAAGGACGACTTGTTCAGACGCTTAACAGATTCATCAAGACGGGACATTTCTAATTCTTCTGGCAGCTGCTCTCCCGTTTCTGCGTCAAGAAGCACCATTTTATTGCCGTTATTTACTCTCCACATTGCTATCAAAGGTGGTGCATATAATGGTTTAATATCAAGCGATTCTTGCTCCCAGCCTAGTGCATGAATCGCTTCCGATAGAATAGCTTGATCATAAGGGAGTCGAGAACCTACTCCATACTCAGTTAACAAATAATCGTCATCTGGTGTCGCGTGTATGATCAAATACCCAACAGTCTTGTTATGTGAACTTAGCACGTTTACTAGCCAGCCATGTGTACCAGGCCCAAGCGGTTGTACGTCGGTCTTGGCCCGCTTCCACGCAGAGAAAGGCTGATGCTGCGATAGTCTTTGAACGGTCTGATCAACGGTCTCCTGCAGGGAAAGACGGGGAGCAGTTCGATACCTAGCAGCTTCTGCTCGAGATATGGATTGTGACGGAATGTAGGCAGACTCTTGATGTAGTGTGGCGAAAGCTTGGCGGCGAAAATGGTTGGAAGTGCTGGTTTGACTCGTCTCCGGCAGGCTGATCTGAATCCGGGCCGGTTGTTGTATGGCATCCGAGCCCGCTACAATGACATATGATAATCCTGCGGACACAACAGCTGTTAACGCCGCAGCACATGTTAAGCGAACGAAGTGATTCCACCAATGGTTCATGTTCAAGCACCTCATTTCTTGGCAACCTAATAGAATATTAATGGTTTACCCTATTTATGCGAACTTAACACCATTTTATCGAAGCTATTTTTAAAAGACTGTCGCTTTAGCGCCACCGCATGGCTTGTTTTAGGTACTATTTTTGCCGTTATGTGACGGTTCAAGGCAGTTGTCTATATAAGGACAGAGTGCCTTAAACGAGAACTGTCGCATTATGAAAGCATAGTGAAAAACACGGCTCAGCCATTCAAGCCTGAGGGCAAATGAAGGAGAGCCGCATTTATAACACTGAGCGTGATTCGTGGCTCAAACTGCCATCGTATCTCGTTGCAGCGTATCTCAAATTGCTCACGCGCCGAGCGAGCCTGCGGAGATGGTTCTTGTGTTGGTTCAGCATGAGATTGCTGCACATTCTCTAGATCAAGATGCTGCAGCATGCTGTCCAGCGTAGCTCGCGGAGGCAGTTCTACAGCTAAAGGCTGCTGAGGTGATTCATTCGCATCTTTAACTGCGCCGGGTTCCATGGCCTCCTCTTCTTGCTTGATAAGCGGCTCATAGTAAGCAGCCAGCCGTTCCCATTCTTCATCCAGCCGCTCACTTGCTTCTACCGCCCAGCTCATATCATAGTCGGCTGCCAGATGACGAATACGCTGTTCCACGAGGTGGGCTGCTTGTTCAAGCGTAAACCGCCAGGTCATCGTGTGCACGTTTGCAGGCAGCTTCGGCGTCAAGTGGCGATCTTTGACCAGCTCCATAAAGTGGGGGTGGATGGTTCCACTCACAAGTGAGACGCCGAATGAATGAAGTTCCTCCCGTTTAAGATCACAAGCAAATTCCAACTTTACATTTAGCAGCAAATAAGGCTCATAAGCCGCAGAGCGGCGCTGCCCGCGCCCAGTATAAGCTTCGCTGCTTTCTTCGAACAAAGAGAGGTAACGGCCGCCCTGTAGTGCGGCTTGCATAATCTGTTCCAGTCGTTGGCTGCCAAAGTTCACATTATCTTTAGGGATACGACCGATTCCGCCCCCACCTCCCGTAAATGCAGGCGCAACCCCAAAGTAGCGCTGCATAATGGTGTCACCAGTTCCTTCACCGACAGCTTGCGACGTACTCGTCTGATTCGGAGTTTGGCTACTGCCAGGATGCCCCACAGGGCGTGCTGATACATTAGCCGCATTAACGTCAGTGTCAATCTGCGCTTGTTCACCTGTGAGGGGGAGGCTTGCTTCCCAGAGTCCCACGTCTTGTAAACCGTTGTTATTCGCTGCTGGTGGCAGCGGAGTTGGCTCGGTTACGGGGGAGGTGACATAACTGATTGGGCCGCGATTTGTCTCTGGCGGCATTTGTGTTGGATCAAACACAAACGTAAAGCGCATCGTCTCTGCCTCAGCCCCAGTACGGTCCACAAAGCCCCAATAATAGGGCCTGTTCGTTAATACACGATCTGCCTGTTCGGACAGCTTTACCGTGACATAAGCCGGCGTTTTCTCAAGAATATGACACTCCGTTGATTCCAAATACCTCATGACGAAGCGGGTAATCTGTTCCGTATCCATATGCTAACTATGCCTCCGCTTCCGTGCCAAATCGTTGTAGAAATGACTGTACTTCACGCTGCTGCTTTCCGCTGTCAGTTGTATCGGCCTCATTATGCAGCCGTGTTCGGATATCATTAAGGGATTGGCCAAGTGAATTAACCTGCTTGCGAACCTCTTCTTCATTGTCAGCTTCCAGCAAAATACGGGACAAACTTCGTTCCAAACTATCCTGCTCCTCGAACCGTTCCAAGATCATGTCCAAACTGCCAATAACCATTTCAAACATATTGATCTTCTCGTGCAGCAAGTTCAAAATATGTTCCTCAATCGTACCTTGGGTAGACAAATTATAAATCTTGACGTCGTGTGTCTGTCCAAGTCGATGGACTCGGCCAATGCGCTGTTCCACCCGCATCGGATTCCAGGGTAGATCAAAGTTAATCATATGGTGGCAAAATTGCAGATTAATGCCTTCTCCACCGGCTTCTGTAGCGATCATCACTTGAGCGCGTCCTCGAAACAGGTCCATCATCCAATCCTTTTTGCCGCGGTTCATTCCACCTCGATAGGGTACAGCGACGAGTCCTCGTTCACGGAAATATTGCAGCAAGTATTCTTGCGTAGCACGATATTCCGTAAATAGGATGACCTTATCGTTCATGCCACGGATTAATTCCATCGCAGTTTCGGCTTTTGTGTTGGATTTGATTCGTTTTATGAGGTCTACTAGATCCCATATTCGTTCGCGAATCGGGGAATCCTCTGCTAATTTCTTAGACAGATTGACTAGTGTTAAAAATACGGCGTCTCTGCTGGAGCAGACTTCACGTTGCAACGTGATCAAAGAGAACATGCTGCCAAAGTCGCCAGCATTGGTCTGGTATTGTTCCCGAATAAACTGCGTTACGCCATCGTATAATGCTTTCTCGTCCGCTGAGAGTGTCAAGGGTACATTTTTAACGATACGTTTCGTAAAATGAACATTACCTTCTCCGCGCCTGTTGCGGATCATCACTTTTGACAGCTCGGATTGAAGCACCGTCTCGTTCTTAGGAACACGTTTATCGGTCACATAGTTGGTGCTAAAATCTCCTTGGGCGCCTAATTGGCCAGGCTTCAGGAGCGTAATGAGATTGTATAACTCATTCATATCGTTCTGCACTGGTGTAGCCGTAAGCAGCAGGCAATATTTTTTTCGCAGCTGAGTAATAAATTGATAGTTAGTTGTCTTGCGATTTTTTAGTTTGTGAGCTTCATCGATCACAAGCATGTCATATTCCTGCTCCAGCAAGATGGAACGGTGTGGATCGCGTTTAGCCGTATCCATGGATGCAACTACGACACCGGAATGCCAATGATACTCTTTCTTCTGGGCTACGGCAGGTATGCCAAACTTATGGTTAAGCTCGCGTACCCATTGCAGCACTAGTGAAGCGGGTACCAGAATAAGGGCACGTTTTACGAGTCCTCGGATCATATATTCCTTAATAACAAGCCCTGCTTCAATTGTCTTGCCAAGGCCCACTTCGTCTGCAAGAATCGCCCGCCCGCGCATCTCGTGAAGCACTTTACGAGCGGTAGAGAGTTGATGTGGCAGAGGTTCGACATTCGTCAAGTGTGTTAAGCACTGCAGTTCGTCAAAAGATCGGATAAGCTTAGCTTGCTCCGCTTCATAAGCAAGTTGGAACAATGTCCAGTCATCCCACGGGCCATTGCGATCGATACGTGACTGCATCGTCTCCATCCAACTGCGGTCAAAGTGAAACGGTACGTGTTCATCCGCGCTTAATGGCATTTTTTCATTGTTCATGAGGTGGACCTCCTTGCTTTGGTGCGGTGTAGTGTACGTTTAGTATGGTCTATATTTATACAAATCATAACTTTTGACATCTTTGGCGAAGTATAAATACACAATAGATGCCAAGTTGTCACCGTGCATGTCAAATCCCAAAACTGTCGAATAAAAGAGAATGATAGAGAGAGGATAAGCGAAGGGGGAGACGAGGTGGTTTCTTTCAAGAATATCCTCGTTTTAGAATTCGTATTTCTATATGTTGTATAGTAAAATGATCAACGCATACTATATGTTGTGTATTTTACATACGTTGTCAGATAAGAATGATGTGTGTTCAATTCGTGAAATTCAGGGTACAGGAGGTTGTTTTTATTGGAATCTATAAAGAAAACACAGCGCTTGGAAGGGCTAAGCGAGAAAATATTTTTGGATCGATATGCTTGGAAAGATGCGGATACGAATCATACACAGATCGGAGACATCGTTCTTGTATTAACAAAGGATGATCCCAAGTTTCCCGCGAAGGAAGTCGGTGAGGTCATAGCCCGCGATGGACGGCACGTGTCCGTGAAGACACGGAGCGGCGAAATTGTGCACACAACGGTGGAGAAATTAACGCTTACAATCGAGAAGACACCTGAAGAAATGTGGGATCGGTTAGCGGCTGCGATGGCATCAGTAGAAGCAACACCGGAGAAACAAGCAGAGTGGACGGATCGTTTCAGATATATGCTGGATGATTGGAAGCTGGTTCCTGGAGGCCGAATTGCGGCTGGTGCCGGGGCTAGCGAGGAACTGACGTTATTTAATTGTTATGTGATTCCATCGCCTAAAGACAGCCGCGGGGGCATTATGGAGACACTGTCGGAGATGACAGAGATTATGGCACGTGGAGGTGGCGTTGGAATTAATTTGAGTTCTTTACGTCCGCACCGTGCCATTGTTCGCGGAGTAAATGGCTCTTCTAGCGGCTCGGTATCCTGGGGAGGCTTGTTCAGCTATACGACAGGCTTGATCGAACAGGGCGGCAGTCGCCGCGGTGCGCTGATGCTTATGATTAATGATTGGCACCCGGATGTCCTCGATTTTATTACCGTAAAGCAGACGGCTGGTCAAGTCACGAATGCGAACTTGTCTGTCTGTGTCAGCAATGCTTTTATGAAGGCTGTAAAGGAAGATCTGGATTGGGAATTGGTATTTCCGGATACGTCTGATCCTGACTATGATGAGATCTGGGACGGCGATCTCGATAAATGGAAGCAAGCGGGCAAGCCCGTTATTCCTTATCGCACTGTACGGGCCAGGGAGATCTGGCATACGATTATTGAATCCGCTTGGAAATCGGCCGAGCCGGGAGTCGTATTTATGGAATACTACAACCAAATGTCAAACAGTTGGTATTTTAACCCCATCATCTGTACGAATCCATGCGGGGAACAAGGCCTGCCGGCTTGGGGAGTCTGCAACTTGTCGGCTCTTAACTTGTCGAAGTTCTATGACGAAAAACATCACGATGTTGCTTGGGATGAGCTGGCACGGGTTACACGGGATGCCGTTCGATTCTTGGATAATGTAATCGACAAGACACCATATCATTTTGAGAAGAACCGCGAGAATCAGCAGACAGAGCGACGTGTTGGCCTTGGCTCTATGGGACTTGCAGAGCTCATGATCAAACTCGGCATTCGTTATGGCAGTGCGGAATCACTAGAGTTTCTCGATCGGATATATGGCTTTATTGCCCGTGAATCGTACTTGGCATCGGCCGAGATTGCAGAAGAGAAAGGTTCATTCAAGGCCTTTGACGCGGATTTGTATGTACAAAGCGGATTTATGAAGACCATGATCGATTCCTTCCCTGAAGTGGGGCAGGCGATTAAGGATAAGGGAATGCGCAACGTAACCGTCATTACACAAGCACCAACAGGTTCTACCGGTACTATGGTGGGGACTTCTACAGGTATCGAGCCTTACTTTGCATTTAAATATTTCCGTCAAAGCCGGCTTGGATTTGACGAGCAGTTTGTGCCAATTGCACAGCAATGGCTCGATGCTAATCCGGGACAAGAGCTGCCGGATTACTTCATTACAGCGATGGATCTGTCTGCGGAAGACCATATTCGTGCACAAGCAGCGATTCAGCGCTGGGTCGACAGTTCAATCTCGAAGACGGCGAACTGTCCGCATGACTTTACTGTGGAGGAGACAAAACGCTTATATGAGCTCGCATTTGACCTCGGCTGCAAAGGGGTAACGATTTACCGCGACGGCAGTCGTGATGTTCAGGTGTTGACGACACAGAAGAAGGAAGAGAAGACGGCAGATGCAGAACTCTTGTCGGATGACAAGTCTATTGCTGTGTCGGCAGAGGCTCCAGTTGATGCGACCATTGCGGAAGTGGCTACAGGCACTGTAGGCTACATGCGTCGTCCACAAGTGCTTCGCGGTGCGACGTACAAAATCAACACGCCATTCGGCATGGCGTATATTACGATTAACGATTATGAAGATACACCTGTAGAAATCTTCTTAAATGTAGGCAAAGCCGGCTCCGATGTGTTTGCAATGGCAGAAGCACTTGGGCGTGTCTGCTCCTTGTTCTTGCGTTATGGCGACCATGGCAATAAGGTTGAGCTGCTGATTAAGCACTTAAAAGGCATCGGCGGTTCCGGTGCAATTGGCTTCGGTGTAAACCGCGTCGAGTCCATTGCCGACGCGGTGGCGAAGGCGCTGGAAACGCACCTTGCTGAGAGCAGCGTCACAGCTGCAGTGATTACGACTGCGCCTATAGCTGCTACGATTGAAGCACCTGTGGCTTCGTCGCAGGCTGCAGCGAAAATATTGCCGACAGAGGCACTCGCAACGAATACGCAGGTACGCGTGGAGACGCGTGATCTCTGCCCTTCGTGCGGATCGGCCTCGCTGTTAAACGTCGAGGGCTGCAAGACGTGCACGAATTGTGGGTACAGTCGCTGTAATTAAGTGTGAACATGCTTAATCGAATCTCATTGAATGTGTGATATTCCATAAATGATTAGTATTGCTTCATAATTGCTTAGACATTTATTCCATAATGAATTGGATATTAATAAATATGGAAAATAACAAATATATTAACAAGAAAACCAGGCGGAAATAAATAGCCTGGTTTTCTTGTTGTTAAAAGGTGTGAGAAGAATGATATTCAATCAACCTCTCAATTCATGATTGGTATGTAAACTGTTTTATATTACCAGAATGGAAAAATACGAATATTCAAGATTTTGCCCAGAATACTTAAAGAGGGTGAAATATCATCGGCGAAATTGGAGTTTTTTTCCGGAAATCTAATATTTCTCTGCTCAAGTTCATTAATCTGACGGTCAGGTTAGTGAGCCCATTTATAGGAAAAAAAGTTATTACTAGATTTTGTTATTAACTTAAGAACATTATTTTGATACGCTAGATATGATAATTGTTATCTATAAATCTAAGATTCATAAAACGGATATTATAATGTGATAAATTAGTTCATGTTGTGAAATAGAGGTGAATTATAGGTGAAGCAGGTATTGGTAATTAAGAATGAACGCTCTTTAGCAAAGAAAATTGTAAGCGGTCTAAATCAAGAAGGCTATTTCATTTTGACACTTCATAATGAAAACAAAAATTTAAATATAATATATAAGAAAGATTGGGATATTATCGTATTGGATTGGGATTCATTAAGTTTACCTGGACCAGAAATTTGCAGACAAATACGAGCAGTTATGACGACACCGATAATCATTGTGACCGACAATGTGTCAAGCAAGGATTGTATAGCAGGATTACGAGCAGGTGCAGATGATTATATTAGAAAACCATTTGTGAAAGAAGAATTAGTAGAAAGGATAAAAGTTGTTTTAAGAAGAGTAGACGGTATCCAGCCAGACGAGACCTATTTATTTCGGTTTAAAGATCTCTTCGTTGATGCATCCAGTAATATTGTGACAAAAGGCGGTGAGAATTTTCCACTCACTAAGCGCGAGTCTAGTTTACTTTTATTTTTAATCAAGAACAAAAATAAAATATTGAGCCGTGAAATGATTTTGAACCAGGTTTGGGGAAATGACGCAGCAGTAAATCCAAATGTAGTGGATTTATATATTGGGTATTTAAGAAAAAAGCTAAAGTGCTCGGAGAAAGATAGGTATATTCAAACAATACATGGCAGGGGATATTTAATGATTGAATAGTAAAAATAGGATACTAGGTAAAACTTATTTTGTTACGGTATCGATATTAAACATAATCGAAAAACACGAGCAAAACAATTTCAACCAGTTTTGCTCGTGTTTTTTAATTTATTAAATCCGATAATCATAAATTTGTACTTCACGAATAACTATTTCTATCCAATCCATGCTTGGTGAAAAAGGAACTTTATCTATCAAATCACCTCCTTCACAAGATTTTCACATAATTAATGACTATACTATTCCACAGAACACATAATTGAAAATGATTATTATTTGCGATTGGGTTGAGCACTTACTATTTAATTCAATCAATAGACTTAATCATTTTCTAAATAAATGACAAAACAAGGAGTATATGTATGGAAAAAACCAGGTTTTTAAAATTAATTGGTATTCTGGCAGTTTTGACTTTCATTTTAGTAGCTTGTTCAGGTCCAAGTAAGGAAATTAGTAGTGGAACTAGTCAAGAGTCAAAGTCTACAGAAACTAATGAAAGTAGTGCTAAGCCTACGACAGTTGAAATCACTGATGCGCATGGAACTGTTACCGTTCCTGTAAACCCAAAAAATGTAATCACGCTGGATAGTAGAGCTTTTGAAACTTTAGCCGATTGGAACATTAAATTAGCAGCTGCTCCAAAGGATGTAATGCCTAAGGAATCACCGTATGTAAAAGATGAAGCAGTTCAAAATATTGGGAATCATCGTGAACCAAATCTTGAAATTATCGCGGCTGCAAACCCTGAACTTGTCATTGTCGGTCAACGATTTGCTAATCATTATGAATCGATCAAAAAATTAGTACCGAATGCAGCCGTTATTGATCTGAATTTTGATGTTTCTGAGAAAGCTGATAAGCCTGGGGAAAACTTAGTAAAAGGACTTAAGGATTCCACAATTATTTTAGGACAAATTTTTGATAAAAATGAAGAAGCTAAACAATTGGTAGCTGATTTTGATAAATCTATCGAAGACGCTAAGTCTGCTTATAACGGAACGGCTACAGTTATGGGCGTTGAAGTTTCTGGTGGGAATATTGGCTTCTCAGCTCCTCGTTTTGGACGTGTTTGGGGACCTATGTTTGAAATGTTTGGATGGAAACCAGCTTTAGAAATTGAAAATGCTACATCAGGTCATAAAGGTGATGAGATTTCTGTTGAAGCTATTGCAAAAAGTAATCCTGATTGGATTTTCGTACTAGATCGTGATGCTGCAGTATCTTCTGAAAGTGATGCTGTTCCCGCAAAAGATGTTATTAATAATTCACCTGCTCTTCAAAAAGTAACTGCTGTATCTAAAGGGCAAATTGTTTATGCACCAAATGACACGTATACAAATGAATCAATTCAAACTTTCATTGAGATCTTTAAAAACATGGCAAGTACTTTAGCTAAGTAGTCTAAAGGAGCATAACAGCATGCTGAAAAAGACAATACAAAAATTTTCAGGGGTTGAGAATTATTCTCAACCCCGGCTTTATAGCCACAATAAGTTATGGACAAAACCTTTTATATTAGCGATTATGGTTGTTATTGTTTTAGGAATTATATCCCTATTTACTGGAGTTTATGATATACGAGGACAAGAGGATGGAATGGAAATGTTTTTCATAACTCGTGTTCCAAGAACAGCTGCATTAATGCTTACCGGGGCTGCCATGTCCATGGCAGGACTCGTCATGCAACTTATTACACAGAATCGTTTAGTTGAACCTACCACAACAGGAACTATTGAATGGGCGGGTTTGGGGCTTCTTTTTGTTTACTTAGTGTTTCCTGCACCAACGTTAGTTCTAAGAATGACGGGTGCAATTGTTTTTTCTTTTATAGGAACTATGATTTTCTTTTTATTTTTAAGAAGAGTTACGCTGCGTTCGTCTTTAATTGTCCCCATTATTGGACTGATGCTTGGAGCAGTCATTTCTGCAGTTTCCACTTTTATTGGGCTCCTGTTTCAAAGTACGCAAAGTATTGAATCTTGGTTTGTAGGTTCTTTTGCGGCAGTTCAAGTTGGAAGATATGAATATTTATGGATCATAGTTATCGTTACTTTTCTTATTTTTATGTATGCGAATAGATTGACTTTAGCTGGACTAGGGGAAGATGTTGCAACAAGTCTTGGAGTAAATTACAATAGGATCGTTCTTTTTGGTACTGGTCTTATTTCTTTAGCCGTTGGAATTGTTGCAGCTGTTATCGGAAACTTACCTTTTCTAGGATTAATCGTCCCAAATATGGTTTCCATGTTTAGGGGAGATGATCTTAGGAGTAATTTGCCTTGGGTATGTGTGATAGGAATGGGTACGATAACGGTTTGTGACATCATTTCTCGAACAATTATAATGCCTTTTGAAGTACCTGTATCTTTAATACTCGGAATAATGGGTGCAGTCGTATTTATTGCTATTTTATTGAGACAAAGAAAACCAAGGAGGCTAAGATGAACGCATTGGAATATAGAAATAACGAAAATGTCGTTATCGATTCTAGTCTTCATAATAAAAATAGATCAGCTAGAGCTTTTCGTTCTAAGAAAGAAGAAAAACGTTATTGGATGTTGCTGATAACATTAATTGTTTTGGGCATCCTTTCTTCATATGGACTTTTAGTTTATAACAATCCAGTTCCGATAGATTCACCTTCTTTTATCCCAGTTGCTAAAAGAAGAATGGTAGCTCTTGTTGCTATGATTATTGCTGCCATTTGCCAAAGTTTGTCTACCGTTGCTTTCCAATCGATTACGAATAATAGAATTATAACCCCTTCACTTTTAGGATTTGAATCACTTTACTCAACAATTCATACGAGTACTATATTTTTCTTTGGTGTTGGCGCATTGATAAATTTCACTGGTATTGTACCATTTTTATTGCAAGTTATGGTTATGGTCTTGATGAGCTTGATACTTTATGGGTGGTTGCTTTCTGGGAAGTACGGAAATTTGCAAATTATGCTTTTGGTTGGAATTATTATTGGCACAGGGCTAAAATCTGTGTCAGCTTTTATGAGAAGACTTCTTTCACCTTCTGAGTTTGATATTTTACAGGCAAGATTGTTTGGTTCTGTTAATCATGCAGATTCTGCATATTTTCCTATTGTAATTCCTATGGTAATCATTGTAGCATTATTGCTTCTTGCTCATTCTAAAAATCTAAATATATTGTCGCTTGGAAAGGATGTCTCCACTTCTTTTGGAGTTAAACATCAATCAAGTATCATTTATACGCTTATATTAGTTTCTATATTGATGTCAATTTCAACAGCATTGATTGGACCACTTACTTTCTATGGATTTTTAGTTGCAATTTTGAGTTATCAAGCAGCGCCAACCTATGATCATAGATATGTATTTCCAATGGCTCTTGCTATAGGGTTTTTGATCATAACGGGTGCGTACTTTTTAATGTATCATGTATTCAATGCTCAAGGCGTAGTTTCAGTTATTATTGAATTATTTGGTGGAATCATATTCTTAATTGCAATCTTAAGGAAGAGGGCTCTATGATAAAGATTGATAATGTTAGAAAATTGTATTCGGATAAGGTGAAAATAGGACCTTTGAATATTGAAATACCCAAAGCGGGTCTTACTTCATTAATTGGACCAAATGGTGCTGGAAAGTCTACGACACTTTTGATGATTGGAAGACTTTTGGATATGGATGAAGGCCAAATTCAGGTGGCGAATATGGATGTTTCTGAATCTAAATCCAGGGACTTAGCGAAGATTTTGACTATTTTGCGTCAAGAAAATCATTTTGTAACGAGACTTACGATTAGACAACTCGTTGGATTTGGACGTTTTCCTTATTCAAGGGGAAGATTAACGAAAGAGGATGAGGCTATTATTTCTAAATATATCGATTTTTTAGGCTTAACTGATCTAGAAAATAGATATTTAGATGAGCTTTCGGGTGGTCAAAGGCAAAGGGCGTATGTAGCAATGGTTTTGTGCCAAGAGACTGAATATGTACTTTTGGACGAGCCTCTGAACAATCTTGATGTTGCTCGTTCTGTTCAAATGATGGAGCATTTGAGGCATGCTGCTAATGAATTTGGAAGGACAATTCTGACTGTTATGCATGATATAAATTTTGCAGCCAAATATTCGGATAGAATTTGTGCGATGAAAGATGGACAAATTGCCGCTTTTGGAACAGTAGAAGAGGTTATGGACTCGAAGATTTTGACAGATATTTTTGAAACAAAAATAGAAATTATCGAAGGCCCTTACGGGCCAATTGCTGTTTATTAACGTGTTGGGAAAGCTATATTTTTTCCGTCGATTGTTATGCTCAGATTCATATCCTAAATGGCTACATGTTGCGCTTGTGGTCTGCTTCACTTGTTGGGAAGCTTATACGTAACTAATAGCGATAATCAACGAAGGAAGAAACGCACGTTATTTCAGAGTTACTACTGGAACAATAAACAAAACATTAGGGGCCATGCGGGTTTGCGGGCTCCGATTTTAATTTTTTTTGGAATATCACAGATGTGAGGAACCACTAGATCTGCAAAAATGATCACAACTACTGCTAGAGTTAGATCAATAAAAGTGAAAATTTATTTTACATTAAGATGTGTGAATATACATTTTGTGCAGATAAGCAGAATTGTCAATTAAAACTTACTGTGGATCTTACTGTAGCTTCGTAAAAAAGATTGATTGTTAAAAATAAGGTTTGATAAAAATCACCTCGTTAGTTTTTCTTAGAGGTGATTTTTATGTTGGATTTGTATGTTGAAATTGATTTGAAGATACTCGACAAAAAGATTTAGCAATGTAACTTATTTTTATTTTATATAAATACTATGTATATAGTGTATTGCAATATATGAAGAACCTTAGCTAACAATACCAGGCCGCCTGATCATGATTAGGCAAGCCTGGTACGATGTTGACACTTAATTTTTGAACAGAATTTCGCCCACCTGTGTGGAAATGTTGAGCGTTGCACTTTCAGACTGAGCCTTACCAACATATCCATGGAGTTCTTTGGAAACAACCTTTTTTGTATTTGTTGCTTTTTCAAGAGCAACCTGATTATCAATAGTTCCTATTTTTGTTGATAGATTTACATATAGAGGTGCTGGTTGATCAGGTAAAGCGAATTCGACGTTACCAACGTCAGTAGATATGTTACTGCTTTCCATACCAATTACGTCAGTTACAGTAATGTCGCCGGCACTGCTGCTCACATTTAAGTGTTGGACCGACAATTCTGACTCAACGGATATGTTGCCAAATTTATTGTCTATCTCAAGAGACTTGAATTCTTTATACGGAAGACGAATCGTTAAAGATGGTAATGGCCCCGTATTTATGATCTTTTGTTTATTTTCAAGTATAATCTGTAATGCTCCATCTTGGATGGACGTAGTCACGTTGGTATCCATTCCTTGTGAATTGTCCTTGAATAATTCCAATTCTGCTTGCTTGATTTGTTTGTCGCCTTTGACTGTAACTATGGCAGCGCTACTCTGAATTTTTAGGGAATGAATGCTAGTTACATCTATTGGAGAAATATCTCCTTTTACTGCATGCGAAACATTTTTAATGTCCGATGTTTCTGAATTTACAATTGTGTTTGTCGATATAGAAGAGTTTTGCTGGAACAAACTTGGTGTACTATTGACGGAGGATTCTTTCGTACATCCGGCGAGTCCGATACTGGCAGCGGCCAGGAGAATCATAGCTATTTTCATATTGTTGTTCAAACGTTTATCTTCCTTTCTTCTGCGTATGTTAAACAGATCGTAATCATTTCATCCGTTTGTATATTAATCGTACAGTGGTCAGAAAGATTTGGTAACGGCCTTTGGTTTGAACAAGAACTAGACTTATGTCTAGGGAAAGCCTCCTTCTTCAAACTAGGGGCACACGATGAATAGAAGCTCAGATGTTGAGAAGATAACCTTTTATTTGGCTGATACCACTCGCAAAGTATATGTGATTTAATGGGGAAATTTATTGATAACCTCGCAAGTAGCAGTTCACCCAAGTGAGGGAAAAGTTTTTATCTCTTTTTATGAACCAAAACCCGAGAACTGGTGAATAAGTAGTGAAAGGATAAACAAGGAGGTCTTTGAAGTGAAAGAAAGTAATCATCTTCCAATATTCAAGGAGGGAGATCCCGTTGATTTTGAAACACTTGTTCAACCTCACTTAACTAGTGCATTTCGAGTCGCTTATTTGATCGTCCATGATTACCATCTAGCTCAGGATGCCGTGCAAGAAGCACTATGGGAAGCGTATAAATCACTTAATCGATATGATAAGCGAAAAGGGACATCGTTTCGAGCTTGGTTTATAAAAATTGTGACACATCGTGCACTTAATATGGTGCGTAGAAAGAAAAAAACGGAAGAATATATGGACTCTATTGACCCTGGGCAAAACCCATTGGAGACTATCCTTCAAAAGGAGAAAGAGCAACAGATTTGGCGAGCGATCCAGTTGATGACGCCGAAGCATCGCTCTGCAGTTATTCTTTATTATTATGAGGAGTTTAGTATAGCTGAAATTGCAAAAATCCTGGGTGTGTTCGAGGGTACGGTAAAATCAAGGCTGCATAAGGCCAGAAAGATAATTGCTGAACAAATACAAGTTAAGAATGAAAAACAGGTATTTACCGAGCTGGGAGTGATTATGCATGAATAATCTTGATAAACAGATTACACAAACTCTAAAAAAGGTAGCTGGCGAATTAGATCAGCCTGATTTTGTGATGCCAGACCAAGTGGTAACCTATGAAAGAAAAAGGTTGCGTTTACTAGAAAATTTTGTACTTCCAGTCTCAATTAGCTGCGCTTTGCTTTTAACGATTTCGGTGAGTCCTACCTTTGCGGCCTATGTTAAATCGTTATTTGATGGTTCTGATAAAGAACTGCAATATGCAGCACAGGAGGGTTTTTCACAGAAGGTAAATGCCTCTGTTACTGATCAGGGCTACACTCTTGAAATAGAGGAGGTATTGGCTGATCCAATGAGAATTGTGGCCGTTTATTCGATCAAGGATCAGCAAAAGAACTTTATTCATCCAGATAAGCTTCAGATAAGTAACGTAGAGGTAACAGATTTGAAAGGGAATGTAATTAAAGAAACTAAAACGTATGGGGTACAAAAACACGAAAAATATGGATATCTCACTCTAAATAAACCTGGGGAAACAGAAGAACAGAAGCTTTTATTACAGTTCGAGGGAACTCAGATTGACTCTGTTAAGGGAAATTGGGCCTTAAAGGTTCCATTTGATTTAGAAAAAACAACTAAGGCTTCAAAGGTGCTAGCAATCGATAAGACGTATACCACACCACAGGGACTGCAAATCAAACTAAACAGCATTATGCATTCACCGACTGCTGCTCGTGTGGATTATGAAACGAAATGGACGGAAGAGGCAAAGAAAAAATTAGTACAGGAAAGTAAACAGGTGAAAGGAAAAGTAGATTCAATTGATCCTTATGTTCGCTATGATGATTTTAAACTGAATTTTCATGTTGAAAATGAACAAGGAGAGAAAGTAAACGATCTAACTAGGGCGCTTGATACTCCGCGCAAGACCGTGGGGGAATACGGTCATTCTAATCGTAAATATGGATTTGCTCCATTGTCTCCAGATCATCAATATATGCTCGTATTGGATTCTTTAGAAAAAATAGAACCGTATGAGCTAGGCGTATCATTTGAACCAAAACAGCTTGCCGATAAACCTGTAAGAGTAGATAAGGATGGCAAAACGATAGAGATCATGTCAGTAACCTTTGACGAACCGTTAAATGAAGCATCTCCAAAGAATGAGAAGCACGCTACTATTTTACTAGAGGCTTATTTAAAGGATATATCATATATTAGACTAGCAGATACGATTTTAATGGATGATGACACAAATACAATTATTAATCGTTTTGGTTGGACTATAAAAGATGAACAGGGCAAAGTATACAATGTAACAGGTGGAGATTTTAAAATGATAGGAAAGGATGAACAAGGTAGAAACCATATCCGAATAAAATTGCAAAGTTATGAAATGAGAGAACTCCCTCAAAAGCTCAGTCTTACTTCAGAATTGGCAGAAAAGAGTTATGAACTGAATTGGAAAGTACCTTTGCCAATGCCAAAAGAGGACAAATAAGAAGAGAATAGAAGCGAGAAAAGCATTTATATAAAGGGTGATAACACTAAATATGTATAATTAAGAAAAAACAGGAAACATCGCAGTTGTTCAATTAACGGGGCACGTTGGTTAATAAATAACTAAGAAGCGGCTGCCGGCATAGATCGGCAGCCGCTTTGTGCTAACGGGCAGGATAGTGCAGTGGAAACAAAGACAAGTTGACACTCGAAACTTCCAATGCAAATTGATGTTTAATATTTAATACTAATAGATCCAAGAAAGGTGATATAAATTTTGAAAAAGCTTATCTTTGGTGCTGTTCTTGCCATTCTCTTATGTAGTGCATTGACTACTTATGCAGCAGATACCCAAATAAAAGTTGATGGTATTTCTGTCGTATCTGATGTGAAGCCCGAATTTAGGAACAACCGCACAATGGTACCGCTACGTGTTATTAGCGAAAATTTTGGGGCTAATGTTGATTGGTCGAATTCCGAAGTTACGCTTTCGAAAGACAATCTGAAAGTAATTATAACTCCTAACAGCACTGCGGCGAAGAAGAACGGTGAAAAGATAACTCTTGATGTAAAACCTTATATAAAAAATAATCGTGTCATCGTACCCCTTCGTTTTATCGCAGAAACGTTTGGGTGTAATGTCGACTACAACAACTCTATAGTCACTGTAGACACCAAGCCATTGGTCGTTGATGGTGCAAAAATAAAAGCATTGCAATATGAATACCATATGGCGATGGGCGGCGTAGTCCAACAAATAAATGGGAATGCGTATAATGAAGCCATTTATCAACTTATTTCAAAAAACAAGGGTACAAAGATAAAAGCTCCTGTCAGCTACTCTTGGAGGGTTAATCTTGATACACCTGGCTCTTATTATAAAAATGGGCAGTATAATTTTGGGGACGAAAAGGGAAATAGCGTAAAACAATATGATATCTATAGTTTAGTTAATGCATTCCCAGATGAGTTGCTATCAGGATTCCCAGACGTATTGATTTATGACGCTTCCGAAGACCAATGGTATATGTTTAGCAATGCCGCAATAGATTCCATTCGTCAGATGATAAATACGGCCGAAAAGAACGGATTTCTAAAGGTGATCAGCAATAATGTTGTTTAATTGTATCGAACTAACGAGCAGGATAGTTTCAAGATCATGTAGAATAAATTTTAGAAAAAACAAGGGAGATTAATAAATTGAAGCATGAGATAAAAATTAATCTGCCAATAGCAGCGAATGAAGTTCCTAATTTGAGGGAACTTGTTGGTTGGGACGGCAGAGATTCAGACTATCCAACATTATTCGAACGTTGTAACTTTTGGGCTGGTCTCAGAGATGAACAAAATCAGCTTATAGCCTTCGGCTATGTTGCCGGGATGGGGTTACAACACGGGGACATGGAAGACATAATTGTACATCCGGAGTTTCAGAAAGAAGGAATTGGCGAATCCTTAGTTAGGAAATTACTTCAAGAGGCAGAACGTGTTGGGTTAGAGATTATAACATTGACATACGATTCAAAACATACATCCTTTTATACAAGGAGTGGGTTCACTCCCTGCTCTGGGGGATTATGGAGGAGGAAAGATTAAACCAACGGGACACGCTAGTTCAACACGCCCTGCTGATTATTAAAACCTCTCCTTAGAAGCAAACTAGATTTAATAGCTTCTATAGGGGGATTTTGTTATGAAATTAAATGAGCTGTGGAGGTTGTATGAAGCTGACAAGCGCATTCAAGGATTCAGTACGAGAACTTTAAAAGCATACGCCCTTCAGCACAAAATGTTGATGCAAGAGCTTGGTAATCTCGATATCACAGAGGTAACGTTAACCATGCTGAAGTAGTACTTGGCAAAACAAGCTGATCGTTTGAAGCCAAGCAGCCTGGATCATCGCATTCGGTTTGTTCGTTCTTTTTTCCGTTACGCTTATGAAGAGACGTATCTGACTTCAAATCCTTCTCTAAAATTAAGAGAACCGAAATTAGATAAGCGCATTCCAAAATTTTTGATTGAGGAAGACGTCATCTACTTAAAGATCTCTTGTCAGTCACTCAGGGAAAGAGCGCTGCTGGAGTTTCTGTACAGCACCGGCTGCCGTGTTGGAGAGGTGGAGAAGATTAACATCGAGGATCTTAACTGGGAGAACTGTTCAGCAATTGTTAATGGCAAGGGATCGAAGCAAAGAGAAGTTTATTTTACGACAGAGTGCAAAGTATGGTTAAAGAAGTACCTGGCCAGCCGTGAGGACTCCTGAAAAGCCTTGTTTGTTACCGATACGCATCCAACAAAACGAATGACCATACCTACGATTAGATGGGCCTTAAAACGGCTTGCAGACCGGGGAGAAATTGAAGCGAGCGTATACCCGCATCGCTTTCGGCATACTTATGCATGCCAGCTCCTTGATAACGGTGCCCCCTTAGATTTCATCCAAGGCTTGCTCGGTCATGAGAAAGCATCGACCACTCAAATTTACGCACAGCTCCGCGGCGAACGTCGGAGAGAGCTTTATCGACGGTTCTTTTAAGTATTCATGGCGGCGGATCCCATTTAGAATTCCGCCGCCGTTCAACTAAAGGGCAGGAATTTTCCAAATTCTAAATGGTGTATAATATAACGAAGTAAGTGAATATTTTCGGGTGGTGAGTGTTTGGATAGAATTTATTATATTTATGAAATATACAGCCACTATTACAGCGGTTTTGCAGATTATGATAATATGTTGATTCACTTTGACCATATATCTTTTATAGATGCTACCACTCATGTATTTGAAATTATTCCAGCGAGCAATGAATTTTTAACTATTGAAATAGAAAGCGAAAAATATTATAGGTATTGTTGCGAGAATGATTATCCTGACATCCTTTTCCGTTCAGATTACTGTGGAGAAAGAGAGCTTAAAAAGTTAGCTATTCTAAAGTCAGAACACCCAACTATATCGGAAAAACAATGGGAAGAAGCTGAACTTGAATATCAGCGATATTTATTTAGGGATAAATATTTAGATGCTAATAAGGATAACACAAATAGAAAGACAGGCATTGTACATTACGATATGAAAGAAACGGACTTGCCATATGAGCATTCATATATTGAATGGATGGATTGATTGAATAAAATAAGCATTTATAGTTTTGGAAATTTGTATTTTCTATAGAATAGGAGTTGCAAAAATGCTCATTGAGTTTGAAAAACAATTAGAATTGGGAAATGCAAGTAATAACATTGAAACAGATAGTAATCATTTTGTGGATTTGCATGATGGAAATATAGTTCTTTACAATAAGAAAATCAAACGCGTAAAGTCAAACTCGAACAAAAAAGCATTACTCTAATCATTAAGAAATGCTTTTTGTTAGTTGAACCATTACGCTAACGGGAAACGATAGTTGAATAATGGTATAAAGGAAGCTGACCAAAATCAGCTGCCTATTTCAAACTTTCAAGCAGAATAATGCGATTAAAGGGAATGATTTGATGAATAAGCATTTAAAGAATCTTGCCTATGAAATCAACTCGTTTAAAAAATGGGCAAATGAAGTAAATGACAAGAGTAAAGAATGGGAAACGGATTATCTTCAATGGGATAGAATTTATCTCGCTATTAATGAAGTATTACGGAATGTCCCATTAATGAATTGGAGCAAGATGATTACGAATTGTTGCTTTATTCATTGGCAAGAGACAATGAAGTTGAAAATGTTTTACAGTCACTTATTAATTACCCAGAGGCGTTAAAACATCTGGCATATAGAGCCCCCACGTATGAAGATTACGAAGCATGATGGCAAGTAGCGTATGGACTTGGGGAAATTAAGGACAGGGACGATGAAGTACAAGAACTCTTAAATAAATTTTTGCAGATGAAAATGAATACGTTCGAAGAAGAGCAACTTTTGCAAATGAAAATGGATAAATAAGTCCCAATTGTTTTTAGGCTAACGGGACACGTTAGTTCAATGAAATAGCGACAGGCTAGGACCTTATTTTCTAGTCCTTGGCTGTCGCTGTCTCAATTCGCCAGATTACTGCCTTCGCCAGGCGTTGAATCGTTTTTAAGGTACATAATCAATATGTGTATCCAGAGCCTTTCTCTCAAAACGCTAAATTATTATTTTTCCATCTTTGTAACATTTTCAGTACATTCACGTCTAGGGGAAGAATAAAAGATATGCGGAGGGAAAAAAGATGAGAAATGTAATGAAAAAACCACTGATTCTACTCATGTTAATCGCCATCTTCAGCATGGGCATTAGCGGATCTGCTTTTGCTCATAAAGGGAACAATCAGAGTAAACAAGACGGGAAAGAAAGCTTGAACGCGGCAACAGCAGTGACTATGATCGTAAAAGGCTTGGATTTAAACATCGACAATATTAAATTTATCAAGAAACCGGAGGCAGCCGACTATTATACGAAGATTAAAAACAACTCTTCATACGCGGAATACTTCATCATCGCTCAATTTAACGGACTTGGCATTGCAAAAGACATTAATCCTTCTGCTAAAGTCACCCGGGAGCAATTCGCCAAATGGCTATTTGGGGAACTGAGCTATCAAGGAAATTATGCATGGATCGAAACTTTCCAAAGCGTTTCGGATGCCGACCAAGTGACAAACGGATACATGGATAGTATTCAGAAGCTGCTCATTGCTAAAATCGTCTCCCTAGACAGCAAGCATCGCTTCTACCCTAAAAGCTATATCACCCGCGCAGAAGCTGCCGATATGATCCGCAAAACGTTAAAATTCATTAAAAATACAAAACCGCTAACACCTGATACTTCCGAGCTCAACCAAGTAAAAATCACTTCAGATAAAGAAACGAATTCTGTCACCCGAGTTACGTTATCCGCCCTAGCTCCTCACTCTGGATATGGACTCGAGATCACGGGCATCCAATTCTCGAAAGGTGTAGCGACTATTCAATATAGAGTCGTGCAGCCTGATCCTGACAAAATGTACATGCAAGTCATCACTGAATTGAAAGCCGTGACTTATATACCTTCAGACTACAAAGCTGTACTTGGGGTAGTAAGACCCACAGATCCATTCCAAGGTTAATATTGTTGAGCAGGCTGTCGAAGCCTGCTCATTTTGTTAAGCTACCGGATAGGAATGTTGAATACAACCTCGAATAGTCATATAAACCAATAAGTCATTATTTTTGGGAAAGGGTAAAAGGAAAATGAACAATAATACAGCTCTGTGCGAATGATAAAAACATGGAGACATTACAAGCCGCGTAAATCGCGGTTTTTTTGTTTTATGCTCCCAATTTCTTGTCACTGACACCTCACGCCAGTATAGGCTAGAAAATTGAACTCATAATTGTTGAGCAGTTATGTGTTGATAGTGTAATTCAAAAAGATTGTGGACAACAAGCTAGCCCAGGACCAGTTCAGACAAAAGCTAGCGACGCAATCATTTGTAATGAAATGGATTGGGTATATTTACTTACATATGTTCATATAAAAATATAATAATTTGATATCAAAATACCGATAAAACTAGTACAGCAAGACTATTTTACACAAAAAAGGGGAAGTTTTTATGACAATTCCGAAAAAGAGAAAAGGAAGAAAGTGGCTTGTTAGTCTATTAGTCAGTTTACAGGTGTTCACTTATTCGAGTATTTCCTTCGCAGCACCAAACGAACTCCATGATATTGACAGTGGGATCGCGGGACTTACTTACAATCGCAATGAAGTCTTGGCTGTAAAAGGGGATCAAATCAGTAGTTTTGTTCCTAAAGAAGGTCGTCAATCCAATGGTAAATTTATTGTAGTTGAACGGGATAAAAAATCGCTCACAACTTCACCCGTAGATATCTCCATTATTGATTCCATCACAAATCGAACTTATCCAGGTGCTATACAGCTGGCAAATCAGGATTTTGCGGATAATCAGCCTAGTTTGCTTATGGCAAAGAGACAACCGTTAGATATTAGCATTGATCTGCCCGGTTTGAAGAATGAAAATACAATCGCGGTTCAAAATCCGAATTACAGCAGCGTATCTGGGGCCGTTGATCAGCTCGTGTCGACATGGGGTGAGAAGTACTCTGGTACGCATACACTGCCTGCAAGATTACAGTATGCAGAATCTATGGTTTATAGCAAAAATCAAATTTCGAGTGCACTAAATGTGAACGCTCAAGTGCTTAACGGCACGCTTGGAATCGACTTTAACGCGGTCGCAAGCGGCGAGAAAAAAGTGATGATTGCCGCTTATAAGCAAATCTTCTATACTGTCAGCGCAGCACTTCCTAACAACCCATCGGAGTTGTTTGACAACAGTGTAACGTTTGCTGAATTGGTCCGAAAAGGAGTAAGCAACGAGACCCCGCCACTCATGGTGTCTAACGTATCTTATGGCAGAACAATCTACGTAAAATTAGAGACGACCTCAAAGAGCAGTGATGTTCAAACCGCATTTAAATTATTGCTTAACAATCCTAGCGTTCAAACCAGTGGCCAGTACAAAGATATTTATGAAAACAGTTCGTTTACTGCTGTTGTAT
This sequence comes from Paenibacillus sp. ACRRX, assembly GCF_022346885.1. Classification (GTDB taxonomy): domain Bacteria; phylum Bacillota; class Bacilli; order Paenibacillales; family Paenibacillaceae; genus Paenibacillus_B. The sequence goes on from NZ_JAKRNK010000001.1 coordinate 406,921, forward strand.
TAGGCGGCGATGCACAAACACATAACCAAGTCGTCACAAAAGACTTCAATGTCATTCAAAGTGTCATCAAGGACAATGCACAGTTCAGCAGTAAGAACCCAGCTTATCCTATTTCTTATACTAGTGTCTTCTTGAAAGACAATTCCATTGCAGCGGTTCATAACAATACCGAGTATATCGAAACAAAAACGACAGAATATACAAAAGGTAAAATAACACTTGATCATAGTGGCGCGTATGTAGCTCAATTTGAAGTGTCTTGGGATGAGTTTACGTATGACGAAAATGGACAAGAAATCATTACTCATAAAACATGGGAAGGAAGTGGCCGAAATAGAACAGCTCACTTCTCGACAGAGATTCCACTTCCGCCCAATGCCAAGAACATAAAAATCTTTGCAAAAGAATGCACGGGTCTTGCCTGGGAATGGTGGAGAACCATTATAGATGAAACGAACGTTCCGTTAACCAACAATATACAAGTTTCGATTTGGGGAACAACGTTGTATCCGTCAACATCCATCAGCCAATAGTCATTTCTGAAAATCTCCCTTTCTGATAGGGAGATTTTCTTTTTGTAAGGTATGTTTTCTTTTATTGTTGGTGATTGACCAAAAGAAAACCGCTCACAATATTGGCGGCAAATCTAACTATCATTCAACGTTCATTTTACATTTTGAAACAAACCTCTACCGATTACATTGGCTGATATTGGTTTAATTCCAATCTCTCTGCCCCATATGGATAGTTGACCCATATGATGAATTTCATGTGCAATTACATGACGCAAAATTTCACCCTTGGTATAACATTCTTCAGTCCAGGGAACAGTCACAACCTCGTTATCAAAATCATTGGACCATGTATTCAGGAATACCTGTGTTTCATTTACCCAAGAATCGGAAAGTTCCTTTACTTGTTGAAGTGAATTATAGTTCTCATACTGCACTTGAATGTCTGGCTTCCCTTGTATTCCACGAATCCAACTATACTCCACGTCTGAAATATGGAAAAGTGTATGAAGAATGCTGCCTACCCCACCAATTCGATTACGCAGCAATTCCTCCATTGGAATTTGTTTGCACAGCTCAAACCATTCATCTCGTACCATCCAGTTATACTGAAACAACGTTACCAACTCAATCGCTCCTTATTAAATATTTCTGAATTTCATCTCTTATCATAGATAGTCGTTCATTCGCGATGAAAAGGATACCTGTATAAATTTAGTAGTAGTCTCATTTACAGTGAAAGACAAAAGGTGACCCCTATATTTATCTTATCTGACGCTGTATTCTCCTCTTCCTTGCTGTCAAAATGGGGAAACCAAGCGAGATAGGCTTCTCTAATTATAGAACAAACGTTCCTGTTTGTCTAATATCAGCCAATGAAATTTAACATCATCAATTTGATAAGTAAATTCGCAATATATTAACAGCCATCCATATGCTATTTTTTCTGCCTACAGTAGTAAATACGGGGGGCTTTTTTTATTTGTCCGAATGTTTAGTAGATAAATTCTAATTTTAAATATTTAATTCTGTCGGATTCTGTAGGTTTTCGTGGGTACCCGATTAACTTTGAATAACCACCTATTTCATTCGAAGGAGAGGGGGACAGGGATGATTCATTTCCATCAGATTAATAAGCATTACGGTCCTTATCATGTGCTGAAAGATATTAATTTATCGATCAAACAAGGTGAGGTTGTCGTCGTGATCGGCCCGAGCGGATCTGGAAAAAGTACATTGGTACGCTGTATTAACCGCTTGGAGTTGGTTACGGACGGTGAATTGATTGTTGACGGTATGCGTGTAAATGACAAATCTATCGACATTAACCATCTGCGGCGCAATATCGGGATGGTATTCCAACATTTCAACTTGTACCCACACAAGACGGTACTGCAAAACATTACCCTTGCTCCTACAAAAGTAGCAGGCATGTCAAAGTTTGAGGCAGAAGAAGCGGCGATGCTAAACCTTGAGAAAGTAGGCATCGCTGATAAAGCTAATGCTTTTCCGTCCCAGTTGTCCGGCGGTCAGCAGCAGCGTGTCGCTATCGCACGGGGACTCGCAATGAAACCTAAAATTATGTTGTTCGACGAGCCTACCTCGGCACTAGATCCAGAAACAATCGGCGAAGTGCTGGACGTCATGCGACAGCTGGCGCGGGAAGGCATGACGATGGTGGTAGTCACTCACGAGATGGGTTTCGCCAAAGAAGTGGCGGATCGGATTGTATTTATGGATCAAGGCAGAATTATTGAAGAGGCGGAGCCATCACAAATTTTCACGCAACCATGCGAAGAGCGGGCTCGATTGTTCCTCAGTCGGATATTAAACCACTAAAATCATAAGGAGAGATGGATATGAAACGTTGGGGTAAAGTTATCGGATTATCGTTAGTTGTTGCACTTCTTGTAAGCGCTTTAGCAGGTTGCGTGAAACAAGCATCTGAAGCCGAAGGTTCGATTGCCAAAATTAAAAAGCAGGGCAAAATCATTGCAGGAGTCAAGTACGATTTGAACTTATTCGGATTAAAGGACCCCGCTAGTGGACAAGTGCAGGGTCTAGACATCGATATCGCAAAGCAGATCGCCAAGAAAGTTCTCGGGGACGAAAATGCAATTGAATTTATGGAAGTGACCTCTAAAACACGGATCCCCATGCTTAAAAACGGAGACATTGATATGATTGTGGCGACGATGACGATTACAGAAGAGAGAAAAAAAGAAATTGATTTCTCGGATGTATACTTTACGGCCGGCCAGTCATTGCTAGTGCCTAGTGACAGCGCAATCAACTCTATCAAAGATTTAACGAAGGATTCAAAAGTGCTGACTGCAAAGGGATCCACATCCGCAAAAAATGTTCGCGAGGCGGCGCCTGACGCCCAAGTCATGGAATTTGAAAACTATGCAGAGGCGTTTACCGCCTTAAAAGCGGGCCAAGGCATTGCATTAACAACCGATAATGCCTTGCTCTATGGAATGGCTAAGCAAGATAGTAAGTTTCGAGTGGTGGAGGAGACCTTTACAAAAGAGCCGTATGGTATAGGCATCCGTAAAGGTGATGAAGAATTTGCGAAATTAATCAACGATACGTTAAAAGAACTAACGGATAGCGGACAATACGTCCACATTTATGAAAAATGGATTGGAAAAAAACCGAACTAAGCGTAAATGTTGAGGGGATAAGCGTACGCCGCTCTTCTCCTCTTTCTTTTTAAAAAAGACTACAAGTCTAGGAGGGCAAAATATAGTGATTCAATTCTCGGTTCTTACGGAGCATCTCGACCGTTACTTGATCGGATTGGGGGGAACTGTTGCCGCGAGTGTTATTTCCCTCCTTGCGAGTTTTGTGCTGGGTGCCATTATCGCGGTGATCTGCATTACGCCTGTGAAGTCACTGCAATGGATTGGAACCGCCTACGTTGAGTTTTTCCGCAATATCCCCCTCATACTCATCGCATTTTTTGTGCTGGTTGGCGTTCCGCTCTTGACGGGTGCTATTTTGGTGCTGTTTATATCCGGACTTACAGCCTTGACGGTGTACACTTCTGCTTTCATTGCGGAAGTGATCCGTGCTGGAATCCAATCTGTTCCCAAAGGTCAAATGGAAGCAGCCCGCTCTTCTGGACTAACCTATCTTCAAGCTATGCGATATGTCATTATGCCACAAGCTATTAAATTAGTTATCCCTCCGTTAGGCAATCAATTTTTGAATCTGGTGAAAAATTCATCGATATTTACGGTGTTGTCGGCATCGGACTTAATGTATCAGGCTGATTTAATTAATTCGGATACGTTTGACACCTTCAGCACCTACATTTTTGCCGCATTGTTTTACTTGATCTTGACGATTCCGCTTAGTTTCGGTATCCGATACTTGGAGCGCAGGTTCCAACACGTAAAAGGAGTTGAGGCATAATGGATTTTATTGGCGCGTTGTCCCCGGTAAATATACAGTTTTTGCTGAGTGGTTTTTTAATCACGTTAGAGGTTGCGCTGATCTCCATTGCGGCTAGCTTTCTTATTAGTGTGGTTGTGGGTACTGTCCGATACGCACAAGTGCCTGTGTTAGGGAAGTTATTTGCGGTTATCGTAGAGACAATCCGCAACCTGCCACTGCTCTTGATTATCTTTTTTACTTACTTTGCTCTGCCTGAGATCGGAATTAAACTTGATAAATTTACAGCAGCGGTCATTGCGCTTGTCATTTTCGAGTCAGCCATGATTTCCGAAATCGTACGAGGGGGGCTAAACTCCGTCGAAAAGGGACTAATAGAGGCAGGTCGTTCATCCGGATTAACAGCGGTACAGACACTTACACACATTGTGCTGCCAATCGCGCTGCGCCGGATGGTGCCGCCAATGGTGAGCCAATTCATCTCGCTGTTAAAAGATACATCGCTTGCGGTAGTTATTGCGCTTCCGGAATTGATGAACCATGTACAGATCATCAACGGTCATCATATTAAGTACGTCATTCCGACGTTTTTGTTTGCCGCCCTCCTGTATTTTACAATCAATTATTTACTCTCGATCGCTTCGCGCAAGCTTGAAAATAAACATGTTTGAGCATTTTGTATAGACCTGAGCCTCAAATTATGCCTTTACAATCTCTTATCCTATTCCTAACATCGCTCTGATATTTCAGTGCTAACATAAATTATCAACTGTGTTAAGAGGTGAATAGAGGTGAATCACATGAAGAGAAGATGGTCACTCTTGTTGCTGACGCTAGCTGTTGCGCTGAGCTCGATTCCAATGGGAACAAGCGTGCAAGCGCAAGAGAGCAAAGGAAGCGAAGGAAAGGCAACGGTTGAGCTTGTAAGTGCAGGTTCGCACTGGAGCTACAACGATGAAGGAATTGATTATAGTCAGGCGATGAAGCAGGCTGTCTATGATTATTCTTCATGGAAATTGGGCCTTGCTCCATTTGGATACAAGGAGAAGAATGGCATCGCGACCAATGAGGTAGCTCCAGATTCTATATTCGATAAGGTTGCCACGACCATTAGCTTTGGCGGGAATGCAAAGAACAAGCACACGACAACGTATTTCAGCAAAGTGATTACGATTGATGAAGTTCGTGACTATGCTTCCTTTGAGGCGACTTTTGGTGTGGACGACGGCTATATGTTCTATGTGAATGGGGCAGAAATCAGCCGCGGTGGAATGCCGGATGGCGAGGTGACGTATGGGACTTTATCCACATCCTCAAAAGACAAGCCGGTTATTTATAAAGAGGATGTGAGCGCAAAGCTTAAGGCTGCACTGAAAAAAGGGAATAATACTTTGACCGTTGAGGTACATAATCAAAGCCTTTCCAGCTCAGACCTTTATTTCGATATGATGCTGACAGCTGTTCCTGCGTTGAAGCCGCTGCCGCTTGTCACACAAAGCTCACTATGGCGTTACAATGATGAGGGTATCGATCATAGTCGGACGGTTACGGACGTAACTTATGATTATTCGTCATGGAAGAGTGGCCTTGCCCCATTTGGCTATAAAGAAAAGAATGGTGCAGCGACTGATGACGTTATGCCGGATACCGTATTTGACAAGGTGTCCACAATGCTGGACTTCGGTCAAGACCGCAAGAACAAGCGTACGACCAGCTATTTGAGCAAAACGATAACGATTGCTGATCTGCGTGGTTATGGCTCGTTTGAAAGTGTGTTTGGCGCAGATGACGGCTTTATCTTCTATGTAAACGGTATTGAGGTGTTTCGAGGCGGGATGCCAGAGGGACCCGTAACATATGCAACCTTGGCAGCTTCAAATAAAGATAAGCCAGTAATTTATACTCCGGATTTGAATGAAGCATTAAAAAAATGGCTGCGTCCAGGGCCGAATGTACTGACGATCGAAGTTCACAACCAAAGCCCGTCGAGCTCAGACTTGTATTTCGACATGAAGCTGACTGCGCTGCCTGAGCAGGATAGCAATGGTGGTGGCACGAATCCTGGTGGCGGCAATGGTGGCAATCCTGGCAATCAAGGACAAGGCATTGTGATGCTGTCTAAAGATTCGAGTTGGAAGTATCTAGATGATGGATCTAACCAAGGAACAGCATGGCGGACAACGAGCTATAATGACTCTGGTTGGGCTTCAGGTCGCGGGCCGCTTGGATATCCAGCAGACGAATCAACGACCGCTTTTGGAAGTATTCAGCAGGTGATTAGCTATGGAAAGGATGCTGCGAAGAAGCATCCGACCACTTATTTTCGATCGACGATGGACGTAAATAACTTGTCGGCATACAACAAAATTGTCGGTCAATTTGGAATTGATGACGGTGTTATTCTCTATGTCAATGGTACAGAAGTCTATCGATACAACATGCCTGCGGGAGAACCTGATTACCAGACTTACAGTGCTACAACGTTAGGCAGCCCGACGACGGAAACCGCAGATTTGACACAAGCGCTTAAGAGTGTGCTAAAAGAAGGGCGTAATGTGCTGGCTGCGGAGGTTCACCAACGAAGTGGCAGCAGCTCAGATTTATATTGGGCGATGCAGTTGATCGCAAATCCTAAGGATGAGGGACAGGGCAATTCCGGAAACCTCATTCCAACGGCACTGTCGATGACATTTAATGGTGATCCGAGCACAACTCAAGGTTTTGCTTGGTATACCGACCCGAAGGTACAAGGAACAAAGCTGGAGCTTGCACCAACAGCTATCGTGACAGGGCCTACGCTGCCAGCGGGGCATACGTTGACATTTGAAGGAACGTCCATGGACGTTCAAGTCTATCAGACACGTTCTGATAAAAGTGCAGGCAAGCGAACGGTGTACGCAAGTCATAAGGTGTTGGCTCAAGGCCTGCAGCCGAATACAACCTACAGCTACCGAGTAGGTGACGGGCAGGATGGGCACTGGAGTGGCATCAGCACCTTTACAACGGCGAAGCCAAGTGATGAGGCGTATACGTTCCTGTATACAACAGATCCGCAAGGGACGACAGAGCCCGAATACGTCACATGGAATCATACGTTGGAGGAGGGGATGAAGAAGTTCCCTAGCTCCCGTTTCATAACGGTCACAGGTGATTTGGTTGATCATGGTGATATTGAAGACCAGTGGATGTGGATGCTGAATAAGCCGAAATCCATTTTTAAAGAAATACCGTTAGTTCCAACAGTGGGTAATCACGAGAACAAACTGAACAATAACTATTGGTATCATTTTAACTTGCCTAATATTTCATATACCGGAGCAAAGCCAGACGGATCGGTCTATTCCTTTGATTATGGAGCAGCTCACTTTATGGTCATTAATACGGAATATAATGAAGTGAAAGATGTTGATGTGGTGTACAAGAAGCAGGAGGAGTGGCTGCGTAAGGAAGCTGCAAAAAGCAATCAGAAGTGGAAGATCGTCATGTTCCATAAGTCCCCTTATTCAGTTGCCAGCCATACAGATGACAGCGATACCCTTTTCTTCCGTGATAAGCTGACATCGTTATTTGACGAGCTTGGTATTGATGTTGTGCTTAGTGGACACGATCACTCCTACACGCGGACATATCCAATGTACAACCATGAGCCGCAAAAGAACACGCCTTTAGATGGAAATGGAAGTCTGCTTAATCCGAAAGGCACCTTGTATTTGGTGAGCAATGCAGCAGGGGACAAACGGTATTCACCAAAGAAGGGACCGTTCCCGTTTGCTGAAAAATACGGTCAGCCGAATAAGGAGATGTTTACAGGTGTAACGGTGACCGAAGACAAAATCTCCTTTGACGTGTACACAACGACAGAGACAGGATCTACTGATCGTTATGATCAATTCAGCATCAAGAAGACAACACCTAAGCCGAACCTTGTACGCGAAGCGAAGCTTGGAGCGATTCAAAATGGCTCGGCTGCGGTGTCTTGGCTGGCACCTTCAAGTGGGCCAGAGATCACAAATTATCGAATTTATGAGAAGAGCGACCAGCTTGGACCGAACTGGAACGTTCAAATTCGACCTGAGCAAGGCAAAGCCTCTTACAGCTATATAGTTCAAGGATTGGATGCAGCGAAGAGCTATCAATTTGTGATTAAAGCCGTTAGCGGAAAAGTCAATGCCGATGGTGTTGTTGCGGTATTAAGTGACAGTGGTTCTGGAAATAACAACGGAAATGGCAACGGTAACGGAAATAATAATGGAAATGGTAACGGAAGCAGCTCTGGCGGGAATTCTGGAAGTGGCACAGGAACAAGCACAGGTAATGCCGGTGGCACCAGTAGCGAAAAGGATTCTTCTAAAACTGGCAGCGGCAGCACCGAAAATGGGAAGCCATCCCCTTCATTATCTGATGTAAGTGGTCATTGGGCAGAGAACGCTATTCGTGAGAGTGTGAATCGTGGTTTTATTACGGGGTATGCGGATGGTACTTTTAAGCCTAATAAGCAGGTGTCGCGAGCAGAATTAGTTGCGATGCTGACGAGAGCCCTCCAACGGTCGGGCGACGGTGCTGCACGAACATTTGCGGACCAAGACCAGATTCAACAATGGGCAGTACAGGCGATTAGACAAGGGGTTGAAGCGGGATGGGTGACTGGCTATAGCAATAACACCTTCCAGCCTAACCGTGCCTTAACTAGAACCGAATTGGCAGTAATTATTGTACGGACAGCAGGGCTTGAACCGAAGTCTCAAGCGAAGCTCAACTTTGCCGATGTGAAGCAGATTCCGGCTTGGGCTGTTCCGTATGTGGCAGCAGCTGCGGAGGCAGGCTACATTAAGGGTATTAGTGGCAATCGGTTTGCACCAAATGCGCATGCAACACGAGCCGAAGCTGTCAGTATGATTGTTAGCCTTTTAGCTCGTAACAACCGATAGTTTTAAATAGCAGGCTCCCCCAGAGTAATTGGGGGAGCCCTTTTTAATATCCATGTACTGTAGTGATCGCCTTCTCCAGAGCTATCCATCTGAAAATCTGAAACGGCAGCGTTACAGTACACAGGGCCAACAAAACAGCTAGCACCAAGGCACAGTTTGGTGGCGCTGATTCGGTTTTCATTTCTACTGCTTATTAGCCAAATTGGATTTATGCAAGCTGCTTAGTTAAAAAATGTAGGATTTACGCGACAATATACACTCTTTTCCAGTACGATAAGTGGAGAGGGAAAGGGGGATCACAGGTGGGAAGGAGCGGCAAATCGAAATGCGAGACTATAGATTGTTTATTTGGATCATCATTCTATTGTCGACAGGACTACTCGGTGAGGTAAAGATCACTCCGTTTGGAGGGGAGTTTCGATTTTCGCTCGGAATTATGGCTTATTTTTTCGGAATGTTATGGTTTTCAGTTCCTGTACTTGTAACGGGTATTTCTGCTGGACTATTTGTAGTTTCGTTCCGAATTGCAATGGATGGGATGCTGCACGGTATCCCTTTGGATGACGGGCTTGTTCAGCATTATCCCGTATTTTTCTATTATGTGACGTTCGCGGCAGTAATTTCGCTGCTTAAGATTAAAATGAACGTCGAATATCACTTGAAAGTTGCCTTTTTCGGCGCCTTTGCAGATATGGCATCCAATGGCGCAGAACTGTTGATCCGTATGGCCTCAGGCGAGTCTACTGGTATGACGTATCAAGAGATGATGTTGATCATCTTAGTTGGCTTGCTCCGCAGTTTCTTTGTTGTAGGGCTGTGCAATATGCTGGCCATTCGGCAGGTAAGAGCGCTGGGGGAACAAAGACGCTTGGAATTGGAGCGTTTAATGATGATTAATTCAGATTTGTTTGCTGAGGCTTTTTATCTCAAGAAGTCCATGTCTCATATTGAAGAAATTACACGTGAAAGCTACCAGTTATACAAATCACTCAAAAAGGAGTCGTACCCGTATTCAGCACAAGCTCTTCATATTGCAGAGCATGTGCATGAAGTCAAAAAAGATTCGGAACGGATTTTAGCCGGTTTATTTAAGATCATCCAACAGGAACGTATGCTGTCAAAGCGTATTGTTATTTCAGATTTGTGTGCCATGGTGGTTCGCGCAAATGCCAATTACAGCTTGCTGCTCGGCAAACAGGTCGAAATCAAAGCGTGTACGGACATCAACTTGTCCACAAACGAGATTTATCCACTGCTTTCCGTACTGAATAACATCGTATCGAATGCGGTAGAAGCCATTACACAGCAAGGACATATTCGGTTGCAGGGAGAGTTATGCGATGATTGCATTTTGTTCTCCGTCACGGACAATGGCCCAGGCATATGTGCTGATGAAATGGACATGATTTTTCATCCTGGATTTACGACCAAATTTGATGCTGCAGGAAACGCATCAACAGGCATTGGGCTTTCCCACGCTGCGGACATCGTTCGCTTGCTGGGGGGAGACCTTAACGTTTGCAGCGATACAGACTTTACGCGCTTCGAAGTACGTATTCCTGTGGAACGTTTAACGCAAAGGGAGGCTGTTGAAGGTGCTCAAATTTTATGTGGTTGAAGACGATCCTGCTGTTCGCAAAATGTTATCGCGCATCGTGGCCGAAAGTGGCCTAGGCGAGGTCATCGGCGAAGCCGAAGATGGAGCTTGTGCGTCTGTAATAGCCGTTCAAGCTGCGGATGTTGTAATCATTGATCTGTTGATGTCGGGCCGTGACGGCATTGAAACCGTCAAAGCGCTGCGGGAAGCAAATTACAGTGGCAGATTTATTATGATCTCCCAAGTGGAGAACAAGGAAATGATAGGCGAGGCTTACCAGCAAGGTGTCGATACTTTTATCCAGAAGCCCATTAATCGCTTGGAAGTTCTAGCTGTGCTGCGACGTGTGTCTGATCACCTGATGTTAGAGAAATCGATGCAGGCGATTCGTAACTCACTTCGTTTGTTGGAGGTGTCAGGGACAGTAGATATGAAGCCAGGAAGGCTCCTTAAGAAGGAGAGATCGATTGAACAGCAAGCGCGCTCCTTGCTGCTGCAATTAGGAATTGCAGGCGAGGCGGGCACTTCTGACCTCATTCGTATTATGAAATGGCTAAAAACGCAGGAGCAAGCGCAGCAAATTCTGCCTGACTTGCCGCCACTCAAAACCATCTATGAACAATTGGCGATCAGCAGTCCTCAACAGCCCGGAGCAAACCTGCAAAAGGATGTGCGTGCAATTGAGCAGAGAATACGAAGATTAGTTATGCAAACGCTTACTCACCTGTCGTCATTAGGCTTAAACGATTACGGTCACCCGACATTTGAATATTTTGCTGCACGGTTGTTTGACTTTCAGGAAGTCCGCCTGCGCATGCGAGAACTGGAGGAACCAAGCAAGTCGTCCGCTTCAAAATTAAACCTCAGGAAATTTTTATATGTTTTTTATGTAGAGTCCTGTTCCGTAAGTGAATAATATCAGTTCCAAAACAGGTGAAAACTGCTAGATCACCTCGATTTCTGTTAACCTCTTTAATGTCTGCATTCTAAGCTGAGTATAATCCTCTTCGTATATCCAGGTCTTTTCTATTTATCTTTGTCCTTCATCGAGTAACAATTTGAGCAATTAGATTACATGAACTTGTCCAGTAAACTAAACAGGACAGAAGAATTGAAAATGTATATCCGTTAACTTTGTTGTAAATCAGTCCATGATATGACAATTAGTTGAACCTAGGTAATTACAACTCAAGACACGATAAGCAAGCTTATACCGGTGTGCAATCGGTGTCAGCTTGTTTTGGCTCGAATGGTGCTTGAAACTGATGCGAAGCGTATATAAGCGCATAAAACAACAGCGGTCTACATAAGGTGGAAAAGTGATTGTATTCGAACTGCTCATCATAATGTGGAAGTAGCATTACCGATAAAGGAGATCGAGAACATGAAAAAGTTATTAAGTCTGTTACTTGTATCTACAATGAGTGTGGTGCTTCTAGCTGGAATGGCATCTCCGACCGTCAAAGCGGAAGAGCAGAGAAACAACGCCGTTGTGAGCATCTCGAACAAAATCGACACGATGTTAAAAAGTGATCCGTCGTGGGGTAATTATTTTGTTAAGCATACGGTGGAAGAATCGATATTACAGGGGAGCAATATCGAAGGTACAACGGTATCTAATGTCGAAACATTAACGGTAGGTGACTCTTTTCTTACTAACCATACAGCTCAGGAGCAAACTCTAACCTCGAGTTCATTTGAATATGAATTTCTGGAAACAACCAGTACGACCAATACAACAGGGTGGACATTTGGCTATGAATATAATGCTTCTCTAAGTGTACTCGTCGCAACGGCTTCACATACCTTCCGTGTAGACTATGATATGTCCACTTCGCAGACCAAAGAAAAGTCTATTACTAGAACGCTTATTGTACCTCCTCAGAACGTGATTGTTCCAGCAGGGAAAACATATCGAGTAAATTATGTATTTGATAAATTGAAAGTATCGGGCAGAAATACCTTATTGGCCGATATATTCGGACTATCCTTCTACAGTATTTTCTGGGATTCACCTGAATCGATTGGGATTGCCCTCAACTATGCCAGTGATAAACAAGGATTAATTCGTGTGGAACGCGAGGATCGCCCCATATTTGATAAATTACGTTATGGCGTGAGAGCAGAAGGGGAGGGACGGTTCAGTACGGAGTATGGCACTCGGCTGTACGTAACGGTAGATGACGTGACTAACCCCAGTAAGCCTATTTCAGTGGAAACACGAATTGTGAACAACACAACTCCGAATCGGTGGTCAGGAATAAAACCTATTTATAAGTAGATTATGATCAAGGAAACAAACAAGCCGCCTCTATTATTGGGGGCGGTTTTTATCGTTTTAACGGGGGTTTCATAATAAAAATATGGATTTAAAACTCATATTAAAAAAGTAAGTAAATTATTTTATTGTAGTAACAAAGAAAAGGTTGACTTACTTTTATGATGTAACTATAATAGTTACATCAGGGAGATCATTACACATCATAATATAATTTGATCAAGGAATCCTCTTAATCAGGATCTTATCCAGAAGTGTAAAGGTCGCAAGCCATCTTCACACAATTGCTGTTAACCGCAAGGATTATATTTGACGAAAACCAAGTGCAGCTAGAAAGGCGTGAAAAGATGACTTTAAAAATTAAAGTATATTCCGACTTTATATGTCCATTCTGTTTTCTGGGCAAGGGGCCATTGGATGAAATTGTAAAGGAAAAGGACGTCGAGGTAGAGTGGATGCCATTTGAATTACGACGCAGCCCACAGCCAAAGATTGATCCTTGGCAGGAACCTGACAAGTTGAGTTCTTGGGATTCTTATATTCTCCCAACTGCGAAGAAGTTAGGCATCGAGATGCGACTGCCGCGATTATCCCCGCACCCATATACGCATTTGGCTTTTGAAGGTTGTCAATTTGCGAAGGAACGCGGGAAGGGAAATGAATTTCACCACAGAGTGTTCACGGCCTTTTTTCAAGAAGAGCAGAATATCGAGGACGTTGAAGTATTAACGAACTTGGCTGGGGATGTCGGTCTACCGATGGAGGAATTCAAAGAAGCACTGGAGTCACGCCAATATAGCGAAGCGCATCAGGCTGCTTTGCAGCATGCGTATGAAGAAGCTCGTATTAACGCCGTACCAACGTTTGTAATTGGTAATGAAGTGGTTAAAGGTATGGCCAGCAAGGAAAGATTGGCTGCTATTATTGATCGCGAACTAGCCAAGGTCTAATACAAACGACAACATATAACATACAAATTTGGAGGTTTTCTACATGTCAGCTGCTACTACTAACTTAAAAGATGTTTTAATTAACCGTCGTTCTGTTCGTAAAGTAGGAAAGAGCGCTTTAATTACGAAAGAAAAAATTCAAGAAGTGATACAGACAGCTCTGCATGCGCCTACTTCTTTTAATATGCAAAGTGGCCGTATCGTTGTCCTGATGGATGGCGAACATGAGAAACTGTGGGATATCGTAAAAGAAACGCTGCGTTCCCGTGTTCCGGCAGAAAATTTCGAAGCGACAGTTGAACGATTGACAGGCTTCCGTGAGGGTGCAGGCACAATTTTGTTCTTTGAAAACCAAGAAACGATCCGTACGATGCAAGAGAAAGCTGCATCCTACAAAGATCAGTTTCCATTCTGGTCGCATCAAGGCAGTGCCATGCTCCAGTATGCAGTGTGGTTAACATTGTCCGCAGAAGGTATCGGTGCATCTGTTCAGCATTACAATCCGATCATCGATGAAGAAGTAAAGAACGTGTGGAACATTCCGCAGGACTGGAGCTTGGTTGCGCAAATGCCATTTGGCGAAGCGAAGGAACAGGCAGGAGAGAAAGCATTCTTGCCGCTTGAAGATGTTGTGAAGTTCTTCTAAGCAACGTCGCGCCGCTGGTTTATCGAGTATGGATATGGTATAGATTATAAATGTATGATGAATGCTTTAACATCAATAAAAGGGTCGAGCGAACTTGCTCGGCCCTTTTATTGATGTGGAGTAGGTGTAAATTATAGCTGCAAGTAAGGTGCGTAATTGTCAAAATCGATGATAAGCGTATGGGCTTGGTTGATGGTGGGGACAGGGCTGATAGGGAGCAGGATAACCGTACTGAGGCTGCGGAACAGCTGTATGCGGATGGTAACCCTGCGGCTGATGAGATGGATGATGCGGATGAGGTTGCGAATATGCCCGTTGTTCATTTTGCCCATTTGTTCCAGCAGGCCGCATACAGTTGGCAGGAGGACCAATCACAACTGTTTTGGTGATCGGTTGGAGCGCAGAGGTAATCTGTTCCTCGTTTAAACAATAAGTATGAGCCAATACTTCTTTAGGCGTAAGGCGAAGCACATCTGAGCCAAATATGACCGTTGGCGCAGGCTGATCAAATATGGCAAGCGCATGAGTTTGGTCTGTTAACGCTGTTTCCCAGTGCCACCATCCTTTAGGAATATTGACGACCTGACCTGGCTTCAGCCGATAATTTAATACTTGATTGGTGAACGCATTTAGAATTCCGATAAATAGTTCGCCTGAAATTGTATATACTAATTCAGCTTCATTGGGATGCCAATGAGGTTCAACTGTTTGTCCCTCGCTGAGAAAGATGTCAAGTAAAGATACATTTTCCAAAGAAGGTAATTGGACATTGGACAATACATTGATGTAGTTGTTATCGTCTTTTTTAAAAAACGAGCTGCTGTTTACATCAAAAGATAAATTCAAAGAGGGGGACTGAAAATCTGGAGTCGCCATGGTGATCATACACCCTTTCCGAGATTCATATCGTATTTGCGGCACAGCGCATTATATGCGAATGCCCACATGGGGGTGAGCATCTCTGTTAGGCAACATGAAAGGGAGCCTATAGTTATGGTAAGATATAAGTATATCTAATATTACATAGTCGGGAGGAATCAGATATGATCAGATTAGCAAAGCCAGAGGACAGTAAACATATTATTCCCCTTATGATGGAAGCAATAGGTACTATTGCATTTGATTTGTCGGGGACGGAAAACATAGAAACGACTGTAGACGTACTGGAACAGTATTTTTTACAATCTGGCAATCGTCTAAGTTGGGATAACAGCATCGTATGGGAGCAAGACGGGGTACCGCTCGGCTACGCGTTATTTTATGAGGGCAGCAATGTGATCGCATTGGACCAGCCGTTGGAAGCACGCTTATCTGAATTGCGTGGGGAGCCAGTTCAACTTGTTAAGGAAGCGCTGCCAGGGGAATTTTATTTGGATTCGCTAGCGGTAGATGCTTCACAGCGTGGACAAGGCATCGGCAAGCAGCTTATGGCCGCTTTTGAAGATGAAGCAAGAACACGAGGTTTGTCAAAGGCGTCATTACTGGTGAACGTGGCAAATAACAGGGCAAAGCAGTTGTATGAAGTGCAGGGATATGAGGGAGACGGCCTTGTCATAACAATTGCTGGTGAACATTATGAGCACATGGTAAAAAAAGTATAGAACTTAACTGTTAATCCATGAGAGAAAGAGGTCTGCTGCTCAACGCGGCAGTCCTCTTTTTCTATATGCGGCTTCTCCATCAAGGGCAAGATTATGAAAGAAAAAGTGTATATTTATGAGAATATAACTAAACTATGCTTTAATTTCTGAAAGGGCTGAAAAACGTATCAATTGGAAGATTGAACCTGATAAATGGCAATGTATTCGTTTTCTTCAAAATTAGAGCGGTTTTACTTTTCGACGTTAAATGCGATATTTTGTAAGTAGAAATTATAAACTACCATAATTACACAGAGAGTAGGTGCAACACTACATCCGAATTTATGCATATATGTCGGCTACGTTATACGCATAAATACCTGTCTAGATCTCCCCAATTTCAGATCCATTTTTCGTCAATCTCTCGTAAGTGTCTTCTTCATTTCGTATCATTACATTTCCCTGTTGTTCAAGGTTCAATTTCATCATACTTGTTATGCACACAAACTAAGATAGCGATATCTTATGTGTGTTCTTTGATCATATGAACAACACCTATTTTGTTACGCCAAAGAGCAGTAGATAGAGAAGAAGGAGTGAATACCATGCAATACTTTTTGTATTTATCGACGATTGTGTTCCTTGTCTTTCAGCTTCTTTATACGGTCATTCCGCTTTTATTCAGTAAAGTGAGAAAGTTAGATGTAACCTTTGATGAAAAATCAATTTCCGTACTTGTTCCGGCTTACAATGAGGAGCTTACGATCAAGAATTGTATAGATGCGATGGAGGGTTTGAACTATCAGAATCATGAGATCATTATCATTAACGATGGTTCCAAGGATAGCACTCTTGCCAAATTAGAAGAATTATTAGAATTAGTCCCGGACAGCAGAAAGCCAGATAACAAGCTTACATACAAATCGATCAAGGGAATATACAGATCACAGCTGTACCCGCATATATTTGTGATCGATAAGCTTAACGGCGGCAAAGCAGATTCGCTTAATGCGGGTATTGACTGTGCCAATGCGGACATTGTGATTACTTTAGATGCAGACAGCATGCTGGAAGTGAATTCATTAAAATATGTCAATCAATACTTTCAAGACGATGAGATTATTGCGCTTGGTGGAACGGTTAAGATTGTACAGGGCGCTGAACGCAAAGATGGTGTCATCTTTGAGAAATTTAAAGGTAAAGGACTTATTAAAAGTCAAATTATTAATTACATCCACGGGTTCTATGTCCGCAAGCTAACGCAATCTTTCTTTAATTCTATTGTGGTAATCTCCGGTGCGTTCGGAGCCTTCTATAAAGATATTCTAGTCGAGGTAAATGGCTTCAGGAGTACGGTTGGCGAGGATATCGATATAACCCTCAAAATTCATAAATATTTGAAAGCCAACAAGCTGAAAAAGAAGCTGGTATATGCGCCGGAAGCCGTATGCTACACGGAATGCCCCGAAAATCTTAAAAATTTCTACAAGCAACGTATTCGTTGGCAAAAAGCATTTGTGGATTGCATTTTAATCTACTGGTCGAAGCTATCGCAAAAATTTACGGTGGGTGTAAGTTTGTTCTTCGCCATTGACGGCTTTATATTAGGCACGTTCACCGCGTTTACCACGATATTTTATATTATACAAGCACTGCTCTCGGGAGATAATCTTCTGCAAGCTATAGTCTTGTTCCTCGTAACGTTAGTTGTAAATGCAGTTCAAATTCTGATCTCACTTTTCCTATGCAAGAAATATGGCAGTAATTATTCATTTTTCGACTATGTCAAGATGTTTGTATTCAGTCAATACGAGCTGCTCACGTATCGTAACATACTATTGTACATTAACATCGTCGGTACGTTTAAGTACTTTGACAATGATGAGGGTTGGGGCTTTGTAGAACGAAAAGGCGTCGCAACCATTAGCCAGAACGTGGCAGCTAGTTCTCAATAAGTTATTCAGGGGGCAACTATGAACAGCATATTTCAGAATAAACGAATCGTATATGTGGATATACTCCGTATTTTATCGATCGCAGCCGTAATTATTCTCCACATCACCGCCGACTTACTGACTCGGACCAACGATTTTAACACGGGTTCCTGGTGGATTAGCAATCTGTTTAATTCCGTATCACGCTTTGCGGTACCTGTGTTTTTTATGATAAGCGGCGCGATGATCTTGCGTGTTGAGGTCAAGTCCTATAAAGATTTTTATCTCAAGCGGGTTGTGCCCCTGCTTATCCCTTTATTCACTTGGTCCCTGATCTATGATCTGTACAGCCAGTATTATATTCTCAAAAGCAACATGGGAGTTGGCGAGTTTATACTGGACTTTGGGTATAGATTACTGACGGATCGAAACTACGTACATTTATGGTTCTTATACGCTATTATCGCTATTTATGCGACTGTTCCTCTGATTAGTAAATTGGTTAAAGTATGTTCGCAAAAAGATATTCGTTATTATTTGCTCTTATGGTTTATTGTGAGTGTGGTGTATCGGTTTGTGTCAGATGTCGTATTCCGACTGACCGATCAGTACATTAATATTCCGATTTTAAATATTCCCTTTTTTACAGGGTTCCTCGGGTACTTTGTTCTAGGCTATTACTTGTTTAACTTTGATCTTTCGGATAAATGGAAAAATATTGTGTACAACCTAGGTATCGTATCCTTCTTCCTGACTCCTGTAGCGACTTATTTTGCTTCACTCCACAGCGGGGTGCTAGATGAGATGTTCTACGGCAACTACTCTGTTACGACTTTCTTCATGGCCGTTGGTATGTTTGTTTTCTTCAAAGAGAAAGAGACATCAATTAGCGAAAAAACAAATCATAAAGTGAAAAAAATGATCAGCTCTTTATCCAAAGCAAGCTTCAGCATCTACCTCATCCATTTATTGGTTGATCTTCTGGTATCTCGCAGAGTGGAAGTGGAGGCTACAATGCTTCAGACGAGTACTAGCCTTATCTTTAACATATTTGCGATATTCTCGATCAGTTATGTAACGGTTAAAGTATTAAATCTGAATAAATTCATTACGCAAATATTATTCGGCGGAAGAGGGTAGAGCAACGATGAAAATAAGTATATACACCAAGGTTTTTGTAGCTCTGCTGCTGGTTGGAATGGGAATCTATTTCTTTCAGATTGCCAATGCGGAAGAAAAAAAAGTAACAACGGTCTATATTGAAGCGTGGCGTGATCCAAAGGATGTTCATTTGACAGAGAAAAAAGTAGATATCGCTTTTGTAGCATTTGCAAAGATTGACGGAACCAATCTGTATTTTCATAAGGATGTTACAGCCAACAATCAGATCAAGGAAAACATTAAACAGCTAAAGGCTAATAACCAGGGCACAAAGATGGTGCTGGCGGTTGGTGGTTATGGTGTAGATGGATTCTCTGATGCGGCAATGGACGGAAATCGGTATTTATTTACAGAAAATATAATAAGCATGGTAAAAGAACTGGATTTGGACGGTGTTGATATCGATTGGGAGTATCCCGCATTTGACGCATGGAAGACTCAGAAAGCTCGTCCCGAAGATACTAAGAACTTTACAAGTCTTATGAGAGAACTTCGAGAAAAGCTTAATCGACTGCCGCATAAAAACAAATCGAAATATTTGTTAACCTTTGCTTCGGGAACGCAGGATTGGTATTTTAAAAATGTAGAAGTCAAACAGGTGGAGAAATACGTCGATTACATTAACGTTATGAGCTACGACATGACAGGACGCTGGTCGGATACGACAGGCTTTAATTCCAACTTGTATATCGACAAACAAAATAAATCGAAGCTCAGTATTGATAAGGTCATTACCAAATACTTGGAACACGATATTGATAGCAAGAAGCTGTTGCTGGGTGTGCCAGCTTATTCATATGGTTGGAAAGGCGTTAAAAGCAAGAAAGACGGATTATTCGAGTTGGGTAAACCGATTGATATCGTCAAAACAGATCTCAGCTACAAAACGCTTATGGACAAGTATATGAACAAAAAAGGATTCAAACGCTACTTTGACGAGAAGGCACAGGCTGCTTATTTGTACGATGGTGATATCTTCATCAGCTATGAGGATAAGGAAGCGCTGAAGGCAAAAGTGGCCTATATCAAGCAGAAAGATCTCGCAGGAGCTATGGTATGGGAATATTCGCAGGATGCAGATGACGGGATAGTGAAATATTTGTCCGAGAACTTAAATAAAGAATGACAGTCTAAGATTAAGAGCCTGAAATTGAGGTTATATATAATATAGTATGGACATGCTATGTTATTGGAACGCCTATGCAAAGCATAAAAGGAGCGATAACCAATGAGTAACGATTTCTTGGCCGCGGTCAAACAAAGACGAACATTCTATGCGATCAGCAAAGAAACAACTGTGAGTGACGAGCGGATTGAAGCGCTTGTAGGAGAGGCAGTCTTACATACTCCTTCTTCTTTTAACTCGCAAAGCGCAAGAGTAGTTGTCCTGCTAAAGGAACAGCATGATAAGTTGTGGGATTTGACAACCGAGACGCTGCGCCAGATCGTGCCAGCAGACAACTTCGGTCCGACAGCAGACAAGATGAAGGGGTTCCGCAGTGGCTATGGAACCGTACTATTTTTTGAAGATCAGGCTGTCATCCAATCTTTGCAAGAGAAATTTGCCGCGTACAGCGACAACTTTCCGATTTGGTCACAGCAATCGTCAGGGATGCTGCAGTTTGTCGTATGGACAGCATTAGAGCAAGAAGGCCTCGGCGCTTCGCTCCAACACTACAATCCTTTAATAGACGAACAAGTACGACAAGAGTGGGGTCTTCCAGGTGATTGGAAATTAATCGCACAGATGCCATTTGGTCAACCAGCAGCGCAGCCTGGCGAAAAGGCATTCCAACCGTTGGAAAGTCGCTTAAAGGTGTATAAATAATTATAAACGGTCCTTTTGGAGTTGAATAGAAATCCGTGCTGAACACAGCACGGATTTTTTTAATTGAAGTGCATATTATGGTGACTATGATGATAAATGGAAGTTATAATAGCGTAAAACAATTAGTCTGACTAAGGTGTAAACACATATTTACGTCCAGATGTAAAGGTAGCCTAAGTTAGTCTAGTCAAAGGAGGATATACATGTTTAGTTATAATGTAAGCTCTGAGATACAGCTAAAGCTGCTCCAACCTGTCTACGCAGAAGAAATCTATGAAGTTACCAATCATAACCGAGACCATTTAAGAGAATGGCTACCATGGGTTGACAATATGAAAAGTGCCGATGACACTAAACAATTTATTGAAAGTGAGCTGCGGAAGTTTTCGAATAACAACGGATTTAATTGTGGTATGTATTATAACGATAAATTTGCAGGCTGCATTGGCTTCCATGAATTGGATTGGCGGAATCGGAAAACATCAATCGGATACTGGCTGGCAGCGGAGTATCAAGGTTTGGGTGTTGTAACAAGCGCGTGCAGAGAAATGATTACATATGCATTTGCGGAATATGGATTAAATCGGATTGAGATTAGAGCAGGGGAATATAATACGAAAAGCAGAGCGGTTCCCGAGCGGCTTGGATTTACCTATGAAGGCAGCATTAGACAAGCGGAATGGTTGCATGATCGCTGTATCGATCATGCCGTTTATGGATTATTGGCAAGTGAATGGAAACCTGCGTCACATGCCATAGTGTTATAAATCACTCATCACGCATAACGTTTAAATAAAATAATTTCTGCTAAATGCCTACTGTAAGCTCCATGAATTGATGGAACCGTACATCAATTATCCATCTGGAGTCTCCTTGTAATACATGCACCTTGACCTTGTAACCGGGTGAGTAAGGAGGCAGCGCAACATGCGAGCGACAAGACAGCTCCCGACAAAGATTAAAGAGCAAGTGAAGACGACTATTTTATATTACGCATGGACGGATTTAAGCCTGGATAACCATTTTTGTGAGCAATGGTTAACCGTGACAGCGGACGAAGTGACAATATGGTCAGCGAGTGCAGCACTGGCCAATCAGATCCAGCTAGCGGATATAATCAATGCGCGCACGGTTGAGGCTATAGGCGGCGGCTCATTTATCGTTGACCAGCATTCAGGCTCGCAGGTACTGCTGCGATATTCGGCAGGGCTTGCTGCCATGTTTGGCTATGCAGCCAAGCTGATCATGGCAGTCGTTCAAGATGACGTGCTGCCCGAAGCCTCAGAGAACGATTCACCACATGTGTGCTCGGTGTGCAGCGCAACATGGTCAAGTGGGGCCAGGTCTTGTCCAGCATGTAGAGACCACCGCAGAGTGTTGTCGCGAATGCTCGGATATGCCAAGACCTACAAGAAGCAAATGACAGTAGCCGCCTCACTGCTTGTTGTAACAACGTTAATCGAGCTTATTCCGCCCTATATTACTAAAATAATGGTAGACGACGTGCTTCAGCCTATGAACTTAGGTGGTGCTTTATTATGGCTTGTCATTGCGCTCGCGAGTACAGAGCTTGTGCTGGCACTAGGACAAATTGTTCGTGGATTTATAGGTGTCAGGATCGGCGCTAAGCTGATGGGAGAAATACGAACCGACATCTATAATGCGTTAATGGGGATGTCGCTCGCTTTTTTTGACAGGCGACAGACGTCCCAATTTATTGGCCGCGTCAATAACGATTCGGAAGCGATGCGTCAATTTCTGACGGATGGTCTCATGTGGGTAGGAGGCAATGCTTTAAAGCTTATCGCCATTATCCTAGTTATGCTTACGCTGGACTGGAAATTAACTTTGTTGGCGGTGCTGCCTGTGCCGTTGATTATTTTATTTTCTGTGCGAATATGGCCTAAGGTTAGGCGGATGTGGTATCGACAGTGGCGTTCTATTTTTAGACTTAACGGTCAGGTAGGCGATTCTCTTTCTGGCATTCGTGTTGTTAAAGCATTTGGTCAGGAACAAGCAGAGAAGGAGCGGTATGCAGCAGCTAATAGGGATGCGGTTGTGCAAAATGTGAAGGTAGATGGCTTATGGTCTGCTGTATTTCCGATATTTGCTTGGCTTGCGGGCTCAGGTGTGCTGCTGACGTGGTACTTCGGAGGGGACGCTGTCCTGCGAAATCAGATGACACTCGGTGTCTTGATGGCTTTTATTGCGTATTTAGGCATGTTTCTTGGACCGCTCCAGTGGTTCAGTCAAGCTGTAAATTGGACGAATCAGGCATTATCGGCTGCAGATCGGGTATTTGAGATCATGGATACCCCTGTAGAAGTCGCTGACACAGCGCATGCGCTTGCACTTCATCAAGTACGCGGTGAAGTGAGATTTGAGCAGGTCAGCTACGGATATGAAGCGAACCGTACTGCGTTGAAAGAGATTGATCTCACCGTCAAAGCAGGAGAGATGATTGGTTTGGTCGGCCATTCCGGAGCTGGCAAGTCTACCTTTATTCATTTGCTGTGTCGATTCTATGATCCTGGCAGCGGCCGTATTCTGCTGGACGGCACGGATTTGCGGCATATTAGGCAGGAGGATTTGCGTCGGCACATCGGTATTGTTTTGCAGGAGACGTTTCTGTTTGACGGAACGATTGCGGAAAATATCGCATATTCCAAACCGGACGCTTCACCAATGGATATTATACGCGCTGCCAGCATCGCCAACGCACATGACTTTATCGTACGTCTGTCACATGGTTACGATACGCGAGTCGGTGAGCGAGGCCATCGCTTGTCAGGAGGCGAAAAGCAGCGGGTAGCGATTGCGCGTGCCATTATACATAATCCGCGTATTCTGATTCTTGATGAAGCTACGGCATCTGTTGATACGAATACAGAACGGCAAATTCAAGAAGCCATTTCACAGTTGATCAAAGGTCGAACTACTTTTGCCATTGCCCACCGATTGTCCACACTAAAAGATGCAGATCGGTTAGTCGTACTGGACCAAGGTCGTATTGCTGAGATAGGTACGCATGAAGAACTGATGAGCATTGGTGGGAAATATTTTAGCCTCGTGGAAGCTCAACAAGAACTATCAAGCGCAAGGGGGCGTCTGGTGTGAGATCACAACGTGCGAATTGTGAAATCAAGGAATTGTCTCCCGCAAGCATGTCGCTGACACGTTCGATCGGCGGTATATTATCCGGCTGTATTGAAGGTAGAGCGTATGACGAATTAATTTTATATCGTACTTTTCCTGTTACAGACCCAGACCATTATGTGTCGGTTCGAGACGGTAACGGAATTGAGCTGGGTATTATCGTGGAGCCCCAGGAATTGGACGAGGAGAGTCGATTTGAGCTTGCTAAGGAAATGCGATTGCGGTATTTTATGCCGCATGTAACGTGTATTCAAAGTGTGAGGTATATCCATGAAATGTGGATATGGCAGCTTGTTACGGACGCAGGACCACTGCGGCTGATCATGCCTAACCTGCATGAACATATGCAAATGCACGGAGCTTCTCGTCTTCTGTTAACGGATGCTCAAGGGAGACAGTGTGAGATTGCTAATATGGATGAATTAGGCCCGAGCAGCAAGAAGTGGTTAGCAGATGTGCTGTAGCATGATTTTGACTATTCGATATGTGAAAAGGGCTACAATAAGGTTAAATTGCATAGTTATTGCTTTAGAAGGTTAGCTTCGCTATAATAACAATTATATTGCACTTAAGGGAGAGACTTTAATGTTGGTGACCGTTCTTAACTAATCAAATTCCATATTGAGGCTTCTGTATATTGATGTTGTCTAATTTTTACAGATGACAACGTTTATTTTTATTGCGCAGAAGAGTACCTCGGAATTAGTTAAGAACAGCGGATATCATACAATGCCCTAGGTGTATACCTATCTTATTGACGCCATCATCCGTGCTGTGTTCAGCGCGGATTTTTTTGTTATTATGGCAGTTTATTTAGGATAGGCAGCTCTATTTAAGGCAGGGAATGACGATGTCATTCTCTGCCTTTTTTTATTTTGACAAGGAGGAATAGACAATGAATAACACGCATTTGCAGCGCTTGGAATACGGAAAGATCAAAGAGGCACTTGAGTCTCATGCAGCTTCTTATCTTGGCAGGCAGCATATTGCAGATATGAAGCCACTTACCAATCTGAAGGTAATCCGGCAGCAACTGGATGAAACGGCTGAGGCTAAGTTCATGCTGCAATCTGGGGCCAGTGTACCAATTCCTTCGCTAGAGGGGATCGATCATATTTTAAGTCTGTTGGACACTGGCTATGTGTACAGCGAACAGGACTTTATGCATATGCATCAGTTTCTGCATAGCTGTGCGCAGCTCATGAAGTATATGAGGGCTAAAGCTGCGATTGCCCCGCATGTTAGCGCCTATGCGATGGCGATGTTTGAGCTAACCGCACTGAAGTCCGAGATTGAGCGTTGTATTCATCATGGTCGTGTTACTGATTATGCCAGTAAAGACTTGATGAAGGTGCGCAAACGGATCGCAGCGATGGAAGAGCGATTAAAAGGCAGATTAGCAGCGTTAATGAGCAGATACAGTTCTATATTGCAAGAACGGATCTTTAGCATGCGTAATGAACGATATGTCTTGCCGATCCGCAAGGAGCATCGGAAGCAAGTGAAAGGTACGGTGCTGGATGAATCGGCAAGTGGCCAGACCGTATATATCGAACCTGCAGATATTATGCACCTCCAGCAGGAGCTTGCTGCCTATCGGGCGGAGGAAGCTCGAATTGAAGCTAAAGTGCTGAGCGAACTGACGGCTTACGCCGAGCAATACGCACATGAGATCCGTATTAATGTGGATACGGTAGGAGCTTATGATTACTTGTTTGCAAAAGCGAAATATGCAATCTCCATTCAGGGAAGTAATGTTCAACTAAATGAGGCTGGCCGCTTACTCTTGAAGGAAGCACGGCATCCTTTGCTCGGAAGTATGGTTCCGCTTCAATTTGCGATCGGAGATACTTATCAGTCGCTTATCATTACGGGGCCTAACACGGGTGGCAAGACACTTGCACTTAAGACGGTAGGCTTATTGACCGTCATGGTTCAGTCGGGCCTACTCGTTCCCGTTGCAGAAGGCAGCATGTTCGCCGTATTTGATCATATTGCAGTTGACATGGGGGATGGACAGAGCATTGAACATGCGCTCAGTACATTCTCAGCGCATATCCGTAATGTGATCGACATTTTACAGGTTGCCAATCACGCTACGTTAGTGCTCATCGATGAAATGGCGTCGGGTACTGATCCTGGCGAAGGGGTAGGACTATCGATTGCGATATTGGAAGAGCTGCATCGCAGAGGAGCCACCGTGGTGGCAACGACTCATTTTACAGAAATCAAAAACTTTGCCGGTACGACGCCAGGTTTCGAGAATGCACGCATGGCGTTTGATCCCGATACTTTGCAGCCAGCCTATCGTTTAGTGATCGGCGAGGCGGGGCAAAGCTACGCCTTCTTGATCGCCTTAAAATTAGGATTGCCTGTAAGCATTATTAATCGGTCACGTGAGCTCACTTCAGCAGAGTCAAAAGCAATAGGAGCTGCACAAGAGACAGGAGTTGAAGCAACAGCAGAAGATCACCCAGATGTGCACGAAATACACGTAGTACAAGACATGAAACAAGAAATACAAATAATACACAAGAATTTAGTATCACATGAAACGTTAGAAGAAGCTATATCGCATGCTGTGTCCAAGCCAGAACGTGAAGCCACAAAAACACCAGCAGGCAGCAAGCATATACAGGCCAGCAACAAGCTCCAGCAGAAACAGGAAAAGCAAGCTCAAATGGAAAAAGAGGTCCGCTATCAACTCGGTGACAGCGTGCGCATTCCTTATCTGGGCAGGACTGGAATCGTTTGTGAGATGGAAGACAGCAAAGGGATTGTCGGCGTATTGATTATGAAGCAGAAGTGTAAAATCAACAAAAAGCGATTGGAGCTTCATGTGGAGGCAAAGGATCTCTACCCGGACAATTATGACTTGAGCATCGTCCTGGATACGAAGGAGAACCGTAAGAAGCGGAAACTGATGAGCCGCAAGCATGTGGAAGGATTGATGATTGAGATACAAGCAGAAGATTAACGAATAGGTGAAGGATAGAAGAGAATAAAGGGGATCATGTACAGTTAAACGAAGTGAAAAGAAATGTGCGCATGTAGAAGCTTGCGCTTGCGTTGACGGAGGAACAATGAGCAGCGATAGAATTGATGAGCGGGAACTGCAAAGTAAAGCGGAAAGCTCGTCTTCTTCGCTGCCTATATGGTAAGCCTAAGCCGTTGGATGTTATGCTAGGTATTAATCCGTTTAAAGTCAATCTATATAAGTAACGGATGGGAAAGTGAGCATGTACAATGATTGAGGTTACAGGTGCTATTGATAAGCAAGGAAGATGTAAGCATTATCATCAAGAAATGGACGTTGTAGCTATTAAATTTAAATGTTGCAACATCTATTATGGTTGTTATTTTTGTCATGAGGATTCAGCGAATCACCCTGCGGTTACCTGGCCTAAGCAAGAGTGGGACAGTAAAGCGATACACTGCGGTAATTGTCAGACTGAGCTGACGATCCAGACGTATCTTAACAGCAATTATCGCTGTCCTGTGTGTCAGTTTCAGTTTAATCCGAAGTGCGCGAACCATTCACATCTTTACTTTGAAGCGGACTCCGTATCTACATGCAACCTATAACGGATACAGAATACCGTGTCTTTCGATCAGTTCGAAAGACACGGTATTTGCTGTATCCAGCTGCACTGTAAAGTTTAAGAAGCACTGACTGGTCACATATTACTGCTCTTGAACAGTCCCGCACGCAATTCGATCACCGGAGTTTCCGGAAGGGTCTGTTATGTAGTCATCCGCTTTGGCATGAATAATAATAGAGGTCCCCCCAGACTTCAGTAGAGAGTTGGGTTGATCTTTCACTAAAGTGACCGTTTTGGTGGAGAGGCTTGCTTTTACGGTGCCATAAGTCCCTACTTCAATGTTGGGCAGATCTCCGCTGTGGAATCCTTTAGGATTGTGAAATCCGTGCTCTTTGTGCTGGGGATTCAAATGGGCTCCGGCCGTCTTGAAATCAGGAGTATCACATCGACCTGTCTCGTGAAAATGGATCGCGTGTATGCCAGGCGTCAGATTGCGAGCCTCGATGGAGAGATGTACGGTATCCCCTGATTGCGTAAGGCGAGCAGTTCCGATTGCTGCTCCTTCGTTGTTGATCATATTCACGGTTATTTCGGGCTGCTTGGCTTCAGCTAGAGCTGTACTGTTAGCACAGGCGCTTAACAGGAATCCGCTCAATAGTAGACTCGTCATTGCTAACTTGTTCATCGTGTCCTCCTTGGAATGTGACTTCCATACTAGTGTTTACCTATTTTCAATAAAGAAAACGGAGGGAGACGGAATGACATCCAAATGGTTGTAGCAAGCCGTATGTCATGATATACAAGTTAGGAGCGCGGTCAGTTCATTTAGCAAGCGATCATTCATAATCGGACCATCATAATTCCATCTGCCGTCAATTAGGTTGGCTGCCATATTGAGCTGCGTCCATTTAGCTAGCATAGTGTCGAATGGAATTTATTCTGAATATTCCCAGTAGACAGATGAAACTTATGCATTTACAGCTATAAAGGTAGAGCTGGGGAAGGGTTGCCGTTATAATAACATTGATAATGAGAATCAACATCAACATCTGTTAAATAAGAGTAGTCTGGAATAGATGTGCTTAGGGAACAGAGCTATCCGGTGAACAAGGTGAACAGGCTCAGGCAGGAGGGGTGGCAAGTTGAATAGCAAATGTGTGCAGCGTCTCTACATGTTAAGGGAAGCAGGGACGATGTGCTTACAATCCAATCAAGAGCCAATAAACGCGAGGGTTGGTGCTCCGACATTACTCGTGGTAGACGATAGAGAGGTTGCACTCTCTATTAACGGCAAGTGCTTCCCTGTGGGAAAGGGTAGTATCGTATTTATGAGACCGGAATCGACGTATGAGATCTCCTACTCAGGGCAGAGGAAGAAACTTCAACTCCCGTATGTGCAGTATGATATGTACCTGTGCAGTCGCTGGGACGGAGATGCCGTCACCTATGAACTAGCCCATACGGAGCTTCCAATAAACGGAGTCTTGTCCGTTGGTGTGAATAAGAAGGTGATGTCTTGGTTTCGTGACCTACGCGAGTGCTGGATAGGTACGAGAGAGATGGATGATGCAAACGAGCTGCTGCGCTTATTGTCAAACACTATATTTAAAGGTGCGATTCAAGCTGGCAGCGCGAGGCAGGATATTACGTTGGAACAGCTGCTTGCCTACATTCATGAACACTTTGATCGGGATATTTCGCGCACAAAGATCGCCCAGTTAACGGGATTTAACCCCCGTTATTTTTCTGTGTGGTTTCGAAAACAGATGGGCTGGACATTTACAGAGTATGTGAGCCGCATCCGTATTAATGAAGTGAAAAAGCTGTTGCTCACAAGCGAACATACGATTAGTCACATCGCCCATCTAGTTGGTTATGCAGATGGCTTGTACCTTAGCCGCAAATTTAAGCAAGTAACGGGTATGACACCTAGCCAATTCAGGGACATGCCAGTTCCCCGTCGTATTGTGTGCTTGCAGTTTGCTGGAGATTTGTTGGCGCTTGGCATTACACCTGTTGCCGTGGATAAAAGTTATTTGCGCAATTCTTTGTTATTGAGTCCGGAATGGGAAGGTGTTATCGAGTTAGATTTGGATCATCCTTCTTTGAATGACTGGGCTGCACTGCAAGCTGATCTGGTCATTGCACCGACTTATGTTGATCCAAAGTTAAGCGAATTATTGGAAACTGCAGGCCCGTTAATTACGATTGAAGCGGACAAGCTGGACCGGATAGAGGAGGTTCGACTATTCGGAAAATTACTAAAGTTGGAAAAACAAGCGGAAGCCTGGATCGCGGGCTACAGGCAGAAAGGATCTCAGGCGAGGCGGCAATTGGCACCTCTAATTCATGCTGGAGACACGGTTGGGGTGTATGAGATTCGTGATGATGAACATCTCTATATATGGAATCATACCACAAGAGGGGCTTACAATTTGTATAAGCTGATCGGTCTGAAACCGCCTGAGCGTGTGCGCAAGGAGGTACTGGAATGTCATCGCCATCTCTATATTCATGAGTCGGTGCTGGCGGAGTATGCGGCTGATCACATGTTTGTGGTCGTTCCAGAAGAGGAGGGCTGGCTGGACAAAATGAAGCAATCGATCTCACGTCATCCGATATGGAGCACACTGAGCGCGTATCAGTACCAACGTATATATTTTATTAGGCTGGAGGATTTCTGGCACAGTGAAGGCTTGGCATTGGAACGGCAGCTGCAGGTTCAACAGGATATATTGTCAGCTATAAGCCTGATCTGACTTTTATCCATACATGAAACGATGTCCTTTTGTGAATATACGGCGTTGAGGGTGGCTGTTATAGTAGGCTTAGAGCGGGTTGATAATGATTCTCATAGATGGAACTGGAATAAAACCATTATACCATATCGTACAGATGTAGAATCACTGCACACGCTCGTGCAATATTTGCGGGAAGCGGCCGCTACCCTGATTTCGGTATACATAAAGGAGTTCATCATATGCGTAAATATGTACATTTGTACGCGGCATTTGTTATGCTGCTCATGACCGTCGTATGGACGGGGTGTTCTTCAGCATCGCCAAGCCATTCAGGCGTTACACCAGTTGCATCAGGAAATGAAGTCTCTTCTTCCGAGCACACAAATGCCACAGCACAGACGAGGACAGTGTCCACGATCAAGGGTGACGTTGTCATTCCTGCACATCCACAGCGCATTGTTGTGGATTTGTATCTCGGAAGTCTGATTGCATTAGAGGTCAAGCCAGTGGGCACACCAGAGCTAAACTTAAAAAATCCATATTTTACGAAGGCACTTGCAGGTGTTGAAAATATAGGGGAATATGAACAAATTTCGCTTGAAAAAATTATGGAACTGCAGCCGGACACGATTATTACAGGAAATGCGGAAGCGTACGAGCAGTTCAGCAAGATAGCACCTACGATATTGGTTCCGTTTGGCGAGCTTAAAGATACGCATGAGGAAGTGACGTATTTTGGCAAGGTTCTCGGCAAGGAGACCGAGGCAAAGGCGTGGTTGGAAAAGTATGACCGTCGAGTAGCTGAATTAAAAGAGCGAGTAAATCAAGCTGTACCGAAAGAGGCTACCTTCTCTATCATGGAGGACTGGGGCAAGAGCACGGGCGTATTTGGCGACAACTTTGGCAGGGGCGGGCAAGCGATATACCGTGCACTGGGTCTCCATCCGCCTGCAAAGAAAGCAAAGGAAATAATGGAGCAGCAATCCATGGAGGTGTCGCAAGAGGTACTGCCTGACTTTGCAGGTGACTATATCATTTTAAGCTCAGAGACCATTACGATGGAAGACCTGAAAGCGGATCCCGTCTGGAAAACACTTGATGCTGTTAAACAAGATCGAGTATACATATGGAAGCATGAGAAATCATGGTACTTTGATCCAATTGCAACGTTATCGCAGACAGAGGAGCTTGCTGCTTGGATCACGAGCATCAGCGAGAAGTAGGGAATTCATAGATATCAAGTGCCAGATACAAATTAGGTATTATCATAATAGGAGAGAGACGGCTGTTCGATTCAACAGGAGCCGTCTCTTTTTTTATTAATTACAGTGAAACTTGGCAAGTACAGTAAATAACTTAAAGACAACTCTTATTTTACAGATCTGAACTGGGCTGCACTGATTACTTGAAGCATGGTTAAACTGTTTCATTTTTGTACATTTTTTATTAAGTAAGCAGCAATATTAATGATTGACATCAAGGTTACAGCAATTAACAGGTAACAGGAAACAGAATCGCCTTTAAGTGATAATTCGTCTACAATGTAACCCATTTGATATGTCATAAAAACAGATACCGCTGTGCATATAAATGAGATACTTATGATTGATAAACTATTAAACAGCTTAATTCGATTGTTCTGAAAAATAATAGTTATCAATAAAATAGCGAGAATAATGATAAAAAAAATATAAATAGGTCTCAAATAATCAAAAACAGCAAGGTTGTCCATAATTTCTCCCCGTTATGAAATGAATTCAACCTTTTTCTCGAAAAGTTACTTTCGCATTAATATCTTCTCGACACCGTGCCGTTCTCCTTTTACGAGAATGAGCTCAGCACGAGGTTTGGTTGGCAATATATTTTCCGTAAGATTCACCAAATTAATGTCTCTCCATATTTGCTGTGCAAGCTGCTGCGCTTCCTCCTCTTGCAAGCCGGCAAAACGATGGAAGTAGGATTCTGGCTTCTGGAAAGCGGTGCTTCTCAGCAAATTAAATCGCTCAACGTACCATTGCTCCAGATGCTGCTCGCTTGCATCAACAAAGATGGAATAATCAAAGAAGTCGCTTACAAAAATACTGCCTTCCCGACTAACCTGCAGCACATTAATTCCTTCGACAATGAGAATATCCGAACTGTTAATGGTTTGCTCCTGATCAGGAACAATATCGTAGACCAGATGGGAATATATCGGTGCCGTGACATTAGGTTTTCCGGATTTGATATCCGTCAAGAAGCGAAGCAGCCGCTTTGTATCGTAGCTTTGGGGAAAGCCCTTTTTATTCATCATTCCCTGAGATTGCAGAACTGCATTTGGATATAAGAAACCGTCTGTTGTCACCATATCAACTTGCGGATGCGAGTCATATTGCGATAATAGAACCTGCAGCAGCCTTGCGGTGGTACTCTTACCTGCTGCAACACTACCAGCGATGCCTAGTATAAAGGGCGCTTTGGGTCCATCAAGCTGCAAGAATGAGGATAAGGTATGATGCAATTGCATAGACGCCATCACACGATGATGAATCATTTCCGCGAGCGGGAGGTAAATGTCGTTTACCTCTTGAATGGACACTTGATCATTAAGTCCTTTCAATTGTTCAAATTGTTCCGGTGTCACGGATGTATGCATACGGCTGCCAAGACTGGCCCACCGTTCTCTTTCAACCGTACTGTAAGGAGAAGACTTTGGCATAGATGATGGACCTCACGTTTCAATCAGTTTAGATGTCGCAATGAAGAACATGTATTTCATTATTTTATTACTAAATGCTCGTCAAGCCAAGTAGGACGTAACTAGGAGGTTTGATGTAAAGCGGGTTGGAACGGATTGGAGTGTTGATAACACTTATATCTCACTCCTTTGTTGAGTTAGCAGTGAATTGTTGTCGACTATATTCACTGTTATATCAGAGTTGTGTGTTCGGATTATTCCTCGGGAAATAATAGAGTAAACAGCAGATCGAAACTTGTTGGAAGTGCGGACTCGTTAGTATAATGGTAGTAATTTGTTACCTAAGGAAGAAGGTTGTTAGTATGAAACGTACACTCGTTATTAGTGACATTCATGGCGAACTGGATAAGCTGAATCGGCTTCTGGAATTGGTGAATTATGATTCAGAGCTTGATCAATTAATATTGCTCGGGGATTATGTGGATCGAGGCCCAGATCCGCGAGGTGTCATCAAGAAAGTGATGGAGTTAAAGGCTGCAGGCGCCCTTGCTCTTAAAGGGAACCATGAGGATATGATGATAAAAGCGCTGACAGGAGCGGGGAATGACGCTTGGAATCGTTGGTTCAAGCGGAATGGCGGCGACAAAACACTGCTGAGTTATGGGATTAGTCAAGAGCTTTTGATTGAGAAGCCAGAGCAAGATACTTATGAACTTGCCCCCTCCGAACGTGCTGTGGAATTATTGGAAGATTTAGCGTTTTTACAAGAATTGGATCATTATATTGAAACGGAAGATTACATATTTGTACATGCAGGTGTTCATCCTACCATCCCTATTTACAAGACAGATCCTTACACGTTAATGTGGATCAGGGAGGATTTTCATCAGGGATATGAAGGACAGAAGACGGTCGTGTTTGGCCACACCACAACGAATGGGCTTCATAGGGACGTTGACAATCATGAAATATACTATGGAACGAATCGGATCATTGGTATTGATGGCGGGGCTGTCTATGGCGGGCAATTAAATGCGCTGGATGTAACCAATAACAAAGCTTATGCTGTGAAATAATAAAAGGAGGGAGACCATATCGGTGCTCTCTCCTTCCTTGTATGGTTTGTGTTACGCATTCCCTTTGTACAAAGCACGATACTCACTAGCCAACATACTCATTAAGATCGAATCGTGGTACTGATGATTGTAGAATATAATCTCCCGTTGGACACCCTCCTGCTTGAAACCTAATTTCTTATATACGTGCATGGCGCGGTCATTGTACGTAAATACGTTAAGCTCGATCCGATGTAAATTCAAAATACCAAAGCCGTACTCCAGCATTAGCCGGATTGCTTCTGAACCATATCCTTTACCCTGATGGGATGGGGCATCAATTGCGATTCGTAGATTAGCGTTGCGGTTAATAGAATCGATATCTTGAAGTGCGATATCACCGATTAGCGTGTCGGAAGAGGCTTCGGCGATAAGCAGCAGCACAGTGGTCGAATCTTGTGCTTTACTCTCAATGTAGCTGTGGATCTGCTCTTTAGTAAAATGCCGTTGTGTACCGGTTAATCTTCTCATTTCCGAATGAAATAACAGATGATAATAGGATTCGGTATCTTCTTGATTGACGGGTCTTAAATAGATGTGTTGTCCTTCCAAAAAACGTATCGGCTTGTGTGTTTTTTCTGCTGCTGACATCGTTAGTCCCTCCAGTAGTTATCGTAATAAAGCCAAATTATAGTCTCACTATACATGTAACCTGTATGCTTTAAAATATACAGATTCGAGCAAGTGTAAAGGACAGATATGAGAGGCGTGTAGTTTACCATGTTTATTTCTAAGTTAGATAAGCAGCACTCGAAGCCGCAGTATGTGCAGCTTTATGAACATATCAAGCATGAAATGGTGACGGGCGGCTTGGCTGAGCATACCCGCATGCCTTCTATTCGATCATTAGCGGACTTCTTAGGAGTCAGCCCAACCACAGTAGAATCCGCATATAGTCAGCTCCAGGCAGAGGGTTATTTGGTGAGCAAGCCAAAGCGAGGGTATTATGTTCAGCCTCTAGGTGATCTGGAATTGAACATTGAGCGGGACAAGGGGGGAGGCGCCCCTGTTGATTTAACCAAAAGAGCTGCATCAAGGGCATTTCCAGCAAGAGATGGTGCCTCATACCAATACGATTTTCATTTATCCCAAAATGACTTCGCTCTATTTCCGTTTCAGCTATGGCGAAAGATGTCCAATCAAGCACTGCGTCCTGATAATCAACATTTGTTGTTCTATGGGGACCCACAAGGAGAATATGGACTGCGTGTGCAAATTAGCAGTTATTTGCATCGCTTCCGTGGCTGCCAATGTACACCAGATCAGATTGTTGTTGGCTCGGACCAGCATCATTTATTAACTTTGTTAAGCAGCTTGTTAAAACTACAAGTACAACATATCGGTGTGGAGAATCCGGGTTATTTGCTTCACGCAGAGACGTTTAAGCAGAATGGGTTTCAGGTGTCCCCCATCCCTTTGGAAGCAGATGGGATATGTATCGGGGAGCTAGTCAGCCGTCAAGTACAAGCTGTCTGCGTATCGCCATCACACCAGTATCCGCGCGGTATGACGATGCCGATCGGCAAGCGGATTCAATTGTTGGAGTGGTCGCGCCAAACGGGAGGCTTTATCATTGAGGACGATTATGATGGGGAATTCCGCTATCATGGTCGAGCAGTGCCCTCGCTGCAAGGCTTGGTGACGGATGCAAATGTCATCTACTTGGGCGGATTCTCTCAAGTGCTCGCCCCTGCTTTGTGTGTGCATTACATGGTGCTGCCTGCTTCATTACTAGATGCCTACCAGCGCTTGGAATATTACACGCTGCTGGAGCAATCCTCATCTAGGCTTCATCAATACACGCTCCAACTTTTTATGGAGGGTGGTCATTTGGAACGCCATGTTCGCAAGATGCGCAAATGGTACGGACAAAAGCACGATTTGGTGATCGAAACGATCCTACGTGTCTTTGCGGGGAAGGCGCAAATTATCGGAAAAGATGCCGGATTTCATATCCTGCTGCGGATCGAGCACACCAAAACGGAGCAGGAACTGGTCGTGCTGGCCAAGCAGGCGGATATCCGTATAGCTTCTGCTGCTTATACTTGGCTGGAACCGCCGCACCATACGCACAAGGAGTTTCTTTTGGGCTTTGGCGGCATTAAGATGGAGCGGATTGTAGAGGGAGTGGAGCGGTTGTATGAAGTGTGGTATGGAAAATGATGTTCTACCACCATATTAAGAGTTAGAATAATTGAAATAGGGGATTGATAGGAAGGAACTTATCTAAAAACCGTATACTTGTTGAGATAAAGGAGACTAGCTGTTGAAGCTAGTTTCCTTTTATTTTCAGCATAATTTATTTATGTATCCAAATATTGTTTGGAATCTTCTTTGACCATGGCGTATTGTGTTAGAGTGCAGGGTCTATTTGTAAGTTAAACATAAATGATGGAAAAAGGTGAAAGCATGAGAAAAATGATCATTTGGTTCCTCGTAAGTTTATTTGCAATAAGTATGTGTGAGTCAGCGTACGCTTTATCCGTTAACGAGTATATATATGACTCTAATGGTAAGTTGAAGTCTACATATAATTATGACAATCGAAGCAAAGTTGAATACAACTATAATTCGAATGGGAACGTCATTTTAAAGAAACATAGAGTTGACGCCCCGGTTCCAGTATTTAATAGACTGAGCAACTCTAACTTTGACAGCTTTATAAATGGAGTTGTTGAAAAATGGGACATTTCAA
Source organism: Paenibacillus sp. ACRRX (assembly GCF_022346885.1). Classification (GTDB taxonomy): domain Bacteria; phylum Bacillota; class Bacilli; order Paenibacillales; family Paenibacillaceae; genus Paenibacillus_B. The sequence goes on from NZ_JAKRNK010000001.1 coordinate 443,660, forward strand.
AGTGGGATGTCCCCAAAGCTGAATTTAAAGAAGTTGAACATCTCGGAGCAAAAGCGCAATCGGTGAGATGCTCGGAGATGAAAAACAATGGATATTGCGGGATAAGCCAAGTTGTAGCTGTACAACCAAATCAACCGTACACATTGCGTGTATCGATGGATATTCAGGAACTCCATGAAAGCAGAATGCAATTGTATGTGGACTATTATGACCAAGCACAGAAGTTTATCAGTGTCAATGTCCAAGAACTGAAAGGTCCAATTAAGGTAGATTATGTTACGTTCAGCCTTAGGGGGAATATTCCAGCAAATGCTTCAACAGCACGAGTTTATGTTTTGTCGAGAAGCGAATCGGATAATGGGCAGGCTGCTTTCTATATACGGAATGCGGAATTTCGGTATGGGATGGATTCTAACCTGTTAAGTAACGGATCAGTTGATGGAACGAGTGGTCAGGAAGTCGCTGATTTATGGACGAGGGTAGGATGGGATATAGGTATGAGAAATACCAATGTTCTTGAATACGATAATAATTATGTACAAGAAGTAATAGCAGATCAGATTAGTGAGAACGGAGTTGCAGGCATAAGTCAAGTCATACACATTACGCCATCTTCTCAATCAACACAATTTAAAGTATCAGGCAGCTTTAATATTGTCAGATTGAAACATTCTTATGTCCAGCTTTACGTGGATTTTAAGGATGACAATGGGCGATTTGTGGGGGCTTACGCAGCTCCTTATTTTACGAATACTAATGGTAACGCTATTACGATTTCGGAATACGGACAAGTCCCTGCAACTGCGACTCATGCAGTCGTATATGCATTGATCAGAGGACAAAAAGCTAACAGCTCAGGCCACATTCAAGTCGATAATTTGAGATTTGTATACAACGAACCAAGTATAACTGCAGATGAAAAATTTGATGTTTACCATAATGGAGATTTGAAGTCAGATTATTGGGATAAGGTAGTATGGAGCTCTGATTCATATGATTTTCAACTGCGTCAGCAAAAAGACAAAGAAATTGCTCAATATATATCTGGCAAAGCCATCAAGGCAAATGGAATTGTAGGCGTAGTGCAAAAATTAGCGATCGTGCCATTACGAAATTTTAAAGCCACTAGTGATTTGAGGATAAGTCATTTAGACCATGCAAAAGTTCAGCTTTATATCGACTTTTTTAATGTAGATAACCAATTTGTAGGGGCAAGTATTGTTGAGGGTGATAAGGTGACAGGAACTACACCAATTACACTAACAACAGCAGGGAAGATGCCTGAGCAGGCAGCATATGCGTTTGTATACATTTTAATAAGAGGCATTACGGATGGTGGGGAAGGAGAGATATTAGTTGACAATGTTAAAATGGCGTATCAGTAAGGTAACGATCACAGTAATTATATTGATTGGCATATGGTGTTTGCAGTTACCTGCAAGCACAGCTCAAGCTGCATTGGACGCATATGTGCAGTGGGGAGATAGCATGGTCGTTAATCTGGATGGTTCCAAAGCGAGCATTAATATTTATGATGTCGATCAGAAGCTGCAGGCTGTGCACCAGAACGGGAAGATCCTAATTAAACAATATGACTTGCAAGGCAATTTAAAGAAAACATATCTCCAACGAGAGCATGCTGTTTATTCTTCCTCCAATGCCTCCTTAACGATATATGTTCAACAGAACAATTCCGATGTGAGTGAGTTGAAGGTGGCTTACTGGTCAGATACGGTTAATAGAGAGCATTCTTCAGTTGTTCTTGCAGAGAAGATGAGAAATGGGTTGTGGAAGGCAATCATTAAGTTTAGCGAGCTATCGCACGGGACGGAAAGTATCACGCTATGATCCAGGTTGATGGAAAAGATACACGTCAGCTTGAATTTCAAGTCGTGGATACTGGGAAAATAGAGCTCAGTCCTAACCTATCCCTAAACGAGGACGATGTAACTATTCGGATAATTGGTGTATCACCGACCGTAAAAGAAGTGAGATTTCCAACTTGGACGAAAGCCAAAGGTCAGGATGACCTGAAATCTCCTTGGATTATAGGATCTAAGACGGATATAGATACATGGGAGATTAAAATTCCATATCGTGACCATAATTATGAAACTGGCAATTATATCACTCATATTTATTCCTTTGATAAATATAGTAATTCTAGAATTATCGGAATGATTGAGTATACGGTACAAGGAGGTAATAAGGCCCCTACAAAGGTGGACATTTCAGATGCCTCCTACGATCTAGTTATATATAATGTTGCGGAGTCGGTACAGCAGGTTTATTTCCCAACCTGGACGTTAAATAATGGTCAAGATGATGTGGAGTGGATTCAGGGAATCAAAGAAGCTCCAGGAGTATGGCGAGGTACGGTTATTTATACGAAGCACAATGAGGAGACAGGTGTTTATACGACCCACGTCTACGCTGACAAAAACATGATCCAGATTGCAAATGTGACTGTTGAAAATAAAGCTCTTGTCACAGCTCCAAAGCAAGCTGAATTAAAAGACGGTCATTATCAAATTACGGTATCAGGTCTATCGGATAAGGTGAGCAACGTCTATTTTCCAACCTGGACAGAACAAAATTGGCAGGATGATTTAAAAATCCCTTATGTTAAAGGTAACAAAAATGTGAATGGGGATTGGATATATACCGTGAATTATCGTGATCATAAGTATGAAGCGGGTAATTATATCACTCATGTATATACAGAAGATAAATATGGTAACAGGCGGATGATCTGGGGTCATATTACTTCTGTTGCAGCAAGCCCCTCGTATCCTACTAAATCTAAAATAAATGAGAAATGGTACGATATTTACGTTTATGGTCTGCCGAGTGCAACTAAAAACGTTCAGTTTCCTACTTGGACATCAGCCAATGGCCAAGATGACCTTGAATGGATTAATGGTGAGTGTGTAAGTGAAGGGATTTGGCGGGGAAGGATATTTTTTGATAAACACAATGGAGAAATAGGCTCTTATATCACTCATATTTATGTGGATGAAAAGTTCTATCATGGAGGGATAGTAGAAGTTGATTCGTAATTAAGCGTGCTTAGGCTTTCGTTTTTAATTGAGTTCTGCTCTTATCCATGAACATGGAGTAAGTAATCGAACTAGAATCATAGAATAAGCAGCAAGGCGAAAGATTAATATAGTACATATAAAAAAGGGGAAAACTCAAAATGAGAAAGATATCGTGGGTCCTGATCGTGGCACTCTGCTTGGAGATATTGTCACCTGGCATTCTGAGCATGCAGCAGTCGGTCAATGCATTGGAAGGACAGCAGCAGGGAGCGCTGCTGACAATTGATAGCGTAGCAGCCAAATATAAGGTGTCACCGTCGAGCATTATTGAAATGCTGAATGCTGGCTACAGCTTAAAGGATATATCTGCTGCACTGGACAAAAATTCTGACGTTTTGAAATTATTCGAGACGTTAGAAAAGTTGTTTCCTGGAAAAGGAAAGCCGTATCAGCCGCCAGCGGTAACAGATGTAACGTATGGATTTGAAGGATTAAATCCATTGCTTGACCTAGATATGCTAGCTAACGCAACAGGAAATGTCTATGGTATTTATGACGGTACAGATGGTAAAAACACCGTAACAAGTTCGGTGTATGGGCGTTCTAAGAGAAGCCTTACAAGCAGCAGTTACGACGAACTAGGTTTGAAAAATCAACACGTGAGGTTGGATCAGGCACCGTATAGTGTGAGTACCGGATTGGAAGATATATCAACTTCAGATGGTTCACTTAATATGAAGGTGACGGATATTAGTTTACCTGGTCGCAACGGTTTCTCCTTTAATCTAACACGATCCTATAACAGTAATGCGGCAGAGTATTATGAGAAAAACTTTACTCAAACGTGGCTTTTGGGTTTTTATTTCTCACCTAATTTAACTGTCAAAGTATATACAGCGCAACCTGGAACGGAACGGAAATATCAATTTGAATATCCTGTGAGTTCAAAAGATATTTATTTTAGCAATAAGTATGTAGCACAGGCCCCTAGAAAGTTTGCTAATGGGATAAATGGTCGGTATGACCAAATTCATGAGATCATGGAGGAGGAGTATGGAGACAAAACGAAAAAAATTGATACGTATGAAGTATGGGCAGATGGCAACAAGTACGAACTAGACGTATATCCAATGGATGCTCCACTAGAACAATCCTACTTTATATCCGAAACAATGAGGCAAGGGACTACATATGATTCTTGGACAAGTAGTCGTGTGATGGATAAAAGGATTCCGTTAGGAAAAGGGTGGACATGGGATATTCCATACATGCACATGGGCGGTAATTCCAAGTATATTGCAATGCCTGGTGGATCGGTATACCTAGTGGGTGGTGACAACCAGATCGTAAATTATCCTTGGCATGATGTTAGCCTTTCTATGGATACGAGCAAGGTAGTAAATGAAGTCTACTCTGAATATGTCCTCAAATACAAAAATGGAATAAAATATTATTTTTCATTTGATGGTAGACTAATTAGACAAGAAGATCCGTATGGTAATTCATACGACTTTTATTATTATAGGCTTAATGGAGGGGAGTATGTTCTACAGAAAGTAATAGCGGGCACAGGCCATTATCTTTATTTTAATTATAGTAGTGACGGTAGTAATATTACGGTATCAAATGGAACTGATATGGTGACCTATCAAAAAGGATGGGTTCCAGGTACGGAAAACTTGCAATATTTACATTCTATTATAGATATGATGGGTAGAACTACACACTATTCTTATAAGTTTGCAGAGTCTAAATTTACTGTTCTTAACGCCAAAAAGCCTGATGTACGTAATGATTTTGCTTTAATCAACCAAATTCACCACCCGACGGGTGCGAAGACGCAATTTACATATGATTCACAAATACGGAATTTAAGTAGTGGAACTAAACAAATTCAATATAGAGTCGTAGAGCGTAAAGATGTATTGGAGTATACAGATGGTCGAGTGATAGAAAGTAATAATAATACATTCCGGTATGAATCAGATCCATATTCTTATTACCAAGACACAGCACATACGATGATCGTATCTAATGGTGAGCTTAATACTTCTTTTAGATATAAAAAGCTATGGAACAATGGCAATCCGAAGTTCTTTAACCTGGAAACGATCCAAGAAGCAGGAGCTTCACAGCACATCTCACAGCAAGCGTATGACGAAGCAAGTGGCAATCCTAACCCGATCCAGATAGTCACCAAGAAGCGGAACGGAGGCGCTGAAAGTCCTGCCCTGACAGTCAATCGCCAATATGACCGCGACGGCAACATCACGAGCGAGACCAGCAGCATGGGGGCTAGCACCGTCACGACTTACGATCCAACCTTTGCTTTGCCGCAAACGGTAACGACCAAGTTCGATGCGAACCAGCAGTCCGTAACCCGTTATGTACGGAACGGGCAAGGTTCAGTAATCGAGTCGAAGACATATGCCAATGCTGAGGGTGGACCACTACTGCGGCACACGAACTTTGAGTATGACGGCTTTGGCAATGTGACGAAGGTGTTCGCCAATAACAACGGCAAGCCGACCGTATTCCGATACCAGTATGGGCCGGAGTATCAGCATGCGTTCCTTACGCAGCAGGATGTGGAAGTGACCAATGCCGATGGGCAGAAAAGCGTGGTAGTGGAGAAAGCGCAGTACGATCCGTTGACTGGTCGATTGCTTGCGTACACGGATGGTCTCAATCAGATCACGTCGTACACATACGATCGTCTAGGCCGTACAACATCTGTCACGATGCCAAACCAAGCGCAGGCCAGCTATGTGTACAATGACAGCGCCAACCACATCATGGCAAAAAATACATTAGGTGAAGTCCAACAGGTTTGGTTTGATCCACTTGGCCGCAAACTGAGGGAGACACAAGGCTTGGGCGAAGTAAAGTATGGCTATGACGAGCGTACAGGTCGTCTGCTGTGGCAGGACGATGCCTATGGAAACCGGACGTGGTATAGCTATGACGCTTTTGGTCGCATCAAGCAGACAACGTATGCGGATCAGACGTCATCCAAGGTGGAGTATGATGATGTTGGTTCAAGCGTAACAACTATCGATGCGGAACAGAACCGAACACGCTCCACAAGTGATATACTCGGTCGTGAATTGATGATTGAATCTTTGCAGAACAAGCAGAACTATGTGCCGATTCAGAAGAAAGAGTACAACTTGGCGGGAGCTGTTGTAGCCTCTTCGGATGGAAATGGGAACCAAACGACATACAAGTATGATACGTTAGGTCAACTGCTAGCCGTTGTTGACGCAGACAACCAGCAGACTAGCTACCTGTACGATATGCTCGGGAACTTGGTGACAACAACCTATGGCAACCAGCAAAGCACCAAGAAAGAGTTCGATGAATTGGGGCAAGTCATTAAGAGTATTAATGGTACGGGTCAAGAACAGAAGTTCTATTATGATGCCAACAGCAACCCGGTGCGTTCCATCGATCGCAGTGGAGTGGCGACAGATAACCGTTTTAACAATATGAATCAATTGGTGCAGACGATAACAGGGAATGACAATGTGCAATACGCGTATGATACCGAGGGTAGACGCCTGAGCATGACTGACCATCGCGGCACAACAAGCTACAAATATCAGCCGATATCCGGATTCCTGACGGAGATTCAATACCCGGATGGCGTACGGTTGACGAATAGTTATGATTTGAACAAACAGACAGGTTATGAGCTTCAGGCTCCACAGACAAACGTAAAAGTGGATGCAGGCTACGACAACATGAACCGGTTGAAAACGTTAGGCGTAACGAGCGGCGGTTCTGCTGCCAACACGATTGGCTACAATTATCTCAGTAACGGGCAGTTAGCGCAGCAAAGTTATGGCACGGCTTTTGTATCGCAGTTGCAGTATACCGATGTGAAGCTGTCCCAATTAACGTATACGAGAAATAACGCTGCGATGAATACGTTCCAGTACGGTTATGATGCCAATAGCAACATTACCAGTCGGAACGAGAATAACAGGGGATCAAGCTTTACATACACACCGTTGAACCAGATCAAGACGTCTAGTGAATTCGACGAACGTTATTCCTACGATGCACGTTACAATCGATTAACGCTGGAAAGCTCCCGTGAGCTGCCAATTCAAGAAGCGCAATATGAATATGATGTGAAGAATCGGCTTGTAAAGGCGACAGGGACTCACAATCCAGTCACGTATTCTTACACTGGAGAGGGCCTGCTGTACGAACGGATGGAGAATCAGTCCAAGAGCCGTTATTACTATGATGCGAAGAGCTTATTGTTGGCGGAAGCATCAGTAGGTGCGGACGGCAAGGCCCAGATGAAGTACGTATATATCCATGATTTGAACGGCAAGTTAGTCGGACGTCAGGATGCTGCCAACGGTAAAATGCAATATTACCAACTGAACGGGCATGGTGATGTGGTCGCGTTGGTAGATGAGCAAGGGCAGAAACTGAATGAATATCGCTATGACATTTGGGGCCAGCCGCTCGAAGAAAAAGAGACTGTACCGAATATCTTGAAGTACTCAGGTGAGTACTGGGATAAGACAACAGGACTCCAGTATTTGCGAGCTAGATGGTACGACCCAAGCATGGGGCGGTTTATTAATGAGGATACGTATGAAGGGGATAAAGGGAATCCGCTTAGTTTAAATTTGTATACGTATGTGGAGAATAATCCGTTGAAGTTTATTGATCCAAGTGGACATGCTCGAATCAATTCTTATGATGTTATGGAATTGGAACTAGTCCTAAATGAAGCCATGAAATTTCAATCAACGAAGTCAGAAGGTTGGTGGAGATGGAGAGGTTATTTAGGGACAGAGTTTGCGCCAGTATTTAATGAAGCGGACAATAATAGATTTAAGTATCTGTACTCCTTGCTTACGCAGACAAATAGTGGAAAGCATTCCTTAGGAAGAGCAGAATGGGCTAAAGGACAATTACTAGATAGTTACGCTGAGTATAAGCAAGATGAATATAATGAAGTTTTAGCATATGCTATTATAGGAAGTATTGGAGGTATTGCTAATTCTAAGGGGACGGGTAATGTTAAGTTCTCTCCAAACAACTTGCCAAAAGACCCTCAGCAATTGGTGAAGAATGGGTGGAAAGATGTCACACCTGAAGGTATGGCGAAAAAAACAAGTTCAAGAGAATATAATGACCCTGCAACAGGAATGAAGGTGAGATTTGATCCCGGTAAGCCCGGAGCAAATGGCTTTGAAGGAAAAGATCATTATCATGTCACCAATCCAAATGGTACTACAAAAGTAGATTACTATCTGGATGTTAATGGTAATCCTGTTGCTAAAGGTTCAAAAGCGTCTCATATCGTCCCATAGGAGGAGATTAGAATTAAACTAATTGAATTGTTAGCGACTTACGACTTGCACGATAGCATTGTAGAGAGTGTTGAATATTTGCTTGATGAGAAAAAGGTTCTAATAAAACTGGAGTTATGTCAGTGGAAGCAAGCTAATTATGATGAATCTGAACCTGAAATGCAGGAAGGAGTGTTAACTTTCACGAACGTAAACTCATTTCAAATTGAACCGTCCTCGTTTTTGATAAATAGTAATGAAATTCTTAATGTAAATGTCGATAATGAAGCTAGGAATATAGAAATCATTCTGACGGGTACTGATGATATAGGGAAGGTCAGCATTATAGCACAGGATATTTTTTGGGAAGGATGCTGACTAAAGGTGGGGCTACCCAGTGCCGAATAAACCCATCATTCAACCAATAACACATCTAATCCATGTAAAACCTGTAAAAAGACTTCGTCATTTTGTTTGTACGCACATTAAAGGCTTTATTTATATAACCCAAATAACGATATTCTGTTGCATTGAACAGGTTGATTATGGTCAGATACCACCATAGTTGACCTGTTTTTTGTTACCTTCGTTTGCTTACGAATTTTTAGATCTAACGTAACCGTAGAATGAGCTGTTGCGATAGAGACAGTGGGGAGCAGGGAATCGCAACTATTAAGTAGAACGGTACTACAACTTGAGTTTAGACAGACAAAGTAAAGAGCATTTTGTCCGCAACATAACTAACCCTTACAGCGATGATTATGGTGCAGGATAGAAATTTGGTGACGACCAATAACATATACTGGTAAAAATACGAAATAGGCCAGCCGTCTTGTCTAATACACAGCCGCTAATGTTTACATGGACGAAGTTTCCTAGGAGTGCGTTTTTACAGGACTTCACAAGGGATACACTATCATTCCGTTTAAGATCCACCATTGTACTGTTTAAGTCAGTATAGCTAATATTAGTGACCAGAGCCAGTGCTATCCCAATATCAGCATGCGTTCTTTACGCAGCAGGATGTGGAAGTGACCAATGCCGATGGGGAGAAAAGCGTAATAGTGGAGAAAGCACAGTACGATCCGTTGACTGGACGTATGCTTGCGTATACGGATGGTCTCAATCAAACCACATCGTACACATACGATCGTCTAGGCCGCACAACATCTGTCATGATGCCGAACCAAGCGCAGGCCAGCTATGTTTACAATGATAGCACCAACCACATCATGGCTAAAAATACGTTAGGTGAAGTCCAACAGGTTTGGTTTGATCCACTGGGTCGCAAACTGAAAGAGACGCAAGGCTTGGGCGAAGTAAAGTATGGTTATGATGAGCTCACAAGTCGTCTGCTGTGGCAGGACGATGCCTATGGAAATCGGACATGGTACAGTTATGATGCCTTTGGTCGCATCAAGCAGACAACATATGCATCCAAGGTGGAGTATGACGATGTTGGCTCAAGCGTAACAACGATCGATGCGGAACAGAACCGAACACGCTCCACAAGTGATATACTCGGTCGAGAATTGATGATCGAATCCTTGCAAAATAAGCAGAACTATGTGCCGATTCAGAAGAAAGAGTACAACTTGGCGGGAGCTGTTGTAGCCTCTACGGATGGAAATGGGAACCATTACGATGCCAACAGCAACCCGGTGCGTTCCATTGATCGCAGCGGAGTGGCGACGGATAACCATTTTAACAATATGAATCAATTGGTGCAGACGGTAACAGGGAATGACAATGTGCAATACGCGTATGATACCGAAGGCAGACGCCTGAGCATGACGGACCATCGCGGCACAACAAGCTATAAATATCAGCCGATATCCGGATTCCTGACGGAGATTCAATACCCGGATGGCGTACGGTTGACGAATAGCTATGATTTGAACAAACAGACAGGTTATGAGCTTCAGGCTTCACAGACCAACGTAAAAGTAGATGCAGGCTACGACAACATGAACCGGTTGAAAACGTTAGGCGTAACGAGCGGCGGTTCCGCTGCCAACACGTTTGGCTACGATTATCTCAGCAACGGGCAGTTAGCGCAGCAAAGCTATGGCACGGCTTTTGTATCACAGTTGCAGTATACCGATGTGAAGCTGTCCCAATTAGCGTATACGAGAAATAACGCTGCGATGAATACGTTCCAGTACGGTTATGATGCCAATAGCAACATTACAAGTCGGAACGAGAATAACGTGGGATCAAGCTTTACATACACACCGTTGAACCAGATCAAGACGTCTAGTGAATTCGACGAACGTTATTCCTACGATGCACGTTACAATCGATTAACGCTGGAAAGCTCCCGTGAGCTGCCAATTCAAGAAGCGCAGTACGAATATGATGTGAAGAATAGACTTGTAAAGGCGGCTGGTGCTCACAATCCTGTCACGTATTCTTACACAGGAGAGGGCCTGCTGTACGAACGGACGGCAAGGCCCAGATGAAGTACGTATATATCCATGATTTGAACGGCAAGTTAGTCGGACGTCAGGATGCTGCCAGCGGTAAAATGCAATATTACCAACTAAACGGGCATGGTGATGTGGTCGCGTTGGTAGACGAGCAAGGGCAGAAACTGAATGAATATCGCTATGATATTTGGGGCCAGCCGCTTGAAGAGAAGGAGACCGTACCGAATATCTTGAAGTACTCAGGTGAGTACTGGGATAAGACAACGGGACTCCAGTATTTGCGAGCCAGATGGTACGATCCAAGCATGGGGCGGTTTATTAATGAGGATACGTATGAAGGGGACATCAAGAATCCGCTGAGTTTGAATTTGTATTTGTATGTGGCAAATAATCCTCTGATCTATAGTGATCCAACAGGTCATGAGTATGGTAGAGTTTCTGATTTTGTTAGTGATTTCGGGGGAACCATTGTTCATGGAAAGGAAACCATAGGATATAATGTGACCTTTAAATCTGTCAATGGTATTTCGAAAAATGAAACAGTCTATAGTAATACAATGCCACATTATCTTGTGTCAAAAGATACTCAAGTTATTTATAAATCAATATTCAGAAAGTATGCCGATATAAGTATTACTGGAGACACGCAAAGATTTTACTATGATGAAAATAAAATAGTAAATGGAAATATGTATGCCGAGCGTGCTGAATTTTATGAGAAGATGGGTGCTTCATTTAAAGCGGTTAGGTACTCATTTGAAAAGTCAGAATCAGAAGCTAAGGTTGAAAACTTCCTTTCAGGATTTTATGTTAACACTGTTTTAGATATCACTACGGGTGGGGTGAAAGCGAGTCTCTGGGTGGCAACTACTCTGGCTGCAATAGAACATTCAGGATAACGGAATTCACACCAAAGACAGAGTCGGGCACATTTAATAGAGAAGTATACTGGCTTTACAATAATAAGGGAGGTGTACGCTCTATGTTTATGATTGATATTGCCCCGTCAGGTAAAATAGAGCACAAGCAATACTTCAAGTAAACATCAAAAACTTTATAAAAAAAGAACTAAATGTCACTACAATTAAATCTAAATTACAAAATGATAAATGAGAGGAGGATAGATTATCTAATTGCGAAAATTAAGATGCTTTCAATGTAATAATCCGCTTCCATTGAAATGGCTAATTTTTAGTGGTCAATGGAAGGCGCATAAATGTAAATGTTCACAGTTGTATGAATGGCCTTGGAAAAGAAAAGTTTATTTTTACACTAGTTTTATTACTGGTATATTTTTGAGTTATTATCTGGATGCTTTCTATGGTGATAAACTAGAAAAATACATTATGGATGAAGTAAACAGTATCGTTGTTACTAGGTTTCTATTGTTCATAATCACAGTAATTTTTATTTTGTTATTTGTATTTTTATCTTATTTTGTTAACCCAAAGGTATATAAATTAAAAGAAGGTACAGATGGCGATAAACAGTTAGAGTGATGAATAAGGCTGTTAATAAATCTTTAAATTAGCCTCCAATAGTAATAATTTTGTTTAACCACAATGCGGCTTGCTATCGTATTGTGGTTTTTTCTTTGGTTGATGCCCCACCCAGTGTCGAATGAATTGGGCGGCATGTCACGAAAGAACCTAACTCTCATCAACCCCTTATGATATTTTTCGAATATACATGTTGGTTCAGTATCCTCCCTCGTTTAACAAGTACTGTTTGTGCTCTCATCTGGTTTCATTTGAGAAGCCTAAACCCAAATTACTCGAAAGAATTAATGAGATAATGAACGGTGAACTTGAGCAACGACAAGTCACTGGATATACCGTAGGGAAATCGAAAAAGAAATGAGCACACGTCCTACTCTTGACTTTGAATGTGTTGCGGCGGAGCAATGGGAAGATACAATTGCAGTACCATGTGCAACACTAGTTGGTGTTGTGAGTAAAGTAACAGTAGCGTAATTTCATTGGATCAATCTTTCATGATATCATGAAGAGGTCGTAACAAGAAAGCCCAGACAGGCGGGTATGCAGGAGAAAGAGCAGCCTTTGGTTATAAAGCCCAAAAGGGAAATAAAGTATGGAGCTATTGAAGCAATAGGCCTGCATCAGGCCTATCTAATGATAAAACAACACACAATAAGAAGGATATAACCAAGGTATCATTGTGGCGCTGACCACTCGAAATGAGGATGTTAACCTCCTTATTTTAGAGTAGAGTTACGAAATCCTCAGGGGAAATGAGATGGAGAACTATGCACCGGAAGAAGAAATACAACTCAAGCATTTGTTTATAGGAATTGACTTACATAAGAATCATCATACGGATGTGTTTTTTGAATGGTTTTAAGCGAAGATTAGGATCTTTTAAGTTAGATAATAAGCCAAGTGAGTTCCCAAAGCTTGTTGCTGAGGCAAAGAAATATATCCGAAAAGGAATTTCTCCTGTATATGGATTAGAAGATAAAGGTGGTTACGGGAAAGCCTTAGCGGTGTATCTTGTAGAACAGAAGCACACCGTTAAAGAAGTCACCCTGCTCTGCCTAATGGCATTCATAAAGCCAATCCTATTGTACAGAAATCAGATGAATGGGATGCGGAATGTGTAGGTCATGTATTGATTGATAAATTCGAATCATTACTGACTGCGAAGCCTATGGATCAGTATTGGGTAATCGCTCAACTCATAACAACAAGAACAGCAGCGGCAACGAACTTAACCGTTCTCATTAATCAGCTTCATGCCTAATTAGGCCATCATTACCCAAGTTATCGGAAGTTCTTTGCTGAATTGGATGGGAAGACATCACTGGCGTTCTTTGAACAATATCCCTCTCATCACTTGTTGAAGGGAACAACTGTCAAAGAACTAAGAGAGTTTCTGTTAAAGCCGAGCAATTTTGCCTGTTCGATCAAGAAAGCTGAGAAGATATTCTCCATGATTAAAGAAGATGGGGATACAACACGAGATTACCAAGCAGAACGGGACTTTATCATACAAAGTCACATTCGTCGTATACGTAACTGTAAGGAAGAGATGAAAGCTATTGAACAGCATCTAAAACTGCTCATGCAGGGTACAGGATATCAGACGGAAAGCTGGATGCTGGTGTTTATTTTCCGATGAAGGGCTCATGGTATTTATCTTTATCGGAAGGATCGCATTTTATGGCCTATAGCAGATGGACGGGGATTCCATAAGAAGAGAAAAGGGAGTTATAAATTGCTATAATTGCGATTGTAAGCTCCTGCACAAGTAACGGAAGGTAATCAATCTTGCAAAGATGCTATGTAAAGTAACTGTACAAAACTGCACATAAACAAAAGGCCGTCATGAATGGATCATTCATGACGGCTTTAATATCTAATTTTTTTTCTGAATACTACGCAATGATTATCCTCTTCCGTTCATTTCAAAGTCCACGTACTCAGCAGTTGTATTTGTAGTGAACATTTCGTTGTTAATTTCTGATTCTGCCAAGGCTCTACTCCAGATTTTCAGCTGATACAAATTACCCTTGAACCGGTGATTCCTGTCTTGAATCCAACCAGATATCACGGCACTGTCGGATACTTTTGGAGCTGCCGCCTCCCCATACTTTGTAAGGCTCTGCTTCTTTCCGTTAATGTACAATTCACTATCGTACACATTATCATTAGAAAAAATAGCTGTTACATGTACCCATTTGTTCTTTAGAGGTTCACTAATAGTTCCATATACATCGCCTTTGCCAGTATTGAAGCCAAATAAGTGGCCCTGTATAAACAAAGTATAGGTGGAATCCCAGCTAAAGGGCATTTGAGATGAAGTTCCATCCCATTTCATCCAGAACTGTACGGTAGTTTTTCCAGTTGGTTCTTTATTTACAGGAAGATTGTCCAACATGTATCTACTGTTCATTTTAAAAGCAAGCGATGCCTTAGGAGAATCAAATAGATCCCATTGGCCTAAGAGATGGCCTTTCTGGATTGGGGTGTTAAGCTCCTGCATATACGTTAATATATCGCCTTTTGAGAGTTCTGTACTCCAAATTTTTAGCCCAGCAAGATCTCCTCCGTAACGATACGCATCATTCCGTTCCCATCCACCTACTGTGGCTCCTTGTGACACAGAAATTGCAGCGTGTGTTCCATAAGATTGCAATTTTTGTTCTTGAGCGTTTATGTATAATCTACTTTTTTTAACATCTCCATTGCTAAATACTGCGGTAACTAGTACCCACTTGTTTTCAATATTACTAACTGGGACACCATATAGATCTCCATTGGAAGTATTAAATCCTAAAACACCGCTATTCAACCAGATGTTATATCCTGAGTTCCAAGTAAATGGCATGACATCATCAACACCGTTCCATTTCATCCAAAACTGAACGGTTGTCATGGCCCCTTCTTGTTGACTAACCGAGGGTACCGAGATGGGCAGCTTGAGATCATGACTAAAAGTTTTATATATTTGTGGTGAAGGAGAATAGCCTGACAAATCCTCATCCGCTTTGATCACCTTGATCAGATTGCCATTGGCATCATATTTGTATTGGTAAATTGGGCTGGCGTAGACTATGGAGTTACACATTAGAAAAAGTGTTAGTATATTAGACTCTTTCCCTGGAAGCTTGAGATAAATCCCTTCAAAATTAATTCCTCCTGAATTCATGTAATAGTTAGATAATATTACCTGTCACAATATAACAGCATACTATATATTAGAATTTAGCACTATGTAAATAATAGGGGGATCTATGAGAAAAATAAGAATAGTAATGGTATTTGTCTTGAGTATGATTCTCGTGGTTGCTGACCATACAGCCTATGCCGCGGTATCTGCTAATACTTTGCATAATACATTTGAGAAAGATGTCAATGACAGCTTAGGGATGGTAGTTGAGCAACAAAGTGAGGTTGGAGGATATTTGTCAGGCATATTGCCTGAAGGTTCTACAGTTCCAAGTCCGGATATGGGAGTCTATGCGAAGAATGGACAGTATTTTTACAGGATAGCAGGTACAGATAATAGCTCGATCAAAGATAGTTTTATATATTATAAGTTATATGATGGGCTGGATCTAAAGGTAGATCAAGGAATGGTTCTTAGTTATTGGATTTATCATCACGGTGGGCAGCAAAGTAAAAAAATCGCGATAGACCTCATATTTGACGATAGTACGACATTACGTGATTCAGGTGTAACAGACCAGACTGGTAGTAGAGTTCATCCCGCATTTCGAAATACGTCGTTAAATGAGTGGCATCATGTGCAAATAAAGCTGGATTTGTTCAGCGGCAAGAAGATAAAAAAGGTGTTAGTTGGCTATGATGACCTCACAAATGATGAAGTAGGCTCCTTCCGGGCCTATTTAGATGATATTTATATTGGGCCATCACAAGCGCTAGATGCCAAGATTTTGACTAGTCAGTTGCCTGATGTTCTATACGCTGGTGAAGATTATATGGCTAATATCACTGTTAAAAACGTGGGCTCTCAAGAATGGTCGGAGTCAATGAGCGTTCGCTTAGGTGCTGTAGACGATGGAGATTCTTTCGCGCTAGGGAGACATGTGATTCCTGCAGGACAAAATATTAAGTACGGGGATACATATACTTTTGCCTTTTCAATGAAAGCACCGGATAAACCGGGCGTTTATACGACGGATTGGCGTATGGTTCAAGATGGAGTGAGTTGGTTTGGGGATACGGTAGCTAAGCAGGTCAGAGTGAAGGAGAGGGAAGCTTTAAATGCCGAGATAACGGCGTATAGATTACCTGATTTTCTATATGCAGGGGAAGAATATACGGCAAGCATTACGGTGAAAAATACGGGCACTCACGAGTGGTCAGAGTCGACGAGTGTGCGCTTAGGTGCTGTAGACGATGGAGATTCATTTGCGTTAGGTAGACATTTTATTCCTATAGGACAAAAAATCAAGTATGGGGATACATATACCTTTACATTTCCAATGAAAGCACCGGATAAACCGGGTGCATATACGACGGACTGGCGTATGGTGCAAGATGGAGTAACTTGGTTCGGGAATACGGTGACCAAGCAGGTTAGGGTAAGAGAGAAAGTAAATGTAAACAAAGACAAATTAAGCACGTATTATTATGATCCCAATAACCAATTGGCGTATATAATATCGGCTAATCAGAAGAAAGAGTATGTATATGATGAATTAGGTCGGCTGCGCTCTACATCTACCAGTCGTAACCTCATTCCTAATCACAGCTTTGAGCGGTCAGAATTATGGCAATTATCCCCTCATATGAGTTATGATTCGTTAAAGTCGACTGACGGCAGTAAGTCAATTAAGTTTGCAGCAGAAAATGAAGTCGTCAGTACTACATCAGATTCCGTGCTTATCCCAGTACTCTCTTCGCAAAAGTACGTCCTGAGTGCAAGCCTTTTTAACAGTTTAACGAAAGGCAGCTTTTACGTTGATATGTTAGAACTGGATGAAAGCAATAATGTAGTTCTGGATCATGCAGGCTATTATTCGGGGGAACAGCAAAAGTGGAATCATGGCACGGTAGCATTCGTGACAAATAGTAAAACCGTTCATGTGCTCGTACGAGTGGTTGCAGATAGCGGGGCAACTGGGACAGCATATGCGGACAATATCAAATTAGAACGAGCGAAAAACTAGCTGATTCAGCTAGTTTTTCTGCATTTGTATAGTCAAGGAGACGTTGTAACCACCCGTGATGTGATGAAACTAGCAAGCGCATATCATAAAAAGGAGTAAATCGCGTCCTTCATCTATCATACTATCCATGCTAATTACTCTCATAAATATTTTACCAGTGTTACGCATAAACAGTGCAAAGCGACGACGCTGTAAATCGTTCGCAAGAGGTGGATAGTATGCATTTATTTACTTTCTGCAATGGTGAAGCTGCACGGATTTGTTGGCTGTAACAAATTTTATGAATGCGCTTTCCATGACGCGAATATGTATCGATATCTCACGATTTAGCGTATTTGGGCGTCAATAGTGTCCATATATGATGAACCAGACTTGTGTTGAATGCTGCTCTAGTATAAGGAACATCAGCTTTATCGCATTGTAAAAATAGATCTCGTAACAATCTTTAAAATAATATTAATCATTTATAAATATTTTCCATCATTTTACTACCCGTGCACTAGAGTAGGTGGTACAATGTTGAGGAAAATATAACCTTCACACAAAGTACAAATTTGAGAGGGGAAATAATGTGGTAAAAAAGAAGTGGACGTCCTTAATGCTGATTGTGGTACTTATTGGGAGCTTGTTATCCGCGTGCAGTAGTTCAAATTCAACTACGAACCCACCTAAGGAACAACCTAAGCCATCCGACACCAAGACCGAACCAGTAAAGGAAAATACGGTGCAGACACCGAAAGACGGAGGCGCCATTACGCTAGGCACCTTCACAGACATCGTGACAGCGAATCCGCTATTTGCCAGCGACACTTCTTCAGGCGATGCCATTAACTTGATTTTTGCTAATTTGTACGATGTTGATCGTAAAGCCAATGTTGTAGCAGAGCCTTGGTCGCTAGCGGCAGAACTGCCGCAGATCAGTGAGGACTCCAAGACTTATACGATCAAATTAAAGCCGGAAGCCAAATGGAGCGACGGCCAACCGGTTACGGCCGACGATCTTATCTTTTCCATTAATACTACCCGCAACCCGGATGTTGGCTCACCAGGTATTAGCTCCTTCGATAAGGTAGACACTGTGACCAAAGTGGATGCCAATACGGTTCAAATCAAGCTGAAGCAAGTATATGCCCCATTCCTCTACTCCCTTAGACTCAGTCTTATCCCTAACCACATCTTAAAAGATGTCCCTGCAAAAGAACTCAAAAAGCACCCATTTGGTGCAGACCCAACGAAGACGGTAACCAACGGACCATGGAAATGGACCGAATGGAAACAGAAACAGTACTTAAGCTTTGATATCGATCCAAGCTATTGGGGGGCTAAGAAACCTCATATCGCTAAGGTCGTGTACAAAATATACGCCGATCAAAATACGGAAGTACAGGCGCTGATTAAAGGTGACATTGATAGCGTCTCGGCTATTCCGGTTACACAGCTTGCCGCTGTTCAGAGCAAAGAAAATCTGAATGTCGTGCTTGCCCCAGGGCCGCTGTATGAATACCTCGGCTTTAACTTTAAGGGCGAGAACTTCCCGGGCAACGTAAGCTTGTTTACGGGGGAGAAGACTAGACAGGCAATCGCCTACGCGCTTAACCGCCAAGGTATGGTTGACAACATTTTGAAAGGAACCGGCAAGCTGATGAATTCGCCATTCTTGCCAGGCTCGTGGGCAGATCCTGGAGAGGCTGCCGTCAATTATAGCTATGATGGGGCACAAGCGAAGAAGCTGCTGGAAGAGGACGGCTGGAAAGTCGGTGACGATGGTGTATTAACGAAGGATGGCAATCGCTTCTCCTTTGAGCTGCAGTACAATACAGGCAACAACCGCCGCGAACAAGTGGCTGCTGTTATTCAACAGAACTTAAAAGATGTAGGCATCGAGGTCAAGCCAAGAGGAATCGACTTTGCGGCATGGCAGGAACAGAACATTAATCCAGGGAAATATCAAGCTATTTTAGCTGCTTGGTCTTTGACAGATCCTGATCCGAACTCGGAAAGTATTTTCTCTTCAAAATATTTCCCGCCAGGACAAAATGCAGGCTGGTATAAAAATGATAAGTTGGATCAATTGTGGGTGAAAGGGTACTCTGTCGTTGATCAGAATGAGCGCAAGAAAGTGTATCAGGAAATTGGCAAAGAAATTTCTACTAATCTTCCTTATGTATTCCTATATCAATACGGAACACCGCAAGGCTTAGGTCCTAAAGTCAAATATGCAGAAGAAGATAAACCAGAACCTTCACTTGCATACGGTTATATGTTCCGCATTATCAACTGGTGGGTTGAATAAGGTCAACAACCATTAGACAACACCGGACGAGGGGAGGGGAGTTAACTCCCTCCCCTTTATGGTTTAGGAGGATTATTTCATGACGGAATTCCTGATCCGCCGCGTACTTCAGTCGCTGCTAGTTATATTTCTGATCTCGATCGTGACCTTCGGTCTCATCCATGCGGCCCCAGGGGGACCGACACAGATCTTTCTATCACCGGGCTTATCTCAGGAAGCGGGCAGAATTCAAGCACATAACCTGGGATTGGATCAGCCGGTATATATTCAATATGCACGATGGCTGGGCGACATGCTGCAAGGAGATCTTGGACAGACATTTAAGAACAATCTCCCCGTCTCGGATATTCTCTGGCCTACTGTGCAGAACACAGTCATTTTAATGGGAGTTGCTTGGCTGTTCGCAATGCTGATTGCAATTCCTTGGGGAATTTATAACAGTACGTCTGAATATGGAATCTCTGATCAGACAGCATCGATGATTTCCTACATCGGATTTGCTATGCCTGTATTTTGGTTTGGTATTATGCTGCAGGAACTTATATCGATCAAATGGGATCTGCTTCCTTTGTCCGACATGTACACGATGGGGAAAGAAGGTAATATTGGCGACCTTTTCATGCATTTAATTCTTCCCGTTTCTGTTCTGACATTGGGATTTTTGGCTTCATATGTTAAATATTCACGCACAAGCATGTTGGAGGTACTCGATCAAGACTACATTCGAACAGCACGGGCTAAAGGAATGAAGGAAAGAAGAGTCGTGTTCCGTCATGCGTTGCGAAATGCGATGATACCGATTATTACGATTTTAGGGCTGGATTTACCTATTCTAGTAGGGGGTGCTGCTATTACAGAAAGTGTATTTAACTGGCCTGGCATGGGACGACTGTTTATCGAAATGGCAGTTGCCCGGGAATACTCAGTCTTGATGGCAATTACGCTCATTACAGCTGTTATCGTGGTTATCGGAAATTTAATCGCAGATATTTTGTATGCTATCGTAGATCCTCGTGTACAGATTGGTCGTAAAGGGGGCGTCTCATCATGAGCGTGGCCAACCTCAAAGAGCTTCAGCCTGAGCCTGGACGTGACACAGATCTTCAACCCGTCCTCCCTCTTCCTCCCTCTGAGAAACCAATTGGCTTGTGGCAAATGGCATTTAAGAAATTTATGAGCAATCCATTTGCCGTGTCAGGACTAGTTGTTTTGTTATTTTTCGTGATCGTTGCCCTCTCCGCTCGTGTTATCGCTCCTTACGATCCGGCTGCCATCGATTTATTAAATGCGAACCTGCCAGCAGGCAGTCCCAACCATCTGTTCGGAACAGATGAACTGGGACGAGACATCTTGACGCGACTCATCTACAGCAGTCAAGTATCCCTCTTGGTTGGTTTTTCTGTGGCAATCATCTCTGTGGTGATCGGAACGATCATCGGATCGGTTTCAGGCTATTTTGGCGGCTTCGTAGACACTTTTTTTATGCGAATCGTAGATGTGATGAATTCCATTCCAACATTGTTTCTAAATATTTTGGTGCTTTCTATTTTTGGTTCTAAGTTCAGCTACATGATCATAATCATGGGATTTACAAGCTGGATGGGTTCTGCGCGGCTCGTTCGTGGTACGTTCCTGCAGCTTCGTGAGATGCAGTATGTAGAGGCGGCGAGAGCAATTGGTGTATCAAGTTGGTCTATTATTGGGCGGCATTTGCTCCGTAATTCAACAGCTCCAATTATCGTTAACGCTACGTTAATGGTAGGGGGGGCCATATTAGCCGAGTCAGGATTATCTTATTTGGGATTAGGTGTCCAGCTTCCGGATACGAGTTGGGGACTCATGTTAAGCAACGCACAGCAATTTATGTTGGTAGATCCCATGCAAGCGCTTTATCCTGGGCTGTGCATCTTTTTAGTCGTCCTAGCTGTCAACTTTATCGGGGATGGCATTCGCGACGCATTTGACCCGCGCAAGAAAGTGAAAATTCCACGCAGGAGGTTACAGCAATGGCGGGAAAACTTCTTGAAATCCAAAATTTGACCACGGGATTTGTAACTGAGAAAGGGATTGCCAAAGCCACGGACCGAATATCCCTCAGCGTGGAAAAGGGCAAGACCCTCTGTATCGTAGGAGAATCCGGCAGTGGCAAAAGTGTCGCCTCGCTATCCATTATGCGGCTCGTCAATTATGCTGGCGGAACGATCTTTGAGGGCAGTATTCGTTTTAATGGAGATGATCTGGCTGCCAAGTCACAGAAAGATATGATTCAGATTCGCGGCGAGCGAATTGCGATGATATTTCAGGACCCGATGTCTGCGCTTAATCCTGTCTTTACAATTGGCGACCAGATCGCGGAGAGCCTACAGCTGCATCAGCGGATTAGCCGCCCAGAGGCATGGCGGCAAGCCGTTGATATGCTGCATATGGTCGGGATACCTGACCCGGAGCTGCGCGCCAAGCAATACCCGCATGAGATGTCGGGCGGGATGCGGCAGCGGGTTGTGATAGCGATGGCGCTGGTATGCAAGCCCGCGCTGTTAATTGCCGATGAGCCTACAACCGCACTAGATGTAACGGTCCAAGCTCAGATTCTAGAACTGCTGCGACGCTTGCAGGATGAGCTAGGTATGGCGATTGTACTCATTACCCACGATATGGGGGTAGCGGCAGAGATGGCCGACCGGATCGCGGTAATGTACGCAGGCAAGATCGTGGAAGAGGGAACGGTTCTGGATATTTTTGATCATCCGTCACATCCTTACACGATTGGCCTGCTTAATTCCATTCCGGGATTGGAGGGCACACGAGGCGAGGAGTTGTATACGATCCCAGGAACGATACCCAGCATTAATAACCTTCCTGCGGGATGTCGCTTTAACCCTCGATGCGTAAAGGCGGAAGATAAATGTCGCCAGCAAGAGCCAGGACTAAATGAATATCGATCGGATCATTACGTCGCCTGCTTGCTTTATGGCTCTGAGGGAGCAACGAATCCAGTTGATTCCGTTACGGAGGTGCACCGCTCATGACACAACAGCCGCTTATTGATGTCCAACATCTTAAAAAGTATTTTCCAATCAAGACAGGACTGTTGAATCGGGTAATCGGTCATGTGAAGGCAGTGGACGATGTTACCTTTGGTATTCATCAGGGGGAGACATTCGGGCTTGTTGGCGAATCCGGCTGCGGGAAGTCAACGCTGGGGCGGGCAATTTTACAGCTGCAGAAGCCGACAAGCGGGGAAGTGTTCTTTGATGGCCGAAGCGTACAGCAAATGAATGCGAAGCAGTTGCGTCATTTGCGGCAGGATATGCAAATTATTTTCCAAGATCCGTTTGGATCGCTCAACCCACGGTTCCATATTCGGGATATTATCGGTGAGCCTTTACGTGTTCATCAACAAGTATCGGCTGCGGAGATTGATAAAAGAGTAGTGGAACTTATGGAACTGGTAGGCTTGGATGCGACAAGGCGCAATCGTTATCCGCATGAGTTCTCAGGTGGACAACGGCAGCGTATCGGCATCGCCAGGGCAATAGCGTTAAATCCACGCTTTATTGTAGCGGATGAAGCGGTGTCAGCATTGGATGTGTCCGTCCAGTCGCAAGTATTAAATCTATTGATGAAGCTCCAAAAGGAACTCGGATTAACGTTCCTCTTTATTGCGCATGGACTAAATGTAGTCCGTCATATATCAGATCGCATCGGCGTGATGTATCTGGGCAGGCTGGTAGAAGTTGGCCGTACGGAGGAGTTGTTTGCTAATCCGAGGCATCCTTACACAGCTGCATTGTTGTCGGCTATTCCACGACCTTCTCCGCACCGGAAGCAGGAACGGATTGTATTGCAAGGAGATGTTCCTTCTCCTGCCAACCCACCGTCGGGATGCCGGTTCCATCCGCGCTGTATTTACGCGCAGGACAAGTGTCGTGTCCTATCGCCCGAGCTTGTCACGATGACAGCGGATCGCCAAGTTGCTTGTCATTATCCATTGGAGGCGATTCCGCATTCAGTAGTCATCTAATAGCAGGTTATGATTCGGATGTGAAAGATTGTGATAACGGCTGAGATATCAAGTAAGACTCAAGTTACACGAAATGACAAACAAGCCTTTGGAGGATCAATAGCGATCATCCAAGGGCTCGTTGTGTAAACTGGGGTGCAAACCGTCGAGCAGAGACAAGGGCTAGATGGACGTCTTTGTAGTCGTGACGTTCGAATACAGTATAGCTACCGATATTTCGCACACATCGTTGGTATTATTTTGATACACGTGCCCCGTGTCTGCCGAGAAGGAGATTGCATCTCCCTTTTCTAACGTACTGGTCTCTGGCCCAATTT
The DNA here is from genome assembly GCF_022346885.1 of Paenibacillus sp. ACRRX. Classification (GTDB taxonomy): domain Bacteria; phylum Bacillota; class Bacilli; order Paenibacillales; family Paenibacillaceae; genus Paenibacillus_B. The sequence continues at coordinate 467,737 of NZ_JAKRNK010000001.1, forward strand.
CGAGTGTGAGCGTACCTGAAAACACCGTTATGGACTCAATGACACCAAGTCCATGCGGTTCAGAAACGTAAGCGCACCCAGGCAGTAAGCGCGCACGAAACGTCTCCATTGAGATGCCAGGCGCCGCATAGGTATTATGAGCTTCAAAGCGCTTGTTGTCTTCCCGAAACTGAGGCTGATCATCTGCCCGCACGACCTTCAATGAAGGATTCTCAAGAATAAATGCCGTTAATGGAACCTGTAGTCCAGATGCAATCTTCCAAAGTGTAGCTACCGTCGGATTGGAGGTGCCGCGTTCGATTTGTCCCAGCATTGGCTTACTCACTCCGGTAAGTTCAGCTAGATCATCGAGTGTCATGTTTAGCTGTTGTCGATAATGGCGGAGCCGCTTGCCAATTCGATCTGAAATAAGGTCTTTTTCCATAATTACCTCCATTAAATGACGATATGATTAATAATAAACAGGCATCTGAAAAAATGATTATATTTAGTCAATAAAATGGGTTGACCGTTCCTTTAAGTATGCTATATTATATCTTGGCAGTTATTATAGCATATCAAGGGAGAAGTCACGGATGGCAGGCTATGTATCATCTAGAATAACAAAAGATGTCCCCTCGCGAAAAGGGTTTGTGAAGGCGTCTTTTGATGTGTTTCCGCTTGCTCTTAGCGTGTTTACGTATGGGCTGGCATTTGGAGCGCTTGCAAACAATGCTAATCATTTCACATTGTGGGAAACGGTTGCAATGTCTATGTTTGTGTTTTCCGGGGCAGGACAATTTACCATTTTGTCTTTGCTTCAGCAGGATGCTACATTATGGGCGATTGCCATCAGCACGTTTCTTATTAATGCCCGTTATGTTATTTATGGCTTGTCGTTAGGCCGGGATCTAGATGATTGCCGCCGAGGGCACCTCTTATGGATGTCACATATCATTACGGACGAGAGCTACAGTGTAGGAACGATTCAAGCGCAGGAGAGCAAGCTTAGCGTAAGTTACTTTGCTGGAGCAGGAATTATTGTATTTCTGTCATGGATATTAAGTTCGGTTGCAGGGTATCAGCTGGGTGGTCTGATTCAAGACCCGACTCGATATGGTCTTGACTTTGCATTCACTGCCGCCTTCCTTGGTCTGCTCATTGCACTGTTAAAACAGCGCAGCCACTACTTGGCTGCGGCGTTAGCGGTTATTGCTTCAGTGGTTGCTTACCAATGGGTAGGAACATCCGGCGCTGTATTTGCCGGAGCCGTTGCCGCGTTTGTAGTAGGGGTGAAATCGAAGTGATATCCTCGACTCTATTAGTTGTCATTTGCGTAGCGGCTGCTGCTACATATTTGACCCGATACCCAGGTTTTGCGCTTAGCCGCTATATCAAGATGTCGCCTGACATCGAAAGAGGCTTCCGTTATGTACCGATTGGTGTATTTGCCGCGTTGGTTGCTCCTTCTGTCTTTTATCATCCAACAGTGGATGGCAAGATTGAATGGGCATTTTACATCGCCGTAATTGTAGCCGCAATTACTTCATGGCTTGCGAAGAGCCCGCTTTGGGCGATGGTGACAGGCGTACTGCTTATCGCATTACTGCGCATGTTTTAGTCATCTAATCACAGACTATCTTCCTTTAAATAAAGATAACCTTGGTCAGCGTGAGCTGCCAAGGTTTTTTATTTTATTTAAGAATAAGCAAAGAATCTGCACCTTCCGATTGCCGTGTATATACTGGTATAATAAGTAGATATGAATTGAGGTGAACTTCATAATGGCAAAGGCTAAGAGTAAGCGTCCAGCACCGTATGCTAAACCTGTTTCGGAAGAGAAGCCGGCCACACTTAAAGACTTGCTCAGTCCCGAGGTGTTAAACAAGTTAAAGGCGCAGTCTGAAGAACTGAAGGCAACAGAAGTGAAGCAGAAGGAAGACGAGCGGAAGCGGCTTGAAGAAGCCCGCAAAGCAGAGCAGAAGCAGTTAGATAACAACTTTGAATATTTGCTGAATAACAGCAGCATGGACTGGCGCAAGCATAAGTAAGTTTGCTGCACGCCGTGACGAATAAGGGGGTTGCCTGGGTAAGCGTTCAGTGCTTACTGGCGGCCCCTTCCGTTTATCAGGGGCGAATGGTAACTCGGGTCCCAACAGGAACGATACTCGCCAACAGTAGTACGTCGGGGTTGTACATACGGATACACCCGTGAGACACCATGTGTCCGATGGAAGAAGGATCATTTGTACCATGGATGCCGTAATGAGGCTTGGATAACCCCATCCAAAATGCGCCAAAAGGTCCGCCTGGATTCGGCTGCTTATTAATAATGACATAATCGCCTTCTGGTGTTGCTGTCACCATCCTGCCAATTCCTACGGGAAAACTGCGGACAACAATGTTATTGTCCAGCAAATATAAACTTCGATCGGATAAGTCGATAATAATGCGGTAGTTCGGCATACAGGTCACTCCTTTAACAGCAGTGTATGTAAGTTCTAGTGTCTCGGTTTAGGCAGATCCTGTTCACCATTTGGGTTATTACGGTATTAACCCCAATGCGTACTCATAGGGTTTCTTTTTTTGCTTATAAATTAAATTAATGCCCAAATATGGAATTAAAATGTATTTTGTCTAGACATATAGTATAGGTAATAAGTCATTACTAATTGTCAGATCAGGTTGAAGGGGCGAGATGTAAGGCAGTCGTCTTATGCTTGATCCTTGAAATGAAGGAAATTACATGGGAGAGGGGGATGAAATTGACCAGTGCTGTTAAGAAAATAGGTCATTTCATTTTGTTTGTTGTTATCGTGCTTAGTTTGTCCTCCTGTGATGGCATCACGATGTTAAACAGCACTACTGTTGATGTGCAAATGAATGCCAGTGTCACAAATGTTAGCGCTGTGTCTATCCAAGCGTTTAGTGCCAATATAAAGGTTACAGCTGCGAATGTAGAGGAAGCAAAGGTGCACCTAACTGGGAAATTAAGTGGAGACGAGAAAGAAATGGAGAAGCTGCTTCGTGTGGATGCCGAAGGGTCTAATCTGAATATCCAGTTGAAACGTTCAAACAGCATGCTAGTTACAGCTAATGATCTTACGCTGGATATCGAGCTGCCAAGTCGTCGCTACAAGCAATTGTCAGTTCAGGCTTCTTCGGGCAACATTGACTTGCAGCGGTTGGAAACCGATCATTTAAGTACGCATGTATCCTCAGGTAACATCAAGATTGACCAGTTTGAAGGGAATAAATTCGAGGCTGAGTCGAGTTCCGGTAATATCGAAGTAAATAAGTTAGCCGCCGATGCAGCCATCAAAGCCACATCAGGCAACGTCATGATCACTTTAGCAAAGCTAGATAAACCGTTGTCAGCGGAGACGAGTTCTGGTAACGTTACAATAACTGTGCCAAAAGACGCCAAGGCGAGATTGAAAGCTGATACCAAGTGGGACAATATGAAAATAGACGTTCCATTTACCATTACGAACAAAGAAAAGCGACAAGTTGAAGGTATACTGAACAACGCACAAGCAGATGCAGCTTTATTCTACGTAAAGACAACGTCTGGACAATTTGACCTCAAGCAATAAATAAATCATTCTATAACCTTCCTGTCACGGATAGTCTGTCATCTAATAACCTTTCTGCAAGGCATCGTCTTGGTGCATGCAAGAAAGGTTTTTTGACATGTCGATAAAAAACCGGAACTGGATAAAGTTACCCCTTTTTATATAATGTTATCCCTTTCGCTGAGACCGATATTCATTGAAAATGAAGGTGTAAACCGTAACTCAGCTTCTTCTCGCAAGTAAGCCAAATCCCTCAATAAATACATTAATGTGTTGACACTCCTGTTAAAAATGCGACTTCTACTAAGTATCTTTGTAATCGCTTACAACCACTTGTCCCATTTATTCTTTTTTGTGCTTCTCACATCTGATGCTGATCAGCCCGTTTGCCAGACGATCTCAGTTAATAGGTTCGTCTGAGTAAGCAGGCTGCTGCATATAAGCGGCAGGCTGCTTTTGCCGCCCACTCAAAATTGGAGGTGATTTTGACTAACTCTACACTATTTGCAGTTGTTCCAAGAGGGACGACAGCGTGCATTACAACTACAAAGGAGGAATTTAATGATGTTTGCTCGAACGGCTTTGATTCGTAAATCTGCCGTTACTCTACTCGCATTTGCCATGATGTTATCCGTATTGGTAGTTTCATTTGTCCCTGCACAGACGGTGGCTGCGGCTGCTTCATCGTACAAGGTTATCGGTTACTATCCTTCATGGGGAGCGTATGGCCGGAATTATCAAGTGAGTTCTATTGATACCACTAAAGTCACGCATATTAACTATGCCTTTGCGGACATTTGCTGGAATGGACGTCACGGCAATCCAGATCCGACAAGTCCGAATACACAAACTTGGGCTTGCCAAGATGCTAACGGCAATATTAACGTACCTAATGGAACGATTGTTTTGGGTGATCCGTGGATTGACGTGCAGAAGAGCTTTCCCGGAGATAAATGGGATGAACCTATACGTGGAAATATTAAACAATTAAAGCTGCTCAAGCAGGCCAATCCGAACTTGAAGACGATCATTTCTGTAGGCGGGTGGTCGTGGTCGAACCGTTTCTCTGATGTAGCGGCAACCGCTGCGACACGAGAAGTGTTTGCTAATTCTGCTGTTAACTTCATACGCACTTACAACTTTGACGGGGTGGATCTGGACTGGGAATACCCTGTTGGGGGAGGCTTGATCGGCAACAGCGCTCGGCCTGAAGATAAACATAATTATACCCTGCTCTTACAGGCAATTCGTGAGAAGCTGGACGCCGCGGGTACAGTCGATGGTAAACAGTATCTGCTCACGATTGCTTCAGGTGCAAGCCCAACCTATGCAAGCAATACTGAGCTTGGGCAGATTGCCAACGTCGTAGACTGGATTAACATTATGACTTATGACTTCAATGGTGGATGGCAGAAGATGAGCGGGCATAACGCGCCTCTTTATTATGATCCGCTTGCAACTGCAGCGGGTCTGCCTAATGCGCAAACTTTTAACGTAGAGCAAGGCGTTCAAGGGCACTTGAATGCAGGTGTCCCTGCGAGCAAGATTGTGCTGGGCATGCCTCTTTATGGACGTGGGATGAGCGGATGTACAGATGCAGCTAACGGCCAATATCAGCAATGTACGGGAGCCGCTCAGGTAGGCACATGGGAGAAGGGGTCGTTTGATTTCTACGATCTTGAGGCGAACTATATCAATAAAAATGGGTATGTGCGTTATTGGAATGATGCTTCCAAAGTTCCCTATCTGTACAACAAATCAAATAAAACCTATATTTCGTACGATGATGTGGAGTCATTTGGTTACAAAGTTAGCTTCCTGAAGACGAAGGGCCTTGGGGGAGCAATGATCTGGGATTTAAGCGGCGATCGGAATAAGACGCTGCAAAATAAATTGATAAATGACTTAAGTGGAGGAGTTACACCACCGGACGTGATACCGCCAACGACGCCAACTAATGTCACTGTCGTATCCAAGACGTCAAACAGCGTGAATTTGAGCTGGACGGCATCGACAGACAATGTAGGGGTAACGGGCTATACGGTCACATATGGCCCGACTACTGTGACTGCTGCTGGAACAAGCGCAGCCATAACAGGTTTAAGCGCAAATACAGCTTATACATTTGCAATTGCAGCGAAGGATGCGGCGGGCAACGTCTCCCAAGCAGCCACGATACAAGTGACTACCGACAGTGGAAGTGTGCCAGACGTGACACCGCCAACGGCGCCAACTAACGTCACAGTCGTATCAAAGACGTCAAATAGCGTGAATTTGAGCTGGACGGCATCGACAGACAATGTAGGGGTAACGGGCTATACGGTCACATATGGCCCGACTACAGTGACTGCTGCTGGAACAAGCGCAGCCATAGCAGGATTAAGCGCAAATACAGCTTATACATTTGCAATTGCAGCGAAGGATGCGGCAGGCAACGTCTCTCCAGCAGCTACGATACAAGTGACTACCGACAGTGGAAGTGTGCCGGACGTGACACCGCCAACAGCGCCAACTAATGTCACCGTCGTATCAAAGACGTCAAATAGCGTGAATTTGAGCTGGACGGCATCGACAGACAATGTAGGCGTGACAGGGTACACGGTCACATATGGCCCGACTACAGTGACTGCTGCTGGAACAAGCGCGGCCATAACAGGATTAAGCGCAAATACAGCTTATACGTTTACAATTGTGGCGAAGGATGCGGCGGGCAACGTCTCCCCAGCAGCTACGATACAAGTGACTACCAACGCAAACAGTGGTGGTGTATGTGCGTCTGCGTGGGATGCAGCTGCGGTATACACGGGGGGCAATCGCGTAACTTACAACGGCAATGTGTATGAAGCAAAATGGTGGACGAAAGGTGAACGTCCGGATCAAGGTGGAGACTGGGGTGTGTGGAAACTAATCGGTCCATGCAGCTCGACGCCAGCACTCATTGTGCCTACTGAACGGACAGAATCAGCAGGAGCAACAATAATCGGAGGAGCGGGCTTATCGCCCGCTTTTCTGTCCCTCTCAAGCCAGTCAGCACTAGCCCAGCCAACTACTGCTGCGCTGCCAGCCGACAAAAAAGTGATTGTCGGCTATTGGCACAACTTTGATAACGGCTCCGGATTTATCCGTCTACGCGATGTCTCGCCCAACTTTGATGTGATTAATATATCCTTTGCGGAGCCGGTGAGTGGTCCATCCGGAGGGACGATAGGCTTTACACCTTACAACTACACAGAAGCGGATTTCAAAGCAGACGTGAAGTATTTGCAAACACAAGGTAAAAAAGTGATGATCTCCATTGGTGGAGCCAATGGCCAGGTGCAGCTCGTATCGGAACAAGCTAAAAATAACTTTGTAAATTCAATGACAAACATTATATCTTCGTACGGCTTCGATGGTTTGGATATCGACTTTGAAGGTCATTCTTTATACTTGAACGTGGGGGATAAAGATTTTCGCAGTCCGACGACACCTGTTATTACGAATCTAATTTCGGCTGTTCGAAGCTTGCACAACCACTTTGGGGATTCCTTTATGGTGACGATGGCACCTGAGACCTTCTTTGTTCAGGTCGGGCACAGTTTCTATGGTGGCAACGGAAATGGTATCGATAGCCGAGCAGGAGCATACTTGCCTGTAATTTATGGATTACGTGACATATTGGATTGGCTTCAAGTACAGCACTATAATTCAGGTCCAATCACAGCTTTGGACGGCACTTACTACAATATGGGGGATGCGGACTTCCATGTTGCAATGGCTGACATGGTATTAAGCGGATTTACAGTTGCAAACAACCCCAATTTGGTGTTCCCGGCGCTGCGTCAGGATCAAGTTGTAATCGGACTTCCGGCGAACGTTAACGCAGGCGGGGGCTATACGAGCGTAGCGGAAGTACAGAAAGGATTGAATTACTTAATGAAGGGCCAATCCTTTAATGGGCGTTATAAGCTGGCTAATCCGGCAGGCTACGCGGGGATTAGGGGCTTGATGACATGGTCGATTAACTGGGACAAATTCAATAACTTTGAGTTTTCCTCCAAGCATCGGACTTATCTCGACAGCTATCAGACGGGGCCTGATACACAACCGCCATCCGTACCAGCTAATCTTCAGGCAAACGGGGTTACCTCAAATAGCGTCAAACTGGCCTGGAGTGCCTCGACGGATAACGTAGGTGTTATTGCTTATGATGTATATCAGGGCGGCGTAAAGACAGCCACGGTTACAGGAACAACTTATCAAGCGATAGGATTAGCCGCAGATACTACCTATTCATTTAACGTTAGAGCAAGGGATCTGGCAGGGAATATATCTTCCCCAAGTCTTGAAATTCAGGTGAAAACACTTGTGGAGAACGGTGATGACCACATTCCTCCAACGGTACCAAGCAACGTGCAAGTTACCGCCAAGTCGGCTACTAGTGTAACATTAAGCTGGACACCGTCCACTGATAATGTAGGAGTTGTTGAATACTTGGTGAGTTACGGAGCACAAACAGTGAATCAAGCTGCACCAACTGTTCAAATCTCAGGACTGACTCCTAATACGCTATATTCTTTTTCGATAACAGCAAAAGATCTGGCTGGAAATGTGTCTCCGGCAGCAACGATTCAAGTGACAACCGATACAGCGAGTGGTACTACAGCCTGGAAAGCGGGCACTGCTTATAAGACAAACGATGAGGTAACATACAACAACGTGGTATATGTATGTGTACAAGGCCATACTTCTTTGCTGGGCTGGGAGCCTGCCAATGTTCCGGCATTATGGAGAAAAAAATAGCGAGAATGAAGCCTGGCTTATGCCAGGCTGTTTTTATAGGATAGTTACATGAACTGTCTCAAAATCTAATCTCTAACCGTTTTCATGGCGAACAATAATTTACGTGATAGGGGAAGACTAGATTGGAATGAGAAACGCCCAATGCAAGTTATTGATGTAAGCCGAGGCCAAGCGTGTTATTCATATTATAACCGCGCAGCTTGATAAGGAGCGGCACGATGCTTCCGTCGCTTTCGAAATGGAGTTTCCTATTACTGATCCTAACAGCAACACTTCGGATACCGTGGAGCAATTTATACACGCTTTGACCTCAGACAATGTTTCATTTGAGCCTGCAGAAGATTGCATAAAAGGCAAATATATCGTGCTGAATCCAGATAAATTAACCCACGTTCAATCTTTGAGTTAACAGTTTACAACCAAAAGGCAGTCGCATTTCATAAATGCGACTGCCTTTAATTTCATAGATGCGAGTCCTGCTGAAGCGTATTGTTTAAACCTTGACTGGGCTCAGACTTAAATGGTGCTGTCGTCAAGGCGAGGTGAAATGATCAGGCTGAGTCAGCATCATCGTATGCAAGTAGCGCTTAGCTAGGTGCTGAAAGTACGTCGTCTGCACGGAAGTAATTGCGATCACCAATGCATTTCGAATCAGGATGCGATGTTTGTCCTGAATTTGGGCACACTTTGTCATATATTCATCTGTTTTCTTGACGATAATAAGTTCCAGTACATCGTCATGATGAAGACGCAGCGGATCATGACCGTGAACGTCCAGCACCTGATCATTATTTTGATCGAGCTCCTCATATAAAGAAGAGTAGATCTGATAAAAAGTTAACGGGCGAATCGGGTAATCTCCATCATGCTCCTGTTGTTCGAACAATACGGACAAGAGCTGCCGTATCGCTTCAAAGCTCAGCGTTGCCCGTAGATCCTCTACAATCAGGATGATAGCAGCTTGCTGCAAGTCATACTTTTTCCCAACGCGTGGAGAACAGATCAATTCTTTGATATCCCGTTTAACCCAATTCTGTATCGATGTAATGGAAAAGCTCGTATATTCAACCTGATTGCCCAGTGACACGATTTCATTTAGCGATAGTCCCTCAGTATGAAGGTTACTTCGAATCAATTTCTCTAATATGATAGGAAGCTTGGACGGCATCATTGTCATACTTGCGGAATCAGTGCCTTTGAATTGCTGGTATCGGCGCCACACTTCTTGGAGGATTAGTAGCGGGCTTTTGCCACTGGCTGCGGACTCGGCTGATTCTCCTGAGTGAGAACGGTACAAAAATTGAAGCAGTGCGGACATTTGCTTCCGAGTTAGCATAAAGGACTCCATTGCTTGCCTCCTTCCGCGCATACACACAGCGTATGCGATATATGATTAACGGTAGCACTAGGCGAGCGTACAATCAAGTTTGCTTGTCATACCTGCTAAGAACTGCCCTTACATCATACAAAGACGACTAATCGCAAGTCAAAGGGAAATAGAAAGCATACCGACCGCTCAGGGATTCAATAACCACCGCTACGGGTTAATTATGACTTAATATGAACCGATTCAGACGTTGTGATTCTGTAGATAAGTTCATATAATAAGTTCAAATGAACTTAAAAATAGGTATCTCAAAGGAGAGAATCATTTAACAATGGAAGTTCCCACCCTAGAATTTATTCTTATCGCTGTATTAATTGCAATGACTGCATTTTTCGTAGCAGCCGAGTTTGCCATCGTTAAGATACGAACAAGTCGTATCGATCAGCTGGTGCTGGAAGGCAAGGCTAATGCATTAGCCGCCAAGAAGGTGATTAGCAATCTGGATGGCTACTTGTCCGCCTGTCAGCTAGGCATTACGATTACAGCACTTGGTTTAGGATGGTTGGGTGAGCCTACCGTTGAAAAGCTGCTCCATCCGTTGTTCGAAATTGCTGGTTTTCCGGAGCAGATCAACAAAGTATTGTCGTTTATTGTAGCATTTGTTCTAATTACGTTTCTGCACGTTGTGGTTGGTGAATTGGCGCCAAAGACAGCAGCTATTCAGAAAGCAGAGCAAGTGACCCTACTCTTTGCCAAGCCGCTTATCATTTTCCATAAAGTTATGTATCCGTTTATTTGGATGCTGAATGGCTCTGCCAATGCGATTACACGCATGTTCGGTATGAAACCTGCTAGCGAGCACGAAGAAGCCCATTCAGAGGAAGAGCTGCAGATCATCTTAAGTGAGAGCTTTGAGAGCGGGAAGATCAACAATACGGAGTATGGTTATGTGAGCCGCATATTTGCATTTGATGACTTGTTAGCGAAAGAAATTATGGTTCCTCGAACAGATATGATTGCACTGGACGCTGATCTTACTGTCGATGAAAATATGGACATTATGAAGCAAGAAGAATATACACGTTATCCAGTCATTAAAGAGGATAAAGATAACGTCATTGGTATGGTCAATACGAAGCAGATGTTCCTTGATTACAAGATGATTGCAGACGTCCCGGTTGAGCAACTGGTTCAGCCGATCATGACGGTATCAGAGGCGATGCCTGTCAAGAAGCTGCTGCGCAAGATGCAATTGGAACGTGCGCATATGGCGATTCTCGTCGATGAATACGGGGGAACATCGGGCATGATTACGATAGAAGATATATTGGAAGAGATCGTTGGTGAGATTAGGGACGAATTTGATGCTGAAGAGCGCGCTGAAGTAGAGCGAGTGGCAGAAGGTCATTATCGTGTCGATGGAAAAGTACTGTTGTCAGAAGTGAATGATTTGTTGGGTACCCATCTTGAAAGCGCTGATTTCGACACAATTGCCGGATGGTTGTATGATCGTTTCCCAGATGGAAAGCGTGGCAGCAAGATTACGGTAGAGGGTGTAGAATTTACGATTTTGGAAAAGGAAAGACATCGAATCCGTAAAGTAGAGCTCAAGAGAGCGGCTGATAGTACGGAGTAACTTAAGTTAACAAAGAGCCTGTCCCCTCTGGGGGCGGGCTTTTTGTTATGTTGAGCTTGACATTTGTTTGAGAGATGGATAAAATTCTGTTAAGTTGTTAATCGTAATAATTACGAATAAATAGAAGGGATGATAAGTATGAGTAATAGTGAATGGAAAGTGGGAGGCGGTTATGAGCCGATTCCTGTCACGGTGTTATGCGGCTATCTAGGTTCTGGTAAGACGACAGTGCTTAACCATATCCTGAAGCAGCGAGGGGGGATGCGTGTCGCAGTGATTGTGAATGATATGAGCGAAGTAAATATAGATGCAAAGCTGATTAAGTCAGGCTCTGCTTTGTCACGTACAGAAGAAAAGCTGATTGAGCTGTCCAATGGCTGTATCTGCTGTACACTTCGTGATGATCTGCTTCAAGAAGTGAGAAGATTGACTGAGGAAGGTAGATTTGATGCAATTGTAATCGAGTCGACTGGAGTGGGGGAGCCAATTCCGATCGCCCAAACCTTCACCTACATGGATGACAACTTGAAGATTGATTTATCAGAGCAGTGCCGGTTGGATACAATGGTTACTGTAGTAGATGCTTATCGCTTCTGGCATGATTTCTCATCGGGTGACAGTCTGCTGGAGCGCCAGCAGGCAGTCGGCCATGAAGATGAGCGTGACGTAGTGGACCTGCTTATTGATCAGATCGAGTTCTGTGATGTACTGCTGCTAAACAAGTGTGACATGGTTCAAACGGAGGAGCTCGATCAGTTGGAGCAGCTCATGCGCAAGCTGCAGCCAAGGGCGCGGATTATACGCACCGTTAAAGGCCAAGTGGATGTAAATGATATCCTTAATACGCATTTGTTTAATTTTGAGGCAGCTAGCATTTCCCCAGGGTGGATGCAGGAATTACAGCGTGAAGAGCATACACCGGAGACAGAGGAGTACGGCATTGGATCCATGGTATTCCGGAGTCGTCGCCCATTCCATCCCGAACGGTTAGGTCTTCTCTTTGAGGAATGGCCGGAAGCGATCATACGTGCCAAAGGCACATTATGGATTGCCTCGCGGAATGATATCGCAGCATCCATCAGTCAGGCCGGGGCTTCAATCCGCTTTGGTCCTGCGGGCTACTGGATTGCGGCCTTGCCTGACGATGAACGGCAGATCTATCTGGATGCGGAGCCGGATCTGGCGGCGAACTGGGAGCCGCGTTGGGGGGATCGGATGACGGAACTCGTCTGTATCGGCATAGACTTGGATCGTGAAGTGATGAACAAGCGACTAGAAGACTGTGTGCTGCGTGTAGATGAAGTAGAGCTGGATTGGAGTTCCTTTCCTGATCCGCTGCCATCTTGGGATCAAGCGTTAGAACAAGTGGAGATGCAAGAAATCGGTACGGACGTAAGTAGGTAATGAATGACTTGAGACCTACCTCAGTCGTAATAACGTCTTCTTATGAGAGCTCTGACTGCGACATAGTCTGGGCTCTTTTTCCTATCCAGCCTTGTACCTGAACAGCCTGTGCAGCCATAAACTGAAGCTAATCTTTAAGCTTGTATTGCTGTTTGCATATTAGTCAGTAACGATCGTGTAAGCGCTGCAGTGAATAAACGATACATTATAAAGACAGAGTGGAAAATAACAGGTCTCGTCATCATATTAAGCGCCAGCGATTCGCTATTTTATTATTTTGTCCTACATTAAAAATGTACAATGCTACAAATTCATTCACAATTGTTATCGTTAAATCTGAAATCTAACGTATGTTCAAGAAGAGTATTATGTGCTAAAGTAAATAACATGTTGCAAAAAGGAAATAACACCCAAAAGAAATGTGTGTTTGTAAGGAGTAACCTCAGTATTTCGGATGATCTTCCTATTTTGCCGTACATTCGCTGTGTGCTTGATAACTTTACTGTACCCGCTATATATTAGCGCACACTATTACTGCATATGCTCCCCGCACGTATCCGCTATGCATGGACACAGTTGACCTTGCTTGGTCAGATGTTGTTAACCAGAGGGTCATGCTGCACACAATAATATGTAATCAACATTCTCCGTGTAACCATTGTTCATTTAGCTGTCTGTTGACAGTGCACAGGCTGAATACGCGCTAGGTGCACATTTCGCGACCATTACACATATCCAATGAAATACGTGAATATAGGATAGCAACAGAAGGATCGTTGTTGGGTAACGTAAACTAGACGATAAGGCCTAACAGGTATCTCGATTTCGAGAACAATGGGGCCGATATAATGACTATATGATATATATTGTGGGGTTTGTTTAACCGTAATCAGGGATTACTGTACGTAATATGCTAGGGGTCGGCTTTACATTGGGTACTAATCCAATTTGAAACATTTTTTATTATGGTGTATTTTATGACTTTCAGATAGGCTATATAGACTTTTGGCCTGTAGTGCCAGCGGTGTTCCTAGCTTTTCTGCAATGAATCTCATAATTATTTAAATTAATGGAGGCTTGTTTATGAGTCAACACGTTCAACAAGACCGGGTTATCACATACGACATGTCCTATAGCAGGGATGAGAGATATCGCGAAGTAGCTACTAATCCCGAGCAGATGCGAATGGGCGTTGCAGCAATGATTGCTCATTATGAAAAGACGGAAGATGAGATTACGGCAGGGCGAATTAGCATCTACTTGCGGATTCTAGGTGAGCTGGATGAAGGCGAAAAGTACGCACGTTTGGCGATCGGCGCATATCGGGAAGAGAAACGGCCAAGAGGTGTATACGTTAACAAAATCCGGCTCGCTCGCATTCTACATTGGAAGGGCGAATATAACGAAGCAGCTGACATACTGTCGTACTTAAAAACAACGTTGGAACGCGAGCATATTGCAGTCGATTTGTTAGATCTTATCTATTATGTAACTGGTGAAGTGAAGGTTGATCAGGGTCATTATAAAGAGGCGCTTTCCTTCTTAAAGGAAGCCAAACGATTGGGTGAGATTAAAAAGGATCACGAAGCGCTTGCAGCGACTGTAGCAGCAATCGCAAGGGCTGAACGATTGTTGTCTGATGAGGTCGAATGCGAATAGGAACGGAATCGAACTGAAGTTAAGTGCAGTCAGAGGAGAATTTGTGAAAAAGATGCTAAAGTTTCTCAATATCGGTTATTTGCGCATCGGGACTTATCGACAGCAGGAAGCGTACAAAGCTCTGATCTCATCCCATATCATGGATATATTAGACCCTTACACCCCCATATTAGTGGGGACGATTCCACTGGAAATTGATCTACCGCACAGTGACCTTGATATCGCATGTGAAGTACATGATTTGCATGGCTTCAGACATGAGATGGAGGCGAGACTTCGTCCGTTTTCGCCCTTACATCTAGCTATAGGAGTCATAAATGGACAACCCTATATTACAATAAGTTTTACATATGAAGGTTGGGATATTGAAATATTTGGACAACCAGTCCCAACGACAACTCAGAACAGCTTTCGACATATGATAGTGGAATGGCGTTTGCTGGAGCTCATAGGAGAGAACGGTAAGCAGGATATACTTAACATGAAGAGGGCTGGTTTCAAGACAGAGCCTGCTTTTGCGGAGTACTTAAAGTTAGCAGGCAACCCTTATGAGTCACTGTTAATGTTGGCAGACCTAGGCGACGCTGCATTACAGCGGTTCGTAGAAGCGGCGCGATAAAGTAGGGATAACGTTGTTATCATAGAGAAACCTTCTGATTGAGAACGGTTCAAAATAAATGTTATAGCAACTAAATTAAAGAATATATAAAGCACTGGCATGCTTCCAGTGTTTTTTATATTTTATTTTAATCGTATTAGGCTCAGCAATTCTTTTTGTACCTATGAACAGTGAACTAGCTGGGAAGGTTGTTTGAACTGTGTCTACTTGGAAATAACAAGTAAATACTGTATGAAGCAGGGATAATCTACTATCCCCATTCAATTACAAGAAATTAAAACTGTACTTTTGTTTCATTTTCTTCTAATATCATGGAGGGATTTACAAGATGTCATAGTAAAACACGGCTTTTGCATGTTACAATGGGGTCGTTCATTTTGGTGTAAGGAGTACAATGTATGAGTGTTGATCACAATCCGTTTGACCGACATTTTGACAGCCTAGAATCGATAGCAGATACGATAAGTGAAGTTGTGCAGTGTCCAGTTACGATCGAGGACGCTAGTCACAAGCTGTTGGCTTATAGTTCGCATGATCCGGAGACGGACCCAGCTCGGATTGCTACAATTATTGGAAGACGAGTTCCGGAAAATGTCATAAGTGCCCTTTGGAAAGAAGGGATTATTCAGCAGATCATGACAAGTCATGAACCCATCCGAATCTCACAAATAAGTGAGGTTGGGTTAGGTGATCGAATCGCGATAGCTATTCGCAATAACCAGGATGTACTTGGCTATATTTATATATTAGATAACAATCAACGTACAAATGAGACATCTCTGCAGT
The DNA here is from genome assembly GCF_022346885.1 of Paenibacillus sp. ACRRX. GTDB lineage: Bacteria > Bacillota > Bacilli > Paenibacillales > Paenibacillaceae > Paenibacillus_B. The sequence goes on from NZ_JAKRNK010000001.1 coordinate 483,504, forward strand.
TGCTGCAGCAAGCAGCACAGGCTGCACGAACGAAGCTTGTCCAACTGCAGACGCAGAATCGCAAGCAAGAACAGCATAACCATGATTTCTTTTGGCATTTGCTCACTCATGCTAACCAATCCGAGCCGGAAACTAAAGAACGTGCCTCGCAATTAGGAATTGCGCTGCCACCTCGGTATCAAGTGATTGTACTGGAGTTCGAGTCCGATATAAACGATAAGTTGAACCAGCAGATCCAGTACACCATTCGCACGGTCCAGCAAATTCGAATTGCGCTTCATGTGATCCACAATAACCGTTTAATTATGATGTGCGCACCCGGAGTTGGAAAGCATGCAGAACTGCATTACAAAGACGAATGCAGCAAATTTATTACACAACTAAAGCTCCGTTTTGGAGCTGTGCCTGTTCGTAGAGGCGGGGGCTTGTTTTATGAGCAGTACGTCTCCGTGGAGAAGAGCTACCAAGAAGCGTTAGTTGTCATTCAAATGAGAAATAAGTATCCGGAAGCACTGAGCGGCATAAATGACTATAATGAATTGGGATATTATCGCTATCTGCCTACGTTGGTTGTGGATAGAGAACGTAAACCGATCATCAACGAGAATCTCAATCGGCTTTGGCAATATGACGATGAACATAACAGCGATCTGTTGTATACGTTGGAAATATTTCTAAATCAAGATAGTAATGTGAAAAAGGCGGCAGAGGTGCTGCATGTGCATACCAACACGTTGATGTACCGTTTAAAGCGTATTATGGAGATCGGTGATATCGACTTGAATAATATGGATCAGAAAGTAACGATGTATTTAGAGTTGAAGCTAAATAAATGGAAGTAACCAATATGGCACCTGTCTTTGTGTAAAACTACAAAGACAGGTGATTTTTTTTGGAAATCAAGATAAGGTAGTGGATCGCAAACTACCTTATACTGGAAAGAGACGACTTTAATTTCAGGAGGCTTGAAGATGCGGATTGGTGTGCCAAAGGAATTAAAGAATAATGAAAATCGAGTTGCCATTACACCGTCAGGTGTGGTTGCTTTGTATCAATCAGGTCATGACATCCTTATCGAGGACGGCGCAGGCACTGGCAGTGGCTTTACGAATGAAGACTATATTAGGGCTGGAGCAGAAATAGGTTCAAGTGCCGCTGATGTATGGTTTCGGGCTGATATGATATTAAAGGTGAAAGAGCCCATTCCTTCTGAATATGCTTATTTTCGATCAGGTCTTATTTTGTTTACGTATTTACATCTAGCTGCAGAGCCTGGATTAGCGAAAGCGTTGACAGAGAATGGGGTAACAGCAATTGCGTACGAAACAGTTGAAGTGAATCGGACGCTGCCTTTATTAACACCAATGAGTGAAGTCGCGGGACGGATGGCCGCCCAGATCGGGGCACAATTTCTCGAAAAATCTCATGGTGGAAAAGGAATTTTGTTGGGAGGTGTACCTGGTGTCAGACGTGGGAAAGTGTCTGTCATCGGTGGTGGTATCGTCGGTATGAACGCTGCCAAGATTGCAATAGGACTTGGAGCTGATGTTACAATCATCGATATGAATGCGGATAGGCTGCGGCAATTGGAAGATATATTCGGTTCATCCATTCATACTTTGATGTCTAATCCGCTTACGATTGCCGAAACAGTTGCCGAGTCAGACTTGGTCATCGGAGCGGTTCTGATCCCTGGAGCGAAGGCACCTAAGCTGGTAAGTGAAGCGATGATTCAGTCGATGCAGGCTGGCTCTGTTGTCGTTGACGTGGCCATCGATCAAGGGGGCATTTTTGAGACCGTTGATCATATTACAACTCATGACAATCCAACTTACGTTAAGCATGGCGTAGTTCATTACGCTGTTGCCAATATGCCAGGAGCAGTTCCGCGCACATCGACGATCGCACTGACAAATGCTACGATTCCATACGCCTTGTTAATGGCTAACAAAGGATTGGAACAGGCACTACGGGAGCATAAAGCTCTATTGGCAGGCGTGAATACGGCAGGAGGCGCTGTTACTTATTACGCAGTTGCCCGAGATTTGCATCTCGACTATGTTCCTGCAGCAGAAGCATTAAAGTATGTCTCTGTTAATTTGTAACAAGTCAGATGGAGAGAAACTAGGCAATACGATGTATACTTTTTAGCTGCAAACCCCAGTTCTTATATAAATGAATTTGGTAAGCGAATTCGTGACCCCTGCGCGAATTCGCTTTTTAAATTGTGCAAGTCAGTTGCTCTGATATCGAAATCGCTTGAGGTATATGCAGCAGTGCATGAATCTGGTAAAATAACGAAAACACCACTTTATGGCAAAAAAATGGAGGCATTGGAACTGAAAGCGAGACCACAGTTTATAGCCGTTTATGGAGCTGCTGGCAGTCTTTGCAGTCCTTGTGTGTTTAATAGGGTTAATGTATCGAACACTTATTACCGACAAATCTTCGCACGTTGTGCATCTCAAGTATTTGAACTGGTTTAGAATGGTATGTTTTCGCATCAAGGATGAATGGGAATAGCCACAATCCCCAGTTAGAAAGGAGGATGATCGTCATGTGGTATACGATTACGGCGTTGCTGGCAGCCGGGGTTACATGGATATGTTATCGCATATTTCAGAGGATCAGGCTACTGGAAGAGCAGAATGACGAGCTTCTGTTTCGGATTGAGCAGCTTGAAAGCAGGCGGATAATGGAGCCAGATCATTATGTATCTTAATGAATATACGATGGATAGGCAGCTATCACATTCTCATCTTGTTGTCTGTTTGTTAAAGATTTGATTAAGAAATTCAGAATTGCTGTACAAAAAAAGTACATTATATAGAATTAGTACTAGGAGCATAGATCAAGGTTGCTAGTGGTTTAAGTAAGATAACCTATTAGAAGTGATATAACTACTATTCCAGTAAACTGATCATTACATGTAAGACGACCTCTTCTGCTCCGTGCTTCAGATTTTTTCCTACCCACTTTCTAAGCTCACTGCGAGTAACACCTTCATCACAGCTCTATTTTAACTCATACATCAGGATGAAACACATAGATACATATATCGTGGAGGGAGACTGTACAATTGAATATTTCAATTATTATTCCAGTTCACAACAAAGTTGAGCAGTTGGAGCGGACCTTGGCGTTTATTAGCGAGCAACAGCATCGGGACGACATTGCGTATGAGGTAATTGTTGTGGATGACGGCTCAACAGAACCTGTTAAAGAGGTAGTAGATTCGTTTGTGTCGAAAATTAAAGCGTTAAAATATTTGTTTATTCCACGGGATAAATTCTCGTGCCGTTCCAGAACAAGAAATACAGGAGTTAATGAGAGCAGGGGAGATATCTTTGTGTTTTTGGATTGCGGGATCGTGATTCCAGCACATTTTGTGGATCGTGTCGCCGAGAGAATCGGCTTAAGCCAGAATACTGTTTTGTACCATTATATCCTTGGTGCATTTACAGACCCGGACAAAGAGGACATGTCGGTAATAGATGGAATTACACCTCACAATTTACAAGAAATAAGTGAGCGTTTGAAGTACCATCCGGCTTGGGAGGACATGAGAACGTCTCATTTTCACCTAGTTGAAAATAATTTAAACCGGATGGATGTACCGTGGACGATGGGCTGGAGCGGGGCAATAAGCGCATCCAGGGAAATTGTGCTGCAAGCTGGTGGCTTTGACGAATCGTTTAAAGGCTGGGGAGCAGAGGACACGGATTTCTCTTATCAACTTCACAAACAAGGCGCTGTTATGCATGCGACAGAAGATATTTGTGTCCTTCATTTGCCGCACCGCTCAGATGATCAGAAGCAGCTTAAGATTAAGTCGAGTTTTCTTAATCGAAAGAAAATGCACGTAAAAAATTATCAGTTTGATACGGAAATTTATCCGTATTCAGCTGACATGCATTACGATCAGGTCATTTCTAAATTTAATCATCTCGTTGTGAAATACTATACGCCGGAATATGAGCTTTCCTTTATCGATACACTTAATGCTAACTATATTGCCGGTTCAGAATGCTCACTTATTATTGGTGAGGACAGTATTGCACATCTTTCCGCGCTCCATACTTCTCATATTTTCATCCAGAATAAACACATACACCAAGCTTATACTGAACGGTTTGCTGCTAGGGAAGTTGTGTATCTGCTCGGGGTTGATACACCGTATGCTCGGGGGTATTTCGATACGATTGTTGTGACGGATTATTACCGCATGATCAGTGAACCTCTTGCTGGTTTAATGTTCAAAGAATGGTTCCGTATTTCCAAGCGATTGATCTTAATCTACCATAAAGAGTACATTTCTTATCTCGCCAATGTGTCAGGATGGACTTGGCATAGTTTAGAGGAAATCGAGCTAATTTTTCGGAGCAACAATTTAGGTTATGAGATCCAGGATCAGCTCGGTGATTATATCATAATTGAGGTAACTAAAGCTGTCAGCAGGCCAACCACATCTACGTCTTTAGCTGATCCGACTTCCGTAGGGAACTAGCTGACTAGGAAAATAGAAGGTGATTCGTAAGTGAGTCATCCGAAGATGTGTTGATGCATTGGTGACTGAGAGGCTAAATATTAAATAATTCATCAAACAAGCACAGCAATTTAAAGCTTGAACAAACATAAAGTGCCCTATATTCCACTGTATGATCAGCGGAATATAGGGCACTTATTTATCTTTTGTTAATCTATTATGTTGTAAGGATTATTAGTTGAGAGGTATGGTTGTTACTCTAGGCCATACTGGCGCATTTTATAATAAAGTGCACCTCGTGAAATACTCAACATACGTGCCGCTTTGGCTTTGTTCCCAGCTGCTCGCTTCAGTGCATCCGCAATACGGACACGTTCCATCTCTTCTGAGTGCACGCTTAAAGGAACATCAGCCTCCGTCAACTCGGAAAGCGTTGTTAGCCTAGCGTAATCAGGCAGTTCGCGCACAGATACTGCGCCGGTTCCGTTTGAATGGGCCATAAAGCAGGCATGCTCCATGGCATTTGCCAACTGCGGCATATTTCCAGGCCAATCAAACGAAGTCAGTGCTGTCAATGCGTCGGAACCCAAGGGCGGCGACTGTGCATTCAACTTTTCTGCTGCCACGTTCAGGAACATACGGGACAGCTCAGGTATGTCCTGCTTACGTTCACGCAGGGCAGGAACCTCCTGCTGCAGCATCGCATAGTACAGCTCAGGAAGCCACTGTGACAATACGGACACTTCGAGTCCATTCGCTGCAGAAGCGATAATTCGACAGGATAACGATACAGTGGACGTGCCGCCTAATCTATAAAATTTACGATCTTGCAACATCTGATAGAGCTTTTCTTGGAGCGATTGGGGCAGCAAATGTATATCTTTGAGATACAAGACACCGTCCTTCGCTTGATCCAGCTTGCCAAGACGGACTTCATCACCTTGATACCCAAATAACTCTGCTTCCAGTAAACCGTGAGGAAGCGCACCACAGCTCACCGTAACAAACAGCCCCTGCAGCTGAAGCTGCTTATGAATCCATTGTGCGATTGCACGTTTGCCTACCCCTGATTCCCCCAATAGGAGCAATGGACGCTTATGTTCTACAACAAGGCAGGCCGCATGTACTTCTTCTGGCTTAAAAGGAAACACCGCAGAAGATAATTCCTCAGCCTCCGGTTTATTATACATTTCAGCGCTTAGCTTTACGTACTGCGTTACGTTGCTTTCGATAGAGATGGCACCAATTAACTGTTCCTGTTCATCTCGCACGGGAGAGGCATTAATCATAACATGTACGCCGGGACGAGGTTCGTGATATACGTGATGTACTTCAGTACCGCTTTCCATCACTTGAAATAACATAATAGATTCCCGTTGAAAGAAGTCTCCAATTCGTTTGCCTACAATATCAGATCGTGCAATTCCGTATGTCTCTTCCGATACCCGATTCCAGTACTGCACGATTCCATCGGTATCCACGATCGTTACGGCGTCATTCGTTGTGTCTAATAGTCGCTGCAGCAGAGCATTTACATGTCTGCCAGACCAGGTATGTATCTCTTGTCCCATGATTTCCACTCCGGTTTCTGCTGTCTTTCAACTATTATGGCAAACGCCCCCTAGAAAATCAATCCATCTTACTCGTAAAACTTTTCCAAGTATTTCTTCAAAATCTATTTACATGTTCAACCAATTGTGATTATAATTAATCATCGAGGTTAAATGTGTACAAAAATTGAACACTTCAATGTTTAGGGGGAACTGTTCGACATGGAAAGCTTAATGCGAAATGCGTTTCTATTTCTGTCGAAGAATAAAGTGGCTAACCGCACCGCTAAGAAATATGGTCTCCGCTTTGGCGCCAAGCGGTTTGTAGCTGGTGTTCAAATTTCGGAAGCGGTTACAACTGTGCGTATGTTGAATGAGAAGGGGATCGTAGTTACACTGGATCACCTTGGCGAATTCATCTCCACACGTGAGGAAGCCATTGAAGCGACAGCATACAATGTACGTACGCTGCATGAGATTGCCGCTAGCGGCGTCAAGTCCAACCTGTCCTTAAAGATGACTCAGCTTGGTCTCGATATCTCTCGAGAGCTGTGCATGAGCAATATGCGTCAGATTTTGGACGCAGCCAAGCAGCATGGGAACTTTGTACGCATCGACATGGAGGATTACGCTCACAATGAAGTCACCCTAGACATTTTCCGTGAATTAAGAGAAGAATATGGCAAGACCGTCGGACTAGTTATACAGGCATATTTGTACAAGAGCCAAGCTGATATGGAACAATTATCGGTTTATAAGCCCAACCTACGACTTGTTAAGGGTGCTTATAAGGAATCACAAGAAGTCGCATTTCCACGTAAGGAAGACGTAGATCAGAACTTTATTCGTATCATTGAACAGCACCTGCTGGATGGTCATTATGCAGCAATTGCAACGCATGATGATAACGTCATTAATCACGTCAAGCAATTTGTAAAGGACCATCGCATTCCGAACAGCCAGTTTGAATTTCAGATGCTGTACGGAATCAGGGTTCAAGCGCAGCAGGAACTTGCTAATCAGGGGTATACAATGCGTGTATATGTGCCTTACGGGGACGATTGGTATGGATACTTTATGCGAAGACTGGCAGAGCGGCCTGCCAATGTAGGCTTTGTCCTCAAGTCAATGTTTAAGTCGTGATATGACAAACGTACGGATTTCTTCATTATATACATTCATTATTATTGGGAGGTACGAACTATGAGCATGATTGAATATCGTAACGAGCCATTCACTGACTTTACAATTGAAACGAACAAGCAAGCGATGGAGGCAGCCCTTCAACGCGTGGGAGCGCAGCTCGGTAGTACTTATCCATTAATAATAAACGGTGAGAAAATTAGCACGGAACGTGCGGGTACATCTATTAACCCTGGAAATACAGATCAAATTATCGGTTATGTGGCGCAGGCAGATGGTGAATTGGCTCTGAAGGCAATTGCCGCTGCGGATGCGGCATTCCAAGAGTGGCAGTATGTTGATCCAGCAGAACGTGCAGGATACTTATTTAAGGCCGCAGCTGTGATGCGTCGTCGTAAATTTGATTACTCGGCATGGCTCGTATATGAGGTTGGTAAGAACTGGGGCGAAGCAGATGCAGATGTAGCGGAAGCGATCGATTTCCTCGAATTTTATGCACGCGAGATGATTCGTCTGAGTGGCCCACAGCCATTGACGAAGCTTGCAGGCGAAGACAACCGCCTATCGTATATTGCACTTGGCGTAGGTATTGTAATCCCGCCGTGGAACTTCCCGCTTGCTATTATGGCGGGTATGTCCGTGGCAGCGATTGTGACGGGCAACACCGTTGTGCTAAAGCCAGCTTCTACTTCACCGGTCATCGCGGCAAAATTTGTCGAGCTAATGGAAGAAGTCGGCTTGCCGGCAGGTGTCTTGAACTTCATTCCGGGTTCTGGAGCTGAAATTGGTGACTTGATCGTGGATCACCCTCGCACACGGTTCGTATCCTTTACAGGCTCACGTGACGTTGGATTACGTATTAATGAACGTCTAGCCAAGCCTGCTGAAGGACAGATCTGGATGAAACGTCTAATCGCAGAAATGGGTGGGAAAGACGGCATTGTCGTCGATAACACGGCAAATGTGGAAGAAGCGGCTACCGCGATTGTAGCGTCGGCATTTGGATTCCAAGGGCAGAAATGTTCTGCTGGTTCCCGTGCAATCATTCATCAGGACGTATATGATGAAGTGTTGGAACTGGTGACAGCCAAGACGAAGCAGCTTCAAGTAGGATCTGCAGTCGCAAACGTAGCAATTGGTGCTGTTATCGACGAGAATGCATATCGTAAGACGTTGGAGTACATCGCGATAGGTGCCGAGGAAGGTAGAGTAGTAGCAGGCGGAGATGTAGCGGAAGGCAACGGCTACTACATTCAGCCGACGGTTATCGCGGATGTAAGCGAGAATGCACGAATCATGCAGGAAGAAATTTTTGGACCTGTACTTGCTGTTTGCAAAGCAGATGATTATAAGCATGCGATTCAAATATTTAACAACACGGAGTACGGGCTGACTGGCGCTGTATTCAGCGGCAATCGCGAGCATTTGGAGTATGCGCGGCAGCGTATGCACTGTGGCAACCTGTATTTTAACCGCAAGTGTACAGGGGCTCTGGTCGGAGTGCATCCATTTGGCGGATTTAACATGTCAGGTACCGATTCCAAGGCTGGAGGCCGTGATTATTTACTGCTCTTTACACAAGCAAAGCTGGTATCGGAGAAATATTAATTAAGGGGAATGCAAGCCTTCGTCTGGGAAATCCGACGGAGGCTTTTTATTGTAGTGACACATATTAGGAAATAGTAAGCGCTCACTCCTTCTATTTTTCAGGGGTTAACTGACATTAGGAGTTCACATGTTGTACGTTTCTGTAGAGAAAGCTGTTTTGATGTATAACTTTTTTCCTTGCTTGTTGGGGGGATTATCTATAATATCGATATGAAGACCGTTTTCTTGTACATGATCACCTAGCAGGAACGTGGTGTAGACAAAGGATTGGCCGCTGATGGGGATGTGGCAACTTTATTGAATAAGTAGCTTTCTACCTGCTGCTGAGAAAGTAGGTTGATACCGTTGACGCCTTTACAACGCAGAATTAAATGGAAGGCAAGTCTGACAATTGTGGGTTGGCTTGTGTTTATCCTATATGTACTCTACAGTACATACTTATTATTTTTCGGGTTTTATCGCAGTTATGGTTTAAGTGAGGGTTACTATCCTGTGAATTTAATACCATTAACAACAATATGGGAATATGCGATGCACATAACAGATTATCCTGTGTATGTGTGGTTTAACAATTTGATCGGTAATATTTTGTTGTTTGTTCCACTTGGAGCCCTTCTTCCGCTGCTGGTTAGAAGCTGCCGAGGGTGGGTAAGGATGATGCTGATTTCTTTCTTGATGACGATGTTTATTGAAGTGATGCAGTATATGCTTCAAGTCGGAACGCTTGACGTTGATGATATGCTGCTGAATGTATGCGGTGGTATGATTGGTTATGGTTGCTATAAGATCGTTCGTATGCTCCTTATTTCGTTATCACGTGTAGGCCCGCAGCAATCTCCTCCTTTACCATAAGTTCTCCTCCATCAGTCCATATCCCCAAACGACCTTTTCTATATTCTATTATTCATGTTTGAAACAATTAATAGCGTGGTGCATGTCGTTTATACCCTGAATAAGGAATAGTCTGGTAATCCCCTGTGAGATATGATAGAATTTAGAGCTTACATCATATCCAATATGAGCTGTTATCATCCTATTACAGTTGCAGAAGGGAATATTAACATGAAACCGATCCGTAATTCGACGAAAGCTATTATACAGCGTTCAGGTCACCTGTTACTAACGCAGAACATAGACCAAGAGGGTCTGTTTTATTTGTTTCCAGGCGGTGGTCAAGAACACGGTGAGCAGCTAAATGAAGCACTTATACGGGAGTGCATGGAAGAGATCGGACAGAACGTAGTTGTAGGCGAGTTAACCCATATCCGTGAGTATATTGGTGCCAATCATCAATTCAGTCTAGTGGATGGGGACATCCACCAAGTCGAGTTTTATTTTGACTGTGAGTTGGAACATGAGGCAGATACTTTTATAGGCACCAATCCTGATGAATATCAAGTTGGTGTTGAATGGATTGCCATAGACAAACTACATGAGATTCGTTTATATCCGGAACAACTAGGTCATATTTTGCAAGGAAAGAGACCTGCTGTCTGTTACTTGGGAGATACGAACTAGTAACTTTTTCAACAATTATAGGAACGTATGAACGAATCATCCGTTATATATAAGAGGACGTTATGAAGATAGCGCCGCATTTTGCGGTGTTTTTTTCATGCCAGCTAATTAAAATTTGAAAATGTAACGTGGAGGCTTCAAATGGAAATGGACAGACTTACGCAACGGCTTCATCCCGATTATATCAAAGTATCACGTATATCCGGCTGCCTCACGAATCTTATCTTGATGATTGGGTCCGCCGTATATTTGCTAATCGCTCTTCAAAAGGACTGGGTATTTTGGCCAGGTTGGATAGCACTTTGTATATTTGTATTTACGTTTGTTCTTTTTACATGGATTGTGCCTGTAGTAGAATATGAACGGTTTAAATACGAGGTATTCGAGGAAGAAGTTGAGATTCGTTCAGGATTGATCTGGATCCGAGATGTACTCATTCCGATGGTAAAAGTCCAGCACGTGGAGTTAGAGAGTGGTCCGCTAATGCGGCGTTATGGCTTGGCAGAAGTAAAGGTTGTAACGGCTGCCAGCACGCACCGGATTAAGGGGTTAAAGCAGGCGGAAGCCGAACAATTAAAACTGCAGGTTGGTAAGCTGGCAAGAGTGGTGGAAGCTGATGAATGAGCCGAAACGAATGCATCCTGTATACATGCTGTTTAATCTCATTACCTATGCGAAGGCATTATGGCCAATAGCCATCTTTTTTGTATTCAAAGATATCAATTGGCTTCAACTTCAGTGGTTTTGGTATGCTGGAATAACGGTTGGTATTGCTGCGGTCCTTGGGTTTGGCTGGATGGGGTGGCGCAGGCATACGTATCAGCTTGAAGCAGATAAGCTCGTGATTCGAAAAGGGGTATTTTTCCTTGAGGAGCGTTCGATCTACTACGGGCGCATCCATTCGGTGAATACTGAGCAGCCTTTGTTGCAGCGAATATTAGGCGTTGTGCAGCTAAAAATTGAGCTGCCTGGCGGAAAAACAGACGGTGATGGCGTCTTGCCGGCCATCTCTGCGGCGGAATCAACCCGCTTGCAAGTATGGTTAAGGGAGCAGATAAACAAAGAGGTGAGCGAGAAGGCAAGCATCGCTAATACAGTAAGTGAAGCGAATACTGGCGCTGATGAAGCAGTGCACAGTCAACAAGCAAGCCTGACTGATATCGGTTCTAATAACGTTAGCAGCAGCGCTGCATTCTCTTCTGTTCAAGGCGAGTCACCACACAAGCAAGAAACGATATTTAATATTTCGGGTAAGCTGATCGTTATGGCTGCCTTTACTTCAATTAATATAGGATTGGTACTTACTTTTATTGCAGGTATAATCTCATTAGCCGATGATATTTTACCAAAGAAGGTGTACGAGCGGACCATCGAACAGGCAACGGAGCTGCTGCCAGGCTGGTGGGGGATGGCGATAGTTGGATTTTTACTAGCTTGGCTCTTATCAGGGCTTTTGTTTGTTGTAAAGTACGGAGGGTTTCGTGTAACACGGGATGGCAGCCATATCGCCATTTCATATGGGTTGATAGAGAAGAAGGCACATACGTTTAAGGCGGAACGTGTTCAGGCAGTCATATTTAAAGAGAGCTTGCTGCAGCAGGCTTTCGGATACGGAAAATTGATGCTCCATGTTGTTTCTTCCTCCAAGCAGGAAATGATAGTCCTTCACCCTTTCATTCGCAAACAGGAATGGAGTGTGATTATGTCCGATCTGATCCCGCATCTTCATGTAGTGCCGATTGAGACCGTATGCCCTCCTCGAGCAAAATGGGTATATTTCCGAGTTGATGCTCTAATCGTGATTGCGTTATGCGCAGCTGCAATTGGCTTTTGGCACGAAGCCGGGTTATGGTCGCTCTTGATTGTACCTCTGACGATTTTATGGGATCTATTGCAGTATCGCGATACTGGCATGACCTTATCAGAGAAGCAGATTACGCTGCAGTCTAGAGAAATTGCCAGAAGTACGTATATCGTGCCCCGATCTCAGATGGTGTCGATCGTGCTTAAAGGAACGGTATTCCAACGTAAACGCAAGTTGTTATCTTTGAATGTAAAGCTAATGGGGGATGTAGCGGGCACTACTTGGGCTGTTAAGCATCTGGAGCAGGCCGATGTTGAACGCGTATATCGATGGTTTAGTCGCAGACGACATGTGTAATTTTAACTAAGGTTTTATTTTCCAAGACCCTCTTCTATTCTTAGAGAGGGTCTTTATTTGCTAGGAGCACAAAAAAGAATTGGAAATAATAAAAATTGAAGTTTCAATTGCCAAGTCAGGAAGAAGGATGTATACTTTTAATGAAAATGATTATCAATATCATACATACGAGATTATACTGCATGCTTAGGCTGGGGAGAAGCCACCATCGGAACGGAGGAACTTATTGATGAGCAACATCATCATGATTTTTGCAAGTATGACAGGTAATACCGAAGACATTGCTAAGGCAGTGGAACGCGGAATCAGAAGCACAGAGGCCGAACTCACCATGAAGGAAGTAATGGATGCTGAAGCATCTGAATTGGCTAATTACGATGGGATCGTATTAGGAGCATACACCTGGGGAGACGGAGAACTGCCAGACGAGTTCTTGGACTTCTATGACGATATGGATGAACTCAGCTTATCTGGCAAGAAAGCGATTGTGTTCGGATCATGTGATTCTTCCTACCATGCTTATGGCGCTGCTGTTGATTTATTGATTGAGAAGCTCCAATCGATAGGCTGCGAGGTTGTACTGGAAGGACTGAAGATTGAGCTGTCTCCTTCTAAGGATGAAGAAGAACAGTGCGCTCAATTTGGACGCGACTTTGTTGCCAAGTTGTAGGGCGGCGGCAAGAGCAAGGAAGTCGTCGTAGGCAGATGAAGGAATATTGAACTATTGGCGATTGATTTATTGAAACTGCTAGTCGTTCACGTTCATGCAAACTAAGAGGTATGACGCAAATGAGTAAAGGCAGTGCTCGTTCTCCATCAGGAGCGGCGCTGCCTTTGTTGTATTAGTTGTAGCGCGGCTTTCTATACTTCGTGGCAGGCTACGAAATGATTCGGCTTGGCTTCCCTGAATAAAGGTGCTTCCACCGTACAGCGTTCTGTCGCAGCTGGGCAGCGTGTACGGAAGTAGCAGCCTGATGGCGGGTTGATTGGACTCGGTAGCTCTCCTTTAAGGACGATGCGCTCTTTGGAGGCTTCGATCTCGGGATCAGGCACAGGAATAGCAGACATTAGAGCTTTTGTATAGGGATGGAGCGGGTCAGCATATAAAGTGCTGCTTTCTGCAAGCTCGACCATCTTGCCCAGATACATAACGGCAACACGATCGCTGATATGTTTGACCATGGACAGGTCATGTGCAATAAACAGATAAGTAAGGTCGAACTTCTGCTGCAATTCTTTTAACAGGTTGACGACTTGGGCTTGAATAGAGACGTCGAGCGCAGATATCGGTTCATCGCAAATAATAAATTGTGGATCAACCGCAAGGGCACGCGCGATACCGATTCGCTGTCGTTGTCCGCCTGAGAATTCATGCGGGTAACGGGTTGCATGATCGGGATTAAGTCCAACGAGATCCAATAGGTCCTCAACGCGGCGTTTACGTTCTGCGCGACTGTTAGCTAGGCGGTGGATATCCAATGCTTCGCCGATAATATCAGTAATCGTCATCCGCGGATTCAGCGAAGCATATGGGTCCTGGAAGATCATTTGCATCTGGCGGCGCATTGCTTTCATTTTAATGCTATTAAGCTGGTTTATATTGGTTCCATTAAAGGTGACGCTGCCTGCAGTTGGCTCATACAGCCGCAGTACAGTTCGACCCACAGTCGATTTGCCGCAGCCGGATTCACCAACCATCCCTAGCGTTTCACCCTTTTTTACTTCAAAACTGACATCGTTCACCGCTTTGAGAACACCACCGCGATTTACATGGAAATATTTTTTGAGTCCTTCAACCTTTAGCATTGCTTCCGTTCGTGTCATACGGTAACCTCCTGTGCCAAGGGATGCATGAGCCAGCAGCGTGCTTGATGAGAACCGCTAATATCCGTAATTTCTGGATCTTCGGTTTTGCAGATTTGCATCGCATAGTCGCAGCGAGCGCAGAATCCACAGCCTGCAGGCGGCTTAATGAGGTCAGGCGGCGTTCCGTTAATGGGAATAAGTGGTTCATTTTTCTTCTGATCAAGACGCGGCAAGGAACGCAGCAGGCCCTTTGTATAAGGGTGCTTTGGATTTTTGAATATTTCCCACTTTGTTCCGGTCTCGACCACTTTCCCTGCATACATTACGATAACTCGATCGCACAAATCGGCAACGATCCCGAGATCATGAGTGATCAAAATAATTGAGGTGCCAAACTTGGCTTGCAAGTCCTTCATAACGGACAGGATCTGCGCTTGAATCGTTACGTCCAACGCTGTAGTTGGCTCATCTGCAATAAGTAATGATGGATTGCAGGCTAACGCAATTGCGATCATCGCGCGCTGGCGCATGCCACCGGAAAATTCATGCGGATACTGTCCAAAGCGCGATGAGGCATTTGGAATGCCAACCAAGTTCAACATATCAACCGCGACTTGCTTAGCTTCCCGGCCAGAGAGTTGTTTATGCTTTTCTAATACTTCTGTAATTTGGCGTCCAATTGTCATTGTTGGATTAAGTGATGTCATGGGGTCCTGAAAGATCATACCGATATCTTTTCCACGTATACTCTGCATCCGTGATGGCTTGAGCTTCAATAAATCTTCACCCTTAAATAGAATCTGACCCTGCTTCACTTTACTGGGCGGCGAAGGCAACAATCTCATAATCGACTGAGCGGTAACGCTTTTTCCACAGCCAGATTCGCCTACGATTGCTACAGCCTCGCCAGGATTAACATGGAAGGTCACACCTCGCACGGCTTTAACCTCGCCGGCACGAACATGGAAGGAGACGTGCAAGTCGTGTACCTCTAACAATGGTTTCAATGGTTTATGCATGCCTATGCCTCCTTATTTCTTCAGCTTGGGATCAAGCGCGTCACGCAGGCCGTCACCGAACATGTTAAATGCAAGCATCGTTAAGCTGATAAGAATAGCCGGGAATAGCATACGCCAAGGATATAAAATCATGGCTTTGAGTGCATCATTAATCATCGTGCCCCATGATGCAGCTGGAAGCTGTACGCCCAACCCGAGGAAACTAAGCACTGCTTCGCTAAAGATAGCAGTAGGCACAGCCAATGTTAACGTTACGATTATGGGGCCGAGGGAATTTGGCACTAAATGACGGAATAGAATACGGGCCCCAGATGCACCAAGAGAGCGGGATGCAAGTACATACTCTTGATTTTTTAGCTGCATCATCTGTCCACGTACAATCCAAGACATATTAATCCAACCCGTGATACAAAGCGCCATAATTATTGTAAATAAACTGGGTTCAAATACAACAACAAGTAAGATGGCGACAAGCATATCAGGTACGGAATAAATAATCTCAGATATTTTGTTCATAACATCGTCTAGTCGTCCCCCGATGTAACCCATAATACCGCCGTATATTACGCCAATAAATAGATTTATAAGCGCAGCGGAAAATCCAACAATTAAGGAGATCCGGGCACCCATCCAAGTACGGGCGAACATGTCGCGGCCGAGATCGTCTGTGCCAAACCAATGTTCTGCTGATGGAGGCTGGTTGGTAAGTTCCAGATTGTTGGTATAGTAGTCATACGGTGTTATGAGGGGGCCTATTATTGCCATGATAATGAGCAGCACAAGTATGGATAAACCCATCATTGCCCCAACATTACTTCGCAACCGAAACCAGGCATCACGCCATGCAGAAATGCTTTCGCGTTCGATCGCCTCCGCCGCATGTTCGTCGATGGATATTTTGGTGAATTGTTCTGCTGAATACTGTCTGTCCGAAAGGGGCCTTTTTTTGTTGTATGAGATCATGCCGCTTTCTCCTTTCGTTTACCCAGCTTAATACGTGGATCAATAAAACCATAAGCGAGATCCGTAATGAATCGTGCGGACATCAATATTAATCCGTAAAAGATCGTAATGCCCATAATAAGCGAATAATCACGATTGCCGATACTCATTACGTAAATTTTGCCTAGGCCTGCAATCCCGAATATTTGCTCAATAATAAACGAACCAGTGATAACGTTGGCTGTAAGTGGCCCGAGATAGGTAACAACAGGCAATATACCGTTACGAAGCACGTGTCGCTGCATGACAGTCCAAGTGCTTAACCCCTTAGCTCTCGCGGTTTTGATATAGTCAGAATGTAGTACTTCTAACATATTAGAACGAGTTAAGCGTGCGATAAACGCGATTGGCAGAGCCGCAAGGGCGATTGTGGGGAGTACATAATCTTTTGCTTCCTGCAAGCCGACAACATTAAAGATCGGGAACTTGACTCCAAGCAGCCATTGTAAAATAGAAGCCATAACAAAGCTCGGAACGGATACACCTACAACAGCCAGTACCATGGCGGAAGTATCCAGCATTTTACGATGGTTAAAGGCAGCGGTCATTCCAAGGGTAACACCAACTAGTACGGAGACGATAACAGCGACAATACCCAGCTTCATAGAGAATGGGAAGGAGTCCCGAATAAATTCAACTACTTCGCGGTCTTGCATTTTCATGGAGATGCCGAGGTTACCCTGTACCAACTTGCTCAAGTAGATACCATACTGTTCAAGAACAGGTTTATCTAAGCCATAATGGGCCATAATCCGAGCTTTAATTTCAGGCGGTATATTTTTCTCGGACATAAAAGGATCGCCTGGAATGGACTTCATCAGCATAAAGGTAATCGAAGCTAGCATAAATAATGAGAGGATAAAGAAGAACATCTTGTTTAAGATATAACGAGTCATCACATTACACCACTACTCCTCTGTAAAATCATCATGGCAAAAGTCGGGACACATAGAGCCTACGCTCTATGCACCCCGACATGCTTCTCATTTGTTTATCCTATTCCAGATAGCCGCGATCAAAATGAATCATACCTTGATAGTCGATAAACACGCCTTTCACGTTAGGCTTAGTAAGACCCACTGATGTATAGTAGTAGATCGGAAGGATAGCTTGCTCATCTTCAATAAGGATCTTCTCAGCTTGTGCCATCAGATCCATGCGCTCCTTGGCATCCATGGAGGACTTAGCTTTCTTCAACAATTCATCATACTTAGGATTGCTGAAGCCGATATCGTTATTGCCGCTGCCTGTCATATAAAGGTCTAGGAATGACATTGGATCGTTGTAGTCTGTAGACCAGCCTGCACGCGCAACTTGATAGTTTAAGTTCGTACGGTTTTTCAAGAACACGCCCCACTCTTGATTCTGAATCTTGACTTTTACGTTCAGGTTTTTGTTCCACATGTCGGCAATAGCTTGTGCAATCTTTTTGTGCTTGTCATTCGTATTATGCGCAAGCTCAAATTCAAGCGTTGTCAGGCCCTCTTCTTTAAGGCCTTCTTGTAGCAACTTGTTGGCTTCTTCCAAATTCTCTTGGAAGTAATTATCTTTCACTTCGGAACGGAATTCGTCATTCTGTCCGGCGATACCAGGTGATACGATTCCGAATGCAGGAATTTCTCCACTTAACGTTACTTTATCAATGAGCAACTGACGGTTGATAGCCATGGATAAGGCACGGCGTATTTTCTTGTTGGAGAAAGGCTTTTGCTTATTGTTGAATAAGTAGTAATAAGTAGAAGCAACCCCTTTAATATGAAGCTCATCCTTCTTTGTTTGCTGAAGGACTGGAATTTGCTCAGTAGGAACCTCACCTGTAGGCATACCGCTATAATCAAGTACGTTGGTTTCATACATGTTTAGCTCAGACGAACCTTCTGATACAATAGATACTTGTACCTTTGTAAATTTCACTTCGTCTTTGGCATAGTAGTTGTTGTTTTTAGCGAGTTCAAGGGAGGATTGTTTCACCCATTTGCTTACAGAGAATGGCCCGTTTGAAATAATCGAACTGGCTTCTGAAGCCCATTTGGGATTGTCTTTTACAGATTGATGCACGGGAAAGAACGTTTGGAATGACAGTAAGCTTAAGAAGTAAGCTGTCGGACTTTCTAATTGCACTTCTAATGTGTTGGCGTCTATCGCTTTTACGCCGACTTGGTTAGGGTCTGTAATTTTAGTTTTGGTGTAAGCGGCATCTTTATGTTTATTGTATCCTTCGGCGTTCTTGATGTAGTAGAGTTGGTAGGCGTAAGGAGGAGCGGGTTGAAAATCAGGGTCTAGCACACGTTTCCAAGCGAACTCATAATCATTTGCGGTGACAGGATCGCCATTGGACCATTTTGCGTCTTTACGGATGTGGAAGGTGTATTTGGTGCCATCAGGGGAGATCTCCCATTTCTCTGCAGTGCCCTCAATTGGTTTTCCTTTCTCATCTGAACGTGTCAAGCCTTCAAATAAAGCGCCTAGCAATGCAAATGAGGTAGAATCTTGAGCTTGACCTGGGTCTAGAGATGGTGGCTCAGAAATCGAGTTGAAGCGGAATACTTGCTCTTTGGCGGGTTCATTTTTGTTCTCATTGGATTTCTCTTCGTTCTTTGCCTCTTCTTTAGCAGGTGTGGAGCTACCTCCGCAAGCGCTTACAAACGCACTTACTGCCAACAGCAATGTCAGGACTAGCAGCATGGATTTTTTTTTCATGCTTTGTGTGTTCCCCTCTCTAGGTAATATCGTTGGTAACCATCGTCAAATTACGCAAGGCTGTCTAGGCATCGAGGGAAATAATTGACAGCTGGTTTGTACCATATAATAGCACATGCTTTTCTTTTCGTCTGCTCTTTTTTGCAAAAAATTTTAAAAATGTCTACTCAACAGATGCACTAATCCATCAAGAGACAACAAAATTACAAAAAATATAAAAAATATTGTCATGCATTGTCGTATAATTGCGCAATCGCTGTAAAGCTTTAAATTGGAAAAATATATAAACAAGCGCTGTAGAAGACATGATGAAGTAGTCAGCTTAAGGTGGTCTGCACTGGATAAGGCAAAATGAAATAAACGAGAAAAGGGTTATTGGATACGTTAATCTGTATGAAAAGGATGATAGACATGTTAAATAGATTGTGTCGAATGATGGGAAGTTCGAATAAAAATATTTCGACAATTCTCACACGAAATAAAAATAAGTGAAAACAAACTTTTCATGTGTTCTATGTGTATGAGAAGGGGAGATCGAGCAAGTTCTTGACAAGTGTCTTGAATTGAAACATAGGGGGAGCGCTCGAAGCGGTGCTTACAAGTGACCTCGTGCCGGGTATGTGTGCAGCCACGGCACGATTTAGCGTCATCATAACATTTTACGAAGTTATCTTGTCAGGAGTAATCGTGACAGTCTTCGTGGGCGCATCCCAACTGTTATGGAGTTGAAATACTTGCTGAAGCAGCGCCAAGGGGACGTACGTACGGTTTTTTAACAGGAGAGGCTTGGTTGTTAATGTAACATCTTTCCCGTTTACCTTTAAAACGTCAGTAATGATGTTCCAAGTCACATTTACATGTCTATTCTCAATTGAAACTGTTTGTGTGTTGGTCTCCCAGCGGACAACAGCTTGTATAAGATTAGAAATGTCCTTGACAGGCATATACGTCATGCCGTTTAAAATCGTGAAGTCTTCTACTTTGATTCGGCCTTCCTCTGTTACGATCATAACTTGGGGAACAACAGAAATGGATGGTCTTGGGCTGTGCTCGGCAGCAGCATGTCCGTACATAGGGATCAGAGTAAAAAGTATTATGGCGACTATGGATGAGGCCAGAGTTTTGTACATGTGGATACCTCCTTATAGATTAAACGGAGCAATAGCCTAAAAAGTTTCGCAAATTGGAACATTAGTAACTGTTAGTTACTTCCATATATAGTATTGGCTTCATCGATAGATTTACCGCTTGATATAGATCATGATTGTTAGAATCTTTGAAAGACTGCATTTAATGGAATATTACTAGTTGAATATTTCCATTTGTTTGGGTAAAATCTAGTCTATTGATTCTTTCATGTAAGATTACTTACCCTCTTTTTCTCATTTTAATCTTAAGGTGGCCGATTAGGAGAAAATAGAAATGTGCTCAGTAAAGGAGAATTTATCCTGGAAGAGGAATAAATAATTAAATCACACAGTTCTAGTTTTGGTAGTTGAAGAGTGAGGTTGCATCTGATTGGGACGAAATGGCATGCATTCGGATAAAATCTTAGTAGAATTGAACATCGAGAAGTAAATATATCGTGATAGCTGAGCCTATTAAAGGAGATTGAATTATGATTCAAGACCTGCATCCCAAAATTCAAGCCATCTTAAAATTATATATGGATATGATTAATGAAGTCCAGCCAGGTCTGATCGAAGGTTTATACATTTACGGATCTGTAGCGATGGGCGATTACTCTTTGCGATTGAGCGATATAGACTTTATTGCAGTAACACATAAACGTATGACCGATGAAGATATTTTAACAGTAGAGCGTGTTCATCGCAAGGTTAACCGAGCATACAAGAAACCGAACTTGAACGGAATTTATATTACATGGGATGAGTTGGGTAAAAGGGCAGAAGAAGTTGAGCCCTTCCCTTATTATTGTGATGGACGAATGCACCGTTCTGGTTATTTTGAAATGAACTTGGTGACGTGGTATGGACTTAAGACGCACGGGATTGCCTTGATTGGCCCAACTACAAAAGAATTGCCTTATGAAGTCAGTTGGCAGCAGTTAATACAAGACATGCAGCATAACTTACAAACCTATTGGATGTCCTGGATCAAGCGCTCGCACGCTATGCTCAAGGATAGAATTGGTTTGTACTTATTTCGCTCTCAAGTAGAATGGGGAGTCTTGGGAATTAGCCGATTATTTTATACATTTAGAGAGCAAGATATTACGTCAAAACGATTGGCAGGAGAATACGCGCTGCGTGTCGTTCCTGAACAGTGGCATCCTATTATTAAGGATGCTATTGACTATCGTGAGGGAATACGAAGTTCTAGTTATCGTTCACGCGCTGTGCGAAAAGCAGATACGTTAAGTTATATGGAATACATAATTTCTGAATGTACGAAGGAAAGAGAGTAGACTAGCTATAATTTTTCCTTCAGCTGCACTTTTTTTCGAGATAGATTACTCGTAAATGTATAGCAGCAAGGAGCATCCGAAGATGCTCCTTGCCACCCTGGTCAGCCTGCCTGTTACCAAGCTGTATGCTCAGTCCACTCGTCATCTGTGTCTGGCACAAGTGGACTGATCGTGCCATCTACACACAATGTTAAATGGTGAAGTGCACGTGTACAGCCTACGTATAGCAGTCTTGCTTCTAAAGGATTAATGCCATAGTGGGTTGCGTTGGCATGTGTAACGATGACAGCATCGAATTCCAGTCCCTTTGATAAATATACTGGAAGGACAGAAATACCACCCTCATACTGCTGTTGTCGTCCATCAATGATATGGGCGTTGATTCCGCTGCAGCTTAGCTGTTCATGCCACTGACGCGCCTCATCTGTCGTACGAGTCAAGATTGCCGTGGTCTGGTATCCAGATGCTTGATGGCGCTGCAGTTCCTCTGCGATCCAGCCAGCCAGTCGATCTGCTTGCGTGTGCAGCACTTGGACTTTCTGGCCGCCCCGGAATACGGGCTCTGCGAGCATCGTTGTGTTGACACCACGTTTTAATATCATATTGGCAAAATGGATAATTTCCATCGTAGAACGGTAGCTTCTAGTTAAGGCATAATAAGCTGAATCATCAGACGGGAAAGCTGCACGCATTTCCTGCCAATCCTCAATCCCTGCATAAGCATGGATTCCTTGCGACAAGTCGCCGAGTACCGTAAAAGAATGACTGCGGACCATCTGGTCGAGCAGTGCGACTTGAAGCGGGGAGAAGTCCTGCGCTTCATCGATGACGATATGATCAAACCGTTGTGCGGACGTAACGCCATGCAGACGAATATGCAAGTACGCTAACGTGGCCAGATCTTCGTGCTTGATGACGGCACGTTTTAGATCGGCAAGAGTCTGCTTGCGAACTGCTGCGGGGATACGATCTTTGAAGGCATCGTCCTGCAGCAATTGTTTGTACAATTGAACAACGTTAGCATTCGGCCACCGCTTTAGATAAGCTTTTAACTTAGAAGCGGATTTCTTCTTTTTATCCTGAAGCTTTGTTTTGCTTCGCTCTTGTTTGAGCTCCATTTCCATCCAGCGCTGTATGCGGGCAGTCACTCGTTCTAATCGTTTTGCGGGCTCATATGACCGATATTCTTGGTCAAACCAGTGGGCGATGTCTCTTTGCGGTAGTACTCCGCCGTCCCAAGGTGAGAAGTCTCCTTCCGGAATAGCTCTTTCTACCCAATGCTGTATGAGTTCATCAAGCATTTCCATCCATGCAAGCGAGCCCTTGAATCGTCCTGAACTGTCTTTACTATCCGTCGGACGCTCATCCAAGGAACCGTACCAACGTTCCACTTCCTCCATTGAAGAAGCCAACTGCACCTGATTGTGCAGATCCGCTAATTCGAGTGCCCAATCGGCAAACGTACGCTGCTGAATGTTGCCGACACCAAGTTCGGGAAGCACGTCACTTATATAGTCGAGAAACATGCGGTTAGGCGCAAATATAATCATTCGTTCCGCATGGATTTGTTCGTGATATTGATAGAGTAAATAAGCCAAACGGTGCAGTGCCACCGTAGTCTTTCCACTTCCTGCAACCCCTTGAATAAATAAAGCTTTGTTTTTAGGTGCACGGATAATTGCATCCTGCTCGGCTTGGATTGTGGATACGATATCGCGCAGTCGATTATCTTTATTCTCTCCGAGGCGATACACTAGAAATTCATCTGTTACATGTTCTTCACCCTGCTCACGATTATAAGTATCCACGACACGTTGCAGCTGCTCATTACGGATTACAAGGTTGCGCTTGAGATGTACATCTGCTGTTATCGTGCCCTCAGGTGCTTCATAAGCGGCTGCTTCATCGCCGCCAGTAAAGGAATAAAACAAGCTGGCTACAGGAGCACGCCAATCAATAACAAGCGGATAAAGTGGAGCAGTTTTCTTGGCACCCTCATGATGTTGGAGTTGATGCGTATCGACGCCTTGCTTGCCGATGTAGAGCGGCATTACCTCATCCCGATTCTCTTCACGAATATTCATTCGGCCAAAGTAAGGCTCTCTTACAGCACGCTTTAACCGTTGACGACGCTGTTCGCGAGTATCCTCCAATACTTGCTCTGTGAAGTCATGACCTGTGTAGACAGGAATGCGTTGTAGTGTTTCATATTGCTGATTGATTTCCAGGAGTGTCTGCTCAAGTCGCTGTTGCTCTTCTTGATAGGCACTTTGAAATGTGTCGCTCACCTTCAGTTACCTCCTAAGAATAATTGTCGTCCATTTCATAAGCATACAATCTACAAAATGGAAACAGGAACTCACTATATCATACTGGTGAGGGGCTAGCAACTCATTCCTCTTTTGTAAAGGAGTTGGAAAGAATAAAGTTAAAACGAATGTCCGGCCCATTTTGGGTTCTAGTCCGTATAAGTTTATTTAGATGGCATGATTCTTAACTGGCAGGTGGCTTCAGGAGATAATTATTACAGAAAACGATGCTTTGATGGTGTATGCTCCTCTTCTCAAACAATCAAGCCAGTTTTCATCGTCATACACACCTTGAATGCGCTTACTTTCAAGAGTACAATTAAACTTGAGGCAATTGAATTAACATGCAAATTAGTACAATTGCAAGTAAAGCTATAATTGTGATCGATAACTCGTTATCGGTATAGTGAGGAGAGGACTGAAGTGGGCAACGAACCTATTCTTGTATTTCCGGTCATCAGTGACGTACATATTGGACCGGGAGACGATGAAGAACAGCAAGCCATGGACGTGCAAGAGCCGACAGATATTGAAAAATATGCTGCCGCGCTAAATCTACTGAGGCAATTAGCACCTGCGCAGGATGTGATGGTGATTGTTGGGGATCTGACTAATCAAGGTACAGTCCCGGAATATACCCGTCACATGGAAACTTTAATGACTCATAAGCATCCTGATGCAGAACTGCTAATTACGATAGGTAATCATGATTATTGGAATAACCTCCCTGTTACAGAGGCGCAAGAACGGTTCCTGCACATGAGCGGCATGAAACATTTATACCAGCAATATGTTATCAAGGGTTACCATTTCATTATGTTGGCGACGGAAGATGGCACGACCCATGGATTATATTCACTCGATCAGATTGAATGGCTGAAGAGTCAATTGCTGCAGGCGGCACAACAGGACCCAGATAAGCCGATCTTTGTATTTCTGCATCAGCATATTGCAGATACGGTATACGGTAGTGCGGAGTGGGGGATTCAACAGAATAAAGAAGCGTTGTATGAAGCGCTGCGTCCATACCCGCAAGTTATCACTTTTAGTGGTCATTCTCATTATCCGTTAAATGACCCAAGAAGTATTCATCAGCGGGATTTTACATCAGTAGGTACAGGCTCAATTCGATATATGGAGGTGGAAAAAGGCAGAATTCAAGGAGCATTGCCGCTCAAGGGTAGCGAATTCAGCCAAGGACTCATAGTTGAAGTATATCATGATGGAGTGCAAATTCGCCGAATCGACTTCTGTGAACAGGCAGAAATAAGTGAACCTTGGCTGATTCCATTGCCAGTTATCACTTCGACTTTTAAATATACGGATAATCGCGACCAGAGCCCGCCAGTATTTCCGACAGATGCACGTCTGCTGGTACACAATTGGGACAAGAGTACGTCAAGTCTGACCATTGCATGGAAGCAGGCTAATGACGATCAACAGGTTCATCACTATGAAATTCAGCTGTTTGATGACGATGATCAACTGCTTCAACAATGGACAGCATTCTCTGAATCATATCGTTACACCATGCCAGATCCGTTAGTTATCACATTGAGTGATTTGCCGGATGATATAATGTATACAACCGCCAAATTAACCGTAAGGGCGGTAGACAGCTTCGGGTACAAGAGTGATGAGTGGCTGACATGTCGAGTTGAGGATGGGCAAATACGTACTCGAATCTAGCGAACTTATAATACAATACACAGTATAACGCTTACAAAAAAAGACCGAGCAATCGATCTTCAACACAGTGGCACATATCCTCTATGTTGGAAACGATGCGTTCGGTCTTTTTATGGTCCAAAAGTGAATATACTAGCCTTGGTTTACAACAGTATCCAATGCTACTTCGATCATTTGATTGAACGTAGTTTGACGTTCTTGGGAAGAAGTAATCTCACCAGTTAGAATGTGATCGCTTACAGTCAGGAGCGACAGGGCTTGTACACGATACTTAGCAGCCAGGATGTACAATGCAGCAGTCTCCATCTCTACAGCCATAACACCGTATTGTCCCAATTTATTGTTTAATTCAGGACGCTCGGAATAGAAATAGTCCGAAGAATGGATGTTGCCGACACGAACATTCATATTACGTTCTTGCGAGATCATGTAAGCGGAGTGCAGTAAATTAAAGTCTGCAATCGGCGAGAAAGACAGATCATCGAAGAAATGAGACACGATTGAAGAATCTGTACATACGCTTTGTGCCATGAGTACATCGCGCAGCTTAACATCTTCTTGAATCGCACCACACGTACCCACACGAATAAGGGTCTTGCAGCCGTAGTCTTTAATCAATTCTGTTGCATAAATAGAGAAAGATGGTACACCCATCCCAGTACCTTGTACGGAAATGCGCTTGCCTTTGTATGTTCCTGTGTAACCGAACATGTTACGGACATTGTTGTAGCATTGCGCGCCTTCTAGGAAGTTCTCAGCGATGTGTTTTGCGCGGAGCGGGTCTCCAGGTAATAGAACGGCTTCTGCAATTGCCCCATTTGGAGCTTCTAAATGAATACTCATAACGTTCCTCCGTTTCGTTGTCGTCAGTTGTCGTATGAAGCGTTATATGCGACTGAACGGGCATACTACGTTAGCTTTACACGTTCGAATCGAATTAATTCGAGGTTATCATGATTGTTGTCAACAATTCCGTAACGAGGAGGGGATTCATTTTGTGATTTTGGTTACAAAAAAAAGGTCAGGGGCGTCACTGCATCATGACGCCCTTTAACATACAATAAACCTAGACATATGAAAGCGCTTCACAGTTATTGACAGTTGGTGCGTCCTTATGCTAGATTTCGCTAGGGGAGCAGGCATTGATTCGTATCATCACCACGCCAACGTCTCTGCTTTGGATGTGCGACATCTGAGTCATAAAGGTCAATCAATCGCTGAATGTCTACTATTGTAATCGTTTTTTGTTTCATTTCAATTAGTCCGTCATCTTGGAACTCTTTAATGATCTTGGATAACGATTCACGGGTGACCCCAATCATGTTAGCGAATACATGATGAGTCAGCTTGAAATTAATTCGGATACGGCCTTTTTCTTCAATACCTAAGTTATAGGCAAGGTCCAGCAGCATATTGGCCACTTTGCGGCGAACATCCATGTAAGATAGGTACACAACCTTGCGGTTTAACACACGAATGTGGTCGACAAGCTGACAATAAGCTTTGCGCAGCACTGAAGGGTATTGTTCGGCTATGGATAGGAATTCATCACGTGACAGCAGCCAGGCATGAACGGTCTCCATCGCTTCTACTGAAGCAATCCGAGAATAGTCGGTGTAGATGGCTTCGAGTTCGCCAACCGCTTCACCAGGAAAGAAGAAATTAAAAATAATTTCTTTATCTTCCTGAATGCTGAATACTTTTACCGATCCTGACCGCAAAATAAACACATCACGGCTGGTGTCGTCTTCGTAGATTAAAGTGTGGTTCTTGTTAAATATTCTATGCTTCAACTTCGGCAGTATCGCATGCAGCGCTTCGTCCGGAAGATCTTGAAAGTAGAATACCTGACGTAAGTCATTAATCATCAAATATCCATCCTTATTTAAGGTTTTTGTAAATAGGAGTCATCTCGCCATTATAACCTAATTAGCAGCAGTTTGGCAGTGCATTGGAGTAAAGTAATAGGATGTATAATATTGCAAGTTACAATTGCTTATTCTATTTAGGAGGTGATGCCCGCTAGAAGAGGGCATACACAATAGTAGTACAGCAAGTCCGTAGAGCAATGTTATTGTAACATACTACGGTAATTTCTCAGCAACGCACATAACTAAGGGGGATTTTGAACATGAAACAAACAAAGAAATTTTGGGTCCTAACGCTCGTAGCAGCACTGTTCTTCTCCGTTGCACTTACAGGCTGTGGAGGTAAAAACAAAGATGAATCCGGCGCAGCAAACGGCGGCGCACACAGCGAATTGAAAGCAGGCTTGGTGACTGACCTTGGAAGTGTTAACGACAAATCGTTTAACCAAAGTGCTTGGGAAGGCTTGCAAAAGCTGAATAAAGAAACCGGTGTACAAGTAAAATACTTGGAGCCTAAAAAAGATACCGAAATTATTACAAGCTTGAACCAATTTGTGAAAAATAAATATGATTTGACATGGGCTACTGGCTACACAATGATGGATGCCGTTAAACAAGTAGCAGGAGAAAATCCTAACGTTAAGATTGGCTTGGTAGATGCTGAAGTTCAAGCGCCTAACGTTGCATCTGTATTGTTCAAAGAGCAAGAGGGTTCCTTCTTGGTTGGGGTAATTGCAGGTTTGACAACCAAATCCAA
Organism: Paenibacillus sp. ACRRX; assembly: GCF_022346885.1. Lineage (GTDB taxonomy): Bacteria > Bacillota > Bacilli > Paenibacillales > Paenibacillaceae > Paenibacillus_B. The sequence continues at coordinate 511,548 of NZ_JAKRNK010000001.1, forward strand.
CAAGGTAGGCTTTGTTGGTGGTGTTGAATTGCCAGTAATTAAACGTTTCGAAGTTGGTTTCCGTGCTGGTGTAGAGGCTGTTAATCCAGAAGCTGCTAAAAACATGAAAGTTATCTACGCAGGTGACTTTAGCCGTGTTGACAAAGGTAAATCCGCAGCTGCTACCATCTATAATGAAGGCGCGGATATTATCTTCCACGCTGCTGGCATGACAGGAAACGGCGTATTTAATGAAGCAAAAGAGCGCTCCAAAGGCGACAAAAAAGCTTGGGTTATTGGCGTAGATATGGACCAATCCTTGACATTTGGCGATGAAGTTACATTAACATCCATGGTTAAAAAAGTAGATGAAGCAGTAGTTAAAGTATCCAAAGACATGATTGATGGTAAATTCCCAGGCGGCAAAACAACTTACTTGGGTCTGAAAGAGAATGGCGTTGATATCGCTTCTACGTCGACCAAAAACGTAGCTCCAGATGTGTTGAAAAAGGTTGAAGAATTCCGCGAAAAAATTATTAATGGTGAAATTACTGTTCCTGAAAAATAATCGACATCACGGTTAAACCTGAACAACATTGACATCGTTCAGCACATTCCCCTGCCGTCTTGAGAATAGAGGCAGGGGAACTTTATAAGGAGGAATAATTATGGCAGAGCAGCATGACATCGTGCTCCAGCTAAAAGGGCTGACGAAGCGATTTGGCGGATTCGTCGCGAATGACCATATCGATCTGGAACTTCGCAAAGGCGAAGTATTAGCTCTTCTCGGAGAGAACGGCGCCGGCAAGTCGACTTTGATGAACATGGTGTTTGGCTTGTATCAGCCTGAAGAGGGCGAAATATGGGTTAAGGGCCAGCAGCTCACGATGGATACTCCAAGTGTTGCCATAGAACATGGAATCGGGATGGTGCATCAGCATTTCAAATTGGTGCCTCCATTTACGGTAACAGAAAACATTATTCTTGGTATGGAGACGAAGAAAGGACTTCGTCTCGATAAAAAGAGTGCGGCAGCACGAATTCAAGAGCTGTCTGACATGTACAAGCTGAACTTAAAACCTCACGCTAGGATAGATTCCATATCCGTTGGAATGCAGCAGCGTGTTGAGATTATGAAAATATTGTACCGCGGCGCGGACATTTTAATATTCGACGAGCCTACGGCTGTGTTAACACCGCAGGAAATAAGCGAACTGCTTGGCATATTCCGCAAGCTGACCAAAGAAGGCAAGTCGATTATCGTCATTACCCATAAGTTAAAAGAAATTATGGAAGCAGCAGATCGTTGTACGGTCATTCGCCGAGGGAAAGTCATTGATACATTGAACGTAAAAGACACAACTCCTCAGCAGCTTGCTGAACGTATGGTAGGACATAACGTTAAGTTGACGGTAGATAAAGAGGATGCGAAACCAGCAGAGACTTTGCTTCATGTGCAGGATATATGGGCAAAGGATGATAGCGGGCACGATATGCTGAAAGGGCTGTCATTTGAAGTTAAGGCCGGTGAGATTGTAGGTATTGCAGGTGTAGATGGCAATGGGCAGACAGAATTGGTTGAAGCAATTAGCGGCATGCGCCCAACGCAAAAAGGCAAGATTCAGCTTGGTAGCGATGAACTGACTAACCGTAACCCGCGTGATGTATCAGAGATCGGGGTTGGCCATATTCCGCAAGACCGTCACAAACATGGTTTAGTTCTAGATTTTACAATTGAAGAGAACTCGGTATTGAAGTCATACTTCAAATCACCTTGGACAAAGAAAGGTATCATTCAATCCGACAAGATTAAACAAGAAACAGAACGTTACGTTCAGGATTATGATATTCGTACACCTGGAACCGGCGTGTTGGCGCGTTCGCTGTCTGGGGGCAATCAGCAAAAAATTATTATTGCTCGAGAGATCGAACGCAAGCCGCGTCTTCTTATTGCAGCCCAACCGACTCGCGGTCTGGATGTAGGTGCGATTTCCTTTGTACACAAGCAGCTTATTGCTGAGCGTGATGCAGGGAAAGGCGTATTGCTTGTGTCCTTTGAGTTAGAAGAGATTATGAACGTTGCAGACCGAATATTGGTTATCTTTAACGGGCAGATTGTTGGCGAGACAACACCTAAGCAAACAAATGAGCAAGAGCTCGGACTGATGATGGCAGGCAAGCTAGAAAGGGGATCTGCTCATGTCTAAGATGAAGGGATTAGTAACCCGACTAAGACAAGAGTCCGTATGGATATCGTTATTATCCATTGTAATTGGTCTAGTAATCGGGGCTATTGTAATGTTAGTCAGCGGCTATGATCCGCTGCTCGCATACCAATCGCTTGTTGAGAAAATTGTAGGAAACAGTTATGACTTTGGTGAAACTTTACGAGCAGTTGTTCCTTTGATTATGACAGGTCTTGCAGTCGCAGTTGCATTCCGGGCCGGACTGTTTAATATCGGGGTAGAAGGACAAATCGTAATGGGTTCGATTGGTGCATTGCTGGTTGGACACTTCGTTAGCCTTCCACCTGTGATTCATGGCATTGTCGCAATGATCGTTGGTACGCTGGTTGGCGGCCTATGGGGAATGTTGGTTGCATGGTTAAAGACAAGCAGAGGCATTAACGAGGTTATCAGTTGTATTATGTTGAACTGGTGTGCGCTGTATATCAGCCACATTGTTATTCGTACATTAATGGAGGAGTCTGGTACAGGTCGCTCTAAGCTGATTCAAGAGTCAGCAAGCATTCAGCTTGATTCCTTGTCAGCTTGGATGGACGGAGCACGTATCCACTGGGGCTTTGCCATTGCTATTATTGCTGTTATTGGGTATTCCTTCTTTATGAACAAAACAAAGTGGGGATATGAGATTCGAGCAGTTGGTTCTAACCGTCACGCGGCTCATTATGCAGGGATGAAAGTAAACAGCACTGTGCTGCGTGCATTCTTCATATCGGGGATGCTGGGCGGCATGGTTGGTACGTTTGAAGTTCTTGGCGTGTTTAAGTACGTTGCAATTGCACCGGCAACTTCAGGACTGGGCTTTGACGGTATCGCGGTTGCTTTGCTCGGGATGAACACGGCAATTGGTATTTTCTTCTCCGCCATACTGTTTGGCGCATTGATGTACGGAGCTCAAGGAATGAGCTTTGGTGCTGATGTACCAGGTGAAGTCGTACGGATGATTATTAGTATTATTATTTTCTTTACAGCGGCTCCAGGTCTGCTGAGAATGTTCTTCAAGCTGCGTACTCGCAAAGGCAGAAAGGGGGCGAATGCGAATGGAAATGATAGCGTTTCTTCTTAATGGCACGTTTGTATTTGCCACTGCATTAATCTTTGCGGCACTTGGCGGATTAATCACAGAACGTACAGGAGTTATCAACCTCGGTTTGGAAGGCTTTATGGTATCCGGCGCATTTACTGCTGGTGTGGTGTCATATTATGCTGAGCAAGCGGGGTTGGGAGCAGCGTCTCCATGGATGGGGTTTCTGGCAGCACCAATCTTCACATTGTTATTTGCAGCGCTTCATGCTGTTGCATCCGTTAAATTTAAAGCGAATCAAGTTATTAGTGGTCTAGTTGTTAATATGCTCGCATCAAGTTCAACGTTCTTCCTTGTGAAGCTGTTGTTTGATGGGGCAGCTGAAACACCAATTCTCAATCATGTATTTAATAAAGTGTATATCCCAGTTCTGTCGGATCTGCCGATTGTTGGGGAAGGGCTGTTCCGGTTATATCCGGTTACCTATATTGCGCTTATTCTGGCAGCTGTTATCTACTTTATTATGTTCCATACGCCACTTGGACTTCGGATGCGAGCAGTTGGGGAACATCCGGGTTCCGCAGATACAGCAGGGGTTCGGGTTAATCGCCTTCGCTTCCTTGCGGTGCTTGCAGGCGGTATGGTAGCTTCACTTGGTGGCGCTACAGTTACATTAACTGCAAACAGCAGCTTTGCGTTCCATACGATATCCGGTCAAGGGTATATTGCCTTGGCGGCAGTTATCTTCGGTCGCTGGCATCCGATCGGTGCATTGGGCGCGGCTATATTCTTTGGGTTTGCGCAAGCGCTGAAGGATCAAATGCAGATCGTAGAAGCAGCAAAATTTATTCCGAATGAAGTATTCTACTTGCTGCCATACGTATTGACACTTGTTGTGCTTATCTTTACGTCGAAGCGTTCCAGCTCACCTGCGGCCCTAGGGGAACCGTATGAGCCAGGGAAGAGGTAAGCTGAAAGGTACGGTAGAATATACCGAGTGCTTACAGCTTCTTATCATTAATAACAACCGATACATGGTTCAGACTATGTGAGACGCGGTTATCTGCAACAGCAGTTCAAGAATATTCTTGGACTGCTGTTTTTTTATGGGTTAAAGTTTTACTAAAGAGTTTATTTCCTTTAAGCTGTTATAATTAATTTATGAATACGCGAGCAGCAACAGAAATACTCATACTTAAGCTGAATACAAGCATAGGATAAGGCAGTAGCTTATACCGCTAATTCAATCAGGAGTATGTACGACTTCTGGCCTCGCACCTTTTAGTTAACAGAGATCGCAAAATTGCAAACATTCTCTTCCCTCAAGGAAGCATTTACTTTGTCAGGCTTTTACCATTAACAAGCAAAAACAACGGTCAGTTTCGCGGATGCTGAACCTGAATCTAAAAAAATGATAAAGATCATTAATAAGTATCAATAATCGTTGATTCGTCATATATCAATGAAAGCGCTTAGATAATAAAATGATAACAAAGGAAGCAAGCGAGATAGATACATGATGACGTTAAACGGGCAGTGACGTTAGGTCAGGATAAGGGATTACAGACATTAGTTGAGATGGAGGGAGAGAGTGGGGAAGTAGGCCTTAAATAGACAGAAGGCCATCGTGTATGCGTACTGTAGAAGTTTTATGCTGCCATTAGTTAAAACGCTTGTACTTTCATCACACTATATACGTAGGAGGGATTCGAGCATGGCGAAGGCAACCGCCGTACCAGAGACGGGATCAGGATTGAATCTCGACAAGCCCAAAAAGAGTACACTTAAACGATTTTTTTCTCAAATAGATATTCAATTAATGGTTTTGCCGGCACTTGCTTTAGTTTTTGTGTTTGCTTATATTCCGATGTATGGATTACTTATTTCTTTTCAGGACTATAAGATGGGTTCCAACTTATTAAATAACGATTGGGTAGGCTTTAAGCATTTTATTTACTTCTTTAATTCACCGGAATTTTACCCAGTAATGCGTAATACGATCGTTATCAGTTTCCTGAAGTTTATTTTTGGATTCCCAGCACCTATTATTTTGGCCCTAATGCTGAATGAAGTTCGTAAGATGGTGTTTAAGCGTGTCATACAGACCGTTACTTATTTGCCTCACTTCTTGTCCTGGGTTGTAATTGGATCCATGGTTACATCGATGTTATCGGTGGATAACGGTAGTGTAAATATGCTGCTAGAGAAAATAAAGTTAATTAATGAACCGATTAATTTCTTGTCCATGACGGAGTACTTCTGGTCGATCTTGGTTACTACGAATGTATGGAAAGAGATTGGGTTTGGCTCTATCGTGTACTTGGCGGCCATTGCAGGTATTGATCCTCACTTGTATGAAGCAGCTTCTATGGATGGCGCGAGCCGATTTAAGCAAATGTATTTGATTACGCTTCCGAGCATTATGCCTGTTGTCGTTATCTTTATGATATTAGCAATTGGAAGCCTGTTGAATGCCGGGTTTGAGGATATTTTGATTCTCGCTTCCAACCCAGCACTTCGAGAAGTATCTGACTCACTTGATGTATATGTCGTTCGAATAGGTATAGACAATTATAGGTACTCCTATGCGACTGCCATTGGACTGTTTAAGTCCATCGTCAGCGTAACCTTACTCACATTTGCTAACTTCGTTGCCAGAAGATCCGGTAATAGCTTGTGGTAATGAATCACTTAATTCGAGGAGGACTGAATAATGATACGAGATAGTATAGGAGACCGTCTCTTCACCGCATTTATATATGTATTTCTGACTTTGCTGGCGTTTTCAACATTTTATCCGTTCTGGAACTCCATCGTTATCTCCTTTAATGCAGGGATGGACACCTCCAAAGGCGGAATCACATTTTGGCCACGTGAGTTTACATTAGAGAACTATAAGATCGTGTTTGAAGACTCGCGATTGATGAACGGATTTATGATCGCTGCTCTCCGAACGGTTATCGGGACGGTTACAGCGATATTGGCTACTTCGATATTTGCGTACGGGATGTCAAAGCGTGAATTGATGGGACGCAAATATTATATGATTATGTGTATCGTGACAATGTACTTCGGTGGAGGACTTATTCCAACGTACATGTTAATTAAAGGTCTTGGTTTGTTTAACTCATTCTGGGTGTTTATTATACCGGCACTAATAAGCGTATGGAATATGATTATATTCCGAACGTTCTTCCAAGGACTACCGCAAGGCTTGGAAGAGTCTGCCAAGATTGACGGCTGCGGCAACTGGGGGACATTTTTCCGAATTGTATTACCACTGTCAGGACCCGTTATCGCAACGTTAGCCTTATTTACAGCAATTGCTCACTGGAATGAGTGGTTCGTAGCGAGTATCTACATTACCAATGAGAATCTGTTGCCGATTCAAACGGTATTAAGACAGATCTTGTTCTCTAACATAGCATCTGAGCAAATATCTAATCTGGATGCCGGTGCGCTGGCACGCTTGAACGCAGCTAAGACGATTACGTCGAAGTCATTAACGATGGCCACGATTATGGTCGCAACACTTCCAATCGTCTGTGTGTATCCATTCCTGCAGAAGTATTTTGTTAAAGGGGTCTTGGTTGGTTCCTTGAAAGAGTAGTCTGCATGTAAGTTGAGCTTCATATGTACTCATGAGTTTAGAGCTACAAGCTTTAAACATAGATTAACATTTGAAAGGGGCAAATGTCAGTGAAAAACAAGAGAAAGTTGCTTCTTAATGTGATGTCCATTTTGATGGTTATTACGTTAATGGTAGGCTGCAGCAGTAATTCAGGATCATCAACACAGCCTACTACGCCAGACGAGACAAAGACAGATCCAGGCAAAGAACAAGCAAGTACTCTTTATGAACTTGGCAAAGAACCGCTTGAAGTATCATTCTATGGTAACTATGGCTGGTACCAAATGCCAAAATGGGGCAAAGACACAGCAACAAAATGGATTTTGGACAATAAAAAACTTAACGTAACTGCTGTTAGCTCTGGAGGTAATAATGCTCAGAAGCTGCAGACGATGATTGCAGGAAACGAGCTTCCTGATGTGATCTGGACGGATAAAGGTATGGACGTAGAGCGTCTTCGTCAAGCAGACATGCTTGTGCCTTTGGATGACTACATTAACAAATACCCTAACTTTAAGAAGTACTTAACCGAAGCGCATTTAGGTTTGCTGCGTTCTCCGGACGGAAAGATCTATCAATTGCCTAACTATTACACTACTCAACCGAACGGAAACGCTGGTTACGCTATCAATACTAAGATTTACAAAGCGCTCGGATCTCCTAAATTGGAAACAACGGATGACTTGTATGCATACCTTAAAGCTGTTAAAGCCAAGTTCCCGGATGTAATACCATTTGAGACGGGATTAGCTAAAGATGGTCACGGTATCGACCAAATCTTCTCTTCCTTTAAAGAAGATAACTTGTCCTACACTAGATTTTACGGTGTTCCAGAGGGAGACAAAATCGTCTCCATCTACAAAGATCCTGGTTTCCGTGAATCTGTAGTCTACACAGCAAAGTTAATGCGTGAGAAATTGATGACGCAAGATGCGAATACACAAACGGAAGATCAAGTAAGAGAGAAAGCTATGAATGGTAAGTTTGCTGTAATTGCAACATTTGATCCATTAAAAATGCTTTCTGTTGCAGATGCCGAATTAAAGAAGAAAGATCCAAATGATGGCTACATGTTTATCAAACCAGTTGCTAAGCCAGGTTTAGATCAAAACAAAATCTTGCCAGGTACTTACAACCAATTAGGTTGGAACGTTGCAACTATTACGAAAAATGCCAAAAATCCTGAAGCTGTTTTTGCAATGCTGGATTGGATGACTGGTCCAGAAGGTTCGATGGTTCTGAACTGGGGTCCTCCAGGAGCAGATGGTTATTGGAATGGTTTTGAAGCAGATGGAATTACACCTAAATTTAACAAAGACAAATATTTAAGTGATTCAAAAGCACTTGCAGATGTGCAAGGTAATGCTGGTAACTTGGTATGGGTAGGTAATACGGTGTATTTGGACAATACGAAGAAACAAATGTTGTCCACTCTTCCGGCTGACAAAATCGACTTTAGTACACGTTGGCAGATGGAAGTTACGTGGGCATCGCAAGGTGACTTCACTGAGTTCCTGGACTGGGAGCCGTCCTCTGATAGTGAAGAAGGTATTATACGTCAAAGCGTAAAAGACATCTGGCTTACTGCACGCGCTAAAGCGATGTATGCAAAGAGTGATGAAGAAGCTTTAGCAATCATTGATAAAGCACATGATGATTCGGTAAAAGTAGGATTTGACAAATATTTAGAGCACATTACTAAAGTATGGACTGAAAACAAAAAAGCAATGGGTAAATAATTAGTCCTGAAGACGAAGGTTTGCTAAATTGGCAAACCTTCGTTTTATTTGTTAGTACTTTAAAATAGATATATGGCGTTACAAAAAAACTGTTAAATAGGATAAGGAATTGGTATACTTGGAAAAGGGAAATGTTGCAATTTAGAGAAGAGTCTGACTGCACGTCTTAGGGGGGCTGCATTCATGTACAACGTGATGTTGGTAGACGACGAAATGCTTGATCTGGAAGGAATGAAACAATTTATTCCTTGGAATGAACTGGGTATGGAAGTTGTAGCCGCAGTTAATAACGCATTTGTGGCGTGTGAGATGTTAGAGCAGCATCCAATTGACATCATTGTGAGTGATGTAAACATGCCTAATATGTCAGGCCTTGAGCTTGCTCGTATTGCTATTGAGCAGAAGCCGCAGATTCGTATTATATTTGTAAGCGGTTACCAAGATTTTAGTTATGTGAAGCAAGCGCTTTCGCTAAAAGCATATAGTTATGTGCTAAAGCCAATGGACGACAATGAATTGATTGCTGTGCTTCAAAAAGTCAAGCAAGATCTGGATGATGAGCGCAAGCGTCGTGAAACGGAAGAAGCCTATCAGCATATGATTCCAATGGCCAAAAATGATCTGTTAATTCGATTGTTTGAAGGTGATTGGGAGGATTCACGGCACGAAGGAGTACAGAAGCTAGTAAGTTCATATGGCTTAAACAAGTTGGATTGGCCGATCCGTATCGCGGTGTTGGAGCTTGATTACTTGTCTTGGGTACAAGAGGAGAACAATTTGTCTCAGCAAGCTGTGTCAAGAAACTTCTTGTATGAGGTTGGAGAGATTAGCAGAAAGCACAACATGCCGCACTGGTGTAAGTTATCGTCGCAGAGAATCGTTCTGCTGGTTCATGATCATAACAGGTTCTCCTTCATGGAAGATATGTATGCAGCTATACGTGAGAAGTTCCCGGTAACGATGACCGTTGGAGTAGGTGAACCTGTAGATGCTTTGGAACAGCTTCAAGTATCTTACAGACAAGCGATGGAGGCTGTTGACGGCAAAATGTTTATTGGCAAGGGTAACTTGATTATGTATGAGACAGTAAGCCGTAAACCAGAAATGCTGGACGCGCAAACGTTAGATGTTCGTATGGAGGCTCTGCTAAAAGCATTGACGGAGTATGAGCTTGTTCAGATTTATGATGAGATTGACAAGTTATTTGATTCCGTAAGTAGGCTGAGATCGAAGTTTACAGTACATAATTTGGCGATGCATATCATATGGAAGCTGGATCAGCATTTAAAGGCAGCAGAAGAGAACATTTTCGAAATTTTAGGCATGGAGCTACATAATCTTGATATTCTGCTCCAATTTGACACCATAAATGACATTCGGTCCTGGCTAGTTCGGAAAACATTTGAGATATCGGAGCATTTAAGACAGAAATCCAACTCCAAAAATAATAGATTGATCCGTGAAATTATGCAGACGATGAAAGACAGCATGCATGAAAATATAACACTTAAAGATATAGCTCATCAATTTTCATTTTCTCCCAACTATTTGGGCTTTTTGTTTAAGGAAGAGACAGGAAAGTCCTTTAGTGAAGTGCTCATTCAGCTTCGGATGGAACGCGCACGTGAGCTGCTAAGAGAACCGTCAACCAAAATATACGAGATTGCAAGTCTAGTAGGCTATCGCTATCTTCCTTATTTCAGCAGACAGTTTAAAGAGGCTTTCGGCATGACGCCTATGGAATATCGGAAGCGGGAAACGTGATAGGGGATGGATGCAATGAATGAGAGGGGACAACAACTCGGATATTTACCAATTGGATATAAGCTAATGCTGACCTATATGCTTTTTATTATCATTCCTGTGTCCGTTATCGGCTTTGTCTCACATTCGATGTATGAAGATTCCATTCGCAAGCATACCAGAACCAATATTCAGGGTACATTATTGCAAATTCGTGACAATATTGAATATAGGATGCAAGAGATAACACGTATCTCTTCTTTGTTATATGGAGATTTTGACTTCTATCAATATTTACGACATTTTGAAGAAGGTTGGGAAAATTATGACCGCATGTTTAATGCGATTTTCCCCAAGTTTCAGGCAGTAACCGAGTCAACGGGGATGAAGTTTTGGATGTCAGTGTTTCTTAAAAATGAATCGATCTATGAAAGATACAGGTATACATTTAGCAATGAGAATCCTGATTTTAGCTTTTCATCTTATGATATTTATCATATGAGTCGAATTAAAGAGAAGAAATGGTACATGGATTATCCTGAAGAGAAATATGGCGAGACGATGAAATGGTGGCAGATAGAGCAGGATACCGTGAACAATCGTATCTCTTTACTGCGGAGGTTAATTGATACTTACAACCCAGTTCGTCTAAATGAGGTCGGTTTTCTACGGATTAATGTTGGCATACAGGAACTATTTGAGAGCATGAACTACTCAAAGATTGGCAATGGCAGTGTTCTTTTCATTAAGGATGAGTATGGTCGTAAATTGTATCAGTCTGGAGAACTTCCAAGCAATTATATGGATGAGCAGCAATTAAACGAAAATTATTTAACGATTACGGAAACGGTGGGGAAACAGTCCTGGCAGTTGGTTGCGCTTGTACCGATAACGATTATTGAGCAGGACTCTTTTAAAGTCCGTATGTTTATTATTACGATGTGCTTGTTATGCTTTATCGTATTCTCTTTTGTTGGTATTTTTATTTCCCGCTTTTTTGCGATTCGAATTAACAAATTTGTATCTGTACTTAACGCCATTCGCGAGGGCGATCTACATAAACGAATTTCGTATCGGGGGAAGGATGAGTTTTCTCAGATTGCGACAGCACTTAATGATATGGGAGAAAATATTGAGTCATTAATTAAAGAAGTGTATCTTACTCAGCTGCAGAAAAAGGAAGCCGAGTTGGAAATGCTGCAGTCCCAAATCAATCCTCATTTCTTGTACAATACGTTGTCGTCTATTAATCGTTTGGCGAAGTTTGGTGACACTGATAAGCTGCAGCAGATGGTATTTGGTCTTGCCAAATTTTATAGATTAACTTTAAATGACGGAAGAACGATGATTCCGGTCCCTTCTGAGATTGAGCAAGCCGATGCCTATTTACAGATTCAAAAAATTAAATATGGTGACCGAATGTCTGTAATGTTTGATATCGATGCGAATGTGTGGCCATATGAGACGATTAAGCTCATTTTGCAGCCGTTTATCGAAAATGTACTAAAACACGCTTGGTGCGGTGACCGGATTCATATTCGAATTGTAGGTACTTTAGTGGGTGATGATATTTTATTCCGAGTGATAGATGATGGTATTGGTATGAGGCAAGAACGTATTGATCAGATATTTGATCCGCAGGAGCATGTGAATACGGGATACGGTGTCCGCAACGTGGATCAACGTATCAAGCTGCAGTATGGCGAGGAATACGGAGTATCGATCTTTAGTGCCGTAGGTGTGGGAACAGCAGTACAAATTCGTATTCCTGCACGTAAATGCAAGCGAAAGCGTACAGCAAAACCTTAAGCCCGCCATACTTTGATTGTGGTATTTACTGGTAGTATAATGATTATGTGTATGATTAATGAGGTGCGAGTCTGGCTGCTGAACTGAATCACTACCGTAGATCACAGTAATAGAACGGGAGGTGTACGAGATGAGCTTACGCAGTATAAGGCAGTATGTCGTTATCTTGCTTATAGCTATAGGTGTTAGTCTTGTCATTCAGAAAGTAGCATATGCGCAAATTGTAGTGCAACAGCATTCTATGGAAGTAACCTACCATGAAGGTGATAGGCTGCTGGAGAACAAGTGGTTGTATCATTTTGCGAAGCCAGAGCGTGGAGATGTCGTTATTTTGCAAGATCCGGATGAAGACATTCGCCTCATTAAACGAGTGGTAGGAATTGCGGGCGACAAGCTGGAACTTCGGCAAGGCAAGCTACTAGTAAACGGCAGTGAGCAAATTGAGCCTTACGTATCAAGCCCTACATTTCCTGTGCAGGTACAATTTCCAATTGTTGTGCCTGAAGATGCTGTTTTTGTACTAGGCGACAATCGGGGAAATAGTAAAGATAGCCGTGTGTTCGGTGCAATCCCGTTGTCGCTGGTTGAAGGCAAGGTGATAACACGTTTATGGCCGCTCTAGCTTGAGAATTACATAATAAGTAAAAAAGACGCTTGCTGAGCCCGAATAATAAGGTTCAGCAGGCGTCTTTTTAGGTAGTTACTAGAATTTCTTTGCAAATACGATACCAATTGTATTGGTTCCACAGTGGCTGGAAATAACACATCCCGTGTAAGAGATGTATACATGCTTAGCCCCAGTTAATTCCTTGAGTTTCTGCTGTACAAACTGAGCGTCCTCATCTGAGAACGAATGAGTGACAAAGATCGTATCATTATCCATCTGATCTTTGAGGCTTAACGCGTTGTTCAGCAATTGCTCCACAGCTTTATCGCGTTTGCCGCGTACACGGTTTGTCGGTGTCATTTTGCCGTCCAGCACTTTAATGACTGGACGGATACGGAGCAGTGTGCCGATAATATTTTGCAGACCGCTGCAGCGACCGCCCTTGTACAAATAATCTAACGTGTCGATAATAAACTCCGTCTCGATATACTTCCGCATCTCTACAATATGTGCCTCAATAGCAGCTACTTCTTGTCCTGACTCAGCAAGCCGTGCGGCCCTTAATACTTGTTGACCGACGCCTGTAGCAAGATTTAATGAATCGATCACCGTTATCTTGCCGGGCTCGCCCTCTAACATTTGCGCAGCAATACCAGCGTTTTGGATGGTAGAGGATAAGTGAGAGGAGAGGCCGATATAAATAATGTCGCGGCCTTCCTTCACATAAGGTTCGAATGCGCTCGCAAAATCTCCAGGGGAGGGAGCCGCAGTCTTAGGCAGCTTTCCTGTAGCATCCACCATTTCATATAACTTCCTGGGATCGATATCTACACCATCGCGAAAATCTTGATCTCCAAATGTAACATATAGGGGCACAATGCCAATATCATATTGTTCGATTAAAGATTTGGGCAGATCGCAAGTGCTATCCGAAAAAATCTTAATAGTTGCCATGCCTTGATCCTCCTGAGTAAGCTGATTCCTTAATAACTTGAACACGCGTATGTATACCATGTTCCATTATACTTGAAAAGTAGTCTGACTACACGATAAAGATGCTACCGAATGATGGAAAACGGTTCATACTACTCCAACTTCATTGCACGTAGCCTAACAGAATTGTTATACTGTACGGATAACAGTTGAGAAAGGGAGCTCAGTCATCAGACATGTCAACGATCCAGAAAGCGTTTAAGCAAATTCAATGGGGTTTTTTATTTTTTATCGATTATTCGGTAAACGGCATCGATATTTTACCTGATATCGTCGGATTGCTCGTTATTATGAATGCTTTGGGGAAACTAATAAATGAATCACCACATTTCACCCATGCCAAAAAAATATTGCCGCTTTTAATCGTTCTGGCTTTTTATGAGTTAATCGAGCCCTTACTTGGCGCCTATCAGAGCGCGGCATTTCTAGCTTGGTTTGCGGTAGGCCGCAGCGTTTTAGTTACCGTTTTTAACATTTTGCTTGTATGGTTTGTATGTAATGGATTAAGAGATTGGGCCATTCGTTATCATAAGCCTGTACTTGCACGCACTGCTCGTCGCAGAGGTATGTATTTTTCCATTATTTTAGCTTGTTCGACGATTATGATCGGGTTTGCGCTCATATCACCGACCATATTTTATGCGATGTCCATCCCGATGTTTATGTTATACATCATCGTAACGCTCCTTTTGATGGCGCTGTTTGGCTTGGCGGCCAAGGAAGCGGACACCATCATTAAGCATTCATAGTATCAGTTCATAGGTGCCGACATACTGTTCATTTGTATGTCGGCATGTTGCATATTCAGGCAGGAATTCCGGTATGGATGGCGAAATCGACACATAGACCATAACAAATGGCTGTACGTTCAGGATAATCAATTAACTATCGATAGGAGATGACATCTGGATGAACTGGCGAATCGTAGTTGCGGGATGCGGTCAAATGTCTCAAAAGTGGGTTGAATATGCGTTACAGCGGCAGAATGTCGAAATCGTTGGCTTAGTGGACGTCAACCCAGAAGCAAGTTTGCATCTGGCGGAGACGTATCATTTAAAATGCGGTTTGTATTCGGATCTTCGTGAAGCCATTCGACGGGGTGGTGCTAATATAGTTATGGATGTATCAATTCCAGTTGCTCGTCGCAGTGTTACGGGCACAGCACTTGAGGCAGGATGCCATGTGTTCAGCGAGAAGCCGATGGCTGCTACGATGAGAGAAGCCGTAGAGCTTATGAATTTGTCAAAGATGACGAAGAAGACATACGCAATAATGCAAAATCGCAGATATGACAAGAATATAAGAGGAGCGCTGCAGCTGCTGCAAACAGGTGTCATCGGCCAGATGGGAATGATAAATGCTGATTTTTTTCTAGGCCCGCGTTTCGGTGGATTCCGCGAGCAAATGGCTAGTCCGCTGATTCTTGATATGGCGATTCATACTTTTGATCAAGCAAGACTGCTTACAGGAGCAACACCAAAAACGGTTACTTGTCAGGAGTGGAACCCTGATGGATCGTGGTATAACGGGAGTGCAAATGCTGTCGCTATTTTTGAGATGGACAATGGAGTACGGTTTTCGTACCGCGGCTCCTGGTGCACGCAAGGTTTCCCTACTGCCTGGGAGTCAAGCTGGCGATTGATTGGCAGCCATGGAACATTATTGTGGGATGGTGCGGATCACATCGAGGCTGAATATATGGATGCTCGCAATGGGAGTATCCAACGTAGGAGCGGGTCCGCCCAGCCAATGGTAAATGAGGGGCATTGGGGTTGCTTGGACGAGATGTTTGATGCGTTGGAAGAGGGACGGAAGCCTGAAACGGATAGCTCCAACAATATTTACAGTACAGCGATGGTATTTGCAGCTATTCAAAGCTCGCGAATAGGGCAAAGTGTAGATATTGCTCGTCTGCTTAGGGAAGAGGGAGTGCAATGAGAAGTGATGATGAGCCGTCCACTAAGATAAACCAGATGCAAACCGTTTCTATCGTGTGTCGTAAAGGAGAGGGCATTTGCATTGAGGATGGGTATGTAGCGGATCCAACGCGTGGATTATATGTTGTTATTGATGGTGTATCTGGACTGACAACCTATCGTGATGAAAAAGGGCGAACAGCAGGGGCAGTAGCGGCACAATTGGTACAAGGCGTTTTCGAGGAAGTGGAGGCTCAGGAGCAGCATCCTGGTGCACCTAACACAAGGAATGGCGGCTTAATTGGTTGTAGTCTGCTTAAAGAGATGACCTTGACTGCAAACAACCGTCTGGATGAGTGGATGATTGAGCATGGGATTGCATATGAGCAGCCTGAACAACGAATTGGGGCTGTTCATGCGGGTGTACTCGTTAAAGGACGTCGGGTTTATTGGATCCAGAGCGGGGATTGTATGATATATGTTCAATATAAAGACGGCACTGTAAGGGAAATAACCCGAGATGGAGTGGACCGATTTGATGCAAAGGCTTTGACCCTATGGATGATGGATGAAGCAGCCTGGCAAAGCCATGTCAAGACCGATATGGTAGTGGAGCAGTTGTATCACAATCGACTGCATGCAAACATAGCTGAAGGCTATAGTGTCATTAATGGTGATCCCGAGCTTGAGAAGCTGCTGGAGTATGGCTCGTTTCCCCTTGATGGTATTAATGCGATAGTGTTAATAAGCGATGGGATATATCCATGGATTAATCGTTATAACCTCGGCATTGGCGAGAAAGGTAGGAATCGAACAGCGGCCCCATTATCCTCTAAGTGGATCAGCGAACTGCTGGAGATGGGCATCGAGAGTTATGTGACACGCTTGGAACAGTTTGAGCAGTCTGATCCGTTGTGCGTGAATGTGCCACGTTTTAAATGTGCGGATGATAAGACAGGTATTGTCATTCGATGTTAGTTGGATAAGGTTAAATGTACTTTATAGACATTGTCGACTTATAAACTAATCACGTGACTATGGATTTGATCCAAATGGAGGGCTGTCATGATTGGAGGAGCAAGGCCGGAATTTTCATTACAGAAGTCTGCCCTGCTGCTCCGTGTGGAACTGCAGCGCCGAATTGCTGAACATCATATCAGCTTTCAGCAATGGGCTGTAATGAGGGAGATATATGCACAAGAAGTGAAGCCCGATAGGAATCGGAAGGTGACGATAGCTGCAATTGGCGCTAGATTGTATATCGATCGTCCAACTATGACAGGTATCGTTCAGCGACTAATAAGCGACGGTTGGATTGAGCTGCTGCCTGATGCACAAGGCGAGGGTTCGCAGCGGATGATTTTGACGGCGGAATCACTTGAAAAGTGCACGATGTGGCAAGAAGAAAGTGCAGCAGTAGTTGGATTTCCGCTGTCAACATTCAGCAACTATGAGCAGCAGTTAATGATGGAGTTATTGCAGCGTATGGTGTATCAGATGGAACGAGGACAGATCATGCAGCGAGGCTTGTGAAGTTAGTATAAATATCTAGCAAATGCAAATGACAGCGCTTAGTGATAAATCATTAAATTTACGATAATTGTATATGGTTCATAACAGCACCCTACGACAGCTTTAAGCTGCGTAGGGTGTGTGGGTTATGCGAAGGATTTAAGCAAACATAGCCAGAAATTGTTCGTATCCCGCTTCTTTCAGCTTGGAGACAGGGATAAAGCGGAGTGAAGCTGAGTTAATACAATATCGCAATCCCTCAGGGCCTGGGCCATCGTCAAATACATGGCCAAGATGTGAATCGGCAAATCGACTGCGCACTTCCGTGCGAACCATACCGTGTGACACATCAAGCTTCTCTTCCACATGAAAAGGACGAAGCGGCTTGGTAAAGCTTGGCCAGCCACAGCCTGAATCATACTTGTCCTTGGAGCTGAACAAGGGCTCGCCTGATACGATATCAACATAGATGCCCTCTTCTTTATGATTCCACATTTCATTCTGGAACGGTGGTTCGGTACCACTGTTCTGTGTGACATGATACTGCATGGAAGTCAGCTTTTCTTTAAGGCCGGCTTTCTGTTCAGCACTAACTCCCCAATGTTTGGCCATAAAAGCATCGCGGCCTGAGCCTGTCCGGTATCGTTTGTAATGTGCATAGTTCTTCTTATGGTAATCTTGATGATATTCTTCTGCCGGGAAAAATTCCTTTGCAGGAACGATCTCCGTTTTAATTGGCTGATCGAATCTGCCACTCGCATCCAGCTCCCGCTTCGATTGCTCAGCAAGTGAGCGCTGCTCTTCATTATGGTAGAATATCCCGGATCGATACGAGGAGCCTCGATCGTAGAACTGCCCGCCTTCGTCCGTAGGATCGATTTGCTGCCAAAATATATCAAGCAGTGCCTTATAAGGGAACACTTGAGGATCAAATGTAATCTGTACCGCTTCGGCATGTCCTGTCGTCTCGGAACAAACCTCTTTATACGTTGGTTGATCCGTATGACCTCCGGTATAACCAGACACGATGCCGTAAATGCCTGGCAACTGCTCAAATGGAGTTACCATACACCAAAAGCAGCCGCCAGCAAATGTAGCCTTTTCCAGTTGTGGTGTTATATTGTCCATTCTGTCAACCTCCTTAATCGTACATGTATGTAGTGTAACCAATTATAACCACCACTTCAACGCTGGGAAACAACTAATAATTTGAAATAAAAGTTATTTTAGTGTTGAAGTTATAAATAACGCATGCTATTATAAGTTACACATCAAAACATGATAACTTCTTTAAGGGGAGTAGCAGGTACAGTAAAGTCGTCATTACGGGATACGCGGGCGCGATCCTCGGCTTTGCTGGCAACGATTTTTGTTGTTTGCGAGACCTTTGCCCACAACGGTGAAGGTCTTTTTATTAATTTGTTTGCCGTTGCCTTGTGGGTAACGGCTTTTTCATGCGATCATACTAGGGGTAAAGTTTTAGGAGGAGGAGTAGAAATGGACGTATTATTTACTGCAGAATTCTGGACAGCATTGATGTCGATCGTGATTATCGACCTTGTGCTCGCGGGCGATAACGCCATTGTGATCGGCTTGGCAGCACGCAACTTGCCAAAGCAAGATCAGACGAAAGTTATTATTTGGGGAACAATCGGTGCTGTTATTATACGGATCGCGGCAACGATGGGGGTCGTGTATTTATTAAAAATACCTGGCCTTCTCATCGTGGGTGGTCTGCTCCTTATCTGGATAGCGATCAAGCTGCTTGTTGAGGAGAAGGAACATGACGTTAAGTCTGGAACTAGCATGTGGGCAGCGATCCGTACCATCATTATTGCCGATGCAGCAATGGGGCTGGACAACGTGCTTGCTGTCGCTGGCGCGGCTCACGGCAGTATGATGCTGGTTGTGCTTGGTCTGACTATCTCCGTTCCGATTGTAGTCTGGGGCAGTACGGTCGTTCTCAAATTAATCGAGCGTTTCCCATGGATTATTATGATCGGTTCTGCGGTATTAGGTTGGACGGCTGCGAAGATGTTTGTTGGCGAAGCGTTCCTGAAAGATTTCTTTGTCAACCCGGTAATCAAATACGGTTTTGAGGCCGTAGTTATTGCCTTTGTGCTGGTAGTAGGTATGATTGTGAAGAAGAAACGTGTACAAGAGAAGGCATCGGTGTCGGCAGCAAGTAGCGAAGGACCTCGTCATGCACAAGGAGAGTAAGTATCGAGCGTGCTAGAAGTCAGCTTAGGTGGTTGTACTTGAACGTACAAGCTCAGCAGCAGTGCTGACAGCAAAGCCGATTCACAATAGAATGGTTTGGGAGCCGTGTACGAAGTTGGTTTACTTCATACACGGCTTTCTTGTGCAGCTGCTTTCCGTTGGTTGCAAGGATAAGACAGTGTTTTCTTCTGTATTAAGAGGTTAAGACCCCGTAGTCTAATTATTATGTTCGTTTATTGACATGATTTGAGGTGGAATTCAGTTATCTGTTATGACTGAAACAGGGGGAGCCAGCTGCCGTGGGCTTCGATCAAGTCGTCGCAGAGGGCTACAATTTGATCCAAAGTTAATTCAGCTGATGTATGCGGATCAAGCATAGCAGCATGGTAAATATGCTCTTTCTTGCTCGTTATGGCTGCTTCAATTGTCAGTAGTTGTGTATTGATATTCGTACGATTTAATGCTGCAAGCTGTGGAGGAAGCGCTCCAATATGAGTAGTGTGTATCCCGCTTTGATCAGCAAAGCAAGGTACTTCTACGCAAGCCTCGGATGGTAAATTCGTAATTAAGCCAGTATTCATGACGTTGCCGCCAAATTTAAATGGCACGCCGGTCTCCATGGCCTCAAAAATACGGGAAGCGTATTCTCCACTTTTCTCATGTTCTAACTCTTTATTGTGAATTAGTTGTTCTCGGAGCTGTTTCCAGCTATTTATTTGGCTGACGCAGCGTCTTGGATATTCGTCCAATGGAATATGATAACGTTCAATCAATTCAGGTGCAGTGCTTTTAATAAAGTATGGATGGTACTCAGCACTGTGCTCGGATGATTCAGTCACATAGTACCCAAACTTAAACATTAATTCATAACGGACCATGTCATGATGCTTGTTCTGCTGCTTCTCTAACGCACGACGCTTAATTTCTGGGTACAGGTCCACCCCATCCTTGGATACTTCAAGGAGCCAAGCCATATGATTAATGCCAGCGATATGGGATTGTACGCCTTCTACATCAAGGCCGAGATCATAGAACAGATCAGGTATGCACGATTGCACACTGTGGCACAATCCAATGGTACGGATACCTCCGTAGGTGTTCATGACGTTGGTTAATACCGCCATTGGATTTGTGTAATTTAGGAACCAGGCGTCAGGACAGACTTCCTGCATATCTTTAGCGAAATCAAGCAGGACAGGTATGGTACGCAGATTGCGGAATATACCGCCGATACCGACCGTATCAGCGATCGTCTGGCGAAGTCCGTATTTCTTCGGGATTTCAAAATCAGTTACTGTACAAGGTTCATAGCCTCCGACCTGGATGGCGTTAACGACGTATTTGGCATGGCGAAGCGCTTCTTTACGATTATGATAGACAACGATGCGGCAGGAACTTCTGGTTGTCTTTACCAGGTTAAGCAGCATGCGCTCAGAATCAGCCAGTCTTTCCGCATTAATATCGTACAAGGCTAATTCAAAATCTTGCAGAGCAGGAGTCAGCATGCAGTCGCCTAATACATTTTTAGCAAATACAGTGCTGCCGGCACCTAGAAAAGTTATTTTAGACATCAATTTCACTCCTCAAATCAATAGTATTGTTGTAGTGTGGGGAATTTTCGAATTTAAGTGATAGATCATGGTAAATAAATTCGAAATCCCTCATACATGCAGTTAGTTCATGCTTTCGTACTTATAGAGTAAACGGAAGCGAATGCATGTTGACAGGGGTAAAATCATTCAACATATGGAATTATGTATTCTTTTTTCATCAAACACGATAAAATGAATGTAGTATTAGATCCCTCATCAAGGAGGCGTTGACGTGTCGGAGAAGTTGAGCTTTATCATGAACGATGCGCCAAGCAAAGGCGAAATTACGGTATTATTCAGCGGACAATCGCAGACGGACAACGGTCATGATGTAGGTCCGACTGTACTCGACTATATATTGATTCATTGTGTTCAATCTGGTTATGGTAGGTTGACGATGCGAGGGACTACTTATGATTTGGGGAAAGGCGACAGCTTTTTTATATTTCCTGGTGAGCTGTTCCGGTATGTGGCAGATGACAAGGAGCCGTGGGCCTATCGATGGTTTGCATTGAGAGGTACGCATATTGAAGGAATGCTGGCAGATATCGGTATCGGACCACATGCACCGGTTGTACATCCTGCCAGGTCGATGAAAGTGGAGTTGGCATTCAAGAAGGTGCAATCTGCCCTTAGAGAAGGAGGAATCAGCGGTGATCTGGAGGCAGAGGCGCATGCTAGATTAGCGTTGGCAGAATACAGCAGGGCGTCACACCTTGAACGATTAGGGACCTCGGAGGTTCGTTCTGACATCGAGCGGCAGGTGGAGCAAGCCGTACGCTACATTACACTTCGTTACTCAACACCTATTTCTATTGAAAGTTTAGCCCAGCAGTTTGGTTATCATCGGACGTATTTTTCTAAAATGTTTCACGAGCTTACAGGGGAGTCACCTATTCAGCTTCTTATAAGGCTGCGGATGGAGCGAGCACGAACGCTAATCATGACAACAAAGCTGGCTGTTGAACAGGTGGCCTCCTCAGTTGGGTATAATGATGCGTTGTACTTTTCGAAGATGTATAAACGTTGGTTCGGGATGGCACCGTCCAGCTATCGTAAAGAATATCAGCCTGCCTTGTTACCAGTTATGAAGATTGATCCGGTATAACAGAGGAATGAATGCGAATTGGAGCGAATCAAGATTCAAATTAGATATATTCATTTAAGTACGTTAGTACCAATACCCGTTAACTTTTTTTGTAATACGCATCAGATCTACAGTATAGTAATGTGGAGCACATTTTCGAAGATGCATGTGGTGAAATGAAAATAAAGCTGCAGCACCGTCGATGAGATCGAGCAGTCTGCAACTTTATTATTTTTATTGCTTTATTGTTTCTCCTGCAGCGTGCTGCGCTTCAGGCCAGGCAGCAGCGCAAATGCGAATGTACAAAGTGGCGAAATCCAAAGGAAAAAGGCGTAAGGTGTATAATCAAGGACGCTCATTCCTAATGCACTTGTCATCATTGCACCACTTACACCCCAAGGAATTAGCGGATTCACAAGCGTACCGCAGTCTTCTAGTGTCCGTGATAGGGTGAGGCGGGGAATGCCGCGGCGTTCATATTCATCCTTAAACATTTGACCCGGCAGAAGGATTGACATGTATTGTTCACCTGTCATTAAGTTTACCCCGATGGAACTGATTCCGCTGGATACGACTAGCGTTTCTTTTTTCTTAACAGGCGCAATCAAGCGGGTAAAGAGCGCTTGGATGACACCGCCATGCTGCAAAAGCCCTCCAAATGCAAATGCAATCGCAATCAAGGAGATAGACCACATCATTGATTGCACACCACCTCGGTTGACGATAGCTGCTATTGCTTCATTGTGGAACGTACCGTTATAACCAGCCTGCATCACCTGAAGCCATTCCCCAAGGCTCCAGTTATGCTGCACGAACCCAGTTACGAATAAACCTCCTGCGATTCCAGCTAGCATCGTTAATACGATCGGAACTCGCTTTATCGCAGCGATCATGACAATTGCAAGCGGCAGTAACGTAACAATATGAATCTGAAATGCATCTTGTATCGCTTGTTTCATCACAACTAGCTGCGTCATGTCAGCTGAATCCGAATGACCCCATACAATAAATGCTGCACAGGCCATCAGAAAGGCAGGAACGGTAGTCTTGGTCATATTACGAATATGATCCGTCATTTTAACACCGGCTATTGCTGAGGCAAAATTAGTCGTATCGGATAAGGGGGACATCTTGTCCCCAAAACACGCACCAGAGACTACTGCGCCTGCAATGAGTGCAGGATTAAGACCCATCGATGATGCAATACCAACTAGAGCAACGCCGAATGTGCCTACAGTAGTAAGTGAGCTGCCTACGCACATCGATACGATAACAGTAAGCAGCATAGCACTCAGCGCAAACCATTCCGGCTGGAAAAATGAAGTGCCATAAACAAGCAGCGTTGGCACAGTACCACTCATCATCCATACAGCAATCAAGATGCCAATCAGAATGAGCACCATAGCAGGTTGAACAGAGGAATGAAGTCCTTTGACGATGGCTTGTTCCACTTGATCCCAGCTTTGTCCGAATATCATCAGCATGATTCCAGTTGCGGCTGCAGCAATCAGTAATGGCATATGGGGAGCAGCCCCTAAGCCTAATATTGTAATCAAGATCCAACTCATCACGATAATAATAATAATGCTGCTTTGCCTGAATGTGACCGATTTAAGTTGTTCCTTTTGAATGGTTGTGTGCTGTGAATCCATGATGTCCTCTCCTTTATGTGAACGCCCAGTTAGAAGTGAGTAAGCAAGCTGAACCCAGGAATCAAGTGTGAAGGCAAAACACTTTCTCGCTTACACGCTTCTATGCTTTTGTGTATCGAAGTATATAATGTTAACGTACTTACCTTAACGCCAAAGCTTAATCTTGGCAAATGGTATTATATTACACGTTAAGCGGTTTAAATGTTGTCACGGGGAAACGGGATGGTGTCCATCGGAAGATAGGATACTTTGGTGCCAACACAAAAGGCACCGGACTCGCGAGCGCTGTAGAGTACAGCGTGCGCGAATCCGATGCCTGATAACCAATAACGGATAGGTTTACAATTATTCGTCTGCTACTTCAACGATGATCTCTATCTCAACCGGTGTGTGGAACGGCAGATCACTTGTGCCGATCGCAGAACGGGCGTGACGACCAGCATCACCAAATACTTCAATTAAGAGATTGGAACCGCCATTGATGACGTAAGGCTGGTCACCAAATCCAGGAGCACTGTTAACAAATGCAAGCATTTTGACAACTTGCTTTACTTTGTCGAGAGAGCCAATTTCTTTCTTAATGACGGCCAGCGCATTAATGATACATTGACGTGCTGCTTCTTGTCCTTGCTCGATTGTGAGGTCAGAGCCTACTTTTCCTTCGTGAATAAGTACGCCATCTACCCGACAATCCATGCCGGAAGTATAGACCAAATTACCTGTACGGCGGCTTGGAATATAAGAGAACTTTGGCTCGCCAACCTCCGGTAGTGTAATTCCCAATTCGTTTAAGCGCTTTTCAATTTGTCCCATGATGATGTCTCCTTTAAATAAAATAGAAATCAACTCGTTCATAACATAATCCGGCATAACATGTTGCGTTGACGCCATACGAGAGATAACTCATGTAAGCGGCTAATATATGTCTTGCTTTATGCCTGTGAGTGAGCATGGTGTTGACAGCAGCCATGTACTGAACTTGCGGCACGCAGCATGGAGCCTGCGTAGACATCACGGAATTGCCCGTGTTCCATCGTCCATTGCCCGTTAACAAACACATGTGAGATCCCAGTTGGATACTGACGTGGGTCCTCGAAAGTAGCCTGATCCTGAATCGTCTCCGGGTTAAATAATACGAGATCAGCCGCATATCCAGGGACAAGCAGTCCACGCTTGCCAAGCCGGAAGCGGGCGGCAGGGAACGAGCTTACTTTCCGTACAGCATCCTCTAGACTTATGAGCTTGCGCTCACGAACGTACTTGGCAAATAGCCGCGGGAATGTCCCGTACAGCCGTGGATGCGGCTTACCTGTCTCGCAGTGCAGACTATCAGAAGCGACCAATGATTGTGAATAACGAATCACTTGCTCTATATCATTATTATCCATGTGGTAATATACAATGGTTATCTTTCCGCTTTCCTCCAGCAGTAAGTCCATCATAGCATCTATCGGATGGACCCCTCTAAGCTCAGCAACTTCAGCGATAGATTTGCCTTCAAGCTCTTTGTTAGCCGCTGTCTGCAAAGCAGAGATGACTACGCTGTGCCAGCCAGTTGATGCTACTAGATTGTCCCAATCTTCCTGTTCCTCAGCTAATTCCTCGTGCAGCTTTTTGCGAATGGCTGGCTGCTGCAGTGCTTCGAGTACTCCTGCTAGACCACCTTCCAAAATCCAAGGAGGCAGCACAGTAGTCAATGTAGTTGAGCCGGCATGATAAGGATAGACGTCGCAGGTGACGTCCATGCCGCGTGCCCGAGCTGACTCGATTCGATCAAGTGCTTCAAGTACTTTGCCCCAATTGCTGCGTCCAGCAGCTTTTAGGTGACTAACGTGAAGCGAGACACCTGATTGTTCGGCAATCCAGATCACTTCGTCAATGGAAGGGAGAAGGTGGCGTCCTTCACCACGAATATGGGTAGAAAGCAAGCCGCCAAATTCGGCCACGACGCGGCATAACTCAGCAATTTCATGTTTGGTAGCGTAGCTGCCTGGTGCGTACAGGAGACCGATCGATAACCCGATGGCACCTGATTCCATTCCTTCGCGAACGATTGCCTTCATCGCTTCCATCTCAACCTCAGTTGGCGGCCGGTTCTCGAAGCCCATCACACCGATCCGCAAAGCTCCATGCGCAACATAAGTAGCCATATGCTCCGCTGGCCGACTGGCATGAATCGCATCCATAAATTGTCCGACCGTCCGCCATGTCCACGGCTTATTCGTGCTGCCGATAACCGGCGTAATGTACTCGCGAAGCAGATCTGCGCGTTCAGGGATAAACGGCGCTGGTGCTAGGCCGCAGTTGCCTACAATCTCGGCGGTTACGCCTTGCTGCATCTTGATGCCGCTTTCTGGATAATCCATAATCATCAGATCAGAGTGACAATGGCCATCGATAAAGCCTGGCGCGAGTAAATCGCCGGATGCATCTAGCACGTGACGTGCTTCTACGTCAATGGAGCCTGATCCTCCAACATGCGTAATATGCCCATCCTTGATGCCCACTTCTCCCCAGTACCAAGGGTTTCCACTACCGTCCGCGATGCGGGCGTGCTTGATTATCGTGTCTAGCATGATACATCCTCCTACACTTTAGAAGTAATGAGTGCTACTAGTAAACGGACTAAAAATAAGATAACGTTGCGATTCGTCGCAATTGATGCTTGGGACAGCACATCAGAGGCAGTTGAATATAGCAGCTACCAACTGTGTCCTCTGGCGCTTATTTCGAGTTGACGGGGCGGCTGAGTACCAACTAGCCACAACGAATTATACAAATTAAGCGAACTGCAAATATGGTTCGGTATGATGTGCAGCCGATCACCGATTTGGAAAGTGTGCCCTTCTTTCAGACGAATGACACCATGCTCCTCTGACAGTCGTTCGAGTATGGCTTCCGGACTTTCTAAAATATGACCAAAGCCCTTCATATAGAGTGGGGCGGTATTCGGTTGTACGTCAGTGGCAAAGGCCTTGCTTCCACCGTCAATGACGATCAAATCAGGATGCGGACAGCTGACCACTGTAGCTACGATGAGAGCTGCGCAATCACGCTGTGCTGCAACTCGAAAATGAAATTGCATACGATCGTTAAAAATGTAGGTGCCCGGTCGAATCTCCGTTACACCTTCAACTGCCGCCGCATAAATGCCAGTCGGTGAGGAGCCGACGCTTACATCACGGATGTCATGACCGGCTTCACGTAATGTCTCGGCATGCTTGACCATGATCTGGCCTTCTTCCAAGCCTGCGGCTTTCAGATCATCGGTGGCTTCGCCATTAAGCATGGCGCCACGGAACGTATAAATACCTGTCAAGCGCAGATGCGTACACGCACCGATAAACGATGCAACCGCAGCTAGATCGGAGGCTTTGACACCCGAGCGTCGAAGTCCGGTATCTACTTCCAGCCGAACCTCCAGCGTGGTCTCCGCTTCTCCGGCTACCTGCTCAAGGATGGCAGCACCCTCCTGACTATCCACACCAACAATGACTCGGGCCTTCTCTGTTAACGCAATGATCCTTCTGATCTTAGAAGGCACGACGATGGGATAAGCAATAAAGACATCTTTGATTCCGGATCGCACCATAACTTCAGCTTCAGATACTTTAGCGACTGTAATACCGACAGCCCCACGATCGACCTGCTTTTGTGCGAAATAGGGCATCTTGTGAGTCTTGATGTGGGGTCGGAGCGACACGCCGCACCGCTTAGCGGCTTCAGCCATTGTATCGAGATTACGATCCACGCGTCGTTCATCCACTAGGACGTAAGGTGTCTCGGCTTCGGGAATATCCAGGGGCGGTGAGTCATTTCCAACTAATTGCCCGTAGGTCTGCATTTGTTCCGTCATTCGTCTAATCCTCCGTGTTTATCGTATTTTTAGACTCATCAAGATAGCTGTACAGCGTGTATTTGGAAATTCCCAGATAGGTACAGATCTTTTCACTGGATTTTTTGATCAGAAATGCGCCTTTCTGATCGAGCAAACCAATCATTCTCATCTTGTCATCTTTTGTCATTACAGCGACAGGCTTCGCCACAGTCTCCTGTGCTTCTTGCAGCAGGGCATCCAGCAGATCGTTAACATTTGTGACAAATGATTCGCGCACCTCTGCCTGCAATCCGCTCATCGTGATGGAACGAAGCGCATGCTCTGCCATCGTTAACTCGGTGATATCAAAATTCATGCAGAGCGAACCAATGATCTTGTCCTCTTGATTACGCATATACAGCGAAGTAGAGCGAAGTAAGCGGCCATCTTTCGTCTGCGTGACATAATTCAGCTTATTGCCATCTTCTGTTGATCCTCTCAGCAATTCCAGACCCAGATTTGTCCCGGGACCGCCGACGGATCTGCCTGTTACATGGCCATTCTCAATGGCTACGATCGTCTGATCATAGGGCAGAGTCAGATCATGGAGCACCACCTCGCAGTTTTCTCCAAATTGCGAAGCGATGCCTTTCACAAGTGCTTGTAGAAAAGGCAGTTCATCTTTAACAGATTCCATAGTTCCTCCCATCGCAACTTATCGTTATAATCAAATGGTGTTGGAAATGATATTGCTTTCATTTTAGCATATGTCGTTATGTAGTCAAACAAAAAGTTTGTTGATCAAACAAAAATTTTAGATGCTATAATGGGCCGAAAGAGAGGATAGAAAGGATGAGCTATCACATGTTGAGATGGTTAACGCGCTCACTGCACCGAAAGCTGACCTTTGTGTTAGTTATCGCCACCATGGTGCCCGTCATCTTGCTAGGAATGGTGTCTTATCACACAGCATCCACCATTACGGAAGAGAAGGCCAAGCTTACAGGTGTTAATACACTCCGGCAAGTTAATGCTATCATCGAAACAATGGTGCAAGATGTTGAGAATATGTCTGTGTTTCTAATCGGGCAACAGGAAGTTCAATCTTATTTAACACGAGAGAGGTCAGGAGCTTCCGAATATTTACGGATGATCGGATTTCTGACGAATCTTGCCTTTTCCAAGCCCTACATATCCGATATCCGCATCATACCTTTTAACGGCAATCCAGAACTGACCAATACTACGATTCTCCAATCTACGTTATTTCAACAAGTCCATACAGAACCTGAATTTTGGCATAAGAATACAAAGTGGTGGTCTCCTCCATTGACAACGGCCACCAGCTCAGGCATAAAACAAACGGTTTCCCTTGTTCGTCCGATTCGCGACATGAATACCTTTAAAACGATTGGCATGCTGTCGATTGGAATTGATACAGCTGTTATTGCCCAACGCTTGCGTGATGCTGCTGTAGATGGAGCCGTCATGCTGGTTCAGGATGCTGAAGGGCATACCATTGCAGCAAGTTCAACCTCTATTACCCCTTCATTTGTTAAAATAGTGACCGATAAAACGAATAACAACCAGGAGTCAGAACGATTGAATAGCGTTGGTGAGGGAGAAGACAATCAGGTTGTTATTGCTGCTCCCGTACCGCTTGTGCCATGGGAAGCGTATTTGGCTATCCCGCATCATACATTTAGCGCACAAAATCGTTATGTCTTGCAATTAACGGCAGTCGCAGTCATATTGGCAGTCGTGATCATGGCATGTGCGGTAGGCTATTTTGTTCGCCGAGTGACCAAGCCGCTTATTAGACTTGCGAGGCATTTGCCAGCTGTATCTCTTGAGCGAGCATATCGTCCATTGCCTGTAGAGTCAGAGGACGAAATCGGAACCCTAATTTCCAGTTACAATTTGTTGAACGAAAATATCGGTCAATTGACCGAGCAGGTGAAGCGGAATGAAGCCGCCAAGATTGAAGCCGATTTGCAGGCGCTGCAAGCGCAGATCCAACCTCATTTTCTATATAATACTTTGTCTTCGGTTCAATGGATGGCCTGTATGAGCAGCAACGATCAAATTGCCAATATGGTAGGCGCACTGGGTGATTTTCTGCGGTTCAGCTTGAATCGTGGCATGCAGATGTGTACGGTTCAACAGGAACTGGAACACATTCGAAATTATTTATACATTCAGTCGATTCGATATCCTGATCGATTTACGGTAGAAACTTATTTTCCTGACGAATTGATGAGCAATCAGATGCTCAAATTGCTGCTGCAGCCCCTTGTGGAGAATTCAATCATCCACGGCCTGCTCAAAAATAAAGCGGTTCAGCCGGGCCTGCTGACCATAGAAGCGGAAACGCCAGAGCCTGGCTGGATTCGGCTGCGTGTTTGTGACAACGGGGTTGGCATGACGGAAATGGAACTCCATTCGCTTCGCGAACGATTAACCCGCTACCGGTTCGATGATAAGGCCGCTTTGTGTCCGACTATTGGACAAGAAGCGAGTGCTTGTCCGGCACAAATGAAGCCGCAGGGAGGATATGGACTATATAATGTCCAGAAACGACTGCTGCTGCATTACGGAGAACGAGCACAGCTGCATGTTGACAGTAAACTAGGCGAAGGGACCGTCATAACACTTTACTTGTTGAGCAATTGGACGGAGTCTCAGTTGAACGCTTCTTAGAAAAACAATGAGTATAGAAATCGAATGATGTTGAAGTAGAACGAGGAGGTAAGACGATGAAAGCGCTAATTGTTGATGACGAAGTTATTATCCGGACAGGATTGGCTAAGGTTATTCCATGGCAGGAGCTTGGCTTTGAGCTGCTTCCACTCTGCGGATCTGCGGAAGACGCGATGCCTGTTATTGAACAGGAGCTGCCGCAGTTGGTTCTTACAGACATTCGTATGAATGGGTTGGATGGTTTGACACTCGCAGCATTTATCCGATCTAAGAGTCCAGATACGGAAACGATTGTGTATACGGGCTACGATAATTTTAGTTATGCTCAACAAGCTTTAAGAGAGGGCGTTAGCGATTATTTACTAAAAACAAGTCGGCCTGATGATATCATTCGAGCAGCACTTCAGGCGAAAGAGCGAATTTTGATCCGGCGGCAGCAGTTGGCAGAACAAGCGAAGAAAGAATCTTCTTATCGCGACCAACTTTTGCGCATGTGGCTGAGCGGTACTCTATCTTCACAGGAGGCTGAATTGGCAGCTGTTACTCTGCTTAAAGGTAGGGGACAAATGCAAGGTATTTCCGGGGAAATGATTAGCGAGCATGAGGATGAAACACTGCGGGGGTTATTCCCTGCTTATGAGGTGGCTGTTGTTCGAGCGGATGGCTGGGACAACGGACAGGAGCAATTGTTGTTATTTGCAGTTGAGAATATGCTTAAGGACTGTTTGTGCTGTGCGGTGCTGCGTGCCGAAAGCCGGCTTATTGTTGTTTGTTATGAGGCGCAGCATGGCTGGGTACGGGACTGGGAGCATATTTGCAAGCATGTGGAACAGCACTTGAAATGCCGCTTATTTGCGGGGATAGGCAGCGCCAGTCTGTATCCGTCCCGTGTATATATTTCATCACAAGAGGCGCAGCGTGCTGCTGACTTTAGACTAGTGTCTGCTGACAAGCGTGCCATGAATATTCATGAGATTCAACAACGTGATGGTTATCCTGTATTAATCAGTGCCGAAGATGAAGCGGGGTGTGTGCATTGTATCAAGGGCGGGAATCCAGATCTGCTGCGACAGTGGGTTACTACTCATATAAGTAAACTGTTGAATGAGCCGCGTGCAACACCAGAATCAGTGATGGCGTATATTCATTCCATCGTAACGGGGACTAGAAGATGGCTGGAGAAATATGCGGATTCATTGTCGATGTCACTGCAACCAATTGTGTGGCGAGCGGACGCTCTGGTGTCTGCAGCAGGAGCTGACCGTATGCAGTGGGAACGGGCTATTTTCATCCAATTGCAAGAAGTATTACAATACTACCGCGATCTGGCGGATCAGACAGCAGGCTCGATCGTTACCCGAGCTATGCATTATATACGAGAACATGCGGATGGAACCTTAACGCTGCAGCATGTGGCAAAGGAGGTACATATTCATCCACATCATCTAAGTGAACGGTTCAAAGTAGAGACCGGGATGAATTATATCGAGTTTGTCACCCAGGCTCGAATGGAAAGAGCGGGTACGCTGCTGAAGGAATCAGGAGCTAAAGTTGCGGATATAGGTCGAAGCGTGGGATATGAGGATGTTAAATATTTCTCACAGCTATTTAAGAAGCATACAGGATGCACACCATCCGAATATAGGGGAGGGAAAAGCTGAATAAGTTCCCGCTATAAGCTGAAGATTTTCCCTCACGCTGATGGTAAACGCTTACTTATACTAAGGTTAGTTCCTCAGTTACATGTGAACGGAACATTACATAATGAGATCAGGAGGGGTCCTCATGCGCAAATCATTGCTGCTCGTATTGGTCATGATGGTAGCTGTATCTGTATTTACTGCTTGTTCGGGTAGTCAGAATACAGGAAAGGGAACGAGTGATGGTGGTTCTGGCAAGGAAGAGAAAGTAGCACTTTCCTTGTGGCATAACTTTACAGGAGATGACCTTCGTGCAAGAACAATGCGTGAGATTGTGGACAATTTCAAGAACGACCATCCGAATATTGATCTAAATATTCAGGCGATTCCGCCAGACGGCTACAAAGCAAGACTTAAAACAGTAGCTGCGGCAAATGAGATGCCAGATGTATTTCTAATGTGGCCGGGAACGATGACAAAGGAATTCCAGGGTGGAGATTTACTGCAGCCGATTAATGAATTGCTTGACAGCAAAGCGGATTGGAAAAGTGGCTTCTTACCAGGCTCGTTTGACGGTTTTACGATAGACAATCAGATTTACAGTGCGCCGATGGGTTTATCACCGACGTCAATCTTATATTACAATCAAGCCATTTTTGATAAATACCAATTGCAAGTACCTAAGACATGGGATGAATTGATTAAAGCTGTCGAGAGCTTTAAGTCTAACAAGGTTACGCCTATTGCACTGGGGAATAAAGCAGCTTGGCTCGCACAATCCAGCATTATATCATCGCTTGGCGATCGAGTGACGGGAAGCGAATGGTTCATAAAGGCTGCCGCGCAGGACGGTGCTAAATTCACAGACCCCGAATTCGTTAAGGCATTGGAATTGCTTCAACAATTACAGCAGGCAGGTGCTTTCCAAGAAGGTTTCAACAGTATTGACAACACACAGATGGAAATGATGTTTGCACAAGGGCAGGCAGCGATGATGATCGATGGTGGCTGGGCGTTAACGAATTTGTCTGCTAATGCCCCTAAAGAAGTGCTGGATCAAATGGGTGCAACTGTACTGCCATCCGTTCCTGGTGGAAAGGGTGACCCCAACACAACTTCTGGTGTAGTCGGAGTAGGTCTTGGCCTAAGCAAAAAGGTCGAAGGCAAGAAAAAAGAAGCGGCCCATGAGTTAATCTTGGCTATGTCAGGACCGGACGCTCAAAAACGTACGTTGGAAGCGAATCAATTAGTCAGTTACAAGGTTGAATTGGATGAAAGCAAAGTGTCCTCGTTATTTGCCAAAGTGTACAAATTGATGAACTCGGTACAGCGGACGCCTGTATACGATGCCATTTTATCTAGTGCAGGAGCTGATGCAGTTAACAACGGACTGCAAGAACTGCTGATGGGTGGAAAAGCACAGGATATTGCACAGAAAATACAGGATGCGCAGGCCAAGTCCATTCAAAAGTAAGCATGATGGAGAGCGCTCAACGCTGTTCTGCTTAGACGATGACTATGCCCTGCTGCCTGAATAAGCATAAGCATGGACAGGGCATAGGTTTTCGTCTTTGAGAAGGGAGGATCACGATGCGAACGTTTACTGCCAAGCGTGCCTTTGTCACGTTCGGTCTTCTTCCGTCGATCATAATTTATACAGTGTTTGTCATTGTGCCTGTGTTCTGGTCGGCATACTACGGTTTTTTCGATTGGAAAGGTATCGGTGAAGCTCGCTTTATCGGCTTCGGCAATTTTACGGAGGCGCTTGGTGACAACATCTTCTGGTTATCGCTTAAAAACAATCTGATTGTTGTTGTTGCCTCGGTATTTGGCCAGGTTCCTATTGCATTGCTGCTGGCACTGCTGCTGCGCAAAGGCACCTGGTTCCAACGCTTCGTGCGCGCATCCGTTTTTATGCCGATGGTACTCTCCTCAGTCGTCATCGGAATCATCTGGAGCACGATTTATCATCCGCAAATTGGTCTTCTCAACGGTTTGCTTGACATGGTTGGCTTAGGCGAATGGAAAAAAGCGTGGTTGTCTGACCCTGCAATTGCAATGTGGATGATTGCGATCCCGATAATATGGAATTTTATCGGTCCTTATCTTATTATGTTCCTTGCTGCTCTCAGCAGCATACCGAGCGAGCTGGACGATGCAGCCGCAATGGATGGCGCCTCAGGAACACGGAAGTTGATATCCGTTACGCTGCCTATGATATGGGATACGATCAAAGTGACCATTGTACTATGTATTTCAGGCAGTCTGAAGGCATTTGATCTGATCTACGTCATGACAAATGGCGGACCAGCACACGCAACGGAGCTGCTAGCTTCTTATATGTACAATAGTACATTTAATGTGTTCCGTTACGGGTACGGCAGCGCGGTATCGACCCTTATTATTATTATTAGCTTAATACTTATTGCCGGGTCCCAACTGCTTATGCGCCGCCGCAACCATACCTGATGCAGCGTGAACATACAACGGAGAGGAGTGGATCCAGTGAACACGACTACTGCAGCCCATAGAAAAAGATCAATTCGCGCAAAGCAGCAAGGCGTGCCCAGATGGAAGCAGTTACTGCGAAATGCTGTACTTGGCGTATACGCGTTATTAACGTTGTACCCACTGTTATGGATGTACATGAGTGCGTTTAAGACGAATGCAGAATTTTATGCAAGTCCTTTCTCATTGCCTACTTCCTGGAATTGGGACAACTTCGTCCGTGCGTGGGAAGTATCTGGTATGGGGAAAGCAGCACTGAACTCTTTGTGGGTTACGTTCTTGGCGTTAGTATTAACTTTGCTGCTCGGTGCTCTGACGGCCTATATTTTGTCCAGATTTACATTCCGCGGGAAACGTCTGTTAACGGGAATGCTCCTGCTGGGCATGCTTATTCCTGTTCACAGCACCCTTGTCCCCTTGTTCATTATGATGAATAAGATGGGATTGCTGGATACACATGCAGCGCTTGTGCTGCCCTATACTGCTTTTGAACTTCCGATTGCCGTCTTTATCGTCCTTGCTTATCTAACCAATATTCCAAAAGAAATGGAAGAGGCAGCATTGGTAGATGGATCGGGGTATCTGGGTATCTTTACCCGAATTATTTTGCCAGTGACGCTGCCAGCACTATCGACAGTTGCTATTCTGGGCTTCCTGCGATTCTGGAACGACTTTGCATTTGCGCTTGTGTTTATTAATGATCCGAATTTGAAGACGCTTCCACTAAGCTTGTCCGTGTTTGCAACAGGCTACTCAACCGATTTCCGGCTAACGATGGCGGCTTTAGCGATGGCATCATTGCCAACGATAATCGTATATCTTATGTTCCAGGAACAGGTGATGAAAGGGATGGCAGCAGGTTCTGTAAAAGGTTAGCTGCTTCATCAGGACGACTTACAACTTTGTAAGCAAGCTGTAAGCAGAAGCAATGGCGTGGGATACGAACGACATGTACACTGGTAATCAGGCAGGGGTTTCCATGGAATGGATGATTGCTGGAGATTATCCATTGCAAATGTCATGAGCACCCGTTACGCTCATTGCTCTAATACCCATCCCATCAGGATGTTTATATCACTTTCTCTTTATCTTTCTGCCGATAGAAGCACCGTTTCAATGGAGAACGATGATATAAACATTCACATTCCCTTATAGGCCCATTTGGCGATCGATCTTGTCTGCGACGTCTCATGGGGCTTTTTTTTGTGTACGGAATACCTTCTGCGTTAGGGATATACCAACTGCTCTTTGATTAGATGATAGCGATTACCGCAAACTACGAACAGACACGGAAAATAGATTCGGATAAATGTGGAATAGTTGAATGTACTCGAATAAATGCTGCTTACATGCTCGAGGGGAGCTCTGCGGAGGCCGTTCGATGCATACAGGGTGATCATCATGATGAGGGTAATGTCACGCTATCACCCCGTATCATTACATGGAGCTGGCCGCTACAGGAGTAGGCTCATAAGGAATGACTGAGCCGCCGTGTTTGATCTCGCATGGTAGCTTGACAAGTTTCGGTGCTTGATTCCGGTTGCGGATTCGGTCTAACAGAAGCTGAATACCGATCTGGCCGAAATCGTAGGCTGGTTGGGAGGCGACAGAATAGAAAGAATTCATGTTCTCTACCGTGCCGAGGTCGTCGAAGCAGGCAATGGACATATCTTCGGGTACTCGCAGCCCGCGTTCGCGCGCTTCACGGAAAACGGTTAACGCAAGCATATTATTTGCTGCAAATATAGCCGTGGGGCGTTCTTCAGGTGTACGTTCAAACCAATCGTTTAAAATAAGATCCTGCTTGTCCTTGATATAGCTGGCTGTAACGATATGCTTCTCGTCAATTGGAAGTCCTGCTTCACGAAGTGCGTCTTCGTAGCCAGCGCGGCGTTCACGAGCTGTTGATACATGTTCCAGACCGTTAACAAGTCCAATTCGAGTATGCCCTTGGCGAATCATTTCTCTTACAAGCTGCTTCGCTCCCGCGCGACTGTCTCCCAGAACGGTGTCACAAACGATACCTGGAACTTCCCGATCAAGCAAAACAAATGGAACGTTTTGACGTTCAAGCCACTGTAAATGATCAAATGACATATCATTGCTTGGCGCGAACAGTACACCGTCTACCCGCATGGAAAGGATCATTTCTACATATTGACGTTCTTTGAGCAGATTCTCGTCGCTGTTGCCGAACATGAGTCGATAGCCATGTTTGAGTGCAGCATCTTCAGCGCCGCGAGCTATCGTTGTAAAGAAGGGGTTGGTAATATCGGTAATGAGGAGGGATAACACTTTACTTTCCTGCGTAACAAGGCATCTCGCAACGGAGTTGGGGATGTAATGCATCTCTTCCATTACTTGCTTCACTTTGACTCGTGTTTTCTCGCTGACTCTACCAGTGTTGTTAATGACTCGTGATACTGTCATCGCCGATACGTTAGCCAGCCTCGCAATATCATAAATAGTAGCCATTGCCTCTTCTCCTGCCGTTAGTGGGATAGATGCTAAAAAAGTTATACCGATTTCATTTTATTCTATCGGTAGCGCAAGGGCAAGAGGTTTCTAGGGATCATTTGGAAATAAATAGACTCATTCTATCGGAATTGTGCTAAAATCGTCAGAATGAGCCTAAAATTAACCTAAATTATGACTTGAAAATGAAGGTTATCCTGATGTATTGGGCGATAACCATTGATCTAATTGCTCACGTGTCGGCATACCACTTTGCGCACCAAAGCGAGTCACAGATAACGCACCAGCTGCAACAGCCCAAGCGATTGCTTCTTCTGTTGGCCGTTTCTCAGCAAGTGCAACGGCCAGTGCTCCGTTAAAGGTATCACCGGCGCCAGTCGTATCCGCTACCGTTACCTGACGGCCAGGACTGTGGTGAACAGACCCGTCTGCACTGCACCAGTAAGCGCCTTCACTTCCTTTTGTCATGATGACTTTTCCTGGTAATTGCTGCAGCATACGGCGGTAGAAGTCATCCGTCTGTACTGGATTCTTCTCTGGTGAATTGGATTCATCCTGGCTCGTTTGAACTTGCACGAAGGCAGAATCGCCCAGCATAAGTTCCAGTTCGTGCTCATTCGGGGTAACCCAACTGATTTTGTCTATGAGAAGGGGGTCCAATTGAACGGCTGGCGCTGGATTCAGCATGACAGGTACATGATGCCGATTGGCGATGTCGATAGCCGTACGTACGGATTCCAAAGGAATTTCCAACTGCAGGACGACGAGGTCAGATTCAGCAATAAGCTTGGTGTGAAGGGTGACAAGCTCGGTTGTGACGGCCTCATTTGCACCCGGTACGACGATAATCCGGTTGTCTCCATCGGCAATAGTAATCGCAGCGATGCCGGAAGATACATTTGAGATCGTGGACACTCCATCACAATGGATGTCCTCACGCTTTAAATTAGCCAGCATCTCTATGCCGAAGCTGTCATCACCTATACATCCAATCATATGCACTTCTGCACCTAGACGGGCTGCAGCTACTGCTTGATTGGCACCTTTTCCACCGCAAAACGTACCAAATTTCTTACCCTGTACAGTCTCACCTGCCTGGGGAATGATATCGGTAACTGTTACAAGATCCATATTTAAACTGCCAATAACCGTAATACGTGGGCGCCGCAATGTAGAGCGGGCTGGATCAGCACTCTGAGATGATTGATATGGGGATGAGTTCAATAGGCTCGACTCCTTTATATAACGTACGTATATGATCTATTTTAGCGGTAATAACGGGAAATATCAAAAATGAAATGAACATCACGAAGACGGTTTCTTTTTTAGAAGGGATATGGTAAAATCTATATACTTACATTTTGTAAGTTGTATAAGGAGGGATAACGAATGGATAATGACCACTCGGGAATGTGTCCGCGATTTGAAGCTGCATTTTGTATATTAGGAAAGCGTTGGAACGGCCTGCTCATCAAGGGCCTGTTAAGTGGACCTAAGCGCTTCAAGGATATCTCCTCTCTCATTCCAACGATGAGTGACAAGATGCTTAGCGAGCGGATGAAGGATCTAGAATATTCTGGAATAGTCACCCGCAATGTATATCCGGAGACTCCTGTACGTATTGAATACGCCTTAACTGACAAGGGACTTGCTTTACAGCCTGTCATGGAAGCAATCCAGTTTTGGGCTGAGTCATGGGTGGATAATCTGCCTGATGCCTCGTACCCTTACTGCGATGAATCTGATTCAAATGTGAGTAACCCGGTGAATGGTTAACATGAATTCATCTTTCTAGTCGAAAGGAATGGATACGATGTTGGATGTGGTAATCATTGGGGCAGGACCAGCAGGCGGCAGTGCGGCGCTATTCACTGCTAAGGCAGGCAAGCAGACTGTAATCATTGACAATGACAGCGGATTGACTAAGCGTGCTTGGATCGCCAATCAATATGGTGTAAGAGAGACGTCAGGACCTGAACTGCTCAAGGTTGGTCAAGAGCAAGCGGCCAAGTTCGGTGCCTTGCTCGTGAGAGACAAAGCAATTGCTGTTGACTCGTCTAGTGAAGGTGTTATTGTCAGGACAGAAAGCGGACAGACCTATGTGACGAAGCATGTCATCATCGCAGCTGGATTCGGAATCGATATTGCGGAAGCCAGCGGTATTCGTACAGTTCCGGGAACAGAACCACGGGTGAAGACGATTATTGATGTCGATATCGAAGGACGCAGCAGCATGGAGCATGTATGGGCAGCTGGTACAATTGCAGGTGTCAGCATGCACACGATTATTACTGCTGGTGATGGGGCAAAGGTTGCGATTAATGTAATCAGCGAGCTGAACGGCACCCGTTACGTAGACCATGATGTCATTAAGGCTTAGCCTAATGCACATGAATGGGCAAGATTAAAGCCTGTCATCAGACATGAACTGATGGCAGGCTTTTTTCGCGTGGAGATTGGGTTATTGTTAGGCTATCTGTCGGTATAGGAAGACCCTCATACGCATAAAGAGTACATTACCACAGCAATTGTTCTCCTAGCTCCAGATAAATGTCAACGTTCGTAAAGTCTAACTGATTCCGACGAGCTTTGTCGGAGATAATACTTATCATGGTGGACAGCCCTAATACATCACTGCGAAAAGGCTTATGACGTGTGCCGCCAATCAGATGAGTACCTTTTATGAAGTTCCAGCCGCCTTGTGTATAAAAATCAATCAGTTCAGGCTTGCATGTAAATATACTGATGTCAGCTTGGCTGCTATGAATAAATGACATCGCTTCCCGGATGAGCCGTAGGCCATACCCTTGATTACGATAGGCAGGGTTCGTCACGACCTCGCTGAGCGCAAATGCTTTATATCGTTCCCCTTTATGTATAACTTGTTTCCAAGGGACAGCAAGGTAACTGATTACGATATCATCTTCGGTGAGCAGAAATGAAGTGGGGTTTGTGTCGACTTGATGTACCCACTCCATATGGTCATCTCGCCCGTCGAAAGCGGCGGGCCACTCTTGACGCATGAGCTCGACAATTTGATTTCTGTATTGGAAAGGACATTGTTCTTTGGGGAACTGTAAAAGTCGCTGCATTTAAGGTCTCCTTGTGAGTCGAATCATTATTTACAATGTGCATCACTACATATTATAAAATTATTTACAACGATTGAGCAACGATGAACCTTTTTGCTCGTATATATGTTTCGTTGTGACCTAAATTAAAGGGAAGTACAAGGGGGATTGGCTAGGGTGAATTCGTCAAAGTTGGCTCTCCGTTATGTAGAATGGGATGAGGAAGCACAGCTGGAACGAGGCGAGTTGTCTAACTGGAGCGTGTCGCGGGATTATTTGTTTATTTGCAAGCTTGCAGATGCAACCGTGCTCAGAAACCGATTGTGGGAGCATACGTCACATGAGACAGATCAATATGGTCAGGCTATCATTTACGTTCGTGCATACAAAGGTCAGTTGGCACCTGATGTCGCAAACGCGGTGAAGCATACCATTTTTCATACTAAATGTGATGTGGCCGATCCATTTGAAATGGTCTGGTACGTATATGATCGCGTTCAGAATACATTTCAACATGCAGGCACAGAACGACCATCAGAGCCGCTTCAAGCTGCGTTAGTTATGCTGGATCACTATATGTATTGGCAAAACATGGAGGTAGAGAGTTTAATGACAGTGCTTGACGCAGATCGAAATAAATTGTTGCTGTTTGTCGAGAGATTGAATTAAGGGGAAAAGCAGTTGCTATGAGGAAGACGAAACGGGGAGAGCAAATGAATAACGAAGCCAAGCTGTCGGAACAAAAGGGGCTGACAGGTTCAAGCGAACGCACCGCAACGATGAAGAAGCGGCTTGCCTATGCATTAATGGTCTGCATGCCGTTAACAACGACAGCATGTGATGATAATAATCCGAGCGCCTATGATGAATGTGTCTATGAGCGGCAGACGAGCAAAGGCAACTGGGACTGTGACGACGATGGCAGCAGCAGTCATTCTAGCTGGTATCATACCCGAGGTTACTCGTCCAAGAAAAGTTCAGCAAAGACAGGGACTTCATTTTATAACAGCTATAAAAGCAGTCACTCCACTTATTCAGGTATTGGCAGCAGCGGTCATTCCAGCGGAGGATAATAACAATGGAACAACAAGTGAATCGTATTCGCCACACCATAAAGCTCCCGCTCGGAGACAAAGAAGCATTTACAGATACAAGACTGCACGTCGTACCTTATGTTCGCATGTATGATCAGCCCTATTGTATGACTGAGGCCATACTCTATGATGAGACGGAGGTTATGGAGTTGCGTCAGGCATCTGAACTTGTTCACTCTGTATACGAACGGGTAATGCGATTCGTACAGCATGAACTGCCTGATATAACACTTGTGCAGCAGCTTGGAATTCCCATGCAGTTGGTGGAAGCCGCAAGACAATCCGAGCCCATTAGTGGAATCAGCAGGCAAGATTGGATAAAAGGCCCGCAAGGCTGGAAATGCATTGAGAACAATGCGGATACGCCGACCGGTATTCCAGAGGCTGCTTATTTGGCAGAAGAGCTGATTCAAGAAAGCAATCGTTTGTGGGGGAGCATGGGAGCAGGCCAGCGGCTATTGAATCCATCCAATGAGTTATCCAGTCAGCTGCAGCAAGTGTTGGTAAAGCTGCTTCAGCATTATAGGGAGCAAGGATATTCGGGTTCCATCGTATTTAGTGCATATCGAGATCATGCAGAAGATCGGGCAAATACCATGTATCTGCTTAAGCTTGTACAGCAAGCGGGGTGGGAAGCCGAGTTCTGTGCGCTTGAAGATCTCCGTGTAGTGCCAGGTGAAGGCTTATATGCGAATGACAATAAAGTAGGGATATGGTACAGGTTATATCCACTAGAGTATTTAATGACAGATGAGTCCGAGGACGGATTTCCGATTGGCAGGGCTGTACTTGCGCTTACCGTAAGCAAACAACTTGCCGTCATGAACCCTTTGCAGTCCATCTTGCTCCAAAGTAAAGCAATGATGGCGCTCATATGGGCACTTCATGAGCACCACGATGAATTAAGCAGCACGATGTCCACGCCTATTTTGACATCATGGGAGCGTGATATCATCGAACGATATATTCCGCCTACGTATTTGAACCCGGAGCCATTTAGGGCCATGGGAAGTTCATATGTAGCGAAGAGCATCTGGGGCAGAGAAGGGAAAGGCACAGCTATATATGATGCAAATGGCGCATGCGAGGAAATTCAGGATGAGCGTGTAACTAAGCAAGCTTCTATTCCATCCGAAGCTTATATTGAGGATAACGATGACCAGCGATATTATGCAGATCAGCCCAAAGTATATCAGGCATATGTGCCGATGGAAGCGGTACATATGGAATCAACGGGGAACCAGTTAAGCGGATATTTGTTAACGGGGGTATATGTTCCTGGTGGAATATATGGCGGATTGCTGCCAAGAGTTGGGGGACGCATAACCGGTGATCTGGCTAGATTCTGTCCAGCTGCAATCCAGAAAAACTCCCATTTGATGATAAATAAGGAGCAGATAGAAGAGGGGGAGTCAAATTGAAGTCATTTATAGTTGATCTAGGAAACGTTGCGATTGGCGTGGTTGTCATTGCTGTTATTTTAAGCGTCGGTGCGTTTGTGTTCAGTAGGTTAACCAAATTTAACGATCAGCAGGAAATTAGTAAAGGAAATGAAGCAGCAGGCATTTATATGGGGAGTAAACTGTTGGGGTTATGTATTATCGTTGCGATGGTATCCTTTAGTACAGATTCATGGCTCATGATGCTGATGTGGTCGGCCATTGGGATTGTTATCTTATGTCTGTTGTATGTACTTGTGGATCTGCTGCTGCCTCAATTTCGAGTATGCGAGGAGATTGCAAAGGGCAATATGGCTGTGGCACAGTTGCTGCGTTCGATTATTATCGGAGTATCGATTGTAATAGGTACGATGCTTAT
The DNA here is from genome assembly GCF_022346885.1 of Paenibacillus sp. ACRRX. Classification (GTDB taxonomy): domain Bacteria; phylum Bacillota; class Bacilli; order Paenibacillales; family Paenibacillaceae; genus Paenibacillus_B. The sequence goes on from NZ_JAKRNK010000001.1 coordinate 554,418, forward strand.
ATAGTCATTGAATAGATAGATTTTGCCGTTTTCATCATACATATGTCACATTATTGTCGAATAAGCTCGGTCTGCCTTCTTTTAGCCGTTGTCAATAGGTTACATGCTCCGTATAATAGAACGGACAGAGACGGTGTAGTCAACAATAAGATAGACAGGAGAATGACATGACCATTCATATCATCACAGACGGAAGCTCCGATTTGACTCCAGAGATCGCCAGCCAATTCGGAATTAACGTTGTCCCGCTCTACGTTCGATTTGGGCAGGATATTCATACTTCAGACATGGATTCGGCAGTGTTCTATGAACGCATGCGTAATGAGGAAGAATTACCTAAAACTTCAAGCCCATCGCCTGGTGACTTTTATAATATGTATAAATCATTGGATGCTGACAAAGACATTTTGGTTTTGTGCTTAACTTCGCAATTAAGCAGTACCTATAACCATGCTGTAATGGCAAAGTCGATGTACGAGGAAGACGGGCACACGAACAGAGTAGAGGTCATCGATACCAAGACGGCTTCTATGGGATTAGGGTTGCTGGCAGTCCGTGCAGCTCTAATGGCTAAGGCCGGCAAGAGCCTGACCGACATGAATGAAGCGATCAAGCAGTGCGTACAGCAGACGAGGACTTATTTTACATTGGATACACTAGAGAACGCGATTCGTGGCGGACGCCTGAACCGACTTAAAGGAACAGTGGCTTCTATGCTGAACATTAAAGTATTAATGCGAGCGAACGAAGACGGTGTTATTGAGACGATGGAGAAGATCCGGGGTACGCAGCGAGCGCTCAAGCGAATGATCGAGAAGGTTGGTGAGGCATGGCATCATGCCGACCGCAATTGGATCGCGTTGGCCCATTCCAATTGTGAAGAGCGCGCAAAGGAATTTCTGAATACACTGTTAGAGAAATATCCATTTGAAAATGTGCTATTCGTCAACATGGGACCGGTGATCGGTACATATGCCGGTGAAGGCGGCGTTCTGCTGGCCTTTGAAGAGCCGAATTCGAATTGATTCAGGCTTCCTGAATTGGTCACATCATAAGTGCGTACAATCACAATGGCCTCCAGCCGATTGTTCTATTCTAAATCTGTGAGATTCTTTCACTAGATATATGAGAAGAACAGTTCGATAGGAGGCTATTATTATGAAATTTCATGATCAAATGATGGTGCGGGATATTGTACTTTCATATCCTGCGGCTAGCGATATGTTTAAAAAATTAAAAATCGATTTTTGCTGTGGCGGCAATCGTCCACTTGCTGAGGCAGCAGCTTCACGTCAATTAGACCCTGCCTCGATCATTCAACAATTGCAGACTCAATATGACGAGGCTCCTGCTGTATATACAGGAGTGGATTGGAAGTACATGTCCTCCAGATCATTAATCGATTATATTGTGAATAAGCATCATCGTTATTTGGAAGAACAGCTGCCCATGATTGCAGCTAACGTTGCACGGGTGTATCATGTCCACGGGGCAGAACAACCACATTTGCAGGAAATGCACCGATTATTTGGGGAACTTCGTGCAGAGCTTGAAACCCATACCGCCAACGAAGAAGCCGAACAGTTTCCGGCACTTATTCAGGCTGAGGAGATGGGAACAGCGAATGATGAGCTTGTCCATGTGGCAGGAGCAATCGCTAAATTGGAGTCCGAGCACAGTGCGGCAGGCGAGCTGTTAAGACAAATTAGGGAGGCCACTTCCGATTTTACTGTTCCTGAACATGCCTGTACAACCTATCGCGTCACATACGCAAGGCTCGAAGAGTTGGAAGCGATGACGTTTGAACATGTACATCTTGAAAATAATGTACTGTTTCCTCGATTCCTTTAATCTAGAAGGTCGGATTTAAGACATAAAAATGATATGAATTATGCCCAAAACAGCACCTTCCGTTACCACCGAGCTCAAGCTTGGGACGGAAGGTGCTTATGCTGTTTATGCAGCTAATTGGAATGGATCGCTAGATAGCATTACATATGAATACCTGTATGAGCTTTGACGACTACTTCATCAAACTTGGCATCAGATGTCACTGGTCGTGAAGATAGCATTGTGCCGAGCCATGCTCCAATAAACCCTAACGGTATGGATATGATGCCTGGATTCGTTAAACTGATGAGTGGATCACCGATGAAAATGGCTTTTCCCGCAGGACCCCAAACACTTGGGCTGATGGCCACCAGCACAATAGCTGAGATCAAGCCAGTGAGCATACCGGTCACGGCCCCAGTCGTGTTAAACCGACGCCACATAATCGTAAACAATATGACAGGCAAATTTGCACTTGCAGCAACGGCAAACGCCAAGCCAACGAGAAAGGCGACGTTAAGCTTCGATGCAAGCAGCGCCAGTGCGATGGAGAGAACAGCAACGCCAATTGAAGCACAGCGTGCTGCTGACATTTGCTCTTTCTCGCTTGCTTTTCCCTTGCGGACAATGTGATTATAGAAGTCATGTGCAAATGCGGAGGCAGCGGATAAGACGAGTCCAGTAACTACGGCTAGTATCGTTGCGAAAGCAACCGCCGAGATTAATGCAAAGAAGAAATCACCGCCAAGCGCCTTCGCTAGTAAAGGGGCCGCCATATTGCCACCCTTATCCGCACCGATAATGGCATCTGTGCCAACAAAGGCAGCAGCGCCAAATCCTAGAAAAATAGTCATCACGTAAAATATTCCGATTAACCAAGTTGCATAAACAACGGATGTGCGAGCTGTAGGTGCATCTTTTACCGTAAAGAAGCGAATTAGAATATGCGGCAGACCTGCCGTGCCTAGGACAAGACCGAGATTAAGCGAGATGGTGTCCAGAGGGTTCTTATATTTATTGCCTGGGTTGAGGAAGGCGTCACCTAAAGGTGTGGCTGATTTCATCTGGTGAAACATCTCCGTAAGACTGAAGTTAAATTTGGAAAATACGATAATTGACAGCAGCAAAGTGCCGCCCATCAGGAGAATCGCTTTAATAATCTGCACCCATGAGGTGGCATGCATGCCGCCGAAGACCACGTACAAGGTCATTAATAGACCTACAATAACAACCGACCATACATAATCGATACCAAGCAGTAGCTTGATTAACGCACCTGCTCCGACAAGCTGGGCAATCATATAAAAGGTGGAGATGGTGACCGTATTTAAGGCGGCAATGCCTCGAATCTTATTATTGTTAAAGCGCGCTGCAATCATATCGGCTAACGTGTATTTGCCCAGATTACGCAGCGGTTCTGCGACAAGGTATAACACAACAAGATAAGCAACGAGAAAACCGATGGAATAGAAAAATCCATCAAAGCCGACAAGTGCAATAGAACCTGCGATCCCGAGAAATGAGGCGGCCGACATGTAGTCGCCTGCAATGGCAAAGCCGTTTTGCCATCCTTTGAGTTCCCCGCCTGCTGTATAAAATTGTGAGGCGGAGTTGGTTTTTCTGGCGGCGACATAGGTAATGACCATGGTCAGCATCACGATCAGACAGAAGAGTATAAATGCAGTTGTGTTCATTATTGCTGACCTCCCCATTCACGGCTCAGCTTGCGAACCATGTGGTCAAACTTGGCAGCCTTCCGAACGTATAGGGTACACAAGGTCCATGTCATGATGAACTGGGCGAAGGCAAATATCCAGGCCCAGCTAATCGGGCCGATCGCAGATTGGTTTAGTATTGTCGTGTATGAGGTCAATAGAGGAAGCGCCAAATAAAACACCAAAAAAAAGATCGTAGCCGGGATAATAAATCGTTTCTTTTTGTACATTAGAGCTCGAAAATGGGGGGATTGCGCGATGTGTGTATATTCGTGGTCTTGTATTTTTGTCATTTATTCAACCTCCGTATCGATCTTATCAATTGCCTGAATATGTACCCTAAAACTGGCGATAATGCCGAGCAATCTTCCCACCTCCTCCTGCTCCCCATTGATGGCTCCATATGGAATGTATAATGTTGATTGTGCTATGATGGGAAAGCACGGAATGATTTGAATTTAATAAGACTATATGAACATGTTAATGGGGGAACACCTATATGTACCGCATTCTTATCGTAGAAGATGATGACAAGATTGCTTCGATGTTGCAGTCGTCACTTGAAAAATATGATTATGAAGTAAACAGGCCTACGAATTTTAAACTGTTAAAGGAAGAGGTTGTCAAGTTCCAGCCAGATCTTATTCTGTTGGATATCCATTTGCCATCCTATGATGGGTTTTATTGGTGTCGTCAATTCCGATCGGTAACAAATGCACCTATTATTTTTGTGTCGGCCCGTACAGGTGAGATGGATCAGGTGATGGCAATAGAGAACGGCGGCGATGACTTTATTACGAAGCCATTCCATCTTGACGTGCTGCTTGCAAAGATTAAGGGTGTGCTTCGTCGTTCATACGGCGAGTATGCGGCCAGTGGTTCCGGCAACGGTGAAGAGATTGTCGTCCATGGCCTATCTCTGCATCGGTCCAAGAACATATTGGAGTGGCAGGGCAAGCGTGTTGATCTCACAAAGAACGAAGCTTTACTGCTGGGCAGCTTGATGGAGCGTGTTGACCATATTGTCTCTCGTGAGACACTGTTGGAGACGCTGTGGGACGACGTTGATTTTGTGGATGATAACACGCTAACCGTAAATGTCACTCGCGTTCGCAAGAAAATGGAAGAGATCGGTGTAATGAAAGCTATTGAAACGGTACGTGGCCAAGGATATCGACTGCTCCAGACCTGGACTGAAGACGGTGCGCTTTCATGACCCTGTGGAAGTACGCGAAGGATCGCTCCATCTTGATTTTGGCATGGCTGCTTGCCTTGTTGATGTCGCTGTTCGTCATTTATCTTGACTTGAATATCGGACGTCAGTATATTCGGAGCCCGAGTCTCGTGTATGTGTTTGTCCTTGGAGTCATTATATTAACACTAGGCATCGTCTATGATTATTTGCGTCAGCGTGATTGGTACAAGGAACTTCATAATGCTTGGGATAACACGTCAGACAGCGACTTTACCCTTTGTATGCAGAACCCGGTTACCGAAGAACAGAAGCTTATGCACGAGCTGATCAATCGGCAATACGGTTCATTTATGAACGAGTTGCTTGTGATGAGGCAGCAGCGTGAGCAGCATGTACATTTTACGAATCAATGGGTCCATCATATGAAAACGCCTGTATCCGTCTTGCATTTATTAACGCAGCAGTCTCCGACGGCGATGAATATCATTGAGACGGAAGATTTGCTGCAAAATGTAAATGAGGAAGTGGAGCGGTTGGCTCGCGGATTGGAAATGATGCTGACGACGGCCCGCCTGGAGAAGTTCGAACTTGATCTTCACGTATCGCGGATCTCAATTCATCATACAATTCGTCAGGTAATCAACCAGAATAAGAAGTCGCTCATTCGCCATCAGATCTTTCCTAAGATTAGTGGGGAAGACATACAGGTGGAGAGCGATGAGAAGTGGCTGCAGTTTATTATTACGCAATTAGTGACTAATGCGATCAAATATTCGAAAGATAAGCCTGGGACGAAGTCCTTACAATTTGAGATCGAGCAGGCTTCATACGGCATATTGCTGCATGTGAAGGATGAAGGAATTGGGATCGCTGAGCACGACGTTGCACGCGTATTTGATCCTTTCTTTACAGGTGAGAATGGCCGCAAAGAAGGTGATGCGACAGGAATGGGACTCTATCTAGTGAAGCAGGTATGTGCTCGCCTAGGACATACGATAACGGTGAACTCTAAGATTCAGGAAGGTACAACGTTTACGATTCGATTTGCATCTGATAGCTTGCAGCGCGGTGTCTATGTGGCTCCCAAGTAACCAGAGCAGAACGTTTCTATTGTATTCGGTTGATAATCAAATAATTGTGTGCACGTATCAGAAAAGCGAACCTGCTCCTCTTAGGAGAAGGTTCGTTTTTTGTGTTAATCTAAACAACAGGCACATCTAGAGGAAGAGGCACCACGAACACTTAAATAGAACCATGGATATAGTCCCTCCGAGCGTATTTGTGTTAAAATATTGGGGTTATGAACCATATGCAAGATGTTGGCAAAATGAATTAGGAAGTACAATGTGAGATGGCTTCCGTCCATCATATTGGATAGATGCTGTATGTATAATGGAAGTACATCATAGAGCGTCTTGTCTGCTTGAACCGGCGGAAAGACGTTTTTCCTTTTTTAGCTGCAGTATGGATATAATAAGAAGGGTGAGCAGCCTCTTTAAACATGTAAAGCAGTTTTAAATCAGCTCTAAATTATTGGAGGGTACAACATGGAACCATTGCTGCGTGCAGAACAGATCACGAAAGTATATGGCACACGCGGGAAGATGACCTATACAGCGTTGCAGGATATACATTTACAAGTGGAAGCAGGGGAGTTTGTCGGTATTATGGGGCCTTCCGGAAGCGGGAAAACGACGCTGCTGAATCTATTAGCCACAATAGACAAGCCAACATCAGGCAATATTTATATTAACGGTACGAACCCTTACAAATTAAATAATCGCAAGATTGCCAAATTCCGCAGACATGAACTTGGCTTCGTATTTCAGGACTTTAATTTGATTGACACCTTAACGATTAAAGAAAATATTATACTGCCGCTAGCTTTGGATCGCCTGCCGATCAAAGAGATCGAAGCAAGGCTCGAGAGTACAGTCAAATGGCTTGGTATCGATCATATTCTGGATAGACGCCCCTATGAAATCTCTGGTGGACAGAAGCAGCGTACAGCTATTGCGCGAGCGGTCATTCATCAGCCTTCCCTGTTGTTAGCCGACGAATTGACAGGTAATTTGGATTCCAAGGCTGCAAAAGACGTGATGAAGGCCTTGCAGGATCTGAACGAGAATTTGAATCGAACAATCTTAATTGTCACACATGACCCGTTTGCGGCTAGTTTTTGCAAGCGAATCTTGTTTATTAAGGATGGCAAGCTGTTCACTGAAATTCGCCGAGGCACTAACCGTCAAACTTTTTTTCAACAGATATTGGATACTTTAAGTTTATTGGGAGGCAATTTTGATGACATTCCGACGGCTCGCTTTCAGTAATATTCGACAGAGCTGGCACCGTTATGCAGCTTACTTTTTGAGCTGTGTTTTTTCAGTTACCGTATTTTTTTTGTATTCTTCTTTTATATATCATCCAGATATTGTGAGCGGAAAAGTAAGCGGTGGAGAGATGATCAGCGGTCTCATTGTAGTATGCCAGTTCATGATTATGATGTTCTCCTTTTTCTTTGTGTTATATTCCAGTTCGGCGTTCTTACGTTCGCGTAAGAAGGAATTTGGATTGTTTACATTGTTCGGAATGACCAAATGGCAAATGAGGAGAATGGTCATTTATGAAAATATGATTATTTCTTTGCTTGCGATTGCAAGCGGCATGGCTGCCGGAGCAGTAACGTTAAAGCTTTTTCTAATGGTATTGTCCCATTTGCTGCGGATTGATACACCTTTGCCTTTTTACATCTCATTATCATCAATTCAAATCACGATCATTGCTTATCTGCTGCTGTTTGCGCTTATTACGCTATTCTCTCTGCGTAAAGTAGGCAAGCTTCAGATCATTCAACTGATTAAAGCAGAAAACCAGACCAGGAAACCTCCAAGGTTTTCTTGGTTGTTATTTATCGCATCGCTTGTTTTAATTGGTTCGGGGTATTACATGGCATTTAATACCGACTTGCTGAATATTGTTGCGAATTTCTTTCCAACGATTGGATTAACGTTTGTTGGTACATATTTTCTGTACACACAAGGGAGTACAGCTATAGTAAAGCTTCTCTCCTATAACAAGCGGTATTTGTATACCGGAACAAATTTGTTAAACGTTACCCAAGCCACATATCGGATTCGGGATAATGCCCGGGTATTATATACGATTACCCTATTAAGTGCGGTGGTGCTAACGGCTTCAGCTACGTTTTTTGTCGTGGATAAAGGGCTGCAGATCAAAGCAGACGCGTTTAATCCGTTTCAATTTACGGTAATGCAAATTCATGGGAAAGGCAGTCCTTTGGCTATGAATAAAGTCAAAGATACGGTAGAAAGTCATGGACATCAGATAACGGCAGCGATCACAGCCAATATCTTGCTAGCATATGTGGAAGACGTATACAGCTTTAATAAGAGCGCAGCGGTGATTGGTGTCACCAAGTATAACGAGATTGCGGTAAGTAAGCAGTTTCCAAAAGTCAAACCGATTACTTCAGGAGTCTATTGGATTGATCAAAGTGAGTACATCAAATATACAGACAGCTCTTATCGGAAGTCGGCTGCGCTCGATAAAGTGACCATTAAAGTTGAGGGTATGTCGCAGTCCTATACAGCAAAGGTGATTGAACGAAGAGAGCAGGTTGTGATGACGCCTTCGTATACAGCTAATTTATTGTTTGTTGTTCCTGATAATGTGATGTTAAAGCTGCAGTCCACAGCTCCCGCTGAGGAGAAGAGGATCATTTATAATATTGATTGGACAGACGGGAACGAAGCCCTGCCTTTAGTCCAAGATTTGAAGAAGCAGCTTGCTGCTGATTCACAGCACTTTGTATCCAATCGCATCGAAGATCGCAACGAGCTTAGCCAGACAACTTCGCTCATCTTTTTTATTGGTATTTTTATTAGTCTGCTGTTCTTTATCGCAAGCGGCAGTATTATTTACTTTAAGTTATTCAGCGATCTACAAGAAGATCAAGCCTATTTCCGATCTTTAACGCGTATAGGTTTATCTTTAAGTGAGATTCGCCGTGTAGTAAATGTTCAAGTGGGATTGGTATTTTTCTTGCCCTGTGTAGTAGGAAGTGTCCATACGATGTTTGCAATGAAGACTCTAAGTAATTTGCTGTTAGAAAATATAATGGGTTATGCGTCTACCATTGTTTGCGCATTCATTGTGATGCAGTTCATATACTTTTTAGCAGCAAGACGAACCTATTTGAAGAAAATAATGCAGGAAATCGTCATTTAGGTCCAAATGGTTAAGTTATCATCCAATAGCCACACTTTGTTGACATTTTGAACGGTTATCGCCGTTTTGTTACGGATTTGATACTTTTATCTTTGTATATTCGTGCATAATAACTGATGAAGGTAGATGCCCGTCGAAGAGGAATGCAAGAAAGTGAGTGGACAGAATGAACAATCAACGATTACGCATCGGCAGATCCGGAATTCTTCTCGTGATCGCGCTGCTGCTTATTGCGGGGTGTGCGTCGGTTCAGAAAGAACAGCCACTTATGAGGCAGTCAGCTCCCGCGGTATCTGACACAGCTGTATCCGTCAAGATTGAAGGTGGAACGTATGTCCCTAATTTATCAGAGCGGTTGCAGATTGAATGGCACAATGGATTACAAGTGAGCGAAGCCCTTAAAGCAACAGGCACGATTAAGCTGAAAGAAGACGGATCTGGTGTTGCTTCAGTAGGGGACGCATCATTGGACCCTAATATGTCATGGGGTATTTATTTAAATGAAACGGAACTTCGCACGACGGCAGATTTGTCTGCTGAGTTAAATAACGACGATAAGATACTCATTTTCGTGAAAGAGCTTGATGTAGATACAAGCAGTGTGCCGATGCCAAGTATTGACTTGAGTATAGACGGCGGCAAGCTTGCTCCGCATTTAACGAATACGTATGCGATTCCGTGGCAGGAGAACTGCACACTGGCTGATATATTTGAACAATTCGGGCACATAAGAATGGCAGAGAACGGCACCGAGATTAAGCAAATAGGCGACAAGCCACTGCCTAAAGACACGGTTGCGCGTGTAAAGGTAAATAACAAAGTAATACCTTCAGATCAGATGCTTACTTTTCTGATTCAATCCGATGATCATATTGAGATCGATATTGATAACAAGACCCCATAAGAAGCCTTGCTCCTTAGCAGCTGAACAAGCTGTGTGAGGACAAGGCTTTTGTTATGGAAGTATGCTCTCACTACTGCATAACATACGAAGTAAGGCATAGATGCGGCCAACGGCAAAAAATCGCGCTGCAAGGTGACCGTTTGCAGCGCGATTATGTCATAGCTAGAGAGGAGGTGTAGCAGTGGAGGGTGATTGAACCAAATTGTTTCCGGTATCTCTAAATTCGGCAGATTTCCTTTGGACACATTTCACAATGACATACATCCTGCAGATGCTCCAATTCACGTATTACGATCATGCCATTGTCATATTCCAAGACGCCTTTCTTGCGCAGGTCGCTCAGCATCCGGTTTACACTTTCACGAGTTGCGCCTATCATGTTGGAGAGGTCTGTATGGGTTATCTTTTTATTAATAAGTTTCCCGCCATCTTCCAGTTCTTGACCGTACGTGTTCGATAACCGAATCAATGTAGAGCATAGTGCGCCTGGCTTACCATACATCATCAAATCGCGGAATTTCGTCTGCGTCAAGCGGTGGTGAATTCCCATCCACTTCATAAAATCTATTGAGAAGTCGCAATGCTGACAGATTAGCACCTCCAGATCACGCTGCTCGATCAGGCCAACTTCACCTTCTTCAATGACTTCAGCAGTAAAGCTGTGCTTTGTACTGTGGAAAGGATCGACTTGACCGACAAGATCTCCGGCTTGATACATATATAAAATAAGTTCTTTACCTTCATCCGTTGATTTGGTAACTTTGACACGTCCGCTCTTCAACATAAACAACTTGTCTGCCGTGTCGCCTTCCCAAAATAGGTGAGAGCCTTCGGGGTACGTGCGATCCTTTGCTATGGAAAGGATACGTTCTCGGTTCTGATCCGAGAAACAAGTAATATTTGAATTGTCTCCGTATTGTTCGCTCATATGTTCCACTCCGTTCTCCTCCAATAGGTCTCTAGGCTCATGGTATTAGATTTAGCTGTTAACTACCTCATAGAAACCTTGTGACTTGTTTCACTATTTAATACGTTACTTATATATTGGACGTTCCAGTGATTATTGTCAATTTAATTTATAATTTAAATGAATTTATGAGAACAATTGTTGAACATTGTGCATATATAGTGAAGTTTTTCGTTTTGATGCAGCATGCTGACTATAAATATGCCCACTGTGAGTGTGAAATACCCAAAACAAATCTATCCAACAATGGGGCATACCTTGTATTGTATAACATCGGCCAATCTGTTAAACAGGTGCAGTGGATGCGTTTTTATACAATATTAAAAGCACGCCAACAAAGTTATTTAAAAATGTTTTTACTACGTGAAAAAAATCACTTGATATTTACAGAACTTCGTATTATGATTGAGTTGTGAAATGATTCACATAATAAATTTTAGATCTGACACCCTGATCCAAGAGATAACAGGTATAATAGAACGGAGATCGGTGTTTGGTAAATATACCCTTACTGGAGGCGGAGAATGATGGCAAAAGCAGAAGTGAAACCAACTGTAGAGATGAAGGAAGCAACAAATGTCGAAGCGCATATTCAACAACTGATTAATCGTGCGAAGAAAGCTCATGAAGCATTTATGTCCATGAATCAGGAGCAGATCGATGTTGTTGTTCAACAAATGGCGCTTGCCGGTCTTGACAAGCATATGATGCTTGCCAAACTCGCAGTAGAGGAAACGGGTCGTGGTGTATACGAAGACAAAATCACGAAAAACATTTTTGCAACGGAATACATTCATAATCATATCAAATATGCCAAAACGGTTGGTGTAATTGAAGACAATGATTATGATAACTGTGTAAAAATCGCAGAGCCTGTCGGCATTGTAATGGGCGTAACACCGGTTACGAATCCGACTTCAACGACCATGTTTAAGGCGCTTATCTCCATTAAGACACGGAACCCGATCATCTTTGCTTTCCATCCATCCGCACAGAAGTGCAGTGCCGAAGCAGCAAGAGTGCTGGCAGAAGCCGCAGTGAAGTACGGTGCGCCTGAACACTGTATCCAATGGATTGAGATACCTTCGATGGAAGCTACCAACGCCTTGATGAATCATCCTGATGTAGCGTTGATCCTGGCAACAGGCGGTTCTGGAATGGTTCGAGCAGCATACAGCGCTGGCAAGCCAGCACTGGGTGTAGGACCTGGTAACGTACCTTGCTTCATTGAGAAAAGTGCGAAGCTGGATCAGGCCGTAACGGACTTGATTTTGTCCAAAACATTTGATAACGGTATGATCTGTGCATCGGAACAGGCGGTTATTATTGAGGAACCGGTATACAACGAAGTGAAAAAATTAATGCAGTATTACGGCTGCTATTTTACCAATAAAGAAGAAACAGCGAAATTGCAAGCGATGGCGATCAAGGCAGAGACTTGCGCAGTAAATCCGAACATTGTTGGTCAACCAGCAACTAAGATCGCTGAAATGGCTGGCATCAAAGTGCCTGCCGACACCAAGATACTGGTGGCTGAACTCGACGGAGTAGGACCTAAATTCCCGTTGTCTGCTGAGAAATTAAGCCCTGTGCTTGCTTGTTACAAAGTAAAAACAGCGCAAGAAGGCATCGATCGTGCAGCTGAAATCGTCGCTTTCGGCGGTATGGGCCACTCCTCGGTTATTCATTCGAATAACGAAGAAGTGATTGCAAAGTTCGGTGATCGCTTGCCTACTGGACGTATTCTCGTTAACTCGCCGTCGACTCACGGTGCAATCGGCGATTTGTACAATACCAACATTCCATCTCTTACACTGGGCTGTGGTTCTTATGGTCGCAACTCGACTTCGAACAACGTATCGGCAGTTAATCTTATTAACATCAAACGGGTGGCGAAGCGTACAGTGAACATGCAATGGTTTAAAGTTCCTAACAAAGTGTATTTTGAAAAAGGCTCCACACAATACTTGGCGAAAATGCCGGATATCGAACGTGTAATGATCGTAACGGACCCTATGATGGTCAAATTGGGATACGTGGAACGTGTTGAACACTACTTGCGTCAACGTCGTAATCCGGTAGCTATCGAAGTGTTCTACGATGTAGAACCAGATCCATCGACAACAACAGTAAACCGTGGTACGGATATGATGAAGAGCTTTAAGCCTGACTGTATCATTGCATTAGGCGGTGGTTCCCCAATGGATGCTGCCAAAGCGATGTGGCTATTCTACGAATATCCAGATACTGATTTCAACAACTTGAAACAGAAATTCTTGGATATCCGCAAGCGTACATTTAAATATCCGCGTCTGGGTCAGAAAGCGAAGTTTGTGGCGATTCCAACAACTTCCGGTACAGGTTCTGAGGTTACCTCGTTTGCGGTTATTACAGATAAAGAAAATGGCAACACCAAATATCCGTTGGCTGATTACGAGCTGACACCAGATGTAGCAATTATCGATCCAGAGTTTGTATACAGTTTGCCTCGCGTAGCGGTAGCGGACACAGGAATGGACGTATTGACTCACGCGATTGAAGCGTATGTATCCGTTATGGCTAATGACTATACAGATGGCTTGGCTATTAAAGCAATCCAACTCGTCTTTGAGCATTTGGTTAAATCGGCTAATGAAGCATGCCCACTGGCTCGTGAGAAGATGCATAATGCATCTACGATTGCAGGGATGGCGTTTGCAAATGCGTTCCTCGGAATCAATCACAGTTTGGCACACAAATGGGGCGCTCAGTATCATACGGCACACGGCCGCACAAATGCCATCTTGATGCCGCATGTCATTCGTTACAATGCGAAGAAACCGACGAAGTTCGCTTCGTTCCCTAAATATGACCACTTCGTAGCAGATGTGCGCTACGCTGAGATCGCTAGAATCTTGGGATTGCCAGCACGTACGACTGAGGAAGGCGTGAATAGCTTGATTGATGCCATTCGCGACTTGAACCGTCAATTAGGAATCCCAGAAACATTCCAAGAAATTGGTTTCGATCCTAAGGATTTTGAATCCCGTGTGGATTACTTGGCAGACCGTGCATTTGAAGATCAATGTACGACCGCCAATCCGAAAATGCCGTTAGTACCAGAATTAGCTGATGTATACCGCAATGCATTCTACGGCAGATTCTAATCGAGTGTACGACACCTCATTCCTTTGAGGTAGTAACGGATCCTGATCACGAGTATATCGCGATCAGGACTCCATTCCATCAGGTTGCATCCACCTTTTCTTATAGGCGGCAGACTAATGTCTGCTGCCCTTTTTCCAAATTATTTATGGTACAAAATAGCAAACGGATTATGAGGAGAGATAGGGTATTGTAACAAAATTCACAAAATTGAGATAATTGATGTGATTAAACTCATGTTGAATTGAGATAATGTGATTAAAGTCACATAACCACTATGTGAAAAGGGGTACAATTAGCTCATAGCAAAGAAGTTAACGCTATCGATAAAGGATAAGATTCCTATGATGCATCACTCTTTGCTTAGCTGCACTTGGCGTCATCGTATTGTCAGTTCTACTTCTTAGTTTCCATTTTATTGGATAAGACGTAAGACGTAATGCTGGGTGCAACAAGGATAAGATCTATATATAAAGAAAACCTACTTAATGGAGGGATTTCGATGTCGGTAATTGAAAAGAATGTATCAGAAGCAACTAGTCCATGGCGTGGATTCCAAGCAGGAAAATGGAACAATCATGTTGACGTTCGCAATTTTATTGAAAAAAACGTTAACCCTTATCTGAACGACGAATCGTTCTTGGTTGGACCAACTCAGAATACGAAAGATTTGTGGGACATCGTCAGCCAACTTTCCAAAGAAGAACGTGATCGCGGTGGTGTATGGGATGTAGACGTCAATACGCCAGCAACGATTGTTTCTCACAAACCTGGATACTTGGATAAAGACAAGGAAGCTGTAGTTGGTGTACAAACAGATGCACCATTCCGTCGTTCCATTCAGCCTTTCGGCGGGATTCGCATGATGATTGATGCTTGTGAAGCATATGGCTTCAAAATGCCGCAAGAAGTCATCGACATTTTCATGAATATTCGTAAGACGCATAACCAAGGTGTCTTTGATGCTTATACAAGCGATATGCGTATGGCCCGCAAATCCGGTATTATTACAGGACTTCCAGATGCATATGGTCGTGGACGGATTATCGGTGACTACCGTCGTGCTGCGTTGTATGGTATCGACTTCCTAATTAAAGAAAAGAAACAAGTACTGCAAGATCTTGAAGTGGACGTAATTGATGAAGATGTAATTCGTGATCGTGAAGAGACCTCCGAACAAATTCGTGCACTTGGCGAATTAAAGCAGCTTGCAGAAATGCACGGCTTTGATATTTCTAAGCCAGCAGCTAATGCTCGTGAAGCATTCCAATGGTTGTATTTTGCTTACCTGGCAGCTATTAAAGAACAAAATGGTGCTGCAATGTCACTTGGACGCGTATCCTCCTTCCTTGATATTTACGTTGAACGTGACCTTAAAGAAGGCACTTTGACCGAAGAGCAAGCGCAAGAATTGGTTGACCATTTTGTGATGAAATTGCGTATTGTGAAGTTCTTGCGTACACCTGACTACAACGAATTGTTCTCCGGCGACCCTACATGGGTAACGGAATCCATCGGTGGTATGGCGCTTGACGGCACGACGCTTGTTACTAAAAATAGCTTCCGGTTCCTGCACACGCTGTACAACTTGGGTGCTGCTCCTGAACCTAACTTAACCGTGCTCTGGTCTGAGAAATTGCCAGATGCATTTAAAAAATATTGTGCAAAAGCGTCAATTGAAACAAGCTCGATTCAATATGAGAACGATGACCTGATGCGTCCACACTTTGGTGATGATTACGGTATTGCTTGTTGTGTATCTGCAATGCGCATCGGTAAACAAATGCAGTTCTTCGGCGCTCGCGCCAACTTGGCGAAATGCTTGCTGTACGCTATCAATGGTGGTATAGATGAGAAGCTTGGCGTTCAAGTAGGCCCTGAGCTGCCTGCGATCACAAGCGATGTGTTAGATTATGATGAAGTTATGAAACGCTTCAAACAAATGATGCAGTGGCTCTCGAAGCTGTACATGAATTCCTTGAACGTAATCCATTACATGCATGATAAATACAGCTACGAGCGGATTGAGATGGCCCTCCACGATCGTGAAATTCTGCGTACGATGGCATGTGGTATCGCAGGTTTGTCCGTAGCAGCCGATTCTTTAAGTGCTATTAAGTACGCTAAAGTGAAGCCAATTCGTAACGAGCAAGGCATTGCAGTTGACTTTGAAGTAGAAGGCGATTTCCCTTGCTACGGTAACAATGACGATCGTGTTGACAACATTGCAATTGAGCTTGTTGAGTCCTTTATGAACATGATTCGTAAAAACAAAACATATCGGAATGCGTTGCCGACACAATCCGTCTTGACCATTACGTCTAACGTAGTTTATGGTAAGAAAACAGGTACAACACCTGACGGTCGTAAAGCTGGCGAACCATTTGCACCTGGAGCAAACCCAATGCACGGCCGTGACAAAAAAGGAGCGCTTGCTTCATTGAACTCGGTTGCCAAATTGCCATATGAACATAGCTTGGACGGTATTTCCAATACGTTCTCCATCGTGCCTAAAGCACTTGGAAAAGATCTGGAAGGTCGCAAAGCTAACTTGGTTGCCATGTTGGACGGTTATTTCCATAACCACGCGCACCACTTAAACGTGAACGTATTTGATCGTGAACAATTGTTGGATGCAATGGATCACCCAGAAAACTATCCACAATTAACGATCCGTGTCTCGGGTTATGCGGTTAACTTCATCAAGTTGACTCGTGAGCAACAACTCGATGTCATCAACCGTACATTCCATGGTTCGATGTAAATTGGCTCTTCAGATCCAATTTGTAACCGTAGATAACTGCAAGTAACTGCACATTATAGTCAGGGGCGTGACCGACCCGAACAAACGAACCTTGCTGGGCGTTTATTCGGCTGGTTGCGCCCCTTCCTTTACGAGTATAATAAACAGAATAGTGCAGAGGGATAGGAAAGGATTTGTGATCGTTATGATTGGACGTATACATTCTGTTGAAACATTCGGCACGGTTGATGGCCCAGGCATTCGTTTTATTTTATTTCTACAAGGATGCGCGTTAAAATGCCAATATTGTCATAATCGAGATACATGGAACTTAATGGGCGGCAAAGAGATGTCACTTGAAGAAGTATTAAGCGAGATTGAACCGTATTTGAATTATTACCGCTCATCCGGTGGAGGTCTGACCATTTCAGGAGGAGAGCCGACGCTGCAGGCACCGTTTGTCAAAGAGATTTTCAAGGCTGTAAAAGAGCGCTGGAATCTGCATACGACACTGGACACAAATGGTTTTAATGAAGTGACCAAGCTCGAGGAGTTGTATGATCTTACTGATCTAGTGTTGCTGGATATTAAGCATATTAACAACGAGAAGCATCAAGAACTTGTCGGTGTTCCGAATCTCCGCACGCTGGAGACTGCCCGTTGGCTGTCTGATCACGGCAAGAAAATGTGGATTCGCCATGTATTTGTGCCTACAAAGAATGACGATGAAGAGGATTTGCTGGAGTTGGGTCGATTTATTGGCAGTTTAAATGGCGTAGAAAAGTTTGAGCTTCTCCCTTACCATCAGATGGGCGTATATAAATGGGAGGCATGTGGCGAGAAGTATCCACTGGAAGGTGTTGATTCTCCCACAGAGGAAGAGGTAGAGCGTGCTAAGCGTTTGATAGAATTAGGAAGACAACAAACGTTAAGTAAACTTGCTTAAATGGATTTATAATCAGGAATGCTAACCAGAATGGTGTCTGACATCGTTCTGGTTTTATTTTTTTATGAATAATGAGTTCTAAATGAACTGCCTGCTTAACAATGACTACTTGATCGCAACCTCAATTGAACCTACATACCTTTTATCAGCCTACATATGTACCGCATCATCATTCGGTCAGCAGTGATCGCGCTTGAATTTAAATACCTCACGATTGAAACTCTATATTATCTCGACAATCCGCAGCGGCATCCATTAATCCAAGTGTTCAACTCAATTAAGATATCGATCTCTCGAAGCGAGTATGCAATTGTCTGTGTACACTAACATTTGACATGATTAGCGTCTGTTTGACTAAATAATAAATTTAAAATGGGACAAATATTAAAAAAAACGAGACTTAAGTCCCGTACAAGGGTCATTTTGTACAATTATTTTTGTATAGTAGAGATTTTTATCCCTATATTAGAAAAATGACATCCTTACGGAACACATTGTCCCGATCTATAATAAGGATGTACCACAAAACAAGACCAAATGGGAGGGTCATAAGGATGAAGAAAAGTTTAACGCTTCTCCTCACTCTGATTTTTGTAGCATCTGCTGCTCTTACTGGTTGCGGTAGCAGCAACACAGAGACACAAGCTAACGGATCGGACAAAGGAACTGAAACCAAAACAGAAGAGCCTAAAAAAGCAGAGCCATTTGAGTTAAAACTTCGCCATACGCAAGTTGGTGACGCTAAGAAAAATCGTTTCGCTATCTTGGAAGAGGTTGTTAAGACTACTCAAGGCGAGAACGAAGGCTTGACAATCAAGCTTGACGGCGTTGAGTCTGACATTAACCGTAAAGAGAAACTTAGAGGCGAGATGGCTGCTGGTGACATTCCGGATATTTTCGACGTATTTGGTAGCCCAGACGCTAAATTGTATGCTGGACAAGGCAAGATGCTTGACCTGACGCCTATCCTTGATGAACTCGGAATCAAAGACAAGTTCACAGGCTTGGGACCATTCACTTTGGATGATAAAGTATACGGATTGCCAATTGGAGCTTCCGCTGAGGGCGTATTCTACAATAAAGAATACTTTACAGCTAAAGGCTTTAAAGTTCCAACAACATGGGCAGAGTGGGAGAAATTGCTGGCTGACGTTAAAGCGGATGGCAAAACACCACTTGCAGGTGCTTCCAAAGCAGCTTGGGTTCCATTAATGGTAACAAACCAATTGTGGTCACGTACAGCTGGTCCTGAATTCGCTAAAGGCTTCGCTACTGGCGCTGCTAAGTGGACTGATCCAGCAATGGTTAAAGCGTTTGCAAAACAAAAAGAGTGGGTTGACAAAGGATACTTCAAAAAAGGCGAACTCGGTTTTGAGTACGCTGAACTGCAAACTCAATTCGTTTCTGGTGAAGCTGCAATGATGTTTGATGGTACATGGCAGTCTTCCATCTTCAAAGCGGGCGGTATTGGCGAGAAGATGATCGGTAAAGTTGGATTCTTTAACGTACCAGCAATCGACGGTGGCCAAGGCGACCAAACAGCAATGATGCAAGATACAAACAATGGTTATGGGTTCTCTGCTAAAGTAGCTGAAGATCCTCGTAAACTTGCAGCGGTTAAATCTTTCATCAAAAACTTGTACACAGAAGATATGCAGATCCGCGGCTTGGTTGAAGATGGCGTATTGCCTTCCATGTTGGTAGACAAAGCGAAAATTGATGCCAAAGTTACAGATCCGCTTATGAAAGAAATCGCAACGGTGTTGGCAGGCACAACTTCCTCCTTCCCGGCGTTTGATGCATTGGTTCAAGCAGACGTGAATACAACATTGTCTATCGAAATTCAGAAGTTGATCGGCGGTCAAACATCACCAGAGAAATTGGCTGAAGCGGTACAAAAAGTACAAGACGAAGCAAACGGTCAATAACAATGAAGAAAGGAGATGTACCATTCACCCTGTTGTGGGTGGTACATCTTTATTCTTATCTAGGATGTAGAAATGAGTGGAGTAAGTCATACTTAGTGGAGGTTGCCAGCCATGAATAAAGCTTTAAGGAACCCAATCACCTACGCGCTCTTCCTGCTGCCTGCCCTAATCTTGTTCGTGATGTTCTTTATATATCCGACTATTACAGCGGTATATTATAGCTTTACGAACTGGGACGGGGTCTCCAGCACTATGAAGTTCATCGGGTTTAAAAACTATACAAAAGCATTGGGCGACGAGGCATTTTGGAAATCAGTATTAAATAACGGTTATTTCATCTTCTTCTCTTGCTTTATCCAAGTTCCATTGATTATTTTATTCTCGCTCTTAATCGCTAACGTGAAGAAGTTAAGAGGCTTCTATAAAACAGCTGTCTTTATGCCTTCTGTTATGTCGACGGCAGTAATCGGTATTTTGTGGTCGTTTATTTATCAGCCAGAGATTGGTCTGATGAATCAAGTACTCGGCATTTTTGGTATCGACCCGATTTATTGGTTAAGTGAACAAAAGTACGCAATGTGGGCTATTTTGATTACTAATGCTTGGCAGTGGACCGGATTCTATGTCGTAATGGTGTTAGCTGCGATCCTTGCTATTCCTAAAGACCTGGAAGAAGCTGCATCAATTGACGGTGCTACAGGTGTTCAACGTGCATTCAAGATTACATTGCCGCTTATTATGCCTATCGTGTCGGTTGTCATCATGCTATCTATCGCGGGTGCGATGAAAGCTGCTGATATCGTGCTTGTTATGACTAAAGGCGGACCAGCAGGTTCGACGGACGTCATGGCAACATACATGATTCGTTATGCGATCACAAACTTCAAATATGGGTTTGGTAATACGATTGCGGTGTTAATCTTTATCTTTACTGCAATTATCACACTCGTGTATCAGTTGGTGCTTGCAAGACGTAGCGAAAGGATTGAGTACTAATGATGAGAAATTGGAAGAGCAGTATAAATCATATCATTCTACTAGCGTATATGCTCGTCATTTTGTATCCGTTCCTGTTTGTCATCTTTTCCTCACTGAAAGCGGACAACGTTACCATTGCATCGAACCCGTTTGGTTTCCCTACAGAGTTCTATTGGGATAACTACGTAAACGCGTGGGTAAATGCCAAGATTAGCACGTACTTCTGGAACAGCTTGTACATCGCCCTATTGTGTGCGGTCATATCCATCTTTATCGGTGCAATGGCTTCCTTTGCTATTACGAGAATGCGCTACGCGAAGCTAAGCCTATTCTTCTTTGGACTTATTACGGTAGGGATGTTGATCCCGAACAACTCTTTAATGCTTCCGATCTACTTGCTGATTCGTAAAATGGGGATTTTGAATACGCATATGGCCTTGATTGTGCCGTATATAGCGAATGCAATTCCATTTACCGTCATCATATTGGCTGCATTTATGCGATCATTGCCAGGTGAGATTGAGGAGGCAGCTGTTGTAGACGGTTTAAGAGCACCAGGTATTTTTGCAAGGGTAGTGCTCCCACTTACCGTACCCGCGTTGGTTACCGTATTTATTATTAACTTCTTAGGTAACTGGAACGAGTACTTGCTTGCAAACTACTTCTTGTCCGAAGATGCGCTGCGAACGCTGCCAGTTGGTATGGTTGGCTTCCGTGACGCCTATCAGACGAACTATGCACAGATGTCAGCGGGTATCGTATTCAGTGTAGTACCAGTTATGGTCATTTATGCTGTACTTCAAGAACAAATTATTGAAGGTTTGACGGCAGGTGGCGTTAAAGGATAATATTATCCACTTTATAAGTGAAATGTAAGCTCTTACGTGATAAAATGAATATATGATGAATAGAGCCGAAGTGACACGCAGGATCAAAAACAAAGGGGTAATGAGCAGAATGAATTTACGTTATAAATTGTTTAGCGGATTTATTCTACTTATTATAATCCCTTTGTTTTTGTTAGGTACAATTACATTCTTTATTACGTTTCAGCTGCTGGAGAAGAAATATAGTGAGCAGGCTGAGTTTTCTATGCGCGCCATAGGGCATAGCATCGGTTATATTTTTGATGAGATTAATAAAGTAACCGACAGCGGTATTGCTAACAATGTATTCCAGCAGGCCTTGTACTTGCCGAAGGATAACGTTCATCATCTAGTCGATATTCACAAGGACACCAATCTGGACGGTATCGAGAAAGACAAGTTATCGGGTTCCACGGAAGGAACCAGCAACGAGAATGAGTCCGATTATAACAACGCAGATTATATTCGAATGATTGAACGTCAACAGAATTTTAGGAAGCTCATTTATAACCATCCTTCGATCGGCTATGCATTTTTATATAATTTCAGGGGGTATGGGGAGTCCAGCATTATTCCTATATTTGCTAAAGAAAATTTTCGTGCGATGCCATTCGAACAGTTCCGCGAACATCGTGTATTCGAAGAGGTTGTGAACCGAAAAGGTGAGCCATTATGGCTTGGGCCAAATGAATATCCAGAGCTAACGGGATACGAATCTGTATTTACGCAGATACGTGTGGTCAAAGATTTGAACACGATGAAAGACTTAGGTATTTCCATGGTTCAGATGAAGGATTGGGACTTGGATACGTTTTTTAACAAGTTTTATTCAGCCAGCCAAATGGATAATACGCGGTTTTTTATTGTAAATGATGATGGTCTTGTTTTTTATGATAACGAGAAGAAAATCGCAGGCAGTAATATTTCAAAGTATTTATCGAAGCCCATTTCACTTGCCGATGGTTATAGCAGTTACAAAGATAAATTCAGCGATCATGAAAGCGTTATATCCATCTATCAAATGCCCAAATATAACTGGCATCTGGTGTCCGTACGGGACTGGAACTCGATTTCTAAAGAGATGGTCGTGTACATCAAATGGGTATCCGTTATTATGGTTATCTGTGTGTTGGGCGCGTTCCTCTTTAACTTGCTGTTTATGAATCGTATTTCTAAAAATATCGTACGTACGGTGCGATTTATGCGCAAAGTAGAGGACGGGGATTTGAGCGTCAGACTTGATGAGGAAGGCAATGACGAACTACGTTTGCTGTCGCGCGGCTTTAATCGTTTGATGGATCGAGTCAACAGCTTGATTGATCAGGTGAAGCAGGAGCAAGGACAGAAGACATCCGCCGAGATGCGTGTACTGCAAGCGCAGATTAAGCCACACTTCTTGTTTAATACGCTAGAATCAATAAACGTACTCGCGATTCAAAATGAGGGCCGTAAGGTTAGTCAGATGGTATACAGGCTTGGCAACATTTTGCGTATCAGCATTCAGGACAAAGAAGAAATAACAGTGCGGCAGGAACTCGAATATTTACGAAGTTATTTGGAAATTCAGAAATTTCGGTTTGAGGAACTGTTTAATTTTGAAATTGACGTTCCAGAAGATCTCATGAATTGTATGATGCAGAAACTGACGCTTCAGCCGTTGGTAGAGAATTGCATCCAGCATGCTTTCGATGGAATTACACATACGGGTTGGATTCGCATCTCGGCGTATGCCGATGAGGAGCGCATCTATCTCACCGTGGAGGATAACGGGATGGGCATGTCCAACGAGCAGCTCAGACGATTTGAATACTTACAATCGGACGATATGAAATCCGTTACTCCACAACTAGAAGGCACATACAATACTGAGCGTCGTGGACTTGGTGTCCGCAGCGTAGCTGATCGCATCCGAATTCAATATGGCAGCAGATATGGATTGTATATTTGTTCGGCGCCGAATTGCGGAACCATTATTCAATGCACAATACCGAGATATGAACAGGGTGAGAGCCAATGAATGTGAAGGCATTACTAATTGATGACGAGGTCCATATTCTAAACAACTTAAAGATTGTCATCCCATGGGAAGATATGCAGGTCGAAATCATTGGTACAGCCCGTAATGGCGCAGAGGCACTTGATTTAGTTCGATTACACGAGCCTGATCTCATTTTGTGTGATATTCGGATGCCAGTCATGGATGGAATGGAGTTCCTTCGGGAAGTTCGCAAGATGGGCAGTGAAAGCGAAGTGCTGATGCTGACGGGGTATCAGGAATTTGAATATGCAAGAATTGCTCTGCAGCACGGCGTGCGTGATTACATTCTCAAACCAATCAACTATGAAGAATTAGAAGATATTGTTCGTAAAATATCGGATATTATCCGTTCTCGGAAAATGGAAAAAACGATGGCAGAGCGCAGGTGGGGAAAAGTTATTAGTCTCGCCTACGAAAAAATGATGTTCGATGTTATTATGGGATTCACTTCAGGTAACCCAAGCTACTTTATGGTAGATGACGAATATCAATCTGATCAGCTTGTCTATACGGTACTGCTGGTTGATTTGGACGGGTATGCGCAGCGAACTGTATCATGGACAGACAATGAACGCAAGCTGTGGAACTTTGCGGTGCGAAACGTACTGCAGGATGCACTTCAGGATGACTGGCTTAAATACGCAGTTCTTCAAACCCGTGAAGGGGAATGGTGCGTGCTGCTGCAATTTTATAAAGAACGATATGACATTACCGAGACAGACGTGGAAAGATGGGCGACGACGATCCAACAGGCCGTTAAGGAGCATGTCAAAATGACGGTAAGTCTAGCATGGGACTCAGGGCCGATCCCAATGCTAGGATTAGCTGCCACATACAAACGGCTGCAGCGTGTACTGTTGCTTCAATCGGAAGTAGAGCAGCTTGTACCTGTGGATGAAAGTTCTACAGCACGTCAAGTGGCAATGGTGTCACAGTGGCAATTAGTCGAAGAAATTGTATCAGGCATGAAACAGAATGATCGTCATAAGGTGGAGCATGGCTTGCACGATTTGCAATCAAGCCTCTTATTAATGTCAGAACAATCCATTGTACGTGCAGAAAAGTTTCTTCAATATGTTATCATTCACCTGCTGCGCGAGATGCGGGAATTGGAGCTGCTGACCACACAAGAAGAGGAAGTCATGTGGAACAAGCTGCAATATTGTGTCAGCGTCAAAGATCTGCTCACTGTTATTACACAACTGTTAGCGCAGACCAATGAGCATGCAATGAACAAGAAGTCTAGCGAAATGCTGATGATTTCCGCGAAAGATTATATTCAACGCAACTTAAGCTCAGATATCGGGATTGACGAAATCGCAGATTACTTGGGGATTAGTTGTAGTTATTTCAGCCTATTATTTAAAAATCATTTCGGGGAAACGTTTGTTGAATTTGTTACCAAGCAGCGTATGGAGCTTGCCAAGTCGATGCTTATTATGACGGATAAGAGTATTACGCAGGTTGGACACTTGGTCGGATATGCAGAACGCCGGTATTTCTCCAAAGTATTCCAGAAATATACCGGTATGACACCTTCAGAATTCCGTGACAAAGAAGCGTCTGTACCTTATCAAGACTAGTTATAATCCGATATACAGCTTAATATAAATACGTAGTCGGCAAGGTTAAACCAGATATAAGATCAATTCAGCGAGGATGGGATAATCATGAGCAGACAGAATATGACGTTGGAGCAGAAAATTGGACAGATGATTATGTGCGGCTTTCAGACGGCACAAATAAATACAGAAATCAAAACCTTAATTGAAGAACATCATCTTGGGGGTATCATTTATTTCCGTCGAAATGTGAATGACAAGGAGCAGGTTGGACAGCTGTCCATCGACTTGCAACAATATTCGAAACAATTTACGGATATTCCACTGTTTATTTCGGTTGACCAGGAAGGCGGAATGGTAGCTCGTTTGGATTGGGACGACATTACGCTTATTCCAGGTAACATGGCAGTTGGCGCCTCGCGAGACGTGGAGCTGGCTTATGAGATGGCACGTATTTGTGGAGAAGAACTGCTGCGTATGGGAATAAATATGAACTTTGCCCCGAGCGTTGATATTAACAATAACCCCAAAAATCCGGTTATTGGTGTGCGATCTTATGGCGAATGTCCAGAGCTTGTATCGGAGATGGGAGCTGCGCAAATTCGCGGCTTGCAAGAAGCAAACGTATCTGCTTCGGCCAAACATTTCCCAGGGCATGGGGATACTGCTGTTGATTCTCACCATGGGCTTGCTGCTGTACCACATGATGAGGAGCGTTTGTTTGCGATGGAGCTGGCGCCATTTGTGCGGGCTATTCAAGAAGGCGTTGATTGTATAATGACTGCGCATGTAATGTTCCCTGCATTTGAGCCTGAACAGATTCCATCCACAATATCACGTAAAGTATTGACTGACTTGCTTCGAAATCGGCTTGGCTTCGAAGGTGTTATCGTAACGGATTGTTTGGAGATGCATGCGATCTCGAAAGAATTCGGCATTCCGGAGGGGACGATAAGAGCTGTAGAGGCGGGGGCAGATCTCATTCTTATTAGTCATCGATTCACGGAGCAAGTAAACGCGATCCATGCACTTGTCGATGCGGTACGCTCAGGCCGTATATCGGAACAACGTATCGACGAATCAGTTGACCGTATTTTGGCGCTGAAAGCGAAACGTCAGATGGAGAAATTGACAGCTATAACCGAGAATTACGCAGAAGGATTTGGCAGCGAGTCTTCCAAGAAAGCAGTACAGCTGCTATGTGAACGCAGTATTACGCTCGTGAAAGATGAAGGGCAGCTGCCGCTGCGCAAAGATGAGCGTACATTGGTTATTTGGCCAGAAGTAAGACAACGTACGGAAGTTGATGAACCGATCATTCAGGCTTATACACTGGCTACAGCCTTACAGCCATCCATGTCACAAGTGGATGAATACCGTATTGGCACATATCCAGACGCAGCTGAAGTGCAAGCTGCAGTTGCCCATGCTAAAGATTACGATCAAGTGATCGTTATAACTTATAATGCAGTGTCTGAGCTGCATGAAGGTCAAGTTAATATTGTGAAGCAGCTGACACAGCACTCCAATGTTCGTGTTATTGTGGCTTCGACGCGTAACCCTTATGATTTTAATCAATTCCCGGAGGCAAAAACGTATTTGTGCTGCTATGAGAACCGCCCAGCGACAATGACTGCCTTGGCTAAGGTGCTTCTCGGCGAGAGCCCTACGGTTGGCCGGCTGCCAGTGTCCATTAATGAAACCTATGGTTTTGGCTTTGGACAGCAGTTAGATAGTACGGTTCAAGTGTAGACGTATACGATACGTCAAGAGTCGAATTCCATGCTTATTTTATTACTATCGTGCTCTCCTCATTTAAACCTGCCGAGCTTTATTTCGGCAGGTTCTTTTTTACATCATCAGGAGATTTGGACAAGAACAGTGTACCTATCTTACAGATATAGTGAAGGAATTAAGCCGTTTGTATCAAAATATATTACGCAGAGAGCAACTTTCTGGTCCAAAAGGCGTCTATTTATATGTCCATGTTCACACATACATGGTAGAATAATAAATTGTACATATTTACATTTTTTATATACAAGAATGTAGAAATAAAAAGTGGATGAGGAGAGCATGATGAATAACAAGAGTAACTGGAAACGTATGTTAATTGCTTGTATAGTTGCCGTTCAATGCACGGCATTGGGTTCGATGGCTTTTGCACAGACGGGGTTTGCAGCAGTAAACGGGGATCTTAGCCAGTACAATCAGCAATCCAGCAATTCGAATGCAGAATCAAACAGCACAGATACGAACAATACCAGCATCACAAATGGTAATTCCAGCAGTGTAGATCCAACTCAAGGACTGGAAGGCTCCGCTTCGGAACTGCCAAATCCTGATGAAGCAAACAAGACGACAACCCCTACAAGTAAGAGTATTGACACATCCATATATGGAAATGACGTACTAGTCATTGTTGCCAACAGTAATATCATGGTGCAAAACAATGTAGAATTTAAAGCTCCCGAGCCTATTACCATCAAAAATGGGGTCTCTTTTGTCTCCTTGCGAACTTTGGTTGATCGGTTTGGCTTTAAACTGACTTATGACCAGAAAACCAAGGAATCCATTATTACGAGTGGTAACAGGGAACTCCGATATAAGATCGGAACCAATACATACCGTGTAAACGGTGAGGCTACGAAGATGAGCGGCACTTCTTATTTACAAAAGAATACGTTTATGGTGCCATTGACGTCAGCACTGCAAGCATTCCAGATGCCTTACAAGTTTGACAACGCTACCAAGCGGATTATTGTCCAAATGAGCGCTGCACCAGTTGCTAAGTTCTCGATCGGACCGAAGGACATTCTGGCTACGCAGACAGAAGTAAAAGTAAAAGATGAGTCTTTCCATCCGCGCGGGTTAAAAATCGTTGATTATGAGTGGAGCGGGTTGGAGACGTATTTTGCGGAGCCAGGCTCACACACAGTTACACTGCGTGTATTGGACGAAAAGGGAGTATGGAGTGAGCCATACAGCGTAAGCATCAACGTACTGCCGGCTAATTTGCCGCCAGTAGCTCACTTTACTACGGATAAAGATACGTACAAGATGGGTGAGATCATCACGTACACGGACCTAAGCACAGATGATGAGGGTATTGAGAAGGTTGAATGGAATAACAACAAAAAAGCATTTTTTGAGCCTGGTCAATATACGGTGACGCTGCGAGTTACGGATAAGCATGGATTCGCTAATGAAATGAGCAAGACAATTACGATTACAAATGAGACGTTGTATACGTTTGAAGAATTTAATCAACTGTTTACTGGTATTGGAGAGGTGTATATTTTTAAAGGCAGTTCCATTGTAGATATGAAGCAGATTCAACCGAAGCTTACCCATCTACAGCGTACTTTGTATCGTACAAACAGTCCTGAATCCGTTAAACAAGACGGAATTCTCTACAAAGATAAGATTGCGGGCGGAACGCGTATTCTGCTGCATCACATGAACGCCACGTCGAAGAATATGAAGCTCTACATTATTGCCAAAAATATTTCTGACGAAAATGCGACTGTACGTGTGGAGCATGCAGGCACAGCGGGTCCAAGCACTAATCCACAGCAAACAGGTAAAATGGCTGCTGTACGTTATTTCCAATCATATCGTGAGAACGGAACGATGTCTGAACAAGTGCTTAAGCCGAATGAATCCACATTGCTGTTGCCATCCTTAAGTGATCGGGCATTAAAACCAAATGAAGTGTATACTTCGTACGCGGATTTCTATGGTGATGATAATCTTCAGTATCAGATTGTTGCACTGGATGCCAGTAAGAATATATGGAAAGAGTTGCCGTATTTATCGGAACTAGATCCTGATGGCACCCATATTCGTGGTACATTTAACAATGCAGACCGTGCATTTACTGTATCAGAGCTTATTGGTGAAAAAGCATCTCGGCTTGTGTTTGCTGACAATAAAACAGACACGTACATCCAAGGTTGGGACACGATGAACGGGGATTCTCGCATCAATGCGGGGAACTACGGTGTCTTATACCGCGTTACATTGGAACGAGTAGCGCCTAATACTCTCATTTCTTTTAATGCGCGTGGGGGAACATATTCCGGAGCTATACTTGTAAATGGCCAAACGGTTGAGCTGCCTACTAAAGGATTGTTAAACAACTCGAATGAAGCGGGTGTTGTATACCGTACTGGTGACCGCGAAGAGAAAGTAGAAATGTGGTTCACGCCTGCTGCCGGCAGCAGTATGCCAGTCAACTTGTTATTTGCACCACTTCCTAAAAAGCACTCATAGTAGGTTATTGATCTGGTTTAAAATGGTATTAAGCACAGTTCGTGGTGAATAAGTGATCGACTTTTATATATGCAACACAACAGACGCCTGCGGATTCGCAGGCGTCTGTTGTATTCTAAGCATAGGTGGTTCACAAGCGAAACATATGATAAACTTATTTCATATAGGCTTTAGTAAGGGTTAGTATATCAGATGACGTTGAAAGGAGGTGGCGCTGTGGAGACGTTGGATATTTCTCTCATATGGTTGCTGCTCAGCATGTCAGGGCTTCTGATCGGGCTGCTTGCAACTCCAATTCGAGCACATCTAAGTGCAAATGAAGTGATGCTGCCGATTAACCGTATACATGCAAGGGTGCGACCGCATGTACTACATGTATTACGCCATGTCAGAAGAATTCGCATTAAGAAACCTGACCAGAGCGACCATCGCTCCTCCGACGAAGACAAGGCTCCCTTTGGTTGTTGGACAAATTAGTTTTTACCAACTACAAAGGAGAATGAATTTATGCAATGGATTACGGATGGTTTAAATTCCGCTTTGAATTATTTCTACTATGCAACAGGTGATTGGGGACTTGCGGTAATCGCATTAACCTTACTCGTGCGTGTTGCGCTTATATATGTTAATTTTTACAATGCTAAAGGACAGGTCAAGCAAATCTCCATGCGCGAGGCGTTAAAAGGGCTGCAAGCAAAGTTTGAGCATAATAAAGAGAAGCTGTTGGAGGAGTCCACGAAGCTGTATCGTCAGTATGGAATTGGACTGACGATGCTACTGCCGTTAATTCAGATGCCACTCTTTATCGGATTATATCGAATGTTTACTGCACACGGTGGGGCGATGTCATCAACCTTTATCCCGTGGGTATCAAGTTTTGGTCAATCAGATCCTTATCACGTTATGCCCATTCTATATGCTCTGTTGTCGTTTGTCGCCATGATGATTCCAGTTGTACCCGAGCTCGCTGTAGCTGGCTCCATGTTAAAACGTATGGGTCTGCCCTTCATTTTTACAGCGATCATGCTAATGGTTTTCTGGCAAGCACCTGTTGCTTTAGGTTTGTATTGGGCAGTAAATGCGATGTTCACACTCATCGAGAGATTGATTTATCGAACTTCAATTGGACAGCGGCTGCTGCGTAAAGGAGTGCCCGGGACAGCGTAAACAGAATATGACGATTAGTTTGCTGGTGAATCCTATAGATGTCGTTCCTTCATGGAACGACTCTTTTTTGGTTTTAACTTGTCTGGTTTGACAAGGGCTTGACGTTGTCGCATTATAGAGTCAGGAGGGACTAGGATGCTACAGACCGAACAGATGTTACAGAAGATGTCAGAGCAAGGACTGCGCATTACGGACCAGCGGAGAACACTTGCAAAGCTATTCTCGGAAACGGACGGCTTCCTTTCACCAAAAGATGTCTACGATGTGATGGGGAAGAAATATCCGGGTTTAAGTTTTGATACCGTATATCGGAATTTACGTGTTATGCACGATCTTGGCGTGCTGGAGCAGATCGTATTTGAAGACGGGATGAAGTTCAGAGGCCATTGTGCGGAAAGCCTTCATCACCATCATATGGTGTGTTTGCAGTGTGAGAAGACATATCCGATTCACTTCTGTCCGATGCCGCTGACGGATGTTCCGGCCCGGTTTCAAGTTGTAAAGCATAAATTCGAAGTGTTTGGCTATTGTGAAGCTTGCCAATTACCAGGTTCATTACCTGATAGCCAGTCACAGGATCATAATGTGTCAGGTCAGACACAGGAGGCTCATCATGGGCACGCTCGATCCAAATAAGGAATATGTATCGAGATCACGGTCAGGGTGGACGCGCACCGTTCAAGTGCCGATACATTTCTATCGCAAATTCATTTCGCCATTAAAGCCGCCAACTTGTCGGTTTTACCCGACCTGTTCTGCTTATGCTTTGGAAGCGATTGAAGTTCACGGGGCGGCAAAGGGGAGCTGGCTCACGGTGAAACGGATTGCCAAGTGTCATCCGTTTCATGCAGGTGGCGTTGATTTGGTGCCGCCGGGCAAGGGAAGTTCACCAATTGCTACCTCTACTGCGGACCAGTCAGGCGAGCGTCCTTGACATGGTCATAAGAAGTGAGCTATATTGAGCATATATGTATATGTTTGGCCAATGATGGGATGAGTACAAAGATGAACCATTGCAGAGAGCCGGGTGGGCTGCGAGCCGGTATGGTGACACTTTCGAATATGGTCCCGGAGGTACTGGATGCAAGCGCCCTTTCAGGTTACTTCGATGTTGCTTGTGATAAGGACGTAAGCATACGGCGGTTCATTCCCGTTAACGAATTTAGACGGCAGATTATATGCCGGCATAACGAAGCCATTTTTGATGGAAGCTCATGAAGAATGGAAATTTGGGTGGTACCACGTGAGTTCAAGCTCTCGTCCCAAGCGGATGAGGGTTTTTTTGCGTCTTTATTTCGCCATACACAGACAAGAAATAAAGACCTGCTACATGATAAGGAGGAAATAACATGACTAAGAAAGACAACACGTTTTATATTACAACTCCCATTTTTTACCCTAGTGCAAAGCTTCATATCGGCCACGCTTACACGACGGTGGCAGGGGATGCGATGGCTCGCTATAAGCGGTTTCTAGGTTACGATGTTCGTTTTTTGACAGGTACTGACGAGCATGGTCAGAAGATTGAGCGCAAAGCGGCTGAAGCGAACACAACCCCACAGCAATTTGTTGATAACATCGTAGTTGGTATTAAAGATTTGTGGAATAAACTGGACATCTCGTATGATGATTTTATTCGTACGACTGAAGATCGTCACAAAACCGTAGTTCAACAGATCTTTGACCAGCTGCTGCAGCAGGATGACATTTACAAAGGTACTTACGAAGGGTGGTACTGTACGCCATGTGAGTCATTCTTTACGGAACGCCAACTCAACGATGGGCGTTGTCCAGATTGTGGAGGCCCAGTTGAACTGGTTAAGGAAGAGAGCTATTTCTTCCGGATGAGTAAGTATGCGGATCGTCTGCTAGCCTATTACGAAGAGCATCCTCAATTTATTCAGCCGGAGTCTCGCAAAAATGAAATGATTAACAACTTTATTAAGCCAGGCTTGGAAGATTTGGCTGTATCACGTACTTCTTTTGATTGGGGCGTCAAAGTAAAAGGTGATCCAAAACATGTCGTTTATGTATGGATTGACGCGCTCTCCAATTATATTACGGCATTAGGATACGGTTCGGACGATGCGGAACTATATAACAAATTCTGGCCAGCAGATGTACATCTCGTTGGGAAGGAGATTGTTCGTTTCCATACGATTTATTGGCCAATTATGCTAATGGCGCTTAATCTTCCGCTGCCGAAGAAGGTGTTTGGCCATGGCTGGTTGTTGGCTAAAGATGGGAAAATGTCGAAGTCCAAAGGGAATGTGGTAGATCCAGTCATTCTAATCGATCGTTACGGTCTTGATGCACTTCGGTATTATCTGCTGCGTGAAGTGCCGTTTGGCTCTGACGGCGCATTTACGCCAGAAGGATTCGTAGAACGTATCAACTTTGATCTGGCGAATGATCTTGGCAACTTGCTGAATCGTACAGTTGCGATGATTGATAAATATTTTGATGGTCACATCCCTTCTTACTCTGGCCAAGTGACGGCATTTGACGCTTCATTGGAAGAAGCAGCCGCACAAGCGGTGGACAAAGTGGAAGAAGCGATGGAGAAGATGGAATTCTCCGTAGCGTTGACGGCGCTCTGGCAGTTGATCAGCCGTACAAACAAGTACATTGATGAGACACAGCCTTGGGCATTGGCAAAAGAAGAGGCGAAAAAAGACGAATTGGCTTCTGTTATGAATCACTTGGCAGAAAGCTTGCGTATTGTCTCGATCGTGCTGCAGCCATTCTTAACGGGTACACCTAAGAAGATCTGGGAGCAGCTTGGGCTTGTAGAAGGAGAAGCAACGGCTTGGACTTCTGCTCGTACGTTCGGCAGTATTCAGGTGGGCACTAAAGTCATGAAAGGCAGCCCGATCTTCCCGCGTCTGGATCTGGAACAGGAAGTAGCCGCGATCGTGGAAGCTATGGGTGGCACAGCCGTTATGATCAATTCGCTGTCAGACACAGAAGTTAAAGCTGCTACCAACAAGAGTGTTAACAAGGAAGCGGCGCCACTTGAGACGCCTGAAGATACACAGCCTGAGATTGGGATTGACGAATTTGCTAAAGTTGAGCTGCGTGTAGCACAAGTGAAACATGCAGAGCCTGTGCCTAAAGCTGATAAGCTGCTTCGACTAGAGCTTGATCTAGGCTATGAAGAGCGTCAAGTTGTATCAGGCATTGCCCAGTACTATACGCCTGAACAACTTATTGGCACGAAGGTGATTGTGGTAACTAACTTGAAGCCAGTGAAGCTGCGGGGCGTTTTGTCGCAAGGTATGGTATTGGCAGCGTCCAAGGATGGTCAGTTAACGTTGGCAACAGTTCCAGAAAGCATGCCAAATGGGGCTGTCGTAAAGTAACAGAGACTTAAATAACCTGCAGTAGTCGCTCGATTGAGGAGTGACAGCTGCAGGTTTTGTTGTGTAGTGAGACTTTACGAGTGGAAGCATATTTGTCTTGCCTGCGGCTTGATATTTGGCGTCGCCACGATTATTATCTCCTTAAAAAATTGGCTAGAATAAGGTGAATATAGAGCAAGCAGATAATTGGTATGACTTGATGATGTTTAATGTATCCCTATTGATAGCAGGAGCTTGAGCGTTTGCTTCATAGCAGATGAATATGGAGTGGGAAATGAGGCGGAGGAGATGTGTTCAGGATTAGGCGTTGACAGAACGAACCAAGGTGCCTATAATCTTAATAGTAATGATTACGAATTAATATCATAGAAACAAAATAGAAGTAGGGATTGGAAAGGGAGAGATAAAGATGAAAGCCACAATGATTGGGAAACATAGAGGTATGCGGATTGTTTTGATGATGTTGATTAGTATGGCGCTGCTAGCGGCTGGATGCGGCAATACGAACAGTAAGGGGATTGTAGAAGGAAAAGTGAACGTCGTCACCAGTTTCTATCCGCTTTACTTCCTGGTGAATGAGATAGGTGGAGATAGTGTAAATACGATCAATCTGATTCCTGCCGGCATAGAGCCACATGATTGGACACCTAAAAGTCAGGAT
Source organism: Paenibacillus sp. ACRRX (assembly GCF_022346885.1). Lineage (GTDB taxonomy): Bacteria > Bacillota > Bacilli > Paenibacillales > Paenibacillaceae > Paenibacillus_B. The sequence continues at coordinate 588,947 of NZ_JAKRNK010000001.1, forward strand.
ATTCAAAATGCATCGCAGGCTCAACTGCTGATTGTACAAGGTGCTGGCTTCGAGGGCTGGCTTGATGACTTCAAGAAAGGCTTGGATGCAGGTTCTAATGTGAAAATTACAGAAGCCAGCAAGGGGATATCGTTAATTACGGCCACTGGGGATGAGCACGAGCACGAGGGTGAGGCTCACCAGCATGAAGAAGCAGAGGCAGGACATGAAGGTCATGATCATGCAAGTCATGATCATGGAGGAACAGATCCACATACTTGGGTCAGTCCAAAGTCTGCTCTCATTATGGCGCAAAATGTTAAGGATGCGTTAATTCAAGCAAATGCATCCCATAAGGCAGAGTACGAGCAACGGTATGATACACTCCATAAGAAATTGGTTGAGCTAGACCATAAATATGACGATTCTCTTAAAAATCTGAAAAACCGTGAAATGGTTGTGTCTCACCAAGCATTTGGTTATTTATGCCGTGACTATAACCTGACACAACATGCGATTATGGGTGTTTCTCCTGATGCCGAGCCACGTGCGCAGGATTTAGTAAAGCTGTCGAAGCTGGTGAAAGATGAGGGCATCAAGTACATTTTCTTTGAAGAACTGGTGTCAGATCAATTAGCCAAGACGTTGGCAGACGAAACGGGAGTAGAGACGCTTGTGTTAAGTCCATTAGAAGGTTTGACACAAGAGCAGGAGAAAGCAGGCGATAACTATATCACATTGATGGAGCGTAATTTGCAAAATTTACTCCAAGCGCTACAATAGGAAAGATGGCAGTAAGGAGTAGGGAAGTGAGAGGACTATGACAGACACAATCAACGCCTGCCACCAGCAGGTGATCACATTGGATCAAGTAGCTTACCAGTATGAGGATCAGAAAGTTTTTGACGATATTAGCTTTGAAGTTAGAGAACGTGATTTTGTCGGAGTTATCGGATCAAATGGAGCAGGTAAAACAACACTGCTTCGTTTGATGGTGGGCTTGCTGAGACCAACGGCAGGCGAGGTTCGTTTGTTTGGGACACCGATTCAGCAGTTTAAAGACTGGGAGCGGATCGGTTATGTGCCGCAGAAGAACAGCTTTAACCCCTTATTTCCGGCAACGGTGATGGAGGTGGTACAGTCCGGCATGTATAACCGCCGCAACTTATTCCGTCGATTGTCTCGTGCTGACAAAGACAAATGTCTGGACGCGCTTGAAGTGATGCGTGTTACTGATCTGGCCGACAAGCGGATTGGAGCGTTATCCGGGGGCCAGCAGCAGCGCGTATTCCTAGCTCGAGCGATGGTAAATAAGCCGGAGCTGCTTATCCTTGATGAGCCGACCGTCGGCATTGACGCCGATACGCAAAAGGACTTCTTTAAACTGCTTCAGCATCTGCATGAGCATCACCGGATGACATTTGTGATGGTGTCACATGATCTGGATATGGTGAATGCATGGTTAGGCAAGGAGCCTGTGCAGTGCTGCGGCAAGTTTAACTTCTATCGCAAGCATTCACATGAGATGGAATGTGCGCTGCCGAACTTGACGCACAGCGTAATGAGCTGAGGACAGTTCGTCATTAGAAGAACTGGAGAAGAGAGATAAGAGGAGATCATATGCTTATTGATATTATAACGTCACAATTTTTTCAAAAGGCACTTATTGGCGGACTGCTAATCGGTATTACTGCACCTTTGATGGGCATCTTTCTAGTATTGCGGCGTCTTTCTATGATAGGAGACACATTGGCTCATGTGACGATAGCAGGAGTCGCGCTAGGATTTCTTATTGGTATTTATCCGCTGGCAGGCGGACTTATATTTGCGCTGCTTGGTTCTTTTGCGATTGAGAAACTAAGAAAAGCGTATAAGACATATGCGGAATTGTCCATTGCCGTCATTATGTCAGGCGGTGTCGCGCTTGCATCTTTGTTTTTCACGCTTGGCAAGAGCTTTAATGCTAATGTCACCAACTATTTTTTTGGAAGCATCTATACGTTAAATTGGATGGATATCTCGGTAGTTGGCGGTGTAACACTGATTGTTATCGGATTTATGGTCGTCTTCTGGAAGGAAATGTTCCTATTAACGTTTGATGAGGATGCCGCTGCGGTAAATGGACTGCCTGTTCGCTGGTTTAATCTTGCCTTGACTGTGCTTACTGCACTTGTTATAAGTGCTGCAATCAAGATAGTAGGTGCCTTGCTTGTTTCGGCATTGCTAACTATCCCAGTCGCTACCAGCTTGCTTGTGGCCCGCAGCTTTAAGAAAGCCATTATTGCATCTGTGTTCGTATCTGAGTTTGCTGTTGTAGCTGGACTTATTACGGCTGGTGTATGGAACCTGGCTCCGGGTGCTACTATTGTCTTGATCCTTATTGCCGTTCTTATCCTAACTTTGCTTGTGCGTCGTGGAGGAAAGGTATAAACTAGTAATAACTGCGCATTTCCGTATTTTACAAGTTAACGGAGCGCAATTACTAGAAAGTGGAGGCAGACTTCATGACTGTAACGATATGGGTTGCGTTTTGGGCGGGGATGGTGTCGTTTATTTCACCATGCTGCTTGCCGCTTTATCCTTCCTATATTTCCGTCATTACGGGAATGTCGGTTAATCAACTAAAAAATGAACGTTCTAAGCGCGAAGTAAGATGGAAAACAATGACACACACCTTGTTTTTTATTTTAGGATTCAGTGCGGTGTTCTACACGCTTGGACTTAGTGCAGGTGTATTTGGTTCTTTGCTTGTCCAGTATCGTGATCTTGTAAGGCAAATAGCTGGGATTATCATTATTATTATGGGCCTGTTTCTGATCGGCGTGTTTAAGCCACATATGCTAATGAGAGAGCGAAAGTGGGAGATTGCGGGCAAAAGAGGCAGCTATTTCGGTTCCTTTTTATTTGGCATTGGATTCTCTGCGGGCTGGTCTCCTTGTGTTGGTCCTATACTAGGTGCGATTCTATCGTTAGCGACACAAGAGCCTGATTCCTGGTTTTGGCTTTCAACCGCCTACGCATTAGGCTTTGCGATTCCGTTCTTTGTACTTGCATTTTTTATCGGATCAACTCGTTGGCTCACGAAGTACTCCGCGCCTTTAATGAAGGTGGGCGGCATCCTCATGATCATAATGGGCGTACTGCTGTTTACGGATCAACTAACAGACATTAATATTTGGTTGCTAAAGCTGTCTCCACAATGGTTGATTGACCTTACATAAGCCAGCTTATGTCCATATATGTGATAGAATAGCCATTTAGGCGCTGTGCTGTTTACCTTGGCACTGCATCTTATGGCTATTGTCTTATTTATATATTTAATTCTAGGGCTTACTGCGAAAAGGATAAATAATCAGTTGTATATAAGACTAAGTGAAATACAATATACGCGCAGTGGGAAAATGATGGTAGATTCGCTCTGATATAAATGATTTAAGCAGCTTGGCTTGCTCATCAGGGTATACATATTTTCCTTGCCCCCAACGGCCCCATTTGTATTTGCGCTCATCCTCGTTCATGATCAGCTTAGACTTCGGATATCGTTTCTCGATGACAGACTTGGCTGTTTTCGTAAAACGGTGCTGAATCAACTCGAACGATAAATCCCACGTCGCTTCTTCAGGCAATTCCTTCGCAAGTCGTTCTAACAATTGTGTATACCCCGCTTCCCAGCCTTCATACCAATAAATGGGGGCGATAATAAATCCCAGTGGATATCCGGCGCGTGCGATCTTGCCGGCTGCTTGAATTCGTTCTTCGAAACGGGAAGTTCCGGGCTCAAAGTTCTTGATCACATAATCTGCATTTATGCTAAATCGGACATCTGTTCTTTTTTGATGAGTTAATTGCAGCAATGGCTCTACATGATGGTATTTTGTCACAAATCTTAATTTGCCGAATTCCTCATCTGCCATACGTACAATTAGGTCTGAAAGATTTCCTGTAATATGTTCCAAACTTAAAGGGTCGGATGTGCAGGAAGCTTCAAAGCGGGTTAATTCTGGCTTGCGCTCTTCGATATATTGCTTTGCAGCGTTCCATATATCGTCTGTATTTACATACACGCGAATATAAGGTTTGCTTCCTAACGTGGTTTGCAAATAACAATAATGACAATGTCCGATACAGCCCGTTCCAATCGGAATTGCATACTCTGCTGATGGCTTAGACTGGTCAAATGTTAAGGTTTTGCGTATGCCTACAACAAGTGTACGCTTAGCCATGCGATACTTTTCCAATTCTCCCTCTCCAGGGAGGTTCATTATTCGATTGTGAGAAGACGTCATCAGGTATTCAATGCCATGCTGCTTAACCCATGTCATGATTTGCTGTCCTTTAGGGTAGTGCAGTGCATCCGGTTCGAAATATACAAGATCTGGCACAAATGACGGTGTTTCTCTTGACGCTCTTTTGGTTCGTTGTTTATCGGCTGAGGATGTTTTGGCACTGGACATGCGAAGGCCTCCAAATTAGTCGTGTCATAAAGAACAGCAATTTATGCTGCTGTTAGTTTGCACTAAAGTCGATTGAATGTTGTCTGGTAAATGTCGAAATAAGTGTCGAGGTTGAACTTGGGCTAAGAACCATGTAAAATAAAAGAGGTGATTTATTATGAATGTGTCGAAATGGAAGTAAGAAATGAGGGAATAAGTTGCCTACACCAAGCATGGAAGATTATTTAGAGCGCATCTACAAATTAATCGATGAAAAAGGATACGCACGTGTGTCTGATATCGCAGAAGGACTAGAGGTCCATCCATCATCGGTGACAAAGATGATCCAGAAGCTGGACAAGGATCAGTATCTGATTTATGAGAAATATCGTGGACTGGTACTTACAAGCAAGGGCAAGAAGATCGGAAAGCGCTTGGTTGATCGGCATGAATTGTTGGAGCAGTTTCTTACAATTATAGGTGTGAAAGATGAGCACATTTATACAGACGTCGAAGGTATCGAACACCATTTAAGTTCGGATTCCATAAATTGTATTGCATCGTTGGTTGAATATTTTAATCGTGAGCCGGAGCGGCTGCAAATATTACGCAGCATCCGCAGCGAATTGGACAACGAATCGTAAAAGATCTGTTTCTTGCGAAACAGATCTTTTATTTTTTGCGTCTATATAAATGAGCATATTAAATCATACACCTTTGTGTGATTAATAGGCTCTATGAAACTAGCGTTAGCAATACATACAGAATGGGAGAATGCTTAATGAACAAATGGAAACACAAACTTGTGGCTATAATCGGAGTGGTGACAATATGCGCAGCTGTTATGCCGACTGCTTATGCGCAAGTGAAAGAAGAGATAAAGATCTTTGTCGATAGTAAACGACTTGTATCAGATGTTGCTCCCTATCTTGTACCTGGCAAGAATGTGACGATGCTGCCCTTTCGTGCAATTGGGGAAGGACTTGGCGCAGACGTAACCTGGAACCCTAGTACACGAGGGGTAGAATTCAAAAAAGCAGACAAGACAATCAAATTGACACTAGGAGAAAAACGTGCACTAGTGAATGGTACAAATGTGTCATTGGAAGTCGGAGCGGAGATGAAAGGGGGACGGACGATGGTACCGCTGCGTTTTATTGGAGAGAGCCTTGGCGTGCAAGTCAATTGGGATCCGCTGCTTCAAACCGTGAGCTTGGTAACAGGCGAGGGGGTGGAGCAGCCTGCTGCCGGGCTGCGTGCGACATGGATCTCATCGGTATACAATATCGATTGGCCGAGTGATCCACGTAAAGGGTATGATAAGGTGAAGCAGCAGCAAGACTTTACGACGATGCTGGATCAATTGCAGCAGATGGGGCTAAACGCCATTTTCGTACAGGTACGGCCGACAGCAGATTCCTTCTATCCTTCCAAGCTGCTTCCTTGGTCTGAATGGTTGACAGGCAAGCAGGGGCAAGACCCCGGATATGATCCGCTTGCGTTTATGATTGAGGAAACGCATAAACGAGGGATGAAATTCCATGCTTGGTTCAACCCTTATCGGATCAGCGTTCAAACGGATCTGAACAAGCTTGTGACGGATCATCCCGCACGTCAGCATCCAGATTGGGTTGTCAAGCATAAAAATACGCTCTTATTTGACCCGGGAGTGCCGGCTGCACGGAGCTTTATTATGGAATCTGTCATGGAGGTAGTAAACAACTACGACGTTGATGGTGTTCATTTCGATGACTATTTCTATCCGTATGGTCAAGAAGCCGAGCCATTTAAGGATGATGCATCTTATCGCACTTATAACAAAGTATATAACAATAAAGAAGAGTGGCGTCGCAACAATGTCAATCAATTCGTTCAAACGATGGACAGTAAGATTCATAGCGCAAAGCCTAACATTTTGTTTGGTATCAGTCCGTTTGGCGTATGGCGGAATGCTTCTGTAGATCCTACTGGTTCCAATACCAATGCTGGTGTAACTAGTTATGACTCTTTGAGTGCAGATGTACGCAATTGGATTCAGAATGGCTGGATCGATTATGTAGCACCACAAATCTATTGGCATATTGGTCATAAAGCTGCTTCTTACGACACGCTGGTCCAGTGGTGGGTGAAGGAAACAGAAGGTACTGGTGTTGATCTTTACATCGGGCACGCAGCTTACAAGTTGGCGGATGCGAATGGGAAGGATTGGGCCAATGCAGATGTATTAATAAAGCAGCTGAAGTACAATGAACAATTCAGTTCGGTTGCTGGCGACATTTACTTTAGCGCTAAAGATCTGATTCGTAATACAAAACAGGTAGGAGATTCCCTAAAGCAATACTATGAAGATCAGGAAAAGTAACGTGTGCATAGCCAGTACAGCGTATAAGCAATGCAAAGAATGTATACAAGTCAGATAGACTTGTGTATGGATTCGTATCATAACCCTTCCCGAGCAGGCATACATAACAGTATGCAGCACTCAAAGACCGCTCGGGAGGGTATACCGATATGAGCGTAGAAATTAACGCTGTTTTTGAAGGCGGTGGAGTGAGAGGTATATCGTTGGCTGGGGCCGTCAGGGCGGCTGAGCTTGCAGGTATATCCTTTCGTCATGTCGCAGGTACTTCTTCAGGCGCGATTGTCGCTTCTCTGATTGCGGCTGGCTATACAGCTGAAGAGATGAGAGAGGTCATTATTCGAACGCCATTTTCCTCTTTTCTTAAAAGAGCGCCTATTTTTGAAGTGAAATGGATTGGGCCGATAATACGTTTGTTTCTAAAAAAAGGACTGTACTCAGGAGAAGCTTTGGAGCATTGGATTCATGAATTGCTGCTCGCAAAAGGAGTACGTAATTTTGGGGACCTTGCGCCAGGCCAACTTCGCATTATTGCATCGGACATTACAAATGGTCGATTGCTAGTTCTGCCAGAGGATATGAAACAGTATGGCATCCAGCCTGATGAATTCCCGGTAAGCAAGGCAGTTCGAATGAGTACCAGCATTCCATATTTTTTTGATCCCGTCATGATTAGAGAGACATTAATAAATGGGAAGGGCCGAGCAAAAGCATTCAGAAAGCAATTCACTTACGTTGTGGATGGCGGTATGCTTAGCAATTTTCCATTATGGTTGTTTGATCAGGAGCGGGATCCGCGCACGATGCGTGTGATTCCTACAATTGGTTTTCAAATGGTTGGAATGCAGGATGTGAAGTCGAATCGCATTACGGGCCTAATTACGATGCTGCAAGCTATGGTTGAAACGATGATATCTGCACATGATCAGCGTTATATTGAACAGCATAATCGGTACAGGACAATAAAGATTCCAACGCTTGGTGTTGGACTGACCGAGTTTGATATCACAAAGGAACAAAACCTTGCTTTGTATGACTCCGGTCTGACAGCAGGAAATAAGTACTTTGATGATTGGACTTATACGCAATATGAACAATTCTATGAAGTGTTTATGGCGAAGTTTAAATAAGAAACGGGGGAGCTTGTACTCCTTCAAGCAATGGACCGCATAGTGTGAGACAAATTCAAAACACCTTCAAAAGAAACTTGGGGCTTGAAATTGCCCCTAATACGAGACAATTCAAAACGCCTTCAAGTGAAGCATTTCATGTCGTAGGATATGGAGTTAACACTTGGAGGTGTTTTTGCATGTGTAAAAATACCAACATAAGCTAAGGTGCTACATAGTTTTATTTCACGATTTTGAAAGGCTGAGTCTGATGTCATTATAAAGTATATAATAAAAGAGCCCTTGTTTTATGGGCTATTTTATTAATTTCAGGCGGAGGTCTATTATGTTTATAATTATTAGTTATGCAGTACTTACTATTTTTTTCTCGTCTGTATTAGTATATCGAATTAAAAAGCAAAAGTTTGCGTCATACTTAACTGAAGAAATTGGTTTATTAGCTACTTTTTTTATCGTAAGTCTAGTTCTTGAAGTACCTATAGTAATTAAGACTATTGCTGTTGTATCACTGTTGGCCATTTTTATATATGGTAGTGTAAAAAATAATGACACGTAGAAATATGAACATAATACTTACAGCGGTAGCCGACAATCTGTACAAAATAAATAGCCAGTCGTCGAGATTCCGATGACTGGCCACTTCACGTGCACAAGAGTTAAATTCCTGTCTCACAATTAGTGAGGCAGAGTACCAGACCGCTTAGCTTCCAGGTGGTTACGAATTGGTCTTTGATTTAGGCTTAGACTTATTCCCGTCAATCACAGTTAGAGATGCCGTTGAACGCCGTCGTTCAGCTTTATGTTTGACTACTGGCTTCTGCATTCTCTTAATCTTTGCTTCTGTTCGAGCTGATTTCTTGATTCGGGGCTTTGCCGCTGCTCGCTTTGGGCCCCATTTGTATAGTGCAAATATAATAACGGCGAGCACAAGCGGGATCAGGAAGTACGTCGGGTTGCTAATAATCGTCCCGACTAGGCCGATGGTTGCAAGTGCGATCAGCGCAATCATGAACCATGATGGAAATCGTCTCATCAACTATCCATCCTTTCGACAGGGTCTGTTCCTTGTTATCAAGAAGCTTTGGTGGCCCCATTGGGTTGGAGCTGTTTATCCAGTTCAAGCATACGGTTAAAGGATGCGATGGATACTTCAACTTGGTCGTCAGAAGGCTCCTTGGTTGTTAACAACTGCAGCCATAATCCAGGGTAACCAAGGAATCGCAGTACAGGAACATCTCGCAGTGCATTCGTGAATCGCAAAAATTCATAGGAAACCCCGATAACGAGCGGAAGCAGCGCCAGTCGCCACAGTACACGCTCCATTAAAGAATCGTATGATACAAAGGAATAAATAATCACGCCAATAATAACCGTTAAAACAATAAAACTGCTGCCGCATCGGTAATGCAGCGTGTTGAACTTCTGAACATTTTTGACAGTCAGCTCAAGTCCTGCTTCATAAGCGGTAATGACCTTGTGTTCTGCACCGTGGTATTGGAACAATCTTTTGATGATAGGTGTCATCGATATGACCCACAAATAGACGATCAAAATAACAATCTTAATAATACCTTCAATAATCGTATGAACGACTTGGTTCTCAAATGCTTTACCAAATAAAAGTTGTTCAATTACAGCTGGTGCGGCTGTAAAAATGACTTTCCCGAAAATAAAGGACAGCACGCCCACTACTGCTACACCCAAGATCATGCTTAGGCTCCACCCAGACTTTTTGTCCGATTCCTGAACGGGCCCTTCTTCGTCCTCCGCATACTTCTCTGCAGCATAATTAAGGTGCTGCGCTCCTCGTGCACTTGCTTCAATAATGCCAACCAAGCCACGCACAAGCGGGATCTTCTTGAGGGCATTAAGCCACTTCTTCTCTTCACGTGGAACTTCATAATAGGAAATCTCGTTATTTTTACGACGCACTGCTGTCACGTTCACGTGGCGTCCTTGAAACATGACTCCTTCAATAACTGCTTGTCCACCGTAAATCGCTTTGGATTGCTCTGACAATCGCTTCACCTTCCTTGAATGAGATCCAGCCACAACAACTGTGATGGACGATATAGTCATATTGTATCGAATTTGCAGTCTTATTGCTACCACAACACAGATGCAGGAAATAGAGGAATAACGTTAAGATGCACCCAATTCGTGCATACTACCTTTGCGAGCTTGCCTGATTAACTCCGTAACAAAGGGCGATAGACAGCATGAAAGGGGCACAAAGACATGAATGAACAGCAATATCGACAACAGCATCACGATAAAGGAAGCAGCGGAAGGAAAACGAATCCCTTTTGGTTCGCTATGCAGCTTGGTATGTTTGCCGGGCTCATATGGGGGGGGCTGAGGTGGATGGCTTATGCTTTTCACTTTACAATTGTAGTTCCTGGCTTTTTAATTGAACCCTTCTATAATCACAGCTACTTGGTAACTGCACGCGGTGGAGCAGCAGGATATGTCGTCTTTATCGGATTCTCTATGCTTGCAAGTGTTATCTATACAATGTTTATGAAGAAAATTCCTGGGCCATGGGCGGGTATTGTATATGGCATTGTGTGGTGGGTTATCTTGTTTGTAGCTGTGGGACCTATGATAAAGATGATGCCGCCAGTAACGAAGACAACTTGGAATTCAATATATACTGATTTCTGCCTATTTTTGTTATGGGGCTTGTTTATTGGATATACGGTTGCAATGGAGTTTAATGATGAGCGACTTCGTGAGCCGGGAGGATCAAAGGGAAGCCATAATCAGCATTCAAGTGGACCAAAAGGAGCTAGCAAGTCAGGTAGTCAAGCTAGGGGGGAAGAGTCGAACGACAATGAGGGCCGTACAGGTGGAACGGACTCAAACAACCAGCCAGAGCCGGTTATGTAATGTCGCGTCAAAAGTGTCAGGGATCGAATTCGTTATGGTTTAGCTAGGTACATGCTTCTCAAGCGGCTGTTCGTATGATAAAATACGTGAGTATTCGTCTGCATAAGGTGGGATAGGCGTGGCTTGTTACTTAGTATTAAATGGACCGAACCTGAATATGTTGGGGATTCGGGAACCTGGTGTGTATGGCAATGAATCGCTTGCTGACATCGAGGCTCGACTTCTTGCAATCGCCAATGAGCTGGGTGTCGAGCTTGAATGCGTGCAAAGCAACCACGAGGGAGTGGTCATTGACCGTATCCATGCCGCATATGGAACGTGCGACGGCATTTTAATCAATCCTGGGGCTTGGACGCATTATAGCTATGCGATTCGTGACGCGCTTGCCACCGTCAGCATTCCTACGGTTGAAGTTCATATGTCCAATATCCATAAGCGCGAAGCTTTCAGGCATCAGTCGGTGACAGCACCAGTAGTCGTTGGACAGATCGCAGGGTTCGGCTCGTACAGCTACGAACTTGGATTATATGCGCTTCATCAAGCAGTGCAGCAGAACGGCAAAGGACTATCTACGCATACATAACGATGAACACCATTGACAGGAGATGATTCGGATGAGTAACACTCGCGTTCAGCGATTGCGCAAGGAAATGGATCAACGAGGGTTGGAATCGATATGGGTTGCAAGTGACATTAACCGTCGATACTTAACTGGCTTTACAGGCTCTTCAGGTTATGTGTTGATAACACATGAGCGGGCAATCCTGCTGACAGATTTCCGATATATGACTCAGGCGCCTGAGCAATCCCCGGATTTCGAAATCTTAGAGCATGCCAAAGTAACGGATACGTTGAAGTCGCTGCTTCAGGAGCTTAACATTTCGCGTCTTGCATTTGAACAGGATCATGTTACCTTTGCTGCTTACTCCAATTATGCCGAAGAGTTGAATCCAATTGAATTGGTTCCAACCAGCGGATTAATAGAAGACCTGCGGATGATTAAGGACGAGGAAGAGCTGCGTGTGATGCGCGATGCTGCAGCGCTTGCAGATCGTACGTTCAGTCATATCTTGAATTATTTGAAGCCTGGTGTGTCTGAGAAAGACATTGCACTAGAGATGGAATACTTCATGCGTAAGCAAGGAGCAACTTCAAGCTCATTTGATACGATTGTTGCTTCCGGTGAACGCTCTGCGCTGCCTCATGGTGTGGCTAGCGATCGTATCATCAAAGGGAATGAGTTTATTAAACTCGACTTTGGTGCTTACTTCCAAGGATACTGTTCCGACATTACGCGTACAGTCGTGCTTGGAACACCAACAGACAAGCATAAAGAAATCTACAACATCGTGTTGGAATCCCAATTATATGCCTTGGAACATATTCGTCCTGGTATGACTGGACGTGAGGCAGATGCGTTGGCGCGCGATATCATTACTCGTTATGGGTATGGCCCGAACTTTGGGCACAGCTTGGGACATGGCTTGGGCATGGAAGTACATGAGCGTCCAGGTTTGTCGAAGGCAAGCGATACGGTGTTAACTCCCGGTATGACCGTAACAGTAGAACCGGGCATTTACGTGCCTGGATTCGGCGGTGTACGTATTGAAGACGATATCGTCATTACGGAGAACGGGATTGAAATAATAACACAATCTACGAAAGACTTGCTCGTGCTTGAGATGTAATTTTGCACGAATAGATTTAGGAGGGTATTCACAGTGATTTCAGTGAACGATTTTAAGACAGGATTAACGGTAGAAGTAGAACATGACATCTTCTCCGTAGTAGAATTCCAACATGTTAAACCAGGCAAAGGCGCAGCATTTGTTCGCTCTAAGCTTAGAAACTTGCGCAACGGCAACGTTGTCGAGAAGACGTTCCGTGCAGGCGAGACAATCGGCCGCGCACAGATCGATAACCGTGAAGTACAATATTTGTACAACAGCGGTGAAGAATATACATTTATGGACAACGAGTCCTACGATCAATTTGCACTAAGTAAAGAGCAATTGGAATGGGAAATTAACTTCTTGAAAGACAACATGATGGTTAACATCATCAGCTACAAAGGCGAAATTTTGGGCATTAACATGCCTAACAGCGTTGAACTTAAAGTCATTGAGACGGAGCCAGGCGTCAAAGGCAACACGGCTCAAGGCGCTACGAAGAACGCTAAAGTCGAAACGGGCCTGAACGTTCAAGTACCTCTCTTCATCAACGAAGATGATGTATTGCTTATCGATACGCGCGAAGGTAAATACATTTCCCGCGCCTAATCAAATGTTGGATGTAAGTTGATTACAACGTATATACTGACATTTAAATAAAAAAAGTGATTGAACAGGAAGTTGTTTCTGTTTAATCACTTTTTTTAGTTTACAGGTGATTGCGAATATCGAATGTACGCCCTTGAGAGGCATTAATTTGTGTTTGTATACGAGGGAAAAACGTCCTTATACAAGTTTAGACAGACGTACAACTTTTACGACTATTCTGGCAAACATTATGCTATAATATGCAATTAAAAGAAATTATACATTCCTACGGGATTGGAGTGAGTCAGCGTGGCTTTATTCGTCATGAAATTCGGGGGAAGTTCTGTCGGTGACACCGAGCGTATGAAGCGGGTTGCTAAGCGTATTGTAGAAAAGAAAGAGCAGGGTCATCAATGTGTCGTTGTTGTATCTGCAATGGGAGATACGACAGACGATCTGATCGATAAATCCAGATTGCTAAGCGACAATCCGCCTGCTCGAGAAATGGATATGCTATTAACGACAGGCGAGCAGATAAGCGTTGCGCTTTTGTCAATGGCCATTCATTCGTTAGGTCATCAAGCAAAGTCATTTACAGGTTGGCAAGCTGGATTCCGCACGGACGATACACATGGTAAGGCACGAATAGCTGATATCGAACCGTTTCGTGTCATTGATGCACTTGATACGGGTAACATCGTAATTGTTGCTGGCTTCCAGGGCATGTCTGAGTCTGGCGAGATTACGACGCTTGGACGCGGCGGATCTGACACAACTGCAGTAGCTTTAGCTGCAGCTATTCAGGCAGACGTGTGCGAGATCTACACAGATGTTGACGGTATTTATTCCACCGATCCACGTATTGTGCGATGTGCTCGTAAGCTGCAGGAAATTTCTTACGACGAAATGTTGGAACTGGCTCACTTAGGGGCGGCGGTATTGCATCCACGGGCTGTTGAGTATGCGAAGCATAACAACGTATGTTTGGTGGTGCGATCTAGCTTTAATCATAACGAGGGAACTTACGTGAAGGAGGAAGCGGTCATGGAGCAGGGAGTGGTCGTCAGCGGAATTGCGTACGATAAAAATGTAGCACGTATTAGCATATTGGGTGTTGCTGATCTGCCAGGGGTATTGGCAAGAGTGTTCGGCACGCTCGCCGAAGCCGAGATCGATGTAGATATTATTGTGCAAAGCGGGGTATTGAATGGAGAGGCAGACTTCTCCTTTACAACCGCGCTGCATGATCGTGATCGGGCCATTCATGTTCTGGACCAACTGAAATCCGAGCTTCCATACCGTGAAGTGACTTCTGAGACTGATCTGGTCAAGATATCCATTGTTGGCGCCGGGATGGTCAGCCATCCGGGTGTTGCAGCGAAGATGTTCGAAGTGATATCCGGGCTTGGCATCAGTATAAAGATGGTCAGTACATCCGAGATCAAAGTATCATGCGTGATCGCCAATCAACAGCTTCACGATGTAGTGAAAGCTTTGCACACGGCTTATGGCTTGGACACCGTGGAACAAGTATTCGTAGGTGGCCCGCAGGATCGTCGTTAACGAATAGGAATTATTTTTGAAATATCCACCTTGCAAGCTGCAATAAAAAAGCGGTAATACCTGCGGCCATTAGGGGACCAACCGGTATGCCACGCAGAAAGACGATCCCGATGATCGATCCGGCGACAAGCCCGACGATCATTTGTGGGTCGTTTTTTAATAGGTCAAGTCCTTTACTGTTCATAAATGTAGCAAGTGCACCACCTGTCAGTGCAAGGATGCCTGTCCATGAGGTAAGCGTGTTTACGATGTCTTTTGTCTCGATTCGTTCTGTTGCAAAAGGCACTAACACACCAATCGTTAAAAATAACAGTCCAAGCTCTAACCCTCTACGTTCCAGTGTAGGCAGAAATCGATCAAGCTGGACAAGCTTAATAATCAGTAAAAAGCAGGCCGCAGTCGTAATGATAGGAGAGCGGCTAATAAGTCCCACGATAATTAAAGTGACCAGAACAACTTCGCCGTTCATATATAAGGTGGCTCCTTCATGGAAAATAAGAGCTTGCATATCTAATGCCTTATGAAGCTGGGCAAGCTCTTATCTCACGATATGAACACATACCGCTCATTTAGAACGAAAAGTCGATGTAGCTTCGAAAGCAGAGTGTTAGATTGCTATTATGAGGTGAACCCGGTAAAAGGAATCATCATCTGATGGACCATTCGTGGGACTACAGGAATGGTATTTACTGCTGAGCAGAATTCTACATCTTTATGATAACCAAGTTTGGCAAGCCGTTTGGCACTTGTACATTGCTGTAAAGCACTCAACAAATTGTCCGCATGGTGAAGATAAGCACTCATTACCATCGAGCCAAGATCGTTCATGACGATTGCATCGTGGGTTTCTTCTTTTATTCTACTAATCTCGTGAAGCAGCAGTCCCGCACACAAGCCGTCTTCAAATGCAAACGTATCCTGTGAACCGGCGCACAATAAGGCTACATCTCGCTTTAGCTTCACAGCTACTTGCGCACATAGCTGTGCGTTCAGAAAAGCACCCGCAATAATATGCTCCGCCCGAACCGCTTTTTGAATGGCTCGTGTTCCGTTTGTAGTCGTTAAAACAATGCGGCGTCCTCGAAAATCATCATTTGTGTATTCTAAAGGAGAGTTGCCTGCATCGAAGCCAATTATTTTTTTACAGTAGCGCTCGCCCCCAAGAATATCCCCTGGTACAAAGCAATGCTTGGCTTGACCGACAGTCTCAACTGGAATAACACCGGCTGCGCCGTAGGCCAACGCTGTTACAATTGTACTAGTCGCCCGCAGCACGTCGATCACAATTACGGTACGATGGGACAGGTCAATCGCGCGTGCTTCACTAATACTTGATATGGCATCGACTTGCATCTGCATGCACCTCCTTTCTTATGCAGGAACATGATATCCACGGCTGCACTAGATCTCATAATAGAATGCAAGACGGTCTAAAAATGTATCTGCTCTTAAACCGCGTCTCAAAGCTTCCAGCGCAATCACATCCCCATGTGCTACGTTACCAATATTTGCATTTACGCCTGCATTTTTTAATATAAACAACTGTTGGTTTTTGTGGGGAGCCTCCCACATAATCTTCTCTGGAAAAGGGACAGCAGCTAGAATGTTACCGATTAACTCGACATTACAATTGCCGTTGGTGTCAAATACACCGACGTTGACGCCCGATTCGCGGCCTTCAAGTGTCATCCATTGTGCGCCGTGTGTCAGGTCATCCAATAGTATTTCCGTGATTTCCTCTATTTGAAATGGGTTATGTTCGAGCTTCTTTCCGTATTCGGTGCTTACGGTATAACCTTCTTCCACAGCGCGGCTAATAAGCGACCTTCGTTCTGAACGTGAGAGCGTGATCGAACCATCGGATACCTCGATGGTGTTAAAGCCCGTTTCTTTCATCATATGAAAAAAATCATCTACCATACCTTTAGCAATGGCAATCTCCAATAAGGTACCACCTGGCATAATACGCAGCCCATACGATTTGGCCAACAATGTCTTTGCGCGTATGAAAGAAGGTGGCAGCAGGGCAGATGTGCCGAATCCGAGCTTTAATATGTCAATATGCTCATGTACACAAGCTAAAAAATCTTCAAACGCCTGCAGGCCCAAGCCTTTGTCCATTACCATCGTATAACCGAATGACCTAGGTTGAAGCAAACGTTCTCCGCTTGGATCTGATAGCCCAATTGGCCATTTAGAGGTGGTTATTAATCGGTTCATATGCCAATTCTCCTTTGGATGTGCTGCTTGACATAGCATCTTGAAGCAATATATGCGTTCAATCCCAGACAGGTGCCTAGTGGATGGACCTACTGCTCTATTCTGAGGAGAAACAGCATATGAATAAACGGAAGACAATTGAGGTTGTTATTTAGTTATTCCAGATTAAGGAAAGGAGGCTGCGGAGATGTCTTTTGACAAAATAGTGCTTAGTATGGCAGGCCTGCGATTCCTCTCGGGCAGTCTGGAGTTGCTTGCAGCTGTTATCATGTTAAGGCTTAATGAACCGCACAAAGCGCTTGCTGTGAACTCTATGCTGGCATTAGTTGGGCCAATGGTGTTAATTGCAACGACTACGATTGGTTTGATTGGTATTGCGGACAAGCTCTCTTGGGGCAAATTCGTGTGGATTACGATAGGTGTCACTTGTTTATTAGTGGGCATTTTAAAAAAATAATCTCAAAATAGACGATGGTCTTACCAAATGTAAGACTAAAACGAATTCATGACCCATTGTCATATTTGCTTAGGTTGTTCCATACACATCAGTGTAGATGGGCAAGCATTATTCCTGTATGTAGGAATGAATCAGGTGAGCGAGGAGGGATACCATGACTGCGCAAGACCGGACTAGCTGGTCTCTCGTGCTGCCCCCAGAGCTGCGTTCGCTCATCATGCAGCTGCCCTCGCGGCTATTAAACGTAATGGAAGAAATTCGTATTCGTGAAGGCAGGCCGCTTGAGGTCAGTACGTGTGGTGAGTACCACTTTATAACGAATCTTGGGACGATAACCGAGCAACCATTAGAAGCATACACTCCATCGAGGGAAGACTGCCATCGTCTTCTGGATCTGTTGACTAATCATTCCTTATATACGATGGAGGAGCAGCTTAGGAGAGGGTATGTCACTATTGCGGGGGGACACCGCGTTGGTCTTTCAGGACGAACGGTACTTCATCAAGGAAAGGTAAGCCATCTGCGCGATATTTCGGGTTTTAACGTAAGAATCGCTAGAGAAGTCAAGGGGACAGCGGCTTCGATAATGCCGTATTTGCTCGATTTTCGAGCACAGTCTGTCTATCACACCTTGATCGTCTCGCCGCCGCAGCATGGAAAGACAACTTTGCTAAGGGATGTAGCGCGTTCGACTGCTTCTGGTATGTGGAACCACCCGGATGCCCGTTGGCAATCACTAAAAGTTGGCATTGTGGACGAGCGGTCTGAAATTGCTGGATGCATAAAAGGCGTGCCAAGCTTTGATCTTGGCTTTCGCAGCGATGTATTAGACGGTTGTCCAAAAGCTGAGGGGATGATGATGTTGATCAGGTCGATGTCCCCTGATGTAATTGTCGTAGATGAATTCGGCCGTGAGGAGGACGTGTTCGCTATGCGGGAAGCTATACACGCAGGTGTACGCGTTATTGCTTCTGCTCACGGCAGTGATGTGGAAGAACTGAGACGCAGGCCAGGCATAGGAGAGCTACTGACAGAAGGGGTTTTTTCTCGAATTATACTGCTAAAGAGGACCAAGAAGGAGTGGACCTGGAAAATATACGATGACAAACGAAGAGCTTTGCTCATGCCAGAAATGACCGCAGGTGTGAAAGGCGGGGGTGGGCGTGTATAAGCTTATTGGGACAGCAATCGTTATTGCTGCAGCCAGCGCAATCGGCTGGGTGCAATCCGCTTCCTATGCAGCAAGACCAAGGCAGATCAGACAACTGATTGTTGCTTTACAACGGCTAGAGACGTCAATCGTCTATGGTCACACGCCGCTAGATGATGCTTTTGAGGAGCTTGGCATGCAGCTGTCCGCGCCGTTAAATACATTATTTGCTGCCGCTGCCTCCAGCATGAAGCAGCGGGAAGCTCTTGTATTGACCTCAAAAGAAGCTTGGCATCAGGCCTTGAATCGAGTTTCACCCGAAACCGCTCTTAAGCATCAGGATATTCGCGTGTTGTATGACTTGGGTATGAGCCTCGGCATAAGTGATCGTGAGGATCAGCGCAACCATATCCGACATGCGATCAAAAGGCTGGAGCAGGAAGAAATAAACGCGCGTGAAGATTATATGCGTTATGGGACATTAAGTCGCAGTTTAGGTTTGTTAAGCGGGGTGTTAGTAGTCATTTTAATATATTGAGGTGCCTTCGGATGAATGTGGATGTGAGTGCGATATTTCAGATTGCCGGGATCGGCATAATCATTGCCATGATTCATACCGTACTGAAGCAGATGGGCAAAGAAGACATGGCTCACTGGGTAACTGTGATCGGGTTTGTTGTTGTGTTATTTATGGTTGTTCGGCTGCTGGACAATTTGTTTCAAGAGATTAAGACCATTTTCTTGTTTCAGTAGGTGACACATGTATGGAGATTATTCAGATTGTCGGACTTGGTCTAATCGCAGCCATCCTTGTGCTTGTTGTGAAGGAGCAGAAGCCGATGTTTGCGTTTCTTATATCCGCATTTGCAGGTATTGTCATCTTCCTCTTCTTAATAGGCAAGATTGAGGCTGTTATCAAAGTGTTGGAAGATCTCGCCAACCGTTCGGGGATTCAACCCGTATACTTGAAAACTATTTTAAAAATTATTGGAATAGCCTATATTGCAGAATTTGGCGCGCAAGTCGTCCGTGATGCTGGACAAGATGGCATCGCTGCTAAGATTGAGCTGGCAGGCAAGGTGCTCATTATGGTGATGGCCATTCCGATAATTAGCGTTATTATTGAAACCGTCATGAAGCTGCTTCCGGCTTAATCCCATACATAATGAGGAGAGGTGAAGACTATCGGAAAGAGCCTATTTCATGCGAGTCGTACTCATGTCTTCATCGTACTTCTCTTGTGTATGTTGTGTGCAGGCGTTAGTGCAGTATCAGCAGCCCCTGATGCTGTAGATGAGCAGGTAAAGGCAACTTCTTCTGCTCCTGCTGAAGAGTGGGTGAAGCAGCAAAGCAAGGAGATCGGCACAGGTGAAGTAGAGGTATATTGGAACACCTTGTTGGACAAGTATGGAGGATTTTTCCCAAAAGAGTCTGTACCTGATTTTGCTGATCTAATTCTGCCGGGGGGCGAGAAGCTTACGATCGGCAATACGTTTAAAGCACTGGGCAGCTTTATGCTGCAAGAAGTGGTCATGAATGGGAAATTGATTGTCACGATTGTTATTTTAGCTGTGTTTAGCATGGTGCTTGAGACGCTGCAAACCGCATTTGAACGGAATACAGTTAGTAAAATTGCTTATTCCATCTCTTATATGGTCATTATTATTTTAGCGATAAACAGTTTTCACGTAGCGATTGGATATGCAAAAGATGCCATATCAGGAATGATTGACTTTATGATGGCAATGGTTCCGTTGCTATTTACATTATTAGCATCCCTTGGAAATGTTGTTACCGTATCTGTACTTCATCCGCTAATTGTATTTATGATTCATTTGGTCGGTACGTTAATCTATGCTGTCGTATTTCCGCTGCTGTTCTTCTCAGCTGTGCTCCATATTGTCAGTACGATGTCGGACAAGTACAAAGTAACGCAGTTGGCAAACCTGCTGCGGAACATTAGCGTCGGGTTGTTGGGCATATTGTTAACTGTCTTTTTAGGTGTCATTTCAGTACAAGGTGTGACAAGCTCAGTTACGGATGGGGTGGCATTACGGACAGCTAAGTATATTACGGGCAACTTTGTTCCGGTTGTAGGCCGTGTATTCTCTGATGCAACAGATACGGTTATAACAGCTTCGCTGCTCGTCAAAAATGCGGTCGGTTTAACGGGCGTTATTATCCTCTTGTTTTTGTGTGCATTTCCCGCATTAAAAATATTAACGCTAGCGCTCATTTATAACGTATCTGCCGCTGTAATGCAGCCTTTAGGCGATAGCCCGGTCGTAGGCTGTTTGAAGACGGTGGGTAAAAGTATGATTTATGTGTTTGCTGCTCTTGCGGCAGTTAGCTTAATGTTCTTTCTTGCGATTACGATCTTGTTAACAGCCGGGAATGTAACTGTCATGATGCGTTAGGGGGGATACGCATGACGTGGCTTAGCCAATGGCTAAAGGAAATCATCATGGTCATTTTATTAGCGACCTTTATTGATTTACTGCTGCCTAATCGCACGATGCAGCGTTATGTCAAACTGATGATGAGTCTGATCATCTTACTGATCCTGCTCTCTCCGATTATGAAGCTCTTTGACGCGAACATTACAGATGAATTGGCGCAGCAATGGGACCAGGCATCAGCGGCAACACCTAGCACTTACGCATCATTAACCTCCATTCAGCGCGAAGCTAACCGGATAAAAGCGAAGCGTGACGAACAAGTGATGTCCTATGCGGCTGCGCAGCTCGAGACGAATATGAAGAAACAATTAAATGATACTTTGGCCTCACCGTCAACTGGCAATCTAAGCGGAGGCGCTCGCTCGGAGGGGGCAGAGACTGTTATTGCACAGTCAAAGCTCATATTCCAAGTGGTTGCCGTGCAGGTGGAATTAACTAGTCGCCCTAATCAGGAGCAGCCAACAATCGACATGATACGCATTCAAATGAAGCCAGCCCAGAGAGCAGAAATACAACATGAAACGTTACCAGTAATGGCCCCAGAACACGGTGCTATTAACCAGGTGGAACCTGTCGAGACCGTGTCGAATGTTACCGTACAATCGGTAAATTCTAATAATAATACACATAAAAAACAACTCGACAATCAAGTTCAACCCCTTAATGAAAACGATGAACGCCAGGCGGTTGAAGGGCTAGTTAAACAGCAATTGTCGCAGCAATGGGTCGTATTGCCGGAACAGATCCATATCGAATGGCAAACGTAGCTCATAAAAAAGTGTACGAGTTCGCATATTGCAGTCATAAATTTGAACAAGCAGCGTATAGGTGAAATGAGGACAAGTAAACGCAAGTCCATCATGTGAAAGGGCGGTTGAGTGCATTGGCGAAATGGCTGCAGAAAATTGAATCCCTACTTGGCAGTGGACCGAACGGGTCCAAAAAGTTGCATACGTTCCGCTTGCTGTTGCTGTTTGGCCTTATTGGCGCCGCGCTTGTCTTATTCAGCTCGTTTCGCTCCTTCGAAGGGGCAGGCAGTTGGCTAAAGGGCAACGTTGGCAGGGAACCGCCGACGGCGGGAGCCTTTCAAGCTGCTGATGGGCAGTCGAGTGAGCTGACTCCCACACCTGGCAACGCCTTTGATGCTATCGAGAAGTCCTTCGAAACAAGAATTCGGTCCATTCTGGAGGAGATTGTGGGTGTCGGACAGGTTGAGGTATTGGTAACGATTGATTCAACAGAAGAGATGGTTATCCAACGCAACAATAAAGATAGCCAGCAGGTAACGGAGGAGACCGATGCGAACGGGGGCAAGCGTCACACGACACAATATTCGCGTGATGGAGAAATTGTAATGACGGAACAGTCGAACAGTCATAGTCCAATCGTAACAAAACGGATCAAGCCCAAGGTGAGAGGAGTCGTCGTTGTTGCGAAAGGCGCAGAAAATGCAGTCGTCAAGCAATTAATAGTGGATGCGGTGGAAAAAGGATTAAATGTCCCGTCTTATCGAATCTCGGTCGTGCCGCGAAAAGTGGCGGAGTAAAGCAGTGAATGGCAAAGGAGGCCTTTTCTTATGAACACGAAAAGACAAACAATTTGGTTAGTATCTATGCTAAGCCTGATGGTTGTATTATCCGCCTATTACTTGTTTACGGAAGATACGACAAGTAAACAAACGGCAACTGGAACGCAAGCGGAGCAAGTGATTAAAGGTGACGCCACTGAAGTTGGGCAGCTTCCAAACGTGCAGATCACGGAAGTATCTGCTGGGGACAGCAACACGGCTGGCAAGGAACAGGCAAATGCAGGCGAAAAGAAAGGCACTGAGAATATCGCAAATGGAAATGCGGGCCATGAGACACAAGATCCGACAGGTGCACCATCGTCTGCACCAGCTGATACATCTAAGTCAGTAGCAGGCAAGGAAGATACAAAGACCAATGAGGATGTGCTGAATGAAGCGGTTGCCGGTGGTGTAACCAAACGAAGCATGATCGAAGAAAAACAAATGGAAAGAAATGAGCAATATCAACAAAATATTGAGCGTTTACTCGGTATTATTAATGATACAACCAATATTACCGGTGATAAACTAACAAAAGCTTATGATGAGATGCATCAGCTTGACGAGCGTGAACAAAAAATTACAAACCTGGAGACCGAATTGCAGAAGGAATATGACAATGCAGTTATTACTCAGGATAATGACCGCTATAAAGTTGTCGTGCAGAGCGCGAAGCTGGAAGTGAAGCAGGCCGTTGATATTATGGATAAATTAATAAAAGAATTAAATGTAACACAGGACAAAATAAGTGTTCAGTATGTGTCCGAATAAAGCGATAACATGCACCTTAAATACAAAGGTTGGCAAAGCCCAGTTCCAAACTGGGCTCTTTCTATTTATTGAGGTTGTGATATAATACATACGTCTATGTAGATTGTCCATATGTAAAGTCCTTACGGATACATACTTTCACGAGGAGTGAATGAATTGTTCAAAATTAGTGAGATTAAAGAGCTGGTAAAATTGTTGGACCAGACTTCGGTCCATGAGCTCGAAGTAGAAAACGAAGGCTTCCGCCTATCCATTCGTAAGCCGGGCAAGACAGAGGTTGTAACTGTTCAAACGGCACCAACGACACATACATATACGCCAGTCCCAGCAACTATTCCTGTAACTGCGGCTGCTGAGGCAACTGCAGCAAATCCGGCGCCAAGTACAGATGCTGCATCTGCTCAAGCAGGACTCCACAAGATCGTATCCCCTATGGTAGGTACGTTTTATGCTTCGCCGTCTCCTGAGGCAGGTGCCTTCGTGAAGACGGGAGACCGGGTGAACGAGCGTTCTGTTGTTTGTATTCTTGAAGCGATGAAACTTATGAACGAGCTTGAAGCAGAGGTATCAGGCGAGATCGTACAGATTCTGGTCGAGAACGGACAACTAGTAGAATACGGACAACCACTGTTCTTGGTAAAGCCTGAGTAAAGAAGGCTGACTAGTTAATTCGGATAAACCAAGAGGAGGTTGAACGATGAAGTTTCAGAAAGTGCTCGTCGCGAACCGCGGAGAAATTGCCGTACGTATTATTCGCGCGTGCCGTGAACTAGGAATTACAACAGTAGCTGTTTACTCGGAAGCGGATCGCGACGCCCTTCATGTTCGTCTGGCGGATGAGGCCTACTGTATTGGACCAACGGCGTCCAAGGACAGCTACTTGAATTTTACCAACTTAATGAGTGTGGCAACACTTACAGAGTGTGACGCTGTACATCCTGGTTACGGGTTTTTGGCGGAAAATGCTGACTTTGCCGAGATTTGCAGTTCATGCGGCATTACATTTATTGGCCCCTCTGCTGATGCAATTGAGCGTATGGGTGACAAGGCAGTTGCCAAGCAGACGATGAAGGATGCGGGCGTACCGGTTATTCCGGGATCTGACGGTCTTGTTGAGGATATTGAAGATGCAATTATGATTGCACGTGATATCGGCTATCCTGTCATCATTAAAGCAACAGCAGGCGGCGGCGGTAAAGGTATTCGGATTGCAGATGATGAATCATCTCTGTTGAAGCAGATGAAGACCGCTCAGCAAGAAGCTGAGAAAGCATTTGGCAATTCAGGTGTCTATCTGGAGAAGTTCTTGACGGGTATGAAGCATGTCGAGATCCAGATCGTAGCTGACAAGCATGGAAACGTCGTTCATCTAGGCGAGCGGGATTGCTCGGTACAACGTCGCAGACAGAAACTTGTGGAAGAGGCACCATGTCCTGTTCTGAGCGAGGAAACACGTAACCAAATGGGTGACGCTGCGGTTCGTGCGGCATTGGCTGTTAACTATTCAGGAGCTGGTACGCTAGAATTTTTGCTGGCACCGGACGGACAGTTCTATTTTATGGAAATGAATACCCGCATACAGGTTGAACATCCGGTTACAGAGATGGTTACTGGTGTGGATATTATTAAAGAAATGATTATGGTGGCTCAAGGTGAACAGCTTTCTGTCAGACAGGATGAGATCACGATTAACGGGTGGGCGATCGAGTGCCGTATTAATGCGGAAGATCCGGATCGCAACTTTATGCCGTCTCCAGGGCAGATTACGTTTTATTTGCCAGCAGGAGGCATAGGTGTTCGTGTGGATAGTGCTGCTTTCCAAGGATATACAATCTCTCCGTTCTACGACTCTATGATTGCCAAGCTTATCGTGTGGGCGCCAACAAGACTAGAAGCGATTGAGCGCATGAAGCGAGCTCTGGCTGAATTTGCTATCGAAGGTATTTATACAACGATTCCATTCCATATGCGATTGTTGCAGCATCCAACTTTCATTCGTGGCGATTTTGACATCAAGTTTCTAGAGGAAAATGAGGTATAATGGTTTACACCGATCAGTTGTTTGTCATAAAATTGGACAAATGATATAGTTATGAATAATAGGTGGACAGGATTATATCTCCATACATGAATAGTAAGGAGTGATAATGGATGAATCAAACGATTATTCCGGATTTCGAACGTACAGACTTAGGTAATATTCAAATTGCACCTGAGGTTATTGAAGTGATTGCAGGTCTTGCTACCATTGAGGTAGAGGGCGTAGCAGGCATGAGCGGAGGCTTTGCCGGTGGTATCGCTGAATTGCTTGGCCGCAAGAACTTATCAAAAGGCGTTAAGGTGGAAGTTGGTCAACGCGAGGCGGCAGTTGATGTATCGATCATCGTCGAATATGGCAACCGTATCCCTGAGGTGGCGTCTAACATTCAGAACAATGTAAAACGTTCCATCGAGATGATGACTGGCCTTCATGTGGTAGAAGTGAATGTGCATGTGCATGATGTTCACTTTAAGTCGCAGGAGAAGCCGGAAGAGCCGGACAATTCTTCGCGCGTTAAATAGTGCTGGATGAGAGAACCCCCTCCATATGGCAGGGGGTTACCTGTAATTCAACAAGGAGGCGCGGCAATATGGGTAGAATCTTTGACAGGCTGCTGTTGTTTCTATACAGCATCGTAATCGGCACGTTGTCCGTGGCAGCTATTATTGTAGCAAGCGGCCTGCTGCCTGATCTTATCGTTTTGAACCTGCCAGATGGCATGTTAATTACGGTTATTACTGTAGCTGCGGTTCTGTTCTTGATAAGCATCCGCTTTTTCTATGTTTCGATTCGACGAGAGCGCACATCACTGCCATCGATCGATCAGCGTACAGAAATTGGTGATATTAAGATCTCACTTGAGACCATTGAGAATGTAGCGTTAAAGGCGGCAGGACGAGTACGTGGTGTTAAGGATCTTAAAGCGCGTATCCGCGCAAATGACGCAGGGTTGGATATTATGATCCGTGCCATCGTAGATGGGGAGAACGCTATTCCTGGCATTACGGAGGAAGTTCAGCGCAACGTTCGTGACTATGTACATGAGATTACCGGAATTCCAGTATCTTACGTGTCCGTTTACGTCGCGAATGTAGTGCAGACGCAGACGTTTAAGGCACGTGTTGAATAGGTGGTGAACTTCCGATGTGGAAACAATTGTGGGAGAGTCACAGTGGACGAATCATCGGTATAGCAGCTGGGATCGGATTAGGTCTAGTGTATTTATTCGTTGGGTTTTGGGACATGCTCTTTGTTGCGCTGCTCGTATTTATCGGTTATTCCGTTGGCAAGCATAAAGATATGGACTTAGGCCCCATGATACCGTGGCAGCGAATGCGTGTGTGGCTGTCCGATCACTGGAGATGGTTGAAGTAGTCCTATGGACGCTCCGAACGACTGTGGCACCGCCGGTCAACCGACGGGGAGCTAATCGGGGCGGGCATAGGATTTTTTCATGGTCGAGCCATAAGGATGTTCCCCGACATATCAAGTAATCATTTGGCAGCAGAAATAAAACATTGATGATATAGCGCATCGACTGCTGGGACATCATGTTGATAAGAGCGCAGGAGGAACAAAGATGAAAAGACGTATCGCGAGAGAAATGGCCATTCAAAGCTTGTACCAATTAGAAATGACAGGGATTACACCTGAACAAGCGGTCGAAATGGTCGTGGATGAAGCGAAGCAAGAGGACAATGAGACGGGTGTAGAGGCAAAGGATGCCTCCGCCATGCGTGAACATGTACTGACATGGGTGCATGAGACTTGGGCGAAGCGCGAGGACATTGACTTTGTTTTGACAGGGTATTTGAAAGGCTGGCAGGTAGATCGACTTTCAAGAGTAGATCGTCAAATATTGCGCCTTGCCAGTTACGAATTATTATACCGTGATGATGTACCACCAAAAGTAATCGTGAACGAAGCAGTTGTATTGGCGAAGCATTTTGGTACGGATGAGTCAGGCAAGTTCGTAAACGGTGTATTAGGACAAATGCTGCGTGACCGCAATCCTTCGGAAGCGATTTCGGAAACGGAAACAGGCGAAGGCGCAACTTCTGGTACAAAACCAGATGTAGAAGCTGGTGCTGTAGAACAAGAATAAGTGTTTGAGTTAAGTTTGACATGGTTTGCTTGAATTAAGCAAGGAAGGGCATTTGGTGTTCTAACGTGTGTTAACATAGATGTATTTCTATTGTTGATCGTGCTTCATGTTGTAATAGATAACGATTTGCATTGGGGGAGAGAACATGACTGGTTCTTTGATGAATGGTAAAACGGTATCAGCAGCTATGCGTGAAGAAATGAAACAAGAAGTGGACAGATTGACAGCAAAAGGTGTTCAGCCTGGACTTGCTGTTGTATTGGTCGGAGAAGATGCGGCATCACAGGTGTATGTGAACAGTAAGCATAAGACTTGTTTGGAGCTAGGTTATTACTCAGAAGTACACCGACTCCCAGCAGATACGACGGAATCTGATCTTCTGGCACTTATTGAGACACTGAATGGACAGTCTACGATTCATGGTATTCTGGTTCAGCTTCCTTTGCCTAAGCATATCAACGAAAAAGCTGTAATCGATGCAATTGCGGTTGCCAAAGATGTGGATGGCTTTCATCCAGTAAGTGTCGGCAATCTGGTTATTGGAGACGAGTCTTTATTACCATGTACGCCTGCAGGTGTTATTGAACTGTTGAAGCGTCATGAAGTAGACATTGCAGGCAAACATGCGGTTGTCATCGGGCGCAGCAATATTGTGGGCAAACCAGTGTCCTTGCTGCTTCAGCGAGAGAATGCAACTGTTACAATGTGTCATTCACGCACCGCCAACATGAAGGAATTGACGCGTCAAGCGGACATTCTTGTTGTTGCGATTGGTCGCGCCAATTTTGTAGATCGTTCCTTCCTTAAGCCAGGTGTTGTTGTGATTGACGTAGGCATGAATCGGCTTGAAAACGGCAAGCTTGCAGGTGATGTTGATTTTGAAGATGTCAAAGATCTGTGTGATTGGATCACGCCTGTTCCAGGTGGTGTAGGTCCGATGACGATTACGATGCTCATGTACAATACACTTAAAGCAGCAAAGCGGATTCATCATTTAACGTAACAGATATATGAGGTATACAGAAATGCAGGGTGATAGCGGTGAAGGACTACCGGGTATCACCCTGTGTCTTACTTATAAGGCGGGAGGATGTTGATGTCACGTACAGATGAACAGCGAATTATGTCCGTTAAGGATCTCAATCGATACATTCGTATGAAACTGGATGGCGATGAACGCATGCAGGATATTTGGCTGCGCGGAGAGATATCCAACTTTACGCATCATTCCAGCGGCCATATGTACTTTACATTGAAGGATGCAGACAGTCGAATTAAAGCGATTATGTTTGCATCCAACAATCAAAAGCTACCGTTCCGGCCGAAGGAAGGTACGCGAGTAGTCGCAAATGGCTATGTGACCGTGTATGAGCGTGATGGACAGTATCAGTTCTATGCACAGCAGATGCAGCCTGATGGAATTGGCAGCTTGTATTTGGCCTATGAGCAGTTAAAGCAGAAGCTTCAGGGCGAGGGCTTGTTTGACGAGGGGCGCAAAAGACCGCTGCCGACTTTTCCTAGAGCGATTGGTGTTGTAACTTCGCCAACAGGAGCCGCCGTGCGTGATATTTTAACAACACTTCATCGTAGACAACCAGGAATGACCGTACTGGTCTATCCGGTATTGGTACAAGGCAAGCAAGCAGCCTCTTCAATCGCGCATGCAATACATGCTCTAAACCGCCATGGTGAAGTGGATGTGATTATTGCAGGTAGAGGCGGCGGCTCATTGGAAGAACTATGGGCATTTAACGAAGAGGTTGTAGCACGGGCGATCTCAGAATCACATATTCCTGTTATTTCTGCGGTTGGTCATGAGACGGATTTTACGATTGCTGATTTTGTTGCGGATTTACGGGCACCAACACCAACAGCGGCAGCGGAGCTGGCTGTTCCTCATCAGGAGGACCTTAAGCAGCATTTGCATCACCTGAATCGACGACTAAAGCAGGCGATGCAGCGTAATCTTGCGATACAGCAAGAGCGCCTGTTACGAGTACAGCAATCACCTGTCATTCGGAAGCCGAAACAAAGCGTACAACAGTACCGGGAGAGATTAGCACGCTGGAATGAACGATTGTTAAACAGAGGCAAGTTGTCTGTCGTTAGTGCAGAACATCGTCTACAGGCAGCAACCGCAAGATTGCGTGAGCAATCACCGCTGCATCAGACCAAGATGGCGAGATCACGTCTTGTCACAAATTCCAAGCAGCTTCGTTCTCTTATGAGCAGCATCGTCAACAAGCAGCAGATGCAGCTTCACGGGGCCATGCGTCAACTTGATGCATTAAGTCCGCTTAAAGTAATGTCAAGAGGATACAGCCTGGTATATGATGAACAGGAAAATAGACTTATTAAGCAAGTTGCAGACGTGCAGCTTGGTGATATTATAAAAGTTAAAGTGACGGACGGGCAGCTCAATTGCCAGGTATGGTCCATGAAAGGGAGAGAAGACGATGAGTCATGATACGGAACAAGTACAAGCCATGTCCTTTGAAGCTGCGATGGAACGCTTAGAGCACATCGTCAACCAGTTGGAAAGTGGAGATGTTCCCTTAGAGCAAGCGATTGAGTTATTCCAAGAAGGGATGATGCTGTCGAAGAACTGCTCATCCAAGCTGGAACAGGTTGAGCGCAAAATCGAAATGCTGACAGAACAAGACGGAGAATGGCAGAGACAAGCGTTTCAACCGGAAGCAGGTGACCTGATTGAATAACGCCGAAGCAAATCTGGCATTGGAACACTATCTGAAGTCACGGGTAAGCGAGATTGAGGAAGCGCTTCCGAAGACTATTCCCGTAGATTGGTTATTTCCTGACAATCTAAAGGAATCGATGATGTATTCGTTAATGGCCGGAGGAAAGCGGCTGCGCCCCGTGTTTGTGTTAGCAGCTTGTGAGAGCTTGGGGGGCAACGTGCAATCGGCAATGCCTGTAGCTTGTGCGGTAGAAATGATTCACACCTATTCATTAGTTCACGACGATCTGCCAGCGATGGACAATGATGATTATCGTCGTGGCAAGCTGACTAATCATAAAGTACATGGGGAAGCGATGGCGATCCTCGCCGGTGACGGGCTGCTCACCCATGCATTTTATAGTGTGACCCAAGCAACTCGTCAGTATGGTGTGCCAGCAGATATCATCTTAACGGTAGCTGAGGAACTGTCTTATTATTCGGGAATGATAGGGATGGTCGGCGGACAAGCTGCTGATATGCTAGGCGAGCAAGGCGTTACTTCAATTCAACAGCTTGAATATATACATCTGCACAAGACAAGTGATCTGATTGTTTTTTCCCTTCGTGCGGGTGCAAGAATAGGCGGTGCTAACGAGCAGCAGATTGCCGCGCTGACCGAATTCGGCAGAAAGCTTGGCCTTGCATTTCAGATTCAGGATGACATACTGGATATTATTGGTGATGAAACATTGCTCGGCAAACAAAAAGGCAGCGATGAAAAGAGCGGCAAGGTAACCTATCCTTTCTTTATTGGACTGGATGCGTCTAAAGCGGAAGTCGCACGATTGACGCATGAGGCGAAATCAGCTGTTGTGGATGCTAACTTACCATATCCAGCAAGACTGTTGGAACTGGCTGACTATTTGATGAACCGAGTGTATTAATGGAATGAACAACTAGTGGATTAAGTTTCGAAGTGCAGCTGCTCATGTGTTATAATAAGCGGGTACCTTTTATGCGAGAACTTTTACATGAAGTGGTGTATATATAGACAGGTTTTAATTCTGGGATAAGAGTTTAAAATAACCACATTAGAGATGAATATGACATGTGAAATACACCAACCAGGTAGTGCATCATCATCAAATGAACCAACGAAAGCGAGGGAAAACCCGTGCTGCTCGAACAGATAAATCAACCTAGTGATCTGAAGCGGCTGACGGTG
This sequence comes from Paenibacillus sp. ACRRX, assembly GCF_022346885.1. GTDB lineage: Bacteria > Bacillota > Bacilli > Paenibacillales > Paenibacillaceae > Paenibacillus_B. Next base: position 620,232 of record NZ_JAKRNK010000001.1, read on the forward strand.
GATCAACTGCCAGCGCTCGCCGAAGAGATTCGCCAATTCCTCATCGAGAAGCTGTCTGCCACTGGCGGGCATTTGGCACCTAATTTGGGCGTGGTAGAACTTACAATCGTCCTTCATTATTTGTACAATAGTCCGAACGACAAGTTTTTATTTGATGTTGGACATCAATCATATGTTCACAAAATATTGACCGGTCGCAAGGATAAATTTGATACACTCCGGCAGTACAAAGGCCTGTGCGGATTTATTAAGCGCTCTGAGAGCGAGCATGATGTATGGGAAGCAGGCCATAGCAGCACATCGTTATCTGCAGCAATGGGGATGGCGCTGTCGCGTGACCTAAAGGGTGAGGACAATAAGGTTGTCGCCATAATCGGGGATGGTGCTTTAACCGGAGGTATGGCTCTGGAGGCCCTCAATCATATTGGCCATGAGAAGAGAAATTTAATGGTCGTGCTAAATGATAATGAAATGTCTATTGCGCCTAATGTAGGGGCTCTTCATAATTATTTGAGCAAGATCCGCTCAGACCGTACGTATGTAAAAGCAAAGGAAGAAGTAGAGCAGCTTTTGAAGAAAATACCGGCCATCGGCGACAAGCTTGCCAAAACAGCTGAACGGATGAAGGACGGTTTAAAATATTTAGTTGTTTCAGGTATGTTATTTGAAGAGTTTGGCCTGACATATTTGGGCCCTGTAGATGGGCATGACATCAAGAAACTTATTGATACATTTGATCAAGCAGATCGTGTTGAGGGTCCTGTGCTTGTGCATGTCATTACCCGCAAAGGCAAAGGGTACTCGCCTGCGGAAGCGGATTCGCACAAGTGGCATGGTATCACGCCTTACAAGATTGAATCTGGTCAAGTTGTAAAGGCAGTCGGCAATCCCATGTATACAGAAGTGTTTGGCAATGCGTTGATTGAGCTTGCAGCGCAGGACGAACGAATTGTTGCGGTAACACCTGCTATGCCAGGCGGCTCAGGCCTGTTGCAGTTTGCGGAGAAGTTCCCAGGTCGGATGATAGACGTAGGTATCGCTGAACAGCATGCAGCAACCATGTGTGCTGCACTTGCGCTGGAGGGCATGAAGCCTGTCTACGCGGTATACTCAACGTTCTTGCAACGCGCCTATGATCAAATCGTCCATGATATTTGCCGTCAGGATGCAAATGTCATTTTTGCAATTGATCGTGCCGGATTCGTCGGTCCGGACGGGGAGACTCATCAAGGAATATACGATATCGCGTATATGCGTCATATTCCGAATATCGTGCTGATGATGCCTAAAGACGAAAACGAGCTGCGACACATGATGAAGACAGCTGTGGAATACAATGATGGACCTATTGCCGTGCGTTATCCACGTATTAACGGTGTCGGTGTGGAATTTGACCAAGAACTTCATTCAATTCCAATTGGAAGTTGGGAAGTCGTTCGTCAGGGAGAGAATGCAGTTGTGCTTGCTGTCGGACCCATGATCCAGGTGGCAGAGGAAGCCGCCGAGTTGCTGCGACGTGATGGTATACAGCTGCGCGTCATTAACGCCCGTTTCATTAAGCCGCTTGATGAAACGATGCTGTTGCAGCTTGCCAAGGAGCATTTGCCAATGGTCGTATTGGAAGAAGCTTGTACCAAGGGCGGGCTTGGCAGCAGCGTGCTGGAGTTTTATGCAGAGCGACATATTTATAATCAAATGATCACCCCAATTGGTGTACCGGACTATTTTGTTGAACATGGAAGTATTAAGCAGCAGCGCGAAGAAGTCGGCTTGACTGCGGATCGGGTTGCCAACGAGCTAAGAACGATGTTGTTTTCGCGTGGTGACAATCGTTTGACACGCGCGTAACGTAATCATGACAAGACAGGAGCAAGGGCATGTCAACACCGAAAGAACGCATAGATGTGCTGCTCGTCGAGCAAGCCTTCTATGAAAGCCGCGAAAAGGCTAAAGCCGCTATAATGGCGGGACTTGTCTATGCGGACGGAGAAAGAATCGAGAAGGCGGGTATGAAAGTACCTCGTGCTGTCTCCATTCATGTGAAGGGGGCGCCGCACCCTTATGTAGGACGCGGCGGCCTAAAACTGGAAAAGGCTATCCAGCATTTTGATCTTGCTCTGCAAGACGCGACGATGATTGATATTGGCGCTTCAACTGGAGGATTTACCGATTGTGCACTCCAGAACGGTGCTGCTATGGTATATGCCGTAGATGTTGGATACAATCAATTGGATTGGTCCTTGCGGAACGATGAACGTGTAAAAGTGATGGAGCGTACGAATTTCCGTTACGTCGAAAGAGAACATCTTGAGGGACCTCAGCCGGATTTTGCATCGATTGATGTTTCCTTTATCTCCTTGAAACTTATATTGCCGCCTTTGCGGGCTCTGATTACACGTCCAGGACGTATTGTCGCCTTAATTAAGCCGCAATTTGAAGCAGGTAGGGAGAAAGTTGGAAAGTCAGGAGTTGTAAGAGATCCGGCTACGCACGAAGCTGTACTGCGTGACATTCTCGACTTCGGAACCGAGATGGGCTTCGCGTTGCAGGGCCTAACGTTTTCCCCTATTACGGGAGGCGAAGGAAATATAGAATTTCTGGCGTATTGGATCGTGCCGGATGTATCAAGCGAAAGCCAGGCTGTAACGGTGTCCCGCGATTACATTGCACAAGTTGTCAAGGATGCCAATCAGAAATTTCGCGTTTCTTCTTGACGACTAAGCAGTCATTTCAGAAATGTGTATTAGACGAAACCCATCCGTAAAGGGACAAGCATCCAACGGATGGGTTTTCTTTTGCTGTTTACCCCCTTTTTCCTATACAATGGACATATACAGCAGATTGAAGCCATTTCACATAACTATGAACCATTATCATGTACCTCTAATTAAGGATGGTGTAGGCATGAGGGGCGACTATGCCGTATTGTGGTTTATTATTATTGGACTTGTTGTATGGGGCGTCTTCGCCAGCAGGCGTGCCTTGTTCCGGTCAGAGCCTATGGAGCAAATATATTTGTCCGACCATTATGTTCATGACGATGAGACAGAGCGCTTGCTTGAACAGGAAGGTTATGAGATTGTTGGCGGCAAGTTCTCGGTGCCCATACGAATTCGTGTTGATGAGCATGAAGAACTGAGTTCCCGATTGTGGGTAGACTTGATAGTGCGGCAAAATGAGGACTGGTACGTCGTACGATGTGCAAGAGAACGAATGCAGTTGGATTGGACGGCGAGTGGTATCCGCAAGTTATGGACCACGTACTTTCTTGCATTCCCGGATTGTGCAGGGGTTGTCATTGTTGATATGGCGGAACGTAGTGTCAGAGTCATTCGTATGGATGTAGGAGAGCCGAGTGGTTCCAGCGAATAAATAGTCAAGTGTATAGAGCTTAATACTGGTTTTGGAGGGTCTTCATGAAAGGTCAAAGGCATATTAAAATTAGAGAGATTGTAATGAATAACGATATTGAGACGCAGGATGAACTGGTTGATTCCTTAAGGAAGGCTGGTTTTCATGTCACGCAAGCGACAGTGTCAAGGGATATGAAGGAACTCCATTTAATAAAAGTACCGATGGATAATGGCCGTTATAAGTACTCTTTGCCGATCGATCAGCGGTTTAACCCGGCTCAGAAGCTGAAGCGGGCCCTGCTTGATAACTTTGTTAGTGTAGACCGGGCAGAGAATCTTGTGGTAATCAAATGTTTGCCGGGAACGGCTAATGCAATAGCGGTACTGATGGATGCGATTGAGTGGCCTGAGATTCTAGGAACCGTGTGCGGTGATGACACGATTCTGATCATCAGTCGGACGAAGGACACTGGGCAAGGTGTTGTGGATCAAGTGATGAGTTACATTTCATAATCATATGCAAAGATAGGGCATAGGAGGGGATGCCGGGATGTTAGTAGCATTGTCAATCCGTCACTTGGCGGTTATCGAAGCGGTGCAGTTGCATTTTCATAAAGGGTTTCATGTGCTTACGGGGGAGACAGGGGCAGGTAAATCCATAATTATTGATGCGCTGAGCCTCATTGCAGGCGCAAGGGGCTCTTCGGACTTTGTCAGATACGGGTGCGAACGTGCAGAAGTGGAAGCCTCGTTTGAACTTGACGATGATCATCCCGTATGGGATACAGTCGACAGGCTTGGCATTAATGCGTCCCGGGATGAATTACTGATCATCAGACGTGAACTGACGGCGCAAGGCAAGAGCTTCTGTCGGATGAATGGACAGATGGTGAACTTAACGATGCTGCGCGAAGTTGGTGAAATGCTGATAAACATTCATGGTCAACATGAGCATCAATCGCTCTTGAAGGTGGACAAGCATCTGGATTGGCTCGATGCATACGGCGGGGAATCATTATCTGAGGTGAAACGGCGATATACGGCGCAGTACAATCGATATAAAGAAGTCCGGCGTGAAGTGGAACAGTTAAAGCAGACCAGTCAGCAAACGTATCAAATGTTAGATTTGTACCGTTTTCAAATCGAGGAGCTGTCGTCTGCACAGCTAAAATTAGGTGAAGATGAATGGTTGGCGGAAGAAAAGCGTAAACTAACCAATGCCGAAAAACTTATGGATAATGTCAATGGCGCATATGAAAAATTGTATGGTCAAGGGGCAATGGACGCGGTTAGCTTAGCTGTTGACCGATTGGAGCAGATTGTTCCGGTAGACCCTGAACAATTTCAACCGATTGTGGAGCAATTGCAAAACGCTTTTTATCAATTGGAGGATGCTGCTTTCCAACTGCGTGATTATCGTGAGCAGATTGAATTTAATCCTACACGATTGGAACAAATTGAAGATCGATTAGATCACATCATCGGACTAAAGCGGAAATACGGGTCAACAATTGAAGCTATGCTGCAGCACCTTGAGCACATTCAAGGTGAGGTGGACAAGCTGGAAAATAAAGACGAACGGATCGAGAAATTAGAAAAAGAACAGGCAATCCAGCTTGAGGAAGCGATCTTGTTAGCAAGTGAGCTTAGTGATTTACGGAAGCGGCTTGCTGCTGAATTGACGCTTCGGATCGAGAGCGAGTTAAAGCATCTTCATATGGAAAGAACACGGCTTGGTGTTCGAATCGATCTTCTTCAGGATAACCAAGGCGTAGATGTAGATGGTGTAGCTACTCGTTTGACTAAGAAGGGATGGGATGATGTTGAGTTCCTTATTTCCCCCAATCCAGGTGAGCCGCTGCGTCCGCTGCATAAGATTGCGTCTGGCGGTGAGCTGTCGCGCATAATGCTGGCGCTAAAAACCATATTTGCAGAAGTTGATCGTATCCCAGTTCTTATCTTTGATGAGGTGGATACAGGGGTTAGTGGTCGGGCTGCTCAGGCTATCGCGGAGAAGCTTGCCGAAGTGGCTGGAAGTGGGCAAGTATTTGCCATAACCCATTTGCCACAAGTGGCTTGTATGGCTGATCATCAGTATTACATCGAGAAACGGGTCCTGGACGAACGTACGTCTACTTATGTGACCGAACTGGACGAAGATGGACGGGTACAGGAGCTCGCGCGTATGCTTGGCGGGGTGGAAGTTACGGAAAAAACAGTACATCATGCTCAAGAAATGCTTAAATTGGCTGAACGTCAAAAAGGTGCTTAAAATCAAGGTTTTGAGGAATCATTTTCACTTATAAAAGGTTGGGGTCAAGGTTAACTTAATGTTACGATTAAGGGCCATTCCCTTAAACGTCAAAGCTTCGAAGCAAAGGAGTGTGGACACCTTTGAACCCCAACATTAAACGGCTGCTAGGTCTTGTGCTTGTTCTGATCATTAGTATCGGCTGCACAACAACCCCATTTCGCACTTATGCTGCATTACCAAGCGAATTACGTTTATTTGAAGGGCAACAAAAACAGCTACATCTGGTAATGCCAGTAATGGCAAATGCAACGGTTGACCGTCCTGACATTTTACAGGTCAATGGCAAACGTACGGCAGCGTTGAATGTGTCTCTTCGTCAGCCGCTCTCGCTCTCGACTTCACAAGCAGGACAGGCAAAGCTGAAGTTGAAGCTGTTTAATCGGATTCCACTTAAGACACTGAAAGTAAATGTCGTGCCGGATTTACGAGTTATCCCGGGTGGGCAAACGATTGGTGTAAAAGTGAAATCTGACGGCATCTTAGTAGTTGGTCATCATCTGGTAAAAGTAAGTGAAGAACGTAAATTATCACCCGGAGAAGATGCAGGTGTTCAACTTGGTGATCTTATTGTGCGTATGAATGGAACCCGTATTCAGGATGTGTCCAAAGTTGCGGAGATTGTACGTCAGGCAGGAGAAGCAGATAAAGCCTTGGAATTAGTCATACGTCGTGGTGCCAATGAAGTGCAGACAAAGCTGCAGCCTGCGTATGATGCTGAGGATAAGCTCTGGCGCCTTGGTCTCTATATTCGCGATTCAGCAGCAGGTGTAGGAACATTAACATTTTACGCACCTGATCAGGGCGTATATGGGGCTCTAGGACATGTAATTACTGATATGGATACGCAAACACCAATTGTGGTTGGCAAAGGTGAGATCGTACAGTCCAATGTAACCTCTATTTCCAAAAGTCAAAATGGCGAGCCGGGCGAAAAAAGAGCTCAGTTTGTAAAAGAGAGCAGAGTTCTAGGCAATGTGGAGCGAAATACACCGTTTGGAATTTTTGGAAAAATGACTGCGAATCCAGAACATAGTGTCTTTACGGAGCCGATTCCAATTGGCTTTAATGAAGAAGTGCAGGAAGGGCCTGCTGAAATGCTGACAGTTGTGAATGGACAGCAGGTCGAACGTTTCAAGATTGAGATCGTACATGTGACACGTCAGTCCGCGCCTGCAACAAAGGGAATGGTCATACGAATTACGGACCCGCGCTTGCTTCAAAAGACGGGTGGAATTGTTCAAGGAATGTCAGGCAGTCCAATTATTCAAAATAACAAGCTTATTGGAGCTGTGACTCACGTCTTTGTAAACAATCCAAGCTCGGGTTATGGTTGCTTTATCGAATGGATGTTGCAGGATGCAGGGGTAGTATTGTCTAATTCACAATGGTCACAACAAGGGAAGGTTCACGGCAATCGCGTGGACCTTTCTTTCGTTGTCGAAACATCACGAACAACCATGAAGCATGTTGAAAAACAAACGAAATTATAATTATAAATGTTTTATTGAGAAAAAGAAAGAAAAATTATATTCGACAGAAGGTATTTCATTTTAGATGTCGAATATCATAAACAAGAAAGAATTAACGCCACGTCACTTCAAAGCACAATAAGACGCGACGATTGCGAAACTTGTTTAAGGGAGGATCCTCAGTTGCAAAAGATTGAAGTATTATTAGCGGATGACAACCGAGAATTTACGAATTTGTTAGCGGATTTCTTGTCGGAGCAGGAAGATATGGTCGTCACGGGTGTTGCCTATAACGGCGAGGAAGTGCTCCAATTCCTGGAGCAGTCGAGAACTGTCCCCGACGTCCTTATTCTTGATATTATTATGCCTCATTTAGATGGTTTAGGAGTATTGGAACGATTACGCCAGCTTAATTTATCCCCGCAGCCTAAGATCATTATGCTTACTGCTTTTGGTCAGGAGAGTATTACACAACGTGCGGTTCAACTTGGTGCCTCTTACTACATATTAAAACCGTTTGACATGGATGTGTTAGCGAACCGAATTCGTCAGCTTGCCGGCTCTTCTTCGGCTCATATGATATCAAGTTCTAATGCAAGCTCGTTTATTACGAACTCTTCCTTGAAGTCCAACGTAGTGCCGCTGTCTAAGAGCAAGAACTTGGATGCGAATATTACAACAATTATTCATGAAATTGGCGTACCTGCTCATATTAAAGGATATCAGTATTTGCGTGAAGCCATCACAATGGTGTACAACAATATCGAGATTCTTGGCTCTATCACCAAGACACTGTACCCAGCCATTGCAGAGAAATACAAAACCACGCCATCCCGCGTTGAACGTGCGATTCGTCATGCGATTGAAGTCGCTTGGACACGTGGCAATATCGACAGCATCAGTCGATTATTCGGCTATACGATTAACATCAGCAAGTCGAAGCCAACCAACTCAGAATTCATTGCAATGGTTGCAGACAAGCTGAGAATTGAGCATAAGGTTAGCTGATAACGCTGCTCAGATACATTCTGAAATACATTGAACTTATCGGGGAAGAGATTTTCGAAGCTGGAACGTTAGATGTAAATGGAGGGCTATCCATGAAAACGTTATCTTCGCAAGCTAAATCGCCGCATCATGAGTCGAGTATTTATAAGCAGAACATGCGATTGAAATAGTGGCGGATGTGAAAGCAGGGCACATTCGCCCGCAACAATTCCTTTAGCAAGGAATTGTTTAATACCTGTCCAACTCGCGAATATATACCGCCGAATTTCCTCTTATGCTCAGACTTCTAGCTGCAATTCTCCTATGCGACTACTTATCTAAAATGACCTTATTCTTATTCAGTACGAATAATCGTAAAAATCGATCTCTAGCCAAGAACAATGGCGTTGTATCGTTGTATATTACATTAAGCCCCGTCATTAATAATGGCGGGGCTTAACATATGATTGCTTCAATGACATATTACATTAGCGTGCGTAAATTGACTAATTCTTTAGGGTTCTTACTAATTTTCCTATTTAGTAACCTTTTTCTGTTGTTTAAGTGAAGATGATAATTTATAACTCTACTTGCTTTGATATTTATACCAATCTAAGCACTTTAGACAGATTTATTTCATTTTATTATGGTATGCAACCCTCGACCAAAAATATATGGCACATCCTATCAATAGAAATGTCATTTGCACACCGGGCGTCCCCTTAGTAAACATGTCAAATAGTGCCCATCCCAGCAAGGCTACGGTATAAAATATAAATCCATTTTTTGTGGATTTCTCGTTTTGAAACTGTTCCATTTCATCTGCTTTGCGCAATTTCATCATAGGCTTCCCTTCATGAATATAAATTCGTTCATTTATAAAGCGTAAAAAATCATATAGCCCTCACATTAAATAACGTATATGGAGCAGTTTATTCTAAATTGAAGAGGAGATAAATCTTAAATGTAAAACATACTTTACATCTTTTATTGTACTGTTTCTTTTCAAAATGTCAAATATATTTTACATTCCAACTATTTTCTCTGACGTGAAACATGAAAGTTTTGTGATTGCTATTTAATGATATGAATTTACTGGAATTTCTGTTGTGTGATATACTTACAAAAAATAACTATATATTTACTAAGATCAAATGGCGTGAACCGACGAAGCAGAAGACAACAGGTGGTGAGACGATGGGTGACATCATTGATTTCCTTTTCAGAATTTTTTACTTATTAATTAGTACAGTTTTTTGGGTGATCGTGAGTGCATTTGCTTGGATAGGGGTATTTATTAATACTATCAATCTACCGCTGTGGTTTGCTTGCATGAGCACCGGATGGATGATTGTTACTTTGTTCATTAAAAGGGATTTTAAAGAGGAACTGCTGCATTTTTTGGACTGAAATGTTTGTATAGATGCAACTAATCGTTAAGCAAGCGAGAATGAAGAAGCATGCTAGAGATATATGAATAAGCTAGAGCAATAAATTGTAGGGGTGTCCCAAAAGTGTTCGGAGGCACGAAGAAGATCTCGTAATAATTAGCGAAATGCCCTCAAATTCCACATTGAAGTGGGATTTGAGGGCATTTTTATGCGTCAAATTCAGAGTCTAGTGAGTCCGAAAGATAATAAATGGGCTTTTGGGATAGCCCCTTTTATTCTGAATCATTTTATTTCGGCTGCTCGTGAAATACATCAGCGATCAGTTGATAAGACTTAAGCTTGGCCTCAATATCATGGACCATAGTGACAATCATGATCTCGTCGGTTTGATAGGCTTCACTTATATCAAGCAGTTGTTGTTTCACTTGTCCGGGGGTACCGACGATCACCCGGTTACGAATATCTTGGAGCCGCATCCGTTCATATGCGGTATATGGATAATCTGTCGCCGTCTCCACAGAAGGAAATCCATTAGTTTGCTTGCCTTGTTCCAGCAATACAAATGTCAACTGCATGCTCCGTGCAAGCAGTTCAGCTTCTTCCTCGGTATCCGCACAAATGACGGATACGGTTATTAGTGTTTTTGGCGCCTCTTGATACAATGACGGCTTAAAGTGCTGACGGTAATAGCGCATCGTGTCTGTACCGCCATGTGGGTTAATGAAATGCGCGTAGGCATAGGCGGCTCCTTGCTTGGCTGCTACAATGGCGCTGTCACCGCTCGAACCAAGCAGCCACAACACTGGCGCTGTCTCAATATAGGGTGCAGCGCGCAGTCCGGCAAAGCGATGCCCCTGCGGCAAGGAATCATGTAAATAGGCTGTTAAATCACGTATTTGCTCTGGATAACGATCTATGGATCTATGGATGTCCTCTTGCAGCGCACGTGAGGCAAGTGGTGTTCCGCCTGGAGCTCTGCCAACACCAACATCCATCCGTCCAGGGTATAACGCTTCAAGGACCTTAAAGTTCTCGGCTACTTTATAAGCGCTGTAGTGGGGGAGCATCACGCCGCCTGACCCAAGACGAATGTTACTAGTCTTGGCTCCGAGGTGTGAGAGCAGCACCTCGGGACTGGTCCCAGCAATGCCGCTGGAAGCATGATGCTCCGACACCCAGAATCGATGATAGCCGAGAGATTCTACATGCTTAGCCAGTCTAACTGTATCCCTTAGTGCGTCAGTAGGGGACTTGCCTTCAGGGATGAGTGATTGATCCAAAACACTTAACGTTATCACGGTGACTTCACCTCTAGGCATAAGATTTTGAAACGGAAATTCAACTTTTATTCATATATATACTATATTATATATAGTTTAAGAAAAAGTAAAAGCATCTGTATCGAAGATGATTTTTGTTGGACGGTTATTTATTATCCGTCCACAGGTGGAATTAAACCGTGGAGCGGCAGAAATTTGCGTCATTTAATGATAATCTTTCTCAAGAGACAATATTGCAGTATATAGGGTTGGGAGATGAGAACGTGCAGTCGAAAGGCAGTTTACGTAAACTTTTGGAATTAGCAGGCACACACCGCGTGCAGTTGTTTTGGTCGTGCCTGTTCTCCGTTATGAGTGCAGCACTAAGCCTGGTGCCCTATCTCATTGTATACCAGATGACAGTGGCGCTGCTGACTCCACCTGTAGATACGGGTGCGGTTTGGACGATGGTATGGATTGCGCTTGGAGCTGTTGTATTACGATTTGGCTTGCTTGCAGCATCCACGATTATTTCGCATACTGCAGCTTATCGGATTTTGTATTCGCTGCGAATTCAGCTGACCAACAAGCTTGCCAGTCTTTCACTAGGCTATTTTTCTGACCGGACAAGCGGGAAACTTAAAAAGATTATAGCGGAGGACGTAGAACGAATCGAGAATTTTATCGCTCACCACCTGCCTGATTTCGCTTCTTCTTTGTTTACCCCCTTATTTACGGTTATCGTGCTATTTGCGATGGATTGGCGGCTTGCCCTGGCGGCACTTATTCCTATTCCGCTCGCTTTCTTCATGCAATCTACTATGTTTCGTGGACAGGGAGAAAGAATGAAAGAGTATCATCAGACATTAGAAGTGATGAATAGCACCATTCTCGAATATGTCCGTGCCATGCCAATTATTAAATCGTATCGTATGACCGTACAGTCTTTTGTCCGCTATCAAGATTCTGTTAACCAGTATACCTCATTCTGGATTCGGACATCACGGCGGCTTGCCCCTGTATACGCATTGTTTATGGTCATGATTGAGACAGGACTGCTGTTTATTCTGCCGGTTGGAATATGGCTCTATACGTCAGGTGATGTGTCGCTTGAGATATTGCTATTGTTCCTTATTCTTGGAGTTGGCTTTACTGTGCCAATCAAGCAAATTTCGGAGCTCGGCCATATGTTGAAAGCAAACATGGAAGGCGTTAATCGAATTGAGGACATTTTGCAAGAGGATGAAATTAAAGAGCCTGTAAATGCATTAATTCCTCAGCGTCACGATCTAGAGTTTGCTAACGTGCACTTCAGTTACGGCAAACAGCAGGTGCTGCACAATGTAAGCTTTAGGGCTGAAGAGGGGACGATTACTGCCTTTGTAGGGCCTTCGGGAGCAGGCAAGACAACGGCAGCACAGTTAATTGCACGTTTCTGGGATGTATCATCTGGATCAATTTGCATCGGTGGTGTGAATCTGAAGGATATGAAAACAGAAATATTAATGGACCGCATTGCCTTTGTATTCCAGGATGTATTTATGCTGAATGATTCAGTTTTGGAAAATATCCGCCTAGGCCGCAAAGAAGCAACGGACAGCGAAGTGTACGCAGCTGCAACTGCTGCACAGGCCCATACTTTTATAACGGAGCTGCCTGATGGTTATCGTACAGTGATCGGTGACGGTGGAATGCATCTAAGCGGAGGCGAACGTCAGCGCATTTCGATTGCACGAGCGATTTTGAAAAATGCGCCAATTCTAATATTGGATGAAGCAACTGCATTTGCAGATCCAGAGAATGAAGCCCATATTCAAGACGCATTAAGTGAGTTGCTGCCAGGTAAGACTGTAGTTGTCATCGCTCATCGTCTATCCACGATTACAGATGTGGATTGTATCATTGTATTTGAAGAGGGTAGAATTGCCGGCAGCGGCAAACACGAGGAACTGCTGCAGCACTGTGATACGTATCGTTCCTTATGGAAAGCGTATACGGCTGCGAGCGTATGGGTAGTAGGCGGAAAGGAGGCTTCACAGCATGCTTAATATGGTAAGAGCCGTTACAGGCGGTTCACTTGGCAAGCTCCGTCGCGCAGCATTATTTACTGTATTGGAAATGATATTTGCTAGTGTACCATACGGTATGCTGATTGTAGTCATTCATCAATTGTTCCATCCTCCACTGGATATGAAGCAAATCTGGTTATGCATTGGCATTATGATTGTTGCCTTTTTGCTGCAAGCCGTCTGTTCTGTAATAGGCTATCTGGATGCCATGATAACTGGGGCAAGTCTAATGCGAGACACAAGGCTGCGCCTGGGTGAGCATTTGCGTAAGCTGCCGATGGGCTATTTTGCACGTAAAGATAAGGGAGAGATTAGTCACACGCTGCTTAACAATGTAGATGAAGTTGAGAAAATATTAACCCATCTCTTTTCTAACATTGTAGGTGCTATTGCGATGCCATCAATTGTGGCTCTTTTTCTACTATGGTTGGATTGGCGGCTTGCCTTGGCGATGATCGTAGCGGTTCCGCTGGCACTTCCACTGCTGATTTGGTCGCAGCGCACCATTAATCGTGCTAGCCGCCGTCGTTTGTCGATGGTATCACATGCGAATTCAAGGCTGTTGGAATACATTCATGGCATTAAATTGTTCAAAGCGTACAATCAGACAGGTGAGAAGTTTGCCCGGATGCAGCAGGCAATGAAACAGCTTAGTGATGAGAGCATTAAGCTGGAGGCGACGGTTTCCCCAATCATTCTGTCATACGCCATTGTGCTGGAAGTTGGATTTATCGGCTTGTTATTATTGGGCAGTTATTTATTATTTGGAGGCACATTAGATGTGTCGGTATTTCTGATCTTTCTTATCATTAGCTTACGCTTCTACAATCCACTACGAATGGCTGGCGCTCATTTGGCAGAACTGCGTTATATGAGCAATGCAGGTGAACGAGTGAAAGAAGTACTAGAGGAACCCATGCTGCCAGAACCGATCATTTCTAGGACACCGCAACAATTTGGGATCGCGTTTCAGAACGTCCATTTCCAATATGACGGCAGGCCCGTGTTGTCTGGAATTAGCTTTTCGGTAGAACCTTGCAGCATGACGGCATTAGTCGGTGTATCCGGTTCCGGCAAATCCACGATCGCACATTTGATTGCCCGCTTTTGGGATGTAAAGAGCGGTTCGATCCAGATTGGCGGCATTGATGTACGCGAGATCGCTACTGACAGCTTGTATGCCTCCATCAGCATGGTCTTTCAAGATGTTGTCTTATTCAACGATACCGTGCTGAATAATATTAAAGTAGGCAATCCAAAGGCAACGTTCGAGCAGGTCGTACAAGCGGCCCAGTCTGCCAATTGCCATTCCTTTATTACGAGACTACCACAAGGGTACGACACTGTTATTAGTGAGGAAGGTTCGTCTTTATCGGGAGGAGAGAAACAGCGGTTGTCCATCGCACGAGCTATTTTGAAAGATGCACCGATTGTACTGCTGGATGAAGCGACGGCCTCACTTGATTCGGAAAACGAGCTTTATATCCAGCAAGCGATACAAGCGCTTGTTCGCTCCAAGACGGTCGTGGTGATCGCCCATCGCCTTAAAACGATCCGCAACGCCGATCAGATTATTGTAATTGAGAATGGCCAAGTAGCGGAAGCGGGCACCCATTCAGAATTAATAAATGACATGGGGATATACAATCGATTGTGGAATGAACAGCAAAAGGCAGGCGGCTGGAAAATGAGTAAAGCAGCTTATAAAGGTTAGTCAAAAATAGTGTTGATGCTGTCCAATTAATCGCCCGTTAACTCCAACCAGCTTGGAGACGGGCTTTTTTTGTTATACTCCCCTTTCAGAATTCCTATTTAATGGTATGATAAGCAAGGAGATATGACCTAGGTTGATATGAGATGAAACGGAGTGTTGACGCATCTTGCGACGAATATGTATAATTCCATGCGGTTCCCGAAAAATATGGGATAGTGATAGAAATGCTGTTGGTCCTTATGAAGCGCAGTATGCATATACCGGAGCGCTGCATCGGAAATGTCAAGCCTATGCCCGTGCTCACTATGAGCATTGGGTTATACTGTCAGCCAAGCATGGCTTGTTGTTGAAGCACGATATCGTGCCAGACAACTATAACGTTCGTTTTGGAAGCGATCATCCGCAGCTTGTGACGATATCGGAATTACAAAGGCAAGCAGCAGAAAAAAAGTTAGATCAGGCTGCTGAGGTAGTCATGTTGGGTGGAAAGAAGTTCCGAACGATACTGCCGTTGATTTTTACATCCGAAGATCTAATCTTTAATTATCCTTTAAGTGACTGCTCGGGTATCGGATACATGCTGCAAAGATTAGACAATGTTATCGAAAACAATTTAGAAATGAAGCCGATTCTTTTGTGAGGCGACACACTCGTTTGAAGGGGTGATATTACCGATAACGTCGTATCACTTGAAAAGTTCAACGTCATGCGAGTGATGATTAAGGTGAGGATACATGTTAAAGTCAAAAAAAGTTAGAGTGGGATGCGCAATCCTTGTTGTTGGTTTGTTGGGTTGGATATATCAGATGATTGGAGTATGGCTCGATTTCAGAAATGTATCCCCAGCAGGCAAGCTTATTTCGATTAATGGGCATCAGATGTTTGTTTCTGCAAGTGGTCAGCCAAGTGCTAAGGGAACGCTCGTGTTGTCGGCTGGAAATGGGACGTCTTCTCCTTATGCTGATTTTTATCCAATAACAGCAGAAATGAAGCACTATACCCGTGTAGTTACATATGAAAGACCTGGATATGGCTGGAGCGAAGCTACCGACATCTCAAGAGATATCGATACGATGACTAATGAAATGCGGCAGCTGCTGCAGCAATCTGGTGAACATCCGCCTTATATCATACTAGGTCACTCTATGGGAGCTCTTGAAGGAATCCGATTTGCACAAATGTACCCAGAAGAAGTGAGCGGTCTAATTATGTTAGATGGCATCAGTCCTGAATTCGCTCGCGATGCTGACATGGACTGGGGATATAAAATGGGCTGGTACATGATTGAAGGTGCTAAAAAGCTAGGTGTACTGCGTGGATTAAGTGATCTAGGCATAATGACCCATTCGTTTAATGACATGGAGGATCTCCCAGAGTCTATTGAGAAGCTTAAAGTCAGCATGATTCTAAAAAACGCCAACAATCGGATGATGCTGGAGGAACGGAAGCAATTTCATCAGAGCGGTCTCAAATTATTGGAAAAAGGTAAGGTTGGGGATATTCCTGTACTCATCCTGTCTGCCCCCAACAACGGCTATCCGAATTGGCGCGAGGTGCAGCGTCAGCTTATGTCTATTTCGTCCAAGGCGACGCAAAAGTCGTACATTAGAGCAGGGCATTATATTCACCATGACTACCCACAGGACGTCAATAACCGTATCTTGAAATTTATTACAAGTATTCCTCCACAGGAGAACTCCACAAAAAAAGCTGATTAAGAAAGAAGCTTGCTCTTTACAAGTTGTTTCCTCTGATTGGTTTGGTATGTTATGTTGCAAAAGGCGCTCGGTCTTGAGCGCTGTTTTTCGTATCTTTTGATGGCCCGTGGAGCATGGTATATTCCGAAAGGCCTCATCGATCCATTTGTTATTTTCCACTGTAAGAAAGAGGGTCAGAATTACAGATGAATGATTATTTATTTCCAATTAAGCAAGCGATCATTACCTTTCCGTTTATCGCTTTGGTACTCACAGCTCCGTTTCTCATTGTTCAATACCGTAAATACGGGTATGTCAACAAACTGCGGTCTGTCGTGCTGTATTCCTTGCTGCTTTATTTGCTCTCTGCTTATTATTTGGTCATTTTACCTCTGCCGGCAGACTTCAGTAATTGTCTTCGTGAGGGTTCATTATGGTCATACATGCAGACAAAGCCCTTTACCTTTATAAATGACATCAAGAAGGAAGCAGTCATTACTTGGAGCAGTCCCGCTTCTTATATTTACCTGCTTAAAGAACGTTCATTTTTACAAGCGTTGTTTAATGTGGTGTTAACATTGCCCTTAGGTGTCTACTTGCGTTATTATTTCCGTCGCGGATGGATGAGCACCTTGCTGATCAGTTTACTTGTCTCTATCTTCTTCGAGACTACTCAGCTTACAGGTTTATATGGCATATACGAATGTCCGTACCGTCTTTTTGACGTAGATGATCTTATGCTGAATACGTTGGGTGGTATGATCGGTTTTGTTGTGGCGCCTATTCTCACTTACTTCCTGCCGCGAGCAGACAAGTTGGACGAGCATATAGATTTGGAAAAAATGACGGTTGGATTTATCCGCCGCGGTATCTCTTTTGTCATTGACACTACTGTGCTCGGGATGCTTGCGAGTATTGTCGGTCTTGTCTTGTACGGTGCTGATACGATGACATTGGGATATATTGATCGCAACATGGATGCCACTTCGTTCCGCTTAGTTGCACTTGCCATATCTGTGTTTTTATATTTTGTTGTAATTGCTGCGATCACGAACGGGCGCACGCTTGGCAAGTGGATTACTCGAATTCACGTCATTGAAGATGCTCGCCGCAGCAGTAAGCCATCGATTACGTGGCTCGCCTTATTAAAACGATATGGAATGCTGTATTACGGAGTGTTTGGATTAAACTGCATGCTGGCGATCATTTACACCTATGGCGAGTTGCCGTATAGCACCAGCTTGATCCTTGTTATTGTTCATCTCGTGCTGATCGCAGTAATGGGAGTCCATGTCGTTTTATGCTTGTTCAGTCGGGACAAACGGTTATTCTATGAACGTATAAGCGGTACGCGAAACGTCGTGACCCTGCATACAGATAAGGAGGACGAGGGCCTCAAAGGTGAGCGGAAAGCAGCAAACGAGATGGAGCAGATAAGTGCTGATGAAACAGTAACTACATCTGCTCCAATAATGGAACCTGTTAATGTTCCTAAGCCTGAACGTGCACTTATTGGTAACAGGAATGATTCTAATTTGATGCAGGTGACAGCTAAGGCAAATGTGGTTCATTCTGATCACGTTACAGCATCCACAAAACCGGAACAGCTTGCCAATCTGTCTACTGTGGATCAAGTCGATCTAGAGCTGGAACGATTAAGAGCAAAGCTGAGACGTGAGCAGATTCAGACGAAGCTGCCTGCGGAACAGGACGAATAGGACAGGAAGATTCATGAATTATACTCACCATTCCTTAGTCCAATGACTATACTAATAGCAGTTGATATTAAAGTATTGTCGTCAGACAAGAATGAAAGGTGGGCTTGTTATGGGTCCACGGCCAAATCAGCATCCTCATAGTTCTGGATATGGCGAAATAAGGAACGACAGTAACGAGCAGTTCTCCGCATCATCCATGCGGCAAGGGGAACCTTCTCCTGCCGCGTATGGTGAAGGTCCGTTTGTTCACGAAGGCGCAGAGCCGCGGCCGAAGGAAGGCGGCAAAAGACAGCCTCCGTTTCCCAGGCCGCCCAACTGCCCTTTAACGGTGCAGAAGGCTGCGCTTATTGCAGCGCTGCTATATGATTGGCTGCTCATAGAGTCTGTCATTATTAACCGGAACAAATCGGTACAGGTCATTTTGGCTGGAGATTTCGGCAAGATCGGATTTTCGCCGGATTTGTTTAATAGCGAGCAGCTTGCTGAAAATGTAGGTTTGTTCGAAGCGTTAGAAGATGCGCAAATATTCCCTAATGCTGGAGAAATTGCAGCGGAAGAGGCGTCTGTCGTCGAAAGGAATAAGAAAAAGAAGCCGCCGTTATCAAGAAACAAGCAGCGTCCGGGGAATACGCCTGTCCGTAAGCCGAGACGAAAGCGGTTGAGTCGAACTCCATTCTTTAATAAGAACATATAAGATCAGGTAACAAAACTGCATTATGAATGAGCACGGGGCTGTCCAACAAGTCAGTACAAATTGACTGCTGGAAGCCTCGTTTTTGTTAATGTTAAAAATAGGAACGATTTAAATTTTAGCTACACGAACAGTGTTACCGTGCCTCTGTATAAGTCTTAGTAAATCCTCAATTGAAATCCAGATTGTTGCGGTATTTTCATTTGGATGTATGCCGATGTTATTAAGTGGTAATAAATCCTCATCGATTATAACTTCGACTTTACGTTCGGTATCGTTTAGTACGCCCAAGGGTGTCACTGCGCCTTTATGCAAGCCAAGATAGTTAAGCAGATCGTCTTCAGAAGCAAAGCTGAGTGGTCTTGAATTCAGTAGCGCTCGCAATTCCTTCAAATTTACCGTTTTATCTTTTTGAATGGTTAGTAAATAATAACTTCTTTTTTTATCGTCCCGAACAAATAGATTTTTCGCAACTTGATTGGCATTAGGCATTGCGAAACGATCCATTTCTTCGATCGTATACGCAGCGGGATGCTCCACGATGTCATAGCTAATATTCAATTGCTCAAACAATTCCAAGATTTCTGTTTTGTTCATGTTGTTCACCTGTCTTTATGATTATATATTCTCGACTAAGCTAATTACTTATTGGACAACCCTTGGTTATGTTATTCCTCTTGTGAAGCGGCGGTCCTGGCTTGAGATGACGCCCGCCCAATCGGACGAGGCTTCTTGTCCCGAAAGCGAGGGGCGACATAATTATGTTTCTTGTCCCGAAAGAAAATCCAACCTCCGATAAACGAAACGCCGATTGCAAACAAGAGTAAGCCAAATAAAAAGGAAAGCCACTCGAAAGTAGGAGACACGATTGTGCTGTTGCCATTATCCGCTATGTAATGGAAGATAGCGTTTTTCATTTGTAAAAAGCCGATAGTGGCCAGCACTCCAGGAACAACTAATAACAAGATGGCGATAAATCTGGAAATCGTAGTCCTTATGCTCATGCGTTATTCCATCCCTCTGTCTGAATAGTCCAATTCTCTCCATATTTTACCTTGAAATAAGAACGTTGTCTAATCCCATTCATTCGGACGTGCATGATGTCGTTATAGGTGGCGGTTGGTTTGGCGAGAAATAAAATAAGTTGTACAATAGGGCTATATGCAGCATTATCGATCGTAACGGGGAGTGGATATGTCAAATGACCAAACAAGTGGATGTCGCCATATTAGGTGGCGGTACAGGTGGTTACATTGCAGCAATTGCTGCTGCACAGGCTGGGCATCAAGTGGTTGTTGTGGAACGAGACCTTCTTGGAGGGACGTGCCTGCATCGAGGGTGCATTCCAAGTAAGGCGCTGCTTCGTAGTGCAGAAGTATACGCGCAAGCACGTGAGAGTGAACGATTTGGTATACATATGGAAGGCATAACCTATAACTTTGAGCGTGTACAATCACGCAAGCAAGAAATCGTAGACCAGCTTCATCGTGGTGTTCAGTACTTAATGAAGAAACATAATATTGAAGTGATTTATGGAAATGGCCGTGTGATGGGCCCTTCTATTTTCTCACCGCAGAGCGGATCAGTAGCGGTTGAATTAGAAGAAGGCGAGTCGGTTACAATCGTTCCAAAACACCTCATCATTGCTACGGGTTCACGGCCGCGTATTTTGCCAGGATTGGAGCCTGACGGCAACGCTGTTGCAACGAGTGACGAAGCATTGGAGTGGAGCAGCTTACCCCAAAGCGTTGCGATCGTGGGCGGCGGCGTAATTGGCGTGGAATGGGCCTCTCTGCTAGTTGACTTTGGTGTGGACGTAACCGTAATTGAAGCAGGACCGCGTCTATTGCCAACAGAGGATAAGGAAGTATCCAAAGAGATGGAACGATTGTTGAAGAAACGTGGGGTTCGTATTCATACTAACACCACTGTAGGTCATGACGGTGTTCTGAAAGCGGATGATTGCGTACAATTGTTGCTAAACAAAAAGGATGAGCCGATCTCCCTAAAAGTGGAACGAGTGCTTGTATCGGTCGGGCGTCAAGCTAACGTTGAACATATAGGGTTAGAAAATACGAATGTTCGTATTGAGAATGGTTTTATTAAAGTGAATGAATGGATGCAGACACAGGAGCCTCACATTTATGCGATAGGTGACTGTATTGGCGGTTTGCAACTAGCACATGCCGCTTCTGCTGAAGGACTTGCAGCTGTAAAACATTTCAGCGGTGAATCTCAATCGCCGTTATCTGAACATACGATTCCTAAATGTATCTATTCGCGGCCGGAAGCCGCGTCAATCGGAGTGACGGAAGAACAGGCGCGAGAAGCAGGTCTTGACGTTGTGACAGGGAAGATTCCTTTTAAAGCGATTGGCAAAGCAATCGTGCAGGGGGAAACTGATGGATTTGTAAAAGTTGTCATTAACAGCCTGACGCAGGATGTGGTAGGCGTACATATTGTGGGACCGCACGCGACAGAACTGATAGGTGAAGCTTCGCTTGCACAATTGCTCGATGCCTCGCCTTGGGAACTGGGACAAGTGATACATGCCCATCCATCGTTGTCCGAAATTATGAGTGAAGCCATGCTTGCTGCCGAAAATAAGTCTTTAGTGATGTAAGGTAAAGGATAGTAACAGATCGGTGAAAACAGGCTTCGTTGGTTGTGTGAGGAATGAAGTTTTCTTTTTTAAAATGTCGGAGTATAATGGATTTAGGCTCAAGTCTTAGTACCTGGTATTAGTTCCAGCCATAAGTACAACAAGATGCTGTATAAGCTGGGCTATTTTAGCTGTGGTTGCATGAGCTTATCATATCCAGAAAGATAGCCCTGTTAATTCTAGTTTCGGCTAGCAAGGGAATAATAAAGCTACGGCTTGAATAAAGGGAGGAATACTCCATGACACCAGAAACTTCGGTTCGTCAACAAACGAAGCATGAACAGGTTGGTCTAACGGATGCGCAGGCAGTTGAGATGTACAAGATGATGCTGCTTGCACGCAAATTTGATGAGCGTGGCATTTTGTTGCAGCGCTCGGGCAAGATTACGTTTCACATATCAGGTATAGGTCAAGAAACGGCTCAAGTCGCATCTGCTTTTGCGCTTGATCGCGAGCGTGACTACTATTTGCCTTATTACAGAGATTATGGATTTGTGCTCTCCGTTGGTCTTACGGTTAAAGATTTGCTGCTGGCCTCTTTTGCAAAAGCTGAAGATATTAGCAGTGGTGGACGCCAGATGCCAGCGCACTTTGGTGCGAAGCGTCACCGCATCGTCACGAGTTCAAGTCCCGTAACGACACAAGTGCCACACGCTGTAGGCATTGCACTGGCAGCTAAAATGCGCAAGCAGGATATCGTTTCTTTTGTTACCTTTGGAGAAGGCTCAAGCAATCAGGGTGATTTCCATGAAGGCTGTAACTTTGCAGGAGTGCATAAATTGCCTGTCATTATAATGTGTGAGAACAACCAATATGCCATATCTGTACCCTTCTCCAAACAATCGGCTGGACAGATTAGTGACCGCGCCATTGGTTACGGGTTCCCAGGGGTGCAAGTAGACGGAACGGACCCATTAGAAGTGTACCGTGTCGTCAAGGAAGCCCGTGCCCGAGCGGTACGTGGAGAAGGTCCTACATTAATTGAAGCAATGATGTATCGAATTGCTCCGCATTCTACATCAGACAATGACTTGGCTTACCGTTCAAAGGAAGAAGTGGATTTACATCGTGAGCGTGACGGCTTGCCTCGTTATCGTCAGTATTTGATGGAATGTGGCTTGTGGTCGGAAGAGCAGGATGCTGCACTCGTGAAGGAACTGCAAGCTCATATCAATGAGGCGACGAAATATGCCGAAGAAGCACCTTATCCGCAGCCGGAGGATACGTACACACATGTGTATGCACAGTCAGAGGAGGGGCGCAGCTAATGGCAGTTATGGAATATATTGATGCCATTCGATTGGCAATGAAAGAAGAAATGGAACGCGACGGAGAAGTGTTTGTACTGGGTGAGGATGTGGGCCTGAAAGGCGGCGTGTTTACGACGACAAAAGGCTTGTATGAACAATTTGGCGAGCAGCGTGCTATCGATACGCCGCTCGCGGAGTCTGCCATTGCAGGCGTGGCGATAGGTGCAGCTATGGTAGGCATGAAGCCAATTGCCGAAATGCAATACTCAGACTTTATGTTCCCGGCTGCGAACCAGATTATAAGCGAAGCGGCCAAAATCCGTTACCGTTCAAATAACGATTGGAGCTGTCCGGTCGTCATTCGTGCGCCAATTGGTGGCGGTATATTTGGCGGACTATATCATTCACAGTGTCCGGAGTCTGTATTTTTTGGTACGCCAGGTCTCAAAATTGTCGCGCCATTTACAGCTTATGATGCTAAAGGGCTGCTCAAGGCGGCGGTACGTGACCCTGACCCGGTCATTTTCTTTGAACACAAGAAATGTTACCGTATGATTTCAGGCGAGGTACCAGAGACGGATTACGTCGTTCCAATCGGGAAAGCGAATGTGCTCCGGGAAGGAACGGATATTACTGTTATCGGATATAGTTTGCCGCTTCATTTTGCTTTAGAAGCTGCGGAAGAGCTGGCGAAGGAAGGCATTAGCGCTCATATTCTCGATCTTCGTACCATTCAGCCGCTTGACCGCGAATCCATCTTAGAAGCTGTAGCCAAGACAGGAAAAGTTTTGATTATTCATGAAGATAACAAGACGGGCGGTGTAGGAGCAGAAGTAGCTGCCATTATCGCTGAGGAGCTCTTGTTTGAGCTTGATGCACCGATTATGCGGCTTTGTGGTCCTGACGTTCCTGCGATGCCGATCAGTCCTCCGCTTGAGCGTACCTTTATGCTTAACAAAGATAAAGTGAAAGCAGCGATGCATCAGCTCGCGATATTCTAGTTCGGGTGTATGCTTGCCTGTATAACACAGCAATAACGATGCGTAGCGGCGGTACGGGTAGTTCCCGTACCGCGCGTTAGCGATAGGAGTGAATGTGGATGTCCGGAAACGGAATGGGGAAGGATGTAGTCATGCCGCAGCTTGCGGAATCGTTAGTATCGGCTACAATCGGCAAATGGTTAAAGCAGCCAGGAGAAGCAATCGAGGCCTACGAACCGATATGTGAGGTTATTACGGACAAGGTGATGGCTGAAATTCCCGCTACAGAAGCGGGGATTATGCGGGAAATTATAGCTCAGGAAGGTGAGACCGTTCAAGTTGGAGCGGTTATTTGTCGTATGGATCACGGCTCAGCTGAGGTTGCAGGTTCGACTCCCGCTTTTAAGGCTGAACTTTCAGATTTGAGTGTGTCTGAAGCAGTGCCTGCACAAGGGCAAGAGATGCGCAATCGTTATTCTCCGGCTGTTCAGCGCCTTGCCCAAGAACACGGAATTAATCTAAATGATGTGCCCGGAACTGGACTTGGTGGGCGTATTACGCGTAAAGATGTGATTCAATTTGTAGAAAATCATCAAGCGATTGCTGTATCTGTGCCTGCTGCGTCCGTTCATCGGAGCAACCCGGCGGAGCAAGGGACGATATCTTCTGTTTCCACACAAAATGCAGTCTCAGCTCAGCAGCCATCAGTTGTTCATCCTTCCGCGGCACAGGTGTCCCAGAGCAGCAACGGGCATAATGAACCTGTTCGTACGACAGGATTACACTTATCTGAGAATCCTCGTCTGCCGACGATTGAGATTGATAACGGTCAATCGGGTCGCGGCGAGTACTTGATTGACGTGACACCGATTCGCAGTACGATCGCTCGCAACATGAGACAGAGCGTATCTGAGATTCCGCATGCATGGACAATGATTGAGGTGGACGTGACCAATCTGGTTCAGCTTCGAAATAAATTAAAAAATGAGTTTATGCGCAATGAGGGCATTAACTTGACATACTTGGCATTTGTACTTAAAGCTGTTGTTAATGCCATTAAAGATTATCCAATCATGAACTCGGTCTGGGCCGTGGATAAGATTATCGTGAAGCGGGATATTAATATATCGCTAGCGGTAGGCACTGAAGATTCGGTCATAACACCAGTTATCAAGAAAGCCGATCAGAAAAATATTGCCGGCTTGGCTCGCGAAGTGGAAGAGCTTGCTCGCAAAACCCGTGAAGGTAAACTTAAGCTTGATGATCTGCAAGGAGGAACCTTTACGATCAATAATACGGGATCATTTGGTTCAATCTCTTCTTACCCTATCATCAACTACCCGCAAGCAGCGATCCTTACCTTTGAATCGATCGTTAAGAAACCGGTTGTTATTAATGATATGATTGCCGTTCGCTCAATGGCTAATATGTGTATGTCACTTGACCATCGTATTCTGGATGGTGTCATTTGCGGCCGCTTCTTGCAGCGTGTGAAAGAGAACCTTGAAGGGTTTGATCTTGAAACGAAGCTGTATTAATGGCATGCTAGACAGTGGAGAATGAGGATGTCAGATAGATAGAAAGAAAGTGTGAGCGGTTATGGATGAACAGCAGGTACAATCAGTTGGAACAGATGACAATGAACTAAAGCGACTTGTCGTACATACGTTTGATATGCTGGACTACAAGCAGGCTTGGGAAATGCAGAAGCAGGTTGTACGTGCGGTGGATGAAGGGACACGTTCGGATACATTGTTCCTATTGGAGCATCCGCCTACCTATACTATTGGTTCGCAGCGTCACCCTGAGCATCTGCTGCTGTCTCCCGAGCAGTTGAAGCAGCGCGGCATTCAAGTGTATGAGATTGACCGTGGCGGTGATATTACTTATCACGGACCTGGGCAATTGGTGGGTTACCCGATTTTGCTGTTGGATGGTCAGCGGCTGGATTTGCATGGCTACTTACGTAATCTGGAAGAAGTGATTATCCGCTACTTAGCGTCTTTTGGTCTGGTGGGCATCCGCAAGCCTGAATTTACAGGCGTCTGGGTCGGAGAAACGAAGATTGCAGCAATTGGTGTAAAGTTTAACAAGTGTCGCCGGCATCGTGGTTTTGTAACGAGTCATGGATTTGCATTTAATATTAAGAGCGGTATTCAGTATGAGGGATTCACCGGAATTGTCCCATGTGGTATTCAACAATATGGAGTTACCTCGCTAGAAGATGTAACAGGCCAGACTTTTACCGTTCAACAAGTTGGTGCGCAATTATTGCCTTACTTTGTTGAAGTATTTGGGTACGATCAAGTAGTCAATGAGAACTGGTCTGAGTCAGTAGAGCATACGAACACGAGCCATGCATAAAGCATGGCTCGTCCGTCATTGTTGCGGTGGATATATGATATCCATTAATGTACTTGTAATTGGCTTGACTGGCTGATTACAGTCCGTATAAGAATGGTTCAACCAGTACGAACAAGGTAGAAGCTACCATGGCGATAAGCATAAGATAGACAATGATGCGGAACCAGCGCTTTTTATTCATGGATGTAAGGCACTCCTTTCTCGTACGGAACGTTCATATATTCTATTCTAACGAAAATCAAGTCAGGAGGAAAGTCAATATGGTACAGCAGCAGCGTTTAATCCAACATTTTTTACAATTGATACAGGTGGACAGCGAGACAAAATACGAGCGTGACATATGCAATCTATTAAAACAGCAATTCAGCGAGCTGGGTCTTGAAGTGGTGGAAGATGATACAACAGCAGTGACGGGACATGGCGCTGGCAACTTGATTGTCACATGGCCGGCATCGACTGGACAAGAACAAATGACACGCTTATTCTTTACTTCTCATATGGACACCGTTACCCCAGGCAAAGGGATTAAGCCTATTGTAGATGAGGATGGTATGATCCATAGCGATGGCACAACGATTCTGGGTTCAGATGACAAGGCAGGTCTGGCTGCAATGTTTGAAGCGATACGTGTCATTCAAGAAAACGACATCTCTCACGGGCAAATCCAATTTGTGATTACGGTTGGCGAGGAGTCAGGACTGCAAGGCGCACGTGCGATGGACGCCAGTTTTTTGCAAGCTGACCTTGGCTATGCGCTTGACTCTAATGGCGAAGTTGGAGCAATTGCGGTTGCGGCACCCGCCCAAGCCAAGATTCAGATGGAGATTTACGGCAAGTCCGCTCATGCAGGTGTGAATCCAGAAGACGGGATTAGTGCGATTCAGGTCGCTGGCAAAGCGATAGCTCGTATGTCGCTTGGCCGGATCGATCACGAGACCACAGCCAATATCGGACGGTTTGAGGGTGGCGGCGCGACCAATATTGTGACAGATTATGTAAAGCTTGACGCAGAAGCACGCAGTATTGTCCAAGAGAAGGTGGAGCGTCAAGTTGCTTCGATGAAAGAAGCGCTCGAGTCAGCTGCTGTTGACTTTGGTGCCCGAGCTGTCTTTGAAAGCAAACTTATGTATCCAGGATTCCACTTTGAAGAAGGGGACGAAGTCGTGCAGCTTGCTGCACGTGCAATCGAAGGACTTGGTCTGAAGACACGCGTATTTCATTCTGGGGGCGGTAGTGATGCCAATATCTTTAATGGTTTTGGCGTTCCGACGGTGAATCTGGCAGTTGGTTATCTGGATATTCACACCACCAAGGAGAGAATTCATAGCGATGATCTAGTTAAAACCGCTGAATTGGTCGTCGCCATTATTAAAGAAGCAGGTAAATCGTAATTGTCCGTTATTGTTACACGATAGTTGTGTACAGATAATCGAATAATGTAACTTTAAACAGCAATGAGCAGACATGACATGCTGCATTAGTTGGATTTGCAAATAGAGGAAGCCGTCTGCTCTGTTATTAGAGTGTGACGGCTTCTTCAACTATCTATTTTAAATTATTTCTAACTCGGGAATCGATATACCGAAGCGGAATGCAGGCTGATTGGCGCTGATTGACATCGTTGCTGCTCGTTAAAACTAGATCCTAATACGTCTACAAGCTTAATGTCTGTACCCATCCTTAATACCAATCGTTTTAGTGCAGCTTGTATTTCAGTGCTTGTACCACTTATCCATAATTGCTGCTGGTTATGACTCATTTTTACAGACATATGAGGGTCTTCCTTTCTGTATGGCCGTTGGATTTTTTGGTCGAGCCGGACAAGCTGCTTTGATATAATGATTATGTGCGTCTGTCTACAGATATGCATTTAATAAGAACGGATGAATGAAATAGAAATCCAAGTGTACGTATGCTGGATTGTGAAGGAGAGATATGACTATGAGTCAACATGATTCAAATTTTGCTGACAGCCCTTTGTTTGAAGAAGTGACACTGGAGACAAAGTCAATATTTAAAGGAAACATCATTTCATTGGAGATTGACACTGTTACACTCCCTGATGGGTCACAGGCGACCCGTGAAATAGTTCGTCATCCAGGCGCAGTAGCTGTACTTGCGATTCATGAAGAGAAGATGGTTGTAGTGGAACAATACCGGAAGCCACTAGGCAGATCACAAGTTGAAATTCCGGCTGGAAAGCTGGATGCAGGAGAGCTGCCTGAGGATGCGGCTAGACGCGAACTGGAAGAGGAAACAGGCTATAGAACGGAAGCACTGGTTCATCTGGGTTCATTTTATACGTCGCCAGGTTTTGCTGACGAGATCATTCATTTGTATGCTGCTGAGGAGTTGATTGCAGGCAATATGCACACGGATGAAGATGAGTTTCTGGAAGTTAGTGCATTAACGCTGGAAGAAGCTTATGAAGCAATTAGAGCGGGACGTATTAGCGATGCCAAAACGATTAATGCAGTCTATGCTTGGCAGCTCCGTCAATTGACAGGAAAATGGCCTGTTTAGTTGTGAACATGAAGAAAGTGGTTCACACTGAGATGGCTATAATTAGCTGTAGTTCCGGTTGTATTGTGGGAATAATGAACGCATGATGAAATAAAACAGATACAAACAGGATGAGCAAATGACAATGAACAAGTCTGAATTAACAACGTATTATGGGGATTTTCATATCCATATTGGTGCGACATCTGATGGCGCACCTGTCAAGATGAGTGGCAGCCGCAACCTGACATTTGAGGCCATCGCACGTGAGGCGTCTGAACGCAAGGGGCTGCAGTTAATCGGAATTATCGATTGTCATGCGCCAGGCGTGCTGGCTGATATTGAACGATTGCTGGACAGTGGCGAGATGAAGGAACACGCCGATGGCGGTATACGTTATGGTCAGACGACGATTATTCTGGGAACAGAGATCGAGTTCAGGGAAAACGGGCGAGGTGCCGCCCATGTGTTGAGTTACTTGCCGAGTGTCGATGCAATGAAGCACTTTTCAACCTGGATGTCGCGATATGTACGCAATATGAATTTATCCACCCAAAGAAATTACGCGCCCATATCCGTCATTCAGGAGGAAACGGCTGCGCATGGTGGCGTGTTTATCCCTGCCCATGTGTTCACACCACATAAGAGCTTGTATGGAAGTTGTGCGGATCGCATGTCTGATGTGATGGATCTGTCTCTGATCGACGGCATTGAAGTGGGGCTAAGCGCGGACAGCAAGATGGCGTCCAGAATAAAGGAATTGGACTCGTATCCATTCCTGACCAATTCAGACGCCCATTCCCTAAACAAGATTGCACGTGAATACAATGCACTGAGTCTGGCAAGGCCAACTTTCAAAGAGTGGTTGATGGCACTTAGAGGTATAGAAGGAAGAGAGATCCAAGCCAATTATGGCCTCGATCCACGACTTGGAAAATATCACAAGACAACGTGTATTGAAGGTCATCATCAGGCAAATAATCGACAGAATTGTGAAATATGCGGAACCAGCCGATTTGTCACAGGCGTGTCTGACCGAATCGCGACACTTGCCGATCGGAGCGAGACGGAAGCTGACGTGGTTGCAGCGATGAGGGCGCCTTATTATCATCAGATTCCGCTGGAATACATTCCGGGTGTTGGCCCTAAAACGCTAATAAAACTGCTCACCCAATTCGGGACTGAGATGAACGTACTCCATCAAGCAACAGAAGAAGAATTGTCAGCAGTTGTTGGAGAGGATACAGCGAGGCGTATTCATGCAGCTAGGGGAGGCGATTTAACGATTGCTAATGGCGGTGGAGGAAGGTATGGAAGAGTAACGCTTTAATTTAGAACTGTTCACCTGCTCATATGCTTATAGCGGCCGAGTGAAATGTACGGACAAAGAATGATATAGAGAAGACAAGCAGTCATACCCTTATGCAGCACGGCATACAATGTGAACGAATGATAATTGTTCTGATGATCGTGTGTGAAAGGGGAAGATTGCTATGCCTGCGATGATGCCTAATGTCCGGCAGCATCTCCATCTGTACATTTTCGTATCCGTAATTTTTGCAGTAGGTATCGTGTTCGGAGCCCTCTTGGTAAATACGTTGACGTTCGAACAACAACAGGAATTATCAAGGCAGTTAAATCAGGCGTTTGTTAGTGTGGCACAAAATGCAGATGAAACGACTTTTCTTGGAACGTTATGGTCCTATTGGCGCTGGGTTTTTATGATTGCATTATTTGGCCTTTCCATTATCGGTTTTCCACTTGTCCTGATTATGGACTTTGCTAAGGGAGTACTGGTTGGTTTTACAATCGGAACATTAGTCGGGCAGTATTCCTGGAAAGGTGTCATAATAGCGTTGATTACCGTTGCGCCGCAAAATGCAATTGCAATTCCGTTGTTGCTTATCGCCAGTGTTTCATCCATTTCGTTAGCTCTCTATGTGATGAAAAATCGACTTTTTGTGCAGCGAATAAAATCGCTGCGAGAACCGCTTCTCCATTATGCAACTGTCCAAGTAGGGGCTGGTATTGGCATGGCTGCAGTTGCAGCGATCGTAACTTGGATAAGTCCTGCGCTGATGAATTGGGTGTCTACGCTAATTCATCCGGGCATTGCGTTTAACTTATAGCTAAAAGATTTGACACTACTTGCGTTTCCCCCCTATAATAATAGAAGTGAGTCGAATTGCGGCTAGGCGGCAAGGGGGGAGACCATGGAAGCGCGGATTGATAAGATTAAACAACAGCTGCAATCCCAAGGATACAAGCTGACACCGCAGCGTGAAGCTACAGTGCGTGTCCTATTAGAGAACGAGGAAGATCATCTTAGCGCAGAAGATGTCTTTATGCTCGTTAAGGAGAAAGCGCCCGAAATCGGTCTTGCCACCGTGTATCGTACACTAGAGCTGTTAAGTGAACTGCATGTAGTTCAGAAGCTGAACTTTGGTGATGGAGTAGCGCGCTATGATTTGCGCGGGGACAATACGAAGCACCATCATCATCATTTAATATGCGTCCAATGTGGATCGATGCAAGAGATCTTGGACGATTGGCTTGGTCCATTGGAAGAACGGTTAGAGAAGGAATTCCAATTTCAAGTCATCGATCACCGTCTCGATTTCCAAGGCATTTGCAAGAAGTGTCAGGAGAAAGAGAAAGATCAACAAGCGGACCAGTAACTGTAACTTTTGAATTGAATTCCGTCCCTATTGACGGTCAACTTATACGAAGAGCCCCAGACGCAGAGCTGAGGCTCTTTTCGTTGTGCTGTAGAGTGGTTTGCTTATGATCAGATTATTTCCTAGGCTGTCGACTCAAACGTTGTAGATTGTGAGCAGAAGTTCGAACGAGGGCGTCTATACGTTTGCTTTTAAGTTGGTGACTGTTCCGTTGTCTGCGTTGTCTGATCGCACCAGTACGTCTGCCTGAAGCAGCGGCCAAGCTATTTTCAGGTACAGAAGGGAGGTCAGTACGTCGGCGGAGCACAGGAACGAGCGGACGGCGCTTTATGACGCTGCTCTTAACGGCGGCCTTTACGGCTAGCTTGGCGTCTACTAAGCCGTGTCCTTCTGAGCGGCTGTTATACCCCTTCAAATGATGTGCAGTAGACATGATGATTTTTCGCACTTGATCTGGACCAAGCGCAGGATTTGATTGCAGCATGAGCGCTACTGTACCTGTTACGTGAGGAGCGGCCATTGACGTGCCGGAATCCATGGACAAGCCCTGCTTATTATTCGTGGAGACAATGTCAACTCCAGGAGCTGTAATGTCGATTCCTTTGCCACGACTGCTAAACTCTGCTATTTGCCCTTTCTTGTCAGAAGCTGCTACAGCAATCGTTTCCTGATAAAATGCAGGCGCGTCAATTGTATGGTTATCGGGCCCGCTGTTACCAGCAGAAGCTATAATAATGATTCCTCTGCGATAAGCCCTGCGAATAGAAGCATGCAAGGAATCGCTTGGACCATCAAGGCCAAGACTCATATTAATAATGTTCATATTTTGTGCGATACACCACTCGACACCTTCGACAATATCCGAGACAAAACCGTCGCCTTTTTCATCCAATGCTTTAATGGCATATAACGAAACTTGTGGAGCGACGCCATACGGCAGTTTTCTTTTTCCAAGACCAGCTATAGTACCCGCAACATGAGTGCCGTGCCCATTGTCATCTTTGTACGAAGAATCCCGGCTAATCGTATTTATACCTCCAGCGATTCGCAGGTCTGGATGTGGTGATATCCCTGTATCCAGCACTCCCACCTTAATTCCTCTACCTTTTGAACGTGGCCACACTGAGGGCGCGTGTACAGCCGTAATGCCCCAAGGATAATGATGATTATGAAATTGATTGCTGCTGATTTCTTCGGTGGGTGCTTGCAGTTGGAATGGCGCGGCATGAGTATGAACGAGCACATCAGTCTCGATTCGTTTAATACTTGGATGGTGGAGCAAGTCTTGAATCGAAATGTCCTGATCCAAGTGACAACAGACCATGTTCGCTTTTGCCACTTTTTTTACTGGGGTAATCCCTTGCTTAGTAAGCACTTTTACACAGTCCTCATAGCTCTTGCGGTCTTTAAGGACGATCATTTTCCGTACTGTTTGGCTGCTCGGCTTGCAGTGGATCACCGCTGTGAGCATTCGTGATAATTGGCGCATCCGGCTAATCCTCCACTCTACATGCATACTTGCGCAGAAATTTATTAGTTCTATATCTTATGTGACAAGAGCGGAACGGTGAGTGGACCCACGTTAACTTGGTTCCGCCCAGTGTGTCAACTTGATGCGTAGAGGTGAATGAATGGCTCCTCAGAGGAAATGGATCTGAAAGTGCCCTATTTTCCAACAAATGGCGTTAGATGGCAGGAATAGAAAATAGGATTAAACCTAAAGCATAATGAAACACTCCCTTTCATACGCTAATCTTAGCCAAAGCTATCTATCTACGTATCAAGCTTCAAGTGGGAGGGAGTTCATATGATTGTTTCCGTGCGACGATGGGCGGGAAGGCTAAGGTTTGTTGCTTTATTTTTGGTATGTACTTATGCAATGGTTCAGATACTTGGGATCATGTCCAGTTGGATCGCTCCTGTTGATAAATATAAAGAGCCTCAGGGCAGAGCTATTAAAGTCTTTCACAGCGATCCGAATATTAGGATGGAGCCTGACACGATAACGGAACGATTGCGATTATTCTATTGGATGGGTGAATAGCGTTTAAGTAGGGATATGTTGTATGATAGAGAGGTAGTAGATGATGAGCATTAAGGGGTTACGTGGCAAGTATGAAGACTCAATTGGAACGACAGTTGGAGCAGTATGATACCCATTTAAAGGAGGAACGTCATCTATCAGACCATACTCGCGATGCGTACATGCGGGACATGCATGCCTTCCTTATTTATGCACTCGCAGAAGGCTTACAGTGCGCGTCTGAAGTACAGGCACTCCATATTTCACGATATATCGTTCAGTTGCGCACGAAAGGCAGAGCGGCCTCTACCGTCACAAGGCATAAGGCAACGATAAGATCATTCTTTTTGTTTATGCACCGTGAAGGACTTGTTAGAACGGATCCGACACTGGGTGTGGATACGCCAAAGGCTGAGCGCAAAGCTCCACATTTACTTACTATTGAACAAGTAGAGCAATTGTTAAGTGCACCTGATCCAGACACTGCGCAAGGTATCCGGGATAGAGCAATGTTGGAAACGCTTTATGGCACAGGAGTAAGAATCTCAGAACTTATTGCACTGAACTGCGATGATGTGCATCTGAACTTGGCATTTCTACGCAGTATTATGAATCAGAAAGAGCGGATTATCCCGCTTGGTCAGGTTGCAATCGAGGCGCTTGATACATATATGAATCAAGCCAGGCCTCAATTTGTAATGAATTTGCAGCATGCTGAGCTATCCATGTTGGATAACACAGATGCACAGAAGCAAGCGTTGTTTGTGAATACGAGAGGCCAGAGAATAACACGGCAAGGTTTCTGGAAAATAGTAAAAAAATATACGAATCAATTATCGTGGGACATTCCATTTACCCCACACTCCCTAAGACAGTCTTTTGCGGCGCATCTGCTGAATAACGGTGCGGACGCAAGAGCCGTGCAAGAAATGCTTGGGCATGCGGATGTCTCGACAACACAGCGCTATGCTCATTATGGAGAGCGACTCAGCATGAAAGAAGTGTATACGACTTCGCATCCTCGGGCGAGAAAGCCACCTAACAGTTAGCATTGAATCAGGCTTGGCATGTGTAGAATGGAGAGCGTTCACATAACACAGACTAATCAGGAATACACAGAGGAGTGATTAGTGATGAGCCAAGCTGACAACCAGCGTTTTCGCAGAATAACTGTAATTGTGCTAGATAGTGTCGGGATTGGAGAACTACCTGATGCAGCTAGCTTTGGAGATGCAGGTGCCCATACGCTTGGGCATATAGTCGAACGTGTACCTACGATCAAGATTCCCCATATGCAGCGTCTCGGTTTAGCGAATATCGCGAATCTGGGAGCGGTGGAGGAAGTAGAGCAGCCAACAGGCATCTTTGGCAAAATGGCAGAAATATCGGCGGGGAAAGACACAATGACAGGCCATTGGGAACTGATGGGATTACATATTACGACACCTTTTAATACGTTCCCAGAAGGTTTTCCTGATGAGCTTATTCAGCAATTTGAGGAAGCGACTGGACGCAAAGTGTTGTGCAACAAGCCTGCTTCAGGCACGGATGTACTTGTTCAATACGGTGAGGAACAGATGAAGACAGGCGCATGGATTGTCTACACGTCAGCAGACAGCGTGTTCCAGCTAGCAGCGCATGAGGAAGTTATCCCGCTTGAAGAACTGTACCGAGCTTGCGAGATTGCACGTAAGCTCACGTTAGTTGAACCTTATACGTTAGGGCGTGTGATAGCTCGTCCATATGTTGGCGAACCGGGCCACTTTACAAGAACGTCCAACCGTCACGATTATGCGGTAAAACCACCCTCTCCAACCGTTATGAATGCGCTTCACAACGGAGGAAAGGATGTAATTGCAGTTGGCAAGATCAACGATATTTTTACAGGTGAAGGGGTCAGTGCCAGTTATCCAACCAAGAGCAACCAGCATGGGATTGAGATCACAATCGAACAGATGGGACAAGCATTTGAAGGCTTGCTGTTTACTAATTTGGTGGATTTTGACTCCCTATATGGCCACAGACGTGATCCGGATGGATATGCGAAAGCATTGGAAGAATTTGACCTCGCAGTTCCAGCTCTGTTGGAGCGAACAGGACCGGACGATTTGCTTGTCATAACGGCTGATCATGGCAACGATCCTATTCATGCGGGGACGGATCATACGAGAGAATATGTTCCGTTGTTGATCTACAGTCCCTCGCTCCAACCTGGTCGTTCGCTCGGTATTCGCGAGACGTATGCGGACTTAGGCGCGACGATAGCTGACAACTTTAATGTTGTGATGCCGCAGATTGGAAAAAGTTTCTTAAAGGAGTTATAGAATAACGATATAAATCATGGGAGCGGGAGGTTGTTAAGATGAGTTTAAAGGTATTGGCGTATACGCATATTCAGGAAGCTGCGGAATATATCCGTAAGCAAATTCCATCTGAGCCAGAGGTAGGCTTGATATTAGGCTCTGGACTAGGTGTGCTTGCAGAATTGGTAGAGAATCCAGTTACCATTGCTTATGAGGCGATTCCTCATTTTCCACAATCGACGGTAGAGGGGCATGCGGGCGAACTCTTGATTGGTACTATTAAAGGCCGGACGGTTGTAATGATGAAAGGCCGTTTTCATATGTATGAGGGATACGGTCCTGAGATGACGGCATTCCCGGTACGGGTCATGAAAGCAATCGGAGTGAAGCAGCTGCTGGTTACCAACGCGGCAGGCGGTATTAACATGACTTACCAGGCAGGTGATTTAATGCTTATTAGCGATCACCTGAATATGACGGGGCAGAATCCGCTAACGGGTGCCAATGATGACAAGCTTGGAGCTCGTTTCCCCGATATGTCGGAGGCATACAGCCGACGTCTGCGTACGATAGCAAAAGAAGTCGGGGCGCGCCATAACTTTACGTTCCAGGAAGGTGTGTATGCAGGCTTGTTAGGACCCAACTATGAGACACCTGCCGAGATTCGAATGCTAAGAGCTTTAGGCGGAGATGCTGTAGGCATGTCCACGGTATCCGAGGTGATCGTAGCACGTCATGCCGGGATCGAAGTGCTTGGCATTTCTTGCATCAGCAATATGGCTGCGGGTATTCTGGATCAGCCGTTGTCGCATGCTGAAGTAATGGAGACTGCAGAGAAAGTAAAAGGCCAATTCTTGCAATTGGTGCTTGATATTATTCCTGCGATGGCCTAATGACATATGACATTATATGCGAACATGTAACTGCCATTGGCATACAATACGATTGAACCAACTAGGGAGGCACACATCCGATGAGAGCTGTTGATATCATTCATAAGAAACGTGAAGGTCATGTTTTAACAAACGAAGAAATTACATTTATGGTTCAAGGTTATAGCAATGGAGAGGTTCCTGACTATCAGGTTGCGGCTTGGGCAATGGCCATATTTTTTAAAGGAATGACTGCGCAAGAGACTGCTCAGCTCACTCTAGAGATGGCCAAGTCGGGTGATCAGATCGACTTAAGTCCTATTCAGGGAATTAAGGTGGACAAGCATTCTACAGGCGGTGTAGGTGATAAGACAACATTGGTGCTTGCACCAATGGTTGCGGCCGCAGGTGTGCCTGTCGCTAAGATGTCAGGTAGAGGACTGGGGCACACAGGCGGAACGATTGATAAGCTTGAAGCAATAGCAGGGTACCAGGTAGAACTGTCCCGTGAAGATTTCTTCCGACAAGTTAATGATATCGGCGTATCTCTCATTGGTCAGAGCGGAAATATTACGCCTGCTGATAAGAAATTGTATGGTTTGCGTGATGTAACGGCGACTGTAGAGTCTATTCCGCTTATTGCTAGTTCGGTTATGAGCAAGAAGATTGCAGCAGGTGCCGATGCGATTGTACTTGACGTGAAGACAGGCAGTGGCGCATTCATGAAAACGTTGGACGATTCCATTGCGTTGGCGCAGGCAATGGTGGATATTGGAACAGAGGTTGGCCGGGATACGGTTGCGATCATTTCGGATATGGATCAGCCACTTGGGCATTTGATTGGTAATGCGCTTGAAGTGGAAGAAGCCATCCAGACGTTACGAGGAGAAGGTCCTGAGGACCTTCATGAATTATCCTTAATTCTTGGTTCACACATGCTTGTACTTGGTGGACAAGCAAACAGCGTAGAGGAAGCGAGAGGCAAGCTTGAGCAGCATATTCAAGATGGATCAGCATTGGATCGGTTAAAGCAGCTAGTCGAAGCCCAGAAGGGCGACGTTGAGATGATTACTGATCCAAATAAGCTTCCACATGCAGCGAAGCGCATTGAAGTACAAGCGGAACAAGCTGGATATGTTGCTGGTATCGAAGCCGAAAGCATTGGGATTGCAGCTATGCTGTTGGGTGCAGGGCGTGAAACGAAAGATAGTATCATCGATCTTGCAGTTGGTCTTGATTTGCGCAAGAAAGTCGGTAATCAAGTACAAATTGGTGACGTGCTTGCTATTCTTCATGTCAACGACGAGAAGCGGGTAGACGAGGCAAAGGCGCGCATCCTGCAGGCATATCAATTATCTGCAGAGCCTGTTCCGCCGAAGCCGCTCGTTTATGCAATCGTAACAAAAGATGGCGTGCAACGTTTTGTGTAACCTAATTATTTACTTACAATAGAGGACTATAAGGCATACCCTAGACCATTTTGGTTTAGGGTATGCCTTTTTTGCGCAGCACATTTCCTATGTTGGAATATTTTACTTCTTTGTGGACAACAATGAATAACAGGCACATCTGTCTTCTGGTCACCTGTTCTACATAGCGGGTGAGCTTCACTCTAGAAACGGATCGAACGGATGATGCATCACCTTTTAGAGGTATAGGAGGGAATCTTTTGAATCCATGGAATCGCACGTGTATAACGATGATCGTATTTGCGGCGCTGCTGCTTCCAGGTCAAGCAGCTGCTTATTCGGCGGACGTGCCACCTGATTATTCAGACTCCGCCCTGCTGCCGAATAATGGTCAGCTCACGATGCCAACAGCAACCAATGAAACGAATGCGCTGCAATTAGCAACGAGCGCACGTTCTGCGGTGTTAATGGATGCGGACACAGGGACAGTAATTTTCGATAAAAACAGTCATGACCGTCTGCCACCAGCTAGTATCACAAAAATAATGACGATGCTGCTTATTATGGAGTCTGTCAAAGATGGAAAACTGAAAATGACGGATAAGGTTAGAACCAGTGAGTACGCCGCATCTATGGGTGGATCGCAGATCTTCTTGGAGCCGGGTGAAGAGATGACGGTTCAAGAGATGTTAAAGGGAATTGCGATGGCATCTGGTAATGATGCTTCTGTTGCAATGGCAGAAAAAATCGCAGGTTCTGAGCAGGCATTTGTTCAAATGATGAATGAAAAAGCGAAGCAACTGGGGATGAAAGATACCCACTTTGTAAATTGCAACGGCTTGCCAGCTAATAATCACTATACTTCTGCTTTTGATATAGCTTTGATGTCGCAGGCGCTGCTGCAATATCCAGAAATCACAAAATTCACTGGCGCGTATGAAGATTATCTTAGACAGCATACAGATAAGAAATTTTGGCTCGTTAATACGAATAAGCTTGTTCGCTTTTATTCTGGCGCTGATGGTTTGAAGACGGGTTATACGTCTGAAGCAAAATATTGTCTGTCAGCTACAGCGAAACGGGATAATATGCGAGTAGTTGCGGTTGTGCTTGGCGAACCGAATACGAAGACACGCAACAGCGAAGTATCTCAATTGTTCGACTACGCCTTCGCTCAGTATACCAATGTGCCACTAATAAAGAGTGGCGATCGTATTGGTGAGATTCGTATTGAAAAGGGCATGAATGAAAAGTTGGAGCTAACAGCAAAACGTCCTTATCATGTCCTGCTCAAAAAGGGTGAGGCGTCCAATCAAATTCGGTATGCGCTGATCGCACCTGAATCAATCAAAGCACCTATTGCTGCAGGTCAGTCGATTGGCAAAATAGTCGTGTATCAAGGTGAAAAAGTCGTTAAAGAATTTCCTGTCGAATCGGCTCAAACGATTGAAAAAGCAGGCTGGTGGACGATGTTTAAACGCACGTGTGGAAAGTTGTTTTTTGTCAACTAAACAGATGTAGCTTCTAGTTTTGTCGGCAGGCAGGAATTGGCATGCGCTATCACGAAATCGTTCAGCATCGCGGGAGGAGAGTGAGACGCATGAATTTGCAGGTAGAGCTAGTGCATCAACGTAACGTATTAATTACCCGGCTTCGGGGAGAACTGGACCACCACACATCTGAGCTAGTACGCATCCAGTTGGATGAGGCAATTCAGCGTGGCCAAATAAACCATGTGGTGCTTAGTTTAAAAGATCTTACTTTTATGGACAGCTCGGGCTTAGGTGTTATTTTAGGACGTTACAAGCTGATCAAAGCAAAAGGCGGCAGAATGGTTGTATGTGACATGAACCCGGCGGTAAGCCGTTTGTTCGAGTTGTCAGGCTTATTCAAAATTGTAAGTGTGTATGATAACGAGCGCACCGCGCTTACCGGTCTGGAGGTCGTATCATAATGAAGCACTCGGGAACGAACAGAATGAGCCTTCAATTTTCAAGTCGTTCGGAGAATGAATCCTTCGCACGTGTCACGGTAGCTGCCTTCGTATCTCAGCTTGACCCAACATTAGAAGAACTTACTGATATGAAGACAGTGATCTCGGAAGCAGTTACCAACTGTATCATCCATGGATACGACAATGACCCAGATGGTGAAGTTACGATTTCAGCGGAGATCAAGGGTGAGGAAGTGACGATTACTGTGTCGGATAAAGGCCATGGAATCGAAGATATTGACTTGGCACGACAGCCGTTGTATACGTCAAAGCCAGATATGGAGCGCTCCGGTATGGGATTTACGATTATGGAAAATTTCATGGACGAGTTCGAAGTCAGCACTGAACTCGGCGCCGGTACGAGTATTCGCATGAAAAAGCGGATTGAATCGAAAAAAGCGCTTTATAATTAGGGGTTGAAGCCATGAAAGTGGATATGAAGCAATCGTCAAATGCGTACTTGGACGACGCGGAGGTTAAGCGGCTCATTGCTTTAAGCCAGTCGGGAGACGGATTAGCCCGTGAACGGCTTGTAAACAGCAATATCAGGTTGGTGTGGTCTGTCGTACAACGTTTTATGAATCGGGGCTATGAACCTGAGGATTTGTTTCAGATCGGCTGTATCGGCTTACTGAAATCCGTTGATAAATTCGACTTGTCCTACGACGTGAAATTTTCGACTTATGCGGTGCCGATGATTATCGGAGAGATCCAACGTTTTCTTAGAGATGATGGAACACTAAAGGTAAGCCGTTCGCTTAAGGAAATGGCAAATAAGGTCAGAAAGATGAAGGACGAGCTGTCGAAGACACTGGGACGGCTGCCTACGATTAGCGAGGTGGCGTCTGAACTTGGCGTCACGCCTGAAGACGTGGTCTTTGCCCAAGAGGCGAACAAGCCGCCTACATCGATTCACGAGACGGTGTTCGAGAATGACGGCGATCCAATCACGTTGATGGACCAGATTGCTGACGAGTCACAGGATCGCTGGTTTGACAAGCTTGCGTTAAATGAGGCGATTGAAGGACTGAACGAGCGTGAACGGTTAATTGTATATTTAAGGTATTTCCGGGATCAAACCCAGTCTGAGGTAGCTAGTCGATTAGGAATATCACAGGTTCAAGTGTCACGTTTAGAGAAAAAAATATTACAGTCCATCAAGGCGCAAATTGCACAATAGCAGGACTGTCCAACAAAACCGTTCGTCTCACTGCCAGTCAGGAGTGATAGAACGGTTTTTTATTTATTTATCGCTCATGAAGATGATGTAACTGTTCCATACTAATACCATTCCGGTATGTTCGTTCACTGACCGCAATGAACATGTTTTAGGAGGGTAAAGATGTCAAGCACAACGACAACAGGCGGCAAAGAAAACAATAGTGACGGTGAAGGTCTTCAATCTTCGCTCGCGGGATCGTCCCGGCATCAAGCGTCAAGACTTGGTACGATGGAAAGTTCTCAGCAAGGCCATCAAT
Source organism: Paenibacillus sp. ACRRX (assembly GCF_022346885.1). Taxonomy (GTDB): domain Bacteria; phylum Bacillota; class Bacilli; order Paenibacillales; family Paenibacillaceae; genus Paenibacillus_B. The sequence continues at coordinate 661,408 of NZ_JAKRNK010000001.1, forward strand.
CCAGAAACAATAGCTCACATGAATTGGCATCAAATCAGCAAGTGCCCATGAATACACATTCTACACGCCGCTATCAACAATCGCTAACCGCTGATTATCATCAACAGCATAAGGAGGAAGGTGCTGAGCAAGGAAAAGGATCACCTGGCAGGCAGCGTGACAATAGTCGTCCCTATACATTTGCAGGATTTAGAAACAGCTATGTATCGGATGCTAGTCAAAGTGGTAACCAGTCTGGTGGAAGTATCCACATGCAAGGAGATAATCATCATCCATCATCCATGCAGTCAGGACACGAGGAACAGATTCCTGATAACTACCGCGATAGGGAGGAGTCTAACCACGAATCCGCTCTTACTTCAGGCAATACATCATCACACGAACAGCTCAAGCAGAATAAGCAGCACGAACAGCACAAGCAGGGAGGGAAGCAGGGGGACTATCATACAGAGGATGACAATAAAGATCAGCAAGCCAATCACCATCAAGACAGCCAATCTGAATCCAAGGCAGCAGCTGAAGCAAAGGCTTACGGATCGCACACTGAAGGCGACAGCGATAAGCCATCAGAATCAGAAGAGCATCGTTATAAACGAGAACATGAACTTTCAAACGACTTGGTTGCTTCAATCCTATATTGGCAGAAAGATGATGCGATTCCAAGGCGATTAAAGGACACGAAACGTACGTTAACGGATGTAGTCGGATTCGGCAAGTCATTTGATATTATGTTTCGTGAGATGACATTTGGTCAGCGTAATGTAGGATTGTTCTACATAAATGGGTTTGCCAAGGACGAAGTGATGACGATGATTTTGGCCCGGCTCACGATGTTAGACAAGTCTCAAGTAAGTGCGAACGCCTTTAAATCGTTTTTTGACTGTTACATTCCCCATATCCAAGTGGAGAAAGTAACCAAAATGAGCGAGGCGATTAACAAGGTATTGTCGGGGTGCAGCGCCTTTTTTATTGAACATGAGGCGGCAGCAATTATTGTGGATGTGAAGACATTTCCAGGAAGAGGGCCAGAGGAGCCTTCGCTCGAAAGAGTCGTGCGAGGGGCACGAGATGGGTTTACCGAGACTTTGTTAACGAACGTAACCTTAGTCAGACGTCGTTTGCGGGATCCGGGACTCAAATATGAGATGGTGCAGGTGGGCCGTCGCACTCGAACGGATGTCTGCATAGCCTATATCGATGACATTGCGGATATGCAGATGGTGAAGTCTGTCAGGGATAAGATTAAAAAGGTTAATTTGTCAGGCTTACCGCTTGCGGATAAACAGTTGGAAGAAGCGATTATTAATAAAGGATGGAATCCATATCCGCTTGTGCGTTATTCAGAGCGTCCAGATTCAGTCGCTTCTCATTTGATGGATGGGAGTATCGTCTTGTTTGTAGATACTTCACCTTCTGTTATGATTTTGCCGACGACCTTTTTTGATCTTTGCCAGCATGCGGAAGAGAATCGACAGACTGCGTTTATGGGGACTTACTTAAGGTGGGTTCGGTTCGCAGGTATTTTCGCATCCTTGTTTCTGCTTCCGTTATGGCTGCTAATGGTTATGGAGCCCGGGCTGAAGCCTGCTGCCCTTCAAATTCTAGGTCCGCAGGAGTCCGCGAAGCTTCCGATCATTTTGCAGTTTTTGCTTGCAGAGCTAGGCGTTGATCTGATGCGGATGGCTGCTGTGCATACACCTACGCCGCTTGCAACCGCGATGGGACTAGTGGCCGCGATTCTTCTTGGTGATATAGCGGTAAAGACCGGCGTATTTGTGAACGAGGTCATTCTATATATGGCCGTGGCGGCAGTGGGGATGTTTGCGACACCGAGTTATGAACTGGCACTGGCGAATCGGATTATTCGACTGATGCTGTTGGTTGCCGTCGCAGCCTTTAAGGTGCCGGGCTTTATTATCGGCATTACACTATTTATCGTATTTCTGGCATTGCATCGCTCGTACAACTCATCGTACTTGTGGCCCTTTATTCCTTTTAATGCAAAGGCGCTCTACAACATCTTTGTACGCCAGCCTTTCTTGTTGTCTAAGGAGCGGCCTAGCTTTAACAAGACAAAAGACGCATCCAAAATGCGTCCGAATTCCGATTCCTGATTGAGGATTAATGCAAATGTTGTGCACATTAGTCCATTCTGTGAATTGGAACTTTCCTGTTATAATTTTGGTAATGAATAACTATTGGAAATGGTACAGGAAATGGGGAATGGACAGTGTATTTACATGGAACTAGCACGATTAATGAACTAGGACATTTAACGATTGGCGGTTGTGATGTGACTGATCTTAAAGCCCAGTTTGGCACGCCGCTTTATATTGTAGATGAGCAGTTAGTCAGACAGCGTAGTAGCCAATATATGGAGGCATTTCGAGCCTCTGGATTAAAGTTTCAGGTTGCTTATGCAAGCAAGGCATTTTGTGTAATGGCGATGTGCAGACTTGTGGATGAAGAGGGCTTGTCTTTGGACGTTGTGTCTGACGGTGAACTGTATACGGCGCTGCAGGCGGGCTTTCCGGCCCATCGTATCCATTTCCATGGCAATAACAAGACACCAGATGAGATTGAGATGGCGCTTGAGGCGAATATCGGATGCTTTGTGGTAGATAATTTCACTGAACTACAATTGTTGAATGTGATGGCCAAGCAGCGGGCACGGAAGGTTAGTGTATTACTTCGTGTAACACCCGGCGTAGAAGCACATACACATGAATACATTTCCACGGGACAGACGGATTCCAAGTTCGGCTTTGATATCGGCAATGGCACAGCCTATGAAGCGGTTCAGCAGGCAGCTGCAGCTGAAGGTTTGGATCTATTGGGAGTTCACTCTCACATAGGGTCACAGATCTTTGAAGTAGAAGGTTTCCAAATGGCGGTTGAACGGGTTGCTCAATTCACTCGTCAAGTGAAGGAGCAGTCAGGCGTCAGCTTCCGGGTTGTGAATTTGGGGGGCGGGTTTGGCATTCGCTATACTGAAGGAGATACACCACTTGCCGTGGCAGATTACGTTAAGGCGATTACGGATGCGGTGAAAGTTCACTTTGCAAATTTGAATGAGACATTGCCTGAAATTTGGGTTGAGCCAGGACGCAGCATCGTTGGTGATGCAGGGACAACTTTGTATACAGTCGGTTCTGTTAAAGAAATACCGGGCGTACGCAAATACGTTGCGGTTGATGGCGGGATGACGGACAATCCTCGCCCAGCCTTGTATGAATCCCGCTACGAAGCTTTGCTTGCTAATCGGGCTAATGAGAGTGCCGAAGAAGTAGTATCTATTGCAGGTAAATGCTGTGAGAGCGGTGATATGCTCATTTGGGATTTATCGTTACCGCTTGTACAGCAGAACGATCTGTTGGCGGTATCTTGTACAGGCGCATACAATTATGCAATGGCAAGCAACTATAACCGAATTCGTAAGCCTGCAGTTGTATTTGTACAGAATGGTCAAGCGGACCTCGTTGTTGGCCGCGAGACACACCAAGACATCGTAGGTAAGGACGTCATTCCGGCAAGATTGCAGAAAGTGTTAGTCAGTCAATAATAATTGCGATAGTCGAAGCAGGCGCAACTGTTGCTAATTAGTGCGTTGTGACTTTGTTCGCTGTTGCTGGTGTATAACGAATGATCTACACCGAGCTATAGGAGAATTCTCCTTGGCTCGGTGTTGCTTTTGATTAAGTGAAGTTGCTAAGCTTGGATGAAATCAGGTTGTAATTGATTTCGTTCTGGCTGTAGTCATGACGTGTTTGTTGTGTTGAGTCCACCTGCAATGATATACTGTACACGGTGTGTTTATTTCGTATATGAGAAAGGATGTTTATTATAATGAAAAAAGCAAACATCACGCTGGAAAACGGCGGCCAAGTTGTCATTGAATTGTTCGAAAATGAAGCTCCAGGCACAGTTGCCAACTTTGAAAAATTGGCGAACGAAGGATTCTATAACGGTCTGTCCTTCCACCGTGTAATTAAAGGTTTTGTAGCTCAAGGTGGTTGTCCTAATGGTACAGGCACTGGTGGTCCAGGTTATACAATCAAATGTGAAACAGCTGGAAACACGCACAAACACGTTAAAGGTGCTTTGTCAATGGCACATGCAGGTAAAGATACAGGCGGCAGCCAGTTCTTCATCTGTTATGATGCATTCCCGCATCTTGATGGCGTACATACTGTATTTGGCCAAGTCATCGAAGGTGTTGAACATGTTGATGCCATTAAACAAGGCGACAAAATGGCTAAAGTTGAAGTAGCATAAGCAGCAGCATATAAAAATCCTCTTAGTGTGCATTTCAATGCTCTAAGAGGATTTTTTATATGCTGAAAAGTAGATCTCATCTTATCATTAAGTCGTTCCTTGTACATAAAATTATTCTAAAATAGTTAATACATTGAAAGTCAAGCAAAAGGATTTAATAAAACCAGCGATACTCATTTAACTAACTTTTAGATTGTGTTCCCGCAGAATGTTCGCGCTATTAAAATGTGGAAACCTCTATATTGATTTTCGTTCCACCTTCTCTTCCTGAACCTGTAAGATGATGATGAATCTACTATATGAGGAGAAGAGAGGATGAAATGCAATTGAAGAGAATTGGTTTGATGATTTCCGTTTCCTTGTTGGTACTAACGGCTTCTTTGCCGAGTTTTCAAATTGCCCATGCTGTTGAAGCTAAACAGAAAGGAAGCGATACTGTAAGTGGCATACAGAGCATAAAAACCTGTTATCTGGACGCACACATTGGTATGGTGTTGGGCCTTAAAGGAAAGGTGACAAATGACTATTAAACGTGTTGGTTTGATAATAATAGTTCTCATATCCATTTTCAGTTCAGGTTGTTCGGACGCTCTAAGCAATGTAAAAGCACCAAGAGACCCAATGTTAAGTGAGGGCTTGACCGCTGGATGGATCATGTTTGAGGGAAAAAAATACCCGCTATTCGAGATATACAAGTCAGACACGTACGATGAGAAAGATTTCGAGTCAACAAATTCAGTTACAGGATCAGATGATAAAGCACATCAAGGTTTAACGATATTTATTAATAAAAAAACAGGAAGCCTTTTTATAAAAGATAACGTTGGTGATTTGAACTGGATGGAATATAAGGTCGAAGAAAACAAGTAATGATTTAACAAAGGAAATCTCAGCATTAGTCTTTAAAATGATCTCTTCTTTAAAAAATACCCCTATATCAGAATTGATAAAATGGATATAGTTGTATAAATATTTACTTACTGAAAGACAAGCCTTCTATAACTATGATCTCAATCAATCGTTGCTCTTCTTCTGTTATAGTAATACTCAATTCGTTATAAAACTTTGTTTATTGTATCTAAAGCCAACTTCTCCTTATCTCGTATATAGTCAGTAGCGATATCAGCAGTATCTAATACAACGTTAACATGATCTGTAATATTCTTATCGAGCTTTAACACGGTCATGATTCTTTTTGAAAATGACGGATTGTAATATGAAGTGCGACGGCTAAAATAACAAAGAGCCATGAGCGGAGAGCTTCTAGCGTGTCTGTAGGCAAATATACCAGGGCACTTGCCGAAGGACTCAATCTTAAACTGCAGGAGACTTGGTCACCAGAGCAGGTCGCCGAGAAACGTCGTTCCAAAGGGAAACCTTTCGTGTGCTTCGAAACGATCTACAGATGGTTATACGAGGGCGCCTCGGAGCGGGAGTCAACGCATTACGGCATAAGGGCAAGCGTCATAAGCCGATGGCAACTTGGTATTATCCCCTTCAAGTAGACACTTTCAAAAGCCTTGTGTGGATTAAAGCTTTCTCATGTATAACAGACAAAGCGAATATGTTATGGAGGTTGAAGCTGATTCATAAGAAGCAATAGTCAAAAATGAACATTTTGATTGTATTTGTAATCATAAATCTCAGGAATTTGAAGAAGAAATAAACACATATTTATTAGGAAGTTCAATTCATTGGGTAAAGAGAAGACAAAACAGGAAATGATCCTTTGAAGATAATCTTTGATGATATATAAAGAGTAAAAAATAAATATAGTAATCTATTAAAAGAGTTAATCTGAATATTTATAAGGAGTAAATTGCATATTTGTAGAAGCGACTTTGAAGAATTAACACATTGTTACAAAGAGTTAATAGATTCAGGAGAAACGAATACGGCCAAACATAGAATAATATGCTTGGCCGTATTCATCTCTATGCAATTTATTAATATACTTGATGTAAACTAACAGGTCCTAGACTACCATAAGATCCTTGGAATTGTCCTTTAAGGACATAAGTTCCTGAACTAAGATAACCTACTGAAAACTCAACAGGACTTGGAGTGGTGGGTCCGATATTCACGGTAGTTGAGAATACTTTATGAAGTTGACCGGAGGGCCCTTTGGAATAAAGCGATAGCTCAACGGTTTCATTCGTAGAACTCCATAGGCCAACACTTAATTTATGTTGAGCAGGTTGGCTAACTGTCAAATCATGTGATGTTGCAGTATAGGCAGCAAGTGCGTTAGTAGAGAAAGAGAAGAATGCTAAAAATAGGATCAGTACTACCTTTTTCATTAAATTCACCTCCCTTCTAATTTATGGAGTGTCTGTAGAGAAAAGGTGTGAAATGGTCAGTTTAGATAGTAATATTTTAACTATTGTATCAAAACAAAGAGTATATGCATATATATTTTGAATTAAAAAAATTACACCCGAATATGTACAAAGAGCATATACAATTAAAAAGATTATTTCATCTTAATGAAATTGGTGGTATTAAATCGTGAATAAAGTTACTAGAAGAATAAACGACACTCACATTATTAATTTTGTTGATGGTAAGGGCTACGCGAATTTATCACATGAATAATCTATAAAATTTTGTTTGAAACACTGGCAGCTTGTGAAGATATGCTCGAACCGTGTAATAGCATTATGACTGCTTACTTTAAACTAGAAAATTGGCTTTATAGTGACAATGGAAAAGATAAGTCTACAGAAATTCAAGCTTCAATGATATGGGGAAGCTTTATGGATTGTAAAAGAATATAGTGACATTGATTGGGATACGATGAGAAATTTTTTTGGTGAATTTATGAGTAAAAAGATGAATCTAAGATAACGCGATTAAAAATTTAATGAAGGAGACTGTACTGTGTTATGAATGAAATCAGAATAAAAATGTGGGCAGATCATGACTTTGAGGAAATATACAAATTATGGATGGGTTAGTATGGGATGTCCAAAAAATTAAGGTTTCTACTGAAGGTGTCATTGATTCGGTTCAAGAAGTGGATACTGATTTAGCAGATAGAACTGGGATTGGGCGAAAAAGCCAATAAGTGTGCAATTGGGAGTAGTTGGCAGAAAACGCAATTCGCGAAAAGTGACTGGACAGAAGTTACAGATAAACTTGTCATTGTTGAGGACAAAGCACGGTGCATGATAGCTGAAGCTGATGGAGGAACCCAAGAAGAAATTAACGTAGCGTGGCAGCAACTAAAAGATGCGTCAGATGTGCTCAAACAACAAGCAATTGACTCCATGAACACAATCGCGAAAGAGGTTTAGGATCAGTTTGTGCAAGAATTATGAAATAGGCTAAGTGATGAACAGAAAGCATATGTAAATTCGATTATTGATGTATGAAAATAAAAGAACTCAAAGAAATGTTTGACATTAAAATGATTATTGATGAATTGTTGAATAAAGCCAAAGAGATGGTAGAGAAATATTTATGCGAGAAATTAGTGTTTCTTGAGCAACTTAAGGTCAAATAGATACCCAATGTCAACATAAATCTAGACGGACCATTATAAGTTTTGATGTATTCATTTATACTTTGGAGATTTATGATGATCGCGATCCTCCGCATTAAGTATTCAATTGGTAAAGAATTCTACTGATATACCGAGACCACGGGTCGATCCCAAGTTTATACGGATCGAGTAGTAGATGAGATCAAAGAAAGAGTTGAGCAGGACTTCAAGAGGAGAAGGATGACATGGTTGAAACATTATTGGAGTTGTTCTTTGCTGAATATCTTGGCGCCTTTAAAAAGTTTAAGCCGTATTTAGACGATCTTTTAACAGATTGTTTCACGGGAGAGGTTTAATACAAAGAAAAACACATGCATAAGTACAACTAAGTTAATGGAAGTAATATGATGAAAGGACTCTTATATAGGAAGGGGTGATATTATTATGGGTTGGAAAATCAAGTTTATTATAAATATGAGAATTATAAAATAGGAGATACATTAGAATGCGATGAAATGGGCTTACCATTGTTTTATTGTAGCGTGATGAAAGTGGAAAACAGAATTGCTTGAGATTGTCTAATGTCTTAATAGACAATCTCAAGCATTCGTTACTTCATTATTGTTTGATCCATATAGTCCACCAATGTGTATTAGTGGTTAAATTATCATCAATACTTGAAAAATAGTATGTAGAACCATTGTATTGAATTGTAGAACTAGTAGTAAAGTCGCTTCTTTTGTAATCTTTTTTAGCATATGCTATTCCGACCGCATTACATGTTGGACAGTAAAAAGGTTTAATTATAGAATTTAAATGAGACTGAGATACATTAGTAGGTAGTGCAGCAGCAGGCATAACCATCATTATGGTTACAGAGGCTGATACTAAAGCGGTAATAATTTGTTTCTTGAGCAATGCAAATCCCTCCTAAAATTGTTTTGATCGAACAAGTATCTAAACAATTAAACTCATACTTTATAGGATATGGATGCAAGTCCTCGATTATTACTTTTCTGATGGCATTGATACATTGTTTTTACATGATCAAATTTTATGGGAAAAATTACAAAAATATAAGTAAATAACTAACCCTATAATTAAGAGAGTACAATGGATTGTCAACACTAAATCAGACTACTTTTTTAAGGGCTCGTTTCTTGAACTCGATAGAGCTTAAATAACCTAGGGTTCCATGAACACGGTGAAGATTAAACCATTTCATGTAATCATCAAGCTCAAGTTTTAGATACAATAAGAACAAAAATCACCAAGACAAAATCATTGGCAAGTATTAGCTGGTTTTTCTGTCCAACTTACTGTAGCCGATCCAGGATGTCATTACGCAAAATCAAAGGTGTTAACGGTTCTGAGAATCTAGATTTTGCTTTATTTTGCTTTTAGGTTTGATGAATAAACTATTATATAGAATAAGGGAGATGGACTAAAATGCATGGTTATCAAAATAAAAAATAAGGACAAATGGATTATGAAAAGGCTTATTATGCATAAGCCTACTTATCATGATGAAACTCCACGAAAACAATGGTCAGAACTTAGTGACATAGCATGATGGTCATGGTCACGAAAAACAACTGTGTTGGATTATAAATAATAAGATGAGTGGAGCGAGTAAATGGGTTACATTTGGTGTGAATACAAGGGATAGATTTTCTACTGTTTTATTATGACGATTCCAACTAAAGATAATCTACTTCATAGAATATCTTATACTCAAGGCGCAATTAGATTTTATAAAGAAAACAAGAATCTTGAACAAGTGTAATTATTGCAGGATGAAATAACATAATATACAAAAAAGTTTGAAAACAATAAAACAATAAAACAATAAAACAATAAAATGTTACTTTTAACTGAGATTAATACATTTATAGAAAAGACTATTTTGATGAAATCTTTTTAGTAAATAATTAGATGGTGGTTGATTAAAGTGGTTTTAATTGTTAAAATATTCCTAGATAAACACAATCCAATACATCACTATAATATGTAGGAGAGTGTACCCTTGAAAAAACAGTTAATCGTATTGACCGCAGCTTTATCATTACTAATCCTTCCTACCAGCATCTTCGCCCAAAGTAACCATTCCTACAATGCTAACATGAATTCAATCAAAACTATCAAACTTCTTGGAGGGTATGAATCTAAGGATGGCGTGCTGCCAAGTAGTGGAGAAGTTGAATATTCTTTTACTTACAATAAGTCAGACGGTGCTAACTTTAGAATATACTTAGGAGACGACAACAAAAAAGGAATGAAGCTCGTAGTTTATGATCCAGATAACAATGAGTTTGCTTCGGGCAAAACTAATGCGGGAAACAACTGGCGTGTTTTGCTGGATACGAAACCAAAAAAGGAAGGCGATTACACAATAAAGATTGTATCTAATGACGGAGATGGTGGTTGGGATTACTCATACTCTTCAGCTGCTAGATCATATTAATTAAATAATATAAGGGTTATCTCGTTGGCACTTTTTATGGCTAACTGATAACCCTTTTAATGTTAACCAGTTTTCATACCTTTATCTATTGCACCCATTTTGTTAGCTCGTCTCAATATTTGCATCAGTTGATCTAAATCCTCTGTACTACTGTTCCTTTTTAAATCAGCATTCTCTTGTTTCAGTTTTTCAATAGTCTGTTCTTTTTCATTTAATAGACTTTCAATCTGACTAAGATATGAAGTGATTGAATTGATAACTGAGTCCATTTCATAATTATAGTTAATATTTACATTTTGTTTAAGTGCGATCTTTTTAGACTTCGCGTTTCGTATGAAGTCCTTATAACTCCACATACTTACGAGTCAAAGTATTGGAAACCATAAACGGAGAACCGGTTAGAGATAGTATAAAATTAATCTACAACTTGGTATTTAGAGAAGTTGAACCTGATCTTAAAAAAGGGATGAAAATAGTTACTGCTATTTCCGCAGGTAAATATGCTAATGAAGGGAAATATACTTCCTAAGATGTGGAACTTACTATATAGTAGACAATGATTATATGCTTTCAGCAGTAGATGACGAGTTCTCTATGCAGATGAACGGAAGGACGTTAAAAACTTTATTGATGAAATCAACACGCTACCATTACCTGCTCCTCGTTAATGAAAGACGGTAATAGTTGTTGTGATGAGCAAGTCTTATGTTTATTCCTCAATATTCCAATTTGATGGCTGATGCAGGCAAAGATAGAGGTGGGAAACAATTTTCATCTGTAGTGATGCAGTCCATCATCTTGATGACGTAAAATACTGTATTTGGCCAGGTCATCCAAAGTGTTGAACATGTCGATGCTATAAAACAAGGCGACAAAATGGTGAAGGTTAAAGTACAATAAATAGAGGTAAAATGTGGGATTTCATCTGGTATATACAGGTGTCGTCTTTTTTATTTTGTTAGGAGTGGCGGGCTTCTTTACTAATGTAAGCGCATGCGTAAATGTGAAAATTTTTGAAAAATAATGATGGGAATTCATGTAAAGGCGTGTTTTATTCTGAAATTTATGGTTTAATGTAAAAATGTATTCGGCAGAAACAAATCCCTAGGAGAAAAGTCATAGTTCTCTAGGAGTACAGTTCAAGGAGTTGGATATGGCTAAAATAGTTCTATCTCTGTTGGGTGCAGTAGTGTTTTTTACATCTTCTACTCAGCAAGAAACGAACAAGGCGGCACTGTTGTTAGAAAAATTCAAGACAAGCCATGCTTATGTCATTGATTTTTCACGTTCATTTATAGCTAAGGCTGGCTCCAAAAAACCAGTTGATCAGCGGAAGGCTGTTAAGTCTAAGGAAGTATCGGTGCTTGGCACGTCCAGCATGCGTCCAGATGTTCCATCTATTAAGCTTCCAGAGGATGTACTAGATATGATCTGGGATGAAACGAATAAAGAAGGTATCAACTACTACACGTTTCTGGGCTTGATCAAGGCAGAGAGTAATTTTGATGGACATACTGTTTATCATAACGATAATGGCACAAGTGATTATGGCCTCGTGCAAATGAACTCACGGAACGTCAGCAGATTGGCGAAAGAAATTGAAGTAGCCAAGATTGATGTCTTTAATCCTCAGCATAATGTGCTGTTAGGAATTGAGGAGTTAATCGAATGTCGTACCTACTGGGAAGGCGAGTATGAAGGCAAGCAGTTGGAGAAAGCGATGCTGCTGGCATATAACCGCGGGCGCGCTGGTTCGAAGAAATGGATTGACAATAAAGGAATAATGGATAGTTCCTATACAAAAAAAGTATTAAAATATAAACAGCAATTTGAGCATGAAGCGCAATTGGCGCAATCTCGATAAAGCTGATCATGATCATTATTGATGCAGGAATAAATAAATGACGAGTTGGTTGACGTCATTTCATACCGTAATGAGAAGGAGCGCTTGATTATTTATTGCTCGCTGCAATTTAATTTACTTTTATGACACCTTAAGTTATCCCCGTTTTCACTCTCTCTCATTACACTTCCGAATACATGCTTTTCATAATATATAAATATACCTGCTTTATTCCTGCATCTTACTCTTTTTATAATGCTAACGATTTACTTACACAATTGCTTGTTGTGGGCGTCTTTAACTTAATTCGGCATCTGAACCTTGCTTTAAATTAAACATGAAGGAATATGGAGTCGTACAGCCAATTATGGTAACATAGAATAAGTTGCTCGAACTTTCTATTTAATCCAAGGAGTAAGAAGCAGCAGCGATAGAGGTATTACTTCTTTTGGATTTACACTGAAAAGAGGTGTGAAGGTTGCTTTATGTCATAGTAGCTGTAATTTTGGCAATTGCATTGATTGTCTATGTTGTGCTGCGGCGTATCAAGAGTCGTGAAGCCAACAGCAATATCGTGTCGATTGATAGGTCCAAGGCCAAGCAGTTGGGCGGACAGAAATGTTCCTATTGCAAACAAATGTCTGGTAAGCTTGTATTTTATGCTGATCATAATGGATCAGTGGTTGGTGTATGTAGACAATGCCGGCCAATTGCAGAGCGCAAAGATATGCTGCCTATATGAGTGAACACAGCCCGTATTCCTGAGGACAGGAACACGGTTTTTTTGTGTTCAAAAAAAAGAGGAAATGACGCGGTTATTACTGTGTACTGGTCTTTAGGTTACTTGATTGTGAAGCATTTAGGTACCCGCTCCTTTTATCAAAGTGATTGTAATCACAAGAGGGTTTTGCATCCTGTGTTACATTTCTTGTGAGAAGTATTCTCATTTTGAAAATGGGGTGATTAGATTGGGTGTATCCTCACTTGATTTATCTAAAAGTATATATGAATTGTGCCAAGAAAATGAGGAGATTGTCTCGATTATGGTTCAATTGGGGTTTGACCAAATTGCAAATCCGATCATTCGTAATACGGCTGGCCGTGCGATGACAATTCCTAAAGGCGCTAAAGCTAAAGGGATTTCCATTGGTGTTATTATAGAAGCTTTTGAGGAAGCGGGTTACATGGTTATAGGGAAGGAGCTGTTTATTCATGAGTGAGATCATTAACAATCGTGAACGGGACCGATTAAATACAAGCATGCGACAGCAATTGTTAAAAGACATCATCAAACAGCTGCATGAAGGCAAGAGTGTTGATGACGTCAAGCGTCAATTTGAGGAGGCTGTTGGGGACGTCACCGTCGCCGAAATATCCGCAATGGAACATGCACTGATGCAGGAAGAGGGCATCCCTGTGGCAGAGGTACAGCGGTTGTGTTCCGTCCATACGGCGGTATTTAAAGGATCGATACAGGAGATTCACCAGCCAGCAGCCACAGAAGAAGCTGGCCATCCAATTCATACCTTTAAGCTGGAGAACCGCGAGCTGGAAAAGCTGGTTCAATTCAAGTTGGAGCTTCATACGGAACGATTTGATAAGGATGATCAGGAGCGGAATAAACTCAAACTGCTTGAAGACCTCGCACAGTTGAGGGGAATAGACAAGCATTACAGCCGAAAGGAAAATCTGTTGTTTCCCTATTTGGAGAAATACGGTATCTTTGGCCCGACGCAGGTCATGTGGGGAGTGGACGATGGCATTCGTTCGATGCTAAAAGACGCAGGACAGCAGTTAGAAGCGTACGCAGCAGGCAGCGGATGCCAGCAAGCGATAGTTGAATTGCTGCGCCATATTATTCAAGAAGTTAACGAAATGATCTTCAAAGAAGAGAATATTTTATTCCCGATGGCGATGCAGACGTTAACTGAAGACGAATGGGTTCGTATAGCAGCTGAGAGCGCAGATGTGGGATACTTCTTGGCTGAGCCGAATGGAGTCTGGGTTCCTGCACGCGAGAAGGTGGATTCGAGTGGAATGTTAGATGGTGTTGTGCGTATGGAAACAGGCATATTGTCCGTAGCACAGCTGGAACTGATGATGAACCATCTGCCTGTGGATTTAACGTTTATAGATGAACATGATGTCGTTCGTTACTACAGCCACGGCAAGGATCGTGTGTTTACTCGAACTCCGTCCGTAATCGGGCGTACGGTTCAGAACTGCCACCCGCCGCAGAGCGTTCACATCGTCAATCAACTGCTTGATGACTTCAAAGCGGGACGCAAAGAAGCAGAGGATTTTTGGATACGTTTTAAAGACAAGTATGTATTGATTCGTTACTTTGCTGTACGTAATGCAGCAGGGGAGTATAAAGGTACACTGGAATTCACACAAAATATTGCGCCTATCCAGGAAATCACTGGGGAGAAACGAATTAATTCGTAAGCAGATGATAGAAGGATGTTAATTATAATATAATCTTAAGGTTCTAGAAAGGGATCATTCCATATCAACTAAGGAATGATCCTCTTGCATGCAGAAACTATGGTTGTTGTTGATAGCGGAGACATTCTTCAATGATGAGTTCAAGCCACCGTTCCTCTTCGCCAGATAGCTGGACATCTAATTTCATTAGTACATCTTTAGATGCTTGGAGAGCTATACCTTTTTGTATTTCTCCATTGTGCGCAACCAGATCCGTTACAAACTCAGTTATTAAGTTGGCGATATCTGACATCAGAACTGCGCGTTCTTTTGCTTTTGGCTGCATGTGGATGAGCTGTAGGACAATATTTACGATTCCGAATATCACCTTTGCATGATCTACTCGTTCTTTATTTATGATTCCATTTCGAAATAACTTAGGAAACAGAATCAGACTGGCGCTAGTACAAATAACTACAATGAGTATTATAAAATAATCTGACATGTTTGGACTCCTTATTGTTTATGTAGTGATATAGATTTCTTTTCCTGTCCAGTTCACTTTGATATGCAGCAACTGTTCAAAAATTCGAACAGGTACGTATAATTGTCCGTCCTTCATTTTGGCCTCAGACACGTGTTTCCCGTTTACTGCTGCTGACACCCCATTCCAGGTTATGTTGGCCCCTAGACGCTCTCCTAGAAGGCGTAACGGGGCATACGTCATGCCGTCTAGATAAGTGCCATTACAAATGAATTTATTTTGAATGGAAATAGGGATTGGCTTTGTTGTTGTTTCTGTCTTCATGGTTTTTAGTAAATAGGTTTCTGGGTGAGTATCGGTTTTGAATCCGAAACTTGGAGTTGTTTGGCGTCGTACTTCAAAGTGGAGGTGAGAACCGGTAGACCTTCCAGTTGATCCTTGTGTACCGATTTTCTGCCCTGTTTTGACAACTTGTCCTGTTTGAACCGTGATGTTATCCAGATGCGCATAACATAACAGAGCCCCATCATTAGCTTGGATAGCTACGACGTTGCCAAAGCCTCCAAAGCCAGAGCCCGTAATTCCCATTCGTGCATGAAGCACGGTGCCGTCTGTAAAAGAAAGAATAGGGGCCTGATGGGATTTAACCAAATCAATGCCTGTATGCCAGGTGCGATTCCCAGTGAAGGGATCAGAGCGCCAGCCATATGGGCTTGTAATGCGATAGCCGTATGTCGACCAAATCGTTGCAGTCATGATGATGTTTTCCCCCTATTTTTGTGAGTTCCCCCTGTTAAGTTCTTGTTCGATGCGATCACCGATCAACGTAATATGTTTTTGGCCTGCATCTTTCAAATTTTCATAGATGGAACGAAATTCTACTAAACTGAAGCCACCTAGGATTGCGTACTGGAATAAGTCTTGCAAATAAAATGAATGCTGTGCGAGCGTAAAGAGCACCATATAGCTAGTAAATTTCCCGAAAAACCCCGAAAATAACTTGCGTGATAAAATACTTCGGTTATTTCTGAGTTCTGCCCACACTCTAGTAGCTACATCCAAAAAGATAATGAGTAGAATGGATTGGAGTTGTACCACGGACAGACCTGTAAAATAAAAAATCCATCCACCGACAATTCCACCAACATAGAACGTATAATCTGAAAACATTTTAAATGAATACTTGGCCGTAGATAATGTTAATTCTTTTAGGTACACAAGATCAGTCATCCTTTCTCCGCGTTAAATAAAAAAGCTACCCCAAATGGGGCAGCTTTACATAATATAATAATAGGCGCCAACCATGCCTTTTATCGTAATCGAGCAGTGAAGATCGGATACGTCTCGTACTCGAATTTGAGCGGTTGCTGGCAAGTTGTCGTATACGGTCACTCTAGGATGTATGTGAGCAGAAAGATCTAATTTAGATACTGTTAGGGAACTGTCTACCTGCTGAATCTGATGAACAGTCAATTGGCCGTCTATTTGACTAATTTGATGGACGGTTAGTGTTGAGTCGAGGAACTTGCGTTCATATACTTGGATAAAGGCATCTGTATAATGGGAGTATATAACGCCAATTGAAGCTGACAGGTCAAGTTTATTGATGTTAAGCATTGCTGCTGTTGAATCGTAATGTGGAATGTGAATGAATGCAGGGAACTCATTTTTATCCTGTACTCTAATTGTAATGCTGGCAGGAATATCAGGTTTGCATACACCCAATAATGCGGATGCATCGTGTTGCCCCTCTAGCTTCACTGTTAATACAGCGTTGATATTAGATGAAGTTTGTTTGACATTGGATACGACAAGACAACTATGCAGATCCTGCACATTAACGCCAAGACAGCTTGTTTGGTATGCTTGTTCCCATCTGGCTACTTTTACATAACTTGATAAAAAGGCGTTAGGATCAATAATCACGGTTGCAGTTAAATCTCGTTTAGACACTGTCAAGCTCGCTGTTTGTTCAGATATGCTAGCTTCAGAGATGTACATGTAGCTTGCGATATCATCTGTCATCGGGATTGAGCAGGTGACCTGGGCTGGTAAGCTTAGATGTGTAACGGAAAGTGTCGCTGACAACAGTAAATGTAAAGGTACTTCAGGTCTGTGCACGTATAAGGATACTGGTATGTCAGTAGCTCCATAATTACTTTTAATAGTGAGTTTCCCAACTATTTCTTTGCGCCCTGTCCCATTAATAAACACGGTTGCTTCGGTATGGCTTCTCCCGATACTATAAATCGCATTTGAGATGTACGCAGCGATTAATAAGGGAGGATTTTTGGATTCCCGTGTATAGAAATGAACACTTGTATCATCAGGACTTTCCATAAGAAATCCATAGGCAGGAATAGCTTGACTAATATATCGATTGCAAACGTCAAGTATATCAAATTCAATGTACCGTTCCTGTTTATTAACCGTGTACTGGTGCTGAAGCAGCTCGACCGCATAGGGTTGATTGGCGTAAGTAACTCCTAATTCACGCCAGATCGTATTAGGCTGCTGCAAATGAATACGTGGCTTGTTAGTCAGTGCGCCAGCATAATAGATTCTTAATTTGGCTTGTTCAAGCGCATATAAATCAGTGATGCGTTCTTTCAGGTTCCCGATATCAACGAAGCTGGTGTATTCTTCGTCTCGCTCTTTCCCGATCATCATACGCTGCATGTCACCGTAGTTTATCGTCTGGAGATCTGCTCTTGAGCGCGTAGTAGCATCTGCAATAATCGGAAGTTCCAAGTGTTTTCTCGGCGCAGGCATTAACTCATAGTGCACATACATTTGATTATGAGGTCGAACATCGATAGTTGAGCTTAGATTATCAGCGCCAATGACCTCAAGCGTTGCATTTAACTCGTTTTCACCTTTGTATTGAATTTTTAATGTGGAGTGCAGGTTATATTGAACATTTTGTTGTACGGTGAAAGTGGTATCCATGTACTCCTTAACTCCAGTTGTGACCAGCAGGCTAGAGTTAAGATGTCCTTCTCCGTATCCGTACAATTTAAACGTACCGACCATTTTATTTGAGGGAGTACGTATAAATAAAGTACTGTCTATATCGTGATGATCCATCTTTTAATCACTTCCAATCTCATTGTATTGAGATTAAGCCTTATCGGCTTTGGCTCGAATTTCGATTCGTCCGTTCGGAGTAGGAGGGGCGTCAATGTGGGTGGATAGTCTCACATAAAATTCGATCTCAGCGCCGTCTTTAACTGTAGATGCATAATTTAGTTTATCGTTTGCAAGGAAGGGATTCGTTGTAGATGATAGCTCTAGTGCGACTCCAGATGGAAGGCCTGTCGGTTCCACTTCCAAAAGCAAATTTTTAACATCATAACCTAGCTGATTTTTAAGCTTTATTTTATGTTCTAATGAGGTTTGACCAGCCACTAACGTGCCAATATCCAAATATTCAAGAATACCGCCGAAGGTGTCGGAATAGTAATCACCAGACTCATTCATAAACATTAGGCCCGCATAAGTGCCTGTAAAAGTAGTCTGCCAGGTTTGAATGGAACCCCAATAATCCTGATATTCAAAACGGAGTGTATTCGACTGGTTAAAGAGAAGATTTTTTTCAGGAATATTGATACTAATGTCATGTGGTGAAGGATATAGGCTCGTAAATTCACCTGTGGTCGGGTAAAGTGGTTTATCATTAAGTACAATTCTATATTTTACTTTACCATTGTCAGCATCCACCAACTTGCCAATTAGTTTATTCCCTTGCAGTTGTAAGTCAAGGGTTGCTGGTGTATTCAGGAGATGTAAGGAAAGGTCGCTAAGCTTGACGTCATCCAGACTCGACTTGATAATGAGCTTGCTATGATCAACTAGAATCTCTTCATTTCTATGGATGCTCAAATCCAAAAAATAGGCGAATCGTACGGAACGACCTTTATTAGAAAATTGCTCTGGTTTAATAGCCGTTATTTCTGCCAAAGTCATGCCTTCTGATTTTACTTGTTCCAGAATAGACAGATCTACAGATCTCCATGTTCCAGCAATTAAGGTTTCCCAAGTGGTGCCATTATCAAATGACAGGGCATACCTAGCGGTGCCTTTGTATCCATTTCCAGTTAATTCTTCGATCAGGATAGATTGTAAATGTCCGTGTAAAGGATATTCGACATCGCTGATGACAAGCTCAGGGTGTGGGATCGCCTTCATTTGTAATTCAAGAGGAATATCATCATAGCTTTGAATAAAAGTAGGTTGTGGGTTGCCTGTTGGGACGTAAGTAATAATTTCAATTGTTGGTGAAATGGCAGCAGTTGAAGTCCATAACGCTTCACTGATGACGGAAAGATCTACCATGCCGTGTTTATCAAATTCCTCTTTGGTGGGGGGGGTCGTGCTTACGGTTGCCCAGCCTTCCATTATTTCGGGTAGCTCCGGCGTAATCATTTCCAATTCACCAATAACTAGAATACTATTACTTCCATCTACTTCTTCTGTAACATTAATGCGATATTGAGAGTAAGAGTTATGATTACTGATAATAAACTGCTTTTTCCCCCCAACAACCCAATCCGTAATATTTTTTTGAGTATCTAATATTGACCAAGTCGATCCATCATTAGATGCTTCAAAAGTCCAATCTCGTGCCATTCGGGGAAGCTGATTTTCTGCACCTCTCGGTTCCAGTGTGTATTTTACTATGTTAGTCTTCGTGTAAAACTCAAACCCAACATAACCTAATTTACCAGTGTTGGAAGCCCATGCGTTTGTTCCGTTTGCGTTTCCATCAAATGCTCCCCACAAATTGTAACCAGACAATACGGGGCTGCTAATGACTTTACCAACCGAAGATGTTGCGCTAGACATGACCGGAATTGCATTCATACTTGGTTGAAAAGGACGGTATGGAATGTGCTTCTTATATTCGCTATTCTGCATAAGGACAATGCTTTTATTTTGTAGTGGTAGTGTTTTGAACTCGAACTCATGTATATAAGGTGATTGACTTTGTATACCAGACACACCTAACAATCTATAATACCGATAATATTGGTTGTGGGAGATTAGGGTCTTAATAGTCGATGCAGCGGCCCCACCGAGAGTAAATTGACTAGTGACTTCTATCCAAGATGAGTTATCATTGCTTCCTTGCCATACCCAAATACCGTGAGTAGAGGCATTATTTTGAACTAGTTTAAACTCATCAATATAAATTCTATTGTTAAAGTCGAAGGATATAAATTTTTGAGCCACTTGTTGATTTCCTGAAAAATAAATATCACTATTCATGTTCCCATCAATTAAATTGTAAATATCGGTCGTAGAAAATGTAATCGTATTGTTAATCGTAATTAAGTGTTTTCTATAACCTCTACCACCATAATTATCGTAACTTGTATTCATTCCAGATCTCCTCTGCATTGATGTGAAATAAAATAACTAGTGGTTCATTATTGACCACCAGTTATTGCTTTAGTGCCATTGCCTTTGTGTAGTTCTATCTTCGTACTGTACATATCTCCCTCCGAATAATGTCCCTTATAATCAGCACGAATATGGTCAGAAATAGTTCTGTTGGTTTCTCTGGTCCACGTTACAACTTCAATATCACCACCTAGTTCATCTAGTGGACAATAATTTGAATGAATATACAGATCAGCATTTTGGATGGATTGATTAAGGGTATAATACAACACTTCAAATGTGTCAGCATGTTTGTCAGTAAAAGATAAATCATCTGAATTGACCTTCATGATTATCTCTGATGCGGACAAGTCATGGGTGTATACACACAACTCAATATCGCCTTCGAATGCACTCCAAAAAGCTTGGCTGATCAACGAGATATTATCCATGCCGTAATTTAGATAATGTTGATCTGTTGGCTCTAATTCCGTTACTTTGTTCCAAATGAAATGGTTGAAATCAAAACTGTATGCCGCATTTTTGTTTTTAACTAAACATTTTAGGTTGAGTTGGTGTTCACTTTTAATATCCACAAAGTGAATAGATGCTTTGGACGTTTCTATTTTTTGTTTAAATAATTGTCCATTACCAAGAGGAGATCTGTTCTGGGCTACAATAAAATGTGTATCAAATGATTGGTTGAGAGGGAAGAGTATTTTATTGTCCATTCCATATTGTATAAAGTGGTTCTGATCGATATTTGTTGTTTTGGAACCATCAATAATATGTAATATGTTTTGATACATTTCCAGTCTTCTGACTAGCATGTGATCGCCGCCGTTGTTATCTGTAATATTAATTCTATACTTTTTAAATTTTTGCTGGGACGTCAGGTTAGTATAATATCTAGTTTCATTCTGTTTCCAATTGATTTGATTATGTTGCTTGTCCAAGACAATCCAGGACACACCATCATTACTCCCCTCAAACGCCCATGTTCGAGGAGATCTGTTGAGATCAGCTATACTATCAATCGTTTGAACTGAATATGAATCGACAGTTATCGCAGTTTGAAATTCATAGCATAACCAAGAGGGGATCCTCCCGCTGCTCTCCCAGCATTCCTGGTACTTGCTAGTATGAATAAAGTAGGAGAAAGCTTTCCAAGCATCATGACTTGAATTAGCAATTGAACTTGCACTTGCAGAGCCGCTTGGTGATACGTTGGATGTCATTATAGGTATAAGATTAGGGCTGTTAGATGTAGCGTAATACTTATTATCGTGTTTAATAAGGTAGCTGCCTTCAAAATTAGATTCAAACATTTCAAATTCTTGTACTCCAACATAGGAGGTGCTGCCATTATTTTTTGTAATATTTATTCTGTACATAAGAAAATGATTTGTATTAGAGAGAACAAATTCTTTCTTGCTCCATAGTACCCAGTCTGTTACATTTGTTCTTGTGTCCAAAATAACCCAAGTTACACCGTCATTAGACGCCTCAATTGTCCAATCTCTTGGAGCTGTGTTCGTACTGTTATAACCATGTATAAGACTATATTTGATAATACATTTTTGGGTGGGAAATTCATATTGCAGCCATCCTGTTAAAGTGCCCGAAGCGGTGACCCAGCTGTCATAGGATCCCGTATTTGTTATTTTTCCATCAAATGCTCGATATGCAAAATAAGCGCCGCTCGTACTAAATACCGAACTTGCGCTTGCTTTCCCACTAGGGGTCGTATCAGAGATCATATCAGGTGTTGCCTTCCTTAATGCACGAATCATTTTAGTACCACCCTTTCTATTTTATATCTAATCTATTGATTTCAATAAATTTGTTATAATCAACCTGGGTTTTAAATAATGAACCTTTTCCTAAAGTTGATTTAATCATAGACTGTTTCGTCATTTTTTCATTCCTGTTTAATATAGACAGGTCGTCTATACCGTTATGTTCGAACAATTGCTGTGAAGGGGCTGAGGTTAGCGTTACCCATTGTGATCCTGTATGGGATTGGATAATCCCATGTAATTCAAGCTCCCAGATATAAATATATGAACCTCCATTGCCTGTGGTTATAAATATTCTATATTTTTTATAGGCAATTGTATTATTTATTTTAAACTCTTCTCTAACACCTGCTTTAAAACTAGAAAATGATTTTTGTGTATCCAAGACTGTCCAGTTGATACCATCATGCGAGCCTTCAAAGGTCCAATCTTTTGGAACTTGCACACCGCCACTAGTTATTAAAATATATTTATCTACTACTTTAGGTTGCTCAAATTCGTAGGATAACCATTCATTTGATGTGGTCTTGGAGTTCCAATAATAGGTGCCTGATGTCGTATAACCGTCAAAAGCTCTCCAGGCAGTATATGTTGAATCATAGGAGCTGCTAGCATTAACGATTCCACTAGGTGTTGTATTGGACGTCATCGTACTGTTTAACTTTCCATAAATCTTAGGAGTTTCTGGTATATATTTTTTATATGCTCCATTATGATAGATTAATGATTTAGTAGGTTTGTAATCTACAATGATCATTGGTCTAAATCCGAGATCGATTGCAGAATACACACCAGTATTATCACTAATTTGATTGACAGCACTTTTTCCTCTGAATATTCGACGTGTAGCATCTGTAGATTTGGATGATCTTGTCATGGACCACATGGAAGACCAGTTCCAGATCTTATCGTCACCAGCAGCAATAGTCCCGTTGAGAGTACTGTTAACGATATACTTATCCCAATCGTTATTGAAGTCTGATGCGCTAGTACCGCCTGTTAGAAGTTTTGTTGTAATTTTATATTTAGTTTTTTCATATAGCCGAATTTCACCAATTCCTGCGACACTTGATTGTCCTTTTTGAATATCGAGTCTGTAATATCTGTATTTATTAGCATTAGCAAAGTCAAAATGAACGAATTGTAAGATGTTAGGATCTGGAATGCTTGCTAATGTTGATAAGGTAGTCCAGTTGGCATTATCATTAGAAGCTTTGATCATAAAATCTTTAGGGAAGTAGCTAGGAGAACCATTTCGTTTAGATAATGATATTCTTTGAATTCTTTTCTCATTACCCATACCCAAATCAATTTGAAAATAAGAAATTGAGTTTACGCTTTGCCAAGATGAATGATGTGTTCCATCAATTGTTTTATCTGGCGTATTCGAGCCAGAAGAATCAGAAGCGGACAACATGTTTTCGGTTAGAATCACGTGTTCATAAATCAATTCAGTTCCAGAGAAACTTTCCATACCATTTATGATATAATCATTTACGGTTACTCCAGTTTGAAGATTGCGATCCGCAATGAGCATATATCTCCCCTGTACATCCTTGTCCACACAAATTAAATAAAAGTCCCCATATGGAGTGTTTCCAGGAATAGAAGGAGATAGAATTGGTTTGGATGCTTTGCCAAAAGAGGAGAGGCTCGCTTGCGCTAGATGGTTAGAACCCCAATAATTACAGCGAATACGTTTTCCTATGTCCATCTGAGAAAAGTCAGAAACCTCATTATCTGCTATTAGATAACCTGTAGTGTCAATAGCATCTAGTGTCAGGGCATAGGTTGTGCCTTTATCCATAGCCGTTATTTTAACATTATGTATTGTATCTTCTAATCCTTCTTTTTCATATACTAAAGTCAATACATCTTCCCAATTTAAACCGACCTCTACGTAAGTTTCCTTTTGTCCATCAATTTCAATTTCTACGTAGCTTGAAGAGAACCCACCTTGTTGGGTATAGGTTAATATTCTTAAATCAGTACCTTTGAACTTAAATGAAATTGTACTGCCAATTTCCGTAGTAGTATGCAATCCTCTGCCATAAAAATTTGCTCGATCCCAAGTTAACCATGTTCCTGTATATTTAATGTCAGGATAAGAGCCATCATATCTTGTCCAGCCTGACTCTGGAACAGCTAATGCTGCACCTATTACTGCCATTTTGCTCACCTACCTTATTCTTTATATTGAAATACTGGGCGTAATCCTGTGTATGCTGCGTCATTTATTCCATAAGGAAATACATCACCAAAATCTCCTTGCTCAATTCCTCGTCTAATCCTTCTATTATGACCATCCATGGATTTCCCATTTAGATATAAATAGTTCCCCGTTATGGAGGCATCTGTGGTTAATGTATACTCTGCATTATAATGAAATACATCATCTATAGTATTACCATATTTAATCAAATAGGAAGGGTATCGCTTAATGTAGGTGTCATATTCGTTAGTAGTGGGGAATGCGCCATATTTTATATCTATTTGTTTCAGCGTTGGGTTTCCGTCTGCATCCGCAAAAGCACAGCCGCCACTTAATGAACGTGCAACGTAGGAGAAGCCTCGATCGTTCATTTCTGCACCTTCGATTTGCTTATTGGCATTGCAAGTTCCCCAAGAAATGCGAGTCTGCACGACCCGGTCAGAAATGATAAACCCTTTGTCTACCTTGATACCGTACCAATAAGAACCGGTCATGGGATCTGTTTCGCCCTTGATGTCTCTTTCTTTTAATCCAGCAGTATTTACGCCAAAAGAATACACTAAACCTGTATAGGTAATAGTGATATAATCTCCTATTTTCATGTCAGCGACAGTCGTTTTTAGACTGCCTGTTGTTGCAGGAGCTGCCATTTCAACACCTCATCTACTTTTTAATGACTTCCAAAGCATTAATTTTTTTGAATTTCTGATGTTCTATTTTTTTTCTTAACAGTGTGCCAGTACCCTTCCAGCTTCCGTCGAATTCATATTTATAGGTGTACTCCTTTTTAAGTCCTAAGGCACCCGTATTAGAAGTAATCGTTTCTTTGTTGTATTTGCCCTTGTCAAATGCATCTACTGTAAAAGTAGCATCTGTGGGAGAAGAGGAAAATTCAATTTTTATTCGCACAAATTTATTTTTAGGTGTCTGCATATTGCCCGTTTGTACATCTACTTCCACATAGGGTGACCAAGTTATTTTGTCTGCTGAAGACTGTACATAAATGGTATAACTTCCGCCATTGCCACTTACTACGGTGTTGGATGAAATTTGGTGAAATGATGCTACTTGATCATGGATAGGGATAATGCTGGATTCCCAAGTTCCTGAGGGCTCATAAACGGTGTTTCCTTTGTCATCTTTTGTAATTTCAGACAACTGAAGTTTGCCGTCTTTTAAAATGGTTTTATTAAACGTACCCATTTGCAAATCAATGGGAAGCTTTATTTCCTGTGTGTTCGCCACTACTATTCACCTCTCTATCGAATTTCCCAATTTATTGTTCCCGCTGCTCCACACTTTAATGGCGCTTGAATGGTGTCAATCTTAAATCCATTACGGCGAATAATAAGCTTGCCATCCAGATCTTTATCCGTAGTTATTTTAATTTGCAGGAAAGAAGCATTTTGGTAGGGAACACCGAGCACACATTGAAAGTGAATGTTTACATCCAGCAGCTGCATCGTTTTTTTATAGCCCATATTATACTGAACGATGGTCTGCTCAAACATACCGTGGTTTTGGTTTGTTCCAAGCATACACGCATCTGCAATCGCGTCCTTATATGAAATAATGTCATTATAGAGGAACGTACGACCGGTTAGTGGAAATTCTACTCCATCAGCTTCATAGGATATCGTGAGACGGTGATCATTCAGTGTGAATGTACCATCCGCTACATTTATATAAACCTGAGAACCTTCTCCTATTAACCCGAACCGGATCAGTTTATCGCGTTGAATATGGTAGAAGGAACTAGATTGGTGTGTGGTTAAATTGTACTCGGCTAAATGAGTACCATCATAATATTCGGCTATCCAAATAAAATTTTGAGGCACGGGAGAATACGTGTACCGCTTGTTTCCCAATATCAAATCGATCCCTCCATTGTATTGTGAGATGTTATGTAACAACATAAGTAAAGCAAAAAGGCCTCGAAACAGACGTTTGAAGCGTCGTTTCGAGGCCTATTTTAGTTTCTTCGCTAAACAGCTCTAACGTTAAATTTACAGATTAGCTATTGTTTGTGCATTATGAAAAACTATAACCTACACGGAACCGGAAATCTTGTCGGCCTGCGCTGGCGTTTAGGGGCACTTCGGCTTGTAAAGCGACTGTAACATAATTGCCTGCAGCATCAACAGGATCTCCGTTATTATTAACACCCAAAATGTCACCAGCAGCTGGAACGATAGGAGAAGGATAGGCTTTGCCTGTGTAATCTTTGGTGGTTACGCCTTTTGTCCCGATAGGCTTTTCGTAATCTTTCCCAATTAGAGAGGAGGGGTCCTTTAGATCGGTTTCTCCGAGGGAATTAACCTGTGCATGGAACCAATTGTTTTTGACAACTTCGACTTCGTTACCAACAGTATCACCCGTTCCGCCCTTCATGTCGCGAGTAGTAATTCTGCAATTTTTAATAAGGGGGACATCGATCGCTTGATTGCGGTTGTTCCAAATATTAAAGGTATATACAGGACCCCAATCACCTGCATCAATAATCCCAAAGTCAACAGGGGCATTCACCTGTGCAGAATGTGTTTCGTTGTACCAAGAAATAATCGGCTTTGCCATAATAATCAAACTCCTTAAGTTATATTTTTATAATCATTTCTACTGTGACATTTTGAATATTTAATCCTTGTTTTACTACATGAAGCCGGAAACAATCGCCAGCATAAACAGTGGCACGATCCACAACAGCTTGCCCATCATCATAGTGGCTAAAAGCGTCCAATTGAACAGGTCGAGACATAATATTGTGCCAGTCCTTCATATTCATTGACTTTTCAATTATGATTTCTGAATCGGTATCGCCTGGAACACCACAGATCGCTTTAATGCCAACAATTTCACCTTTAAATGGAAAACGCGCAACAATATTTTGCACCCCTTGAAATAAATAAGAAGGCAGGCAAAATACGATTACACGTTCTTTCGTCTCTAAAGGGATTGATTTTAGCTTGCTATGCTCGCTGCTAGACATCAGTCCATCGGTATGTTCATTGACTAGCTGAATATTTTTTCCGAAAATATCGATCGGAACCCAGTCTTTCCCGTCGTATCGGTATCGGATGCCATCCTTGTACGTTTGTACCGTCCAGCCCACTTGTGGGTTCAGATGGGTACGCAAAAGCTCCTTCATATCACTTACGGCAGGCTTGAAGAGTAACTTAGTAGAGTCGACGGCGTGCGAAGCATTGTGAGCTGCATCCGTTGCATTCGCAGCGGCTTGGCTGGCCCAATCTGCTGCCATGCTAGCCTTGGCTGAGGCATCATGTGCTTCACGGATCGCTTGTTCAACTTGATCCATAGCCAAATGGGTGTCATTCAGCTTCGTGTGAGCCTCATCAATAATTTCTTGCAATGTCTTCACGACATCAGGGTGTCGTCGTACCATGGCATAAATACGGGAAGCAGGGTAGAGAATGAGCCCTTTCCCTTTGTACTTGCATGAGAAGGTGGCCCCTTCATGCTGAGGGTGAAACTGAATGCTGCCGTTAGCATAGTTAACTAGAAACTGCTCGGGCAAAAGAGCGGATGTTTGATTGTACAATTCCTGATTGATCTCGACCATACCATCAATATGTACTTTGTGCTGACTAGAAGGAATTTCAAGCAACGTGATGATCCCGTTAATGACAGGCAGCAGGTCATTGCGATCTGTAAAGGGATCTTGACTGTTGCCTTTGCGCCATACCATAGCAACGGGATCATTTAATTCAAGATAGTGGTGAAGCTCGGACATTTGATTAACACCTCCTTATTTTAGTATCCATATATATTTTACACTTAAGGGATAAACATTTTACTGCTACCGGTCGCAATCGTCGTTTCTTGGTTGAGATGTGTATTGACGCGGGAGCCGATTTTGGCAACTGCTTTTCCTTGTAAAAACATCTTTGGACTGCCTGAAGTGACACGTCCTTGACCACTCCCCTCTGTGGTAGGGAAGGGCGGTACAATCTTTCCTGAACGGTCAGGATAGTGAGGATAGGGTGTGGGATCGGCCTCCCATTCTTCCTGAGTAAGGTTATCTACAGTGCATACTGGTTTATTTTGAACTTTAAGCTTAGCGCCTGACACCACTTTTCCATTGATCTTGGCATCGCTGTAATGAGTCACTGGAATATCGTATGGTCTACTAGGCATCGGGGTTCCATCTGGTAGGTATCCGGGGACAAACCAGTCAATGTATTCCTCGATATACCTCACATAGTTGATTTTTAGCGCCGTTTCCAATAAAGATCCATCTACACATACTCCTGACATAGTTCACCTCCCACTAATAGTAAAAAATGATCATTATTCAAAATCATAACGCTGTGCATTAAATTTCATATTGCGTGCCGCTTTGAACAGGATGTCTCCATCTGCTGTTAGCTGGATCGAAGAGCCGCTGCCATTGGAAATCTCAGCCACACCATTCTCAACCGCTACCTTAAAGCTTTTGCTGTTCAGTTCAATGGAACCTTCGGTCGCTTTTACGTGAATTCCTTTGTCCGTCCAGTCGACAACACGCTCCTTCGCAGTTGCGCTTGCCAAATATTGCAGCTTAAAGCCCCCATTGTATTTCGTTTCCACTGCCTTGGCACTGTCGTTAGGGCCACCGTCCCCAACTCCAATAATACGCTTCGGCTCGGCAGTGCCGCCGTCGCCGTCAAAGCGGATGCAATGCTTTTCCCACTTTGGATTAAGGATACTTTTCTCAGCAATAATACCCGTATTTTCAGGCGTCAGCATTTCTCGATTCTGATTAGTCCAGTATAAAGGTCTGCCTTGCGGATCTTTTAGCTGTTCTTTGGCGGAAACTTTGGCGGTAATAAATTTAATCGCATGGTCCTTGATCTCGACGTAATTGACATGAGAACCAACAGGCTCATCCTTCCAAAGCGTATTCACTTTGTTTACGGTAAGATCGCTAATGTATCCGCCCTCGGCGGTTATCATTTTAACGGCAATCATCTCGGAGCTTAATCGGCCAACCCCTTCAATGTCAAAGTTGTTCAAATTAATTTTGCCTGCTTCGCTGTCAATAAGCAGTTTATTCTCGCCGTTTGTGATGATCGCTTTGCGAGTCTTGAGTGTTCCATCCAATGTAACCGAGAAGGGGGCACTCGCAAAATTGAGGCTGCCTGCCCATATGCCTTGCTGTGGATACACACTAAAGGATCGATCCCCTTGACCAATAAATAAGCTGGAGCCTTCAATATGACCGTTTTTAAAAGTAGATTCGGTAATGTCTGCTCGTTTGGCAATCAGCTTGTTCATCCATACAGTACCATAATAATCAGCATGCAATGGAGCATCGGACCAATTTGAGGCACCTAACGAGAGCCCTTCATGGTTCACCTTAAATACACGTTCTCCTTCGCCAGCCTGGAAATTTCCTTTCATAAAGAGATCCCCATCCAATGAAGTGTACAGCGTATTTTCATATGAATTGCTGCGTTTGCGTTGAATGATCAGACCGTCTGATTCATTCATAATAACTCGATTTGTAATCTCTTGATTGCATTGAAGCGCAGGGTTGGTCGGATCATGGTAATAACGGTTTAGGAGTATGCCAAACTTGTCTTTTTGCTCGTCATACAAGCCGATTTTCATCACTTCACGTTTGCACTTGTCTGTAATGGTTGCTTTCGCACCTTCGATAAGAAACAAGCCATCATTGTCTCCGATGATGACACGGTTCGAAGTAATAATTTTCCCGAGTACTTGCTCAGCGATCAATCCATCCGGTGTAATAGCAGTTTCGTAACGCAAGCCGCCGGAGCGGGTGAGGCCCAAAGCACCGTGTGTAGCTCGTAAAAAACGTAAAGAATCATGCGGATCGGTAATTGTAATCCCTTTGCGATCGATTGTGACATATTCATTGGAAGCCATATTGATGTCGTTGGTCACTTTATTCCAGAAGTTTGTAAAAAGGTCGTGAATTTCTGAGGAGTCAACGACTGCTTTGTCCCATTGCTGCTTGCTGCTGTCTACTGTAGTGGTCGTTTTTTGACTATCATATATAAACTTTTCTAATTTTTTATAATCATCTGAAATCTCTTTGACATTGCTAATCGTCAAGCTGATATCACTATTTTCATAGTTATACGTAATTTCAGAGATACGTGCTTCGATATTGGTGTTTAACTTCTCATATTGAACGGTGACATAATCGCCAAGCACAAGCTTGTCCCAATTATGCTGTTCTTCCAGCAGAGCGAGAAAATTAACGGCACTAATAGAGAAACTGGTCTGCGGACGCTGAAGCTCTTTGAGCTTCTCCCATGCAGCTTTGAGCAGATCCTCCTGATCCACATACTTATCATCAACGAACTCTTTCTCAATCACATAAACATTAAGCTCTTCAAGCTGCTTTTTCGTAAAATGATTGCTGCTGTCCAACTCTTTTTGCAGAAGCGCTATTTTTTGCTTCACCTCAGCTATCAGGGCTTTAGTGCTTTCTAGTTCAGCTTGCTTAGCTCTAATCGCTGCTTGTCTATAGTCCAGGCTATACTTCTCAATCAATTCCTGCTCATTCGAAGCTGTATTGTATTCGTCAAGCGAAATGTTAGCAACCTGAATATATACCTCAGTGGAGCTGTTGCTTGATACGGAGATGGAGGCCGTATTGATATGATGCAGTTTTCCTAAGACAACCCACTGGTTAACAGGTACTGGGTAATTGTTCCCATTTAAGCTTACTGCGCCTGACGATGAAGAAGTCAATTTAATGAAGACAGCATAGGGCAAGTGGGGGGCTAACGAAAACGATGTCGTATTCGATAATGAGTTGTTTAAGTTGTATTTGTCAAAAAACATACGCTTGTCGAATTGTTGATTTAATACAATGTCTGTCGTAGACGCTTCCTTCTGACGATGCTGGTCGAGGTCAGCGGTTTGCTGTGATGCAAGCAGCTCATAGCCACGTCGTTCCTTGAAATAGGTATCAAACACACTTCGCTTTGTCTCTGTGTAGGCAGCATAATCCAGCAAAGCATGACAAAGGGAATCAGACATATAGTAACTTGAGGACAGGACTTGTTTATTAGCATCCCGCTGGAAGGGATACATAAAGTAGCTATAATCCTCGATGTAAGGCTGCCCTGAAGGATTTACGGCATGGATGGAGAGACCTTCATGACCGTATGCCTTAAGCCGTGTTACCATCTCATCAGCTTTTGAATCTTTGTCCAGTGTTTTGAGATAGTGGCCGTATGAAAACTTTAACCCTTTGTTGATGCCGAAGAACTCTGGCTTGTGCATGGAGATGGTTCGTTTTACTGTGTCCCACTGAATGACTGCGTTATAAGTTTCAGCCACATTATAGATGGCATCCAGAACGGTCGTATTTGTAAAGTCGAAAGTGCGGTAGGTTAACTTAAAATCAGCATCTAAATAATCAATGGACCATAGTGTGGATGCCAACAGTTGGGACAACACTTGTTCCGCATGCGAGGATTCTAATGAAACATCTCGGATCAGCTTGTCCTTTAATTCAAAAGGGAGCAAGAAGCATTTCACTTCAAAATAACAGCTTCCGCCATCTTCCATTTTTTCATTTATGTTTGAAATAACATATCGTTCGATGCTGTCACCCAACTCAACCTGAATCACATACCTGCCTTTAATCCAATCTGTGTGTCGATTGGGCGTAAGCAGATGGTTGCGGTCGAGATCATAGGGAATCTTAAAAGATAATTCGTTAAGAGAAGCCAGACGAAGACTTTGATGGATATCATAGGCCTCAGCAATTTTACTAATAAGTGTAAGATCTGGACGAGCCAAAAATAATTGCGGCTGGACAGGTGATTTTAAGTAGTCAATGTCACCTAACAATCGTTGCACCTCCTTTATCAGTGTAGTCGTGTAAATTGATAACGGAATTGGAGTTTAGCGGAGCCTTGCACCCTCAGCACATTTCGTCCTGCTGGCAGCACCAAATACTCGTTGTTAAAGTTAGTATAACGATACGTATTTGGTAAGTTGGTTTGAATTTCTTCACGTTCGTTGTGCACATATAGGTGCTCTTGATCGATCAAATTTTGAAATGAAAATGGTTTGTTTCCATTATTCATATTTAAAAGTGTCAGGTTGCCGTTGCTTTGTTTGGTAATCCATACTTCAGGTCTGCATGTCAAATCTCCTTTATTATCAATCACAAGGACAGGCTCAAGATAGAGCTGCAATTGATGAAAGACTGGAGAAGTCCGATAGTCTTGAGATTCAAATAGAATTCTGAATATAAGTTCAGAACGCGACGACATGAGTGAAGTACCCTCAAAGGGGAGTGGTGCTCCATTTGTGCAAATATACCAATCAGACCAGTCTTGTTGCTGTAATTGACGTGTACGTACCTGGACAGTTATCGCATCCTCTGTAGAGGAGTCGGCCTGCCAAGATATTTTACTTATGAGATCATCGCCGCTCATGTTAATTTGAATAGGCTCTGTTATATACGTTCCTCTTAAATGACAGACAGTTAACCAATTCGACATATCATCACCCAATCATGCCAAAAGGTTTAAAGGAAGCAGCCACCCCACGTTCTGCCCACTTTGCAACCTTGAGACTAATCCACACGGCAGTATTGTCATAGACGCTGGCACCATTAATGGAGCTCCAGACAGGCTCTTTAGAGCCGCTTTCGCCATCTTTGACACAAACATAGAAACGTCCAATGTCTGTTGTTGGAAATACAATATTATCCTTGTAATACAGGGTGGAAGGCTGCCAAGTAGAAGCTCCTCTTGTATCCTGAACTTCTGCAAGATCGGTAGTAGGAAAAACGGGTTCAAGCACCCCCGTATAGCCTGCCTGAATGCATTCATACACATGACCGTTGTCAGTAGTAGGGACAACATAGGAATGTAGATCATGGAGTGTAGTAGGTTTCCATGACTTGGCTGCTCTCCCTTCCCGAGTGTTGATCCAGCCAGCCGGTTTGCCAGTAGCAGGTGCAGTATTCCATATGCGAGCAGCCAGTGGCCAAACACCATCTAGCGGAGCCAGAGAACTACTCTTCTCAGCTAAATGATCAAGTTTTTCAAAGTTGGTACCCAAGTCCTGAATTGTTTGATAAATCTCGTCTGTGTAATCGGGCTTTGTTAAGCCAATATGCTGCGTAATTGTTGACATCTCAATACCTCACTTTGTTTACGGAATGTCCGACCATTTTGTTGGTGGTGAATATTGCTGCCATGTCGGTTTACTAGGATCAAGCACAAGATGCCCTTGTGCATTGAGTATGATGCCTTCACGTTGACCTTTGTCAAAGGTGTCGATGGTTTGTTCATACGTTCGATCTTGAAACTCATATATTTGTGATGTATATACGGGTGAATATGAGTAGGGGGAACTACAGCGAAAAGTAAGCGTCAAATATCCTTCATTCATACCGTTGTGCAGCAGTGTAGGATCATCAACTACGATGGCGTAGAAGATACGTTCAGGGTCTGTTGAGAAGCTGAGCTCTTTGTAATAATCAACTTCAGTCAGCCATTTGGTTACTTCTCTTATTTTTGAGGTATCCCAACCTTCTTCAAAGGCAAACGTCAAATGGAACTTTAGAGGTTCTTTTTGTATCGTTTGAGAATAGGGCTTATCACGTCCAGCAATCCGAAATTCAGTAATATTTCGGGTAGGCGCAAATGCTTCTTCCAACAGTCCGCCACTAACATTCACATTTACGATGCCAAATGTTTGACTGGATATTCCATTATATGTGAAATATTCTGCGTTTCTTATCGTCATAATAGGGAAAAAGGAGGCTAAAGCCCTCTTTTAAACTCAACTCCTTTCGCTTTAAGTCCGTTGATAATAGAGGAGAACACGTCATCGCCGTTCTTCTGAGCAAAGTTTCCTTGCACGGACACATGCAAATTTTCAATTACATTTCCGCTTGTGGCTAGACTAGGGAACTTAAATGATCGAATTGAGTCCATCATATGACGAGTGACATCAATGATTTTAAGGAGGTTAAACGTATCGGTTTTATTTAAAATGAGTTCCTTTTCATGTGCAAGCAAGTACTTTCCGCCGCTTCCCCAGGCTGGTGTCATCCCGCCTGTCTCCGCGGTGAACGGAGCTTTTCCCCTCAGCTGACTATATGGCAGGTCAGGGAATTTATATGCTGCCCGATAGTCGTCATTCTCTTGCCGAAGCTCATTAATTCTAACCTTATTTTTACCTTTATCCTTTATGATCAGGCCTTCTGCCTCTTGTTTGTTAGCGAGGTATTTATTCCAGGCTGTATTAACATCCTCATTGGATGGATTTACAGGTGCTGTTGAAGATTGATTTCCGATTGCAGGCGGTACGTTTCCAGCCTGGTTAGAGTTCCCGTAGTCGGACAAGTCTTGTGCGAACTGACCGCGAAGATGATCAGCCATTTGTTGACCTACAAGCGCACTATTCGTCTTTAGAAACTCAAAAAACTTATCATATTCGGTTCGCATATCTGCTATGCCCTGATTAAATACAGCTTTATCTTGACTCATGAGCTGCTGTTTTAAGGTGGAGAAGAGAATTTCCTTTTCCATGAGCAGTTTATGCTTTTCTTCAATTGCTGTTTTTTCTTTTTCAAGTCCTTTTATTTTGTCATTATGAAGGTTGTTTTCTAGTTCTTTCTCTTTGTCAAGCGTCGTTTTAAGATCATCTAATTGGTCTTGTAGTCCTTGTTTACGGAGATCGCGTTCTCGACTTTGTTTGAATTTGTTTATTTCATCATCTTTTGCATTTAATTCCTCTTGTAGTGTTTTGCGCTTTGCTTTTGCCTCCAAGGAATTATCAAGATCCAGCAAATGGAGCCTGTCCTGAACGGCTTGGCGCTCATCCACCATTTTTTTCAGAGAAGCATCATAATCTTCGGTTTGATTGGAGCGGTCAAAAGATTTTAATTGCGCATTAATATAATCTTCGTTTCGTTTTTGAAGATCGTCCAGAAGTTTGATTTTTTTGTCGTGTTTCTCTTTTTCAAGCCGTATTTCTTCGTCCTTCGCCTTGATCTGCATTTCCTTATGCTTATCCAGCATTTTTTTGTAATTATCAATGATGGCATTGGCGTTGTCATTACGAATCTTGAGTTCCTCGTCATTCATATCAACGAGTTTCTTATTGACGTTTTTTTGTTCTTCTTGCAGCGATTCCAGCTTGGCCTGACGTTGATGTGTATCAAGAAGGGAAGCGCCTTTTTTCTTTAAATTTTGTTGAACCAGCTTGATTTCATCTTCTATTTTTTTCTGCTCATTAATTAGAGTCGTTTTGATATCAGTAGTAATTTTAGCAGCTTGCTTTTTCTCTTCATCGGTGTCAATTGTACCTAACAAGCTTTTCTTGTACTCTAATTCAGATAGCTGCTTTTGGTAGCCATTTAATAATGCATCAGCTTGTTGTTTTCCGGATTCCTCTGCTTTGGACACGAGCTCAGATTCTACGTTTTGCTTGGCACTCCTCAGAGTCTGTGCATAAATTTCATTCGCACTTCTAGCTTCTGCGGATGCTTTTGGATTGTTGATTATACGCTGAGCCTTATATAACTCATCATTTATTTTCTTTTGTTGCAGGGCTAGCTCAGATACGATTTCTGCAGAGTAAGCTGCGAGCAGCTTTTTCTCGGCACTTGTATTGATTTCGCCTAACAGTGATATTTTATACTGGCTTTTGGCTATTTTTCGTTCACTGCTGCTTTTGATTTGCTCGAGCCCTTTGTTAAGCGTATCTGCTAAATTCATGCTTGCTTGCTGAAGTTGTGATTTTGTATTGTTTATTTTATCGGTCAAATCTACATACTGCTGCACTTGCTGTTCCAACTTTTCCATTGCTTCAGGGTTTGAGCTTTTGGCCAACTTATTAAGTTTGTCGGCAACATTATCAACAACTTGCCCTTTTGACAATAATCCTTTATCCGTTAATGTCTTCTTTAGCGATGCTTGCTCTTGTACTTGAGAAGTATGCAATTTCTTCAAGGAATCGATTAAGCGATGATGAATGTTAATACGAGCGTTAAGTAGTTTCTCGTAATTCTGGCCTTTAGCGATCGCGGTTTCGATCGCTTGGTTGTTGGCTTCAAGTGAGGCAGTATGATTTTTTATATCTTCTTCGTTTTGATCTAACTTAAGTTTAGATTCAAATTTTGCTTCGTTAGCTGATGTCGATCCGCTGTTAGATGAACCGGATGGCTTACTTGATGGTGATCCCTCATTAATTGTAGATTCGATGGCACCTAGTGCATTCATATACGCGATATTTTCACGAATACCTTTTTGATTTTCGAGTAGTGTATTTTTGTTATTTAGAGCTGCTGCTTTAATTTTTTCACTGTACTCAGGGGGAAGAGAATTTACAGCATTAGAGTTTAAAACATGGTCTTCAAAAAGCAATTTTCCAGTTACTTCGTCCATTAGATTTTTAGCATCTTTTACATTATTAATGGCTTGTATTTCAATGCCATACATTTCTAATCTACTTCTAATATTATTCAGAGTGATTAATGAAGCGGCCTTCTCATTTTTTATATCATCTTTTACTTTTTTTGATTTTTCTTTACTTAGATCGGATATAGCATGTTGTTCAATTTTCCAGCCATCAGCGGTTTTGTAAATATTACTTGCAAGTTCAGGATACTGTATGATGAGGTCATACATTGCATCCGATGACATTGATTGGCCCGAGGCCATATCAGATAAAACACCGTTCAGCTTTCTAATATCCGATACATTGTCTTTAATCTTGTCATTAAAACTAGAAGTTCGATCCTCTAGACTCAAGAGAGAATCTGAAACATGATTAGTACCCTTATTGAAATTGGAAAAATTTATTTTTGTGATTTCGTTCCTAAAACCTCGGATGGAGTCTTCATTAAGATTCAGAGTTGCAGGTATTTTCTCAAAAACAGATATTGCTTCTTCGATAGATGTAATATTTTGCTGCTGAAATACATCAAAAATACTCCGGAAATCAGAATCGGAAATGTTTACATTATTTACTGCTGCAACTTGAGCTAACGCACCAGTGAGCAAACGGGTGCTTTCAGTAACTTTTTCCCCTTTAGCTGCATAACCATCGATAAATGCTTGCAGTTCAGCGCTTTTGCCTGTTTCAGCTATGACAACGGAATCACCAAATTCCTTATTCGCGGTGATCATTTTTTCATTTGCCTGTTTAACTTCAGATGCGAGCTGTTCCCCTAATCTTGCTATACCGGCTTGAGCAGTTTGTTTATTGGGATCAAATTTGACCGAGGAAAATAGGTTGTTGGAGAAATAATTATTTTCATTACTAATAATCTCTTTATTGTCTCTTTTACGTATAAATTCCGCATGTTTTTTCGCGGCATCTTCATATTCTAGCCTAGCAGACTCTTTTTTGTCTCTTTTGTTAGCAATATCCTTATCAATACTGGATTTATTGCTTTCATACTCCAGCATCGCCGATTCCCTTTGAAGACGGATCTCTTCTTCCATTAACGTGAGTTTTTGCTTGATGGCTTGAGAGTTGAGATCATAAGCATTTGCTTGGTTGCTAACCGAATCGATCGAAATGCCGTATTGGGCATTTAGCTCACTTTCTATTGCAGAGATGCGTAGTTTGTCTTGAGAAGTTTTACCCTGCACCTCAGACAATTTTTGATACTCCTCTGAAAGCTGCTTGAGATGGGTCGTATCACTAATGGTCTTATTGACCTCATCCATCGAGTTTTTGAATTGCTCCGTGCTATCCTTGGCTCCGCCAAACTTATCCATGAGCGAGCTTGCAAGTGTTCCAACTAATACTAACGCTAATCCTACGCCTGTTGAAGCTAGCAGTGACTTTATGGACAGACCCAAGGTTCGGAGCGCACCGGACAATCCGGTGACACCTGCCGTAGCTGCAGTAGTTGCAGGAGCAATCCCGAATAGGCCTGCAATCATAATGGCATTGCTGGCAATGGCTTGTCTAAACATAACATACAATATGCCAATTGCTGAAGTAACACCCACTATTAAGACAGGCAGGGTACCAAACGTATTGGTGAGCCATACGAGGCCGCTACCTAAGCCAGTTAGGATATTAACAAGTACAACTAATGAATCGGTTACAAAAGCTTCACCGACTTTCAGTGCTAGCTCTTGCCAGGCTGTACGTAATCGCTCTGTTCTGGCTTGTAAGGAGTCCATATATTGCGCATTTTCGCCCATTGCCGAGCCGTGGGAACGATATGCATGGCCTGAAGCATCTATTGCCACTTGATAATTGCTCATTAAGGCTGAGAATTGTTTAAACTGTTCTTTGCCTGCAATCGTAACACCTAAATTTTGTTTTGTACTGTTACTTAAGGTGTTCCATTTTTGAGCTAGTTCGCCTAGTATAGCCGAAGCAGATTTCATGGTTCCGTTGGTGCTGTCTATAACTTGAATGCCAACCTGCTGCAACAAGGTCGAGGAACTGCCAAGAGTTGTAATTTGGCTGTAAATTGTTTTTAGTCCTTCACCGATCGAATCGCCTGACTCTCGTGTCACATCATGGATAGCCGTTGTATGCCCGAGTAACTCCTGTATACTTACGCCATACTGTCTAGCTTGTTCGCCTGCTGATCCTAGAGATGCCGAGAGATTTTGTGCTGAGATCGCATATTCGTTATCCACCGCGTTGAGCTGATCTACGATTTTAATGCTTTGACCTGCCTGAATATTAAAGGCATTCATAGCAGTAGTGATCGTATCTATGGCCTGATCAGCAGATAAGTTAGTCACGTTTTGTGCGAGTCCAACCGATTGGGTAAGTGCCATCACCTGAGGGCCTTCATAACCTGAGCCGGCTATTTGTGCCGACTGCTCGACAACTGAGCTGATCGACATGCCTAATTGCTTACTTAAGGCAATGGATTCGGACAACATACGGTTAAAGTTAGTGTCTTCATTCATTACTTTTTTCAGCTGTGTCATTTTAGAATCGACTTCCATCACGGTTGCGGAAATCGCGAGCAGGGGAGCCTGAAGAAAGGACAGCGATTGAGCAAATTGTTTTACGTGTTCGGCCTTCCCTGACAAAAACTGCTTAAAGGTTGTGTTTAAGGCAGGATTGTCAGCAGTGACAGCTAATCTGCGCATTTCTTGCTCTACATTGCTGATTGCCTGTTGATAATTTCCTGCTGAACTTGTGTTTCGCAGCTTGGCGTTTAAGCTCTCGATATGACGAGCATAATGGTCATCTGATCCAATTCGGTTATTAAGCTCTGCCAACTTTGCAGCAAGCTCTTCTCTTGAACGGAGGTATTCTTGTTCTCTTCTTCTATTTTCCTGGAGGGCATTTTCATGAATTCTTGCGCTAACCATCCCATTATCACTCCTTTCTGTGTCATTTGAAGAGACGTGTTACGACTGCGAAGGCTGTTCCTCATCTATTAGGGGATGAGCGAATATGTAGCGTAGTTCATACATGGCATCTTGCTCTGTGAAGCCTTCGACCGGAGTGCGATTTAAAAACTGTAATACATTTTTCACCATATGTTCGGATAGTTCATACCTAGGCATTTTTTTTACCTCGCTTCGTAACTGCTGGCCCCTCAGGTTTGGATGAAGATGCTTCCGTATTATTGATTTCATTAAGTTTTTCTTCAATCGCATGATTGATGAGCTTTAATGTTTCGTCGATATCCTTATACACTATGCCTAGTTGTGCCGGATCAAATGACTCCAGAATCTTGTTGGTATAGTTACCGTCATTGAGCGTATAGAGCATATCTAATAATCCATCATAACCTTTGACATCTGCTTTAATTGAAGTAAAGTATTTAACGACTAACATCGTCTGAATCGCAAAAAGAGTCGGAGCATCCAGCTTTTTCTTTTGTTCCATTGCATCAGAGAGCACGTCGATAAGCTCGGTTTTGAGCTTCGTTATTTTAGAAGGACGTAGAACAAGATCAACATCAATCTTGGTTCCATTTTCAAATGTTAATACTGTTGTATTTTTATATTTTTCAGCAGCTTCTTTTTTTACTTGTGCGAGTGATAAGTTACGGATTTGGGCCATCAGACAAATTCTCCTTTACGGGGTGATTTGAAATAAAAAGAGGCAAAATATATATTTTGCCTCTTTAATAGTTAGATTATTCTTCGAGCAAATCAATGACAACCATTGCAGTTGAACTAGAATCTTTTAAGACTTCTGTACTAAATGTAAATGGAGTAGGGTCACCAGTTGCTGCCATGTTAATATTAAAGTTAGGCAGTACTTTAAGCTTAGGAATGGTAAAGACGGCAGGAACGTCTACACCATCCTCGTTGCGCCACAGTGTCTCACCCTCAAGTGTGTATGTACCAGGGAACACATCAGATGCAATCGTAATGCTTTTTGCTGATACAGGTGCATCTACATAATAATCAGCGATTACGATATCGCCTTCTTTGATGCTTGCACCAGTCAATACAACCTTAGTAACTGCAGGAGTACCAGTTGTGGTTACTGCAGCTGTAAGCTTTTCACCAATAGCAGCTCCATCCGCTGATTTGTAGAAGAAAGATTTAACATCAACGTTAGCAGTTGGTGCAGTTGCTAATTTTACAGACAAGTCAGTGCCATCTTTTTGCACACGCAGCACTTCTTTTTTATGGACAGGTTTGGATGCAGCTGTAAATTTGGAACCAGTCAACACTTCAAGTCCTTCTTTGGAGATCAGTGTATCCTCCATATTCATCGTAATTTCTTTTTCACTATCCCAGCCGATAAGCTTAGCGTTACCACGGCCGCCACGTGCATATACAGTCGTTCCTTTTGTCTCCAGTGCACTTGTTTTCAATGATTCTAAGTAAACAACGGGTTCCTGTGTTTTAACGTCTTTTAATACCACATTACAAATCTCACGTACTCCATAGCGCATAAATAAATCCTCCTAGTTTATATTGTCAAATATATATTTTATATTTTTGACATCCAATGTTTGATATTGATATGATTTGAGTCTGCTCCGTGGAGCAGTGCTTGAATATTAATTTCGTACTCGTCAATCATCTTCATACGATTAAATTGATCATTAAACTGAAACATATTTAAATCAAATACATTGAACAGATTAATGCCGTTGGCATTCGATACAAGGATTGAAATGAGATCCAGCAAGGTTAGCTGTTCATCATTGGAAGATGATTTTTTTAATTCTTGTATCTTCTTTTTGTTGGCCAGCATTTTTTGCTGAATCAATCGTGCTCGTTCATTAAGTGGACGAAATTGCTCATCTTCCATATGGCGATGAATGCAATTCTGAACGCGTATCACTTGCAACATATCCTCTAGCGAGGAGTAGGGGAGAGAAACATCTCCCAGACGTATTACATCTTCATGCAGATCAAGCTTATCTGTATCCGTAAAATAACGAATGCTGTCTACTATTAAGTCAACATATTCATATTGATGACTCAT
Source organism: Paenibacillus sp. ACRRX (assembly GCF_022346885.1). Lineage (GTDB taxonomy): Bacteria > Bacillota > Bacilli > Paenibacillales > Paenibacillaceae > Paenibacillus_B. The sequence goes on from NZ_JAKRNK010000001.1 coordinate 703,169, forward strand.
ACGCATTAATTGCAGAAGCGTAATGTCTGAAGGGAGCTCTTTCATAACTTGGGGCGGAAAGACATCCTCTTTTTGTACAGTCAAAATACCTAGATTACGGTTGTATGTCTCATATCCGTCCTCTATAATACTTTTTAAATTTTTAGGAATAATTTCAATTCCATGGATGAAATAAGGGAGATTTGCAATTGTCTTAAGTCGGATAACTTCAATTAGGTTATTGTTAATTGTCATTTTAATAGAAATCCCATATTTTATATGATACATATAAATCTATGTAACCTGATTTTAATGCCAATTCATCCATCCGATTAAATTCAAGCTTGCCCATTCCCAGGCCTGTCTGCCCATTCATCAACTCATCAATCAGACTAATGATATAATCAGTACGCAGTGCACCATAATCTGTCTTCATGAGATCTTTATGTACAAGGGTATGGATATAAAGCAATCCTGATGAGAATGTTGAGTTTACCAACTTCATGTTTTTGAAGCTTACCGTTAGATACGAAGCAGGGCTTGTAGTGCTGTCTATAGGATGTTGATAAGGGAATACATTGTGATAGAGCAGCTGCGAAGCACTAATGTCAGGCTTATCAAGAAAATTGGAATCGTTATAGAATAGAGCTTTACGCAATTCTTGATGAGCCAGTATGTTATTTACGATGGCTTCTTTTTTCTGAATCCAGTTCATTCGACTGTGCATGTTATGCAACACCTTTAATGTAAGTGAATAGGGGATGTAGCATCAGTACACCTCTTTCATACCTTTCGTGACCATGTACAGAGTATGTTACGATGTTATAAAACTAAGTAAATCCATAAATACACATCACTCACTTCACCTCCTTTCAAGTTAATTAAAATGCATAATTTATTTTTTAAGGATCAACATATGTTTCATTCTTTATTGTCTACTGTTTTACCTTCTCATATCTATATAGGGTCTTTCTCATTTTTTTGACCAAAATAATTATCGAAGCGATAAATAATGCTTTCTTATGCTTTGTTTATATGTAATAGCAAGCCTTTCTGATATTCTATCGATATACCTTTTTATTTGTCTCGTTGTATATAGCCTGCCCTGAGTTGCACTGACCTGTGCAGATGCTCGTTCAATAATTTCATATTTAGGATTAATCGTAAATGAACTCAATTTCTTTTCTGTTTTTAACATATCATTTATATTATCATTATTTATTTTATAAAACTTAGCTTCATTAATATATGATTTGTATGCATAACTTAAATCAAGCTGTAGCACGTTATGCAGTATAGTGCGTTCTATTGTTGATAGCTTAGCTGAATTAACAAGTTGAATAAAATCTCGTAAAATTTCAAACATCATTTCATTTACCTTGCCTTCATACAAAGTACTAAGCTCAGCAAATTGATATATTAGCCCTTTAACATGTTCAGTTTTACGCAAATCAATTTTGTTTTCACTAATATGGATATATTCATCGTTATGTAAATAACCTGTATCCTCAGTCCAGCAATACATGGTTCGGCCATTGGAGACACCAAAAGAAAATGAACCTCGGATCATTTCATTCATAAGAAACATTTCGTACTTCAAATCGCCGATAAGTCTTGTCACTTTTCTTCTTGCTAATTGATTTGCTAGCGTAGCTTTAGATTTTTCTAGATTGTTAATATTCAGATGAATTTGTTGTAGATATATGGATTTTTTGATTTCTTTCATACTTACTTTTCGATCCTGCAATGCTTTCTTTTTTGACTTGCGGTAAAGAGTGGCTTGTTGCGTAGTCTCATTTAAGTCGTCAAGTGCTTTCTCACGCAATAAATTGTTAGATTTTTTATTATTAGTCAAAGTAGGATAGGTTAATTTCAAATCACTAACTTCGTTAGCTTCAATTTGCTGCTTATGCGACTCGTTTTTATAGTCAGTAAATAACAGATAGTCGGCTACTTGTTCAAGGAGCTGAGAAAATCCATCACCTTCGGAAATTTGTTGTGTTTTCCCTTTGACTTGTTTCTTAGCAAATTGCTCTGTTAAAGAATAATCAGACAACCAGGAGTGTTCAGACAAAATTGACTCCAGATATTGAATCCGTTCATCTGAATAATGCAAAGAGTAATCAAGTGCTTGTTTCATTTCTTTTATTAATTCATATTTCCCTTTGTTATTTATATCGTATTCTTTGTATTTTACATTTAACATAATGAAGCCTCTTTTCTTTTCCGATGTGATATGGCTGCAATATAACAAAAGTATATAAAAAAAGTCAACCTGCTATGCGCTAACATAGCAGGTTATCGTTAAGGTTGTGTAGTTATCCGATCCCAACAGAAATCAAATTCGTCAGCTATGATGAGGTGACACTTTCCTGATTTAGTATGTACGTCCATTTCAACTTTCAGTGTATTTGCATTATTTAAAATAGCATAAGCTTTGGCAATTGCATTCTCTTGAGATACAGAATTCACCTTTAACATTAAAGGGAAAACTACCGTACCGTGTACATAGCAGCATTGGCTCATTCCAATTCATCTCCTAAACGGGTAATATCGTGGGCATCTGGCGTACATTTATTTTACATCATAAATTAGAAAATATCAAACATATGTTCGTATTTATTTTGATTAACTTTTTATGGCTTTTTAGAGAAAAAGGTTTTATTTATTTAAATCGTATTTGTATAATTTCCACTTTAAGTGATATAATAGACATTAAACTTATACATAAGCAAAGGAGAAACAAGCATGACTATTGAATTAGTAGACGCGCTCTCATCTGTGTTATCAGATGTCGTTAAGAATAAAGAACTGCAGCGGGATATTGATAATCGTTTATATGAAGGATATAATTTTCCTCGTTCCACATTTATTGAGATTCTAGTTAACAATGAAATATTAGATTCATTGCCAGAAGAAGAGATTATCGTCATTATGAATACTGTTTATGAAGTAACTAATGATGATAGAATGAATCCCCAACATCATTTCAAGCCTCGGGATATTAAGAAAGCTTTGTCTTATTTTAGGGAAGATGAGCTTCAGGCTGCATATCCTTATACTTTACAAAATGTGATCTCTGCGCCTACTGGGAGAGACTACGTTACAATTATGAGCTTTAAAGAGTTAAGAGCATTATGGGAATCTAAGATTATTACGTATAACTTTAGTACTCAACGATTGTCGAAGAAGAAAGTCAGGAAAGATGGTGAAATAGTTGAAAAGCCTGACGTCAATCTTAAAAGTGTCAAAAATATATCGCGACTGATGGTAGAGGGAAAGTATAAAGCGGACACGATATTATTGAATATTTTAGTCGATGGTCACGATGATATACAATATAATGATGGCAAACTGACAATTCAAGAAGGAACGACAGTAAATCTAATAGATGGCATGCATAGAGTCCAGGCGATATTAAATGTGCTTGAAGAGGATCCTCAGTATGAAGGATTTATTAATGTCTCGATTAAGCATTATCCGCTGCAGGAGGCACAATTTTTATTAGGTCAGATTAACACAGTTAATCGTTTTGACAAAACATTAGTAAAGCACTATATGGCTGAAAGTATTGGCTCTCAAGTTACGAAAGAGCTTATGAATATTCCAGAATTGAGAAAACGAGTTTCTATAAAAACTACTCTGGATAAAAAGATGAATTATTTAACTAATTTTTCTATTTTATCGGAGTCAATAGAAAGTATTTTTCAACCTCAAAATAATAAAGACCGGTATGATATTACAGAAGTTCTGACTAAATTTTTTGGTTATCTCATTCCTGCTTTTGAGGAAGAGTTTTTAACCCATACAAAGGAAGTTGCCAAAACGAGTTGGGTAAATCACCATAATACGTTTGTTGGGTACATTGTCATTGCAAAGAAACTCTTTGATAAATACGGTAAAGATTATCCGGTGGATGAGATTGTGCGGATAGTGAATGGTATTAACTTATCTAAAGTAGATTCCGATTATAATGATTTGATGACAACACAAGGGAAAGTGAACTCTAACAAAATTAAAAGGCAAATAAGAGAATTTTTTGAGCATTGTGTTGATAAATTATTAGCCTAATACCTTTATGATGGACGGTGACGAACATGGCTAACATTGTATACGAAGATCGATTATACAATGAGAAGACAAAGCTGGCATTTATGTCTGAGTATGCTGAATCAACTCAAAAAATACTTTCGAGGCTGTTTAAGGTATCGCAGACATTAGAATTCGATTTGGATAAAGATTTATTTGAGTTTAATCGTGAACAGCTTAGGCGATTATTTTTTTTGTATCTTCCCAAAACTGCCTATTCTTCAAAGGCAAATGTGACCTGGGTCTCAAAATATATTGATTGGGCATTAGAAGAAGGATATTTGGATGGTTTAAATCCTTTGGATGGAACCGCTAAAGAGTGGAAAGAACAGTTCGTCATGAAGTCATTAAAGAAATATTGGACAGCCAAAGAACTGGACAAAATTATTAATAAATGTGTGAATGCTCAAGATGCAGTGCTTATTAGTCTTCTTTTTAATGGAGTGAGAGGAACTGCGAATAGTGAAATCCTAAATTTGCAAAAGAGTGATATTTTATTTAGTACCAATCAGCTGAGTTTAAGAGATGATGATGGCACATCGAGAATAATTACAGTTTCTGATGCTTGTATAAGTCTGTGCGAGAAGGCTTTAAGAGAAAGTGAATATGAGAAGAAAAATGGAAACGCAAGTAAAGATATCAAGTCTCCTACTGCTGCCTTAGTTTCCAATGATTTTGTGGTGAAAACTGCCTTTACTCGAACAGAACATTTTCATGAGGCAGAGAAAAACATTGTGCATAGACGACTGTCCGTTATAGGCGAGGAAATCAATGAACCTAATTTTACACCGTTTAATATTTGTTACTCAGGAATGCTTGCATTAGCAAAGGATCTTTTTTTGCAGTCAGGTGAATTAGGTGATCATGAATATGAGGTTGTGTTTAGGCAATTTCAAGAGAAGTCTGATCAGTCCATTTATCGTATTAAAGCCGAATTTCTGAATCTGACTCAATTAAAAGAGTTATATAAAATATCCTAGTTCAAGCTAGGATATTTTATATTGACTATTAAAAATAAAATATGGTAGTATTGTGATTAAAATGGAAATGATATTTAATAACAAGGTGGATGACTTTTTATTGCAAATCATTACATATATGTAGGGGGAAATAAGTTTGGTAAGTGACAGCGAGATTAGCAAACAACAGCGATTTATAGCCTCAATCATGATAATTTGTGGATTGAATAAAAGCGATCCTTTAATTAAGAAGCTACAATTTTTAATTCGAGACGAACAAGATGTTCAACAATGGATTTTACTTTTTAATGGTAATATCGACGATGTCGTATCTACTACTGATGATTTTCGTGATTGGAAGTTAAGAAATGAGATGATTAGCTTAAAGGATTTTTTAGATTTAGCGCAGAATGATTTAAAAAATGCAATGGACGGATTATTTTATGAGGAAAATGAGGAATGGATTATGGAAAAACTTTATATTAAACTTGAAAATAACGAAATCAGTTTAGAAAAAATATACTACTTGCTAAATAATGATGCCTGGTATAACAGTTTGAGGAAAATAGTTAAAGCAAACTGGTTAATTGATATATAAAATATGAATAAATGATCAAATATAGTTTTAAAAAATTATAAGTTTAGTTTAAAACATAACTTTAAATTCGTGGTATGATCAATTTAGAAAATAAAAAATTTAAAGGTGATACATATATGAAGACAGTGGATGACATTTTGAACTATTACAAACAAAACGCAAATACTAAGTCTGAAGCAGAACATGAGGAGCCTAAATACAATATTGAAAAGAGTGATGAAATTGAGTGTACAACTGAAATGCGATATCACTGTAGAAGTAAAGTTTGATTTAGATGATACAATTGTATTGTACGAAATATTAAATAAATGTTTAGAGCATGTATACATGCCAGATTCTGATTTTAACTTAACTTCAGCTGAATATTTATTAATTACTACACTAAGTAATAAAATAAAAAATGAAAAAATAATAAGTTACATATAAATTATAGGAGGGTAACATGTCACAACATAAAATATACACGAAGATCAGAAATGAACAGAATGAGACCGTTTTTTTAACTTTTAGAGATGAGAAATCACTTGATCAATATCTTTATAAAAATAAAAAATCAATTATATTATACAAATCTAATAATAGACCGATGAACAAAGATTTAATTCCCTCTTCCTCCTTGTACTTCAGCTTAGTTGATTATGTTGCTGGTCACTATGCTGGAAAGAGAGCATAATTTTTTTGGAATTGACTTGCAAAGTTAAGGTACATATAACTTAGATAATCAAGAGGGGGGATGGTCTTGATTTTTTGTTGACAGGGTGATAATCTCATAAAGTAAGCAATTTAATAGCAATAACTGTACAAACCTTCAGGGCAGGGTGCAATTCCCGACCGGCGGTGTTGAATAAGCATAGCTTATTCTCAGTCCGTGACCCGTAAGAGGATAACCTCAAGCGGTGGATCTGGTGAGACTCCAGAGCCGACAGTATAGTCTGGATGGGAGAAGGGAGTCAGGATGCAGTTTTATAATAGGGGACAGTCGTATTCTCATCAAGCGAATACATCTGAGCAGCCTTTTATTTAGCTGTGCAACGTGTTTTTTTTCACAAAAAGAATAGAGGATGCTTCCCTATTTCATTTTGTATGGAAGTTTATATTGTTGTATCCTTTGTGTCGCTCTTTGTTAGGGATTAGAGCTTTCTTTTGTTCTATTCTCTAGGAGACAGATAAGGTGACATTAATCCTTATGTCCATGTTTTGAGGCTGGACTTCTTTATTGTGGGAGAGAATACGTGCCTGAGTCTATATATTTCCTATGCGCCCTTCGGAGGTTATCCGGAGGGCTTTTTGTTTTTCATTCTTTCGTGCAGTGTTAACAAGTGGATGGAGAGGGAGGTCGTACATGAATGCCACTGTTCATGGAATCCTAAGAGCTAACGGCTGATGTAGGCGAGTTGGCAGATCTTAGTTTAGTGTCAGCTTAGTGTGATTCCATTCCAGATTCAATTCGATGAGCAACTCTAGTCAAGGAGGATGTTATGCACACCGTAATCAACGATGAATTTTATATGAAGCTTGCGATCGAGCTGGCGGAACGGGTAATCGGCCAGACCGGTATCAATCCTGCTGTGGGCTGCGTTATCGTTAATGACGGTCAGATTGTTGGCATGGGAGCGCATCTGAGGCGAGGAGAGGGCCATGCTGAAGTTCACGCTCTACAGATGGCTGGATCACGTGCTGAGGGTGGTACTGCCTATGTGACACTTGAGCCATGCAGTCATTTCGGCAAGACTCCACCATGCAGCTTGCGTCTAATGGAGGCAGGTGTGAAGCGGGTAGTGGTCGCGTGTACAGATCCCAATCCTGTCGTCGCTGGCAGTGGCTTAACATTGCTGCGCCAACAAGCAATTGAGGTCAAGGTAGGGGTATTAGCACTAGAGGCGTACCGGATTATCGAGAAGTTTGCCAAATACATCACGACAGGATTACCTTATGTCACACTTAAAACGGCGCAGACATTGGACGGCAAGATTGCTACACATGAAGGGCACAGTCAATGGATTACGAATGAGCAGGCAAGGGAAGTAGTGCACACGCTGCGCCATCGCCATCAAGCCATTATGGTAGGCATCGGAACAGTTTTGCAGGATGATCCTTCATTGACGACTCGTTTGTCTGTACAAGGACTGAACCCCATCCGTATGATCGTGGACTCCAAGTTGAGATTGCCACTAAGTGCTAAAGTAGTCAGCGACAAGTCGGCCCAGACCTGGGTACTTACCACGATCACAGCAGATCAGGATCGTGCGGCAGCACTTGAACGTAATGGAGTAACGGTTATTCGGATAAATGAAGGAGACCGTGTGGATGTACGTAAGGCGATAGAAGCTTGCGGTCAGCGCGAAATCAGCTCCATCTTATTGGAAGGCGGTGGCCACCTGAATGGTTCTATGTTGGAAGCAGGCTTGATCGATCAAGTGGTTCTTATGATTGCGCCCAAAATAGTAGGGCATAAGGATGCGCCTGGGAGCTTTATTTTCCCAGGACCCGCAAAGATGAGTGATGCTTACTGCTTGGAACAAATAAGCGTGGAGACGCTGGGTGATAATGTTATCATTAGCGGTCTGCCGGTTCGGCAAGAGCAAGAGGGAAGGGAGGAATAGCTGTGTTTACAGGATTGATTGAAGAAATTGGGACGATGCAATCTGTCACTAAGCGTGGAGAGGCGATGGTATTACGTATTAAAGCCTCCAAAGTGCTTGCAGGAATTGGGCTGGGAGATAGCATTGCGGTTAATGGCGTCTGTTTGACAGCTACTTCTTTTGACAACTCGTCGTTCTGCGTTGATGTGATGCCGCAAACTTTTCGACATACGAATCTGAAAGACTTAAGCCCTGGACAGCCCGTTAATTTGGAGCGGGCGATGGCTGCGAATGGGCGGTTCGGGGGTCACATCGTACAAGGACATGTGGATGGGGTTGCAGTCATTACACGGCGGACACCGGATGCAAATGCGATTGTGTTTGATTTCCGAACAGAAGAGTCTGATTTGGAGCGGTATTTGATTCCAAAAGGCTCTATTACAATTGATGGCATCAGTCTGACGCTTGTTCGGGCAAACGAGGACGGCTTTGCGGTATCGATTATTCCGCATACATTAGCACAGACTGCTCTAGAGAAAAAGCAGCCTGGTGATACGGTGAATATCGAATGTGACATTCTTGGTAAATATGTGGAGCATCTGCTTCGTTATGGTTCAGGAATAGGGGGCCATAATACTTCTAATACATCTGTCGCCAAGCCATCTACTATTAGTACTGCTTTCTTAGCTGAAAATGGATTTATCTGATTCCATAATGAAAATACACAACACCCGTTATATAGGAAAGGGGCGGCTACTTATGGACGACCAAGTTCGTTTTGATTCCATTGAAGAAGCGATTAACGATTTAATAGAGGGGAAAGTCATCATTGTGGTGGACGATGAGGATCGGGAGAACGAAGGCGACTTTCTTGCATTAGCAGATAAGGCAACACCAGAAGTGATTAATTTTATGATAACCGAAGGTCGCGGACTAGTATGCGTGCCCATTTCACCTGAACGTGCCGATGAGCTCGAGCTGCCCCCTATGGTCACTCACAATACGGATAATCATGGTACGGCATTTACGGTATCGATTGATCATGCAGATACATCTACAGGAATATCTGCCCATGAGCGGTCCCAGACGATTTTGGCTTTAATTGATCCTGCCGCGAAAGCAGCAGATTTCAGAAGACCAGGTCATATTTTCCCATTGATTTCGAAAAAAGGCGGCGTGCTGAGACGCGCAGGTCATACAGAGGCAGCGGTTGATTTAGCTCGGATGTGTGGATCAGCACCTGCAGGTGTGATCTGTGAAATTATGAAAGAAGACGGATCGATGGCGCGCCTCCCAGATCTGGTGGAATTTAAGAAAGAGCACAATATGAAGTTGATCAGTATCCAAGATCTTATTCAATATCGCAACGAAACAGAAAATCTAGTTAAGCAAGAAGTAGAGGTGAACATGCCTACTGATTTTGGTCAATTCCGCGTAGTCGCTTTTACGAATGAGGTAGACAACAAAGAGCATGTTGCATTGGTAAAAGGAGAGATTGATTCCTCTCAGCCGATACTGGTTCGGGTACATTCGGAATGCTTGACAGGTGATGTGTTCCATTCTCATCGTTGTGATTGCGGACCACAGTTTGAAGCTGCGCTTCGTAATATCGAGGAGGAGGGTACAGGTGTCCTACTCTATATGCGTCAAGAAGGGCGCGGCATTGGTCTAATTAACAAGTTAAAAGCTTATAAGCTGCAAGAGCAAGGCTATGACACCGTCGATGCTAATTTGAAATTGGGATTTCCACCTGATCTGCGTGATTATGGAATAGGTGCACAAATGCTCAAACATCTTGGCGTGAGACAAATCAGGCTTATGACAAACAATCCGCGTAAAATTAAAGGACTGGAAGGTTATGGGCTAAAGATCGTGGAGCGAGTTCCTATTCAGATGGCAGCAAATGAAGACAACACAAAATATTTGCATACGAAGCAAGCTAAACTAGGTCACATGTTGACTTTTGATAACGTGGAGCAAGATGAAAGTGCTAACGTATAGATTTTGATTTTCCCATAATATCGAGCTAATTTTGAGGAGGATACAACATGCCACACATATTCGAAGGACATTTAGTATCAGAAGGATTAAAATATGGAATCGTTGCTGGTCGGTTTAATGAATTTATCGTATCGAAGCTTGTATCAGGTGCGTTGGATGCCTTAAAGCGACATGGAGTTAAAGATGAAGAAATTGACGTCGCTTGGGTGCCTGGTGCATTTGAAATACCATTAATTGCTCAAAAGATGGCTGAAAGTGGGAAATACGATGCTGTCATCACGCTGGGAGCGGTTATCCGAGGTGCGACGCCGCATTTTGACTTCGTATGCAACGAGGCAGCCAAGGGAGTTGCACAGATTGGCTTAAAGACAGGCGTGCCTACTGTGTTTGGTGTGTTAACGACGGATACGATCGAACAGGCCATTGAACGTGCTGGAACAAAAGCAGGAAATAAAGGCTGGGAATCTGCTGCGACCGCAATTGAGATGGCAAACTTGACGAAACAGTTAAAATAGTGCTTAGTTAATGTAGTACCCTTTTTAGGGTGCTACATTTGTTTTTTATTTCAGGAGGTTTTATCGGTTGTCCGTTACATATAAATTACAATCGTTCGAAGGGCCGCTCGACTTGCTGCTCCATTTGATCGATAAAGCTGAGATTAATATTCAGGATATCTCGATTAGTGAGATTACAGATCAATATCTCGAATACTTACACAGCATGCATGAGCTTGAGCTAGAGGTTACGAGTGAATTCCTTGTCATGGCAGCAACGCTATTATCGATGAAGTCGAAGCAGCTGCTGCCCAAGCCTCCAGTCATGGACTGGGAAGACTTCCCTGAGTATGAGGAAGAAGAATATGATCCGCGTGAAGAGCTTATTCGAAAGCTGATTGAATATCGTAAGTACAAAGGAATTGCAGAACATTTGCGCGAAAAAGAGACGGAGCGGAGTTTAATCTTTTCAAAGGAAGCGGAGGACTTAACACCTTTTCTACCGAGCACTCCAAGCAATCCGGTGGAAGGTTTGCATGTGGACGATTTGATACAGGCCTTTCAGCGTGCGCTTCGTAAGGCGGTCAGAAGAACGCAAGTCGCTACTATTCATCGTGATGAGATATCGGTTAAAGATCGCATAAGGGACATCGTTACGATTTTAAAGCCTTCGGGTAAAGGCTCTAAAGTAATGTTTTCCAATTTATTGCATCAGGAGATGTCGCGGCATGAAATTGTAGTGACTTTTTTAGCTCTGTTGGAATTGATGAAGCTGAAACAGATTCGTTGTTACCAAGATCAATTATTTGAAGACATTGTGATTCAATGGCACGGGGAGTTGGAGTCGGATGGAATTTCAGACGTTGAAGTCGATTATTGAGGGCTTGCTATTTATGGTTGGTGAGGAAGGGCTAAGTTTAAAACACTTGGCCGAAATTACCGAAATTCGCGCAGAAGTGGTTGAAGAGGCGTTGCATGATTTGAAAGGGGATCTGGAGCGTGCCAAGCGTGGGATTCAACTGGTGGAAATCGCTGGTATGTTCCATTTTACAACTTTGCCTGAGCATGTCCCTTACTTTGAACGAATGGCCTATTCACCGTCTCGCTCGTCGTTGTCACAAGCTGCTCTTGAAACGCTGTCCATTGTAGCCTACCGTCAACCGATTACACGCGTAGAAATTGAAGAAGTGCGGGGTGTAAAATCAGATCGTGCCATTCAAACATTAGTGAATAAGGATCTAATCGAAGAGGTAGGTCGTGCTGAAGCTATAGGGCGGCCGATTCTATATGGAACTACAAAATCTTTCCTTGATTATTTTGGATTGTCTAACTTATCCGAGCTGCCGGAGGCATCTGAATTTGAACGAACGGAAGGTTTGGAGGAGGAAACCCAACTGCTGTTCGAGAAGTTAGAAGGCAGGCAGTTAACAATTGAAGATGTAGGGGGCGAAAAATAATGCGGTGTACATTCCACGGACATGCTTGTGTGGAAATTCAAAGCGACAAGCATCGTTTGATCATCGATCCTTTTTTGACGAGCAATCCATCGGCTACCGTTCAGGCAGTCGATATTAAAGTGGACACTATCCTGCTCACGCACGGACATGGCGATCATATTGAGGATGCCGCAGCAATTGCTAACCATAATGAAGCAACCGTTGTGGCTATTGTGGAATTAGCTGACTTTATGTCTAAGCAGGGTGTTCATTCGACCATCGGAATGAATCTTGGTGGTGGAGCAGAGTTGTCATTTGGTCATATCAAATGGGTTCCTGCGCTGCATAGTTCTTCTTACTCGGTTGATGGTCAAAATGTGTACATGGGCAATCCTGCTGGCATTGTAATGCAGATAGATGGGATGACTATATACCATGCAGGTGATACTGCCTTGTTTAGTGATATGAAGTTAATCGGTGAGCGATACAAGCCGGATATCGCATTTCTCCCAATCGGCAGCTTCTTTACGATGGACCCAGTAGATGCGCTGCAAGCGGCTAAATGGGTACAGGCTAAGCATGTGGTACCCGTACATTACAATACGTTTCCACCTATTCAACAAGATGGTCGTGCTTTTGTGGAACAACTGGCTCATTCCTGTATTCAGGGCCACTACATGGAGCCTGGACAGACGTTAAATACGGCAGATTGGTCTGTGAATTAATTCAGTCACATTATTGTACCTCATATAGATTTATTATTCCCAATGTATTTGGGGCTCTTAGGCCCTTTTTGCATTGGGTTTTTTGTGCTGTCAGGACACCATTGACGAATGTTGTATGCGATGGAAGGTCATAATACGGTTAGCATGGAAAAGGGAGGTGTTTTCGTGAATATGTGGGTGTTGATCTTGTTATTGTTTGTGTTCGTCCTTGCTTTGCTCGTGATAAGTATTTTGATGTCTAATATAGAAATTAAATTACTAATACATAAATCGGGTCGTTACGAGCGAATATGGATAGGCGTTCGGGTGTGGCATGGCATTATACGTTGGCGTTATGAGATTAAGTCCATCCAATTCAAAGGGATGGAGGAGGGATTTAATTTAGGCGTTCAGCATAAAGATAACTTTGGGACAGGTCATGCTGGCAGTTATCAGGATAATGTCAACAAACAGAAAATAAGACGAGCTGTAGATTGGGTGGAACTGTGGAAGAAGCATATTTACGGAATATCGCAGTGGCTAAAAGAAACATTTTTCAAAATAAAGGTGACACAGTTTATATGGGATACTGAGGTGGGAGCGGGACGGGCACCCGATACAGCCATTTTGTCCGGACTGACGTGGAGTGCGACCACAATGATTACGGGGATCATGACACGTTATTTTCGATTTACGGACATGCCGCGATTAGAAGTGGTCCCGCATTTTAATACCCCTTATTTTTCCACTAGAGTCGTTTGTATAAGCCGTATTCGTGTGTCACAAGCTATAGGAGCAGTTCTTGTGCTTATATACCGCATGATGCGGGTAGAAGGAGGATTAAGGCCATGGCGGATCATCCAATCGAAGGCCTCATGAGGGCCGCTCTTGAAAATATAAAGGCTATGGTTGATGTTAATGCAATCGTTGGCGATCCCGTGCAGACACCAGACGGAAGCGTTATTCTACCAATAAGCCGTGTTGGAATAGGTTTCGCTGCTGGAGGTAGCGACTTCCGCGTGGAAAGTAAAGGGGATCATCGTGGTGAACATGCAGGCAACCAGAACCATACGAAGCCGTTTGGCGGTGGAAGTGGGGGCGGTGTGTACATTAATCCAATCGCTTTTTTAGTTGTAGGGAAGCACGGCGTACAAGTCGTATCTGTGGACAATCAGACGCATCTGCTAGAAAAATTAATTGACTCTGCACCACATGTCATTGATCGCATTGAAGCCATGTTTAAGCGTCAAAGTAAACAAGAGAAACCAGTATCGGATGATATCATCATTCCATGACGAATTAACAAGTTTAGCGTCAATTGCTGCACACACGCCGCACATGTCCGTTGCATTCAAGCGGGATGCCGCGCAGTGCGAATTGGCGCTTTTTGCCGATTGCTTGACGGAGAATCTGTGTTCAATTAGAAGTATCACTTAACTGTTGGACATACCTGCCAGTTTGTCTGCATACATATGGAGTAACTTCGTATGGTTGTCTGGAAGATGAAGGAGGATTATATGTTGCGAAGAAATTACAAATGGAACAGTATTCTGCTTAGCTTAACTTTACTAAGCTTGACGATATGCCCTCTGTATATGGGTGAAAAAGTGTATGCAAACTCCTATACGTTAAGTGCTTTGCAGGAGCAGCAAGAGAAGCAGGAGAAGAACCCAGTAGCCAAGCCGGACACAAATGCGCGAGCTGCTGCTCTCATTGACGTAACTACAGGACGAATTCTCCATAGTGAAAACGGTGATATAGAGCTGCCTATGGCTAGTACGACGAAGGTAATGACGGCTATCATAGCGATTGAAGCAGGCAAACTGCAGGCTAAAGTGAAGACGAGCAAACAAGCATATGCTAAAGAGGGATCATCTATATATTTGCGACTAGGTGAGGAAATGTCACTTCATCACATGCTTTACGGATTAATGCTGAGATCTGGCAACGATGCGGCTACAGCAATTGCTGAGCACGTAGGGGGATCAGAGGAAGGTTTTGTTTATTTAATGAATCAAAAGGCAGAGGAATTAGGATTGGAACACACACAATTTCGTAATCCCCATGGTCTGGACGAGCCTGGTCACTACACGACTGCTAATGATTTGGCACGACTGAGCGCGTATGCACTACAAAACGCTACGTTTCGTGAAATCGTGAAGACCAAAGTGAAAGTCGCTCCTAATCCTAATGATCAATGGGATTACAAATGGGCTAACAAAAATAAAATGCTCCGATTGTATGAAGGTGCGGACGGAGTGAAGACAGGCTACACGAAAAAGGCTTTACGCTGCCTCGTAAGTTCTGCAACACGCAATGGCCAGCAGTTGGCTGCCGTGACGTTAAATGATGGATCAGATTGGGTGGATCACGAAAAGATGTTAGATTACGGATTTGCCACCTACCCGTTATATACAGTAGTAGATAAAGGTCAGAAAGTGAAAGGATATCCGCTGCAGACGGTTCGGGACTGGAGGTATCCTTTGTCGGATCAAGAGCGCGCACAGACAACGTTTAAAGTTGACTTGCATAAGCAGCACAGTCTCGATTATCAGCTAGGGTACCGGGGACATTTGAAAGTGTTTTTAGAAAATACAGAAGTAGGCAATGTACCGCTTGTAGACACGAAAAATCCATCACAATCGAGCAATCAGCCAAGTGAGGCGGAGCAAGTGACATCTATAGAACGTTCAAATCAACTGTCTCAAGATGCAGCTGAAATGCAAGGCTGGCTGCAGCAATTTCAAACTGTGGTCGTTGAATTGTTTCGACTGGGAGCATAGATTGAGGAGTTGCTGGGGGAGGAGATATTGATGATCAACGTAATCTGGATCTTTATGCTAGTAGTAGGCTTTGTAGCAGCGGCAGCGCAAGGGCGTGTTGAAGTCGTAACCGAAGCGGTATTTGATGGTGCAAAAACAGGGGTTAGCGTTAGTTTTGGCTTAATTAGCATTATGGTATTTTGGCTGGGAATGATGCGAATAGCTGAGGATGCAGGACTGCTGCAAAGACTGGCGAAGTTACTCGGCCCGGTTGTGCGATATTTGTTTCCTGATGTACCCCGCAATCATCCGGCATTGGGTTTTATTATGTCAAACATGAGTGCTAATTTGCTGGGCCTTGGCAATGCAGCGACACCGATGGGCATTCGTGCTATGCAGGAGCTTCAAAAGATTAATCCGGATAAGTCTGTTGCCTCTCCTGCCATGTGCACGCTGCTAGCCATAAATACGTCCAGTATAACGTTAATCCCGACAACATTGATTGCCATCAGAATGAATTTTGGTTCTGCTCATCCAGCCGAGATTGTTGGAACGACGTTAATTGCTACGATTATTGCAACGATAGCGGCTATTTTGGCGGATCGCTGGTACAGAAGCAGGCATAAACCGCCAATCATACCTTCACTACCTCAACAAGATCAGGCAGCGGTTGGTTAGGACATAAGAGCGCCGACGATTTTCAAGAGAGGGAGGATATCCGTGTACGCGTTAATTTCTACGATATCGACGTGGGCGATACCTGCTATCATTGTATTTATTCCTTTATATGCTTACTTTCGAAGAGTTCCGGTATATGAGTCGTTTGTAGAAGGGGCAAAAGACGGGTTCCAGACCTCCATTAATATTATTCCTACTCTCGTTGGCATGATGGTTGCCATCAGTGTATTTCGGGCATCCGGTGCGATGGATTGGATCGTAGGCTTGATGAGACCGCTGCTTGATATGTTTGGGGTTCCTGGAGAAGTCATGCCGCTTGCATTCCTGCGTCCGATCACAGGTGCTGGCTCGCTAGCTTTTACAACGGATCTAATTAAGACATTCGGTGCTGACTCCTTAATTGGTCGCATTGCCTCCACGATACAAGGGAGTACGGATACCACGTTATATGTCTTAACCGTTTATTTTGGTGCCGTAGGCATACGCAAAGGGAGATACGCTTTAAAAGTAGGACTGTTTTCGGATATGGTTGGTTTTGTGGCAGCGATAGTGATATGTATGATTATATTTACATAAAATATAAAGAAGATTGTTTACGCACTTATAAGGTATTTTAGATCGGGCAGACTCCTAGTAAAGCAGGAGTTTGCCCTTTGTTTTGCATTTCGACAAGTTTTTGAACGATTAACTTGTGGTATCGTTCACAAACGGATATCATAGTTGTGAGGTGAATGACACAAATGGAAGAACGTCTACAGAAAATTATGGCAAACGCGGGTGTTGCGTCACGCCGCAAGTGTGAACAATATATTCTTGAAGGAAAGGTGCAGGTTAACGGCGAAACGGTAGAAACGCTTGGTATTAAAGCGAATCCTCGAAAGGATATCATTACCGTTAATGGACGTCCGATCAACAAATTGGCGCAGGCGGACAAAATCGTCGTTGCTCTTCATAAACCTAAGGGAGTTATTACGAGTATGTCAGACCCCGAAGGTCGCAAGACAGTAAAAGACTTTATTAAAGGCATCAAAACTCGTGTGTATCCGATTGGTCGGCTTGATTATGACACAGAGGGATTGCTGCTGTTTACCAATGACGGCGAGCTAGCTAACCGCTTGACGCACCCTCGTCATCACGTGGGCAAGATCTATTGGGCAACGGTCAAAGGTGTTCCCCATGGCGATGCACTTGAGAAGCTTAAACACGGCATTATGCTGGAAGATGGCATGACTCAGCCTGCGGAAGTGGAATACCACGATGTAGATATAGAGAAGAATGAAGCCACGATCAGTATCATTATCTATGAAGGACGCAACCGACAGGTCCGCCGAATGTTTGAAGCAATCGGCCATAAAGTTATTCGATTAAGACGGGTTCAGTTTGGGAATATAACGCTGCATGGTTTAGCTCGTGGTAAACATCGCCTGCTGACGAAATCTGAAATAAATGAACTGAAACAGTCGATTAAGACAATATCTGGAGATAAATAGGAAGTTTCGTACAATCTATGACACATAATTTTCATATTGAGGAAGAAATGGCTGACTTGAATTGGATTATAATGGACGTTAATGGTGTAATCAAATTGTTGCAAGTTAACCGCCTAGATGTGAAAAAAGTCATAGAAAGGACGATGTGCTATGGGAAAAAGGAACAAAGTCGTCCAAATCGTCATTCTCGCATTTATACTTGTGCTTGGCGGTTCAGCGATCGGCTCTGCTTTATTCAAGTCTGAAGAAGTTCCTGTAGTTGGAAGTACTGTTCCCGATATTAAGCTTCAGCAGTTAAATGGTGAGGTACGCACCTTGTCGGACCTCAAAGGTAAAGCCGTTGTGCTGAACTTTTGGGGCTCTTGGTGCGAGCCATGTAAGCGCGAGATGCCAGCTTTGCAGAGTGCTTATGACCAGTGGAAGAACAAAGGTGTAGAAATTATCGGTGTTAACTATGGAGAAGATTATTTGGTCGTTAACAACTATGCCAGTCAAATGGGGGTTCATTTTCCGATGTGGCTGGACCGTAAGAAGACCGCCTCCAAAGCCTTTGGTATTCGCCCGCTGCCTACCACGTTTTTTGTGAATCCGGATGGTAAAGTTCATGCGATCAAGCTTGGTGAGGTAACCGCTAATGAGTTGGATACTTACATTAAGCAGATGATCGGATCTTAAGTTGCCAGGGAGGAGCGAATTGTGGTTCTTACATCATTTCAAAATACAAAATGTGAATGCGGCCATCAAAATGCGGTTGGTACTGTATTGTGTGAAGCGTGTGGCAAGCCATTGTATGACGATGACGCAAATAATTCGATACTGGAGATGAGGTATGACGGTGTAGCGAGAAAGTCGCAAAAAGCCAGTCCCGGCCTCATCGATTCAGTGTGGAATTTTTTCTCGTCTGTCAAGATTGCTGTTATATTGATTGTGATTACATTAGTTGGATCTTCGCTTGGGACAATTTATCCTCAAGAAAGCCAATTTGTCAATGTGGATGCTTCACAATATTACAAAACAACATACGGTACACTGGGTCATATTTACTATTTGTTAGGTTTGTCGCATACATACGAGTCATGGTGGTTTATTACATTGTTAGTAATGATTGGTTCCTCGCTAGTCATATGCAGTCTTGACAGGGTGCTTCCGCTTTATCGTGCTTTGCACAAGCAGAAAGTCAGGAAGCATGATCAATTTTTGAAACGTCAGCGTATCGTATATGAACACGAGTTAACCGTAGATACAAAGCAATGGCTGCATGACACAGAGCAAGCTCTGCGCAAGAAGAGATACCGCATAACCAAAAATGATGGCGCTTTAATGGCTGAGAAAAATCGTTTTAGCCGATGGGGACCTTATATTAACCATATTGGTCTGATTATATTTTTGTTGGCGGTGCTTGCTCGGAGTATTCCTGGGTGGCATATGGAATATTATGCAGCTTTTCCGCAAGGAGAGCCGCGACCGATTCCGGACACACCTTATTATTTGCAAAATGATAAGTTTACAGTGGAATATTACAGCGATAAGGAAATGCCTGAGCAGTTTGTGAAAGAAGGCAGGGTGATGCCGAAGCTGTTTGAGACTAAGGCAACATTGTTTCGCTGCGTGAGCAATTGTGACGACCCTGTACTAGAACCGAAGCTGGAGCAAGTGACTAAATACGATATTCGCGTCAATGACCCACTTGAATATGACGGCATATTGGCGTATCAGTACGACTTCGACCTGACTCCTAAGCTGATTTCCGTCAAGCCAATGCTGAAAGACCAGAAGACCGGAGAAAATTTCGGTTCTTTTGATGTAAAGATGTCCAATACCGACACTCAGTATACAGTTGGTCCTTATACACTGGAATTGAGAGAAAAGTATTTGGATTTTGCGCTTGATGAGAAAGGGACACCGATGACGAAGACTCAAGAACCGAATGCTCCTGCCTTTGTATTTGTCATCAAGGGTCCCAATCTTCCGGAAAGCGGCGAACCGTATATGTACTTCCCGCTGCAGAAAGACAAAGTTCGCTTTCAGGAAGAGGCCATTAACCGCGACATCATGAAGAAGCTTCGTATTGAAGTAGCATCTATGAATGATGTATCCATCTCTGAATCGACCAGTTACTTGAATATTCGTAAAGATACAGCAATGCCGTTTGTCTGGATAGGAGCAACGATCAGCATGATAGGTCTTGTTATGGGCTTCTATTGGCAGCATCGTCGTATTTGGATCAGATTAGAAGATCAACAGTTGCTCCTTGGAGCGCATACGAATAAGAACTGGTTTGGATTGCGTAATGAAGTAGCTCGGGTTTTGCAGGCTACACAATTGGAAGTGGACGCTAAGGCTATTGACCGTGGGGGGAATAAGGCGTGAAGTTGTTATTGGAAATTAGTCAGGACGCTTATCTAATCGCATTCTTCTTATTCTGTATTGCTTTTATTATGTTTGTATTTGCTATGGCTGGGAACAAGAAGAAATCGAATCCCGCAGTACATGAGCGCAGATGGGGAACGATCTCATTTGTTATTACACTGATTGGACTTGTAGCACAGATCGTATACTTCATAACACGCTGGATTGGCGGAGGACATATCCCGGTAAGTAATATGTACGAGTTTATGTCATTCCTGTCGATGATGATCATTGGTGCGTTTATTGTGATGTACCTTATTTACCGTTCACCTGTTCTAGGGGTATTTGCGGTTCCGCTTGCCTTTATTATTATGGCGTATGCTTCCGTATTTCCGAGTGAAGTACAGCCGTTAATTCCACAACTGGATTCGGTATGGCTCAAAATTCATGTAACGATGGTTGCGCTTGGATACGCTTTTTTTGGGATCGGATTTATTGCCGGCTTAATGCATTTGATCCGCTGCGTGAACTGGGCACCAGATGCACCTAAACGGCCGCAGGTGTGGCTGGAAATGATTATGGTGCTAATCGTTGTCATTATCGGCTTTACAGCAGTAGTATTCAGTTATCGTGGCGCTGGTTATGAAGTGACTATCAATCAACGTGTCGAAGAAGTTGACAAGCAGGGCCAAATTAATAGTAAAATAGAATCAACTGTGTATACAATGCCGCCGCTTATTGCACCACTGAACAGTGAACCAGCAGATATTAAGCCGCTGCTTGGCATCCCGCTGCCGTTAATGGAAGCGCCAGACTGGATGAAAGGTGTGCAAGCTGCCCGTAAGTTAAACACGACTGTCTGGTCTCTTATAGGCGGATTGCTGTTATACGGGATTATACGACTCCTTATTCGTAAGCCAATAGCAGAGAGAATTCAGCCGCTGCTGCGAGGGATGGACCCTGATGATCTTGATGAGATCAGCTATCGATCCAATGCGATTGGTTTTCCAATATTTACGCTCGGCGGACTTGTATTTGCGATGATTTGGGCTCAGATTGCCTGGTCTCGATTCTGGGCTTGGGACCCGAAGGAAGTGTGGGCGCTGATTACTTGGTTATGTTATAGTGCTTATTTGCACCTTCGCTTATCTCGCGGTTTCCAAGGCACGAGGTCCTCGTGGTTGTCTGTTATTGGATTTATCATTGTGATGTTTACGCTGTTAGGGGTTAATCTTATTATTTCTGGTTTGCATTCTTATGCAGGTGTATAGAGTGACCTGACTTATACTTAGAAAATACAACAATACACATGTTTTCGATCTGGAAAGGGGAATCGCGCATGTCCGAACAAGTGAACCGCATCCTTGTGGTGGATGATGAGGAACGGATACGGCGTTTGCTAAAAATGTATCTGGAAAAAGAAGGGTTCGATATCGATGAGGCCGAAGATGGTGAGGAAGCGCTGCGTAAAGCAATCGGCGACGATTACGACCTGATACTTCTTGACTTGATGCTGCCTGGTATTGACGGGATGGAAGTATGCACCCGGCTGCGCCAGGTTAAGGCAACGCCAATCATCATGTTGACAGCCAAAGGGGAAGAGATGAACCGGGTTCAAGGATTTGAAGTCGGGGCAGATGACTATGTGGTGAAGCCATTTAGTCCTCGCGAGGTCATTTATCGTGTGAAAGCGGTTCTGCGTCGTTCATCAGCGACGGCTTTCTTGACCAATGATCCGAAGACAAGCAACAACATTGTGTTCCCGCATCTTATTATCGAGCACGATGCTCATCGGGTGTCTGCCGGAGGCCAAGAGATTAGCCTGACACCGAAGGAGTACGAATTGTTGCATTATCTTGCTGTGTCGCCTGATAAAGTCTTCTCGCGTGAGGAGTTGCTTAAAGACGTATGGAATTATGAATTTTTCGGTGACCTCCGTACAGTGGATACCCATGTGAAGCGCTTGCGTGAGAAACTGAACAAAGTATCCCCAGAAGCAGCTTCCATGATTACAACCGTCTGGGGTGTTGGCTACAAATTAGAGGTGCCTAAATAACGTGAAATTTTGGCGCAGTGTTGTTGGAAAGTTGTGGATGACCATCATTGGTCTTGTCGCGTGTATACTGCTTATTTTAGGTTTTTATTTGCTGCCGTATATTGACAGTAATTTTACGCATCCGAATGATATTAAGCAGCTATTTGTCTATACGGGCATTATCGGATTTTCGTTAACAACGTTTTTTGCTTTTTTTCTGTTTACGAAAATTACACAACCGCTTCGACAATTGAAACAAGCTGCGGATACGATCCGTCAAGGCAAGTATTCTTCACGGGTAACGATACGTTCCTCGGATGAGCTCGGCGAGTTGTCCAGCACATTTAATCATATGGCCGAGGAACTTAATTTTTTGATTCAAGATTTGCATCAGGAGAAAGAGCATCTGTTCAGTATTTTAAGAAGTATGACAGATGCTGTCATTACCTTTGATGCAGATGGGAATGTCCTGCTAGCCAATCCGCATGGTCAGGCTAACTTATCAACATGGAACGCAATCGAATGGGATGACTTTGAGGATGATCAGACTGCTTCGGCCGTACCAGGCCCGCTACGCAGGCTCTACCTTAAAGTATTATCCGAAGCAGTTGAAGTAACGGAGCGGGTACATGTCCAGAAGGAAGTCTGGTCTGTCGTGATGGGTCCGTTATACAATGCGAACCGTGTTCGTGGTGTTGTGGCGGTGCTGCGTAATGTGACTGAAGAGGTTCGCTTAGAGAAGCTGCGCAAAGATTTTGTAGCGAATGTGTCTCATGAGATCCGCACGCCGCTCTCTATGCTCCAAGGCTACAGCGAGGCATTGATGGATGATATTGCAGCGACACCGGAGGAACGTCAAGAATTGGTGCAGGTTATCCATGATGAGTCCTTACGAATGGGCAGATTGGTGAAAGATTTGCTTGACCTGGCCCGGATGGAAGCTGGACATATTCATT
The DNA here is from genome assembly GCF_022346885.1 of Paenibacillus sp. ACRRX. Taxonomy (GTDB): domain Bacteria; phylum Bacillota; class Bacilli; order Paenibacillales; family Paenibacillaceae; genus Paenibacillus_B. The sequence continues at coordinate 726,281 of NZ_JAKRNK010000001.1, forward strand.
TGCATTGGGCTGAAGTGGATACAAACGAGCTGGTCCAGCGTGTTGTACGTAAATACGCGGTTATTGCCAAGGAACGTGGAATTCCGATATCCGCTTTATGCGAAGCTGAACCTTCCATTTTGCCTTCAGCAGATGAAGATCGGTTGGAGCAGGTACTCACGAACTTACTGGACAATGCGTTAAGGCACTCTCAAGCGGATCAGGCTGTTGTGATCCGGACAGTCCGGCTGAGCGAAGGCAAAGAAGAGCGACTTTGGATTCATGTGGAGGACCACGGTCAAGGTATACCACATGAAGATATACCATACGTATTCGAACGATTTTATAAGGCTGATAAGGCAAGAACGAGGGCAGGGACAACGGGCACTGGCCTCGGCTTAGCTATTGTCAAAAATATCGTTGAAGCTCATGAAGGCACCATCCAGGTAAGTAGTTCATTTGGCTATGGAACGACCTTCTCAATTGGAATACCGGTTAGGCAGAGACCTATGCTGTTGGAACGCGATTAATGGTATTCATCATAATAGTGGCTGGCTGGAAAACGGATTATTCGTTTTCCAGCCAGCCATTTTGTTGTATGGAACGATACAAGGCAACAGGTTACAGAAGATTACGACATAATTATCAGCGCAAGCCATAAAGTGTGGTCGTCTGCGCAAAAGGACTTGTCTTCTGTCGAGGGTTAGATAGTCGGATCAGGTTGAGACGCAAAATGACGTCTGCCGTTGGCAGACGTCATAATATAAGTATAAATCTTGTTGTTCGTGAAACAATTGAGGTTTAGATGTCTAAGCTACACAAAAAGTATTTCTTTTGCTTTGTTTATATCAGCTATGCCTTTTAATTTCGCCATTACATCTTTAGGAACAACACGATCCACGGCCAGTACCATAATCGCCGAGCCACCGACAATCTTGCGTCCAACCTGCATCGTAGCGATATTAATATCGTTTGTACCGAGCAAGGTTCCTACATAACCAATCATGCCTGGCTTGTCGTTATGTTTGATCAACAGCAGATGTCCTTCTGGCGCAACATCTACTGGGTATTTATCAATCTGAACGATCCGCTCGCCATAACCATTAAGCAGTGTTCCAGCTACAAGGCGTTCTTCCTCATTCGTACGAAGAGTAACGGTAAGCAGATTCGTAAAGCCTTTTGCCACATGTGATTTCTGAACAATAATGTTAATATCGCGGACTTTAGCAAGATGCATCGAGTTAACGATATTAACTTCAGAACCAAGATGCTGCTGCAGCACGCCTTTTACAATATATCGTGTCAGAGGCTGTGTATCGACTTCGGCCAAGTCACCCGAGTAATTGACAACAATTTCCAGAAGGGCTCCCTTTGACATTTGAGCTGCAAATTGACCGAGTTTTAAACCGAGATTAAAATAAGGCTGAATTTTGTTCATGACTGTAGCAGGAACGGGCGGCATATTAACAGCATTCTTAAACGGTTGATCACGTAAAATATGCAGGACCTGCTCCGACACGTCAATGGCTACGTTTTCTTGTGCTTCAACAGTAGAAGCACCAAGGTGAGGTGTTACAACCACTTTCGGATGACTTAGGAATGGATGATCTGGTGCTGGTGGCTCTACCTCAAAGACGTCAAATGCCGCCCCAGCTACAATGCCCTCATCAATAGCTTCAACTAGTGCAAGCTCGTCTATAATGCCGCCGCGTGCGCAGTTAATAATCCGCATCCCACGTTTCATAACCTCGAATTGCGGACGTGCAATTATGTGCTTGGTCTCAGGCGTGAGCGGTGTATGAACGGTAATAAAATCAGCTTGGCGAATAATCTCGTCGACGCTGCCGAGCTTTACGCCAAGCTTCTCAGCACGTTCGTCTGTCATAAAAGGATCATAACCTATGATTTCCATACCGAATGCTTTAGCTCGTTTAGCGACCTCGCTGCCGATTCTACCCATGCCTAGTACCCCAAGCGTCTTATTGCGTAATTCTACACCTAAGAAACTTTTGCGGTCCCAGACTCCGTTGATTGTCTTGACGTAGGCTTGAGGGATATGTCGAGAGAGGGCCATCATCATCGCAAATGCATGCTCACATGTTGTGATCGTATTGCCGTCTGGGGCATTAATGACAATAATTCCGCGCTGTGTTGCCGCCTCCAGATTAATGTTATCTACACCAACGCCTGCACGACCAATGACTTTCAGTTTTTTTCCGGCTTCCATTATCCGCGGAGTTACTTTTGTTTGGCTGCGAACGAGCAGCGCATCGTAGTCGCCGATGATGTTAACCAGTTCATCCTCAGTCAAGCCGGGATTCTTGTCAACCTTGACGTCTGGTGCATCCATGAGCAGCTGAATCCCGAAATCGCTAATTGGGTCCGACACTAATACTTTAAACATGTGAATTCCTCCCTCAATCTCCATTAATAATAATGTTGTCTTTTACAGACAGTTAGATCAATCTCATAACGAGATTATTCACAAACAAAAGACCGCGTTAATGCGTTAAAACCAACGTTTGCAGCAGGTTTTGAGAAGACGACAATCGATGCACTTCTCTTGTGTATTCCTAAAATCTAAACAAAAAAACTCCCATCCACATACTACTGCCGTAGTAAGGGACGAGAGTTGGATTCGTGGTACCACCCTAATTCGCTGCGCATTCGCATGAACAGCCTTGTCATCTCCGGGGAGACGATAAACGTTAACGGGTTCTAACCGACTATGCCTACTACTAAGTTTCAGCATAATAACTCAGGAATGCTGGAACATAACTTTTCGCCGCCGATTCGCACCTAACATCGGCTCTCTGAAGACTCCAAGTCTGTTCTTTTCCTTCAATGTTGTTCGAGTCATGAAATTTTACTTAATGTAACACGGTTCTTAACAACTGTCAATACCTTAAAACACGAATAATATCAATTGGCTGTATGTTAAATGTTCATGTTTTGAGAGATAATGCTTTGGAATTGAGTTCGAACCTTCACAAAATATTAAAAAATACGTTTAATCAAGCTGCTGCATATTTATTAGAAATAGCCCTGAATTGTGGGAAGTCCCATTCGTTACAAGGGGTGTAGTTGAATACTGGTCAAAAGTTTTGTTAGGATAAGATAGGGTGTGCAATCGTCTTTATTCTACAAACATCGGGAGCATCGGGATGCTGTCGACTTTGTATAGAGCACCCTTTACTCGTTTGTAATCCTGTGCATGAACACCATTTGTTGACAGTAATTGCTTAATTATATGATCAACACTTTGGCTATTGACTGCTGTACTGGAACGTCCTGCCTGTCTAGTAATTTCATCTACTCTAGTCGTTAAGTCTTGTGGCAGAAAAGGTTTAATTACTCCTTGATGGAGCAGGTAATCAGCTATGTATTTATTTTTGGCAGAGAATGAACTTGTTTTCCATTGCTCGGTACTTGCTTTGCTTTTAAGACTAGGCTGCTTGATCATATCATCCTGCGCCCTGCTCCAAACAAGAATCGAAGAATAATACTGCTGCTGACCCTTTAACGCAAACTTCATTGCTTCTTTGATCTGCGTTTGTTGCTGAATGTGGGAAGCATCCAGCTTACTGTCTTGTTGGCGCGCATTTTTTATGATGTGGTTCAGCCCGTCATTGAAACGTGAAAGGCTCGCGGCATAGTTGGCTTGAGAAAGGGTAAGTTCAGAAGCACCCTTTGATAAAGCAACAAGCTTAATTAGCTTGTATTGTTCCTGAGCCATATGCTGCAGCTTAGATAATGATTCGACTGCTTTATGGTTATTTTGAGATAATTTAGCCAGTGTGTCGAACCAACGGATTTCAAATTCACGGTAAGGCCGAAATACGTTATGATAATACGAGACCAGGTCCTGCTGTTGATAACTGCCAGGATGGCTTTCGGCATATATTTGTTGCAGCTGTTTACTGTACTTATCCTCTGTTTGATCGGTACCGTACTTAACACCGTAGAAAAAAGCCGCAATACATAGAATGAGCGTGAACAGAAAGCTCATGCTGAATAAAAATTGTATTTTTGTCGGATTCCGTTCCATTATACCTCTCCTTTTGCACGTTCAGTAGGAACAATGTCTTATTTTTTAAGAAATACTGCTGTGTGAGAACGTCAAACGTTGTATGTACTAGGTATATCGGCTCATTCCTGACATAAGTATAGGGCAAAAGTGAGAGAATTGGAAACAGAATTGAATCGTATTTATGTATTCCAATTACATCAAACATTGGGTAGGGATGAGATGAAAGAGAAATGGAAAGATTTCAAAAAAAGACAGGTTCAAATTGACCAGCTTGATGATAAGACGCTGTTGCTTAATTTGTATTTGACACAAGCCTTAACACTAATTGTAGGCGTAATCTGGATTGTTGTTTCCCGCAGGAACCCGCTTGAATTGCTGTTGTTTCCAAACGGGTATGAAGCGTGGTTGTGGGGGGCTGGACTGGCAGCTGCGGTTATAGTGTTGGATTTAATTATTTCTCGATTCGTTCCTGATGATGTCACAGATGATGGTGGCATTAATGAAAAAATGTTCCGCACGCGGCCATTCTGGCATATTGCCGTTATAGCGCTTGTTGTGAGTATATGCGAGGAAATGCTATTTCGCGGAGCTATTCAGCATACATTTGGTCCTTATTGGACCAGCATTATTTTTGCAGCCATTCATGTCAGATATTTGAGGCATTGGTTACCAACTGCGCTTGTATTCAGCATCAGTTATGGATTAGGCCATATATATATTTGGACAGAATCATTATGGGCGCCGATTGCAGCACACTTTTTAATTGATTTTATTATGGGATTGATATTGCGTTATCGAAGGGAAGAATGAGTAAGATGCAAATGACAAGACACAAAAGGGAACAGCAAGCAGATGCACTCAAGGCTGAATCCCCTTTAGAGCCTTCATTTGTAGAGAGCCGGGCACTTAAAGCACTAAGTCAGCTAAAGCAACAACCTGCTGAAGAGGAAGTGGATGAACAGGCTGCTGCTGATGATGAGGAAATTCACAAAAGTTTATTAGAAGAGGAAGAGGATCGGTCCCTTCCACCGCGTCAAATTTTGTTTCCTTCCAATTATGGTAGGCTGGCGAAATGGTTTTATAATTTATTGTTTTTGTTGTTTATCGGATTGCTTGTGGCATTGTTGTTTTGGGGGCGTCATACGACGATGGAGGGGTACTGACGATGAAGGCTCTGGGCATGTGGGCAGCTGCAAGTATGCTGGCAGTACTGCTTATTATACTTATACTGCTTCTGCATATGAGAAGAGTGGCACGATTATTTCAAGTGACAGAAGAGGAAGTATGGTTGACAAAGTTGCCTGTATCTATGGATGGGCTCCGATTGTTTTTTATTAGTGATCTACATCGTAGGAAGCTTACGGAAGAGCATATGACTCATCTTAAGATGCACCAACAAGCGCAGCTTGTTATTATAGGCGGAGATGTAACGGAGCGAGATGCTCCAGTTAAGGAAGCAATTGATAATGCTATGCAGCTGCGTACCCTGGGCGCCACTGTAATGGTGCATGGCAACCATGATCATAAGGGAGATACCAGAAGGTTGGATGCAGAGTTGTCCTCTCTCGGCATAAAGCTGCTCGATAATGAGGCTATGCGCTGTGAGCAGGGAGATGGGACGATGTGGATTGTAGGCGTTGATGATCTGACGACTGGGAATACGAATCTCGATTGGGCGTTAGAGGCGCCGCGTGATGAGCCTCATTGCTGCATTCTAATTTCTCACGACCCAGGCATTATTCGTTCAAGTATTCCCGATATGGTTGAACTTGTGATCTCTGGACATACACATGGTGGGCAAATTATGATTCCTGGATATGGACCGATCAAGACGAGTGCTTTCTACAGAAAGTACTTGGCTGGGTGGTATTCAGTCAAACGTGGTGACAGTGATGCCATACCATTAAAGTTGTTTATTTCTAGAGGGTTCGGAACATCGCATTTGCCGCTGCGCTTAGGATCGGTTCCAGAAGCACATTTTATTACATTAAGAAGCGGTGTCAGGGTTTCCTGAAATTGAAGCGAATGTGAAACGCTTGTGACGCTCACACTACAACTGATCCTAACATGACAAGGAGGGAACAACGGTGAGAATCACAACATTTATCGCAGGTATGGCTGTCGGTACGTTAGCAGGCATGTACATGGCAGACCGTCGTTCATTATCACAATTGCAGTCCAAACTGCAGATTGCGGGAGACATGATGTCCGATGTTGTAGGAAAAGCAAAAGGCAAAGTGATGGAATCGGCTTTTTCTGTAATGGGTAATACCGGATTAGAAGAGCAGTTGCAGGACAGTTCTGGACATCAGGCAAGCCACACGTCGCATAACGATTCTTTTAACCTTGACCGGGTGAAGGAACTAATTGAGCGTGACCCTGAAGTGAAGCGCCAAGTGGACGCCATTTTACGGGACAGTCAGAGCAGCTCAACAAGCGCAGGTACTGGGGCAACATCGGTAGGAACAGTATCCAAGACTTCCGATCCTGTGCGGCATAAGCCAGTGGGAGTGCCTAATTCTCATTGAAAGTCAACGCTTCACCGCATGAGACAAAGACGACGGTCTCGCCGTCAGAAGAGCCACCGCAAGAGTGTCTAAGGAATTAATAACAAGCATAGTATATAAGGAAAAGCCGTTGATACCTATCAACGGCTTTTTCATTGGAATGGTCAATTCTATTTTAGTAGGTGCAAAACAATTAAAAAAATGATAACATGAATTACATAGAACCATTTTCAGCACATATTATATGTTGCATCATAATCTGTTATAACCGGAGTTGCAAAGGAGGGTCCTGTCATGAAAATCGAACGTTTAAGTCAAGATAAAATCCGTATTTTCCTTACGTTCGACGACTTATCAGAGCGCGGGATCCAACGTGAAGACTTGTGGCGGGAAATGTCTAAGCTACAGGATTTGTTCGCGGAAATGATGGATCAGGCTTACACAGAACTCGGATTTGACGCGACTGGACCGTTAGCCGTTGAAGTATTTGCAATGCCTGCTCAAGGAATGGTAGTCATCGTCACTCGTACACGCTGGGAAGGCTCACGCGCTTCTGGTATGGATGAGGAAGAGATGGATGATGTATATGAGATGGAAGTAACACTTGAGGAAAGTGATTCCATTGTATTTTCTTTCCGTGATTTTGAGCATTTCATTGAAGCAGCTCATGCGGTGAACGGTCAATTCACCGTTTCCGGCGCGCTATACCAATATAATGGTCAGTGGATATATTATGCTGAGTCGGCGGCTCTGGAGTCATCTAACCGACTACAGGCGTTCATAGCGATATTAGCGGAATTCGGTGAAGCAACGTCAGTTACGACTGCTGTGCTTGAGGAGTACGGTAAGGTGATCATCCCTGATGATGCAATTGCCGTGACGTGTCAACATTTCAAACCGCGCAGCGAATAGTACGGCGTTGGAGGGAGGGAGTGTTCGATCAAGGGGTCGACGCTCCCTTTTTATGTGTAAAGACAATCATATTTTTACTATATGCATGGTTTAGTTAATCGGACACACTGATCTACACATAAAGCCCAGCATCAGGGGCGCGAATTGATATAAGCAAGAGATCTTTCAAGGGGGAGTATATACAAATGAATATGTCGTTCTTGAGCATGCTGACGACGGTTCATGCGGATGCCGTAGGCCAGTCTACGGAATACTCGACTCCGGTTGCGGCAATTTTGACGGCTGCGATCGCGCCTGGAATCGCATTGCTTATTTATTTCTATTTAAAGGATCGTTATGCTGCTGAGCCTATCTCGATGGTTATACGTGTCTTTTTACTTGGTTTCCTAATTGTATTTCCAATTATGGTCATACAGCATGGACTCGTGCTCGGTTTAGGCAGCAATCCATTTATTTCATCATTCTTCATCTCGTCAGGTGTCGAGGAATTTATGAAATGGTTTGTACTCTACCACATGATTTATAATCATGTGGAGTTTGACGAGCACTATGATGGTATTTTATATGCAGTTGCGATCTCACTTGGATTTGCGACAATCGAGAATGTAATGTACGCATGGGTTAACCATAGTTCTTTTAGTTACCTGCTCATTCGTGCGCTCCTTCCTGTTTCAGGACATGCATTGTTTGGCGTAGTGATGGGTTATTATTTAGGGAAAGCCAAGTTTTCTTCTGGGAAAAAGACGAAAAAGTATTTATGGTTTTCACTGGCTATCCCTATATTTTGGCACGGAGTTTACGATATCATTATGCAGACGTTTACCCGTTATTGGATATGGCTTGTCATACCACTTATGGTCTTTTTATGGTACTACGGTATGGCTAAAGTTCGTAGAGCGAATTTACGTTCCCCGTTTCGGATGTTGAATCATGACGATGATTCGAGAGAGATTAAATCTTGACGAATTGGGAAATAATGCTGTGTATATTTGTTGGAGCGGGAATGTCGGCTTCAAGAGAGGGGTACACAGATGCGTATCAAAATTACAATTCGATGCAAACATTGCGGGGAAAAGTTCGTACTTCGTGGCAAGCGCGAAAAGGGGCGGATTGAGACAGGTTTCAAACAATGTCTTTGTGACAATCGAGATGATTTTATTATTGAAGAGTTACCAGTATAAGCGTGATTATTGGATTCCATCATGTATGCATAAAGTCTTACTTTTTCCAGCACAATAGCATTAATGTTTAATAATTGCTGCTGTGAAAGGAGACGCTTGTCGATGTACAAACGACTAAGTGCCGTGATGTTTCCAATTGTCACGCTTTTATGTATCGGCTCTATCGTATGGGGGTATCAGGAGCATCAAGAAAAAAACTCCATTTTGTTAAAAGCTGAGAACCAATACCAACGCGCTTTCCACGATCTGACTTATCATATGGACAAGCTGCATAACGAACTAGGACAGACGCTAGCTGTCCATTCTTCCTCGCAGGGCATGCATCGCAAAGGACTTGTGAATGTGTGGCGACTAACAAGTGAAGCACAAAATGAAATTAACCAGCTTCCGCTGACACTGCTTCCATTTAACCAAACAGAAGATTTTCTGTCGCGAATCTCGAACTTCGCGTACAAGACAGCAGTTCGTGATATGACAAAAGAACCCCTTAGTCCAGATGAAATGAAAACGTTAAAGACGTTGTATGCCAGCTCCAAGCAGATTTCAAAAGATTTGTTTCATGTCCAAGACAAAGTGATTCAAAACCGACTTCGCTGGATGGATGTGGAATCAGCTTTAGCAACGGAGAAGGTGTCTGCAGATAATACGATCGTGGATGGTTTTAAGACCGTAGATAATAAAGTGAATGAATACCCTGAAATTAATTGGGGTCCTTCCGTTTCAAGTATTTATTCCAAAAGATCCGTTAGAATGCTGCAAGGCCCGTCCGCTACGCCTGAACAGTTAAAGCAGAAGGCGCGCCAATTTATGAAACCACATCAAGTCAAGGCAGTCAATATAAAGAAAAATGGGAACTCAGTTGATCATGAGACGTATACGGTTAGTGCCAATCATGCCAAGGGTGATGGTGATATTACAATCGACTTCACTAAGCAAGGAATGATGATGTCCTATTTGGATACACGGACCATTAAGAGCACACGACTATCTGGTGATGATGCTGAGAAAAAGGCAAGTGCATTTTTAACTAAGCATGGTTATCCTACTATGAAGGCTGTGCGCTATCAGGACCATAACAACGTAGAGAGCTTTACGTTTGTACCGGTTAAAAACAATGTGTATATGTATCCGCAGCAGATTCAGGTGCGCGTAGCATTAGACAATGGTGATATTACAGGTGTGCAGGCTAGTGATTACATTTACTCGATGGCAGTTGTAAAATCGGTTAGTCTGAAGCCAAAGCTGACGGCCCAGCAAGCAAAGGAACATGTCAACTCAGATATGAAGGTCGCTTATACACGGCTTGCTGTTATCAAGAACGACGCCTCTAAGGAAGTATTGTGCTACGAATTTGGCGGCACATATGATAAGCAGGGTTATCGAATTTATGTTAATGCAGATACAGGCATGGAAGAGTCCGTAGAATCCGTGTCATCATAGTAGTGAAATGGCCGTTTTGAAAGCGCGACTTGTTGCTTTTGAAGCGGCTATTTTAGTTGTGCGCTTGTGGAATGCATTCATTTGAGATGAATTAATTGTCGACTAAATCTGTTTACAGGGCTTGCGAGATGCTATAATCGACAAGGGAGGGGAATCCTGAATGTCATTACGAGTAAATGATACGGTATACATCTTGCCGAGTTCGGCAGGAACAGATGAACAAGAATATAGGGCGCGCGTCACGGAAATCGATGATTACAGTATATGGATCGAAATACCACTGCAAGAAGGAACAGGCCAATTTGCGCGATTCTCATTAGGCGAACAATTGGACGTTACTTATGTGCAGCTTGATGGTGTCCGTTGTAACTTTATAACAAAGATGGTTGGTAACCGGCATGAGAGCATTCGCATGCTGGCTTTAGTGAAGCCGCAGCCGGATCAAATCACACGGACGCAGCGCCGTTCCTATCTGCGTGTGCAAGCAGCACTTGAAATGGCTGTGCGCACGGCAGAAGGCGTACAAAAAGTAGCACGAACCGAAGATATAAGCGGCGGTGGCGTGTCTTTTATTGCGGAGCTGCAATGGGGACTAGAAGAGGGGCAACTACTCGATTGCTGGCTTGTAATTCCGCCAAAGGCTGGAGATGTAGATCATATTTCATTCACAGCCAGTACAGTCCGGATTGAGCCCCGTGGGGACAAGCATTGTTTGATTATGATGCAATTTGACCGCATCACAGATGTAGAACGACAGAAAATCATCCGTTATTGTTTTGAGCGTCAATTGGAGATGCGTAAGCAATAACTTGAGTAATGCTGACGATCACCATACATAGAAGACGAGGGCAACAGCCACACTACTCATACCAATTATTGGCGTGAGGTGGTAAGTCGTGTCTCATTTAAAATCAACTACAAGTAATAGTGAATCTGAAAGCCCTGATAATGACGAATTTAGAAGTCGTCTATTGAGTCGATGGGACAAAGGTTGTCGGCTGTTGGTCCGAGCGTTTGCTGTTTGCGGTATCTTACTGTTGCTGCTGCAACTGCTGCTGCAGGCTCCGACAGTAAGGCAATTGATATGCCCGGTCGAAGAACTGGAAGGCATTAGAGTGAGATTAGAATAGCACTTCATGATCAAATGGGATGTGCTTGAAATTGCACCGGAATGGTGATTGTGAATTTTGCATACCTTTTTCAGGTGTGGTATAATTTTCACGTCCGCAGGCATCGCCTGCTTTTTTCTTGAATGGATCATATCATTCCATTCGGAGTACAGAAGAGAGGAGACAGACCCGTTGAAAGATTTGCAAGAACAGCATCAGAATCGAATCAACATTGCGATCGACGGGCCTGCTGGAGCGGGCAAGAGCACGGTTGCGAGACATGTTGCGCGTCAGTTAGGATATATTTATATTGATACGGGCGCCATGTACCGCGCAGTCGCTTTACATATGCGTAGATTAGGTATCAAGCCGGAAGAAGCGGATCGTGCGCAACTCGAGATGAACAACGTTGTGATCGAGCTTCAGCCCGGCATAGATGGTCAGCGTGTATTTTTGAATCATGAAGATGTGACGGATCTGATTCGTACACCAGAAGTCAGTCAGTTAGCCTCGTCATTTGCCCAGCTAGAAGGTATTCGTTCCGAACTGGTGCGTATACAACGACTATTGGCAGCTAAGAAGGGCATCGTCATGGACGGAAGAGATATTGGCACATCAGTGCTTCCGCAAGCCGAGATGAAGTGGTTCTTGACTGCTTCGGTGGAGGAGCGAGCCCGACGCCGACATGCCGAATGGCAGGGCAAGGAGACTGTTACGCTGGAACAACTGATGCATGACATTGCAGCGCGCGACAAGCAAGATGAGACGCGAGCTATTTCACCGTTAAAGCAAGCTGCTGATGCGAACTTGTTGGATACCACACATTTAAACGTTGATCAGATCGTACAACAAATGGTGGAACAAGCCCGATTACGGATGGATGGTGAGCAATAACTTTATGTTTTATACGTTTTGCAGTGCGCTTCTGCGAGGAATTTATCGATTATTGTTTCGCTTTGAAGCGAAGAACATCGAATATGTGCCCAGCACAGGCGGTGTAGTGCTTTGCTCCAATCATATTAGTTTGCTGGACCCGCCAGCAATTGGTATAATGCTTAACCGGCGCGTACGTTTTATGGCCAAGGAGGAATTGTTTAAGATTCCCTTGCTTGGACCGGCGATTGATGCGTTAGGCGCATTTCCTGTCAAGCGTGGTGGCGTTGGCAAGGAAACGATAAGAACAGCTTTTAAGCTGCTTCAGGATGGCGAGATTATGGGGATATTTCCTGAAGGCACCCGTAATATGGAGGGGGCTGTTGCCGCCAAGAAAGGTGCTGCTATGATTGCACTTAAGAGTGGTGCAGCTGTTGTTCCTGTTGCAGTGTGTGGTAAGTATGGTTTATTCCGTAAGACAAAAGTTGTTTATGGACCACCTATTGATATGAGCGACTTGCTAGAGCGTAAAGAAAGTAATATGCTTGAGCAAGCGACTGAGCGTATCATGGATACGATTAACGCGATTGTGCGTGAAGAGCAGCAAGGTCGTGCATGATTTTTAATCGTTGGTAAGATACTACAGGTATTATTTGTAGGTTGTTCCTTCAATATGCGTTATGGACACTGCACTACGCAGGTTTCTATAAATGGGGTTTTAATCGAGGAGGTTATCACATGTCCGAAGAAACAAAAGTTAACGAGACAGCTGAAACGACAAACCAAGAAGCATTAGAAAATTTCGTTGCTCTTAAAAAAGGAGATACTGTCAAAGGCACGATTGTCAAAATTGACGATGATCAAGCTTATGTAAGCATTGGATATAAATACGACGGTATTATTCCTGTTCGCGAATTGTCATCTGTATCTGTAGACAAAGCTTCTGAAGTCGTACAGATCGGTCAAGAAGTCGAAGCTAAAGTTGTAAGCGTAGACGATAATAAAGAGCGCTTGGTTCTGTCCAAACGTCAAGTAGACAGTGGTTCGGCTTGGGAAACAATGCAGAAGCATTTTGAAGACCAAGATGCGTTCGAAGTTACAGTTGCCGAAGTTGTTAAAGGCGGCATCGTGGCTGATGTAGGCGTACGTGCATTTATCCCTGCTTCTATGGTTGAACGCCATTTTGTAGAAGACTTTAGCGATTATAAAGGCCGCACACTTCGTGTCAAAGTAAAAGAAATCGACCGTGAGAACAACAAGTTGATTCTTTCCCAGAAAGACGTGCTGGATGCCGAGTTTGAAAGCAACAAGCAGCGTGTTATGGAAGGTCTTAAAGAAGGGCAGGAGTTGGAAGGTACTGTTCAACGCTTGACACAATTTGGTGCTTTCGTAGATGTAGGCGGCGTAGACGGACTTGTCCATGTCTCCGAACTGGCTTGGCAGCATGTCGAGAAGCCTGCAGATGTTGTTCAAGAAGGCCAGCAAGTTAAAGTAAAAGTGCTCAAAGTTGATCCTGCTAACGGTAAGATCAGCTTAAGCTTAAAAGCTACTCAACCGGGTCCTTGGGATCAATCGGCTGAGAAGATTAAAATCGGCGATATTATTACAGGTACGGTCAAACGTCTTGTTAACTTTGGTGCGTTTGTAGAAGTAGCAGCTGGTGTAGAGGGTCTTGTTCATATTTCTCAGATCTCACATCGCCACATTGCCACTCCATTCGAAGTGCTCAAAGAAGGCCAAGAAGTTCAAGTGAAGGTACTTGACTTCAGTCCTGCTGAAAAGCGCGTCAGCTTGAGTATTAAAGAGACTGAGGAAGCTCCTGAGGCTCCAACTCCTTCTCCGAAATCCGACAAGCGCTCGGAAAAGAAATTCAAAGAAGAGCTGAACAACCCGAATGTATCGTTGAGCAACCAAAGCATGAGCTTTACACTTGCTGAACGTTTCGGCGACAAGCTTAACAAATTAAAATAAGTTTTATCATCGGCGGACTCCTTGTGAGTCCGCCGATTATTTTTGCCTTCATTTCAAATACTAACTTGGAATGGGGGAATTATGGTGACTATACTGCCGGGCATCTTATCAACGATAATTGTCATCTGCTTATTAATTCTAATGTTCACAGGATGGAAAGAACTTCTTTTTCCAATCGTTTCTAACTTTGCTGTACTGGGATTTATTCTATTGTGGATGCTGACAGCAGGCAGGACATTAACGTTTGGAATGGTTACAGTTGATCTTGCTTGGCTTCTCTGGATCTTGACGGGCATTGGATGTGTGCTGCATATCATTATTCGGAGCAAAGAAATGTCGCATATCCTGCTGCTGGCCGGACATATTGGAATATTATCGGCATTACTTCTGATGATAAAGCTGAATCTAATGTCTGGATATGGGTTGCTGTTGAAGTTCCCGGATTGGACAATCAGCTTATTTCTAGGCTGTGCTGCAGGATTTACTGGGGCTTCCGTTATCCGACAATGGGCCGTGATTACCCTCAGCCTTGCAATCGGTGAGTATTTGGTAGCCGTGAAAGCGATCGGTGCTGTACAGATTGTTTTAGGGGCTTTGTCTACCTTTGACGAATGGTGGATTGCATTTGTCGTATCACGGATGTGTGTATTGTTATTGGAGGTTTTGCATCGTTTTGTATATGTTCAACGGAGAGAATAGTTAGCCAAGCCGCCTTTTTTTTGATATGATGTTCTACGTGTATATGTTTGAGTAGATGAGGAGTGAACTGCATGGCAAAACCCGTTGTTGCCATAGTCGGGCGACCGAACGTCGGGAAGTCCACCATTTTTAACCGCGTCATCGGTGACCGATTGGCAATTGTGGAAGATAAGCCTGGCGTAACACGAGATCGTATTTACGGTTCGGGCGAATGGAACGGGAAGCCGTTCAGCATTATTGATACGGGCGGAATTGAGATTGATGGCGAGGATGAGATCCTGCGCTCGATTCGTGCTCAAGCTGAACTGGCCATAGAAGAAGCGGATGTTATCGTGTTTATGTGCGATGCGAAAGCTGGTATGACCCAATCGGACGAAGAAGTTGCTCAGATTTTGTTCCGTTCTGGAAAGCCAGTAATCGTTGCTGTCAATAAAGTGGACAATTTGAATCGTATGGATGACATTTATGAGTTTTATGGTTTGGGCTTTGGTGATCCCATTCCGATCTCAGGTTCTCATGGTACAGGTATCGGCGACCTGCTCGATGAGATGGTTAAGAATCTTCCTGAACCAACGGAAGATATGTATGAGGATGACGTTATTAAGGTTGCACTTATCGGCCGGCCAAACGTTGGGAAGTCGTCACTCGTAAACGCCATACTTGGTGAGGATCGTGTAATTGTAAGTGACATTGCAGGCACGACACGTGATGCGATTGACACTCCGTTTGAAAAGGATGGCCAGAAGTACGTCATTATTGATACTGCAGGTATGCGTAAGCGCGGTAAAGTGTATGAGACTACAGAGAAGTACAGTGTAATGCGTGCTTTAAAGGCAATTGAACGCGCTGACGTTGTACTGGTCGTAATTAACGGTGAAGAGGGCATCATCGAACAGGACAAGCATATTGCTGGATATGCGCATGAAGCAGGAAAAGCGGCACTGTTTGTGGTGAATAAGTGGGATGTCGTCGAGAAGGATGATAAGACGATGCATCAGTTTGAGCAAACAATCCGCGATCATTTCTTGTTTATGCCATATGCGCCAGTCGTGTTCCTGTCTGCTAAGACGAAGCAGCGTTTGCAGAAGCTGCTGCCGGTTATTCAACATGTGGCGCAACAGCATGCGAAACGTATTCCTACGCATTTGCTGAATGACGTAATCTCCGATGCGGTGGCATATAATCCACCTCCTACGGATAAGGGCAAGCGTCTGCGTATTAACTATGTAACGCAGGTTACGGTCAAGCCTCCTACAATTGTCGTCTTTGTTAACGACCCTGAGCTAATGCATTTCTCTTATGAGCGGTATATGGAGAATCGAATTCGTGCTTCGTTTGACTTTGAAGGTACACCGATACGTTTGTTCACGCGACGGAAATCAGACGAGAGTTAGGAGCGAGCGGAAGTGGCGATTATCGCAATTCTAGGCAGTTATTTGCTCGGATCTATAAGCTTTAGTGTCTTAATAGCGAAATGGCTGCGCGGCATTGATATACGACATCATGGAAGCGGTAATGCAGGCGCGACCAACACGCTGCGTATTCTTGGCAAGGGGCCGGCCATCGGCGTATTGCTGCTTGACGCGCTTAAGGGGATTACAGCAGTGTTAATCGGACATTTGGTGTCCGATGCCAGTTGGGTAGCCGTGGCTTGCGGGATCGCAGCTATCATAGGACACAATTGGCCCGTATTTTTCCGCTTCCGTGGGGGAAAAGGGATAGCTACGACGATTGGCGTCCTAGCTATGTTGGCTTTTGTGCCTGCGCTGATCGCTGGAATTATAGCCATTGCGATGATCATCTGGAAGCGCTATGTATCCCTTGGATCGTTAATTTTCACAGGTCTCACACCTGTGTTTATTTTACTGTTCAGAATGGATACCAGTATTTTTATCGGAAGCTTACTATTGTGTGCATTTGCATTCTACCGTCATCGTACCAACATCATAAAGCTGGTGAAGGGAACGGAGAATCGATTAGGTTCGAGTAAGGGAGGATTGCCACGTGTCCGTTAAAGTAGCAGTATTTGTAGCAGGCAGCTGGGGAACGGCATTAAGTCAAGTACTTGCGGATAACGGAAACGAGGTAGTGGTCTGGACTCGTAATGAAGCACAAGCATTGGAAATTAATGAGCGGCATTCAAACGAGAAATACTTGCCTGAAGTTTGCTTGCATGAGGGAATACGTGCGACAACTTCAATGGAAGAGGCAATGAAGGGGGCAGCGGCCTGTGTCATTGTTGCGCCTTCTGCTGCTATGCGGCAGGTAGCGGCTCAGATGAAGCCGTTCTGGACTGATGATATGATTGCGATCCATGCAACCAAAGGTTTTGAGACGGAGACGTTGGAACGCATGTCGCAAGTCATTGAAGAAGAACTGCTATGTGGTGAAGATCGCATTGCTGTGTTATCTGGTCCAAGCCATGCTGAAGAAGTGGTTCGCCAATGTCCAACTACAGTTGTGATTGCTTCTACCTCTATCCAGACTGCAGAGCGTGCTCAGGATTTATTTATGAATGAATCCTACTTCCGTGTATATACCAATACAGATGTGCTTGGGGTCGAACTTGCAGGTGCACTCAAAAATATTATTGCGCTCGGAGCCGGATTATCGGATGGGCTTGGCTTTGGTGATAATGCTAAGGCAGCCTTGCTTACCCGTGGGCTAGCGGAGATTGCGCGTCTTGGTGTGGAGATGGGTGCCAATACAGTCACATTTGCTGGTTTGGCTGGTGTTGGCGACTTGGTCGTCACGTGTACGAGTACACATAGCCGCAACTGGCGCGCAGGTTCAATGATTGGCCAAGGAATGCCAATCCCCGAAGTGCTGGATCGTATGGGAATGGTGGTAGAAGGCATCCGTACAACCAAAGCGGCTTTCAAGCTTTCCGATCAATATAATGTGCAATTGCCAATCACGGAACAGCTGCATCATGTCCTATTTGAAGGGCTTGACCCGAAGACAGCCGTTGAGAGCTTAATGGGTCGTGTTCGAAAAAATGAGATCGAAGATGTAGCTAAATCAAACTGGACGTAACATGCGCCTCACCTCTGTACGATTCCGTTCATACACTATACGGAAGTACAGACCCTAGGGAGGAACGACATGACGAACAACAAAATTCCGAAAGATGCGTTGAATGCCATTAACAAAAAGGCGGGCAAGAACATCACGGAGAGCCAGATTAAAAAGGTGGCTAGCACGGTTAAGCCGTCAACAGTAGAGAGCGAAGCCCAGCTCCGCCAATTGATCAAGCAGGTAGCCAAAATGGCCAATCTGCCTGTGTCAGAATCAACCGTTAACGATATTGTAGCTATGGTGAGGAAGAGCGGTATGAATGCAAATAGCATGGAAGCTCTAATGAAACTGATGATGAAGAAGTAGCCAGCTGCTGTTTCTAAGAAATGACTAAGACGACAAGACATGCATAAAATGCGTGTCTTGTCGTCTTTTGTTTCATGCACCTGAATGGTATAATGGGATGATATTGGAAGAATGGGAGACATGCACATGGACAGTATGACAAAGATGTGGGTATCTTTTATCGGACTCGGCTTAATGGCGTTATCCGCTATTATTGTCATGTTTGCACGTTACAAGACTAAAGGCTGGGTCAAAGGCATTCTCACTTTTGTCGCATTTATCTTATTGCTGGCAGGTATGTTATACGGCTTTATTTCAATTGTCTAAGGAGTGACAGGATGGCAACGCTGCAACTAAAGGGACGTACATTGGAAGCAAGTATGCCGGCTCGGACAGGCATAACATTGCTGCAGGCAGCCATGGAACTAAAGCTTGATTGGAGTTTTAACTGTTCTCGCGGAACCTGTGCACGATGCAGATGCTTGGTGGAAGAGGGGGCCGAGCTGCTGAATGATGTCACGGATGCTGAATGGGACCGTATGGATGAAGCTGAGTTTGAACAGGGATATCGTTTAGGCTGTCAAGCTGTGGTTGAAGTAGAAGGTAACATCCGAGCGTATAATAAGTCCTATTTTTAGAAGCAATTTAATGACAACTTAGAGCATTCATATACTTAATATTGGACGTGTTAGGAGTCTTGCATAATGAATGAGATTAAGCTGCCGCCTTCGATCGCAGGTGCTTTATTATGGTTGAAGGCACAAGAAGTAAACGACATAAGATGGCTGCTCGGCGGAAGCTGCAGCTTGCTTCTGCAGGGCGTAGAATTGGAACAGCCACCGCGTGACATTGACATATATGCGGATTCACAGCAAGCGGAACAACTTCACAAGATATGGCAAGGGGCTTCAATCGATACGCCTGAATGGGACGAATCACCTATTTATCGATCTTTACTTAGTCATTATTCGTGCGACCATAACGCGGTTGAACTTGTGGGGGAGTTCAGCGTACGTACAGATTGGTGTACGTATCAGACCGTAATTAACGAAGGGTTATGGAACCATCGTATTCGGGAGCATACAGACAAGCTCATGCTGGATTTAACACCTTTATCGCATGAGCTTGTATTTAATATGCTGCGCGGTAGACTTGATCGTGTGGAGAAAATTGCCGAAACCATAAACCGTGATCCGGAGCGGCATGTGGATGCGATGAATGCGGTGTTGGGGCAGTGTAAGCCTAGACAGGCGATTGGCAGCAAGTTAACGGTGCATGTACCCACGCTGATGGAATTCGTGAGCAATTGCAGAGCGTTGTATCATAAATAATGTTTGCACCATGAATGCGGAAATGGGGGTATTATGCGACGAGTTACGTTTATGCCTGATAATAGAACGATAGAAGCCAAATCGGGTGTGACACTGCTGGATATGGCAAGATCGACCCGTGTTAGCATACGAACTCGGTGCGAGGGCAAAGCGGGTTGCCTCATGTGTAAGGTGCAAGTTGCAGGTGAAGGTATTTCGCCCCCTACCGCAGCGGAGCGGCAAAAGCTTGGTATTGATTCGTCAACGGGATTAAGGCTAGCATGTCAAGCGAAGATTACTGCTTCAGGTGTGTGTGACCTCGTTGTAACAGTTCCAGAGGATCCATTAAAGGCGGCAGTTCGGCGACAATTGCAGCAGCAGGAGGATGACGAATTGTGGTGAAAGTATGTTTGAATCACCATCGTGTGAAGGTGATACTTCTGACCGTATTGTTCAGTATAGTGCTGCAAGGATGCTTGTATCCGAAAGACATGCGCAAAGCAAACCTAGCTCCCGCCAAAGAAGGAGTTATGCTTGTACAGCATGCGGTAGATGAGTACCAGAAGCAGAAAGCCCTGCTGCCACTTCTGAACGCGGACGCAGGAACGCCGCGTTATGAGAAGTTCAAAGTGGATTTTGAAGCTTTACGAGTTAGTCAGCTGTTAAGCACTGTGCCTGCCAATGCTTTTGAGAATGGAGGAACAGGTGTTTATCTCATTCTTGATGAGGAGACGACTCCACTTATTCGCATCATGGATCTTAATACTGCACAGCGAGTGAACGATTTGCAGCGGTTGAGTGACAAGTACCAAAGCAGAGCAGGCCAAATACCAAAAGACGAAACGCTGTACCCTGGATTTTACAGTATTAATTTAACGGATATTGGGGCGCGACACGTTGATGTAAGTAGTCCTTACAGTGGGGATCCTTTAGTTTTTATGATTGATGAATCAGGTAAAGTGTATGCTGATTATGCAGCTGACCTGATGCAGGCAGCAGAGCGCGCGGGAGAACAAGCTCAACTGACTGATAAGCAGGACATTCGAACGATCCTAACGGAGCAAGGATTGTATGTTCCAGTAAAGTCAACGAAGTATGTGTGGCGCAACAACAGCCCCGTACCAGTTCTGGAATAATAGTGTAACATGGTGTAGCCTTTTTCATTGCATTATAATGAGGTTAGGGACGTTCAGCTGAAGCTGGACGTCTTTTTTTGTACCTGTAGTGATTTTAAGCGTGTTATGTACAAGCAAAGATTAATAGGTCAGGAACAGAGCATGTTCAACAAATATTCAAAAATGAGAATCCGATTAAAATTTAAAAATGATGAATTTTGCTATTAAAAAATGGCCTGCTGATGTCGATAAAGAAGAGCGTAATATAACGTCATATACACAAATAAAAATAAAGTTTGGATAGGAGAGAATATTCTGCATGAAAAACATGAGTGTCATGGTAAGGCTCATTTTAATGGTTGCAATTTTGGTAGTACTTATGACCAGTATACATACAATCATGAGTTATCAAGATAGCAAAAGTCAGTTTACAAGCAAGATTGAGTCCGTACATCAATCGCTGCTCCAGCAAATATTGATCGAGGATGACAGTATCGTTAAAATAGAAGATCATCTTAATCAGGCGGATGCCAAGCAATACATCAAAGGAGATGAGATGGCTTGGATTCATGAAAACTTAAACAGCATGCTGCGTGAGGACTTTATTAATAATGCCTATCTGCTCTCACCAAAAGGTGAACAAAAGGATGAGGTTGTACAGGTTAAAGTATTAAATGCCAATCAAACATTTGAAGCATCAGGCCACACGCCTGGGACAATGTATGAATTGCCGCCCGCATTGACAAGTGCCTATGAAAAAGTGTTGTTAGCAGGGAATGCATTAAGCACTAGTGATAGGTATACAGAAGGAGACGATACTTGGATAACTATATTAGCTCCCATTAAGGAAAAGGACAAAGTGAAAGCCATATTTGCTGTTGATTTTAATAGTGAATATATTGATAAGGAGCTTAATTATATTTTTTGGAAAAATATCGCTATCGGTGGGGTTATCGGTATCGTATTTGTGGCTATTATGTTATTTGCGGTCCGCAGGGTCATTTTACCTCTTAAAGCATTGGTCAAGGTGACTCAAGCTGCTGCTGGTGGCGACCTGACAGTATCGTTGGATGTGACCCAAAGGGATGAGGTCGGGTTATTGGCGGTAAGCGTGAACACGATGGTAAAGGACATCCAGCGATTAGTGTCAAATGTGAAGGTAACAACGGATGAAGTGACGGACTCTTCTGCACAATTAGTCGATGTAGCGGATGAATCGTCACGTTCTGCGCAACGAATTGCAGAGGCAATGGCACAAGTGTCCCTTGGGGCAACTTCCCAGTTGAAGGGAGCGGAAGAGAGTACAATTGCAATGAATGAAATTGCGATTGGCATCCAGCGAATCGCAGAATCCACTTATCACATTTCAACGTTAAGTGAAAGTGCGTCGTCAGCGGCTCAAGCAGGGGATGAGTATACGCAGGAAACGATGCGCCAGATGGATCAGATCTACTTATCGGTGTCGGAGTCGACTACTTTAAGCCGAGAACTGACCAAGCATACCACTGATATGGAACAAGTTGTTGCTTTGATTGCTAATATTGCAGAACAGACAAACTTGCTTGCGTTGAATGCTTCTATTGAAGCGGCTAGAGCAGGGGAGCATGGACGTGGATTTGGGGTTGTAGCGTCAGAGGTTCGTAAGTTGGCTGAGCAAACGAGAGTGTCTACAGAACAAATATCAAATACGCTGCAAACCTTCGTCCAGGGCATGAAGGCTTTGGCTGGTTCGATGGAAGTAAGTGCTGAGTCAGTGGAGAAAGGCAGCGAAGTGGTTAAAATAGCTAGTGAAAGCTTCCAGCAGCTCTTGAAGCATGTGAATGAGGTGAATGAGCAGGTACAAGAGGTGTCCGCTGTGTCCCAGCAAATATCAGCGGGGAGTGAGGAGGTGGCTGCTTCCGTTGATAACTTGTCACAGATTGCAGAGACAAGCGCACGTAATGCTGATGAAGTCCAAACTGATTCGATGCAGCAAATGGCCATCGTGCAGCAGCTAACAGATTCTGCGGATAAACTGCGGCAAGACATGACACAACTTCAGGGGGAGCTTCAAAAATTTAAGTTATCATAATCTATATCCCAATTAAATAATAGAAAAAACAGCATGGGTGCGCTCATGCTGTTTTTTCTATTACTGGTTTATTAAAGAATACGTGGGCATTTATACGATGTTCAGATTTAAGATGTATAAATACAGTCGTAAGCACATATATCTGTGCAGGAAGGCAATGAATACGTGCCATTTAAGAAACGAGATTGGAAATTGCGTTGGCGGATCTGTAAAAAAAGTTTGTCCAGTCGTCATATTTGGTCCGCTTTCTCAATATGATGATATTAGTCCAAAGCATGTACGAGTTGCGTCGCAATGCATATGTACGACGTTCTAACTCGGCGGCGACACTGGCGACAACGGCAACAGCTCTAATCTAGCAACGGTGCCAATCGTTTCTGAGGGACGTGAGGCGGATGTTGTCTTCATGTCCGTCGGGAATTATTTGAGGAGGGGATATCATTGGAGAAAGTGGACATTTTTAAGGACATTGCCGAGCGTACCGGCGGGGATATTTACCTCGGGGTCGTTGGTGCGGTCCGCACGGGGAAGTCGACATTTATTAAACGCTTTATGGAAACGGTGGTTCTGCCTCACATTACGAACGAGTCTGACAGAATCCGCGCCGTGGATGAGCTTCCGCAAAGCGCAGCCGGCAAGACGATAATGACGACAGAACCGAAGTTCGTTCCGAACAACGCTGTTCAAATCCAAGTAGCAGAAGGTCTTGAGGTGAATGTAAGACTCGTAGACTGTGTCGGCTACGCGGTAGAAGGCGCAAAAGGATACGAAGATGACAACGGTCCGCGTATGATTAATACACCATGGTTTGAAGATCCGATTCCATTTCAGGAAGCAGCAGAAATCGGTACACGCAAAGTTATTCAAGAGCATTCAACACTAGGTGTTGTTGTGACGACAGACGGTACAATTGCTGAAATACCGCGCAGCTCTTACGTTGAATCAGAAGAGCGTGTCATTAACGAGCTAAAAGAAGTAGGTAAGCCATTTGTACTTGTCATCAACTCGACGCGCCCTAAAAGTGAAGAAGTGCAGGCGCTCCGCAGTGAGCTTCAAGAAAAATATGATATACCGGTAATGGCGGTCAGTGCTGCTACGATGGGTGAAGAAGACGTGATGGGGGTTCTGAGAGAGGTATTGTACGAATTCCCGGTTCACGAGGTCAACGTAAATTTGCCAAGCTGGGTTATGGTGTTGAACGATCAACATTGGCTCCGATCCAGTTACGAAAACTCTGTTCGCGATACAGTTAAGGATATTCGTCGCTTGCGAGATGTGGATCGTGTCGTACAGCAGTTTTTAGAATATGAGTTTATCGCGCGAGCGGGTCTCAGCGGTATGAATATGGGGCAAGGTGTTGCAGAGATTGATTTGTATGCACCAGATGAACTCTATGATCAGATATTGATGGAAGTTGTTGGTGTTGAGATTCGCGGCAAAGACCATTTACTGCAATTGATGCAGGAATTCTCACACGCCAAGCGTGAATATGATCGCTTTGCCGGAGCGCTTGAGATGGTGAAGACGACAGGTTACGGTATCGCTGCGCCAACCTTAACTGAGATGGCGTTGGATGAGCCGGAATTGATTCGACAAGGTTCTCGATTCGGACTGCGCTTGAAGGCAACAGCACCTTCTATTCATATGATACGGGTGGATGTGGAATCGGAATTTGCACCTATCATCGGTACAGAGAAACAGAGCGAAGAACTGATGAGATACTTAATGCAGGACTTTGAGAATGATCCTACGAAGATTTGGGAATCCGATATATTCGGGCGCTCCTTGCATTCGATCGTCCGCGAAGGTATTCAGGGCAAGATTGCGATGATGCCGGACAATGCTCGCTATAAGCTGCAGGAAACGCTAGGCCGCATTATTAATGAAGGCTCAGGCGGGTTGATTGCTATTATCTTGTAGGCACTTGAGATTGTGTACAAAAGCTCGTTCGAGCAGGCCCTTTGGTCTGCAACGAATGAGCTTTTTTGCTGATTTGACCTATCCAGCCTAAAATAAAAAACAGCTAATGTGCAAATGCTCATTTTAGGGTATGATGAATAATGATGAGGCAGGGGTTAACCTTGAGAATGTAAAAAGAGAGGGATAGGCATGAGTTTACACATCGAGCAAGCTGCTTTGAAGCAGATCGCAGAGAATGAATTTACAGGCAACGTCATATTCAAGTTAGAAGGATTTCATTATCCATATGAGATCTCTTTCTTCAGCAAGAACGGTCGTGACTGGGATTATAGCTTGCATTTTACGTCACAATCAGGTGACGAGGACGAATATACGAAGTTGGACGAGCGTCTTGAACAGGACGATGAACTGTTTGATGCGCTGCTGGATGCTGCACTTCAATCTCATGAAGATGCGGAACAACCCAAGTCATAGTAGTGGATACTTCCCTATTCATGTACGTCAATAGTAATGGTGCATAGCCGCTAAGACCACTGAAATAACATAAGAATAATGAAGAGGTTGAGCAGATCCGAACTGTGACCCGTAAGATGGATACTTTGAAAAAAGTGGCCTCTGACGGGTCTTTTTGTGTATTGCTAAAGAATAAAAAATGGTAATTGAAAGCGATTTATAACTGGAGACAAACAGCTTATTTTCAAAAAAATATAATTATTTTCAATAAACCGATTTACATACTCGGAATTAGCGTATATATTATTGCTTAATGATTCGTGAGGTAAATGATGGATGTCATAAGCAGACAGTACAGGTGACTAGAGGGGGACATGAGGATGAAGGCACAACGGATTGAAAGTACGAAGCGTGGAAAAGGGATCATGATCACGATGCTGCTTGTTATGTCGATGCTGGCGAGCGCATGCGGCGTGAAGACAGCTGGCGAGCACAACGTTGCCAGCAGTTCAACTGAAGGCAGCAGTGGCGCAGCTGAAACGAAGCAGAACGATGCAATTGATCTGAAAGGCAAACGGATCGCACTCGTCATGGAGTTTAACACAGGAACCTTTTCTCAGCAGTATTTAGAAGGCGTCAAGGAAGAGGTAGCCCGTTTTGGTGGTGAACTAACTACTTTTGTAGCAGAGAACGATAAAGCGAAGATGGCATCGCAATTGGATATGGCAGTCAACCAGAAGTTTGATGGTATTTTAACGGATCACGGCAGCCCTGATTCACTCGCTTCAGGTGTTAACAAAGCACTCGCTCAAAAAACACCGGTTGTTGCTTTTGATGCTTTGTTGGACATCCCTGGGGTAACCGTGCTAGAGCAGGGAGATCAAAAGATGGCGGAGATGACGCTGGAACAGCTAGCGCAGGATATTGGCGGAAAAGGTAATATCGTGAAAGTATGGGTGGCTGGTTATGCGCCAATGGAACGGCGTCAATTAGCATATGAGGCCTTTCTGAAGAAGTACCCTGATATTAAGGAAATAGCTGCATTTGGTTCTGTGACAAGCAATACCGCATTGGACACGCAAGCCAAAATGGAAGCAATTCTGAAGCAGTATCCGAGCAAAGGTGAGATCGCTGGGGTATGGGCGGCGTATGATGAGTTCGCTAAAGGGGCAGCACGTGCTATCCAGCAGGCGGGACGTACAGATATTAAGGTTTACGGTATTGATATGAGTGATGAAGATCTGCAAATGATTCAAGATAAGAACAATCCATGGGTTGGCTCGGCAGCCGTAGATCCGAGAGATATCGGTCGCATTCAAGTGCGTTATTTGTATCAGCAGCTGCATGGGGAGAAGCCAGATGAAAAGGTCGTTTTAGAGCCCGTATTTGTGAAACGTGAAGATTTACCAGCAGATAAACAGGTGTCCACCAACGAGCTTAGTCAATATGTAAAAGGCTGGAGCGGCAGTAAACAAGGCGAGCAGGACTGGATGAGTGAATACAAGAAATAAGCAATTGAATTAATAGGGTGACCTATAAATGTAGCAAAGGCGTGAGTGAATGATGAATAAGACAGCAAGAAATAAACTCGCAGCCATACACTCCGAACTTGAGTGTGACGTGAAGACGGGAGACGCTGCTGTGGGCGTGTCCCGTTCCTTGCTTCGCATGAGCGGTATAGGGAAGTCGTTTAACGGTAACCCTGCCTTGCAGCATGTGGAGTTTGTCGCATATGGCGGCGAGATTCAAGCGCTGCTTGGCGCAAATGGTGCGGGTAAAAGCACTTTAATGAAAATATTGTCTGGAGCATACAGCTTGGATGAAGGAATCATTGAATTAAACGGTCAAGCCATTCACATTCATGCACCTGCTGATGCAAAACGGTTAGGCATTCATTGTGTCTACCAGGAGGTTGATACAGCGTTAATACCGCAATTATCGGTTGCGGAAAATGTGATGCTGGACCGTCTGGCATATGGCACTGGTTCTTGGTGGGTGAAGCCGTCCAAGATTCGAATGGAGGCAGAGCGGGCATGTCGAGAACTTGGAGTAGCATTGCCCTTGCACAAAAGAGTGGGCGAGTTGTCGCTCGCAGACAAACAGATGGTTTTAATCGCCAGAACGCTAGTCGAACAAGCCAAAGTTGTTATCTTTGACGAGCCTACTGCACCACTTAGTCAAGAAGAGTCAGAGACACTGTTTAGGGTCATGCGGACGATGCGTGATCGTGGAATCATTGTTATTTTTATTACGCATAGGCTGCCTGAAGTATTTGCAGCATGTGATCGGGTGACGGTGATGCGAGACGGGAAACTCGTATATCAGGAATTAACGAGAAGTAGCACCCAAGCGCACATTGTCAGTGAGATGTTAGGCAGGTCGTTCCAAGAAGAGTTTCCTAAGGCAGATGCAGAAATAGGCAATGTCGTACTGGAAGTCAGCGGCCTTCGGCTAGGCAACAAAGTGCGGGGAGTGGATTTGACGGTTAAAGCTGGCGAGATCGTCGGCATCGTGGGCCTGGTAGGCGCCGGCAAGACGGAATGCGCTCGTCTAATAGGTGGTGCAGATCAACCAGAAGCGGGGCAGTTTAAGATCCGAGGCCGCAAAGTTAGCTTCAGAGACCCCGCGCAAGCGTTAGCAATCGGCATTGCCCATATCCCGGAGGAACGGCGCAAGCAAGGAATTTTTGTGAATGAATCCGTGCGGGCCAACCTCAGTCTGCCGATACTGCGTAAGTTTGCTCACTTCGGCTGCATCTCCCGCGCAGGAGAACAAAGCTGGAGCAAAGCAGTTGTCGAACGGTTGGGCATCAAGACAGCTTCTGTCGAGAATGATGTGAAATATTTAAGTGGAGGCAACCAGCAAAAAGTATCAATCGGAAAATGGGTGGAAACTGCAGCAGACCTATACGTGTTTGATGAGCCAACCAAAGGTGTTGATATTGGAGCTAAAGGGGATATTTTTCGTCTCATTGGTCAGCTTGCACAGCAGGGGAAAGGCATCCTTTATTTTACATGCGAGTTTTCCGAAGCAGTTGGCATTGCTGATCGAACCATCGTGATGTGTGACGGAGAATTCGTTAAACATTTCAAGCGGGGCGAAGTAACGCAGGAACAACTGCTATTTTATGCAAGTGCTGGCAGAGAGGAGAACAGCAAGCATGAACACGGACATCAAAGATAAGCTGCTGCTATTTTTGTTTCGTTATGGGGCAATTATCGTGATCATAGGCGTTATCACTTTTTTCACGATACGATTAGATTATTTTTTTACAGGCTCTAACATCGCTGACATTTTGCGATCTATCTCTATCGTAACATTCGTGGCGATTGGTGTCACATTTTCACTTATTGTGGATGGCTTTGACCTCTCGGTCGGGTCTACTGTGTCGCTGACAACGGTAGTTACCGCTGCTATGATGATATGGTATGAAATGCCGCTAGCGGTTGTTATTTTCGTCCCGATTATTACTGGCGCTGCGATTGGATTATTAAATGCATTGTTTATCGTAAAATTTCGAATTCCGGACCTTCTGGCGACTTTAGCGGTTATGTACATCATTGCGGGTATCCACAAGACGTATACCAAAGGCTATTCTATTTATAACCACATGCAATTTCAGGATGGAACCAAGGCGCCTGGCAGGATGTCAGATGCTTTTCTGACTATCGGGCAGGGTGAATTTTACATCGGAAGTTTCTCGATACCAATTCCAGTGCTGCTGATGATCGCTGCAGTAGTGGCAGCACATGTATTACTTTCTTATACCCGCTTTGGGAGACAAATGTATATGACAGGGGGCAATGAAGAAGCAGCTCGATTATCTGGTATCCGAGTTAAGCACATACGTACTTGGGCATATGTATTGTCCGGTATCTGTGCGTCTATTGGTGGAATTTTGTATGCTTCACGTGTTGGTACTGGTCAAATCGATGCAGGAGCTCCGTTATTAATGGAAGCTGTAGCAGCCGTGTTTGTAGGCTTTTCGGTATTCGGCGCGGGCAAGCCGAACATTCTGGGCACTTTTGTCGGCTCTGTGCTTATCGGAGTGCTTGTTAACGGGTTAACGATGATGAATTTGCAATATTACACACATGATATTGTCAAAGGAACGGTGTTAATTCTGGCATTGGCTGTTACATTTTACGTGGTTCAAAGGTCGCGTAGAGCCTAACGGATTGTTAAAAGGGCAGGAATGCCCTTGCAATTGTGAATCGTGTATATTACTATAAATTTGTTCCAATTTGCGGAATATGCAATCAAGAACATGATATCGCATATTCAGATGTATAAATTGTCATAAATCCGTGCACAAAAGGGATATTGGCATACTAGAATCGAGAGGTGAGTTTAAAATGAACAAATCCGAATTAATTAATGAAGTGGCAGAAGCAACCGAGTTGTCCAAGAAAGACGTGACAAAAGCAGTTGATGCAGTATTCGAAGCCATTTCGAACGCACTGCAGAATGGTGACAAGGTTCAACTCGTTGGCTTTGGCAACTTTGAAGTCCGCGAACGTTCCGCTCGTAAAGGGCGTAATCCGCAGACTGGGGAAGAAATTGAGATCCCTGCTAGCAAGATCCCTGCATTCAAACCTGGTAAAGCTTTGAAAGACGGAATCAAGTAACCATCTCTTGTCGGTGACTTTTCGTAAGCTTACATAGTATCCATCGATGGCAAGCCGTGACGTTCGTCACGGCTTGCTTGCTTATTACGGCGAGAAATGGAGAACGGAGTGAATATGTGATCCCGGTTGACAAGCTTCCATGTTGCGGGCATCATTACTTATAGGATTAGGTAATTGAAAAGGAGGACACAGGTGTGGAACAATCGCAGAATGATTTTATTGTTGTAAAAGCGAAAGAACAGGGCGTTCAGGTTATAGGATTGACTCGTGGTCAAGATACTCGCTTTCACCATATGGAGAAGTTAGACAAGAATGAGGTGCTTGTAGCTCAATTTACAGACCACACTTCTGCAGTGAAAATACGTGGCAAAGCCATCGTGATGACTAAGCATGGCGTCATTCATACGGATACAGATGAATAATGCAGGCATAGCCTGCTTTTTTTCATTGTACAATGAGGTATGGACATCCTTGCATACGTCGAAACTATGATGTAAGCAAGGAGTTGACGATAAGAGGTGAATTGCATTGCAAAAGCTTCGCTTAATAGTCTTGTCTCTCCTCATAACCGTAGGAGGTACGGTTGGATTGGGAATTGTTGCTTCGCTCGGGCAGAAACAGCAGGAAGTACGGAATCATGTGGCGGTGTTTACGCCTTCTCAGTCAACGATAACGCTTGATAACGATCATATCGTTGATCAACTGATAAGCAGCGGTTATTCCCTGCCTATCCGCCGCGTTCAGTTTAGTAAGGATGGCATGTTATCAATGGATATCAAAGTTTCCTCAAGTGTGCAGAATGCGAGTATTTTGTACGAAGAACTTCATCACTGGATGTACTACTGCTTTAACGAAACAAGTAATGTTAACCGGTTGCAGCTAAGAATTGTGCTGGAAGATGAACGATTGCGCAAAAAGCATGTTCTCCTTGCGGTGGATACGCTGCGAGACAAGGTTACTTCTGAACGACTACAGGAAATCAAGCATGCATATGACGGAATTTCAGCTGAAACCGTTCGTGCACTGCGTTTGACCTATACCCCGCTTTGGCTTCAGAAATTCTCAACATCAATGCGATAACGAATGGTGGCAGCTGTTGTGAAGTGGATATTTATCCTGACGAATAGGTGATTGCGTCAACCTGCACTTCGGTTTTGATTTGTCAATAAAATATGTCCGATCAAACAAAACATATGCTATAATAATCTAGATCACGACATCCAGAAGGATGACAGCACTCGGAGGCAGTTACATGAAAGGTTATCATATACCGCAACTCGTTCAACGGTATGTCGAGCATGACATGATTCAGGCGCACACAGAGCTGCCGGCATTAGCTAATGCACGCGCGGCGATGCTGTTCGCCTTTTTACAGCGCAATCGAGCTAATACCCATATTAGCGAGCTCGCCTGTGTCGTCACTTCATTGGTTCAGTTGGGGCTCGATACTCATGATTGGGTAGAGATGGCCGCGGATAAAGATGACCGCAATATGCGTTCTAGACAGCTTAAGGTGCTTGCAGGCGATTATTTCAGCAGTCGCTTTTATCATTTGTTAGCCCAAGCGGGACAAGTTGATGCGATCCGCTCGTTGAGTCGAGCGGTATGTGAAGTGAATCGCATGAAGATGACGATGGTGGAGAAGATGAGGCAGTGGAAAATAACAGCTGAGGGTTATTTGCAAGATTGCATTAACTTGAAGCAGTGCTTATTTCATGCCTTTGATGAGCGTTTGTTGGCACAGGATATTTCCTTTTGGGAAACGTTGCTGTATCGATTGTCAGAAGTTGAAGTAATGGAGCAGGAACAGGTCCGTGCCCACGATTATGATGCATTTGAAGGCAGTTGGTCTTTTTGGCATATTATGAATAGTGCTGATGCGGATGAACGTCATATGCTGATGAACAGAAGCTTCGACCAGATCTCGTGGATGCAGTTAATGGACAAATACGATTGCAAACAACAATTATCCAACCTGGTTCATAAAGCACAGCTCAAATATGAGCAAGCGATAGCTTTGTGCAGCCCAGACCTGCTTGTTGATTTAGGATATGTGTCAAGCGATGCGCCTTATGTATCGAATCCGACAACTATGCCTTCATTTAGCAGTGCTCCACAGCACGGATAATACACACAATATGACAGCAGGCGATGAAAGGACAAGGTGACGTGAACGTGAATACACATTCGCCAAAGACGGGCAAGTCCAAGGAAGAACACGTACACTCGGTGTTCGAGAGCATCGCGCCGAAGTACGATATTATGAATGATATTTTGAGCTTCCGTCGGCATAAAGCTTGGCGCGGCTACACGATGCGTAAGATGAATGTACAGCCAGGTCAGACCGCATTAGACCTGTGCTGCGGCACAGGAGACTGGACGATCCAACTTGCACAAGCAAGTCAGACAGGAGCTATTACAGGCCTAGATTTTAGTCCACACATGCTGTCCTATGGACAGAAGAAAGTGGACAAACTGGGGCTGCAGAATCAGATAAGGCTTATAGAAGGGAATGCAATGGCGCTCCCTTTTGCAGATGACAGCTTTGATTACGTGACGATTGGTTTTGGATTACGTAACGTACCTGATTTTATGCAAGTGATTCGAGAAATGAGACGTGTAGTTAAGCCGGGGGGCAAGGTGGTATGCTTGGAATTGTCCAAGCCAACTTGGCAGCCGTTTAAAGGGTTATATTATTTTTATTTCCGCAAGATGCTTCCGCTGCTTGGCAAGCTAATTGCCAAGCGATACGATCAGTACAAATGGCTTCCTGAATCTTTGACCACATTTCCTGACCATGTACAACTGGCCCAGATGTTTCGTGAAGCAGGTCTTGAGAGCGTTGAGGCCAAGCCATTCACAGGTGGCATCGCGGCATTGCATATAGGAACAAAGGGGAAGGGTCATGCTTAAAAAAATTCGAATATTCCTTGAGATGATCAAGATTGAACATACGTTATTTGCACTTCCATTTGCATTTATGGGAGCATTACTCGGATCTATGGTTGTTCATCAGCATTTACCAAGCTGGTCGCAGATCGGCTGGGTGCTTATGGCGATGGTAGGCGCACGAAGTGCTGCCATGGCGTTGAACCGTGTTATTGATGCGGCTATTGACGCCAAGAATCCGCGAACAGCCAATCGTGCTATTCCAGCCGGTTTGCTTAAGGCGGGGGAAGTCCTATTGTTTACTGGGGTATCGTTTGGACTGTTAATATGGGCAGCAGCTATGCTTGAGCCATTATCCTTTTATTTATTACCAATTGCAGTCTTTATGTTAGTTTTCTACTCCTTTACGAAGCGATTCACTTGGCTTTGTCATGTCGTACTTGGCTTAACGATAGCTTTGGCGCCATTGGGTGGCTGGGTTGCGGTTACCAATGTCATGGACTGGACTGCCATCGTATTTTTCCTGACGGTTTCTTGTTGGACAACAGGCTTTGATATTATTTATGCCTGTCAAGATTATGAGTTCGATAAGAAAGAAGGTTTGCACTCGATTCCCGTACGATTCGGAATAACACGTTCATTACGTATTGCGCGTTGGTTCCATATTGTGACGGCGATCGGATTTGTCATGCTGGCATTTATGACAAGTCTAAGTTGGTGGTACATTATTGGTATGGTGATTGCGTGCGGACTCCTTATTTATGAACACCTGATTGTGAAGCCGCATGATCTGACCAAATTGAATACGGCATTCTTTACGATGAATGGTGTGCTTAGCATCGTTGTATTCGGATTTACCCTCTTGGATTTGGTGGTGTTGCAGTAGTGGATAAACAAGATCGTTATGTTGTAGGTATCACAGGGGCGAGCGGCGCTATTTATGGCGTTCGCCTCGTTCAAGCTTTGCTTGAAGCAGGGCATTTTGTCCACCTGCTAATATCAGATGCCGGTTGGCGAGTGTTAAAGGAAGAATTGGATTGGGAGGTTACCAAACGGCAGGTTGCGATAGAACAGGCCTTTGGTGAACAAGTCCATAACATACAGTACCATCCAATTCAAGATATTGGTGCGAGTATTGCAAGTGGATCTTTCCGGGTAAAAGGTATGATTATTATGCCTTGCTCTATGGGGACGTTATCAGCGATTGCACAAGGCGCTTCCGACAATCTAATGGCAAGAGCGGCGGATGTTATGATGAAGGAAGATCGGCCGCTGATCATCGTACCACGGGAGACGCCACTGCATGCGATTCATCTGGAAAATATGCTGAAGCTGTCTCGAATGGGTGTACGCATGATTCCTGCTATGCCTGCATTTTACTATCGACCACAAACGCTGGATGATATCATCAATTTCCTTGTTGGCAAAGTATTAGACAGCTTGCGTATTGAGCATCAACTGTTCACGAGGTGGGGGGAGACCAATGCATAATCATCCGTTTGAATCGAACCATAATGAGGGCTGCATCCGAATTGGACGTATTAATTATACCAATGTATGGCCTATTTTTTATCATTTTAACCCGCAGCATACTAAAGCTGAGATTGAAATGATACCAGCCGTTCCTTCCACTCTTAACAAGGCAATGCGTGAAGGCAGCATTGATATGGGACCTATCTCGGCATTTGCTTATGGGGTCTCTAGCGATCAATATGCTTTGTTTCCTGATTTGTCCGTGAGTGCCCACGGCGCAGTTAATTCAATTTTGTTATTTTTGAACAAGCCGCTTGAGGAAGCGTTAAATGGGACGATTGCATTGACTACAACTTCCGCTACGTCTGTTAATTTACTGAAGATCATTGCGGAGAAATTTTATCATGCCAAGCCTTCTTACTTGCCTATGGACCCCAATATTGATAAAATGATGTCCCAAGCAGACGGCGCACTTTTGATCGGTGACCATGCTATTCGTGCTTATTGGTCGAACCGGGAGCATGGAAAGTATGAGGTCATTGATCTCGGCGAGCGTTGGAATCATTTTACGAAGCATTGGATGACATTTGCGGTATGGGCGGTCCGTAAGGAAGCAATCAAGCGATATCCGGAAGATATTCGTTGTATTGTTGATTCTTTTGAAGCGAGTAAGCAGCTCAGCATCGCAAATCCAGAACCTCTGGTCCAAGAAGCTGTCGATCAGATTGGTGGAGATGCAGCATACTGGCGTCATTATTTCCATCATCTGAATTATGATTTTGGCCCAGAGCAGCAGAGAGGCTTACAGCTATATTTTGAATATGCTTATGAATTAGGGCTTATTGATCACAAAGTACATTTAGATATTTGGTCGGAAAATACGGTTGGTTAGGTGAAAGCATGAAACTGTGGGACATTTATGCAACGATGAAAAATGACGTCTCCTTTATTGAACGTGAATTGGAACGGACGATCGTATCCGATCACGAACTGCTAAATGAGACGTCGTTGCATCTGTTAAAGTCTGGTGGCAAGCGAATACGGCCTGTATTCGTCTTGCTTGCCGGCAAGTTTGGTACATATGATTTAGAGCAATTAAAGCGGGTGGCTGTTCCCCTCGAGTTGATCCATATGGCTTCGTTGGTACATGATGATGTCATTGACGATGCGGATACAAGACGGGGCAATTTGACGGTGAAGTCAAAATGGGACAACCGAATTGCGATGTATACCGGGGATTATATTTATGCAAAAGCACTGACGATGATTACGGAGCTTGAGAATCCGCATATTCATCGCATCCTGTCCAAAGCAATGGTACAAATGTGTATTGGTGAGATGGAGCAGATTCGCGATTTCTTTAATACAGATCAGTCAGTCCGCCAATATTTGCTGCGCATTCGTCGTAAGACAGCTATTTTAATTGCGATAAGCTGCCAATTGGGCGCTTTGGCGGCAGGCTCGGACTTAAAGACTAGCCATTTGCTGTATCGTTATGGATACAACGTAGGGATGACTTTCCAAATTCGGGACGATGTGCTTGATTTGACGGGTACGGAGGCTCAGATTGGCAAACCCCCGGGCAATGATATCAAGCAAGGTAATATTACACTGCCTGTTTTGTTTGCTTTGCAAGACAACAATATCCGTCTTCCTTTATTAGAAGAGATTCATCGGATTCGTCAGCATAATGGAGATACCGATGTGTCGGAGGCGTTATCGATTATTCGGAATAGCAAAGGCATATCCGAAGCAGAGCAATTGGCTAACCGTTACATGCAGAAAGCTTTAGATGCTCTAGTACAGCTGCCTGATCGACGTGCCCGCAAAAGCTTGCGTGACATTGCTCACTTTATTGCCAATCGATCCCATTAAACATTTAACAAAATGATGAACAAAAATAGTGTACATACAAGATATATCTGGTATAATGCGTGTGTTGGACAACTTCACATGTATCGAGGAGTGAACGTATGGAACGCACATTCATCATGGTTAAGCCAGACGGCGTACAACGCGGTCTAATCGGAGAGATTGTAAACCGCTTTGAACGTAAGGGTTTCAAGCTAGTTGCCGGCAAACTAATGATTGTTTCCCGTCAACAGGCGGAGTTTCACTATGCGGAGCACAGCGAGAAACCTTTCTTCGGAGAACTAGTAGATTTTATTACATCCGGTCCGGTGTTCGCCATGGTATGGGAAGGCGATGATATTATTTCCCTCTCACGTCTCATGATCGGCAAGACAAAAGTTGCGGATGCACAACCAGGCACGATTCGTGGCGACTTTGCTTCACACACGAATTTTAACTTGGTTCATGGATCGGATTCGCCTGAAAGCGCTGCCCGCGAGATTGGTAACATGTTTGAAGAATCGGACGCTGTTCAATTTGAGCGTGCGATAGAGCCTTGGATTTAAGTCGAAATTATTATCTTTTTTGTTGCGAATAGATGTAAGAGCTTACATGAAGCAGGAACATCGAAGAACACGGCGAATGTTTAACATTCGACCGTGTTTTTTATTTCATGAAACAATAGCTGAACAGTACAGCTCACGGTAGGCTTGAGTATAAAGATAGCGAAATTTACGGGGTGAACGAAGTATGGACAACAAGAATGTTCGAATAGGTACGGGCCGTCCAGATACGGCTTCTGGTCTAGAAGAGCTGCAGGCACGATCCATCGTCTACACAGACGAAGAAACTAAAGATTATTATCGATTTATTGAGCAGGTTCGCAAGAAGAGCGGCATTGATCTTGCCCTTTACAAGGAAGCACAGATGCGGAGAAGATTAAATACACTGCGTGTGAAAAACGGATATGCAACTTTTGATGCTTTCTTTAGATCAATGGATGCTGATAAACAGTTATTTTATGAGTTTCTGGATCGGATGACAATTAACGTCTCCGAGTTCTGGAGAAATCCGAATCGCTGGCAAACGCTGCGTGAACGTGTCCTTCCTTATTTGTCAGCACAGAATCGAAGTCTTCGTTGTTGGAGTGCTGCATGTTCGACTGGGGAAGAACCGTATACGCTGGCTATGATCTTAGACGATGCTCGCTTGCTAAACACGACCACGATGATTGCAAGTGATATCGATGATAACGCGTTGGCTAAAGCTAAGGAAGCTTTGTATATGGAGCGCGCGCTAAAAGACGTGCCTACGTCTTTTCAAGATACATATTTTCATAAGGAAGAAGAAATGTACCGAGTACAAGACAAGTTGAAGCGTTCAATTACGTTTCGTAAGCAAAATTTATTGTCTGATACATTTGACGGCGGATATGATCTCATCATTTGCCGCAATGTGATGATCTATTTTACCGAAGAAGCCAAGCATGAACTGTATCACAAGTTTTCGAAGGCGCTGCGACCTGGCGGTGTATTGTTCGTAGGCAGCACAGAACAAATTTTTAATCCGGCCCAATATGAATTCGAGACGATGGAGACCTTTTTCTACCGTAAAGCGAAGTCGACCGTATAAGGCAGCGGCTAATATCCGATACTGAAGGTAACTGCTGGGTGAGTAGTTGCAGCTATGGTACTTGATATGGATATTCGGACCACATACGGAGGAACAACTATGGACAAAAGAACAGTCATATCGGCCTATTATCGAGGTGAATTATCTCTTCAAGAATGCGCGCAGATACTAGGCTTGGAGCTGAGCCCCTTACAGAGCTGGCTTCAGCAGGATAAGACTTGGAACTCGATCGCCCACGAAAGCCATGAGCTGCAATTGGATACCAATAGTGGCGCTGACGCATGGACTGGTGCAAGTGATCAAGTAGCTTCTTCCTTCGGGTTCCTCTTCAAAAAAGTGTAAAGTTCAGATTCATAAGATGAATATAAGCTCTAAGCATACGTACGAGCACGTTCCGGCGCCATACAGGCGATGCGGGACGTGCTTTTGTTTTCTTGTCAAACGTTGCCGCCTATACTATAATGAGCAAAAGAGATTGAGATTTTAGCAATTCAACGCAGCACAGTCAAAGGGGGAATACACGTGAGTTTACGTTATTTAACAGCAGGGGAAACACACGGACCACAATTGACTGCCATCATTGAAGGAATGCCAAGCAATATGGCCGTTGATTTTGAACAATTGAATTTCCAATTGCATCGTCGCCAGAAGGGATACGGTCGCGGTCGTCGCATGCAGATTGAACAGGATACAGCAACAATAGCAGGTGGAGTCCGTCATGGACGCACAACAGGAGCACCAATTGCGCTTATCGTAGAGAATAACGATTGGAAACATTGGATGAAAATTATGAACGTGGAACCAATCGAAGGAACAGATGAGGAGAAGCGTCGTGTTCATCGTCCGCGTCCAGGGCATGCCGATTTGAACGGTGGTTTGAAATATGATCTTAAAGATCTGCGTAATGTGCTTGAGCGTTCCAGTGCACGTGAGACCGCTGCTCGTGTTGCTTGTGGCGCACTTGCACGGCAATTGCTTGCTGCGTTTGGCATTAAGGTAGCAGGTCAGGTCATACGGATTGGTGAGATTGAGGCGCCAGCGCATAATCTGCCTATCGATGAGCTAATCGAACGAACGGAGCAATCTTCCGTTCGTGTCGTGGATCAGGAGACAGAGCAAAAGATGGAAGCTTACATCGATCAGATCAAAGAAGACGGCGATTCTATTGGCGGCATTGTGGAATGTATGATCGAGGGTGCTCCTATCGGTCTTGGCAGTCATGTACAATATGATCGAAAGTTGGACGGACGAATCGCACAGGCAGTTATGTCCATCAACGCATTTAAAGGCGTTGAGATCGGCATTGGATTTGAAGCGGGCCGTTTGCGCGGTTCACAAGTACATGACGAGATTGAATACGACGAGAGTCGTGGATTCACACGTGCCACTAACCGTCTGGGAGGCTTCGAAGGCGGCATGACCAATGGAATGCCGATCGTGGTTCGAGGTGTCATGAAGCCGATACCTACTTTGTACAAGCCGCTGCGCAGCGTGGATATTGATACAAAGGAAGCCTTTACAGCGCAAGTTGAACGCTCAGATGCGTGTGCTGTTCCCGCGGCAAGTGTCGTATTGGAAAATGTAGTCGCATGGGAAGTGGCGAAAGCCTTCTTGGAGAAGTTTGGCGGTGACTCGATGGAAGAGATTAGAGCCAATTATGAGAACTATTTAGCGCAGCTTGCGCGCTATTAGGTGATGATGATGAATATAAATGAACAAGTGCAGGCTGCGGAACTATCAGTCGATATTAACGGTCGCTCCTATCCAATCTGGATAGGAGAAGGCCTGCTTGTCCGTTCTGGGCAATTGTTTCAGTTGGCAGCTATCACATCGAAGAGTCCTGTGCTTATTATTACCGACACACATGTGGCGGAGTTTCATTTACACACTGTGAAGACATCGCTTGAGGCGGCTGGTTATCGGGTAGCAGAATATATTGTCCCGTCAGGGGAAACGTCCAAGTCTTTATCCCAATTGGAGCACTGTGTGACGGCAGCGTTGGCAGCTGGTCTTGATCGCAAATCAACCATTGTTGCACTTGGGGGCGGCGTTGTCGGTGATCTGGCGGGGTTTGTGGCGTCGTCCTATATGCGCGGTATTCGTTTTGTGCAAATGCCTACCACAATATTGGCACATGATAGCAGTGTCGGCGGTAAAGTTGCTGTCAATCACCCGCTTGCCAAAAATATCATTGGTGCGTTCCATCAACCAGAGATGGTTATTTATGATACAGAATCGCTGCGTACGTTATCTATTCGTGACATTCGTTCGGGACTTTCGGAGATGGTTAAGCATGGCCTTATCTGGGACGCTGACTTCGCTGCTTGGTGTGGCGAGCATGCTGCCGAATTGCTGCGTCTGGATAAGGAGAGTTTGCAGTACGGATTATACACAGGCTGCAGTGTTAAAGCGCAGGTCGTTTCACAAGATGAGCGGGAAAATGATCTGCGTGCGATACTCAATTTGGGCCATACGATAGGGCACGCTTTGGAGGCAGTCGGCCAATACGGAGAGTTGCTTCATGGCGAAGCGATTGCGATTGGCATGGTGGGATCGGCCATGCTTGCGGCCAGACTAGGGGAAGATCCGACTATCGAGTCTCGTACACGTGAATTGATGGAGGCATTTGGCCTGCCAACGGTTATTCCTGCCCATTATGATACAGATGCTATTATGTCAGCCATGATGCATGACAAGAAGTTCAGCGAGGGACAGATGGTGTTTGTAGTGCCGACTGCTATCGGAGCTGTGGACATCCGGCGCGATGTATCTGTATCTTTAGTGCGGGAAATCGTTGATCAGCTGAAAGGAGAGAGAGAATAAGATGCTCGTGAGGGGAATAAGAGGAGCTACTACTGTAACGACTAACGATGCCGATGAGATTCTACTGGCGACGACAGAGCTATTAAACAAGATTGTGCAAGAGAATAAGATTGATCCCGAGCACATCTCACATGTATGGATTACGATGACACAAGATCTAGATGCAACGTTTCCAGCGCGCGCAGTCAGAACGATTCCAGGTTGGGAACTGGTTCCAATCATGTGTTCATTGGAAATACCCGTGGCAGGCAGTTTGCCGATGTGTATTCGAATTATGTTAAATGTAAATACGGACAAAGCGCAGGCGGAAATTCATCATGTTTATTTGAATGAAGCGGCCAAACTACGACCAGATCTTGTGGACCGTACCCAAACTTTATCCTAATGTTTGACGAATGCGATGCTGTTGTTGTATATTGACAGTAGCAGAGTTGAGCAGAGTATAGTTTAGATGAGATTAGTTGAGCAGAGCAGAGCTGAGAATTAGAGCCTATGTTATTGAATTCGTTCAGGCAGATTATATGCAACGTCTTGTATCGAACAAGACTTTATTCTGGCATATTATCTATACCCTGAGCTGTATTCACCTACTCACTAATAATTTCATCGTTATTTACAACAACCTCTACTGTGCGTAGAGGTTTTTTTGTTGCACTCTGTCCATTTTAAATCAGCCTTTTGAGGCTAATGGACTGAAAGGAGTGAAGGACGATGTTTCCCCATATTAATCAAGTTCTTGAGTTATCCAAGCATTATAATGTGATTCCTTTATCCTGCACAATCGTAGCAGATACAGAAACACCAATACGGCTGTTTCAACGGCTCCAACATGAGAAGTATGCATTCCTGCTTGAAAGTGTAGAGGGGGGTACCCAGTGGGCCCGTTACTCTTTTATAGGTACAGACCCATTCTTGCTTTTCAAAGGAAAGAACGGTGTTAACGTTGTTGTTGAGCAGGGAAGACAGCATTGCATGGAAGATAAGCCGTTAGAAGCACTTCAAAGTCTGCTGCAGCAATACCGCAGCCCGATTATTCCGGGATTGCCGCCTTTGACTGGCGGGGCGATCGGATTTTTCGGTTACGACCTGATGCAGCAATATGAAGCACGACTGCCGCGTCATACCAAGGATGATTTGAACATGAACGATATTCAGTTTATGTTCTGTGATCAATTAATTGCATTTGATCATGTAAAGCAGCAGATGCAGGTGATGGTGAACCTACACGTTCCAGAGCATGCTGAAGCCACACAGATCACTCAATTGTATGAAGAAACTAAGATTAAGCTGGAGCGGCTAATCTGCTTACTATCAGCACCGCTAACCAATGCTCTGAGATCTATGCCCCATGAGGAGTTCACAACACAGCAGTCGACTGCCAGCCGTTCATTGCGCAGCAACGAAACCAAGCAATCCTTTATGGATAAAGTGGAACGGGCGAAGGCGTATATTCGAACAGGAGATGTGTTTCAGGTGGTGTTGTCGCAAAGATTTGAACAAACAACGGAGGCGGAGCCGCTAGATGTATATCGAATGCTTCGTATTACAAATCCGTCACCCTACATGTACATGCTTAAAATGGGAGAGGAGACACTTGTCGGGTCTTCGCCTGAGGCGTTAGTGCGGGTGAAAGAAGATCGCGTCGAGACTCGACCGATCGCAGGAACAAGACCAAGAGGAAACACGGTCGAATGCGACAATGCGCTGGAGCAAGAGCTTCTGGCAGATGAGAAAGAACGCGCCGAACACATCATGCTGGTTGATCTCGGAAGAAATGACATTGGACGTGTATGCGAATATGGTTCGGTTCAATGTGATTCATATATGAATGTTGAACGCTACTCGCACGTCATGCACATTGTGTCTAACGTATCCGGCCAACTTCGCGCAGACAAAAATTTCTTTGATGCTTTTATTTCTTGCCTGCCTGCTGGAACCGTATCAGGTGCGCCGAAAATTAGAGCGATGGAGATTATAGCAGAGCTGGAGCATGAAGCGCGTGGAGCTTATGCAGGTGCAATCGGGTATCTTGGCTTTAATGGCAATCTTGACACTTGTATTACGATCAGAACGATCATTTTTAAGCATGGCAAAGCTTATGTACAGGCAGGAGCCGGTATCGTGTGGGATTCGATCGCAGAAAAAGAATACGAAGAGACCGTAAATAAAGCAAAGGGAATGTTAGTGGCCATTGAACGAGCAGAACTAATATTCAGTGAACAGCTTCGTAAGCAGACAGTTGATAGCAGTACAGCGTCCCCTCCAACAACGGGGTGCAGCCAAGTGAATTGGGATTATTACTTACAGGTTGAACCGGGTTCGGAAATGGAAAGGGGGATTCAATGATGAACACAGATGAGCGGGTAAAAGAAGGGTTGCGTCTTGTGCTGGAAGGGAATCATCTATCAAGGGAACAGGCAAGAGCAGTCATGGAAGATATAATGGAAGGG
Source organism: Paenibacillus sp. ACRRX (assembly GCF_022346885.1). Lineage (GTDB taxonomy): Bacteria > Bacillota > Bacilli > Paenibacillales > Paenibacillaceae > Paenibacillus_B. The sequence continues at coordinate 768,960 of NZ_JAKRNK010000001.1, forward strand.
CTGGCCACTTCGGCTCAGATCGGCGCCTTGTTGGCTGGTATGCGGCTAAAAATCGAAACCGTTGATGAAATTGCTGGCTTTGCGGAAGCGATGCGCAGCCGTGCTCATCAGGTTGTTACAGCAAAAGATCGCCTCCTGGATACGTGTGGTACAGGTGGATCAGGTATTCATAAATTTAATATTTCTACCGCTTCCGCTATTTTAGCAGCATCCTCGGAAGTACGTGTTGCCAAGCATGGTAATCGTTCAGCTTCGAGTAAAGCAGGCAGCGCGGACGTCTTAGAAGCGCTTGGGGTGAACATTCAGCTTAGCAGCGAGCAAGCTGCTGATTGCCTTGACCAGATTGGCATCTGCTTTATGTTTGCACAGGTATTCCACCCTGCAATGAAGCATGCTGCTGCTCCACGTAGAGAATTAGGTGTACGCACCGTATTTAATATGCTTGGGCCGCTAACGAATCCTGCTGGGGCTGATCGTCAGGTGCTGGGCATATATGATCGGACAAAGACGGATACAGTCGCAGCAGTGTTACGTGAACTGGGCCTAAAACGTGCCTTGGTCGTAGCTAGTGCAGACGGCTTGGATGAAATAAGCTTGTCTGCTCCTACACGGATCAGCGAGCTGAGAAATGGTGATATCATTACTTACGATATTACGCCAGAACAAATTGGGTTAGCTACAAAGCCGCTGAGCGAAGTACTGGGTGGGGATGCGAATGTGAATGCAGCTCTGATAAATCGAATACTGCACGGTGAGCATGGCGCACACCGCGACATCGTGCTTGCCAATGCAGGAGCCTGCATTTATGTATCAGGTCAAGCAGAGTCCATTGCTGAGGGAGTTCATACAGCATCAGCAGCAATCGACAGCGGTAAGGCATTGCATAAGCTTGAACAATGGATCGAAACGACAGGAGGCCTAAGTCATGTTTCTTAATCGAATCGTAGCAACTAAGCAAGAGGAAGTAGCGAATTTGCGCAAGACGATGAATCGTCATGAAGTAGAGCAAGCGGCGGCGAGTATGCCCGCTGTTCGTTCCCTGAAAGCGGCATTAACCACACAGCGCAAGCGTGCAATCGGCCTCATAGCAGAAGTGAAGAAAGCTTCGCCATCTAAGGGATTGATCCGGGCTGACTTTGACCCTGTTGCGATAGCGCGCGATTACGTTGGGGCAGGGGCTGATGCGCTATCTGTGCTGACTGACGTATCCTATTTTCAAGGTGGGATTGATATATTTAAAATGGTGAGAGCGGAAGTACAGGTCCCCTTGCTGCGTAAGGAATTCATTATAAGCGAAGAGCAGTTGTTAGAGGCCCGCGTGATTGGAGCTGATGCAGTTCTGTTGATCGCTGCGATACTGAACGATGATGAGCTTAAGCACCTGCACCAATTTACTCGTGAGCTTGGAATGGAAGCTCTTGTCGAAGTCCATGATGAAGCTGAACTGGCGAGAGTAAATGCTTTGGAGAATGTGGAATTAGTAGGGATTAACAATCGGAACCTCCATACTTTTGTAACTGATCTCAAACAGACGGAGAAGCTGCGCCCTCTTGTGCCAGAAGGACGTGTCTTAATAAGTGAGAGCGGAATTCATTTGCCAGAGCATCTGGCAGCATTGGCAGAACAGCATGTTGACGCAGTCCTGATCGGTGAACATTTTATGCGCCAAGGAGAAGTTGGAGCAGCCGTAAATGACCTTATGAGCGGGGTGGAGAACGCCTCTGAGCAAATTAATAGCTAGGAGGAGAACGATGAAGGTAAAGATTTGCGGCTTGAGCGATGTCCGTACTTTATGTGATGTAGCTGTTTTGAAGCCAGATCACATCGGCTTTGTGTTTGCACCGAGCAGGCGCCAGATTACTCCTCTTGAAGGGAAACGACTCATCAGACAGCTACAAGCATCAGTCGCTGATATTCCACACACAGTTGGTGTGTTTGCCAAAGTAGATCGTGATGGATTGCAGCAAGTGCTAGACCATGTTCCCCTGCAGGCTGTGCAATTGCACCACGTTGAGGATACAGACATATATCAATGGATTAAAGAACGTTGGGACGTTCAAATATGGAGTACGATATCGATAACAGAACCTCGTGTTGCTCAAAAAGATCAGATTTCATATACACGGAACGAACAAGCCGAGCGACAGCTGTCTACGTTGGACAGATGCAGCAATTATGTAGATCTGTTACTGCTGGATACACATGATCCTGTGCATGGCGGCGGGTCAGGTATAACTTTTGCATGGGACGTCATTCCGGCATATGCAAAAGTGGCTCATCAAATGCATTTACCGCTTTACGCGGCAGGTGGATTAGATCCTAATAATGTAGGCTCTCTTCTCTCACAATACTCTATTCAGGGAGTAGACGTATCCAGTGGGGTTGAATCTAACGGCATAAAAGACATAACTAAAGTGGCTTCATTTATAGAAAGGGTGAGATCTTATGACAAGCTCAACTGATACGACTAACACGTATACCTATCCGGATCAACAAGGTCGATATGGATCATTTGGAGGCCGCTATGTCCCAGAGACATTAATGAACGCACTCTTGGAACTGGAGGAAGCTTATAAACAGTATGTAGTTGATCCGGATTTTCAGAAAGAATTGATCCATTTGCTGCGAAATTATTCAGGCAGACCAACAGCCTTGTATCACGCAGAACGGCTTAGCGCAGAACTTGGCGGTGCTAAAATATATTTGAAACGCGAAGACCTAAACCACACTGGAGCACACAAAATTAATAATACGATCGGCCAGGCGCTGCTGGCCAAGCGTATGGGCAAACGTAAAGTCATTGCGGAGACGGGAGCGGGCCAACATGGTGTTGCCACGGCAACGGTTGCTGCACTGCTAGGCATGGAATGCAAAGTGTTTATGGGCGAAGAGGACATGAAGCGTCAGCAGCTAAATGTATTTCGCATGCGTCTACTTGGAGCGGAAGTCGTTCCCGTGCTATCTGGCACACGGACGCTCAAAGATGCTGGCAATGAGACGCTGCGCTACTGGGTCAGCCATGTCGAAGATACGTTTTATATATTAGGATCCGTTGTGGGTCCGCATCCTTATCCTATGATCGTAAGAGACTTTCAACGGATCATCGGCGATGAGACACGGAAACAACTACTTGAGATGGAAGGACGACTGCCAGATGCAGTAGTGGCTGCTGTTGGTGGGGGTAGCAATTCGATGGGGATGTTCTATCCTTTTATTGAAGACAACCAGGTCAGACTGATAGGGGTCGAGGCTGCTGGGAAAGGGATCGACACCGAGGAGCATGCGGCAACGATGACGCTCGGCCGTCCTGGTGTGTTTCAAGGATCGCTCAGCTACTTGCTCCAAGATAAGCATGGTCAGGTTCAGCCCGCACATTCCATCTCAGCTGGACTCGACTACCCTGGAGTGGGCCCTGAACATGCCTATCTTAAAGACTGCTCTCGCGCCGAATATGTGCCGATTACAGATGCTGAGGCGATTGAGGCGCTGCAGTTGTTGTGCAGAACAGAGGGCATTTTGCCTGCATTAGAGTCCTCCCATGCGATTGCACATGCAGTAAAGCTTGCGCCACAGATGAGCCCAGATCAACTTCTTGTAATCTGTTTGTCGGGTCGAGGCGATAAAGATGTAGGGACGATTATGCAAGCATTGGAATTAGGAGGCGAGTAGGATGACTAATGTAGGAAATGCAACTGCTCAAATAGAGAATCGAATTGATACTGCATTCGCACAATTAAAGGCGAGAGGCGAGACAGCACTTATCCCTTTTATTACAGTAGGAGACCCAAACAGACATATAACGCTGCAATTGCTGCTTGGTATGGAAGAAGCGGGTGCAGATGCAATTGAGCTCGGAATTCCTTACTCCGATCCCTTAGCGGATGGTCCTGTAATTGAGAAGGCGTCAGCTCGTGCTTTGCTGCACAATATTACAATCAGCGATGGGATTGAGTTGGCTAAGCAAGCACGCTTACAGGGTGCTAAAATTCCATATATTTTATTTACTTATTATAATCCTGTTCTTCAGTATGGCCTTGAGTCATTATTTCAGGCGTTATCAGAGGCAGATATTAGCGGAATAATCATCCCTGATCTCCCAGTAGAAGAAAGTGGGCCGGTACTTGAGATTGCTGATCATTACCAAGTGCATCTTGTACCTCTTGTAGCCCCGACTTCTAAAGAACGGATTCAGCGAATCGTGAACTCAGCTCGAGGCTTTGTTTACTGTGTCTCATCGCTTGGGGTGACCGGGACGCGAGATACGTTTGAAGCGAACGTAGAAGCGTTCTTGGACGAGGTGCGCGCTTCCACGGCATTGCCGATTGGTGTCGGGTTTGGTATCTCCACCGCAGAGCATGTACGCCGATTCAGTCCGCATTGCGACGGGGTTATTGTGGGTAGCGCAATCGTAAGGCAAATTGAAAATGCAATACCGTTGCTGCTGAACCCAGATACTTCCCATGCAGGGGTCTTGCAAATTTGTGAATTTGTGCGACAATTGAAGTCATAAATTTGTAAGCACAATGAGGGATTTGCAGAAAGGGTGGGGCAGCTATGCAGCCTAAGAAATCAGTCGTACATTTGCCTGTATATCAGCCAGGCAAGTCAGTTGAAGATGTGAAGCGTGAGCTAGGACTTGACGAAGTGATTAAATTAGCGTCGAACGAGAATCCATACGGCAGCTCCGAACTGGCTAAGCAAGCCATTGTAAATGAAGTAAACAATACCAGTCTTTACCCTGATGGTGCAGCTTTGCAGACAACAGCGGCTGTTGCTCATCACTTGGGTGTAAACACGAACCAGATTATTTTTGGAGCTGGCTCTGATGAGATTATATTAATGATCTGCCGGGCTTACCTCGTCGCAGGTGATGAGACAATCATGGCGGATCAGACGTTCCCACAGTATAAGCATAACGCGGAGATTGAAGGCGCAAAGTGTATTGAAGTACCGATGAAGCACGGTGCTCATGATCTGGATGCTATGCTTGCCGCTGTCACGGAACGTACCAAGATTGTATGGATCTGCAATCCGAACAATCCGACAGGCACTATTTTATCCCACAATGAGATTGTGGCTTTTATGAATCAGATGCCTAAGCATGTATTAGTCGTGCTGGATGAAGCATATGTTGAATATGTGACAGATGATCAATTTCCGGACACGTTTGCTTTGTTGAAAGAGTTCAACAATTTAATATCATTGCGTACATTTTCAAAAATTTATGGGTTGGCATCCCTCCGCATCGGATATGGGGTTGGCGATCCTGCTGTGATCCACACAATTAATCAAGTACGTGAGCCTTTTAATACGACACGTTTTGCGCAGGCTGCCGCAAAGGCTGCTATTGAAGACCAGGCCTTCATTGAAATGTGCAGGAACAACAACAAACAAGGAAGAGAGTACCTGCAAGAGCAGTTCAATCGTCTTCAATTGCACAGCTTTCCTGCCCATGGCAACTTTGTCCTCGTAGATGTTGGCATGCCCGCACAAGACATGTTCCTGATGCTAATGCAGAGAGGAATAATTACACGAGCAGGTCATGGGAAGTACCCAACATATTTGCGTGTTTCAATAGGGAAGCCTGAGCACAACGAAGCTTTCGTACAAGCATTGGAGCAGATTCTGCTGGAAGTTAAGGTGACATCATGAGTACAAACATTGCAATTCTGGGCGTAGGGCTCATCGGCGGCTCGCTCGCCCTTTGCTTTAAAGGTAAACCAGGTATTAAAGTGATCGGGTATTCACCAAATCCATCGTCCACAGATAAATACGTAAAACGAGGAGTAGTTGATACGGCAACGACCTCACTTGAGGAAGCCGTAAGCGATGCAGATTACATTTTTGTATGCTCCCCCGTAGGCATGCTCGATAGCATGCTCTTGCGTCTTCGTGCTTTACCGCTTAGACGCGGTTGTGTTGTTACGGATGTGGGCAGTACAAAAGCCTCAGTATCTAAATGCGCGCGTGAACTGAATTGGGAGGACGTACATTTTATTGGCGGTCATCCGATGGCAGGTTCTGAGCGCTCTGGAGTTGAAGCAGCTTCTACATTATTGTTTGAGAATGCATTCTATGTCCTGACACCTGACGAAGAAGTCAATGAGTCTGCTTATCAGCGTCTGGTCGACTTACTGCAGTACACGCGTGCTCATATTATTAGGATGAATCCGGAGGAGCATGATCGCGTTGTAGGTGCAATCAGTCATCTTCCGCACATCGTGGCTGCGGCGCTTGTTAATCAAGTGCGAGAATATAATGAGCAAAATGACATGTATGTTCATTTGGCTGCTGGAGGGTTTCGAGATATTACACGGATTGCTTCCAGCGACCCGACGATATGGAGTGATATCTTAATTAATAATCGGGATGTTATGCTCACGCTGTTGCGTGATTGGAGACATAACGTTGAGGATTGGATTGACATCTTAACGAACAAAGACAGTGATCGAATTCAGCAGGCGTTCAAACAGTCTGGTGAATTCAGGAGCCGGATGCCAGAACGGCGGAAAGGGATTATCCATGCCTTATACGATTTGTACATGGATGTTCCTGATACGCCAGGTATTATTGGTAAGATTGCAACGGTGCTTGGCAGTCATCACATTAACTTGAGCAATCTCCAGATCATTGAAAGTCGGGAGGATGTGCCAGGGGTGCTGCGACTGTCCTTCCGCCAGCAGGATGATTGGGATAAGGCTAATGCACTGCTGACGTCAATTGGATACACGGTATATGTATAAGGGAGTTAGTGCCAAAACAGTAGATGCAGAGGGCTTGTGAAGGTTCGTAAACAGGGCCCAAACGGAAAAATTTGATAAAATAAGAAATTATTTTTGTAATGTTATTGACATAATGAAAACGTATACAATATAATAACAGTACAGTATGGTTTCTCTCCACTCCTATCCAATATTTGCACAGTGTGCAGCCACTCCTTGATGGAGTGGTTTTTTTTTTGTTTTTAAATTTTTTTATGCCGTGTGCAACAAAACAGGAAAGCTATGCGTTAGATATACAGAAGCATAATGAATGGTACCTAATTTTGAATCTTAAGAAAATTTAAGGTTAATTGGCTTTTGACCTATGTTAAAATACGATTGTGCCCAATAGTATGACAAAAGCTAGCATAACTTGACAAAATGGTAGAACATATTAAGAGATTTATAGTTTTGAATCACCGATTCGCAACTTTTTATAACTTCTGGAGTATAAACGTAAGGTAGCGCATCGGGATCGAAATGGAAAGCTAGGAGGATCGCAATCCATGACTGATTCCCAGATCATTCGCGATATTAAAGACGGTGATGTCGAATTATATGCGGATTTGATGAATCGTTATCAACGTAAAGTGTTAGCCTTTATTTATCACATGCTCAAAAGTTCTCAGCTAGAGCTGATGGCGGAAGATTTGTGCGCGGATACTTTCTATAAGGCATTTAGAAGCTTACATACGTTCCGAGAGGCTGAGGCGTCATTTTCAACCTGGCTGTATACGATTGCACGCAATACGGTGCTAAGCGAGCTACGCAAGCAGCGCAGCATTCAGGTCTCACTTGACGAGGACAACAGTATCGTACCGGAAGCGCCTAAGGAAGTAGTCCCTGAATATGCAGCATTACGAAACGAGAAAGTGAATCTCGTCAGGGAAGCAATTAATAATTTGCCCGAGAAACAAAGATCCGCTATCATCTTACGTGAATACGACCAGCTCGACTATCAAGAGATCGCACATAAGCTGGGGCAGACAGTTAGTTCCGTTAAGTCACTGTTGTTCCGGGCAAGAGCGAGCATCAAATTGCAGCTGGAAGGCTACATTGCTGAGCCTGGGTTGAAGGGATGAACGGATAATGAAATGTGCGGAAGCGCTCGATTGGATATCGGAATACACCGATATGCCGGCTGACGATCCGCGACGTCTTGCGATTGATATCCATTTGCAAGAATGTGAGGGGTGTGCGGAGCAATATCGCATATGGGCAGCAAGTGAAGAATGGAATGAAGACCTCATGGATTGGGAGGCAGAAGATGAGGTGTTCGAAAGAATATCATTCGAGCCCGCCTTGGTGATGGAACGCATTTATAGCGAGGACCAGTGGCTAATGCCGGTTCATCGTCGCGGTCATCGCATGTCACCGCGTACACGCAATGTATTAGCGGGGATCATTTCATTTTGTCTTGCTGTGTTTCTGTGTAGTCTGATCGTGTTAGTTATCCGCCTTGAACCGAGCAAGGCAGAGCCAGTAACAGGTCTTATCCCGGCTGTTATTGCAGGAAGTACAGACGCAACGACGAATGCTATTATCGTCGATATACCTGCAGATAGTGCGATTGAACCACTTCTTCTTGTTCCAACAGTCCCTCATTATTGGATAGCATTATCTTTGTTTGGAGTGACGTTTGCGTTACTGCTTCTGAATTGGTTGACGAGGGTGAAGCAGTAAGTTCATAATATAGTGAGGGGATTCCCCATCGTAATCAACCTAGTAGATTTAAGGTGAACTAAGGAGAATTCATGACTTCACAAATAATCGGACTTGTCCGTCATGGATTGACGGATTGGAATGCGTTAGGCAAGATACAGGGACAGACCGATATTCCGCTGAATGAGGTGGGTCGTTCGCAAGCTTTAATGTTAGCTGACCGGCTTAAGCAAGAATCTTACCGTTTTGATGCTGTCATTTCAAGTGGTTTGATGCGTGCTGAAGAAACGGCCACCATTATTGCGCGTGAACTCGACCTCCCGTTATTAGCACCGCATCTAGGATTGTTAGAGCGTTATTATGGTCAGATAGAAGGTACGACTGCGGAGGAACGAGAAACGATGTGGGGCTTGAACTGGCGCAAGATGGAGCTTGGTCAAGAGACTGACGAAGTGCTTCGTCAACGAGCTCATGATAGTCTGGAGCACATTGCATCCGCCGCAGATGGGAAGAACATTTTAATTGTATCTCATGGCAGCTGGCTGGCCCAGCTGTTTATTGGTTTGTTCGGTGAGTCATGTACAGGACATATTGGCAATTTGTCATTTACAGTTATCGAGCGCAATCACACGGAGTGGCACTCTTTGCTGATGAATTGCTCAGCCCACGTTCAACCCCACTCATTGCAACGCTAATAAAGTCTGTATTAGAGTAAGGTATTCGCATTTGTTTGCGATTAGACACAACGAATAAGCCTGTGGTTTGCATGCTGCTAAGCATGTACCCGCAGGCTTATTTTATTTGTATAAAAAGTTTTTTTAATCTGTTTGTATATAGATCGTATAAATAAGTGCATTTTTCCAATAATGGTTACTGTACAACGAGATTCGGCAAGAAATTAAAAGAATACGGGATGGAGGTGAAACATGAACTTAGCGGATATGCTTAGTTACGCGGATATACAGCAGCTTGCTCGTATTGCCCGTCAATATGATTGTGAATGCAACTCGCATTCCAAACATGACCTGATTCAATCCATTCTGAGCGCTGTGGGCAGCAGAGATATATTCGAGCACCAAGTGAATACGATGTCATTAGAAGAGCTGCGGTTTTTAAATTCTTTGCTTTTCGATGAACGAGCTGCATTTAGTCTGGAAGAGCTCATTTCGCGTGTGCAGCAGACTCGGTTTGATTCACAGGCGGCTGATAACAAGGAAGCAGCAAATCCAAGGGATACCATCGTCAAGTTTAAACATAGTGGCTGGTTATTTAATGGATGCAGTCAGCAAACCAAGTATTTGTTCCAGGTTCCAGATGATCTGAAAAGAAGGTTTCGTGATGTACTGCACAAGCGATTTCAGCATCAGTTGGTTCATGTGCACGAGCCTGAGGCGTATAGGGATGAGGATGGGCGACTAGGAGAAGATCTGATAGAGCTGCTTCGGTTTGTTCATACTGGAGTAGTGCCGCTTAACAACGAAAGTGTGATGTACAAAAAAACACAGCAGCAGTTGTTAGACAGCTTTGCAGTGAAGGAAGCTGTTGTCCAGAAAGGCGAGTGGCGATTTGGATACGGCAGGCGGTTCCATGATTACCCGAATCGGATGTCCTTGATCTATGATTATGCATTTTATCAGGGCTGGTTGGAGGAAATGGAAGGCCACCTGCGCTTAACAGCGACAGGACAAGAACGGTTTATTAATGGGGGCGGATATGAACCGATTCAACCCATCTATCGTTTTTGGTTAAAGTTATACAAAAATGCGGTGCCCAATTTATTGTCGATTGTGCACTGGGTAAACTTGTGCAGCGCTCGCTGGTCAACAATAGAATCGTTAGAATCCATTCTACAGCCATATCTGAAGCCATTTTATTATGATACGCCGCAATCTATTTTCAGAGAGCGCATTATTCGTATGATGGTATATTTGGGGCTGCTGCGATATGGAGAACATTCGCAGCTTGGTCCGCTCGTGCAGGTTACGAAGCGTGGACAAACCTTAATTCAAGGCGTGTATGTCGATCATGATGATAAGATTCCATTAATTGTTGACAAGCAGCAACGGCATTGCTAAGATGATTCCAACTTTTTTCTTGCTGCGCTTGCAGAAATCCATCCGGTATTCTGAAGGAGCAAGAACCTGTTGGAGGCGATCATTTGTTGTACATACCCTATCAAGATAAGATGCCACGTATCGATGAATCAGTATATGTGGCGGATGGAGCCAAGCTTATTGGCGACGTTACAATCGGCGCAGGCTCCACTGTGTGGTTTAACGCGGTGCTGCGCGGAGATCTAGCACCTATTCATATTGCTGAACGCGTCAATATTCAGGACGGTGTTATCGGACACGTCAACACGAATCAGCCGCTTCTTGTAAGTGAAGATGTATCTGTCGGGCATGCCGCCATTATACACGGCTGCCGGATAGGCAAGGGTACATTAATCGGCATGGGGGCTATCGTCCTGAACGGTGCGGAACTCGGTGAATATGCTTTAATAGGGGCAGGATCGGTCATTACCGAAAATAAAAAAATACCGGCCTATACTCTTTCTCTCGGTTCACCCGCACGAGTTATCCGCGAGCTGACAGAAGAAGATTTACAGCGCATGAAACGAACAACAGATAGCTATGTGGTGAAAGGAAAGGAATATAGGAGCTCTTAAGCGTTCGGGTTTGGAGGTGCATCCTATGGATAAAATGAAGGTTTCTTACGAAGTGATGTTGGGCTTGACGGCAGAGATGATATGGGACGACGCGATTCGTAAGCATCGTACCCGTCAAATTTACGTAGCAATTGATGAAGCATTGGCTACAGGGGATGAAGCATCCTTTCAAATGCTGACGAACGAGCTGAAAACGTTACAATGAAGAACGCATCATGCGATTCTTCATTTTTTTGTGCAAATCAGTATAATGGAGAGGAAGAAGTAGGAAAAACGGGGGGGACATCATGAAGTTCAGTGAAATCTCGGAAGCGCAGTGGCAACAATGGAAACCGTATTTAGATACGTGTGTAATTCCTGTAACCGGATTGACAGGGGCTCTGGCACCTTATCAAGCGACACAATGCTTGGAGCAATTAAGAGATTGGCTGGAGCATGTCGAAATTCCTTTTCATGGACGTATCGTTACTTATCCAGCATACCATTTTGTTGGTCATCCATCTGACATCTCTGTTGCACATGGAGAGTGGACAAAGTTGGATCGATTAGCCGCAGAGCTTAAAGGTGCTGGCTTCCGTTATGTTATTGGTATGTCTGCTCAGGTGGATCTGCCGCACGAGAAGCTGTCGAATTGTGATCTCGTATTAACTCCATTTGCTACTCGAGATATTGAGAGCGAGAATAGTCGTCAACGAATCAGTGAGCTTGTCCAAACAATGTGGTCTTCATCACAATACTAGTGTCAAATGTGACAAAATCCCAACATTTAACGAAACACTATTGGTTGATCGTACCAAATTAATTGGTAAATTCTTGACGCTTACATAGGGCTGGGATATTATAGGGATGTCTTAGTTAGAATGTGATAATCGTCATAGTAAGCTGCGAGAACGGTTGGGTAAAGGGGGGTAAGAGACGATGAGCAAACCGCATGAGAACGAGCATAATCCTCACAAACCAGCGGCACGCAAAGAAATGTCGCGTCGACAATTTCTTTCATACACGTTAGGTGGGGCGACTGCTTTTATGGCGGGGGGAGCAGCATTGCCAATGGTTCGGTTTGCGGTAGATCCACTTTTGCAGAAAAAGACAGAGGGAAATTACATCAAGGTTGTAGAAGTAAGCAAGATTACAGATCAGCCGCAAGAATTCAACTTCGAAGTGACGCAAGTTGACGGCTGGTACGAGAGCAAGCCGACATTGACAGCATGGATTCGCAAGGATGATAAAGGAATCTTGGCGTTATCCCCTGTATGCAAGCATTTGGGCTGTACAGTTTCCTGGAACAACAATGCGAAGTATAAAGACCAGTATTTCTGTCCTTGTCACGGCGCGCATTATACACCGGATGGCAAACAGCTAGCTGTTGCCCGTGCACCATTGGATGAATACAAAGTAAAAATCAAAGACGGTTTTGTTTACTTGGGCGATAAGATGCCGAACACACGTGCGAAATAAGGAGGCGTAGCAACAGATGTTAAAGGGTGTTTACAACTGGATTGACGAACGTCTCGATATTACGCCGATGTGGCGGGACGTTGCCGATCACGAAGTACCTGAACATGTCAACCCCGCGCACCATTTCTCCGCATTTGTGTATTGCTTCGGTGGATTGACGTTCTTTATTACTGTTATCCAGATTCTATCTGGAATGTTCCTGACTATGTATTATGTACCGGATATCGTGAATGCCTATTACAGTGTTGAATATTTGCAGACAAAAGTAGCATTCGGGCAGATCGTTCGCGGTATGCACCATTGGGGCGCAAGTCTCGTTATTGTTATGATGTTTTTACATACGCTTCGCGTATTCTTTACGGGTTCATATAAGGCTCCGCGTGAAATGAACTGGGTCGTTGGGATGTTAATCTTCTTTGTAATGCTCGGCCTTGGTTTCACAGGATACTTGCTCCCGTGGGATAACAAAGCATACTTTGCTACCAAAGTCGGTATGGAGATTGCGGATACGGTTCCTTACATAGGACCTTATTTAAAAGAATTGATGCAAGGTGGCACGATCGTAGGTGCCCAGACTTTGACGCGATTCTTTGCCATCCACGTCTTCTTCCTGCCGGCAGGACTGTTAGCCTTGTTGGGCGCTCACTTCTTTATGATTCGCCGTCAAGGTATTTCCGGACCGCTATAAGAAAGGAGGAACCAAGATGGCACACGGACATTCATCCAAAGAAAAAGTCGTGTATGTTGGCGACTCCCGCGTAAAGAAAAGAAGTTATAATCCGGAACAACCGGATTACACGACTTATCCTGGCAAGTCGGAAGCATTCATTCCTAACTTCCTGCTAAAGGAATGGATGGTAGGAGTCGTGGCGTTGGTAGCTTTTCTCGTACTAACGATTTCCGAGCCGCCTCCGTTAGGTTATCCAGCAAATCCAAACAACACAGGATTTGTTCCGATTCCAGACTGGTACTTCCTGTTCCTATATCAATTACTGAAGTATCCATATGCCTCCGGTTCCTACGTTGTGATTGGCACTGTACTGATACCGGCCATTATGTTCGGTGGACTGGTTATGGCTCCTTTCCTCGATTCAGGTAAAGAGCGTCGTTTCTACAGACGCCCAATCGCTTCCTCCTTGATGTTTGTATCTCTGCTCGCGGTTATTTATTTAACCAAGGTTGCTTGGAACGGATATGAACACGAGTTAAAAGAGCTTAACATCATCCCAGAGCATATTGAGCGTGAAGAGAAAGCTCGCGAGGCAGCAGCGGCTGGGAAGCCGACCGGTCAAGCCAAGCCTGGAGGCAAGGAGATTGCGATTGTGGACAAAGATGATCCTGCAATGGCATCCTTTAAGAAGGCGACATGTGTGGCGTGCCACGGTGCTGACTTGAAAGGCGCAAGCGCTCCAAGCCTACGTGGAATTGGGGATGCGCTTTCAAAAGATGAGATTTTGAAAATCATCCATGAGGGCAAGGGTGATGGCAAGATGCCAGCAATGTATGATACGGCAATTGGTGCGGGTCTTACAGATCAGGACATCGATCACCTAGCAGAATGGCTTGCGAAACAGAAAGCAGCAGAGTAAACTATAGTTAGGAACAACCTGATCGTTATTGACGGTCAGGTTTTGTTTGTTCATACAGCTGATTTACAGCTTATTTTGGATGTATGTTGTACCATTTATGTCACTGGTCCAGTAACTTTCTGTTTTATTAATCTGGGAGGCTGTGGTATTCGTTGAAGGTGTCAATGTTATGGAGTCGCTATTTTTTGAAGCAGAGATGGGTGCTATGGTCGTTATTTTTGACCAACTCGTTGGGAACCATTTACGGCTATTACTGGTACAAATATCAATTGGTGGATACTTGGGAGCACTCTCCGAAATGGCAAATTGTATTTGTACCAGACAGTCCGACAGCAAGTTTGTTTTTTTCATTAGCTCTGTTGTTTTTGCTATTTCCGATGAAGAAACAGAAAAGATGGCTGAGTGCGATCCGTGTCGTAATCGAAGCTTTAGCAGTAGTAACTTCTATTAAATATGGGATATGGGCTTGTGCGATGATATTGGCGGGTGCCTATCAGGGTGAGTCGTTGATTTGGCAGGATTGGATGTTAATAAGCTCTCACTTAGCGATGGCCATAGAAGCTGTTTTGTTTGTACGTCTATTTCGCTTTGCTGGCATTAGTCTTTGTCTTGCAGCAGCCTGGACATGGTTGAATGATTATGTGGATTATAAATATGATGTTTACCCCTATTTGCCACAAGCGTTATGGGATGACGTATCTGCAGTATCGACTTTTACAATTATATTAACGGGTGTAAGTGTAGTTACTGCAGGCATAGCTTGTTATTATCGTCTGAGACAAGAACGCATGATGAGCGGCAGCTCGAATAAGCTGAATGTGAAATTGTAAAGGTATTCAATCGTTGCTGTAATGCAGCTTTGCTATTTATTGAAGAAATGCGGAATTACACCGTACGAGCTGTTCTAAATTCAGACATCGCCCCATAGGTTAGTCATGGAGGGATGTCCATGCACCGTTACAGGATTGTGAGTGTCCTATTGGCTTTGATCATGCTAATCTTCACCAGCCCACTCCTTCATGCGTTAAATGAAACGGTCGAGGAGTCGAAAGAGCAGAATATGCACCAAGGATGGAGGGAGGTTGACACCTCCACGGAACGTTTATACCGAAAAGTCGCTTCCGGTGATGTATCGGGAGCTTTGCATACGGTAAAAAAATTGGAACTGGTCCTTGCGTCACCGGGATTGTTTGACAGCATGACTGCTGAGCAAATTAAAGCTATTACGGAAACGTATGTGGATATGAAGCGTGAACTTCATGCTGCTTCCATTAACGAAAAAGAGTTATCACATGCTGCAGCTAAGTTTAAATTGGCAGTAGATGCGATCACACATCCTAACCGATCGATGTGGCTTCAGTATGAACAAGTGCTGCGAGATGATCTGGAACAGATGGTTCAAGCGGCGACTAAGCAGCAGTGGGAACAAGCTAGTCGCCTCTGGTTAGAGCATACGGATCGGATAATGCCCGCAGTGGCTATACAAAGGTCCGTGCAGACAGTTGAGATGTTAAAGTCTATCAATGTACTGGTCATGAAGATTAATGATTCACGAGTATCAAGAGATCAGGCTCGAAGAGCTTTACAAGATTATGAGCCTATGCTGATGAAGGCGTTGTTTGGCCACGCGAAAGATAGCCCTGCATTTGCTAACGTAGCTGAGGATCAAATTCCATTACGGGTTGTGATGTGGTTAGCTTGTATAGTAACAGTGACCTTGGCATATGTTGCCTATCAGAAATACCGTTATCAAGAACATCACATCCATGCAGGCCCATGGAATAAATCGAGTTAGTTAATGAACGAGACAAACGATATTCTCTTATCATTCTAAAAGAAGAGGTCGGCAGTTCACGTCTAGTGACGAGTACTGCCGACCTTTTCTAATAACCTGCCTGTTATTCTTCTTTAAAGCCTTCACCAAGCACATCATGTACATCTCCGACAACGATAAACGCCCTCGGATCCACAGTCTTCACGATGGACTTTAGTCTTCTCATCTCATGACGGGCAACGACACAATACACCATCTGCTTGTCCTGTCGGGAATAATAGCCTATAGCAGGAATCAAGGTAACGCCGCGTTCCAATTCCGATGTAATTAGCTTGCCAATCTCGTCGGGATGGTCAGTAATAATGGTAAACGACTTGGCTGCGTAAGCACCTTCCTGGATGAAGTCAATCATCTTTGATGCAATAAATACAGCTACAAGTGTATATAATATTTTCTCTTTAGGTATGTAAAACAATGCTGCACCTATGATAAATACGTCTAGTATTAAAATAAATTGACCCATGCTGATATGAAACTTGCGATTGGCAATGCGTGCTAATATGTCTACACCACCAGTTGTGCCCCCGAAACGGAATACGATGCCTAATCCGGTTCCTAGTGTAACGCCAGCATATAATGTAGCCAGAATAAAGTCATGTTCCGTTTGGAAGGGGACGATCCATTGTCTGGATACGGCTAATTCGAACAGCCACAAAAAGAAAGTAAGGGACAGGACACCAAAAATGCTATAAATCATTTGGACTTTGCCAAGTGATCGCCAACCGACTAGAAATAAAGGAATGTTAATAACGAGGGTGGAAAGTGCAGGATTGATCTCTGCGGCATATTTGAGCAGGACGGTTATACCCGTAACGCCGCCTTCCATAAGCTGATTCGGGATAATAAAGTAGAGCAGACCGAAGGCGTAAATGGCAGTTCCAATCATGATCGGAAGGAATGTATGCCATACCCTATTCAGAAACGTGGATGTCATATATCGCTGTTCTCCTTGTGTCAAAATGCTTAACCTTCCTTAGTATATCGAAATGATGTAAGGATAAAAAGCATTTGTTTTCCATGATGCTTTACGATAACATAGAAGCTAAATACAGCCTACATAATTGTACAAGTAGAAGAAGGAGATGGCATGACAGAACAAGAACGCAGAGCCATCTTGGACACGCTGCGCAGCAAGCCTTTAGCCGATATGCAGCATGAGGTGGAACAATATATTTCTCAGTTTAAAGAAGGGTACTTCAGTCCACTGTCCATGCTAGCCAGGCTGCTTGAAGAAGCTGGCGAATTGGCACGTGAAGTAAACCATTTATATGGAGAAAAACCTAAGAAAGCAACAGAAGCCGATAACTCCATTGAGAATGAACTGGGTGATCTTCTGTTTATTTTATTATGCTTTGCAAATTCACTAGGCATTGACTTAACGAAAGCACATGATGAGGTCATGCATAAGTTCAATACACGCGATAAGCATCGTTGGACACGTATTGACGGCGAGCAAAGCTCGGAAGGGGAAGATTAATCAGCATGGAACGTATACGAGTAGCAGTAGCCGGAGCAGGCGGACGAATGGGACGCGAAGTGGTTAAGATGGTACTTGAGGATGACTCATTGGAATTGGCGGCAGCAATTGCTACAACAACAGGACCAGTAGATGCAGCATCGTTGGTGGGCCTGCCATCGTGCGGCGTCACGGTAACCAATGATCTTTCCGCTGCACTAGCGGACAGCAAGCCCGATGTGCTCGTTGATTTTACGACGCCAAGTACAGTGATGCAGCATACATCGTTAGCTATTCAGCACGGAGTAAGGCCTGTAATTGGAACGACGGGATTTACCCCAGAGCAGATTGAGGAACTGCAAGCCATGTGCAAAGAAAAGGAACTTGGGGGGGTAATTGCACCTAATTTCTCAATAGGCGCGATATTAATGATGCGTTTTGCCCAACAAGCAGCTAAGTACTTCCCTGATCTGGAAATTATTGAATACCATGGTGATCAGAAGCTGGATGCTCCATCGGGTACAGCTGTGAAGACAGCAGAGCTTGTTGCACAGGTGCGTGCTGAACATAAGCAGGGCAATCCGAACGAAGAAGAGAAGATTGAAGGCGCTCGTGGGGGCTATTATAATGGATTCCGTATCCATAGTGTGCGCCTGCCGGGAATCTTTGCGCAGCAGGAAGTAATATTTGGCGGCAATGGACAGACGTTAAAGATTCGCCATGATTCCTACGAGCGTTCAGGCTACATGCCAGGTGTGAATGTTGCTGTTAAGAAAGTGATGCAATTGGACCAGCTTGTTTATGGTTTTGAGCATCTTTTGGATGACTAATAGACATGATGATATCATCGACCTACGATTTTCAGCAATAGAACATACATTTAACGGGATAGATGATGGAGGGGTAGACTTATGCTGAATATTGCTTTTATTGCACACGATCGTAAGAAATCAGAAATTGTTAACTTTGTAATTGCTTATGAAAAAGTATTTGAGGGTCATAAGTTATTTTCGACAGGAACAACAGGGCTGCGAATTATGGAGCAGACAAGCCTTGATATTACAAGATTTAAATCGGGACCGTTAGGTGGAGATCAGCAGATTGGCGCCTTAGTTGCAGACAATGAAATGGATTTAATCGTATTCTTGCGTGATCCGTTGATGGCACAGCCTCATGAACCGGACATCATCGCGCTTTTGCGTTTGTGTGATGTACAAGGCATTCCAGTGGCCACCAATATTGCAACAGCTGAAATTCTTGTTAAAGCGTTGGAACGCGGAGATTTTGCATGGCGTGAATTGCAGCACAAATACAAGCCGGGAGTCGATGAATCCTAATGGAACATGTGGACATTCTTGCCTTTGGCGCACATCCTGACGATGTCGAGATCGGGATGGCTGGCACACTCGCCAAACACCAGCTCGCTGGATATCGAACGGTGATCTGTGATCTTACCTATGCGGAGATGTCCTCCAATGGTACCGTAGAGAAACGACAGCAGGAAGCAGGCGTTGCCAGTGAAGTGCTTCAGTTGTTCGCGCGGGAAACGATCGGATTGCCCGACCGTGGTCTTCAACTGGTGGATGAGCATATTCAGGCGGTTGTTCGCATGATACGCCGTTATCGCCCGCGAATTGTATTTGCACCTTATTGGGAAGACCGGCATCCTGATCATGTCATGTGCAGTCGAATTGTACAGGAAGCTGTGTTTAATGCCAAGCTGAGACGTTATATGCCTGATATAGAAGCCCATCTTGTTGACCAGGTTTATTATTATTTTATTAATGATATTGCACCTGCAGATCTAATTGTTGATGTATCGGATGTATACGATCACAAACGCAGTGCACTACTGGCTTATGAGTCACAATTTACGGCACCATCGGCTCAGACTGACATTGTATCTACTCCACTGAATCAAGGATATGTAGAACGAGTGGAAGCTCGTGATTCATTGCTTGGTCAAGGCAGAGGGATGACACAAGCGGAAGCATTTATTCATAAAGGGCCATACGCTGTGCATTTATTCTAATACCGTCAAGTTATGACTTCATATAGGAAGATGACAGCGCTTGAATAGAGGAGGGGAACGGGTTGAGCGAAGGTTTGAAAATTGGAATAACGTGTTATCCGTCCCTCGGCGGGTCTGGAGTTGTTGCGACAGAGCTAGGCAAGTTGTTAGCAGAGCGCGGTCATCAAATCCATTTTATAACACACAATATTCCGTTTCGTTTAGGTTCTAAATTTCAAAAGAATATACAGTATCACGAAGTAGATGTAAATGATTATTATGTATTCCGATACCCGCCATATGATTTGTCATTAGCGAGCAAGATGGCGCAAGTCGCCAACATACAGCAGCTTGATTTGCTGCATGTTCATTACGCGGTACCACATGCGGTATGTGCCTATCTTGCCAAGCAAATGGCACATCCGGATCTTAAGGTCGTGACGACGTTACATGGCACGGACATCACGGTGCTGGCACAGGATGAGTCGCTGAAAGACATGATACGGTTTGCTATTAACCAGAGTGATGCTGTAACAGCTGTATCACAGGATTTAATTAAGCAGACGAGAGAAATGCTTGATATTAATCGAGATATCGACCTGACTTACAACTTTATTGACAAAAGGGTATATTATCCTCGCGATATTGCGCATTTGCGTTCAGAATTTGCTTATCCCCATGAGAAAATATTGATGCATATCTCCAACTTCCGTCCTGTGAAGCGGGTAAGTGATGTAGTGGAAGTGTTTGCGAAAGTGCATGAGCACGTTCCTTCAAGACTCGTCTTTGTAGGAGAAGGTCCCGATATGCCTAAAGTTCAATGCATGATTCGTAACATGGGCTTGGAGGATCGTGTTCATTTTCTGGGCAAGCAGGATGAGATTGCACAAGTCATCTCATTGGCTGACGTCTTGCTGCTGCCGTCAGAGAAGGAAAGCTTCGGTTTAGTTGCACTTGAGGCGATGGCTTGTGGCGTTCCGACAATTGGCTCAGAAGCTGGGGGCATTCCCGAATTGGTAACCCATGGTGAAACGGGATACTTGGCTCCTGTTGGGGATACAGACAAAATGGCGGAACATGCGGTACAACTGCTAAGCAATGAGTCCCTAGCGGCACAGATGAGAGAAGCTTGCTTGCATCGTGCGCGCCATGTATTCTGTAACGATCTTATAACGTGGGAATATGAAAAAATATATTATCGAGTACTCAATCGCGAAGTGATGAATGCGAAGCCTTCTTGCTAATCCATCGCTTTACGAGGACTGATGGATTAGGAGTTTATATATGAAGCTGCAATTGCAAGGTCCTTTATGGAAAGAAGCACAGGCCGTTATTTGTCGTCTGAATGAGAGTGGATACTCTGCTTATATGGTAGGCGGCTGCGTACGAGATACACTTCTTGGACGTCCGATTCATGATGTAGATATTGCGACCTCTGCCTTGCCGGATGAAGTGGCAGCGTTATTTGATAGAGTCATTCCCACTGGCATCGCACACGGCACGGTGACTGTATTAATGGGGGAACATACATACGAAGTAACAACTTTTCGTAGAGAATCGGCTTATGCTGATTATCGCAGGCCCGAGCATGTGGAGTATATTACAGATTTAACAGAAGATTTGGAGCGACGTGACTTTACAATAAATGCAATGGCACTTGCGGCTGACGGCTCCATCATAGATCCGTTCGGCGGACAACAGGATCTGATAAGTAGAAACATTCGCTGTGTAGGCTCTGCTCGTGAACGTCTCAATGAAGATGCGCTGCGCATGCTGAGAGGGATTCGTTTTGCGTCTGTGCTAAATATGAGAATGACGAAAAGTACGTGGCGTGCAATTCGGGAAACTCGTAGTAAGCTGAAGCACATTGCTATGGAGCGAATACGTGATGAACTATGGAAGCTGCTTGCAGGTCCGTACCCAGCTCGAGGATGGGCAATGGTGGTCCGCAGCTGTGTGTTGGCATATGTTAAGGAGCCTGTAGGATACTTAGCTACGGGGCTATGTGAAGCTCGATCAGACAGCTTTAAGGGTAAAGCTGCTGCAAATGATATCGATCTGACCGTGATCGAGTCAGGGGCTCATGATCAGGCTGCTTCTTTACAGCAGCCGTCTTCTATATGGAACGCGCTCGGGCAAGTCACTACACCCGAGCTGCGTATGGCTGTGCTTGCGCTTTCGCACCGCGCAAGCTTAGAAGAGGCGGCGCAGGTGCTGGCTGCGCTGCGCCTGTCCGGTGCGCAGCAGGACGCCATATTAGGCGTCCTGCACGCGCACGCACTGCTCGCGCAGGCGGCAATACCGCCTGCCGCCTGCGCGAACGTCTCCGCCGCAGAGGACGGCGCTGCCGCTCTGCGGCGGGCTGTCGCGCAAGCCGTGCTCGCCTATGGCGAGACGGCTGTGCGCGGAGCACTCGCGTGCGGCCGCGCATGGCTTGCGGCAAGCGATTCAATAGCCACGCAGCGCGTGGACGATTGTGCCGCGCCAAAGATTAATGAACTTCCACCGCAGGCTTTGGTGGATGCGGACGTAACGGCACGAATAGGCGGCTCTGCCAACTCAAGCAGCAATAAAGAGCTGACGCTGCCTATGACAAGCGGCAGTTGCTCGGATACTCAGCCGACTGGGTCAGGCATAATGCTGTGGAAGATGCTGCTCAATGAAGGTGACAGATGGATTCACGATTTGCCTGTGCGCCAGCTTAAGGATTTGGCGATAAGCGGCAAAGATGTGTTAAAAAGGATAGATCGGCCGGCCGGACCATGGGTTAGAGCATGTTTGGAAGGCATTTGGCTTGATGTGGCATTGGGCATCGTAGATAACAACGTTTACATGCTGCAACAACATTTAGAAAGAAAGTGGGGGGCATCGTGAACGAACGTTTGTTGGCTTGGTTTCAAGCGCACCCAAATGAGTTTGTATCCGGCGAAGAAATAAGCCGAGAATTAAATATTTCGCGAACTGCCGTCTGGAAGCATATTAATCGGCTTCGTGCGAAGGGATTCGAATTTGAAGCCGTGCCGAAGCTGGGCTATCGACTTTTACAGCAGCCAACACGTCTGGATGAAATCTCACTCCTTACACAATTGAAGACACAAACGTTAGGCCGTCAGATTCGTATTGTGGGCCGGACGGAGTCGACTCAGAACGAGGCGCTGAAATGGGCGGAAAATGGTGCGCGGGAAGGTGCGCTTGTCATTGCTGAAGAGCAGACTGGCGGAAGAGGACGACGAGGCCGTATCTGGCATTCGCCTCCTGGTAAAGGCATATGGATGAGTATGGTGCTGACGCCCCGTATCCCCTTGCATTTTACCCCACACTTAACGTTGTTAACAGCTGTAGCGATATGTAGAGCGATCAAACGGATTGTACCTGTACCGGTCGGCATTAAATGGCCTAACGATTTACTTATTCATGAGCGTAAAGTATGCGGGATATTGCTGGAATCGCAAGCAGAAGATGAGCGCTTAGTTCGTGTTATTGCTGGCATCGGTATTAGTGTGAACTTGGATGAACAAGACTATCCAGATAGCTTGCGTCATATTGCTACATCCCTAAAGCGTGAATACGGCCAAGAAATAGACCGAGCTACACTGCTGGCCGAGATTTGTCTGGAATTAGAGCAATTGTACAAGCTTTATGAGGAGCAGGGATTCGGGCCAATACGTACATTATGGGAAGCGCAAAGTGTCACGATCGGTCGTGAGGTATCGGTAGCAACACCTTATGGGGATGTGACGGGAACTGCACAAGGATTAGATGAATCTGGTGCGCTTGTTCTGCTTGGGCAGGACGGACAGTATCGGAAAGTGTTTTCAGGGGATGTTCATTTCACTAGTGAAGGAACCACTTTCTAATTTGTATAATAAATGTAAGTCATGGGTACACTCGAGGATTTACTTCGATTACATATTTGATTATACTACCTATGTAGGCGATATCCGTTCGGAATCGCACTCGCAAAGCAAAGGAACTGTGCTGACAAGTACATATCCTTGTTGTGCTGCATATTTCTGCTCTGAGCCGAAGGGACCGAGACAGAGAGACGTCGCATGCGACCTCTTTTTTGCTTTGGGACCTTTTTAGTGGAAACGCTAAAAGGTTTTTTTGTTTTGCGCAAACTAAAAAGAGAATCGATAAGGAGATGAGTTAGGATGAAAGTGAAACAACCTCTAAGTATCGTAAAAATGAAACAAATGAAGGTGAATCAGGATCCGATCACCATGATGACGGCGTATGATTATCCCTCTGCAGCCCTCGTAGAAGAAGCCGACATGGATATCATTCTGGTTGGCGACTCTTTGGGCAACGTCGTACTTGGTTACGACTCAACACTTCCCGTGACCATTGACGATATGGTCTATCATACGAGAGCGGTTCGCAGGGGAGCGCCTCATACATTTATTGTGGCAGATATGCCTTTTATGACCTATCACAGCTCGGTTAGTGAGACGATGAAGGACGTGCGGCGCTTAATGCAGGAAGGTCATGCCAATGCGGTTAAGATGGAAGGCGGTTCCGAGATTGCATTGATGGTTGACGCTTGCGTGAAAGCGGGTGTACCTGTGCTTGGTCATATTGGACTGACGCCGCAATCGGTACATCAACTTGGCGGTTATCGTGTTCAGGGCAAGACGCCAGAAGACGCAGCCCGTCTCTTGGACGACGCTTTAACTTTAGAAAGAGCGGGTGCTTTTGCTGTCGTCTTGGAGCTTGTGACGGATCAAGTCGCGGCTTATATTAGTGAACGATTATCGATCCCAACCATCGGCATTGGAGCAGGAGCATCTTGTGATGGACAAGTGCTTGTATTCCACGATGTGTTAAAATATACACCGGCTTATCGGGAAAAACGATTCGTCAAGACATACGCGGATATTGGTACGACCATTCGGGAGAGCATGAAGACCTATGTTAAGGATGTAAAGCAGCGTTCGTTCCCGGCTGAAGCTCACGCTTTTCATGCGGATGATGTGGTACTTGACAGCTTGTATGGACATGGAAAGGTGGAGTAATCGTTGTTAGTAGTTAGAACGATTGCGGAACTCAGAACCGCAATTAAAGAATATAGGTACAAGCAAAGAAATTGTACAGTCGGATTTGTACCGACAATGGGATATTTGCATAATGGACATGCAAGTTTGATGAGGCGTTCCGCAGCAGAGAACGAGGTATCTGTGCTTAGCATTTTTGTTAACCCGATCCAATTTGGGCCAAATGAAGACCTTGACCGATATCCACGGGATGAGCAGCGTGACTTGGCGTTAGCAGAGTTATGTGGAATCGATATTGTGTTTCTGCCGTCGGTAGAGATGATGTATCCTCAGGAGACCAAGACTAAGGTTGTTGTCGCACAGATGACGGCTTCACTTTGTGGGGCATCCCGACCAGGACACTTTGATGGAGTTACAACAGTCGTTTCGAAGCTGTTCCATATGGTGCAGCCTGACCGAGCTTACTTTGGGATGAAGGATGCCCAACAGATTGCTGTGCTGCAGCAGATGGTATACGACTTGAATATGGACGTTGAACTGGTGCCATGCCCGATCGTAAGGGAAGAAGACGGACTTGCACTAAGCTCGCGTAATGTTTACTTGTCCGAGGATGAGCGAGCGCAGGCGCTTGTGTTATCTCAATCCTTGGGTCTTGTCTCGGAGTGGCTTGCAGTTGAGCCAACGGTGACAGCTGGTGCGTTGGCGGACCGTATTCGAACGTATATCAACGGTTCACCACTAGCTGAGATTGAATATGTGGAAGTGGTGGCGTTCCCTTCCTTACAGCCATTAACAGCAGCACTACCGATGAGTGAGCGTACGACAGATGTACTAATTGCATTGGCAGTTCGATTCGGTGCGACCCGATTAATTGATAATCGATTGCTTCAAGCTGCAGAAGAGGAGTGAGCCGTTTGTTTCGCGAAATGATGAAATCTAAAATTCACCGTGCTACGGTGACTGAGGCTAATTTAAATTACGTAGGCAGCATTACAATTGATGAGCAGTTGATGGAACTGGCGGATATTTTGCCGAATGAAAAAGTTCAGATCGTCAATAATAACAATGGTGCGCGTCTGGAAACGTATGTGATTACAGGTGAACGTCATTCTGGCGTTATCTGTCTGAATGGCGCTGCTGCCCGACTCGTTCAACCCGGTGATAATGTCATTATTATTTCTTATGCGGGGATGAATGATGAGGAAGCACGTCAATATCAGCCTAAAGTTGTATTTGTGGATGAACGTAACCAGCCTGTTGAGCTTGCACATGTAGAAGTACACGCTACCATCCGTTAGTATTCAAGCGCAGAACGAGCAAGTACCGGTAAAGCTGTTGGATCGTTGGAGCATCGCATGAAACGTGAACGATTAACACACAATGAACATGAGCCGTACAATCATGCACAGCATCACATTGTAAAGGTGGGATGAAGTTGTGTTGCAGCACATGTTCGCGACGATGAACGAATTGTTGGATGAGATTATCCAGCAGTATCCTTCGGCAGAAGGGACAACCAAGCAGGAACTGGAACACCAGATGTCTCTGCTGCGTTCCATGAGTGACCACATAGTTGAGGAATGGCTCCGTTTTGAAGAAAAGCTGGCTCTCGTTCGAGCTGAACGGAGCGCGGGCAATCAAGTACCTGCCACAGTGTCGAATCAGAATCCGCCAAGCGAGGACTCCGAGCTTCCGGATTACAATGATCCACTGCAGTACGGGCAAGGTTACTTTACGCTTCGTATGTATGAACAAGCCTCCAGACATCTGGAACAAGCGATATCCAGACATCCGGACAAGTTAATTGCACGAGTATATCTGGGCTTATCGTATTTGCATCTTGGTCGCAATCAAGAGGCTTGCCGTCATTTTCATTTTATTATCCCTTTGACGGAAGATGCAAAGCTAAAAGCGTTGGCATATAACGCTCTTGGCTGTATACAAGCGCTTCACCGCAATACCGAAAAGGCGCAGCATTATTTTCAGAAGGCACATTTTGCCGATCCGACAATTCCGGAACCGATTGCCAATTTGAAGGTATGCATCCATAATCACGGCGTACTTCAATATGGAGAGAAGCGGATGGCGCACATGTCGTAACGATGGAATGAAGCGTATAGATGTACACAAGCATTCGTTCTAGACTGCATCATACACATGGAGAGGGGAACATCTTTTCGTAGATGTTGCCCTCTCCTCATTTTCAAACGACTGAACATCTGTTATTCTTAAAACAGAAATGGTGAGAGGAATTGTTAGGGATGAGATTTGCCGTATTGGATTTTGAGACTACGGGTAATCAACCGGGAGATGAAATTATCCAAATTGGACTCGTTATTCTCGGAGCTAATTTGCAGGTGGAACAGGAATATCATACCCTTGTGAAGCCTACAATCCCGATACCCGAATTTATTACACAATTAACGGGCATTAGCGAAGAGATGGTGAAAGAAGCACCTGATCTGGATGAAGCAATGACTGGGATGGTACCTTTATTAAATGATGTTGTGCTTGTTGGACATCATGTTGCTTTTGATTATCAGTACTTAAGACAAGCGCTAGAACATACAGGTTACCTGCCCTTTACGGGTAGAATCCTCGATACGATAGAATTGCTGCGCATTTTATTTCCTTCCTTGACTTCTTATCAGTTAGGATCGGTTGCCCAAGCATTTAATATTACCCATGAACGTCCTCATCAAGCAGACAGTGATGCACTTGCGACCGCGGATATTTTTATTCGTTGCCTACAGGCTGTAGATGATTTACCATTGCTAACGCTTCAGCGGATTGTGGACTTATTTGGTTCCGACGAGAAGGATCTGGGTTGGCTGTTATATACGAAGCTGGTAGAACGCGAGCAAGATGCGGTACGGCTCAGTGAGGAGGGGGATGTATCGGCATATCGCCAGCTTGCATTTAAGCTGGGGGAGTGGACACATGTGCTTCCACCTCGTGAGGGAATGGATCAACCTGCTTTGGAAGGAAGCTCGTTTACACAATTTCTGGACGAAGTGAAATCTAATCTGAAAGAAAGATTAAGTAATTACGAACCGCGCGAAGCTCAAGAACAGATGTTCCAAGAGGTGATGGACAGCCTTGATCATGATCGGCATCTGTTGATTGAAGCAGGAACGGGTACAGGCAAGTCGCTCGGCTACTTGCTGCCTTCCATTTATTATAGCGTTAAGCACGATAAGAAAGTGATTGTTAGCACACACACGATTAATCTGCAGGAGCAGTTAAGACAACGCGATTTGCCGCTTCTGGAGCAGATATTGCCTGTTCCATTTAAAGCCACGATTCTTAAAGGACGCAGCCACTATTTGTGTTTGAGAAAATTTGAACATAAAATAAACTATAAAGAGTTTGTGCACGTCAAGGACGATATTTTGACTGCGGCACAGATGATCGTCTGGTTAAGTCAGACGGAGCATGGCGATGATGAAGAACTGCATCTGATTCAAAAGGGGCCGGAATTCTGGGATACTGTCGCGAGTGACAGCGATTCGTGCTTGAACCGGGCTTGTCCTTGGTTTAGAAGGTGTTTCTATCACCGGGCTAAGAATGATGCCAACATGTCGGATGTTATCATTACGAATCACTCTTTGTTGTTCACTGACGTGATCGCAGAGCATCGACTGCTGCCTGCCTATGAACACCTGGTCATTGATGAAGCGCATCATTTTGAAGAGACAGCAGGGAAACATCTTGGTCTTCACTTGCAATACTTTTCACTAATTCATCCCCTTATTCGATTGTTTAAGGACAGCAAGAACGGGGCGCTTATTCTTCTACAGATGCGTTTGCGTCTGTCAGGCAACGAGAAAGCGATGATTTGGGCTGAAGGCATTGAGAAGCTGCTCACTCAGCTTGCGGATGTACGAGAAGTGTGGGATCGGATGAACGATGCATTGTTCCAACTAATGCCACCGCCTGAAGCGGGTCAGGCGGAAGCAGGGCAATCCGTACTGAGGCTGCAGTCACAATCACGGCCAGAGTCTTGGAGCGGTGTAACTGAGTTGGAAGAAGATGTGCATGTACGTTTAAGTGACATCGTTCGAACGGGTGAGAAGTTGGTCAATGAGTGGAAAGATGTTGATGATGAAGAACTGCAGGCCGTTGTTGTTGATGTTACAGGGCTATTTAAAGATTTAGCTGAAGTCAGAGATGAATTCAGGCAATTTATGAAGGGTACGGAACCTGATACTGTTTATTGGATGGAAGGTAACATGCAGTACCGTCATAAATCAATGCAGATGTACGGCGTGCCAGTTGACGTAAGCGAAGCGTTAAATCGTTATTTCTTCGAACCGAAGAAAAGCATTATTTTAACATCGGCGACATTATCTGTTGACAAGTCGTTCCAGTTCGTGGAAGAACAGATTGGTTTGAAGGAAGCTGCACGGGACGGCAGACTGCACAGCGTGATTTTACCTTCTCCATTTAATTACCGAGAACAAGCACTGGTTGTTATTCCGCGAGATTTTCCTACTGTTAAAGGTTCAGGTGACCCGCTATTTAACAGCAAGCTGGCTCAATCGATAGGGGATATTGCCAAAGTAACCCGCGGCCGCATGCTCGTACTCTTTACATCTTATCGCATGCTCAAAGATGTTTATGAACAGCTCAAAGATTCGCTAGCGCCGCATGGAATTCAAGTGCTGGGACAAGGGATGGATAGCGGCAACCGGAGTAAGCTGACTCGAAGATTTCAGGAGCAGACGTCTTCTGTGCTGCTGGGTACAAGCAGCTTCTGGGAAGGTGTAGATATTCCTGGTGATGCACTTACTTGCCTCGCTATTGTTCGATTGCCGTTCCAGCCGCCGAATCATCCGCTTGTAGAAGCGAAGTCGGATCGCCTGAAAAGACAGAAGCAAAACCCGTTTCGCAAGCTGTCTATACCGCAAGCCGTCATTCGATTTAAGCAGGGATTTGGACGTTTGGTACGTACAACTCGAGACAAAGGAATCGTCATCATTTATGATACGCGTGTAATTGAGACAAGTTATGGCAAGCATTTCTTATACTCGCTGCCAGGTCCGAAGATGGAACATATGGCGACGGATCAACTAGTGCCTCGGATCGAGACCTGGTTAGAAGATAACGAAACGATAGACAATAACAGCTAAGAACTCTACAACTGTATTTAACTATCGAGAGGGGGCTCTATCGATGAAGACGTTAAAAATATCAGAAGCAGTCGTTCGTCGACTACCGATTTACCTGCGCCATCTGTTGGAATTAAAGCAACGTGAGGTTCTGACTGTATCCTCGCAGGATCTTGGGCAGAAGCTGGATTTGAATCCGGCTCAGATTCGCAAAGATTTGGCTTATTTCGGAGATTTCGGACGCAAAGGGATCGGCTATGACGTGTCGTATTTGATTGAGCAGATCAAGCATATTCTAAAGCTGGATCAGAAAGTGCACGTTGGTTTGGTTGGTGCTGGTAAGCTAGGACATGCCTTATGTAATTACACGGTATATTTGAATGATAACATGAAGATTGTAGCCGTATTTGATGCGCAGCCTTCCAAAATAAATACGACTATTAACAATCTACGCGTTCAACCGATGGAAGAATTACAATCTACCGTGATCGAGAATCGTATCCGTATTGGGATAATTACTGTACCCGCACTGGAAGCACAGCAAGTCGCAGATCAATTCGTAGAGGCGGGAGTTGAGGCGATTTTGAACTTTGCACCTGTTATTTTAAAAGTTCCAGCGCATATCCGCGTGCATACGGCTGACTTTACGACTGATCTGTTCAGCCTGGCGTATTATTTACAAGATGATGAAGAAGGAAAGGACACGGTGACACATGACGACAACATTAATCGTACGTAATGGCTTATTTGCACAATTGCAGCCAGATGCGACTAGTTCGACTCTCAAAGGATATATGGTAGTTGAAAATGGTCGGATCATGCATATTGGTGCAGATTTGCCTGAACAATATCATCAAGCCGATGCGCAAATTATTGATGGGAACGGGCTGTTCTTTATGCCTGGTCTTGTGAACACGCATGGGCATGCTGCCATGACGCTGCTTCGTGGTTATGGCGACGATATGGTGCTTCAAAGATGGCTGGAAGAGAAAATGTGGCCTATGGAAGGAAAGTTTACGGATCAGGATGTATACTGGGGCACTGCATTGGCTGTTCTGGAAATGTTAAAGGGCGGCACGACTACCTTTGTTGATATGTACGATCATATGAATGAAGTAGCAAAGGTAAGCGAGCAGGCGGGTATCCGTGCAGCACTGATGCGTGGTGCAATCGGCTTGTGCAGTGATGAGGTACAGCAGATGAAGCTGAATGAAGCGGTCCAATTCGCGAAAGATTGGAACGGTCAGGCGGAAGGGCGCATTACGACAATGCTAGCCCCTCATGCTCCTTATACGTGTCCACCAGCGTTTATAGAGAAATTCGTACAGGCAGCGCACGATATGGATTTGATGCTGCATACACATATGTCTGAGACACGAGCGGAAGTAGAGCAGAACGTCAAAGATTATGGCCTGCGTCCAGTAGCTCATCTCGAGAAATTGGGCTTCTTTAGCCGACCGTCCTTTGTAGCTCATGGTGTTCATTTGACAGATGAAGAAATTGAAGTGCTTGCACGTCATCATGTAGGTGTATCTCATAATCCAGCTAGCAACTTGAAGCTCGCGAGTGGGATTGCAAGAGTTGTAGATCTTCAACGCGCTGGAGTTAATGTATCCCTGGGAACGGACGGTGCGGCAAGCAACAACAACTTGGATATGTTCCAGGAAATGCGACTGGCAGCAATGATTCATAAAGGGGTATCGGGCGATCCAACGGCTGTTCCTGCCGCAGAGGCGATGCGTATGGCTACGATTAATGGTGCGCGTACAATCGGACTGCAAGATGTCGGACTGCTTGAAGTGGGTATGAAGGCAGATTTTGTTGCTGTGAACATTGACCAGCCTCATTTGCTGCCACATACCGATCTTGTATCGCACATGGTGTATTCAGCTTCAGGCCAAGATGTCAAACATGTATGGATTGACGGAAAACAAGTGGTCAAGGACGGCACATGTACGACGCTTGATGAAGAACAAATTCGCTATGAAGCTTCGCAATGCTTTGAAGGCTTGCTTAGCCGATAGACGGAGGAGGCGAAGATGGCCAGAACTCGAGCGAGGCGGCACAGCCGAATGAGGTTGTGGATATTAGCCGTATCTTTTGTAATCGTTTTGTTGGGATTTCTGACTGTTCGATATTTGATGTCGGTTAACGATATTGAGCATGCGAGGGAAGCAGAGATCATTCAGCGGGCCAATAAAGCAATTGCGCTGAAAGAAATTATTCATGTAGATAAGTCTGTATGGGATACCGTTTATTATATCGTAACAGGTAAAGATCAAGCCGATGCCGAACAAATGGTATGGGTAGGTGCTAAAGATACGGACCCTGTAACTGTGATGAAGGCAGCTGACGGTGTCTCAAAGGCTCAAGTAACCGAATTGCTTCAGACGGAATATGCAGGAATTCATATTGTACGTGTTATTCCAGGTGTGAAAGCTAACGATAAGGGCGAACAGACATTTGTATGGCAGGCGCAGGTACAACGTCCAGATGAAAATGGCATTAAACGATATTTCTATCATTTTTTTGACTTCAAGTCTGGTGCTAAGCTGGATGTATATGCAATGCCTAATCAATAATACCCTAGGGGCTATGCCCCTAGGGTATTATTATTTTGGACGACGTGGTCAGGATAATTAACCTATTTCAGCTGCCACAAAGCGGGCACATTGCTTGGCTCCCAACCAATTAAAGAGGTGTGAGGCTGGCGGCACTCATACACATTGCCATTGTAGCTAACTTTTGTACCGACGGTATATGCCGTGTTAGGTGCCCAAGCCGGAACAGTAGGAGTTGCGGTCGTTGTGGCGCTAATCGCATTGCTGTCTGCGGACACATTGCCCGCTGCGTCGAACGCACGAACAGTAAACGTGTAAGTAGTGCTGGCGCTCAAGCCTGTAACGACGTAACTAGTCGTTGTGCCCGATACGGTCGCGACTAAAGTTGTTCCTTGATATACACGATAACCAGCTACGCCGACATTGTCTGTGGATGCACTCCACATTAACGGTATGCTTGTAGCCGTCGTTGTGCCCATCACATGTAAGCCAGTAGGCACAGTTGGTGCTTGAGTATCTACTGGAACTGGTGGTGTGGTGACAGTGACTGCATTGCTAGCCGCAGATACATTGCCGGCAGCATCGACAGCTTTAACAGAGAATGTATAAGCTGTGTTGGAAGTAAGTCCGTTAACGGTGTAATTTAACGTCGATCCTGACACAACAGCAACAAGAGTACTACCGTTATAGACGTTGTATCCTGTGACACCTACATTATCGGTAGACGCGTTCCAAGCCAACGATACAGAGGTAGATGTGCTGCCGGTAGAGTTAAGAGCGGCAGGAGCAGTTGGAGCTTGGGGATCAGTAGGGTTGTTGCCACCAAAGTTCACGTCAATGACATTGTAGAACGCATTTCCTGTATCCGCGATTTCCCATACTGCTAAGATGACATGATATCCCGAACGATCTGTAGGTACGTTGCACGTATCGGAGTAAGTAAATGGAGGACGCGCACCGCCATAATTCACAGAGCAGAATGGTGTAAGGTCAAAGGAAGCGCGAGTAAGGGCCGAATTAGGGTTCCAATTAGGCTTAGTAATGTAGTATTTCCAACTCGTTGTTGCATGCGCAGCTGTTAGCTTCCAATTAAAAGTAGTCTGTCCGCCGCTAATGTTGACTTTTGTCCAACGAGTAGAAGATTGCTCATCCAGCTTAGGGAATGCGCCGTTAGCGCTTGCGATCTTCCCATCCGCAGGGCCAGTGTTAGGGAAACCTTTAGGGGCTTCCAAACTTTGTGGCTCATAAATGATGGCACCGCAATCGGTGTTCTGTCCCAATTTGCATAAAGCGGCTCGGCTGGCAGGCCCCTCTATATAACCGTGTCCAAATGCTTTATCTGAAAAAAGTACCATACATATAGCAGCAATAAACATCACGCCACACGCAACAAAAAGCTTGGTCATCACTTGGTTCGGCAATCGAAGTTGATTCATATCATTAACCTCCTCTTATTTTGGCAAATGACAATCTATTAAATTCGATTTTAAGCTTCTGAAAATAGACGTTATAACCTCCTTTCATACATGTGTTCTTAAAGCGGTAACAAAAGATCTATCAGCAGCAAAGAACCCTCCTTTCTGAAGCTAGATTTATATAAACTCATATGAGCTCATATACGATGTGAGATCGGAAACATGATGTGAGTTGTCGATAAATCAGCTGGGAGTTGACGAGTCGCTAGCTTATAACTGGAGTGGTGTTCGTAAAGGATGTAGGCGGAAGAGGGAAGGTGACTTGTCCTTATCATATCTTAAATTGTGAACGTTGTGTGAACTAAAGATTTTAACAAAATTTAATACATCATCATTTTTATTAATTGATACCGTATAAACTTTGCGGCTCTAACTAATTACCACTCTCCATTTGACTGCAATAATACGTATACGCATTGCTGAATACGGATTAGAACTAAAATCTCTATAAATTTTTAGGGGGATAACCGTTTTCATTTTATGGCAGGCATAATTTTTTTATGTATGTTCTGTAAATTAAATAATTGAAGAATTTGTTCAGCTTTGCATGATTAGTCAGCGCCTTACTCCGATCTGGGCAGTAATCCATGCAGTTAGAAGCCTAAAGAGAATAAAAACCTACACGTCAAAGGATTATTGCCCTGTTCGCTGCGGCAGTAACCCTTTGACATCGAATAGGTTGAGACGCCCGACTTAGAATCTTACATCGCTTTAGGCTTGTACGGACCTAATTGCTTATCCGAGAAGCTATGACACGAGTTTTTATCCTTTAGCCACATGTTACCTTTAATAATCAAAATATAGACAGCTATTAAAAAGTATATCGTGCCGAGAATCCAATCCGTCGTACTTACCAACTGTTGTGTCACGATATGATAGATATACCAGCCCCCAATAGGCAAATGAAATACGAGAACTGCAAATAAACCGGGATTATAGAGTGTTTTGGCTTTGATATTGGCGAAGATGCCGTGCCATATGAATTGGAAAAATCCCATAAAGATAGGAGCAAGTGCAAGCCAAATTACGTTTGGAAGCAAGATAGGA
The DNA here is from genome assembly GCF_022346885.1 of Paenibacillus sp. ACRRX. Lineage (GTDB taxonomy): Bacteria > Bacillota > Bacilli > Paenibacillales > Paenibacillaceae > Paenibacillus_B. Next base: position 803,587 of record NZ_JAKRNK010000001.1, read on the forward strand.
AGTAGATAAAATACATAAGCGATAATCAAATTAATAATCATGGCAGATTGTGTATTCAGCGGATAGTGGTCTGGATACTCGCTCTTAAAAATAACGACATTAAACAGTCCACCGAAGTAACCGGGCCAACGATACTCTTCATATTGGTGCACAAGGATAGCTACAAAACTGAGCCACAAGATGACACTTATTTCGGACATGCTATTCCCATATACACCCAAGCCCACACATACGATAACTCCGATAAGCATACCTAGATCAGACCAGTATTTTCGCAAGAAGTTCATAGTATCGTTCTCCTCTGCATCTAGTGATTGTGGTTGTGAAAATAGCGTTCAAACAACAAATCAATCTGCTGCTCAGTTGGCCCCATATTGACGCCAGCCCCGCCTTCAAGAATAGGCCTCATTAGAGCCGGCAGGAAAATCGCGCCGAACACTTGCATGAGCATTGTCATTAGCTGATCAGGCTGTTGTTCATCCGTCATTTCAGATAATACATGTTGCACCTTGTGAAAGCCGGTAGCCTGTAGAAACTCGCCATATTCAACCTGTGAGGTAAACATCTTGGTGCCCATGGCAATCGTACGCGCCACAAGTTCCGGATACTGTTGAATAACTTGTACATAATGGAGCAGAAACGACTTGAGTCGCTGCCCTGGAGTCAAAGTCAAGTCGTCCAGTAACGCAAAAGACTCTTGAAACCCCGATAATAAATGCTTGATTACTTCATTAATAAGCTTGTCCTTCGAGCCAAAGTAATAATTAACAAGTGAAATGTTGGTATCGGATCTTGCCGCGATCTTGCGGATCGTGATGCTTTCGAAGCCGTCCTCTTTGATCATGTCGAGGGCAGCAGCTAAGATTTTAGCTTTTGTATCGTTGGTAGTGTCTGACTGGACCATAAGATACCTCCTTTTTGTGTATTAAACAACGTTTTAAAAGTTGTTTAAATTGAGTTTAGCACTCTTTTTTTAACTCTGCAATAGGAGATTTGTTGCGCCTGTAGAAAATAAAGTATTAGACTGACTCTTGAAATTGAAGAAGCGAAAGCCATGGACAAGAAAATAAAGTCCTAGACTGTCGCTTTTTCATTGAACTTACGTTATCCAATTGTTGAACATCACATTAGTCTTTTGAATAGTAGTATTGTACCGCGCTGCTTGAAAGTGTTCTTCTTAAAGATAAGCGTCCCTACAGATCAAATAAGATTGTGAGCTAATCATTTACATCTTCCTTGCATTTTTCACTAGCTAGCTGCCATAACATGCTGTTTTCTTTATTTTTCGGTCCAAGCCTATTACAATTTTCATATTTCATAATTAAGGCTTTGAGTTTCTGTATTTTTACATTAATCCTTAATAAATTTTTCAAAGGTAACTAATTAAGATGTCGTTTGTTAACTTCAATCGTAATGAACTCCGGTAAATAGCTGGGGGTACATCCTTTTGCTACTATTTCATCTTTGTAAAGTCCTGTTTTCTCTCCAATTTTAATACAACGTGCACGATTCTTTTCATCATAAACGCCTATCCAGCCTGCGGTGAAATTCATCGCCCATTGAACTTCCGGTTCTTCCTTCGTAATATTGGCTTCTAATGTAGATAGTAAGTCTGCGGTGTTATTAGGCGGTGCTTGTCCAGTCCATCTCAATCGCGCTTGATAATACCAGAAAGCCCGCCTTTGAAGAGCAGAAGGACTATTTTCCCATGACTCCATCAATGCAATTGTCTTTTTGTCTTTGGTGAGCTGATTAGCCATTAACCAATCCATTAAGTTATTTCGCTCATCAAAAGTATGAGTCTGCATATCCTTATCAAGCTTATTTAGAACTTCTAGTGAAAGAAGTTTTTTATCCATAATTAAGATTGCTAAAAGTCTAGGCAAAAACTCTTCGGTTGACCAAAGTTCCATAGCTAGTTCGTGATCCTTTTTAATGTCCTTTGCGATTTTTCGTAAGTCGCCTAGCTTCGTTTTACTATTGATCAGAGGTAGAATGTTTTCTGCCTTTGAAGAACGTTTTATTTCTGTACCTTTATTTTCATTCATTTTATACAACTCCTTTATTAAAGCACTGTGTCATAGTATGTCCTCAGATTCGACTATTCCGAACAAAATTCCTTCTTAATAACAATATTCCCGTATAATGGGGATTATCCTCATCGCACTTTTATCTGTGTAATCTGCAAAGCAAATACAGCCAAATAAAAAAGATACGAAATCATCTCTGACGAGATCATCCGTATCCTTGTGATTAGCTTTTTTAGCTCAATTCTATTACCCACATTCCTCTTCGTTCATACAGTTAAACTGCCATTCAATACCATATTTATCGACCAAGCTGCCGTAGCTTTTACTCCAAAACGTTTCTTGCAGCTCCATGCGTACAGAACCGCCTTCTTTTAATTTGTTGAAGTACGATTTAAGTTGGTCTTCTTCAGGAGAAACAAGTGCAAGACTTATATTGTTTCCTTCAACAAAGGGCATGTCAGGGAAAACATCGGAAAACATGACGTTGCTTCCATTGATGGAGAGTCTTGTATGCATGATGAGAGGCTTTGCTGCTTCTGGTAGCGGATATTCTGGATTAGGAGGTGCTTCACCAAAGGTCATGAATTGCGGTTGCTCCGTCTCAAATACATCTGCATAGAATGTTACGGCTTCTCGACAGTTTCCATTAAAATTAATATACACATCTACTGACATCTACATCGCTCCTTTGTTGGTTGCTTTCATTCTGGTAATGAAAGCATGTCCACCTGATATTATGTCATCATACCTGATTAAGTATACTACAAATCATTACGATATAGGGAAGGGTACGGCGTTGAAATATAAAATTTTAAGTATCTGCACACGTGATATTTGTTTTCGTCATTGATAATGAGAACGATTATCATTTATAATGATATGATGGCGCGGTTCTTGCTATACAGCGTCAATGCTAGCTAAGGAGTTGAATCGAAACGATGCGAATAAGCGATCAACTCGTTTTATGGAATCATGCATCCATTACGATATTGGATATTCGTTGTATATCGATGAACATAAACGAGGGGCTTCATTCCTATCGGCTGCCCGCCAGCGGATTCTTGTATGCGGTGCGAGGAAGCGCTGAGTTAGAATTGGATGGGATCAAACATCAGGTGAATCGATTTCATATCATGCACGGGGGAAAGGGTTGTCGTGTTGATATTTATCCGATAGGAGAGTCCTTTGACTACTATATTATATATTATAAGGCGTTAATTCCATTGCCGATGCGGAATGACATCGCTGTATTAATGGATCGTAACAATCCCTTTCAACTGCAATATGGATTTGCGCCACAATATCCCGCTTCACTACTCAGCAAGGTGAAGGAGATGCATCAGGCTTGGGAAGATCAAGGCTCACTTGAGCGATTTCATGTCAAATCGTTATTTTATCAATTTGTATACGAACTGGTTTGGCAGCTTCAAAATAACCAGATTCCTACGATTAAAGCAGATGTAGTCGCGCAAGCTTGCCACTATTTGCAGCAGCACTATGCAGAGACTATTACACTGGAACTGCTGGCAGAGCTGTTGGATTGCAGCCCGCGACATTTATCCAGGCTGTTTAAGCGTGATGTTGGCACAAGTCCAATTGATTATGTGATTCAGATTCGGATGAATAAAGCAAAAGAACTTCTGCTAATGACGGATGCTAACCTACAAGAGATTGCAGAAAGCGTTGGTTATCCCGAGAGTTATTATTTTGCTAAGATGTTTAAAAAATATGTTGGAACTGCACCAATACGCTATCGCTCGGAACAGAGAGGAAAAACAAGAAGGCTTCATATGACATCGGGTATGTCGCGATATGGTATTGTTGAAAAAAGAGTCTCCCCTTATATTGATGTTAATAATCATTCTCAATTAAAAGGAGAGACAAACGTACTTATGTATTCAAGCGGCAAATCATCTATAGCTATTATGTTGTTGTTGTGCTTGACGTTGTTGCTAAGTGCCTGTTCTACAGGAACAACAGGCGGGGCTGCAAACGGCGGTACACAGAATCAAACCAATCAAGCTCCTTCGACAGCCAGCACGGGCCAAGAAGGAAGCAGCAGTACAAGCAGCAAGCAAGCGGTGGGGACGCAGGCAAAGACCAAGATCGTATCTACTGTCAAAGGTGATGTGGAAATACCCGTCAATCCCAAACGAGTTGTAGTCCTGTATTTGCTTGGTGATGTGCTGGCCTTAGGTATAGAACCTGTAGGGATTTCGGATGTCTATGAAGGGGCTGCGTTCGAAAGCAAATTAGCAGGTATTCAGAAGTTGGGCGAATGGTTTAAACCGAGCCCAGAAGCAGTACTTGCACTTGATCCAGATCTAATTATTGTGCCTTCGGAAGAGACCTATGCAACGTTGAATCAGATTGCACCGACCGTCTATATTCCATACGAAGAGATGAAGCTTGATGACCGTCTGAAGCAGCTTGGCGAGGTACTGGGCAAAGGGGAAGAGTTTCAGGAGCTGCTGAATAATTTCTATGCCAAGGTAGAACAAAGCAAAGAGAAATTAAAGCAAGCTGGCATCTATGATAAGACCGTGTCCATTATGGAAGGCGGCAAGGGTAATATGGGTGTGATCTCGGCAAAGAATTATGGACGTGGTTCGCAAGTGATCTATGAATATTTGGGAATGAAAGCGCCGAGTGTGCTGCAGTCCAAGATAGAATCAGAGCGAAAAGAAGGAACATTAGAAACCGTTTCGTTTGAAGTATTACATAAATACGCTGGTGATTATATATTCCGTTCCGCATACGATGGCATGGTGGATCTATCCGAGAATAAGATCTGGAATAGCATCCCTGCCGTTAAAGAAGGGCGATTAATCGACATTAGCTTTGGCTTGTCCTACTACAATGATATTTATTCGCTGGATAAACAGCTTGATTTTATCGTGGATAGTTTATTAGCTACAGTAAAGTAAAATGTATATTAGGAGAGGCATCTGACCATTAGTCGGGTGCCTCTCCTTTCTGTTCCCCGAGATGCTGGCAGCGAAATAGCCATCTAGGGCGTATCTTGCTGGACCACGCTGCATCGATACGTAAACCAGTACAAGCCGTCTCTCAGGTCCATGGGCCTGAGAGGCGGCTTGTCTTCGAATGTGCTCTTAACCTAACGATCTGTACATGCAGACATTGCTAACGCTTATAAACTTGACGATACCGCGAAGGGGTTATGCGCTCGAACCTTTTAAAAGTTTTAATAAAATAGCTAGGTTCGCTGAATCCCAATTCATTGCTAATTTGAGAAATGGGCAAATCTGTCGACTCCAATATATGTTTGGCCCACTCCATCTTTAACCTCGGCATAAACACCGAAAAATTTTCGCCGGTCTCTTTCGTAAACATGCGGCTGAAATAACTAGCGCTGACATGGCAAAGTGCTGCCATATCTGTCAACTTTACGTTCTCATTTTTGTGCGTATACATATAATCAAACGCCGGCTGCAGCATCACGTTGGTGGACTTCTTCTTATTTAGTGACATTTGGCCAATCTGACTATCAATCAAGGTGTGCTCCAACTCATTTTTGATCGTTACCATACTGCGGTACGAATGTCCAGCAAGTGCATCGGCTGCAGGCGAGTCGTTTACTAACGTATGACGGTACATCTCAATGGTTGAATTTTTCAGAACAGCTTCTTCTACAATGTAATTGCAAAGATGGTACAGCATCTCCGAAATTGTGTTCACTTCTTCATAGGTCAGTACGGGAAGCGAGCTGTATTCTTGTTCCAGACTGAGGAATTTGTGATGAGAATCGGCATTGGATGGTCTGGTTACGATTTGTTCTAATTCTGTAGGATTGTTCTGCAATTTTACTTGCCCTGCCATAATGGCACCCATGTATTGATTGTTGACAATAATCGGGATCGCGATATCAACGATACTAAAATGACAAAGGTAAATATAAGGCTTATTTAAGCGTACAGCCTCTAAGCCGCCTCTGGCATCACACTTTTGGCAGTACTGTGATAGCGTCTCATCTTTACGGACCGCTTGACAGAAGCTTTGACAATGACTATGCCCTGTGACAGGCACACCTTTATAATCGGTTGTAATGATCGCCATTTTGGTAACCAACGACAGCGAATCTTGCAGCTTTTGCCACTTTTCCATATCTATGATATTATCCAGATGAAAATGAGAACTCATGGTGGTTTGCTCCTTTGTTACGCGTTGTGCCATTATAACATAATAATCGGATCAGAGGACAAGATAGTACCATTTTGGCAGAAGAGGATAAAATAATACGATGGAATAACGCTTTATTTTGCAGGAATAGTCCAATGATCTTCTCATGTATCGTCTCTATAATGGAGATACAAGAATACAGAGGAGGATGACGCATATGAGAAAAGCGTTTATAAGTCCAGCCAAATATGTACAAGGTGAAAATGAACTATTTAACCTAGGGTATTTTATTAAGACGTTTGGTGATTCAGCCTTGCTAATTGCGCATGCTGACGATGTACAACGTGTAAAGCAGAAGCTTGAACATACAATGAAGACCTATAATGTTACTATAGTTGAGAGCGGTTTCAATGGGGAGTGCTCACGTCAAGAAGTTAAGCGTTTGCAGCAGCTTGCAATTGAGCATAACTGTTCCTGTACGATTGGTTTAGGTGGAGGGAAAGCGATTGATACGGCAAAATGTGTGGCTGCAGGCGAGGCGTTGATTATCGTACCTACGATTGCGGCGACAGATGCACCGACAAGTCACTCTGCCGTTCTGTACTCTCCAGAAGGTGAATTTGACGACTACGCTTATTTCAAACAAAGTCCAAGCGTCGTTATGATCGACACGACTGTCATCGCAAATGCGCCAACACGCTTTTTGGTTGCGGGTATGGGGGATGCGTTGTCCACGTACTTTGAGGCTCGAGCAACGGCTAATTCTTATTCGAACGTAAATGCCGGGCTGCCGTGTGGTTCGAGCACAGGAGTAGGTCCTGCGAAGGGGACAAAGGCGGCTTTTGCCCTTGCTAAGCTGTGTTATGAGACGCTGCTGGAAGATGGTGCTAAGGCGAAAATAGCCTGTGATGCCAACCTAGTTACGCCGGCGCTTGAAAATATTATCGAGACCAATATTCTCTTGTCTGGTCTAGGATTTGAGAGCGGCGGTCTGGCTGCTGCGCATGCGATTCACAATGGTTTAACATCGCTTGAAGGCACCCATTCTTATTATCATGGAGAGAAAGTGGCCTTTACGACATTGGTGCAATTGGTGCTCGAAAATGCGAGTTCAGCCGAGATCAATCAAGTGCTGCAGTTCTGTCTCAGCGTTGGTTTGCCGATCTGTCTGGCAGATATCGGCGTAACGAGTGTGACGGACGATGAACTGCGGGATGTAGCCCGCAAAGCTTGCATACCGGAAGAATCGATTCATTCCATGCCATTCCCGGTTAATGAAGAGCAAGTAGTGGCTGCGATTCGGGTAGCGGATCAGTTGGGACAGCAATTTAAACAAAAAGGGTGAGTACTTTGAAAAAGATCATCAATCAGCCGGAAACACTTGTGCGGGAAATGTGTAGTGGACTTGTGCTTGCACACCCTGAACTGGAGTTTAATAGTAAATATAAAATTGTTCAGAAAAAAGAAATCAATCGTAATAAAGTAACGCTAATTAGCGGTGGAGGCAGTGGGCACGAGCCAGCGCACGCCGGATTTGTTGGAGCGGGGATGCTGGATGTAGCAGTTTGCGGCGATGTATTTGCTTCTCCATCCCAGATTCAGGTGTATCAAGCGATCAAAGCATCTGCCAGCAAACAAGGCACCTTGCTGATCATCAAAAATTACAGTGGCGACATTATGAACTTCAAAAATGCGGCCCATCTTGCAGGTGAAGATGGAATCGTTGTGGATTATGTCAAAGTAGATGATGACATCGCAGTCGAAGACAGCTTGTATACAGTGGGTCGTAGAGGTGTCGCAGGAACCGTACTCGTGCATAAAATTGCCGGTGCGGCAGCTGAAGAGGGTAAATCTTTGGCTGATGTGAAGCAGATTGCCCAGAAGGCTATTGATCATACACGCAGTATCGGATTTGCACTGACTTCGTGTACCGTTCCTGCTAAAGGGACGCCAACATTTGAACTAAACGACAATGAGATCGAATACGGTGTTGGAATTCATGGCGAGCCAGGCATTCGCAGAGAACAAAATGTATCCGCGGATGAATTGGCAAAGAAGATGGTGACCGATCTGTTCCGTGATATGAACATTGGCGACAGCTCTGAGATCGCGGTGCTGGTTAACGGTTTTGGCGGATCACCGCTGCAAGAATTGTATTTGCTGGCTAACGCGGTTGTTAGAGAGATAAACAATCACCAAGTAAGCATTGTAAAAGTGTTTGTTGGTAACTACATGACGAGTATCGATATGGCGGGCGCATCAGTGTCGATTATTCGGCTGGATGAACAGCTGAAACACTATTTGGGAGCTAGCTGTAATACGCCAGCGATTCAAATAGCGGGGCCGTTCAGCCCGCCTCGTGTAGAAGAAGTATATACGGTCACAGTAGAGAAGGAAAACGTATCTTATCGTTGTGAAACGGATCAGAAGTATGCCAAGACGGAGCAGGATACGTTCACGCTGCACAATCTTATCTACCTGACAGACAAGATGAGTGAGATTATTATCGAAAATGAAGTTCCATTCTGTGAATTGGATTCGCACGCAGGCGACGGCGACTTCGGCATGAGTGTCGCTAAAGGATTTAAGCAGCTGAAGCGAGAATGGCATGAGCTGACAGAACATCACGTAGGAAGCATCGGCGACTTCCTGAATGCTTGCTCGCTGATTATTATGGAGCATTGCGGGGGAGCATCAGGCCCGATTTGGGGCTCTGCATTCCGAGCTGCAAGTAAATATGCTGGCAACAAGAACGTCTTGTCCGTTGCTGAATTTGCACACATGATGGCTGCCGTGGTGAAGGGAATTCAAGATACAGGGGAACGTTCATTTGGACGTGGAGCTGTAGTGGGAGATAAGACGTTGATAGATGCTTTGGCTCCATTTGCAGAGGCATGGGAGCGCAGCGCAGTTGACGGCGACAATCTCAAGACTGCAGCGGTAAAAGCTGCAGAAGCAGCCGTACAAGGCGCAAAACATACAGAGTCGATCGTAGCCCGGATGGGCAGAGCGGGAACAGTGGGTGAACGTAGTCTGGGATATCCAGATGCGGGAGCATATGCCTTGGGTGTAATCTTCACGAAGCTTGCGCAAGTGATCGAATAGGTCATTGAGGAAGCCAGCAAAGTGATAAATACATTTGTTTGGATCCAATTGATATAAATGATGAAACCGGAGCGTAAGCCTTACAATGGTCATACCACTGTCAAGTAGACAGAATTAAAAAGTCGGCGTCAAGCAGCAACCGTTTCCCGGTATTCAACCGGCGAACGGTTGCTTCATTTTTTTCTGAAGTCGTCTTTGTTATAGGATGAAATATAAGATTGTACCTGCCGCTTTTAAGTCCATCTCAACAGATGTCCTTTTTACATTGTCTCCATAAGAGGGTAATGCCAATGAGCTGACTTTTCGAGGGTCCAAACTGCCCATAATTTTTATGTAACTCACTTGGATCAAACCGAGTAGATTTTCCATCCTTAAAGCTTATGTAATTCGACCGAATGAAATCGGTTACGATCCCGTTTCAGCCGTTCAACGATACCGCTGTTTCCCCGGTTAGGAGAGGTCTACAACAAATAAGACCTCATCCTCAGCCTCGGGAATCGATGATGCATGATCAGCCGCTTCCTCGCTGCACAAATGGTATTATTGGAGCCATCTGCAGCAACCAACCAGTATATGCTGGGACCATGTAATTTTTTTCGGTTGGCCTAATCTTGGAGTGTTCCAATCGACGCTCGCTCATGGCATGCGGTAATTTGCTACAATAAGCGTTGGTATATTATTTTTTTCGATTATTTCGATTTACGCTACGAGATCCACTGCCTTGACCATGTTGAGGCCACCACTGCCCATCCTGACCGCCGCCTTGACCATGTTGAGGCCACCACTGCCCCCCCTGACCACTGCCTTGACCATGTTGAGGCCACCACTGCCCCCCCTGACCGCTGCCTTGACCATGTTGAGGCCACCACTGCCCCCCCTGACCGCTACCTTGACCATGTTGAGGCCAATGCGATCCACCGCCATGACCACCGCCATGACCACCGCCATGACTACCGCTTTGTCCTGTACTAGAAGGCATGCTCGGATAAGGTCCTTGAGCCTGGCTAATTTGAGTAACATCAATAAAAGACTGTGTCCCATTAGGATACAGCACTATCATTGATTTATTAGCGGGATCTACGCTTTTGACGAAAGCAACGATCTGTTGACCATTAATAGTAAATATCCCCCATAAATTAACAAAATTACTAACTTCATTAGTGGTCGCGAAATGTGGTTGTAACGGTCTCATCGAACGATGAGAAGGATGTTTGGACAAGTAAGATCTCTCCTTAAGATTGAGTTTTTTTACATCATATGTGCATACGTACTCGTTGGAATGGGCATTGTTCCTCTAAGATATTTTTCCAATGGTCATACCCCATCGCTATCAAGCTAAGTTTATACAAAGTAAATTTTACGCGAGATAGTTTCTTTTATCTAAAGGGCGAGTGTAGGAGATTGAACATGCACAGTAACACCTTCGATAGCTCTTGGGTGTTTATTGAATAGTTTGGAATAGAAGAGGAGAATACTTCATTGAAGGGAGTTCATTAACGTCTCCATATCTATCTGCATATACTCTGTACCATTTTTAATTCTTCCATTTTGAATATAATCAGGGTTAGGATTATTTTGATAAACACATGTATTTGACTTGATACGAGAGAGATAGTAGGCTTCTTTATCTTGTATATATTGAAGGATTTATATATGAAAATAACCTAAATCTAGGATACATATATTATTCGCTGTCACAGTTGGTGCAGACAGAGAGCCGTAAGTGCGGAGCTCTTATCAGCAATGGGGGCGAATGGGGATAATACCAATATCGCTTCGGTTTTTTAGTATAGGACGAGTATTCGAGATCAAATAAGGTTTACAGTGGATGCGTATAGTAATCCTGTGTATGTACCGCTTGGAAGCCAACGGATTGATATAATCCTAAAGCGTGGTCGTTTTGCGTTTGGACTTCCAAGTGAATCGAATAACCAGCTGCAGCTTGCTCCTTTATAACTCGGCGTAGCACTTTTCTACCAATACCTTTGCCTTGGTGCTCAGGTAATATGGAAAAGCCATAAATCCAAGCTTGTCCATCTTCTTGACTGATGCGTATTTTTCCTACTGTCTTTTTATCTACAACAATCATAAATATTTCACTATCTAAACAGCTATTAACATGACTCTCCATCGTCAAGGCATCTACTTCATCCAGTCCAAAAGCCGTAACCGACAAGTGCACACGCAAATCAAAGTCACTCGGCAGTGCTGGCCGCAGCATAATCCCTTCTACTTCTTCCACACGTCTTATCTGCCATACCATTTGATGTTCTGATAATGCATATTCAGCTCCACTTTTTTGTAAAAATGCTTTGGCAGAATCCGAGCCAGCAGGTGCGTTTAAGAGCATTTTGTTATAACCTAGGTGCCTGGAAGCGGCTACTCCTTGCATGAGCAAATGACGGAAATATCCCTTGCGTCGTTCATCTGGCTTAACCATGCCGCATACTTCAACGGTGGAGCCAAAAGGATATAAAGCTAAAAAGGCTACAAGCTTGTTATTCTCATAGTGAAGAAAATCCATTTGATTATTTCCACGGTCTCTGAGCATCTCCCAATTTAGTTTCAGCTCCACCTGATCAAAAGCTTCGCACTCTTTTTGCAGTAGTTTAATATCTTGTAATTGTTGGGTCGTTAGCATCGTATTCTCCTTTATGATTAAAATATTAATAAATGGAAATGAGTTCATTTTATAAATAAGAGAATTCGATAAAATCTAGTTATTCTCCTCTCCTTGTCAACATAAATAGACACAGCTTTGAACAAGATGTTCGCAGCTGTGCCTTTATGTTGACGTTATTTATTATATTTAATAGCGATGAAGTATCATTTGTGTCTTAAGTTCGTCAATGGGAAGGAACCAGCCTTGTTGTATCAGTTCTTGTTGGAGTTGGCTTCTTAATGTCGAGGCTTCAGCATGCGTGTCTGTCTTGAAGGAAGCTTCCACCACGTAGTCATATCCGACGCCGCTTTCTTTGATTATTTTCCACACTTCAATGTACAGCTTGATTCCGTTCCATTTTCCTGTCCATCGCTTGGCATCTACAGGTCCAAATTTGTCTGCGGCAGCAAGATGGTTTGTACCCCAGTTGCTTGATGTCCAGTTTTTGAACTTGCCAGGTGCATTACTAATAGTCAATGTGCGTGAATCCGCCTTGCTTGGCAGTTCCATGCCGTTGTATCCACTCTTACTCACTTTTTTATCGTTGCTGAAGCTGAGTGTCTGTTTGGAGTATCCCCAATCTACTTGTGCTTCATAGCTATCTTCGTTTGCATCAAAGCCATCTAGAGCAGCTTGGGCGAGTGCACCTTGAATATTACCATTGGTAATCGGATAACGTTTTTTGTAAGTGAGTTCGAACTCCTTATCCTTAGATCCTTCTTTTTTACGAAGCCTTACGTTCCAACCCTGCTCATCAAGCTGAAGCTGATCTGTGTCCATGTATTGCACACTCATTTTTGTCTTGCTGCTGGGCATTGCGAATTTGTTAAGTACGGTGCTGTTCAGGTTGTAATCTGCATTAAGCACGAGACTCGGATCGAGGAACAGCTTCACTTCATAGTTAGGCGTGGCAGGAAGCGGTGAAGCGGTAGTTGCAGAAGTGCCCATGGGGCTAAGGCTCAGGACAAAAAGAGATACGGCAAGAGCAAGCATAAGCAGTGCGGGGCGCTTACGTACTACTTGATTCATTGGGTCATTCCCCTTTCCATAAGGTGGTGTATTGGTGAGGTGTACAGGATGTTGCATGAAGTGGGTGGTCAGCTCCGAGTATGGGGAGACAGAGGAGGTACGACACTATTCTGTCTTGAGAAGCGGTCGGTGCTGAGAGGTATCTCTTTACGTCTAACGTTACCGTATGTATATCAACGGAAGGTCAACGTCATGCAAAGATTTTGTGAATCACTATATTATTAGTTGTGGGGGCGTGTTGATACTTATACTGCCGGCAAGTGAAAGTCCAGATATCCAAGTCGCGGTCACGGATAGTTCGTTCCGTAATGCGGGTCTATTTTTGCATGAGGGACTGCCTTACTTCTCTGGATTTCCCTCGTTCCCATTCGGATATGCCGCGATAATGGCAGGAGATTGGGTCTTTCATGTAGAGCTGAATTCAGCATCGCCTATGGATGTAATAAAGAAAATGCCAACAAAATCTGTTATGCTGATTCTTGGTACCCGCCTAATACGGAGTATATTGATGCGATAAATCATTATCCGACGGAATATTTCCAACGAGTGGCTCGTTTTATGGAGAAGTACATAGGGAATCAATAGAGTTAGCTAAAGCAAGCCATTTATGGGAGATCAAATCTGTTATCTACGAATGACGACGTCAGCTTACCTATTTCACATACGCGAAAGGAGAAGTCCAAATGCGAACTCTAAAATGGATAGGGAAATGGCTATTAACTATTTTTCTGACATTATACGGGTTACTGTTAATTCTAGGGATCTTATTTACATTTGGGATATGGTACTTTGAAAACTACTTCAACTGATCGAGTGAATAGGATAGGAAAACTGTGGACTTCTGTAGCGTTATTATATAAGCCAGGAACGTCATTGCATGCGCTGCAAGAAATCGTCCAGCGGGTGTTATGTTAAGTTAAATATGTAAAGTTAGGATTCGGAAGGATGAGTTGATGTTTTCATATAATGCGCTGCCCGAACCTATTCGGAAACGTATTGCGGATAAGACCGCAGAACTGGTGGATGACTGCTTTTTTCAAACCTATCATTTACATGAGGACCCTTATCTTGTGCTGCAATGGTGTGTGGCCTCCTATATGGACTCAAATAAAGGTTACAAAGTCAGTCTGGGTCCTTACTATGTGGGGGTAATCGGTAATGAGGATAAGGAAGCAAGCCTAAGAAGGGTTCTAACAAGACTGTATTATATAACGGAAATGGTGACGAAAGCAGATGAACTGCAGCGATTGGTGCTGCTGGCCAGAATTCACAGTGTTACTGTGGTAGCTGATACTCAGGTTGAGAGCCCATATATTGCTGCCATTCGTACTGCTCCGAGATATGATTTTTATAACACGAGAATTGTGGTGAAAGTGGCACGGCATGATACGGAGCGTTTGCGTGAGCTAGTGGCAGGAAACTACAGGGGCGAGCTCTTACATGGGGTGTTGTACGCTCTATTGGGCTATAAGGGAAATGAGGAGTACAGATTTACTCGCTGGCTTAGCGGACTTGGTCTCTATACAGGCCCTGAGGCCGTATATGTGATTAATGGCTGGAAGCAGTTCTTTATGGAGGAAACGGTCAACGGTACCCGTTATTTGTTTGGCATTCCACACTCCAGCGTGCCTGCTAATAACAAGTTGTTTACACGCAGAGCGCTTAACCTGAAAAGTGGACAGTTGGTCCGCGAGGGGAGCATGGAGGATATTCGTATTTTTGTTCAAATGCTGAACTTGTACTTGGGAGAAGCTGTGACCACTTGGGCCCTCTCTAATGGGAGAGTAGTGAAGGAAAGGGATAGCTCAGCGATGTATACGTCAGCAGATGTAAATGGACAGCGGCTGCGAATTGTGTTGCCAGCAGACGTTCATTCGACATGGGTTGTACGGCACAAAGGTGAGACTCGCAGTCTTGAGCTTCCGCACACATTTCCGCAGTTAGGCACAATTCTATTCCTGATCGTGCTGTATGGAAGTGGATTGCTGGATACGACCAAAGGGCTAGGCGAGCAGTTCATCCAAATGAAATGGAAGGTACACCCGGAGAACCTGATGAAGGGCGTAGGCCTGTTTGTAGATAACAACGGAACAAGGCTAGTACAGGCGAGCATCGAGGGCATAACTTATCTGGGGATGGATCGATACAAGTCTACACAATGGTACATTTTGAATCTGTCGGACCGGAAGTTTGTTCCTATAGAGGATGAGCGACACAATCGCATTGTGGGGGTCTTGCAGAATCTCACAGTGAATCGCAGCAACTAATAATGTAATAAAAGAGTGAGTGCGAGGAATTAGGCCTACGATGCTGCACTAATCGTCGAAGTGGAATTAACCGGGACAACTCATGTTATTACTTATTCGGGTGACGGTCTCAAAGTCACTGAAGCTCAGGTGAAGAAGCAGATAATAGGAAATCCATAATTCAATTCCTGCACATTTGGAACGTGTACAAAGAGTTTGCTATGAGAGGTTGACCAGAATAGAGAAGACACTGCTGCAAAAGTGTCTTCTCTTTTTTGTTATTTAAGAGATGATCCATCTTTTTATCGGCCGGACTAAGCATAAATACTGATGTTTGAACTACTGTCATGCAGCGCTTTGGTAAGTTATTAATGTGGCTTCCCATTTTGGACTGCTTAAAAATGATATTTATGGATATATATAACCAATCCAACTGTTGCTATACTAGCAGGGTACTCCGACAAGTCTAACAAGTAGAGTTGGTTTTTCAATTTACGTTTCACGTTCAACTCCTATTTTGTGTCCGTAGAAAAAGGAGGATGACGAATATATAAGCTTTGATATTAGACTTTAACTTTGACTAGCCTTCAAATAGGATGTTATCCGGTCAAAGATAATCGAGTAGTCACTCTAATACGACGGTGTGCAGAAAAACAAATAAAAATGAGAAATGAGAAGGGAGAAAGGATATGGAGAATTTAATCGAAAAAAATCTCGAAACGGTCAGACGACAGATGGAACTGGCTTGCCAAGTATCAGAACGCAAAATAGAAGAAGTAAAATTGCTGCTGGCGACCAAAACGGTACCGATAGAAAAACTGGGAATGGCCATGCAGGCGGGTGAAACTTTGTTCGGAGAAAATAAAGCTCAGGAGCTGCGGAGCAAGTTTCCGCTTATGCAGCAATACGAACAGGTGGAATGGCATTTTATTGGCCACTTGCAAACGAATAAGGTTAAGGATGTTGTCAAATATGTAACGCTCATCCATTCAGTAGACCGCTTGAAACTGGGCCAGGCATTGCATCAGCAGCTACTGAAAGAAAACAGAGCTATGGATATTTTAATACAAATCAACACGTCATACGAGGAAAGCAAATTTGGAGCAGCGCCGGAAGCTGCATTGGAACTGGTAGAACAATTGTCTCAATTTGAAACACTGAACATCAAAGGTTTGATGACGATCGGAAAGCTGGGCGCGAACAGTGACGAGACACGGCATTGCTTCCGACTATTAAAGCAAATTCAAATGCAAATACAGGAGAGGCAGATTCCGCGAGTAGACATGGGTATTCTCTCCATGGGGATGTCCGGAGATTTTAGGGTGGCAATTGAAGAAGGGGCGACTATCATTCGTGTGGGGACAAACGTATTTGGACAGCGTTATTTGCCGGACGGGTATTACTGGAATGAACATGTACATGAGGATGATTAGAGGAGAGAAAGGAGAAAACTTATGAACACAACGTCCCCTTCGCTGCGCGGCCGCGATTTTATATCGCCAACAATCGCGGCTTTGATATCAGTCATCGTAAACTATGGCGGTACATTTATTCTTGTGTTTCAGGCGGCAAAAGCTGCGGGATTGAGCCCTGAAATGACTGCTTCATGGATATGGTCGATATCGATTGGGGTAGGAATAACCGGAATATGGCTAAGCTACCGTTACCGAGCGCCGATTATTACAGCATGGTCAACGCCAGGGGTAGCGTTTCTCGTCTCGGCGCTAGCGGTAACTCCATATGCAGAAGCAATTGGCGCTTATATGATCTCCGCGCTGGGCTTTATCGTGTTGGGATTATCCGGAATGTTTGAACGTTTCGTGCGGATGATTCCACCTGGGATTGCTTCCGGATTGCTAGCAGGTATTTTGCTCCAATTTGGAATCTCTGCTTTTAGCGGTGCACAAGTTGACCCTGTGCTGGTCGTGGTATTGTTTGCTGCATATGTGGTGCTGCGGCGTTTTACCTCACGGTATGCGATCGTAGGTATTTTGACAATCGGTCTGGTTTATTTGGTTAGTACAGGGAAAGCCGATTTCAGCAATATCAAGCTGGCCGCTGCTGCACCGATATTTGTTGTTCCAGAATTCTCATTGCATGCGTTATTAGGTGTGGCACTGCCTCTGTTTATCATTACATTGACGGGACAGTATATGCCAGGAATGCTGGTGCTCCGCAACGACGGGTTTCAGACAAGCGCTAATCCCATTTTGGCTATAACGGGCTTGGGATCGCTCCTTGCAGCCCCATTCGGCTCGCATGCTTTTAATGTAGCGGCCATTACAGCAGCGATTTGTACAGGGAAAGACACGCATGAAGATTCGAAAAAGCGCTACCTTGCAGGAATTGCCTGCGGCCTCTTTTATATACTAGTCGGGGTATTTGGGGTTACGCTGGCTTCGCTTTTCCTCATCCTTCCCGCCACATTTATAGCGACATTGGCAGGGTTGGCGCTGCTTGGCACAATAGGCGGCAGCTTGGCCAATGCTTTGGCGGAGCCAAAAGGCCGCGAGACTGCACTCATTACTTTTTTGGCGACAGCCGCCAATGTCACCCTGCTTGGAGTTGGCGGCGCATTTTGGGGATTGGTTGCAGGCTTGACAGCCCACATATTCATACATGGACAATTCCGAAGAGAGCGGTATGCTGCGGACGGTTCTTATCAAGCTGGCCAGAAATCATAAACGGGAACAAGTATGGCATGTGTCCAATCTGTTTCATATTCCGAGCCAGAAGCAACTTGCCTAATAAGCTTGTTGGCATCGGGTTCCTATGAATAGGAGGTGTATGCTTTACAAAAGCATCTCTGAGAGGCGATAAATGCCTTCTTTAATGGTGGCCTCATCCACTTTGGCAAAGCCCAGCACCCATCCCTTACGATTGCTTTCTAGGCAGTACATACTAAGTGGATACACTTTAACCCCGTGTTTGAGCGCTTGATTTGCCACAGCTTCTTCGTCAAATGACGCCTCGGCTTCAAGCAGCATGTGCAGTCCCGTTTCTACGCCGCTTAGCGTAAAGCGTTGGCCCAGACCGGTTGCGCTGATTGCTTTCGTCATCGCTTCATGCCGGCGGCGATATACGTTTCGGACTCTGCGCATATGGCGTATAAAGTAGCCGTGCTCAATAAAATGGGCAAGTGTTACTTGCTCCATAATTGGAAGGTGGCGATACACGAGTTCCTGTACTTGGGCAATTTGGCGAATGGCCGCTTTGGGGCCGACAATCGCCGATATTCGGATGCCAGGAGCAACCATCTTAGAAAAACTCATCATATACAACGTGTTTTGCGGCAACTGGCTGAATAAGGTCGGAAGCGGATCGCCACGGTAGCGGTATTCGCTGTCATAATCATCCTCAACAATCCAAGATGGACGTTGAGCGGCCAGATGCAGCAATTGCTGCCTGCGTTGTTCCGATAAAATGACGCCTGTCGCGCATTGATGCGAAGGGGTAACAAAGACAAGCTTGGACTTGGGATCAATGCAATTTACTTGCAGGCCGTGCTCATCGACAGGTACGGGATCTACCTTCATGTGCCGATATTTCATTGCCATCCAGGAGGCTGGAAAGCCGGGATCTTCCACCGAAACGGTATCTCCTTGTTGCAAGAGCGCTTGGGCAATCAGATCAAGACTGTGCTGGGCACCAGAAGTTAAGACAATTTGGTCGATCTGTACATGGACGCCCCGCGTAAGCGACAAGTAGCGTTGAATTTGTTCGCGCAGCGGCTCAAAGCCATAGGCGCTGCCATAAGCCCATTGAGTCAAGTCAGACTTTGCTGAGGCTTGTACAAACGATTGGCGCCAGAGCTTATGGAAATGGTCATCCAAATAAGGCTCGTGAGGGCTGAAATCAATGTCTGCAAAGCTATTTTCTTTGCCATGGAGCCAATTCTGCAGATGTCTGACAGTTGCATCCAAGGCGGGCAATTCGGGGTGAAGCGGTCCTTGAGGAGAAACGGACGCGGAGGAAGGTGGACGATATGTCCAATCACTCACTCTTGTTCCCCCTCGACGAGAAGTGTTGGTGTATCCGCGGCTGTACAACTCCTCATATACGATCTGGATCGTCGAACGCGACACTCCTACCAGTTGGGCAAGCTCGCGAGTAGGGAGCAGCAGCTCGCCTGGCGGCCATTTTCCAGTCGTAATGTTATGGATCGCTTGATCCAGCAATTGCTGCCAAATGGGACGGTTATCGTCTCGGTTGATTTTTAGCATTGGGCTGACCTCCAATGTATAACATGTCAATTATGGACTGTTTAAATGATAAATATATGAACATATTTAACAATCCAATAGTTGGCATTTTATCATACAAAGACCCTCATCTGCAATCTGAAACTAGATACAAAATAGGTAGGCCAAAATAAACAGCAGAAAGGACCATTCCTATGAAAGCGTTGAAGCAACAAGACAAGGTAGTGGCAAATGCCATTTCGCAAGAACTCGCACGTCAGCAGAATAAAATCGAATTGATTGCATCTGAAAATTTTGTGAGTCCAGCTGTGATGGAAGCTGCAGGTACGGTATTGACAAACAAGTATGCGGAGGGCTATCCAGGCAGGAGATATTATGGGGGGTGTGAATATGTTGATGTGGTTGAGGAACTAGCCATTCAGCGTGCCAAAGAACTTTTTGGTGCTGAACACGTCAACGTCCAGCCTCATTCGGGCGCTCAGGCGAATATGTCGGTCTATTTTGCTTCCGTAAAGCCCGGTGACACCATCTTGGGTATGAATTTATCCCATGGCGGTCATTTGACCCATGGAAGCCCGGTGAATTTTTCAGGTAAGCAGTATCAGTTTGTGCCTTATGGCGTGAGTGAACAAACCGGACGTATTGACTTGGACCAAGTGCGCAAACTTGCCCATAGGCACCGTCCGCGCATGATTGTAGCTGGCGCAAGCGCTTATCCCCGGACAATTGAGTTTGATAAGTTTGCTGAAATCGCGGACGAAATTGGTTCCTTGTTTTTTGTGGATATGGCGCATATTGCAGGGCTAGTTGCAGCGGGGCTGCATCCGAACCCACTGCAGCATGCCCATTTCGTTACAACCACTACACATAAGACGCTGCGTGGACCAAGAGGCGGTATGATTATGTGCCGCCAACCGTGGGCGCAGGCTATTGATAAAGCGGTGTTTCCAGGATCGCAAGGCGGGCCGTTTATGCATATTATTGCTGCAAAAGCTGTAGCATTGGGGGAGGCTCTGCAATCGGATTTCAGAACCTATATGAAGAACGTGCTGGTAAACGCCCATGTATTGGCAGAAGCTCTACAAAGTGAAGGGCTGACTGTCGTTTCCGGTGGGACGGACAACCATCTTGTATTGCTTGATTTGCGAAATTGGGGGCTCACTGGGAAAGAGGCGGAAACGATACTCAATGACGTGGGGATTACGGCCAATAAAAATGCCATTCCGCATGATACGGCAAGCCCGCTTATCACCAGCGGCATTCGCTTTGGAACACCAGCCATGACAACACGTGGATTAGGGCCAAAAGAAATGAAAGAGATCGCTCGCCTAATTGGATTTGCCTTCAAAAATCCCAAGAGTGAGACGGTCAAAGCACAGATTGCAGGCAGCGTTCGCGAGCTGACATCTCAATTCCCGCTGTACTCAAGGCTCTAGGGGCGGTGGGCAGGCACTTTCCCTCACAGCTTTGTTTTGGGGCATAGTGTGCTTGCTGCAATAAAAGCAGTTAGGCGGGGTAGAGACGACATATTTTGAATATAGGCATCGTGATGCTTCGGCAAGATATTGTGACTGACGGGTATATTAGAGATAGCAGCGTTTAGCATGCTTCGTAAACAGATTTGGCTGCTAAATTGCGTCTGGAGTATGCTTTGTCCAAATAGAGCAGCGTGACAGGGAAAAGAAAGATTCAATTTACTTGCATGGCTATAAAGGTTGCTAGCAGCCTTAATAGCCATGTTTGTTGTGCGGCACTCCAACACCGAAACCGCGTCAGCTGCTGGAATTGGAAACTGATTTTCCCGGGTAAAACAGGTTTTGCTCGTGTACAGGATTTTCTTTCGCTGTTATTGTGTGTGGTTGCAAGCGATATACAGATACTGTTTGATTATCAAGAGACGAACGGTATTTATCAACATGAACTTTCGATAATGGACGGTCGTAAAAACCGGGTACATACTTGTTCAGGAATTGCTGAAGAACACCTGTCGAATCGTCAAGTTGATGCACCTTTTCCACGCTTCCAAACAACATTACGCTCATGTAGGCTGTATCTGTTTTAGCTGGGACTGGATCAGTCACGGTACCAAACTCTTGGAATACCGTAAAACAAGCAGTATTATTTTGCTCGATTATGGAAACTTTCCTGCCGCTGCTCAGGCCGTGGAAGTAGATGCATGAATTCCACCAAACAAAATTTAATGGGATGACATACGGTTGAAGTTCATCGGCCAAGCCTAATAAGCCTGTTCGGGTATTAATCAAAAAATCGTTAATCTTTTCCTGATCCTCGCAGTTTCTTTGTGCATGAATTATAGGTCTCATATTTAGTAGCTTCCTTTCTCTTCTCCATTAACACCTAAATTTTATTTTGCTATGATTCTATCCTAGCTCTTTTTTGATGGTTTACTACATCCAAAAAAATCAGATTGAAGCAGTCCATATTCGGTGCTTTCGTAGAAAAAACGGAAATTGTTTATATATTAATTGATAATGATTATCAATATCGATATAATGGAGACAACAATTCTGAATATGAGCAGGGAGGATTAAAAGGATATGGATCAGTATAAGTCTGTAGTCTCAAATGTAATCCGGGAAAGACGGACGATTCGGAGCTATAAGTCGGAACCGTTGTCTTCTGATCGTATAGAAGCCTTATTGGCTGCTGCTGCGGTATCCTGTGAAAAAGAATTTGGCGAACTGCCCTGTCGATTCTTGCTGGCTACGAGCGAAGAGGGCAAGCGCAAGGTAGGTGAAGCCGTCATGAGCATTTATACGGAGCAGAAACTGTATAAGTGGGTACCGAATAAAGTAAGTCAATTTATGATTAGCCGAATTGTGAAAATTCCAGCTCTGCTTGCGGTTATTACACGACGAGACATGGATATACAACGGAGGGAGCGAAATGATGCAGCAGTGAGCTCCTTACTGCATACCTTTTCGCTGTTGGCTTGGGAACAGCGTATAGGGATGGTATGGGGTACGGATGAAATGTTACAGCATCCTTCCTTAAAGAAAGGCCTAGGGCTTCAGGAGGAGGAGCAGCTCCATTGCTTGTGTTATGTAGGAGCGTACGACAAAGTTCCAAAGGCAAAACCGCGGATAGCTGCGAACCAAAAATTTACGCTGTTGACTGAAAGGGATGAACTTACTAATGACAACGATCCGGTCTATGATACTCGACTGGCAACCGATTCAAGATTATACGGCGCAGCCTGTTCCGCAAGAGCTGATTATGGAGATTTTAGATGATGCAGTCTGGGCGCCGAACCATCGTAACCGAGAACCGTGGAGCTTTCGTTATACAACGGATGCCGCACAAAAGCGACTTGCCAAAGCTATAGCCAAGGAGCGCAGCTCGGAACTTGGAGCCATCATGGAGCGAGCAGCAGGAATACTTATCGTTGCAGCCCGCCAGGAAAAAAACGCCCACATTGCGAGTGAGGACTATGCGGCGGCCTGCTGTCTAGTGCGCAACGTGCAGCTGTTGGGATGGTCACGTGGCCTGGGCATGTATTGGGAAGCGGGTGATTTCTCCCCTTGCAAAGAGATATTGTCACTGACGGACATTGGGAGCCATGAGCGTGTAGTAGGGCTTATTGCGATCGGATATCGTGATGGGGAGAACGCTGTGCAGGATAAGGTGGGTTCACATTCATCAACGATTAAGATTGAGCATTGGTAGGTGCGGGATATATGTTCAGTGTACGGATAGCCTTTGTCCAATGGGACAGGGGCTATTTTTATGAGGAGTTGAGCTGCTTGCTGGGTATAAAAGTGACGTAGGGAGCGGGAGTGAAGGTGAGGATTAGGCCTGACGCTCAGACAAGATAGTTCTTTAATTCGGGGTGTAAGTAGGTCACTTGGTGGCTAAGCCAAGGAAAATTGAAATGACGTAACAAATTCGTGAAATCTTCGGATAGATCATAATGACAAGAAAGAATATAGGTAGACTTTTCTCACACCCTGCACACTTTTCTGGTTGGATAGCTGATAACTAAGGAATTAATCGGTGAACTTATGGATTAATACTAACTACAAGTGATATGTTAGAGATTGTATTACTGTATGTACCGGATGGGATATGGAACGACAAGATAGTAGTTACATATTCAGCGAGAAGCACTGTAAGACGGATTCTGTCGTTCCGGGTGCTAATGTTATGTATTGTATTTTGTAGTATAAAAAGGAGTAGTATGGCGATGAATAATTTCTATAAGGCGCTAACATTTGTAAATGAAACGCTGTACAAACCTAATGGTTTAACGGTAAGTTCTGTTCGAGAAGAAGCTCAAAATTCGGAATATGGAGCCGGGGTATTTGAGCTAAATTCTAAATCGGTTAGATTTAGAGTTGCAAAAATAACACCTGCTAAGACAGGACAGTTTGTTGCCTTTTGGGAAAAAGATATAGATCATAAAAATCAAGCGTTTTCATACGAGAATACTCCTGATTTAATAGTTATTAATACCTTTACCACTAATAATCAATATTTTGGACAATTCGTTTTCCCAAAAGAAGTCCTTGTACAACAAAATATTTTTAAATCAGCTACTGCAAAAGGGAAAATGGCAATTAGAGTTTACCCAAGTTGGGATACCCCAAATAGTACACAAGCTATTGCAACACAAAAGTGGCAATTACCATATTTTATTGTTATCAACGATAAAAATAGCTTACAAATGGAAAAATTATTAAAACTATACTTTAACTAAAAACGTCATTTATTTTAACAAGTAATTAGTAAGAGCATACTTATTTAACGAAGCGGTTTTAAAAAAATAACGTAGCACCATTTTGCTGCTGTGTACCTCGTGGAGAAGTAGTAGCGCATGGGAAGCTTACTCCTGATATTTATTTGAAAATGGCAGAAGTGCTTGAATCAAAAGTAGAAGCGTGTCTTGTATAGTATGCGAAACTCAAAGAACGGAGTATGTGCAGCGAAGACTGACGGAATGAAGTATATGTATAAAGCAAGTGAGTGGATACTCACAAAGAAGGGTGACAGATAAACATGGCGACAACAAACAAAACGTTAAGGACTTGTAAAAAAGGGCATCAATACTATAAAAGTAGCGATTGTCCAACCTGCCCGATCTGTGAGCAAGAACGTAAACCGGTAAACGGATTTCTTGCTCTTCTCTCGGCACCAGCGCGGCGAGCATTGGAACACAATGGAATAACCTCACTAGAACAGCTTTCGACATATACGGAAAAAGAAATCTTGCAATTTCACGGTATGGGGCCGGCATCTTTGCCTAAACTTAGGGCTGCTCTGCAGAATGAAGGATTAGCTTTTAAAAACTAACGCTTGATATTTAAATACAGAATGTGAAAATGAATAAGCGGGATCGAGCTCGATCATGAAGATGAATATTCCAATTCTAAAGTTAATATAAACATCACATGCCGCGTAAATCGCGGTTTTTTTGTAGGATTAACTGATGTGCGATTTGGTATTTACGAAGTCTATCGAATCTCATAATATGGAATAGGTAATTTAAATGACAGTCACTGAGAGATTTATGTGGAGGGAATAATAAAGTGATAAATGCAAAGAGGGTTCTATATGCGGTTGCAGTTTTTATGGTCTTGTTGATCATCATTCAAGTATTTGTTAATGCGTTTGTTTCAACTATGATTTCCGATTATCACTTAAAGAGCTTGATTGCTTTATTGTTGTCAGTTGGACTTTCATTTTATTTTACTAGATCGTTTCTGAACAAGAGCAATCGCAGGAAGTTGTAAATTCAACAGAGGGTGATCTTAAAAAATGTAGAACAACATAAAGGAGGCTGAACTAATGGGAGTGGCTTATCAATTGAGCTGCGGGCATTGCGCATACAGCCAAAATATATACATAGGATTCGGGTTCAACTATTGTAGTTTGAGTTCCATACTAGAAT
Source organism: Paenibacillus sp. ACRRX (assembly GCF_022346885.1). Lineage (GTDB taxonomy): Bacteria > Bacillota > Bacilli > Paenibacillales > Paenibacillaceae > Paenibacillus_B. The sequence continues at coordinate 828,909 of NZ_JAKRNK010000001.1, forward strand.
GGTACAAGGATGACGTCGGTCGACAACGAATCAGAGAGTTCATTCAAACGGACAAGGAAGCGTCGTTTGAATGTTTTGACGGCCTATATGTTTGTCAGTCGTGTCGTTATCTGCTAAATGAGGTGTATTTGCACATCAATTCAGATAGCGATGCTTACACCAATCGTTATACTTGTCCACGCTGCTCGGCTTTAATGCCGCCAAAGCCTATTGACTACATAGTGGATATCCAACTGGACTGTCCTGATTGCGGAAATGAAAAGCTAAAAGTTCAATCGTATATGGATTGGGATTAGGATAGGAAGCATTTCATATTAACTGTATATAAATACGTTCGATGGCAAAGCAAGCATGTTCTCTTGATGACACAATAGGAAAGTCACTGATGTTATATAGGCCTTGCAAACCGCTTAAATCGCGGTTTTTTTAATATATACTCCTTGCCGATATAGGAGGTATTTACGAAGTTCATTTATTTTCATAATATGGAATTGTTGAAGAAGTTCGGACAAATAGTTTGGTGAAATACACGCAACAATGAAATGAGGGATACGATGCCGGAATATTCTCAAATTCAAACTTATATAAAGTGCGATCAAACCAATATAAAAGAGATCATGCATGACTTTATAAACGTATTACATGACTGTGGGATTAAAGACGCTGAAATAGTATCTACTTTTCGTGGACTAGAGTGGGAAATGGATGAGGACGGCTCTATGTATGTGAGTGAAGGTGAAGATACAAAAGAACTTATGATGGATGGACATCTTTTACACATTCGTCCTTTTGTTATGGGTTGGACCTCAAAAAGCATCAAAGAATTGCAGCAATCTTGGCTTGAAGTTAGCCTTCTTTTTTGGACAGAGGAGATTGTACAAAGTTCTTACGACTACGTCTTAAGAGAAGAGCTTAGATCAGTGATTTGGAAGGTATTGACTGCATTCTCACATCTCCCTAATCATTCTGGTGTGTATTTTACTAATGAAGCAGCGGATGGTCGTCCTTGGGAAGCGTTAATGCAGAATGACTTGGATGATATATGGATGTTTGATGCTGCCATAATAAATAAAGGCAATATGAATTATGATCAAGTTATCGATGAGGCAATATTTTTCTCGAAGCTTCAGGAGAATGAATTATTTATAGCTCGAAGAGAAACATGGATTAAAGAACCTTGGTGATTGTATTTCAGAATGACGTTTACCACACATATAACAGTCGCATCGGGTCATTTCGATTAGGCAGGAGGATTTCGGAGAAGTGTAAGCAGCCGGACATATTGATCCTTCTAAGGGAAGAGCAATTTAAGGGAAAGAGACGTCGCGAATACAACAACATTATACGACATGAGCATATTAATACTACTAAAAGAGAAGAGGTCGGTATACTCATGATGATAGTTAGCACTCTCGAGTATTACCAACGGCTGATTAATGGAGGATATGATCCTATGATCCATTAGAAGACCCTCCAATATTACAAGCTTATATGAATAGATGGGATAATCCCATTCTTTTGATGCTGTAAAAGCAGATAGCAAAATCGTATTAGATGTTGGAGTTGGAATAGGTAGGATAGCAAAATCGATTGTAAATGAAGGTTATCAGTATTTTATTGGTATTGATATCTCAACAAAGATTCTGGATATAGTAGGGTCAAATTTATGTACATGTTCAAACATTGAGCTAGTAATGGCTGATATTAATGATTTTATTCCCACGGATACTTTTGATCTAACGTGTAGTGTATTGACATCTTTGCACATAGAAGAAAAAGAGAAAGCGCTCCGTATTATTTTCCATTCACTTGAGGATAATAGATTATTTGTTTTATCAGTAAGTAAAGATGATGATTGGTTTGATTATGGAAGCAGGAAGGTAAAGCTTCATCCAATTGAATTGGAAGAATATGTTTGTATTTTTCTATCAACTGGTTTTCAAATTCAGTCACTTCAGTAAACTGAAAGTAAATATGCAACAATTATTGTCGGCAATAAGTAAGGTAAGTATCGCGAAGAAGATGCCAGATCGTGAAATACCGTATTTACGCTGTGTTATATTCTCTCCTTGGTCTATCCGTAGATTTTGGAGAAGATGAATCAGGAAACCCTACAATACCAAGTTGCGAATACATCCGGCACATTCGCGCCTTATGCCTCTCAGAACTGTAGAGACAAGAAAGTTAGATGAAATCTTGGTTAAAGATAGTTTTTTTTAATATTTATAGAAATATTTTGATATCATTGAAATAAGATATTTATTTTGTTACCAACAAAAATAGACAGTTCATTAGGTAGAGTGATGCTGTATAGGAATGCATTCTATCGGTATTTCTGCAATGATTTTATGTTACATGATGTTGTTGAGACAAAGATAATTTATAATTTTCTGAGGTGCATATGCGAAAAATATTAGCGTTAATTATGATCATGGCAATAATAATCGTCAGTTTAAACGGTTGTGGAAAACCACTGCCTCCAACCATAAAGCATGGTGAATTCCCGTTTCATTTAAAATACGAATTGAACGGAAAAGTGTATGACATAAATGACATTGTAGTTTGTGATTTTCGAGAAATCTCTTCAAATAGTGGATTGGGTTATATACGAAAATGGGATGACTTTTTAAAAAGCGGAACGAACAGAATTTCGATTTTAAGTGATGAAAATGTACACTCTGTGCTCAAACCTAATAGAGTCAATTCTAGAGTTGAAGTGTTCTATAACTATGGTCTTGCAAGATATTTTATGGGTGATCCAGATGGTTCGTTTTCCGAAAAGCCTCAAATAAAATACATCGAAGAATATAGTATTAAGCCAAATGAAACTCATTTCGATTCTACGCCACTCACAGAAGAACAATTAGAGAAATATTTTGGGATAAAAATAATTGAATGGAACTATAGCAAACCAATTAAAAATACATTTAAGTGATCCAATTCGTACGGAAACAGTTATTAATTTTGTGGTTATACGAGAATAATCAGTTCTATGCGTAATAGAAGTTAATTGAAGAATTTGTTTGAAATATATTTTAATAACTGGTTAGTGTTTATGTGTAGGTTATACATCGATGCTGAGTTTAGTTTGGAAATTGGTATAATTTCGTATTTTATTGTTTAGAACCGGAAGCATATATCTATGCCCTTGAATGGCAACATTAATCGTATTGTTATTCTCCATATTTACAAGACACGCCACTGAGAATTTCATTTTATTCTGATGGAGATTATTACTTTTTCTTAAAAATGATTTTAGCTGTGGCCTTTTAGGTCATCCTTGGGAACACGGTATAATAATATTTGGTAAACAATTGATAGAACAATTTATTAAGCATAAACCAAAGATTTTGGAGGGGATAATAGTAGGCGTGGATGAACTTCACCTAACATCGTATCTATGCTGCGTCGTGGCGGGATTAAGGCGTTGAGGATTCGGAGGCACAAGCACGTTATATGAAGTATCGGCTGCAAATTATAAATAAGATTGAAGGGTGTTAGTCCAATGGCATTTTGTATCCTATTTAAATTACTAAAAATGGATGATAATAAAGCAATATATGTGTACGGGGATTGTTCTGAAAACTTTGAAGGGATGTTTCAATTAGACTTAGAAAAATTAATATCTGGTGAGTTACCAAGTGATACGAATATGACGGAAGTAGTGAAAGTAATTAGGCCATGCTTAAGTGATGGAAAATATCAACATAAGGCAAACAGAGCATTCAGTAAGATCTATAAACATTATAAAGAGACAACAACTTATCTGTTAGAAGGAGGTTATTATGCCTAGATTTAACTGGATAACAAAAATTCATATAAATACAATGATCATGAAAGTTATCCAAGAAGATCGATCATATAGCATCATCTCTATGCTGCGGGCTTTGCCATTTGAGGGTCCTTAGTGAACTCAAAGGTAGATATCAGATTGTAATTGTAACGAGAAAATTCTGTTGAAGCCATCAAATGAATAGCTCTCTGTAGGCGATTCATGGATAGATGGGAAGGCATAGAGATACGTAGGGATAAAGCTCATAGCTTACCGATCCGATATAACGCTTATTGTTGATTTTGCCTTGTTAAGTTAATGGGTTAGGTAAGCGCAACTTCAGTATTATTTGGCGAATGACATGGGGGCATTACGAGTGGTAAATAAAATTTGGATATTTCCACCTTATGAAAAAGACAAAGTATCGATTATTTCTGTAGTAGAACGTGTTGAACAACGGGCTAGATACATTAGACAGTCTGGGCCGCCAGGACGTTTCGCCATCATTGATTTCGTAATTGAGCCTTATGAAGGAGGCATCGTCTTTGAAAATGAGGCACGACTTCAAGATGATTTGAGAGGTGATATTGAATGGGAATTAGCATTCCCTATGGTTATATGTTCCATCTATGATGGTTTGAAAATGTTTATTCAATATAAATACAATGATAGTGATCTGGCAATAGGTAATTTCAAATTCAAACTCAAGAGCCTTGAGATCCACAAATATGATAGTAAATTAACGGATTTTGCAATAGCTACTACTATCGGTTTGAATGAAATCTTTATTAGTCAGAAACTGTCCAACCAGAATGATTAATGACAATCATCGTCTAACCAAAATGCAAATTGAGTAAGAACATCGATGAAGCCAAGGCCCCTATAACATTATATTCACGCTGCGGTTCGTCCGGGGATATTGGCTGAGATGTGGAGTCAGGTGGATACATCGATCTCCCTAAGATAAGAGATCTCTAAGGGCAATGGACGTTGCGAATAATAAATCGTTATATGATAGTGCAAGGAATTTAATAGTAGGAGGTATATGCTATGAAATTATATGAAGAACTTAAAACAAGAAAAGAAGCAGGTGAAAAATTAAATCTAGAAGAACTCACCCCAGAACTACTTAAGAACCTGTTTATTGAAGAAGAACTGTCAGATTACCTTATCTCACAATTATTTGAAGTTAAAGAATCTAAAATCACATACAGAAGAAGGAAATTCGGGATCACAATAAGGAATTCTATACTTGATGAATTACTTCTAGCGAAGACTGACGAAGCAAAGGAAGTTAATGAAAAATATAAAGATACTCTAATGGTTAGTGATAATTTAACAGTGATTTCAAAAGCAATTACGCATTTTGCTTTTAGAAATGGTCCTATTGAAGAAATGCATGCGGGTCCGAAGAACCAACTTTCTCAGGAAGATATGAAAACGCTTAATAAGTTTATGGTTAATAAAATCGCATATGTTTTTGAGTTGATTATTGAGAATCGATGGATTGAACTCGACTTTCTTATCAGACACACTGACATGATGTATGGTCAAGATTGGGATAATGCTGAACCAGATGCAGGCGATAATAGGGAACTCATTCAAATGATGATAAAGAGGCAATGATCTGGGTATTTTCAAAATACCATCGTATAACACTAACACTGTATCTACTGCTGTCTTCGCTGTGGGCTTTGCCCTAAGAGATAAGCAGTGCGGTGAAATCAGCGAACAACCCTTTTCCTAACTGCATCGTGGCCAGTCGCTATGCTACTAAGCCTTTCGGGTTCGTGATGGAAAGAAACGTTATATGAAATTCGAGAGGAATTAAAGAGATGGATAAAATCAAAGCTATAATAATCGAATTGGGCGGAATTGCTGATACATATTCATGGTGTTGAATATAGAAAAATGGAGGGGGTTACAACAAATGAAATTACGAAAAGAATTAGAACCGATAAATAGAACTGATGAATTTAAAAACCTATTAAAATCAAAAATCGAACAAATTGAGTTGTTACTAGAAAGTGGAAAAACAGCTTTTGCTGAAATTGAAGAATTCAATAAATTGACGGGAAGAGAATATGACGAGTATTACTTTTCAAATTACTGGCGTTCCATTTCGATAGATGATTTTGTAAACGAAGCTAGTAACCCTTATCCGGTGAAAATGAATGAAATTACGAAAGATGAATTAATTGAATTGGTTAGAAGAATCCTAGATATAGAGACATATGGAAATGACACTAGTTTTTATTTGGAAGTATTAACAGCGAATATGATGATGCCTGATATATCTGATTTAATATACTATCAAGATCTATCTCCGGAAGAGATCATAGAAGAAGGATTAAAATATAAACCAATCATATTGTGAGGGATATTCAAAGAAAATTCGACTAACACTGATCTGGATTATTCATCTTAAGAAAGAAAGGAAATAAAAATGGAGAGTTATACTGAAATATCCTTTTATTTGCCGTTTTTTGATTTGATAGATGAAGCAGATGAGGCATCTAGCTTTGAGGAATTAATAAGATTATTTCATATCAATATCGATCTAGCAGAATTGTATCATAAATATCTATCATATGGCGAAGGACCTTACAGTGTAGGTCAAGGGGATGTTTATGTATTTTTTGATAAAGATGATAGGGAAAGTTTTATATTAATCGATTTGTTTCATGATTTTACTGATCAATACAATATGGTGAAACTAGGAGTACGCAGTTCAATTCATAATTTTAGAGAAGTAAAGAATGTACTATATCGTATTTACTCAAGGGCAGAGGTTAAAAGCAAAATAAATGAGAGTAATGATTTATTGAAACAGGAGATATCTGATTATCCAAAGGTGATTCGTTATGGAGATCAGACGTACATAAAAAACATCTTTTACAACACAATCTAGGTAGAACGAGGTGAAGCTAATGAATAATTGGATTTCATTAGAGGATGATGAATATAGAAGAGTATGGGATAGATTCTATATAGATTTTTCATTCAAGCCAACTGTATATCCTAAGGACTGGCCTACATTTACTGTAAATAGTCCATTTGTAACTTTTGAAATAAAGAAGATCTATCATGATGAAGATATCGATGAATTTGAAGAATTTTGTGCAAGTTCTTTAAGAACTTGTTTAGAACCAGAAGAATACATATATGCTCTTGATTGGCAGCATGAATCGTTTTATTACTCTCCATATCTACAAGACACGTACCAAAGAATTTCATTTTATCCTGATGGAGATTATTCCTTATTCTTATCCAATGATTTTAGCTTTGGCCTTTTAGGTCATCCTTGGGAACGCAGTATTACAATATTTGGTGAGCAATTAATAGAACAATTTATTAAGCATAAACCAAAGCTTTTGGAGGGGATAATTAGAAGATGTGGATGAACTCATCTAAAATTGTATTTACGCCGCGTTGCGGCTGGACGATGTAGATCCCTTAAGACATTGTAGGTTCGGAGACACAAGAACGTTATATGACATCAAGGCAAGTTAAAATTAATAATTGAAGTATAACTAGGAGGAATTGATATAAATAAAAGAATAAGAAAGAAAAAACATAAAGAGCATCTCGTAGATGTTGTGTATGCAGTAATTGTATCTTCCGTATGGAGAGAGCGACTATTCGGCATGGATAATAAGGGTCAATTGAAGGGAATTGAAGAGTTTACAACCAGGCTTATTAAAAGATTTGATTTAAGATATTATGTATCGAATGTTCCACATTCTAAAGCTGAAGGTTGGGATGATTGGTCTGAAGATAATGTATATTTTAAAATTGAATCACAAGAATTTCCATCAATACGATCCTATTCTGCGAATAACAAGGATGTAATATAGAAAAGAATTATCTAGTTGATCTAAGATGGCCTAGACCGTATATCCGCTCCGGCTACAACTTTGGTTCGTATGAATAGGTAAGCAGAGAAGTGGAGTCAGCTCACAATCCTATGAAGCATCCATTAAAAGGCATTGTATTTGATATGGATAATACTATTTTAAGATCAAGAATTGACTTCCAAGCCATGAAGAATGCAACCTATCAATTTCTCGTATCGAAAGAGATTCTAAGCGATGGATATGATCTTAGTTACCATACAACATCAACTATTGTTGAAGAAGCAATACAAACGAATCGAATGAGTGAAGAGTTACGAAATGATATGTGGGATATTGCTAAGAAGCATGAAGTGTGTGGAATGAAGGGGGCAGACTTGGAGCCTGGTGCTGTGGAGGTCCTTAGTAAACTCAAAGGTAGATATCAACTTGCAATTGTAACGAATAATTCTGTTGAAGCTGCAGGAATCGCATTAAGAGATAATGATATTTCTGAATACTTTGATTTCATTATTGGTAGGGAGTTAATCAAAGCATTGAAGCCTTCACCTGATGGCTATTTGCGAGTGTTGGATGAGTTTAAGCATTCAGCGAATGAATGGCTCTCTGTAGGTGATTCATGGATAGATGGGAAGGCATCGATAAGCGCAGGGATAAGGTTCATAGCTTATCGATCAGATAAAGAAAAGTTGAAGCAGATGAAAGTATGCCCGACTGGAGAAGTGTCCAATCTCTTGGAATTGATGAGTTTGATTGAGCAATTCGAAGAAGGTCCAGCCATCAGATAGCACCAAGTTCATGCAACGGGGGACTGGCCTCCCCTTGGTCTGCAAGAGGTGATTCGGGGAAGTGAATTCAGCAGGCAGCCTTGCGAGGCTAAGCCCGTCGGACTCGGTCGCGTTGCTCCCTTAAGCTTCTCGGGTTCGTAGATACAAGAACGTTAGCTGAAATTGCCTAGCTACTATAACAAAGAAGATTATCAAGGATGATGGTAAATGGAAGATAAGAACGCCCGTAAGATTAGAATTGAACAACTTAAGAAAAAAATAAAAAAAGATGTTTCATATGGAAATTTATTTAACGAGTGTATTGAGGTCCTTGATGTAAATTCTCGTATATGTAGTCATGAAAAATCACAAGAACTAGTTAAGCAGATGGTTGACGAATTTATTTTTACTAAGTGGGGCAGGGTTGATTGGAACTTGACCCCCCATAAATTCACTATTAAAGAGCCTTCAGAGTTAAATATTTATTCTATTGATATAACCGAAAAATACTTTATTATCTGGAATGAGAACAACTTGCCGGTAATAGAAACGACTATAGAAGATATTATAAAAAATTTTGAAGATATAGTTGCTGTAGGATTTGATACATGGATTATAAATTTTGATGAAGGAATTATCATTGAGAATTACCATGAAGGAGAAATAACAATAGGAAAAAAAGGCAATATGTAAGCTGATTTAATGAAGAGACAACATCAGCTAACTGGACTGTCAACACCAAACTAGACAACTTTTTAAGGGCCAATTTCTGAAATCAACTGGGCTCATATAGCCTAGTGTTCCGTAAATTCGGTGTCCAATTTCAGATGCTGAAGGCATTACTAAGAGTGCAGCGTCTTTCGGCCCCACATTGAAATCAATAATTTCTCGATTAAAAAGATCGACCAACATACAGATGTAGTGCCATCTGTTTTTGACTTTGACATAGGTTAGGTCGCTGACTACAATGCGTTTAGCCTCATATTGCTGGAATTGCCGATTCAGTGCAATTGTTCCTGCCTGTCTTTGTGCAGGTTTTTGACGTTTTAAGCATAGCCATTCCCCTTTCTGGTAGGATTTAACTCGATTGGTGTCGAAGTATGGTGAGAAGATGAACAGGACGATATCACATGAAATGTAAATAGAGAAAGGGGATTACAATGAGAGATTTAAAAAGCCTTAAAGAACGAAAAGAGTGTATGCTTTTTCAAACGAGTGAAAAGGATAGCCGTAATGGATGGATCGGAGGGAATGCACCGGCTTATTTTGATGAACTAGAAGGCATGGTTAATAAGGATATGCAGAGGTATTTTTATTGTTCTATCGTTAACCCTTTTGATGAAACTGAGATGATCTCCATTTTTGCTCCTAAAGATTTTGAAGATCGTATTTCGAAAAATAGATATCCCAATTGTTCATTATTAACAATGAAACATCCTAAAACAGAAGAGAGTAAACTTGGTACTTTTGCCGATCCTGATTTAGTAAAGCACTATATTTCAGAAGCCAACATACTAAGTGATAAAGCGTCATTTGAGGAACGTTTTCTTATTAAATTTGGGGGAACTCCAAGGCATATTCAGGGAGAAAAGTATTATTATACGGAGTTGCATGATGACGGTTTTGATTTTATATTTCAGGTCGATGAGGATGGGTATCCAGATACACTCATAAAACCAAGAAAAAGTTATCCCTTTGCGTTCGGTGCTATCTATTTATATGCACAAATGTTAGAAGATTCGATTGAGAACCCCATAAAAAGCTATTGGCAATATTCTTAAAAGTATATATGAAATGCCCGCCCTAAAAAGTGTAGAGAGGTTGATTTTGAATGAACGAGGATATTACAAAAATGATTGATTGCCTAAAAGAAGGTTTAAAAGAAGATCCTTCAACGATTGTTTTTGGAAAATTAAATGATGGGTTCACGGGGATTCATGAAGAAGCTGATTCGTTAAAGCTAGGGAAATACTACGACTTATTAAAAGTAACAAATGGAGCACGGTGCGGTGACATTGATTTGTGGAGTTACAGTGAATTAGAGGGTCATCAATATGTGCTCTCAGATATTCAAGATGACAAAGAATCATGGTTAGCAATAGGCCAGATTCTTTATGAACCATTGCTCATGAACAGAATGGATGGGAATGTTTATAAATTGGATGAAGACGGAACTGCGATGAATGGGTTTGGAGAATTAGATTTCTTTATGCAAAATGTTGTGTTTGGATCTGGATATTGCAGGGTGATCCCGGATTCTGAACAGGATGATTGGCTTTTGTTCCTGAAAAAGAAAGGAATCATTTCTGATTAGGAGGAGCGCTGCATGGATAAATGACATTAAAATGTGGGCACGCGAAATTCCTTTGAAAATGGATCATGGTTCAACAATAAAGCTTATTCTTTACGATTTGCTTGAATACGAACATACTGACAGACTGTGTTCATGCAGCACGGTCGTCTTTTAGAAGGATGTGAGCGAACAAGATGAACTGGGAGCGATATTTGCTGGATGAGAAATCTCCTGTTTCCTATTATGCTCATTTGGGTGTTATGGAGGGGACTAGGAGAGCAGAGAACTTTGATCTTGCTACATTGGAAGAAGATACTCGGATTGTTGATTTATTTACGCCTCTGAAAAAATTTAAGAAGGAATATGTGAATTATGAGTCGCTGGTCGGTAATCAAATGGTAGAGGGAATCTACCTCACTGATCTAGATGAAGAACGATTACGAATATTTTCTACATTGCCGAATCTAAAGTACTTACATATTTCCTCTGGAAAAATGGGGGATCTCCCCAATTTGTCATGTTTACATAGCTTAGAAGTGTTGATTCTAGCGAATTTGCCCCAAGTAAAAGATTTGAACTTTCTGATAGGGTTACAGAACCTGCAAACCTTATATATCTATGGCATGAATCACTTGTACGATTTAACGGCGCTTGCATCATTATCGAATGTAAAGGAATTAAGTCTTAATCATGGACGAATGAGCGGGACGGGAAAGCCAGTTAAAAGCTTTGGGCCTGTTGGAGAATTAATGCGATTGGAGTATTTATCTTTGATGCTGGCATTAGAGAATAAGAGCCTAGATATTACGCCTATTCTAAAATTGAAAAATATAAGGAAACTTCATCTATTGCCGCGACACACCAAGGGAATGAAGGAAACAATTACAGCCAGTTTTCCAAATTTGCTGAACAAACAAGACTTTGAATAGGATCAGAATTGAAGTGATGATGTACATTGAGCGATATTTATACTACGTGCAAGTAAATTTGTGATTGAAGGAGTAATTATGAAGATAATAGAGGTTATTAAAAAAATTGAACAGGATAGTAATTGCAGACTTGTGAAGAGGACAACAGACTTCACAAATGAATCAGCTCCTCCAGAAGATTTGAATTATTTCTTTAGCCATTATGACTCCTTACAAATGTTTTCAGATAAGCCTTATGGGATAAAAATAGTTTCTTCAAATGAGTTTATTCCAACTAGTAAGAGGCTTTACCTAGAGGATGATGTTATTTGGGAGGAACTAGAAGGAGATATTAGTAACGAGTGGTATCTAATTGCTGAATCTGAACAAATAAACCAGTACATTAGCATCGACTTAAGCGCTTCTCATTTAGGTTATTGCTATGATAGTTTTTTGGAAACCCATGCAACACCAGGGGATAGTCAGATTATTGCTAAAAGCTTTTTAGAGCATTTATACGCTAGTAAAGGTGAAAATTGGTTTTGGTTGGCTGACAATTTCGAGTCGTATGGGGATGCTTATGAGGGCAGGTAACTGTAAAAACATCAACAATAAAGTCCGCAAAAAAACGAGCCTTTAGAATCGCTTCTAAGGCTCGTTTCGCATTTCTGATTCCATTTTATGGGAGAAATGGATGCCGTTCATATAGAGTAAAGATAAAAATGGAGAAAAAATTTAATTTTATTTATAAAATAAGCGGAAATATTCTTCCTTGAATGTGAGTTGTCTGTTATGATCAAGAGGAATACGCCATAATTATTGATGGAGGTGATGCTTGTAAAAAACTCGGCAAAAGTAGATCTGTAGATGAGATCAGTTGTACATAAGATGGAGTGCTTGGGAAGCTGTTTTTTCATGAACAACATGGGGAGGTTTGAAAATGAGATTAAAGAATACACTGTCTTTTATCTTATGTTTTGCTCTCATTTTTTCAGGGACGTCGTTGACTGTGTTGGCCGATGAAGCCATCACGGCGAAAGCTGCAAATGGCAACACCATCAGCATTTCAGCAGTGAATCGAGCCATCGGAGCTTCAGATGAAATGATTCTGTTTACCCGAGAAAATAGTAGTAAGCTCACAGATTCGAACCCTTATGCGGCTGCTGCAGTCGTGGTCTATCACGAAGGTAGTTACAGCGTTACGGACGTCACTTATCGTGAAGGTGCAGTACAAATACCGATGAATGGCTTTGTACTGTTTGGTCACGGATCGAGTGAACAGTGGATTAAAGACAATATGAGGCCGGGAGATCCGGTTGAGATTGTTGGCTACACGTTACCTGCACCGGTGGTCGGAGGTCCACAGCTCATCACAGAGCAGGGAACGATACCGATCGACGTTGTAGATCAGGATCAACCGACGAACACCATTGCGGTCTATACACGACATTTTGGTGAGATGACAAAACCATTCTCTCAAGATACCGTTCAATATATCATCACCAATGATGTATCGGTCGTGAAAAGCACATATGATGTTCATGGTCAGAGAGGAACCTACATTCCCGCGAACGGTTATGTCATTTCGGCTTCTGGCAACGCTGCGTCATCCTTGAATTTGGAGGTGGGGCAGTCCGTACAAGCGATTAACGTAGATATTCCCATTCTGCCTAGCAAATATTTGAAAGTGAATGGTATTGCAGTAGGCATTGATAAAATAAATGGACCGCGTGGATCGGGAGAAGTGGTGTTGTACCAGCCTACTTATGGCGCAACCACCAATCAGAATGCTTGGGGAATGGAGCTTACAGTTGTTGGCAATAAGGTGATCAACGCCGTGGCGATTGCATACGATGCCAACACAGGGGCTTATCTTGATAACAACTCCTCTATTCCATCGGATGGATATGTACTGTCGATTCAATCGGCAAGTCCATTCTATAACCAACTAGCGGGTCAAGTGCGCATTGGTGCAGAGGTTGAGCTCGTGACGGATAGTTTAATTTACCAAGCCGCTATAACCTCGTTTGATGCATTTAATCCGAAAGTAAAAGAAGATAATCCCGAAGGCTGGGACAATGTTGGCAATGTGCCTTATCCAGGATTTCGTGGGTCGAATCAGTTGATCGTCTATAATCGTAATTATGGCGAGGAGACTGGCACGAACCCATGGGGCAATGAAGTGATTGTTAACGCTGATGGATATGTAACGAACAATGGCGGGAACAACAGTAAAATTCCTGAAGGCGGCTATGTATTATCCGGTCATGGGGTTAAAAACGCATGGTTAAAGAACAACGCACTGGTCGGAGCTAAATTGAGTCTGGATTTTGCTAGAAAAGAAGTGTTGGTTATTTTTACGCCGGAATCTTACTTAGATAAAGCCTCGATAAGTATCGATAGCGTAGAGAAGGGGCTCCAGTTATCCAAGAATCAATTTATGGATGTGCCTTATGCCGATATTGAACAGAAGATCGTAGAGGCAAAGGGCGTTTATGAATTAGCCAAACAGCGATTAAATGAAAGCGGTACCAACGGGTTAATGGATTTACTAAATGATTTAGATCAGAAAGTTACGGATGCAAGTTACATGAATTTTGAGTCTCCGAAAGTACAAACTCGAGGTCTCTGGATGAGGCCGAAGGAAAAGAACTTGGAGCAGGTTCGAGATCATGTGAAGAAAATTAAAGAGACCGGTATCAATGCCATCTATCTAGAAACATGGTGGAATGGATATACCACTTGGCCAACATCGTTGCCAGATACCGAATTAAATCCTTTGTATGAAGGCTTTGATGTACTTGGGGCATTCATTGAGGAAGGCAAGAAACAGGGGATTGAAATTCATGCTTGGGTAGAGAACTTCTTTGTAGGCGGACCGGTTGTGGTGAATCATCCCGATTGGCTTATGAAAAGCAGACAAGGTATTGATTATGAAAAAGGCAGTCACAATGCCAAGTGGTATTGGCTTAATCCAGCGCTTCCGCAAGCTAGAGATTTCGTTGCTTCTGTATACGATGAACTCGTTACGAAATATGACATTGCTTCACTGCATTTGGATTATGCCAGATATCCAGGGTCTGGAGATTACACGAATGATTTCGGTTACGACACGTATACTCGCGACTTATTCAGCGAGAAGTATGGCGTTGATCCACTGAACCTTCATCCAGGAGATCAGTACTGGGATGAATGGCTGCAATTCCGTGCGGACATGATCAATACCTGGGTCGTTCGGGTAATTAACGAGGCGCATCAAATCAAACCAAAGCTACAAATTACAACTGCGGTATGGCCGAACTATGATGAAGCACCGAAATCGCACGCACAAGAAGCGAAATACTGGTTAGATCATAATTTAATCGATCACTTGTTCCATATGTCTTATGCGCCAGGCTCGGAATTAACGGTAACTGACTTGAGAAACTCCATGGCATTAGCAGGGGACAATGCGTTTGTCTCATCGGGTCTAGACACGTTCCAAGGCAATCCTACATCGACTGTTGTGGATCAAATTAACGAAGCGACAAAGAATGATGGAGCTGGATCCGGATTATTCGAGTTCGAAGGACTATTTAATTATAAGTATGACAAGGTGCTGAAGATTGGAGTGTATCGTAATAAGGCAATTTTGCCTCAATATGATACGACCAAGCCGCTAGCAACCGTGATGGAAGAAATGATCCGTAAAATCAATGAAATTTACGTTCCTTTCCAAGGGATGAGCGGTAAGGACGGCAAGAAATTAATACAGAAACTTGAATCCGCTGTAAAAGATCTACATGTGAATCCTGATATGACGGATGAGACTGCAAGTGACGTGAAACTGAAGATCGACAGCATAAGCAAACTTCTTGCAAGCAACTCGATTAATAATGAAGTGAAGAATCGAATGAAGCATGATTTGGACTACGGCCGTAAAATGATAGACATTTATTTCTCCAAAACAGCGAAAACGCATTTAAGTAAATTGACGGTGAGCTCGGGGAAGAAGGTAATGAAGTTAACGCCTTCCTTCACACCATCAACGTATGATTACAAGGTAAAGGTCGGGCACTCGGTTACGCAGCTAGATATTATGGCGACTACAAGTAATCAGAATTCAGTTATTTCCGTGGATGGCAAGCATGTTAAAAATGATTCGGTCATTCCCGTACGACTTAAAGTGGGATCGAATCTGGTTACGTTACAAGTGATATCCGAAGATGGACGAATGAAAAACTACACGCTGACGATTCAGCGCGCTGGTAATGATAAAGGGAACCACGAAGAATGACGATAGAGGTAAAGCTGCAATATTTAGGATTTATCAATTCCTAAAGAATTCACGGGGTGCCGCAGATCAATTTGGCACTCCAAATTTTAAAAATTATAGAGTTGAGGTGATCCCAATATGAGTATATCTATGGAAAAAGGTGCAAATGTGTTGTGGGTTGATTTTATCGCGAATGGGGTTCGACTAGCGGATCGTGCAGAGAGGCAGCGCCTTGTGAACAGTGCGAAACAAGCTGGAGTAAGCCATTTGGTGGTGGATGCCAAAATTCCCTATGGACATACGACATTCCCAAGTTCTTATGCTTATCATGTAAGTTGCTGGTCGGACGGACGTTATCAAGTATGGGAAGGAAGAGATTTTCTTGCAGAAATGATAGAGGAGGCGAGTGGTGTCGGGCTTCAAGTCATTGCCAACATGGATGTATTCGCTGAAGGTACGACGCATTCAAGAGACGGTATTGCTTATGACAAGAAGGATTGGCAGGTCATGCTGTATAATCCGAGTCTTTCTTCGGAAGCGGTTGCAGCTGAAAATGCGGATGATGATACGATTTTTGTGAATCCGATTCATGAAGAAGTTCAACTGCACGAACTTGGCATTCTGAAGGAGATTGCCTCGAACTATAAAATTAGTGGTATTGTGCTTGACCGCTGCCGCTATCCGAATGTCTATGGTGATTTTAGCGAATTAAGCAGGAGAGCATTCGAACAATATATGGGGAAGCCGGTAGCACAATGGCCACAGGACATTTTTACCTTACTAGAAGGTACGAAACAAATTGAGTATGGTCCTTGGTTCGCGAAATGGACGGAATGGCGTGCGCTGAACATTAAACATTTCGTGCAATCGGCTAAGCAAGTTGTTAAATCCACAAATCCAAGTCTATCCTTCAGCATTTATGTTGGATCGTGGTATCCGTTATATTTCAACGAAGGTGTCAATTGGGCTAGTGAAACCTATCGTTCGAACTTGCCATGGGCTTCTGAAGAATATCATATTTCCGCCTATGCCGATGAATTGGATTTCATTATGACCGGTTGTTATTATCCCGAAGTGCGAATTGAAGAAGCCGCACATAATGGCAGGCCTGCGGAATGGTACAGCGTAGAAGGCGCGATCCAAATGAGCCTAGAGGCAATTAACGGGCAGATTCCAGTCATCGCGAGCTTATATTTGAAGGATTATGAAGGAAACATTGATCAATTTGAAAAAGCTGTTCGGATGTGCCGAGAACGCACGCACGGTGTCATGCTGTTCGATGAGAGCCATTTGGATGATTATAGCTGGTGGGAGCAGCTGGATTCAGTATTATCTGAGATGTCTTGAAGGGAGAGACGAATGAAGTCGGTCAGTTGCCATATTTCGACCCATTCAAAGGCAACATGAATAGGAGTCAATGCATTAGAAGAAAATAATCTCCTTTTGTTAAAAATATAGTGGAGAATTTATTCTATTCGTGTTACAATGAACATGCAAGAAGGGAGAAGGTTGCAGGAACGACTCTTTTTCCGAAATCATTTATGGATTGGAGCAATTACAGATATAGCTTAGAATAACAAGGTTTTTTTGTAAGCGCTACCGTTTCCGGACTTATAGTCATTTCTTCTCCTAGCTTTAAGAGATCGTTTATAAAGAAGAGAGGGTGTTGTGGTATGAGTTTCAAAGGCAGAAGGTTGATTTCATTAGTATTGGCATCAATGATGATGGTGGGGTTATTGGCGGCGTGTGGTTCGGATTCATCGGGCAACAAAGGGGCTGCTTCAAGTGAGAACAACGATAGCAAAAAGCCCGCGGAACAAGTCACAGTAGAGTTCTGGACCATCTCATTGCAGCCGACCTTCAATGATTACTTCCACAAATTGATTGCGGATTATGAAGCGAAGAATCCAAATGTCAAGATTGATTGGAAGGATTACCCTTACGATGCTGTGCTTAACAAGCTCATGACGAATATTGCTGGCGATGATGCGCCAGACGTGGTGAACCTTAATACGGAGCTGGCCAATCAGATGGGAACCAAGGATGCCTTGGTTGACTTCAACCAAGAGCTGACAGCGGACCAGAAGGCAGCTTATTTCCCGGGAATTTACTCCTCAACAGAAATGAACGGCAAAGGGTTCGCACTCCCTTGGTACACCGGACTGCCCGTCCTATTCATGAATAAGGATCTGGTGGTGAAAGCGGGACTGAATCCGGACAATCCGCCGAAGACGAAACAGGAATTAAACGAATGGGGTCGCCAGATCAAAGAGAAAACCGGCACCTACGGCTACATCTTCACGATGGAGGCGCGCACTCTGCTAGAAGAGAACTTGCCGTTCCTGACCGAGGATTATAAGAAGGCAGCTTTTAATACACCAGAAGTGGAAGAGTATGTTAATGAGAATTTACAGCTATTAAAAGAAGGCGTCATTCCAAAAGACATTATCAACTACGATAAACAAGTGCAATACTTTGCGAGTGAGCAAGTGGCCATGTCCTTATCCAGCTCGCCATTCATTAACAAGATCAAGACAGCCGCGCCGGATGTATATAACAAAATGCTTGCCGTTCCAAGTCCGGTTGGCAAAGCGGGCATTCGCTATTCCAACACGATGAACATCGTCGTGCCTTCGGCAACATCTCATAAGAAAGAAGCGGTTGACTTCGCTGTATTCGTAACAAATGCGGCCAATCAACTGGAATTCTCCAAGCTCGCTAATACATTGCCTTCCACAGTAGAGAGCGCCAAAGATCCGTTCTTCTCGCAAAATGACGGAACTCTGGAAGGGGTAGCTAAGACCGTATCTGCAGTCAGCCTTGATAAAGCCGAGGATTTCTACATCGGCGTTGAGAGTGCCAAAGATGTCAATCAGGCTGTCACCAAAGCATTGCAGGAAATTTATTTAAACGGTGCTGATGCGAAGAAGACATTGAATGAGGTCGAGAGCGAGGTTAACAAAATCTTAGGCAACTAAATACGTCTGGTTGGGCAGGCTTGTCCTGCCCGCTTTCTATAATGAATGTTCAAAAGTGGACTTTTTGAACTACCTAATTAATGGTGGTGGAGGATTACTATCATGAAAAAATTCTTTACTAGATTCGGCAAGTCGGAAGCGTCGGTGGCTTGGCTCTTCATGACGCCGGGTTTGATTCTACTGGCCCTATTTGTCTTCTGGCCGATTATTTATAGCGTACCGCTGGCGCTGACGAATTACTCCGTCATAGGCAAGACCGAATTTGTTGGCTTGGATAACTTCGTTAAGGCGTTGCAGGATAAGAGCTTCATCACGTCACTGCTCAACTCGTTGCTATACGTCATTGTTGTGCCATTTATTCAGATTATATCTATTCTTATGGCGATTCTAGTCAACAGCAATGTCAAAGGCATTAAGTTATTTCGTACGGCTTATTACATCCCCGTAGTTACTTCTATGGTCGCGGTAGCGCTTATTTGGGGCTGGCTGCTCAACCAGAATGGGGTCATAAACTATGTGCTGACCAATGTAGGGTTAATGAAAGAGCCAATTACCTGGCTGTCCAACAAAGATACAGCACTGTGGACACTGATGTTCATTACGATGTGGAAGGGCCTTGGCTACTATATGATGATTTATTTAGCCGGATTGCAATCCGTTCCGAAGGACCTGACAGAGGCTGCGATGATTGATGGCGCGAACCGGGTGCAGACGATTCGTAAAATTACAATTCCGCTGTTGAAGCCGTATGTCTTTTTCTGCACGCTTATTTCTCTAATGGCAGCAATCCGTGTGTTCGATGAAGTGTTTATCCTGACGATGGGTGGACCGGGGGATGCTACCTTAACATCGAGCTTGTATATTTATCAGCAGGGTTTCCAACAGTTTAATTTCGGCTACTCTTCGGCACTTGGCTTAATTGTCAGCGTCATGATTGGTGCGCTTAGTATCGTCATCTTCAGATTCAACCGGAAGGGTGGTGTCAATCCATATTAATGGATGCATGATATGAGAAAAAAACCACTTCGATTATTGAAATTATTATTGTTGTATGGAGCTTTGATTCTGTTTGCCATTTTTATGATGGGACCATTCCTATGGATATTAAGTGTGTCGCTCATGCCCGGCAAGAATGTGTTCAGCTCTCCACCGGCGATCTTGCCGACATTTATCGACTTTGATAACTTCATTCAAGTATGGAATTATATGGACTTTCCAAGATACTTAATGAATACCGTTATCATTGCGCTGATGGGTGTTGTAATGAACATCTTCTTTTCTTGTCTTACAGCCTATCCGCTTGCCGTATTCCGTTTCAAAGGCCGGGATCTAATCTTTACACTACTGGTAGCGACGATGATTATTCCCGCTGCAGCCGGCATGGTAGTTAATTATTTGACGGTAAAAGCACTAGGCTTGATGGGCGGGTTTCTTGCAGTCGTGCTTCCTTCAGCAGTTACCGTGTTCAACGTATTCCTAATGAGACAGGCGTTTATGGGCATGCCACATGAGCTGCGCGATTCCGGCAAAGTGGACGGTGCCAGCGAATTTCGTATTTGGCTGCAGTTGGCGCTGCCGATTGTGAAGCCGGCGATCGCCGTTATCGGACTATTGGAGTTCATGGCGATGTGGAATAGCTTCCTCTGGCCGATGATTGTGCTTAATGATACGAAGCAGTATCCCATCGCGTCCGCGCTCAGCTTTTTAAATGGCCAATTTTCCTATAATTTTGGCTGGATTGCCGCCGGAACCGTTATTTCGGTTATACCGATTATCATCGTGTTCCTATGCACCCAGAAATATTACATGGAAGGTGTATCCGGGGCAGTTAAAGGATAGGAGGACCCTACTCACATGAAAAAAATTATATATATTCCGCTGGATGAACGTCCGTGCAATTACGAATTTCCGGCACTTCTTGCCGCGGGAACGGATTATCATGTTGTCCGTCCGGATATGAGCATGATGGGGCTGAAGAAGCGCCCTGGAGACATCGAACAGCTATGGGCCTGGCTATTCGAGCAAGCGCGTGATGCAGACGGAGCGATTGTGTCCTTGGACACATTGCTATACGGAGGAATAATCCCCTCGCGGCTGCATGAGATGACAGCGGAACAATGTGCGGAGCAATTGGAAAAGCTCCGTCAATTGAAGCGGATCAACCCGGCTTTGCATGTATTTGCTTATCAGCTCATTATGCGTTGCCCGCGCTATTCCAGCAGTGATGAAGAACCGGATTATTACGAGAATTGGGGCAGGGAGATTTTCCGGCGCGGCTATGTCCGCCATCGGTTGGAGCTGGGCATCGTGACGGAAGAAGAGCAAAATGAATTGCAGCAGATTGAGGATGTTTTGCCTGAATCCATTTGGCAGGACTACACGGAGCGCCGTGCTGTTAATTTAACAGCGAATAAGAGAGCAATCGAACTGGTGCAGGACGGGGCCGTCGATTTCATGATCATCCCACAGGATGACTCGGCTCCTTATGGTCTGACTGCGGTGGATCAGCAGCACGTTCGCGAGCATGTCAAGAAGTGTCAGCAGCAGCTGTCCGTCTATATGTATCCCGGGGCAGACGAAGTGGGATGTACGCTACTCGCCCGCATGATCAATCATTTTGAGCGTCGTAAGCCACGGGTGCATGTTCATTTTGCCAGTGTGCAAGGGCCGTTAGTGATACCTCTATATGAAGACCGTGTACTATATGAATCGGTTAAATATCAGATTATGGCGGCCGGAGGACTAATGTCGCCTTCCCTGGCAGAGGCCGATATGGCCCTATGCGTTAATACACCTGGCGAGAGCATGATGGAGTCGAATGATCAAGGACAGCATTATTTAGGGTATCAGGTATACCGGAATTTAGTTGAATTGATTGAGGTGGCTGATGATATTGTTCACCGTCTCGACAAGCCTTGTGTTATCGCCGATATTGCCTACGCCAACGGTGCAGATCTTGAACTGCTGCAGCTGCTTCGCGATAAGAAGCTATTGTTCGAATTGGCCGGTTATGCAGGCTGGAATACAAGTGGCAACACGCTCGGAACTTGCATTGCTCAAGGCATGGTCTATGCCGTGTATGGCAATACGCCGCAGCATCGCGATTTCCTGTCACTACGCTACGTCGAGGATGGGGGCTATTGTGCCCATGTGCGTAGGGATGTAAGTGATCGGGTGCTGCCTGGTACGGGATACAATTATTTCTCAATCGACGGACAGCGGGGACAAATCGCCGAGCGGGTCAAAGCTGAATTGACTCGGTTCATCGAGCAGCATTTGCATCATCCAGAGAATAATTATGAGATCGTGATCGACGATTGCTATATGCCTTGGAGTCGGATGTTTGAGGTCGGATTGAAGACCCATGTCCGTGATACGAAGCAAGGACAATAAAGTACGACGAAGGTTCGAGCTTCGCTAACGCTGCGAGGGTCTACAAATGTTGCAAATAACAGAAAAGGTGCATGAACAGCTCAGGTGGATGCTGGAAGCACCGGAGAAGGAGCCAGCGAGAGATGCATAACGAGCGAATGACAGATGTCGCCGTCCTAGGCGGCGGGTTGGGCGGATGCATGGCCGCATTGGCTGCAGCCAAAATGGGCGTGCGTGTGATCATGACAGAGGAGACGGATTGGCTCGGCGGTCAGCTGACAAGTCAGGCGGTTCCGCCGGATGAACATCAGTGGATAGAGGAATTCGGCTGCACAGAGACGTATCGCGAGTTTCGAGACCGGGTGCGTGCTTATTATCGAGAGAACTATCCGATGT
The DNA here is from genome assembly GCF_022346885.1 of Paenibacillus sp. ACRRX. GTDB lineage: Bacteria > Bacillota > Bacilli > Paenibacillales > Paenibacillaceae > Paenibacillus_B. The sequence continues at coordinate 851,504 of NZ_JAKRNK010000001.1, forward strand.
CAGAGGAAGCGAAGAATAATGAACTGCTTAATCCCGGAAATGGTTGGGTAAGCCGCTTATGCCATGAGCCGAAGGTAGCGCTGCGCGTCATCGAGGATATGTTGGCCCCGTATGTGAACAGCGGCCGTATCACGGTATTGTATCATTTCAGACCAACTGCAGCCTCAGTGAACGAGGATCAGATAGAGAGTGTAACCGTTACACATATAAGCTCAGGTGAAGAAGTTGTACTAAGGGGAGCATACTTCCTCGATGCTACGGAATGTGGAGACGTACTGCCGTTAGCGGGGGTTGAATATGTAATAGGCGCGGAGTCCAGGCATGAGACAGGGGAGCCGCATGCGCTGGAAGAGGCAAATCCTCTCGATATGCAGTCGATCACCCATGTGTTTGCCCTCGATTATATAGATGGTGGCAATTTCACGATTGAGAAGCCTGAGCAATATGATTTCTGGCGTAAGTTCGTTCCGAAGCATACGAATATTCCGCTGTTAAGCTGGTATGCGAACGATACGGATGACGCGGAGAAAATGAAGGAGTTCGCCCTATTTCCAGGTGAAGGCAAGGACGCTTCTGGGCGGGAACTTCTGTCGCTGTGGACGTATCGTCGTGTCATCGACCCGGCTTTATTCGAGCCTGGTCTATATGAAAGCGACATCACCTTGATCAATTGGCCGCAGAACGATTATTTTCTGGGTTCCATTATTGACGTTCCTGTAGCAGAACGGGAGGAGCATCTGGCGAATGCTAGACAGTTAAGCCTCTCCCTGATCTACTGGCTCCAGACCGAGACGCCTCGTCCGGACGGAGGGCGAGGGTATCCTGGCATCCGGCTGCGTACGGATGTACTGGGTACAGAGGACGGCCTGGCGAAGTACCCGTATATTCGTGAGTCGCGCCGGATTCAAGCGATGTATACCATAGCGGAGCAGGATGTTAGTAAGGAAATCCGCGGGGAACAAGGGATTCGCCGTTATGACGATAGTGTAGGTGTCGGCAGCTATCATCTAGATGTTCACCTGACGACCGTCACGAACCGAACTTTCTATATTCCGAACTATCCGTACGAGATTCCGCTTGGTGCATTACTGCCGATCCGGGTCAAGAATTTGCTTCCCGCTTGTAAAAATATCGGCACCACTCAAATCACGAACGGATGCTACCGCCTCCACCCGACAGAATGGAATATTGGGGAATCGGTCGGTTATTTAGCGGCCTATGCGCTACAGAATCAAGTGACGCCGCATGAGATACACGCCAATTCGGAGCATCTTCAGGCCTATCAAGCGCTGATTCAAAGGCAAGGGGTCCAAATCCACTGGCCGGACGATCTGGTTCTTTAATCGATAGAGTAGTATAAATCAGCAGACAGCCACTCTATTGATCATAAGGGATGGCTGTTTACTGATTTTAAGGAAATGGCAAATGAGCTACATATTACTCAATGAACAGTTTACGGAGGTTTGCACTATGTTAGATTCAATTATTGAAACTTTAAAAGGCGGACTTATTGTTTCCTGTCAAGCTCTTGGGGAAGAACCATTCTACGGAAGTGATTATATGGCCCGCTTTGCTCTAGCGGCTGAAATGGGCAAGGCGGTAGGGATCAGGGCGAATACGCCTCAAGATATTAGAGCGATAAAAAAGGTGACGAATTTGCCGGTTATCGGCTTATGGAAGAAGGAGTATACCGGTTCTGACGTTTATATAACTCCTACCTTAACAGAGGTTGAAGGAATAATCGCTGCTGGAGCCGATATTGTCGCTACGGATGCTACATTACGCAATAGGCCGGGCAATGTTTGTCTTGGGGATTTGGTTAAAGAAATAAGGGAGGAGCACCAAGTCCTATTAATGGCAGATGTATCTTCTGTAGCAGAAGGAGTAGAGGCGGAGAGATTGGGTTTTGATCTTATTTCTACTACGCTATCTGGTTATACAGCCTACAGCCCGCAGAGTGAGGAACCAGATATTCAATTAGTTGCTGATTTAAGTCAAATGGTTAGCATTCCCGTATTAGCTGAAGGGAGAATTCATAGTCCTGAACAGACTGTTGAGTGTCTTCGGGCTGGAGCTTATGCAGTTGTAATTGGGGGAGCCATTACCAGGCCGCAATTGATTACTAAGAAATATACGGATGCTATACTTCAATATCATAACATTCCTGAAATTTAGTCTTTATTAATTTATTTGCAGCAGCCTTTAATCGAGGAGGTTCTATGGATGGAATATACTGGGGAAGTAGCTATAGGTCTGGATATCGGTGGAACTAACATGAAGTCGGGGATTGTAAATGCGGAGGGAGTGGTCATTCACCATTTGAATTGTCCGACGAAGGCAAATGAAGGTGGAGAAGCACTGTTAAATCGAATTACCGAAATGACGAAGGAATTAGAAAGGTATTCAAGCAGTCAAGGATGGAAGGTAAAAGGTGTCGGCATAGGGACTGCTGGTCAAGTTAATAGTCGGACAGGCGTTGTAATGGGGGCCACAGCTAATTTGCCGGGATGGGCCGGAATGGAGCTTGAAAATCGGCTGCACTCCATGACAGGTTTGCCTGTATTGATCGATAACGATGCGAATGCCATGGCATTTGGCGAAGCGTGGGTAGGATCTGGCAGACAATGGAACGATTTCGTCTGTGTTACCTTGGGAACGGGAGTAGGCGGTTGCCTGATCCTTAATCATAGGCCGTATCAAGGACGGGATGGGTTTGCGGGAGAAATAGGCCATCATGTTATTGAGTACAGTGGTTATCCATGCAATTGCGGCAGAACAGGCTGTTGGGAACAGTATGCTTCTGTTACAGGATTGATGAGAATGGCAGAAGAAGCTGGGGCAGAGCTAGAAGGGATTAGGACCGCGGAAAGTATATTCGCATCTGCGGAGGAAGGAAACGAAGCATCTATTCACGTGCTGAGAAGATACACTCAGTATATTGCTGCTGGTCTGGCTAATCTGGTTCATACCTTTAATCCAGAGGGGATTGTCATTGGAGGGGCTATTACTCGACAAGGCGAATTTTTACTTCATCCGGTTCGTGAAAGTCTGTCGCACCAGCTGCTGCCTGTTTTTAGAGAGAGGGTTAGGGAAATTGAGGTTGTTTCGGCTTCTTTAGGAGATAATGGAGGTGTAGTTGGGGCTGTAGCAGGTTATTTTATTTGAAATTAAATTTGCATTATAATGTAACTTGTTATAGCATACTAGTTTGCCTTTTAAAGGAATTTGTGTGTATCCTAAATATAGGTTAGTCTACAGGTTCATTATTTGTTAGGCAACCTGAAAGGAGAATGGATTTGTCTAACGAGCAGGGAATGGGAAAGACGTTGTTATCCATAAGAAGTCATTTTAATGGATTAACCAAAACAGAACAAAAAGTTGCAAATTTTATTCTGGAAAACGCTCAAGATATTATTTATCATTCGGTGACCGAACTTGCAGAAAGAGCGGATGTCGGTGAGACGACGGTGATTCGCCTCTGCCGAAAACTGAAATTCCAGGGTTTTCAGGATTTTAAATTATCCCTGGCACAAGATTTGGTTAAGCCTTCCGATCGCTTATATAATGAAGTTACTGAAGAGGATGATGCAGCGACTTTAAACCGTAAGGTGATATCTATGCATATGGAGACACTGGAACAAACTTCGGAACTTATTAGCTCAGATCAGTTGGAGAAGACCATTGATTTATTGACTGCAGCTACTCATATTCACTTTTTTGGAGTAGGATCTTCAGGATTGACGGCGTTACAGGCCGCGCATAGTTTCACCAGGATAGGCAAGCAAAGCTTCGCTAAGACAGATACGCACTTTCAGGCCATGACAGCTGCATTAATGCATCCAGGAGATGTAGCTGTTGGGATATCCATTTCGGGAAGCACCAAAGATACGCTGGAGAACTTAAGCCTAGCCAAGAAAGCGGGCGCCAAAATAGTCGTTATTACCAGTAATGCGCGTTCCCCTATAACCAAACTGGCTGATATCGAACTGTTAATGGTTGCTAGAGAAAATCCATTACAAGGCAGCTCACTTGCTGCAAAGATATCCCAGCTAGCAGTTATTGATATTTTGAATGTCGGGGTTTCTTTGAAAATAAAGGATGAGGCTCTGAAATACCGCGAGATAACGGCAAAATCAATCTCTGAGAAACTGTATTAATGATTAAATCATTAATTTCAATTATATTAGTCGATCAAATGAGAAGCTCTCCATCGTATGGTGAGCTTTTTGTCATTCTGTGGCCAAATATTAGGTATGAAGCCGCATTGGTGCATCCGGTTCTTGGTGGTACGGTTGCGGTACAGCTCTGGAAGTCTAAAAAATTGAAGCAATACTAGTAAAATCATTACAACATAAACCTAAAGAGTATACAATTTACTTATTAGAACGTCTTTGAAATGAGGAACGTAATCGCAAAAGAAAAGAATATTATACCTTATTAGAATCATTAAAAAATGGAGTGCCATAAGTCTGCGTTATATATGCTGGAGGTAAGTGTCGTGGAAAATAGTAATAGGCTTCATTATTTTGATAATTACTTGGATGATGAAGATGTGTATTCTGCTTTAGAAAAATATTGGATTGATATGTTTTTTATGTTGTTGCATAAAGAAAATGTGGACGGAAGGGATTGGATATCCCCTTATTATAACACTACCTTCAGTAATGGGGAAAAAATGATGGATGGAAGTCCTATATTTTCAGCGAAATCAACAAAAAAGAATAAAATAATTAAAATTATCCAAGAAAGCTCTAAGAATGCGGATTTATTATCTTATTGGATGAATAGTACTATGGACAATAGGAGCCAGAATGAATTGGTGATCGTTTGTACATTAAATAATAATACCTTGGAAAAGATAAAAGACTTAATTATAAGTTGGATTAAAGGAAATTTGAAAGATACATAATAAAAAGTCTAAGAAAAAATATAAGGATGAGAAGCCGCTTGACCTAAATAACTATAAACCTTTCGGCGTATGTATGGTTTTAAAGGGGGGTTCAAATAGTGCCCCGTAGGGAAAGTGAAAAATGTACAACCTAACTTGAATATCCCTATACCAGAGATTTTGAGTAGTAGTGACAGGGGACAGTGGGGGGAATCGGTCCGAATTTTCACGCTACGGGGCTGACGTCCATTGGTTATTAAATGTATAATCGTGGAAGAATGTCAGACAACCAACGACCCAATCTCAAATAAGAACTATCTAGGGCTGGGATGTTTCGCAAATACCAAAATATTATATGAAATCCCATTGAAAGATTTTTATTATTTTTTTGGAACACCAACGATTGGTGACTTTAAAACCTATATTTACATCAATGAATTTAATCTTTGATGTTTATGGGGCAGGAATATTACTTTCAAGAATGAAATTGCCTGTGGATACAACTGTTTAGCTAGATGAAGCATCATTAAATTTTACAAAGAAAACAATAGATATCTTAAAAATAATACTGCACTTGCTAAGTCCGTCGGACCCTGTAGCATGCGCTCCCTTAAGCCTCTTCGGTTCGTAGGTACAAGATCGTTATGTGAAAGCTGGGCAAATCAATGTTTTAAGCGAGGTATCCTATGAAGCGTCAATTAAAAGGTATTGTATTTGATATGGATAATACTATTTTAAGATCAAGAATTGACTTCCAAGCCATGAAGAATGAAACCTATCAATTTCTCGTATCGAAAGAGATTCTAACCGATGGATATGATCTTAATTACCATACAACATCAACTATTGTTGAAGAAGCAATACAAACGAATCGAATGAGTGAAGAGTTACGAAATGATATGTGGGATATTGCTAAGAAGCATGAAGTGTGTGGAATGAAGGGGGCAGACTTGGAGCCTGGTGCTGTGGAGGTCCTTAGTAAACTCAAAGGTAGATATCAGCTTGCAATTGTAACGAATAATTCTGTTGAAGCTGCAGGAATCGCATTAAGAGATAATGATATTTCTGCATACTTTGATTTCATTATTGGCAGGGAGTTAATGAAAGCATTGAAGCCTTCACCTGATGGCTATTTGCGAGTATTGGATGAGTTTAAGCACTCAGCGAATGAATGGCTCTCTGTAGGTGATTCATGGATAGATGGGAAGGCATCGATAAACGCAGGAATAAGGTTCATAGCTTATCGATCAGATATAGAAAAATTGAAGCAGATGAACGTATACCCGACTGCAGAAGTGTCCAATCTCTTGGAATTGATGAGTCTGATTGAGCAATTCGAAGAAGGCTCAGCCATCAGATAGCACCATGTCCACGCATCGGGGACAGGCCCCTCCCTCGGTCTTGCAGAAAGATTTCAAAGAAGCAAAGCAGCCGGACATACCTGGCATTGACCTGATCGTGAATGGTGGAGCGTTATAGGAAATAGGCATTAAGGAAAGCGAGGAAAAAATGAGCAAATATTCTTTTATAGTTTCAAATCGTTCATTACCAGAGGTAGATTTAACGGGTGTTGTGAGAATGAAGTATGGAGAATATAAAAAATTGGATATTCCATCTTCTGGAGAATCCCTTTTAGATCAATTAGATGAAAAGGACGATAATTTAGAAATACTAATATTGGATTCGACGAAAATGAATCATCTTAAGATAACTCTTTGTACCAATCGACCATATGATTTGGAAGCATACATACAACAAGAATTTATTTATTGGTTGGAAGGGAGTTCAGATGATGCAGCTTGGAAAGAACAACTTTATGAATATTTGAAAGGGCTAAAAAATATGAAAGACGGACTGGAAATATGGTCTATATGGTTCGGAGATGGCCCTCAAGAGATTGAAAAAATGAAATTTAAATTATCAGACTTACAATTAATTGATTTGGAAGCATTAAAAAGTATGAGCATGAATTACTGTATAAAATTTGAGTAGTGATTGAGTTGATTGGTCAATTCAAAGCAGATGCCTGCATCCTATAACGACATGTGAGACCATTTAGTTGAGAAAGCGATGGATTATCAAAGAGAGGTTGGTTGCTAGTTTGCGTAGATGGTTTTTATCAGGATTGTTACTCGTTTTTATATCATTAGTAATAGCTTGGATGACACGAATGCCTGAGATTTTAGTTTTTTTTAATTTAATAGTAGGGATGATAAGTCTAACAATAGCCCTTTATATTCATATTGGATTGCGGTGGTTTTATATTTACAACGAGCTTAGAACTAATCATGAAGGAGCTGAGTACCATAAGAAGAATCGTCTAAAATATAAAATGATTATTTTTGGCTTGCCAAATGTAGGGTTCGGAGGAATTGTTAATGAGATTTTTGAAATTTGGCCTTGGACTTAGCCGAGACTATTCCAAACCATCTGTATGACTAACAGATAACGATAGTTGACCTATGTATTTTAATGATGGCGCTGACATCCTATAACACAGGATTCATGCATCGGCTATACGGCTCTCGGTCCGCAGAAGCATTTTCCATGAAGCATGAGCAGTGGACAACCCTGCACTGGCTAAGTCCGTCGGATCCGGCGAATTCGCCCCTTTAAGCCTCCCGGGTTCGTAGATTCAAAGCGTTTAATGAAATTGCTGAAAACAGTTAGTAAAAAGTAAACGGGTGATCAATGAAATATTCGAAATACTACTTGGACCCATTTTTCGATTCGATAAATGAATTTCATTCAAAAGTCGAATTATTAATCTTAGCCAATTCATTTAATCAAAAGACCAAAAAATAAGATGGGTTATTGCGTTAAACGAATTAATGAATTGGCAATCGATGTCAGAAAGATCTGGGGTTTGGACGTACTATGAAGTATTAGATATAAACTTGGCAAATGTGTTGATAAGTTTTCTTCAAGAATCCAATGAAAGAATGATTTTGGAGAATTATTGTAAAGGCATAGATCATGATCTTAATGAAGAATTAATGAACGAAGTTGATAGTTGGGTTGGATGTCATGAAGAGGAAATCAATAGATTTATTGAAAATATATTTCTAAAACATAGAGATTGGTTTTATAACTATTCGATTGTATAGCAAAGAAGTCATCAACTTCACCTAACACCGTATTCACGCGACGGGGCTGACGCCCCTTAGTTGTAAGGGGTATAATAATGGAATAAGGTCAGACAACAAACGACCCAGCCTAAGATAAGAGCTATCTAAGGCTGGGTCGTTTCGCTAATACCAAAACGTTATAGAAAATCAGTCCTATTAGAATAAAAATTGAATCAAAAAAAGGCAGTATAAGACAGAAGCATCATGTTTCTCAAAATAAGTCTTGGTTTAAAGGAGGTAAAAGACATGAATTGTACTTCACCGATTGAAGCGTCGTTAAAGATAAAATCGTGGCCGAAAGTTACATTATCGGCGGGGTGTCGTCATACCGTTGGTCTTAAATCGGATGGAACTGTGGCGGCTGTGGGAGATAATAAATATGGCCAATGTAATGTAAGCGACTGGCGCGACATGGTGTCGGTTGCGGCTGGTAATGTTCATATGGCGACGAATACGGGAAATGCTCATACAATAGGTCTTAAATCTGACGGCACTGCGGTGGCTGTGGGTTGGAATAAACATGACCAATGTGAGGTGAAAGACTGGCACGATATTGTAGCGATCACGGCAGGTTGGCGTCGTACCATCGGGCTTAAATCGGATGGTAAGGTCGTTGCTGTGGGTCGAAATAATGAAGGCCAATGTAATGTAAGCGCCTGGCGTGATATTGTAGCGATAGCGGCAGGTGACTGGCATACCGTCGGGCTTAAATCAAATGGCATAGTGACGATTGCGGGTAATAATCAGTATGGTCAATGCGATGTAAGCGGCTGGCGCGACATAGTGGGGGCAGCGGCGGGTTACCTTCATACCGTCGGGCTTTCATCTGACGGAACTGCGGCGGCAGTGGGTTGGAATAAGCATGACCAATGTGATGTACACGGCTGGCACGATATTGTGGCAATCGCGGCAGGTAGTTATCACACCATCGGCCTTAAATCGGATGGAACGGTGGTTGCTGTGGGTAATCATAAATATGGCCAATGTGATGTAAGTGGCTGGCGTGATATTGTGGCGGTAGCGGCGGGTAGCGCTCATTCTCTCGGTCTTAAATCGGACGGGACGGTGGTTGCTGTGGGTGATAATAAATATGGTCAATGCAATGTAAGCAGCTGGCGCGGCGTCCAACTGCCCGGCAATTCGTTTTAAATCAATTTGAAATGAGAGCTACATATGTAGCTACTTTATATGATTGTTCTTTAGGTATCCTATTCCAACAGTGCATTCATGCATCGCAGCTTTACGGCCGCTCAGTCGTTAGATGCATTTCGAAGAGTGATTCAGGAGAGAAATTTATCAACCTAACCGCGTCGCGGCCAAACATCAGATTTAGAATATTATAGCGATGATTACTTAGCGGACAGGATAGTCCAAAAACATGGAGGAGTCAATGAAGACAAAAATTGTTGTCATCCTTACAATAATTACTGTTGTTATGGGCATATTCTTCATTTGGTACTTTACACCCAAGAAATATTCAGAGACAGTAGATGGCGTGTATTATCAATTAGGGAAGGAAGGCATAATCGAGCATGTAAAAGTACACATTGATGGTAAGTTGGAGAATCATATAAATGGCAATAAAACCTTTCGTGGATTTATTGACTTTAAGGGCGATAAAATACCTCAAATTCCAAAAGAGAGAGCTGAATTAGAGTTACATTACGATGGTCAAAAATTCACTACGATATTTTCCCCTTTCCAAAAGATAAACGGAGATCTTAAAGGCAGAATCAGAACTGATATTTATCAATACGGTTGGATGTACACAAATGACAAATTCACGGATTTTACAATAAAATTAACGATGAATGGTTCCATATCTTTATCAGAGGGGTACATGATAACGTTTCCTGCGAAAGACAGAGCGGAAGCAATGAACAAGTCCCAGAGGCTTATTAAGGAGTTTGAACAACAATAGGAATCAAATCCCCCTAAATTAAGTCAGTTAGACAACCCGTGTCTTACCGCGTAGCAGCCGGTCGCTGTCGCTACTTTATGGTAGTGAGGGCTCGTAAATACTAAGCCGTTCGATAAGATTAATACTGAGATAACACTTAAAAACATCCTCTCGAGTGTGCTCCGCTTATCATAGAATGAGTGGTATTATTGAATGATTATAGAGATTGATGGGTACTATGATCCAGCGTATCAGTAGAAAAGAAAGACTTTAAAGAACTTTATCTAAAAAATAGGGATAAAAATTGAAGGCGGTAATTTATGAATACGTTAACAAATGAAACGATGGATGAATTATTGGCAGCAATGGACACTTATAAAGTAATTGCACAAGAACTCATTGACAAATTAATATTGGAAACTAACCAGTCTGAAAAGTCGGAGATCATAAAAGGAAGTTACTACTTACTCTCAAATGCGGAATTACTAAACGGTGAAGAGCATTTAACTAGTAATTGGTACTATGATGTTCATGGAGAGCATTGCATGTTTGAGAATGTAGAAACGGGGCAAAAGTTGGAGGTTTCGCTTGGGCGTATAGACGATATCGGAAACATGGATCCCTATTTTTTTATGATTTCTTGAAATCAACTGAAAAATTTAAACACCTGATTGAATATTTCGAAAATCCATTTGGTGAAATGTTGAACTTTTTTGAAGTATTAGAAAAGCGTAAAATGCTTATACATATTCATGGTGTTGAATACAGAAAGATTCCTCAAATTGAGAAATAAGTTTGCTGATCTAAAAGGTGAAAATAGAAATAAAAAGGAGTCTGCGGAAAAATGAGTGTTTTTAAGAAATTAAGAAATGAATATGTGATTTGGCATGCAAATCGTGTTAAGTTCCCCAAATTCACACCAAGCAGTATAGTCAGAAAAAACGTAGCTTTTTCTGGAAAGGTGCAAAAGGTAGGATTCCGCTTGGAAATATATTGTCTAGCTCGAAGGATGAAATTAACCGGATGGGTGAGAAATTTAAAAGATGGAAGTGTGGAAGCTGAATTACAAGGGGAAGAGTCGCATATTGATTTTTTAGTCAATTGTATGCAGTCCTTGAAACGGGCGTCTGTAAAGAAAATGACTATAATTGATCTGCCTTTTAGAGAGGGTGAAGAAAGCTTTACAGTATTGGAATAAAGTACATGATCATTCCTTATTTCAATTTCGAACACTTGATTCAAACTAACTGCGGGACTTAGGCCAATGGTTGTCGAGATATACGATCATGAAAGTAGTTCAGACAACCAACAGCCCAGCTTAAGATAAGAGCTATCTAAAGCTGGGTTTATATCGTGAATAAAAGTACGTTAGGTGAAATTATTGAAAAATCTAATTGATAGAATGATTCTGATAAATTTTGCGATGAAGGAATTTTCAAGGGGGATATAAAATGCATGAGTTAGCGCAAAGTGAATTTCGAAGGATTAAACCATTACTTGCAGGAGGACATTTACACCCTGAGATTATTTCAATAGTCGAGCATAATAATCCCGGCTGGATATTTGTTGATCAAGTTGATAGACCAAATAGTGCTTTGGTTTGGAGTAAAGGAATACAAGGGTTCTACCTTATTGGGGATCATACAAACGAGGTATTTAAGAGTAATTTGGATCACTTCATAAGGAGAATGATCGAACCGAGGATGAGAGAAGTTTCATTGAACCATTTTGAAGTATCGGGTCATCATGATCAATGGAGCATGGAAACGATATTTTCAACAAGGAAGCTGTACAAGTTTGAACAAGTGGTCTTGAATTTAGTGAATTCCCATCGTTTACTAAAAAGTGATGAGCTAGAAACCATCAATCTTAAGACAGAAGACTGGGAGAATATGGAACTTAAGAATACAGAATTCATTGATGAGCATCTTAGCTTGTTTTGGTCGTCACCGGATGACTTCAAGAAAAAAGGATTTGGATTTGCAGCTGTAAAGGGAAGGGAAATTATAGGTGTTTGTTATTCTAGTTTTGTGACACAAGATACGCATGCAATAGGAATTGAAACGGTACCTCATTTTCAAAACTTAGGCGTGGGTTCGCATCTAGCTAGCCTTATAGTAGAGGAAATGGTACATCATGGACTTAAACCATACTGGGATTGTTCTCATGACAATAAATCCTCAAAAAAGCTAGCAGAAAGATTAGGTTTTACTGTGACTCACCGCTATACATGCAGCAGTTTTAATATTTAGCGGACCCAGTCGCTTTGCTTCCTTAAGTCTCTCGGGTTCGTAGATACAAATACGTTATTCGTTATGGGCATAAAGACAAAAAATCGATAAGGGTGGATGCATATTTAATGAAGCTTGTAAGTACGCTTGAGCATTATGAATTGCTCATAGATGAGGGAAATGATCCAGTACAAGACCCACCACAATTACAAGCATATATGGAAAGATGGGATGGTACCTCTTTTTTTAACAGTGTATTGACATTTTTACACATTGAGGATAAGGAAAAAGCATTAAGTAACATTTACTTATTACTAAAGAATAATGGCTCATTTGTTTTATCCGTTAGTAAAGATAATGAGTGGTTTGAGTGTGGTGATCGGAAGATAAAGCTTTACCCTATTGGATTAGAAGAATATATTCGTCTTTTCAAATCAGTTGGTTTTCAAATTGAATCCATTCAGGAAACAGAAAGCAAGTTTGCAACAATTATTAAAGGGAAGAAGTAGAACTGAATTCAGCTGTTAAAAAGAAAATAATTCATTAGACTGAAAATTATCAAGACCTAAAGTTAAGGAAATAAAATAAAGGGTTCTATATATTATGCATGACTAATATGTGGGACCCTTTATTTTTAACTACTGTTCCCAGTTAGTTGAGAAAACGGCAGTCCAAATAATGGCTGCCATATCTTCTTATTATTGATTAAGGGCCATCTTGTGCTGCCTCAACAATGTCGCAATATCAACGCCGTCAATCGTCAATCCTTCGATATTGCAACCTTCGATACTGACTCCTCGTAAATTAGTTTCACGCACGACGGCGTCCTCTAAGTTGCATGAAATGATTCGTACCGGAAGTTTCGCTGTGGTATGCCCGTCCTCAGACCGATTCTTGTCACCGTAACCGATATGTTTAAATTGCGCGCCACCCCATTGCGCTCCGTCGATAAAGATTCCTGTCAGATTGGCGTCGGATATCGCCATACCAGTAAAGTTGATGTCGTTGAACGTAGCGCCAGCCAAGTTACAGCATTGGAAGCTTACCCCCTCCGCCCCAACATTCTTGATGCTAGAACCACTAATGTCCGCATTCACGATGGTGAGGGTTTCTCTGACATTTTCGATACGCATAGATATTCCTCCTTTTAACAATTATTACCTACTTTATCAATATAACAAAAGCGCTTATTTTTGTAATTAATAAATATATTATCATTTCACTAAACTGCCCGTTAGCACAACACGGCTGCCGATCCATCCCGGCAGCCGCATTTTAGTTATTTTATTAAGCTATCGTTCCCAGTTAGTTGAATGATGTCAGCATAAACACAGTGGACACCTCAGTCTGAAAGAATATCCTACGTAATGTGCCACGGTGAACAACGAATATTGCAAAGGCGGGAGGTGAGTATGGAGATTTGGGCTTGCGGGCGAAACTGAAGTGTTGCTTTTCTACGGTTCAAATTAAGTAGATTGGGTGTGTGATAATCCGCTCTATTTACATCCCCAGTACAATTTTCCCTTTGGTTCGCCCGTTTTCAATATGCCTGTGAGCCTCTACAATCTGTTCTAATGGATAGCATTTCTCAACAACAGAACGTATTTTATTATCCTCTATCAGTTGACTCAAAAATTCCATATCCAAGTCATTCGGTTTTGTAAGATGTAACTTAGCCTTCTTGCGGCCAATCATAGGACCAACCATCAATTGAAATGGGTGGTATTTGGGGCGTAGGGGCTGTTCTGTAATATAGATTCCGGTCTCGGTAAGAGAACGCATACAACTGAAGTAAGTTCTCTTACCAACAGCATCTAGAATAAAATCATATTTTTTTCCGTTGTCCGTGAATTCCTGCTTGGTATAATCGATCACGTGATGTGCCCCGAGGCCTCGCACCCACTGGATATTTGAAGCACTACATACAGCGGTTACCTCAGCCCCATAGTATTTCGCAAGCTGAACAGCAAAGTGACCAACGCCGCCAGAAGCTCCATAGATTAATACCTTTTGACCCTCTTTAACTTGTGCTACATCTCGCAATGCTTGCATTGCCGTCAGGGCTGCACAAGGTACAGCCGCCGCTTCTTCAAACGAGATATTTTTGGGCATAAGAGTTAGTACATTCTGACGAGGACAGACATATTCCGCATGAGATCCAAAACAACTCCCAAATACATCATCGCCAACCTTAAATTTAGTTACGTTATTGCCAACAGCCTCTACTGTACCCGCAACGTCTATACCCAATATGAGATTTTTAGGTTTCGTAAGACCATGCTCTAATCGTATTGGTAAAAATCCTTTACGGCACAGATAATCAAATGTATTGACCGAAGCATTACGTACCCGAATCAACACCCGAACGTCATCCTTGATGGATGGCTGTTGCACATACCTGATCTTCATAACCTCAGGCGATCCATAGGAATTAAAAATCGCTGCTTTCAACCTTTTAACCTCCTATATTATCAACTTAGAGATCGTTAATCCTAGGCAAACTCGTCTTTCCCAAAGAATAAATCCAAATGGTCAACCACAAACCGCTAATTCTTACTGCATTGAATTATCCTCATAAAAAAACACTTCTTCTAAAGGCAAACCAAACGCTCGTGCAATACGAAAAGCCAGTTCTAATGATGGGGAGTAGTTCCCCTTCTCAAGTGCAACAATAGTCTGTCTTGTTACTCCTACCTTGTCAGCTAATTGCTGCTGGGTCATTTCATCGCTGTTAAAACGCAATTTTCTAATGTAGTTGCCGACAAGATTTTTACCCATGTTAGACTCCTTTCCTGTAATGATAAAGTCTCGTAACCGAGCCTGTTACATCAGACATAAATCCCGAAATGATTAGGATAATGAACATTTTTTGTGACGGTTGAAACACGATGAGAGATCCCATTGAAAGAAGAAAACCTAATATAAAAACAAAAAACGAATTTCTTGTTGCTTTCAGAGTTATCATCCGATCAAGTTCGTCCTCAAAAGTTGGTTCCTTTTCTCCTGTTGTTATTCGATACACGATATTAAAAACGATACTGATTATAATGTGGGCAATTATTGAAACCAAAATTAAGATGAAGACAAAAGAACCCCAAAATCGAAAGGTCTCCATTGATTCTAGTCCGCTATTGGGATGCATCGGGTACATGTACAACCAAAAAGAAACGAATATGGTAATAACACTAACTAAAGAAACAACGCTTTTTTTCTCTTGATAAGTCATAATCTCCCTCCCTCAATATTCATCAATGTAAATTGTCTTATTCAGAATGTAAAGCATAGAATACTAAATGTCAAGCAAACTTTACATTGATAATTTGGCATAACTAATACACACTCGTCCCATTGACTTTTTTATTTTTAGCTCTTGATAAACTCTGAAAATAAAGTATTAGACTGACTGGCGATAGTGTTGATTAACGGGCAAGATGGCGCAGTGGAAACAAAGATAGATTGACCCTCAAAATTTCCAATGCGTATTGATGTATAATATAAATACCAATATATCCAAGAAAGGAAGATATAAATGTTGAAAAAAGTTATCTTGGGTGCTTTTCTTGCCATCCTCTCATGTAGTGCATCTACTGCTTATGCAGCAGATACTCAAATAAAAGTTGATGGTATATCTGTCGTATCTGACGTGAAGCCCGAATTTAAGAACAATCGCACAATGGTACCCCTGCGTGTAATTAGCGAAAATTTGGGAGCTAATGTCAATTGGTCGAAATCCGAAGTTACGCTTACGAAAGGCAATATGAAAGTAATTTTAAATCTCAACAGCACTTCAGCGAAAAAGAACGGCGAAAAGATAACACTTGATGCAAAACCATATGTACTACATAATCGTGTTATCGTACCCCTTCGTTTTATCGCAGAAACGTTTGGATGTAAAGTTGATTACAGCAACTCTACAGTAACTGTAGACACCAAGCCATTGGTCATTGATGGTGTGAAAATAAAAGCATTGCAATATGAATACCATATGACGATGGGCGGCGTAGTCCAACAATTAAATGGAAATGCGTATAATGAAGCCATTTATCAACTTATTTCAAAAAACAAGGGTACAAAGGTAAAAGCTCCTGACAGCTTCTCTTGGAGTGTTAATCCTGATACACCTGGCTCTTATTATAAAAATGGGCAGTATAATTTTTTGGACGAGAAGGGAAAAAGCGTAAAGCAATATGATATCTACAGTCTAGTTAAAGCATTCCCAGCTGAATTGATATCAGGACTCCCAGACGTATTGGTTTATGACGCTTCCGAAGACCAATGGTATATATTTAGCAATGCCGCAGGAGATTCCATTGGTCAGATGATAAATAAGGCAGAAAAGAATGGGTTTTTGAAGGTGATCAGTAATAATGTTGCTTAATGATTATCGCACGAACGGGAAAAGATAGCTCAATAAATACAGTTGAAGGCAGCTGACTTTTAAGGGTTAGCCGCCTTTACTTAACTAACGGCCAGGATAACGCAGTAATTTTGCAAATACTCCACATATGGACTTTTTTACAAACTTCACGAATAAGGCAAGGCGTTATCAGAAATCGATGAGGAACTCGAAGGAGCAGAAAACATGAAATGCCCTCACTGTAACAACGAATTAAGTGAACTTCCTTTATGTTACGGAAGTGAAGCACCCTATTATTTTTACACTGTACCAGAAGAGAAAAGAACAGAATTAATTAGAGATTTTTGTGTAATTGATGAACAGCATTTCTATATTAGAGGACATATTGAAATACCAATCATTGATAGTAAAGAGAAATTTATTTGGAGCGTTTGGGTTTCTCTTAGTGAAGAAAACTTCTTGAGAGCTAATGAATTATTGCACGTAGAAGGCAGGGAAACTGAAAAACCTTATTTTGGTTGGTTATCGACAGAACTTTCAATATATCCAACAACTACATTATCGTTAAAGACAATGGTACATACACAAGAAGTTGGTGCTGTTCCGTTAATAGAATTAGAACAAACGAATCATCCACTTGCAATTGAACAAAGAGAAGGAATTACAATGGGCAGAGTTAAAGAAATTGCTCATTTAATATATCATAGTCAGGATGAGCAGAATTTGAAAGTATAGTCGAAGAAGTCGCTGACATCTTATAACATCGTATCTACGCCGCATCGCTGCTGCTATTAAATTTTGACTCCTTTTCTTTAATGAGAAGGAGTTTGTTGTATAATACAGAATTTGAGAAAGATGGCATTATTTAATGGAATAATCTTTGATTGTCATTCACACAGAATTTACAAAAAGAATATAGGGGGAGTATTTATGATAGTCCTTAAGGAAATAGATCGAAGTAATTTTTATGATGTTATCAAGTTGAGTGTAGCTGATGAGCAAAATGAGTTCGTAGCAACAAATTTGTTTTCGCTCGCACAAGCTAAGGCATTTCCAGAGTGTGTTTGCTTGGCTATTTATCATAGTGATGTCCTAGTGGGATTTACGATGTATTGTATGGATGAAGATGACCATGAATATTGGATTTATCGGTTAATGATAGATGCGAAGTATCAGTCAAAAGGTTATGGGAAGGCTGCTATGGAGAGGCTCATTGAAAGGATTAAAGAGGATACACACCATCGGGTCATATACATAAGCTTTGAACCAAACAATGTTTGGGCAAAACATTTATATGAAAAATTAGGATTTAAAGAAGATGGCCGAGTTATCGATGGAGAAGTCGTTTATAAACTGGAGTATTGATCAGACAAAAGAGAAATAGTCGTTCTGCTGTATTTGAGGATTTGTGGATGCAAGAATGTTAGTTGAAACGTATGCAAATTGTAATGGAAAAATTGAATGATAATACTTATCCCAAAGCAAATTTTTGATGGTTAATCAAGAAGGCATATGCATCATCTAATACCGTGACTACGCTGGGGGCTTAGTCCATGATTCGTAAAATGAGGTAAGCATGAAGCGGGCTCAGCTCACAACCAAGCGAGGCTAAGTCCATCGGGCAAGACTGTTGGCGCCCACACGTGAGATAAAGCCTGAAACCATCGGCAAGGCAGCATGGGGCTTGGCCTGTTTATCACGAATCATTTAAGAAATAATTTAGAAATATCCCTATTTCTTCTTAACAAGTTTTCCCTAATCTTAGTTTTATGTAGTACCTAGGGAGAAACCAATGACGAAGAGATAGGGATTTTTGTGTTTCTCCTCCAGCTTATGAGACCACTATGATTTTGATATAGATGTAGGAGGATTACAGATGGAAAAGTTAACGGTTGTCGTATTGTTTGGCGGCTGCTCGAATGAATACGAGGTATCTCTCATATCAGCTGCATCTGTAATTGAGCATATGGACTCGGATAAATACGAACTCGTGCTAGTTGGGATTACGAGAGAAGGAGAATGGTTGAGATATAGCGGTTCTCTAGCGGACATTCGCGATAATCAGTGGCATTTACATCCGAGCTGTATCCCCTCTTTTTTATCGCCGAGCCGCTCTATTCGGGGGCTCATTGAGATTGTGAATACGGAGTATCACGTCACGCCCATTGACGTTGTATTCCCGGTTATGCATGGGAAGTATGGCGAGGATGGAACGGTACAAGGACTTATCGAGCTTGCAGGCATACCGTATGTTGGCTGCGACATGCTGTCTTCTGCCATTTGTATGGATAAAGATATCGCACATGCCTTAGTACAAGCATCTGGAGTCAACACGCCTTATTCGGTAACGATGTATAAAGGTGATCACGAAGAAGAAGGAGTTCAGGATCTTCAAGCATTGAAGTATCCCGTCTATGTAAAACCAGCGAAATCGGGCTCTTCCATAGGCATTACAAAGGCGCATGATATTTCGCAGTTGATGCAGGGCATCAAGCTTGCCTATGAGCATGATCATAAAGTGGTGATCGAAGAAGAAATTAAAGGATTCGAGGTAGGGTGTGCTGTGCTAGGGCATCGAGATCCTATGATCGGTGTCGTTGATGAAATTGAACTAATTGGGGATTTCTTCGACTTTACGGAGAAGTATTCCTTGCAATCCTCAAAGATTCATCTCCCAGCCAGAGTGGACGCTCCTACCGCAGACCGTATCAAGAAGATAGCAAGACAAATATATAAGACACTTGGCTGCAAAGGATTTGCCAGAGTGGACATGTTTGTTACACCTGATGGCAGCATTGTATTCAATGAGGTCAATACGATCCCAGGATTCACATCCAATTCAAGATATCCAAAGATGCTTCAGGCGAGCGGATATACCTATTCGCAAATACTTGATCAATTGATACAGCTCGCAGTTGCGGAGGGATTGTGACATGGAGATGCTATCTATTAGAAAGGAAGATAACAACACCGTTTGTGGGAATAAGAACGTTGTAACCCTTACACGGTCAGATATCTATCGTGGGCATCTTCTTTTAGTGAATCGAAATCATGCAATAAGACAAATGGAGGGCTCACTTGAACTTCATGCTATTGATAATTTGCACGTCTTTGATACAAAGAGAGAATCGATGAGGCTGGAAAAGACATGCTTGAAGCAGCTAACCGCGCTGCTTGAGGCTTGCAACGGGACGCAGGACATTCTGGTTGTAAGCGGCTATCGTTCACAGGACGAGCAGACGGAGCTGTACGAAGCATCGCTCAGAGAGAACGGAGCAGCATTTACATCCAGCTATGTGGCCCGGCCCGGCGAAAGCGAGCATCAGACTGGACTGGCTGTGGATGTTGGACAAAGAACGGAAGAGGTCGATTATATCTGTCCATCATTTCCTGACACAGGCGCTTGCCAAGATTTCAAGCAGCTTGCAGCCCTATACGGATTTATCCAAAGATACAAGGAAAGCAAGGAAGCGATCACGAACATTGCAGCAGAACCGTGGCATTTTCGATACGTGGGTTATCCGCATTCCGCCATCATGGAAGAGTGCGAATGGTGCTTGGAGGAATATATCGAGCATGTAAAGCAATATCAAGTCCATCAAAAGCAAGCGTACGTTGAGGACAAGAATGGAAGGAAAACGATTGAAATCTACTATGTCCCCATTTTTCAAGACATCGCCTGTATCGAGGTACCGAATGGAACACCATACACCGTCTCCGGAGATAACCAAGATGGATGCATCATCACGGTTTATCATGACAAAGGCAGCTTAGAAAAACGCAAGCACGTATCTTCGGAGAATGAGCATATGGATTTACATTATGCACCCCTTAGCGATTATTATCGTTCTAGGAATAGCCAAATTCAATGGGCTGAGTCATATGATGGTCGGTAACAGCCTGATTCACTTTATTCTGGTATCATTTCTTTCTTCTGCAGCAGCTGCCATTGTGGTTTCGCTATGGAAATCGAAGAAGACATCGAATCAATCAGGTCGGTATCGGGCATGGGCAGAAATTAACCTGGCTCATTTGGCGCAGAATGTAAAGGAGCTCAAGCGTCGATTGCCTGCTGATTGTCGGATTATGGCGGTGGTGAAGGCGAATGCATACGGGCATGGCAGTGTTCCCGTTGCAAAATGTCTGCAATCGATCGGCATAAACGCTTATGCCGTCGCAGAGATTCGTGAAGGAGTTGTCCTGCGCAAAGCGGGGATTCAAGGAGAGATCCTCATTCTCGGATACACCTCACCATGGCAATTTGAAGATTTATACCAATATGAGCTCACGCAAACTGTCATAAATGCAGATTATGCCGCTGCTTTAAACCAATATAGCAAAAAGATAAAGGTTCACGTGAAGATTGATACAGGTATGGGAAGGCTGGGAGAGAACGTAGAGCAAGTGGATCGTATCCTCAGCATATACCGTCAGCCCCATTTAACGGTTACGGGTACCTACAGTCATTTTTGTGTTCCAGACTATGATCTGGAAGCGGATATCGCTTTTACAAAGAGACAAATTCAATGTTTCTATGATCTTGTGCATGTGATCAAGTCGAATGGAATCGAACCCGGCAGTCTGCATCTGCAAAGCAGCTACGGGATTTTTCACTTTTCACAGCTGCATTGCGACTTGGCTCGCCCAGGCATTGCTCTGTACGGGGCGATAAGTGCAGTGAAAGACAATGAAGAGTCTACGTTTAGCTTGCTGCCGGTGCTTTCCTTAAAAGCAAGAGTAACCATGGTCAAAAGTGTCAATGCTGGAACCAGCATTGGATATGGGCGCAACTATAAGACGACACAGGACAGTCTCATCGCTACTGTGTCGATCGGGTATGCAGACGGGGTACCGAGATGTTTATTCGAGCAGGGCGGCCATGTATTGGTGAAAGGACAACGAGCGGCTATAGCGGGCAATATATGCATGGATCAGATGATGATTGATGTGACGCATATCGAACATGTTAATGAAGGCGATATCGTAACGCTTATTGGACAAGACGGCGAGTATTGCATTGCTGCAGAAGAGGTTGCGGCACGTTGTCATACGATTCCGAACGAGTTGCTAACCGGCATTGGAAACCGAGTGGATCGAGTATACGTCAATTAAAGGTGCTAATAATGGATGCAAAGAATAGAGAACCTATGGGTGAGTTCCGTGATAGGAAACCATCCATAGGTTTTTTCTTTAGGCTGTTTTCTAAAATATTATTGCTTTTTATAAAATGAAGTTCAAACTATTCAAAACGTATAATTGAAACTAAAGGGTTAAATATTCGTATAAAATATTACAGATAGAAGGGGGCGTTATTTTGAAAAAGCATTTGATAAAAAGCTGAATGATTTTCTATTCGATGCCTCATTAGAGATAATAGAAGTACAATATTCTGCAAATATATTTTTCATAGTGCGTTGATTTTGTATAAGTAGAAAAGTAATGTGATATTTACAAGCAGGTGTCGTCATTTGACGGCATTTTTCACTTCAAGTTGTGGTATTTTTGAATCTAATAGGTTAAGTATTCCTATAAAAGTTTATAGTTTGGAAGGAAGTGTTACAAAATGGACTATACTAAAATATATAATGAGAAACTGATTGCCTCAGTAAAAGAGAAATTAAATTCAATTGGTGAAGTTAAAACGGTGAAGTTTTTGAGAGAAGAAACAGGTATGTCATTAATAGAGGCAAAAAAATTTGTAGATGCTTTTAAAGCATGAGCATAAATTAGAGTGAGTCACTAACTTGTGGCTCTTTTTTATGCACTTCTTACCTTGAAAATGTTCCATCCAACCTTTTAGGCGATGATGAAAGTTATTAACATGTTGAATGTGGTAGATTCCCTTTTTCACAAAGGAGAGATACAAGATGAAAGAGGCATGGGAAAGATCAAGTAAAAGTATGCAGATCAAATTTGAGACGCTAAGTGTTATGATTAGCCAAGTTTTCAGAGGCAAACGGCTCATAAAAGCTGAAAGAACACAAACAGGACTTAGTAATGGCACCTATAAAGTGGAGATTGAAGGGTCTACTACACCCTATCTTTTAAGGATCTTTTCTGGAGGTTCAGACATAGCTATAAAAGAAAAAGCAATCGCTGAGAGATTACGCGGCGTCGTGCCAGTAGCCGATTATATATATCTGGATACAAGCCGAAAGTTAGTGGAATATGATTGGGCTTTAATGGAGTGGAAAGAGGGAGTATTACTGCGTGATATTTTACAAAGAAGAGAAGAACGCCAGATTGCAGAAGTCGCGGAATCTGTCGGCAATATACTAGCTCGGATTCACAGTCATACGTTTGAAAGCCCGGGTCTTTTCGCAGGGGACCTTACGATCGCCCATCCATTTGACATGGATGAGAACGAATTTTTCTCTTTTATTACTGAGAGCTTGGATCATAGTGCGACCAGGCATTGGCTGGGAGCGGAAGCCACGGAAAAGGTTCGATCATTCTGTGTGTCTCACCGTTCGTTATTATCCGAAATTCATGAACCGCCAGTCCTCGTTCATTCGGACTTCAATGGTTTAAACCTTTTGATGATGGAAGGGCTAAATGGGTTCGAAGTATCGGCGGTATTGGATTGGGAGTTTGCTTTTTCAGGAAGACGTTATGTTGATATTGGGAATATGCTACGGTATGAACACGATAAATCCTTGTTCGAACGTCATTTTGTAAAGGCATACCGGAGTTCAGGTGGGTTCTTGAATGAGAATTGGGTTCTATTATCTAAACTGGAAGATTTGATTGCCTTGTGTGATTTATTGAATCGTTCGACTCCGGAAATGACAAACCGGATCGCGGATTTAAGACAGCTTATAAATCAGACTATAGTGGGGGCATAAGCCATGGAGATAACACCTATAAAGACGCAGTACGGCTCACTCGAAGGAAGAGATTGTATATTTTTAGATGATGTTAATTATAAGTACAATGAACGAAAGGTTGAATTGACTGGTGAAATTAGTGGTAGTTTAGCCAGTGAAGGTGAAGAGGACACTTGGATTAGTTATACGATGGTCTTTTCTAATATCCAATATTTTAAGATGGTAGGGCTTGATTTAAGTTATGATCATTTTGATTTGGACTACAGTGAAACGACATCATTTTTTGAAATGACGAACTCAAATCTTTTAGAAATTGTTTTGAAGACAATGGGTGTTCAATCTAGGCACTTTATTGTCGAAACTTACGACGATGTTTTTGAAATCGTTGCAGATCAATATGAAATAAAATTTGGGGATATAACTAGAGATTAAAGCGATTTATGAGTTATTGAGAAGAAGTCCTGAAAGTCACCTAACACCATATTTATGCGTTACAGTCTCAAGGCTGCTAGGTATTCTAGAGTCATTTTAAAGAGCTGAATTTGGATAGGCAACCCTACCAGGCTAAGCCCGTCAGATCCGTCACTTGCGCGTCTTAAGCCAGTGAGGGTTCATGAATAAGACAAGATTATAAGAAATCCACGCAAAATTTAATACTTACAATAGGATGTGAATTATTTGCAGAAAATTCGAAGAACAAAAGAAGTAGAGGGTGTAACTGTACCCGGGATCATTCATAATGGTGGTCATTATTTTTATATCAATGTTGATGTTTATGAAGACGGCATGTCAAATTGCTGGGAACTTGTTGATTTGAATGGACTTAAAGAAAAGCTTAGTTCCAATTGGTTAAATCCATCCATCCCAGAGAGCGAAGACCTATCTATACACGCTTTAGGTATGTATACAGTTCAAAAAGCCGAATGGATATTTGATAAGGATACATATTACGAACATATAAAAGACACAATTAAAACGATTAATCCTAACTTTGAAAATATCTATGAAATCACATCTTGGCAAAAACAATTGGCAGAGAAAAGAAAGATTATGTACTCGCCTCGAGCTACTAATTATTATGTTATGCGTGAAATGTTTTATGAAACTATAGATGGAGATCAGTTCTCCATCTTCATCAAATATGAAAATATAAATTATTTAGCAAATCTAGTTGTTTACGAAGATGGGTTAGTCATTTGTTATTTCCATGAAAATAAACTTACTTTTAGATTAGAGGAGATCTATGAGCTTTTTACGAATGGAACGTTCTTTACAAGCTTTGACGAACCAACAAAAGTAATGTTATCTGATTTAGGTGAAGTGACGTTCTCACAAGTTGTGTATTCAACAGAGATTGAAGATAAATATATCGAGCTGATGGATATTCATAAGAAGCTTAAAGGCGAAAAGACTTCACTGGAAGAGTGCCGAGAAGCATATTATCAATATTTAGAAGATCCAATTGAGTATTACCGTCAAAATCTGAAAGTCAAATATGAACTTGTTCCCGAACATGAACGAATCTTCTTAGGGGATATGGATAGTAAAGATTGGGATTATCAGAGAATCATCTACCGTCCTGAAGAAAAGCGCGAAGTATAAGTGACCCGAAGAAGACAGGGACATTTTATAATAGCATGTTCACACATCGGGCCATTCCGTTCTTGGTTCAGCCGGACACATCCGCATCATCTAACCGCCTCGCGGCCGCTCCTTCGGGGGTTAAGGTAGTAGGACGTCGGAAGCATTAACATTATAAGAAATCCCCGGAAGGGATTTTAAGTGAGGAGTGAGTAAGGGGTGTCGAACGTACATGATAATGAAATACTATCCTATGAGATCAATTTGAAACAAAATAAAATAGTAATCCATACCGAATATATAATTCCAAACAAAACTGAAAATACAACGATTTTCTTTTATGATGTTCTTGCACATTTTTTTGAAACCCAATTACCAGGTAGTATTATATTTGATATCGATACCTATGATATTCATCATTTTATTACAGAAAATAAAGAAATATTGGAAAAACATAAGAACTATAGTTGGCCTATGGACTATACAACGATCGATGAGCTAGAAGGAAAATTGATACAAGAACAATATAAGTATTTTATAATATCCTCGTCGTATGGATTAAGCGGATGGGTCTTAGCAAAAAAGTATGAAATAAATGTAATTGAAATGTAGAAGGATTAGAAATTAGTGTGATTCAACAACTTAGGTGTAAATACTAGGAGTGATTTAATAAATAGGTCTGAGCAAGTATTGCTTAGACCTATTTATTTGTCATTATTATACCGGATGCAGTAAAGGTCAATTACCAGACAATGTAGTTGACGACGTTTTAGTTTTTAGATCAGACGAAACTTTTTTCTAACAACTGTGCCACAATCAGACTCTTAGGAGAGAGGGCTTATAGTACCAAACAAGAAAAACGAATCAAACTTTATCAGGTTTTATAGGTACACATATTTCGCAATAAGGGTTGCTAATCATATCGCCAATATATCTTTCCAAGATGGGCTTGTCGTCCATTTTATAGCCCATGCTTTGTAGAGAAGGGAAAATATCGGCATATGCTTTTTGAATATCTTGTGCTGTGTGTTTCACTTCGAAAATAAGGTATTTGCCACCAGGGAGTTCACCTTCACATATAGAAGCATCGATTTGATAATCCTTTGAAATCACAATACAAGCATCAAATCTACAGTTCTCAGGAAGTGTTGTTTCAGGGTTATCCTGTGGAATTGCAAATAAGGTTGCCGATATAAGAAGATTTTTCTCCTCAGCCCATTTTTTTAACTTCTCCATTACTTCAATATTAGCAGGACCGTATGGACCAACTCCGCGCATATAAGCAATACGATAGTTTGGAAGTGTTTCGACTTTAGATTTCATAAGTTCTTTCTTCCTTTCTTCAATGATATTTGTTGGTTACGTTTCGAATGTAACATGCTTTAAAAAAATATACATGATGATTTTAAAAATATTTGGTAAAAATGTTAAAATGATAATGTGACAAACATGATCTAAGCTGTACGAATAACAATTTCATATAAAAGGGTCAAATAAAAAACCACCCTTAACGGGTGGCCAATGATGAAGAGATTTCCTATGAATCAGTTTCACTTTGGTATTCAAGAATATCTCCAGGCTGACAATCGAGCGCTTTACAAATCGCTTCTAAGGTCGAGATTCGAATTGCTTTTGCCTTTCCATTTTTCAAAATCGAAAGATTAGCCATTGTGATTCCAATTTGTTCCGAAAGCTCCGTCACACTCATTTTTCGTTTCGCCAACATCACATCAATATTTATAATTATCGCCATGGTATTCACCTCAAACCGTAAGTTCATTTTCCGACTTCAGATTAATAGCGTCTTGTAATAATCGTTCAAGTACAGCCCCAAATACGGCAATGACAAACGACGCGAAGGCTACAATCAAACCGAGTAAAATAATACCAGGTGCATCCATGTGCTGTGCCATGATGTACAGTACGGGCTCCATGGCTACAAAAATAATGCCAATACTGATGCCGCAGTATTTGATCTTCTTTAATGCCTGAACTGACAGCTCCGAAAAGGCGATATTTTTATCAATATAACTGAGTAATTTAAATGCCTGATACAGTGCGACGTAATAAGGTATGGTGGCTGCAAAAAATCCGATAACTATTGCATATAATTTGCCTGGGAACGGATCGATTGGTTCTTGAAATAAGGAAACAGCTGACACTACACATATAGCAAGCGCTGGTAAACCCATTACAAATACAGAAATCTTTAAAAACAATGTTGATGCACGTTTCATTGTTAAACACCTCATTTGTATAAATTCAATGTTATTATAATGCCAAATTTATCGTTTTACAATAAATAATAATTGTAATTAAATAAATATATATTGTTTTATTTAGAAAATTAGATAGCGTGAAATTATTAATCTGAATAGTAAAATGGATAATCTCAAAATAATTACAGCGCAAGAAACAGGGAGTGATGATAACAGCTAGTTGAACTCGCATGTTTTTCAAGGAAGCTTGTCTTTCACCTGACAACTTATTCGTGCTGCGGAGCTTACACCTTTTAGTTAGTAGATGTATAATCATGGAAGTGGCTCGGACAACAAACGAGCGAGCATAAGTTAGGAGCATTCTGAGGCTGGTCGAGTCGTTATCGTTAATACGAGAAGCGTTAATGTACGAGAGAAGAAAAACAATCAGAGGAGGTTAAAACATGAAAGCACCAGCACGGACGGATAACAAATTTTCAAGCTTAATCTCATATACAGTAGAAGCAAAAGAAAAGTTTGGGTCCTCTGCCGCGTCTATATTGATCATTCAGGACAACAAAGTTTTAACAGAATGGTATTCAGGAACGCATCATTTAAAGAACGGATCACTCGTCGTAACAGCTGATTCCATGTTCAATCTATATTCACTAAGGAAGACGTATGTCGGACTCGCTACAGCAATTGCTGTTGTGGAAAGTAAATTGTCCGTTGACTGTAAAGTTTCGGATGTCCTCACCCAAATGCCTGAATATGAGTTGGGCAATACTACAATAAGAGATTTAGCAACAAAATCAGGTACTAAATATTTTGGACCCCATCGTGTTGAACGTGAGGAAGTAGCATCTGAACTAATAAAGGAACTTACAGGATATAATATTGCTCAATTAATTACAGATCGAATTTTTAAACCAATGAAGTTAACGGG
This sequence comes from Paenibacillus sp. ACRRX, assembly GCF_022346885.1. Lineage (GTDB taxonomy): Bacteria > Bacillota > Bacilli > Paenibacillales > Paenibacillaceae > Paenibacillus_B. Next base: position 879,560 of record NZ_JAKRNK010000001.1, read on the forward strand.
TACGGAGTGGGTGTCGGTACCTAATGAAAAATTAGTTTGTGATTTTCAAGCTGCTGATGGCTATGCATCCGTTAGAGTGGAGTCAAATGAAGGTCATGAAAGAAATCTGTATTCAAGTACGAGAGAACTGGCACAGTGGGGAAATTTACATCTGAATAGAGGTTTACTTAATCAGAATGAGTTAGTTCCAGCTGACGTTTTTATACTCATCGATCAATTACGAATGGATACCGAAGATAAAAACCGAATTTTTGGATGGTACTATCAGGATAAGTGCTATTATGCATCTGGTGCAGCAGGCTGCCACTGTGTCATTGTGCCAGAGTTTAATGCGGTAGGCGTACGAATGCTAAATAAATATACCGAAAACTACACTGAAGATCAGAATTCTTTTAATGAAATATTCTATGACTGCCTTCAAGCGAGATCGTAAAATATCTTGTGTAAATAGATAAAAAGGAAGACCTTTGTGTCTGATATGACAAATCTTATGAGCAAGCAAGTAGATGCTTTCGTCAAAGGGACGTTAGCTAAGCGTTAGGATTGCGTCTACATCGATGCCGCATACATTGCAGTTAAACTTGAAACCGTCACTAAAGAAGCTGGATGCCTTGCAGTTGATATTCGGGAAGATGGAACTAAGGAAGTTGTATCTGATCGTACAGTATTTAAGATGCTTAACGCTAACAGCGTTTGTAAACGCATCGTTTTGATGTGAACTTAATCATCAACTAAATTATTTTAATTTTTAACATCCTCACCTTTATTAAAAAAATGCATATGATGCACTTAAGGCAATTCACTTTTTCTATGATTGTAAGGAGGATATGAAATGAGTGGAAATGGAAAAAATTCAAAACAATCCTCTGATTCACAAGACATTCAGATCGCAAGACTTGCATTTATTGGGGCCACTATCGCTACATTAGGAGATGGTATAGCTGCGATTGCTGCGGGTCTTGCATTAGAAGCTTTAGAAAAATCAAGTAACCAAGATTCTCAAAATCTGGATGAACAATCAAAACAGTCAGACACCATGCAAAAGCAGATAGACTATATAATAAGTGAGTTAAAACAAATCAAAAGAATGATGAAATAAAATGTTTCCCTAAGCTACATCAAGAGAGCCTAAAATATCTTGTGTAAATAGATAAAGAGCAAAAAGGAAGACCTTTTCTTGTAGAATGAAGTCACATAACACAATTTCCTGAAAAGAGGTCTTCCCTATGAATCATTTAACATCAGACTTGGTCCAAGCCCTAGTCACCAAACAGGATGTGACGGGGGTTTTGTATACCGAGCAGAAGATGAGCAGTTGGTTGAGCGGCCCTAGAGACTTTCTTTGACAAGTGAAACTCTACTTATCCAAGGTCATTAAATCGTTGAGTGAAATCCCGTATATCTTCACGATTTATAGCGTTCCAATGCCGAGCTGAAGAAGGTTTTTTTATTTACACATAATGCTTGACGCTACCCTTCAAGCACAATGATATTAAGTATTTTAATGAAGTCAGAGCCTTTACATAACACAGTATCTACACTGTTTTGGGGATGGGGAATGGTCTCTTGATCGTCTGTAGTATTGCGGAGAAGTGGGATCGGACAAACAATCCTGCAAGATTAAGTCCATCGGCCCCGGCGTGTTCGCTCCTCTCAGTCGCTCGGTTTGTAGATACAAGAAAGATATCGGCAATTTGCGTAATGATAATAAGAAAATGAGGGATGTTTAATGAAGCTTATAGATTTAACTCATGTTCTTCAGCATCAAATCCCTGTATATCCAGGCGACAGTGAGATGGAGCTCGTACAAACGAAGTATTTGTCTAGTGATGGTTATTGTAATCACCAGTTAACGATGAATATGCACACCGGCACACATATAGATGGTCCCATGCATCTAATTGAGTCCGTACTATATTTGAGTGAATTTCCCCTGGATTCATTTGTGGGGAAGGGAACATTACTAGATGTATCTGGCATGAATCGCATTGAGTATAAAGAAGAGTATGAACACTTAATAGGTGAAGGGACAATCTTAATCCTATATACGGGCTTCAGTGTATACTTCGGCCAAGAAAAGTATTTTTCAGAGCATCCGATTATAACAAAAGAATTTGCAGAATTAGTAGTTCGAAAGAAAATAAAACTAATTGGAATGGACACACCATCTCCAGATCGGTATCCATTTGAAATTCATAAATTATGGTTTGATAACCAAGTGCTGATTGCTGAAAATCTCACAAATATTGATCGATTATTGGATGTCAGTTCATTTGAGATAATAGCCCTGCCACTTCTAATTAAGGCAGATTCTTCGGCTGCACGTATTATTGCGCGTACAGAATGAATATACAGCTAAGGAACTGAAGGCCCATTCGAAGAATGCGAAGATATTCGATAACGTAGCATTCACTCAGTGGATCAGCTAGTGCTGATCCTTGGTCACTTGAGAAATGTTGGAATAAAAACAGAAACAGGCGGACAACCCTGCAAGGCAAAATTAATCGAAAGGAGAAGATCAATAATGGCCTTTTCAGAGAAAATCAAATTAGAAGCAAAACGAAGAGCGTGTTTTAGGTGTGTTATATGTCACAAAGTATTTGTAGAAATACACCACATAATTCCACAAGCTGAGGGTGGAAGTGATACAATTGAGAATGCAGCTCCACTATGTGCTTCATGTCACGATCTCTTTGGAGGAAACCCAGAAAAACGTAAACAAATAAGAGAAATGAGAGACGATTGGTATGAACGCATGGAAAGAAGAGCTAATGGTGAAAATGTCATGGAACCAATCATGGAAGAGCATCTTAATATTAATATGTTAAAAAATAGTGGGGTAGCGATATATCATGTTGTTTATGAGCATGAGGATTTTGACACTTCAGCAAGCATACTAGTAAAATTATTACAAAATGCTCAGAAACATAATCCACATCAGAAACGATATTTGTATCTTGATATTGAGGGGCATAAAAATAGTAATGGCGGTTTTGATCATGATATGTTCGAATTACAAAAAGACTTTGCTTTGGGTTTTTTAATGCAATACTTTACGAAAATTTCAATGCCATTAGTTTGTGTCAAGAATAATAAACTACAAAGAAATGACGTCCCTCAGAATTTTGAAATATTTAGTGATGAAAAAATGTTGATTAAAAAATTAAAGAAAGAATCGGGTGAAAGACACTTTATTGTGTATCCTCCCGAAGTCGATTAACTTCGTATCTACGCTGCGGACTTCGCTCTTGAATCGGTTAATGCAGAGAAGCAGATTAAGTCAGGCAACACTACGATCCTGAGTCTGGCGATCTGTTCTCGTTGGTCACTTGAGGATCTCGGGTTTGTGAATTCAAGAACGTTATAAGATATACTACAAAAGGAAGAGTGAAATAATTGAGCCTCACTAATGTTCAATTACCCGTAATAATCTTAGCTATTATTACAGGATTTATTAGTTATCTATATAATTTTAGAGCCAAGAAGAGAGAGTCGTATTTAAAAGAGCTGGGTTTAAGTTATAACGAAGTTTATACCCCAATGTATATTAAATTAAAGCGAATAAAATTTATAAGAGATCATGATAAAAAAATGATCTTAATCAAAGAGTTTTTTGATGAATACAAAGTTGATAATTCTAATGTTAGATTTATTGGAACTACTTCTAATCTAGAGACATATTTTGAATTAGAGGTAATGTATGAAGAATACTTACAAAATCCAGGAAGATCAACAGAATATTTATTTATGAAAAAACTTGAGAGTTTTTATTGGACTATTGAAAATGAGTTTTGGGAAGCACATGACATTATTTATGAGGATCATCTTCAATTTAAAAGTCTAAATAGAAAGAATATTTTTTATAAGTTAGTAATTGAGTTTTTAATTTTATTACATAACGTCTCGAGATTTTTATTGGGAGCCACGTTACTATTTTTATATATTTGTCTTTGGAATCAATATATACAAAAAAATTCATTTTTAAATGCATCTGGATGGTTTGATGTGCAACTAGCCTTGTTATCCCTATTGTGCTCAATAATGTTGTTTTCATTGACTAAAATATTTTATGTATCAGTAAAAAGAGAAAATAGAAAAAGCAATGAAGTATTAAAAAAAATAATTAAAAGGATACCAAAGATTTTTCGTAAATAAATTCTATGAAGATAGTACGTCGTAAAATACTGTGAGTACGCTGAGTGTTTTGCCCATGGTTCGAAAAATGTGGTAAGCGGAGATGTTGAATCAGCTCCCCCTCCCGAGAGGCTTAGTCTGTCGGACTCAGTTCATAGATTAACGATTTGAACGTTTTTTTCGAATATAGAAGGAAGTAGATAGCAAACAGATTATTTAATGAATTAGAACTATCGCGTAAACGATTTTAAGATATATAGGACTGCCGGATGTCTTGCTTAGTATATTTTGTCGATGGCGATCATTTTCACCATTGACCGGCATTGAGGTGAAGGATCGTATATTGGAAAGTGTGAAAACCTCCGGCCAAGGGCTGCTGATACCGAACACAGGATTATAAGGATTTTCACAAATGAATTATGGTCCCGATAAAGCATCATTAAGCAGCATTCATTGAGTACTCAACCAGACTAAGTAAGTATTTTCAAAGAAAAAAAGACGCCTTCAACACACTGATGAGTCAGGGTGAAAGCGTCTTTTTTGTATGAAGACTTGTATTTTAAATATACTCCTATTTCATCCTCGGTATAACACATCTCCTGACTTACCTCTATCCTGATTTTCGCTCGGCTTTTTCTTTTGACAAGCGTTTTGGATTTTCGGGGCAAGTACATCAATAATCAATGCTATAACCTGGTTTATTCGTTTATTCTCAGTGTTTTGCCTATACACTTTCCTTCTTTGATCATAAGATATTTCGATAATGAGCACAGGAGGGTTTATATGGCAGCAAAAGTGAAGGTTAGCCAGCAATTCAAAAGACTTTGTATGCAATTTGGAAAAATTCTAGGTGGTGAATCGGAAGTTGAAGCAGGTCCGGTTTGTTTTGTCATGCGCATGACGAATTTAAGGGAGACGATCCTGGGAAGAAGAACGCGTTCGCCATTGGTACAAATGCAAATGTTTTCGTTTGAATCTCTTGATAAGTCGGGCCGCGCGCTTTGTTTGGGCGAGACTGCCGTACATCAAAATCAAGTGAATCGATTGATGTCAAATCTCCGAAAACGGGGCATAAAAGTGACTTCACTTCATAATCACTGGCTAAAAGAAAATCCTCGTTTAATGTATATGCACTGGGAAGCGATTGACAATCCTGTTGCGTTTGCTAGAAAAACCAAAGAATCCATTGCATTCTTAGGTTAATGCATTGGAGCGGTGAAATTCTATTATTCATTTATTCTGAAAGGATGATTTCGTATGGCGGAACACGTGCAAGCAAGTCCCCGTTTTAGAAGACTATGCAACCAATTTTCAACTATTTTAGGTGGGACCGAGCATGAAATTACTAAGGGCCCGGTTTGTTTTGTTACCAGAAACAGGATAATAAAAGCCTCAATTTTAGGAAGACGTACCACATCTCCATTGGTCCGCTATCAACTGTTCTCGTTTGAATCACTGGACAGTTCAGGCCGCGCGCTGTGTTTAGGGGAAACGGCTCTCTTCCAGAACCAAGTTAATCAATTGCTGTCAAACCTGCGCAGAAACGGGATCACTGTAACTGCAGTCCATAATCACTGGCTATTTGAGAATCCACGTCTTATGTACATTCACTGGGAGTCAATCGATAAACCAGTTGCATTTGCAAGAAAAGTAAAACGTTCGATTGCTTTCCTAGGTTAAAGAAGAGGAATTGTATGAACCTGAAACGTCTTCATCGTCACTGATGTGTCTTTTATTGGGTAATGAGTACTACTGTCATAGTAAGGGTAATTTTCACTTTTGATCTAGTTGAGGCTTATAGGGGAATGCTTAATTATACACATTAAGAGGTGTTTCAAAAGCCATGTAATGGCTGCTGGGGCATCCTCTTTTTTATGTTTGTTAGTACGAGTTGGGGGGAGGTATTCAACGTCTGCCTCAAGATCCACAAAAGGTAGTACATTGAAAAATTACTTCTACGCGCTTAGTGCATTAGGTCGAATATTTATTCGATGAAAATATGAGTCTCAATAAGTCATACCTGAATTTCTTATCTGCCTCAGTTACATTTTTCATAAAATAATTATCGATAAACATTAAATAATTGTTGAAAAACGTAGTTTTTGATGTCATACTTAAATCATCCAAATAAAGGGGGATGATAATATGAACAATAATAAAATTAAGAGAAGTAGTAAATTGTTGGCGGTATGTCTCAAAATCCTTCGCATCATCGTGTTTATAGCTGTTGGCGTTGAAATTTCAGCTATCATTTGGCTTGCGGCAGTGCCAGGGGATGTGAACTCTACAACACTAGGTAGTATTCATATCATTTCACCACTTGGAAATATTGCAGATTACTCCAAATCCGAACTAATTGTTCAACTCTGTGTGAATGTAAGTAAGCAAAGCATTATGATTGTCATGCTATTTTTAGCTGGTGCAATATTTAAGGATATTAGCAGAGAGTATACGCCTTTTGCTGCCAAACATACGAAGCGATTAAAAGCAATCTCCAAGTGGATGGTGCTGCTCGCTATTATTCCCGCATCTGTCGAGATGCTGATGCTGCAGATATTAGCACCTACTGTTAAGGTCTATGATGTATCATTTGAACTATCTTTCATTTTGGTTGCAGTTGTTTTCTTTTGCCTAGCTCAAATTTTTGAATACGGCGGGGTGTTACAACAGCAATCTGATGAAACTCTTTAAGGATGGTGTATGATGGCAATTATTTTAAGATTAGATCGGATGATGGCAGATCGAAAAATGTCGCTAAATGAACTTGCAGAAAAAGTAGGGATTTCTAATGTGAATCTCTCTAACATAAAAACGGGGAAGGTCAGTGCCATCCGCTTTTCCACACTTGATGCGATCTGCAAAGTATTGGATTGTCAGCCCGGTGATATTTTAGAGTATAAAAGGGAAGAAGATGTAGACGGATAAAAACCTGTAAGACTAACTTATAAAATCAAGTTTATGGAGGGGCAGATGACGTTTTCGAGTTTAGTTTCCTCGATCATGCAAGTCGTTCTTGTTAGCGTAATCACTCTCCTATGTTGGTTTACATTTGGGAGAAAAAAGCAGTCATTTTTGAAGTGGATGGGGTTAAAAATCCCAAAAATACATAATAGAATTCGCTTTTTTACCTTTTTAATATTGGGATTTAGTTTGTTTTCCCTAATTGGGGTTGTGATTTTATTGTTCTTTACCAATAAGTCAGCCATTGCAGCATCCCAATTTTATGGAGTTGGCATTTCAGGAATAATAGCCGCTTTGTTATATGCTTTTGTACAGACAGGATTATCTGAAGAAATGTTATTTCGAGGGTTTATTGGGAAACGAGCTATTTCTGCATTTGGATTTGTTGTTGGAAACACAATGCAAGCATTATTGTTTGGCTGCTTGCACGGGATTATGTTCTATTTTAATACTGGAATCTTAAATGCAGCGATAATAAGCACATTCACAGCTGTAATCGGCTGGGTAATGGGTTACATTAACGAAAAATTATCAGATGGATCGATAATCCCAAGCTGGATATTGCACGGATGTGCAAATCTATTTTCAGCGTTCATGATGATGTTTAAAATCTTGTAAGTAGTTAGTTGTATTAGAACATGTTAAAAATGAGAGATTAGGTCATTAGAGCGTGATTATGAATAAATGCTTCAAATATAAAGACGAGTTTAAGGGGCAATTGGTTCAATGATATGAAAATGGGATACCAAGAAAGGATATTGTAAACGGATCAAACAAGTTTAAAGTTGTATGATTTATTGTGGACAGCAAAAAACAGCCCTTAATTTTTATGAGGGCTGTTTTTCTGTTAGATGTATACATTTAATTTCAATATTCTATTTAGCGGGCAAAATGCTAACTCCATCCACATACCATGTGTGAGAACTGGTAATTTTCGTTTTCAACTGAATTACAACGTAAGAACCATTAGCTTTTTCCCAATACACTAAAATTTGTGACTTATCAGGACTTATAAGTAAGGCGGACATTTTATCCCCTATCTCAAGATTCTTGCTTCTCTCCTCACTATAAAAAGCTTCTAGGAAAGAAGATTGTTCTTCTTTAGAGAAAGAAGATAGGATATCTTCTTTTAAGTTATGTGAATTAACAAACGTCCAATTTGTAAGATCTTGGTCTGCATTGACATCAGTTCTGTTTGATACTTTAACCTGTTCACTTTTTTGAATGATTTCCCTTCCTTTATTCCATGAATGGGTTAAACGTTCCTCTACTATTTTGGCTTTATCCTGGTGTTCGGAACTTACTGTTGGAAAAAGAGAAGAGATAGCACCACTGGCGTATACGCTAGTACCAGTTATCAAAATGAAAGTGGCTAATCCAAGGACGATTATTTTTTTATTCTTTCTTTTCATTACTAACACCCCTCATAGAGTAGTTAATTCAAATAATAAGTTTTTTCTCCTGAGTCGGTCCAATCACTACCACTACTATAGTAACCTTTTACTCGTCCGGACCATTTCATTGTATAAGTTCCTGATTGGGTATGCTCACCATCGGTAATATGAGCTGTAGCATATTGGTCAAGATAAAAAAATTCCAATAACATCCATCTTCTCTCAAATTCCATGATATACCATTTGAGAGAACCCCATCACCCGTTAAAGACCAAACTACCACAGGAAAAACTCTAGTGTTCATTCTTTTAGTCCCAATTTATTACTTTGGCAGTACACCTAGTTATAGCCGAAAAAAATGATAGTAAAAGTTTTCGATTAAAAACCGAGGGAGTGAAGCTTAATAATAATATTAAAAGATGTGGTCATATGACAATTCACAGACGGAAAACAAGATACCCACGCCATACAACATTAAGCCTGATGGAAATAATTTAGGCTGTTCAAATATTACTGTTCAACGGTTGCTGACAAGTGAAATCCATTTTTACATCACTTATGGTAAAACCCGTTCAAAACGTGGACAGGTGGAATTGGTTCCCGAATAAGAGTGGTTTAAAGTCATGGGAACTCATGAAAAGTTGAAAACGCCAGAAGAACATGAAGCGGCTGCTTAAGAATCACATGTTGAATCCCAATTCAAGACGTAACATTTTTCCATTGTCAGGCTTGCTTTATTGTGAAAAATGCGGTTCGCTGATGAGCTTCCGGTTGGGAGAGAACAAGAAGCAGGGGCAGCACTGGAGTGCATTGTGCTATCACCAGTATAAAGATGTAAATGTGAGCAGCGCGGCAAGGTAATGGATGTTGATTTTTTCAATGCTCTGTATTGATCGGATTATTCATGTTGACCCGAATATTTTACGGGAGATTGAATTGCATGGAAGTAGGTACAATGTGATACACAGGTCATTATCGAGGTCAAAGAGAAGGAGCTGAAAATGCAGAAACGGGCGCTGGACAAGCTGCATGAATCCTATGAAGAGGACATGATAAACAAGCAAGTATTTTAGAGCAAAAGGCTGTTCGGTCAAGGCAGATACAGAAGCTGGAGGAAGAGTTAAAGGATTTGCGGAAGGTTGTAGTAGATGAAAGGAATTAACCGACTGTGGAGCAGAAATATGAGCGGATAGGTGAGTTTAGGGAGTTGTGGAGCGCTTCGGTGAAGAGTGAAGAGAAGAATCGGGCGTTGAAGAAGCTAGTGAAGCGGATTGTGTATAATCGGGAAGGGAATCGGGTGGAGTTGACGGTTTGTTATAGGTGAGAATACTATACTTGTAGACTTCTGGAATTTATTCTAGAAGTCTCTTTTTATATGGTACAATATGCCTAAAACTATTATTTATCAAAAATATGGAGATGAAAATGTTATGTGGCCTTTAGGGGAATACGAAAGATTAGTACACGAAATTAAAAGGCGAGAAAATTCTGATATTCCTATAACTTTTGGTTTACTTATTGCTGATTATCGACAACAGTTGAACAGGGAGTATATTCTTAACTACATTAACAGATTTAACTATAAGTCTAATAAATATATTAACTTTTATTTGCCAGGCTATTACGAAGAAGAGATTTATGGTTCTGAGCAAACCATTAAAATTAAAGCTAAGAAATATTATTTCAATGAAGAGAAGTACATGGATTTTTTAGAGAAGCTTGAAACTGATTTTGATCTTGAATATTCATATAACCCCAGATTAATTCTAATAGAATATGAGCATGGGAATTTTAAAAACGCTAAAAGAATAATAATTGAGCTGGACAATGAAGGAGCAGATATCAAAAAAACAGGTGAGCTATTTGAAACGATATTTGAAATCGCAAAAAAAGACGTGAATATTAAGGGGTTCTCTAAAGCTTTGACATTACATGAGTTTAAAAAGGGGCTATTTGATCGAATTGTAGAAATAATAGATAACAAATTATTGAATGGAATTGTAGATGACTATAGTAAGGTGAGAAAATATAAAATAATGTAAATGAAACATGTAATATATTTACATATTTCAGCTTTGCTATAGGTGGATACGGATAAGATTCTGGTATAACGTATTTATTCTCGTAGAGGCTCTGCTTTAAACAGGAGTTTCTTTTTTTATATTGGAGATGGAAGGGACTTCTAGCTCATATTAAAGGCGTGGGGTTAATTAATGTTTATTGAGTGTATTATTTTTGGTTTACTTGGTAAAATGGAATAATATCGTACTTTTTGGGGGCAAATCTGTTATGATCAATATTATTAGAGGTAGTTCGGATAAGCACGTTGCTTGCCAAAGTTTGGTTGATTTTTTTGAAAAGTTCAATTCAGAGTACACAGGTATTCTTTATTTAGGTTACCCTATAATTGGCAGCGTAGAAGGGCCATTTAATATTGATGCTATGCTGGTGTCTCCTGATTTTGGCGTAATAATATTTGACTTAGTAGAAGGTATTAGTTATGAAGACAGGTCAGATATTCGTGACGATCTATATATGAAAACTCAATCAAAGCTGGCAGACTATAAGACATTAACTGTTCGTAGAGAATTAAAAGTAATGATAAACGTTGTGACATATGCTTCAGGATGGAGAAATAGTCCTGAGACAGAAGAAGTAATAACCCAGCATGATGAATTGAAATCATATCTAAGTACAATCAAATGGAATGAAAGTGGTTACTACAGTAGTTTACTACAGGCTATTCAAGCTGTGACAAACATCAAAAATACTCCTAAAAGAGACAATGTCAAGCGCGAAAATTCAAAGGGTGCTATATTAAAGTCCTTAGAGGATTCAATTGCTAATTTAGATAATCAACAAAGTGCAGCTGTAATTGAAACATCTGATTCAGTTCAAAGAATTAGGGGATTAGCCGGATCAGGGAAAACAATAGTTCTCGCATTGAAGGTTGCATACTTGCATTCAAAAAATCCCGATTGGGATATCGCGGTGACTTTTCAAACTAGAGCCTTAAAGAAGCAATTCGAAGATTTGATTTCAAGATTTACTTTTGAACACAAAAGAGATAAGCCAGACTGGACGAAAATTAAAATTCTTCAGGCATGGGGAAGTCCGTCGAATAACGGTATTTATTATGAAGTATGTAAAACCCACGGTATTGAATATTTCGATTTTAATAATGCGAAACATTACCTTGGTGGTGGGTTTGATACTGTTTGCAAACGAGCTCTTTCTCAAATAAGTACATTTGTACCTTTATACGATGTAATACTAATTGATGAAGCACAAGATTTTTCAAGCGATTTCTTGAAGATGTGTTATGGGATATTGAGACACCCCAAGAGATTAATATTTGCATACGATGAACTTCAGACCTTGAGTAGGAACTCAATGCCACCTGTAGAAGAAATATTTGGTTTAAACGAGCAAGGGCAACCATTAGTAGAATTGAGAAATGAACGAAATAAGCCCAAACAAGATATTATTCTTAAAGTATGCTATAGGAATTCTAGACCACTACTTGCTACAGCTCATGCACTTGGTTTTGGTGTTTATAGAGAAGAAGGGTTAGTTCAATTGTTTGGTGATAAATCTCTTTGGATGGATGTAGGATATGTTGTTGAAGAAGGGGCATTAAATGATGGTCAAATGGTTAAACTGGGGAGAAATTCTGAATCAAGTCCTGATTTTTTGGAGAACCACTCCGGTATTGATGATTTAATTCAGTTTAAATCATTTAATAATGAACTTTCACAAGAAGATTGGCTTGTGTCAGAAATTATTAAGAATATTCAAGAAGATGAGTTGCGACCACAAGACATAATGGTGATACACACCGATCCAGTATCAACACAAAATGCAATGGGCAATATTAGGAAAAAATTATTTGAAAATGGAGTGAACTCTCATTTAGCTGGTGCTGCAAATCCAGATATGTTTGTAGAAGAAGATTCTGTAACTTTTACTGGAATTTATAGAGCAAAGGGCAATGAGGCAGGAATGGTGTATGTTATAAATGCCCAGAATTGTCATAGTGGACTAGAGCTTTCGAAGAAAAGAAATATATTGTTTACTGCAATTACAAGAAGTAAAGGATGGGTGAGAATTTCAGGTTTCGGTGATGGAATGGAAGCTCTTTCTAAAGAGTACGAGAAGGCCAAGGTTAATAATTTCTTATTGGAGTTTAAATACCCTACAGAAGAGCAAAGAAAAAAAATGAATATTATTCATAGGGATATAACTAAGGATACAAGAAAATTCATTGAATCAAGTATTGAAAATTTGACCGAAGTAATTAAGGCAATTAAACGTAAAGAAATGTATCTTGAAGACCTCCCAGATGAACTTAGAGAAGCATTAAGAGGTATTTTTGATGAGTAGATTAACGCAACAATTGTATAACGAGGTTACTGAGGTAACAAGTCAGCTTATTGACTTTAGTTTAAGTATTGATCAAAACTTTCCGTCTATTCGAAAAAACGACAAATTTGATGTAATTGATTGGGGAAAGTCGGACAATTTATCTATTGTATTCAAAAATATAGAGTACAATTCAATCTATAATGAACTATATACTGATCGGAATTTCAATATTAAAATGGTAGACGGTACTTTAATTCAACTAATGTATATGGTTTATAATGATAAACTAGTTTCTCATAGGTTAGCTGTTTTCCCAAATCCTTATCTGGAACAATTTCAGAATGAACCAGAAATTTATGAAAAAGAAGACCTCTATGCAGATATCCTTGCTAAAAGTATTGTTCCTATACCAATAAGGTTTGATTACAATGAAGATATGCATGATGAATATCATGCTAAATCACATGCGTCATTCGGGCAGTATAAAAATTGTAGAATTCCTGTTCACGCTCCAATTACACCTACTGCCTTTGTGGATTTCATATTGCGTAATTTTTATTCAAATGCTTATCGCAATTTCAATAATCTTCGAAAAACGGAGATTGAATTAGAACGAACAATTTCTATAGATGAAGAGAAGCTTATCCATTTTAACATGACATTATAGTTATGTACTAAAATTAGTTTTTATGGTAATATGAAATCAAATCCGGAAGCATCGGTTAGCCTATTGGAAAGAATCCTATAGGCTTTTTATTTTGCTTAAGCTTAATAAGTAATGTGCTGCTCTCATATGTAGGACAGCAAGAGACATATTGCGTTCAGCTTATTTTTTATTTAGCAGATTCTACCTCTCATTTCATAGAAAAGGTTGGTGTACTGTGAGTCAAGATAGTATCTTATCTGTTACTATTCCACCTTTGATTCCATTCAAACTAATGGATGAATATAGAGATTTTATTAATCCAGAATTAAGGGAAGTAGTTCAAGCTAATTGTTTACGTCGATATTTAGAAGGTGCTATAGATTTATTACTGAAAGATAAACTTAAAAATTTGGCTAATATTTCTGAGGATGAGTGGAGAAAAAGTCAACTTGATGACAAAATTATATTAGTTAAGAATCACATAGATAGAGATGTTGCAAATAAGTATTTTAAAATTAAGAATACCGGAAACAAAGGTGCTCATTATGGTAAAAGATTTACTTCGAATGAAATTAGAATTGCCGTTAATTATGCAGTAAACATATTTGAAGATTTACTTGTCGTCTATTTTAAAAAGAATAAAGTAGGAACTGAACCACAATTATTAACTCTTCTTAGTTCATTACCACCGGTTAAGCGTGTTTACATTCTGGAAAAGGTTTGGCAGCATGATAAGGGTAATCTTATGATTATTGACAAGCTATCTATGGCTTATCTAAAAAGCGGGGAATACCAAAGGAGCTTAAAGTTTCTAGAGACAGTTAAGGGCGATATCGGTGAAACGTATTATGAAGATTTCGTTTGGAAGATAGAGAATCTACAAAAAAATCTACATCGTTTTGAAATCTCTAAGAGTAATGATGACGTAGCAAGGGTATTCAACATATTAAAAGAAGATGAGTATTTTACAAAGTATCCAGAGTTTACAAATATGTTTTGTGTATTGGTATCGGGGTATAACTATAAGTAGGCGTTAGAAAGAGGCAGAAGCCTTGCATATTTAATTTAACAATAGCTTTTGAAGGGGAATATCTAGGGATCCAGGGAACTACAGTGTTTATGGTTTTGATAAGGAAATTTTTTGTGTGCTCTTGGTTGTGTAAATGATCATCTGCGGTAGAGTGCAACGCTGGCAGCGATGAAGTCAAAAGCTCGTTTCCCCATTTTCCTTAGGAGTTTTGGCGAGATTACGGCAGAGATACTGTTTTTTTATTTTTGTCAAAGGAAGTTCAAGTGCTCACCCGCTTGGGCTTTTTTGTGTTGAAGGGAGGAAATGAAATGACAAATACAATTGTCTTGGAGAATCAAAAGGGCGGTGTCGGCAAGATAACAACAGCAATGAGTTTGGGATTTGACTTGGTTTAGTAGGGCAAGTGGGTTGTACTGGTAGATGCAGATGTGCAAGGGAATTTGACGGATTTTCTAGGCTAATTGGAGCGGCCAATATTACTGATTCATTGGCTACGCAGCTTGTAAAAATGATGGTGGAGGAAGCCTACGAAGCAGGAAGGGATTATCCCCACCATTTTGTGTAAACTAACTCTAAGCTACTTAAACCAATTCTAACACGAAACAAAGCGGTGCCCCGTGACAACTCAAAAAGTACTTAAGAGATTAGCCAAGGAAAATTCACCCTATCTACTGCAACACGCACACACCCTAATGACCTGGTTCCTTTTGTCAGAAGAAGCTTTTGAAATCGCTAAGCACAACAACAAATCCATCTTCCTTTCAATTGAGTGTACCTAATTATTTACATTTAGGAGATGCGTTAAGTACATCCGTAAATTGTGCTGAGCTTTTCAAGTCGTAACAATCCATATCAAAATATGAGAAGTTATTTCAGTGAGTATAATAGCGAACTCTTGTTCTTGTTGGTGCGTTTACTTTTGTCGATTTATAGAAAAAAAACAAAAAAACACTTTAATACTGCGAATCCTGTAGAGCAACCAATTTACATGAGATATAATGTATGTAAACCTTGGTAAATTTTAAGCCATTAAGGAGATGGATATTATATCTTTTTTTGGATCACAAACTGTATTGGAGCAATATGTCGATAAATCCCAATTTCGTGGGTTTTCAATAGGATATGAGCTAAATGAATTCAGGTATGATGCGATAGTTGAAATGATCTTTGACGCTTTACCGGATTTTGCTTTAAATTACAGTGAAATTGCAACCTTTGGACCGAATAATTGTGTGAGAAAAATGCGAAGGGCAGCAAAAATGGTCTATGACAGCGAGAAATATAAAAGCCGGGGAGAATTTGGTGAAATACTATTGCACATAATTATGCGAGATTATTACAGTACTATACCTGCAATTTCAAAATTATATTACAAAGATAGCTCTAACGATACTGTTAAGGGCTTTGATGCAGTACATGTAGTGCCTATTGAGGAAGAACTGCAATTATGGTTAGGAGAGGTTAAGTTTTATAGCGATTGTGCTAGTGCAATAAGGGATGTAATCAAAGAGTTGCATATACATTCTAATAAGGATTTTTTGCGTAAAGAATTTCTTTTTGTGAGTAATAAAATCGATAGTTCTTGGCCTCATGCTGAAAAATTGCAGTATTTAATAGATTCAAGAACTTCACTTGACAAGATTTTCAGTAGATTGAAAATACCTGTTCTTTTAACATATGACAGCAAAGTAATTAAAAACTATAAGTATATTTGCGATGATTTTAGGAACGAACTTATTGAAGAGTTAGAAGAAAATAACGCTAAATTCTTGAAAAGTGGTCTTCCGCAAAATATAGATTTTGTTTTAATTTTGATACCTTTAGAAGAGAAGAGAATGCTTGTTGAAAAACTACACCAAAAGCTTAGGATGTGGCAAAGTGTATGAATAATTTGGAATTTGAAAAAATCAAACAAATTATTACTACTGAAGATTTGCATTTTGAGAATATAAGTAGTATTTTATCGTGGATTGACATTAATGAAAAGAAAAGTAATAAACAAGCGGAAATAAGAGAGGTTTTATTTTATTTACTAGATAGAAAAAGTGATATAAATAAAGAATTAATTCCTATTCTATATAATTTTGTAGAGAGGCTCGGGTACTATCCTTATTTAGATACACCAGAAAATGAAATGAATATAAGAAGTCTTTTACACTTTGAATTTTATCGTTCCGAGAACATACCTCATATTGTATTACATCAAAAACAAGCTGAAGTTATGAATAAATTATCAGAAAATAAGAGCGTTATTCTTAGTGCACCAACTAGCTTTGGGAAAAGTTTAATCATTGAAGAAATTGTAGCAGCGGACATCTATAAAAACATTACAATTATACTACCCACTTTGGCACTCATAGATGAAGTTAGACAAAAACTGAGTAAATATAATAATACATATAAACTGGTATTCACGACCAAACAGAGTATGGGAGAAAAGAATATTTTTATATTGACACCTGAGAAATATATTGAATTGGAGAATATGCCTACTATTGATTTTTTTATAATTGATGAATTCTATAAAATTAGTTATCAAAACGATGACAATGAACGAGTAAACGTATTGAATCATGTGTTCTATAATCTTATGAAACAAACTAAAAAGTTTTACCTTTTAGGTCCCAATATAGACTCTATTCCTAAAGATTTTGAGTCGAGATATGGCTGTGACTTTTTCTCTACTGATTTTTCTACAGTAGCAACAGAGGAAATTAGCATTATTAACAATACAAGTGATAAATTTGAACAATTAAAGGTTTTGTTGACTTCATTAGAAGAACCTACTTTGATCTATTGTCAATCACCAGCCTCCGCAGAAAAAAATGCCAAAATGTTCCTTGAAATAATGAGAAAGGTACCAACAATGCAGACTAATTCACATGCAGATGCAATTGAGTGGATTAAGAAAAATATACACTTGGATTGGTCACTTTCTAAAACATTAGAATACAAGATTGCTTTTCATCATGGAGTTATTCCTAGATATCTAGGTAGATATATAATAAACGAATTTAATAAAGGAAATATAAAATACTTATTCTGTACTAGCACATTAATTGAAGGAATAAATACCGCTGCTAAAAATGTTGTTATATATGAGAATAAGAAGGGCATTTCTAAACTTACTCACTTTGATTATAAAAATATAAGTGGTAGAGCAGGTAGAATGAAGCAATATTTTGTGGGTAACGTTTTTACCTTTCATGAGCCGCCAAAAAAATCAACCATGCATGTTGATTTTCCTTGGTTTACACAAGATACTTCTACGGATGAAGTTTTGATACAAATGGAGTATGAAGATTTATCAGCTAAATCTAAAACTAAGATTCAATATTACTTGGATCAAGATGTATTACCATTAGAAGTAATAAAAAAAAATAACAATTTAAATGTGGCAGGACAAATATCTTTAGCCAATGAACTATTAGGTAATATTGATTATTTCCATAAGTTTTTAAGTTGGGATGGTTTACCTACTTCAGCACAGTTAAAAGTATGTTGTGAACTTATATGGAAGCATTTTGTGAAGAAGGGGAGAGATGAAATATACACAGCCAAATCTCTACATTATTTTCTAAATACATACCGTATGTCACAACAACCTGTAGTGTCTTCATTTATTAGATCTATTTTATTAAATGACAATAAAATTACTGAACCAGATGAAGCGGTTCAAAAAGCTTTAAAGATAATTAGAAAGTGGTTTGAATTTAGATTTCCGAAATTATTATTGGGATTGGAGCAGATCCAAAAAAGTGTTTTCTTAAAGCACAAAAAAACATATGGTGACTATAAATTATTCGCTACATCTATAGAATCAGGATTCTTGAATCCTACATTATCTAACTTAGAGGAGTTTGGACTTCCTTTGTCTCTGCTAAGAAAATTAGAATTACATCTTATTAACATTGAAGAAGCAGACTTAGATGAAATTATTAAACAAATTAAGAATCTCGATTTTACAAAAATAGACCTTGATAGGTTTGAGAAGCGACTTATTAATGAATTTATACTTAATTAATTTATAGATTCTATATTGTTTGTTGCTACCATAACGAACGTTATGGTTGAATTCATAATCAGGAGATGTTTAATATAAAAACGTTAATGATTATATTTATTTAGATTGGAATGTAGTTCAGTATTTGAAGAGTCCACGAGAAAAAATTTATTTCAAAGATACAACAACTAAAGAGTTGGTGGTTCAAAATAAATCAAGATATAATTTCCCATATTGTGAAGCACATTTGAGGGATTTGTTGAGTAATTTAAACAAGTCTTCTTATCTATTGGGTATAACTGATGTTGGTAACACACACGTACCTGTCATTGATGGGATGTTTGTGAAAATCAATTATTCAAAGAAGCTTCTGCTGATGTTTTGGTGGGAGTTTTTTGATTTTCAGTCTTGGATTAGTGATCACTATATTGTTTCATTTAATAACATAATAAAAATATACTTCAAAAAAGCAGTTTAAACACGATGTATTCATCTAATTAATTGTATTTCTTATATTTGCGAATTTCGTGAATGTTACGTTAGGTGAAATAATTGCAATACTACTTATGAATATTCTAAAATCTTCAAAAATATGATACATTTGTACTAGATTCAGTACAGGAGGAGAATTCTATGTCAGTTCTTGGAGTCAGATGTACGAAAGAGGAAATATATGTTGCTGTCCTGGAAGGAACAGTTGAGGAACCTATAATCAAAGATGAAGCTAGAATAAAGATTGTTCTTTCTGTACCAAAAACTGCAGAAAGTCGTGCTGAGCAATTGTTCAATTTAAGGAGAGACTTCGAACAAATAATTCAAAAGTATAATCCTACTGTTGTATTAATTAAAGATCAGGAAACGAGTGTACATAAAATTCCTGTGCAGGCGTCGGCACAAAGAGGAGAGATAGAAGGAATTGTTCTAGAAGTGTGTTATAAAAATGAAATACCATCAGATAAAATTTTATATGCGCAAACTAAAACAAAGCTAAATATGGAACAAAAGGGTAAAAGTTATCAATTCACTAAAGTTGACGAAATAATAAATTTTAAACTAAAGGATGAAATGAAGGATGCTTTTTTGTGTGCATGGGCTTGTTTGAAATGAAAGATATAATTGTTAAATATGAAGAGCTAGGGAGTTTAGGTAGTGGAAACTTTGGAAGCGTTTTTAAGGCGCATAATAAAATTGTAGATAGAATTGAAGCTGTTAAGATAGTACATGATATAAGTAAATTAGGGGATAAGGCAAACCTTGAAGCAAGGGTCCAACATAAACTTGAACATACTAATGTTTCTGAGATATATGACGCTTTTATTAAGAATGACAAATTATATATTCTGATGGAGTATCTTCAAGGTGGTTCTATTTTTAAGTTGATTGAGGATAATGGGAAATTACCTATTAAACAGTCGATAAGAATAATAATTGATGCACTTCATGGGCTTCAATACATTCATAACCAGAATTATATCCATCGTGATATAAAACCAAGTAATTTATTATTAGATAAATCAGGAAATGCAAAACTTTCTGACTTTGGTTTAACAGCAGAACTTGACGATTCAGGAAAATATACTTCTTCTTTTGGGTATGTATACCATAAAGCACCTGAAGTGTTGACCAAAGGAGAGTATACTAAAAAGGCAGATATTTTTGCAATTGGTTTGACTCTTTACAGAATGGTAAATGGGGATGGATTTATTTCTATGTTCGATAGATCAACTCTTGGTTACAATATTGTATCTGGTGATTTTCCGCCACGAGATTTGTACTCACCAGATGTCCCCAAAAAGCTCAGAATGATCATAAATAAATCATTAGAAATTGACCCAGAAAAGCGATATCAGAATGCTCATTCGATCAGATCTGAATTAAATAATATCAATATTCCTATTGATTGGCAGTTATCTATAAATACATCTAGAAAGCAAGTTTGGGAAGGAAATGATAGTACAAGTAATTATAGTATTGAAGTGAATAAAAACCTATTTGGGAATAGTTACAATATAAAAACTAAAAAAGGAAAGAATAATCTAAGAGTAGTTAATAAGCATTGTTTTGAGGGGCTTTCATCTAAACAATTAAATAAAGAGTTGCACAAATTGCTTACAATTAAATTGTAACTGTCTAGGAACCTAGTTTATTAACTAGGTTCCTAATGTATCTGTTAGTGTATGGGATGTTCGTGTGAATCAATTATTTTAGAAGCTTCTGCCAAAGGAACTGGCGGAGGCTTTTTGTTTGAAAGTATAAGAATAGTGATCGTCATATTCTTCCATTTAATAGTATAATAAAAACATGCTTCAAAAAGGCTATTTAGACAGGATGGGTTAGTTTAATCAATTGTATTTCTTATATTTACGAATTTCTTGAATATTACGTTAGCTGAAATTTATTGGAAATGAGGAGTGGAAATATGAAATTCACTGTTGATTATTCAGAGTTGAAGGAACAATATAAAAACTTTACACCATATTTTGAAATGCATAGAGAATCTATTAACCAATTATTTGAAGAATTTTTGCAACAAAGTAATTCTCAGGGAATAAATGATTATTTACAAGGAACTAATGATCAGGACATACTAAATGAAATCAGACAAAAGCTTGTTTATCATAGTACATTATGCTTTTTTAGATCATTTGATCTAATGCTAGCGTATATCTCTCTAGATGATAGGAACTTTCATACATGGTCTGAAGTGACTGCTTACTATAGTAAATTTTACATAATTAAGGCAATTAATTTTTTTGCTTCTGAGAGGCTTCCTCACAATTGATCACGATAAGAAAGAAAAATTAGTGGATAACAAGAAAGATACTAACTTTTACTTCTTTTATAATAAGTCGGGGTTTAACATTTACAACTCTAATTCTGAACAATATAAAGAGCTTCGATTTAATCCAGATACTAAGTACAAGTATGGTTCTCATCAAATTTGGTGGAGATTACTTGAAACAGTCAAGGATATTGAAGGAATCGATAAGTTCGATAGAGTAGGGTTCTTACTTGATCATAACTGGACAAATCCTCAGCTAAGGAATCAGATTAATTATTCGTTAGAATATTTAGAAGGTTTTAGAGAATTGGACTGGTTTGATGCTAATCTTAAAGGACATCACAGTTGGAGGAACAAAGACCAGCGAGATTTTACTAGTATGGATAATTTCTTTAAACGAACTAATCCAGAAGATGCTGATTTAGGGGACTACTACACTGATCTTAGAGTGTATTTATGGGAATCTTTAATGTGTTACCTGGAGATTTACAAAGATCTAATAGGTGCGAATTCAATTTTTAAGATTGAGAATTTATTTTATCTGATGGATGTACATGAAATCAATAAGTCGATGCCAGAAGTATTTAGTAGTATAAAGAATATGATTAATGAATTATTTGAAATTGAAACTGAAGAAGACGAATTGCCTTTTTAGCATATTCGAGAAGTCAATGAACTTCAGCTAACAAAACATTCCTGTATCGTCGCTGACGCTTCTTGGTCACCAAGGTGGATTCCCGAGAAGTAGATTCAGGCGACACATCCAACCGGCTAAGTCTGACGACCCGTTCCCTTCAGTCACTTAAGCCGCTTGAACGTCAGGAATGCCAAACGTTATCGGAAAGATAAGGCAAAGAGCAACACTTTCTAAGCGGATTTTGAAAGAATTATAATAAAAGAATATGCCATATAATATCTGTAAAATGCAGCTAAACTGGAATTTGTGGGGGATTAAAATAGAAGAATTAAAACCAAACGAAAAAGAGAAAGAAGTATTATCATTATTTTATAATAGATTCTATGATTTATATGAAGAAGTTGTAAATGATGATTTTATTAATAAGGATGCTAAAATAAGATTTTATAAACTAAGAGAATCATTTTCGATATATAAAGAATTATTGAGTTATGAGCCAATTAAAGAATATATTAATTGGATGAAAAAAGGTGGACGACCTCATTTTGAAGGGATAATTGCGGATGATTTGTTTAGTTTTATAAGAAATTTATTATTACATTTTCCTATTTTTGATACATGGGATGAAGTTTATATAAATAAAAACTTAGCCACGTGGAGTAAAGTGGGACAAATAGATAAATTTCTAACTAAAGGTATTGAAGGGAAAGTTGATGGTAAAGGCACGGTGAAATATAGAATATGGGAAGAAAAAAAGAAAAAAATGACATACTTTTGTATTAATTTTCCTGAGAAATATGATAATACAAATATTTACTTAAAGGATATAATATCTGAAGAAGTTGGAATGAAATTTTGTATGGCATTAATGAGAGCGATATTAGATACTCAGGTAGAGGATTCAGAAGTACCAGATATAAAAATAATGTCTCAAGTATATTTACCAATAAAAACAAATATTTAAAACTGCATAAATCCTAATTTATTAGTGAGATTATGAGTGCAATAGGTATTTTGAAAAATGATAATTCAAGCTCGTATTATCCATGTTATGAAAATAGATTATAGGTATGTAGATAGGTGAACTGCCAGGGGAGAAATCGTTGGTTTGAGGATTCTATCCGCTACTCAGGATTATCTCAATGGTACAAATATCATCAAAACCTTAGGGATATTAGCTATAAAGAAGGCAAGAAAATAATTGGAATATGTATCCAGTATGAACTTATCTCACAACTTTCGAAAGATGATTTCGATGCGCTTGTAACTGCCGCCGACATTTTATGTGGTCCAGGTAACTATAACCTTCGAAAGAGATGGTGAGTGGAACTTAAAACAATCCCATGGCTATTATAGCCATGGGATTGTTTATGTGAGGTTGTTGCATCTAACTGCTCTGTTTCTCTAGATTTTTCTGCTCCAACTGGCTAAAACTCAAATACAAGTCCCCAATCTGCTTCAGAACTTCTTCATTCTCCGGCTGGAAATGCACCGCCCATTCCATATACTTAATGGCTTTACTTAATTCCCCTGACTCCGAGCAAACCTCAGACATGAACTGACTAAGCATAAAAAGTTTTTCTTCCCATTTATTACGCAAGCCCAATATCCAATCATCGGACAATGTTCTAAATGAGTTCTTATGAAGTTGCTCAAACAATTGCGTACAACCCGTTCCAAACGTGGACAGGTGGAATTGGTTCCCGAAGAAGAGCGGATTAAAGTCATGGGAACACATGAAAAGCTGAAAACGCCGGAAGAACATGAAGCAATTATGGAGCGGCTGCTTAAGAATCGCATTCTGAACCCCAATTCAAGGCGTAACATTTTTCCTTTGTCGGGCTTGCTGTATTGTGAGAAATGCGGTTCACGGATGAGATTTAGAGTAGGTGAGAATAAGAAGCAAGGACAGCACTGGAGTGCATTGTGCTATCACCAGTATAAAGATGGCAGCAAATGTGAGCAGCGTGGAAAGGTAATGGATGTTGACTTTTTCAATGCTCTGTATGATCGGATTATCCATGTAGACCCAAACATTCTGCGGGAGAATGAGTTGCATGGGAGTCGTTACAATGATACACAGGTCATTATCGAGGTCAAAGAGCAGGAGTTGAAGAAGCAGAAGCGGGCGCTGGACAAGCTGTATGAATCGTATGAAGAGGATATGCTTACGAAGCAAGTGTTTTTGGAGCGTAAAGCTATCCGGTCAAGGCAGATACAGAAGTTGGAGGAAGAGTTGAAGGATTTGCGGAAGGTTGTAGTAGATGAAGGGAATTATCCGACTGTGGAGCAGATATATGAGCGGATAGGGCAGTTTAGAGAGTTATGGAGCGTCGCGGTAACAAGTGAAGAGAAGAATCGGGCGTTGAAGAAACTGGTGGAGCGGATTGTGTATGATAGGGAAGGGAATCGGGTGGAGTTGACGGTTTGTTATAGGTGAAAGTTTCATTTGGAGAACGAATAATAACCGGCTGGGACAAAGGTGCTGCAAAGTCTCGTACAAGCTGCACAGCGGCGACAATTTGCTTAACTTTTGATACGCCAATACCCTTAATATTAGAAGTTCTTGCTCAGTCACGTCAACTAAAGCTACTGGGTTGGCGTAACGATCAATCAGTTCATTAATTAAACAACTATCGACGTTTTCTCTTAGCGTACTTGCCAGCAAATGTTTATAAGTTTGTTTTTTGCAGTGATCAAATAAGCACAACCTTCCAGATCAGAATTCGGAAAATAAAAGGAGCAGAAGCTACTTGCTTCTACTCCTAGTGGTACTGCTCAATTTCAAAGAAGTCAGAATCCTCGATTTTTCTACCAAGGTTTAATAAATGTGATCATCCCCTTAAGCAATTTTGAAAGCAGTAAGATGTGTGAGACAGTTCGGATCAATCTTTCAAAGCAAGTGCAAGACTATGCGGTATTCTTACGCTTCTTGCTAATAATATATAATTGAAACTGAAAGCTTCTTCGTTATACTAGAGGCTGAGTTCGCTTAGTCGGTCTAATGGAACGTTTTCGACATAATAATCATAAACGCATCTTCACTTGGGTAACTATGCTCACATGAGAATGCGTTTTGTTTTGCAATTTGCTTATTCTAAATTACCATAAATCCAAAATTAAAAATGAGTTTAAAGACCTGGTTCTAATACGCTGATCAAATATGATGATTGCTAAATAATTGATTCAAAAGTCACTCAATTGGTCCGGATTTCTCCAATATCCCTTGATAGCGGCGGAGTACTGGGGCTTAAAGAACTAGAACTAGAACATTCGTTTGGGAGGATTTAGGCGATAAAGCTCGAATTCTGTATAGATAGTGTAGATTAATAAATTAGTCTCTATCAATTGTCAGAGGAGCTTTTGGATGAAGCGAGCAATCAATGATGCGACCCTTACAAGATTAGGGGATATTTTTCAGTATTATATCGCGCTTTTAGAATGTTTCAAAATGGAAGAAGGAGATTCCATTTTGATTGAAGTTAAAGGAGATATAAGTAAGGTCTCTGTGAAAAATTCTTTCCAAATGGAAGTAAAGCATCATTTAAAACCATCATCAATTAGTGATCGCAATATTGAGATATGGAATACTATTGATAATTGGATCAAGGAATTCGATTTAATTAAAGACGTTGATAAGCTACTGCTATACACTACTTCTGGTATTCAGACTAAATCTGTTTTCAATAACTGGAGTAGTAAAAGCAACGAAGAGAAATATGAAGACTTAAAAAAAGTAGGTTCAG
The DNA here is from genome assembly GCF_022346885.1 of Paenibacillus sp. ACRRX. Lineage (GTDB taxonomy): Bacteria > Bacillota > Bacilli > Paenibacillales > Paenibacillaceae > Paenibacillus_B. The sequence goes on from NZ_JAKRNK010000001.1 coordinate 905,258, forward strand.
AAAAAAAAGCAAGGGAGAAACTATTTAGAGAACTGTATGATTGTGTTTTTCCAGATGATAACTCGTGTGAAGATAAGTTAAGAAGTATTATCGCTAAGTTTGAAATTAAAGACACTCGAAGCAGAATTACAAGTATTAACAACGATTTTAAAGAGTATCTCAGACTAATACCGAAGAGTAACAGAGAAAAATTTATTGCTTCATTGCTGGGCAATATTCTAAGCAAAGTAAAGGACGAACCTCATATTTGGGAGGTTACTTATGAATACTTTGAAGAACTGTTACAAATGACTACTCCGAACTATACAAACTCAAAAGAAACACCATTACCTACTGAGTTTGAACAACTGGAACTTCCGTTAGAAGTAGTTGATAGAAACACTGGCAAGAGATTCGTTCAAGTGATTAAAGCAATTGATTATGATAGCGAGATACCAGAAGCAATCGGTGATTATTGGAAAACCAATATGACGATTGCAAAGTATTACACGGATAACATTTTGTTTAACAGTAGCTTATCTCAGTATACATACAGGCTATCTCAGAAATTGTTAAACTGCAAAAAGCCTTTAATCATTGATAATGATGGTTCTAGCCGGGATACTCAGATTAAAAACTCGAAGAAATTTTATAGTTCTGTAATGGCATGGGATGCAACTCCATTTAGTACTGTTAATCCTAACTTCCCATTCTTTCAAAAAGGGACAATACATAATCATATAGATACCACGGCATTTACTTGGGATGTGGGGGACAAGTCGTGAGTTTTGAACATTTGAGGACATTATCATTAAATCCATTCTTGACAGCCAAAATTGTTCAAAATTTTCTTGAAGGGTATGGTACACCTGCTGACATAAAATTGGTATTCTATGTCCTTCCAATTATAATGTCGAAAGATTCCAGAGAAGTACTTGCTACTGCAAAAACAACGAGTAGAATCGAGACATTATTCGGAACTAAAAAGGAGTATGCTGATACCCAGCTAAAAATATCAAGTCGAGTAAACCTCTCTGGTTTCCTCGAAAGATTTGAACACCTGAAAGACTTGACTAAACTAACTTTAATTGTTTTATCCAGTGAAAATAAAATAAGTATTAATGACAACATAGCTCTTTTGAAAAGTAGTAATTTCAATAAATATTCTGGAAACATAAGAAGTATGTTGAAAGCTTCATTTTATTTAGGGGTAGTATTTAGAAAAACAAATTCCGAAAGTTTAGATATGTATTTAGGGGTGAGTAGTGTATGGAGGGGTACTTAAAAGCAATATTTATTTTTAATAATGAGGGACAAAAACGGTATGTGAATTTGAATCAAGGTGTAAACATAGTTACTGGGGACTCTAAAACAGGGAAAAGTGCTTTAGTTGAAATTATAGATTATTGTCTATGCAGTTCAAGATGTACAGTGCCTAAAGGGAAAATAACTGATTTTGGACATATATATGGATTGTTTCTGGTTATTAAGAAGAAATGTTTGGTTATTGCAAGGGAAACCTGGACGAATGGAGGAAAGATGTACTTTGCGGTTGAAGAAGAATCATTTGATATCAATAATTTTGAAATGAGTTATTTCAACAATCTCAATTTACTTCCTTCAAAAGATGTACAGCATCTTATTGAATATGAGCTAGGATTACAAGTATCAAATGTTGAAAGCGACGAAGAAAGTAAGAGTAAAAAAGCATCTCTACGGAATATGGTCTCTTATATGTTTCAACATCAAAACTTAATGGCCAGTAAGTTTGCTCTTTTTTATAGATTTACAGATTACTATAAGCGGCAAGATGTTATTAATCAGCTCCCTATTTTTGCTGGATTTATCGGTCAAGAATACTATTCAAAAGTAATAGAACTCAATGCTTTGAAGAAACAGTTAAGACAGCTTCAAAAAAACCAAAAACAAAATGCAGATGTTGATAAAAGACTTCGAGTGCGTTTAGTCAGCTTATTTAAAGACTATTATGCACTTGTAGGAGCACCATTTGAGGATAACAAGTCAATTAATGAATTAATTGATTTATCAAGAGCGTTACCTGACCTAGACTTGTCGGAATTTTCATCCAAAGATATTATAGATCGTTACAATTTACTCAATCAAGAGCTAGAGACTTTAAGGAAAAGAGAAGTTGAATTAAGTGTTAAAATCACCGAATTGAAGAATACTGATCAGATTGGAACAAATTATATTGACGTGCTGAATGAACTAAAAGATAACACCCAGATTTCTTCACCAGAAAAAGATCAATACCATTGTCCATTATGTGGTGAACCTAGCACAGAAATAGAGAAATATAAGAATGATTTGTTTGAAGCAAGTAGTTGGCTAGATAGCGAAATTCAATTTACTTATGATTATAGTAGGAACTTTTGGGAAGAGATTAGAAAACTTGACGATGAAAAAGATAAAATAATCTCAGATATTAAGCGCATCTATGGTCAGGTTAAACAAATTGAAAGAACATACTTAAAGTCAGACACTCTTGGTCAAATTAAAGATAAGGCAAGTTATGCAAAAGGTAATATTATGCTCTACATTCAAACCATCAAAGAGGGTATTTTTAATAATGTAGATGATGAAGTTAAAGAATTAAAGGTGCGGATTGACTTATTAGATGAAGAAATTGGTAGCTTTAATGTGAGTGAAAAAATAGGGGCGGCTCGAAAAGCAATAAATATAAACATGAATTTATTAGCTAAAACATTGGATTTTGAAGATGAGTTTAGGCCAATAAACTTGAAATTTGATATTAATAATTTCGATTTATATCACCAGATTGATAGATATGGAAAAGAGGAAAAGATTTTTTTAAGCGAAATGGGAAGTGGGGCTAACTGGGTTTCATGTCATCTTGCCTTGTTTCTTAGCTTGCTGCGTTATTTCACTGAACAAAAGGACAAATCCCCGATGCCATTAATACAGTTCTTCGATCAACCAAGTCAGGTTTATTTTCCACAAAGTATGAGGGAAGTACCTGATGCTGATGAAGAGGGAAATATTAACGTTCAAAAACAAACTGATATTATGGCTGTTAATGGGATGTATAAGACAATATTTGATGAAGTAGCAGGCATACATAAAAAGACGGGTATTCTACCTCAAATTATTATAGTCGATCATGTGGATGGAAAAGAGCTTGAAGTAAGAGATGAGTTTGCACAATTCACAAGAAGAGATTGGAGAGAGGGCAGGGCGTTAATATAGCTCAGATTTTTGATCTGACTAAGATTCAATAGATCAACGATATCGGTTCATAAATAGCCTTTCTAAATTAAATATGAAAGGTGTATTATCATCCGCGCAGTTTTCTTAATATATTGAGATAATTATTCTAGTGAGGTGAAGGTATGGTTGATTTTCGGAAAAAAACTCTAAAAAAACATGTTCAGAAAGTTATCGATCCAAATGAGTTATACGATACATTAGATTTAGCTAGTGATATTGGTCCTATTAGACCTGTACAGGAATCAATATTAAAAATGTGGTTTGAAAAACATAGACATGACAAGGATGTAATTTTAAAATTGCATACTGGTCAGGGGAAAACGCTAATTGGTCTGTTGCTACTTCAATCTAGATTAAACCAAGAAACAGGTCCAGCAGTATATCTTTGTCCAGATAATTATCTTGTACAACAAACGTGTGATCAAGCCGAGAGATTCGGAATTACGTATTGTACAGCAGCTAAAACCGACTTACCTGATGAATTTATTGAAGGGAAAAGTATTTTAATCACTACTGTGAGTAAGTTATTCAATGGTGAATCGAAGTTTAAATTAGGACCCAAATCATTGCCTGTCTCAACTGTACTCATGGATGATGCCCATGCATGTATAGGATACATTAAAAACTCGTATACAATTACTTTGAAAAATACCAGTCCAGTTTATGATGAGATATTAACATTGTTTGGTCCAGAACTTGAAAAGCAGGCTGTTGGTACCTATGCTGATATAAAAAATAAAGACTTTGATTCTTTTTTAGCGGTACCATATTGGGATTGGCAGGACAAGCATGTTGATGTAGCTCAAATATTATCTAAGAGCAGAGCATTAAAAGAAATTAAATTCGCGTGGCCAATTATTAAAGATATTATTAGGGATTGTAGGTGTATCATCTCTGGTGAAAGTCTTGAGATAACTCCGTATGCGCCCCCGTTAGAGTTTTTCGGTTCTTACTTTAACGCTTCGCATCGTGTTTTCATGTCTGCAACCATTAGTGATGATTCATTTTTCATTAAGGGGCTAAGCGTAAGTGCAAAAACTGTGCAAAATCCCTTAATTATTGAAAATGAGAAATGGTCAGGCGAAAAGATGGTTTTAATACCATCGCTAATTGATGAATCTCTAACAAGAACAGAAATTGTTAATCTCTTTGCACAAAAAGGACAAAAAGCTAATTTTGGAATTGTTGCATTGAGTCCGAGGTCCGAGTACTGCGAAGATTGGAAAAAATACGGAAGTGTAATTGCTAAAAAAGAAAATATAATATCAGAAATTGAAAGGTTGAAAAATAAGGACTATAGTTCAACATTAGTTATCGTTAACAGATATGATGGTATTGATCTTCCTGATAATGCTTGTCGTATTTTAGTATTCGATTCAAAGCCTTTTACTGAGTTTCTAGATGATCGATATACTGAAGAATGCAGAAGCAACAGTGAAGTTACTTCAATAAAAGTTGCACAAATAATTGAACAAGGTTTGGGTAGGGGAGTAAGAGGTGAGAAAGATTATTGCGCAATAATTGTTACCGGAACCGAACTTGTTAAATTAATTAGAAGTAAAGAAACAAGAAAGTTTTTTTCTCAGCAAACAAGAACACAAGTGGAAATCGGAATGAAAATTGGTGAATATGCACAGGAAGATATAAAAGAAGGAGTAACAGCAAAACAAGCACTGATTAATTTAATAAATCAGTTGCTTAAACGTGATGATGGCTGGAAAGACTTTTATAAAGAAAGCATGGATGAAATGGAAGAGCAGGTCTCTGAAAAGAAAATTCTTAACATTTTCGAAGCTGAGCAAAAGGCAGAAGTTAAGTACCGACAAGGATATTACTCTGAAGCTGCATCGATTATACAAAGTTTGATTGATACTAACATCAAGTCGGAAGATGAGAAAGGTTGGTATCTACAGGAAATGGCTCGTTATATATACCCCGCGTCTAAGAGTGAATCTAATAAATATCAAATTAGCGCACACAAAAAGAACGAGTATTTGTTTAAACCAAGAGAAGGAATGGTAATTTCTAAAATATCCGCTATTACTTTGAAGCGTATTACAAATATAATTGATTGGTTAAAATCCCATGACAATTTTGAAGGATTAAAATTAAATATTGAAGGAATTGTTTCTCAACTCAGATTTGGTGTTGATTCTGATAAGTTTGAGAAGGCACTTGATGATTTAGCGAAGGCATTAGGTTTCGTAAGCCAAAGACCTGATAAACTTTGGAATGAAGGTCCGGATAATTTGTGGAAAGTTAAGGATGACCAATATTTGCTTATCGAATGTAAAAATAAAGTTTTAAGTACGAGAAAAGAAATTGTGAAGGATGAATCAGGACAAATGAATAATGCTTGTGCCTGGTTTTCTACAAACTATGGTGATGCTAAAGTCAAGAGAATCATGATAATCCCTACAAAAAAAATAAGCCGTGCAGCTGGTTTTAATTTAGAAGTAGATATTATGAGAGAAGGGAATTTGAAAAAACTCAATTCAAATGTATTAAAGTTCTTTGATGAATTTAAAGAAATCGATTTGAAGGATATTCCTGAAAAGAAGGTTCAGGAATTGCTAATGTTACACAATCTAGATGTAGAGGACTTTCTTAATTCGTATACAGAAGTTCCGAGCTACTAAAGTATAGTAGAGTAAAAGAAAGAAATTCGTTGATTGCTTCTCCTATAATGTCTTTCTACAAAGATGGTCAAATATCTAGTCATACGTATTTTGTTATTAAACTCCGATGCCAGAAGACAACTTCATAATGGTACCACGAATCCATTGATATGATTGGGTTTCTGCCTGCTACAAGTTCGTTGCAGATAGTCATTTCTGATCTTGACAGGCTAGGAGTCAGCGACGTACCATATATTTTAGATTACTACATTGGTCACATTTTTGGTCACACTTTTTTTATTTCTGGAATGCCCACGTAGGTATCAACGAGAACTCAATTAGGAGAAGTCTTATAAATTAGTGGGTTTTCGTTCGTTTTACAGGCGTTCCAGAAGCCCATCTCTCCACTGGCAGTGATGAGGTCAGAGATTAGTCCAGTAGACTGATTTCCTTGGTCGGAAGAAGCTTTTGAAATTGCCAAGCGCGACAATAAGCCGGTATTTTTATCTATTGGATATAGCTATTTATTGACCCACACGAACCTCTCATTGATGAGATGTTCGCGTGAATCATTAATCCCTATAGCTTGCATACGCACCAAACATGAATAGATGAACAAAAAAGATGATGTCCCTGTGCCTAACACAGAGATATCATCTTTTTTGATGTGTAAATACAGCAATCATCTATGAGGCAAGTCTGATTCACAAAAGGATTTATATCATGATGCCATCACTTACAATGGCAGCTATAGTATTCCTTTGAGCGCGATAATAAACTGGTATACAAAGTACCCCGAGAAACCTATCAAAATAAATCCAGCAATGATGGATACCCATTTGATCATGGTCGGACTCATTACTTTTCTAGTTAGCGCTACCATCGCAAGTAAGCCCACATCATGCACGAGTATACCAGCTAAAATGCCGGCGCCAACGATTAAAAATTTGGTCGGTTGGGTCATATCATATGAATCAGAAAGTACAGCACCAAACACCGAAACCCAAAACACAAGATTACCTGGTGACAAAGCTACGAGTAAACCGTTACGATATGAGCTGAAAAAGGATTGGCTTGGTTTCTCGCCAGCTAACGTAATATCTTGAGCGGAATGTTTTATGGAATCATAGCCTAAATAGGCCAGGAAACATGCACCAATCAGCCACATTGGAATTTGAATGTAAGAGATAGCAAGTACAGAAGCCAATCCCATATACAATGCAATAATTAATAGAAGATCGACTGTCATACCACCTAATCCTACAGCCCAACCATGCATAAAGCCCTTTTTCAAACCTTGTTTTGTCATCTCAACGGTCATTGCCCCTACGGGCATGGCAATGGCAAGACCTGCTAGTAGATATGTGAAAAATATATCCAAGACACCACTTCTTTCTAAGTTGATAAGCTCATATGTCTATTAATATACACAATTAAGTATTAAAATTCAATAACTGGTTGATTATTATCCCAATGCATCTCTAGCGATTCAGCAGCTATTAATAGCTTTAGTCCAAGATCGTAACGACATTATGAAATGCGAAGTGCTGAAACCTGCCTAAATACGTGGTCTCAAATAAAGGGTATAGAAATAAAGAAGCTAAGATCGTGTGATCTCAGCTTCTTTGATTGTTCATGTGCTGCTATGTAAGTCTCGTATTATGGAATAGATAAGTTAGGGAAGGCTGAGAGTCGTTTCACCATTATCTAAAATCGATTGCATTCATCTTCTCTAGTTCTTTTTGGAGTTTCTTTTGGTAGGTCACTCGTTCTTTACTCCATATGCTAAGTTGTAAGACGAGGTAAAGTGCAAATGGTGCCATATTCGAGTATGTGAAAGATAAATCGTACCTATTAAACATGATGACAGTGCTTACCACGACGATGGCTGGAATGATCCCTCCCCAAGCCCATGAGCTTCTTCTTGATAAATAGATCTGAAGTAACAATCCTCCGATCAGAACGATCCACATGATGATCTTAAACCACATGATGTTATTCCTCCTGTTTTTCTTTCTTGTAATAGTCGATGATTTGTTTGGCTGTATCTAAATCAAGTTTAGAATCAATAGCGAGCTTACTAATAAAAATAGTAAAGGGCTCGCTTTCCTGCTTGTCACTGATCTCGATTTTTTGAATTAATTTATCCAGTCGTAATCGAACGGTGGGGTAAGAGACATCATAAATTTTAGCAATCTCTTTAAGTGATCCTGAATGAACGATGAAATTTTTAATAAACGAAATGTCTTCGATTTCCAGCGATGTGATCCATTGTGGAATTTTATCCCTATCCATTTTTATAGCCTCCTTACAGCAAGCTGTTTAATAATATTTATTATATACTAAACAAAGTTAAAGTAAAAAGTTAAAAATATTTAAATAATATCAATAACAAAGTTTAATTTATGTTTTGAATAAGTGATGTTCATCCTGGATAACGAGTGAGACGGGGAAGAATAGACAGCATAAAAGAAATGACGAATGTGGTTGGGAGAAGAATGGCTTCTTTTTAGGAAGCAAAGAGGTGTAAGGGGAATGTGCAGATTTCCGTTTGCGACACGGACATCATATATATTCATAAATAGAAATTTATAGTAGACTTGATAAATGATCTATTGTCAGAACATGTACGCTTTTATGTACGTTAATTCTAAAATAAAGTACAGATGAATAAATAAATGCGCCTATCAACATTTTAACTAAACATGTTATCGATTCAAAAGTAATTTCCTATTAATCAAAGGAGAAATAATAGCATATGGATCTATTCGTTGTTGGAGATGTGCATGGCTGCCTGCATACGTTTAAAGAGCTTCTAGATCAACATTGGAAGCCTGATGAGGAGCGTCTTATTCAATTAGGTGATCTAATCGATCGTGGGAACGATACACCGGGAACACTCCTTTTTGCTAAACAGTTGAAGCAGCGCCACGGTGCGAACGTTGTTTTTCTCAAAGGCAATCATGAATACGAGTTTGAACAGCATATAGTGAATGGTCCAAACGAATACTGGCTGCCGCAATGTGGCTATGACACGTTGAATCAGCTTCGAGCTGCTGAAATGGAACTGCAGGAGGTATCCGATTGGATTGGTGAGCTCCCACTACTCTGGGAAAACGAACATGTATTAATAAGCCATGCGGGGATTGCTGAGAAGGCAGAGTTCCCCTTGGATGAAGCAAATGAAATCGGTGTACTTTGGAATCGTACTCCGTTAAGGAATGTGGGCAAGCTACAAATTATCGGTCACACCCCGTGCAAGTCCGGCTATCCCGAATATGAAAAAGCGTCTCACTCGTGGAATGTTGATACCGGAGCTTACCGGAAAGTTGCTTTAAGTGCTATTCGCGTGACTTCTCGAGGGGAAGTACTTGAGATCGTTCAGTCAGCGGTTGATCCAAGAGATGTGAGTGAACAGGATTAAGAACCTGTAATGACAATGTCAACTGAAATAAGGTTCAAAGTCGACACAAAGTATCGAATCCCCTTATATTGCATCTCTCATAATAGAGTAGTACTTCACCAGGGTAATCAGAATCAGAGATTCATTATCCCGTAGGAGCGTACATCTACTTTTTCAAATGGGCAGAATAAAACAGAGCCACCGATTGAGTACCGGTACGCTCTATTTTATTCCGAATTGTCGGAAAACCTTAAATTGAACAAAGCTTGGGTATGTTGCTGTGGGCCAGACATAAATACATGTTCCGTTGTTTCAACAAATCAAAAGAAGCCCATAGTAGTATAGGATGTGTCGGAAAGTGAATTGACAATATAGTCCATATTGTATACAATTAATTCGAAAGTTATCGAAATGTAATATTAATATCGGATTTTTAAAACAGAAAAAGTAGGAGGTTTAATGTAAATGAGAATATTGATTTATGGCGCTGGGGTTTTGGGAAGTTATCTTGCCCATGTGTTGGTCCGGGGAGACAATGACGTGACTATGCTGGCGAGAGGGCGACGGGTCGATGAGCTGCAGAAGGATGGACTTGTGATTCGTCATTACTTTCAACTCCATACTACAGTCGATAAGGTGAGTGTGATACGTGAGCTGAGGCCTGAGGATGAATATGACCTTATTTTTGTAGTGATGAAATACTCGGATTTCCAGACGGTACTGCCAGTGCTTGCCGCAAATAACAGCAGGCATGTGGTGATCACGGGTAATAATGCAAGTCCCGCTGAGATGCTGGATTATTTACAGGAAAATAGTCTTGTGGAGAAAAAGGTTGCGTTCGCTTTTCAGAACAGCGGTGGATGGCGGGAAGAGGGGAGAATGATCTGTGTTCGTGGTCCGAAGGTGTACATGTCCATCGGTGGTCTAGGCGAAGAGCTGGTCTGGCGATCGGTGATCGACCAAGCTTTTGTGAATACCAACTATAAACTGACTTATTATGAGGATATGGAGGTATGGTTAAAGAGTCATATGATGCTGATTTTGCCTATGAATTTCATTTCTCCTGCCAGTAACGGTAATCTGCGCCAAGCCGCAGGGAACAAGAAGCTGCTGAATCAGGTCATTGATGCTATAGATGAGGGCCATCAGGTATTGGAAGCACTTGGGTATACGGTTACGCCTGCAAGTCAGCCTAAGTTGGTCCGTGAGAAGCGGAAAATGTTCTATATAGGGCTGAAACTAGTCATAGCAGCCCCTTTCGGAAAAATATTGCTCAGTGATAGGGCAGTGTCTGCAGACGAGATGAATGCGTTACATCATGTCTTTCATGAGTTGAAGCAGCGTGCGAACATTCCGACCCCGAACTGGGATCAGCTTGCAAATCATGGCCCGTCCGTATTCAAATTGACATGAACTCCAGCGTAAGCTAAAATTATTTGATAATTATCGAATAATGACATTGTTTGATTGGGGTTGCTCACTAGTGGATACCAAAAAAATGGCGAAAATCTTTAAAGCTCTTTCGAATGAAAACCGGTTGGAATTATATCTAAAAATCGCGGAGTCCCACGAAGCCAGCTTTGAAGCGGGCGGCGGATTGTGTGTTGCAGATATCATCTCCTGTCTGAATATTGGAGCTCCTACGGTTTCCCATCATATCAAAGAATTGGTGAATGCAGAACTCGTGACCACTGAGAAAAAAGGAAAGTTCTTGATCTGCCGCGTTAATAAACAACTGGTTACGGAGATTACTGAAATGCTAGCTTTACGGTAGATGATTAACATTCATTGATTATATGGCTGAATAATATTTCGATAATTTATAAAGTGTGGAATTGTTGTGAAGCTGTTTCCTAAGATAAGCTTTTCGTTGAACTTCAACAGGAATTTAACATCTACTGATCTCCAATTATAAAAAGACTTTCGCGGCTAGATGTATACCAGCTAGAAATAGGAATTAACTCCCATTACTAAAAGTACGGGAGTTTTTGTTATGCATCCTGTAATACTCATCCTATTTTCAGACACTATTCTACGTTAACGCTTCTTGACTTTTGTGGGTTCACTTCAAGCACTGGACAGAAACCAGGATTCGTTAAACATAACAATTGGGTGAATTTCGGCTTAAGCTGGGCGAGCTCTGCGAAGTAGTTGCCGATCATATGATTAAGGGCTATTGATCCATTTTGGAAAGACAACGATGAGAGGGTCTGAATATGATGGTAGTAATACCTTTTTTCCCGTTTGGGCAGCTTGTATATGGTTGGTGGAGCATGAGGTACGACGTCAAAGTGATTCGCAATCCGGTAGGTGTTTAGAACATATGATGCAAAAGCTTTTGTAAAGGCTGGGTCGCCAACACGAGGAGAGCCGAATGTAAACAAATAAGGCGAGTTACAAGTAGTGTTGGCTGCTATATCAACCGCACATAGTGTCGCGAGTGCTCCACCAAGGCTGTGGCCTGTAATGTATAGGGTTTTGTCGGGTGACAGCTTGCTGATTGTGGAGATAATTCCATTGCGGGCTGAAGAATAGATGTCTGTGAAGCCACGATGTGTTAGAGCGTTTTCTTTAATATATTTGAATCTCTTTTGCGAGGCCTTAATATTAGATACCCAATCGGTCGTTGAGCTGGTTCCCCGAAAGGCAATAATAATCTCTGTCGGAGATTCCAGAATAAATCCAAATCGTTCCTGCACCTTGCTGGCGGACTTTGCTTGAATCGTATGGCGAACTGAATAATGGAGTGGAACGACAAACGAACCATCTGTATTTGTAAATTGTGCATAAGTCTGTCCGCAAACAGCAGCCAGAAAGATAGCACGCTCTTCTAATTCATTATCGTGACGCAGATAAATCCCACCTTTCCCTCCTATCCTATTTATGATAACAACACGAGATCGGTGCTTGTCGATCAGTCGAAACGTACCATTTATTCTAATTTATACTACAAATACATCACTCAATTTTTGAAGTCTCTAACATAATAGTATCCAGCTGATATTGCGCCAACTAATACTGCAATTGAAAAGCACATATAAATGATTTGTTTATAGTATACGGTTTCATCTGGAACAACAACGCTAAAAACCGTGAATAATACAAGGAGCGATATGAACATCGAATTCGTGACATGTAATCTAATTTGCAGACTGTATTCATCTTTTTTTCCAATTTTGTTCAAAAAATAAGTGTATATAATGACACTTATTAGTCCAACAGAAGTAACAATGCCAACAAACAAGTTAAAGTTGCTTCTAATGTCTAACCACGGATCTAAATTATTCAGCATTTTCGTTTCCTCCTTTTTTGTAGGTAAATATTTCCTCAATACTTACACCGAAAAAATTTGCAATTCTGTAAGCAAGCAATAAAGATGGAAAGTAATTATTTTTTTCCATTACAAATATGGTTTGCTTAGATACTCCTACAACTTCTGCAAGATCACTTTGAGACATCCTCTTTAATACCCTGAATTCATAAACTTTATTAACTATTGAGTCTGATTTGTTTTCCAATATTAACTACTCCTTTCGTGTTTAGTGTAAATTATATTTATAAAAAAGTAAAGTTAACTTATATATAATAATGATTTAGTATTATTTTATTGAATACTTATTAAGCTTATACAATCCTGTAGACGGGTACCCGTGAGGCGAAAAACGTTCGCCAAAGTACAGTGGAGAGTAAACCTTTTACTTAAGTAATCGGCTGCAGTATCTGTCATTAATGAGATGTTCGCGTGGGTCTGGATTTTGGTCTGTGGATAACATGCTGTAATAGCCTCGTTCATTGAGAATCACTTGTTGACTAAACAACTGGTGTTTATAATGGATAGACAATCAAGGTGCTCATTTTTTCTTTATGTGTTTATCATGAGTTAAGCAACAGATGAATCTAATTATAGGGCACAATTAGAACAAGAATTTGGAAGGTTTACAGGAATACCCTGTCAACGTAGACCAAAGAGTACTGTCATTATGATGGATGGGGTTGTGTTGTTGAAGAAGAATGATTGGGAAGTAAGGGCTTGATGCTTCTTGAGAAAGGTGCATAAATAAGGATTATGGGAAGGAGCATTCATCATACGATGAAGCAGCAAGAAGAGTACAAAGTCTGGAATCAATTACATATTGAGCTTGCTGATATCCGTCTGCATACACTTGCTGCGGGAGAAGCAGTCAATGACTACCATTTGCCTGCAAGTGCTTTTCTATTCCTGTACAGGGGTAAAGCGAAGATACGGATGGATGGGCTTATTCATCCTGCTGAACATTTTTACTGTTTACATGGCGGCAAGGGCATGAGGCTGGATATTGAAGCAAAGGAATATCTGGAATATTATTTGGTGCTCTATCGTGGTGAATTTTCGCTCCGCCGAAGATATTTTCTGAGCAAGGGAGAAATTCCACCGTATCAGCAAATATTTTCCTTTGCTCCCGCACAACCCGTAGGTCTCTATCAGATACTGCACCGAATGGAAGAGGCATGGAGCGAATCGACGGAGAAGGATAAATTTGTGGTGAAAACACTGTTCTATCAATTTATATTGGAAATGCTTCAGCAAAAGCAGCAGTCAGGAGTTGATCTCCTTCCTACAGAAGTTGTTAAGCAAGTAGTCCAGTATATGCATAAGCACGTAGACGAGCCGTTGACACTGGAGCTTCTAGGACAGAGGTTCGGCTACAATCCACAGTATTTGGCCCGTAGATTCAAGGAATTGACGACGCGCAGTCCAATCGATTATTTAATTGGAATCCGTATTGGCAAAGCGTGCCATATGCTTCAGTATACGGATGCATCGATTTCCGATATCTCCCAGAGTGTAGGTTATGAGGATGTTTTTTATTTTAACCGCATATTCAAAAAGAACGTAGGTCTCTCTCCCAGCCATTTCAGAAAAAAGCTGTGCGATGAAGAGGATGTTCGGTTTAATCCAGATATAAGGTGGGGATTGTCCATATCGGAGTCTACTTCTCGATGTTATATTGATAATGATAATTATTATCGATATAACAAAAGAGGAGAATATTCTATGTACAGAACATCCAGAAAAAATATAATGGCAACACTTTTACTCTGTATGGCCTTATTGGTTACAGCTTGCGGAGGGGGAGCCCCATCGGAAACGTCTGCTCCCGTCTCCAATTCTTCTGAACAAACTCAGAAAGCAACGCCCGTGCCAGCCACCAAGATTGTGAATACCATGTTCGGAGAGGTGGAAATATCAAAAACTCCTGAACGCATCGTGGCTATTCAATATTTGAGCAGTCTTCTGGCAGTAAAGGCTAATGCAATCGCCTCTACGACGCGCATCATGGACAACCCGTATTTCAGAGGTTTAACGGACAATATTGAGATTGTCGGTTCTTCCGGCAATGATGTTTCCTTTGAAAAGCTGATTGATCTTAATCCTGATCTGATTGTTGTAATGACCTCGGATGAGGAAGAATATAAAAAGTACAACAAAATTGCACCAACGGTTGCCATTCCCTATGGGTACTTTTCATCCATTGAGGAGGAAGTGAAGTTCTTTGGAGATCTGCTGGGGCGGGAGGAAGAGGCCATCGCATGGATAGCTGATTATACTGCGCGAATCGCTGCTGCCCATGCGAAGGTCCAAGCAGTGATACCCTCGGATGCAACTTTTAGCATTATGCAAGAGTCAGACAAGACATTAAGTATATATGGCAGTGAGTTTGGCCGTGGCGGAAAAGTTATTTATGAGAATCTAGGACGGAAATCACCTCCATCCTATAATGAAGCTTTTGCGACAGAGAAATATAAGGATATCTCGATGGAATTATTGGACCAATATGCCGGAGACTATATTATCCTGACAACTGAGAAATCACTGGAGGAACTTCGCAAGGATTCAATCTGGGGGAAATTGGAGGCCGTCAAAAATGACAGGCTATATGCTTGGTCCAACAACCGATCTTATTTCATTGACCCGTTGTCGGTGTTGATGCAGACAGAAGAATTGGCTGAGTGGTTGACGAATGTTTCACAGAAAAATTGACCAAGAACCTGATTAACTATTAGAAGCTTCTGCGATCGGACGCAGGAGCTTTTTTTGTTTGGCGGCATCTGACGGCCTTGTTCTATCGCCATTAAAATTATCAAGTTATAAATGGGACAAGGAATGAAATATTTTAATTGTCACGATCTCGTGACGATGGTATTATTTACATAATATAGTACCATTACTTGGAATGTTAGTGGAGGCATGTATGGGGCATCTATTGTGTTTTCAGGTCCTTTTATCGAATGGGGAAAGACTGTGGCCCGCAACTATTTTTCCTGCGTGGGATGAGAGCATGCTGTTAAAGGATTTACATATGGTCCGTGAATTTTTAGAACGAGATGGAAATCTAATCGTTGCTGTTATGGCTTACGACTGCCACGGAGAGAGAATGGAAGGCCATAACCAAGTATTTAAGAAAGAGGAGATCGCTGTGATTCAAGGTCCCATTCTCAGCTTTCCCCCGTGTGGTATTAGCGTCAATGAGGTGTTTGGCTTATCCGAGGCGGCTCGACTGTGGGGAATTGAGGGTGGGGGAGCAACCATACGTAAAGCTCTCGAGCGTGGTGAATTTAGTCCAAGTGAGATTCGTAAATCGGATGGAATATTACTTGTTACTTTTTCTGGAATGCAGCGTAGATACAATGCAGTTATGAAACACCAGTGGCTGGAAATACAGTCTTATTTCGCTCAAGAAGGTGTAATCCGAGAAGAACCTGAGAATCCCCCTACATCACAACACACCTCCTTATCGAACCTTACACGACGTCATCGCAAAGCATCCGAAATTTAATATACCCTCGTTCATTTTAACTTGTCTTGTAGGATTTGCAGAGGAGGATGGAACGTTGTCTAGTACAAATATGATCAAACTAATCGGGCTAATGCTCATCGTAGCTGCTGTGAACATCCTCGTATTTTCACCGGGGTTAATAGGCGTACAGATTGGAACAAGCGCGCTCTCAACAGCAACGGGGGTTACCTTACTCTTTGCCAGTGGAGGGGTTCTTGTTATCGGAATCTATCATTTATTGTTTAAGAAACCGGTTATTATTCCGGTGAAACAAATCAAAACGTATGACGAGTATATTGAACATCTATCTCGATATCGCCATGCGAAAGGAATTGAAAGCGATATAAGTTTGGCGCTAGAACAAATGGAACGTATGCAGAAGAGGAAGCGTACTTTAATCGAAGTTCTACAGCAGCGATTTGAAGAGACAGAGATGAGTTATAAGAAGTTCGCATCTGTCACCCAAGAAGTGGAGCATCTATTCTACCAAAATATCAGGAGTATATTAAACATCCTGCATGTGTATGACGAATCGGAGTTCGAGCGTGTCTTTCAAAAGAAGTCATCAGGTTTTTCCAACGAACTTGTTCAGAAAAAAGCAAGTGTATATCAAGATTACCTGTCAACCATCACAAGCTCAATCTCGAATAATGAGGAAATTTTGTTAAGACTGGATCAACTGCTATTAGAAATATCAAGCCTAGATCATATTGAACCTGGTGAGATTGAGCAGTTATCCTGCGTGCAGGAGTTAGACTCTTTAATCAGACAAACCAAATATTATAAACAGTGAGAGGTGCAGCGAATGGCCAATAGCAAAAAGATTGTATTATCTGTCTTGAGTGTGTTTGTCGTATTTATCCTTGTTTATCTTGGCGTGAACTTTACCTCCAACTTGGGTAAATCCAAATCGCAGGTTACGGCAGAAGATGCAGGTAAGCAGCTAAACAAGCTTTACTCCAATATCGCGGTGACGACCGAAACTCCCGTAAAAGGTCAAATCGATATTAATCCCGCAGATATTGGCGAGACATTGCCTGATATTTCGAAGTTCCCGATTACGGTCAATAATACAACGAATGAGTTTGTAGAAATTTTCTCATCGCCAGAAAAGTCAGGAGCAGGAGTAGATGGCTGGCTAGCGGAAGTTGCAGCCGAGTTTAATAACGCGAATATCCAAGTAAACGGCAAGGCCGCATCTGTCAAGATTCGTAATATTGCTTCCGGAACTGCAGCTGACTATATTAAATCAGGCAAGTATATACCCGATGCCTTTACACCTTCGAACGAGTTATGGGGCGAAATGGTAAAAGCGAGCGGAGTAAAAACTCAGCTTGTCACGAAGCGATTGGTGGGAAATGTTCCTGGTATTGTCATTTCGAAATCGAAACACGATGCATTAGTAGCGGCATATGGTTCAGTGAATGTCAAAACGGTTACGGAAGCGATCGCAAATAATGAGTTCAGCATGGGGTATACGGATCCATTTGCAAGCTCAACCGGCTTAAATTTCCTTATAACTTCGCTTCATACGTTTGATAGTTCTAATATCCTAAGTGATAAAGCCGTTCAAGGATTTGAGAAGTTCCAAGCGAACGTTCCGTTTCTAGCTTCGACCACGATTCAAATGCGCGATGCCGCTAAATCGGGTATGTTAGACGGGTTTGTACTGGAATACCAAACCTATCTTAATACTGCCGACTTCAAAAGCGGCTACGTATTTACACCCTTTGGTATAAGACATGACAGTCCGCTGTATGCATTAGGTGATCTTCCGAAGTCCAAATTGGAAGTCATTAAGAAATTTTCCGAATTTGTAACACAAGCTAAATATCAAACAATGGCTCAAGAAAAAGGATTTAATGAGCTGAACCAATATAAATCGGAGCTTGCTGTTGTAGAGGGCGGTCTGCTTGCATCTGCTCAGAAAATATGGAAAGAAAAGAAAAATGGAAGCAAGCCGATTGCAGCCGTGTTTGTAACCGATGTTTCAGGTAGTATGGCGGGTGAACCGATCAATCGTTTGAAGGAATCGTTGCTGAAAGGACAAAAATATCTGGGGAAAGAGAACAGCATAGGTCTGGTCGCTTACTCCAATGATGTAACCATTCATTTGCCGATCAAAAAGTACGATACGACACAGCAATCGATGTTTGTTGGTGCGGTAAACAACTTATTTGCGGACGGAGGTACAGCTACGTTCGATGGTATTATTGTTGCCTTAAAAATGCTTCAAGATGAGAAAGCCGTTAATCCATCAATAAAACCGATGATTTTTGTACTGAGTGATGGCGAGAC
This sequence comes from Paenibacillus sp. ACRRX, assembly GCF_022346885.1. Classification (GTDB taxonomy): domain Bacteria; phylum Bacillota; class Bacilli; order Paenibacillales; family Paenibacillaceae; genus Paenibacillus_B. The sequence continues at coordinate 923,623 of NZ_JAKRNK010000001.1, forward strand.
CAATCGGGGGAATACCCTCAAAGATATTAAGGATCTGATCGCAACCTACAAAGTTCCGATTTACACGATTGGTTATAATGCAGACATCCAAGCGCTACAGAGCATTTCAAGTATCAATGAAGCAGCCAGTATCAATGCGGATACAGACGATGTCGTCTATAAAATAGCGAACTTGTTTAACGTCCAAATGTAACCCTTATCTATAGGAGGAGCTATATGTCATTTTCAATGGAAGTTGCAAGTCCGGAAGACATCCAAGCTGCAATTGAGCAAGAGGTTAAACCTGTTCCCGAGGAAGTCGCCAAGCTGCAAGCGTTGGCTGATTCCAATGTCGCGTCTATTATGTCTTTAGATCTTGATTCGCTTGAGAAGAGGAAAGAAATACTGCAATCGATTGACTCGTTCGGTATGAATACGATGAGAACATCTTCAGGCAAAAACAATTTACTGCAAGTTTCGGTCGGTAACCTTTCCAAGACAGGAGATGAGGGCGGCCAAGTAGCAAAAGGCTTAACAGAGTTGCACATGCAATTAAAAGACTTGGACCCAAGCGTCATCGACTTTACAAAAACAGGATTTTTAGGCAAGTTGTTTAATCCGTTACGCGCTTATTTCTTGAAATATCAAAAAGCAGATGCGGTGATAGCAGATATTGTCGTCTCCCTGGATAAAGGGAAAACAACCTTGAAGAATGACAATACGACGCTTGAGATTGAACAGCAGGCGCTGCGTGACTTGACAAAAAAGCTGCAAAAGGAAATCGAACTGGGTACTTTAATGGACAGTTCCATTGAAACGCAGATCGAAACAGCCAAGGCTCGCAATGAAGATACAGACAAAATCCGCTTCATCACCGAGGAGGTCCTGTTCCCACTTCGTCAACGGGTAATGGATATGCAGCAAATGATGGTTGTAAACCAACAGGGGATTATGGCGATTGAAGTGGTCACACGTAACAACAAAGAATTGATTCGAGGCGTGGACAGAGCTAAAAACGTGACGATCTCAGCCTTGAAAATTTCTGTAACAGTAGCTAGTGCGTTATACAATCAAAAGATCGTATTGAAAAAAATTGAATTGTTAAATCAAACGACAAATGAATTGATCGCGGGCACTTCAAGAATGTTAAAAGATCAAGGTGCTCATATCCATAAACAATCGCTTGAAACCAACATTTCTGTAGAAACCTTAAAACAAGCGTTCACTGATGTATTATCAGCGCTTGATTCCATCAGCACCTACAAACAAGAAGCACTCCCTAAGATGCGCGACACGATCGATCAGTTCAGGGAACTAGCGGATACTGGTGAGCAGCAAATCCAACGTTTAGAAAAGGGACACAAGCTGGGTTTGTAATGATCTATTTCCAACACCGTATGAGTTCTTGTTCATATTAACGTGAAACAGATGGTTTATCCGTTCAGAGGATACCCGTATCTCAACATGTATAAAGCATGACCAGTCCATGGGTGAATCCGCGGGCTGGTCATGTTTGTGTATTGATTTGGTAAGTTATATCCGAACTCCATGTGACTTCATTGATGTGTGGCAGCTGCCTTTTCTACTTAGAGGAACTTCTTCATTTCATTAAAAGCTAACTCGCGATGACCTGCTTGGCAGTGTTGTTCACCACCTGTTTCTTTCGTAAATACTTTAGTCGTAATGGAAGCCGCATTGCTTAATTCTTGTTGAATTTGCGGCAGGCGGCTGATAGGCACGTATTGATCATCTTGTCCAGCAAGTAATAGAACATCCTGATTAACGAATTGGCCGATTCCTTGCATCGTATGCTTTTCAATAGCTTTAAATAGTTCAAACGGCGTTGCTGCACCCGTATTCTCCATACCCTTGGTAAGTTTCCATTTTAAATCCATACTATTAGCCATCATTTGTTCGAGTAAAGAATTAACTTGATCTGCTTCATTATGGTCAACCAGCTGCATGATACTCTTATAAGTCTCTGCTGGCATCCGATTTTTTAATGCATCTAGTCCACAATAGAAAATGTTAAAGGCAATGACTTTGTCGATTCTTTTTTCGAAAGCAGCAGCACGCATCGCCAGATAGCCGCCCCAAGAAGCGCCTAAAATGCTGACACGATCTAATTTGAAATAATCAATTATCGTTGATATCGGTTTTTCCCAGTTGTGAATGAGTTTAAGGCCGCTCTTCAAGGCGGTTCCTTGGCCTGGCCCATCAAATACGATAATATTGTAATTAATTCCTTTTATAAATTGCATCATTTTAAGCATCTCTTCCATGTAAGAATCGTAACCGCCAAACACAAGTAAGGTTTGGTTAGCCCCAGGCGTCAATAATTTGACAGCAGGAAGATAAGAGTCCTCATAAGGGATTTGAAAGAAATCATAGTCAAATTCAGTATATCCTTTATAGAACGTTTCTCGATATTTTTGATACATGGTGTCTTTATTAGGGTCTTCAGGTGACAAGTAAAATTCTGCTGCTTGATAGTAGACGGAGGCTAAGTCAAAGTCCTTGCTGTTTTCACGCTTCTGTGCAAAATCAAGCCAAGTTTCATACCAGCTGTGTGCATCCTGTAATCTCGGAATCATCTGTTCCAAGTCAGCCTGTGCGCGATCATCTTCTTGGTAATAATCATTCATAAACCGATTGATTTGCAGATTAAATTGTTCATCTTGTACATATGTTTTAAACATGTTGATTCCTCCTTTAGTAGGTATGTGCCTACTATAGAGCAGAGTTATGTACGAAAAAATAAGTAAAAGTGCCGAAAATGTACGATATCTTACAAGTTATATAGGAAGTGTTCAATAACCTACAATTAAGGAGTAATTGGTTGATGAGTGAAGACATCAGAGTGTATAAAACGAAACTAGCGATAAAACGAGGATTTATCGAACTGCTCCAACAACAACATTTTAAAGAGATTACGATCAAAAACATTTGTGATCAAGCGCTTATCGGACGATCGACTTTTTATAGTCATTATTTGGATAAGTACGACTTGTTAGAAAAGATGGTTCAACAACATGTTCTTGATTTTACAAATGAGATTAAACAACGATTTGATTCTATCGATGAGGGCAAGGTGGCTGATGCTATCGAATTTGTCACCGATACGATGATTGAACATCAAATTGAGATTTCCACATTGTTAGAAGTGCACGAAGAAACAGCAGATCTACGCAAAGAATTTGAACACATTTTGTTCCGTACTTGCTTGGATTATTTAACTCGTCATTTTTCTTCAAGTACGATTGCATTAGACTATTTGGCAGAATTATATGCCGCTAACTCGATTGTGTTTTTGAATAGAGTCTTAAGACATGGGAAAGAACCTCCTATCATCCTGCTTGCCAATCAAATGCAGCAATACATTTTTGGTCAGTTAAAGCCTAATCGAATGTTTAATTCAAACAATGACGAAAAGGGGAAAGTATAATGCTAGAATTACAAGCTAATCAATTTAATGTGGTTGAATCTTTTTTTATGAACAAAAAGAGCTGTATCCCAGCGTTATCTGTTATTTATGGCAACTATCCGGGTCGAGTATTTGTAGATGATGAGCAAACACCTCAAATCGTAATCGTTTGGGCTACTGGGAGATGGATGTACCTAGAGGGAAGTCTATCAACAGAGAACAACAAAGTTGATGTGAGCCGTTTTTTACAGCATATCGTTATGCCCGATTGTAAACAGCGTAATGAAAAATGGTTTGAAATTTATACTTCGGATGATGAAGCGTGGAACTATTTTTTTGAAAAGGAAATCGCTTTTTTGAAAGTAAATAAGCATTATGAATCCGTGTATGCACTAAATCTAAATAAATTTGCTCAAGTTAAGCGGCAAGTAAATGTAGTAGAAGAGCCGTTAAAAATTAACCTTGTTCATTTCGATATACTGCCTCAATCATTTTATGCATTTCCATATGTCAGAGATGAGTTTAAAGCGAAGAAGTGCATAGGAGTAGAAGTGAAGAAAGATAATCAGCTCATCACCGTTTGCAAAAACAACGGCTTTATCGTTGGAAATGAGTATTTTATTGATGTTGATACATTTGCTAAAGAAGAGCGAGGTAAAGGATATGCAACAGTTGCTGCCATTCGGTTAATGGATCACTTGTTAGAACAACAAATGTATCCTTTGTGGGAGACCACACATGAAAATATACCCTCACATAAACTAGCTGTAAGGCTTGGCTTTGAAAAAGTTGAAAACTATCCTGTGTATTCGTTTAATCTGGAAATATAAAAAGCATATAATCGAATGCGGCCTCATCACGATTACTATAGGCAAGGATGTGAGTATAGATGTATGTGCTGAGACGGGCAGAAGTGCTCAAATGGAAGAAAGACGAAAAAAAGATGGTGTTTGCTGTTGAGTTTCCTATGCTGCTAAGCTGTGATCATACGGTAAAGATCAAGTGGGACTGGGAGTGGACGACACTTCAAAAGGGGCAGGTAATCTTTCTGCGACCTGGCAAGTCAGTGAATATTGTCCTTGAATCTGATCTCCATACAGCACAACTGTTCAAGGTGTGCTTTCAGAGTTATACGTTAATCGAGGACAGTGGAGACAAGTTGACCTATAATGAGGAGCACTCGCAGCTGCCTGCTCATGGCGCGATGGCGGTCACAGGAGCATCAAGTTATCGTATATTCACCATGCTGGAAGAACTGACGAAGGAAGTGATAACTAACAACGATAGTGCCTGTGACCGCCACCATTATAAACTAAGCGAGCTGCTTCGTTCATTTATAAAGGCGTTAAAACCAGCTGGCGAGAAAGTAGATCCAGTCATATGGAAGGCGCTAGAATATATCAATTGTCATTTTGACCAGCAGCTGACTCGTTCTCAATTGGCGAAGTTGGTCGGATTTAATACCAGTTATTTTTCGCGTCTGTTTCATAAGCAAGTAGGGCGCAGTTTTTCTGATCATTTGACACGCGTGCGAGTAGATAAAGCAAAGCAGCATTTGTTGGCGAGTAATGCTACATTAGGAGAGATTGCGGCAAAGGTTGGTTATGCGGACGGGCTGTACCTAAGTCGTAAGTTTAAACAGACCGTCGGCATGTCACCGACGGAATACCGAAATCTACCTAAGCCTAAGCATGTGGTGGCGATGCAGTATGCAGGTGATTTGCTAGCGCTTGGTATTCAGCCAATTGCGGCCCCTTTCACGCCGTGGGAAGTGTCTCCGCTTGTACACGGAGATTTGGAAGGGACGCTTGATCTGGAGCGGGAAGATCCGGCAGGGAACTTGTATGGACTGCAAGTAGATATGATTGTGGCACCCGAATACCTTTATTATTGGCCTGGTAAAATGGAAAAGTTGGAGCAGCTTGCTGATGTCATCGTACTGCCATGGAACCGTGGAGATCGACTAGAAGCAGTTCGTCTTATGGGGCATATTATGGGCAGGGAAAAAGAAGCTGATCAGTGGATTGAATGGTACATTGGACGTGCGCGTTCAGCAGCTGCCAAATTAAAGACACGGATAGGTCCTCATGAAACGGTGGGGCTGTATGAGGTATGGGAAGATCGTTCGATTTGTATTTGGAATGCAACTGCTAGAGGTGTATTCAATTTATTTGAGGGCTTAAAATTGACGCCTCATCCCCGTATCCAACGAGAGGTGCTGACTCCAGATAACCATCTATTCATTGAGGAATCTCAATTATCAGCTTATGCGGCAGATCACATGTTTGTGGTGCTTCCCTCCGAGTCCTCTGATTTATACGACAGCTTCACAGATAAACTTACCGAGCGTCCTATCTGGAGGGAACTGTTCGCGGACGGACGCCGACGCGTGTATCCACTCAAGCTGGAGGAATTCTGGTGTAATGATGCTGCTGCACTTGTGAGGCAGCTTGATATCATGGCGAATTTAATGCTAAATGCTGCTGATATCTCTATAAAGTAACGATTGTCCATGATGAAGTAGTCACATTTTGAAATAGACGGTTTAGAGATGGGAGGGTACGATGATGTAGTATTAATTGAGAAAGATAATCATTACTGATCGGAGAGAGAACATGATCCATTATAAGCAGAGACGATGGGGAGTCATTTTAATTACGATATTCCTAGTTATACTGAGTGGGTGCAGTGGAGAGAGTCAGTCCGCACAGTCCGAATCAACGACCAATACGGCTGTGACAACAAACAGTGGGGATTCCGGCCAAACAGCCAAGAATACATCTCCTCAGACAAAACAGAATTCCACTGTGGATACAGAAGCCCAGACTCGTATCGTTTCAACGGTACATGGCGACGTTGAGATACCGGCCAATCCACAGCGCATCGTTACGCAAGGTTATTTGGCTGACTTTCTGGCACTAGGCGTTAAGCCAGTTGGTGCTCCTTATTGGGAGATCGAGAGTCCGTATGTCAAGTCGTTATCGGCGGGAATTGAGGACATCGGCCAGATTGATGGCGGTTCCGTGGAGAAGATGTTATCGCTTAGCCCTGACTTGATCGTCACAGTTGGCGGAGATGACAAACTAAACGAACAGTACCGCAAGATTGCGCCAACTGTAGTGATTCCCTACGGCACCTATCACGAGGTGCACATTGAAATGAGAGCGTTTGGAAAGATGATCGGCAAAGAGAAGGAGGCCGAAGCATGGCTAACGGAATTTGACGAGCAGGTAAAAAAGGCAAAGGATGCAATAAAAGGTGTCGTGAAGGAAGGTATAACCTTTACCATCATGGGTCCTTTTGGCAAAGACTTCTATATTTATGGTGATACCGTCAACCGGGGCGGACAAGCCATACATCAGCAATTGGGTCTGACCCCGACTCCAAAGGTGAAGCAGGATTTGATTGATAAAAAGATCAATGCGCTGAGTATTTCGGAGGAGAAGATGGCGGACTATGCTGGGGATTATATTTTCCTGGATATTTCAGGTGGTGCCGAGTTCGACGAGAAGTCACCAGTGTGGGCTTCCCTTGAGGCGGTTAAGAACAAAAGAGTATTTAAGCTGGATGGTGACCGATTCTGGCCGTATGACCCAATTGCTGTCCAATCGCAGGTGCAAGAGGTAGCAGCGATGATTCAGGACCGTCTGGGTACGAAAAAGTAACAGCCAAATTTTATAGATCCTCCAACTGAAGTTGTCATTCTATCGAAACATGGGTGGAATGGTCAGCTTCTTTTACTTTTTTGATGAAAAAAATACTAATCGGTCTGTTCCAAATCTAGCATTGAAGCTGAGAATTGTTATCAACTATAATAAGAGGAGGATTGCTAAGCTTTAGGTGTTAGCATCTGGTCATGGTGTACTAAGAAAGAGAGGATGCAACGATGAACCTTAACGATCTGATTCAGCTGTGGAATCATGCATCCATGAAAGTGATGGACGTTCGTCATTACACGGTGCGACCGAGGAAAGAATCATATACATATCCGCTGCCGACTAGTGTATTTTTGTATGCTGTACGAGGCGATGCGCAAGTACAAGTGCAGCATATCCATTATACAGTTCGCAGTGTGCAGCTGATACATGGAGGCAAAGGACTAACCCTTGATCTGTTGGTGACGGACAGTGAATTTGAGTATTATCTGATTTATTATAAAGCGGTGCTTGCATTGCCCTGCCGTCAAGATATTGTTGGTCTGCTGGAGCGGAGCAATGTGTTTCAAATGCCATATACGTTTACGCCGCAAGAACCCATTTCCTTACTGTATCTGGCGGACAAGCTACTACAGACATGGAACAGCGCGGAGATGGATGCTTTAAGGCCTTTTCATGCAAGAACCATATTTCATCAGTTCGTCTGTGAGCTGCTGCAGCAAATGAATGGACAGCATGATTCGTATGTGAAGCCTGACCTGGTTATGCAGGCAAAGCAGTATATTTATGATCATTATGCCGAGCCGATTACGCTGGAGGCGCTTGCTGCTGCGCTGAATTACAGCATTCCGTATTTATCCAAGCAGTTTAAGCTGAGCACAGGACAGAGTCCGATCGATTATCTGATTGACGTTAGACTCAACAAGGCGCAGGAACTGCTTTCACAGACGGATGCGACAGTGCAAGAGGTTGCTGTAGGTGTTGGTTACATGGACCTCTCTTATTTTATAAGAGCCTTTAAGAAGCATGCGGGTTGTACGCCAGGTCAATATAAAGAACATAGACACCGTAATCGGGGAAGCTCAGATAATCCTATGACGAGGCTAAGATCAGTCCTTGTTCCCTCTCTCCATCCCAACTACAATACATTTATTAGTGAAAATGATTATCAATTAGTTGAAGGGGAGAAAGAGCAAATGTTAAAACAGGGTACAAGGTGGAAGATTCCGATGCTCATGTTGGGAATCGCCTTGTTTTTAGGTGCTTGTTCCGGAACGACAAATGTCATTAGTGGATCTAACGGATCTAATTCTACGCAGTCTGCACAGCAAACTACTGAAGCTTCGACGCAGAAGAACGAATCAGTTACGCAGCAATGGCCGCGAACCTATAAAGACGGAGCAGGCAGGGACGTTGTGATTAACTCGGAACCGAAGAAGATAGTGGTGACTCATTTTGGGATGATGGAGTATTTCTTTGCACTCGATACCCCGCCAATCGCTTCTACGCTTGCGGATCGAATGCTGTCATCGTTTGAAACGCTTAAGCCTTATGCCAAGATGAAAGTCAAAGATATCGGGGAAGTGACAACGCCTGATCTGGAAATGATGGCAGAGCTTGGCCCTGACCTCATTGTGGCTTTTGCGGGCACACATAACGATGTATATGAGGATTTAAGCAAAATATCGCCAGTTGTGATGATTAACAACGCAGATTGGGATTGGTCAGAGACACTGCGTCAATATGCGCAATTAATCGGAAAGGAGCAGCTGGCGGAGGACTATATCACCAAGCTACAATCTTTGATGAAGGAGACCAAAACGAAACTGTCAACAATTCAGGACAAGACGGTGACGTTCTTAAGACCGACCGGAGACGGCAATACCTTCTATGTACTGGATGATAGTACAGTGAACTATGTATATGATCAAGCGAATGGTCTTGGCATGAAGACGCCGGGTACCTATAAGCTTGAAGGGGACGTGGTGTCGCTTGAGGGGATCACACTTCTAGATCCGGATTATATTTTTATCGTGGATCATGTAGAAGATTTTGATGCCCATATCACAGAGTTGAATAAGAGCAAGGTGTGGAAGTCTTTGAAGGCGGCAAAAGGGAATCATGTCTTTCCACTCGATGTATCGATTAGTACGCAGGGACCGCTCGCAATCGAGCATACGACCAAGCAATTAATCCGATTCCTAACAAAGTAATTAAAGTTTGACCTATACAGGGTAACTTGAGGAAGTGGGGGGATTCGAAGTGCAGCCAGTGTTCGTTAAGGATTCGTTGAAGGAACGAGAGTTGTTCATTTATTTACCTGAGGGATATGAGAAAGGCGAACAGCGTTATCCTGTCGTCTATGTGCAGGATAGCGGTGACTTGATTGATCCGCAGGAAAGTGGCTCTCTGCAAGCTGTTAGGGAACTGGCAGCTAGGCAGGAGTTACCGGGCATAATTTTTGTTGGCATTGCGTCGTTCGACCGTAATGAGGAGTATACACCGTTTGTTGCAACGAATGTATTTGATCCCACACGGAATTTTGGTGGAAATGCAGCAGGGTATGCTGCTTACATCGTAGATGAGTTGAAGCCCTATATCGACAGCAAGTATCGGACACTGTCAGACCAGAAGCATACAGGGATAATGGGATTTTCCCTCGGTGGCCTCATTTCATTTTATACAGGGATGCTGTATCCGGACGTATTTGGCCGAATTGGCAGCTTCTCTGGCTCTTTCTGGTTCCCCGGTATCGTGGAATGGGTACAGCAGCATCCCATTCGTAATACGGGCCAACGCTTGTATATGAATGTCGGACACGCCGAAGGAAGCGGGCGGACGAACGGTCAGCAGTGGATGGTGCCAAACACGAAGACAGTATACGAGCATTTGCTGCAGCATGGCTTCTCAGAGCATACGATTCGTCAAGATATTTATGAGAGTGACTTTCATTCTTTTGAGCGCGGAGTACGTTATGTGCCTTGGGCGCTGCAGTGGTTGTTTAACGGGGAATGACTGGTGGTAATACCATTTACTAGCAAAATTACAAGCGTAAGAGGCTGCATGAGCAGTCTCTTTTTGTCTAAGGGCATGGAAGCGGACAACTAGCTTGGAGACTACGATAGAACCATTTGCTGCAAAGTACAACTTGCCAAAATAAAAGAAGTAAGCTATATTGAATGTAATTAGATAATCTAACTATATGGGTGAGGAGCTGTGCAAGTGAATCGAAAGCCTGCCAAAGAATACACAACAGAGCAGCAGCTGCCTAGACTGGGGACCGCTCCGTATTTGAAGCTGATGGAACGTACTGCCGCAGCAGAGACGAATCAATATGCAGCTCATTTGGGGCTGATTATGTTATGGCTGGGAGATAGCGTCTTGGATCTGGTGGATCATGACTTGTCCTCTTTTGACATTACCGAAAGCAAGCTGGATCTGCTGTTGTTATTGTCTCTCCACGACGCTCAGGAGTTGGTAACACCATCGTCGATTGCAGATCGCTTGGGTATTCGACGTTCCTCTGTTACATCATTACTGATTTGGTTGGAGAAAAGGAATTGGATTATTCGTGAACCCTACGCGAAAGACGGTCGTATGACCCACGTTCGGATCAGCCCTGAAGGCAGCTTGTTATTACAGCAAGTATTGCCTACGTTCTGGTCAACCTGTGCATCCCTGGTAGAAGAATTAAATAAAGAGGAGCAGGAGGTGTTCAGGAACGTTCTAGTTAAGCTAAATAAAAATATTGAAAATCGACTAGGAACAGGAAGATAATTTTTTTGCTCATATAGTTAGACAATCTAATTACATGGAAATCCATCCATTTTGGATCGAGCAGCATTTACGTTTATTTTGAAATGAAGGTACGTGATCACAATGAAACACACACAACATTCGATGAATCAGCAGCAGACGCGTGCGCATCATTTGATTACGCTGCGCACAATGGTAAAGGAGATGTTCCTGCACACCCGGGCGCAATGGGTCTTGCTTGTGATTGGTGCTATCTCTGTCATTGCCATCTCCGTACTTGAATTTACGATTCCTCAGCTGACCAAGCATATTATCGATCAGATCATTCCTGATAAAAGGTATGCTGCACTGTTGGAAACGGGAGGTCTTATTCTGTTGGCGGGACTGCTGTTAGGGGCTTTTAACTTCGGCAGCAGTTATGTGATGACACTTGTCAGTCAGAAAGCTGTTTTTCAGCTGCGGAACAAGCTGTATAAACATACCTTAAGTTTGGATCTAACGTTTTTTGATCGCAATCGCACTGGGGACCTGATGACAAGGTTAACAGGTGATGTGAATCAGCTGCAAGAGCTGGTTTCAGCCGACAGCCTGTCCATCCTTGCAGATATGATTACTTTTGTTGCGATTATTGGATACTTGTTTTACACGGACTGGGAACTGGCGCTTCTGACCCTGATTACACTGCCTTTTTTATTTATCACATCCCGATTTTTCAGTCTGCGGATTAAAAGTGCGTATCGGGCGGTTCGTCGTATATCGGCGGAATTAAACAACTCGCTTCAAGATACGTTGTCTGGCATTCGAATGATCAAGTCTTTTGCTAGTGAAGATAATGAGGCCAAGGCGTTTACGAAATGGAGTGAACAGCATCGGGCAGCAACCGTCTCGGCATCTCGGCTATCAGCGATCTTCGCGCCAATTATTGATTGGCTGAATCATGTAGGCATGACCATCGTGCTTCTGTTCGGAGCGTGGCAGATCATGCACAATCGCATGACTGTAGGTGAGATTATAGCTTACTTGGCCTACTTGCGCCTGCTGCAAGCTCCTATTCGCTCTTTCAGCAGATTGATTACTAAATTACAGCAATCTGCAGCGGCATTTGAACGAATTCAAGAAGTGCTGGCAGTTGTTCCGGAGGTTTGTGATAAGGAAGGTGCCATTGCTCTTCCTCCTGTTAAGGGAGAAATTGTGTTTGATGATGTGGAGTTTTCGTATGAAGAGGGCAGACCTATTTTGCAGAACTTCCACTTGCGGCTGCGGCGTAATCAGACGACAGCTCTAGTTGGCTCATCAGGCTCAGGCAAATCAACAATTGCATATCTGATTGCCCGATTATATGACGTCCAGCGTGGCGATATCTATATTGACGGCCATCCATTAACAGAAGTGACAGTAAAATCACTTCGCCAGCAGATGGGCATTGTGTCGCAGGAAGTCATCCTGCTGAATGGCACGATTCGTGACAATATCGCATACGGCAGGCCAGAAGCAACAGCTGAAGAAATTACAGCAGCTGCGGTGGCCGCAAATGCTCATGAATTTATTACTGCATTTCCAGAAGGATACGATACGCCGATAGGGGAAAGAGGGGTTAAGCTTTCAGGTGGTCAAAAGCAAAGATTGTCCATTGCTAGAGCCTTCCTGACGAATCCGCGCATTCTCATCCTGGATGAAGCTACGGCTGCTCTTGATACGGAATCGGAACAACATATTCAGCGTGCGCTGTCCTTGCTCCTGCCGGGGCGCACCTGTCTGGTGATTGCCCATCGACTCTCGACGATTCAGAACGCGGACCAGATCGTTGTGCTGGAGCACGGTCAGATTATGGAGCTTGGAAATCATGAAACACTGCTCCAGCAAAAGGGGAGATACCAAGCACTTTACGATATGCAATTTCCGATCAAGTCCACTTTTGAAACCATATTAAAATAGAGGTGTAACATGAATAACCTTACAAATGCATCGGCTTCAAACAGAAATTATTCGCTTATGACCATCATACTATGCTGGTCTGGCCTTGCCGTCATGTCCAGTTTGTACGTCACGATTCCACTTATTTCTGTGTTCGCACAGCTTTACAGTATATCGCCAACACAGGCTGCGGCTGCGGGCAGCACCTTTTCGATTGGCTTTGCGATCGGCTGCTTGATCTATGGGGCGCTGTCCGACAAATACGGACGGAAAGCCGTCATATTTGTGGGACTGCTTTTTCTAACTATGATCTCGTTACTCCTTGGATTTGTTGATCAATTTGCATGGATTCTCATTCTAAGAGGACTGCAAGGGGCAGCAGCAGCCACGTTCTCCCCAGTCGCTCTTGCCTATGCTGTAGAAATGTATCCTGCGGAAAAACGGGTTACGACTATCGGGTTTATCAGTACAGGATTTTTGGTAGCAGGGATAGTAGGGCAAGTGTTCAGCAGCGTGGTTAGCGAGCAGTATGGATGGAACGCAGTCTTTTATGTACTTGCAGTTGTATACGTATTAACTGCTGTCTTAGTGTTCTTCTTCCTACCAAAGGGAGGCGTTCATCAAGCTCATGCTAATATCTGGGAACCAATTAAGCAAATCGGCAGCGTATTTATCCAGAAACAACTGGTACTGTGTTATTTAGTAGCATTTGTACTGCTTATGTCTTTTGTAAGCATGTATACGGTGTTGGGCAGTTATTTAAGTCAAGCTCCATTTGAACTGAGCAAGCAAGAGATCCTGTATGTCCGAACCATTGGCATTTTAGGTATGCTCGTCTCTCCATTCGCTGGAAGAATATCCAAGCATCTTGGTATACGTGTCACGCTGCGTGTAGGGCTGCTGTTAGCCATCATAGGATTAGCCTCTATGGGGATGATTTCGAATTTGCCGCTGCTTGTAATCATGAGCATCGTCTTTGTGTCAGGCATTGCCATTGCTGTGCCATCGCTTGTATCGCTCGTTGGTCAACTGGGAGGGAAGATGCGGGGGATAGCGGTATCCGTTTATACGTTTATATTGTTTACAGGCACAAGCTTTGGTCCGATCATATCGCTTTATTTCATGAAGAGCGGCAGCTATCTGATTACATTTATCCTGCTGGCATGTATACTGTGCGTTGGTCTGCTGGCTGCCATGCTCATCAATCGGGAGGTTGCTGAGGAGATTAAACCGCCGGTGGCAGCAGTAGAGGTGTGATGTGTAAATAATAGGGAATATATATGGTGTTTGAGATTGAATAAACAGTAAAGTCCCCAAGGAGCATAACCACTTTCCGAGGGGACTTTTCATTCATAAAGGTGAATTCATCTTATTGTATATGCTAAATTCATAGAAATCTAATGTGTCAAAAATCCTATGCCGTCACTCCCGAATTATGTGTGGGTCACAAAGACAATGTTAGAGAAAATCCTGCCTTAGTCTTTTGTCAAGCAAGTAAATTAAACACAACAACGGCAAGTAAAACAAAAACGATAACAAAAGTGATTTTATATCCAACTTGTAGATGTGTGTTGTTTTTCTTCTTTTTCCAATAAAAAATTGGATATGCAATAGAGATCAAAATGATAAGTACTGCTAGTACAGTTGACAGTGTATTCATAATGTTCCTCCTTGCTTTTTCCATACTTATTAAGGTTTGATATCAAACTCATAGTGGTTCGATATCAAATATCGCCAACCACGTTACTGCTGCGTAAACTCCATTTCCTTTGTTATTGGCATTAAACCGTGTAGCCACTAAGTAAAAGTATCCAGATGTAGCCCCCGTAAATCCCGATACTGGAGGCAACCATGCAGTGGCACCTGTAATAATAGCCCCTCCAGCAGCTACAGTATTATAGTAGTCGATGGTTTGCAAAGTTTATTGGTTATTAAAGTTGCGATCATATCCCCACCAATAATAAGTCCATTGACCATAAACTGCAGATGTAGAAAGAGCATTATTATCTATAGACAAATCTGTGTGGATAACAATATCATCCTTTTGTACTTATTTTAATTACAATATGAATATTAACATAGTTATATTGGCAAATGAAGAGATAAAAGTAAAATGATTCAACATACCTAACGATATGTAACATTAGACAGTCTTGCTTCCTCCAAGAATACGACTCCGGCGTGTGTAAGCTGGACTTGCCTCTTGGAACGCTCAAACAACTGTACGCCGAGCTCATTTTCCAAGGCTTGAATTTGCTGAGTAAGAGGTGGCTGGGTCATATTTAATCTCTCCGCAGCATGGTTAAAATGAAGTTCTTCTGCAATTGCAATAAAGTACTTTAATTTACGTATGTCCATGATATTTCCCTTCGCTCCACTGATTGATGCTCCTATTAAGTATAAGGATTCCTGATCTCCAATAAAAGAGAACTAACACAACTGCAGGGTTTTACGAACAAGCCTCTGTGGCTTAGATGCCGCAGGGGCTTGTTTATGCTGCATAGGCTACGAGTTAGAGGGGGCCTGCGTGTGTAAATAGTCGGTTTTGATCTTCAGTGGAGCTTGTGACGTGGCATCACTTCATACGTGCGAGAATGTAAAGGACGGATCCCGATGTTTTATATTTCCATATGGCAATATTTTAGTTATAATAACATTGATAATGATTATCATTGTTATTATAGATATATATTAGCGATGGAAAGGGATGTGAACATGAGACATCATTTTTTTGTTGATAGTCCTGAGCGATTTGAAGAGACGATAAGACGGATGGCCATACAGCGTTACCGAGAAGATTATGGTCATATCCGTACTGTACATTATGAAATGTTGGAAAGATGGGGCACAGGGAGAGTTGAAGTCTATCGTGTACTGAATTGTGCAACGCTTATGTTATATGATGTTACCTTTCATGATGACGTCATCTTTGAATATGAGATGAAACGAGATTATTTTGGACTTTCCTATTGTATAGATGGGGAACTGGAGCTGCAGGAGCAGGGAGAAAATTTGGTTCATTTCAAGAGCAGCAGCCTATCGTTATCCAAATCCTGCGACATGCGAGGCTGTACACGTCATTATGGAGGCCAACGGTATCAAAGTGTATCGCTAACTGCGGATTCAGAGCAGATGTCTTTGCTATTTGGAAGCAGTGGTAGTGTCTTATGGGAGCAAGCCATCCACAGACTCGATAATGCCACCCGCCAACGCTACTTTATAGGGGTGCAAGCA
The DNA here is from genome assembly GCF_022346885.1 of Paenibacillus sp. ACRRX. Lineage (GTDB taxonomy): Bacteria > Bacillota > Bacilli > Paenibacillales > Paenibacillaceae > Paenibacillus_B. The sequence goes on from NZ_JAKRNK010000001.1 coordinate 939,586, forward strand.
AGTGCCGATATAATCGAGATCTTTAATCGTATCTACAATTGCCGTTTCCCGGAGAAATCAAAGATTCTTTATTATGAAGGCAAAGTCATGGAACTGCTATCTCTCCTGCTAGCCGTCGAACTGCCTAGACAGGAAGATATGGCAACATTTTTGCTGGATGATTATGAGATCCGTCAGATCCGGCTTGGTCATGACAAGTTGATGGAGACACTTGGAAATCCACCGACGTTGACAGAATTGTCCAAGGAGCTGGCCATCAGTCGGAACAAGCTGACCAAAGGCTACAAGTTGATATTTGGTCAAACCATCTATGTCCATTACCGCAAAACATGTATGCAAAATGCTACCGCTATGCTGGCCAACTTAAATAAATCTATCCAGGATATCGCGCTGGATGTGGGATACTCCAATGCCAGTAACTTCTGCAACGCCTTTAAACGCGAGTTCGGCTTGACCCCCTTGCAGTATCGTAAATCCAAATTAAAACGATTTCATCCTCAAACAAGTACGCATGCAACATAAATGGTGCGTGCTGCACAACAATTAAATATCATCCTCCGTTATAGTGATGGTGTATCCGGTTTTCGAATGACAGCATATTGGGGGATGTTTTGTCTGAATGTGTCGAGAGGCAAGGGGGGTCCAGCATGATGCTTAGCCATCGGATGGTCAAGGGAGCGGTAGACATTGTTTTTACTCTGCTTGTCGTAAGTATACTATCCTTCCTGCTAATGCGTGTATCACCTATTGATCCCGCAGAAGCATTTGCCATTAGAAATACGCTCCAACCATCATCAGACATGATTGCAGAGCTAAGAAAAGAGTTGGGATTAGATGGCCCATTAGGTGTTCAATACGCAACTTGGCTGAATCATGCACTTCATTTTGACTTTGGCAAGTCGCTAATGAATAACAAGCCGGTACTGGACCAATTTATTGCTACGATACCGTTCACATTCCGCATCGTGGCCTTATCCGCCGTACTCCAAGCAGTGGGAGCGATCATACTTGGATGTGCTGGCTACATGCTGCGCCATCGATGGTCTGGCGTTGTGGTTAGAGTAATCACGATTGCATGCATCTCGATACCAGGCTTCTATCTGGCTACTGTTTACCTGGATATTGTTGCAGTTAAGCTGCATTGGATATCGGTTGTGGGCGACGAGAGCTTGCTGAAGGTATGGCACCCGGCGTTCTGCCTGGCTGTTCCGATGGCTGCTTTCTATGGACGATTGCTTACTGGCCTGCTGGTCAAGGAGATGGAAGAAGATTATGTGATGTATGCGCGCTGTCAAGGGCTGAATGAGAACTATATTTTGTTCCGCCACGGTATGCCGCACGTGCTCCTTGCTCTGCTGCCTAACTTTATGCAGAGCATTGGATTTACGGTGGCAGGGGCAACTATTATTGAACAAATCTTTTCTGTACCTGGGATCGGCAATGTCATTATCACAAGTGTAATTAACCGTGATGCCCCGATGATTCACTTTTCGATTCTGCTGCTTGCAGCAGTCTTTATGCTGACGAGCCGGATGTCAGACGCAGCTCGGCTGTGGCTCAATCGAGATGCGATAAGGGGGAACAGGGAATGAGCGGCTGGCAAAAGCTACGAATCAGTACAGCTGTGCTCGTATTGTTAGTATGCGCATTTGCTTATATGTTGGCACCACATGATCCCCACTTGGTTGATATCGGCAAGCGGCTGCTACCTCCTAGTGCGGAGTATCCGTTTGGTACCGATTCGATGGGCCGCTGTGTGTTGTCAAGGGTATTGTATGGAGGCAAGACGACTCTTGGCATTGTGCTGCTGACATGGTTGACAACTATAATCGTAGGGATGCCGATAGGTATCGCATTCGGATTTTGGCGTGGGAGACTGCGTTGGCTGGGGGACAGTTTATTAAATGTGTTTGCTTCGTTCCCACCGATTGTGTACCTGATCGTTTGGATTGGGGCTTGGGGAAGTGGTTTGTACACGGTAGTCGTTTCATTATCCATCGCATCACTTGTTAGTCTCATCAAGCTTGTGAAGGCGAAAACGGAGCTGGAACGAGAGAAAGCGTACGTATATTGTGCAGCAGCAGCTGGGGCAACTCGTTTGCGTATTATGTTCTGGCACTTGCCGCCTAACTTGGTTCGGGACGCTGCCGTTCTGCTTAGTTTGATCAGCTCGGATATGATTTTGATGATTAGTGGCTTTTCTTTTATTGGGTTAGGACTTGAACAGAATGGCATTGACTGGGGCGCTATGATGCTAAATGGCCGGGAAGTTGCGATGCTGCGTCCAGATTTAATGTTGTATCCGCTGGTTTTTATTTTTATGTGCGCATTTGCCTTTAATGTATTGGGAGAAGAGCTGAAGTAGGAGTGGATGGGCGATATTAAGCTTGAATCGAATCGGTGTGTCTGCTGCTGATGGAAAAAGATTGTTACACGAAATTACTTGTCACGTGCAGCGTGGGACAGCCATAGGTGTGACGGGAGAAAGCGGATCTGGGAAGACCACTTTATTAAAGGCGACAATGGGCGTATTAGGTAAAGAATGTACGCTGGATAGTGGAAATATGATATTAGATGGATGCGACCTGGCTGCACTTGCTGCAGTTGACAGAAGAAAGGTGGCTGGCAAGTCGATAGGCTTTATTCCGCAGCTGCCAATGACGGCATTTGACTCACGACTTCGTATAGGCAGCCAAATTCAAGCTGTATTCCGCAAACGGCTTGGCCTGAACCGATTGGACGCGGCACAGCTTGCACAGTTGAAGTTAAGACAGGTCCAACTTTCCGAGGTTGAACGTGTGATGCGGAGCCGACCAGGAGAACTGTCCGGCGGTATGCTGCAGCGAGTTGCGCTTGCGATTCTGTTCGGCCTGAATCCGCCCTACATGTTGGCCGATGAGCCAACGGCTGCATTAGATCCTGACAATCGGGCGGCTGTGATTCAGCTGTTGCTGGCCTTCAAACAGACGTCAGGACTCCTAATTGTGTCGCACGATGTTGAGGTGCTGGAACGCATTTGCGATCAAGTACACGTCTTGTACAATGGCGAGTTTGTGGAACAAGGAACGATGAAACAATTGCTTGATCAGCCACGGCATATCTGGACTTCACAGTTTGCACGCAGTGTTGCGCAGCAGGAGAAAGGATACTGGTTATGGGAGAAATCCAAGTATCAAAGTTAAGCATGAGTTATGCTCAGCATCAACGTTTATCGTTAAAGGTGTTAAATGAAATTACCTTTCACTGGCGTGAAGGCGAGAATATTGCAATTATGGGCAGCAGCGGCAGTGGGAAGAGCACACTAGCCCGTCTGCTGCTAGGATTGGAGCGTCCTGTATCGGGAGAGATTGTACTAGATGGAATTAATCTAGTTGGGTTGAGTCCCAAGGCATGGCGTTCCTATCGTAAAGTTATACAAGGTGTATTTCAGGATGCTTCTGGCACGCTGAATCCTCGGTTGTCCGCGTATCGGAATATGGAAGAAGCGTTATTGAATCTGACCGATAAAACTCCGCGGGAGCGCAGAAGAGAGATTGAAGCACTGATGGAACGGTTTAATCTGGAGAAGGCCATTCTCCAAGTACCGGTGCGATCACTCAGTGGCGGGCAACAGCGCAGAGTGTCACTGTTAAGAGCATTGTCGGTTAAACCACGTTATTTAATACTCGATGAAGTGCTGAGCGGCTTGGATACCGTGTCAAGTGATGCCGTTTTGGCTACTTTAGACGATTATCGGAAGTATTATGGCTGTTCTTATCTATTGATTACGCATGATCCTTACAGTGCTTATCGACTAGCAGACAGATGTTTACTAATAGAAAAAGGCCGTTTGACAGCCGAAGGTGTCAAAATGGAGCAAATGCAATCTGCCGTGCACGCCTAGTAAGCACAACAGAACACATATCAATCAAGCTAAATAAAAGGAGATTAAGATGAAAACCAACTTTTTTCGTATTCGGATAGTTGCTGCTTTTCTCTGTTTAATAATTGTGTTAAGCGCGTGTTCTACTAACGGATCTAAACAGGATAAAGATACGCTAGTCATTGGATATATCGGAGAACTGAGCAACTTTTATCCTACTATGACAGACATGCATAATAAACCGTTGATCCAGCTTGTATATGATATGCTTGTCCGTTACGAGAATGGGGAGATCAAGCCAGGACTCGCAACCGAATGGAAATTTAATGAGTCCGGAACAGAGCTTACATTTAAGGTAAGGCAAGGGGTAAAGTTTCATGATGGAGAAGCATTAAATGCAGCAGCAGTCATTGCTAATCTGGACTATTACCAGCATGAAGGCAATGCCTCGTTCCTTAAAGCAGTGTCTACAATCGACAAGTTGGAAGCTGTTGATGAATACACCGTCAAAATAACGTACAAAGCACCTTATTATCCTGTACTGCATGATTTTGCTACACAGTATTTGGCCATTGTGTCTCCGAAATCCATTATTAAAGATAACTATCAGTCCATGAATGGCACGATTGGAACGGGACCTTATATTCATGATTCTTTCAAGAAAGGCGAATACACCTCGTTTAAGAAAAACAAGGACTATTGGGGAGATAAACCTGCATATGAGCAGATCGTGGTGAAGTATGTGCCAGATTCAGCTACACGGCTGAAGGCACTGCAGACGGGTGAGGTTGACGTTATTTTCAGCTCCACGATGATTACGAACGATGAATTTAAACAAGCGACTTCGATGGCTGGCGTCAAAGGCAAGACATCTACGGGAAGCCACACTAGAGCATTGGCGATAAATGCTTCCAGCGAAAATTTAACTGATCTACGGGTTCGTGAAGCAATTGCATACGCGGTTAATAAGCAGGAGCTTGCAGAAGGATTAACCTACGGCAATGAGGCACCAGCCGATCAGATGTTTGATGGAAATATTCCTTATATTAAGCAGGGGTTACGAACTAAAAGAGCCTTTGATCTCCAGCAGGCTGCAGCACTATTGGATCAAGCGGGGTGGAAGCTGAACGAAGGAACAGGTTATCGAGAGTTAAATGGCAAGCCGAAGAAGCTGCGGTTCACGTATGAGACAGGAGATACGTTTAACAAGCAATTGGCTACAGCTTTGCAAGGGCAACTGAAGAAAGTCGGACTTCAGGTTGATGTGGAAGGCACAGATGTGATGACCTGGTGGACGGACTGTGTGGAAGGCAGATATGATATTACAATCTGGAATGCAAAGGGATCGCCAGAGGACCCTCATCATTTTGTTGGTCCTATGTTAGATCAGACTGCACATACAGCGTCAATGTCTAAACTGCCAGAGGTGGCTGATATGAAGAAGCGTATAACCGAAGTATTACATACACGTGATGAAGCAAAGATTACTTCAGGTTATGATTTTATTTTAAACTACTTAAATGACAACGTAATCGTTGTCCCCCTTACTAATGCTAAAGAGTTGATATTATATCGTACAGATAAAGTTGTGGATTACACGTTCGGAGGACTTGAAAATGGATTTAATCCGGTAGGCGTGCATAAACCGGCTGCTAACCAATAAGCAGAATAAGAGTATCAGATCAACCAGGTAAGGATGGTTATGATTAGCGAAATTATCTAACAGGCACATAATTGTAGGTAGACCGCCGTTTCCACCAGTAGGTGAATGAGGCGGTCTATTTTATTCTGTTTTAATGGTTTATAAACATAACGGAAACTAATTGTAGGCCGGTAATATGTGTTAGCCTGCTGCATGAAGTTAATGTTCAGCGTCCAGAACCCCGTTTCCAATTTTTGATGAAGATTTAGTGATTAGCCGTGCCCCCCAGAAGATGGCTGCCCCAAAAGCGAATCCACACGTTAGAAAAAGCGGCATAATGCTGCTGCCAGCATACAACAGGACACCGATCATTGGACCTGCAGCCATTCCTAAATACCGTATGAAATTGTACACGCCAATTGCGGTAGCACGCTCTTCTGGAAACAGCTCCGTAAGCAGGGTAGTAGGTATTGAACCTGTTAATCCCATAAAAAAGCCGAACAGACAAACATCTAAAATGAGAAAAGAAAGCGAGAGCTGTGCAGTAAACGCAAATAAAATAACGGATAAGGCGTGCAAGGCAAATCCATAGACCAGACTTTTTCGAGCTCCGATTCGGTGTAACATCCACCCACCGAGCTTGATGCTAATAATGGTGGAACAAGACATCATAAGCAGGATGACACCAGTCTTGGCAGGTTGAAACAAGTAAGTATTGTTTAATATTTGCGGTACAAAAGTCAAATAAATAAAATACACCATGAACTGAAAAAATCCAAATAGGAGTATGACCAAACTCACTGGGTTTTTAAAGATTAAAGAAAAGTGCTGGGTATTGCTTTGTTTTGAATGAGTGAATGCAGGTTTCGTTTCTGGTAATAAAATAAAGTTAGCGATTAATAGCATGAGACTGATTGCCGCCAACAATAGAAAAGTTGCGCCATATCCATACTGTTCCCCGATTACACCTCCTACTAGTGGGCCGATTGCAGGAGCGAGCATTAGCAATAATTGATAAGTAGCCATGCCTTGCGACAGTTGTTTTCCACGAAATAAATCACCGATAATTGCAGCCGCTACGACGGGAACTGCAGCTGCACCTACCCCCTGCAGCACACGGAAGAAGAGTAAATAACCAATAGTTGGAGCGTAAGCACAACCGATAGAAGCGATAATATACAGCACAAGAGAGGGAATAAGAACTGCTTTCCGCCCCTTTGTATCAGCTAGAGGCCCGAAGACAATCTGCATAACGGCTAAAGCTAACGTAAACAAAGAGACGGATAGACTAACCAAATAGCTTGTAGTATGCAGTTCTGCTTGTACTTGCAGGAGTAATGGATTGTACAAATTTTGTCCCAATGAAGCGATAAAAGCACTAAATCCAATTAGATACAAAATGACACGTAATTTCATCGTAATCCTCCTTTATATATGACTGACTAACAGTCAGTATGATGTATCTTACATGATTGACTTTGAGTCAGTCAACTATTAATATGAAAATGGGATGATGACAACAACTGAAAGAAGGATCTAAATGGCAAGAATAACGAAAAATCCTGAAGAACGAAAAGCGGAAATTATGGATGTCGCTTTAGAGTTATTTGCGCGTAAGGGCTTTGAACATACAGCAGTAAGCGATATCGTCAAAAAAATTGGAGTAGCGCAGGGCACGTTTTATTACTATTTCAAAACCAAAGAAGAGATCATGCTAGCGCTTATTAATCGCTCTTTGGTCGAGCATGAGGCGTCCGTTAAAGCTATTGATCAGGATGTAAACATGTCGCCCTTTGAAAAGGTTAACGCCATATTGTTTCCTCAACCAATCCACCAGAAAGTGGGGGATTTCCTTCATCATGAAAATAATGCTTGGATCCATCAGAAATTTCTAGTTAAAAAAATTAATGAAATGACACCCTATCTGTCACGTATACTGGCGGAAGGAACTAAAGTGGGAGCTTTTAAAGTGAAGCATCCGCAAGCAACAGCCCAATTCTTATTAACTGCGGTTAACTTTATGTTGGATCAGGGTATCTTTGCTTGGGACGATACGAACCTAGTTGAGAAGAAGAGAGCAGTGAAACAAATTGTTGAGAACATACTTCAAAAGGATACCGTGAACGAATAAAAAAATCATTACGGCAGCCAGAAAGACAAACAAATTGCACCCTACATGAAATTACCAGCATGAGTATTTTTTTGTGCTGCACTTATGGTTTGAAATATTGGCTTTTATCCCATCCTGTCTAATGGTAAATCCGATCAGAAGGGGGGAGAGAGAATGCCAAGTGATACTATTGCCGAGATCACCAAATCTAACAACAGGAAGCTCCTTTATCATTTTACAAGAGCGAGAAATCTACCGGCTATTGTTCATTTTGATGCACTATTTTCCAGCAATCACATTTACCCGCAAAATGCCGGTAAACGTCGCTTGGCACTGAAGGAAATCAACTATATGGGATACCTGATGGTTATGAATTCACATCTACGGATTCCTGACAGTATGATTGATCCTGCCTACACACAAGAACAATTTAGAGCATGCTTAGATCGCCATGTATTTTTTTGGCCAACATGGAAAGATTGTCAGAAGATGATAGATACCTATAAGAAAAGGGAACCGGATGAACAGTTTGTTATTCTGGTATGTGATGCATATTCGTTATTATTAGCGCATGCGGGCAGAGTGAAGCTTTCTAAATATGACTCAGGAAGTGCACCACGATTTCCTAAACATTGTACGTATAGAAAAAGTCCACATTTGTTTTTGCCTTTAGAGGATTTTAAGAAAAGAATGCATAAACAGGTGCCTGTAACTGCCTCAGAAATCAAAGAAGTACTAGTCGAAAGTCAGGTATTTAATTTGTCTGCCTATATACGTGCTGTGTACACCGGGGATCTTACATTTATACCTGAATGCTGGGGACATCTGACAAAGCCTTTACCAGTAACCTAAATTTTGTATGCGTTGAACAATCCCGACCTATGTTTATGAACAGGTATCGTGACTTCCTGTCCCTACCTATATATTGGGCTCAATGTGTGTTTTTGTCGCACCTATTTGATTTATGGAGGAAAGGGGGAGCAATGATGAGAGGCAGCGTCTCTCTTCCGCTGCAAAATAAGTCATTTCGCACTTTGTTTTCGGCACAGGCTATTTCAGATTTGGGTAGTTAGTTTGATTTTACTGTTTTATTTGTCCTGTTTGCTTACCATTGGGAGCTTGGGCCGTTTTATTTGGCTTTATTGCCCCGGCAATCGGGGCCTATCTTGCTGGACCATTTCAAGTGGGGGGCGTATTTTTTATTTCTGGATGCGCTATGATTTTGCTCGGGGGATTTACCGCTTACTTCACCAGAAAATCTATGACAGTTAAATAGGTAATGGCCGATTTTGACGAATGATATGTATGAAGCCGTATTATATGATGAGCTTGAACAGCATTTAAAGAGTTCTTACAGCAGAATCAAATGATTTATCTGTACTATGGAGCTGATTGTGTGTATTTATTTTTCTAAAAGGAACTGGAGAAAGCAGTAGTTTATTTAGATTCACTTGATGTAGCTTGATTTTGTCCAGTCTAGAGACAGACAGTATTAATATTTTGCTAGCAAGTGAGTAAAGAGTAATCGAACGAACGTCGATTACTCCCGGTAATGTGTGGTATCACCATATAAATCAACGTTCTGAACATTATTCTGAATAGTAACTTTACATAGTGCAGTTGGGTGAATGTCGGGCATGGTCCCGATTTCATGCAGCTGTTTATTCATAAAATAGCTCATAATCGTTTTGAGGGTAATCCGGTGAGTTACAATAAGCACCTGTTGACCTTTGTGCTTTTCTAGAATCTCTTGGATCGTAGGAATTGTTCTTTGCCTTAATTCACTGTAGCTTTCTCCTTGACCAGTGGGTTGATATAGATGAGGTTTATGAAAAAAATGACTAAATGAGGTCGTGAAGTCTTGAGCGATTTGTTCGATATGTTGGCCTTCCCACAAACCCATGTTGATTTCTTTTAAGGTGTCAAGTTGTATGATTTCATCTAGTCGATAACCGGATATAATACTTGCGGTAGTTATCGCTCTGTGACTTGAGCTGCAATAGACAGCATCAAATGTAATGGCAGACAAGCGCTCTCCTAACCATTGGGCTTGTCGAACTCCAGTTTGTGTAAGCGGGGAGTCCTTATGCCCCTGCATCTTCTTCATTAGATTCCATTCGGTTTGACCATGACGGGTCAAATATAATGTAGTTTCCATCTTTAATTCCTCCATACCCTGTTGTAAATCTACATCTAGTATAAGGTTTAGATACATAATTAAATAATATATAATATCTAATATACATAAATAAATTATATAGGTGGAGATGCAGTTGAACCTTCATGTACTGCGACTATTTTATTATGTTGCGTTAACTGGCAGCGTAACTAAAGCTTCTGAAATACTGCATATCAGTCAACCGGCCATTTCGGCACAAATACGCAAATTTGAAAAAGACAATGATATTCAACTATTGAAAATTCAGGGAAGAGGTCTAATGGTTACGCCGTTAGGAAGCAAGCTGATTAAGCCACTGGAAAAGTTGTTTTTAATAGAGGATCAGGTGCGGCGTTTGATTGAAGATCATCATAACTATCCAGAAGGGAAGTTACGAATAGCGGGAAATTATTTTGCAACGAGTCTACTAATTCCGAAGTGGGCATCCTTATTCAAACAAAAATTTTCCGCAGTTGAAGTTCATATTACGACAGTCAATTCTCATGATGCGATTGAGAAATTAATTAACTTTGATGCGGATATAGCGATTTATAGCAATATTGGAATGCCATTCACCGATTCAGATTTTTTTGAATCAAAAGAGCTGTACAGGGGGGAGTATATGTTTGTAGTCGCCCCCGGACATAAGTATGCCTTACAAAAAGTTTCATTTAAAGAAATAGCTTCTGAACCATTTATTATGAGAGAAGAGGGAAGTGCTGCGCGAGAAAGATTATTTCAGCTATGTCAGGAACAACAGGTCGCCCTCCCTCGAATTGAATTGCAATTTAGCGGGGTGAATGAAACGATTCATGCCGTAAGGGCGGGTTATGGCGTAAGCTTTGTATCTTCTTTGGTTGCTGAACCTTTATTTGAGCAGGGGGTTCTTGCTCGAGTGGATGTGCAGGGGATTTATTCAGCCAATTCTATATTACTAGGCACAAGAAAAAAAGAGCATCAGGAAATGTATGTTAATGACTTCATTTCTTTAGTTGTCAATAATTTAGATACTAATCTCTATTAAGCCGCGGATAGTATAATAAAATGGACGATTGATTTCAAAGAAATGAAGGTGGATAAGAGATGAAGTATTGTTATGCTTGTGGAACTGAATTAGCTTCCAAGGAATGTGACAGCGAGGGACTGATTCCGTATTGTCATACTTGTGAAACATTTCGCTTTCCGATTTTTAGTACGGCAATTAGTACGGCTGTACTGAATAAAGAGCGGACCAAGGTGCTGCTGATCCGACAACACAATATGGCGGATTATATCCTGCTGGCTGGTTATGTTAATCGCGGAGAATCAGCAGAAGAGACGCTGATCCGTGAGGTGAAGGAAGAGGTAGGGCTGGATGTGGGAACATACAAGTACATGCGCAGCCTTTATTTCGAACGTTCTAATACCTTGATGCTAAATTTCGTTTCTGTGACACATGATGAGACGCGGATGCAAATAAATGCAGAAGTTGATCATGCGCAGTGGTTTGCTTTTGATGAAGCCAGAAGGGTGATTATGAAAGGAAGCATGGCAGAGTCTTTCTTATTGACGATTCTTGAACACGTTGAAGCGGAAAATGCTAGGCAATTGAATAGCTGAGCTCAAAACAGCGAACACCTTAAAACACCTTTAAGTTGAAACTGCGACTAATGACTATTAATCGTAGAACTTAAAGGTGTTTTGTATGGATGAGCCTAATTGAAAGCTGTCTATCGTATGAATAGAAGGAATTGATTTCATTACTATGACGTAATTGTGATGTCATGAATAGATTAGTTCAGCTTTTGAATCAATGTCGAAACTATAACTTCCATTGCATTCTCGTCAAGCGCCGATAGATGTGTGGGACTGATCATCTGGTGAGCTTTCATTTGATAAAAATCAAGAATAGATCGCTTCATGGTAATGTCGTATTGAATAGAAAACGAGGGATCTAACAAACGTCGTAAAACGAGTTCATCTTGCATCATAAAAATGTCGGAATTTACAGGGTTAAAAACTCCCTCCTGTATACCCGCAACAAAAAATTGCTTCAGTTGTTGATTGCGTTCTTTTTGTGCAAGCATAATCTTCTCATGCAGCGCAGGGAATAAGGTGAGAAGATCTTGTAGAAAAATATCCGATACATAGGCAGCAAGCATTAACGATTGCTCGGAAATATGCTGAAATTGCTGCACAAAAGTGGTGCTGTTATCGGCAGACACCTCTTGACCACGGATATAGTTTGTATATAGATAGACGACAGACTCCACAATTTCCTCTTTGGATTGGAAATGTTTATATAAAGTCGCTTTGCTGATATCCATATATTTTGCAATATCATCCATCTTTAAAGTGCTGAGGCCGTTCTTCCGCATGTAAGGCATAATCTTATATAAATATTTCTCTCGTTTATTCGCTGTTGTCATCGTAACATCACCCTTATGTCTTTGTAACCTAATTATAACCTACAATAGAAATCAAATAAACAAAATGAACTAATTAAACTAAATATATAAAATTAGTATACTTTGTATATGTTGTGTGCTATGCTGTCTGCAGCGATATCCAAACGTAAAACGAGGAGTGTATACGATGCAGGCAACTAGTTTTAATCAAATCGTGTTAATTACGGGCGTAAGCAGTGGTTTCGGGCAACTAATTGTAACAACTGTGGCAAAGGCGGGGCACACGGTGTATGCCACTATGCGAGACATTCATGGGAAAAATGCTGATAAAGCAGATGAATACAGACGTATGGCTGAACAATCAAATTTGAAGGTTTATGTGCTTGAAGTGGATGTAACTTCATCTGTGCAGGTGGAGCAAGCCGTGAATGAAATAATAGCAATTGAGGGTCGTATAGATGTTGTTGTAAACAATGCAGGAATTGGCGCATTCGGGGCCTCAGAAGCGTTTACGATCGAACAATACGAACATATGCTTAATACAAATCTGCTTGGTTCATTTCGGGTGGATAAAGCCGTATTACCCTTCATGCGTGCGCAAAAATCAGGCTTGTTAGTTCAGATTTCATCCATCGGAGCCCGATGTATTTCCCCATTTTTCGGGTTATATTGCTCAACAAAGTCTGCTGTTGAAACGATGGCAGAGTCGCTGCGTTATGAGCTGTCTAATCTAGGAATAGACTCCGTCATTATCGAACCTGGGGCATTCGCTACACAATTTGCACATAATAATCAACTTCCTCAAGAGCAAGATCGAGCAGCAGCTTATGAATTTATGATTCCGATATTTCAACAGATCATACAAGAGTTTGAACAGATCACACGTGATCCCAACTTGCCAACCAATCCTCAATTGGTCGCAGATGCAGTGTTAGAGCTGATTCAAACTCCGGCGGGAGAAAGACCATTACGCACCGTTGTTGGGATGGATCCCGGTGTTGCGCCTATAAATGAAGCTACGAAGCAGTTGCAATTTCGTACGATGGAGCAGCGTGGCATTGGGCATTTGGTGGATATAGAAGCGGCTCGGGCTCATCATAGCTAAGTTCTGCAAAACTGAGGAGGAATCGATTGCTTTATAGTCATTCGCTGCCAGCATTACGAGCGCCATCGTGGTACAGGTCAGACGTGTGAAGTAGAAAGTTTCGCACTTTACCTGTTTGAAGCGTGATACGATTCAGTAGGGCATTATCAATGGGTGCACCTCTTGGTACATCCTTTTGGTAATGCCTTTTTGCGTTACTACATGCTAGAAATCGGGAGGATGATGACCATACATCGCCCAAAAATTCATCCCTATGTGGAATAAAATGTGAATGCTATGATGGGATCAAGCTAGAGGATCAAGGATTGCTTCAGCATCTCTTTTATAAGGAGTCTTAACGATGAAAACCATTATGATTATTGAAGACGAGATGGCTATTTCACTAGTTCTGTCAGCCTATATCCAGAAGGCTGGTTATAACTGCGTGGTCTTTGCGCAGGGGAATGAGGCACTTGAGCAGTTGGAATTGATCCAGCCCGCACTTATTTTACTTGATATCATCCTGCCAGGGATGGACGGATGGCAGATTTTGCACGAGATACGGTGCAGAAACGCCTGTCCCGTCATCATGCTCACGGCTAAAGGAGATATAAGCGACCGCCTTTGTGGATTAAATAATGGCGCGGATGATTACGTTACGAAGCCATTTGAGCCTGCAGAGGTAGTAGCCAGAGTCCAAGCCGTATTACGTAGGCCACCACAGACTATAATTACAGAACATCAGAAGCATTATGGAAGTCTTAGAATCGATTTCAAAACCCGCACGGTTTACTTGAATGGAGCTAGTTTGTCTATAACTCCCAAAGACTTAGCTTTGCTGCTTTTCCTTGCTGAACATCCCAATCAAATTTTTCACCGTGAGCAATTGATCGAACGCGTATGGGGAATGGATTACGATGGAAGTGATCGTGCTGTGGACCACGCGATCAAACGTCTGCGTCAAGTGCTGATCCATTTGCCATCGGAAGAAGCCGAGATTCGGACGTTGCGGGGAACGGGGTATCAGTTCTATGCCAACAACAAGAACGGCTAGTCGAAACACCTTGCTTCGGTATTGGACTGTGCGTTATGTGATCACGTTAAGTATAGGTTTGCTTATTATCGGAATTTCTTCCATTGCATGGCTTAAACATGAGGCCTTGACTCGTCGATTACATCATGTGCAGAGCTTTGCACAGGAGGCAGCACAATATGTAACCACCGATCGTGGTAACATGGTTGTGCCAGACCAGTTCTATGAGTGGATTGATCTTAATCAAAGGCGCCATAAGCTGCCCGGACAATTTGGTTTAACCCTATTTAATCAAGCAGGCGATATTTTGTTCTATAAAAGTGCCCCTGTTAAAGTGGGTCCATCTTCCTCAAAAGGAGCAAAACCTGCTCCACCCCCCTATAACCTAGGTAAGCAAGTCCCATCTGCAAATAGGCCAGACACGCACACCAGTGAAGGTTCAAGTTATGATCCAGCATTTCCATTTCCGCCGCCACTTGAAGATACGGTAATCATCAATGAGGTCGACTATTATTATCAAATTATTGTCCCAGTTCGTGTTCACCATTCCGTGATCGGGACCATTGCTATTTCTTATGCCAAGAAGGAGCTTACCGATATCAGCCAACAGTATGGACTGATTATTTCGCTGCTGCTTTTATCGGGTTTGCTTGGCTGGTTGATCCTTTATTTATTGCTGCGTAAATTAACGAAACCGATTCATGAGGTTGTGCAGGCGTTTAAACGAATCGAGGCAGGAGACTACCGGTTGCTATTGCAGGAGCATGTAAAAGAGCAGGAGATTTACGATCTTCTAGTTTACTTCAACGTAATGGCAGCCAGACTGGAACAATTGGAGCAGTTGCGTGCAGAATTGATTGCCGGAGTGACCCACGAACTGCGAACGCCGATCACATCGATACGAGGACTTACTCGTGCAGTCAGAGATCAAATCGTTGCCTCTAGCGAAGCAGACGAATTTCTGGATATTTCGTTAAATGAAACGAAGCGGCTGGAGCAGATGGTATCAGATTTGCTTGATTTTAATTCTTTTATTTCCGGAAACATTAGAATTCATTTACAGGCTGTTGATCTAGGCAAGCTGTTGAGTGATATCATCCATCACTGGAGCCTGATCTATCAGGATGATAGCTTAGTTATACAACTCGATATACCTGCTCGAACACAAATGGTGTATGGGGATACCGGCCGTATTCAACAAATTATCGTCAATCTTCTACATAATAGCCGGCAAGCGATCGGCAGCAACGGTAAAATTTCCATTTCTCTATCGGAGTATTCAAGCACACATTATGAAGTCCAGTTTAAGGATAACGGCTTAGGCATTCCTATTGGTGAACAGCTCCGTATATTTGAACGGTATTACCGGGGTCAGAACAAGAAGCCTGCGGTGCATGGACTAGGGCTTGGACTTACAATAAGTCGAATGTTGGCGGAGGCGATGAGCGGGACACTGATTTTGGTAGAAAGCTCTCCCCAAGGAACAACATTTCAGCTTCTGCTTTCTAAAGTTCCAGAGAACATGAATATCGTACATCGTTCAAACTGTGTCCAATAAAACGCTTTTAAAATAAATAAATTCGATTCGGATTTTGCCACACTGCTGCCACACGATCCGATTATTCTGAGATTGTTCGAACTGCTCGATGATCGTGTCGGAGGTGGTACCAATGATTGTCTCAAAATAAAGTGGGTTTCAGTTTCATACTTAATTAGATCTTAGCAAACTCCAATTTATTTGACTTTTATAGTGGATTTATTAAATGTTAACAAAGGTTGAAAGGTGGTTTTAATAATATGTCAAATGTGGTTGAGTACAATACAATTGTGTCAAAGGCAAGAACACATGACAATAAGTTATTAGTCATCACAGCGTCCGAAAAAGAAGATAAGCTATATGTATCTCCACAGCAGTATGGCAATGACCATCAACTGTGGGAAAAAAGACAGGTACGCAGTGGTGACACAAATGCATATGCGCTTGTGAATAAGGCAACAGGCACCTGCATAGGAAGGAAGGACGCCACTAACGGTTCCAAACTTTACTTGGAATCCGTCTCCGAAGCAGACGTAAACGGCTTGATGGTATGGCGGGATGATCACGTGACAGGAACTCACAACGCGATTAATAGTTATGTCGACTGGGAACAAAAGGTGAATATTCCAGGGAACGGCCCGTATGCTGATGGGAATGTCCTTGTTACTTGGGAGTGGTCTAAGGGTCAGCCCAATGAGCTGTGGGTATTTGTCCCAGACAAAAAAACAATCAGTGTGAAGCGAATGGACTTTCAGATGGATAAGGCAATCATATTAAATAGTGTACCCATAGTTTCCTCCAAACAAATCGTTAGCAATCATACGGATACAGAGCAAACCCAGAAAGTGACCCTTTCCTTTTCCAAAGGGTACACGTACAGTTTTACGCGCGAAAGAGGGATCAAAATATCAGAAACGGTTAAATTTAAAGGAGGCTTGCCTTTGGTAGGCGAGTCAGAAGTTGAAATTGTGGTCGAGGGTTCGCGCACTTATTCTGAAACCAACACACAAGAAGATACACAAGAAATAACGACAGAGGTTCCGGTTGTCCTGCCGCCCCGCAAATCAATTGAAGTGTCTGCTATTTTATTACAGGGGATCATTGATGTTCCTTATACGGTTACGTTCGACATTGAATACCCAGGTAAAAAGGTAGAAGAAACCGTCTCTGGCAAGTATACAGGAGTAAACACATTTACGATGAAAACGGATTTTAAGCTGTTGGGGGACTGAATGAACAGATAGTTGCTGGATACAGCGTAAGCGTTAAATGGATTATGAGCTACTATGTAAATAAGGCTTATAGAGTAGAGAATATAAGCCCAGTTGTACTAACTAAAGAAGTAACGGAACAGCAAAAACAGCCTCCTTGCAATAGCCAATTGGCTATTGCAAGGAGGCTGTTTTGTTTGCAGGTTCACTATACCCAGCCAAGCAATCTTGCTGTCTGAGCAACAATAAACGTAACCGCAACGGCAATACCTAGCGGAATTACAGCTGAGAGTACCGTCCACTTCGCACTTTTGGTCTCTTTATAAATATTAAATAATGTAGTTCCGCATGGATAATGAAGCAATGAGAACAGCATCATATTTAAAGCAGTGAGCCAAGTCCAGCCATGCTGGAGGAATATATCTTTGATGTTATCGAGTCCATCGGCATCCACCATTGCACCAGAAGACATGTAACCCATTAATAAAATAGGAAGCACGATCTCATTCGCAGGCAAACCAAGCAAGAAGGCCATAATAATATAACCGTCTAGTCCAATTAAGTGACCAAATGGCTCAAAGAACCCAGCCATGTGGGCCAGAATGCTGTCACCACCGATAAATATGTTCCCTAATATCCACGTGATTACCCCAGCTGGGGCGGCTACAACGACGGCACGAGTCAATACATTCAAAGATTTGTCACGCGACGACAATAAGATGGTCTTCCAAATTTGCGGCCTGCGGTAAGGCGGCAATTCAAGCGTGTAATGGGTAGGGACACCACGCAGTGCCGTCTTAGACATCACCCAGGACACAGTAAGTGTCACGACGATGCCAAACAATACCATTCCCATGACAACACCCGCTGTTGCTAATGACTGCAGTCCACCGCCAACTCCAGCGGCCATAAACAAGGAAGATAGCAGGATCAGTGTAGGCCAGCGGCCATTGCACGGCACAAAGTTGTTCGTCAGAATCGCGAGCATTCGCTCACGTGGTGACTCGATGATCCGAGTAGACAATATCGCTGCGGCATTACAGCCAAATCCCATTGACATCGTCAGGGCTTGTTTGCCATGGCCACCTGACTTTTTGAACAGTCGATCCATATTAAAAGCGACACGTGGTAAGTAACCGAAATTCTCCAACAAGGCGAACACGGGGAAGAAGATTGCCATTGGCGGCAGCATTACGCTTATTACCCACGCAGTCCCACGGAAGAAGCCGAGTACAAGTACGCCGTGCAGCCACGCGGGCGCATGAACAGCTTGAAAGCCTGCTGTTAAGTAACCCTCGATCACCCCGAAGAAGTCAGCGATCCAGCCTGACGGGACATTTGCCCCTGTAATCGTAATCCAGAAAACTACACCTAAAATAGCAAACATAATAGGGTAGCCCCATATCTTAGAGGTGAGTACTTTGTCTAATTTATAAGTGCTCTGCAGTTTCTTTTTGTCTTCATATTGGACGGCCAATTTACAGATTTCCCGGCTTTTGCTGTAGATGTCACTAACCAGTTCATCCCGAATAGAAGCACCTTGCGAAATCGTGCGAGCTGCGCCGAGCAGGGAATCAAGCGGATCAGTGGTGTTAGTGGCAAGCGGTGCGTCCATAACTGATCTCCTCCTTTTGCTGATCCATCACAGGCTGCTCTTGAAGCTTTGCTCTTAACGATGAGATTAAGCTCTCATCCTCATCCAATAGTCTTAAAGCTACCCAGCGAGCAGGAAATCTGTCGCCTAAGGTTTGTCGGATCATCGGCTCCAACTGAGCAATCTTGCTTTCAATGTCGTTGTTATAAGTAATGGGAACAGGCCTAGGAACATTTTGACCCGAAGCGACCTCAGCAACCCTGTCTAACAAGGTATCAATACCAGTCTTATTGCGAGCAGATACGGCTACAACAGGTACACCAAGCTGGCTTGCAATCTGGTCGGTATCTACCCGAATGCCAAGCTTCTTTGCTTCATCGATCAGATTGATACATACAACGACACGAGAAGTCATCTCGAGCACTTGGAGTGCCAGATTCAGGTTGCGTTCCAACGAGGTAGCGTCCAGTACAACAATTGTCACATCAGGCTGTTCAAAAATAATATAATCTCGTGCCACTTCCTCATCCGCGGAATTTGAGTATAAGGAATAAGTACCAGGCAGATCGATCATTCGAAAGGATATATCCTTATGGATAAATTCACCCTCAGCGGACACGACTGTCTTTCCGGCCCAATTGCCTGTATGTTGGCGAAGCCCTGTCAGGGTGTTAAAAAGTGTACTTTTTCCTGTGTTGGGATTGCCCGCCAGAGCTACAGCGTAAGGTCTCATAGCAAATCCCCCTCCTCGTATTGCCCGTAGATAAGGGAGCTTTCTTCTATTCGCAGTGCAATGGTTGTATTGTTAACTCGGAATGCGGTTGGATCACCGAGTGGGCTCTTCTGGAGCACTTCAATTACGTTGCCAGGCACGAATCCGAGATCAAGCAGCCGTCTGCGCAGCACGCCCTGGACTTCGATGCGTTCCAAACGTACATAACGACCTGTGCTTGCATTAGCTAAAGATAGACTTGATGTTGTTGTCATAAGAGCATCCTCCCTTTCATGTTAGTTTAGAGACAAAGTGTTTACCTAGGGCAAAAAGAAAATTGTATTATGGTATATGTACAGACGAAGTAATTTGTTATTTAGTATAGGGCAATTGTATTTCCATGACAACAAAATCTTTCGCAAGGGCAAAACTTAAGTGTTATTTGACAGTCTAATTGGCTGTGTTTGATTGTCTGAAGAGCGTCTGAAAGGACTACCACGCTGCTAATGGTAAATTGTTAATTGGCGTTTATATGTCAGTACCCACTTACATGGTTTGTTGAATATCGGGAGCCTTAAATAACTTTGACATCTAATTTGCTTTGTTTTATAGTGAGTACTACACTAACTACTAAAGGAGTTATCATGGAAGAACTTTATAAAGAACTTCAGAAGTGGGGCTTTTCGCAATATGAATGTAAAGCATATATAGGGCTTTTAAAAAACTACCCCATTACGGGATATGAAATAAGTAAAAGGTCAGGTGTACCTCGTTCAACGATATACGAAGTTTTGGCAAAATTAATAGATAAAGGTGCGGTTTATACCGTACCTTCTGATCCTGTAACCTATGCACCCTTGCCAGCAAAAGAGTTAATCCGCAGATTGCGTAATAACTTCGAAAATTCTATGGAGTATCTTGAAAAGAATTTATCTGCTTTAGAAAGCGAACAAGAAGTAAATGCAGTTCGCCGCATCAGCAGTGATGAGCGTGTTGCAGCCGAAATGATTGACATCATAGATAAAGCAGAAGAAGAAATATGGCTATCGATTTGGGAACCACAAGTCTCATGTATAAAAAGGGCGATAGATAGGCGTGTACATGATGATATTCATGTTTTTTCTATTCTTTTCGGGGCACCTGAGATTGAGCTTGGTGCAACCACCCATCACAATTATATGACTCCCAAAGTAGCTGAGGAACGTATGAATGGTCGATTAACGATTGTTGCACGAGACAATAAAGAAGTATTAATTGCAAATTTTTCTGCAAATACACCTGCATGGGCCATAAAAACAGAAGATCCAGCACTTGTATTAATTGCGATGGAATACATCAGGCATGACATTATGTTCTCAGAATTAGTTAAAGAAGTTGGTCCAGAGAAAACAGAAGCCCTCTGGAAAAACGACCCTAATTTATTTCATGTGGTTACTGGAAAACGGTTCAAATAAATTGAACCGTATTTTCTTTCATTTTTTTCGTAGTAGTTAGTGTGTTAGCTTCTATTTTTTGCGAAGAAGGAGGGAATAAAGTGAGTTTGTCAAACGTCCAAATAAATTCGTCTCAGAGAGATGAAGAAAGCTTTATCAAAGGGGTAAAAGACTGTATCCCTACGCTACTGGGTTACTTAAGCATCGGAATAGCAGCTGGAGTTATCCAAAAGACCGCGGGGTTAAGTATAGCTGAAATAGCTCTGATGTCATTAATTCTCTATGCTGGCTCAGCTCAGTTTATTGCTGCTGGAATGATAGCAACAAGCAGTTCTCATACGGCCATTATTATTACTATTTTCTTTGTTAATCTTCGTCATATCTTACTTAGTGCAGCATTAGCACCTTATTTCCGGCATCTTTCCCCACTTCGGAACATGCTGGTAGGTTCTCTACTCACGGATGAGACATTCGGTGTCGCTATTAGCGAGACTGCGAGAAAAAAGAAAATCAGTGAAAAATGGATGCATGGCCTCAACATAACTGCTTATGTCAATTGGCTTATAGCAAATCTAGCGGGGGCATTTTTGGCACAATGGATTTCAAATCCTGAAAAATTCGGTCTAGAATTTGCCTTGCCAGCTATGTTTATTGGAATTCTTATGTTGACAATGTTAGGTCGAAATAAAATCAAACTTGATATAGTTGTTGCAAGTATAGCAGTTGTTATTGCTGTAGGTAGTACTTTTATGATGTCTAGCAGTATGGGCGTTATTGTTGCTACAATTGTTGCTTCAACAATCGGAATGGTGGTTGAAAAATGGAAGTAAGATGGGAAGTTTTTTTGATTATTTTAGGGGCAGCTTTTGTGACCTTTATTCCAAGGGTAGTTCCTCTTATGGTGCTAAGCCGTTTCGAATTACCAAAATGGGCAATGCGGTGGTTAAATTTTGTGCCCATTTCTGTTATTGCTGCTTTAATTGGACAAGAGATATTTACACATGATGGAAAGATTACATCCCTCACTACGAACCTTGAATTTTTTGCAGCCATACCTACATTCTATATTGCGGTAAAAACACGTAGTTTACTGGGAACTGTTCTGGGTGGAATTATTTCCATCATAGTTTTACGTCTTTTGTTTTAAAATGTAAATTCATTAATTGGACAAGCTACACCTTTTAATACATCAGACCTTGCACGAAAGAATAACTAGTTTATAGTAAGTGCATATTTCGTGGATTAGAAAAGAGAGAGTTAAGAGACATTTTACTTACCAGTTTAGCAAGTTACAATTCTTATTGGTTCGGAATTCAGTTTGATCTATATTCACTTGGAACTCTTTAAATTGGAATAGGTAAAGATCATATTTTTTAGTATGGGTCATATCATTCTTACCAATCATTACATTGCTCAAATGATATACCTATATGATATACTTCTATATGTCTTATTTGATATAAAAATAATATATAATCACTCACTATACAGCCGTCTAGCTTCTTTTTTTATAAATCCACAAAGGAGTGATACTGATTGAAACAAATTCGTTGGATTCCGTTGTTATCAACAATCCTTATTAGTGGCAGCTTATTATTTGGAGGCTGGTATATTTACCGACATCAGCTTATGGAAGCACCGCTGCAAACCAACATTAAAGATATAAGCCATGTACAGCAAGCAGAAGTAAATTGGCAGCCGAAGCAGGTGGTTATTAAGCTGCGAGTTAGCCCGAATAGTGATATACGCGAGGTTGTACAGCATGTATATGAAGAAACGGCAAAGCAAGCCCAGCAGCGTACAGTAGATATTCAGGTCATAAACGATAAAACGTCGCACAAGCTGGAAAAGTGGTGGTCTGAAGCTTTATTTCCTGTGTCAGAGGCTATGGCACATCAACGCTATGGAGATATACCCGATAAGCTTGCAAGCCTAGCCAAAGATAAAGGCGTTAAGGTGCAGACCGAGATGGACAACCAGTATGTATATGTAACAGTTAAGGATGATGAAGGCAACAGCAAAGTCGTGTTATTGCCATTACAAGGACAACCAATGGGGGTGTGGCCAAATGCGAAATCGGACGATGGCGTGGCCTGAGTTAGCGATCGGTTTGTCGATAGTCATACTTGCTTTTCTTGCTTACATTGGTATTAATGTGTGGCCGATTGTCATTGCGGCTGCGGCTATCGGTATTTTGGCTTTTGCAGCACGATATCGCAGTAAAGCTACAGGGATGACCGGCGGCAACGGCAGCACACGTTCGAAGTCACGATCCGCTAAGGTACAATCCATTGGATTTGAAAGGATTGGCGGTCAAGATCGTGCGAAGCATGAACTTGTTGAAGCTTTGGACTTTCTTGTCAGACCGGAAGCCATTAAAAAATTTGGCATCCGCCCCTTAAAGGGGATTCTGCTGACAGGACCACCGGGTACAGGCAAGACGTTGATGGCAAAAGCTGCAGCGAGTTATGCAGATGCCGTCTTTCTTGGCGCATCAGGTAGTGAATTCGTGGAGATGTATGTGGGTGTAGGCGCAGGACGTATTCGTAGTTTATTTAAAGATGCACGTCAGCTCGCTGCCAAAGAAAAGAAGGAAAACGCGATTATTTTTATCGATGAAATTGATGTGATTGGTGGAAAGCGTGAAGGTGGTCAGCAGAAGGAATATGACCAGACGCTTAATCAATTATTAACAGAGATGGATGGTTTGTATGCAGATGAGATGCCTCGTATACTGATTATGGCAGCAACCAATCGCAAAGAAATGCTTGACGGTGCGCTGCTGCGCCCAGGACGGTTTGATCGACATATTCAGGTGGATCTTCCCGATAAGAAAGGCAGACAGCATATCTTGGAGCTGCATACTTTGAACAAACCGATTGCAGATGAAGTACAGCTTGAAAAGATTGCAGAAGAGACATTTGGTTTCTCCGGTGCTCAGCTTGAAAGCGTGCTGAACGAAGGTGCTATTTATGCAATGCGCGAAGAAAAAGAGCAGATTGAGATGCGCCATCTGTCACTGGCCATCGATAAAGTGATGATGGGGGAGAAGACGGATCGGGAGACCAATCAGGAAGAACGGCGCCGTGTTGCTTTGCATGAACTCGGTCATGCTATTGTGGCGGAAATAGTTCGTCCAGGCAGTGTATCCCAAGTGTCGCTTAGTCCAAGGGGTCAAGCGTTAGGGTATGTTCGACATCAGCCTCAGCAGGAAAAATATTTATATACACTACCATTTCTGGAAGAACAGATTATGATCTCTCTTGGCGGCGCTGTGGCGGAAGAAATGTTCTATGGCCATCGGAGTACAGGCTCGCAAGGAGACTTTGATCAGGCATTAAACATAGTGGAGACCATGGTAAACGCAGGTCTGACAAGTCTTGGTATAGTTAAAATGAAGCATGTATCGATTGAGGCTTTGTCTGCTGAGATGAATACCATCATGGAGCAATTAACGGCACGGACTAGACAGATGTTGGAACAGCATCGGGATACGTTCCAGCATTCGTTGGAGAAGCTGATTCAAGATGAGCAGCTTTCGGGGGACGATTTCCGGTGTCTAATATGTGAAAGTAAACAATTACCAGCGTGAAAATGCGCTGGTAATCTCCTTTTTTTAACCTTAAACATGTTAAGATATCGTTAGGTACCTATGCGTTAATCCTTTTGATAACGATACCCCATGTTCGGGTACAATACCAGAAGAGCATAGAAACATGAAAGGTGGAAGAGACCATGTTTTTCAAAAAAATCGGCGTCATTGGCGGCGGTACAATGGGCCAAGGCATCGCAGAAATGCTTGCTGTGAAAGGCCTGGACGTGCTGTTGGTGGAGCAAACGCCGGAGAAGCTAAACCATGCTTATGAAATGATCGAAACAAGCTTGGACAAGCAATTGGAGAAATGGGCCATTACACAAGCCGAGAAGAAGCTTATCTTGTCCCGCATTCACAAAGTAACTCATCTCGCTGAACTTAGCGCTTGTGACATGGTAATTGAGACGATCTCGGAAGATTTGGAAGCGAAGAAAGCGATCTTCGCAGAGCTTGATCGTGTCTGCCCTAGCAGTATCATTCTGGCAAGCAATACATCGACTTTGTCGTTGACTGAGCTTGCAAGTACGACTAAATATCCTGAGCGTGTCATTGGCATGCACTTTATTTATCCAGTATCCAAGGTTGACTTGGTTGAAATTATCCGTGGGTTGAAGACTTCGGACGCTACGTTCTCGGAAACGAAACGTTTTGTAGAGGAAGTTGTACAGAAGAAAGGCGTTATGGTTTATGAATCGCCTGGCTTCGTTACTACACGGATTATTTGCATTCTTATCAATGAAGCGCTGCATGTGCTTCAAGAAGGCGTTGCAACTGCAGAAGACATCGACAATGCGATGAGAATCGGATATAATTTCCAATATGGCCCGCTTGAAATGGCAGACCGTTTTGGCTTAGATTCGGTATTGGCGGCTATGGAGCGTATGTTCCGTGAATTCGGAGATATCAAGTATCGTCCTTCCGTGTTGTTGAAAAAGATGGTTCGCGCTAACCAACTCGGTATTAAGACCGGCGTCGGATTCTTCAAGTATGACAAGGATGGGGATAGACTATGAAAATTCTCGTAATTAACGCAGGAAGCTCCTCGCTTAAATATCAAATTTACGACATGACGACAGAAGCCGTCTTGGCGGCAGGTCGAGTGGAACGTATTGGCATGGATTCATCCATCCTCGTTCACGAACCACATCATGTAGACGAGATTACTGAGGTTAGTGAAATACTAGACCACACAACAGCAATCCGTAAAGTGTTGGATAAGTTGACTGACCCTCAGGTTGGTGTTGTCGGTTCGATCGGCGAAATTGAGGCTGTTGGTCATCGTGTCGTTCACGGCGGCGAGACGTTTAAGAGTTCTGTACTCGTGGATTCCGAGGTTAAATCGGAAATTCGTCGTTTGTTTGACTTGGCGCCGCTACATAACCCAGCTTGTATGATGGGAATCAAAGCGGCTGAAGCCAACATGCCTAACGTGCCGCAGGCAGTTGTATTTGATACAGCTTTCCATCAAACAATGCCTGCTAAAGCGTATATGTATGCCATTCCTAAAGTGTTGTACAAGAAACACAAAATCCGTCGTTATGGCTTCCATGGAACTTCCCATGATTATGTGAGCAAACGTGCGGCACTGGTTGTTGATCGTCCACTGGAGGATCTGAAGATTATTACTTGTCACATCGGTAATGGCGGTAGCTTGACGGCTGTCAAAGGCGGCGTGTCGGTCGATACGACGATGGGTATGACTCCGCTTGAAGGCTTGATGATGGGTACCCGTAGTGGTGACCTTGATCCAGCAATCGTACCATTTACGATGATGAAGGAAGACTTAACGGTCAATGAAGTGAATTCCATGCTTAACAAGCATAGCGGCTTGTTGGCTGTGTCCGGGCTATCCAGTGATATGCGTGAGATTACAGACGGCATGGAAGCAGGCGAACCGAATGCGACTCTAGCATTTGAGATGTATGAGTACCGTCTTCGTAAGTATATCGGTGCATATGCGGCAGCAATGGACGGTGTGGACGTGATTGTCTTTACTGCTGGTGTTGGGGAGAACTCTGCGATTGTTCGCAAGCACGTGTGTGACAACCTGACATTCTTGGGCGTAGAAATTGACCAAGAGTTGAATAAGGTTCGTTCGAAGGAACCACGTGTCATTTCCACACCTAACTCACGAGTAGCGGTACTTGTTGTCCCTACTAATGAGGAGCTTATGATTGCACGCGATACGTATCGCCTTGCACAAGAAGCTAACTCTAACAAAGCATAAGCATACGCTTCCGGTGCCATGAGGGCTGTGGCGAATTAACAAATAGGGGAGATCGAAACGATGGCGACAACTTGTGTCATTCGTGAAGTAAGCAAACATGTGGGCGCGGAAGTCCGCATTGGCTGCTGGCTGCACAACAAGCGCAAGAGCGGTAAAATTCAATTTCTGCAATTACGCGACGGTACGGGATTTATGCAGGGTGTCGCGGTGAAGACAGAACTGTCGGAGGAAGCTTGGGAAGCGGCGAAGAGCCTGACTCAAGAGAGCTCCTTATATGTGACAGGGGTTGTACGGGAGGAGCCACGCTCCAAGTCCGGTTTTGAATTGACGGTTACGAATGTAGAAGTCATTCAAATTACGCAGGACTATCCAATTACACCAAAGGAACATGGCGTCGATTTCTTGATGGATCACCGTCATCTGTGGCTGCGTGCACCTAAGCAGCGTGCAGTCATGGCGATTCGTGGCCAAATTATCGCAGCTGTGCAGCAGTTCTTTAATGATCGTGGGTTTACGTTAATGGATCCTCCGATCTTAACACCTTCTTCTTGTGAAGGCACAACGGAGCTTTTCCATACGAAATACTTCGAAGAAGATGCGTTCTTGACGCAAAGTGGTCAGCTTTATATGGAAGCGGCGGCTATGGCACTTGGTAAAGTATATTCCTTTGGACCAACGTTCCGTGCCGAGAAATCCAAAACTAGACGCCACCTGATCGAGTTTTGGATGATTGAGCCGGAGATGGCGTTTGTAGACCACGATGAGAACTTGCGTGTGCAGGAACAATTTGTGTCGCATATCGTACAATCCGTCTTGACCAATTGCAAGTCTGAGCTGGAAACGTTGGAGCGCGACACAACCAAGCTGGAAAAGGTTATCGGAGCATTCCCACGCATCACGTATGACGATGCAATTAAATTCCTGCAAGAGAAGGGCTTTGACATCCCGTGGGGCGAAGATTTTGGTGCGCCACATGAGACAGCAATCGCTGAGCAGTATGAGACACCTGTCTTTATTACGCATTATCCGACGAAGATTAAGGCATTCTATATGAAGCCAGATCCTTCGAACCCAGACGTCGTGCTTTGTGCGGATATGATTGCGCCTGAAGGTTATGGTGAGATTATTGGCGGATCACAGCGAATTGACGATCCTGAATTGATGGCAGAACGCTTCCGCGAGCATGACTTAGCAGCTGAAGCTTACCAATGGTATATGGATCTTCGCAAATACGGTACAGTTCCTCACTCAGGCTTTGGTCTTGGGCTAGAACGCACAGTAGCTTGGATCTGCGGACTGGATCACGTACGCGAGACAATTCCGTTCCCACGTATGCTGTACCGCTTGTATCCTTAAACTAATAAATTACCTATCATCCCGTATCACTTCGTTGTGATACGGGATGTGTTGTCTATGTGGACATGGGACTTACTAAACTTGCCAAAGTATGAGACAATGTAAAGGTTGTGAAGAAGAACAGAGATCACTAAGCCATCAGTATAGGGATAAACTTACTCAAAATACATAAAGGGGGAGCGATCATGAGTGGAGAAGCTTATCGGGCTTATGCTAAAGGCATATCACACGCATTGATGACAGGTCAGGTATCGCTGCCTTATTTGCTGCTTAAGCATTATAAGCGGCTTGGACTTACGGATACGGATACGATGGTTATCATTCATTTGACCGCATTTAAACAAAATGAGTGGAAGGACTTCCCAACTATTGAAGAAATTCAAGAGCGCATGAGTGTTCCTGCAAGCCATGTGATTACTTCCCTGCAGCGTATGATGAAGGATGGTTTTCTGACCATTGATGAAGAAATTGATCCGGAATCGGGTGTTCAATTTGAACGCTACAATTTAACAGGTTTATACGACAAGCTTGGCCATCTGTTAACTGATGAGGCAATCGCTGAACGCAAGCGACAGCGTGCTGCTGCGCCCGCAGCCGGAGAGCAAGAATCATTAAACTTGTTCGAGATATTCGAGAAGGAATTTGGCCGTCCGTTGTCTCCGATGGAATATGAGACGATTGCTGGCTGGATAGATGACGATCGGTATGCACTGGAGCTTATCCTGCTAGCCTTAAAGGAAGCGGTATTTGCAGGCAAAATACATTTCAGATACATCGACCGTATTCTATTGGAGTGGAGTCGAAATAAAATTCAGACCGTCGAAGAGGCTCGCGCACATACTCAAAAATTTAGAGGATCACGATGACGCGGCGTTAAATGATACTTTCCCATTAGGAATGAAGAACGTGATCCATTTATCACTATAATCAATCATGTTATTCTGGCATGACTGATTATAGTGATAGTAAATTTGCGGATCAGTTGAACAAACAGTTCGTTTATGATCTTATCAAGGCAAGGCATGCTCAAATATATGTGCTTCATCTCAGCGGTCGAGCTATTAAATTACATTTAATGTTTTAAGTGCATGGTATATTCCATCATCGTCTACATTTTTTGTTATAAAATCGGCCTTTTCCTTCAATCCTTCTCGCGCATTCCCCATAGCGACTCCAATTCGAACTGTTTGTAACATCTCGATATCATTGATCCCATCACCAAAGGCAATAGCTTCATCTGCGCTAAAATTAAAATGTTGAAGTACTTTTTGAATTGCATTCGCTTTGTTATTGCCTTTTCTCTCTATATTATATGCGTTTGGAATGTTTTCTCCCCAATGGTAAAATTGAAGTTCGGTCGAGATGTTATGATAATCATTGATATTACCATTACTTAAAAATAAACACATACCCATATATTCAACTTTACGATGAGGGAATATACTTGGGATTTCGTGACAGTCAATATTTTTTAATATAGGTAGTGCTACCTCTTTTGCTAATCCATTGGAATAACTATCTTCTACACCAAAACAAGACAGATGATCCCCGTTTAAGCTGCATATTTGCACTAAATGATCAAAATCATTTTGAGAAATCGGATCTTTATAGACTTCTTCGTGACCTAATCTAACATATGAGCCACTACAATTAATAAAATTTTGAACCTTAAGTAATCTGCCGACTGATTTAGTAAAAAAATAGGAGCGCCCGGTGGCTAATACAACTTGGATACCTTTGCTATGCAATGCTTTAATGCTTTGAATAGTTGAGATAGGTACTTGATCGGTTTGATTATCGACAATAGTACCGTCTAGATCAAAAAATACAATCTTTATAGTCAATGTCGTTCCTCCTTTATCTGTGGGTCCATCTCATCAAACTATAATAAGGCAAAACATTAAATAAACTATTAATTAGCAAACTTTTTTGGTCAAATGTAGTATATCATTCCTCATCCCAATAGATTTTTATCCGATCGCAAATTATCGGTACAATAAAATGGATAGAGTTGTTAATTAACGGCAAGTTCAGGTTAAAGGATGAACGGACTGCCCAGACCATAACTGTCAGTTAAGTCGTGATGGATGGTATTAAGCAGTATGAAGCTGCTAATTGATACAGGGAGGCGTAGATTTGTAAAAAAGATTGATTATTTGTAATAAAAATTTATAAAAATCACCTCTTTTTCATTCTTTGAGGTGATCTTTTGATGGGTATTTATGTTATATTAATGTTTATCTTGTAAGAAACTGTACTTAAACCTAACGGTGCAGTTTAGTAGAAGAAGGATTTTTGAATATATTAGCGAATAACAAGTCAAGATGGAATTAAGGTTTCATCTTAAATGGGGTATCCAAAAGCGGCTATTATTCACTTGAATCATAGCCTAATTAAATTAATGAATGAGATAACTTTTAAATAAGACGTGTAAGAAAATACGGATATAAAAGAGGCCTATATGAGTATTTACAAAACACCATCTGGAAGAGAAATGTCACTTAAGCTTTATGAAGCTCAATTGAAGAAATTGGATTATTCCTGCGAGGATATTTACGTGCATACTCGTTTTGGGAAAACACATATCATTGAAACTGGCAATCTATCGGGTGAACCATTGTTAGTATTTCATGGTGGAAATAGTACAACTGCCTATAATTTATTAATGTACAAATTCCTGCTTAAGCATTTTCACATCTATGCGGTTGATATTATTGGGCACCCTGGAAAAAGTGATGAGGTTCATCTCTCTCCTCGCAATTATGATTATGGAAAGTGGGCAAGCGATGTTATAACAGCGCTTGGATTTGATAAAATAGCTTGTTTTGGGGTTTCATTTGGAGGCGGAGTTCTGGCAAAATTGATGTGTACCGCACCGGAGAAAGTAAAGAAATCTGTATTAATTGTGCCATCAGGCATTAACAATGCCTTTCCAATCAGTACTGTAAAAATGATGATACCACTCCTCAAATATAAACTAACAAAGAAAGAAAAATATATAAAAGAAACAGCTTTATTTATGGCTATTAAAGAAGAAATTCTTGATATAGATACTTTGGATATGGTGAAAGATAGTTTTGATCATGTAAAAACAAAAGTGGGGATGCCATCCAATGTGAGTGAACAATTAATGCAACAGTGCAAAGCGCCAACACTTATTATGGCAGGAGAAAAAGATTGTTTATTTCCAGCGAAAAAAGTATTACCAAGGGCGAAAAGAATCATTCCAAATAACACGACTCATATGTTAAAAGGGTGCGGGCACATGCATATGATGCCAGAGCGTGAAAAGAACATGATCATTGATTTCTTTAGTGTTTTGTAACTTGAAAGTCCTTTGAAAAATAAAGAAAGAGACAAAAAAGGGGGGATTACTAAATGACTAATAACTTTATTGAAAATATTCAATTGTTTTATTCTGACCTTCCCATTGAAGACTGTTATTTTAATGAAATTGGACAGAATAATGATGTGTTAATTGTAAACAAATCTTTGGTTTTTAGATTTCCAAAATATAAAAATGGAATAGTTCAATTAAGAAGAGAGACGGAAATTTTGAATTATATTAAAGGTATCGTCTCCACACCTATTCCGAATCCAATTTATCAGTCTTTTGAAGAGTTAGAACCAGGTAAGGTCTTCACTGGCTATAACCTAATAGATGGTGTTCCTTTGTGGAAGGAAAGTTTAACAGGTGTTAAGAGTGTTGAATTGGTTAAAGGGTTGGCAAAACAACTTGTTTCTTTTCTAGTAGAACTCCATTCTATTTCAGAAGAAAAAGCAAGTCGAGATTTGAAACTAGAGGTTTGTAATCCTCGTGAAGAGATGGGTAACCTATATGATAAGATTCAAAATAAATTATTTCCATTTATCAGAAAAAACGCTCAAAAGGAAATATCACATTCCTTTGAAACGTTCCTAAAAGGCGAAAGATTTTCAAATTTAGAAATGACACTTATACACGGAGATTTTGGAGCGTCTAACATCTTGTGGAATCCAGAGACAAGTATGGTTTCAGGGATAATAGATTTTGGTGGTTCTGGCTTAGGAGATCCAGCGTATGACTTTGCTGGAATACTTTCCAGCTATGGTGAAGATTTTTTTGATATGTGTATTAACCTGTATCCTAACGGCAATGAAATATCTGAACGAGTGCAATTTTATAAAAGTACATTTGCTTTACAAGAAGCATTACACGGAATTGAGCATGACGATCGACAGGCTTTTGAAAGTGGAATTAAAGATTATAGATAGATTGCTAGTTCAACGAATATACTTTAATGTTTGTACCAAATATTTACTTGATATTTCATATATTGATTTATTTGTTGTTGACTTTGTGGAAAATGAATGCTAGTGTTAATTTCAATAATTATATATGAGGCATTGATCAGAGAAATGATCTCCTTCACGGACTGTCCAGAGAGAGAAGTGTAAGCTGAAAGCTTCTTCCGTTACGGATGTGAGATTACCCCTTTGTAGCTGTGGCATTGAACCCCTAGATCTATTGATCTTGGCAGTATGTGGCACCGACTTATCCTCGATAACGGATACTAATAAGGACCTTATCCTTCATGCACGGGCAATAGCGCGGTATGACTTGATAATGGTCGAATTAGGGTGGAACCACGAGCTGAACGCACTCGTCCCTTAGTGGAGAGAGGCGTTTTTTTGCATTCAAATTCATAATGATAAAGAATGGAGACGAGATCATGGAGATCAAAGTAACATTGCCAGATGGAGCTAAAAAGGGGTATTCACAAGGCACAACGATAGCACAGGTAGCGGAATCAATTAGCATAGGCTTAAGGAAGAATGCCGTTGCGGGTAAAATGGATGGCAAACTAGTTGATCTGAACGAGCCGATTGCAGATGAATGCCGAGTGGAAATTGTAACGTTGGACAGCAAAGATGGTGTAGATGTGTATCGGCATACGACAGCACATATCATGGCCCAAGCATTGAAACGAATGTACGGTACAGAGCGTGTTAAGCTTGGAATCGGACCCGTTATCGATAACGGATTTTATTATGATATCGATATAAATACACCAGTATCAAGTGATGATCTCCTGAGTATTGAACGTGAAATGGAGACTATCATACAGGAGAACTTGCCGATAGTTCGTCGTGTTGTAAGTCGGAAAGAAGCGATGGACATTTTTGAACAATTAGAGGAACCGTTAAAGATTGAACTTATTCAAGGGCTGCCAGATGAGGCGGTTATCACCCTATATGAACAAGGCGAGTTTGTTGACCTTTGCAGAGGTCCACATCTTCCTTCGACAGGAAGAATTAAAGCTTTTAAGCTGCTAAATGTGGCAGGTGCCTACTGGCGTGGAGATTCAAATAACAAGATGCTGCAGCGCATTTATGGCACTTCATTTCCAAAAAAAGCAGAGCTGTCGGAACATTTGCAATTGTTAGAGGAAGCCAAAAAGCGCGATCACCGCAAACTTGGTAAAGAACTTGAGTTATTTATGTTCTCCGAAGAAGCACCAGGAATGCCTTTTTATTTGCCAAAGGGGATGACGATCCGCACAGAGTTGGAAAACTTCGCGCGTGATATTCAGCAGCAAAGAGGGTACGACGAGGTGCGTACACCACTAATGTTAAATAATCGCCTTTGGGAGCAGTCCGGACATTGGGATCATTATAAAGATAACATGTACTTTACAAATGTGGACGATAAGACTTTTGCGCTTAAGCCGATGAACTGCCCAGGACATATGCTTGTTTTCAAGAACAGCATGCATTCGTATCGGGAATTGCCTATTCGGCTTTCTGAATACGGGCAAGTCCACCGTCATGAATATTCGGGGGCACTTAACGGAATGATGCGTGTCCGTACGTTCTGTCAAGATGACGCTCATTTATTTGTACTACCGAGTCAGATCGAGGATGAGATTGGTCAGGTCATCGCATTGATTGACCATATTTATCAAGTGTTTGGTTTTGAATACAAGATCGAGCTATCAACACGACCTGAGGATTACATGGGTTCAGATGAACTGTGGGATGAAGCGGAGAAGTCGCTGCAGCAAGTACTGGATAAGCGCGGCATTCAGTATCACGTAAATGAAGGAGATGGCGCGTTCTATGGTCCTAAGATTGACTTCCACATTTTAGATGCTCTTAAACGAAGCTGGCAGTGTGGAACGATACAACTTGATTTTCAGATGCCGGAGAAATTTGATCTGACTTATATTGGTGAAGACAGTCAGAAGTACCGACCTGTCGTAATTCATCGCGCGGTATACGGCTCTATTGATCGTTTCATAGGCATTATTACCGAGCATTATGCAGGTGCATTCCCGCTATGGCTTGCACCTGTTCAGGCGAAGCTGCTGCCTGTGTCGGAGCATTATAACGAATATGCTTACTCAGTTAAAAAGGGATTAGCTGAGGCGGGGATTCGGGTTGAGATGGATGTGCGCGATGAAAAGCTTGGTTACAAAATTCGCGAAGCCCAGTTGGAAAAAGTACCTTATATGCTGGTGCTCGGTGAAAATGAGAAAAACACAAATAGTGTATCCGTTCGCAAGCGTGGCAAAGGGGATTTGGGCATGAAGAGTATACTTGAGCTGATTGAACAGATAAAGCAAGAAATTTTGGCTAAAAAGGAGTAGGATTAAGCCGATCTTACAAGTAGTTGGCCATAATCACTCAGTTGCACAACGTTACTATCCATCCGTTTGATGGATAAATAGCTGTTCACTTTATTCAGGCGACCCGCATGACTTAGGGTCGCTTTTTTATTTTTTAAAACGAATTGAAGCTGGTTATTTTCTAACCTTGTCCTAACTTACTGCTCTTTATAATAAAGCCATGGATGTAAGACAAATCATATTAAACTTTAGGAGGAAATAAAAATGAAAATGAAAAAATCAGTTATTGGATTGCTTAGTGCGTTTTTGGTTGTAGGGGGATCTGCATCGGCGTTTGCTGCTAGTTCAGGTTCTGGCAACTCTCTGGACAACATTTCTGCAAAGATTACTGAAATAACAGCTGACGCTCTAGGTATTCAGACAGCAGGAAAAGAGAAGCTAATAAAAGATAAAAAAGAACAGAAGAACGTATCTAAAGAAAATGTTACCGGAACAATCAAAACGTTCGAATCGGGTACAATGGATACTAAAGTAAAAGGAACCCCTCTGAACAAGCAAATGGTAAGCGACCTGTCGGTGGATTTTAAGGTGTTAGCACCAGGTAAATTATCGCAAGATACCAAAGGGAAAGTCCAGTTAAACAAACAATAAAAACAACTTTATAAGAGCATAACTATACGATCTTACACCATCCTAAAAGAGTCGCACTCTATGTGCGGCTTTTCGGTCGGTGTTACGACAGGTACGGATAAACAGGAGGTATTCATGAAAATATTGCTGGTAGAAGACGAATTGCTGCTCAGTTCGGTTATTAGCAAAGGGCTTAGAAAGTGCGGATATGCTGTCGATTGCGGATATGACGGAGAAGAAGCATTGGATTTATATGATGTAAATACTTACGATATTATCATATTGGATTTAAACTTGCCTAAAGTGGATGGGTTAGAAGTACTGCAATCTATTCGTCAGCTTAACGCTGAGATCAAAATCATTATTTTATCTGCTCGTAGTGCAGTAGAGGACAAGATTAAGGGCTTGGACT
Organism: Paenibacillus sp. ACRRX; assembly: GCF_022346885.1. Classification (GTDB taxonomy): domain Bacteria; phylum Bacillota; class Bacilli; order Paenibacillales; family Paenibacillaceae; genus Paenibacillus_B. The sequence goes on from NZ_JAKRNK010000001.1 coordinate 975,177, forward strand.
TTGGAGCTAACGATTATTTGGCAAAACCCTTTGATTTCTTTGAGCTGGAGGCTCGCATTCGGAATTTGCTCAGACAATCGTTTGTTCAGCAACGGACACAGCTGTCTTGCGGACCAGTTTGTATGGATACAGCCAAAAAGCTAGTGACTGTTCATCAGCAAGCGCTAGAGCTAACTAAAAAAGAACATAGCTTATTAGAATACTTGCTTTATCACCAGGATAGAGTGATAAGTGCTGAGGAGATCATTGAACACGTCTGGGACAGTGAGGTTGATTTGTTTTCCAACTCATTAAAGTACCACATTCATTCTTTAAAGAAAAAATTGTCGGCTGTCGCAGGAGACAGCGAAATCATTAAAAATTATAGGGGACACGGTTATGTGATTTCCTATGCAGCGGAGGACGTCAGTGATCAATAACGTTTCTTTAAGAGTGAGAATAACGGCACTCGTCGGAATTGTAATTATCATTATTTCTGTTGTGCTTACAATGGCCTCCATCAGAGGAGCGCAAGATTACTTTTCTGGAACCATGTTAAATAAAACAATAGTGGATGATCGCAGTACGGAAATTCGTCTGGATGAGAATATGCACCGTAAAGGAGAAGGAAGCTCTCCACTTTCCAATATATCGGCTACTATACGTGTGGTGGAGGCGCAGAAGAATTTTTCGAACCAGAGCCTTACGGTAATGACAATTATTATCCTGGTGGGTATTGGCGGAACCTACATGATGGTTGGTAGGGCATTGCGACCGCTCTCAGAACTGAACGAGGCTGTAAAGGGCATTCATGAACTTAATTTGGAACAGCGGATACCTGTGCCGAGCAGCAAGGATGAGTTGGGAAGTTTGTCTGTCTCGTTTAATCGTATGCTTGACCGGCTTGATCGATCGTTCGCTAGACAGCGAAGATTTGCAGCGGATGCAGCTCATGAGCTTAAAACACCATTGACCACGATTAAGACCTCCATACAAGTTCTGCAGTTGGATCAATACCCGACGATGGAGGATTATAAGCTGAATGCAGAAGTGACACAGCAGAGCACTGATCGTTTAATACAAGTGGTGGATAATTTGCTCGAGCTGGCTCTGGAAGATAGTACGACATATGATGATTTGATCGGGATCTATGACATGTTTAAACGTATCAGGAGGGAATTGCAACCATTGGCGGATCAACATCAGGTGAGCATCGGTATTCATAAATGCACGTGCCAATTGAACGGAAATTATGCCATGTTGTACAGCGCGATATTTAACCTCGTGGCCAATGCGGTAAAATACAATAAGCCTGGTGGCAAAGTCGAACTGTTAACATCCACAGAGCATGAGTACTTAACTCTAACGGTAAGTGATCAGGGAGTTGGCATACCAGAACATGAGATTGATCTGATATTTGAACCTTTTTATAGGGTGGATAAATCACGTTCCCGCGCAATTGCAGGTACAGGTCTTGGTCTTGCGCTCGTCAAGTCGATTATAACGAAGCATCATGGAACGATTAAGGTGCAAAGTATCGAAGGAATCGGGACTACCATGCAAGTCACATTGCCTATAAGACAGATGATACAAAGCCAAGGAGAAAAAAGTGGGGGGATTGGAGGATAATGTAAGATGGGGCAGGGGCCAATCCTAGCTCATTCTTCTAAAATTGAGTTTATTTCCCTTATCAGACACAGACACTTATTACAGCAGTTGGAACAATGGACATACTGAAAACCGGAACACCTCGGCAGGTATTCCGGTTAGTATTGCTTATTAATTTGCCCAGTAGAGTAGGGACATCATATTAGCATACTCAGCTGTTGCAGCATAACGCGAATCTTCTAGGCAAGTGCTTTCATACGATACACATATTCAAATAAAAACTCAAACGCCTCTAGATGTCGTTTTGCTTCGAAGCTATTAGCCCCCCATGCATATATGCCATGGTTACGCAAGATAATACCCGGAATAACGGGATTCAGCTTCTCAGTAACACAAGGGACGATACTCGGAATATGGGTGTAGTTCGGTACAACCGGGATCTCAATTCTCGCATTTTCCTCCCAAATGTTAAACGCTTTGATCAGCTCCACACCTTGAACAGGAATATAGCCCTCATCTCCGTACAACTCAGATACAATGTTATTAAAAACAGTGTGTACATGGAAGATAGCACCGCAGCCAGTTAGACGATAAATTTCGCAATGAATTAACGTCTCGGCGCTTGGCTTTAACGAAGTCCGCTCTGTAGGCTGACCAAGTTCGTTAACAAGCAGGAAATCCTCAGGCGTATGTACGGTTTTATCTTTGCCGCTTGCGGTAATCGCAAACTGAAATTGTCCTTCTTGGATATCGCCTACACGTACCGACAAATTGCCGCTCGTGCCTGGAAACCAATTGCGTGATGCAAATAATTCTTTTACGGATCGTAATTCATGGAATGCCTGCTGTTTGTGCTCTAATGTGATTTCTAGACTCACTATTAAGTTCCTCCCAATACGAAATTCCTGCCGGATTCCTGCATCACAGCAGCGCGCTTAACAAGATAGGGTTATTTTGACTCAAATGCGTCAAGTACCGCGCTCGTGGACATATGTTCAATGATGTCAAAAAACGTCTCGAATCGTGTGAATGGCAGTTGCAGTTGTTCGCATTTATCAATTAGATGAGATCTGGCATAAATAGTCTCCACAAGCTTGGCCGCTGCAAAGTCAGTTACACTGTCGCCGATAACGATTCGTTCGTATTTCTCGGCTGGGAACTGTCTTACAATCGTTGTCTTACACATCCCGCAGTCATTTGTGCATGGCGGTTGGCAGGCATTAGGCCATGTGATTTGGATCGATTCTCCACTGAAATCACTACCATTGCAATAAATATGGTCTGTCGGAATGCCAAATGGTTCCAATAGCGGGTAGACAAAAAAGTCGATCCCTCCGCTGGTGACATAAAAATCAATATCTTGCTCTTGACAATATTGGAGAAACTCTGCAAATCCAGGGCGGATCTGAGCTTGCGCGATAGCTTGCTGTGCTGCTTGCTCTTGCAGAGAAACAGGCAGCAGGGCGAACATTTCGCCGACGCCTTGACGTACAGACTTCCGTTCATGGATCACATCTTCTACAATATTAGACCAGCCATCCGGGTTAAAATGCTTCATAAGTGCAACGATGTTATCATTTATAGTAATGGTGCCGTCAAAATCGCAAAATACGATTCGACGTTTCTTGGTGTGCATTATTTGTTCCCCCACATATCTAATGCTGCTTGTAATTCTGTATGCGATGCGGCGTAGTCTGCCAATGGAATGCCCTGCGTCGTAGCTTCGATCGCTTGGACAAAGGCTTGACCGCCGCTTGCCGTTCCATCGGGATGTCCGTGCACACCACCGCCCGCATTAACAACGACATCTATGCCGAAGTCTTTAATAATAAGCGGAACGAGTGCAGGATGAATGCCAGCAGAAGGAACTGGTAAGCTGCGGTTCATCGGCATCTTCGTATCCAGACAAGCTGCTCGAATGCCTTGAGTATCTTCCCGCGGCATCGTTACTGAGCCGTAAGGAGACGGGAAGAGGATAAGGTCTGCACCAGCCAGCCGCATAAGCTTGCCTAACAGCAGTGCTGCGGATATGCCATAATGCGGCGAAGGGTACAGGGCACCAGCCATCGCAGGGTGCGCAAGGATCGGCACGTTAATATCCGTATCGGCGCTTAAACCATGCAGCGCATCGTATCCATAACTTAACGTGTTAAACAATAAAGCATTCGCACCTGCGTCAATCGCACGGAGTGCTTGCTCACGCAGCTTAAAGGTTGAGCCTGTCAAGTTGGCGGCATACAGCAGCTTTTTGCCGGTTGCTTGCTCGGCCTGCTGTGCGGCCTCCATGCATGCACGAACCCGATCTTGGATCGGGGTTAGCGGATTCTCAAACAAGATCTCATCATCCTTGATAAGATCTACACCACCCAGCGCCTGCTGGTAGAATTGCTGCTTCAGCGTCGGCAGATCGTGGCCGATGACTGACTTGAATATACTCATCAGCAGTGGACGGTTATAGACGCCTAGCTGTTCGCGCACGCCATCAACACCGAACTTTGGACCGGCAAATGCTTGCTGGAAGTCATCGGACCATTGCAAGTCGATCAATTTCACCCTGCCGTCCATTGACAGCTTGCCGAACACGGTAACAAGCAGCGCTGGAATGTCATGGCTGAAGTTGACGTCCGGGTAGGCGATGGCAATGTCCGCGTAGCGTTCGCCTGCTTGATCCGATTCGTATACTTTTATCCATTCTACTTGGCCAAGATGCTTGCGCATGGATTCTTTCTGCAGTTCCGGCAGGTCGGTCCAGCTTCCTACTGTAAGCCCAATCGCAATCCCTTCTGCTTTCTTTTGAAAATCAGCGCGATCATCATATAAGCGATATGTGGCGATGCAGTTATGATTCACCTGAGTTCCCTCCCTATTTGTTCTCCCATCTCGGCAGCGCGTGCACGGGCCTGAACGATTGCCTCTTTGACCGCTTCTTTTACGCCGCGTTCATTCAATACGTTCAGAGCTGCTTGTGTGGTTCCTCCAGGTGACGTCACTTTCTGCCGTAGAACAGCAGGAGATTCACCCGTCAGTCGGACCATCTCGGCAGCACCACGAACAGTCTGTATGACCAGTTCATGCGCCTGCTGCATGCTTAACCCTTCATGAGCAGCTGCTTCTATCATCGCTTCCATTAAATAGTATACATAAGCAGGACCACTTCCGGATACCCCTGTCACGGCATCTAGTAAACTTTCTTCCACTTCCGCTACGATACCAATTGCTTTGAGCATTTGTTCGGCAATGAAGCGCTGCTCTATAGTGGTTTCGGCAGAATAGCAGACACCAGTTGCGCCAAGTCCTATCGTACTGGAGGTATTGGGCATCGTACGTACAACAGGGGTTTCTCCAAGAATTTGTTGAATAGTTGAGATGGATAAGCCTGCGATTATTGAAACAATTAAGCTTTTGTTATGCAGGAGAGGGCGCAGCTCCTTACAGGCTTCGATTGCGTCTTTAGGCTTCATAGCCAAAATAATGACATCAGCCTCATGCAGCCATTTTGCTTTGATTTCGTCATGATTGCTTGCGCTGACACCGTATTTCTCACGCAAATAACCAAGCCTTGCTTCGCTATTACGATTAATCATCGCAACATGTTGAGGTGTTGTGATGTTATTATCCAGCATGCCTTTAACAAATGCTTCTGCAGCAGAACCAGCTCCAAAAAAACAATAGTGCGGGTTAGGGGTGTGCACTTTCTGATTTGCATCAACTGTTAGCTTCATTATATATTGCTCCTATCCGTAGAGCCCCGACCCGCAGTTCTATCATGTTGTGATAATGACTGGTGTACGAGGCTCAAATGTGTATGGTGTCTCTATAATCTCTATAATCTCTATTATTTATCTATTATTTATTTAAGTTTCTACCCGCGAATTTGACCTGTGCCATAGACACGATACTTGCTTGAAGTCAAGGCTGGCAGTCCCATAGGTCCGCGAGCATGCAGCTTCTGTGTGCTGATGCCAATCTCGGCGCCATATCCAAACTCAAATCCATCAGTGAAGCGGGTCGAAGCATTATGGTAAACTGCTGCCGCATCAACTTCTTGAAGGAAGCGGGCGGCGTGATGCTCGTTTTCGGTTACAATGCATTCGGAGTGCATTGTGCTATGTCTCGCAATATGCTGCAGTGCTTCGTCTAAATCGTGAACAAATTTGACGTTAAGCGTGAAATCGCTATATTCCGTGCTGTAACTCTGTTCTGTTGCCTGTTCTGCAAACGGTGCTATTTCATTCGTATAGGAACAGCCGTAAATACGGACACCATTCTCGTGATAACGCGCCAGTAATAACTTTATTTGTTCTAGATCATATTGACGGTGCACAAGCAATGTTTCCATGGAATTACAAACGGAAGGGCGCTGTACTTTGGCATTCCAGGCAATTTCAGTCGCCATATCCGGCTGAGCAGATGCATCTATAAAGGTGTGGCATACACCAGCACCCGTTTCAATAACGGGGACGGTTGCATTTTGCACGACATTCTGGATTAGCGAAGCACCCCCACGCGGAATAACAACATCCAGCAGGCCGTTTAAGGTTAACATTTCATCAACTGACGCCCGATTGGGATCTTCGATGATTTGAAGAGCCTCCACAGGGATGGCAGTGTCTAGAAGTGCTTCATGAAGCACTTCTACAATACGCTTATTTGTAGACAGGGCTGCGGAGCCGCCGCGCAGCAGCACAGCGTTTCCTGTTTTGAGACACAGGCCTGCAGCATCTACGGTAACGTTGGGGCGTGCTTCGTAGATCATGCCGATCACACCAAGAGGTACGCGAATATGCTCTACGTGCAGACCGTTTGGACGATCAAAAGTTGCAAGTACGTCTCCCACCGGGTCAGGCAGTGCTGCAATCTGTCGCAGACCCTCTGCGATATCGTCGATACGGGCTTCTGTTAAGGCGAGTCGATCCAGCAGCGACTCAGATGTGCCTGCTTGACGACCGCGCTCAAGATCCAACATATTCGCGGCAATAATAGACTCCTGTGATACGATCAACTTGTGTGCCATGTGCAGGAGTGCTTCGTTCTTTTGCTCCGTTGTTAATTTGTTCATAACGATCGCAGCTTGTTTAGCCAATTTGGCCTTGCTTCTTACTTCACTCATGTCAGCAGCCTCCTTAAGATGAGCTAATAAATATATAAATTTGACTTGTACTTGAAGTATGGTTACATGGAAGTTATGTCTTGCTTAACGAAGGGTGACCCATTCGTCACGGTGGATGACTTCTATTCTAGCTACTTCTAAAGCCATGAGCACATCAGCAGTTGACCAGCCTGCTACTTTGCGAAGCTGTGCATAGTCGTAATTGACAATGCCGCGCCCAATGAGACGACCATCTACACCGATTACTTCTACGACATCGCCAGGATGGAACTGACCATGTACGTCGGTTATTCCTACTGGGAGCAGGCTCGAGCCTTTAATAAGCAGCGCATGCTCTGCACCTTCGTCCACACGAATACGGCCAAGTGGAGTAGAGTGGAAGCCAAGCCATTGCTTCTTAACAGGAAGTGAATGCAGTTGGGTCTCAAAGTAAGTACCCTTGCCAGAACCATTAACCGCTTGAAGAAGATCACCGGCTTCGTGTACACGTCCTACAAATGCGCTTACACCTCCACGCATAGCGATACGTGCCGCATCGAGCTTGGAACGCATGCCGCCGGTGCCAACAGAAGTGCCAGCCCCACCTGCATAGGCGTAGATTTGCTCCGTAATCTGTTCGATCCGCTCGAATCGACGTGCCTCTGGATTAGATCTAGGGTCTGCAGTATAGAGTCCGTCTGTGTCTGTAATAATAATGACACTTTCAGCGTGTACCAAATTAGCGACAAGCGCAGACAACGTGTCGTTGTCACCGAATTTTAATTCGTCAACTGAGACAGTATCATTTTCATTCACGATCGGAATAATTCCTTGCTTTAAAAGCTCTTCAATTGTCATGTGGGCGTTGTGCCCGCGCTTGCGGTTGGCAAAGTCCTGACGGGTTAGCAAAATTTGCGCAGCCGTGATCCCATAAGGTTGTAAGCTTTCTTGATAAGCTTGCATGAGCAGTGCTTGACCAACGGCTGCTGCGGCTTGCTTCTCATGCAATTGCTTTGGCCGAGTCTCGTAGCCGATTGCGCGGAATCCCGCCGCAACAGCGCCAGAGGTTACCAGCACCACTTGTAATCCCAAATCAGTCAGGGATTTCAATTCTTTTGCATAATATCTAATTTGGTTTTTGTCTAATCCGCCATGCTCCGAGGTGAGAGAACTGCTGCCAATTTTAACTACGATTCGTTGATTCATGGTTACCACCTTTTTCACATCTATCATATCCATAAGAATACAAAAAAGACTTTCGTCCTATAAAGGACGAAAGTCTGGGCTTCCGCGGTACCACCTTCATTGAAGGCATGCTTCAAGCAGCCGATTGAACCGGCAGCTGGGTATGACCTTCCTGCTCATAGCCGATAACGGGGCTTACCGTTCAGGTGACGCCTGTTCCTAAGATGTTGGCGTCAAGACCGTTCAAGGGTAGGGTTCCGCAATTGTACACGTCAGATGCTTGCAGCCCCTGGCATCTGATCTCTGGACGTTACATAACTTGCGTACTGGTCCTGTCATTACGTGTCATACGTATCAAGTTAAAGCAAAACTATTAATCATCAGTTTACACGTGATCCTAACAGTTGTAAAGATTGATGGGAGCGAATTAAAGCCCAATATTTGACGAGTTGCGTTTAAAACAGTTTAAGCTCGCCAATTCGGTATACAGCTTCTTTAAGTCTCTCCTCGCTGGAGAGCAGGCCTACGCGAACGTATCCTTCACCATGTTTACCAAATCCAACACCTGCTGCAACAACAACATTTGCTTCTTCCAGCAATTTGTCAGCAAACGATACTGAATCATAACCGTCAGCGACAGGCAGCCATGCAAAGAAAGAACCGGCGGATGGGTTGGACTTCCATCCAATTTCTTGCAAAGCGCTAAACATGGCATTTCGACGCGACTCGTAAGTGGCACACAACTTATATACAGAATCTTGAGGTCCCGTTAAAGCAGCAGCAGCAGCTTCTTGAACGGCTCCGAACAGGCTGACGTACATATGATCTTGCATCAAGTTGATCAAGCGAACAATATCTTTATTGCCCACAGCAAAAGCAACACGCCATCCTGCCATGTTGTACGTCTTGGACATGGTGTAGAATTCAATGCCGACTTCTTTTGCACCTGGTGTCTCCAGAAAACTAACAGGACGCTTTCCATCAAAGCCGAGCGCACCATAAGCGAAGTCGCTTGCTACTATGATGTTATGCTTAGCTGCAAAGGAAACTGTATCCTGATAAAATTGGCGATTGGCAACTGCTGATGTAGGATTGTTTGGATAGTTCAGAAACATCAACTTGGCGCGTTCCACGTCAGAAGGAGACAAGGCTTCGTATTGAGGCAGATACTGATTGGCCTCAACAAGCGGCATCATGACCATTTCTGCACCGGACAGGACTACACCTGACCAATAGTCAGGGTATCCCGGATCTGGTACCAAGCACACGTCACCTGGATTTAATAAAATCTGGCTTAATTCCACCAGTCCAGTCTTGCCCCCAAACAGAATTGCGACCTCTGTTTCTGGATCAAGTTCAACGTTGTAATCTTCTTTGTAGCGCTTCGCAATCGCTTCTTTTAGATAGAGAAACCCGCTAAATGGCGGATATCGATGGTATGTAGGATTGGCAGCGGCAGATTGCAGGGATTCCACGATATGAGCAGGTGTAGGCAGATCCGGATTGCCTTGGCCAAGATTAATGACATCATGGCCTTCAGCAATCCGTGCGTTCGCTTTCTTGACAAGGTTGGAGAAAAATTGTGTTGGCAGATGCATCATACGATCTGCGGGGACAACTTGAAATTGCGACTTTGCTTGTACCATCTTTATCCACTCCGAGACAAATTTATATGCATGCTTTATTCCAAATAATAACGATAATTTAGCATGTTTTGGAGGGAGTGTACACTTCTTTTTAAGAATAGTCTCGCATTATTCTCTGTTTGCTCCTGGTTGTGACGGCGTGAGCAGTTCCTCCATAAAAGGTTTAACGTCCGCTTTGATCTCCAGCATGTAAGGCTTGCGGTCGGCAGAGAATATGAGAAGCAGTGGCTGCTTTGGTGGACTGTAAATAAGAAAAACATCACTTGTGTCAATCTGCTGATTAGCGAGATGTACAGTAAACGGCTTCTCTAACGGAATTCTGACGATATAGCCTGGACGTTTGCCAATCGTTATTTGCGGTGAGAGTCCAGTGACGGATTGCAGCCATTGTTGAGCGCTCTTTTGGTACTTCGCTTCATTTGATACTGACTTGACAATACGTTCTTGTTCCATGTCAAATACCTGAATGGGCGGCAGCGTCTGAGGATTTTGCGTAAAAGCGCCCACTGGAACAGACTGGAACAGTGTACAGAACAAACAAAAGGCTGCAACAAATAGGATACGTGCAGGTGCAATTGGCAAGAAACGCATGATGATGCTCCCTTCATCTATCTATAAAATAGCTGCCCGCATATTGGGGATGCTTTCTTACTTTGTCCAACTTGACGTAATTCCATGAAGCGTTATGATGGAAGAAAGTGACACAATGAAAGGGTGGGGAACATGGCTGCTCAACAATGGCATATAAGCGTCATTCAAATGGATGTGAAAATTGGCGAACCAGATCGTAACTACGATGAGGTGATTCAGAAGATCGAACAAGCAGTAAGTTCTGATCCTAAGCCTGACGTTATTGTTCTGCCTGAAATGTGGAATACAGGTTATGCATTAGAACGTATTCACGAGATCGCGGATGAGAACGGGGAAAGAACGCGCAAATTGCTGCAGGAATTGTCTGCGATGCATCAAGTGCATATAGTCGGCGGTTCAGTTGCCATAAAAGAGAACGATCGCATTAAAAATGTCGCTTACATTTATAATAAAGAAGGCCAACTGGCTGGCGAATACGCTAAGATTCATTTGTTTAGATTGATGGATGAACATGTCTATTTAGATGCCGGGCAGCAGCTTGGTCGTTTTGAATTAGACGGTGTACAGTGCGCTGTTATTATTTGCTATGATCTCCGTTTTCCTGAATTAAGCCGTTCATTGGCATTGCAAGGGATTGAAGTGCTGTTTGTTCCAGCCCAGTGGCCTCACCCAAGGCTGCATCATTGGCAAACGTTGTTGACTGCACGTGCAATTGAGAATCAAATGTACGTGATTGCCTGTAATCGAATGGGCTCCAGTATTGGTGCTGACGGCAATGTGACTTCTTTCTTTGGTCATTCCACCGTGCTGGATCCATGGGGGGAAACAGTGGCTGCAGCGGGTGAAGAAGACATGATTATAACGGCGGCGCTATCCTTATCGCTTGTACAAGAAGTTCGCGGGCGTATTCCCGTATTTCAAGATCGCAAGGAATCACTCTATCAATTATCGGCAAATGTGCAGCAGGGATGAGGAAACGTGTCTATGAGCCAATCACAGAGCCGCAGGCGCAAGCATAAACGGAATTCTAATCCACTAACAGTCGTGTTAAGTGTACTTTCTTTGCTCTGTATTGTACTACTCATATACGGCGTGTGGGGAGACGGGGTTCAGCGCTTCAAGCAACTAGTAGGGATCGAAACGCGGCAAACCGACTCAGACGATCGGTCATATAACCAAGTGTCAGAGGGGGCATCACCACCAATTAATACAGCGCATCCTGACCTGGCTGGTGGAGCCAATGGATTGTTACCTGAGGATGCACGTGACGCGGATAAGCTTGTATTAGCTAAGCAAAAAGCGGCAGAACTTGCAGCTGATATGTCTTTGGAGGAACAAATCGGACAGCTACTTATGGTTGACGTATCAGCAGTCAAAGCAGAACAACCTGATGCTCCAATTGAACAGGCGTTGGAAACCATTAAGCCAGGCGGTGTGATCTTGTTTCGTGACCAGCTGAGTACGGTGGAAGAGACGGTGGAGCATACAACCATGCTGCAGCATCTCGTTGCAAAAGTGCCTACTTGGATAGGGGTGGATCAAGAAGGTGGATTGGTAACCCGTTTCTCTTTTATGTCAGAGTTTAACGGCAATATGGCGCTTGCAGCGACAGGTAATCCAGAGCTTGCACGTGAAACGGCCAAGAGGATGAATGACAACCTTGTTAAATTAGGATTTACGATGAATTTTGCGCCTGTTGCAGATGTGAATGTTAATCCAGATAATCCGGTCATTGGCATCCGTTCCTTTGGTTCTTCGCCTAAACGAGTTAGTGACTTTGTGCAAGCTTACATAGAAGGTATGCATCAGGCTAATATTCCTGCGGTAGTCAAGCACTTTCCCGGACATGGCGACACAAATATAGACTCGCATTTAGGACTGCCAGAATTGAAGCACACGACTATCAAAATGCAAGAGGTCGACTTTCCTCCTTTTCGCGAAGCAATCAAGGGTGGGGTTGATATTATTATGACGGCACATGTGACCGTGCCCGCTATTGATGCTTCACAAGTTTCATCGAAGAAAGACAACAGCAAGATTCATCTCCCTGCTACATTGTCTAAGCCTATTTTGCAAGGATTGCTGCGGGAGCAATGGAAGTACAATGGGGTTATTATGACGGATGCGTTAAATATGGGTGCTATCGCTCAGCATTTTGGTTCCGAGGAAGCTGCTATTCGGGCGATTGAGGCTGGAGCTGATGTGCTGTTGATGCCAGCTCAGCCAAATAAGCTGACACATACGATTGCAGCAGCAGTTGATAAGGGACGTATAACTAAAGACAGGATTAAGGAAAGTGTCATTCGAATATTAACGGTTAAAGCGAAGTACGGAATGCTTGATCATACAAAACCGATCGGTGTGAAAGAACGCCTGGAAGCAGCCCAACAGTGGTTGAATAGCAACGGCGATCAAATATTTGCTCAACAGGTGGCAGAACAAGCCGTTACGTTTGTTGGTCCAGAAACGAGTCTTCCTTTTATTAAAAAAGAGACAAAGCGGGTGGTGCTCGTTGGTACTGATTCCTATGCGCTGAAGCTGATGAATGCGGCTTTGCTTGATTCCATCTCGCGGCATCCGGCAGCGGGAACCCGAACGTTAAGTAGCGAGACGATTACCATTAAGTCAGGTACGAATATTGAGCAGCTTCGCGCAGTAAAACAGCTTAAATCCCTGCATTCTACCGATGCTGTGCTTGTCGTATCTCGGGATGCACAGCTCAAGCCTGCGCAAAAAAGGACTGTACAAGCATTAATCCAACTGCTTAAGGAGAAAATAGCCACATATGGACTTATTGCTGTAGGGTCGCCATATGACATCAAAAAACTAAAGGACTATCCGTTTGCAGTTGTGACTTATGGTTTGATGGAGGCTAATATGCGGGCTGCTGCGGATCAGCTGTGGAACAGGCAGCATTCCGGTGGAACGCTGCCGATTGAATAGTTATTTTACATGATCTATTCTTCTTCGGGTTCCAGCTTAAGCAGCGCTTGAACTGGAGAAGAAGCAATTACACGGTTGCCGAATTGCGCGGCAACCGTTTCTTTTATGGTCTGCATAAAGGCTTTCGCGGCATTAGACATATATCTGCCTGAGCGATAAGCCAATACTAGCGTACGGGCTGGACGACCTTCTATTGGGATATAAGCCGGCACGAACTCGCTACGTGGAGCAGATGCGATAAAAGAAGGAACCAGTGATATTCCCATCCCGGCAGCGACAAGCGATTGTACAGTCTCCATGTTGCTGCTTTCAAATACAACCCGAGGCTCAAACCCGGCATTGCGGCACATCTCTAATGTGATTTGTCGGAAGCCTTGTCCTTTTTTTAAAAAAATAAAAGGCTCCTGTCTAACTTCCTGCAGCGATATCGGTCTGCGATGACTGGACGTAAGACCCTCTAAAGTAGATGTCGCCAGCGGGTGGTCATGTGGCACCGATATGACGATCTCTTCATCCACGATCGGTTCGTAAGTAAGAGTAGGTTCCTGAATTGGCAGTGACAAGAGGCAAAAGTCATTTTTACCTTGTGCTGTCATCTTAATTAAATTAGAAGTGGAGGGTTCTTCGGTCAGTACGAGTTCAATATCAGGATATCTTCTGTGAAAAGACGGCACTACGTGCGGCAAAATATGTGAACCCGTGATTGGCATCGTGCCGATCACAACTTTACCAGTCTTCGTCTGTGAAATATCAGACATTTCTCGTTTGAGTTGTTCGAGCGAATCAATAATCTTCTGGGCGCGATCGACAAACACTTCTCCTGCATATGTCATTTCTACTGAATTGGTCGTGCGCTGAAACAGCAGTACACCGATTTCCTTCTCCAGCTTGGATAATTGCTGGCTTAATGAGGGCTGGGCAATGTGAAGCTTTTCCGCCGCTCTTGAAAAATTGCGCTCCTCTGCAATCTGCAGTGCGTATTGCAATTGACGTATTTCCATGGCTCCTCCTTATAGTCAAAACCTATTAACCTTATAGATATTATATCTTGGAACAATGAAGAAGGAAATGCTATATTGATGTCAACATAGAGAAGCGAAGGATACGAATACGTCGCGAGAGGTGAGGATTATGTCCAAGAAGAGAACGTTATTTGAAAAGATTTGGGATCAACACGTAATTGTACAAGAAGAGGGTAAGCCTGGCATTTTATACATTGATCTGCATTTAGTTCATGAGGTAACATCCCCGCAAGCATTTGAAGGCCTACGTCTTAGCGGACGCAAAGTGAGACGTCCTGAATTGACTTACGCTACGATGGACCACAACGTACCTACGAAGGATCGTTTTAATATTACAGACCCAATCTCCAAGCAGCAGATTGACACACTGTCGCAGAATTGTGCGGATTTTGGCGTGAAATTATTTGATTTGCATAATCTAGATCAAGGTGTCGTGCACGTCATGGGACCAGAGATTGGCTTGACACATCCAGGCAAGACGATTGTATGCGGTGACAGCCATACATCGACGCACGGTGCGTTTGGCGCATTGGCATTTGGCATCGGTACAAGTGAAGTAGAACATGTCATGGCTACTCAATGTTTGCAGCAGGCGAAGTCCAAGACGATGGAGGTACGCTTTGTTGGCAATCGCAAGCCGGGCGTGACGGCCAAGGATATGATTCTTGGTGTCATTGCGAAGTACGGAACAGACTTTGCGACTGGATATGTAATTGAATATACAGGCGAGGCGATACGTGAATTGTCGATGGAAGAACGCATGACGGTATGTAACATGTCCATCGAAGGCGGCGCACGTGCAGGGCTGATTGCACCTGACGAGACGACATTTAGCTATTTGAAAGGGCGCCAGTATGTGCCGCAAGGCGAAGCATATGATAAGGCTGTGGCACAATGGGCACAGTTCACTACGGATGAAGGCGCCAGTTATGATACAGTAGTGGAATTTGATGTAGAGTCGCTTATCCCGCAAGTAACTTGGGGTACTAGTCCGGGAATGGGTACTGACATTACGGCTTCTGTTCCGAACCCAGCGGACTTTAAGACAGAGAATGAGCGTAAAGCGTCCGAGAAGGCGCTTGAATATATGGATTTGACGCCGGGGACTCCGATGACAGAGATTGAGATTGATTACGTGTTTATCGGTTCATGTACGAATGGTCGAATTGAAGATCTTCGTGCTGCGGCAGTGGTGGCTAGAGGCTACAAAGTGAGTGATCGTGTGACAGCGATTGTAGTGCCAGGCTCCGGCCGTGTGAAGCTGCAGGCGGAAGCGGAGGGCTTGGATAAAGTATTTTCCGAAGCGGGATTCGAATGGCGTGAGGCTGGCTGCAGCATGTGTCTCGCGATGAATCCGGATGTTCTTAAACCCGGACAGCGTTGTGCTTCCACGTCAAACCGCAACTTTGAAGGCCGTCAAGGCCGCGGCGGTCGTACGCACCTAGTGTCGCCAGCCATGGCAGCGGCAGCTGCCATCAAAGGGCGCTTTGTAGATGTACGCGGCTGGGAAATCAAAACGGAAGTTATGAACTAGAAGGAGGACATCGCGATGCAACCATTTACGACATTAAAAGGACTTGTCGCTCCGGTAGACCGGGTCAACGTCGATACAGATGCTATTATTCCGAAGCAATTTTTAAAACGTATAGAGCGCAGTGGATTTGGTCAATTCTTGTTTTTTGAATGGCGCTTTGATGAGCAAGGAAACGTGATTGAATCGTTTCCATTGAACCAACCGGCGTACCAAGGAGCAAGTGTATTGATCTCCCGCGCAAACTTTGGTTGTGGGTCTTCTCGTGAGCATGCGCCATGGGCCATACTGGATTTTGGTTTTAGATGTGTCATTGCTCCATCTTATGCCGACATTTTCTACAATAACTGTTTTAAGAATGGCATTCTGCCTATTCAGTTGTCCGAAGAACAAGTAGAAGAGTTATTCCAGCGTACAGCTCAGTATCCGGATTACCATTTGGAGATTGATCTGGAGAACAAACAGTTGAAGGATGACTATGGTTTAGTTTATACATTTGACCTTGACGAGCACCGTCGCCAATTTTTGCTGCAGGGTTTGGATGATATCGGGTTAACGCTGATGCATGATGATGCTATCTCTGAATATGAAGTTCAACATGCTGATAGAATAGCTTATCCGATCCAAGCCTAATTCATCAGGTTTCATTTCACCTTTATATAGGGTGCTGTGGCGTGAAAACGTTATTCGTTTTCACGCCACAGCACTCTTTTTTATAATTAGCTCATGGGGTATGCTTAGGCACCGAGATCTTATCATTCTTACATTTTGGAGAAGATAGAACCGGCAAATTGCATATGACGTTTGTGAACAATGTCATTATGCTGCTACACCGTCAAATACAACAGCTGCGTGAAGATATTTTCGCGACAGGACTATCGAATTTTGCATGTAAATGGTAGAATTAGTTTATTATCTTTATGTTGAATTAGCGCAACTTTTGTCTGCATTTAACGTCTAAAATAACGTCTGTTTCTTTGAAAGGTTTCTCATAGTTTCAAAGAGTCAGAACAACAAGAAAGGATGTAGAGGTGAAGATGCAGCATAAAAAAATCCATTTACTAGCAAGTATGATGTTGACCATGTTGTTTTGTCTTGTATTTCCCCAGACGGGGGCGGCTGCCACACAGCCCACATTATATCTGAATGGGAGCTCAATCAAGCTTCCCGAACCAGTTATAATGGTTAGCAATTCTGTCATGATACCGATTCGCGTTGTGTCGGAGGAATTAGGCTACAAGGTTGACTGGAATCAGAAGGCGCGAACGATTTCTATAAAGAACGGAACTAGTACCATTTTACTAACCGTTGACAAGAACACAGCGTCCATTAATGGCAAGACGACTCAACTAGATGTGGCTCCTATGGTAAAGAATGGATCAACGCTTGTTCCACTGCGGTTTGTTGGCGAGAGCTTAGGATTAAAGGTAGACTGGGATAACGAATCGAAGTCTGTGTATTTGTTTACATCAGATGAAGGCTCAGTTGTTAATCCTCCTGATACAGGTAATGGCAACTCAGGAGAGACAACACCTCCCTCAACAGGCGATGTATTGGTAAAAGATTTTGATTTTTTCTCGAACACGTTACATATTGCATTAGGTCGTGATGTTGAACCTAAGATCATGTCCATGACAAATCCTGATCGTATCGTTATTGACTTCCCTAACTCGAAGTTCTCTGATGAATTTAATGAGAAGTTTGGTTTTGACAACAATGGGCAAGGTGAGATGCCGATTACGGATTACCCGGATGTTCAGAAAGTTCGCTTTGCTATGTTTAGCACAACGCCGAATACGACGCGGTTTGTCATCGATGCAAACTACAAGCTTGATAGCAAAGTGATAAGAAATGGACAAGGCTTAGTATCAATCGAATTGAGTGCATCAACTGGTGGAACTACCAATCCAACGAATCCGACCAAGCCTACCAAGCCGGACGGGAAATACACTGTTGTGGTTGACGCCGGACACGGTGCGCATGATTCTGGTGCAGTTAGTGTACGCAAACGATATGAGAAAGACTTGAATTTGCAGATTGCTAATAAGGTTGCTGAACTGGCGGTGAAGGAAGAGAAGCTTAATATCGTTCTCACGCGCAGTACAGATGTGTTTCTCGAATTATCTGAACGGGCAAAGATTGCTAACGATCTTCAGGCAGACTTGTTTGTCTCCATTCATGCCAATAGCATTGACAATAAGCCTACAGTAAGCGGGACGGAGACTTACTATTATCGCAGCGAGAGCAAGGCGTTTGCGGAGCTCATGCATAAGTACCTGATTAAAGGGACGCAGTTCAAAGACCGGAACGCTAAGGTTGCTGATCATCATGTAACTCGCAACACAAAGATGCCTGCGATTCTACTCGAGATCGGGTTCTTAACGAATCCTGACGAAGAAGCTGTTATGTTTACTGAAGATTTCCAATATCGTGTTGCGCAGCAGATCGTGAACGGTTTGAAAGCTCAGCTTGGATTGTCATAATCGTTCGCATATTTTGCAACCTGGACAGACGTTGCTGCGTTATAACGACTAAAGGAGGTCATTAATATGAAGAAACGCAATTGGTTAGGTCTTGTAACTTTGGTTCTTGCGGTGGGACTTGTATCCGCCTGTGGTGATAAGAATTTATCCAACGGTGACGGGAAAGGCGTAACAGAACCGCCTACTGCCGGCACCGAACAGCCGACAACTGGAACGGGTACAACTACGCCGGGTACGGAGCAGCCAACTCCAGACAAGGAACCGGTGAAGAAGCCTGAACAGAAAGAACAGCAAATTACAGTATACGCAACGGATGATCAGATTATGGAATTGTTGTCCTACACGACAAAGATTACATTTAAAGATGATCATGAGAAGATCGGGGCGGCGTTGAAGACACTTCAGAAGTCAGAAGATGCTAAGTATGTCCCTTTGTGGGATGGGAATGAATTTAAATCCTACAAGCTTGACGAGAAAGGGATATTGACTGTTGACGTTCACATTTCGGAACACGGGCATTTGGGAGCGGGCGGAGAAGCATTTGCAATCGACGCTTTAACTAAAACGTTGTTCCAATTTGAAGAGATCAAAGCAATCGACATTCTTGTGGATGGAAAGCCTGAAGCAAGTCTGATGGGTCATGTCACTCTTGATCATCCGATTAAACGGCCATAAAATCAGGTCATGGGCAACATAAAAGAAGTAAATTAATTACATTTACGTGTTACATTACCGAACAGGGGCAGGAAATGCCCCTGTTTCTGTCGAATTATAAAGATCTTAACGGATTTTTAATACAAAGGAGAAACGATTATGCATAATAATTCCAGCAAACCTGTACGTGCAGTGACGAGCGCTATTCTGGCTTTATCATTGACGTTATCTGCTGTTCCTGTGGCTTTGGCTGCTGAGGCTGGACAAGCTGGTAGCAATAGTACACAAAATACAGCAAATTCGGGCATTAGTCCGGTATTCAGTGATGTGAAATTAGGCCATTGGGCGGAAAAACATATACATAAATTAGCTGCACAAGGCATTTTGAAAGGCAACAACGGCAAATTCAGACCTGGGGATGACATTACACAGCAAGAAGCAATTGCACTCGCGATTCGGTTTATGAATCTGGAGGGACAGCTGAGCAATGACGAATCTGTAGCATTGCCTGCTGATTTCAAAGTTGGAAATTACTTCAAGCCCTATATTGTACTCGCGTTCCAGAAAGGACTGCTTGACAAGAACGAGGAATTAAAGAATCCAGACCCGAAGAAACCTTGGGGTGATCAGAAAGCTTCACGTGAGTGGATTACGAAAATTTTGGTCCGTGCAGTTGGCAAGCAAAGTGCTGCGCTTGAGGTAAAGAATAAGCCTACTTCTTTTGCAGACAACAGTAAGATCAGTGCCAGTGCGCTTGGCTATGTAAATGTAGCACTTGATCTTCAACTGACTACCGGAATGAGCAATAACAAATTTGAGCCATTAGGCAATGTGAACCGTGCCCAGATTGCAACTTTCTTCAGCCGTGGCGAAGCGGTAGCAAACATTGTTTATGATAGTGTTGTAGCAGGTATCGTCGGTTCTGTCACAGATACGGAGCTCCGATTATATACGGAGGATAACAAGTGGGCGAACTATCGCATCGACAACAAAACGATGTGGTACAAAGCGGACAACGACAAGTCTATTTCGGCAAAAGATATCCCGATGTATACGAAAGTTCGTGTAATTGGCCAATTGGGCAGTGCTTCATACGTCGAGCTTCTTAGTACAGAGCAGCAAGTAGAGTCCGTGCAGACAACACTTAAATACGCGGTTCCTAGTGAGAAGAAGCTGTATGTTAAAAATAGCGGACGTGAAGATCTGGACACCGTTTTATATGAAGGTAACACGTTGATTAAAGACGCTGGAGGGGCTGTGATTTCGGCGGATAAGCTTTCTCCTGATTCGGAGTTGACGATTACGCGCGAGACGTTCTCCAAAGATCGTAAAGTGTTGGAGATTCAAGTGAAGTCGGGTCCTGTCAACAAGAATGGCAAAGGAACGATTACCTCGGTTGATGTGAACAGCCGTATGGTTACGATTAAGCTCGAACAAGGGGATAACGAGACTTACCGGATAGCAGATGACGCTACTGTTAGATATGATAACGTACTAAAAGACATCAAGGACCTAAAAGTGAACGATGTAATCACATTTAGTGTGAAGAACAGTTCTATTTCATCGATTGTCATGTCTACCGCACCAGCAACTAGCGTAGAAGGCCGAGTAGACAGCTTCAGCCCGAATATGACATCCATTACGGTGGTGAAGGACAATAACAAGTTGGAAGCCAAAGTATTAGCAGGCCAAGTTGCAGTTGTTATTCCAGGACTGATTAATCCTTCATTGGGTGAGTTAATTGCGGGTGAGTATGGAGATCGAGTAAAGCTAACGGTTAACGGAGAAGATAAAGTAACTCGTATCGAAGTGCTGAGCCGTAAAGTAGAGAACTTATATGGTGTGTCGGTTATTGGTTACGATGCTGCCAAAAAGCTGCTTACGGTTGTAGACGATAAGAACACACCTTATGTGGTGACGTTAAATGATGGCACGAAATATGAATTTAACGGCAGCGAAGTGCCAGCAACAACCATAACTTCCATGCTCACGAGCAATCGTAAAGTAAATGTAAAGCACATTAACAAGAAAGCTCTTGTTGTACAATATGTGTACAAATATGAAGGCAAACTTATTGTAGCGAGCCCTTCATCTCGAACCATTACGTTGCAGTTGGCCAATGATGACTTTGTGACGCTGCCCTATCAGTCTAATTCGATTGGTATAGAATTGTACGGCAACTCGAGTGCCAAAATTACGGATATTAAGAATGGTGATTTTGTTACCGCGATGCTATCCGGCGATCAAAATTCAGTAATGTCGTTGACGGTCCGCAGCTACCATCAATTTGAAGTTGCATCGATTAATACATCGACTAATCGAATTACGCTGCGTAATGCCGCAAACCGTCAGGTTGAGGAATTCTCACTCAGTTCCACACCGATTTATGGTGTGAACAATGAGAAGCTCACTTTGAGCAATTTGAATCCTAATGACGTACTTAATGCCGTCTTTGATGGACGTTCTTTAGTTGAGCTTCGTAAAGTTGCTGTTACAGCAGGACGTGTTGAGTCTGTTGACACAACAAATGGCATAGTTGTTGTTAAAGATTACAATGGGCAAACAACTTCTCATCCGTCAGCAGGTGGTCTGACGATTATTTTGGATACTACGTCAACAACGGCTGTTGGTGCGCTAAAAGTTGGAGATCGGGTTGAAGTTCGTAAGGATGCTAAGAATGGAACCAACCTGAAAGTATTGACGGGCCTAAAACATGATTTCTGGAAGTATGATGCAAGTGCTAAGCAGCTGTATGTGAAGCGTAGCAGCTTGTCAGATACCGAATATTACTGGACACTGAGCGCAAATGTTGTTATTCGTAATACGACAGGTGACACGTTATCTATCTCTTCGCTGAAGAGTGATGACAAGATCGTCTTGTACTTCTTAAATGGACAAATTATTGAGATTGAGAAGCAGTAGTCGATACGTGTAGCTAGCTAGAATGCCGTTTCGTCCAATAATTGGGAGGAACGGTTTTTTAGTTTCTGTAGGTTTAATGTTAATCCGGTGTTATAATGCTAAAGTAGACTTTATAAGGAGGAATAAAGAGTGGCGACAAGCGCTCGTGTTCGCCGTGTTCTGGATACGCTTGGCGAAATGTTTCCGGATGCGCATTGTGAATTAATTCATTCGAACCCGTTTGAATTGACGATTGCCGTACTGTTGTCTGCTCAGTGCACCGATGAGACAGTCAACAAAGTGACGGTTAACTTATTTCATAAATATAAGACCCCGGAAGACTACTTAGCGGTTCCATTGGAGCAATTAGAGCAGGATATCCGTCGAATTGGCTTGTTCCGCAATAAGGCGAAGAACATTCAAAAGCTATGTCAGATCCTGCTTGACAAATATAACGGTGAAGTGCCTCAGAAACATGAACAATTAACTGAGCTTCCTGGCGTAGGACGGAAGACGGCTAATGTCGTAATGTCTACCGCGTTCGGCGTACCTGCAATTGCCGTGGATACACACGTGGAGCGGGTGTCGAAGCGTCTGGGATTGGCGGATGAGACGGATAGTGTACTGGAAGTGGAAAAGAAGTTGATGCGTAAAGTTCCACGTGTTGAGTGGACCTTGACTCATCATCGCTTCATATTTTTCGGTCGATATCACTGTAAAGCACAATCTCCAAAATGTGAAGTCTGTCTGTTATTGGATATGTGTAAATTTGGGAAAACACGTATGAAAGCGGAGCAGCGGAGAAACAATGGAAAATAAATAAACCTGAATGGGTGGGCGGTTGAATTGAAATGTATTTCGGTATACACAGACAATTTTGAACAATTCTCGGATATTTATGAGAAATTAATGCAGCAAACAGTACAGGACGATGAGGAAATAGTAGTAGATGGTGTGACCGTATATGGCGCGGGTGAAGTACCTGAGCAGTACATAGACCGTATGCGTCAAAAGCGCGATGTGGTTGTAATGCGCGTAAAGAACAAAGACATTACCATTCTACAGCATGGAAAGCAATTCGAAATTATTCTCCCTGTAGAGCAAAATATGGTACACTAGAAACCGAGTTTGCAGGCAAATTGAGGAAGCCGAGCATCTCGGTTTCTTCTTTTTTTATAAGCTTATAAAGTAGGGATGAACAATAACATTGATGTAGGGGGGCGCGATAGGCATTATGCATCAGGATACTAACGAGGGGCAGCAGACAAGCGCATCCAGAACTGCTCTGAGCACAGAGCTGGAAGAAGCCACACCAACGCCGTTAGGTGAAGTGTTAAAGTCTTGGGCTTCACAGATGGCAAACGAAGAAAATGAAGCAGCAGCACGCAAGCTAAGAGAGCTTGTGGATAAAGAACGTGAAAATATGCTGATGATCGCGATGTGCGGTCACTTTTCTGCTGGCAAATCTACAGTTATTAATATGCTATGCGGTAAATCATTGCTGCCATCCAGTCCGATCCCTACCAGTGCGAACGTGGTTACTGTTCGTTACGGCACAAGTCGCGCAGAAATCTACCGCAGAACGGAACATGGTCCAAGTGCAATAGCAGAAGTGGTGCCGCTGGACAGACTTGAAGCCGTATGCAAGGATGGGGAACAAGTCGAACGTGTGAGCTTGTATGATGAAGTCAGTTGGCTTAAAGCGGGCGCTGCATTGTTGGATACGCCAGGTGTTGATTCGACGGATGATAAGCATCGTGCCGCTACAGAAGCTGCAATGCATATGGCTGATGTTGTTGTATACGTGACAGATTATAATCATGTTCAATCTGAGCTCAATTTTTCATTCGCAAAAGAGGTAGTAGAGGCAGGTAAGCCATTAATTTGGATTGTTAACCAGATTGATAAGCATCGGGAACAGGAAATCGAATTTGAACGCTATCGAACTGATGTAGATGATGCATTGGCAGCATGGGGAATCCATCCAGCAGCTATATATTATGTATCTATGCGGGAACCGGATCATCCTCACAATGAATGGAAGCTGGTTACAAGGGCGCTGCACCAGCTTGTTATTAAACGAGAACGGTTGGTTCGTTACGGAATTGAGCAGGCGGCACGAGTCTTGTTAGCTGAGCATACTGCACTGCTAGAGGAACCTGCAGCAGCAGCCTATGAGGAATGGGCAAGCCGGATAGGTGGGGAAGAGCAAGTTGTGCAACTTCGAACCGAGCTGCAACGTTGTGAAGAGGAATATCATCTAACAAGCGAGCGATCGGAGCATGAGCGTGATTCGTTTGTTGACGCATTAAGCCGGTTGCTGCGGGACGCTAATATTACACCTGCTTTATTGCGCGATAGTGCCCAGTCGTACTTGGAAAGTCGCAAACCTGGTTTTAAGGTAGGTTTATTATTTACGGCGGGAAAGACAGAGGCTGAACGAGATCAGCGCTTGCAACGATTAGTGTTGTTGTGGGTACAAGAAATCCAAGCGAATATTACAGCTCATCTCGTGCCGATGCTGCGGCAGCTAGCTGAGCGTGCATCCAGAAGTGGTACAGATGTGGTTAATGAGCTTGAAGCCTCTCTCCCTCACTTTGAGGCTGCTTGGTTTGCGAATGCAGTCCAGACCACGTCTGTCGGCTCCGGCGAATACACGATGAATTATTGCCGCGGCCTCGCAGAAGAAGCGAAATCGCTCATCCGCAAGACTGTACTTAGATTAGCGGATCAATACATCGAGCAGATCCATAAACAAGATAAGCAGAATTTATCGGGCCTAGAGCAGCAAATGCTGGAACTGCAGGCCAATCTCGCGATAGAAGCCAAGACGCGGCAGACGATGTATCGTATTCAAGAACGACACGCTGTCATGTTAAAGCAGCTTGAGAAAGTTTCATGTGAGATCCACTCTGTGAAAACCGCTCAAGAAGCGATGCCGGATTTAAGTCGGATCGGATCTGACTCTGCATCAGTTGTAGATGAGGATCATCCGCCGGAGCAGACAACTGAAGGGACGTTGGCCCATTTAAAAGCGCAAGATTGCCATCCCGCGATTCAACAAGATGATAGACTCCATCTTCATGCTGTAGAGGGCCAAGTTGCAGATGATCCTATGCCAACAACGTCAGAGGAAGTTGACGCATCTTTAATTCCTACGATTGAACAAATGAGTGATAAGCTGCAAGCAGCAGCATTGCATCTCGAATCAGCAGCTGAGGTATTAGAGCCTCTCAAGCTGATGGATGCTTATGTTCCTAACCTGCGGGCAAAGGCGCAGCGACTGCGGGATAATCGGTTCACTGTGGCATTGTTCGGTGCATTTAGCGCGGGTAAGTCATCATTTGCGAATGCGCTTATTGGTGCGAATGTATTGCCTGTTTCGCCTAACCCTACGACAGCTGCAATTAATATGATCGGAGCACCTACTGATCAGTATCCACATCAGACAGCGCTTGTTCGTATGAAGAGCGAGAGCCAGCTCCTCGCAGATATTCAGTATGCCTTAACGTGTATTGGTGAACCGGAGACAGCTCATTGGGGCATGTCTGAGGCGCTGCAAGCAGTAGATCGCTGGCAGCCTTCGATGCTTCATCCCTCAGGAAGGCCTCACTATAGCTTCATACATGCGGTTAAACGCGGCTATACGAGACTCAGTTCCTTATTAGGACAAGAACTTCATGTGGATTACGAGCGATATCGTCAGTTTGTGGCGGATGAGAGCCAATCGGCTTTTGTAGACCATGTCCAGCTTTTTGTCGATAGCCCATGGACGAGGCAGGGCTTCACTTTTGTGGATACGCCAGGTGCAGATTCCATTAATGCGCGCCATACCGGTGTGTCTTTTGAATATATCAAGAATGCTGACATCGTGTTGTTTGTCACCTATTACAATCATGCATTTTCTCAAGCAGACCGTCAGTTCCTAACGCAGTTGGGACGTGTAAAAGATGCGTTTGAGCTGGATAAGATGTTCTTTTTAGTAAATGCCGCTGACTTGGCTTCATCATCACAAGAATTGGATGACGTGATGCGGTATGTCGGTAACCGTCTACTTGAATTCGGCATCCGTTCCCCGCGATTATGTGCCATTTCCAGCTTGAATGCACTGGAAGCAAAGCTTGCTGACGATCAAAAAAAGTTGAACGCAACAGGATTTACACAGTTTGAAACAGAGTTTTTACATTTTGCAAGTGAAGAACTGGCAGCTATGGCGATCAACAGTGCGGTGTCTGATGTTGAGCGTGCAAGCGGACAACTGACGGCAATACTGAACGCGGCCAGATCAGATGAAACGGAGCGAGAACGACGTCTGCAACAGCTGGCAGCAGCAGGAGAAGCCGCCATAAACGGGCTCACAGCATGCTTGGAAGTGGATGAAAGTCGCATGCTGGAGCAAGAAACGGAAGAGCTTTTGTATCACGTACGTCAACGAATTCAGTTTAGATTCAGCGAATCATTTACTTATTCATTCAGTCCTGCGGCATTGCGGAGTGATGATCAGGACGTCGAGCGTACGTTGTTGCAGTGTTATCGAGATTGGCAGCGAGCAAGCGAATTGGAGCTGACAAATGAATTGTTGTCCACTTCACTGCGGCTTGAACAGCTGGCCCAACGTCTCGTAATGGAGCACTACAATAAAGTTGCAGAACAAGCGAGGCAATTGCTGCCGGGCTATGAGCCGGTTGCAGCCGCCATGACAGCCTGGCCAACGCCAAAAATTCAAATCCAGCATGCAGAAACCGAGCTGACAGGCAAGAAATTACGCTCGATCTACAAGAACAATAAACATTTCTTTGAAGGTTCAGGTAGAGATTCTTTAAAACAGCTGATGGAGCAAATAGCTGTGCAAAACATAATGCTCACCAATCAAACATTCCAAGGAGCAGCCGTGGATGCAGCTATTCTAAATTTTAAACAAACTTTAAATACTCAGATTCAATCCGGCATCGAATCTGTTAAACGATACCAGGAAGCAATGGCTTCGGCTATGAGGGAGGACGTCGATACGGAGCAACTGGAAGAAATGGCTGCGAAATTGTTCACTTTAGTACATGAAATGAGCTAAGTTGAGAACGATTTAAACATTTTCTATATCAAAATGATATCAATGTGTATTTACCTGCATCCTCTAAGGGCTGTGGGTTTCTTTTTTCTCTAATGTGCTACGGACGCAAGGAAAAAGGATGATTTAAAAGAATAAAGTGTATTCTTACCCATAAATGTCACTGTATCGGCTTACAATCGTTATTATGCGTAAATGTCCGTTTTGAAGTTGAAATTGCCTGATGATAAACTGCGTTAGATATCGTTTGCAACGGAAGAGAGGGGGAGTAACGATGAACGTATTCAAACAGTTAGCGCCATACTACTGGCCTAAAAAAAAGCTGCTGTTTGCATCCATTGCTTGTTTGATTGTCGCCACGGCGTTGGGACTTGTGTATCCCAACATGCTAAGGATTCTCATTGACGACGTCATCGCAAAGAAGCAATACGAATGGGTGCCTTGGCTAGCATTAACGGTAGTTACCGTTGTTAGCGTCAAAGGCACCCTAACATTTTTACACGGGTTTTTCGGGGGGAGACTAGGTAACTATACTGCATACGAGATGCGTAATGCATGTTACCGCAAATTGCAATCGCTGTCTTTCCGTTATTATGACAAAGCTCGAACTGGGGATCTAATGTCCAGATTAACTGCCGATCTGGAAGGAATTCGCAACTTTGTGGGTTTTGGTTTTGCCCAAATATTAAACATGGTGCTGATGGTCTTGTTCGGCGCAGGTATGATGATCTCGATTAATTGGCAGTTGACGCTTATTACGTTGATCTGTATGCCGCTGCTCGTATTTGTAGCAATCAAGTTCGAAGCGAAGATTCATCCGGCATTCCGCGAGATGCGCAAGACATTCAGTTCATTAAACACAGCTGTGCAGGAGAACATTACAGGGGTACGTACGGTTAAGTCATTTGCCCGTGAAGAACATGAAGTCGATAAGTTCTCAGTACGGAACATTGCGTACAAAGACAATCAGATTCACGTGGCCAACCTATGGGGGAGCTATTTCCCTGTGATGGAAATATTGGCGTCCTTAAGTGTTGTCATTCTGCTGGGCGCGGGTGGAACATTTGTAATTCAGGGAACGTTGACATTAGGTGAACTAGTAGCATTTTTCAGTATGATCTGGTACATTATCGGTCCGATGTGGGGAATCGGATTCCATATTAACAACTATACGCAAGCCAAATCATCGGGTGAACGAGTTCTAGAGCTATTAAACTCCGAGGTAGATGTGGAAAATCACATTGACGCGGTAAAGCTGAATCCCGACGAAGTTAAAGGACACGTACAATTTGATCATGTTTCATTTGGTTATGAAGGCGAACTGCATGCAGTTCGTAATATTAACCTGAATGCTGCCCCAGGTAAGGTGATTGGACTTCTGGGAGGAACAGGAGCCGGGAAATCAACCATCATACAGCTGTTAATGCGTGCTTACGATGTGCAAGAGGGTTCCATTCGTGTGGATGGGCACGATATTCGTGAAATCGATCTCAAAAGCCTCAGACGTCAAATTGCAGCTGTATTTCAAGAAACGTTCCTGTTTTCGTCAACGATCCGCAACAATATATCCTATGGTCGTCACGATGTATCCGAAGAAGATATTATTCGTGTCTCTCAGCTAGCTAAGGCGCATGATTTTATTATGGAGCTGCCTGACGGTTACGATACGATAGTTGGCGAGAGAGGGATGGGACTATCGGGAGGTCAGAAGCAGCGGATTGCGATTGCTAGAGCACTGCTGAATGATCCGAAAATTCTAATCTTGGATGATGCTACAAGTGCAGTTGACATGGAGACTGAGCATGAGATTCAAGCCGGATTTAACGAGGTCATGCGTGGACGCACCGTATTTATTATTGCGCATCGTATCTCGTCACTGCGTCATGCTGACGAAATACTCGTACTGGATAAAGGTAACGTAGTCCAGCGCGGCACGCATCATGAGCTCATCAAGGTACCAGGTACTTATCAGGATGTTTATCAGATCCAATATGCGGACTATCTACAGGTGGGGGAGTCAGCAGAGACAAGAGATGAGGTGAAAGCATGAGTCAAGCGAACACAGCAGATGCGTCCAGACAACAGAGGCCAGATGAAGATATCGATAACCCTATTGTATATGATAAAAAGACACGATTTGTTTACCAAGATGACGAATTAATTGAAAAACCGTTTAACTGGGCACAAATGCGGCGCTTGCTGGTGTATATGAAGCCTTATCGCAAGCAGTTGCTCCCTGTCCTTATCTTGTTAATGATTCTTGGCACGTTGACGAAGTTGGCTGTTCCTTTTCTGATTAGTTATGCGATTGATCATGCCATTAACCCAACGGATGGTGGGCCAGCCTCGCTTCGAATGTTGTATATTATAACTGGCAGCATATTCGGATTGTATTTGATACAATGGGCAACCAACACTTACCGCATCAAGTTTATGAATATGATCGGACAGCGTATTATTTACGACTTACGCGCAGATTTGTTTAAGCACATTCAGTCGCTATCGTTTCGATTCTACGACAAGCGACCCGCAGGGTCTGTATTAGTGCGAGTGACTAATGACATCAACTCGCTGCAGGATTTATTTACGAACGGGGCAATTAATGTACTGATTGATATGCTCCAGCTGATAGGTATTATCATAATATTACTGTTCCTGAACGTTCAGCTTGCCGTTGCCGTCATGATTACGGTGCCGATCATGTTTCTTGTTTCTACCAAGCTGCGGCGCTATATCCGGATGGCATGGCAGGACGTTCGGATTAAGCAGTCCCGCATCAATTCACACTTGAATGAAGCAATCCAAGGGATGCGAGTAACACAGG
Organism: Paenibacillus sp. ACRRX; assembly: GCF_022346885.1. Taxonomy (GTDB): domain Bacteria; phylum Bacillota; class Bacilli; order Paenibacillales; family Paenibacillaceae; genus Paenibacillus_B. The sequence goes on from NZ_JAKRNK010000001.1 coordinate 1,004,698, forward strand.
CCTATACGCAAGAGCAGGAGAATATGACGTTCTTTGACCACATGAATACAATTAATCGTACGTCTTGGAACCGCGCCTCGGCGTTAAACCAGACATTTGGCCCAGTCATTGAGATTACGAGTGCAGTTGGTGCTTTTATTTTGTTTGTATATGGCACACATCTGGTAGAGACTAGTGCGATCACGGTAGGGGTGTTGTTTGCTTTTGCCCAATACGTGGGTAACTTCTGGGAACCAATCAATCGACTTGGGCAGATGTATTCACAAATGCTCATTGCAATGGCATCCTCAGAGCGTATCTTTGAATTCATGGATGAGAAGCCGTCCATTGATGATAGCGAAGAAGCGATGGTACTCCCGCTAATTAAGGGAGATGTAGAGGTAGAGCATGTGTTGTTTGAATATGAAAAGGGACGTCCGGCACTTCAGGGGGTATCCCTTCATGCTCATGCAGGGCAATCAATCGCTTTGGTAGGACATACCGGCTCAGGCAAAAGTACAATTATTAATTTGTTATGCCGATTCTATGATCCGACTGAGGGACGAGTGCTTGTTGATGGTTTTGATATCCGGCACGTAAAGCTCCACAGCTTACGTTCACAGGTCGGAATTGTACTGCAGGATACTTTTATTTTCTCAGGCACAATACGAGATAATATTCGATTCGGGCGGTTGGATGCGACAGATGAGGAAGTCGAAGCAGCTGCAAAGGCTGTTCATGCTCACGAATTTATTAGCGAAATGAAGGATGGGTATGAGACCGAAGTTCAGGAGCGCGGCAACGTGTTGTCGATGGGACAACGGCAATTGATTTCTTTTGCCCGCGCGCTGCTTGCAGATCCGCGTATACTTATCCTGGATGAGGCGACGGCAAGCATTGATACCGAGACGGAACTTAAGATTCAGGAAGCATTAAAGACGCTGCTAAAAGGGCGGACGTCGTTTATTATTGCGCACCGCTTATCGACAATCCGTCATTGTGATAACATTATCGTATTGGATCATGGACGCATTATGGAGCAAGGGAATCACAGTGCATTAATGAATCAACGCGGTATTTATCATGGCTTGGTAGCCGCACAGTATAAATATATGTAAGCTGAAAGGCGCTTCCGTGTAAACGGGAGCGTTCTTTGCTTTATTTGCTTTCTGTCCTATAAATCAGTAATGTAAGTGTAGACAGAAGCGTTGTCAGCATAAGTGATACCTAGTCCCAAAGAAGCTTGGGGCATATCGTAAACTGACCTGTTGGACAACCCCTATACATAACGATGAAGAGAGGGAAACGAGATGAATAAGCGATCTGGCTTATGGGGATTTATCGCTGCTGTAGGAGTGGGTTCGACCTTGTTGTTCCTCGTCGGATTTGGATTCGGTGTAGCCGATATTATATCGCCGGGCAGTGTGCCATTTGCCGAAAAGCCGCAAGTGAAGACTCCGGAAGTAACCCCAGATGAATCAATGAAGGAGATTCGCATCGTGTCACTTGGCGACTCGTTAACAAGAGGTACCGGTGATGCCACAGGTGACGGCTACGTGCGACGTACAGTAACCCAATTACTCAAAGTACAAGAGAAACCGGTAAAGTTGATAAACAATTTGGCAGTAAACGGACTGCGCGCAGATCAGTTAGTAAATAAGCTGAAAGAAGACAGCATCGGTTATTCGTTGAGACAAGCTAATGTTATTTTGTTGACGATTGGGGGCAACGATTTATTTCAAAGCGCTCGTACAGAGCAGATGGGCAATGAGCCTTTAAATGAGGCGTCCTTGCAAGCCAAAGCCAAGGCAGGCGTCACTTCGCTTGAATCGGTACTTATCCGAATACGAAAATGGAACCCGGATGCACTTATTATATACGTCGGATTGTATAATCCGTTTTCTGATGTCAAAGAAATGCGGGTCATTGGCGGTTCAGTCGTTCAAAGCTGGAACAATGCGGCAGCATCTATCATCAATAAGGATCCTAATATGCTGCTTATTCCGACACAGGATCTATTTGAGCGTAATATGGGGATCTATATTTCCTCTGACCATTTTCATCCGAATGCGGAAGGTTATGCAGCAATTGCGGAGCGTATCGTACAGAGTATGAAGTAAAGCAAATGTATGCAGTCCTATTAACAGAACTTAGGCAGCAGTTAGGTTGCGAATACGTATTACATACGTGACATTTTTACCGAAATAAGTCTTATTCATCTAATCTATGCTGCCGAATTAAGGAGGTACCGAGATGGAAACGGAACATGCATTGCCGGATCGTCCTGTTATTTTATCAGTCAAACAAATCAAGAAAAAGATTGGCCGTAAATGGATCATTCATGATGTGAGCTTTGATGTTCGCGCGGGTGAAATATTTGGTTTTCTAGGTCCAAACGGCTCAGGCAAGACAACAACAATTCGTATGCTCGTGGATCTGATCAAGCCTACTTCTGGTCATATTCAAGTATGCGGGTATGATGTGAACCGTCAGCCAGAAAAAGCGTTGAGATTTGTAGGTTCAATTGTCGAGAATCCGGAAATGTATAACTATTTGACCGGTTGGGAGAATCTAGAGCATTTTGCGCGGATGGTACCTGGCATTGATTCCATCCGCATTCATGAAGTCGTTAACGTGGTAGGCTTGACCAAGCGAATCCATGATAAAGTCAAAACCTATTCTCTTGGGATGCGGCAGAGGCTTGGAATTGCCCAGGCTTTGCTTGTTCAGCCAAAGCTGTTGATTCTTGACGAGCCGACGAATGGACTAGATCCACTTGGGATTAAGGAGCTGCGTGGATTTATTCGTTTGCTGGCAGACAGCGGCATGGCTGTATTTGTATCGAGCCATCTGCTCAGCGAAATTCAGTTGATGTGCGACCGGGTAGCTATTATCAGCAATGGTCGTGTACTTGCTGTAGACGATGTTGATCAGTTGCTTACGGGCCGCAGTCAGTATGTCATATGGATGGCAGAGCCGCTGGACAAGGCATTACAAATGCTACAGGCCAGCGAACAAGCCAAAGTGCTGGAAGCGGATAAGGCGGTAATAGATGAGTCTGTACTTATAGGATTGCCTGAGCACTTTATCATTACAGAAACGTCACCGGAACATATTGCTGCATTAAATCAGGCTTTAACGGATGCGGGAGTAGCAGTAGAAGGCATTCAGCGTGTTGTGCCAACGCTTGAACAACTCTTCCTGGAGATGACGGAAGGAGGTCACATTGAATAATATGTTGGCTCTTATCCAAAACGAAACGTTAAAAGTGCTGAAAAAGAAACGATTTTATGTCGTTATGCTTATTCTTGTTATTTTAATTCCGGTATTTACATACGCCCAAATGAAGATTGCCCAAAATAGTCGTGAGAAATTCGATCAGGATTGGCGGCGGGAAATTACACAGCAAATTACGGATTACCAAAATACGCTCGGTAGTGATCGAATTCCTGAGGAGTGGAAGAAATTCCGTCGTATCATGCTGCAGCAGTTGCAATATTATTTGGATCATGACGTGAATCCTAATGAACCTAATGGAGTTACGTTTACGCGTACCTTTATGGATAATTCGGTTAATTTATTTATTCCGCTGCTGGTGATGGCCATCGCAAGTGATATTGTATCATCTGAGCGCTCTACGGGGACGATCAAGATGCTGCTGACGAGACCCGTGCGAAGGTGGAAAATATTAATGAGTAAATGGCTGGTACTCATGCTGTTTACGGGTGTGGTTGTTCTCATGACAGCTTTACTGTCCTACCTCATATCGGGTGCTGTGTTTGGGTATGGAGGATGGAGCTTCCCGTTGTTTACCGGATTTAATGTGTCGGGAACAAATGTTAATGTTGAGGCTGTACATATGCTGCCTTCATGGTTATACTTGTTGATGCAGTGCGGATTAATATGGTTTTCCAGCATTGTGGTCGCAGCGCTTGGATTTATGATATCCGTGCTGGTGCGGAGTACAGCTGCCAGTATCGTTACGCTGATGGCAACATTGATTGCAGGAACGATTCTATATAATATGGCTTCAGCCTGGCCGACAGCCAAGTATTTGTTTATGATTAATTTAAAGCTGACAGACTATTTGGCTGGAACACCAGCACCAATAGAGGGAATGTCACTGTTGTTTTCCTTGGGTGTATTGTCGGTTTGGGGAGCGGTTGCCTTATTCGTTGCATTCCGCGTCTTTACGAAACAGGACATTTTGAATTAAAATAGACAAGAATGCGAAACATCTGTTTGCATCTGAATGGACTGGTGGGATGTGAGGTCATCTCATTAGTACGTTTAGGGCGGCAGATTTTCTTTTGCCGACCGAATTAGAAAGACATAATATGTACAATTGAAGGAGGAGCACGAATGGTCGATCAGATCGATTTGTTCGGTCAGCTTCCGAAGCAGGAAGGAACACCAGAGCACCGCGCTTCGGATTATGGCGCTGACGACATTCAAGTGCTCGAAGGGCTTGTCGCGGTTAGAAAGAGACCAGGGATGTATATTGGAAGCACAAGCTCATCGGGTCTTCACCATCTTGTATGGGAAATCGTCGACAATGCAGTGGACGAGCATCTGGCCAAGTATTGCTCCGTCATTGATGTGACGATACACGCGGATCAATCTATAACGGTTCGCGATAACGGACGAGGAATACCAACAGGATTACATAAGACAGGCATTCCGACACCACAAGTCGTATTTACGATATTGCATGCCGGAGGTAAGTTTGGTGGTTCTGGCTATAAGAAGTCAGGTGGTCTGCATGGTGTAGGCGCATCGGTGACTAATGCATTATCAGAATGGCTGGTCGTTGAGATATACCGTGATGGCAAGATTCACCGTCAACGCTTTGAGTCGTGGACGGAAGACAACGGCATTGAACATGTCGGCGAGCCTGTTGGCGGGTTGGATATTATAGGGAATACCAACCGGACAGGAACTAAAGTTACGTTTAAGCCGGACAAGAAAGTATTTCACGGTAGTATTCATATGAATATTGACACGCTCTCCGAGCGTCTGCAGGAGATTGCTTTCTTGAATTCGGGCCTTACGGTGAATCTGAAGGATGAGCGCTCAGGCAAGCAGGAAACGTTCCGTTATGAAGGCGGAGCAAGTGAGTTTGTTCAATACTTGAATGAGAACAAGAGTGTACTGCACGATGTCATTCATTTTACAGGTGAGAAGGAAGACATTGAGGTAGAGATCGCACTTCAATATAACGATGGTTATACCGAGACGATCGCTTCATTCGTGAACTCGATTCCAACGCGTGGCGGGGGAACACACGAGACAGGTTATAAGACAGCCTATACTCGGGTTATGAACGAGTACGCCCGCAAGAATGCACTGCTTAAAGAGAAAGATAAGAATCTGGACGGCAATGATCTTCGTGAAGGTATGATGTCTGTTATCAATGTGAAGATGTCTGAAGTAGAGTTTGTCGGCCAGACAAAGGACCAGCTTGGGAGTGCGATTGCGAGAAGTGCAGTGGATGCCATCGTGTCCGAGCAGATGCAGATCTTCCTTGAGGAGAATCCTCAGGTGGCGCAGCAGCTGGTTAAGAAGGCCATTCAGGCTTCACGGGCTCGCGAGGCTGCACGCAAAGCTCGCGAGGAAGTGCGCACAGGTAAGAAGCGCAGCGAGAGCTCGAATTTGGGCGGCAAGCTGACGCCGGCCCAATCTAAGGACTTTTCACGTAATGAGCTGTTTATCGTGGAAGGTGATTCTGCGGGAGGTTCTGCAAAGCAGGGCAGAGATTCAAAGGTACAGGCAATCCTGCCGCTAAAAGGGAAACCGATGAATCCAGAGAAAGCCAAGCTTGCTGACATTTTGAAAAATGATGAATACCGCACGATCATTCATGCTATAGGTGCAGGAGTAGGTCCTGAATTCGAAGTTGACGAGAGCAACTATGCCAAGATTATTATTATGACCGATGCCGATACGGATGGGGCGCATATTCAGGTGCTGCTGCTGACGTTCTTCTACCGGTATATGAAGCCTTTAATTGATGCAGGGAAGGTCTATATTGCTCAGCCGCCTCTCTATAAGATTACGCACAAGAAAGGGAAGCTTTCAACAGTTCGATATGCATGGACGGATGAACAGTTAAGCAGTTATTTAAAACAGTTCGGAAACCAGGCGGAAATTCAGCGCTATAAAGGTCTTGGTGAGATGAATCCTGACCAATTGTGGGAAACAACGATGGACCCGGAGACACGAACGCTGCTGCAAGTTCAGATTGAGGATGCAGCCAAGGCGGAACGCCGGGTGTCAACTTTGATGGGAGATAAAGTTGATCCTCGTAAACGCTGGATCGTAGAGAATGTTGACTTCACGGAGTTCGAAGAATAGAAAGGTGATATAGATGAGCGTATCGGAACAGTTCAAGCCTGCGTTTTTGGAAGACGTGGTTGGCGACCGGTTCGGCCGTTATTCCAAATATATAATCCAAGATCGAGCTATTCCTGATATCAGGGATGGTCTCAAGCCGGTTCAAAGGCGAATTTTGTATGCGATGTACGAATCCGGAAATACACCTGACAAGCCATACCGCAAGTCCGCGAAGACAGTAGGGGACGTTATGGGGAATTATCATCCTCATGGAGATTCTTCAATCTATGATGGTATGGTACGTATGGCTCAGCCTTGGAAGATGGGGCATGTGTTAGTTGACGGACATGGCAACTGGGGTTCGATGGACGATGATCCAGCAGCGGCCATGCGATATACGGAAGCACGCTTATCGCCGATTGCGTTGGAGCTGCTGCGGGATATCGAGAAGGACACTGTATTGTTCCGTCCGAATTTTGATAATACAGAAGAGGAGCCGGCTGTACTGCCAGCTCGCTTTCCGAATCTGCTTGTAAACGGTTCAAGCGGGATATCCTCTGGATTTGCAACGGAGATACCGACGCATAACTTGCGTGAGATTATCGATGCTTGTGTGGCTCTCATTGATAAGCCGAGTGCTGGATTGGATGATATTCTGAACATCGTTCAGGGACCAGATTTCCCAACGGGCGGTATCATTATGGGCGAAGAAGGTATCCGTGAAGCATATCGGACAGGCAAAGGTCGTATATATATTCGTTCCAAAACGGAAATTGAGGACATGCGTGGTGGACGCCAGCAGATTGTCATTACGGAAATTCCGTATCAAGTAGTGAAGTCTCGACTGGTCACGGCGATGGAGAATATTCGGTTGGAGAAAAAAGTAGACGGCATAGCAGAAGTTCGCGACGAGAGTGGTCGTGAAGGTTTGCGAATTGTTGTTGAATTAAAGAAGGAAGCGGATGCACAAGGCATTTTGAACTATTTGTTCAAGAAGACCGATCTTCAGACCGCTTATAACTTCAATATGGTGTCAATCGTTAATAAGACACCAATGCAGTTAGGCCTTATGCCAATGTTGACGGCGTATATCAATCACCAGAAAGAAGTCGTGACGGCACGAACCACATACGATCTCAAGAAGGCGGAAGACAGGGGTCATGTACTGGAAGGGCTTGTGAAGGCACTTGATATTCTGGATGAGGTCATCGCAACGATTAAAGCATCGAAGAATCGTCAGGATGCACAGCAGAACTTGGTAGACAAGTTTGGCTTCTCTGAACGACAAGCGGATGCTATTTTAACGCTGCAATTGTATCGACTTACAAATCTTGAACTGTCATCCCTCGATAAGGAGCTTAACGAGATTCGCAAAAAGATCGCCGATTTGCAAGCTATATTGGCCAGCGAACGCAAGCTGTTGTCCGTGATTAAGAAAGAGTTAACAGACATTCAGCAGCGATTCGGCATTGATCGTCGATCTGCCGTGCAAGGTGAGATCGAGGAAATAAAAGTGAATCTCGAAGTGATGGTGAACGCCGAAGATGTAATTGTCACGGTCTCAAATGACGGTTATGTCAAACGGACAAGCATGTTGTCGTTTACTCGCTCTGGAGGGGAATTGCATAGCTCAGGCGTCAAGGAGGGAGACCATATTCGTCATGTGTTAGAAGTAAACACGCTGGATAAGCTGTTGATCTTCACACAGAAGGGACAATATTTCTCGCTTCCCGTCCACTTGGTGCCTGAATTCAAATGGAAGGATAACGGTACAGCAATCGTCAATGTGATTTCAATTGCCAAGGAAGATCAGATTGTCGCGGTGATTCCGGTGAAGTCATTTGACGATGAAGCGTTATCACTAATGTTTGTCTCAAGGCGAGGTCAAGTGAAACGTACACTGTTGAAGGAATACGAAACTAATCGTTCAGCCGGAGTAGTTGCGTGTAAAGTATCAGACGGTGATGAACTGCTGCAAGTCATGCTGTCAGACTCCGCACAAGAACTGTTGTTAATAACGAAGCTGGGCATGTCCATTCGCTTCCATGAAGGTGAGATTAACCCGATGGGAAGAGCGGCGAGCGGTGTTCGTGGCATCCAATTACGCGAAGATGATGAGCTTGCAGCTGTCATGCGGGTAAGTGGGGATGAGGGTGAAGTGACAGTCATTACGGACATAGGTTGGGGCAAACGTTCTTTGCTGCTTGATTATCAACTGCAAGGCCGCGGAGGCAAGGGGATACAGACGTTTGAATTCAAAGAAGGCAAACGTGTCAAGCCTAACGGGTCTAAGTTGATTGGCGCATTTTACAGTAAAGAAGCATACTCCATCATACTGCTTAGCAGCACCCACGCCGCTCATCAGTTGATCACAGAGCATGCTCCTTTAATGGATCGCAAATCGATCGGGAAGTCACTTGTCTCCTTAGAGAAAGAGGAATACCTGGTTAAAGCATTTGTCTTATAAACTGCTTCCCAACGCGTAATACCGCATTTGCTCATTGTTTTCCTTTCTATGATCCGTTAATCAAACGGTTTATGCGGGGGATCAAACATTTCGTTTAATTTCAGGGCAATATCCAACATAACCCACAATGGGGCCGGCTCATCGAGGCGGCTGCACCATTGTGGGTCTTTTATTATTCCAGCCTCCCAAGCTTTCCTGAACAGTTCGTTCTTCCAATTGTCCATCGTCATGCTCCTTTCCTCATTGTGTCACCCCGTACAAATGCCTACATTCCATCTTATGAAAAAGGAGAGTGAAGTGTGCCGAATGTTGTCCGTTTTCGTTTATATTTAAACATCCATCATATCGAATGATGACCAAGGCATGCGGCATGTGGTATAATTTAGTTGTTTTGGAGAAACGGGATGAGATGTAGGAGGGTTATACGATGAACGCGAACGATTTCTCGAAGCTATGGTCGAAATTATCAAAGGATTATAAAGGCGTGATGGATGAAGCGCTTGCACCAAGTTTGACCGAAAGTCAGCTCATCGTGCTGGAGCGTGTCTCCGAATATGAGCGCGTGAAGCCCTCTGATTTACTTCAGCATCTTGCAACAACCCCGGCAGCGGTCACCACTCTGCTGGATCGTATGGAGAAGAACGCTCTTATTATACGTGAGCGTGATATGGGAGATCGCCGTATTGTCTGGGTTAGCTTGACACCGTTTGGGCAACAAGAAATGCGCCGAGGAATCCATATTCGCGAGTCGTATTGGAACGACATTTTGAATCGGATCTCGACGCATAACCAGCAACTGCTTATTTTATTGCTGAATAAGTTAACGAGTGGAGCTCCTCCAGGAGCTTCGTTGCAACCGTCTGGAACAGGCTCAAGAGGGCCAAATTCACAGTAAGATGGTTTATTTATGAGATGAAAGTAATGAGAATATATGAGTGCTATAAGTCCGTCCTTGCTACGCTACTTACGTCAATGCTTTAACGACAGCAGTATGAGGTCGGGATCTGAGATGTTTCATGGCGGAATTCAGCATCCGTTTCATGTCATCTCTTTGTTTTTTGCTCCAAGTCGAGGTTTGCTTCTCGTAAGCAACTGCTTTTAAAGGAACGATTTTGTAGGTCCTTTTTGATTTTGTACCTGCTCTGTATACCCACGTAGGATGGACCTCGGTATCCAGAATTTGAATAGTCCCGTCGGCTCCGCGTTTCTTTATGGTTAGCTGCAGCATGACACCAATATCTTTACCCTCTCCGCGCTGGTTAGATACAAAGTTACCCATTGAATACATAATGATACCATCGCGTTTATGTCCGTCTGCAGCGTGTACAGTTACGCGTTCATAGGGTTGAAGCACGTGTGGGTGTGAACCTAAAATAATATCTGCCCCCGCAGCCACCAGCTTGCGTGCCAGCTTGATTTGCTGTTGATTCGGATCGGGCTCGTACTCATTCCCAAAGTGAAGTGCAATTGCAATAACGTCCGCTCCTGCTTGACGGGCTAAACGGATGTCTTTGATGATCTTGTCTTCATCAATAAGAGCCACCATGTAGGGTTTATCCTTGGGCAGCGATATTCCATTCGTTCCGTAAGTGTAGGCAAGAATGCCAAGCTTGATCCCGTTTTTCTCGATAACGGTAGGCTGTTCGGACTCCCACTTCGAAGCAAAAGTACCCTTCGTAATGAATTGACGCTGTTTAAGTACCTCTAATGTCTTCAAGACTCCTCTTTCGGATCGATCGAGTGAATGGTTGTTAGCATTCGTGACGATATCAAATCCAGCGTAACGTAGTGCATCTGCTAACTCTGCCGGCGCATTAAATCTAGGATAACCAGTGTACTCTCGCTCACCGCCAAGCAGCGGTGTTTCCAGATTGGCCCATGCAAGATCAGCTTGTGTAATATAAGGCTTGACCAGATCGAAATAGCTGTTAAATGAATAGCCTCCGGTCTTTCGATTATAGTAAGCTGGAAATTGGGGACTGTGCATCATAATGTCTCCGACAGCTAATAACTTAAGCTGCTGATCGTGCTGGTTCGCTGATTCGGCACTTGGATAAGTTGAGGTAGATGACTTGTCGCCAGGGGCAGTTGGTGTCGGCAATTGCGCGGTATGGGATTGACTGTCGTTCCCTGACTCCTGCTGGATTGTGTGTGATCCATGCTCTGCTTGCTTTAGTGGACCAACATTCAATTGACACGCTGCAGTTAACATCAGCAGCATAGCAATAGAGACAAGGTACAGCCCTTGCCTCCATTGAGACGATTCCACGTGGCATCGGTCCTTTCGGTCGGGTCTACCATTAAGATAACGTATTTAATTTGGTGTTCATTAAGTCTACTACATCCCAGTTATTCCATGGATAAGTGGGAGGCGGTATAGATCTAAATGCCATTAACTCTTTAGTTGTGGGATGGCAGAAAGAAAGATATGTGGACCAAAGTGCGATTTGTTGGCCTGCTTTGTTAAGAGCTGCTCCGTATCTTTGATCCCCATACAAAGGACAGCCGATTGCCTGCATCTGAACACGGATCTGATGAGGTCTTCCGGTATGTAATTCCACAAGAACCAGAGACAGATTATCATGTTGGCCGATTACTTCATAGTCCAGTCGTGCCTCTTTGGCATCTGGAGTACCCGGGTTGGCAGTCCGTACTGTATTGGTGCGGCTGTCTTTAAGTAAATAATGTCGAAGCGAAGCGCGAGATTGTGCCGGCATTCCGTGAACGACAGCAATATAACGCTTGGCCAATTCCTGTTTCCGTACCGTATCGGAAAGGCGTGACGCTGCTTTGGATGTCTTGGCAAATACCATTGCGCCACCCACAGGGCGATCAAGTCGATGTACAAGCCCCAAGTAAACGTTCCCAGGCTTGTTGTAGCGTACTTTAAGATCATTCTTGAGCAGTGTAAGCATATCTTCATCATGCGTAGAATCAGCCTGTGACAGCACGTTCACAGGCTTCTCTACAACTAGGATATGATTGTCTTCGAACAGGATTGGAATCGTAGGCGCTGTCTCATATCCCATAAGATCTATGCCTCCCAGCGACCAAGTATACCGCACGGAAGGGCAAGCCCCGTTTCAGTAGTCGGCAGTCCAATCTCACCGCACGTTATCGTTCCGCCGTACTGTTTCTTCATAGTTAAATGAAGCATGTTTTCTAACACTGCAGGCGAGAGGCCTGTCGTATAAGAATTAATCAACATAAACAACGGATTGTCAGACATAATAGTCATGCACAATTCAAGGAACGGATAAAGACTTTGCTCAAGCTTCCAAGTCTCGCCGTTTGTCCCGCGTCCATAGGATGGTGGGTCCATAATGATTGCATCATACTTGCTGCCACGGCGCTGTTCTCGTTGTACAAACTTAAATACATCATCTGTAATATAACGCACAGGGCGGTCAGATAAGCCAGATAGCTGAACGTTCTCTTTCGCCCACTGTACCATACCTTTGGCAGCATCGACATGACATACTTCTGCACCAGCATAAGCACATGCAACAGAAGCACCGCCAGTATATCCAAACAAATTTAACACTTTCACAGGGCGCTTGGCTGCTGCAATCTTGTCCATCATCCAGGCCCAGTTCACTGCTTGTTCTGGAAACAGTCCAGTATGCTTAAAGCTTGTTGGACGGATATAAAATTGGAGATCACGGTATCTGATCGTCCAGCGGTCAGGTACAGGCTTCTTCATATCCCATTGTCCGCCGCCTGAGGAACTTCTGTGATAATGTCCATGAACGTTATGCCATCTCTTGGTTTCTTCCGCGATTGGCCATATAATTTGCGGATCAGGTCGACGCAATACAATATCTCCCCAACGTTCCAGCTTTTCTCCGCCACCAGTATCGATGACCTCATAGTCTTTCCAATCTTGAGCCATGTACATCACGATAATTCTACCTTCCTTATCTTCACAAAGTCGCTAACCGCTATTGTACTACAAAATGCGCTGCGAAGCTATGGAAGCAGCTCAAGAGAGTGCATGAAACGCAAGGGGCATGCAGGATCGTTGGTTATGCGTTAGCCGTCAACAAGTAAACTTGTAGCCGACGCCGCGTACGGTCAGAATAAAGCGGGGATTGGCGGGATCGGGTTCTATTTTCTTGCGTAAATTGCTGATATGTACCATTAACGTGCGGGTGTCACCAAAGCTCTCCGAGTTCCAAATCAGTTGATACAGCTGTTCCAGCTTAAACACTTTGTTAGGAGATTGCGCAAGGTGTGTCAACAAGTCAAACTCTTTGGAAGACAATGAGATGACACGTCCGTCAACCTTAACGGTGTGGCTGTTCAAATCAAGTTCCAGACCAGGATAGGAAATAATATCTCCTTCGGAAGCAGAGTTTTCTTGAATCAAACGGCGCCTTAATTGAGCCTTAACCCGGGCTACGAGCTGACTGGGACTAAATGGCTTCGTAATGTAATCATCTCCACCAATCGTCAAGCCTAATATAATATCGACATCGTCACTTTTGCAGCTAATAAATATGATCGGCACAGTGGATGTTTTTCTTATCTGCTTGCATACTTCGATGCCGTCCAATGACTTTAACAGGATATCGAGAACAATTAGATCCGGCTTGACGGTCCTAGCTAATTCTAATGCAGCATGTCCGTTATCTGCTACATAGACTTTAAATCCTTCCCTTTTCAAATACAGTGAGATCAATTCCGTTATTTCAAGTTCATCATCCACAATCAATATTTTGTGTTCAGCCATATGAAGCTATCACCTCCACTATCATCCCCATTATAGCGAATGTTGGTAGAAGATGACAATGATAGGATTGGAAGATCTCGCCAAATGAATTGCGGTGATATACAATGAGAAAAAGCAGGAGGTGCAGAACGATTAGACGCATATCATTTCATATAATTGTAGCCCTAGTAGTGGTTACTATATTGCTAGTTCAACTCATCAGCGATGTATCTCAGCGCAAGCTTGCACCTCAATCCTTATTTGGCGTGATGGATCTTCGCTCCTGGGACTTTGCCAAAGACGGCTCAGTTTCATTAAAAGGCAAGTGGGAGTTTACATGGAAAGAACTAGTGCGGCCGGATCAATTCTCGAATCCAACGAGGGAGCGCCAATATGTGCAAGTACCCACGTCCTGGAATCAAATGATCTTAAACGATTGGCCATTAAGCGGAACAGGATATGCGACTTATCGGATACAGATTCTTAAAGACAAAGAAGCCGGGATGTTGGGAATCTGGCTGCCTGCCATATACACATCATACAAAGTATGGATTAATGGCCACCCCTTTGTCAGTGAAGGGAAAGTGGGGGATGAACCGGAAAAAGCAGTCCCCGGCATGAAACAGCGTCTTGCTATGATGGTGTTTGATGATGAAATATTGGATATTGTTATACAGGTCTCTAATTATTCCTATGTCAAAGGCGGGATGTGGCAAGCACCCGAAATCGGATCAACCGAGCAGATGATTCGCAAAAGTAAAATGGAAACCGTAAGAGATGCGGTCCTCTTCGGATGTCTCTTTATTGTTGGCCTTTATCATCTGGGTATGTTCCTAGAAAGAAGGCAAGATGTATTCACTTTCCATTTTGGACTGCTATGTGTTGCGATCTCACTTCGTATCTTAGCGGTCGGGGATATGCTGTTGTATAACTGGTTTCCATGGATCCCTTGGGACAGCGTGGTCAGGCTTGATTACTGCTTGACGATATGCGCCGTAATGTGCGGTGTTAGTTACGTCAAGACATTGTTTATAAAAGAGTCTCATCGAACGTTGTACCGCTTTATTTTGATTGTGGGCATGGTGCTATTCGGTTTAACACTTGCGTTATCGACGATCGTGTTTACGTCTTGGATGCTTCTTTATCAGGTCTACATTGTCATTGCGATGTTGTTTATGTTGTCTGTTACGATTAAGGCTGTACTGAGACAACGTCTAGGTGCAACGATAGCTTTAATCGGGTTTACCGTGTTCTGTGTGCTCATAATTAATGATTTGCTTTACTATCAGGAACTTGCTCCAATAAGGGATTTGTCTCCTATCGGACTTGTCATTTGTGTATTTATGCAATCGCTGATGATATCGATGCGCTACTCTAATGCTATGGAGGAAGTGGAGTCCGTGTCCAGTGAGCTGCGTGAACTAAATACGGGTCTAGAACAGAGGATTCAAGTCCGCACAGGGGAATTGCTCCATATGAATGAGAATCTGGAACAGAAAAATAAAGAACTGGAGCGAATGGAAAATTCACGCAGGCACTTGCTGACCAATATATCGCACGATCTTAGAACACCGATGACATTGATTCGCGGCTACTTAGAAGCGCTTCATGACGACGTTATTAATGAACCTGCTGAGCAAAAAAAATATGTCAAGCTAATGCTCAACAAAATTAATAGTTTGAATCATCTCATCGGCGATTTGTTCGAACTGTCTAAGCTGGAAGCGAGGGAAGTACAGGTTACGATGGAGGATATGCTGCTAGAGCATTTTATTTCACACATTGAAGAACATTACGAGTTGGAATTACGTAGACGTGGTTTCTTATTTGCCTGTTATAACTTAACCTATCGGGATGCACCGCCGGTAAGCTTACATTTGCGTATAGATATCGATCGGATGACTCAGGTGTTTGACAACCTTATTTATAATGCAGTCAAATTTACACCTGCCGGCGGCACAATTAGTATCCGGGTTCAATATGTTGCGTACAAATCGTGCATTCACTTGGAAGTTACCGATACGGGTATCGGAGTGGACTCAGAAGATTTACCTTACATCTTTGATCGCTTCTACAAAAAGGACAAATCAAGAAATTCATCTTCTGGAGGCAGCGGTCTGGGACTTTCTATTGCGAAAGAAATTGTAGAACTGCATCATGGATCGATCTGGGCTACAAGTATGCAGGGACAGGGATGCACGTTTCATATTGAACTGCCTGCGCGATTGCAGTAGCAATCTGAGGTTGTCCAAAAGATGTTTGTTTGTATTATTTTAACTCGGAATGCTTCATGACATGCTGCATCATACTTAACGTTTGCTCACGTGAATGTTCGTCCATCGATTGCCACATTTGAAGAAGTCGCTGTGTTTCAACAGGCTGTTTATCCTGATTATCCGCATTCACCAAATAATCAATGGATACGTCAAAAAGAACTGCTAGTTTACGAATTGTATCGTAAACAGGCTGACGACTGTTGATCTCGTAATGACTGTATGCGGAACGTGTAACTCCGATATGCCGGGCGACTTCTTCTTGAGACAATTTACGAGACATCCGCAGTCTGCGTAAGCGCTCTCCAATTGTCATTCACTTTACTCCTTTTTTGTTCATGATAATGCTGCAGTAGGAATAGGGCACTATTTGTAATGTATGATACAATATGTATCGTGTCAAGAAAATTATTTTTACTGTGTGCAGAAATAAGGACTTAGCCAGGTAAGGTGAAATATTTACCATATTGTAAGGGCCTTGACTTGGTAATCGTGTGTGACCCAATACAAAAACGGCGTATCTTCCAAAAGAAGATACGCCGAATGTTTGCAAAATAATTTGTACAGTGGTTAAATAAGAGTTGTGTTCATGTATATAGGTTAGCTAAGTAGCATGCTGGGCTATATACGTTCGTAATTTACATTGTGCCTTATCCAACTGCCGAATCAACCTCGATGCGGTCGTGCAGTATACAACCTGATCATGTGTGTACTAGTAGAGCGAGAGGGCTAGTGTGTCGTTTTCTCTGCGAGAATGAAGTATCGCTTCTGACCCTACGATCTCGATACTGATTAATGTCTCCAGGCAAGTCTTAATGGCTCTTTTACCAGAATTGAGCTTCCGATTAAGTGCGTCTTTAAGTAGTGAAAATGTATTTTTGTGGGACACGGTTGTACAGAATACAGGTATTTTACGATCTTGGAAATCAATATATACAGTTTTCATTCATATCGGCCTCCTGTTTCATTCTATTTCTCTTGTTATTATCTTAAGGGGTGAACATTAAATTCACCTTAAAAACTGGCTACAATGTTGTTACAAAACGGCTGTTTTTGAAAAATATTTCGTCATTTTCATAGAGAAAAGGTATTGCTAATAGAAGAAAACGGCTGCTTCCTAGATGATTATGATTCATCTTGGAGCAGCCGTTTTATACGTTGGTATAGTGGACTAGCTCAATTGAACGTCTGCCCACATTTCCTCATCGTTTACCTGGAGCTGAATCTGTGAACGGAAGACACGCTGCCCATGTGTGTTATAAACATATTGTTCTAATGCTTCCAGCATATTAGTCTCAACAATATATTGTTGTCTGCCCTGCACCCATACTTGAGCAGAGAATCCATGTTCTTCATCCCAACACAGTTCAACCTCGATATCAGAAGGCTGAACTTGTCTACGCATCGCCATATTGAGGCAGATTGCATTCACAATTTCATCCATCGTCAAGGTTAAATTCATTAGTTCCACCGTCCGTCATTAGATGCTGGCTTACGGCGCTCACGCCACTTGCGAACAAACATCGAGATGACCATAACTAACACGATCAAAGCGATTACGTTCAGCATTAAGCCTAGAATTTCCCCCATCATTCCCATGTTGCCGAATAGCCCGCCAAATAGAAGCCCAGCAAGACCACCAATCATCAAGCCTTTCATTAAGCTTCCACCACTAAAGAAACCCCGTTTAGCTGTTGTTCCCGTATTTGTGTTTTTATTGGTCGAGTTGTTTACATTCGACTTGTTGTTGGTGGAATTGGAAGTACCTGAGTTGGATTTGCTCGTAGACGGATTATATTTCTTGACTCCTGAGCTGAATCCTCCTCGTTTAGCATCTACAACTCCTGGTGCTGTTACAGCGAACAGAAGTGCGACTACCAAAAAGACCGACATCCATTTGCGCATGATTTGCCTCCTCTAGAAGAATGGTTACCGTTTCGACATGCTTTACGTTTTCAACACACAAATGGTTTCAAAAAGATGATGGGATTTGTTACAATAGTCATAGACGGTAACTGCCAAGGAGGGAAGCACCATGTATGCAGATGGCTATATTCAATATTTGGTGGAATTCCACGTCACACGTGACTGGTTTGAATGCCATGAGATTATGGAAGAGATGTGGAAGCAGGAAACAGATGCTGATCTCCAGCAGACTTGGCTCGTGCTCATACGTTTGGCGGTGGGCTTATATCATGAACGACGAGGGAACTTGCCGGGCGCAGAGAAGATGTATCGTCAAGTTGAGAATAGTATACGGTCGATTGATTGGAAAGGTCTTGGCATAGAGGGGGATAAGTTAACATATATGGTGGGTCAGCGATTGAAGAAAACGGAACACCTTATGATGTCCTCAGAACGTGTCCGCGCTGATCGTGTATTTGAGACGATGAACTTGCCTATTGATGATCCCCATTTGTTGAAGCAGTGCCAGATTTATTGCAATAAGCACGGCTTAGGCTGGAATCTAGCAGACACGGACTTTACGGACGAACTGATCCATCGTCATCGTCTTCGGGATCGTTCCGATGTTATAGCAGCAAGACAGGCTGCGCTTAATCGAAGACTTCCTAACTGCTAACCTACAAGTGGGAAGTGGCTGCAAGAATATCAAATAACCGCAGAGTTCATTACACTCACTCTGCGGTCTTAGGACTCTTATTTAAGATGTTATTCGTCTTCACTAGTTGCTTCTAGCATTGTAACCACCCAGCGGCACCATTTAATCTGAGCTTCCGCTAATGTGATAGCTCGATTCAGTAAGATATAATCGCCGAAATGCAAGGAGCGAGCATGACGCTCGTTCTCAGGGATACGAGAAAGCAGTTTCTCATAATAAGCAATCTTAGTGTCTAGCTGTTTGAGTCGCGTTAAGAACAAAGGGATGGCAATGTTACGATCAGTCATCCATATACATTGTGCCTTCAGACTAAGCTCGTCCCGCGTCGCAGCATCTGCTGGCGCCTCCCCGAGCCAATTCATCACGGCCTTAGTTCCACTCTCAGTAATGGAATATACTTTCTTGTCTGGTTTATCTCTTTGTTCAATGCGTACGAATTGGACGAAGCCTTCGCGCTCAAGCTTGGCAAGAAGCGGATAGATCTGGCTATGCTTGGCCTGCCAGAAAGGCTGAATCCGCAGCATTAAATCATAACCGGAGCAAGACTCCCGGGCCAGTAGTCCAAGCAGTCCATACGATAAAGTGTTTAACATAAATGAATCCCCCCAATTCAACTGTTGGTGCCACTAAAGTTCCCCTGCTAGATAAACAAACATAATATTCATTTTGATTATATGAAAAAAATTACATAAATTCAATGGGTGATTGCTAAAATAGTCTAGATAAGGGTAAAGTGTCTTGCGCTGCCAACGAGGAAGGTTGTATCATGTGATGAGACTTTATTGTACAACATGATGGGGGATAATGATATGATTTCATCCATATCTGATGAGAATGCAGTTAGACAGGATATACCTGTTATTATATTAGCTGGGTTTCTAGGAAGCGGCAAGACGACATTGCTCCAACAGCTTCTGGCTTGGAGCTTGGAAGCTGGACTCACCCCGGCCGTTATTATGAACGAAGTTGGCGATGTCAATTTGGATGGCCAATTGCTGCCAGAACAGGTTCCGATGGAGGAACTGTTAAGCGGATGTATATGCTGCTCTATTCGGGGAGACTTTGGCGTCAAACTGCACGAATTGGTGTCCGAGCAGGCTCCAGATGTTATATATGTAGAGTGTACAGGCATCGCAGAACCGATGGAGCTTGTGGACACATTAACTGAGGTATCGTTATATGCTCCAGTACAATTGACACAGATTGTTACGCTGGCAGATACCGTCCAATTAGCCGATCAAGTATTTCCCCCGTCCGATGCGACGCGAGCCCCATCTAAGAAATTGGAGCGTCTTCTGCGTGAACAGGTGCGTGCAGCTAACGTGCTTGTGTTGAATAAATGTGATCTGCTGTCCGATGAAGAGGCAAATCGTGTCGAAAGCCATGTGTGTGCTTGGAATGAAACTGCCGTTAGGGTGCGAACAAGCAAGGCGATTGTGCCGCGATCAGTGTGGGAGCATGGCTTACTGACATCGCAGCAGCTAAGCAGCGACTTTATGTCAACACGTGTATCACAGGTGTCTTCCGACGAACGCAACGTCTGTACGTGCAACATGCATAAGGACGATGAACAGTATCATTCTGCTATTAGGAAAGAAGCGAGTCCCGAGCATACGTGCTCAATCCATCGTTCTCGTCAATCTTCCCATGCTCATGTGACTGTGTGGACGCACCCAATCGATAAGCCGCTCGACAGTGAACGATTCGAGCAATGGCTGATGGACCTTCCACAAGAAGTGTACCGTGCCAAAGGAATTGTAAGTTTCACCGATACATCTAAACGCTACATGTTCCAATATGCGTATCGTGCTACCGAGTTTATTCCGATTATGCCACAAGGCCAAGTGGATGATGTTATTGTGCTAATTGGGGAACAGATGAATGCGGATCAACTATACAAGCGACTGTCAGCTTGTATGGATGAAGTCTAATTAGTGAGCTGTTTGTGAGGTGTTAATAAGCCGTCCAGAGCTGAGCTTCTTGTTCTGGACGGCTTTTACATTTGCAGAGCTTAATGAGCCTGTAGGCACTGTTATAGGTGAGGTTTCACAACAATAACGGGATGGACGCAAGTGGGGAGGTTGGGTGTAGAATGTTGGGGGAACCGTGGAACTTAATGAGGGTAGAGTCGCTATCTTCTTCTGGATAAAATGGTTATAATTACAATTATAGCACACATAAAAAAGGAGTTGCGTTCAACTCCTTTTTTATGTGTACACGACAGTAATTATCTAGTTGCTGAAGGAGAAGGAGGGATATCTGTTGACGCACCGTTAGAAGACTTCTTCTCTTCCAAATAACGATATCCATCAGCGATCCATTCTAAAGCACCCGTCTCGGGATGAATCAGCATGCCATGTACTGGAATGTCAGAAGGTAGAAGCGGGTGGTTGCGTAAGATACGCACACTGTTCAGCACTCCTTCATGCACGTTATCGAATCCACGCAGCCAATGATGAAGCTTAATGCCAGAGTTTGTCAATGTATCCAGGACAACATCATCAACTCCGCGTTCCTTTGCTTGATCGATAATATGCTGCGAGTTCAAACCCGTCATGCCGCACTCATAATGGCCGACAACCATAACCTCGTTGGCCTCCAACTCGTAGATCGCTACTAAAACGCTGCGCACGACACTACCAAAAGGCTGAGATATAATTGCCCCAGCATTTTTTATGATTTTGGCATCCCCATTTCGCAAATTCATCGCTTTAGGAAGAAGCTCCACAAGTCTTGTATCCATACATGTAAAGATAACCATCTTTTTGTCGGGAAACTTGTTCGTTAAATATTGCTCGTACTCGCGATTACTGACAAACTGTTCGTTATATTCTAAGATTTCAAACATGTTGGACATTGATTTCCCTCCTACGCATTAATTAACTAAGTATGACGTTTGTCTATACAAGCCACATGCACCGAATAAATTTGCTGATTGCTCGACAATTTATAGTATCCGCTTCCTTGCGTATATAATCGCATCTGTTCTTCAAAGAAGACCGTCTGATGTCGATCAATGACGATAGGGAAGGGTGCATTGGTCAGAATCGAAACGTCAAATGCTGACGGTTCAGATACCAGCCATAGGCTTGGCACGCCGTTTACGGCACAGCCGCAGCCATCAGTATCATAAATGAGCTTTAATATTCCTGTTCCGTTCAACTGCTGCTCAATCGCTTCGATAGCGGCTTCCGTCAGCTGTAGATCGATCTTCATACAAGAGTTCAGCTCCTTTATGCAATAGCAATGAAAATTTCATGTGCTTTTGAAAGTTGATTATAAGCCTTACACAGCGTATCATCAAGAGGCAGGTTCAATTTGATACCGAGGTGATCGAAGCATGAGTACAACACAATCAGAGACAATTCAAAAGTTTCGAGATATCGTGACGAAGTTGAAGTCTTACGAAGAAGCGATAGGTCTGATGTATTGGGACTTGCGTACAGGCGCTCCACGCAAAGGTGCGCAGATGCGTTCGGAGACGATTGGAATGTTGTCTACCGATATGTTTAAGCTGGGCATTTCCGAGGAGATGGGACTGTGCTTGGATGCTTTGGAAGCGGATCTAGAGCAGTTGGATGCGACTACACGTAAGCTCGTAATAGAGGCAAGAAAGGAATACAACCGCAACAAGCTCATTCCTCCACAGCTTTATCAAGAATACATCGTGTTAACCTCCAATGCGGAGACCGTGTGGGAAGAAGCAAAGGCCAATCAAGATTTTGAAATGTTTAAACCTTACATAAGAGACATCGTAAAGATGAATCAGAAGTTTATTGACTACTGGGATGCGAAAGAGACGCGGTATGATACGCTGCTTGATATGTACGAGCCGGGAATGACGGTAGCTAAGCTGGATGCGATCTTCGGCAAGCTCCGCGATCAGCTGGTTCCATTGGTACAGGCAGTTCAGCATTCAGACAATAAGCCGGAGCACGGTTTCCTAGATCAATCTTTTGACATAGAAGGTCAGAAACAATTCAGTAACTTTATTCTAAAGCAAATCGGCTTCAACTTTGATGCAGGCCGTCTTGACGAGAGTGTCCATCCATTTGCGACAGGACTCAATCCGGGTGATGTTCGGATTACAACCAATTACTTACCAAATGACGTAGCAAGTGCTGTATTCAGTTCGCTGCATGAAGGTGGACATGCTCTGTATGAGCAAAATATCCGTGAGGATCTGGCGCGCACGCCTCTCTGCACGGGTACCTCGATGGGGATTCATGAGTCACAATCCCGTTTTTGGGAAAATTTAATAGGACGCAGCAGTCTGTTCTGGTCGCGCTACTTTGCAGATCTGCAAAAAGTATTTCCAGAGCAGCTTGGTGCTGTGAAAGTTGAGCAGTTCTATCGGGCAATCAATCGTATCGAACCGTCACTTATTCGCATTGAAGCCGATGAAGTAACTTATAACCTTCATATTATTATCCGCTACGAAATTGAGAAGATGCTGTTTAATGACAATCTGTCCGTAGACGATCTGCCTGACGTGTGGAATGAGAAATATGAAAGCTACCTGGGAGTGAAACCTTCTCACAATGGCGAGGGTGTGCTGCAGGATGTGCATTGGTCCAGCGGTGGTTTTGGATATTTCCCTTCTTATTCACTCGGAAACATGTATGGAGCGCAAATGATGAACAAGCTCCGTCAGGTCATGCCTGATGTGGACGAACGCATTGCTAGGGGAGACCTGCTGCCGATCAAAGAGTGGTTATCAGAGCATGTCTATCAGTATGGAAAATTGCTGACACCATCTGAAATCATTGAACGTATGACAGGTGAAGCGTTAAATCCACAATATCTGGTTGACTATCTTACTGCAAAGACGAAGGATGTATATGGTTTTTAAACGATATGACATCGTTTGACAAAGCAGTCTAGGTTGTTGCTTGTGCGGCACGATTTATATTTATAGCAGTTATAATAAGACTCTGCCTGTCGGATATCAAAGCCGATAAGCAGGGTCTTATTATATTGATGAGCTTAGGGTTTGGCCAAGTCTATCATTTTGATGGTTTACTTTTATAAAAGAAGTTAGGGGAATTCCAGGTGTTGTCATAGCTTTGATGAAAAATGGAAGTTGCAGCCGGAGACATGGGAGGGATAAGCCAAGTCCAGTCCCCAGTTATCGTTCGTCCTTCTGTTTGTTCTCGCTGCTCGAACTGCTTGAACTGGCGAGCAGCAGTATGATGATCAACGATACTTACACCTGCTTGCCTATAAGAATGAAGAACTGCTGCATTTAATTCAACTAGCGCTCGATCTTTCCACAAATTGATGTTGGAATGGGTGGAAAAGCCCATGTATTCAGCAACAACCGGCAGCAAATTATAACGTTCTTCATCTGCCAGATTGCGGGCGCCAATCTCGGTTCCCATATACCAGCCATTAAATGGCGCGGTATCATACCATAATCCACCCATCTCCAACCTCATGTTTGATACGATTGGTACAGCGTACCATTTCCAATTAAACGCACTGAACCATGCATATTCAGGGTGGGTAAGCGGAACTTCAAGTACATCTGGTTCTGGAATGTTTCTCCATACTGGTTCATCTTGCCCCCATTGGATGACAAGCGGCAGCAGATCAAAGGCACCGCCTTGGCCTCGCCAGCCCAATCGTTGGCACTGTGCTGTCAGTTCAACAGAAATAGGATCTCCGATCACACTATCAGCAGTCTTGTATCCAGCATAACGAATAAGCTGATCATTACAAATCTGCCAGCCATCCTCATGATCTTGATGGGATTTAAAGACAGTTATCGTGGGCCGAATTTGGCCACTATTAGTCGCATAACGGATATGTTCAAGCAGGGCATCAAAGTATTCGTCTGCTGTAGCCGCATGTCGCTGATCTATCACATGCAGCGTGTTCCAAAATAGCCTGCCGATACAACGATTGCTGTTGCGCCACGCCATTTTCGCCCCATGAATAAGTTCTTCGCTAGTATGTTCATACGTTCCAGTCTCGGCTATACGGGTTCGAATATCGGCCAGTCGGTGTTCCGTATATTCATCGGCAAGTTGCAATTCCGAATGACATGTTCGAATAAACAGTTCAGCTTGTCTATATAGAGAGGCTGTTTCATTTGGTATTAAAGTCATTAGGTTCCCCTCCCTGCGACAGATAAAATCATAATGACAGATTAACATAAAGTAGTGATTCCAAAACATCAGAAATGACACAAATTAATGACAGGTTGACGTGTTGTACACTGCATGTTACTATACCCATGGGGGTATAAATTACACGCTCAATAATACCCCATAGGGTATTTTATAAAATAACAATGATGTGAAGAGAGGCCAGGTGCTGCACATGTCACAGATGAAGAAAACAACAACTCAAGATGAGCCGGTTGTACAAACGAAAAATTCAAATGAGCAAGGACGTACTATAGTAATTGTTGGAGGAGTAGCAGGGGGAGCTTCTGCCGCAGCAAGGCTCCGCCGAATGAATGAGACCGATCATATTATTATGATTGAGCGCGGCGAGCATATTTCATTTGCCAACTGCGGATTGCCCTATTACATTGGCGGTTCCATAACAGACCGCAACAAGCTATTGGTACAAACGGTAAAAGGTCTTTCTGATCGCTATGCAATTGAAGTGCGCATCTGGAGCGAGGCCGTTTCCATTGATCGAGAGCGTCAAATTTTAAGCATAAAAAATGTTCAGGACGGAACGGCATATGAACAGCCTTATGATATTTTAGTATTATCACCTGGTTCAAAGCCAATACGTCCTAATTTCCCAGGCATTGATGAAGCAGACAACATATTTACGCTCCGGAATATCCCAGATACGGATTTGATAAAGTCACATGTCGATCAGCACGGCACACGGAAGGCAGTCGTAATTGGCGGCGGATTTATTGGTGTGGAAATGGCAGAAAATTTACGAGAACGCGGCATACAAGTGACATTAGTTGAGAAATCGGAACAGGTTATGAATCCGCTGGATCAAGAAATGGCAGCGATAGTGCACCAGCATATGCGAGATCACGGTGTGGAACTGCTGCTTGGCCAAGGGGTACAGGCTTTCGAACAGCAAGGGCATGTTGTTGTGTTGGATAGTGGACTCAAATTGGATACGGACATGACAATACTAGCCATTGGCGTTCAACCTGAGAATCAGCTTGCTGTTACGGCGGGATTGGATACGGGGGTAAGAGGCGCGATCCGTGTGAATGAGCAGCTCCAAACAAGTGATCCTCATATTTATGCGGTTGGTGATGTCATTGAAGTGAAGGATGCGGTTAATGGGCAGCCAACATACGTGCCGCTTGCATGGGGAGCAAACCGTCAAGGTCGTCTCATTGGAGATATTTTAAATGGAAGATCTGTCAGCTACAAAGGCGCATACGGTACGGCGATTGCGAAAGTATTTCAACTAACTGCTGCATCCACAGGCAATAATGAAAAAGTATTGCAGCGATCTGAAATAGCCTATCGTGTTGTGCATACACACCCATTGTCACATGCAGGCTATTACCCTGGGGCAGCCTCTATGTCATTAAAGCTCTTATTTTCTCCTGAGGATGGTCGCATATTGGGTGCGCAAGGTGTCGGCATGGCGGGGGTGGACAAGCGGATTGATGTGATCGCGACGGCAATGCGCGGCGGACTTAGCGTATACGATTTGTCAGACCTTGAACTTAGCTATGCACCGCCTTACTCCTCGGCGAAGGACCCTGTTAATATGTTAGGCTACATCGCCTCCAATATGATGGATGACTTGGTGGATACAGTCCAGTGGAATGAAGTGGATGCCTTAATCAGTCAAGGTGCTACTGTGATAGATGTGCGTGAGCCTATTGAAGTTCAGGCTGGACATATAGAGGGAACGATCAACATCCCGCTTCATCAATTACGAGCACAAGCGGAGAAGCTTCCCAAGAATGAAACTGTTTATGTGTCATGTCAGGTTGGCTTGCGCGGGTATGTTGCTGCACGTATGCTGTCACAACAGGGCATCCAGGTCCGAAACATCGATGGCGGATATAAAACGTATGCAACGATGGTTAAGGAACGGATCAGCCGTGCGTCGGGTGGAGGAACTTCAGGACAGGCAGCCTCGTCAGGTGAACCCGACAATGATCAGGGAGAGAGGCGCGCTGAACATACGGAGAAAATAGCCCCGTCAGATCCTAATCAACTGACTGCACACAAAGTAGTGGATGCGCGGGGACTTCAATGCCCAGGTCCCATTATGCAGCTGTATCAGGCCGTGCAAAGTCTGGAGGCAGGTCAGGTCGTGCATATAATGGCAACCGATCCTGGCTTTCGTTTGGATGCTCAGAAGTGGAGCGAAAAGACCGGGAATACACTACTGCACGCTGAGATGAAGGATGGTCAAGTTCATGTTTATATTCAAAAGGGAGCTCATGCTGCTTCACTGATGGAGCCCCCAGCAGCTGGCAGCTGCAATGCTAGTTCCAAGCTGCCTGCCGAAGTTGCATCGAACCAGCGGTCCGCTGATTCGGCTACGATGGTTGTATTCAGCGGAGAGTTGGACAAAGCGATCGCATCGTTTATTATAGCTTCAGGGGCAGCTGCTATGGGCAAGAAAGTGACGATGTTCTTCACATTCTGGGGCTTATCCATTCTAAAGAGGTCTGACGCGCCGCGGACAGATAAGGATACTTTCGGCAAAATGTTTAGTATGATGCTGCCTGGCAGCGCTAAGCAATTGCCATTATCGAAGATGAACTTTGGCGGCATTGGACCGAAAATGATTGAAACGATGATGGCACGTAAAAATGTCGACAGTCTGGAAACGTTAATGAACAATGCGATGGAGGCGGGTGTCAAGTTTGTCGCTTGTACCATGAGTATGGAGTTGATGGGTTTCACAGCCGATGAATTGCTGCCGGGTGTGCAGCTAGGTGGGGTAGCTACTTATTTAAGCGATGCGGACGATTCGGGCTTAAACTTATTTATATGACCCTCAATCCTAAGGTAAGTGGATGTTGATTGGTAAATGATAGGAACAAGAAAGTGATCAATATTAAATTTATTTTAATCAAAATGGAGTTCATACGATGGAATATAATGATGCTGTAAAAAACAGACTTAAGCGGGTAGAAGGACAAATTCGAGGGATTTTAAATATGATTGAGAAGGGGGAAGACTGCCGTAGTATTGTAACACAGCTTTCGGCGGTACGGACAGCGGTTGATCGTACGATAGGGGTCGTTATCGGCGAGAATCTCGCACATTGTATTCGGGAACAAGTTGAGGCAGGGCAAGATCCGGATGAGGTCATTCAGGAAGCAGTCGAATTAATCGTAAAGAGTCGATAGTGTGCCCAAAAAGGGTAATGTGATGTGAAGGCTGCTCATCACTTCAATAGGTGTAAAAAGAAGCTCCCGTGTATGACACGAGAGCTTCTTTTGTTTGTTCATCTGCGTTGTGCATCTTGAGCTGGCGCTGCAAGCTCTATTAACCAATAGGCGATTATCCGCATACGATGCACTAAGAACGACTTGCAACGAAACGGGAGTTGCAGGTGCAATGAAAGGAATGTGGAGGAGGGGTTCAGAATGCGGGTTTATAAAAGGGCAGGAAACGCTGTAGTTGTTGTTGTCCTCATCATGTCGGTTGTACTGAGCGCATGCAGCAGCAGCTCGGGAGCACGAGAGAAAGTTCGGCTGGGCGAAGTGGCAAGAACTATCTTTTATGCTCCACAATACGTTGCGCTGTCTCAAGGCTTTTTTGCAGATGAAGGTCTGGATGTCGAACTGCAGACAACAGCGGGTGGCGACAAGACGATGACGGCACTTTTATCGGGTGTTATCGACGTTGCTTTGGTTGGTTCAGAGACATCAATCTATGTCTACCAGCAAGGGGCGGATGATCCCGTAATCAACTTCGCACAACTAACCGCGACAGACGGTACTTTTTTGATGGCAAGAAACAAGCAGGATACTTTCGAGTGGAATGATTTGAAAGGTAAGGCATTTCTAGGACAGCGAAAAGGCGGTATGCCGCAAATGGCAGGCGAATTTACGCTGCGGAAGCATCACATTAATCCTCATGAGGATCTGGAATTGATCCAAAACATTGATTTTGCAAATATTGCGTCTGCATATGCTTCTGGAACAGGAGAATATGTACAGCTTTTTGAACCGCAGGCGTCGATCTTTGAACAAGAAGGAAAAGGACATGTGGTGGCTTCGTTCGGGGTGGAAAGCGGAAAACTGCCCTATACCGCTTATATGTCAAAAGGAAGTTTTCTAAAGAAACATCCAAGCACAGCACAAAAATTTACGAACGCGCTCTATAAAGCACAACTTTGGGTTGCTGACAATAGTACCGAGCGAATTGCTGAAGCCATTCTTCCTTACTTCAAAGACGCGGATCGTAACATTGTAATTCGTGCCGTGCAGCGGTATAAAGAGCAAGGTTCTTATGCATCCGATCCTTCTTTTGACCAAGAAGAGTGGAGCAACTTATTAGATGTACTGCGGACAGCAGGCGAGTTAAAGCAAGATGTCGCAATTGATAAGCTCGTGGACAATCAATACGCAGAGCATGCGCAGACTAACGTGAAATGAGAAGTGAGTGGATGATGAAGAAAGGAGGCGGTCTCCGTGCTTCCGACGGTCGAACTGCGTAATGTAACGCATGTATATGTCAATGAGAGAGAAGCTAAGCTCGCTGTCGAGCAGCTTTCAATCTCGATCGCGCCCGGCGAATTTGTCTCTCTTGTTGGACCGAGCGGATGCGGGAAGACGACACTGTTGTCGATTATAGCAGGACTTGTTGATCCGACAGAGGGCGATGTATTAATTAATGGCGATCGCATAAAAGGAACGACACCTTATATAGGCTATATGCTGCAGCAGGATTATTTGTTTCCTTGGCGGACGATTATGGACAATGCATGCATTGGTCTAGAGTTAACAAAGCAGTTAAACGAAGTGACGAAGGAACGTGTACTTAATCTGCTTGACGGTATGGGGTTAGGCGGAACGGAGAAGTTGTACCCCCATCAATTGTCTGGCGGAATGAGACAACGAGTAGCGTTGGTACGGACCCTAGCGACGGAACCAGAGCTGCTGCTGCTAGATGAGCCGTTCTCAGCGCTTGACTATCAGACTAAGTTGCAGCTGGAAGATCTGATTGTGGAGACACTCAAGGCGCGTGAGAAAACGGCAGTGTTGGTGACACATGACCTGTCAGAAGCAATCGCAGTCAGTGACCGCGTCATCGTCTTGAACCGTGACCCTGGCAGTATGAGACGTTCGTTTCAAGTGCCAGAACCGATTCGGTCTGCACAGCCTTTCTATGCTAGAGAACAGCATGGATTCAATGATTTGTTCCACGAGGTATGGAAAGAATTAGAGGCATCAGATCGCAAGGTCAGGGGGAGAAACAATGCCTAACAATCGTGTGCCAGGCGCTCCATTTCGCTCCTCTTCGCTTGTGATGAAGACATATGATGATTTTCGTAAGCAACAGCGCAAGTTTAAACTTCAAGTATCGGCAACACAACTGCTTATCCTCGTTGTTTTTATTGCTCTATGGGAAATAGCAGGGCGACTAAAATGGATTGATCCTCTGCTCTTCAGCTTCCCTAGCAAAGTAGGATATCAGATCTGGAAAGATATGATTGACGGCAGCCTATGGCCCCATCTTGGTATGACGGTTGGCGAGACCATCGTTGGTTTTTTGCTGGGCACCGTGCTTGGAACGCTTCTTGCTATTGTTATATGGTGGTCCCGATTTCTTGCAAAAGTGCTTGATCCCTATATGGTTGTGTTTAACAGTATGCCCAAAGTAGCACTTGGACCGTTGTTTATTGTTGGTTTTGGTCCTGGATTTACTGCTATTGTCGTGACCACACTATCTATCACGGTGATGATTACTACAATTGTTGTATATAACGCTTTCCGTGAAGTTGATCCAAATTATGTAAAGGTTGTTCAAGTATTTGGTGGCCGAAGAGACGTTATTTTTATGAAGGTCATTTTACCTGCGTCGTACCCCGCGATCGTTTCTACGCTAAAGGTCAACGTTGGTTTATCTTGGGTAGGTGTCATCGTTGGTGAATTTCTCGTATCCAAGGTTGGTCTTGGCTACTTAATTATATATGGTTTTCAAGTGTTTAATTTTACATTGGTGTTAGCTTCGCTTGTCCTCATAGCGATAGTGGCGACCTTTATGTATCAGATTGTGGATTATCTGGAACGTCGATGGCTGCAAAAGTAACTTTTGATAGCTGCCCTGCATCCATTTTTATGGAGCTGCGGGGCCTTCGTGCGCTGCCGATTCCAATTATTCGATTCCTGTTATAAAATGTTTAGGTGAGTGTTATTCGCAGTGGAGAACTTAGTACATGAAGGACGTGATCGCACATGTTGGACAACTTATCGATAAGAGACGCACAAAGGGACGATCTGGATGCGATTGTACATATTTATAATTCGACGGTATGGAGTCGATTAGTTACGGCTGATACTAGCCCTGTAACGGTACAGAGCCGCGAAGGGTGGTTCCAAGAGCATACACCAGACTTCAGACCACTGTGGGTTGTGGAACAGGACGGAGAAATATGTGCATGGTTCAGCTTTCAATCTTTCTATGGAAGACCAGCCTACAATGCGACGGCAGAAGTGAGCATTTATATTGACGAGCGCTACCGAGGACATGGTCTTGGAAAATATTTGTTGGAACGTGCGATGGAGGCCTGCCCTGAACTTGGAATCCGATCCCTGTTAGGTTTTATTTTTGGCCATAACGAGCCCAGCCTGGCCTTGTTTCAACGTTACGGTTTTGAGCAGTGGGCTTGCCTGCCCAAAGTAGCGGAGCTTGACGGGATTGAAAGAGATTTGATTATTGTAGGAAAAAGAGTCGGATAATCTTCAAGGAAGCTTAACAACTATCGCGAGGAAACTGATGATTGGACATGTTATAATAGCGACATCTTGTTAAGAAATAATAAGGGAATAATGATAACTGAGCCTATTTGCGAAGGGCAGCATCATGGAGGAGTCAGCAGGATGAAGTTGCAGGTAAACCGAATTGAAATGTTTGAATTGATTCAAAGATCATGGGGTGCCTTTTTTCATAAGTATGAGATGGCGTTGAATGAGCTCCAAAGTGATTTTCAAATTATTGACCTAGAGTGGAAAACCAAGTTCGGTTATTCGCCGATTGAGCATATGAAGGCACGTGTAAAAAATCCGTTGTCGCTTCTTAAGAAAATAGAGAAGAAGAACATAGCGTTTAATCAAGCTGCTGTATGTGAGCAAATACGAGATATAGCGGGAATGCGAATCGTCACCACGTTTATCGATGACGTCTACATGCTAAAGCAGCATATCGAGAATCGTGAGGATATGCGTGTGGTTCAAGTGAAGGATTACATCGAGAACCCGAAGGCAAGTGGCTACAAGAGCTTGCATTTGGTCGTAGAAACGCAGGTAATTTTATCTGAAGAAGTATTGTGGGTACCTGCCGAAATCCAACTACGCACTTCCTCGATGGATTTTTGGGCTTCTACGGAGCACAAATTAAACTATAAGTATCAAGGCGGGGCAGTTCCGCAAGAGGCAAAGGATCAGCTGGTCGAGTTGTCAAAGGCATCCTTCTCTTGGGACCAGCAGATGTCTGAGCTTCGTAATCAATTGCTGAAGTAGCGAGCGCTAAGCTCGCTTTTTCTGCGTTACACCAGGAACTAGAGGAATAAACGTTTAATTGATTTCGCAAGTAAAAGTGCTTATCAACACAATCTTTTACATCATGCTATTGAACGAAGGAGCACTCATCATGTTGTTTGGATTTGTCGGCTTTCGTGTGATCAAGACCGCGATTGCTGCTATTATGGCTATTTTGGTGGCGGAGCAGCTCGGGCTAAACAGCCATTTGGGAGCGGGGACGTTAGCAATATTGGCCGTAGATGTTACCCGAAAAAAGAGCTTGAGCTCAGTATCGTCTCGTTTCTTTGCTTCTATTGTCAGTCTTCTGGTTGCGTGGTTCTTATTTAAAGTGTTCGGTTTTTCACTTTGGGTATTGGCTGCTTATATTTTATTGACATTCCCTATTGTAGCTAAAATGAACTTTAAACAAGGTATTGTAACAAGTGCGGTTGTTGTGTTTCATTTGTATGCTTCGGGCGAGGCGACACTTGCATCCGTCTGGAACGAAGTACTGCTGCTCGTGTGCGGTCTTGGCTCGGCAACTCTTGTGAATATGGCCTATATGCCGAAGGAAGATGAGAAGTTGATTCAGGATCGAACAGATGTAGATAACAGCTTCTCCAGCATTTTTCTCCAAATCAGCTACAATTTGCGGGATACTACGTACGTATGGGACGGACATGAATTAATGGAGGCGGCAGCTAAGATTGATGACGGTATTGAAGTCGCTTCAAAAGCGTTGGAGAATCGTATTATGCCTACAGAGGAAACGAAGATTGAAGAACATTGGCTGCTTTATTTCTATATGAGAAAGTCTCAGCTTGACTCAATCCAAAGCATGCTGCTGCTTCTGGCGCAGATTTACCAGTCCCTACCATACTGCCATCTTGTCGCAGATTTGTTTGAACAGCTGAGCGAGGATGTAAAGAATCCTCGTTACACCGGTAAGACAGAACGACTTCTCAATGAGCTGGAGCCGCAAATTAGAGAGATGGAACTGCCAAAGACTCGTGAAGAATTTGAGGTGCGGGCGGCTATTCTGCAGGTGTTCCGCGAGTTAAGAGACTACTTGAAGATAGCAAAGAAAGATAAAAAGGATACGCTGGATGGCGAAGTACATGAGTAATGTCTGCTGCAAGAATATTTGACGCTTGCAGTTAATATATGAGTAAAGGGACTATGCTCATTGTGAGTATAGTCCCTACTTGAGACAAGATGGGGTGGTGAGGAGCGTGCCTCAACTCAACAACCTGATTCATATCGGGTTTGTCTTTTCTGTTCATCCTGAAAAAGCGGCTGTCCGTGTCGTGTTTAACGATCAGCCGAACCATGTCAGTGGGTATTTGCCAGTGATCGTGCAGCACAGTACCTATTCGTTGCCTGTTGTTAACGATAACGTGCTGTGTTTGTACCTGACCGATGCAGACGAGGGCTTTTGCTTAGGTACGTACCACGTGACAAATGATGAGCTGCCAACGCTATCTGACGCGTTTCGATCAGTATGGTTGAAAAATGCGACGGTAGATCGGAGTCTAAGCATGCGTGAGAGCGGGGACCTGAGCGAGCAGTCGAAATACCATTTTGCGGTTCTAACGGGGATACGCGGTGGGGTAGAGTACACGGAACTCTGGATTTTAGTTAATGCATGGTATGACTACACCACTCAACGTTTTAAGCGGTTTAACGTCAACAATTTTAGCTTTGGTTGGCAGTTTCAGGGGGGAGGAACGTACCCTGGAGAAGAACTCATTGGTGACTCCATGAACCAAGGGATTAGCTTGTGGAAAGCAAATGGCAAGAAAGCGTATGCAGAAGGGGACCCGATGCGTGATCAGACAGGGCTGGATATTGGCGCACCTGATGAGCAGGGAGGCTGGCGCGAGTTCGGCATCACTCTTGGCTGGAACAATGTCTTTATGTGTGACAGTTATGGGGGAATGACGATTGGCGGCAGTGGGCTAGAGATTGACGGCTCAGGGATATCACCTTTTAAAAGGGTGTCGCTAGGGAAGTTTAGTGGCGGCAGCGTTAATCCTGATCGGGCATACAAGGACTATGGTTATGCGTACAATGGAACGATGTGGAATACCCAACATGGTATGTGGAACATGGATGAGAATAAATACAACAGCTATTATTGGGGAATGGTCAGTCCACTTGATTTTTATGACACAGGGACGTACAATCCAGGGTCCAATCGGGCGCTACTTGACAATACCAAATGGGTATGGCGCATGCTGAACAAAAATAAAGAGCCCAAAATAGAGAATTGGATTGACGTGTTCGAAATTTCGCAAACAGGCGATGCTAAGCTGTTGGGTAAACCAGTTGCAGCCATTCAGGTTGTTCGTGCAGACATTGTGAATGTCACTGACTTTAATATGTCGTATCCAGACGCGACGTGGGGCAAACACAATACATTAATTGTAGCTGTTAAAGGTGTGCTCAAGGACGGAACAGTCAAGCAGCTTGGCGCGATCAACGCTACGTATACCGATTATGGGCTGTATGGCTATTTGGGACAGGGATTTGCATCTGCACAAGTGTTTATTTCAAAATACTGATCGATAAGTCGCAGGTGCATAAGTGGAACCATACCTGAAATAACAAGATACATGTAATGAGGACATCTGATCTATTAGCGGGTGTCCTCTTGCTGTAGGTATTAAGGTGACGTCAAGGAGAAGATACACCTCTGTCTTTAAACGATGACATAACGTATTTTTAGCAGAATTTCCGTTAATCCAATCCGGCAATATCAGGCTCATTATTTGACGAACGTCATACGAACATAATGTGAATTCATACGTTTTAACTCATTTTTTATGAATCAGTTCTATAAGCTTTAATAGTAGGAAGGTCAATCCGTGCATCGTGTCATAACAATCAGAGTATAGGTAATGCTCTAAATGATTATCGTGTATCAGGCGACAGGGCTATTATTTTTTCGGATAATTTTGTTGGAGTAGTAACATAAGCCCACATCGCGCATACACTTTAATTGAATGATTGTATGGAGGAGGTCCAAAGGATGGCAATTTCAGATAACAACCATTGCCGGGAGATTATCACGAAAGCGGTTTGCGGCAAAGGTCGTAAGTTCTCCGTCGTCACACATACGGTCACTCCGCCTCACAATCCGACCAGCATATTGGGGGCATGGATTATAAACCATCAATATGAGGCGGTGCGGGCGGGGGATGGGATTGAGGTTATCGGTACTTACGACATTAACATCTGGTATTCGTACAATAACAACTCGCAAACAGATGTTGCCAAAGAAACAGTTTCGTATGTAGACCTCGTTCCTTTATCGTATGTTGATCCGAGACACCGTGCGTCAACAGAGGAAGTATCTGCTGAATCCACACAGGAGCCTAACTGCGTAGAAGCTACGGTTTCGGCAAGCGGAACGAGTGTTGCGATTCGCGTGGAGCGCGAATTCGCAGTGGAAATGGTTGCAGAAACAAAGGTATGCGTTAAAGTTAGTCCGAACGGCTGTCTTGATCTTGATGACAAAACATTTGATTTTAGCGGGGATACCAGCGAATTCGATGATTTGGATCCAGACTTGACGGACGAGGAAGTGTAAGAAGATCGCCGCAAGCCCTTGCGGCGGTTTCTCTTTTCTAAGGCATACTTTAACGTATGCACGAAAGTGCATGACGTAGAGGGCGATAGCCCTCCTTTTTTTTGAAAATGAAGAAATGGGCTTGAGGCAGATGGGAGGGGGCGTCGTGACGGTCCAGACGGTATCGTACATTCAGATCTGGGAGGAGGGTGATTCGATCATGCCTGTCCTTCCAGTATCCGAAGGTGGGGCTCTCTTTCATTGGCTAATTGGAAGTGCAGGCTGGAGGACAAAATTGACGCAGCACTTCGCTAAATTAGAGTTAGAGCAGCAGTCTCGATTGCTGTTATTGAATCGATATAGTTATGAATGGACAGACGAAACGATGCGGCGGCGTCTGAAGTTATTTGGTATACCTGTATCCGAACAGGCGGTATGGCATGGGAAGTATATGCCTGCAGCAACTTCATATGCAAGAACGATAACTTTTTGGGTCAATCAGTTAGAAGTCGCAGCAGCTGGGCATAGCTTGTTTCAGCCAAGCGGCAAATTTATGCATCGACAGCTTGATGACTGGAGCAAGCCTCCATACAAAAGGTTATCTCAGTTGGCCATTCGAGCCGCCTATGCGCTTGGTTGGGATACGTTACAAGTAACGGTCCAATATGTACATAGTGGAACGCAGCATGAACTATATGGAGCGCACACCATTGACGATGTTCAGGCAGGTGATGTTGTCCTCTTGACTAGTCCAGTGTCCCGTCAAGGTGTCCCAGCATGGGTGTGGGATGCTTATGCACACAGCTTGCTTGCAGCCGCGATTTCCATTCTGCGTGAAGAGAGAAGGGCCTATAATGATCTTAAATATGGTCTAGACATGGAATATATATTATACGACTCGTTGAGACGTAAATTTATATCGGCTGCAAGATATTTGCCGCGCAGCGGGATTGCTGGATGTGATGCGGTTCGAGTGAATGGAAACGTAAGTTACCCCATTATGGAATTGCGGCCATTGCCGTCATCAACTCCAGCAGGACTTGTACAAGAATTAGAAGGAGCCATGCGAATTGCTGCGAAAGTGATTGACAGTGCAAATGGATTCCATACGAGCAGGCAAGTGGATACACTGACAAAGGCAGATCAGACTGATAGTG
Source organism: Paenibacillus sp. ACRRX (assembly GCF_022346885.1). Taxonomy (GTDB): domain Bacteria; phylum Bacillota; class Bacilli; order Paenibacillales; family Paenibacillaceae; genus Paenibacillus_B. The sequence continues at coordinate 1,041,460 of NZ_JAKRNK010000001.1, forward strand.
GCAGCTCATTGTTGTGGCATGCCGGTGGACGGCCTCGTGGAAGGTTTCCACTGGGAGGTCATATTCACATGTCTGGAATTACAGTTACAAGTGAGCTTGTACGTGCGTTGGATTCGTATGTAGCACTTCCGATTAGCCTCTTGGAGCAGGAAGAGTCAAGCGCTGCTTTACGACGCAGACCCAAGTACGGGGCACTCGGCGATGTTAGGTCGCAGGAGCATGGCGGAGCCGGTGGATTCGAATATCGCACGCTGCCAAATTTTGCTTGCTGTCCTGTGTTAACGTTAGATGTTCTAGTGCTTACCGATTTGGTTGTGCGTCATTATAAACAGTTGAGCAGACGAAGTGGTGCCTTGCGGAAAGTTTCTGATGCCTTTCAGCGGGGGGCAAGAGATATTTATAGGGACGATGCGGTGGAAGGATTGCTTGATGTATATGTGTTAGCGAACGTGAACGCTCGCATAAGTATTGAACGATTAATAAGAAAAATTGAGCTGAATTGGACTTGGAATGAGAGCGATGATATCCGCTCTGTATGGTTGTGACAGTGATGTTTTGTGTTCTGTCATCATCTGCAGGGTGAGGAATCGCTCTTTTTTTGCTATGATAACAGATAGGACTTTTATGTGCAGTGTGTGCATTCGATACGGAAGCATGTTGTTAAGGATTAAAGAGCATAAAGACGAACAGCAGAATACATCGTTCTTATTATTATCATAAATCAATGATGACTGGGTATGGAGGTATATGATGTCAACTTATACACCAATGATTCAACAATATCTGGCGGTAAAGAAACAGGCAGAGGATGCCTTTTTATTTTTCCGTTTAGGCGACTTTTATGAGTTGTTTTTTGATGATGCTCTGCTAGCATCCAAAGAACTGGAAATTACGCTAACCGGACGAGGAGGGGGCACAGAAGAGAAGATCCCGATGTGTGGTGTCCCCTATCATGCCGCTGAAAATTATATTCAACGTTTGATCGAGAAGGGTTATAAGGTAGCGATCTGCGAGCAAGTAGAAGATCCTGCTGCAGCAAAAGGGGTAGTGCGACGGGAAATCGTACGGATTGTTACACCGGGTACCGTGATGGAAGGTAAATCGATAGATGAGAAATCCAATCGTTATCTGATCGGAATAACCGAACTTAACGGCAAGCATGCATTGGCAGCCTGCGATCTGACTACTGGGGAACTGCTAGTGTCCTCGGCGCCAAAGGGAACTGGATGGCTGATGGACGAGCTAAATGTGTATGCTCCAAATGAGATGATTGGAGACGAGGCCCTGTTGGCAGAAGTCAAGCCGTTGACCAGTGCTTGGAATCGGAATGTTCTGTTCACGGCGTGGCCAGAGCGAGATGATTTATTGGCAAGGCAACAATTTGGTGAATCGGTATGGGGCCGCCTTGAGATTGAGCGGCAGCATGTCATCAGTATGATGATGGCTTATTTAAAAACTACGCAGAAGCGGTCACTCGGCCAATTAACGACAATTCGTGAGTTGGAGCCGGATCAATATCTAGTACTTGATCCATTTACCCGCCGGAATCTGGAGCTAACGGAGACGGTGCGAGAGCGGGCTAAGAAAGGGTCGCTGCTCTGGTTGCTTGACAAAACGGAGACTTCGATGGGTGGAAGACTGCTGCGTCGTTGGATCGACAAGCCGCTGCTGAACCGGACAAGCATCGAAGAACGCCTTGAAGCAGTGAATACATTGTATCACCAGCTCATTTGGCGTGAGGAGCTGCGCGAGCAGCTTTCTGCAATCTACGACTTGGAGCGCCTAGTCGCGCGTATCGCGTTCGGAACGGCGAACGGTCGGGACCTGATCTCGATGAAGCTGTCATTGGAACGCGTGCCACAGCTGAAGGAATTGTGCCTGAACATGTCTTCAACAACGCTGCAGCAACTTGCCAATCAAATGGACGCATGTCAAGATATTGCGCAGTGGATCGAGCACGCTATCATTGAAGAACCTCCAGTATCAACACGTGAAGGCAATTTGATTAAGACGGGTTATGATGCTCATTTGGATAAGCTCCGCGAAGCGAGTGTGAACGGGAAACGCTGGATTGCGGAGTTAGAGCGGAAAGAGCGCGAAGCGACTGGCATCAAGTCGCTCAAGATCGGGTACAACAAAGTGTTTGGTTATTACATCGAAGTAACAAAGTCTAATCTGGCAGCACTGCCTGAAGGACGCTATGAACGCAAGCAGACGCTTGCAAATGCTGAACGATATGTTACACCGGAATTAAAGGAAAAAGAAGCATTAATTCTAGAGGCCGAAGATAAGATGGTTGGGCTTGAATATGAGTTGTTCAGTGAACTGCGTCAACGCATTAATGATCATATCCGGCGCTTGCAAACGTTGGCGGAAGCACTGGCAGAGATGGATGTGTACCAATCGCTTGCGACCGTAAGTGCCAAGCAGCGCTTTGTGAAGCCTACGTTGCATGACGGCTATGACCTGGATGTAACCAATGGGCGGCATCCTGTCGTAGAGGCTGTTATGCAGCAGGGCAGCTTTATGGCTAATGACACTGCACTTCATGAGCAGGAATCTTCCATGCTGCTCATAACCGGGCCCAATATGGCCGGCAAGAGCACCTACATGCGCCAAGTGGCGTTAATCTGTATTATGGCTCAAATAGGTTGTTTTGTTCCAGCAGACGTCGCATCCGTTCCTTTAGTAGACCGTATCTTCACACGGATTGGTGCGGCAGATGATCTGATCGGCGGACAGAGTACGTTTATGGTTGAAATGATGGATATTCAGGTGATGACCGAGAAAGCAACAAGGCGCAGCCTGGTTGTCATTGATGAACTCGGGCGAGGCACTTCCACCAGCGAAGGGATGTCCATCGCACAAGCGGTAATCGAATACGTACATCATCGTATCGGCTGCAAGGCGTTGGTGTCTACGCATTTTCATGAGCTGGCGCACTTAGAGGACAGATTGACACGTTTGACCAACGTCTGCATGGCCGTACAGGAGAACGGCAATGACGTGACTTTCCTGCGTAAACTCATTCCAGGAGCGGCTAGCACAAGTTACGGCATTTACTGTGCTCGGCTAGCAGGACTTCCTGATACGATAATAACAAGAGCATATGATCTGCTCACGAATTATGAAGGAGAAGCGGTACAAGTCTCAGATCCTGATACTACGCATCCATCAAGTGCTGAACGGGAAGGGGAATCAAAGCTGGTTCAACTGTCTTTATTCGGTGAAGAAACTGGAATACAGTCTGCCAGTCCGAACATACATGCTGATAAGAAGGATAAGTCAGAAGATTTGAGTGCGGCAAGATTACAAGCGGCGGCAACCGCTGAAGCAGACAATGCAGTCGGCGACAAGCAGGTACCTTTCACCCCGAATCAAGGGTTTGGGGATGGAGAGCATCCGGTTGCTATGAAGGAAATGAGTATGGAACAAACGGATCCTCGCACCGAGCAAGCATTAAAGTTACTGGAAGCATTGCAGGAGGTCGATGTCATGTCTATGACGCCGCTTGAAGCGATGAATCAACTGCATGAATTGATGCGTTCGGCACGGAAGATGAAGTATTAGTTTGCATTTTAAGAAGAAATATTAAGCAGTTATATTAAGAAGAAAGTACCATAAACGGTAAGTATGATACAATGATCGGCGTTGACATGAATGCTTCATCTGAATGGAATGCTCAAATGGACGGGGTGAGACGATGGCTATTATTCATGTGCTGGATGATCAGCTTGCGAACCAGATTGCTGCTGGAGAAGTAGTGGAGCGTCCAGCATCTGTAGTGAAGGAATTAGTTGAAAATGCAATTGATGCTGGCAGCAGACATATTGATGTGGTCGTCGAAGAGGGAGGTCTCCAGTTAATTCAGGTAAAAGACAATGGATCTGGTATTGCGGAGGATGATGTGGAGACCGCTTTCGAACGCCATGCTACTAGCAAGATTCGTTCGAATCGTGATTTATTTTCGATTCGCAGTCTAGGTTTCCGCGGTGAGGCTCTTCCCAGTATAGCCGCGGTAGCTAAGGTAGAAGTGGTTACTTCTACAGAGTCTACAGGCTTGGGACGCCGGATTGTCATCGAAGGTGGGCATCTGTTGACGCATGAGCCAGCACAGTCGATGCAAGGCACAACATTTACGATAAGAGAACTGTTTTATAATACACCGGCACGATTAAAGTATATGAAGACAATTCAGACAGAGCTCGGACATATATCTGATCTGATGTATCGATTAGCCTTGTCATATCCCGAGATTGGCTTCTCTCTTAAACATAACGAGAATATGCTGCTGCAAACATTGGGTAACGGCGATCTATTACAAGTCATTGCTGCAGTATATGGTGTCCACACCGCTAAGCAGATGATTAAAGTAAAAGCAGAGCATTTGGATTACGATGTAGAAGGTTATATCGGGAAACCTGAACTCACACGCTCTAATCGAAATGCTATGTCTTGGTTTGTAAATGGACGTTATGTCAGGAGCTTTCCGTTAAATCAGGCGGCGCTGCGGGCGTATCATACGTTATTACCAATCAATCGTTATCCTGTCATTGTCATGCAGGTGAAAATGCACCCGACCCTGGTGGATGTTAACGTACATCCGTCCAAGATGGAGGTGCGTTTCAGCAAGGAAACAGAACTGTCTGAGTGCGTGGAACTGGCTTTCCGCCAGGAGCTTGTCGGTCAGACGCTCATTCCGAAGGCGGTTCCCACTCCTAAAGCGAAAGTGAAAACTTATGTCGAGCAAGCTCAAATGGATTGGGCCGCTTCTACAAATGAACAAGGCATACCGATGCAAGCGCGAGGCTCGCTTGTGTTTCACACACCAAAGGAAGGGAATCCCACTAGTAAGAGGGAACTTTTTCCAGATGCAGATCATAGGGGTGCTGCGGAGGCCTATAATAATATAGCTTTGCCTGATGCTAAGGCTGAAGAGTTCAATCGCCCTAATAAAATGGAAATTCCAAATGATGTCCTAGATGCAGCCTCTCCACAGCCTGCTGAAACCGAACATATGGAGGATACTGCTCTACAGGCTGCTGACGTGCAAGCGGAGCAGGCTAAAGCTGCAGAAGATGTACTGCAATCGGCAGCGCCTATTTCAACGGATCAGAAGGAAGCGGGAGATCATGGACTGACAAGCCGTGCACCCGTCAATCCTGATCTACAACGTGAGCATGCGGCTAATTATGAAGTTCATCGTAATACAGGGGCAGTGCCTGATGACAGTGCATTATCGAATAGAGATCAGGGATCGCAAGTGCTCTATCAACCAACAAAGGCGGACTATGTCCACAACCGGCAATCACAGAGAGAAGAACGTACACCTGTTAATCGTACAACTGTCGCTGCATGGAACAAAGTAATGGAGCAGAGCTCGGCATCAGATGCCGCTCTCCCCCCATTTCCGGCCTTGTCCTATCTTGGTTCTTTGCATGGTACTTACTTAATCTGTGGCAATGAAGAAGGATTATATTTAATAGATCAGCATGCAGCACATGAACGTGTCAATTATGAATACTATGTAGACAAGTTCGGTAAACCGATCGATGCTTTTCAAGAACTGCTAATTCCATTAACAATCGAGCTTACACCGAATGAAGCAGGTCGTATTCGAGAACGTATGCCGCTGCTGGAGCATGTGGGGATAGCAGTAGAGCCGTTTGGTGCTCAGACATTCCTGATTCGTTCTCATCCCTACTGGTTTCCGAATGGGGAGGAAGAAGGTCTCATTCAAGAAATGATGGATTGGGTGCTAAATGAAAAAGCTCCAAACATCACTACAATGCGTGAAGCATCGGCCATTATGTGCTCCTGTAAAGCCTCCATCAAAGCCAACCAGCGGATTACACAAGAGGAAGCAGATATGTTAATCGCCAGGCTAGGCGCTTGCAGGCAGCCGTTTACGTGTCCGCATGGCAGGCCGATCATCATCAAGTTCACGAATCATGATCTGGAAAAGATGTTTAAGCGTATTATGTGATAGGCACATATACGATTTAGGGTACATGAGCATTTGTATTTACGTTTCAGTACCGTTTATAATGAGGAGGAACCTATGATTATTACGACAGGTGATTCGACTTCGCCTCATGTCATTGCTCAAGCTCAATCGCTGGCGAAGGAACTGGGTTGCCTGTATACGACTCGGAGAAAGCAATCGTTTCCCCAATTGAGGAAACGTTATGGTGACGACCAATTTCTGATTATGATGGACTCTGGGATTCGTTATACACAGATCGGACAGGCGGATCTTACCTATCATCCAAGCATGGCATTTATTCGATCAAAGCGTATACTGAACGGGGAGTCAGACACGATGATTCGTGCGGCACGTATTAAACCAGGTGCTTCGGTGTTGGACTGCACGGCAGGATTAGGGGGCGATGCCCTTGTTTTTTCCATGGCTGTTGGCGACAAGGGGAGTGTTACAGCTTGCGAAAGTCAACTCCCGTTGTTTGTTTTGGTCAGAGAAGGGCTCCGCGCATATGTGTCAGAGGTGGAAGAGATCAATCGTGCGATGAGACGTATCCGTATGGAGCACAGTCATTACTTGGACATGTTATTACGTCTACCTGATCGATCCGTTGATACGATTTATTTTGATCCGATGTTTCGCACGCCAGTACAAGAATCCGCGGCTATCGATCCGCTGCGTCATCTAGCGAATCACGAACCATTGGCAGCAGAGGCGGTGCATGAAGCGATGCGTGTAGCACGCAAGACGGTTGTTATGAAAGAGCTGCGTGGCAGCGAGGAATTTAATCGATTGGGGTTTACCCGCGTCGAGCGGACAGGTTCTAAATTAGCATATGGAGTGATTGACATTGTCGGCAACGAATAGTCCTAGACATCGACTGCTTGTTTTAGTCGGTCCTACGGCGGTCGGCAAGACAAAATTGAGTTTGCAATTGGCCCATCATTGGAATGCTGAGATCATATCAGGTGATAGTATGCAGGTGTATCGGCATATGGACATTGGGACAGCTAAGCTTCCTTTTGCTGAACGCGATGGGATTCCACATTATATGATGGATATTCATGAGCCCGATGAACCATTTTCGGTTGCTGAATTTCAGGATCGTTGTCGCGAGCTTATACCAGATATAGCATCTCGCCATAAGCTTCCATTTATTGTTGGTGGGACGGGTCTTTATGTGGAGTCTCTATGTTACGGATTTGAGTTCAGCGAACAAGGATCTGATGAGCCATTCCGACTAGAAATGGCCCATCTTGCGGAAGATCAGGGGAACGAAGTTCTGCATGAGCAGCTGCGGCTCGTGGACCCCGAATCTGCTGAAAGATTACACCCGAACGATGTAAGAAGAGTGATTCGCGCTTTGGAAATATTTCGTTTAACAGGTCAAAAAATGTCAGAGCAGTTGGAGGTCCAACAGCGCCAGCCACAATACGATTTGTGTTTTATTGGTTTGACAATGGACAGGCAATTGCTATATAAACGAATAGAGGCCCGAATTGATGAGATGCTTGAAGAAGGGCTTGTCCAAGAAGTTGAGCAATTACTGCAGCGAGGGTATTCCCGATCACTTGTATCGATGCAAGGTCTGGGTTATAAAGAAATAGCCGCTTATTTAGCAGGCGAGACGTCCTATGAGGCTGCTGTCACGCTGCTTAAGCGCGATACCCGTCGATTCGCTAAGCGTCAACTGTCATGGTTCCGTCGCATGAAGGACATTCATTGGGTCGATGTGACTGACAGTACACGATATGATGAACATTTCTCACAAATTTGTGGCATCGTAGCAGGAAAGTTTCGCTAAGAGGTTGAATATATTTCAACACTATATCAAGATTATGGGGGTACGGACGATGAATAAATCCATTAATATCCAAGATACTTTCTTGAACCAGCTACGCAAGGAGAGCATTCCGGTAACTGTATATTTGACGAACGGGTTCCAGATTCGCGGTATCATTCGCGCATTTGACAATTACACAATCGTCATAGACAGTGACGGACGCCAGCAGATGGTATTTAAGCATGCGATCTCCACATTCACGCCGATGCGCAACGTATCCCTGATGCAGGACCATCAGAACGAATCTTAATCCGTTGCTTAAGGTGCTGTCGCAGCTCCTTGAGAATGAAATGAAACTTTTTCAGGCTTTGCAACGTCTACATGTATAGTACGGTCAAGAACAACCCTAAGGGGTTGTTCTTTTCGTTGGAGTGTACAGCAGATATTCTCCACCCTCTTGACTGCATCGTTCCAGTACGATAATGAAGGGCAGCGGCCAGTCGAGTGCGTCGAATCTTAACCGTATATTTTGCGTACAGAGAAAGGTTGGAGCGATGTGCAGCTTGCTGCCGTTTCTAGACGGCCTACGAAAGGGTAATAACACTCATCTTCTCCAGCAGCGCAATAAAGAGAAATCCTCACGGAAAAGGGAGTCGGAAAGAATGTCTACAAATGATAAATTGTCCCGCAGTAACCGAGGACAACGAGCTAGTAGTACCGGTCACACAAGTAATTCCAATAATTCTGGTCAGCGTGGCAATGGTGGTAGTGGTGGCAGCGGCATGTCCAAGCCCAAAAAGAAATGGTCATGGAAGAAGACTTGGTGGCTTATGTTTTTCACTACCGCATTTGCGATATTTTGTGCGGTGGGCGGATATTTGTTTATTTTGCTAAATGGCGAACGATTAATGAAAGAATATAAAGAAGCAGACATGTTCCAAATGGCAGAAGCATCTACCGTGTTTGATCGTAAAGGTATTGAGATTGCAAAGCTTGGCCATGGGGCAAGCAATCGTGAAGTTGTAGAAGCAGGAGAGATTCCTGATATGTTGGAAAACGCGTTTATTGCAACGGAAGATCGCCGCTTTCAGGAGCATCAAGGTGTAGACCTGTGGTCAATTGGACGTGCGATGGTAAAAGACGTCATGCACGGCAGCCTGAAGGAAGGCGGCAGCACGATTACACAGCAGTTGGCAAAAAATATGTTTTTGACGAGTGACAAGACGTTTTTCCGTAAAGCAACGGAAGTATCTATTGCACTAGCTTTGGAGAATCACTATACAAAAGACGAAATTATTACGATGTATTTGAATCGTATTTTCTTTGGCCAAGGTGCTTACGGTGTGAAGGCTGCATCCATTCGATATTTTGGTGAAAGTGATTTGAGTAAATTAAAAGTATGGCAGATGGCGACATTGGCGGCGATGCCGAAGGCGCCTTCTCGATACAATCCGATTTCGAATCCGGAGCTTTCCAAGGAACGTCGTAAAGTTGTCTTGTCCCTCATGTATGAAGAAAAATACATTACGTTGTCGGAAATGGAAGAGGCAGCGGCTGTTGATTACGTGCCGCTTAAGTCAAATGGTGGCAATGATCAGACTGAAAAGGGCGATGCAGCGTATATGGCCTTTGTCGATTATATGGTGCAGGAAGCTGAGGAGCGCACAGGGTTAACGGAGGATGAATTGCTGCGTGGAGGGTTCAGCATCTATACTACGATGGATGGAGATGCACAACGCGCTGTTTTTAAAGAGTTCAGTGAAGATGATAACTTTGAGAAAAGTAAAGATGACATCAAATCCCAAGGTTCAATGGTCATATCCGACCATCGAAATGGAGCACTGATGGCAATGGTTGGCGGACGTGATTATGTAAAAAAAGGTTGGAACCGTGCGAATGTAAAACGCCAACCCGGTTCTGCTTTTAAACCAATCGTATCATTTGGGCCAGCAATAGAGTCAGGTCAGTGGTTCCCATGGTCAACGCTTCGTGATGACAAGCAGTGCTTTGGCAACTATTGCCCGACCGACCTAGGTCGTAACAAGTATGTGGGACCGATTGAGATGACAGAGGCCTTCAAACGTTCCACTAACTTGCCGGCTGTTTGGCTGCTGAACGAGATTGGGATCAAGAGCGGCACTAATTTTGCGAAGCAGCTGGGAATTGAGCTGGACAAGGGCGATTACAACCTGTCTATTGCACTTGGGGGTATGACGAGAGGTACAACACCTATCGAGATGGCGGAGGCATATAATGCGTTTGCCAATGGGGGTTATTATTACCCGGCATATACGATCAAGCAGATCAAAGATCGTAAAAATACTGATGTGTATACCTATACTGTGCCTAAGCCTGAGCGAGTAATGTCAGAGAAGACGGCCTATTATATGACACAGATGATGCAAGAAGTGGTTAACAGCGGAACAGGTAAAGCGGCCAAGATGGATCGCCCTGTTGCAGGTAAGACTGGTTCTACACAGCACTCTGTACCTGGCTATAATGGTCCTGGTAATCGTGATTTGTGGTTTGTCGGCTACACGCCAGAGTGGACAGGATCTGTTTGGATGGGATATGACAAGACGGATAGTAATCATGTTCTTGTTGGCAGCAGTGGTCAGCCTGCCGCCTTATTCAGTAAAGTTATGACTCAAGCGCTCAAGGGGGTTGACAGTCAATCATTCAACAAGCCAGAGGATGTTAAAGAAGATGAAAAGCCGAAACCGCCAGCGGCAGTATCTGGTTTACAGGGTTCCTATTCTGAGAATACCAAGTCTATCTCGTTAACTTGGAAAGCTGTTGAAGGAAAGAACGTCAAGTACAGCTTGTATCGCAAAGCAACTGCTGACCCACAATTTACGAAAATATTAGCCGGCATTCAAGCAAACGAAGCAGAAGATATTGGGGTATTTGCCGGAGAAACGTATACGTATTATGTGACAGCTACGAGTGAGGACAAACCGGAAGAGTCTGCCAAGTCCAACGAAGCTGTAATCAAGATTGAAGCTGAGAATGTCGAGCCGCCGCCAGATCCAGTTGTTCCGCCAGTGACAGATCCTGTGGACCCTAACGTGCCTGGTGGAGAGATTGACAATCCTAACGGCAACAATGGAAATAATGGTGGCGGCAATAACGGCAATGGTAATGAAGGAAATGGCAGCAACAATGGGAATGGAGACAGTGGTAGCGTCGGTCCAGAAACTGGCGGTACAGAAGGGCCAGATAATGGGACTGACAATACTACTTCTGGCCAGTCGGGTAACGGTTCCAGTATCGAGACTGGCGGAAGCACTTCCAATAATACAGGCAAGCATGATAATCAGAACGGTAAGCCTGACAAAAATAAAGAGCGCGGCGGGCAAGGAGCGGATTCCACTTCTTTCCCACCAGCGGCTTAAATAAAGACCTACAATTCGTTTAATAAGGAGCGAGCGTACGTTGAAATCAAATCGACCATCCACGTGGTTAGGGCAGACAGCAAGGAAAGCAGGAGGTCTATTGTTATTAAGCGTCTTATTAATCAGTCTTATTGGCTGCGGACAAAAGAATAAGCCTGCTGCACCAGCGGAAAACAACGCTGCAAGCGGGTCAGCTCCCATCGAGAACAAAGCCAAGTCATGGGCTGAAATGCCTAAAATGTCTATTGATACGAATGCGAACTATGTGGCTGAAGTGAAGACCACGAAAGGAACATTTGAGATCGAGCTGTTCGCCAAAGAAGCGCCGCAGACCGTAAACAACTTTGTGTTTCTCGCGAATGAACATTACTACGACGGCATTACGTTCCATCGTATTATCGAGACGTTTATGGTTCAATCGGGAGATCCGCTCGGCAACGGTATGGGTGGACCAGGATATACGATCCCGGACGAGTTGGACAGTAAGCGATCATATGAGCCTGGAGTAGTAGCGATGGCAAAGTCTAGTCAGCCGAATAGTGCTGGCAGCCAGTTCTTTATTTGTACCGGTGATGATGCCGGGAGCTTGAACATGCAGCCTGTATACCCGATCTTTGGTAAGGTGAAGAGTGGTATGGATGTGGTGACAGCGATAGCCAAAACTCCAGTGGTAGAGAACCCGGATACGATGGAGCAGAGCAAGCCGCAAGAAGTAGTCAAGATTGAAACGGTTACGATTCATAAGTCTTAAAGTTTAGAGATAAGAATGTCATCATTGATCATGAAGAAGCACGCAATAATTGAATTGCGTGCTTCTTTTTTACCTGAGGGAGGACCATAATATGCCAAAAATGTTGGATCATGCAGCAACTCCAATGCGCAGTGCTCGTAAGAATAAATCGAGAAAAACCGTTCTGATACGTAAATTAGTTTTGTTGGTCGGATCCCTGCTCCTGTTAGGTTTATTATGGACAGGGTACGTACTTTGGAAAATAACAAGCTCAAGCGACGCCAACTCGCTTGCAACGAGTGATGTTGGCATTGTGCTGGGAGCATCTCTATGGGGAGATGAGCCAAGCCCAGGGTTAAAGGAGCGCCTTAATCTTGTGGTAAAGCTTTACAATGAAGGTCGCTTCAAGCAAATTATCGTCACTGGAGGCAAAGATACGCCTACGGCTACTTATACAGAGGCGGAAGGCAGCAAGCGGTATTTAATTGCTCATGGAATTCCGGAGTCGGTTATATGGCTAGAGAATTCATCTACAAGCACATTGGAAAATTTAAAATTTGCACAGCCTATTGTTCGCGAACATCAATGGTCATCGGTTACGATTGTCACTCATGATTTTCATGGGAATAGGGCGTATGAAATAGCGGATAAGCTGGGGTATGAGCAGCTGCATGTAGAAACTGTGGCAAGCAAGGTGCTTTCAACCTTCTACCATTTTGGCAGGGAAACCCTTGCCTATACGAAGTGGAAATGGGACGAGCTGTGGCTCTAAATCTGCTAATATCCTCGCTATCGATAGAATATGTTGGATAAGCGGCAGTGATAAGCTTATGAAAGAAAGGCTGTCTTTCTACAACTTGTCGAGAGGATGAATCTAATGCATGATCATTTTCAAGTAGCACATTCGAAGCTGAGTCTGCTCAGGAGACAGCCAACTATCCATTACATTGTGTGTATGTGGTTTTGTGCCTCCTGGGTTATAGGTCATCAATTCGTAGCACTCTGACTAGAATAGGAGATGCGACTCTCAGGGTGCAGCTTTTAATGAAGGAGTGATTTAAAGTGACAAGTGATAATCGCTCTATTACAACTCAAGATCGAAAAATCAGCATAGTCTTCAATAACAATTCGGAACCAATACAACCACCTGAGCCGAATGAATCTATGAACAATTCCATTTCTGAAGAGTTTCCTGAAGCCTTTAATGAACTTGACGATATGATTGGTCTTGATGAGGTAAAACAAATCGTATTTGAAATATACGCAATGCTGCGTGTTCAAAAAATTCGGCAAGCCGAGGGGCTGCAAGCAAATTCTCAAGTTTATCATATGATCTTTTCAGGTAACCCCGGCACAGGAAAAACGACAGTGGCTAGAATTGTAGCTAAGATGTTTCATCAGCTTGGAGTAATTTCTAAAGGTCATCTGCTTGAAGTAGATCGTGCCGATCTTGTTGGGGAGTACATCGGCCATACGGCACAGAAGACGAGAGAAGTAGTTAAAAAGGCAATGGGCGGCGTATTATTTGTGGATGAAGCCTATAGTCTGGCGCGTGGTGGGGAAAAAGATTTTGGGAAAGAAGCAATTGACTGCTTAGTGAAATTAATGGAAGACCGGCGTAATGACTTTATTTTGATTATTGCTGGATATCCCCGAGAAATGAATGATTTATTGGAATTAAACACAGGGTTACCTTCTCGATTTGCCATGCACGTAGATTTTCCTGACTATTCCATCGATGAATTGATAAAGATTTTACTTAAGATGGCTTTTGAAAAAGAGTATGTTATCCAACCTTCTGCAATTGATAAGATTAAAGAGTACATTGTGAAAGAAAAGGAAATAAAGCAAAATTTCAGTAACGCTCGTTTTATTAGAAATATGTTGGAAAAAGCGATCCGAAACCACGCAGTGAGAATAACTAGGAAATTATCTTCAGTGAAAATAAATAAATCAAATTTGATTAATTTAACGAACGAGGATTTTCATTACTTTGAAAAGAATGACACAGCTCCCAGCCAAACGGTTGATCCGTTTGATCGTTATATCAATTTGCTTACGAAGGATTCGAGATATTAATTCTGGCGATTACAGGGTACGATGCTCAGAGAAGAGCATCCATATAATTTAATGATATACCATTTGTCGGCATGATTATTGAATTTAAACCCCGTGTAATGCCTAGCTAGCTGGGACTTATGACGTTAAGAGCACTGTATTTAAAATGCAAGCGGAAATGAGGTATACTGTATATCGTATTGCATTGCATTTACAGGTCAGTTGTATTGATACTGTTAGACGAAGGAGCTTACGCTGTTACATGCGAACGACTACATACGACACAACCGAGGCGATTCCGGATCGAGCTGTCTTGGTAACCCTTATCACGGACGAAGTAAAACGAAGCGGTATCGATGCCCAATACTCATTGGATGAGCTTGTGCAATTGGCAGAGACAGCAGGTGTGGAAGTCGTCTCCACGATGTCACAAGCTCGTGATACTCGTGACCCGAAGTGGTTTATTGGCAAGGGCAAGGTACAGGAGCTAAAGGCGGTTATGGATGAATTAGCAGCCAATACTGCTATATTCGATCAAGAATTGTCAGGCGCGCAAGTACGCAATCTGGAACAAGTGTTAGATGCTAAAATTATAGATCGGACTCAGCTTATTCTTGACATTTTTGCGCAGCGTGCCAAAACGAGAGAAGGAATCATTCAAGTAGAGCTGGCACAGCACTCTTATTTGCTGCCGCGTCTTTCGGGACATGGGAAGAATTTGTCCAGATTAGGAGGAGGCATTGGCACTAGAGGTCCAGGCGAATCCAAACTGGAGACAGATCGGCGCCACATCCGTAACCGTATTGCGGAGCTTAAGCGTCAACTGGAGGAAGTTGTAAAGCATCGCCATCTTCATCGGGAACGCAGAAAGAAGAGCGGTGTAATTCAGATAGCTCTTGTAGGCTACACGAATGCAGGCAAATCAACACTTCTTCAACAATTGACTGACGCGGACGTCTATATCGAAAACCAATTGTTTGCTACCTTAGATCCGACGACTCGTACATGGGAACTGCCGAACGGCAAAGAAGTGGTATTAACAGATACGGTAGGGTTTATTCAGAATTTGCCTCATGATTTAATAGCGTCTTTTCGGGCGACGTTGGAGGAAGTAAATGAGGCAGACCTGATACTGCACGTCGTTGATGCTTCGTCACCGATGCGGGACGATCAAATGCGTGTAGTCGCTAATATTTTGCAGGAGCTGGGGGCAGGAGCAAAGCCGGAGATTGTGTTATACAATAAGAAGGATCTGTGCTCTAAAGAACAACTGCAATTACTTCATCAAGACGGTACGCACTTCCTCATTAGTGCCTATGAAAAGCAGGATATGGAACGGGTACGCACGGTGGTCCAAGAGCATCTGATTGGACAGACAGTTACGTACTCGATTCCAGCTTCACGTGGGGATCTAGCTGCGCTTGCTTATCGGATGGGCGAAGTAGTAGACCAACAGACAGAAGACGAACAATTGCTGCTGCGTGTACGGTTGGACCGCGCGGCGGCTGAAGTTCATGGACATAAGTTGAAAGAGTACGAGAAGCAGAGCTAATCCATGTTAGGATTAGTCATTAGTGTTATTAATAACATGATCAGCAAGGGGAAACGAGCATACATGAATTTTTCATCCGCTTTACAGCAGCTTGAACAACAAGTAGAAATTAAAATAGCAGGTAGTGTACGCGACATTGAACGTATTGCAGAACGAAACCAATGGAAAGTTATTGATGCCTTTCAAACCCACCGTGTGAGTGATTATCATTTTGCCAGCTCCACAGGCTATGGCTACAATGATAGAGGCCGTGAAGTGCTGGACGAGGTGTATGCGACTGTGTTTGGCGCAGAAGCAGCATTAGTTCGTCCACACTTCGTATCGGGTACGCATACAATTGCGACGGCATTATTTGCTGTACTACGTCCTGGTGATGCATTGTTGTACATTACGGGAACACCATACGATACCCTGCACAAAGTAATCGGTAAAGATGGTGATGGAACAGGTTCATTACGCGACTTTGGTATATCGTATAATGAAGTACCATTAACAACTCAAGACGCAGTGGACTGGGAGGCAGTTGCTGCTGCCATAACGAAGGATACTAAAGTTATCGGAATACAACGTTCACGTGGCTATGACTGGCGGGCATCATTTACCGTTGACCAAATAGGGGAGATGGTAAAGCGTATCCGAGAGATTCGCTCTGATCTGATCGTATTTGTCGATAATTGTTATGGCGAGTTTACGGAATTGTTAGAACCGACCGAAGTCGGTGTTGATCTGATAGCGGGCTCATTGATCAAAAACCCTGGTGGTGGAATAGCCTCTACGGGCGGATACATTGCTGGCCGCCAAGCCTATGTGGAACTTGCTGCACAACGCTTGACAGCGCCAGGGATTGGAGGAGAAGTTGGAGCTATGCTTGGAATGACACGTGCCATGTACCAAGGCTTGTTCTTGGCTCCAACGACTGTCGGACAGGCTGTGCGAGGGAGTGTGTTCGCAGCGGCACTATTTGAAGAACTAGGCTTTGAGACCTCACCGCACTGGTCTAAGCCAAGAACGGATCTGATTCAGGCGATACGTTTCCATGCAGCAGAGCATTTGATTGCCTTTGTGCAGGGAGTGCAGCAAGCATCTGCGGTGGATGCCCACGTTGTACCAGAACCGTGGGACATGCCGGGATATGAGCATCCCGTTATTATGGCTGCCGGGACCTTTATTCAAGGCGGGAGCCTAGAACTGTCTGCTGATGCACCGATACGTGAGCCCTACACGGCTTACATGCAGGGTGGGCTTACGTACGCGCATGCTAAGCTGGGAGCGTTAAAAGCATTACAAACGATGATCGATCGCGGCTTACTGAGCGTATAATCTCAGCTCAAATGTCCTTGTGAAATAGTTTGTTATATGACCGTATAATTCAATAAGAATAGAATAGCTAAAAGCGCAGGTTAGTTATGATGAGGACTATTTCATCAACCTGCGTTTTTTTGTTGTTAGTTTAGCTCACACGGGTTGACACCTTTGCTTCCGAAGGTTAGAATAAACCTAATTCGGTATTACGATGAGGAAGGTTGATGAACGATGGGTGATGACATTCGCAGAAATATGGCGTTGTTTCCAATCGGCATCGTAATGAAGTTAACGGATTTGACTGCTCGTCAAATTCGGTACTATGAGCAACATGAACTCATTATGCCGGCTCGTACCTCGGGAAACCAGCGTTTATTTTCATTTAACGATGTTGAACGACTGCTTGAGATTAAAGCTCTCATAGAGAAGGGCGTCAACATTGCAGGGATTAAGCAAGTTCTGAATCCCATGTCCAAGGAATCTAGCGAAGCAACCGTGTTAAGCGCTGACTCGGAGTCGAAGCGCAAAGAAATGTCCGATGCTCAATTGCACCGTATGCTTAAGCAGCAGTTAATGGCCGGCAAGAGACCCGGGCAAGTCTCGTTGATTCAAGGAGAATTGTCCCGTTTCTTTACGAAATAAGTATCATAAATGAACATAAAGGAGAGGTTCCACGTGGGTTACACAAGAGAAGATATTATCCGTATCGCTAAAGAGCAAAATGTTCGTTTCATTCGTCTACAGTTTACTGACTTGCTTGGAACAATCAAGAACGTAGAAATTCCAACGAGCCAATTGCAGAAGGCATTGGACAACAAGATGATGTTTGACGGCTCCTCAATCGAAGGATATGTACGTATCGAGGAATCGGATATGTATCTTGTTCCTGATCTTGACACTTGGGTAATATTCCCATGGGTGGCTGAAGATCGTGTAGCGCGTATGATCTGTGATGTGTACATGCCAGACGGCACACCGTTCGCTGGCTGCCCGCGCGGTATTTTGAAGCGTGCGCTGAAAGAGGCGGAAGAGCTTGGATTCACAGCAATGAATGTTGGTCCTGAACCTGAATTCTTCTTGTTTAAGACAGACGAGAAGGGCAATCCTACAATGGAACTGAATGATCAGGGGGGATATTTCGATCTTGCCCCTACTGACTTGGGTGAGAATTGCCGCCGTGAAATCGTATTGAAGTTGGAAGAAATGGGCTTTGAAATCGAAGCTTCGCATCATGAAGTTGCGCCAGGCCAGCATGAAATTGATTTCAAATATGCAAATGCAATTAAAGCGGCTGACCAAATTCAGACGTTTAAGCTGGTCGTGAAGACGATAGCTCGTCAACATGGGCTGCATGCTACATTTATGGCGAAACCATTGTTCGGCGTAAATGGCTCCGGTATGCACTGTAATATCTCTTTATTTAACGGCTCCGATAATGCATTTGTAGATGAGCAGGATTCAAGTGGCCTTAGTGCAGATGCCCGTTCCTTTATGGCAGGCGTATTGAACCATGCGCGCGGGTTTGCGGCAATTACGAATCCTACGGTTAACTCTTACAAGCGCCTTGTACCTGGATATGAAGCTCCATGTTATGTAGCTTGGTCAGCGAGCAACCGCAGTCCGATGATCCGTATCCCAGCTTCCCGCGGCTTGAGCACACGTGTTGAAGTACGGAACCCGGATCCATCTGCTAACCCTTACTTGGCATTGGCTGTTATTCTTAAAGCAGGTCTGGATGGAATTAAGAACCGTACGGCTCTTCCAGCTCCAACAGATCGTAACATCTATGTTATGACAGAAGAAGAGCGCGTATCCGAAGGCATTCCGAGCTTGCCATCCAGTTTGAAGGAATCGCTTGAAGCGTTGCTGAGCGATGAGACGATGTGCGAAGCATTGGGCGAGCACGCGTTGCAGCACTTCCTTGAGCTGAAAGAGATCGAATGGGACATGTATCGCACACAAGTTCACCAATGGGAACGCGATCAATATATGACGTTGTACTAGTACCTGAAACCCTAGGAGCCATAAGGCTTCTGGGGTTTTTCTTTGTGGGGGCATTACTGTAATTTTTTTATGTTTTTTCAATCCGCCCCCAAATCGCCCCCGAATATCTTATCTGTATAAGCCTCGATCTTCTGAGTATTTCTCTGTTCTAATTTTTTGGATATGTGTGAGTATACATCTGAGGTTATTTTAATGCTGCCGTGTCCTAGATATTCTTGAACGTATTTCATATCAGCCCCAGCCTCTAGCATTACAACAGCACACGTATGTCTTGTAGAATGTATCGGCAGAGACGGAAGGTCTGAACGCTTGAGAATTCTTGAAAAAGCATTAAATAAAGTTGATTTAGGCATGAAATTTCCATCTTTTCGACATAACACTAAATTGAGTTCGTACTTGTATAGTGAGCCAAGGTTTAATTTGTTCTGATTCTGCCAATTCATTTGAAACCTTAGATCGTTCACTATGTTCTGACTTATTTTAATTTTTCGTTCGGACTTACCAGTTTTAGTTTCTCCGAATAATTCCTCATCATTTGAGGCCTGAAAATCCAAGGTTTCATCAATTGTAATAGTGCAATTTTTGAAATCAATATCACTCCATTTAAGAGCAGCAGCTTCCCCCTTGCGCATCCCTGTTGCAATTAACACTTTGAAGAATATCCAATAGATGTATCCATACCTATGTGCTTGCTGAAGAAATCTAGGTATGTCATCAGAATCGATAAATTTGACCTGCCTTTTAGACTTTTCTTTTTTTATGATTGATCCATAACTTGGATTTCTTTCTATTTTACCCTGAATAGTAGCACGTTCCAGTGCTGCATACATTGTGCTGTTTACAATTTCAATTGATCGTCTACTCATGTTGCTATCGACGCAATAGTCAAGAAATGCTTGATACATATCTGGTTTTAAGTCTGAAAGATATAATTTTTTGAAGTATGGTTCAATATGATTTTTAATATTGTTTAAATGTGAACGAATTGTGTTCTTACGGACTGTGTCTTTTTTATATTTTTCAACCCAATTGTATAGATAATCAACTAGTGGTATATCTGATTGTTCATAACCCTGTAGTACTTTACGTTCAAACTCCGCAGCAGCTAATTGAGCTTCTTTTTTTGTTTCAAACCCCCGCTGAGACTTCTCCTTAAATTTTTGAGTAAAAGGATCTTTATATTTAAGCCTGAACTCCCAACCTGTAGAATGTTTTTTGAAATTGGCCATGTCTATTTCCCTTTCTCTTTTTTTGTATTGGGGTTATTTCTGTCTTTTCTTTTTTCTTCCCAGAAGAGGCCAGTTAATACATCTAAAACTCTTTGGCGTGCTTCCCCTTCGATTGGCACCCCGTCAAAAAGTACTGGTGAGTCATTTTCTAACATTGTTTTGAAATCCAAAATATCTTTCTCAGAAGCCCAATCAGGATATTCCGATGCATCTTCTTCGAAATGCCCAGCTTTAGTCAACATCTCCTTGTAATCCGCACCAAGAGCCTCTGATAACTTTTTTATTGTTTCAGGCTTGGGTGGTTTTCTGATCCCATTTTCAATTCTTGATATTTGAGCGTTACTTATTCCTGATTCCTCAGAAAGTTGCTTAATGGTCATTTCTTTTTTTTCTCTGAGCATCTTTAGATAAGATCCGAAACTATTTACTGACACTATGTATCCCTCCACTGCACTCTTGTTACCTCTTGGTAATAAATATATAGAAAAATGACCAAAAGGTAAAGTAATATTTAGATAATATGATACCAAAAGGTAAACAGCGTGAGATTTGTCAAAATACAGCCGTAAATCGACAAATTCAGCCAAATTTGGCGTTTTACCAAAAGGTAATTTATGATTTATTATAAGTACCATAAGGTAACGAAACGAGGTGATATAAATGAAACTTGTTTTAAATGTTAAGAAGTTAGAGAGGCACATGTATGAGGCGGGGTGGGATGAAAAGGAACTCGCTAAGCGGATTGGTGTCACCTCAACACAAGTTTATCGAGTAATCAGAGGACAGAGATTCCCAGGTAACGATTTTCTTGCTGGACTTAAAACGGCGGGGATATCACTTGATGAATTTACAGATGTTTGTTAAGGGGTGGTGGTATCGTGTTATCTGTAAATATTGATTCTGAAGAAGTAAGGAAGATGTGCTTAGAACAAATAAACATTAAACTAGCTGAAATTGATGTGGATCTTGTTTTTTGGGATACCAAGGATTTAATCAGAGTCACACGACTTTCGTGGCCCACGATTCAAAATACATTTTTCTACGATCCCAGATTTCCGAAAAGAAGACAAGGAACAAAATGGCTTTTTCCGGCAAAGGATGCACGAGCGTTTCTTATTAAATGGCTTATGGAGCAGCCGAAGACCTGAAGGGAGAACAATCTATATGAACCAACAACTGGTATTTATACAGAACGGACGAGCAGTAACAGATAGTTTATTAGTAGCTGAAAAATTCGGGAAGGAACACAAACATGTAATGAGGGACATTCGTGAGCTGGAATGCAGCGAAGAATTTAGACAGTCCAATTTTGGACTCTCCACTTATGTTAGTGGACAGAACAAAGGACTACCTAAAGTTGAGATGACACGAGATGGATTTACATTCTTGGTCATGGGTTATACCGGTTCGGAGGCAGCCCGATTCAAGGAAGATTACATTAAGGCCTTTAACATGATGGAACAGCAAATTATGGGTTCTATCAATTTGAGTCAGCTTAGCCCTCAACTTCAACACTATATTTACTTGGAGCAACGGGCAAACAATATTGAGAATGATGTATCTCAATTAAAACAGGTTGTAGACAATGAGGTCTGGATCACAGAGGCTCAACGAGGACAGTTGCGTACAGCAGTTAACAATCGTGCTGGACAACTCCTGAATACAGGATACGGCAATGCCCATTTCCAAGGTATCTACAGTACGTTGAAAACTCATTTCGGTGTGGCTAAGTACGACAAGATACCACGTAAGGATTTTGAATTAGCACTTGATATAGTGCGAGGCTGGTATCCAAAGATAAGGGAAGCTAATTAAGAAAGGGGAATGTATATGGAACAACGCGTTATTGATCTTGAGATGAAAGTAGTAGAGCTTGAAACAGCATTGTTTCAATTGGAGGAGAAGACTGCTCAAGCCCTACTAGTTATTAGTGAACGCTTAATGGTTGAGGTAGAACAACTGATTAATGAATATAAAGATGGCTATATGCAAGCTACGATTGCTGTACTGGAGAAGAAGTTTACAAACAACAAGCAGTGAAATTATTACCAAAAGCAGTGAAACTCCAGCAACCCTTTTGAATATCAAAATGTAAAAAATTATCTGGGAGTGCTTCTACTTTTGTTCTATCTTGTATCGATATATATAACGGATGCTCAAGTAATTTTGTATACCTTTCATTAGCAACGTATGATCTATTGTAAGTAATATCAATTAAACCTAATCTAATGAGATTTGTTATTGAAGCTTGATAATCTTTATAATTATCCACTGTCAAATTAGGAAGAGGAAAAAAGTGTTCTACAATGCTAGCTGCACTCGTCTTAAGACCATTAGTGCTGTTAGGTTTAGAATAAATTCCTTGAATATTACCTACGCCAAACGATTTTTCGTTTTCAAACAAAAAAGTACAGACGATTGCATCCAATGGGGACATTTGCTTAATAATCTCAACAAAAGAAGGATGGATTTTTTGGTTATTAGTATTATTTGCGGAAGAGGCAATTAGGTTAGAAAACATTGCGCGTATCTCATCTGATTCTATGTAATATTTTGATGCTTCAAGAGCAGGTCCAACAATATTCAAAGGGGGCTCAACAAGATTTTCTGATGGAATAGAGTTAACTTTCTCAGCAATTTCCTTCTTGTAAACATCAATTGAATGTTCATTGGCTACTTTTGATTTAAGAAGTGGAGTAAACACAAACAATAAAGCTGCATCTAACACTTCGCCGATCCGTTTTGCTGGAGGTAAGAAAGTAGCATTAACAACCTCGGTAGAAGCCAAAAGAACATCAGCCAATTTAGTTGGTTGAGTCATTCAAAGTCACCTCATGTTTTTATCTCTATTGTAACGAGAGTGACAGGCTGTAACAACCAGAATCTAGTCAAGGAGTGTGAACATGAACCGCCAAGCTGCAAAGCAGTTAAAGCGAGCAAACAGGATAATAGGAGCAATTATACGGATGTTGCCGTTTGGATCTGAGGCAGCAATGACACTTGGGATGATAGTAGAGCGATTGGATGAGGTACAAATCAAATTGATGAGGGAGGATGAGTTTAAATGATCATCAAAGCAGGAACTTGGCAAGCGCTTACAAGTGGAGAGAGAATGTCAGCATTATCTTATCTACATGAGCAGACACAATGCAAATGGGAGCGTAGAGCAGTATGACGGCGGAGCAACTTGCAACTATAGACCTTGTTATTGCAGAGTACATGACCTTATACAATGAATATTTGGACGAGCCAGACGCAGATACAAGAGCGTATCTCAAGACGGAAATGGAAGTGCTGGAACAGAAGTATGGCTTTTAGGAGGATGGTTTTATGGTCCCGAAATGCGGATGTGGTCGACTTGCTGAATATCAAATCTATGAGGACGAGCAGCCGCACTGCGAACAGTGTATGAAAGATGCAATTGAATGTTCGGAATTTGTAATGGTCCGTAAACCAATCGATTGGAGTGACTATAAATGTTCATCTTAGGACTTATTATTGGGGCTTGCGTAGGATTTTTGGGAACAGCAATGTTGGCAGTGGGTAAGGGAGGAGATGTGTCTTGAGGATGGCTGTTCGAATAAAAGCTGAAGAGGGTATGGCAGCCCAACGATGTCTGGAAGCAGTTGGTGGCTGGATTGTTCTTCCTAAAGGAAAACGGCCCCAGTTTCATTTTCCAAACGAGATGTTATACAACGAATACTGCAAACTGCTTCGGATCGCTAGGGGACAAAAGTAAATTAGCCGCGATGTAGGAGTCGCAGCTAAGAAAGTACTTGAACAAAATAAGTTACGGTCACAATAACACATTTTCTAGGAGGTTGTAAAGGTGACATCTGAAAAAATGAACATATATCAAAAATTGTTGGAGGTAAGGAAGTCGGTTACTTATCTCAAAAAAGAAGCTACATCCAATCAATACAAATATACAGGTAGTGCTCAGGTATTGGCGTCAGTTAGGGACAAAATCAATGAGATGGGCTTGATATTAGTCCCAAAAATTTTGGATAAGAACCTGTTAACTGAAACTATAGAGTTTGTTGAAAAGGAGAAGCCGAAGAAGACAACTACCTATTTCACTGAGTTAACACTTTCAATGACGTGGGTAAATGCGGACAACCCTTCTGAGACAGTTGAATGTTCTTGGTACTCACAAGGTGTGGATATTGCAGGAGAAAAGGGGGTTGGGAAGGCATTAACTTATGGTGAAAAGTATTTCATTCTGAAATTCTTCAATATACCGACTGATAATGACGATCCAGACGCTTTCCAAAAGAAGTTCGAACAAAAGGCATCTAAAGAAATTCAAACAAAAATTAGAGAGACATGGATAAAAAGTGGGCAAAAAATTAATTTATTAGAGCGTCAATGCCAGATCATGTATGGATCAGGTGTAGCTCAGTTAAGTGAAGACAATGCAGAAGCATTTTTGACACTGTTAGAAGATAAATTAGGTGATCCAGATGGAACTAACTAAGGAGAATTACTACAGTCTTGAAGCTAACCGTCATTACATGTCTGTGAGCCAGTTTAAGAGCTTCCTGCCCTCATATGGGGGCTGTGAGGCACAGGCAATGGCAAAGATCAGCGGAGAGTATGTAGAGCCCCCAAAAAACGCATTTGATGAAGGGCACTATGTACACGCCTGGAACGAGGGTACTTTGGAAGAGTTTAAAGTTAATAACCCTCAAATATACGCTAGTACTGGCAAGACAGCAGGGCAGCTTAAGGCGAATTTTCAACATTGCAACAATATGATTGCAGTCCTACAGAACGATCCATTAGTTATGAAGGCGTTGGCAGGGCAAAAGGAAATCATTATGAGTGCGGAACTGTTTGGTATCCCATGGAAGGCTATGCTTGATAGTTATCAACCTGAGGTGGGGATATTCACAGACCTAAAGGCGCTCAAAGAAATAGACGGTAAGTGGTGGAACAAGGACGCTCAAGCGTATGAGAACTTCCTAGATCATTATGGCTACACAATTCAAATGGCCGTGTATGCGGAGATAGAACGCTTATTTACAGGGGGCAATGAGTGGCTGCTGCCGCAAATGGTTGTAGTCACTAAACAGGACCCTCCAGACCATGAAATTATCTACTTCGATTACGAGATCATAGAGCAAAGCCTAAATATAGTACAAAACAATATTGAGAGAGTGAAGGCCGTTAAGAGTGGATTGGCAGCACCTGTACGTTGCGAGAAATGCGAATTCTGTCGGCAGACGAAGTTAATAAAACGAATCAAGCATTTCTCAGAATTAAATTTATATTGAGGTGATGCAACATGACATTACCATTTAACCCTCAACCCAAGACAAAGACACGGCGTTTTAAACCCACTACTAAAATGCGAGGGAGAATATCCCCCGAAGTATATCAGGCGGCGTATGAGCGATCTGGGGGCTGCTGTGAGCTATGTGGAAAAGCAGGAAGCCCAGAGTATGGAACACTGCAATGTGCTCACCTTGTGAGGCGCTGGAAGCTTGACGAGACTACAGTAAATGATGTTGCTATGTTGTGTGGTCCATCAGTCAATACAGGCACATGTCATAACTGGATTGACTATACACGCGATGGACGGGAATGGGCGGAAGATTACAGGAAGCATTTATATAATTCCTCAGAGTTCCCGGAAATTCCCGGAACATCTAAGAAAGTATGAGAACGGAAAGGAGTGTTCTGGATGGCAGAAAAGCGCATGATTTCGAAAGTAATCTCAATTTCGGAAAAAGTGAACATGTTACCAGATATTTTCGACATGCTGCTTTTCACATGGATGATACCACACACTGATGACTTTGGTCGCATGGCTGGATCGGCTGCTAAGGTAAAGGCGTTGGTTGTGCCAATGTTAGATAAATCAATGCGTGATGTAGAGGCGGCATTAGGCCGATTAGCCGCGTCAGGACTGATATTGTGGTATGAATCCGATGGTGAAAAGGTCTTGCAAATATTGAATTTTGAGAAGCATCAACAGGGTTTACACAAGCGAACTAAGTCCAAATTTCCTGACCATATTCCTAATGATTCCGGGAATTTCCCGGGGATTCCCTCTGAACTGAAGAGAACAGAACTGAAGAGAACTGAAGAGAACAGAACTGAAGAGAAGGGAACAGAACAAGAACTAGAACAGATTTTTGGTAATGGTTGTGATTCTGAATTATCTGAAATTCAAAATGCTTTCCGAATGTTCGAACAAGAAGGCTTCGGCACATTAAGTCCAATAACATCTGAGCGATTAGGAGACATCGTAGACACATATGGAGAACGGTGGGTCCATGAAGCTATGAAAAAAGCTGTTGTTCGAGGCAAGCGCAATCTGGGCTATGTTGAAGGTATTTTGAAAAACTGGAGAAGTGATGGAATAGACGAGCCTTGGAAGGAGGAGCAAGATGGAAAGTCTCAAGCAGGCAATGGGCAAATTCGATCTGGAAAAGATACGCCGCAAAGCAGAAGCAATGAAAGCGAATTCTCCTTCCTTGACAAGCCTGGACGAAGTTAACTACGAATGCCCGAAGTGTAAGGACATGGAGGGATTCTTTACAAAGCAAACTCAATATTATCAAGACCGAGAATACCAAGTTGATGCTTGGATTGATTGTGAATGTGTAAAGAAAAAGGCGCTTGAGAGGCTGATGAAGGCATCGGCCATCACTGAAGAGTTTTCAAAGATGACATTTGGAAAATTCGATCTCTCATCGGTAAAAGAGATAGTGCAGGAAGCATATACGGTTGCTTATGAATACGTTCGAGAGTTTCCAGACATCCGCAAACTCAGACAAAACAGCATTGCCTTCTTGGGACGTCCTGGCTGTGGAAAGACACATTTGTTAACAGCAGCTGCCAATAACTTCTTGGCTAAAGGGATAGGTGTAATATATTTCCCTTGGATTGAAGGCTTCAACGAATTAAGGAATGATCTCAGCCAACTGGATGAACGTATACGGCGTTTACAGCAAGCAGAAGTCCTATTTATCGACGATATGTGGAAGGGCACAGACAAGCCCACAGCATTTGAAATAAAGCAGGCATTTGCAATGGTCAACTACCGTTATCTAAATAACTTGCCCATCATGCTCAGTTCTGAACGCACCTTTGCGGAAATGTGCGGCTACGACGAAGCAGTAGGCAGCCGGCTTAAAGAAATGTGTAAGGGCCATACAGTAACGATCAAGGGCGGAATCGAACTCAATTATCGATTAAGGGAGGATTAAACCTATGAGTTGTCAATGCGGAGGCAGTGGAGTCGTGATTAAAAAGGTTGGATCAATAACTAGTTTTGTCAAATGTGACTGCTGCAAAGGAGGCAAGCCTCCTGTCGGCGTGAGAAAGTGGAGATGAATTGGACGGACGCCACGCTATACGAATTATGCATTGTGGTCCTGGATGATTATGCAATGGATACTGATAGATTATCGGCATCAACGGAGATAGAAAATCGATTGGGGGAAAAGAGAAGATGATATGCAAAGTCAAAGAGTGTGTTAACAAAGCAGATGTGACTTGGGCGTTGGTCCCAGTATGTGAGGCACATAAACAGAAAATCATCGAAGAGCAGCGTCGGTATTACAGCAAAAGGATTAACGAGGGAGACCGTACAACGCTTAATACAATCAAACACCTAATTCCATGGTCAAACCGATGAGCAAGACACTAGACGACATTTGGGAGAGTTGGGATTATCACATAAAGGATGATTTGGCTCGGGTGGACAGAAAGTTTTATCTAGCAATAAGTGAGGCTATGCAATTTAACATAAAACCAGCAACAGCGATTAGATATTTCCGCGAAAAGCTAGATGAAACCATCCAAGAGATTGCAGTTGAGCGACAGGCAAAGACTAAGGGGCCAAAGAGGCATCGTTTGGATGAATAGAGTGTCATAAGTCATCTGAGTTTTAAAGTGTCTCAGAATCAATTCTAGGAGGTTGTGAAGAGATGATAAATTTTACGATATATGGCGATCCTGTTGCTCAAGGGCGACCAAAGTTTTCAACTGCAGGCGGTTCCGCTAAAGCATATGATCCAAAAAAGTCACGAGATTTTAAGGATTACGTCAAGTTGGCTGCAAGCGAGTACGCACCGAAAGAGTTACTGACTGATCCGTTACGACTGGAAATTGTGTTTTATCGGATAACACCAAAGAGTCTAAGCAAAAAGAAGGCGTCAGATGCAGAAAACGGGCTCCTGCTGCCAACAACAAAGCCAGACATAGACAACTATCTCAAAGGCGTAAAAGATGCCTTAAACGGAGTCATATGGCGAGATGATAGTTGTATCACAGATGTGGTTATGAGCAAGCGATACAGCAGTCGACCGCGGATAGTAATTTCTATCAGTAAAGCCATCTAAATATGTAGAATAGTGCAAACTTATATCATGCAGATAAACGGTATGATCGCGGCCCTTTATGGCACAAAAACCGAACATATGATCTTATTTTAATGGATATCAACCCCTAAGGGAGAGGTAAGAGAGAGGTGAGACAACATTGCGTAAGCTGAGATTATTTAGTGGCATCGGCGGAATTGACCTAGCAGCTCATTGGGCGGGCATGGAGACGGTAGCATTTTGCGAGCGAGAGCCGTTTCCGCAGCAGGTGCTACGCAAACACTGGCCTGACGTCCCAATTTACGACGATGTATGTACATTAACAGCCGAAAGGCTACAGGAGGATGAAATCATTGGCTCAGGTAGAGCAATTGACATTATTTCAGCAGGATACCCTTGCCAGCCTTTCAGTAACGCCGGGAAGCGAAGAGGCAAAGAGGATGACCGTCACCTCTGGCCAGAAGTTGCTAGGCTCTTATCGGAAATCAGGCCCCGTTGGTTCATTGGCGAGAATGTTGCTGGGCACGTCACTATGGGGCTCGACGATGTGCTTATTGACTTGGAAAGCCTCGGTTACAAAGCGCAAGCATTTGTTATTCCTGCTGCGGCCATCGGTGCCCCGCATAGAAGAGACAGAGTCTTTGTTGTGGCCCACTCCGACTGCTGCGACGAATGGACCGGGGAAGAACCCAAACAACCCAAGAGGAATGCACCAAGGGAATCCATTAGCAACAGCAGTGACGATGTGGCCAACTCCGCAAGCATCGGAAAATCGGGATCGAGGGAACCTTTCGAATCCATCGATCAAACGTCGAGTAGAGATGGGCAAGCAAGTAAATCTATCAATGTGCGCTTCGGAGAAGAGCGGTCAGCTGAATCCAGAATGGGTAGAGTGCTTGATGGGCTTTCCAATCGGGTGGACGGACATAGATGGCCTGCAACACTAGGCCAGCCACAACATGACTGGGAGCCTCCGCGAGTAGCAACCGGAGTAAAGGATCGAACTGGACGACTAAAAGCACTAGGTAACGCAGTAAATCCATATCAGGTATATCCGATACTAGCAGCTATTAAGTTGATACATGATGAGGTGAGACAGTGAGCACACCAAGGATACTACACTATCCAGGCAGCAAGTGGAGTATGACAGATTGGATCATAAACAACATGCCACAGCATGCAACATACCTGGAACCATTCTTCGGATCCGGAGCGATATTTTTTAACAAGGAACCTTCACTGTTAGAGACGATAAACGACTTGGACGGAGATGTAGTAAACCTTTTCCGAATCATTCGAGATCGGTCGGAAGAGTTATCTCATTTGATCCAGTGGACGCCATACAGTCGCGAGGAATATTACACAGCTTATGAAGCCATTGAAGACGAACTAGAACGTGCACGCCGTTTCTTGGTTCGCTGTTGGATGGCACGAGGCGCTAAAACATCAGACAGAACCGGATGGCGTCATATCATCGACCACAATGGACCGCGACCAGTGAAGCAGTGGAATGAGATGCCAGATAAGCTTCTGGCTGTAACCGATCGTTTAAAAGGTGTCCAGCTCGAGCAACAACCGGCAGTCAAATTGATTGAAAGACATAACAGAGAAGACGTGCTTATATATGCTGATCCACCATACATCCTATCAACCCGAAATAATCGGATGTATCGACACGAGATGACCGAAGATGATCACCTCGAGCTGCTTGAAGCTTTAGACACACATTCCGGACCTGTCTTGTTAAGCGGATACGATCACCCAATGTATAACGACATCCTAAAGCATTGGAAACGAGAGACTCGCACTGCTCAGGCTGAGGGTGGGCGCATCAGAACAGAGGTCCTATGGATCAATCCAGTTGCAGCACAGCAAGCAGGTCAGTTAAGCATGACATTTTAGGGCTACAGCCAAGGGAGAGATAAGCATGAATCCTGATATTCAGTTTCTGAAAGAATTGCAGACTGAATTAAACAATCAAGATAACGACTGTCAAGCTGCTCCACGTTTTTGGGTGATTAGAGATTATCGTACCGTACCTACTCACGAGGATTATGATTTCGACCGGACAATGTATTACCACAATGATGGGGATCATACGGAGTTTAAAACGGTAGAAGAACTTAAAGAGTATCTAAATGAATATTACTGTGAAGATACTGATATCGAAGGTTTAGAAGATGTTCTAAATAATCCAGAAATAACATTCGATGCTGCTTGGGATTTCGTAGAAGAGAATTTAAATGATGATGGATTTTACAGTAGTGTCCCAGTTAAAGAAGAAGCATTCATAGTCGAAAATACAATGTTCATAACAAAAGAAGAAGCAAAACGCCATCTTGAACTTAATCACTATCACTACACAAATAAAGCTCACACATACGCCATGACAGCATGGAGAGCGCCAAAAGTAGAGAGAGTGCTAAAGATTTTATCAACACACAATTGGGATTAAGAGGAGAGATAACAATGACAACTATCAATGAGTCAGTACAAACAGCTCAGCAAAGGATAGTAATCTAATGATTATGACCCTCAAAAGCTGTACTAAACTATTCCGACAACCCAACAAAGTAGGAGATGTCATTGAAAGCAATGGGGGAACGTATCTAGTACTTGGTATAGAACGTTATGAGCTATATGGCGATCAAATAACAATATGGTACACCATACAGGATCTGAAGCAGAAGGATTACGTTTCACCATATAAACCATATACTGCTGTACTGCAAGAGCAGTTCGTGTATGAAGATAAATATAACAGTGAAAAGTTCAAGAAAATTCAATTAGGGGAGATTCATTTTTATAAGAACGAGTACTACAAGATATTGGAGTTCACTGGAATCAAGTTCAATGGAACGGACATGGAAATATCATTCTTAGCGCGTCCTGTATACCCATTGGACCAAAAGCAAGCAAAAGCAAAACTACTGAATGAGCGGCGCAAGAAACTCAAACTGGAAGTATTTTAGGGCCAGATGGCCCTCTAAGGGGGATAACTAAGACGCAACTATTTTAAAATCTCAGTGACTTTTTTAACCTTGCTAGCAATGTCCACATTCTGCTGCATCTTGGTATATTCACAGAATGCTTCTTGCAAGAGAACGCCTTTATCTTTACCACTTACAAACGACCAAGCATCCAGTAAATCTATAAAGTCTGTATCAAATCTAAAGCTGGTTGTGGTTTTTGATTTAGTCATAAGCGCCTCACTCAATAAAATTATTTGTTGTTTAGCATACCACATAACCACATAAGGGGGATAACAGAAAATGGCATTGCTGAGTAAAGAGGAAGTTAAAAAATATTACGAGGAAACAAAAGTAAAAGCAGAGGCATGTGGGTATTGCTGCAAATGTAGTGGTTGCGCCGAACATATGTTAGCGACGGAACTTTATATTTGGGAAATTGATGGCGGCGGCCCGATGTTCTCAAGGGAGAGTGAACCTAATGAATAAGCGGAATCTGGTAGAAGACCTTGTGATATGTGATGCAGCAACTCCGGGGCCTTGGATATGGTGGGGATACGGTGAGTCCATTGGAGATGGGATCAGAAGCATTAATCAAAAAATATTAATGGCTGACGATAATAAACTCGTTATAGTCAATAAAGAAAATATTAACTTGATGGTAGAAGCGCGCCAAGGCTGGCCTGAAGCTATTAAAAGAGCAATCTCTGCTGAGGAAGAAGTAGAACGGCTGAAAGGGCAGCTCCAAGACGCACTAAACACTCTTGATTGGTATGCAACGGCATGTCATTGGTTTGCAGGCGAATTTGATGGCGAGGGTAAGTTTAAGACAATGGTATCAAGTGATGTTGGTAAACGAGCGAGAGATGCCATACAACGCATACAAGGGGATAAAGGGGAGGTAACAGAGTCATGAAAGCAATAACGATCATACAGCCTTGGGCGACACTGATCGCCATCGGAGAAAAGAAATTCGAAACACGCAGTTGGGCTACTAAGCATAGGGGGCCACTGGCGATCCATGCAGGCAAGAAGATAGACCAGGAAGTATGCATGATGGAACCGATCAAGTCTACCCTAGCAAAGCATGGATATACAGCAGACAACCTGCCGACAGGTGCAGTTGTGGCGGTAGCACAGCTTACAGGTAGTTATATGATCTACGACACAATCGATAATGGAGTGCATATTGTCAGATGCCCTGATAATCAATACGACTTTGATAAGGTCGAGTTCATCCGTAAACCTGAGAGCGATTTTGGATACTACTCCGAAGGGCGTTATGCGTGGGAAATGTCGGATGTAAAGAAAATGAAACCTGTTGCAGCAAAGGGGCAGCAAGGCCTGTGGAACTGGGAGGAAGAGTCATGACACAGTATACAAGAGAGCAGATATTGAGTATGCCAGTTGGAAGAGAACTTAATAAGCTTGCAGCAACAGAGGTAATGGGATGGCTGATGTACCACTATGACAAGGATGTAGCAGAAAATTGCTATTACGTCTTAGTGGATGAAGAGTTTGAATCAGTATCGAATGCACTCGATCCAGAATGCGAGACAGAAGAAGAGGCTTGGAATCACTGCCCTGACTTTTCAGGTGACATTGCAGCAGCTTGGGAATTAGTGAAGATTCTAAGCAAAAAATACGGAGTTGAAGTCTATGAAAATGCTGGTCCATCTAGTGAATGTAAACTTTATCCACGAGGAAAAACGCCTATACATGTTATTTCTGCAACAACGACTGAAGCCATCACCAAAGCAGCTATATTAGCCATGATGGAGAAGTCAGGAGGTACTGACTCATGAGATACAGAGGCAGATATCTAATATCATGGTCACACGCAGGGTATGTAGGGCGCGAAACTTGGGTGATGGAGCGTTACGGTAATTTATCATCAGCAGACATAAAAAAACTAGAGATAGATTTAGGAGATAAATGGGGATTAAACAGTCCGGTTGTGATTACTAACTTTGTAAAAATAAATTAACAGGGAGTCAGGAGGTACAGAGGAATGATTGAGTGGATAAAGTATGACGAGCAAAGCCGAGAGATAGAAAGCCACGTTAACCATATAGTTACAGACGGGCGAGTAGTATTGATTGCCCAGCATATGCACCTTGGGTCTGACATTGGATACGGTTGGAAGTGTCACGAATCCATACTAGGTTGGGTAACTCATTGGGCAAAGATAAATCTACCAGTAGGAGGTACAGGGGAATGAAGAATGATTACAAAATCGTAGGAGATACCGTTGTTATCTACATTTTCTATAAGGGAACACGGATGGAAACAATCATTGACCTAGCGGATTTGGAAAAAGCTAATTCTTTCAGAGGAACATGGTATGCGAAACTTGATCACAATAATCATTATGTTTATGGCGGTGTTAGTAAAAACGGTAAACAAAGAACGATTTTACTTCATAGATTATTATGCAATGATCCTGTTGGGATGGTTATTGATCATATAAATCATAATACGCTTGACAATCGAAAAAGTGTGAACTTGCGTGTAGTAACACAAGCGCAAAACTTACAAAATTACAAGCTTCGAGAAAATACCACTTCTAAATTTAGAGGTGTTACGTGGAACAAAAAGAAAGGGAAATGGATTGCGACAATGCGGAAAGATAAAAAGCTTATATATCTCGGTTCATTTCATTGTGAACTAGACGCTGCCAAAGCTGCACAGAAATATAGGTTAGAACATATGCCATATACAATAGAATCGGAAATGATTATTTAATAGGGAGGATTTGAGGTATGAGTAGACCAATCAAGTTTAGAGGCCAGCCAATTGATGGAAGCGGTTGGGTATACGGGTACTACGTTTATACGTTTGAGATCGGATACTACTCCCAAGGACACACTGATGTCCCACCAAGATTACACTATATTTTTGGTGACAGCGGTGATTATTGCGAGGTAAAGGCCGAAACAGTAGGACAATACACAGGACTAAACGATCGTAATGGCAAGGAGATATATGATCGACACAAAGTTAAGTTTAAGAGATTCACGAATGAATACATTGGAGTTGTACATTTCGAAAAAGGCTGCTTCGTGGTCAAATGGGAGAGTGTTGTTGGATCTTACAATGAAAAAGCAAGTCACTCAGTATACCTCAAAGATTGTGAGAACATTGAAATCATTGGGGATGAGTTCCACTTCCTGAAAGGAGAAGATAACAATGCCTAACACATTCTATATAGAAGACATAGACGGCTGTGAATTTGTAGTAAGCAAGATAGTAGGAAGGATGCTCATATCATTCCATCGAAACGCAGATGGATATGAAACCGGTCTAATACATTGTGTCTATCCTGATGGCTCTCAATGCACAAAAACAGAAGAAGAGGCACAAGGGAAGTTAGATAGTGGTGAATGGACAGTAATCCGTGGCTGAAAGGAGAAGATACAGATGCAACATAAACCATTCTTTAAGGGATACAAACCTGAGTTTCAGTTTAAACGTGATTGGAAAGAAGACTGGGATAACAACCAACTTAGGCATGAGACATTGAAACTATGTAATAACCCGATTCCAACCGATCCTTTTAAGTTTGGAGACCTAGAAATACATCATGTATCACATGTGTTGGATTCTGACAAACTTGAGTATTGGTTGCTGGAAGTAAAGCGTCTCACAGAACGCGCCGTAAGCCTTGAAATCGATGCGCGGTACTGGAAAGGTAAATATCTAGCAGTCTGTGAAGAGACAGCCAGAGAGAAGCAGAGAGCAGATAATATTAAAGAAAAGTACGACTCATTAATGTTGATGCTAAAAGAAGCTACTGAGGTAATGACATGGAGAAATACAGGCGATGGAGTAGATCAAGGAATTAAGATGATATACAGGTGGTTGTTAGAGAGAAGTCCTGAAAGCAAGTCAGATAAGATATGAGGTGGTATACATGTTACAAGAAGTAAGACAAGCGTTAGAACAGGACCACACAGCATTTCTCGCAGCTCTAAGAGAGATTGTAACCGGCAAGCGGTATTCCTCAGTAAGCACTAACCTCACATACTCACAGATAAAACAACTATGGCTAGCAACAGATGAGCAAAAACAGCAAGCAGCTCATGTAGCTCTTAACATACATCAAGTAACAGACACAAACCAAATGGACTTATACGACATATTAGGGAGGGGATAGTATGGGGCAGCTCTCAATCTTCAAACTTGACGAGAAAGAGACATGGAGACGTGTAGAGGAAAGGTTGGAGTCAGCCAGGCTTTATAAGCGATTCGGATTCATTCGACGGGAGATAAAAAATACTCCATCATATGAGCCTAAAGAATTTGGCAACACAAACGCTATATCAAAGCCCTGTGAAGATGTGGCCATATGGAACGTGGATCGAGAAGAACAACTGCAGCGTGATTATAGTCAAGTGATGAGTGCCGTAGGTAAACTCTCCCGGATTCAAAAGCACATTATAGACGAGAGATACTTAAACGACGAGGATGTAACAGACATAAACGTTTATGTAGAAATGCACATGTCGGAGCGCTCATATTATTACGCAAAGTCAAAAGCAATGAATCGACTAGCATTTGCGCTGCGCCTGGAAGTGTTCAGCGAGGATACTGCTTAAAAAGATTGCAGACTTTTTGCAGATATTTTGCAGAATCTTTGCAGGTCATTAGGGAAAAAAGGCATTAAGATAGTAATATAGACGCAAAGGCAAACGAGCCAGCACAGCCAACAACCTAAGGGAGCAACTGTGCAGCGTCTAAACTATGGTTTCTCCTCTTTCCTATATTGCCGCCTCTTAAAAGGAGCGGTATTTTACATTGCAGGGAAATATAACCTGATGTAAGATGTGGATGAGGGGGAGGTGATTTATATGGATTGGAAATGTAATTTTGCTGATGCTACAGAGATAGAAGAATTTTGTAAGATGGAAAATAACATCATGGAAATCTATTCATTATGCAGATCGCTTTATCTAACAGCATATGATGGACTTAAAAGGGATGAAGATGGATATGGAATGTATATCTCTGATGAAAAAATACTTATTCTTGGAAAAAGTGTTAAGAGAATATCCAAAGATGTTTCTGAAGTGTGCAGGATCGAGGAAAGTAAAGCTTATGAGCAATTGTTGATTGTATTAAAGAATAATTATGTAGGTACTGCAACTCGTAAAGAGATAGAGTCTCGTAGTTATGTAGAACGTGATTATTCTGATTCATTTCGTTATGGAACACATTACAATTTCAATGAAATCCCAAACTGGGGTGATTTCCTAAATCGAATGAACCAACTTATTAGTTCAGAGCACCTTTCATAGGGTGCTTTTTATTTCACTTGTAAAAAATAAATGTTGAAACCTCCCAGATATGATGGTCCTTAGCTTGCTATAATTAAAACTATTAAGCGTAGGAGGACGATTTTAATGCAGAAGAATAAAGAGAACATAGAATACATGTTGAAGACTGACGGCGATAGAGAAAGTGGAGAATATACTGGTCAGCTAATGCGATTCGGGGTGCTAGAAGAGGAATTCCCAGACGTGACTGACAATCATTATTGTGGGATTAAAGTCATGAGACAAGCATGTTATGACTATCTAAAGGGCAAAGGATACAGTGATGATTATGTAATAGTTCATTATTGTGTAAAGCCAGGAAGATCAGAAAAGGGAAATCCAAAAGAAGTGTGGACTTTAGGGGAGTTACAAAAGAACGAAAGAGATTAGAATCATTGTCGCCACTAGGCGGCTTTTTTTCTTTCCAAAACAACACTAACCAAAATATGGAGGTGGTGAGATGTGTAAATGATGGACAAGCACATATTAGCAGAGCAAGATTACATGCAGGGCCTGAAATACAAAGAGATTGCAGACAAATATGATGTTACACTCAACACAGTCAAGTCGTGGAAGCAAAGACATGGCTGGCAACGTAATAAGGGTGCACCCGATGAAAAAGGTGTGCACACAAACAGAAGGGGTGCACCCGAAGGTAACCAAAATGCTCTCGGGAACGATGGGGGTGCCCCTAAAGGAAACAGCAACGCCGTAACGCATGGATTTTTTCGTAAGTATCTGCCTAACGATACAGCCGAGATCATGGAGCAGATTGCTGAGCGATTACCAATTGACATGCTTTGGGATCAGATCATGATTCAGTATGCAGCTATACTAAGGGCGCAACAGATAATGTTCGTTGAAAGTAAATCCGAAATGATCAAAGAACTAAAGAAGGCTAAATACAAGTATATTGAGTGTGCCGAAGAAGATGGAGACGGTTATGAAAAAGTGGCTACTGAGGAAGAGTATGAGTTTCAGTTTGCTTGGGATAGACATGCTACCTATCTAAGCGCACAGAGTAGAGCCATGAGTGAGCTGCGGTCTTTGATTAGGCAGTATGAAGATATGTGCCGCCAAGGGAATGCAGATAAGGAACAGCAGCTTAGAATCAAGAAGTTGAAAGGCGAAGTCGCCGTACTTGAACAGAAGGCAACTAAAGATAACAGCAAGCCTATTGAGATCACGATCAAGCGAGCTGCGAAGAGTGATACCGATGGTTGAAAAAGAGGTTAACCCACACTTCGAGGATTTCCTGTTTGATTGGGCACTTAAATTTTACTTCCTTGTTGGTGGTTATGGTAGCAGTAAGAGTTACCATGTTGGCTTAAAGTTAATTCTCAAGTTGCTGAGTGAGAAACGGACGGCGCTAGTTGTTCGTGAGGTTTATGACACCCATCGAGACTCTACTTATTCGCTGCTTGAAGAAATTATTGTTGATTTAGGGTTAGATGGCATCGTAAAGCCAATGTCGTCACCTATGCATATCAGATTCCCTAACGGCTCCAAAATCATTTTTAAGGGTATGGACAAGCCCGCAAAACTGAAATCTATTCATAATGTGTCGATTATTTGGATAGAAGAGTGCTCAGAGGTTAAATATGAGGGTTTCAAGGAGCTTATTGGACGATTACGCCATCCTACCCTGAAGCTACACATGATCTTATCAACAAACCCTGTTAGTACAGGCAACTGGTGCTATAAATACTTCTTTAAAGACACCAAGAACAAAGTTCATGTGCTTGATGATCAGATTCTGTACAAAGAGCGAATTATAGTAATCAAAGACACCTATTATCACCATTCACTAGCTGATGACAATCTGTTCTTGCCACAGAGCTATATCGAACAACTGGAGGAATTAAAACTACATGATCCAGACTTACACAGAATAGCTCGGCGCGGTAGGTTTGGGGTTAATGGAACCAGAGTTCTGCCACAATTTGAGGAATGGGAACACAATAGGGTCATTGCAGCAATTGAGCGTATTAACGGACCTATTAAGCGAGTAGGCATGGACTTTGGTTTTGAAACGTCATATAACGCATTGGTAAGGCTTGCAGTGGATCATAAAGAAAAGATCCTTTATATCTACTATGAGTATTATAAAAACAAGATGACGGATGATAAGACGTCCCTAGAGCTTGCTGAGTTTAAGAAGACTGGGGAACTGATCAGAGCAGATAGCGCCGAACCTAAGACAATTACCTTCTTTAAACAGAACGGTTTTAACATAAGAGGGGCGAAGAAGTTCCAAGGCTCCAGGGCGCAGTATACAAAGAAGGTCAAACGATTCAAAAAGATTGTATGCTCAAGTAATTGCCCTAACGTCATAGAAGAATTGAAGGACTTAACATTCGCAGTCGATAAGCAAGGGGAAATCATCGAAGATGAGTTCAGTATTGACCCTCATACGCTATCGGCTATTTGGTATGCTCTGGATGATTATGAAGTAGCTGATCTTAAAGGTCACACAATTAATGTGAGTAGCAAAGTGGCATTGGGGGTGAGGTAAACATATGGCCATTATTCGAGATCGGGATCTCATACCGGATTTAAATGACATCCCTGTTGAAATGCTAGTCAGTTGCATAAATGAGCATCAGCAGGGCTTAGAGCGTCTTAATAAGCTGGACAAGTATTATAAGGGGAATCATGACATTTTAAACCGCAAGGACAGCATGACAGGTCTGCCAAATAACAAGCTTGTCGCTAACCATGCAAAGTACATTACTGACATAGCTACAGGATATGTATTAGGGAATCCGGTTAAATATGATGGATCGCAGATCGAGCCAATTACAAATGCATTCAAACTGAATGACATCGTAAGTCATGATAGCGAGTTGGGGAAAGACCTTTCTATGTTTGGTGTTGGTCGCGAGTTGTATTACATGTCCAGCGACGATGTGCCGGTTCCCAAAGTCACTGTTATTGATCCAAGACAGTTGTTCCTTGTAGTTGACGACACCGTAGAGTATAAGAGTATGTTTGCTCTTCATTACTATGAGCGTAAGGACATAAACAACAAGGTAATTGGCTACAAGGTTAATGTGTATACTTCAGAATTGATTGTGATTTATCATAGTACGAATCTAAAGGATTTTGAAATGGTAGACATTAAGGATCACTTCTTTGGTTCAGTTCCAGTAGTGGAATTTTGGAACAACGAAGAGCAGCAAGGGGATTATGAACAGCAGATAAGTCTACTTGACGCTTATAATGCACTCCAGTCGGATCGAGTAAATGATAAAG
This sequence comes from Paenibacillus sp. ACRRX, assembly GCF_022346885.1. Classification (GTDB taxonomy): domain Bacteria; phylum Bacillota; class Bacilli; order Paenibacillales; family Paenibacillaceae; genus Paenibacillus_B. The sequence continues at coordinate 1,081,365 of NZ_JAKRNK010000001.1, forward strand.
AACAATTGGTCGATGCACTGCTTAAGATTAAAGGGGTATCGCTAGGGGATGATACCGCCGAGGCATCCAAAACAATAAAGCTTCTAAAGGAGCTTAAAGTACTAGAGCTGCCTGAGGATGGAGAGGCTGACTGGTTAACAAAGCAACTTACGGAATCGGAAGTAGAAGTGCTTCGTCAAGCTATCAAGTCAGATATTCACGAGTTCTCGATGGTTCCTGATCTAACGGATGAGAACTTTGCATCCAATGTATCCGGTGTTGCTATGAAATACAAGCTCTTTGGATTGGAACAACTTGCTGTTACTAAACAGCGCTACTTTGTTCAGGGATTACGTGAGAGATTGGCAATGTTTGCACGCATCTTGTCTGTAAAGGGAAAGGCTGTAGATACGTCAGATGTCACTATAACGATGACTCGCAATTTGCCTGCAAACGATCTTGAGACAGCGCAAATAATTGCAACACTTGCTGGCTCAGTGAGTAATGAGACTTTGATTAAACTGTTGTCATTTGTGCAGAATGCCAAGGAAGAAATCGAAAGGTTGAATGCACAGAAAGACCAAGAAGTAAAGCGGAATCAACAAGCTTTTGGTATGCCGATGGATGGTGATCCTAACGAGGATGAAGCAGACGATGAAGCAGCAGCCTAATAGCTATTGGGACAAACGATCATCAGAACGCATGGCATCATACCAAAGGAATGCCGATAGGGTTATGGAGATTGTTGGGCATGCTTATGACAAAGCGCAGCGTGACATTCAGGACGAGATTGACCGTATTTTTAGTAAGTATGCTTTAGATGGCGGTCTAAGCCCAATTGAGGCAGCAGAGATGCTTAATGGATCGATTAGCCGTACCGAATGGCTGCGGATTAAAGATAAGATCAAACATGTTAAAGATCCTAAGATTAAGCGCAAACTGCTTAATCAACTTAATGCACCTGCATACAGCGCCAGAATTACTCGTTTAGAGGCTTTAAAGGCCAACACCTATATACAGTCCAAAATAATTGCAGACACTGAATTCAGGGCATCCAAGCGCGGTTACATCCATACAATTGACGAGGCGTATTACCGAACGATGTACGACATACAGCAGGGGCTTGGAGCAGGTTTTGAGTTTGCTTCTATGTCGACTACAACAGTCGAGACTATTTTAATGCGTCCGTGGAGTGGCAAACACTTTAGCAGCAGGATATGGGGTAACACTGACGCACTGGCCGTGCAGCTGAATGAGATAATCACAGCAGGCTTTATGAGTGGTGCCAGTACAAATAAGATGGTTGCAGAGTTGATGCAGCGAATGGGTATAGGAAAGTACGAGGCTAACCGGTTGATACGCACAGAAACAACCTATATGGCAAATGCGGCCGAGATGCAAAGTTATGAAGAAGCTGAGATCGACAAATATATGTTCCTTGCTACGCTTGACTCTAGGACATCTGAGCGCTGTCGTAAACATGACCTCAAGGTGTATAAAGTGTCAGAAGCAGTACCAGGCAAGAATATGCCGCCTTTGCATACCTTCTGCCGATCAACAACACGGGCTTATTTCGGTAAAGCACACCTTGCGCGTATTCAGCGACGTGCCGAAGATCCAAAGACAAGCAGGCCTAGTCTCGTACAAGGTGATATGACATATAACAAATGGCGTAAAAGCCTTGAAGCAGCGTGAAGCACTTTCAAATGAGAGTGCTTTTTATTATGTCTTTAAACGGTGGAGGTAATCGAGTGGATTTATTTAGGCTTTCTCTGAAGCTACTATGTGTGTTCTTTATAGCAGTTAATCATAGGCGCATTAAAAAAGAAATCGATAACAAAGAGTACGGAAGCGCAGTTCAGACGGGACTATTAGTAATACTTTGGATTTTTATTCTAATGGATTAAGTCACAATCGTCCAAAACGTGCTTATGACGTTAAAAGATGCATGGTAGATCAGCCGATGGGCGTTAAACAGGAGGATTATCATGTTAAAAACGAATCGTTATAGATTTCCGCTTAACATTCAGCTTTTTGCGGATGGTGAAGGAACTGGCGAAGGTGCAGCACTAGGCACAACAGAAGGTGCGGGACAAGATGGAGGGCAGGCAGGTCAAGGCGGCAAGGAACCTGATGGAGACAAGTCATTTACTCAAGCTGACGTAGACCGAATCATTCAGGATCGACTAGGCAAAGCACAGTCAAAGTGGGAAAAAGAATATCAGGCCAAGTTGGATGAAGCCAAGACAGAGGCAGAGAAGTTGGCAAAAATGAATACCGATCAGAAAGCTGAGTACGATCGACAGAAGCGTGAAGACGAACTTGCGACCCGGGAAGCTGAAATAACGAAACGTGAGCTTCGGGCAACTGCATTGGAGTCTCTTGCCGATAAGGGTTTGCCTAAACAGCTTGCCGATATCTTAGTTTATTCTGACGCAGACAGTACGAATAAAAGCCTGGAAGCTGTAGAAACGGCATTTCGCGCAGCTGTAGAATCAGGTGTTAATGAACGTTTGAAAGGTGATCCGCCAAAAGGTGGCGGCAGTAGCCAGCAGCCTAAAGGGTATGAAGCTGGGAAGTCAGTTGCGGAACAGCGAAATCAGAAAGGAAGTGGGAAGTAATGAACTTGAATCCACGGGTGAAGGAATACAGCTCTCAAGTTGAGATTTTATATTCAACAAAAGGAGCGATTGAAAAAGTTGGTGGAATCACAATGGATGGTACCAGGTTTACAGTTAACACACGTGTACCAGCAGGGACGGCAGTTAGTATCCAAGCAAATGGTCTTGCTAAACCTTGGGCTGATGCTGATACAGGGACGCCTTATCTGACAAATCATGATGTGGTAACAGCAGATGTTACTACATCAAATGTTGTTGTGGGCGCATGGGCAGAGGCTTTGGTTGTTGGAAGCAAACTTAATGGTGTAACACCAGCATTTAAAACGGCTGCAGGTGGCCGATACCGATATTACTAATTTCGCTCAAATGAAGAAAGGGTGTAGTCAATGGGGATCTTATCTCTTGATCAATTTAAACAACCAACATTTTTAGGTTACATCGAAAATCGCATTCTTCCGAAAAAATACTTGTTAAAAGAAATAAGTGACTTTGATACAACATACGATTTGTCCTTTGATTATGATGTTTTTACTCAGACATATGCTCCGAGTGCTGCAATTACTGGCTGGAACGCTGGTGCACCGTTGCGGGACAAGCAAGGACTTAAAACGTTGACTCAGGAAGTTGCAAAGATCCAGCATGGGTTCCGTTTGGATGAACGGGAGCAATTGAAATTTACAAATCCCCGTGTTGAAGCTGAGCGAGAACGGGCAATTCAGAAGGTTTATGACCAAACGGATAGACTTATCGAAGGCGTGAATGATACGGAAGAGTGGATTCGCGCACAAGCAATTTACCTCGGCACTATAACATATAATGCAAACGGAGTTAAACTTGATGTCAACTTTAACTTGCCAAGTGTAACTAACGTAGCTAATGCTTGGAGTAATCGCGCAACGTCCACACCTTTGGATGATATCCGAGGTGCAATTCAAGCATACAAAGATACTAATGCGGGACAGGCACCTCGTTATATTGATTTATCCGGCAGCGTACTACTTGATCTTGCACTCAGTCAGCAAGTTCGCGGTGCCATCTTTGGCGTTAATAATGCAATGCTTCCAACTCGCGAGCAGGTAGAAGGTTTGATTGGACAAGTTGCAGATGCTGCAATTTCAATTCGTGTTAATGATGATCAGATTTCCTTCGAAGGGACAGTCACACGGTTACTCCCAGTTCGTACGGTCGCTCTGCTTGGCGAAAAACCAATTATTACTGTCCATGGACCTACAGTAGAAAAGAACTTTGAGCCAGGTGTTTATGTGCTTCCGAAAATCGAACAGGGACCGCCACCACAAGAGGAAGTATACGTAGGTGAATCGGCATTTGTTGGTATTCAAAAACCATCTCAAATCTATCGTTTATCAGTTTAGTGGAGGTATAATATATGGCTATTTATAAAGTTGTTAGCCCCGTCATACAAGGCGGGGTTGTTTTGTTATCTGGGATTATTGAGCTAAATGACGAACAAGCTGAACGTCTTGTACAAGCAGGTGCCATTGAAGTTGAACTCGTTCAGGAAGATAAAGAGTTGAATGATATGTCATTGCCAGAGCTAAAAGAATTTGCGAAATTGAATGACATTGACCTAGATGGCGCGACTAAGAAGGAAAACATCTTATTGAAGATTAAATCTATCCAATTATAGAGTGGTGAGATTATGACTCAAATCGAGAAGCTGAAGCTTATGCTTGATATTACTAACAACTCTCAAGATGGCAAACTTCAGTTGCTTTTGGATGATGTTGCATCAGACATACTTACTTGGACTAACCGTAAGATACTGCCTGTTGCACTGGAATCGACGCAGCGGCAGCTTGCTATTATCCGTTTCAACATGCAGGGCGTGGAAGGCCAAACATCTCACAACGAAGGCGGCGTCAGCCGGTCGTTTGACGATCTGCCACCGTCTATCAAACAGCCAATCATCCAACATCGACTAGCAAAGGTGGTGGGCATGGGTGCGACTTAGGCAGCGAGATTTAAAACCGTATGCGGTTAGAGAACGCATAGCGATGAAAGAGCCTGACGGCACAACGTATGAAGGCTGGGACCCGACAACAATCACTATTAAGGCCAATAAGCAGCCAGCAGGCGGTAAAGTGATGGCTGAGATATACAGCGAACGTTTATCCTCAATGCTAACTCTGTATGTAGAGGCTCGATCTCCTGTTATTGAAGAGATCGATGTTGGCATAAATACAGGTAGGGCCTTTGGAATATGCGTTTACCCGACTCCTGATTCATCGCCCGATTACAAGGTTATTGCCGTACGTCCTTGGGGCGCCCATAAGGTTATTGACTTGGAAAAGGTGAAGCCATGACTAGCTTGAGCAATCTTGGCCACCTAGTAGCGAAATTAGATGCATTAGGCGGCAACAGTCAGCGAGCGCTTAAATTGGGCATACAGCAGGCTGCGGCGCAGGTGCAAGGTGATGCTAAGATGCTGGCCCCTTCAAGGGATGGACGCCTGCGGGGGAGTATTCAGGCAAAAGTAAAAGAGCGAGGGGATACAGTGGTGGGTGAGGTATCAACCAACGTTGAGTATGCCGTTTACGTTGAGTTTGGCACAGGACAGCGTGGTGAGGCGTCTCCTTCCCCTCCTAAATCACCGGAGGATGTGCGGTATAGACAAGACTGGGCTGGTATGCAAGCTCAACCGTATCTGTACCCAGCGCTTAAGCAAAATGATACAGTAGTTAAACGACTGATAGGCAAACAGTTACGGAAACAAATACGAGAGTTGGGAGGCCGACGCTAATGTATGACATTAAAGCAAATGTTAATACCTTATTGTCATCTATAACAGGTATTACAGTGTCTGATGCCTACCCAAAAGATTTTAATAAGCTTCCGCACATCTCATTTTACGAGATAGCAAATAGCGATCCCTTGACTATAGCAAACAGTCCGTTGACTGATATAAATATACAAATTGATATTTGGCACAATCGATCGACCGGCCAGCTTGCGAGTGATGTTGATATGAAGATGAATAGCATTGGGTTTCGACGTTCGTTTGCTTCGGATGTACCCGACCCTTCAGGAGTAAAGCATAAAACGATGAGATACAAAGGTGTAGTTGATGCTAGGAATGGTATGGTTTATCAAAAATAAGGGGTGATAGTATGGCAGGTGTATTGTCTAAAGATACTACGTTAAGCTATAAAACAGGTTCTTCTACTTTTAAAGAGCTTGAGCATTTGATGGAAGTACCGGAGTTGGGCGGCGAACCTGAAAAGGTAGAGGTTACTACCTTGAAAGACGGCACGAAAAAGTATATTCCAGGCGTAAGAGATTTGGGGGACCTATCTTTTAAATTTCTGTATGATAACTCTACTGCAGCAAGTAACTACAGGGTGTTACACGGACTCCAGGTAGACGGTAAGGCAGCAACATTCAAGGTGGATTATCCAGACGGCACAGGGCATCAATTCGAGGCATATGTAAACGTCAAGATGGATTCGGCTGCGGTTAATGCAGCAATGACTTTCACGGCGAGTATGAGCCTTCAAAGCGACATCACAGTCACGCATCCAACCACAACGCCATAGCCCTTTTATATCCCCTGTGGTAGTATGTTGGTGTATATTACCACAGGAGGGAAGGACATGAAAAAACTGTCGTTATCGTTACTAGCTTTAGTTTTAGTGCTTTGTTTATCAACTAGTGCATTTGCAGCAGGCAAGCCAAGTCCTATGAAAGTTACCAAAGACGGCATCACTGTTGAGGTTCTAAGTGCGACACTTGAAGAGATCATGGGTGATCGCACAAAGGATAATTTTTCCGACAAGAACGGCGAGTACTTTGCAATAGGAAGTAATATCGTGAAGGCTTCTGATTACCGGAAACTGGCATTAAAGGTTCGTTATTTTAACGACAGAAAGACAGCTATTAGTTTTCCGAGTATGTCGGTTGTTGCATGGACATTAACTTTGCCAAATGGAGTAAAAACAAAACAATTTGATAAATTTGAAAAATTAGTAGGGACAGTCGATTCAAAAAGCAAAGTTGAAGAAACAATATCTATCGTTGTGAAAAAACCAAGTGATAAAGAAAAGCAAAAATACGTTCTAACATATGGGTTACTGAACTACACAGAAGAGTTTAACAAAGTACTAAAGGATTACATGCTTGGAGCAATAACACCCAAAGACTGGGCTAAAAAGTATGAAAAGAAATTCACACCCATTGACATGGTAATTAAGCTACAAATTAAATAATCAGAAAAGCACTCTCATATCGAGGGTGCTTTTCTTTTATCCAAACAACTAAGGAGCTGATTTTTATGTTATACACAACACTTAAAGCTGGGAATCAAGAATATAAATTGCGCTTGACTGCAAAAGCATCTGTTGACATTGAACGTAAACTTGGCAAGTCTGTGCTTGGAGTGTTCGGAGATGGCAACCTGGAGGACATGCCGACTATGGAGACATTAGTTTTAGTCCTGCATGGTTCACTACAAGCCTATGAACATGGGATTTCATTGGATGATGCATATGCCATTTATGATAAATACATCGAAAGTGACGGCTCCTATGCAGGCATGCTCACTGAGCTGGTTGAGGTGCTTAAGGTAAGCGGTTTTTTCAAGGAAGCCAAGGGGATGGAACTGGAAGCTCCAGTGAAGAGAACCAAGGTGAGCAAGTAACAAGCCTGACAGAGTTGTACGAAAAACTGTATCTGCCCGCGATTGAAAACGGGGTGGGTGCAGTTTTTTATTGGGACATGACCTATAAGGAGATCATTGCAGCGATTCAAGGGAATCAGCGCCGAATGAAGTCAGAGTTTCAGATTCATGCCAGCCTTGTACATCGACTTGGAAACCTCTTAGGGCGCGCAGTGAATGATCCTAAAAACTATCCCGATATCAGCAAAGCATTTCCTGGCTTATTTGAAGACGATACAAGCTTGGCAAAGAACACACCTTCTGAGAAGGTACAAAGCCAACAACAAGACTGGCGTCGAATGAAAGCAAATATCGAAGCCTACGCTGCTGAACGCAGAAAGCGAGGTGAGGGAAATAACAATAGAGGAACTTCGAGTCCTGATAACAGGGGAGACGACAAGCTTACGTAGAGAGCTTCGTATCTTACGCAGGCAGCTAAATGATACAGAACGCGACGTCAGAAACTCAACTGCTGCAATAGCGGGAGCATTTCGGAAATTAGCAGGTGTTATCGCTGCGATTGGTTTAGGTGCTGCGTTTGTATCAGCAACTAAAGACGCTATGTCATTTGAAGCGGCGCTACAACAGGTCAACCGAATCATGGGGGCATATGCCAATGAATTTAGGCGATGGTCTAACGAAAGTGCAATTGCTTTCGGGGTTTCGCGCTCTGAAGCTATACGTTATGGAGCGGTATTTGGTAACTTAATCAGCACATTTACAGCAGGTAGCCAAGACATCATGAGATATACCCGCGACCTGATTAAGGCCAGTGCCGTTATATCGGCAGCTACAGGGCGTACCATGGAAGACGTCATGTTTCGTATCCGGTCCGGTTTGCTTGGTAACACCGAAGCAATCGAGGACTTAGGCGTAAACGTTAACGTAGCGATGTTGGAATCGACCGAAGCGTTCAGGCGGTTTGCAAACGGGAAGTCTTGGGCGCAGCTCAGCTTCCAGACTCAGCAGCAAATTCGCTTGTTCGGGGTTATGGAACAGACCGCAAAAAAATACGGTACTGAAGTGGCTAAGAACACAGCATCGGATTTGGGTACTCTCATTGCCTACTTAAAAAACGTCAAACTCTCTCTTGGACAAGCCTTCTTGCCAATTATTAATGTCATACTGCCAACCTTAACATGGTTAGCAGCAGCGTTATCGCAGGTCATGGCTGTCGTAGCTCAATTTTCTGCCGCGCTATTTGGGTATGCTCCAAACCTAAAAGCAACAGTGAATCAAACGGCTGCTGTGACAAATTTGGGTAACGCCTACGACAAAACGGGTAAAAAGGCCAAGGCAGCACAACGGGGCGTTGCAGGGTTTGACGAGATTAATCAATTGGCCGACCCTGCTGCAGGAGGTGGCGATGCTGAAGCGCCAGCAGCGGCTACCCCAGCTATTCCAGAAATACTCGTGCCACAAGTAGACTTAGACACGATCCCGAAGGAAATTCAGGAAATGGCCGAAAAGGTAAAGAGGATACTCGAAAAAATATTCGAACCGTTCCGGAAGTCTTGGGATAAATACGGTCCAGGAGTGACTTCTGAATTTAATAAAGCGGTTGATGGAACTAAAAGAGTCTTGGAGTCTTTAGGTTCAATATTTTCAGGCGTGTGGGATAATGGCGGCGCAAAGTTTTTAGAGAATATCACAAGCTTAGGACTTGAAATAAGCCGGCTGGCGCTTCGTATTTATAATGAGTTTATTTTGCCTGTCGTTGGCTGGTACGTGGATTACCTAAACCCTCAAACCAATTCAGTAACAAAAGCTATGTTGGATGGTATCAACTGGCTACTTGAAAAAATGATCGAGTTTGTATCCTATCTTGCAGGAGATGGATTTGGAGCTGCGCAAATTGCCATAGGTGGTTTGGCTGGAGCATTAATTGGCTTGTCAGTGTATAAAACAATTACGGGTGTAATTGATTTTGTTCATGGGTTATCCAAGTCAATGGGGGCATTTTTGAAGGTCTTAGTTGCCAATCCTATTTTACTAGTTGTTGTAGCTATTGGGGCGCTGATTGGTGCTCTAGTTACAGCATATATGACCAATGAGGATTTTCGTAATACGGTTGATGGGCTCTTTAAGAAATTAAAGGATTTCCTCATTCCTGTGTTTGAGGGTGTTAAGAAGATAGCGCTGGACGTCTGGAATAACGTGTTAGTTCCGTTTGGTGGGTTTCTAGAAAAAGTCTTTGTCGCATCATGGGAAGCCATTGTAAAAGTGGCCAAGTTTCTATGGAAAGAAATATTGGTTCCGTTAGGCGAAGACTTAAAATGGCTGTGGCAGAAGGTAATAGAACCACTAGCGGGTATTTTAGTAGATTCACTGTCCATTGCCTTTAAGACCGTTGCTGATGTAGCAAAAATATTCTGGAATGATGTGCTGGTTCCGCTAGGCGATTTCTTTGTGACTATCTTTTACAAGGCAATTGAGGGCTTGATTGAAATATTAAGTCATTGGTGGAACAAGATTTTTCAGCCGTTTGGTAATTTTCTAAAAGGGATATTCCAGCCAATCATTGAGGGACTAGTTAAAGTTTTTCAGTTTCTTTGGAAAGAAGTCTTCTCGCCAATTGCTAATTATCTGTCAAGTGTGTTTGTTAAAGTATTCGAATCTATGGGTTCTAGTATTAAGACTATTATTGGTGGTCTTAAGAGTATATTTAGTGGACTCATCGACTTTATTACAGGCGTGTTTACAGGCAACTGGTCTAAAGCGTGGGATGGTGTTAAACAGATATTTAAAGGTGTATTTGACAGCCTTTGGGGAATTGTTAAGTTTCCGCTCAACTTGATCATAGACGGCATTAATACAGTTATATCAGGCTTGAATAGAATCAGTTTTAATATGCCTGATGTACTGGGTGGTGCGCACATTGGTATTGAAATACCACACATACCGAAGCTTGCCCGAGGTGGTATTGTTGATTCACCAACATTAGCTATGGTCGGTGAGGCTGGTAAAGAGGCTGTCGTACCGCTTGAAAACACTAGCTTTGTAGATAAGCTTGCTGGTGCTCTTGGATCGGCAGTATTAGCAGCCATGCAAGTTGGCGGCAGCAACCGGAGCAATCAAAACATGGGTGATGTTGTTTTGCAGGTTGACGGTACAACAATTGCGCGTGTCCTTCGACCGTATATGCAGCAGGAGGATCAACGCATAGGTAATACAATCATTCAGACTTACTAAGAGGTGAGCGACATGCTCAAGATTGATGGCGTGGGAATCCCCACGCCTTCTGATTTTCAGGTGGGTATTCAGGATATCAGTAAGGCAGAGCGAAACGCACGAGGCAGCATGATTATTGAGCGTATAGCCACGAAACGTAAGCTTGAAATAGGGTGGCGCTACTTAACGGACCAGCAGCTTAAGCAGTTACTTAATGCCGTGTCACCGGTGTTCTTCCAAGTTGACTATCCCGACCCACAAACCGGAGGGCAGCGACAAGGCACTTTTTACGCTGGTGATCGCACAGTCGGCGCTATGGACTACATCGACAGTAAAATCCGGTGGAAAGAAATTAAGTTTAACGTAATAGAGAGGTGAGCGGATGATACAAACAAGCCAAGCCTATCGCGAGTCTGTATACGCTCCTATACGGCAGACCACGGCGCGTGTCACATTTGATATATCTGACGTCACCGCCGCATCGGATAACGCTGTCACGGTAACGTCGGAGGCTGAGATAAGCCGTAAGGATCAACTTACAGACCAGATGTGGTTACGTCCAGCTTATGCGACATTTGAACCTGACTATTGGCGGCTTGATGGATCAATTGCAATCCCTCCAAAGGCCAGTGAACCAGGCTATGAAACAGGTTGGTATTCGGGCGGCATGAGTGGCGAGGCGGGATTATTTACACCTAATCAGGTAATGGATTTTTCCTTTAGTGAGGACCATTCCAGTATGGGGATTACAATAAGTTTCGACCTGCCGACGAATGAGTGGGCAGAGGAATTTGACATAGATGTGTATGACCGTACTGGAGTTGTAATTAGGCATGTTGAAGCACGGGGCAATGAGCAGGCACGGTATGTAGTAGAAGATCAATTTGCTAATTATCGCAGGATAAGGATTACGTTGCGGAAATGGTGCAAGCCCAATCGCCGCGCCAAGGTTATTGAAGTGTCCTTTGGTGTCATTCGGGTGTACAAGGATGACAAGTTAGTCAAGGCGAACATGGTGGAAGAGCTTAATGCACTTGCAGACGTAGTGCCTGCTAATGAGATCAAATTTACCGTTGATAATAGCAGCAAGGAATTCAACATCTTGAATCCAAAAGGTTTCTACGCATTTCTACAGGAGCAGCAAGTTGTGGCTGCTGAGATCGGCGTTTACACCGCTGATAATGTGGTCGAGTGGATTAACATGGGCATCTACTATTTGACTGACTGGCAGAGCGATGAAGGGGCGCTAACGACGACCTTTACTGCGCGCAATGTCTTTAATCTGTTAGATAAAGGCGATTACATGTCATCTGGAGTAACGTGGACTCTATATGGCCTCGCGGAGAACGTGTTGCAGCGAGCTGGCATTGAGAAATACAGCATCGACAACAGGCTACGTAACATCCCGACAAGCGGGTTCCCAGGAAAAGTATCTTATCGCAAAGCGCTGCAGCTCATTGGTATTGCAGCCAAAGCCGTAGTGTATCAAGATCGAACAGGAGTAATTAACATTAAGGTGTTGGAGCAAGTCAGCCCGATTGACAACGTGACTAGCGACAACATGTATAAGGACCCTCAAATTAAACTGGACAAGTTGGTAAGCAGTGTAGACATTACAACAAGCGTATACAGTGCAGGCAATGAACAGGAAGTATTAAGCACATCTATGACGATCATTGGCACATATGACATTTTTGTCGATTATACCAGCTCAATCTTTGGAGATCCCGATATCGTTGTTAGTGAAAATGCGCAGTTTGTGCTTCTGGAGAGCTATCCAGCAGGAGCCAAGCTGCGTCTGACAGCAAACGGTACTGTAACTATTAGGATCACTGGTACACTGCTTGTGACAGCTAAGACAACTTACAACCTACGTGACGAGTTGTTAGACGGGGGAACTATAAAGGTTGATAACCCATTGATCAACAACCCTGAACAAGCACATAGCGTTGGTTTATGGCTACTGAACGAGTATAAGATGCGGGCATTGTACACGGTTAACTGGCGTCAAAATCCCGCGCTGGAATGCGGGGATATCATACAAATTGAGGATAGCTTTAAAGGGCAGAAACAGAGCCGCATTTCCAAGCAGGAGTTTGAGTACGTGGGATACCTTCAAGGTAAGACAGAGGCAAAAGGAGGGCATTAGATGTCGGTTAGTTTTGGGGTGAAGTCAACAACAAAAGAAGGGGATACACCTAAAGGTCCTTTGCGGGCAGAGGGATCATTAGCCATGTTTCCGGTCGGATCCCAGGACAGGCACTCTCCTTATAATTTTGCTGTCGTAACCGGCCAGCGTGGAGAAGTTCCTGTCACTGAAATATGGATACTCATTAACGCCTGGTACGATTACAAGTCAAAACGATTCAAACGAGTCAATGTTGATAATTTTAGCTTCGGTTGGCAGCTTCAGGGTGGAGGGACCTATCCAGGTGAGGAAGGAATAGGGGACCTGACCAACCAAGGTGTTAACTTGTGGAAGGCTAACGGAAAGGGTGCATATGGTAAGGACGATCCTATGCGGGATCAGACAGGCGAGGATATCGGCGCTCCAGACGGCCAAGGAGGTTGGAGGGAGTACGGCATAATGCTAGGCTGGAATAATGTCTTTATGTGTGACAGCTACGGTGGTATGACGATAGGTGGCAGCGGATTTGAAATTGATGGATCTGGTACATCGCCGTTTTGTCGTTTGTCGCTAGGCAAATTCAGCGGTGGCAGCTCAAACCCAAGCCGGCCAGTCGAAGATTACATGTTCGCTTATAACGGAACTTGTTGGAACACTCAGCACGGCATCTGGAATAAAGACGTAGACAACATCAGCGGGTTTTTCTTCGGGATGCAGGCACCAATAAATTATTACGATCAAGGACCAGTAATGAATCCGTGGTCCAATCGTGCTGACATGAACAACACTAAACTGGTGTGGAAGCACATTCCACCAAGCACACCGCATCATATCGAAAACATTGAAGATATCCTTGAGCTTGACAAGCAGGGCCGCATGAAGCTTAAAGGGCTTGATGTACCTCGCTCCAAAGCCATTACTGTGAAACTTAATGCGGATAATGCAGCTAACGTATTCTTTCCTGACTCTTCATGGAACAAGGAAAATAGCTTTGTCATTAGCGTAAAGGGTATTACTGCCGATGGGACTGTGCAGACAGTGACATCATATGGCGCAACATATCAAGACTTTGGGATGTATCTGGGCATGCCTGCTGGTTATGATCAGGCGGTTGTGCTTCTATCAAAAGTTGGTTAGGAGGCGTATACGTTGGAATTTAAGACATGGACGCCAACCGGCTATTACAACTATCAAGACCTAAACCGTATCGAAGCCAACACCAAGGAAATTGCTGAAGCTTTGCTAAAGTGGGGATACCCTACAGAAATGCAAGGCCACATAATTAACAGAGATAGCAGGCGCATTGAGTTTGCGGACAGTCTCAACCGGCTGGAAAGCAACATTGCTGCGCTTGCGGCTGCGATCTACGTACCGACAGGATGGGAGCCGCCAAAGACTACATGGGCAGCAGGTCACAAGTTTGATTACAAGGATGCCAACCGGCTGGAACGCAACCTTGAACGTCTCGATACATTAACAAATGCAACGATCGGCAGCCTGATATATTGCGGCACCTTTTCGTGTGGAGAGGAAGTGATTTAATGCCTTATGTACCAACAACTTGGAAAGATAGGGTTGTAGACAATCCACGAACGTATGACACAGTTAACAACCCTGATGGCTCCACCACACTTACACCAAAGCCTGGGGCCATTCACGAGGCAGGTACGCCAGTTCATGCGGCAAACATGAATAAAATTGAAAAGGGCATACAACAAGCTCAGTCAGATGTGGAAGATCTAGTAGCAAGGCGTGATAACCCACACGGTGTAACAAAGGCGCAAGTGGGATTAAGCAACGTACCGGATTATGGTCCAGCTTCGCAAACATTAGCAGAAGCTGGTACATCTGACAGTGTATTAATGACGCCGCTGCGAACTCGTCAATATGTAGATACCAAAATACAGAATGACCTTAAATTCAAGATGGAATCAGGCTTCTTGTATTATTTCAATGGATTGGAGTGGAAACGAATGGGCGGCGGCATGATGGTAGCTAGTAACAATGTGCGAGAGACATTTCAGGCTTCTGAAATTTACGGCTCTCAAAACCACAGATTAGTGGGTAAGTTTGCCCCGCCAACAACAGGTGAGATGATAGTAACCGGTCAAATGTGGGGAAGACATCTACAACCAGGATCAAATTGGCTTCGCGGAGGGCTAGTTGCGAATCAGGCAGCAGGAGGGCGTAATGGTGGCGGTACAGCCCCAGGTGGGAACTTAGTCAGCTTTGGTAACACTTATACTCAGGCAAATATAGACTGGCGAACGCCAATTGGCACATACATGGTGCCTTATGCGGGTGTTAAGACGCATATATTTACGGCTGGCGATGATAGTGTTCCTGTTGATACGTGGATCAATTTCGAAACGAGATACCATGTTATAGAACCTACTCCAATCTACTTTTTCCTTGAGGGTTATGTTGACTACATGCATTTGAAAGTCAATAACGTTTCAATAAAATTTGATATTATCTAATACGAGAGGGGGAACAGTATGAAGTATGTTATTTTTTATAATCTAGATGGTTCGCTTATTGGGTACTTACCTACTAAACATGTGGCAGAATCGTATGATGGGCTTGCCTATTTTGTCTTGGATAACCTCCCAGAAATGCTATCAAAGACACCAGAAGATAAAGTTGTATATGTTGATATGATTACCAAAACATTAAAGTTGGCAGAGAAGCCCCTTGAATCTCCAAGGCAGCTTACGGCAGAGGAAGAGATTGCAAAGCTCAAGGAAGAGGTTGCAGCACTTACCGAACTACTGAAGTTACAATTAAAGTAAAAACACAAACGCTACCGATACGGTGAGCGTTATTTTTATGCCCAATGAGGCAGAAGGAGATTGATTATGGAGCGCTGGGAATTGCTAATTAAATGGGGAGCTGCTGCAGTAGGAGGCTTTACATCATTTTTATACGGAGGTTGGAGCTCATTGTTGACAGCATTAGCAGTTATTGTTGCGGTTGATTATATTACTGGATTGGCCGCAGCATACAAGGAGGGAAAGGATAACCCAAACGATGAAACAAAAGGACTTAATAGCGAGGTAGGATTCTGGGGACTCGCTAAAAAATGCCTTATGTTCTTAATTGTCGGGATGGCTCACCACATCGATATTATCTTAGATGTAAATGTATTAATGGTTGGTTCAATCTACTTTTTTATTGCTAATGAAATTATCTCTATCAGTGAAAATTTAGGTCGAGCTGGGATCAGCTTTCCCGACCAGCTCAAAGATGTAATTACAGTATTGAAGGGAAAAGGGGCGGGGAAACAATGAAGATTATCCAAAAAGGGAATAAGTATACAAACTACAGCAGCAGGGACGGACATGTACCATGCTGCATCGTGAATCACATTAGTGCCGGCAGCATGAGCAGCATGGATAACTGGTTCACGAGCAGCGGCAACACAGTATCGTCGGCTCACTACGGAGTGTCCAAAGATGGCCGTATACACCATTATGTTGACATCAAACTCATGGCATGGGCAAACGGAATAACATCAACAGCAACAACTCAAGCGCCTGCTAAGATTGTGCGCGATCATCCAGGAGTCAATCCGAACAAATACACAGTATCGATTGAACATGAGGGCACAGACGGAAATTTGACGGAGGAGCAGTTCGCGGCCAGTGTTTGGCTGCACCGTCACATCCAAGCCGAGATTAAGCGGATATGGAGCAAGGAGCTGCAGCTTGATGATTATCATGTGATCGGGCATTATCAGATAGATCCCATCAGAAAAGCCAACTGCCCAGGGCCAAAGTTTCCATGGTCCCGATTATACAAAGAACTAAAGGGGGAAAATGAAGTGTCAAAGATACCTGTTAAAATTATTGCGGATGGAAAGAGCATACAAAATGGATTGATAATTGAAAATGTGACATATGCACCGGTACGAGTGCTAGCTGAAGTTTTGGGGGCGCAAGTCACATGGGACCAAAAATCTAGCACTGTATTACTCGAATCGCGGCAATTCGGGAAATAAGGGGATATCAATAAGTGAGTAATTTAAATCTGCGTATGGTTATGGCATTGGCAAAGTCTTTAGCAACGAGGATGCAGCAGCCGTCAATTGCCTCTAGTCGAGTAGCTTGCCTGGGGGACTCTGTAACCCAAGGAGATGTTGCTAATGTCAGGAGATATACGACATGGTTGGAGTGGTTAACTAATAATACAGTGATTAACTCAGGCGTAAATGGTAACACAATACAACAAATGCTTGTCCGAGTGGATGTAGACGTTATAGCTCATCGACCTGGTATATGTGTGATCTTCGGCGGTACAAATGATATAAATGCTGGACGTAGCATAGTGGCAATGGCAACGGATATTAAATCAATTACGAGCAAATTACTGGCGGTAAATATAAACCCAATTTTTTGCTCATTGCTACCCAGAAATGATAACGTGGCCTTAATGCCGGCAATATATCGCTTCAATGAGTGGTTGCAGCTTTATTGTCAGCAGCAGGGTTTTATTTTTATTGACCTTTTTAGTGTATTTGCCAACATTGATGGTAGCCCCAAGGATGGTTATTTGCTTGCTGACAAACTACATCCTACAACGACCGGAATGCGCGTTATAGCTGACTGTATTTCTAGGTATATCCCTAAGGCTCGAACATATGATGTTGTCGCTAAAGGCGACATGTCTACGATAGTACCCAATCCGCTGTTTGACTCAGGTACAGATGTTGCTGTTGGATGGGGTAAATACGGAAATGCGGGCTCCTTATTAACTTATAATCGAGATGCAGGATGGCAAAGTGTAATGAAAGGTAAGGGGGGAACAGTTCAGACAGGCGGTTTTCAGGTTAAACTGCCTACATCTCTAGTAGAGAGTAAGACATATCGTGTCGAGATGGTACTAGACTTTATTGCCTCTGTTGAGAGTCAGGTGATGTCTTACTTTCAATTTAAGAATAATGTCGGTGGTGTAGTAGGCGGAGCTATCTATTTTCTTCGTTCTCCGACGTTAAACAGACTTGATACATTGAGGATATTTGCTGATATCTCTGTGCCTACAGGAGCTATTACTACTGAGTGGATAACATTTGCACAATCTACAGATACGTTTACATTACGTATTGCTAATCCGAGGATTACAGAAGTTCTATAGTAGTAATAGTTCTATCGCTCACAATTATTTAATGATAGAAACGAAAAATAATTGCGGTAAATACCACTCAGTTTTTCGTTTACGAATACCTCCAAATAATATAGATTTACAAATGTAGAAACTATAATATTTGGAGGTAATAATTTCCATGAATAAAAAGTTTGTATCTGTTCTTGTAGCAAGCTTTGTGGCAACATCATTGTTTTCTACATCAGTGCTCGCATCAACACCATTAAATGCCCCTAAAGATATTTCACAAAGTTCGGAGAGAATCATTGAGCTGGGTAAAGATGAGTTTTCTGCACGAGTTTTAAAGTCAATGAGTGACATCAGCCCATACATATCTGTTGATTCAAACAAACAATATCATCTAGATCCATCAGCAGAAAAAGTGGTTGGTAAAGAAATTTATGAACATTATTTGCTCGGAGTAAATAAATTAAATATAGTAAATCAACTTACGCCAGCAGCAGTCAACAACGACAAAATCATTAATTATGCATACAGCAATTCATATTGGTGGGGTGTTGCTGTTACGTATGACGATGCAGAGACCAAGAGAATGGTTTATGCACTTCAACAAACAGCTGCGGTAGGGACTTTCCTTGCAGGAGTCGCTGCATTTATTCCAGTTGCCCATTTAGGCTCTATCGTGGCGTTGGCTGAGACATTAGGTGCTACCTGGCTTGCAAATTCTATGTCTTATCACAACAATGGTAGAGGAGTCACAATGAACATTCATTGGTTGATGGTTCCTTATATCGAAATTACTTCAAATTAATTTATTTAATCAACTGGGGAGGTGACGAACATGGCTCTACATTTGACGTCGATTTTGCTCCTCATATTTATTCCGATCGTGTTATTTACTGCGGTAGTGAAAATAATATTTAAGAAAAACACATCTCGAGCAGATAATATTATTTTTGGTGGGGTGCTTGGTTTATTTTTTTTAGTTGTACTTCAGCTTTTGTACTATGGTAATGCCACTCTCCAAAATTTATTACCACTGTTACTCTCCTTAGTCGTCCTAATTCTGATTAAATCAAGATGGAAAAAAGGAACACGTTCATAAATTGTTCTTTTAAAAGAGCCGGCGCTCTTATAGTCGGCTCTTTTTTGTCTATTTATTTAAGTCACTTAACGGGGTATTCTCAATTCCACGCTCAGAAATTATTCTGTTAACTATGTCTTCATGAAACCCCATGAATTTATTTCTATTGGATGCGATTGTGTTGATTACAAATGATCCAATAAAGAGACTGATAGTAATAGCTAATAGGATTGCAATTGGTGAGTCTATGTAATCACCAAGAACTTTTAAGAAAGAGTCGAACAACAGCTTGAATGAGTTTGGCTCTTCTTTACGATCAACTTTATTACTCATTCCAAGGAAGTAATTTGAAATACCAGTAATTGAGAACAAAAGCACAAATGTCATAAATGGAAACATTAGCTTAACGAAAAGATCCGTTATTATATTGACCATTTTAGATTGATACATATAGCTTCTTACTAAAAATTTTTGAATGACGATTTCTCTGTCACTGCATTTTGAATATGCGTTGTAGGTGTTAATGTATTTACCACGTGGACTAATTTTTTTTCCTGTATTTATATAGTATTTAATAGGTAGTAAGACATATCTTTTATCGTCAAGAAACTGACTTATTTCTCGACCTATAATAATCCCGATAGGTCCGATTATTAAGATGAAATAAAGATAATGCATTGAAAGCTCCTTTCATATATTCACTGCATTTTAAACATAGATGATTCACGATCATAATAGATTCACCGGAACTATTCCGTACCTTAATGGAACGTGGAGAATATTTTAATACAACTCCTGCATCAACGAAGCAATATACTCCTGCACTATCCTCTTGCCAGACTTCGATGTTGGCTTGAAAGAAGGCAGCAGCTAAGAATTCAATATCTGCGTTTAACATGCGGTTCATAGTGACAACTCCTTGTGGTGAGTATGTGGATTGTATTCGACAATGGTGAGTGATTTCCTTCACGTTGAATGTACTATTAAAAATGAATGATATTCCACAGTTACCCCAAATGATAGACGTTATTACTAAATAAGGACGTATTGAAATCGATCGGAGCGCCGATAAAAAAGAGAACCATAGGGGCTGCGATCAGGGGCTCTTATAGTTGTGGAGTAAAGGTCGTTATGATATAATAGAACATGTGTTCCTATTGTAAATCCGTTCATAATCAGGGAGTATGTAACTATATTACATGTCGAAAAATACCTGATAATTGGGACGGAGGACGGATTGTGTCTAGAAGATTTCATTATTTCAATGTATTCATTACCAAGAATGGAAATGCTACAACATTGCAGTTTTCTGATTTTATTGAGCAAGTACTTTTGATTAATTGGGCCAATAGAATTAGAAAAATAAATCTACATCCAACTTCTTTATTTGAAGTCGCTGTTCCTGTAGTTGATCAAACTTGTCGAGTTGCTGCAATTGGAAAGTACAGACAACAGGTGAAACCATATATTGGCGACATTAATACTGATACTGCGAAAATGATTAATAACGATATTATTGAAATGGTAACTTTGGTAGTAGCTCCAATGACAAGAACTGTGCTTGTAGAGTTTAATTTCTATGGTTGTAAAGTAAAGGATATAGAAGCATACTTTAATTCTTTTTTCGCAACAAATGATCAAAATGAACAATGGGGAGTTATTTTTACTCCTGTGAATTCTGATAGGAGTATAGAAAATATACGAGCTTCTAATGATATTAGAGACGTAAGCTTAAAGATGAATACGAGCATTAGTAGTTTTGAAAAGTTGTTAGCCACATCACAAGAGCCCAATCGAAGAAATACATTGTTTGGAAAATTACTAAACCTTATCAAGGATATTGAAGAAAATACCGATGCTCCTATTGTTAACCTATCGTTCGGAAAGGGAAGGAAAAGAAAGATTGATTTAGATGCAGGGGAAATCTTGAAACTAATTGAATTATTGGATATAGATAATAATGAATCTGTTCAATCATGCCGTGTGGAATATAAAAATATTTCCACAGGTAAGTATGAGCCTTTGGAGTTGAAAAACGTAGGTATCCGAAGCGACGTAATTCTAGAGAATGATAATGGAAATCCCGGTTGGGATTTTGTGGGCGATAAAATTCTTGAAAAATATATTGAGAAAAAACGGCCTGGGAGTGCTTCGCGACTTGATGGTAAGATATCTTATGTTAAGGCAAAATTACCAGATTTGATAGAAGAACCGAGAGAAGAACATGCAGTACCAGTACAAGAAGGACAAAGGCGAGATCTTCAAGAGGATAATCTGTTAGCCCTGCATGACTAAATTGTAATGGGGGTTGTACAAAATAAAATGAAGAAGGATACTGATTGGATCGATATAATAGGATGGGTAATAGAGAAGGGCGCCATAAGATTTTTATGTTGTACATATAGTCTAGTCTTTCTTATAAATAAATTATTGCTTAATATGCACTTAGGTTCACACTCAATTGATAAATTTCTTCTGGTTAACTATGAGATGTTAATCGAACCCAACATTGGAACAATCACTACCATAGCTGCTGTTTTTGTTGGTATTTACGTCACTGTACTTTCAGTTTTAGGGAGTATAAAAGCGAATTCATTAATTGCTTTATTGAAGGGTAATGATTTAAGTGAACTTTTTAAATTTATTAGAACGGGAATGATTTCATCTTTTTTTATTATTTTTTACTCTTTGTTTGCAGTGGCCGTACCAAGTAAGTTTACTCAAGCTTTTATATTCTTTCTTTTAATAATTTGTATGCTCTTAACTGCGCTTCGATTTGGAGTTAACATACTGATCATCTATAGTCACGACTTGAAGGAACTTGCGGGTAATCTTGATAAAGAAAAGGAGGCCATTGAGAAACAAAATTATCTGATGATTAGACTAGAAGAGTTCTTAGAACAACAAGAAATTGAGAGACTTAAAAATTCCTCTCTAAAGAAACAAAAAGTAATCAATTTAAATAACAAATCTGAGAATTAATAGTCAGTTCTTTTACAATTTCAGAGTTCTCAGTAGGACTATTACAGCCGATATTATAGACCTAATAAAGAGCCGCAGGGATTATCCTGCGGCTCTTTATTGTTATTGAACTAAGCGTAAATGTCCATAGTTCTTAACGTATAGATTCTTAAACTCAGAGGTGTTTAACGCAAGGGCGTTGCTCATATCTTGAACAGAATATTTTAGATCATCCTGATATATTTTAACAACATCATCAAGAAGAGATGGTTTCTCAATCGGAGGAGCAAGTTCCGGTGGTTCAGTAGTTCTATAACCTAATTTACCCATTTGCATCCAATAATACCTTGTTTGTCTTTCGTTAACATAACCTAGATCTGATGCTTTTTTAAGCATTGATCCCATTGATGTTTTCCAGTATGGCTTAATTGAGGCCAGCTTCTGGATAGAAATATCTTTTAACATAGGCGCGATATCCTTTGTTGGCATCAGAAACTCAGAAGAGAATCTATCTGCCTGTTCTTCAATGTCCTCTCCATCAGAAGGAAGGTTTCTATGAAGTACCAAGTGACCTAACTCATGACAAAGCGTAAATCGAATTCTATCCATAGGTCTGTCATAATTAACAAAGATCAAAGGCGGAGATCCTGGCGGCCATAAGGAGATCCCATCAATGTTTGCTTTCTCAAAATCGAAAGGAACGATTATTGCACCTGCTTCTTCTATCAAATCAACAACGTTATCAATCGGTCCCTTGGGTACCATCCATGCTGCTCTAACAATTTGAGCAATTGTTTCAATATTGCCATCATGTTCGTCGGGATCAATATTAGGAACGTTTATATCGCCGATATCAATGGATTTGAGTAGTGTGTCAATTTCCATCCTTCGTATTTCGAGTTTGGCATAGATTTTATTAAGCAACTTTTGTGAAACGGATTGGCGCTTTCTATGAAAGTACTCACTAATACCAACCCCATAGATGCGATCATTCCGCATAAAAAATGATTCAGGGTAATTAAGAGTTGAAGACAATTTTTCTACATCGTCTGCAGCTAAAGGAATTAGCCCGTTTTCTAATTTAGACAACTTACCTTGGGAAATTCCTGAAAAATCTGCAAGCTCTTTCTGTCCTAAACCTCTAGATTCACGTGCAAGTACAACCATTTTGTTATTAAAGGTATCTTCACTTTTAACTGTTCTCATTTACTACATCACCAACATTTTTGTTTTTAGGCTGAGGCCTTCTTCTACGCTGTCTGGTTGTTGCTTCTTGGGTGAATGCAATTTGTTGAACATTATTCATCTCAGATTCAGTTATATTCCACTCCCACAAGTTGTGATTGCCGTGCCTGTATGTGATATGGATACTTTCAATACCGGTGCGCAACGCATTAATACAATATCCAACATGAAGCAAACCATCTGGAGGCATATCTGGAAGTTCTAATTGTTCAATTTCTTGATAATTTAATTTAATAAGTTGCTGTGTGCTAATTCCATGACCAAGTCTATTTTGATCAAACATTTTAAAGCGCAATACAACTCTTTCCTCAATAACAAGTAAAAACAACTTGTTTTTATAAATAAATCTGGTTTTAGGTACTCCATCAAAACAATCTTTTATACAGTCTACCACTAGATCATGGCAATTTGACGCGTCAGACCTTTTGGATAGTTTGTTTCGAAATAGAGCTAACTCCGGCCCAGAAAAGTAACGATTAACGGGTTCAAGAATTGAGCTTCTCAATTTAGATAGATAAGGCCTTAGAATTGTTTGGGCTTCACCCTGTGTAATTGACGGCATAGAAGAGTCCCTTTCTTTGTTATTTATAATATGCATCTTAACAAATATCATTGTCAAAATCAATGAAAAATATTCCTAAAATATTCTTCAGTGGATTTCTGGTTGAGTTCGCCTTGGAGTTGAGCCTTAATCTAGCTTAAGACTGTAGTTCTTTGTTGAGGTGTTGTTATGAGCGAGTGGTATGTACAAATAAATGAAACAATGCATCACCTCAATATAACCAAACTTTAGCATTGAGGTGATACATTGACGATGAGATTTCAAACACTCATAAGCTCAAGCTTGCCATTTGTCTTATTAAATGCAAATGTGTACACGGCTGCAATTGCATCGCCTTTAATGTACCTGGCGCCGGCCTTACAATGCGGGCAGTCTCGATCCACCCAAGGTACAAGGTAAAAGCCTTTGCTGCAGCAGCCACATAATACATGCTGGACGATTATTTCCATATGGTCAACTCCTTATTTCATTCTCCACCTTGAAATTTATTTTCTATTCCGGAATGCGATAACCAACGCGACAAGACTCACTACCAGGGCAGCTATACTGAATGACCAAGTAATATATTCCATAGCTTGTCCTTCCTCCTGTATTGTTTTGAGGGGAGGGCATATGATAAGATTGGGGGAGTAAGGGGTGGTGCTACACCCCTTACCAAAAAGGTACTAACGTTTGCGCTGCCTGCGCCGTTTAGTGCCTCTTTTCTTTTTACGGCTTGCCTTATGTAGCATCATGGCTGTGATCAATTGTACGACTGCCGTAAAAAGCTGTACCCAATCCTTCATGCCCTCACCTCCATTACGTGATTGACACCAAAATCGTGTCATTCGCACTCATAATATAACATGACACTATTTTGGTGTCAACGATTATTTGACACTTTTTTGGAGTCGTTATATATTGGTGTCAGAGGTGAGACAAGTGAAGAGAATTAAATCAAATTTAAAACCTCTTGCAGATGCTCGGGGGTTAAGTGTTCGTCAAATTGCACGTGATATTGACTATCGATTCGAATCTGTACGACAACTATATAATGACGAATCAAGGCAATTCCCTCGTGATTTACTGGACAAGGTGTGTAACTACTTCCATTGTGATATAAGCGAGTTATTGGTTTTAACTGAATATGAAATTGAACAAAAAGAGCCGCAGGAATAATCCTCGGCTCTTTTGTATACTATTCGTTTAGCATCTGACGGCAATCTAGGCTTTAGTTATTAGATAAGGGGTTATGGATCTAGTTACAGAAGTGTCATTAAAAACACTAATCACCCATTGATTGATCTGTCTAGGATAGCTTTCAATCGCAAAGGCTTTTTGAAAATTTGCGATAGACCATCCACCACTAACAACTTTCCTATTGCCACTGTTTATTGTGATTTCAAGAAAAGAGTTCGGTTCGATCTGCACATCAGTAAATACCAGTCGTCGGAAACCACCTCCGAGATTATCTGTAGACTTTAGATCAAAATTAGGTCGCAGAGCAACAGTTTTTTTCTTTTTTAAGCGTCTATTTTTTAAATTGGGTACCAACGATTTTCTAATCATTTATTATCCTCCTTAGTTCAACTAACTTAATTAAATGCTCCTACTTATTAAATAGTGTGGTTGGGTGTCATGGCTGCAGGTTAATTAAGCTGTTGACTATTTCTGCGGTTTTTTTGTTGAGAGGTAAAAATTTCGTTTGATAATAGAACGTACATTCGCATATAATACTCATTGACAGAACAGATGTTCTATTTAGGGGTGATTGGTGTGTTTGAAAAGTATATTGGGCAGACCGTCGAAATCATTTACGAGGATCAACGAGGTAATATCACACAACGCAATATCTTAATTCGGAGCATTAAAAACGGATCTGTTTATGCAATATATCTAAAATCTAAAGCCTGTTTCTCGTCCGAAATCGATTTATCTCCTACTAAAACCAAAAAGCTGTAAGGTTTTGAAGTGAGGGACTTTTCGACCGAATACGTTAAATAAAGATTTCATAAAAAACATAAGACATAACTTGATTGATTCCTAAGTATGATATATGGTATATCGAGTAAGGGTAATCCCATATTTATACTTTATTTCTAGTTATTATTTATCCTGGAACACAATCATTTAACTTAGGTGAAGCGAAATGACCCAGTAAAGGAGGAAAAAGCGACGCCACCCTTGAGAGATAGAACGAAGAAAT
Source organism: Paenibacillus sp. ACRRX (assembly GCF_022346885.1). Classification (GTDB taxonomy): domain Bacteria; phylum Bacillota; class Bacilli; order Paenibacillales; family Paenibacillaceae; genus Paenibacillus_B. Next base: position 1,107,076 of record NZ_JAKRNK010000001.1, read on the forward strand.
GTAAGTGCATAGACCCAGTATGACATGGGAGGGTAAACCGTCGAGGGAATGGTGTGGATATCCAAGGTGCGTTCATAGGAACGTATCCATAGATTGGGAAATGAGTCCCAAGCTCTATTCCACCTACGGTTTTCTCAAAGACACATGTCATCACAGCATGATCTCTCTATCTATTGAGAATGTAAACGTAGAATACTAAGAAAACGAGAGCAAATGAAAGATAATATTAATTCATATTGGGAGATGAAAATTTGTATGAAAAAAGTATTTCCTATTTTTTTAGCTTTTGTTCTTTGTTTAATTCTCTCAACTAGTGCTTTTGCAGATATTTCAGTATCTGATGACAAAATGAAAGAAATCATATTGGAAAAATACTCGTTTTCAGAAGATTTCGTAAATGATTTATCATATGAAGATCTTCAGAAGTATTATAAGAATAGTTACCAGATATTAAATTCAACTAAGACTGAGACATATATCAAATTTAAATATGATATGTCTGAACCGAAAAAACCCAAAGAGATATCTCAGACTAAAGCAACAAAAAAAGAATATGAACTCTCTCTCAATCAGCCAGCAATTCAAACAAGATGTGGTATTTCAAGTGGTTATGATTGCATCCAAGAAGGTTGGGTGAAATTAGAAACGTATATCAGCAAAACTTCATCAGATGAGGGAAATGTTTCTGCCAGATTTCAATGGCTAAAGGCACCATATTTTAAAGAAACGGATGTTTTAGCAATTGGATTGAATTCAAACTTCTCTCCTGTACCTGGCACTGAAAGTGCGTCTTATACATACGAAATATGGGACGGAATATTACGAACAATAAGTTATGGTATTGCTAGTAAAAGAGATAGTGGTGGATATGCTTATAAAATTGAACTACTCGATAATTTATCTGCAAGTTTTCCTTTTGGAAGACATAGTGAAATTTTTAGAGGTTATATGCAATACGATTTTATAAAAATTAGTGAGGATGCAAAAGCTGTTGATGCCTTTTCTCATTATGCGCATCAGGAAACACACAAACATTTAAATGTCTCAATATCAATGCCTGTAGGTGGTGGATTTTCGCTTTCAAATCAAACAAAATTCGATATCTTAACTGGCCACGCTCAACTAAAGTGGTAATATCGAGAGAGAGTGTTCCAAAAGTAACAATTCAAGAAGATTGGTTTCATCTTATTCCCAGAAATCATGAATATTAGAATGGAAAAGGAGTTAAGCGACTTGCATGTGCTTAACTCCTTTGTTTCTTTCGTCTATGGCTGCTTTTTCGCAGATTGTGGGAAAGCGAAAGCCACTCGACCTCGAGGTTTACCTTGGGTAAGTCTCGAAGCAGGAATCTCTTAAATCCCAGGTTGTTCTTTATATCACCAAATACAGGCTCTGGCTCAATCAACCGTTGAATCGCTAGCGCATATTCTTCCATGTGTAAAATATCTAAGGTAGCGGCTGAGATATGAGTGAGTGGTGATTGATATGAACCTGATCAACAGGCGTGTTAAGCTGCTGCAGGATGATGAGTGGCAGTGGATCAAAGTAGAGGATATATTATCTATATCTTAAGTCCTAATTTATTAGGGCTTTTTTTGTTGGTTTACCATCATTTGCATGGCTTTATATCTATCTACTATTATAATAGTTATATAAACAGCGAGGCGGTGAACTGGTGTCGAGCGCACTATTTATTGTGATAGGCACAATTGAGGTATTTGCAGTACTAACTACAGCACTTAGGATTTTTAGATTTAAGGTCAGCTGGTATTTAAGAGATATATTGATTATGTCGGTTGTTCTTGCGTTATCATCATATTTAATACGAATTGTCCTAGCTATACCGTATTTGGATATGCCAATAGCAATACTAGCTGTTATTGTGTTTATGAGATTTGCAATAAAAGTTAAACCGCATTATGCCGTGATATTGTCTTTGTCAGGTTATGCATCTTACATATCTGTGCAGTCCATTGTTTATTTTTTATTAAGTCTCATTTTAGATTTCGACAGTGCACTATTAACTCAGCAACAAGGGACTTATCTATATTTGCTTCAATTGACTACAGCCGGCACGACGATGCTATTATCGTTTCTCTTGTACAAGTTAGGACTAGGGTTTACTTTCATAATTCATCCACCTCATAGCTTTAACATAAAAATTAATAAGAAAAAAGAAGGTAAGGTGTTTTACGCTACTGTAGCAACATTCTTGATACTGTCCGGAGCTTTAGGTTTTCTGCTGTCAGGGTATGGGTGGGTTGCCTACATAATCGTAGCTCTTAATTTTATTGCACTTTACATTTTGCTACATCGTAGGAGCGAGCAAGAGTGATAGATAAATCTGCTAGTAGCTTGGCAAAATACTTAATTAACAACGGTAGTAATGTAAGTAACGAAATTCTTTGTTATGCTATCTCAAACATTTTAAATATAGTTTTAGTATCAGTTGTGTCGCTTACAATTGGTTTTATTACAGGTACGCTGATAGAAACGTTAATCGCTCTAGTTGCCTTCGCAGCTATTAAGCATTACTCAGGCGGAGTACATATGGCATCTATGGATCGATGCTTTGTATTGTCAACAATTATAATCACTGTACCACCTCATGTTGTCATGACGAACAAAATTGTGTTGATAATCACGCTTGTATCCATCGTCGCTTACACGTTGTATGCACCGAATTACACAGAACAATTAGTACGCCCTTTTAATAAGAGACGTAATAGGCTTATATCAATAGTTATAGTAGGGGCTAACCTATATTTACAATCGTCAACACTTGCACTTATTTATTTTGTTCAAGGATTGATGATAGTACCATATTCGAGGAAAGGAGAGACTAAACCATGAAAAAACAACTAGTACAAGTAGCATCTAAAGCTCTTTTGTCAGCTGCTCGTAGGTTTTCAAAGCAAGCTAAAGTGTTTGCTGGAGCGCTTCCAATACCGAAAGAATTGCAGAAATAAGGTGTTGATATGGAGTTATTAGGGGTAAGAGTTGAGAATGGTAGACCAGTAGGGGACTTTGACACGTTTACCATAGATGACTTGTACTTTGCCGAAACGTTCAGCCCAAAAGCCAATCACTTGTTACCCCTTTTTCACACTCGTAAGGGTACATTTACAGTTCTCACAACCTTAGATGAGCATTATGTTGCTTTTTCAAAATACGAGTTCATAAAACTCCTTGATTCAAAAAACTTTGCTAATTTAAACAACATAACGCACGCAGAACCATTTGGTAGGGGGGCAAAAGCATACTTTAATGATTACCCTCTGCCGATCACGGTGTCTCGCGACAAGAAAAAATATATTCGACATTTAATGACAAAGGGCCTTTAATTAATAAGGCTCTTTTTCATTCCTATTACCATGAAAAAAAAGATGGGTCAAGGCCAGTTCAACCTAGGGTGATCTGGCCGATTTTGACGACCTGATTCGACACAAGTACCAAGTAATTTGTGCTAAGCTTAATACGTAACATAACATGTCAGGAGGGAGATAAAGTAGCTTCACCCCGTAATTTGATTCGATAGTACTTCAATAACACTCCTCAATTAAACAAAACCTAGCAGATAAATTAACAGACAAAACAACGAAGAATCACCATAAAAAGAACACGTGTTCGTATATAATAAGAACAAAGGATAAGTAAAAGGGGAATTAATAAGGAAGGAAGTGATAAATAACCTGTCGGCTACACGAATGATAACGATAACAATTGTATAGGTATAAATTGATTGGGAGCAAATTGCTCTCATTTTACCCGGGTGCGGATACCTATTATCCGCTGTGCTTACTCTTTTTTTTCGATAATCCACTCATGTAAGTCTTCCATACGAACGTCTAGTAACAGCGCAGCCATGTATTCGTCTTCTGGCTTCATTACACGTTCATTGTTACAGAAGTGAGAGATTATTCGCTTTGGTCGCCCAGACCTCCGTGCATATTCAGCTTGCGTCCAGCCTTTTTTGGCGATCATTTCCCCGAGTAAGCAACGTCCTCGGGTGACATGCAATTTTATTACTCCTTTCTATAAGAACTGTAGAATTAATTATACAACAAATAGGAGAGTCACAGATGACAATATCGCACATTATAAGCGTCCCGTTTGAATTGGATGAAAAGTGTATGCTTATTTATTTACGAGCAATACTTATTGCGCTTGATGTTAAAACACCAGTGGCCGTCCAAGCCAACACTCCAACGAAGACAATTAGATTTGATATAAAATAAAATGGGGCGCCCCCAATGATGCCCCCAGAATGCCCCCAAAAGTATTTAATCATATTTAATCCTATTATATTAGATGCGTGAATTTACACGAAATATAAGGTTATTTTCATACTTATTTATCTGTATTTCAAGCGCAGACATGTATCGCACACAAGTTCACCAATGGGAACGCGATCAATATATGACGTTGTACTAATGCATCCAACCCCTAGGAGCCACAAGGCTTCTGGGGTTTTTATTTTGTTGGGCATTTTTATTGTTTGCTAAGATGATTGCCATTTGCCCAACAAATGCCCAACTATTTATTATGAGAGCCAACAAAAAGTGAATTGAGCTTGTCCTCATACTTATCCAAATTCCTCGCTTATAGTTTTTAGAAATGTGTGCGTAGACATCTGAAGTGATTTGTATACTTCCATGTCCAAGTCTCTTTTGTAGGTATTTCATATCTACATCTGCTTCAAGCATAATTACTGCATGAGTATGTCTAAGTGCATGTATCGGTACTGATGGTAAATCTGCACGTTTCGATCTTCGCTCGAATGCGTTGAATAGGCTTGATTTAGGCATAAAATTACCAGTATCTCTGCACAATACTAGATTTAAATCATGATGATACTTATCATTCAGGTTTAATTTATTTCGGTTCTGGTATTTCATATGATCTTTTAAATCATTTACTAGTGATTGGCTTATTTTAATTATTCGTGGAGAGTTAAATGTCTTGGTATCGCCAAATAACTCTTGGTCTTCATCCGCAGAAAAATCAAGGGTCTTATTAATGTCTATTTTCATTTCATTCAGGTTAATATCAGTCCATTGCAGTGTAGCGGCTTCTCCTTTCCTCATTCCAGTTTCTATGAGAACCTTGAAAAAATCCAATAGATGTAACCATATTCATAAGCAGATTTTAAAAGAACTGGGACATTATCAGATTCAATAAAGTTAATTTCACCCTTTTTCTTTTTTTGCCCTTGATTACAACTCCGTTACAAGGGTTCTTCTCCAACTTCCCAATAGTAACCGCTATTTTCAAGAGCACTATGATTGTCCTCAGAGGTGACAAGGTTCGGCTGAAGACGGGGAAGTCTGCGGAAGTCATAGATGTTTGGGGTACCGCTCGGACCTGGTACAAGTTTAAAACCAATGATGGACAGATCGCCATAACGATGTCTGAAGCTGTTAAATCGATTATCGTCAGCAGCCTGAAAGTTAAATCTAAATCCAGGAGGATGTCATGATAAAGATTAGCAAACTTGAGATAGAAAACGTCAAACGAGTCAAGGCCGTTTAGATCGAGCCGACAGCAAATGGATTGACCATTGTAGGCGGTAAGAACGAGCAAGGGAAGACAAGCGTTCTTGACTCAATAGCTTGGGGGCTAGGCGGTAATAAATATCGGCCATCATAAGCAGCGCGTGATGGCTCTGTGATCCTGCTTTACCTGCATATTGTGTTGAGCAATGGCTTAATCATTGAGCGTGAGGGTAAAAATTCCGATCTGAAAGTCATTGATCTGAATGGCCAGAAGGGTGGTCAGCAGCTCCTTGATAGTTTCGTCGAAGAGTTGGCCATCGATCTACCAAAGTTTATGAATACTTCCAAATAAGGAAAAGGACAACATACTGCTCCGGATCATCGGTGTGAGCAATCAACTGCACGAGCTTGAATAGCAAGAACAAGAGGTTTACAACACGCGGCGTGCAATAGGACAAATTACTGATCAAAAGGAAAAGTACGCCAAGGAACAACCATACTTTACAGACGCTCTCAAAGGAACCTATCTCTGCGTCAGCGCTGATTCGGCAACAGCAGGATATTCTAGCACGAAACGGCGAGAACCAACGCAAGCGGCAACGGTTTGGTGATATTCAGGCACAGCGTGAACGTCAATGGCAAGAAGTCGAGCGAATAACAAAATATGTTAAATGATGCACGTGCAAAAATTGATCATCTTTCTAATGACATGGAGATTGCGCATAAAGACTCCTTAGATCTACTGGACGAGTCAACAGCCGAACTCGAAACTAACATTTAGAAAATAGACGAGATTAGCCGAAAGGTAAGAGCCAATCTAGACAAGGACAAGGCTGAAACAGACGCAAGTGACTACCGTGTGCAGTATGACAAACTTATTTCTCAGATCAACAGATCCGTCAGCAGAAGACTGACTTGCTGGCAAACGCAAATTTACCACTGCCAGGTCTATCCGTTGATGATGGTGGGCTGATAGACAATGGCCAACGCTGGGATAACATGAGTGGCACCGTTCAAGGCTGGAGTGCTCCTACATCATCGCCAGGGACATGGAAGGCAGGTGAATTTTAATGTTCACGTTGACAAGTGGCAAAGTCCAGAAAGCTAAAAAGGTAGTGCTGTATGGTCCGGAAGGTGTAGGCAAATCTTTGCTTGCTGCACATTTTCCTAACCCCGCATTTATCGATACTGAGGGATCGACAACAGAACTCGACGTGCGACGATTTCCCAAGCCCACAAGTTGGGAGATGATCAGACAGCAAGGACCATCAGAAATCGGGACGTTGGTTATCGACACGATCGACTGGGAGGAAATGCAATACACATCATCTGTTTGTGCGCAATATGGTAAATCTGGAATCGAACAATTTGGGTGGGGCATGGTTATACGTATGTAGCTGAGGAATATGGAGCTTTTTTAAACTTGCTCAGCGATGTAGTAGATGCAGGCATCAACGTAGTACTGACAGCTCACTCTAATATATCCAAATTCGATCAGCCGGATGAGATGGGATCATATAATAGATACCAACTCAAATTAGGAGCGAAAACAGAATCTAAGACAGCAGCACTTACTAAAAAGTGGGCAGACATGGTCCTATTCATCAACTACAAAACGTTTGGCGTAACATCTCAAATTGACAGCAAGGGTAAGGCAACAAAATACAAGGCGCAAGGCGGAATACGGACCGTCTACGCTACGCATCATCCTGCTTGGAATGCGAAGAACCGACACGGTCTGCCTGATGAGTTTCCGCTGGCCTATTCGTATATTGCTCATATCTTCAATGGTCCTAGCAATACAGCTCCGCCGCTTGTCCCTCCACGAAATTACCAGCAGGATGAGACGTGGACAGTGCTACAACCTAGTGGTGGACAAGTGAATGCTCCACCAGCACCAGCACAAGTCCATGATACATCATCACAGGCAGCATAACAGGCTTTTGGACAAATGACAGGCGGACAGCAACAACTACAACAAGAGCAGCCGCCCACACAGCCAGCAGGCAGTGACATAGCGGCAACTATTAATTCAAACATTCCGAAATCGCTGGCAGATTTAATGGTCCAGCATCAAGTATCGGAACTTGAAGTTCAAATGGTCGTTAGGCGAAAGGGATATTACCCAATGGATACGCCAATTACCAATTACGATCCATCCTTTATCGATGGCGTACTGGTGGGGGGAATGGCAACAAGAGTTCAGCATGATTCAAAAAATCAGGGAAAACATCTCGTTTTAATACAGCATAGGGGAAATTCAATGACACAAAACGTAGAATGTGAATTAGATTGGGATGATCAGATTCAAAAGGACGGCGGAGAATTTATTCTGCTGCCAGCTGGTGACTACGACTTTACGGTGACATAGTTTGAGCGTGTGCTCGTCCTTGCCCACCGAGGAGAGTTACTAGACCAGGCAGCGGACAAGTTGGAGAAGTCAACTGGTCTAAAGTGTGCCGGGGAAAAAGCAGAACAAACATCTGTTGGCAGCTGGTTCCGGGTAGTCGTGGGTAGTGTGCAGACGCTCATGCGAGACAAACGGCTGCTGCAGATCATTTTGACACGATCATCATCGACGAGGCACATCATTGTATATCGATTAGCTATCAGCGAGTGCTGCAGCATTTCGAGAAGGCAAATGTATTAGGTGTAACAGCTACACCGGATCACGGCGATATGCGTAACTTGGGGGCGTACTTTGAGAGGCTGGCATATGAGTATACGCTGCATAAAGCAATCAAAGAGGGGGTTCTCAGCCCGATCAGGGCATTAACAATTCCGCTTAAACTCGACCTGTCCGCCGTTGGCCAGCAGGCTGGTCACTTTAAATCAGGTGACTTGGGTACGGCATTGGATCTGTATCTGGATTCGATTGCCGCCGAAATGCTAAAAGCGGCCAAGGATCGTAAGATTGTCGTGTTCCTACCGCTAGTCAAGACAAGTCAAAAGTTTACCCGCATCCTGAATGAGATCGGATTTAAGGCAGCAGAAGTAAACGGCGAATCGCAGGATCGAGCGGTAGTGTTAGCGGACTTCGATGCGGGCAAGTACAACGTTTTATGTAACTCCATGCTGCTGACGGAAGGCTGGGATTACCAAGCGTCGATTGCGTAGTCGTGTTGCGGCCAGCAAAGGTACGCAGCTTATATAGCCAGATGGTTGGGCGAGGTACCCGACTGTATCCTGGTAAAACTGAATTACTCCTGCTTGATTTTGTATGGCATACAGAACGGCATGAACTTTGCCACCCTGCACATCTCATTGCTGAGAACGAAGAAATAGCTCAAGCCATGACCAAACAAATTGAGGCAGCTGGTGTTCCACTTGACTTAGAAGCTGTTGAAAAGCAAGCAGGAGAGGACGTAATTGCTCAGCGAGATGAAGCGACGTAAACGTGCATTGGTGGATCCGCTGCAGTTTGAAATGAGTATACAGGCTGAGGACTTGGCCAGTTATGTTCCATCGTTCGGCTGGGAAATGGGTCCACCGAGTGATAAGCAACTTCAGATTCTTGAGAAGTTGGGTATCTTGCCAGATCAAGTTGATAACGCTGGCAGGGTAACTAAGCTGCTGGAACGCCTGGACAAGCGACGGGAAGAAGGACTGACGACACCAAAGCAGATTCGTTTCTTAGAGCAGCGCGGATTTGAACATGTGGGAACCTAGTCCTTTGAATCTGGTAAACGTTTGATCGATCGGATCGTGGGGAGTCGTAATGCATCTCTATGAATATTCAAATTACATGGGAGGAATCCTCAACCCACACAATTTAACAAAGCAACAAAGATCCCCGCAAACCGTGTGGATCTGCAGGGATTTTTTTGTTGCTTAATGACGTCCTCTTATCTTGTTATTGCATATACGCTTACAACAAAGTTGGCTGTTGCGCCATTTGGATTTGCAATATAAAGAGATCTGTTTTGATAAACATCGGTATACTTACCATTTACTACGCCTTTAAAAATAGTTGGATCGCTGCCACCACTTACATCCTGCGCAACAATGAAACTAATAGAATTGGGATCATCGCTTCCAAAAGGTGTTATTTCCCACTGGAAATTGATTGTGTTGGCAGGCAGAGTATCCGTTGAAAAGTTCCCGCTGGAACGGCTTGATTGGCCAGCTTGAGGGGGTGGTGAAGAAGTAACGCTGGAAATAAGTATTCTGGACATACATTTTCATCCCTTCACTTATGTGATGTCATACAACACATGCTTATGAAAAAATGAAAACTTATTACAGCTTTTGTTTCAACCAAACTAATAGCTGAACACGGCGGGAGACAATTAACACAATGGTAGGAGGGGGAGCCAATGGAACATAAATTGGATCTTATTGCTTTGTTGGGATACGTTGACTCCACATATCTAGATTACCAGGAATGGGTCAATGTTGGCATGGCGCTAAAATACGAAGTCTATACGGCCAGTGATTGGGACGATTGGAGCAAACGGGACGGCAGTCGTTACCATCCAGGCGAATGCTTCAAAAAGTGGTCGACTTTCGAGGGATCAGGCATACCAGTTACTGGCGCCACGATCACGCAGATGGCCAAGGATAATGACTGGATGCCACGCTCTCGGTCCAAATCGCCAGTTAGAAAGCTGAAACAACTAGGACTCTTTTATATCACTAAGGAAGATCGGATAAGAACAGTTAATCAATGTGACTGGAAGACTGCCTTGCTTTTGTAGATAAAATAGAAAATTAACTTACAGGGTCATAAGGGGAGAACGGGATGTAACGAATGGAAGATATTGCTGATTGAGTCGAGATAGTACTTATAGAGAAAGTAATTGATGCAAGATGGACGAACTCAGACATGAGGAAACAAAATGCAAAGAAAAAAGTGCCAACCCTAGTAGGATGACACTATTAATATTAATTATTGATAGTTTTGTAGCTTGCCTACTGCGGAAAAAGCTCCATCAGTCTTAACATAGAGTCTATACGAACAACTAGAGTTCATGTAGTAATCTATATTCTTAGTTCCTCCGTCAGGCATGTTATAATTGTAAACAGTGTCTGTGTCAGAGGCTTTGCTGCAATATTCATGAATAAAACCAGAAAATGCACCACTTGCATTGATTGTTGCTTTTCCATATTGATTTTGACCGGTAATAGCCTCGGTTGCTTTTGCGAAGTAAGTATTGCCCGGCACATAAACTGAAACGGAAGAGTTAGCAGCAAATACAGCAGTTGTTGTCATCAATAAGATGAGCAATGTGAGGCCAATAATTTTTAAATTCTTCATAGGCACCTCCAATATTTTCTAATCCTTTTCGCTAATAGTTCCCTGTTCACCTTAGAACAAGGTACATGTAAATAATTCTCTATTAATTCACAATATCCTCCATAAATAAAAAATATATTGAAAAAAACCTAATATTAATGAAGTCATTAAACATTACTTGATCGCTACTATGATAACATCATTACAAATGAGCGAACAACTTTAGAGAATGAAATTACTTTATTGGACAAAGACATTAATCTACTCGGAGAAATGAATTGGGATCACGAATATGACCTTGAATGGATGGGGACAGGACGGCGAACAGGTAATAAAAGAGGGGTAGAAAGCATGGAAGCGCGTATTAGTTTCAGATGTCCGATATCGTTTTGTGAGCGATATTAGTACGATGGAGAATGAATAACGATAAATCATAGCAAATATAAGAGGCAGACCACAACTGGTGTGCCTCTTAACTCTATATAGGTTCTAGGTTACTATCCCTTAATAGATGGTGCATGCAAACAAAATGAATATCGGTGCATTAAAATAACGGATGATATAGTTTAACTTAAGAAACAAAAGATGGAACTAATGTTCTTTGCATATATGCCACAATTGAATAAAGTTAAAAGAGCTGTTTTATTCATAATAATAAAACAGCTCTGAATGATGGACATACATCAGAAGAAATTCTGAAGTATAACAACATTATCTTCTGTATGCTCTTTGTAATTCCTCAAGATCAAATTTCTTCATTTTAAGAAATGCTTTTGTTACGGAAGCAATTTGCTCAGGTGTACCCTTGCTCATTATCTCGTCCATTTCCCTCGGTACGATTTGCCAGGACATGCCATACTTATCTTTTAGCCAGCCACATTGCTCGGCTTCAGGAACCGCAGAGAGATTTTCCCAATAGTAGTCAATTTCATCTTGTGTGTCGCAATACACCATGAATGATATGGCCTCGTTGAAACTAAATCTATGCTCATGCGCGCTGTCCATTGCGGCAAACCACTGATTTTCAAGCATGAAATCAGCGAACATGATCGTTCCTTCTTTGTCGGGCTCCATGCCTTTTGGATAGCGAGCAGTAAGTCCCTGCTTGGAGTTCTTAAATACTGACAAGTAAAAATGAATCGCCTCTTGCGTTTTACCGCATACCTCACCGACAAACAATATCGACGGTATTATCGTAGGGCGTACTTCTCCATTCGGTATGGTAATAATTAACTGCCGCGTCAAACCATACTTGTCTTGAATCCAGCCATATCTCTCACTAAACGGATACTTATCGAGCGGCATTAACTCTGTGCCACCATCGGATAATTTATTCCACACCTCATTAATTTTCTCTAACGCATCTTTGTCTCTAGATGGGTCAAAATGAACCGTGAAAGACACTGACGGATTAATTTTAAAATAGGGACCTGCGCTGATCGCCATGAACTTCTGACCCCATAATTCGAAAGATACTATTTGGCTATCACCAGATGGTGTGTTATGTAATGTGGTTACATTCGTAATTTTTGAGTCTGGGAACAAGGAAGCGTAAAACTCTGCTGCTTCTTTAGCCTCCTTGTCGTACCAAAGATGCGGAACGATTTTTTGATCTGTTAAATGGATTGACATTATTCAACAGCCCCTTTATGGAGAAATTTTGACACCTAATATTGTTATATACCATAATTGGGACATTCAAACACTATTTGGGAATAAAGCAACTGTATATTTGAAAATATCAAAAACGTCCATTCACTTATCTCCACTCACACATACAATGTTTTAGCCCATCAATAAAGGAGTGAAAAAGCTCCGTTTCACTAGGAATGAACATTTTCGTCTGTGTGTTTACAATCGATTTTTCTGTAAGTAATCTCTTTTTCTCCTTTACTTAGCTTCTAGCTGAATTAGTCCTACAGCCCCAATAGCTCCGAGGGTAAGGATATATATTTTAGTAGCGGGCGTATACCACCATTATTCTCTGTGATAAGCAGACAAATGCACTCCATTTGTTAAAAAAGTCTGTCCTCAACGCAAAACACCTTCAGGAGTTGTCCACATATCTCTAAATGATATGGGCATTCTCTTGAAGGTGTTCCTAATGAATGTTACATGATGAGATCTGTTTCAGAATCAAAGCTCCGGAGTGGCTTCTTCTTACTTAATTCCGTTCGAAAACTGCAATCATCTTTTCGATTACATCATCTGGCGAACGATCTACCAGCCAGGTTTGGCCAAACATCTGGAAGATTTTAATGGCCGGGAAATCGCCCCAGAAGCCGACAAATACATCGTCAAGGATTACTTGTTCGTTAACATGCTTGTTCATTTCAGCAAGATAGCTCTCGAAGATTGCCTTTGCCTTCGGAGTGCTAATCCAGTCGTTGACCAAGCTGAACTTGTGGTAGGAGACAGGCTCCTCACCGAAGTTGCAATAGACGCGTTCACGCAGGCGAATGTCTCGAGAAGAACTGCTGATCGCAATTTGGAAGTACCCAGTCTCAGCAACCCATTTGTTATATTTAGTGTTGTAGTAAGCGAAATCGCGCTTTTCCAGCACAAAACGAACCTGCTGCTTCTCGCCTGGTGCAAGGGCAATTTTCGCAAATGCTTTAAGCTCCTTCTCTGGACGGTTCCATTTACATTCTTCATCGTGGACATAGAGCTGGACAACCTCTTTGCCAGACATCGTTCCCGTATTCTCTACAGTAAAGGTTACATGCACATTTCCTTCTTGCTGGACAGACTTCAGGTCGGAATAAGCAAATGTCGTATATGACATCCCATGTCCAAACGGAAATTGTGGCACCATCTCCTTACGGTCATAGTAACGATAACCGATGAAGAGTCCTTCACGATAGTAGAGCTTGCCGTTCTCACCGTGAATTCGCATATGCGACGGGTTATCAGACAGCTTGACAGGGAAGGTCTCCGACAATTTACCGGAAGGGTTGACTTGCCCGAACAGAATTTCAGCAATCGCTCGGCCGCTACCTTGTCCCGTAAGCCAGGAATGAAGCGCACCTGGTACATATTGAATCCAGGAATGCATAGCAAGCGCAGATCCGCTGCTGCTTACAACGATGCAGTGCGGTTGAACCTCTGTCACCGCCTTGATCAGCTTCTGCTGATGCAGAGGTAGCTCGATCGTCTCCAAATCATGCATTTCCGATTCAACGTACTCCGGTTGACCGACGAACAGCACTGCCACATCTGCAGACGCCGCAAGCGCTACGCTCTCCACGATCATTTGCTCATCGAGATGGTCATCCTTCGGATAGCCATCGGCATAGACCATTTCCACCTTATCACCGACTATATTCTTCATTTCATCCCATGGAATATCTACACGAGTTGGCGTAACTTTCGCACTGCCAGCTCCCTGAATTCTCGGTTGCTTCGCGAACTTCCCGATTACAGCTATTTTAGAAATCTTCTCAGAATCAAGCGGAAGAATACGATTATCGTTCTTCAACAAGACGATACTCTCGGCCGCAGCCCGGCGCGCCAGTTCATGATAATCAATGTTCGATGGAGCTGATTCTATATTAGCTTCCTTAACCTTGCGTACAAGTTCCAGAATACGACCAGCTGATTTATCAACGACCGCTTCATCCAGCTTGCCTTCCTCAACCGCCTTAACAATCGCTTTCGTGTTGTAGTAAGCAGGGCCCGGCATTTCAAGATCCAGACCTGCACCCAAGCCGCGAACCCGATCATTGACGGCGGTCCAGTCAGAGATCACAACCCCGTCATAGCCCCATTCCTCGCGCAAAATATCGTTCAACAAATGCTCGTTCTCACTTGTATAGGAACCGTTAAGCAAGTTGTAGGAGCACATGATGGTCCAGGGGTTCGCTTTTCTCACAATACGCTCGAAGGCACTCAGATAAATTTCACGCAATGTACGTTCATCGACTTCAGAGCTTGTTACCATCTTCTCGAACTCCTGATTGTTACAAGCAAAGTGCTTCACGGATCCGCCGACGCCTTGGCTTTGCAAGCCATTGATAAATGCGGCTCCAAGCTCGCCCGACAGGCACGGGTCCTCTGAATAATATTCAAAGTTGCGGCCGCCAAGCGGGGTACGCTTCATATTGATCCCTGGCCCTAAGAGCAGGTCAACTTCCATCTGGCGCCCTTCAACCCCTAGAGCAACACCGAGTTCATGCAGCAGTTCTGTGTTCCAAGACGAGCCGATCGCAGATCCTGTAGGATAGCAGGTTGCAGGGATATTCTCCCCTGTAATACCCATTTCTTCGTTGCTGTTCGTTTTACGAATTCCGTTTGTTCCATCATACATTTGGAGTGCTGGAATCCCATGATGTTCGAAGCCTTGGGTCATCCACATATTTAGTCCGGCGCATATTGCCGCCTTTTCTTCCAAAGTCATAGCTGCGAGCAATTCTTTCGTTGGTTTCATAGTACTCTCTCCTATCCTTATAGAGGTAGTTAAAAAGGTCGTTTTTTGAAGCCGCATATAAATTATTTAGTAGCAAGCTGTTCTTTTTTAAGCTCTTGCTTGTCGTATACTTTGACAAATGGGAACCAGACGATGAACATCTGCAGTAATACCACTGCCAGAAGCAAGAGGCCTTTAAATCCGGTTAAGATAAACGTTGAGATTCCAATCGGCGTATACCAGAGCTGGAATACTTTACTAGGAATATCTACAAGCCCAAGATCAAGTACGATGTAGACAATAATTGGTGTAATGATGCCGTTGATCCACATAGGGATCATCAGGATCGGGTTAAAAGCGACTGGTGCCCCGTAAATAACGGGTTCATTAATATTGAACAGTGACGGTACAATCGTTGCTTTC
Source organism: Paenibacillus sp. ACRRX (assembly GCF_022346885.1). Classification (GTDB taxonomy): domain Bacteria; phylum Bacillota; class Bacilli; order Paenibacillales; family Paenibacillaceae; genus Paenibacillus_B. The sequence continues at coordinate 1,122,635 of NZ_JAKRNK010000001.1, forward strand.
CCGATTGATTTCAGTTTTTTCGACTTAGAGAACAAGAACCAGACAATCAGCGGTAAAGTTGCCCCAAGTCCGCCAACGCCAACCCAACCAGAGAAGAACGTCTCGAATGTGTTGATATTAATAGGATCCAAACCTTGAGCGACAAGGGAAGCATTCTGTTCAATTGCCGGAATCCAGATCGAGTAGAAGATAGGGGTCATAACCCAAGGGCTGACACCAAAGGAATAGAGCAGAACTCCGATAAAGTTGAACAAGACAAATCCTGCAAGGGTCTGGCTAATCTTTTGTAATGGGGTGAAGATGTCTACAATAAGAGCGAACATATCAAATTGCAATTGATAGGTCAGAATCCAGCCGATGACTAGAACAATCGCAATTGGAACAAGGAAGTCAAACCAATCTTTAATAAATTCAGGCAATGACGTGTCTTTCTTAAAGAAAGAGAAACGATTGAAAGCATTGATGATTACCGCTACAAAAACTCCAACCAAAAGAGCTGTAACCATTCCGGAAGGCCCAAATCGTTCAAGAACGAATTGCACCGTTCCATCGTCTTGGAAGGTGGGCTTGAGCAGCATCATGAACAAAGATAAGCCAGTTGCACCTGCTATGAGCTTTATTTTGTCATGGCCTTTTTTCTGCATAACGGTATACGGGGTTAGAAAAGCAATAAAAATTCCAAGTAACCCGAAGCTAAACGTCGTGATGGGTGATAAATCCGGCAAGCTTGGGATGAAATCATTCAGAATGGATACTAAGGTAATTAATGAACCAATGAAGATCATCGGTAAAGTAACCATAATCGCTTCCTGAATGGAATCCACCCATACATTTTTTGTGAATGCTTCTAAACGTGGCGCAAATTTCTCTTCCATCCACTTCATTAGACGCTGCATGATGATTCCTCCTATTTGATTAAGCATATATTAAACGCTTACATTCCTATTATAAGAAGGATTGATAACGCTTTCTTGTTGTTCCTTGCCTTATGCAGGTTTGTTTTTTGTCATGTTGGATATCAATTCATTAACTTGCTACAAACACTTCCCATTTATACAGCAAAAAACACCTCTTCACTTGAAAAGGCGTTTTATTAGGTTCATGCGTATTAATATTGAGGTTGTAAAGTTATTAGCAGGATACCATGCGAGGGGATGATAAATGTCCTCTCAAGCTGTCCTACCGCGTCCAGCCATTCAACATGGATTTCAGGAACACTTCTATTCCGCAAAAATTGCAGCTCCTCCTCTGTTGGATAGGTCGGTGCGCCTAAGCAAATCCATTCATCGAAGACAGATCCATGTTCACGATCCAGCCGGTAGCTTGTCATTTTATATTTATGTTCCTGTCCATCCAGATTAAGCTTAAAGGAACAGTTTCCTTTTTCTTCAAAAATAGTATACCGACTTGTTTCAGTCAATCCTGACCAATCACCGCTTGCAAAAAGTTGATCCACATGGGTGTAATTATACATCAGAATTTGCAAGCATCCATCTCTGGCACTCGTTACGATATATCCGTCACCTTGGGCCAAAATACAATCCCCCAGTCTAGTAAGCAGCTCAAAGGCATGATAACTGGGTTTCTTCAAGCCATTACGGTTGATGAGGCCAAAACCGCCGTAGAAAATGGAGGAAGGTACTAAGCTTTCTTCAAAAACATCCGTAAATGACCAGAAGGCAATGGATTTTAATGTACCCAGCGTTTGTAGCACATGATGAACGACAAACGCTCCCATAAACATCGTATCGTGGATCAGATTGCGGTCATACAGTGAGAAATTCCATTCTGTCATGTGAAGCTCAAGTTCTGATATGTCCGTCCCTGTAAGCTTTGATCTCAGACGCTTCACGCTATCCAAATAGAATGAAGGAGGCATGAGCGTCGTTAGTTTATCTTTTTCACTTTTCTGGTTCGGGTATTCCGAATAGACATGGAATGAAAAAAAGTCAATCGGAATCTGTCTTTCGCTGCAAAAGGCAATGAATTCGTCAGCCCAGTTATCGTTCCATACAGAGCCGTAGCCCATAGCAGGTCCACCTACGCGGAACTTGGAAGAAATCGATTTGATCGCGGCTGCCGTCTCAGCATAGAATTCAAAATATTCCTGCTTTGTTCCTGCCCAACATACACCGGATAGATCAGGTTCATTCCATACTTCGAAGTACCATGTTGATACTTCCTCCATGCCGTAACGGTTCAAGCAGTGAAATACGAATTCACGAACAAGTGCATTCCATTTATTCTGATCTTTGGGTGGTGCAATATGCCCTCTCCACCAGAAGATCGTTTCATTCGAACGAGCAAGTACCGATGGCATGAAACTTAGAGCAACAAACGGGCGGATGTCGGCCTTCAGTAAAAAATCGTAGAGCTTATCGACATAAGCCCAGTTGAAAATGGGTTCCCCTTCTTCCGTCTCTGCATACACCATCATCTCATCATTAAAGATGCCATGAAATCGTATATGCGAAAACTTTAGATTACGCTGCAATTCCAATAACTGTGACTGCCAATCGGCACGTAATCCTTCAACTGCTCTTCCTGCTGTAGTAAGCCAATTCCAATGTTTCATATAAGGAATACCTGCAGCTTTTATATTGACGGATATTTCCATTTGATTGTAAATGACGTTCTCCGTAGAGGATGTGAGAAATGATTCTTGTGATGTCTCCAAATATCGATAGAGCGACTCCATCGCTTGGATCGTATCGACTTCATAATAATCGGCGCTAGTCGATTCTTCATAAGTAAGCGGTTTGCGAGTAGGATCTGCAGCCTTGGATTCCATTATCGACTCACGGAAAACGCCGGGAGTGGTATCGTATTTTTCTTTGAAATATTTATTAAACAACTTGACGTTTGCGAAACCGCAATCCAACGCGATCTGAGTCATGCTGAGATTAGTATTTATCAAAGCATCAACAGCTTTCTCCAACCGAACCGTAGTCAAATATTTCTGAAACGGAATGCCGATTTTGTCGCTGAAGAAATGAGAGAAATAGTGTAGGCTTAAATGCTCTTGATCAGCAATGGATTGCAGCGTGATTTTCTGGCTGTAATGGCGGTCAATAAATTGCAGTACGCGATTCAAACGCTGATAATCATAATCCTTAACATTCCTACGCTTCTCTTCCGTCATACGCCTGGAAAAAAAACGCATAAGATGTCCCGCTAGCATATACAATAGACCCATCGAATAATTCCGGCTGCCTTGTGTTTTCTTACTCGCTTCCCAAGCCATTTGTGCCAGATAACAGCGAATTCGATCATAATGATTCCGATTCTCGGGTGTCTGATACAATGAATTGCAGGCCACTAGCATATGCTCATCAAGCAGTTCCGGACTAAATTGGAGCGTAAGCAGAACATTGTCCTGATTTGTGTGCTCAATCTGATGAACGGACATGCTATTCACGACAATAATATCGTCCTGATTCAGTGTGTAACTTTGCTGGTCCAGGTGCATTGTAATCGCGCCCTGAAGAACATAGATAATCTCGACTTCCTTATGCCAATGAAAAGGTACATACGCAACGCTGTTGACGAACAGCCTGATTGGCAGGTCCTCCTGATAGTCGATAAATTCGTACAAATAACTCATCGGCAAGGATCTCCTTTATAAATAATTGTACCTTGCTACAAAATAACGAGGTTTCAAAAAAGGTTTGAGCGTTAAAGTGGGGGAGCTATAGCTAAAAATAATATTCCATATTTCACCTCGTTTATCCATCTTTATTCTCTACCCTGCTATACTATCCGACACTTGTGCTAAAGACGAATAGAAATGAGTGATAGAACTACTCATTTTTTAGTATTTTTTTCGCACTAATTTGTAGGTGGATACGTCAAATACGCTTGTAATAAATAATTCTATCAAGCTAAGAAGGATGATTTCAATGATAGTCACTATTGAGGGGACAAAGAAAGTGGCTCCTATATAGTAAAGATATACGAACAAGATGTTTATAAAGCGAAAACAATAAAGGCAATGGCTTGGTGGAATACCGCAGATGGATGGGAATAGATGGGGACCTGGAATGTGGGCGAGGGGAGGTGAATGGAATGAGGGTTGCGCCAGTATACAATGTAAGTCTGTTGCATTTAATCAAACAACACAGTGGTTTAAGCATTGAAGATATCCAGAATCACGAGGACTATAAGGATACTAGTATAGCTACTTTGGAGAATGAACTAGTAGTATTATTGACATGAGAGAAATAATATTAACAGATGATCATAAGTGTGTTTAAGCACCCTAACCGGTGCTTTTTTCTTTTGCCTAAAAACCAAAATTCAAAACGCTTATAAGTACTGTTTAGTTTTGTTTTATGGTAGAAAGATGACTTTCTTCGGTGCTTTGATTACTGTTTCTCCCAAATCTATTGCTGAGTAATTGACTATGTATAATAATGAGATTGCAGGACGATTATATCCCAAATATTAGGAGGTCTTTGTGTGCTTTATATGAAAAAGAAGTTCGTAACAGGTATTTTAACACTTGCCATGGCAGTTGGAATGTCCTCATCAGCTTATGCAGATGATATTAAGCGAGTTCAAGAAATTGAACCTAATTTCAGTTTCGCAAAAGCTACTAACTTTACTATTGTAGATTATGTTATTCTTGACGGTGAGATGTCTAGTGATTCTGATTTCGATTATTTCAGGTTTCAAGCCCCAAAAACCGGAACCTTTTCAATCGATTGTGGCATATTGCAGGATGTTCCTGCTGGGGATTTAGAGGTTTTACTCTATTCCAAAACAGGAGCGGTATTGAAAAGCAAAAAATTGAATTCTCGAAACGAGCTAAGATTTGAGTATCAATTAACTAAAGATGAGGTTTATTATATCGGCGTAGAATCTATGTATTCCAAGCCCTTCGAATATACAATTGATTTCGAAGCTAAGTGAAGACAAAAACTCTTTGCAGTACAAATAATTTATTTTAAAGCACCCATCGCGGTGCTTTTTATTATGTCCAGAAAGGATGAGAGGCAATGAACTTTGGTCAATCAATTGAATTGCAAAGGGCAGGTAAGAAATTTACGCGAAAAGGATGAAATGAGCAAGGGGGGGGGCTAGCATATGTATCTTCTTCACCTTTTCGTATACCAGATTCAAATAGAATCTTGAAGGAAATCGATTAAATGTAGCTATTACTTGTATGATTTTTGAATAAAACGAGGAATATCACTTGAATCCATGAAGGTAGAATGGAGGTCAACCAGTCATAACACAGAATGCAAAAGAACTAAAAAAGACAGCGCCTCTAAGAGCTAATTAGATACTCCTAATGACGCTGCTGCTTATGTAAGTTACACAATGTCTGAGATCAGAAGTGTGTTGTCCTCCATAATGAATATCACCTTTTTAGTTAACCCTGAAGGAGTAGCATCGCCTGGGATCACTTGAGCATCACCATATGACCCTGTTTGTGAATAATAATATTGAAGCTTATAATCATCAAACCAGAATGTAAATGTATTGTTATCGCCTGAAATTGTCATGTGATGTTCAGCGTAATACTCTGGTCCGCTACAATCAGGAATATCACACCCTTCATCATGTTGGCCAGAAGTTAAATTAACACTAGGTAGAGTTGAGGAAGAATATGCTTGAATTAATGTACTATCTTTGGAACACTCCGTGTTCGTAAAACTATACTTTTGATTGGTTTTGTTGATAACGATTAACAACTTTTTAAGCATATATTCGCCTCCAATAATAAGTTGCTTTCAAAATGAATATATTCTGCAGCATTGATATATATGTGCTTTGGGTAAAAAAGTGGTGAAGGCCTTGGTGAGGTGAAGTTCTGCAATGAACTTGCTGAGTAGGTAACCGAACAGACAGATAATGTGAACAAGTGGGATAAAAGATAATTAGGGCTAGAGAATGAGTAGACCAAATTTGCATGCATATTTTGCTAAAACATAAGGAGATAACAATGTACAAGCTCTACACTGACTGACAGAGTTGAGTTTGCATTAGGGCAGTTGTCGCGACAGGAACGAGGATGTTATAAATTGGTCAGGGAAACTGTTTTCTTATGGAGGAGCCAGCGAATATATTGGGGTTATAAAAGAGCACTGTACAAAGGTTTGTTGAGGCTGCTGATACAAAGTTACAGCATCTTATTAATCATCTGACTTATTTAACAGAAAAGAGCGCCAAATCAAGGCGCTCTTCGATAAAATTAATAATGAAATAGTGAAAAGTGATACACTCTCATAGAATCAATAGTTAAATTTATCCCACGAATCCTAACAATATAAGCTTTACCTTCAGTTGCTTGGAAGTTTACATAAGACGGTTGTTCAGCGTTAAAAAATTGTGTTGCAATACGTCCTTCGTTTTGATCAAACCCTTCTTTATCAAAAACTTCAACTACGTATTGCTGATTATCGGGTGGATAAAAGTAAACACTGTGAATACCCGTTACGTTAGATGTAATTGCATAATAGTCAAGATCATATAGGTAATCCATTGTTCCGAAAAATGTTTCGTGTGAACCATATTTTTGATCAGGTATGTAAAGAAGATTACTAGGCGTGTTGTTCATTGGCTCAATATCATAGCTTCCCATATTGGGATCAAATGGAGCTGCACTAGCTGGAATGGCAGCGCCAATTGCAAGAACAGCACCTAGCAACAATACAGTTAATTTCTTCTTCATGTAATAACCTCCAAAGGGATATAATAGAAACATATAACATATTCTAGAACATTATCAAATATCCTTCTTTTATTTAGGAAAAATCTAGGAGTGTAAAACAAGGAGATCTAACACATGTTCGAAATCACCTCGGTAGACTGCATCTATAAATAGTGAGACAAAAAAATATGCACAGATAACAACCTACGGGAGCAACTGTACAGTGTCTAAACTATGGTTTATCCTCCTTTCTATATATTTTTCCCTTCGGGACGGTATTTTACATTACAGGTGATTAAAACCTGATCGAGGAAGATTAGGTTTGTAGTGCGTGCTAAGCTTTTTGGAATTTTTAATATTCATCACTCATGGATAACTGCTAACATTGCATGTTCAATGTGCTTGCCATAATTGTAGCTGTGACTGTTTTAACTCAAACCAAGAGAGCTGAGCGGTTAAAAAATCAGGTATAGCTCTAAGGGTTCTGTAAGAATAGTTGTTCAGGAAAAAAGTATAGCAAAATGTAGGATTAAAAGCTGTCCAAGAGGCTCAATTACAAAGGAGGAATATTAGATGGAGTTCATGTTATCTAAGCGCATCAGAATCTATAGCAGGAGCAAATTTAGCTGCAGATTCTGATAATGACGAATCTACAGTAATTTCTATGACTGGTCGAAACGTGGGTGGTGACAAAGACCATATTGTAAAAACTTTCACGGAGCCAGTAACAGTAAATGCAATTAGAGTAAGTGCCACAAAATCTATTAATTTTGGATTTTACGATAAAAGTGGAAAATACAAAGCCTTTGATTTACATTAGCGGACATGTTATCGTATCGTAATTGGCTTATTAGCGGTCATTATCCCGACCTATGGCTAAACAATATCATCACACTAAGGAAGAGAGCAAAATGTACACGATCAGCAGATTTTCTCAGCTTTGTAAAATGAGTGCGCGCATGCTGCGTCACTATGACAAGGAAGAACTCTTGAAACCCGTTCATGTGGATACCACGAACGGCTACAGATATTATGAGAAGAACCAATTAGAAACGGCATTACGAATTAAGAAGCTGAAGGAATATAGATTCTCTCTGCCAGAGATCAGAACGGTTCTGCAGACAGCGGACAGAAAAATGCTTACTGGATTAATACATTTAAAAATAAATGAATTATCCGACGAGATGAATCGAAATAGGCAGATCATTAAAGAAATGCAAGAAATGATAAATACAGATGTAAATTTGATGGGTGAAGAACATAGATCTTATGATATATTGCTCGGCATGAGGAATGAGAAAAGTGTTATATATCAAAGAATGTCTATAAACATTGCAGATATAGACCAATATATAGATTCTTTATACGAAAAGGCGGGAAAAGGTAATATCCCGGTGCTTGGTGTTCCGTCTGCTGTTTTTTTTGATGAAGAATTTCTCCCTGAACATAGCGATATGGAATTGATGATTCCCATTATGCTCAGGAATGAAGAAGCCATATCAAGGGATTGTAACATAAAAAAACTACCCCAAACCATGATTGCTACTACCCTGCATATCGGAGATTACGACTACATCGGATACGCACATTTGGCACTTGAAGAATGGATAGAACGTAATGGCTATGGCTTTGAGGGCCCACCTTACGAAACCTACTTAAAAGGTCCAGAATGTGACTGCCCAGTGGAGGAATATGTTACGCAAATCTGTTTTCCTGTCCGTATAGAGGCAAAGTAATAAGTGCTTGACCTTAACACTATGTCAAAGCTTATTCTACATCTGAGAGAAAGTTAGTCACATAAAAGGAGATTTAAAGATGAAGAAGATGGTTGTTGTGTGTTCGGGAGTAGTATTAACGGCAGGAATCATAATGGGATGTTTTCATAGTACAACTGCTGAGAGTCAAAGTGTGAAACAGCAAAACGTAGGCAAATACACCATGCCGGATGAGAGAAACAAACATGAAGGGACATGGCTACAATGGCCCCATAACTTTACGTACGGTAAAGGCCATAAAGAGAAGCTTGAGGCGATTTGGATAGAGATGACCGCTGCGCTAAGTGAAGGTGAAAATGTTCATATCATCGCATATGATAAGTACGAAAAAGAATACATTTACGATCTTCTGTATGATGAAGGTATAGATATGGACAAAATCGACTTCTATATTGTTCCTACGGACGATGTATGGGCAAGAGATACCGCCCCAATTTTTGTATACGACAAGGATAACAATATAAAACTCATGGACTGGGGATTTAACGGGTGGGGAAAGAAAACACCGTATAAAAAGGATGCTCAAATAGCGAACAGACTTGGTAAGCAGTTGGAGAAGGAAAGAATTGATCTCAATGAGGTCGTACTTGAAGGTGGAGCCTTTGAACTGGATGGTAATGGTACATTCTTATCGACACGAAGTGCAGTTACAAATAAAAATAGAAACCCTGAATTCTCAGAAGCAGAAATAGAGGAGTATATAGAAGAATATCTAGGGGCCACTAATTTTATTTGGTTAGATGGTGTGCCGAATCAGGATATTACTGATTTTCATATTGATGGGTTTGCAAAATTTTATGATAAATCCACAATTGTAACAATGAAAGGGGACGATTTAGAAGAATGGGGTGTCTCCATAAAGGATATGAACACACTAATGAAAGCGAAGAATGTTGCGGGCAAGCCTTATAAGTTTGTGTATTTGCCAATTAGTAAAAACAATGTTGTACTCAACAGCGGGGAAAATCTAGGATACAAAGGTTCTTATATAAATTATTATATTGGAAATACAGTTGTATTGGTTCCGAATTACAATGATCCTAATGATCAAAAAGCTAACGATATTATCCAAAAACTATACCCTGATCGTAAAGTAATAGGCATAGATGTGAGAGAGCTGTATAAAGACGGTGGTATGATTCATTGTGTTACACAACAACAGCCAGTTAATCTGCAGTAATAGTTGCACCATAAATTTCAATATATTATTTTATAGGTATAATCATATGTAGAGCATTACTTTTTGCTGCAAAGCTTATTTCCTCACTTCTCTGGGCATTGTGTGATTACCTTGTCCCGGAAAAGTAACATTACCCTAGAGTCATTCCATCATAGGAATCGTTTCTAGGGTCATTTTTATTTGATTTTATATATTCGCTGCATTACAAACTGAATGGTGAGTAGCGACCCCATTAGCTTAGCTCGTATAAGTCAATTCTAAAATTTTCCTTAACAATAATGTGTTCACCACACCTTTTCTGATGATATGGGGTAAGTACTACTGTAAGACAATCACTTAACTTTATATGAAAGGAAGTGGCATTTTGCGAACAAATCGTAAACTTAAAGCAGACTTTATTGTGTTAGGTGGAGGTCTCGGCGGTTGTATGGCTGCTTTAGCAGCAGCTAAGTCAGGCTTGACCGTAATAATGACAGAGGAAACAGACTGGATTGGCGGACAGCTCACAGCCCAAGCTGTTCCACCAGATGAGCACCGTTGGATTGAGCAATTCGGATGTACGCGAAGTTATGCTGAATTCCGTCGTCGTGTGCGGGGCTACTATAAGTCAAATTATCCATTGGTCGATACTGCAATGAATAATGAGTTCCTTAATCCCGGCAATGGCTGGGTCAGCCGGTTATGCCATGAACCTAAAGTAGCGCTGCAAGTCTTGCAGGACATGCTAGCAGCCTACACGAATAGCGGCCGCATCCAAATTTTATATCAACATCGAATAATAGAAGCCGTGATGGAAGGAGATCGTTGCGTATGTGTGAAAGTGATCAATGACGATGACGATCTAGTCACGCTGCAAGGCAAGTACTTTGCGGACGCTACTGAGTGCGGGGATCTGCTTCCTCTTGCTGGAGTGGAACATGTTATGGGCGCCGAAGCGAGAGCAGATACAGACGAACCTCATGCTGCTGATAATGCGGACCCGCTGGATATGCAATCAATAACCCATGTGTTTGCCTTGGATTATGAAGAAGGTGGGGATCATACTATTGATCGTCCTGCCCAATATGATTTTTGGAGACAGTACGTACCTCAGAATTATGAGAATTTGCCGCTGCTAGGCTGGCTGGTACCGGAGATTAGCAAGAATGGCACAATTAAGGAGTATGGATTGTTTCGCGGCAAACGCGGAGAATGGTGGGAGTCATTGTTTAATTACCGCCGCATGATCGACAAGTCTCTATTTAATAACGAACTTTACAAGAGTGATATTTCTCTTATCAACTGGCCGCAAAACGACTACCATCTTGGCTCTATTTATGGTGTGTCTAGTCATGACAGACGTAAGCATCTTAGAGGTGCGCGTCAGCTAAGCTTATGTTTGCTGTACTGGCTGCAGACAGAAGCACCACGCCTTGACGGTGGTAAAGGATATCCAGGGCTTCGTTTGCGGAAGGATGCACTCGGAACAGACGATGGCTTTGCCAAAGCTCCTTACATTCGGGAGTCCAGACGTATTGAATCGTTATACCGGATTACCGAGCACGATGTGAGCAAAGAAATACGTGGTGATCAAGGAATTCGAACGTACGAAGACAGTGTAGGTGTAGGCAGTTACTATTTAGACCTCCATATGACAACGGTATCATTTCGTAGCTTGTACGTTCCGACATATCCATACGAAATTCCACTGGGCGCTTTGCTTCCGGTACGTGTAAAGAATATACTTCCTGCCTGCAAAAACATCGGTACGACTCAAATCTCAAATGGATGTTATCGCCTTCATCCTACGGAGTGGAACATTGGTGAGTCTGTAGGCTACTTGGTTGCCTATGCGCTCAAAAACCAGCTTGATCCACATGATGTTAGGGAGGATTCTGTCCATCTGCAAGCGTATCAGGATCTGCTGGAGCAGCGAGGCGTACAGCTTCATTGGCCAGAGGACATACAGTTGCCTTAAGATCCTGTTCGTGAATGAAGCACAATGATTTATGAGTCATGGGAGCCCAAAAGACAGCACAACCATTCAAAAGAATCTTCATATCCACTGTAAGTAGTGGGTGTGGAGATTCTTTTATTTCACTCTAGCGGGAGGGCATCATTTCACCATGTACATGGACTACTGCTTCTCTATTCCTAACTCAAAAATTTACACCATTACTTAGCGTTCGACAGACATCGTTAGACAGCTTATGCAAAGGTGAAGCAGTACAATTTGAATGAAGATGGTTATAACGGAATAGTAGCAGTGATGCGGTATATAGGATAACAACCTTTCAAAGGAGGTTTCTTACATGTCACATGGACTCACCTTATTTCTGATTATGCTTGCAGCAGGCATTGTGGGAGGGGGAGTTAATTATTTATTAGTAGGTAAGTATGGGACAGTATTTTACAAAGATTGGATGCTTTATAAGGCGGTTTTTGTTGGAATTGCAGCTTCTTTCCTCGTACCTCTATTTTTGAATACGATATCTAGCAATCTGCTTCTCGAAAGTAAGCAAGAAGGCACCCAATTATTTGTATTTGCAGGATTCTGTCTGATTGCCTCTATCTCCTCTAATCGATTTATTAAATCTATTTCGGATAAATTTATGCAGCAATTACATGACGTTCAGCATCAGGTGAACAATGTAAAGCAAGATGTCGAAGCTTTGACGGAAAAAAATACGGAAGCGGACGACTCTATTATTCGTAATGATCCTTATGAAATACGGATGTTGCATCGTGGCACGGTGGCAGAGGAGATTCAGCTTGAACAGTCTCCAAGTCTACATGCTGACCCGAGCCTAAAGGTTCTTCAGGCGCTTCAGGAAGGGGACTATGTATTCCGTACAGTCACTGGTATTTGTAAAGAGACCGAATTGAAAGAAAGCTGCATTCTCCGCATTTTGCAAGAGCAAATACAATTGGGAAACGTAGTTCGTTCAGAGCGGGAAGCTGGTATCCGGTATCACATTACACCTGCCGGTCGCAAGTACATAGGCCGTCATGATCATGTCCGAATGGATATCTTATCGGAAAAAGGCGAGCAGATTTCATGAATATTCATATCATGGTTTATGGGTATACACGTAGTAGGTAGTGAACAGTTCATGTGAATTAATGACAAGTGAAGTGGTGAGAAAGATGAATTATCGGTATGGACTGCACCAGAGACAGACGTTGCAGATGACATCACAGATGCAGCAGTCGTTAAGTATACTTCAAATGTCCTCGCTGGAATTGTGGGGGTATGTTCAGGAACAAGTAGAGACGAACCCATTGTTAGAAGTTAATGGTGAAGGACATCCGCTGTATGCAGCGGATGAACTGGGCTATGGATATAGATATACAGGCGCGCAGGACAAAATAAGTGAGGATAAGCATACACTTTGGTACGATCTGGAACGTGAAATGACATTGGAGGGTTACTTGTCTCAACAAATAAATTTCATAGCTAACCTGCCTGATAACCTTCGTATGATCATGAAATATATAGCAGGTAACCTCAGCCCACAAGGTTATTTGGAGTTGTCCATTTCTTTCGTTGCGGATCAGCTAAAGGTTACGCTTGAAGAAGCGGAACAAGCGCTGCAGCTCATCCATACACTAGAACCTACAGGAGTAGGTGCCCGTACCCTGCAAGAGTGCTTACTGATCCAAGCTAACATGATGCCAGATTTTGATCCGCTAGTGATTACGCTTATTACGTATCATTTGCCGGACATTGCAGCACAAAAAATAACGGCACTTGCAGGCAAGTTGAAAACATCTGCACAAGAAATCGTGAAAGCGATCTCAAAAATAAAGAACTTAAATCCCAAGCCCGGAAATCAATTTTTCCATTCCGCAGTTCCGGTTGTTAGACCTGATATGTCTATTCAAAAAGCGGGCAGTCGTTATATTGTTGTTATGCACGATTGGGCAGCTCCGCTGCTTATTCTTCAACCTGCGTATGCAGCTATGGGCGCACAGAAGGGACAATACTTGCAAGGGGAATATGAATATATTCGTCATCAACGTGCCAGTGCCCTGTGGCTGCTCAGAAGTATAGAGCAGCGCAAGCAGACGCTGCTGCGGGTGGCACAGAGTATTGTGGAGGAGCAGCTTCTATTTTTTCAGGAGGGACCTTCCGGCTTAAAGCCGATGAATTTGGCGCACATAGCTGATAGGCTGAGTATGCATGAGTCAACTGTTAGCAGATCAACTGCTGGGAAGTATGCCGAGACGCCATGGGGTACATTTGAATTAAACTATTTTTTCCCGACGGGCATTCATCAGGATAACGGGGAACTGGCGTCTGCCGCAAGTATTAAACTAAAAATAAAGGCGATTATCGCTGGTGAGCCGCAATGTTCGCCTGTCTCTGATCAACACATTACTTTATGCCTCCAGAAACAAGGCATCCGTATTTCCCGGAGAACGGTTGCTAAATATCGAGAAGAGCTTGGCTTAGCATCCTCGTTTGAACGGAGACGACGGTAGCCAAGCTTTTTATTGAGGTAACGTTTTAGTCCACACGTTCATATCCTCGAATTTATCATAAATATTACAGTTTTTAGTCATTCGTCCCCCGTATTCATAACCGAGTTGTTTAAACACAGCGTTCATACCCGTTGATAAGGCCCTTGCAAGAGAATAGGCACAGGTAATGTTTCGCCGCAAAAGTTCTTGCTCCAGTTCTTGCAGCAGCAGCCTCATCAAGCCTTTATTTCGGCAGGTATGTAGCGTTGCGCAGTCTGTCATCTCGGCATTGTGGAAGGTTGTATTTATTTCTGCAGAGGCTGCACTGACTAGTTGACCTTGAAGCTCTGCTACGTGGAAGATCGTTCCTTCCTGAATGATATGCTCCACATATAGCGGATCGTGCATCGGGGTAGGGTACGTCGCAAAAACTTGGCGATATAACGCTGCCAGCGCATTTGCATCCTGATCAGTCGCTTGACGAAGCAAAAATCCAGCAGCGCTCTTATTTAGTTCTGATTTTAAGGGAAGTGTCTGGACCTCAGCTAATAACTGGTCTTCGTAGATCCAATAGTCGCTTGTTCTACGTTCCAAATCTGTATACAACGCCATATTAAAAGCATCATGACCTTGGAAATAACCTTTAATAACAGCTTCTAGCATATAACCATGCGTAAGGAAGCAGCCCCAATCATAATGACGCGCCTTGATAAATACCTTTGTGAAATAGTGGAGCTGCATAAGCTCCTGAACGCGCTCAAAGACAGAGTTCGGATTGCCTCGATAATCATCTACTCGCAGTCTTTTATTGTAATAGTCAAGGCACATGTGCAGACTGTAATCGCGTCCATTTTCAACCAGATTAGTGTAGTACGTATCGTTGTTAGACATACGCGGCCCTCCTTTATTGACTAGAACATTACTGATACCACCGATATGTATGTATTTTATACGCAAGATGCATGCCAACCTTATCTGTCATTCTGTAGAAAGGACTAACTTGTGTTCTTCGCAGGCAAACTCTACAATGTGGAATAATAGTCTGCATGAATAGCAATCAAGCATTTAATAAGGAGGAACGCCATGTTAGCCAATGTTCAGAAAGTGGAGCAAGGTTATATTGCTCGATTTGAACGTCATTTTCCGTACACCGTTGAGCAGGTATGGGCTTGGCTTACGGACAATGAAAAGTTGAAGCGCTGGTTTGCCGAATTGCGAGTCGTTGAGCTTCGTAAGGGTGGTATCATTACATTTGACATGGGCGATGGTACTTTTGAAGAGCTTGAAATTACAGCTTATATGGAACAAGCTATTTTGGAGTATACATGGGGCAAGGACAAAGTTCGTTTTGAATTGTCTCCGCTCAGTGAAGGCTGTCAGCTCAATTTGATTGAGCAGATCACGATCATGACGGATCATACTGCCAAAGATCTTGCTGGATGGCATGTGTGTCTTGATGTGATTAAGCTACTGCTTGATGGCAGTACCACCTTGTCGCGTGAAGAGGAGTGGAAGCATTGGTATGCGGAATATAAAATGCTGATTGCCCTTTATCAATAGTTGATTTAGTCAGGGATTCCGACAAGCGATAATTTGGCCATACATATAAATATGCGAAAATGTCTATAGAAGATGCCATTACTCTTACGGAGTGACGTGGCATCTTTTTGACTTTGTAATTAGTTGAAATACATGCAGCGCAGTATATACAGCACGCAACAGCTCTGTTGTTAAGAGCAGTGGATCTGACCATTAACGTGGAACGCAATCAGGTCAGGAGCAATGTGGTTGCCTCGTTACCTTGTCGAACTTTCCAAATAACGTTTTATCGAGTTGGCATGGAGTTTGCGTGTTTCTATTTGACGCGGCATGCTGCGCTGGAGGACAGAATAAGATGGAGGAGGAGGTGGCAGCGATGAATCGGGAATATTTGATCAAGCCTATGCTGGACCGTCATTATCCAGCTATCCAATATGGGCATGGCGTGTATTTGTACGATGCCGCCGGCAGCAAATATTTAGACGGTTGTTCCGGTGCGGTAACAGCTAGTCTTGGTCATGGCCTGCAAGAGATTGGTGAGGCTATGGCCGAGCAGGCACGGAAAGTATCGTTTGTGTATCGTTCCCAGTTTACGAGTGAACCTGCGGAACGATTGGCCAAAACACTTAGCGAGCTGGCACCGGGTGGGGAATATTGGTCTTTCTTCGTTAGCAGCGGCTCTGAAGCGACAGAGACAGCGATGAAAATTGCCATTCAGCATTGGCAAGAAAAGGGGCGCCCGAGTAAATACAAAATATTGTCTCGGCATATGAGTTATCACGGAATTACGCTGGGCGCTTTATCGATGTCAGGTCATGTGTTAAGAAGAAAGCGGTTTATTCCACTGTTAGAGGATTTTCCTGTCGTGGCAGCACCTTATTGCTATCGTTGTCCTTATCAACAAAGCTATCCTTCGTGCGGTATGAAATGTGCAAGCGATCTGGAAGTGGCCATTCGCCGGATTGGGGCTGATCAAGTAGCGGCATTTATTGCAGAACCGATTGTAGGTGCTGCTGGCGGCGCCGTTGTCCCTCCAGCGCGCTATTATAACGAAATCAAAGAAATCTGTGACCGTTATGAGGTGCTGTTTATCGCAGATGAGGTGATGACTGGAATTGCGCGGACGGGCAAAATGTTTGGCATCGAGCATTGGGGAGTCGAGCCTGATTTGATCGCGCTAGGCAAAGGAATGAGTGCAGGTTACACGCCGATGGCGGCTGCCTTGGTTAGCGATCAAGTGATGGAGCCGATACTTGCAGGATCAAAAAGTATTATGGCTGGTCATACGTATAGCGCCAATCCTCAGTCCGCAGCTATTTCTTTAGCTGTGCTGCAATACATCAAGAAGAATAAGCTGGTGGACGCCGCCGTAGATAAAGGACGCTACCTAAGAGATAAGTTAGACCATATCGCCCAAAAATCCTCGATTATCGGTGATATACGCGGGAATGGGATGCTGCTGGGACTTGAATTGGTATCCGATCAAGCAACTAAAGCAAGCTTTGCTGTGGAGCGGCATGTGACGTCACGTATGACTGAACTTGCGTTCCGTAACGGACTGCTTATATATCCTGCCGGAGGCGGTTTGGATGGTACGGGAGACGCTATTATTATTGCTCCGCCATTGGTCATTACTAACGAAGAGATCGATGAGCTGGCCGAAAAGATGGCACAAACGATATTCGAAATGCAAGAAGAACTGCGGGCGGTGGTTTAATTGGATGGCATTGATAAGGTGGGAACTTTAACAGCGGCTCTTGCTCATATAAAAGATGGCAGCACGTTAATGTATGGTGGTTTCGGAGGTGTTGGCACACCGCCGACGCTTGTTAATGGTATTTTGGAAAAGGGGATTCGAGACCTCGTTGTAATTGGAAATGATACTGGATTTCCCGATATTGGAATCGGGAGGCTCGTAACTGCAGGTCGGATCAAGAAAGTGATTGCTTCTCATATTGGCTCCAATCCCAATGCTGGGAACATGATGACAGCCGGTACGCTGGAAGTCGAGTTCTACCCGCAAGGAACTCTTGCTGAAAAAATTCGTGCGGGTGGGGTTGGTCTGGGTGGAATTCTAGTTGATGTTGGATTAGGCACCGTAATGGCGGAAGGAAAAGATCAATATACACTGGCAGGTGCCTCGTATATTGTGGAGCCCGCGCTGACCGCTGAGATTGCAATTGTACACGCCAAGCAGGCGGATCGTTTTGGCAATCTCGTCTATGACAAGAGCGGTCGCAATTTTAACCCGCTAGTTGCGATGGCAGGCGTGTTTACAATTGCCGAAGCAGACGAGATCGTGGCGCCTGGCGAGCTTGATCCAGAGATCATTGTGACGCCCAGTATATTTGTGGATATGGTCATACCAAGCGAAGGGGTGCCATGGAAATGGGTATGGGAGAAGAAGTCCGCTGCCGAATAGCGAGAAGAGCTGCACAAGAGGTTGTTGATGGTATGGTTGTCAACTTGGGAATCGGCATTCCTACGCTTGTTCCCAATTACATTCCAACGGATGTTCATGTCCTTATTCACGCCGAGAATGGTATTCTCGGTTCGGGACCTACGCCTGCACAGGGCAAAGAAGACCCTTATTTGTGTAATGCGGGGGGATATCCGATCAGTCTAGTCGAAGGTGGGTCCTACTGTGACAGCGCGGTGGCTTTTGCAATGATTCGAACAGGAAGGATAGACATGACGATTCTCGGTGCATTGGAAGTAAGTGAACGCGGCGACCTAGCGAACTGGATCGTGCCTGGACGTCGGGTTCCAGGTATTGGGGGAGCAATGGAGCTGGCACAAAAAGCGAAGCAAGTTGTTGTACTGATGAATCACCTGAATCATGCGGGCGAATCTAAACTCAAGCCACAATGTACTTTGCCTCTTACAGCTCCTGAATGTGTAGATCTGATTATTACGGATATGGCTGTCTTTCGAGTTGGGTCTCAAGGGCTGATCCTCTGTGAGATCATGGCTCCATACACAGTAGAGCAAGTGCTTTATTACACAGATGCGCGTGTGTGTTTAGCTGAACATATTATAACGATTCCTTAACAAATAAAAAGGCTCCAATTCAACGAACGGGTTACTACATACCCATTCTGTATCGAATGAGCACGGGAGGGAGTGATGAACAAATGTCCATCTCATACATGAGACAACTTATTCACGATTGGTTGGTGGCCCATCGTGATGAAGGCATATTGCTACTGCAGCGGCTGGTCCGCTGTCCTAGCAAAGCCGGTGCAGAAGCAGAGGCGCAGCAAATCATTGCAGACCATTTGCATAGCCTGCAACTGGAAGTCGACATGTGGGAACCCGATGGCTCTCAGTTGGCTGAACACGATTACTTTTATTCCCCACGAAAGGCGTTCAAAGGTAGCCCGAATATTGTCGCCAAAATAGTGGGAACCGGCAAAGGGCGTTCCATTCTGATGAACGGCCATATCGACGTAGTACCAGAAGGCAACCAAGGGGATTGGAGACACGATCCCTATGGCGGCATCATTGAAGAGGGTAAGCTGTATGGTCGCGGATCTTCAGATATGAAGGGGGGAACGGTTTCCTTACTGCTAGCCATACAGGCCATCAGGCAGCTTGGTATTCGGCTTGTGGGAGACGTTATTTTTCAAAGTGTGATTGAGGAAGAGAGCGGAGGAGCGGGGACACTCGCAGCAATATTAAGAGGGTACAAGGCGGATGCTGCTTTAATACCGGAACCAACCAATTTACGTATTTTTACAAAGCAGCAGGGTTCGATGTGGTTCCGGATTACAGTGACGGGAAGAGCGGCACATGGTGGCACAAGATATGAAGGCGTTAGCGCGATTGAGAAAAGCATGTTCATTATTCAAGAGCTTCAAGCGCTGGAACGCCACAGAAATACCAGAATTACAGATCCGCTGTACGCGGGCAACCCGATTCCCGTTCCGATCAATGTTGGGATCATTCAGGGAGGGAATTGGCCTTCCTCTGTACCGGATACGGTTGTGCTGGAAGGGAGAATGGGGGTTGCACCAAATGAGACCTTGGATCACGCTAAACAAGAAATGGCCGAGTGGATTAGAAAATTGGTAAAGCAGGATGTATGGTTGCTAGAACACCCTCCTGAAGTGGAGTGGTTTGGTGCACGCTGGATACCAGGAGATGTCGCTCCAGATCACGAGCTTGCACTTGTTCTAAGGGATCAATTTTGTGCGACGGTTGGGCATGAGCCAGGGGTGGAAGCTTCTCCGTGGGGAACGGATGGTGGGCTACTGACTAATCTGGCCGATACACCCTGTATTGTGTTTGGTCCCGGTGTTACCGAGGTAGCACATTATCCAAATGAATATATCGTGCTGGATGACGTATTTACGGCGGCTGAAGTGGTCGCTATGACGTTGATCGAATGGTGTGGAATGGAGGTAATTCAGGATGAAACCGACACGCACGACACATATCAGCCTCAAGACTGAAATCCCGGGACCAATTGCACAGGAGCTTATGCTCCGACGCAAGGAGCATGTTCCTCAAGGACCTTTTAACACGGTTCCAACCTTTGCTGCTTCTGGAAAAGGGGCACTGCTAACAGATGTCGATGGCAATACATTTATTGATCTGGCAGGTGCAATCGGAACGTTGAATGCAGGACATTGTCCGCCGCAAGTTGTTGCAGCGCTCAAGGATCAACTGGATAAATATATACATCCTTGTTTCCATGTCACGATGTATGAGCCTTATATTGCATTAGCGGAGGCCTTAAATCGAATCACACCAGGTGACCATCTTAAGAAAACTTTCTTTTTGACTAGTGGAGCTGAGGCTGTTGAGAACGCAGTCAAGATTGCACGCAGATATACGGGGCGCCGCGGAATTGTCTCTTTTGAAAGAGGATTTCATGGCAGAACCTATATGGCGATGTCTTTGACAAGCAAGGTAAAACCGTATAAAAACGGATTTGGCCCGTTTGTTCCTGATGTGTATAAGCTGCCTTATCCATATTATTACCGGGCACCCGAAGGCATGACAGCTGATGAGTGGGATGATGCGCTGCTAGCAAAGTATGAAGACTTTTTTCTGGCTGAGGTACCAGGTGAAGATGTTGCCGCCATCATTATGGAACCTGTGCAGGGGGAGGGAGGATTTATAATTCCTTCAGTCCGGTTTGTGCAAGGCGTGAAGGCGATCTGTGAGCGCTATGGGATACTATTCATTGCCGATGAAGTTCAGACAGGGTTTGGTCGAACAGGCAAACGGTTTGGCATTGAGCATTACGGTGTTGTTCCAGATCTAATGACGATGTCCAAATCGATTGCTGCCGGGCTCCCGCTTAGTGCTGTGACAGGAAAAGCAGAGATTATGGACGCACCCGGCATAGGGGAAATTGGAGGCACTTACGGGGGCAGTCCGCTGGGATGTGTAGCGGCGCTAAAAGTAATTGAATTGATGGAGACGGAGGATTGGTGTACACAGGCAGTCTGTATCGGCAACTTGTTTCAAGATCGTTTTAGCAAGCTGCAGCAGGAGCTGCCACTTATTGGCGACGTAAGGTCTCTCGGCGCTATGAGTGCGTTTGAGATCGTATCCGATCCCCATACAAAATTGCCTGATAAAGCCTTAACCCAGCGCATCATTCAGCTGGCGCATCAACGGGGTGTCTTGATTATGAGTGCCGGTCTATATGGGAACGTAATCCGATTACTAAGCCCACTTGTTATAACCCTTGAACAGATGGAAGAAGCGCTTGACGTTGTTGAATCGGCCGCCCGAACGTGCATCTTGACACATAATGGCGCATAATGGAGGAAGGAGGGATCGAGATGAGAAAGCATTTATATATAAAGGGAAGCTGGGTAGAGGCTGCGGAATATCGCCCCTTATATTCTCCTTACAATGGTATGAATATCGCTGAAGTTGCTTATGCGAACGAAGCAGAAGTGGAGCAAGCGATAGCTGCGGCAGAGCTTGCTTCACCATTAATGGCACGTATGCCTGCGCATGAACGCGCTTCTATATTAGGGAAGGTTGCCGCATTAATAAGCGAACGGGCAGACGAATGTGCCCATCTTATCGCGCTGGAAGCAGCTAAGCCGCTTAAGGCGGCACGTGCGGAAGTAGATCGCACGGCGATGACCTATCAATTAGCGGCGGAGGAAGCACGGCGGATTCACGGGGAAACGATTCCTCTGGACGCTGCACCAGGAGGAGAGGGGCGCATCGCGTATACGATACGGCAGCCGCTAGGCATCGTTGCTGCTATCACGCCGTTTAACTTCCCGATGAATCTGGTTGCACACAAAGTAGGACCTGCGCTTGCCGCAGGTAATACGGTTGTATTGAAACCGGCTGGGCAGACACCACTGAGTTCTTTGCTGCTGGCCGAGCTGTTTGAGGAAGCTGGCCTGCCTGCCGGAGCGTTAAATGTGGTCACGGGAAGCGGAAGTATTATTGGCGATATACTTGTTCAGGATGCAAGAGTCAAAGCGGTGTCATTCACGGGCAGCCCTGAAGTTGGAATTGGAATTCGTCGTAAAGCAGGCTTAAAGAAAGTTACGCTTGAGCTCGGCTCTAATTCGGCCTTGATCGTGGATCAGGGGGTCCAGCTAGATAAAATGATCAGCAGGGCGGTGACTGGCGCATTCTCCAACTCGGGTCAAGTATGTATCTCTCTGCAGCGAATATATGTGCATGAGCTGTTGTTCAATGAGTTTGTGGAGAAGTTTGTAGCATGTACAGAGGCGCTGCATGTTGGTGATCCTCTGGACCCGTACACGGATGTATCAGCCTTAATTGCTCGAAAAGATGTTGAACGGTCACTTGAATGGATTGCGGAGGCGAAGCGGCTGGGTGCGGAAGTGGCAACGGGTGGCGTGAGTCAAGACAACGTGGTTCACCCAACCGTGTTGTTAAATGTAGACGCCAGTGCGCAGATTTCGTGCAGTGAAGCTTTTGCGCCTATTGTCCTCATTAATCGTGTATCTTCGATGGAAGCGGCGATACAGGCAGTAAATGATTCTCGTTACGGTTTACAGGCGGGCATTTATACCAATGACATCGGCACAGCTTTAGCCGCAGCCGAACGACTAGAGGTTGGAGGCGTAATGATTAACGATATTCCGACGTTCCGTGTGGATCATATGCCCTATGGCGGGGTGAAGGATAGTGGAATCGGACGCGAAGGCGTGAAGTATGCAACGGAAGAATTTACGGAATTAAAGCTCATCTGTTTTAAAAAGGAATAAGTGCGCACGTTTGTCCATGAGCAAAGAAGAGCACGCCAACGTCGGTCCAAGACCCGCGTTGGCGTGCTCTTTTTATTTAAGCAGGGGCGTCTTGTCTGGTGACCATTAAACTTAAACACAGCCTTGGTGCGGCAATAACCGCATCAAGGCTGCTGCTTACTGTTGGTCAGCTGTCTGTACAGGCAGCAAGTATCTTAATGGGTTAATGGCCCTCATCATTCTCTGTCAGTACTTCGTTGGCTTCCTCACTACAGAAGCGAGAGTTATTCATTACAGACGTGGCATTGTTAATCGTTAACCTTTGGGGACGTATCCTCAGTATTGCTACTCTCGGAAGCATTTACATTCTTCTCGTCTTCTTTCTTATCAGCCTCGGCAGAGCGATACTTTGCATCTTTGCTATCAATAAGTTTTTGCTTCATCTCGTCGCGCTTTTGACGTTTGTCTTTTAACGACATATGCTCTGGAGACTCCTGATAGGTCTGGCGTCGCCCGATGCGGCGCAAATTTTCTGGCACCAGATTAAATTTCTCATCTTTCATTAAAGCAATAATGCCCGTGCTTTCAGGGGCTTTACCAAGTTCGTATATTTCGTTAAAATACTCATCTGCTCGTCCTGGCACGTACGCTTTGGGCTCAGGATACCCCACGATAACGCCTTCATAATTTCGCAGAATGACTTTATCTTGGCTTTGCGACAGCAAATAATTTGGCTGCAGTGCAATCTTGCCGCCGCCCCCAGGAGCGTCCACGACAAAGGTAGGCACAGCATAGCCACTCGTGTGTCCGCGGAGTGCTTCAATAATTTCCAACCCTTTAGAGACAGGGGCACGAAAATGCCCAATGCCTTCCGACAAATCGCATTGATAAATATAATAGGGCCGAACACGTATCTTTACTAGATCGTGCATCAGCTTCTTCATAATTTGGGTGCTGTCGTTGATACCTGCCAAAATAACAGCTTGGTTGCCAAGTGGTACACCGGCGTTAGCCAGCATCTCACAGGCAAGCTTCGCTTCAGCAGTAATCTCTAAGGGATGGTTAAAGTGGGTATTTAACCATACGGGATGATACTTCTTTAGAATGCTGCATAAATTTTCGGTAATTCGCTGCGGGAAAACCACGGGAGCCCTTGTTCCGATACGGATAATTTCAACGTGCGGGATCTCACGTAAATTTTTTAAAATATACTCTAAGATTTGATCATTTATAAGCAGTCCATCTCCACCGGAAAGCAGTACATCCCGTACTTCTGGAGTATTTCTAATGTACGCAATTGCGTCGTCCATTTGCTTCTTAGGAACGCCCATGCCCACTTGACCGGAGAAACGACGGCGCGTACAGTAACGGCAGTACATAGAGCATTGATTCGTAACGAGGAACAGCACGCGATCTGGGTAACGGTGAGTCAGACCTGGAGTAGGGGAGTCCTCGTCTTCGTACAGCGGGTCTTCCAAGTCATATCTTGTTTTCATAATTTCAGCCGAAATAGGTACCGATTGCAGCCGGATCGGGCAGCGCGGATCGTCTGGATGCATGAGCGCTGCGTAGTAAGGAGTAATATTTAACGGAATGGTGCGGGTAGAGATACGAACGCCTTCCTCTTCATCAGGTGTCAGATTGACAACCTGCTTCAGGTCTTCGAGTGTACGTATCGTATTGGTTAACTGCCATAACCAGTCATTCCATTTTTCATCGGGTACATCTTTCCATAACTCGATTTGTTTCCAGTGACGTTTGCTGCTGAGAGGAATTGCATGTGTTCCATCTGATGTGAGATCGTTCTGAAGTTCCATTAGTCCGCACCTCCGATAATGATTGTTCTTGTCTATATTCCTGCTCTAAATAAGAAGCAAGAACGATGCCAAGTGGAGGGCAGACGTATATTCTGTATAACATTTGTAATAAAAGGTTATTATTCTTTGTCTACTCAGGCCTGCGGCTGATCCCATAACGAGTCAGCTTATATTGCAGTGCTTGACGCTTAATGCCTAAGGCTTGTGCGGCCTGTGTAATATTATACTGATGGCTGTCCATGGCCGCTTGAATAGCTTCGCGCTCATACTTTTCCAGCATTTCAGGCAAATTAGTGCTGCGTGCTGGCATTTCCATAGCCAGTGTCAAAAGTGGAGTGTGTTGTTCACTATGCTCGGCAGCAGAATAATTCAGATACGGAGGCAGGTGGGACACCTCGATCCGCTCATCGTGCAGTTCCATCATATTGAAGGCGGATTCGATGACATGCTTCAGCTCGCGAATATTGCCAGGCCATGAATAAGTGATCAGTCGTTTCAGGGCGGTAGTACTAATGGCAGATACTTTTAATCCGAACAGGGGATTAAAAGCTTCGATATAATGCTGAACAAGTAGATGGATATCTTCCTGTCTCTGGCTTAATGAAGGGAGGTGGACATTGATGACGTGCAATCGATAAAATAAATCGGAGCGTAATATGCCCTTCTCCAGTGCTTCCTTTGGCTCCATATTCATAGCAGCGATAATACGAATATGGACTTGTTGTTCAGTCGTTCCCCCAATTCGTCGGACGATTCCATCTTGCAAGACGCGCAGCAGCTTTGCCTGCAGATACAGATCAAGACTATTCAGTTCATCCAAAAATAACGTGCCGCCATTTGCCTGTTCAAACAAACCTGGCCTGTCAACAGCACCTGTAAAGGCTCCTCGCGAGGTGCCGAACATCAATCCCTCCATAAGTTCCCCTGGGACCGCAGCGCAATTTTGTGCAATAAAAGGTTTCTCTCGGCGAATGCCTGCATTGTGGATGCTTTGAGCAATCAGCTCTTTGCCTGTTCCTGTTGCACCGCATATAAAGACGGAAGAGTTAGTACGAGCTGCCTTTTTTGCAATAGAAAGCGCTTCTAAAAATAAGGGGCTCTGTCCGATAAGGTCACTAAAGTGATAACGAGCGGCCCCTGAGCGGCGATGATCGTGCTGCTGGGCTCTGTAGAGCTGGTGCCTCAGATCGAGAATCTGGTCATGAAGCTGAACAATGCTCGTAATATCTTTGGCAACTTCCAGCGCACCAACGATATGATTATTTTCCACCAACGGAAATGTGCTGTTTACAGTTGTGATTCTTTTACCCGACATATTTACGTAAGTTTGAATATGCTCGGCAATCTCTTTACCGGTACGAAGCACTTTGATTAATGTACTTGTCTCATGCGTCAGGGAGGGATACAGGTCGAACACACTTTTTCCAATGACTTGAGCACGGTGTAGACCATCGATCTCAGCCATCTTGGCGTTATAAAGGATGGTGATTCCATCTTGATCCAGAAGATGAACTCCAACGTCAATCCGATTAATGATCCACTCCAAATGTGTAGATCCCATGCTGCGTTCCAACATCTATTCACCTGCCTGTACAAAATAGCGATCATTCTATGAATATGCTGAAGCAGCAGAGTTTACCCCTACCATTTGGCAGTAGAAAAAGAGTGACATCTCGATTACTCGAATGTATGTCACCCTAATTGTTTATTATTTTAAATGTGTTGTGTCCGGCGTATCGTACACGTGGAATCGGGAGAACAAGCGCCATAACAATTCTCTGCGGCTGGTTACGCCTGTTTTGATAAAAATGGACTTGAGGTGATCCTGCACCGTATAAGCTGAAATATGGAGGGACAAAGCCAGCTCTTTAGTAGAGAGTCCCTTTACAACACGATCGAGAATCTGCTTTTCGCGCTCAGATAAGCCGTACGCTTCTGACAAGTAGGGCAGCATGTCGTTGGGAGAGGCGGCACCTATCCATACTGCGAGCTGGATTGTCCCTGCCGGACCGTTAAGGCGGCTGGCTTGAATCGTCACATAATGCCCATTAGGAACACGCAAGCATACTTTTGCCAAAGAGGAAGATCCGGCACTCCCAGCTGAATCAGCTAAGGCACGCGTACACACGGCTTGAATCGGCCTCGGAATAACATGACTTGTAATGTGTTCCCATTGTCTTAGCAATTGCAACCAATACGCTGAAGCATCGTTGTACGAGATAATATCTAATTGATCGGACAGCACCATAATACCCGGTCCTTCCTCTATCCAGACGGTGTCCTCAGCCGGCAGCGAAAGATGAATAGCCCGTAACTGATAGGCAATAGCAGGGACAAGCTCAGCGACGAAATCCCGTTCACTTTCTGTGAACAAGGGAGATCCTTGCTTACGGAATAAGGTCAAGTAACCCCAGCAGGACTGATCATTAACTAAAGCAGCCCGCAGCTCGTCTTTAAATCCAGCTGGCTGCAGGACGTGACGATAGCGTGCGCTGCGTTCCATTTGTCCATTCGTTGCCCCGCTTAAAGTAGCAACGGGTATATCCGACTCTACTAATTGAGTATAGGTGTTAAAATCTGCTTGCACATATTCGTACTCAAACAGGCGGTGATGAATGGCTTCTACACCTTCTTCGGTCACTGCACCCGTAGATAGTAAGGTTTGTGGATCTACCGCGGTAAAACAGGCGGCATCAAAAGGGATGATCTCACGGAGTCGACTGATTAAGGCTGTTCTGAATTCATACGATGTTGCACCGTGACCTGCCAGTTTGTTTATGAGTTGTTTGAACGATTCTATCTTTGCATTCATGGTTGATTGCTCCTAACTTATCACTAACTTTAGTGTAATGGACTGAATTAGGAAAGTCATCTCACTCCTTGATCGTATATGGGATGCGAGTGAAACAGGTTAAATCTGCTATACTGATATAAGCACTTGAAGTTGTAGACATCGCTATAAATATGAGAGGGTGGTGCACGATGAAAATTGGGATGATCGGGATTGGAGACATCGCATCCAAAGCCTATTTGCCTATATTGGCCACTAGACAGGACATTGAGTTATCGATTGCAAGCCGCAACCAGGAGGTTGTTCATCAAGCAGCGCAGCAGTACCGCATTAAACAAGCCTACACTTCCGTCAGCGATCTGATTGCTTCTGGTATTGATGCGGCATTTGTACATACTGCAACGATGTCTCATCCAGAAATAGTGAAGCAGCTTATCAGTGCAGGAGTTCATGTATTTGTAGACAAGCCTATTGCTTACACGTTAAGTGAAGCAGAGCAAGTTGTGTCTTATGCGAAGCAGCACGATGTACAGCTCATGGTCGGTTTTAACCGCAGGTTTGCTCCTATGTATAGGGATGTGAAGCAGCATATTCAAGCACCGGAGACCATTTTTTTGCAAAAAAACCGGACGGGCCCTTTATCTGACTTGAGAACAACCCTGTTTGACGATTTTATACATGTTGTAGATACACTGCTTTATTTTACGGGTGAACCAACAGCGCTGTCGGTGAATGCCAAGATAGAGCAGCAAAAGGCTCATTATGTCGTGCTGAATTTACATAAGGACAACACGACGGCTATCGGTATGATGAACCGCAATACAGGTGTAACAGATGAGCGATTGGAAATGACGGGTAATCAACGAAAGTTGGTTGTACACAATATGGTGAATGCCATTTCTTTTGAGCATAATCAGGAGCAGCATCGTACATTTGAAGATTGGACAACGACACTGTATCGCCGCGGCTTTGTCGATATGATAAATCATTTTATTGAACATATTAAGCAGGGGACAACGTGTGATTCAAGTGGAGAAGCTGCATTAACGGCACATGAAATATGTGAGCGAATGATACACGAGCTAGTCACCCGCTAAAAAGATGGCAGGAGTTAAAGTCATTTGAAGATCTTAAATTGGTTAATTGTAGTCACGTAAATAGAGGATGGTTAGTGTTAACAGTAAGGGTAATTTGACGAACAAATGATTCGTTTGCTACAATGTCCCCATCAAATAGGAATAGGATGAGGACGATGGTTCGTCGTTTGAAACGGTTAAAGAACGTTGCTACTGCATTAAGCTTCTAAGTAAACAATTGAGTTATATTACTTAGAAGCGAGGAAAAAGCATGAAACCATATAGATATAACCACTGGTCTGAAATTAAGTATCTGAAGGATATTGTCACCAACCCAATGATTGAAGTAGGAGAGTACTCCTATTATTCTGGGTATTACGATAGTCATGATTTTGAAGACGGATGTGTTAGATACCTTTGGGGAGATGAAACTTCAATAAAGTTATTTAACCCTATCGTAGATTATGGTTGGCATTTAGATAAATTGATTATAGGAAATTACGTATGCATTGCAAGTGGTGTCATAATTTTAATGGGTGGTAATCACAATCATCATCCTGATTGGATTACTGTGTATCCGTTTGTAGAGCAGATTGCAACCTCTTACGAAGCAAAAGGGGATACAATCATCGAAAGTGATGCCTGGATTGGCATGAATGCAATGATTTTGCCTGGTGTGAAGATAGGTGAAGGTGCCATTGTTGCAGCAGGATCAGTTGTTGTAAAAGATGTCCCACCCTATACGATAGTAGGCGGCAACCCTGCTAAAGAGCTAAAGAAACGCTTTACAAACGAGGAAATCGCAAAGTTAATGGAAATGCGTTGGTTCGATTGGGAACGTGAGAAGATTGAGCGAGCCAGTCATATCTTATCAAGTAGTTCTGTTCATCAATTATATGACTTTTATCAAAGTGAAATAAGTCCATAAGGTAATCTCATTTAATAAAGATGAGAATGCACAGAAAGTGAACTATGGATTAGTCTAATCATAGATTCAACTAACGGGTGCAATAGTGCTATACAATTGATTAAGACCTCCCATTTGATGAGAACCTAGAGTTAAAAGGTCAAATGGGAGGTTTTATTATATTAGGTGAACCCTGAACCTACGATTCCTGCAATTGCCCTGGCTCCCGGCGGCGACTTATGTGTACCAAAGACAAGGCAATTACCGTAAGGATAATCCCAAGTGCTTGAAAGCCCTCGATGTTGAACTTTCCTCCCATGACGATACTTATTAACAATGAAGAAAGAATGGTTCCCAGGTATCTTGATGTATTAAATAATCCGGATGCTACACCGATTATTTCTTTTGGACAACTTTGGAACAAGGCTGCTTGCATGCCTACATTGTTCAACCCGTTGCTGATGCCGAATGCAGCCAAAGCCAAGCATACACTGATAACTGGTGAAGTTTGATTCAATGTCACGAGCCACATTGATCCCAATGTCATCAGCATTGCAGACACCAGCAATGCTGGTCGAGGTCCTGATTTATCGATCCATCGTCCTGCTATTGGAGAAGTAACTAGCGAGCACAAGCCTAAGCTTAGCATGAGAATTCCTGTTTGGAACTCGCTAACATGACGTACCATTTGCAAGTAGGATGGAACTCCGAAAAAGAGGGAGTAATAAAGTATGTTCACGAGCATGAATTCCACATTAACCCAAGTCATTGCAGGATATTTGGCGAATGTGCGTAAAGGAATAAAGGGTGACGTCACTTTTAACTCATGTCGTATGAATACTCCAAGTAGAGCGAGGCCTATCAGCCCCACAGTGACATTTCCTAATGAGATGTGCCCTGATGATTTGACTGAGAGTAAACCAACAAGTAAGGCAACCAGCCCCACTGTGAAGAGCAGGATTCCAAGCGCATCAATTAAATCAACCCACTTTCGAAAGGACATGCTGCGTGCAGCGGAAGTTGACGGCTCGTCCTTAGGAATTGTCTTCCAAGCGAATAGCAAACTAGCGAATATAAACGGAATATTGATCAAAAAGATTGCAGGCCAACTCCACCAATGAATCAAGAGCCCGCCAATAAAAGGCCCAATTGCTGCCGCTCCCGATAAGAAAATGGATAAAACAGACAGCGCCGTCGCTTGTTTCTCCGTAATATGGATTCGAACAATGGCCATTCCAATCCCAACCATCATGCTTGTTCCGATAGATTGCACAATGCGGAACACGATGAGCCAGCCGAAGCTTGGTGATAATGGAGCTAATAAGGATGCAAAGAAAGATACAACAAGCCCGGCAAGAAATATCTTCCTCCGCCCGAATAAATCGCTGGCCTTTCCCATGACGGGTTGCGTGATAGCACTTGCAATGTAGAAAGAAAAAATAATCCAAGAAACACTTGTAAAATCAAGCTGGAACACATTTTGCAGACTTGGAATAGCAACGGCAACCATCGATGAATTTAATGGATTTAATAGTATTCCTAGACCAACTGAAATCATTAACCACCTGCTGCGAACACTCATTTTTGGTCCCTCCAAAGCGTAATAATCTCATCCTACTTGATATCTTTTATTCATTCCAACGCATTTGATGTTATAATTTCATTGACTAGAGGGAATGAATTGGAGGTGTGAAATGGAGCTTCTTCAACTGCAATATTTTCTGGCAGTAGCTCGTTTGGAACATGTGACTGAAGCTGCACGAAATCTGCATGTAACTCAATCGTCACTAAGTAAAACGATTCAACGCCTGGAGGAGGATTTAGGCGTCCCTTTATTTGATCGAAGCGGGAGAAAGCTACGCTTGAATGAGTTCGGAAGCAGCTTCCTTCGGCGTGCAGAAAGGGCTTTGTTTGAATTGGAACAGGGGAAACAGGAGCTTCATGATTTATCCAAGCGGGAACATAGTACACTTGAGCTAGCGGTGACGACCGCAAGCACCTTACCCGGCATTCTTCGTGAGTTTCGGAACAAGCGTCCCGATATTCAATTTCATGTGCAAATGCTTACCACGCAGGAAATGATTACGCTCCTTCAAAGAGGAGAGGTTGATTATTGCTTGTCCTCACCACCTATTGAAGGGGATGAGATCGAATGTCAAATCGTATTTATCGACCCTATCCTTGTAGCCGTGCCAAAAGGGCATTGGCTGTCAGATCGAAGCAGCGTAACCTTGACAGAATTAAGGGATGAATGGTTTGTTGGTGTAAAGAGAGGCTACGGTACTCGCGATTTAATAGACTCTGTATGCAAATCGGTTGGATTTGTACCTAAATATGTGTATGAGGGGGATGAACCTGCAAGGCTTAGCAGTATTGTGGAAGCCGGAGTTGGCATAGCTTTCATACCCAGCACGGCAAGAAATGCTCGTGAACAGATCAAATATCTTCAAGTAGAAAATCACGAATTGGTGCGGGAGATAGCTTTGTTGTGGCACAGGGATTGTTACATTTCGCGGGCTGCTCTGGAATTCCGCGAGGTCGTTGTAGAATATTTTGAAGTGATATCTAAACAGACAATGTAATCTGCACAACTAGTACTGCTACTATTGACGGACCCAAACAGGCGTAACCAGTATTAGATCGGTATAAGAACAAATCCTTCAGCAATACTGAAGGATTTTTCGGCGTTTTGTGCGTAAAGAGTATACCTAACACAATTAATAAATAATATTAATTGTGCCATCAGTTCAAAATTTGATTAATGAAGAAATCGATAAGGCGTAGTCGCTTATACCGTTTTATCTTCTACTTGCGCGGGTTGATAAATATCCTCTGCAATAGCTAGAAATGCCCGTACAGCTGGAGACGCACTCTGCAGCGAGGGACACGCCAATTCGATGCTGCGCCATTTTAATTGAGTCAGATGACGCGTTGTAATCCCGGATTGGCTTGTCAGAAACAGCTCAGGCCCGATCGTAATACCGAGTCCTTCTTGCACCATATTGGCTATTGTATTACAGTCCATTACCTCAAAACGAATACAAGGCTTATAACCAGCCTCTAGAAATATGTCATTAACATGTGTACGGTAGACACCCTTTGGCATAATCATCGGTTCACTTTCCAACTGTTGAACATCAACCACGGATACCTGATGGAATCTATGATCAGCCCCGAAAGCAACAACCATCCGATCTCTTACTAAAGGAATTGTATGGAATTTTGTATTTTCATTCGGTTGGAGGACAAAGCCTATATCCACAACACCCGTATCCAACCATTCCTCGATCTCTTCATACGTTCCTTCATAAAATACAAATTCAATATTGGGATATTTACGATGGAAAGCAGAAATGAGCCTTGGCAGCAAAGAAGAGGAAGCACTAGTAAAGCTGCCGACTCGAATTGAGCCTGCTTCAAGATTAGAGACGAGTGCAAGTTCCTGCTTCATCTTATAGACACTGTTAACGATATCCTGCATATGGACAAGTGTCTTCTGTCCAACCTCTGTAAGCAGCAATCCTCGCCTGCGATCACGAAGCAGCAAAGTTACACCCCATTCTGCTTCCAATCCAGCTACCGCATGGCTAACTGCGGATTGTGTCAGGTTTAACGTTTCTGCTGCCTTGGTAAAGCTTCCTAGCTCCACTACTTTAGTAAATATTTCAAATCTGGCAAGTGTCATGAGCAATACCTCATCATTATTATGAAATACATTAATTTGATTCATGCTAACACGCGGCATATACTTATGCAAGTCAGTAAGTAAGTTGCTTGTAAGGAACATGAGGCGCAGGAGGAGATCTAATGAAAGCAATCGTTCATTTTGGCAGCACGGAACTGGAGGGACTTAGCTACAAGGATATAGATATGGTACAACCTGGATCTGGGGACGTGTTAGTAAAGTTGAAGGCATCAGGATTAAATCATCGAGATTTATTCCTGATGAAAGCACGGACGGAGCAGGACGCGCCACTTATTCTTGGGTCGGACGGGGCAGGTACAATCGTCGAAGTAGGAGAAGGGGGAGATAAAGACAGCATTGGCAAAGACGTGATTCTAAATCCAACACTGAACTGGCCTATTACAGATGAAGTTCCAGAACTTCCTGTCATATTGGGAAGCCCTTCGGAAGGAACTTTTGCCGAGTATGTGGTTGTTGCCGCACAACAAGCAGTGGAGAAGCCTGCTTATCTTACTTGGGATGAAGCGGGTGTGCTTCCATTAGCGGCCTTGACAGCGTATCGTGCTTTATTTACACGCGGTGAGCTCAAGGCAGGGCAGCATGTACTTATTCCAGGCATCGGCAGTGGCGTTGCTACATATGCTCTGTTGATGGCTAAAGCAGCAGGCGCACATGTAACGGTAACGTCACGCAGTGAATATAAGCGTGAGATGGCGCTAAAACATGGAGCTGATCTGGCATTGGACAGTCAAGAGGATTGGAGCAAAGCACTCCGCGGGGAAAAAGTAGACTTGGTCATTGATAGTATAGGTCCAGCTACATTTTCGAAATACTTTGACGTTGTGAAGTCGAATGGGCGCATTGTAACGTTCGGGGCAAGCTCAGGGGATGTTATCCAATTCCCGATACGCGCGCTGTTTTTTCCACAAATAAGTATAATCGGAACATCAATGGGAAGTAGTGAGGAATTTGCAGCTATGCTCCGTTATATGAAAGAGCATGCGATTAGACCTGTGATTGATCGGATGTATCCATTAGAAGAGACGGTTCTAGCGTTTCAGCGAATGAAAAACGGAGAACAGTTTGGTAACATTGGCTTAATAATGGGTCAGAACTAGTGGATAACAGGATACGGATGTTGGTTGGGTTTCAAAAAAATAATGCTCTTGTTCGTTCATTCTCCTATAATGTTGGTTATACACATCTGCGATAATCGATGAAGGGAGCGCCAACACTATAATGAAGATCATGATCGTAGACGATGAGAAGTTGGCTTTGCGAAGCATGAGTCACCATTTAAAGGAATTCACCGATGTTGAAATTGTTGGCATGTTCAACGACCCAAGGGAAGCACTTAAGCTGGCGGGCAACGAGCATATAGATTTGGTATTTCTAGATATTGAAATGCCTGAAATAAATGGGATGGTACTTGCAGAAAGGCTAATGGAACAGCAGTCGCACATCCGTATCGTATTTGTAACCGCTTATAGCGAATATGCCATTCAGGCATTTGAGCTAAACGCGATGGACTATTTGCTGAAACCCGTGCAGCGCAGCCGAATAGCGGTAACGCTGCAGCGGTCCAACGACCAGCTGGCGAAGGCTGCTGCTAACAAGCCTGGCTCTAATTTCCAGCTTTGCTGCATGCACAGCCTTTATTTACGTGATGATGAAGGGCAGAGCCATTCTTTTCAGTGGCGGACACTAAAGGCACAAGAGTTGTTTGCTTATTTGCTTCATAATCGCGGCCAGACGGTTCGAAAAGAGTCAATACTGGAATGGATGTGGTCGGATTGTGAACCTGATAAAGCATCCAACTTGTTACATACGACGATCTACCAGATCCGTAGAGTGTTAAAGCTCAAAGGGGTGGACGTGCATATCAAATATGCAGACAGCGGATATCGATTAGAGACAAATGCAGTTTTGTTTGATGTAGAGACGTGGGAGCAGGAACTGAACGCGACATTGCCCGTCTCACCTCATAACTTGGACCACCAGCATCAACTTTTAGCCCAGTATCGCGGCGATTATTTGGGGGAGTACGATTATATATGGGCGGAAAGCGAACGTGAACGGCTGAGGACGTTATGGCTTATCCGCGCGCAACAGGTTGCTTTATGTCACAGAGAGCAACTACAGCATGTCGAGGCTTTGCAAGTGTATTTGCTGATGTTGGAGAAATATCCGTACAATGAAGAAATTTGGTTTGAAGCGATGAAGCTGCAAGCTGAACTAGGCAATACGTATGAAGTCAAAAAAATATTTGATAAACTGACTTCCAATTTGATGCATGAACTAGGCTTGAAACCAAGCCCGAATATTCAGGACTGGTATGGATCGTTTGTAACTAGGATGTAATATGGAGTCGACAAGCTGGCTGCTCTAGTATAGAGCAGTCTTTTTGCAATGCTCACAAGTGGGTGCCAGCAACGATGAAAAAGAGGTTTCAGAAAATGTTCAGTCTCTTTCCATATAATGATAGATATATAGAGTGGCAGGAGTGAGCAACAAATGAAACTTACAGGACGAATCCTCGTTAGTTTGTTATCCATAGGTATGTCAGCCGTGTTACATATGTATTTATTTAGTTTTGGACAGACATCGATATGGATGTTGATGGTTACGGGAGTATGGATCACAAGCTCATGGTATCTAGGGAAATATATTGACAAATTACGTTTTGAAATACAAATTGACTCGTTAACTAACGTTTTTAATCGAAAAGCAGCGATCGGTCTGTATCGAAGTCTTACAAAGCGGAAACCAGCAGGCACTCATATGGTTGCAATATATTTTATTGACGTTGATCGTTTTAAGTTAATCAACGATAACTATGGACACAGCGTCGGCGATGCTGTGCTTCGTTTTGTTGCAGCATGTTTGCAGCGGATCGACCGTCCAGGAAAAGCAGTTGTACGTTGGGGCGGCGATGAATTTGTTGTGATGGTTCCATGTAAGCAATCGCAGGAGATTGCTATTATTTATGAGGAGATTCAATCAAGCATTAAGTCGGTAACACGAGGCCTTCAGGCACCGATTCCGCTAACGATAACCGTAGGGATGTCTGTTTATCCCTGCCAAGGAAAGAAGCTCGAAGATTTGGTGCAGATTTCAGATAAACAGTTGATATGGAATAAACGGCAGAAGCAGGGTGATTTGAAGGATGTCTCTACTACCTACAAAAGCACTGCCAAGATGAGAAGAGCTTGATGTTAGCCCTGGCAGCTGATACGCCAGAGAATACGTTATTTTAAAAGGAGTGTACTTGCAGGTGAAGCAGCTATCTATCGTTATACCGGCTTATTTTGAGGAAGAGGTTATCGAGCAATGTTATGTTCAACTGAAAGCGGTAGCGGAACAAACGAGCTATGGTTATGAACTTATTTTTATTAATGATGGCAGTAAGGATCGTACGATGGAAATATTATTGCAGATCGCGAAGCAGGATAATACCGTTAAAATCATTGACTTTGCGAGGAACTTTGGCCATCAGGCGGCAGTAAGCGCTGGGATAAACAGAGCCTGTGGCGACGCTATCGTGATTATTGATGCCGATCTGCAAGACCCACCTGAAGTTATCCATCAGATGTTGTCCAAATGGGAAGAAGGGTATGACATTGTTTACGGAAAGAGGAAAAGACGGGAAGGTGAAACATGGTTTAAGCTGCTCACGGCCAAGTACTTCTATAAATTCCTCCATTACATGTCTGATGTGGATATTCCAAGGGATACTGGTGACTTCCGATTGATTGATCGTAAAGTAGCTTATGTGTTTAATCGTATGTCTGAGAAAAATAGATTTATTCGCGGTATGATCAGTTGGGTCGGGTTCAAGCAATCCTATGTGGAGTATGATCGTCATGAAAGATTTGCGGGTGTAACCAAATATCCGTTCAAGAAGATGATTAAATTTGCTTCCGATGGAATCGTATCATTCTCTTCCAAGCCGTTAAGATACATTATGAAAATGGGTTTTTTTGCTGTTTTGCTAGCTTTTGTAGTGTTGGTGTACTCTGTATGCGCCAAGATTCTTGGTTTTCCTACAGAAGCAGGCTGGACTTCCATTATGGTTGCCATTACGTTATTTAGCGGCGTTCAACTGCTCTCGCTTGGTATTATTGGAGAGTATATCGCACGGATATACGATGAGAGTAAAGACAGGCCGTTGTACATTGTACAGGAAGAAGTTAACTTTGTCTCTGGTCAACCACATTACGAAGAGGAATATCCTCTGCCTACCGCCCCTGCTCCGATTAAAGTGGCAAACAGATAGCGGCTTAGGCATATAGCATTATCCGATTACAGGAAAAGGCCTGTCCTGCTTATAGGAGGATAGGCTTTGCTGTATTCAAGTGGTCAAGGTGGTAGAGAGGTTTATAGATTTACATTCAATAGTGCCATGAAGCACAAGATTCTTATAGCAGTTGATTCATATTTGCAGTAATTTTATTTTCCATGTGAGAAGTTAAAAAAGAAAAGTTTACCAATGGTTAGATCGCCCTTATAATAGAAGTGAAAGCGTATGTCTTTTAATTCTCTTCGAATCAGCCTTCAGTTGTCTCTCGTGTCTACCTTTCCCGTCATAATGTCCGTGTGCCTCTTCTTCTAGATATTCTATCAGTTGTGTAATTTATCAAATGATCAATGCCAAGTTCAGCTAAAAGGTGGTGCTTTATGGCAAGAGTGGTTTACTTCAGTGTAGATTTACATGGTCATGTTAATGTTTCGCTTGGACTGATTCATAAACTGATTCAGAGAGGGGAGGAAGTCATTTATTATTCAAGTGACTTGTTCCGCCCACGCATTGAAGCGGTAGGAGCAGAGTTTCGCAGTTATGAGCAATTAATAAGCTTTGGCTTACACGGCGGGGACCGCTTGGATACCTTCTTTATTTTTGCAAATTACATCTTGGAACGGAGTCAGGCAATCATTGATAAGCTAGGGGATGATATTAGACGCCTTAATCCGGACTATATTATTCATGATGTATTCTGCTATTGGGGCAAGGAACTTGGCAGACAGCTTGGTGTTCCGTGCTGCTCAATTACCGCCCCATTTCCTTATATCGATGAAATGTCAGAAGTAGACCCCTATCTCTTTATGAAGTCGATCTTGCGGTCAGAGGAAGATTCCTTCTTGTTAAAATCTAAAGATCCGGTTGGCGCGTTCCGCAATTATTTACATAAAAGCGCCAAGTTGTTAGCTCATAAATATGATTTGCCACAACCGCTAAATCTAATCAACGATGTGTTTTGCAGCCGTGAGGACCTAAACATTTTGTTTACCTCTCGTGATTTTCAGCTGTATTCAGAAGCGTTTGATCATCGCTATTTTTTTGCAGGATATAGTATCTATCCACGCCAAGAAGAAGTTGAATTCGAATTGGACTGGCTGGATGGTAGACCGCTCATCTATGTTGCATTCGGTACAATGCTAGAACGTCTTCAGGTATTGTATCGGAACTGTATGGAAGCTTTTGCCGATATGAAATGTCAGGTCGTCATGGCTGTGGGCAAGGGTGTTCGAATCGAGGAGCTGGGGGTCATTCCCGATCATTTCAGGGTAATGAGCTATGTGCCTCAATTAGCTATACTTGAGCAAGCGGATATTTTTGTGAACCACGCGGGCACCAACAGTGTATATGAAAGTATCTGTTATCATGTGCCACAAGTTGTCATCCCACAAGCCTTCGATGAATTTATGGGCGGAATGATGGTGGAGAGTGCGGAAGTGGGATTATATCTGAAGACACAAGAGCCAAGTGCGGCTGAAATACGCACAGCTGTGCAGACAGTACTCGCTAACTCGTCCTACAAGGAGAACTGCATACGGGTGCAGCATTCATTTGAATCGACGGGCGGCTTGGAACGTGCAGTGGATCACATCCTTCAATATGTGGACAACAAAAGGTCGCCAGTCAACTACTATTGAAGTCCTTAATAGGGTAAACGCCAAAAACAACTGGATTGATAAATCCAGTTGTTTTTTATGCTTATTCCCCGTAAATGGCTTTGCGAATCGTTTCATCTTCATTTATATTGCCATTAGGGTTGTTCTTAATCGCTTGCAACAAAGTGCTGCCAACTGCTTCCCATTTCTTCAGCATGTCGGCTGTGCTCAGTTTGCCGTCCTTCGCTTTTTCATACAAGCTACTACCTGCATCATTAATTACCCACAGATTTCTTTTCTGACGAGTGATCTTCGGTTCCTTGCTATTGTCAGGCTTCATCGCGTAGAAAGCTTGGATGTTATAATTCATGCCATCTTGTGGTTTAATGTAAGTCTGACGGGTGACTAGCTGTCGGCTGGAGCGAGACTTCAACTTGGCCCAATCCTCACTATGAATGAATCGAATAAAATTCCATGCGTCATCTGGATTTTGTGCTTGATTGTTAATGCCTAAGATTGTATTTACCTCCATCCAGCTGTTTACCTCGGGGGCTTCAACATGATGAGGTATCGTCACGACATCCCAGTCAGGCATTTTAAAGTTCTTAAGATTGCCCGCGTATTTGCTAACCTCAAGCAGCTCAGCAGTGTAATCATAGTAATTCACAATCATTGCCACTTTGCCGGACAGAAATGGATCACGATCAATAGGGTTATAAGGTCGATCAGCTTCACCGCGATCTGTTTGTACAGGAAATATATGTTCTTTCTCTAGTTTTAAGAAAGAATCAAATACTTTTTCCCATTGAGGGGAGTTCACCATCATTTTCTCAGCTTTGTCGTCATACAATCGCAATTGCAATGGCTTTGCATAATTAAATATGTGGTAATAGTTGTCGGACCAGTAATTGCTAAAGTTAAACCCAAATTTCCGGTCCGCTCCTTCTCCTTTTGTAACACGACGGGCCAAATCAAACGCTTCATCCCAAGTCATGTTGTCTTTTGGCAATTCAACGCCTGCTTCTTTAAAGAGAGTTTTATTATAAAATATCGCACTTGTATAAAAAGTGGGGGCCAATCCGTATAGATTGCCGTTCCCCATAGCTTTGAGATGTTCCATAATGGAAGGTACAAAGTCGCTAGTATCCAAACTATCCTTCTTCATAAAGGAATCCAACAGCTTTAATTGACCTTCTTCTGTGTAGACTTGGAAGGCATCCTTGTCCATCAAAACAATATCAACCGGATTACTGCCTGTCATCAGTTTTTTCATTTCTTCTACGGCATCAGGTCTTTCTTTCTCATCTTCCTCAATCATATAATTGTATTTACTATAGTCAACTGCCGGTATGATCTCAATGGTCATATTGGGATTCATGTACTCGTATATATCAGTGTATTGCTGACGTATGTTTTGTTCGTTTCCCCCGCCTGACATCACACCAATTCGCAACACACGTTTACTCTCTTGATTGGGAGTCCCTCCTCCACAAGCGGACAACATGGGAATAACCAGCAAAAAGGCGAGGGTTGATAAGAACAGCTTTTTTGTCTCCATAATGATTAAAACGCTCCATTCTGCATTTTTTACCTTGAATATGGTTCATATGTAATACGCATCCAAGAGAGTAAATCTTACACCTGAGAAAATGTAAAACAAGTAGGCTGATGGTAAGTAGTAAAAAAGGCGTACCCAAATCACCCCACAACTTATTCCAAGATATACCCAGTAAGGGTTGAAATAATCTTTCAATAATGAAATGTTCCAGTACTTATATGTCATTCAAATCAATGGCTCTCCTCTAACTGGAAAGATATGATATGCGTATAAAAGCAGCGTCAGGCTGTGCTGCGTACAAAGGAGAAAAATTGATGAGGCTATTTGAAATTTTGTTAGTGTTGTCCAGCTTGTCCTTATTGTTATGCGTATGCCTACCGAGACTGATACCGCAGCGATTCGTTGTTATGATTAGTGGTGCTAGCACTGTGGTGCTGGCAATGCATTTATTTATGGAGGGGTACAGATGGCAGCTTTATGCTGTGTACGTCATTGTTGTTCTGCTGCTCCTGCTTCAGCTAGCGAAGTATGTATTTAAAATAAAAAGGATTAATATTTGGAGTCCTGTGAAGTGGGTTGTATGTGGGCTGCTAATAATCTTGATTGGTTTAAGTACTGTAGTATCTGCATATTTGCCTGTCTTCCAACTCCCGCGTCCCGATGGTCCATATGCAGTAGGTACGCAAACGTTTCATTTTACAGATTCGAATCGGGAGGAAATAT
Organism: Paenibacillus sp. ACRRX; assembly: GCF_022346885.1. Taxonomy (GTDB): domain Bacteria; phylum Bacillota; class Bacilli; order Paenibacillales; family Paenibacillaceae; genus Paenibacillus_B. The sequence continues at coordinate 1,163,875 of NZ_JAKRNK010000001.1, forward strand.
TTACTGAAAGGAAAGATGACAAACGAGAACTTATCGTTCAATTTTGGTATCCAGCGGCAGAGGTTGAACAGCAGAAGACGGAGTATTTGCTGGCGTCTTCCAAAAATATGTCTAAACAGGTGGCAAGAGCATATGCCGAGCAGATGGGACTGCCGGGGTTTGTATTGGAGTACTGGAAGTATGTACGCACCAACTCATATGAAAATGCAAAGGTGCAGCCAACCAACACCCCGTATCCCGTCATTCTCATTAGTCATGGTATGGGGACGGGGCGGATGCTGCACACTTCGCAAGCGGAACACCTTGCCAGCCAGGGATATATTGTCGTTGCTGCAAATCATACGTACAGCTCGACAGCAACTGAGTTAAAGGACGGGACGATTGCCGGATCCAAAACGAATTTTACAGTAGACCAATTCTATGCGCCTAACAATCTTGTAGGGCAAGTGTGGACAAAGGATGTTGAATTTATTATCCGCCAACTCGGACAGCTGAACGGAGGTCAAATTAAAAGTACCTTGAATGGGAAATTAGATTTAAACAAAATTGGGGTAATGGGTCATTCCTTTGGAGGTGCGACTGCATTTAACGCCTTCTATAACAATCCGAATATCAAGGCCGGAATTAATATGGATGGCTCACTTTATAACGTAGACAACAAAACCAAATTTACGAAGCCGTTTATGTTTATGGAATCCGGAGAGTATTTAACGAAAAAACATGAAATGGAGACGAAAAAATTGACGGATGCTGAGTTGGCGGACATACAGCTGACAAGACCGCAATACGAAAATATGGTTCGAAGTGTAAAAAAAGAATACGGTATTGTCGACAAAGTTGCGCAGCATGGGGGGACCATGGTTGTAGTGGATGGCGCAGGACATTATAATTTCACAGACCTCCAATTGTATTCATCGTTTACTACGTTTATGGGAATGACTGGAGATATTAAAGGTGAACGAGGGGCAGACATCGTTAACAAATATGTGCTGGATTTCTTTAATAAACAACTAAAAGGAGTCGGAGGCGAGTTGATCAAGGGGCCCAACCCCCAATTTCCTGAAGTGGAGTTTCCATTAGACTAAGGTTCTTTGCTTGACTTGATGGCAAGAGTCAGATAGCCCTCTCTCGCTCATTAATAACACAGCAGCACAAGTTTCTATTAAACAGCTAACTGGCGTCGAACGTCTGACGTCAGTTTTGCTGCGTGTAGGCGATAATCCTATTGCTCGTTAGACTGATTAACATCGATCCTAAATGTAATACTTTATAGTAGCCGTTCAGTCGTGCAGCACGGCTGTTGATAAGGATTGAGGCGAGAAAGGATGTCTAGCGTATGGATTACGAATGTATTATTATTGGTGGCGGTATTGCTGGGATGCAGGCGGCAATACAACTAGGCAGGTATGAGCATAAAGTGCTGGTCATCGATGCTGGCGTGGGCAGATCAACGATTTGTGGCTCCTATCGCAATGTATTAGGATGGCCTGACGGCATATCGGGAACCAAGCTGCGTCAAATAGGGCGAGAGCAGGCACAGTCACTAGGTGTGTCGTGGGTGACGGATGAAGCCATAGACGTTTGCAGTGAGGACGGGCACTTTGTTGTCCATACGAAGGAGCAGGGAACATATAAAACCGTTACACTTCTACTTGCAACTGGGGTAATGGATCGTTTTCCTGAACTGCCGAATTTAAGATCTTGTCTGGGCTCCACCGTGTATGTATGTCCCGATTGTGACGGTTATGAGGTTAAAGATAAACGCACAATTGTTCTAGGTTCTGGTGATACGGGGGCAAATATGGCGGTGACATTATCGTGTTGGACTGATAAGATGGTATACGTCAATCATGAAAAATTGCCAATATGTTCAGAATTGCATACAAAACTATCCGAGCTACAAATCGAGGTTATCGCAGCGCCGGTTGAGCAGGTATTATGTACGGCGGAAGGCATACTTAGCGGCATTCGTCTTGCAAATGGGTGTGTTATTGCGGGAGAGCGCGGATTTATAGCTTTTGGAGGCAACGAGGTACGATCTACGTTAGCCTCGCGGCTTCGTATAGAACGGCTGGAAAACAAGCATATCGTGGTTGATCCCCGTACCAAAATGACGAATGTCCCACACGTATGGGCAGCGGGGGATGTTTGCGCTCACGCTGAACAGTTAACGATAGCAATGGGAGAAGGAGCACAGGCTGCGATTTGGATTCATAAAACCATTGTGAATGTAAGAAGCGCTAATGAAGATACGAGGCATCATCATTAAGCTGCATCGTATGAGGAGGTAACTTTTATTTTGGAGCGACAATTTTCAAATAAAACGAGTGTCATTCCGTTCACGGCTATCATTCTTTTGTACTTTATTTGGATTACCGCATTTGAACGTGGGGGTCAAGGGTATATGATCTGGAATGTGATCTTGGCCGCCATCCCGTTTTACGCTTCTATATTGCTATATCGCAGTCAAGGCTGGGTGAAGAGAAGTAAGTTTTCTCTATTAGGTAAGGTGTACACCGGTGGATTGGCTGTTATTTGGTTTTTGTTTTATCCTAATGCACCTTATGTTGTGACGGATATGATCCATATTCAAAGTGAGAAATTTATCATAAAGAATCCGGATTACGTTCCTTACATGGGCCAACCACGAATCCTGTTTAATTCAGATATGGCACTTTGGAGCAACTTTTATACCATCGCTATCGGTGTGTTTATAGCGGTAATATTAAGTTTTGTCTCCATGTATGTTCTGCAGCAGTTAATTGCTAAGAGATGGAATCGGCAGCTTAGCTGGCTGTTGGTGGCATTGATGCAGCTGTTAAGTGGATTCGCCATTTATCTTGGAAGATTCATTCGCTGGAATAGCTGGGATCTGATCACAGAACCTAGTAACTTGTGGACTATTCTGACAAGAGACCTGCATATGGAGTCGATCCAGTTTGCTATTCTATCTGGAACCACGCATATGATTATTTATTTGATGCTGTACTTATTAGTTAATAGGTTATCTGTTGGTAGATAGGCAGCAGGAGTATGAATCTATGATCTCCATGATCGTCGAAAGGTACAGCAATAGTACCTCCCTGATCATGGAGATTTTTGTCATGAAGCTGGAGTCTATATAATTAATTATGTGTGTAAGTTGTCAATTGGATCAGATCTGAAATATGTTGTATGACCAGTTGAGGATTTTGCGTATGAAGGTAGTGACCATGATCGGGATCAATATGATGTGTTGTAAAGTTCGAAAGAGATGCCAGATTCAGCTGCAGGTTAGCCCAGCGTTGTTCCATATTACCAAAATTAGGTGGGTAACCGTGGTTGCCTCCCGTGAGCACAGAAATGGGGACATTCCGTAAGGAATCCTGCGCACGTGCAGCCTCCACTTGTTGGTACGAAGTTAACAGGTCATGATAACTCCCTTCGATCGGCACGCCTGTGCCATTAGACAAGTCAGCCTCCATGATGTTGCGACGATCTGTATCCGTAAAGTCGGGAGCTGGGAACAGGGAGGCTTCCATGTTTTCGTAGCTTGAATCTACAAAAACGATACCTGCCACTTCATCAGGATACAAGGCTTGGAATTCTCTAGCATACAACCCAGCTATGGAATGGGAGACTAGCAGATAAGGGCCTTTCACTTGTGCTTTATGTAATAAGGAGTGAAGGCGTTCTGCCGAACCTTTGGCACTGCGATCAAGGCCAGCAGCTTGATCTGACTGCCCAAGGCCGACACGATCGTAAGTAAACGTCTGCGTGAAGGTGGAAATCTGCGGCGCTACTTGACTCCAAATGGTAGAATCATCCCCATTACCACTGTCAAAGACGACAGAAGGCACATCCTCGTGTGTTTCACCCATCAGGTTAACATAAAGACTGTAAGCTCCTAGATTTATTTTCCCATGAAATTCACTGCTAGTAGCTTTGCTGCTCGCTAGAGACGTGTTATACGGGGCTGCCTGCGCAATTGTACCAAGCGCAAGAAATGACCACATCATCGCGAGCGCTGCCAACGATTTTACTGCTTTAATCATGAATGTCATAACCTCCTACATGAATTAGAATGAATGGCTTAGATAATTGTCCATTTCTTTCTGTAAAATAGGACGTTTTAGGAGCTATCTGCCCTTCAAAAGATAACCATTCACTATTTTACTATCTTGCTTTTACATTCCAAAATGCAGTCAAGAAGTCTTATTTGGGGGTATACTGTGTTTGGAGGTGATGAGATGAAAAATACAAAAGAGCATTCACATATAAATAATCGCTCTACACATAAACAAACTCTGGGCCCAAGCTTGTCGAAGCTGGCTGAAGAGCAGTGGCAAGCGATCATTACAAACGATGGAACGTATGACGGGCAGTTTATTTATGCGGTTACGACAACGGGCATTTTTTGCAGACCCGCTTGTAAATCACGGCCTCCTAAAAAAGAAAATGTCTGTATTTTTCAAAATGCAGCACAAGCTGCAGCTTCCGGTTTCCGGCCATGCAAACGATGTAAGCCAACAGGGCAGCGGCTGCCTGACGAGGAGTGGGTGGAACAGATTGCACATTACATTGAGGCCCACTTCAGCGATACATTAACGCTTGCCGTACTGGCAGATATGTGTCATGGCAGCCCTTATCATTTGCAGAGAACATTCAAACGGATAACGGGACTGACCCCGATCGAATATGCACAGCGCACGAGAATAACAACAGCGATCGAATATCTGATTCATACGGACAAATCCATATCGGATATTGCGAGGTTGGTGGGTATTCCGAATATCCCTTATTTTATAACCCTTTTCAAAAAGAGAATAGGACATACACCTGCCGAGTATCGTAAATTGTATGAAATATAACAAATCAAGAAAGTAAGATTTGATCGTGATGCAAGATACGACAATATAAGAGCTATTACAAAGGAGACGTGTGTTTTGCGGAGCAGGAACACGTCTCCTTGCATGTGGACTTGTTTAGAGACTTGGACATGCAAGTCGTATGAATGGGCTTACGGCAATAGTCTACGTTATTCTGAATATGAGTGTGAGAGACACTCAAGAGTCGATTGAATTCATTAATTCAAATTAATCATGTGGTGGGCGTTATTGAGCGCAACATTGTAACTAAAGATTTTCGATGTGGGAATCTGACGTTTCGAGTATGTGATACGAAAATGTGAAAATTCGACAAGTGTATATTTTTAATTAAATGGCTCTGTTTACGTTTATTGTTGATTTTTAATTAAAAAGAAGACCACCCACTGAAAGGCGGTTAATTTAACTATTGTTACCGAGGGAGCTTGTTATAATTGCCTGTGAAGGGCAATGACTGGAGCATCACGCTACGGAACTACAATGACCTGAGACAATTTTCCATTTCCCGATACGACACTGCCAAACACGAGTGTAACAGAACTCACCTTCAAATGGAGTTCCGAATATACCAGTTAAAGTCACTCGTGTAACGGTTACGGCTAACATATCAAAGAGTCTAATTCTTTGGTCCAAAATATCAATTTCAGTAATTTTCAAGTTTCCTGAACGGTGGGCTTCAAGATCAATTTCTTTTGATAAAATTTGTCCGAAATGATTAACGAAGATAAGGTCGTCAGCAATCAGTTCATCTAACACTTCTACATTGCTGGATAGCATTGCTGTCCGAAGACGGTCTTCACAAGCAATGATTATGGTTTCATCCACAAAAACCCCCCATTTGTTTAGAAAGAAAAAGATGTTTGGCGAAGACTGGTGTTTGTCTCATTTACAGTAAAGAGACAAGAGGCGACCAGCATATTTTTCTTATTCGACGTTGTATTCTCGTATTCCTTGCTGTTGATTTATTAGATAAATAATTAAAGTTTTAATAACTGAATGTCAGCCGTTACCTCCTGCATGGTCAAGGATTGTACATGGATGTATCCGTACAAAAGTCAAGTAATGCTGAATATCCATCGTTTTCATAAGCGGCCTTGCCCGGAAGGACTTTGCGACTTCCGGGCTATTCGAAGTGGGACGTTATGCTCAACGCATCAACATCAAATACCCCTTACACTTCAGAGCGTTTCGACCTGCCAGGCATTAGCTGGATAGCTTTTATGTACAGCATTAATATGATAGGGAGTAGATAAGCTACTATCAGGCCAGAGTACTTGCACCAATTCATCCATTGAGTGGACTGCTGCCATGAGGGCTCTATCCATGCAGACAACAAAATAATAAGGACGCCAAAAGTGAGAACAAAAGGCGAATGGTTGTTGCTTTTTACAAGCTGCGCAGCGCATATGCCTGTCGAGTGGACATAAGGTACCCAGGAAGTGGATACAACAAACAAATACAGGGCCAGGAATATGACATCAATTCTTTCTAGAAACCGAAACTCGACGACTTTTAATAAGTTAAGGACAGGCTGGCTATATTGGGTGACTTCATCAGGGCTAAAATAAGCAAAACTGATAAGGGTGACAAACAAATACAATAACATCGTTAATGTATTTCCAATCATAACACCGTACACGGCAGTCTCTTTTTTTTTCAGAAACGGATAAACCAAAAAAATAATTTCATTACCGATGAATGATACGGTTGTGTTGTCAACACCTTTCAGAACTGGAACCCATCCTTCTTTTAGTACTGGGAGCAGATGAATATGCTGCGCTTCTACAAGCGGAAAAAGCATGATTAGTGGCATCCACAACGTAAAGAAAAACACAAATTCATTGTACTGTGCGACGACTAGCATACTCTTTTTAGCGGTTAGGAGTGCAGGAACAATAAAAAGGCACATTATGATCGGGGTTTGTGTCATTGGAAGAAACCATGCTTTTATGTACAACATGGCATCAGCAAAGATACTCCAGGAAGATAGGGCAAAATTACACAGCAGTGCAATGATGACTAGAGCGGCGATGAACTTACCGAATAAACGTGTCAATAATTGTGGAAATGTAACATGTGGATACTGCGCCATTACCCACACGATCACAATTCCCAACACCAAATTGATGATCCATCCGAAAATAATGGAAATCCATCCATCCGTCCCAGCAGTCTCTGCAAGCATTCTAGGGAGTGACAGCACACCTGTTCCAACCTGTGTTCCGTGTATGAGCAAGATGAATTGCCTAAGTGTAATCTCGGATTTTTTCATGAATCGTCACCTTTTGGTCTTGATCGTATGCGGATATTTTTTCTGAACAGACATAATGATGTAGAGTCAGACCATTTTATGGATTAGTTAGATTTAACATTGTATATCAGTGTGTGTAGGTTGGCCGATTAATATGCGAGTCAAGTCATATGCGTGTGTGGAGCTATAGATTCAGCCAAATAAAAAAGGTGGCAGGAGTAACCCTGAACCACCTTACTTCAATTTGTACCTTGATGTTAGTTTCACAGTAGCTTGTGATGACACAGAAAAGGCCGATTTGTTTAGGTAAATAGAATATGAAGCATGGACTGAACTTGAACTTAATCGATTAGATCGACTAGTACTTAAATCGCTGGATTAATTTCTGCAATTCTGCTGACATTGAAGATAAATTCGTAGCTAACCCTGACACTTCTTCCATAGAAGCAAGCTGTTCCTCGGCTGAGGAGGCAATGTCTTGTGTGTTGCTGGCTGCGAGCTTAGCCAGATGGGTCACGTTCTCGCCACTTGCCGATATTTCCTCTACGCTAGCCGATATTTGTTCTGTTATGCTTGCTAATTCTTCAATTTGCTCCGATATACGAATAGTGGACACGGATATATCTTGGAATCTGCGATCTGTCTCATTTGTGATCTCTATGCCTGATACCACTTCTTGCTTCACTTTGTTCATTGTATGAACGGATAGTTTCATATCTGCTTGCATTTCTTCAATAAGCTTGGAAATCTCATCCGTCGAACGGTTGGATTGATCTGCTAGCTTGCGGACCTCCCCAGCAACTACGGCGAATCCTCGACCATGTTCACCTGCGCGTGCGGCTTCAATCCCGGCATTTAACGCGAGCAGGTTTGTTTGGCTGGAAATATTCCGAATCAGCGCAAGCACCTGATCAATTTGAGCAGCACGCTGTTCGAGACGATGAATGACTTCATTTGAATCGTTAACGGATGTACTGATCGATTTCATCTGTCTAATGCTGTCCTGGATCGCGACGCCGCCAAGACTTGCAATATCCCGAGTATCCACAGATGATTCCGCGATAGTCGAGGAGCTTTCCGCTATTCGTTGGATACCGATCGCAATTTCATCAAGTGCTGTTGTTGTTTGCTCCAAGGCCTGTTGTTGTTCTTCCGCACCATCAGCAGATTCTTGAATAGACATTGTAATTTGCTCGGTGGCCTTAGAAGTTTGTTCCGCACTTAAAGTCAAATCATTAGAGTATGAAGCAACCTGCTGTGTAGACGAATCGACTTCGCCAATAAAGAACCGCATTTGCTTCACCATATTATTAAAGTCGCGTGATAGACTGCCTACCTCATCAACAGACTTGTTTTGGATTTCTTTAACTGTAAAATCACCAGTCGCCACTACATTTAATTGACTCGCGACTAACTGAATCGGTTTGGCAATGCGGGATGAGAAATATGCTACGACCAGAACGCCTACAATAACAGCAATAGATCCAATCCACATCACTAGTTCTAATACAACTTGAGCACCGCTGTTAAATTCTGATACGTAAGCGCCAGAGCCAATAATCCAACCCCAGTTAGGTTCTAGCTGCACAAATGAGATTTTCGTTTCAATTTTATCGGTATCACCCGGAAGTTTATATTGATAAGAAAGGAATCCTCCTTCTTCTGTACCTGTTTTAAGGATCGCTTGTCCTAATAATATGCCGTCTTGAGACTTGAATTGCTTTAGGTCCTGCCCTTCGTTGCTTGGATTTAATACGGAGATCGCATTTTTATCTACAGCCCAGGGGTATCCAGTTTTTCCAACCGTGTACTCCAGCTTGATCGGACGTTTATTGTTGGCGTTTTTAGAACCTAATAACTCTCTGCGAACCTTCTCTTGTGCTTGCTCCAAAGTCAGTTTTCCATCGACCACTTCGGCATTCATCAAGTTGATCATACCAATGATAGATTTGACGCTGTGTTGAAGCTGATTTTTTCCTGCTTCATCGAGCTTATTTTTGGATGTCTGATAGGTTGTTATCCCAATTAAAACCGTTGGTACAATTAACAGGAATAAGCATAGTACAATCAATTTGGATCTTATTGTCTTGAATTGCAGTTTCATGGAAAATCCACCCCTCGTATCGACAAAAGTTGTTTATTTCTCATATATCGGCAGGATAAAACCTATAAATGAATAGTTGAGAGCAGAAATAAAAAAATATCATATATGAAAGAGGGGAAACATCAATTTTAATAAGACTCATACATGATTTGGTATCGCTTTCCTTGTCTTAAAAGCAATCTTCGTTAAACCTCTGTTTTGATTTTTCTGCGACTATGCTATTATGGGCTTAATTTTGGTAGAAATGATAACTTGACAAATACCGCTTATCGAAGCTGCAAATGCAAACTTATATTTATTCGCGGGGAAAGTGAATCTGATACTGATGAGACAAAATCATAAGCTGCTAATTTGGGCAGGATTATTTCTGCTTGTACTTACTGGATTTCGCTTAGTATGGTTAAGTTCTCAATCTAATCCAGAACAACCACATGCTGTTCAAGGTGTGCTTGATTTGAGAAACTGGGACATTGAACATAACAAAGCCATCTCATTGGAAGGAGAATGGGAGTTCTACCCGGAACAATTGTTACAGCACGCTCCAGCAGGCAAGCTAGCTGATCATAAGCCACTTCAGTATCTCCATGTGCCAGGGAAATGGAATGATGCTATGCCGACAAGCCCTAATACAGCAATGGGCTTTGGCACCTATCGGCTTCGGATATTGACGGGAGCTTCGTTGAATCAGCCTTACGGTCTGTGGGTGCACAACATTCAAAGCGCTTCTGACATCGAATTAAACGGGCATAAGGTGGGGGCATTTGGAGTCGTATCCGATAAAAAGGAACTTTACAAGCCCGCGGCAAAATCATACACTTCCTCTTATATAGCAGAGGATGAACGTGAGATTGTATTGATTGTGCGTGTTGCGAATTTTGATAATCCAGTTAATGGAGGGATTGTCCAGTCTATTAGATTTGGCTCACAGGCAGCCATCGACAATGAGCGATTATATGCTGTCGGCTTTCAGTTGATTATTTTTGTTGTGCTGTTGTTGCATGGATTATATGCAGGTATTATGTATTATTTTAATCGTCAACAAAAGTCGCTGATTCCATTTTTCTTGCTGCTTGCTTGCGCGGCAATCGCGATTGCCGCAGATGATGATAAACTATTGCTTATATGGCTGCCCATCAATTATACGTGGGGCATAAAGCTGGCTCTATTATCGTATATTGGCACCTCCTTGTTTATACTGGAATTGACCAAAAACCTCTTATTGGAAGAGCAATTTGGCTTTCCTTTCCGCTGGTTGTATAGGTGCGCTGGTGCATACGCTTGTTATTTGATGTTGGCGGACATCCAAAGTATTATTTATAGCAAGTTCATTTTTACTTTTTTATGCCTTGTTTCCATTACTATGATGCTGGTGCTGTTTGTACGGTCGCTGCTCAAAAATAACAAAGACGCTGTTTATTTGTCATTTGCGGCTGCGAGTATCACGTCGAGTGTAGTATGGGGTCTTGCAAAAGGTCAGGGGTGGGTAGAGATGACATTTTACCCATGGGATATTTTTGCGGCCATTATCGGCTTCTCTGCGTTCTGGTTTAAGCAATTCTATCGTAATGCGGAACAAAACGCGAAAATGACGGAGCAGCTTAAACGTGCAGACAAGTTGAAAGATGAATTTCTAGCCAGCACATCGCATGAGCTAAGAACACCATTGCACGGTATAATGAATATTGCACAAACTGTAGTGGCTAATGAGCGCCATACGATCCAAGAAAAAAGTGTGCATGATCTTGAACTGCTTATTACGATTAGTAGACGCATGTCGTACATGATTAATGATCTTCTGGATTTGACCCAGCTTCAAGAGAAGCGGATTCAATTACAGCCTGTTGATGTACGGATTCAATCTGTTGTGTCAGGCGTCATCGATATGCTTCATTTTATGACGGACGGCAAGCCAATTGAGGTGAAAATGGAGATTTCTCATTATTTTCCTCGTATCTGGGCCGATGAAAAACGATTTGTACAAATTGTGTTTAACTTGCTTCACAACGCGATTAAATTCACGGAAACAGGAACCATCTCCATTTCTGCGTATACGAAACAACGATATGCTTATATCTCTGTAGCGGATACTGGCATTGGAATGGATAAGGAACTGCAAGCACGTGCTTTTAAGCCATACGAGCAAGGTGGAGCAGACATTAACGCAGGTGGTGGAATAGGACTTGGCCTTAATATTTGCAAACAGCTGGTAGAACTGCACGACGGACGGCTTTATTTGCAGTCAGTACCTGGGAAAGGTTCTACATTTACGTTCACGATGCCATTGTCACCCAATGCGGTCGACTTCGAAGATGCTGCATTAGAACTGATAAGCAGCAAACTAGAACCAACATCGTATCTTGAGCTGGCTGCTGATTCGGAGATGAAGCCTTCTGTGCAGACTGTGTTGCCTGATACCACCTGTGGTGTCCTTACAAGCAAAGCGCAAATATTAGTGATTGATGACGATGCTGTCAATCTCAAGGTGCTTTGCAACATATTAGCTTCGGAACCCTACGAGATTACTAAGGCATTGTCAGGTCGAGAGGCGCTAGCACTGCTTCATACGAAGCAATGGGATTTAATTGTTGCAGACGTGATGATGCCGCACATGTCTGGTTATGAATTCACCCGTTGTGTGCGGACTCGGTTCTCAGTAGCGGATCTACCTATCTTATTGTTGACAGCACGTAGTCAGGCGGAAGACGTATACTCGGGATTTATGTCAGGAGCCAACGACTATGTAACGAAGCCTGTGGACGCACTCGAATTGAAGTACCGAGTAAAGGCGTTAATTACGCTAAAGCAGTCGGTTAGTGATCGTCTGCGCATGGAGGCTGCTTATCTTCAAGCACAAATCCAACCTCACTTCTTATTCAACTCGTTAAATTCCATTATGGCGTTAAGCGAGATTGATACGGTTAAGATGCACAAACTGATCGAAGCATTTAGTGCCTACTTGCGGATCAGCTTTAACTTTTGGAACTCTGAGCAGTTAGTGCCGCTTGAACATGAGCTTAATCTAGTCCGATCCTATCTGTATATTGAAAAGGAGCGCTTTGACGAAAGATTGCATATCGTCTGGGAGGTGAACAGCGACATGGCGCTGCAGCTGCCTCCGCTGACGATTCAGCCCTTGGTAGAGAATGCTGTTAAGCACGGCATATTAAGCCGTTTTAAAGGGGGAACCGTGCATATACAAATTACGGATGTCGGTAACCATGTTACATTTACAATCAAAGACGATGGCATTGGCATGGATGAAGCGATTATAACAAATGTGTTAGACAGTGACAGAACGAACAAAAAAGGAATCGGACTTTACAACACGGATCGAAGACTAAAACAACTTTACGGACAAGGTTTATCTATCCAAAGCGAGCCAGACGTAGGAACCACGCTTTCTTTTGTGATCCCGCGGAACACGTAACGGTACTTATGTTAAGGATAAGATAATGTTCAGCGTTTAGTACACTGCATGTGCGGGAGCCTTGCATCTTACTGGCATACATGATGAGAGTCAGACGGCGATGAAGCTAATCTAATAACACATTCCAACTTTATACAGAGGATGAATTGTCATGAAACCTATTACCATACTAATTGCGGACGATGATGTGGAAATTGCTGAGTTGATCGCGCTACACTTGCGTAAGGAAGGGTACCATTGTATTCAAGCGGCTGATGGTCAGGAAGCTATTCAGGCTGTACAGACGCAAGCTATTGATTTAGCTATATTGGATATTATGATGCCAAAGTGGGACGGCTATGAAGTAACTAGACGAATTAGAGAGCGGCATCGAATGCCTATCATTTTTTTGAGCGCCAAGACAAGCGATCTGGACAAGATTGAGGGATTGGTGAAAGGGGCGGATGACTATATGACCAAGCCCTTTAATCCGATGGAATTAGTTGCACGAGTGAATGCTCAATTGCGGCGTTATATGCAGCTCAGCCAGCCGGCAGCGGACGGTCATTCTGTCTTGGAGGTAGGTGGTTTAACCATTTATCCCGATCAAAGGATGGTACATATATATGGAAAGTCAATCGAACTGACGCCAAAAGAGTTTGATATTTTGTATTTACTGGCGAGTTACCCAAAGAAAGTATACAGTGCAGATCATATTTTCCACCAGGTATGGGGCGAGGCCTATTATGAAGGCGGAAATACGGTGATGGTTCATATTCGAACGCTGCGAAAAAAACTTGGGGCAGAAAAAAATAAATTTATTAAAACGATCTGGGGTGTGGGGTATACATTTAATGGTTAAGCTAGGGCGCAGCTTTCGAACTAAAATGATATTGTATTTAAGTCTGAGCATGTTTTTATCCGCTACTATTACTTTCGTGCTTTACAAGCTGCTTCAACTGTATTATACAACGCAAGTGAGATTAGAAAATCCACTCACCCCGATTCGTTATTTTATGAGGGAATTGGGTGATATCTACTTTTTCTTACTTATATTTATCCCACTCTCCATTCTGTTTTTCTTTATGTTTACGCGGCGTTATGTTGCCTACTTCCAAGAAATTTCTAAAGGGATACACTATCTGGCCAACGGGGACTTTAATAGCAGAATTAATCTTGTTTCCCGTGATGAGTTTGGTGATATTGCGAAAGACATGAATCTGGCAAGCGAGAAGCTGCAGCAGGCAGTAGAAAAAGGTGCTTTTGCGGAAAGCAGCAAGGATCAGCTTGTATTGAATCTGGCACACGATTTGCGGACGCCCCTTACATCGGTGTTAGGTTATTTGGATTTTATTTTAAAAGATGATCAACTGACCGCTGTACAAGTTCAGCATTATGCTACGATCGCATATACGAAATCCCAACGGTTGGAAAAGCTGGTTGATGAGCTATTCGAAATTACCAGAATGAGCTATGGGATGTCGGTAGTTGAGCATCATCCGATTGACTTGAGTGAACTGCTGATGCAGTTGCACGAAGAGTTATATCCGATGTTAGAAAAGAGTCAGCTGATCGCCAGATTAGATGTGAGGCCTCATTTGAACATTACAGGTGACGGGGAATTACTGGCTCGAGTATTTGAAAATTTGCTCATGAACGCGATTCGTTATGGCGCGGATGGACAGTTTATCGATATTTGTGCGGATCGGATGGAAGGGGAGGTAGTTGTTCAAGTGATTAATTACGGAAACTTCATTCCCCCAGAGCAATTGCCTCATCTCTTTGACATGTTCTATATTGGCGACAAGGCGCGCAGCCACCAGGGAGAGAGCACAGGTCTCGGGCTGTTTATCGCTAAGAATATAGTTACGCAGCACCAGGGCATAATTACAGCTCAAAGCAGTCTTATTCGTACGGTTTTTGAAGTACGATTGCCGCAGGCAAGCGAAATATTGGAATCACCTTTGAAACAAACACATCCCTAATTTAAGAAATACTTTATTTTTACCCCACTTCTTTTTTAATCAGTGATCTTTATCCTTTGTTTATCAGGATAAGCAGTCGCTGTGAGAAAAGAAGTTTTTTTATGTTCAGGCGACTCCATCTGTTTTCCCTCACCCAGTACGAGGGTCATATGAGAAGCTTGACTGAGCGAATATTAATTGAGTGAGGAAGTAATCAAGCTAATTTTTGAATAGAGCGCGATATAGTAAACAGAACATTCACAGAAAAGACGATGTTACTACCTATGAAAGAATGGCATCTCATGGGATTTTGGTTTGATACTCACAATTAAAAGGAGTGAACAAAAAAATGAAAAATAAATGGATAGAAGTGGCTATATCGTGTGTGTGCTTGATGATGATTACGGCTTGTGGTACTGGTGGGGATAGGGATAATGACAAGAAGGAAAAATCAAGCACGAAAGAGGGAAAGGTAATCGTAACCTTATCAATAAGTGAGCCCGAGCCCTTTTACGAGGCTGCGGAACGTAAATTTGAAGCAAAGTATCCTCATATAGATTTGCAAATTAAATCGTTTAAAAAGCCTGGTGAGAAGTGGGAAGCAGGTGAAATGGATAAATATAAAAAATCTATTGACGTGGCAATGCTAGCCGGAACAAGCGCAGATCTGATCGAATTAAGTGGATTGCCTGCTGCCAAGTATGTGAGCAAAAAGCTGCTCCTAGACTTGAACGAGAAGCTTAAGCAGGATCAGACACTGTCTCAGCAGGATTTACAAATGAACATTGTCGATGCATTAAAAAAAGACGGCGGCTTGTATACACTACCTGCCTCATTTTCTTTAAGAACGTTTGTTGGAGATGAGGCATTTCTATTACAATCAGGTGTAACGATAGATGACGAGAACTGGACATGGCAGCAATTTGAGCAGACCGCAAGAAAGCTGGTAGAGCTATCAGGACAGGATGGAAAGGAACCTCGTTATGCGTTGACCGCACAGCCTGCTGATCTTACACTGGTGGAGCAGTTGTTTGATAGATACTCTCAGTTCGTCAATCGCAAGAACCAGACAGCTTCCTTTGATTCCCCCGTTTTTATAGACATGATGGAGCAGGTTCAGCAAATGTACAAAGATAAAGTAATCACGGATGAGTCAACTACTGAGAGCAGTCAACTATTTTATTCTGACATTCTGGCTTCGGCTGACGATTTCATAAGGATACCGTACATGTATTTCTCACAACCCAAGTTCTTACAAAAACCGCATGCTAAAGGTGAGACAGGCAAAGCACGTATTATTCTCCCACTGGAACTAGGCATACAAGCCAAGTCTGCAGTTAAAGAGGAAGCATGGACATTTATTGCATTCTTGCTGTCAGAAGATGCACAATTATTAAGCGAACGAGACGGCTTCTCGATGCTGCGATCTCTAAATGATAAAAAGCTGGAAGACATGAAGGCACAAGTTAAGAAAGGAGCGTACAAACTAGCAGATGGAAAAGTAGCCCAAGTAGCAGAAAAGCAGTTTGATCAGTTTAAAACAGTTATAAACACGGCAGATAACTTGCAAGAGTTGGATGCTAAAGTACTGTCTATTATATACACGGAAGCCCCATTTTTCTTCAGTGGACATAAGTCAGCTAAGGAAGTCGCACAATTAATACAGAACCGGGTTAACACTTACTTAAAAGAGTAAGGACGATAGAGCTATACATAAATAGTACAATATTATAGATGTTGCCGTATTTGAAGTATTTGAAGTATTGGAAGCATCTAAGCTTTGATCCTATCGAATGATATGAAAGAATGACAGATAAACATTAAAAAATTCATGGAAAATAATTACCCACTGGATAATTCCAATATGGATGTTAGATAACCAAAGGGATGACTGAAGTACATGGGGATTAAAATAAGGTCTATCAATCATATCGTATAGCTTCATCTGATAGAGGAAAATGAGAACTATGGGCATTACTGTTTAAATACTCAAAGATTTGAGTATTTTTTTTTTGTCCAAGGGGCATTAAGTTGGTAGTAGACGATGTTCTCACATTTTGGGCTGAATTCATCAAGAGCCCCCTTTTAACGACATCGTTAATCTTGTTTTCCAGTCATTGTTCAGCGGTATCAGACAGACAGAAATCTATCTATATTTTTAAAGTGAAAGCGCTTTTCAATTTGCCTGCGTTAATGAAGTGATGATGGAATTCGCATCGAAAGGATACTGCCTATGAATGACAACTTACGCCGCTCGGGTGTCCGTAAGGTCATGTCGCTGCTGCTTGCCAGCTTGTTGATGCCTATTCCTATTTCGTATGCCTCAGCTGACTTTTATGAACCTCGGCTGCTGCAAGCGGCATGGCTCGTCAAGACGGTTACCGTAATCATGATGGTTGCGGGGCTGTATATGTTGTTCAGAAATGTTGTAGATTACATCCGCTGGCGACGTAACGAAGTAGACAAAGAGTCAATCAGGGGGCGTTGGTGGTGGATCGTCATCACGGGCTGCATATGGATTGGCGCATCAACAATTCTTATTCCGTATTATGGAAGCGTTACCAACAATAATTGGAGTCAGTTTGTCGTAACCTTGCCTACCCAAGTAGCAGAAGCAGTTGGGTGGTGCGCTGCTGCAATAACGGTGTTTATCGCAAACAGTTTTTTTTCCAGTACACGTCCCACCCCTCACCTCAAGACCTACCTTCCACTCATTTTGTTGAGCATTACAAGTGGGCTGACGAACTCACTTATTATTTTTATCGTTAACCAAGCAGTAGTAGTCGAGGCCTCCGCCAAACAAGCTCTCTTTCTTTGTTTTGGACTGGCGCTTGCGTCTTATTTTTTAGCACAGCGGATCGTGCGAGCCTTAATGATTCGGCTAACAAACCGGATCGTTTACGAGAGACGAACCCGGATGCTGGCTCAGCTGGCACGAACACGTTATCAGCAATTTGAACAGATCAGCCGTGAAAAAATATTAACAAGTCTCAATAACGATGTTGAGGTCGTCAGCAATTTTGCGAATCTGATTGTGACGGTATCAACCAGCATGATGATCATATTGTTTGGCTTCGTATACTTGGGCTGGCTGGATATGTATGGTTTTTTGTTTTCACTTGGTGTTGTCGTGCTCAGCTCCCTATTGTACTTCGCAGTGGGACAAAGAGCTAACCGGTTATGGGAAGAAACAAGGGACCTGCAAAATGTATTTTTTCGTTTTGTGCAGGAACTGGTTTCCGGCTTCCGAGAGCTTTCACTTCACCGAGGCAAAAAACATCAATTTGAACAAGAATTAACGGCTTCATGTCAAGCATACAGTGACAAGCGGACGACTAGCGGTCTTATGTATGCGAAAGTTATTTTGACAGGTGAGCTTATGTTCATGTTGGTAATCGGTTCAGTTGTATTTGTATTTCCATTGTTGTTTCCAGGTGGATCAGATGAAGTGCTGCGGGACTATGTATTTATTTTTCTGTATATGACAGGACATGTTTCATTTGTATTAAATACTATTCCAGAATTTATGCACTTTCGAGTCAGTTGGAGAAGGCTGCGTTTGCTAGAAGCAAGTATTACAGAGCTGGAAGAATCAGATGATGCAGGTGAAGTGGTGCGTGGCAATTACAGGCTTGAACTGGAAGGTGTTCGTTTCAGTTACCCTAGTCAACAGGCCGAACCATTCGCCGTTGGTCCGTTCAACTGTACTTTTAACAGCGGGGAGATCACCTTTATTACGGGAGGAAACGGCAGCGGCAAGTCTACTTTGGCAAAATTGATTTTAGGGCTGTATGCACCTGATGAAGGCAGAGTAGTCATGAATGGACAAGGGATATCACCCGATGAGCTTAGTCAAAGCTTCTCCGCCGTTTTTAGCGATTTCCATTTATTTGATCGTTTATATGGCTTGGATAAAGGGTGGGTTGCCGAACGGCTGCCTGAATATATTCGATTGCTTGGTCTGGAAGGCAAAGTGACGCTGGAAGCGGATCGCTTCAGTACAACCTTATTATCCACGGGGCAGCGGAAGCGTCTTGCCTTGCTAATCTGCTTATTGGAAGATCGCCCATTCTGCTTGTTGGACGAATGGGCTGCTGATCAGGATCCTGAATACCGGCAGTTCTTTTATGAAGTACTACTGCCTGATATGAAGCAGCATGGTACTTGTGTAATCTGTATTACGCATGATGATCGGTACTTTGACCATGCTGACCAATTAATCAAGCTGGAGCATGGCCTGATCACATCTCGTACTGGCAATGTGCGCGACAAGCGAGTGGAGTATTCCTTATAACTAAGTTGTACTGGGGGCGGTTAAGCATGGAACCGATACGTCATTTAGCAGAATTGCTTCTAAAATGTGATACGAATTCAGCCGGAATCACCTTCTTACAGTCAGGTCAAGATCAGAGCTATACATACAGCGAATTGCACAACAGGGCCGCTGCGGTACTTGTCATGCTGCAGGATCGCGGCATTCCTGTTGCTTGTCCGGTCATTATTCAGACGGAGGACAATGAAGCTTTTATCATCCTATTCTGGGCATGCGTGCTTGGGGGTTATGTACCAGTTCCAGTGACGGCTGCTCATAACGATGAGCAGCGCAACAAGCTGCTCCAGATCTATAAGGAGCTCGGACTTGCTTATGTTATCGCTGCTAGTGAAGCCATAAGCAGCCTGGGAACATATAGCAGCCGAATCGGTGCAGAAGAGCTGTATCGGTGCCTCGTAACAAAAACCGTGCTGTTGGAAGAAGTGCTGTCGGCAGATTTAACGTTAGCAGCTTGTGCCAAGCTGCACACCCCCCGGAGTGAGGATACGGCATTCATTCAATTCTCTTCCGGCTCGACAGGCAATCCCAAAGGCGTTGTACTAACACACGACAATTTACTTGCTAACATGTCCGCTATTCTTGCCGGCTCCAGAACAACGGAATCGGACAGCTCGCTAAGCTGGCTGCCGTTAACCCATGATATGGGGTTAATCGGTTTTCATCTGACCCCAATACTTGGACGGATTCATCAGTACCAAATGACAACGTCTGCGTTTGTTCTCCATCCGATGAACTGGCTCCGCACTGCGTCAGAGCGGCGCATTTCGTGCCTGGCATCGCCCAACTTTGGGTACTCTCATTTCTTGCAGCACTTTAAACCAGAGCAAGCAGTGGGGGAGCAATGGGATTTATCCTGTATCCGGTTAATATTTAACGGAGCTGAACCGATCTCTGAAGCCATATGTCGTCAATTTCTGGCGTCTCTTAAGCCATACGGTCTTCCTTCTAACAGTCTTTTTCCGGTCTATGGACTTGCTGAAGCGAGTCTTGCGGTAACCTTTCCCGACCCAGAAGAAGAGCTTCGAGTCTCCTATCTGGATCGTGAACAATTGGGCTTGGGATCTCCTGTATGTCTAGTCGAAGCGGAATCCAAACAAGCAGTCCCGATCTTGGATCTTGGGTATCCTGTGAAGGACTGCGCGGTATCGATTCGAGACGAGGATCAGATTCAGATGGATGAAGGTCGCATTGGACTTATTTACATTCAAGGCCGGAACGTGACAGCTGGTTATTATAACCTTCCTGACACCAACAAGCAGTTGATTACACCGGATGGCTGGCTGAATACGGGAGATCTAGGATACGTGGTGAGTGGACGTTTGTTTGTAACGGGACGGATGAAGGACATTTTGTTTGTAAATGGCCAGAATCTGTATCCACACGATTTGGAGCAGATTGCAAGCGAAGCCCAAAGCCTATCACTCGGTAAAATAGCAGTATGCGGCGTTCAAGATCCAGTTTCGAAGCAGGATGAGATTGTAGTATTCGTTCAGCATCGAGGCAAACTAGAATCTTTTACTGGTATACGGGCGGATGTTAAGAGTTTGCTGAATCGTGCAACTGGACTGGACGTGACGACCGTACTGCCGATACGACAAATTCCAAAGACGACTTCAGGTAAAATACAGCGTTATTTGCTGGCCGAGCGGTTTGCTAGTGGTGAATTTACGGAAGCTGCGACCAAGCTAACCATTTGGGAAATAGAGACATTGCTGCCTGCTGCCGGAGACAATTCAAGCCTTCAAGGGCAGGAGATCGCAATGACGGACACCGAAATTCGCATCGCCGACTTTTGGAGCGAGGTGCTTGGCATCTCTCAGCCAAGTATGAATGCTCACTTTCTTGAGTTGGGCGGCAATTCGCTGAAAGCTGGGATGATAGCAAGCCGCTTGCAGGATACATGGGCAATTGAAGCAAGCCTAGGAGAGGTGCTGCAGCACGAAACAATCCGATCGCTTGCAGCATGGGTGGATTCCTGCAGTGGGAACAAGCAAGCAGAGCAAGCAATCCCAATTATTCCCGTCGGAGCAAGAGCATACTATCCGCTCACCTCGGCGCAGAACAGATTGTACGTACTTCAGCAGATCAATCCGTCGCTGACTCATTACAACTTGCCTTATGAGATCTCGCTAACAGGGGCCTGTGATCAAACCAAGCTTGCTGCGGCATGGCAAGACTTGACGAGAAGGCATGTAATGCTCCGTACCTCCATCAGCATGTTAGACGGAACAGCCGTTCAGTATGTAGCAGAGGAAGTGGAGCTGCCGCTCTTGTGGGTAGATGGGACAGATTGGACGGAGGAGCAGATTCGTCATTATTCAATCTCCTTTGTACGTCCATTTAAAATGGAACAGGCGCCATTATTCCGTGTTGAGATCGTCAAACTGGCTCACGACCGGCATCTCATGCTGTTGGATATGCATCATATCATTACGGATGGCAGCTCTATGGGAATATGGATACGCGAATTTGCTGCGCTATATGATGGGGTTGAATTGCCAGCCCAGCCATTACAATACACCGATATTGCATTGTGGCTGGACATGCAGCGCAATACGTCGGAGTGGGAGCGTTCCCGCCAGTATTGGCAGACGACTTTTGCAGACGGCTGTCCGCGTCTGACACTGCCTTTAGACCAAACGCGTCCGCTTACGCCATCGTATAGTGGACGTGTAGAAAGCGTCCGGGTGGATGCTGCCCTAGTTAACAAGCTTAATAAATTGGCACATACTTCAGGATGCACGTTATATACGGTTTTGGTTTCCCTTTATTATGTTCTTCTTAGTCGTTACAGCGGTCAACAAGATATCGTCATCGGGACCGCTGCAGCAGGGCGTACGCGTACGGAAATGGAACAAGTGGCAGGCTTATTCGTTAATATGATACCGCTGCGTCTTCGCAGAACCGATGTTTCTCCGAAGATACAGGAGACGAATACCAGCCCGACTGCTGTTATCGTGCAGAATGCAGATCATGCCCACATACACGAGTCAAGCTCGACTGTTGTCGATATAACGCTCAACGCATGGTTCCGAGCGGTACAGGAGCAGCTCTCCGAGGCTTTACGTCATCAAACACTGCCATTTGAAGAGATGATGGAGGCTGCCGGCCATATTAGCGAAATGGGGCGTCATCCTTTATTTGATACCGCGTTTACTTTGCAGAACATGGATCTTCCTGAATTGAGGACGAAGCAATTTACGTGCGAGATAGCACCACTTCACACGTCAACTTCAAAGTTTGACATGAGCTGGGAAGGATACGTGACAGCAGAAGGATTGGACCTGCATGTTGAGTTCTCGCTTGAATTATTCCGCTCAGACACCATAAGGCAAATGCTGCGCTGCTACACCTATCTTTTGGAGCAAGCAGCTGATAATTCCGTACAAACTCTGAATAAGTTGGAACTAATGAGTGCGCCGGAGCAAGCACAATTGATTATGGAGTGCAGCGAGATGACGGATTCCCGGCATCGGGATATGGCCCTGCACGAATGGTTTGAATGGCAGGCGGATGAGCAGCCGGAAGCAATTGCATTGGAGATGGGCGAGCACAAATGGCATTATGCCAAGCTCAATTCAGAAGCTAACCGTCTAGCCCGCTGGCTGATGGATAAGAGCACGGCTTCACAAGCAGCTGCAAATGCAAGAAAAGAAGGTGCACGTCCGTGTGTGGCACTAATTATGGATCGTTCTATGGAAATGATCGCTGCTATGTTGGCTGTTTTAAAGGCGGGAATGGCTTACGTGCCGATAGACCCATCATTTCCAACCGAACGGATACGATACATGTTCGAAGACGCACAGATCAGTGCCGTACTGGTCAACGGAGACAGATTACAGCTGCGGCGTGAGCTGGAGGAGTCAGGAGCATTGCCTTCTGTCTGGTTTCATGTTACCGAGCAGCAAATGGAATATATAAATTATGACGAAAGCAATCTGGCGGTTGCAACAAATGTAGACGATGTCGCTTATATGATGTACACCTCGGGAACGACGGGGCGGCCTAAAGGCATTTATACCACCCATGCAAATGTAACCCGGGTTGTCAGGCATACCAACTATTTGGAGCTGACTGCACATGACACATTGCTGCAGCTTTCCAATTATGCTTTTGACGGGTCCACGTTTGATATTTATGGAGCGCTGCTGAATGGCTCTAGATTAATAATGCTGCAAATGGACGAGATAGCAGATCCTTTCCGAATTATGGAGCAGATCGTTAATAAAGGTGTTACTGTCTTTTTTGCCACTACCGCCTTATTTAACATGCTGGTGGATCATGATCTAGCAGGGCTTATGCAAGTAAGGCATGTGCTGTTCGGAGGCGAACGTGCTTCCATGTCTCATGTTCGCAGAGCGTATGATGCTATGGGTCCAGGTAAGCTGCTTCATGTATATGGGCCTACTGAGACCACCGTATTTGCATCCTGCTATCCTATTCTGTCTTGGAATTCAGAGCAGGTGACGATTCCAATTGGACAGCCGATTACACGTACTGAGCTCTATGTACTTGATGCTGAAGGACGCCTGGCAGCAAAAGGGGCCGCAGGAGAGCTTTATATCGGGGGAGATGGACTTGCTCTTGGATATGCAAATTTGCCTGCGATGACGGCAGAGCGCTTCGTGAAGCATTGTACAGATTCTACGCGCCGCATGTACAGAACCGGCGATCTTGTGCGATGGAATGCCGATGGGCAATTGGAATATTTGGACCGATTGGACAAACAGGTTAAGCTGCGGGGATATCGCATCGAACTTGGCGAAATCGAGAGTGCATGGCTCAGGCTGCCTGATGTTAGAGAAGCGTATATTACAACAAGAGAGCTTGGGGGCGACCTGGCACTATGTGCTTATATTGTAGCCGATAAGCCCATAGTGGTTGCCGAATATGTGCAGGAGCTACGTCGCGTGCTGCCTTATTATATGGTGCCTGCCGCAGTTATCCAACTGGATAAGCTCCCCTTGACATCGAATGGAAAAGTAGACATGCGGGCTTTACCTGCTCCTGAGGCAGCGTTTATGGTGTTGCAACCGGAGACAGAAACAGAGCGGGATCTGCAGCTATTGTGGCAAGAAGCGCTTAACGTTGATGAGATTGGGGTAACAGACCATTTCTTTGAACGCGGTGGGCACTCGTTAAAAGCTTCAAAACTGGCATCTTTGATTTATAAGCATTTTCATCTTCAAATGCCTATCCAGCAAATCTTTTCACTTCCAACGATTAGGGAACAGGCAGCGTGGATCGATGGGCATGACAAAGTAGACAGATCCGGTTATCGCTCTATTCCAGCGGCTGTACGTATGCCAGCATATCCAACGTCCCCTGCTCAACAGCGGATGTATCTGCTAGATCAGTTTGAGGGAGTTGGAACAACATATCATATGCCCATCCTTTTCGAAGTGGAGGGTGAGCTGACTCTAGATCTGGCCGAAGCAGCGTGGCAGAAAATGATAACGACACATGAGCCGTTTCGCACTTCATTTCGAATGTATGAAGGGCACATACAGCAGTTGATTCACGAATCTGCTGCATTTCAAATGAATCAGATTGTGCTGCCAGATAAGGTTGAGGGCTGGGACAAGAAAGAACTGACAACCTATTGTCTGCGCTACCTTCGTCCATTCTGTTTATCAGAAGCGCCGTTATTGCATGGGTATTGGATTATCGCGCAGTCCAAACGCTATATGTTAATCGATATCCATCATATAGTGGCTGACGGCATTTCGCTCCAGACGCTGATCTCAGATTGGGCAAGATGCGTGGCTGGATATGTGAGTCAGCCGCCTGAAGTGCAATATAAGGATTATGCGGTCTGGTTAAATGGAGAGCAAGCTGTAACAGATCTTAAGCGCAGTGAAGCCTATTGGCAGCAGCAACTGCCGCAAGAGCTGCCTGTACTAGAGCTTCCGACTGACTTTAGCCGAGGCGATCAACGATCCTTTAGAGGTGGATTGGTGCCATTCGAGCTCTCATCACAGACGGGTAAACGAATGGCTGAACATTGCGAACGCCGCGGACTAACGATGAACAGCTTCTTATTTTCCCTGTATAGCTTGCTATTGCATCAATTTACCGGACAGGATGAATGCATAATTGGCTCACTTGCATCTGGTCGAACACATCCGGATACAGAGCAAATGATTGGGATGTTTAACGCTTTTTTGCCCATCTTTATCGGTATAAATTCCGGGCGTACGGTGGATGAACATACAAAGTATGTGCAAGACCAGTTGTCTGGTGCTTATTCGCATCAGGAGTTCTCTGTTGAAAGTTTAATAAATCTTGACCAACGACCGGTTCCTTATGATCGTTCACGGAATCCTTTATTTGATACAATGCTGATCGTCCACAACCAGATGGATGCAGAAGAGCAGGTATGTGGGCATGGCTTCAAGCTTAAGCCGCTCCCACTCCATACAGCCACTGCCAAGCTGGATGTGAAGCTGGATATTTTCTTGTACGGGGATGGACGCATTAGCGGTGCGATGGAATACAATACAGATCTTTTTAAAGAGGAAACCATCAGCCGATTAGTCGCGCAGTGGCTTCATCTAATGGAGCAGGCCTTGCAGCAACCGGAGCAAGGATGCTGCGAATTACTCCGTGCATCAGAAGCGGACACGGTACTGCTTAGCGGCTTTAATGAGACATCTGCTCCGTTTCCATCCCACATGCTGCTTCACCAGTGGCTGGAAGAACAGGCTCGGACTCATCCGGAGCGTACCGCGGTACGCTGTGCCGAACAGGAGCTTACTTATCGTCAGTTAAATGAAAGAGCGAATCAGTTCGCTCGTGTTTTGCGGGGTTATGGTGTCAAGGCGGACACGGTAGTGCCTGTTGTGGCCGAACGATCATTAGAACTTTTTGTCGGGATATTTGCCATCTTAAAGGCAGGTGGAGCGTATCTGCCGATTAGTCCGGAATATCCAGAAGAACGTATTCGTTACTTCTTGGAAGACAGCCAATCTAAGCTGGTGTGCACACAGCACAAATGGAGGAAATCACTTCCGTTTGATGGGACTGTCATTGAGTTGGATGACGAAACATGCGGCAGAAGCAAAGATCGGCACGACCTTGTACCTGTATCAAACCCTCACCATCTGGCATACGTCATTTATACATCAGGTTCGACAGGCATGCCAAAAGGGGTCATGGTGGAGCATTGTGCCATCGTCAATCGTATCCACTGGATGCAGCAGGCGTACCCCCTCACAGAAGCGGATATTATTTTACACAAGACGCCGATTACGTTTGATGTATCGGTATGGGAACTGTTCTGGTGGAGTGCGGCCGGCGCCACGGTGTATGTGCTGGAGCCTGGTGGAGAAAAAGATCCAGTAAGCCTCATTGAAACGATTGATTTGCAGCGTATTACGATCATGCACTTTGTACCTTCCATGTTGGGACTGTTTTTGCGTAGTGCAGATCAGCGATGTGGTGATGATGAGTATGGCATGCTGTCTAGTCTCCGCTTTGTATTTACAAGCGGGGAGGCACTTATGCCGCAGCATGTGGAGACGTTTCGCAAAATATTTAAGGATAAACGTACAGCAGGCTTGGTTAATTTGTACGGGCCAACGGAAGCAGCAGTAGATGTGACTGCCTATGCTTGTGATGCTTATTGTAAAGGATCTGTACCGATCGGAAGCCCGATCAGCAACATTCAGCTCTACATTGTGAATGAGGAGCTGGAGCAGCAGCCGATCGGTGTGCCTGGACAATTGTGTATTGCTGGAACAGGGCTAGCGAGAGGGTACTGGAACAAGCCAGCGTTAACAGCTGAACGGTTTGTCGAGCATCCGCATCAGCCCGCAACACGAATGTATTTAACAGGGGATCGCGCAAGATGGCTTCCAGACGGCAATATCGAATACCAAGGACGTATGGACCAGCAGGTCAAAATTCGCGGGATTCGCATCGAATGCGGGGAGATTGAGCATGTGCTGCTCCGACATTCGGGGATAGCTGAAGCTGTCGTTACAGCGGTAGAGGACAAACTGCTGGAACAGGTGCTCTGTGCTTATATCGTGCCTCAAGCAGTGGGCAAGGTTAGTCAGCAGGGAGACCATCAACTGGAGCAGCTTGTTACTGATCCAGACACAGTATTCTCCAGCCAAGCAGATATGTTTGATGATGAAGAATTAATGACCTGGATGCAGCGCTTGCTGCCTGAGTATATGATACCCGTCTACATTATACGGCTTGACCAATTGCCATTAACGCCAAGCGGAAAGCTGGATCGACGAAACTTACCGCTGCCAAGTTGGAAGACTGGAGGCAGTGGTGAGGCACCGCAGACTTCCATAGAGCAGCAGCTAGCAGCAATTTGGCAGCAGGTGCTGGCAGTGACAGCACCTGCCCGAGACGATCATTTCTTCATGCTTGGAGGCCATTCATTACGGGCCGCTCAATTAGCTGGATTGGTCGAACAGCAGTTCCAAGTGCAATTTACGCTGCAGCATGTGTTTCAAGCACCTGTACTCCGACATATGGCGACCGTTATAGAAACAGCGGGTTGTATGACAAGTATGCCGCTGGAACCAGTGGAGAAAAGACCCAACTATCCGTTATCACTGGCTCAGAATCGACTGTTTATTTTGCAGGAAATGGATCAGGAGCAGACTGCTTACAACTTGCCGTTTGCCGTACACATTAAGGGAGCGCTTGATACAGAGACACTCGAACGTGCGCTCATTCGACTGGTTGAGGAACATGAGCCGCTCCGTACTAGTTTTAAATGGTACGAAGGTGCACCTGTTCAATGTATCGTAGAGTCCGAGCATGTAGAAATGCGGCTGGAGAACTACAATCAGTCCAATCGGCATCAATCGCTTGATGAAGCAATGCTTGAGGCTGCTAAGACGTTTATACGACCATTCGACTTATCTAAAGCACCACTCTTGCGGGCTTGTTTAATGGAGCGGGGCAGTGACGAGTTCACACTTATGATGGATATGCACCACATCGTATCGGATGGCATTTCCATGAACATTATGGCTGATCAATTGGTGCGCGAATATGAATATTTGCACGGCATGAACAAAAGCACAAGTAAGGCGAATGACGATAGACATAGTCTGACTGCTGCGAAGCCGCTGCGGATTCAGTATAAGGACTATGCAGTATGGCAGCAGCAATGGATGAGCAGTGAAGCACGTACGAAGGAAGAGACCTACTGGCGCGAAGCGTTAGAAGGTTCATTGCCACTGCTTCATCTGCCTCTAGATTATACACGTCCTGCGCTGCAGTCTTTTAAAGGCGAGTGTGTGTATGCTGAGCTGACACAATCACAGCTGGAATTGGTAAAGGCAGCTGCCTCTAAGTTGGACATGACACTTTTTATGTATGTGCTGACGGCTTTTCACGCACTGCTATTCAAAGTAAGCGGTCAAGAGGATATTATCGTCGGGACACCGATTGGAGGTCGGCTGCACACTGACACAGAACCACTAATCGGCATGTTTGTAAATACGCTCCCGATACGAACGCGCCCAACTGCTTCTATCACATTTTCTGCCTTTGCACATCAGGTGAAGTACCAGACAGTACAGGCTTTTGCGCATCAGACACTGCCATTTGAACAGATTGTGACTGCCTTGCAGGTTCCGCGGGATTTAAGCCGCAATCCTATATTTGATGTCCTGTTTGTCATGCAAAATATGGGGCTTCCTAGCACTGAAGTTGAGGGATTACAGTTTGATTCCCAATTGCTGAATGCAGGCGTGTCGAAGCTTGATTTAACCGTTGAAGTAACAGAAATAGAAGGCGGCCTGCGCATACGAGCAGAATATGCAACTGCTTTGTTTGAACGAACGAGCGTACTTCGCCTGCTTGATTATTACATGCATGTGCTGACAAGCGCCGCAGCTCAACCTGATGCTGCGCTTGGTGAGCTGCGGCTTATGACTCATGCTGAAGAATGCAATATGTACGGCTTATTTAATGGTACAAGTCATCTCTTCCCAGTCGATATGACATTGGGTGAAGCGGTAGAGCAGTACGCCAAAGATGAGCCTGCACGAACGGCACTGTTAGTTGGTGATCGGGAAGTAACTTACGGGGAGCTTCAACATCAGGCGGAGCATCTCGCACATCTGTTGCGCTCAAAAGGAGTTAAAACAGACAGTTTGGTTGCGATATGCATGGAACGCTCGCTTGCGATGATTGTGGCCATCTTAGGAATCTGGAAAGCTGGCGGAGCGTATGTTCCGATATCCCCGTCTCAGCCATTGGATAGGATACGTTTTGTGCTTGAGGATTCGAATACGAGCCTTGTGCTTGTGGAGACCGGTAGTGAGATGCTGCAAGCAGATCTTGGAGATGTTGTCCTTTTGCCGATATCCGCATGTATGTTTGCTTCCGATAGATTAGACGGCATGGTGGCTATGAGCATGGGTGAAACTCAATGTTCTGAACAGACGATCCATTCTGATAATAGGCAGGCAATCACAGACAATGCCACTTCCAACGATGCGGCGTACGTTATTTATACTTCGGGCTCAACTGGGCAGCCAAAGGGTGTGCTGGTTGAGCACCAAGCAGCAGTAAATCGGATTCATTGGATGCAAGAAATGTACCCGCTTCATGCGGAAGACGTTATTTTACAAAAGACGCCGTATACATTCGATGTATCCGTTTGGGAGCTGATTTGGTGGGCATTTGGCGGGGCTAAAGTGGCTTTGCTGGAGCCTGGCGAGGAGAAGGACCCGAGTGCGATTGTGGCGGCGATAGCGCGATACCGTGTGACGACGATTCATTTTGTTCCCTCTATGCTGGAGTTGTTTTTAGCCCATTTGGAGCATAACCCGCACGCTAGACACGGTTTAAACAGCTTGCGTTATGTCTTTACAAGCGGCGAAGCGCTCAAGGCTGAGCATGTGGAGCGATTTAAACAGTTGATGACGGATTATTCGAATGCAGCCCTCATTAATCTTTACGGACCAACCGAGGCGGCTATTGATGTAACTTATTATGATTGTAGTGAATGGCAGGGGACACTTGTTCCAATAGGAAAACCGATTTATAACACGGAGCTGTACGTTGTAAATGATCAGTTCCAGCGACAGCCGATTGGCATCCCAGGTGAATTATGCATTGCTGGTACATGTTTAGCACGCGGATATGTGAACAGAGAGGAGCTTACGGCGGAACGATTTATCGTGAATCCTTATGTTCCAGGCAGCAAAATGTACCGTACGGGTGATATGGCCAGATGGTTGCCTGACGGTAATATAGAGTATTTGGGGAGATTAGACAACCAAGTTAAAGTGCGCGGCTTCCGCATCGAGTGCGGGGAGATCGAGCATGCTCTGCTGAAGGAACCTTTTGTGCGGGATGCAATTGTTGTGAAGTTGGAGGACAGCACGAGAGCTGATTATTTATGCGCATATTTGGTCACAACAGCAACCGTAACAGCAGCTCAATTACGTGCCTCTTTACAACTGCGGCTGCCTGAGTATATGATACCTGCCGTTTATGTGGAACTGGAGAGCATGCCGCTTACATCCAACGGAAAGGTAGATCGACGGCGCCTGCCGCGACCGGAACATCGTGTAGATTCAGGTCAGGAATTCGTAGAGGCAAAAGAGGGTACAGAAGAGGTAGTGGCTAGTGTATGGCGGGAGTTATTGGGGCGCGAGCGCATCGGTTCGCGAGACAACTTCTTTGACTGCGGAGGTGACTCCCTGCTTATCATTCGTATGCATCACATGCTGGACCGACGGTATCCGGGATTGCTTAAAGTGACGGATCTATTTAATTATCCGACGGTATCCGGCCTTGCAGCCTACATCGATGTGATGCAAACCGATCATCTCAGTGCTGACTGGAGTGGGCTCCAAGTACCGGAGCAGCTGCTAAATCGAACTTCTTCAACAGAGTGGAATGGTTTGTACCGCTTTGAGGTCGATAAGATGTTGCTGGACGGCTTAAGGAAAGTGAGCCATGCAGAGGTAATCCGTGTGAATGAACTTATGCTTGCTGTGTTGGCTTGGTACTTTAAGCAGGCGACAGGTTCGCAGAATGTTCAAATGCTTCATATGAATGATGAGCGGGAGGCGCGGCTCATTAAGATTGATTTTACCCAAACGCAGGACTTTCACGAACTAATCAGTGTCGTGACAGAAGGGGACCAGGTGCTTAAGCGACTAGAACAATGGCGCAAGCTTCCAACTGGAGAAGGATCCAAAAACCAGTCGATCGCTCCGTTGTTCTATGAAGGGGCACCGCATAAGCTCGCTGTCAACTATGAGTTGCTGCAAGCGTATGAACTGATCGTGTCCTTGCCGATTGTAACTGTGGAACACGCCGTGTTAAAGGGCGAATGGGCGTTTAATGGGCAACGGATGGATAAGGAGAGAATGAGGCATTGGCTGCAAGGGTATGTGAAGCTGCTGAGACTGGTCGTACAGCAATTTGAGCATACCGTTCATTCAATCGGTGCAGAAACGGCCGCTTCCACAGATAAAGGATAACGTTAGTTAGACAAGTTAAGAAAGGAAGAATTGCTGATGAAAAAAGCAATCTGGATGATAGTAAACGTCGTCGTATGCATCGGATTATTTTTCCTTGTCCTGAATGTACACGGCTCCGCTTATAAAGTCCCTGCACTGCAAGCGTATACCGAGTTTATGATACGAAATCAGACGGTATTTATGGCAGTTACTTTTATACTTACCTTGCTTCTGTACGTGGTTTATTTTCGGATACAGGCAGGACTGCGCCGAGATCCGCAGATCAAGCTGTTTAAATCCTTTCGTATGGATCGACTCAGCAGCAAACAATTTCTGCTGTTGTTGGCGATGGGGATCGCCGGCTGCACGTTTAGTATCGGGCTTGTGCTCATCGACTGGATTGAAGCTCATATGGCCGCAATTCCTGCGCTGGTCAGCAACTTGATGCATGCGGATTCGATTGTCTATGTCATTATAGGGGCAGGCGTGATCGCCCCTGCATTTGAAGAAATTTTGTTTCGAGGCATTGTATTTAACCAACTGCGTACGATGATGCATACAAGTCTGGCTCTGCTCATTCAGGCACTGCTGTATGCTGCGGTTCAGCCTGGATTAGAAGTGGCCCTGATTGGTTTTGGCTCAGGCCTAATATACGGCATGTTATATGTACGCATGCAATCCATCTGGGCTCCGATTACAGTGCAGGTGGTGGCAATGAGCTCAATCTTCCTCGCTAAATATGCGGGATTGTTCGAGTGGGCAAATCGTTTAGGCCAAACAGCGCTTATCGTGATTACGCTGATTAGTCTGCTCTTCTTGTTTGGAGCTTCATGGCGAGTATGGGTACATGGTGCTAGAAGTGTGGAAACAGGGGCTGCAAAGCGTCCATCTGCTCCAACCGGCGCTTAGTGACATTGGAGGCTCCCGTTAGCGGGAGCCAGGTACCCCCATTTATAAGTCGAAAGGAGCATCATCTATGATTAAAAGAGTGGGGCTCATGTTAGTCTCCGTACTTCTGATCGTTGGTATTTACTTTGCTTGGTTTTATACCGTTAATCATCTATTTTTCACGTATTTGTATTCGCTGTCCCCTTGGTTTGAACGTAATACGCTGTTTATCATCATCTTAAACGATATCGTTGGATTTCCATTAATGGCCTTGGCATTATGGTTTTTGCTGCGCAAGTCTATATTTAAAGTAGCCCGCTATCAACGAATTGCGGCTGTGCCTGCTGTTTATGCGTGTATCATTGGGGCAGCGGCAGGAATATTCACGATTGCCTTCTCTATGCTGCCCGCTTTCCGGGGACCGGAGGGCAGTACGTTTATAGTGCTTCTGGATTATATCAACCGAGCAGAATGGTATGTCTTCCTTGCATTTTTACTGTTAGGAAACATTTATAAAGAAACATTGTTCAGAGGCCTGCTGCTCAACGAATTTCGCACGGTGTTTCCAGTATGGATGGCGATCGTGCTGCAAGGTATCATGTATGGTATTTTGTTTTTTCAGGGGGATCCAGTGTTATCCTTGTACGGCTTTCTTGGAGCTGTGATCTTTGCTTTGTTGTATGTATGGTTTGATTCGATTTGGGCTCCTGTCATTGCGCAGATCGCTTGTCAGGGCGTGCAGTATGTCATGTGGAATTCGAATTTGGCGTTAAAAGGATTGCCTTTGCAAATCACTGTCATGGTTGTATCCATTCTGATTATTGGTGTATGTATGCGATACGCTCGGCGCCATCGCAAGGCGAGCCCGCCGAATATAAGTTATACGCAGCATAAAGGAGTGCAGGCACCATGAAGCAGGTAGCGGCAGTGGCAAGAGTGCTAATGTTTGTCGTCCTGTACGTTGCTGTAATGTTTGCTGTCAATGCGGTCCTTTATCAAGGAGCCATTTATGCACCTTTGCATGCATTTGTACAACGTAATGCCACGATCGTGATGGCGGCCGCAGATCTAGTCGCCTTGCTGCTGTTTGCGGTATTACTGCCACTATTCGGTACAACGCTAGTTCGTATCGGTTCCTTTAATCGCTGGAACACATCACAGGTGCTGCCGGTTATTGGGCTAGGATTAAGTCTTGGCGTATTTATTCTTTCCTTTACGAGAATACCGCTTATTGCGGAAGTCGCTCCCTCGATTGCCAACTTGGTGACGTTTGTAGCTCAAGGAGAGCTCCTGTGGCTTGTGCTACTTAACAGCGCTATTATCGGAACGTTATTCGAAGAATGGCTATTTAGAGGAATCATTTATAACAGCTTGCTTGAGAAGTTTAATAGCATGGTTGCAATTATAGGTCAGGCTTTATTGTTTGGTGTTGTATTTATGGATGTTGTCGTAGGAAGCTTTGCTGCGCTTGGCGCCATATTATATGCCCTTGTGCGGTATTTTACTGGGTCACTGTGGCCTGTTCTGATTACACATGCAGCCAGCACAACTACGATTATTGTGCTATCGCTACTTATAGATGGAACGGATTCGGGCGTAGCGATGAAAATGCTGATCGTAAGTGTGCTAATCCTTGTTGGCTGCATGGCCGCGATTTGGCGTAATGGAAGGAGGAGGAGCTTGGATGTTTCAATTACAGCTGTTGGAAAATGAGGCGTTAGAAAAGATGGAAGACGATAAGCTAGACGGATACATAGCAGAAGCTTCCTTACACGATATTGCCATCATTGGGATTTCGGCGAAGCTGCCTCTTTCCGCAACGTATGACCAGTTCTGGGAGTGTCTGCAGCAAGGGGTGGATGCTGTGGGGCCATTCCCTGACAGTCGTCGACTTCAAATGAAACCTTACCTAAACAAACTGCGGGTAAACGAGGAACGAGTCGTTTTTTTTGAGGGTGCTTATCTGGAGGACGTGTCCGAGTTTGATTATGCATTTTTCCGTCTATCTCCCCATGAAGCCGCTCTGATGAGCCCTAACCAGCGTATGTTTCTGCAGACTGCATGGCGGGCGATCGAGGATGCTGGTTATGGCGGCGATGGACTACGCGATACGAGAACAGGTGTATTTGTGGGTCATAATGCAGATACACTTCATGATTATAAACGTGTGCTGGAAACGTTGAGCCCACAATCGCTTTCTTTGGCGGCAGCAGGCAACTTGAGCCCGATGATTGCAAGCCGCATCTCTTATTTGCTTAATTTCAGAGGGCCGAGTCTCAGCATAGATACGGCATGTTCGTCATCTCTGGTCGCGATTCATCTTGCGTGCCAATCACTTAGAAACGGAGAATGTGACACGGCGCTTGCAGGAAGTGTCAAATTAAACCTGCTGCCGATGGATACGGGCATCCGGCTCGGCATTGAAGCGAGTGATTATCGGGCAAAGCCGTTTGACGAGGCTGCCGACGGAACGGGGATCGGCGAGGGTGTTGTGGCTTTTGTTCTAAAGCCGCTTCATAAGGCAGAGCAGGACAACGACTATATTTATGCTGTTATTAAGGGTGGTGCTATGAATCAGGATGGTGCGTCTGTCGGGATTACAGCGCCAAATGCGGTGGCGCAGGAAGACGTTATTATTCGGGCTTGGCAGGATGCGGGTATCGACCCTGAGACGGTCAGTTATATGGAGGCCCACGGCACGGGGACAGCACTTGGCGATCCGATTGAAATTGAAGGCATGACGCGGGCATTCCGCCGCTACACTGGGAAGCGGCAGTTGTGCGCTATCGGCTCAGTGAAAAGTAATGTGGGCCATTTGGATCATGCAGCAGGCATGGTCGGCATGCTGAAAGCGGTATTAGCGCTGCGGGCCAGGCAGTTACCGGCTACCTTGCATTTTCAGCAGCCGAATCGCAGTCTATCTTTGACAGAATCGCCCTTGTATGTCAATGACCGACTTTCAGCGTGGAAGCCGCATGAGGAGCATGCGGCAACACCTTTACGCTGTGGGGTGAGCGCATTTGGTATGAGCGGTACCAACTGCCACATCGTGTTGGAAGAGGCAGCACGGTTAGATGTATGCGCAGATCATCCCGCACTAAACACCAGCGAGAATCGTTTCACAACACAATCAGCAGCTGCAAAAAAAGAGGGACGTTGGCACTTGTTTACGTTATCTGCCCAAACAAAAGCCGCATTAAGAAGGATGGCAGCAGAATATGCGCTGCGGATTGCATCAGCTCCAGCCAGTTGGAGTCTGGCCGACGTTTGTTACACTGCGCACATAGGACGCGGTCATTATGCATACCGCCTTGCCATTTTAGCCTGTGATCTGCAAGAGCTTGTCGTTAAGCTGCGATTGGCAGGTGAACAGTCGGATTTTATCGATAAAATGATGATGGTAGAGCAGGAATGTCCGTCAAGCTTCTCGTTTGCTGATATGTCTACTACGGCTATAACAGATCCCAAGCTTGAACAGGTGCATTCAACCTGTGGTGAAACCATCATGGATGGAATCTATGGCGGGCGGGTGTCCGAATTTCTATTTGCTGAGGCTGGGGCACAGAATTCGACTGTATCCGACCAACTGCTTCTAGCAGACAAGCTGACAAATGTGAGTCCTGATTGGCTGGAAGATAACCGTCTGGTACAGAAGTTAGCTCAGTCGTATATACAAGGGGCCTATATATCTTGGGATCGTTTATACGGCAACCAAGTTTACCGCAAGCTACCGCTGCCGGGATATTCCTTCGAACCGACGCAGTGCTGGGTGGAACCTGCTGCTGTGTCTTCTTGGGACTCACTTTTCTTGACAGGGGATCCTGGACAAGAGACGGAGCTGCCGCCAGATCTGGCGGTGGAAATGAAAACAATTCTTGCTGACTGGCGGCGCAGATATGAGACTTGGCTTAGCACTCGTAATCCTGTTCTACCGCATGTTCGGCTCATTGCTTCACGGAGCTTGACAGGCAGTGATTATGACACAGCCCAAGTTCTGGTGATTGGCGAAGACTATAACTCGGTGGAGCAGCAGATTGCTGACTGGTGGGGAGATACGCTCGGTTATGAGGAGTTGGAACTGAACCGTTCCTTCTTTGAGCTTGGTGGCGACTCGATAATGGCACTTAAGGTGATGAACCTTATTTATGATAAATGGCAGATCCGACTTGAAGCTGCTCAATTATTTGCTTCGCCAACGATTAAGCAGCTGGCTCACCTCGTTGCGGAACGAATAAATGAGTCGTTGCACGACGATCCCATTCCGCGGCTGCCTGAGCAGGAGACTTATGCTGTATCGCCAGCGCAACGCCGCCTATATCTGCAGCAGCAAGCAGCTCCTGCGGACAAGAGTTACAACTTGCCGGAAACGCTGCGATTAGAAGGAGCACTCGACGTTATCAAGCTGGAGCAGGCGCTGCAGACGTTAATCGCCAGACACGAAATGCTTCGAGGTTCATTCCTGATCGAAGACGGCGAGATTCGGCAGCGCATTTCAGACAAAGTGCCTTTTCATCTCCCTCTGATCGAGGCTAATGAGTCGGAAATGTCTGAGCTGCTCAGATCACACCATGCTCCTTTTCAGTTGGAGCAGGCTCCGTTGCTGCGGGCGGCGCTGTTCAGAATCTCTGAAGTTGTGTATGTACTATTTCTGGATATGCATCACATTGTATCAGATGGAACTTCAACAGGCTTGTTAATTAAAGAAATAATGACGTTATATACAGACGGTGAACTGCTGGAACAGAGTGTCTCTTACCGCGATTATGCCGCATGGCAGTTGGAGCGGAGCCATACGGAGGCGATGGAAGCACATCGCCGATTCTGGCTTAATCAAGGTCTCATGGACATGCCAGTGTTGGAACTTCCGACGGATTTCGCCAGACCTCCTGTCAAAAGTAATGTAGGCGAGACGTTTGACGTGTACGTATCGGCTGAATTAACGGCAAAGCTGCACCGTTTGGCACAAGCACAGCACTGCACCTTGTTTCCAGTACTTTTATCAGCTTATTATACGCTGCTCGCCAATTACTCCAATCAAACTGACATTGCGGTAGGAACGCCGATAGCAGGTCGATCGCGAACCGAACTGGAATCCGTGATTGGTATGTTTGTTAACACAGTTGTCCTGCGCAGCTATCCAGAATCAGACAAGACGTATCTCGAATATGTCAAAGAGGTTCAGGATACGATCCTGGCATGCATGGAACATCAGTATTATCCATTCGAAGAGCTGGTGTTAGGTCATGAGCGTTTTGATCCAAGCCGCAGCCCGTTGTTTGATACGATGTTTGTGATGCAAAATCTGGATATGCCGGAACTGAAGCTTGGAGAGGTACAATGCATCCATCAGCGATATGATCATCGGACGGCTAAATACGATCTAATGGTTCAGGCAGTTGAACGAGGGGAGCAACTGAGGCTAGTTGTGGAATACAGCGCAGCCTTGTTCCGACGCGAGACAGTACAGGTAATGATGAACCGTTATGTATATCTGCTTGAGCAGATGGTGGAGGCGCCACACTTAACATTAGGCAGTTATCGTATATTAACTGCTGAGGAAGAACTAGAATTAAGAACTTCGATCTGCTCCAACGTGGGGCCTTCGTTTGGTGAGATAGAGGGGATTCATCGGCGCATGGAGCGAATGACACAGCTTTATCCAGCGCGTACAGCGGTTGAATGTGGGCCAGACAAGCTCTCTTACCGGGAAGTGAATGAGCAGGCTAATCGTCTCGCTCGCGCACTGAGAACGAATGGGGTCAGTAAAGGGACTATTGTTGCCGTTATGGCTGAACGTTCCGTTAGACTAATTGTCGGTTTACTTGCTGTACTTAAAGCTGGAGGGGCATATATGCCGATTGATCCTTCTAATCCTGCAGATCGAAAAATGTATATGCTGCAAGATAGCGGGGCATCCGTTCTCTTAATAGAAGGGGAAAATCAGACGCTCCCATTTGCAGGAGTAAGTATCGATTTAGCAAGTGATCAATGGCTTGCAGGAGAGGCAAGTAATTTAGATTTGCCCACAGATCCGGATGATCTGATGTACGTCATTTATACGTCTGGATCCACGGGACGTCCGAAAGGGGTAATGATTGCTCACAGCAACTTTTATAACTTTGCCTACTCCATGAATGCTCTCTATGAAAATACGATCACACCTGAAGATCGGTTTTTGAGTTTGACCAATCTATCCTTTGATGTCAGTGTGTGCGAAATGTTCACACCGCTTATGTTTGGAGCAACACTTGTATTTTATCCGGATAGCGGTGTGCTGGATGTAAGAGCCATTGCTCGCAGCATCAGCGGATCAGGCATAACCTTTGCATATTTACCACCCACCTTACTGGGTGAGTTGGCTGCCTTACTTGAGAAACATTCGGATTCACTACGCTTGAACAAGCTGCTCGTCGGGGTAGAACCGATTAAAGACAGCACATTAGCCAAATTTAAGCGTTTAAATCCGGAAATGCGCATTATAAACGGGTATGGACCGACGGAATCTACCGTGTGCTCCAATATGTACGTATTCCAGGAACACGTAGTGGAAGGTCGCAATGTGCCAATTGGCAAGCCTATGCACAACGTTGAAGTGTACTTGCTCGGATATGGCAACAAGATCGTACCGACAGGCATTACTGGCGAATTGTGCATAGCCGGAGCTGGTCTTGCCCGTGGTTACTGGAACAAGCCGGAATTGACAGCGGAACGGTTTGTGCGTCATCCGTTGTTCCAAGACAAGACACTATACCGGACAGGTGATTTGGCCAAATGGCAGCCCGAAGGCAATGCTGTATTTATTGGTCGTATCGATCATCAGGTGAAAATACGAGGCTATCGCATTGAGCTGGGTGAGATCGAAGTTCATCTGTGTGAATACGAGGGCATACGACAGGTACTTGCGGTTACACGTGAAGAGGAGCATGGGCTTAAATATATTTGTGCATATATCGTCGGGGACCAAAATATTAGTGGGCTGACGCTAAGGAAATTTTTAGCTGCTCGCCTTCCTGAATATATGATTCCGTCATATTTTGTATCACTTCCAGCTATTCCACTCACGGCAAACGGCAAAGTTGACCGCCATGCGCTGCCAGAGCCGGACAAGCTTGCTGCATTAAGCGAGACAAGAGTGAAGCCGCGTACAGAAAAAGAAATGATGGTTGCAGAATTGTTCCGTGATATCCTCGGGATACCTGATGCAGGTATTCACGAACATTTCTTTGAATTAGGAGGTCACTCGCTTAAGGCGACGATGCTAGTGTCTCGATTAAGCCAAATGTTTAACGAGGAGATTCCTGTGTCAGTCGCATTTGAACGGCCTACAGTAGCGGAATTGGCGGAATATTTAGAAGAGAGAGAGCTTGTTCGGGGAGGCAGTACAGATAGAGATAACATGCTTGGCAGAGCGGAACAGACAAGAGAAGTAATTGCGTCAACCGTACGTGCTGACCGTTATCCGACAACTGCAGCTCAACATCGTCTTTACTTGCTGGACCAGCTTCATAACGATAGTGTTGCGTACAATATGCCGGCTGCGGTAGAGGTCGTGGGAAATTTGGATTACAAGGCGCTTGCAGAGGCGCTGCAAGGTCTGGTAGATCGCCATGAATCACTACGAACTTCTTTTGCCGCAGATCACGACAAATCGGTACAAGTTGTACACGAAAAAGCAAGGATTGTACTGACAGAGCGGCAGGCAGTGGCAGGGGAAGAAAAGAAGATCATGGGCGAATTTGTCCGACCATTTGACCTCGCCACTTTTCCGCTGATCCGAGTGGAATTGGTTACGCTGGTAAGTAAGGAATCCGATTCTGAACAGCTGCAGACGAAAAATATGCTGTTGTTTGATATGCATCATATTATATCGGATGGATTCTCTATGGCTGTGCTGATGAAGGACTTGACAGCGTTATATGCAGGAGTATCACTAGCCCCGTTGTCTATACAGATGAAGGATGTCGCAGTATGGCAAGAGCGGCAGCTTCAAGGCACGGTTATGCTGGAGCAGGAACAATACTGGCTGGGGGTATTTCAGGGCGAACTGCCTATATTGAAGCTACCTGCTGATTATAAGCGACCTGAACTACAGAGCTATGAGGGAAGCCAGATATGGTTTGAAGTGGATCGTGAGTTAAGCGCACGAATTCGCACTAGCGCGAAGACGTGTGGTGTGACGTTGTACACGTATTTACTAGCGGGATACTTTACGCTGCTCAGCCGTTACAGTGGACAAGAGGACATCGTAGTGGGTACGCCGGTAGCTGGACGCACGCAAATCCAAATGGAACAAATTGTTGGCATGATGGTTAACACCGTGGCAATTCGAAGCGAGGCGAATCCCGATCTGACCATTAAGGAGTATGTCTCACGGTTGCAGCGCCGCATCATTGAAGCGATGGAGCGTCAGCATTACCCGTTTGAACGTTTGGTTGACAAGCTCTTTACGGCAAGAGATACAAGTCGAAATCCTTTGTTTGATACGATGTTTATTATGCAAAATATGGACAAAGCGGAACTGAAAGCAGCGGGCGTACAATTTAAGCCGATTCAATTGGAGCAGCAGATGAGCAAATTTGATCTGACGTTGGAAGCGGCAGAAGACAATCATATTCTGCGTTTCCATCTAGAGTATGCGACTCGACTCTTTGAACCTGCCACTGTCGCTCGTATGGCCCGTCATTATGTGAAGCTGTTAGCTGAAATGGCCGCAGATCCTGCTCGCCAATTAAAGGAGCTTGAACTGCTTGGTGCTGATGAGCTTGATCTGCTGCTGACAATCGATAACAAGAAGGAGCATGCTGACGAGCTGTGCGGAAGTGAACAAAGTCATGGGGAGCAGTTGTCGATTTCCGATAATCGGATGAAACGTGTCTACCAGTTAATTGATGAACAAGCAGCCAAGACCCCACAAGCAATTGCTATCATATGTGGGGGCGTATCGATAACTTATTACCAATTAAATGAGCGGGCAAATCAGCTTGCTTATACACTTCGGCAGCGTGGGGTAGGACCGGGTTGTATTGTTGCACTATTGGCTGGCAGATCTACTGAGCTGTTGATCGGATTGTTAGCGATTCTAAAGGCAGGAGGTGCATATGTTGCCATCGATCCATCATTCCCAAGGGAGCGCATTGAACTGATGCTGGAGGATTGTGGTACTAAGTTGGTATTGACTGAACGTGCATATGCAGGCTCGCTGCATGCTGCTGAAGAATGGCTGCTGGACGATCCGGATATGTACGCGGATAACAAGCGGGCTGCTCAATTGGAACAGGTTAACCATGAACATGATCTGGCCTACATTTTGTATACGTCAGGTTCAACGGGGCGGCCTAAAGGCGTCATGATTGAGCATAAAGGACTCAGTCACTTTATCGACGGCTTTGCGCAGCGGTTCGAGATGGCGGAGGGACAGGCGATCCTGGGACTAGCTACAGTCTCCTTCGATATCTTTATCGTTGAGACGCTGCTTCCATTAACGCTTGGTATGAAAATCGTGCTTGCTAATGATGAAGAGAAGAGCGATACGACACAATTAAGCGAATTAATCCGCAAACACCACGTACAGGTGCTTCAGACCACTCCATCACGCACGAAGTGGTGGATTGCTCAGTCAGGTGATCTGAGTGCTTGGCAGAACTTGCATATTTTAATGATCGGTGCCGAGCCGCTGTCTCGACATTTGCTCTCTGAGCTGCAATCTAGCACGAAAGCACGCATTTATAATTTGTACGGCCCTACAGAAACGACGGTATGGACAGCTGTTCAGGAAGTAACACATGTGGGACGTAGGTACGAAGAGCAAGAACAATCTCCACTGCAGTCAGACGAGCTTCTTGACCAGCAACCATTTAATCTACAGAGTCACCTTGAGCCTGCGGTTGAAATAACGATCGGAACACCAATTGCAGGCGCTGAGATGCTGGTGCTTAATGCAGACGGACGATTGCAGCCTATTGGTGTCTTAGGTGAAATCCACATTGGCGGGGACGGGCTTGGGCGCGGATATATGGCGCATGAAGATTGGACAATGCAAGCATTCGTAGATCATCCTTATCGGCAAGGTGAAAAATTGTATCGCACCGGGGATATCGGAAGACGCTTATCTAATGGACAATTTGCTTTTGCTGGGCGACGAGACCATCAAGTGAAAATTCGTGGCCATCGGATTGAATTAGGCGAGATCGAACACCAACTGTTGGCGCTGCAGTACGTGAAGGATGCCGTCATTCACGTGTGGTCAGCTCATCATGAAGAAGGTGATGTAGATGACTGTGAGTTATGTGCTTACATCGTCTGTTCGGATGAGATAACGACTGCTCAACTCCGCCAAGGCTTGCAGCGAAAGCTGCCGGAATATATGGTGCCTACTTACTATGTTAAGCTGGATGCCATTCCTTTGACGCCAACGGGTAAGGTCGATCGTAAAGCGCTGCCGCAGCCGGGGCAAGCGGATATCGCTGGGGAACGCATCTATGCCGAACTGATTAGTGATACGGAGAAGTCGCTTGCCTCTATATGGCAAGACGTATTAAGCCTTGACCGGATAGGTGCGGAAGATCATTTCTTTGATCAAGGCGGTCATTCCTTGAAGGCAGCTATGCTGGTGAACCGTGTTCGTGAGCAATTCGGAGTGAATTTACTGTTAAGCGAAGTATTCCAGTACCCTACGTTAGCGGAAATGGCATCGAGAATCGATACGTTGGAGCCAGAGTCGTTCTTGGAAGGACAGCAGCAGAATCCGTTTGCAGACATACTGGAGCCGATACAGCCTATAGCCCCATACGATAATATGACTGTTCAAGGTAGTCAGCCATTGTCTATTGGAACGGATATGAAGAAAGATGACTCAGCAGATTTCCTAATGAACGCTGCATCTGCAGTTCAATCGGTCGCCGCGACTTCTGCTGACCGTGTCTTTAGGCCAGACACTGCTGAGGAACAGCAGCGCTCTGAGACCAATGATTCGCGCTCGCAAATCCAAGCACAGGAACAACAAACTATAAATGTAGAGACACGTGTCACCTACCCGCTGTCCAGTGCGCAAAAGCGGCAATTCATTTTGCAGCATCTCGGTGGCGACACCACGGCATACCATCTTCCTGTCGCGGTTGCAATCGAAGGTGAGATTGATTGCTCTAAGTTGGAACAAGCGCTAACAAGCTTGATTGAACGTCAATCGAGTTTGCGGACTTCTTTTGAAATGGTGGATGGGGAGCCTGTGCAGCGGGTTGAACCAGTCGTTGCTTTTAAAATAGACAAGGCTGTTGTGGATGAAGAAGAGTTATATGACAACATGGGCTGGGATGACGAGGCATTAAGTGGTCTGATGAAAACGTTCGTACGACCGTTTGACCTACAAGCAGCACCGCTCTTACGTGTAAGACTAGTTACACTGGTCAAAAAGATTGCTTTGACTGGAGATCTCATCGTGTGCTCGGATGCCCAAGCACAATCTCGATCAAATAATCGCCATTTGCTGCTGATTGATATGCATCACATTATTTCCGACGGTATATCGTTGATGATACTGGTCCGCGAGTTGGCTGCATTGTACGGGCAGCAGCAGTTGGTGCCGCTTTCAGTATCGTATACGGACTATGCGAGTGTACAGCATTTGACACGGGAGAGCGATAGATACAAGCAGGATGAAGGTTATTGGCTTAGCACGATGAGTGGCGAGCTGCCTGTTCTTGAACTGCCGACGGACATGCCGCGGCCTCGAATGAAGAGTAATGATGGTAAATGTCATTATTTTCATTTGGATGCTAAACTTACATCTGCTGCTAAGCAGTTAGCGAGAGCTGAAGGGACTACGTTATATACGGTGATGCTTACAGCTTATACGACGCTGCTTCATCAATTGACTGGTCAAGACGACATTATTGTAGGTACTCCAGTAGCAGGCCGTGACAGAAGTGATTTGGAGCACGTCATCGGAATGTTTGTCAGCACCGTTCTCGTTCGCAGCAGAACAGCTGGCAGCGAGAGAATCAGACAACGCATTCAGCGCATGCACAGTGACTTGATGCAGGCGTTTGAGCATCAGGCTTATCCATTTGAGGACTTGGTGGACAAGTTGGCATGGAACCGAGACGCAGGACGGAACCCGTTGTTTGATACGCTATTTGCGCTTCAAAACATGGATGTCGCCCAAATGAGTACAGGTAAAGTTTCATTTCGTCCACTTCCGTTCGAGAGGCGTGCAAGCCAATTCGACCTTACATTTGAAGCGGCAGAAGCAGAACAAGGT
Source organism: Paenibacillus sp. ACRRX (assembly GCF_022346885.1). Classification (GTDB taxonomy): domain Bacteria; phylum Bacillota; class Bacilli; order Paenibacillales; family Paenibacillaceae; genus Paenibacillus_B. The sequence continues at coordinate 1,208,397 of NZ_JAKRNK010000001.1, forward strand.
ATCCGCATTCGCTTAGAATATGCCACTGCACTTTTTAAGCATACAACAATTGAACGGATGGCGGAGCAATATCGATATATACTCCAACAAATGACGAGCAGTCCTGACACCGAATTGGATGCTCTTGCACTTCTTGACGATAAGCAGCAGCAGATACTGCTTGCTGAGTGGGATCTTATCCCCACACTTGCCATGAAATCGACAGCGATGCCAGTCTATCGTTTGATCGAGCAGCAGGCGGCAATGACGCCAGACAGGACAGCTATATGGCATGAAGGTAGAGAGGTAACCTATCGTGAACTAGACGATGGAGCCGCACAATTTGCAGTTAAGCTGCGCACGCTTGGCGTGGGACCTGATCGAATTGTAGGTATTCTAATGGGACGATCACCGGCATTGGTAACGGCAATCTTGGCAATTCACAAAGCAGGAGGAGCCTATATGCCGATAGATCCTGCCTATCCGCAGGATCGGATACAGTATATGCTGCGAGACAGTGGTACCACGCTAGTCCTGACCGATCACACAACTGTCGAGATCATCGAGGGCTGGGGCGAGCAGAAGGGATATAACCGATCGGTTATCAATGCAGATCCAGAAAAGACAATCGAACAACAAGCTGGTGAAGCTGAAATTGGTTGGAATGGCTCTGTGCTGGATATAGAATCTTGGCTGCTGAATCTGAACAAATATGGAGCAGACCAATCCCTTGAGAGTAACAACTATAGCGCATTGAATGATGATCATTATCCGTCGGAATTAAATGCAGTTGCATGCACGGATGAATTATCACGTCTTGCTTATGTCATGTACACATCGGGTTCAACAGGTCGACCTAAGGGAGTAATGGTCGAACAGCGTGGGTTATCTCACTATATCGATTGGGCGCGAGGAGCATATGTTACACAAGCTGCCGAGACGTTTGCGTTTTATTCTTCAATTGCCTTTGATTTGACGATTACTTCATTATTCGTTCCTTTAACAGGAGGGCATCGCCTGATCATTTATGGAGATGATCTCACCATAGACGTTATATTGCAGCGAATCATGACAGAAGGTCAAGTCACAATTGCCAAGCTGACTCCTGCCCATCTGACGCTGCTTCCAGGTATGGATATCACAACAAGCACGGTACACTCATTAATCGTCGGCGGGGAGGAATTATCTACTTCAGTGGCAGCTCGGATCTCTAAAAATTGGCCAATACCACTTGCCATTTACAATGAATACGGTCCGACGGAAACTGTTGTAGGGTGTATGCTGCATCTGTTCGATGAGCTGGCTGACAAAGGACCAGGGGTTCCCATTGGGAAACCGATTGCGGAAACGGCCATTTATGTACTAGACGCCAGCAGGCGGCTTGTGCCACCTGGCGTCATCGGTGAAATCTATATCGGAGGAGCCGGAGTAGCACGGGGGTATTGGCAGCGTGCTGAGCTCACTTTAGAACGGTTCGTCCTGAACCCATTCCGGTCAAATGAGCGGATGTACCGCACAGGTGATCTTGCTCGAATCACTTCACGAGGATTGATGGAGTATGTAGGGCGCGTCGACCATCAAGTGAAAATAAACGGATACCGAATCGAATTAGGAGAGATCGAAGCTTGTGTAACAGCTCACCCTTGCATCGATCAAGCAGTGGTCATTAACCGATCTGATATGGGAGGGGCAATGCTTTGTTGTTACTATAGCATTCGGAACGAACATTCTCTTGAAGCCACTGCCATTAACATGGCCGATGCGGGCTTACGTGAAGAAGAGCTGCGTTCGTATTTAGCGGCTTCGCTTCCGGTCTATATGATACCCGCACATCTTATAGAGCTGCCTGCTTTGCCCCTTACGCAAAGCGGCAAGATTGATCGGCAATCACTGCCAAAGCCTGTGCTGACTGTCAATGAGGATGATACCCAATCTTACATCCCAACAACGGATGCTGAAGCGACACTCGTGGGAATATGGCGTGAAGTATTGAGAATAGGACAAGTTGGTCTGCGTGATAACTTTTTCCGAGCAGGGGGCAACTCATTGCTGTTGATCCAGGTTTATCAGAAACTAGACCGACATTATCCTGATTTGCTGCGAGTAACCGACTTATTTGCCTATCCAACGATTAAGGATCTTGCTGAACAGATTACACGACGTCAAGGTGATAGCTCTGCAAGTGGACTGGCTTCTGTAGTACTGCTTGATGAAATGATGGTGGAACGAGCAGGTGCATATGAGGAGACGACGCTCCAAGCCAAAGTGGACCGCAACATGCAGCCAGAGTGGTTTGCTCCGAAAAATGACACGGCCGTTCAAAATGAACGCTGGTTGGAAGGTGTAATGGCAGCCTACGCATATGCACTGTATGAAGCAAGTGAAGGCGATCACGTACCAATTCATCTCGTGACGGCTTCTCGTGGAGCGGAAAGTAGGGCAGTGGTTATCCCGATTAATATGAATACCGTGTCCGATATTACGGAGTACGCTGAGCATGTATTACAAATGCATGCTGATGTTCGTACACGGGTTCAACTGGACTCTTACGAGATGCGCAATCTGATGAAGGAGACAACCCATCAGATTCGCAATGCAGTGTATCCATTGCTGGCGGTAGCCGGAAAGTGGGAGGGAAGCGGGTCTTGGCTGCGCAAGTACGGCTTACAACTTGTGGTGGATAAACAGGAATCCGAGATTACACTCTCATTGACTTTCGACGCAGGCTTGCTGGACTGGGCTAAAATGCGCGAACTGCTGCAACTGATCGTAGAGCTCATGAATCAACTACGTTATGTCACACCGGATGTTGGTGTCATCTCACATTAGACACAAGCAGGGATTGTATATGACTGAACAAATTCATAACTATGGAGGTTCGTTTATGAAAAAGAAATTGTTTGATCTGTCGATTCCTCCAAACGAATCAGCTCGTCCACCTGTTCAGGAAGTATCCAAACACGATATGGCTATTATTGGAATATCGCTTCGGATGCCGGGAGCCGACAACATCCGTGACTTCTGGCAGCTTATGCAGGAGGGAGCAGATTGCATTTGCAAGCTGCCGGAAGCAAGGGAACGTGATGTGCGACGTCTTCAACAACTGGCAAACCGGTCTGAAGCGATTGAATTTGGCGAGGCAGGATATCTCACTGACATCGATGCGTTTGATTATGACTTTTTTGGAATATCACCAAAAGAGGCGGCGCTTATGGACCCACAGCAGCGCTTGTTTCTCCAAGTGGCTTGGGAATCGCTTGAACAGGCAGGTTATGGAGAAGCAAGAGTACGCAGCAGCAGCACAGGAGTCTATGTGGGCTTCAACAGCAATCACGCCGGCATATACCAGCAGATGGTACAGCATGCCGAACCAGAGGCTGTCAATATTGCGTTTGCAGGAAACATGGCGCCAATCATTCCGAGCAGAATAGCTCATTTGCTGGACTTAAAAGGACCTGCAATGTTGGTTGACACAGCTTGCTCATCTTCATTAGTAGCCGTACATCTTGCGTGTCAAGCGATCCGTGCGGGGGATTGTCAGATGGCGATTGCCGGCGGGGTACGAGTACAGCTGCTGCCAGTAAAAAGTGGATTTAAGATTGGAATCGAATCATCTGATGATCGAACGAAGACATTTGATGAGCGTTCTGACGGAACTGGGTGGGGAGAGGGGGTCGCAGCCATCGTGCTGAAGCCTTATTATAAGGCGAAACAAGATGGCGACCCCATCTACGCGATCATTAAAGGTAGTGCAATTAATCAAGACGGACAATCGGTTGGCATAACGGCGCCGAACCGCGAGGCTCAAGAAGAGGTGCTGATGCAGGCTTGGCGGCAGGCGGGCATTCGTCCAGATACACTTGGTTACTGGGAAGCTCACGGAACAGGGACGAAGCTTGGCGACCCGATTGAAATTGACGCAATCCGTAATGCTGTGGCTCGCTTCACTGATCGCAAGCAGTATTGTGCGATTGCTACAGTGAAATCCAATATCGGCCACCTGGATTCGTGTGCTGGTATTGCAGGCGTGATTCGCGCTGCATTGGCGCTTTATTATAAACAGCTGCCGCCGATGGTTCATTTTCAAACGCCGAACCGACAGATTAACTTTACAGATTCGCCTGTCTATGTGGAGACGGTATTGCAAACATGGGAGAGCACGCCAGACCACCCACGCCGATGCGGGGTTAGTTCCTTCGGTTTAAGCGGGACCAATGCACACCTTGTCATGGAAGAAGCACCGCAGCTTCAGTCTGCTTCAGGTGTGCAGCAACGGACTGGGTTCCATCTCTTTACGGCGTCTGCGCGCAATCAATCTCAGCTGCGCGTCCTGCTTAGACATTATCTGGAGCATCTTATGGCAGACGGTTCTGAATCAAGTCAATGTCTTGGTGATTGGTGTTACACCGTCAACACGAGTCGAGGTCATTATGCTTATCGTGCTGCCGTAGTTGTCGATACGTTGGAACAGCTTAAGCGAGTGCTGGAGCACATGGTTCTGGAAGGGACTGATCGAGTAGAACAATCAGATGGGATCTACTATGGTGACGGAGGGCTCGCGACAACTCAAGTCCATTCGTCCAGTGCAAATGAAGTTGATGATCATATGTATGATCGGTCGTTAGCTTTTGACTATAGCATGTGCGACGAGGCTTCACTTCATGTTCTTGCACAACGCTATGTAGACGGGGAAAGACTAGACTGGTCAGCCATGTATAACAATCAGATGTATCGCCGACTACACTTACCTGTTTATCCGTTTGCAAAACTGCGCTGCTGGATTAATCTGGGTCAGGACGTAAATGAAGGAGCTGATAATTGTGATGGTGCCGACTTGCCCGATCTTTATGTCCGCGCCTGGATCCCGTGTGCACCAACTTCATCTGAGGAGGATCATATAGCGGATTCAAGGCTGCCGGGTCAAACAGGAACCTCCCTGCATGCTTTTTCTGGAAGAAGGGTAATGCTTGTGCACCGTGGTCAGGTACGAGCACAGCAAGTAAAGGAATTGTTGTGCTCACGTGGTGTTCGTGTCACAGATCTGAAGCTAGGTACTGCATTTACAGCCCTATCGAAGGATGAATATGTTGTACGCGGCACACAGCATGATTACACGGAAGTGTTAACGCAAAGCGGTACAGACAATGAATATATAACACAAGTCATATTTGATATGACCCCTGATAACGAGGATGGAGATGCCAACGTGATGAACAGCAGGGCTCTGTTTACTCAGAGCCTGGAATGGGGGGTGTACACACAGTTTTCATGGATAAAAGCTTATTTAACTGCAGGTTGTTCACAGCTTTTAGACATGCTAACCATCGTGAGCCATGCCCATCTCGTCACACAGGAAGATAGACTCGTCAGACCGGAATATGGACCGGTTATTGGCTTTACCAAGTCTATTCCGCTTGAATATGGACACATCAGCACCCGGATTTTTGATTGCGACGCATTTACCACGGCTGAAGAGATTGCTGCTGAATTAGCTAACAGATTCGAGACTGCTGTAGTTGCACAGCGAAACAGCAAGCGATATCGAGAACAGATCCAAACGTTAGTATCATGGAATGATGTAAACACGGCATCTGAAGGGAGCGCTGAACTTCGATCACCTGCTATTCGCGTAGAGACGGATTTCTCTTGTGCCAATGGTCGGCAGCTTGAATCTGATGCGACTGCGGCCTCATACCAACAGTTTGATAGCAATCAGATCTTAAAGTCAGATGGTGTATATGTCATGACTGGTGGGACTGGTGGTATTGGACTCACGTTGGCGAGACACATTGCAAGTCAGCATCACATCTCAATTGCATTAATTGGGAGAAATATACCCAGCCAGTTGTTGCAAAGGAATGATGCAGCTGAAGTTTATTTGACTGACGATGCTTCGTATCCACCTAAGCTCTTAGATAAGCTGCGCACAGCTGCACAGGACATCGAATCGCTTGGGTCGCAGGTATATTTCTACTCTGTTGATGTGTGCGATGAAGCAGCCGTGTCGGCGCTAATGGCGAGACTGCGGTCGAAATTCGGCCGAATAAATGGGATTGTGCATAGTGCCGGGGTGCCTGGCGAAGGATTTATTATTCGCAAAGACATGGAAGTGTTTCGTAACGTATTAGCGCCAAAAGTGCAAGGGACATGGAACTTGGAGCATGCGACTGCAGCTGATGAACTTGATTTCTTTATTCTTTGCTCTTCCATGACCAGTGCTTTCGGTGGGGCAGGCCAAAGCGATTATGCGGCAGCCAACGCTTTTCTCGATCACTTTGCTGCTTATCGAAGTCAAACTGGCAGTTCACGTACCATTTCCATACAGTGGCCGACTTGGCGCGAAACAGGGATGGCAGTTGAACGCGGCATCAATATGAATCATACGTGGTTTAAGCCAATTTCGAATCGTCAGGCCTGCATGATCTTGGATCATGTGCTTGCAGGAGGGCCTCCAGTTGTCATGGCAGGAGAATGGCAGCCCTCCGCTCTCCACGGCAGTACTGCGCTTACAGCAGCGCTGCCGCTATCCCCTGACATCCATCAGCGATTACAAGCAGCTGTTGCATCGTCTCAAAAGCAGGATGCAACTCCAGCGAGGCAGTTTAAGCCGGTTGTTGTTAAAGGGGAGTCAATCTCGGAAATGGCAGCCTATATTGCGCAGGTGTGGCGGGAAGTGCTTGGTTTTGAGGAATTTCATGCAGAGGCTAACTTCTTTGATATTGGTGGAGATTCGATCATGATTGTCAGCGTGCATCGCCTGCTTGAGGAGCGATACACAGGTGTGACGACAATGGTAGACCTGTTTATGCACCCTACAATCCAGTCTTTATCGATGTTCATCGACAAGCGACTGCAAGAAATTGACGTTAAAGACTGCATGGAACAGCAAGTTGAAAAGCAGAAATCAGACACGCGAATTGGGGCAGGTCAGAATACGGATGTGAGTTCGTTAGATCAAGCTGAGTATGAAGCAGAGCTGCTTGCTTTATTTGATCAAGTAGAACAAGGGAAGCTATCACAGGGAGAAGCCTATCGTCAGTTGGACCGGAGGGAGGAGAAGCGCCAATGAGCAAATTACGCCAGACTATATTTGATTATACGGTTGCGGGAAAAATGGACAAGCGTGTCGGCGTTGAACTGCTTACTTTGCTTAAACAGGAGGAAACGGGCAGTCCACACGATATAGCGGTCATTGGAATGTCATTTGATCTACCTGGTGCTAACGGCGATGACGCCCTATGGGATGTCCTTGAAGGACGTCAGGACTGTATCCGCCCCTTTCCAGACGCACGTCTACAAGATGTGGCCGCTATGTTGGAGCAGCTTGGCATGACGGGGCTATCACTGTCTGAGTGTGGATATTTAGATGAAATTGACAAGTTCGACTATGATTTTTTCCGGCTTTCCCCTAAAGAGGCCAGTCTAATGGATCCGCACCAACGATTATTTCTAGAAACAGCATGGAAAACGATTGAGGATGCAGGATATGGGGGATCACGACTCAAAGGAAGTCGAACAGGTGTCTATGTTGGGTATAACGGCTGGCCTTTATACGAGCGTATGATTACCAGTACGATGCCAGGTCAGGCACAGATTGCGACTGCAGGCAACGTGTCCTCTATAATTGCAAGTCGAATTGCGTATTTGCTCGATCTGCATGGACCTAGTCTGCTTGTGGATACCGCATGCTCTTCATCGCTAGTGGCCGTTCATTTGGCGGTAAGAGCAATCCGCAGCGGAGAGTGTGACATGGCCATTGCAGGAGGGGTTAAGTTAAATCTGCTGCCTATGGTGCATGACAAAAACAATATCGGCATCCATTCCACTGACTTCCGAACGAAGTCATTTGACGCCAGTTCAGACGGAACAGGATGGGGCGAAGGTGTTGCTTCAGTCTTGCTAAAGCCGCTTGATCGTGCGCTGGCAGATGGAGATGTTATCCATGCGGTCATTAAAGGGAGCGCCACCAATCAGGATGGCAACTCCAATGGCATTACGGCGCCTAACGCAAGAGCGCAGGAGGATTGCATCGTGCGTGCATGGGAGGATGCGGGTATTACGCCGGATACAATTCGATATGTGGAGGCGCACGGAACGGGAACCAAGCTTGGGGATCCGATTGAGATCGAAGGCATCAAGCGAGCATTTGGCCGCTACTCCGTGCAAGGGGAGCGAAGACCTATCGGCACGGTTAAGTCTAATATTGGACATTTGGACAGCGCTGCGGGCATTGCTGGTCTCGTCAAATCGATTGTCATGCTTAAACAGCGAAAGCTGCCGCCACTTCTTCATTACGTGAAGCCTAATTCACAAATCAACTTTGAAGACTCACCTGTTTTTGTGAATACAGAGACAAAGGTGTGGGAAGGAGATGGCCCGCTTCGCGTTGGGATCAGCTCATTTGGACTTAGTGGAACAAACTGCCACCTCATCTTAGAAGAAGCGCCGCTGCGCCGACCTCGACCGGGCTCGGATTTATTACGAGCCACGCCATACGTACTGACTTTATCAGCCAGAAGCCAACAATCATTAGAAACATTAGTCACTCAATACATACATGCGTCCGTTTTATGGGATAAACAGTCGGCGAGTGACCATCATGATGAACCTAATACAGAATTTGAAAAACTATCTTCTATCTGCTATATATCCAATACTGGCCGCGGCCATTACGAGTATCGGCTTGCATTAATTGTAAGCCACCTGACAGACGTGGCTGCACGACTCAACGAATGGCGACAGCAGCCGACAGGTAATCGTTATGTCTATTTCGGACAGCATAAGTTGACAACACGAAAGAAAGAAGACGGCATTGCGATTACTGAAGTAGAACAGCACGAGTTAGGGCGACAAGCAAGTGAAGTTATATCGCATGCCTTGACATATCAAACCAAAGAGCAGACTTCAGTGTATATGGAACATCTGCAGCAGTTGGCTGTGTGGTATGTGCGAGGCGCGCAGGTGCCATGGAAAGAACTGTATTCTGTACATTCTCCTGCTGCAATTAGACTGCCGGTCTATCCGTTTGAGCGCAAGCGGTGCTGGCTTGACGCTTCTTGGTTGGTAACAGCACCTCCCACGACTGAAAGGGAAGATGACGCAGCGGTTCATCCCTTGCTGGAGCGACTTGCTATACGTACATTTGACGAAGAGGTGTTTATTACCTCATTTCATCCTGACAGACACTGGGTACTAAGTGATCATCGAGTGCTGGCTTTTCCTACAATTCCGGGTACAACCTATATCGAGATGGCGCGTAAAGCCTGCTCTGCTTACGTTAACGATGATGTGTTGGAATTTAGCAGTGTTTATTTTCACACGCCGATGGTGTTTAGGCAGAGCCAAGCGATTGAAACACATACCATTGTAAGGCGTGTTGGGAGCGGATTCGAATTCCGTATCGTAAGTAAACAGGACAAACATACTCCAGAAGCATCGGAATGGCTTGTTCATGCAACTGGAGCCATAACCGTCAGGCCTAAGAAGATGGCGCCAGTGCTGGACGTTACGAGTGTTCGCTCACGTCTTAAGCAGCAGGATTGGGGAGCAAATTATGAAGTGCGCAATCCGGCTATTCAGTTTGGCCGCCATTGGACGGATATTCGATTTGAAGAAGTGTACAAGGGTGAAAATGAACTGCTCTTACATTTATCATTGCCGGAGTGTTATGACATGGAAAGGCTGCAAATGCCCTTTCATCCCGCATTGATGGATGTGGCGATCACCTTTTGTGGCGACATGATTACAAGTGGCATGTATTTGCCTTTTATGTATGAAGGATTACGTGTATACGGTGAGGTGCCTTCCACCTTGTATTCTTACATCCGAATGGAGCCTTCTGCCGCCGAAGATCGCGCAAAGGAAGTTGTGCGTATGAAAGTGACGATCTGTGATGAAGCGGGAAATGTGGTCGTGGATGTGGAGCATTTTACGCAAAAGAAAGTTCGTCAGATCGACACGCTTCATCCAGACGAGCCGCATCTGTTTCGCAAAGAATGGGTAACCGATTCCTATCAGGGCAATGAAGCTGTTGAAGGCAATGAAGTCATTAAAAGTCTGAATCCGGGGGAGACAGTGCTGCTATTTACGGACCAATCGCGAATTGCCAAGGACGCGGCAGACGAACTGCGACATCAAGATATACAAGTGATTGAAGTCGAGATCGGAACATGCTTCTCACGCACAGCATCCGGATACACAGTAGGTGCAGCGGCAGCTGATTATGAGGAACTGATTGCAGCCATCCGAGATCATCATGTGTCGTATGTACTGCATATGTTGCTTGCGGGTGAACAGGAACCTGTTGATACACTTCTGGACCTGCATAAGCGATTGGACGATGGTGTGTATAGTCTTTATCACTTGATTCGTAGTTTTGTCAAGTTGATGCCAGGTATCCCTATTCACCTGGCCGCGGTCTTGAGATATGCCGATATCGTGACTGGAGACGAGCCTTATCTACAGCCGGACAGCTATTCGCTGACGAGTCTAATGAAAGTGATTAGCCAAGAGCATCATCATATTCACACGGCCTGCTTTGATTTAGATGATTACACGCCGGCTTCTGTCTGGCTCCAGGAGCTTGCATCGGATAGTACAGGGCTCTATTGTGCTTATCGCAACGGCATCCGCTATGCCGAACGCTTCGGTGTTGTTCCTGCTGCTTCTTTGGACAGACAGCCACTTGAGTACCGTTCTGATGGGGTTTACGTAATAACTGGCGGAACAGGCGGTTTGGGCTTGGAGGTGGCTCATTATTTAGCTGGACGTGGTGCTCGTCACCTTGTTCTTCTAAATAGAGGCGGATGCCCTGATCCTGCGCATTGGGAAGCAATCTTGAGTAGTTCAGATCAACCCAAAACGGCTCGTGTAGTAAGAGCACTTATGGAATTGAAGCAGCAAGAAGTAGAGGTAGCGGTGCAAGGTGTAGATTTGTCGAATATGGATGACCTGCGTACCTGTTTTCAGGACATACGCGAACGTTATGGTGCAATATACGGTTTGTTCCACTGTGCAGGTGTTGCAGGAGAAGGTGTAATTACTCGCAAGTCAGTGCAATCTTTTGCGGGCGTCATGTCACCAAAGGTAGAGGGGACTTGGCTGCTAGATCAGGTTACGTCTGAAGATCAGCTGGATATAATGGTTCTGTTTTCATCCTTTTCCAGCATAGTGGGCGGTTACGGCCAGGCGGATTATGCGACAGCTAATGGATATATGGACGGATATGCAAAATTGAGAAGTCTGCGCGGGCGACGCACGTTATCTATTAATTGGCCTGCGTGGAGCGATGTCGGCATGGCGGTGGATTATAATGTGGACTTCCATAGCAATATACTTCATGCCGTTTCAACTAAGCAGGGATTAGCGATGCTGGAAGAATTGATGGATATGCCAATCACGAATGCAATTGCAGGGAATATCAATTGGTCTATTGCGCTATCGGCAGGTATTTCTGCCATGATGCCGCTATCCATCGAACTGGAAAGCTGGATGAAGGAAAGTGCCCTTCAATTGCGGTTTACGGACAAGCAGCAGGCTGTTCATGAACAGACCGGGACAGCAGGCACCGTAGCAGGTACCGTAAGTCTTCTGGGTACAACTGCTGCAAATGAGATCGAGCAGGGACTGGCACGCGTATGGGGGGAACTGTTTGGTAGACAAGAGATTGATATCGACGATAGTTTTTATGACCTCGGGGGGGATTCCATACTGGCGATCACGATGCTTCCCCAGCTTGAACGTCTCTTCCCAGGCACAATAGATATTTCAGACTTATTTATGTACCCTACCATACGAGAACTTAGCAAGTATATTGAGGATCAAAGAGAACAGGCGAGGAATCAAGAAGCGGCAGCTGCTGATGAAAAACACATGATTGTCGGTACAGATGTGCTTGAGGAATTCGACTTGGATGAACTCTTGACGCAGGTTGAACAGGGAAGCGTGTCCGTGGATACCGCTAGCGATCGTTTGCATACCGTCAACACGCATTCCAGCACTAATTCATAAGAGTGTCATTCATGGTTGCATAACTATCCCTATTAGAACCCCATTTACAAGGAGGAATTTCTATGTTTAGAGAAATGCACAAAGCCAAAATTCACCGCGCTACCGTCACTGAGGCTAACTTGAACTATGTCGGAAGTATTACCATCGACCAAAATATTTTAGATGCAGCGGATATTTTGGAAAATGAAAAGGTACAGGTCGTTAACATCAATAATGGAGCCAGATTAGAAACGTATGTCATCTCAGGTCCACGGGGCAGTCGGATGATTTGTCTGAATGGCGCAGCAGCACGGCTCGTGCAGCCTGGCGACAAGGTCATTATTATGTCTTATGCCTTAATGAGCAATGAGGAAGCGATGATGCACAAGCCAAGAGTCGTCCTCATGGGTGATGACAACGAGATGGTTGATGAATGTTATACGGAGCTACACTCTACGATGGCATAAACACATAGGAGGCCAGGCGCTAATGAACGAGCAGATGCAGCGGCTTATATTAGAACAACTAGCAGCCGGCAAGATTACAAGAGAGAGTGCTAAGGAGCAGTTGTCCAATCTCTTACGTCAAGATCCCTCAAAATTTGGGACTGCGGAGGGACAAAATAAACAATCCTTCGCAGCTTCAGAGACGCGATTGTATGATCTTTCCCATGCCCAGCGCGGGATGTGGCTGCAGCAGCAAATGGAGCCAGGACTTACTACGTACAATTGTCCCTTTTATGTCCATCTGCATACGGATTCCCGCTCTGATGATTCGTCAGAGGAAGATTATCGGATGAACCTTCCTGCCGCCGATCTAAATCGAGCGGCTTTGGAGAAAGCCCTTCAGCTTGTGGCTGAGCGGCATGAATCGTTGCGAACCGCATTTGAAGAAGTAGGGGGGGAGCCGAAGCAAAAGATATATTCTGATGTTAAGGTGAGGCTTCAATATGCAGATTTAAGAGTACAAGCGAAGCCAGAGGAGGAGCTGGAGCGGCAGATTTGGATAGATAAGCAGACGCCATTTGATCTGTCAGTTCCTCCTTTCACTGCTAAGCTCTTCCAACTTTCCGCACATCATTATTGTTATTATGTGAACATGCACCATATCATTATGGACGGCTGGAGCACAAAGGTGATGGTAGATGAAATGTTTGCCTATTACCGGCAGGAAGCGTATGGCATCCCTGCTGGCTTGCCAAAGCTGCCCCTAAGATATGTAGATTATGTTCAGGATGAATTGTTGTGGGAGCGTTCAAATGAGGCGCGGATTATCGAGCAATACTGGTTGAACGAATTATGTCATCCCTTGCCTTCATTGCGTCTGCTTGGTGACTATGAGCCGGTTCTACCCCGCACTCATCGCGGAGGCTATGTAACCTCTTCCTTCAGCGGTCATCTGGTAGAGCGGTTAACGCAGGCGGCCAAACACTCTAATGTTACCATGCACATGTTGTTTCTAGCTTGTTACGTTATGCTGCTGCACAAGTTGACGGGTGAGGATGACATCATAGTTGGTGTCCCAGTACTCCAACGCAGTAAACCCGAGCTCCAGCACATGGTAGGTGTGCTAATTAACGTGACCTGTATCCGAGTTCAGTTCGATAAACGAACTTCGTTGGCTGAAATCGTTGCACAAGTGAAGGAGAAGACGCTGCTTAGTCTAAAAAACAGTAGGCTGCCATTTGAGCGCATTGTGTCCGAAGTGAATCCGAACCGGGTCATGGGTCAGAATCCGATCTTTTCGACATTGTTCCAATTTTTTGATTATATCCCACAAGCGAACGATGGCGTTTCGATGTTTGATTTAAGCTTACAGTGCAGACAGGCTAACGATTCGATATTACTCCGGATGGAGTATGCGAGCGATCTATTTGAACGGGATACGGTAGAGCGTTATCTTTGCTATTACATGAGAGTAATTGAACGATACGCTGCAGAGCCTTCACAGCAGCTATCCGAACTGCAGCTGCTCGAGCGAGGCGAGGAAAATGCATACATTACACGATTGATATCTAGCGGCGAAAATAGGTCAGCGAGTGAGGTCTTGCCGTTTCATCAACAATTTGAGCGGCAAGCTGCCTTAACGCCTAATGCTGTAGCCCTCAAGTGCGGCGACCGCGAGCTGTCTTACAGCAGCTTGAATGCACGTGCCAATCAATTAGCCCATTCGCTGCGGTCGCGAGGAGTAGGTCCTGAGGGTATCGTAGGCCTGCTCACAAGACGTACGCCGGAACTAATAATTGGGATGCTGGGCATTTTAAAAGCTGGCGGAGCTTATGTGGCTATAGATCCGACTTTCCCAGAAGAGCGGATTCGAACCTTGCTGCAGGATTGTGGAGAGCAGCATTTATTGACGGAGAAATCGCTTGCAGGGATGATTCCTTCAGTAGAAGAATGGTATTTAGATGATCCGGAATTATATGCGGATCTTTATGACAATCCCATCTGCTTAACACAAGCTGACCATCTCGCTTATGTATTGTATACCTCGGGATCTACAGGACGTCCAAAAGGGGTTATGATTACACATGGGTCCTTGGCTCGCTTTGTCACTAGTTTTAGTGAGCGGATTCCGTTTACAGCAGGCGCTAAAATGGCTGGTCTTGCTACAGTATCGTTTGATATTTTTGTTGTGGAGCACCTTATTCCGCTTACGTGTGGAATGACGGTTGTCCTGCTGCAAGAACGCGAACAGCAGGACCCACGTCTAATTAACGACACACTGCTGCGGGAGAAGGTGGATATCCTGCAAATTACACCTTCCCGCTTAAAAATGTGGCTGCGTGAAGAGAAGCATCTTGAAAGCTTGCTGCACCTGAAGATCCTTATGATTGGAGCGGAGGTATTAACTTCTAATCTGCTAGCTCAAGTGCAGGCCAGGACAAAGGCTCGTATATATAATTTGTACGGACCTACTGAAACGACAGTTTGGATGATGAGTAAAGAAGTAACATCAACTTGTGAGTCAACGTCCATTCCAATTGGAACGCCGCTGGCAGGCGTGGAAGCGTACGTGCTGGACGAGGAGCTGCGGCTGCAACCACCAGGCGTTGCTGGAGAGTTATGCATAGGTGGGTCTGGCGTAGGGCGCGGCTATATGAATGATGCAGAACTGACAGCTAGTAAATTCGTAGCTCATCCCTTTCAACCCGGTCAGCGGATGTATCGAACCGGTGACAGAGTGAGGCTCAGCAGAACCGGTGAATATATATACTTAGGCCGTACAGATCATCAGGTAAAGGTAAGAGGTTACCGGATTGAGCTCGGAGAGATCGAACAAGTGTTGCTGGCTAATGCGGGAGTCAGCGAGGCGATCGTCCATCCGTGGACAAATGAAGCGGACGACCGTGTCTTGTGTGCGTACTGTGTGAGTCCCGATGCACTAGACGTTGATAGTCTTCGTTCTGAGCTGGCAAAACGCTTGCCTGACTATATGATTCCTACCTTCTTCTTGCGGTTGGCTGAGGTACCCTTAACACCTACGGGAAAAGTTAATCGAAAGGCATTACCAGATCCGTTTCAGCATGCTGATGCTCAAGTCGCCCCGATTACAGAACCAAAAACAGACGCTGAGCGGCAGCTGTTTGAAATTTGGAAGCCGTTTTTTCATCATCGTTCTTTTGGGGTCACTGATGATTTTTATACTCTAGGCGGCAATTCTATCATGGCTATACAAATGAGACATCAGCTGGAAGTACGTGGGTATACGATTGATGTCGCCAATTTGTTTCAATATCGAACTATTCGTGGATTAGCTCCACATATAAGCAAACTAGAGCAAGAGCAGGAACAGGAATGGGGGATTCTATCCGCAAATGTTGAAGGAACTGTTGTACTAACAGACCTTCAGCTACGCTATCTGCAGGCCAATTCCTTTTACACCGTTCAAGGTAGCTATTTTTCAGCCGTGCTCAGCCGTGAATCAGGTTATCAACTAGAGATGGTCAAGCTTGCCCTGAGTCGGCTTGTGGAGCATCATGATGGGTTGCGAATTATGTATTACGGAGGCGGAGAACTGCCAGCTGCATACAATCGGGGTATGTATGAACCTTTGTTCCGTGCTGAGAGATGTCAAGTATCAGATAGTACAGAGACAGCTTCGATTCCAGAGGAACACACGATTTGGGGAGCGTATACAGCAGTGAACATGAGTATATTCGAGCCGCTGATAGAAGCTAAAGTCATCATACTGCAAGAGCAGCAGGTTGACGCCCTAGATAACCAAGTTCTAGCTGAGACAGGATCAGATGCCACACGTATGCCAGAGCCGTTGGCAGGTCCTTTTCTGGCACTGCGCATTCATCGACTGCTTGCAGATGAGCATTCGTGGAGTTTATTACTTAGCGATTTCTCAACCATTTATGAGCAGTTGTCGGCACATACGCAGGTACGTCTCCCGGCAAAAACAGTATCGCTGCGACAGTGTTCGAGATTCATTAAACGGGGATATGAGCAGACGAAGCTCACTATTTCGCCTAACCGAATCGGAGATAGCATGTCGATTAAACGCAGTATGGCGCGTTGGCAGCAAACGCTGATCGTACCGATATTTACTGATCGTAAGTATAAGACCTCGGGTATCAGTGTGCAGGCTTCAGGTGATACGACCATATCAAGACATGTTGATCTGGAGCAAACAGTGCTATGCTTGCTGCTAGATGCGTTGCAGGATTGTCAGTTTATGCATAACCGGCTAGTCATTAGTCGATGGCTGAATTTGCGTGTACATGATCTGTCAGCGTATGATACTTCTCGAACAGTAGGGTGGATGCAGCGGGAAGACTTGATAGCAGCGACTTATCATGCTGAATCGCGATCATGGGACTTTCATGCCGTAGAGCCAGTTGGGCGTGAGGAAGAGGCGAAAACGCGAGGGTGCGATGAAGCGATGAGCGAGGTTGGCTTCCGATTTAGCGATATGCCCGTTGATTCAGAGCAACAACGTCTAGTTCGTTGGACAGCTCCGATTGATGGGCTCCATAACTTGTTTGTAACCATTCACAAGAGCCACACCTACTTGACTGTGCTAATTGACTATGATCAGAATTGTTGGCAGCAAAGTGTCATTGAACGTCTGTATAGAAAGCTGGAATCCGGCTTTGATTTATGGCAACCAGGAATCGAAGTGGCCGCAACCAAATCATAAAAAAGGGTGTTCTCCCGCTGATTACGAGTGGGAGAACACCCTTTTTAGCATAATATGATGACTAATAGTTCATTTATGCATACAACATGGAGTTATTGACCTGCTCTATTTCTTTGAGCAGCAGCTCCACATACATACTTTCCTGATCACGCAATGAATATAACTGCTCAATAATACGCTGATGCACATTGTCTACGCCTTTGAACACATGTTCTACGTACAAGTCGCGAGCGACTTGGGCCTGATCTGCAATCTGGATAAAACCTGCTAGCAGTTGTTGATTGACAGGAATGATCTCATTCCGCTGCAAGTAGGCGACTCGCTCCATCATCGTCTTCTTATGTTCCCAGAGCAAATGAAGCTGGCGGGGCGGATTAGCTCGCAGCAGAAAAGCTTCCCCTTGTTCAACAGCGCGCAAGAAATGGACCAGATGATCGTAACATTCGATTCCAAATGCGAGGCCGTCCGTCTTGAAATCACCACGACCTAAATCAGATCTGGACTGAAGATAGTCCTGCAATTGATGTTGAATCAGATGGACATCCAACTCAAAAGTTACAGCTGGTTTGAAATCATAAAAGAAGCTGTTCTGATCGATACGAAGCTTCTGATCCAATATATGAACGATGGATTGGAACGCTTGTTCTACCTCAAGGAATGAAGTGCGATGATGCCCAAGCTTTAAGTCATGACCAAACCCGTACGTATAAAATACGCGCTCATCCAAATCATAGCCATAGATGAGAATATGATGTGGAAATGCATAAGCTTGATAGGCGGTTGTGTAAGAGATATGCTGTTCGTCAACAAATAGAACGGGGTAATTACCGCTGTTGAGTTGCGTGATGATGATGTCGGTTATTCCGGCGTGTGCAGCATAATCATTTAACATGTTAGTAGTAATAGATGAGGTCATTAAGAAAGGATTATGCAGCATGTCATTCCAGTGCCCATGATAAAAATCAAAAAAAAGCTCTTCTTCCAGCTCGAGAAAGCGCTTATTACAATGAACCTGAATAAAGTTGCTGTAAAGCCATGCGTTGGTACTAGGGTGCTCTGCAGTAATACATAGGGTGTACGCCCAACGCAGCAAACCATAAATAGGCGGGTGATAGATAGGCAACTGCAATCTGGACAAGGATTCAGCCTCCAAAGTCAGGCACAGCCTGATAGTGATGTATCTACATGATAGAAAAGGCGCAGAGTATGGCATATACTCAATATACTGAGTATATGGAATTAGATATGAGCTCAGAGAGACGGTTGAATCGACAGCTATATTCTAAAAAATAGCCCAAAAAGCCGCCGCAATATCATCTCGATATAACGGCGGCTGTTGCTTAAGTTATTTTTAACTCACTTGTAATTCTTACACACATAAGATTCCAAGCAAATATTCATGTGCTGAATGCAAACACAAGTTACGCTGATGGGGAAGCAGCATTGTCATGCTGTTCACAGGAAGTGGAGCAGTAGCCTTTGAATTCACCCTCGCATTCCTCACAGCAAATATGCTGCAAATGACAGCTATCTTCGGCACAATTGATGTACTGGTCAGCAGGCTTGCCGCAGTGATGACATTTGCCAACGATAACATGTTCATCGGTCTGGTTGATTCGCACAGAAATACGCTCATCGAATACGTAACAGTTCCCGTCAAATCCTCTGCCTTGTGTCTCCGGGTCTTGACCGTAGGTAACAATGCCACCATCCAATTGATACACGTCCTTAAAGCCTTCCTCCCGCAGAACCGCTGTCAGCATCTCACAGCGAATGCCGCCTGTACAGTAGGTAAGAACCTGCTTGTCCTTATGCTCTGCTATGTTATCACGAATCCAGGTTGGGAAATCCCGAAAGGCATCAACTTCAGGCCGAATAGCCCCTTGAAAGTGGCCAAGATCATATTCATAACCCGTTCTGCCGTCCAATATGAGCACGTCGTCTCGCTGCATATAATTTTGGAACTCAACTGGACTCAGATGTTTACCACCATCTGTTTGTGGATTAAGCGCTTTGTGGTAACGCAAAGTAACAAGTTCTTGCTTGTGACGTACAAAGAGTTTCTTAAAGGCATGTTCGTTGCTTGGATCTATCTTAAAGACTATATCTGCAAATAAAGGGTTTTGCTGCATATGCTGCATATATTGTGTCGTTTGTTCGATCGTTCCAGACAACGTGCCGTTAATGCCTTCGTTTGCAATTAAGATCCGGCCCTTAACATCAAGATCCTTGCAATATTGGAGATGCTCGGAGGCAAATAATTGTGCGTCCGGGATAGGTACATATTTGTAAAATAGCAAAATTTGATATTGCGTCATGAAGTAGTGCTCACCTTTCCGTATCAGGTTTGAATAAGAAGAACGGAAGAGCAAGGAAACCTTTCTCTTCCGCAAGATTAGATAATAGCAGACATTCATACATGTCGATTTCAGTATACATTTTAGCGAACTACTAATAGTTAGTCAACAATTGGGTTTATAAAGTAATTTTCCAATCTGGCAAGTGTGTCTAAATGTATACTTTCTGAGGGACTCGTGAAGGTGACGGGGTCTATTTTCAAGCCCCATGAAGGTCTTGTTGAGGAAGTGCATATATTTGGATGCTTTGCTTTGTTGTTGGGCATAAAAAAGGTAATACTTTTTGAAGGTGAATGGGGGGATTAACTTGTTTAAATGGATGCATCGTCAAAATCAGCATGTTTCCGCGCAGCGTCAGCAGCACTCCCCATCTCGAACAGTTGAGCAAAGCTACGACAATGCTTTGGAGGAAATACAGGCCCGATTGCAGCACATTGCCGACATTAGCTATCAACAGCTTCATCCAGACAAGAATTCGGCATGCACACTAATTTATATTGAATCCATTATCGATATGACTATCCTGTACGACCAAATCATTGCTCCACTACAAGCTGTTGGTCAAGCAGCTACTGAGGGAGATATGATGTCGGCAGCTCTTGCCGGGTCTATAACTTCTGTGCAAAGTGTTACTGTTCTCGACGTCAAGCAGGTGGTTGCCGGTATCCTTGATGGAAGCGCAGCCCTAATCGTGGATAATCAGACTGCGATGTGCTTGTTTCCCATCTCTAAATACAGCCAACGCTCCATAAGTGAGGCACAAAATGAAGTGCTTATTACCGGCCCTCAAGAAGCTTTTGTAGAGAGCATAAACGCTAATGTGTCCCTGGTCAGACATAAACTTAAGCATCCTGATTTTAAAATGATCAAGTATTCACTGGGTGAATATACACAAACGACTACTTACCTGATGTATATAGAAGGTTTGTGTGATTCAGATACGCTTCAACAGATAGGGAGCAAACTAAGTGAGATTCAGATCGATAGTATTCTTGGTTCCAATTATGTCGCCGAGTTTATTGACCACGAGCCCTTGTCTCCCTTTCCGATCATTCAATTCACAGAACGGCCGGATACATTGGTGGCTTCTTTGCTCGAAGGTAGAATTGGAATTATGGTGGATGGTGCACCGCAGACGTTGATTGTACCTGTTACCTTTTTCTCTTTGATGCAGTCACCTGAGGATTACTTTCAACAATACGTCGCCTCAACCTGGATTCGCTGGATTCGCTTTTTCTTTGTGATAGCTTCTTTTTTGGTTCCTTCCATATACATTGCGATTACGACTTTCCATCCGGAGATGCTTCCATCTGATCTATTGACGACAATAGCAGCAGCAAGAGAGAAGATTCCTTTTCCCGCGCTAGCAGAAGTGCTTATCATGGAGCTGACTTTTGAGGGATTGAGAGAGGCCGGCATCCGGATCCCGAGGCCGCTTGGTCAGACCGTTTCCATCATTGGTGCAATTGTAATTGGACAAGCAGCAGTGCAGGCTGGAGTTGTATCAGCGCCGACTGTCATCGTCGTATCCATAACAGGGATCGCCTCTTTTATTATTCCGCACTTTGAGCTAGGACTCTCTTTTCGACTGCTGCGGTTTCCACTGCTAATTATGGGCGGAGCACTAGGGCTGTACGGTATTATAATCGGGATGTTCATTATGTATTGGCATCTGGTCACATTACGGTCTTTTGGAGTGCCCTATTTGTACCCCTTGGCGCCGTTGGTGTTTCAAGATTGGAAAGATGTATTTTGGCGTGTCAGATGGCCTAAGATGAACAAACGACCGTATTCGTTTGGCTCTAGCCGTGAACAAAGGCAGCAAATTGAAGATGAATAGATCATGGCTACTTATCACGGTTATGTCACTCGTCACACTAGGCATTACAGGTTGCTGGTCCAAAATGGAAATCAATGATCGATCATTTGTTAGTGGATTATTTATTGACGTTACAGACATACCGGGAGAGGTTGAACTTACTATGGTGACACCCTTGCCGAACCGATTCGCATCGATGGGACAATCTTCAGGCACAGAATCGGCTTCACCAGTAGCCATCATTTCAGAAAAAGCAGATTCACTGCCGGAAGCTTTTCGCAAAATTCAGGGGAGCTTGACACGCAAGCTGACCTGGGGGCAGACAAAAGTGATCGTGCTTGGTCGAAAATATGCTGAGAAGGGGATCGAGGACTTAGTGGAGTGGGGAGCTAGACAACAGTCCTTTCAACTGAAATCGTATCTTTTTGTAGCAGAAGGCAAAGCCAAAGATATCACGAGATTGTCGCCCATATATGAACAATCCCCAAGTGAAGTGCTGCGAGAGTTTGCGAATCGCCGTATGCTGTTGAATACCAGACTTAAGGATGTTCTTCAATCCATTAGTGACCATCAAGGACTGGCAGTCAATTTGCTGCAAATGAAGTTCAAAACGATGATTAGTGAACCTGAGAAGCAATCACTGTGGGTAGTCATGAATGGTGCAGCGATGCTTCAGTCCACTAAAATGATAGGCACCTTATCCGAGTCCGAAACAAGAGGCGTGGGATGGGTTTATCGCTCACTAAAAGATCCTCAGTATACGGTAAAGCTGCGTGAAGGCAAGTGCTCTTTAAATATTCATCACAATAAAGCATCGATCAAACCGATTTTGCAAGAAGGGAGCCAGTTGTTTCGAATTAAGATGACTGCGGGGGCGGATATCATAGCAGCTGATACCAGAGTTGACATTACAAAAGCGGAGGTCTTGCATAGTATTGAGCAAGCTATTAATGACAAACTGATCGCTGATCTGCGCAGCGCACTATCAAAGTCTCAGCAGGTGAAGGCAGACGTGCTGCAATTAGGCTCATATCTGGAATGGTGGTACCCCGCGGAATGGAGCCGATTAAAGCCGATGTGGCCTGATTATTATAAGGATAAAGTACGCTTTGACATACAGGCGCACGTAGAAATAAAACATTACAACGGTGAGTTAAAGCCAATCTGGAACTTGAAATAAGGGACACTTATGATCGTAATGATATTGGTTTTTGCAGCGATTGCGGGTATTGAATGGAAATATGTACGCCAGCATCATGCATATCTCAAGCGCGTGTTTATCATATTATGGAGCTTATGTTTGCTTTTCGAAACTGCCGCTATGTTATGGCATTGGATGCCGCTTCCGTATATAGTGGTACATTTTCTGCTGGGGTGGCTTGATCCGGTGATTCAATTTAACTAGACAGTAGGTGGCAGTTATGTGGACATTTACGCCGTACCAGATGGTCCGTTTATGGATGATCTATTTAATATCAACGCCGCTCGCGTTCCTTCTGGGTCAGTTGTTACTGATTGCAGAATATGAGGGATGGATAACGATTTTGCTATCGTGCTGCTGCAGCGTGTTCATCGTATCTTTTGCTGTCAAGTTGGCCTCATATGATCCACAAGTGGAATGGGGTGTATTCGGTGAGCGCATCATCGGCAAGTGGCTGCATAAAATGATTATGATGCTGATTGTGTTTTATTGCATGATGCTCCTCACCGTCGTGTTAACAGCTTATCGTGACTTCTTTGGGTCTACTTACTTGCCCGGAACGCCGGACTGGGTTGTGACTGGAGGCTTTTTAGTATGTGTTGCTGTTGTGTCGAGGAGTGGTTTACAAACGATAGTATTTATGGCTGATGGTATGTTCATTCTTATATTCGGTGTTTCCTTGTTAACGCTTTTCTTCTTGCCTGGAAGTGTCTGGCCAGATATGAGTATTGCGCTGGTCACACACTGGAATGGGACAACGATTTGGAAATCAGTCTTGTTTGTTACGCCCTGGTTTGCGGAAATGATGCTGGTCCTCATCATGCTGCCTCATTTTCAGCTTAACAACAAAGCTATGAAGTATGTCATTATTACGAAGATTAGCTCTTGTTTGCTTATCATGCTGTATTGGCTGATCACGCTGTTTGTGTTTGGTCCACATCTAGGAGGGCATCTGCGGTTCCCGCTTATGGAATTAATTCGTTTTGTGGAAATAGGCAACATCATTGAGAATCTAGATCCAATTATGATCTCACTCTGGTCGTCTTCTTTGTTTATAAAATGCGTGCTGCTGCTGTACATGGCTGCTCATTTATTGGCACAGGTGTTTAAGCTGCCCAGTCATCGTCCATTTACGTTCCTACTTGCGACGCTTGTTTATGTGTTTGCAAATGGGTTTATTAAGCATCCAGCTGAGTTTGGGGCGTTTGTAGGCTCCTCCTCATTTGCGATATTTTTATTAGGGGTCCAATTGGTTCCATTGTTATATCTTATCATAAACAAAGTACGCTCCTGTTTGGTGATGGGGGACAAAAGTTAACGTGTGTTATGATGCAGCAGAGGAGAAGCCAACATTGAAAAGATTAACAATATGGTGGATGATGGCGGTGTTGGTCTTATTGGTATGGATAGGAGGGTGTGGCACAAGTCCGAATGGAACAACATCGGACCATGTGTTGCCCGGCAAGGTGCCAATTCAAATTGATCCAAATGTAAGCAAGCACCATGTTTCCAAGCCACGGAAGCCAGTCCTCATAGCGATAGATCAAACGTTACAACCTGGCTTTTATGGGAATAGCTTTACATTTCAGATTGAGCAAATTCCTAAAGGCTACATGCTTGCGGAAATGCAGTGGATTTCCTTAAAGAGTCGTGTTGTCAACTCGTTGCAGGATGCAATTAATCATGGCGGCAACGGTAAGTTTGGTTTCTATATTAGTGGAGACGGTCAGTTCTCCGGCTTTACCTATCCGAATAAGATGAAAGATCAGCAAGGTCAAATTATCTTTATTTTTCATGATGATCACAACAATAAATTAACCTGGAAGAAAAAAATAATTTTAAAATAACCAGTTTATTATGAAGTGCGGAGACTGTATGTCCAATGCTCTATTGGTAAAGGGCAGTAACCGCTTAATTGAACAGTTCCTATTTGGTAAAGAACGCGAGATAGCAAGAAGCTATTCCGCGTTCTTTGGTTTGGACAGAGATAAACATGAGGTGTCACGATTGTATAATGCTGCTCAAATTAATATTTGCAGCATTGCTCTATGGTTAAAGATTTTCTCATAAGTGAGGTAAATTAGGGAACAACAACCGTAATCGATTGAGAGAAAGCTGTTCCATAGGCATTGCTTAGCTTGATTACATATTGATAAGTACCACTTGCTTTGTCATAAAATGTACGGGAAGCATGCTGAGGTTCCTGTCCATTTTCAAGTAGAAATCCTTGGAACAGATTAACTAGTACACCGTTTTCATAGAGTTCCCATATATCGGCGTTGTTGCCTGATGTGATATTAAAACCGATGATATAAGTGCGAGGTGTTGTAGAGGTAGTATAGATCTCTGGAGTAGCAGGAGCTCCTGTATAGTTATGGATGTCTACTAGCGTGTTGCCAGATTGGTTGCTGATTTCTCGGCCATCAGCCAGTTTGGCTTTGACAATATAACGGAATTGCCCCTTCTCAACACTTACGCCCGCGCAACTTGTTGTAGTCAAGTTTGTGCATCCTTGCACAGATTCGCCGCCCCATGGATAAAGTGTCGGGTAGCGATAGACGTTATAGTATTGGGCGGCGTCACCAAGATTGTCCCATGAAATCTGAACATGATGCAAGCCATTGGTGTCTTTGCCGGTGTAAGACGCGTTTGCCGAAAAAGGAGGTTCGTCTGCCGCAATTGCCTCACTAGTCGCGACAGTTGCTGCCCCAAGGGTAACTAACAAGGCGCTTAGTAGCAAGGTAATTGATTTCTTAAACTTAAACATTCTCTACCCACCACTCTCTACTATAATATGGAATTGTAATGGCATAATGTACCACTGAAGTTGAACATATCATCTTCAATTAAAGATGTAAACTATAATTTGGTTCTTGTTAAAATGAATAATGACGAGTTAACAAATATATAGAATCATGTAGAATTGATAGACGTACGCTTGTCATACAGTGTAAACTTAATTTGGTTTTCTACTTACTACTTATCTAAAACGTATATAACCGACTATGGAGGCATTAATGATACTATCTGCATCTTTCATCTTTGTATTGACTTTGACTTTGGTGATCTGGCAGCCTAGGGGGCTCAGCATAGGATGGTCTGCAGCAGGAGGAGCCATATTGGCTCTAATTTTCGGAATAGTGTCATTTGGTGATGTGCTTGCGGTTACCGACATCGTGTGGAATGCAACACTTACTTTTGTTGCCATTATTTTGATTTCACTGGTGCTTGATGAAATTGGTTTTTTTGAATGGTCAGCGTTGCATATGGCGCGTCTTGCTGGTGGAAACGGAATGATTATGTTTATATATATCATCTTACTCGGCGCTGCGGTTTCTGCATTATTTGCAAATGATGGTGCTGCCTTAATTATGACTCCTATTGTGCTCGCTATGATCCGTGCACTTAAATTCAACGAAATCATGATATTGCCTTTTATTATGGCTAGCGGCTTTATTTCAGACACAGCATCATTGCCATTTACGATAAGCAACTTGGTCAATATTGTATCCGCAGACTATTTTGGAATTGGTTTTGTTGAATACGCAAGTCGTATGATTGTTCCTAACTTTTTCTCCATTGCAGCAAGCATCCTTGTCATTTATGTATGTTTTCGCAAGAGTATTCCAAAAACGTATGATTGTGCTTCATTACAGCCGCCAACGGCAGCAATTAAAGATATGAAATTATTTAAATTATCTTGGTATATATTAGCCGCACTATTAATCGCATACTTTGTAAGCGAATTTCTTGCTATACCGGTATCTATTGTGGCAGGCACCGCGGCGGTAGCCTTTTTACTGGCTGCCCGCAGAAGCCCGGTTATACGGACCAAACAAATGTTAAAAGAAGCTCCATGGACTGTAGTCCTATTTTCCATTGGAATGTATGTTGTTGTGTATGGGCTAAAAAACGCAGGGTTAACTGATTTGCTAGGCGATTTTATACAAATGGTTGCAGACGAAGGGCTTTTTGCAGCAACTGTAGGAACTGGCTTTATTGCTGCCATTTTATCTTCCATTATGAATAATTTGCCGACGGTCATGATCGATGCACTTGCGATAAAGAGTACTTCAACCGAGGGGATAGTCCGTGAAGCATTGATCTATGCCAATGTCATCGGCTCAGATCTCGGCCCTAAAATTACCCCAATTGGGTCATTGGCGACATTGCTTTGGCTGCATGTGCTGGCTCGCAAAGGTGTAAAGATCACGTGGGGCTATTATTTTAAAATCGGGATAGTGCTAACGATCCCAACTCTGCTTATTACCTTGATCGGTCTTTGTGGTTGGCTGCTGCTCATACATATGTTTAGTATTCACGTCTGGGTATGGATAGCAGGCTTCACACTTGTTTTTCTAACTATAGTTGTGTTAATAAAAAAGATCGGCTCCACATCAAGACCGATAGGGACCGAGTATGGTACTCATAAATAGTATATAATGTTTCACAAGCAGCGGCCTATTCTTTTGGAGGGGCCGCTGCTTTGCGTGTCTTGATTAGATCGCCTTACAGCATCATCATGTTTGGTTCAGCATAAAACTCTTCTTAATAATGTGCATACGATTCCAGTTTTCGGTAATCATATCCATAAGTGTAACAAGGGGTGATAGAGCCATGTTTGATCCAACAGCGATGGATGCCATCCATCTGGAGCATCATTTAATGCATACATTTAAGCATACAGAAGACTTAACGATTCAAACGCTCCAAGGTCAGCAGTGCAAAATCTATGTCGCCTATTTTGATACCCTCGCAGATAAAAAGAAGCTGCATCGGTATGTATTTGAAGCACTGATGCCCGTTGTTGCCGGACAGCAAGATATCGCCATTACATCAACGCTGCATTTTAAAATAATGCAGGAGTCAGAGGACCTTCAGGATTTGCTGCTAACAGGTTCATGTTTGATTCAAATAGAAGGGGAGCGTCAGATTTATGCAGTAGATGTATCCATCGAGCCACCCCGTTCCGTGGAAGAACCGGAAAATGAAAAAGTGATTCAGGGCTCTCACGAAGGCTTTGTCGAAGAGCTTAGACGTAACGTTTATTTAATTCGCAAAACGTTAAAAACGAAGGACTTGGTCGTAAAATATATGAAAATAGGGGATAGTGTCCAATCGGAACTGTGCCTAATTTATATGCCAGACCGAGCGGAGCTGCAAGTTATCGGAGAGATTGAGCAGCGGATTTTGACCGCTAAAACAAATGGCCTGCGGAGTGCAGGTGATCTAGAACAATTAATCGAGGATTCTACGATGTCTCCTTTCCCGCAGATGTTAAATACAGAACGAGTAGATCGTGTAATTGCACTACTTAAACAGGGAAAAGTGATTCTTTTTGTTGAAGGTTCACCGACATGCTTGGTAGCCCCTGTTAATTTTAATGACTTTATGCGTGCGTCGGATGACTATAATAGTCGTTGGATGACAAGTATCTTCATTAGTGGTTTGAGATGGCTTAGCATTTTAGTCGCCATTTTTTTGCCTGCCTTTTATATCGCTGTTGTTGCTTTTCATTTTGAAGTCTTGCCGGATGAACTTGTAATGCCCATTAAGACTTCTATTAACGAAATTCCTTTTCCGCCGCTCATTGAAGCTTTTATTATGGAACTAACGATTGAGCTGATCCGAGAAGCGGGTCTCAGACTGCCTGCGAGAATTGGGGCAACGGTCAGCATCGTGGGTGGTCTTGTCATTGGGGATGCAATCGTCAAAGCAGGTTTTATCTCCACGACGATGATTATCGTGGTTGCGATTACGGCTATTGCTGCATTTTGTATCCCTACGCATGAGATGAGTGAGACGGTGAGATTGCTGCGATTTCCATTTATGCTGCTGGCGGCATGTCTAGGCTTCGTCGGCATGTCTTTCGGAATCATTCTTATTTTGGGACATTTGTGCCAATTGGAGTCATTTGGGTCTCCTTATTTTGTACTCTTTACGTTGGAGGAGCTAAAGAAGCAAGTGCGGGTATTCCTGTTTGGGAGGTCTAATCCTTCTACACGTCAGACGAGGTTGCAGCGTATTCAACAGCAAATAAATACAAAAGGATGGAACTTCCTTGTTCGCAAAAAAAGATAACATCCACAAAGATCAGGTTCTTTACATGGTCATACAGGCGCAAGTTGGTGTAGGTATTTTATCCCTACCTTACAACATTGCGAAATATGCCAATCAAGACAGTTGGATCTCAACACTAATTGCCGGGATCATCATGTTGGGTGTTATCTTAATTATGTGGCTGCTGTGCAAAGCATACCCAACGATGATGATGTTTGATATTTTTAAGCAAATAACAGGAAACTGGCTTGGTAAATGTTTAATTATTGGATATACGTTCTATTTTATGCTGCAAAGCAGCTATATTTTGGCTAGATATGGGAAAATTATTGAAAACTGGATTCTGGAGCGTACACCTCACTGGGTCGTGCTCTTGTTGATGGTTTTGACCAGCGCTTACATCGTAAAAGGCTCTGTGCAAAGTATTGTACGCTTCTTTATGTTGGTTACGCCACTCTTAATCTTGCTGTTTGCGCTTAGTTCATACGCGTTACGGGATGCTAATTTTCTATATATTTTACCAATTGGGGAAAATGGATGGATGCCGATCCTTAGAGGTTCTAAAGAAGCCATTTTTTCTATGCTGGGGTTTGACTTGATTTTTTTCTTATATCCTTATATTCGAGCGAGTAATACTCAAATATTAAAATCGGTTATTATCGCACATTTGATGGTTACGCTGCTGTATACGTACCTTGTAATTATCAGTCTAGTGTACTTTGTGAGTCCAAGTGATATTAAGCGAGTACCTGAGCCATTTATATATATGATCAAGTCTTATTCATTTCAGGTCATCGAACGGATGGATCTGTTTTTTATTTCCATATGGATTGTGTCGGTAGCGACCTCCTATATGTATTTGTTACTTTTGTCTGCGAAAGGGATGGCCCATTTGTTTGCATCCCCCAAGCATACGCGGTTTCTACCCTATATTTGTCTCTTTACTTTAATGGCTTCATTGTGGTTCATGGACTTGGACAAGTTAAATGTGGTTAATAACTATCTGACCGTTTGTCACTACTTGTTTCAAGCTATCATTCCGGCATTACTGCTGTTCATATCCATTGTGATGAGAAAGAGGGCAGGTGATAAGCATGAAGTCCAATAAAATATGGCTGCTGATCTGCTGTGGCATGATCTGTACAGGTTGTTGGGATCAGCATTTAATGAAAAATGCAACTCTTGTGCAGACGGTAACGTACGATCTGACACCAAAAAAACTGTTACGTGTAGGTGCTGCTACTCCGGTATTAAATAACACGGACTCTCTGCAAAATGTGACGCTGGTTGCAGAAGCAATCACGCCAGGCGAGGCTCGTATTTTACTAAATCGCAAAGCTTCCGGCTTGCTCGATAGCTCCAAAAACAAGCTGCTCTTGCTAGGTGAAGCCTACGCTGTCCACGACATACTTCCATTTCTGGATATCCATTATCGCAATCCAAGAAATGCTTTAGATGCCAGAGTAGCGGTAGTCAAGGGGGAAGCACTGCCTTTGATTCAATTAAAAAGTAAAAGTGAAATAAATGTAAGCAGATATTTGCTTAACTTGATTCAAAGTGCAGAAGAGAGTCTGCTTATTCCGAAAGAAGACATCCAAGCAATTGCTTCCGAGATTATGGACCCTGGGGAGGATATAACTCTACCCTATATTGAAATGGAAAGTAATAACCAAATTGCAAATGTAAAAGGCATTGCACTGTTTAACGAGAGTAAGTATACCGGCCACTATTTAAATTATGAGCAGTCTCCACTGTTATTGCTGTTAAAAGGAGAAAAACCAAGGCAGAACAGTTTCTCTTTGAACTTTGAGTCGTCCAAAGAGGAATTTCCACGACGTCAGGTTGTCTCGTTCCTAATTAACAAAAGCAAGCGAAAGCTAAAACTTACTGTTGATGAGCAACAAATTTCAGTGGCGGTTCATATGAAGTTAGTATTGCGTGTGATCGAGTACCCAAATGGAGATGTAGAAGCAGATAAAGAAAAATTAATGTGCGAATTAACGGCATATTTCACAAAACTAACAGGTGATGTGATCCATCAGCTGCAAAGTGCAAACTGCGATGCTTTTGGCATCGGTCGTATGATTATAGCTTATCATCCAGACATATGGAGGAGATTGGACAAAGATCAATATTTCAAACAAATAAAGTTTAGTCCAAATATCCAAATCGACGAAATTAAATCGGGTATTGAGCACTAGTAGGCTATGGCATCTGTATAATCATCCAGGATCTCTATTAAGAAAGTTCTATTAAAAATAGCGCTTACAAAAATATCTTTACAGATAAGCAAGAAACAAGTATGATAAAAATCAAACTTGTATACAAGTATACTTGTAGTCTTATTCAAGGAGTGAAACAATATGAAATTAGGGATGATAGGTCTTGGCAAGATGGGATACAACCTTGTACTGAACATGCTTGGACATCAGCATGAGGTCGTTGTATATGATGTGAATGAAGAGCCGCGGCAGCGATTGGCAGCAGAAGGTGCCGTATCTGCTGATTCAATAGAGAAGCTGGTTGCGAATCTGCAAGCCCCGCGTATAGTGTGGATTATGGTTCCTGCAGGCGAGATCGTTGATGGTGTAATCGATACTCTTATTCCTTTGTTGTCTCCTGGCGATATTGTGATGGATGGTGGTAATTCACATTACAAACAATCACTCGCACGCGGAGAGAAACTGCGCGCGCACGATATCCATTTCTTTGATGTTGGAACATCGGGCGGAACTGAGGGAGCCTCACAAGGCGGCTGCTTTATGATAGGTGGAGATCAACAGCAATTTGGCATAATCGAACCGTTGTTCCGTGACATCGCGGTGAATCAGGGATACTTGTATGCAGGTAAGAACGGCAGCGGACACTTCCTTAAAATGATCCATAATGGAATTGAATACGGAATGATGCAAGCGATTGCGGAAGGATTCGAATTACTAGACAAAAGTGACTTCGAATACGACTACGAGCAAGTTGCGCGTGTTTGGTCCAATGGATCAGTAATTCGCAGTTGGTTGATGGATTTAACGCAAAACGCTTTTGCAAAAGACCCAAAGCTGGAAGGAATCAGCGGAATTATGCACAGCTCAGGTGAGGGGAAATGGACAGTAGAAACAGCTCTTGAACTGCAAGCAAGTGCGCCAGTGATAGCCATGTCGCTGTTTATGCGATACCGCTCATTAGATTCTGATACTTTCCATGGCAAGATTGTCGCGGCACTACGAAATGAGTTTGGTGGTCATGGCGTTGTGAAAAGTAATTAAAGCACGATGACAATATACGTCTCCTAAAATGAATATAAGCCCACTATCGTATGGCTTCATGGCATGTTCATAAGTTGATGTGATAGAATGAACATAGCTAGTATATATGGGCGAATAAACACTTATTAGGAGAGTTGAGTCTAATGCATTATCCAGCCGCATGGCTTCAGGGAGCTTCACTAGGGGATTCCATTGCTTGTGAATTACGTCTACAGATCATTAAGGGGACGATTCGACCCGGTGAAGTGATCTCAGAGAACGGAGTAGCTGCTGAATTTGGAACAAGTCGATCTCCAGTGAGAGAGGCATTAAAAATGCTGTCAAATGAAGGCTTAATTCGCTTGGAGCGGATGGGAGCGATCGTGCTGGGGT
Source organism: Paenibacillus sp. ACRRX (assembly GCF_022346885.1). Classification (GTDB taxonomy): domain Bacteria; phylum Bacillota; class Bacilli; order Paenibacillales; family Paenibacillaceae; genus Paenibacillus_B. Next base: position 1,240,584 of record NZ_JAKRNK010000001.1, read on the forward strand.
TAAGCGCCAATGACATGGAGGAATTGTATGATGTTCGTTTCCTTATAGAGAGCTTTGTTCAGCAGCGGCTGGCAGATGCCAATCAAGATTCTTTAGTAATGAAATGTAATCAGATGATTGATAAAATGGAGTTGGCAGTAAAGTATAACGATGTAGTCGACTTCGCCTTTCAGGATTTCTCATTTCATGAAGCTATCGTAATGGCAGCTGAGCATAAGCGGATCCTTCATTTGTGGACAAGCATTCGACATATCGTTATGACAGTGATGCTGATTACAACAGAGGAGATCTTCTCTAAAGGAGATCAGAAGCTAAGTGAGGTTATTGACAAGCATCGAACGATGCTTACTGGGCTTCAGTCACACAATTCGGATACGATTCAACAAGTCGTAAGGGAATATTTTGCAGACTCTCGTCAGACGCTGCATAAGAGCTTACCACAATTTTAAGGGACAAACAGTTCCTTTTGCGCAAACTTGTCGACAAGTATACACGATAAGTAGGGCATGCTAACACCAAGAAAAGTAAATGCTAACATACAGCAAGGGGGATTCATTGATGACTAGTATTTTCGGCCTCAGCCACAATGCAACATTGCTTATCTGGACATTGCTTGCCATTGTGTTTCTGATTGTATTTATTGCAAAATATAAATGGAATCCCTTTGTTACACTGCTCTTGTCAGCCTTGATGCTCGGATTGTTGTCCGGGATGAAGCCGCTAGAGGTCGTGAATTCCATTACGGGTGGTCTTGGCGGAACACTAGGGACGATTGCTATCGTTATCGCACTAGGCACGATGCTTGGCAAGATGATGGCTGAATCGGGCGGTGCGGAGCAGATCGCTTCAACACTTGTTGACAGGTTTGGAGAGAAGAGAGTACATTGGGCAATGATGCTTGTTGGCTTTATCGTCGGTATACCGGTCTTTTTTGAGGTCGGATTAATTCTCTTGATTCCAATTGTATTCACAGTGGCCCGCAAGACTAAGATGCCGCTGCTGCAGATCGGGATACCTATTCTGGCCGGTTTGTCTACTGTCCATGGCCTTGTGCCACCGCATCCTGCACCGATGATTGCAATCGATGCTTATCAGGCTGATTTAGGCAAGACGATTCTTTACTCCTTATTTATTGGTCTGCCTACCGCTATAATTGCAGGACCAGTATTTGGTAAGTTTATTGGTAAGCGTATTCAACTTGAACCACCCGCTAAGTTGGCCGAACAGTTTGCTTTGCAGGGCGATCGGAAGTTGCCTGGCTTTGGCATTACCTTGTTTACGATTATGCTGCCTGTTCTGCTTATGTTGATTGGATCAGTTGCTCACATCGTTGATCCGGAGGCAACACGTAGTATCACTGTATTTTGCGAATTTATTGGTCATGAAATTATGGCCTTGCTTATTGCCGTTGTCTTTTCCTTTTTCTCGCTTGGATTTGCGAGAGGTTTTTCGAAAGAAGATTTGTCGCGCTTTACAAGTGAGTGCTTGGCTCCTACTGCAACCATCATACTGATTATTGGCGGAGGCGGCGCGTTCAAGCAAGTATTGATTAACAGTGGCGTTGGGGGCGCAATCGCTGAAATTGCCACGCAAGCCAACGTTAATATTATTTTGTTTGCTTGGTTCGTGGCGGCTTTGATTCGAGTTGCTACTGGTTCGGCGACCGTAGCGATGACAACGGCGGCTGGTATCGTCGCTCCTGTGCTGGCGATGAACCCAGGAGCAAACGTAGAGCTTGTCGTATTGGCGACAGGAGCAGGTTCAATCGTACTGTCGCATGTAAATGACGCTGGGTTCTGGATGGTTAAGGAATTTTTTAATATGTCCGTCCCTCAAACATTAAAGTCATGGACGGTCATGGAAACGCTATTGTCTCTTGTGGGGTTGATGTTTATACTTCTACTCAGTGTTGTCTTGTAGACACAAAAAGTACAACAGGTACAACAAGAGAATGAACAAGTAGGATAGCGGGAAAGAAGGTTTACCAATGAGTATAATTAATTATATGATCGGTGTTGATATTGGGACTACAAGCACAAAGGCTGTACTATTCGAAGAAAATGGACGGGTAGTAGCAAAGAGCAGCAAGGGCTATCCTTTATATACACCGAATGCGACGATAGCGGAGCAGGACCCGGAGCTTATTTTCGAAGCGGTCATTCACACCGTGAAGCAGGTTATGGCGGAAAGTGCAGTCAGCCCGGGGAATATCATGTTTGTCTCGTTTAGTTCGGCAATGCACAGTGTTATTGCAGTAGATGGTACATGCAAGGCGCTCACACCATGTATGACGTGGGCAGATAATCGCAGCAGTAATTATGCCATGAGGTTGAAACAGGAGCTGAACGGCCATGAATTATATTTACGGACCGGCACGCCTATTCATCCCATGTCTCCACTTACGAAGTTGATGTATTTGAGTGCAGAGGAGCCTGAGCTTGTTCGTCAATCAGCCAAGTTTATTTCAATTAAAGAATATGTGTTTGCCAAGCTGTTTCATGAGTATGTAGTGGATTACTCGATTGCATCCGCAACCGGGATGATGAACTTGAATGATCTGGATTGGGATGAAGAAGCACTGCGTATTGCAGGTATTCAGCGCAGCCAATTGTCGCAAATAGTACCGACAACTCATTTAATGCAAGGACTTGATGCGACGCATGCGGCAGCAATGGGATTGACAGTTGCCACTCCGTTTATTGTTGGGGCGAGCGACGGTGTGCTCTCTAACCTTGGCGTGAATGCTATTGAGCCTGGGGTAGTCGCGGCAACAATTGGAACGAGTGGAGCAGTTCGTACCGTTATCGATCGACCCGTTACGGACCCTAAAGGCCGCATTTTCTGTTACGCTTTGACCGACAAGCACTGGGTTATTGGCGGTCCAGTTAACAACGGGGGCATGCTGTTCCGTTGGGCCCGTGACGAATTCGCAGCAGCAGAAGTAGAAACAGCCAAGCGGCTGGGCATCGATGCTTATGATCTGCTGACAAGTATCGCGGAACAGGTACGTCCAGGAGCGGATGGCTTGTTGTTCCATCCGTACATGACTGGTGAACGTGCGCCATTATGGAATGCAGATGCACGCGGCTCCTTCTTTGGTTTGACGATGCATCATCGCAAAGAACATATGATCCGTGCAGTTCTTGAAGGCGTTATTTTCAATCTTTACACTGTACTGCTGGCGATGGAAGAGCGCATCGGGCGTCCGCGGAAGATTCATGCTACCGGAGGGTTTGCTCGTTCAGCCTTATGGCGCCAGATCATGGCTGATATATTTGATCAGGAAGTGATCGTACCGGAAAGTTACGAAAGTTCCTGTCTAGGAGCAGTCGTACTAGGTTTATATGCGATAGGTCGCATCGATTCCTTTGATATCGTATCCGACATGGTAGGTGCTACTCATCAGCATAAGCCTATTAAGGAACATGCGGAGTTGTATCATCAACTGCTACCGATATTTATTTCGATCCCTCGCAAGTTGGAAGAAGAATATGCCGCGATATCGAAATTTCAACAAAAGTTGTTTGACGTCGAATAGAGCGGTATTGCTTTAAATAATTTACGGATTTACGGGCAGGCTGCATTAGCCTCCTTACATCATTAAGGGTAAGAGATAACAAGTTATTGTTATCTCTTACCCTTTTTTTGTATATTTATTCGCAAATTAGTGGGATTTGTATGTAAAATTCCATCAAATATATAGATGTAAAATACGACACATCTTGTTTCAACATTGGAATTTATTTAACCTCAGGGTTGTCTGCCATGTCCACCAGCTTGAGAACAATAAGTGTCATCAAAACAAAAAAATGAGCTGACTACTCCAAGTAGCTGGCTGTAGAATTAGAAAATTTTCAGTTAAGGGGTATATAAAAACGATTAGCTTGATGGAGATGGGGGATAGTCCCTAATTTGGTGCTTGACACCTTATTCGCCTCCGGCTACCATTGCCCTATGACAAAGAAAAAAGTGTTTCTACTTATCGGTATATTTCTAGCATTCCTTACGGGTATCCGTTTGTGCTGGATCTTCCTTACTGCGCCTGCGGTACATCCGATGGCACAACAAGGACTAATCGATTTGCGATATTGGGAAGTCGGACAGAATCAGTCCGTATCCTTAAACGGTGAATGGGAGTTCTACCCGCATCGGTTTTTGTATACGAACAATCGAGCTGATGATGTCCCGTTTACGCCCAATAAAGGCGTGCCCATACAAGTACCAGGCAATTGGAGTGCACAAATATCCAACGCGACTGACTCGACATTTGGGTATGGTTCCTATCGCCTGCGTTTACTTATGCCAACTTCCAAGCAGCAGCTCTACAGCATTAGAGTGCCGAGTGTGTCATCATCGTCCGCGGTGTATGTGAATGGCCGTTTAATGGGGCATGCGGGTCAACCGGCAACCCGTGCAAATGATTATATCGCTCGTAATGTTCCGTATACAGTCACCTTCACAACGGATCAACGCGAGCTTGAAATAGTGATTCAAGCGGCCAATTATGACGACCGTATGACGGGTGGCCTGTTTGGGTCTGTTAAGCTTGGCAGTGAGCAAGCTATCCGTAACGTGGAATGGTTATCAATCGGCAGTCAATTAGCGGTATGCTTAATTCTTCTTTTACACGCTTTATATCCCGTTCTTATGTTCGCAATCGGAATTCGACATAAAGCTTTGCTTTCCTTTGCTCTCTTGAACCTATTTGCAATCATGGCGATATTAATTGATGATGATCGACTATTGTTACATGGGCTGTCACTATCATTTGAATGGATGCACAAGTTGTATTATCTCTCTTTTTTGGGTGTAGCGTTAAGCTTGCTCCATTATGTCCATCATTTGTTACCAGCATCTTTTTTGTATTTGCGGCGTAAATGGTTGCGTGGTTATATGATGGTGTGTGCTGCGTTTGTACTATGTACTATATTGCAGCCTTTCCCTATGAACATCGTAGTAGATTATATCCATACGATTATAGTGCTTTTCCCGTATTTGTTTGTACCTGTAATGTCATTTCGCGCACTTTGCAGAGGGGATACGGATGCCATATATTTGCTGCTTGGCACAACGGCAGTTACAGCAAATATAATTTGGGGTGTCGTTAAAAATACAGTATGGATGGAAATGGGTTATTATCCCGTTGATGTTATTGCGGGCTTTATCGCCTTCTCCTTATTTTGGTTTAAGCGATATTTACGTAGTGCGCAGCAATCATCCCGACTGGCGGAACAACTACAAGAAGCGGATAAGCGCAAAGATGACTTTTTGGTGAATACGTCACATGAACTCCGCAACCCGCTGCACGGCATACTTACGATTGCACAGACCGTCCTAGAAAACGAGAATTTAAAGGACATAGAAGCCAATCGCGCGAAATTAAAGTTGTTGATATCCGTCGGTAAACGAATGTCGTTGATGTTAAATGATTTACTTGATATTACACGACTGAAGGAAAGTCAAGTAAAACTGCATGTTTCTACTTTTAGTATCCGATCTGTTGCTGTGGGCGCAGTAGATATGATGCGCATAATGGCAGAGGGCAAGCCGATAAAACTTGTACTTCAAATCCCGGATACTTTTCCATTCGTTACAGCAGATGAGAACCGTATCATTCAAGTACTTTTTAATTTGCTGCATAATGCCGTGAAATTTACCGATCAGGGCACGATAACCGTTCAGGCAGGCATCAAAGGAGAGATGGCATTTATCTCTATTACGGATACCGGAGTCGGGATTGATGAAAACTTATTACATACTATTTTCCTGCCCTATGAACAAGGAAATGCGGATGAAAGCAGCAGTGCAGGGGGGCTGGGACTTGGATTAAGCATAAGTAAGCAGCTGATCGAACTCCATAAAGGAGAGCTCACTGTTAGCTCGGTCGTAGGGCAAGGCACTACATTTACCTTTACACTACCGATTGCAAATCAAGGTGTAGAAGAAGATGGGACAACGACGCTGTCTGTAGATGGTGCAATTGATACCCTCAAGGAACATCAAGCAGCAGCAAAATCAGTAGGATCAGTAACAAGGATTCTTGTAAACAACCCAGAAGCCGCAGCAACGGATTGCTTAACAGATTGCATACCGATCTCGCTGTTTCCGCCAGGTCGGCCTCGTGTACTAGCAATAGATGATGATCCCGTTAATTTAAACATATTGAGCAGTGTGCTGTCGCCATCACAATACGATATGTTTACTACAACCAGTGTTCAAGAGGCATTAACACAATTGGAGACTAATGAGTGGGATCTTGTTATCATTGACGTCATGATGCCTAGTATGTCCGGCTACGAGTTGACCGCCTCGATAAGGAAGCGGTATTCCTTAACGGAGCTGCCCATTCTGCTGCTGACAGCGCGCAGTCGGACAGAGGACATCGAATCCGGCTTCCTGTCAGGCGCTAATGATTATGTCACGAAGCCAGTAGATGCGGCGGAATTGAGAAGCCGTGTATATTCGCTGACTGGAATTCGTAAGTCCGTAAACGAACAGCTTCGAATGGAAGCCGCGTGGCTCCAATCGCAAATTCAGCCGCATTTTTTGTTTAACACGCTTAATGCCATAGTGGCGCTAAGTGAATTTGATCTGGAACGTATGAGGATGATGCTGCAAGCATTTAGTGACTATCTACGTGCTAGTTTTGACTTTCGCAACGCCGAGCAGCTGATTTCGATACAACATGAACTTGAGCTGGTTCGCTCCTATTTATGGATAGAACAAGAACGTTATGATGATAGACTTCACGTGGAGTGGGATATAGAGGATGGAATTGAGTTTCAAGTTCTCCCGTTGTCGATTCAGCCTCTCGTGGAAAATGCAGTCAGACATGGCATTGCGAAGCGTTCCAAAGGAGGAACGATCTGGATTCGGATAAGAACACACGGCTTGGAAGCTGAAGTTTCGGTCGAGGATGATGGTGTAGGCATTGCGTCTGATAAGATGAAGTATTTGCTTGAAAAACATCCAAGTCACAAGGGTGGTATTGGCCTCATTAATACACATCAGCGGTTGAAGCAGCTTAACGGCAAAGGTTTGACGGTGAAAAGCGAGTCAGGTCAGGGAACAACGATTAGTTTCCGTATTAAGAAATAGGTATAATGGATTATTAAGTTTGGCATGAGTAAATTTAGTAATGTCACACCCCTATAAGAGAGGACGCATAGATGCGTTCTCTCTTTCTTATTTTTAAAGGGAAGATTACTCTAAAACAAAAAAAGTTTACCTAAGGAAACAAAATTGACAGTATACAAAATTGTTTTATTCTAGTAAACTTAGGGTGATCAAACGAATCAACTTGGAAGGAGAATACTACAATGGGACCTTTTACACTACCAAAATTGGCTTATGCATATGACGAGTTAGAGCCATATTTGGATTCTAAAACCATGGAAATTCACCACGGCAAGCATCACGCAGCTTATGTTGCAAACTTAAATAAATCGTTGGAAAGTTACCCCCAATTCCAACATGCAACAATCGAGGAATTACTGAGTAACTTGGACGAGATTCCGGAGGATATCCGTTCCACCGTGCGTAATCATGGTGGAGGACATTATGGTCACAGTTTGTATTGGTCTATTATGAGTCCAATCGGTGGCGGTCAACCATATGGCGATATTGCCAAAGGCATTGAAAAGCAATTTGGGAGTTACGAGCAATTAAAAGACGAATTAACAGCAGCGGCATTAAGTCGGTTCGGCTCCGGTTGGGGGTGGCTTGTTGTGCATAACGGGAAGTTGGAAGTGATGAGCACTGCCAACCAGGACACTCCACTTATGGAGCAGAAGACACCGATTCTCGTCGTTGATGTGTGGGAACATGCCTATTATTTGCAGTATCAGAACAAACGTCCTGACTTTGTGTCGTCCTGGTGGAATGTAGTGAACTGGGAAGAAGTAAACCGACGTTATAACGAATCCATTCGATAGGAGCTACAGTGGTGTAAATGTCTTTACAGCCTAGAATAAACAGGGCAATCGGAGAATGTCTTGACAGCAATAGTCTCAACTCGGCATCAGATCGCGATTAAGCAGAAGGAGGGATATCCATGCACGATCATGCTGCTGCATTACGCTTTTCCTCAACTAGGCGAGATATTGTATTGTTGTTGAAAAAGCTTGGCGCAGCAAGCATTCAACAAATGTCGGAACAGTTGGAATTAACAGGAATGGCTGTGCGCAGACACTTGATTGCACTGCAGAAAGAGAAATATGTCCGGATCAGCAAGCAGTGCGAGCATGTTGGTGTTGGGAGGCCCAGTTTTGTATATCAGTTAACAATAGCAGCTGAGCAGTTATTTCCGCATCAATACGATGTTCTTGCTACAGAACTAATGGATGAAATTGACCAATTGTTTGGGGAAGATTATATCAATCAGTTATTTGAACAAAGGAGGAATCGGATAGAGCGTAAATACGAAACGGCGATGTTAGGTCGAGGCTTTGAAGAGCGCATAGCAACATTAGCTGCGATCCAGGACAAAGAAGGATATATGGTCACGTTAGAAAAGAATCTGGACGGTTCGTATTCGTTTGAAGAAGCCAATTGTCCAGTGTCCCAGGTTGCACTTCGTTATCGACAAGCATGTGCTTGTGAGCTTGCTCTATTTGGAAGTTTGCTAGATGCAGACGTGAAGCGGATGCAATGTATTGCGGATGGAGACACTAAATGTCTATATCAGTTTACAAAAAGAGACACGTAATGCTGGCGGATAATCGAGGGATAGCGTCGGATGATGTGAAGCGCCTAAAAGATGAAGCTGCCGGTTTGGTTGACATTGTTGACATATAGGGATACCATCGGAAGTAATCTTTTATGTATAAATGGCAACACTCAACTTGTGGAAACGGATAAGTTGATGTGTTTGGAGGTACCCTCTAGTTATACTAGAGGGTATTTTATGTTATTAGGTATAATTTCACATTATAAGTTTGAAATACATGGTTATTAGGAGGCGCTATGACGACCATACCACGGAATCATGTGCATATTGTCGAAGACGATGCTCATATTAGACGTTTTATTACGATTAACCTGGAGCGAAGCGGGTTTACCGTCACAGAGTCTGCTCTGGGGAGGACAGCACTGGAGTGCCTGAAGGAAAGTAAGCCAGATGTTATTGTTCTCGATATAATGCTGCCTGACATGGACGGTTTTCACATTTGCAAGGAACTTAGGGCGATAGATCCACATGTCGTCATCGTTTTTCTAACAGCACGAGGTCAAGATCTGGACAAGATTAGGGGGTTGGAACTTGGGGCTGACGACTACATCGTTAAACCATTTAATCCGCTTGAACTGGTGGCCAGAATTAATACGGTGCTGCGTCGCACGCAGCATGCAGCAATTCCGACGAGAACTGTGCTGACCTCCGGTGCGATCAGACTAGACCTGGATGCTAATCAATTGTATAAGCATGACTGTACAATTGAATTAACACCCAAAGAATACCACATGATGCGCGTATTTTTGGAGCATCCGAACATGGCTCTAACTCGTGATGATCTGCTGAATCTAGTGTGGGGAGAAGACTTTGTAGGTGACCCAAAGACGGTAGATGTACACGTTCGCAAACTGAGGGAAAAAATTGAAGACGACTGCTCCAAGCCCCAGCTTATCGAAACAGTATGGGGAAGAGGGTATCGCTGGAGAAAAGATGATTAAACACTTTGGCATCCAAAAACGACTAGTTGGAAGTTATTTCATCGTTATCTTCATTACAGTATTTATTTTGGAAGTATTGCTAATAACGGCAGTTCGTTATTATTACGTAAACAACGTGGAACGCATCTTAGCCAATCAAGCGGAAATATCCGCTTCTTTCTTTCATCATTATTTTGCTGACGAAAATATCGTAGAGCAGTCTGAACGGCTGCTCAAAGGGTTTGCTGAAAATACCACGGCTCAAGTACAAATTATTGACTCAAGGGGGATGCTCCTTCAAGATTCCTCAGAAGGGTCATACAAGCTGCTGACTCGGCTCCAATTTCCGGACCTGGGGAAGGCACAATACGGAGAGGCAGGAGTATGGAAGGGGCGAGATCCACTTACAAATGAACTTGTGATGGCCGTATCTTATCCGCTACAAGCCAAGCAGACTACAGTAGGTGTCGTTCGATTTATTACCTCTCTTACAGAAACGATGGCAACCATCAGGTACATTACAACAATGCTTATTAGTGTCGGTTTAATAGTGATTGTCATCGTTGCTGGATTGGGCGTTGTACTCTCACGTATGATTACGAGCTCCATTCGAGACCTGAAGCTGGCAGCTGATCGAATGGCGGAAGGGGACTTTACGGTTCGAGCAAAGAAACGATACGCGGATGAGCTCGGCACATTGGCAGATACGTTAAATACGATGGCTGTTAAAATAACACGCAACGAGCAGCTCAAAAATGATTTTATTTCATCAGTCTCCCACGAAATTCGAACACCGTTAACCTCTATTAAAGGCTGGGTGGTCACATTAAAGCCAGATAACACTAAGTGTCAGCAGCTCCTTACAGAAGGGTTGGACATCATTGAATCGGAAACAGACAGGCTTACTCAGCTGGTTGATGAATTATTAGATCTCTCCAAGCTGGATAATGGTCGCATCGAGTTGACTCGTGCTCCAGTTCATTTGTCCGCACTGCTGAGCCATATAAGTGCACAATTGGCACCAAGGGCTGCGAGACTAGGCATTCTACTGGAAGTGAAAGCAGATCAAAATCAGGAAATGATTCTCGCCGATGAGAATCGATTAAAGCAAGTATTGATTAATCTATTGGACAACGCGCTAAAATTTACTGAAGCTGAAGGTCACATTCAAATATACACCCACTCATCTTTGGAACAAATTGTCATTACTATTGAAGATTCTGGTGTAGGGATAGATCCGCAAGACATAGATCACGTGTTAAACAAGTTCTACAAGGGAACGCACAAGAGAGCAGGAAGTGGTCTTGGCTTGTCCATATGTGCAGAGATCATCAAGCTGCACCAAGGCGAGCTCTTGATCGATAGTATACCGGGACACGGTACTAAAGTTCATATTTGTCTGCCGCGAAGCAATAGCAAGAACTTTAACGATTTCATAACCTTTTAGACGAGATGTCTGTATACAATAACATTAGAACGTTGACAAGCGAGGTCAATATCCAAATGACAGGAAGACGAATCTTGGCAGGTATGTCGATAGCATCATTATGCTGGTTAAGCGGCTGTGGAATGCCTGCTGCCCCAGAGGACCTAATTAATCCACCTTCAGGAAATGTAATATTCCCTCATGCAAGCTTTCGAGAATTATTACCTGAGGGCTCCAAGGTGGTGAACTCTGCTCACGGGACAGGAAGCAGTGGTATTTCGTACGGAGATGTGGATGGAGACGGCGTTGATGAAGCTGTTGTGGTGTATGAAGAGAGCACCCGTAACGAGAAGCTGATTAAGGCAGCCTTGTTTAAGCAGCACGGAAATAAGTGGCGTATCATCTGGGACACAGCGGGATCGGGGTACGGCTTGGATTACGCAGCTATTAGAGATGCGGATCAGGACGGAACGTCCGACATTATGCTGGGTTGGAGCCTGGGCAGGGAAGAAAAAGGACTTGATATCTACGTATGGAGGGACAATGACATTAAACTATGGAAGCAAAAGGGATACCGTGGGCCGTCTGACTTGGACCAAGGAGAGTAATCTGTTTCGATACACAGATGATCATTGTAAGCTCTCTGAGAGGGGAGCTTTTTTGATGAGCATTTTGGGATATACCCGGACAAAGGCTGCTGATAATCATGCTTAATAAGCTCTGGAATATGGACAAATGGATGCTGGCAACGCTGCTCTGTCTTCATGTGATCGGCACTATCGCTATCTATGAAGCAACTGCCAATACGGCTTTACATGGTTTACATGTAAACAACATTGTATTGGTTGCCCTGTCTTGCATTCCGATGCTGTGTATCGGGCTTGTGGATTATCGAATCCTTATATCCAAGCTGTCTTATGTGCTGTATGGGGTAGGAATTGGCTTGCTCGTTGTTGTGATGTTTACTGGTGAAAATATTAATGGAGCAATTCGTTGGCTAAGTATTGGAGGTTTTCAACTTCAACCTTCAGAAATGATGAAATTGGCAACGGTTATGCTTGCAGCCTATTTATTAAGTAAGCGTGCTGGCGAAAGTCTTCGTCCTTTACAAGACTTATTACCAATCTGCATCGTATTTCTTATCCCTCTGCTCTTGATTTTGAAGCAGCCAGATTTGGGGACGGCGCTTGTCTTTGTTGGCGTATTGCTTAGCATGTTATGGATTGGCAATATACGTGCTATGTATATGCTGCTCTGCATGGGTGTGATCACAATTTCAATTGGCTTGATATGCTGGTTGTATTATACCGATCAAGAACTGTTAGCGAAAATTGTGCAGCCCCATCAATTATCGAGGATTCAGACGTTTCTAGACCCAACTAGTGATGCCGACAAGGCATGGCATGTAAATAACGCGATGAATGCGATCGGTTCTGGTGGACTGAGCGGCAATATGGGGTTTTACTTGCGCCGTGGCTTTATTCCTTATGCATATTCGGATTCGATTTTTGTTGTTATCGGGGAGCATTATGGATTTTTGGGATCGTCTACCCTGCTATTGTGTTATTTCATGTTAATTTATCGAATGGTGCTTATTGTGAAGCAATGCAGGGATATTGGCGGAGCGTACCTTGTTCTCGGTATTTTGGGTATACTAGTATTCCAAATTTTTGTAAACATTGGTATGCATATTGGCTTAATGCCGCTAACTGGAATCTCACTGCCCTTTATTAGTTATGGGGGAAGTGCATTACTTACAAATATGGTGGCCATGGGATTCGTCTTAAGTGTTCACCTTCATAAGGACGAATTCCTATTAGACATCCCAGTGAGGGTTGAGGCTGCTGTCACCAATACTACGAAATGAAAGAAGGACAGCAAGTGAAATCTATTCAACGTTATTACATTTCGAACCGTTTCTTGATTGGATTAAGTGTGTTACTCTTCACAGCTCTAGGGGCACTCTCAATCGGAATTAATTGTAGAGCTGTTCACGAATACGATCTGAATATGGCAGCATTTGTGCAAAGTTTTGAGTCTACTGGTCTGACCGGAGTAATGAAAGTGGTTACTGCAATAGGTTCGGTTAAACTAGCGGTGCTGCTGGGGCTAATTGCAGGAGGCTTGTTGTACTTTGGGTTAGGACTTCGGATTGAGGTTTTGTTCTTATTTAGTGTATTAGGTGGTGCCGCAATATGGAATCAAATATTAAAGTATTTGATTCAACGGGAACGTCCGATCATTCATCTTTTGGTAGAGGAGAAGGGTTACAGTTTTCCGAGCGGTCATACGATGGGGGCGCTTGCGCTGTATGGTGCGATCACGTTTCTGTTTTGGGGGCACTTGACTTCACGAGCGGGCCGTATTTTGCTTGTTATATTCAACTGCTTGCTAGTTGCCATGATTGGTATTAGCCGTGTGTATCTAGGCGCGCATTTTCCTAGCGACATTATAGGTGCCTTGCTGGCAAGCGGCTTATGGCTAACCATAATGATCCAATGTTTTCAATGGTATAAGAAAAGTCAAATTGGTCCAACACATAAGATGCTGCAGATTTAGGCATCGATATGAAGGCACATAAAATGATTCCCCCAAGCTATATAAATTTTGATATAGTAGAGTCATCATTTACATATTATATCGATAGTTGGAGTGGAGGATCATCATGAACATGAAGCAGAGCCCGTATTCGATGGGGGTGCTTGCAACCGGATTATCGTATCTGATGTGGGGAGTATTACCAATCTATTGGAAATCAATCGGTTCGGTCCCTGCCGAAGAGGTGTTGGCTCACCGCATCGTTTGGTCGTTAGTCTTTATGGTTGTTGTTCTGCTTGCGGCAGGCAAATTAAAAGGAGTAACGGCAGAGATTAAAGCTGTGTTTACCGATAAAAGACAAGCTACTAGTATGATATTGGCCGCAATGCTCATTAGTGTGAATTGGCTTGTATTTATTTTTGCTGTTAAAAGTGACCATGTCCTTGAAGCTAGTATGGGCTATTATATCAACCCTTTGCTGAACGTATTTCTAGCTACCTTTTTCTTGAAGGAACGTTTAAACAAAATAGAATGGGCTTCTGTCGTTATTGCGGGCGTTGGTGTGCTTTGTCTCACGGTTTATTACGGAAGATTCCCGTGGGCAGCCTTAACATTAGCTGCAACCTTCTCCTTTTATGGTCTGATTAAGAAAAAAGTAGGGGTAGGAGCATGGGCGGGGTTAACGATAGAGACGCTGATCATTGCACCTTTTGCCCTTATTTTCCTACTCTTTTTTGATCACAGCGGGGTCTCTATGTGGGATCAGGATATGTCAACCATTTTACTTCTCATGGGAACAGGTATCGTAACTGCGATTCCATTGTTGTTATTTGCAGCCGGGGCACGGCGAATATCATTTACATTAGTTGGTTTTCTTCAATATATTGCGCCTACGATTATGCTGCTATTAGGTTTGTTCTTATTTCATGAACCTTTCAGCCAACCACAATTGTTTGCTTTTATACTCATTTGGCTTGCACTGCTGCTCTTTTCTGTATCGCGATCGAGAGAAATGCTGCGCCGAAAGGCAGAAAGCAGGCTTAATGCTCAGTAATTATAGCAGCTAAAGTCTCATTTGAAGGTAGGATCATTCAGTAAATGGATGGTCCTATTTTTCTGATGAATCGCTTGTATATAAAATGAATAATTTATGTATATAATAAATACCCGCCATTTATTAGATCTATTTATTAATTTGAATTTGGACCAGCGTTAACCGATACGCAGTTGTATAGCGTGTAACTTGCCTTAAAGGTAGGTGTGGTCTTTGATTTTGTTTGGGGTAGGGTGTACACACTTCAAAATAAGTAATTACTGAATTATAAAACTTATAGATCTAAAATGTATATATTTTGAATAATTATAAATTAAACAATATTAAAAGCAATCAGAACAGTTAAAACCTTCATTATGAAGGGACTAACCGTTCTGTTTTTTATTTTAGTGGCGTATTGACAAGTGAACTGAATCTATTGATAATAAGAATCGTTTTCAATTACAACGGAAGAGGAGTTTTACTGGATGAGTTTTTCACAAGTATGGAAGCAGCACTTTTTTACGTTTGCAGTTGTGCTTATGCGAATTTCTTTTGGAGTAGGGTGGTTATTGGCAGGTATTACGAAGATTACGGACAAAGGCTGGTTTAGACAGCCAAGCGTATTTTTGCGTCATTATTTAGAAACGGCCTTAACAAAACCTCATGTACCGCAGCTATACAAGCAGTTTATCAAGCAGATGTGTTTGCCATATGTAGATCTTTATAACTATGTGATCCCTTGTGTGCAAATCGCTGTCGGGATATTGTTGATCGTTGGTTTGTTTACGCTGCCGAGTATTCTCATTTGCTTATTTATGCATATCAACTTTATTTTGTCTGGCAATATGAATGTGATTAGTCTTGTTCTCTATACGAGTTCCTTTGGTCTGCTTCTCTGTGGTACACGTACTTACATACTCAGCTTGGATCGTCTATGGAGAGGAGTATCCTCGTTCACACAGACCTCGTCCGCAACGGTGTCCGGTATCCTTTTTCAAAAAAAGATTGACAACTATTAAATTTTAATTAATAATTTGTCCTGCGGCTAATTGATATTGAGAATCATTTTCAATATTGCAGTATACATATCTATTACATAACAGGGGAGTACACACAAATGAGACAGAAACAGAAAATCTTTAACGTGCTCGTATCTACGAGCTTACTTGCATCTTTAGTTCTACCAGCATGGGTATCTGCAGACAGTACACTTCAGCCAGCACC
This sequence comes from Paenibacillus sp. ACRRX, assembly GCF_022346885.1. Taxonomy (GTDB): domain Bacteria; phylum Bacillota; class Bacilli; order Paenibacillales; family Paenibacillaceae; genus Paenibacillus_B. The sequence continues at coordinate 1,256,456 of NZ_JAKRNK010000001.1, forward strand.
AATTGATATCCAGCAAAATAATGCTGCAGTTCAAAGCGCAGCACTAACGTCACCTGCTGTGAATCCAGCGAGCGTAACTCAAGCTGTTTATGATATCGTTTCAGTGGAGGCGATTCCAGACTCATCTTATCCCTATCGAACAAGAGCGTTTGAATTTTCCTTGCCGGATAAAGTAAAAGTACAACTAAGCGATGGCAGTGAAACGGAATTATATGTAGGATGGTCATTTAATGCATATAATCCGGAAAACGGTACGGGTGGTACTTTTGTGGCGGAAGGAAAGCTGCGTGGGAATCCTTGGGGTTCTTCGCTCCCTGTGAACATTTCGAACCCGAATCACATCGTAGCTACAGCTAATATTACAATAGATGCACCAAAGCAAGTCGTAAGTATAGCTGCATTACCGGATGTTGATGATGTCCTAAACGGCACTAGCTTCTACAGCCTCGATTTACCGAGGGAGGTAGAAGTGACACTTGATGATCATTCAACTGAAATTATCTCTATTACATGGGATCAAAGCAGCTATGATCCGGACCAAAAAGCAGCTCACAGTGTGGAATTTACGGGCCGATTAGGAGATCGCTACGGAATGCCAGTCGGTGTAGAGAACAAGAGTGGACTGCTGGCAAAAGTGAAGGTGTCCTTTAAAGCTGCCCGTTCCATTACATTCTTTAAGCCAGTTGAAGTGGGTGGTGTACCGTATCATACAACTAAATCAGCAGATGCATTAGGGTTACCGAAGGAAGTGACAGCTACATTAGAAGACCAGAAAGAAATGCATGTTCCGATCAAATGGGATGTGGCAAGCAGTTCCTATGACCCTGACAAGCTGGAAGCACAAACGTTTGAAGTTGTGGGGATGGTTGATGGCGATGTTCGTGGGCTGCAAAACCCAAATGCCATCATCGCAAAAGCGACAGTAAAAGTTGCGAAGGCGAATGAAGTGACCAAGGTTAGCGCAATTGAGGTAGCACATGTGCCTAATGGTATTAGCAAGACAGCACTTGCGTTTTATTTGCCTAAGCAGACAGACATTACGTTAACCAATGGGGATCAAGCTAAAGTTGACATCACATGGGATTTGGTAAACTCAACATATGACCCTGACAATACGCAGCAGCAAGCTATAGAAGTGAAAGGAACGTTGGTTCACCTTCCAATCGGAGTTGCGGCACCTCAAGAACAACTAAAAGCAACCGTTCAAATTGATGCTATGCGTTACGTGGATAAGCTTCATTCGAAGATTGAAATTACAGGAATTAACAACGGCTCCTCTCCAACAGTTGATGCTTTTGGTTTACCTAAGCAAGTAGCTGTTCAATTAACGGACGGCAGCCTAATCAATACGGATGTACAATGGCAATTAAGCAGCATTAGTTATGACAAGCGCATCAAGAAGGAGCAAACCTTCACTGTGTCGGGAGCGCTCATAAATTTGCCTGCTGGAGTGAAGTCCAATACGTTTCAGGCGGTTGCAGCCGTCAAAGTAGATGCACAATCTCTAGCAGTGGTTGATACAAATGTTAAATTAAGTGATGTTGCTGTAACCAAGGCAGGTCGACTGACAACTGAAGTGCTGGGCGAATATTTCTTGCCACTGTCAGGGGATGTCACAGGCTCAAATGGCCAGCCCATAAATGGTCCGGGTACAGCTCTTATGGTACTACAGATGTACATTGATAACGAGGAAGTAAGAACAATAGATTATTTGGGTCGGAGTCTTGCGTTAAATACGAAGTTGTATGTCGGGTGGAGCAATAAGGAAGTTTTAGGTGAAGCAGCTAACGTGTTAAAAGCGGCTTTGTTACATCATCCTAAAGGAAAAAACTATGAAGTAATGACTTCTGAATCTCCAGCAGGTATTATTATAAAACAGAAGCCGGGTAGCGGTTCTGATGAGTTTGTATACTTGAGTGTAGTCGACAATGGAAATGGCTCGGCTGTAGAAGGCTTAGCGTGGGATGACATGCAAACTAAAGTTGCTGGAAGTTTTGGTCAGACTGGCATGAAAGCTAAATTTAGCCTTGAAGTACAGTCGGGTGCTAACACTGCTGGCAATCTGATCGTACATGTTGCAGACGGAGCTATCGACAAGCAGATAGCAGTGGCAGTCAACGCGCAGGATGACGCAGCTATAATTACTCAGAAGATTGCAGCGCAGCTTCTTCTAGATGCTGAAATCGCGCATGCATATATGGTAACAGCTGAAGGAAAATCGCTAGTCTTTACTGCACTGGCAGATGGACCTAAAAAGCCGGCAATATCAATTGTTATGCCAGATCGGAACAACTCTGGTGGCACGGTAACACCTCCTGATCAAGGTGGGTCTGGAACTACGAATAGTGGAGATACAGGAAGTACGAGCGGTACAGGATCTGGTATTAACGGTAGCGATACAAGTCCAAGCGCGAACAAAGACACTGCGACTGATAAAAATAAGGATAACAAGCCATCTACAGATCAAGGCGATAAAGGAGCTAACTCCAATAATAATGGCAGTGTAGAGCAAGCAAAATCGTTCATTGATCTACAGCAGCACAAGTGGGCTCAAAAATCGATTGAATTGCTAAGCAGCAAAGGTATCATTAAAGGAACGTCAGAGCAAACATTTTCGCCAGGTGCTGCGATGAAACGCGGTGACTTTGCACTGCTGCTCATGAAATTGTTGAATGTATCTGCTCAAACAAGCACAGCATTTATTGACGTTCCACAAAACAGTTACTACGCTGAAGCTATATCCAGTTTGAAGGCTGAGGGGATTGTACAAGGTTTTAAAGGAGGTAAGTTTAACCCAGAAGCAGCTATTAGCAGACAAGATCTGATGGTTATGCTGCACAAAGCATTGACGAAGTCCGGTTTTACATTCAAAAATGGCGATTCAAGTGCGCTGCTTCGCTTTACAGATGCAGGCAAAGTACAAGATTATGCCAAAGCAGCTGTGCTGACAATGCTCGCTGAGGGCATTGTTAAAGGAGACGGCAGCAAGCTGAACCCAACAGGTATGGCAACAAGAGCAGAAGTATCCGTGATGCTTGAGCAAGTGCTGAATTTGCTGCCGACATCGTCGAAGTAATCAAATAACAGAGCCTGCTTGATGCCACTCATGAAGATACATGGCGTATCTCGTGGGTGGCTCTTGGCCTCCTTAATGAACAAGCTAGTGCATCCGTGCAAACGGCTTGCTATTATAGAGAGTTTCTGTTCCTAATTGTTATCGTTTGTTTTCAATAGATATACTAAATTAATTTAGAGGAGTTTTTACTATGAATTTACGCAAAGCGATCCCGGCCGTCCTAATTACATCTACACTATTAATGTCAGGCTGTAACTCACAATCCGGCGCAGACGAGAAAAAGCCGGCAGCGCAAGCAAATGAACAGACAACAACTTCTACAGCTCCAGCTGCAGAAAAGGCAGATTTCAAGGATGCGATCGAGCAGTACCGCAAATACGTCATTGAAGAATGTGATAGCTTTGTTACGCTGACGGGTGAGTTTGTTGCAGCTGTCAAGTCCGGCGACATGGAGAAAGCTAAATCATTGTATGCTCCTGCACGGATGCATTACGAGCGAATCGAACCAATTGCTGAAGCATTGGGCGATCTTGATCCGAACATCGATGCGCGCGATGGGGACGTAGAGGCAAAGGACTGGCGTGGATTCCACCGCATCGAACAAGCCCTCTGGGAGAAGAAGACGACAGACGGACAACAAGAGTACGCTGATCGTTTGTTAAGTGACGCCAAGCTGCTTCGTGCCAAAGTGGAGACGGTCGAAATTGAAGCATCGCTGCTAGTGACTGGAGCCGTCGAATTATTAAATGAGGTATCTACATCTAAAGTAACGGGTGAGGAAGAACGTTATTCACACACAGACTTGTATGATTTTGCAGCGAACGTTGAAGGCGCTCAGAAAATTTATGAACTATTGAAACCTCAATTAGAGAAAAAAGATGCTGAGCTTGACAAGCAGATCGAAACAAAATTTAAAGCTCTAACAGATGAATTAGCGCCTTTCAAAAAAGAAGAGGGTTATGTCTCTTATACGGAACTGACAAAAGAAGACGTGCGCAGGCTGAGTCAGAACCTGGACGCATTAGCAGAACCGCTCTCACATATGGGGAAATTGTTGGGAGTGTAAACCATGGCAAAACGTTTCAGAACAAATATGTCTAGTGAAAGTTCACGGATACAATGGATACAACAATGGTTGTGTCCATTGTATCTACTTAGGCCGCTTTCATACACTTCCCGTGCAGTTGGGCGTTCGATAGCGGTGGTTCTAATCGTGAGTATGTTTTTTATACCGACCCGCGTGATGGTGGCAGAGGGAGCTGTACCCTCTGTTGATCAACTGCTGCCTTTAGTTGGCGGGGCGCTTGTTGAAACCGGACAGCAGAACTGGGAGACGGCGGCCACAGAACTGGAGCAGTTTTCTCAGTTTTGGAGTGATATCAAAGATAAAGCGCCCACTGCGATTGCGAGTGACATTAATGTTCACTTAGCGGCCGCAATAGAGTCCGTAAAGCAAAAGGATGCTGCTCAAGCAAAAGAGAGTTTGTCGGCATTAGCGAACAAAGTTAATGAATATGTTGACGGTACGCAGAGTGAAAAAGATAAGCCTTCTGGCAAAGATACTGCCGAGATATTGCTTGGCATGGTCAAGAAAACACATGAGAGTCTGTCACAAGGCGCGATCCAACAAGCCCAGGCGGATTATCGTAAAATCGTTAATGATTGGAAGAAGATTGAGAATCCGATCCGCAACGATAATTTTGCCGTTTACAGTCAACTTGAAACCAAGATGACCTTAATCCGTGTAGCGCTCCAAGCCGATCCGCCCAAGGAAAAGCAGGCGCAGAGTGAACTGACTCATCTTATTGCCATTATTAAGGATTACAGGGCAGGCAAGATGGACGGAACAGCAGGCAAAACAGCAGAGACTCATCGTTTATCAGATGCGCTTGTGCTGCTTCAACAAGCCGATAAGGCTTTACAAGCCAATAACGCTGAGCTTGCCTCGCAGCATGTGCAAGCCTTTATTACGATATGGCCCTCTGTTGAAGGAGAGGTGTCTATCTCGTCTGCTACGGTATATACAGACACGGAGAATCAGATGTCTGAAGTACAGGGGTATTTGCTGTCGAGTCCCCCTAATGTGATGCAGGCGCAAACAGTCATTGGAAAGATGCTTCCTGCTCTTGAAGCTATTGCGAGCACAACTTCCTACAGCGCATGGGATGCAGCTGTCATCTTGCTGCGTGAAGGTCTTGAAGCCATCTTAGTGTTGGCTGCGTTATTGGCCTACGTTAAACGTACGGACAACAAGACAGCACGTAATTATATTTGGGCGGGTGCAGGAACAGGACTAGCGGTTAGTGCCGTGCTGGCTATTGTGCTTACGTATGCAATCGCTCAGGTCGCATCTGGAAGCACACGTGAACTGATCGAGGGAATCACTGGTCTATTTGCGGTTGTGATGATGCTGACGATTGGGAACTGGCTGCATAGCAAATCTAATATGCAATCCTGGAATGCTTATATTGGCAAGCAGGTGGATGGGGCGCTCGCAAAAGGAAGTCTCTGGTCTTTATTTGCTGTATCTGGATTAGCTATATTACGTGAAGGGGCCGAGACTGCAATCTTCTACATTGGAATGGCGCCATCCATTGAGCCGCTTCAGCTTGTAATCGGCATTGCAGGAGCTTTGCTCGTATTAGTCGTTCTCGGTTTCGCCATTATTTATTTCAGTGCAAAGCTGCCAATACGTCCATTCTTTATTGCGGCTACTGTCCTTATTTATTATCTTGTCATTCGCTTCCTTGGCGAAAGTATTCATTCCTTGCAAATAGCAGGTCAAATCCCAGCGCATAGTCAGGCTGGACTCCCTTCTGTTAGTTGGCTTGGAGCATATCCAACTTGGGAGACCTTTGCAGCGCAGCTGATCGCGCTCCTAGTTATTGCATATTTGCTATTACGCGGGATTAGCCGAAAAAGGAAGTAAGGGGTTATGCTGATTGGCGATCTGAAGAAAATACCCCCGTTAAGAAGCCATTTCAAAAAAAAAGATGTAAGATGCATATTATGGATAGAGAATGATAATAATTATCATTAGCAGTGACAATGATTTTTGAAATGTAAAAAGGCAGCTCTTATCAAGAGAGCTGCCCCATAAACCATTAGACTTTAGCTTCAAACGTCTTGCAGTCCGTTTCTTCCGAGTTGTTAGCCTGTTTGCCACGGTTACTAACGACATATATGGAAGAAGCGTTGCATTTGTTGCCTGGTGCCCAGAACTTACAGTTGTTCACTTCACATAATACATCTTTTGCCATTGTTTCTCACCACCTTCCTATGTAATAGGATGGACGGGATGAGTACCATTTTATACTACAAAGAACCCACCTTTTTGAGATGGGCTCTTTGTGTCGTGTAAATTAAGCAAAAGTTATTCATGTGTGCATGCTGCATTCTCAGTTTCCAGTCAAGATAAAGTGCTGCTGTCAGGCTTGTACCAATTGGGAATGTATGTTCTGAATCCGTCATACCATTCCAGCACCTGCTCAGCCCGTTCCAGCATATTCTTGACTTCTTCTTGTCCAAATGGTATGGCCCAATGAATACTAGAGAGCTGATTGCTTGCCACATATAGTGCCATTAATTTAAAAAATAAATCGGGTACCTGGTTGTGAAAATATCCGTTAATACGTCCCGATGCAAATGAATGACTTTGCCCTGCACACCACGATATTCGATTAAATTCTTGCCACGGATCACCATGTCCCATTCGATTAAAATCGATAATACCTAGTGACCCGGACGGAGTTACAATCATATTTCCAATATGGTAATCGCCATGTTGAAAGGACTGAGGGCGGTTTTCTAATAAATGTCTATTGTGTGAAATGTAATCAACCAGTCGATTAGCACCCTTTAAAGGAATACCGCAGGCGTAATAATTCGATATGTACAAGTCAATTTTGGCGTTGTATGATTCAGCCCACGATTGCCGGCCATCTCCAGCCGGGATTTGATGCATAGTTCTTAACGATTGCCCTGCTTCAATACCTAAATGGTATTGTTGATTAACAGTAAGATGGGGAATGACCTGTTGGGCATCTTCTCCTTCTACCCATGTGTACAGGCCATATACGGTATGACCTTCATTACACACGCCAAAATCCACCGGACGGGACATGATTAGCCCCATCTTTTCCAACTGTCTGATCTCCTCAAATTCTTGTTTTTTGCGGTTAAACATTGTAATATCTGACGTTCTGAGAAGTAAAGACGTGTCATCGTCTGTATGTACGTAATATTTTTTGTCTTTTGACCAGCCTTTGTTGACTTCTTCAACTTTGATCCAATTAAAAGAATTGGGTATGTCCTTAAATGCAGGATTCACTTGTTTGTCACCCCTGTGTTGTTATTTGTTTAAATTTAAAAGTAAGATAGGCGAAAAGTTATAAGTAATGGAATGATCTGATTTAACCCAACAGCTGCGTAATAAGTTTCATTGTAAATGATCAAGTGTAACATGCCCACTTTGTAAAGAGATAAATGACACATTCGAGAAAGGAATATCTAGTAATTACGTGTATAAATACGAAGTTTGTTCATGAATATTTTGCTTTATGGAACTAACTATTCCTTGTATACTCTTATTTAGTCTCCTTAAGAAGTGGTTATAAGACGAAAGTATGGACATTGACCAGAATTGAAGGCTATTGTGCCTTTCATTCTGGTCATTTATATCATTTATGAATAAGGAAGTGGCTCATGTTATACGAGAGGCAAACGCTGCAAAGAAGTACACAAGTGCTTGAGGGTGAAGCTGTTATTGCTGCACTGGAGCAGTCTCTGGCTATGATCGAATTTAATGTACAAGGCGATGTACTGTGGGCGAATCAACTCTTTGCTCAGGCAATGGGCTATCAGGTGGATGAACTGCCAGGCAGACATCACCGACAATTTTGCACGCCCCAATATGTAAATAGCAGTGAATATCATTCGCTTTGGAATAACTTGCGGAGTGGACTTAAGTTTCAGGAGAAAATTATCCGTGTAGCAAATGGCGGACGACTCATTTGGCTTGAGGCAACGTATATGCCGATCCGTAACGAGGACGGGCAAGTGGTAGCCGTACTAAAAGTCGCAACGGACATTACTGCACGTGAAGCAATTGCTAGTCAGGTTACGCACGAATTGCAGCAAATGGCCGCTGACTTGTTGACGCGTACAGAGGACGGTATCAGACGCAGCCAACAAGTAGTTCAGACTATCGACCATGTAGCAGTAGATCATGAAACGAATTTAGAATTTCTTCGTGATCTGGAGCAGCAAACGAACGCTGTGCGTGGCATCGTTAAGACGATCCAGCAATTTGCGACACAGACGAATCTGCTTGCTTTAAATGCAGCGATTGAAGCGGCGCATGCTGGAGAGCATGGCCGTGGATTTAATGTGGTTGCCACTGAAGTACGCAAGTTGGCCCAACACGTTCAAGAATCTGCCAAAGCGATCCAAACAACCGTAAATGGCATATCAGAGCAGGTTCACCGCGTTAATGGAAGTACCACAAATTCTAAGCAGGCGATAAGCAGCAGTCAAGAGGAAATACAGCTGGCTGTGGCGGAATTTGTTGGTATTGGAGAAGCAGCAGTTCGTTTGGAAGCACAAGCACAGGCTTTAAGTAAAATGGTCTAGCCGTAGTCTCTAACAGAACGACAACAAATAGCAGAGGAGGGATTTATGTTGTATCGTCTGCTAGATGTGGTTGGATATGCTGAGGGCGCTGCGCGGATTTCTGAAGTTGCATGCAGCAAACAGGGAGCTCTCTTGCTTGTAGTTGTGTCCGGGAGTGGTAAAGTTCTCGTTAGGAATCGACAACATACCCTAAGTGTGGCTGATATCCTGTTAGTGCCCTCATCAGGCATGCTGGACATTCAGGCAGGGCAATCAAATTCCTTGCAAGTGCTGCTTATTCGCTTCGATTTGCTTGAAGAAGTGAAAGATAGAAGCGGAGATGAGAATAATTTCGTTCGATATCGTTCTGTCAAACCGCGCTGGATTGAAGGTTCAGGGTTACGAATGGACGGGATGCGTCAGGCCTTGATTATGGCTGATCGCCTTCATCAATTATGGACCGCTTCTGATATGCAGTTGGAAGCGCAGTCGGTCTTCTCCGAACTGCTGCTTCTGTGTAAGCAGGCGCACGATCGAGGCATACCGGCTGTCCCGGTGGACTGGATTAAGCAAGTGATGAATTATGTTGAACTTAATTATAATAAGCCATTAAGCCGTTCAGAAGTTGCTGGTGCTATCGGCGTTAGTCCCGATTATTTATCGCGTCGGTTTAAAGAAGAGACCGGGGCTGCCTATTCATCATACGTAGCTAATACAAGAGTTCGTAAGGCCAAAGAGCTGCTGTTGGGCACGCAGATGAGCGTTCAAGATGTTGCAGCAGAGGTGGGGTTCAAAGACCCGCACTACTTAAGCCGCAAGTTCAAACAAATTACGGGTGATGCACCTTCCATATATATCCGTAGGCCGAAAACGATCTTATCATTGGAGCCTGTCTGTACGTCAATGCTGTTGACACTAGAAACACCGCCTTTAGCAGGCGTGATTGAACCTTGGATGAGCAAGCACTTTGACATATTGCTGCAGCAGCATGCTGTTCGTACATTATATGAAGAGGGAAGCGATAAACAACAACTCGTCAGCTCGACCAAGGCGGATATCATTATTGGTTACGACAGCCCTGAATTAACAGATTCATACGACCGGAATACACCTTACATTCCTATTGATTGGCGTCGGACAGCGTGGCAGGAGCAATTTTTTCAGATCGCCGATATGGTTGGTAAGTACCAGAAAGCAACAATGTGGGCACAACGCTATCAAGAGCGGGTGATGAGAAGTCGCGAGCTTTTAAAGCAGCATCTCAACTGGAATGAAACGTTTGCTGTTATCTCATTTGAACACCCAGATCTCGCATACGGGGATGTGAAAATACTTGGTCCTTCTTTTGGTCGGGGCAGTCATGTGCTCTATGATTCGCTGCAGCTAATGCCGCCGATATCCATTCAAAGAGATGTGCTTTATCGTGAGGGATGGCTTGATGTAAATATTAGTGAGCTATATCGATATAAAGCCGATCATATTTGTGTCATTCGTGATCCACATTATGCAGCACGCTCCCATCCCAATACCAACTACGCAAATAACCATCCCGTGTGGAACGACATGCTGCAGCATGCTAAGGGAGTGTATGAATTTCATTTTGAGCATCACCATTTTGATCCAGCAGCGACAGATGTTCAGCTGTATCAAATCGTAAAGCGCATTAGTGAGGTTTTATCCACCCAATAAGGACAGATTATTACATGGACGCTATTCCGCAGCGCTTGTTATAATACATCTTGCATTGATAATGATTTTCAATATTATTAAAACGAGGTGTGTAACATGAACGTAAAGAGGATGTCCACGTTAGCCATTTTACTGCTGCTTGCCTTTGTGACAGCATGTGGAAACAGCACGACGGGTGGCGGCGCCGATGATAAGGCAAGAGATAAAGAATCGGATACACGTAAGTATACATCGAAGCATGGTACTGTTAATATCCCGACACATCCACAGCGTATAGTTGCTGGCGGTCATCTTGGCAGCATGATTGCATTAGGTGTAAAGCCAGTTGGGGCTGTTAAAGAGTGGGAGGCGGACAGTCCGTTTTTAGCAGGCAAAGTAGACGGTATAACAGATATCGGAGATCCGCACAACTTGGAAACCATTGCTGCCTTGAATCCAGACTTAATTGTGCTCAGTGCAGGAGAAGATATGGATTCATTTTCTAAAATTGCACCAACAGTGCTCATCCCGTATCAAGATCTGAAAACGGTAGATGAACAAATTACAATTATAGCAGACTTGTTGGGTAAACAAGAAGAAGGAAAGAAATGGCTCGATCAATTTAATCAAAATGCTGCTGAAGCCCGGCAAAAAGTAACGGCTGCAATTGGTGAGGGACGTTCTGCTGCTATTATTGGTGTGATGGATGGTACCATCGGCGTGCTAGGTGATCGATTTGGCAGAGGGGGACAAGCTCTCTATCATGTGTTGCAGATGGCAAAGCCAGACAAAGTGCAGAAACTAATCGATGGTGACGGCACTGTGGAAGCGATATCGTTAGAACTGCTGCCTGAGGTCACGGCAGACTACCTTTTTGTATCGAGTTTTAATGAGAACGATCCTGCGAAACAAGAAATGATGAAAAGCTCCATTTGGAAGGGGCTTGCTCCGGTTAAAGAGCAGCATGTATTTGAATTGGATCATCAACAGTTCTATTTCTCAGACCCGGTCTCCATTCAGGGACAGCTTAATCTATTTGTAAGTATGTTGACCCAAAAATAAATTGTGGGAAGCGGCATATCAGTTATGAAAAGTCACACGCTGTGTGGCTTTTTTATATGTCATATAGAGGAGTTTAATGTCATTAAATAGAATAATAGAGTACAACGTAAAGGAGCGACAGATTACGAGTAAAAAAGAGGATCTCCCAGGTAAGGTAAGATAACTTTCAATAGTAAGGTTAACTACAAATATGAACAAAGATATTGATAATTATTACGAAAAATGAGCAATCAAGCATGGCTCATTGGATAGCAGTGGACAGAATAAGGGGGATTTAGATGAGACTATGGCATGAACAGCTAATTCCAGTGCTTCCAAGGGCTCAGCTGCTAGGTCAGCATCGCGAATGCGCCGCACTTCGAGGAAATGGCTGGAACAAGAAACATCGAACCGTGGATTATGTTTTTCTGTACAGTCCATTTAAATTATATCTCTATCATGTGCTTATTATGGATGAAATGAAGCAGCGTGGATACCATGTTGATCCGTTGTGGCACGATGCGAACTATCGCGGTAAAATATGCGGCCCATGGGACGGGCTCCCGACTGATGCTCATGACGCAGATACCGTGATTTACCCGGAGCACAATAGGGCTTACTTGGAGGAATGTGTGTCTAATTTGCAGGCCAAAGGCATTACCATATCATTGTAAGTAAACAGGCTAACTTTAGAGTGAAGCGATACTATTTGTGCTGTGGAATAGCATTGTAATTAATGATATAAAAACGATGTAAATGAAAGGGAAAGGGACAACTTGCTGCTAAGGTGCATGCAAGTGTCCCTTTTTGTGGTGTGCTTATCAGTAGGGTTACTTGGGATAATAAGAAAACCCAGGATATTTTACTACCGACCATTTCTCTTTGCGCAGTGCTTGTATGGTATCTGGACCTACATGCAGATTGTGAGCAACTAGTTCAGGAGGTGTAAGGGCCATCCATTGGTTAAGAGACACATCTTGGAATCTGTCGCTTTTGAATAGTTCCAGAAACCAGAGCGACTGAGTGCCTGTATTCTGGATGTAGTGCCCGAAGGCAAATGGAACGTAGCCTACATCTCCGGCCCGATAATCAAATGTTCTCGCGGCCCCATTTCCCGCAAAAACGGTCATTCGACCTTGTCCAGTCAAATAATATTGCCATTCATCATTGTTGGGATGCCAATGCATTTCTCTCATGCCACCCGGAACGACCTCAACTAGAGCGGCCGCTACCGTTTTGGAAATACCGAATAGGGAGGAGTCTACGATCCACACACTACCTCCAGGGAATTGGAGCGGAGGCTGTGTGAGCAATGGGTATGTGAAGGATAGGGGGACCGTTCCGAAAGGAGATGTAATTTTTTGCGATTCTAGCGATCCAGGTACAGAATCTTGATAGATGTAAACCTGTTCACAGGGTATGGTATCAAATGCGCTGATGGGAACACCAAAGTTTCCAGATAGAACATCCCGTGGTGTATGGGCAAACCAATCGGATATCGACAACGTGTTCAAGTCGGAGAAATGTCCATCGTCGAAAACAAGCAGAAACTCACATCCCTCCTCCAAGCCTTGAATGGAATGAGGAATGCCTGGAGGAAAGTACCATAAATCACCAGGGCCGACATCCGCGATGAAATTACGTCCATCTTGGTCTACAGCTGTAATCCGCGCCCTGCCTAAAATCATGTAGGACCATTCTGCTTGTTGATGCCAGTGTAATTCACGAACGCCACCAGGGGTCAGGCTCATATTAACGCCAGCCAGCGTTGTGGCGATGGGTAGTTCTCGAACCGTAATCTCGCGGGACCAACCTCCATGATTTAATTGCATGTGAGTGTCAGAGTATGAAAACCTCAAATTGGGAATAAGCCCCGCATCTGTTACGGGCGGGACAAGCATATCAGGATTCTCACAGTCTCTCATGATGTCACGGGGACCTTTGTCGAACCAACCGGCGCCATCCTCACGTATTGGCTGAGGGATATGGGGAATATTTGCAACATTTCGCCGTGGAGCTTCCATGATGTAAACCTCCTTCATTCATGTCGGCCGTATTACGGGCATGTATGAAACAAAATATGATGATTCTCTATTAAGTATGCAGTTCGCGAAGTGTTTATTTTTCTTTCACCTAAGCATATCTATTTTTGCTTGACAAGTACGATGCCTGCCACAATTATAGCCAGTCCGATCCACGTTTTCCAATTGGGTATTTCTTTAAGAAACAAGTACCCCATGATAATGGAGATCACAATTTCCATACATTTGGCGACGACTAACACGTAACTAAGATTTCCGGTGGATTTGAGGCCGAACTTTACACCATACCCAACACTCAAGTTAGCGATTAGAAACACAGGGATCATCCACAATTGGAACTTCAATGTTGACCAGAAATGGGCGTCAATATGTTTGCCTTGATAGGAAAAGACGAAGTTAATGGCAAAAAGACCTCCGAATAGGAGCATAAGGCTGTACAAGTAATTCATAAGGTCCTCCTTTCTAACGGTTTACTGTGATGCAGGTTCAAAACAGTATTCAATGCACTCATTTGAAGTTAATGTTTCCTGAATCCAACAATTTTATCCTTGTGCATAACGAAGCGGCAAGGTGTTGAGCTTCCTGTTTACTTTTTCATAACCACTTCGACTTCTGATCCTAATAAAATAAAGCGGTGCCCGACAGGAGAGGAAATAGCAAATTTATTCCTCTAATTGAGTCATGCAGGTATACATTTATTTAATAGAAACCTGCTCTATCCGTTAAATACCTTAGACTGAAAGAAAGAAGTGGTAAGATGCAGACCGAACAACATGCAAACACGAAACGAAACACAAGTCGAACAACAACTAGAAAGAAAAAGTGGATAAGAGGATTCATTTGGCTGGGCCTTGTTACTGTGCTTGTACTCAGCGCCTTTGTCTTTCGGAAGCAGCTGGCAGTGTTTACATTTGATGCTTTGATGTCGGGTGTTGTCGAGAATAAACTAAACGAGTCGTACAAGCCTATTGAAGGTAGGCAGGAAGTAGATAGGAAAATTACAGAACCATTCTCAATATTGCTGCTGGGCGTAGACCAACGTGATGATGAGATTGGGCGTGCGGATACAATTATTTATACGATTGTCCGTCCACAGGACAACAAATTACTGTTTGTATCCATTCCACGAGATACATATACGGAAATCGTTGGCCATGGTTCATCGGACAAGATTAATCATGCATATGCATTCGGAAGCGTAAAAGATAATCGGATCGGCGGTCCGCAGATGACAATCGCTACGGTCAGTAAGCTTCTGAATCGAGATATTCATCATTACGCAACGATTAACTTTGAGGGTTTCAAAGACGTTGTAGATACCATGGGTGGAGTAAAGCTGCCAATCTATGAAGATATCATTAATAAAGCAGTTGTTCATGACAAGTTCCGTATTCAAGCTAATAAGCCGTTATACAGTGGACTTGAGGCTTTGAATTATGTGCGTTATCGAGAAGATTCCGATATGAATCGGACTGAACGACAACGTATTTTCCTTAAGGCAATTATGGATCGAGCAATTGAGATGGAGCAGGTAGGCAAAATTACGGAGCTTATGGATATTATGGGTAAAAATTTTACAACAGATATGAAACCGCGCTCCATAATCGAACTTGCCAAATATATGTTTCAAGCAGAGGGGGCCCCATCTATAAGCAGCTATATGCTTCATGGGGACGGCAAACGAATGCATAATATATGGTATTATATCCCTGAGGAAGAGGATATCAACTATATTAAAACACTGACGAACAATTGGTTAAATCCAAATACAGCACCTACGGAACTTATAATTCCTCATTGATGGGGAACTGTTCGACGATGTAGCTATTTCTTTACACCTTAATGGGCTGAAGCGGGACATGGAATACGCCGAAACGATATTCGAAGTCTCTAATAAAAAGCAACGAAATGCACATGTAAGAACAGCTTAGTTCAACTCTTGTGCTATGATTATGTGATTCAAAGGTTTATAGTAAATTACAACTGAACGCAGTCAAAGGAGCTGATTGTATGCTGCCCATGCTGGTTAGAACAGCCGAATATGGCTCTAAGCAAAGAGTTTCAGTGGATCTTTGTTTGGGGCCTACACACAATTAACATGCTGGGGCTCTTTGCTTCTCTATATATGAATTTTGTAATATAGATAGGAGCAAAGAAATGAATTATATCAATGCACAGGAAGTATTGCCGGAAGAGTTGCTGCACGTTATACAACAATATGTACATGGAAGTTATTTATATATACCGATTCGACCAGATGGCAAGAGACGGTGGGGTGAAAGAACAGGCTCAAGACAACTGCTGCAGGAGCGTAATGATGTGATCGCACAGGCATATGCTAATGGGGCCGCGATTCCCTGGCTTGCACAGCACTATTTTTTATCTGAACATAGTATTCGAAGAATTATTCGTGAACACAAACGCGTACAACTTTGATGCGGTATTATGTTCGTCCTTTTATCAGCAGGGCAATTGCTTTAAACTTATGGAGCAGAGCAGTTAATCAAGCAGGAAGGACGTTTATAGCATGAGCAACTACGTTGTACTGAATATTGAATTTGAATATCAAGGTCAGCAGCAGGTTATTTCCCCGGTGTTGATCCAGGATGCGGCAGATACGATCCTTGTTGATTGTGGATATCCTGACTTTTTACCAAAAATAGAAGAAGCAGCCAATCGTCATCACATTAGTGTTGCATCAATTACCAAGCTGATCTTGACACACCATGATATGGACCATATGGGATCACTCGCGGCTTTAAAGCGAGCTTATCCACAACTTACTGTCATTGCACATGAACTTGAAGCGCCTTACATTGCAGGGCAGCGTAAGTCACTGCGTCTTGAACAAGTTGAATCGACATGGGGAGAATTGAGAGCTGAAGATAAGCCCCATGTAGAGCAGCTGATGTTATTGCTGCAGTCGAACGAGCCGGCTGCTGTTGATCAAACGGTCCGCCATCAGGAAAGGCTGCCCTTGTGCAGTGGAATTGAGATTATCCATACGCCAGGGCATATGCCTGGACACATGTCGTTGTATTTGCCAGCAAGTAAGACATTGATTGCAGGAGATGCCGTTGTCATTCAAGAAGGAGGGCTCGCAATTGCGAATCCTGAATTTACCTTGGATCTAGAAGAGGCGGTTCGCTCCGTTCGTCGACTGCTGGATTATAACATCGAACATCTCATTTGCTATCATGGCGGCCTGTATCAAGGTAATGTGAAACAAGCATTAAGAGCACTCCTGCAAGCCTATGATTCATAAATAATGTCGCGTTTTGTATCTATCGATGTATCCCTCTTTATGTTCTCGTTATTTGCGGGCAGATGAAGGGGGATTTTTTAATTGTATTTCGTTTGGGTAGATCTTAAGTTCTATTACCATACGCTTCTATTCGACAATAGCACTTGGGGGAAACTACTTGTACCTAGGTCGCTAATCACATTCGAAATGATGCAGCGCATATAATTGGAGGCCTAATCGTATCGTGATGAAGAGCGCTTCTTATGTAAGTTCGCAGCGCACAACAAACGTTAATAAGGAGAGATGACATTGAGAAAGGGTACACGTACAACATCTAAGCTGATCTCTATCGCGGGCAGTGGATTTGTGATTTTATGTATAGCGACTTTTATGTTGGCATCAGAACTTGCACATGGCAGTGTCAATCACGTATCTGCGCAAGTTATGCAACCGAACATTCTGCTACATGAACCAGTATCTGTCGCACCAATGGATTCAAAGATGATTGCCTGCGGTACAGCATCCTGCTTGAGTAGTGCATTAAAAAAAGTGGTTCCAGGCAGTAGTATTGTGCTTGCACCAGGCACTTACAAAGGCAGTTTTTCTTCTGATGTGAATGGAACAGCAGGGGAGCCCATTACAATTCAAAGTCAAGATCCTGCTCATCCTGCTGTGTTATCGGGGCATTCTACAGGCTCAGGGTATAGTCTGCGCATTCGCGGAGACTATTGGGTTATTCGTGATCTACAAATGACTAATGCTCAGAAAGGGATCGTACTGGATCATTCGGACTACACGCTCATTAGTGATGTTGAAGTATACAATATCGGCTATGAAGGCGTACATTTTCGCGATGGCAGCTCCTACGGTACGATTCAGAACTCTCGTATTCATCATACAGGCAGAACGTCACCGGGATATGGGGAAGGTGTATACGTGGGTTCTGCCGAAGGAGGAGGCTATAATCAAGCCACACACTACAATACGGTTCGGAATGTAATCTTCGGCCCTCACGTAACAGCGGAGCATATCGACATTAAGGAGCGAACAATTGGTACGCTTGTCGAAAATTGTACGTTCTATGGGGAAGGAATTAGCGGCGACAATTATGCCGATAGCTTTATTGATATAAAAGGGAATAACGCGATCATTCGAGGAAATGTGGGGTACCAATCAAATAACAGTAATATCGTGGATGCGTTCCAACTGCATGAGATTGTAGCCGGGTGGGGAGTGGGAGGCAGCGTGACACACAATACCCTGTATTTGGATAACCCGGCAGTATTTCTGCTGGCAGGATACAGTAACACAAGTGCGTTTGCGTCGCAAAATACGCGTAGTCCAGCTGGCAGCATGTACAAAGGGAACATCACAGTTAATTAACCGAGCATGTGCGAGGCTGCTGCCGAAGCACAACCCGAGTTCCGCAACCAGACTAAGGGATTAAGCTATCAATGGTCAGAAGCAACGGATTATCGTTACCCTGTGGAAAGATGTTGGATTTGACTCTTCGGTGTTTCAACCTAGGATGCTTCCTTTACCACGACGATTAACGATTCCCTAAGTGGCAATTTGAACATTCATCAGCGAATGGGCTCGAAAAGAAGTTGATTTGGCACTTCGAAATGGTATTGTTAAAGGCAAAAGTAACAAGTTTGCCCCGCAAACACATGCGACACGAGCGAAGCAACAGTTATGCTGAAGAGATTAATGGATATAGTGGGGAGGACACTGCTTAAGCACATATTGTGATGCAACTTGCTGTTTGAAATGCAATGTGTGGCTCATCTTAGAGCAGCTCAAGTACCATACATAATTCCATCAGCTGATGTATGCCGCGAAGTTGTTGGCGATTGCGCTCATGAATTCGTCTGATCGCTTCTTCAGTCACCTTTCTAGCCTGGTCGATACTGTGGTGCTCCACAGCATCAATAATCTCTTTCACACGCTCCAAATAATACACGGTGCTGCGCAGTGTACGAATAAGCAGTATTTTACGGACATGCATAGGTGTGAACATTCGGTATCCATTTTCCGAGTTCCGTATGGGAATAAGTAAGCCTTCTTTTTCCCAATGGCGAATAGATGAGGTTCTAATGCCTGTAAATTGTGCGACTTCCCCAATTGTCATTTCTGGTTTAAGTTTATGGTTCGCATCGGATGGAAGATGCAGATGCTGCAGCAGCTCAAGTGTCTGGTCTGCGTTCATTTTTTCTTGCTGCAAGTTCGCTTGTTCTTTGTTGACCAGCCAAAAAGCTGCATCTAAATTTGCAGCTTGTAAATGACGCAGTACCTCGCAAGTAATCGCAACCCCGAACCCTGGAAACATGGCGCGCAAACAGCGAAAATAGGACAAATGCAGCTGTGTTTACAGGCGATAGCCATTTGCAGCACGAGCTGGGATGGGGATCACACCCCATGATTCATAATGGCGCAAAGCACTTGTACTAATGTCCAGTTCTTTTGCAATCTCGATTGGTTTGTAGTAACGTATTGGTATCACCCCACACCGTACACATTTGATACTTCACTGTACCAAATGTGTTACAGTGTGGCAAACATTATGTAACACCTCTGCTGCCTCCAAATAAAGTCTGAATCATTGAAACGAATCCCATAGATATGAACCCAAAAGTTTGAAATTTACGAGCTAACAACAAACTATTTACATTTGTGTGATTGTCAGTTGTGCCCGACAAAGAGGTAATAAATCCCCCCTGACCACGGTATTGATGGTGAGGGGGGGGTATTAATTACCGTATCACAGGAGGGTCAGCGAATACTTAGTAGCCACATATCGATCTGCTAATAATTACAAGCAAGATAAACAATACAAGAATGACACCAACACTTGTAAAACCTCCACCACATGCACCGCCAAAACCACGAACCTCAGACACAGACATCCACCTCTCTTGATTGAATTCGTTTCGTTACCGTACAATTGTATGTAGGTGACTTGAATGATGATTGGACGAATGGATAGTATTTAGCAAAAAATCACTTTTATTCAGTCAAGCTACGTCTATTCTCTATCCGAATGGATTTACTTAAAGGGAGATGCGACTATTCACAGACGTCAGTGCATATTGTTAAGCCTCGAATGAATATGCTGCATAATTCCCGCTTCATGAACGCCAGCAGAGATAAGCATCATATCAAATCGTATCCAGGCTATAACGGTAGTCAGTTAACCATTCGATCTAAATTTGAACATGATCTCAGATGCGGGATTTTTCCTTATCTGTATATAACAATGGAGCTAAAGAAAAAATGTGAACGGATATTGTTAGATAAAAGGTTTACCTTTTGCAAAGGAATAAGAACGTGTATGCTGCGATATGACAAATCAAGAAATAAGCCTTCAGGTCTATTAGGAGCAATCGTGAAAGTGGAAGATGTTGTCGCCGCTGTTTGTAAATAATTCGCTTAATGCGTGTTGAATCGACAGTTTACACGTCACCTGGACAAGTGTGTAGGGCTAAATAACCATATATCACCGATTATCTCTGATTCGGGGAGATGCTCAGTAATCTGAATAAAAGAGAGTCTATCAATTAAAAATCTGTGTCAAGATGTGTGAGCTCTTGTTTGTTAAAATTATATTAAATGGGTTGACACTGCATTTTTGATGACATAGTCTACAAGTAGAAATTTATCTGGCCAGAAGATTTCTGAGTTTGTATAAACTCTACTTGAGAGGAATGAATAATGAAGATGAAGAAGTTTTGGTTCCTTGCGTTGTGCACACTGCTGCTGATGGCAATGCCTGTGCAGGCTGGTGCTAGTTCAAACGACAAACTGTTGGATCAAATCATTTCTCTCCATGGTAACGGCTTAACGAAGCAGGAGTTGAAGAAAAGTATTGTTCAGATGACGAAAGAAACTCGATTGAGCGAAAAACAAGTATCTGAACAAATTTATAAAGAATTAGTATCGAAGCAATCCGGACAAGTAAATACATTGTCAGCAGGCGGTGGAAGCGGCGGCAATTATCCACTTGATCCAAGTCGAAAAGGCACTTTTTTCTTTCAGCCAGCATCCACACTTGGTATACCGCATGGACATGTCGGCTTCTATTACTCTAATAGCGAAATCGTAGAATCACACATTGATGGTGGAGTACGGAAAGTAAGCGTTTCCAGTAGAAATGTGGCCAGCGGTGCCCGAATTCAAGCTGTCAATGTCACGACCAAAGCGCAAGATGAGCTCGCTGCAGACTGGGCCAATGGCAAATTAGGCGGCTCTTACAACCTTAATTTCTTCAACAATCGCTCCTGTACAGGCAAATCCTTTAATTGTTCGCAGCTAGTCTGGTGCGCATTCAAGGAAAAAGCCAACATTGACATCGATCAAGACGGTGGTTGGGGGGTTTACCCAGTTGATATTCGTGATTCAAATAAAGTAAGCACGCTTAAAACATATTAGTCATTCGTATTAAACATTAAAGACTGGTAATAAGGTTTGGGCGTGAGTCTGAACCTTATTACTACCCAATACCTCAATCTGTACCTCGAGCATAACCACACAGACCACACTATTTTAGATTCCTTTTACCCTCTTTTTACAGTGTGTATAGTTATCATCCCTAAAATCGTGAACAGGAGTAACCACATGAGATTTATGTATAGTTGTAAGCTTGTCAGATTTGTTGCCTGTATTGTCCTCTGTGCAGCTATTGTTGGTACGATGGGTGGATGCGGCAGTGCACCGTTGACTACAACGCCAGAGTACAGAGGTAACCCGTTAGCAGCCCTCTATTATTCGACTGACTTGCCGCACGAGAAGTTAGGGGACGGATTAAGTTATGTGTTTCTCATTGATCAGCAAGGCGCACTACTTACACTCCCTTATCGCGGGTTAGAATTAAATTCGCTTATCCCTTTCGAGAGCAGCTTACTATTGCATCAAAAAAAGCAGCTGCTAGCGATTCAAGATACAAAGTCTACTACGTCAGCGTCTTATGAGGATGCGTGTAAGGTGTACGCAGGATATGGACAGTCTTCAGGGCGGATAAACGTCAACAATATGTATTATGCATTATTTAATGGACGCTTCAGCGATGATCGACAGCACTACATTTCTACAATGCGATGGGGCAATGAATCCAATCATTATTGTCAAGATCTGAATGATTATATTGAAGTGTCGGGGGACGATGGAGCAGACGTCTACTTTATCTCATCGGATGCAGGAGATTCAAGTATTAAATCTTTCAACAAAATGTCTATTCAAGGGGAACGGGTCAAATCAGAGAGATCTTTTCTGGAACGAAGTAAAGTGGACGGCCGGTTCATGTTCACTAAACTAATAGCAGATGGTCCTAACATGCTGGGCATTTATGCAGATTTATTGGAGGACAAAGTTCAGCTAAATCTTATGCAGATAGACAAGAAAAATAAGTCTGCTGTTCAAAAGTACTCGCTGCTGCAATATGACGGCAGCAACACACATTATTACTTTTTTAACAAAGAGAGTATCTATGTCAAAGGGAGAGATGTCTATTTCGTTGACGGATATGGCGATGTATACGCTTATAATCTGACCGGGAAACGTTTAGAACTTAAATTCCATCTCAAAGATTATACGCGTGAGTCTCAACTACAAGATGAAATGGTATATTTCTATCAAGATTACTTATATTTCTACCGCTTTAATTCTAATACCTCACAACATCAGATTGAACAATATAACCTGCAAGGCGATATTATAAAGACGGTTAACCTTCCAGATTTGAGCAAGCAGCTAGGACAAAATACCATGTTTTTATACGATTTTAAAATACTGAATCTCTAATGGGTGCACATGCAGACTTGATGTCCAACCAACCCTGCATCATGATTTCCCCTCAGACATGACTGAGCATTGAGCGTAACATCCAGCATGCAGAAAGAGGATAGGATTTGGGGGATGTTAGCATTACGATCAATACCTGAGGGGATCTGGTTAACAAAGTGGATATGTGGAGTTAGATGAGAAACGGGAATCCGAAGAAGGGGCATGCAAATAAGAGGGCAATAAAGGCTAGAGATATAATAAATCCCCCGCCTCCAAATCCGCAGCATGGAAAAAACGAAGAAACAGACGCTTTGTCACGGAGTTGAGAGAGTCTAGCCTTAGCCTTGGTTCGCCCTGTAGGTACGGTTTGGGCACCTTTAAAGCTATCTCTGAAATATAACTTGCCGTCTCGAACATCGGTTACTGTCCCGTAAATACAAGTTCCGTCTTGTTGGACTGCCCAAATTGTTTTTCCGATATAAGAACGAATGTTGGCTTCTACGACAGGTATTGAATGCATGTTACGATCACCTCTTTTCGAGTAAAGTGCTCTACTATACATGTGTATGATGATAGGGTGCATACGGTTTGGACGAATGGGGATCGTCAATTACAATAACGGCAAAATCTCTCTCCAAACGGCGTCTAGTATGTCCTGCATGCGATCTTCCTCACTATTAATAGCTATGACGGCTTCGTAATCAGGAAGGATGATACAGAATTGCCCATGCGCTCCGTCTGCTCGATAAGCCCCGTGTAGACACCTCCAAAATTGATAACCGTAACCTAAGCTCCAATCGACACTCCCTTTATTTTCAATCTGTTTAGCGGATGCTTGCTGTATCCAATGTGCAGGCACGAGCTGCTGCCCTTCCCAAGTGCCATTCTGCAAAAGAAGCTGGCCAAATCGACCCAGTTCCTCCGTACTAATCTTCAGTCCAGCACAGCCCAGTGTAATGCCAAGGGGGGATGTTTCCCAGGACACATCCTGAATCCCCAGTGGCTCAAATAAACGCGGCGTTAAATAAGACTGCACCGATTCACCGACAGCAGCCTGCACCAACGCTGAAATCATAAACGTATCACCGCTGCTGTAAGTAAATTGCTCACCTGCAGGTCTGTCCAGCGGCTGTGACAAGTAATATTTGACCCAGTCCTTTTCGGTTAAGTATGCTCTCTCCTCAGCCCGTAGCGGGGGGACATCATGTCCAGAAGACATGCGGAGCAGGTCACGCAGCGTAAGTTGGTAGGGATGAAGGGGAGAGTCGTTCTCCATATAAGGTGAAGAAGGAGCACGGAGGAATTCTCCTAATCTCGTGTCAAGCGTGAGCTTGCCCTCCTCAATTGCCAGACCAACAGCCATTGAAGTAAATGATTTACTGACCGAATGCTGTAATCGTCGGACATCTGCTGTTAAATCCCATTTTGCGCACAAAGTGCCTTGCGTCAGCATTCGAACGGAGAGAACTTGCAACTGCTCAGCGGTTATACGATTCACAAAGCCAGTTAATATATTCGTCATGATTTCTTCTTCTTTCTTACTTCATTTTATGTAATAGAAACGTTTTTACTAAAGTGGTTATCTGGATATGTAGCCATCTTACAACTCTCCTGCTAGAGTGTCAACGAAATAATAGCAAGCGCTTTCATTTGCTTAAAACTATTAATAAATGGTTTAAATAACAATTAAATAGAAAAAACAACGTAATAAAAATCATATTCTTTCCTGGTTAATAAAAAAGATATTGACAGCGGCCCACATCTGGAACTATGATTTAGTCGAAACGATTCGAATAAATCGCTTTCATGTCTGAAAGATATGTTTTTATCTTTTTTTTCGTGAGCAGAAGGCGGTATCTACAGCGGCTGACGAGCACGCCAACATATACAAATATAGGGGATTGCAACAGAAGCCGGCGATTTTAAATTAAGTAAAATGAAAGGGATTACATATGGCGCATATAACGATAGAAACAGGTTCAAATACGTTATGCATGTCAACAAGCATCCATGTCGTCTATCCCTTAGAGTCACGCCATCCATCAAGCAGCACGCTTTATCTGCTGCACGGCGCTGGTGACAATGCAAGTACTTGGCAGCGATTGACGACTATTGAAATGTATGCACAGCAGTACGGTTGTACGGTCATAATGCCGGAAGCTAATCGAAGTTACTATACGGATATGATGTATGGATTAAATTACTTTCAGTTTATTACAGAGGAGCTGCCCGAATTGTGTGGGCAACTGCTTCATCTGAACTCTGATCCGGAAAGGACATATGTCGCCGGATTATCCATGGGCGGGTATGGTGCTTTGAAATGTGCCCTTACGTATCCGAAGCGTTATGCCAAAGCAGTGTCGTTATCAGGAGTGACGGATATTAAAAGGCGACTCCGAGATCCTGAGATGCCGCAGGGCATGGTGAAAGAAATGCAGGCTATATTTGGGCGAGAGTTAACGATATCTCATGATCAGGATTTATACGCATTGGCGGCTGGGCAAAAAAGTGATAGACATCCACTTCCATCGCTCCTGTGCTGCTGTGGATCAAGTGATCCGTTTATAGACATGAATCGCGATTTCGCCGCTTACATGACGGATAAGGCATTTGATTTCAATTATGTGGAAGGCCCTGGAGGCCATGATTGGCTGTTCTGGGAGAAGCACTTAAAGACCACATTTGATTTTTTGTTTGACCGTAACACAGAGATAGAGAGGGGAGATGCGTTTTGAAATCTGCTGCTTTAGAGGGGCCGGGGAGAAATGGTAAGGGACGTTCTAAATTAGGGTCACTTTTCATTGAGATGTGGAAACATCGTATGGTCTACACGTTGCTGCTTCCCGGATTAATTTGGTTAGTGCTGTTTGCTTATCTGCCTATGGGAGGCTTGTCACTGGCTTTTAAAGAGTACAAAGCGAATCTAGGCATCTGGGGAAGTCCTTGGGTCGGATTGGAAAACTTCAAGTATGTATTTCGTGATCCGGCGTTTCTTGATTCCTTATGGAGAACGTTATATATCAACATTGTTAAGCTGGTGATTCAGTTCCCGTTCCCCATTCTGTTAGCGCTGATGCTTAACGAACTGCGAATGCGGCGGGCAAAGAAATGGTTCCAGACTGTGCTTACGTTTCCGCACTTCTTATCCTGGATAATCGTATCAGGGGTTGTCATAAATGTACTTGCTTATGACGGGCTTCTAAACAGCACGTTGACGATGCTTGGATTGCCAACGATTAATTTCCTGGGCTCCGAAAGTATGTTTGTACCGATGATCATTTTTACAGATATATGGAAATCAACGGGATGGGGTGCCATCATTTATTTAGCCGCTATCTCGGGCATTGATCAGGACCAATACGAATCAGCTGAGATTGATGGTGCTTCTCGCATGCAGCAAATGTTCCGCATTACACTGCCTAACATTTTGCCTACAGTGACGATTATGTTTATTTTGTCGGTTGGTGGATTGATGTCGTCGGGCTTTGATCAGATCTTTAACTTGGCAAATGCAGCAACTAAGAATGTGTCGGAAGTATTGGATGTGTACATTTATCGGATTACGTTCCAATCTGCAACCGATTTCTCATTCTCAACTGCGGTGAGCTTATTCCGTTCGCTTGTAAATATGGCGCTGCTGCTGCTTGCTGATAGGGTTGCTAAGATGATGGGCGGAGACGGTCTATTCCGATAAGAAAGGGGCGCAAGAGATGAGTAAAAAAGGAAAACGGTCTGGGTTTCGCAAAGGCAAGATGACGGCCCTTGACTATTTAATATTTGTTGTGTTGTTGGTTGTGGGCTTAATGATTCTGATTCCGTTCTGGAACGTCATCATGATCTCATTCTCGACGCAGAAAGAATATGCCGACAATCCATTGATGCTGTTCCCGAAAAATCCGACACTTGCTTCCTATAAAGCGCTGTTTGCGGACGGTAGTATATTGGTTGGATACTGGAACACGTTTAAGCTGCTTATTGTAGGTCTGCCATTAAGTTTATTCTTGACGAGCAGTATGGCGTATGGACTAAGCAGAGCGAAGTTTCCAGGAAAGAAGATCATTTTCTTCTTAGTCCTCTTTACGATGATTTTTAACGGCGGTATTGTACCGCTTTATCTAGTTATGAAATCGATGCATCTTACAGGTACGTTGTGGTCTGTTATATTTGCTGGCAGCTTTAGCGCATTTAACATGATTCTGATGATGAATTACTTCCAGAGCTTGCCGGAATCATTGATGGAATCTGCCCGACTAGATGGGGCTGGAGAATGGAGAATTATGCTGACAGTTGTTTTGCCGTTAGCTGCGCCTATTATGGCCACGATTACGTTGTTCTACGGCGTCGCGTATTGGAACAGTTGGTATGATGCCATGATCTTCCTGCGCAAAGCAGATCAGCTTCCGCTTCAGAATGTCTTACGAGCCATTATTGTCGAATCGTCCACCAACGCTTCGAACGCCGCCAGTGTAGATTCGGTTGGCAAGCAAGGATTCTCAACGGGGATGAAGATGGCTGCGGTCTTTGTGACCATGGTACCGATTATGTGCTTCTTCCCAATGCTTCAAAAGCATTTCGCTAAAGGGGTATTAACAGGGGCTATTAAAACCTGATTAATGCGATATAGGTTTTTGTAACAAAAATCTAATCAACAAGGGGCGCAAAAACATGGAAACAAGTAAAAAATTGTCATGGAAATCAGTTCTGGCCATCACAATGTGTGTGGTCATGCTGATGGCGACAGCATGTTCAAAGCAAGAAGCGCAGGGTGGAAATGAGAAAGACAGCAACGGAGCTTACAAAGATAAGTTGAAAATTTCCGTTGCAAGTACGCTTCAGCTTAAAGATGGCCAGTTGGACAATGAGTTTCACAAATTCTGGATGGATAAATTCAATCTCGATTGGGATTACAACTTTGTGGAATGGGACTCTTGGGGGGAGAAGCTTCGCCTGTGGATTAACTCAGGAGACTTGCCTGATGTAGCAACCTGGAATTATATTCATGGCGATGCAATGAACTATATTGATCAAGGCTTGTTCTACAAGTTTCCTGATGATTGGAAAGAGCGCTGGCCAAATGTCGCTGCTGCATACAAATTGACAGGGTTAGGCGACAAATTGGAAGAAATGAAAGGCGGCACATATCTCTTGCCACGTCCGGTGTATTACGATAATAAACCGGCTGATCCGCTGACGAATCAGATCGGAGTTATCGCTCTGCGCAAGGACTGGGCGAAAGCAGTAGGCTTTGAATTAAAAGACGTTTATACGACAAAAGAACTGATGACATTTGCCAAATTGGTGAAAGAAAAAGATCCTGGAAAAGTGGGTTCTAAATTAGTGCCGATCTCTTACAATGCAGCTGATGCGTTGACGAATATCATCATGCCAAACAGTGAACATGCCAAAGTGGAATCGGCTTTCTATAAGGGTGATGATGGAAAATATCACTGGGGACCTGCAGATCCAGAGACACTTACCGGCTTAAAGCTGATGCAGGAATCTTACAAAGAAGGCCTGCTTAATCCTGAGTTCTACACTTGGAAAAACAATGAAGGCAACGATAACTTCCGTGTAAAAGGCGCTGCTGCGGTGACCAGTGTTGGGGGATTAGCTTCATTCCGAACAGATGTAGACACCAACATGAAAAAGAACTTGAACATCGAGAGTGACGAGGTCGTTCAGACAGCAATTGTGTTAGGTGAAGATGGAAAATATCGCAACCTAGAACAAGCTAACTTCTGGTCAGCATTGATCTTCTCGCCTAACATCAGCACAGAGAAATTCGAACGTGTCATGGATTTATTGGATTATTCCACTTCCAAAGATGGACAAATGCTGCTGAACATGGGATTCGAAGGCAAGGACTGGAAATACGACGATAATAAAGAACTCGTAAGCTTGCTGCCGAAAGGCAAAACGTTGGATGATCTTTACCCAGCTCGCTTTGAAGGACTTTACCTGTTGGGTGATGACTTCAGCATGATCAACCCGGCTATTAAAAAGGAATACCGTGACAGAGCAGTTCTTCACTTCAAGGAGAAAGCAAAACTTGGCAAAGAAGGCGGCAGATTGGCTGAATACGATTGGACCGTGCAATTGTATGATTCTAAAGTGAAAAATCAGGCTACTTTTGACTATGAAAAAGAGTATACGAACCTGATTTTGCAAAGTGGAGATCTAGAAGCGAACTGGAAGAAATGGGTTGACAGCAAGCAGTCGCTTGTACAACCGGTATTGGACGAATTAAATAATCTAAAGTAATTCGCCACTAAATTACAAGTCGAGCTGGCCAAAGGCTTATGCCAACGGTCCAAGTCTATTGAACCCGGTGTACTCAGCATCATTAGATGCAGCCGGGTTCTTCTCTTCAAAGCAGCAAACCGCTAGGCAAGTAATGTGAGGTATGCCAAGCTTCTGATTGAGGTAGTTGCACAACGTCTGTCCGAAGGTATTCTACTGTAATTTTGTAAATCAGTAGAGATCAGAAATTGGAAGGCTGCGATGGGCATTGTGCAAGTTCCTGAGAAAGGAGAAGACAGATGTACTTCATCCCGTTTTCAACTCGAATATTTACTTGTTCTACAAATACAGCAGTGGAGGAAATAACATGAATAACCAGCAATTAACGGCTTTGTTACAACAAATGACTTTGGAAGAGAAAGTGGCGCAGCTATTGCAGCTTACGGCTCATCTACATGAGGGTGCTGGAAGTGAAGGCCAAGTGACTGGTCCGATGGAGGAAATGGGAATTACAGAACAAATGGTTTCAGCCAGCGGATCTGTTCTTGGATTGTCAGGTGCGAAAGCCATTATCAATGTACAGCAGAATTATCTAGAGAAAAGTAGATTAGGTATTCCGTTGATGTTTATGGCAGACGTTGTACATGGCTTTAAGACGATCTTTCCAATTCCGCTTGCCATTGGCTGCTCTTGGGACATACAGCTTGCAGAGAAAAGCGCTGCGATCGCCGCGAAAGAATCTGCTGTATCCGGTATCCATGTGACATTTGCACCGATGGTGGACCTCGTGCGAGATCCACGTTGGGGACGTGTGATGGAGACGACAGGCGAAGACCCCTATCTAAATAGCTTATTTGCACGGGCATTTGTACGCGGCTATCAGGGGCAGGATGAATTAAAGGAGAACACGGATCATATGGCTGCGTGCGTAAAGCACTTTGCTGCTTATGGGGCACCTGAAGGTGGTCGCGAATATAACACGGTCGATATGTCTGAAAGACAACTGCGAGAGTATTATTTACCTGCGTATAAAGCGGCATTGGACGAAGGCTGTGAGATGGTAATGTCGTCCTTTAACACGGTTGACGGCATCCCGGCTACGGGGAATGAGAAGTTGATGAGAGGCATCCTGCGTGATGAGTGGGGCTTTGAAGGTGTCATTATTTCGGACTGGGCCTCCATTCGGGAGATGATCGCACATGGCGCGGCTGCAGACGATTGTGAGGCAGCATACCGTGCGATGCGTGCAGGCATTGATATTGAAATGATGACTCCTTGTTATGTGCGTCACCTGCCAGAGTTGGTACAGAGTGGGCAGATTGAGGAAGCGCTTATAGATGAAGCGGTGCTGCGGATTCTACAGCTGAAGGAAAAGCTCGGCCTGTTCGACAATCCGTTCCGTGGGGCAGACCCTGAACGTGAGAATGAAGTGCTCTTCTGTGAGGAGCATCGACAAGCTTCTTATGACCTCGCGGCGAAGTCATGCGTATTGCTCAAAAATGATCACGTCCTTCCCCTGCAGCCAGATACCAAGGTGGCCTTGATTGGACCATTTGCAGACAGTGATGACATTTTGGGCTGGTGGTCTTGTGTTGGCCTCAAAGAGGATGCGACGAAGCTAAGCACTGCATTGGCAGAACGAATGCAGGAGGGATCACTTCGGATTGCAGCTGGATGCAGCCTGAACCAAATTTCTACGGAGCATGTGTCGATTGCACTTGAAGCTGCACAAACTGCAGACGTCATCGTACTTGCACTCGGTGAGGATTCAGCGATGAGTGGTGAGGGCGGCTCCCGAACAGATATCCATCTACCAGCCGCACAACTGGAATTGATCAAGCAGCTAAAAACTTTAGGCAAACCGATGGCTGCCGTTATCTTTAATGGCCGTCCGCTTGATCTGCACGGGGTGATTGATGAGGTAGATGCGGTGCTTGAAGCATGGTACCCAGGCAGCGAAGGCGGTGCTGTTGTAGCAGATATTTTGCTTGGCCATGTGAATCCGTCCGGACGGTTGACGATGTCGTTCCCACAATCCGTAGGACAGGTGCCAGTTTATTACAACCACTTTAATACAGGTCGTCCGCTTGATCCGTTAAAGCTGGAGGAACGATATGTATCGAAGTATATCGATAGCGCAAACGAGCCGCTGCTGCCATTCGGATTTGGTCTGTCCTACACAACGTTTGCGTATAGCGAGCTATCATTCTCCAATAAGGAGATGACCGTAAACCAACCACTTTCTATCAGTGTAAAAGTAACGAATACCGGCTTAGCTGCTGGAGTGGAAACCGTTCAACTTTATGTTCGCGATGTAACTGGTGAAGTTGTTCGTCCACTACGTGAATTAAAAGGATATGAGCAGCTTGAACTTGCACCTGGCGAAAGTCGTGTTGTAACGTTCCAACTGACGGAAGATCAGTTGCGATATCACCATTCTGATCTGCGTTTTACAAGTGATCCAGGCACATTCCACGTGTATGTTGGCGCTAACAGCCGTGACGCACTGATGAGTTCGTTTACGCTTGTCTGATTCGGATCATCGAACAGCATAAGCGCTCGTAATACAGTGGGGCGCTCAATTGTAAAAACCATGCAATTATATTCATATATAGATTTTCATATATAGATATTCAGAGATAGACATTCAGGCTAGGAGCTAGGAGGAATGACATACACATGACAACAAACATTGCGAAATTAACGGACTCCAAACTGCACGTTCAGGCTGGCAACGTACGCTTTACCTTTTGGAGTAGTGGTGATTTGTACCAAGCGGTAAGCGGCCGAACGATGATTAACCAACTGATGACAAGCCCAATTGACGGGTCTTTGAACAATCTCTATTTGCGCATTCACGGATCAACTGGCATTAAGTTCTATCAGCTGCTCGGCATCCATTCGGAAAGCAGCATGTCTGCAAACGAGAGATGTATCATCTGGAAAGGCACAGTGGAAGAGGTAGAATACGAGGTCACATTTGCGCTCACAGACCAAGGTATCTGGTTCTGGGACGTAGTGACACGTGGAAACGGTGTGAAGCTTGATGTCATTTACGGCCAAGACATTGGCATTGCAGATACAGGGGCTGTTCGTAGTAATGAAGCATACTTGTCTCAGTATATCGATCACACAATCTTTGCGGATAGCAGCAACGGTTACGTAGTCTGTTCACGTCAGAATCAGCCGCAGGGTGGGCAATTTCCGTATGTACAGCAAGGATCGCTGTCAGGAGCAGCTGGTTATTCCACGGACGGATTCCAATTCTTTGGGCTTTCCTACAAAGAAACGAATGTGCCAGCATGCTTGAGTGAAGCAAAGCTTGCAAATGAAATTTATCAATATGAATTTGCCTACACGGCGCTGCAATCAGAACTTGTTACATTAAATGGCGACGCGCGCTTTGTGTTCTATGGTCTCTTTAAAGAAGATCATCCTGCTGCTGTAACCGAGCTTGAATATACGTGTGAGATTCAACAAGCATGGTCGGCGTATTTATCCGCTGATACGACAGCGCCAGTACATGAACTGCCTCAAGTCAACCTAAAAGCGTTATTCGGTGCGCCGCTGCACACGGTGTCGATGTCGGAAGAAGAAGTTAAGCTTCGTTATCCAGATCGCCATCAGGAAGAGTGTAAAGATGGTGAACTGCTTGCCTTCTTCACGGACACTTACGAGCATATTGTGCGGAAAGAAAAGGAGTTACTGGTTGAACGTCCTCATGGTCACATCCTGATGAGCGGCAACAATGTCGAGCTTGGGGCAAGCGTGATGACAACCACATCATATATGTACGGCATCTTCAATTCGCATGTCGTAGTTGGCAACACGAACTTTAATAAAATGATGAGTAATGCCCGCAGCTCGCTTAACGTTCCTAAAACGTCCGGGCAGCGCATTTATGTAGAGATTGAAGAACAGTTCCAGCTTCTAACCATGCCGTCTTTATTTGAAATTGGCTTTAACTTTGTGCGTTGGTATTACAAGCTGAAAGCAGATATGCTGATCATCACGAATTATACAGCGCTGGATACACCTGAAGTGCGACTCCATGTCCGCTCGGAGAGTGGTCGTGCCTATAGATATCTGGTTACGAATCAAGTAACGATGAATGTAAACGAGTACGAGCTTCCGGTACAGATGACGGAGGATCAAGGTCGACTTACATTTACTGGAGATCAGAAGTCATTGAGTGCCTCTGTGCATCCTCAGCTCCAATATCGGATGTGGGTAGATGGACCAGCCGTCACTATAGGTGATGAGACGATACTCGCTGATGGTTTGCAAGGCGGGCACGCATCACTTGTAGTCATGCAGCTTGCTGAGAGTTCAGAATGGACGCTCACCATTCAGGGATTGCAGTCCGCTGAAGAACTTCCACAGACAGCACGCAGCATGGAAGAGGAGATTACAAGCTATCGTGAATTTTATCGTGATGTGATGAACGGCTTTAACCTTACTAGCGAGAGTGAAGAGAAGACGGAACAACTGTTCAAAGTGAACGCACTTGCTTGGTGGTACACACATAATATGCTGGTCCATTATTCGGTACCGCATGGACTAGAGCAATATGGTGGCGCAGCTTGGGGGACTCGTGATGTATGTCAAGGGCCTGTCGAGTACTTCATGGCAACACAAAAGTTTGAACAAGTACGGGATATATTAAAAATGGTCTACTCTCACCAGTACGAAGATGATGGCAATTGGCCGCAATGGTTTATGTTTGATCAATATTTCGCAATTCAGCAGGAAGAAAGCCATGGAGATATTATCGTTTGGCCGCTGAAAGTACTAAGTGATTATTTGAGGGCAACGCAAGATTATAGCATTTTGCAAGCAGAGGTTCCGTATACCGTTAAGCATAGTTTCCATTTTAGCGAGAAAAAAGCAACGATTCTCGAGCATGCCAAAAAAGAACTGCAATATATTCAAACGCATTTCTTACATGATACTTATTTGTCTTCTTATGGGGATGGCGACTGGGACGATACGCTGCAGCCAGCAAATGCGCAGTTGAAGAAGTACATGGTCAGCAGTTGGACGGTTGCGTTAACCTATCAGACGATGCGACAGCTTTCTAACGCACTGCTGTCCGTCGAGCCGGAACTTGCCGCAGAACTGCTTGGCATCGCATCTGGCATTAGACGAGACTACGAGCGTTATATGCTGCAAACAGACGTGATTCCTGGATTCCTCTATATGGAAGATCCTGCGCAGCCGAAGCTGATGCTGCATCCAACAGATGCGGATACCGGCATCCAATACCGATTGCTGCCAATGACACGCAGCATTATTGCGGAACTGCTAGATCAAGAGCAGGCACAGTCCCACTATCAATTGATTAAGGAAAAACTGTTCTTCCCGGACGGCGTGCGATTGATGGATCGTCCCGCTCAGTATGCAGGTGGTGTCAGCTCACACTTCAAGCGTGCAGAGCAAGCGTCCAACTTTGGACGTGAAGTGGGACTTCAATACGTGCATGCACATATCCGCTATGTCGAAGCAATGGCAAAGCTGGGCCATGCAGACGAAGTGTGGAACGGACTCGCGATTATTAACCCAGTCGGTATTGGCGAAGTGGTGCCAAACGCGGAACTTCGTCAGAGCAATGCTTATTTCAGCAGCTCAGATGGTAAATTCAGCACGCGCTATGAAGCCCAAGAGCATATGGAAGCACTGCGCAGCGGAGAAGTTGGGGTTAAGGGCGGTTGGAGAATCTATTCCAGCGGACCGGGAATCTACATGAATCAGCTGATTTCCAATGCACTGGGTATTCGGCAGGAAACTGGGGATCTCATCGTGGATCCGATACTACCTGCTCGGTTAGACGGTATGAAGTTAGATTTCCAATTTGCAGGAGCAAAGGTGACCTTTGTCTACCATATTACAGGCGAAGCAGTCAATCGTATTGTCATTAATGGAAAACCAGTGCACACTAATCGTCTAGATAACCCATATCGCCAAGGCGGCGTACGTATTATGAACGACGACCTGAAATCTGAGCTGACTCAAGAGCAAAACCAGATTGACATTTATATGTAAATGCAACGCGTTCTCCTAGACAATCTCAAGCTGCCTATAAATCGGAGTGTCTGAGAAAAGCTAGGAGATCAATTTATTTGTACTATCAATATAGGGTTTACAATACCATGCCCATACTTAAAAGAAGGTTTTGGTAAACCGACGGAGGGGCGGGGAAACAGTGGTCAGTATTAAGGATATCGCTAAAAAAGCGGGGGTGTCCATTTCAACCGTATCGTATGCCTTGAACGGCAGTAGTAAAGTGACAGACGAGACAAGTTCGAAAATATTGGCCGTGGCCAAAGAGTTAAACTATGTACCCAATGCGGCCGCAAGAACGCTTAAGAAGCGAGAGTCCAAGATTATAGGCGTATTCTTAACGGACTTTAAAGGGGATGTATACGGTGAGCTGCTCGGCGGCATGAAAGAAGTATGTAATGCGCAGGGATATGACCTGATCGTATGCAGCGGCAAACAGTCCCACCGCATGCTTCCTGAGCGGATGATTGATGGGGCTGTAATTTTGGATCAAACGTTTTCGAGCGAGGAATTGATTAAATACGCGGATCGCAATCATAAGATTGTGGTGCTGGACCGTGAGTTGGGACATCCCAACATCAATCAAGTGCTGTTGGACAATAAGGCAGGAGCTACATTGGCGACAGAGTATCTGGTAGAACAGGGACATCAAAAGATCTATGTCGTTACGGGCCCTTCCGGCTCGTTTGACTCTAATCAACGGTTGAAGGCTGTAAAGTTGGTAGCAGATCGGGCTGACGATGTGGAATGGATTGAAATTGCAGGCGATTTCAAGAAAAGCGGCGGTGAACGTGCTGCGGAACAAATCTTACAGGAGTATGCAGCGCCCGTTGCTGTATTTTGCCTAAATGATGAGATGGCAATTGGCTTATGCAGCCGAATCGCAGAGACCGAACTCCGAATTGGAGAGCACATTCATGTGATCGGCTTTGACCACATCGAGCTTACACGTTATATGCAGCCACCGCTCGCCACAATTGATTACTCCAAGCATAAATGGGGGGCTTTGGCAGCTGAGCAGCTCATCAAAATCATGTCCGGCAACAAGGTGGAGCATGAGCGAATTTATGTAACACTTGTGGAAGGCGAGTCCGTCCGTAAAAGGAAGCGATCTGAGCTGCACCCATCTGGTGCATAGCGTACGAAATATATTTTATGATGGCTAGACACAGGCCTGCGTCATAGATTCGGTTTGTTGGCATTCAGTTGTCGGTAAATACGAAAATGATGAGCGCATGCTTGTGTCTTTTTTTATGCCCATTTTCAAAATAATCGTAATGATTGTTGCTGCTCTTCAATAGCCATAACAATATCCTTGCCGACTAATAATAATGAGGGTAAAATATTCCTGAAAATAGAAGCAAAGGGGTGTAGTTTAGATGAATGCAGCTGATTTAATCCTATTTAATTTTGAAGAGGTAAGGCGTAGAAGTATAATAGTATGGAGAGCAATACCCGCAGACAAGCTAAGTTGGAAACCTGATGAAGAAGCTCTTACTTGCGCTGAAATGATTCGACATCTATTGCAAGCTGACTTTCTTTATCACCATGTTCTTATAGGAAGAGGTGAAAAGGGACTTGCTAATTTGTTTAATCCCTTTGAGGCAAAAGAATTTATTTCAGTAGAAGATGAACTTGAATTTGCACAGCCCTATCGTGAAGAATTCTTGAAATACATCAAAACCATTCATCTAGACGACTATGCAAATATCGAGATAGATCTCTTTGCAGCAGGGGGCTTTATTAGAACGCTTGGGGATATGTTATTACGTATTCCTTACCACGAGGCTGTTCATACAGGGCAGTTGTTAGACTATATGAGAACCATGGGAATTAATCGCCCTAAGATCTGGGATTGATTGTTTAAATCAGATCCTTGCAGCAATTTCGATGGTATGAGCTAGCCATATCTCTTTCTTGCTTGCTAGGGCGGCGGGAATTATGTTGCGTTAACTGCATTAGAACAGAATATAGAAGGAGTGAGGGCATCGAATGAAGTCTGCAAAGTGGGCAGTCTTAAGTGTGGTCATGGCACTGTTATTTACCATTCTCCCCTTGTCAGTGATTGCAGCGGCCACAGGCGTGCCGGGTACACCTGTTGTAGCGCATGATAACTGGGATGGGGATGGCACCTACAAAATCTCTATGAATATGTATTGGGGAGAGAACGGGACGTCGCTGGAACTTTACGAAAATGGAAATTTGATCGATACCGCTGCCTTGACAGATCATTCACCGAACCCGCAATCATCAGTAAAAGATTTTACTGGCAAAGCTATCGGCACGTATACCTACATGGCTAAGCTGATTAACAGTTATGGGAGCACTTCCAGCCAACTAGTTGTGGTTACTGTATTTAATGGTGGCACTAATGTACCAACAACCGGGAATGGCACAGGCTTAACAGGTTATTACTTCGATAATCAGGATTTGACTAACTTAAAGTTAAAGCGTTCAGACTCTGTGATTAACTTTGAATGGGGTTCTAACTCGCCAACTCCAAGTGTGGATCCAGATACGTTCTCCATTCGTTGGTTAGGGGAAGTCCAAGCACAGTACGATGAAACTTACACGTTTACAACCCTATCCGATGACGGGATTCGCCTATGGGTGAACAATCAACTGCTCATTGATCAATGGGACAGTCATGGTACGACAGAGCATTCAGGAACAATTGCTCTCCAAGCAGGCCAAAAGTATGCCATCAAAGTAGAGTACTACGATGATTCGGCTGATGCGACAGCAAAGTTATATTGGAGCAGCACGTCTACTGCAAAAGGTATCGTCCCGCAGACGCAGCTGTACCCATTGGCAGCTCCTGATATTGAAGCAACCAATTTTACGAACAACGCAACGATCCATTACTCGCTGCCGCTCATTCGGGGAATCATCAGCGATACAAGCGCAACATCAATTACGTTAATCAACACTTCCTCCAATCGCAGCACAAAAGTGATGCAAGGCCTAGCGGAGCAAGGGCAGTTTAAAGTGTTTGCCGATCTGGTTGCAGGAGAGAACAACCTGATTATTCAGAACGGTACCAAGCAAACAGCATTAAAATTAAACTACGTGCCCCAGACCAACAAGGCAATTACTCGCATTTTCTGGTATGTCCCAAGTGATGGTAATACAAATTACCAGACGCAATTAGCAAATGATCCTCAGAATTACACAGCAAAGCTCAGCACCTACATGAAAGTTGTCCAATCGTTTACCGCAGAGTCGATGAACAATAATGGATATGGCCGTGAGACTTTTAATCTGGAGCAGAATCAGACGACAGGAAAGGTCGAGGTGCACGTGCTAAAAAGTAATCACCCTGCCTCTTACTACTACAACACGACTTACAACAAAGATAATCTCTATGGAGAAGTAGCTGATTTAATCCCGCAGCAGCACCCTCAAGCAGGCACGAAGAATCTTGCTTTTGTTGGTTTTACAAAGTACGATGCCGCAGCTGAGTATATGTACGCCCATATCGCGCTTGGTGGCGGTGATTATGGTGTGTTTGGAGGCTCTACAGTATGGTTATTCCCAAACGATGAGACCCAGATTCAGAGCAAATTTGCTGATCTGAGCGCGGTTGATCCTGATTATGTGGGTGAGCCGGCTGCTACGGTGCAGAAAGCAATCTCGATCGGCTACGGTGCAGCTTTGCACGAACTTGGACATGCTCTCGGACTCCCGCATGAGGGAGGTCCAAATTCAATCATGTGGCGTGGTTTTGATTGGCTGCACCGATTCTTTGTGTTGAAGGATGCAGGAGGTTATATCTTTAAGGATAACGAACTTCCAGTCTGGGACCCCGTTAGTGCAGTTACACTCCATAACAGTCCATTTTTTAAAACAAATCAGCAGCCTCAAGGCCTTACCGTAGGTGGAACAGTGACGGCAAGCAACTCGAATAGCCCAACCAGTGAAGGAAAAGAAAATGCGTTCGACCATAACGAGGCATCCAAGTGGCTGGTATTTGACAGCAATCCTTACATTCAATATCAATTTTCAGATAACGCTGCCTATGCAGTGAAATCATATTCAATTACTTCAGCGAATGATGCCCCTGAACGAGATCCATTGAACTGGACGCTGTCTGGCTCGAACGATGGAACGAACTGGACGGCGCTGGATACAAGGGCAAACGAGAGCTTCGCGAGCCGTTATCAGACGAAGTCGTACACGATAAGCAATACGAGCGCTTATCGTTATTACAAAGTCAATTTGAGCAACAATAGCAACGGAATACTGCAGCTTGCTGAGATTCATTTATACGATTGAATCGATAACGGAGAGAAGCAGCGGATTTACGAATTCAGCATCAATCTGCTTACAGCTTGTGTATAAATAACGAAGCAGCATACGCTTAGAAGCGCTTGCTAGCGCTGCTTCTAAGCGTATGCTTTATTTATAAGAGTCTGTATTTTGATAATCATTCTTTTGCTGAACAAGCTTAATTGTGTTCAAGTATGATCCTATTAGACAGGCATTGAATGGAGGTTGTACATGAAAGTTACACGAATCATCGCTAATATCCATACGGATAAGATCGAAGCAGCCAAACGTTTTTATCAGGACGTACTTGGACTCGAGCTCTTGATGGATCATGGCTGGATCACTACTTATGGCTCACGTGAGAAGATGTGCGTTCAAGTTAGCTTTGCCTCCGAGGGAGGAGCAGGCACACCCGTACCTGATCTCTCTATTGAAGTTGATGATGTGGATACAGCGTTTGAACGTATGACAGCTGCGGGATTTTCGATTGAATATGGTCCTGCGAATGAGTCATGGGGCGTACGCCGTTTTTATGTCCGCGATCCGTATGACAAGTTGATAAACATCGTTGCCCATTTGTAATGAACAGACTTGCTGCCAATAGAGAGAAGTTGGTAGAAAAGGTTGCGATAAATAGGATTATGATATTAGAATTGTACAAAACCAAATGCGGTTCTTGATTTTGTCCATTGTGATTCGTCTCCAATTTAGATAAGGTTAGCTATGTAAATGATAACGATTATCATTAACACAGCTTTATATCGATGCAGGAGGGAATTATCGTGATGAAGGTCGTAAACAAAACAATTGCAGTAATCGCGCTGACTACTGTGATGGGACTATTATTAATATGGTGCACAGGAGGCGGTAAGGCGGCTGATCCAGCGCAGTCCAGTAACAGCAGTACAACGGATACAACTGCCAAGAGCAGTGCCAATGAAGAAACTGCTTCAACAGAGCAGGCATCTACCCGTACCTATAAAGATTACAAGGGTCATCAAGTAGACATTCCGGCAGCGCCGAAAGCAGTGGTGTTTGCAGGAGAAACAACAGGCGATTTGATCGAACTGAACATACCAATGATCGGCATATATGGAGATGAGCTGAAAGGTCGAGTTTATCAGGAGAAAGCAGCGAGCATTGAAAACGTTGGTTTCCCGATCAATTTAGAGAAAGTTACCTCTTTAAATCCTGATCTAATTATTGTTGGGGATACTGATGAGAAAATTTATGAACAGCTTTCCAAAATTGCACCTACGATTATGTTTGATACGTTCGGATCGCTTGACTATCGAATGAAAGAACTGGGTACTATTTTTGATAAAAAGACGGAGGTAGAGGCATGGCTCCAAGCCTATAACAAGAAGGCTGAAGAGATGTGGAAGCAGCTATATGCAACCGTGCTGAAGCCCGGTGAGACGGCATCTGTGTTTACTTATTATCCGGGGGATCGTTTGTTTGTGATGGCAAGAGCTGGACTGCCACAGTTCCTTTATGCGGAAGGTGGGTTTAAACCAACCGCCCCAATCCAGGGTATTCTGGATGCCAATGAAGGATTCAGAGAGATCTCGGCTGAGAAGATAAATGAATTTGCAGGCGATCGGATCTTTATTCTAGATCCTGTGAACGAAGAAGCTAAACAATCGACAGAAGCGCTGTTGAAAAGTCCTGTATGGAAGACGCTCCCTGCAGTGAAACAGGGAAAAGTATACCGCATGTATATCCAAAGATCCGATTCGGATGCAAATACGCGGCAGTGGATGCTGGAAGAGCTTCCTAAAATGCTGGGAAAATAATTAATAATTATTGCAGAAGTGATTCAGCAGAACGTAGAAGCAAGCTGTTCCAGCCATTGGTTGGACGGCTTGCTTATTCTGTTATGTCTTGTATTGAGGATAACAGCATACAAAAACGTTATCACCTGCATAGAACTGATGATAACTTTGATAAGATCTACATGTAATGACGTGAAGGTATTCTGACATAAGTTGCGAAAATGATGGTTTCTCTTTTATAATATTCTATATCTGGGAGGTGGTAAGAGGTGGTAATACATTTTGCCAGAATGAGCAACGACTCATGCAAAGCCTAACATAGGGGCGATACTTTGCGTGGGGTCGGACAATTAGGTAGTGGGATTATTGTCGCCCAAGAGAGCTGATATCGTTTCTAATAATGGGCTTTGCACCTTGTTTTCTTTTTATTATAAATAAGGGGCTGAAAAGCATGGTCAATCCATTTATTAGAAACCATCAATATAATCATATTAAGAAGCAGGTTGAATTGCTGCGGCGTGCCTGTAATACAGTATCTGATACTAAGGTAGTTGAGTCGGTAAGATACAGTACACATGACAAAGTGACAGCGTTGTTCCCAGACTCGGCAGAAGAGCGTGATCTGGTGGGGAGTTTTGCAGAACAAAGTACTGTGGAGCAATTCCAGCACTATTTGCGATCGTTGGAGCCTAGTCTGTTAGCATTTGAGCAGGTGACGGAGAAGCAGCTTCAGAAATTATTTCCTAAGAACAAGAAGCTGAAAGCTCCTGCAATGCAAGCTATTGATTTCAGGCGGATTACCTATATTGGCTGGATGGATATCGCTACTAATAAGATGTTTTTGGCATACCATCTGGATGGCAAGTTGGTTGGTGTCGAGGGCAGATTTACCCGACTGAACAAAAAGAGTACTTGTTTTCTGTGCAGGCGGCAGGAGGAAGTAGCTTTATTCTCGGCAGTGACGAGATCTAAGCCAGCTAACGCAACGTCAGATTACTATAAAGCAATCGGTAACTATTTGTGTGTGGATAGCCGCACATGTAACAGCAATATAACAGATGTCAGTGCATTGGAGAAATTTATCCATCAGGTAGTGGATAAATAAAATTATAATTCGAGAGGTTGTCGAAGTAATTCGGCAGCCTTTTTTTGCGAATGTAGTCAGTGGGGTTGATAAATGGATTGGAAGGTATCCGTATCAAAAAAGACGAGGAATTAGACGTCGTTAGTATACGGATCAGATGACTGCCTTTATTGGTAAGGCATGGTTATGGCTATCCAAAGAGAGGATCATAACCATGCTAGTACCGATATAGGATAATCGGATGATACCCAATTAGAGTTATTTGATGATTAGCTGTACATCAATTCTAACAAGAAGAATTCAAGCCTGTTGTTTATACAATTTCTTACGTTGGGTTACAAACAAGTCGGATATTTGCAACGTATCCAATTGCTGTGCTAGGCAGTCCAATGTGTTGGGCGAGTAATGTGCGACGGCAACTTAGTAGAGGCATCACCCTTTGCCGCATTAAGTTGGGCTTGAGTCAGAAAAATACTGGTGGTGAGATCTGTTCCGCGAAGATCTGTATCTCGAAAGTCGGCCCCGATAAGATCCGCCCAGCTCAAGTCAGCTCCTCTCAAGTCAGCTGCAATTAAATAGGCACCTCTCAAATTCTCTCCTTTGAGATCAGCTTCTTTCAGCTTCGCTCCGATAAGATCTGCACCGCGGCCGTACGATTTGCGCTTGTGGCGTCCTTTGGTGCTTTTGTCTATACGAACTGCATCCGCCCGCACAAGTTCGCTGACTTGTAGAAGCAGCACATTTACACGGGCCCGATGAGCTGCCATATCCAGCTTGGCAAGTGATTCAGGCTCTAGATTCGTGAAGCCTTCCGTCTCATGAAGTGCTGTACGAAGCGCACTGTGAATAGAGTGCGCGGATTGTAGCGTAAGCGCTTCGGTTAAGTACCAGAGCAATTCATGAAGCTGCCACATGATGGGGAACACGTCAAACATTTGCTGCGCAGATTCTGGAACTTGCCGCCAATCACGACCAGCATAGGTTTCTTGGGAGAGCTTTTGTCCCGCGCCAAAGCAATCATAGACGGTACAACCTCGAAAGCCTCGCTGCCGAAGGCTATTATGCACACCGCACAGGAAATTTAATTGCAAGTTGGAACAGGGTGTTCCTGCCTGCTTGTCTACCGCGAAATCTACCGAAGCTGCAAAGGGCAGCGCCACACAACATAAGCCAAAGCATTCTTCACACTTAGCGCGGAGATGTTGCCGATTCATATCTGGGAGCGTTCCCGTCACATCTTGATGATCCGACACGTTGTATTCTCCCTCCATCTCAAAATATTTTATAGTCATTATATCCTAGTACTGAATAGTTGTCCCGTCAATCGTTATGCAGCTAATAAGTCCAGTAGGAAACGAGTAAAAGGGATATATAGTAACGAAAGAGATGTGAAGTAGGCATAAATTGATCGATAACAAATAGTATCACATCGTATTAAAAAATATATCGAATATTTTATAAACCATATATTTACTGTGACAAATTTGTGTATTATATTATAGTTGCAATCCATCCTACCAACGAAAGGAACGATGTGAAGTGAGAAAAAGAACACTAGTCTTCTTTCTTCTTTGTGTAGCATTATTTACCGCAATTCCTTTATCCATTGCATCAGCCGCTCCATTTTCTACACAGATTACAGGACAGGGTGAACTGGTTGTGACAGGCTCTTATTCGGCAGGTATTCCTAACCAGGGAGTTCCAGCAGAAATGGATGTCAACGTGTACAATCAGAATGGTCAGTTGGTCTATTCTACGACTTTTCTGAATGGATACGGTGGGGGAAGCTTCTACGCAAATACCGCTAACTTACCAAGCGGTACTTATACCGTCTCGTTATTAGGACCTCGATTAATCGTCTCAAATCTTCAAATTTATTTTAAATAACGTGCTTTTAAATATAATGAAATAAATTTCCAATCTACTACGGAGATTGGTCATTTCCCCTCATGGCGGACAACGTACTAAAGACATCTGGTTAGATGGACTTAACGTTGCAGACCGGAGGGGATTTTTTGTGATAATAACAGTGCGTACGGATTACAGTTGTCAAGAGGAGGAAAGTCTAGCGAGTGTAATAAGACATGGTAATGAGATCTATCGAGAGGTCGCAAAATTAACTTTGGATTGTGATATGGAATATGTATAAACACGGGGAACACAGCGTTAGAAAGGTTAATATAATCTTCTTAACAAGAATCTAATAGGGCTACTTTTTATCGATCGAGATATTCAACCTAGATATTCCGTTATGTTATGTGGCACCATTAAGCCAATCTTACATATTCTGATTTATACGCTCTGTACAGACCTTTTCTCCCTATTGGAAGGAGGTCTGGAACAATAAATAATAAACATACATCAATAGGTGATTGTTTGTTGCTCAAACTCCAACAAGCAGTCACCATTTTTCCCATGGTAAGCAGGATGTACTTTTAACAAGAAGCTTCATATATGAAGTATTGCTTTCATGCAGTAAGAGCAAACATTCAGTTGACACATGAAAAGAGTTGATTACATGTCAAAACCTTTGTTAGGCATCCTGACGCTGTACAAGAATAAAAGGAAGGAAATTGAGGAACGTCATGTGTATGAAAAAATGATTGTGGCCGGACATCAATTGGATATGGACGTGTGTGTATTTACGCCTCAAGATGTAGATCATACCAGAAAGAAGGTACACGCTATGGTGTATCATTCTAACACTGGTGTGTGGACACGAAAGTGGTCATTATTGCCGGATCTCATATTTGATAGGTGCCGCAATCAACGCTCCGCACAGTTTTCATCCATGAAACATTTCCGTGCCAAATTT
Source organism: Paenibacillus sp. ACRRX (assembly GCF_022346885.1). Lineage (GTDB taxonomy): Bacteria > Bacillota > Bacilli > Paenibacillales > Paenibacillaceae > Paenibacillus_B. The sequence goes on from NZ_JAKRNK010000001.1 coordinate 1,301,158, forward strand.
GGGCATTTAACTTTTCTTAACCAGCCGCTGCGTAATAAATGGAAGATCTACAAGATGTTATCCCACAGTCCTGAGTTCAGAAAGGTGCTGCCGGATACTGTACTTTACAGCGAACCCCAAGATATATACAACATGCTTAACAAAGTGGGTATGGTATACGTAAAGCCAATCAATGGTACAGGAGGTAGGGGGATTTTACGTCTTGAGCGCAAAAAGAATCATCCTAACTATCTATATGTAGAAGGACGCAACCGCAACCGCCGTGTGATCCGACCGCAATACGTAAAGCTAAATCGGTTAAGAACATATATGAAAGCTTGGGCGCAGCAGGATCGTTATATCGTGCAACGGGGCATCGCACTCAAGCTGTCAAATGGTAAAGTTCATGACTATCGGATGCTAGTCCAGAAAGATGAATATGGGAAATGGTCTATAACGGGTAGTGTGGGCCGAGTGGGGGCGCATAATAGTGTTACTTCTAATCTACATGGTGGTGGTCATGCTGTTCCCATGAGGGCTTTGCTGCAACGTTGGATCGGAGATCAGCGTCGCATTGATTCTATTCAGCACAATGTCGAGAAGGAAGGTATCCGTATTGTTAAATTTCTTGAAAAAAAATGTGGGTCATTATGCGAGCTGGCGCTGGATTGGGCAATAGATAAGCAGGGCCGCTATTGGTTGTTGGAAGTGAATCCCAAACCTTCACGAGAAGTGTTTAAAGGAATTGGCGACAAGGCTGCGTATCATAAAGCAGTTATCCAACCTATCCGATATGCTAAGTGGATATATATGAATAAGTCTAAACGATAGACGCGTATTCCTCCTCGATGTTCAGCACAGCTAGATGAAGACTAAGGATTTGACATAGAATCTCAGGTCAGCGTGTGCCATCCATCCTAGGTGCGCGCTGTTTGAGCTGCACTGAAAGCCATTGCGTATACGTCTATCCCCGTTCAATTGTATTCATAATTAAATGGATAATCTCATAAGAATATGTCGAGTGTAAACAAGCGTGATGGATTAGGGTGGAGTGTGTTTGTATCATCTAAAAGGATTAAAGGGAGATGAGAGTCCATGTCAATGCCAAATATTCCAGATATTAAACCTGAAATCGTCTTAAAACGGAACGAAGTCATCAACTTACTGCTTACCTCAATTGCACTGGAAGAGATCGGAATGTCCCATATTATTAATGCCGAAGGTGAAAAAATACAGACGATCTTAAAAGACCACTGTGTCACACTTGACGATGCGTTAAGAATAAACCACAGTGTTGAGCGAATGCTGCGAAACGTCATTAAAAATCAAATGCTGCTGCAGTTTAAGTTGGAGGATATTATCTCATTGGAAGAACGAGAAGAGTTTTTCGAAGAATAATTCATAATTCGCGATACGATCAGAAGGAAGGAGGAGTACTGTGAAAATAAATGACGAGTCTTTTTACGAGGAAACCAATTCGAAAGATCAAGCGGTAGCCCATTTAATTAAGGCAATTGCTTTAGAAGAAGAAGCGTTGTCCAAGTTAATGAATACAGAAGCAGACAAGGCTCTAGCGTTTGTTGGTAAAAACCTCGATTTTCCAACAGGCCCCTCTACATCGGAGATTATCCAGTTTAATCATACGGTCATTCAGCTATTGGATACGATGCTCATGGCAGAGTGGCTGCTTCTTAAGAAGATCGACACGTTATCTTTTGTGCATGACTATCGCTCTACAAGTAAGCCAGAAGAAAGGAAAAAACATGAAGTTTCTTATCATGATGACGCATTTGATTATTAAAAAATCAATAAAAAGTAGAGGCGTTAAGGATGTTACACTCTAATACACGAATCAGCGAAATTCCTTTCTCTAGTATGGAAAGTGCAATCTTATATTTAGTTAGAGGTATGATGTCGAGACGTCAGCATTCGAATAAACAAGAAACTACGACTTTTGAATTTCATATTCGTTCGCTGTTACATATCATAACGGAGCTGCATCGATTTCAAGAGCGTAGGGGCAGCAGGATACAGCCGGATCATGCATCAGAAGAACCGAATGTCCAGAAAAAACAGATTATATCCGAAATTATGAATTCAACACAGCTCATCCGAGATAGTATGAACGAGCACCCGTTTGACAACCTTGTACATATGGATCTCATGAATGTAAAGTTGGATATTATTGTAAAATATCATACAGGAAGCCAGTCTTATGACTACAATTCATCTGAAGTGCTTCAAATTACCCCAGTCATACAGGAAAACGGTACTGAAAGTGAAGTGGCTGCAGTTCACCAGGATACAAATGTGATAGAGGTCGTATCCGAAATGATGGAGACGGACTCCGACTCCATCGTGCATCATGAGGATATATCCTTCTTGTATGCGCCTAAGCAGGTCACAACCTTTATTAGAAAGCAACCAAACAAAAATACGAAATCCAGTTCATTACAAATACCTCCTGTGACGAGCTTTATTAAGGCAAAAGTGGGGAGTATGATTTATGAACAAAATATAGAATATGAAGCCGGAACCTTCACTAAAGGGGAATCCATCCATGAAAGATACAAAGTTAGAACTGATAAACGGCAATAGCTACATGTATGATGCTAATTTGGCAGTAGGCGTTTATTTTAATGAGAATAGTCGTGCAGCATTGCTGATTGACAGTGGTGCAAACGAAAACGCCGCGAAGCGGATTGAACATTTTGTCAAGAAAAAAGGATACTACATTTCATCTATTATTGTGACCCACGGACATCTCGCACAGTTGGGCGGACTCCCGTATTTTAAGAAGAACTATGCGAATTTGAGGGTATATGCAACTTCGTGGACAGCTCAATTTATGGAACACAGAGCTCTGGAGAACTGGTTATCTGGGCATGTTCCCTGTGTAGTCAATGAAATCGAAGAAGAAATGGTGAAGAACGCGGTGACTGACATCATACCATTTCGAGATCATGATATCGTTATTGATGAGATAACTTTTTCAATCGTGACTCTTCCAGGGCATTTTCCAGGAATGGTAGGAGTCGTGACACCTGATCAAGTATTTTATAGTGCAGATGCTATCTTTGGAAATAAGACCTTAATCAAACAAAAGTTATTGTATTACACAGATATTAAAGGGGCTAAAGATTCCTTAGATAAACTTGCTGCTCATAAACATGCATTCTATGTGCTGTCTCATGGCGGAAAGTATAATGATGTTAAGTTGTTGATCCAACAACACCAACATCTGATCGATGAAACCTCTAATTTTATTTTTGGAATTATTAGTGAGCATCCGCTGACACTGGAATCCATCGTGCAAAGAGTGATGAAGGAATATCAACTGAAGAATAAACCGGGTCATTATACACTTACGAATACCATTGTTCGATCTTACCTGACTGCATTACATGACGGCTCCCAATTAAGAGCCTCGGTTAACGATGGGATATTGTATTACTATGATCGTGCCTCTGTCGTGCTTGTCTAGTCGCTATTCCTTCCCTCCTTAAGGATGATAATAGATCATGTTAATCATGAAAATAACTAAAAAGATTATCAGGAGATAACGTCTTCACATATGTACCTGTAGTATGCGTTCCGTCATACAGGTACAAACGTGAAGACGTTAATCTATTTTGTAGGACTGCTTGTTACAAATGTCCCGACTGTTAATAGACTAGGTTCTCATAAGCTTCGTTTAGGTTCATCTTGCACTTGAACTATATACATTAGGAACAGGACCTAAAGTAAGTAGTTTATAAGAAAGATAATGGAGTTATCCTTAGCAAAGGTAGAAAAAGGTTTGGACAAATATTAAAAGTGAATGTAAATGGTGTAAACTATCACTTTTCACATTAAAGTAGCTGTGATTAAGAACTAAATAACATATTATGAGCGTCAATTGGACATACATTCATGAGTCAGCTCTTAAAGTGATTTTAGTATAGTTAAATTACAAAAATCACATCAGTCACCAATGCGATCCCCTCTCCGTATAATGTAGCCTCCAACGATCTAGGCAAATGTAATGAATGGCAGGAGGTACATCTATGCACTTCACATCGTCCCCCTCTAAATTTAAGCATTTTACTGCTACTGTCAATCAACTATCCAATCACATATTGGAACAGTTTAAACGCAAAGAGCAATCTGTCCGTTATCAACAACCAGAAAGAGAGAGTAAACCTGCTGCAGCTGAACAGAAACGAAGACGGGTTAAACAAATGATCATTAGAAGAATACGTGAGCACGAAACGGAAGGTCCTTCAGTTCGACACAGCAAAGCAGATACTGTTCCAAATCAGCCCAATATGCACTCGAAACCACTAATCGGTATACTGACGGATGTCGTGTTGCCCTCTACACAATATCCATTTGGTTCACGTACGCCTTTTATTAGGCAATTGGTGAGTGAGGGATTGCACAAAGGTAAATTCATCATTTTTGGCCCTGACGATATACGTTTGCGGGAAAGCAGCGTGCTCGCCTATAGCCTGGATGAACGGGGACGGTGGGATCGTCATCTATCACGACTGCCGGATGTGGTTTACAACCGGCTGCTGAATCGGAAGATGGAACAGTCCGTTGGCATTAAACAGGTGCGACAATTATTTCAGAACAAAAAAATTCCTGTGTTCAATTGGAGTTACTTTAATAAAACAGATGTTTATCAACTCGTATCCAAGAATAAAGCGATGTACAAACATATACCAGAATATTATGTCAATCCTACGATTAAACAGCTCCATAATATGCTTTCTCGCCATCAATTTGTATACCTTAAGCCGACGGCGGGAAGTCTTGGCATTGGTATTTATAAGATTGCTTCGCAGCCTGACAAGAAGTATCTGGTGCGTTATCGTCAAGATGGATCGAACAAACAGGAGAGCTTTCATGGGCTTCAAGAGATGATGAAGTTTCTCCGCCAAAAAGAGGGCAGTAGACTGAAGCAGTATTTTGTACAACAGGGTATTCAACTGATCGAGCTTCATCAGTGCCCAGTGGATTTCCGTGTCCATGTCCACAAAGATGGGGATAAGGGCTGGTGTATCGCCGGTATCGGAGCAAAGAAGGCTGGCCTTGGGAGCATCACGACCCACCAAAGAAGCGGGGGCCAGATTATGACTCCTGAACAGGCACTTAGCCCGACTTTCGGCAGATCAGCAACAAAATTGTTACAAGATGCTAAAAGTGTGGCCATTCATCTCGCACAGGCAATCGAACATCAGTATGCACATTTGGTTGGCGAGATCGGATTTGATCTTGGCATTGATAAGTCTGGGCGGATCTGGATGTTCGAAGCGAATTCAAAGCCAGGGCGATCGATTTTTAAACATCCTGCGCTGAAAGCAAAAGGTAAAGCTTCCATTAGATATATCGTGAATCATTGTGTTTATTTGGGAAAAGCCCGTGGGAGGTCAACAAATTGAAAAAGCGTAGAGCACCACTGGTCGTAGCTGTGTTAACTGCTGCAGACAAGCGGCGCAGTTTCAAAGGCGATCACCGTAATTTTAAAGATATTATTAAAACAGGCACTTCAAAGGGGATACTCACCTATATTGTAACTGTTGAAGATCTTCGATTACGTCAATCCCAAATATGGGGGTACCATTATGTAAAAGGAACTCAGAAATGGGAAAGGAAGAAATCTCCACTTCCTACCGTTATTTACAACCGCCTGCCTTCACGTAGAGTAGAAAGAAAGGCATATGTCAAAAAAAAGCTCCGCGCATGTTTGACAAGCGAGAAGATCAAACTCTACAATCCCTTTTTTTTTAACAAGCGCCGCTTGTTTGAAGGTCTAAAAAAAGGAACATTGTCACGTATTCATCTCCCTGCAACAGAACCGCTTACACCATCCTCTTTTCGTCAAATGGTAACCGAATTTGATCTCTTATACTTAAAGCCTGAAACAGGAAACTCTGGCAAAGGAATTATGACAGCTGCCTATGACCCGACCAATCCGCAGCCGTATTTAATAAAAATTCAAAATAGTCGGCAATCCTCAGCTGTTCGTCATTCAACTAAACAAGAAGCATGGCACACCATTCGAGCACACGCCAAGAACAAGGCTTATATTATTCAACAAGGGATTCAATTGGCGACCATAAAAGGTAGAGCTTTTGATCTCAGGTTGTTGGTCCAAAAAAATAATGATGGGATATGGAAAGTAACGGGGGTCGGCGCCAGGATTGCAGGCACTAAAAGTATCACTACTCATATACCGCGCGGAGGAATGTTAGGAAATCCTGCTGCAATGCTTCAAACTTTATTTGGGAGCAAGAAGGCAAGTGATGTAATGAAGAATGCTAAACTTGCAGCTCTAGAGACGGCAGCTTTTATTGAAGTGAATGAGAAGTACAAACTTGGAGAGATGTCACTCGACGTTGGGGTAGATACAAAAGGGGATTTATGGTTGTTTGAGGCGAACGCAAGGCCGATGAAGTTTGATGAAAAGAAAATTCGTAAGTTATCGCTAACCCGAATTTTTCAGTATTCCTCTTACTTAGCACGTTTGAAAAAGGATAACTCATAAGCGGCTTGCTCGTGAGTTGCGTAGGGGAGAGAACAACCATGTCACAAGCTAATATTCCGAATGTTACACCAAGCATTACGTTAACACGTGATGATTCATTTAACTTGTTACTGTCATCTATTGCCATCGAGGAACTTGGATTAGGTCATATTATTAATGCAGAAGCAGAAAAAATACAGTACGTTGTAGGCTCGCTGCCAGGTCTGACAGTGCCAGCTACAATTAGTGACTTATTACTGATTAACCAAAGTGTAAAATCAACACTGCAAGAAGCGATCAAGACAGAAATTTTGTTAAATAACAAATTAGACTCTATATTATCGGTACTTCCTGGCGCTACAGGAACAGGTGTTACAGGAGCGACAGGTGCCACAGGTGGAGCGGGAGCAACGGGAACGACAGGTGCCACAGGCGGAACGGGAGCAACGGGAACGACAGGTGCCACAGGCGGAGCGGGAGCAACAGGAGCGACAGGTGCCACAGGCGGAGCGGGAGCAACGGGAGCGACAGGTGCCACAGGCGGAGCGGGAGCAACAGGAGCGACAGGTACCACAGGCGGAGCGGGAGCAACAGGAGCGACAGGTGCCACAGGCGGAGCGGGAGCAACAGGAGCGACAGGTGCCACAGGCGGAGCGGGAGCAACAGGAGCGACAGGTGCCACAG
>NZ_JAKRNK010000020.1 GCF_022346885.1 Paenibacillus sp. ACRRX
TATTACAATGAGGACAAACGGATCGTAGCTGAGGCTGTGATCGAAGCAGATGGCAAGCCGCGTATCCTCTATGTGTACATTTACGATACCAATGGAGCGATTATTGGTCGGCAGGACGCTGTAAGCGGCAAGGCGCAGTATTACCAGCTCAATGGTCACGGGGACGTTGTTGCGCTTACGGATGAGCAAGGCACCAAGCTAAATGAATATCGCTATGATATTTGGGGTCTGCCGCTGGAAAGTAAAGAAACAGTACCAAACATTTTCGGATATGCGGGAGAGTATTGGGACTCGGTATCAGATCTGCAATACCTGAGAGCACGCTGGTATGACCCAAGCATGGGCCGTTTTATCAGCGAGGATAAGAATCAGGGCAAGATCGAAGAGCCAGATACGCTGAATCGGTATACGTATGTGGAGAACAACCCATTAAATGGTGTGGACCCTGAAGGTGAGAACAAAATAAATTGTAGTTTTAAATGTTTCTCAGCAGGGACTCAGATTCAAACGGACGAGGGCTTAAAGGCCATTGAGGATATCCAAGTAGGCGACAAGGTACTGGCAAAAAGTGAGGAAACAGGTGAGACGGCATATAGAGCCGTGGAAGAGACTTTTAATCGTACAGCCGATGAAGTATATGTCATCGAAGTGAAGCAAGAGAAGATTACGACGACAGAAGAGCATCCGTTCTGGATTGTAGGCAAAGGATGGGTGGAAGCCGGTGACTTAGTTGTCGAGGATGTATTAGTAGACAGGGACGGCAAAGAATACCCGATTGAATCCATTACGGTGCATCAAGAACCAACAAAGGTATATAATTTCAGAGTGCAGGGGTACCACAATTACTTTGTAACGGACTTGCGGATCTGGACGCACAATTGCGGCGGAGGGGGATTCGGCAGGGCAGGAGCGGGACCGTCCAGCTCTTATTCATCGTATAGTAATGGCGGAGGGATTAGTAGCTATCCAATCAAAGTAAGTACTCCAACAGTGAAAACAACGATAAAATGGAAGAATGGACAGCCTGATCTTATCGGTTTTTATAAGGGGAAGGGGAGCCCTAGGACTTTTGTTGATGATATGGACGCTTCAAAAGCGGCTCGATATCAAAGGTACTGGGAGCAGGATATAAATCCAAACTATAAGGGAGCACCAAACACAAGAGAGAGAACGCATACTGCGCCCGGTACGCGGAGCATCATAGATCAAAAATTAAGTAATACTGGCGAGTTGTACAAGAGAGAAACAATTTATGACCAATTTGGCAGAAGGATTGGAAATAACGATTATACAAACCATGGGAAACCACATCATCATGAAAACCCACACTATCATCCAAACCCATGGAAGAATCCCACACAACACGGTCCTAACACTCCAGGTCTTCATCCTGATACTCCGAGGTGGAGGTGGTAGAATGGTACCAATTGCTCACTATCTTTTTGCGATATCCTTTAGTGGTTATTACAAAAAAAAGGACTGGCAAAACTGGGCAGACCAACGTATTTTAAAACAAACATCAGTAGAAAATTGGTTGATTAACATTTCGTTAGCCAATAGTATTGATATGTTGAGTAATGCTCTTGGTGATTTATTGATTTCAGAGAGGTTCAAGGTGAAGGATCGAGTTTCTTCTAGTGATGCAATAATTGGGTATTATTATATAATGTATCTAGACGGGAAATTTTCTCTTCAAGATTTATTATTAAATTCTGGAGATGAAGTAGATGGTGGTGAAGGTGCATCTGTTGAATGTGAAGAGTTTTATGCAATTAGCAATGCCTTAGAACAGGATAAACTCCTAATTGGGGACACTAACTTTCAAAGGAAAATATCTGCATTATACGAACCATTTAGAAAAATTGCTCAACTACAAAAGGAAGAATTAGAAAGATATTGACACCCTACTAACCTTGATTGGCTCCATGCCATTCAAGGTTTTTTCTCTGGTGGTGTGCCACCGAGTAAATCCATCATTCTATCAAAAGAGATTTGACTGATACACAACGTGGAATAAAATGGTATAATGGACAGCCTAGTGTAGTCCAAAACTTTCTGAGCTTCAAACGAAACTAGACCAAATTTTTGAAAAACCCCTTTTACAACAATCTAGAGGAATTGACCCGAACATTAATCTGAACAAGAAAACAGGCTATGTGGTGAAGCAACCGGGAAGCAGCGTGAACCTGACGGTAAGTGGTCTGTACAACAATCGGAACCAGATTACGGACTTGAATATTAGCGGCGCGAAGAT
>NZ_JAKRNK010000021.1 GCF_022346885.1 Paenibacillus sp. ACRRX
TGTATCAGTGGTAGGGGAGCGTTGTGTACCGGGTTGAAGGTAGATCGTAAGGACTGCTGGACTGTACACAAGTGAGAATGCCGGTATGAGTAACGAAAAGACATGTGAGAATCATGTCCGCCGAAAGCCTAAGGGTTCCTGAGGAAGGTTCGTCCGCTCAGGGTAAGTCGGGACCTAAGGCGAGGCCGAAAGGCGTAGTCGAAGGACAACAGGTTGAAATTCCTGTACCACCGTAAACCGTTATGAGCAATGGGGTGACGCAGAAGGATAGGGACGCGAGCTGATGGATATGCTCGTCCAAGCAGTGAGGCTGATGTGTAGGCAAATCCGCACATCGTAAGGCTGGGCTGTGATGGGGAGGGAAATTTATAGTACCGAAGGTCTTGATTTCAGGCTGCCGAGAAAAGCCTCTAGCCAGGTGATGGTGCCCGTACCGCAAACCGACACAGGTAGGCGAGATGAGTATTCTAAGGCGCGCGGAAGAACTCTCGTTAAGGAACTCGGCAAAATGACCCCGTAACTTAGGGAGAAGGGGTGCCTCGGTAGGGTGAATAGCCCGAGGGGGCCGCAGTGAAAAGGCCCAAGCGACTGTTTAGCAAAAACACAGGTCTGTGCGAAGCCGCAAGGCGAAGTATACGGGCTGACGCCTGCCCGGTGCTGGAAGGTTAAGGGGAGTGGTTAGCCGCAAGGCGAAGCTATGAACCGAAGCCCCAGTAAACGGCGGCCGTAACTATAACGGTCCTAAGGTAGCGAAATTCCTTGTCAGGTAAATTCTGACCCGCACGAATGGCGTAACGACTTGGGCGCTGTCTCAACGAGAGATCCGGTGAAATTTTAATACCTGTGAAGATGCAGGTTACCCGCGACAAGACGGAAAGACCCCATGGAGCTTTACTACAGCTTGATATTGGACTTTGGTACGGACTGTACAGGATAGGTGGGAGCCTGAGAAGCCTGAGCGCCAGCTTAGGTGGAGGCGCCGTTGGGATACCACCCTGTTCGTATCGGAGTTCTAACCTAGGACCGTGACCCGGTTCGGGGACAGTGTCAGGTGGGTAGTTTGACTGGGGCGGTCGCCTCCTAAAGTGTAACGGAGGCGCCCCAAGGTTCCCTCAGAATGGTTGGAAATCATTCGAAGAGTGCAAAGGCATAAGGGAGCTTGACTGCGAGACCTACAAGTCGAGCAGGGACGAAAGTCGGGCTTAGTGATCCGGTGGTTCCGCATGGAAGGGCCATCGCTCAACGGATAAAAGCTACCCTGGGGATAACAGGCTTATCTCCCCCAAGAGTCCACATCGACGGGGAGGTTTGGCACCTCGATGTCGGCTCATCGCATCCTGGGGCTGAAGTAGGTCCCAAGGGTTGGGCTGTTCGCCCATTAAAGCGGTACGCGAGCTGGGTTCAGAACGTCGTGAGACAGTTCGGTCCCTATCTGTCGCGGGCGTAGGAAATTTGAGAGGAGCTGTCCTTAGTACGAGAGGACCGGGATGGACGTACCGCTGGTGTACCAGTTGTCTCGCCAGAGGCATAGCTGGGTAGCCAAGTACGGAAGGGATAAGCGCTGAAAGCATCTAAGCGTGAAGCCCCCCTCAAGATGAGATTTCCCAATTAGTAAGACCCCTTGAAGACGACGAGGTAGATAGGTTCGGGGTGGAAGCACAGTAATGTGTGGAGCTGACGAATACTAATCGGTCGAGGGCTTATCCTAATCATTCTAAGTAGAGCATGTACACTTCGCATTCAGTTTTCA
>NZ_JAKRNK010000022.1 GCF_022346885.1 Paenibacillus sp. ACRRX
CCTCAATATATTAAATAATTTATACTAAGCTTTAAAGCCATAGTTAATATTTCTATTAAACAAAAAAATAGAGGAGACTAGCTCATATAATGAACTAACCATCCTCTATTTACGTTACTACAATTAACCTAGTCTAATACTTTATTTTCTTCTGGCAACAATTGTAGGTTTATAAAAAAGTTTGATAAAAAATATGCTCCAAACAATGATTACTCTGGCACAACTTACATTTCCCTTTATAAAAAAGATTGATTAAAACGAACGATATTTATTTCATTTCCAATATCATTTTTATAATAAAGTTTGATCAAAACATAACCACAGTCATACTCTATATATTTTACATTAATATTCAATCGCATCTAATTACAAACAATGCAACTTTAAAGCAGAGGGACAGCTTATAAACGCATTGTAACACTAGGAGCTTTTAAATATTTTTTATTATCAGACCAATCAATGAAAACATACCACCATTAGTTATTCCTTCTAATGATGAAGATGTGGTACGAATTAATCCCGGATTATGAATATTGGAATTTAAAAAATCACGTGATCTAATTGACTTGATACTCCTGAAAGCCTTTTGCATATGTTGATCAGGTAAAACTGTAGCTATATTTTGATTAACATGGTTTTCTATATTGCTAAGCATTGGAAAAGTAAATTGTTGCTTTAAATTATTCCACAGAGCAGTTTTCTTTAATTGCAATATCAATGATTGTTCATATGCCGTTCTAAGTAACATACCTGCACTCACTGGAAATAAACTGTATATCTTTTCCTTGCGACCATCTTCTCTTATTTTTTTAATAGACATCCTATGCAACTCATCCAATGTAACGATTAAACCGATGTGATCACTATTATTAGGATCAAGTTTCCCCCCCCATGAGATATGTTCAAAAAATGTTCCTGGTATTTCCCCTCCAGGAGTAGGCCCTCCTCCTGTTGGTCCGTCTCCTGCTGATCCGCCTTCTGCTGATCCGTCTCCTGCTGATCCGTCTCCTGTTAGTCCGTCTCCTGCTGGTCCGTCTCCTGTTGGTTCGTCTCCTGTTGGTCCGTCTCCTGTTGGTCCGTCTCCTGTTGGTCCGACTCCTGTTGGTCCGACTCCTGTTGGTCCGTCTCCTGTTGGTCCGACTCCTGTTGGTCCGTCTCCTGCTGATCCGTCTCCTGTTGGTCCGTCTCCTGCTGGTCCGTCTCCTGCTGATCCGTCTCCCTTATTCCCATTTTCAGGATTATCTATAAACAGGTCATTTTTTTGAGCCATGTCAATACCTATTGTAGTCAATAACACAAATGTATATAAAACATCCATGAATTTATTAAAATACACATTTTCAATAAATCCACCACGTTCATTAGATATTTTTAACCCTTCATCTAAATCATTAAAGTCGGGGAAATTAAGATAACCATACACATTGTGTTGCATAAAATTAGTATATTTTTTATTTTGACTTATATTCGTTAATTGCAACCAATCATTATTTGTATCTAAATAATTATATAAAGCAAAATTATTAATATATAATCTTATAC
>NZ_JAKRNK010000023.1 GCF_022346885.1 Paenibacillus sp. ACRRX
GACTTGCATGTATTAGGCACGCCGCCAGCGTTCGTCCTGAGCCAGGATCAAACTCTCCATTAAAGTGTTTGACTTGCTCATTGTATTGCTGACGAGATAATTCTCGTGATTCTTAACATTCACGTTCAATGCGCTTCATGATCGAGATCATGTCCTTCATTCAACGTTGCTCGTTGTTCAGTTTTCAAGGAACAATTGTAAGTTACTTTCTTTTCTTCACCGCCGTTCAGCGGCTACTTAACTAATATACCACGTTAACAACTTGAAGTCAACATCTTTTTAATTTAAACTTGTTTGTGTTATTTCCAATCCCACCTCAAAATGAGACAGGAACAATAATATATCATATCCTTTGTACATAATGCAAGCCTTATTATTATAAAGTAGTTAATATGTATAACTTAGTAGATATGATTAGTTTTTTGTCCTTTCTTATCCCATAATATCAGATACTTCCCCAGGGGTGATTAAACTACCGACTCTCCAAGTCTAACACACATATATAAGGTATTCGCTCCCACAAGATCTAAATTGCTGTTGTATACTAATTTGAAAAAGAATCCTACTGCCAGCCATATTTGGGTACAATACATTCGCTATTTCCAATTCCTTTTTAACTTTTATAGTCAAAGGCTATTACAGCAAATATGCTTTGAAGCTTTCAAGCTTGGCCCGATCCTAAATAAGCTTACATTCCATGCTCATAAGTACCAACTTATCTATCAATTTCTCGTTCTATAAATGTTCAACTTCAGCTGCCGAAGCTGGTGTTAGATCCGAGTAATCTTTAATTGTTAATAATAATTGAAATACTATAAACTTGAATTAGGATGGGATGGGTTTGTGTAGAAGCAGAAGAAATTAACATCGAGAATTTTATATGTAATATTACAAGTGGAATTGGTTAGTAGTGCAGTTATAGGAGAGTTATTGAACCATGATCCATATTTATATCATGTTCTCATGAGGATTTTTTAGATATTTGTAAAAATACTGGTATATCAAAACGTAGCAAACACCTCAGACAGCATTCTAGGGTATAAAGGTATGACTATTATAACTTCCTTCCATATTCGCAAGCAAAATGTTGTAAATTGCTCAATTGAAAAAATAACTCTATGCACTTTCTGTATATTTCTATTTTATATTCCTCAGTCCCCTTAAATACTGTACTACCCTTTAATATAAGTAAAAACAACTCTGCTTTCAGTGTTTGATCGGCACTCCATCCTACCAGACAATATGATTTATCATTATATTAGTGCATAGTAATTGTAATTTTAACGCTTTATTTAAACAAATTAATGGCTCTTCAAATAAAAAAGAAGCTTCCCTTGGGCCTATTCAGGCCTTTTGGTACAGCTTCTTTATCTGCTTGGCAACGTCCTACTCTCCCAGGACCCTGCGGTCCAAGTACCATCGGCGCTGGAGGGCTTAACGGTCGTGTTCGGGATGGGTACGCGTGGAACCCCTCCGCCA
>NZ_JAKRNK010000024.1 GCF_022346885.1 Paenibacillus sp. ACRRX
ATGGTTAAGCTATTAAGAGCACACGGAGGATGCCTAGGCGCCAGGAGCCGACGAAGGACGTGGCGAACAACGAAATGCCTCGGGGAGCAGTAAGCATGCATCGATCCGGGGATGTCCGAATGGGGAAACCCAGCTGTCGTAATGGGCAGTTACTCATGACTGAATACATAGGTCATGGAGAGGCATACCAAGGGAACTGAAACATCTAAGTACCTTGAGGAAGAGAAAACAATAGTGATTCCGTCAGTAGCGGCGAGCGAAAGCGGAACAGCCTAAACCAAAGAGCTTGCTCTTTGGGGTTGTGGGACGTCTCACTAGGAGTAAGAAAAGCGATTGTTAGATGAAGAGGTCTGGAAAGGCCCGCCATAGAAGGTAACAGCCCTGTAATTAAAAGTGATTGCTCTCCGAGACGGATCCCGAGTACCGCGGGTCACGTGAAACCCCGTGGGAATCTGGCAGGACCATCTGCTAAGGCTAAATACTACCTGGCGACCGATAGTGAAGCAGTACCGTGAGGGAAAGGTGAAAAGCACCCCGGAAGGGGAGTGAAAAAGATCCTGAAACCGTGTGCTTACAAAAAGTCAGAGCCCTTTTTATGGGTGATGGCGTGCCTTTTGTAGAATGAACCGGCGAGTTACGTTTGCGTGCAAGGTTAAGGTGGAAAGCCGTAGCCGAAGCGAAAGCGAGTCTGAATAGGGCGCTTAAGTACGTAGACGTAGACCCGAAACCGTGTGATCTACCCCTGTCCAGGGTGAAGGTGCGGTAACACGCACTGGAGGCCCGAACCCACGCATGTTGAAAAATGCGGGGATGAGGTGGGGGTAGCGGAGAAATTCCAATCGAACTCGGAGATAGCTGGTTCTCCCCGAAATAGCTTTAGGGCTAGCCTCGGAATCAAGAGTCGTGGAGGTAGAGCACTGATTGGATGCGGGGCCCGCCAAGGGTTACCAAGTTCAGTCAAACTCCGAATGCCATAGACTTATATCCGGGAGTCAGACAGTGAGTGCTAAGATCCATTGTCAAGAGGGAAACAGCCCAGACCATCAGCTAAGGCCCCTAAATGTATGTTAAGTGGGAAAGGATGTGGAGTTGCACAGACAACCAGGATGTTGGCTTAGAAGCAGCCA
>NZ_JAKRNK010000026.1 GCF_022346885.1 Paenibacillus sp. ACRRX
CAGCGTCCTGCCGACCAATAATCGCTCCATTGGTATCGTAAATGTACACATAGAGGATACGCGGCTTGCCATCTGCTTCGATCACAGCCTCAGCTACGATCCGTTTGTCCTCATTGTAATAGTAACGATGACGCGCATTGGACACCGTACGCTCTACCATAAGCCCATCGCCGTTATAGCTGTAGCTCGCTGTGCCTTTGGCTCCAATCGCCTTGGTCAACTGATTTTTCTGGTTGTACTCGTACTGCGCCTCCTGAATCGGCAGCTCGCGGCTGCTCTCCAGCGTCAGGCGGTTGTAACGCCCGTCATACGTATAACGTTCGTTAAACTCACTTGACGTCTTCACCTGATCCAACGGCGTATAGCTGAAATTCGTTACATAGTTGTTCTCGTTCCGAGACATCACATTATCGTTTAGGTCGTACTCGTATTTGAATTGATTTAAAGACTGCGCTCCCTTATCGTACTGAATCTGGGACACCTTGTCGTTCTCATACTGCATGTTGGCCGCAAATGCCCCTGCCACTTGACGCTTCGCTACAACGCCATTTTTCCAATAATCGTACTTCACAAGCTGAGTGCTTGGCATCTTCGCGCCGCTAATATTCAAGTCCGTAATCTGGTTCCGATTGTTGTACAGACCACTTACCGTCAGGTTCACGCTGCTTCCCGGTTGCTTCACCACATAGCCTGTTTTCTTGTTCAGAT
>NZ_JAKRNK010000027.1 GCF_022346885.1 Paenibacillus sp. ACRRX
AGAGGGTCGGCGGTTCGATCCCGTCAGCGTCCACCATAATATGCCGGTGTAGCTCAGTTGGTAGAGCGGCTGACTTGTAATCAGTAGGTCGAGGGTTCGACTCCTTTCGCCGGCACCATTTATTCTTTAATGGGGATTAGCCAAGCGGTAAGGCAACGGACTTTGACTCCGTCATGCATAGGTTCAAATCCTATATCCCCAGCCATTTAATAAGAGCCATTAGCTCAGTTGGTAGAGCACCTGACTTTTAATCAGGGTGTCGAAGGTTCGAGTCCTTCATGGCTCACCAGTTATATATTTGAACGTGCGCGTGTGGCGGAATTGGCAGACGCACCAGACTTAGGATCTGGCGCCTTCGGCGTGGGGGTTCGAGTCCCTTCACGCGCACCAAATATTATTTTATGAATAACGTTAATTCTAAGCGATTACCTTTAGGTAATCGTTTTTTTGTTATATAAATGGAATTACCTCTTATTAAAGAAGTTGCTTATGTTTTTACTCAAGTGATTAGGTTTATATAAACCTAATCATTGGAGTGGATATGAATATTTTAATCGCTAATTATACACGGACATGTATCCAATATTCAGTATTCTGAGGTATCATCTGTATTATGTTATAGTATTTGACAAAAATATATATATTACGATAGAATAAATAAGAGCT
>NZ_JAKRNK010000028.1 GCF_022346885.1 Paenibacillus sp. ACRRX
GTTTGGTGGCGATGGCGGAGGGGTTCCACGCGTACCCATCCCGAACACGACCGTTAAGCCCTCCAGCGCCGATGGTACTTGGACCGCAGGGTCCTGGGAGAGTAGGACGTTGCCAAGCAGTTGCCTTGATTATTTCGAGGCACGTCTGGACTCTCTAAGCGGGTCCTATGAGATTAAATGTTCCCTGATAGCTCAGTTGGTAGAGCACTCGACTGTTAATCGAGTTGTCACAGGTTCGAGTCCTGTTCGGGGAGCCATCTTTGCTCTCATAGCTCAGTAGGTAGAGTGCATCCATGGTAAGGATGAGGTCACCGGTTCGATCCCGGTTGAGAGCTCCACAAATTATTGCTATAATACATCTAAGAATAAGCATGGCCCGTTGGTCAAGGGGTTAAGACACCTCCCTTTCACGGAGGTAACAGGGGTTCGAATCCCCTACGGGTCACCATTATGGACGCTTAGCTCAGCTGGGAGAGCATCTGCCTTACAAGCAGAGGGTCGGCGGTTCGATCCCGTCAGCGTCCACCATAATATGCCGGTGTAGCTCAGTTGGTAGAGCGGCTGACTTGTAAT
>NZ_JAKRNK010000029.1 GCF_022346885.1 Paenibacillus sp. ACRRX
CATGTTAGGCCTCTACACCACAGCTCCACGATTTATTTGGTTGCGGGGGCAGGATTTGAACCTACGACCTTCGGGTTATGAGCCCGACGAGCTACCGAACTGCTCCACCCCGCGATATTATATGGTGGACGCTGACGGGATCGAACCGCCGACCCTCTGCTTGTAAGGCAGATGCTCTCCCAGCTGAGCTAAGCGTCCATAAAATATACATCTGAATCTATTATGCTCCCAACTTCGTACATGAGTTGTACGATTGGTGGACACTAACGGGTTCGAACCGCTGACCCCTACCCTGTCAAGATAGTGCTCTCCCAGCTGAGCTAAGTGTCCTTATGGTGACCCGTAGGGGATTCGAACCCCTGTTACCTCCGTGAAAGGGAGGTGTCTTAACCCCTTGACCAACGGGCCATACTACTGGCGGAGAGAGGGGGATTCGAACCCCCGAGACGCTTGTGGCGCCTACACGATTTCCAATCGTGCTCCTTCGACCAAACTCGGACATCTCTCCATATGGCTCCCCGAACAGGACTCG
>NZ_JAKRNK010000002.1 GCF_022346885.1 Paenibacillus sp. ACRRX
GCCGACGACTGCATCTAGCCCGATGGATTTAAATTCATCCATATAAGGCTCGGTGCCAATAAAATGGTCACCTAAAAACATCATTGCTTCGCGACCTTCTTCATGGGTAATATCAACGAGCTCTTTAGCTAACAGTGCCACTTCGCGACGTTGGAAAGCCATAAAGTCCAAGTATGGTTTGGATGGAATCCGATACTGATTGTTGTAGTAACCTTCGTCAATAATATATTCCGGACGGAACTTATAACCAACTTCACGCTCGAACTGTTCGAGAATATAAGGACTGACGCTAGCGGAATAGCCGTACCAATCCACATATTTCTCTCGACGCAGTTCATCGAATATGAGGGTGAATTGATGGAAGAACGTTGTGAATCGTACTACATTTACATAAGGCTTGTCTCGCAAAAATTCACGCAGTCTGCCTTTAGAGAATTCCTTTGTTTTAGGCTGACGTACGTCAAACGTAATTTGTCGTTCGAAATCCTTCCACTCATTTACAACGGCGTTGTACATATGAACGGGATCCCAAATCAGATAGGCTAAGAAGCTCACACTATATTCATGGTATGGTATCGTGTTTGTAATGATTACCTGTCCACTAGCTTCATCATAGCGCCAGAGATTGGTAGGTACGACCTCGCCAGTGGTGCGATCGATAACTTCCCACCAGCGGTAAATATCATCGCGGTTGTTGACTTCTAACAAGTCTTCGCTAATCCCCTCCAATAAACGAATGGAAAGTTCAGTATTTGTAGCAACAACAAATTTCGTTGAAATATAACATTGCTGTACTTCGTCAGGGTTTGCCTTCGCCCAATTGTTGTCTTTGCGGGTTGTATAGTAAGTAGCGTATACTTTCGCTCCACATTCAGCTAGCTCTTGCGGAAAAGTTGTACCGTCTGCATCACGCACAGCATCTGCGCCCCACAACTTCATCGTTTTCAGCGTTTCTCCTACGATATCAAGATCGGTAGGGATGGTAAGGCGCCCGCTGCTTTGTTTGTTCTGGTTCTGATCGACCATTTGAATATGCTCCTTCCAAATAACTGATTGTTGATTACATCATACTCAGTGAGAAAGAGAGACCCAAGGACGGATTATGACCTTCCACGGGTAAAATTTTGACCTTTCCTACAAAAAAAGATATAGATCCCCCCTGCTCGCTGCAGGTTACGATCTATATCTTTTATTCGCTCACTTTACTTCATAGCCGTAAGCTTCAATTTGCGTTAGTGCAGGGAACGGTGACGGGTCAGCAGACTTGATTAAGTTCTTTACTGTCAGGGACTCTACCTGACGCGGCGTAAGCTTAATGACCTGCTTTGCATTCGTTTTTGTTAGATGAATCGTTTCACAATCACCATTGGAGAAGCAGACGGTTACTTGCTCCCAATAGTTATCGTGAGGGAAGTCCGCTCGCAGCGTAAGAGCGATGCAGTCAATTTCTACAGTGCGCCCAAATTGAACGCTCATTTCAGCGTCATCTTGTTGGTTAATGCCCCACGACTCAAATGGCCACGCCCCATGACCTGCATTAAAACAATTACCATTAATGGCATTGCGTGCGGCAAACACGGACTCTCCACGTGTTTCCACATTCGCAATTGCATGCGGATAACAACTGTCATTCTCATGTTGGTCGAACGGATTAAGGGCTACATTTTTGTAACTGGAGATTTCCGCCGCAGTCGCTAGACGCACGCTAAGCGCATGGATGTCCCCACTGTATGATTTCGGATTATAGGAAATTTTCTTCTCTCCACATGGAATAGTAAGTCGATAGCAAGTTGTCGCTAAATATACGAACGTTTCAGGCATCGTATCATCAAGCTGCAACATGACATATTGGTTGGGATGCTCGCTCTTTACAACAATTTGGTCACCTTCCTGATAAGGTTGATGATATACAAGCTGGGCTTGCCCCTGATCAGTTGTAGTGGCCAATACTCTATGATTTACATCATGAATTTCAATCGTAAACTGCGTTAGTGGTGTCATAAGATGATCATCTCTTTCCTTAATTTATATTTTGAAAGATTTACGAATATTCGTTCTTATACTCACTAGGTGTTACGCACATATACTTTTTGAATACTTTAGAGAAATAGGTACGGTCTGAGTAACCTAGTGTCAGTGCTATCTGCTCCAGCGTGTGCCCAGATGTTTTCAACATTTGTGAAGCAATATTCATTTTGTACTGATGTACATAATCAGTAAAATTGCTGCCAGTCAAGCGTTTGAAATAGCGTGAGAAGTAACTTGGATTCAAATACAAATAACGCGCAATATCAATGGAAGTAATACTATCGGCTAAATTTTGATCGATATAATGTTGAATTTGCTGTAACTTAGGTTCATGGCTGCTAGCTTGTGTACCTCGCCCTTGTTTCCCCTGTTTATCATTAGACATGGCCATCGCAGTTAGCGGGCGTTCCGCTAATGCAAGCACATCAACAAGGGTCCGTGACTGCTCCATATAATTGTAAATTGCTTCATTGAGTCTAACCGAAGCTCCAATCGTCAGCTCGCGTAAGCAAGCTTGCAGCTCATGCAGGAATGCAGCAGGTTCAATCATTCTCGCCTGAAAATTTTGCTTCATATCCCCAATAATACGTTGTATGCCATCTATATCATGAATAGCTAATGCCTGCTTCAGTTCAACCTTATAGTTGTCCAACTCCCCTGCAGGCAATTGCAACCTTGTTCGCCCCATCGCCTGCTGCTGATCAGTAATCAGCATCGACTCCCCACCATAAAACTCATATTTATGGCTTAATAAGGAGTGATAACACGTACCCAGTTGCTTAAGCTGCAGCTTATCACTAACCGCGACGCTTACCAGCTTCAATTTCATATATTGTGTAACTCGCTCTTTCAATTTTTGCAAATAGCTGTTGAAGTGCAGCACGTTGTTATCTGCTAAATTATCGTGATAGTTATACACAATGACAAGATGCTGCTGCTGCAAAAATGGTGTGATCCCTTCATAGTTTCGTGCTAGCTCTTCCGCAATATTGTAGGCGGCATAACAAATTAACGATAACGATTGCTGTGAGTAATGTTCATCGTAACTAGCATACTGTACGTGAACAAGACTGAGCATATAGAAAGGACTGTTCCAACTTACTCCAATGCTAGCAGCATAATTAAGGATTTCGTCCACATTCGTTCGATCAAGCACTCTCTGTAATAAACCTTGTTTGAATAACTGTGAATTATAGGTTGAAGGTTGTACACTTACAGACGAGGTTTGCTTTTTCAGTAAGCTCAGTGACTTCAACAAACTTTGCTGCAACTGCTCTGCTGTTAACTGATCTTTAATTAAATAATCGTCAGCCTGAAGCTTAAGCGCCTGTCTCGCATAGTTGAAGTCTTCATGACAGGTTAAGAAAATGACACGTACATCCGGTTTGATTTGGCGAAACTGTTCTGCTAGCTCAATCCCATTCGTCTGTGGCAAGCCGATATCCGTTATCACAATGTCTGGAACGGTCTGCTGAAACAGGTGGATTGCTTTTACACTGGAATACGTGGCAGCTACAACTTTCGACTGTAATTGTTCCCAATCTATCATTTGCTGCAACAATTTGAGCATTGGCACATCATCATCAATAAGCATCACTTTGTATATCACTGGTTGTCCCCCCGCTTGATGTCACTGGAATCTGCATCCGTGCCGTTATCCCATTATACCTGTTATGTGCAAAAGAAAGCGTAGCATCTGAACCGAAAGATAGTATCAAGCGTTGAGCGACATTAACCAATCCGACCCGCTCATAACTAGGATCAGGTTCATCACTGCAGCGCAGCACGCTTTCATTCAGCCGATGCAACATGGATTCATCCATACCTGCTCCATTGTCGGCAACCTCAATAATGATTGTATCTGAGTCCTGATAGACAGAGATCCAAATTTGAGATTGCTTGCGCATAGTATCATTGCCCAATATATCCTCTATATCTACATCAGTGTCGACAAAGCCATGTATAATCGCATTTTCAACTAACGGCTGTAGTAATAATTTTGGAAACTTAAGCAACTGCAATTGTGGCTCTACATCGACTTGCAGTTGAATTGGAATGTCACTGCGCATTTGCATAATATCAATGTAGTGAGCCATTAACTCACACTCTTCTTGCACGGTTGCCAATGTATTAAATTTCATATAGGCACGCAGTAAGCTCATTAAAGAGTCAATTCTGCCACTATGCAGTCGATCATCCTGCAGCATTAAGCTGCACTTAATTGAATTAAGTGTATTCAACAGAAAGTGGGGGCGAATTTGCATAAACAGCGCCTCCAGCTCCAACACACGTCTTTGCTCCTGCTGCCGCTCCATCTCATAAATGGACTGTTGCAGCTGATCCAACATCAAGTTAAACGTCTTACTCACCGCTGCTAGCTCATCTTCTCCCTTAACTTGTAACCTGACATCTAGCTTACCGTTACCAAATTGTCCTGCTACCTGCTGTAATTGCTCAATTGGACGGTGCAGTCGTTTAGAGATCAGCAGCGCAAATAAAGAGAATATAAGGACAAAAAGCATGACTTCAGCAGCACCGATATAAAGTGTTCTTGAAAAGATACCTCTAAACGTGTTGTTGCTCATCTCATACACAAGCTTCCACCCGTTTTTGCTTAGTACGACTTCGGAACGCATACGACTGTCCATCTTATTTGTATCAGATGCAAGCAATTGTGTTGAGCCAGCAATCCGCTCACCATGATCATCTAAGAGGGCAACATCCCATGACTTAACCGATTTTAATGCATTTTCGAAATAGGACTGTTCAATTCCAATCAGCAGCACTGCCGTATGCCCTTTACTGACACGATCATAGATGACACGAGCAATATAATATTTACTCGCGCCTTCTTCTTCGAGTAGTCCTAACCACTGTAGCCGTTCTGGCTGTTGGAAATTAATTTTGCTATACAATTCGGGCAAATGTGGTATTAATTTAGCCGGCTCATCATCTCCTGAAGGGATAATAAAATGCTGGCGGTTAATTAAGTACATATGCGTCTGCCTATTCAACGTTTTCGAATTGATAAGCGAAAATACAGCTTTGATTTGTGAGAAATTCTCATAATCAGCAAAACTATTTAACTGCTTCACATCCGCAAATTGACGCAAGCTCGTTTTGAAGCCTGTATCGTTTACAATATAATGGGAGGCAAATGTAGCATCATCGATCGTTTTGCTAAATTCTGCACCGATTACATTCAACATGTTTTCGTTCGTTGCATGGAGCTTATCCAGCATCGATTCTTTAATTAAATAAAACGATTGCACAGATACAGCTACCATCGGTACGATAATAAACAGCAAGAAGGAAAGTAACATTCGTTTATAATAAGTTAAGTTGAACATGATGTTTGCGTCACTTCCCTTCCTTTGACATCCGTTACTGTTCAGACCAAATCATCGACTTTATCTTCTTACTTCTATTTACGCTCATACCAATAGCCAGGAATACCGCGTGCAAGACGCATTAGTGCTTCTAAGTAATAATAATCGCCCCAAATCATATAATCATCCGGGGACAACCCACCATGGACATAGTACGAGCCATGCTTAAGCAAACCTTCCGCTGCATCGTCACCAATCGTAGCGTAGTTGTTCATCAACGACTCCATACTGGTTGCCAGCATCTTCTCGAAATAGGGGCGATCGGGGTCAGCATCATCCAGATGTGAGATAAGCTCCACCAGTCCGGCAGCTACAATCGCTGATGCTGAACTATCGCGGTACGTATCAGCCGCCACAGGTGCGTTGAAATCCCAATAAGCAACATTGTCCTCAGGCAAATGCTCAAGGAAATAGCGCGCCATGCGCTTAGAAGTCTCCAAAAATGCTGCATTTCTCGTATATCGATAGGAAAGTGCAAAACCATATACGCCCCAAGCTTGCCCCCGCGTCCACGTCGAACCATTGCTATGGCCCTGATGAGTAGCACCACCGATTGGAACACCAGTCTTGGGTTCAAAGAAGAATGTATGATACGAGCTATCATCACCTCTAACGATATAGCGCCGCGTTTTCTCTGCTTGGATTTCTGCAATTTCTCGATACTTCGGATCACCGGTCTGTTCGCTTGCCCAATACAACAATGGCAGATTAAGCAAACAGTCGATAATGATTCGACCCGCTTCTTGCTCATTATCTTGCGCTCCCCAAGCTTGAATGTAGCCGCTGCCATCGCTCGTGTTACGCCAACGATTCAATAAATGATCAGCTGCATCCAGTGTCAACTCACGAGCACGATCATCGCCTGTAATGATCCACTGCGCCTTGGAAGACAAGCTAAATAGGAAGCCAATATCATGATGGTCCAATACAACTTTTTGCTCCAACCGCTGACGGAAACTAGCCACTGTAGCTTCTGCTGCCTGCCGGTAACGTTCATCTTGTGAATACTCATAGCACAGCCACAATATTCCCGACCAGAAGCCATTTGTCCAGTCGTTGTTATCGTTTAGTTGATATTTCCCATTAAGGCTAATATGCGGAAACTGAGTTCCAAACTTCTCAATATTGATTAGCGTTTTCGCTAGAATGTCTTCAATTGCATGTGTGTAAAGTTTATTTGCTTGCATCACCGTTGTTTGCGTTCCCTCTGTAGACATCTGCATTTCAGTCCTCTCTCAGAAAAATAACTCAATGCTAACTATATGATAGCGGAAACATCCCGCATAATGTAAGCGTATTTTTTTGTAGATGTGTGCACAATTTTTACCTTTTGATTTATTTTCCTTACCTTCTATTCACTTTCACCGTTGTCGTTTGCTCGTTATAGTGCACAATTACTTGATCTTCTGTCAGCTTCACCTCAGGCAATTGCGACTCGCAACCAGCAGGAACTCCTGCCATCACACTTACTAATACATGTGTGCCTGGCTGAAGTTCTGCACGCAGTGCAGGCATCAATGTACGCTCATAGAATAGATTGGTGTTAGGCTCGACGCGAATCATCTCTGCTTGTGTGAATCCTGTAACCGCCTTGGCGATGGTGTTCCCGACAGGCGAATCGTAACTTGCCCAGCTCGCCTCGACTACAGCTGTGTCGTCACTGCTAACCGTGGCAAACGGCGCAGAGAAACTGGCATCATAAGCAATTAATGCACGGCTGGTTTCCAACTCGTGAATGCGTACGTGGCTGTCACCACAAGGGACAATCGTACTCCGAATCATAACTCCCGCTTGCGGCTGCCAGTTATGCACAAGTCGATCTTCATGCAGCTCATAGCTCGTGTCGAGCGGCTTATCACGAAAATGTACGCCATCCTCACTAACAGCAAGCACACTATCAAAAGCACCTTCGTAATAGTAATAATTACTGCGCGGCACACTAAAGCCAAACACAGTCGAATAGACAAATTTAGAGTACTTGGCGCAAGCATGGTTCTGATAGCCAATAAATTGACCTACCGGATACATAAGCACATGCTGCGAATGATGCGTATGTTCAATCATCGCCTTCATGCTTGGCAGCGACAGTCGATCCACTGATACCTTTTGCTCTACTTCCTCTGCCTGCCAATACGGATGGTCATCCGAAACAGCAAGCAATAAGAAACTTTTGAACGCCCAGTATGGGGAACCCGCACCGTTGTAGCCCTCGCCCATGACCAAGTTTTGATAATGATAGCCTACGCTTAGCACGCCATCTGCCGTAAATATATTATGATTCATCCAGCTTCGCATATTGCGTGCATACAAACCTTTAATAACGCCCCATGGTAGCGCTTCAACATCAGCCAACACAAGCGCACTCCAGAAGCTGGCTTGCGCAAAGCGATACGCTAGACTGCGACCGAAAGGAATCGCCTCTCCCTTGCTATCGAACCAATACTGGTAGCTGCGTGCAAAAAGAATAGCCCGTTCTTTTAACCTAGCCGCCCGCTCTGGATCTTCATCTCCCATAAACGTAACGTAGATTAAGCTATAGTAATGAAACGCCCATGGGATATAATAATCAAACTGCTGATCCACACCGTCAAAATACCAGCCATCGCCGACATAGCACGACTCAATCAGGGCAAAATCTTGTTCAATCATCTCCTGAGAATAATTCATGCCTAGCCGTTTCAGTGCCACATTAACTAAGATACGAAAGAAATGCCAATTATTCGGTGCCAAACGACGTTCATTAATTTGCCATAACCAGTCTGCCAAATGCTGCTGTTCCGTCTCGGATAGAACATCCCACGTTTTGTCTGGTGCAAGCAGCAGCGTAGTTGCGATCGATGCCATCTCGACCAGCAGCTGATCTCCGTCCCTCATCTTACCATAATAGTGTTCGCTGTGCGGGTTGCAGCACGCCGCAAGTCCATGCATCCATTGCTGTCGAAGCTGCTCGTCATCATAATGGACGAGAAAAGGTCCCAATCCCCACAATATTCTTAAGAATCCTTCGGCATCTCTGCGACTTTCGGTATAGATCGTACCGTGGGTTCCTAATGCTAAGTGTCCCGGCTGCTCTGCTGATCGTGACCTTAGCGGCTGTACTAACGTCAGTAGTGCTGCTGCTATATCGTCACGATTTTTCCACTGCATTTTACGTATTTCTTCTATCACGATTGTTCTCCCTCTCTATCCGTTTTAACAGCAAGACAAACCTCTTCACTCCCCTTGCGCACCTAACGAAATTACAAAGACTAACAGCTAAATGCTCCTGTTAGTCTTTATTTTGATCTTCCTATTCGAAATTAAGGCTGCTTACCGATATAGGCAAGAATTCCACCATCAACATATAAAATGTGCCCATTGATAAAGTCACTAGCTGGTGAAGCTAAGAATACCGCAGGACCTGCTAAATCCTCCGTTTCGCCCCAACGCTCAGCAGGTGTCTTGGCAATAATAAACGAATCAAAAGGATGACGGCTGCCATCAGCTTGTAGTTCACGCAACGGCGCTGTTTGTGGCGTAGCAATGTAGCCTGGGCCGATACCATTACATTGGATGTTATATTTTCCATATTCAGAAGCGATATTGCGAGTTAACATCTTGAGACCGCCTTTAGCAGCAGCATAAGCAGACACGGTCTCCCGCCCTAATTCGCTCATCATCGAGCAAATATTGATAATTTTACCGCCACCTTTATTCATCATCCCTGGAATAACCGCTTTGGAGACGATAAATGGTCCGTTCAAGTCAATATCAATTACTTCCCGGAACTCCTCCGCACTCATTTCGATCATTGGAATCCGCTTAATAATGCCAGCATTGTTGACTAGAATATCGATAACTCCAACTTCCGCTTCAATCTGCTGCACCATCGCTTGTACACCTGGCTCGTCGGTTACGTCGCATACATATCCGTGTGCATCAATTCCTACTTCCTTATAAGCAGCGATACCGCGTTCTACACCTTCTGGCTTGCGATCATTAAATACAATTTTTGCACCCGCACGCGCCAGAGCGCATGCCAATTCAAATCCAATCCCATACACTGCACCTGTAACGAGAGCTACCTTACCATCAAGGCGGAAACGTTCTACCGAAAATTGTGACATTTTAATACTCCCTTCTCTATATACCATTTCGATTCATCTATCTACTTTAGTTCGTCCATAGCGACCATATCCATATCGGTATACGTGATATTCTCACCGCACATTGCCCAAATAAATGTATAATTGCTAGTGCCTACGCCAGTGTGAATGGACCAGCTTGGACTAATAACAGCTTGCTCATTGCCAACAACGAGATGCTTCGTCTCATCCGGTTTGCCCATGAAATGAAATACTTTGTTGTCAGCTTCCAAATCGAAGTATACATACGCTTCCATGCGTCGCTCATGCGTGTGGCACGGCATCGTATTCCAAGCGTTACCTTCTTCTAGGTGCGTATAGCCCATTTGCAATTGACATGACTGACATACATTCGGATGAATGTACTGATAAATTTTGCGCTTATTCATTGTGTTCTCAGCACCGGTCTCCATTGGCTTAATGTTGTCAATGGAAATACGTACATTCGGATATTTGTGATGAGCCGGACTAGAAGCAATATAAAACTTTGCTGGATTACTAGCATCTTCACTAGCAAACAGCACTTCTTTTGTCTCTTTTCCGATATAATAGCCATCCTGATTGCTCATCGATTCACGTACACCATCAATCGTAATAAATCCTGGACCACCGATATTAATGACACCTAGTTCACGACGCTCCAGGAAATAATCAACACCCAAATCTTTACTAAGCTTAATCTCCAACGACTCTTTCGCAGGTGTTACGCCACCAAAAATCAAACGGTCATTATGCGAGTAAGTCAAGCGAATTTCACCGGGAACAAACACCTGCTCCACTAAAAACTCCTTGCGCAATTCTTCTGTTGTCATGCGTGCGATCGATTGAGGTGCATACGCATAGCGTGTCTCCATAGTTTGCATATTTTCTAGTTCCTCCCGATTTCATAGACTTGGAATCATCACAATGAACAATGCGATCATTCGATATTGGATCTACAACCATCATAGTGAATGCATTTAACAATAGTAAGCTAATTATTTTGCCCGGTTGTGAACAATTTTGACTTTATTGCCTATTCGAATTCTTTTTTTCCTTATAATGTATACTAACTCAGGAGTAACCTACGCTAAGTTCACTGTAACGGTAGCTCCAAGCGGGATATCCAGCTGATAGGTATGTGGTGCAGGCTGTGTTGCGACCACTGCCGTTGATGGCTTACCCATACAAAAAGTAAGCGGAACCGCACTATAAATAACACAAGGATTACCAATCGCAGACGTAATCTGCGCTTGTTGCAGTTTGCCTGCCTGCCATGCCATATCAATGGTAAAGCCACCCCGAGCACGCAAGCCAGTAACATGACCCTGCTGCCATGCAAGCGGCAAAGCTGGCAGCAATCGGATTTCATCCCCGTGCGACTGCAATAACATCTCTTGTATCGCTGCTGCTCCACCAAAATTGGCATCAATTTGGAATGGAGGATGGTCGCCGAACAAGTTCGGATGTACCGCTTTGCATAATAAATTACGTAAACTCAGATGTGCCTGATCTCCCTCATCTAACCTTGACCAGAAGTTTGCAATCCACGCTTGACTCCAGCCTGTATGTCCTCCACCATGGGCTAAACGCCGCTGCAACGTGAATCTAGCAGCTTGTCCGAGTTCAGGGCTACGATGAGGAATGATCTGTTCCCCTGGATGCAAAGCAAATAGATGAGAAATATGGCGATGCCCCAGCTCTACTTCATCATAATCAACCGCCCACTCCATAATTTGTCCATGGCGGCCGATTTGCGGCTGTGGCAGCTTACTGCGCGCTTGCCTCCATTGTGCCATCAGATGTTTGTCCGCTTTGGCCTCCTGTTCCATATTCTCTTCTAAATCCAATTTCAACAGCTCACCAGCACGGATACATGCTGTAAACAACGCATACAATATTTGCGAGTCCATCGAAGGACCAAAGCAAAGCGCCCCGACTTCACCTTGTTCACTACGATACGAATTTTCTGGTGATAGAGATGGTACGGTCACCAGCTGTCCTGACGGCAGCTCCAATAAGAAGTCTAAGAAAAATAACGAGGCTTCTTTCAACACGGGATACGCACGTTCGCGCAAGAATGAAAGCGAGCCATTGTAACAATAATGCTCCCACATGTGTAGCGCAATCCATGCACCACCCATTGGCCACATATTGGCGCTCACATATTCCCCGTATATGCCTGTATCCGCCCACAGATTGCTGCTCGTGTGGGCAACAAATCCGCGTGCACCATAAATGTTGCGTGCTGTTTGGCGTCCATTGATGACTAAGCGTTCAATAAAATCAAAAAGTGGCATGTGACATTCGGCTAAATTCCCCGTCTCGGCAAGCCAGTAGTTCATTTGCAAGTTAATGTTTAGATGATAGTCCGATTCCCATGGAGGCGTATAGCTATCGTTCCAAATCCCTTGCAAGTTAGCTGGTAGAGTTCCCGGTCTGGAGCTCGCAAGCAGTAAATAACGCCCGTACTGATAAAACAGAGCCTCCAGTCCATTATCAGCTGCACCTTGCCGGTATCGCTCTAATCGCTCTGACGTGGATAAGGATTGCTCTCTCGGAATCTGCTGCTGTAGCTCGGTTCTGCTTCCTTTTTCCGCTTCCAAATCTAACGTCACACGGTTAAACAACGGCTTATAATCATCCAAGTGCCGCTGCTTCAATGTCTCATATGGCACTTTAGCTGCCTGTTTCGCTTGTTGCGAAGCAACAGCATAAGCATCATCACAGCGGAATGAAGTCTGTGCTGCTACAATGAGCGTGACTGCACGAGCTTGGCGAATATCAAGATAATTGCCCGCCGTCTGACACTGTCCACCTTCAACTACTGCGCGTAACACAACGGCATAACGTACGCCATCTGCTCCTAGTTGTCCTTGCATGGCAATAGCTTGCCTATCATCGGACTGAATAATTTTACCGGTGAATGGTCTACGATCGATTTTAGCCGCAAAGGTTAAGCCTGCTGCAGCGGTCGTGGTCATCCGGATGACCAGCACTTGATCAGCGGCACTAGAAAATATCTCGCGGCTATACTGAATTGCATCTTTCTGAACCTCACCCGCTGCCTTAGTTGCCGTTCTTCCTTCCTTATCTTGGCATGCCAATTCATAATTTACCTGAACCAAAGCATGCTCCAAATCTAACTCACGACAATAATTGTTGATTGCATGAGCCTCTATATCCGAATCAAAATCCAAGAACAAGTTACCTAATGTCTGATAAGGGTTAAAATATTGTGGTACGTTAGTCATATGCTTCAACACTAACTTTTCTGCCTTGCGCACGTTCCCCTGCAGCAGCAAGTTTTTAATTTCCGGCAGCGTCGCCTGCGCAGATCTGTTATTGTTATCTCTTGCACCACCATACCAAATCGAATCTTCATTCAATTGAATCTGCTCACGCTGTATACCGCCATATACAACGCCCCCTAAGCGCCCATTACCGATTGGAAACGCTTCCGTCCATTTGCTAGCCGCTGTCCGCTCAAGCAAATAATAGCTGCTCTCTTCATTGCGGGTGCATTTATTTATGTCACATCTGACATGCTTCATTAAGCTACCCTCATTTCTTTAAAGAATCCTGTGTAATAGCTCGTATTCTATTCCCAATATCGTACTTCGCACCATTATATCGACATTCCACTAAAAAATAGATGCACGATTATGACCATGTTTGTGTCGTTTATTGACCTATCGGAAGTTTCAACTGCATACATCATGCTCAATTCAAATCATGTAACAACCAATACTCATTAGACGTTTTTTTCTGGTCATACGGCACAAAAAAATCGGACGATTCATACTTGCTGACTCGTCCGATCCTCATATATCATTTCGAATGATTTAGACAGTGCTTTTGCGTTGTCCGTAAGATTTGAACTTCTCTACCATATGATGCATTTCGGCATCAGGCAGCACTATAGGTTCACCGACACTCTTCGCGAGCACGTAAAGTTGCGCACAGTATTCCAACTCCTCAACTATGTTGAAGGCATTAAGCAAATCTTGTGATCCCGCCAATACGCCATGGTTGGCTAGGATGACGGCTTTCCGTCCTGCCATCGCTTTCGTGGCATTAACCGCTAACTCATGTGTACCAAAGGTGGCATATTCGGCTACACGCACATTTGGGCCTGCAACAGCAATCATATAATGGGTAGCTGGCAGCTCCCAACGCAAGCAGCTAAGCACAGTTGAATACATCGTGTGGGCATGGATAACAGCATCCATATCATCACGCGTTTTATATTGCGCTAAGTGCATTTCCCATTCCGATGAAGGCAGGCGCATGCCTTCGACGACATTACCATCAAGGTCGAGAATAACGATATCTTCGGGTTCAATCTCGTAAAAATCAATTCCTGTCGGCGTTATGGCCACAGTCCCCTGCTTACGATCGAAGATGCTAAGATTGCCGCCCGTGCCTTTCGTCAAGCCGTTCTCGACTAGCTTTTTTCCGTATTTTATCAATTCATGTCTTGCTTGTTCCATTAACATCTCTTGTTAGTTCCTTTCTATTGATTTCTAATCGTTTATGTAACCGTTTTCGTAACCGTTCTTACTGATTCACCGCTTAACTTGCTCCCTAGCAGGATTGTAGACTCGTATCCAAATTGAATCCATCCTTTTGTGGACGTGCTAGCTTCATTTTGACGGATTTGGATCGCTATATGCAAGTAGGATTGATCCTCACGAGCAAATTAAGACATAAATATAAAGAAAAGAGCAAGCAGCAAGGCATACATGGCCTTACTACTTGCTCTTTATATTTTATATCTCTTTCGCCTGACGATAAGCACTAACATAAGCGGCAGCTTTCTTCCGAATCAACGAAAAATCCTTGTTCTTTACGGCTTCATTCGTCAAATCGGAACCGATCCCTACCGCAACCGCTCCGGCTTTTATCCATTCACCAAGGTTATCCAACGATACACCGCCGGTTGGCATAATGTTAGCCTGCGGCAATGGGCCTT
Source organism: Paenibacillus sp. ACRRX (assembly GCF_022346885.1). GTDB lineage: Bacteria > Bacillota > Bacilli > Paenibacillales > Paenibacillaceae > Paenibacillus_B. Next base: position 14,496 of record NZ_JAKRNK010000002.1, read on the forward strand.
TGATCGCCTTGATTACGGATGGCTCATACAGGTTGCCTGGGAATAGCTTGACGATATCGGCTCCAAGCTCAAGCGCTTCATGAATTTCCTTGATGGTCATTGTTCCTGGCATCACCGGTACACGATATCTATTACACAAGGTTACGGTATCAGCGCTAAGGCAAGGAGACACTACGAATTGAGCACCGCTAAGAATCGCCGCGCGTGCCGTTTCAGCATCCAACACAGTTCCTACGCCAATAATTGCATAAGTAGATTCATCCGATGAATCCCATTTATAGGTTTGAGCTAGTTTCTCAATCGCTTTTAACGCAAACGGAACGGTCATCGTAATCTCTATCACTTTAATTCCGCCACGTATCGCTTCCTCGGCCATGGCAACAACTTCTTCTGCCGTTTCACCGCGAAGTACGGCAACGACACCTTCCTGTACAATCTTCTGAATAAGCTGCATTTTCTTCATATCGTTCTCCTCACCCATCTCTTTTTTACTTCATCAGAAATTCATTTCCGTTTACCAAATACCTTATCGCTCAACATGCGTCTTACCGGCAAGCAATCGCTCGATTTGTGCTCCACTAGGGAGACCTTCCCAATCGCCAACATTCTGGATTACCTGTGAGCCGATCAAATTACCGAGACGAACCGCCTCCACAAGACTATTATCTCGCAGCAAACCAGCTAGAAATCCGGCACAGAAGCCATCTCCAGCTCCGACAGTATCGACTACATGATCAACCTTATAGTAAGGAACCGCTGACAGTTTACCGTTGTCCAGAATATAGGTTTTGTCCTCGCCACCTTTAATAATGCTTACAGCGGACAGCTCACTGAGCTTGGCTACGATCTCATCCATCGCTTCCGTCTCATACAACAGTTTCAGTTCATCTAATCCCGGTAAGAAATAATCTGCTTTTAGCGCCAATGGCAAAAGAACCTTTTGTGCTGCTTTAACATCCCATAGCTTTAAGCGCAAATTCGGATCAAAGCTTACTTTGACTCCGTGCTGCTTCGCAATGTCCATAGCTGCTGCCGCTGTCTCCGCGCAGGATGTGCTTAACGCAGGTGTGATCCCGGTAATATGCAAAATCTTTGCTCCAGCAATATATTCCTCATCCAAGTGCTCAGGCGTCATTTTACTAGCCGCCGATAGCTTGCGGTAATAATAAACAGAGCTTCTTCCAGCCGTATTCTCTCGAATCATGAGTCCTGTTGGAGCTTCATCTGTGAATGAAGCGCGTGTAACGTCTACGCCTTCTCCCCGCACCATCTTATAAATCCGCTGCCCGAACGGATCATCTCCAAGCCGGCCGCACCAGCCTGCGGAATGTCCAAGTCTTGACAAACCGATCGCAACATTTGTCTCAGCTCCACCAAAGGATGGCGACAAATTCGATGTGTACTCAAGACCTTTTCCTCCCTCGGCAATTAATAGGGCCATACTTTCCCCGAAGGTGACCACTTCCGGATGAGAATTTATATTGTTCATTCACCATCACCATCTCTTTCCATCTATCCGATAATCATAGCTTTTATCTTCTGCCACTTTATAGGCTGCATTGACAGCCGTGTACATCCAGCCTACAAATCTATTGCTAGTTACCACATATAAGCTCCCTATGATTCGTCCTGAAGAACCTGACTATAGAACACCTCGAATGTGGACAAGTTTGGCCACCAACGTGAGCCTGTGATTTGAAGGCGCAATCGACTGCTGCTTATGGCTGGAAAATGGCAAATTCGCTTGTGGCCGATAATCGTACCATCCAGAATTGGCCGCCACTCCCCTGTGCCTGCACCTGTATTCGTGCCTGCCTCTGTAGTTGCAGCAGCATCAGCTTGCCAATACTCCAAGCTGAAACGTTCAATCCGCTGCGTATAGCGATACTCCTGCAGTACGATATGATCGAACGTTTGCACTTTTCCTAAGTCGACAGTGATACTCGCCACCTCTGTACCTTGCTCAGGTGCCCAAAACGTATCTCGATTGCTATCTAAGACATTGGCAGCTTCATGTCCAGCCATCGCTTCACTGGCCGTAGCAGCTGCATCACGCGCCACATTTGTCTCAAACGTATTACGAATCCAAGCCCCCAACTCCTCTAACCGCTGCACATCATTCTCGTGGAACAGACCGCGCGTATCAGCAGGAATATTTAGCAAGAGTGTTGCATTACCTCCGACCGAACCATAGTACACATTCCGCAGCTCATCCAGCGACTTGACTTGATCATCTTGACTCGCATGATAGAACCATCCCGGACGAATCGATGTATCTACTTCTGCTGGATACCAGACAAGCTCCGCTACGTTCGCGATAATGTCGCGGCTGCCCAAGTCTTCATCTTCTGAAGTGAAACGCTTGGCGAATTCAGCATGATCTTCCCGCTGTGAATGTTCCTGAATTCGCTCCTTATCCTGCAGCTGCGCAGGTACTACGCTCCACTCCGACTTGCGACAATGCCCTGCCTCATTGCCACACCAGCGCACATCCGGTCCACAAACCGAAATACTCGCCTCTGGCTGCAATTCACGAATCAGTGCATAATAGCCATTCCAATCATATACCTGCTTTTTACCGTTAGGCCCTTCACCACATGCCCCATCAAACCATACACAAAAGAGATCCCCATAATTCGTCAACAGCTCGCGCAATTGACTTTTGAAATATTCATTGTAAGCGGGGGAATCCCCATAACAAGCCTCATGACGATCCCAAGGCGATAAATAAATTCCAAACTTCAACCCTCCTTCACGACAAGCATCAGCCACCTCACGAACGACATCTCCCTTGCCATCTTTCCACGGGCTATGCTTCACTGAATGCTCCGTATACTTACTAGGCCATAGACAAAATCCATCATGATGCTTGCAAGTCAGAATCAGCCCTTTCATCCCTGCAGCCTTACAAGCACGCACCCATTGCCGCGCGTCTAGTTGCGTTGGATTAAATATATCTGGCTGCTCCTGCCCACTGCCCCATTCCTGGTTTGTAAACGTATTTACAGTAAAATGTACAAAAGCATAAAACTCCATCTCTTGTATCGCCAACTGTCGCTCTGACGGCCGCACCAACGCTGCCGCTTTCACTTGCTCTGTTCTTATAGCTCCACCGCTGTTAATAACCATCGCCCCCCTCTCATCTTCCCTTAGCAATATATTGAAGAATATAAAAAAGATATAATTCGTATCTATATAGAAATTAAAAACTAACTAAGGTACATAATAGCAAACCAAAGATAGGTAGAAACATGTATTATTTTTTTATAAACATGCAATATTTTGACCTTAACAGCGAAAGCCAAGATCCTTAAAATCAGACCTTGGCTTTCGATTGTTTATTTTAACCTTTACTAACTCTAAAACTCTAAACTGGCAGTAACTTACGGAACATTCACTTTTGACCGCTTATCTACAAAATTCAGCATCACTTATTTCAAACCATTTAACATGCGTAGAATTAAAGTAACTGCGTCGGCTCTAGTTGTAGAAACATTAGGATTAAATTTACCATCCCCATTCCCCTTTATCAGACCTGCTTTTGCAGCTGCTGCTACAAAGGGTTTGGCCCATACTGGAATCTGATCTGCATCATCAAATGTCAGCGTCACATTTGGATGTACTTCAAGACCCCGTGCACGGACAATCATAACAACGAGCTCACTTCTGGTCACTTCTTTATTTGCACGGAATGTACCATCTTCATAGCCTGAAATATATCCCGCTTTTGCAAGTGCTTGAATGAATGGCCGTGCCCATGCTGGTGTTTGACTTTCATCCACAAAACCAAATGCTGTATGCACTTGCTCCAATTTCAGAGCTCTAGCTAACATAGTTGAAAGCTCACCGCGAGTTATTGTACCATTCGGCCTGAAGGTTCCATTCTCATAGCCTTTTACAAAACCAAGTTCAACTGATTTTTCAATGGCAGCCTTAGCCCAATGATCTGTGATGTCTGACAAATCTACTTTAGGCGTTTCTGGATCAGTAGGTTTCACTGGTTCTATCGGTTCGGTAGGTTCTGTTGGTTCTGTTGGTTTAGGATTAGGTGTTGGTGTTGTTGGACCCGGTGATGGTGTCGATCCGCCACCCGTTGAGCTAGCTTCAGTCCTTACCGTTACAGGGAGACCATCACTCCAGTTTCCTGCTGTATCACCCGCTTTAACCTCAAAGTTATAGCTCGTGTTTGCTGTTAGACCACTGACAGTATAGCTCGTAATATGACTTGGTAATTGAATGAATTCAACACCATTCTTGTATATCTTATAACTGATTACACTTGTATCATCCGTTGCTGCTGTCCATGAAAGTAATAGACTCTTTTCACCAACACTTGAAGCTAATAAATGTGCACCTTGCGGCCATGTAGGTGCGGTTTTGTCTACCGGTATATCGTCTTTATACGCTGCTGTTACTTTAACTGCTTCACCTGGCATGATGAACGTATACTTGTTAGTGTTTGTTGAATCTTGGGTTAATGTCAGGCTTGCTGGCGTTACGATCCACTTTTCGAACGCTTTACCCACAGGTGTATCCAGTGTAACAGTTACGATTTCACCCTTCTTGGCAGCCTGTTTATCTGCTGATACACCATCCACATTTACGGTGTAAGTCTTTCCGAGATCAAATGTTGTCGTGTACGTCCTGCCAAGCGATCCTGAAGTGTTGATTTCAATGCTAACACCATCTTGTATCGGTGTAACTTTCATACCCGTATCTGCTGCTAACAATGTCAAGTTCGGTTGATGGACTTCAATTGTCACTGTGTTTTGCTTTTGGGTTGGGTCCGATATCGCAATTGTCAGTTCACCACTGTCTTCTTTCATGATGACAGCAGCAGCGGATTTGGCATTGATACTCCCGACAGAACCCGCGCTCCAAAAATTCGCTGTAGTGATCCCAAGCTGTTTATTGCTCACTGCCTGAACGGTTGATGTATTGCTCAGCACTTCGACTGCTGGTTGTTCACTATATGCTTGTGTTTGTGCCGTCGTCATACCCGGAAGCAACACATACTCGTAACTAGCTGCTTGTGGATTGGTCCCATGTTCAAAGGCAATGCTAGCATAGTTGCGTGTCAACTTATCTTTCGATTGAGCGTTGTTAATGTCATACCAAGAGCCTGTTCTCGCCTCGCGTACGACATGTAGTGTAGGCGCAGTTGGGAAGTAATAGCCCATATCTGCACCAGAACCTGCACGATTGCCCGCCAGGTGCGCCCAGTTTACATCGTCAAGATCTGCTGCATAATCCAATGCTGTAGGCACCTGCACCCCGTTAATTATAAATGCGTTATCACCGCTGCTATTCAACTTACGATTATCAACAATCGTCTCTACCGGTTTTACAGCGGCCGACGTTTTACTAATATCTGTACCGAGGGCTACAATTTCATCGTCGAACATAAACCATGATTTCTTACCACTTAAATCACTGCCCGTTACTTTCGTTAATGAGAAATCCATGCCGCTTGCACTATACAAATGGTCTAGTAATGCGCCGCCAACATGACTTTTCGTATTGTAATAATAGGCCCATTCGCCTGGCATCTTCCCTTCTCCAGAACCGTCTGTCGTCGTGCCTGGCAAACGGAAACTATTAACCGTTGCCCAAAATCCATCGCGATATTGCAATAAGTCTTCATTATAAATATAGGTCATGCCAAGAGCAGTATCCCAACCTTTTAAATTCTCTTTATTGCCCATCTCAAAGGCAGAAATGCGGTCTGAGAACATACTTAGCCCAAAAGCATAATTCGGGCGATGATGCGCAACACGGGCCATACCGTTGAACATGTAACTGTGCGACAGCTCACCGCGCGGTGCAATGGGATCATTCATCACTTTCTTCAGCAACACCACACTATAAATCGGCAAGCCCTTATAGTAATCATCAAAGGTTGTATCCTTGCTTACCCATTCCTTAACCATACTACGTATGTTAACGCTAACTTCTGGAGGTGCACCCTCTGCTAAACTTGCTAAAGCTACAATCGTACCGCGAGCCGTACCCGAATCTTTTCTGGAGATCCCCCGACCGTTAACCATATCCATGTACAGCCCTTTGTAAATAACTGGTTCAAACGTATCACTCACCCACTTATAAATGTTAGCTACACGTGGGTCAGTCACTGGCCATGGTGAATTGTTGAGCAAATAGGTGATATCCGCCGTGCGGCTGAGCCAAACTGCACCATAGCCAGCCGTATAAGCGATATTCGCATGCTGCACCAGTGAACCATCTTCATATACACCATCACCATTCGTGACATAGTTGTATTCTGATGCAATTGAATCCCGTCCTTGCGTAATTTTAGCGCTATTCCTACCAATTACGCCGCGAAGAGTTACAACAAGCGCTTTGTCCAGCAAATTGCCACCGGTCTCGATCACGGAGCTATTTTGCACCCGCTTTGTTGGGTTAGGACAATATTTATCAATTGTCCGTATAAAGTTGCCTATTTGCTGATCATTCAACTCATCATACATAAGGATCAAACAATCATTTAACAGCTGTGGTGCACCGATTTCAAATCCCCACCAGCTGCTAGAACTGCTGTAGGATAAACGCTCGTTATAACGCTTAGCGTACATCCAATCCAAGGCACCTATAATGGCATCCCGCAGCTGTGGATCGTGATAGAAACGGGAAGATTCTGTATTGTAAGCGGTTGCCATTGTTTTAATACGAGTAAACTCGCTAACCATGTTGTTGGCATGCTGCTCCTTCGTATCAACACTATCCGTAAGATCTGACCATAAATATTTGCGACTGTTATCATTAGTACTAAGTGTATCAAGATAACCACTCTTCGTGGCATTGGATACACTATTGTCCATCTCAGCTACTAGTGCCTGAATAGCAGGATCAGCAGCAAGGCTAGCATCTGCAGCACCGACTAACTTCTGCTTCCACCGTGAACGCAATTGGTCATAAGCAGCTGTTGTTTCTGCGGAGTCTACACCAATGTTACTTTGTGCCTTTATCATCTGGTCTTCTGTTGCAGCAGTAATTGTAGCTACACCTGCAGCAACTGCTGTTACATTACCAACTTGATCAACAGCAGCTACGTTCTCATTGGTAGTACTCCATATTACTTTGGGAGATGGTAGGTGATTTGGAGTAATGGATAATGTAAGCGGTTTCGTTTCTCCAACCGTCATCATCCTTGCCGTCGGTTCAAGCGTTAACCCCGTTATGCCGTCATATTCCTCCAGTCGAATGTTATCAAACCACACTTTGCCGGTACAATTTTCTAAAAACAATTCAACAAAAAATTTGGCACCACCAGCCGGCACCGTCAAAAAAACTTGCTGCATTGTCCAATCATTTGTACCATACACTTTCGTTGAAATAGGTCCATCTATTAATTTTGAGTTAGAAGCATTCTGCACAGAGGTGCGAAAATAAACGCCGCTGCCACCTGCAATATTTTCGGCTTTATACCATACTTGTAAGCGGTAAGATTTACCGGCCTCAACAGGTGCCTTTGTATTAATAGATACGCGGCTTGTTTTGGAAGCATCAATCAACAGCGATTGCTGACCACTATACTGATTATAGGTATCGACCGTTACACTTACTGTTCTCCCAACGGGTTTACCAGAACCTACAGGAATCCATGTGTCCCAATTAATTGGTGCGGGATTTGTATCCGTATATTGCGTCCAAGTCCCGCTCGGCACCGCTGTCATTTCGAAATCACCATTTGGCACAACATTATTAGTATTAGATGACATCGCCACACCTGTACCAACAGGCAACAACGTGACTACTATCGTAATTACTAGTAACAAACTTAGTATTCTTTTCATCACTCTTCACCCCAGCCCTGAGCATATACTTCAAAGGCGTCCCTATCCACGCTATTTACGTAATATATAGCATGGAATGTAGAGACGCCTTGTTTCAGCGGATTACTACTTATGATGTTACTTACTAATCGTTACTTGTTCTCTTTTTCCTTAATAATCTTTGTTGCTTCTTCAACCATCCATGCTTGTACTTTTTCAATTGGCTCGTTGCTAAGCATAAATTTGCTGAAGCCATCGCCGATCACTTTTGTTAAATCAGCACTCGAAGTGGTTAGCACCTTGGAAGCATCCAAATACTTAATATCGTCACCAAACAGTGTGTATTTTAACGACTCTACATCGTACTTGTCCGTGTTTTTACCGATCATACGCTCCAATAGTGCAGTTTGATCTGCTTTCTTCCAACCGGAAAACTCTAGTCTATTCGTTGAATCTGCTGTAGACATAAAGCGCATCAGCTTATAGGACTCTTCCTTGTGCTTCGTTGTTGAACCCATTGCTAATTGCGAACCACCAACAAAGTATTTACCGTCCTCATATTCTTTAGGCAAAGCATTCTTTGGAGGCAAAGGAACTGGCGCGAAAGCAGTCACAAAATCATGTGGATACTGCTCAAGATTACCTGGATCAGGAATCGTGAAGCTACCTGACATGATCGCCGCTGCACTTCCGCCGAAGAATTCACTGCGATAGTTAAGCTTAGCTGCTAAAATATCCGCGTATGGTTTCGCTGACTTATCTACGCTCTCCATGTCTTTACGCAGTTGGAAGAAGTACGGATAGGTCGGGTCAGCCAGAATTGTACTGCCATCGTCATAGCGGAACGGATCTTTCATAACCGTTTGCGCTGGGGCATTCATATACAATTCCCATGTATGGAAATATGTGCCGTATCGTTTATCTACGCCTTCACCTTTTGTTAGCTTCTTCGCATAGTCACGATAGTCATCCCATGTCCAGCCGAATTTAGGAACAGGCAGTCCCGCTTCATCCAAAGCATTCTTATTGAGCATTACATACGTATAACCTGATGTATATTGCATCCCGTAATACTTGCCATCTACTTCCGGATTTACATAATACTCATCCGTCGCTTTCAAACCTTCTTTATCATAGAATTCATTTAGTGGCGTAAATGCACTGCGAACTGCTCTTTCAACGACCGCTGATGAACTTGGTAATTGAACGACGTCTACTTCATCTCCTGACGAAATAAGAAAGTCTAATTTCTTCAACATTTCTAATGAATTACCTGGAACGAGCACGACATGCTCAACTTTAATACCTGGGTTAGCTGCTTCAAACTCACGCAGCATTGCGTCTGTAGCCCCTTCTTGGGAATCATTATCCCAGTTATAGTACTTAAGCGTCACTTCTTTCGTCCCTGCATCTGCAGTACCGTTCGATTGTGCTGATTCGTCAGCAGCTTTGCTTCCACAAGCGCTTGTAAACATCATTAATGCTAGCAGTATACATGTGGACATAAGAAAATTACGTTTAGCTTTTCTTGCCATGTGCGAATTCCCCCTAAATGTATTGTCTTAACCAAGAGGCTTGTTAGCGCTTACAGACACAGTATATAACGTTTGCAACTTGCTTGCGTGTATAATTTTGTGCTTGTGCGATAACGATTTTGACCTTTTTGAAGACTCTAATGATGTCTACGGAATGATCATGAGTCTGTATGGCCTAACCTTTCACACCACCAAGGGCGATCCCATCAATAACTTGTTTCTGCAATACAATAAACACAATCAACAGAGGAATAATCGCTGACACTGCCGCCATCATCATAATTGCATCGTTGGTCGTGTAATCATCCCTAAACAATGTCATGCCTAGCGGAACGGTATACAATGATTTCGTTTGCAAGAAGATTAACGGATTTTGATAATCATTCCACGACCAGATGAACTTAATAATCGCCACCGTCGCGATCACGGGCTGACAGAGTGGAATCATAATCGAAGTGAAGCTACGCAGGTGCCCTGCACCGTCAATTCTAGCAGCTTCCAAAATATCATCACTCACACCGGCCATAAATTGACGCAGTAAAAATGTAAAATAGATTGAAAACATCCCCATAAATATTAGTGCTGCATGGGTGTCATATAACCCCATCCAACGAATCAGCATGAAGCGAGGAATGAGCGTCGCTTGATCCGGAATAATCATCATGGCTAGCAGCATGGCAAATACGAAGTTTCGACCGCGAAATTTTAGTTTCGTAAATGAATAGGCTGCCATCATTGATATGATTAGCGATAATACAGTAACGATAATCGATATTTTAATTGAATTCAGATAAATATTGGCGAACGGTACATTTTCCATCCATACTGCCTTAAAGTTATTAATCACGTTGATGGAGCTCGGAATCCATTCAATCGGAAAGCGCATCACATCTTTTTCAAATTTGAATGCCGACGATACCATCCATATTAATGGAAAGATGAAAAAAATGGACAATATCCCCATTAACACTGTAGCGACAATTTTAGAAAATTTATTACGTAAGTTTAGCATCAATATTCTCCCCTTTCTATTAAAATGATTCTTCTTGGCGCATCTTCCACGTTGCCGCCGTAATCAGACCGATAATCGCAAATAACAGCCAAGATATTGCAGATGCATAGCCCATATTGTAGTTGACAAAACCTTCTTGATAGATGCGGAATACAATTACCGTTGATGAATTATCAGGGCCGCCTTCGGTCAAATACGAAATAATATCGAACACTTTAAATGAACCAATTAGCATCGTAATGAGCAAGAAGAACGTCGTTGGTCGGAGCAGCGGGATCGTGATATTGAAAAACTTCTTCAGCCCCGTCGCCCCATCAATTTCTGCCGCTTCATATAATTCTTCGGAAATATTGGACAATCCCGCCATATATATAATAATCGTATAACCAAGCCCTGCCCACGAACTAATAATGGCAACCGCGATTAGTGATGTTTTCGGATCAACGAGCCATTTCGGGGGATTCGATACACCAAGATCCATTAGAATTTGATTAATAGGGCCTAGTGAAGGGTGGAACAAAATGCTCCACACTGCTGCCACAGCGATAATCGAAGAAATGTAAGGTATGAAGAATACGACTTTAAAATAACTTTTAAAGTACACTTTACTATGAATAACAACCGCTAGCACAAGCGCAATCGCTATCGGCAATGGCACGGTTAACACCGTATAGACTAAGTTGTTGTATAATGCCTTCCATATGGTCGGATCTTGAAATAAATGAATGAAGTTTTGCAAACCGGCAAATTTAATTCCTGATACCCCGGACAATAAATCCCAATCTGTAAAACTTAAATACAACGAGAAACCAAGAGCAAATACATTAAGCAGCAACATACCTATAATTTCCGGCATTAAAAATAGCCACCCAACTAATGCTTCCTTTCTCCGTGGCGACCAAAATTTCTTCACTACGTGCTCCACCTGCTGCTTCGGGAGCTGATAACTTGATTTTGTCTCTTCCACTATGATGTCACCTCAGCTTATATTTTGTTGACTTCATCATAAGCGGCAGACAAGGTAGAACAAAGGATGGATTATGACCTAGTGGGGTAAAATTTTGACCTTTGTCATGTAAGGACAAAGGTGGGCTTAAAACCTGCTGAGGGAAGTCAATGTTTTTTTAGAGCTTATTAAGAGCTGTGTTTTCAGCAACTTTTTTTTGAAAAATGTCTCTAAAACAAAAAAATGCCTGTAATCCATACAGGCATTTTTTAAAGCTATTCTGTTGAATTTATCACCAATGACATGGCAACATGCCTGAGCTGTTCGACCGATTCCCTGACTTCAAATTCATCAAATGGGTTTACTAATTATCAGTCCATTTAGCTACACTAACAGCGACCTGTTCGATTTGACTTTTGCTCAGGTTACCGTCAGGGGAACTGATCGTCACCGTCCAGTCGTCCAGTTCGAAACCCAGTAGCGGCGTATTGGAAGGTGTATACCACTTCGCGCTGACACCGCTCGACAGCTTGACCTCCTTGGATTTATAGCCGGTGGAATAATCCTGGCTGTTGCAGGTCTGCTTCGTATCCAGCTGAATTTGATGGCTGTGGTACGCTTTGTTATTTCCTTTGAAGTAAGCAGCTACTTAGGATAACCATGTTTATTCTAACGCTGCATTTACTGATTCTATAGCATGTATTACAGTGGTATCAAATACAGGGACTTCTGAATCCTCTTGTTTTATTAACATTCCAATTTCCGTACAGCCTAATATTATTCCTTCCGCACCACTATCAACTAGACGCTTAATCACCTTTTTGTAATAGTCCCTTGATGCTTGCTGAATGTTTCCTAAACATAACTCTTCATAAATAACCTTATGTACCATGTCCCGTTCAGAAAGATCCGGTACTAGAACCTTTATACCGTTTGACTCTATTCGAGATTTATAAAAGTCCTGCTCCATAGTAAACTTAGTCCCTAATAATCCTACCGTACTTACATTGGATTTCTTAATATGAGCTGCTGTTGCTTCTGCAATATGTAAAACAGGTATGTTTATTTTTTCTTCGATATATTCAATTACTTTATGCATCGTATTTGTACAAATTACAATAAATTCTGCCCCTCCTTTTTCTAATGAAAGCGCAACATCTCCTAAAAGCATTCCGGCTTTTTCCCACTCGCCTCTAGCTTGATAACGCTCAACCTCTGCAAAATCAACACTGTATAACAGACATTTTGCTGAGTGTAAACCACCTAATCTCTTTTTTACTTCTTCATTGATCATTTGGTAATACGCAGATGAAGATTCCCAACTCATACCTCCAATTAGCCCGATAGTCTTCATCGATTGTCCCCCTGAATATTCATTTATCAATTCTGATTTTTTAACTGTAACCATTATACATCAGAGCAGTTTTTCTACACCATATTCAGTTGGTACTAACTGCGTTATGAACTATAGGCTATCTAAGTTCAGCTTTGGCTCTTTCCTTGACGCTTTCTCCAAATAGGTTCCCCACTCATACCAGCCGCCCTCATCTAGGACGTATCCCTTATAGTCCACTCGCTAAGCTATATCGCATAATCCCAGGTCAATATTCGTTCCATGTACTCGCCTGGAGATTTTAGAAAACACTCCCAATCGCAATCGAATAGCGTATTAAACTAAAAAGAACGGAGCGCGGCGGTCATTCATTGACCAGCCGCACACCGTTGATACTAAAGAGTTACCATGGGCTTCCCTCTATACAATTGAGGAAAGGAAGGATGTACCGTTCTCTGGCGCCTTAACATGAAAATAGTCTGCTACTGTTGCGCCAATACAAGACAAAGTAGAATAATGCCCGATGTGCCCGCTTTTGCCCTGCCGCTGATAAACGAGAATGGGAACTTTCTCACGAGTATGACGACTGTGACCAATTGTAGGATCGTTACCGTGATCTGCCGTAATGATTAAAATATCTCCATCAGCCATCAATTCCATGATGTGACCTACGTATCTGTCACATACTTCAAGCCGATTCATATAGCGCTCTGTATCCTGCGCATGACCCGCTAAATCCGTTTCTTGAATGTTGACGCAAATAAAGCCATGGGACATCAAGTGCATTTCATGTAATGTTATTTCAAGTAAGTCCGCAGTATCTACGCCTGGGCGATTTCGTCCTGCAGCATTAGACACAATGTTCTCGACTTTGCCAATTAAAGAAACGGGAATGCCTGCTTCACCCAAAATAGTTGGAATTTGTACAGCGCTGTTCACTCCATATCCGAGATGAACAACCCGATAACCACTCTTGTACACACCAGACAATGGCGTATCTATCCCCGCATACACGCCCTCTTTTACTTGTCTGGCAGCAAGCAATTGTTCAATTGAAACGTGCTCTCCTCCAAAAGCAATAACACGGGAAACAAATACAGCATCTCGTACACATCGTCCCAGTTCTTCAATTTGCTCAAATGTCATTTGATCAAGAAGTCCAGTTACATTATATACTTGGCCTGAATCTGTTTCTAGGTTATCACCAACAACAGCCGTTCCATTTACCAATAAGATAGCAGGACTCTCGCCAATACGCTCGACAACATACCCACTATGCTCTAAATGACTTTGGACGTGGTCCAATACGGTTGAAAACGGTGCGATTAACGGCTTTAATGGCCTAGACCCCATTATTTCTTGATGCCCCAAAAAGCTGTCCGCTCCTTCATGCATCAAATCGGAAGTGCCAACTAGTGCCTCAACGGCAAATCTCATACTGCCTACTTCTTCTCCAAGGGCGTTCATTAATCCGAGCCGTTCCAAATTAGGAAGCCGCTTAGCCAGATGATATTCCAATATATGCTTACATGTATTAGCTTTAATATCTGCTTGTCGTACAACTGCTACATCATCCATCGCTCCGATGCCAAAGCTATCGATGATCACCACTATAAATTTTCCCATCCGTCATCACCTGACCGATTTAGATTGTCCCAAGCTGTCGTATACACCTAGCAATTGCGGGTGGCCTGAATGTAATCCGCCTACAACAGCCACATCACTTCTCGTTACAAATATTTGCGAACGAAAAGCCATCAATACAGTGCTTCCAATCGGGTGTACATCGCTTAAGCCGAAATAATAATCAATGCTGCTTGCCTCCGGTGCATCCACGCTCGCTTCTTGTAATTCTCCACTTCTAGTGGCTACATAGGCTCTGTCTACTCCAGATCTGCGATAATGTCCGCCGCCGTAGCAATAGCTATGGCGATCAAAGTTGTGCGACACTTCGCTAACATACAAGATGGACGGCGTTTCAGCTAGATCAGCCACCGCATGCATTGGCGTCGTTCCTGTCAGACCATGCCCCGGCTCGCCTTGTGTGCCGCCTTCGGCGCTTATTTTAGGTAACGTATACGCACATGTGGCTGAAGGCATGTTAATATGCTGGAGCGGCTGATCATACCTATACCGAAGTTGGTATGCCGCTTCCTGCAGCGTTTGCACATTAGGGGTCGCCACAACATCTTGAAGAACACTGTCATACAAAAAGCAAGGAAACGAAGTTACCCCTTCTATGGATATATGCGACAACTTCGTTAGTTCCGCAACCGTTGCTGCCAGTTCACTCAGCTTGATTCCGCCCTGCTGGGAATCGTAGATAACGTCCTGTTCTCCAATCATACGAAGCATAATAGGCTGAACATGACCTTCCAGGCGACTCATTTCGTGGATCTCTCTGGCCTTGTCTACAGAGAACACGGTCATTAGCTTAGGCTTTGCCTTTATCAGTTCACGTATCACATGTGTTGGTGTCTGAACAAGATGGCCGACGTGCGCCAAAGGAATTCCGTGTTGAATCATAAGCAGCGCTTCTTTATAATCAACTGTAACCGCACCGGCAAAGCCGACTTCTATCAGCATTTTCGAAATCAACGGATTGCGCCCTAACTGTTTTGTCATCATAAATAAATCGATCTGATGCTTTTGGGCAACCTCGATCATATGTGTAGCATTATGCTGTATCTGGTCATAGTCCAACACAAACGTATCAGGCAATATACTTCCATTCTGATGAAGCTCTATTGCAGCCTTAATAAGGGAAGGATTTCTTTCCGCAGTCTTATATAAGAACATATTGCCTCCTAGTTATGAGCATCAGTCGGCCAGTTTATTCCATTCGGTAAATCTTCCCCGTTTAATCATGGGAGAATCAGGTTTTAAACGTTAAAAATCGACGCGGATTATGAATGAGCATCTTGTTAATGCAGCTATCTGTAACCCCGGCCTCTTTTAAGCTTGGAATAAACGAATGAAATAAGTGAACGTAGCCATGGCCTCCTTGCGAAAGCAGATGTGACTGTCTCGTAATATCACACGACAGCATAAGTTGATCCTCATATCCGAGTTCAAGCAAGGTAATTAGCTGTTTGATGCGTTCTTCATCCGAACGATACCCGCATTTTCCAATCGTATCGAACTGAATGTACGCTCCGCTATCTAGCAATATTTGCTGCTCCTTTACGTCCGGGTTCAAATCTTGATGGCCAAATGAAATCGATTCTGGCTTCACACCACACCCTAGCAGTAGATGCAACTGTTCACTGCCCATAGTACCGATCTCACAGTGCGTACTTAAAGGAGCGCCGGTTACCAATTGTGCTCTCGCAGCAGCACGAAATACTTTTTGCTCATCTACAGTTATCTGTTGATAGCTGCTGCCTATCTCTGCAATAATGCCTGCGCGAATACCTGATCCTTGAATGCCTTCACAAATGTCGGCAATCATACAATCAGCTAGGGTTTCTTCACTAAGTTGAAACACTTCCTCCGGATAATATTCTTGCTTGTAATAACCCGTTGCAGCGATCAGATGGATCTGATGTTGAGCTGCGATTCGGTGTAGTGCGTGAATATTTCTTCCCATGCCTTGATTAGATACTTCTACAATTGTATTGCACTTCTGTTTTTTAAGCTGTTCAAACTCTTCAAACAAGCTGTCGTCATCAAGCAATCTGGAATCAAGATCATGACGAACAGGAGTCAGATCAAAAACGATATGCTCATGAATAAGTGTTGCTTCAACACACTCTGGTGAAATACTGCCGCGGACTGTTTGAATAAACAAATTACATGCACCTCTTCCAGGATAAAAACTACACTTGCCAGAATTACAAGGCTATTAAATAAACAAGTAAATTTAATATCAATCCCGTTAATATTGCGGCAACCGGACCAATTGCCAGACGCATAACAGGGCGTCCTGTTGCCTCATTTATCGCATAAAAGAACAAGTATAATAGAAGGGCTACCTCAGCGAACTGTGTATTCATCCGCATTACCATCAGCATCCCGCCTAACAACATGCCAAGTTCAAACATCGTATTCAGGGCCGATCTCAAATAATCTGCCGATTCCCTCACGGTTGGCTGCAAATACAAAGCAAGTGCAATGCGACGAAGAAGAAGAATCTCTAGTACGATGCACCCTGCACCTAAAACAACAGCGGATATCGGATCAGGAGCTAAATACCCGACAGGGTAAACAAGTGTAAGCCCAACAACTCCGTATACCCCCGTCGCAAGAGACGTAGTAGCTAATAACGGCACAAAACATAAAGCGCGCATCCATTCCGCACTCGCCACCGAAGCAAGGTTGATGCCTGATGCAGTCCCTCCCTCGTTCCAAATATCCCGCAGTAAAGGAGCTGACAATTCAGTTCCGGCAAACCAACCCATATGTACAGAAAGCGAGATCAAGCCGCCGATCATTGCCAACACGGGCATCAATCTTTTTATATGGGTGTACGAATCAGCCTGCAGTTGCAGCATTTGCTCTGCAGCAGCCTTTCGTTCCCTGATCCCTTTTCGATCGCGCCAATAGCTATTTATAAATAGAAGGAGAAGCCCTAGAGCTATCGCAAACGCAGCGAAGTCAGTGACCCGAAAAGTTGATGACTGAAAGGACTCCCCTTGCGCGACATATACCACGATCACAGCAATAATGAACACGGTTATACTTCCAATCAGCTTAGATCGCCCGAACTGCTGTAATATTGCGATGAAAGGCACTAAAACAATAGCAGCCAGAACAGGCATAGACATGTGCCTCAAGGAATCGAATATCGGAATGGGAAGCGCATGAAGCCATAACGGCACAAAATGGATTACTGTAACGCAAATGATTCCCCATATCGCTCCAAGTAGTAGGGCGTAACGTTTTCTAGAGGCGAACACTCCGAGCACATCCGTTGGCAGAAACAAAAGCCACGGATTTAGCAGTTGAAAGGACAAAGCAAAAGACAACCCCATCGTTAACACAAACCCTATACTTAATCGGTACGATCTTCCAGCCAGCTCTCTTCGACTCATCCGTCCTGCTGTCTGTTCAGACAGTAATGGCCGTACCCCATCGTTAAAGGTAGCTCTGCCGCAATGCGATAAATAGGCAGTTAAAGCACAAAGTACAGATACTAGACAAAGCTGAAAAGCCATATTACCGCCCATCAAATTCAACATGCACTACTCCTGTCTCTCTAATAAAACATTGACTATACAGCGAGCTGTCTCATCTATGCTGTCCACTGTCATACCAAATGCAACAACCCCATCTTGTATATGCCCCTTAATGATGTCTTGATTCGGACGCTCACCGTTCTTTGTAATAGTGGCACACTTCCCAAAAGTTAAAATACCTATCGCCATGGAAAGCGCCGCACCTCCGCCTGTGTTGCAGGCCCCCATATAATAGTCAGCTTGTCCATTCTTCACTTGCAGCGCCGCTTCAATATCAGATAAAGCCTGAACTGATACTCGATTCCCACCTGCCGCAGCAACAGTTTTTGCAAGCTTGTCTTTGTTAAGTCCAGCAACCACAAATCTCAGCATATAGGTTCCTCCCCCAAAATCATTTCAAAATAAGAAACAAAGTACACAGCTTCCCCATCCAATGATAAGTTATCAGTGTCAAAAGGATGCAGTGATTCGATGGCCCATTGGAACAATGTCGGCTTTTTTTGTGCCATTTGAATGAGGGATAGATCATCCTGAATAGGTGTTCCTGCCTTCACACGTTGAATGGCCTTTATATAATGAGACACAAAAGCACCAGCATTATCTTCTTGCAACGGTACACCAAGTTTATTCTCTAATTCGGCCAGCATGGACGGAAGCCTCTTGTATGTGTCTGTATCCATTTGCTGAGAGGCATACAGAAGCTTCAATCGTTCTTGTAGCATGTCATCACTCCTTGTTTACACAAACTACTTGTATTTTTGATGTTATCCATATACAATAGAGAATGTACAATATACAATATTTTGTACATTGCTCTAAGGAAATAATAACACCGTTTTGCAGTGTTGTAAACGAATATTTCCTTTTAGTGTTAGTAGCTTGGATCGATTTCACAACGAACAACCTGTTGTTGAATATTCAGCACCGTGTCAACTGCAATGATCTCTTTAATAATATGTCTCATCCCTTTATTTGATTTTGCGGTCACGACAGCAGCAGTAGATACGTTATCAATACCATCGATATCAGTGATGTCACGGTATATCACTGGAAGTTCTTTGTCTTTGATTTCATCTAGGTTCCACACGCCTACATCAATGCGACGTGACATAATACTTGACACGATTTGACTGTATGACATTTCAACTAATGTAATGTTTTTACCTTCGCATAGCCGTTGCGTAATCATCGATTGATCTGTCGACTTGCGATCTATTGCTACTGTCATCCCGTCTTCTATCTTTGTGATATGAGGATCAGCAACAACGAGGACATGTTTAGACAAGTAGCTGTGTTCTCCGAACTGAAGAGCAATCTCTATCTCTTCTCCGGAAGCAATTGCTTGCTGAGCGGCTAGGAGCGACACCACTGCAAAGTCATAAGCACCTTTGGATAACATTTGTAAACGGATACGTGAACCACGAACATAAGCCATACTTAACTCAGCACCGAATTGTTGAAAAGATCGGTACAGCCCAGTAGCCATCCCTTCATACAGTTTGGAATAAGGCAGTGGCATCGCACCTGAGCATATATCCCATCCCGTATGCTCCCATACTTTTTTATAATCAATATCTGTAACATAGGTTCCTGAATGGCCTTTGCTTTCCAATTCAATCGCTCCAGACTGCTTCAAACGGTTAATCGCATTCTGAATCGTACCGCGAGCAAAACCGATTTCTTTCTCGTATTCGGTAATGGTTTGCAACCGATCACCCTTTTTTACGGTCATCATGATCCTAGCCAAATGCATCAGCGCAAGCCCGCTCTTTTGATATAACTGTGTATTCAATGTTATTCATCCTTCCATGTTCACTGTTAAAGGTACAAAAAAATGTATATTGTACTATTTAGCATATCATTATCATTTGGACATGTAAAGAAACGACCGCTTCACCTACTGAGAGGAGTGATGCCAGTTAATATAAATTCACAGCTGTAGTTCGTTATGATACATCCATTCTTCATTGCTCTTATTTTAAGGGGAAGTCATTTGTACCAATTTACTGTGAGGAGATGTTTTTTATGAAAAAAAGATTTCTGCTTCTGATCGTTGCTGTACTTCTTACGATGTCCGCTTTAACTGGATGCAGTTCGAGCACAAAATCAGATTCAAGCGCTGCGAACGGAACAGATCAAACGGGAAATGCAGCAGAGGGTACAAAATCTTTTAACATGGTTCTGCGTCATATTCATATCCGCGATACCGCTAAAAAATCATTAGAAATCTTACAAGAAACGGTAAAGAAGACGGAAAGTGAAGTGCCTGGACTTACCTTTGTGCTTGATGGTGTTGAAGACGCTGTCAATCGCGACGTCAAGTTGAAAGCAGAGATGGCGGCAGGTACACAGCCACCGGTATTTAGTTTATTCGGTGGTGCTGATACACGCAATTATTCCAAAGCAGGACGACTACTGCCTCTAAACGATATTCTGAAAGAACTGAACATTCAGGATTCTTTCTTTGATCTCCGTGAGTTTACGGTGGATGGACAAATATACGGTCTACCGGAATCTGGTTACATCGAAGGTTTCTTTTACAACAAAAAGCTGTTCGAGCAAGCCGAGGCTAAAGTACCAACCAATTGGGACGAACTTGTGACAGCTATGGAGCAACTAAAGTCTAAAGGAATAACCCCTATTGCAATGGGCGCAGGCAGCGGAGATGGCTGGGTCATCAATATGCTTGTCAACAGCATGTTCGTCGCCCTGGGTGGCCCAGAATTGCAAGAAGGATTCGCGACCGGAGCAACGAAATGGACCGATCCTGCTGTCGTGGAAACATTCAAACGGATTCGTATGATGGTAGACAAACAGTATATTGATCCCAACGTGCTTGGATTAAAGTTTCCTCAAGGACAAGCCAATTTCTACACTGGCAAAGCAGCTATGCTATTTGATGGAAGCTGGGCTGTAAATGCGATATCTGGAGAATCTTCAACTGTAAAAGCAGATACCGGGTTCTTCCGATTCCCAGATGTAGGCGGCCCTGGGGATGGCTATATCAATGGTGGATGGTCCAACGGTTACGGTTTCTCAGCAACAGTCAAGGATCAAGAGCTGACAGCAGTCAAAGCCTTCATTAATAACTTCTATAATCAAGAAAATCAAAAAAGGACTCTAGTTGAGACAAGCCAGATTCCTGCAATGAAAGGCATCTCTGACTTGCAAGGAGCCAATGAATTAATCAAAACAATTGGTGAAGCACAAGGCTCTGCTAAAGGAGCATTCCCTGCATTTGATTCGTTGGTTCAACCTAAAATTAAAGTGACGCTGGAATCTACTATGCAGCAACTGTTAGGCGGAAAGATCGAGCCTGAAAAAGCCGCAGAGCGTATGCAAAAAATCCAGGATGAAGCGAACACCGAGAACAAGTAGTCAAAGTTAGGGAGCCTTCTTCGGCTCCCTTATACTCGCCAGTGAGAGGAAGATAGGTAGCTGATATGAACAACATTCAACGAAATCATTGGGCTTATCTAGTATTTGTTGTACCTGCTATGCTTATCTATGTCACATTTTATCTCGTACCTTTATTTCAATCCCTTCAATACTCCTTTACCCAATGGAACGGAATTAACGACCCCGTATTTTATGGACTAGGCAACTTTGCCAAAGTATTAACGGATGAAAATTTCTGGATTTCATTTAAAAACAACATGTACTTTGTTCTTTTTTCGATATTTATCCAAGTTCCGTTTATTGTATTTATCTCTATCGTCGTCAGTAGTGTTAGACGCTTTCTGGATTTCTATAAGCTGACGGTGTTTATGCCCAGTATTTTGTCTACCGCTTCAATAGGTGTCATCTGGCAGTTCATTTATGCTCCGGAAGCAGGACTACTAAATCAATTACTTCGTTCTATTGGTCTCGAGCATTGGGCTCGGATCTGGCTTGGAGATGAAGCAACGGCGATGCTGGCTGTACTGCTGACCAACAGCTGGCAGTGGACAGGCTTTTATATCGTACTGGTTCTAGCAGCAATCTTTGCCATACCTAAAGAGATGCTAGAGGCTGGTGAGATGGATGGCGCTACTGGATGGAAAAAAGCATGGCTGCTTACGATTCCATTGATTCGTCCCGTTATTGTAGTAACTCTGCTGTTATCGATTACTGGCGCAATGAAGGCGCTTGATATTATATTAATTATGACAAAAGGCGGCCCCTTTGGCAGTTCGGAAGTGATGGCTTCTTATATGTACAAACAAGCATATACGTTAAGTGATTTTGGGTATGCCAATGCAATCGCGGTTATTATCAGTTTGTTTACCGCATTATTATCTTTGGTGTTCCATTTTATTAACGTAAAGACTAGGGAGGCCACAGAATAATGATGATAAAGAAGAAATTAAAGCAGCTGGCTCCTCACTTATTCCTTTGGCCATATATTTTAATCGTGCTCTACCCTCTGCTGTTTGTGATTACGGCGTCGATGAAGAACAATACCGAAATATTTAATGATCCGTGGGGACTACCTGCTGTTCTAAATTTTCAAAACTATAGGGATGCACTTACGAATTCATATATTGGGCATTATTTTACTAATAGTCTCTATATTGGAATGGTGGCTACAGTGTCAACTTTGTTGTTGTCCACAGCTATTGCTTATGCCGTCACACGGATGAAATATCCAGTTATAAGCAAGCTCGTATATGGACTGCTGCTGCTCTCACTGTTGATCCCGCCAGCTTCGTTGCTAATTCCTTTATATACGCTGGTTAAAGATTTTGGTCTTTATAATACACCGCTAGCTTTGATATTTCCTTATATCGCCTTTGGTATCCCACTTACCGTTTTTGTCTTGGCTGCCTTTTTGAAGTCCATACCGAATGAATTGGAAGAAGCGGGAATTATCGACGGATTAAATACGTTTGGAATTCTGTGGCGAATCATTATTCCACTTACGCTTCCGACTTTAGTGACGGTGTTTATATTAAACTTTATTAACAATTGGAACGAATTCGTGATGGCGAATTTGTTCTTGTCCAATGAAAAGCTGCGTACATTGCCCGTGGCTATCGTAGCCTTCGCTGATAAGTTTAATATGAATTATGGTGCAATGACCGCTGCGATTACGATCAGCATTATTCCAGTCATACTCATTTTTGCTCTTCTTCAAAGGCGGATTATAGAAGGTGTTACGGCGGGCAGCGTCAAAGGATAAAATAAACATAACTACAGATTAAAAACAACCGAGCTGTCACAACTCGGTTGTTTTTTGTTTGATGCATTTGAACGGATAACAACTGCTATGATGTAAAATGATTCACTAGGAGGACCACTTTTATGTAATGGTGTTGTGATGACTTCATTCTACAAGTAAAGATCTACCTTTTTTATACTCTCTTTAGTTTATATGGAATGAACAAAAAACCTTCCTCTTTAGGTCTGGTAGACCATAAAAAAGAAGGTTTCATTTTAGCTGCCCACATCTGTTTTATAAGACTTATGAAACCGCCACTTTCATCAATTTACTTCAATATACTTTTTTCATTGCTCGGTCATCTTTTAAAATTTCGACTGCTTCACGAAAGCGCAGCGAATGAACAATTTCACGTTCACGTAAAAACTTCAAACTATCTTGCAGGTCTACATCATCCGTTAGGTCAATAAGCCATTGATAAGTAGCCCGTGCCTTCTCCTCAGCAGCAATATCTTCATAAAGGTCAGCTATCGGATCACCCTTGCTTTGTATGTAAGCGGCTGTCCAAGGTACGCCTCCTGCGTTATTGTAGAACAGGGCGCTATCGTGTGCAGCATAGTGTGCCCCTAGCCCGGCTGCCTCCAGTTGTTCCGGTGTTGCATCTTTTGTGAGTTTATAGATCATGGTTGCAATCATTTCCAAATGAGCAAACTCCTCTGTCCCGATATCCGTAAGCAAGCCAATGACCTTATCGGGTATTGTATAACGTTGATTCAAATAGCGTAAAGCGGCCGCCAGTTCCCCGTCCGCGCCACCATATTGTTCCATCAAGTATTTGGCCATTTGTGGATCACATTTGCTTACTTTTACAGGATACTGCAATTTTTTCTCATATATCCACAATGCATCTCACCTCACGCTGCTCTATGATTCAAGGGAATCATGATACTAGAAATGAAATAAAACAAGATGATGTAGCTGCTCGCCTAACTAGCCTTACACTTGCCAAGGCCATGGCGTATTAACCCATGTAAATGGGGTTCCAGAATAATCACGGCCGAAATTTTGTAGTGGGCCGTAACGCTCTTGATACGCTTGTGCCAGCTTTGTCCTTTCACTCACATAATGATTGAATTGTTGAATCGCTTGAGCGTCATCAGGATGAGTATCGAGGTACAGGTTTAACTCTACCAACACAAAGTCAACCTCTTGAAGCTGCCGCAAATGTTGGAAATATTCTGGAGATTGGAACGGGTGCCCTGTCATGTGTCATGTCCTCCCCGCTTTGGTCGGTATGAACTATACAATGCTGGCCATAATGTGCCAATGCATAAAGCCTGTTCCGGTGAGAACTGCGGCAGATTGGGGGGCTGAAACGTCATGTATTGATTTGGCGGTACTACATAAGTCTTAAACGCAATCGGAGGGCACGGGTCGCACACTCCTCTGAACGGTACATAGAATCGTTCTTCTTGTAAAGTTCCTGGTCCATTGTTATTCGGGTTATGATTCGGAATTGGCCCAACTATGCCTGCTGTTTCCGAGTGGACGTGCGGTGTATTAGCATATGTCATACACGCATTCCTCCTGATGTGGTGACAGATTATCAGTATCCTTCTTTATTAAGTTATGAAGGGCCAGGGATGTCTCATTCCAGAAGAAATGCTAATTAGAACACAATCCATGATATAACGATAAACTGCACGGCACCCATAATCTCGAAAATCCCTGCCTTCATCGGACGCATCTGCTTCCCTGCCAAGAGAAACGTTCGAATAAGCGGTATAACAAATGGAAGCGTCATCCAAGGATAACCACATGCCCATGACACGAATAAAATCAACACATGATAGGTGCGAGCCGTAGCCTCCCATTGCTTATTGCCTCGCTCTCGGAATATTGTTTTCACAAAGAAAGCTGTCCCCATAAAATACAAAAAGTTAATCAGCGTAACCATCAGCATCGTCTTGTCCCAACCGCCACTGCCAAACAAATAAGCAACTGCTCCCCCCAAGGAAAAGATCAGAATCGCGCACAGATCATTCACGATGGCTCGCTCTGATTTATGCTTCACATGCCAGATGTTAACGATCAAGAGCAGTACGAATGGGATCCCGAAATAACATAATGAGGGCTTCTGGAAGAGCGGATACGCGAGTGCTGCCAGCGCGATGATTCCATAGTTGGCTGACCACTTCAGCAGATGATCACGCTGTTTGCTCCGTTTCAACGCTTGCAGAGAGGCATACGATGCTAAATAAAAGAACAACCAGGCAATAAACAATAATAGATGACCCCACTGCGGCGTACCTGCCATCATCCCAAATAAGAACGGAACGCTGATCATTGCCCACCCACCATGTTCATGAGGAATCACAATCCCCTTTTGTGCAGACTTCAATTGCTTCACCTACTTTATCATGATGTTCGCTGTCGTCCAGTCAAGAGCAGCAATAGAAATGAAATAACGACCATAGAAATCGTCCACAACCATGCCATCATCATATTCCCTGAATCGACCGCAACAAAAATAGCTGTAGGAACGGTCTGCGTCTTCCCTGGAATATTGCCTGCGACCATTAACGTCGCACCGAATTCGCCTAAACTGCGCGCGAAGCTCAGAATATAGGCGGTGATGACCGATGGAAAAGCTAGCGGGAGCGTGATATAACGAAAAACCTGCCATTCACTGGCACCAATCGAACGTGCGGCATCGGCTAAATGATGATCAATAGCACGAAACCCTGTCTTCATCGTCTGATAGACGAGGGGAAACGATACGACGACAGATGCAATGACGGCAGCTCCCCATGAGAAGATGATCGGCGCAGAGAATAGCCATTCTGCGAACTGGCCGATCCAGCTACGGCGTCCTAGCGCAACGAGAAGCAGGAACCCAACCACCGTCGGCGGCAAGACAAGAGGCAGCAGAAATAGTGTCTCTAACAGCACCTTCCCTTTCGCCGAGCTTCTTGTCATCCGCCATGCCAAGGCAACACCAAAGAGCGTACCCAAGATGCTTGCAATCAGTGCAACCTGGAGCGATAATCGAATGGGATTCCATAGCTGGGCCCAATCGATTTGGATCATATTCATTTCGAATCCGGCACGGAGAATCCGTATTTCACGAAGACATCCATCGCTTCCTTCGATTGCAGATAGTCGTACAATTGTTTAGCTTCCTCGGCATGGTTTGTTGCTTGGACGATTCCGATTGGATAAGTGATCGGAGTATACAATTTAGGATCAACGGTATAGGCAATTTTCACTTTGTCCTTCGCGGTTAATGCATCCGTTTTGTACACGAATCCAGCATCGGCATTTCCCGTCTGAACATATTGCAGTACTTGGCGAACATCTTTTGCTTGGACCAATTTGGACTGTGCATCATCCCAGACGCCTGCATTCGAAAGCGCCTCTTGCGCGTATTTTCCTGCAGGAACCGTCTCAGGAATCCCGATCGCAATCTTCTGAATACCTGTTTTCAGAAGATCTTTCGCTTCTTGAACCGAAACCGATGTTTCGCTAGCAGTAATCACAGTAAGTTCATTGGCAAGAAAATTGTTCTGCTGATTCGACGCAACGAGTTGCTTGTCGACGAGCACTTGCATATTTTTCGAAGCAGCAGAAAGGAACAGATCAACAGGTGCCCCTTGCTCAATCTGCTGCTGCAGCGCGCCAGATCCCCCAAAGTTGAAATGAAGCTGCACACCGCTCGTCTGCGACTCATAATTCTTCTGTATCTCTTGCAAGGCATCCGTTAGACTGGCTGCAGCGGAGACCGTCAGCTTAACAGCATCCCCTTTGGAACCTGAGCTCTTGCCAGCTTGTTGATTGCCGCACCCCGAGATGACAAGAACCGTAATCAATAACATGGCGAGGAAACCCCATCTTTTTTTGGCTAAAACATGTCTCATGCGTATCTCTCCTATCCACCTATTTGTGACATTCTACGTGCCGTAGGTGCGTGTGATATCGTTACATCGTTTTTTAGAAAATGTGACATTTCATGATTTTCAGGCTTCGTACCAAGTGCATCCAAGAACAACTGGCGCATCGCCTCGTCATCCCCGACGACACGCCGGACATGGAATTGCTCTGTCCAAGCTAAGCATGGCTTGATATAACCATCAGCAGTAAGCCTTAGTCGATTACAAGTCTGACAGAAGTGCTCGCTAACGGGATGGATCAATCCAAAACTACCAAGCGCTCCATCCAAGCGGTAATTCTCTGACGGACCATTTCCTTGAACCGCTGCTTCAGGTTCATAATCCCATTGCTGTTCTGCGCAGACTTCCTTCACACGCGCGAGCGGCATGTACAAGTTCTTCCAGCCTGCATCGTGATGTCCGATTGGCATGTATTCAATGAATCGGACATGAATATCCCGGTCCAACGTTAAGCGGATAAAGTCTGCGATCTCATCATCGTTCAACCCTCTCATGAGCACCACGTTCAATTTGATGGGGCATAAACCAGCCTTCACGCAAGCATCAATGCTGTTAAGTACCTTCCGAACATCTCCGCCGCGCGTAATCAGCTTAAACCTGTCTGGATGAAGAGAATCCATGCTAATATTGACGCGTGTAAGCCCCGCCTCCTTTAATGCTTTCGCCTTTGGCGCAAGGAACATTCCGTTCGTCGTCAGTGAGATGTCTTCAATCCCGGGGGTGCACGCAATCATCGCCACGAGCTGTTCCAGATTCTTGCGCACTAACGGCTCACCGCCCGTTAATCGAATTTTACGAATGCCCATGCCGGCAACGACACGTACGACTTCGACAATTTCCTCGAACGTCAGAATTTTATCCGAGGGCTCGAACTCCATCCCTTCTTCGGGCATGCAGTAGATGCAGCGCAGATTGCAGCGGTCTGTCACCGATATTCGCAAATAATGATGCTCTCGTCCATATTTATCAATTAAGCGGGGAATGCTCATCCTGCTGCACTCCTTTCTGACGTAACTTCTGATATCACTTCTGATCTTCCTTCGGGATATCTGCAAGCAATGGCCGTCCCTCCAGGTACTCCTGTTGATTAACCTGATCGCCAATCCATTCGGAGCCGTCCACACCATGTTCTTTTTTCCAGATGGGCACAATCTGTTTGATCCGTTCAATAACGTATTCATTCGCTTCATAAGCCGCTTTGCGGTGCGGCGAAGAGACGGCAATCACGACGGCCGTATCCAATATTTCTAGACGGCCCACACGATGCGTCACCGCAACGACAGTATCTGTCCAGCGCTCACGAACCTCTCGCCCGATTCGCTCCAATTGGGCGACCGCCATGCTTGTGTAGGCTTCATATTCGAGATACAAAGTCTGTTTGCCACAAGTCAGCTCACGCACCGTGCCTAGAAATAACGTGATTGCACCTGCTTCCCTTCGTTTCACTTTATTCAAGACTTCATCCAGCACGATCGGCTGATCCGTAATCACAAACAACGAGCTATTCATTCTTTCACTCCTATCTAAGGGCGGGCTTACGAATTTGCACGCACATAATCACCGCTTTTACCGCCTTGTTTTTGCTCCAAATAGGTCGGACCTAGTAGCATATCTTTATCAATCGCTTTGCACATGTCATAAATCGTGAGACCCACAACCTGGGCTGCCGTTAAGGCTTCCATTTCAACCCCCGTCACTCCCGTTGTCTTGACCTGTACTCTGAAGGATAATGTCTGCACATCTTCGATCGCAAATGTGATATCAATGCCCGCGAGCGGCAGCGGATGGCACATGGGAATGAGATCTGCCGTCTTCTTTGCTGCCATAATGCCAGCTACTTGTGCTACCGCCAGCACATCGCCTTTACGAATCGATCCTTCTTGAATGCGTTGCAACGTCTCCTCCCGCATGTGAATCTGACTCTTAACGATCGCGGTACGCTTCGTCTCGGTTTTGTCCGTCACATCGACCATATGGGCCCTTCCTTGATGATTAAAATGCGTCAAATTGTCCTCTAACATCTGTATAGCCCCTTTCTACCCTCCACTGACTGGAGGCAGCAATGCTACTGTATCATTTGGTGATATGATGTAGAAAGAATCGACAAATTGTTCATTGACCGCAATCATGACATGATCCAGCAGCAGAGTCGGGTAACGATTATTTAACTCTTGCAATAGATCAGCCACCGTGATCGAACCGAGTTCCAACTCTATGCTGGATGCACCTAACTGTTCACTTAAATGGGCAAAACATAGTATTTTCATAAGCTCACCTTCCTGTCTTCTCTTCGAGAGATCCATGATCTAGGTTAAGTATCGATGATACAGCTTCTTGGCTTCCAGCGGGTCGGAGGTACCATGAATCAGTGCTCTGCCATCTTGGAAAATAACAAGACGATAGTGGCTCTCTTGAATTTGCAGGAGATAGGGATTCGACTTCACCTCGGCATGCAATTGCACAGCATGAGAGGCTACCCGATCCAAATCTAGCAGCTCTCGCCGTGGATAACGCACCCATACGGAAGATCGACCGCATAACACTTCTGTTCGCATGGCCGACTCCGACCTCATATACGGATAGCTCGGTTGAGCTCCGCATGTCGGACAAGCCTCACGCTTTCCCGTCATACTCAATCGAATGGATTGGTGCATGTTCGACCAGAGATCAAAAACAGTAAATCGATGCGACATCTGCGCTCGATTCCCAGAAAACCATTTGAGCGCTTCAGCCGATTGCATGGCCACGACCATCTGCACCGCTGGAGCAATAATCCCCTCTCGATCACAAGATGCAGCTCCGATCGGCATCCGTTCCAACACGCAGTGCAGACATGGCGTCTGCTCCGGAATAAAGCTGCACACTGCGCCATAACTGCCCGAGCAGGCACCATAGATCCATGGGATTTGGTATCGATAGGCAACATCATTCAT
Source organism: Paenibacillus sp. ACRRX (assembly GCF_022346885.1). Classification (GTDB taxonomy): domain Bacteria; phylum Bacillota; class Bacilli; order Paenibacillales; family Paenibacillaceae; genus Paenibacillus_B. The sequence goes on from NZ_JAKRNK010000002.1 coordinate 44,315, forward strand.
GATATATCGTATTGCAAAATTATCCGTTGCATCGAGCATCAAATCTACCTTCGTATGATCAAGCAATTCAACAAGATCAGAGGCTGTACAATCCATAACATGCGCATGCACGGTGATATCGGAATTAATCTGCTGAAGTCGGTTCGCTGCCGCGACAGCTTTGGGCAGTTGTTCAATTACATCCTCCTCACTGTAGAGCGACTGTCGCTGCAAATTACTCCATTCCACATAGTCACGGTCAATGATCGTGATCGTGCCAACGCCTGAACGTGCCAATAGTTCCGCATTCCCGGAGCCAAGCGCACCCGCTCCAACGATCAGAACATGCTTCATCATTAATGCTTGTTGACCTGCGATACCAATTGGATTAAAGTTCTGTTGTCTGCTATACCGATCATGGGACATGAGGATTGCTGCCTCCTTTCCAATCTTGCAATAATGCCGCATATTGCTCTTCGGTATCTACATCTTCTGTAAAATGATAGTCGATTCCCGCTACTGCCCAATCGTTCTCCCCTAGACCGAGCCAATACATCGAATCCAGTAATCCGGACAATCGATATTGGCATAATTCGAGTCTCTGAATGATAGATGGAAGCATCCGATGAGGTCGATACACCCCATGCAGCATTTGATGCTTGCCATCGACAATGGGGAGAACCGCATCGTAATCGCTTGCCGCAAGCTGAGATAGCATCCACGAGGCAGCCGAAGCAGATAGCTTCGGATAATCGCACCCCACGACCCAGGCAAATTCCGTCTCTACGTGTAAAAAGCCAGCATGAAATCCGCTAAGCGGACCCTTCCCTGCATAAACATCCGGAATATAAATCACGTCGTCCTTTACCCATTTTGTATAGGATGAAGTATCGTTTGTTACGATGATCAGTCTCGTACAGATCGATTGCATCACCTTGATTTGCCGTTCAATAAAACGCTCCCCTCTGTATAGCAAGAGCGCTTTATTTCGACCATTCATCCGAGAATTGCGGCCTCCAGCCAGAATGATACCTGTTAACATCTGAGCACCGCCTTCTCTGAATGTTTACTTGCGTTTCCGGTACACCACATAACTGCGTGATAGGTATTTGATCGGCATGCTTAGCATGTGTACAAGTCTTGTAAAAGGAAATACGGCAAATAGTGCTAGACCCAGAATAATATGAACTTTGAAAATGATAGGTACGGTATTCATTAACTTATAATCTGGCATGAACAACATTACGCCGCGCATCCATGGTCCTATCGTCTCCCGGTAATCAAACCCAGAGCGGTCGGTCATATTGAACAGCGTCGCCGCCATGCCTACCACCACAATGAGCGTGAGCAAAATGATCGACAGTATATCGCCGAAGCTGCTCGTTCTACGAATCCGAGCATCCAAGAATCGACGGATTACAAGAATGATACAGCCGATAAGCGTCATCAGGCCCGCTGCCGATCCGATCCAAAGTGCCATCGTATGATACAGATGATCCGAGACACCGAGTGATTCGAGCCACGACTTCGGAATCAGAATCCCACCAACATGACCGAAGAAAACGAGCATGATGCCGATATGAAATAGATTGCTGCCCCACCGAAGCTTCTTCTTCTCAAGCATTTCACTCGATTTCGCGGTCCATCCGAACTGATCTGTCTGATAGCGATAATAGAGACCTACCAGAAAGATGATGAGAATCATATAGGGGTAGATCACCCAAAGAAATTGACTTCCCCACGACATTACACATTCCTCCCTACGCTGCCATACCCCGCAGTCGCCCACATCGGTCCGCATCCGAGTGAAGGTGGTGTATCTGCACAACCGGAAAATGCTGTCATCTCAAAGCAGCCTTCCGTCATGCCCGATTGATCTATGATGAATAGCATTGCATCGAGCACATGTCGGTAGGGACTACTCATATGATGGAGCGCATCTCGGATACTCACTAACGCTTTCCGGAACGAGACCAGCAAGCCGATCCCTCGTTCCTCACTCGCTACCGCTACATATTCCAGGACCAACGGCAAATAATCCGGCAATTCATCCGTGTCGAGGACAATCTCCTCTTCTTCATACACTTGTTTCAGCTTCAATAATGCCGGACCACGTTCACGATCATCCCCGAGCTGTCCGTAAGTCAAATACATATTTGCTTTTTTACTAAAATCAAAGGTCTTCACATAAGCCGCTGTAATGGCCTCTGTATCCATCCCCACAAATTCAGCGAGACATTGACCCGCAAACTCTTGCAGCGACTTTGCAGTCGAAGCTTCCTCGTCTTGGATCAAATGGCACCAATTCACGTACATCTCATCTGCCGAGTCCTGCCACGCAGCATCCGGATATTGTAATAGCTGCGAGAAGAGCATCCAGCTAGAGCGTCGCGTTAACTCTTTCATGTTCGATCCCTCCTTGTCCGTCCTTATCTGATGATTAACAGGCTTAACCGCCGCAGGGTCCTGGACCCCCCATCATATTCGTAAATCCGCACGCACCTTGCTCCGAATAGAGATCCGCAAATTCCTCGCGATGCGCTGACGGAATGACAAAACGGTCTTCGTACTTCGCAATCGCCAATAGGCGGTACATTTCTTCCGTCTCTTTAGCTGTCATCCCGAATTGTTCCAGCAATACGAGGTCAGGCGCCTTCTTCAAGTTAAGTGAACGCATATGCGAACGCATAACAGCCATTTTCATCAGCACGTTCGTGATGACTTCGGTATCTCCAGCTGAGAGTAGATTCGCGAGGTATTGCACGGGAATTCGCATATCGTCAATCGCTGGGAAAATATCATCTGGTGACGCTGTCGCTCCTTGGCCTTCCACCATGTTCGTGATCGGGCTGAGCGGTGGAACATACCAGACCATCGGCAGTGTCCGATATTCAGGATGAAGCGGGAGCGCGATTTTCCAATCGACCGCCATCTTATAGATCGGTGAACGCTGCGCATGCTCAATCCAATCTTCTGGAATATTCGCTGTACGTGCCGCGGCAATCACTTCAGGATCATTCGGATCGAGGAAAATATCCAATTGCGCTTCGTAGAGCTTCTGTTCGTCTGTGACGGAAGCTGCTGCTTCCACTCGATCTGCATCATAGAACATGACACCAAGGTAACGGATACGTCCCACGCATGTTTCCGAACAAATCGTTGGCAATCCCTGCTCGATTCTCGGGAAGCACAAGGTACATTTCTCCGCTTTATTTGTCTGCCAGTTGAAGTAGACTTTCTTGTACGGACAGCTCGATACGCAGAACCGCCAAGAGCGGCATGCGTTCTGATCGACAAGCACAATCCCGTCCTCTTCACGCTTATACATCGCACCGGATGGACAGCTGGATACACAGGACGGATTGATGCAATGCTCACAAATTCTTGGCAAATACATCATAAACACTTGCTCGAATTCCATCCGCACTGCTTCTTCGATGCCCGCCATATTTGGATCCTGATAACCCGACTCATGCACACCTGCGAGATCGTCTTCCCAGTTCGGTCCCCACTCCAAGTTCATAAATTCGCCTGTAATTTGGGATTTCGGCCTTGCTACTGGCTGATGTTTGCGCTCCGGACTTTGCTGAAGCTTCTCATAATCATAGTCCCACGGTTCGTAATATTCATCGATCGTTGGTTGATCCGGATTGTGGAAAATATTTTTCAAACGGTTGATGCGACTGCCGGAGCGAAGCTCCAGCTTGCCCTTCTTAAGCACCCAGCCGCCTTTATATTTATCTTGATTCTCCCACTGCTTGGGATATCCTATGCCTGGCTTGGTCTCGACATTATTGAACCACATATATTCCGCACCTTTACGGTTCGTCCATGTGTTCTTACACGTAACAGAGCAAGTATGGCATCCGATGCATTTATCCAAGTTCATAACCATCCCGATTTGCGCTTTAATCTTCAAGCCAGTTCACCTCCTCAAGTTTGCGGATCACAACGTACAGATCACGCTGATTCCCTGTTGGTCCGTAGTAGTTGAATCCGTAACTCAGCTGCGCATACCCGCCAATCATATGCGTGGGCTTCACATGAATTCGTGTCGGGCTATTATGCGTTCCGCCGCGTGTCGTTGTCACATCAGTCGCAGGCACATTGATTGTCCGATCTTGTGCATGGTGCATATAGGCCATGCCACGCGGCATCCGATGGGTTACTACCGCACGCGCAACGACGGCGCCATTCTGATTGAAACATTCAATCCAATCGTTATCCATGACCTCCGCATCAGCGGCGTCGTCTTTGTTGATCCAGACGGTTGGCCCACCGCGGAACAGCGTAAGCATCGGCAAGGAGTCGAAATACATACTGTGAATCGACCATTTGTTATGCGGTGTCATGAAGTTCAGGACGATTTCCTTTCCTTTCGTCGCCGGGCGCTTCTTGTTCGTATGGAACGGCGCATGCTTCATCGTCGGCTTGTAAATCGCCATATTCTCGCCAAATTCGGTCATCATCTCATGGTCCAAGAAGTAATGCTGACGTCCTGTCAGCGTGCGATATGGAATCAAGCGTTCAACATTCGTTGTAAATGGTGAATAACGGCGTCCATGCTGCTCAGATCCACTGAAGGCAGGTGAAGTGATGACCGTCTTCGGCTGCGTCGTAATCTCGTTGAAGGTGAATCGTTCTTCAATGCGATCCTCCGCCAAATCTTTCAATTTAAGTGCCGTTTTCTTCTCTAATGCCTCCCACGCTTTGACGGCCATTTTCCCGTTACTCGTGGAGGACAACGTGAGAATGGCTTCCGACATGTGACGATCCGTGACGAGTTTTGGGCATCCTTCACTGATCCCGGCTTCATCGACGACTCCATTCACTTTTTTCATCAATTCGTATTCATCTGCCGCAGACCAGTTCATTCCTTTGATGCCGTACGGCTTATCTTTAATGTTCGGTCCAAGCGCCGTCATTTTCTTATACACCGTGGCATAATCCCGCTCCACGATCACGAACTTCGGCATCGTCTTGCCTGGAATCGCCTCGATCTCGCCTTTGCTCCAGTCGAGAATCTTGCCGAAAGGCTGCGCAAGCTCATCGGGTGTATCATGCTGCAGCGGCACGGCAACAATATCGCGCTGTGGCGCATCGAATTGCGTGGCTGCCATTTCCGAGAAGGTCTTTGCAATCGTTTTAAATGTTTCCCAATCCGACTTGGATTCCCATAATGGCGGTACAGCTGGATTGAAGGGATGGATGAAGGGATGCATGTCAGTCGACGAAAGATCGCTCTTCTCATACCAGGTTGCCGCGGGCAGGACGATATCGGAGTATACGGCTGTTCCGGACATGCGGAAATCGATATCCACCATGAGATCGAGCTTACCCTCAGCTGCCTGTTCATGCCATGTCATCTCCACAGGACGAATTGTCTCCGAGTCATCATTTAATAGACCGTTATGAGCACCAAGCAGGTATTTCAAGAAATATTCATGCCCTTTTCCCGAGCTGGAGATCAAATTCGCGCGCCAGACGAACATTACTTTCGGATGATTCATCTCGGCATCTGGATCTTCGATCGCAAACTTCAATTCGCGATTCTTGAGCCTGTTGGCAACATAGCTCGCAATCGTCTCGGGGGTGTCATGTCCCTGCGCGGCCGCTTCATTAGCCAGGTCAATGGAATTTGCGTTAAACTGCGGATAAGAAGGCAGCCAGCCTAAGCGTGCAGCCATGACGTTGTAATCTGCATAGTGCGCATAACGTGCTTTGTCGACTAGGGCTGACGTATGTCCATCCACAGGATTCGATTCGAACCGCCATTGATTCGTTGCAAAGTAGAAAAAGGAGGTCCCGTTCATCTGACGCGGGGGCATCGTCCAGTCTCTTGCGAAGGCGACGTTCGACCACCCTTCCGCAGGACGCAGTTTCTCTTGTCCCACGTAATGCGCCCAACCGCCGCCATTGACTCCTTGGCAGCCTGTCATTAAGACCAGGTTCAGCACACTCCGATAGATCGTATCCGAGTTATACCAGTGGTTGATCCCCGCTCCGACTATGATCATCGAGCGGCCTTCACTTTCGACCGCATTTTGCGCAAACTCTCTCGCTATCTGAATAACGGATGCGCGATCAACGCCCGTAATTTGTTCTTGCCACGCAGGCGTATATGCGATGCTCGCGTCATCGTAGTCGCTGCCATGGAGCGAATCGACGCCATATTGAGCGAGCATGAGATCGAACACGCTTGTGACACGATATTCCGCACCGCCTTCCCCCTTAATCACCTTGTACGGGATTAACCGAGAAATCGCAGATTTGCCTTCTTCGGCGAAATAAGGAAGCTTGATCTCAAGCTGGCCGTCAGCAGATTCCCGCAATCCAAGCTGCGGCGCGATCTCTTCACCTGTTAACGTATCTGTCATCTCCAGATTCCATTTACCCTCCTCGCCCCAACGTGAGCCGATCGTGCCGTTTGGAATACGAAGTTCACCTGAGATCTCATCGATAAGAACCGTCTTCCATTCCTTGTTATTCGTCTCAATTCCGAGATCGTTCGCCGTGAGGAACCGATTCACCGTGTATGCACCATCTTGTTCTTGAAGCAGTACAAGGAACGGGAAATCGGTATATTTCTTCGAGTAACTCTCAAAATACGACGTTCTTTGCTTCACATAGAACTCGTTCAGTATGACATGCCCCATCGCCATGGCGAGTGCGCCATCCGTCCCTTGCTTCGCTGGCAGCCATTTATCGGCGAATTTCACGAATTCCGCGTAATCCGGACTGATCGATACGACTTTGGTCCCGCGATAACGAGCTTCCGTCATGAAATGCGCATCCGGCGTTCTTGTCATCGGCAAGTTCGAGCCCCAGACGAGCAAGTAACTCGAGTTGTACCAGTCACTGCTCTCAGGAACATCCGTCTGATCGCCCCAGATTTGCGGGGATGCTGGCGGTAAATCCGCATACCAGTCGTAAAAGCTGAGCAGCGGCGAGCCGATGAGGGATAAGAAACGTGAGCCTGCTGCATAACTGACCATCGACATCGCCGGAATCGGGGAAAACCCGATCACACGGTCCGGACCATATTGTTTGATGGTATCGATCATGGAAGCAGAGATGATCTCAGATACTTCATCCCACGATGCTCGAACCATGCCGCCTTTTCCGCGAGCCGATTTATACATTAGTTTTTTGTTATCATCTTGTACAATCGATTTCCACGCCGCAGCGGGATCAGCATGTTTGCTCTTTGCTTCACGCCATAGATTCAGCAGCTTGCCACGAATATAGGGATATTTCACACGCAGCGGGCTGTAGAGATACCAGGAAAAGCTGGCTCCACGCGGACAGCCGCGCGGCTCGAATTCCGGCATATCCGGTCCTGTCGTTGGATAATCCGTCTGCTGCGTCTCCCACGTGACAATCCCGTCTTTCACAAATATTTTCCAACTACATGAACCTGTACAGTTTACGCCATGTGTTGAACGAACAACTTTGTCGTGCTGCCAGCGATTCCGGTACATATTCTCCCAAGAACGATCGGCTGTGGATTCTTCGCTCCACCCTTCCGCATTCGTCTCGCGCTTACGGAAAAACTTCAGCTTTTGTATTAGCGGGTTGGTCTTGTTCATCGTTCCAGCTCCTTGCGCCTTATGATACTTCTATTGTAGAGGCTGGAGCTGGTGGTTAAGAGTGGGGAACTCCCTCATTCCATGGTAGGGATTCCCCGATATCGACGATAAAAATGGACTACAGGAGAGATCGAGCGAGGGAAATGGCTTTGTGCAGGATGTCTTCCTGCTCTTTGATATACAGTATTAATTTTGATGATATATCCGCAATTTGGAGTGTCGAGCCTTGTTCTTGCAAAACTTCATGCGCCTCCCAACTGATCCAAAGGCGAATATCTGCTGCTTGAGCGAGTAAATCACGCATCTCCACAACATGATGAATCAACGCGATCTTTGGATATCGAGCCGATTTAAAGCCTTCGGCGATAATAATATCTACCTTGCCATACAGCTGCTGCGCAATTTCATCTAGCGATGTAGAGCTTTTCCTCATAGAGCGTGTCGCCGTCGATGAAGTTAATATGGTCTCTAGCGCACCATGAGACAGATGCTTCTCACTATCAGTCTCATAGTCATCCAAACGGAATTCGTGCGCATCATGCTTAGCCGAGCCGACTCGCAGCCCTTGCGCAGTAAGTGCGGCGATAAGCTTGCAAGCAAGCGTTGTTTTGCCGCTGTTTTTGTAACCGATAATTTGCAGAACGGGAACTGCTCGTACGATGAAGTTGTCATCAGATCGAATGCTCATGCCACTTCTTGCTCCTTTATTCACAGATTCCCTTTAAGGGAATAATCTCGACGAGCGCACCTTCCTGATACCCGTCCGGAGAACCTGGCAGACAGATCAAGCAATTCGCATCTCGCAAAGATACGGTTACACTCGACATATCATAGCCTACGGGTGCTGCCGTTAGTTTGCCTGCTTGTTCGGACATACGTCCACGGATAAAACGCGTAAAGCGATCCGATTTTACATAATTCACGGTTAATGTCGCCATTATACGGGGTTCAGGGATGAGATCGGCCCCCATCATACCGCGGAGTGCAGGGCGAAGGAACAATCTGCAGCCCACATAACATGCAGCGGGGTTGCCGGACAACGCGAATATCAGCTTCCCGTGCCACATCCCAAACGTTGTCGGACTTCCTGGGCGCATCATCACCTTGTTGAATACCAAATCGCCATCCCATTCCTGCGTCACATCATACAGAATGTCATGATCCCCGACAGATACACCGCCCGTCGTAACAACGACGTCATGTTCTAAAATTGCCTTACGGATCATTTGTTTCGCAATGACCGCATCGTCTGGTACTTCATCCATTACAACGGGAATCCCACCGAACGCCGTAATGGCGGCAGCCAACATATACGCGTTGCTGTTTCGAACACGCCCAGGCGCTAAGGCATCTTCCACACGCAGCAGCTCCGCACCGGTGGCAAGAATCGCAACCCGAGGCTGCTGATAGACTTGTACCGTATGGATACCGAACATCGCCAGCAGCGCAATTTCGCCAGCACCGATCTGAACACCCGAACACAGGACGGTTTCCCTCTCGGTGATTTCGACGCCAATTGGGGACACATTTTCCCCTATGGCAACAACCCCCTTCACCTTACATAGCTCCGTACCATCCGGTCCGCTCTCTTCCGCTGTCATCTCGTATTTGATCACAGCATCTGCGCCTTCTGGTACCGCAGCCCCTGTCATAATCCGAATGCATTGACCAGGTTGTAATGTCATCTTTGACACCTGCCCTGCGGGAACATTGTCGACGATATGCAGCGAGACGGGCGAACCGATCGACGCCTGTTTTGTATCCGCAGCCATAACCGCGAAACCGTCCATGCCCGAACGGCGAAAATGAGGCATTGGCTGTGGTGCGACAAGCTCTACAGCCAATGTTCTGCCAATGCTCTGCATCAAAGGTACTTCTTCCGTTGGCATGACACGCACACGATCCAGAACGAGACGTGTTGCCTCAGATACGCTAATGGCATGGCGCATAAAAGTTTTCAATTCTTTTCTGCCGTTCATGTAAATCCCCCCACTACATTACGATATTTGTTGTGTTTTTGCGGGAATGATTTATGCGTGATTGGTTCTGAATGTCTACAGGGTCGATTTCACTGAACACGCCGACATAATAATTTGTTTCTCCGACGTCATTTTGAATTCCGTTAATCGTTAGATGTTGCAGATACAATTCGCCATTTTGTTTTTTGTTCCAGATGTTTCCCGACCATGCGTGCTTCGACTTGAGCTGCTTCCACATGGACTCATAGAACGCTTGATCATGCTTTCCGGATTTCAAGAAGCCTGGCTTCTGTCCCATAGCGTCCTCCCCGCTATAACCTGTAATTTCTGTGAAAGCCGGATTGACGGTTAGAATGAGCCCTTTGGGATTGGTGACCAATACCGCTTGCGAAGTGCTCTGTACAATTTGTTCTGCTAATTTCACACGATCCTGCCAGTACATGTAGAGTACAAGAAGTACGCTGCACAACGCGACCATCGCTAGCGCCATGAATCCGATCGCATAATGACCTGTCATCGCAAGTAATAAAGACAACATGAGCGGCGGGAAGAATCCGCCTAAACCGCCAAGCGCGGATATCAGACCGTTTGCAATCCCGGATTGCTTCGCGAAGTAGAGTGGGACCAATTTGAAGATCGTCCCGTTACCTAGTCCCGCACATAGGCCAATCAACAAACAGCCCACGGTAAAGAGCGGGATCGAAGGAGAGAAAGCGAGTAGAATGCCGCCCATCGTGAGTCCACTGAACACAAACAGCAATATTTTGAATGGATTGAATTTATCCCCTAGCCATCCTCCCACCGGCCGCATAAAGGTTGCAAGGGTAACAAATCCAGCGGTACGCAAGCCTGCATCGACTTTACTGATACCGAAATTGTTCACGAGATGATTGGGCAAAAAGACGGTGAAGGCTACAAATGCCCCGAATGTAATGAAATAGAAGAAGCAAATCAGCCACAACTTCTCATTTTTGTAAATGCCTTTTATTTGTTCCATGAGGGCGACATTAAGTTTCGATTCCTTCCGATCCCCGATAAAGAAGTTTGCAATAGCAAAGATCGCGAGCAGAAGCAAATAGACTTGAACTGTCGAACGCCATCCGATCTGCGTCGCTAATACCGGGGCGAAAAATGTACTCAGCGCCGAACCCAAATTTCCAAGCCCGTAAATTCCATTAATGAACCCATGTTTCTCTTTGGGATAATATTTGGGCAAGGAGGTAACCCCTACTGAGAATGTCGCACCCGAGATCCCTAAGAACAACCCACCTATAATCAAATCGAAGAAACTGTTCGCTTGACTGATGTAGAATACAGGAGCGAGCAGCAAGACGAAGCTGATCAAAAACATGTTGCGCGCCCCGTATTTATTCGTCCAATAGCCGAACGGAATTCGTAAAATCGACCCAAGTACAACGGGTACAGCCGTGACTAACGATAATTGCCCTGGTGTTAATGGAATTCCGTCTTTGATGAATACAATTAATGATGATAAGATGCCCCATACCGCAAATCCAAGAATTAGACTCAAGGTTTGTAAGGGTAAAATTGCTTTGGATGGTCTCATGCCCATTCCTCCTCGTGAACTCGACTAGCTATGATTCATTATCCGTGGAGTATGTCATGAAAAAAATTGGGGAATTCCCTCATTTGCTTTCTAGGAAATTCCCCAATTTCGGATTTGCACTATTTAGTTCCAGTTCATCTCATCTAACAATAATCGCGTGGGTACGGTAAATCGCACCGACTGGCGTCGCTCGTCCATCATGATTTCTAAATCGCACTTTAGCGCGATCAGTTGATCTTTAACGGGATTAAACATTTCTCGAGATAAATGGCATTCCCCTTCACATTCATACTCAACCAAGGTATGTCCCGCATCGTCCTGCCCCAGCACGATCTTAGCTAGCGTATTCGCTTGGATGCAAGGGCGTACGAGCAGTTCGAGAATCGCTGCAATCTGCTCTTGCCGCTCTTGCGACAATTGTGTGATACGTTGATCTAATAGTTCGCAAATAATACCTTTAGCACGAAAATCCCGTAGCCGCTGCAGGAGCGGGGTTGTTTTGTCATGCTGCACAGCACCTTGCGTATCCTCCGATACAGGATGGATCGTGATGCTATCATATAATTCCGCGAGCTTTGCGGCAGTTCGTTCCACATGCCCTATCTCTTGTTTACCAAATGCCCGCTCCTCCCGCTGACCAACCAGCAAAACACCGTAAGATTGCTTCTGCTCGACCCGCGCCGAATCTACCGAGACGCCCATTCCAGAGCGTAACGACTCCACGAGGAAAATGGGGTACTCCAATACCTCATCTTGCACTTCTTCAGGAAAAGAAGTGACTATATGCGGTCGTCTGGCTTGCAATACCTTTCCTGCCATTCCGTTGCCCATTCGTACTGTAATTTTTTTGTATCGCTCCGATTTGGCACCAAGCGCAATTTTCCAATAAATGTCCCGATAATTCGCATCCGCGAGTGCTACAGCGACGAAGTCAAATGCCATGTCTGATTTCAACTGCTGCAATTCCAGTTGAATTCGCTGTTGGATCGTCAACGGCTGGTCACTTTCGTTAATCAAAATCAAGCAACCCCCTTCTAACAGCGAATTTCATCAATTCGCGACGATTATTTAATTGGAGCTTTTCCATGATATTAGCCTTATGGTTTTCAATCGTCTTGACACTGATCGTTAGCAGCTCAGCAGCTTCTTTGTTCGTATACCCTTTTGCAACAAGCGTCAATATCTCTTTTTCTCGCTCAGTCAACGTCTCAAAGGCGTCTTTTGTCTCTCTGGTCTGCGCTTGCAAATACCCTTCGATCACTTTCTTCGTCGCAGTTGGATGCAAATAGACAAGCCCTTGTTGGACCTGCATAATAGCCGTCACGAGCTCCGATATGGGCGCAGACTTAAGAATATAGCCCGACGCACCTGCCTTCAGTGCTCGAAATAAGTATTGCTCATCATCGTGCATCGTAAGAATAATAACCTTGACCTCTGGCATTGATTGCAGCAGCTCGCTTGTCGTATATAGACCATCTCGACCATTCGGCATGCTCAAATCCATAAGCACAAGGTCTGGATGCAGTTCAAAGGCTTTCTTCATGCACGAGATGCCGTCCGCCGCTTCTCCCACAACCTGAATTCCCGGTTTACTATCCAGAACTGCACGAAGTCCACTTCGAACAACTGCATGATCATCGACAATTAACACTTTGATATCCATCGTATATGATTCCCCCGTTTATTTAACTAACTGATCGACAATTGGTACCTTGACTTGAATCGCAGTCCCTTGCCCTGGTGTTGATTGCATTTCGAATTCCCCGCCCAGAATATTCACACGCTCCTCCATACTATAGAGTCCAACGCCTTGACGCAGTTCGGTTGTAATCACAAAGCCTATCCCATAATCGCGAATATGCAGCTCGGCGAGCGTCGGCAGCAGCTTAAGCCTAACATCGACCACTTCGGTCTGCGAATACTTCGCTGCATTGGTGAGCGCCTCTTGCACGATGCGGTAGAATGCAATTTCATGTGCCGACGGCAATCGTCCGCTGTCTCCTTCAATCGTGAACAACACTTGAATACCGAATTTCTGCCCATACAGCCTAACGTAGTTGCGGAGCGCTGCTACGAGTCCTATATCATCGAGCGCTGAAGGACGCAGTTCTACAGACAAATCTCGGATATCCTCAATGGTATGGCGAATGGATTCCTGTAAGGCAAGCAAGAGCTCGTCTGCCTCAGGATGTTCCTCCGATTCGAGTGAGGCTTTTAATACTTCCGTCTGAATCAAAATACTATACAAGGACTGACCGATTCCGTCATGCAGCTCACGTGAGATGCGTTTGCGCTCATTTTCTTGCGCAGACAAAATAGAGTGAGTAATCATTTTAGCAATCTGATGCTGTTCTTCCTGACGCTGCTCCTCCACTTCCTGCATGCGAATAATATTCAAAAAGCCATACATCGGATCTTTATATTGGGATACGCTCGCGTTCATGGATTTACTCAATCCGCTTGGCGTCGTCAGCTGCAACTCTACTGCCTGTGGGCTAGGCTCCGTAATAAAACAAGTTTGATAGGAACACAGCTTATTTAATCCTGGATAATTCGAACAAAGATTACAGAAATTCAGCGTAACGGGTTCATTGCCTATTTGCATCAACTGGACTGCCACGGGATTCATTCGCATGATATTTAATGCATGATCCAGTACCAGAATTCCATCCGGACTATGCTTGAACACATTCGAGAGCAGTTCTTGCTCAGAACGAAGTTTGTGACTCTGCCAATAAATAATAAAGAAAAATAATGTGGTAATCATCAGCACAAATAAGAAAACCGGTACAAAATTCAACCAGCTTCGATTCCCCTCATGAAGAATGGCACGAATCGCAAATACGATAATCAGTGTTGTACATATCGTTAATATCCCGTTCTTCACCATAAATCTCACGAATGTTTTTGTCTTCTGGAACGTTGACATCAATGGCGCTCATTCCCTCCGTCCTTACTTACTGAAAGTCTAGCATTGAATTTATTTATATAGCTGCCATGTTTATTACATTTTTGCGAAAGTAGGCAGCGTCAAAAATTATGTGTAAATGAAAATAACCCTTAAAACCCAAAAAAGCCGCTAATTTAGCGACTTCCTATGCGTACAAATTATTGAACTCGGACAGCTCGGTCTCATTATTATTTTTATCATAGTACAGCCGACCGTATGCATAGAAACAAAATAAGTCGCACCGTACTTTTGTTTCAATTGATTAATTCATTTGAATTAATTATACTCAACAGTATGGAGGAATGGACATTGAATACAACACTAAGCAGCGAGATGAATCAAGGAAATGAAGACTCTACCCAAACTCGTTTATTAGAAGCAGGGCTGCGAATCTTTGGATTACATGGCTATGAAGGCGTACGAACGCGAACCCTTGCAGATGAAGCGGGTGTGAACCAATCGGCGATACCCTATTATTTCGGTGGAAAAAAAGGATTGTACTTAGCGGTTACCCGTCGCTTGACAGCAGCCGTTCATGATGAATTTTTAAAGCAGGCTCTTATTGAGACAGAAGTGATCCAGAAACGCTCAAAAGCAGAAGCTGAAGTAGCTCTAAAAGAAGTCATGACACAGTTCTCCAAGACGATGATTGGCAATTATGAAACCAATGCAAGAAGCTTATTTATCGCAAGAGAGCAGCTGCAGCCTACAGAGGCTTATGATATATTGTATGAACAATTTTTCCTGCCACTACATCAGATGATTGCCGTCTTGGTGGGTAAATTAATGGAACTAGACGCAAATGATCCAAAAACGATATTAATCACGCATGCCATTGTTGGACAATCGATTGCGTTCTCTGTAGCAAAGGAAACCTATCTCAGACGCCAAGGGATGCAAGACTTGGATGAAGCACACGTTGCCTTGATCGCCAAGGAACTTGGCGAGATGTCGATTCGTACATGCGGCGATTATTCTAATTAAAAAAAGGGTACGTAACAAAGATATAAACACTCTTCCCTACGTACCCTTTTGCTATTTTACCAAGTTGCCCTCATTAACTGAGTAGAATTACTATTTAGTTCAATTCCCCCATCTTCACCCACAATCACCGTTCCGCCAAGGTTAATGACCTTCTTGCCAATCGCACAATTCGGCTCAAATGCAAATACCATTCCTGCCTTAAGTTCGGTCTCTAACCCTATGGATGGGATCGGCAGTACACTTCCGTACTCTTTCACCTCAGGCAACCGTGCAATCTCATCACCAACCCCAATAAGGCCAAATGGACTGATGGAATGAATAAGCGGATGAACGTGCCAGCCTCCTACTTCACGCAACGGCTCATTCATCGCTTTGACGACGTCTCTGAAGATAGCCCCATGCCGCAGCTCTTTTACTCCGTTCACATACGATTGATTCGCTGCCGCAGCCGCCCGCTCAAAATCTGGATGCACGGCTCCCACAGCGATTGATGGCTGATGCTGCGTCTCTAGCATTCCGAATGATGAAAATACCTCAGCCAAGATAATATCTCCTTCTTGGATCATCCGCGGCTCCTCTGGTCGATATATCCATGCGGGTAGTCCCCATCCTACGAACTCCGGTCCTGATCCCATTAAGATTGTTGTCGTGAAGCCGACATGGGTCGCACAAGCATTCATCCCTGCCGCATAAATCTCGTTTTCTCTAACGCCTGGCTTCGTCGCCTCAAGCATCGCCTGGACCATTTTTTCCCCGACGTCTGCAGACCATTTTAATACCCCGATCTCCTCCGGACTTTTCACAGAAGACAGTGCGAAAAATTTGTGGCCCACAGGCTTAAAGGTCGCATTCGGCAATCCCTTTAAGATTGTTTGCCAAGTATTATAGGGCATGGCTCCATCAAAGTAATAGGGAGGATAAGGCTCTAAACCAATTACACCAAATGCTTTATTCGTAAGTCCTCGCTCTTCCAAAATTTTCACGATGTGCGTACCCATTTTCCCGACATACATATTTTCTGGGCGTATCCAGCCTTGCGTATTCGTATATCCAGCTTGAATATGATCTTCTACAGCAGTCGCTAAAAAGACAACAGAGATCGGCTCTTCATACTTTGGAAAAATGACAATAGAACCTGGACGTTCATTCGTAAAATAGGTGTCCGGGTTGAATACAGCAGGGAATGCACCCTCTCGATCGCCATACACAATCAATACATCCACATGCTCTTCTTCCATCAGCTGATTTGCAATGTTCCATCTACGATCTCTTTCCGCAAGTGAATAGGTTGGGATTCTAGTATCTTGATACATGAGAATAGCCCCTTTCCAAATAGATGTCATGAATGAACGATTACATGGTAAGTATAATTCAATCATATGATTAATTCAATTGAATGAATTTATCTATTCGGTGAACTTCGCTTCAAATCTTCAAAATAAAGCGAATACGCTCATTATCGTCCCAGAGTTAATGCTTCAAAAGTAATTTTTAATGCGAGGATGTGGATTTATTGTTAGCATAATACCTTTTTGTTGCTGCCAGAATTCCAAAAAGCCCAAACTTACTCTAAAAAGTAAGTTTGGGCTTTTTGTCCAGAAGGGTATATTTTTAACGTTAAGGAAATAGGATAAATTTTTAATTTTTTCCCTTTCCTATTTGCTAATTTCTTAAAGTAAAACCAAGATATGCTTGAATGCAAAGGGACCTCCAGAATAAGTAGAAAATCCTAAAATGCGACCTGTGTGTCCCCATACCGATACATCATTCTGGAATCTTTGTTTCAAAGATTTCAAAGCTATATCTAGCGATTCCCGTCCTTCCTACAGAAACTGATTGTACAACTTTTGTGCAAGTGCTAAGATCAAGCCGTCATACTCTTGATTTATTCCGTTATCCATATAAAAAGTTTATCATTGTGCTTTAATGTTGTTTTGGAATAATGTTTTCCTAAGAAAGATGACACCTAATTGGGTGCACAAGAAAACAGCCAAAGACCTTGAAGGGACGGTTATGGCTGTTTCGTTTCATTTATGCATACTCCACTGTGTTTTATTTGTCCTTAGGAGTAAGATACAGCTTTACTTGCACCTTCTGTTTTTCCCATCGCACATACTAATCATTTAATCCCTTTCCATCCAGGATTTGCTGCGTGCATTTTTCAACTCTCGACTCTCTGGTTTTGGATTGTTTAGGTGCAGAAAAATGAAGAATATACGCTCTTTGCCGTCCCGGTGTCAATGCTTCAAAAGCAGTTTTTAATATAGGGATTTCATCAAATTTATTCTGAAGTTCTTCAGGGATCACAAATTCTGTATTAAAATTCACTTCCAAACCGGCTTGTTCGACTTCAATGGCTTCACGAATATAGGCTTTCAAAATAGTTTTCATTTCAACTATTTCCTGAAGATTGGTGAACCGAATCTGACGCGCCGCCTGTACATTCTCCGTTTGTTGGATTAGAATTCCATGAGCATCTCGTAACAAGGCGCCTTTGTGAAACAGCAGTGCACAGTATTCTTTAAATCCATGAATTAAAACGATGTTTTTTTTCTCAAACGTGTAGCAAGGATGCATCCATTTAAACTCCTCTGTCAGCCCACAATCGAGGACGATATTCCTCAATTCCCCATATTCTTCCTTCCACTTTTTTGCTTTACTTAAAAATCCATCAACCTTAGGATTCATTCTGCTATTTGTCATCAAGGATAACCCCTCATCAATTTTTCGTTTAGTGGAGTATGATGGAATTTTCGATCCCGAAATTAGTTACAGCCTATACACGTCTATAAATAGATCCGTTGATGGGCTACTGTTCCAGCACCTTTTCAAGCTCGCCGCACCATTTACCCCAGCCATACTTAGCTCCTGCGAGTGCTTGCTCATTCGAAATTCCGGTTTGTTCAAGGTGAAGATTAACCATTCCATCCTCTAGATGTTGGAGTGTCCAAGTGATTAAGTGCTTTTCTCCGCTTTCCCATGTATAGGACAACTTGTTAGGTGCGTCCACGATAAGCACTTCGCCTTCAATAATTCCATTCCACCATTCAGTCGGCTGAGTGCTGAACTGAAAATGATGTCCTACAACAGGTTTAAAATCATTTTCCATCGCCTGACCGGTATGGATATTGTGCACCCATTTGGCTAGCATGCTGGAATCGGTTAAGGCAGACCAAAGCTTCTCAATCGTTGTCTTGTACTGAAAATCTAAAGATAATGTTAAACTCATTCTTCTTCCTCCTCTAATAGCTGCTTCAAGCGCAGCATATTCGTACTCCAGAACTTACTATAAAAAGCCACCCAATCTTGAACTTCGCTAAGTGGAGCGGCGTTTAGCCTAAACCGCGTTTCTCTACCAACTTTCCGGTCGAGTACTAGTCCGGCCTCTTTAAGGATCGTCAAATGCTTGGATACGGCTGTACGGCCCATCTGAAACTGTGCCGTTAATTCATGAAGCGGTATCTCCTCTGCTTCTGCTAATAGTCGTATCAGTCGACGTCTAGTTGGATCTGCAATCGCATCAAACACATCTCGTAACTGGTTGTTCTCACTCACCACACTCCCTCCAAAATATTATTTTATGTCGTAGAAATCTATTGGTGGCACGAAAGGACAGCCTTTAATTATAGCCACCTCCCTAAAAGTTAGTAGCTCTTCGGACGCAGCGACCATACAGCGATATTTAGTGCAGCATATGAAAAGCGAAGTACATTATGAAAACATAATCAGCATAATGGTTAGCAAGCGCATGAGATAAAGCCGCGCCAGTCATAGTACTTTCCAAATGACTAACCCCTTATTGGACACCATTTAGTGACACTTTGATTATATGTCACCATTTGGTGTCCCGTCAAGCAGACCCACTTGGAAAGTTACAAGGTGCTTATATCTCTATTCTGCCCGCCTGCTCATAGAGTGAGTTCAAATTTATTTTAACCCTGAGCATAAGCCTGTTAATTAGCTTTCACAGCATCTTGCCCCTATCGACGGAGCCTATTCGCGATCAACAGCGCGGCTAATCCGATCGTCACCTTGAGTGTCATTGGTAGACCATTCATCACATCGACGACCATATGCAGCTTATAGCCAATGCACTACACTTGATGGTCAAATGTGTCGAAATTAACTCCCATTTAGCATTGATGCTGGTGTGTTTGCTTGTACAATAAACGACGCACCTTCCCTCATCAACAAGGGTGGCGCGCCGTTTATTGTCTTTTCTCAATTATTGACCAAATTCAGCCTTAATTACACTCAAACGCTGCTCCCACGTATCACTATGCATCGCATTAATAGCTACGGCCAGCACATGCTCCCCACCTATTAAACCCCCAGCATATGACGAACTTCCGTGTATATCGCCGCCATGTCCCCAGAACGTCTCGCCATTAGGCAGTTTCATTCCGATCATTCCTAATCCATAGAGACCTAACTCGGTTTGTACACCATTCAGCATCTGCTGTAAAGTCTCCGGCTTCAAGAGCTTACCACCTAACAACGCACTATAAAATGTATTCAAATCTTTGCCCGTGGAGATCATATCACCAGCTGCATTCCCCCACGATGGATTAATCTCGGTGAAGTCTACTAACTTATTGTCCTTACTGTTCATTGGAATCGAATAACCTCTAGCATGTACTCCTGGAATATGCGACGCGCTTCCCAGCGAATAAGTATCTTTTAATCCTAGCGGATCAATAATACGTTTCTTAACCTGCTGAGCGTAGGTGTCACCTGATGCCTTACGAATAATTTCACCAGCAAGTACGGTATTCGTATTGGAATATTCCCATTTCCCTAATTCTCCTGGGGAAAATGAAGGTTTAATCGCAAGTCCAGCTTTAATTAACTCATCTGCGTTATAGTTGCGGTACGGCGTTTTCTCGAACTCTGCAATAAATTCCCTCGTTGTATAGTTTGCTATCCCACTCGTCATCTGCAGCAAATTGCGGATCGTAATCTTATTGCCATCGTACCCATTTCCTTTCACTACGCCCGGAAGCCATTTCTCTACCGTATCTTCTAGACTTAGCTTCTTCTCGTCTACTAGCTGCAAAATAATCGTTGCAGTAAATGTTTTGGTTATACTCCCAATTCGGAAAGTGTAGTTCGATTTTATCGGATTGGAATCATGTATGCTAGCTTGCCCTGAAGCATAAGACCACTGCTCACCATTTTTCATTCCTACAGCAAATATACCTGGTGTAAACTTATGCGCAGCTGCTTGATCCAATACATGCTTCACATTGGCTCGTGAATCAACGAGAGCTTGTTGGCCCCCCATTTGCTGTTGCGATGATTGGCCTTCTTGAGCATTTACGGTTCCTTGTACAGAAAAAAGTAAGGAGCTTGCTGCTATTGCCGTCGCCAGCATAATCGTTGTTCTTTTTTTCATGTTGCTTGCTTTAGAATTCACCATAATTCCTCGCTCTCCATTTTAATATGAACTTACGCTTTCCTACTCGAATGAATTGCTTGCTTACAAATCCATCATATAGCAGCGTTCTTTCAAATTTCTTACCTGTTTCTTACATCATTCTTACGTTCTATGAAACGATCTTAGTTGAGTTGATTTCTTAGACACACTTTGAATCCCCTTCACTACAGCCGCACAAAAATGCTTCTCTATATCGTCAATAATGACAGTATAGAGAAGCATCGTAGATAAGTTAGTATTGAATGCTACCTTTGTGATACTCTTCGCGTGGCAAAGCAAGGTCAGAATGCAGCATTAATTTGAGTCCTTTTATTGTAGAGTGCTCAAACAACACTTGTCGAAAATGTTAGATATAGATTCCTTTTAATTCTCAGTAGGAGCTATTAATCGAAAAATATAGGCCTGTTCATAAGCATATTTTAAATGGTCTGCCACACACTCATACCACACACTAGCCTGTGCTAGCTCGACAAAATCCACTGGCAGCATGCGGCGGATCGAGACCTTAAACCCCTCTTTAAAAAATGCGCCAGCAATCTCATCAAGCGAATATTCCTGCATTGGGATCGCCGAGTTTGTATTAATTTTTTCTTTTATTCGAAGAAAGCTTGGATTGCTCGGGTAATCTGCGTATGTCGCATAATATACGCCTCCCGGCTTCAAAGCTTTTTTAATTTGTCGGGCATGCGCCTCCAAATCAGGCAGCAAATACAGGACAGCCAAGCTGAATGCGATATCAAATCTATGCTCAAATTGCTCCGGATTTGATGTTAATACATAACGGATCGGTAATTGATTCTTCCGACTGTTTGCAATCGCAATGGATTCACTCGCTAAGTCTGTGCCGATCGCCTCTTTATATGGCCGTTCTTCATAAAGCAGACGTAAAAATCCGCCTTGATTGCAGCCGAAATCAAGCACGCTACATGAACGCAAATCTTCCTCAGGAATAAATTTCAGAACACGTTTCCAGTGTGGAATATGAGTGTCTTCCATGCTCTGGTCCCCCTCTTGCCACCATACCTTATAGAATTGATCCTCTTTTATCATAATTTCCTCCTTATCCTATATATCGAAATCTTTAGGCACGGGCATCCCCGGACGGCTTAAACATAGAGAGACCGACACAGCCGGCAACAATCAAAATTCCGCCAATAATCGTTGTGATATTCGGTATTTCTTCCCAAAAAAGGAAACCGAACAGCGCATTGAGCATTAGGCCGAAATAGCTAATTACCTGTACAACGATGGCATTTTCATGTGTAAACGCCTTCGTTAAAAATAGTTGTCCAATTAATGAAACAACGCCGATAAGCAGTAAATAAACACTATCTCTTACATCAGGCATTACAAAATGGTTTGTTAAAAATGGAATTGCGACGATTGTTGAGGTCGCCGTAAAATAAAATACGATTTCATAGGCCGAGTGCTTTTGGCTTAGATAACGAATCGATATGCTCGCTGCCGCGGAAAAAAACGCACTTAGAAGACCGACGATTGCAAAAACGGAATAGCTGGCGTACGTATTAGGTTGAATTAGAATAGCTGCGCCAACAAGCACGACGAGCAGGAGCAGCGCTGATTTACCTCGAATTTGTTCCTTTAGTAAGAGGGCTGACAGGATCATAACAAAAATAGGCGCTAGTTGAGCTAATATGCTCGCATCCGTGAGCGGCAAATGCGAGAGCGTATAGAAGAATGTAAGCATATACATTCCTCCCATCAGGCCACGAACAGCGAGCATCGGAATGCCTGTCCTGGAAAAAGAGATACGTTGCCGATGCATAATAACAAGCACGAGTACCGTGCCGATCAATCCGCGAAAAAACGCGATTTCCGCAGCGGGAATCGTAAAGCTTACCTCTTTGACCAGCGCATTCATCACGCTGAATACGAAGGACGATAGCAGGGCCAGCACTACTCCATTTTTCATGGCGACCTCTTTCATTATTTGAAGTTTGCTCTATTATTAAGTTATCTGGCACGCACATCCATTAGATCCCGTAAGCCGTCGCTTACAAGATTGCATGCCAGCACAACGATCATAATACATAGGCCGGGATATATCATCTGTTCTGGTGCTATCTGAAAATAAGGCCTGCCATCGCTCAGCATGGCTCCCCATTCTGGAGACGGGGGCTGTGCCCCAAGACCAAGGTAGGATAGTGCCGAAATAAGCAATATCGTTTTCCCCACATCCGCCGCAGCCATAATTGCCAATGGAGATGCCATTTGACGAAGCAAGTGCCTTCTGATAATGGCCCAGCCTCCACTGCCGGCTACAATGGAGGCATGGATATAGTCTTTCTTGCACTCCGATATGGCTATCCCTCGTACGAGCCGAGCGTAGCCAATCCACTTCACACAAGCAATTGCCAAGATTGTATTCACAAGACCTGGGCCAAGAAACCCAGCCACGGCAATAGCAAGCAAAAACTCAGGCACTGCGCCAGCAGCATCGGCCAAACGCATCAGCAATGCGTCCAAAAACCCTTTGGCAAAGCCTGCAATAAGGCCAATCGGTACTCCGATAATCATAACGACAGCACTGGCACAGAACGACAACCCCACCGTTTGACGAGTACCTGCCACTAATCTGGATAAAATGCAGCGGCCCAGATGATCCGTGCCAAGCGGATATTCCATGCTTGGTGCACGTAGTCGCTGCGACATTTGTACGAACACCGGATCATTAAGCGTAAGCCATGGACTTAACAAAGCAACCAACAGGACTAGTCCTGCAATTCCTATGCCAATCCCCATGATTGGGCTGCGTCGAATGCTGCGCCATGAGGAATATGCTCTATAGGTTACCACGTTTATAGGACCCTCGGATTTCAAGCACTCATCCCCCTCTCATGTCGGATTTTCGGATCTAACAGCATTAAGCCAACGTCGGATAACCAATTCGCAAGTCCAATAAATAATCCGGTTAACAGGATATAGCCTTGAATAACCGGATAATTTCGCTGTGCAATGGCCTCCATCGCCATGCTGCCAAGCCCTGGCCAGCCAAACAGAGACTCCGTCACGACAGATCCGGCCATCAATGCTCCCATGCTCATCCCAAGCAGAGATACAACAGGCAGTAAGGCAGGACGCATCGCATATATGGCTGTTACCCTCCATTCTCGAATACCTCTGGCTCGGGCCGCACGAATATACTCCTGCGAAAGACCTTCCAGCAGACCTGCACGCAGCAGCCGGATATATTCCGGAGCCATGACAAATCCAAGCGTAACGGAGGGTAAGATGAGATGGCGTAAGCTTCCTCCCCCCATCATTGGCAGCCAGCTTAATCGATAGGCAAAAAGATAGATGAGCAGCAAGCCAAGCCAAAAGCTGGGGATAGACGCACCGAGCAGAGCAATGATCCGGCTGGCATGATCGACAGAACGGCCATAATAGACTGCAGCGAGCAGTCCGAGAGGAACTGCAAAGACAAGCAGCACAAGCATAGAGCTGAGCATCAATGATGCGGTTGCAGGCAAGCGTTCAGTTAATAGCTGCCAAACGTCCTGATTGGTTGTATAGGATCGGCCCATATCGAGCCGTGCAACTTGTGCTAGCCAGTTTCCATACTGTTGATAAAGAGGCTTTTCAAGTCCTAGCGCTTGGCGAACAGTGAGCTCATTGGCTTCTGTGACCGGCCTTTCGTCAGCCTTCAATATGGCAAGCACAGGATCGCCTGGCGCCATTTTCATGAGAACAAAAGTAACTAGACTTAATACAACAAGCATCAGCACGAGCTGAAGCAGCCTTAATCCCGCATGCCTAAACATTTTAGCGCACATCCATTTTATTGGTCACAATGTAAAATTCTTCAGCACCTGGCTTCCAATTCAATACGCGTTGATTGACGCCCACCAATATATTCGGATGAATAATGAAGGAATGTACATTCGCTTCGTTAATGACCTTAACAGCTTTCTGTATCAAAAGATTGCGTGTTTGTACATCGCCAGTTACGTTAAGCTCTTTTAGAATCGGATCAAGCTGGTCCAATCGAATGTTAGCCGGATTGTACGACCCTCCAGGTACATATGCAGCATTAATGAAGGAGGCTCCGTCTCCACGAGGGGAAGTCAAATAACTAGATGTCGACAAATCCCAATCGGTGTGATCCTTTATATAGACGTCCGGATACTCGACCGATAATATTTGAATATCAACTCCAATTTTGGCGGCTTCGGATTGGAGCAGCAATGGAATTAGAGGCAGTTCGGGATTGATTCCGGAGAAAGCGATCAGCTTTAATTGAAGCACATTCCCGTTCTTTTCCAGTTTTCCATTCCTATTGTTTTTATATCCTGCACTCGCTAACAGCGTAAGCGCTTCCTGTGGATTGAACTTTGTGTATCCACCCTTGTTGCCGAACGGAAGCAACGAATGAAAGGGACCGTTAGAAGGATTGGCATGGCCGAGCATAATGTCTTTTACGATCGTGTCCCGATCAATCAGCTTGTCGATAGCCTTTCTCACTAGAATATCCGATACGCTCGTACTTTTCGGATTATAGGTAAAGTAATGGGTACGAAGACTGGGTACCGATTGAACCGCAAGCTGAGGATCTTGACCAATCGTCCCCAGCGCCTCTGGTGCCAAATGATACACAATATCCGCATGCTTTGACTGAAAAGCCAGCGTCCTGACGTTCGCATCCGCATTAAACAAAAACTTGACTGCACTCAGCTTCGCTTTTCCGTCCCAATATCCGTCAAATCGAGACAGCGATATTTCCTGCCCTGGAATATAACCGTTGACCTGGAAGGGCCCCGTCCCAACAGGTGCTTTATTAAAGGCCGCCTTTCCCATTTTATTCTCAGCCGTTATACTGACAATACTTGCCGTGGGATGAACAAGCTCCGTTGCAAACGCCGGATGCGGTTCCGTCGTTGTAAAAGTAATCACTTGTCCACTCGCTTCCATGTTCTTAATTTTTAATGCAGCAGCAAGCGCCTTACTATCTGCAATTGCCCTCTCGAAGGAGGCTTTAGCCGCTGCGGCGTCAAGTTTAGTACCATCCTGAAAAGTGACCCCGTCTCGAATTATAAATTGCCAGGTATGGTCATCCTTGGCTTCCCATTTGACAGCAAGCCAAGGAGCGACCTGCATGTTGTCGTCAAGGCGAAGTAATGTTTCGGTTATGCCCGCTCTCAAGGCAATCCATTCATTGTGGGGGTCCAGTGACTCATTAGGCAGGCTGTGTAGAATGGTTACGCTCTTCTCACCTAGCTCGTTCCCCTCTGTCTTCTGCGTATTGTCACTACAACTGGTGAGAAGAATCATGCAGCATAACAAAGCGATCATTGTCCCTCTATTGCGAAGAAAGTTTACGTTTTGTCCAAGCATGCCTCTCCCTCCTGTTCCTGAAAAATAAGAAGGATCATTGCCGCTTGCTCCTCTGTATCATCCGTCATCCGATCAGAAGCGAACCTGTTTGCACCTTTCTCTTCTATAAAGGCGGACAGCTTTCTTTCAAAAAGCTCAACTAATGCAAGTGAATGCTTCATATGCATACCTAGCAGCTGCCCCAAGCTGCACAGCAACTTCAGCCTCTTATAATCCTCATACGGGATTCGTGGAATGGACCAAGAGCCGTTTTCATCAACCTCAGCCTGCTTGTAAGGAATTGCGGAAAAGTCTACATATTTTCCTTGCTCGTCCGGTTCTGAGAATGGATCAATCAGAATAGAAGAATAACGGATATAGAGCATATATTCTTGCTGGACTGGCTCCATTTGGGGGAAGCCTTCGATATCAGCTCGCGACAGCGTTGTCTCATGAACCGGATAATTATCGTCATTCAGAAATTTCAGCAAATTCATCGGCTTTACACCAAACAATAAGAGCAGCTGTGATATCTCCTTCCACAGCAGAATCATACTGCGGATCGAATGCTGTGTAATCGGCCCCTCCGGATACAGCTTATACAAGTATTTGCGAGAGATGTGCGAGCCGAAGATTTCGTTTAACGAATATTCGTTGATAAAAAAAGGCGGATGCACATAGGTTGTTATACTGCGGCTCTCTGCTTCGATAGGCGATGCTGCTAACTCACACTGTATGGTTTGAGCTTCGAGCAAAGCTTTAATGGTTTGCGTGACTTTGCTGTCTTTGCGATTCGAAGCTACAAATATTTTTCGTTTCATGCCTTTTACAACGGTTTTTAACATCGTATTTTCGTGGGATGGAAATCTTGAAGAGGCATAATAGGTAGAAAAGCTGATAAGCTCAATAGAAGCTGCAAAATGGCCGAGTGTACTTTGCAGAAGAAGATTCGATCCGATGCCTGGGGAGATAAGAACAATGGTACGCAGCTGTTTCATCGCTTCCAGATCTAATTGTTGAATGACTCGGGTGTAGCTGTCACTCGGTGTGCATAAAACAAGGGTGTGCCATATATCCTCAACATCTGCATACCCGTTATAGAAGCGACTTACAATCGCTCCACCAGATAAATGCCGGGCTTGCGGAGTTTGCAGATCGGCATAAATCGCATAACGATTGTGTTCGAGCTCCTGCTGGATCTGATCTGCACGAGTTCCTCTTCGATTCAGCAAGCCTACCTGATTCGATTGCTTGCTCCAATCTACTGCCGCATGAATACCAGCTGGCCCAACGCCAATGATTAATGTATTGCCGAATGGTTTAAGGTGTGGATTCGTCATCCTCCCTGTGTCACCTCCATTTCTCTAACTCTTTTCCGCTGCAGCATGACCGTATCGTAAATCCTTTTTCCATGCACGATCGGGGTAATCTCCCATTCATCAGAATGCTCAACATCGAAAGGAAAGTTGAAGATTGACTTTAATCCGTTGCCGTATCTTACGATTATTTTGACATCTTCATGAGCCGATTGCTGCAGCTTTCCCAGCAGCTCATGTTTGTCGTCGACCAGAGAAGCAACAACGACATGTGTAGCCTGTTCAAGGAAGCTTAATCCTGCCTGATAACAGCCAGAGAACGTAAGACTGGTTATCAAGCCAACTGCTTCAGCAACCCTTTTTCCGAGTGCAACGGCTTCTTCGTCCGTATCCAAGCAAAATACTTTCGCACCGGTTTCTTGCGCCATCGTCAACGCAGATACAGGAAATGCGCCGGAGCCAATAAACAAAATTTTGGACGACGAGTCCATGCCGAACAATAGCAGTTCACGTCTTACTGTGGAAGAGAGAATTGAAAGATATTCACTTATGCTCGTTTTTTGACTCAGTAATTGAGAAGATTGATACTTTTCCAAATAACATAACGCCTGATTAGATGCGGAGCGAACCCGCTCTCCATGCTGCTTGATCTCCTCCGTGTTTCCCCATTGCCTCCACAGCGCTTCATTTTCATCAGATGTCATGAACTGACATAAGGCGTCCAGCTTCGATTGCAATAACTCGTAGCAGTCTGGACATTCTTCCGAATAGGCCCTTAATCGATGAATTTCAAATTCAAACGACTGCAAGGCAAGCAGCAAGGCGTACTTCTGCTTCACACAATTTCCCCCCGTTTCATCGGATTGTTTAATATATGGTAATAACAACCATTTTACAACCGTAATTATACAAGACTTCTAGACGTACTTGTATAGCTACAACGGGCTATATTTCGCTAGTATGGCTTAAGCAGATTTGGGTTAAGACCACAGTCAGGCCATCCATAGCTCCTAAATATTCGAAATATGGTGAAATTACTGTGAAATACATTAGCTGCGTGCGGCAGCGATTAGCAGTTGGGTGTAAGGATGGCGGTCTTTACTCCAAATCTTATTTTTGGCAAACTGGTCCACAACCTTTCCTGCTTGCATAATCAGGATTCGGTCGCTCATTTGCTCCACGACGGCGATATCATGAGAAATAAACAAATAAGCTAGCCCAAGCTCGAGACGCAATTGATCGAGCAGCTGCAAGATTTGCGACTGTACAGTAACGTCTAGGCTCGTGGTGGCTTCGTCGCAAATAAGCAGCTTGGGAAGCAGGCTGATTCCACGTGCTATTACAATCCGCTGTCGCTGTCCACCGCTAAGCTCATGCGGATAACGCTCCATGCAAGCGCATTCCAGTCCTACCATCTCAAATAATCTCGCAGCGGCCTTCCGTCTGGAGTCTCTTATATCAGAGAGAAACGGCGGAACCACCTCTGGATAATTGTCGAGCGGCTCCAAGACGGACCGCCAGACTGGCAGACGATCATTAAGTGAGGCGTTCGGGTCTTGAAAAACCCCTTGTATATGCTGCCGCATCGTACGCAAAGCCTTTCCTTTGAGTCCTTTTAGCAGCGATCCATTAAACGATATTTCTCCACAATCCGGGTGCTCCAATAACAAAAGAAGCTTTGCAAGAGTACTTTTTCCACAGCCGCTCTCTCCCACAAGTCCTAGACATTCTCCCTTATCGATATGAAAGGATATATTCTGTATGGCATCAATCGTTCCTTTTCCTTTTGAGCCGTAGTACATTTTAGATAACCCGTTCACGGAAAGTAGTACATTCATCTGGCATTTGCCTCCTTAGCAGTACCGCTGTCTAGTGTCACAGAACCTTCATGTGATAGCTACTTGGGTACAGATTCAGCAGGGTTTCTCAGCTTAGGACACGACACCAGCAGTTGACGGGTGTACGGATGCTTCGTATGCTCGCGAATATTCACGGCATCCCCCGACTCTACGATGCGTCCTTCTTTCATAACTAGGATGCGATGCGCCCGCTTCATAACTTGTCGCAGATCATGCGAAATAAGCAGCATTGCGCATCCGGTCTGCTGTTGCAGCTCCGACATTAGCTCCAGTACCCTTTCCCCGGTCAGTGCGTCCAAGGCAGTTGTCGGTTCGTCCGCGATAAGTA
This sequence comes from Paenibacillus sp. ACRRX, assembly GCF_022346885.1. Classification (GTDB taxonomy): domain Bacteria; phylum Bacillota; class Bacilli; order Paenibacillales; family Paenibacillaceae; genus Paenibacillus_B. The sequence goes on from NZ_JAKRNK010000002.1 coordinate 73,634, forward strand.
ACGCTGGTTTCAGCATAAGTGCCGCAGCTAGAGATACACGCTGTTGTTGTCCACCACTTAATTGGAATGGGTAGCTTGTATAGGTACGCTCAGGCGGCAGCGCAACTTTGTCCAGCCAAGTCAGCGCCAGTTCTTTGGCTTCCCGGTAAGAGAGCTGCTTCAGATGGGTTCGAATTATTACACTCAACTGCCGACCTAATGGAAAAAATGGAGAAAAGCTGCCTTGATAATCTTGAAAGATCCAGCCAATCTGCCTTCCTCTCCATTGCCTCTTTTTCTTTTCGGGCCAGTCTACTATCGACTCACCTTGAAATAAAATATTCCCGCCTCCAATACGGACTCCATTTGGCATCAAGCCCGCTATGGCACTTGCAGTTATGCTCTTCCCGCTTCCGCTCTCGCCTATAAGCGCCAATGTTTCCCCTTCGTTAATGGAGAATGAGAGCTCGTGAAGAAGTGGCCTGCAAATTTTGTCTTTTTGGACAATGACGCTGAGACGGTCCACGATCAAAACTTGACGCGATATGTCATTATCCGAGATCTCATTGGAATTGTCGCTCCAATTCGCGTACTGATTGTTCTCATCCTGATGAGCTGCCATTTAATACCCTCCTCCTTTAGAGCCTCCTGTTCTTTGCTGGAAAAGTCCACCATTGTCTATTAGTTTAAAGGATTTTATGGTGCAGCAATAGATTTAAATTGCAATACGCAAATAATAATTTAATGCGGTAAAGGTCGAACTCAAAGCGAGAACATGATTAACGCCTCTGAGTTCCTGTAATCTCCTTTCGTGCACTACTCACGCTTGTTCATCCACCCATGTTCATAGGCATAACGTGCCAACTGGACTCGATTTTCTAAATGGAGCTTCTGGAGGATATTTTTCAAATGATTTTTGACTGTATGTTCCGAGATATCAAGCCTGCATGAAATTTCTTTGTTACTGAGTCCTTTGGCAACGAAGCTCAGTATTTCATGTTCCCTGCTAGTTAACGGACTGTCCTGAGCCTCGCCCCCTCCCATTGGCGACAATTCTTTTAGAATACGAAAAGCCAGTTCGCGTGTCATTGGCGCCTCATCAACGGCAATTGCTTTCAAATATTCGTGCCAAGCCTCGGGGTTCAAATTTTTTAATAAGTAGCCTTGAGCCCCCCTCTTTAAGGCATCAAATAAATGGGTAATATCATCCGAAACAGTAACCATGACCACTTTGACATACGGAAATTTTTCCTTTAAGCGCTTAGTGGCTTCTAGTCCCCCCATACCTGGCATTTGAATATCCATCAGAATAAGATCGGGCATCCACTGCTCACTGAGTATAAGAGCCTCTTCACCGCTGCTCCCCTCGGCTACTACTTCAAATACGGGGTCACTATCCAGAATCATCCGCATTCCTTCTCTAGCCATTTCGCTGTCATCTATGATCAATACACGAAACGTTGACATTTCAAGTCGCCCCCTTTGTAATCGAAACCCTCGTTTGCTCATTGAATCTGTCGATATATAATTCCCAAGACATCTTGTCAGCACGATCCTGCATCATCTTAAGACCGTAGCAGTTTCCTCTATTCGTTGTCTCCTGATTAAAGCCTTTTCCGTTGTCCGTGATCTGGCAGAGCCAACCTGTATTGGTCGTTGATGTATGTACACAGACACTGGTTGCATCCGCATGCTTATGAATATTAAGCAGTGCTTCGCGAATGATGGACAATAATTCTACTTTTTCTTTAGAAGAGAGAATCGAGTCGGTCAAATTCCATGTTATTTCAAAGTGCAAATCACTTTCCCTGCGCAGCTCGTCAATTAGGCTTTCTACTCCTTGAAGCCAAGGGTTGCTGTCCACATCCGCTGCATGCCGCAAATTTGCAATTGCTTGTCTTACATAATCGTTTGTATGATGTACGCTTTCCTTTAGCTTGTCTAACGGTAAGTCATTTGCTTGCTCCATTCGCTCCATCCGTGTTACCTGAGCATTCAGGAAAAATAAGGATTGTGCGATGCCATCATGCAATTCCCGAGCTATCTTCTCCCGCTCCTCAAGGACCGCTTGAACAGCCTTCACACGATTTAACTCTTCCTGGCTTTGCTCGATCATGGAGAACAATTTTGTCAGGAACAGCAGGGTTACTAACAACACAAGTACAGGTGCAAGCCAATTGCCAAGATCCATGGAAATATAGGGAAGGAGAAACTCATGCCTTACATACTCCCACATACCAATTGTCAAGGTGGGGATGATCAGAATCAGCCATTTGATCTGCTTGTAGTTCAACGTTGTAGTCTCCTTTCCATATATTTAAGCAGCTGTATATTGATCAAGAAAAAAAGCGGGGTCGGATCAGAAGCTTTTAATCATTTACCATGACCAAGGATTCGGTATAAGACCTGTCAGTTCCATAACTTTATCCCATAGCGTACGCTTTATCGGTTTCATCTTGTTGGCCGTACAGTCGGATTCAGGTCCATATCCAGTCTCTACTGCTTTGTGCCATGTTGTCTCGATTAAATTATTGGTTAGGTCTGCCTCGTTAAAACAAGGTGGGGCGATATATACGCGTAGTGTGTGGTCAATAACCATTCTTGTATTACCTGGGGGCTGAAAAGACAGTGGGACAAAGAGCATGATTAACAGTACGAGCAGCAGGCCGCCGCTTAATCCCCACCTCCGTTTAATCATCACTAATCTTCCTCATTAAATTCAAAATATCGACCATTTCCGTCAACTCCCCTTCGTGCCTCTCGATAAGTTCACCTTTAGCATTGATAACCAAAGTAAGCGGCAATCCGATAGCAAGATATTGTTTTTTGATTTTTCTGCTCGCATCTAATACGACTGGAAATCCAAGCTCATATCGATCTACAAATTGTTGCACCGTTTCGGCCTTTTCTCCAACATTAACAGCCAGTACATCAACGCCCGTTAATTTATAGGCTTCATTTAATAAGGGCAGTTCGTTCACACATGGATTGCACCAGGATGCCCAGAAATTAAGCAGCACACCTTTTCCCTTATAACTGGAGAGTTCAATGTTGTCTCCCTGTAGATCCTTCAGCGAGAACAGCGGCGCAGCTTGTCCAAGCACAGCTTTATCTCTGGGGACATCCGCTTCAATCAGAGTGTAAACTCCGCCGCCAACCAACACCAGCAGCAAAAAATATGGAATCAGTTTGCGAATTGTCATATCAACATGAACTCCTTGATGTATAGAATTTATAAGCCTGAGCGTATGCCAAACAATTCACCAAACAATTGCTGTAAGCCGTCAGCTCCATGCTCTTGATAAATGTGCTCCTTCTTTCCATCCAGCACGATGTTACCATCGCGTAGAAACACAATTCGATCAGCCAAAGCTTCGGCGATTTGCAGTTGATGCGTGGAAAAAAGAATGGTATGGCCATTACTGGCTGACTGACGAACAAGATGTATGAACGTTTCCATCCAATAGGGGTCGAGCCCGTTAGTCGGCTCATCCATAACGATAAGCGGAGGTGCCGCAAGCAATGCCTGGGCAAATAGAACGCGCTGCCGCATGCCTTTGGAGAATGAAGAGACTTGCCTATTCAGTTTATCAGAAAGGCCAACCAGCGAGAGTACCTCCAGCACACGTTCCTTGCTCAGCCCACGAAGCTTGGCCCAAAAATGAAGGGTCTCCAATGCTGTAAGGCCAAGACTAAAGCGGTAATCGTCGGGCATATAACCGATCTGTTGTGCATAATGACGTCGGTCAGCTTGCCAGCTAAGTCCATTCACAGTTATTACTCCGCATGTCGGGTGCAAAATACCTACCAGCATGCGCAGCAGTGTACTCTTGCCGGCTCCATTGCCACCGCACAAAGCCACCACTTCACCACGGCCAACACGTAAATCCACCTTTCCAATTACCGTTTTTTCCTTAAATACTTTGTGAACCATATCAAACCGTACCAATTCGTCAACCACGCCTTCTCTCCCTTTCCCATAAACGATAGGCAACTGTTAAAGCTAGTCCGATCCATATGACGAGTACGCCCAGAAATGCAGGTGTTCCCCATGGCGAGCGTATCCAAAGCATCCAGTTATAATATTCAGGTCCAAGTGTTGAGCCGCCCCCTAATTTAACAACGGTAAATAGACGGGTCAGCTCGGCAGGGTTAAGAAAGGTCAAAAACGTAAGTGATGGTTTGATCCAGGGATAAGGCATCATGCCCAGTGTCGCAATAAGAATAGAAGGCCAGGCAATAATGGCAAAGAACCAGATTCCAACCCCGATCGTAAGCGCCTGCCAGCGATTGTGAGCAATTGTACCGATAAGCATGGCCACACTTAGAAAAAGTAAGGACAAACTGATTGAAAATACCAACAGCTGTCCATATGTCGCAAAATCAAACCCGCCACCAAACAAAGAACCAGCGGCACCAGACAAGCCGAATCCAAAGGCGACAATTGCCAGCATCACAATAGACAGCCCTGCAAATTTCCCTGTAAGAAAAGCCCATGTTCCTAATGGATAAGTAGACAATAACTCCCAGTTCCCCTCTTCCTTTTCACCTGTCAATGAAAAAGAACCAAGCATTAGTGCCATTAGGGGCAGCAAATACAAGGCCAAATTCAGCATCGTGCTGCTGCTTCCCGAATAACCTTTGACATAACCTTGCGCATTAATTATCAAGAGGCTGAGCATAAAGAGAGCAAAAAGGGCCGTAAACGAGTAGGCCCATGGATTGCGAAAACCGATTTTCATTTCTCTTGCAGCGACATAACTCATCTCAGTCACGCGCCATGACCTCCGGAAGATTGTTGCTTATTCGTATCCGTCGAGTGGTTTTTATCTGTTGTCGTCTTGTCATCCGACTTCGTATGTCCACCTTCTGAATTAGAATGACCATGCCCGCCCATACCTTCCATCATTTTACGATTTACTTCCCATGAGTGATTGGTAAGATCGTCCGCTGTCATTAGCTTTCCTTTTCCTTGAGCTTCGATGAATGCTTTTGTATCTGCTTCTTTCTCAAATGACACAATCCCGTAAGCCATCGGCGTTTTATAGGAAATATCATAAGCATAGTAGGCTTTTTCATAACGAATCCACTGCTTACTGTTATGGTCACGTACGAAGGCAGCGCCAATCGTATCTGTTCCATTTTCCTTCTTCCACTTATTTAAGCAGCCAAGGTCGTCAAATTTAAGTGATTGTCCATCCTTCGTAATAATTTGGGTTGCGAACTGGTCGTCTTTGACGGCCATCTTACAAATGGCGCATAGGTCTGTTTGTTCATTAATTGCCTGTGGCTCATATTTATCTCCACCACAAGCAGTAAGCAATACCATTAGGACAAACATATTGGCAATCAGTCCCGTTATTTTCTTCATATTTTTTGTCTCCTCATTTTATAAAATAATAAACTTGCACAGGCTATCAATAATAACCCCGTCAGTCCAGTTTTAAGCTTGTCAACACGTTGTCCTGTCTGGATAAAATTTGCGTGTGGTCTCATTAAGGGGGATGAGTCAGTTGTCCAGCGAATGCGCTCCGTCTGGTAGAGGCCTTCTAGAAAAACCATGCCAGGAGATTGGAAAAACAATTGAAAGGCCGCTCGCTTTCGGGTTAATCCTTGGAAAAAAGGGTTGATGGCATATGAAATTTCACTATTGCCATCCCCATTCGTATCAATGCCGCGAAAGCTGTCCCAATAGTTACTTGCAATTGTGTTATTGTCGCTATCACGCGCTTGTGCATCCGTCACATTGCCCAAAAATTGATTGCTTGTTATCGTATTCTCGCTGGACTCCAACAATTGAATACCGACAAAGTTGTAGCCAACCTGATTGCGCTCTACGCGGTTTGCAGTTGATTGTTCAACGTACAATCCTACTCGATTCCCATCAATCTTGTTATCTGACACCATTGTCTCGTGTGCATCGTAAAGCAAAACACCTTGCGAATTTACGTTTTCGCTTTGTTTGCTGAATGTATTTCCTGTAACCACAACTTGCTCAGCAGCCATCACCATGGCGCCTGTTACATTCAGTTTGCCTTCATTGTGTTGAATCACCGTTCGCTTGGTGTACATACAGTGAATTCCATAACGCGAGCGTTCGATTACATTGCCTGCAACGAGCGCTTCATCGCTATTTTCCATATAAATGCCGTCATGTACTTCCCGAATTGTATTGTTTGTCATCCGCCAGCGGTGTGCGTTAAAAAGATCAATACCGTTACCTTTTTCAGCCATTCGCACGTCGTCAACTGCCCATTCAATTGTCGTACGATTGACTGAACCCTCATGCGCATCTTTGGCTTCAATCCCATGGGCTCCGGTACGGATTTGCAAACGATCCAGGACAGAACGATTACCTAGAACGAGTATGCTTGCTGACTCCTTAATAGCTTCATCAACTATACGCAATCCAGCAATTGTTATACGGTCTGCTTTGAGCGTAATTGCTGGCTTCTCACTGCTGTTGCGTACTATAACTTCGCCAGTAGGCTCTGCTGATTGCAAAGTAAGAGACTTGTTGATCGTAATAGGTCCCTCGTACGTTCCAGGCTGGAGTACAATACGGTCTCCTGGCTTGGCCTGATCCAACAAACGTTGGAGTTCCAGTGTTTGTTGTTGTTCTGCATAAACGGGTCCAGACGGTAAACATAAAGCAAGCACAATTAACGTAAACAAGAACCAACTGTTAGGTAATGTTCTCATTTGACTTCGACCGTTTTCTTCCGGGTTAGGTGCACATCATCCCCAAACAGGTGAACATACACACTGTATTTTCCTTTATCAGAAAAAGTAAAAGATCCGCTAAATACGTTATCTCCCTTATATACAGCATCAAACAGCTCGGGCTTGTCGTCTGCTCGGATATCAAAGGTGACAGTTGCTTTCTCTGATACTTGCATTCCTGTAAAGGCAACTTGAAGTTCTACTGGCCGACCAGCAACAATAGTTTCCGGGTTCGTTGTTAACGAGGCTTCTACGTCGTCCACTTGAACAGGCGCCTCTTTGGAACACCCGATTAACAGGCTCAGTACGATCATAAATGTGACTATAGCAACTCCTTTTGCTTTCATTCCTTCACCACCTTGCTTACTACCGCTCAACACCAATCATTGTAGCAACAACATTTGCCTGCTCCTATAACTCATTAGGGCTATTACGCTCCTTAACTTCGACATATTTGTGTCAACTTGTGAACAAGGATGGCCAAATTTGTATTGAAACTTCTTATAAATGAAAGCTTCAACTAAAGGCTTCGCCACCACATCAACATCCATATATAAAAAGTGAACCACTCCAGCATGATGATAGGAGTGGTTCACTTTTTATATATATTTCTGCTAATTTTTTATTTCATCTGTATTTCCATTACCGGGTTGGTCACTAATCGGAACAGCTTTACTCACTCCGAAAGCGTAAAAGCTGATCACAACGATACCTAGAAAGATAATTCCCGTAATAAGGGACATGCGTGTATCATCATTAATCCACATCCCGACCAATACCATAAACAAAAAAGCAATAGTTACATAGTTCGTAAACGGGGCAAACGGCATTTTGAAAGGATGTCGATCCAATTCGCTGCCTTTTATTTTCCTGAAATTTATTTGACTAATTAAAATAACAAACCATGGAACCATACCAGGAAGTACACTCGCGCTGTATACATGCACAAACAGATTTTCCGGTGCAATATAACTTAAGATTACACCTACACCCAATCATACTAGTACACCAATCGTTCCCAACAAAGGAACACCATTATGGGATATTTTTGTAAATATTTTCGGAGCCTGTCCATTTACTCCTAAAGTATAAAGCATGCGCCCTGCACTATATATTCCACTATTACAGCCTGACATAGCAGACGTGATAACAACAAAGTTAATCAAACCAGCCGCCGCGGTAATACCGACTTTCGCAAATGTCGCCACAAACGGGCTGCCGATCTCTTGCAGCTGATTCCACGGGTACACCGTCACGATGACAAAAATCGCACCAATATAGAAGATCAAAATGCGCCAAATGATACTTTGAGTCGCTTTTGTTAGCGTTTTTTGCGGATTTTTTGCTTCGCCCGCTGTAATCCCGATAAGTTCAACACCTTGATATGCCCCAATAACGAGCGAGAGAGCAAAGAAGAAGCCTGTCCAGCCTCCCGTAAAAAAGCCCCCATGCTGCCACAGATTAGATAACCCAATTGCATTCCCGCCGTTGCCAATCCCAAAGAAGATCAGACCAATCCCGGCTACAATCATTAAGACGATGGTTACGATTTTGATCATCGCAAACCAAAACTCAAATTCACCAAAAGATTTAACGGAAAACAGGTTGGCTGCACCGAGAATCACCATTGCGATAATCCCTGGTATCCAAGATGGCAAATCCGGGAACCAGTATTTCATATATGTCCCAACGGCAATAATTTCCGCCATACCAACAATGACCCACTGGAACCAGTTGCTCCAGGCCGTCATATAACCCGCCAAAGGGTGAATATACTTATGACCAAAGGTCGCAAAAGACCCCGTGCTTGGCTCCACGTACAGCATTTCACCCATTGCACGCATAATAAAAAAGATAAAAATCCCGACAATCGCGTACGCCAGCATGACGGACGGACCTGTCCATTTTATTGTGCTTGCAGAACCCATAAATAATCCAACACCGATTGTACCGCCTAAAGCAATCATTTGAATATGACGGGCTTCAAGGCCCCTTTTCAATTCTTTGTTTTCCATTGCAGTTTTCTCTTCCCCCCGCTACTATTAGCTGTTATTTTGGATAAGCTGCAAAACCATACAATCATTAAGCAGGTACCGGCATTTCGTTATATGAGTAGTCTCCTACCTCTATATAACCGCTCTAATTGTATTATCTTTTTTTGATGGAAACAATTAAGATAAATTGGGAATAAATCAATATTAAGGATTTTGTGTAAATAAATTTAATCTTCTTGGCGGGAAGGAAGTTTCTGCCTTCAACTATTCTTTTGATAGGACTCTATTGAACAGATATATTGGCGGAATTTACGAGAGGAGTTAATGCGGTATGCTAAGCCGTACGGTTAATAGTTAGTTTGCTTATGCTGCAAATGATATGGCAAGGCTTTTCCGGCTGCCCTATTGTCGGCGTGATCGTTAGTGCTTGCTTAACACTATTTTACCGATGGTTAATTCAAGTTTGTATGCAAAAGATTAGTTTTATGTACGTCGGTTATTCTCGTTATCGTGATCACATATCCAGAGTTTACCTAATTTTCACCTAATAATCAAAAAACCACCGCTAATGCAGAGTGAGGATTGATCCGTTTCACATGTTTGGAAACAGTGATCTTGTGCCAAGTTCGCAGATCAGTAGGGCCCTGCGCAACGGGGAGTTTCTCAGTTTCTGAGGGTGCTCTCATCCGTCACGCAAGTGAGAAATCAATCTCCACAGCAGACTGCAGCACGAATGTAAGAAGTTATCATATTGTCCTTCGATGCTGCGTACACCTGTTGTTATCCTTATTCCCTAACACCTAACATATTTTCGTTTGAAACCAAGCTGACTTTTATCAATCGCCTTTTGAATATTATCAGATGCGTTCAGGAACTTGCTTTTTCCGCTTTCGCGGTTGACCTCTACCGGACCCACTTCTTTCGCAATCTCGACCGCCTTGTGATGTAGTGGCACATAGGATACTCCCACTGTGTATATAAAATTGTTCATCGCGTACTTTGTACGCTCAGGAGCATCATGAATCGAATTGTTGACGAGTTCCAACATATCCGCGATTTTTACTTGCGAAAATTCACTGTCTGGACGATTGCCGAGCATCCAGCAATAGCAGCTCCAGCCTGCCGACATTTTAAGCTCTGCACCACTTTTAATCCATTTATCAGCCACCTCTTGTGCGATGTCCGTTTCTGCCAAGGTTACGGCTACCACATAATCCGATAGCATATAAAAATAAGCTTTATCTATCCACCGTTCAAAATCCGCCTCAGACATGGCTTTAGGATCGGCGATGACGCCAGCAAAGTACATCGCATCATAATTTCCAGTAGCATAAAGCTCCTCTGCTAATGATTGATTGCGTTTTATTTTTCTGAAGATGGGCTTCATCTGGCCTGTAGCTACACCAAAAAGCGGTTCGTGCGCGCCGTTGGATAGGTATATCTTTTTGGTTCGTTCCTTGCCGAGGGCTTCAAGCTCTTGCATGACCATATCTAGATTCATTTGTTCGCACTCCCTTTTTAATGGGTTTCTGTTAATGGATAAAGCTTGTCTTTACTTGAATATATCATAAAGTGTACTGAATCCATAAAGTCGGGTTCAAGACTACCTTAACTGAGAAAATGGCAAAGATGTGTGACGATCAAACGAGAGAGAATATTCATTGTTGAAACATCTTCCGAAATTTTTAACCACTTCCTCCAAAATAGAGCCATACAAATCTCGGGCAATCTATGTATATAATGAAGATCGTCGTCATCATGTCTCCGTGACATTCGCTGTTATTGATGTGGCTTGCTCCATGCGCATAACGCTTGTAATAAAAAAGCTTGTTGTCCCTATCGGACAACAAGCTTTTGGCATTATGACTTTCTTACAGCCTCAAAAGTAATGATTTGATCTGCATGAGATGGTTGTTTCCCATACTCATAATCAGCTGAGCATGTAATATCGGAAAATCCAATATGCTCTAAAACAAGCTTAAATTCCTCGATCCCATACCAACGAATAGCAAAGCGCTGCAGCTCGGTTTGAATCAACTGTCCTTGACGCCATTTTTCATACTTTATATACGATACGGTAAACTGGTTGAGCCAATCCATTTCAATTGATTTGTTCTCCATCGTAATACCATCACCGTTAGGTAAAGCAAAAGTTGACGTCGTAATCTCACCTGGCTTCCAATCGTTAGGCAATTGAAGATCAACAATCAAGCGCCCGCCAGGAACAAGATGGTTATAAAAACATTTCAACGCTGCAAGAGAATCCTCTCGCTTTTCAAGTAAACAAAAGGAACCAGTAGGTATAATGATCGCTTCATACGTGAATGGCAATGAGAATTTTTGTAATTTGCATTCGTACAAATTAGGCTTAAAGCCTCTTTCCTCACAACGTGTACGACAAGAAACTAGCATTTCAGGAGAATAATCAATTCCATCGACTATATATCCTGCCTCAAGAAGTGGAATGATAAAGCGCCCTGAACCAACTGCCGCTTCTAAAATACGTCCCTGACACGACTTAAGTCGTTCTTGGTAGTACTCAATATCTCCATTCAAAGAGCAACCTACAGGTTTGGTGAAGTCATAGACTTCAGTACAAAGTGTGCTGTAATAACTAAACATAAATATTTTCCTCCGTTTGTATGTACGGAAGACCCTAATAAAATTAACTCTTCCGTACCTCTAGATTTAAGGATGAGTAAACAGAGCTGACTGTCATAGGAAATCACTCTCTTTCATTAGTAATTATGGAAATTATATAATATCTACGGTAAATAAACAAGGCTGATCTATTAATTCGTTCAAGTAGCAGCAGCCTCTGCTTTTATTTAACTTAACGATAAAACGTGAACCGAAGCTGATATAACAAGCACACTTGATTTTATTTGTTGTAATCTACAGGAATCGATATTTTCTTCTTGTGGGTTTTAATATATTGGTACCCCTCTACCAATAGAAAGTCCGGCTTGTCTGTCGTGATAAACGAATATGTTTGTTCCCACAGAATGTTGCCATTCTTCAAATCCCACTGTCGCTCTTCGGAGATTGATGACACAGGAATTACGTTGCCGCCAGCTCGTATGGATAAACCGTCCGTATCCAAGAACGTAAACTGTTTTCTCGCAATGACAACATCATAGCCTGCTGCCGTTTGGGTAACACTGCGAATCCAGAACTTTTCATCCCCTATTTTAATGGAGCGATCGGATGGTGACGCAAGCAAGATTGGTTCTTGTATTTTGTGATATCCTTCAAAATTGACCAGTTCAAGCTCAAGGGATTGAATATGGTCTGTTGGGAGTGGCTCAAATTTAAGTTGGAAGTCCGGATTACTTCCCCCTGCTCGACTTCTTCCCACTTCTGTTCCATTCACATAAAGCTTGGTTTCACCTGAAAATCTCGGATATTCCTCTAATTCATAATGTCCCTTTATAAGGGTTGAAGTTGGTGAAGCTGTAATGGAGTCATAATAAATAGTCCCTTTATCAACAGCGATGGATTCGGAAAGACCCTCTTTAATGACACTCTTCATTGCTTTATTTGCTTCAAACTCAAAGGAAAGTGGATAGGATATCTTCTCCCCATTATCGAGCCATTCATTGAAAGTAAGGGTTAATGTTCGAGAAAATGGACTAACTGGTTCGAAATCAACGTCTCCAACGAACTGGCTCTTGTTTTTACCTGGGTGACCACCTCCTCCAAGCGGTTTGGAATTGGTCAAGAACCCTTGCAGCTGATCAAAGCTGTAACGTACAAAATCATGATTTGTATATTCAGTGCCTGCAGGCCGATCAATTGTGTAATACATACGGAATACATTATCGTCAGCAATTACACCATTGATGGTAAGGACAGTACCGTCCTTAAACGTTGTGCTTTTATTTATCCTTTGTCCGATTCCCTGCTCCATCACCTCTGCAAAGCTAAGTGAGTTCAAGCTAACACTTCCAAACAGTTTACTTCCATAATAAGCTAAGGCCGGATACTCATATACGCCAACGATAAGAATAAAAGCTGCGGCAGCGGATGCAATCCATGCACGGGCTTTGCTTCGATTTCTTTTTTTGGTTGGAACGTTGTGAAGCGCACTTCGAAGTCTGCTTTCAAAGTCTAACGGAGCATGTATTTGATTTAAGGTCTCTTTATGCGCCTCTAATTTCTCCTCGATCGTTGTCATAACGATCACCTCCGATCATCACTTTTAATTTTTGTATCCCCTGTGAGATTCTCGATTTAATAGTTCCAAGCGGAGCGCCCGTCATGTCCGCAATGGTTTGATATGGTAGATCATGAATATAACGAAGCTCGATCGCTTCTCGCTGCTGTGCATTCAGATGAGACAGCAGCACCTGCATGTCCATCTCGGACTCGGTGTCGCGATATGGATTATCGTCTATTAACACAGCAGCGGATGTTGCTTGCTGTTCTTCTAGTGGAAATACGCTATCCTTTTTACGGAGTAATGTTTTGCACCGATTGACAAGAATCGTTTTGCTCCAGCTGTAGAACGCTTCTTTCTTCTGCAATTGATCAATTTTCTCGTAAAGTACAACGATCATATCTTCCATCGCATCCATAGCATCATGCTCGTTTCCCATGTAGCTGTATGCAAGGCGATAATAAGCATTATGGTCAGCCATAATGAGTTGTAATAAAGCTTCCTTGTTGCCTTTTTGCGCTTGTCTGACAAGATGGCCTACGTTCATGTTCACTCCCCTTTTCTATAGATAAGAGATCATAAAGGTCAGAAAAGTTCATTTGATCTAAAAATTTCATTCGAACCTAAACAACCTTCGTTCATTCTCTGCACTTGAAAATGCTGTGTCATCCTGTAAGATGCTGCGGGCTAAGATGCTCGGAATGGAATCCTCCCCTTTTTTCAACGTCATTGGCCAGTCCTGTAAACAGAATCAAAAAAAAACCGCATTATTATGCGGTTGCATTTGCATGAAGCACGTCTATGTATGGATAAAATTGAGAGCAAGAAATGTGAGTCAGACCATCAATTCGCAGATTCGGGTGAAACGACTTCCCATTTTCCAAACAACGTTAAACCAGCCGCTTTGGCTAATGACGTAGATGCATAGTTATCAAGTTGACAGCGGTATTGGGGTTCGTATCCTTGTTTACATGCATACCTGCTTATAGAGCGCACAACATTGCGGGCATGGCCTTTCCCGCGATAAGCTATCAGGGTAAGAACACCGATATCCGCAATTTGTGCATTCTCCCAAGGATACATACTAGCGGCGCAGACCAGGTTGTGTTGGTCAAAAGAGCCAAATACCGCCCAGTGATCCAATTCCACATAAGCATCATCCAGATCTTGTTCCGAAGCAGAGGCTTGAAATTCAGAAAATACCACGTCATCTTGTACTGTCAGCTGACGTAAATCACCCTTAACGGTTTCCTGCTCTAATACGTGCTTATCTTCTTCTGTAAAATAAAACAGATAATCTGCACCATGCAGCGTAATGCCGGCTCCATTCAATTTCTGCCGGAAAATGGCTTCTGTCAGTTCTTCTTGTACTGTAAGTCCTGCTTTATCGGCCAGTGCTGGCGTCAGAACAGCGCTCACTTTTCCATCGGTCGTTTCCAGTACCATGACCCGATTGTCTTCGCTCAGGTCAGAATTGATAATAATCGTAAATTCTTCATCGTGATACAGGAGACTGCCGTTCACAAACGGTGCCTGCCAAAAATCGGTGGTGGTTTGAGAAAATGAAGAGCTATTACTGGCTGGAGTAGGTTGAGTTTCGTGTTTGGGCATGAAGTTCACTACCTTTTCTTTGTCTTTAGCCGTTCTCTATTGCATGTCCTTCGTGTGCTCACAATTATCGTTTTTTACACACTTTCACTAACTTTTCAACTTAACAGTCTTTCATATGAGCGGATAATCAACATCTATTCATATATAAATCGGATTGTAACATATTCCAATTGCAACATACTAGCTATGAATCACGGTTCTCATATTCATGTACACAGCCAAATATTGATGTTACTATTTATAAAGGCAGAAGATACCAAGCCGTATTTTGACTCACTTACAGGACCTCTGCAAATGATTGTCAATCCAGACCTGCCATTACCCATAGCAAACTGTAATCATTAGATCGTTAGATAGAATGAGTTTTATTCATCCTATCTAGCAGGAGGAAATCATGACATTTATGCTTCTAATGGCGAGCGCCGCTATAAATACGATCCAATTTGTATTTGTGGGTGGCGCCGTTTTTGTGGGATTTGTCTTTTTTCTGATTGGCTGGCCGCAATCCAAGTCCATAAAAAAATGGTTTACGCTCGACATGATCAAATTTGCGCTTACCGTCTTTTTTACATTACTTACATTGATCGTGTATATGGTCGTTACTTATCGGAACGTACGAACTAGCAGCACATTGGCCTTCATTCCTCCATATTCCATTGATGTCTACCTGATGCAAGCCAAAAGTTTGGTGCTTTGGGGATTTATGCAGGGGGCCTTCGCGCTGCTTGCATTTAAATGGATGCTGCCACTGATGTTTGGGGAGCTGAAACTAGATAAAAAGCACAATTTGATAGTTGCGGGTGGCGCCCTATTAACAATTGCTGGTGGCAGTGTTGCATGGATGTCATCGGTCTAAAGCAAAGTTGCCTGTATCCAGCAGTTAGCGATACCCATGAACTCATCTATCCTCACTGGATCAAATTATCGTAATGAATTTGCAGTGAATTTTGATCTTTCATATTCTCATTTCTAAAAAATTGATAGCGGAGGCTGCCATGAATCCCGTACACATTGAACAATTAAACCAATGGCATGAAGAAGACAAACATCAACAAATCGTCGATGCACTTTTAACTATTCTTGAAAAGGACCGGGACTATGAGACGAATAATCGCCTGGGCAGAGCCTATAACAACTTGGGGCTATATGAAGAAGCACTTCATCACTTTGAACTAATAGCGGAAGCGGGCCAGCCTGATCCGTTGTGGCACTATCGGGTAGGCTTTGCTTTATACCATTTGAAACGATATGAGGATGCGGTTAAGGCCTTACGCAACGCAGACCAACTCAATGCTGGTGATCAGCACACCGAATCGTTGTTAAAATGGAGCTTGCAAAAAGCCGAGAAGCAGCAAAGGGAACAGCGGCGAATTGAGGCCAAAAGGAAAGCGGCATTGGAATCGCATGGAACAGCAGCGAATCAAGTTCTGTTAGCGAACATGCCGCTGACCGATTTTTGGGAGGAAAGTGAGTATGCAAGGAATTCCTATCAATCCGAACCGCCAATGGATGACCTTGTTATCTCGATCGAGGAAGAGCTTGGTTACAAGCTCCCTGCCTCTTATATCACACTGATGAAGCAGCAAAATGGTGGGATTCCGAAAAATGCCTGCTTTCCAACGGAGGAAGCAACTTCCTGGGCTGAGGACCATATTGCGATAAGCGGCATTATGGGTATTGGACGTGAGAAAAGCTACTCGCTCTGCGGAGATTTAGGCAGCACATTTATGATTGAGGAATGGGGATATCCAGACATTGGCGTCGTAATCTGTGATTGTCCTTCAGCAGGTCATGACGTTGTGATGCTGGACTACCGCGCATGTGGAAGAGATGGTGAACCCGAAGTTATTCATGTGGATCAAGAAGATGATTATGAAATCACTTTTCTGGCCGATAATTTTGAAGCGTTTATTAGCGGCCTAGTGAATGAAGAGGAGTATGATACCTCTGAAGAGGACAAACATGCCGCTCTTGATAAAGTGGCCCACGGCAAATTTTCACCGTTGCTTGAAGAACTTTGCGCCGCAATCACAGATGTGGAACAGCTTGAACAGAAAATCCGTCGAATTTGTACACAGATTGTTGAAGAAAAAGGTCATTTTTCTTTCCATGCGGATGAATTATCCTATGTGATGTATGATGTGCAGTTTTGGTTATATACAAAGTCATACCCAGATACTAGCCGGGAACAATACTTGACTATTTATGAGAAGATGATTACTTTCGGTGGAGAATTCAGTCTTGGCGGCTACGCTCCATCCTTTATTACAGATTGGCTGGACCGTCGCTTGCAGGAAGGACGGATTGTACAGGATAATGGATGCCTTCATGCTACAAATTTGTTTGTAGATGAAGTGGTCCAGCAGTTGCAATCAGCCTGAGAGAGCTCAATTTGGGAAATCACTCCTTTTTCTATGCCTGATAAACCTTGTTTCTACAAGGGTTTAAATGGATGGAATTGATTCATTGAAGTATTTTTATAAATAAAAATTCCTCCTGGCCACACAGTCAGAAATGTATTCTAACTGTGGTACCAGGAGGAAGCTCACATAAATATTCGACAAGCATCCAAATATAACAATATAAGTTATGTACGATGTCATGAACGCTTATCATTCATCTAAATTTTTACCTCTTTCATCTAATACGAACAAATACCGCTACTATCAAACTCATGGCAGCACGTTTCATAACAACTTACAGATTGCAGTTGTACCTGGATATAGATGTCTACAATCCTCTGCACAATAAGTCACCTATTCACCTGCGATATGACCAGATTTTCATATCGTTTTGAAAATCTGGTGTATCTTTTACGGATTCGCAAGTACTTGCAGCTAGTAAGAGCAGCTGCCACAGCCGCCAAACTCTGCGCAGTTCAGTTCGTAGCAAACACCGATTATTGCATCTCCTGAATAGGGATAACCACAACCTCCAGCACATTCTGTCACCCATCGGCCTCCTGGACATTCTCCGTTAGGACACGCCATTAGTAAACCCCTCCTTTCATATTCGATTAACTCTGCATTGCCAATGAAATCTTGCAAGTTTTACCACTGCTTAAACCTAATAATCGCAACCGCAGTATCCAAATTCTCCACAATTAAGTTCTGGACACAAACCAACCATAACACTGGACTGCCCAGGATACGGACATCCGCTATAACACACTGCCTCCCATTTATCTCCTGGGCATTGATGATTAGGACAAGACATCATTTTCACCTCCTTTGTAACTTTTAGCAACGTGACCGCATACACACGAATCATAATAGGCTTAAGAGGTACTTCAATTCACCTAGAACTAACAGCTACAGCCAATCAGATAAGCGCAGTCTAATTCAGCACAATAATACAGTAACGTGCTATCACTAGCCGGCCAAGGAAAGGAACAACCAGATGGTGCACAATAATCATACATGTACCCTGGGCAATCTGTAGTGCATTTACTAGGCATTTTATCACCTCCTTTCTAGCATTTATGTTATTTAACTCCCCCCGTAATTAATGGTTCTTCTTCCCATTCCTTCGTATACCAGCTTGCCTGATTACGGAACATCTCCGCATATTCGCCATCCTTCTCCATTAGTTCCTCGTGATTCCCTTGCTCAATGAGGCTTCCTTCTTTTAATACTAGAATTCGATCTGCATAGCGACAGCTTCCTAACCTGTGAGAAATAAAAATGGCGGTCTTCCCAACGGTGAGCTCCATCAAGTTACGAAAGATGGAAGACTCCGTCATCGGATCAAGCGAAGCGGTAGGCTCATCTAACACAATCAATTCAAAGCTGCGAAAAATAGAGCGGTTCACAGCTATCTTTTGCCATTGCCCATAGGAAAGCTCCTGACCTCCCGTAAATTTGGAGCCTAGTATCGTATCCCATCCTTGAGGAAGTTTCTTAATAAAAGATGAGGAATCAGCAAGATCACTAGAGTGCAGCATACGTTCCATATTATCCATTTCCTCAATCTGACCCATGCCGATATTTTCTTTTACCGAAAATGGGAATTGAAGAAAGTCTTGAAAGACAGCGCTCATATGGGCACGCATCGTGCTTTCCTTAACATGTTCTAAGGAAATGCCATCCACATAGATGGAACCACTGTCTGGTTTATATAGTCCAAGCAAGCATTTAGCCAGCGTGCTTTTCCCAGCACCGTTAGCCCCAACAATAGCAATCTTTTCTCCAGCTTGAATCGTAAAGCTGATTTCATTCAGAATCGGATGAATAGAGCTTGGGTACTTAAAGCTGAGGTTGTTTACGACAATCCCAGTTGTCATCGGAGATGGAAAGTTCTCTGTCTGTGTTGGGCCATTTTCTTCTGGAAGTTGGAGAAATTGTATAACTTCATTGGCGTGCTTGATGTCTTGATGAATGCGGGAATAGCTCTGGGCAATTCCTTGGACAGACGTTTGGGTACTAAAGAGTGCTTGTGTTAAAGCCACATAGCTGCCGATCTCCAATGCACCTTGTGCGCCACTGTGGAGTAGAAATAGCACCATTCCACTCAATACAACTAATGATAGGGTGTGCACTCCATACGTAATCCCCATCACTTTTCTCTCAAGCGAGAGCTTTCGCTTGGCAATGCTCCAAGCAAGCTGCTTCCATTTCTCAATCAGATATGGAGCCGCTTCATATACACGCAGCTCTTTAGCCGCTTCTCTGCTCTTCAGCACATGACTTAAGTAAGAGGTCATACGGTCATCGGGAGTTTGTTTTAAAATAAGTTCAAATCTGATCTTACTTTCGTAGATATAAGATACTAGCATTGGAAACACAAGCAGGATCATGCCAGCCGACAATAACCAGTGAAATTGGAATAAGATGAGGAAGTAGCCTGATACAGTAACAATACTCTGAATAATATTGAGTATCGTAAACACTAGATTGATACCTTGCAGATTCAGACTAAATGCTGTGCGTTGAAGTTGATCGAAGTTGGTATGACTATCAAAGTAAGAGAGGGATAATCGATTGACCTTTGTAGATAACATTTCATCAAAATATAAAGCGGTGCGATGATTAAAATACTGCTCGACATATTTGCGAGCATTTTGCATGAAAGCGCCACCGAGTAACAAGAGTAGTTGTATAGTAACTAAAGTTTTTGCTTGAGACATGAGATCATTAGAATTAACTTTGAACAGTGAAGCCGCAACGTTCACCAGTTCGTTAGTCAAAGATAGCTGAGCAATAGGAACAAACGCTTGAAGAAGGGTGATAAGCAGCAAAGCACATAAAGATAATCGAGACACCTTCCACAATAAGGGAAAAAGAAATGTAAGAGCTTGTTGCATTGCGCTATCTCCTTATTTAGTTGTCATCACAACAGATATAAACAGGATACTTTGCCAACTCAACTCCATATTGATCATTCATGGCAACCTTAAATATGCCCTCATTGTGTACCACAAACCGAACCTCAAAGCTAAAATCTTTACCCGCAGGCATCTCTGAAGATCTCACATTGACGATGTCATCAAACTTTTTCTCCCAGATCATCTCGTCATTGGGGCCAAGAACATTTAAATACACCACATCCTCAGCTTCATCCAAGATCCATATTTTCACCCATACATGAATAATAGCTACAGCAGGATAGGTGCGAACAGCAATCTTGTTACGAACATGTTGGATCGTATGCGCTTTCTCTGTATTATTACTTACAACCAGATCAGCGACCACCAATTGACCCATTAAACCTGTGCTCATTATACAGCCTCCCCTTCTTGAACTTTACCATCCTGTTTATATAGCTGTGTTTCTAAATACATTTCTACCTCTGTATATCGAACAGAACGAACTCCATTCCACGCTATTACTTCTGTCTTCTCCCGCAGTAATGCGGTCCACTTGGAAGTAGCCTCATTTGAAGCAGGGAGAACATGCCCGCATCCTTTCCATATCTTCTGTTTCATACGAACCAAAAAATCAGGTCCATGCATGACAACTACAATATTACTCGACTGGCTGCTGCTTTTAGACATAATGGCGTCTATTTTCTTAAAAGAAGAATGCGCGTAATCGACCCCTATAATAATTACATTGTTTTGATTTAATGCTAGCTCCTGCTTGGCTTCTTGAAATATACGACGCTCCATTTTTTTTATTGAACACTTTGCCTGGTACAGCAGAAGGCAAAGCAGCGTCATCATCATGACCGTACCAGATAACACCCATAATATACTCATAGCCGCAACCTCAATCGTTTGTTATGTTGTAAACTGCTTCGAAGATCCGCTATAAGCAAGTAGCCACAGATGAGGAGCGTATTGATCGCCAGTTGAAGCCATGAGCCAGAAGCACCCTGCCCCAACGCAGGAATCAGGAACACCTTCCCTGCCGCTAATGCCAGCAGTACGAGATTGCGGGTAAGCGGATATCGGTTCAACCAACTATTCGAGCCAAAGCATGAACAGGTGGCCGCTTCATCATTTGCACGTCTTCGCTTCCACAGCAGTGCAAACGTAAACCAAGCCAGTATAACAATTGCCATGCTTTCCTTTACGTATGATGCTGTACCCGAAGCAAACGTTACAAATAATAGAATCTCTGTCGTCAACACCCCTCTCGCAGCAGCAGCTAGGTACTTCTCTTTTAATAACCGATAAGAACCTATCGATAATTGAAAGTCTTGAATACGGCTAACCTTAGAATAAAAGGCCGCAAAAAACACTGCTGCCAGCAAGCTATCCAGCAAATAGGAAGCCCAAATCACAACTTCGCCCCCTTGACAATACTTGCTAACGATTGTAAATCTCTTATTCCGTTAATAGAGTAGCTATGCGTAATCATCCCCCCTGCCAGATGAAACACATATGGGGTCGCATCTACTCCGTATCTAGCTGTATATTCTGTATCCGACATTGCTACGACAGGAAACGGATATTGAAAGTGCTGCACTAGCTCCTGAATTTCTTCATCCGCACCACTGCAAATCATAATAAATTTGCCCTCGTATGAGCTGGCAAAAGTGTTCAGGTCTGGGAGCATATCAATACAGCCTAAACAGGTCAAAGAAACAATCACAACAATAGCTGAGGGATGGCTCTCAAAATGGTCATACACGCCATCGCTTTGGAACCTCATCCCTTCAATGACTGTGGGAGTTGGCGTCTGCGCCTGCAATCGAGCAGGTATAAAATTGTTGAGTCTCTCACCTGCACCGGGAGCGAATAAATCCTCAAATTTAACTTTTGTCACACAGCATCCCTCCTAATTTTTATTCTGCAACCATGACTGGTTTGTGAAATCGTGAGAACGGCGCTGCCAACTTTTCTAAAAACTCAACCCTTCCAGCATGAGCAATCGTAATGATTTGCCCTTCTGAATTGAGTCCATAAGCCCATGGGTATCCTCGTACTTTTATCTGCTGAGACATCACTTCTTCTGTAGCGATATATAATCGAGCCGATTCATGAAATGCCATCTTGGTCAACTCAAATTTATGTTCATCTGTCACTACAAACATAATCAACTTATAGTACGGGTGCTTTTGAATGAACGCATCCAATGCTTTCATTGCCGGCAAGCATGGGGCACAATTTGTGCTTAAAGCCGCTACGAGCAGGTAGTCGTCGATTAGATCATACAGCTTTAAATCTTCATAGTTGGGAATTGTGATATTAGGTAAATAATCTCCAATCCTCCATTGCTCATTCGTGCGTAAAAATTCAGGCAGCTTCATGTCTTCCATGTTCATAGCCAATACACTCACCCTTTCTAGATTATGTAGCTTCTTGTTCAGGTTGAAGAACATAGCGATGCATTATATAACATTATCTATCCGTGGATATCGATATAATTTCAATCAATCGTTGTATCCCCCCTAGTCAAAGTACATATCGCATATAATGTAAGCGCATACACAATTATATGCTACTCTTTTATATTCATATATTTAGATATAACGTATAATAAATAGCTTCCTTATTGGCACAACCTAATCATGATTTAGCCGAAGCAAGCACACATTGTAACCCCTTACAAACGAGTTTGAAGTGTCATAAACGTAGCCATATATACTTAAGTGAAGGTAACAATCAGATAAGAACAGTCATAAAATGAGAGAACACAAGGTAGGTAGGAACTAAAGGAAATGAAGTGGTAGGTAGGCTGGCTAGTAGCATTTAGAAGATGTTGCACCTTCACTATATTCCATACATTTCAACTTGTAAATATCATTTTCTAGCTTATTTTAATCGGTTCAACTGGGACAACTCGGATTTAGTAATTTATTGGTAACTCAAATTTTCTGATTGATTTCACATGATATTTAAACGCAAGTATAGTAAGCTCTACCCTTGTTGTGAGGTAAGAAATTTTGAACCACGGTTTATAAATAAAAAGAGGCTTCTCAAAAGTTCAGTGAACAAATAAGAGGCCTCTTCCCTTGTAGGGATCACATTATACCCAAATGCTATCCCGTGGTGTGCTTTTTAGAAAAACCATGTGGCAGCAAGGCTAGTGGGGCCTCATTACATCATTTCGCCATCCCACCCATGCCGCCCATATCAGGTATAGCTGGTGCATTCTTTTCAGATTTATCAGCGATAACCGCTTCTATTGTCATGAACTTCGCTGCAATGGAAGCTTCGTTTTATAATGCGGAACGCATTACTTTTGCTAGGTAAACGATACCTGTCAAAGCCTTTAGCGCAAATATATCAGTGTTACTCTGCAATGGTCTCCGGTTTAGTGGAACCAAGTATGGGTCGGAAAAAGGTACTTCAGTAAAAATTCACATAGTGCCCTCCAATTTTGCTTGTTGAATAAATTCATCAATTCGATTGGATAGTAACAACGGCAGCGTAGAAAAAATGTGATGGATCGGCCATTTCCACCAAGCGATATCTTCAAGCTCCGCTATTTGTTCATCGGAAAAGCGATAACGTATAATCCGGGCTGGATTACCTCCAACAATAGCATATGGGGGCACATCTTTAGTAACGAGGCTCCGGGCAGATACAACAGCACCGTTGCCAATGGTTACACCAGACAAGATATAGCTGTCAATGCCGATCCAGACATCATTACCGATTATCACGTTACCTTTGGTTTTGGGGTGTCCTAAAAAGGCCTGCGCTTGCGAAAATATTGGATTAAAGGGATAAGTAGTCACCCAATCCACATTGTGTTCTCCACCAAGCATAATAGTCACACGTGGTGCGATAGAGCAAAATTTGCCTATGGTAAGACTTGCTCCTTCTCCCCAAGAGAGCACATCTGGCTGTCCATAAGTAAAGTCACCGATTGAATACGCTGCATAACGTACGTTTTGATTCATAAATATGCCTAACCTTTTAAATTCATCCTCATTCATCTCCGACACTCTCTTCAACTTTCACCTTCTCCTCTCTTTGCGTATCTTATGGTCAGTCAACTATCTTCATAATATTTAGACTTCTCCCTACAATAGAACTCACATTTTTCATCGTTCATCTTATTTACATGGACTGTCTACACAATATCAGACATAATCTTGAACGTTGCCTCAGCACAGCATATCGGAGGGGAAACCTTTCATACTTAAAGAGCGATCAATGTTGAACCCTGTTACTTCTCATCTATTCATTTGTTTTTAAACTCACGACCTCGATCGATGTGAAATAGCTCATTATTTGTGCAATAGTTAACAAATTCACCTAGCAATGTTAGATTTTCCGATGTTCTTCTGTGCATATTCTAAACAAAAACCACTCCCTAATAGAATTATTAAGAAGTGGTCATTGCTTGATTTATTATTTACGGTTTAGAGCAGAAGGGCAGGGAAGCCTAATTTACGTAAAATATATATCTAAATGATAATTGAAGTGCATCGTCAGATCTTTGAGGAGAGTTCCAAATAAGTCCTTCTTATCCTATAGTGGATACGACTTGCCCATTTTGATCTCGGATATACGTTTTTACGACTTGAATGGTCAATCCTTTGTAAGTGGAAAGCATGAGTACGCTCTCCTGCGGTTGCATGATTTGTGAAAGCTCGGCGGCTGCCGCAGTATCCAATGTCAACCGTACTTCTTTTTCTCCGCTCTCACAACGTGTTTCCTCCCCTGGCGCCAGTATGACCCGCAAGTCTTGGCTGGAAAGTGTTAGTTCCTTCCCTTTCAGCAGGCGGCCACGGATCAGTTTGGCAACGGTACCGGCCTGTTTCGCTCCTAAAGTGAGTACTGCTGGCGTCTTGGTAAGCAGACGATTTTTCCCAGGCTCCCATGATAATTGATCCACAAATAAAAATCCGGTATTGGAACCGTCACGTTCTATGCCACACTGCACAGCCTCAGCAATAACGGGAACTTGCAGCATGGAGTCCCTTGATAAATTGGTGATATAACCCGGCATCATCACTTGACAAGCATCTAACATTTTCAGTGTATTCCATGTTTTAATCGCTTCCAGCTCGTCCTCAGTCATACCAATCATTTGTACAAACTCGACTCGTCCGTTTGGTGTATGTATGGCAGGAAGCTCAGCATCTTCGATAAAGACAAGTGCTGTTAATTTCGTATCAGATTCCAAACAGATGGGACCGTTGGCATCCAAATAATCACCAGCAGCAAGCACATTTCCGCTGCTAAATACATATCTCCCCATATTTTGAAGTAAGTTCAGCGCCCAAGCTGGCGGCTCCTCTTCATGTTCCTCGCGTGTGAGCCGAAACGTAAGTTCGAATCCGAAACCGCTGTAATCGGTATCTTCGGATTCTTTTTCATACAGCTCCGAAAATCCAAAGGTGACGAAGTGCCAGTGCGGAAACGGCTGCTCTGCCTTATAGACACTAATTCCATCCAGCGGATCATGTCCCCCCAGCTCATACGAAATCATCGTACCGTAATGCTTCGGCTCCTGTGCTCCATAAATGTTGACCATTTGCTCTTCGATGGCATCCCATCCAGTTGTAACAACATCCTCGCTCATTTGTTTTCCCTCCAATGATGATTTGGTTCAACGTTAGCTGCTTGTCAGGGGAAGCTTTGAATGGGTTGCTCCTAAAATTCGTTTAAACTGATCTATGAACGTTCGTTTCATTTCAGTCCACTCCGTGATCAACTAGGTCATACTGTTGGAAGTGAAAAATTAGGGAGTCGTAGTCCCCATTTCCATAATGGATCTGGTGGAAAATGGGGAGTCCATAGCCTGATTAAGATTAGTATATGGGCTCAGGAAGAAAGCAATCAACCTATCCCATTACTGTTGTTCAATAAAACATACCTATGTCCTATAGATTTAAGTCTTTTTCCTTATGTAAGTTGGTTCATAACTTTAGCTCAAATGCTGTGCAGGTGGCTTTTATCCAGTTCGCGAGTTTAACTAATATGCTTTTTCCGGATAATACGCTGTGCACTTAGTATAACAAGTGACACAATTATGCCCCCGATCTGCATCATAGCGATAGCGAATAGCATGCCGATTCCAGCTTCTGATTCGTGGTAGGTTATGATTGGCGGTACACCATATGCATGCGGGAGGATGACAAACCTCATAATTTCTAAGTATGTAAGGTGAAAACCAATCGACGTCCAGATACTACCTGTCCATAAACGGAGTAACTGCAAGCCTACTCCAAAACATATAATTATTACGATGTAAGAGATGTCAATCGATACTCCAGGTACAAGTCCAACGAATGCTTGAATTAGGGCAACCGCTGTCGTGACGCATACAAATAGTAAAGTTTGAAATAATACAGACAGCCAGGCGGGAAATCGATGGCGTAATACATCATACAGCAAACCTCGCAACCCTAGCTCCTCTGGCAAAGCTTCATAAAAAACTGCAAACAATAGATTAATGAGCAGCGCAGTGAACCACTGATTGGGAGGGTACCATTTTTCAATGACAATCCACCCTTGCGAACTAGCTACAATGAAACTCAATGCAGCCAATGCAATTGCCAGTAGAATCCCGGTAATAAAGTGGTATCCCCTTTTCCAGGAATAGATCGGAGTTTGGGGTTTTACACCAGTCATCCGATAGAGATGCTGATACAAATACAAAATAATCGGAACTACCAGCCCGCTCATCACAATACTCTTAACCAAATATTGAGCATGCTTTGATGAGCCGAACATCTGTACAGTAACATCACCAGAAGATGAAGCTAGAAACAGGGCAGCAACTAATGTCGCCCATCCAGCAAGCAATAAACGTATCCATTTCATATTTTGATTTTCTGTCAATAGCATTACATCGTAGTCCTTTCATTCAAAGTATGAGTCGTTTTATTTGCTACTAAGAGATGGAGCTATTTCTAAAGATCCTTCCTCGTAAACAGCTTTGCAGTTATGAAATAGGACGCCATAAACAACAGCGAAATACCCGCTAGCACCAAATAAAAAATTTGACTACTGCTAGAACCTTCCTCCCTAATCAAATTCATAAAAATAGCTGTAGGCTGTGCCAGTGCAATGAGCAGTATCATAAACACACCATTAATAATAGTGGCTCCCTTTTTGCTAAATGCATAAAAAAGCGGCAAGTATACGGAAGTTAGAACAAGAGTTATGCCTACCGGACCGAGTATGTCTTTGATCGAATAATCAGGCTTGTTGAGCTCCGGGAAATATAGATTAACGAGCAAATGAATCCCATAAGAAACAAGGACGCCCACTACCGTATAAATAATGGCTGATACGTATTTGGCTAGGACAATCTGCTTGCGTTTAATCGGAAGTGTAACTAGAAAAATGTGATTATGGTGTTTAATATCAATCAATGTGCCGAGCATAATTGTTGCAAAAGCGGTATAGATTCCAACAAGGTGAATAGATGATGACATCTTTGGAATAAACGCGACACTAAATACAACTAGATACATAAGACTCATCCAAAATGAGCTTTTTAAAGCGATAAAGTCTTTTCGGACTAGGTTAAGCATGAACTTGGCCCCCTCTAGCGGTGAAATACATGATATCCTCTAACGATGGTTTGTCCAAAACAGCATAACTGCCAAATAAACGCTCAGCATCCTGCCGATTATCTACTAAGCCTTCAAAACCAACGTTTGTCTCACGGATTCCGACAAATTGTGTTCGAACATCTGCATCTAGCAGTTGTGAATCGCCTTTTACGATCACGTATCTATCGAGTACATCATCTTTCGTATCATTAAATACGAGCTTTCCACGATTGATGAAAGCAATGTAGTCGGCAATGCGATCCAAGTCTGTCGTGATATGAGTCGAGAAAATAATCGAATTTCGCTCATCCTGCATCATATCCGCCAACAGATCGAGCATTTCCCTGCGGAACACAGGATCTAGACCTGAGGTTGGCTCGTCCATAATGAGGAGTTCTGCCTCATGCGATAACGCCACAGCTAGAGCAAACTTCACTTTCATCCCCTTGGATAATTGTTCAATCTTTTTCTTGGGTGACAACTCGAACTGTTCAAGATACCGATTAAACTTCGGTTCGTCCCACTTTTTATAGAAAGGCGCGATCAGCTTCTTCATGTCATGAATCGTAAGATGCTCATAATAGAAGCAATCATCCGACACAATGCCTATGCGCTGCTTAATGTCCATTTCTTGAGCAGGCATATCACAGCCTAGAATCTTTACACTCCCGGAGTCTGGACGGATTATACCGAGCATCATCTTGATCAAGGTGCTCTTACCAACACCATTTGGGCCAATGAGTCCGGTAATGTATCCTTGTTTTACATCGAGAGATACGTTGTCCACTGTAAATTGAGCATATTTTTTGGTAAGGCTACGTAATTCTATTACATTCATATCTGTTCCTCCTCGAACAATAAAGTCAGATAATTCATGACATCTTGTTGGCTCATACTTAATTCCTTGCTTTCTTGTATGATTTCAATCATTTTCTCCTCTAATCGTTTCATTCGCTGCTCCCGAATAAAATCTGTGTTTGCCCCTGACACAAAACACCCTTTGCCTACAACAGAGTCGATCAGCTTCTCTTTCTCCAACTCCTCATAGGCACGCTTCGTTGTAATGACGCTAACTTGCAAATCTTTGGCCAGCTGTCTGATAGAAGGGAGGTTATCACCAGCACGCAATTCCCCACACAGTATGCTCTGTCTAATCTGATTCATAATTTGCATATAAATGGGATCGCTCGAAGCGTTGGATATGATAATGTTCATGTTCCACCTCACCATCGTCTATAGAGTAACTACTGTGTATATATAATATATACACTATTTACTATTTCGTCAACACATTCATGTTTTGTATGGTTGTAGTCAGCCTATGCGGTATTGTGAAGAGCAGGTGTTGACTAATTTTATGTCAGTCTAGAAATAACAAAAAAATCGCATTTTATGCGATTTCAGCCCTATCAAATCTAGTTTTTCCCCATTTCCCCTCACTTACCTACAGTTAAGTGAATTAGGAGACAACCGCTTTAGTCTTATTGATCACGATGTTTAAAGAAGTGCGGTATCATCAGGACATAACATATACGCAGCAAAACTGAGGAGAGAACAAATTGGAATGGCAAAATGACCAGAACCCTAAATACACTGCGGATCAGAGCAGTTGGTGCTACAATTATCAGAGCCGTTCTGAATGAACGGCTCCACTTTCATTGAAATCAAGCTCTACTCTTACTCCGTAATCGCCGTCTCGCTATTATTTGCAAAAATAAACCCCTTCTCCATAGCCTCCACCTTACTCCTCATCACGACATATTGCAGCTGCAGCAGCTTGACTTTCATGTCCGCCTGCTGCCGTTGAAAGCCGGCTTGATTAAGCTCATGGGATGGCATGCTCCCCAATTTAACACAGCGCTGTACCATGGCATAATTGGCAGCTGCCTCGTTTGCCTCTACTTGTGCTGTTTTGTACAGCTGATAAGTATGGTCTGCCTCGCTATAAGTAGCATTAATGTGTTTCATTACCTGCACATTAGTCTGTTTTGTCTGCGCGAGTGTAAGTGCCATAATTGCCCCCAAATAGCTTTTTCCATGAGCATTAGAAGTCTTTGTGTTTGCCTGTTCCCACCATGCCTGTTTTAGCTCATTCCACTTTCGCTTCATTTCATACGATCGTGATAATATTTCCTCCGTACTTTTACGGTTTGGCAGCACAACATCACCCGCTTCTACATCTGCCAATACGATAGATGGATCGTAACGAATACCTAGATCAAAGCAGAGCTGCAGCAAAGCGAGACGATAGTTGATGCGCTGAACCTCTATTTCAGTTGTCTGCTGGGATATTTTCAACTGCAGTTCCCTCATATTATCTGTTGCAGCCATTCCCTGCCCTTGCAGCGCCAATAGACGTTTGCGCTCTCTATTCAATAGCTGCAGCGCCTCTTCATGCAGTTTCTGCTGCTCTTGCAAGGATAATAATTGTACGTATTGATTCGTTATTTTTAACTTGATCACTTCCTTAGCCTCTACCAGGTCAAGCTCTGAATTCCACTTGTCACGTTCCAACTGCTTTACAGCAAGTTCTAGTTCGTTCCGCTGCGCTTGCAGCATATCGTTCATTCCGTATACAATTTCGCTGACACTTCTCGTCAACCCATTCACAACAGCATTTGTCTCTACAGTTGGACCGAGCCAGAGCAGCTGCTCTGGAGTAGCGTCTGGTGGAATCTGATAAACTGCATGACTTAATATTTTCTCTGGTGTGTCTGGTAATTGATAAGGATCCATTGGCCAACTTATGGTCATATGGTCAGCCTGTGTTTTAAGATCAGCCCGTTTGGACTCGAGCGCATAGAACTTGAGATGCAGCAATGTTAAGTTAAAGGAATCTGATACAGCTCGCGACTGCACATCAGCCAAAGTTAAGCGTGAAATCTCAACTAAGGGTCGTGAAGCCACAAACGAGGCCGGTAATTTTTTGTCCTTAGTTGCCTGATCTCCCGTCGACATTACGGGTTGATCCGGGATGTTATTTATTGACGTGCTGCTGTCAGCCCATGCCGTTGCAGCAGAGCTCGCAAACAATGCAAGCACTATTGATGCCAAGATTGTTTTTTTGTTCATGCAGTTTTCCTCCCTTAACGGAACTAAAATGACATTCAAAAAATAAGGCAAACGCAGGTGGATTACTCCGCTCTACAAGCTCATTTGACTCTAAACGGATAAATGTGTGCTGTCGTGTTGCTTCATTTGTTTGTTCAATTGCTGTTCGTGCCGTCGTTGCTGGCGCTTCAATTTGTAACGTGCGACAACCAGATACAAGGATGGAACCACAAACAAGGTTAATATTGTCGAGAAAATAAGACCAAAAATGATTGTGTTTGCCATCGGACGAAACAAAATATCACCGATAAGCGCAATCGGAATCATGCCAACAATTGCCGTCAACGAAGTGAGCAGAATAGGCCGGAAACGAGCAGCAGTTGCCTGAATGATCGCTTCCTCCAGCTCAGCCCCCGTATGTCGAGCATCTTCTATGAACTCGATCAATACGATGCCATTTCGTACGACAATACCTGCCAAAGAAATAATCCCCATCATGCTCATAAAGCCTATTGGCATGCCTGTAATAAATATACCGATGATTCCACCTGCTGCCGCCAAATAAACAGTAGTCATAATAATTAATGGAATTGACACGGAGTAAAATTGAATCGTAATTAACATCAGAATAAGAAAAATTACGAAAACAGATAATGCTCCTAATTCGGAAAAGATTTTATCCTGCTCGGATGTTTCCCCACCAATCGCCCAGCTAAAGCCTTCTGGGAACGAGATTCCGTTCATTTTCCCCATAATTTCTGTCATAATATCAGTAGCCGTACGACCTTTCACATCAGCATCCACTGTTATCGTACGCGCTAAGTTGTAGTGTTTAATTTGCTGAACGGAGAAAGCCGGCCTGAGCACCGCCACTTGAGATAACGGAATTTGTTTTCCTGCTGCATTGGTCACATTCAAATGATGGAAGAGTTCGTTCGGATCAGAGACACCTTTTTCGATGAACAAGCGAATACTGATCAGATTTTTCCCTGTGTTGTATTGACTTGACGCAATTCCGTCGCTTGCAAGCAGTAGTGTACGTGTCAGATTCGCATAGGACACCATGTATTGATCCATTGCCTGTTTGTTAATATCTAGTTCTAGACCATACTGCTCAATGCCCATATCATCTTTCACATTATAAGTTCCGCTGGTGTTCACAATCATCGATTTCACCTGCTGTGACAGTGCTTGCAGTTGCTCCATATCCTCGCCTGCGATACGAATGGAAACAGGTTTGCCCACAGCAATACCTAGCGAAGGAGCGCTGACCGTTATGGTTGCGCCATGATAATCTTGTCTGAATTTGCTATCCCATGCTTGAATGGTAGCAGGCAGATTCACTTTTTCTTTTTTTAATCTCACCATCACATTTCCGCTTGTCGGTGAATATTGTCCAGTAGGATCGGCATCCAGATCATAAAATAGTAAGGGAGCATTACCGCCTGCACTGAATGAAAATACATCCACCTCCTGCTGTTTTCCTATCCAATTCGCCACATGGTTAACAACACGATCCGTTTCCTGCAGCGAAGTTCCTGCCGGCATCTCGACATTAATGGTAAGCTCTGGACGTTCTGATTTTGGGAACAGTTCGATTGGAACAAACACCACCAAGAAATAAGCTGCTGTTCCGATTAGCAAGCCTGAGAAGCCTACGATGAATGGACGTTTAATGACTTTCTTCATTAACTTATCAGAATACAAACGTCCCATTGCCTCGATTTGCTTATTTAATAATCCTGGTTTGGAACGGATCGAAGCGATCTTGTCTTTCCTTCGTTTCTCATACCATTCGCGAAAAATCGGAATAATCGTTAAAGACATCACCATCGATGCCAGCATCGTTAAGGAGATCACAATCGGAATGGGTTTAATAAATGCACCGATGTCTCCTTTCAAAAAAATCAACGGCGCAAATGCGGAAATCGTTGCCAGCGTAGCCGTTAGTATGGAGATCGCTACCTCTTTGGTTCCTTTTACCGCAGCAACATGGGGTTCTTCCCCCAAATCTGTCAACCTTCGCTCAATATTGTCATTAACGACGACAGCATCATCAACTAGTATGCCAAGTACGATAATAAGTCCAATTACAGACATTTCATTAAGCGTTACATGCAGTGACGGCAGCAAGATTAAACCGATCGCAATGGAAATCGGAATGGCCAATGCCACAAAGGAAGCCGTGAGCAAACTCATGCCAAGCATACATATGACAATCACCGCAGCGATGGCGATAACAGTCTCCTTCGTTAAACTAGTGAAAATTTCATCAACACGATCGTTCTGGGCAAACAAAGTTATTAACTGAGCTTGCGACGGAAGACTTTTCTTTAGCTGTTCAAGCTTTCCCTGGACAAGCTTGTTCATCGCAGGCACGTCGCTGCCTGTTTCAGCACCGATCCCAATAGTCATAACAGGCTTGCCATTATAGTAAGCATAGTACTCCGATTTGGCATGAGTAAATTCCACCGTAGCAATGTCCTTTAAATAGACAGGCGCATCAGACTCAGATCTGGTCACAAGCAGATTGTTTAAAATATCAAGATGTTCGGCATCCTTGACAATCAGCTGATAGCTCCTGTTATTAAAAGTAATGCCCCCGGTCGGAACACGCTGCTTCTCTCCCTCCACAGCCACCAATACTTGCTCCCAGTTGATTTGATACTGCTGCAATTTATTGCTGTCGACACTAATATGAACTTCTTGCTTAGGAATTCCATTCAGATCTACTTTGGCAACACCCGGAATTGCCCGCAGTTGGTCTCGCCAGCTTATCATCAGATCATTAAGCTTATACAGATCTTTTTTACTCTCTGTAGTGATCGCATAAGAACCGATGAAGGAGCTTGCCAAGTCATCATTTACAACCGGAACCTTGACTCCTTCGGGTAATTCTTCTCGCACATCCTGCACGTTTTTGCGCAATTTGTCCCATACTTCTTTTGTATTTGCCTCATCTTTGGCCTTAATAGTAATAGAAGAATAACCTTCGGATGATACCGATATGATTTCCTTAATCCCTTGAATTCCCTTTACTTTCTGCTCCACAACTTTTGTGACCGTTTGTTCTATTTTCTGCGCGGAAGCTCCAGGGTAGATCGTAGTAATTGTTGCATACTTGATAACAATATCCGGCATTTCCTGCTGGGGGAGTCCGACAAAGCTAAAAGCTCCCACGATCATGGCCATAATAAAAAATAGCAGCGTTATTTTTCGTTTTTTTACTAAATATTCGATCATTGGGCAGCTCCTTTTGCAGCTTGAACTTGATCGCCATCAAACAACAGTTCGGCGCCCTTTGTTACAATTTGATCGCCTACTTGCAGGCCGCCGCTAATTTCAAACTGATTGTTCACCGTGTGTTCCCCTAACTGCACAATCGTTTTGGCAGCCACCCCTTTTTTTACTTTGTACACAAAAGGTTTCTCGCCATTACGGATAACCGCCTCTACCGGAACAAGAATGACATCCCGCCCCGCTCGATGCAGCCCCACTTTAACGACTTGTCCGGGAGACCAACCGAGCGATTCATTGTTAATGACAACCTCCCCGTTAATCGTGCCCGTTGCTGCATTTGTAATCGGATAAATTTTGTTGACCGTTCCCTTTGTAGTCGAACCATACAAGCTGACATCAACTGCCGTGCCGGGCTTCCACTGCTTGACTTCACGATCCGGTAAGGGTAGGAGCACTTTTAATTCGTCCACATTACCTAATGTGTACACGGACTGGCCTTCTGCAACCAGTTCTCCATTGTGAAATGACTTTGTTAATACAACACCATCAAAGCGCGAAAGAAGCGCCGCTTTGGATAAGGCTAATTCCGCTTGTCGTTTCGCACCAAGTGCTGCATTATACGCAGCAACTGCTTGCTTCTTGGCGGCAATGCTTGCCATTTTACCCGAGTTTGCTTCATCTAACATGCTGGATGCGGCACGCATTTGCTCTTTTGTTGCGCCCGCTTGCATTTCAGATAGAGCAGATTCTGCGTCTTTGACTGCATTTTGAGCATTTGTCAGTGCTAGCTGAGCACTCTCATTATCACTTTGGGACACCAATCCTTGCTCGTATAAACGATGGGAACGTTCCGCATCTATTTGAGCTTTCTCGCAGGCGGCTTGAGCTAAGGTTACGGCGTTCTTTAATCTCTCTCGCTGCTGTATTCGAGCGCCTTTCTTTATTTCGAGCAAATTCGCTTCAGTACGCTTGACTTGCGCAGTGGAAACATGGATAGCAGCTTCAGCGCTGTCCAGCGCGGCCTTGGCCTGTGCAGCACCTTGGATCGCTTGCTCAAGCTGAAGTCGATATTGATACGTGTCCAGCTTAGCAAGGATGTTTCCCTTTTTAACGATATCTCCGATCTGAACAGTTGTCTCCACGATTCGCCCGGGAATCTCAAAGGCTGCTGACATTTGGCTTTCTGGCTCCAATGTACCTGAAAGCGAATAATTTGTCGTTAGCGGCTGTTTGCTTATTGTGCTAACACCTACCACCCTTCCTTGCGGGGCTTGTGTTGGGATGCTGTCTTGTGTATCCACACTGGTGCAGGCGACCACTGCTACGCTACACATTATGCACAGCAATGCTGCTATTTTCTGTCCACGCACGATTCCATCTCTCCTCTATTACGTTCTATTTACGTAACATCCAACTCCACTTTCAGCGAGGGTTGAATGATAGATGAGTTCATATTAGTCCCTAGGTCAGACCTAGAGTCAAGCAAGGTGTTTGGATGGAATGTACTGCTGCAACATAAGCACCATAACTTGCATCCCAAGCAACTCTTTTGTAGTTGCTCGGGATGCCTGTATAAGTGCGGTCATCTGCTGAAGCGTGAGCATGATATGTTCCCACTTTAACTAATAAATTTACGTAAACACTTGACCTTAGGTCAGACCTAAGGTATATCGTTTAATTACGACAAGATTGAAGCTCAGGAGTGAGTGTTGTGAAAAATGAAATTACCATTAGTGAGTTAGCCAAGCTTATGAACGTGTCCATCCATCAAATTCGTTATTTTGAAGAGAAAGGAGTCCTGCTACCCGCGTATACAGACGACAATCAGTACAGATTGTATAGCATCGAGCAGGTATATCAGCTTGCCCATATTTTACTGCTGCGTAAGCTTGGAGTATCTGTTCAATCGATAAAAGAATGCATGACCACCTTTTCTGCGGATCAATATGACCAGCTTCTTCATCGTTCCCTTCGCAAAATAGAGGTCGAGATACAGCGCCTTCAAGAACTGCAGCAGTTCATTCAAAAAGTGCAGCAAGAACAAAAAAACTTAAAGAATATGTCCACTCCCTATCATATAAAACGGCGAGACACCACGTATTTCACACGTTGGATGGAAATGGATATCGGTACAAAGCTTAGTGCCAAGCAATTGGCTGCTCAAACAAAAAGCTTGCCCAACTTGTTTGAATTGGACCTTCATTTTATATGTGATGGTTCAAATACCGTCAGCTTCTGCCTGGAAACGCAAAAGCCCGGGGATTTATGTCTGCCTGAAGGAAACTACCTTGTCCTGCAGTGCTCCATTCTAGAAGATGATGAGCTTGATCAAGCCATTGAGCGGTTCTATGACTATGCAGCAGCACATTCTTATGTTCCGGCAGGCCCTCTCATTCTGATTGAGAAGTCCTATTTATCTTTGTTTAGCAATAATGAGCTTCATTACGAACTCCAAGTCTTGCTTGACGCAGGTGCTCATTTCGAAGGGGGGGCTGAATATGACAGCGGCAGGAATAACGGTTGAACCTATGCAGGCCAAGTACAATTTACAGGTCGGCCGATTGTTGGTTTACGGGTTTCGAGGGAAATTTCAGCATCTTACGAATTTGAATGATGACGATCTGGCACAATTTTTCG
Source organism: Paenibacillus sp. ACRRX (assembly GCF_022346885.1). GTDB lineage: Bacteria > Bacillota > Bacilli > Paenibacillales > Paenibacillaceae > Paenibacillus_B. Next base: position 109,931 of record NZ_JAKRNK010000002.1, read on the forward strand.
CAAGTCTGCTTGAGCTTTTTCCAGCTGCAATGACCACTCGCAGAGTGATTGCAGTCTATGAGGGGGAAGTGATCGGCACTTTGTCAATCAAATGGAACGTAGGTTCCATTATTAAGCAAGAAAAGAAAGCAAGTGCTTCGTGGAAAAACTTTAGTCGTTTCAGCAAATGGAACGCTGTTAAGCTGTTCCTCGGGTTATGGTCATTAGAGCATAAGCCACAAGTTGGAGAATGTTATATTGCTGATGTAGCTGTCCATCCAGGCCATCGCAGCAAAGGCATTGGCAGCATGCTATTGGATTGGGCGCGGCAGCATGCTCAAGCAGAGCCACGCTTGAAATTGCTTAGTTTGCATGTTTCAGGTAAAAATCCACGTGCCAGACAGCTATACGAGCAAATGTCATTTCGTAGGCATTCACACAAAATTAGTGTCATGAGCCATGTGCTGTTGAAGGAAGGGAATTGGTACTACATGGTACAAGAGATAACCAAATAAGAACCAGTGCTATTGACCGCAGCTGTTTTCCCTAGCAAATCACTCCAGCAAACGGCGAACTCAAATTTGTATGCCCTATTTATACAATGTTTTGCCTGGTGGCAAATTAATATGCCCGAACATCTGAACGAAATTAAACGCTTTTTTAATCAAACTTCGCCAATTTTCCTAATGACTTGTAAACACAATCTAATAGAAATAGGACCTCATGTTCAGCAAACATGTGAGGTCCTTTTAATCTAAATAAGGCCGGTTTCCTGTACGCAAAGGATACCGGCCTCTTGGTATTTTGCCAATCTTATTTGCCTTTACTTATTATTGCTACCATGCTGTTTCCGTTTTATGTTCAATGACTGCCAATACTTTTGGTTCAACAGCTTTCATCATTTTCTTCATTAAAAGCTCGCTAATAGTTCCTCCATCATGATCCGCTTTATATTGGTTTTCAGCCTGTGTTCTTGCAATTACATCAATCACTTGTTGTTTAGAGACATTTTTAGATGCTGCGATCTCCACAACAGATTTACCTTGTGCTAATTCTTGTTTTAATACTGTCGGGCCTATTTGTAGTAAAGAAAACAGTTTTTCATCATTTAAAAAGGAATCAGCAGTATAATCTGTCTTACCATTAAAAGAGAATAAACCTTCTACTTTAAGGTTTGAAGGAGTAGGATCACTGCCTCCTACCTGAGAAAGACTAATTGTATTTCCATAAACAAATACTTGGTAGAAAGGTGTTTCTGACTCCTTTTTAGTGTAACTCAACATCCATGTTTTCACATCCGGGTTCTCCATTTGCTCTATAGCAGCTTCGTAGTCTTTAATGCTGCCATATATTTTAACAATAAGATCATCCACCTTCGCCTTAATTTCCAGATCAGTTAAAGAATGGAGTGGTTTCTGCTTTGGCTCCCAATTCTCTTGAGTCAGATCTTCAATCTCACCCGTAATACCGTTTGCATGAAGCGTAATCTTTTTTCCTGTCTCTCCGTTTTCCTGCAGTACGATGCTTTGTTGGATCGTTGTGTTGCTTGAATCACTCGGGTCACCAAGGTAACTTGCATCGATAATCTTAAACGATCTTGTTTCCGGAAATGCGCTATACAGCTTCTCAAGTGTTGCTTTGCCCAACTTATCTACCTTGACTTGTTCAGCAGTCATTGGTGTTCTAGTAAATATATCAATCAGGGTAGGCGCAGCAAATGCTGCGGTCGGAATCAAAATAGCAGTCGCAACTATTCCAGCAATTAATCGTTTTTTCAAGGTTATCTCGCTCCTTTTTTGTTTCAAATATTGAGAATAGGACTGTTCTATTCGATTGGTAATGGCCGGTGGGCACGTCATATTTTTTGCCTCGTTGTGCAGATGTTCACGGATTGTGCGCTCAATAGTCATTGATCATTTCCATCCTTTCCCGGGGAAGATCCCCTAAGCTTTTTCGAAGCGCCTGTAAGCCAGCATGATATCTGGACTTGACAGTACCCAGCGGAATATCGAGCAAAGTCGCAGTTTCCTCAAGCGTATAGTCGTGAAAAAAGCGCAAGATAATCACTGTCCGCTGTTTATCGGTCAGTTTTCGTATTGACTGCGATATCATTTGGTTTGTCCCCTCCATCAACACAGTAGGTTGATCCCAATGAGACTCTTCCCGGGAGAAGACACGGACGCGTTCAAAAATTCGGAACCTTCTCCAGCCCTTTACCCGAAATCGCTGCACTTGACGGATGACCAAGCCGTTTAACCAAAAATGGAAAGGACGATTCGTATCGTAATTAGCAAGTGAGGTCCACATCTGCATATAGATCTCATTCATGACATCTTCCCGGTCCTGCTGATGATCCACGAGAAAGGAGACTGTTCGGTAGATGTCATGGTAGGTGGCATCGTACATCGTATGAAACGACTGTTGATCACCATCTTTCATTTTTATAAGTAGTTGGTACATATCTTCATTTTGCATTCAGAGGGCCCTCCTGAGTAACCAGCTTACACACTATATTGTCGCTCTATCGGAAAAAGGTTCGCTCCCCAAGACAAAATAATTATGGCATTCGAATCTTATCGCCATCCTGCAGAGGATCGCTGCTCTCGACGACGACTTGTTCTTGCTCAAATACACCTTGGGTTACGGCTGATACTTGCTCATTAGAATCCGCCACAATAATAGATGTTCTTCGAACGTAAAATGTATTGCCAAGCGGGCCATCTTTCCCTTCTATCGTAAATACATACTTTCCGCTTCCATCTTCGTGCACAGCTTTATTGGGTATCAATACCGCATCATCAGACGTCATTTTAGTGAGCTCCATATGAACTCTATCGCCTCTTTTTAAGCTCTTGTCTTGTATCGTGACCACAATACGCTTCATTGGAGAATTCAAGATCGCACCTTCACCTACTGAACCTGTATCAATAGAATTTGCATCTTCGATTTCTGCAATTTTACCTTCAACTTGCTTGTTCATTTTTTTATTTACTAGAACATCATGCTCTTGTCCTATCTCCAAGAGATCAGCTACAACCGCAGGGGCTAAAAACTCAAACTCAAATCCAAGGCTTCCGTTGGAGATACGTACATCTCCTCCCCCATTGGATGAAATGAGGCCATCTATCGCGTTGACTTGTGTGACGATTCCGTCAAACGGAGCAACCAATGCGCGATTATTAGTCAAGTGATCCTGCAGCTTTTGGATTTTTCGCTGCTGAAATCCCTGATCAATTTTATTGATCTCGATTACATTTTTGGCGCTGCGTATGCTCTCCTCATCCCCGCTATGTACAGCCTCCATAAAACTGCTCTGCAGTTCTTCCATTGTAAGCTTAAGCTTATGAAGACTCGCTTGTTCGTCCAGAATCTGTTGTTCCGCTTCTGTACTGTTGTATAGGACCAACTTCTGCCCTTTCTTTACAGCATCCCCTAATTTAACATCTACCCTCTCCGATTTCCAACCTGTACTATTCGTTAATGCTACCTCTGCCCTCCACTTTAATACACCACTACCTTGGAACGTATGAAGAAGCTGTCCCCGACTCGGCTCTACTATAACAACCTTAGGTAGAGTCAGAGCCATTATCGTGTTGCTGAGCAGCGTAAAAACAATCAGGAGGCCAATAAACCAGCCAGACAACCTTCGAATCTTTCGCTTACGTTCAGACTTCGTTTGATCTGTATGTTGTAATTCCATTATAATCACCCCTATATCACTATCCTTTAATTCCGGATAGCTGAATTCCTTCAATAAAGTAGGACTCTGCATATAAAAACAAGAGCACCATTGGGGCCATATACAGCACAGATGCAGCAAAAGCAATCCCCCGGGCCCCTTCGCTGACACGCGATAAATAAAGCGATAATGGCTGCTTGAATGAATCCTCCAGAAAAATAAGGGGCTGCTCGACCATATTCCAATTGTCAACAAACAGCAATACAATTAGTGCAGCAATTCCAGGCTGAATAAGAGGAACAATAATCTTATAAAAAATCCTCAAGTGCCCCGCTCCGTCCATTTTGGCAGCTTCGATATACGAATTCGGAATATGCAGCATGAACTGTCTTAACATAAATACACCGAAGGCACTGAAAATTCCAGGCAAAATAATCGCAGATGTTGTGTTCATTAGTCCAAGCTTCTCCACTATAAGGTAGTTGGGAACCAGTGTAACTTGAAACGGCATAATCATGGTCATCAAATAAACGACAAACAACTTATCCCGTCCCCAAAATCGGAGCTTGGCAAAAGCATAGGCCGCCAGAGATGCGACCAGCACTTGCCCAACGATGATCGGTGTAACTATCCATACGGAATTCCAAAACATTTGAAGGAACATCGGTTTATGAACCAACACTTCTGCATATTGATGAATGGACAACCAATCGGGAACCAGCTTCAAGTTAACAAATCCATCTTTTTCACCTGCTGCAGAATTGATCATCTTGCCAATGAGCTTATAGTTGTGTTCAATCTCACCTTCCGTCATCAACGAGTTAGTGAATGTGATAACAATGGGAAATAGCATGATCGCGGCGATTATTCCCATCACCAACGTTAACGCAACCTTACGAAATTTAGCCAACAATATCACCGTCCTTATACTTAATCCATAAATTTCCGAAAACGGCGTTCTATTGATAGCATAATTGTCACACTAATTAAAATGAAACCGACCATCAAGGTGGCAGCGGCCGTCAGTTTCTGAATATCGAGTGATAGAAACATGTTGTTCATATAATGCTGCAGCATATAAATACGGTCATGTGGATAATCACCAGCAATCAGATACGTTTCACGGAAAACTTTGAACGAATTAATAATGGACATTAAAATGACAAAGAATATCGTCGGAGTTAAGTAGACAAGCGTAATATGAATCAATTTATGAAATCTGCCGGCACCTTCGAGGTCTGCAGTTTCATAGTAATCTTTAGGTATACTTTGTAATCCGGCTAAAAATAAAACGATGTTGTATCCGATATTTTTCCATGTGTACACGGCAACCAACACGCCCATGGACCAATCTGATTTCATCCAATCGATCCGTTCAATTTGCATGCTTTGCATCCATACATTCACTGTACCATTCCAGTCGAACATTATTTGCCACATCATTACGATAGAGGCGACGGGTACCACAAGTGGCAATACAAAAGCTGTCTGCAGCCAATTCCGAACAAATAACTTTTGATTAAGCAAAATCGCAAATAGTAAGGATAAAACCATGATCAGCGGCACACTTATACCGGTAAATAGGAATGTGTTTGCTGCCGCTTTACGGAAGGAGCCGCTATCAAACAGTTCATTATAATTATCAAAACCAACAAACGACCCACCCACTGCGCTATCTTGGAATGAATAGAACAATCCCATGACAAACGGAATAAGATAAAAAATTGCGAAACCTAGCAAGCTCGGCGCCAAGAAAAGAACAGCTATCCTCCAATCTTGCCGCAGCAGCTTACATATTGTGCCTTGATACCACTTTCCCACCATGTTAAACATCTCCTAAATCCACGTCGAATGCGAAAAATGAACCATTCGCTTTTACCTTTTTACTAAGCCATATTCGTTGCATAGTCCCCTGCCATCGGCTTGTACACTACCAGTGTAGTACGCGAATATATGATAAGTGAGATGGACTTGTAATGGAGTTGTAAAAAGCTGAACTCACCTGGCAGCACAACGTAAAAAGGCCAGCTGCGCTTGCAGCTGGCCTTGGTTCTGTCAGTCTTTGAATTGTCGATCAAGGTTCATTCTTCGCCTTCAATAATGGAAAGATAGACGTATTCTCATTCAAATAAGTCACACGATCCGCCACAAGTTTAGCTGGTTATTCATTCAAGAAAGTCGTCACTCGATTCTGAATTAACTTGGCCACGGCTTCGGCTGACTTCTGTCCGCTGAAGAAGGCCTTCGATTCATTCGTAATGATCTCGTCAATCTTGGAAGGTCTGAACTCCACCGGATAGATCGCTTCAGCCAGGAAATGCTCCAACCCTTGAAGATCCTGTGCTGTCACGTCGAATACCTTCCCCTTCAGTGGTCCCATTTCTTGATCTGATATTACCTTGCCCTCCTGCAGCAGCTCCTGCACTTGTTTCTGATAGACGTGCTTATTTAATGGAAAACCCGCGCTGCCTGCTTTGGCTTGTACTTCATCCGACAACATAAATTTGATGAAATCCCATGCTTCCGCTTTAACCTTCGATTTGGCATTCATCCCGATTGTCTTGTAGGTTCTGAAATATCCTCCCGCTTCCTTCCCGTCTGCATGAGGTTTGGCGTACAGCTTGGACGTAAATTCATATCCCTTTCCATAGTACTCACTCTGCTTCATCGTTCGAATGTAGTCCGCCGGGGAAACAATCGAAGTGTTCCAAAATATCGATCGTGATGCTGTCTCCGAAGCCACCTGTTCATCGAATAACGATTTAACTTGATGCAACAGAGCAGTAAAACCTTCTGAATCGAATTTGGCTTCACCGTTTGCCTGATCCACATAGGTAGCATATTGATCTTTAACCATTTCATTTAACAAATAATGCGGTTCGCTTAATAAGACTGATTGGTTGTTGGCAGGACCCGCATTCTTTAGTTCCTTGGCCACGTCGACGAATTGACTCCAGTTCCAACTTTTATCATTGATCTCCACCCCGCTTTTATTGATCACCGTTTCATTGCCTGCAAGGCCATACAAGAAGAAGTTCAGCGGTATGCCATAGATCCCCCCGTCTAATTTAACAGCGTCCATAATGTTTGTGAAATATTGGTCTCTCTGAAAAGACGGATCATGTTCTATCAACTCTCTCATGTTGACCAACAATTGTTTATTCACATATCTTCCTATCGGCAGTAAGTCCATCGCAATGAGATCCGGTCCTGCGCCAGATAACATGGCCGTATTCGTCGTCTTAATAAACTTTTCGCTATCCTCTTCGCCATGTGCGTCATCACTCTCAACATAACTGAGATCAATCGTAATGTTAGGATGTTTGGCTTCATATTTCTTCTTTGCCTGCTTATAAAACTCATCTGGAAAATAGGTGGAGAACACGATCGTTTTTTTCTCCCCGTCCAATTTCAAATCTGGAGCATTCTTCTCTTTTAGCGTTTCTGTGTTTTTATTTTCGCTTTGTGCCTCGCCCTTACTCGCAGGGGTGCTGCATGCTGAGACCGAAATGATGAATAGAATCATTAACATCATGAATAACGTTTTTTTCATTATCTTCTTCCTTTCCCTTATGAACATACTGTGCCATGAACCCTAGTGTAGTAGGCGAATATATGATAAGTAAGATAGACTTATATAGGAGTTGTAAAATTTAGATTCAAGCGTACAAATTGCAAAAAAAGACCAACTGCAGATGCAGCCGGCCATAAATTGTCGCTTTACGACTCTGTATAATATTGTAGGAGCGCCATCACGTCTTTACTGAATCCCGCCACCTGCTTTGTCCCCATTTGAACTTGAACACTATATTTTATCATTTGATTTGCCTTGTTCAAATAATACACTTCCGGTTTATAGCCCCAACGAATCTGTTTCTTATCAAAAGTTAACTGCGATAATGGATCATTTATTTTTTTTTGAATGAAACGTTCCGCCACACCATGGACTTCATCCATAAGCAGAGTTGAAACGACATCGTTGTATACAACAGGGGACTGGTCAACATTATTGATTCGAAGTACATCGCCATCTCTCGCATTCACAACAATATCAAAAACTTCCCTCGGGTCAGCATCATGAATCAAGGTAACATAGAATACACCGCTTGGTATTTTTTTAAGCTCTGCTTCAATGTCAATCTCAAATGCGAACATCTGCCTCGGGCGCGTATGACTCTTATATCCCTTTTCCACCCGATCCAGCAGTTCTTTCAGCTTCACTTGGTCCACCGCAAGCAACTCGCCAAATTGAACCTCATCGATCGATAATTTCTTATCGTAGTATTTGTTGACCGCCTTCAGACTGACGGTCTTCACCGCATCCCGCGACAACACGCCTTCATACTGCACTTCATTCTTATTCGGCTCTTTCGTTATCTTCTTCACGATCACCTTATCTTTGGCAATGCCATTGAATATGCCTTCACAACCCGTCAGCGACAGCAACACGAATACTGCACCGATGACCATCAGGATTAGCTTATTCATGAACAACTCCTCCGCCTTTCGGATAAATAGGTTCGAAGATAACTCGAATCGTCGTGCCTTCATTTTCTTCACTCGCGACTTCAATGACGGCACCGTGCATCCTTACTACGCTCTGACAAATAGAGAGTCCTAGTCCCGTCCCCTGATTGCCCCGTGATCTTGCTTTATCTGCCATATAGAACGGCTCGAATATTTTGTCACGATGCGCTGCAGCGATACCCATCCCTTGATCGATCACTTCCAGCACGTATCGCTCATTCTGACTGATGAGCCGGATCGTAATGCTCTGCTGTAGGGCTGAAGCTTTTAACGCATTATCTACGAGATTAAAGATCAGTACTTTGATCAGATCCTTGTCCAGCAGTAGCCTGCCGCCTTCATCACAATCAAGGATGATAGCAACCTGCTTCTCCTTCGACATCATTTCAAGTGCCGGTTTCATTTCGGTGATGATGGATCCTAGATCTTGTTCTTCTATTTGACTGCGGCCTTCTTGCAACGATATCAAGTCCATCAGCTTATGCGAAAGCGACTCTAATCGCTTCCCTTCTGTATAAATAACATCCAGACCGTCGAGGAATCGTTCTTCGTTATATTTTGTCGTTCGCAGAAAATTGGCATAACCGATAATCGATGTCAACGGTGTCTTTAATTCATGAGTAAAATTATCGATGAATCGCTGCTTCTCTTGATTGTGCCGCTCCAAGACTTGAATCTTGTCCTCAACAACCGCGGCCATTTCATTAAAATTTCGAGCCAGAATACCAATCTCATCCTTTGATTTCAATGGGACACGTTCCGAAAATCCTCCCCGCGCAATGACTTGAGCCGTCCGATTCAAGCGATCAATCGGCTTTGTCAGCCCTCTACTAACGAAGAGCATAATCAACATATAGAGGAAACTGGCAGCAATATCCACTTTGGCGAAGAAGCTATACTGCTCCAAGCGATCCGCGTACAAGGAAGTTACGTCTTTCATGTACGTAAAGACATAGCTTTTATGATTTATATCCGTAATATTCGAAGTGAACAAGATCGTACGCTGATCGATATCGCGAAGAATATAATGGATCTCATCCACAGCCAGCTTGCTAAGTTCTTCTCGATGGATCGGCATCTTAAAATCAACATTGCTGTAGATCGCCTGTTTCTTATCATTCATAATATCTATATACACCTGTTGATCGCGATTTTTCTCTACGAATTCCTTGGCGACATTAGCTAATACCGTCTTCTCATAATCAAGCGAATCATAGATTCGAAGAATCGGAACAATCGCGTCGATGCTTGAGTGGATGCTCATATTCTGGCTTAAGGCGCTGTTGATTACCTGCGACAGGATCTTGTTATGGCTCCGTTCGATCACCAGAATCGAGGCTGCGTTAAAAACGACGACGAAGACTAGGAAAGAAAACAATGAGATCTTATGCCAAAATTTCATGGATCAATCCTCCAGTCGGTAACCGACCTTGTAAACAGTCTTAATATGATCCTGAAGCTGAAGCTTCTTGCGCACCGATTTGATATGCATATCGACCGTTCTTGTTTCGCCGTAATAATCCCCACCCCATACGTTATCGATGAACTGCTCTCTGGAGAGGGCGATATTCTTATTTTTCAGCAGCACAACCATCAACTCGTATTCTTTCGGGGTTAGTTCAACTGGCTCCCCCTGAAGGGTTATTTCTCGTTTATCCAAGTCGATTTGAATGTTTTGGAACTTTATGACGCGTTCATCTTTACCGTATCTGCGTAATACAGTTTCAATCCTGGCGAGGAGTTCAATCCCTTCAAAGGGCTTGACCATGTAGTCGTCGGCCCCCAGCTTCAGTCCGTTGACTTTGTCGTAAACCGAGTTTTTTGCCGTCAGAAAAATGACCGGTATACAGTAGGGTTGAATTTTTTCCATTAGAGCAAACCCGTCGAGCAGGGGAATCATGACGTCAAGCAGGATCAGATCGTATTTCTCTTGCTTTATCGCCTCCAGTGCCGCCAAGCCATCGTATACTTCAGTCGTTATGTAATTCACAATATTGAGGTTCATTTTAATAATTTGGGATATATGGATATCATCTTCAACGATTAAAATCTTTTTCTGCATATTTAGAAATCTCCTAATTCATCAAATATGTAATCACCCGATATCATTGTAACATTAACCGCTCCTAGGTCAGATCATGTTAAACGATTTATCTAAAGGTGGAATTAGTATAAATGGGTTGGTAATTCGAGTCAAACGTGATGTCTAGAGTATATGTCTTCTTTGGTGGTCGTTGATCGGTCCTTGAATAGTAAACTCATATTGACTTCTTTTATATTTGGACTTTTTAATCTTCCATATGCCTATTACTTTCTCGAAAAATTGACATAGATTAAAGATGTGTTCTCAGTTCCTTTATTAGAGTGGAGTGATAACAGTGGGTTTTTATGTTCGAAATAGTACGCCTAACCCGATATATGTTGCAGTCGGGTATTATGATGCAGGTTGTAGCCCTGTCACCTACACTAAGGTTGGCTGGTACCGTATTACTCCTGGAAGAAGTTCGCTTTTAGTGACTGGCTCCTCTGTTAATCAAACTTACTATGTTTATGCATACGACACTTTTAACAATGTGTGGGACGGTAATTATTTCACTTATGTGCCTACAACAGCATTCTCCATGTGCTGGATCGAAAGATGTCAAGGTGCGGGCTGTAGAAGAGTAGGCTTCGATAGAGTTGATGTCGGCAATTTCATAAACTTCACATTAAACCTTATAAATAGCACTAACGGTACATCTATCCCAAGAAATACTAGAGTGTCCAAAAAGAGAAAACCAAAATTTATATTAAGTAGACTCAGCCTCAAAAAATTACCAGGTAAATTAGGTAAGCTGGGCAAGATTGTAAGACCATTATATGGTAGATTGAAGTAGATTTTTAGAAGTACACATCCCGAAAACCGCAGCATACGATATTCGACTTCGCTAGCGGGCGGAGTAGTCTGTCAGGTATATTTTCACATCAATTTCAGTTATTATAAAGCGAAAGGCTGCCATTTCTGCTGGCAGCCTTTGATCTCGTGCTCTTAAATTGAACTTCTATAAGCTATTCTTAAATGCCATTTATTTTCATATTTCACACATTACTATGAGGCTAAAATGTATTACATCATGTATTTTCCCGTAATCGAGTGCTCAGCATCAATGATTTGCGAAGGTGTACCTTCGAAAACGACTTGGCCACCCTTACTACCTCCATCTGGTCCCATGTCGATGATCCAATCCGCTTGGCTGATCACTTCAAGGTTGTGTTCGATGACGATCACCGTATTGCCAGCATCTACGAGACGGTTCATAATCTTGAGAAGATGCCCGATATCTGACATATGGAGACCGGTCGTTGGCTCGTCCATCATGTAGATGCTGCCCTTCTTATGAAGCTCGCTTGCCAGTTTGATGCGTTGGCATTCCCCGCCCGATAGCGTGCTGAGTGGCTGGCCAAGCGTAATATAGTCCAGCCCGACATCACTCATCGCCTGAAGCTTGCGCACGACTTCTTTTAGCTGGAAAAACTCCAATGCCTGCTCCACCGTCATCTCCAGTACTTCTGCAATTGATTTGCCATGCAGCTTATACTCAAGCACCTCTTCCTTAAACCGTCTCCCTTCACATACCTCACACGGCAGCTTGACACTTTCAAGGAATGCAAGGTCTGTATACACTGCACCTAGACCTTGACAGTTCTCGCATGCACCTTTGGAGTTGAAGCTGAACAAACCTTGGCTGACCTTGTTTGCGGAAGCAAACGCCTTGCGCACATCATCCATAATCCCCGTGTAAGTAGCGGGATTTGAGCGTGTTGACACGCCTACTGCGGATTGATCGATGACTATCGCATCCGGATGCTGGCTAAGGAACACTTCGTTAATTAACGTACTCTTGCCCGATCCGGCGACTCCTGTAACTACTGTCAGCACTCCAGTTGGAATATTTACGCTAACGTTCTGCAGGTTGTGTAAAGTGGCATCCTTGATCGTTAGCTTACCGGTCGGCTGCCTGCAATCATGCTTCAACTGGAGCGGTCGCTTCATATGGGTACCTGTCAGTGTATCTGCCTCCAGTAGGCCTAGATAGCTGCCCTCATACACAATGGTACCACCACGACTGCCAGCGCGAGGCCCAACGTCAACGATATGATCCGCCACCTTGATCACATCGGGATCGTGCTCAACGACAATTATGGTATTCCCCTTATCGCGCAGCTTCTGAAGCAATTCGTTTAACCGGTGTACATCACGGGGATGTAAACCGACGCTGGGCTCATCGAAGATATAAGTGACATCGACCAGACTGCCGCTCAGGTGCTTCACCATCTTGACGCGCTGCGACTCGCCGCCGGACAATGTATCCGTCTCACGGTCCAGAGTTAAATAGTCAAGTCCGATATCCACTAGATGCTGCAACCGATCTGCTAGTGACTTAACGACCGGCGCGGCGACAGAATCGTCAATCTCCCGAATGACTCGAATGAGCTGCCCGACCTCCATGGCGGACATCTCCGCAATGTTGAATCCATTGACTTTGCAGCTGAGTGCGGCCTGACAAAGTCTCGCACCGTGGCAGCTGGAGCAAGAACCCTCGGTGATGTACGGTGCAACAGCTTTTTGTGTGCGCTCAGACTTCGCCTTCACATCCTGCTTGATATATTTGTTCGTGAACTTCTCGATGACGCCTTCAACTGTAATATTTGTTGCCTTCCCGGCGAAATCCATCTTCACTTTCCTAGCCTTGCCGTACAGCAACTGCTCCAGTTCCTCATCTGAATAATCACTTAGCTTCTTGTCCAGATCGTAGTCCCCCGACTGCACGATCATATTCCAATCCCAGCCGCCCACCGCATAATCCGGCAGCATAATTGCCCCTTCGTTCAACGACTTTGACTTGTCTACCGCCTTCTTCATGTCAACGGCTAGTTTGCGACCGATCCCGTTGCACTCGGGACACATGCCTTGCGGATCGTTAAACGAGAACATGTTCGTATGTCCAACATACGGCTGACCTATTCGGGAGAAGAGAAGCCGGAGAATGGGAGAGATATCGGTAATCGTGCCCATAGTGGAATGGGAACCGCCGCCGAGCCGCTTCTGGTCCACAATAACAACCATGCTTAGATTCTCAATCGCGTCCGCATCTGGCTGTGGATAACGCGGCAGGAAATTGCGCACAAACATGCTGAAGTTCTCATTCAGCAAACGCGTGGATTCTGCGGCAATCGTATCGAAGACGATCGATGACTTGCCTGATCCGGATACCCCGGTGAAAATTGTGATCTTTCGCTTGGGAATGCGCAAGGATACGTTCTTGAGATTATTTTCCCTCGCCGCCGAGATTACGATATATTCCTGTTTAGATTCGCTCATGCTTTACATCCTCCCAGTCGTGTTAATTAGATGATTAGAGATGGCTTTCCCCTCAAACACATAACCGGCCGCATGTAGGTTGCAGCCGGTTATGTCTTGTCTAGCAGAACTCAGCTACCGTACCCACTAATTCGCCAATGGAAAGAGAGAAATATTAGCTATTGTTCCAACACCTTTTCGAGCTTGGCGCACCAACCACTCCAGCCATACTTGGCACCTTCGAGCCCTTGAGCATTTGAGAATCCGGTTTGCTCAAGATGAAGGTTAACCTTTCCATCTTCTAAAGCCTGTAACGTCCAAACAACTGTATGCTGCTCTCCTGCGCTGGCCCAAGTGTAGGACAAACAGTTTGGCTCGTCCACGATAATCACTTCACCTTCAATAACTCCGTCCCACCATTCGTTCGGCTCAGTGCGGAACTGAAAACGGTATCCAACAACAGGCTTAAAATCATTCTCCATGACCCATTTGGCAAGCTCGCTTGGATCAGTTAAGGCAGACCAAAGCTTCTCGATCGATGTCGAGTATTGAAAATCTAAGGATAATGTTAAACTCATTCTTGTTCCTCCTCTAATAAGTGGTTTAGGCGCAGCATATTCACACGCCAAACTTGTGGTAGAAAGCTAGCCAATCTTGAATTTATTTTAAAGGTGAGGCATTTAGCCTAAACCATGTTTCTCTGCCTACTTTACAGTTAAGTACAACTCCGGCATCTTTAAGCATTGTCAATGCTTGGATACCGCAATCCAGCCCACTTGAAACAGTGTCGGTTAACTCATGAAGCGGTAACTCCTCCGCTTCTGCAAACAGACAGATGAATCAGTCGGTGCCTAGTTGGATCGGTAATCGCGTCAAACATATCCCGCAACTGGTTGTTCTCACGCACAACTGCCTCTCTCCTAAATATTATTTCCAAGGAACAACCGATAATTTCACCATCTCCCTAAAGTAGGCGGTAGTTCTAACGCAGCGCCCACGAAGCGAGAACAGCTAATTCGACACCATTTAGTGACGTTTTGATTATAGGACACCATTTAGTGTCATGTCAACTATTAATATAATCCCCCCTTTGGCTCCTACATTACTAGTAAGAAGCCTCAGCACGACAATGCCGAGGCTTTATGATCATAACTTAGAGTTTCTTAAGTACTAATACTGTTTAGTTACTATCATACGGTTCTGCAAACTGCCTGAAAACGTGAAGAAGCTGCCGACACACGATCGGCAGCTTCTTCAGATTTCCCATTTATGATTTTTTTCCCAGGTCATCCCCATTGTCAAAACCCTTTTTAATATTGAAATACTATTATTCTAATCTTATCGTATTTTGTACATATGTATAAAATATAAATAAATCCACTGACCAACAGTTTCATAAGGTTTTATGCGCTGCATCCGATACATGAACTGTGGCTAATACCACCCTGAAGACATATCACCGCTACGCTTACTGCTAAACTTTATTCAGCATGCAGAGCAAAGATATGCCTTGGGGTGGGCCAGCTTTACATTAACAAACTATATGATCACTTTTTCTCTTGATGTGAATGTGTCCAGTCTTTAACATGTTTCACGAATCTTTTAGATGAAGAGCAATTTATTAAAGTTATTCATCAAGCTATGAAGTTCTTGTGTAATCCTTGTTATTTGGTACTCCTCGCAGAATAACCTGATCATTAGTTCATCCTCTTTTACGGCAATCGCGATCTCGGTAGATACATTGTTTGTCTGACTACCGTAAATCTCCTTAATTCTGCTGAGCTCTTCCACCATCTCTGATTGTGAATCATACATACCCAGATAGTTAAAAATCGGTATTCGGATTGCTTCTGAGCTGTAGATATCCTTTATGGCGCGTCTCACCTTTTTATACTTGTTCTTCGGTTCCTCACGAGACATCAATGCTGCAAAATTTATGTTTTTCTCGTATGCAAAGCTAATTAATTCATTAATCTCTTCAAAAGCTAGATGTTGATCACATCGTACGCTTATAGGCAAAATATCAATAAACGCCCCAATTGTATGATAATAATTGTTTGCCTGATATTTTCTTCCTGTATGCAGGATTGCAAACGGTATCGTATCAAGCTCGAAATTAAGCTCTAGAACTTTCAAAAATATTTTCAAGGATATATCCCATGACATATCTTCTATGGATTCACGAATGTCGTCTGTTATCGGAATGGAAATAGTAGTATTTATTAATGATGCTTCCTTATATTTTTTGAAATACTGGCTATAGCTGGCGTGAAAATCATTTAGCTTATATTTCTCGATCAGTTCTTTTTCCGTTATGCCTTGAGGTCCCTTCAACTGCTCTGTAACATAATGCTCATATTGCAAAATGTCATGTCTTACTAATTCACCATTGTTTGAATAGGCTTGCCGTATGCTCGCTTGGATGATTTCGAAGCTCATTGCATCAAAAATTAAATGATTAAATGGCATATATACTTTAAAATCATTCTCAGCGAACTTGACCATGATTACTTTATACAACAAGCTGCCAAAAATATCTGCACGCTCTAAATGTTCTCCATAAAGCTCATGAATGTAGGCTTGAATGGCATCTTGTTGCTCTTCACCGGCATGCTCTAGGTCCAGATAAGGTATCTCAATTCCCTTAACCACGTCATACTGTTGGATCATGGTTTGATGATCTGATTTTATGACAGTACTTCTTAATAAGTCTTGCTCGTTAATAACACATTCAATGCTCTTTCGCAGCAGCTGTACATTAACCTTATGGTTAAAATCCAATATCGCACCACTATATGTTTTGTTAGTATGTAGTAGAATTTCCTGCATCGCGGATAGTGGATAAGCCTGAATCATTTTGTTCTCATTTACTATCTTTTTACTAAACTCTTTAAGCTGGTCGGTTAGTGACTGCTCCCATTGCAAGAGGCTCGTTAAAATAGGTTCCGTGGCCACATGTCCCGCTTCATTAAAATCCATTTGTTTATTTGCCCAGTGTTTATAAATATCACGTATATTTTCATAATAGAAAATATCCTTAATTGATATTTGGATATTAACCTTTTTTAATTCTTTGTGTATTTTAGCAATTCGTATTGAATCTCCTCCCACCTCAAATAAGTTGTCCCTTACGCCTAGCTGCTGCAATCCTAATACATCCTTGCATATATTTATCATGAGAGCTTCCATTTCATTTTCAGCTTCCTCATAGTGGGTGCCTGTCTTTATTACACCTTCAATTTCAGGTAATTGCTTTCGATCAACCTTACCGTTCAAATTAAATGGCAACGATTCCATACGGATAAAATGAGCAGGTATCATATAGGCAGGCAATTTCTTACTCAAAGAATCCCTTAGTACATGGATGGCAATTTCCAGATCAGATACATAATAAGCGCACAAATACTTAATTCCATCCATTTCCTTATCGACAACAGCAACTTGGGACACCTGCGCCAGTTGTAATAGGTTCTGTTCAATTTCGCCTATTTCAATCCGATAACCTCTTATTTTAACTTGATGGTCGATGCGTCCCACATATTCAATATTTCCATCGAGCAGCCATCTTGCCATGTCTCCTGTTTTATACAGGCGCTCTCCTTCTTGATAAGGGTTAACTATAAATCTTTCTTGCGTTAATTGTTCATTGTTTAAGTATCCTCTTGCTAATCCCACACCCGCGATGCACAATTCACCGGTGATCCCCGTTGGTACCAGTTTATTATGGGTATCCAGTATCAATACTCGATGATTACTAATAGGAGTTCCAATTGTAATTTTGGCTTCATGCTCTGGTGATAGCTTGCAGGTTGTTGTGCATACGGTATCCTCTGTTGGGCCATATGCATTGATAACCTCTACCTTACCGAGTAGGTGTGAAATTTGTTCGTACTTCAGTTCACTGCCTGCGGTGATTACCCGCTTTAATCCGTTCACTGCCTCTACATTAGCTGCTACGAATGGAGGTAATGTTAGAGTTGTAATCCCGTGTGTACTAATATACTCGTTTAACAAGTCAGCGCTAAGCAGCACATCCTTATCAGGGATACAGAGTGTATTACCGAGCAAAAGCGCCATAAAGAGCTCCCACGAGAATGCGTCAAAGGCAATACTGGCAAATTGCAGTATATTTTCATCTTTCCCGATCCCCAGATCGCTCTCGAACCAATACTTCAAGTTAAGAACGCCTTTATGCTCAACCATAACGCCTTTAGGCTTTCCGGTCGTTCCCGAAGTGTAGATCACATAGGCCAAATCATTCGAACGGTTGATATTATCGACTTGTTCATGAGCGAGCGCATAAAGTCCCGCATCTTCTAAATCAATAACCTCATTAATTTCAAGTGCTCTCATTTGCGTAAGCTTAAGAGTTGAAAGCATCATTTCGGCTTTACTGTCTTTTAAAATAAAATTGATTCGATCTTCAGGATAGTCCGAATCAATAGGCAGATAAGCAGCACCTGCCTTTAAGATGGCAAGTACGCCAACAACCATGTCAATGGACCGATCCATCATAATCGGTACGATGGACGCTGCACTTATCCCTTTATCTCTGAGAAGATTGGCTAATGCATTTGCTCTCTTATTGATTTCACCGTAGCTTATTGTATCTTCGCCAAACATAACCGCTGTTTTTTCTGGATTTCTCGTAACTTGATATTCAAAGAGGCCTTGAATCGTATCCTCTTTTGGATAATCCATATAGGTATCGTTCAAATCTACCAATACTTCACTTTTCTCGTCCGTTCCCAAAATTTCAATCTCATCAATCCGCATATTCGGATTGGTAATGATCTGGTTTAAAATATTCGAGAAATGGTTTTTTATTTTGTTAACTTCTTCTGCATCGTATACTCCATCGTTGTAATCAAATTTAACAACAAGCTCTGCCCCTGGAATAACTTTGATATTAAAGCTATAATTTGTTTCCTCAAAAATCCGAGCAGAGCTAATGTTGAGATATATCTGCTCTTGAATATCCTTATTAATCATATCTTCGTCAATCGGATAATTTTCAAAAACCATCAGCCCATTGATAAGACCAGTACCAACCTCAGTAAGCTTCTGAACCTCAGCTATCGAGCAGTATTGATAAGGCTCGCTCTCATTAAAATCCGATTTTATTTTTTGCAGCACTTCTGTATATCTTTTCTCATGCGTTGTATTCACACGCAATGGAATGGTATTTATAAACAAACCAACCATTTCATCAATTCCATTTATTTTTGTTGTTCTACCCGACACTATATATCCGAACACGATATCATCCACATTATTGTATCGCTGAAGCTGGATCGCCCATACACTCTGGAAGATCGTATTAATTGTAACGTTAGTGTGTTTTGCCAGAACCTCGATTTGTCTAGTCATATCTTTATCTAGGCTTAAAATGACCTCTTGTGGTTTTCCTTTGGCTGCTAAAGCCTTTTTAAACGGAATTTCAATTGTAGTGCCGTATCCCTTTAAGTACACATCCCAATAGTTCAAGGCCGCTGTCATATCCTGCGATCCTATCCACTTGATATACGCTTCGTAAGGTCTTACTTTCTTCGCCTCCACAAGAGAGTTTTGCAAGTGACAACTATAGATGTGGAACAATTCACTGCTTATGATTCCGAAAGACCATCCGTCCAAAATAATATGGTGATTGCTTAAAATCAAACTGTATTCCTGTTCATGCATCCTCACTACAAAAAGTCTTATTAGAATATCTTTAGATAAATCAAAGCCTCTTTTCCTATCCTCTATGACCAGCTGTTCAATATACGCTTCTCTATCGACCTGTAAATCTCGGATATCGAGGTACGTGAGTTCAGCCTCTCTGGATTTGTAAACGATCTGCATATTTTCTTTAAAACTACTGCTGTCAAAATTGGTTCGAAATACGTCATGGCGGGCAACGAGCTCCCTAAAGCTCTTGTTAAATAACTCTTCGTTCAGGTCTCCGATCACCCTAAGTTCCATATTTACATGGTAGTATTCACCTTTATCCGCCATCGAATGGAAAAGCAGCCCTTCCTGCATCGGAGTTAACGGGTATATTCGTTTCATATTGTCGATTTGCTTGAGGTATGGAGCTAATTCTTCCCACGCTATGTTCTCATCTGTAAGATCCGACGCGGTTAATTCTACATATTCCTGGGATATGCAATGATCAATAATCAGTTTAAGACTCTCCATGTAGTGCTGTAACAATCCTTCAATCGTGTCATCGTTAAATTCTTCCCTGATATAGCTCAGGGTCAGACTAAATTGTTTGTGGAGTACCATTGCTGAAATATTCAGAGGGTACAATCTGCCGCTATCCTTACTCACCGAATCCCCCGGTGAAATATCTGATAACGTAAAGTTTTCACCTGAAATATTCTCATCGAACTGTCCCAAATAATTAAAGCTTACGTCTGGTTTACGTAACGCATTCAATTCAAAAGGTGATAAATATTTCAGCATTCCATAACCTATCCCTTTACAAGGGATTCGTCGCAGTGTATCCTTTGTATGTTTTATTAAGTCTGATACGTGTTCTTTGGTGTGCAGGACTACAGGATACTGACTGGTGAACCACCCAACTGTCCTTGTTATATCTACATCGTCTATGATTTGTTCCCTGCCGTGGGACTCTAGATTAATTAGGATTCGTTCGGTTTGGTTGAAATTACCCACTGTAAAGGTCAGGGCTGATAAAAGGATATCATTGATTTCCGTTGCGTACGCCTTATTTACCTTAGTTAATAACTTTTCAGTATACGCCTTATCCAGTACGATGGTCTGTTTAACGATCTTAGCGCCATGTATATTTTGGGGTACTTTCTCCTTATCGAGCTCTTTAATTTCCGATTCTCCAATGCTATTCCAGTATTTAAGTTCATTTTTTAATGCCGAACCGCTGGCATATTGTTTTTGCTTGGACGCCCATTCTTGAAAGGAGGTGGTTTTTAAAGGTAATTTCTGTTCTTGTCCGTCATAAAGCGTCTCAAAATCATCCATAATAATTCTCCATGACACGGCATCTACAACCATATGATGGATGGATACAAGCAAATAATCACCCTTGTCCGTTTTAAACAATCCTAATTTTACAAGCGGTCCTTTCGCTAACTTCATACTTGCTTGGAGCTCGGTGCATAAGTCTGTTATATATTCATTTGCAATCTCTGTTCCCGTAAGGTCATAAATACACAAGTCATATAACTTATTGGTTACTTCTCTATTGATAAATTTCTGGTTTACATAGGTTGCTCGTAAAATATCATGATGCTGCACAATTTGATCAAAAGCTCGCTCAATTCTGTCTTCTCTAAAGCCATCTTTACTGAACAGCATTAGCTCCTGATTAAAATGATCCTTAATAATATGTTCTTCTTCTAAAAACCATTTTTGAATAGGTGTAAGCTCAATTTCACCTGATACTTCACTTTGATCAATGGTTTTTTTTGTATGTTTAATATGAACGATCAAATCTTTAATTCTTGGACTTGCCATCAAATCCTTGATCTCAAACGAATACCCTTTATTGCTCATTTGCGAAATAGCTTGGATGGCTTTTATGGAGTCTCCACCTAGGGCGAAAAACTCGTCATTGATCCCCACATTTCTTACACCTAGGATCTTTTCCCAAACCTGTGCAATTGATTGCTCCATGTCATTTCGAGGCGCGATATATTCTACTCCAGTATGTATCTCACCGTCTGGCTCTGGTAATGCTTTACGGTCTACTTTGCCGTTAGGGGTTAATGGTAATCGCTCCATCTGTACGAAGTACGACGGGATCATGTAACTCGGCAGCGATTGAGCTATATGCTCACGCAGCGCTGATGCGGGCAGTTCAACGTCGCTGACGACATACGCGCACAAATATGCCTGTCCGTCCTCTCCTGTACGGGCCACTACGATTGCATCTTGAATCTGCTCGTGCAGCAGCAAATGCTGGGCGATTTCGTTTGGTTCGATGCGGAAGCCTCGAATTTTAACCTGTTCATCAATCCGGCCCAAATATTCGATATTTCCATCAGGCAGCCAGCGAGCCAAGTCACCTGTTTTATACATTCGTGCACCTGGTTCAAACGGGTTCGGAACAAACTTTTCTGCCGTTAATGCCGCATTATTCAAGTACCCGCGAGCCAATCCGTCTCCGGCAACGCAAAGTTCACCTGCGACTCCAATCGGCTGCAGATGGTTGTGACGGTCCAGGATATATGCGTTTGAATTGCTGATCGCTTTTCCAATCGGGATGGAACTGCTGAACTCTTTCTCAATAGCAAAATAGGTCGAAAAAGTTGTATTTTCCGTTGGACCATACCCATTAATCAGATTCAGAGACTGATGAGCCATTCTTACTTGATTAATGTGCTCTCCTGACAAAGCATCTCCGCCCACGACTAGGGTCTTCAGTCCCGTAAATATGGTTACATCCTGTTGAACGAGTTGGTTAAATAACGGAGAGGTCAGCCACATCGTTGTAATTAGGTTCTTCCTGATTTCTTGTCCTAACCTTTCTGCATGCAAGAGAACATGCTCATCAACCAAAACCAAGCTGATCCCGTTCAGCAAGGCCCCCCAAAGCTCAAATGTGGATGCGTCAAATACTACGGATCCCGTTTGTAATATCCGATCGCCTTCTGCAAATTCGACGTAATTCGTGTTTCTAACTAGTCGTACAACACTCTTATGCTCAACCATAACCCCTTTTGGTTTCCCTGTAGAGCCAGATGTATACATAACATATGCCAAATCAGAGGAGCTGTTCATCCACGGCGGATTGGTACACCTTTCCGACGACAACTCCTCAGGGACTTGCTCCATAAGCATTACTTCTATATGACTTCCGATGTTCTGTCGCAACGCTTCCATATAGGTTGATTGGGTAAGCAGCAATTCCGTGTTTGAATCTGCAAGCAGGGTTATCATCCGTTCTGTCGGATATTTCGGATCAATGGGCAAATAGGCCCCGCCAGCCTTGAGGATGCCCAAAATACCGATAACCATTTGCACCGAACGTTCTCCGATAATACCAACTAAAACATTTTTCCCAACACCCTTTTGTCTTAAATGATGAGCTAGACGATTGGCTCTCTCATTAAGTTCATCATAAGTTACATGTTCATCCTGATAGATCAATGCTGTATGATTGGGTACTTTCTCTACTTGCTCCTCAAACAGTTGGACAATAGACTTATCCTTCGGATACTGACTGTGCGTATGATTAAACTCATGTAGAATCCGATGCTTGTCCTCATCATCAACTATCTCAATATCTTTAATGCTTATATGTCGGTTTTCAATAATCTGAGTAACAACAGCATCAAATCCAGCTATAATCTTTGAAATACCCTCTTCTGAATAAGCGTTATTATTATATATGAAATTGATCGACGTTGTGTCGTCTTGATTGACAACTAGCGTTAAGTTATAGTTCGTACCTTCAATAAGTTGATGAGGTAGTACAAACACAGAATTAAGTATTTTTATATCCTTGTTTTTCAAAATTTCTTCATTTAACTGCTTCTCATCGATCGGATAGTTTTCAAATACAAGGAGGCTGCTGATCAAATCACTCTTAACCTCACTCTGATTTTGGATCTCTGCTAGACTTACATAATCATATTTGCTGTTTTGCAGTGTAATGCTGCTGATGTGCTTCATCAAGTCTTGATACTGCAAGTTTTCTGCAAACTTCACACGGAGTGGGATCGTATTAATAAACAGTCCTGGAATAACTTCCACGCCTTCTATTTCAGCATTTCTTCCTGACACGACATAACCGTATACAATGTCATCCGTGTTATTGTATTTGTTAAGAAGAAGCGCCCAGATGCTTTGAATCACGGTATTAACCGTAACTTTACTTTCCTGAGCGATACGTGTTATGCATGCTGTTTTTTCCTCGTCTATAACCAATACCGTCTCATTATTGATGATTTCATTCGTTTTACTCTCTTTTTCAAAAGGTATTTTTGTAACTTCTTTATATTCATACAAGTACTCTTTCCAGTACGCTGTTGCTTCATTAATATCCTTATTTTTCAACCAATCAATATAAGTGAAATAAGGCACTACTTCGTTCAGACTTGCTTTAATGCCATGCTTTAATTCATTATAAATTTTAAATAATTCAATTAAGATTAGGCTGTTGCACCATCCATCCATAAGAATATGATGAAGATGGAATATCATGCTGTAGACATTCTCTTTCATCCGGACAAGAACTATTCGTAATAACATGTCTTTGCTTAAATCGAAGCGTTTTGTACGATATTGTCTGATTAACTGTTCTAAATATGCTTCATTATTATCGCCTTGATCTGTAATGTCGATATACTCTACCGCAGCTTTACGGTTTCGATAAACCACCTGCATATTTTGTTTAAATGAAGAGTAATCAAATATCGTTCTTATAATATCATGTCGTTCGATAACGATGTTAAAAGCCTTATCTAGGGCCGCTAGATCGATTTCCCCTTCTACCTGAAAGCACGATAGCTTAATATACGTATCCAATTCATCCGTCAAGGCGTGATAAAGCATACCCTCTTGCATAGGAGCAAGAGGGTATATGTTTTTAATATTGTTAAGCTCATGCTTATAGGCGGACAATTGATCTATTGATACATCTTCAAGCGTAATATCTGTTACGGTTATTTCTGCTTCCTGTTTAGCTGTACAATGATGAATTAAGCGTGTCCAATAGTCTTGATATGTGGCCAACAGCTTCTCAATGGTACCCGCATAAAAATCGTCTTCTTCGTAGAATATAGAAATCATTAATTTGTTTTTTATTAGAGCAGTTTCGATGCCAAGCGAGTGTGTGCTTGCCGGATGCTTGGAGGAGCGGATAATGTACTCATCACTCGTAATTTCACATAAATCTCCACTCGTATCCATATCTAGTTTGCCTAAATAATTAAAACTAATTTCAGGCTCGACATGATGTAAGTCCTCACTGGATACAAACGTCATCATTTCATAGAACCTACCCTGATTCGGAACTCGTCGCATCATATCTTTTGTATGTTTAATCGTATCTCCGAGATCATCGTAAGCCCTTAGAAGAACTGGAAATTGTGAGCTGAAGCACCCTACAGTTCTGCTTATATCTATCGTTTTTATTTGTTCTTCTCTATCATGGCTTATCAAAGTAATCAATGTGTTAGCTTCGTTTGTCCAATCACGGATCGTTAGGGCTAAAGTAGATAATAAAACATCTATCATGTTTGTACGATAGGCTTTATTTATCCTTTCCTGTAAAGCTTCGGTAACTTGTTCACCAAGCTCTAGAACTTGTTTGTTGAACCCCATGCAAGTTTACCTCTTTCCCTTGGCAATTTTTTGATGCCGGTGTCACATAAGCTTTTCCAATATTCATCCTGCCTTTTAACACTGTAAGAGTTCGCATATCCATTCAGCTTTTCCGACCATTCCTTGAAAGATATCGTCTTCTCAGCAAAAACGATACTCATTCCCTTTTCAGCTTGCATGTAGGCATTTGAGAAATCTTCAAGCAGGATTCTCCAAGACACCTCATCAATTATAAGACCATGGATGACGATAAATAACTTGTCCCCCGCGCTCATTCTGAACAAACCCAGTTTAACCAACGGTCCTTGTTCAAGATCCATGCACGTTTGAATTTCATTACATGTTTGGATAACTTCTTGATCCGATACATTCTCATATACATTTAAGTCATACAAACTTTCACCGATACCTCGATTGATTTGAACGACATTACCGTTCTCATTCTTATACACCATCCTTAATGCATCATGGTGAATGAGTAGTTTATCTAATACTTTCTTTACGATGTCTACCTTAAAGCCAACTTCCCTGTACAACATCCTGGCTTGGCTCCACAGATGTTGATCCTTATATTCTTGTTTAAAAAACCTCTTCTGAATGGGGGTCAACAATATTTCTCCAGCTAAAGGATCCTGACTACGCTTGGTCTGCTGCTCTACAAATTTTACTAGCTGCTTGATTGTGGGGTTTTTGTATAAATGATCAACTTCAAAGCTGCAGCCCTTTGCTCTTGCTCGTGATAGGAGCTGAATGGCTTTAATCGAATCTCCACCCATTTGAAAGAAATCATCGTTAATGCCGATCGGGTTGGAGCCCAAGGTGACTTCCCATACTTTAGCTAGTACTTCTTCTATTTCATTACGCGGGGCTTCGTAATTTGCACCTGCACCGACACGACCTGTAGGAACCGGCAACGCATCACGAGCGGGCTTTGCATCTGGAATAAGCTTGTCCATTCCATCTTGTCCGATATTTCTAAAATCCTTGAGTTTAAGCGTAGAGTTATCGTCATTATCATGATGGGTAATAAACTCTAAAATATGTTTATAAGTTTGTCCCCATTTCTCGATTGTCTCCTCTTTAAATAGGCCAGATTTATAGGTCATACTAATATGAAATAAGCCATTTTCCTCAAGAATTTCAATGACAAAATCAAAATCGGATAATTTGCTCTTGTAATCATAAGGTGTGATTCCCAAATTATTAATTGTTAGTACTCTTTCGTCCGTTTTTTCATACACAAACCTAACATTAAGGAAACCTTCCCTGCTGTTCTTTGCTTTTTTTATGAGACTTGCCAATAAATTAAATGGATAATACATATGCGAATAAGCTTCTAAACAATTTTGCTTGACTTCATTTAAAAACGCTGTAAACGTCTTTTCATCTGAGAGATTGTTTTTAAGTACAATCGTATTCGTAAACATGCCAATACTTTCATCAAAAGATCCATCTGCTCGATTCGTTACAGGGGTACCTATGCATATTTCTTCATTCTTGGTTAACTGTTTAAGTAAAAGATTAAACCCAGCAGCTAGCAACATAAATAACGAGCATTTATTCCGCATAGATACTAATTTTAAATCGTGAACCAATTCTGAACCAAGCTTCATATGGAATGTATTTGCCGTTAAATCTGACTCTGCATGTGCTGGGAAGTCGGTTGGCAGCTTCAGTACGTTCATATCCCCTGATAACTTGTTCAGCCAATATTGTTCACTTTGCTTCCTCTCGTCCGACATCAAATACTGTGTTTCCCACTCAACAAAATCTCTATACTGCTTATTCACAGGCATAAGACGTTCATTGGCATACAGCTGCATAAACTCTTGGACAAATATGCTCATCGAAATTCCATCTGCTATCGTATGATGAAAGTTAAAAATTAGCGTTCCTTCGTCGTCCTTCTCTTCGATCAAGATGACCTTAAACAAAGGGGCTTCCGCTAGATCAAAGCGTGTAACTAATTTTTCAATTAAATCATCTACATTCTCTTGAAAGTCCTTGTTAATAATTTCGATCTTAAAATTTACATTTTCAACAATCTCTTGCTTAAACTCCCCGTCCTCTACAAACAGGCGTGTTCGTAAACTTTCATGTCGCCCTACAATTTCATTGAGTACGCTCTCAAATTTTTGACGATCGAGCGCTCCTTTAATCTTCAAGACTGTCACCATGTTGTACGGGTCATCTTTACCAATCGAGCTTAGTGTATATAATCGTTGCTGGATTAATGACATGGGTAGTACAGGGGGTGGTACTTCATTATTGGTGGGGCGAATCTCCTGATTTGCACGTTGTTTCAACGGCGTATCACCTAGGTATCCGGCTTGACTCATTTCTTCAATCGTCATTTTTATGGCAGCAAAAATATATTCGATATCCTCATCTGTATGTTCGGTCGAGAAGAAACAATTCCGTCCCTCCCAGACATAAACCCCCTTCTCCAGCAAACCGAAGAAGAATATTTCAAAATCTCCTCGAAACACAAATCTGAATAATGAACCGAAATGCACTACTTTAATAGGGACATGATGCTCTTCGAAATATGCGTTTACTCGGTTCACAAAATCATTGGTTTTTTTATTCAGCTTGTTATAAAGCGTATCTTTATGCTCAGTTATATAGGTTAATGAGGCGTGAGCAGCAGCCATGGCCAACGGATGATGCGAAAAAGTTCCTGCCACAAATGTTCTCTTCTCCTCACAAGGCGGAACTGAGGTATCGCCAAAGCTCCACATGCCTCCATCGATACAGTCCATAAACTCTGACTTTCCAGAAACAACACCGATTGGCATTCCGCCACCTATAACTTTTCCATAGGTTACAATATCTGCCTTGATCCCAAAATACTGTTGCGCTCCTCCAGCACAAATTCTAAAACCCGTAATGATCTCGTCGAATATGAGGGCAATCCCATTCTCTTCCGTGATCTGTCTTAGCTGCTTAAGAAACTCTTTGGGCTGTACATCAGGTCTTCTGCTTTGAACGGTCTCCACTAAGACACCTGCTATATCATTCGCGTGTTCCCTTATAAACGCTAGTGAAGCCTCTTGATTGTAATTCAACATGACTAAATCACTGACCACGCTGTCCATAATACCTGGCGCTAACGGGATCGTCGTCAGGTTTCCATCCTCTCCAATGGAAGACAATCCAAGCAAGCCATCATAGGTGCCATGATAGGAGCCCGCAAAAGTTACGATTTTCTTCCTACCAGTACTTGCGCGAGCTATCCGTACGGCCACCATATTGGCTTCTGTCCCCGAGTTATAAAAGGCCACCCTTTCGACGCCTGTTAAGTGGCTGATTTGTTCTGCAACGGTTCCTGCCAGCCTACCCATCGGACCTAAGGGCATTCCTTTACCAAGCTCCTCTGTTAATGCTTCGTTAATAAAGCTCGGATTATGCCCAAGTAAATTAACGCCAAATCCCATCGTTAGATCTACGATATTATTTCCATCTATATCACGAAGCTTCGACCCCTGTCCGGTCTCAGCTACTATTTGATAAATCATTTCCTTCATGACAGGTCTGAATCCCGCCACATTTCGATTATTGGCATATACTTTTCTGTATCTTTGAATATTCTCTTTTGATTTTCTAGAGAAACTTGTATACTTTTTTTCTATATTTCGAATATAGGATTGTTGTAATTCATTAAAATTTTCATTATCGATTAAATCCAGTTTTTTGTAGGGAACATAGTGGCCCTTTATATCCACCGTCAAAGGGGCTGTCTTCGAGCTGCTCACACTCACCTGACTATGCTTTACGCTTGGCAGCTTATTTTCTGTCGGCTGCCTACCGCTTGGATGGCTTGGATTCGTTAGATTCTTCAAAATACCAAGCTGCTCCTCCATAATTTTCATCTGGGACGTAAATATATTTTGTATCGCACCCATGTTATCATCGAGTGTGCTCAGCGAAGACCTCATCTCCTTGCCAGCAGCTACAAAGCTATTTGCTGGCTCAGCATCCGAGATCGTATTTGTCGTCTCATCAGACACAGGCTCGGGGATATTTGCACTTTCGTCTTCGACTACAAACAAATCAATATGCTTGCTAATATGCTCAGTTATCTTCTCAACAGTATCCAAATTAATAAAAAACTCATTTAATGTAATCGAAAGGTTAAACTTATTCGTAATTTGTTTGTTGAGTTGGATGAGTACTAAGGAATCAAAGCCCAGCGTAAGCAAGTTGAGCTCATCCTCAATTTCTTCGATTTTTAGCCCGGTTAAAATCTTTATCATTTCTTTTAATTCTGTTTTGATTTTCTCTTTGTGGTTAGCTCGTAAGCTATTTTGGTGATTTTGCTGCGGATGCTGTAATTGTTGTGAAATATAAGTGATTTCTCCCCTATCTATCACTGATTCCGCTGCTTTCACGGGATTACTAACGTTATGCCCCATTCTTCTTACCTCTCTCCAAAGCTCCTTCTTTTGAAATGGATAATTTGGAAGTTTAACTCTTTTTTTGCTATAGGACTTATAGAATGAATTCCAATCCAGATCCATCCCTAACCTAAATAGAGACGCGACGGAGTTAAAAAACTGCGTATAGTTTTCTGTTTCTCTTCTCATGGAAGGTAACAACATCATGTCGTCTTCAACTAAACATTGATTGGCCAACCCACTTAGAGTCGCATCTCCTCCAATTTCAATAAAGATATCGACGCCAAGTCGTTTTGCTTCTTGAATGGCACTTTGGAAATCAACCGTTTTTGATAGATGTTCTACCCAATACTTACTATTGCCCAGCAGATCTTCTTTTTCTAGTTTCCCCGTAATGCTGGATATCATCGCTACATGCATATTTGAGAATGTAATATCACCGATACTTTTCTCATACATGCTTTCATAATCCTTCATCAACGAGGAGTGGTAGGGATGAGGGATGTTAAGCTTATTAAAAAAGACCCTGTGCTTGGTTTGCAAGATTTCAATAACGAGATCTACCTCATCACTTCGGCCCGATATCGTCACATTGTCAGGAGCGTTTATCGCTGCTATCGAAACATGCTTACATCCGCTTTCCTCTAATGCAGCTTTCACGTATTCCACATTCGTAAGGATAACGACCATCTTGCCTTCCACATCAATGGATTCCATCATTCTTCCACGCTGTGCAATCATGAGAATGACATCATCCAAGCTTATTAAGCCTGCATAGCATGCTGCAGCATACTCCCCTATGCTGTGACCTATGATTATTGCAGGTTTAATGCCTAATGTGCCCCAAAGCTTGGTTAACGCGTACTCAATCGCAAAAATAGCCGCTTGTGAATAGAGCGGTCTGCTGAGCAGCGTTGCGTCTTCCCCGTAGATCCCTTCAAGTATCGATAGGCCAAGGATTGCTTCAAACTTTTCATTACACAAATTCATGGTTTCTCTAAACGTACTAGACGTTGTGTAAAAATCTTTTGCTATGCCTTCATAAATAGAGCCTTGACCTGTAAATAAAAAAGCTATTTTTTTGTCTTTGGCCGTGCTTTTTTGAATCAAATGTTCATAATTGCTGTTATTGAGAACCAGTTCCATTTTCTCTAACAAGTCCTCTTTGCTTTTCCCTACTGCCGAAAATCTGGTGTTCAAAAATGAGCGGCTAATATTGGACGTATACGTGATATCTGCGATAGAGCTGTTATCCTTTTGCAGATGATCCTTCATAGAGCTTACATATTCTTTTAAAGCTTTATCATTCTTAGCTGACAAGGTTAATAGATAAGTAGGCAATTCATCAAGCTGCTCATCCGTGTTCTGAGGGGGCTCCTCAAGGATGACATGCGCCAAGGTCCCACTAAATCCAAAAGAGCTAATACCAGCTCTTCTAATTCCACCGGGCTTATGCCAGTCCTTAAATTGCTCTGCAATCCTAACCTTCTCCCATGAAATGTTCTTATTAGGATTTTTATAATAAATGTTGGGCAATATTTTCTTATTTTCAATCGACGAAATGACTTTAATCAATCCAGCCATTCCAGAAGCAGCTTCTAAATGTCCGATGTTCGGTTTGACAGATCCAATCAGAATAGGGTCTTTTTTATTTTTAAACACCTCAGATATCGACTGTACTTCGATCAGGTCACCTAGCGGGGTCCCCGTTCCATGCGTCTCAATAAAATCGATATCATCGACCGTTAATTTCGCATTATGTAATGCTTGTCTGATTACGCTTTGTTGAGACAGCCCGTTAGGAGCCGTAAAACCGTTTGACTTGCCGTCTTGTCCGATCGCGACACTTTTTACCACGGCAGCGACTTCATCTCCAGCGTGGTTAGCGTCTTTTAACCTTTTGAGTATAATGACACCACAACCCTCGCCTCTTCCAAAACCATCTGCCTCATCATCAAAAGCTCTGCATTTTCCATCTTTGGACAAACCATTGAACTTTGATAGTCCTATAAACGGCTCTGGTGTTAGTAATAGATTAGAGCCCCCAACAATGGCCATGTCACACTGGTTATTCCTCAAGCTGTCCACAGCCATACTTAATGCTGAGATGGAAGACGAGCAGGCCGTATCACAGGTTATCGCTGGTCCTTTGAAATCATAAAAGTATGATAATCTTCCAGCTGCAGAGCCAAGCGAGACGCCTACTGTAGAGTACGGCGTAATATCAGAAGCATCGCCTGAGAACAATTCTGCGTTGGCATACTCATAAGCGCTTATTCCTATAAATACGCCTGTCTTGCTTCCTTTCAGCTCCTCAATGTTCAGCGCCGAATTCTCCATAGCTTCCCAGCTAACCTCCAATAGGAGTCTCTGTTGGGGGTCTATTGATGCAGCTTCTATGGCAGATAGGCCAAAATGGATGTTATCAAAATCTCTAATATTATCCTGCAAAAATGATGCGCTTTTTGTAATCATTTTACCTTCATCGTCGGGATTATCGCTGTAGTAGTCGTGATAATCGAATCGATCCGGGTTAATATCAGTAACGGTATCTAATCCGTTAGCCAGAACGTTCCAAAACCCTTCAGGATTTGAAGCGTCGCCGGGAAACCGACACGAATAGCCTATTACAGCAATTTCTTCATTGCTTTTTTGATCATGAATGATGGTGGACAGCTCTTCTATTTTGGCTGCAGCTTTTTTTAGAGCCACTTTATATTTATCAATCTCTTGCTCCATGCACTCACTCCCTTTTCCTCAAAATGATTATGCTCCAATTTTATGTTTTTCTGGATTGTATTGAATAAAAGCTTTAAAGGACTTTAAGAAAAATAAGGGGATAAATAAAACGGTCGTTGCCATGAAACCTGAAAATACAATGTACTTTATCGGGAAAAATTCGCCTAAAATACCTCCTAAAAACATAGCCAGCGGCGCAAGTCCCATTGTAAGTGTTCCCTTGAGTGATGATACCTTGCCCCTCATTTCCTGGGTCACCGTCAGCTGTATGGTCGATTCGATCAATACATTGACAATTGCGTTGAATATCCCACCGATAAATAACAAAATGGCCATAAGTATAAAATGGTTCATCATGACTGCAGTTGCAAAAACAATCCCTGATAACAGCCCTGAAACCGTAAGCACCATACTTTTGTTTTCAGGCTTGATACGATATACAGATGTAAAAATCATTCCCGCGAGCATACCTAGCGTAAAGATCGCCATTGCAATCCCGTATTTTACTTCTCCCAGATTCACGGCATTTTTAAACATGGGTGCAAGCAATACAATACTTATCGTTGCAAAAAAGTTTAAAAAACCTGCCAGAATAATTAAGTCTTTAAGCCCTTTCATTTTCCAGACATAAGCAAATCCGTCCTTCATATCCTGCCAGAAATTATATTGTTGATCCTGACTCGTTGACTTCGGAATTTTCATGAAAAATGAGAAGAAAAATGAAACAATATAAGATATGCCATTACATAAAAATAGAATCGGCGGGCCCACAAGATGATATAACACACCGCCTGATGAAGGTCCTATTATCTGAGAAATGGCACGTAACATACTTAAGTTAGCACTAGCTTGTACAATTTGAGACGAAGGAACAATATCTGGGATCGTTGACGTGACTGCGGGATTAAAAAATGCAGCGCATATCCCGAGAATAATCCCTGCTACAAATGCCATCCAAACTTCAAGAAATCCAAAAATTGCTGCAATACCCACAAAAACAATACATACACCTCGAATGAAATCCATTAATAGGATCATTTTTCTTCTGTCGGTGCGATCTACAATTACGCCTGCAAAAGGAGATATGAGGACTTTGGGAAGCAAAGTTGCCGCCAAAAGTGCACCCATTAACCCTGGCGAACCTGTTTCATAAAGTATCCAAAAAGTTAAGGCGATTTCATAGATCGAATCACCTAAAGTAGAAACCAGTTGTCCTTGCCAGAGTAAAAAGAAATTCATTGACCATAACCGTTTTTTAGGTTCGCTTGTGTTTTCCATTTTTCCTCCTGTCGAGAGCTAAAACAAAAAGAATCGCACTCAGCTTGGAGCCACCACTACCCGCTCCCTCACCGATCACGATTCCCTTGTTCAAGATCTATTGTTTCCTGTGTTGTATGCAACACTGCGACTTGAAATAATCTAACTTCAAAGCATTGCCATCATCATTTTTTAAACTTGCACTAAACTGCGCTCGTACATCGGATAAGAATAAAACCCTTGTCCGGTTTTCCTACCGTGTGTCCCTGCTTCTACCATTTTGCGAAGAAGCGGACAGCAGCGAAATTTCGAATCCTGATAGCTCTCATATAAAATGTCTAGTGAATGCACAACGGTATCCAGACCTATCAAATCAGCAGTTTCAAGCGGTCCCATTTTGTGTCCAAAGCATTTTTTGAAAATATCGTCTACATCCTTTGGTTCTGCCACTTGATCCTGAACGACAAATGCAGCCTCATTCATCATCAGATGAGAAATACGATTGGACACAAACCCTGGTAAGTCGTTAACCACAATAGCCTCTTTATTCAAAGTGGCAAGAAGCTCAATGGTGGCTGCAATGGTTTCCTCCGAAGTATGGTAACCCTTGATAACCTCTACCACCGGTTTCATTATTACCGGATTCATATAATGCGAGCCGATGACCTTAGTCGGCCTCTTGGTAAGAGAAGCAACTTTGGTAATTGAAATACAAGAGGTGTTTACAGCAAAAATACAATGATCAGGACAGATCTGATCAAGTGTTAGATATACGTCTTTTTTAATCTCCCATTTCTCTGGAACATTCTCAATGACGTAGTCTGCATCCTTTAATAAATCATAATTAACGGTAAAGCAAATTCGATTCAGGATGGTTTCAGGCTTCTCCACGGTTAGATCTTTGTGGTACAAGCCTTGAAAACGAATGTTACTGGCAACTTGTTCTTTGGCTCTCGTAAGAATATCTTCTGAAATATCAACGAGTATTACGTCATACCCGGCTAATGCAAAATGATGTGCAATGCCTGTCCCCATAACGCCTGCACCAATGACTCCAATCACCTTCATCTTTTTCTCCCCCTAAATCATATTGGATTGCCTTGTCGTGCTTGAATTCATTGACCTACTGCAGCGCGTTTGCTCGCTATGAGCGTAGCAATCGCCTGAATAGACTTGAAATTATTCAAGTCTAAATCATTGTTATCGATTTCGATGCCAAATTCCTTTTCAATAAACATAACCAGCTGCATGGCAAATAGAGAATTGACATCCCCAATTGCAAAAATATCATCGTTATCCTTTAATTGCTGATTTTTAATATATTTACTTAAAAATGCTCGTGTT
Source organism: Paenibacillus sp. ACRRX (assembly GCF_022346885.1). Taxonomy (GTDB): domain Bacteria; phylum Bacillota; class Bacilli; order Paenibacillales; family Paenibacillaceae; genus Paenibacillus_B. The sequence continues at coordinate 144,489 of NZ_JAKRNK010000002.1, forward strand.
TGGTTTCTGATTTCTTCCATTGTTATACACCTCTATTTAATAGTTTTTACTTACATCGTACTTTTTAATCGAATAAATTTTTTATACGTTAGAAATTCATAATCCAGATTAATGAGCCTTGATATTTTAGTAAGTGAATCATCCAAGCTAACTTCAACAAATTGATTTACTCCCCACTCGCCTAATTTTAGAATGGATGCATTCCAATTCATGGGACTTGCCATGTTTTTGATTAGCTCATCCTTTAAATCAGACGCACTTTGGATGACAGTCTGAGTAAAGACCGATACAATCGGTATCTCACCATCACAAATAGGAGTTTTCTCTACCAAATTTACGAACACATCAATTCCCCTTGCTGCATAAGGAGAATGAAACGCATATGGCGTATTGATGGTTGAGGCTTTTATAGCCCCCTCCTGTTCAGCTATTTTCAAAACCTGATGAACGCTGTCCTTGATTCCTGAAATAACGAGACAGGTATCATTATTTTCGCTAGCGATATAAACATCATTTTCCGTTTTGCAATAGACAATGATATCGCAAATCTCACTATACGTTTTGCCTACGATGACTCCCATACTGCATAAATCTGCGTGACCTTTGGGGTATTCGTATATCGTTTGGAGCATTCGCAATCCAGCAGCAAAAGAAATGGACTTGCCACACGCCATAGCGGTGATCAAGCCCATACTGTATCCTACCATCATTGCAGGTCTGATGCCGGAATTATCATAATGCTGATAAACAATATAATCACACGTATAAATCGCTATCCAATCATAGAACATCTTATCGTACTGCACACTTTCCTTATCTTCAGAGTTAATAAGATAGGCATACAAATCTATCCCAATCTCCTCATTCACAGTGGAACAGTACTGTTTCAGGTATTCTAGCTGTTCTTTATCAAACTTATCCAACAAATCACGGTAGTCCGCTCCAACACCCTGAAAAAGAAAGGCCCGCTTTTTATTGCTTAATTTGTTCATGACCAACCTCATTATTCTGGCATAATTCGTCTTCAATCATTTTTACGATTTTATCGACATGATCATTAATAAAAAAGTGGCTGCCCGTAAAATAATAGGACTTGCTCTTCTGTTCGCATAAATCGTCCCATGTAATCTTTTGAATACTATCAATTTTATCTTCTAATCCACTTAACACAGATATCTTGCATTTTAGTCTTTCCGTTCTTTCTTGAAACTTATAGGTTTCCATGATTCTGATGTCATTTTTTAATATCGGCAAATAAAACTCCATTAGTTCTTTACTCTGAGTTAGCTCTTCATGGATGCCACCTAGTGCAATTATTTTTGCAATAAATTCATCATCAGACATGTTAAAGCTGACATACATATTATTCTGCACGATAGGTGATTGTCTTCCTGAGAAAAAAATATGCTGTGGCTTCTGCTGTCCTTCGTCTAAAATTTTGTAGTACAGCTCGTAGGCCAACAACGTGCCCATACTATGGCCGTATAGCGCATATTTTCCCTCGTTAATTTTATCTTTTATCATCGAATAAATATCATCCACAGCTTCTGATATATCCTGATAAAAGCCCTGACCAAATCTCTCCCCCCTTCCCCTTATTTCGATAGCTTCTATTTCCATCGCGTGAGAAGTGAATGTATTCCAGTGTGAATACGCACGCTTGGATCCACCTGCAAATGGTAAACAAAACAATTTCATTGGCACGTTCTCCTCCGAAGTAACAAGTACACATTTGTCCTTAATTAATTAGGGAATTGATTTCAGACAAAATATCATCTACGGACTGATCTTCATTGTCTGCGCTGACATTCTCTTCTTTCTCTTCAAAGCTCATAGCTTCCCTTAATAAATAGTCATTTAATTTTCTTAGAGATGGATAGTTGAAGAATACAGAAATGTCGACCTGTACATGTAATAGAGCTTTTATTTCGTTCCTCAGAGAGAATATCATCAAGGAATCTACCCCTTGTTCTGTAAAGGAACTATCTACGGATAGTTGACTGACATCATTAAATCCAATAATGTTAGCTGCTGCTTTATGCAATAGGACTAATAAATAATCACTCCTTTCCGTTGTTCCTAAATCTTTCAGCTTGGCGACAACATCTTCTTTAGCAGCCGTATTCCCGCTTTGTTCTCCGAGCACAGGACTGTTTGTAATGAAATTCGTTAGAAATGCCGTTACTTCATCTACACCTGTTCTCTCACTAAATAACTCCCAATTTGCATCGACAACAACGATCGAAGACATGTTCTTATGAAATAGGTTGTCAATCATTTTCTTTCCAAGCTCTTTAGACATCCCATAGAGTCCTTTATTCTCGATGTTCTTTAAAATATTGCTGTTACTTGTAGCCATTCCAGCTTCTTCCCAAGGCCCCCAGCATATCGACATCGCTGGCATTCCCAAGCTTCTTCTATATTCTGCAAACCTATTCATAAAATAATTGGCTGCTGCATAATTGGCTTGTCCCATATTGCCCACAACTGAAGAAATAGATGACATCATCACAAAGAAATCCAAGCTCTCCTCTTTTAATGCATGATGTAAGTGATAGGTTCCCCCTATCTTTGCTTTGAATACATTTTCAAAGCTGTTCCAGGTTTGATCTTTTATCATCTTATCTTCAATGATTCCGGCTGCATGGACGACGCCTTTAATCTCCATGTTGTTCTGTTTTAGTTTCTGTACCACTGCGATTACGTCAGCTTCATTACTTATATCAGCTTGTTCAACGATGAGCTGGACACCTTTTTCTTTCCACGAGTTCACAGTTTCAAGCAATGTGCCCGAAGCTTGACTTCTACTTAATAACACGATGTTTTTAGCACCCTGCTGGATCAGGTACTCTGCATAGATTTGACCTATCGATCCGGTCCCACCCGTGATCATATACGCTGCTGTTTCGTCGATCCGAATTGTGAGATCCTCGCTGCTAGTGCGGCTCTTGGCGTTTCTAATCAGCCTAGGAATGTACCTCTTATGCTGATTCCTCAGTACAACCTGCTTATCTTCTCCATGTATGATCTCGTTAATAATTGTATCGATATGGTTATTCAGCATATGGAGATCCGTATCAATAATGCCCTCCCATAACGGCGTATGCTCGAGTCTAATGACTTCGGAAAACCCCCATAATGGAGCTTGATAGAGGGACGTTGCTATGCCATCTATCTGATGTACATTGTTTGTTATTACTTTCACGACCATTTTATTAGAGTAATTTAATTCGGTTATGGATTGTACGAGGTGCAATAAACCACTACATTCCTGTTCCACTACTGCTAATAATTTTTCTGCTTGTAAATTTTTTAGCTTAGCTTCATCCGTTGTGCTTAAATAAATAAGCTTACATCTTTCTTTTTTATATCGACTTGCGATGCTTTCCAGAAGCTGCTTTACATCGTGTTTATTGGAGTACGATATAAAAAACAGATCATTCTCATGCTCTACATATTTGTCCGCTTGCATGACTCGTATCGAAGATATTCCATGGTTATTCAATTTTTCATGGAATTGATCAACGATATCCGGGTCATTTCCGATTAATACAATTTTTTCATTGCCTGTGCCATTTTTGCTTGTTTTTGCTGCTTCCATCCATTCCACGTTATAGAGCATACGATCGCCGTTACTATTTAGCTCTTTGAGTAAGGTATCTCGCTCTGTTATCTTCGCCATGATACGTTCAATTTCAAATACGATTTCCCCCTTTTCATTGTAAACATCGATATCGCCGACTACCCCAGATTGTTGGGAATCATCTACCTTAATATGGCACCAGAAGCTCTCAGCGTCTCTGTAGTAATACTTTAATTTACCTAAGGATATAGGAATAGCCGTCTTTAATGCATATTCCTCACTCTGAGAATCCATCCGCATACTCAATTCGGAAACAAAAAATACAGATTGGAAGATAGAGTCTATAGTACCCGCATATACGATATAATTTTTACCATCGGGAATGTCCTTTTTAGGATCAATAAAGCAGACTCCTTCCGCTTCACCCTTCCACACTTTCGAAATTCGTGTAAAGCCATCTCCTAATTTAAACCCAAACTTTTTCATCACATCATAGGCACTGTATTCCGATGTTACTTCAGGATACCTGTCTATTAACTCGTCAATCGACACACGCTTCTCTTGTTCTTGCCCCTGAGCCATCATAATATTGCCCTTGCAATGTTTAATCCAGTTCTCATGTTGAGATTGCTTGTCTGTACTTACAAGTTCAAATTTCATTTGGTCTTGATTCGTATCTTCGATAAGAAATTGCACAACCCGCATTTCGTCTTGTATAGCCGTTAGGGGGGCATGAAACTCTACATTGGATATCGTGCAGCTTGACGGATTTCGGAAATCTTTAGCAATCGATAAAAGCATGGACATATGAGCAGCAGCAGGAGCAATCGCTGTCTCGAAAATAATATGTTCTTGCATAAAATACGGATTTTCTATCGTATAATTGCTCTGATATAGAGTGCCATTTTTAAAATAAGGGGTACTAATTCTCTGTCCAATGAGTGGATGATAATCCGTGCTTGCAATAGCAGGCAAACGATCTTCATGGGAGCACACGGGCTGCATCCAATAGGATTCTCTATCAAACACATAAGCAGGCAACGCTACTCGATTGTAGTCATGATCTAAGCTTGTCTTGAGTCCTGTCCAATGGATTGTGACGCCATGGCAATACAATTCGCCCATGCAATGTGTGATTTGCTCCCATGCCTTTTTTTTCATATCCAATGAGTTTACCAACATCTTCTCTTCACCAAGTATGAGCTTACCAAGCGTGCATAACGTGTTGTTTGCTCCAATTTCGAGGAAAATGGTATTGTGTACATCCTTTAATTGAGATAACGCTTGATAAAAATCAACTTTATCCTTGATATGATTGGTCCAATAGTCAGCGTCTAATAACTCATCTTTTTCTATAACTCTTCCGAGGGTGGCCGATATATAAGGCAGCTTGCTGCTTTTAAATTCCACTTCGTGCTGCGCAACATCTCTAAATGGTTCTAAAATCGGAATCATAAGATGGGAATGGAAAGCATGGGATACACGCAATCTTATTACATTTATGTTTCTATTTTCCGCTTCTTTAGTAACTTCCTCTACAGCATCAAGCTCTCCAGATATCACGATACTCTCTTCCGCATTATGCAAGGCGATAGACAGCTTTTCCTCATAACCCTTTAGTAAAGCTTCAACCGTTGTTTTATTCGCATATAGAGCAGACATCGCTCCTTGTCCCGGAGCTGAATCCATTAATCGGCCTCGTAAGGCAACCAGCTTCACAGCATCCTCAAGACTCAATATACCTGCTGCAACTGCTGCGGTGTATTCTCCTATACTATGACCCAGGACGACTTCTGGAGTAACCCCTACACTTTCCCAGAACTTTAATAGGGCATACTCGATTGAAAATATTAGAGGCTGAGCATAGAGAGTTCTTTCAATATCCTTACTGGAAAATTTATTGCTGTAGATCATTTCAACTAAAGATATATCCACATACGGCTCAAACAATTGATCACATTCGTCAAAAGCTAATTTAAACGAAGGATTATGCTCATACAATTCTTTCCCCATGCCTAAGTATTGAGATCCTTGTCCCGTAAATAGGAACACTCGTTTTGTTTCCTGATGCATATCCATCTTGTTATTATGCCGCGTTGAAATTCCAGCTTTGTTGTTCGTATCCAAATAGGCTTGCAGCCTGTTCATTAGTTCCTCTCGGTTTTTACCAGTAGCAGTAAACCTGTAAGGAAAATCAACTTTGGCTCTATTGTTGGTACAAGCATAGTCTTTGACCGAAATCTGAGGATTTCTCTTCAAGTATTCAAGATTGCTTTTAATATTATCGAGTAATGACTTATCACTTTTAGCTGATATTTTCACGATGGAGATGGCATCCGTATCCATTGTTCGTATCGTTTCTTTTCTTGGCGGCTCTTCTAAAATGATGTGGGCATTGGAGCCACCAAACCCAAATCCATTTACTCCCACTCTTCGTAATCGGCCATCACTTTTCCAAGCTTTATTTTCTGCTATGACGGATACCGGTGATTTCTCCCATGGAATAAAAGGGTTTGGCTCATTAAAATTTAAATTAGCAGGTATCATCTCATTTTTGAACGCTAATAGTACCTTTATAAGACTAGCCACTCCTGCTGCTGCTTCTAAATGCCCGATATTCGACTTAACAGAACCAATCTGAAGCGGATGATCACTAGCTCTATCTTTGCCATAAGTATTAACAACAGCTTTTACCTCTATAGGATCTCCCAGTTTTGTACCAGTACCATGCATTTCCATATAGTCAACATCAGAATAATCCAATCTAGCATCTTTTAGCGCCTTTGTGATTACTTTCTCTTGCGCTAAGCCATTAGGCGCCGTTAATCCGTTGCTCTTGCCATCTTGATTAATCGCCGTGCCTTTTACGACACCAAGTATATTATCGTTATTCTCTATAGCGTCATGAAGGCGTTTTAAGATCAATACCCCGCCGCCTTCACCTCGACCATATCCATTTGCTGCCGCATCAAAGCTCTTACTTTGCCCGTCAGTGGATATGGCTTCTAGCTTTGAGAAGCACACATGAACTGCTGGCGAAATCATCAAATTCACGGCACCCACGACTGCGGTATCTACTTCACCAGATTTAATGGCTCTGCAAGCCAAATGAAGTGCCGTAAGGGAGGAAGAGCATGCCGTATCCACGCAAAAGGAAGGTCCTTCAAAGCCAAACGTATAGGATATTCTCCCACAAGCCGTACTGAACGTTGTCCCTGTAAGCGAATAGGCGTCTATTTTACTTAAATCTCCTGATTTATAGTGGGCAAACGAATATTCTTCTCCTGCTATACCAATGTATACTCCCGTGTTGCTTCCATAATGATCCCCAATATTAAGACCACCATTTTCAAAAGCCTCCCATGTCAACTCAAGCAGCAATCGCTGTTGTGGATCCAATGACTTGGCTTCTTTGGGCGATATATTAAAAAACTTCTGATCAAAACGATCAATGGGAACGTTCAAAAACCCGCCTTTTCTAGAATACATTTTTCCAGGCTCTTCTTTGTCAGCACTGAAATAGTTATCTACATCCCATCGGTCCTCAGGCATATCACAAATCCCGTTAATGCCATTAATTAAAACATCCCAATATTCCTCAGGACTATTGGCTCCTCCTGGGAAGCGACAGCTAATCCCTACAATCGCTACATCTTGCTGTGAATTATTTTCTTCTTTGTCTCTATCCGCATCTTCACCATTTTGGGCATATACATCTACTTTATTTAAAGTGTTAAATAAAAAGTCTGCATACAGGTTGATATTGGAGTGCTCAAATATTGACGCAACTTCGATATCAATTTCAAATTGGTGTGATACTTTTTTTGTAAATAGTGGTATATCAACCGACACCAATCCTAAGCTGATAAATGGCTCATTGTAATCTACAACTTGTTCATCCAAAATATCTTCCACTAATTGTGCCAGATACGTGATAATCTCATGCTTTGTAAAATTTTTTTCAGAGCTCATTTTGTCTCATCTCCTTATAGGTTCCTTTCTTTGCTTTATAGCGATTACTCAAATCTTGATGTACGGTTGAATACACGCTGCATCTATAAAAACAACCTTAAGTTCCATAGGAACCTAAGGTTGTTTTTTCCATTATTCTACACTTTTTAAGGACTCAATCATATTGATACGAGATACTTTTCTTCGAAGCAGTAAGCTTGAAAGAATGGTAAGCGCAAATGCAAGTACAACAGATATTAGCATAACAAACAGACTTAATTGATCCGGGATTTGCTGATGAGCACTCGACAGTGCCTTGACGACAAGCCCATAAATGTAACCACTGATTGGTAGCGCTACAATAATCGCAAAGGTGGTGAGTATGATGTTCTCGAAGAAGATAAGCCGGTTTATTTTATGCTTAGGGTAGCCTAATACCTTGAGTGTGGCCAACTCACGATTTCTTTCATAAATGTTAATGGAAGATATCGTATAGATAGCGCCAAAGGAAAGCACGACCGCACAAATGATAAACATAATAAAGATAAAACTATTTTGCTTCAGAATATATTGAGCCGATTCTTTTAAATCATTCTTATCTGCGATAGTATCTACCTGCTGATCTTGTTCGAAGACACTACGCACACTTGCAAGATCTGTAGAACTGCCGGCCTCCACTAAAAGCGAGGTTGGATTGTACTTGATGCCAAAGCTCTCCAGATACGCTGGCGTGCTATAAAACGACGGATTCGAATACTGGGTGGATATTTGTATAACTTTCATATCGACCGTTTTATTAGCAAACTCTGGCGCAGTGAACTTGATTTGGATAATGTCCCCTTCTGCGATCTGATAGTTGTCGGCATACGATTTTGGGACCAGTACACCGCTGTCTTCCAAAGCAAGCTGTTTGTCATTTTCGTCGAAGAAATGAATGAGATTGTTTTCTTTCTTCGTTACAACTAACGAAGCATTCTTGTTGTCATTACCTTTAATTAATTCCACCGGAAAGGTGGATAGATCATAGCTGCTTTTAATACCGTTGGGTAGTTGTAATGTATCCGGAGTTGTTCCACTCTTATAATCGACTCTTAAATCGTAGGTGTTTACTTTTTCAATCTGATCTGCTACTTTTTGCAAGGATGTCATAGTACCAAAGGCTGTAATCAATAACACTGTACTCACCACAACACCAACGGAGCTTGCTAATGCTTTTGACTTATTTAAAAATATATTTCTCAAAATGATCTTGTAGCTGTAGGAAATATGATTCCAAATACCCGGAATTCTTTCGATGAGGAGCTTCTTCATTTTCTTAGGCGGTTTAGGCCGCATCGCCTGAGCTGCACGTTCTTTCAGGATGGCTCTGCCACTTAAGTAACAGGACAGGATTCCAAATGCACAAGAGAAAAGGATGGGTGGAATCACAGAGGTGAAGGATAAGGAGAACATAATATCAGGCAGCGCGTAGGCTTTTGCATTTGATGCTCTTATTAATGGAATAAATACATAAGTGGCAAGCACACAGCCTAGAACGGAGCCTATGATCCCTACCATTACGGGGTATCCCATATAGTGAAGCATGATGTTTCTGTTTTTTATACCTAATGCCTTCATAATCCCAACTTGATTTCGTTGAGAATCAATAATTCGCGACATGGTAAGGAATAGAATAATCGCTTCGATGATAAAGAAAACTAATGGGATAACCTTGCTCATCATGTTATTGTTATGGATGGTTTGTTGTAGTTGCGAATAGCTGAACATCCGCTCTTTACTGACTTGGCTAACATAGGAGAGTTGTTTAGATTGTGCTTCAATCGTTTTGCCTAATTGGTCAATATCGTAACCTTCCTTAACATCAATTAAGGTTTCATTATAATAAATGCCGCCTGCGATTTGAGGGATGGCGACTTCGGTTATATACGCTACGCCAAAAGATTTATGGTCTTGGACTGCGTTCTTTTTGGCATATTCTACATTTTCACCCAAGCCGCTAATGGTGAAGCTCATATTTTTATCATTCACACTTATTTGAATTTGATCACCGACCTGATGCTGATGTTCCTTAGCATAATGGGAATCTAGCAAGATTTCCTCTTTTTGGGTCGGAATCTTACCCTCAATCAGCGTAGGCGTATTAATTTCATTGTTTACAGGGATCGAGTGAATCTTTAAGGCAGCCTTCATTCCTTCAAACGCTTGTGTTGCATCCAGGGTATAGCGTCCTTCGATTTTGTTAATACCTTCAATGCTGCTTAACCCTGCTAAGTCCTGTTGGGATATTTTGTTGTAATAGACATTCAAGTCGCTTAAATTATGCTCTTTAAAGTAAACCTTCGTATAAGCGTTAAGATTATCGCTTAACGTGACCAGACCCGCGTAGAAAAAAGCTCCCACTGCGATAACCAGCACAAAGGCGATAAATTGTCCGATTGATTGTTTGATATCCCTTAGTAATTTTAAAAATAACTTCATCATTACCACTCGATCCCTTCAACATTCTGTTTATCCTGATTTACTGTAACGCTTTCGATCATTCCGCTCTTCACTTTGATAATTTTGTCCGCCATAGGAGCAATCGCGGTGTTATGTGTGACCAAAACAACGCACTTCTTCGTTTCCTTGTTCAAATCTTGAAGAAGCTTCAAGACAGACTTCCCAGTGACATAATCTAAAGCTCCAGTGGGTTCATCGCAGAGTAAAAGCAACGGATTTTTGGCAACAGCTCTCGCGATCGCAACGCGTTGTTGTTCGCCTCCAGAAAGTTGGGAAGGGAAGTTCTTGATACGGTCCTTTAATCCAACCTTATACAAAATATCTTTTGCGTCCAGATGGTTTTTACATACTTCCGTCGCAAATTCAACGTTCTCTAACGCGTTTAAATTCGGAATTAAGTTGTAAAATTGGAATACAAAGCCTACCTTCTCCCCGCGATATTCAGTTAGTTTTTTTTCGTTGTACCTTGTGATTTCTTGATCACCAACAAGCACTTGGCCTGTAGTAGCCGTGTCCATTCCACCAAGGATATTTAGAATTGTACTTTTACCGGCACCGCTTGCACCCAATACAACGACGAATTCTCCCTCTGATATGGAAAAATCAACACCCGCAAGAGCCTTGATCGGCACTTCACCAATTTTATATTCTTTTGTTACGCTTTTAAATTCGATTAGCTTTTTCACTTCTTACATCTCCTCGTTGGGTATTTTTGTGCTTGGTTTGACTCAATTTCCCGTTTCCGGTGAGATGGAAAAAGTCAAACTGATATTCTTACTAATAGGTTTGCTAGTTGGAAGCTGCACGGCTGAACTAACCTATCTATAGAACCCGCCCACTAAGACAGTGGCTAAAGGACCACTCGCTTTATTCAATTTATTCAGTTGGAAGCTATGATGATGATAGGAACAAAGGAAGTATAAACGGATGATGGGATTACAGAAGATCGTTTGTCAAGCAAAAGCATTGGCCCCGTTTGGGCTGGTAGTATTATTCCAGAAGTCAGTGATATTGGGTAGGCTGCCCAAGGGTGATACGCCCTCAAGCTCTCTCAGAAGGGAAGTTGATCCATCAATTGGACCTGTTAGTAATTCGAAATACACCAAAAATGTCATTCATCAATAATATTCACTTATAGGGGATTTAGACTTCAAGCTGCGAAAGCTGCGTTAAGCAAAATAGTCTTCATAATGACTTTCTAGGTTAGCTTTAAAGGTATTGATAAACCTCAGCCCATCCGCGCCATCAAAGAAGCGATGATCAAAAGTTAAGGTAATCGGGAGCATTTTTCTAACGACAAGCTCGTCATTCTCCGTAACGACGACTTTCTTATCGGCACGATATAAAGCAACAATGGCAACTTGAGGACAAAAAATAATAGGCGTAGCAAAGCCCCCTCCAATCGCTCCCACATTACTTATCGTAATTGTCCCCTCGCGTGCATCTGTAAATAACAACTTCTTTGATCTTGCTCTCTCAATTAGTTCATTGATCTCATCTGCCAATACATCAACAGTTTTTTCATTGACCTGCTTAACATTGGGAATAACGACACCTTCGTTAGTATCCACCGCAATCCCGATATTATGGGATTGAAACAGTTTCAATGATCCATTTAGCTCATTCGAGTTAAACATGGGATGCTGGTTGAGCGTTTGAGATAAGGCTTTAACAAAGATTGGTGTCAATGTAACGTTTAAGCCCTTATTTTGCTTTAATTTTTCCTTATGCAGCAATAAGTTAGTAATATCTGCTTCTGCATAAGCTGTTACATGAGGAATGGTTTGAAATGATTTTGTTACGATGTTCGCTATTTCTTTACGCATGGAGGTCAATTTTACAATCGTATCGTCGATTGAATTGTCTAACCCTACGCTCGGATAGGTACCGAGATTAATGCCAAAATCATTCCACGAATGCTCCTTCTCTTTAGTTGCATCCAGCTTCAACCATTCCTGATTCCATCCGCCGGATGCTTCCCCCTTCCCCTGATCAATGACGATAATTACATCGTTAACGGTGACGACATCACCCGGATTATAAGGCAGTTTGCCAACTATCCCTTCTACCGGCGAAGGAAGCACCGTTGTTACCTTATCCGTCTGAACTTCGACAAGCGGTTGATCTTCAACTACATGCTCTCCTTCTTTGACCATGTAAGCAACGATATACCCTTCAATAAGTCCCTCACCAAGCTCAGGAAAAAAAAATTCATATTTCATAACAGCTCACCTCTTAAGAGAAACTAACATTTGATTTATTTCATGGATAATTCTGTCTGCTGATGGGAGGTAGTAATCTTCGATGGAAAATTGCGGCACGGGAACATCAAATCCCGTAATTCGTTTTACAGGAGATTTTAATTCACCAAACATACGATCCTGGATTACAGCAGCAAGCTCAGCGCCTACACCACCCGTTAATGGAGCCTCGTGTACAATCACGGCCCGCTGCGTTTTTCTGACGGATTCCTGAATCGTGTCCATATCAAACGGATACAAGGTACGCAGATCAATAATTTCCACACTAATACCTTGGGACTTTTCAAGCTGTTCTGCAGCTTTAACTACATTCCATACCATAGCGCCCCAGCATATAACCGTAATATCTTTACCTTGCTTGATAATGTTCGCCTTGCCAAGTGGAACCGTATATCTTTGCAGCGGAACAGAATGACGCATGCTGCGATAAATTCTCATGGGTTCCAGAAAAATGACAGGATCATTGCCCTCTGACGCTGCAATGAGAAGCCCTTTAGCATCATAGGGATTACTAGGTATGACAACTTTTAACCCTGGTGATTGGAAAAAAAGGGCCTCAATACTCTCCGAATGCAGCTCGGGAGCACGGACGCCAGCTCCATAAGGAGCTCTTATGATTAACGGGACTTCATACTTACCTTGTGTCCGCATTCGTAGTCTTGATAGATGAGACAAAATTTGCTCTAAAGCAGGATAAATAAATCCAAAAAATTCAATTTCGACAATAGGTTTAAGTCCGTTCAGCGCCAATCCAATGGCACAACCTACAATACCTGCTTCAGACAAGGGAGTATCCACTACACGCCGATCTCCAAACTTATGAAACAACTTCTCGGTAACGCGGAAAACTCCGCCATTCTTACCAATGTCCTGCCCTAATAGAAGGATCTTGTCATCATCAGTCAATAACAAATCCAAGGTTTCATTTAACGCCTGAACGAGGTTTAACTCTCTCTGCATACCAAGCCCCTCCGTGAAATCTATTGATGATGATAACGTTCCATAAAGCTATTAAAGTTACTCTCCTGCTCTTGAATGTTCCACGGCTTTTCAGAAAGTACGTTCTTAAACATGATGGTTGGATCAGGTTTTGGAATATTAAGCGCATATTGAATGCCATCATTCACTAATCGATCTGCTTCTCTATGAATTTTTTCTTCCGTATCTTGATCCAATAAACCTTGCCTACGCAAATAAGCTTCTAACCGTAATATCGGATCTCGTGATCTCCATGATTCACTTTCCTCGGAGCTCCGATAGCGGCTTGGGTCATCGGCAGTCGTATGTGGGCCATAACGATAAGTTACCGCCTCTATTAAAGTAGGCCCTTTACCGCTTCTAGCAGCTTCCAGGGCATTTTTGGTCGTTACGTAAACAGCAAACACATCATTGCCATCAATACGAATACTGTTCATATCATAAGCTATCGCCTTTTGAGCAATAGTTTCACTTGCTGTTTGGCGTGATAGCGGTACACTAATCGCATAGCCATTGTTTTGACAGAAGAACACCACTGGTGCCTTAAATACAGAGGCCATATTTAACCCTTCATGGAAATCTCCTTCTGAGGTGGCCCCATCTCCAAAATAAGCTAGCGAGCAAGCACTTTCATTCTTATATTTACTAGCCCAAGCGGCCCCTGCCGCTTGAGGAATCTGTGTAGCTATCGGCACGTAAGGAGGAAGAATATTTCTATTATTAGGAGGAATACAGCCCTCAATTCTGCCCATCCAATACCAAATAATTTTAACCATCTCATAACCGAATGTTAACATCGCTGCATGATCCCGATAGGTAGGAAACATCCAATCCTGTTCTAAAAGTGCCATAGCACTGCCAACTTGGCTCGCCTCCTGCCCCTCAAAGGAAGCATAAGTACCAATTTGACCCTTTCTCTGCATGTTCACTAACTTTCGATCAAATATCCGATTTAATACAAGAAGCTTGTACATCTCCATGGCCAATTTTTCGTTTATGACCATATTGTCATCCCGCAATGTACCGTCGAGTTCTAAGATTTGAAATAGACGCTGTTGTTCCATCTAGTCCCCCATATTATTGGATTTAGTCCGCCAAAATGGCTTCTGGACATCCATTTGATAAAATTCTTGTCCATTTTTCTTCATCCATCCCGTGCTGGCTAATAAATGCGTAGGCTAACCTTTCAATTCCAAAACCAACACATCCTGTTGACATCCACTCAGATTCACCGCGTTTTATATTAAATTGCTCCCCAAAGAAATGATCATGAAAATTAAAGGAAGCGGCTGCTATGGTTCGATCGTCTGCAACCTTTAACCGCAGCTCGTATTTAAGTTCTTGCATTCTTTGATTAAATATCTTCGCCGCTGTGTCTTCACTGCAGAAGAACGGATCACTAGCTACTTCGCAGTGTCCTTCCAATCCCAATTTCTGAAAAAGAGCAAATGAAGCTTCCATAAATTTTTGACGACTATCCAGCACAAAATCCTTTGACCCCATAAAGACAATTTCACGAATAGAGAAGTCCCATAATCTTTCTAGGGTGCGATGATACTTCGATTCATAGCGAAATGATTTTCCGATTGATGTTATGACACGATTTTGTGATTCAGCATGTTGGGTATTTTGGAATTGATGATAGGTGTGGTAGCACATGGTTGGGGGCAGGCAATAGTCAACATTTTGGCAGGAGGACAGCAAATATGAACCGACCCCGTTATGAGATGTATAGTCCTCAAGAAAATCACGGTAGGTATCAATATCATTATGAAGCCTCGTAACAAACATTAAGAAATGTGGGAACGATTTAAAATATCCACATTTCTCTAAGGCTTTGGTAGAAATTAATGTAGGATATCGATATTCGATTGCTCCAAAATTAGAGATCGTCATCTCTTTAATCATTCGATCTAAAGTATCCATTAAGAAAATTAATTTTTCTCCAAAACAGACCTGACCTTCGCCCATTTCATAAACCATTTCTTTTTCAAGCAGCTTATCAAAAAGATCATCCTGATAAGTTGTGTCATGTTTATCTGATTTCCAAATGACTCGAGGTGGCAGCACTTTTTGAAGCGCAATCTCATTGTCGATCACGGTTATTAATTTAGTTTTAATTTCGATAGGATCGGTTCCTGGCAATAGACTGACTTCTACACCATTGATAGTACTTTCACCTTTAACCAATTTAAATTGATTAATGTTGGCGGATATAAAATAAATTCTTTTTTCTAGTTCCTCGGCGTGTTTTATAGATATTGGTTCATCCAATAGAATGTAATGAATATTGTCCATAGTTATAAGCATTCCTTTCGCTTCGAGAAAGTATGTGATTCAATGCCAGTCAGTTATTAAACATATTAAAAGCGTCCTGCGCAATTAAGACCTGTTGAATCTGAGTGCTTCCTTCTACGATCTCCATAACCTTGGCATCTCTCATATGTCTTTCAACGGGGTACTCGCTGCTGCAACCATTGGCTCCATGTATTTGAACTGCATCCTTTGCCGCTTTAAAAGCATGAACGGTAGAGAAATATTTGGCCAATGAAGTAGCAAACGTAGCATTTACCTCATTGTTGTCCCATAGCTGGCCTGCTCGAAAACATAGATGCCTTGCAGCTATCGTATTGGTTACCATATCGGCAATCATCTGTTGAATCAATTGATGTTCTTTTAGATAGTGATCAAATTGTTTTCTTTCATTAACATAGTCTAAGCTCGCATTCAAACAAGCCTGTGCCAAGCCTGCGGCTCCCCAGGCTGTACTGTAACGTCCATGAGTCAAACCGTTATTGGCTACAAGCGCTAATCCGAAGCCGACTTTACCAACCAAATTGTCGACAGGAACTCTGCATTCTTCAAAACTTAGTTCAGCTAGCAAGGAGCCCCTAAAGCCTACTAGTCCAGATATCGGACGAACGGTTAGGCCGGGTGTATTTCTTTCTACTAGCAAGGCTACTGCCTGACCATCACATTGAGCAAATACCAAAAAGACATCCGCTTTTTGTGCAAACGTTATCCATTTTTTTTGACCCGAAATTACGTACTCAGTACCCACTCGTTGCGCTTTCGTTTGAAGGTTTTTTATGTCACTTCCGATTTGGGATTCCGTAATAGCAAAAGAGACCTTGAGTTCACCTGAACTCATCTTTGGCAACCAGTACTGCTTTTGCTCTTGAGATCCCCATCGCAGAATAGACGATGTGACCATGCCTTGAACACCAATAATATTCCGTAAACTTGCACAGCCACGACCAATTTCTTCATTCCACAAACCATAAGTAATATAATCCATGTCAGCTCCACCGTATTTAGCGGGTAATGCGGCTCCCCAGTTACCTTTATCTATAATCTTTTGAAGGACGGAATCTGGCATGTTTTCCTCTTGATCAATATGTCCAGCTGCGGGGACAATTTCAGAATCGACAAAAGCTTTGAATTCCTCTTGCTTCTCCATTTGTTGATTCGTCAGTTCAAGGTTTTGGATAAACAAAATATTACCTCTTTTCATTTCAGTATATTTAACATTTTTGTTAGCCCATCTTTTCATAAAACTTCATCATACCTTGGCTATCCGGCACTATTAATTCAATTCCTACTTCAATTAATCTTTCGCCGCCAAAAAAACTGACCGCAATTTGAGCTCTTCTCTTTCTTTTGTCAATTTTTTTGATCATCCCTTCCATGCCATATAACGGGCCCGATTGAACACTTACCTTAGCGTTTTCAACAATGACGTTTGAGTACTCAATAATATTCTCGTTATTAATGAGCTGCAGGATCTGTCTGATTTCAACCTCCTCTATTTTGTTAAAAAAATCATCGTAATTATAGATGGGGTCTCCTTCTTCTATGTGTGGATCAGGCATTGACTGAGATCTTCGATTTATTTTGTCTAGCATAAAAGATGAATTACGGAGCAATCGATAGTACTTGGGCAATTTTTTCAGCTCATAATACATGGTTGGAGTCATCTTTGTGTTGATTAACAGATAACCAGGGAATAACGTTTTAACGACACTGTAAAATTTACCTCCCTTTTTTTCAGGAATTAGCCGTTTCGGAACACATGAATATAAATCTTTTTGGCAGAATTGTAACTTCAAGCATTTCTGAACAATGTCCTCACTGCCTGTTTCAACAAAAAGTGCATACCAGCCCATACTATAGCTCCTTTTGAAAATGAGATATGTTAAGCGGTTTGAACATAAAAAAGAGAAGGAACTAATTAAACATCCCTCCTCTTTTTTATATTTTTTGATTTTTTATCCATCCTGTGCTAAAAAGACAGAGCTTCGCCACTGAGCTACCCTCCTAAAAGATAGACCTATTGCGAATGAGGAATATTTTCACACAGAAAAATTAACGTGCCTAAACAACGATTAATCCTTACAGAGTGATTGGATGTTAGAAGGGGCTGTCAAGAATGTTGTGTAAATTCATATTAGAAGAGTATCTCGCGAAGAACAGCAATTTCCTACTCAACATACGATCTGAAAATCGCTTTGCATTTGCTGTTCCGTTTATTTGGTGTGGTCTTGCTTTCATTCCGTGGTTTCTATAACCCAGATATAACTCGTTCCATGCATTGCTTGGAGGAACGGTTTGGGGGATTTCATGCTTTTATATTAATAATATTGAAAACTGCCTTACATGTAGCTTCTATAAAAGACCTCTGTAGGCACTAATCCATGAATTGCATTTCTTAAGCTCGAATTTGGCGCATGTTACTGCTCCGTCAACTGTTAAAATAACAAAATAGTATCACTAAAGCCCGATAGTTGCCATGTTTGGTTTTCTTTACCGATTATATCCTTATACAGACACGATGTAAATATCTAGATGTCGAAGCGCTGTAGATTCTACTCGAATGAAGAGAGCATTTGTCTTTCTAAAAACAATGCGCTTATCGCTTCTCCCTGTAACATAACTAGTATTTACACCCGGTTACGTTCCATCCATGACGTGTACTAGGAGCAATCAACCTACCGCTTAATTAGACATGATGCAATGATACTATTATTTCGTAAGCTATTTATCCCCCCCGGAAACACTCATTTGAATTTTGTGTAAATAGAGGACATCTGAACGAAATTACCAATGTCACATCCAATTTCCAAGTAAAGGAATGATACTATTATGGTAAATGTGCACACGGAAATCGTCAAGTTCATTTTTTCGCTCGGTTATTGAATGATTTGTTTTAGAGGTTTTGTTGCAGGCCCTTCTAACACATCACCATCAATCGAAAATCTTGAGCCATGACATGGACAATCCCAGCTTCGATCCCCAACATTCCACTCAACCTCGCATCCCATATGCGTACATGTGGTATCGACAACGTGTAGTGTACCCTGCTCATCTCTGTAAGCCCCTGCTCTTTTTCCATTTACGGATACAACAGCGCCTTCATCGTTCGCTAAATCCTTAGGCAGCTTATGAACAATTTCAAGCGTTCCACTAATGAGGTGTTTGGCAACATCTACATTCTGATAAATAAACGTCTTCACATCAGGGAAAGCAAGGAATCTGGATGGTGTATATAAATCTTGATACGCGTTTTCTTTTCCTATAATCAAGTCCCGAAGTAAAATTGCGGCAGCTGTTCCCGTTGTCATCCCCCATTTTCGATACCCTGTTGCTACGTATACATTAGGCGTTACGGAAGAAATCTGCCCTATATATGGTATCTTATCTAAAGTGACCAGGTCTTGAGCAGACCATCGGTAAGGAAACTCTTGTATTCCAAACGTAGTGTGCGCAAAAGCTTGCAATGCCTCATAATGCTTGATTGTACATATCCCCTGTCCCGTTTTATGACTTTCACCGCCAATTAAGATCAAATTGTCCCCGCTGCTTAGTTGCGTCGTTCTGACGGAACGTTTCGGGTCATCAGCGCTTAAGTACATACCATTCAAATCGCTGCTTTTACTTTTGACCCCAATTACATAGGAACGTTCAGCATGCATTCTTGCAAAATAAAACCCCATCCCGTCCATACAAGGGAAATGAGAGCAAGATACGACGTGCTTACATGTAATTTTGTGGCCATCGCTTGTTACTACTACTGGCTGAGTGTCATCTTCTACGGTTTCTACCGTTGTATGCTCATAAATATGCCCACCTGCCTGAATAAACAACTGTACGAGCTTCTTCAAATATTCAAGTGGATGAAATTGAGCTTGATTTTGCATTACAATTGCTGCCTTTATCGGTACGGGGAGATCGATTCGGCTTACCATGTTCCCGTTTATTCCAAGCTTGTCATACGCGTTATGCTCATTTTCGAGCCTTTTTATGATAGTTTCTGAATTCGTATAAATATAAGCATCCTTTTCAATAAAATTACATTGGATGTCGTGTTGTTTAATGGTCTGCTTTATAAATTGCAGCGCTTCGTCATTTGATTTGTAATAAAGCTGTGCCTTTTCTTTACCAAAATTTTGGATTAACTCGTCATAAATCAAATCATGCTGGGCCGTGATTTTTGCTGTCGTATGACCCGTTGTTCCATTGAACAGGTAACCTGCCTCTAACAACACAACATTAAGTCCTTCTTTTGCTAATAAATAAGCGGACGTAATACCAGAAATTCCTCCGCCAACGACAACAACCTCAGCTTCAATATCGCCGGTAAGCTTTGGGAAGGAATCAATGCTTACTGATTCCAACCAATAAGACTTAGGCAAGTGGGGCATATCTTTAAATATCAAGGTTTCCTTTTCCATCATGAATGAACCTCCTAGATTAGGGTCTCTTGATATTCATTACCTGTTTAGTATTTGTTTAATCAAAACGCAGGTTTGCAGCATATTTTCCACAAAAGTATATAATATTTATCTCTGCGGCTTCTGATGACCTAAGTCCTATCCCAGGATCAGGCATATCTTTGATTTATATTTCTCTACAGCCATTTGCAAAGTACAGTTAAATGTACCCTTGATTTTGCTAAAATTTGTGTTAATATTTACCTCAAAAGAACCCTCACGATATGATAGCACTTCCATGCAAGCGGACAAGCGCATTATCTACCATCGATATAGGATTAACAAAAGGTGTATTCTTCTATTGCGTTGTTTACTCCCCTTATCGAAAGACCGTAACCATTTGTAAGCCTTGACTAATTCCGCAGTAATTACCTGTAATCCACCCATTATACATACCTTATTTTTATTTAATATTTTTTGTAAGCCTATTTTTGGGATGAAGGAATTCCGTAATATTCTCTTTACGAAATTATTGTTATTTAACAAAAATGCCCCATCTATTACATCCGTAACTAATTAGCTATTCATGGAGGGGAATAATGAGCTGGTTTGCACTATTTGTAAAGTCGGGAGAAGAAAGAGATGTGGAAGGGTTTATCAATCAGCATTTCGACAAGCAATCACTGTTTTGTTACGTGCCCAAAAAGCTTGTGCCGGAGAAAAAGCAGGGTTGTGTTCATGATTCGGCCAAAGTGATTTTTCCCGGATATGTTTTTATTAACACAAGCATTATTTCCACCTTATATCATCGATTGCGAAAAACTCCAAAAATTTATTACTTAGTTAAAAGCGGGGAGCATAAGCTGGATCAAAGCTACAGTCCCTATTCAGAAATCCCGGATGAAGAAATGGATATGTTTTTGCAGTTAGTCGGGCCAAATGACATGCTTGGTTATTCAGATGTCATTGTGATGAATAAACGGGCAAAAGTCATTGCTGGGCCGTTATTTGGCAAAGAGGGGATTATACGAAAAATTGACAAGCGCAAAGGTAGAGCAAAAATAGAAGTTATGTTTTTGGGAGAAACAAGAATGATTGAGGTAGGAATTAATATTTTGTCCACATGATCATCTCGCCGACAAGCAGCTGGACGTTATCGATATCGGACCTTGCTCTGTACCCACTGGACAACTTCTCGTTCGTGAACCGCTGTGTGATTTGACCAATTTAGAGAACTAGCCTTGGATGAATTCGTGTAATGATCTGAAAATATATCGTATTATACATAAACTGTGCAACGATCTAGCCGTGTAACAGCTATTGAAGAACCACAGAGATCTGGCATCAAGCAGAACTTCCTAGGTTCTTCTATTTTATGTGTTCATTTTTTTGTGATCATACATATACTACGGCAACCTCCGTGAACGGTGCGACCGTATATTATCTGTCCCATTTACCTCTTCATTGATTCCTCTCCTCATTCCAAAAATCGAGGGCACGATTTACCCACTCTTCGGGACGAAAAGCTCCTAACTCTCCGTGTTTATAACCAAGCAGTTGTTCCACTTTACAATTTGAAACGACGCTGTTAAACAGCAGCGCAGAGTTACGAGTAGCTTTGTGCTCATTACTCGTATACCAGTAAAGTACTGGAATCTCACAGCAGCTAATCTCTGTTCTTAACTTATAAGAGAAATGAGTGTCAAAAATGCACCACTGTCATCTTATTGGTTAAACTAACGAATTAGGTTATAACCAATGATTCCCTTCATAAACTATAAAAGAGATATTAAGATAATGGAGGCAGAACTATGCCGCTTATTCCACGCTATTCCACGATTGATACAGCGGCTGTAACTTTTACTGGGCAACATTGCAGTGGCTCTGCTGACAATTTGACGACTCCGAACACAACTTTGGAACTGTTACCTGAGTGTGATATTTTGCATGCAGAACTTACCTGGTTCGCATCATTCACAACTGGCGTGGATATGAAGGAAATGAGTGATTTGCATGTAAACCGCGTGAATCTGGGTACACCCATCGGTTATTACCAAATAAATGAACAGGGAACAAATTACATTGTCCAAAAAGGACAAGCAAGCCATTGCATATGTTCAGCTGATCTCACTTCAATAGTGACAGAATGGAAATCAGGAACCTATTCGGTTACGATCCCCGCTTGGGAAAGCATCCATTCAATGCTGCAATGCGGCTGGGTACTGCATGTCATCATCAAGCATCCCTCCTTGCCTTTACAATACATTAATCTGGTAACGGGCCATGAACATGTTAGCCAACATAAATCTCACCACTGGAAGCTTACTGGATTCCGCCTTCCCAGTACAAATATTAAGTTCAACTTATGGCTTTGCGCTGCAAATGCACAAGCACTAACAGGTGATATTGGCTCTTATTACGCGACCCGTACACCGATGAATGATGCTCAACCTGTGTTGAATCCAGCTTGGATGCGTCAATTACAAGCCTCCCCTTTGCAGCTGACGAATCCTTCATTTGAAAACCAACTCATCTGCGTATGTTCTGTTCCTCAGAGAACAGAGCGGTCGGATATTTTTACGATGGCAGTTCAGTTGGATTCAGACGGAGCACTTATCAAGTCCTGTTTGAATCGACTGGGGGAATACAAAGATTACCAGTATGGGGGAATTGAACTTTATGAGCTGCAGCTATTTAATGAAGGGAATCAAAAGGCAGACTCGATATTGGCATCATTTTATGCTTCTGAAGGGGGAATTTTACTCAAAGAACTAATAGGTGTCCTTAATCAGAACGCACCAACCGTGGTGAGCTGTAAAAGTGGAATCGTCACGATTTCGGATCTACTTCCGAATGAAACCGTCACAATTAGATTTCCAGTCGTAATCGATGAGCAGCTGATTGATCAAAATGAGCTGCCACGTGATCTGATAACGTGTGTCGCTTCAATTACATACACCTTTGAGGTATCCTTAACTCGCTATCACGCTCGAACAATATCCAATTATGTCAGCATCCCCGTGCCAAATAAGCAGAGCAACTTGAATGTGACTCAATATGCGGATGTTACATCCGCGCGCTTGCAGGACTCTATTACATTCAACGTTCAGATTGCATCGTTTGGGCACAGGAAACTTTCAAACGTGTTTTTTAGAGATATGGCTTACCATGATTGCTATTACATTCCTGGTACGTTAACCGTTAACGGTCAATTCCTTCCTGATGCTGACCCGTTGGCTGGCTTTTACTTATATAAGATCGATGATTGTATAACAACGCTCATCCGCTACGACTTGAAGCTGCAGCATATTCCTCCAAATAATCAACTACAAACTGCAGCACAGATCAACTATTCGTTCTTTCGTCCAAACGGCTGTACCGGGCCAAACTATACTATTCGAAGTCAGACAACAACGGTTTGGCTTCATTATGCACAAATTTATCGTAACCTTCTTATGAAATCTAAAGGCAGCAATATTGGGGACGTTGTAGACCTAATTTTGCGTCTTAGCAATGGTGGCAACGAAACGGCTGAACAGGTTCCCGTTTACCTTAGCCCCGCCCCTGATATGAGCTTTGTAGAAGACAGTGTAATAATAGACAGGCGAGCTTGTCCTAACAAAAATCCTTATAAGGGCTTCCACTTGGATCATGTAAAGCCAAACCGCTCGCTTTGCATTCAATTTAAAGCAAGGATAACCCGCATAGAAGCGTTACAGCATGTTCGCAATCAGGCAGTTGTACCCTATACGTATCAAATTGCTTCTGATCAACCTCTTATTTCCGTATCACAGCCAAGCAATATGGTGACCACATACGTTCATAATTTAAATATCAGCCTTACTAAAAAGGTTACCAGGAAGTATGCTGCAGTAGGAGATCAACTCGTCTACACACTCCAGGTTTCCAATCGCGGCCATACAAGCATTATAGGTGCAACGGTACGGGATATTTTAGAGCCATGGCTGACGCTTGTTCCAGGGACAGTCACGGTGAATGGTTTGAAACGTTCACATTGTGATTTGCAAACGGGTTGTCACTTGGGGCAATTAAGCCGAGGCACTGCTTATACCATTACGTTTGCAGCAGTGGTGACAGCACTCCCACCGAATGGACGAGTCTATAATCAAGCTGAGATCACATATCAATATGTGCAGCTTGATCCATATCACTTGTTAACAAAAACCAGCCGCAGCAATAGGGTTTATACTATAGTTCAGCATGTGGATGTCAGCTTAAACAAACAGACTTGTACACGTTTAGCTTTGGTAGGAGACATTATTCGATTCACGCATCACATCATTAATATCGGAAATACGACACTTGGACAAGTCTGGTTTGCTGATCCACTAGCCACACCACTTCAAGTTGTAACCGCAAGTGTACGGGTTGATGGAGTTCCAGCACCTAAATTAGATCCTCAAAACGGATTCCGTCTCGCCTCTCTGCGGCCGAAAGCGGAAACTTGGATAAGTCTGCTTGCTGAGGTAACAAATATCACTACTAACCAGTTAATATGCAGTTCTGCATGGATCAATTACGCTTTTCATAATGACAGCTGTGATGAACATATCAGCTACAATACAGCACAATCCAATGCGGCCCCCATTCTCGTACAGGCTTCATTATTGGATATGTGTATGAGCGTGGATCGGGATTGTGTTCAAGTCGGCGAACAACTGACATATACCATTGTGCTGCGAAATGCTGCTCTAGTTCCATTAAGTAGTATTTATTATGTAAATCCCTTACCCGCTGACCTGTGCTTTATTCCGGGAAGTTTGCGGATTAACGGCAAGGCGTATCACCCTTTCGTGTCAGCTATCAGACTACACCTAGACACCCTCCAGCCTGGTGCTAGTCTTGTCGTGTCCTATCGGTGTCAAGTCAGTAAGGAGGCCTTAGATTCAAGACAGCTGCTAAATTCAGCGGAAGCCGAATTCTACATGCCACGTTATGGTCAATCATGTACAATAAAACGAAATACATCCAGTAATACAGTTAGTACCCGTGTATACAGAAAATGCTTGCTTCTCTTTGTTGCCTGCTCTCACAAATATGTCACATCGGGTGTGCAAATGAAATGTGAAGTGGCGGTCTCCAATGCTGGTACAATTACTGCTGATGACGTCTGGTTTTACGCGAGCATACCCGCAGGACTTCATATAGTGGCTGGCTCTTTACTTGTGAATGATGAGAGGTGGACAGAAGCTTGTCCCGGACGAGGATTTTCCCTTGGAACGCTTTCACCTTCCACAACCGTTAAGATCACATATGTGATCAGTGCAGAAGATATAACGAGTGCTAAAGTTTGTTTAATCCAATCAAAACTCCATTGTGTATACCGTCCGCTGATGACAAGCTGCAGCGAGCAGCAAACCATTACAAAAGCGGATCCCATACTTATTTACATCCTGCCTCCCTGGCCAAACCAGAACCCGTCGAAGGCGACGCCGCATCATTATGGTGCAGGACCAGCTAAGTTAATTTTGCAGCTGATGGGAGAACAAAGCGAAGCAGGATTGTGTCAGCCTATCCGTTATGCTGTAAGAGTAACTAATGTGGGATACACCTTTGCAGAACATGTCAGACTGGTTTTGACTCTTCCACGGGAAGCAAGCCGGATTCAAGCTTGGATCTCCGATAAAAGCAGCGAAAATGAGGTGCTCTCAGCACCGGATCATGTACCGATTCCACGTATTCTTCCAGGTGAAGACGTAGTTGTCCATTATGAGATAGAACTGTCGGAGCTGCCTCGCCCCAACTGTCTAAGGATTACAGCTGCAGCATTTTATCAGACAGATCACTCTTTTTTTAAGACACCGACTAACACCTATCATACATCAAGCAATTGCGTCATCACCATTATTCAACACTACGAGCTTGCTGTTTGTACTAGCGTGTACCAAGATGCAGCCGCAGTGGGAGAACTCTTGCCATTTCACACGATCATACACAACCAAGGAACGATTAAGGCTGTAAATATTCATGTGAGTGACCTGCTATCCTCGCCTAGATGGGAAGTCGAATCTGCGCAGGCATTAGCAGCAGACCAAATTTGTCTGCTTCCCGACGGATTAAATATTACCCATCTTGAGCCTGGGGCAAGCTGCAGCCTATTTCACGAAACAGAGATAACGACTCCCCTCACCTCAGCATGGGTGACCAATCAGGTGCAGATTCATTATGATAGCAACGCGCAGTATGACGAAGACGCATTTCCACGGATTGCTGTTGGCAACAAAGTTCACATTTATGTGAAACACCATGGGTTGCAAATAAGAAGTGTGCCTGCAACCTCCTCCTGCGAGGCAGACAACAGACAACTCATCATAGTCACAATTAACAATGTTGGTGGAGGTGCAGCTTATAATTTAAATATAACATCTATTCTGCCGGCGGAGCTGAGAAGCAGCGTAAGCACAACTTTACTCTATGACAATAGTTTAGACATCTATCCAGCAACAGCGCGTATGCTGCTTCCTGTTCTCCAGCCAGATCGAACTGCCATCATAAAATACAGTGTGAACAGGCATGCGTATAAAGATCAGCAGCCTATCGACAACAATTCATTTGAGACTGTTGCAACTTATTATTATAGTGATGACTCAAACAGCAGACCTGCAGTTTGGGAACATGATAAAGTTAAATCGACCTATCGTGCGAGGGAGATTAAGATAGCGGTTTGCGTGATAGCTAATTGTACGTCCCTGGAAATCGGCGACACGCTCAGCTTTACTATTGTTGTTGAGAACAGCGGCAACCACGCTGTGTTTGGACTATTGCTTTATGTTAGTCTACCAGAACTTGTTTGGATGGTGGACGGTGCTGATATCATATGGGGATGCAAGCAACAGGAACATAGGGTTGAATTGGGCCAATTGGCAGTTGGCCACACCCGACGTATTACCTTTTCTGCTGCCAATATACATGCAACCAGACAGCAACTAGACTGTCGGGCCAGAGCAGTATGTTATTACCAGTTTCCTGACTCCTCCATTATTCATGATTATGAGGCCGTCAGCAATGACGCTATTGTGCAGCTCAGTACAGCAGATATCGAGCTCTATCAGCGTGCCAGTGCACTCGAAATAAACTGCGGCGAGTACGTGAAACTTTCGATCCAAATTAAGAATACAGGCAATATCGATCTTACGGACGTTTGGCTTTATGAGGCATGCTCCCCGCAGCTTACCTTAGTTCCGGGATCGGTCATGCTTAATAACAATTGCTGCCCTGATTTTGTTTTGCAGCATGGTATTTTCCTAGGAAAGCTGGCAACAAGCAAGCATATTAGTATTACCCTATTGGTGGCTGCTCAGACCCGTCCCCGTGCTGGGTATGTCACCTGCCGCTCGCAAGTAGGATTTCGTTACCGAGTTCAGCAAGCACAGAACTATAGAACTCGCACATACCAAAGTAATATTATCAAAATCTATGTACAATAGACGATGACTGCCTCCCTCCAGATGTATTTGATTTTTTAGCGTGGCCGCCTACCAAATCACGACCGAACAATCGTATGAAATATTGACTCGAAGCAGGAATATAAGGACCTCTAACCCGCTTCATAGGGAAGAGGTCCTTTGTACAACTGAGCCTGCTGAGTAAGTGAGATGTAATGCATCAAAAAGGATCAATATTGAGCACTGTCTTCTGTGGATTAGGCGTTGTCTTGGAGCGAGCTGTCACCACAAAGTCATAGCGAGAGCCGAGCGAAGAATTGGCAGGAATAGTGCTTTCTATCGAAATGATCCGCGATTCATTAGGTTCGAGGTTAGACATGATGGAGAGATCAGCCGAATAAGCCGTATTTGGAGGCACAGTTGTGATTCGCTGCCCATTAATAAGTAAGGAGTACGCAATAGAGACAGCAGCAATGGAGAGCGTATAATCATCGTAGCCTCCTCCTGTATTACGGAAGAAGTTCGTAATGATTGCCGTTGAGCCTGGCGGAGTAACCCTAAAGGAGGTACTGTCATTAATACGATCTGTTGGTGACGGCAGCAGGGAGGTGCCAGGTGGCAAACTAGTCACAAATGCATTGCTTTGCTCTCCCCCATACACTTTGGATGAGATATCATTTGTATAAGAAACTGCGGTTGCTTGCAGCGTCAGTGAACTTCCCGATCTCATAGTGGGCAGCAAGGCAACAGTAAAGGCCATAAAGCCAGAAGCATTAGCGCTCAGAGACGGGACACTAATTGTAATTTTACGGGTACTGGCGGAATAAGATGACGTACATTGCACGTTTGTATTGATCCGATTAAACACAAAACCGTTAGGAATGGGGAGACTGATCGTTCCATTCATCAGCGCCACAGCACTGTTATTAACAAACGCTAATTTGAAAATGAGCACCTCATTGACATCTACTACTGCTTTTGCAGCGTAAAAGGTACCTGAGAGTGCGCTTGTTGCTGTCAGCGTCAGCACGATATTCGGGTGCTGGATCGTTAAGCCTGTGCTGCGGTTTAAGGAAACGTTGGTCCCAGTGTCCGTGTAACGGTATGTCACTTGCGCAGTGTTGGTTTGTTGCGACGTAGTTGCGCCTACGGCTTTATTGGCGTTTATAATCGAGCAGCGGAAGCTATAAGTTAACGTTTTCTTTTCGATCCTTGCATCAATCGTCCTTACCCCAGGGAATGTAATGGTGTTAGACGTCACTGTAGGTGTAATTGGAATGCCATTATAGAAGGCTTTGCCTACATAAACTTGTTGATTAGCCGGTAAAAGATCAGCTGCTCTTACATCGTATGCAATCGTTCCCTGAGGCACCGTTGCGTTGATTGTGTAATCAACAGTCGAGTTTACCTTTAATAAGTCTGCTGGGTATGTTTTGGCGATGGTGATAGCCGGCGAAGCTAAGGTAACAGAAGCGGAGCGATTTAGTCCGCTATACTGAAAGTTCACTTGTCCTTCTTCATAAAGTTGTGAATAGGGATTACTGCTTGTAACTGTTGTGGATATCGTCAACCCAGGTGGGAGTGTGCTGCTGATCGTTACAGAATATGAGAGCGTAAGCGCTTGTCCAGGCCCTAACTTCATAACAGGCCATGTAATAAGGCTGTCTGTTGCTTGTGGGACATCGTAGCTTCCTGTCCCTGTCACCTTGATCGTAGCAGGAATGAGCGAATACCAGGCAGACAAGTTATCCTGCACCACTAAACTAAATGCATCCGTTTCTGTTCCAAGCGTATTGCTGTTGCGGATGACAACGGAAAAAGTGTACACCTCTCCAGCTTTGATCCCTGTACGATTTGGCCCCTGCACCGTTTTGGTTAAAGTTAAGTTTGGCGTTCCGATATTAATTACAACCTGGTCACGACTGCTGTAAGTAAAGCCGAAGCTATTGCTGCCCGTTAATTTCATCAAATTAGTGTTCTGGCCACTACCTCCCAGAGATTGAATCGGTACCTGAAACTCGATCGTTGATGTTGAACGACCCGGAATATCACCGTATTGGAAATCTACTCCGTGAGGATCAATGAGTTGAGGGGAACCAGGTAAAGGCAGCGGACCTGTAAAGTTGTAGGTTAGATTTTGAATAGGGTTAGCCGCCAGAGGAAAAAAGTCATCAAGAACGATAGATTTCTGAACTGCACGAATCGTTGTGGCATTATAGGTTAACCGATATTTTGCCAGGTCTCCGGGAGCGAGTGCCTTGATGCTTTTTGGCGTGCCATTCCGGTAGGCCCCCCCAATAAATTGTTTGAAGATTGTTCCTGTTACGATACTCGCAGATGTGCTCGCTTGATCTGACACATTCGTATGCAGTGTATTATTTGCGGCTGTTAAGGCAACAGAAGGCTTGAAGTCGTCCCCTGCTGTTATCGGTATATTTACTTGATTTGCAGAACGATAACGATAATAAGCATCGACAGTCGCACGGATTACTATACTGCGAATGGTTTCTGGATTAGCACTTGAAAAAAGGTAGCGTACAGTGGTGCCCTGCCGTGAAGCATCATTAATTATATTGGTAGGCTGCTCGCTGGAGCTGACATAGATAAAGCCGTCCGGAAGGAAGTAGTCGGTTTGGATCAGATTTAAAGTATAATATTGACCCGTCTGGTAGTTAAAAGTTAGTTGTACATTGCTCTGTACATCCGTTACTTTGGGATCAATTGCTGTTGTTACTACAATATCCATAGCAATCACAGTTGCTTTTTGTACAAGCTGATTTTGATCCGTTGACATGACAGCTGAAACCGTCAAGGGGCTGCCGTGCAGTAAGAACGGACCAAGATTGTTTTGATACTGATTCCAAATAGCAAACTTAAAGGATACAGTTGTATCACTGCCTGCTGACAGGTTCCTACTCTGGAAACTAAGCTGCGTATAATTGTTTGGCAGCAATGGACTGGATACGGTTGGCTGAAGAAACTGCGCTGCATCTGTTCCTGAGCTAGTCAGCGCCCCAATATATCGGATGCCATCTGGAAGCTGAATCGTAATCGTTGCGCTGCTGGAGACAGTCGCATTGTTTAAAATGCGGCAGGAAATAGTATACGGGTTCAAATAGTTGTTAGAGCTGACTGCGGTTCCCGCCCCTTTTAGCGCTTTGCTTGGAGCTGTTAATTGACAAGTGTAGCGGGTAGTCAGAAAGGACATCACTTTTTGCTCTGTTATTTTTAAATTATTGTTGTCATAGCTACCTCTTGGCTGAGTATCCGCTTGGCCCGTCACGACAGTACCCGTTAACAGCGTGCCAAAGGGGATCATCGCTCCATTCTTATAGGTTGGATTGCCAGATACCGTAATAGTAAAGACGTAAGCAGGTTCATGTGGCGCCAAGTCTTTCATACTGACCCATGAAAGCTGTGAACTGCCATCACTATTCGTTTGTATAGTGGTTGGCGGCAAGCTGGCTGTGCTGTAGCTTATACCATCAGGCAGCTTCAACAATAAACTGACATTGTACAGTTTGGCGTTGGGGCTTTTGTTTTGGAGATAAATCTGAAAAGAAACTGTACCACCACTTAGCAATGGAATATTGGACGCTTGATCAAGAGACAGAAGCAGTACATCGGAGTCCAACCGCATACATCCTTTCTTCATTCGTATTACTGCCATCCTATTCTGTTCTTGTTCAGAAGTGAATGCTCTATCTCTCTTCTGCAATTTGGGCTTGGTTTAATTATAAAAATTAGGAACATCCTCTCTTGCTTTTACATATGATGATACGGGCATTTTATTTGGCATGCCTTCTAATCACGATTGCAAGGAGGGGAACCACACTTGACGCTGATAACAAGATATACAACTATTGACAAAGCGATCATTGCTGCAACTGGAAACAGCTTGGTTACTTGCGGCAGTTCAACAAATGTCGATGTCAATACGGCGGATCTGATGACGTTAGATGGGAACGGAACGCGAGGCTGGGCTTCTGCAGCGAGTACGGCTTCCATTTCGGTCCAAGCGAACAGCACCATTTTGTATGCAGAACTCATTTGGTATTCAACAGTGTTCAGTACAGCCTCAGGAGCACTGGATGTAAGAAGCCTGGCTGATCAAGCTATAACTTTGACAACTCCATCTGGCAATTATTCCATAACCCCCATTTATACAGACAGTATAACGAACGTATCTGGTTCTATTGATCGTTTTCGCTCCGCTGATGTAACCTCCATCGTCACACAATCATTAAGTGGCGCATATACGGTGTCCAAAGTACCAATAAGCATCCCGCCAACTGGACTTAGCAATACAAAGGCAGGATGGACATTAGTTGTTATTTATCGCAACGATGCCTTTGCTCCAGAGTTGATCAGCTTCTCTTCGGGTATCGCAAATGTTAATGATAACAATCTACTGCAGACCAGCATTACCGGTTTTACGGTTGGACAAAGTCCACAGTCAGGTGGAATTTACGTAGCTGCTGCAAATGGCAGTCCATTGACTAGTAATAGCCAATTAAAGGTTGGCCCCTCTTTTGCACGGTTGACGAATATAGGAAACACGGTGGGAGTTCCCCATGCCAATCCGGCAACTGCGCCAAACAATCCTTGGAACAATATTTTTGCAGGGCAGATTAATGTGAGTAATCCGCTAAACTCAAGTGTAGGTCTAATTAATATTGAAGGTACAAATGGAACAAACAACCATGATCCTTTTGTACCTACTCAAGTTATAGACGCACGCAATAAATGGGATTTAAGTTGGCTGGATATTAGCAGTACCCTAGAAGATAACCAATCACTAATTGCGCTGCAAAGTTCAGCAGCTGGTACTACAGATGGAATTCAAATTGTGGCACTTGGCTCTGCTGTTAAAGTCATATCTCCTAATATTTCGGCTGTGCTCACTGGCTATAATTCGGAGTCAAATTTGCTTTATCCTTACGAGGTGGGCCAAGAAATTATTTATGAGATTATCGTTCAAAATAGTGGTGCGGCAAATGCTGACAACGTCATCTTTAATGCAGCTGTGGATGCAAATTGTTCATTTGTCCCGAATTCTGTCATTGTGAATGGCGTTGTGAAGACAGGGGCCTCGATTGCTTCAGGTGTGAACCTGGGCACAATACCAGCTGCCGGTATCGTACATTTACAGTATGGGCTGCACATTGATCGGCTGCCTGTAAATCAACAAATCAGCCAAACGGCAAATTATAGCTATCAATTTAGCTCCGGTGCTAACTCGCCCATTTATACGAACAATGCAACTACAAATACGGTTGCACATGCTGTAGTTGCTGCTCAGCTCAATGCTGTGAAATCCGCTTCCACTAATACAGCAAGCATCGGAGATCTTGTTACTTACAACATAAATTTGACAAACTCGGGAACAGAGCTGCTCAGCAACCTGTTCTTTCAAGACCCGGTCAGCCCTTATTGCACATATACTGCAGGAAGTGTCACGATTAATGGTACGGCACAATCGACATATGATCCGACCGTTGGATTTCAGTTAGCTAATTTGCAGCCTGGACAGACGACCCAGGTTCAATTTACAGTGAAGATTCAGTCCTTACCGCCGTCTGATTTTGTTGATAATGCTGCTTATGTCACGTATAGCTACCAATATAATGACAGCACAGCCCCAACAACCTTAACCATTACAAGTAACCATACCGCCATCAGGGTACAATATGTTGAAATTGTAGCTAAACGTGTTATTAATAATGAGTATCCTAATATTGGGGACACCGTAACCTATACGTTATCCTTAACTAATATTGGAAATATCCCAGATGTGAATGTTAATGTTGTTGAGCCCCCTGTAGCCGGAGCAACCTTTGTGTCAGGCAGCTTAACCTTAAATGGCGTTTCCCGTCCTGAGCTTAACCCGTTTACAGGATTTACGATCGCGAGCATCCAGCCACAACAAACGTACATCATTACGTATCAAGTATTAATTAACCAGGTAAACCCTGGTCAGACCGTTGAGAATATAGCGCAGGTGCCGTTTAAATATCAAATTACGCCAGGCGGCCCTATCATTTCAGATGAGCAAGATTCCAACAAAGTTATTACGAGAACCAACTTCGTTACGTTGACCATCCAGGAAAGTGTGGATAAAAGCTATGCCGTGCTGGGTGACACACTTTACTATACTGTAAATGTCTCAAATACAGGAAATATAGATGCCTTGAATACGATCTTCCTCGCCGCTATTCAGGCTGGCACCCAGTTTGTCCCGAATAGTGTTGCGATCAATGGAATCGTAGTGCCAGGTGCAGACCCCAATATCGGTTTTAGTCTTGGCAGCATTGATCCTAGCAATACCGTCATTGTGACCTTCCAAGCCATCGTTACTAACATTCCTGTCCCGAACATCGTATACAATCAATCAAAGCTGATTTACGATTTTTATCCTGACCCAAGTGGAAACCATATTACTTCGACAGCTTTCAGTAATACAGTTCAAACGATATTAAATAACGTCCAATTCTCTCATATTAAGAGTGTGGATAAGGCCTATGCGCAGCTAGGCGAAACGCTGGTCTATCGCACAACTATTCAGAATACAGGAACTGTAGTACTTACCAATGTGTTCTTCTTTGATCATCTAAATGAAGCTTTAACATTCCAGGCCGGTACCGTTCAAATTAATGGGATAAATTATCCTGCTTACAATCCTTTGACAGGATTTTCGTTAAGTAATATCAGCCCTGCTGATACGGTTACTATTGATTTTCAAGCTACTGTAAGCAGCATCCCGCCAGTAGGAATTATTTACAACTCCTCCAGCTTCACCTACTCCTATCAGACAGCACCTGACGCCCCAACATTCACAGCAACCTCATCTTCTAATCAGGTAAGAACAACCATTACAAATGGCAGCTTGTCCATAACAAAAAGTACGAGCAAAATATATGCAACAGTTGGAGACAGTTATTCTTATTCTTTACTCCTTTCAAATACAGGCAATGTGACCCTAACAAATATTGTTCTCCAGGATCAGCTTGCGAATGGTATCCTGTTTATACCTGGATCTGTTACGATCAACGGCACAAGCAAGCCTGACTATAATCCGAATACAGGCTTTCCGCTTGGCGCGTTAAATGCAGGTCAAGTAGCCAGTATCAGCTTTCGTGTAACCGTTGATCATGTGCCAACGCCAAATACGGTGCTCAACTATGCTACAGCAGCATTTTCCTATACGGTCAATCCAAGCCAGCCGCCAATCACCGGCACAAGCACAAGCAATACCGTAACTACTATAATCAATCAGGCGGGTTCTTCCTTGGTTAAGACAGTAAACAAAGCCTTCGCCACAATTGGAGATACCCTAACCTACACGATCACGGCCAACAATACAGGAACTGTGCCGTTAGCGAATGTTGGCTTTAAAGATATCATCCCTTCAGGTGCCGCCCTGGTGGCAGGAACAGTGTCCATTGATGGTATAAATTATCCGGATTATAATCCAAACGTTGGATTTAGTCTGGCGAACATTCCTGCTGGTGGGAGAACGGTTGTTATTTTCCAAGCGACGGTTGTAAGCTTACCTGTCCCTCCAAGGCTGGACAACACGGCAACTATCAACTACCAGTATCAGTTGAGTCCTGCTGGAGCAGTTCTGTCTGGTTCACAAACAAGTAACGTTGCGACTACATTTGTTAGCTTGGTAAATATAGTGAACACCAAAACTGTGGATCACACGTATGCCACAATCGGAGACACTCTAACCTATACTTCAGTGATTCAAAATAAGGGAAATATCAACATTTCAGATGTGTTTTTTGTAGATAGCATACCTGTCTCAACTGCATTTGTAGCTGGTTCTGTTACGATTAATGATGCCGCATCTCCGCTGCTGGATCCGAATATCGGCTTTTCACTGGGGACAATAGCACCTGACGAAAACGTGGCAGTATCCTTCAAAGTTACAGTAGCCGATTTACCGCTTAGCGGCTATGTGCAGAATGCATCCAATGTTACCTACCAGTATCAAATTGATCCAACAGCTCCGCCGTTGGTCGGTTCTCAGACCAGCAATATTGTAACTACCTATATTCGTGTTGGCAGTTTAATCGTTCAGAAGAGTAGTAATCGCAATTATACTCGTGTTGGTGACGTCATTACGTACAGCTTAGTGTTAGCCAATACAGGCAGCACTTTGCTGCAACAACTATTTTTTCAGGATACGATTCAGACGGAATCTGCTTTTGTAACTGGTACAGTGATTATTGA
This sequence comes from Paenibacillus sp. ACRRX, assembly GCF_022346885.1. Taxonomy (GTDB): domain Bacteria; phylum Bacillota; class Bacilli; order Paenibacillales; family Paenibacillaceae; genus Paenibacillus_B. The sequence goes on from NZ_JAKRNK010000002.1 coordinate 180,115, forward strand.
TGGCGTAAATCAACCTGGTCTGGATCCAAATGTTGGCTTCATGTTGTCAGACCTTGGGGTTGGTTCCAATATCGAGATTCAATTTCAAGTTCTCGTAAACGCTATTCCAAGCACAGAACAATTGCTTAATACAGCTACTGTTCATTATGCGTATTATATCGATCCAAACGGAGTCATTCACACGGCTACAGCAGCATCCAACCAAACGATCGTCCAAGTAGATGACACTCCACTTTCTGTTAATAAATTCGTTGATAAATCCGTTGCCAAAATCGGAGATCAACTACTCTTTACAGTTTCTTTGTCTAATGGCAGCACGAACTTGACTGCACAGCAAATTCAATTTGTGGACGTATTAGATTCAAATCTGTCATTTGATCAAGGTTCGGTTACGATCAACTCCGTTCAACAGCCTGCACTCAATCCAAATACAGGATTTACACTTACCGACATTCCTGGTGAGACCACAACAACAGTTACTTTTAGTGCTACGGTAATTAGCCGTCCAAGCAACAACATCGTAAGCAACTTAGCCTCCATTCATTACCAGTATATACTTGATCCACAACTGCCTCCTGTAGTCGTGGATACAATAACAAATACAACTCAAACTTTGATTGCTGTGGGTGAGTTAACGGTAGTAAAATCGGCCACGGCCAGCTATGCCACAATTGGCGATGTATTTACGTACTCTATTCTGGTGAACAACTCGGGTTCTGTCCTTGCAACAAGTGTGAGCCTGCAAGATATTGTACCTTCCGCATTAGCGTTTGTGCCTGGCAGTGTGACCATTGATGGTTCTGCACAGCCTGCATTGGACCCGAATGTTGGTATCTCGCTTAGCAATTTAGCTCCTGGCCATACTGCTTTCATATCCTTTGAAGTTAAAGTTATTTCTGTCCCCCTATCAGGAGAAGTATATAATACGGCTAGTGTGACCTTCAGCTATCAGTTAACGCCAAGTGATCCTGTTGAGACCAAAACGGCAATTTCCAATACCGTAGTCATTAATATTTGGCTTGGGCAGCTCACAGTAACTAAAGCAGTAGACAAATCGTATGCAACCATTGGAGATAAGCTGCACTACACCGTTACAGTCCGGAATACAGGGAACACGATCTGTACTTCTGTCCAATTTAAGGACGTTGTTCAAGCAAATGCGGCTTTTGTACCTGGCAGCGTGCAAATCAATGGCATTACACAGCCGTCTTATGATCCGAATGTTGGATTTTCCTTAATTGACATTACTCCTGATTCAACTGTTACTATAACCTTCGATGTCAATGTAACTAGTTTGCCTGATAACTATTTGTTAGCTAATACGGCTACAGTTCGTTATTTATACAGCAGTAATCCATCCAAGCCTCCAGTAAATGCAGCTACTGTCAGCAACACCGTTACCACCACGATCAATGTCGGGCTAGTTGCAGTAACTAAGTCCGTAAGTCAAGCGTACGCCACAATCGGTGATGTCCTTACCTATTCCGTTCAAATATCAAACACTGGCAATACGAATGCAACAGCCGTCAACTTTAGAGACGTTATTCCGAACGGATTACTGTTTGTGCCAGATTCCGTTACGATTAATGGTGTGCTTAAGCCCGGATATGACCCTTATCAAAGCTTCTCGTTAGGGACATTAACTCCAGGCAGCTCCAGTATTGTGCAATTCCAGGCTACCGTAGTCAGCGTTCCCGTACCTTCTCTTGTTAGCAATATTGCGCAAGTCACGTTCACTTATCGCATCCAACCTGAAGGTCCGGATATTACAGATGAGGTGAACAGCAATACCGCCTCAACGCAGATTAACAATGCCGTGCTCGCCTTCAGCAAACAGGCAAGCCAAAGCTATGCTGCTGTTGGTGACACGTACACGTATTCCTTTGTGCTTAATAATACTGGCAATGTCGACTTGTTCAACGTTTCATTTTTAGATAACCTACAGTCTGACCTTGCATTTGTCACTGGCTCAGTCGTTGTGAATGGGCAAAGTCAACCGACCTTTGATCCAACAGTTGGCTTCATCATCGGTACGATCCCAACACTAAGTCAGTTGAACTTGTCATTTAATGTAACAGTAAGAAGCTTGCCTGCGAATCATATCGTATCCAACTTTGCAACTGCCAACTACACGTACAAAATCGATCCAAACGGTAATAGCTATACCAAGACTACTGCTTCAAATGCCGTTTTTACTACCATCATACTTGGAAGTTTGACCGCTACCAAAGCGGTTGACCTGGCATACGCGACGCTATCCAGCATATTAAACTATACAATTACAGTTAAAAATACAGGTTCTACAATCGTCTCCAACTTGTTCTTTACGGATACCCTGTCAGTTGGGGCAAATGTGGTAAGTGGAAGTGTCGTCATAGATGGTGTCCCGCAGCCGACCTTCAACCCGATTTCCGGATTTCCTATTCCGCCACTAAATGCAGGTACAACTACTACCATCAAGTTCCAGGCACAAGTATCTTCCATTCCAGCCGCTGGTACGATTACGAACTATGCTGTCGTTACAGGAGTATATCGAGTGAATCCAAGCGGTCCTGATATCCAAGTATCAGCCACAACTAATACTGTAACTACACAAGTTAATGTAGGAAGACTTGAAAGTGTCAAGAGTGTGGATAAAAGCTATGCGAATGTCGGTGACAGTCTAACCTTTACTTCTGTCGTTACAAATACCGGCAATGTAACTGCTAGCAATGTGTGGTTCTATGATACTTTGCAGCTCGAGGCTGGGTTTATTTCAGGAACTGTAAGAATCAATGGCACTGTACAGCCGACACTCGATCCTACACTCGGATTTACACTGGGCAGTTTGACGCCAAATCAAAGTGTGTCGATCGATTTTACGGTCAAAATTAACAGCTTGCCGACTCCTCCACAAATTACGAACAAATCGCAGGTGGAATTCAGCTACTACGTTGACCCAAATGGCACGATTATTACAAGCACTATTTTTAGTAACACGGTAACAACAGCAGTGGTCCAAGGCCAGCTAAGTGCAGTGAAGTCCGTTAATAAGACCATTGCCACCTTACAGGATGTATTAACCTATACGATTGTGTTGACCAATGCCGGCAATACTCCAGCACTTCAAGTTCAATTCAAGGATACACCGTCAGCAGGCGCAGCATTCAAATCAGGTTCAGTCCTTATTAATGGTACTGCGCGGCCAGATTTTGACCCAACGGCTGGTTTTATCCTCGGTGATATTGGTGTAGGCAATACGTTAACAGTTCAATTCCAGGCTATAGTTACCTCCGTCCCTGCAAGCAACATCGTTACCAACCAAGCAGCACTCAACTTTAGCATACTAGTCGATCCTAAACAGCCGCCAATCAGCCAAACCGCCTACTCTAACACTACGACTACCAGCATTGTGCTTGGCCACTTGTCTGTTGTTAAATCCGTGGATAAACAATTTGCTACGATTGGGGATACGTTAACGTATACGATTGTGATCACCAACAATGGCAACATTGACGTGACCAACGTCATATTTATTGACCCTACACCACAGCATGCCGTCTTTATCGTTGGTTCAGTTGTGGTAAATGGCATCAATCAGCCGACGTATAATCCTGCCGCTGGCTTCCAGCTTCATACGATGACGCCTGGTCAGATCATTACGGTAGTATATCAGGTGCAAATTATCAGTTAAACAGTTGAGCTTCTGCTGTCGAGAATTTCTTCTCGACAGCTATTTTTTTATTCCAAAAGTTTAATTAGCCACTAATGTTATGTTTTATGGTATAAAATGAAAGCTGAGATGTGAAATACATTAACTCCATATTCATTCATTTAAAACACCGCTTTTACAAACTTACAAGCTGCCTCTGATCAGCGAAGTAATGCTGAACCACTGCGTTCAACTCTTCATAATGCGTGATGTTGCACCCGTGCCCGCCGTTTATTTCAACTAATTTGGCATTCGGTATCCGGCTTAATAACAGATTCGCTTGATTATAGTCGGCAACCTGATCTATTTTTCCAGATATGATTAATGTGGGTACGGTAATGTAAGGAAGAAGATTGTACGTATCGAACCCATTTGTTTGATGAATAACGATATACTTTTGCAGAACCGGATTCACAAATTCGCTCTGTTCAATCAACTCGAACTCCTCTAGTTTATGGTTCCTGTCAAAGTCATGCTTAAATATCTCTTTTAACTGTTCCTTCTCGATATGTTTTACCTCGTACAAGCTGGCCACTAAGACCAACGATTTCACTTTTTGCGGGAAATATCTTGCAAAGGCCTGTGCCAACATTCCTCCCCATGACGTCCCTATAACATGCACCGGCGTCGTAATATTCAGCGCCTCCAACACCTCCGAACATGTGTTGGAAATGCCGGCAAAGGAGAGATCGCCGTTGTCCTCGCTTAAACCCACTCCCGGAGGATGAATAATAAGTAACTGATAGTGGCTCTTCCAATCTTTGATCTGGTAATACCACTGCGAAGCGGTCAACCCGAATCCGGCAAACAATACTACCGTCTCATTTGCCTGCTTGCCGCAAAGGCATACCTCTACTTGCTTACTGGATTTCGTCTTCAGCAGTAGATGCTGAATGTCTTCACCTTCTTCGACCAAGGCACGAATCTCCGTTAAACTTGCTGGACTTTTACTGAACGGATATCCGTTCTTTATTTGATGCCAATGTGTTTTAAACAACTCAATATGAAGGGGTTCGCTTCTAATAATTCGGGTGATCGAACCAGACAACCCCTCTTCTCCGAATTTTGGCTTTGATACATACACCGGTGTGCTCCATGCTGGGAATTCCAGCACAGTCGACCCAGATACATCCCCTGTTTCAGCACCTGCGGCCCCGCTAAAGACAAGACCTTTTAGGCTTAAACAAATCTGTCCGTGCGCATTCACTAAGAAAATATCAATTAGCTCCGATCGTGACGTTTTTACATACGCGTACATACGTGATGACAGTGGCCCCACCTTTTCAACCTCCACTACAGATAAGATCTGTCTTATAGGATGTTGGTGGTTGTCTCTCAGCAGCACCATGATCGTCTGCACTGCGCAATCCCATATTCCTAGATGAAAGTCATCTTGATAGAGCCGCTGGAGCCCTTGATCAAACGCTATTAAACTAAGCGCTGATTCCTTCTTCGTCCAAAGTTGTGTGATACCTTGATAATATGACCCGTAATGGATATCACGTTCAGAGAAATAACTGTTAACGAATTGTGCCGTATCAAATGGTGCAGCGTCCGCAGCCCTCCAATCTTCCAAAGAGAAAGAAATTTCCTGCAGCGGCTCAAACAAAAACTGGTAGCATCCCGAGGCGTGGATAACAATTGATTCCGCGTCACTTCTACTATATATCTCAAAATGGAGCACGCTATTTTTTTCTCTTATTTTCAAATACATGATTTTTTCCGTGGCGTCCATAACTACAGGCTCGAACCATGTGACATTCGTGAGTTTAAACCGCTCCCCTTCTTTCTTGATTTGTGCGCCTGCTGCTAAAGCCATCTCCAACAGCGCGACCTTAGGCAATACGCACCTCCCTTCCACCTTATAATGCTGAACCAGTGGATCTTGAGAGCGGAGTGTTTTTCTATATACGATTCCCTCATGCAAGCTGGACCTAGAGTCGATAGTGTCCAGCATCGGGTGCAGTGGCATCATCCTTTTCGAAAGCAAATGATCCATTGACTGTTGCGAAATGCGATAACGTTCTTCCTTGAATGGGTATAACGGAAGCGAAATGAAACTCGGCTCCATATGGCGTTGCAGCAGCTCCCAACTAATCGGAACACCTCGCGTCCATAATTTCGCTATTTTAGGCAATTGGCGGCCGATAACTAGTTTATTTACAAAGTCTTCTCCATCAACGCAGTCAAACAAGTCCAATTCTAATGTGGTTTCCCTACAGTTCCCTGTAAACACGCCCTGCAGCTCGATACCGTTGGAGAAGCTGAGTAATTTCTCTATTAATTGCTCGCTGCTCGCGACCACTAATGCTGCACGAACTTCCATTTCTTCCCGTTTAGTTTGCAGTGTGTAAGCTACATCTGTAAGACACGATCCCATCCCATAAGTTTCTCGTTCTTCCCTCAAAAACAAGGCCAATCGCTTTGCATACTCCTTCAATTGTCCGTGTGATCTGCCAGAAAGGACGATCAATTGCAGTTCGGATATCGATTCATCCTCACGGATCGGTGCCGCATACTGCTCCAGGATGAGACAAGCATTCGTCCCACCAATGCCTATGGCGTTAATCCCTGCCCGCAGCGGCAATTCTCGTTTCTGTTCTCCTTCTTGATACACGTTATGCTGCCACTTGGTTGATTCCCGCTGCATATAAAATGGTGTACCTTCAAACTGGAAGTCAGCATCCATTTTCTCAGTGTGGATAGCTGGCACCAGTTCTGCATACTTCAACTGCAGCAGCACCTTCGTGAGCCCTGCGATTCCAGCTGCCGCGCCTAGGTGTCCAAGGTTAGACTTTACCGATCCGATGGCGCAATGGGGCGGCTTTGTCTGCCTGCCAAAAGCTGTGATCATTCCTTTAATTTCGTTTAAGTCCCCGTATGATACTCCGTTGCCTTGCGTTTCGAAATAGCTGATTGAAGAGGGATCTACTCCTGCCTTATTCAGCGTTTTGGTAATTAGCTCTGCCTGATCTTTAGCTTCTCCTGCTGCATATCCACCAGTTCGGCCTGCATGATTGACGGAACAGCCTTTAATGACGGCATATATGCGGTCTCCATCCGCCTCGGCCTGGAGCAGTGGCTTGAGCAGTACAGCTCCAACTCCTTCGCCTGTCACAGCACCACCAGGTAAAAAGCGATCTACCACCGTATACGGTTGAACCAATAATTGAACCCCTCCGGCGATCGCCATCCGGCATTCCCCCTGCCGGATACTCTCACAAGCCAAATGAATGGCTGTTAATGAAGAAGAACACATCGTGTCCAGCGCCATGCTGGGACCTTTAAAATGAAAATAGTGCGAAACCCGATTTGCAATGGATGCCGCATTTCCGTTGACGGATGTCGCACCAACAAAGATACCTGTTTGTTCACTCCTTGGCCTACGGTTGTAACCCGCATCCTCTAAGGTTTCCCAAACCGTTTGCAGAAACAAACGCTCCTGCGGGTCCATCCGATCTGCTTCACGGGGAGAGATGTTGAAGAAGAGAGGATCAAACAGGTCAACACCGTCCAAGAAGCCACCCAATCTTTGATAGGCTTCATCTCCTATTTCATTTGCCCAATTCGCATCAAGTTCGCTGTTTATGCGGTCCTGTGGCATCTCGGTGATACAATCTTGGCCGTGTTTTAGATTTTTCCAAAATTGCAGCACATTGCTTGCTCCAGGATAGCGTCCTGACAACCCGATGACTGCAATACCTGGTTCCGTGTCTTCCATGTGGTTCGTATGTTGGACCCGGCCATGCACAAAGATTGGCTGCTTGCGTTTGCTGCGCTTTTCGTGCCTATCTCGGCTTGATGATGGCGCAGAAAGTCGGGTGTCTGGGGAAGGCTTCGTTCCACCCTCATTATTAGTCCATCCGACTAAAGTCACTACAGCTTCTCTCTGTGCAGTAATCAAATGCTCAGAGAGGGAATGGATGGTTGGATACTCGAAAAATAGAGTGTTGCTTGCCTCCTTTAATCCTTTATGCAGCAAGTTAGTCAGTTCAATAACGATAATTGAATCCAAGCCATACTCATCAAAGGATCGATTTTCATCGATATCCTCATATGGGACAAGCAGCACATCACTCACTAACCGTTTTAAATAGGCGTTTGTTTTCTCTCGTAAATCGTCATAAGCATTTTGAATGGGCGTGTATACTATATTCGGTTTGATCGTTCGCTCCCTGTCTTCCGTGGTTTGCTGTCTTTGCACAGATGAAGAACCCGCTGCGGGATGCTGTTGTCGAATCTGCCTTACAACTCCATCGCTTTGTGCTGCAATGATGTGCTGTCCAGATGTCACATTTTCATCGGATGAAAAATAAATAGAATGAAAACCTTCTGACTTTAATACCTTTTGCCATGATTCCACAGACAGGAACGGACAACTCAGGGTACGCTGTTCCGCATCTTCATACAGCACCCAGTCCTCCAGAAGACCAAACGTTAGATGGGTTAACAAACAATTCATGGTCATTTCCTTCAGAATGAGCAGCCCATTTTTCCGAAGCAGAGCTTTCACATTCCGCAATGATTGCCGGACATTCCCCACAGGATGAAGTGCATTCGTTACGATTACAATGTCGTATCCGCCAGCTTCCAGATGTTGATCGGCTACAGGGTTTTCTACGTTGAACATTCGGTATTTCAAAAACGGATATGGGGGTCCGCTCTGTTCTATCGCCTGATTCAGGAATGTCTCCGAAATATCTGTATAACAATATTCCTGAATGGCCGGGAAATACGGCGCCAGTTTCCGAAGAGCCGCAGCGTTTGCACACCCTGCTCCAGCTCCAACCTCCACTATTTTAATTTGTCGTTCGCCATTCTTATCTCGATACTTCTTCACGTGTTGGATAAGCACTTCCGCCAGCACTTCAGCAAAGAAATTTTCGAATAAGTTAATCTTTGGCATGACCTCTACTTGTTCCACAGACCAGTCAGCCACAAGGATGTCTCTTGCGGACTTGTTCCCGGCCCAAATATCTGGCAGGGCACGCAGCATCCTTTCCGCTGCTTCGATAGCTGTTTTTAATCGAGGCGCGTCAATCCATGCCAGCTTCAGCTCATCCAACGATTTCCAAAGCTCTTGCATGTCTATAGAAAAGTGATTCGCTGCCACATGCTTCTCTATGTCATGTATTTCAGAGACATTGCCTTCTAGAAAAGCTCTGCTTTCCTCCAGCCACTTGCGATAGAAACTGGGAATCTTTGAATGAACAGGTAGGTCAGTATCTTCAGCGCTGCTATCGGTTAAGCATCCCATGGATTGGAGTTGACCATACAACAGCTTGAGGAGGTGTTGATTCACCTTCTCCATCAGCTCGCTCATCACTGCAAATTGTTCGGTATCCCTCATCTTGATCTCTCCAATGCCAGATTTTTCGGCGCGTTCCTAATCGATGACTCGCTCTCAGTAAGCCGTTATCGCCTCATCACATCGCACTGATAGCTGTTCCAATGGCTTCGTTGTTCTCACAAACGCCAGCTGGTCCATAGGTCCGGCAAGTAATGTTTCCAAGGCCTCCATGGCTTCAGCCGGTTCGATAGAACCAAATCCCGCTTTGTTCATTCTTTCTTCATAATAAATATCAGCTGCTGCTCCTACGCTGCCCCAATAGCCCCAGTTCATCACTTTCACCATGCACGGCCACTCCAAAGCTAATTGGTGCGCAAAAGCGTCTTTGTAAGTACAGCCTGCAACATAGTTGCTTTGTCCCGGTGCCTTCAGAAACGCATTTATCGAAGAGAAAAACAGAACAAAATCGAGAGGCTCACGTTGAAACACTTGTGCAAGCGCCTCACTAACGCCGATTTTGGCTGATAACCCGGCGCGGAATCGCTCCTCATCCATAGCGGCAAGGCTTTTATCCAGAAGATGAATCGCGGAATGAATAACGCCGTGTATCTGACCATGCCGCCGCTTGATGGATTGATACGCCTGATCCAGTTCTTGGGGATTGGAAGCATCTGCGGATACATATTCCGGCATAGGACCGAGTGCTGCTAACCTGTCCAACTTGGCCACAATTGCTGCATCTTTCTCCCGCCTGCCGACCCACACGATGTTGGCCTTGTATGTGCGAATCATATATTCGCTCCATGCTTCACCTATGCCGCCAGCACCGCCAATGACAACATAAACGCCGCCCGCTCTGTACACCGTTGGATTCGCGGAATACTGCTCGAAAGGAATCAACTCTTGCCTATACCATTCCTTGCTCCGGTAGACAAGCGACTGTCCTTGCGGATGGACGGCGCAAGTGAAAATTTCCGCCAGCGGCCATTGCTCGGCAGCGTCAAGATCCACAAGCCGGATACGCCAATGCTTATATTCATTAGCTGCCGAGCCAATGAGCCCATGAAGAGCGGCGTGAGCAGGATTCACGGAATCGTGTTTATACACGGAGTACGCTTGCACAGTAAGCACTGTCAAGCCTAATTCTTTGCTGCCATATCCAAGCTCAAGCAGACATTTAAGGAGACGTAACAAGTACAGAACGAGCTGATCTTGACCTGTCGCTGCGGCATCACCCGTTATTGAGGGTAAAGCTTCTTGCGGAGCGATCCAGATGAGGTGGTCAATCTCCCCCAATTTCCCGAAGTCTTGAATCATGTCATTCACAGTATGGTCTCCCAAAATATCTAACGCCTGTACGTACGGGTAGTAGTTCCTTAGTTCGCTCCGAATGCTTTCGCTGCCGCCGACAATAACAATCCGATCTTTCCTTTCAGGGAATGCCTCCCCTTGTTTTAGAGGATATACATCCCACACGGGAGCCAATAGAACCTGGCCGATATGGGTATTCCAATTCGTGCTGCCTGACACAAGCTGACCGTCTGTCTTTTCCTGTATACCGCCTGACAGCGGTCTCGTCGAGAATCCGTTTATACGTACTCGCACGTTCCCTATTTCGTCGCATACATCGATATCCAGTTTCGGTGTGCCCACGAACCCGCTGCTGTCTTTGCTGTATCGAACCCAGGCCCACATCGTAGGCGTGCACGGGCCGAACACATGGGCCTCATGCAGAGCAAATGGCAGTGCAGTTTGGCCTGAATCGAGCCGATCCGCTGCAAATCCCGTAAAGAGGCCGATCGTTGCTTGCAGCGCTGAATCCATCAAGCTTGGATGAAGCACATAAGCGTCGTGCGTATTTGTCAAGGACGAAGGCAGCGACAACTTCGCAAGCACTTGGCCCTGCCCTACATAAAGCGCTTCAATCCCCTGCTGACCTTCGCCATAACAAAGTCCGACTTCAGCGAACGCTTCGTAGCACGCCTTTGCCGTCAACTGTCCTTGGTCGCACTGTCCCTTGATGGTCGATAATGGTAGATGAGACATTGATTCCGCTTGATGAAGCACTGCGTATCCTTGGCAATAGACCGTTTCCTCGTTTTTGACTAAACCATAGATCTCAAAATGAATCTCGCCTTCATCATCTGGATAAAGCCGAACGTGCGCTCTGACCTGCTCATTCTCAACGACGAGTGGATTGACCCAGAACACGTTCTTGAGCGTAATCGCTGTAAGCCCGTCTCGTGGCGGCACTGCTGCTGTCTCCACTGCTGCTCTTGCCATCTCGAGGTATGCGACACCAGGAAGCATCGGGCGACCTTGCACAATATGGTCCAATATAAAGAACTCCTGCCCCGTAAAGACAGTAGTGAAGCGGATTTCAGATAAATTAGACGTATTCAGATGGAGCAGCGGATGAATGTAAGCGTCGTCAGACTTGGTCCGAGCGACGGCTTGATCAGGAGCAGAATGAGTCTCGGGAAGCCAATAGCGCTCCCGCGCAAATGGATAGGCCGGCAGGCTGACCTTCTGTGGCCTGGGATTATCCCTATACAGTTCGCTCCAATCCACTCTTTGCCCTTGCAACCACAGTTCCAGCAGTTTATAACCTTTGCTGTCTCCTTTTCCTTGTTCGAAAATCCTTTGGCCATTAATAAAGGCAACCAACTTCTCCTCGAGTTCCCAGATTGAACCCGCCAGCAGCCCGATTCGTTCTTCCATCGAGTCTCTCCCCACTTGTAGTGTGTAGGCGATATCCGACACATGAGTTTCTGCAGCAGCCTCCGATTTGATGAAATGTAACAGCCGCTGGGCCTGAGCCTGTAGGCGAACTTTATTTTTGGCCGACAAGATGATAATGGCTGGATAATCTGGACCGAATACCATCTGTCTGTCCACGGCCGCTGCCTTTGTCCTGTACTCTTCGATGACGATATGTACATTAGCGCCTCCTGCACCGAAGGAACTTACGCCTGCGCGAAGCGGCAGCACTTGATCGTCATTTCCGTCCCGGAGGACGGGACGCGTCCACTTTTCGAGCTTTCGTTGTACATAAAAGGGAGTTGCTGCGAAGTGTATATTCGGATTGAGCTCTTCCGCGTGCAGGGAAGGTGCCAATTGCCCGTACTTCATTTGCAGCAGTATCTTTGTCACACCCGCAATCCCTGCCGCAGACTCCAAATGCCCAATATTCGACTTCGCAGAACCTATGGCACAGAACTGCTTCTTATTCGCGCTTTCGAATGCTTTTGTCAATCCAGCGATCTCAATCGGGTCCCCAAGCGAGGTTCCCGTGCCGTGCGCCTCGATATAAGTGATCGTCGACGGATCTATGTTTGCCTTGCGCAAAGCCTCGGCAATGACGTCTGCTTGCGCTTGAGGATTCGGTACGGAGTATCCACCGGTCCGCCCTCCATGATTAACAGAGATCCCTTTGATGACGCCATAAATCTTGTCTCCGTCCGCTTCTGCCTGACGCAGCGATTTTAAAAGTACGGCACCAACGCCTTCACCCGGCACATATCCGTCACCGCCCACGCCAAAGCTGCGGCATTTGCCATCGGAAGAGAAAAACCGGGCTTGACTAAGCGACGTATATTTGTTCGGGTGAATTGAGATGTTCACACCACCGGCAATGGCCTCCTGGCATTCACCCCGGGCAATGCTTTCACAGGCTAAATAAATGGCCATCAGCGAGGAAGAGCACATCGTATCCAAGGCCATACTAGGACCAGTAAAGTTAAAAAAGAATGATATCCGGTTCGCGATTGAAGCGTGAATCGACATTGGCGATACCTTCCGTCCGCCCAATTCAGTGGCCAGCAACTGATATTGTCCCCACATGCTGCCTACGAAGACGCCTACTCTGCGCCCATTAAGACTTGACTTGGCATATCCCGCATCTTCTATCGTTTCCCATACCGTTTCCAAAAACAGCCTCTCCTGAGGATCCATCCAATGCGCTTCACGAGGGGAGATATTAAAAAACAAGGGGTCGAACTTATCGACATCTTCGATAAATCCGCCCCATTTGCTATACGATGTGCCATGGATATCTTTGTCGGGATTGTAATACTCGCGGTGATCCCAGCGTTCTTGCGGAATCTCACGAATACAGTCAACCCCGTCCCGCAAATTGCGCCAATACTGCTCCACATCTTGTGCCATTGGATACCGGCCGCTTAGCCCGATAATCGCGATCCCTTCTTCCGGAATTCCATCGCTTACGAACAGTTGCTTCCCTGAATCATCCCCGATGTTAGCCGACTTCGCTAGGTCGGCTGCATCGATGCTTATGTCTCTAACATTTGCATCGTCTAAAATTCCAAGTGTCCGCATGATTTGCTGCTGGTCTCCTTCTACGACCAGCGATTGAGCATCTGTCAACTCGAATATCACTTCGAGCGCTTCCAGTCCAAATGGGGTGCAAAGTGGCTCAATCCCCGTCTTGTTTCTCATCCATACTGCGTGTGCAGCATCAACTTTCATGCCACCTTCCTGCCACAAGGGCCAATTCACCGCTCGAAAAAAGGGAAGATTGTCGCGTTGAAAGCGGCGCCGGTTTTCCATCCGTGCGGCATAATAATCCATGAAACTGTTGGCAAAGGCATAGTCGGACTGGCCTCCGTTGCCCGTTACCGCAGCCAGAGAAGAGAATAAGAGCATAAACTCGGGCTTCTGATCCCTCAGCGCCTGGTTCAAATAAATCGTGCCCCATACCTTTGATCGAAGCACCTCATCCATATCTTCCAGCTGCTTCTGAAAGACATAGCCGTCTCGCAGTACACCTGCGCTGTGAATGACGCCATGAATCACTCCGAACCGTTTGCTTGCCGCCACTACAACTCGCTTGGCTTCTCCCGGCCTGCCAATATCGGACTCCAGATACAACACTTCTGCACCGTGCCGTTCCAGCTCGCGGATTTGGTCTAGTTTCTGTCCGTTGAGCTGCGAGCGACCGGTCAAGACAAGCTTGGCTTGCACCTTGACTGCCAAATGACGCGCAACGATAAATCCTATGCCTCCCAAGCCTCCCGTGATCCAGTACACGCCGTTTTTTCTCAGTATCGGCCGCACCGCTTCCCCTGAGCCTTCATCATTGCCTTGGTTCTCCTTCAGAGCCGCTTGCTGCAATCCCCGCACCTGACGCACGCCGCTTCGATAGCGCAGAGCCAGCGGAACATGATCCCCGAACAGCCACTCTCTTACGGCGTCCTTCACCCATTCGTTTTCCATCATACGGTCAACGATAAGCGTCTTGTAAATAAATTTCGGGTTCTCTACATATATCGATTTTGCGAAGCCGTCCACCGCAGCGTACAGCGGTTGGATCTCTTCGTCATAATCGCCATACACATACAGAAGGTTAATAGAATCCTTAGGTTTATAATCCATGAGGGCGCGACTTAGTAAGAAAACAGAGTGTATCCCCTGATCGAGTTGTTTTCGAATCGCGTTATCCGATTCGGAAAATCGTTCATTAGACCATGCATGCAGAATATGTAACGGTTCAGCTTCCGTGCCCATCACTGCTTCGATCAAGCTGCGATAATCGTGCTCCACCAGCGGATTGATCGTGTAATCATCACCTGATTGGTGTTCCTTAAATGAAATACCTGGCACTACCCCATAGATGCGAATCTGCCCTTCGCTCCATCGCTGCAAGCTCTGCCTCATCATTTCCAGCTGCCTAGCATCAGCAGCAAAAACAAGCACCCTTGAGTACTTCATCGTCTTTTCTTCCAGCAGGGGTTGAATATTCCATCCGGGTACGTAATATCCTTTTTGATTCACGGATACTGATTGTTGTTCCGAGCCAACTGGATCTGGCGTTGATGGCGCAACAATTGCTTCGTCATGCCCTGCCTGCACAGCCGTTTCGTATTTTGAGGCATAGCGGTCAGCCAAATACTCGCTTAAAGCTTCAACGGTGCTGTATTCGAATAATAATGTAGGGTATAAGGACTCGCCAATTCTTTGTTCAAGGATTTGCACCATATTCAATAAATCCATCGAATCCAGACCCTGATCGTAGAACCCGGCTTCCACATCGACATTTTGGTCCGATTTACGCAATATGCCTGCTATCAACCGTTTAAGATCTTGCGCAATTGTTTCTTGAGCACTTTTGGAATCCGATGTTGTAAAGTCCCTAACTGCAGGCACAGGGAGAGGCTCTGATACGTGCATCCGTTCACGCGCTTCGCCTGGTGGCGCATCTAATTGTGTCAAACCAACAATTAAAGATTTTTTACGTACCCTTTTGGAAGATAGCTTTTTAAAAGAAGCAACCCTTTCCCCATCCTCGTTGTATATATCATAGTTGGAATGTTGAATATCAGGTCCCGAGGGAGCTGCGACTATCTCACGCTTCACGTACACATAGCATCGGGTCCCGAGCCTTCCAGATAAATGAACGGATTCAATATACATCGGGATAAAAGGCTTCAATTCTTCTTCAACTGCTGCATCAAAATTCAATTGTTCACCGTTAAACACACCCGAAACAAGTGTAGAACAATCCAAAAATGCCGGATGCAAAATGAAATAGTCTGAATACTGCCCGGCGATTTCACTTAAGTGAACTTCGGCGAGTGCGTAATCCTTGCCGATATACACCTCTCCTAATCCCTTCATAAATTCGTAATGGTGAATGTCCAGCCTGCGGGCAATGCTGTACATCTGGTCAAGATCGGACTGCCTCACAGCCTCCTGCTTTAAAGAATACAAGGGAAGAGCCTTGACGGGGACGATGTTCTTTATATGAAGCTCGCACTCAAAATTAATCGACCAATCCGCTTCCAGCAGATGCTCACCCTGCATTTTGCAGCTTCTTGCTTTGACCTTCCAATGATCGTGCTTCCACATCAACGTTATCTCGATTTTTTTGTCATAATACTCGGAAGTGGCGATTGGTTCCTTGAAAAGAATGTGGCGCAGCTCGATTCCTTCAGCAGAAGGCTGCTTCGATTGGATAAAGCGGTACAGTGTATCTAAAAACGTAACACCAGGCATAATTCGAGTTTGATGGACTCGATGGTCTCTCATGATGTAGTCTTCATTTCGGATGACAATGCCAAATTTATAATCCTTCATTTCCTGTACCCTCCAACTTTGCATGGACTGTGTTACGATTCATCAACAATATGCATTAACGGCCGATACAAGTTCTCTTTTGGGTCAGGAATAGACGATTCGAATGGATGATCAGTTTCACCAATACTCCACACCCGCTCACGTTGAAATTGTACAGGAGGCAGCGAAGCCTTTGTTGGCAGGTAATTCGCAAACGATCTCCCGGCTGCGTCCCTTACAATAACATGGGCGTTCGTGCCTCCGAATCCAAATGAGCTGATGCCTGCTCGACGAATTCCGTCCCGTGCTTGCCAACGCTTCGCTTGAATGTTCGGATAAAACGGCGACTCCCCAAAATCGAAACGCGGATTGGGCGTTTCGCAATTCAATGTCGGCGGCAGTTGACCATGATGCAGAGACAATACTACCTTAATCAAGCTGGCAATTCCCGCCGCGCTTAACAAGTGCCCAATATTGCTTTTAACGCTGCCTACGCCGCAAAACTGTTTTTTCTCCGTCGACTTGCGGAACACTCTGGACAGTGCCCTGAGCTCGATTGGATCTCCGATCATGGTTCCCGTCCCGTGCGTCTCTACATAGCTAATGGACTCTTGTCGGATCCGGCCCTTTCGTAATGCTGCTTCGATCACCGAAATTTGCGCTTCTGGATTCGGAGTTGTGATCCCCATCGTTCGCCCATCGTTATTCACCGCCGTTGCTTCGATGACTGCATATATATGGTCTCCGTCAGCGATCGCATCTTCCAGACGCTTCAACATGACCGCACCGCAGCCTTCACCTGGTACAAACCCGTTTGCCTTCTGATCGAACGTATGGCACTTACCATCTGGAGATAAGGCACGCGCTTCGCTCAATACTAAGTACGGCACCTCATCCAGGAGAATGTCTACCCCTCCGGCCAAAGCCATTCCTGATTCTCCGCTCAACAAACTCTGACAGGCCAGATGCACGCTTACAAGCGATGAGGAACAGGCTGTATCCACGACCAGATTGGGACCTTTCCAATTAAAATGGTGGGATACATGAGCAGCGATGAAGTTTTGGCCAACGCCGATGATGCTATTTTTACTCAAATGCTTCAGTTTGGGAGCAAATGCCCCGGCACGGGAACCAACGAACACGCCTATGTCTTGACCCCACAGCGTTTCAGCGGCATATCCCGCATCTCGGACCGTTTGAACGCTGATCTCCAAAAATTTCCGAATTAATGGATCGACATATGGCGCCTCTTCTGGACTAATCTGAAAATACTTTGCATCGAAATACTCAATATGGTCGATGAAGCCGCCCCATTTGCTGATGCTTTTACCCTGCTCATAGTGTGGTTCATAATATTGCTCTTTGTCCCATCGAGACAATGGAATTTCCGTTATACCGCTGCGGCCCTGAATCAGATTGTCCCAGAATTCCTCTTTATTACCCGCTCCCGGGAAATGACAAGCCACCCCTATGACAGCAATCTTCCCAGAATCAGAACGACTGTCTGCAGCAGCAGCGGCAGCTGCCGCATACTTCCGCTTCTTTATCCTTGCGCGAATCGTGCGACTGTTTGGTGGAATAGAAGTTAACTGGGCCATTTCTGCGGAATCTGGCCAGATGCTTTCCGTCGCCGACACGCAAGCCTCGTCCTCTACTTTATAAGATATCTGGTCTTGAAGCTGCTCGCTTAGTGTGCGCAAAGTTGGAAACTCCAGAAACAAGGACGGATCCTGAGCTTGTCCTGTCCGCTCTTCAACCTGCTTAACCAAATCTATCATGAGGATGGAATCCACACCGAATTCGCCAAATGGTGTATCCTCGTCTAATTCGGCCTCAGCGATTCTTAATTGCTTGGAGAATATCCCCTTCAGCCACTCCAAGGCAATAGCGTGCGTGCCTTCCGTTCCCGGCGTTACCCTTTGCACTGATACTTGGGCAGCCATTGTGGAGGCTGTCGATCTTGAGGGAATTCGCAGCAAAGCTTCCGCGCGAAATACGGGCTGCTGCACGATGCACGGCATAATGCAGGCGCGGTCCTCATAACGTAAGCACGCGTCCAACAGCGACAAGCCTTCAGCCGTACGATGAGCTGTAAAGCCGAGCATACTATAGGTCTGGCTCCGGGTTACGCCGAGCCCCGTTTCTCCCCAGTTTGGCCATTGTATGGATTGATAGCAGGTGTTGCCTATTCGATGCTGATAAGCCGCGAAATAGTCCATATACGCGTTAGCCGCCGCATAATCGCTTACACCGGCTCCCAATGACGGCACAGTGCCGGATATCGACGAGAACAACAAGAAAAATTTCAGTTCATCCTTGCTCAATAATTGATGCAGCATCCTTAATCCGCTCACCTTCGGCTCTAACACAGCTTGGATCTCAGCCGGTGTCTTGCGAATAAAGGCTGGCGATTGCAGATTCATCAGTCCCGCACAATGTATGACACCGCCAATTCCTTCCCCGTTCTTGCGCAGGGAACAAAAGAATTCGTCCAAAGCCTGTTCGTTGGTAAGCGTACCGCTGTACCATTTGACATCTGCCCCTCTTGCCTCCAGCTCTCTAATCGCTTGTATACGCTGAAATATCGCTGGATCTGTCTGCGCTCCGTCCCATTCTTCTCGCGGCGTGATGGGTTTCAGACCCATCAAGGCCAACTTTTTGCATCCCTGTTGGAGCAAATGTGCAGCTGCCTCATAGCCGATTCCGCGAGTACCTCCTGTCACAATAACCCATTGGTCCGCTGATACAGCAAAATTTCGCTTGGACAGCCCGGCATTGACTTTCGTCATCTGTGGAATATATCGCATCCCGTGGCGGTAACAGACTTCGTTATCCTCCTGTCGCCATTCGTTCCATACGATATCCCGGATTGCCTCTCCCGGCGCAAAATCGACATCAACCGTTTTGGCGTATATTTTGCGGTATTCCGCTCCGAGCACACGCACAAGTCCGGCAAAGTCCGCTCCTGCAAGCGTTGCGTCTGGGCTATTCCACACTTGAAGACCTTTCGTAATATGCAGTACAGATAAACCGGAGTTATAATAATTTTGGATAAACCCTTGAAGCAAAGTGATCTTCCCTATATTCTCTTGAGCAAGGTAGAGCGGGTTGGCATACCAATCAGACAAATCAATTAGACCTACGCACGAGGACAGCCGATCCGTGGCATGTTGAAGGACGTATTTCGCATGATCAGGATCGGAAAAATCCATAGTCCAGACATTCTCCCTAATTTGCAGGTATCTGTCCGCTTGAATGATTACCGGCTCGATTTCCGTGCCGTGAAATAAAAGGTCTGCGAGGCCTCGGGATTCCTTATTGACCAGAATCACAACCTGACCAGTTGAGGGTGGAACCACGTTGACCGCTACTGCAGCCTTCCAGGTCTTTTCTAATATATAGGAGGCTACTTCCTCTTGATCCGTTACTTTTTTCGGTTGATTTTGCTTGACTTCGTTTTTCCATTCCGGAATCCAATACCGTTTTCTGGCGAATGGATACGTCGGCAGGCTCATGCGATGAGGAACGTCTTCCTCGTACAACTTGTTCCAATCAAGGCGCAAACCCTTAACCCATAAGCTGAGCAGCTTATGATGCTTACGACGCTCGATCCACTTCCCGATCGTCTCCTGCATTTCTTCATCATCACCAAACAAAGCCATCGTTTCTCGATTATGCTTGACCTGTCCCCGGAATATACCATCAAGCTCTTTATGCTCGTCGATCCAATCTACAAGCTTCGCCTCTAACTCCTGAACGGATCTTGCGATGATAGCAAGCCGCTCATCCATTGCTTCACGTCCAATTTGAAGCGTGTAAGCCATATCCCTAAGATGCGTGTCTGCATAGTTTTGCTCCCGGAGCGCGGCCAGTAATTGCTTTGCTTGAGCTTTGAGCCGTTCTTCATTTTTCGCGGACAGTACGATTAGTGCGGGGTCATCCATCCCTCTTACTGAACTTGAGTCTTCCCTCGCCGAAATGTACTCTTCTATAATGACGTGTGCGTTGGAGCCCCCTGCTCCAAAAGACGAAATACCCGCGATTCGTGGAAATTCCTGAACACATCCATTCAACTCAATAACCGGCCTCGGCCAGTCTGCAAGTTCCTGCTGAACGGAAAACGGTGTTAAGCTAAAGTCGATGTTCGGATTCAAGGCAGCCGAATGCAATGATGGCACCAACTGTCGATGCTTAAGTTGAAGGAGCACCTTTGTCAGCCCAGCTATCCCGGCAGCACTCTCACAGTGCCCGATATTGGACTTCGCCGATCCGATGGCGCAATATTGATTGTCTGATGTGAATTCCTTGAATGCTTTGCACAGACCCGTCATTTCGATCGGATCACCCAAGGAGGTCCCGGTTCCGTGAGCTTCCACGTAACTGACGGTTCGCGGATGCACGTTTGCTTCCTTCAACGCCTTTGCGATTACACTTGCTTGTGCACGCGGATTTGGTACCGTATAGCCATTAGTTTTGCCGACGTGATTAATAGCAGTTCCTTTGATTACGCCATAAATATGGTCCCCGTCCTGTATAGCCCTGGACAATGGTTTGAGCAGCACGGCACCAACGCCTTCTCCCGGCACATACCCGTCCCCTCCTTCACCGAAGCTTTCGCATCGTCCCTTGCTGGAAAGAAAGTTCCCCTGGGAAAGCAGCAAATATTTATTGGGGTGAATCGATATATTGACACCGCCGGCGACAGCAACTTCGCATTCATTCATCCGCAAGCTCTGACAAGCAAAGTGGATTGCCGATAATGAGGAAGAACACATCGTATCAAGCGCCACGCTCGGTCCCTGAAAGTTGCAAAAATACGAGACACGATTGGCAATTGACGCCGGGCTTCCGCCTAAAGCGAAAGGCTTGCCAGAAGCTTGTGCCTCTGCCCCATACAACTGATACTCTTCATACATCACGCCCACATAAACTCCAATCCTACGTGATGCATCCTGCCCCTGATCCTGAACGTCAGCAAGCGTATCACGTGTGTAGCCCGCATCCTCAATCGCATGATAGACACATTCCAAGAACAATCGCTCTTGCGGATCCATCATCTCCGCTTCACGAGGCGATATATTAAAAAATAACGGGTCAAATTGGTCGACACCTTCGATGAAGCCGCCCCATTTCCTATTTGTCCTTCCACCAATGGTATGGTCATGGCTTATGTACGCATCACCGTTCCAGCGTTCTGCCGGAATTTCGGTTATGCTATCCTTACCTTCTCGCAGATTATTCCAAAATTGATTTATATCTATAGCGCCAGGATAGCGCCCTGCAAGGCCTATGATCGCAATGTCCATGGAACTCGGTGAAACAGATGTCGTAGAAGTTGTTGGAGCATTCCGTTCTGCTGGCTGTATGACGGAAACGGAAGCATACCGCTGCTTGTTTGCTAATTGATCAGGATCCCGCAAAGTCTTATTGAGGGATTGTAATGTTTCATTGGTGGCAGACGTGCCTACTTGCGTATGTTTCGGAATCGTAAACTTCTCCATCACCTTGTCCGGATGGGAGTTCAAGAAGTATGCGGCCAATTCTTGAATCGTTTGATATTCGAAGAACAAAGTTTTAGAAAGCGAACCGAAGACCATTTCCAATTCATCCGTTAATTGCACGATCATGATGGAATCGATGCCGTACTTTTCAAGCGGGGCATCCGCTTCAAACTTGTTCTCGTCAAGCTTTATTACCGATGAGAGCACCTTTTTGAGATAACGCTCAACTTTATCCGCTACATCCAGTGGAACAGATTGAACATTATTGGCTTCCGTTAACATCAGTTTCAATTGCCTGGCGGCATCCTCATTCGTCAATCGACCTTCTTTGATCCGTTTGTACAACTGTTTCAACTCATCCTTCATCTTTGCAGTTCACCTCGTTGCTCATAGTCAGGTTGTTGCATAGTTGCATAATAAAGAGGCTATCTCCTAACGGAATAAGAGATAGCCTGCAGTTTACAGAAGTGCCAAGCTTTTGATATTGATAAATTGTTCCAACGTCAATTCGTCTTTGTCTATTTGTTCAATGATATTCAAAAATAGCTGTTCCTCTGATTCACCTTGCTGAATGGTGACTTCATTAGAAGGATTGCCTTTATATTGGTGTCCGGTCATCGACGACAGCCTTTGAATATCGCCTTCCAGCACCATAATCTGGGATCGTTGTGAAGCCAGCGCGAGATACAGAGCTTTCTTCCCCGTATCGGTTTGCAATGCGGTCAATCCTGTTTTTTGCAGCATTCGCTGTTCTGTTTCGGCATCTACTTGCATGCCTCCCTCTTTCCATAGCGGCCAATTGATTGACAACGTATGACCTTGGCGTGTGCCAGCTGCGTGCAATTCGTTGCGGTACTTCGCAAAACGGTCCATAAAAGCATTTGCCATCGCATAATCCGCTTGACCGGGATTGCCCATTGCTCCCGTTAACGAAGAGAACAAGATGAAGAAATCCAAATTCAAGCCTTTGCTCGCTTCGTCCAGATGAACAACTCCGGCTACTTTGGGCGCCAACACTTCTTCAAGTTCATCCACATTTTTTTTAAGCAAGTAGTTATCCCGGATTACTCCTGCGCTGTTTATAATTCCGTTAAGATGTCCGAATTTGTCACAAATGTGTTGAATCAATCCGTGCACTGCCAGTCTGTCAGCTACATCGGTTTGTACATATACTGCTGTAGCACCTAACGTTTCCAGCTCCTGTAGTTCTGCTTGCTTCTCCGTACTGAGCTTGGATCTTCCGGTGAGAATTAGTGTGGCTCCGCTCACTTGGCGGGAGATTTCCTGCGCGAAGAGCAGTCCCAATCCGCCAGCTCCACCAGTAATTAAGTACACGCCTCCGGCTTTCCATGGAATCACCGCTTCAATCTGCACAGCGTCTTTCCGTTCATTCCAGCATTCGACCCAGCGTATTCCGTCTGTATATCGAATGTGAATGTCTTCTGGACGGTTACGGTTTTCCTTAAGCTTTTCCATAAGGGTGATCGCATCCTCTACAGCTACCGTTTCGATTAGTTGACCGATCAGCTGCGGGTTTTCCTGACGAGCAGTTTTGAGCAAGCCGGCCAGTCCGGCCATGACCTGCTGTTCCCCGTCAGTTGAGATTACGAGCTGTATCAGAATGTCCCCTTTAGGCTTGCTGAGAATCAATGCCTGAACGTGTTGAAACAACTGTACAGCACATTGCCTGTACGACTGTTCTAAGCTGGCGTCAGCCGCAGTCAAAAGAATACAGTCCGCCTCCGGCATATTCTCGTCAATGAGTTTGTGCAATCTGTCAAATGGCTGGGCAAGGAAGACAATGTGCTTGACATAATCCTTGGCGGAGATTTCTCTCTCCGGGGGCTGCTCCCGCCAGCCTGGTTCAAGCAGCATTGTTCCCATAGCCGAGTTGGCCGGGGAAAATTCGGCTGCACTTGGCATGACCCGGGACGCAAAACCGCTTATGCGAACGGATACAGAACCCTCTTCATCACACAACTCGATATCGAGCTTGCGTACTCTGTCGTTTGCCATCGTACCTGTGCTGTATCGGATATACGCCCACATGTCAGCAACGCAGGGAGCAAATACTTCCATCTCATCAAGCGCAAAAGGCAGTGAAACTGCAGGTTCGTCCGCAGTTGTGGTTTCGGTGCTCATAGAAAGACCAATAGAAGCCTGCAGAGCAGAATCGATCAGGCTCGGATGCAGCACATACTGCTGCTCTGTCTCCGCTAGGATGGAAGGCAAGGTCAGCTTCGCCAGCACCTGTCCATGGCCCAAGAATATGCATTTGATTCCTTGGTGGCCCGCCCCGTATGCCAGTCCCTGCTCTTTGAATGCTTCGTAACATTCGGAGCCTTCCAGTATGCCGTAATTGCACGCTGCTCGCAGCGCAGATAAGTTAAGGCGTGGCGCTTCTACGGCTTCCTCTATACTAGCTCGACCCTGGCTATATACGGTCCGCTCGCCGCTGACAAGTGTTTCACTGTAGATTTCGTAACGAATCTCTACGTCGTTTTCGAGATATAACCCGATGTGCGCCTCAATCGACTCCCCAATCAAACGCAGCGGAGCTGGCCATACCACATGCTTTAATCGGATGGTAACACCGTTGCTGTCCGTTAATCCCGCTGCTTGTTCTACTGCTGCCCGCGCCATCTCCAGATGTGCTGCGCCTGGAAGCACCCGCTGCCCATTCACCTGATGGTCGCTCAGGAAGAACTCTGCACCCGTAAATAGTGAACTGAAGCGGTTCCCAAATAAATTTGACGTGTTCCGATGCAGCAGCGGGTGCAATTGAAGCTTTGATTCTAGCGGGGTAAACTTACTGCCCGCTGTGCTACCTCCCTCTAACTCCACTTGAGGTACCCAATATCGTTCTCTTGCAAACGGATAAGCTGGCAAACTCATTCTGCGCGGTGTGTCATATCGATGCAGCTTGCTCCAGTCCACACGCAGACCTTTTACCCAGAGCTCCAGCAGCTTGTCATATTTTCTGCGCTCACACCACTTGCCGACGGCTTCCTGCAGCTCTCCATCCACAGCAAATACAGCGAGCATGTCGTTGCTGCGCTTCACTTGTCCACGATACATATCCTCAATATCACTGCGGCCTTCGGTATAATCTGTCAGCTTTGCTTCTAATTCCTTCATAGAATCTGTAATAATGGCCAGCCGTTCTTCCATCGCTTCGCGACCGACTTGCAGGGTATATGCAATATCTCTTAGATGAATTTCCGTATAACCCTGCTCCTGAATGGCCACCAACAGCTGCTTGGCTTGAACTTGTAGCCGTTCTTCGTTTCTGGCGGATAATACGATTATTGTGGGCTCTTGCGGCGATCGTGCAGCAGAATCATCTACCGCATCCATCGGGATGTACTCTTCGATAATGACATGAGCATTCGAGCCTCCTGCTCCAAATGAAGAGATGCCCGCGATTCGTGGCAATTCGCGCAGTTGACCGTCTACCCCAACCAAGGGCCGCTTCCATTCGGCAAGCTCTTGTTGAACGGCGAAAGGCGTTGCGCTAAAATCAATGTTCGGATTGCTCGTCGCCGAATGTAAGGATGGAGCCAATTGCTTATGCTTAAGCTGCAGCAGCACCTTCGTCACCCCGGCGATCCCGGCCGCGCTCTCACAGTGTCCGATGTTCGATTTTGCCGATCCAAGGGCACAGAATTGGTTGTCCGGTGTAGACGTTCTGAAGGCCTTGACGAGCCCCGCCAACTCAATTGGATCGCCTAAGGAGGTACCGGTTCCATGGGCTTCCAAGTAACTGACGGACCGCGGATGAACGCCGGCTTCCTTTAGCGCTCTTCCAATCACGCTTGCCTGCGCATTTGGATTAGGGACCGTATAACCATTCGTTTTGCCTCCATGATTAATGGCCGTGCCCTTGATGACTCCATAAATATGGTCCCCGTCCGCGATCGCTTTGGATAATGGCTTAAGCAGTACTGCACCTACGCCTTCACCTGGTACATATCCATCCCCGCCTTCTCCGAAGCTCTCGCAGCGCCCTTTGCTTGACAAGAAGCTGCCTTGCGTCAGCATCAAATACTTATTCGGGTGAACCGACACGTTCACACCGCCTGCGATAGCTAACTCGCACTCATCCTTTTGTAGGCTTTGGCAGGCTAGGTGGATGGACGTCAGCGAAGAGGAGCACATCGTGTCAACTGCCATGCTCGGTCCATGAAAATTAAAATAATAGGACACCCGATTGGCAATCGATGCCGGGCTTCCGCTTAGAGCAAAAGGCATGCCTTTAACCTGCGCCTGCGCTCCATACAATTGATACTCTTCATACATCACACCCACATATACGCCAACCTGACCAGGAAAATCGTGTTCCACAGAAGCGCCCAACGCATCCCTCGTGTAGCCTGCATCCTCAATCGCTTCATAAACGCATTCCAAAAACAGTCGCTCTTGCGGGTCCATCACTTCGGCTTCTCGTGGAGATATGTTAAAAAATAACGGATCAAACCGATCCACCCCCTCGATGAAGCCTCCCCATTTACCACCGATCATTTTGTTCTTGCTCTCGTCTACATACAGTTGGTAATTCCAGCGATCTTTTGGAACTTCCGTTATGGAATCTTTTCCGTTCCTCAGGTTATCCCAAAATTGATTAACATTTTCCGCCCCCGGGTAACGTCCCGAGAGTCCGATTATGGCGATATCCAAGGACCCAGTAGCCTTCACCGCCGACGCTTGTGGTTCCAGAAGCGAGATTTGGGCGTAACGCTGTTTTGCGCCATTACGGACTAGACTCTTCATCGGTTGATTCACTGGGAGTGTAACTTCCTTCGGCAAGTCGACAGGGACCGCTTCCAGTTTCACGTTCAGCAGCCTGATGAGCGTCGCCCGATGTGATTTCAGAAAGTACGTCGTTAGTTCCCGGATCGTCTGATATTCGAAAAATAATGTTTTAGATAAAGAACCAAATACGGTTTCCAATTGATCGGTCAGCTGCATAACCATCAAGGAATCAATTCCATACAACTCCATCGGAGCATCTGCCTCGATCCGTTTCTCTGGAAGCTTGAGTACCGTGGAAAGCTGCTTTTTAAGGAATTGTTCCGCTTTCCCTTGCAGCACATCCTGCCCCGTCTCCCGAGCTTCCTGCTGATGCTCTCCCCTAGCAAACAAGCTGAAATGAACCTCGCGAATAAAGCTGATAAACTGGTTGACTGTCGCGTATTCATAAAAGATCGTCGTTGGCAAATCGAGCTTGTACGTCTGATTCATAGCAGCCGCAAGCTCAGCCAACATCGCTTGATCCAATCCGTAATCGGTCAGCTCAACATTGACGTCGATATCAGCAGGCTCTACTCTCAACATGTCAGCGATGATGTTCATCAAATAAGCTTGCATTTTATCCAGCTCCATAGAGCGATTAATCGACTGATTCTCACTCTTGTCTCTGGCTGCAGTCTCGCTCGCCGTCCGTAATGAAGCCTGTGCTGCAGCCTGGTCTACACGGTCCGCATGGTCCGCAAACTGGACTGTGCTTCCCGGCATCTTAGCGGACGCTCTCATTTGCGCTGCATGGCCGTGTACAGCCATAATTCGATTCTTCCCGGTGGCGTATGCTTGATAAAGGAGTCGAATGCCCATCTGTGACTCAAGCGGGAGCATGCCCGTTTTGTCCGCCATTCGCTTCTCTGCTGCTTCATCTACGCGCATTCCACCTTCTTTCCAGAGTGGCCAATTGATGGACAGCGTTCGCCCTGGCCGTTTGTCCACAGCGGCCCATTCATGGCGGCGTTCTGCAAAGCGGTCCATAAAAGCGTTCGCCGCCGCATAATCCGCTTGACCTGGGTTGCCCATCGCTGCGGTAATAGAGGAAAACAAAATGAAGAAGTCCAGCTCCTCATCTTTGCTGGCATCATCTAAATGAACGACTCCAGCCACTTTCGGAGCCAGAACTTCTTCCAGTTCATTCACCTGCTTCATGAGAATATAGTTGTCTCGGATTATTCCGGCGCTGTGGATAATCCCGTTCAAACTTCCAAATTCTATCCGAATTTGTTGAATGAGCTGGTCTACAGCCTGTTTATCCGTCACATCCACTTGCCGATAGACTACCCGCGCACCAAGTGCATCCAAAGCCTGCAGCCTCGCTGCTTTTTCCGCGGACAGCTTCGATCTTCCCGTGAGTATCAAGGTAGCCTTCTCTGTTTGTCGGGTGATTTCCTGTGCAAATAGCAGACCCAAACCGCCTGCCCCTCCGGTAATTAAGTACACACCTCCCTTTTTCCAAGGGATTACCGTTTCATTTGGATTATCGGCTTTCATTCCTTCCCAGCGTTCTACCCAGCGTTTGCCGTGCGCGTAGCGAATTTGAATGTCATCAGAGCAATGCCGATTCTCCTTGAGCTTCTGGACGAGTGCCAGCCCGTCTATTTCTGCTGGTACTTCGATGATCTGCCCGATCAGCTGCGGATTTTCCAGCCGCGCGGTCTTTATCATCCCTGCAAGCCCGGCAAGGATTTGCAGATCTCCGTTGCTAGGTGTAACGAGTTGGATCAGGACATTGCCATCCGGCTTACTCTTTATCACCTGTTGAATGCACGCAAACAACTGGGCGGCGCAGCTTTCGTACGCCTTGTCTATTCCTGAAACGACGCCCGGCCGCAGCCGCAGGCACTCCACTTCAGGCATCGCTGTAGCTATATGTTCGTAGAGCCGATCATCAACAGCGGCGAGGATGACCATTTGCTTGGCATAATACAGCTGCGGACTGTTCCAATTTGTTGTTGCTTGTTCTTTCCAGATTGGCTCGAATAGAATCGATTCTATGCCTGATGAGGACGAGAGCATATCCGTATCTCCTGTCGTAACCCGCGACGTGAAGCCATTCAAACATACACAAATGTGTCCTTGCTCATCGCATAGCTCAATATCTAGCTTCTGCAACTTCGCTGCTGCAGTGCTGTCTTTGCTGTATCGGAGGCGAGCCCACATCTCAGCTTTGCATGGCGCGAATATGTCCAATTCCTCCAGCGCAAATGGCAGGGCTGGTGTATTTGCAGCCGGTTTATCCGTTCCATCACTTATAAGAAGCCCGATTGCGGCCTGCAATGCTGAATCCATCAAGCAAGGATGCAGTACGTACCTCTGCTCCGTGCTGGCCAGACTGTGTGGAAGCTTCAGCTTGGCCAGCACTTGCCCCTGACCTGCGTAGATCCGTTCGATTCCTCGATGTCCTTCTCCGTATGAAAGTCCAATCGCTTCAAAAGCTTTGTAGCAGTCGGTGGCAGAGAGTTCTCTTTGGCTGCATTCCGCTTGTATAGCCGCTACATCAAGACAAGGGATGTCCCCTTCCAGTCTGTGGAAGCTGACACAACCTTTGCTGTATACCGTTCTATCATCGGTTTTTTTAGCGTAAATCTCGTAACCAATCTCCCCGCTGTCTTCGGGATATAATCCGATATGGGCTTGTACAGGCACTTCCTCCACGCGCAGCGGATTCGCCCACACGACATGCTTAAGCCGGACCACGACTTGTGATTGCAGCGTATTCGCAGCTTCCTCTTGTTTTGACATTTCAGCCGCATATTCAGCTGCTGCCCGCGCCATCTCCAAGTACGCCACGCCTGGCAGCACCTTGCTGCCCATGACCTTATGGTCGCTCAAGAAAAACTCGTCGCCAGTAAATGTAGAGCTGAACCGCTGTTCTGCAAAGCTTGACGTATTGTGCTGCAGCAACGGATGGTACTGCTGTGTTGGCAGTGAACCCGTCGAATCGCTTTTTGACGGAACTGCTGCCTCTGCCCAGTAGTGCTCCTTCGCGAACGGATACGGCGGTAGATGTACTCGGACTGGTCTAGCCCCATCGACATCCATGAGTTCGATCGGAATGTCATAGCCTTGGCAGTATAAATCTGCCATGGCATACAGGTTTTCCTGATGCTTCCGCATATTTTGGACAGTTTCCTTACTTTGCCGCATCAGTTCATGCATATACTGCCGCAGCGCAGCCTGCCCCTCGAAATCTCGCGGCACCGTGCTGCGGAATATATTCGGCCGTTTTTCCATCAGCTTCGCCTGCGTCCAGGTATAGACAGCATCTTCACGGTCAACTACCACGATAGCGCAGCGGTGTTTGAAATGGTGCCGGCCAGCGTGCAGCGTATAGCTAATCTCAGATAAGGTTTGGCCAGCAGCGAACGATGCGGACTGCTGTGATTTCTCCGCATGGTCATCTAAGATTGCTATCAACTGTTGTATCTTCTCTTGCAGTGCTTCCTCGGTTTTGGCAGACAAGGGCAGCAAATAATAAGGGGCATCGTTAGATGTTCTAGCTTGTCTCTTTCTAACATAGCTTTGAACGACGAGATGAGCATTTGTCCCGCTCATCCCGAAAGAACTAACCGCCCCTATTCTTCTGCTGCCGCTGTTTTCTGCCCAAGGCCTGCTTTGTTTATTCACATAGAACGGGCTGTTTTTCCACTGGATATACTCGTTCTCTTGCTCGCAATGCAAACTTGCTGGAATGGTGTCATACCGCATCGCCTGCACTAAGCTGATCAAGCTGACGATACCCGACGCTGCCAACGTATGCCCAAGGTTCGTTTTTGTAGAAGTTAATGCACAATAGCGCTCTTTATTTGTTTGCGTTTGAAATGCGTTGACCAATGCATTTACTTCCACCGGATCGCCCAATTTCGTTCCGGTTCCATGCGTCACAATATACTCGATCTCTTCTGGATTTATATCATATTTGCGATACACGTCTTTCAGTAAATTGGCTTGCGCCATACCGCTTGGCGCCGTAATGCCGTTTGTTTTCCCGTCGTAATTGATTCCGCTGCCGCGAATGACCGCGTAAATCGGATCGCCGTCTTCCTCGGCGCGGGACAATCGCTTCAGCACAAGCGCTGCGACAGCTTCCCCGGGAACCATTCCATTTGCCCGCCGATCAAAAGCATAACATCTGCCTTCTTCTGAAAGCATACCTGCCTGTTTCATTACTTCAAACGGCTCCACGGATAGCATCAAGCCGACCCCGGCAGCTACCGCTGTATCACATTCAGCAAGACGCAGGCTCATGCATGCCTGATGCACAGCAACCAAGCCAGAGGAGCAAGCGGTATTTATCGCCATGTTGGGTCCGGTTAAGTTTAAGAAATAGGACAAGCGTGCAGCCAGTATTGCATTGTGATTTGATGTGATCGAAGCATCAGACCCTACCAGCTTTACGTAATCATCATTGTTTTCAATCCCTACAAACATGCCAATACAGTTGTGTTTCAACTGTGCTTCGCCGTAACCCGCATCCTCCAGCGCATTCCATGACTCCTGCAGCAATAGCCGCTGCCGCGGGTCCATGGTTTCCGCTTCGCGTGGAGAGATTTCAAAGAACAACGGATCAAACTCGTTCACTCCCGGAACGAAGCCGCCTTTGCAAGCACAATGCTGGACTCCCCGAATATAAGGGCGCACTGCTACCATGTCGGTAATAACCTCTCTGCCTTCGGCCAGAATGTTCCACAACTCATCAACCGATCTCGCTTGCGGAAACCGGCCGCTCATACCGATGATCGCTATCGGCTCAGCAGCGCTTAATGCTGAATTGCTTGGCGACTCTACGTCAACAGAGATCTGCATCTCCTCTTCTCCCCATTCTGCTTGAAAAAGAATTGAGGAAGCAGCTGTTGAAGGGGAAGCATCACGTGCGGAAATAGGTGTCAAAGCCGATGCCGCTTCCTGCGGCGCTACTTCGCTGTAGAACGCTTGGATCGTATCCGGGAATGTGCTTAATACATATTCAGTAATCCGCAGCAAGGTAGAATATTCGAAAAACAGTGCCGGCGATATATCGACTTGATAATGCAATGCGATTATCTCGGCAAAATTAGCCAAGCCAATGGAATCGAAGCCGAACTCGGCTAAATGATCGTCGATATCGAGCTGTTCCATAGGAATATGCAGCAGTTGTCCAGCTAATTGCTTCAGATCCAGCTCCACACATTTCTCCACGCTTAAGCCTCTCATGCCCGTTCGACTAACAGTACTCGCTGCACCGAATTCGCGGACATTATTCGCTTGTCCATACTGGTGCGACTGTTTCTGCTCTTGAGATTCTTGCTGCCGCTCAAGGTATACCGGATTCTGATTAGGTTCCTCTACTAGCCCTAGGAAACGATGCACCCGCTCTCGTTGTCCAGCAAGGATCATAAACTGTGACTTTTGCTGCAACAACATTTGCTCAAACAAAGCGATGCCTTCGTCGTTGTCTAATAAGCGCTGTCCGCTTGTTTTCATGTACATATGTGTAGCTGAATCGTTGCCGAAACCCATACCCCCGTGTCTCCACAATGGCCAATTGATGACCAGTGCTTTGCCCGGCTCTATTTGATTTCTATGGTGTGCATAACTCATTTGGAAGCGGTTGGCAACGGCATAATCACACGAGCCGAAATCCCCCAATATGGCGGCTGTCGAGGAGAAGTAGCATATAAAATCCAATGCTTCTCCTTTTAGTACTTCATCAAGCACCAACGTGCCTGTGATTTTGGGAGCCACAATACGAGAAAAGTCATCCATGCTCTTTTCAAAAACATGATGGTTGCTCATCAATCCGGCTGCATGAATGACACCACTAATGCCTCCGAATTGCTGTCTGGCAAGCCGGATTCCTTCCCGCATCCCATCCAGATCACAAACATCCGCTTGCACGAATAACACTTTACTTCCTAATTCTACTATTTTGTTAATTTTTGATTGTTTTTCCGTATTCAACAGTGCTCGGCCGATCAGGATCAAATTCACGGCATACTTTTTGGCAAGCGCTTCAGCAAATATAAGGCCTAATCCTCCAGTACCCCCTGTAATCAGGTAAGTCCCTCCACTGCGGACCGAGCGGGCGCAGGCATTAACAAGTTCAACCGATTGAATTTGGCTGACATACCGTTTTCCCTGCCGATACAAGACGCTCTGCGCAGCCTCTGCATGCAGCTCCTCCACGATATGGGTCAAGCGTCCCTTGCTCCCCTTCATAGTGGATTCCAGATTCATTTGAACAGCTTCTTTGCAAATGATGTGGACTCGCATCTTAGGCATGACTAATCGCAAGGATTGCTTGAATCCGTTCCAGGCGTCGAGATAACAGAACTCGAGCCCATCCGCGAATTCACCAGCTAATAGCAACCGATGTGGCTTGATTTGTTCCGTGTGCATCGCTTGAAGCATATATAAAATACCGGAATATTCCCTAACCCATTTTCGATCTTCCATGGCCCACAAATATAGTACAGTGTCTAC
Organism: Paenibacillus sp. ACRRX; assembly: GCF_022346885.1. GTDB lineage: Bacteria > Bacillota > Bacilli > Paenibacillales > Paenibacillaceae > Paenibacillus_B. The sequence continues at coordinate 212,933 of NZ_JAKRNK010000002.1, forward strand.
ATCTCCATGCTCCTCGCGGATGCTGCGAAATGCTTCTTTATAGGACTGTCCTTCGTTGGGAAGAATGCTATACATGTTAGCAGCCACTTTGCAAAAATGGGTTCCGGCAGTTATAAAAATAAGATAGGTTTGCGAATGAATCATCCGCAGTTCCGCGGAGATCTCCTGCTGATTGGAGGTGTCGGACAGAAAGCAGATTACAATCTTCATTCTGTCCCCCTGCAAAGCCGGGAGCTCAGTTATCTCCTCTGCCTGCCACACTTCCTCAAAGGTCATCGTTTCATACACACCCTGGTGATCTGTAGTTTGCTGCCCGATTTCCAAGGCATTGTCATCCTGCAACGGCTTGGCGGACAGCGGCATATGGGCCGGTGTGATACTGGTCAATGGCTGTATGTCCTTTGCGACCCAATACTGTTCATTTACAAAAGGATAAGTCGGCAGACTCATCCGCCGAGGCTTGTTGTCTGAATTGACATACATTGTTTCCCAATCGATTTCAAAACCTTTGACCCATAACTCCAGCAAATTAACATATTTTCCGCGTTCAAACCATCTGTTGACGGTGTCAACCATCTCTTCATCAGCGGTAAAAAGCGCCAACGCCTCTTTGTTCCGTTTAACGTTGCCACGAAATACCTCCTGAAGATCCAGCTGGCCGTCGACATAACTACTCAACTTTCTCTGGATCTCTTCGACAGAACCGGCAATTAAAGAAAGCCGCTCATCCATCGCTTCTCGCCCAACCTGCAAGGTATAAGCCAGATTTGCGATGTTTATGTCCGTACAACCCTCTTCTTCGATAAAGGCTAACAGTTGCTTGGCCTTGACCATCAACCGTTCTTCATTCTTGGCAGACAGTACGATCAACGCGGGAGGACTGGATGAGGCAGTAGACTGGACATCGACCGCTTGAGTAACATATTCTTCCAAAATCACATGTGCGTTCACGCCCCCCGCACCGAACGATGAAACTCCAGCTATTCTCGGGTACTCCTGGCATTTCCCGTCCAGCTCCATAACTGGCCGCTTCCATTCACCCAGCGTTTGCTGTACGGCAAATGGTGTGCTGGAAAAGAAAATATTCGGATTTAATTCCCCGGCATGCAAGCTCGGTGCCAACTGGCCATGCTTCATTTGCAGAATGACCTTTGTTATTCCGGCGATGCCTGCAGCCGCTTCCAAATGACCAATATTGCTTTTTACCGAGCCGATTGCACAGAAGTTGGTATCCTCCGTATCTTTTGCAAATGCTTGGCACAATCCAGTAATTTCAATAGGATCGCCAAGCTCCGTTCCCGTTCCATGCGCCTCGATGTAACTGATCGTACGAGCATGTATCCCCGCCTTTTCTATGGCCTCCCGTACAAGCTCACCTTGTGCAGTTGGGTTCGGAACGCGATAGCCATTCGTTTTGCCGCCATGATTCATGCTCGTTGCACGAATAACCGCATAAATGTGATCGCCATCGGCAATCGCTTTAGCCAACGGCTTCAGAATTATAGCACCTACGCCTTCTCCGGGCACAAAGCCGTTCGCTCCGGCTCCGAAGCTTTTGCATTTGCCGTCAGACGACAGCATTTGGCCTCCGCACAGCTCTACGTAATTGGAAGGATGTAAATATAAATTTACACCGCCCGCTATCGCCATTTCACATTCTCCGTGGCGAAGATGTTCACAGGCTATATGCACAGCGGTTAACGAAGAAGAGCACATCGTATCGAGTGGCATGCTGGGGCCCTTCAGATTGAACAAATACGATACACGATTTGCAATGGAGCCGAAGGACGTGAACGGAAATAGTTCTCCGCCTTTGCCGATTAGTGTCGGACCGTGTAAAGCATAGCCCGTCTTTGTGACCCCTGCATATACGCCTACGCGCCCTTTGTGCCGCTCTGATATTAGTTCTTTGGTGTACCCTGCATCTTCCAGAGCCTCCCAACAAGTTTGTAGAAACAAACGCTCCTGAGGATCGATGTTCATAGCCTCACGCGGCGAAATAGCAAAGAATCGCGGGTCGAATTCAGCAAAGCCATCAATAAATCCTCCCCATTTGCTGTAGCTTTTACCGCGCGCAAAAGCCTCTTTACGATCTGGATCATAAAAATGTTCGAGCGGCCAGCGTTCTTGCGGAATCTCGCCGATGCAGTCCTTGCCCTGCTTCAGATTGCTCCAAAACGCTTTAAGATTTGGGGCCTGCGGATATTGACCGCTTAGTCCAATAATCGCAATAGGCTCATCTTCGCCATCCGCATGATCCGGGCGACCATTCTTCTGCTGCTCCCTGTTCGTTAGTTGTGAATTTGATACGTCTTGATTTACTTTATCATTCGTTACCGATGTTATGGTTTTTCTCCCGAAGGTCGAAGCCGGCTTAATGTCGGTCACGGTGGCTGATTCATTAAAATTTGTCCACTCCGCACATTTTTCCGGATAATTCGATACCAAAGCATTCGCAATTTCGTGTAAGGTCCGATATTCATAAAACAACGTTTTTGAAATCGATCCATAACGTTGTTCGAGCTTTTCATTCAGCTGCATGACGAGAACGGAGTCGATCCCATAATGCTCCAAAGGCTCATGCACATCGATCTGATCCACAGTCACCTTAATTTCCTCGGCAAAAAACAATCTGAATCGGGCAAGCATTAATTCCCGTAATTGTTTTAATCGTCTTTTGTCAAAGTCGTGATCCGTTGATTGTGCATCAATAGGGTTGTCTGTACGAGCATCGTCTGCGTGCAGGAAGAAATGCTTTAACTTCGGAATGTCTCCGGCAAGCACCATAAGCCGCTGCTTATCCCAAACAAATGCTTCGGATAAGGCGCTCAGACCCATTTCCGACGTCATTCCAGTCATCCCTGTTGCCTGCTTCATCATCGCTTCGATTTGACCACCCACATGCATACCGCCTTCTCTCCAAAGCGGCCAGTTAATCGAAACGGAAGCTCCATGGCGTTTTTTCTCAGCGACCAACTTATTGCGATATACCGCATATTGATCCATGAATGCATTGGCCATCGCATAATCCGCTTGACCTGGATTTCCTAATATACCGGTGAGCGAAGAAAATAAAAGGAAGAAATCTAAATCCATCCCTTTGCTTGCCTCATCCAAATATACAGTCCCGCTTACTTTAGGAGCCAACACGCTACTCAGTTCTGCTGCCGTTTTCTTTAAAATGTAATTATCTTGGATAATACCCGCACAATGAAGTATCCCGTCAAGACGGCTCCAAGTGTCCCGGATCTCCCTTATCAAGCGGTTTACTGCAAAGCAATCTGTGACATCCGTCTTATAATACTGAACCTGTGCACCTACCGTTTCCAGTTGCATGAGCTTTGCATGCTTCTCTTCGTTCAACTCTGTTCTTCCCGTGAGAATCAAAACGGCACCTTTCACTTGACGGGCGATGTCGTTCGCCAGGACAAAACCTAACCCACCAGTTCCCCCGGTGATCAAATAGATTCCTCCGTCTTTCCATGGAAGCTGCTTTATCTTTTGGGATTCCTCTGCAGCCATTGCTTGCTCGCACTCGCGCCAGGTGGACACCCATCGTTTTCCTTCGTTATATCGAATATGGACATCCTGAGGGGCCTGCCCATTATCTTTGAGTTTTCCTATCCAATCGTTAGTTGGTACTTCTCCCGGCTCTATTTCAATCAACTGCCCAATCAGCTTCGGATTCTCCAGTCTTGCTGTTTTTAATAGGCCTGCAAGTCCGGCATGTAGCTGGGCTTCTCCCTCCCGGGGGACAACGATCTGAACCAGCACAAATCCTTCAGGCTTGCTCTGAATAATCGATTGAATTTCAGTAAATGCCGCTGAAGCATAATCCTCGAACCGACGTTCCAATTGATTATGCTCTGATAGTAAACGAGTGCACGAAACCTCGTTCCAACGGCTCGTAATCTCCTTATGTAATCCTCCAATATCAGATTCTTCACACAGTATCACAATATGATTGGTGTAGGTGGCCAGCTCAGCTCTCCTTGATACGGGTCTCTCTTCCCAAATAGGCTCCAGCATCACGATGCCCGTTGCTTCTTGCATAGACGGATGATCGAGTTCTAGAGATCGAGTGGTGGTAGTTTTGCTGGCTGAAGGTTTTTGCTGCGTCTGCACCCAGTACCGTTCTCTGGCGAATGGATAAGTAGGTAGTGAAATCCTTGAGTATCCGCCGCCGTCAAATAGTTCACTGTACTCCAACTCATATCCTTGCACAAAAAGATCGGCAACTGCGGACAAGCTTGCAAAGAAGCGAGAAGTGTCACTGGCCTGTTTGCATTCTTGGATGCTTTGGTTTCCTGCAGAACGCTCCAAGGCGTTCTGATGTTGCTGCTCATTACGATCTAGGACAGACACATAAAGCCCGCTCGCTGTTCCCGTGTCCAGCCATGCTTTCAATAGGCTGGAAAGTTCATCAGGATCTTGGACGACGCAGGCCAAACGGCAGTTCATATGCTTCCTTCCTAACAACAGCGTATAACTCATATTTCCGATATTTACAGAAACATCTGTTTCGCAATAGGCTGCCAATTGACGGGCTTGTATGCGTAATTGTTCAAGTGATCGAGCAGACAATACGACTATATAGCTGGGCTGCTCCGAGTGCTTTCGCTCCACCCTCGGCGCTTCTTCAAGGACGATATGTGCATTTGTACCGCTGAATCCAAATGAGCTGACGGCCGCACAACGTTTAGTATTCGCGTTAACAGTCCAATCCTTCAAGCTCGTATTGATATAGAACGGACTGTCTGTGAAGTTGATATTTGAATTGCCAACCCGGTAATGAAGGGACGGTGGTATTTGCTTATGTTTAAGCGACAATAAAATTTTGATAACACCCGCAATTCCGGCTGCCACCGTCAAGTGGCCGATATTGCTCTTAATCGAACCGAGCGCACAAAATTCCGCCTTGTCTGTATAATTGCGGAAAGCCCGTGTCAACGCCTTATATTCAATAGGATCGCCAAGTTGGGTACCCGTACCATGTGCTTCTACCATCTGGATCTGCTCCGGATGGATGCCGAATGTATCGTATACATGCCGTTCCAGCCGTTCCTGCGATTTGGCGCTTGGTGCTGTAATGCCATTGGTTGTACCGTCCTGATTGATTCCGCTTCCGCGAATAACGGCATATATCTGGTCACCGTCTGCGATCGCATCCTCCAAGCGCTTCATCACAATCGCGCCCGCCCCTTCTCCTGGGACAAAGCCATCCGCCCGCTCATCGAACGTATGACAGCGCCCTGTCGGAGACAACATACCTGCCCGATTGGAGCAAAGAAATAAATTCGGCGTGGATTGAATAAACACACCACCTGCCAGTGCCATTTCAATTTCCCCTGCCCATAGTGCCTGGCATGCGAGATGAATGGCTACCAAGGAACTGGAGCACGCCGTGTCTACGGCGATTGCGGGTCCTTGCAGATCCAAATAATAAGCAATCCGGGCAGGGATCAACGAACCTGAGTTCCCCCAAAACGCTTGAGCCGGGGGATTATCGCCGAGAATATGGAGATAATCCGTGCCGCCGCTCCCTACATACACACCGCATGTTTTTCCTTGAACGCCTGCCCCTGCATATCCCGCATCTTCCAACGCGCTCCAGGCCAGCTCCAGAAATATCCGCTGCTGCGGATCCATGTACGTCGCTTCTATACCCGAAATATTAAAAAAGAGCGGATCGAATTGATCGATATTGTCGACAAAACTTCCGAATTTACAATACTCCGCCCCCTCAGGGTAATACTCCGCCAAATTCCAACGGGATACTTCCTGAATTAAATCGGTTCCACTTGCAAGATGAGTCCATAGCTCATCTACAGATGTGGAGCCCGCAAACCGACCGCTCATTCCGATAATGGCGATATCGGTTCTTTCAGCTTTTGTCTCTGTTCTTGCAGCGGACGTCCCTTCAGCACGAGAAAAGCGGTTGGTAGGTGTAGCTCCTGTGTTCTTCCTTTTATTTTGCCGAATCGGGGCTACCATCGAATCTTCTTCCGCTGCTGCCGCGTGCTGAGCAAGGCTTTGCTTAAGTGCATCAGCATGCTGCGATAAAATATGCTTTGCCAACTGATTTACGGAGTTATAGTCAAATAAGTCCGTGCTTTCGAGGTCAACCTTCAACGTACGGTTTATGAACCGTACCAACTGCACACCCGTAATCGAATCTACCCCATAATCGGAAAACGATTCGTCATGATCGATCAGATGAAGCTCGACTTTGAGCGATTCCGATATGTTCTGCATAATCATGTGCTTGACATGAGCCGCCACCACGGAGTCCGTCACCTGATGGCAAAGCTCAAGTTCTGTGTTCACAACTGCTTCCTTCTTTTTCTTCGTCGCTGCATCGTTATCAGCTGCTTTGCAATCCAGAATGTGCGACTTGGCTTTTTGAGTGAGCCGAATTCTGCCATCGCTTCCGGCGGCAATAATTTGTTGACCGAGTGCTTTTGCATCGCTTGTCGGGAAGTTAATGGAGTGGTACCCTTCTATTTCCAATGATTTTTTCCATGATTCGCAATACAATCCAGGGCAACCCGGAATTCGTCGCGTCTCATCCTCATATAGCCACCAGCCCTGCAGCAATCCAAAGGTGACGTGGTTAAATAACGTTCTATCCGTAATTTCATTGAGGACAAGCAGGCCGTTTTTTTGCAGCAAGGCTTTTACGTGCCGCAGCGTATGCCTAATATTTTGAGTTGCATGGAGCACATTGGCGGCAATGACGATATGATAACCGCCCAATTCGATTCCTTGATCTATGATTGATTGTTCGATGTTCAACATTTTGTACGTTAAAAAAGGATTTTCTGCTCCATACTCCTTTTCTGCATGCAGCAGAAAAGCTTTGGACACATCCGTATAACAGTATTCCTCCATATGCTGCCGGTAAGGCTCAAGTCTACGGAATACGGTAGCGCTTGTTCCACCTGTACCCGCACCGATTTCTAACATACGAATGCGGGCGCTTGGATCTCGGCGAAGGTGCTCCTGTATATAACTGACAATTGTATCGGCCAATCTTTCATTAAAATAATCCGCTATCTGGTTATGCTTATAAATACCTTCAACCAAGGACAATGAGGAATTTGGAAACATGATTTCGGAGGCCGCTTTTTTTCCAGTTAGGATTTGCGGCAGCGCCCGCAGCATGGTCTCTGCCAGAATCGCCTGCGACTTCGTGTTGGAGTCCTCCAGCCATGCCGCTTTTCGGTACTCCCACTCTCCCCATGCCGAATCCGCTGAAGCAGTATTGGGCATTAAAGAATAGAAGTTATCTCCATCCTCGACAATGTAATTAAAGTCCTTTAAGAAGTGTGTGGTGACATGGAGCCATTTGTCATACACCGGGCTCAGGTTGGCTGCTGCTTTGCGACTTGACATTAACGTGGCCGAATCAGTAAACAGTTCTAGCGTGCGGAGCTGCTCCCACAGCAGTTTGACGAGCAGTTCACCCATTTCATGCATGTGCTGCTTCTGCAGATGGATATAATCGTAATCCGCTTCTGTGTGCATGTATCATCTCTCCATTACACGAATGTATATTAGTGCGAACTCTTCATCTTACAAGTGGCTATAAAATGACCATCGATTTCTCCCAGCTTACGCCCTCTACAGTGAATGAACCGGCAGAATCGATCAATACCGCTTCATCGGTAGGTCCGGTCAAGAGCACTTCCACAGCTTCCATCACCTCTGCAAAATCGAAATTCTCCACATCAGTTGGTTCTGTACGACCCCATCCCCCATGAGAGGGAGATGTTCCGACACGATCCCAGTGCATGATCTTTACAGGGCAAGCCCATTTCAATGAAAGTGAATGTGCAAATGAACTTATAAATGAACTGCCAGCGACATTAACGGTATCCTCTTGTGGTAGATTCGTTGCCTCATGTTCTATTTTTCCAGGAGATGTGAAAAAGAGCACGAAATCCAGCGGTTCATGCTGGAATACCTGCGCCATATTTGCCACTGCATTGATGTTCTCACCCAGCTCCGTTTGTTGCCAATTTGTCTCTGCAAGCGCAAATGGACACCCAGATCGTTGAATACTGGACTGAATTACGCCATGAATTCGAGTATACTGCCTCTTTATTTCAGAGTACGCCCGCTGCAAGGCATGGCTATCTACCAGATTGGCTGTCAACCATGTGGGAGCAGGTCCCAAACCCGCCAGCTTCATTAGCTTTGTACGCAGTGATCCGCTTGTGTCATTGCTGACTATCCAGAAAAGGTGCGCCCCATACGTGCGAATCATATATTCGCTCCATGCTGTTTCCAACTCTCCCGGCTCCCCAATAAGCACGTAGACGCCACCTTGCCTGTACAACTTGTCGCTCAACGTAATACTGCCAGTAACGGGAAGAAGCTCCTGTCGGTGCCACTCCTGATCCCGATACACGAAGGGCGTGCGTTTGGCAGTGGGAGGAAGTACAAATATATCGCTTAACGGATGCGTTCCTGCTTCCAGATCGACAAGCCGCACGCTCCAATTCGCAAACCTTCTGGTGATGAAACTCATATATTCTTGGACGGCTCCTTGTGCCGGATCTGATTCGTCGTATTTGTGAATAGCTTGAGCCTGAACAGTGACTACGGTCCAACCTAGTTTCCTGTCTTCATAGCCCGACCGCAGCAAGCTTTGAATTAGTTTCCATGCCAAATGAACACCCTGCTCTTGCCCTACCATAACCTGAATATCTGAGCTTGCCGCAGCTGCATAATCCGACACTGCCCATAAAAGGTGATCGATCGCTTCGCAAGTTAACAATCTACGGGTTATATCCTCAATTGTACTGTCAGGCAGCACATCCAGTGCGGACACATTCGGATACATCCTGCGTAGTTCATGCAATAGCTGTTCATTCCTGCCTACAAGGACAATTCTCTCATTAGAAGCAGGAACACTATTTGAAGGCACTAGGTCAAATGGCTCCCACACTGGTGTCAACATGGCAGCTCCTGTCGGGTGTTGTAAAGCGGTCCCGGCGGAAATAGCTTTTGGAGCAGAATTGCTTGGTTGACGATCGGCGAATACTCTGGACGCAAAACCGCACAGACGGATGCACACCTCTCCCGTATTGCTGCACAACGTGATGTCCAGCTTCTGTACGTTCCCGCCGCCCTCACACAGTTGTACCCATGCCCACATTTCAGGAACCCAGGAGCTCAACACTTCAATCTCCTGCAAGGCAAAGGCGAGCGCAGGCTGGTAAACGCCCGCCCTCTCCAACGGCAATTCAGGGAGAAGTCCGATCGAAGCTTGGATCGCCGAATCCAACAAACTCGGATGAATCACATAATCCCGCGCAGAATCGGCCACAACCGCTGGAATCTTCAGCTTGGCCAGCACTTCATTTGCTCCCGAGTATACCTGCGTTATGCCTTGATACGCTTCTCCATAAGCGATACCCATTGCTCTAAATGCCTTATAACATTCGCTTGGCAATAACGTGCGGCGTAGACACGCTGCTTGTATGGCGGCGAGATCAAGACGTGGCGTCGGTGACATTTCACATAACCTGGCGTAGCCTTGGCTGCATATAGTTGGTTCTTCCTCACCATCCAGTTGGTAAATCTCAAATCGAATTTCTCCATTGTCCTCGGGGACAAGTCCAATATGCACCTCGATGGACTCATTTTCCACGCGAATCGGGCTCGTCCATACGATGTCCAGCAGCTTGATCGCAGACAATTCATTTGTTTCTGCCGTTGCTTTCTCTACCGCTGCCCGCGCCAATTCCAAATATGCCGCGCCAGGCAGTATCTTAACACCGTTCACGATATGATCGCGCAAGAAAAATTCTTCTCCTGTAAATACAGAACTGAAGCGCTGCTTGGAGAAATCCGATGTATTGCTGTGCAGCAGCGGATGAAGATAAGGAAGCGCGTCCACTGCCATACGCTCATTACCTGTTCCTTTCCACTCAGCTTCCATCACTTCTCCCGGCACCCAGTAGCGTTCTTTGGCGAACGGATATGTCGGCAGGCTCATTCGGCGTGGTTTATTCGCTCCGTACAGACGATGCCAATCCAAATGCAAACCCTTTACCCATAGATCAAGCAGCTTGGCATACTCTTTGCGTTCCATCCAGCGCCAGATTGTATCCTGCAATTCCAGATCAGCCGCAAATATGGACAACGCCTCTTTGTTGCGCTTGGACTGGCCTCGGAATACACGCTCAAGATCATTTCGGCCATCAATATATCCCTGTAGCTGCGCTTTCAGTTCCTGTACGGACCCAGAGATGAGTGCAAGCCGTTCATCCATCGCTTCACGTCCTACTTGCAGCGTGTAGGCGGCGTCTCTCAACTGCTCATCCGAATAATCATGCTGCACAAGTACAGTGAGCAGTTGTTTTGCCTGCGCTAGCAATCGCTCCTCATTTTTTGCGGACAGTACGATCAGCCCCGGATGCTGCGGTGTCACTGCGGGATAATGCCGCACCTCAGCTTGCTCGATATACTCCTCCAACAAGACATGGGCGTTCGCACCACCTGCTCCAAAGGATGAAATGCCCGCAATTCGAGGAAACTCCTTCAATTGCCCATCGACCTCCACAATCGGCCGTTTCCATTCCGCAAGCTCTTGCTGTACGACAAATGGGGTGTATGCAAACGAAATATTCGGGTTAAGCTCCTTCGTATGCAAACTCGGCACAAGCTGTTTGTGCTTCATTTGCAGCATAATTTTAGTCATGCCAGCCATTCCCGCAGCTGCTTCCAAATGTCCGATATTGCTTTTTACGGAACCGATCGCACAAAACCCCGCGTCTTTCGTATCTTGGGCGAAGGCGTGAACCAAGCCTGTAATTTCAATTGGATCGCCTAGGTCTGTTCCTGTTCCGTGAGCTTCCATGTAGCTAACGGAACGAGCGTTAATTCCTGCTTTGTCCAACGCATCACGAACGAGTTCTCCCTGCGAAGTCGGACTAGGAACCGTGTAGCCGTTTGTCTTGCCGCCGTGATTGATGCTTGTCCCGCGAATGACCGCATAAATATGATCCTCATCCGCAACCGCTTTGGACAATGGCTTTAAGATGAATACGCCAACACCTTCACCAGGCACGAAGCCGTTTGCCCCTTTCCCAAAGCTCTTGCATTTTCCGTCGTCAGACAACATTTGCTGACCGCACAAATGTGTGTAATTCGAAGGATGCAGGTACAAATTGACGGCTCCCGCAATGGCCAGCTCGCATTCTCCACGGTAAAGATGTTCGCATGCTTCGTGCACAGCCGTTAATGAAGATGAGCACATCGTATCGATCGGCATGCTTGGCCCTTTCAGGTTAAGCAAATAAGATACCCGGTTTGCGAGCGAGCTAAAGGAAGTAAAAGGAAATACTTCCTCGCCACGTCTCCATAAATCGGGTCCGTATAAGCTAAATCCCGTTTTCGTAATTCCCGCATATACCCCGACTCGACCTTTATGCCTTGTGTTCACTTGTTCCCTTGTGTACCCAGCATCCTCAAGCGCTTCCCAGCAGGATTGAATAAACAACCGTTCTTGAGGGTCCATGTTTAATGCTTCCCGCGGTGAAATATTAAAAAATAAGGGGTCAAAATTCGCAAATTCGCCAACAAACCCACCCCATTTGCTGTAGCTTTTCCCTTGAGCGACTGCCTCTTGCCGATCCGGTTCATAAAAGCCTTCAAGCGTCCAGCGATCCTGCGGAATCTCCTCGATGCAATCCTTGCCTTGCACCAAGTTCGCCCAGAAGCTCTCAAGGCTGTCTGCTTGAGGATAATGACCGCTAAGACCAATAATCGCAATCGGCTCACGCTTGCTTGACTCGGCCGTCTCGGCCGCTTCGTGCAGCAGTTGTTCCTTCTTCTCCTTCGAAAGCAGGACAGCATCGGAACGGTCAGCCGTATCCACCGCTAACTCGGTTGCGCTGGATAGCTGAACGATTGGACTGAATGCTTTGTCCAATCCAGTCCACTGTCGGCATTTTTCTGTATGATGAGATACAAAATAACGGTTCAATTCGCTCAACGTTAAATATTCAAAGAAAAGCGTTTTGGAGATCTCGCCAAACAAGCTTTCCAGCTTTTCATTCAGCTGCGTAATGATAATCGAATCAATGCCGTAGCTCTCGAACGGCTCAAGCGCATCCACCAGAGCGACATCAAGCTTCAGCGCCTCCCCAAGGAATACTTTAAACTTGGCTAATGTTTTTGCAGTAAGCATGTTCATATCCGCTGACGAATCCGAAATTACTGCAGTTACAATTAATGGTCTGGCAGACTGCATCTCGAAGAAATAATGGCGCAGCTTGCCCACAGTTCCCTCTAACGGCATCACTCTCGATTTCTGCAAACGAAAGGCTTGATACAGCGCATAGAAGCCCGACTTTGTCTGCAGCGGGATCAGACCCGTTTTGCGATTCATTCGCTCCTCGGCATTCGAATCTACATGCATAGCGCCATCTTTCCAAAGCGGCCAATTGATGGAAATTGTACGCCCTCGACGTGTGCCTGCTGCAACCATCTCATTGCGGTACTTCACATACCGATCCATGAACGCATTCCCCATAGCATAATCCGCTTGTCCCGGATTGCCTAACGCTCCCGCGATCGAGGAAAACAGGAGGAAGAAATCTAAATTTTCGTCCTTGCTGGCTTCATCCAAGTGAACGACTCCAGCTACTTTGGGAGCCAATACATCCTGCACTTCCTCATCGCTTTTATTAAGCAGATAGTTATCTCGTATGATCCCGGCACTGTTGATGATTCCGTTTATACTTCCGAACTGTTCCCGAATCCAGCGAATCAAATGGTACGCAGCTTCTCTATCGTTAATATCCGCTTGCTGATAGACAACTCGTGCTCCGAGCGTCTCCAGTTCCCCGATCTTCTCCTTGATATACCTGTTAAGTTCTGACCTTCCAGCAAGGATTAGCGCGGCCCCCTTCGCATACCTAGCAATTTCCTGCGCAAACAATAAACCAAGGCCACCTGCACCACCCGTTATTAAATATACGCCACCTGGTTTCCAAGGTACGGCTTCCGCTTCCTGTAAGTCGATGTTTATTTCATTCCAGCTTTCAATAAAGCGTGTGCCTGTATCATATCGAATATGGATGTTTTCAGGGTGTTGTCGGTTCTCCTTGAGCTTATCAACGAGCTTTACGCCGTTTTCTCCACTAGGCACTTCAATCAGTTGGCCGAGTAGCTGCGGATTTTCCAGACGGGCTGTTTTTAATAGTCCGGCCAATCCAGCAAAAAGTTGTTGCTCTCCGTCTTCAGGTACAACCAATTGAATGAGGATATTGCCAGCCGGTCTGCTCTGGATCAGCTTCTTCATGTAATTGAGCAATTGTACGGCATAACTTTCAAACTGCACGACTATATCGCCAGCCTCTGCAGGCAAATGGATGCAAGTCGCTGTAGGCAATTCGGCCGCAACAGCCTCACGCAACCACATATGCCAATCCGTTAATATGACGACGTGATCAGCATACTGGGGCAGAGGAATATGATTATCCGACGCTTTCTCCTGCCATACGGGTTCAAACATCAGCTTTCCTATGCCTAACGGAGTTACGTCCTCCAACGACTTTGACGATTGCTCCGGCACCCAATGATGCTCTCTAGCAAACGGGTATGTGGGCAGATGGATTCGTACCGGTCTCGCCCCCTCGTCATACAGCTCATCCAGTGGAATATCATAGCCTTGGCAGTACAACTCCCCCAAGGCACACAAGATTTCCTGATGCTTGGTCTTATCGTAGGCGGTCTGCTCGCATTTCACCAGCAGTTCAAGAATGTATTGTCGAATTGCAGCTTGTCCTTCGAATTCGCGCGGTACCACCCCCCGGAACACATTGGGCAGTATGTCCATGTTCTTTGTTTGCTTCCAAGTCAAGGCAGCGTCCTTGATATCCCTAACGACAATCGCACAGCGATGCTTAAAATGATGCCTTCCCGCAAACAACGTGTAGCTAATTTCAGAAAGCGAAGAGACGTCTGCCAGATTTGATTCCAAAGTCTCCACCATTTGTAGGATCTTTTCTTGCAGCGCCTCCACGGTTTTGGCCGACAAAGGCAGCAAATAGCAAGCAGCTCCATCAGGTGCATTTCTTAATCGTTGCGGCTCATAGCTTTGTACGACGACATGAGCATTCGTTCCGCTCATCCCAAACGCACTCACCGCGCCAGTACGGCCGCGCTCGCCAATCAACCAAGGCTTGTTCTGCTTATTCACATAAAATGGACTATGCTTCCATTGGATGTAATCATTTTCTTGCTCGCAGTGTAGGCTGGCCGGAATTATGCCGTGCCGCATCGACTGAACCAATCCAATCAAGCTAACGATGCCCGAAGCCGCTAATGTATGGCCCAGATTCGTCTTCGAGGAGGTTAGCGCACAATACCCCTCTTTGTTCGTCCGCGCTTGAAACGCATGGACCAGCGCATTAACTTCTACCGGATCACCCAGTCTGGTTCCGGTACCATGTGTTACGACATACTCGATCTCTTCAGGGTTTACGTTATATTGGTTATATATGTCTTTCAGTAAATTCGCTTGCGCCAGTCCGTTCGGGGCTGTTATGCCGTTCGTTTTGCCGTCATGATTAATCCCGCTGCCTCGAATAACCGCATAGATAGGATCTCCATCCCTCTTGGCATGGGACAACCGCTTCAGTACGATAGCCGCGACGGCTTCTGCCGGAACCATTCCGTTCGCTCGTTGATCGAAGGCATAACATCTTCCCTCTTCAGACAGCATCCCTGCCTGGCTCATCGCAGAGAATGATTCCTCTGCCAGAAGCAGACTGATCCCTGCGGCGATAGCCGTATCGCATTCGGATAAGCGCAAACTCATGCAAGCCTGGTGCAAGGCAACCAGCCCGGAAGAACATGCGGTATTGATCGCCATATTCGGTCCGCTCAAATTTAAGAAATAGGACAAGCGAGCGGCTAAGATAGCATGGTGATTGGACGTAATCGAGCCGCTTTGCCCTGCGATTTTTAAGTAATCATCATTATTTTCAACGCCAATAAACATGCCGATTTTATTGCTTTTCAGCTGATTGGCGCCATATCCAGCATCCTCCAACGCCTTCCACGATTCTTGCAGCAAAAGCCGCTGGCGAGGGTCCATATTCTCCGCTTCACGAGGAGAAATTTCAAAAAACAGCGGATCAAACTCACTGACGCCAGGTACAAAACCGCCTTTCCACGCCGTATGCTTCAATCCTTCAATAAATGGCCGTTCCTGCGCAATTTCGCTGATAACCTCGTTTTGCCCCACAAGAATATTCCACAATTCGTCGATCGTTCGCGCCTCTGGAAACCGACCACTCATGCCGATGATGGCAATCGGCTCGCCAATGCCTGACGAATCTGGATTTCCCGCCAATTTTCCTACAAAACGTGAGCGACTTCCTTGCGTTCGTTGTTCAGAAATTTGCCGAAACGTATGGAACGCAGACATGGAGTACTTCGAAGCCATTGAGTCTGCTGCTGTCGAACAAGATGTGGGAACAATTGCTGGCCGTGAACCTGCAGGCTCTGTTGTTTCTGATGATTCATCTCCGTAAAAAGCAAGGATCGTATCCGGGCAAGCCTGCAGCATATACTGTGCGAATCGCCGCAGGGTAGAATACTCGAAAAATAGTGCAGGCGTAATTTCAATCTGGTAGTGTGCGGAAATCAATCCTGAAAATTCAGCCAAGCTCACAGAGTCAAAACCGAATTCGGCCAGATTCTCATCAAGCCCGAGCTGCTCCCGCGGGATTTTCAGCAATTGAGCCGTTAATTGTTTGAGATCCCATTCGACGCATTTCTCTAGACTTAAATTCTTCATCGCAGGCAGTCGTCCTTTGATTGTGCTGCTCGAAGTCAGAGTCACGGAATGCTTCAGATTTTCCGAATGCGCTTGTGCTGACCGCTCTGGCTTTTCCCCTAGTCCTAGGAAACGATGCACCCGCTCCCGCTGGCCCACCATGATCAGGTGCTGCGGTGTATTCTGCGAGATGATCTGCTCGAACAAGGAGACACCTTCGGCGTCTTCCAACAACCGCTGGCCGCTCGTTTTGATATACATCTGTGTAGATACATCATTGCTGAAGCTCATGCCGCCATTTTTCCATAGCGGCCAATTGATCACAATCGTCTTGCCGGGCTCCTGCTGGTGGCGGTACTGGGCATAACTCATTTGAAAACGGTTGGCAGCAGCGTAATCGCAAAAACCGAAATCTCCAAGGATTGCGGAGGAGGAAGAGAAATAGCATATAAAATCGGGATCGTCTTCCTTCAGCAGCTCATCCAGCGTCATCGTTCCCTTGACTTTCGGAGCCAGAATGTGTTGAAACTCTTCTATACCTTTTTCAAAAATAGTGTTGCTGCTCATCGTTCCCGCTGCGTGGAT
Organism: Paenibacillus sp. ACRRX; assembly: GCF_022346885.1. Taxonomy (GTDB): domain Bacteria; phylum Bacillota; class Bacilli; order Paenibacillales; family Paenibacillaceae; genus Paenibacillus_B. Next base: position 229,320 of record NZ_JAKRNK010000002.1, read on the forward strand.
CACACCGTTGATGTTCCCGAACTGCTGTCTGGCAATCCTTAACACACTCCTCATGCCTTCCTGATCGCCAATATCAGCCTGCAAGTACATCACTCTTCCACCCAGCGCTTCTAGTTCTTCTATTTTCGCTTGCTTGGCTGCATTCAGTGTGGAACGTCCGACTAAGATTAAATTTACGGCGTACGATGCGGCCAGCGCTTCTGCGAACAAAAGGCCCAGTCCTCCTGCCCCGCCTGTAATTAGGTATGTTCCCCCTTTGCGAATGGAACGGGTTCCCCTCGTTAAAGTTGTCGGTTGAATATGATTTACGAACCGCCTGCCGTCCTGATACAACACAGATTGCGCCGCCTGTTCCCTCAGTTCGCTGCAGATTGTCGATACTTGCTCAGTGATGCCGCGCTTCTCAGCTTTCCCGCTCACATCTTCATGGATGACATAAACCTGAAGCTTCGGCATGACCATGCGCAAGGATTGTTTAAAACCAATCCAAGAATCGAGATAACAGAAATCGAGCTCATTTTCAAAATTGCCTGCCAAGACCAACTGTTTTGACTTGATTTTTTCAGCGTGCATCGCCTGCAGCATATATACGATGCCGGAAAAATCCCGAATACAACTCCGATCCTCTATTGCCCACAAATAAAATATCGCATCCGGTTCCCCTTGCCTTTCCCGGATCTGGCGGAATGCTTCCTTATAGGACTGTCCGTCGTCAGATGTGATGCTATATATATTGCCTGATGCTTCACAGCCACGGGAAACTCCTTGCGCGATAAAGATCAATTTGGCTTGTGGGTGCTGAAACCGGATTGCATCCTCTGCTGCCTGCTGATTCTCCCCAAGGGACAGAAAGCACACGATAGTTTGCAGTGCTGCAGACTCCAAGGAAGGCAAATGAGATAACGCCTGTTCCTTCCATATTTCTTCGAAGGTCATCGTCTCGAATGCTGCTGCTGAATTATTTACGTTGTTATCAACTACTGGAATGATTTTGACTCCGGATTGACTTGGAGTCATCATTCCGTGAGCCGCATCTATTGCTGCAAACTCCGTTTGCATTTCGATGTCCAATCCAATCAATTGAACGCATACGACGCCTTTATCATCGAGCAGATCAATATCGAGTTGGTTCCGGTTATGATTCTTGGTTCGAATCCATGCCCACATTGAGGATGAGCATGGCCGCAGCACTACAAGCTCCTGTAGCCCAAGAGGGGACCATGTTAAAGAGGACTTCTCCTGTTGCAGAGACCATTCCGCCGCAAAGCTTGCTGCTGCGTAAAGCGCGGAATGGATAATGCCGGGATGAAGCGTGAACATGGCCACATTGTCCGCTTGTCCGATAGGCAGCTTCAGCTTGGCGAGTGCTTGACCTTCCCCAACATGCATCATTTGGATTCGGAACCCGTCCTCGCTATTGCCTTCCTTATTGGAAAGTCCATGTTTGTTCAGCATCTCTTCACATTCGGAGGACGACCGTACTTGCTGATTGCACTGTGCCAGAAGCGCAGGCAGATTTAAGGTTTCCGCTGTGACAGCATCACTAATTGATGCACGGCCTTGACTGCCTATCACCATGTTGCCATTTCCTACATCTTTAACGTAAATTTCATAGCCAATATCGCCATTGTCTTCCCAAAATAGTTCAATATGCACCTGAACAGGATCGTGCTCCACGACTACCGCTTCGTGCCAGAGCACATGCTGCAGTGTAACCGCCAATTGTGCTTCATCACGCAAGCCAGTCGCTTGTTCCACGGCAGCGCGGGCCATCTCCAGGTAAGTGGCTGCAGCAAGCATTTTACGTCCTGTTGACCCATGATCGCTGAAGAAGAACTCTTCACCTGTAAACGTCGAGCTGAACCGCTGCCGAGCGAGATCCGAGGTATTCGTATGCAGCAGCGGATGAATATGCGGCGGTGTTACCACTGCCTGCACACCATTTGCTTTAGCTCCTGCTTCCAACTTCGGCACCCAATAACGCTCCCCTGCAAAAGGATACGTTGGCAGGCTTACTCGGCGGGGGATGACCTCATCCCCTGCATACAGCCGACGCCAATCCACATGTAATCCCTTCACCCATAAATCAAGAAGCTTGGCGTACTTTCCACGTTCCATCCATTTTTCCACGGCTTCACGCAATTCTTCATCCGCGTCAAAAACGTCCAATGCTGCTTTGTTATGCTTCGTTTGGCTACGGAATACCTTATCGATTTCTGTTCTGCCTTCTACATAATGCTGCAAATTCTCTCGCAGCTCATCGATAGAGCTGACGATAAGAGCTAATCGTTCGTCCATTGCTTCACGCCCGACTTGCAGCGTGTAAGCGATATCGCGCAGATGTGCGTCATTATAAGTATTTTCCTTCATTGCGGCGAGCAGCTGCTTCGCACGGGCGATAAGCCGATCCTCACTTTTCGCGGACAATACGATGATCGCTAGCTGCTGAGTAGGAGCCGCAGCATCATGTAGGGACGCAGTAATATATTCCTCAATAATCACATGCGCATTGACTCCACCCGCACCAAATGAAGAAACGCCCGCGATTCGTGGGTATTCCTGCAAATGCCCGTCTATTTCGACAGCGGGCCTGGTCCATTCAACGAGCTCCTGCTGCACGCGGAAAGGCGTCTGACTGAAATCGATGTTCGGGTTCATTGTTCCTGCATGCAGAGACGGCGCTAACTGTTGATGCTTAAGCTGCAGCAGCACCTTCGTTACACCCGCGATTCCTGCTGCGCTCTCGCAATGCCCGATGTTGGATTTCACTGATCCGATGGCGCAAAACTGCTGATCCAGCGTATAGGACTTATAAGCTTTGCTTAAGCCCGCTATCTCAATGGGATCACCCAAAAAAGTTCCTGTACCGTGAGCTTCCAAGTAGCTGATCGTTCTTGGATGGACGCCAGCGTCCTGCAGTGCCCGTTCGATCACGCTTGCTTGCGCGTTTGGATTAGGGACTGTATAGCCATTTGTTTTGCCGCCATGATTCACTGCCGTTCCTTTTATCACACCGTAAATGTGATCCCCGTCAGCCTCCGCCATTACAAGCGGCTTGAGCAGCACGGCACCGACACCCTCGCCCGGCACATAGCCGTCTCCCTCTTTACCGAAGCTTTCACACCTACCCTTGCTTGACAAAAAGCTTCCTTGCGTCAGCATCAAGTATTTATTCGGGTGAACCGATACATTCACGCCCCCAGCAACAGCGAGCCCGCACTCGCCTTTTTGTAAGCTCTGACAGGCATAATGCAGAGCAGTAAGGGAAGAAGAACACATCGTATCCAGTGCAACGCTAGGTCCATGAAAATTAAAATAATACGATACCCGGTTGGCAATCGAAGCTGGGCTCCCCACCAAGGCATACGGCTGGCCCAACGCTTGCGCTTGTGCCCCATATAGTTGGTACTCTTCGTATGTGACTCCTACATATACGCCCACATCTTTGGCGCAATCACGTTCCAGATATGATCGCAGCGATTCCCGCGTATAACCCGCATCCTCAATTGCTTCATACACACATTCCAAGAATAAGCGTTCTTGCGGGTCCATCATTTCCGCGTCTCGCGGCGAGATGTTGAAGAACAACGGATCAAATCGGTCTACACCGTCCAGAAAGCCTCCCCATTTGCTCTGCGTTTTTCCAGTGCTGTCGTTTCCTTCTTGAAAATGCAGCCTGTAATCCCATCGTTCTGGTGGGATTTCCGTAATGCAATCCTTCACATTTCTTAAATTATCCCAAAAATGATTCATATTGTGCGCACCCGGATAGCGTCCAGAAAGCCCGATAATCGCAATGTCAGTTCGGTTTTTCACTTGTTCGACGCTCTCTCCTGCCCGAGACTGCGAGGATAAGCTGCGCGCAGCAGCCCTATTGGCAGCGGTACTTTGTGCAAGATCATCTCTGTATAAAGTGTCAGGCTTGTGGTTAGCATTAGACGCTTTCTGCGTGCGCTTTCCCCATAGCTCGTTCAGTTTTTCCCAGTGTGATTCCGCAAAATAAACTTCCAATTCCCGGATGGTGTGATATTCGAAAAATAAAGTTTTGGGAAGCGGGCCAAATACCAGTTCCAATTCGTTCGTCATGTGCACAATCATAATGGAATCGATTCCGTAGTTATCCAACGGGGACCCGGCTTCAATCCGGCTTTCGGGTATTTGAACGGTGGAGGCCAACAGCTTGATTAAATACTTTACAGTTGCTGCCCGCAGTTGTTCTTCATCAACATTCGGTAAACGAACCGACTCCTCACCCGCTGTCGGAATCATATCAGCCAAAATGTCTTGACCCTGATCATCCAAGTGGCCCCTTCCTGCAGCCGCAGCTTGCAATGACGCCGCAGACGGCAGAGGGCTATTAGCGCTGCCCCTGCGCCGTTTCGGATCAAGCACCCAATAACGTTCCTTGGCAAATGGATAGGTAGGCAGTGAAATGCGCGAATAGCCTCCGTCCGCGAACAAACCGTCAAATGTCAGGTTGCAGCCTTGAGCATACAAACTTGCAATTGTTGACAATCGTTCCAAATAAGTTGCTTCGTCAGGCCCTGTACTGCATGCACGAATGCAGTCGTTCCCGTATTGTGTCAAAGTAGTAGTATCCAGACTCTCGTGTTGTTGAGTGCTGGAAATATAAACGCGCGGCTCCACTCCAGTGTCCAGCCACTTTTTTAATAGGTCTACAATCTCATCCGAGTGGCGGGCTACACACGCCAGCCGATAATTCCAATGCTTTCTTCCCATACATAAAGTCCAGCTCACATTCTCAGTGCTGATCTCTGCCGATTTCTCGCAAAAGTCCGCTAACTGCCGGGCCTGTTCAGCAAGTTGTGCCGTTGTCTGTGCCGACAGTACGATGATGTAACCAGGTTTTGGCGTAAAGCTGCGATCCAGCTTCGGTGCTTCTTCGATGACCATATGGGCGTTCGTGCCGCTGAATCCAAACGAACTGAGTGCCGCTCTTCGCTTGATCCCGGGCTCAACTTTCCAATCTTGCAAGTTTGTATTGACATAGAACGGGCTGTCCTTGAACTCGATATTCGGATTACTTGCTTTATAATGCAGAGATGGAACCATTTGTTTGTGCTTTAAGCAGAGTAATATTTTGATTAAACCCGCAATGCCCGCCGCTGCGGTTAAATGACCGATATTCGTCTTGATCGAGCCAAGTGCGCAGAATCCTGCCTGCTTTGTATATTTGCCAAAAGTCCGCGACAACGCCTCGTACTCGATCGGATCACCTAACTGCGTGCCAGTTCCGTGCGCTTCGATCAATTGAATATGTTCAGGGTTAACGTTGAATGAATCATATACATACTGCTGCAAACGTTCTTGCGAGTTCGCGCTTGGCGCCGTTATGCCATTCGTCGCGCCGTCTTGATTGATCCCCGTTCCGCGAATAATGCCGTAAATCTGATCCCTGTCTGCGACAGCATCCTGCAATCGCTTCAGCACGACGACGCCAGCGCCCTCTCCGGGAACGAAGCCATCGGCACGCTGATCAAATGCATAGCAGCGCCCATGACGTGAGAACATCCCCGCCCGATTCGTAGACACATAAAAATCCGGTGTCGACATCACAAATACGCCACCGGCCAAAGCCATCTCTGTTTCTTTAGCCCACAGGCCTTGGCAAGCAAGATGGATCGCCACCAGAGAACTGGAGCATGCCGTATCAACGGCAATAGCAGGCCCTTGAAGATCTAAATAATAGGCAATCCGGGCTGGCGTAATCGAGTTGGCATTTCCCCAATAAGCTTGGGCAGGGGGATGATCACCGATCAGGTTGCGATAATCCATCTGCCCTGAGCCGATATATACACCGCAACGCGTTCCTTCAACCGCTGTACCGGCATAGCCGGCATCCTCCAGCGCTTTCCATGCCTCTTCCAGAAAGATTCGCTGCTGAGGGTCCATATATGTCGCTTCAATCCCTGAAATCGTAAAAAACAACGGATCAAACTGATCGATATCTTCTAAAAAGCTTCCATACCTGCAATAATCCGAGCTGTCTGGAAAATGCTCAGACAAATCCCATCTTGTCACTTCTTGAACTAAATCCGTCCCGTTAACAAGGTGCTCCCACAGTTCATGCACGGACGCAGATCCTGCAAAGCGCCCGCTCATTCCAATGATGGCGATATCCTCCCGTTCTGTTTCTGCTTCCTTACCCGTTTCTTGCTGAACCTGGGCTGACAGAGTTTGAACGGTGGCACGAGATAAAGGAGACTTCGTATTGCGCCCTGCGATGGATTGAGAATCATTTGGCGTTGCTGCTCCGGATAATGATTTGGCGATCACTTCTCTATGCTTGGACACAATATAATTGGTTAATCGGCCAAGCGATCCGTAATCAAACAAATCGGTCGTCTTCAGTGTTATGTCCAACATTTGATTGACCGCTTGTATAAGCTGGACGCCGGTAATGGAATCAACACCATAATCAGAGAAGGCGGCTTCTGCATCGATGAAAGCCCGATCTATTTTCAGCGACTCAGAAATTTTTCCAGCTATCGCATCCTTCACTACATTCTCGATGATGGTGTCCGTTACCTCGACTTTGCCTGCTTGAATTCGTTCTTCAGCCGTAACTTTCAGCGGTTTATAATTATCTGTGCTCATCATTCCATGTCCAGCGGGCTCGATAGCCGCACTTGCGTGCTCTGGAAGTCTGATAATCCCGTCGCTTTCAGCGACTATGATTTGCTGACCCAATTCTTGGGCAGCCGCTGCAGGGAAAGAAACCGCTTGGTACCCTTCCATCTCCAACGCTTTTTTCCATTCCTTCGGATATAGCCCTGGACAACCTGGTATTCGTATGGCGGGATCTTCGTACATCCACCATCCCTCGATTAGACTGAAGGTCAAATGGTTGGCCAAGGAATTGTCCGTCAACTCATTAAGTAAAATGAGGCCCTTTTCCTTTAGCATCGCCTTTGCATTGCGAAGCGTTTGGCGGATGTTTTTGGTGGCGTGCAGCACATTGGCAGCTATGATCAGGTCATATCCTCCTATATCGATAGCTTGTAAAGCGACAGGCTGGCCGATATCCAAATGTTTAATAGTTAAAAAGGAATTATCCGGACCATATTCTCGCTCGCCATGCATTAGAAAAGCTTTGGAGACGTCCGTGTAACAATATTCTGAAATGGCATCGTGATACGGCTTCAGCTTGTGGAGCAGCATGGAGCTGGTTCCCCCTGTGCCAGCCCCGATCTCCAAGATGCGCACGCGATCCCTTGGATTCACATCCCTTTGCTTAACTATATAAGCGACAACACGTTCCGCCATAATCTCATTAAAATAATCAGCAATGACGTTATGCTTATAGATGCCTTCGACCAACTCCATCGAAGAATTCGGAAACATGACTTCGGTTGCGAGCAGCTTACCGGTAATAATATCCGGTATGGCGCGAATCATGTTCTCCATCAGCACGATACGAGCCTTGCGGTTCGGATCCTCCAGCCAATTTGCCTTGTGGCAATCCCATTCTTCCCATAAGGCTTCAAGATCGACCAATGAGCAGTCATGTATCTTGTATGTGTCACCTTTACGATCAAGAAAGTGATGCTCCATTAAAAAAGCGGTGCTCGCCTCAAACCACTTGTCATACATGTTGATTAATCCTGCCTTGGCCTTCAAGTGAGCGAATGACGATTCCTTTTCAATAAAAATACCAGCCGATTGGAGCTGTCCCCATAACAATCTGATGAGAAGCGTTTGGATCTTTTTCATTTGTTCATGCGTATGTTTAGCACTTTCATATTTTTGCATCTCTCATCTCTCCATTGGCAGGATTCGTTTTCAGCAAGATTCGATGCCGAGTATCTTCGTGATTAAAGATCAAAAGCCAAACTTTTTGAACTACGACTTAAACCATAACAATCGTCTGTTGCAAGTTGATGTTCGCCTTATTTAAGGACCCCGACGGACCCATAATCGTCATTTGATGGATCGAATGTGTAAGAAGTACCTCCAAAGCTTGCAAGTTGTCCGCTGTCTGTTGCTGCGCCTCCTGGGGTGGAAGTTTTTCACTTCCCCAATTCATTACCTTGATCGCACATGGCCATTGCAAAGCGAGACGGTGGGCAAATGCCCTCTTGAATGTTTCGCTCGCAGCAGTGCTGCTGTCCTCCAGTTGTTCAACTGAACTTCCCGCAGTTCGAAGATACAAAACAAAATCGAGTGGTTCTCTCCCGATTAGCTGAGCGATGGCCATGCTAACAGCAATATTAGCCAACAATTGGGACCGGAATCGCCCTACTTCCTCTTGAGCTAGAGCTACACCTGATCGTAATATTTCCATAATCACTGCGCCGTCAATGTGTGAATACCGGAGCTTTATCTCCTGAACCGCCCGGGATAATTCTGCAGCATTCTCAGTATCCGCAGGAATAAATTCAATCCGATATCCCCGTGTGGCTAGGCGATTCAGTCCGCCTTGCATCGTGGAATCGTTAACGCCTATCCAGATTAAGCGAGCCTCGTACGTTCGGATCATATATTCACTCCAGATTTCAGCTGCATCACCTGCTGCTCCAATCACGACATATACGCCTCTCTGTTTTATTAAGGTCGGTTTTGTACGGCGATTCGTCACTGGGATGAGCTCCTGAAAATACCATTCTCCATTTCGGTACACGGAAGGAACTCCTTGAGCGGAGCCAACTGGCGACATCACCAACTCAGCGAGCGGTGGCTGAGCATCCGCTTCTAAATCGAGGAGGCGTATATTCCAATGCGGGAATTGCTGGCGCATCAATTGTGCAAGCCCATAAATGCTGGCATGTGTCGGATCAATGGTTTCATGCTTGTGAACTGCTGTCGCCTGAATGGTCGCCATCGTCCATTCGAGCCTCGCGTTTCCGTACCCAAGACGCAGCAAGCTTTTCATGAGGCGGAATATTGGGACGGCTCCTTCCTCTTGCCCCACTATGAAACGTTCATCAGATACGGCAAGGCTGTTGAAATCGGGCGCAATCCACAGTATATGTTCAATCGTACCGAGTGCTTCCAATTGTCTTGTGACGTCATCCACCGTATGATTCGTTGAGATTACGACAACATGCGCATTCGGATAATACTCCCTTATTTCATGCCGTAAGGTTTCTCGGTCTCCGATCAGCAGTATTTGGTTTGAAACAGAAGGATCAGCGTGAGCTGTCTTCGTCCAATCGTATTTTTGCCATACCGGAGTGAGCATGACTGTATGGTTAGTCTGCGGTATGCCAACATTAGGCGGACTCGAAACAGAATCCGCATGCTTCACAGCCGAGACCAGAATGTTCTCTGCTGCGCTTTTAATTTGTCCACTACTCATTGGACTTGACTCCGCTCGTGGCACCCAATAACGTTCCTTTGCAAACGGATACGTGGGAAGACTCATCCGGCGCGGCCGGCATCCAGTATACAGCTTGTGCCAATCCACGCGCAGACCCTCTACCCAGCCTTTCAACAGGTTCGAATAGTTTCGATGACGGATCCACTCGGCTGCCGTTTCTTCCTCTGTTATGCCAATGTCACCGGTGCCAGTGCCGTCGATTGTTTCCGTCAGACGTTTCACTCTGCCTTGATATACTTCTTCAATATCGCGTACTTCTTCAGTATTTCGATATCCAATATTGAATTTTTCTTCCACAACCCTCATTAGTTTCACTTGAAGTTCGTCCACGGAATTCACGAACAGACCGAGACGATATTCCATCGCGTCGCGGCCGACCTGCAGCGTATATGCGATATCCACTAACTGTGCAGTCGTATACTTGTTCTCTTCCAATGCAATAAGAAATTGCTTCGCCTGCGACATTAAGCGTTCTTTTGTTCTGGCCGAAAATACGATAACTGCAGGATTCTCTAGTTTAAGAACAGAATCAGAATGGTTCTCTTTCGAAATGTATTCTTCAAGCACGATATGAGCGTTAGCCCCACCAAAACCAAAAGAGCTTACGCCGGCCCGCCTTGGCATATCTCTGCCAAGTGCATCACAAAGAGGCTTCCATGCAGTTGTTTCCTGAACAAGATAGAATGGGCTGTTCTCCAGCTGAATATATGGATTGACCACATCAAGATGCAGATTTTTCACCAGTGTTTGATGTTTAAATTGCAATAACACTTTAATGAGTCCCGCAATGCCGGCAGCCAGCTCCAAATGGCCAATATTGGCTTTGATTGATCCTATTCCGCAATAAGCGCAGCCTTCTGCCCCGGAATGGCCGTATGCTTCGCTCAATTCCTTGAAAGCCGATTTCAACCCATTGATCTCTATCGGATCACCCAATTGCGTACCTGTCCCGTGGGCTTCGATATAACTGATCGTCGCCGGATCAACTTTAGCTTTGTTATACGCTTGTTTCAATAACTCTGCCTGCGCTTTTGGATTCGGGGCAGTTAAAGAGCTGGCGCGACCTCCGTGATTCTCGCTGGTGCCCTTAATAACGCCATAAATATGATCGCCCGCCATTTCCGCGGCTTTCAGCTTCTTGAGCATCAGCATACCGACCCCTTCACCGCGCACATAACCATCTGCATGGGCCGAGAACGTTTTGCATTTTCCGTCCTTGCTGAGCATCCCGGCTTTATTAAAGCTGATGTATTCGCTCGGTGTCAGCAGCGTGTTCACACCACCCACGATTGCCGTGTCGCAATCTCCACAGTGGATGGCGTTCACGGCCCGGTGAATTGCAATCAATGAACTGGAGCAGGCGGTTTCGATTGGTTCGCTCGGTCCGTGAACATTTAAAAAATAACTCATTCGGTTCGGTCCAATAGAGGATACCTTCCCTGTTGACGAATATCCCTCGATGCCCACTTTCGCTGCGGTAAGCATGTGGCTATAATCACTGCTCATAGTTCCGACAAAAATGCCCATGCTGCTTCCGGACAAGCTCCTTGCTGAATATCCGGCATCCTCTATCGCTTTCCAAGCATAAGTCATAAGTAGACGCTGCTGCGGGTCCATGAATTCCGCTTCTTTCGGCGAAATGCCAAAAAACAAGGGATCAAATTCATCGATTCCGTCAATGAATCCGCCCCATTTGATGTTCGTTCGATTCACTTCATCTACTGGGTCTCCGTAATACGCTTCCCAATCCCAGCGATCTTTTGGAATTTCAGAAATGCAGTGTTTGCCATCAACAAGATTGGCCCATAAATCATCGATATCCTCCGCCATCGGGAATTTGCCGCTCATTCCGATAATAGCGATCGGCTCTTGTGTCATTGCTGCTCGATCCGTCGATTCATCGCCAGGACACGATGTTCTGCCTGTCGAATCAGTGACTGAATGACATGGAACCAACTCCCCATCATCTGCATTGCGCATCGTCGCCGCCTCTGAATGCATCCGCTCATCAGTCAGAATAGGAACCTCTGCATCAACTGAAATCGAATCTGCCGCAAATCGGCAGCACTGCGCGGATATTTGCACCTGATTCTCTGTGCTGTTTCCCGCTCCTAGTTTCTTCGCCAGCGCATCTTCATGCTCGCTGACTAAATATTCAATAAAGCTTCGAATTGCCGGAAATTCAAAAAAGATCGTAGGTGTCAGTTCCAGCTTATAGGCTTCGTTCAATTTGTTTGCGAGCTCCGTTAGCATAATGGAATCAAAGCCGTGTTCGCCAAATTCGGCATCCACATCGATATCCTCGAACTTCACTTTTAAAATGCCAGAGACAATATGCAGTATTGCAGTTAATACTTTTCCCATTAGCATCCGCTTATTTGTGATTTTATCGCCTGATTCCGTGATGATGTGGTCAGATTCCGAGCTCTTCTCAGCAACTGTAGTGTATCTGTTTGCTGCCGATTCAACCTCAGCACGTATCGCAAACCCTTGTGTTCTCAGCTTTCGCATATCTCCGTGAGCTGCAGCTATCTGATGGTTGCCTAACGCAATTCCTGCATATAAAAGACGAATTCCCGTTCGCGTATTCATGGGAAGCATTCCGGTTCTGAGCGCCAACGACTTCTCGCTCTGTGCATCTATTCTCATGCCTCCTTCTTTCCACAGGGGCCAATTGATCGACAACGTATGACCATGACGTCGGCCGGCAGTAACTAGCTCACTCCGATACTTTGCATATCGATCCATGAATGAATTAGCCATTGCATAATCTGCCTGACCCGGATTGCCAAGCACGGCTGTTACGGATGAGAACAGAATGAAGAAATCCAAGTGAATATTTTTGCTTGCTTTGTCCAAATGAACGAGTCCCAATACTTTAGGAGCAAGCACATCCTCTGTTTCAGCGGCACTTTTCTGAAGAATAAATCGGTCCTGGATAATGCCTGCTCCATGAATAATGCCGTTTAATCCTCCATAATCGTCCTGAATATCACGGATCAGATTGAATACCACCTGACGATCGGTTACGTCGGCCTGACGATATTCAACCTTCGCACCCAACGCTTCCAGTGCCCTCAGCTTCATCTGCTTCTCGTCTGTCAGCAGTGAACGACCTGTGAGAATCAGAACCGCATCTTTCACCTGACGCGCAGCTTCTTCGGCAAAGATATGACCCAGTCCACCCGTCCCACCGGTAATTAAATAAATCCCTCGGTCTTTCCAAGGGTAAGCCAGATTTTGCTCTGCTACTTCCCTTTCGATCCAGCCTGCTGTCAAGCGTTTGCCCTCGAAATAACGTATATGGACTTCCGCCGGATAGTGTTTGCTTTCGAACAATTGGTCCGTCAGAACAGTTGCTGCTTCATCGGGATCCACTTCTAGCAGTTGTCCAATAAGCTTTGGATGCTCAAGGCGCGCAGTATGCAGCAATCCGGCTAGTCCAGCAAACAGCTGCCGTTCGCCGTGATTAGGAATGACTAGCTGAAGCAAGACATGCTTATCAGGTCTTGATCGAATCAATGACTGGATCTGTTCAAGCACTTGAAGGCCATAGCATTGAAAGCGCTCCTCTATAGCACTTTCTTCCACTGTCTTGTGCAGACGAATACAGACAGTGTCGGCATGCTGCGCCATTTGTTCCTGCCATGCTTCCTGTCCCTCGCACAGCAAGACGACATGAAGGCCATACTCTGGCACCGCTGTCGGATGGTCAATCCTTTGCTCCTGCCAGCAAGGCTGAAGCATGATCGTCCCCGTCGTTCTCTCTGATTCTGACGCACTTCCATCTCCATTCAGCACCCTGGAGGTAAACCCGTTCATGCGCACGCACATGCTGCCTGTATCCTCATCGTATATCTCGATATCCAGCTTCTGTACGCGATCGTCTGGGCTGCTGCCTGCACTATAGCGGACATGCGCCCACATCGAAGATGTGCACGGCGCGAACACTTCAAGTTCTTCCAGCGCGAACGGCAGTGAAGGTCGCTGTCCATCCGGCGATTCCGCTGACAGCCCCGATGTCAACGCAACCGAAACTTGCAAAGCAGCGTCCATTAAGCTCGGATGAAGTACATAATGATGTTGGCTATCGGCTAAATGTGACGGCAGCGACAGCTTCGCCAGCGCTTGCTGTGTTCCGGCGCAGACGTACTCAATCGCTTGATGGCTTGCTCCATACATAAGCCCGAACTTGTGTAACGTTTCATAAAATTGTGCGGACGTAAACCGAGTTAATCCTTCCTGCGCCTCTACTTGCTGTCGTGTTATGCTTGTTACTTTTTTTTCTATATTGCTAATAACGGCCCTGCCTTGACTGAATATGAACCGTTCTTCTTTTCCATCCGCTTCCTTATATACTTCAAAACATATTTCACCGTTGTCTTCCAGGTATAATCGGATATGAACTTGTATAGGCGTATCTTCGACACGAATAGGGCTCTTCCAGACGATATGTTTCAGTTTGACAGCGGCGCTTTCATCAATCCCAGCAGCTTGCTCAACCGCCGCTCGTGCCATCTCCAGATAGGCTACACCGGGCAGTATTCTGCTGTCGTTGACGACATGATCACGCAAGAAAAACTCTTCTCCCGAAAAAATCGAGCTGTAACGCTGCTCCGCAAAATTCGAAGTATTACGATGCAGCAGCGGGTGAAGGACAGTCGCCATTTTGAGACGAGGGTCTTTCTTCTCACGACTAAATCCTGGTAATTCAACCGCTAATGGAATCCAATATCGCTCTCTTGCAAAAGGATATGTAGGAAGCGAAACTCGCTTCGGCCGGCTGCCTGCATAAAGCAAGCCCCATTCGATGTCAATGCCGGAAACCCACAACTTAGCGAGTTTATCGACTTTCCCTTGTTTCCAAACCGATTGGAGAAAGGATTTCCCTTCCTCTCCTTCGACTAATAACCCGATGCCGGATCGATTTTTGTTGACTCTTCCTCGGTGCAATCTCTCGTTGTTCTTGTTTCCATTCAAATAATCCGACCAACAATCTTTTAATTCCTGTAGTGTCGTGACAATGACAGCGAGTCTTTCTTGCATCGATTCGCGCCCTGATTGCAAGGTGTAGGCGATATCAGACAGAGGTTCATTTGTCGTGTCCAAATAGGCAAGCATGTTCTTTACATAGGCGTCGAGACACTCCTCGTTCTTGGCTGACAATACAATGACTTGAGTTCCAGCATCATTGCTTATTTGCCTTTGCCCGCGGTGGGCGATTTCGGAATACTCTTCCAACACCACGTGAGCGTTGACACCGCCAAACCCAAACGAGCTCACACCTGCACGTCGCGGGATGTCCCTTCCAGGCTTATCCCACTCCTTTGATTCATTCAAGATATAGAACGGACTGTCTTGCAACTCGATATATGGGTTGAGCTGCCCACCGTGAAGATTGGCCGGAAGCTTGCCGTGCTTCATGCATAACAGCACCTTGAGCAATCCCGCAATGCCAGCGGCAGGTTCCAGGTGACCCATATTGGACTTCACCGCTCCAAGCGCGCAATGGGGCTGTTCTGCGGGCAATCTGCCCCATTCCCGATACAACTCATCGAATGCCTTTTTCAGCCCATTAATTTCTATCGGATCGCCAAGTGGTGTTCCTGTTCCATGGGTTTCGATATATCCGACGGTAGCGGGATCGATGCCGGATTTCCGCCAGGCATCGACAATTAAGCTCGCCTGCGCATTCGGACTCGGCGTCGTCAGTGAATTGGCGTATCCGCCGTGATTGATAGACGTTGCACGGATGACGGCATAGATATGGTCGCCATCATCCTCTGCCTTCCGCAGCGGCTTTAACAGCACGGCCCCGCTGCCTTCACTTCTGACATAACCGTTAGCCTGCTGGTCGAACGTCTTGCACCGTCCATCTTCGGACAGCATGCCTGCCTTGCTAAGCGCAATGTATAAATTCGGACTGGCGATGACATTGATGCCGCCCGCAATTGCTTGATCGCAATCGCCGCTCCGGATCGCTTCGATAGCTCGATGAACAGCTACTAAAGACGCGGAGCAAGCAGTATCCACCGGTTCGCTAGGCCCGTGAAAATTAAGTAAATACGAGATGCGGTTGCAAAGAATCGATTGGAACACACCGGTTGGCGTATGAGCCTGAACCTCCACATTATGTTGATTTAGCAGGTCATAATAATCGGAGCTTCCGACCCCGACGAATAATCCGATCTTGCTGCCCGATAAGTCCGAGGCTTTATAGCCCGCATCCTCAATCGCCTTCCATACTGTCTCTAAATAAATTCTTTGTCGCGGGTCCATAAGCTCCGCCTCACGGGGAGAAATGCCAAAAAAAGAGGCATCGAATGTATCTGCCTCTTTCATGAATCCGCCCCACTTCACATTCGTAACATTCGATTGTTTAACGGTGTCACCGAAGTAGTCCTTCCAGTCCCATCGATCTAGAGGAATCTCGGTAATGAGGTTATTGCCAGCTATCAGATGATCCCACCATTGATTTAGGTTATCCGATTGCGGCATTACGCCTGCAATACCAACAATGGCAATGGGATCCAGCCCTGTGCAGTCGTCTGCATCAATACATTCTGGCCGGATTCGTTCCGCTTCAAATGACGGGTTGCACAAAGGTCGTTGGGGATCGGCTGCTAAAGTATCCGCATTTTTGTACATCTGGGCAGGGGTCATGCTGCGCTTGGATTGATCAAGCAAATAGCTGCACAACGAACGGAAAGTGATATGCTCATAAAACACGGGCGGGGAAATCTCCAAATTGTAATACGAATTGATACGGTTTATGAATTCTGTAATCGTAATGGAGTCAAAGCCATATTCGCTTTTGTCTGCATCGAGATCGAGATTGTTCTTGTCTACAAACAAAACTGCGGAAGCGATGCCAATAATTTTTTGACATATACTGTCTAAATAAGGATGATCCTCCACTTGCGGCGTCCATTCCTCGCTGTAAATGTGCTGCTCAGGTGTTTCCACTCTTACAGTCGTTTCAGCAACATGCTCGTTTACCCGCCGCTTAATTGCTTGAATGATCCGAAACCCTTCCTCTGAAGACATCTGTCCATCCCTTACCATATGCAGGACTTGCTCGATCCTCATCCAGTTATCCATCATCATAGGCCCTCCGTTTGCTTATACTGCCTGTTCAAGAACAACCTTGTATATCAATAATCTCGATTAGTGAATCAGGGATCGGTGCAAACTTCGGGTCCTCCGGTTCAAGACATCGGCCGTCTCAGTCATTAATTTTACCGCGATCTCATCGACATGACGATTGCGCCAGTGTTCAAACGATGTACCTTTTACCCATTGATTAAATGCCCCCAATGCAGGACCGCAGTGAATCTGATAATCAACTTGGCAGCCTGGTGTACCCTGTAAAGCAATTCGTGTCGAATAAACAAAATACCATTTGAATATTAAAGCCATCTTGTGCTTCGGATTTTGTTCCGCCTTTTCGATTTCCTGAGCAGAATGATGTGCTTTGACTTTCTGGTACACTTCCTCAAAGCTCATCTTGAAGTATTTCTCTTGAAGCTGTTGTTTCTCTTTTTCGGGAATTTCATCGATTGCGTTATATTGGCGGTACAGCTCATGTAGTTTATTTGCTCTCGCGGGGAAAAACACCCCTTTGCGCAAAACCTGGACCTTCGCTCCCATTTCAAACATATCTCCCGCCGGGGCATAGGCCGTATCCTGAATATTCATTTGCAGCAGCAAATCTTTGACAGCATCGCTGGTCCCTGCCTCTACCGTGCACTGATTAATCGAGCCCGTTACAATAAAATCAGCACCCAAGATAAAGGCCGCTGCAGCGGCTGCAGGCATCCCAATTCCACCTGCGGCGCCGATCCCCACTTTTTGACGATACCCATACTTTCTGCAGATCTCGTCACGAAGCATTAGAATCGCTGGCAGCAAAACATTGGCCACTCCTCCGTCGGTATGTCCGCCTGAATCCGCTTCTAGACATAAGTCGTCTGCCATTGGCACTTGCCGCAGCAGGTTTGCTTGTTCTCTCGTTATTTTGTGCTGGTCGATGAGACGCTCCACCATATACTCAGGTGCTGGACTTAAGAAGATTTCCGCTACTTCCGGTCTGGAGACTTTGCCGATGATTCTATGTTTGATCGAGACACTTCCGTCCAAATTGCTGGATAGTCCCATGGCTCTATATTTAATAAGTGATGGGGTAATCGTCATGTAAGCGGACGCTTCGATCAGATTCACACCGTATTTCATATAGAGATCGACGTTACTTTCCTCCCTTTCCGGGTGATACGGACTATGCAGTAAATTCATGCCATAGGTTTGCCCTTGATACAGCTCTCTTTGTATGTACTGAATGTCTCGTTCTACTTCATCCAACTTCATTCCCCCGGTGCCAAGGAAGCCCATCATGCCTGACTTTCCCATTCGAACCACTAGCTCCTTGGAAGCAATTCCTTTGTACATGCCCCCTGTCAAATAAGCATATTTAAGATTGTAAGTTTTCCTGAACTGTTCAGACCCCAGTGATTCTGCCGTAATCCCGTATGCGAGTGAATGAGGCACTGTCGCCTCTTCATTGATAAAATGCTTTATCACTGCTGGAACCTTGGCCTGTATGCCAACCTCTTGATAAGCTTCACCATTTAGCTCATCACGATTATTTTGAGTATGCGGAGCTGGATACTCTATGATCGGCTGACATTCTTGCTCCAAGTCAATGACAATCGGTTCGGCTTCCTGACGAATTTTGCTGGTCAGACCGGACAATACAATACCGGGACCTATTTCCTTAATCTCAATAGATGCAAAGCCCATGAGCACTTGAACGATTTCGCACCATTTAACGGAATGCGTAATTTGTTTAATCAAATTTAATTTGAGTTCAGATGGCCGGTATGGTCGGGCAGTGACATTAGCAATAACGGGAATGTTTGGAGCCATAAACTCGAAAGATTCAATATACTGCTCGAATTGATCTCTCGCCTCCGCCATATAGCGCGAATGAAAAGCCCCACTTACTTTTAATGGGATGCATCTCGCCCCTTTAATTTGCTCAAACACTGGCTGGGCTCGTTCAATGTCTTCTTTCCTGCCTGCAATTACGATTTGTTTGGGGGAATTGTAGTTTGCGATGTCAATGAAATCCAACTGAGGATGCTGTTTGAGCACGCGGCTGACCGTCTCGCCGTCTAAGCCGATTACAGCTGCCATTCCGCCACCCGCAGCGCGACTCATCAGCTCCCCCCTTTTTTTCACCAGCTTCAGTCCGGTAGGGAAATCAAAAGCACCCGCTGCAAATAAAGCATTATACTCACCCAAGCTATGTCCTGCAAGCAGATCGGGTTTGACCCCTGAGTCCTCTTTCGCTTTCAAAAACATCAATGCATTTACGGTATAAAGAGCAGGCTGGGTGTAGTCCGTCTGATTCAATTTCCCTTGCGGATCTTGCAGGCACAACTCTTTTATCGAATAACCGAGTATTTCATCCGCTTGGTTCGTAATTTCAGGAAATCGATCGAACAATTCCCCTCCCATTCCTTTCCCTTGAGATCCTTGTCCCGGAAACACATAAGCAAGCATCGGTTTCTCCTCCTTGGTCACCGTAACCTTGTTATTGCTTGAATACTGGGCCACTATACGGCTTACATTTGACGTCTCATGCTGAAAAGGCGTTAGCACAGGCAGAATGATTTCAGTCTCAGCGATGTTTATCGAGCGTTTCATCAGGGCAGCAAGTGTTCCCGAAGGACCCAAGTCCAAATAAACGCCACGCCTTATATGTTTCTGCAGAAAAGAGATTGCGTTGGTAAACAGAATCGGCATACGCACGGCTTTCCATAAATAGTCCTGCTCCAATTGATCGATCTGTCTGCCATAAACGCTTGATATAAATGGAATTTGTGGATTCTGAAACTTAAATCTTCTTAAAAAGCCGATATACTCAGCTTCCGCCGGATCGAGCATGGAAGAATGAAAGCCTTGGGTAACAGGAATATTCTGGCATAAAATGCCTTGAGCTTTGACATGTTGCTCTACTTTTTTTATTGATTCTCGGGCTCCCGCCACAACAAAATGGGCATCGTTATTGATTGAGCTGATTTCACAATTCTCGCGCAGAACAGAGTCGGAGTTGTACCATGCGCGATCATGTAATATCGCAAGCATACTGCCTGGTAAACACAAAGATTCCAATTGCATTGCTTGAACGGCAACCGCATGGAGCGCGTCTTCAACACTAATAACTCCAGCTGCTACCGCAGCGGAAAATTCCCCCAGACTCGACCCAACCACAATGTCAGGCTGCAATCCGCTCGTTTTCAACAATTCGGTCAAGGCATGCTCCACCATAAAAATGGCGCAATGTGTGTACAGGGTACGATCGAAGGGTGTGCTGCGGCTTTTTTCTGGATGGTACAGCTCGTTCAGAATCGATTCGCCAATCCATTCTTGTAATTGGTTATCCATACGCTGCATGTGAGATCGAAATATTGCATTCTCTTGAAACAACGTCCGTCCCATCTGATAGTATTGTGATCCCTGACCCGAATACATAAATATGATAGGTTGTCTCACCATGATTGCTCCTTCTTACGCCAGCTTCCTTCATCATGAAATAGCTTCCAGTCTCAGCAAGCGACTATACTTCTTGAGGCGATCTTATCTTAAGCCTGCGCTGTGCTCCAATAATGAACAAGCTCCGAAATCTTGCTTCCATTGGAAGCAAAAAACTCGAGCGTCGTGAGATGCAGCTTAGGTTTGCGTTCTACCGGCTTGGCGATTCTAATCCAGCATTCCTTGTCCATTGTCCTAGCTGCGCGGAAGGATTCGCAATACAGTGGTATGAACAGTTTCTGCTCCCCATCCATTGCTTGCGGGAACCATACTCCGCTCCCGATAATCGCGCCTTCAATCAGTGCAGGATGGAACATGAACCCGGCGGCACCGGGGAGTGCTTCTTTCCCCAGCACAACCCTCAAGCAGCATTCACCGTTCTCTCCTTCATATCTTATCCCTTCCACAAGCATAATTCCTTCATGAAACAAGTTCTGCTGGCGACATTTTTCGTAATATGCAGCTAGGCGCTCTTCCTGGTTGGTTTCAAGTTGAATTCGGGCAATATCCAATCTTTCATGAAACACCAAGCTCTCACGCATATACATTCGCGCCGTGATCAACAACAGGCGCTTATTAAGCCGTTTTCCACTTGTTTCTTCGTCGCTTTCAATTCGAATGTCCCAAGATCCCGCTTCTGTCTCTCGGGATTGAATACATAATAGAACATCCTTGTCATTTCTGATGAGAAATGGGGCATAGACGGTAAGATTACGGAGCTCAAGCCGTGTAAAATCATATCCCTGCTCGCGAAACAACTGGAAGATGAGATCAAAATACGAGCTAACGGGAAGCGAGCCTTGCCCTTCATACTTATGATGTTTGACAATCGGATGGTCCATTCGAATTAGAAACTGTTCTTTCATGAAGGCACCTCATTCCTTACATCTGTCTCCATACATTGCCTCCGCTCCACACAGATCGAGCGGAATTCTGGCAGCGAATATCTTTGGGCTGCAGCAAAGGAAGTGGCTTCGGAGACCTTATACTCATCCTTTGTAGCGCCTCTTCCCAGTCCCCAATAATTACATGGGCGTTAGTTCCCCCATCTCCAAAGCAATTGATGGCTGCAATACGAGCTTCCATGTTCCATGGAGCCGGATCACGGCAAAATTTGAATGGGCTGCCGCTCAGGTCAAAGTGCGTTAACGTTCCTTCTCCGGATAGGAAAGGTACATGCTGTCGATGATGAAGCATTAATACTACTTTTATAAAGCCCGCAATACCTTCGGCAAAAAGAGGGTGTCCGATATTCGGTTTCATGGACCCGAGACCGAGCGGCGCCGAAGAGTCGGAACGGTAAGCCGAATATATGGTCTTCAACTCCAGAATATCTGTCGCGATTGTGCCCGAACCATTTGTCTCGATATAAGAGACTTGCTCTGGCCGCAAACCGCTTTTGGTCAATGCTGCTTCCAGGACATGCTGTTGTCCTTCTAGATTGGGGATAGATATACCAGCCGTTCTGCCATTATTATTGATCGCTATTCCTTTGATAACCCCGTAAATTCGATCCCCATCTCTAAGCGCCTGCTCCACTGTCTTCAGCAGCACCAAGCCTGCGCCTTCACCGGGAATGACTCCCGAAGCTCGGTTATCGAATAGATGGAACTGGGGCTGTTCGTTCAAAATGCCGCGCAGCTTGAACATTCGGTGGGTGGCATCAGTTGACAGCAGGTTAGCGCCACCTACGACGGCGGCCTCAATGTCTCCGCCTTGAAGTGCCTGCACGGCCATATTCATCGCAACCAGAGCTGATGAGCATGCAGTATCCACTACGGCACTCGGTCCCCGCAGATCAAAAAATTGCGATATGTTGGCCGCTAAATAGTTTTGCCCGACGGCAAGAATAGGGTTGGCTGCGCTAAGCAGATCCAGTTCACTCTGCATGTAGTTGCTGCGGGCACCGAGATATACGCCGATCGCTCGGCCTTTGACCTCCTCATAATCGTATCCCGCCTGATGCCATAGCTTAAGGGCTTCCTCCAACAGAAGCAGAGCTTGCGGGTCCATCACCTTCGCGTCTTGTTCGGAAATTCGGAAGAAAGACATATCAAACTTGGTGATATCGTCAAGCAGCCCCGCATAGTAGTTCGTCGAATACTCCCAGCGTGAATAGGGTACTTGACGGATTGCGGATCGTCCTTCGGTCAACAGCTTCCAGTACTGCTCAGGCGAATCCGCTCCAGGTAGCCGGCAGCTCATGCCTACGACTGCAATATCCGAGCTTCTATGCTTCTGCTTGTCCTGTATCCAAGAGACTGCTTGCCCATGCTCACAAGCAGCATCCGATTGCAAAAACTGACCAGCTGTCTCGAGGGCTTGTGCCATCTTAGCCGGCATAGAAGCATCGTTGTGTAATGTGATCAACACAGCATTCAGTGCATCCTTATAGCTTCGTTCCAAGTAGCTCGCCAGTGCTCTAATGGTGTGATACTCCATCAAGAGAGACGGATCGAGCTGCTGCTCTAGAGTCTGTCCGATCTTTTGCAGCAGCTGTGCTTGAATGATGGAGTCTATTCCATATTCATGAATCTCTGTGTCCGTATCGAGAAGAGACGGATCCATCTTTAATTCCTTGGCAAACAAACCAACGAGCCAAATCTCGGCTGAACGTCCCTCTCCATTACCGATCCCCTGCTTCCATGACAGGTTCTCCATGATAGTCCGTGTATTGGCTTGTCCCCTACCGCTGACTGCTTTTATTTCAGGGGGTGAGCAAAGTTTGGCAGCTGGCCTGCCACGATCCGCTCTGTCTAGCTGCAATAGTGTCGTTGGTTTCCAAACTGCTGGATTGACGATAGCCGGCATAAGGACCGGTCCGATTTTTTTAGCAAGCACATAGTCCAGAAATTCGAGACCCTCCTGATTCGTGATGGGGACAAGGCCCGTTAGATCATATGCCTTGTTCCGAATTTCCCCCATGCCTGTTTCCTGCCAACTCGGCCACTGCAAGCTGACGATGGGCAGTTCCTTACTTCTCGCTGCGGCGACATAGTCCATATAGGTGTTGCCGACTGCATAGTCGCTCAATCCCGCTGCCAACGAAGGAAGCAGAGCTGACACAGAAGAGAATGCTACAAAAAATTGCAAAGGTTCTTCCCGGAAACAGGAAATTAAATGATTAATACCTGTTATTTTTGGCTCCAGCACTTGGTTGATCCCGTTCATGGTTTTGCGGATGAACGCTGGATTGTCCTTATCCAGCGAGCCTGCACAATGCAGCACGCCCCCGACAGGACCAAAGCGCTGATGAATTTGCTGCAAGCTCTGTGCGAGTGCCCGCGCATCTGAAAGCGGAACAGATAACACTTCCACTGCTGCTCCGTCCTCTTCCAGCGCTAAAATCGCCCGAATTTTTCGAGCAGCGGAGGTATGCTGCTCAGTATACATATTCCATTGCTCTCGCGGAGGCAGACTCTCACGCCCAGTCAATACCAGCCGCTTGACACCGTAGTGCTTGACAAAATGCTGGGCACATAAGAGTCCGATACCTCTCGTTCCTCCCGTAATCCACAGCACGTGATGCTCGGGGAAAGACAAGCGCTCCCCTTGAAGCCCACCTTTTTCTCGTTCACGAAGCACAGGACGGTAGCGTCGGGAATTTCGATAACAGATTTCCATTTCACCGCTATCAGCCAAATATTCCTGCACGATCAGTCGAGCAAGTGTCGTCTCGTCACTCGATCCCTCTATATCCAAATGTCTTGAACGCAAGTGGGAATACTCACATTGCAGCATGCGATACAACCCTGCTCGCATTGCTCCTGTCAAATTGACTTCATCGTGATCACCAAACCGTTCAAGGTCTTGAGTAACGCCCAGAAGCATCAGCCCCTCCCGATGTTTCTGGTCAATCAAGAGCTGCAGCCACCGCATCCAATCGGACGAATCATGACAATCCTGTGTGCAGCCCGCTAGATCGATCAGCCCGTCAAAAGCAGACCAATCGAATTCTTCTGACACATGACGCACATCAAACAATCGACTGTGGGGTAGAAGATTCGCAAGCTCTGCGGACAGTGCGCGCAACTCCGGCGTCGCCAGAATGGCCACCATGCCGTGCACACGGCGAGGTGCTCTAATCTCGCACAGCTCCCATTCTTTTGTGACAAACACCTTCTGTCGCATCGGATCAGATTGATGTAGAGCTAATTCATTTATCGTATTGGGTGACGCTCCATAAAGTGGCTGCTGCGGTAGCGATCCGCATTCCGTCGGAAATCGGTATCTCTCCTTGGCGAAAGGATAGCCAGGCAGTGAAATACGCCGCGGCTGGTAATTCATAAACAGGAATCGCCAATCGATGGACATCCCTTTCACCCATAAGCCGAGAAGCTTGTCGTATTTCTTTTTGGCGGACCATGACTTGATGACAATCTGCATATCCTCATCATGGGTTAGAAGACTCAAAGCTTCTTTGTATTCTTTAGCCTGTCCCCGGTATACAGAGCCCCCTTTGCTGCCAGTCAAAAAGTCTTGCAGCTTCGAAGTCAGTTCTTGAAGCGATCCAGCAAGCAAAGCTAACCGCTCCTCCATCGGTTCCCGGCCAGTTAGCAAAGTAAATGAGATGGCGGGAAGGTCGGCGTCTGTATATATGCCACTGTAAATGGCCTCCACCAGTTGTTTTGCCTGCATTTGCAGGCGGTCGGTATGTCTGGCTGAGAGCAGAAAAATAAACGAAGTCACCATTATATCAAGCTTCGGCTTCGTGTCCTCTGCCATGTATTCACAGACAATCGCATGGGCATTTGCTCCCCCGGCACCGAATGACGAAATGCCCGCGATACGAGGGATTTGCTTTATCTCACCATCAATCTTTATGTCCGGCCGCTTCCAATCGCTAAGTTCACGTGAAACGATGAATGGAGTATTGGCAAAATCAATATTTGGGTTTAGGGGGTCCGAATGGAGAGACGGTGCGATCTGCTTGTGCTTAAGCTGCAGCAGGACTTTAGTCAAGCCGGCAATACCTGCACTGGCTTCCAAATGGCCGATATTCGACTTAAGGGAGCCGATCGCACAGAACTGCTTGTCCTTCGTATATTTGGCAAATGCATGCGTCAAACCACTAATCTCAATGGGGTCTCCAAGCGCCGTTCCGGTGCCGTGAGCCTCAATGTAACTTATCTTCCGCGGGTCCATATTCGAGCGCTCCAGCGTTTTCAGGATGACGTCTGCTTGCTCGGTTGGATTCGGTACAGTATAGCCGTTGGTCTTCCCACCATGGTTCACCGCGGTCGCTTTGATAACTCCATAGATATGATCGCCATCTTTGATCGCGTTTTCCAATCGTTTCAGAAGGACCGCGCCTACGCCTTCTCCAGGAACATAACCGTCACCATCGGCGCCGAAACTCCGGCACTTGCCGTCTGTCGACAGAAATCTGTATTGACTCAAAAACAAGTACTTGCCCGCACCAATTGATACATTAACGCCGCCTGCAATGGCGATGCTGCTTTCATCCGTTATAAGGCTTTGACAAGCTAAGTGGAGAGCTGTGAGCGAAGCCGAACAAGCTGTATCCACGGTTAAGCTCGGACCATTGAAGTTGCAGAAATAGGAGACTCGATTGGCAATACTGTACAAGTATCCACTAGGACTTACGTGCTCGCCATGTGACTGTGCTATTGCTGCAAGCTCCTGATAAGGCTGCCACATCGCACCCACAAACACGCCTACCGTGTCATCGGAAAGACTTTGTCTCGTATACCCTGCATCTTCAAGCGCATGCCAAACGACTTCCAGAAATAATCGTTCCTGCGGATCCATCAATTCAGCTTCGCGTGGGGGAATGTTAAAGAACATCGGATCGAATACATCAACGTCTTGCAGGAAGCTGCCCCACTTGCTATACAGTTTGCCGTGCTGCTTATCGGGATTGTAATAATGCGAACGATCAAAGCGATCGAGCGGGATCTCTTCGGTACAATCCCTGCCGGACCGCAGATTGTCCCAGAATTCAGCGAGCGATTCCGCTTGTGGATATCGCCCAGCCAGTCCAATAATCGCAATATCGCGCGAAGCCGGAGCATGCCTTTCGGCATGGGCCACAGCAAGTGCCTCAGGCTTTATGGTCACTTGTGAGATGACTTCACCTGCTGCCAACGGATTGTCGCATACATCCACGACAAGATTGCTTATTTCTGGAGAGGATTCTGGCGGAGCAATTAGGTCACTTGGTGTCTCTGTGGGGATGAGCAGCTTATCGCGCAGCATATCTGCATGCTCGTCTACGAAGTAGTCGATTAATTCTGCTAAATTACGATATTCGAAAAACAGCGTTTTGGACAAGCCGGCATCAAACGCATCCTCAAGCTGTTTGTTCAACTCCAGAATCAAGATGGAGTTGATGCCGTATGACTCGAATGGCTCGTCTGGCACGATCATTGTCTGCTCTAGTCCTATTGAATCCGCCACGAGCTTACGAAGGAATTGTGCCGCATGTTCCTTTAGCATCTCTGCTCCAATCTGACCATCAATTGGTAATTCAGATTCCTTCATGTTCCCTTTCCCCTGACCTGACTTTATCGCAAGTCCATCCTGCATGTCTTTCCCAACTCGCAACTCGTCCAAAATTCTTTCATCCGTCTGCTGCGCAGCTGATTTATCGTACTTTACCACTTTAATCGAAAAGTTGGTCAAGCGTGCTGCCACAACCCCGTCTTCCCCACATACCTTCAGATTAAATTTTTTGATATCCGGATTATCTTTTGTTTTAAGGTTCATCTCGCAATACACATGACATTGGCGAGGGATTATACCTATCATCTCCACACAATCGATGCCTACAGGAATAAAGTCCCGATCATCATCGCCATGATAGCGATTGTTTATCAGAGCTGTCTGAAACACGCCGGTTAACATGGTCGGATGGAGCAGGTAATCATCATATGTTCCATCGATGTTCTCCGGGAGCTTTAGTGTTGACAAAGCCTCACTCTCACTTAACACGATTTCTTGCATCGGCATAAAGCTTTCCCCAACGATAAGACCTTCGGCATGAATTTGCTGATACACCTGTTCGCGTGTCCAGCTTGTCGTGCATCGCTGTCTGATTGCTATCAAATCAAGGAATTCATTGTTTACTGCTGACGAATCAAACTCGGCATATTGCAGTTCTCCTGTTGCATGAACAACGGATTCCGATTTCTCCATACTGTATATTTCATAAGTAGTACGGCTGCCTTTTTGCATCAATTGAATATAGACATCAAAAGGCTCTCCTGCCGAGGAAAGCTGCTTGGCCCAATAGCAGTTGAGCAGTTTGTTCACCTTCTTGCTCGGCAGTAACAGTGCCCCAGCTTGCCTCGCCATTTCCGCATAGCAGGCGCCCGGTACGTTATACTTGTTATCCACAACATGATCCAGCTGATAAAACTCCGTGTTGTCGTACCGACGCTGAAACAAGGATCGATCCCGTTGAACCTTATGCAGATCGATGAGCCCAGTACTCCGATAGAGCGGAGCTAAGGCTCCAAGCTTGCCGTACTGTTCAGCAATCGTTGCACGATGCTTGTCCTGCAGCAGGAAATCTACAATTTGCTGCGGCGTCCCATATTCAAAGAGTAGAGTCGGCTTAAAATCAACGCCTAGACTCTCGGTAATTAGCTTGGAAATAGCCAACAATGACATCGAATCGACTCCCAGTTCATGCAGTGGCTGTTTCGCACCGATCTCATCGAACGGCAGGTGCAGCACTTGCGCTAGGATCGTAAATAAGTCGCGTGTAACCAAGTGAGTAAAATCAAGTTTCTGCTCTGTTTTGTTGTCTTGAAAAATTCCAAAATGACGGTTAATTTTTATCTGATCCCCTTCAATGCCGACTATGTGTGAATAACCTTTACGACGTGCCAACCCAAGTGCTTGTTCGAACAGCTGCAAGCCACGACTCGCTGCAAGCGGCTGCATTCCAAACACGTTCCAGAGATGTTCCCGCTCTTCCGGTTCCACCTGCATCCCGCCGTTTGCCCAAAGTGGCCAATTAATGGAAATCGTGAGACCACTTCGCTGCCGAGATGCTACGAGCTGACGGCGATAGTTTGCATACCCATCCATAAAGCTGTTGCCGGAGGCATAGTCGCCTTGTCCTTGGTTTGGCATCAATGCCGCTATAGACGAGAACATAACGAAAAAGTCCAATTCATCACCAGCCGTAGCGCGATCAAGATGAATCGTGCCTGCTAGTTTTGGCCTTACTACATTTTCAAACGAATCGGCGGTTTTACGCAGAATAAAACCATCATTGATCATGCCGCCTCCGTGCAATACGCCATCAATCTTACCGTATTTCAAACGAATCATTTGTACTGTCTCTGTGACCTGAGCTTCGTTCCCTAAATCCACCGGGATATATTCGCCCGTGCTGCCCAAGCGCTCCAACTGAGCAAGCTGTGCTTTAATCTGTTCCGTTAGCGGTCTGCGGCCAAGCAGAACGATCGATGCCTGTTGGGTCTCTGCTAAGTAGGAAGAAAAAATGCGGCCGAGTCCGCCTGCCCCGCCTGCAATGAGATAAACTCCGCCACGTTTTAGAAGCGTCTTCTCTGGCATTGAATCGCCCTGTATTGCAGACATGATTCGTGCATGCCGCAAGCCGGATTCATACTTTACTTCATGCAGCGGAGCCTCGGATGATGTGAACAGCTCCTCTAAAAGCGCGTGGCCGCAGCTGTTGAAGCTCTGGTCAAAGGTTACAATCTCTAGCCGGAGGCGCGGATATTCATATTTCAGTGTACGGGCAAACCCGCCAGCAGATAGCAGCGCGGGCAATTGTTTCTCACGCACAAGTTCACTGGCATAGACCATTTTAATCGCCTGTTTGAACTTAGACTTGATTACGACTTGTGCCAATAAGAGCAGCATTTTTAAATCTTCCGCACCAGGACTCTCCGCCGGCACAATCATTTGCCGCAGCGGAAATCCGCTTTCTTTCAGTGCAAGAAACGCCTCCAGACAGGCCTCGTGGTCATGGGGCTTAATTTTCAAATGCAGAAATGGAACTTTGTCGGCAAGCTCCGTCAACATCTGCTCTTCCAACTGCTCAGAACCGTTCACGAGAAGTAATCCTTTTACTTCTACTTCCGGAGCACATACTTCCTGACGCCAATCAGATGTATAGAACAGCATGGGCTGCACCGTTGGAGTCTCTAATATTTTTTGAGTTTGGATAGATGTTAAAGGTCTTTTCGTGAAATTTTTCACTATACCAAGCACATGTCCTTGCTCATCACAATAATATAGATCGAACCGGAGCGATCCCTTTTTATGCTCTGCATGCTGCTTTACATAATAGAACCTGACCGTTTCCAAGGTGCTGTAGAATTGGAATGTTTCCGCAAAGTACGGCACATATTGCGCTTGTGAAGCCGTTTGATTACATACGCTTAAGCCCACCGCAGCTTGGAGGGCACCGTCAAGCAGTCCTGCTCGAATTCGTTCCGAACTTGATGTGACTATCTCGGCAAGTGCCTCTCCGCGACAATAACAGAGTTTGCCTATTACCCGGAATGAAGCTCCGTAACCCAAGCCATGTTCGAAAAAAAGATCATACAGCTCATCCTGCACTAGTTCCGTTACGCAGCGCTTCCGAATGGCCTGCAAATCAATTCGTTTATCTGTCATATCAACTGTGCCGGCAAGCATCATGCCTTGGCAATTCTGGTCGTTGCCAGTATGAAACTGCACAAATTCCCCGTTTCCCCTCGCTTCGACAGTCAGTTCCACATTACGTGATTCCTTTTCTAATACGAGTGGCTTCAACCAATATATATCTGCAAAGGTCCAGACAGCTCCTGCTTTCTGTTCCAAGGTTCGTGCAATCAAGTCAAGATACCCTACTCCAGGCATTACCTTTTGTCCATGTACGAGATGATCCTGCACGAGCGGATCGCGATTCGAAATGGTGAGCCGAATCGGTGCTACTGGGTATACAGAAGTAACGACAGACGATCCAAATGATGGTTCCTCATCCACTGCCCTTGTCTTTACTGAATCTGAATCAGCAGGCCCAACTGATTTCTGTTCAAACCAACAAGGAATACGCTCGAACAGATACCCTGGGAGCACAATGCGGCGACCGTCGTAGATTTCCTCTGCCCATGCAAGCGGTTCGCCCCTTACCCACTGCTCTGCGAGGATTGACGAACTATCCGTTTTGTTAGGAACGATTAGAGCTTTATCCTTTTTTACGACAGCAATGCCATGAACACATCCTGTCGTGTCCCCACGTAAGAACCGTTCCAACTCGTTTAGAACCTGCGTCGTAGACTCTGCAATAACAGCCAGGCGTTCCTCGAATTCATCTCGTCCGAACATGAGTGTAAATGCCAAATCATCCAAGCTTACCGCTTGTCCAGCCTTACTTCGCAAAAAGGTCACAAGCTGCTGGACCGTCGCCTGAAGTCGCCTTTTTTTTGCAGAAAGCAGGATCATTCGTTCATGGCTTGTCCCCTTTCTACGCTGTTTTAAGGGAGGTGATGGCTCCTCCAATATCACATGCGCATTGACTCCACCCATGCCAAATCCGCTCACTCCAGCTTGTCGTGACAGCGTCTTGCCATTGATCCGGCGTCTCTTCCATGTTGTTGGAGCGGTAACCAGAAAGAACGGTGATTGCACGAGCGATATGTAAGGATTTGTTTCTTTATGGTTGAATAAGCCAGGCAGTAAGCCATGCTGCATTGCGAGCAGCACTTTAAAGATTGAAGCCATGCCTGCCGCGCTTTCCAAATGTCCGATATACGTCTTCACCGATCCTAATCCGCAGCTGTTCTCATCAGGTTCAAATCCCTTTTCTTCAAAATACTGTGTATATGCTTTCTTCAATGCGTTGATTTCGATCGGGTCTCCTAGAGGTGTGCCAGTCCCATGTGCTTCGATGTAAGAAATATTTCTGGGATCAACATTGGCATGCCGTAGAGCGCTGTAGACGACCTCTGATTGAGCATCCACGCTCGGTGCTGTCAGGAAATTAGAGCGTCCCCCATGGTTGATCGCTGATGATTTAATAATACCTAGAACGTTATCACGATCCTTTCGTGCTTGAGTGAGCGGCTTGAGGAACATCGCTGCCACACCTTCTCCCCTAACATATCCATCTGCAGAAGTATCGAATGTCTTACATTGACCATCCGCTGACAGCATCCCAGACTTGGCGTGGGAAATATACATGCGTGGACTCAGCAGCGCATTAACCCCGCCGACGATCGCCGCCTCACATTCTCCTTCCCGGATATCCCGACATGCATGGTGCAGTGCGACTAGCGAGCTGGAACATGCGGTATCGATCGCTTCACTCGGTCCCCGAAAATCAAAAAAATGGGACACACGATTTGCCAAAATTGAATGTACAGTCCCAGTAGAAACAAATGCACTAATATCTTCGGTGTTAAGCAGCTCCGCATAATCATTTTTTGAAACTCCGGCATAGACGCCGACCTTCTTGCCAGACAGGCTGTTCGCCCGGTAACCGGCGTTTTCGATTACCTGCCATACCGTTTCCAGAAAGATGCGGTGCTGCGGATCTATATAGTTCGCTTCTTTAGGTGAAATGCCAAAAAAGAGTGGATCAAACTTGTTAATATCGGCAATAAATCCGCCCCATTTGCTGTTTGTCTTGTTCTTTTCCTTTTGCGGATCGCCGTATACATCCTGCCAGTTCCAGCGCTCGTTCGGAATCAGAGTAATACTATTGATGCCTGACTGCAGATTTTCCCAAAACTCCTGAACACTAGCCGCTCCCGGAAAACGACCAGCAATTCCGATGATGGCTATGTCTTGCTTCGGCGTCATAGTCATTTCTCTCACTCCACTTTTATTAGTTTGTGAACACAAAAAAAGAGGAGAATCTCCTCTTTCTTCATCATCTAATATTCATTTATTAAGGGCAGACCCTTCCCAGGTCGTCTGTAATCAATTACACACTACAATACAAACAACTATGTCCCACACCGGCTTTTTAACGTACCGCAGCATCGATTAAAAATCCCAGTGTGTTCACAAAAACGGGCATTGGGGTGTCTATTAACGCTCTAGGTGTTGTGTTCAGGATGATGAAGAGATATCAGATCTGCTACCACATTCATGTCGTTAAATGAAATACGTCAAATTGAAAATTCACCTGATGTTGAATGTGTCGTATAGAAGTTTGTTGAAGCAGGAGGTTAGCGATAATTCTCATTAACACTAACAGTTAAAAGTGCGGGAAATCTAGTATTATTATCCATCAATATCCGCCAAAAGTAAATATCTGCGATGCTGTAATAACACTATTTATGAATTCTTTACGGCAAATCTATGAATAGTCGTTGAACTTATTAATCTAACTATCCATTATGTTTACATATAATTAACATGCCTGATTTATAACACTACGAAAGAACATAACACATCATAAATTCATAAAAACATAACATCTCTAAGGACGTTGTGTTGTGAAGAACCATCAAAAGAAAGAACACTAGAATAAACCATCGGTCAAAATTATAAGGGGACAGTATATGGATGAGAAATACCAACAGCAGGGTGAGTTTGGACTGATGGATCATAGCGAGGACGACGGGAAACATTCGCCAATAAGATATTGTTCAAAACGTAAACAGGTGATGCCAATTCATGTACTAAAGGCAGTTTCAGCCCCGTAAAGTAAAAATAAAAAGCTACTATATCGATTCGGAACAGGGATCATTTTTTTGCAGTAGCTGGGGCATCAATTGCAGGTTCTGAAAATGCCGCAAAGGTTAGGTACAATAAGGAGGTTAAGTATGTTGACGAAGCGTGCAAACCCGGGTAAAAGGTCTGCCTTAATTACGGGAGTGTTATTATTAGTCGGGTTGCTTACAGGTATATTTAGTGTTGTTCCTGTTATAGATGGAGCAGACTACCTTGTTAAATCTTCTTTAAATGAAAACCAAGTGATTACAGGTTCATTTTTCCAGTTGTTAATGATTGCTGCCTATGTAGGTATTCCTATTTTGATGTATCCGATTTTAAGCACGTATAATAAAGGTTTAGCTCTTGGATCTGTTGCTTTCGGCATCATTGCGGGTGTGTTCATTATTATTGGTGTAATCATTCTTCTGCTGCTTTTGACATTAAGCCATGAATTTGCAAAAGTTGGAACTCTGAATGAGTCGTATTTTCAGACCCTTGGTGGATTGTTACGGGAAGGCCGTGATTTGGTGAACCATGTGGCAACGACACTGACATTCGTTTTAGCTATGTTCTTGTATAACTGCATATTTTACCAAACCAAATTGGTTCCACGTTGGTTGTCAGTTTCGGGCCTTATCGGGTCTACATTGTCCGTCTTGGCAAGCTTATTATTTATGATTCGGTTCATCGGTCTGGATGAAGCCTATATGATATTGAACATTCCGATAGCCTTTCAACAATTGGTTTTGGCTATATGGCTAATCATTAAAGGATTCAATCGGCCGACACAGGATTCTGTATCTTACTGATAAACATATCGTTGTTAGAAATGAATGAGCCGTTTCACCACATATTCCGCCGTTATTTATTGTACGGTTCTCCGCGCTATCCATAGCGGAAAGTTTAAAGGCCACCCTTCACGGGTGGCCTTTTGCTGATCTCGTTATCTTAATCGTTTCACGTATCTAGTAACGGGATATTTTCCGCCCACAAGTTTACTTTTGAGCATCAAGAATAAACATAGATGCATCTTGTCCCATGAATATTTTACTTCCATGATAAAAAGTTTTGGATTGAATATTTTTGTACCCTATTTTAGTCATAATGTCAGTCAGTTTTGCTTGATTAAATCCATTATGAACAAAATCTGATACTACTTTTTCATTTTTATTAAAATCTACGATTAGCACATGTCCCCCTTCATTGAGAACATCAAATAGTTTTGATAAAACGAATTCTACATCATTAATATGGAGCAGAACCTGAACCATAAAAATATAGTCAGCACGCAAATCCGATAATACGCCCTTTTCAAAATCAAAGCATAATGTATCTACATTCTGAATATTAAAATCAGAAATTTTTTGCTTTATTTGATTAATCATGTTTTGTGAAGTATCCAGAAAAAGTATAGAATTAAAATCGTTTAACAAGTTCATGCCGACAAGACCAGTTCCACACCCAAAATCAATCGCATTCTTACGATTAGCATCAACTACATACTCACGAATGGCATCCGATGATATCTTTGCAATTTGAATTCTTTCAGAAGTGTCGTAACTATGAGCTATCATTTCAAACTTATCTGTATTTCCCATTATTATCTCTCCAATCTGCGGTAACCACCCTATTATCTATATTATTTCGATATACCCTTCTGTTCCATGCACGCGAATTCGCTGCCCATCTTTTATTAGTTTGGTAGCATTCTCCACTCCGACAATTGCTGGTAAGCCATATTCACGTGCGATAACTGCTCCATGGGTCATCAGTCCACCAACTTCTGTGACTAGTCCTTTTATGGATACAAACAATGGTGTCCAGCTAGGATCAGTAAACGCGGTGACTAATATATCCCCATCCGCCAGATCAGCATCTTCCATGTTTAAGATGACACGCGCTCGTCCCTCTATAACTCCGGAAGAAACAGGTAGACCTACAATCGCATCGGCTGGGACATTTTCTCGCTTGTACTCACCTGCAATGATTTCACCATCAGACGTGATAACACGTGGTGGAGTTAGTTTTACAAATAATTTGTACTCGTCTTCTCGGTTGCTGATGATCTGGTGATCTAGTTTATTGGTGCGTACGACTTCTTGAAGTTCTTCAAAAGTGAGAAAATATATATCTTCTTGTTTATGAATAACGCCCGCTTGAACGAGTTGTTCGGCTTCTTTCAATAGAGCCCGCTTGTATGCGAAGTAGCGATTAACCATACTATATTTTGGATATTCCCTATACCCGCTGAAGTTACGGATCAGATCGATCATTTGTTTTGTTTCGTTGGCTTTTTGTTCACCAGCCGGTAATTGCTTCAATCGCTCTAATAACTCTTGTTCTTTTTGCGCAGCTTCCTGTAGCCCTTGCTCAAATTTTCGATCACCAGCATTTGGCTCATGGTTTTTGATATTACTAAGAATCATGGGGATCAGTGTAATTGGCTTTTCGCTCCAACGAGTTTTAGTTATATCAATTTCTCCGCTACATCGCATCCCGTATTTATTGAGATAAGCATAGATAGCGGCTTGCGTTTCCTGGCCACCGTCAAACGCAACCAGTTCGTCCAAAAAGTTATCGTCTTTTACATGTTGTAAATAATGGATAATTTCTGGATAAGGACGAATCACATCTGCGACATTCAATAGCGCCAGACCCATTTCCGAAGTAATATTGCTTTGTACGGATTGAGAAATCGTATCTGCTGCGTTTTTTTCACCTAACCACTTGTTCATGTTTTCATTGATCCATGTTGAAGCATCCATAGCCGCCATAATTACACCCAAGCTTTGTGGGTCAAACAAAATCTTCTTTAATTGCTGAATATCTTCTAGAATAAAATCAAATAAATCTGATCCTGATTTCGTTTGGATGTTTTGTATTAGCTCTTCTATCGAAACTTGACTACTCTTAATCAATTCAGAAACAATTGTTGGATCATTTTCGATTTGTGCTTGAAGACCCGCAGGCGACTTACGTTTATTGATATTACTGAGACGTGGTTCTTTTTTATCATTTGATACCGATTTTATAAAATCTCCTCGCTCTATTAGAGTCACAAGTACGTCTTTAATGAGCGGATCCGATTGTCCCAGGGAATTCAATAAATTGTCTCGGCTATCAGGTGAAGCCAACATAGGTGTAACATCAACAAATAACCTTCCACCAGCTTTAAACCTGGGTCCAAAAGATGTTAACTGAAATATAGACATTCCTAATGGTTTCAAGGGTTCGGTCATCATTTGTTGATGACCGACTGATACGTAGACGTGACCTTCTTGATCATTCGCTTCAGGGATTGGATATAAAGTCGTGATTGGCCGGCTCTGGACAATATAAAAGGTATCATCAACCAAACACCACTCAATATCTTGCGGACAATCAAAATAAGCTTCGATCTGTCTTCCAATGCGTGCCAACTGTAATATTTGTGGCTCCGTAAGTGTTTGAGTCGTCTGCTGATCAGGATCGATCTGCTTTGTCTCAGTACCGCCTTCTTTTCGGCCATAGATAGCCAATTTTTTAGTTGCTATCCTCTTATCAACGATTTTACCTTCCTGTACTTTATAACAATCGGCAGATACCAAGCCAGCGACCAATGCTTCTCCAAGTCCATAACTGGCATCGATTGAAAGCAGCTTCCGGTTAGAAGTAATCGGATCAGCGGTAAATAAAATTCCTGAAGCCTGTGGGAAAACCATTCTTTGAACGATTATGGATAAATACACTTGACTGTGATCAAATCCATTTTGCATACGGTAGATTACTGCGCGATCCGTAAATAGGGACGCCCAACACTTGCTGATATGCTGCATGATTGCTTTTTTGCCGATGATATTTAAATAGGAGTCTTGTTGACCAGCAAAAGAGGCATGAGGCAAATCTTCAGCAGTCGCACTAGAACGCACTGCGTAAGCATGTTCTTCTCCTAACCGGGAGAGATAATGAGTAACTGCATCCATAACATCGGAAGGAACTTCTACTTCCATTATGATTTGTCGAATTTGCCTGCTGATTTCACCAATCTCATTTCGATCTTCTGCTTTCAGTATGGTTAGTCGATTGAGCAAAGCATAATACGCTTCGTTTTGTTCGAGAGCTCTTTGATATCCCATTGTTGTAACACAAAATCCTTCTGGTACTTTTATTCCTTTAATTTTTGACAATCCCCCCAGATTTAAACCTTTTCCGCCAACGAGCAATAGCTGCGTTTTATCTATTTCTTGAAGATCGAGCACCAAAGAACTCATTCAATATCTCTCCTAACCATTAAATTGAGAAAAACATTTGACATGAGTTTACCAGCATGATACAATTAGATTGTAAGATGCATTAATTATGTCTTATTTATTTTTAAAATCGTGATTTGATTATAACATTGTGTATGTTGATATGCAATATTAAAGAACCTGATTAAACGATCCAGGTTCTTTTTTGATTTCTCGCTATCTTAAGTCACATTAAACGATGGATAGAGTCTAACTCTATTTATTCGAAGTTTGCAATCTTATTTTTTAACCCCGTAATGAGCTTGGTGAGAGGTATATTAGTCCTTGTTCAAATAAAATAACCCATACAACCCTATTTTCAGGACTGTATGGGCTTATAGTTCAAGACCTATATCTGGATCAAAAATATTATTTCTCTACGGCTGCTTTCAGAATTTCGATCTTCTGTTCCCTGCTCATATCCGATGAGGTTGAAATACTATATTCAAATTGGTCGGTATTCCAGAAAACATATTTTGGATATATATGCTTAGGGAAGTTATCCTCGAAGAATCCCTTTTTATCAGTTTCTCCTGTGTCTAGCATATATCTAGAAATAGTTAACGTGTCTTTCCCATTCGTGTACTCTAAACGGAGGGTTGCAGCCTCGTTCCACTCCATCTTTTTCGTATAGAGAGGTTTGCCACTCTTTTTGCCCTCGGCTCTTAGGTCATCAATGAACTTGCCCTCTGTTGCTGTTGGACCATCAATCCTTGCTTTGGAGAACGTATATCCCTTTGGAAGATTATTAGGTTCCTGCACGAGAGGCCCCTTCAAAACAGACGCATTTTTTAAATAGTCCTCGTAGGAAGTGTATTCAAGTGACACGCCTCCCCAAAAGCTAAGATCAAATCCACTATTCAAGTCCTTATATTTATGGTACATAACATAAGAAACACCTGTTTCTTTTGGCAATTCCTTCACTCTCTTAGTTTCATCCTCGATAAACTTTTTTTCCTCTCCGGTTAGAGCCTTAGCTGCTGCTGCGGCTTTTTCAAGATTTTTTTCCACTTCTTTCTTGTAAAGCGTGCGGTCTATATCCCCTTCCGGATAAATAATCTCTGGCTGACTGTTCACAGCGGCTTTGGTATCCTGTTTCAATTGAACGGAGGCTGCTTGTAGCTCACTCCCAGCATTGCTTTCCTTTGCGTTAACTAACGTCACACTGCCAAGCGCGAGTATCATCGTGATCCCCAGAATGGACAGGCGATATGATTTTTTATTAAAATGTTTGATCATTATAAGTCTCCTTTTCATTTGTTTATGCGTAGCAGATAAACCAGCAAGTCCCGGCTTATGATGGTTTCCTGAAAAATGCTCCAGCACATGGATGATCGTTTGCCCGTATGCACTGTTTTGCTGTGGACTCATCTGATCCAGCACGCATGCATCGCAGGCCATCTCCTGATCCTGTCTTGCTTTATATACGGCAAGCCATAATAGTGGATTAAACCAGTGGAGTATCAGGATGCTGTGCACGATCCAATTCACCAGTACATCTCGTCGCCTAATGTGGGCGAACTCATGCGCCAGAATATACTGAAGCTGATCCTTTTGCAGCGTAACGAGTAGACTTGGCGAAATGACGATCGCAGGCTTGCGAAAACCGACCACGGCTGGCCCAGGAATAAGCTCGCTGGCTACAAACTGCACTTTGCGCTGCACGCCCAATAATTGTTTTGTCTCCTGAAACACGGATGATAAATAAGGCATTTCGATATGTCGGCCTGCACGCAGGGCTTGTTTCAAGCGAACTTGATCGAATACCGTTTTCGCAGCAAACAGCAAAACACCTACAAGCCAAACCCACATCAGCATATTTATGAAATCCAGTTGCTTGAACCCGCTCCACCAGAAATGCCTTTCCTGCACGATTCCCGATTCATACGACGGAACTGATACTTGCACGGATCCCCTTATATGGATGCTTTTCTCTGCGTTAAAAGAATGTACTACATGAGCTGTTGGTTCGCCCATGTCCACTGATCCCTTCCACAATTTGTACCACAACGGCGAAATTTGACCTTGCTGCTGAATACCGGGCGACATGCTCTCCAATGAAAAGACATTGTAGAGGCTAAGCGAAGACTCCGGTGCCCACGGAAGCAGTAAACGGATAGCCACAGGTAGCCACAACAAATATATCCATCTTGCTTCAAGCTTGTTTTTCAGAAGAAATTTCAGGATCAGGACAAGCAAGACCAAGATGCCGGCCATGATCGATCCACGAATTACCCAGCCAAAAACTGACATTAAACTCCCTTGTAATGTAAGACTCATCAGCTATCTCTCTCTTCTCGCTCACCGCCACTGTCATTATCATCAAATAATGCCTTCAGATCCTCGATCTCTTGCCTGTTCAGCTTTTTATCCTCCAAAAAGTTAGCCAACATCGGCTTTAATGCCCCGCCATACAGCTTTTTCATAAAGGATTTGGTTTCAGATCTCAGGTAGTCTTGCTCACTGAGAAGTGGATAAAATAATTGAGCACGTTTCGAACCCTTTTCTAACTTTGCACCCGCCGCTTCTTTCTGTACTAGACGACTGAGAAGCGTCCTTGTTGTATTCGGGCTCCATCCCATCCGATCCGTCATGTGCTTGACGACCTCGCTGGAAGGGCAATCAGGATTTATCCACAACACGCGCATAATTTCCAGCTCAGCATCCGTAATAGGTGGTATTTGTTTCATGCATGTAACCTCCAAAGTCAATTTAATCAGACTACGTATGTAGTTATAATTAATGCTACAATTGTAGTTTGATCATGTCAATACGTTTTGTGCATCTCCTTTGTTCTCATTGCGGTTACATGCATACATAATACTTACCACTGCGGGAATGATGGTCAGCACGTGAGTTCACAAGCCACTTTTTAGGGATGTCCAATAATGAAATATTATTTCTTTATTGCTGCTTTCAGTATTTCAATTTTCTGTTTCCTGGCTATATCTGATGAAGTTGAAATGCTGTAGCCAAATTTGCCGCCATCCTGCCAATAAACGTATTTTGGAAAAACTTTCGCCGGGAGGTCATCGTCAAAATATCCTTTTTTCTTACTTCCCTTTGCATCTACCGTATACTTTGAAAAGGTCAGCGTATCTGTTCCGTTTGTGTACTTAAGACTGATCGTTGCTGCCTCTTTCCAATCCAACTTTTTCGTGAAGATAGGTTTTCCACTCTTTTGACCCTCGGCTCTTAGCGCTTCAATGAACTTTCCACCTGTTGGACCTTCAATTATGGCTTTGGAAAACGTATATCCCTCTGGAAGGTTTGAAGGCTGCTGCAAAATGGATCCCTTTAAAATAGAAGCTTTTTTCAAGTAATCCTCGTAAGATGTGTATTCGTGTGTGAGCCCCCAATAGCTAATATCTAGTCCGCTATTTAACGCCTTGTATTTATAATACAAGACATATGTATCACCCGACGCTTTGACCAGTTCCTTTACTCGCTTGACCTCATTTTCAATAAACTTTTTGTCCTCCGCAGGTATTGCTTTTGATGACTTGGCTGTTTTATTAACAGCGACTTTTGGGACATTCTCGTTCGGTTTCGCTTCGGCCATCAAATTCACCGTCGAACCTAGTAATAACATACTGCTTAGTGCTGCGACTGCTACTTTTGTTGCTGTTTTCATGTTGTACTACTCCTCTCCTAATCGTTCTGCAATATTTGAACTACAGACGTAGTTATAAGTTAATACTACAACTGTAGTTTTATAATGTCAACACTATTCTTTTTTGCACTGCTTTCCAGTATTTCGCCTCCTACATACAACACGGGTAATGCGAAGGTGTCTCTCATTCCTGGTTAATTTTTTTAAGTTGTATATTTCGAAATGAATATCTGTCTAATACAGTAGATAGATTGGAGCAAATTGTTCTGACACGGGCGGTGATCCACAGTGGACAATTATCGATATCTCCCTATATAGTAGGACATGTTGAGGTAAGATTGAGGCTGGTTAATGTAACAGGATAATTGAGATGAATCTAATATGAATACGTAATCATTCAGCAAGATTTCAAAGGAGGTATGACGGAATGAACTGGAAATCCGTATTCGAAGTGCGTTATCAAGAGCTTCCCGGAGTGACAGAACAAGAATTGGAACACGTTCTGGACAATTGGAACAAACCGTTATCCAAGGACGAAATAATAGAAATTTCGGGGAGACAACGCAATCCCTTTCCTAAGTCTGATCCCATGCATCAATTATTCCAGCCTTTTGATCCGTCAAAATGGTCCATTCCAAGAAAGCGTCTGCCTGCCACATATCTTGATCTACTTCGTTATTCCAATGGCGGCGAATTCGCAAATGGTGAGCGGCATTTTCAGTTTTTTAGCGCCGATGAGTTAAGAGTCATGCTTCTGGCTTATGAATTTCCACAATATATGCCGGGGGCGGTCTCCTTTGCCATGGATGGGTGCGGGCATCATTATGCTTGGGATATGCGCAGTGATCAGGAGCAGACCGAATATCCTATTCTCGTGACTCACTCGGGAAATCTAGGTTACGAGGACGCAGTACATATTGCAGGTACCTTTATTGAACTATGCAAGGGGACGATTTCAGTAGAAGATTTGCTATATGAGTAAGGATTTTTTAGTACGCATTAAAGACGTATTGGTCAAGCAACGAAAAGAGCCCACGTTCGATGAACGCGGACTCTTCTTTTTTAGTAATGGAAAAGCCACTTTGCAGCGGCATTCGCAATCTTCTCTTCTACGGGGTGTGGATACCTAACGTCTCCACGTAATATCGATGTGCCATTTCCGCGATATGGTCCTGGTCTTCCCAATATTGCTCATCCAGCTTATCCAGCCGTTCGATCTCTTCCTCAGTAAGGTACTTCGGAATATCCCATAGCTGTGCAAGGCGCTTGTCTCCAGACAAACGTTCGATACAGGAATATCCGGTCTGAATGATTTCGAGTGCATGCACCGCTCCAATTGCTTGTAACGCTCGAATCGCATGGAGATATGCCGCTTGTCCCCAATTGCAGAAAAACTGAATAAACCCGCCGTTATAGAGGTCAGCTTCCAGCAGCCACAAGGCAGCAATCTCTTGTTCCTCCGAGGTCAAAGCGTCCCAGCCGGATTCATTCTTCTTATCCACAAAGGCCATGGCAAAATTGAACCATGTGTCGCAGATATCCGTCTCTTCCATTTTATTTCCCCCATTATGTGCATATCTTCGTTTATTCATAACATCATTTATACACTTCATCATCTATAAGCAAAAAGTCGCGGCCATCCTAATTATTTATCTTTTCGCTTAAATTATTTCAAATGCGTTAACAGCGTGAGAGCGCGAGCAATTGCTCCAGCCTTTCTTTTAGCGGTGCTTTAGCTTTTCGTACCGCTCCCTCCAGCTTCTTCACGCTTCCAAAGACTCGGCACACAACCATCTCACATTGATAATTCTCTTTGTCTTTCAATGCTTCGATAAGCGCCTCGGCAAGCTCAGGGCGGTCGATAGTC
Organism: Paenibacillus sp. ACRRX; assembly: GCF_022346885.1. Lineage (GTDB taxonomy): Bacteria > Bacillota > Bacilli > Paenibacillales > Paenibacillaceae > Paenibacillus_B. The sequence continues at coordinate 271,652 of NZ_JAKRNK010000002.1, forward strand.
AGATTTTTTACCTTTGTCCCCTCATCAATGCCTCCCAGGAGCATGGAGACGATCACTGGCATATGCTCTGCCTTGACGCCATGCGCCTCTATAAATGCCTGTGGATAGCCGTCCTGCACCATTTGGTGCTCCGTATCCACCATGCCCATATAACGGGATACCAACGGGAAATAATCCTCGCTGAATAAGCCAAGACCTAATACGGCATAAGTGCCCGGCATAGCCGATTTCTCGCTCGGCTCCACATCACCGTACCATGCGAACTCCTCCATTGCCGTATCCGCATATTCTGCAACTTTGGGGAACAACGCCGGATAGCTGAGTGCATTGGCAAAAAAACGATGCAGCTTGGACTTCGCCAGCTTTTTATACGGAAGCACATGCTTTTGGCTGCTTTTCAGCTTAAGGTTGTATTCTTTGGGAAATTCCTGCCGCAATAGATCGATGATATAATCGAGCGCTTCACCGTAAGCCGCTTCCTCTTCAGAGAGAATCCGGATGTCGATCGTCTTCGTTACGTCATTGTTGCGGGCCTCTACTTTCTCTCCCCGATAGGTGCTCGCAAATTTACCGCTGCCTATTTTCAAATAATCTGCTGCTCGCTTGGAACCCAATTGCGCCGCAAGTTCCAGATACTTCAGCCGATTATCTGGCTCGGTTAAGCCAATCTGTAGGGCTGCATAAATAAAGAACTCCAATTCTTCAGCATCTGCGGAAGAACGAATCGCTTCCTCCTTCAGCACCCATTCGTTACTATAATAACCGGTTTGGTTAAAATGCTGCGGTAAAAAGTGATCCTCTGACCAACGTTTGAAGGTATAAGTATATCGGTGGCTCCAATCCCGCTTGCGTTTCTGGTTCTCCTTCAGCTTGTCATTCAGTCTTCGGATCAATGGTTCGATCTCTTTTACTTCCTGCTTCATGAGATCAGGATTAATCAAATGGCTGGCAAAAAAGAAATAGTCATCTTGTGCGGGTTGCACAGGGGGATCAGATAACACCTTTGTTTGAATAAACTGCTCTAGTGTCTGTTTCAGTTGATTTAACTTTGGCTCATTTATGAACTGTTCGTTAAGTGATAATTTCGACTGTTCCCATTCAAACTCCAATACAACTTCAAACTTATAATCAAAAAAACGCGCTCCCAACTCCTCAGAGTGGAACAGTCGCTCTACACGATCGCACAAAGCAGGAAAGAATTCCTCAATGAGAAGTTCATCGGTTAACTCCGTGATGTATGCACCTGCTTTGACTTTATATGAATTGTCACTCCAGGATAACGGCTTGTAGTCATCGATATGAATGTTCCCCGCGGCCCAGGTAAACTTGCCTTTTCTCCATGCGATTCGAAGATAATCCTTGACCCCAGCCTGTAAACTTCTTTTATCCTTAAACTCGTTGAGCCTTTTGCTTTCTTTTGCGTAAATCGAATTAATTTCCTCCCATACATCATTCAGAAATGCTTCAACAGCTCGATTCAATGGTTTCTCCTCCTGCTCAAAACATAAATATATGTTCACCTTCTACACTGCTGTCCACCATACATGTCGACATGAAAACTGGCCTCAGTTCGCTAAGGTCTGCTCCAATCTCCCCTTCAACCCTACAGCAAGTTCCTTCCAACGCATCCCCTCTGTTGATTTCTGGAGCTTCGACTCATCCTTCTCCAGCCAGTAATCCCCTTCCAGCAGCTCGTACATGTCCAGTAGAGTGATCTCCAGGATAGCGGGATTCTGAAAGGCGGCCAACATTGGTTCCGACCCATCGTCCCAGTTGTAGCCATTCACGACAGCATGAAGCAGTACGGGAGAATCTAAGAGACGAATCTTCTTACTCATCATACTCAGAGATTCCTCATATAAAATCTCATCAACGGTCTCCTCTTCTTGCGCCGTCAACGTTAGACGAACCGCTCCCTTTGTATCAAGCAGCAGATCAGCGAGTCTGTTGTCGCCGCGAGCTGCATTCCAAGCGGTGGCTAAGATGCCCCGCGGCGAGTCGAGCTTGGCACCTGCCTCGATTAGCTTCATTATCGCATCAGGTTGCTTGAACTTGATCGCTTTTTTCAATGCCGTATCCCCAAGCTTGTCCTCCAGCTCAAGCGCAGCCCCCTGTTCAATCAATACCTCGATTGCATGAACAGGCATTCGATTCGTCAGAAACAGCATCAGCGGCGTTCTGCCCCGCTCGTCCCGTTCATTCACATCCAGTTCGGCAGCAGCCGTTCGAACGACATTGAGGTCTTTCGTCTTGCTGACTTCCTTCCAATTCACTAATAGATCCTCCCTTGTTATAAGACAGGGAATTGAGCATGTATGAATCAGCTTTGCTGATACAATGTCGCCGTCAACCTATCCTCTGTACAAATAAACATATAAAAAATGCCTTCACCATACTGGTCGAAATCCGCCCAGTCCAGTTGACCGATAAACCGCATTCTTGTGGCACAGCAAGGGCAAAGCGGATATTCGGCATCCTGTACCCAACTTGGATGCCCCCCGATTTGCGAATCCAGCTGAGTCAATGCCCAACTCGCAGCAAAGTACGGAGATTGCGGCTCGGATGCTAGGCTAAGCTTAGCTGAGGCTGCTGCAGCGCTGCTGTCCTCATCATCCAAACCAGGCAAATAATCGGGCTTCTCGTTATACTGGCTCCAAGTCGGCACACCCTGATGATCGAGCTCCATGTAAATGGTGTTGAAGCATCCGCATTGCTCGCATGATGCCACTTGCAGGCGTTCTATAGACAGGCCGAGATAGGCCAAAGATGGATGAGTGGTGTCAGCATCTATGAAAACAGTCAGCTTCCTCTCGCACCATGGGCAATTCGAATTGCTCGTTTTAAGGAAATGAGCATCAGGCGTTTCTCCTGTACAATCCTGTTGTTCATCCGTTGCCCGAATCGCATAACACAAATTACTGATTAATTCGCGTCTTTCCCCATTCGATGCAAGCTCCCATCCCCCCTCTAATGCATACATGTCAGGATTGACGAATAACTGTTCCGCCCACTTTGGCGGATTCAGCCGCCATTCCTCAAACTGTCTCACAACCTCAGCGTCACCAATCCAGCTTAATATGAGCAGGAGATGATTGCGGTTATCATCGTCCCATTTCACCTGCTGCAGCAGCCGGTTACGGATCTCGGGCGGCACATCCTTAAATAAGATCGAGGAATGATACATATCACGCTCTATTAGCTTGGGCAGAACTCCTGAAATATCATCATTGCGGTAACATACGAGCGATAATAGGATTTGCTCTGCTCCATCCTCATTGCCCGCATCCAATAGCTCCACCGCATACCTCAGCATTTGACCTGCCTCTTCAGCCGTTATTGATACATATACCTGCTCTTTACTTAACGGGTAAGGAACATACTGAATCAGCGGGTCATACCGCCTCGGCTCATGCATGATCTTCAAAATGTCCACTCGGCCCGTCAAATCTTCATACAAATCCACCGTTCTCCGATGCTGTTCAATATACGCTTGCCGTTTTTGCCGTTCCTGCTCCTGATGGCAGGGCATACAGAACCCGCCTGTTTTGGCCGCCGTGGTTGGCAGAATCGTCGCGCCGCAGCCTTCCGTTTTACATGGAATCCGTTCAATCATTGCCTAAGTTACCTCCGTCACATAGAACGTTCATTTACTACATAATTTCGGGAATCTCCCTTGAAGATAGGACTCCCATAAGCTATTGATAAATTCATGATCATGATTGCTGTCGAAAGCTTTGGCAATGAGGCCAAGGTCATCAGACACATAACCAGCCAGCTCGGGATTTTGCGTGAGCCGAAACGTTTGCTTGAATGTAAACTCCCTAATATTCCTAATAATTTCATTCTCAGATGGATCTAAATCATGTACTGTTTTGTAGCTAGAGTTCCATGCCTCATCGAATGCAGAAGAATCTCTAGCATCTAATTCTGCATCCCAATCCACTTCTTTTTCGAAAACACGCTCAAAAAATCCGTCAGCACGAATCATAGTTGAGATCTCATTCGGTGTTATCAACGCAGCCTCGCCTCTTTCAACTCTTTTTTGTCACATATTATCACGCATCAACATACAACTTCCGTTCACGATCCGATATACAGCTTGTGCTCTGAAAAGGTTGCGAAATACCCTAGTCGATACAGCTCGAAATACGCGTCGAATGGGTCGCCCTTAAGTCTGTAACGGTGCCATTGCAAATAATAAGAGATCCAATAATCGCAGGCAATCGAGTAATAGGCCTCATCCAGAATTTCAATCGGTGCATCGTAATCCTTGTGCTCACTCACAACTTCAAATAGCGCCTCGTACACATGAGGATCATGTGCTTGGCGGATCGTGTTTATTTTCCCATGCGGTAGAAGCTGAACTTCTTTTATTCCTGACAGGTATGCCGCAGCATCTGCCACACCATCCAAATCTTCAAACTCATCAAGCAGCTCCTTCAGCCCTTTAATAAGCTGCTCACCATATCTTATCAGCACATCTTGAGGCACATCTCCAGTTTTGCTGTTGAAATAGCCGGGCACTGTGTCTCCGTTGAAATCCTCTGGATCTAGCAGTTCATACATCCGTTTAATCCGCTGTAAATAGGCATCTCCATCTTCAAGTGGCGCAAAGGTAGCTTCTACACCTTCTCCACTAGGCATGTACATTTGAAAATATCCATATAGCTCATTATCTTCGATGACTGCATCATCGGAATCTACTTCCTCATCCATAAGACGGAGTAGATATCTTGCGTACGACTGCTTATCCATATGTACATTCTCCTTTTCGCAAGTAAGCGCAGTTTTGTAACCCAATTAATCCACGCTATCAGGATAGCTGGCTAAATGACTAACTCTCCTCGTAGAGGGCTAGAGATATTCCCCGAAATAGAACGCAAGCTTCTCCGCAGAATAGCCATCTTCGCCTCTCTAGGTCGTTTGTCTGCTAATCGGTCTAGCTATGTTTAACCACTGCAAACCTTACACTTACAGTTACCTAATCCATTTCAGCAGCGGTGAATATGAGCACACGCCCATCTGCATTGATCACCTGAGTGCCGTTGTCTAACTCTGCAATCGCCTGATCCCAATGTACGTGTCCGCAGCAGATTATCATTGGAGGAAAAGCTTCCACCATCCGCCGCATTCCTGCGTGGCCGGGAAGCCCTTGACTAGGGAAGTCGGGCCCCTGATGAAGCATGAGTACCTGAGGACCACGGTGAAGCAGCTTTTGTAACGTGTCCAAGTACTTCTCTTCTGGCATACGGTTCGGCTTGTCTGCTCTTCCGATAACGCCACCCAGTCCGGCAACGGTCATGCCACAATATGTGGCTATTTTAGGCTCGGCAAATAAATTCACGCCTGAAGCGGCCTTCAGCCAGTCCGCTCCCTCCGCCGTAAATAAATCGTGATTGCCTGCCACGCCAAGCACGGTACCGAAATGCTGATGGAAGGCCTCCCATACTGGAAGCGGATCTCCGCTCGCTCCTCTTTTAACCGGATCGCCATATAAGTCGCCGCACAGCAGCACACCGACTCGTTCAGGCTCATATTGAGGCAGGATACTTTCCAATAGCAATGCCACTATTTCAGGCAGTTCCTCACCAACTAGCTTGGGGGATTGTTCCTCGCGGGGTCCATGACCTGCTATGCCCTGAAGATCAGAAGTCACGATCAAGGCATCTAACTGGGCTGGAAGTCCTAGTATTTCTCCTAGGTATATCGGCAAATAGTCGTAAGATACGCCTTGGCTCCCCGATGAGGCGGTGGTGTAGGCAAGCTGTTCGATCGGTTCCTTTGCAATACAAATTACCTTTAAGGGCGCTTGTCCTCCGGCACGTTTGTTCATCGTGGCACTCCTTATTTCGTCTTTATCCTATGGCAGATAGTATATTTCCGTCCTGATCTATGTAAAAGAATCGGCGGAAAATGGAATGAACACATTAAATCGTCGATTTAACAAGAATACGAAGCTTGCTTTTCGTATTATCAATGTATATTTTTAAAATGTCATGCAAGCTAGCCTACCAACGCAGCGGCTCCTGATTTTGCCACAGCAGCCAGCGGTCTGTTTCCAGAATTGGTGCTGTTCCAATACTGTACTCGCTCTTCTCACTGCTATCCAGTCTCAGGAGATGGAGCATGCCTCCGTACGTCCCGACCGCCAGTATCTTTTCGTCAGCGCTTACCGTCATCCCGAAGATCGTACTGCCCACAAAATAACGCCAGATTTCATGTCCTTCTCCATCGATCAATTTAAGATAGCCGTAGGCATCACCTAGAATGTGTCCCTCTTTTAAAGCAGCAGCGGCATAAACCCGCATCTCCTCGTTCATTTCGGGCCATTCTTCTGCAGCGCCATCAGGAAATCCCTCTTCGACCCTATTGAGTGGTACCTTAAACGTCGACCCATTATAAAAATGGCAAGCGTTGTACCACACCTCTCCGTTATCCTTGGAAAAGCGGGCAAAATGCGGATAGCTGGATGTCGGTTCAAAAACAAACACTTCACCGCTTCGCATATCCTTCAGCAAATGCTCGCTGCCCTGCGATCCGTACGCCAACCACCGCCCGTCAGGGGATACGTCACCATGAACCATATCTACGATCGTGTCCTCGATCTCGAACTCTTTCAACTCTGAGAGTGCAGGATGAAGCAGTTCGGCTTCTCCACCGACACCCAGCAAATAAATTCCATATCTGCTTACGAGCAGCAAACTTCTTCCCTCGTTAAAAGGAATGACTTCCTCTATCACGCTCTCGGGGTGCTCCTCATCGGCCAAGGATTTAAGGTCTGATATTGATTCTTTAAGATTGCGCTGCACATCCTGCCAAGAGTAAGCGGTAACTTCCTCTCCTTCTGAGTCGGCAGCCATGTTGCTGACTACCCGAAATCCCTGCTCATTAACAAGCGCAACGTAAGCGCCGTCCCGTGAGCCTCCGGCGTGGCTCACTCCAGGAACTAAATCAAGGTTTTCTCCGTTCACCATGTACACGGTGCTACGTAGACCTGAACCTCCAGCATGCACCAGCAAACTCCCGTCCTTCAAAAAAGCTAAAGGTTTTACCGGCTGCAATTGATCCTCAAACTTGGACGTAATCGGCCAGGATGAAGGCGGTATTTCCTCCCGCAATATCTTTGTTTCTCCGGCACGATTAGCCGCACGAATCATCTCGACGATCTTGGTTGCGAAACTGCTGCGTTGATCTTCTTTCGGAGTCTCTAAATTTTCCGACCAACCCTGTTCCATGCCGATCTGTACGTATTTATTAATTTCGGAGGCGTACCGTTTTCCTTCAATCCGCCAACGCTCTGCTATTTCTTTGTTCAACCAGGTCATTAAGAACATTCTCCTTATGTAAGTTAATAGGCAAGCAGTGCTTATGCCCGTATTGGCACGATCACATGCTTTCACGCCATGCCTTTGATTATAGATATAACTCGCCAACTGCCCCATCAATGTAAATAGATAACTGAGCTAATTCTATCTTTTCATAATACACTTGAAAGGTCTGGAAGCGACAGGTGTAAATTACCAAAAAGACTAAAGACCTCATGCTACTTTAATAGCCGACCCTATACGAAGGATCGGCTATCAAGGTAAACAATTCAGTTATAAACGCTTATAACCACATCAAAAGGAAGTAGTAATTCGTAATTCGTTTCTACGACGATAAATCTATTTATGTGATACCTTCCTACAGACAGTAATGATAGATGAAGAAAAAGTAGAAAACGGAGTTTTATCCCATTCCGAATATTGGCTTTCGATACAGAATCCGTTGCTTGTCAACATAGACTTAAGAGTGTCATTATCGGTAAAACGACAGGCAATTCGGGAAGTAGATTTCTTATGTCCCCAATCACGGAAGGTGACCCAGTGCATAATATGATTTGTTTCATCATAGGATTGCGTTCCAGATACCTTCACATGATGTCCATCCTTATCTATAAATTGTCCCCAAGTCGTTTCTTCTTGGCTTGATAAGTCCGTTCCCAGCGGGTTACGTGTTTCAAAGGCAAATACCCCGTTGGGTTCTAAATGCGTATAAACGGTTTTGAGCAAGCAAATTTGATCTTCATCGCTTAGAAAGGCCTGAAAAGCATTTCCTGTTAAATAAATCATGGAAAAACGCTTCTCTGATTTAAATGTCCGCGCATCCCCATCAAGAAAAACGGCAGACAAACCTTTTGCTTTAATCCGTGCGTATTCTAGCATCGTGGTCGCAATATCAACACCCGTCATATTTATTCCAGACTGTGATAAAGGTATTGTTGTTAATCCTGTACCACATGCAAGCTCTAGAACTTCTCCTGGGTTCGATTTAGCAAGTTCAATATAAAAATGATATTTTTTAATCTCACCACCAAATTCTAGATCATAATTTATCGGGTCTAGATATTCTTCGAGATTATTGTGCTCAATTATCATAGTATCACCCACCAATTATAAGTATTCTGAAAAGATATAACGATAACAGCAGCTTCTATTGCGGACTCCTTATAGTGTACTATAAAGGTGCTATTGATTTCTCCTGATCTGTGACAAGTTTATCCACAGATTGTGCTGTTTTAGCTAACATTTTCATTCATTTGATCTGCTCTTAGAATTTCGCTGCTCAACTAGTGAAAGCCGCCGATTGTGTGGGCGGCTTTCGTTTGGTGTTCTGCGTTGTTTAATTCATTTTATTTATTATGAACTGTTTTAATTTATCAATGGGAACAGCCCCAATCATTTTATCGATCGGCTCACCATCTTTAAAAAGAATCGTAGTTGGCAGACTCATAACCCCATAATGAGAAGAAATATCCGGGTGTTCATCTACATTGACTTTCAATACCCTCACTGATTTGCGATACTCCTGATCGAAACCCTCGAGTATAGGTGCAAAAGCGCGGCAGGGCCCACACCAAGGCGCCCAAAAATTAACCAATGTAAAACCATCATTTTGCAAATCACTTTTAAAGGTTGAATCCGTAGAGTGACAAATCGTCATGTGTATTTCCCTCCATTTCAATACTTTTCACACACGTAAAATAACAGCTAACTATCCATTCTGGATCTCACCACCTCCTTTAATTAACACGTTTGAAATCGAAAGCGCATAGGACGTATATGCCTAATTCAACTTTTATGAGATATTAAAGGCATTTTATATCCACAATTAGACATGGGGTAAACTACTACTAGTAAAATACTCTTCCGTCAAATCCAAATTCACACTCATAGCCGTTTGGCTGCCGTCTGCTGCAGCAAAAACCACTTGTGAGGGAGCTACGTAAGAAGTATCTCCAGCGATATATAATCCAGGTATTGCGGACCTCCCCTTTTCATCCGTTTTAATCCCACCCCCGGCCAACATTTCACAGCCTAATCGTTCTGCAAACGGGGCGCTTTGCACAAAGGTAGGAGTCACAAAGCCACCAGCTCTTGGAATTTGAGTGCCGTCTGCAAAGCGAACATGTTCAAGCCGCCCATTCTGGCCGATGAAAGCTGCAATCGCTTGCTCCATGACCACAATCCCTTTTGATTGAAGCTGCTGTTTATGCTTATCCGTCAGAGATGCCTTTCCGTTCGTACAGACAACCAAATCCTTGCTCCAATTGAGCAGCAATTTGGCCATATGGAACAGGTTTGAAAATTCAGAAACAACAACAAGCGCTTGATCTTGGAGTTCCCATCCGTCGCAATAGGGACAATTGAACAAGCTCTTCCCGTAAAGCGGATAAAAGCCTTCAATCTCTGGATATATCTCCTTTACACCTGTAGCCAAGATTAGCTTTCGTGCTTGCAGACGGTGGCCAACAGAATCAACTAACTCAAACCCGAATGGGGTAGTGTCAACGGACACAACTTCGGATTGCAGATGATCCACTAACGGATAGCACTTTACCTCCTCAAGCGCAATTCTGCGAAACTCGGCTGGCGTTACGCCGTCCCTCGTAATAAAGCCGTGAGACGCATGTGTAACAGCATTTCTGGGTTGATTGTTGTCCATAATAGCCACCTTTCTCCTTGCTCTTCCAAGGATGAGGGCTGCATTCAACCCGGCTGGTCCACCACCAATAATGGCGCAATCGTAAATCATATACACAACCCCCTTATATAGATATTACAGACTTATTATATCTTTAATTGAATTAAAAAAATCTTGTACTACGCAGCAGTGTGCAACCGACTATACCTCCTTTCCGCATAAAATAACGTGAGCTTAAACTTTCGCTTGCTTTTGAATCAGATCTGTTAACTTTGTATTTTTAAGATGGCTTTCCATCTTCTCTTCCGCTTCCTTCATTACAGCTTGAATCGTGCATTCGTCGCCGTGGACAAAATCACATTCAAATAAAGATGCGTTGCCCTCGATCGCATGGATTATATCCAAAAACGTAATATCGTCTTTCTTGCGAGATAAGCGATAACCTCCGTTGACCCCAGATACGGACTCGATCATCCCTGCTTTCACAAGCCTTGTTAAAATTTTGGATAAATAGGTTGGTGAAACACCTTGTAATTCTGCTAACTGCTGAACACCTATCGGCTTAACCTGAGAAGCCTCATTAAGCGCAAGCATGGTGTGCAAAGCGTAATTGGTTGCTTTAGTAAATTTCACGGTTACACCTCATTTAAAGACTTATTGTATCTATAATATCTCCGAATTCGATTAGGTGTCAAGTTATACTCTTTTTATCTAGTACACGTATTTGGTTACGATATTGTCCTGGTGTTAAACCCGTCCACTTCTTAAAAGCGCTTTGAAATGCACTTGGCTCCGAAAAATGCAGCAAATAGGCGATATCGCCAACGGAATACTCTCTTTTTTGCAAATAACTCATGGCCAGTTCCTTGCGTACCTGTACAGATAACTCATTATAGGATGTTTGCTCAGCCTTTAGTTTATTTTGGAGTGTTCTTATGCTTATTGTGAAATATTCCGCTGCTTGCAGCAAGGTCGGAAAAAAGGAAGGAACACTTTCTTTCATCCACAGAACTACCCGATCTGAAAACAGACTTGACTGGGTCAGCTCATCTTTGGTTTCTCGCGCCATTTTCTCAAAAACACCCAGCAGTTTTGAGTCAGAGTACAGAATCGGATAATTCAGCACGTCCTTACTCATGCGCAGAACATTATCTTTCCCGCCAAAACAGGGTTCTTTGCCGAATACCTCCATATAGGGTCGTAAATCTGCCGACGCCTCATGTACAAACCGAATTTCATGCAACAGGATGTGTTGGTTACTAAGCTTGTTGATCAAATGATACAGCGAACTCGCCATCTCTTCTACGACATGACGCGAAATGTGACCGGGAAGCTGTAAAGAAAAAAAGATAAGGACATCGTCGCCCTCCATTTCCCATTTCAAAGTGAAAACGCTGCATAGAATCACATTGTATCTCTGATAAGCACTCAGCGCATCAACTACGGTTTTCGAGTGAAGGATCACATAACCGAGAATGCCCATATCGGCAAGCTCTATGATTTGTCCTTGGTGCAAGCCAAAATGATTGTCCTGCGTGTAATTTGCGGCAGCAATCATCAATCGCTCCAATTCCTCTTCAGTAATACGAGCCTCCGTATCCTGCAATAAATTGCAGTCAAACGAAGAATACCTAAAATATTCCTCTATATCAAATCCTTTATGAACAATTGACTTCATAATCGGATATACCGCTGTAATGGGAACTCCCGGGTTCTTCAATATCCACTCTCCCTTTGCGTAAATAAGCAAGTTTATTGCGCTTTTGATGATACATTTATCTTTCGATTCGTACTATTCTAATTGAAGTCATGCATTATATTATATCGCAAACCGTAAATGAATTCGTTACAACAGGAGGAAACTGGTTATGAAATCAAAAATTCTCGTTATTAATGGACACCCCGACCCACAAAGCTTTTGCGCAGCTTTGTCCGATGCCTATATGAAGGGGGCTGTGGCCAGTAAAGCTCAGGTTCGCTCTATAGAGTTGAGCAAGATCCAATTTGATCCGAACTTAAAGTTTGGATATCGAAAAAGAACGGAATTAGAGAAAGATCTGCTAGAAGCGCAAGACCTTATCCGCTGGGCGGATCACCTCGTATTTATTTATCCTACATGGTGGGGGGTAATGCCGGCTATCCTTAAAGGATTTATCGATCGGATTTTTCTCCCTGGCTTTGCTTACAAATATCGAGAAAATTCTTATGCAGTGGACAAGCTTTTAGCCGGTAAGTCATCGCGTTTGATCGTCACTGCTGATACTCCGCTCTGGTACAATAAGCTAGCATATAAAAACGCAGAATACAATGTGATGAAACGCAACATACTGAAATTTTGCGGAGTATCGCCTGTACGGGTTACAGAGTTGGGGCCGATCAGAGGATCATCAGATAAAGCGCGAGCGAAGTGGCTGGCGAAAGTGAGTCAGCTCGGGTCGCAATTAGCTTGAAACGGCAATAGTCATGTAGTTACGTTAAATAATATCTACGTAGGATTGAATTCAGATCTCAAGTGCATATTCAATAAGGAAGCGATATTGCGATCGCTTCCTTATTCTCCTTTTGCTCCCCCTTATACCACAGTACTGGCGAATGAAAAAGGCAAGTATCATTCCTGAACGATAGATGCCTTTCGATTTCTTGAAAATACTGATACCTTATGCATGAATTAAATTTGTTCGATTGTCGCCACTCTTGCAGAAGTATCACCTCCCTTTAATACCGCACATCCCCCTAACCTCATATCCAAGCGTGTTCATTTCTATGTCCTCTCTATAAAATTAATCATTAAGACAAATACTACTTGACCTTAGGTCTGGCCTAAAGTGTATCGTTGAGGTATTCAAAGCTCAAATCTCTTTTAAAACAAAAGCTTCCATAAGTTGAAAAGCTATTTTGACAGTAGACGCAGCATATAGTGCAAACCAAGCCACACTCAGATCTGCTTGCCTTGATGTCGTAGGGATTAACCTACGTGCCAAGGATTTGTATGAGAATTGCTTCGTGCAGCATCTTGTGTTAAATGAATTAAAATGGAATTACATGGTATTGTAACAAATAGTAATCAGCACATAACGAAGGAGCCATCATATGAAACATAAAGTTACCATTTCTATATTAATCATCTTCCTGCTGGTTGGCGGTGCAGGACTTTATATTATGATGCAAAACAGCTTTAACATGGTTGAGCAAGCGGTTGAAATCCAAACGCCTCAAGGCAAACTGACCGGCACCTTAGTACTGCCAAAAAACTACACGAGTAAGCTGGGATTAGTATTGTTTATTCATGGTGACGGCCCCATTGACGCCTCTCATGATGATGGCTATAAGCCGCTATGGGAGCGGCTGGCTTCCCTTGGGTATGCTTCTTTGTCTCTTAACAAAAGAGGCATTAACGGTTCGGAAGGCAATTGGGAGCATCAAAACATACAAGACCGTGTGGAAGAAGCCCGTCAGGCTATTGCTTGGGCAAAAGAGCAGCCAATGATTGATGAGAAGCAAATTGGGGTGTGGGGGGCGAGTCAAGCGGGCTGGGTCATTCCGAGGCTTGCCAAACAGGAGACGCTTGCTTTTAGCCTACTTCTATCTCCGGCGATCAACTGGATTAGTCAAGGTCAATACAATACACGCAGTGAAATGCTGGCTGAAGGAAAATCGGAAGCAGAAATTCAAGATAAACTGGCTTATAACCAACAAGTGCGACAATTATTAGAGAAACATGCCTCCTATGAAGAATATGTCAAAATCGCACGTGAAAATAGCTTGATGTCGAGAGACAGATGGATATTCGCCGGTAAAAATTTATTGTCAGATGCTACGGATGATCTTCGCAACTTCAACTCGCCTGTATTATTGATGCTAGGTGAAGATGATATAAATGTCGATGTGAAGGATACAGAGCGGGTTTATCGAAATGTTGTAAAACCTGAACTGCTGCGTGTAGCTGTCTTCCCTGACGCTGATCACTCCATGCTTGCCAAGCAAACAGCGAATTCGAATTTGCGGGCAACCCTCATTAGTCTTTTTGCTCCCAGACAAATTACGATACCGGGGTATATGGATGAGATCGAGCAGTTTCTGAGGAAACTTCCTGAATAACATCATAGCCAGCCGTCGATTTGTGGTCGACGGCTGGTTGCACAAATTTGTGAGCCTGCAATTTATATACTCTCCTGCTTAAGTGCATCAATAATGTTTTCCTTTTTTACTTTCGCACTGGAATATAACATAGCCGCACTAACAATAACAAAAACGGCAGCAATGACAGAAAGAATGCTCATCCATGGAAACACAAATCCGTAGCTGAATTTGTTGGCCAATGCCCTGTAAATCAGATACATCACAACGAAGCTGATGGGAAGCCCAAACAACAGCGACTTCAACCCATAAAAAATGCTTTCGTAGTTCATCATCTTCGCAAAGCCTTTAGGCGTCATGCCAACCGATTTCAGCATCGCAAATTCCCGCTTGCGAAGCGTTATGCTCGTCGAGATCGTATTGAAGATATTCGCGATTGAGACAGCTGAAATTAACACAATAAAGCCATACGAAAAGACAGACATGATCAAAATCCTTTGTTCTTCCATTACTCTGGACTCGTATTCATTTAAAAAGAACAGGTTAGACGCTCTGAATTCTTCAATCTCCTGCTGTGTTTTCATAGGATTTTTGCTTTTTAAAAATAATTGAGAGTGAACGAATGACATACTCTTTTCGTCCATGAGTCGCTCCTTGACACGCTTGGATACGATAATATCTAAGGTCCCTAATTCTGCTGAACGCATTCCCATAGGCAATTGATCCGTCATCGCAGCGATGGTTACCTTATTTAATTGCGTTTCTTTATTTGTCTCTTCGTTTATATAGCTCAAATTGAGGCTTTGACCAGTTTTTGCATGAATGGCTTTCGTGTTTACAAATTTACCAGACGTCTCGTCTTTATAGTGAATCGTATCCACAACGATCGCGGCGGGATGATCTGGATTCGTCAGCTGTTCGTAATTTGCGCCAACCGCTTTGGCATAGGCTTGCAAACTCGAATCGTTCATTGCATTAATCTTTATGCCATAAAGGTATTTCCCTTCCTTCAGTGCACTTCTATCCTGCTTAACTGCCTTCCGCAGCTCATCAGCAATTGCTGCTTCATCAAACCAGGCATTCACCATGTTCCATTCAATCACATTGTATTCGCTCACATCGTCCAGGGATGCAATCGATTGAACTGTCGAATCGTCTAATGGTTTCCAATTGCTGTACCAGATTTGAATGTCGTAATTAACACCTTCCTGTGAGAGTGCTAGAGATTGCTTTAGATTGGCGGTAAAAAAGGACACAGTTAAAAACAAAACGATACTGATAACGAGTGAAAATACGGTGGCATGGTATCTTCGCTTGTTTCGTTTAATATTTTTTAATCCAATCTCGGCTTCGATGCCGATGAACTTGCGCATGAGCTTCGACGTTTTCACGGCTTTCGGTGTAAGTTTCACATCGGCAGTTTGGCGCATTGCGTCAATCGCGAAGATTTTGGAAGCTTTTATTGCCGGGACAAATGTCGAAATGAAAATCGTCAACATCGACACAACACAGGCAATCAGGAGCGACATTGGCGTGATGATAAGTGTCAATTTTTCCGTAGTCCCCAGTGCCCCTTGGATGATGGAATTAATGAACAAGAAAGTTATCCCTATCCCAGCAAGGCCGCATAGGATCCCGATGGGGATGCTAATTAATCCGATAATGACACCTTCAAAGAACACCGAGTTCCGCTTCTGCCGCTTTGTAGCACCGACGCTTGCAAGCATCCCTAGATGACGGGAACGTTCCGAGACAGATATCGCAAACGCATTGTAGATTAACGAAATCGAGCCGATCATGATGACTGCCATAATAATGAGCGCCAAGGAAATAATCGTGCTGCTAGAGGCTTTGCTTTTTGACAAGCCATAATAGTGAAGCAAATCGTGATTATATTCGACAGAGTCGATGTCGTTCATTTTCGCCAATTGATCTGCATGGTCAAACAAAGATCGATCAAGGGTTTTCAGAGCGACGGCCGCATTAACTCGATCGGTTGCCTTCATGTTGGTATCATCGATATAACTTATGATCGTATACCCAGGGGCCCACGCCGGTTCCATGACGGGACGTTTGATGAAACCTACCACTGAAAGTTCTCTGTTTGTGATTTGCTGTAAGGATTCATTCAATTTTCCATCTTCACGACGCAATAGCTCAGATTGATCCAGTGGTTTATCGCTGCCCTTTTCGAAGCGTTCACCAACTGGGAGTGTTAAATGATCACCGATTTCATATTTTACCTTTGCATTTTTCACTATGGCTTCCGAAATCACGATTTCCTTGTCCGTTCTGGGTAGCCGCCCCTTGCTCAATTGAATTGGAAATTGCGTGAAGCCTTGCTTGTTGTATGCCTGAATAAACAAATAGGGCTTGGTCGAGTTGTCTGCTCCTACTAATCTGGCATAGCCCAGATCTTTGGTGATCGTGACGACTTTGGTTGCAGCGTCGTTTTGAATAGCTGCGAGTTGTTCCTTGCTCACATCTTTATAAAGGACATGCCATTCTCCACTCTCTGCGATGGTCTGCCTTTGCATAAGATCCAAAAAAGAAAAGCCGAGCGTTGCCACAGCCGTCACCATGGCAACCGAAATGATGACACCTATGATCGTGACCAACGTACGCCTCTTATTTTGCTTCAGATGTCTGATCGTGAGTCGATTGACGATGTTCATGGACGGATCACCTCGTCCTTGGCAATTCTTCCGTCTTCAATGGAAATGATCCTATCGGCCTGCAGGGCGATTTGTTCGTCGTGTGTAATCACGATCAGCGTCTGCTGATAGGTCTTATTTAGCATCTTTAATAACTCAACGATCTCACTGCTATTTTTGCTGTCCAAATTCCCAGTCGGCTCATCTGCAAGCATAATCGCAGGATTGCTAATGAGTGCTCTGCCAATCGAAACCCTTTGCTGCTGCCCGCCAGATAACTGATTAGGCAGATGGTTTAGCCGATGCTTCAGATCCAATGTCTGAACCAGCACGTCCAATTGTTTTTGATCTACCTTCTGTTTATCCAGTAGAAGCGGCAGCGTCATATTCTCTTCCACTGTCAGGACAGGAATGAGATTGAAGAACTGATAAATCAGACCGATTTGTCTGCGCCGAAAGATGGCCAGCTGCGTTTCGTCCAAGGTATACATGTCCGTATCCTCTACAAATACTTTCCCACTAGTCGGTCGATCTACACCCCCCAACATATGCAAAAGTGTCGATTTCCCCGATCCGGACGGGCCGATGATGGCGACGAATTCCCCTTTTCGTACTGAAAAAGAAATATCATCAAGCGCTTTTACCGCAGATTCGTCTTTCCCGTATTGTTTAGACAGATGTTCGATTCGTAAAATTTCCATAGTTATAACCTCCATAGCATCGCTGATGGATATCATTTTATCTGTCCAACATGACTTTCAAGTGACTTGGAAAGTGACGATTTAGTCACTTACGGTTAGATCACTTGCTTATAAAATTTAATCCGAAACTCCGTGCCATCTACGCTGCTGCTTCTTACATCAATCACTCCGTTCTGATTGGCCACAATGCTGTGCGCCATTGCAAGACCGATGCCGATGCTCCCCTCAGCAGCATGCTTCCCTTTATAAAACCGTTTAAAAATGTAGGGCAAATCTGCTTTTGGAATGCCTTTTCCGTTGTCAGCAATGATGATTTCAGTGAATAACGCGTTCTCGGTAAAAGAAATGGAAATTGCTCCGCCCTCTTGGGTATGTTCGACACCGTTCTTCAAAATGTTGATGACCGCTTCAACAGTCCAATTAAAATCCCCTATAAAAGAGACGCCCTCATCTCCTTTGATCGATACCGTCTGTTCCTTAATATCCATCGGAATCAAGACAGGGTCTAACGCCTTCCGGATAAGCTCTTTTACTAGTATTCGATCTCTTTTGAATGGAATTGTTTTGGCATCGATCTTCGATAGCTTCAACAGCGACGACACAAGCCAATCAATTCGTTCCAGTTGTATCCGAATGTTGTGAGTGAATTCCATTCTTTTGGCTGGTGGCAGGTCAGATCCGCTTAACAATTCCGCCATAACCGTCATGGAGGTAAGCGGCGTTTTGAGCTGATGCGAAATATCAGAAATGGCGTCCGTCAGTTGCATTTTGTCTCGCTTTAGAAGCGAACGCTGTTCAGATAACATAAGCGTCACTTTATAAATATCATTCTTTAAGATGCTAAGCTCGCCTTCTTGATTATCGCGAACGTCAAGTTTGTCATTACCGCTGCTAATTTCGCGTAAATAGACGGATAGCTTCTCAAGTTCGCGGTATCTCCAGCTTGTAAATAGAAAGCAACTTCCTATAAGCAAAAGTGACAGGATAACAACGAGCACCACCGCAGCAGGTGATATATAAGCAGCGGTAACGAGTGCCGTTAAGCTGATCAAGCTCATGATGAGCAGTAATAGTTGAATTTCTCGATTACGCAGCATTTAGTCACCGACCTTATATCCGAGACCACGGACCGTTTTGATCAAGGTTGGGCTCTGCGGATCATCCTCAAGCTTTTCCCGCAGCCTTTTAATATAAACGGTTAACGTATTGTCGTTTACGAAATCGCCTGCCACATCCCAGATTTGTTCTAAAAGCTGATTCCTCGTGAGAACTTGACCAATATGGTTGCCGAAGATCAGCAGCAAGCGGTACTCTAGTGCCGTCAACAGAATTTCAGCTCCGTTTTTAGACACCGTTCCCTCCATAGTGTTAATGCGTACATTGCCGATATCCATGATTGTTTTCGCCTGGAATGGCTTTTGGTATCTCCGCAAGACAGACTTGATTCGAGAGAGAAGCTCACGAATTCGAAAAGGCTTCGTAATATAATCATCAGCCCCCATATCCAGTCCCATCACGACATTGACTTCATCGTCGATAGCGGTTAAGAAAATAACCGGAATATCTCTTCGCTCCTTTACCAGCTTGCACAGCTCATATCCGCTCCCATCCGGAAGCGATAAATCAAACAGGCATAATGTAATCTGCTCGATGCCTTCGGAGAGCTCCTTTTGAGCTGATGCGACATCATGGCACAGGATCGTAGAAAAGCCATCTTGCTGCAGCGAATATTCCAGACCGGTTGCGATTGTTTTATCGTCCTCAACGACTAAAATCTTCATAAATTAGATCATTCCTACTCTTTAATGAGATTCATTCTTTTTAAGTTAGTGTCATTATTATACTCCATCATTTTCTGTACTGCTCTTAAGTAATCTTATTGCATGAGATGTAATCATTTTTTTTCTGGATTGTTCTTGCCTCTGTTAAAAAACATTGCCCTTACGTTTAGAAAGTAATAAACCAGAGCTATCAGGAAAACTGAAAGTAACCCCTTAATAACCGGCATTCCATCGATGCAAATGGCCGACAGCATCTCATTCGAGTTGCTGTCGGCCATTTTTTCGCTTCTTCTCAGAACTCGCTATTCAGTCGGGTCACTTCAATCATCTCATCACTTTTGCGTTAAAACGCCCTCACGATTGGAAGGTCACAGCTGCTTTTCATTCATTAACGATTAATAATACATATTCACCACGATGTCCTGGTCGTAATTACCATATCCCGCACCAAATAGTGTTACTCCTCCGCAATTGTCCGCTGTTGTTGGCGATGCTATTCGCAGTCTTACCTCTTTGTTAAATTCAATGCCGAGCATGTGTATCGACACATCCGAAATCCGAACCCCGTCCATGTAAGTGCCCTCTTCCATAACAGCGATCGTCTTGAGCAGGCCATGCTGCGTGCCGTGATTCCACCAGTCCGGTGTGTATAAGCCACGTTTGTTACCAAAATCGCCTGGTGACGTCCACATACCAACTTCGACTCCATTGATAAAGAAACTAATATCCGATGGCCACAGCTCATTGAATCCAGGCGCCTCCGAACATATTTCAAATGAAATTTCTAACCGTTTGAGCTCCTGATTGCTCAGCAAAAAATTTGGAAGACAATATTCGACCCATCCGCTGCCAAACCATAGAAGATTCGCCTGCACATGTTCTGGATCGGCAAAATAACGAGGATCATCAACCATACCAATCATTTTAGATGCCGAAGCAAGACCACATGTCGCATTCACATCGAAATTGGTGTAGTGACCAACTGGTATCGAGGCCACGTAGCTTTTTTTAGGCTGCGCCTGCCTTGATCTGAATTGCAAATGAATACAATCCAATTTGAGAAAACACAGCTTCTGCATGCCTCGCTTGCCAACAGTACTTTCGCACGCTATGATCCCCGCACGCTCCATCTTCTGAATATGCTTCGTGATAATCGCAGAAGAAACGGCAAGCGCCTCGGCTAACTCTCCAATATTCATGGGTCTATCGTTTAACATTTCGATGATTCTAACCCGAGTAGCCGACGATAAGCACTCAAGAAACGACATGTTATCAATGCTTACTTCAATGGATTGCATGATGTTCCTCCCATTTCCTCATTTCTTACATCTATTATATAACTTTTAAGTTAACCAATCCACAAAATTTGTATCCCTGCTATACATTCTATTTAATTAGGGCGAGAATCACATTGACAGATGATGAATACGGCACTATTATGATGGTGTATCGTTATCTCACGTTAATTAATTAACTTTTTAGTTAATCATAAAACAAGGAGGATTCTTATGCCAACAAACAAGTTACCCCGTCCTGAATATCCAAGACCACAATTTATACGTGAACAGTGGATAAATTTGAATGGACATTGGCAGTTCGAGATAGATCATGGATGCAGTGGGAAGGCACGCGGTTTACAAAAGGATGACGTCACATTAAACCAGTCGATCGTTGTGCCTTTCTGTCCAGAAAGCAGCCTATCCGGCATTGGCAATACCGACTTTATGAATGCCGTCTGGTACAAACGCAGCTTCGCAACGCCTGAAGCGTGGTCCAACGGCAGAAAACTGCTTCATTTCGGAGCTGTTGATTACAAAGCAGAGGTGTGGATTAACGAGAAACTTGTCGGGTCACACCGTGGGGGCTACTCATCGTTTTCGTTCGATATCACGCACGCCTTGAAGCATGGTGATAATACCATAACGGTATATGCTGAGGATCATATTAGATCTGGTCTCCAGCCGCGCGGCAAGCAATCTGGCGAGTATCATTCCCATGGTTGTGATTATACGAGAACAACTGGCATTTGGCAGACGGTATGGCTCGAATATGTACCCCAGACCTATATCTCATCCTTCCGCATAACGCCAGACCCTGAGAACGCATGCATACATTTGGAAGCAAAAATAAACGGCGCTGTGAAGGGGCTTCAACTTACTTGCGATGCTTCCTTCGAGGACAAGCCAATGGGTTCAGCATCTGTGAACATCGGAAGCTCATTGGCAAAGTTGACACTTTCATTAACAGATGTTCACCTATGGCAAGTAGGTTCGCCCAACCTGTACGGTTTGAATTTAAGTCTCGTTTGCGATGGTTCAATCATCGATTCCGCCATCTCCTATTTTGGTCTACGTTCTATCCATCTCGATGGAATGGCTGTCCGAATTAATGGCAAATCGGTGTTTCAGCGGCTTGTCCTTGACCAAGGGTTCTATCCGGAGGGTATTTATACCGCTCCAAGCGATGATGATCTAAAGCGCGACATCGAAATATCGATTGGACTTGGCTTCAACGGTGCAAGACTTCATGAGAAGATGTTCGAACCCCGTTTCCTATATTGGGCTGACAAGCTAGGCTACCTAGTATGGGGTGAGCATGCTAACTGGGGATTGGATATTTCTACTCCGCAAGGACTCTTGCGATTTTTGCCGGAGTGGATAGAAGGCGTTGAACGTGACTTTAATCATCCGAGCTTGATCGGCTGGTGTCCTTTCAATGAAACATGGGATTCAGGTAATGGTGCACGTCAAGATAATGAAGTATTGCGGATTGTATACGAAACGACCAAAGCACTTGATCCGACTCGGCCTGTAATTGATACGAGCGGTAATTTCCATGTTGTGACCGATATATATGATGTGCACGACTACGATCAAAATGTAGATACGTTCCGTGCTCGTTATGCACCTATGGCTGAAGACGGCGAAGTGTACAACACTTACCCCGATCGCCAAACTTACGGAGGACAGCCTTATTTCGTCAGCGAATATGGCGGCATCTGGTGGAATCCGAGCCAACTGGATCAGAAATCCTGGGGGTATGGAGACCGCCCGCAGAGTGAAGAGGAATTTATTGCGCGTTACGCTGGCCTCACGACAACTTTGCTCGATAATCCAAAGATGTTCGGCTTCTGCTACACACAGCTGTATGACGTGGAACAGGAAGTCAATGGTTTATACACTTACGATAGAACATCTAAATTTGATCCGAAGATTATTCGCGCGATTAATACGAAAAAAGCAGCAATCGAGGATTAGATACAAGCTTTTCAACCAAAGAATAATAAAGGATGGGCTATATGCGACAAGCACAATAACCCATCCTTATTTTCTACTTGGTGATATATAATATCGTCATACCAATTAGTGATAAACCTAGTACTATTCCGACTACGGTACCATGACGCTTTTTATTCATGACTACAACGGCAATATATTCGCGAATCATCGCGTTCGGCCAATAGTACAGAGCCGTCTTAGCCCCGATACCTTGACTGGACAATCCTGCTGCTCGCGCAAACAATCCAGAACGGAACAAATGAAAATTATTAGTTGCGAAAATACTGTTGTATCTATCTTCATACATATTGTCCATGATCTTCTTGGAGAACACCATATTCTCAAAAGTATTCGTCGAACGATTCTCTTGTATCGTATGTTGGATCGGGATCCCCTTGTCCACTGCATAAGCTTGCATCGCTTCAGCTTCCGACACTAGCTCATCTGACCCTTTTCCACCGGATAAAATGAGGGTAGGCGGTGTTGTCACTGCTTCCTGCCTACGGTAAAATTCAATCGCTTTATCAATTCGATTTGCGAGTAGTGGAGGGACCTTGTCGCCCATTAACCCGCTTCCAAGCACAATAATGAAGTTTTGATTTAATTTCGGCTTGTTGAACTGATACAAGAAATACGCGGATAAAAAGCTAAATAAATTTACAAGAAAATAGAGTAGTATGAACATGACCCCGGAATAAAACAGCTGTATTTCCTGTGGCAAGTATCGAACTGGCTTCATAAATGAGAACGTAATAAAGATCAAAATACAAATCCCCAATAATAACGTGAGATAATTCGAAAATTTTCTTCCTTCTTTACGAATCAATATTTTGGCATTGAGCAGAAGTGCAATTACTAATGCATATCCCCCAAAGGTTAACATGAGTCCAAACAGAATAATTGGAACGATCGCAAGTATCATAAGAAAAGGATTACCGGATAAGAAAGCTGCAGAAATGCCTAACAATCCAGTCGAGCAAATAAGAATATTAAATAAAAAGCCATTAATCGTTCTTCTCGGATCTCTTAGGTAGAACCAAAGGAAAAGAACAAGCAATACGATCGGAACCAACCACATTATTGCATACATACTATGTTGAACACTCCATCCAGACCATTATTTCTAGGCAGTCGTTAATCAATAAAATTGATCGCCTCTTCTACAAGTACAAAATCTGTCCGATTTGCTTTGCCAATCACAAGGCCATCATAATAACAAGCCATACCATCGTTCTTAGCAGCGTTACTCCATACTGCCCTCAATACATGGCAAAGCAAATTTCTCTATTAGTGGATGGCGAGAAACGAATCATTCTTACGTTAGGAAGTTAGCGGCGCTTCTTTTTGCATGCTGAATCGAATTGAACCTAATTGATCAACTTTCATCCATTGCCTTTCGAATATCGTAATCATCAAGATCGATATCCAATTTCATTTCAAGTGCCAATTTTGCAAGTTGGCAGCCTAGAAATGGGCCTACTGTCAATCCGGATGATCCCAGCCCATTTGCTGTAATAAGCCCCTCCCAGCCTGGGACAGTGCCGATCACCGGAAGAAAACCAGGTGTGAATGGACGGAATCCGACTCTTATTTCCTGCACGGTGCTACTAATTAATTTGGGTGCTACTGCTAGCCCCTTATTCAGAATTTCCTGTATCCCCCCTGCTGTGACTCTCGTATCATAGCCTTCTACCTCATTTTCATGAGTTGCGCCGAGCACGATCTTTTGATGATCAAAAGCAAGCAAATACTGATCAGTTGGAGGTATAATTAAGGGCCAGGTACCCGTGTCTTGCGGACCAGGAACCTGTAAATGCATAATTTGTGCTTTTTGATAACTAACCTGAAAGTGAATACCCAGAGGCTGAAACAGTGAATTTGCCCATGCCCCCGCACAAACAATGACATGATCAGATGAAAAACTTTTTGTTCCCACACTTACTCCGGTCACTCGGTTAGACACATATTGAAGCGAGGCATCCCCGTTCATACGGATTGCTCCGTTTCGTTGTGCGGATCGCAGCAGCGCATCGCGCAGTGCACGACCGTCCACTCGTGCAGCACCGCTAATATGTACGGAGTGATAACCTTCTGCTAGCAGCGGAAATCGTTCTCGAGTTTCTTCTTCATCAAGCAAGGTAATCTCACCAATTTCCGATGCATCAGCTTTTCGTACATGTGCTCGTTCCTCTATCTTGCTGAGCTTCTCCGTATCATTATGAATACACAGAGCTCCAACTTGGGCATAGCCTGTCTCTGTTTCTCCCTCGCTGCTTAGTTCTTGAATCAACTTAGGATAAAAATGTGCCCCTGCCTTTGCCAACTTGTACCAAACTTGATTACGTCGCTGTGATAGCCATGGACAGATTATTCCGGCAGCAGCGTCCGTAGCCTGTCCATTATCATTGCGGTCAACTATTAGGACGTCCATCCCCATTTTGGCTAAATGGTATGCAGTCGATGCTCCAAGAATCCCTGCTCCCACTATGATGACTTTCTTCATGATGACATTCCTTTCTGAACTCATTGTGTGTCCATTATAACGAAATTCGCATAAAAACATACTATGACCTATGTATTTTACAGGTTTGTCGAACGTAATCCCATCTTAATTCTATAAAATTTACAATCAAACATGTTCAAAACTAGTTGCTACTGAAAACGTATAATGATATATTTTATTGCATAGTAATATTTTGGTTATTGATATAATACTTTCACACGAATCACTTTTATCCACACAAATGTATCCGTTTACACGCGATCTTACCTAATAATCAACGATTAAGCAGCATAGCTATATTCGCTGCAAGTTCAACTTGATTACGATAGTCCTCCAGATAACTACCCTATGATATGAATTACATCTGCATGATACCGCTTCTTGTGCTCTAGATTACACCGCTGACAATTCGACAATTCCATTCATACATTTCTTCATTAGTAGTCTGATCAAGCGATTCATTTGGTCTTGATAGATACTGTTATAAGCTCCTATACGAGTTTATATATACATTTATCTTACACAGGAGGTGTTATCAGAACAGAACTAAATAAGGGATTACCAATAAAATGAATGAAGTGGAGGAATTTATGATGTTTAATGTATGTTTATCCGATGCAAAAAGGCTAAAATTTCTGATTACTGGCGGTACCATGCTCGCACTTCTTTTTGTGATGTCCCTTACACTCGCGGATACAGCTTCTGCCCACGGTAACGTGACCAACAGCCGTGCAGGTCTTTGTGCAGATGGCGTTAATAAGAACTGTGGACTGATTATTTATGAACCATATAGTTTGGAAGCACTTAAGGGATTCCCCGCCGGCGGCCCTGCTGATGGGAAGATTGCTAGTGCAAATGGTGCATTTGCGCCACTTGACCAACAATCAGCGACCCGCTGGTCCAAAGTTAATATTAGCTCAGGACCTACTACATTTAATTGGAAGATTAAAGTCCCACACGCAACAGCTAGCTGGAAATATTACATTACAAAACAAAACTGGAATCCTGACGCCCCCCTTACTCGTGACTCGTTCGATTTAACACCATTTTGCAATGTACCATACAACGGTAAAATGCCTGGCAACACATACTCCGACACGTGTAACGTTCCGAGCCGGACCGGGTACCAAGTTATTCTTGCAGTTTGGGAAATTTCGGATACCTTAAATGCTTTCTATAACGTAATTGATGTTAATTTTGGGGGAGACGTCGACAATGTAGCTCCTACTGCCCCAACAGGAGCGGCAGTATCCAATATTGGGTCGACAAGCGCAACCATCTCATGGAGCGCTTCCACGGACAACGTTGGCGTAACTGGCTACCGGATCTTTAGTGGCTCCAACCAAATCGGAGCAACAACAGGACCGTTAACTTCAAACTTGACTGGTCTGACTTCCAATACCTTGTATACCATTACGGTAAAAGCGGTCGATGCTGCAGGTAATCTATCCGCAGCAAGCAATACGGTAAGCTTCACAACACTTCCTGTGACTGGACCGGATACAGCAGCGCCTACAGCGCCAAACAGTCTTCATGTCATGGGAAGCTCAACTTCTACAACGGTACCATTAATGTGGAATGCTTCCACAGATAATGTTGGTGTAACGGGATACCAAATATTTAAAGGCACGACGTTGATAGCAACAGTCTCTGGATCAACAGTCGAATACCTTGTAAATGGTTTGACGGCAAACACGCTTTATACTTTCTCCGTTAAAGCGATCGATGCTGCTGGCAACGTATCACCTGCAAGCAATGTCCTGAACGTTACTACACCGCCCGCTCCAACTACATATCCAGCTTGGAGCGCAGCGGCAGTGTACGTAGCTGGAAATAAAGTTACACATAATGGCGTAAATTACGAAGCAAAATGGTGGACACAAGGTGAAACACCAGGCACCTCAGGAGCTGACGTGTGGAAAGTAATCTCTTAGGTCCTGTGTGTCATCCATAACTGTAATAGGGCCGACAGCATCGCATTGAGATGCTGTCGGCCCTTTTTACGCACTTGATTCCTATTCCAACTGCTTCCTTATGAATGTGAAGTGAGTGGCATGAAGAAGTGTTTTTCCCCTATTTCAAAAAACGGACGAATAAACAAAGTATCTTCCGCCTCTGTTATGAACGCTTTATGCAGGAGTTCATAATCATAATCAGGTGTAAAATAAAAATGAATGCTCTCTATATCCGCAGTAACAATGTAAGGTAACAATTTGTTGTACTCCACTTTTTGTTTGCTGATGATATCATAAATATGAAGCTGCCTATCCTCTTCCCTAATAAGGACGATAACATCCATCTCTTTAATATAATAAATCGAATCGTGAAAGGCGACGATAAAATAAAACATTAATAAATGCTCATTATTCTTCACACCCATTATTGAAGATACAGGTATTCTTTCAGCGGCAAACTGCTCCATCATTCGGAAATCGTCTGTATTGTTTATCTCTAACCTACGCATCGTATGTCTTGTTGCAGGTTGTAGTGCCAGTTCTGACATGTTCAGCGAGAAACTACTTTCTTGCACACTAACAAACCCAAATCTAGGATAAAAGTCTAGCACCGATTCATTGGCAAATAAGTAGATAAAATCATAATCTTGTTCATATTTCTCAATAATATGGTTTAGCAATTTTCCTGATAATCCTTGATTGCGGTAATCAGGGTGTGTCATCACTGTACCCACTTGTATAGCGTTATACTCTTTACCATTTGATACAAATGTCATTTTGTTTATGGAAGCATTTGCAATTATTTTATCTCCATCAAGGTATGAGTAGCATATATAATTGTCGGTCCAGCACCCTTTTTCATACCATTTTTTGAAGTCGAGCTCAAATACGATTTGTGCTAATTCATTAAAGCTTTCCTTATATCTATTGATGTCCTTGTAATCACTGATAAGTTGATAATTAGTCATATGGTTATATAATCCTTTCTT
Source organism: Paenibacillus sp. ACRRX (assembly GCF_022346885.1). GTDB lineage: Bacteria > Bacillota > Bacilli > Paenibacillales > Paenibacillaceae > Paenibacillus_B. Next base: position 299,553 of record NZ_JAKRNK010000002.1, read on the forward strand.
TATGTAGTTTCTTAAAATTACCACACCTGAGAATCAAATGTAATACAAATTAAACCTTTCATCAAGCTTCAAGCTGCTGCTCAAATTTATTCCCCGCCAAATTGGCTGCTTATTGCAATCTATTACTCTGCCATACGATTTTAAGGTGATGCAGCGGTTATACTAGAATATAATACGTTTTCTTGAAAATCCAACCCTCGAATAACGGGCGAATGCAATAGGTCTGTAACAGTAAAAAAGATTCTACGATCGTCATTCATCGTTAGGATGATAATGCTGCTCTGGTCAATAGAGTCTATTGCAACCTTACTAATGTTTGCATCCTGTATCTCACCTGTAATTACGGAGTACATTCGATTTCTAGAAAAGTTCCAATTCATCTTTTGCTGTGTTGGCTGGGGGATAATGATTGAAGATAGGATTTTATTTTCATAAAGAGTAAAGGCATAAATATTATTTGATTGACGTTTGTGGCAGAAAGCCAACGTATGTGCATTTATTTCGGCTACTTTTAAGCTGTCTTCCAGACAGTTTTGATCATAGTTCAGAACAATTCTAGCAGTGGAGTTTTGAGGGTGAATAGTAAACATCAAGGTTAAAACGAGGACGGATATACATATAACATATAATGGAACGGTGCTGTTGTTTATCTTAATCATTTGGAATCTCCTTTTTTAATTTTACTTTCATTTTTAGTACATATATTCTAAAAGCTAAATATGTAGTATCGTAATTGTTGATTATCCTATCCTATAACAGTATCACTGGAGGGATATCTATTCACGCGACTGTATGCTGAAGAAGTTGCAGGCATAAATCTTATGATTAGTAATCGCTTAGCACGGAAAAAGTGTTTTGGTGTGAATCTTAAGTGTACCCAGAGATTACTTTTTGGAATTGTATTCTACTATTTAATAAGCGATAATTATAATAAGTGAATTATGTATCTAATATCAGTTTGTTATGGTGCGAATGTGAGGTGCACATGAAATCCACGGGAGATCCGCACCAAATATTTTCTATTTTGTACCATTTATAATAGATTTCACAAGTCTCTGGTTGATCTAATTAAATGTTTTGTTATTTATTTTGATGTTTTTACTCATATTTATTGTAATTTTGGATTTTAATGATCAAATTTCGCAGTCGCACTCTACATGAGTGCGTGGATAGAAACGATGAGGTTGTCCGAATAACTGCGTTGTTAACAGAGTCGCACTCTACATGAGTGCGTGGATAGAAACCCATTCCGGACGGATGAACCTAGCGGAGGTGAGTGTCGCACTCTACATGAGTGCGTGGATAGAAACCATACTTAGAGTCAAACGCTGATATTAGATGCGTCCAGGTCGCACTCTACATGAGTGCGTGGATAGAAACAGGTCCATATCGTAATGATCACAAATTGCCCGAAGTCGCACTCTACACGAGTGCGTGGATAGAAACTCTAATACTTTCATAGTCTCTCCTTTTTGACAGGTCGCACTCTACATGAGTGCATGGATAGGAAATGATAGAGCGCTTAACATCCTCATAATCACTCCTATGCACTCTATACGAGTGCAACGATAGAAACATTAACAAGAAAGCCCTCTCATTTGCTGACCAAATGGAAATAGCAGACTTCCAGATCAAACAAGTATAAGAGATTAAGCTTGTTTTAATGATGGTAAATCGCCCAAGCTCCAGCTATTATGATGATCAAAACCGAGAAGTTTCGAAGTAAAATGGGAAGTGAGGAACCCTTGCAGCCAGACTATTCCTATCAAAAACGAGGTACACGTATAACGGATGAGCAAATTGAAGGATGTCTTATGGAATTGACTGCAGACGATAAACGATTGCTGCATTACAGGTGAGGATTGCATTTTCGATATCCAATCACTAATCGATGAGTAATCGTTCCATTGCAGCTTACCATATCGGGCTAAGCTGCAACGTGCTGTGCTGAAGCGTCAATTATTTGGTCCAGTGCCAGCACGTCGCCTACATCATAAATGAACCGTAAATTTTTTATTATGTCATTGAATCGCCTGTGAAGTGCTTGGAGTTGAGTATGAACCCCCTCATGGAGATTGGTTTTGTGTTCACCACTATTTTCTTAAATTGGAACATATCAACACTAAAGAACAAGCTACAGCAAGTGTACTATCGTTAACGTTATTCAGCTCAGTAAGAAGAGCAAAAGCAGTAGATGTGTGATGAGTATTTTGCGTACACGCGCCTTCCCCCATGCTTGCTTACCTGCCATAGCCCAAAATAAAAAGAACCGGAATCAACGCGCTCTTTGTTTTCTTATCTAACTTGTTATAGGTATAAACACATAATATTGCCTGTTTCAGTTTATCTTAATGCCCATATAATTATGATACCTCAGTTATGACAAAAAGGTTTTGATCCGATCCATATACTTGTGCCTGCCACCTTGGTAATCTGTATAGAGACGCTTGTTCACCATAGAGGAATTTCCAAAGAAAAAACGCTCATAGACAGTCTGCCGACCACCAAATGAACTGACACTTAGCTCCCATGCTAATCTGGACAACTGCACATTTTTTTTGGCTGAAATGTCTATGTTCTTCATATATCGATTCAATTGATTACTCATATCGGTATTAAATTCTTTTTCATCCAGAATCATAATCAAATTACTGGCACCAATTAGTTGAACGATTTCAATTAAACGTGGATATATCTTTTGAAAATATACATTCGCAGCCAGCAGCGGCTTCTTATTAGGAAGCATAGATCCCCATCGATCTAGAGCTGCTCCATTCTCTGCCGCAAGCTGAAATGCTTTAAGTGTCTCTAAAGCTACGATTACCTCGGTAACTTTCTCGATAATATGGTCATGACTATCCAATCCAGCAGCTTCAACCATCATTTCTATAGTCCCCAACAAAAACTCCGTTTTGGCAATATTTTTGCACATAATCTGTGTGCCTGCATGGGTATGAAAATGACTTTCTTCCATTAATCGGGACGACATATTTTCATCACCGTACACAAAGACACGGTCCCAAGGAACTGTTACATCATCAAACAGGACAAGCGTATCCATTTCTTCAAATCTAGAACTGAGCGGATAATTATAAGTGGATTCTCCGCCTACAAAGCTCTCCCTGCACACATAACTAACACCTTTAAGATTGCTTGGAACAGCAAAGGCAAATGAATGAGGGCTTTCCTCAGCTACTGACAATGAGAATGGCGGAGGAAACACAAAAATCTCGTCCGAAGTTGCTCCTTGTGTATCTAAAAGAAAAGCTCCACGAATTACGATCCCATCTTTATTTTTCTCTACTACTCGAGCGGATTCCGGCTCCTCGAATGTCCGAAGGAAAGTAGAGGCTCTTCCTGCTTTAGGTTGAATGAACACGTGAGAAAGCGTAATGTCATTCTCCTTGCAATATTCATAATACCGCTTCAGGTTAGAAGCATACTCGGGATACTTCTCTTCAAGTACCCCCGCTGCAGCGGAGAAAGCCATAATGGCGGTGTTCATGTAGTCTGGAGAACGTCCCAGGAAGCCGTGATGGACGCTTGCCCATGACTGCATCATCTGCCTGCGCATAACAAGATCTCTTTTGGTTTTGGGCTGTTTGAAGGACAACCCGACCGGATCGCCTGTCAAGGACGAACAATAAATCATTGTTGCTTGCGATTCCTTGGCATGCTGCATGTCATACATAGAAGCTTGTGTAGCCATGAGTCCTTTGAAGGCTTTATGTTCCGAGATAGGTCTCTGTACTCGCTCTCCAGCGATCCAGACATCGGGGAGATTTTGGTTTATCCGCTCTATATACTCGCTGCCGGTCTTTACTGGCATTATAATCGCCTCCTCGCTTCTATGGATACTGTATTCTTAACAGGGCAGATTGGCATAAACGAATACCTAAGCACAGCTTCATTATTGTAAAATGTCGCAGACGATTGCATGTAACAAGCCACGCTTTTGTCTTGGCCGGGAACGGTTGTTTCTGCATTGGGCGTCATACTGCTGCTCCTTTCACTTACGAGTCTTGTTTATGTAGTATAGTAATTTCATCATAAGAAGTAGGTGTTTTTCACGGAGTAAAGGATATTTACACGACTTCGAGGAGTGTTACATGAGAAATATCAAGAAACATAAATAAGGCCCTTCCAACTTCTTATTAGGAAGCGAAAGGGCTGATGATTCATGATCTCGTTTAATGCTGGAGTGCTTAATCTATAACCGTAAGTTTTAACCATTCTTCAATACGCTGTTCAGTCCAAGGCAAATACGAACGAACATATCTCGTAAATCTGCAGTCATTTGCGCAACAGGCTCGTCCAAGAAATACGATAATAGAGTACCGACGCCAGCTTGCAGCCTAGCTTAGTTTCTATATGCTTGTCCGATTCATCGCAACAGGCGGCTCATGACGACTCGGCAAGGATACCAGCACGGTTGTGCCTTGTCCTGCCTCACTTAGGATCGTCATCTCGCCACCGTGAACTTTAATAATTTCATCTGTTATGGCCAGACCTAGTCCCGTACCTCCACGATCAGGGTTCACCTGATAAAACTTATCCATCACTTTAGTCAGATGATCTTCACTTATGCCAATACCTTGGTCAATTACACGAACCTCGCATTGTTGATCATTCCACTCCAGCCTGACGGTGATTGTAGAATGCAAAGGTGAAAACTTAATAGCATTATCGATTAAATTAAGAAATACTTGCTTTAATCGATTCGTGTCTCCATACAATTCACATTCTGAGTGGAATGATTCAGAATGTTCCAGTTTAAGTGTAATATCCTTCTGATCAGCTTTCATCTTAACCTGGAACAGCGTCTCTTCCAGCAAAGAATGGAGCTTAACAGGCTGCCAATGAAGCTGAAGACGATCCTGCTGGAGCTTTGAGAAATCAAGCAATTCCTCTACCAGACCAATAAGACGATCAGTCTCCTTCGTAATGATGTTCAGCCCAAGCTTCATTTCTTCCTGGTCGGTCATACTGCCTGACTGTAATGTCTCACTCCAGCCTTTGATACCTGTTAAAGGTGTTCGAAGCTCATGAGATATAGAAGAGATAAAATCATTTTTTAATTCATTACTGCGTACGATCTCGTGTGCCATAAAATTCAGTGTCTTGGCCAAATCACCAAGCTCATATTTATAGCCTTCTTTCACTTTGATGTCAAATCTCCCTCGTGCCATCTGTGCAGACGCTGCTGTAATTTCATTAATGGGGCTGACAATTGAGTTAGCTAACCCAAAACTTACAATTAACACTAACACCAGCACAGAAATAGATACCACAATGGACAACAATACGATGTTGTTTAACCTGCTGTTTACGGTTTCCATTGATGTTACCAGCCTAAGTATATACTGTATATCGCCTTTTCCCATTAGCGGAGTAGCCAGCGACATGACCGTTTCTCCCGTACCGATCTGCTTGCCAACCCACCTTGTAGTCTTCAGATCTTGCGAGGCGGTAATCACGTCTGATGTCTTGATCACATCACTGATCTGAAATCCACTTGAAGAGATGAGCACATTGCCGTTCTTATCCAATATTTGCACTTCTGCTTTTTCCAGATGAAACAGCTTCAGTAATTCTGGCAGCCAGGTTCGATCATCTTCAGAATACAAAATGCTAACGTATCGTTGATAGTAAGATGATGTCGCAGAAGCGTGGTACTTGAGATGATTGGAGACTGAATCATAATAATAAGTCCGTACTGCCAGCATAAAGATAATTTCCAATATCAACATCGTTAAAAACACAACGATAAAATAGTGCATTACGACAGAACGCCGAATGCCTGGTTTTATGAAGAAACGGTTCCCTTCCATTTGTATCCATGTCCCCAAACTGTTTCAATGTATTTTGGTGATGAGGGCTCGTCTTCTATCTTTTGACGTAAACGCCGAACGTTCACATCCACAATCTTTGGATCACCCATATAATCTTTGCCCCATACATGATCCAATAAAATATCTCTGCTAAGTGTCATTTCTTCCTTTTCCATAAAATATTGGATTAAGGAAAATTCCGTTGGTGTTAAGTCAATGACCTCGTCGTGTTTGAGAAATCGCTTTGCGATCAGATCCAACGTAAATGGTCCTGAATGATAAATCACTTTCTGAGATGCTTGCTGGTACGAATGCACACGCCGCAATAATGACTGAATACGCGCAACAAGCTCTGTTGGACTGAAGGGCTTGCTGACATGATCATCAGCACCGACAGACAAGGCATACACCTTGTCCTGTTCCTGCACTTTGGCAGTCAAGAATATAATGCCGATTCGTTCATTTTGCTCCCGAATGCGCCTACATACTTCGAATCCATCTATCCCAGGCACCATCACATCCAGGAGAGCAATATCAATGGTGGGATCTACTAACAGTTTCTCCAACGCTTCATTACCATTTGAGGCTTCCACAACCTCAAACCCATTTCGTTTCAGGTTAATGACAATAAAGCTGCGAATGGACTCTTCATCTTCCATAATTAATATTTTAGTCATTTCTGATGACTCCTTTCTACTTTACGGCTTTACTGCTTCCTCGGGCTTGGTCTGTTCTACGGTTGGCAGCTTAGGCGTACCGTCGTTCAGCCGCAGTTGTTCTTTGCTGTATATACCGATGACTTCGTCACCATAAGCAGCTAAATAAGTCCACTTATCTTTGTAACGCTCCCATGTCTCGACACTGAAGAAGCGGACCTCCGCTAATGTTTCATTGGTGTTAAAATCAATAAATCTTAAGTATTCATTAATATTGGACTTTGTATCAATGGATACGCGTCCATACCAGGACACAGGAATCGTAAAATGGAACCGCTCCATATAATCCCTGAACTGCTTCTGGACAAGCCGTAAATCATTTTTTCCATCCCATTGATAATAACTTTGGAAAAATGGGATCTCATACTCTTCATAATAGTCTTCCCAACCCTCAGGACGCTCTGGAATGGGGATCTCAATAATACCATCTGCGTTAATATCCGAACTTAAAATCGTTCGTTTTTTGATTGTTAGATCCTTCGGAAATACTTCTTTTAGCTCTCCAGATTCTGATAAGGTAACCGCTATTGTAAAACTGTAATTAGCACCCGCGTTAGCATCCATAACAATGCCCCGCTTGTCCTTGCTAATATAACCAGACATGACATTCAAGAACCCATTGATCTCATTGTCCATCACTTTTTCCGTCATCTTCTTCAACTTGTCTTCATCGTATTTATACTGACTTAATACCGGTGGCTTCGACTTGTGGTTCGTGACTACATACAACTCGTTCTTCATATTCCGATCAAGATCGTCAATGACATATTGTGCATAAGGCTGCTCAAATATTTTAGTTAACTGATTGTTATTAAATGAATAAATAATCATGCCCTTATTGGAATCTGATTCCGGGTAACTGTATCCAATCACCAGGTCCAGCGTATTATCATTGGTCAAGTCCACGATATCGACACGATCCAGTTTAACGCCTTCTCCATCAAAATCAACCGTCTTGCTCCATGTCTTGCCATCACTTTGTAGAATCATCCCGTGTATTCGAACTTCGCGGTCAGGTGTCTCGTAGAATACGATAGCCTCAGCTTGTCCGTCGTTATTCAGATCGGCAATCCGGATCGCACTATTATCCGACGAATTCGTTGGACGAATAATAGCGCCTCCCTCCGGCAGATGCGAAGTTATGATGCTCATCAGGCTCGCCTGTTCATCAGGCAATCTAGGCACACTTAATAAGGATTTGGGGTCTTGCACCCATTCGCAACCGCTCAGCAGAAAAGTGAACACAACGAGCACTATCCATACGCTGCGTCTTGAGCGCACGCTTCTCAATCTCATCCCTCTTTTCATACCCATTTCTTGTTTACATTGTTCGCAAACAATACTTAATTATACGAGTTATTTGGTGAATTAGTAACGAGAATACATATACTATATATCTAGTTAGCCTTGTGCTGAACATTTACTTACAACTGAAAGCGCACATTCACTTTTATGTTGCCGAGTTCAGTCTTAGTCATCAGGATTAGAGACCCATACTGCTCCCTGCGCACCTTTCTCATTATAAAAAAAAAATGTCACCAATAGGTGACAAACCCATTACAAAGCAAGTTGCTCTTCCTCGTGAATAGCACAGCGTGACCTGCTTAATATTAGTACCACAATGTATCTATGACACCATTTTCAGCCTTAATATCATTCAGATCATAAATAGAAATCGGAAAATATAAAAAACCATAAACATAAGCAGCCAATTCATACAAACCAAAGAAAAGGACCAGTGCTTTATCGGTCATGTAAAAATCCTGATCCGGTCTAATTTTAGTAAAAGGCTCCAGCGTAGGGATGTCTCTTTGCTTAATCTGTCGACTCACATTGGCGCTTAATAACTCCACATAAGGGGCGCTTGGCTTAAATAAATCAGACAACATATACAGCTTTCCTGTATTAACATCAAATGTCAGGCCACGCTGATAAGTCATGCCATGCGCTGCTCCTTGCGGATATCCGTACACAGTTAACGTTAGGCTGAGCAATCCTCTTTCGTTTAGCTTGATTTCAAAAGACCCCATAACTTCTGTCTGTTCGTTTTCTTCATAACCAGTCATCCGAATGAGCTCAATGACGGTTTGGTGAATCATCTGATTGATCGTCTTGGCTGCGAGCGGGGCTTGGGCATTTAAAATTTGCGGCACATATACTTCTAACTTCGGTTTATTGATCTTGTGAGGTACGATAGGCACAGGAAGCGGATATAACGTCGTAGCCATCTTAACACTCCTTTAGACTATACTAATAAAAGAATATGACAGCAAACGGACATTATTAACAATCCCCATCAATTACATTTGATAAAAATAATATTCATCCTCACGATAACAACGAATGGACACTTCCTCCATAATAAACAAATAACAATCCCACCTTTGAAATGGCTGTTTTTCCTTCCATTTAAACGGGCGGGATTGTTATTTTTATAGTGATAATTTCATCTTTTCACCATGCAGCAGCCTACGACCGCGAATATCAACTTTAATCTCCCCATCAGCCAGTCCCCAAATTCTCGAACAATATTTCTCTGCTAATTCGACTTGATGAAACACCGCAATGACCGTACATTGCTCACGTTCACACAAATCTTTGAACGTGCTCAGAACTGACTCGGCTGATTTCGGATCTAATCCCAATACAGGTTCATCTGCCAAGATCACCTTCGCGCCATGCACCAATGCTCTCGCTATAGCTACTCGCTGCTTTTCTCCACCGCTGAGATTGGATGTAATCATATGCGCTTTATCGAGCAAGCCGAGCTGTTCAAGCGTATCCATCGCTCCCATATAATCATCGTTCCGGATCATCCCTGTTACCATCCGCCATAACGGTGTTTGATGCGCTCTGCCAATTAACACATTTTTTAACGCTTTTCGGTTAGATGATAGTACTGGATTTTGCTCCAAGTAAGCGCATTCTCGTTTGACTTTACTTTTACCTGATGATCCAAGCTTAAAAATGTCTGTACCATCAATTGTATATTTACCGCTTGTCCAACTCTCCTGCAGCGCCAAGCATTTCAGCAATGTCGACTTTCCGCTTCCGCTAGCACCTACAATACCGATAAACTCTCCATTATGGATATCTGCAAATACGTTACGCAGCACCGTCGTTGAAGGTGGATATTGTTTGTTCAGCCTCTCTATTTTTAACATGACCTTGTCTCCTCCCCAACCCTAATCCATGATCACATGCTTACACCAATGCCGATTTCTTCCTTTATACACCAAAATGGATTCCTACTTAAGTCTACCAGCGCCTCTTTATATGTAATTATCTTCACTTAGACGCTATCCTTAAATTATAGAAAAGGTCGCCACTTCGTGCAAGCGTCTTCCAACTCTTGAACAAAGTAACGACCTGAATGAAAGTTTACATTATGATCGTGATAATAACGGAATCATCATGCTGCTTCTCTTACTTTCCCACGGAAACGGAAGCCCATCACCGAGAATAAAATGTACCAGATGCCAAGCAGGTAGAACATACTTCCAATCGAGACATATTGAATACCCAGACCACCGAGATTAGGGCCAATAATACTTCCGATACTGAAATGGATGGACGCTATGACATTGGAAGATGGCAAGTAAGCGCGCGGCAATATATCTGCCGCATATGCCAAACCAAGGGAGAAGAACGATCCCACTAATCCACCCACTAACATAAATAATACGAGAATAGCCCAAGGGTTATCTCCAACTAGTGGGATGAGGAAAAATCCTCCCCCTCCAAGCAAGCCGCAGCTGATTAATACGGCTTTACGATTAACCCGGTCACTCAGCATACCTAATGGCAATTGAAGAATTAGCCCACCTATGCCGAAGAACGGCAGTAAATAGGATATCCAGTGCTGTTCAAGCCCAATGCGGAGCGCATAAATCGGGAAATTGCTGTTCATTGATGCTTCCATATATCCATACAGAAGCGGCGGCAGCAAAGCGAACCAAGCCCACTGGTATGAGCGGCGGTAGCGCTTTTCTGGGCGTTCTGCGCCATGAACTGCATCTGCTTGCTGGCTAGGAAGCTTCCACCACACGATCAAAATGACAACGAAGAACATACATACGATCGCGATAAATGGAGCAGCATCGCTGATTTTCAACAAATTGATACCTAACGGCCCGAAGCTGAAGCCTACTCCATACGCCATGCCGTATAGCGAGATATTCCGGCCGCGACGATTGGCAGGACTTACAGACACTGCCCACAGCTGCGTCGCATAATGCAAGGCGCTGTCTCCCATGCCAACGATAATCCTCAACACAAACCATACGCCTATGCTAGGAAACAATGGGAACAATCCCAATGCCACCGTAACTACGATCATTCCTCCAAGGAGCATCCGCTTGTATCCGACCTTAATTAGGATACGTTCAACTAAGAACATCATGCCAAAAACACCGACATATAAAGCTGTGGCATTTAATCCATTGACATCGGACGGAACCCCCATCCTTTCCAAAAATATCGTCAACAAAGGCAGCAATAAGCCTTGGCTCAGCCCTGTGAACATAACAACTACGATTAAGATAACAAACTGCCACGTAGAGGATGTTGTGGGACGACGAGATGCTAACATTTCATTCCCTCCACTATATCTGTAAATTACACAACAAAAAGCATGGATACGATCTGACCCATGCAATGACAAGCCAACCTTTTAACATTATATGATGAGTGCTTAACAAAGCAACCTTTTGTAGCAAGGTTTCCACCCGAGACTACATACAAAAATCACAAAAAAGTCACAAAAGCATGGGATTAGTAAAGCATCAGCCCTTTTTAATGTTTAATTAAACATATGTCAATTTTATTGCGTATTTAAGTTATATAGTTTAGCAATAAAACAAAATATAAACATAAAAACCGGTATCTATCAATGTAAAAGTTATAATTATACGTAGTATCCCAAATAAATGAACAATTCACATTAATTTTAATTGCCATATTTTGATAAATGTAATAGAGTATATCTGTATTAAAAATTAGCTAATAGGAGGGATTTACATGAAAGGTGTAGTTAAGTTAATAGGAGCTTTTACAACGTTTGTGCTGGTATTTATCACACTAGGGTCAATTCCAGTGTCCGCGGGCATATTCGACCCACCACCTCGACCAGTTGCCTATTTATGTACGGATGCAGACTATCAGGGTCATTGCATAGGTCTAGTTCCAGGTCTTATTTATAGACTGGATGAGCGCGGCTTCAATGACATGGCTTCTTCTATCAGATTTGAAAGTGATCGTGCACAAGTTACTGTATTTGAACATCTAGCTTATCTTGGTCGCAGCACCACTTATAATTTTAGCGACCGAGACCTGAGTGATGAGTATATTGGAAACGATACCGTCTCCTCTGTCTGGGTTTCAGCTTACGACAGTAACGCTGATCTTTTTGGTGTTTACTTGTATGATCATGCTGGAATGAGCGGTGATTGGATTAGATTACTTTCTAGCGCGAACACTATTCAACTCAATGATAAAGTTTCATCGATTCGCATTGTAGGAGCATATGACATAACCATCTATGAGCATGCCGATTTTACTGGAAGAAGCTTAAGTTTCAGGGGCACAGCCAATTATCCCGGAGTGGAAATAAGCGACTTGGTTCCTTATGGATTTAATGACATTACATCTAGTATAATCATTACAAAACTCTGAACTCCAAATTCCTCTTGTCTTCCTATCACCTGTAAGACATCACGTCTTAGCCTCCATAATTAATTTATGACTTACCTTCTTCTCTTTTATTTATCGAATTGCAATTCCTCTCTATTCTCTCAAATCTCCTTAGTGACAACATCATATGGAAAATAGTCATTTCTGTCCTGTTTCTTTAGTACTTTTCAAACCGAATAGAATCCAAGCAGCCAGGATCTCACGGACTTGGATTCTATTCCTTCTTAAAGAAATTTGTCTACTTTACCAAAATAATCTTTTTTCATTAAATATTCCCCTTTAGATTATTCTGAGATTTCACTATCCCCCAAGAAAGTCAGCTTTTATTCTTGTTTAAGTGCATCTAAAGGCACTAAATAAACCTCCATACTGCTATCCTCTACAAGAGCCAAATTTTCTTTCTCATACTCGTGAAGTAATACAAGTTGTGTATGTGCTGAAAGTCCCTCTATTGATTTTGTTATCGTAACCATCTTCTCTGTTTTATCATCTGGATAATAATTAGAGATTTGAAGCAGCTCAGAATAAATCTCATCTAATTGAAAAGTTAATTCGGTATACCTGTTCCTAAGAACTTCATCAGTTTCTTTCGAAGATAGCTCATTATACTCGTCTGCCAATGTTGCAATTTTCTTTGACACTTCAAATGTATTATTAATATTCATGCTGTCATCTCTCCCAAAAAGATATTATTTAACTATAGGGTTTATAAATTGTCTCCACCTTATTGTTCAGGCTTAGAGGAGCCTCTTCCGTGTTTCAATAAGGGCGCTTTGGTTGGTATACGGACGAAGGGAAAGCCAAGGTGGAATGATTTGAAGCATGTCAAAACGGAACCGGAAACACGCTTTCGTATACGCTTACCTCTGACTCTTACTGCATTTGAGGTATAATGAGGCCATTTTTCATTTGTAAACATCTCAAGTCTCAGTCCACCACTACATTTATCGTATTTTTATTGACAGCTCATCTAAGAGAAAGTCACCACGTTCAATACGAATCTGTTGTTTTTCGCGGTAATATTTCCAACCCTTATCAATGGCATATGCAATTAAAATAGCACAAGTCCGTGGATGATGCAGGTTTATGAACCAATTACTACCCCAAGAGAAAAACACCTCGAAATAGGATGTCTTTGTATTGGAGGGATAAATCCTAAAACAAACCGATTTATTACTTGGAATTTCATTAATCACACATATAAACATAAATCCATTTAAAATCACTTTCTCGTCTGCTTTTTGAACTTATTCATCCCCATTCAAAGGTGTGTTTTGACATCATGTTTAGTCACCTTCTATTTCATAAAACCACTTTTTAAGCACTATCAGTTAACTTTCTATGGATTTCTTTTAATACCATCAATGAAACGTCGTCTCTATGAGTTGGAAAGAATGAATCACCCTCATCAAAAATCACGTCATACTTATTCCGTACATGCATCCCTAAGGTAAAATGTAAATTGATAATTTCGCTGCTATCCAGTTGAACAACAAAATCCCTTGTTTCTTGATCAAGGTCATTTGCAATTATGTATGCTGCTGCCTCTGCAACTGAATTGAATTTCTTTCTAGCCATGAGGAATCTCCCCTATAATCATCGTTTATTAGTCGAAAGACCATTTTATAATTTCATCGGTGTTAATACTTTTAAAGAAGGCCATCTCATCCGATTTAATTGATATTGAGAAGTTCTTCCTGTTTAAAGTCCTAGTAACTTTTTCTACTGTACTTTGATAAGTCGTATTACTATCGAAAACTGATACATGCCGATAGAGTGAATCATGCGTTTGGACTGTCACGGTCAACACATAACCAATCCTTTCTTAATTAAAGTAAATAACTACTACAGTAACTTCTGCTTAGCTTGAATTAACCTTCTTTCAAATTTCAAGTTTAGGTAATATATCCCCATGTTTCTCATAAACAATCGGCTTGAATGCATATATTGCATGTGCCAAAACTCTATACCAACTTCAGTTATTCTTTTTTGTTTCTATATATAATACATAATCTATCTTAAGAAATATTTCCATGATATCTCTAACCATTTGATCAATCTCATTGGCATTATTATGACTTACTTCGCTGATCATCTTCAAAAATCTATTCTGACAAACTATTTCCACTTTATAGCAATAAATTTGATTTTGTAAGAAGAATATCGAGGCATTTCAACATTATAGTAGACAATCGTATGCAATTCAATTCATAATGAATAAGTAATACCGACCATAGAACCCTTATCTAAGGAGGTTCCAACGCATGTCCCTTCATGTTCGTATCGATTGCTCACCGATCTATGAGCTTATTGGCAGTTACATGCTGTACGTGCATCGGAAATGGATTCGTAACGTGGAAGGCGGTCCGAATTGGATTCAACAAGTGGAAGCGCAACTATCGACAGATGCGATTGAACAATCCACCCTGCTTCGAAAATATTCCATGCATGAATTTGATATATTGTTTGCAGCCGCCCTGGAAAGAGAACACCCACACGACATTCCGTTATTTTTGACTCAACTGGGTTGCATGACCGAAGATGACTGGTCGCGCATCATTCAATTGTACGGTCTGCCTTATGATCAAGCATGTATAGATCGGATTCGCCAGGTTTACATACCCGCCCTCATCCTGTGGTATGATCACTACTTAAGATGGTCTGTGCCATTATGGGAACCAGCATTAATTGCGGATGCGAATGAAAAGCGCCGACTTATGAGCAAAATGAATCCAACAGATCTGATTGAAATTGCCACTAACGGTGTTGTGTTGGATACGGATGGGGAAATTCAAGAGGTCGTGCTTGCACCGATGTGGCACTATCGGCCGATTAACAATACGTGTACGTTTAAGCATTCCACTCTGATGCTGTATTCCATCGATTTGCCCGAAGACACGGCGGATACGCCTCCGCAATCGTTAAAAAGGATGATCTCAGCCCTTGCAGATGATACGAGATTGCGTATATTACGAATGATCGCAGTTAACCCTGTTACATTTGCAGAGTTGTCTGAGCATCTTAATCTAGGCAAAAACGCGGTTCAGCATCATCTAGCTGTGCTGCGTTCAGCCGGCTATATTCGCACCTATTGGAGCGGAAAAGTAGAACAAATCGCATTAAGGCAAGAAGGTTTGGCGGACTTATCCGTCTTTTTAGAAGATTACGTGCAGCCTTGACGCTTTCGAGTTTATGCAGTTGACTTTATACGCTTTATAAGCTAAGTCATTTCCAATCGAACGTCAAGCAAGCTTGGAGGTGACTGTGATGCCTAACGCATCCAAACATTCAAACCAAACGATACTGTTTGATCTAGACGATACACTTGTATACTGCAACAAATACTTTGACGCTGTAAGTGAACAATTCCTTGATTTAATGACGACCTGGTTTGCAGCTTATCGCGTTAACGCGCAGGATGTGCAGCGTGTTCAATCCGAATTTGACATCACAGAAGTACAGAAAACCGGATTTGTAAGTGAACATTTTCCACAATCACTACAACACACATTAATACATTTCAGCACGCTGACCGGAAGAGAAGTCTCTCCACAAGAGATGGAACTGCTGTGGAAACTCGGCATGAGTGTGTATGAGACTGAAGTAGAGCCGTACCCCGGTATGATTGATACGCTGGACAAGCTGCGTGACGAAGGACACGAGTTGTTCTTATACACTGGTGGAGAAGCTGTCATTCAACAGCGCAAGATTGACCAGATGCAGTTGTCTACCTACTTCGGCGATCGAATTTTTATCCGTCAGCATAAGACAACTGAGGCATTGGAATCCATTGTCGAGCACCTTAGACTAGATCGCTTCAAAACTTGGATGATTGGCAATTCTCTGCGTACAGATGTAATGCCTGCATTAATCAACGGACTTAATGCTATCTATCTGAAGCAAGCTACCGAATGGGCTTATAATTTGGTGGATCTCACAGTCAAACCTCAAGGAGCTTTTGTAACGATTGAGAAGCTGGTGCAAGTACCCCAGGTTATTCTGGATTGGCAATCTGGACAAGGAACACCCAAGTTATCCCTTTAATCTTGCTCATGATTGCAGACATGCATTGTGACACTTTTCTGACATAAAGATTGGACGATGATCATATCGCTCACTCTTACTCACAGAAAGCACACCCCTCATCGTGGAGGAGTGTGCTTCTTTTTGTTCCCTACAGTATTAAGCTTCTGCTTGTTCTATGCTGAGGTCGCCATTCGCCGGATTAGACAATAACAATCTGCCTTTAAATTTGCTGCCCCCGTTAGTAAAGGAAAGTAGTTGCGTCCTGCCCTTCGTCAGCAAGTCCAGCAGCATCGTCTCCGAAATCGTCTTACCGGACGCTTTTTGCTTCTTCCAAATGACAAATGAGCATCCTTGCTTAAAATGCGTGCATCCGTAGCCCTTACGACCTTCGATAATTAGCCCGCCACATCCCGACCGCGGACACGCTCCAAAGCCTGTATTGGTGCGGAGCGAGGGGGACGAGTTGGAAGAATCGCTTTCAGGCAGCCCTTCGGGAGCTTGAACAGAACTTTTTTCTTGACCTTTTCCTTTGGCCCGATTCGAGATTGACTCTTTTTTAGACTTGCCAGCAGTCTTTGATCCCCGTTTCTTGCTGCCTTCCTCTTCCATCTGCTGCACGAGCTCTCCAGATAAGGGACGCTGCTTGTCCACACAATCAATCACATGAAGCGTAAATTTCCGTACAGCTTCCATAAAAGTAGTGTTGGAAGCTTCTCCACGAGCAATTTGTGTCAACCTGCGTTCCCACTGTCCAGTCATCTCTGGCGAAGTTAGCAACTGAACACCTGCATGACGGATGAGTTCCACTGCCGTCTTACCTTTTAGCGTTAAGGTGATGCGCTTTCCTGTCATCCCTACATACCCTACTTGCTTTAGACGCTCAATTGTTGCCGCACGTGTAGCTGGCGTACCTAATCCTGAATCTTTCATGGCATCACGAAGTTCTTCATTTTCCAGCTGCTTGCCTGCGCTTTCCATCGCCTTCAGTAACGTACCCTCAGTGTATGCCTTCGGCGGCTGTGTCGTCTTCTTTTCTACCGCCAACTGCTTGACACTTACCGAATTGGCAGCATTCACATGAAACGGTTTGTCACCATTCCATTCTTCTGGCTCATCCTGCCGCCCTTTCTCTCCGTCATCGTCTGCTGGCGATCCTGGGCGCGACTTCTTGCTGCTCGATTTAGTCCGTTCATCTTGGTCGTAAAGTACTTTCCAGCCCCGATCTGTCCACTGCTTCACATTTGTCTTAAAAGTTTCTGTATCCACTTCTGTAAGTACAGTATATAAAGTGAAGGTTGCAGGTGGATAAAAATGAGACAACATCCGGCGCACAATCATATCATATACTTTCATCTCATCGGGTGCCAACGTACCTGGTCTCTTTTTGGTTGGCAAAATCGCATGGTGATCTTCTACTTTAGATGGCTGACAAATGGCCTTGTTTCCAGTGTGAACGCGATTCGGCTCTGCTTTTGCCACCCATTCGCGATATTGTTCCATACTGTTCAGCATACGCAGCGCATCATGCATAGACCCCACATTCTGTTCCGTTAAGTAGTTGGAGTTCGTACGCGGATAAGTTATTACTTTATGTTTTTCATACAAAGACTGTGCAATGTCAAGTGTCTTCTTCGCTGAAAAGCCATACTTTCCATTAGCTTCACGCTGCAATAACGTAAGATCATACAATCGATAAGGAAATTCTTTGCCATCTTTGATTTGATAATCCGCAATCCGGCCAGGCTTACCTGTTAACTTAGCTTTCAGCCGTTCAGCCTCCTCTTCACTGCGAATCCTATCCCCTACCCGTGTTCCTTTGTAAATGAGTTCTTCCTGCTGAAATTGTGCAGTCAACTCAAAGTAAGAATCCGATTCAAACTTGTCAATCTCCTGCTGACGATCGTATATGAGCGCCAACACCGGTGTCTGCACCCTGCCGACTGATAACAGCGTCTTGTGTCTAGTCGTAAAGGCGCGCGACGCATTCATGCCAATTAGCCAATCCGCTTCACTCCGCGCCCGTGCTGCCGCTGTCAAATTTGCGTACGCGCTCGCATCCTGTAATTCATCAAACCCTCTCCGAATCGTTTCCGGTGTCAAGTCCGATATCCAAAGACGCTTAACAGGCTTGCGCCATTTCCAATACTGTTCGATCAAAGCAAAAATATACTGTCCTTCACGTCCGGCATCACACGCGTTTACAATCGAGTGACACTGCTTGCCCAATTCTCCAATCGCTTTAAGCTGATCCATCGTCCTGCGTGAAGCCACAATCTTAAAAGCATCAGGCATAATCGGCAAATCACGGAAATTCCATCGTTTATATTTAGGATCATAAGAATCCGGCTCAGCAAGCGTAATCAAATGGCCTATTGCCCATGTGATGATATAACGTTCACCTTCTAAATGTGTACGATACTTTCTGGCTCTTGGTTCAATCACTTGCGCAATCGTCCGTCCCATGTCGGGTTTCTCTGCAAGGACAAGAATTTTGCCTCCATTCAGGCTGTCCATTCACGCCCCCCTCTCTGCTCATCTTTCTTAGTGTATCAGATTGCAGCGCTTCCCGTCAGGCATAAATTGCAACGACCAACAAAAAAACTGCGCACTAGTAACTAGGCGCAGCTTCCAGCTGTCTTCTTCAAAACGAACATCTATATGCTACTAACGAACATTTGATAATAATCCAAATTCTGTCCAACATACTGGATCAAAAATTAAGGCAGCAACGTTGTTCCCATCAAATGACGGTCCACTTCACGGGCAGCCTCACGGCCCTCATTAATAGCCCAAACAACCAAGCTCTGCCCTCTGCGCATATCACCTGCCGCATATACTTTGTCTACATTAGTTGTGTACTTGCCGTATGGAGCCTTAACGTTAGAACGACGATCTGTTGCCAGACCTAATTGCTCGATGATCGTTTGCTCTGGCCCATCAAAGCCGATTGCCAGCAGAACTAACTGCGCCGGGAATACTCGTTCCGTACCTTCTATCGGCTTATATATCTTGCGTCCCGTCTCATCGACGATACGTTCAATCTGAACGGTATGAAGCTCTTTAACGTGTCCATTCTCATCACCAACAAACTTCGTGGTCATGATCGAGAATTCACGCGGATCTTCGCCGTACAGTGCCTTTGCTTCTTCATGAGCATAGTCAAGTGTATATACATTAGGAAACTGAGGCCATGGATTATTGACGGTATCACGCTCAAGAGGAGCTTTGTTATGTGTCCCGAACTGTGTAATGCTGCGACAGCCGTGACGAAGAGCTGTGGCTACACAGTCTGTACCTGTGTCTCCTCCGCCGATGACGATAACATCCAGCTCCTTGGCGCTAATGTATTGCCCATCCTCCAACTTAGAATCGAGATAGCTCTTAATGCTGCCGTTCAAGTAATCCATAGCATAGTGGATACCTTTCAGCTCTCTACCCTCGATGTTGAACTCCCTTGGCTTGGTAGCACCCCCGCAGAGTACGACGGCGTCAAAATCTTGCGTAAGTTGTTCCGAAGCAATATCCTTGCCGATCTCCGTGTTCGTAATGAATTGAATCCCTTCCGCTTCGAGCAAATCTACACGACGTTGAACGACATCCTTCTCCAACTTCATCGTCGGAATTCCGTAAGTCAGCAATCCGCCAATTCGATCTGCGCGTTCGTACACTGTAACTAGATGTCCTGCTTTGTTCAACTGTGCAGCGCAGGCTAGCCCTGCGGGCCCAGATCCTACTACAGCTACTTTCTTGCCGGTCCGCTGTTTCGGCGGCTCAGGGCGCACCCATCCTTCGTCAAATCCGCGATCGATAATCTCTTGTTCGATTGTCTTAATCGTGACGGGCTTGCCAATCAAACCCACTGTACATGAGCCTTCACAAGGGGCTGGACATACTCTGCCTGTAAACTCGGGAAAGTTATTTGTCTTATGCAAGCGTTCCAACGCTTCACGCCATAGACCTCGGTAAACCAAACTGTTCCACTCTGGGATTAGATTGTTGATCGGGCAGCCTGAGGTTCCACCCGTAATCTCAATACCGGTATGACAATAAGGTGTTCCGCAGTCCATACAACGAGCTCCTTGAAGTCGAAGCTCTTCTTCGTTCATATGCTTGTGAAACTCTTCCCAGTCCTTTAATCGTTCCAATGGATCCCGATCAGCCGGGATTTGTCTTGTATATTCCATAAAGCCAGTAGGTGTTGACATCGTATTTATCCTCCATCCGTCTGTCCGTATCTCTATTCCCATGTAAATTTATCTAACCATATATACTTACCGCGTCACTGTGCAACAATATTTTATGTGATTTTCGACAGTCTATTTCACAATATCTTATTAGAAGCACAGTAGATTGGACATAGAGTAAACGTCCTAACATTTGCACTAAATGACGAATGAAATACGCATATAATCATCGAATCGTTCGGCAATGAATACAGCTCATTGAGTTAGCATTTCCGCTGATATATTGTAAATCGATGAGCATATCGGTTCAACTCATCAACTACACCAGGTATATCCTCTACTAATTCCCACTCTGATTCATCGTAATCAGGAAAATAATCATCACCTTCAAATTCATGTTCAATCCGTGTTACATATAACTTATCGGCATAAGGCATCATCAGACGGTAAATCTCCGCCCCCCCAATGACCATAATCTCTTCATCTCCTGCTGCCTTATCAACCACGTCTTGAACGCCATGAACGATCTCTACTCCTTCGTGAGACCAATCCAAATTGCGTGTCATCACGATATTTGGCCGTTTCGGAAGCGGCTTGCCACCAATAGAATCAAACGTCTTTCGTCCCATCACAATCGTCTTGCCCCGCGTATGCGCACGAAAAAACGCCATATCATTCGGTAGGTGCCACGGAAGCCCATTGTCCTTACCAATCAGACGGTGACTATCCATGGCCCATATCATACTAATACCCATATCTAGATACCTCCTTCCCTACTTAGTATCGTTATCCGATTGAAGTGGTCTCAATCACGAGTTATATACCTAAAATGCTATCACACCGCCACAATGGCTTTAATTGTGGGATGGTACTCATATCCCTCAAACTCAAAGTCTTCAAACTTATAATCAAATATAGAAGCAGGCTGACGCTTGATCACAAGCTTAGGTAGTTGGAACGGTTCTCGTGCAAGTTGGGTGTGCACCTGCTCCATATGATTGGAGTAAATATGAACATCTCCACCTGTCCAAACAAACTCTCCAACATCCAGTCCGCACTGCTGGGCTACCATATGGGTAAGCAGCGCATAGCTTGCGATATTAAATGGAAGCCCTAAAAACGTATCAACAGAACGCATATTCAGCATACAGCTCAGCTTTCCGTTTGCCACATAAAACTGAAATACATAATGGCAAGGAGGCAATTTCATATGTTCCACCTCACCAACGTTCCAGGCAGACACAAGCAATCGCCGCGAATCCGGATTCGTTTTGATCTGCTCTATTACGTTTGTAATCTGATCAATGACCCTGCCGTCCTTTGTTTCCCAATGTCGCCATTGCGAGCCATACACGGGACCAAGGTCGCCGTTCTCATCTGCCCACTCATCCCAAATCCGAACGCCATTCTCTTTCAGGTAACGAATGTTAGTCTCTCCGCTAAGAAACCAGAGCAGTTCGTGCACGATTGATTTTAGGTGCAGACGCTTAGTCGTTACAAGCGGGAATCCTTGCTGCAAATCAAAGCGTAGCTGCCGTCCAAATACGGATACCGTCCCGGTTCCGGTTCGGTCCTCTTTATGTACGCCATTGTCCAACACATCCTGCAGCAATTCCAAGTAAGCTTTCATTTCTACATTTCACTCCGTTCTAATTCCTCAAGGTTGAGTTTCATTTTAACATTGGTGACCTCAAAAAGTCACCAATCTGGACGAATCGTATATTTGGTAGCCGCTATAAAAACAATTAATCACTTTTGCTATTGACTATGCTGCATTAACGCTTTGATCATGCACTTAACAGGCGTCTGATAAAAAAATCCCCCGCAGCTCCAGAGCCCGGGGGTATCAGCATTATATATAGAACCGTAAACAGAATTCAAACAGAACCTTACAGAAAGAGTGAGACAATTATTTTACAGTGTGAATCGGGTGGCCAAGCACAACCTCAGCCGCTTCCATTACGATTTCACCAAGAGTTGGATGCGCATGTACAGTCAATGCCAAGTCTTCCAATGTAGCTGCCATCTCTACTGCCAAGCCGAGCTCAGCGATCAAGTTGGAGGCTTCTGGTCCAACGATTTGGGCACCAATTACTACACCTGTCTCAGCGTCAGCAACGATCTTCACAAAGCCATCAACGCTGCCGCCAAGGGACAACGCACGTCCGTTACCCGCATACGGGAATTTACCCGACTTCACGTTTAAGCCTTTGCCTTTTGCTTCAGACTCAGACAAGCCTACGCTTGCACACTCTGGATCTGTAAAGCATACAGCCGGCATCGCTTTATAATCCACAACGCTAGACATTCCGGAAATAGCTTCCGCAGCTACTTTACCTTCGTACGAAGCTTTATGCGCAAGCGCAAGACCAGGTACGATGTCGCCAATCGCGTAGATGTGTGGAATACTTGTGCGACCTTGGTGATCAACTTCGATCAAACCACGATCCGTCATTTTCACGCCGATCATGTCAAGACCAAGCTCTCCGTCTGTGTTTGGACGACGGCCTACCGTAACCAACAGGTATTCAGCAGTTACTTCTTTTGTTTCTCCGCCAACAGAGAATTTAACTGTAACGTCTTTGTCTGTTTGCGTAGCGGACTCCGCTTTAGCACCCGTAAAGATTTCAACGTTAGTTTTCTTCATGTTTTTGGATACGATTTGTGTCATATCTTTATCGAAGCCTGGCAATACCATGTCAGCGCCCTCGATAACTGTTACTTTTGTTCCGAACTTGGAGTACATTTGACCAAGCTCAGCGCCGATATATCCACCGCCGATAACGATCATGCTTTTTGGAATTTCAGGCAATTCAAGCGCTTCTGTCGAGGACAAGATACGGCCGCTAAACGGGAATGCCTTCAATTCAATCGGACGGGAACCTGTAGCGATGATACAGTTGTTGAACTTGTAACGTGGTGCTTCTTGGTCATTAAACAAACGAGCTTCTGTCTCATTGATGAACATTGCTTCACCTTTGAAAACTTGAACTTTGTTTGCTTTTAAGAGCGCGCCTACGCCGCCAGTCAATTTTTTAACTACGCCTGCTTTGAACGATTGGACTTTGGAGAAGTCAACGGTTACGTTCTCAGCCGTAATACCAATTGCTGAAGCGTGCTGTGTTACTTCATATTGATGAGCTGCGCTGATGAGAGCCTTGGATGGAATACAACCACGGTTCAAACATACGCCGCCAACTTCGGACTTATCAACGATCATTACGCTTTGACCCAGCTGTGCAGCACGAATAGCTGCTACGTAACCGCCAGGACCTGCGCCAATAACCAAAGTATCAATATTTAAAGATGCGTCTCCCACTACCATTTGGTTACACCTCCATTACAAGCAATTCAGGATTAGCCAGCAATTGCTTGAGATAGTTCATAAAGTTTTGTGCTGTTGCGCCATCAATGAGACGGTGGTCAAAGCTCAAGGACAGAGCCATCACTGGTGCTGCAACGATTTCACCATTTTTAACAACGGCTTTCTCGGAAATACGGCCTGTACCCAAAATAGCAACTTCTGGATAGTTGATGATTGGAGTAAAGAACATACCGCCAGCAGAACCGATGTTTGTAATCGTGATTGTGCTGCCTTTTAATTCGTTAGGACCCAATTTGCCGTCACGACCGCGACCAGCAAGGTCTTTAATATCATCCGCGATCATCCAGATGCTGCGACGATCTGCGTCTTTAATAACCGGTACGATAAGACCATTGTCTGTGTCTGTTGCGATACCGATGTTGTAGTATTTTTTGTAGACGATTTCTTGGGCTGCTTCGTCGATCATTGCGTTCATAGCTGGGAACTGACGGCAAGCTGCTACCAATGCTTTAACGATAAATGGCAAGTAAGTTACTTTTGTACCTTTCTTCTCCATGATCGGTTTCAAGCGAGTACGGAATGCTACGAGATCCGTAACGTCCACTTCATCCATAATCGTAACGTGAGGAGCTGTATAAGCCGATTTAACCATTGCGTTGGAAATCGCTTTACGGATACCTTTAAATGGTACACGCTCTTCTTCAACGTTGCGATCTGCAGCAGCCACAGGAGCAGCTGCTTTAGCTGCAGGTGCTGCTTCGGAAGTGTTAGCTTCTGCTTTAGGTGCTGGAGCTCCGCCTTTAGCAAATGCTTCTACATCTTCGCGGGATACTTTGCCGTTGTTGCCTGTGCCAGGAACTTCAGCAATGTTAACACCCAATTCACGAGCCAGTTTGCGCACGCTAGGTGTCGCCAACACTTCATGATTAGGTGCAGCAGGTGCCGCTGCTTGAGCATCAGCTTTAGGTGCTTCTGCTGCTGGAGAAGCCGTTGTGTCAGCTCCACCTTTAGCTGCTTCCGCTTCTGCTGCTGGTGCAGCTTGCTCAGGCACGTCGCCTTCAGCATCGATAATAGCTACAACTTCGCCCATGTGCATAACTTGACCGTCTTTAGCCAGCACTTCAAGTACTGTACCGTTAACAGGACATGGCACCTCTACGATTGCTTTATCGTTTTGTACTTCCATGATGATATCGTCGTCCGTAACTTTATCACCTGGTTTAATAAGCATTTTAATAATTTCGCCTTCGTGCAATCCCTCGCCAAGCTCAGGGAAGCGGTATTCAAATTTTGCCACTGCAAATTACCTCCTCTATCTGTTGCGGTTCTATATTAGAAGTTCAAAACTTTGTTAACAGATTCTACGATACGCGCTGGAGTCGGAAGCCATTGATCTTCGATCTGTGCGTATGGATACACCGTATCAGGACCTGCAACACGAAGTACTGGAGCTTCAAGGTGAAGAATCGCTTTCTCGTTGATTTGGGCAATAACTTCAGCAGCAACACCGGATGTTTTTTGCGCTTCTTGCACGATAATGCAACGGTTTGTCTTCTTAATAGAAGCAACGATTGTATCGATATCAAGCGGCATCAATGTGCGCAAATCAATTACTTCTGCTTCGATGCCTTGTTTTTCGAGCTCAGCAGCAGCTTTCATTGATGTATGAACCATTAAGCCGTAAGAGAGGATCGTTACGTCTTTACCTTCACGCACAACGTTAGCTTTGCCTAGTTCTACTGTATATTCGCCTTCAGGTACTTCATCACGGAAAGCATGGTACAAGTTCAAATGTTCCATGAAGAAGACAGGGTCATTGTCACGAATCGCAGAGATGAGCAAGCCTTTTGCATCATATGGATTCGAAGGAATTACAACTTTGATACCTGGAGTTTGCACCAACAAACCTTCCAAGGAGTCTGTATGCAATTCAGCCGCTTTTACACCGCCACCAAAAGGTGTACGGAAAACGATTGGTGAATTGTAACGACCACCGGAACGGTAACGCATACGTGCAGCTTGTACGCACATTTGGTCGAGAGCTTCATAAATAAAGCCTACGAATTGGATTTCAGCGATTGGACGGAATCCTTGTACGCCAAGACCTACTGCCATACCGCCAATAGCGGACTCTGCCAACGGCGTATCAAATACGCGATCCTCACCAAATTCTTTTTGCAAACCTTCTGTTGCACGGAATACCCCGCCCACATGACCTACGTCTTCACCGAACAAGATTACGTTAGGGTCACGTTTCAATTCTACGCGCATTGCGTCACGAATCGCTTCTTTCATATTCATTTGAGCCATTGCTTCGTTTCCTCCTTACCGTTATCGCAAAGTCCTTATGCTTTGCAGTCCCGTTCAAGCTGTATCAGCTTCTGAAATTTATTTAAAATCCGCTTTTTGTTCTTCTAAATGTTGTGGTGTCTTTTCGAACATTGTGTCGATCAGACCCGCAATTGTCATTTTTTCTGTTTGCTCAGCGCGTTTGATTTCTTCATTGACTTTCGCTTTCGCTTCGTCTTTTACGCGAGCTGTTTCTTCTTCAGTCCACAGACCTTTTTTCTCCAGGAACTTACCGAAACGAACGATTGGATCTTTGATCGACCATTCTGCTTCTTCGTCTTTCGTACGATACTTGGTTGTATCGTCCGCCATGGAGTGAGGACGGAAACGGTAAGTCAACGCCTCGATCAGTGTAGCACCTTCGCCTTTACGTCCACGTTCAGCAGCCATTTGAACGGCTTTGATAACAGCCAATACGTCCATACCGTCGATTTGCATGCCGTGAATACCAGCTGCAACCGCTTTGTGAGCGATAGACTTAGCTGCAGTTTGCTTAGCAAATGGCGTTGTGATGGCATAACCGTTATTTTGTACAAAGAAAATAACAGGCAATTGGAATGCGCCTGCGAAGTTCAAGCCTTCGTAGAAGTCGCCTTCGGAAGATCCACCGTCACCTGTATACGTAATTGCAACTTGTGGCTGTTTTCTTAACTTAAAGCCCTTCGCAATACCCATGGCATGCAAAATTTGCGCACCAATGATGATTTGCGGCATAAGAACATTAACGCCTTCTGGAATCTGTCCGCCGTGCTGATGACCGCGGGAATACAAGAATGCTTGATACAGCGGCAAACCATGCCATACGATCTGAGGCATGTCACGGTATGCAGGAACAACAAAGTCTTCCTTTTGGAGCGGATACACGCTACCTACCATGGAAGCTTCTTGACCAGATACTGGCGCGTAGAAGCCCAAGCGGCCTTGACGACCTAAGTTAATCGCACGATCATCCCATGCGCGTGTAAATACCATACGGTACATAACTTCTTTTAATTGCTCGTCAGTCAATTCAGGCATCATGTCTGGATTGATGACTTCGCCTTCCGGAGACAACACGGACAATGGTTGTACATCTTCCGTCTGAACTTCAAATGGGAACTTGCTCATCATTTTCACCTCAATAAAAGTTTGAAGAATTTGTTTCTCTGTTATAGAATTATTATACACCTGTTTTAGTCGTTTGGTCAAAACATATCGCGAAAAAAGTGAATATTTTGAGAATTGTTGTTATAACAGGCGTATTTAAATACTATAACAGAGTACTACAAAATTGTCTAAGTTGTGAAAAATAGTTGAAATCTTATTCATCCTTTTCACATGTTTTCAACCCTTTAATTACAAGCGGTATGTACATCATACTGCGATAGTGTTTCCTAATTTGGATAAAATATTGCATAGGTGGTGCTTAACATGACTGATTCTGCTTATCTCAAGCGTACTGTCGTTAAACATGAAATAGCCTGTCCGCTATTAGCAAGCGGCAGCCGTCCCGTTCGCGTCTATTTACCTCCAGGATATCAAGCAGTACTCAGCTATCCTGTTGTCTATTGTCAGGATGGAGAAGACTTCTTTAATTTTGGCCGAATTGCGACAATCGCCAACAAGCTTATATTAGATGAAGATATTGAACCCTTTATTATAGTAGGAGTCGATGTCGACAAAAAAATACGAACAGAGGAATATTCACCAGATGGAGAGCTGTTTGAATCATATACGCGATCATTTGCTGAATATATCGTACCAGCCATTGAGAAACTGTATCCCGTTCGTACCGATTGGACCAACATCATCGTGGCAGGTGATTCACTTGGTGGTACGGTATCTCTTCATCTGGCGCTGCTTTACCCTGAGAAATTTAGACAAATCATCTCACTCTCTGGTGCCTACTATGCTGCATCGCAGGCGATCATTACTGAACAACGCGACCTGAGTTGGCTGCATCTGTTTATGATTGTTGGTTTGCAGGAAACAGCATTTGATACAGACCGCGGCACTTTTAACTTTGTGGAATTGAACCGTCAGGCAAGAAGCTTGTTTGCTGACAGAGCAGCTAATTTCCACTACGAGGAGCTCGACGGGAAACACCAATGGGGTTTCTGGCAGCAGCATATCCCGCAGGCACTTCGATTTTTCCTGGAATAACATGTGCCTATTCTCAAATGGTGTTCCTTCTTATTGAAACAAATGAAAGAAGTGACATACAAGGATGTATGTCACTTCTTTATTAAATGGCGATTGTGATCGATATCGTCATAACCCGTACTTACAATACGATCAATAGAACCAACTCTCAAAACGCAATGAGTTCTCAAACTGACAAGTGATGTTCACGAACAATCTTAGCCAACAGCTGCTTGCAACCTTCTGACACCAGACGATATACTTCATCAAAGTTGCCTGTATAATAAGGGTCTGGCACGTCTGTTATCGGCTCTTCAGGCAGCAGCGACATAAAACGAAGCACTTCAGCTGTTCGATCATGAGCACCCTTCCATGCCATAACATTCCGTTCATTATTTTCATCCATACACACTATATAAGTAAAATTCGTGAAATCATTTTCTTCTACCTGTCTTGCTTTCATTCCTGCATATGAAATTCTCACTTGATCAAGCATCTGGCGAGTTCCTTCATGCGGCGAATGGCCGATATGCCAATCCCCTGTTCCAGCGCTGTCTACTTGAATATGTGTAGACAACTCTGCCTCCTCTACCTGATGACGCATCACAGCTTCGGCCATTGGCGAACGACATATATTGCCCAAGCACACAAAAAGTACAGAGATCATCTCAATTCCCCCTCAACAAGCAGCTTCTTTATTGTAACGTTTGTTCATTTCTGTTTCAACTCTTGGTACATCCAGCAGAACAAGATATACTAAGATGTAACATTCCTACGATAAGAAATGTAAGAACTTTGGATTAAAGGAAGGTCTACTAATGAAACAACACAGAGATCCACATCAGCGTGAGATTGTAATCGTATCGGGTGGAAGCCCAGATGCAGACATCGCTACTGTATTGGCACAAGCTGATTATATCATTGGTGCTGACCGCGGAGCTGCCGTTATTCTTGCACTTGGATATACGCCTGACCTTGCGCTTGGTGATTTTGATTCCGTTCACGAATGGGAACGCGATCATATTCAAACTTCCAGTCATCACTACATAGGCTGTGATGCCATTGACAAAAATTATACGGATACGGAGCTTGCCTTTCTAGCGGCCCTTGAACATCAGGCAACTTCCATCACTTTATGTGCAGGCACTGGAACAAGACTGGATCACACGTTGGCCAATATTCACTTGTTAAAACGAGCTCTTGAATTACAAATCGACATGCGTATTATAGATGGACATAACTGCATTCGTCTTGCGGATCGACAGTTAACGGTTAAAAAAGAGCATTACACCTATTTATCCTTACTCCCACTGTCGTTGGAAGTACATGGTATTAACCTGATTGGGTTTCAGTATCCATTGCACGATGCGTCACTTGTTATCGGTCAATCTCTGGGCATTAGCAACAAATGGATAGCCGAGGAAGGCAGTGTGTCCATCAGAGAAGGTCTGCTGCTTGTCATTTGCAGCAACGATTAGATTCCATCCCATCAATTTGTAGGTCTAACGTCATGTAAGTAATATATCAAAAGAAGCCACCCTTCTCTGTGATTGCAGACACTGCTTTTCCATCAAGGTGGCTTCTTTAGGTTTCTACAAAAGGTCTTTACAAGTATGATAAAAAGAGCTCTCCATGAACGTCCTTACGACTCAAGGCATGCCCCTATTTGGATATGAAAGCGCAGTAATGGCACTCATCAATTTTTAATGTAAACGCTTACTATATTAATGGGCAAGAGATTGCGAACATTTAGTATATTTTAGTATATAAACATAGTAAATACACTTTGTTATACTTTTGTTGACAAAAAAGTAACGAAAGGATGACAAAGATGACACTTTTAACATATCGCCGCATCGCAGTCGTCGCCATTATGACAGTTGCTCTTACAGGTATGTTGCCTGAACATACAGCATTAGCCGACTCAGCTAATAGCGGAAGCATCACTTCAACTAGACAGACTCAACAAACGGATTCTAATACTGAAGCGCAGCAGACACAAGCAACCTATACAACTAACACTTATACTGCACAAGCCGCTAGCAATATCCTTAGAAAAGGTGAAAAATACTTAGGAACACGTTACGTCTTTGGTGCGAAAAGCTTCCAGACGCGCAGCTTTGACTGTTCTTCTCTGGTTCAATACTTATTTAATCAAGAGGGTGTTGACCTGCCCCGGACTTCCTACGAGCAGGCTAAAAAAGGTACTCACATTAAACGATCAGCGCTACAAAAAGGAGATCTGATCTTTTTCTCTAGTGGTCGCCCTGGCAAAGGAAAGATCACTCACGTTGCTATTTATGCAGGTAACAATAAGATCCTGCATACTTTCGGGAAGCCTGGAGTTACTTACTCCAACTTAAACTCAGATACGTGGAGTGATCGATATGTAACTGCGCGCCGCGTGTTGCTGCACAACAATCCACATATCATTCATACACCTGAATCTAATTACTATAATTAATCATGCCAAAAATCGCTAGTTGAGCAGATGGAAAACAAGTTACCTGGTCGGATCTTTAAGTTGATAACCGTAGCCTCTTACGGTATGGATTAGCTTAGGGTTCCGGCCTTTATCGATCTTGCGCCGTAAATATCGAATATATACATCGACAATATTGGTTGTTGTATCGAAGTCTATGCTCCATACATGTGCCATCAAGAACTTGCGACTGACAGGCCGACTATGATGCTGAGCCAAAATAACCAAAAGTTCATATTCGCGCGCAGTCAGTTGCAATTCTGTTGTGCCCCGTCTTACTGTGCGCGATTGCGGATTAATAATCAGATCGCCAATCTGATATATATTTGTGGAATCATCGTCTTGCGTCAATACATTCAGCTGCGTACGCTGTAATCTGCACTCCCATTCCATGCGGGAACATGGGAACTGTATGACATCATCACCACCCAAAAGTAAAAATGTATAACTTTCCGGTTCGGGTTGATGAGGCACAAACAGCATACATATTAGAAGTTGTCTGCAAGTCAGTCTTGTACTCATTCTCGCTGTATATAATGAAGAGATTTCCGTGATCACCTGCTTCCATTGACAGGATAACGATCCTGCTCCTTCTACAAACAACAAAACACGCCTCTTCACCATCAAATTGCTGCTTGTATCGCCTGATAAGTTAAAATCAATCTCAAGCTGCTCACAAATGAGATTTGCGTTCCATTCCTTGATTCGAGTCACATCTGTACCCGATTGCTCGAGCCATAGAGCGGCCTCGTCAGCGAGCTCTGTTCCATCATCAAGTATCCATACCTCAACAGGTTCCGTTTTCATTCATATTCCCTTACTGCTTATCTTCTAAAATAAGAGATAAACATTACAATGTCTACGTGCACCTATTGTGTACATTATTGATAGATTTATACAGCCATCATCTAACTGAATGTTGGCTTAACATCATTGCAAAACTGCTTATGGTGTAAAGAGCAGTGATCCAGCTATAGCAGAAACAAACACAATGCTCCACGGAGGTAATTTCCAGTATACGAGTAATACTAATGCTGTAACCGCAACGACAAACTGTAGCGGCGTCTGAACCGCCGAAGTGAATATAGGGTCGTACCACGCTGCAATCAATAGTCCTACCACTGCGGCATTCGCGCCTTTCAGCGCCCTAGAGATCCAGACGATACGATAAATGTTCTCTATAAAAGGAAGCGCTGCTCCCATCATCAGATAAGAAGGAAGGAAGATAGCAACTAACGCAATACTTCCGAACATAACTGCTTGAGCCCCTTCTCCGATGGAGGCTCCTATATACCCCGCATAAGTAAACAGTGGTCCTGGTACCGCTTGGGCTGCGCCGTAACCGGCAACAATGGTCTCTTCCGTCAGCCATCCCATATGAGCAAGTTCACTCTTAATCAGTGGCAATACGACATGTCCTCCGCCAAATACAAGCGATCCTGTTCTAAACATCATATCAAACAAACTTAAAGCTATGCCTGAGAACAAAGAAACCAGCCACGGAAGCAGACATAACCCGCTAATAAGTACTATTAAACTTACAAGACCACTTTTTCGAGATATCAAGGGGGCGATCATATGATTATCAACAGGTGACACTGTTATTGCTTCATGTCGGTAGAGCCAACAGCCAGCACATGCTGCTAAGATCATAATAACCACTCCAGTATAGGGCGAAGCAAAGAAATAACTTGCAGCTAACGCAGCAACTGCTATACTCATCCGTTCCCGATCGGGAGTAAAGTGTCTCGCCATTCCCCATACCGCATGCGCAACCACTGCCACAGCTACCAACAAAAGGCCCTGAAGCCATCCGGTCTGGCCCGAGCTCCATGATTCTAGACCAAGTGCAAACGACATCAACAAGAGAGCTGAAGGCAATGTAAAGCCTAGCCAAGCCGCGGCCCCTCCTAGCCATCCAGCTCTTAGCATACCGATTCCAATCCCAAGCTGGCTGCTGGAAGGCCCAGGCATAATTTGACACAAGGCATTTAAATTACCGAACTGCGTCTCATTTATCCATTTTAGACGTTCAACATATTCTTTATGAAAGAAGCCGATATGTGCTACTGGTCCGCCAAAAGATGTTAACCCTAGTTTTAATGCTGTAACAAATACTCCACCTATTGCACGCCACCTAAGTGACACTTCATATTCCTCCTCTAACGAGACATCGCTACCCAATACTACTTACACAAGTGTACAATGCGCCCACTTCCAGCTCTATTTCTCCTGCTGCCGTGATCGCCTGTACTACCGCAATCCCATCTGCGCCAGCATCCATGACCTGTTTCACTCTTTCCCTGCGAATGCCACCTATACCGACAATCGGTATAGTCAGCTTGGCAGCACGGATGGAGGAAATAACAGACGGTCCTGAAACCTGCTGAATGTCCGGTTTTGTAAGTGTATGAAACATCGGTCCCACACCTAAATAATTAGCCCCATCTGCGACGGCCTGTCTTGCTTCTTCAACATTATGCGCGGACATTCCGATAATAACATGCCGTGGTAATATTTGTCTCGCACGAAAGACCGACATATCTTCTTGTCCCAGATGAACACCGTCTGCCTCCAGCTCTACAGCCATGTTCACATCATCATTTACAATAAACATAACTTTGTGAGCTGTACACCATTTACGAATACGACGTCCCAAGAGTGTTCTCTGCTTTGCTGTCAGTTCAGACTCGTAACTTTTCTCCCGCCATTGAAACGATGTTATGCCTCCCTTCAAAGCAGCCAGCAGTGTATGCTCCAAGCCTAATGGACAGTTGGCAGTACCGGCCACAAACATTAGCTTTAATTGATGACGAAGGGTTCGCTCACTACTCATTGTTTTGTTTATCATGATCCCCCTCCTTTGCATACCTTTGTCGATGTGCCCAGTGATTCACTGGCCCCTGGCCATGACCGATCTCCAGCGGTTCACTGATTGCAGCGTACACAAACTGTTTTGCATGAAATACTGCCTGAGCAACGGACGCGCCACCTGCAAGAAATGCAGCCATCGCTGCTGATAACGTGCAGCCTGTTCCATGTGTATGAGGCGTTATTCTTCTCTCACTGGAGAACCACCAAGTTGTGTAACCATCGTAAAGCAAGTCATCGCAAGTGGACAACTTGTTGTCGTGTCCTCCCTTGATATACACATATTGAACCCCATTTGCGTGGATACGCTCAGCCGCCTGAATTCGATCTTCGAATGTGTGAATCCTCATTTCAGCCAGCGCTTCTGCCTCAGGAATATTTGGTGTCACTATTGTGGTCAGGGGCAGTAGCTCCCTTCTCAGCGTATCAATTGCTGAAATACTCAAAAGTGTGGACCCACCCTTCGCGATCATGACAGGGTCTACCACTACATTTGACCATCCATAGGTTCTCATTCTATCGCTGATTATACGAATCGTTAACTCATCCACCAGCATGCCCGTTTTGACTGCATCCGGGACAATATCCTCTTGAACAGCATCGATTTGTGAAGTGATATGTTCAAGCGGTATAGGATGAACATTTCGAACCCCATACGTATTTTGGGAAGTTATTGCCGTAACGACTGACATGCCATAAGCTCCACACTCTTGAAAGGTCTTAATATCCGCCTGTATTCCCGCGCCACCGCTGCTATCCGAGCCCGCTATTGTAAGTGTTCGCGGAACACACGTAAGTGACAAATGAGATGCGTCAAAAGACCCTGACTTCTCCATTTTAATCCTCTGTGCCACCCCATCAAACGGCGCTTGATCCTGTACAGCTTCAAATAATGTCCTTTCATTGAGGTGTGGAGCATCTTTAGATACAACAATCATACGGGCAATCCTTCTACAGGACTACTTGCCGATGCATATCGTTTCATCGGAATTCGACCAGCAATGTAACCAAGTCGCCCAGCTTGAACAGCTAGCTTCATCGCCTCCGCCATCTTAACCGGATCAGTCGCTCCCGCCACAGCCGTATTCAACAATACACCATCTGCACCAAGCTCCATTGCCTTGGCTGCATCTCCGGGAGTACCTATTCCTGCATCAATAATGATTGGGACAGTCGCTTGCTCCATAATAAACGATAAGTAATGAGGATTAAGCAAACCCAACCCAGTTCCGATAGGAGAGGCACCCGGCATAATAGCATGAACCCCTAGCTCTTGCAGTCTTTTAGCCAAAATAACATCGTCTGATATGTAAGGGAGTACAGTAAAGCCTTCTTCCAGCAATATCTCACATGCGCGATAGGTCTCGATCGGATCTGGCAGGAGTGTCTTTGCATCTCCGATCACCTCAACTTTAATCATGTCACACAATCCCGAAGCTTGTGCAAGACGAGCAATGCGAACCGCTTCTTCTGCATTGGATGCTCCTGCGGTATTAGGCAGCAATGAATATTTGGAAAGATCAAGCTGTTCTAGGAAATTAGGTTGATTGGGGTCAAACACGTTCATTCGACGTACGGCAAATGTTAATATTTGAGTCTCCGATACTTCAACCGCTTGCTGCTGTACTTCAAAACTTGAAAACTTCCCCGTACCTAACAGCAAACGTGATTGAAAGCAATGGGATCCTATTTGTAAATGTGATGTTTTCATCTTCTAGTCAGCCTCCTCCAACAAAGTGTACAATTTCGATACGATCACCGTTCATGATAGTAGTCGCCTCGTATTTATGTTTTGGTACAATCGTGCCGTTATGTTCCACAATTACAATCCTGTGTGTCATATGCAAATGTTCAATCAGATGCTGGATATGCGCCTCCTGCATCGATAATTCCATATCATGGCCATTGACCCTTAGCTCCATCGTAAATCCCACCTTATCTAATAATTACTCGTTCCCACCAGCTGCGTGGCCTTGCTACGTTCAGGATTAAACGCTTCCATCCACATCCATGGCACCTCACCTTTTAATAGCCACCTCGTCATACCGATAGCTGTAGCGGCACTTAACAAAATCCCGTTACGAAAGTGGCCTGCCGCTATCCAAAGGCCTTTAATATGAGATATTGGTCCCATAAATGGAAGTCCATCTGCCGTTGCAGGTCGAAGACCAGACCAAGCTTGTTCCCACTCCGAATGCTCCAGCTCAGGAATGCAACGACACGCCTTTTCCATAAGCTTCATGACGGAACCGACTTCAACAATCTTGTCATAACGATTTGGATAAGAGGTTGCACCGATAAATATTCGTCCCCTACCCTTTGGAACAATGTATACACCATCTCCATACATCACACTAGACATGGTTAACTTGGACCGAACAACAGCCAATTCACCTTTCACTGGGTGGAGAGGAAGACTAATTCCACATTTATCAGTTAACATATTGCTATCCAATCCTGAACAGATCAGCACATGATCGCTGTACCAGCTGCCGGATCCAGTACGAACTCCTTGGATACGCCCATTTTCAATTAAGAAGTCAACCACCTGTTCATGTTCATGGAACTGGACACCTAGTTTTTTACTGGCTGTGAACAAAGCTTCCATCAATTTTATAGGAGATAGATGGCCTTCTTTAGGAAGCATATACACCCCCTCAATGGCGGAGTCGTGATAATAAGGCAGGGCTTGAAGCCTCGAATTATCGATCCACTCCAGCCCATAATTAATTCCATTTGGATGTGATTCGACTGCTTTGCGCAGCTGAAGACCAATTGCTGTACAGTCACTTCCTTTCATCACAGGAACATGAATCCCTCTCAAACGCAGTTCAAGATCGACTTGCGATAGTTCCCACAACTGTTCACTCCACCCTGGGAATAGATCATGACTAGTACAAGCAAATTGCGCGAGTTCATCATGTTGGATACGCTCTGCAACAGGAGCCAGCATCCCTGCTGCAGCCCTAGAAGCTCCTTCTCCGATCCGGTCCTTCTCCAATACAGCTACCTTCAGCCCATTTAATGCTGCCTCATAAGCGATCGCACAACCAATCACTCCCCCTCCTACAACAATCAAATCAGCATGATTTATGCTCATGGTTGAAGCTGCAAGTACAGATGCTGGCATGTGTATCACTCCTTTCAATGGTCATCATGGAATCTATAGTTACTCAATGAACAAGAGAATGCATGGCATCTCTGTAACGCCGCACCATATTCAAAGGTGATGATGCTTCCCATATTGGTGACATGACAGCAACTCCAGATGCCCCTGCGTTTATCACGCTTGTAACTCGCTCCGGTGTAATTCCACCAATAGCAATAATAGGAATATCACTCTGCTGCCTGCATGATATTAATCCCGTAAGCCCACGACCAGCCAAACCTTGCTTGCATGTCGTCTCGTAAATATGTCCGTACATCGCATAATCAGCGCCGCCCTTCGCACAAGACATAATCTCTGCCGGACTATGAACAGATACCCCGACTGTCAGCTGCGGATATAGTGGTCTAATTGTATAGACAGGTAAGCTGTGATACGCTAAATGGACACCTCTCACACCACAGGAAGCGGCCACATCCGCACGATCGTTCACAATCCACTTATGCATGGGGATACCCTCTAATCTCGCTGTTTCTAGAACATTCCACATTTGATTGGCACTCCACTTTTTCTGTCGCAGATGAACAGCATCTACCTCGTGAGCAATTAACTTCACGGTCTGAACGATGACCTTCGCAGACACTCCTTCAGGAGTAACAATATGAAGCCATGGCACAATCACACGATTCTCACCTCTTCTTTTACCCGAGTGTCAACACATGAACTAACACAAAAAAACCACTCTCACGTAGAGAGTGGTTGAAGATTGGCCTCATTCAGGTTCCTACTCCCAATCCAATTGGAAGTAACGAACACCTAGTGAAATCAGGTAGTTATTAGTTTGCACTAATACACTTCGAACGGGATATTTATCCAACTAAATATCATTAATTCGGAGTGTCACCATGATTCACTTGAAGAATTCCAATCCACACTTCCCTACGCTGGCATGATCCAGATCAGGTGCTAAGGGTCCGAAGCTTACGCTTCATCTCAGCCGATATACGGCCCCCCTAGTGATGGATAACTATGACAATAATTTGATTGCTACGCTAGTTTATCACGAAACTTATATTTTGGAAAGAGACATGCCCTCGTACGTCGTGGTCACACGTGGCAGTTATGAACAATACTTTACGTAATAGCCTCGCTTCACAGCTTCTCTAGAATTAGACAGCACCTCTTCCACAACAAGTGGTTTACATTTCTCCGGAAGGGCTATCTTAATCCCATCCCGCATGGTTCCATATAATAAATCCTTTCTTATTAACCGCGCACCACCAATAGCATAATTGTTGTACTTATAAGCACCCATTGGAAGATCCTGTACGAAAGCCAGCACACCAACATCGTTTATAGAATTGTTCCATTCCTCTTCTGATATAGTAGGAAACGTAAAATTGTATGCCGTACCTATCCGTTTCGAATAATAATTATGCCTGTTTATTCGATAGGCAAGCTCGTCCTGCACCTTATTCACAATCGTCGTGCGCCGAACGGATTCAAATAGGGTTCCATCCCTTAACAGGGGTAACGCTGTATGCTGCATAAGCTCTCGCTGATAACCTTTAATCCATAACTTCAACTTCGGTAAGTACACCGTAACATAATCGTCTAATGTGAAAGCATAAACGTAACCGTTTTGATCGGTGTAGGTAAAGGGGATTTTAGGAAGCCATACATGTTTTAAATGTGATTTCCCCGTACTATCAACATATTCCTCCTCTGTCCAGATATCGAGTCCATCATAGTTCACAATAGCTATTGCCGGGATATAAGACATAAGCATATCTTGGCTAATTCGATCATCCACAATATTAATATTTATGAAAAGCGTTTCCAAGAACGCTCTTAATGCAGCTTCCTTATTAATTGAAATTAGCTTCGGTGATTCGTAACCCATTTGCTTATCGATGTCAGTTGGATTTGCGTGGAGGCTTGCCGCCGCATCATCGACGGCAGTGTCTAGAAAATAATTATACGACTGTACGGTACGTAAGTGCCGTAACTGCTCCTCGGCCTGTAAACGATTATTCCAAAACCACGGAAAACTGATGGCTACCATAAGGAGAGCGAGCTTAATAATCTTCATTTCGAACCATTCCTCCAACTGAGACGTCAATTCGCTTCCATTCAGCAAATGAGGACGTCAGCCACTCCAACATAACATCAGCTGCTGTTTGTTGCCGGTTATGAACGATTACTTGTACATAATCGCCTATCTTCAGCAGGTATCGGCGAGTTAATGCTTCTTTCGGTTCCGTATTATTCGGAAATAACACCTCCATAATGCCTGCTGTATTTGTAATTTCGTGGCGTACAAGGAATTCCTCGTGAAAGGTGGCTGGCTCTAATGGATCATCGTAAATTGGATCATACTGCTTCGAAAAATGCTCCATGTTAATATCCATCATCATACCAAGCTGCGTAATCTCGTCCTGAAAATCTAACCACATTCGCGGTGTAATATAGCCCTTATCCCGGATTGCATCCGTAAATTCAGTCGTACTCTTAAACACATTTAAGTACTGAATATCCGCCTGCCTTGCGTACGACTCTTGCAATGGAAATATAAATAGGAGAAGAATGGCTATGATGATTCCTAGCAGTTTTGACAATGCATCAACCATCACATGTCACCTTACAAATAACGTATACGAACAATCCGGCCTGAACGATCACGATATGTTGTCTCACTATATGATTTATTCAGCTTGATCATAGATACATTAACCTCCTCAAGGTCCTTGGCATTTAACTGTACTACCTCATTTCCAATGACTATTTCAATTGTTTCCTCCTGTAAGAAAGCAAGGGACATCACGATGTCAGCTCCTGTCAAGGTTGACTCAGATACCATTCCGATTGTGGAATGAACTGTGTGATCTTTGTTTGTATTAGCTGCACTTAATTGCTGAAATGTTCTTGCTGATGTCTGTGCGCAGGACAACGCGTGTATTAAGGAGAATACAAACAGCAGCACAGCAACAGACAATTCCACCGCATCTCTACCATTAGAACCCATAAATCACTCCACTCGTCTATATTAACGTTGTTCAAATACAATTCCTCTAGTTACATTTGATGAATCAACGATTAGACTTGCTTTAAATTTACCGCTTGGATTTACGTATGTATCTAATGATTCTGTAGTTGCCAGCAACATCGTACTATTCGGATTAATGGTATTGTTAATCGTACCGTCTAGGTTTACATCGTAACCATAGGAGATTCCAGGGTGGCCTGCATTAGTAACTTTGTTTTTGCCCGTAATTACACGTATACCGAACTGTTCCTTTTGATTAAATTTTCGAATTGCGTTAACGACCTGCGAGCCACTTACAGTTGTATTGTCATAAACAGTAAATGAAGCTTTGCTTAATTCTGTCTGTATGGAAGAGAACTCGTTCTGTGCTGTCTTTGTCGCTTCTTGTGCTGAAACAAACAACAGTACAACGATCGTAATCAATGCAATAGTCAAAAATATGCCTGCCGCCACTTTAAGTGCCGATTGTGCATTATTCATTTACATCATCCCCTAAAGATGTTGAATTTGTGTGAAAGACTGATTCATCTGTCGTGCGCTTATCCATACCAATGGAAGTACTAAATATAAAAACGTAATTGCATACATCGGAGCAAATCCAAGCCACTGGCCCCAGACTGCTTTCACCTCTACACTTTGCTCTTCCTGTTGACGTCTCCACTCTTGGTCAAATAGCCAATTCTGCTCCACATCATCAAAAGCTTCTTTTAATGGTACGTGCTCATACGCCGCTTCCAATTGATCAACAAACCTTACAAATTCGGGGTACGGAATATCACGCCGAAGCGTATTAAGCGCTTCTTCTGCACCACTTTCCCACATGATCTGACAATGTAACAAAGCCCCACGGCAACTGCTTGAGCTTCGGGCCATCCAATCAATTAATTGTTCTGCCGTCATTCGCTCAAACGATCTTAATAACATCGTCAAAGAGTAAAATTGACTTAATTCAATACGAATGTCCATCGTGCGTATACGCTTTTTAAGAACAAGCTGTACACTTGGAAAATAATAACCCATTCCGCTAGCAGCTATAACTAGCAGCACTTCCCACCACTTAAATCCGTTGCGTATAAGTTCAGTAGTCATTTCTACAAGGCGTTCGCTAAGCCTGTTTACCGCCTGCTGACTCCATTGCGGGTATTGTACGGCTATCTGCTCTTGCAGCGCTTGTTGCTGCCCACTATTTGTAAAGGAAGACGGTTTTGCGTCCTTCACCAAGTGTTTGAATTGTTTTATACGTTGTCTGTCTTCATCCGTAAGTTTACTTTCGCCGTTTACGCTTGACACTGGCGGTTGCCATCCCGAAAGTGCAGTTGTTGTTGGCAACAAGGCTGTCCACCTCCTGTCCTTATTCCAAAATTCATAGTCAATACTCACATGGATGCCAATACATATTATCGAACTGACGGCGAGACAAATAACTGATGTAAGCAGGCGGCGCTTGTACCACGCAACGATAGATATCCCTATATTTGACTCCTGCAGCGAGCGCACATTTGCCTGAAGTGTTCGGCTCGGAATGTGTCCTATCCAACTTAGGACAAAACTAGTGACCCACCTTGCCTGTGGGATGCGTTTAGCGGAAAAAACTTTGTAAGGTGTACGGACAGTAGTAGCTTTGTGATATTGCAGCTCTCCAAGTAAGCGATGGCATGCTAATACAATTGCTATTACAATAACTTTCACAAACCATCCCCACTTACTGGTATAAAATTCATTCATTGAAGGAAAACAAGTTCTGGCCCACTGCTCGATTGGTGATGCAAAAAGTACAGGGATGACTGCGATTACCTTAAGTCCACTCATGTGCATGTTAAGTTTATGACGCAAAAGTTGTTCCGTGTGCATCTCGCGAATCAGCATCGAGATACCTTGCAAGAAAACAGATCGATGTTCGTCCACAGGATCGCCATATTCGGAGACCATTCTGCTCAACCGGGCAAATAATCTAAAGTATCGATGCGGCGCCGCTTCATCATAAGCCGCCAATGCAGACTCATCCTCCGTATCGACTATACAATGCAATAGCCTCTCGCCATGAGGTCTTATTAGTGGGGCCGCACGTTGTAACGCCTCTTCAATGGAAAGCTCAATCATACGATGCCGATGATAGGCATGCCGAACATAAGATAACATGCCGATGGATTGATGAAGCAATTTCCTTTCCGCCTTATCTATAACTAAATCTATATATAAGCTCTCAGCCACACTAAGTATGATTAGAAGCATCAATATTGAAATCCAGTCCTGATCGAACATACAGAACACAATAATTACAGCAGCAATAGTTCCAAGAACGCCCCAGATAACTTTTGCCGTCTGTTCTCGCAAAAGCAACTCATTGTAACCATATAACCCACTCAGCCTCAGAC
Organism: Paenibacillus sp. ACRRX; assembly: GCF_022346885.1. Classification (GTDB taxonomy): domain Bacteria; phylum Bacillota; class Bacilli; order Paenibacillales; family Paenibacillaceae; genus Paenibacillus_B. Next base: position 341,676 of record NZ_JAKRNK010000002.1, read on the forward strand.
GTACACTTCTTACTTTGAACTTAAGTAAGGGAATACGGCACAAATAACGATAACTTTTCCGAATCACTCTTCGTATACTTGAAACTTCTGTTCGGTGTTGGAAATAAATAGACTTATTCCACGGCGACCGCTCTAACCTTTTGATCTTAATCCACATTACCAGGGCACACATACTACTTAATAAGAGGATGACAACTAATATTAAGTTAAGAGACACGTGACTTCCCCCTTGAAGATAACCAATCTTGGCATGCCTGATTATCTTCCTCTGTCATTTCCTTAAGCATGTTCGTTGTTAATTGCTCCGTCAAACCATTCACCCATATGTATTGGTCATTCTTAAATTCCACAATGTTACGATAATCATACAAATTTTGATTTAAACACTGTTTGTAATAGTTGCTTGCCACCTCAATAAAAGGCGACCAGCTGTTGATCGGAGAGTTCCTAGTTATTTCCTCTGCAGCTCCATCTAACAAAGAAGCAGTATGTCCTCTCTTTGATAGTGGAATGCACTCCGTAATACGTTCAATATAACGCTTGCCTGAAGTGTCTCTTCCCAAATGTACATTAACATGAATAATTGAAGCCACTTGTTGTTCCGCAATTCTTTCGTCATGAAACATTCCTGTCTTCAGCAATGAATTCCGCAAAGACATTATCAGGTCTGGAAACGTCTTGGCATGATGCGTGAACACAGTAAATAAACTGGCTACTTGGGCCATCTGAATCATCCATGCCGCAATTGGATCAGTAGACACCTCGCCTAATATATGAACAGATCCATCCGTCTTCTTTTGAACGTCTAGACCAGCTTGCCCACTAATACGTTCCGTCTCTCGTAATGTCAAAATGTTGCGCTCCGGGTATAGTTGACGCAAATGAAGCTCAAATGCCTGTTCTTGTACACGAAGCGGGTAAAATGGATAGATGGCTTCCACTATTGCCATCAAAAGCGTTGTCTTACCTGAGCCTTGCGCGCCAGTTATCGCCGTTACGCAAGCTCCCTTCATCAAATATCGCAGCAATTGAATTACGTCCTGTGAGCCTTTATCAGGGATAAGCTTCTCCAGAGAAGGGTTCGTCCGGTCAAACTTTCTTAAGAAAAATGCCCACGACTCTGAGAAAGGAGGACGCATGACCACAATCCTTGAGCCATCCTTCAAATCATTAACTCGATAACCGTCTGCTTCTGTTAAAGGCCCTGGTGTTCGGTACTTGTAAATGTTATGGCATACACGTCTAAGTTCTGCTTCATTACCAAAGCTTAAAAATGACATTCGAATAGACTTTCCTTTATAGAACAACCACACACTGTCATAAGAGAGTGAAACAACTGAACGAGGTTGCTTCCCGTCTATCTCGTTTACATGGAAGCCACTAGCATATACTTGCTCAAATGTTGAGGTGGACATTCCGCTAACTCCTCCAGATATGCCATCTACACGTTGATCACGCAGCTCATCTATTACGGACAAACCTTTATATTGTTCGTAAATACGCTGAGAAATAAGGCGAATTCGCATTTCATCCTGTAAATGAAACCGTTCTTGACGAAAAGCATCATTAATATCCTCTTCGCTAATTTCATAAGATGGTTCCCATTGTCCACTTGAGCTATAGCGGCGCCTCATTTGATCCCATTTATATTTCTGGATGAGCTCATGCATGGCATCTGCACCGAATCGATCTATATATACAAACAATAAAATATCAAATTTATCTTTAATGCACATTTCGGATGGCTTCTGGAATGGAATTAAAATATTGTACTGCTCTTCTGACCAAACAACATGTGTAGTGATCAGCTCTGAAATCATATCCTTTACGAACTCCTTCTGAGTTCGATCCCCGCTATTACATACACGCAATGCACGACGCAAAGATTCTCGCCTTGTATATACCCTACGATACGTCTCATCACTGTCGTAATGGTCCAGCAGTGGATCACTCGTCCATTGCTGGACCGTCTCACGTACAAATTGGGCCAGTTCCTCCCAGTTCCACATTGTTGTAGGGGAATGGTAAGCTTCGTGCTTCCGCATCCATTTCCGTCGAATCAGTCGAATGATGAGAATTGTTATAAGCAATGTCGTAGTAACAATCAAGAGCACCCCATATGGCCCCAATATTATCCCCACTGCCTTGCACCATCCCATGACTGGCGTCCTACTGTATTGGAACAGAGGATGATATGTTCAACAACTTTATCGATTCCTCTTAATAAAGGTACTTGCTCTCCTTGCCCCATGCGATAGCTTAGCCTCATTAAATATGGTAATAATGTGCCACCCGCACTGCTATTTCGAAGTGCTGAATCGTAAGGAACTGCAAACACTGGTTGCGACTTGTATTTTCGCCTTATATGCGTTAAGTTTATTAACAATTCCGGATCATACATGTTTATTAAGCCTAATCGGTACTTCATTGGTGATACACGCTCCAAGGGATCTGGATCTAGACGAAGTACATGCGCAGCTTTGTCCTTGTCGGTACGCACCTGACTCATGATCTGAATTAGGCCGTACGTTTCCTCTGTAAACCAGTTAAATAAGTTACATTGATTTAATATGCTGCTCTCATCTTCTTCCTTCTTCGTTACAGAAGATATAAGAATGTCTCGGACATTCAAGTCCCATATTATAATGTCATAAGCAATTGTCATCCATTGAATACAACTCGGCATAAGCTCATTCGTTTCATTTGAATCTTCTTTCCTTGGTTGAACAAGACCTGTAACTCGAATAATGTCCAACTTTGGAATTACTGGAGTCGTACACGACACAAGCAGCTCGGAATTTAACTGATGTGACCTTAAATATCGTTGTACCGCAGTCCAACCATCAGGCACATCCCCATATCGCTCAGTGGACGCTATCATGTGTCTCGAATGAAGTTTTGAGCTGCACAGCAGTTGCTCTGACCCACTATTTAACTCGTCATTATGTACGATTAACACGCGCATCCCGTGTTGAACAGCCAACCTAACCGCAATGATGGATGCCATAGTCGACTGCCCGAATACATGGCGAGATGCAGTAGATAAACACCAATGCTTACATGGCATTATGTAACCACGTCCCTTTCTGAGGCTGCTTCATGCAATGACGCCACACTTTGTCGGCAAGGGGTCCGAAATTCGATTCCACAATCTTTCGCCATGCCAACTTGGTAGCTCGTGCGTATATCGATACATTGATCATATCCTCAGTTTCGTTGTGCATCTTTGCTGTCCAATCAGATTCATCGTAAGGTATGACAACACTTTCACTGACAGAATGATAACCTGAAGTATGTAAAAGTCCCTCTACGTATAACTGATCCTGCTCCTTGTCTACTGCATGCAGAATGATAAACTGCAGCTTGCCATCCAACTTTGTGTCGTGCAGCAAGCTAAAAGTAGTCAACCATTCCAGGTTCCTGTGCAACGAATGACTTTCAACCGTCTGCACAATATATCTAGCATGTGCCTCTATAAATAGGTTAGCTTCACTAAATGCAACACGATCCGTATCGATAAAAATATCATCATATTCACTAAGTTGAATATTGTACCCACTAGCTAATTCTTCAAGCTCATCCCAATTCATCACGGCAGACACCGTATCGATACCATTCCAATGAGACCATTTTTCTTTCGTTAACCAAGTTTGATTGCGATACTTTAGCCATGGTGACGACATTGCGTCTACTAACAACACTCGCCGATTCAATCTGCTCAGCAGTGTACATATACCGAGCAGCATGTCACTCTTATCACATGCACCCACAAAATAAGAAAGCTTCATCAAGTTTACAGCTCCTTGTAGACTTATTGAGATTGTTTCATTTCAAGCTCCGGCGCTAATTTACTAACTTCATTATTAGTTGAATTGGGTACGTGTGGACCAGCATCATTTGAAGTTTTCGGTTTAGCAACGGGTTGTCGCGGTATATTCGGATGCTGGGAAGCTGCGGAAGGGCCCCCGGCTTCTTCAGACACATTTAGCGTGTTATCCTTCTGCTGCCCTGTAAATGGAGAATCGTATTCCATAATAGAATCATGACCTGTAAATGGTGACAGCGGTAGAACATTTGGAGTCTGACTGATCTTGCTGGGAGTGGACGAGAATGGATTCGGGCTGCCTTCATAAGCACTCGCTTGCCCGTTAGAGAAGTTACTTCGCTCAGGTTCAACTACTCGCAACTTATCCAAGTGGGACTCCAATACACGACGAGATTGGGCCGACAATACCGCACTGGAGGTCTTAACTATATTAGGGTCTTTCTCAATCAATGCCATGACTTCAGCATTTACCGGATAGTTAATAACAGCTCGTTGCTGCAGCATGGGGTCAACATAACGAACAGCATATAATTGAGCACTATTCACATAAGCATCGACACAAGCACTGGACATCATCAACAGTTCCTGCTCTGAAAACTGCATCCATATGATAGCCGATTTGAGTTTCTCCACCCTTTTATAAGACAACACAACAAAATCTTGCCCATCTGCAAACCGGATTCGCACATCCAAAACGTCACCTTCCAATAATTCAAGCGGAAGTTGAATAGCTGTTGTCTCAATCCAGCGGACATCGTCCACTAATCCATCCCCTTCTATAAGCATGGATGCCAACACAGGCGTCCTTGCGGTCACATCCAATTTGAGCAACTTGCCCACGATATCCTCCTTTTTCGTAATTTGCTGGTCAGGAATCCAAATTGACGGAAGCACAATCCGTTCAATGTCCTGCTCAGTTAATCGATATCCCGATACCAAAGGCTTCTTGAATCTCCATACATGCTTAACTCCAGATGAGGAATTTGTGATCAACTTAGGGGAGGATGCCGCTTGCTTCCTCGCTTTCTCTAAAGCTAATTCCAATTGTTGGCGTTCCTGTGACCACACTTGCTGCGAGTAGATCATAACAGTTCCACTAATAATACCTACACAGCCTGCACTTATTGTTACAGCAACTACAATCAGCTTCGTTCTTCTCGTCCAACGTCTGATCACAGCTTCACATCCTTATCACAATCTCACTTTGCTTATAATTTTCCTGAAGGAATAAGCCACTTCGGCCATAAAAGTCTGCGCCTTGCGTGTCTATTGATCCCCGTCCAGGATCGTACCCACTCCCATACATCTTCATTTCCACTAAACGGGTCAGCACAAGTCGGTATAGAAACGACATGCTGACTAGCCTTCTGTGCAGGATGCTTGAGGAGATCAGCGGTCTCACAATGTGGCACGCCATAACACCAATAGCTATATTTTCTCGATGCAAAAATGTTAACAGCTGCTATCGTCTCTTGTTGACGCCAAATAGCAGACGATCCCACTAATAAACTGTAGGATGCTCTCATAAACTCATCAATACCGGTATGTGCGCGCACACTTCCCAAGTCAAGAACAACGTAGCTGTATTGCGTCTGCAAATGCGGTAATATGTGACCTTCATGCTGTTCTTTAAGTTGCTGCAAGCTTAAGTACGTCACCCCTCTCCACTCAAACGGCTCCTCTGTATCTCGCCATCCTTCTCCCCCTTCTACCGCCTGCATAATTGGCTCGACAACCGAACAAGAATGTTTCTCGTTACTATAGTCCATATAAGCAACCTGAACCTTAAGCCAATTACTTAACGCATGTGCTATCATAATCGATGTATGGGTAGTGCCCATGCCAGCGCCTGATCCCATGACGGCAAACACTTCTCCCCGTGATGATTGCATACTCTTACCCGATTTGCCTTTAGGAGGGGCAACAGATCCCCGTGTTCTTAAATCAATATCGTTACTTTCCGTATACTCTTGTAAGACATCTCGTAATTGTTCTGCGCTCTGGTACCTATCCTGCGGATTCTTTTCTAACAGCCGCAGCAATACGATTGCAAATTGTTCAGGCACGTCCGAACGAAGCATTTCACATCTAAAATCAGACATGCCATACCACCGCCCATCCGTTAGCATATGTGCCATCAAAGCACCAACTGCATATAAGTCTGTACGCGCATCACTTTGCTTGCCGGCATATTGCTCCGGTGCTGCAAATCCAACTGTACCTAGCTTGATTGTGTCTCCTTGTGTATCCTCCCGCATCTGTCGCGCGATACCAAAATCAATTAACTTAACTCCGCCTTGAACTGTGAGCATCACGTTAGATGGCTTCATATCCCGATAAATAATAGGGGGAACATGCTGGTGTAAATAGGCCATTGCTGCGCATAACTGAATGCTGCAATCAATCGTTTCCAAAAATGAAAATGACTTTCGTATCATACGCTCGGCAATAGTCTCCCCCTCGATATATTCCATCACTAGATAAGCGTGGCTGCGCTTATCATCCGGGGGAAAGAAGTCTACAATTAATGGCAAATTAGGATGCTTTAATTCCGTTAGCCATTGGGCCTCCCTAGCTAAATGGGACTGATTATGCCTTAACGGGATGGATTCTTTAATAGCCCATTGCTTGCCCATTAGTCTCTCATCCTTGGCAAGGTAAACGTAGCTCATTCCTCCAGAGCCAATTAGCTTCATAATGCGATAACGCTGCTCAAACAATCTTCCCTCCTGCAACCTTGATGGTACACGCACTTTATCCCTCCTTATTCATGTAAATAAACACAAAAAAACCCGAACACAGCCTATGGCCGCGCTCGGGATGCTTTCCCACATTTGAATATTTTGGTACGTGTTGATGTCATTATAAAAGGCACACGTTCATTTGTCTACACTTTTTTCCATACAAAAATCCAGAAAGGCATTTTTACAAGGTTAATCGAATTAAATATTGTACTACATTAATACTTCATCATATACAACGTAATTTCATCTCGATTGTGAAACAACTGCTTCGCACGAACAATCTGTAGATGTTCTGCAAACATCTCCATACAATCCCGTATTGTTTGCAGTGGCTTCTTGTGCATCAACTTGACCGTAACGATAACTGTTCCCCCTGGCATTACAGCTTCAAGCAACTGGATGACAAGCTGAGCTGTATGTTTTGGGCTCCAACTCATATCACATACGAGCAAGTCGAACTCATGCGGTTCAAATGCAACCTCTCCTGCATTTCCTTTAATAATCGATAATTGCGGATGGTCAATCAGACTCGGATGCATATTGGCAGGATCCACTGCTGTTACTGTCAGACCTCGCTCTAATAGCAGGCTTGTCCATCCGCCTGGGGCTGCTCCTATATCCAACGCATGCTGATAAGCGGACAAATCAAGCCCTAACGTGCGTTCAGCCTCCAGCAGCTTAAACTTCGCACGGGATATTTGTCCTTCTTCACGTTGGAAACGAATTGCTCCACCAGGCCAGTCAGAACCTTGATTAGAAAGTGTCGCCAAACCTGCGTAGATATTACCTTGATGTTCAAAAATTGAAACGATATACTGAGGCTGCTGAAGGACCACCTGGGCCCCATGCCGTTCCAACGCATCTTTAATAAATGACTTTAGCGAACGCTGCTCCGCTTCATCCGCTCCTTTGCCACTTCGACGCAAATGGATCGATACAGCATCCATAGATTTAAACGCAATACCACTTCGTTCTTGCATGATCACTAAGATCTGCTCAGCTTGCTCTGCGGTAGTTAGTTCTACTGCTTCCACTACGACTTGAACTGGAAACATGTCCCTAACAAAAATAACAGGTTCGGCGTTCATATCCTGCCAAATGTCTTGGACTGCACGCGGAAGTTCCATAAGTGCCACTTCACCCGAGACAAAGATCTGACTTTTGAGCTCAGCATACCTACGTCGCAGCTCTTCCTGAGCGTATGGGATATAACCATGGTTAGACGTTATAATCCAGTGCGACGATCTCTCATAATTTACTGGTAATTGTATTTCCTGCATATTTATTTCTGACAAAATAAAATTCCTCCACGACTGCTTGTTTCTTTGCGTTTGCCCAGTTCTATTATTCAGCCACGTCCTCTACTGAGCTGCTCATACAAATAAGTCACCGATTGCATGGCGTATATGTATTGAGCAGGTGCTGATGTGTCTTGACGATCCCATATAATAAGACAGGGCACACTTGTTATTTGTAATAAAATAGCCGCCTTCGCTGCATCATTAATGTTCATCCGATATACTCGACATTGTGGCAGTGCTTCAAGTGCAATCGTCAGCATCGTCTCACCTAACGCACAAGTTCCGCATAAAGGCGAGTAGACATACACAGCATCCAACCTATCTCGTAAAGTGCCATCCTGCACCTGATCTATTAGCTGTTGCGCGGATATCGACTTCATAGCCTCCCTGCACTTACTTCCAACAGCACTTCAGGAGGCATAGGACCATTTATAAGCAGCACATGATCAGGCTTATGCTCATATAACATCTGATACATACGTTGTCTCCCAATTGCACTGGAAGTATGCAAATAGATACGACGAGCAAACAGCTTTCGATTAATCATCTCACGAACGAGTTCAGTACCTGTTGGCTCATCTGGTCCTAGGTCATGATCGAGCGATAAAATATCCGTCTCTTCATTTTCAAGCAGCAGCAAGCATTCCTCAGCATTTTTAGCTAATATGAATCCCGCCGGGCATCGCCGCCAGTCATCCAAATAAACATGTATCATGCTGTACACCCCCATGCCATTCATTCTGTGTAGGAAGTTACCTCATCACAATAAGTTAACTATTCTGCTATTTATGATGGGATGTATGATGGTCCAGAGCATACCATGCTCGTATTAATTGCCACTCTTTACTATGCAGCCGTTCACCCGATTCAGGCGTTTCTAAAATCAACAGCTTATCTCGGAGTTCTGCAGACGTTAACAACTGCTCCATCGCTGTAGGACTGATCCTGCCCTGCCCAATTCCCGCGTGTCTGTCTCGCTTACTGCCATAGGCCTCTTGGGCATCATTCACATGAACAGCAGAAACATATGGCCAATAGTCCATATTCCGTCCATGCTCCAGCAATTGGGACGTTCCTTCCGTATGATCTGCATTCCACATCCCACTGACATAGGCATGGCAGGTATCTAGACAGAAACCGATCTGGTCTGGTTTATGGCACAATTTACGAATCTGTACACATTCATCCAGCGTGACACCCAATCCGCCATGTAGACCCGCCTGATTCTCCAACAAGATCAATGCATTTCCATGCCAAGAGTCAGTTACTACATTCAGCATCGTGATTATATCACGATATCCCTGTAATTTGTCACTGTGCTTAATCACACCAAAATGAACGACAACCCCAACTGCCCCACAGGCATCAGCGATGACAAGATCATTAAGCAAGCTCATCGCATGAGCCGTAAACAATGTACTGTCCGGTTGCATCGATGTAGCTATATTCAACACATATGCAGAGTGAATAATCGTCTTAATTGAAGCCGTTTCTAACAATGACCTGCACTCGTGAGCATCCTGCTCGTAATCCAACTTTAGCTGTAAGCTGCGTGGATTTTTAGCAAAAAACTGAAAGCAGCTGCATCCCTCTAGTTCAGCTAACCGGATGGCTTTGTTCCCCATTTGTGTAAAGCTGCCATGTGAACGAAGGTGACATCCGTAACGAAGTGTACCTTTCATCGTATACATCCCTACGCTGACCGCCGTACCAAAAGCCCATCAACAGCTACATATCCGGCATGCAAGCCGCAGCCGCTAGACGCCTTGCGGTTCACTAACCTTTACATGCTCATGTTGGCAACTCGGACAGTATACCGCCGTTTTTCCATTTATGCGCAGCTCTTCTAGTTTTGTTTCACATTGGAAACAAGGTTCTCCCGTGCGCCCTGTTACCGCATAAGTATGCGGAGTAGCTTGTGATTCATCAATCGCTTCATGCAGCCATTCTACCATCGCCCGGTACAATTCCGCCCAATCTTCCTCCGTTAACGTTTCAATGCGAACAGAAGGGAGTAGACCTGCTCGGAAACTGATCTCATCTGCTATCAATGGTGTCAAACCTGCAATTAAAGCCGGATTTGTTAACGCCGTTTTTAAAGAAGAACGACGTTTGGCAAATCGACGTTTGAATAATTCGAACGTCAAATTACGCGACAGCGGCTCTGGTCCCCAAGCTTTTAGCTGCTCATCAAGCTCTTTTGCCGTTATCCATTGGAGCGACAGCGTGCGTGCTCCAGCTATGCGCCAGCTGCCTTGTTCAAATTTAATTTCCAATTGCTGTTTGCTCGAATCCACTTCGGCCTCAGCATCATCATGGCTAAAGCTGAAATATGCATCTACGCCTACATGCAGCAATAGACGTTTTCCATCATCCAAATGAAAAATAAATGCCTTACCTCTACGTTCAACAAAAAGTAACTGACGACCTGTCACAGCAGCAGACAACTCGCCTAGAGAAATATTTATCCAGGATTCCTTTTGCACCTGTATTTCACATATGCGCTGTCCTACAAAATGTTGGTCGATCTTTCTACGCTGCTGTTCAATTTGCGGCAATTCAATCATGCTTACATCTTCCTCTCTATCTCTATAATTATCGGCCCAGTTGTTTCGCCAGCCACTTTTTCATTTCATGAAGATGCTGACAGACAACCTCAGGGTTTACACCAGACTTCTCTTTATACGATGCTAAATTATCAGAAGTGGTCACACCTGTAAGGACTAATGCCGTGCGGCACCCCGCGCTAGCCCCTGCTAACATATCCGTCATCATATTATCCCCGATTACAAGCGTCTCTTCCGCCTGACAGTTTAATCGATCCAATGCAACATTCATAATGATCGACGATGGCTTGCCGATAATAATAGGTTCTGTTGCGGATGCAGCTTGAAGCGCCGCCATTAACGTCCCTGCCCCCGGAGAAAATCCTTTATCTGAAGGTAGCATGTAATCCGGATTGGTGGCAACAAAAGCTGCCCCGCCTCGAATCGCACAAGCGGCCGCCTCAAGTTTCTCATATGAATACTGGCGGTCAATTCCCTGCACAACTACGTCAATCTGCTTTTGCCATACATCTGCGGGTTGATCCGTCCATTCCACCCCTGCTTCTGTAAGCGCCGCACGAAGTCCTAGTTCTCCAATCATATAAACAGTCTTTCCAGCAAACATGCTGGAAATATATTGAGCTGCTGCCTGAGCAGAAGTAAGCACATCTTCCGCCTTCGCCGGAATCCCCATTGATTGAAGTACATCCGCTACTTGCTCTGGCGAACGTGATGAATTGTTAGTGACAAATAAAAATGGAACGTGCCACTCTAACATGGCGTGTATGAGTTCATCTGCCCCTTCGATTCTTGTTGACCCCTGAAACATCGTTCCGTCCAGATCGATAAGAGCGTGAAGCCGACGCTGATTCGTTACATTCATCTCATAATTCCTTTCTTTCTCGACAACTGCTTATGTTAACAGCATGACAAATCCTCGAGTAGAAGATATCGAGCGGTCAATGTACCTTATGATACCAAAATATTCAGGTTTTTTTCGTTCTTCACACCCTTAAATCTCATCTACTCCTCATGCTCAGACCTCTATTTGCGGGATTGTGAAGCAATAATATGATCTATCCAGCGTTCTACCGCATATCCATCTGCTAGCGTAGGAGCAATATCAGTCCATCTCAGATCCCCTGCTTGTCGAAGCACAAAGTGATGAAGCGCCGCAAAATGACTATCCTGAAATACGCCCATCGTAGCTTTCTCATCTGGAAGTAACTGTATGGAATCAGGCACAGGTAGTGTAGAAGATGAACCGCTAATGAGGTGCAGCGAAGGTTGTGTATCCCGTTCCAAGTCGCAGATAATACTGCCTTTTGAACCTACGATATCTATTCGGAATTCATCCGCGCCCAATGCTATTCGTGACACTTCAACTTGTCCTCTGACTCCCTGCTCAGTCTCGTAAGTCATCGTTGCCCAATCATCTACGTTAATGTTGGTCATTTCAGCAGAGCCAGCAGCCGTTGGCCTGCGGGGGACAAATGTATGCGTCTTGCCTTCTACGTACTTATATTCACCGAACAAGTGACGAATCAAATCTAATGCATGAACTCCGATGTCTGTTATAGCGCCTCCCCCTGACATGGAGTCGCTTAAACGCCAACTAACAGGCCGATTTGCATTAAGGTAGCCAGAACGCATATACGAAATCTTGCATTGCAGCACATCCCCAATAATACCCTCTTGCAGCCAAGCTCTTGTCCGCAGAACAGCCGGATGATAACGAAATACAAATGCAAGCTGTTGCGGATAACCAACCGGCACATCCTGAAGCAGCGACGCAGTCTGAACCGCAGATTCTGTTACTGGCTTTTCACAATATATAGCTAGTTGATTGGACACTGCTAGACGAACTTGGTCCGCATGCATTGCATTAGGCGTACAAATGCTTATAGCCTGAGAAGTCCCCTCAGCCAGCGCTTCCTGCAAATTGCTCGTTACATGACGAAACCCAATCTGTTCTGCCTGTTCACGCAATGTATCAGGTCGACGAGTAACTAATGTATCCAGAACCGGTGTAACCGGAAGTGACTTTATAATCGGCATGGTGCGTAATGCTACCATATGCGTTTTGGCAATCGCCCCGAATCCTACAATTGTAAAACCAAGCTTGCTCATGGGGTTACCACCTTTCTATGTATGCAACATGTGTGCGTTCACTACCGATGCAGCTTCATTCATTGTAATGAACCACTCGACAGCATGCAAGGGCTGGAGCACAGCAGTTTCGACGAAAAATGACGTTGTCAACGGAAGTTATGGCAGAATTACTCCCATCTAAGGGTTCTTAAAGGACAAAGCTGTCATTTCCTGCGCTTTCCCGGAAAATAATAATAAATTGGATACTTTAACTTCTGGCGGATGAAAAAAGAAACGGATATTTCACCGTCTCTTGTTTTCATTTTAGTGTATCATATTTATTAAACGTAAGGTGGCTCCCAGCCCTTCTTATTCCAGCCCATTTTGGTATCTATCACATTATATTCCACGTCCAGCTCCACTTCGACTCGAAACGGAAGCCGGTGGTTGTGCCAGAAACGAACATCACTGCAAATGACCCGATAGCCTTCCTGCCATTGTTGACATTGCACGTTTACTCGCTCCGCAAAAGACAGAAATGCTCGTACCCCATCTGTTGTCATCGCTCGGCTAACCGCCTCCGGCTGCGTAGGCGATTTAACATAGGTGTCTTCTTCTCTAATGAATCGATTGTTAATAATCCAGCCAGTTACAAAGCAATCTTCCTGTTCCACTAGGAACTGCCAGCGCGACCATCGGATGCCGGGAATTAGCTGTACATGAACCGCATCTGCATAGGCCAGTCGAAGCATTGAACGTACATACTCATGCACAAGCGTTCTCCAGCCAATATACAAAGCGGTAAGCACATACACACTAACAAACCACATCACTGCATCTGTTCGTGGCAGCCATAGCCAACTGGACAACGCAGCAGCATGAATGATAAACAAAAAAGGATCAAACAAACACAACACATCTAAATGCACCCATTTACGTGTCCAGGGCCTAAGTACCTGTATACCATATGCGTTAAATGTATCAAGGACGATATGAATCATGACAGAAGCACAGCTCCAAATCGCTATGATTGGCCAATAATCCCACACACCAAACAAGGCCGCGATTGGCAAAGCAATAAGGAGAGGCCACAGTAAAATGGCTGGGAGCGTATGAGTCCACCCCCGATGATGCCTTATATACGCTGAATAGCTATGAAGCCGGGTTACGGTATCAAAGTCTGGTGCGTGAGCACCAATCAACGATGCAGTCAAAACTGCATAAAATAATTCTGTATGTCCGGCAACAGAAGGGTCCGCGCATGCCAACCCTGCCAAAGTGGCGCCAAACAACAAATGACTTCCCGTATCCATAAGAACTCCTCCTCGGCATTAGAGCGTGGCATTCTTGTGCTAAGCTTTCGTATTGACATTGACGTTCAGCACATACCATAGCCCTTCCTAGCAAGAGCATACCTAAGGAGCGTTAACAGAACATTTTATCCATGTTAAGATGTCGTAATGATGTGATGTTCGTCTGCCAGTTCCGTATTTGGAAAAATAGACACAGCCTCTTCGAGCAATTGTTGTATTAAATCATCATCTTTGTATCTAGAACTGAAATGGGTCAATGCCAACTTCTTGGCGCCTGCTCTTTGTGCAATCGTAGCCGCCTGCTTCGCAGTAGAATGCCCAAATTCATGTGCATTTTCCGCCTTCTCCTCCAAGAAAGTCGCTTCATGCACCAACAAATCAACATGACGTGCTAATCGAACTGCATTGTCACAAGGTCGGGTATCCCCCATTATTGCTATTTTCTTGCCTGGAATCGCCTCTCCCAGCACAGAAGCTGCAAATACTAACTCGCCGTCTGGTAATTGTACGTCTATACCTTGCTTTAATTGTCCATATAAAGGTCCTGGCGGAATTCCCTTATCTCGCAGCATCTCAAACTTTAACCGGCCAGGACGATCTTTCTCTTGAATTCGATAACCAAAGCTGGGAACACGGTGTTCTAACGGCAGTGCCGTAACTGAGAACTGGTCATCAGACCAGATGACTCCTGCTTCAATTTCTTTGATCAGCAATGGATACGGTACCTCCGTCTGGCTGACCTCAAATACAGTCTTCATATACTTTCCGAGCCCTCTTGGTCCAAACACGGTTAAGGGTGTTGTGCCACCTTGATGAGCCCTGCTGGATAGCAGGCCTGGGAGCCCAAATAAGTGATCTCCGTGCAGATGGGTAATAAAAATAAATTCACACTTACTTAGTTTGAGAGGCGAACGCAGGATTTGATGCTGCGTCCCTTCTCCACAGTCAAACATCCAAAAACTTCCTCGTTCTTCATACAATCGAAGAGCCATACTGCTGACATTACGTCTTGTCGTTGGCATACCTGCTCCTGTACCTAAGAAGTAAACGTCCAAAATAACACTTCCAATCATTATTGATGTAATTAATATTTAACGTAGTTATATCAAGAAACATGTTATATGTTATGGTATTGCCGAAAAGCCCCTGCATCTAGTCCTAGATACAGAGGCTTTATTATCCCTACATTTCCCTATGCTTTATCCACGTTAAAGTATTGTGCTTGTGGATGTGCAAACACCATCGCGCTTACAGACGCCTCCGGTTCCATCATGCAGCCCTCTGTTAGTATAACACCAATATCCTCTGGCTGCATTAAGCGAAACAGCGGCTCCTGGTCCTCCAAATTCGGACACGCAGGATAACCAAACGATACTCGAATCCCTTGATATCGTGCACCAAACCGTTCCTTCATCGTCATATCCTCACGGTCTGGATAACCCCAAGTCTCACGCATCATATGATGGATACGTTCGGCCAAGCCTTCAGCCATCTCAAGGGCCAGCGATTGCAGCGCATGCGAGCGCAAATACTGCCCTTCCTGCTTCATTACTTCAGCATGATCGCGTATTCCTCTTCCGGCTGTCACAACCATAAAACCTACGTAATCCATTACGCCGCTTTCCTTGGAGCGAAGGAAGTCGGACAGACACAAGTACGGCTCCACTTGTTGACGTGGGAATGTAAATGTATGCAGCACCTCTGACACATTGTCCGGGTTATAAACGAGAATGGAATCGCCTTCGGATTGAGCTGGGAAAAAGCGATACATGGCATTAGCCTGAAGCCAGCCTTTCTGCGAGCCTTCACGGAACAATTGATCAATCGTTTCCTTTAGATCAAGTGCCTTTGGATCTCTTGCCGCGAATAGCTGATCAACATTCCCTTTTAAGCCAAGATGGTGACCGAGCAGCATCTGCATATTGACATAAGGAATGATCTGCGGAGTAGGTATGTCCCGCAGCACATGGCGATCCAAGTCAGGTGGGATGTATACATCTGCCTCCTTGATGTTGGAACGCACCGCTCTTGTCAGCTTAGGCAGCGATTGCTGTTGTTCGCCTTCCCTTGCCAATCGTTCCTTATGGGAGCGCAGCTCTTCTACAAGCACTCGACGTTCATTTGAGTTCATAATCTTATTCGCCAAGTCTAACCCGTCCATGGCATCCTTCGCATATAACACAAGTCCGTCATATTCCGGACTAATCCGATTCTTTGTAAACTTTCGAGTTAATGCTGCGCCACCGACCATAATAGGCACATCAATACCTGCTGTGCGCATGTCTTGAGCTGTAATGACCATCTGCTGCGCTGATTTCACAAGCAAGCCCGACAACCCGATTGCGTCTGGTTTCTCGCGGCGATAAGCTTCGATTAGATCCTGGGGAGGAACTTTTATGCCTAAATTAACGATCTGGTAGCCATTATTGGCAAGTATGATCTCTACCAAGTTCTTACCGATATCGTGTACATCACCTTTTACAGTAGCCAACAAAATTTTCCCTTTAACAGCGGATTCGTTCTTTTCCATATAAGGTTCAAGGAAAGCAACAGATGCTTTCATCACTTCAGCACTCTGGAGAACTTCAGCCACGATCAGTTCATTGTTGTTAAACAATCGACCGACTTCCTCCATCCCCGCCATCAACGGGCCGTTGATGATTTCGAGCGATGTATATTTGTCGAGCGCCAAAGTGAGGTCTGGAATTAGTCCTTCTTTTGTTCCTTCTACAATATAGGCGCCTAGCCGCTCTTCCAAAGGTAAATTGCTAGTTTTCTCTTTCTTCTCCACCTTGCGGTCCCGGAATGCTGCTACAAAGGTAGCAAGTGTCTCATCATTAGTATCATAAAGCAGCGCTTCAGATAACTTCCGTTCATGTTCAGGGATAGAGGCATAACGTTCCAGCTTTTCCGTGTTCACGATTGCATAGTCAAGTCCTGCCTTTGTACACTCATATAAGAACACAGAGTTCAGCACTTCTCGCCCAGCCTCAGGCAGCCCGAACGAGATGTTGCTGACACCAAGTATCGTCTGACAGTTCGGCAAAGCTTCTTTGATCAGGCGTATTCCTTCTATCGTCTCTTTGGCTGAGCCGATATATTGCTCATCGCCTGTCCCTACCGGGAACACGAGCGGATCAAAAATAATATCCTTCGCTTGGATACCAAATTGATGAACTAAAATATCAAAGGAACGCTTGGCAACTTCTAATTTGTCTGCTCTAGTAATCGCCTGACCGCGCTCATCAATCGTACCCACAACAAGCGCCCCTCCATAACGATGGACGAGTGGAACAACCTGTTCGAACTTCTCCAAGCCGTCTTCGAGATTAACTGAATTGATGATCGCTTTGCCTTGTGTATATTTTAATGCCAATTCAAGTGCCTTCGAATCTGTCGTATCAATGACAAGCGGCACTTTGACCTTCTTCACAACTTCTTGTAAAAATAATTTCAAATCTTCAGCTTCGTCTCGGTCTGGATCCTGCAAGCAGACGTCAATGACATGTGCACCGTTCTTGACTTGAGCGCGTGCTACTTCTGCCGCTTCCTCTATTTTACCCTCAGCAATTAACCGCTTAAACTTTCTTGATCCAAGTACATTCGTACGTTCACCAACCATGTAAGGTCGGCCTTCATTTTCGATATATACGGTCTCAATTCCAGATACAGCAGGTGGATGCTCGCCAAACTGACGTCTAGGCTCATATCGAGCAAGTGTCTCCGCAAGTACACGGATATGTTCAGGTGTCGTACCACAACACCCTCCAGCAATGTTCAACCAGCCCTGCTCTGCAAATGCAGCTATTTTGCGTGCTAATGATTCCGGTGATTCATGATAGTGTCCATTCTCATCGGGCAAGCCTGCATTTGGATAGCAGCTAACCGCTGCGTTGGCGATTCCAGCCAACGTTCTGAGGTGATCTCTCATAAATTCCGGACCTGTTGCACAGTTCAAGCCGATTGAAATCGGCTGCAGATGTTCTAACGATACATAGAAAGATTCAATATTTTGCCCAGCAAGTGTCGTTCCCATCGGTTCAATCGTGCCGGATATCATAATGGGGAGTATTTTCCCCCTTGTTTCCATTGCACGTTGGATACCAATTGAGCCTGCCTTCACGTTAAGCGTGTCCTGTGATGTCTCTAGCAAAAGGGCATCTACGCCACCGTCTATTAATGCAAGTGCCTGCTCGTAATAACTCTCAACCAATTCGTCAAACGTGACCCCACCTGTTACCGATAGCGTCTTGGTTGTAGGTCCCATAGCCCCTGCTACATAGCGCGGATGGTCTGCCGTTGTATACTTATTAGCAGATTCAACGGCAAGTCTAGCTGCTTCCAAGTTTAACTCTACTGCACGGTCTTGCAGATCATATTCAGCAAGAACAACACTAGTAGAACCGAACGTATTGGTTTCAATAATGTCGGCACCTGCCGCAAAATATTGATCATGGATGCTGGAAATGACATCCGGACGAGTTAATACAAGCATTTCATTACAGCCGTCCAAATGCTCCCCGCCAAAGTCTTCCGGCGTGAGATCAGCTTGCTGTATCATAGTACCCATGGCACCATCTAAAATGAGAATGCGGTCTTGAAGACGCGCTTGTAATGCCGGTTTATTCATTCCTCAGCCCACCCTCTATGTCTGCTCTGTCTAAAAACGTTAGAACTAAGTTTAACAGAACTCTTACCAATAGGAAAGATGGGGATTAACATGAATGAAAATGTTTCTTGCCCAATCATTTCCTCTGTACTATAATACGAATAAAGTAATCATATTGGAGAAGTGAGGGATTCACATGGCACAGATTCGAATTCGCAACACGGACGAATTAATCACCGGAGAAGAGAACATTCAAGCCTTTCTGGAGGCACAGGGCGTACTATACGAACATTGGGATGCTGGCAAGCTTGCACCGGCATTAAGAGATAAATTTGCTTTATCAGATGATGAGAAGCAACAGATTCTGGAAACGTTTGATGTTGAGATTCGTGATCTGGCGCAACGTCGTGGTTACTTGACGTGGGACTTGATCTCACTATCAGACGCTACACCAAATATCGAAGAATTATTGAAAAAATTCGAGCAGGTCCACACGCATACGGAAGACGAGGTACGTGCGATTACAGCTGGCGAAGGATACTTTGTTATTAAAGGTTCCGACGATGTTGGTTATATGGATGTGCTAGTTGAGCAAGGCGACGTTATCTCTGTACCAGAAAACATTCCTCATTTCTTTACATTATCGGAAAGACGTGAAATTGTCGCTGTCCGCCTATTCATTGAGACAGAGGGCTGGATTGCACATCCTTTCGAAGACCCTGCATTTATTAAAGCTTAATAAGCTTAGCTTACGATCCCGACAGGCTGCTCCTGTCGGGATATTTTCACCCTGCTGCGCCTTACCACTCTTGCGTGTATTAACATATTTTGAATACAAAAAGAACAGCCTCTTATGCTTAGAGCCTGTCCCCCTTATTTCATCTTCCTACCTTAATTCTTAACTTCAAACGATTTCTTTGGCATCGAATGCATTCCATTCGCCGAGACATGAGAGATGATCGTATACTTACCTGGCTGATCAAATGTTTGTTCTAATTCATAGTTACCATCCGCTTTAACACTGACTTCCCTCTTCTGATGCTCTGCACCTTCCAGCCACCATTCGAATTCAACTTTTTCAGCGTCATTGATCGGTTGTTCCTTTAACGTAACATGTGCTGTAAATACAGCTGGCTCATTGACCTTTATATTTTCGGGAATTTTTAGTTCAACGGCAATCAACTCCATCTGACCACCAGTTGCTTGGGTCTCCATCTCCATACTGTGCCCTTCATGACTTGAGTTGGTCCCTTTGTCATTCGAGCACCCCGTTATAAGCGCTAATACCAGCATGGCTGATAAGGCTGTTTTCTTCCACATCGCAAGTTCACTCCTTATGTATACTTGTCACACTGTGTTTGTTTACATTATATCCATGATATACCTTTTCGTTATGGCCCGATAGGGCTATATCATCACTTTAACTGTGAACTAATTATGACAATTATCACATACAACATAACATAAGTAATAGGTTTACTTCTAACTCCTCCTACGAAAAAGAACCTGCACATGTGCAGGCTCCCTCTTAAATGATGATCCATTTAGTTTAGTTGTTACATAATTGCTGCAAATCAAGCTCACGTTAATGATCGTCCTTATACAGCAGCTTGCTGATTGTTAATTATGCGGATAATTTCGGATATTTGTTGTAAACTGTTGATTTCAAACTCCGGATGTACAACTCCTGATAGCTCTTGATTAGTTCGGTTAACCCAAGCGTTATGCATGCCGACATTAATAGAACCTTGTATGTCAGTGGTCAATTTATCCCCTATCATCAATCCTTCATGTGGCTCAATGCCAAGTAAAGACATTGCATGTTCAAACAAACTAATGGCTGGCTTGCCCTCTGCAAAATTGCCAGATATCACAATATGGTCAAAGTACTCAAGGATACCCGGCACGCCATCAAGCTTCTCCTGTTGAAGGCATGGAGCTCCGTTCGTAAGGAGCAACAACGGGTATTGTGCCTTTAGCTGTGCCAATACTTCAAATGTTTCTGCATATACATAAGGTCTCTGCCGGCGTTCTTTCATAAATAAATCAGCGCAGACTCTTCCTAGACCCTCATCTTCTATGCCAAGCGCACGAAGTCCATGCGTCCACGCTTCAACGCGATACTGCGGAACAACATGCTCCAACCTGCGAAACTCTTCATGCTCCCCGCCTGTGAAATGAGCCCACAAAGCTTCAAATGGGTTAATGCCAATCAGCTTCGTAAACTCAAACGTATCATATGATGCATATAACGTGCGAGCTGCTTCACGTACTTCTTGTTGCAGGGCGTCGGGATTAACTCCCGACACCGTTTGAGCATACTTGCATGTTTCTGAAAATGCTTCCTCTACACTGCGGTCATCCCATAATAACGTATCGTCCAGATCAAACAATACTGCTCTGATCGTCATCCCTTTCCCCCCGCTTCCACTTACTTCGACAGTTGCTCAAGCTCAATCTGATGTTGATTTGCAAACTTAGTTAAACGCGCACCCATTAGCTCTGTATCGTAACGATTCATCACGCGAGAGAATACCCAATTAGTACCGCGCTTTGATTGCTGAACAACAACATATCCAGGTTGAATCGTAATCTTCTTGATATCCTTAGCGTACAATACACGTACTCGATTCCATTTGGTAGTCATAATGTTGTCTCGACCAACCTTCAGGAACGGCCGCTTTGCAAACAACACCAAGCCAAGTCCGATATACGCAATTACAGTCACCCAATACATCAATGTAGATTGTTCCTTGCTCCAGAACATACTTCCGATGACAGCATACATCAGTGCTAAAATAATGAGAACAGATGGCAGAATAAAGTTTCTCCCCCTATACTCGTCATATTGCTCTTGCCCAGCTTGAATAACCGGCTTGCCGTCCTTCTGCAGCTTCTTGTTCAATACTGAACTATTCTTGCGTACTTTACGTTCCCAACTGCGTGACATTACAATAACTACCTCCTAGATATAGGTGTAAACGGCTATATACATCAAGCAAAGATCGAAAAAAAATTCACATAGCATGATAGATTGCGACCGTTTGCTGGATAGTACAGCACTTGTTCATTGTAAACAGATGATCGCCTAAATCTAATCACGCTCATGCCACAGCCAATCTTGCTCGAAAATGTGCAAGAAGCGAACCACTATAGTAGTGTTCGCATCTCACATGATCTATTTAATTTAGTGAACCGTACCTGAAGACGGACCTTGTTGCTCTTCGTCTTCCGCCCACCGAATAGTGTCCAAATTATTACGTACTTGCTTCCTGAATAAGGCTAAATACTGTTCACGCAACTGGGCACGTTCTGCTACTTCCTCTTGAGTCAGACCAACCGTCTTATGCTTGCGTGCCAGCTCATTAATACGCGCTATCATCATATCGATGTTCATATTCTACCTCCATGTTGTACTGGCGTTAACCTTTACTTTGACATGGTGGAAGATCGTTGTCAAGCTTGATGGTATGACAGCCTATAACAATAACAGCTCGAGTATGAACGTGAGCTCTAGCTTCTCTATGGTGAAGAAAAAAGAGGAACCTCGATCACATCACCTGCTTGGATTAGCCCGCCATTCAAGTCGTTGTTCTTCATAATGATATAAACGTAATCTCGGATGTCCATGTCAGCGGACAGATGTTCCTTTGCAATGGCCCACAGTGTATCTCCCGGTTGGATGATAACACGGATAGAAGTCTTGGCAGGTATCCCCCTCTCACTATCATTATCATTATCATTAGAGGAAATAGCTTGAACAATGGTACCAAATGCAATAAACAGTCCAATAATTACGGTTATCGCCAAAGTAAATCTCTTGATACGCAACTTGCGAGCTGACTTTCCGTTATATGTAGGTCTAGTTGATTGAGTGTAAATTGAACGATATGTAGTATACATCATGGTAATTCCCCTCCAAACGTGCGTTCTCTTATTTAAGCAAAAATTTAGCACGAACACACGTTTGAGTCAACACTTTTCTTAGAACATTCGTTCCCTTTTTTTAGTTATCGCTATCCCTTAGAACTTATGTTTGTACGAACGGAGGTTCTGTGATATAATCTTTGCAAAAGTGTACTCATTGGAGTTGATTCTATTGTCGAAAATTTCAAGCCGTCAACAAGCGATTCTTGAATTTATACGTACTGAAGTTCGATTGAAAGGTTATCCCCCTTCTGTCCGAGAGATTGGTGAAGCAGTAGGCTTAGCTTCCAGTTCCACTGTTCACGGGCATTTAGATCGTCTAGAGAAGAAGGGCTTTATTCGGCGTGACCCAACCAAGCCTAGAGCGATAGAACTGTTAAGCCATGATCAATCTGAGCGCGGCAGCGAGTTCAGTCACACTGTTGTACGTGTGCCGATCGTTGGTAAAGTAACCGCTGGCGAGCCAATCACAGCAACAGAGAATATTGAAGATTATTTCCCATTGCCGTTCCATATGGCAGGCGACGATGATAACGTCTTTATGTTGTCGGTTCATGGGGAAAGTATGATTGAAGCCGGCATACATAATGGAGACTTCGTTATCGTTCGTCAGCAGCAGACTGCGAATAATGGCGATATTGTGGTTGCTATGACAGAAGAGAACGAAGCTACGGTGAAGACATTTTATAAAGAGAAAGATCATATCCGTCTTCAACCAGAGAACTCGGCCATGGAGCCCATTCGTTTGACGCATGTCACTATTCTTGGCAAAGTTGTTGGCTTGTTCCGCGACTTTCATTAATAATAAGCACTTGCCTATCATGCATTCAGGTTCAAGTTAGCAGACACTTCCTTTTTAAGCTTCTTGCTTAATACGAAGTGTCTTTTTTTACGTGCTGCACATCAAAAAAGCTCACCTCATACAACTGGAGGACGAGCTTCTCGTTATTTATGGCACAGAGCACAGTCTAACAGTTCAAGCTACTGATTTCTAGGCAGCATGCGGGTACGTTTATCATCAAGCCTATCCAGCGGGAATACATAATTCGCTAAATTTTGAAATTCCACATTCAGGCCGCTTAATTGGTGACCTTGTTTGACGTACTGCGTGTACTGATTTAAACGTTCGATCAAGCTTGAATCAGTAGAAACGAACACTTCTTGACAGTTCGGTTCCATTTGTTTTACTTCATTTTTAATCTGGGAGATCAATTGATTACTTAATATTTGGGATTGCATCCCGGTATTGGACGTTCGTGCATGATAAGAACCCATACGTTCAGTATCCATATAATCCGTCTTCATGCGGCTGTTACGACTGCCTTGTTTATTAGTTATGGATGCCCTTAATTTCAAGGCAACGCCAACGTAAGCATTTCGATCCGTTACCAGTACTTTTGCGGACTGAATCTCATGTATGCCTTCTAATCGTTTAGCAATCTTATCGTTCATAACCATCTTTTTAAAAGAATGTTTGGAGCCATTGTTAGTGGTGACATAATTTCGATCTATCGGATTAGCCGTTTGTGTATGGTTAACGTTATAAGTATAGTACCGTCGTTCCAACTGTTTAGCG
This sequence comes from Paenibacillus sp. ACRRX, assembly GCF_022346885.1. Taxonomy (GTDB): domain Bacteria; phylum Bacillota; class Bacilli; order Paenibacillales; family Paenibacillaceae; genus Paenibacillus_B. The sequence continues at coordinate 365,609 of NZ_JAKRNK010000002.1, forward strand.
CTGATATTGGATGATTTGTTTGATTTGGGATGAATTGCTGTCTGTGTCTGTGGATGTGACGTTTTTGCTTCCATATTATTATTTGAACCACAACCTGTCATTCCAATCACAAGCACGCTGCTGGCTATGACACTCCATACAACAACCCTCATATTCATAAATGCGCACTCCTATCTGACTAAAATTCAATTCGACTTGTTGTAGCATGCGCATTTAACATCATCTTATACGGTGGTGCAGCAATCACCACAACACTAATTTCTAGTTCATTTACATTATGCAGCAACTCAACACCTTGCTGGCATGTACTGATGGTACAAAAATCACACTGCTTTACATTTGATGACGTTGGAGTGCTGACAAGACAAGCAAAAGAGCCGCAAACGATTGCTACGACTCTTTTCTGAGATCACCCTATTGGAACACTGAATGTACTTATCAGGAGGAAGAAACTAAGCGCTTTAGGCAATCACTGTGAGGAAGTTATACCCGTTTGCGCAACCAGATCCTTCTTTGTGTGCGACTCATAAATGGTGTGCAGGCGAAGCGTCCTTATTTCCTTTTTAACTCCTATAAAGGAAGCACAGCACAAAAACCAAATCCCCCCTACAATATAGAGTGGTGCTGCTCCAAAGAAATCTGCTGCATATCCCCCTATTAAACTGCTTATAGGGATAGCAATCACCGCAAGACTGGATGAGATTCCCCAAGCTCTACCTCGATATTCTTGGGAGATCACTAATTGGATCGCTGTTCCCATCGCAATATTAGTCATCGTCATGCCAAGCATACGAATGGTAAACAGTAACAATGTAAGCGGAAGCCAGGAAGACATCGCAATACCTAGTACAGACAAGCCAACAATACATAAACCTATGATCATGACACGTCCAGCACCAATTTTGCGTTCCAGAGAGCCAGCGAATAACCCGGCCAGAATTGCTCCAACAACGGCAGCTGCCTCAATGCTGCCCAATGCCGCTGCTCCAGCATGAAGCTGTTGATCAACCAATCCTGGCAGCAGAGGCCCCATAAATGAAGCTACATTAATGAGCATGCCTAACATAATAATCGTTTTTAATACAGGGATTTTAGTTACTTCCTGCCAACCATTCCTCATCTCGCGCAAGAAGGAAGACTTTTTAACTGGATCTTTATCCGACTTTGTGTTTGCCGGCAATTGGAGGGGGAGAATAAATAGTGCCGCCGCCAGAAAAGAGCATGCATTAACTATAATCGCTGATAATACTCCGTAAAAGGAAATGAAAATACCTGCAACACTACTACCTACGATATAAAATACACGAGATAAGATGGAATAAGTGCCAGTAGCGTCTGCGAGCAATTGAGGTCCTACCACATCAGGTATAACTGAACTTTGTGCAGGCGTCATAAATGTCGTGATACCATTGAGGAGAAATACAAAACAAAGTGTTACAATGACGGGAGGATTATCCCACTTCCAGACAACAACAGCCAATAACCCAATAATTGAACTTGCCAAAATATTTGTTGTTACCATAATCAATTTACGATTGTAACGATCAGCTACAGTACCTGCTACAAATCCCATCAACAGACGATTGACATGCCAGACGACTTGTACAAGTGAAGATTGAAGCATGGATTGACTATGCGAATAGACAGCCCAAACAATCGCAATGTTAAAAAATATATCTCCAACTAAGGAAATAATCCCGCCGCTCCACAGCATCATCAACGTACGATTCCTGAACAACTGCGAATAAGTAGATAGATTAAATGAAGGCTTCATACGATCATCACTCTTCCTTGGCACTCTATATGATGCATTACACCATAACGCTGGAATCCTTACATAGATGAGTTTTGCTGTCAGGCTCCAAGAGATAATCAAGTGTAAAGTTAAAATTGTTCAACTTCTGCTCGCTGTGTGCCAGACGATGCAAAAATAATGCCACGCCTGCTGAGCCGGTTGCATAATCTGTTGATATTTTCATTAGTTGTTCACCTGGGAACGCAATGCCGTTAGGTCGCTCCAATCGGTACAGCATCACACCACTTGCAGCTCGATGCGCTGCTTCAAGATAGTGCTCATCATTTGTAAATTGGTACATATCTATAAGCAAGTTGCCTAAGCCAGACAGCCCTTTGAATAAGCAAGGGAAATTGGTGTACTTTTTGCACGTATCTTTCGCAAGCCTTGTTAAAACATGATAGTATGGGGACTTTGCAGTATGTGCCCAGTATCGAACCAGCACACTGGCCACGCCTGCTGAACCGTCCTGCCAATAATGCGATAACACATGGTCTGGGGCATCCACCTTGCCGCGTGGAACACTTAAATGACCTTCCTCGATTTCCCCTAAATGTCCAAGCTCAAATGCAAGCGCTTGTTCACCTGCCTTCAAATAGCTGGAGTCATTCGTCGCAATGCTCAAGTACAACAAATACAACGCGACACCGCTTGATCCATTCGCGAGACCGTACCAAGCTTCACCTTCAGCATCCAGCCAATAACTCCCCTCCTGTGCATCCTGCTTGGAAGCAAGAATATAATCACCTACCCGTATAGCTTGCTGCAACCAATGATCGTCTTTTGTTGCACGGTAAAAGTGTAAACAAGCCATGCCATATCCTGAAGCTCCTGTAAATAAATTCGCTGATTGCCATAACATTGGGTGCTCCTGAATGTTGTGCATCAGACGTTCGGCCGGTTCTCGCAAACCTGCATCTAACAGTACCCATGCTATTCCAGAGGTTCCTGTAAATAGCCCTGGCGGAATATGTTCGATTGACATCGTACGTGCCAACATCCAAGACAACACCGGCTTAGGCACTTCGCCCGTAATAATGCGCAGCGAATGGGCAACCCCGGCTGCACCATGCGCAATACTAAGCGGATTCAGTTGGAATAGTATGGGATCTCCTGGAAATAGACGGTCCGTCCGATAATAATCTGCGTTATGCATGACGTATCTGACCATGCCATCGATTGTGTCTAGTAATTGTTCCTCCGTTATTCGTACGAGTGGTTGCTCCGGAACGATTTCAATTTGCAAGTTCTTCAAGCATTCCACGATGTTCTGAGCGGTTGGACGCGTTGAAGGATCAGGATGTATACAAGACCGTATTAAATGCTGCATACCCGTCGGCATACCCAGATCCATCGCAAACGCTTCTAAAAATGTATCTTTTTTTGAGGGATCAAGTTCATAAATACTATTTACAGGCAGCAGCAGCGCCAGCATAATGGCTCCTAATGAATAGATATCATCCTCGAACCTTGGTGCCTGGTTCACATCTCGCGTAGAATAGCCAGGCGTAAAAATTGAACTGTAGCGATCCGTTCCATTACGAAAACCTGATTCCATGTCAATGAGCGTTACGCACCCTTCTTCTACATCACGCAGTATAACATTAGTGATAGATAGGTCACAGCAAACCAGATTGTGCTCATGGCATTTCGCAACACAAAGAGCGAGTGACATCCATATCTTTTTTAAGGTGCATAAATAATGGTGTTTCATTTCGTCACTTGGGTCACCATACATAAGCGGTGTGTGTGTCACAAAGAAGCGGTTAAGTGGTATGCCAGTAATGAACTCTTCCACCAGAAAGGTATGCTCCCAATCCTGGAACAGATCAAGGGGTTGTGGGGCCACTTTCGCTTCAGAGAGGAGCCTCAAAATATCATATTCTTTTCGGAGACGATATACAGCATCGTGTCCTTGTTCATCCACTTGTGTGTATGGTCTCGCTTCCTTCACAATGACTTCCTGATTGGTCGTCATATCTGTCGCGATGTACACACCACCATGCATGGAGAAGCTTAATGCACTATCAATACGGTAACGTCCATCCTTTAGATAAGGGGAATCACTGCTGTCTTCATTGTCGGGGAAAGGATCATCCACCCATGGCGGTGGAGTGAAATACGGCATGCGCATATCGGGGTGGTAATCTCCCTCTGGTGACACTAAGTAGTGCCGTCGGTCCCCCATCGGCGTTAATAACGAGAATCCATCAAACCCTCCGTACCGATAATAGACCGTACTGGAATCTTTGTACCTGCGGTCCGTTAATATGTAAGGTCCTTTGTATAGTTGCAAGGCTTGTCTCAACTGTTCGATGATTGAGGTAAATATATCTTCATTTTTTGGGTATATAGTAATAAACTTTCCTCCGGCCTCACGTCGCCACATCTTTCCCCCTGACAATCGAGCTAACCTTGTATCTCGTAAAAATTTAAAAGGTATGCCCTCTGCAAACAACATATCTGCAACTACCTGCAGTACTTCACAGCAATGTTGGGGAATTGAAGAGATATGGATTTTCCATCCCTGACGCGGCTGCTTATATCCGAATGGTGTTACATAGCACCATACATTAGATTGGCGGGTTACCCATTCTGACGGCAGCATGGGGTGAATGACCGCCATAAGTTCATGCGTTGGGATGTATCTATCAAAAGATTCATAATATTCACTTTTAATTACTCGGTTTAATTGATACCTCAGAAATTCCTGCTTCATAGGATCAACATGCCTCCTTTATTCCAAATACACACGACTACAATTAAGTAGAAGGACAGTGTGAATCACACTGTCCTTCGCTCATCCATTTACAATTAGCAGCTTTGAGAATCACAAGAAGAAATGCTGATTGCCTCTTGATCCAAGTCAGACCACTTGCTTGCCGTTTGCAGCTTTTGAAGATTGAGAATTCTACCCATCTGGATAACCTCCCTTCAAATATAAATGGATAATTATTTCATATATGTATTTTCTTGTTTGTAATGCTATAATATACATCTTTTTTTCGAATGTCAAGTAGATTTAGAATATTAATTTAAAACAAATTTTCTCTATTTTGATAACCAGAGATCATGTAAATGGACATGGTTATATTTCTCTGACAAAGGAATAATTGTTATTACCATTCCAAGGGGTATATTTTGTAAGCGCATTCAATTCAAATGTAGACATAATGAAATAAACCTACTCAAATCCAGTAAAAATCTGAGGCGCTTTCATAGCTAAAAAAAAGTATGGCCTATTCAGAAAACAAGGGGCAATTGCTGAACATTTTTCTAATAAACGATTAGGAGAGGTTACTACTGTTAATGAATGTAGAGTTCATGCAACATAAACAGAAGTTATGCATCATTTGAATATAATGTAGTCTGGAGGTATGAGAAGTGAGTAATGAAGGAGAGCACATAGAAAGACGATATTGAGAAAGCAGATCATGTGGATTCAATTCAAATGGAGATCACTATTCCAAAATTCAAGTTAATGGATGAATACGATAGGAGTAAGCAGCTCACAGCCAAGCAGTTGGGAAGGATGTTCTACATTCGAATGGTGTGTAATGCACGGAGGAAAGTCTGGGTGACCTCATTAAGGAGACGAGCGCGATGAGCGTGGTTCCACCTGACAATCAATAGAATAACAGGTAATGACGTCATCATATTAATATAACTAATATAATATAGATGCTAAGCTAAATCGTCAATAGCTGAATTGTATTCAATCCAGCTACCTACTCGACCACTACAACAGATATATGCAGTTAATAGTAATTCCTGTCCGCATACATAAGATCACACTTCTAAATAAAGTTATCATTTACTTACTACTATCATGATGTATCACCCCCTAAGGTAGCAGTTCTAAGAACCGGGCAGAAGCAGCAGAAAGCGGTACTCCACGCAGTGTCGCAATACCTATTTGACGCTCAGGTATAGGAGGAACTAGAGGAATCTCAACTAAATCTCCAGAAAAAAGTTCGTTCTCCACGTAGTTACGTATCACAAAAGCGAGTCCAAAGCCGCTGCGCGCAAACTGTACAAGCAAATCGATGCTGCCCAATTCGAATTCAGGTTGAAGGGTTACACCAAGTTTGGAAGCATACGCATCAATAAAATGCCTGGTACTGCCTCCTAATTCCAGCATCAATAGTGGATAATTATGAATATGTTGAAGCGGCAAAGCTACACCTTGGTTGTCTGCGTAACGTCTGCCCCCCACAAGACAATCTTGTAATATGGAGCTTGTACGGAAATCCACTTTGTGGTCTTCCACCGGCAAATTAACGATGCCAAAATCGATTTTCCCTTCTTTCAACAGCGAAAGTGTCTCCGGCGTTGTACGGTTAGTGACTCGAATCCGAATGTCGGGGTACTGCTCATGATACTGCTCCAAATACGGCAGTAAATAATGTTTGCATAACGTATCACTTGCTCCGATATTTATTTCTCCTGTTTGGAGCTGGTGCATCTCACCAATTTTTTTCTCGCCAGCCGCCATAAAGCTGAACGCTTGCTCTACATATTTGAACAACACCTCCCCTTCAGTTGTTAACTTTACTCCCCTAGATGTGCGAACAAACAATTGCCCTCCAAGCTTCATCTCCAATTGCTTCAAGGTGTGACTTACCGCAGGCTGCGAAATGTGCAGCCGCTCGGCTGCTCTCGTTAAGCTGCTCGTGCAAGCGGTCCAATAAAAGACACGATACCATTCCATATTAATCTCCATCACTCATTATCACTCCTTATGATAGATATAACTAATATCAATTTTATTTATGAATATGACTTCATTATAATAAGGGATGTAGCATAATCACAAGCTCGGGAGGCGGAGAAATTGACAGTTACAGCAATAGTGGGTGCAAACTGGGGCGATGAAGGCAAAGGAAAGATGACGGATGTTCTTGCTACAGCGTCAAGTTATGTCGTACGTTATCAAGGCGGCAGTAATGCGGGACATACCATCATTAACGACTTTGGAAAGTTCTCATTGCATATGTTGCCATCGGGTGTATTTTACTCCAATGTGACCAATATAATTGGCCCAGGCACAGCGCTAGACGTTAATGTATTGCTGCAAGAGCGAGCAGCATTAATAACAAGAGGCGTGCCAGAACCAAAACTTGTTATATCTGATCGTGCGCAGATTGTCCTGCCTGTGCATCGCCTGTTTGATGAACTGGAGGAGCTGCGTCTAGGTGCTCAGGGTTTTGGTTCAACCAAGCGAGGCATCGCTCCATTCTACGCAGATAAATATGCCAAGCTGGGCATCCAGGTTGCTGATTTATATGATAAAGTGCGACTTCGCAGCCGTCTTGAACAATCACTAGCATCTAAAAATGTATTGTTGGAGCATTTATATCAGCACAAGCCTGTACAACTTGAGCAGATGCTGACGGAGCTTCTAGAGCAAGCAGAGCTGCTGAAGCCATTTGTTGGCGATACGACTGCTATGCTGCATGAAGCTTATGCCAATGGTGAAGATATCTTACTGGAAGGACAGCTTGGTGCACTTCGCGATCCTGATCACGGGATCTATCCTTACTCGACCTCTTCCTCAACGCTTGCGGGATTCGCTCCTGTAGGAGCAGGACTTCCTCCCTATGCGATAACAAGGGTCATGGCCGTTGTCAAAGCATATTCGAGCTGCGTCGGTGCCGGACCTTTTGTTACCGAATTGCATGGAGCTGAGGCAGAACAATTACGGCGACTTGGTGGCGATGCGGGCGAATACGGTGCAACTACAGGCAGACCGCGCCGTGTCGGTTGGTTGGATACAGTCGCGACTCGTTATGGATGCAAGCTTCAAGGTGCAACCGAAGTTGCGTTAACGAATCTGGATGTACTTGGTTATCTGGATGAAATTCCGGTGTGTATCGGCTACAAGCTGAGCGATACAAGCGTAATCAGTCATTTTCCTGCAACAGCCCAACTGGAAGCTGCAACTCCTGTCCTGCAACATCTACCAGGTTGGAAATGTAATATATCACATGTGAGATCATTTGCAGATCTTCCAGTGGAAGCCCAACAGTACGTCCATTTTGTAGAGGCTGCAATTGGAGTAAAAGTTGCAACCATATCAGTTGGCCCACGGAGAGAACAAATTATTACCTGCTAAAATCAATAACACAAATGATAAATCACAATTCAATCATAAATGTTAACGAAGCATATCCTCATTAAAAAAGGGTTGAATGAATCGCCACAACTGGCGAGCCATTCGACCCTTTCTCTTAGAACAATATCTTATATAATATGCCAGCTAGCAAGGCAGTTATCGGAATCGTAATAAACCATGTAACAACGATTCGTCCAGCAAGTGACCATTTGACTGAAGAGAAACGCTTGGCAGAGCCGACACCAAGAATAGCAGAAGTGATAACATGTGTCGTACTGACCGGCAGATGGAGCATCGTTGCCGTAAAGATTACACTGGCTCCAGTAATATCGGCTGCAAATCCATTAATCGGTTCGATCTTGAATATTTTGGAGCCCATCGTCTTAATGATCTTCCAACCGCCAACGGATGAACCTAATGCAATTGCTGTGGCGGCAGACAACTTCACCCAAAGCGGCACAGCCAATGTATCCTGTGTGCCTGCTGAGACGAGGGCAAACGTAATAATGCCCATCGCTTTCTGCGCATCATTTGTGCCATGCGTAAAGGCTTGAAGTGCAGCCGTAAAAATTTGCATGGTACGAAATCCTCTATTGACGGAATGCGGATTACGGCTGGCAAATATCCATTTGAGCAGCTTCATAATGATGTACCCAATTGCAAACCCAATCAGCGGTGAGAAGATGAGCGCCTTTACAATATCGATAAAACCATTCCACTTTACCATGCTAGAGCCAGCTCCAACAAAAACTGCCCCTGTCAGCGCCCCAATTAAGGCGTGAGACGAGGAAGAGGGAATGCCAAACCACCAGGTCACCAAATTCCATATTATCGCGGCAATAAGTGTGGCGATAACAATCTGAATACCATTATCCAACTCGGCGGGGTTAGCAACGCTTCCCCCTATCGTTTCAGCTACCCCTGTGAATAAGATAGCACCGATAAAATTCATTACAGCGGCAAGGATAATCGCAGCCTTTGGTGTTAACGCCCTTGTTGAAACGGAAGTGGCGATCGCATTAGCTGTATCGTGAAATCCATTTATAAAGTCAAAAGAAAGTGCCAGTACAATAACTAATCCCAATATCCAGAAGTTAATATCCATGTCCGAGCCCCTAATTCATATGTAGAATGTATGTAATATTCAGACATGCAACTTACGTCTTCATCTTATTCATTCTCTTTTTGCAGCTCATATATTCGCCTATCTTGTCCATATACTCAGCTCCCTCATGCTGTTGATCCTGAAAATCCTTACCTAATTATATCACTTTGTGAAACGAAGCACTAAAGTGATCGATAACCCTTACAAAACCGTGCCAAAGCTTTACTACACACGACTTTTTTAAGCATACCTGCAAGGGTTATAGATTGTTTAACCGCCAATCCTTCATCGTATCCGTATATCGACACAATAGGTCAGCAAACTGCTTGATATCGCCTTCATCCCATTGCTCCAATATTCTTTCTAATCCATATGCACTCTTATCCAAAAACTTCAACAGCTCCTCTTCCCCTGTCAAGGAGATACTAATCATACTGGATCGCAGATCAGCAGGATCTGACGTCACCGAAATATGACCGGATTGCTTTAAAGCTTGAATACGTCTAGTAATGGAAGAAGGGTTAAAATGAAGCTCGTTGGCAATATCAGACGGTCGTATTCTACCTCGATTCTTGACCATCATCAATATTTCAAACGTAATGCGATCCACTTCAGTTCGCAGCTCCTGCGCTTTCTTGAACTCTTGAACGAGACGAATGGTTCCGAGCGCGAGCTTGCGTAACTCGTCGTGTGAAGATGACATATGAACCCTCCGATAAATTATATAGTTAAATATAATTTATTTGTTTGCTCAAAGCAAATAAATAATTTTACATCTTCTCAACATTAACAAACATATACAATATGCTGCCCACTATCTCCCACAGCCGCTAGTTCAGTACAGCCAGAGCCGCACGATATCAGCATCATATTTGTGTCGTTTCATTTTAAGGACAAAAATAAAAACAACGGGGACGTTCCCACGTTGTTTTTATGAGTTATCGATATCTCAAAATAGATAATTAAACTACCTGAACCTAGCATTCAAATGGTTCTTCCCCTTAATTATGGGTAACTACAGCACCAGAACCTCCGTACATATCAAGCTCACCTTCAAGTTCCAATTTAAGCACAGTGACCTGCTCATGTGTATCCTCTGGGGTCATATGAATCCATGTCGTTCCTGGAATGTTAAACCAAGGCACACCACCATGTATATCATGTGTTAGCTCTTTACCTGAATGCAGAACGGTAATTTTATTAATCTTATTAGAAAGACCTTTTAAACAAATATTTTCCTTAGGAGCATCATATACGAACAAGTATAAAGATCGTTTGTCCTCCGATACCGTACTGCCGCCAAGGTAGTAACGTGTATGGATACCTTCAGTTGTACCAAACACAGCTTCCTCATGCGTACGAATCCAGTCACCCAAGCCAAGCAAAATATCTTCCTGCCGCTTATCAATGGTTCCATCTTCCAATGGTCCAATATCAAGCAGCATGTTACCTCCCATGGTGATACAATCACAGAACATACGAATAATCTGATGAAGTGATTTATAATGGTCATCTTTCGGCTGATATCCCCAAGAACTATTAATCGTCGTACAGAACTCCCAAGGCCCTTCTGGCCGAGTTATCGGTATCCCTTGTTCCGGCGTTTTATAATCACCATGTCCTTGCAGACGGGAGTTTATAATAATGTTTGGGTTAAATGATTGCAAATACTGCTTGAACTCCGGCAAATTCCATTGTTCTGCGCTTCTTTCCCAATCACCGTCAAACCAGAGAAGATCCACCTGGCCATAATTCGTTAACAATTCGCGCAGCTGGTTATTATTAAATTCAAGGAACCGCTTCCATTTCTCTTCATCTTGAACACCGTCGATTGGGCTAGAGAATCGATTAACCGAACTCAGATCCTCTGGTACTTTGCCACCTTCAAATACGCTTGGATAATCCGGATGGGACCAGTCAATTAAGGAATAGTACATCCCAAGCCTGATTCCCTTCTTGGTGATGGCATCTGCATACTCTTTTATGAGGTCACGCTGCACAGGCGTCTGCTTCACAACATTAAGATCGCTGTACAACGTATCCCATAACGCTACTCCATCATGATGCTTTGTTGTAAGCACCGCATACTTAGCACCTGACTGCTCGATCAAGTCAGCCCACTTGTCCGCATCGAACTTGCTGGCAGTAAAGCCGCCTAGTTGCTTCATGTACTCCTCGTGGGAAACGCGTCCGTTGTAAAACGACCAGGATTCAGCTATGCCGTCAACTGCATAAATCCCATAATGAATAAAAATGCCAAGCTTGGCTTGTTCGAACCACTTTTGTACCAAGGTCATACTCCTCCTTTGAGTGGGTAGTCCTCCGTATTATCTCACACTTTGTCTTCAAATGGTTTATATATTTATAAATTGTGCATTTGTGCATTTACTACTTTGGTTAGCCCTTAATCCAGACCTGCCCTTTGTCCTTGTTGCAAAAAAAGAGGCTATTTCCAACATCTCAATTGGAAATACAGCCTCTTGTTTAGCCCCTATCTTGTTATCAATACAAATATTCACGACCGTATGATCAAATATTCTGCATATTAAGAATAGCGCATGTCCATTCATCAACTTCAATATCCAGTGGGCCACTGTAATATACTACTTCGTAATATCAATAAACCCCTCACCAAACACATCGCGTACATCGTGGATCGTAATGAAGGCATCCTTGTCGGTTGATCTGACGATCTTCTTTAATGCAGATACTTCCTGCTTGCTGATGACTATATATAAAATTTCTTTTGGATCTTTGGTGTAATAGCCATGCCCTGAATATACGGTAACCCCGCGATCCATCTGTACATTCACTTGCTCAGCTATTTTGTCAGGTTCCGTCGAAATAATCGTCACGGCTTTCTTTGGATTGACCCCTTCAATAATAAAGTCCATCACTTTTGTGCCGACGTACAGCATCGCTATCGTTAACATCAGACTTTCAGCACCAATGATAAAATAAGAAGAGAATGCTACTATCAAATCAAAAAATAAAAGACCGTAACTAATATTCCAATCCAAATATTTGTTTGTAATTCGAGCCAAGATCGTTGTCCCAGCTGTCGTGCCTCCTACTCGAATAATCATGCCAATGCCCACACCTGCAAAGACGCCGCCAAATATAGCGTTGATCATCAGCTCATCTGAAGGAATATGCCAATTTTTCGTCAAATGTAAAAACAAGGAGTTAAAAAGGACAGCTATAATCGTATAAACCGTTGTAGTCTTATCTAAGAATTTATAGCCTACAATCAATAAAATAGCGTTTAGGATGAGGTTAACTAGGCCCGGCGACCAGCTAAATAAGTAATAAAGGATAATCGTTATGCCGGTAACTCCACCTTCACCAAATTGATTGGGGATAACAAAAAGATTAACAGCTAATGCAAAAATAAAAGCGCCTGCCATAATGATTAGTATATCTTTAATTGTCTTCTTCATGAAATGCCCACCCTTTATAAGACAGCAAATTTGCGTTATTAATGTTCTCCGTAACAAACACAAATATTAGTCCGTTTTGACACACAATTCATGAATTATATCCAAGCTAAAAACGTTAGTCAATACGGGAAAATACGATATTAGCTATATGCAATCATGAAAATATGCGTATTTCTTCAGATATATACATGTTTGCACCCTTTTTGCCATGTTTTTGTATTGTTCTCGCTTAAAATGTATATTTCACACTGTTTTGGAGCACAAAAACGTCGATAAGAGGGTCTACTCCTATCGACGTCCGTATTGTACTACACTCGTTGCTGAGCTTCCTGTAGCACCATTACATGCCCTTGGGTCCCATCCAATCGAATCCAATCGCCATCTTGGATGCGTGTTGTTGCACGTTCAATACCAACAACAGCAGGGATGCCATACTCACGGGCAACGACCGCGCCGTGTGTCATCACACCGCCGATTTCAGTAATAAGTCCCTTCGCCTGCAAAAATAGTGGTGTCCAACCCGGATCTGTATACGGCGCTATTAATATCTCGCCCGCTTTAAGAGCAGCCGTGCTTGGGTCCAATATGATTCTTGCTTTTCCCTCAACGACGCCAGGCGAAACTGGTGTTCCAATTAATGAACCTACTGGCGCATCTCCACTATCCATTCTGCCTTCAATGATTTCACCTTCACTTGTCATAACACGAGGTGGATGCAATCTTCGATAGTGCCTGTAACTCTCTTTGCGAGTCATGATCAGCGACTGAATGTCTTGCTGCATTGAACCCGATATGACCTCCTTCATTTCAGGCAGGGTCAGATAAAAAATATCATCTCTTTGCTGAAGAATACCTTGTGTGATGAAGCTATCGGCAAGATCAAGCAAAGCCCGCTTATAGTGCCAAAAATGACGGACCAGCACGAACTTATGATGCTCTCTTAAACCCATAAAACTGCGATATACCGTAATAAGTCTGGAAATGATACGTTCCTTAAAAAGTCCATCTTCCCTGCTGCGAACTTGTGATAAAATATGTGCAGCCGCCCTGTCAGCCGCAAGTTCTCCTTGCTGGAAACGTTCACGGTGCTCCCCTTGTTTAACGCTGTCCATATGTCCTACAATTGATGAGATCAGCATGTATGGACGTTCCGACCAGCGTATTCTCGCGATGTCGATCTCACCAGGACAGCGCGGTCCATATCGTACGAGCCACCGCTCGAAGGCTGCCTTAAATTCCGTTCCCCCGTCAACAGCCGCTAGACCTTCCATAAATCCAGGTTCTGGAGCATGTCTTAAATAGTCAGCCAGTTCTGGGTATGCCCGGGCAATATCAGCCAAATCACCTAATTCAAGTCCCATTTCACCTGTGACATTATAAGGCAAGGATTTATTAAGCGTAATTAACTCTCCACTATCAAATTCCCACCATTTTGCAAGCAGTTCAAGCAGCTGCTGTGCGACGACCGCTGCCATCATATAATGAAAGTCTTTACTCATAAAATTTTGGAATACAAACTCGCAATTTTGCTGAATATACGTTATTTTGTTGGCTCCCTGACTTGCTTGTAATTGTTGACGGCACAGTTCCAAGCTATCCTGCGCATTCCCTTCCACCTCTGCATATGCAACTTTTCCGTCTCCATCAAATAAATCCTTTAATACCTGTGTAGCAAGGATGGGAATCAGCTCTGCCATTTGATCTTGATGTGGTGACGGCGCTTCTTGTGCAGGTATACGATCCATAAGTTGTTTAGCTGCGTTACCGATCAGAGCATCCATCTTCCCAAGAATCTGCAGCATTATTTTTCCGCCTAAGCCAGACTGCAGCGTATGTGTCATATCCATAAATAATCTGCCGCCTGCTTCTAGAAATGAATCTACGCGGTTGTCATCCGAAGAGCCTCGTTCCATTGGTATTTTCCACAGCGAAATAGCTGCTGGTGACATCACATCTGTCATCATTTGCAAATGGCCAAACGAGCAAAAAACGCGCAGTCTATCATCCCCCACAATGGGTATTGGGAACAGGGAAGTAATCGGTCGAGCCTGTACGATAAAAAATTGTCCTTCTGACAAGCACCATTCGATGTCTTGCGCCGATCCATAATGGTGTTGAATTTGCTCGCCTAATTGGGCCAGAACTACAATCTGTTCATCTGACAGTGCCTGTACCATCTGCTTGTGATCAGGCAATCTTTCAATGACTGTACCTCCATTGTCACGGGGAAGCACCGTCGTCTGTTTACGCGAGACTTGTTTCTTCACAATTGCACCGTGTCGTACCTGGTACAAGTCAGGTGTCACAAGTCCCGCGACAAGAGCCTCTCCCAACCCAAAACTCGCATCGATTGAAATCGTGCCGCGATGTCCTGTAACGGGATCAGCCGTGAACATAACCCCTGCCACTTCAGGTATGATCATACGCTGGATAATGACAGCTATACGAACTGCACGATGATCAAAGCCATTTCTTATTCGGTACGCAATCGCTCGCTCGGTGAACAATGATGACCAGCACTGTCGTATAGCTTCAAATAGCTGCTGCTCGCCCTTCACATTAAGCAGCGTATCTTGCTGCCCCGCAAAAGAGGCAGTAGGCAGATCCTCAGCCGTCGCACTGGAACGAACGGCATATACGCCATGTTCCCCCATCTGATACCAAGCGTCCAAAATAGCTGTCATCAGGTCACTCGGGATAGATAAACCTAAGATATGCTGCTGCATATCTTGGCTGACGCGTCGAATCGCAGCTGCATCCTGAACCTGTAAGCGGTCAAGCTCAGTGTAGAAACAAGACATTCGATCCGATTGCTCGATAACTGAGTCATACGCCGAAGTAGGGACACAAAATCCGGGAGGAACAGAAAACTTTGCTTGTATTAGTTCTCCTAAATTAGAACCTTTTCCACCCACGAATGGCAAATGGGTTCGATTTACTTGCTCCAAATGCAGGATATGAATCGCCAACAGCTTCAACTCCTTCATAAAGATAGGTTTTAATCCCCACTAATGCTAGTTCATGCATGTATTGTTGCTATTCATCCAATTGGATGTTTATAATTCTACCAAGAGTTGTTAGTTGTTCAATGCGCAGGTTTCTCTCTTCTGTTCATTACCGTACAAAGGAAGCCGATTTGTTGATTATTTGTAAATTATTTTTCGAACAAGAAGGTGATTAGGAATGCCCAATAAGTCCAACACGGCGGATCGACGGGTCAAAAGAACAAAAAGAAAAATAAGACGCGCACTAATCGAATTGTTAAACGAGAAAGATTTCGGGGCCGTCACGGTGCAGGATATTGCCGAGCGAGCTGATATTAACAGGGGAACCTTTTATTTGCATTATCAAGATAAGTATGACTTATTTGAGCGAATGGGAGATGATATGCTGGAAGAACTATCTAAATCCATTGGCCCAACGGATAATGAGAAGCGGAACACCTCCCACACTTATCCAGAACAGCAGGTAATCCGATTATTTACCCATTTTCATCTTCATCGTGCTTTTTACAAAACGATGTTCAGCCACGATGCAAGAACGTACTTTCACAAGCGTTTTCTGGAAATGCTGTACCAGCAATTCAGCCAAGCCTTTGAGACGTTAAAGCTGATGCCCTGCACTGTAAACGGTATGAACAAAGATATTGTGAGCCACTATGTACTATTTGCCCATCTAGGTGTATTAGTCAGTTGGTTGGAGCAGGATACACCTCATACCCCTGAATATATGGCCAAGCAATTGGAATCCATCTACGATTATGCCTACCCATTTACGCGACCTAGCGATGTACATCTGAATCGTCGAGATCGATAATACTCCGCTTAACAATATCTTGTCTTGTTAATTATCATGCGGCCTGATCATCGTTTTTCATCATTCGATCGCCAAATAAAAGAGCCTTTCAGAATAAATCCCCTGAAAGGCTGCATGCATTATCGTTCCTTATTTATGAAGTGATTTATTTCCCAGTGGCTTGGGAGTGTTTGCTATTTATTCGTCCCCACACATATCCAATACATGCACCGACTATCGCTGGGATGACCCAGCCTACCCCTTGTTTGTACATCGGAATATGCTCTAAGTACGGTACAGCAAAGTCAATGGATATCTTAGCTGCCTTTAATCCATCAAACAAACTAATCAGTGCTGCTCCTAGCAATGCGCCTCCGTACACGGCTGGGATGCCTCTAAACCATTTATGCAGGAAGGATAACAAGATAAGTGTAATCGATACCGGGTAGATAATAAGCAATATCGGCTTAGATATCGATAAGATGGTATCCAGCCCTAGATTTGCGACTATTAATCCTAACAAGCAGATCCCGAATGTAACCCAGCCATAGGATACCCGTGTCTGCAAAGATGCAAAATATTGACTGCATGCGGATACAAGCCCAATGCATGTCGTCAAACAAGCCAAAGTCACAATTACGGCCAGCAGAATCAAGCCAGAGTCACCAAACAATTGCTGCACGACAAGTGTCAGCAGTTGACCGCCGTTATTCGCATATCCTAGTGACACGCTTGTAACGCCCATATAACCTAAAGCCGCATATACTAACGATAGGCCAATACCAGCGATCACACCAGCTTGAATGGTTGCTTTGGTAATCATCTTCTTGTCTTCCACACCCTGATCACGGATCGAATTAATAACGATAATACCAAATGCTAATGCGGCAATGGCATCCAGTGTCAAGTAGCCTTCCATAAAACCTTTAATACCTGGAGAGTCCACGTATTCATTGAGAGCAGGGCCGCTTTCACCAAGCGGAAATAGCATGGCCGCAATAAATAAAGCAGCTATCGAAAGAAGCAGTAAAGGCGTTAAAATACTACCTATCGTTCCAACAAGTTTGGAAGGATTTAAGCTCAGCCAAAATACGAGCACAAAAAATAAGAACGTGTACAAGAACAGCGGCCAATGGTTAGTAGCCAGGTCTGTACCAAGAAAAGTGCTGAAGCCCATCTCATAAGAAACGTTAGCCACACGAGGGATCCCCATGGATGGTCCAAGCGATACGTATACAACAATCGCAAAAAAGATACCAAACTTCGGACTGACCCGGCTAGCAAGGTACTGCATGTCCCGACCGGTTAACGCAATTGCAATCACAGCCAGCAACGGCAGACCAACACCTGTAAATATAAAACCTGCAATCGCAGGGATAAAATGCTCTCCTGCTTGCTGACCTAAAATGGGTGGGAATATAAGGTTTCCCGCGCCGAAAAACAAAGAAAACAACATTAAGCCGATAAAAAATACATTTTTGTTTGATATGCCCTTCAAGCTGTAACCCCCTAGATGTCTTAACCCAGATGTGCCATCCCCTATTCGTGTAGTCGTATACACCTCGTGAACAATATGGAGATGGATGAGTAACGGTGCAACGTTATGTCATATCGTATATACACCACGTACAACTGCTTGTATCTCTCATTTATAACAAAACAACTGGGTCTTTCAACCCAGTTGTTGTTTATTACTTAGAAGATATCGGATTGCTTAACACGATCATTCAGCACCACAAAGTCCTTGTCCTGTAATGGCTCGACTTTGCCCTTCTGATATCCGCTGCCCTTTGTTGAGAAGAAATCATGCGTGCTCGTCTCTGTACGGATACCGTTAAGAACAACAGGATTCACTTCTTCTTCTGGGAAATGCGGTTCGAAGCCCAAGTTCATCAATGCTTTATTACCGTTGTAGCGGATATACTTCTTAACCTCGTGGGTCAGGCCGATTGCATCGTACAGGTTCTCGGTATACTCCAACTCATTCTCATATAGCTGGATAAGAAGCTCATGTACATAGGTGTACAACGTTTGCTGTTCCTGTTCGCTAAGGCGGCTATAAATTTCTTGCGCCAACAAGCCCACATAGACACCATGAACACTCTCATCGCGAATAATAAGCTTAATAATCTCGCCGCTCGCCACCATTTTGCCTTGTCCTGCGAGGAATAAAGGATAGAAGAATCCGGAATAGAACAAGAAGCTCTCCAAAAATACAGAGGCAACCATCGCTTTATACAAGCTGACAGGATCATTGTCCGTAATTCCTTTATAAATATCGTCAATGATTTCTGTTTTATGCTGCAGATGCTTGTTGTCTTTAACCCACTCAAACGTCTCTTCGATCATGTCAGAGCTTGCTACAGTCGTAAAGATCGTGCTGTAGCTCTTCGCATGAATTTCTTCCATTGCAGCTTGAAAGATAAGAATCGCTTTCTTCTGCTTGCCTTCCACATGTTGAGCGATTAGAGGCATTCCCACATTACCTTGCTCCGTATCAAGCAACGTTAAGCCGCCCAATACGTGCATATAGGTCAATTTTTCATCGTCACTCATCTTGGACCACGCTTTTAAATCTTTGGATATCGGAATTTCCGTATCTAACCAAAATTGAGAAGTGTTCTGAGTCCAGAGCATCTCGATATAGTCAGATTCAGGAGCATTCCAGTTTACAGCTTCAAATTTTCTCATGGATCAACTCTCCTTAGATGACACAACTGACACATTCATCAATCGTCTTTTTTCTCGTACGTGTATAATACAGCGTTTTTAAGCCTTTTTTCTGTGCGTAGATGTAGTATTTAGCCAGATCACGTGTTGTCAGATCGTCTTTGACAAACAAAACAGTTGAGATAGCCTGATCAATATGAACCTGTACATCAGCTACCAAGTCGATCAAATTAAACATGTCCATGTCATAAGCTTCTTTATAGTAGAAATAGTTCTCTTCGCTTATAAACGGCATTGGATATATAGTTTTGGAGTCACCATATTCTCGTTCTTCAATCTTCTGTGTAATCGGGGCAATAGAAGCCGTTGAAGACTGCAAATAAGAAATTGAACCTGTTGGGGCAATCGCCAGGCGATAAGCATGATACAAGCCATGCTCCATTACCTGCTCTTTCAGACGTTTCCAATCTTCCATCGTTGGCATCGCATGCCCTTCAAACAACTGCTGCACACGTTCCGTTTGTGGACGGAAATCCTTTTTCATATAAACATCAAAGTAAGCGCCACTTGCGTACTCACTCTTCTCAAAATCTTTAAACGTCTCATTACGCTCCTTGGCAATTAACATCGAACGTTCAAGGGAATAGAAATTGAGCATCATAAAGAAGGCACGTACGAAGTCTCTAGCTTCCTTCGATTCGTAAGCAATTTTATTTTTGGCCAAATACCCGTGCAAGTTCATGGCGCCCAAGCCAACGGAGTGAAGCTCGCGATTCGCTTTTGCGACTGATGGCACGATGCTGATATTGCTCTTATCCGTCACTTCTGTTAAAGCGTCCATTGAACGGTGAACCGTTTCTTGCATTCGTTTGTTAGCCATAACATTTACGATATTAAGCGAGCCGAGGTTACATGATATATCACGGTTTATGACGTCATCTACGCCGTAATCGTTAATGGTTGAAACCTCGCTAAGTTGCGCGATTTCGCTGCAAAGGTTAGAGAATTTCACTCGCCCAAGCTCTTTTAACGCATGGTACTCGTTTGTATTATCTACAAACATGATGTACGGATAACCGGATTCCATTTGGATCTGGGCGATCTTCAGTATGAGGTCACGTGCAACAATCTTTTTCTTGCGGACGTTCGGATTGTTGACCAGTTCATCGTACATTTCAGAGATGTCCATATCGTCCATATGTACACCATATTCCTGGTATATCGTGTGCGGATAGAACAGATACATATCTTTATCTTTCTCAACCAGCTCAATAAACTTATTTGGTGCGACAACACCAAGCGATAACGTCTTGATTCGGATTTTCTCGTCACTGTTAATCTTCTTCGTGTCCAGGAACTCATGAATGTCAGCATGGAACACGTTTAAGTAAACGACGCCGCTGCCGTCACGCTGCCCGAGTTGATTCGCGTAGGAGAACGCATCTTCAAACAACTTCATGACAGGAAGCACGCCACTCGCCTTGCCGTCCAGTCCTTTGATCTGTTCGCTAGAGCCGCGAATCTTACTTAAGTTAAGGCTGACGCCTCCACCGATCTTGCTGAGCTGCAATGCTGAGTTGATCGCAAAACCGATCGAATTCATAGAATCATCTACTTCCAGAAGGAAGCAGCTTACCAATTCACCTCTGCGCTTCTTACCTGCATTTAAGAACGTTGGTGTTGCAGGCTGGTACTCTTGCGAGATGAGTAAATCTGCATATTCCATCGCTTTCTTCATATCCCCGTTTGCCAAGAACAAGGAGACAACTGCCAGGCGATCTTCATACCGTTCCAGGAACTTCGTATCGTCATTTGTTTTCATCGCGTAATTGTTGTAGAACTTAAACGCGCTCATAAATGAAGGGAAACGGAATTTTTTTGAATAAATATACTCATACAATTTTTTGACTTCTTTAAACTCATATTTGTTAAACAGATTGTCCTCATAGTACTCGTGCTCGATTAAATAATGAATCTTTTCTTCGAGGTTGTGGAAAAATACTGTATTTTGATTCACGTAATCGACAAAATAACTTTTTGCCGCTTCACGATCCTTATCGAATTGAAAGCTTCCATTTTTCTGAACCATGATCTCATTGTTAAGCTGTATCCACTTTGGTATCAATGTTATGGACCTCCTGTATAAATTGTTCTACGTCTTTTCTTGTGCCGCTAAGCTCAAATTTCATCAGAACAGGTACGGAATAGAGCTCGGCAATATGATCCGCAGCCATTCCATAACGCATCCCCCAGTTCATGTTTCCGCTGGAAACGACACCTCGCAGCAGATGGCTTCGCTGCTTCAAGAAGTCCATCGTTGACTGTGGCGCCTGCCCAAAGCCTGTCGTATAGGTGACAAGGACAAACGGTTCGTTTGTCTCTGCATCTTCGGACACCCGCACACACTGCAAATCAAGCTTGTCCACGAATCGTTTCACGTTACCAGTCTTAGAATCATAGGCAATAAGCACGTGATCCCTCCGTTACTATGTTTGGTGCAACAAACGAAATAAGCTTGTCTCGCAGCAAATGAAAGAAACGACAGCAGTCATGACAGCCCAAATAATGTATCTTTTAACAAACAGATACATATCAAGCCTCGTCCAGCCGTATCTTTTCTCCATTTTGTATACTGCGAAACCATCAAGAGCAGGCAGTTTGACCAAGTTGCAGGGTCAGCTCTGGATTATACCAGAATCCCAGCTCCAGCGTCACATTCCATTTATTTACTCAACATATAGTATGATAACAAATTATTTCTCACTAAATGTAGTGTTACGTTGTAGCATAAACAATTTCTACACAATAATCAAGTTCATTCTTAGGCCGTCTGATGAAGCTAGATAGCCTCTAATCTCTCGCATAATACCCCAAAAACGCGTATCCCGCGTTTTTTGAATATTGCTATCATTTTATAGCGCAAGCAGCACCTGCAGCTTTGACTCTATTTCTACCTTCCGTCTTCGCTTCATATAAAGCCTTATCCGCTAGACGGACGAGATCCGAGGATGCTGCTATGCCTTGCTGACGTCGAGATGCAACCCCAGCGCTAATAGATACCACTCGACCTGCTTTTGACGATTCATGAGGTATCGCAGTCTCCTCTATTTGGCTTCGAACTCGTTCAGCCGTTATACGCGCTTGCTCCAGATCAGAGCCCGGCAGCAAAATGGCAAACTCTTCTCCCCCGTAACGAGCCAGCACATCATCATTAGCAAGAGTACTCTGTAACTCTCTCGCTACTTTCTTCAGGCAATCGTCACCACTCTGATGACCGTAAGTGTCATTGTATTGTTTAAAGCAGTCAATATCAAGCATAATTAGTGATAATTCGACATCGTGCTTTGAGGACTGCTCCCATAATTTTATCATATCCTGATCAAAGCTTCTCCGATTTGGAATATCCGTCAGCCCGTCTATTGTAGAAAGCTTTTGCAGCATTGCATTTGCCTCTCTCATCTTGGCTTCGGCTTCTTTCCGTTCCGTTATATCAGTCGCGACTCCCAAATAACCAGCCGCCTGACCGGAGCTGTCCGTAATCGATGTTACGATTAGGTTAACAGTGATAACATTTCCATCCGATTTCCGATAAGTCCATTCACTTTCATATGAATTCGATGTATGAAGTACATTCAGAAATATTTCACTACCCGATAGTTGATAAGCCGCTGACTCGGATTGACTGCGTGTAAGTTCCGAAATTTCAATGACATGGTCAAACAGCATGCTAGTTGATCTACCGACCATCTGCTGTTCTGTATAGCCGAGAAGGACCTCAGCCCCCTTATTAAATAACGAAATGCGGCCCTTGTGGTCTGTAGCAATGATGGCGACGCCAGTTGCTGATTGAAGAATAGCTTCCAAATGAGAGTGAAGGAGCCGATAACGTTCTTCATTAGCCCTCAGCTCGGTCTCCTGTTTGTTAGTGGACATAAAGTAGCGAACAAGAAAAGCTTTAAACAATCCACCTACCATCACGAGCACGCCAAATAGAGGCAGGATGGCATGACCTTCGTCACCCAACAAAATATAAGTACAAGTCGACACCACGATAATACTAAATACAAGACTATAAATCCATTTCCTCCAATAACCTCGAGTGTAAGTGCAAATGAAACCACAGCCGATGCCGACCGTCAACGCACTTGTCATCGCAATAATGGATGAAGAGTTTAATGTGCCAGAAAATATTCCCCTACCGATCACAATGATTAAACTGCTTATGAGAGCAGATGGGATGCCACCAAAAAAAGCTGCGCTAATAATTACAATTTGCCTGAAATCCAAAATGACGGTTGGTGTTGCATTCACGCTGAACAGCATTAACAAAATACCAAACGATCCGTATATCACTCCTACTATCATTTTCGTTTTGATGTCCGAATGAATACCGAAAGGTTTACTCTTGTATATCAAACTAAACAAAAACGATACGGCTAACATAAGTGAGAGATTCGCTACCAAATTAATCATCATCGATGTAGAATTCACCTCAAAAACGACAAAATATACGTTATTATATCATACCTCAACCTATTCATTATGAAGAGGTTTAAAACTTTTCCAAAGATAGCAAGGATATGTTCCATTCTGTAATAAAAAAATCCCGCAGTACGCAGTCTGCAGGATAGATGAAGTATATTACGTTAGTGCTGCCCATTTTCTTTCCTAATAGTACAAGTAATTGTTATAATGAAGACTAAAGCTATTCAACATTAATACGTTCAGGTACTGGAATACTCCAATTCAGACCTGTAAATAATTTATCTGTTACTTTCCGTGTTAACGTGAGCTGCTCCGGTACATGCTGCAAACCGTCAATGAGGGCAAATGGTCGTGCTTCAGGGGTCCCCCCGCTTAAGGTAAGTGTCATTCGATCATCTTGTACATGATGATAAGAAGCTGAGCCCGATCCATTGATGTATACCTGATAATCCTGACCGTTTTCATCAACAGCCACCCATTCATCATGAGTAAAGTTATTAACAAACTCACCCGAGACGATCAGCTTTAAAGAAGTTCCTTTACCGTGCTCAACATAAGGACGTGAATCTGCGAATCCAACTACTTTCTCTACAGTCAGCACATCACCTTGTGTCTTCCAAACAGCAGCTTGTGTCTTTAATTGTGCTAAATTAATAGTTATCGAATCCGTTGTTTGCACGGGAAGATTGTAATTTTTTATTACAATTCGAGCTGGATCGGGCACGTTCTCCCTGATGTTATACATGGTGTACATACAGCTGATAACATCAGATGCCCCCTTGTTGTCATTGCGGCAGTACATGCTGCCTAAACTGCTGCGGTAATCCTCATCCTTATAGATACTCAGGAGCCAGACGATAATCGACGGCCAACACGATGATATCTATCTTTTTAAACATCAGTACATTCCCAAAATTAAAAATGGAATTAATCTTTTAATTGTACTATACATTTCCCAATTATTTGACCAGTGCTCTTATCAGCGTTTTTATTTATCCTCAAGTTATCAATCAGTATAGATGATCAACTAGCAAAAATATCACTATTTTTTCCAACATAAAAAGCTTAGAAAAACTTCATTTTTGAATATTTTGAAGGGCAGTGAAAGGATACTCCTGTCTTATTGGATAGTAACGAACGAAGCCCTAATATGGTTTGCCTTTCACTCATCTAAATAAAGGAGGAACGTGTAATGACCATTGAACGACATGCCGCTCCCCGCCGGTCCGGCAAAAAAGCGCTTATCACCACAATTGCGCTAGCAACAGCCATCACCTTTTTCCACCCGCTCTGTTTATCAGATGTATCCGCAGCCGAGTCCCCGACTACAGCTTCACATCAAACTTTACCTACAACAGCAGGTCCGACCTCTCCCCAAGAAGTAGAAGCATTTGCCGACAAACTATTCGCGTCATCCAAGATGAAAGATATCCCTGGCGCTGTATTTGTAGTCGTAAAGGATGGGAAGCTGTTATTAAATAAGGGATATGGATATTCGGATGTTAAAGCAAAAAAACCGATGGACCCAGACAAAACGGTTATGCGAGTGGCATCCATCACCAAGCCATTTACAACTGCGGTGCTGCTGCAGCTTGCCGAGCAAGGGAAGCTAGACTTAAAGAAAGACATATCCGCATATTTGGAGGACCTACACATTCCTCGCAAAGTAGAGGGTGATTTAACTGCCGAGCACTTAATGACCCATACAAGCGGATTTGAATTCCCTGATCCCCCTTTAAGTACCCATTTGACAACTAACGCTGAATACTTACGACACTACACGCCTACGGTTGTTCGCAAACCGGGAGAATCCTATATGTATGACAATATGGGCTTTAGCCTTCAAGGGTATATTGTTGAGAAAATTACAGGTGAGCCTTTTCACAAATATGCAAAGAAAAGCTTGCTTGATCCGCTTGGCATGACACATAGCAGTTTTATTATGACCCCTGACACAAAAACTTCGTTGTCGCTGTCATATGATTCGAATGGCGAACCAATGCCTCCATATGAGATTAATCCAGCTGACTCCCCGGATGGCAGTTTATTGTCCACGGGTGGTGACATGGCCAAGTTTATGTTCGCTATGCTTAATGCAGGCAGCTATAATGGTCAACAAATCTTAAAACAAGAGTCCGTACGCAGCATGCTTGAGGTTAAAGTATCTTCAGTTGCCGAACTGCCTAACACTTCGTACGGATTTGAATCCCTTTTCCGTGAAAACTTCAACGGTCAGAAAGTGCTTGCCAAGGGTGGTGATCTCCCCGGATTTAGTTCCTGGATGTGGTTATTGCCTGATCAAAAGACTGGGGCATTTGTTATCTTTAATCGTAATGACGCGGCTAATGCCTACTTCCGTGAGCACACTTTTACCTCTTTTATGAACCATTATTACCCGGACAATAAACCGGCTCCCACTATTCTAAAGTCAACGCAACAAGAATTGCAGCAGTTTGCAGGAGCTTATCGTGATCTTCGCTTAGGCTTTGAACTTATACGAGTAGAAACAAAACCTGAAGGCGTGCTGGAATTATCAAGCTCAACGGCCAAACAGCAATTACAGCAAGTCGGCCCGCTCCTATTTAAGACCAAGTCGAACAAACTCATTGGTTTCAAACGTGATCCTAAAGGGAATATAACGTACATGGATCAGGGAAATGTGTCATGGCTGCAGAAGCTGCCAGCACCAAGCGTAACCATTAGTGACATTAACGAGAATCATCCTTATCGCAACTATATAGATGATCTGCTCCTGCGCGGTGGCATTGAATTGGGAACAGGGAATACATTTTTACCAGATCAAGAACTAACACGTGGTGACTTCATCTCACTGCTCATTTCCAGTATGCATATTAGAAAATCGGATAATACGTCTTCCTTTGCGGACATTAAAGGACATAAGTATGCAAAAGACATTCAAACGGCTGTCGAGTTTGGTCTAGTTACAGGAACACATACGAATCAATTTAGCCCGGACACACCTATAACACGTCAAGAAGCAGCCGTAGTCATATGGAGATTAGTCCAACTTATGGGGGCTGATCCTCTGGATGCCAAGCTGGTTGGCGAAACTGATAAATGGGCCCTGACTGCGGTGAAGTATGCTGTCGCAAGCCAGATTTATGGTCCCGAGGTATCCCCTCGTGCTGACGGTTCAGTAGACTATGGCTCTAAACGTAACTTGGAACGTAAAGAAGCAGCAGCATTGATCAGTCTGCTTCTGTCTGGACCGATTTCATAGGACATTTTTCCATATCCAAATACGCTATCGCGTATAAATAACACATAAATCTATCCTATTTTCCAGCCTGCAAATCTATAGCCTCGTTCCGTCACACTGGAACGGGGCTTTTTGGTCTTTGTAATACCCTTTATTTGATTTTAAGCTTAGAACCCTATATCTTTTTTATAACAGGAGGGGAACAGCAATGATTGAAATTGGTCTTGCGGGTTGGGGAGATCATAACGACCTGTATCGCAGCGGAGTCGCAGCCCGCAACAAATTAAAAGCATACAGCTCCCATTTTCCCGTTGTGGAAGTTGATAGTTCCTTTTACGCGATTCAAGCAGCTTCAACATTTGAGAAATGGTCGAAAGAAACACCTAATGAGTTTGGATTCATCGTCAAAGCCTATCAAGGAATGACCGGACATGACCGCAAAGGGATGGCTTATGAGGCTGAAGCAGAAATGTTCCGCAAGTTTATCCACTCTATTGAACCAATAAGACAGTCAGGTAAGCTCAAATCGGTCTTGTTCCAATATCCGCCATGGTTTGACTGTACACGTGAACATGTACATACGCTAAAAAAAGCTCGGCACCTCATGGGTAATATGCCCTTGTCGCTTGAATTTCGCCATCAGAGCTGGTTTACCCCTGATATGAGGGCAAGAACTCTAACCTTTATGGAACAGCAGCACTGGGCGCACAGCATATGTGACGAGCCTCAAGCAGGACAAGGATCTGTCCCCATAGTGCCGCATCCAACAAACCCTGATGTGACCCTTGTACGGTTTCATGGACGTAACGTTAGTGGATGGAAATCACATGGCCAGACGAACTGGCGTGATGTCAGGTACTTGTATCATTACAATAAGCAAGAATTATCGGAATGGAGGGAGCGCTTGCTTACCCTGCAGCAGCATTCAAAGCATATTTATGTCATCTTTAATAATAACTCTGGTGGGCATGCAGCCCAGAACGCAAAAGATTTAATCCAATTGCTAGGGATTACCTATGAAGGGCTCGGACCACGGCAGTTGGATCTGTTTGAGTAAAAAATCTTAATATCCATGGATTAGCATGTTCCCCTGCTCCTCGGACATAATAAATGCAAATTAATCGTAATGCGAGTTGAGCATGATGGATGCAGACAAAATTTTGCTAGTAGAAGATGAACACAACGTATCTCAATTTATTCAATTAGAGCTTGAACATGAGGGTTATGAAGTAACAGTGGCACAAGATGGCGAACAGGCATTGGAATATATCAGTCAGGACAGTTGGAGTCTCATCCTGCTCGACTGGATGATTCCAAAACTGAATGGACTTGAAGTATGCCGCCGAATCCGCAAGACGAGTGATGTTCCTATTATATTAGTGACTGCACGAGATGATATTGGCGACCTGATTGCGGGCCTGGATACTGGAGCTGACGATTATATTACCAAGCCATTCGAAATTGAAGAAATGCTGGCTCGTATCCGAACTGTTCTCCGCAGATATAATTGCGCTGTTGGTACGCCGAATGCTGCTCTACATCAAATTGAAGATTTAGTCGTTGATGTAAAAAAGCGTCTTGTGAGCAGAGCCGAGTCACGCATTGAACTGACACAAAGAGAATTTGATCTCCTCTTATTCCTGCTAGAGCATCAAGGTGAAGTCATCTCAAGAGAGAGGCTGTTATCTGCTGTATGGGGCTTTGATTTTGTAGGAGAGACAAACGTTGTTGATGTTTACATTCGATATCTTCGAAACAAATTGGATCGTAAATATAATACAAAACTTATACATACGGTTCGAGGCGTGGGATATGTCATACGATCAGAATGAGGAAGCTATGCCCCAGCATGGGAAACAGACACTAAGAGCACGGCTTGTGCTCAAAATGAATACCCTCATGTTTCGATTTACATTTTGGTATGTGCTCAGTTTGCTAACGGTTATCTTATGGATAGGCTTGTTTATCATCGGCAACGTGAGTCATTACTTTATTGCCGATACAAAGTTGGAGCTGCTTGCCGTCGAGCAAAAACTAAAAAGTACCCTTCAAGATGAAATTCATGAGGACTGGAATCTGACTTTAAATGATCTGCTTTACCCCGAGCATGTGAACTACGACGTCAGGATCGTAGATGCCGCGGGTAACACAATGGCTCAATCAAGAGGTTGGGATGATAATATTAGCAATGAGGAAATCGAAGTTGACCTTAAATGGACCGATACCATCTGGTGGAGCTGGAAAGGCGGCTTGTTCTTTCAGGATGAAGTCAAGTGGCGGCAAGCTAATGGAAAATGGGGTACCTTCTATATTCATGTTCACCTCAATGCAATCGAACGTTTGTTAAAAATTATTATTAAAGTACTATTATTTACGGCCATTATTAGTGGAACGCTAGGGACGTTTCTCATTTACCATATTACACGCAGAAACTTGTCCCCCCTGTTCTCCATTACCAATGCCGTTCGTAGAATGCGTAATCTGCCGAACTTGAATCAGCGTATCCCGATTCCTGTAACACCAATCGAGCTAACAAATCTGGCACGTACGATTAATCAGCTATTAGACGAGCATAAGGGACTGCTGGAGCGTGAGATGCACTTTATTACGAACGCTTCACACGAATTGCGTACACCGCTTACTGCTTTTCGCGGGCACGTCAACTTGATCAAACGTTGGGGTAATCAGAATCCAGTTGTGCTGAATCAGTCCATTCAAGCGCTGGATCAAGAAAGTCAACGCATGCAGCGGCTCATTATTCAATTACTGGCTGTTGCACGAAACGCAAATATATCCATTAAAAAGGATAAAGTCGATTTGACCTCGCTACTTGAAGAGGTACTACGTCAGTTATGGAAGCAAGAGTATCAAATATCGCTTCAGGTTCATTATGACCAACCCATTTATGTCATAGGCGATAGAGAGCAATTAAGACAAGTTGCCGTCATCTTAATCGAGAATGCGATTCGCTACACCAATCCATATGGTCGTATCGATATATGTGTAACGCAAAGCCCACAACACGTATGTTTCTCCGTTGCGGATACCGGGATTGGTATTCCGCAAGCAGAACAAAGCAAAATATTTGACCGTTTCTATCGCGTAGACAAAGCACGCTCTCGTGTAACCGGAGGCACCGGTCTCGGGTTGTCGATTGCAAGGCAATTAGTCAACAACCATAATGGAACGATAACGGTTGAGAGCGAGTTGGGACGCGGCAGTACGTTTACCGTCTGTTTTCCTTCACCTGTCTAAGCTATGTACGGCAAGCTATAGAAACGGAGTGAACGTGGCTCCTTTCTATAGGCTTGTCCGGTCTATCTATAAATCACTGCGTGTATGAGCTACACAGTACGAATACTCGAATAAATGGCACGTTACAAAACTCGACGAATCTTAGTGATTCGTGAATTCCAAGTGCTGAGCTTGGACACCGTCACACCCGGTTTACCATAAGTGTGCAATATCTTGCCGTTACCCATGTACACAGCTACATGATGAATCGGAGAGTAGAAGAAGATTAAGTCTCCTTTTTTGAGTTGGCTTTTCTTTACTGCATGACCCACTTTGGACTGCTGCCTAGAGTCCCTTGGCAATTTAATTCCATGCTTTTTAAAAATATATTGAGTAAAGGAGGAGCAATCAAAGGATCTTGTTTGTCCAGTTGCAGCTCCGAACTTATATCGAACTCCCATATATTTTTTCCCAGTCGCAATAATTTGATTTGCCTTTGAACTTGAAGTTATTGTAGCCGCTTCCGCAGATTGCAATGGAGCAACTACGCTCCCCGCAAACAAAAATGATGCACTTAAACTTACACATACGAGCAATTTGCCGAATTTGACTTTATTCAACAATCGAACTCATCTCCTTCAGTTATTTTTTTGGGGTGGTTAACCCTTTCCTAAGATAACACAAGGTATTTCCCCACAATTTACCGCCGATTGTTGTAAGCCAGTACTGCTCATGCTTCAAGCGATTCTATGAAAAGACCATTATAAAATTCTCATTAAATTCACCTTGACAACATAAGAACAAAACAAAATCAGGCGGGACGTGACTTATATCCCCCCCTTCGTCGTCGAGCCGCTTCGAAAAATAAGACACTACAAGTGAAAAACGCAGTTACGAACAGCTACGCGGGCACTCATTAAGAATCGAATTCCTCCAAAATAACATGCGGCTGTTTACATGTGTTCTGCAAAAACATTCGCTTTTTCCTGATTTGCGACAGCTACAAGGTTGATTGTTATTCCGAAGGCTTGATGTCCTCACGTCGTCAGTACATACTAAATAGAGCGCTTAAGAGGTCAACCCCTAAGCGCTCTATTACATGTATTAAGATGAAAAATGCTAATCTGCTACACCTGAAGCTTAGGTCATTTCTTTGAAAGCTCGGTAATATCGGGCATTACCCGTTCCAAATCAGACCTAAAACGTTCATACAACTGCTGTAGTTTCACATCATCATCTGTACCTTTTAACTTCCTCAATTCTGCCTCGCATTGCTTAAGCAGCATAGTTAATTGCACGTTCGGTTTCTGCTGCGTCCCTACACTTAATTGATCGTCATACAGATCAATATACAACTGATTATTGGAATCCACTTGTCCAAGAAATACTTCTTCCAACTTATACCCAACCTTCTCCAGCTCATGATGAAGCCAATTAAGGTCTAATCCCAATGCTCGCAGCGGTTCAGGCAGCAGCTTGCCATCCATAATAACGAGTTGGGGTTCTTTCTCGTTCGGCAGCACAATTCCTAAATCCTTGGCTGTCAACGGTTGATTTTCCTTCTTCAACAGCACATTGATTTCGCCACTCGGTTCAATCACCGCAAATTCTACATCAGCTACTCGGAATGCATTATTCTTGCGTAACTGCTGCATAAGTTCATCTGAGGTAATGCGTTCTTTATGTAAATTTTTCTCAAGTACTCTACCACCCTTTATTAACACGGTTGATTTGCTGTCAATAAAGTTCCGCAATTTTTTCGTTTTGATCTGCAGATATTCGATTCCGAGTGAGAATCCAACCCACACCACTAAAGAAATTATGCCCAAATACCACTTTGCTTCTGCGTCCAACGAAATGTAAGCAGCAATGCTGCCAATCGTTATGCCTGTAATATACTCAAATAGTGAAAGTTGTGATACCTGTCTTTTCCCTAGCAACTTGGTTAAAAAAAAGAGTACAACAACGGATACCAATGTTCGTATGGCAATTTCAAATCCCTCAAGCAAGTATGTTCCTCCATTCTTTTAACGTGCTGTTGGATTTAATATTTGCCATACATCACAAAGTTATGCCTCACTGACCATTTGAACAGGCCTACGACCTTCTCAAGTCGCGTTCGTTATAGATTTGTTGATGTCAGATGCTGTGTACAATTGTGCAGTTCGCAGGACCATCCCTTTTCGGCATGGACCACACAAGTGAGAGAGGTATTGTCCAGTGGTCCATCACGGTCTGGATGAGGAACAATCTCGTTTAACATATGTTTAATAAAGGCACCGTGGCTCACCACAAGTACGTTCTTTCCGTAGTGTTCACGAAGCAGCACCTCAAACGCGGACATACCGCGTGCCACTACACTCTCTTTACTCTCCATACCTAGATCGATTTCCCACCATTTTAAGCCCCATTTTGCTACACGCTCCGCTTCTGTCGTTCCTTCTATCTGTCCTCCGCTAGCTTCTCTTAATCGATCATCCAACAGAAGTGGAATGCTGCCGAACTTTCCCTGAATAATTTCTGCCGTTTGCTTGGCCCTCAAGAGAGAGCTCGACACGATTAAATCCCACGTTTCTAAGCAAAGTCTTTCCCCCAAGAGGTGAGCGTCACGTTCACCTGCTTCATCAAGCGAAATATCGGAGTTCCCCTGTGCTCTGCCTTCTTTATTCCAAGGTGTGCTGCCATGTCGTATAATGCCAAATCTTGTCATGAGATATCCTCCGTAATCATGTTAGTTGTTAGATGAATCTATACTAATAGTATACACAAACGACTCCTGCCTTTCTAAATTACACAAAAACACTTGGAAACCCAAGTGTTTTGTTCGACAAGAATATTGTCACATCCATGCAGACGTTTAAAAACATAGTTTTATTACAACTTATGTATGACCGATACGCAGCCATATTAGGCAGCCATAAAATATGGCTAATTGCTGCACGGGAGACTCGAGAATTAGTTCTGCTTCCTTCCTGCTTACTTGGCTAATAACCTGCAAACTAGACGGATTGCTTGATTGGGATATAAATAGACATCTTCATCTGATCCGGATAACGGGAGTGACCCACGTCTGTTATTTCGAAGTCAGGTCCTTCCAATCGTTCATAATTGGAATTGGGCAACCAGGTTCCGTATATAAAACGTCTTGTATTCTGTACCTCATCAGCATGTCCATGAACCTTAAATTCAGCATATAGGCCTTTTGGAAGGCTATATCGAATAAGATCTTTTGTCAGTACATCATCTGAAGGGTATACAGCCTCACCTACGATAAACGAAAATTGACCATTGTCCTGAAATCGGCACGAAACGCCGTATGCCATCCCTGGAGCAGCTTGATGGGGAATGTGCAAGTAATACTGCTGTTCACCAAAGTGATGATAGAAGCCTGGAATGTCGTGAAAATAAGCTTCCTGCTGAAGATTGGTTATATACTCATACCCAACGATATCTACGGTCGCCAGCGTGGTAATACGAGGTTTATTCATTTGCAAGTCTCCTTTTGCCTGATTTCGATAATCTATAAAGTTTATCTTCAATTGATACGCCAACTGCTGGCCAGATGCTCGATATTTAGCTGGTGTAACGCCAAAGCAACTATCAAAAGCACGGGTAAACGCCTCTTGTGAACTGTACTGGTAGTCTAAAGCCACATCTAATATGTTCCGGTCTGTTGACTTAAGTACGATGGCTGCTTCTGATAAGCGTCGTCTGCGAATATAAGTTTGGACCGAGAAACCAGAAATCGCCTGAAACAACCTCTGAAAATGAAAAGCTGAAAAGCATGCAGACCTTGCGATTTGCTCAATACGGAGATCCTCTTGTAAGTGCAGTTCCATGAAATCGATAGCTGCTTGGATCCTATTATAATGGTCCATCTATCTCTGCTCCCTTCCAGACATAATGATGTATCGTTATTGTACATGATGTTCTCAGTCCCATTTTGATAGGTTGTGCTTTTTTATTTATTACAGTTGAAATAAGCAAAAAAAAGACCACATCCGGCGTAAACCGAAGCAGTCCTGTTGCTTACATGATGATAGCAACCGCAGTGGTACTATCTAGGTGTAACTTATAATCTGAACAGCCTTAGTTCACTTGCTGAGCTCACGATCCGACACGGGCTATGTGTCATACAGTCCAGAACGCGACTTGAACCATTGGAACAAATGGGTAGCAACTACTTTCAGCACAGCATAGCCTGGTACGGCTAGTATTATGCCTACGATACCAAATAGGTTACCGGCTGTTAAAATAACAAAAATAATCGTAATAGGATGGATTTTTAAAGTCTTGCCCATAATTTGCGGAGAAATAAATTTACCCTCCACCAGTTGGACGACAGTCCAGACAATAACCATCTTTAGCAGCATAACGGGAGATGTAACAAGTGCGATGATTAAAGCTGGCGTAATAGCAATCGCTGGGCCCAGATAAGGAACGATGCTCGTACATGCCGCTATAACAGCCAGCACAAGCGAATACTCAAGACCGATAATCAAGTAGCCAATATACAATAAGATCCCGATACAGAAGCTGACAATAATTTGTCCACGGATATAGGAACTGATTTGACCGTTAATATCTGACATCACTTTGTAAGAGCGCGAGCGGAGACCCATCGGGACAAAGTTGGTGATATAGCCTGGAAGCTTTTTCCCATCCTTGAGCAAATAAAATAATATAAACGGCACAATGACAAAAGCCAACACAAACTCTGTTATTTTCCCTAAAAATGCCCCTAATCCTTTAAACGTATCATTAAAGAAGGACGATGCTTTCGCGGTTAGGTTCTGCACAAGCTCAGAGGCGTTAAAGCCTAGACTTTGCTGGACCTGATTAAATACATCACTGCCAATCCAGGTTTGGAACAACAGCTGTGCTTCATGATAATACTTAGGGAAGTTCTCCGATAAACTTATGATTTGATCACGTACAAATGGAACGATGGCAACGATCAGGAATGTCACCAATCCAGCAATGAGCAAATACAACACCAGTATGGAATAAATACGTTTGATCCGAAAACGCTCCAGCACATCCACGATCGGATTAAGTAAATAATACGCCACACCTGCTAAAATAATGGGCAGTGAGACGGTTGTGAGCAGTACTTTAAAGGGCTCAAAAACGTATGATATTTTGGTAAATACATATACGTTTAATCCAACCAGCAGCAGAATAAGTAAGAACAGAACAAATTTCTGGTGGAGGAAAAATTGCAGCAGTTTACCGCTCCAATTGGTTGGTGACTTGACACGCGATTCGTCCGAATTCAAGTACGACTCACTCCTTATTATATTGTATATAAGAGAGATCTTTCTCTACTCCCTGTCCAATGTACTACGCACAAAGTTGATCATAAGCGTCATAAATGTCAGCATTATTCTGAGTGTTATTGGCAAGCCTATGGTGAACTTTTCATCAATTGGTTGAGTTTTCATTTTATTATATGATTTGTTTGGGCCATGCTCAACTCGTTTGGAATAAGATGATACGCTCACAATCCACACATAACCCGAAACCAGTTTAGCACCGCTTTCGTATCGTCTGTAAAATGGAATTCGAAGAGGAGGCATTCATGTATGATGTCACGTCTCAGTACAGTCACCTATAAAAAATTTGGTATTGTGGCATTTGCAGCTATAGTATTAGGTGTTATTATTGCGCTTGTACCTAGTGGTATGGTTCGCACCCTTGCTATTATTGCCATTACGCTTATTGCATTTGTACTGCAAGGTACGATCATCAGTGACAATAATACCAGCATAGATCAAACAGACGATAAAGATTGAAGCACTTTGGAACCCCTTCTTAATTAAGGGACACAGATCTCCTCTTCCCATTGTCGTCTATCCCTATGACGGAACAATGGGAATCCAATACTTGCATATCCCGTTCTGAATTGACGTAAGGCGTCCATGGTTGGCTTCAACCACCCTCCTGGACGCCATATTGGTTTCATCTACAGTTAGCAGTACTTCCTGCAGCGCTCTGTTACATGCTTCCTCTAGTAATAACTTTAAAATAATCGTCCCATATCCTTTATTCCGTTCGCTTGGTCTGATTGCATAGCCAATATGGCCGCCTCTCTCTGCTAAAGATTCATTTAGATAATGCCGTAACTTCCCAAGTCCAACAGGCTGATCATTCGAGAGAAGCCAGTAAGAGGTTTGCGGCACAAAATTTGGAGCCAAAGCTAGCCCACGTGACATCTTCTCAGACTGACTCAAAGCAAGTCTGAACTGCTTGGGTGTTAATCCGTACAAGCTATTGTGAAATCCGTTCTCGCCCGGTCCCATTTCTTGCGACATCTCATAGTAACGATAATCATCGAATTTCGTAAACCTACGAAGTTTGATATTCATAATCGTCTCCCCCTCAAATAACACTTTATGATGCGCTGGAACTAAAAATGAAGCATACATATAGGGTTGAGCCTAACAGTTACTCGGTCACCGAGCCAATTCGAAACCTCATCTGAGTCGCATTCGGTATTCCCCACTCATTTTTGGCCATTCCGAACCCTTGATGTATCATCTCGGTTCATTCCCTCTACAGCAACGACCTACTTATACGAATATCGTCTCACGAATAGCACCTTCAAGCTGCTTATAAATAGACTGAATAGTTGTACTGACTCCAGATTGCGCAGTTTATCCATAGTTCGCAGCTATACACTTCCTTTAGAAGTTTTGCAGTACTTTGCCACTTCCTGAATCGTCGTTTGCATATATCCTTTGGAAGCAAAACAAGTTCGTTGCGGATAACAATATGGTCGTCATTTTATCTGGCAATAAGCCATTAGACGGATCGGTCATTTTGATTACACCTTCCAAGAACCTATAAGTTCTATTATTGTCTCACAGGTCCTGTTGTCGTAACAAAGATAGTTCTATGATACAAACTGATGTTACATTAGCTTTCAAAATGGCTTGCTTTCTGTTTGCCATTAAATAAAGAATGTCAGCATTTAATGGATATTTATATCACAAAAGGCAGCCCTTAGGGGCTGCCTCGTCAATAAATAAAGTATGTTCTATTCTCTATCAAATAAAGCTGCGCCTGCAATCCCAGGCTTGGTCATCTCATGAGCGTCCAAAATAACATCCAGTTCCTCTTCTGTTAACACTTGATACATCAAGCATAGCTCTCGAACGGACTTCCCGCTTTCTGTCGCTTCGCGAGCAATACGTGCAGCAACCTCATAACCCAGATGCGGGCTAATCGCTGTAATGATCCCTACACTATTCTCAACGTACAAGCGACAACGTTCCTCATTGGCTTCGATTCCTTCAAGGCAATGTGTGCGGAATACTTTAAAGACGTTGTTCATCATACTCAGTGATTGCAGCAAGTTAAACACCAGTACCGGCTCCATCACATTAAGCTCCAACTGCCCTGCCTCAGATGCAAGACAGATCGTATGATCATTGCCAATCACTTGGAATGCGACTTGGTTCACCACTTCACACATGACCGGATTCACTTTCCCTGGCATTATCGAAGAGCCAGGTTGGCGTGCCGGTAAGCGAATCTCCCCGAATCCGGTACGGGGTCCAGATGCAAGCAGACGCAAATCATTTGCAATCTTGGACATATTCATCATACAGACCTTTAACGAGGCGGACACTTCCGTATACGCATCCGTATTTTGCGTGGCATCGATAAGATGCTCAGCATGCTTAAGAGGCAATCCGCTTAACTGTGCTAACAATTCCACCACTCGTTGAATATAACGCGGGTCGGCATTTAAGCCTGTTCCAACCGCAGTAGCGCCCATATTTACTTCATACAAATGTTCCTTTGTGTGCTCGATTCGCTTAATGTCTCGAGCAAGCATTCGGCAATAAGCTTCAAACTCTTGACCTAGACGAATAGGAACGGCATCCTGAAGATGCGTACGTCCCATCTTAATTACATGATCAAACTGCTCAGCCTTATCGCTAAAGGTCTGATGCAGTTCTCGCATCGTGATAAGCAGCTTATCTATAAGCGTTAAGACAGCGATGTGTATCGCAGTCGGAAAAGCATCATTAGTAGATTGTGCGCGATTCACATGGTTATTTGGGCTTAAGCTCGCATAATCGCCTTTAGCCTTGCCGAGCAGCTCCAGCGCGCGGTTCGCAATGACTTCATTGGCATTCATATTGATCGAAGTACCGGCTCCACCTTGAATCGGGTCAACGATAAATTGCTCGTGCCACTGACCTTGAATAATCTCATCAGCCGCTTGTGTAATCGCTTGGCACAAGTTAGGCTGTAATTGCTTCACTTCCATATTGGCAATCGCTGCCGACTTCTTGACGATCGCTAACGCACGGATCAACTCTTCACTCATCCGATATCCGGTAATTGGGAAGTTCTCTACTGCCCGCAGCGTCTGAATACCATAGTATGCCTCGTGGGGCACTTCTTTTTCTCCAAGGAAATCTTTCTCTGTTCTTGTTAAAAGTGTAGCCATAGGATTCACTTTCTTTCTGTAGGTAATAGAAAACAAATCAGTAACACACTAGTAAGCGTTTACAGGGTAAGTATACCATTGATTACCATACTTATCTATTATAATCTTATGATTTTCATCACATAATTTTAACCAGTGTATTATTATGATTGATATTTTGACCACTCCTTCAATAAATACCATATTTTAATCATTGCATTAGATACTCAAAAATTTAAATATTATGATCTAAACGCAAATGGGAAATTCATCATTTTGTGTTGATTTTATTTGACTGAAACGAGATTCGATGAAATATTAAATATAAAAACTGGAGGAGCAGACATGGATTCCAAACAAGCCTTTACAAGGTTTGAAGAACTCTCGCAAGACTACATAACAACCATTAAACGCTATAGCTACGAGGACCTACTATTTAAACCCTCTCCTACTTCCTGGTCGCTTGGCGAGTTGAATAACCATGTAGTGGGTACTGGCTTCATTCAGATGGAGACTTTAATGAATTGCAGGACAGCCGCGGCACTGCCAAAGAAGAAATCCTGGTCTGGAAGGATTGTCTACTTTATCGGTTCCATACCGCCAATTAAAGTCAAAATGCCAGAGACTATTGAACACACACCTTTCCAACCGTGCAGCAAAGAACAGCTATTGGAGCGCTGGCATTCATTTCTGAATACGATGAGAGAACTGGAGACCCTTGTATCTACCATTCCTCGCGATCAAAAAATGAAACAGCCCTATCTGGGTTATTTGAATGCAGAAGAATGGTATGAGCATATTGTGATGCACGTTGCTCACCACTTGCGACAACAGACACGTATCGAGCGAGTGCTTCGCAAACGAATACAAGACCACAATTAAGATTCACTTAGCGCTAAATTTACTGTATACTTGCTGATGGTTGAGTTGATCTAAATCCATCGTGTCGAGGTGTTAAGCAGTATGGCGTCCAAGAAATCACTGCATTTGTATATTTGTATGTTTATCGGTATCATTGCGATTTCATTTTCGGCTATTATCGTCAAATGGTCGGAGGCCCCCGCTTCCATTCTGGGCATGTATCGACTGCTGCTTACTAATCTGCTGTTGCTGCCATGGATGTGGTCTTATCGTGAGGAGTGGAAGGCCGTTCGTGTGAACGATTGGTTAAGGCTGGCAGCATCTGGATTATTCTTAGGCATTCATTTTTTGCTGTGGATGGAATCACTGCGTTACACCTCCGTATCCAGCTCTACTGTCATCTTGACCTTAGAACCTGTACTGATCCTTATTGCTTCATACTGGCTGTTTCAGCATCGTATTAAGCGTTCCGCAATCTATGGTCTTGGTCTTGCCTTAATTGGTATGGTATTGATCGGTTGGGGAGATTTTCAGCTTTCTGGTCAGGCCTTATACGGGGACCTTTTATCCGTGCTTGGCACGATTGCTGTTGTTATACATATGTTATTGGGTCAAGACTTAAGGAGCCGCGTCACCTCATACGTCTACAATTTTTCCGTATTTCTAGTAGCTGGGGTCAGCTTGGCCGTATACAATTTATGTGCAGGTATTGCTCTAGGCGGGTACTCTTCCAATGAATGGCTCCTATTCGTCTTAATGGCAGTCATTCCAACTGTGCTTGGCCATATGTTGTTTAACTGGCTGCTCAAGTATTTAAGCGCCACTTCGATCTCGATGAGTATCCTTGGAGAACCGGTGGGTGCTAGCTTGCTGGCTTGGATACTGCTCGGTGAGACGCTTGGTACGTTACAGTTGTTTGCTTGTGTGCTGCTCATTCTCGGTGTCTGGATCTTTCTGCGGAATGATAGGCCTTCAACCGCGTCACATCATGCGGCTTCACAACCTATCTCTCCACAATAAAGAGTGCGTCAATGAGGCATTTGATAGAACGAGTGATCGATTTTCCAACAGAATAGATCATTGTTCATAAAAATAGAACCCCCCGCATCACTACCGTAGTGGTGCGGGGGGTTCGTTTAATTACTTAGAAGTGGTGCTACACTATAAGAGAAACAACCCCAACTTCAATCAGCATAAATGAGCATTTTATAAGCATTAACTCATGTGGGATTCAATGGCTGCTTTGTTCGCCGACTTAGAAGAGTTCCTTCCCCATATGACCGACAAACCAAAACTTATCACAAGAATGATGGCACCAAACGAATAGGGCAGATCCAAATGAATGTCAAATAATATACCTGCAAGCGCCGGACCAAAGATGTTACCTAGACTCATGTACGCATTGTTCATACCAGCTACGAACCCTTGCTCCTCGCCTGCAAGCTTAGACAATAACGTGTTAATCGCAGGACGTAATATCGATGTAAACGTAAAGAAGAGCACGATCATCACAAGCATATACGACATATTCCCTGAAAATAACATCAACACCAACGTAACTGCTGATGCCAGGAAGGTTACATTAATCAGCCTACGCTCCCCAAACTTCTTCAGTAATTTATCGATAAACAACGCTTGAATAAACACACCAACCAATGCTCCCACAGTAATTAAAATCGAAATGTCACGTGCTGTATAACCATATCTTTGATCAACAAAGAGTGGAAAAATAGCTTCAAAATTCGCCAAGCCAAACGTTAAAGTAAACATGAGGAACAAAAAGATCCAATAGGGAGCTTTTATAGACTGAGCCAATTGTTTGAAAATATTTTCGGCTTTCTGCTTATGCTTCATCAACTGTTGCCGCTGTTCAACCGACAACGTCTCTGGGAGTACGAGCAAGGAGACAATCATAGCGATCGCACCTACACCTGCCGATACATAAAATGGCGCACGAATGCCCAGTTCAGCTAAAAATCCGCCAATGCCAGGCCCAATTACAAATCCTAGTGACATCGAAGCACCAAGCATGCCTAGTCCTTTGCCTCGACTTTCAACACTGGTTACATCCGCTACATAGGCCATCATAGAAGGAATCATAGCCGCAGCACCTATTCCTCCAACAAACCGAGATACATAAAGCATCCACATTTGATCTGCAACTGCAAAGATTAAATTGGAACCACTAAACAGAAGAAGACCTGCAATGATTAACTTTTTGCGTCCGAATCGATCGGACCACTCACCTGCGATCGGTGAAAAAATAAACTGCGTCAATCCC
Source organism: Paenibacillus sp. ACRRX (assembly GCF_022346885.1). Classification (GTDB taxonomy): domain Bacteria; phylum Bacillota; class Bacilli; order Paenibacillales; family Paenibacillaceae; genus Paenibacillus_B. The sequence continues at coordinate 407,053 of NZ_JAKRNK010000002.1, forward strand.
ATCGCTGCCACCAGATACCCCGCAGCCTTACCACTAGCACCGAATTCCTTCAAAAACTCAGGCAGCACCGGGATAATCAGACCGATACCTAACATGGCAATAAACATGTTAACCATCAAGATCAGCAATGGCCCTTTATTCATTTCCTTACCAGACATAGTTGTTTGCTCTCCTCCACTGCAGAACACTTATTTCCATTCTGCATGATTGGTTTGTTACTATCTTTTTTTCTGTAAGAAGAAGTATATCTCACAGATTGACCCAAAGTCAATCTGTGAGATATTAAATTTTTCCCTTTAGCCAATTGCTTGACAGTTCTTTCAGACACGCTCTATCATAAATAGGTCTTACATATGTAAACCAGTAGAGGGGAGGATGGCAAAGTGGCCAGAAATGAAGAGAAGGACCGAGAGCTTCGCAAGGAACGTTGCGAGCAGATTATGTCTGCGGCAGTTGAGTTATTTGCCAAGAATGGAATGAACTCTACGAAGATATCTGATATCGCCAAGCAAGCCGGCATGAGTCACGGGCTTGTCTATAATTATTTCAAATCCAAAGATGAAATCTATGTATCTCTTTTAAATAAAAATATAAACAGCTTTAAGCATGAATTGGCTCGTATTACGCAAATGCAAGCAACTGCAGACGTAAAATTAAAGTGTCTCGTGGAACAAGTATATGTATACAACTGGGATGATGCTTTATTTCATCAATTGTTTATGGAACAATTTATGACATCCGATTCGACTAGTGTGGAATTAAAGGCTGCTGTGAAACTGCAGATGAATGATAATTTACAGATGGTTGCCTCCATAATGGCGGATGGCCAAGCTTCCGGACATATCGTTGACGGATCACCAAGTGTGCTCGCTTATTACTTTCTAGTTTGCCTTCAGTCCATTCTTCTAGCCGAAGCAAAAGATCTGTCATTTATCGAGCAAGATTCGGCCATGCACATTTTACATTTATTTCTACGCCATCAGCACTAACTCAACAGTCACACAGTCACTTATCGAAAATGGCCTCATCAGCTGCATGTTGATCGAGGCTGCTTTCAACTACCTCCCCCTTACTTCCGCATCATACCTACGATCCCATGTTCACATTCAATGCGCTACTGCATAAAAAAAGAAATATTTACGCAAACTTCCCACATTATGAATAATGTTGGGGATGAGACTATGGCAAGTTCCAATGGAACAGTACACGAACAGTTGCAGCAAAATATTTCACAATTGCAATCGATCTTTACGCTGGCTCCAGACCTTGTCATACGGAGCATGGATACCGAGCAAGGTGCGTCTGCAGTTGTTGCCTACTTTGAAGGACTTGTAGACATGAATTCCATTAATAACGATGTGCTTCGTCCCTTTTTCCAAAGCATTCAAAATCAGGAAGGTGTTGTTCCTGTTACTGTTGGCAACATCAAGAACACAACGATGTGGAGTGAAATAGAACACGGTTTATTAATCGGTAAATCTGTCGTTTTTATGGAAGGACAAGCAGAAGCTTATCTGTTAGACACGAGTGGATGGCCACAGCGCGCCATTGAAGATCCACAGATAGAAGCTTCGATTAAAGGTGCTCATCAAGGGTTCGTGGAGACAGCGCAGCTGAACATTGCGCTTATTCGCAGATACATTCCTAATCGTGAATTAAAGATAACGCAGTTGATGGTTGGCGAGCGCGGCAAAACAAGCATCTCCATTATGTATCTCAATGATGTCGCCAATCCCGAGATACTTGAAGAGCTTGTTGAACGTATTGGCAAAGTTAAAGTTGATGCCATTATTAATACGGGAGAATTATCAGAATTTGTGGAGGATCGCTCGCTCTCCCCTTTTCCACAGCTCTTAATGACTGAGCGTCCAGACTCTGCCGCATCCCACATCTTGCAGGGGCGATATGTGATTGTCGTCGACCGTTCACCAAGTGTCTTAATCGCTCCTGTCACTTTTGTGTCGTTCTTTCAAAGTGTAGATGATTACAGTATGAGATGGTCGATTGCGACCTTTATTCGTTTACTACGCATTTTTGCGTTTATGATCGCCTTGTTTTTACCTTCTATTTATATCTCATTTTTAACCTATAATTTCGAAGTCATCCCGATCCAACTCGTACTATCGATCGCCGAGTCCAGAGAAAAAGTTCCCTTTCATCCGTTCCTAGAGGCCGTGATGATGGAAATAACACTGGAGATGATGCGCGAAGCTGGCATTCGTCTACCTGCACCTATTGGGCAAACCGTCGGCTTGGTAGGGGGCATAATAATTGGACAGACCGCAGTACAGGCAGGAATTGTAAGTAACATTATGGTTATCGTAGTATCCGTTACGGCCATTGCCTCGTTTATCATCCCGAACTATGATATGGGCGCGGCCATTCGTTTCCTCCGATTTCCGATGATGCTGCTTGCGTTTATGTTTGGCATAGTAGGCCTAGTCTCCGGAGCCATGATGCTTGTTTCACACCTAACAGCCCTGACCTCGTTAGGAGCTCCTTATGGCAGCCCGTTGTCACCCTTAAAATTTTCAGATTGGAAGGATGCATTTGTTCGATTACCACTTTGGAAAATGAGTTCCCGCCCCACCAGTTCCATGCCAAAGCAAAGTAAGCGGCAGGGAAACAACAAACCAGATGGTGATGCAACATGAAAAGAAAACCCGTCATTACATTCCTGCAATTCTCGCTCCTGATCCACAGCATGCAAGTTGGCACGGGAATATTGTCACTCCCACGGCAGCTGGCTGAAGTTGCGGGAACAGACGGCTGGATCTCCATCATACTGGCCTGGATGATGAATGTAGGGTTTGGCATCGTTATGGTTTTGGTTATGCGACAATATCCGAATGATACACTGCCCGACTTGTGTATGCGCCTGTTTGGCAAAGTAATTGGGCGAGTATTTATTCTGCTGCTGGTCATTCATTTTGTGTTTTTCAGTTGGAGCGTGCTGGTGAACACCATGTTGTTTATTCAAGCCTGGTTCCTGCCTTCAATGTCCATGACGATGATTATGGCTTTGTTTGTTGTTCCTGCTTATATGATGGCACGCCATCATATTTTAGCAGTAGCCAGATACTGCGAATTTGTTTTTTTTCTCTCGTTATGGATGGGCTTAGTATTTATCATTCCTTTGCGCGAGGGTCAGTTGATACACATGCTTCCTCTCATTAAGGAGGGGTGGCAGCCTATCCTTAATGCTGTAAACACGACAACCTTTTCATTTATTGGATTTGAGATTATCTTTCTGACCTATCCATTTCTGAAGCGGAAAGAGTTGGCCATACGTGGTGTTTTGCTAGGAAATACCTTTACGCTGCTGCTTTATGTATTCAGTACGATTGGTTGTTTTGTGTATTTCAGTCCTGATGAGATTACACAATACAACCAGCCATTCTTATCGCTGCTTAAAGTGGTGGAATTCCGCTTTCTAGAGCGGTTCGACATTATCTTTTTAGCGATGTATTTATTTGTCGTCTCAACAGCATGGGTACCTTATATTTATTCCGCCGCGTATTGCAGTTCTCGCCTGCTCGGTACATCCAATCATTCCATGCATGTGCTTGTGTTTTGTCTAGCTTCGCTTGTGCTTGTTACCATTACACAGCCGTCATGGAATCAATCTGAACTATGGAAGACATGGGCTGGCTATTCAGGGCTGATTGTCGCTTATGTACTCCCGGTGCTGCTGCTGCTGTATATCAAGTTGATACAGCTAGTTCCGAAGAAAGAGGTCCATACATGATAAATCGCTGGCTGTTACTCCTTGTGTGCCTCTTAACCATGTCGACAATTTCAGGCTGCTTTGATCAGCACAGTATCGAGAATCTTACAATTACGATGGTAGTAGGTGTGGACGTCAACGAAGATGGACAGCTCATTATTTCACAATCAAGTCCCGTATTCAGTTCAGAGTCTAAAGAAAACGAAGAAGACTATGAAGTGGTTGCCAACTCCTTGCGCAGCGCGCGGGATCGTTTCGATACACTTGCACTAGGTCTCACTTCGTCAAATAAGGCGCAGGTCGTGCTAATTGGGAGGAATCTAACCAAGGTAAAGGGCTGGCAAAGCTTGATTGACGTCTTCTTTCGGGACTCTCGAAACACTGTAAGTTCACGTATGGTCTACGTCGATGGGCCTGTAAGTGACATCATTAACTTCAAACCAAAAGACAAGCCACGACTGCCTTTTCATCTGTCTAAGCTCATAGACACAGCCCTGAAGCGCAATGATACGACCAGAACTACGATCCAGGACTTTCATCGTCAGATCCACGAGAAAGGAATTACCCCAAGCCTTACTGCTCTGCGGAAAGAAAAAGATATTGTATTACTGGGGACGGCCTTGCTAGATCGGCAAGCTGCATTTCAAATGAACATTACACCTGGCGAGACAAGACTGCTCTATATTTTAGAGAATAAGACACGAGGAGAGTTTCCCTATACACTGATTATGCCTATGAACGAGCCTGTAGGGCTTATTAATCAGAACATCCTTAGTTTTAATATCCAAAATATTAACACAAAGGTAAAAGCGTCGTACAGCGAAGGCAGGTTTAAATTTAATGTACGTGTAAATGGTCAAATCTACCTAACTGAAAAGTTGTTCACAAAAGGGATCCGTAACAGTTTTCATGAGATGGAACATAAGATTAGCGCGCTGATGAAGCGAGATTTTATAAAGTTAGTCACGAAGTTGCAACGAGCCACCATCGACCCTGCTGGCTTTGGTATGTACGCAAGAGCTTATGCTTATCCAGAATGGAAAAAAGTGCAGGAGAATTGGAGCGAAGCGTTTAAGGAGGCTGAGGTTAACGTTGACGTTAACTTCAAATTAATGGGTGTCGGTGCAGTAGATTAGTGATTCACAGTTGCACACACGCAAGAAAAGCAGACGATTAGGTCTGCTTTTCTTGCGTTTGGGAGGACGTAAATATTCAAGCTTAATACCTCTCACCCTAATTGTATTCTTGTGGCTAAATATAGACAAAACAGAGCATATATGCCCATATCAGCACATAAAATGGGTAAGCTGACTCTAAGCCTATCGTGAGAGGAGCAATTCGAATGTCTCTTGCCGCTGCCTATCAACTGCCACCTCAACAGATGATTGATATGATTCATAACGGACTACCTGCTGCCAAGCAGCCGCACCGCATCCTAATTGTAGGAGCTGGCATGTCAGGACTAGTCGCTGCATCGCTTCTGCGATCAGCTGGACATGAAGTTGAGATTATCGAAGCGAACAGCCGAGCTGGCGGCCGTGTGTTCACGATCCGCACCCCGTTTAGCAATGGTTTATTTTATAATGCAGGAGCCTACCGGATTCCAGATGTCCATTATTTAACGATGGCATATGTAAAAAAGTATAATTTGCCTCTCGACAAACTACGACAATCAGATCCATTGGATCTATTATATGTAAACGGTCAAAAAATACGCCGGATTGAGTATGAGCGCAATCCCGCTTTGCTTCGATACCAAGTAGCTCCCCACGAAGAAGGACTAACTGCATCCACTTTATATCAGCTCGCGCTTCAGCCAGTTGTAGATTACTTTCATCAAGATCCCACGCAGCATTGGCCGCATATCGTAAGCAGCTACGATTCATTGTCCTTGGATAACTACTTGAGGCAGTGCCCGTCTGCCTTCGGTGTCCCCCTGTCTGCTGGCGCCATAGAAATGATTAACGTCTTGCTTGATAACGAAGGAATGAAAGAGTATTCCTTGCTCGAATTTCTTATGTCCGCACTAACCTACAATCAGCCGGGAGTCACATTTTACGAGCTGGTAGGCGGAATGGACCTGCTTCCTGATGCATTTCTCCCCCAGTTGTCAGATTTGATCCACTATAATAACAAGGTAACCAAAGTGATACAGCATGCTGACCAGGTAACCCTATCAGCCAGACAAACACGTACAAATCAAGTGTCCACCTTTTCAGCAGATTATTGCATCATCACCCTGCCCTTTTCCGTTCTTCGACAAGTGGAACTCCTGCCTTTTACGAGCTTCTCGCTTCCTAAGCGTCAAGCCATTCGTGAACTGAGATATATGTCAGGTACCAAGGTAGCGATTGAATTTAAGCATCGCTTTTGGATAGAGCAAGATCTGAATGATCGTCTCACTGTCTCGGATCTACCGCTGCGAATGACGTATTACCCCGATCATGTGCCCGTCTCCGCAGGCCCTGGTATTATATTAGCTAGCTATACATTAGGCAATGATACGACAAGTTGGGACGGTTTAAACAATGAGGAGCGAGTCCGTTCTGCTCTGCAGCATCTCGCCGTGCTGCACGGTGAACAAGTCTACACACATTTCGTTAAAGGAACCTCATTTAGTTGGAACCATAACCCCTATTCATGCGGGGCTTTTTCATACTTAATTCCCAACCAGGCAAGAGAACTGTATCCACATCTATGCACACAAGAGGGCAAAGTATTCTTTGCTGGTGAGCATACGACGTTTACCCATGGATGGGTGCAGGGAGCCATTGAATCAGGAATACGGGCTGCTTATGAAGTGAATCTCAAGTAACGGATCAAATAAATAAAAACGGTCGCGGGCTTGTCGCACGCAGCCGTTTTGCTGTGTAATCGTTTAGAATTCGGATTTAGGTTTGCGCGGCTTAGGCTTTACTTTATTCTGAACCTTAGCTAGATGCTTAATACTGCGAATCATAGGTCCTTTACATAGCGGACATACTTGGTCTGCAACTGCAAATTCTTCTCTGACCCATGCTTTACAATCTGCATTTCTGCACTTCAAAATCTTGGTAGGCATTAATTGCGGTTTTTCTTCTTCCATAGTTGTCACTTTATTACATCCCTTTCTCTCTGCTAGTAACACAAGACTGAGTAGAAAATATATCACTGATACCGTATTCAAGTCAAAAAAAATCCTGATAACACAAAACGACTGCTTCTCTAATGGGAAGCAGTCGTGCCAAATGATATTTCAAAGCCTATTTCGTTATCCAGTTCGTTACTTTTCTTCTCTCGTTCGAATACGGCAGCAAAAGGATTAAATTAAACTTCTTTTAATACACGAACACCCTTAACTACATTCCATACAAAATAATAAATGCCAACTACAAAGGAAACGATATATGTTAAGGATATTCCAATCCCAAGAGATGTCACATTCTGGATGCCAAATCCAACGCCTGCAGAGACAATTAATCCTGTGACCAGTAACGCATAGGGTACAAAATGCGTCCACAGAGCTTTTTTGGCATGTGCTTTGACTTCATCTTCAGCTACAAGCCACACGATAATGGGCAGCAGAAACGGTGCAAAAAAAATACTGAAGTAGCATAAAGAAGATAGAACATTATTGGTTTTCATATTCAATCACCTCGTGGTTTATTGTTTATCTCTTGTTGATAGTCCCATTATCCCACGAGTCATCTTCATGTCCTATTTAATTCCCTTTCAGTTAACTGGCATTTTTGTAAGGAAGCTATCGTTCACTTCATTTGTTACAGGATAATTGCTCATCATGTCTTGCATCCACATATTTTTGAATCAGACCTTCCATTACGATCAGCAATGTTTTTACCTTGTAACGTCATCCGCGCTGCGTTTTCCTGACAGGATCCTGCTGTGTTAAAAGTTAAAATTTTGCTGTAAAAAAACTCAAATATCTGTTTAGTTCATATAAATTCTCATATGCGAACTAATTATTTTAATCTTTTTTTGAATGCGCTAACAAGCACAGCACGTCTCGTTTTCCCCCTATTATTACGACCTTATGGCCCTCAAAAAATGAAAGTTTTACATATTGACACGTTGACATTCCCCCTTCACTGCCCTATTATTCATACTAATCCTATCAGATTTAATATTTAACAACTGGTTAAAAAGATCAGCGTTAACACTTTTCCATAGCTATTTATCCTACTATACATAGTGTATTACTTAATTTAAATAGACAGGAGAAGAAGATGTTATGTATGTTGTAAAACGGCTGTTTACGATGCTAGTGACTTTATGGGTTATCGTCACCTTAACCTTTCTCATTATGCATCTAATACCTGGGGATCCATTTGCTACTGATTCCAAGGCCATTCCTGAAGCCGTACTGGAAAATATGCGGGCCAGGTACAACCTGGACAAGCCCTTGTCCACGCAATATGTATTGTATTTAAAAAATTTGCTGACTTTTGATCTAGGCCCTTCCATCCAGTCGAAGACCACGGATGTGAACACACTTATTGCCAGAGGGTTTGTCCCCTCTGCCTTATTGGGAATTCAGTCTATGCTGTTGGCGCTTTTTGCAGGCATTATGCTGGGCACGATAGCCGCGCTGCACCATAATCGCCCCTTGGACTTTATATCCATGTTTATTGCGATGTTAGGGATTTCTATCCCAAGCTTTATTTTGGCGCCCTTGCTTATTAAGTATATGGCTGTGCAGTGGGGATTGCTTCCCGTCGCGGCGTGGGGCACATGGAAGCATACGCTGCTGCCAACATTCGCATTGGCCGTCACACCTATTGCGATCATTGCGAGATTCGTGAGGACAAGTATGCTCGAAGTCCTTCATCAGGAATACATTCATACGGCAGAAGCCAAGGGATTGCCGACATGGAAAATCGTACTCAAGCACGGCTTAAGGAATTCATTGATCCCGGTGCTGTCCTTTATCGGACCATTATTTGCCTCTGTTGTCACAGGTACTTTTGTCGTAGAAAAGATATTCGCCATACCTGGAATTGGAAAGTATTTTGTGGACAGTATTTTTAATCGAGATTACCCCGTCATTATGGGAACGACAATATTTTATAGTATTGTCCTCGTTGTAACCTTGTTCTTGATAGATCTGTCATACCGCTTTATCGATCCAAGAATCAAATTGTCCAGCAAAGGAGCTTAGCATGAACGTTACTTCAACCAAGTTGGATCAGCCTTTGGATCATTTGTTCCATCCTGTAGACCGTAGTACATTAGCTGATCAGACATTAGCCTATACAAGTGTACCGATGTGGAAAGACAAAATAAGAAAGCTTGTACGAAACAAACTAGCAGTCATTGGGCTAGCCCTGCTGCTGTTGATTATGCTGCTTGCAGCAATAGGCCCTTCATTGCTGCCCCACTCGCCAAGTGCGCAGTCCTTGACACAAACGAATCTGCCGCCATCCGCGGAGCACTGGTTCGGTACAGATGATCTCGGTCGCGATGTATGGGCACGAACGTGGGCAGGAGCACGAATTTCTCTCCTGATTGGATTTGCGGCAGCTGCCATAGACTTGGTCATCGGCATTATAGTCGGAGGAGTTTCCGGCTACATGGCTGGCAGAAGCCGTTTGGGGGATCGGATCGATAGCATATTGATGCGGATTGTGGAAATTTTGTATAGCATTCCGTACCTGTTGGTGATTATCTTGCTTTTGGTTGTCATGAAGCCAGGTATATTGACAATGATCGTAGCGCTATCCATTACAGGTTGGGTAGGCATGGCCCGGGTCGTGCGCGGGCAAATGCTGCTGCTGAAGCAGCAGGAGTACGTGCTGGCCGCTTCAAAGCTGGGGACATCACATGCCAAAATTATTTTTAAGCACCTGCTGCCAAATGCAGCAGGCATCATTATCGTCAATTTGACATTTACAATTCCGGCAGCCATATTTTCCGAGTCGTTCCTGAGCTTTCTCGGCTTGGGTGTGCAAGCCCCTATTGCCAGTTGGGGCACTATGGCCAATGACTCACTTGGTGTCATTTTAAGCGGACAATGGTGGCGACTGTTTTTCCCGGGATTTATGATATCCCTTACGATGTTTGCGTTTAATGCATTCGGTGACGGGCTGCAGGACGTTCTGGATCCCCGCTCACATCACTAAAGGAGGTGCTCACATGAAGCATTTGCTCGAGGTTCATCATCTGAATGTCGTGTTCCGCTCCCGTGAGAAGGAACTTCAAGCCGTGCGTGACGTGTCCTTTCATATTAACGAACGAGAGACGTTAGCCATTGTAGGCGAAAGCGGAAGCGGCAAAAGCGTAACAGCTCGCGCCATCATGGGGATGCTCCCCTCTCCATATGGACTGATTAAAGATGGGGAGATTCAATTTAAGGAACGGAATATTACACGCCTCTCCAAAAAGGAAATGCAAAAAATTAGAGGCTCTGAGATCGGTATGGTCTTCCAAGATCCGATGTCGTCCCTGAACCCGACCATGAAAGTCGGCGAACAAATCAGTGAGGGTTTACGCCAACATCAAAAATTAACAAGATCCGCTGCTCGTAACAAAACAATCGAATTACTGAAGCTTGTAGGCATTCCCGATGCCAATAATCGTTATCAGCAGTACCCGCACGAATTCAGTGGCGGCATGCGGCAGCGTGTTTCCATTGCAATCGCACTTGCCTGCAGCCCAAAACTGCTCATTGCGGATGAACCAACGACGGCTCTTGATGTGACGATCCAAGCACAAATATTGGATATGCTGACTGCTCTGCAAGAACAAATGGGGAGCTCTATTTTGCTCATCACCCATGACTTGGGCGTGGTAGCAGAAGTGGCCCATCGGGTTGCCGTCATGTATGCCGGAATCATTGTGGAGACAGGTACGGTAGCGGACATATTTGATCGCCCTAAACATCCTTATACATGGGGATTGTTGCAATCCACTCCAAAGCTGGATGCAGATGATCAGGAGCGCCTTATTCCCATTGAAGGGACGCCGCCTTCCCTGCACGCATCAATTGATGGATGCCCTTTCGCCGAGCGATGTCCTTACGCCATGGATGTCTGTGTCCATCATTTACCTGCATCCATATCATTTACAGAGCAACATAGCGCGCGCTGCTGGCTGAACGATCCTCGATCTCCTGCCCTGCACACGCCCGCCGCATCTAGGAGGGATAACTATGCCGAAGCCTATTCTTGAGGTTCATGAGCTGCGCAAACATTTTAGTACCGCAGCGGATCAGGTCGTCAAGTCAGTTGACGGCATAAGCTTAACGATTCAACCGGGTGAAACGTTGGGGCTTGTAGGGGAAAGCGGAAGTGGCAAGTCAACCCTTGGCAAAACAGTCGTCGGACTGCTTGAGGCGACTTCTGGAAAGGTGGTGTTTCATGGACAAGACATTGCAGCTGCCCGAGGCAGTCAGAAACGAGAACTGAATCGCAACATGCAGATGATCTTTCAAGACCCGCACGCTTCCCTTAATCCAAGATTTCGAATTGGAGATATTATCGCTGAGGGTATTGATGCCCATCGCTTAGCGCGAGGGCAAGCAAGAAGAGATCGTGTGGCCGAGCTGTTAGAGCGAGTTGGTCTGCACCCGGATCACGCTGCACGATATCCATATGAATTCAGCGGTGGGCAAAGACAACGGATCGGCATTGCACGAGCGTTAGCGGTAAAACCGCAATTCATCGTTGCAGATGAACCGATCTCGGCACTCGATGTATCCATTCAAGCTCAAATTGTTAATCTGCTCAAAGACTTGCAGAAAGAAGAAGGACTCAGCTACCTGTTTATCGCACACGATCTCGCCATGGTCAAGCATATAAGTGATCGCATTGGGGTGATGTATCTAGGCAAGATGATGGAGCTTGCAGACCGCAATTCTCTATTTGCGGAACCACTACATCCCTATACAAAGGCATTGTTGTCCGCAATACCAGCTTCTAATCCATCAGCCAGACGACTGCGAGAACGCATAGTTTTACACGGGGACCCGCCAAGTCCGCTCTCACCGCCAGCTGGATGTCCCTTTCATGCTAGATGCCCGGCTGCAACTGAAATATGTGTAAGTCACATGCCAGAAAGCAAAGAAGTACGTCCTAATCATTGGGTTGCATGTCACCTGTTTTAACTTTCTCGATGTAAAACCTGTTATGAAGCTCAACATTTAATCTTATGTAATGGAGGAACAATCATGAAAAAATGGAACATCATGTTGGCAATTTTAATTCTCACTGCGGCGGCGCTTACTGGCTGCTCCGGCAGCGATAACAGCGGCGCGAAAGCAACTGAGGCTTCTAAGGACACTGCCGCAGCTGGTGTGCCGCAAGTACTAACTGCGAATCTATCAGGAGGCGAGCCTTATACATTAGATCCTGCCTTTGCATCTGATACGACTTCTTATTTTATTATCGACAATCTGTACGAAGGCCTGTACACCTATGATAAGTCCGGCAAAATTGTGGAGGGTGCTGCTAGTAAAGTAGACATATCCTCTGATGCCAAAATCTATACGTTTACCATTCGTGACGGTGCTAAATGGTCCAATGGCGACCCTGTAACTGCACACGATTTCGAATATTCATGGAAACGTATTTTAAATCCGAAAACAGCAGCCTACGATCCGTCTTCCTTGTATTACATCAAGGGAGCAGAAGAATATAACAAGGGAAAAGGCAGTGTTGAAAATGTCGGGGTCACGGCCAAAGATGACCGCACGCTTCTTGTTGAGCTTAAGGCTCCGCTCGGTATTTTCCCAACGATTGCAGTAGGCCATGCTTATCTTCCAGTCCGCTCGACAGTTGTAGACAAAAATGACAAATGGGCAGCGGAATCCAATACGATCGTTGGCAACGGACCTTACAGCACACAAGAATGGAAACATAATGAGCAAATTACACTCACTAAAAATGCGCAATATTGGAATAAGGATGCGATCTCTATGGAGACGATCCATTTCAAGATGGTACAAGATGCAACAACCTACTATCAAATGTACAAAACGGGAGATCTGGATCTGATTCTGGCACTTCCACTTGATACAATCGATCAGGAGAAAGACAACAAAGAATACTTGTCCCATCCTTCGTTCAGCGTGTATACATACTCGTTTAATGTGAAGGAAAAGCCATTTACTAATCGTAAAATTAGACAAGCCTTCTCATATGCAATCAACCGCGAAATACTCACAAAGAACGTGACAAAAGGCGGAGAAAAAGCGGCCTTCGGTTATGTTCCTTATGGTGTTTCCAATCCATCAGGCAAAGATTATCGTGACGAGGCACCTGAAAAATACTATGAGTTCAACGCAGAGAAAGCAAAGCAGTTGCTTGCAGAAGGATTAAAAGAAGAAGGCTTGACGCAGCTGCCTACTGTGACGTTTAAATACAACACAGCTGACAATCATAAAAAAATTGCCGAAGCACTGCAAGCGATGCTATTGGAAAATCTAGGAGTTGAAGTAAAGCTCGAAAATCAGGAATGGAAAACGTACATCGATACATTTAAACAAAAGAACTTCCAAATTGCCCGCATGGGATGGGAAGGCAACTATTTAGACCCGCTCGGTGTTCTTGGTCATTATACGTCCAGCAACTCCAATAACTTTACGAATTGGAGCAACAAAACTTATGATGAGTTGATTGAAAAGTCAACGTATGAATTAGATGCGAACAAACGCGTGGCACTGACCCAGCAAGCCGAGAAAGTACTTATGGAAGACTTGCCGATTATCCCTATTCTATTCTCGGCGGATACCGCACTTGTTAGTCCGAAAGTAACCGGCATCATTTTTGATGCTCGCTCCAATCCGGATCTGCGCTTTGCAACACGAGTTGAGAATTAAGCATGCGTAAGCATTATATACTTGCCTTTAGCCTGGCCACTGTCATGCTCTGCGGCGGATATATTCCGATCGTGTCCGGCTACAGGAACGTAGATTTAACAATCATCAATTCATTATTCCTGTACGGCCTATCCGCGTGTATAATTGGGGCCGTTATGTACGTGATCCGAACTGGATTTCTCACGCCAGTGTATCGAGGCTTTGCGACGATCAGTTCGGCTTTTCTACCAAAGTCTAGGGCATTGCAAGAGGAAGAGAAGCATTCTTCCCACACTGCTCCGTTCGCGTGGAAGAACGCTGCTGTTCAAAAGCTGAGTGCCTATTTTCTCGGCGGAGGTATAGGGATATTGACTGTCTCTGTGAGCATGCAATTATATTATTTCTAAACATTTAAATCAGGCTATCCTGCATGTGCAGGATAGCCTGATTTTTGTCATATGCTTTTAAGGTGTCCACCAATTACCAGACATCACAATCAAGGAAAACAGCTTGATGCTGTCCTCATAATATTCTTCCGCAGCACTATTGGCAACATGTGTCCACACCGAATTTAGCCAGCTCTGATTGGAGCTGTTAGTCATGGCACTTACACCAAATGGTGCGTGGAAAGCACCGCTGTTGTACGAGCCATAATTGCTGCCATTCAGCTTATAGCCGTCAACAATGTTGGCAGGTGAATTACCTGTTTTTGCCTTGATCCAGCTGTTTAATTGATTCAACTGTGACAGTGCACGGTTATCCCCGCTAATTAAGTAATCGGTTGTAATACGCCAAGGTGTGCGGCAGGAATTGTAATGATAATGACCGTCATGTTCAGATTCGATTAATTCTCCTGAGACTGGCTTATAGACTCCACCTGATAAGATGACAAAATCAGGCAGCAGCCCGGTATTCGGACTATTGTTCGTATATAAAGTGTTAATGATGCTGTAGGTTTTGTTAATGACGTTCGTCCATTTGGCATCGCCCGTAGCTGCCCCAAACGCTTTCATATGACTCAACATAAAATCAGAAGGACGTGTAGCCGTGTCCTCAGTTCCGCTTGTAGCCCAATCACCCAGCCTTGTGGTCCATTTGGATTGATTCACATCTTTTGCCATGATCGCATTGATCATGTTAATCGCTGCCTGCAAATAGTTGATTGTGCCACTGCTGCCCCATTGTTTGTCAGCAAGCAGCAAAGCGTAGGCAATATCCATGTCGCCATCTGTAGCAGAATTCGCCCCTCCGATATTTTGGAAGCTGCTGTTCTGCTTCCAAGCCATCAAGTATGAATTATTGTTGCTCGGGTGGGCTTTGTAATATTGATACAATCCATCGAAGTAGCCTTGAGCGTTTGCTTCATGCCCTGCCATAATTACGGTGAGCAGCATGCCGTAACCATGCGCTTCGGACACCGTTTCTCCTTTTGAATTGTATTTGACATAATATTTTCCTGTACCTGCTGGTTTTAAGTATTTGGATTTCCAACTGTTCCATTTACTTTTAACTGTATTATCCATCGCGCTTTGCGTAACATGATTTGGCTTAATAGATCCACTTGTGTAACTAGTATGCTGCGGAAATGGTCTGTCTGGACCCGCTGCAGACACGATTCCGCTCACGGGAACAAGCATTGCCACTAGAAGAGCAATCATCGCCGTCGCCTTAAGCTTATAGCTCTTGAACATAAAGGTAAACACTCCTTCATCATGAATTGGGTTTCTTCAGTCCATGTGACAAGTTACATTTGCCTCATTACAGCAGCCTAACTTCTGTGATTATCCATGTGGGCTTGTTCTCATTTGTATCGTTCTACGTTGGATTTGAACTTCTTACACCACCTCCTTCATAAACAGACCACGTTTACAGTATGACATCGCAGTTATGCTTGCGATTGAAGGTTACAATCACAGCACCAAGCAGCTTTTTTTATTTTGTTGGATTTGTGATGGGTAAGTGATGACATAAACGGTTTCATTTGGGTTGCACACAGGAGTGGATTAAAGAGGAGTGAATCCTGGAATTGACCATACAATTGGTAATTACCTTTTCTAAATCATAGCTTTTGTAATGACATATGTCAATTTCATTCTTAACTAACTTTATTACGCTATCACTGTATCTCATGCAAATATCTGGGAATACACTCCAAACTTCTATATAATAACTTTATAGACTTCGTATCGGGGGAAATTGGTTATGACAAAGAGACACACGGATTCATTGTATGTAAAAGTTAAGGAACAAATCCTAAAGCATATCCACTCAGGCGTTTATCCGGTCGGCTCCAAAATACCCACAGAAGTGGAAATGTGCAGGATGTACAAAGTAAGCCGCACGACAATCCGTACGGCCCTGCAAGATTTAGAACGTGACCGTTTACTAGAACGTACACAAGGCCGAGGTACGTTTGTGAAGAAACATGAGCTTCAGATGAAGCCAACCCGCAGCTTTGCTGATGATGTGCTTGCTTACGGCAAACGGCCCAGCAGTAAAGTTGTGAAGACAGCAGTTGTGCCTGCCACCGCACCACTGGACGAACTGCTAGGCATCCCGTTGAACTCGGCGGTGCACCAAGTACTGCGTGTCCGTTACGCCGATGATGAGCCTGTCCTGTACGAACAATGTCATATTCCGTGGAATCACGCACCCGGACTTGCCAGTGAATTAACGGATGGGTCATTATATGAACTATTGCAGTGCAAATACAATCTGCATGTTCGAACCTCCACTGAAAAGCTGAAACCTGTACTCGCCGATAACACAGCCAGCAGGCTGCTGGGCATTGAAGAGGGCACTCCGTGCCTGCAAGTCGTTACGTTATCTTATCTTGACGATGAAGTACCGCTTGAGTATACGTATGGCATTTTCCGCGGGGATGTATCCTATTATGTAATTGAACGAACCTTTTAATATACATGAAGAGCTGCCGGATTCTAAATCGGCAGCTCTTTAGGTTTCTACTTTTTAGTATCCATTTGACGGACGTATCCTTATCCGTACAGACATTGTGCTTCACAACCCTCTTGCTGCCAGATGAAAAGCAGGCGTCTAAGGTTCATATACTGTTTCGTTTAACACCGACGTGCCATGCCGCTGAGAAAACTTAACATAAATTGGACAGCCATCCGTGAAGTCACGTTCCGTACATCAACCGTGGGATCAATACACACAAAGTCGAGTCCCTGCACCTGCGGCATTGCGCCCAGCCGATAAAGCGCATCCAGTGCGTCCCATGGATTCATTCCCCCTGTCCCTACGGCAGGACAGCCAGGGGCATATGCTTGGTCAATGACATCCACATCAAAGCTGACGTAAATGGCTTCTGTTCCATCCCCAGCTAACGCTACTGCCTGATCCAGCACAGCATCAATTCCGAGTCTACGTATATCTCGCGATGTATAGATATGCACACCATGGCTCTTCACGTAATCATGATAAGGCTTAGAATTCATAAACCCTCGAATGCCAATCTGGACAATGTGTTTCCCTTCGACGGAGCCCGACTCCAATATTCCACGGAATGGGGTCCCATTCGTGACGCCCCCATCTTCAAAGTTCCGTACGTCATGATGGGCATCAAAATGGATAATGCCCACCTTTTTTGAGCTGTATCGTTCGGCGAATGCTTTCACAGAAGGACACGTAATGGAATGATCCCCACCAACAATAATAGGTACAATATGGGGTTGGACGGTGTACAGACTTTGCATGCTCTCTTCAATGCGTCGATGACATTCGCCAATATCAGTTGCGTGCATTCGAATATCCCCGAGGTCACGTACCGGAAGATGCTGCAAGTCTACGTCATACTCCATGCTATATGTCGTAAAGGATTTAAACGCGGCGCGAACCGCTGCAGGCGTGCTGAACGCACCGGAATGGGAGATAGAGGACTTCGAGAGCGGAATCCCAACAATCCCTGCTAGCAGTCGTTCCTCGCCATCCCACTGTCTCAGCCAATGAGCTACTTTAGTCTCCATCTGATCTCGGAATACGGCCGCCTCTGGAGCCGTCAAATAGGGAAAATGGCTGCTCATTCAACATCGCCCTCTCTGCTGACGCGCTGACGATTCCACACGACTGTCTGACCACGCTTCACTACGCCAAATGTATGATTGATGCCAAAATGGTAAGGCAAGTAGGAAAGATTAGTCGCATTCCACACGGTTAAGTCCGCTTGCTTCCCAATCTCGATAGAGCCTATTGAGGACTCACGCCCAATGGCAGCAGCCGCATTCAGCGTACAGGCCGTTAAGATTTCCTCTGGCGACATCTTAAGATTTAATGAAGCAAGCATCATGATAAGCTGAATCGATTCTGTTGGGCATGATCCTGGATTATAGTCTGTTGACAGCGCAACTGGCAATGCGAATTTATCGATCATGTCGCGGGCACGCGCATGCTTCGTCAGCCCTAAATTAAACGATGTACCAGGCAGTACCACAGGAACGACACCTGATGCCGACATTGCAGAGAGCCCTTGGTCAGTTGCTGCCAATAGATGCTCCGCGGAAATAGCATGAATTTCACCAGCCAACTCAGCTCCACCTAGAGCGACGATTTCATCAGCATGGATTTTGGGCTTAAGTCCATAACGCTTCCCTGCCTCCAAAATACGTCTAGATTGCTCCACTGAAAAGACGCCATGTTCACAGAACACGTCACAAAATTCAGCCAACCTCTCTGCAGCAATTACAGGCAGCATTTTTTCAATAATATGATTTACAAATTCATCGGTTCTGCCCGCATATTCAATCGGAACAGCATGCGCTCCCATAAAGGTCGAGACCAAGTCAATGGGGTGTGACTCCTGCAAGCGCTGCACCACTCGAAGCTGTTTTAACTCAGCTTCGAGTTCTAGACCGTAGCCACTCTTCGCTTCAATCGTAGTCAAGCCTTGTAATAGCATCTCGTCAAGACTTCGCTTGGCTTGATGATACAACTGCTCTTCACTTGCTTCACGTGTCGAACGTACCGTACTTAAGATGCCTCCACCTTGAGCCAGAATGTCCAAGTACGGTACCCCTGATCGTTTTAAAGCCAGTTCATGCTCGCGCGAACCACCGTGAACGAGATGTGTATGCGGATCAATCAAGCCTGGTGTTACCATGTTGCCCGCTGCATCAAGCGTTCTGTGAATAGAACGTCCCTCCAGCTCTTGCTGTAACTCCGCTTCCTTGCCTATAGCTACGATATAGCCTTCATGTACGGCAATGGCCGCGTTTGTAATTTCGCAGACCTCGCTCATGTCCCGACCTCGGCGTGCCTGCTGCCCAATCGGGGTAACAAGCCTTCCGATTCCCTTTACTAGCAGATCAAGCTGTGACATATGAAGATCCTCCTGTTCTATGACTGGATTCGCATCGGAATTCGAATCTGATGCTGCTCGGCCGTCTGAATAGCTTCCTCATAACCCGCGTCCACGTGTCGAATCACACCCATGCCAGGATCAGATGTCAGCACGCTGCGCAATCGTTCAGCAGCCTCATCTGTACCATCTGCAACTACTACCATGCCGGCATGTAGAGAGTATCCCATGCCTACGCCTCCCCCATGATGAACAGACACCCATGATGCACCTGCTGATGTATTAATAAGCGCATTTAATATCGCCCAGTCGCCTACTGCGTCAGACCCGTCCTTCATACTTTCCGTCTCACGGTTAGGTGATGCGACTGAACCACAATCCAGATGATCGCGGCCAATGACAATCGGTGCGCTTAATTCGCCGCTCTTGACCATCTCGTTAATAGCAAGGCCAAACTTGGCACGCTCTCCGTATCCTAGCCAACAGATTCTGGCTGGAAGACCTTGAAACGCGACCCGTTCGCGTGCCATCGTGATCCAGCGGCGCAGATGCTCATTTTCCGGAAATAACTTCAGAACAAGCTCATCTGTCTTTCGAATGTCTTCTGGATCCCCCGACAAAGCTGCCCAGCGGAAAGGTCCCTTTCCTTCACAGAACAGCGGCCGGATATAAGCCGGCACAAACCCAGGAAATTGAAACGCCTCTTTCACACCTTCGTCATAAGCAACTTGGCGGATATTGTTGCCATAATCAAATACGATCGACCCTGCCTGCTGCAGATCCAGCATAGCTTGCACATGCAAGGCTATACTGGCCTTTGACAGCGCAATATAACGATCTGGATCTTGTGCACGGAGCTCCGCAGCTTCTGATAAGCCCATACCTGCTGGAATGTATCCAATCAACGGATCATGTGCGGAAGTCTGGTCCGTCACAAAATCGGGCTTAATACCGCGACGAACGATTTCTGGATATATTTCGGCGGCGTTGCCTAGCAAACCGATCGACAACGATTTTTTTTCGTTTTTTGCGGTCATAGCTAATGCAAGTGCTTCATCCAGCGTCTCCGCAATGACATCGCAATAACGTGTTTCAATGCGGCGTACAATTCGCGTTCGGTCCACTTCAACCGCAATGACGACCCCGCCGTTCATCGTAACAGCTAAAGGCTGTGCTCCCCCCATACCACCTAATCCCGCCGTCAGCGTTAACGTACCTGAAAGAGTACCACCTGTATGCTGCCGTGCCGCTTCTGCAAATGTTTCATAAGTCCCCTGTAAAATACCTTGTGTGCCAATATAAATCCAACTGCCAGCCGTCATCTGTCCATACATCATCAAGCCTTTTTGCTCAAGCTCGCGGAAATGCTCCCAATTCGCCCAATTGGGTACAAGCACGGAATTCGACAGCAATACGCGTGGCGCACGCTCATGCGTACGAAATACACCTACAGGCTTGCCGGATTGAATAAGCAGTGTCTCATCACTTTCCAGTCGTTGAAGCTCACGCACGATAGCCTCATAGGAAGGCCAGTTGCGAGCAGCTTTGCCAATACCTCCATATACGACCAAATCTTCTGGCCGCTCAGCCACATCTGGGTCTAAATTGTTCATCAGCATACGCATTGCCGCCTCTTGAACCCAGCCTTTACAGGACAGTTCGGTTCCTCTCGGTGCGCGAATCGTTCTTGTTGTTGTATTCATGGACATACTCCTCCTCAAGAGAAACTATATTGTTGAATCGCAAACAAACACTTCTACGAACGACCTTACAGCAATCACGCAGCTGCCTTAATGACTGAACATGAGCTGCGAAATTTTAGCTCTACCTAGTAAAGTGGCCCACTAACATCCTCAATAAAAGGCAAAAATTCCCCCTGAAGCAAAGCGGCAGCGATCCGCTCAATATCAGCGCTCGTCGAACGATCCGTTAATACGGGAGGCACCAGCTCTCGCACCTTGTCAAATAATACACGTGTAGCCGGGGCCAACAGTTCTTCCCCGCGAAACTGAATCGCTTCTGCCGCGCAGATCAGCTCAATAGCAAGCACCTTGGCTGAATTGGCGATCACTTGTGCGGCATGCCGCGCCGCGGTTGTCCCCATGGAGACATGATCTTCCTGGTTCGCGGATGATGGAATAGAATCAACGCTTGCCGGATGAGCAAGCACTTTATTTTCCGACACTAAGGATGCGCTTACATATTGTGGAATCATCATCCCAGACGCGATGCCAGGAGTATGGCTTAAAAAGGCTGGCAAACCACCTGACAGTGCTGGATTCACCAACCGTTCTGTTCGGCGCTCTGAAATGTTAGCAAGCTCGCTCATGCCAATCTTGAGGAAATCCATTGCAAAAGCGATCGGCTGGCCGTGAAAATTGCCACCCGATATGACAACCCCCTCCTCCATGAACAGTAACGGATTGTCGGTAGCCGCGTTCATTTCGATCATGAGCTTATCTTCAACATAAGCTAACACTTGACGAGTTGCACCGTGCACTTGCGGCAAACAGCGCAGAGAGTAAGCATCCTGCACACGCAATTCACCTTGTCGCGTTGCAAGCTTGCTGCCAGTCAACAAGACCCGCAAGTTCTTGGCCACTCCGATCTGCTCTGGATAAGGACGAACCCGCTGGATCTCCTCTGCAAACGCATCTGTAATGCCTTGCAGGCATTCGGTAGTCAGCGCCGCGATCACGTCGGCCATCTTCGCCAGATTTTGTGATTGAATATATGCCAATGCACCTATTGACGTCATAATCTGGGTGCCATTAATAAGCGAGAGTCCTTCTTTCGCCTGCAATTGAATTGGCTTAAGTCCTGCGCGGGCCAGCGCTTCTTTGCCTGACATACGCTCACCTAGATAAATGGCCTCTCCTTCTCCCATTAGTACAAGAGCCAGATGCGACAAAGGTGCCAGATCACCGCTCGCTCCTAGTGAACCCTGCTCTGGCACGACAGGATGTACTCGTCTGTTCAGACAATCAAGCAGCAATTGTAATGTGTCAAGTCGAATACCGGAATAGCCTTTTGAGAGCGCATTTGCGCGCAACAGCATTAATGCTCTCACCGTAGACTCCGGCAGCGGCTGACCAACAGCGCAAGCATGGCTTCGAATCAAATTTGCTTGCAGTTGGGCGCTGTCCTCAGGGGAGATGGTCACATCACTGAACTTGCCGAACCCGGTTGTGACACCATATACAACCTTGTTTGACGCCACTAATTTTTCGACCATCGTTCTACAATCCGCAACGCGCTGCACCGCTTCTTCTGCAAGGACTACAGGTGTAAAGTCATAAGCAATTGCACGAACTTGCTGTAAAGTTAATTCTTCTCCATTCAATACGATAGCAGTTGGAACAAAGTCGTTAGGTGTTGATTGTACGCTCAATTTTGTCATCCCCTTTCTTGCTTTAGCAAAAGAAAGAGGCTGTGCGGAAGGTACTCTCTTCCACACAGCCTCTTATTAAAAGAGTGAACTATGAAATTGTTATCACATCTTCGATGATCGATAAAAATCATGAGCCACACTCTTTTCTCAGGTATTTTTAACCATTTGTTCCACTATCACATGAGTATGGCATTCTGTCAAGTCCCGTTCGAATGTTTATCGTCGATTTCATATTTATTTATCGCAAGACCAGGTTCGCACTCATTTAAGTTTGGTGCATTTCATTCCTTGATCATTTCATTGACCATCCGATTTGTCAGTTTGCCCAAACCTTCTATTTCAATAGTAACAATGTCTCCATCCTGCAAATAGACTCGTTCTTCCGGTGGCAGCCCAAGGACTACACCCTCGGGAGTTCCCGTCAATATGATATCTCCTGGCGCCAAGCTCATATGCTGCGAAATATAACTGACGATCTCATCACAATAAAAGATCATATCCGATGTGTTGGAAGATTGCCGCACTTCTCCATTAACAGTACAGGAGATAGCCAACTGATTCGGGTTGCCCACCTCATCCGCAGTAACCAGATAAGGACCAAGCGGACTAAAACCGTCACACGATTTGCCGAGCAGCCATTGCTGCGTGCGCATTTGCAAATCACGCGCAGATAAATCATTGACATTACAATAACCAAATACGTGCGCAAGCGCTTGATCCTTATCCACGTACTTTGCCGCTTTGCCTATTACAATAACAAGCTCTGCCTCATAATCCACTTCAGACGTCACTTTGACAGGCAAAGCAATGTCATCACCGCATGCCGCAACCGTATTGTTGAATTTGTTAAACAAGATCGGGTGCTGCGGGATGGAGGCGTTGGTCTCTTCCGCATGCTTGCGATAATTTAAGCCTACACAGATGATTTTCCCAGGATCAGGAACACAAGGCCCAAGCTGCAGCTTAGTTTCATCCAGATAGTGATCTGATTGCTCAGCCGCTGTACGCGCTTGTTCGAGCTTCACCTTATCGGCAATAATCTCATGCATAGTTCCCACATTGCTAATATCAACTATCCCATGACTGGTCTTGACTCCTGTTTTAAGAGAATGATTTTCGTAATAAGTAAGCAGCTTCATCTTCGTATTATGCCTCCTCTTTTTCCTTTACTTCTCACATCAGTTTATTATGCGTTTTATGCGTTTTTCCCAAATACAACGCCCCCATCAATATATAAAGGAGAGCCCATCATAAACTTGGATTCATCTGAAGCTAAAAACAAAGCAGCTTGCGCCACATCTTCAGGTGTACCGAGATCGCCGCTCAACTGACGTTTCTTCAACGATTCATAGGCTTCATCTGGATTGTCATAGGATTGACGCAAGTATTGCTCGACAAATGGCGTTAGAATCGTGCCCGGAAGCAGCGCATTTACTCGTATATGATAAGATGCATAATCGACCTGCATCGACTTGGTTAAGGACAGCACAGCTCCTTTAGTTGCCGAATAAGAAGCCCGCCGAGCAAGACCTATCTCGGCAATGCAAGAAGACATGTTGATGATAGAGCCCCCACCTTGCTTCATCATGTGGGGAATTATATACTTACAGGGCAAAAACACGCCCCGGATGTTAATGTTGATCACACGATCCCAAGCATCGTGTTCAATTTCATGGATAGCACCTATGCCGCTTACGCCTGCATTGTTAAACAATACATCGATGACACCATATTGATGGATGACTTGTGTCACCATCTCCTGAACTTGCTCCGGGCTCGTCACGTCTGCCTTGATAAAAACAGCTTGCCCACCTGCTTGCTGAATGAGTGCAACCGTCTCTTCACCTTTTTGCTCGTCAAGATCATTTATGATTACGGTCGCTCCTTCTCTAGCAAATAATAATGCAGTACTTTGTCCGATGCCAGAGCCTGAACCAGTTATAAGACACACTTTTTGCTGAAGACGCATCTATCATCCCTCCTAACCAGATACTAATATGACGTTTGCATATGGAATTGTATCCCCTGTACGAACGACTGCCCGAGATTGTTCACTTAACGCTTTAAATTGAACGTGCGGAACAGCAACTATTTTGATGTGCGGCAGCGCCAGTTCCAATGCTTCAACATGTTTGGGACTAATGCTTTGCATCTCCTCGGTAAGAATAATCCGATCAATGCTAAACTCTGCATGAATGCTGCGCACAACATCCAATACCGTTGGCAGATTGTCCGTCAGCGCCAGATCTACCCGTTCTACCTGAACAGGAATCGGAAAGCCGCGGTCTGCCACTGTGATATAGTCTGTATGTCCTGTCTCAGCCAACACGCGGTTAAGCTGAGGATGAAGAATGCCGCCTTTTCTCATTGTTCTGCCTCCACCATGCTTTGCTGATTTAAATCGGCACGCTGCTCCAAAGTGATCTGTTCCCGCAATGTAGGCAGAGGACGCTTAAGATGGTATCTTTCAGCTTGATTGCAACAGGTAACACTAACTAATTCCCATCCTAAGATCCCCACTTCCTGCAGCTTTGTTATTGATTCTGTGCTCATATACTCCCACTGTACGTACATTTGGCACTCTCCTTTGTACATCTCTATCTCGAACACGTCCATTGCAACGCTACAATTCGGGCAGGAGCTCCACTGCTGTCCCTAATCTTGACAGGCATCGCAAACACATGCCAATCCCCCTGCAGCAGCTCCGTATCATTTAGCTGTAAACCTTCCGCGATCCAGATACCCGCTCCTAGCAGAATACGATGCGTTTCTTCATTGTCGTGTCCGGTTCCCCCAATGCTGAAATGATCGATGCCAACAGCTTTTACCTGGTTATCTATTAAATAGCGGGCAGCCTCATTCGACAAATAAGGCGACTCATAAATCCATTCCTTTGTCCAAGCCCGTTTCTCACCCCACCCTGTATAAAATAATACGATCGAGTCCGCAGTTAATTGTTTACTGTAGGGTATGATATCTGAAACTGCAATCTGTTCACCTGCAATTTTAGAAGACACATCCACCAGAACCATCTTTCCTTGGAACTGATCGATGGGAAATTGATCAAGCGTCTTCTCAAATTCCCCCATATGAGCAGGTGCATCCATATGCGTGGCAGTGTGAAGATTCATTGTAATCTGCTCCAGCTTCCAGCCGTCGCGGGGGCCTACACAAATATAATCCAACTTTGGCGGCTCAAATGCGGGAAGCACTGGGCACAGATGATATATGTCCTGCGACAGGTCAATCATCTTTTTGATGCTTGGTATATTATTCACTCGACACTCACCTACCGTTCCATATGGTCATCTGGCTGTGCCGCCTTTACCGTCAATCCGCCATCCACCATCAACAGATGCCCATTCACCTGCATGGCCTCGTCGGAAGCAAGGAACACAACGGCATCACCAATCTGCCGCGCTGTGCCGAGTCGTTTCATCGGATTTGCTTGGATTTCTTTTTCGCGCATACCAGGTGCCGCTAAATACTCCGTACACATGTCCGTGTCCACTGTACTCGGCCCGACCGCATTCACATTAATGTTGTACGGACCAAGCTCAATTGCCATTCCTTTGGTCAGCATATGCGCTGCTGCTTTGGAGGATTGATAATGTGGGATCACCGGACTAGTCACGACAAGACTTGCCGTGGACAATACGTTTACAATCTTGCCGTATCCCTGTTCGATCATGGAAGCAGATGCCCGCTGCGAACATAAAAAGATCGATTTGACATTTGTATTGTAAGTGCGATCCCACGTTTCTTCCGTGACCTTCAAAAAGGACTCGAACGGTGCTATGCCAGCATTGTTCACGAGGATCTCTACTTTACCCAACTGACTCTCCACTTCTTGGAACATGGTTTGCACATCATCAAATTTACCGATATCCGCTTTCACGATAATAGCTCGACGCCCGATCTCCTCGACCTTCAGCTTCACTTCTTCAGCCTTGGCTTTAGACCCATCGGTATGATAATTAATGGCGATGTCAGCCCCCTCCTCAGCTAATCGAATAACGATGGCTTCTCCGATTCCGCGGCTTCCACCGGTTACAAGTGCAATTTTATGAAGTAAACGCATAGTCCTGTACCTCCACTATTCATTATCAAATTAATTACCTTAGCGATAAATGCTGTAAGCTTCACAAGTCATCGACAAACTTATAGACTCGGACCAATACGATTGATGCTAAATTCGGTATGCCCCAGAATCTCAGCTTTAGTTAGCTTGCCCCCTGCTACAGCCTGAATTTCTGACCATATGGTGTGACCGCTATCCTCGAGACTCGTTCCCCCTCCCATTAGCGCGCTTACGTCTATGTCCATATTGTCAGACATTTGTTTGTACATCGCCGCATTCCCAGTAATCTTGATAACTGGGATAACGGCAGCGCCTGTAGGTGTGCCCCGCCCCGTCGTGAAGCATACAAGATGAACTCCGCCTGCCGCCATCCCGGACACACATTCGATATCGTTGCCAGGCGAATCCATAAAGTACAACCCACCACTCGGCACCTGCTCCGCATACTCGACAATTCCTTCAATTGGCGCCGTTCCACATTTGCTGATACAGCCGAGCGACTTTTCTTCAATCGTACTTAGGCCGCCTGCGATATTGCCTGGACTCGGATTGCCACCGCGCATATCCGCTCCCATGCGCTCCACTTCTCGCTCAAAGCGATTCACAATGTGGTAAAGACGTTTAGATGTCTCCTCGCTGCGGCACCGTTCCGCCAGTACATGCTCAGCTCCGATGATCTCGGTTGTCTCGCCAATAACAACCGTCCCGCCAAATTCAATCAGTCGGTCTGCTGCCACGCCCAAAGCAGGGTTAGAAGCGATCCCTGATGTTGCATCTGATCCACCGCATTTTACACCGATCTTCAGCTCGCTAAATGGGATCGCTTCCTTTTGCATCATATCCAGCTTCGCTTGCATCTCAGTTGCAAGGCCTACCCCATGCTCTATCGCCTTAATGGAGCCACCAATAGATTGGATATCAAATACTTCTACCAGCTTGCCTGTGCTGCGTATCTCGTCTGCTAATGCGATCGGATCGACTACTTCACATCCCAGACTAACGATAATAACACCGCCTACGTTCGGGTTCTTGCCTGTACCTGCTAATACATCAAAAGTCCGCTGCTTGTCTGCCCCAATCTGGCTGCAACCATGCTGATGGGGAATTGCAATGCTGCTTGGAACAAGCTGCTGAATACGATTACAAACTTGATTTGCACAAATGACCGTCGGAATAAGAAGCAAATGATTTCTGATACCGATAACATTTTTATTGCGACGATAGCCTTGAAACGTAGATATCATATCAAATCTCCTCCTACTGACGGGCTTGATCTCCCCGTCCTCTAATACCTTCTAGATTGTGGACGTGCACATGCTCACCTACAACAATTGTACGTGCAGCTCTGCCTATCACTTCTCCATATTTGCGTACCAGCACACCAGCCTCCATGTCTAAGAGTGCTAGTTTATGACCTAATATAATGTCCTGTTTCAACCGAACACTATACTCTTGCCCTTGTACGATATAACTAACCTGCTCGCCAGACTGAAGGAACTGTAAAGCTGTAGCAACATGATCCCGTTCATCCATGACGATAATTTTGGCATTGGTTTGAATCGGAGTGGACATATAAACACCTCCATTTACTGGGATGATACCGATATCTCAAAACTATCATTTAACCCCCTTGCTGTCAATTCAAAATTTAGACTACAATAGAGATAGCACTTTTTTTAATGGATGATCACATTTCACACGGAGTGATAACAACGAATGACCACGATATATGATATTGCCAAGCTTGCTAATGTTTCACCGATGACGGTGTCGAGAGTTATTAACAATAATGGCAGAGTGAGCGATAAGACTCGGGCCAAAGTAAAAAAGATAATGAAAGAATTGCATTACGTGCCAAATTCCATGGCACGAAGCCTTGTCCTGCAGCAAAGCCACATCATTACGCTGCTCATTACAGATATCGCGAATCCGTTCTATACCACCGTCGCACGTGGCGCGGAAGATGCTGCAAACCGTAATGGCTACAAGTTGATGTTCGGCAACACGGATGAAAGTCTGTTTAAAGAGCAGGAGTATGTAGATACTTTTCTCTCTATGCGAGTTGATGGTGTCTTGTTTGCGCCGGTCGGCGACGATTCCAAGCCGCATCTAGAGCGGCTGCAGCAGAATAATATGCCGCTTGTCTTAATCGACAGAGAGGTGCCTGGCATTACAGCTGATGCTGTCATCGGGGATAGTAAAGATGGTGCACGCAAGCTGGTTGAGCTGCTCATCCAGCAGGGGCATACGCGAATTGCGCTTGTGAATGGTTCTAGTCATGTATCCACGGCACGTGAGCGTTTAAATGGATACATGGAAGCTTTAAAACTGAACGATCTGCCAGTAGATCCAAGCTATGTTACCGAATGGAAATATAATCAGACTGGCGGTGACCGTGAAGTGATTCGAGGCTGGATGGAACGAGAGGATCGGCCTACGGCAATCTTCGCAGCTAATAATATACTCGCACTGGAAACGTTAAAGCTGCTTCGTTCGATGGACATTCGTGTGCCGGACGACATTTCGCTGGTGAGCTTTGATGACTTCGGACAAGCCGACGAGGTGTCACCGTTTCTGACCGTCGCCTCACAACCTGCTTACCAATTTGGCGTCCTCGGCATGCAGATGCTTATCGAGCGCATTCAGAACAATGAACAACCTGCGCGCAAGCTGGTACTGCCTTGTTCTATTATTAATCGTACATCCAACATGCCACCATCCCACTTGCGCTGATCATCAAACTGAGCCTTCAGCTGTCAGAAAAGAAAGCATTAGACTGAGCCTAGAAATGGAAACAGCGATAGCCAAGGACGAAAAATAAAGTCCTGGACTGTCGCTGTCCGTGGTAGTCTGCTCCCTGATCTCTTTATCCATTACTTTCCCAGTTTTTTCAGAATGTCACGGTTGAACGCTTCGCGCCAGTTTTCCGTGTATGTGCTGACACTGCGTAAAAGCTCCTCGCAGAACGCGGCTACGTCCTCGCCAGTAATCTCCAAAACATGTTTGCCGTCCGCCGCACCGGCCTCAAATAGATCTATCAGGCCATAATGGATCTCCATCATGTCATATCCGGATCCCGCCGCGAACTTCCACATGTGACCCTGAATTTTCTTGAATACATATTGATAGTCTTCCGGCAGAGCCTCTACTCTTGCCATCTGTAGCTTGTATTCGCGCTTGCTCTCAATGATTTTTTTGATATTCAAGTAATTATTAAAAAACTCAGACATTTGATTATTCCTCCCTTAATTGATTAATTTTCGACGCGACGAACTCCCACTTTTTCCAGAACCGACGCAGTTCCTCGTACCCTGCATCGTTGAGACTGAAGAAGTTTCGTGCTGGCCCCTTGTCGGATGGCTTTTTGGTGACATGTACCAGCTTGTTTTTTTCAAGCCGGAGCAGTATGGTGTATACCGTTCCTTCTACCACATCGGTGAAGCCGAGAGCGTTCAGCTGTCGCGTGATTTCGTAGCCGTAAGTTTCTTTGCGGCTTAAAATTTCAAGTACGCAGCCCTCAAGCACGCCTTTGAGCATTTCCGTCAGGTTTTCCAGAACAATCCCTCCTTTATCTATTTTGTATCACTGGTATGCAGTATTACTTACTACCACTATAAAGTAACACTAAATAGTTAGTTTTTCAATACCGTTTGCTCTGATACGCATTTTACATTTTCAACTATCCTGCCCCGCTTAATGAAAACTCGTCAGTCTACAACTTTATTTTTCCAGTTTATCAAGACCTAAATTTATAAATTTCTGTAATAATAAAGGGTTCTGCATATTAGTCATGACTAATATGCAGAACCCTTTATATGATTTGATGTTCTTAAGTTTAGGTCATGATAATTCCGAGTCCAATACTTTATTACTTCAGACATCGGCATTCCGTTTAGGAAATGACTTAAGACTCAGTTCTTGAATGAGCGATGACATATCCACAAGAAACGATAATGATCGCAGATGTTACACTGCTCATCATCGTTACAATCCATACTCCGTATGCATAAACAGAGATTCCTCCCCGTAAATAACTGCTTAGCCCGAGGATGACTAGCGCAACAATCGCAATTAGCAGCCAGAATTTCAATTTAACAGATACTGATACAATAGGAGCAAGATTTTGCCCCTTATCTCTTAGCCGATAAGCCCACACGATCACACAGATCCCGCCGATGAGCGTGCTGCCATGCTGAGCCAACTTATAGAATGGAATGTGCCAGTACCCGATCTCTATCGAAGCAGCCAATAAAGGGATTCGGGTGACCGCATAACCTTGTACATGCGTAAATGCATCCCACGCCACATGTGTCGCCATTCCTAGCAGCGCAGAATAAACAAATATAATAAAGGAATGAAGTGAGTGTATCCCCCATGTTTGAACTGCATGTGTCCTATACCAAGTTGAGATCGGTTCCGGCAAATGTGGAATGAGCATTCGTTTTACGATACCGTGATACACATAACTGCATAAGAAAACAAGCGGCAAATTAAAGTATAAAAAACCTGACCATGAATGTCCGATAAGCCCATGCGGTGCGAAATATATAAAGTACTCAAAATCTGGTGCCATACTGCCGAGCACTAGCGCTGTAAAGCAAAACATATGTTTTCGCTTATATAAGGGAACAACAACAGCTGGGTGTGCTAACGTAAAAGGCATATATTAACATCCCTTTCATATTTACATACATAGTTTCGTCATTGCAGTAACTTGGCCCAAGGTAACTACACAGGAATGACAGTCTTCGAACAGATGTAGAGTCACAACACTTATTCTTTATATAACTCCCGCAATTCTCTTTATCAGCTTATACGAAGTGCTCACCCGATTCAATCTAATGTCAGCTACACGCTGCGCATGGTTCCAGTTTCCAGTCGTCGCCTCATCCTGAGATATGGCAATATACTTAGTTACGCTAGTAACCCCGCAATAAGCGAGTTATAACTTAAGGGTTGCCCTCTGTTGTCTCCTTCGTCGCATTGCTGTATAATCAATTAGCAAACATATGTTTGCATTAACATCTAGAGATACATAACGAAGGAGGACACAATGAAAGGAAGGACACATCTTGGGATAGGCTGCGCAATTGGAGTGGCAGCTGCAGCCTACTACCCATTTACCTGGCAGAATGCCACACTCTACATTGCAGTGTCGGCCTTCTCAGCGCTGAGTGCTGATCTGGATGGCCCAAGTCTATTAACGAGCAAGCTTGGGAAGGTATCCAAGCTGCTTCGTGAGCTAGGACTGTGGATAGGGGCCCTGATGGTGACGGGTATCATTTATCTATATGCCAATAATTACGAGGTACCTCCTGGTCTCTCCTTATGCGCAATCGCAGTCATGTTGCTCGGTATCGTAGCACGGGATGGATTTATCCGTAATGTACTCGCCTGCCTAGCAGGCTGCGTAGTCGTTTACTTCGGTTATCGAGAACAGATGGATTGGCTGCTTCTGCTCGGCTTGTTTATCGCAATTGCCCCTTGGCTTAAACACCGGGGCATGACACATACGATCTGGGCAGTCATCCTCTGGGGGTATATCGGATCTGGACTGGAAGGCTATTTGCAGCTTGAAGGAATCATGTGGACAGCAATCGCAGGATACGTCTCTCATTTAGCAGCAGACACCGTCACGCCAAGAGGTGTGAAGTGGCTATTTCCTCTTTACAAAAAATCGATACGTCTCCCCTTCTAGTTGACGTCCCACACCAATTTAGCTTATAAGTCTAACTGATAAATGGTGGAATACAAAAAGGGCAGCTCTCCGCAATTATTGCGGGTGAGCCTGCCCTTATTTCGACTAGTTGACTGTAGACATCTGTTATGAATCGTTAATCGACCTGTTTCTTCACATCTAATATATCCAACAGGAAGACAAAGATCGGAATACCGATAATTAAGCCCCATACCCCCATAAAATGCTCGGAGAACAAGAGGACTAGGAACGTATAGAAGACAGGAAGGTGTGTCTTGGAAGACATCAGCTTCGGATTCAGCATGTATGCCTCTACAGCATGGATGACCGTAATTAATATGATTACGTAAATGATATACTTCAGTCCGCCAATGCTGAACGCAATCGTACACAGCGGCACTAATGATATAAATACACCAGCTACTGGAATAAGACCCAATACAAAAATGATAAGCGCTAATCCGATAAGCTGAGGGAAGCCAAGCATCCACAAAGCAAGTGTAGTCAGAATACAATTGATCAATGCGATCAACAACTGAGTTTCGAGTACTTTTCCGAATGTCTGTACAAATTTGACGCCAAAGTAAGCTACTTCATCAAAGAACCAAGATAGTTTACTGGACTTGAATTGTGCTGTAAATTGCGTAACCTTCGTCTTCTCCAGCAAGAAGAACAGACTCAAAATTAAAGAAATAAACAATTGTAAACCAAAATGGCTTATCTTAAACACAAAATCCATACCAGGCTTGATGTATCCTTTAATGTCAAATGAATGCAAGAATGACACCACGTAATCAGGAAGTCCGTTAGCCCTAGGATGTGTATAAATGGCCACAATATAATGATACAACTGCAGTACCTGCTCCCATATCATCGGGAACAACTTATACGAACCGAGTACGATAATTGCTACAAGCAAGACGTACAATATTGGCAGGACAATCTTGGGGTGAATTCGCATAACCCGGTTAAGCGGCTTGGTCACCATCTCATGCAGCCTGCCCATCAGAAAAGTAAAGATAAACGTCAGCAATATAACATTCATCATACTTCTAACGCTGTACAACACAAAACAGAAAAGAGCCAGTATGGCAAATCGTCTAACGCTCTTACTCTCAACAATCCTCTTCCAATCCATAAGATTCCTCAATTCTATTTAAGTAGACTGAACAATTGACTATACGTATGACTTCATGAAAAGAAACAAATACTTCATTATCATAACGTCTGTCCAATTATTTTACAAATAGTGAGCATGTTCTTTTTAAATATACAATGAAGCACACCTTGTACAGCTCCTCTATACATACTTATTCATGATTGTCGTGGTTTCTTCCAATTTTTTCTCCTATCATAAAAATAACCAGACAAGCCGCTCGGCAGTGCCTGGTTATTAACCATATATAAAGTTCGATCCGGTGATCCAACAAGCTAATTAGATTTTGATATGAGCTAGGCTACTTTCAACCATGATCATTGCTGCCTGGATACAAGATACAAGGCTACCCATATAAGTGCAAACCCTGTGACTTGAGCTGTCGTCACAATTTCTTGAAACACAATCCAGTTCATCAACATGCCTACCAGTGGAAATGAAAGTTCTGCCAGCGTTGCATAAGAAGCCTTCGTTGTAGACAAGCCCCGGTAGTACAGCAGCAAGCTCACAAGTCCTGGAAGCAGCGCCTGCAGCAGAATATAGAACGTCACCGTGCCCCATTCGGAGCCGGGCACATTCCAGCTTGGAGCTTCCGTCCATGTGATGACAAACAACAACGGGAGCGCTAGCAAGAAGCGCAGTGAAGTTACGGTTTCGTATTTCATCTTGCCGAGCATATATCTGCCCATGACTGTTGAGCCGCCCCATAAAAACGCCGCCCCTAGTGCCAGCAAACTGCTTGTTCCAATGACATCGCTCATATGACCAACAGGTGATGACCAGCCGAATGTTAATAAATACGTTCCTATGACAGCTAGCAATAGCAACGATGAGAAACCTTTCGGCAGTGACTCCTTAAGCAGGATTCTCGCCAACAATACGGCGAAAATAGGTTGCAGCTTTTGCAGCAGCAGTACACCATTTGGATTGCCTTGTGCGAATGCATCTGTAAACATAATGGTGGCAAACACAGAACCGCCCCACGAAATAAAGAGCAACGCAAACAAGTGACGCCATGAACACCCCTTTAACTCATGGCGATGCAGCCATAAGACAGGCGCCGCAAAGACAAACAAGATCAAATGCTCAATCAGTACAATCTGTGATGAAGTTAATAACTCCAACAACAGCACACGGAACAGAGGTCCAATGCCCCATAAAGCAGCTCCCATTGCAACCAGCCATACGCCAGTGCGCGAACTCCCCATTCTGCCTTGATCCACGTTCAATCGGTTCTCCATATTCAATAACCTCCCAAGGTCGTTGAATATAGGATCTAGACGTGCTTGAAGAAGACATACCCCACCCAACTATAGAACTATAGCTGGTTGTGGTATCAGCGAATTTCACTTTCGATCTGTAGTTACAGTTCATCCTGT
The DNA here is from genome assembly GCF_022346885.1 of Paenibacillus sp. ACRRX. GTDB lineage: Bacteria > Bacillota > Bacilli > Paenibacillales > Paenibacillaceae > Paenibacillus_B. Next base: position 441,589 of record NZ_JAKRNK010000002.1, read on the forward strand.
GGAAATGCTTGCTAACATGCGATCTTCTTCCATCCGGACTTTACCGTCGGCCTTGGATTCCCACCAAGTCAGTCGCTGTACACGCTTGCTGTACTACGAGTCGCGGGCTTAGCGTCAAATAACGCCTTACCGCCGGTCAGGAATTTCACCCTGCCCTGAAGATCCTATTTCAATTTATGTAGTAACAAAGTCAACTCGAATACGATAGATGACTAGTCCCGTTATTTATTATAACGTCATTTCACTATAGAGCAATGATGATTTATGTAATTGACAATATTGGACTTATATGCAGATAACGAGATGTAATCCGCTGCATCAGTGTATTTACTTGTGAAAGGGTTACCAACGTTGAAAATCGAAAATATAAATATGCCTCAGTAATGACAGAAATGAGATTATCCGGGTGTAAAAAACGCCGGTGACCTTAAGCAGGTGGCCGGCGTTTCCATATTAGCGTTTCGGCATTTTGCTCTCATCCATGTACAGCAGGTTCCAGCGGTGACCGTCCAGGTCGGCAAATCCTGCGCCGTACATCCAGCCGTCCATTTCACTTGGCTTGCCAAAGATGCTTCCTCCGGCAAACTCTACTTTTTGAATAAAGGCATCTACTTCTTCTCTGCTTTCCGCACCAATCGAAAATATTACTTCTGCGCTGTGGGAAGTATCTGCGGTTTTTGAACCTGTAAATTTCTCAAACGCCGCATCCGGGAACAGCAGAATTGTTGTTTGACCTATAGCAAGCTTCGCTCTCTCGTTACCAACGCTCACCGCATGGAATCCAATCTCATTGAAAAAGGCAGTTGACCTCTCAACATCTTTGACCGGCAGGTTAATCCAAATCTCCTGTGACACGGGCTGTCGCCTCCTGGAATATATTTCAACAACTCTTACTATACTCTACTTCTGGCAGCAGAAGCGAATCTTATAAAAGAAACTGCAATGTATGGCATTCCTGTCCTGCATCCTGTGGTTTCCGTAGTGAACTTATTTACTTGTCTGCTCCAGCATTGTCTCGGTCAAGGGATCGATCTGGCCAAAGAATGGATTTCACAACAAAGTAGAAGTTCGTTTTGTAATACAGCGGAACAACATTGCCGTTCTAAACGACCGGAAGTCCTTGCCAGATTTTACTTTCGGCAAGGACTTTATCTGCTCTTCGAATGTTTTCGTATACGAAGTGTTACAGAAATAATCGCTCTACATAGGCTTTTTTATTTCCAAAAACATTCAGTTTATTTCAACTTCAAGATTCGCACAATAGAGTAAATAATACCTGCTGGAAAGACTTAAGCTTCCTGAAAAGGGGATACATATGTTACGAATAGTTGTGAGTGTAATACTCTGCTTTTGCTTGTCCTTTTTAACAATAGAAGTTAACGCCTGGCCTACCCAAAAGAGCAGAGAAGATTATGAGAAGCAGGGCCACATAATATGGGAGGCAAAGACGGATCAACGCGTTATGGCTTTAACTTTTGATGACGGGCCTGATCCGATTCAAACAACCGCCATATTAAATGTTTTAAAACAGTATGGTGTAAAAAGCACTTTCTTTGTGCTCGGTCGCAGAGTGAAGCAGCATCCCGAAGTCGTTAAAAAAATTATTGCCGAGGGGCATGAGATTGCTAATCACACGTTCTCTCATACCTATTTCAACGCCAGATCGACCGCTTCCTTTATCCGTCAAGAGATTGAACGGACCCAACTCGCTGTTTATGAGGTGACAGGAGCAAAGCCTACTTTGTTTCGACCACCAGGAGGTAATTACAACGATCGAATCATCAACACAGCTCACCTGCTGGGCTTAAAATCAGTGATGTGGTCATGGCATCAAGACACCAAGGATTGGACGCATCCCGGTGTCGGCAAAATATGTGATAAGGTGCTTAAAAACGCGCACAACGGAGATATTGTACTATTCCATGATTATGTGCCTGGAAAAACTCAGACCAAGCAAGCGCTTGAAACTATTTTGCCTGAATTACAAAAAAAAGGGTTCCAGCTTGTTACCGTTTCAGAGCTAATACGTATCAGCGGCAATCAGCAGAAGGTCATTCACCCGGATCAACGCTCCAAATCAAAGCAAGTTGTGAAATAACAAAATTGGAGGAGTCACATGCTAAAACCATATCTAGCTTCGATGGTAATCGTGGTACTTATGTTGGCCTCAACGGCAGCATGGTGTACTAACGTTCATGCACATCAAGGCCCAGCCTATCACTTTGGTTTCAAAAAAAGCCAAAACGGAAGTATGCCATCAATTAACGAGGAAGGATTCAAGCCCATCGTCGACAAATATGGAGCCGTATTTCTAGGAGATACAAACCGCAAAGTATTATATTTAACCTTCGACAACGGCTATGAAAATGGATTTACTGGTAGTATCCTGGATACACTAAAGGTTAAAAAAGTGCCAGCTGCATTTTTTGTAACAGGCCATTATGTAAAGACGCAGCCCGATCTACTGAAACGGATGTATGCTGAGGGTCACATTATCGGCAATCACTCTTGGAGTCACCCTGATATGACTCAAGTGACCTCCCTACGCTTGCGAGAAGAATTAGACAAAGTGCAGACAGCAGTGTCCCAAGTAACCGGCCAACAAGAGATGCGGTATCTTCGTCCGCCACGTGGCATCTTTAACGAGCAAACGTTGGATGCGAGCCGACAATTAGGGTATGTGAATGTGTTTTGGTCCATCGCTTATAAAGACTGGGATGTAAATCAGCAGCGAGGGGCGCAATACGCATATGATAATGTCATTAAACAATTGCATCCTGGGGCTGTCATTCTTTTGCATGCTATCTCAAAAGACAATGATGGCGCCTTAGGCCGCATTATAGACGAGGCGAATAGACAAGGCTATCAATTTGTTAGCTTGGATGAGCTAATTGCTGGCAAGCGCTGATTTTTGTAAATCGTGTATGCTGAGAAAAGTGAACACCCTTGGTCTTTCAGCCAAGGGTGTTCCATCTCTCCGTAAAGCCAGCAGATTGTCTGAACTCTTGCTTTAGTTGATTCACAAGCTCACTAAGTGGTAGCACCCTATCTACGTCTCCTACTCCCTGCCCAGCCGACCATATATCTTTCCACGCCTTCGCCTTCGTATCCAGATTCACCATACCAGCATGACGATGCGGATCAGAGAGGCTTAGGCTTATTCCAGCGTTCTCTAAACTGCTCTTTAAGTAATTAGCCTTTACCCCACTTACAGCATCTGTATAAATAATATCGTCTAAAGTTGACTCGATCAGCATCTGCCGATAAGCATCATTCGCTCCGCTCTCGACTGTTGCGATAAAGCGCGTCCCCATATAGACCGCGTCCGCTCCGATTGCTATGGAAGCACGAATATGCTGACCATTGGAGATGCAGCCTGCCAGTATTGTTATGCCCTTCCACCAGCGCTTTACCTCTGCCACAAAAGCATAGGGATGGATGGTTCCACCATGACCACCAGCTCCATTGCATACCAAGATAAGACCATCAACGCCGCAATCGGCTGCCTTTCTCGCATGTGTAATCGTACTCACATCAGATAGTACAATTCCTCCATAATCATGTACGAATTCAACAACCGATGCAGGATTGCCAAGTGAAGTAATGACGATTGGCGGCTGGTGTTTACGAATCAGCGTAGTGTCCTCCATCCATCGTTTATTACTGCGATGAACAATCAAGTTAACCCCCCACGGGCCAATCTTCTGTTCTGGATGGGAGTCGCGGAACGCTGTTAATTCCTGTGCAATGGATGTCATCCATTGATCGAGTTGTACGGTCGTACGAGCATTTAAGAGGGGAAAGGTTCCAACTAGGCCTGCTAGACAGCTTTCAATAACCATACGGGGATTGGAAACGAGAAACATCGGGGCAACAATGACCGGCAGCGATAAATCGCTTAACCACCGTGAGGAAATCATCTAATTGCTCACCTCTTTTTCATTGAGAAAGCATTTTATATTTAGTTTATTAGTTCACGGCGTCCATAATGACTGCCAACACGCTTTCTAATGATTCTATTCCAGTGCGTAAGCTAATGTTATATTATGGTAAAGTCATTGTTTCTCTCTACTTGTTCTTATATGCTCTAGTAGCAGGAAGAATCATACTAATTAGTTGTGGAGGGACTTCAATGCACAAAGGATTAAGGTCTGCCGTTTTATGTGCCGCAGTAGTTGTTTCCATGTGGGGTTCGACTTCAGCTGCTTCTGCTCATCCTCTAGTGAACCTTCACAGTTATACCAGCTTTAACACTTATCTGGATGCACTAACAAAGCAATACTGGACTGATGGCAGCAATGCGCATGACCAATGGGAGCTTGACGAACAGAATGCACAATATGAGGCCGACATCGCTGCTGCAAAAATTTATTTTGGCATCGAATAAATTATTTGTAATCCTATAAATAAAATGCGTTAGCTTGAAGCTCCTAGCTCTTTAGGAGCTTCCTCTGTATTTCTACGGCGGCACAAAAATAAGCACCGCTACATTTTAGCAGGTGCTTTTCTAACCTTTACTGCCGTTAATGCTAATACGGCCGCTACGGCTCCAGTAATCGCAAGTGTCAGGAACAAGCTCTTATTCGAACCATTCATGAGCAGTGAAGCAGCCATAGGTCCTGCTGCCACCCCTACGAAGCGCATACTGCTGTATAAAGAACTAATCGTACCTCGCTGTTCCTTCTCAATTCCCTCTGTTATAAAAGAGTCTAAACACGGCAAAGACGCGCCTAACCCCAATCCTGCAGCGCTGAGGCAAGTCATTATTCCAACCACTGACTGAAACAACAGACAAAGGATAACTGCGATGGTGGACACTGTGAATCCGATACAGACGATCCATTTCATTGCATACTTGTTTTCGCCTATCGACTTGCCTGCAATGTATGAAGCCACACTCAAGACGGCTAATGGAATCGCGATAATGCAGCCTTTTACAATACCTTTGTAGCCATGGGCTTCTTCTAATGTCTCAGACAAATAAAATAGCGAGCCAAATAACATAAACATGCCTATGCCGCCGATAACAAACAGTGCCATTAACCATCTGAAATTATCTTTAATCAATTGGATTGTGGTACGCAAAAAGTCTCGCACAGGGACGGATTTATGCTCGGTTGCAGCAGTCGGTTTTTTGACTAGAAACAGCACCAACAATATGGAAATAAAGCATAATACTGGCACAGCCCAAAAAGGTAAATACCAGACAATGGCAACCAAAGCCGAGCCCAAAATAGGGCTTAAAACTTTCCCGATTGTGTTGGAGGTTTCAATCAAGCCAAGACCACTGCTTACATCTTTTTCATTTTTGAACATGTCCCCGACTAACGGAAGCACAATCGGCATCGCCCCCGCTGCTCCAATCCCTTGCAGCACCCTGCCGATTAAAATAATGGAATAGGACTTATCCATCCAAACTGCTGCAGCGCCGCATATACCACCACCTATACCCGCAATAGCAAGACTCGGAATAATAACCGCTTTACGCCCAATGCGGTCTGATAAATATCCTGCGATTGGTATTAAAATAATGGCCATGACGGAGTAAGCGGTAATGAGCAGGCTTGTTTGAAAAGAACTGACTTTAAGCTGTCTCCTTATCTCCGGTAAGACGGGAATCAACATGGAATTGCCTAACGTCATAATTAAGGGAATAGATGAAAGCGCTAATAAATCAGATCGCTTGTCAGCTTGCAAAATCGGCACACCTCCGCACAAATAACCCATTTACGGACCTTAAACAGCTTCCTAAAATGATAATCTGCACGTCAATGACCTTATTTATGCCTGTACATTTATGTACCCCGTTACTTTATAGTGGATTCACTTGAACGCATGCTTGTTTACCGCTTAATTGAATACCCGATTGCTTGTTGCCGGCATGTGCCAAGTCCACCAGCATTCGCTGCAGCAGCGCTTTGGCCTGCTCCCCTTCCTTACCGGTTATTTTGACAACCAATTGTACCGAATCTCCAGACTTTAACAATCTTTCTGCCTGATTAAGCTTGGTTTCATAATCGTGATCTTCAATTCTTGCCGTTAGTCTAATTTCTTTTACTTTAGAATTCTGTTCCCGTTTGCGGGACTGCTGTGCTTCTTCTTTCACCGCACCTGATCGAACTAACCTGCAAGGTGGTGGACTGCTCATTAATGAGGTGCACACTAAATCGACTTTGTGCTCCTTTGCCAAGACCAGTGCCGCTTTTGTGGACATAATACCCAAGTCTTCACCACTGATACCCGTCACATGAACTTCTGCGGCTTTTATTTTTTCATTCTTTATCATTGTGATAACCCCTTTAGCTTCGCTATAATGAACCCATATTAACGTGATTAAGGAGATTAAGCAATGAACTCTAAAGAAATGGAAGAACAAATGATTCAAAGTTATCAGCAGGATGAAAACATGATGATTCTTGTATTTGCGCAATGGTGCGTTAACCATAAGCTGGACCCGGAACAATTGTACCAGCGTGCATATCCCCAACAGACTGCTAATCACGCACTGCAACAAGCAATAGAATTGACCGTTCCAGCAGATGAAGCTGGTGAGATACCAGATCACACGCTGCTTGCTGTCCTTTCCTTATTTGGAAACGAGGATTTGGCTTACATCGTGACAGAAGAGATTCAAAAGAGACCTCCTACGAAAAAATAAGCTTAACGAAATACAACCGACTGCCCTAATTGAGAGCAGTCGGTTGTATTAATTCAGACAAGCTTTACTTTTCGTTTTACATAATGATAAACAACAAAACAAACTAGAAGTACTGCGATTACTATCGCTACAGGCATCAAGTAGGCTTTTGCGAGTGGAGCAACGTCCTTCCATTTTGGCCCCAGACGATAACCCAGATACACATATAAGCTGGTAATCGGCAGCATGGCAGCGTAAGTGTATGCAATAAATTTAACAAGACTCATGTTAGCCATACCGCATGGCAATGATATGGCAGTTCTTACGCCCGGAATAAATCGCCCAAAAAATGCAACTCCCGCGCCATATTTAGCAAAGAAACGTTCCGAAGCTACTATTTCCCGTTCGCGAATCAAGAAATACTTTCCATACTTCAAAATTAAAGGTCGCCCACCATATTTGCCAAGTGCATATAAGGTGAGAGGTCCTGTAACGCCTCCTATCGAACCCGCTAATATGGCAAGCCACAAGTTCATATCACCTTGAAACACCCAATAGCCTACTAAAGGCAGCACGATTTCCGCAGGGATAAATTCAAAGGTTAGCGCCATAATAATACCAGCATAAGATAATTGTTTAAACTGATGCACGATGTCAATAATAAACTGTTCCATTCCTCACCTCATGAAGATTTGCCAGATAAAGCTGATTTTTTTAATACGAGCCATACTTGTCCCGCAATAAACAAGGAAGAGCATACACCAAATATAAGTCCAAGTGTCATCGCAAGGGAAAATAACTGGATCGATTCACTTCCGAATACATATAAAATTAGCGAGGCCACCATTACTGTAAGTCCCGTATTCATCGACCGTACAAAAGTCTGCTTGATGCTGTTATTAACAAGTGCCGACAAGTCGTTCACGTTTTTCAGTGTAGCAAATCTTAAATTTTCCCGTATGCGGTCAAAAATAACAATCGTATCATTGATCGAGTACCCGATAATCGTTAGAATCGCAGCGATAAACGGCAGATTCACTTCCAACTGCAGTAGTGAGAATAGGGTAATTACCATAAATGCGCTGTATAACAAAGCAAGTACAGAAGCAAGTGCAAAACGCCATTCAAATCTAACAGCTACGTAGATGATAATGCCAATACTGGCGAGTAAGACAGCATAAATGGCTTTTAAACCAAGCTCTTGCGCAATTCCCGGGTCGACCGTATGTTCTTCGCCAGATACTTGATCTCCATATGCCTTGCGGAAAGCCTGTATAATCGATTCAGCCTCTCCTTTGTCACTATTAAGCACCTTGTCAAAGCGAATTGTAATACGATCCTGCTCTGTTCCACCGATTGTCATTGTGCCAGGTACTAGTCCTGTCGATTGAACAATCTGATCCGCTTCGGGCTTTGTTATTGATTTCCCTATCGTAATGTCTATGGATGTGCCTGCCTTAAAGTCCACTCCGAAATTAAAACCTAACGTCATAAGCGAAATAATTCCCGCCACTGTCATTGCAATAGACAGACTGAATGCCACCTTGCGGTATTTTACAAAGTCAAACTTCCCATTAGTTTCTGTGATCTGGCGAGTAGTGTTTGCTTGTTCAGCAATAGACGTGATCTGTGATGGCTTTACTCCCAAGTATCCAGGCTTCGTAATCAAATTACTCTTGAGCAATAATTGCAGCAAGAATCGAGCAAAGATTACATTCGTGACGATGCTCAGCAAAATACTTAAAATAAGGGTTAGTGCAAAGCCTTGGATCGCACCTGTCCCCATATAATAAAGTACAGCACCGGCTAAAATAGTCGTGATATTGGCATCCATAATCGTCCGGAAGGAATGTTTAGATCCTGCCTTTAACGCGGAGACCATGCTTTTTCCGCTTCGAATCTCCTCTTTGATCCGTTCATAGGTAATGATATTAGCGTCCACTGCCATCCCAATTCCTAGTACAAATGCGGCAATCCCAGGCAAAGTGAGTGTTGACTGTATAGCATTCATAACTAGGAGAAGCGCCCAGGCATACGTAATTAACGAGATGCTGGCCACAATTCCGGGAACCCGGTACAAAATAATCATAAACAGCAAAATAAATATAGAGGCCAGCGTTCCTGCCTTTACCGTCTGTTCTAACGATTGCTGCCCTAATGTTGCGCCTACAGATTGCGTATATTTTTCGGTCAGCTTAAGCGGCAGTGCCCCCATATTAATAACCTCAGCCAACTCGCGTGCCTCAGCTTGAGTATAGCTGCCTGTAATCGACGCGTTGCCATCTGTCAACACGGATCTGACAACAGGTGCCGACAGCTCTTCCTCATCCAAATAAATGGAGAGCGGCTGGTGAAGCAGCTTCTCTGTGACTTGCTTCAGTTTATCCTTGTCGCGTACTTTGATCTGGATTAACGGTTGATGAAGATCATCAAAGCCTACCTGAGCAGCACCTTCCACAAAATCACTGCCATGCAGCTCGATCTTGCCGTCAGGACCTCTAAACGTCAAGTTAGCTGGCTTCTTCATCATTTCCCGGACAGTTTGTTCGTCGGCTACGCCGGCAATTCGCGCACGAATTCGGTTCGTGCCCTCAGGTGTCACTTCCGGCTCAGCAACTCCGTAAGCATCGGCACGCTTTTCTAAGCTCCGTGCCGTCTGACGAAGCGCTTCCTTCGTGATCGTTCCGCCTTCTTCTACTGGCTGTGCTTCATACAGAATCTCAAAGCCACCTTTGAGATCAAGTCCGAGCTTCGTGTTCTGGATGAGCTGTGGTGATGTCACTGCAATGATTATAAAAGTGATCATAACCGTACATATAAATGCAGCAAGTCTTTTCATTTTCATAACGTTAACGCTCCCTTTATCGGCAATGTAGGCTGAAAAAGAGCAGCACAAAATAAACAGGCTGCCCTGTTTGCTGTTAAAGAGAGCAGATAATGGCTGTCGTTGTCCGTTTGATGGGCATTAGAAATAAACGTCTTATAGCGGTAGCAATATACGTGGAATGATAAGGGAAGCATATTCGTCTAATGGAGCTGATAAACAAACGATACATCACTACAATTAATATCAAATGCAGCAGTGTATATTTAACAGATAGAGCCGACTTGCGTACAAGCATCGCATCTGCCGATTCCAAGTTACTTCCAAATTCTATTGTTTGGTGGATAGTAGGTTCACTCTGTGCTGCAAGCAGTGGAAGGCATAACGAACCCAGCAGCACGAGCACCATCATTATAACTGTGAAGAAATGATATCGACTATGAGTCTGCTTCGTCAACTTGCCACACCCCCCTACCATGATTTAAAGCATAATCTTATCATACGGAGCAAGAAGCAGACAAGCGATGAAAAAGGCAAGACTTTTTAATACTTCTAACAGCACCTGATACAGGCAGCATTACGAATGGAGCGACTGTATCAAGCCCAGAATCCCACAACGTGTGCACAATATATAACACGATTGAGCAAAAGAAATCTTTGCCCAATCGGTTGTATTACGCTACTATTCCTCTAGCTTAAGCATCAAAAATGTACAGCTTTACTCCTCGCACATGCTTCCATACACTAGTGCACCTTTGTGAATAACCGCTTTTCTCACTGCTCGTCTGGCTACAGCTTCGGCTGTGCAGCTTGCTTCTACTAGCACAAGGCTGGCTTCATCGCCAATAGATGGCCACACTTGGTTTCCCTGTTCGTCTAAAGGTGAAATTCCATTGGTAATATATTTAATCGACTGGGATAATGCGAACTCAGAGCTATACCCGTACAATTCAGCCAAACGTCCTACCTTCTCCAGATTGTCTCCATTGCCGAATGGAGACCAATGATCCGTCACGCTGTCAGTCCCAAGCATGACAGGTACTCCATGATGGGACATAAGTGGGATGGGCATATTCATCCTGCCTATCGGCACCGTTGAAGTTACAGCTATGCCAAGCTCTCCAAACCGTTTGGCAAGCGCAGTAACTTCTTCCAATGCATTAGTAGCAAATGCAAACGCATGGCTCACGGTAACTTTGTCCTGCCATCCTGCTTCCTCCGTCAGGTCGGCCAACCTGACAAGCGTTTCTAATCCCACGGCACCCTGATCATGAATATGCACATCAATGCCTGCTCCCGTCTCAACAGCAATATCCATGACCGTTTGCAAGGAGCGCTCGATATCACGATCTACAGTCGCCGGATCAACAGCCCCTACAAACTGGGCACCATTTTGCACGGCTGCTCTGACAAGTGCTGCGGAGTCGGAGTGAAGCAGACCATGCTGCGGAAAAGCGACAAGCGCAGACGTAACTCGGCCTTTGTAATCATCGAGTGCCGAAAGTGTCGACTCCAGCATCCTCAAGCCGCTCACTGGATCGATATTCACATGTCCTCTCACATGAGTCGACCCATGAGATAACAGAAGATCAAGGAGATGGCCCGTACGCTGACGGGCTACAGGAATTAACTCCGGGAGTAGTTTACGTTCCTGCTCTATACGCTCAAATATGCTCGCTGCCGGGCGAACAGCTCGCCAACTTCCACCATAAAATGTCTTGTCCAAGTGAATGTGCGCGTCATGGAAGGAAGGAATCAGAAGCTTTCCATTTGCATCATACGTTGTCAACTGCTCGTCAACGATTATACTAGATCTCGGAACAATTTCCTGGATGAGTCCATCGGCTATCCGAATGTGTAACAATCCCGTACAGGTTCCTACCACTTGCTCGTCTTCATATAAGTATCCTGTGTCCAGACTGACATTTTTAATCCAATATGACGTTTTCATCTTAATACCTCCAATATCCAGCTAAGTCCATCGTCTTGATAATACGAGGTTGTCCCTGCCTATTATTATATAGATGCGCTTCAGCAATCACTCCATGCCTCATGCACGCTGCACACTTATGGTACCATTGGATTTCATATATGAAAAATATATAATAGATTGGGTTATCATATCTTTAACATATGAAAAGGTGGTGCAATCAGCATGGATATTAGACAGCTTCGTTACTTTATAGCCATCGCCGAAGAACAAAATATTACTTCTGCAGCCAGACGGCTGCATATCGCGCAGCCTCCTCTAAGCCAGCAGCTCAAACTTATGGAACATCAATTAGGAGTGGAATTGATTGCACGAAGAGGTAGAACACTAGAACTCACAGAAGCCGGTCGTACCTTGTATAAACATGCTTTGCGAATTACTGCTTTAATGGAGGAATCACAACTTGAGGTTCAAGAGACAGGTGCGGGGCAACGTGGCAAGTTATCCATTGGAGTCAACACCTTACCTTATCCCGACCTGCCTAACCTGCTCGTTCAATTTCGCTCGTCTTTCCCAATGATAGACTATAAGATTAAACAGAATGAATCTGCCCATCTATGTCAGCTTTTACGGGACCGCCAGATCGATTTAGCGATTATTAAATTGCCTTTGGAGCTGCAGGATTTCTCCGTAATTAACTTAATAACGGAACCGCTTCGTTATATAGCGTCACCTACCTATCGGTATCCCCGCAAGCAAGTCACTTTCGCTGAGATGGAACAAACGGCTCTTCTTGTCCCCAGTACAGAAGGTTTAGGTCTGCATCACATTATTGTGGAGCAATTTGCCAAAAGAAGTTTAAATCCCTGCTTTATATGCGAGTGCTCGGATATTTACACCATGTTGGAGCTGGTCAGGTCTGGATTTGGTGCAGCTATTGTCCCTGAATCACTACTGCAAGTTCATCGTGCAACAGAATTAAACGTTTATACCATCGAAGATCTGCATGCCACTTCTTCCACAGCTCTGATTTGGATGCGTGATCATTATTTATCCAAGCCTGCCCAGCATTTTATAAATATGGTTAAGCAGAATCTTAGTGAGAAAGAAGCCCATTAAATCAGGATAATCGCTAAGCAAGCAGGCCAAGTAAGGTAAATGCACAGTTAATCCGATTATCGATAATGACGACTGTTTAGCCTGAGAAGCACCAGAACTAGCGCCCCTATGTAAACTGGCGTCATCAGAAGTACACAGTATAAGTCCCAGTTTGATCGTTTGCCTGCATTCATTAGCACGTCCATTACATGGTAAGCAGGCGGAATGAACCAGCTAAGCGGCAGCAGCCAATCTGGAAAGTTGTGCAAAAAAGCTCCTTGACATAAAGATAGGATTAAAGTTAGCACTAATCCTCCGAGAACCACGCTCCGCTTGCCCACTCCTTTGGATTGAAAACATGCTGTAATACACGCGGCTAGAATGGCTAACTCTAAATGGCCGATCAATCCCAATAGCATATCTTTCCATGTGACTGGTCGATCAAATACTTGCATGAGCACCGGTAAAAGGACAACAAACAAGCAACTGATGCCTATTAATACGCTTGCTGCAATTAATTTACTTAAGAAATATAAATTCGGGTTCTTTATGTGGACAATTGATATCATCTCTTGATAAGGATGCTCCGTGTGGCCGAACCCATAACAGAACCATGCCGAAATAAAAAACAGCATCACGGCACTAGCTGCATAACTATCTAATACTGGATTAGGTTGCATGGAGTACAGCATCATCAGACACAATCCTAACACCGCCAAAGGCGGAAAATAACGATTAGAGCGCACATATTGCCGTAGTAAATATGTAATCATCGTGCTCATGCTGAACAATCCTCCTCATCAGACACGGTACAGATCGTAGCATCTATTTTAAGCAGCAGACGCAGCATGTCATCACAATGATCGGCGGCAACTACCAGCGTATGCCGCTCTTCTTCAGTTATCCAGCCCATAAATCCGATCTGCTGCTGAATCACCGTCATTTGATCGTTGTGCCGCAAGTAGCATTTAATGCGCTTGTTATGTTGAGACGTGTTGTGACACTCACTATACTCCATGCCTATGACCAAGGACTCTAAATGGTCTGCCTTGGAGTAGGACTTTAATAGCTTGCCGCCGCTCAATTCCACCACTTGATCTGCATCTTTCGTTAATATGGATTCGTGGCACGCCGCAACAATCGTGGCCCCCCGCTCCCTATATGCCAACAATTGTCGTCTCAGCTCCTGTTGAGCCTCCTGATCGAGACCAGACATCGGCTCGTCGAGCAGCAGAAAGTCGGGTTGATGAAGCATTGCTTGCATCAGATTGACTTTCTGCAGCATGCCTTTTGAGAAGGTGCCCATGCGCTTATACTGCGAGTGGCTTATGCCCCACTGCCGGTGCAATTCTTCTATTCGTTGACTTAGTATTGTCTTGCTTATCCGGTGAACACGCCCCATAGCGGTGAGGTATTCGCTCGGCGTAAGCTGCAACAGCGGCATTCGTTCAGGTGCATAACCTATAGCATCCACGCGCGGGTCTATGCTGATCTTGCCTTTATCAGGCGCGGCCAGCCCAGCTAGCACTCTCAACAAGGTACTTTTTCCAGAGCCGTTTTCACCAACTAGTACAAGCAGTTGACTTGACTCCACAACCAGGGATAAGTCGTCAAGTACCCTTCTGTTTTTATATCGATATGTAAGTTGACTTACTTGAAGCATACAGTTGATACCTCCACAAAAATAACGAGCCTAGCAAGAGACTATTTCTGACATTTCTGATCCTTCTCTCATTTATTTATTATACGACTAAACAGCAGCATTTCCCAATAGATAGAGAATATAGGATACAATACGCCAGTTTCATAAGATGCTGCTTGTTTTTCTGAAAAAGGGATAACAAAAAGAGCCGTGGACAATTCCCCACGACTCCTCTACTGCATACAAAATGTTACATCTTCTTGCTGCCAGTTAAGCGACTCTGAATAATAATCCAACCTAATGTTGTCAGAATAACACTAACGAGCACAAATAACAGCAATGGACTAAAGGTAGAATCAAGCTGACGACTAGGCTTAGGCAGCTTGGCCTCTATACCATGTACAGCCAAATATTGCGTAAAATACAATTGTGCATGGGGATCATCCTGCTGCTGCACTTTTGTGTCCTTTATGCGCACCATGCCATTAGTTCCGCCGACAGGTGTCATGAGATTAGTATCTAAGTCCCGCTCCAGAAACAATAGATACTCCCCGCCTGCATTCTGATGATCAAGAGCTCCCTGTTGATCATCTCGGTCAATTCCTGCGATTATCATTCTGGGGCAATACCCCTTTATAACGTGAGAGACCGTAAAATTATATCCTTCCCACATCGATGATTGATCTGCGGTGGGGTCGTTAAACGTATATATGCCTGTAACTACAAGTTGAGCCCGCTGAACGACCATTTCTGGCTCCATCCGAATCCAGCTGGTGGCGTGCACCTGATCGTGAACGTAGACATTAAGCAGCAGAACTATTCCTATTACACGAGCCCACAAAATCCTGCTTCGAATAAACACATGGATCCTCCTCGGCAGCAGCATACATTCATCTCTTACAAGCTTCTGTAAAATAGACGTAAGCTTGACCAATAAGGTTACATGTTATTTACATTTCATTATATGAACAATAACGCCAAGCAAGTTCACCATCTTAAATCGAACAAGCACCATCTGAGCATGAATCTCCTGTGCTTGACCCCGCTACCCCTTCTTGTGTTGCGGCTTCGTTCCAGGCTTTAAGCAGTTGTTCTGCAAATGCTTCCGTTGGTTGCGCACCAGAAATACCATACTTCTCGTTCAAGACAAAAAACGGCACCGCACGAATGCCAAGTCGTCCCGCTAATTGCTCATCAAAACGCGCATCCTGAGCATATTGCTCGCTCGCCAGCATCTCTAGAACTGCCTCTCGATCGAGGCCAACACCAACAGCTAAATCAGACAACACGTCATGATTGCCAATGTGCTTGGAGTCCGTAAATACGGCACGGAACAAAGCTTCGTTCATCTCTCGCATCTTGCCGTTCTGAGCGGCAAAGTGAGTCAATCGATGAGCATCAAACGAATTGCTCAGCACCATCGTATCAAAATGGTAAGTCAATCCGACACTCTTCGCTTGCTCCGTAATGTTATCATTCATTGATTTTGCTTGCTGTACACTCATATTGTACTTTTTCGACAGCATCGTATGGACATCATAATCAACATCACGGGCAGCTTCAGGATCAAGCTCAAAGCTGCGGTAGATCACTTCTACTTTATCCTTATGCGGGAATTGATCCAGCGCCTCCTCAAAACGGCGTTTACCAATATAACAAAATGGACACATATAGTCAGACCAAATTTCAACTTTCATAATAGACCTCCTCATTTGATTGTCATCATATTTAATTAAGTACACCCATTGTAACTCTTATAGTTACAACAATCAAGTAACTTACTTTTATTTTGTTAAAATGTCGTTTCCCCTACTCAAATTATATATGCATCTTGTTCCTTTTATTGTAAAATAAATAATAAAAGTACATCACTTGGAAAGGGGTGACGAGGCTTCCGATATGAATCGTTATTTTGATGTCAATCATACCCAGCTCTTTACGTTTTATTCACCTGCACACTTAAGTGCATTATCTGTATTTGTGTTATGCCTGATTTTGTTATATGTCAATCGTCAGCGCCTTCACAAAAGCCACTATCGTAAATACGGACGATTTATCTTGGCTGCTGTTCTAGTACTATGTGAGGTGACACTTAATATATGGTACATCACACAAGGCGTTTTCCGTCTTCAGGACACACTCCCGTTGGAATTATGCAGCATTTCATTATATCTATGTGTTTTTATGCTGCTGTTTAATAATCGGTTTCTATTTCAGATTGTCTATTTCACTGGAATTGGTGGGGCACTTCAAGCCATACTTACGCCCGCTCTCACCTTTGATTTCCCTCATTATCGCTTTCTTGAGTTTTTTATTGCCCACTTTGCAATCATGTTGGCTGTGCTCTATATGGTATGGGTGGAACAATACAGGCCGACGTTTAAATCCGTAGGGCTAGCGATGGCATTCTTAAATGTATTGCTGGTAGTAGTCGGCTCCATTAACTATGCCGTAGGTGGGAACTATATGTTCCTGATGAAGAAACCGGACACAGCCTCTATGCTTGATCTGTTAGGTCCATATCCATGGTATTTACTATCTTTAGAAGCTGTGGCGTTTGTATTGTTTATATTGCTTTACTTGCCATTTATTTTTGTTGCACGGGCTCAGCTGTCACGCAATAAGCTCCCATTGTCCGAGTAACGGATCACTGTGAACACTGGTTCACATACATTCAATACGTTTCAGAATAAGAGGCTATCACATTTCGGCGGAGATATCAGGGCTCCGCTCTTTGTGATGCCAAGAATAATAAAATGTAAAAAAACGCTTCCAAAACAATTGAAACAACTAACCAAGTGTGATATAAATAATGTTAATAGAATTGCCATTTAACAACCCGCTTCGTAACGTTTGGCCGCCGACAATTATTAATCCTCATACCCTCATTAATTTTTGCTCGACACTCAACTTTTCATCATCCCATGTTAGCCTCTACT
The DNA here is from genome assembly GCF_022346885.1 of Paenibacillus sp. ACRRX. Classification (GTDB taxonomy): domain Bacteria; phylum Bacillota; class Bacilli; order Paenibacillales; family Paenibacillaceae; genus Paenibacillus_B. The sequence goes on from NZ_JAKRNK010000002.1 coordinate 458,659, forward strand.
TTCTTTCTTTATTAATTCGGATATTCTCACTAATAGACGATACAGATGGACTGGCTCGAAATAATAGAGTGCTGGGGGAGGTGGTTGCAGCTCATACTGTTTAGCTTGCTCACAGCTATGGGTCGACACATGTAGCTTATACAAATCGAAGGGTGATGATGATTGATGAAAAGATTGTCCGGTGTTATTTTTTTGTATGTTATGGTAGCACTCTTATTCTCCTCACCAGCATCTGCATATGAAGGTTATCAATATTATCAACACAACACATATAGCCATCTGAATGTCAAAATTGATGTTGCATATAAAGGTCCTGAAACAAGCGGTACACGTCAGTTTGTCGTTAGATTGTTTAAGATTACCCCTTGGGGTGAGATGCCTGGAGAAAATGATATTTTTATTAATTTTGATTTATCAGAGCCCAAGCCTCATCCTAATGCCTATCGTATCAAAACGGTGGTTGATACCTTCTTCCAACTTGATCCTGGCCAATATGTGATCCGAGTATATGCTGACGGCGGTGCTGATAAATGGTCATACAGCATTGCGGCGCCTTATTAATTAGAACTTAAGAAGTTCAATCAAAAAGAGCAGACCTTCCAGTAGCATGGAAGCGTCTGCTCTTCTTATTTATGATATTGTGGCAGGCTCACTTGTATATACAGTTACAACCCTTTTATCAAGGGAAGACCGCTCGATGCCATTATTGACACAGAGCTCGTCAAGCAGTTGATCCAACACTACTTTTTCAGTCGTGAACAGTGTCTCAAGACCTTCATCTATTTTATCCAACAAAGCGGGAAGCGTTGTAAAATAATACTTTAACAACAAATTTCTCAGCTTCAGTGCCAAACGCTCCATACTTTCATATGCCTGAAGTGTTGTGCTGTCGGCATTTAGATACCCATGCTGTTGCAAATAACGAATTCGCTGCACCATAAATCTTTTGTGCTCCCAGAGCAAATGCAGAGGACGAACGTCTAAGGCAATCTGATCCTTCCCCAGCAGTTTGAAATAATGCTGTAGCGCCTGATAAACTTTCATTCCATATACACCTGGTTCCAAGTTGCGATATAAGCCCATCCGCCGGGATGAGTTAATGCCGTGGAGATACTCTGTCAATGATTCCATCATCACACCGAGATCAAAATCATATAATCCGTATTTCAAGTCATACTTGGTTTGTTCATAATTGTCAGCTTTACGGAACATACTAATATAGTTGTGTGTTGTTGGACTATTGTAGGCCGTCTCAAACTCTTCAAAACTAATTTCCCGGCAGCTAAAAGCCCGATCCCTATTAAAACCCGCAACCGTATAAGTCTGTTTGTCCAAATTGTACCCTAACACTAGCAGATCATGGGTCATGTGTCGGAAATTATAGCACAACGTGTTTGGAATGTAATATTCATCGATATAAGAGAAGAAGTAAAAGCCCCGGTCAATATGATCGATAATAAAATCACGTATGTTGATATTCATTCGGGTCAACATCTCTTTATCCGTACGATGATAATCCAGCCAAGGCACATTGCCAAAAATAATTAACAGGTCCGGGTAAAAATCCAATCGATACTCACCTAGATCAATGTACTGCTGTGTTATATGAAGCTGAACATAGTTTGTGTAAAACCAATCCATACAGCGCTCGTCATCTTGAAGAACACCAAGTACATAGGCATGCCCCAGAAAACCATACAATTGTGGCTGGCTAAAAGGTAATATGTTCTCCCGCATGAAAATCCTCATTTCTTATCTGAGTAGTATAGTAGGTCAATAAAATGGATTAGAAAGAATCTTTATCTGCAAACATGCGGACACATCGATTACAAACCAATAAATTGTCATTTCGCATATAATTGCGGAATTTGACTGCACGTTCCCCTTCCCACATATCCTGGAACGTATCTTCGTAAATGTTGCCATATTTATAATCCGGGAAATCTACACAAGGGTATACATCCCCAGTACGACGGACAACCAGCTCATGCCATGGTGCAACACATTTGGTATGGCCAAATACGTTATCAATGTCGGTGAAATATTCATGAATATCGATATACTGCGAGGAATCGACTCCCTCAGAGCGCCATATTTCTTCCATATCACGTTTTAATAATTGGGTATCGATGCCGATATCTTCCTCAACAAAGCCCTGCCAAGCAGGAGATACGTTGCAATCCAGATGCTCTTTCATTTGTTCTGCGTACATTAAACCGCGTTCCTGTGACGTAAACAGCAGTGGAGCGAAGTTAACCGACATATCGCGGCGCTTTGTCCAAGGTGTCTTCGTGTCATGCAGGACAATGTTGGCGTCCTTGAAGCGATCTCTGAGCGCTTGCATGAAGTTTTTGGTACTTTTGTAGTTGTACTTGGACAATACCATCGTAATGTTAATAAAGGGAAACATTTTATTGTTTCGTTTTTTCTCTTGAATCAACATTTCAACATTTTCACAGACCGTATTAAAGCTGCCTTTGCCTCGAATGGAATCGTGGAATTCTTCAGGTCCGTCAAGAGAAATATTCATGGCTACAATATTTTTCATAATAAACGGAATCTGCTTTTTCATTAATGAACCATTTGTCAACAAATAAATGTTGGCCTTTTTACTGCGCAGATGTTCAACCAGCTCATTTAAATGCTTGTACAGCATCGGTTCTCCGCCCGTAATTATGACACCCAACTTCTTGTTGTTCGCCGTCACCTGATCGATAAACCCTTTCAGAACGTTAATGTCGAGCTGTTCACGAATGACACGCTGCGGCTCCTTTAACGCCCAACCTGTCTCCCCCCAAATGTGGCAGAAGCTGCAACGATAATTGCACATCTCAGACGGGAAAAGAGTTAATTGTTTAATCTCTGGTGTTAAATTGCGGACATAATCATTTAATGCTTCATCTCTTAAACCTATTGCTTCAGTTAACATATTAGTTTCCTCGCCTTCATCTTCTATATATAGGGTTGTGTTGCAGGGTCAACAGGCACATAGCAGGATTATTCGTTCTCGCCATCCGAAGATAAAATGTAGTTCATAATGCTGTTAATTGTCATAAAATTACGAAAATCCAAATCTTCATCTTTCCAAGTCACGCCAAACTCCATTTCTGCAGCAATGACCAGCTTAATAAACGTAACCGAGTTGACTCCTAACACCGTCAGCTCATCATCTGGGCCTAGTTGGTCCAAAGCATCACTGTCATCAACATTGTCCTTCAGCATTTCAATTACACGTGCCCGCAAGTCGTTTTGAAGTTCGGTTGTCATTGTAAATTCCTCCTAAAATGTTTGAATGATGGATTTATATATTTAATTGCAAGGTGTAAGCAGCAGTTGGGTCAAGCGACGTTCTTCCTCCACAACTTCCTGCAACCTGATGCAGCAGGATTGGAACACTTCTGGCTTGTACACAGGCAGATACAAAAAACGAACGACGCCTTTACGTACTTCATCCCATTTTTTAATGATGCGTTCGATGGACTGCAAAGTATCACTCTCAACTCCGTATAACTGCCTTATGCGATAGCTGTCCACATGTTTGGCGTTAATCACTTCGTTGCAGAATGTAATCGTATCGTCCAAATGGAGTTTGAGCTGCTCCTCATCGGATGTCCAGCGACGGAATGACTCGATATAAAGGGTAAGCGCCTGCACACTTTGTTCCAACAAATTCAAGCGTCCATTCAGCAGTGAGACATAAGCGTGAAGCGGCTGTTTGACTTCTCCATGGATTGTCAGGGAGGAAGATTCAGCGCTGAAAATATAGTGAGTCGCCTCATGTCCGCGATGCAAAAAGCGTTCACGGAAGCCAAGGTGTCCCTGCTCCAGGTCTGTGAAGGACAGAACACATTTCTTGTATGACAAGTTTTCTCGACGGTCATGCTCTATCACATGGAACATCTGTGCCGCCTCGTTATAACCATATACAAGCAGCGTATGATCCAGATGTTCCTTTTCAAAAGTATCTTTGCGTATCGATTCGTGGTAAGCATCGACCCACACCACTACAGGACTACCATGTGAAATTGCTTCTATTAGCTCGGCCACAATGTTACTGGAATCTGCTCGTATATCCACCTTAATATTCAATTGCTTAAACATCTGCTGCATCGGATATTGCTCGTCGTAACGGATGCGGTACCCTTTGTCCAGATTTGCCTCATGCTGCCCGCTCTCTGCCTCGTGGTCATATTCATATAGAATTAGATCGTTAAGCATTATGCGCAGTGGGTCTTGACCAAAGTGCCGCACGATTGGAAATACCGAGTTAAAGAAACAATTTTTGTAGAACACATCGTTAAATGGCTCAATCGCCGGAATGATCACCTGTAGCGGTGTTCTATTCATCTCAGAGTCGGTCAACTCAACGAGTGCTGCTTCAGCTTGAGACACTTCTGCAATAGTCGCAGCAGCTTCTGTATGAGCGACTGACATTGTAGCGCTTGGCTCTTGTATATCATTTGATATTGCCTCATGACTTGAACCGACTACGTATGCAGCCAGCTCTGTGATTGAGCTAAATCGATACAGATCATCTGAGTTGATCGTGACGTGTTGCCGCTCCAACTCTACCTCCATTCGGATAGCTTGAATGGAGTTGCCGCCTAGCTCAAAGAATGAATCGTAGACGTCAATTTCAGTTATCCCAAGCAGCATTCCCCATACATTTGCAATTGTCTGTTCCGTCTCGCTGTATTGCCTGCTGTCCCTGCCCGTTAATTTCACAAACGCAATCGAAGACGAAGCTGCACTCACAACTGCCGCTTGATCAGGTAAGACAGGACCTCGCTCACCAATATCAGACGAGTACTTATCACCCCCTTTTTCTGCCTTTCTGTTCTCTTCTGTATAATCAGTCATTGATTCCAACCAGCAGCGTGACCGCTGAAACGGGTAGGTCGGTACACTGACCGTATATCGTTCTTCATCCAAATAAAGCAGTTCCCACTCGATGTCGGCACCTTGCGTATAAAGATGACATACCTCATACAGTCCGTCTGAATACGCTGATGTACGAGCCAGCATCTGTTGAATCAGTTCCCTGCACCGCTCGTTCTTAGTTCGTAGTTCTTCACTTGTCAGTGCCCCTACTTGGCTTTCTCCTCGCTGTACATTTCGAATCCGATGCTCGCCGTAGTACACGCCCTCGAGCTGAAGAACTGGAGTTAGGTCTGTTTGTTGAAGTTGAGTCAGCTTTTGCCAAAGTTCTTTCTTGTCGTGTGCGGTCAAAGCTAATCGATATCCGTAATGTCCTCTACCCGTATTTGCTGTATAACAGATGGATTGTAGATCCGCTGATGAGTTAGGCAGTAAAACTGCATACTCATCAATAAGCTGCTTAATTCCTAGTTTGCTTTTAGCCGATAAGCACAAGGCCACCAGCTCTTGCTTAGGCTGGGCAGCCACTCGATTAGTGGTCAAGAGCGCATGCTCAGTAGGCGCTTCCTCCAACACAACATGACAATTCGTTCCGCTAAAGCCAAAAGAACTGACTCCACATCTCAGTGGGGTATCCCCTCCTTCCCAGTTACGTAGTTGGTCATTTACGTAAACTGGCGAGCTTTCAAATGAAATTTTGCGGTTGGGCCTCGTAAAATGAAGGGTTGGCGGAAGCTGCTTATATTGAAGCGCAGCTATCGCTTTCAGAAGCCCAGCTATGCCAGAAGCGCTGTCCAAATGGCCCACATTCGTTTTGACCGAGCCCACCGCGCAAAACTGCTGCTTACTTGTGCGTCGTCTAAAGGCGCGCTGGATACCGTCAATTTCGATTGGGTCACCAAGCTTGGTACCCGTGCCGTGAGCTTCGATGTAGGTGATCGACTCCGGCGGAATACCTGCGTCTTTCCATGCTTGCAGAAGCAGTTGTTCCTGCGCCTGCGCGTTGGGTGCAGTAATGCCTGCTGATGCTCCATCCTGATTAACCGCGCTGCCTTTGATGACCGCATAAATACGGTCCCCGTCCTCGATAGCCCGCTCCAATGGCTTCAGCAGCAATGCTGCTGTACCTTCTCCCCAGACCGTACCGTCTGAGCTGTCGTCAAAAGTGCTTGTTCTAGCATTTGACGATTCGATTCCAATCGCAAACACATCGTCCACTGGCATGAGGCATACCTTCACCCCTCCAGTGAGCGCTTGATCACAATCCCCGTTTCGTAGAGCCATACAAGCCAGGTGTACAGCTACCAAGGAGGAAGAGCAAGCCGTATCCACCAGAAAGGCTGGTCCTTTAAAATCTAGCAAATAAGAAATCCGGCTCGCGATTAGAGAGGGCGTATTCCCAATACTAGCCATATCCACCAGTGTTGGCTGCCGCTTCGAAATGTATTGACCATATACGGGCCAATCTGCATAACCTAGGTATACCCCAGTACGACTTCCTTTCAACCGATTCCCGCCATATCCAGCGTCCTCGATTGTTTTCCAAGCCGTTTCCAGAAACAGGCGCTGATTCGGGTCCATTAATGCCGCTTCTTTGGGAGATAAGTTAAAAAATCCGTAATCAAATTGATCAATTCTATCCAAATATCCGCCTTGGCTGAAAGTAATTTCTTGTTCATCAAGGCTCGTAAATTGTGTAATAAACGGTCGAGTATCCTGCTGCCTCTCAAGCGGCAAGGGTCTGACAAATTGTTGGCCATCGCGAATATTAGCCCAGAACTGCTCTAATGTGTTCGCTTGAGGCATATCCACACCAACGCCAATCACCGCAATATCCTTCACGTTGGGCACGTGTTCCTGCAACTTGAGAGCCTTCAGAACTTGAAGTCCTGTCGCTCGATCCATCTTGCCGGCAGCCACATGTTCAAATATGATCTGAGCAGCTTTCATACTCGGGCCACCTCCATTAAACGGTAACGTTCAACAGCTTCAGCGATCGTCAACGTTCCTGCCTCAATATGATCGAACCACGCGGACACCTCGGCCTCAAAACGGTCTTCCTCTTCCATTGGGACTGGCGCCGAAGCTTGCAGGCCAAAGCTAACATATTCAGCTAGCTTGGCAATGGTGGCATAGGAGAACATATCAGATATCGTCACCATGCCCGGATATTGAGCTTCAACCAGCGCATGTACTTTTGTGACCAGTATTGAGTCGCCGCCAATTTCAAAAAAGTTAGCGTTAATATCCAATTCCTCATAACCTAGAATGTGCCGCCAGGCTTCAGCAATACTCCGCTCGATGTTCGTATAATGACTATCTGCCTTCCCCTTAAGAGCAATTGCACTTGCTTTAATTTGCAAAGCAGGGCTGCCTATGCCTTGTCCCTTGACGTGATGTTTCGCTTCAATCCCGCTTACCCGTTTCTCCAACTGTTCTTGAACACGTTCAGTCATGCGGAACGGCAGCTTGTCCCCTAACTGGAACAAGACGGAATTTACATTTAATGGACCTACATACATTTGTGTAACATCATGCCTTAACGCGTCAGCAAAAGCTTCGATCCCTTTTTTTACTGGCAGTACTTTAAACAGCTCTTTGTCTTCATCAACTTCTGTGTTCTCTGACAGACCCGTGTTATCCCATGCTGGCCAATTCAAGACAAACGTCCGCTTGCCTTGAATCAATGAACGGTTTGCCGCAACAGCATCAAGATAAGCGTTGGCAGCCGTGTAAGGTCCCGAGCCCATACCACCGACAAGTGTAATGGCAGAGGAGAACAAAGCAAGAAATTCCAGATTGTCATCTCGCAGTACCTGATCCAATACCCATGTGCCCTGCACCTTCGCTGCCATCACTTTTTCGAAATGATCCTGTGTCAACCGTCCGCTTATGTCTCCTTCAGCAATTCCTGCTGCATGAATAACACCTGTAACGGAACCGTATCGTGATCTAATATCGTCCATGATTGCCTTTATGTGCGTTTCGCTCGTAATATCAGCTTGTACACATACAATCTTTGAGCCTGATCGCTCTATTTCTTGTAGAGTAGCGATGGTACGACTTAAGTAGCCACCTGTCATATGCTGTTTCATTTGAGGTGGTGCATGATGAGATGGATCTGTATTAGAAATTTCATGTACAGCTGTATGTGAAACGTCGTAAGAATTGTCAATTGTAAAATGGTGATTATGATCGGATAAACGTTCCTGATGTAAAACGTACTCGTGGTGGGTGGGTTGTTCTTGAAGAATATGGTTCCATTGTGTTTGCTCCGGGAACGGAGATCGGTTAAGCAAGATGATCTGAACAGGCTGTTGCCAAGCCAAGTATCGGGCTATGTGAAGTCCGATGCCTCCAAGTCCCCCGGAGATCACGTACACGCCATGAGGTTTGATCACTGGCTGATTGTCATCCATTTCTTTGTTTGCATTTGGCAAGTCCAGCTTGTCCAAACGCTCTACATAACGGATACCTTGTCGGTAGGCTGTTACATACTCTGCTGCGGGTGCACTGATTTCATGTATACAGCAATCCATGTCTGAATCCGAATCCATATCCAAACATCTGATGTGGATGTATGGATATTCCCATCCTATTGCTTTGCTGAATCCAAATAAGGACGCATGCTCAGGCAGCAACGGATCAGGCAGACCTTCAAACGATGCCTGCATCTTGCCTCCGATTGTCGAGGTGCCGCGGCGGGCAATGATCGTTAACTCCAATGCTTCATTCCACTCTTGACGAATGATCGCTTTAATGATGCGGTGGAGTCGATATGCCCCGCTCTCCAAACGATTCTGGAGATCCGTAAGTGTTGCAGGTACTGTCGCTTCTTGTATCGTGCACATAAATACAATGTGGCGAACGTTTCTTTCCTTAAGCTGCTGCAGCAGCTTGTCATAGTCGGCTTCGCTGTCTTCTATCAGGTATGCATCCCTATCAACTTGCTTGTAACGTCCGGCGTAACCAACTTCAATAACAGTTGTTCCTGACTGGCGAAGCTTATCATTAAAAGCTGCAGCAGCCCCATCGTCATTTTTGAATACAAGCGTTGTAGCTCGTCTCATCCCAACCGAGTAGTCTCCGGATAAGGGCTGTGGCTGCCATACGGTATGGTAGTAGCGATTGTCATCTGTGGTCGCGGTTGTGTGCTGATCATAATCCGCCAAATTCAGCCAGCAACGTTTGCCTTCAAACGGATAGCTAGGTGCATGCAGCCTGTTTGGCCTTACTCTGCGATACAGCGTATTCCATTGAATTTCGGCACCATGCGTATATTTCTCAGCTACTTGGTAACACGCTAGTTGGTCCGACTCCATATAATTAAGCAATGCTCTATTACCTGCTAATGACAGTTCTTTGCGGTCACTATCGGATTCAGGTCCAGCATCATAATAGTAGTAATGCACTTGTCCCTGGCGGAGTCCTTCTTGCTGTATCGTAAGCAGAGTGGATCTGAGATGCTCACTACTTCCCGTCACTACGGCCAGCCGATGCTGATATTCGCCTCTACCCGTCTGCAGCGTATAACATAGATCACTTAAATTCATATCAGTTCCAACGTCTAAATAATGGATGTAATCTTTAACCGACTGCTGCAACGCGTCCCTTGTTAAGGCAGACAGTACAAAAATGTAATCCTTCTTATCCGTCTGTAATCGGGGAGCGGAATTCAGATCCGTCGATTGACGATTTTTGACTGGTTGATTCGCTTCTTCCAGAACAATATGGCAATTCGTGCCGCTGATACCAAATGAACTAACGCCGCAGCACCGTTTTTCAGCAGGATTGCTGGTCCACTCGCGCAGCTTGTCATTTACATAAACGGGTGAATCCTCGAAGCTGATCTTACGATTCGGGCGCATAAAGTGAAGTGTAGGGAACAGCTCCTTATACTTTAAAGACAGTGCTGCTTTGACAAGACCGGCAATACCAGCCGAGCTGTCCAGATGTCCGATATTACTCTTCACGCCACTTATCGCACAGAATTGCACCTTGTTCGTATATCGCTGGAACGCACGCCGGATGCCATCCATTTCAATCGGGTCACCTAATTTGGTTCCGGTTCCGTGAATCTCAATATATCCCATTGCTTCGGGATTAATATTGGCACGAGACCATGCTTCGGCAAGCACCTGCTCCTGCGCTTCCGCATTTGGTGCGGTTATACCTACAGAAGTACCATCTTGGTTGACTGCGCTTGACTTGATGACCGCGTAGATCGCGTCGCGGTCTTCCTGCGCTTGTCGCAGCGGCTTCAACAATATGGCTACAGCGCCTTCTCCCGTGCCTGTTCCATCAGCGCTATCATCCAGTGCTCGTGTTCTTGATGTGGATGATTCCACCCCCACTTCAAAATCACGCACTGGAATGAGATGAAGCTGTATTCCGCCTGCAATCGCTAGATCGCACTCTCCATTGCGAATCGCCTGACAAGCCAGATGAATGGCAACCAATGACGAGGAACAGGTCGTATCTACGGTCATGTTAGGGCCTTTCAGATCCAGCAAATACGCAATTCGACTCGCGATCATCGGCCTAACATTGCCTGGCATAGACATGGAATAGGCCTCAGGCTCCACTAGGCTAATCATGTTTTTGTAATCAGCATCTGAACCATAACCAAGATATACGCCCGTGTTGCTGCCCGTCAGCATTGCTCCCCCATATCCTGCATCTTCGATGGCTTTCCATGCCGTCTGTAGAAACAGACGTTGATTGGGGTCCATCAATGCTGCTTCTTTGGGTGACAACTTAAAGTAGCCATAATCAAACTGATCAATGCCCTCCACATATGCCGCTGCACCATATTGAATGGTATGGGGATCTTTGCCGATATGATAAAAGTACCGATCCGTATCCTTTCGGCGCGCTTCTGGAAGATCACGGACACAATCTTTTCCTTCTCTGAGATTGTGCCAATATTGTTCCACAGTGTCGGCAAGCGGCAGCTTTAACCCGATTCCGATAATCGCAATATCGTAGGCCTCATCTACGTCGCTCTGGAATGGATCGGGAGCTGCTGCTGACTCCTCAAATAGCGAGTTTTTTAATGTAATGGAGCTAAAATCCAACAATCCCACCTCCTTCTCATCAAGCACACGTTCTTTTACGTACGAGCATAACGTTCTGACAACTGATGCAGCATATCTTGATAAGCTTGCAGCAATGCCGATATTTTCTCTTTCTTCAGTCGCTTATCATTAAATCTAAAGCTTGCAGTCAGGCCTGACCCTACCTCTTCTTCGTCCAATAGAAGCATCAGATCGTATGTCCTTAACCATTCGCCTCGCTGTGACACCTCCGTGTTATACGCTGCCAGCGAAAGTATTTCTTCACTTCCTTTAGACTTATGAACTAACATACGAGGCGCTGTGTTTATCGAATAGCGTACCTGAGGTTCTGAGCGTGTTGTATGCACAATACTGAACAACTGTGCAAACCCCTGCAATTCTGACAAGTTAATGGCTAGTGGAATGACTTGTTGACCATCTTCATCCATTAACTGGATCGTCGATTCCGTGCTGCCGTTAATCTGTGTTAGCAAATAGGCATACATGGAAAGCAGGAGATCAACTAACTCCGTTTCATGATCAAGCGCCATTTGTCTTAAAGAAGTTACTGTTCCATGCTCAAGCTGGCATTTAATAGACATTGAACCACCAGCTAAGGGTTGGTGCGAAAAGTATTCAGCTGGCAGGCGCTGATAGGCAATTTGGGGAACCTCTGAAGCTTGTGCATGCTTCAGATCGACATACTTTGCAAGCTTAGCAATAGTCGTATGTGTAAATAAATCAGTAACGGTCGTCCCCCAGTTGTACTTCTTCTCCAGCTTAGTATGGAGCTGCATAAGCAGGATCGAATTGCCTCCTGCCTCAAAAAACGGCTCGTGTCGTCCTATATGTTCTCTTCTCAACACGTCCTGCCAAGCCTCAAGAATAAGCGCCTCCGTGCTGGTCAAATCTGTCTGATCGCCATCTTCCAGTGGATCATGCAGTCTTTGGTTAATCGCCTGCAGCGCCTTTTTGTCCACTTTACCGTTAATGGTTAACGGTACGGCATCCATGCGGTACATCACCGCTGGAACCATGTACGCAGGCAGTTTGTCCGCTGCGTATTCTCGTAATGTTAGCCCTGCACGCTCAGTCTCCGAATCATCTATTAGCTGAATATAAGCCGCCAGCATCTTGCTGCCATAGCCATCATCTACTGCCAACACTATAGCTTCCTGAACTGCCGTATGATTGCGCAAATGGTGTTCAATCTCTCCTAATTCAACTCGATATCCCCTGATTTTGACTTGTTCATCGCTGCGGCCGACATAGTGGATGCTTCCATCCGGCAACCACTTGCCAAGATCACCTGTCCGATACATTAGACTTTGTCGGTGTACAGGATCGAGTACAAACTTCTCTGCCGTTAACTCACTCCTATTCATATAACCTCTTGCAACACCATGTCCTGCTATACATATTTCACCAACCACACCAATTGGCAGCAGTTGAAGATAATCGTCCATTATATACACGTTATAATTGAAAATAGGTCGTCCGATCGGCACATCCTGCTGCTCGCTGCCTGTACAACGATGATAAGCCGCACACACGGTTGCTTCTGTGGGTCCGTACGTATTGTAAACCCGCCCCACTTGGACTAGCTGCCGGATATACTCGGGCTTTAACACATCTCCTCCACTAATATATGTGTGCACGTTTGGCAAACCATGGCGCTTGTTGATCTCATTCAACAACAGCGGCGAGCACGACACGATACTTACGTTATGATCGCGTGTGAGCTGTGCCAACCGTTCCAGATCGAGCACATCCTGCTTGTCGGCAACAATGACGGTTCCTCCTACTAGGAGCACGGGATACACTTCTTCCACGAATTGATCAAAAGAACAAGAGGACTGTTGAAGAAAGCGATCTGCACTTGTCAGCTGAAACTCTTGTTGAAAGGCTGCAGTGTAAGCCAATAACTGACGATGTTCAACGATTACTCCTTTAGGCTTGCCAGTTGAACCAGAGGTATAAATGATATAAGCAGCTTGTTGGGCTTCTACGTGTTGTGGCAAATTCTCAAAGTCTCGCTGTTCTACGCAGTCAGACTCCGCCGTCTCCAATCCAGGTTCCATCTGCAGTATTGCACCATTAAATGAAATACGGCACTGCCATTCCTCACTTGTGATTAGCACCCTAGCGTGGCTGTCCTGTAACATGTATTGAATTCGTTCCTCGCTATATTGATCATCTATCGGAATATAGACACCGCCAGCCTTTAGAACTCCAAGCATGGCAATAATCGTGCAAGCTGATCGTTCCAACAGAATCGCAACCGGCTGTTCTGACAAGAGTCCTTGTTCAATTAGACGCTTAGCCAGTCGATTCGCCTGTTCGTTCACCTGCTTATAATTGATAGAATTGCCGCGATGCACAATTGCCGGTTGATCACCAAAGACTGCAGCTTGTCGCTCAAATAAACGATGTACGGGTTCAACCGCATCCTGCGCAGCAGCAGGCTTGTTAAAACAAGTGGTGATGACGCTCCACTCTTCCTCGGTCAGCATAGCTAACTGGCATACCGGCTGCTGAGCGTCTCGAATGATGCCAAGAAGCATCGTCTTCAGATGACCAGCCATTCGTACCATCATGTCCATTGAAATGCGCTGCGGATCAAAGGAGAGATCAAATTCAATTATGTCCATCGTCATGACACCTAAAGTAACGTCGTAATGTGTCATTTCATGCATATGATAGCTGTCAATCTTCAAGATACGATTTGAGCGTATTCGTTCATCCAATGGATAATTTTCCAGAACGACAATCGTGTTAAACAATGATTCCGCCCCAGACAACCCGCTGTAAGTTCCAATGTCGATCAACGGTGTATGCTCAAATTCTTCTCGTCTTGTACATTGCTCATGAATACGGTTCACCAGTTCCAATGCTGGCTCTTCTTCCTTCATTGTGATACGCAGCGGAATGGTATTAATAAACAACCCCACCATATCTTCCACACCATCTAATTCCGGCACTCTTCCCGACACCGTAGTGCCTATTACGATGTCAGAAGACTGTAAGTACTTTTGCAGCACACTTCCCCACGCCGAGTATAAAAGGGATGCGAGAGTTATTCCATGCTGTCGTACAAAAGCAGAAACCTCATCCGACTCTATACCGGATAGGTTGACAGTTACATGCTTTACAGATGAGGCTGCTCTTTGCGCAATAAAAGCCTCGTTAGCCAGCGGAAGCGACTTTCCTGCTTCTACACCGCTAAGCAAGTCATTCCAATATCTACGCTGTTTGTCGGCGTCCTGATTCTTTAGCCACTTTACCAGCTCTTTAAATTTTGTTTTTTGGGGCGGAGTCTCTCCGGAAGACATTGATTGTGTTGCTAACCGTTCATATTCCTCCATCCATTCCTTCAAGACAACTCCATTGCTCCACCCGTCATATAAAATATGGTGCCAACTGATGATCATCTCGCATTGATCCGCCTGGATTAACAGCAGCGCAATACGAAACGGTTGCTCCTCTAACGTGATTGCAAGCTGTTCCGTACATGACAGTTCTGCTCGCCTTGCAAGCAGTTCGTCTTCTGCCAATGTGGTTCCATCGTACACATGCAGTACAGCAGGTTTATGCTTTAGTACAACTTGAATCGGACTCTCCAGTTTATCCCAACGATAGAGTGTTCTTAACATCTCATTTCGTGAGATGACGGCATCCCACGCCGAACGCATATGATCGACAGCAATTTGGCCTGTCAGTGTTAATACAAGCTGCTGCACATAAAACGAGCGATTTTCCTGTCTAACATAATGAAACAGCATGCCTTCCTGCGTAGGTGTTAACGATACGATGTCCTCTACATTTGACTTGTCTATTTTGTTGGATTGCCCAGTAGCAGCCACAACATTCATCCTCTCCATGTTCCATTGTGCTCCATATATTGCTTACGACAATGATTTCTTCTCGGAACTTGCAGTTGCTGCGATCTCAGGCAAGCGTCCAGCTTCCTGACGTACAATCTGGCCCATGTCCATCTTAATAATGTGATCCGCCAGTTCGAAGAATCGATCATCATGTGTAATCGCTATGATACATTTGCCCCGCTGCCGAAGCTCTGGCAGCAGCGTATGGTAGAAAAAGGCACGGAATTCTGGATCTTGATCTGCCGCCCATTCATCAAACAAATAGATGGGCCTGTCTTCTAAATAACTGATCAGCAGCGCCAACCGCTTGCGTTGACCGGTTGAGAGCTTAATCGTATTCAGCTTACCGTCTTCAATATTGACTTTGTCCTGCAGATGCAGTGTACGTAAATAAGTTTGAATTTCTGTTTCTTTATGTTCTGTTTCCAGTCCGTATAGTTTCTCGAACAGATGAAAATCGCTAAAAATGGCAGCGTATTTCTGACCAAGTGTTAGACTGTCAACGACCTGTCCATTGATAAACACCTCACCCTTTGTCGGTGTATAGAGACCTGTGATCAGCTTGGCAAGTGTTGACTTTCCACTTCCGTTACCTCCAGTAATGAACGTAATCTCTCCCGCCCGGAAGGAAAAATGAATCGGCCCTACCGTAAAGGTATCACCTTCCTTATTGTCATACTGATACTCTACAGCTCGCAGTTCTACATCAAGCGGCTGCTCCTCCACCTTCGTATTAGGTGACGTATGATCAACTTGTATCCGTTGCTGTTGTGCCCGATATTCGTCCAACTGCTTTGATAACTCACTGATCCGATTCCAACTTATCCGAACTCGGAATATATTCGGAATCGTTCCTAATATGCCATGGACAGGTCCTGTCATGTATAAAAGAACAAAGACATAGTTTCTTAATGCGTTCACTTTAAGATCAGTGAATAACAGCGGAAATAGAAAGGCCACAGCTCCAATAACTAAAGTAAACAATAATTCCCCGATAACGTTGACGTTGGCAAACTTCAATCCACCTTGAATCCGTTTCTCACGATACGTGTTGCAGCTTGCTTGCATATCCGCCTTAAAGTCCTGCTTTTTGCCGTTATGCAGACTCAGTTCTTTAAAGCCGGTAATCAAGTCATTTATAAACTTAAAAAATACATTTTGAATATCTCTTGTTTGTTCCCACAACTTGTTGGCCTGACGACCAATTGCAAAGTGTAATCCTGCTGCAATAAAAATAAAAGCTACCGACACAATTAGGCCATACACGCTGATAATGCCCATATATACAAAACAGCATATTAACGTAACAAAGCTGGTCGCCCCGGTAATTACGATACCGGAAAATTCGCTGATCGTTTCTGTGTCGTTGTTAAGTGAGGCCTGAATCGATCCGTCCTCTAAACCTTCGATCCGCTGGTAGGGAGTATCCAGAATTTTATCGATCAACTCTGCCCTTTTCTCATAAACCATGTCATTTGCAATGTAAATTAATCTTGTCCGAACCAGCTTCTGACCAACTACGTAGATCGCAATCCCCACCGCAAAGTACAGCAGAAGCCCACCCTGAAAGCCATCATCCCGATTAAGGGTTTCATTGACGATAAAAATAATAAGTGCGTTCCCGAATCCACTCGCTATGCTTAACAGCGTCAGCGTAAACATCGAGCGATCATTCTTCTTAGGAAATAACGTGGTCCAAATGAAGTAAAAGTTAAACAGCAGCACTGCAAAAAATAACAATATAATTGCTGTGATAAAGCTCTGTGGAGCCCACACCTTCACAAAACTCCACGATAACCCGCCATAAATCACATCTGGAATCCGGTACAAGCAGTACGTGAATCCTGACATAAACAGCAGGGAAATAAGCAGATTGGCTGCCAGCTTGCTGCCGCTACCGGCATACCGCCGCTTGCCTCTCACTGCTTCCCATACAGCAGTACCCGAGAACCAAATGATCATAAGCATCGCGGGAATAGAGATAAATAAGATAGCAGATGCGGTATTGTCCATGCTTTTATATTGATCTGTAGCAGGATCGGGAAGCTCTTTGCCTAACAGCATTTGCATAATCCCGTGTCCAATAGTCTGTGTATACGTCGAGTTCAGATTAGCGAGTACACCTACGCCGATCCCATCCTGCGGTCTAAACAAAAAGGCGGATGAAAAGTTGGGGTTCTCTCCCCCGTGTGTAATTTCACCGCTGCCCCGTTGGTGAACCGTCCAACCAGCAGCGTAGGACGATCCATCTCCACCTGGCATCACCGTCCGATCAGGTGCATGCGACTTATCGATAATTTGCTGTGGAAATGTAGGTGCGATACCCTCTTTCTGACCAAGCTGGATGCTCAACCATCTGCCGATATCATTGGCACTGGACATGACATAACCGGCTGGCGTGTTCCCTCTATATACAGGTGCATCGTATTCAATGGTTCTGAGCAGATTGAACTTATATCCTTTAGCCATCTCTTCAGCAGGAACGTCGCCCCGAAATAAATAAGTATGCTGTAATCCAAGCGGATTGAGTACTTGCTCAGTCACATATTGCTCATAGGTCTTACCTGTTACGAGTTGGATGATATAACCGAGCACATCATAGTTAATCGTAGCGTAAGAATACGTTTCCCCAGGCTTATCGTCCAACTCAAGACCTTCGAGTGTCTTCACCGTCTGTAGAAGCGCATCATCTCCGTCTGCTATCGGTATGTCACCGATCGTGTCAAACGGAATTCCGCTTGTGTGGTGAAGAAGCTGATACAGTGTAATATCTACAGGTTTTCCTTCATACGTAACCTTAAATGTAGGAATATATCGATTTACGGTATCCTCCAAATGTAATTTGCCTTCTTCCACAAGGCGAAGCACAGCAATTCCCGTAAATGCTTTACTTGTCGAGCCTAATTCGAAGACTGTATCAGACGTTACCGGAGTAGACGACGATTGGTCAGCATAACCAAACCCCTTTGTAAACACCGGCTTATTATTCTGGAGAATGACAATGGATACCCCTGGTATGTCCCCTTTGGACATCTGCTGCTCAATGTAGGCTTCAATCTCTTTTTCCTTGCCCGCGAACAGATCAGCCGCCGACACTGATCCCATTGGAATTAGCAGCAAACAGCAGATAATAGCCAATATCGGAAAATGCTTTAGTCGAATCATATCGGACCCTCATTTACGATTTAATGGTTATGGAATAAGCGCCTCAACTATGGACTGTACTGCCGTAAAACTGGTTTACGTACTGGAAAATTCGCTCCACTGCGGCAGCTAGTCCACCTGCCTCGTCGAATCTTCGCTTCACATCCAGACAGTTTGTACGGTAGCAATCGTCACCAAGCACCCGCTCTACAGCCTGTTGAAGCATAACCGCAGTCGGCTCACGATCCGTCACATACAGGCCTGCTCCAACTCGATCCACCATCATCGCTCCCATAAATTCGTCGAACACTTGTGGGACAACGACCATTGGGACGCCGTGGGCAATACTTTCATAAATACTGTTTGCTCCACCGTGCGTAATAAACACGTCTGCCCGCTCTAATATTTGTAATTGTGGGACATAGGGCCGAACGATAAAGTTATCTGGAATATGCCCAAGCTCGGTAAGGGCAACTTGATGTCCTACCGACATGATGACTTGGCAATCTGAATCTGCAAAAGCTTCAAAGCACGCTTTGTACGTATCTATCAGCTGATTATAGATTGTGCCAAATGCCAAATAGATCAATGGTCTGCCATCTAATCGTTCAAACGGAAATTCTACAGCTTCTGCACGCGGAAAGATCGGGTACCCCAAAAACAAGTAACTGTCGTCAAACGCTTCTTCATGAAGTTGAAAAAAACGTGAGGAAAAAATAAGATTCAACGGCTGCTTGCTGCAAAAAATGTCATTGATGACATTCACATGCAACAAGCCGTATTTCTTGCTAATAAGCATTGACATCTTGTCGAGCAGCTTGCGATAAAGGATGCTGCTACCTTTAAATTTCTGATATAAGGGATCATTGGATGCCCTTAGAACATGTTCCACGAAAAAATCCGGATCCAGATCCGCCATCTCATCGATATACGGAAAGTTAGCACATAAGGATATACCTGGCACTCCGAGACGTTCAGCACATACTTTTCCCCAATAACAAAAGGCGTCATGAATAATATAATCAGGCTTCCAAGCGGCGATCTCGTCATAGAAACGTTCTAGCACAGCTTCGGTTCGACTCAAAATAAAGTCAGCAAACACTAGAAATGTATCGATGCCGTGCCCATCATGGGTAGCAAAACCAACGGTTCCCTCATAACTTCGAAACTGCGCCCCCGTCTGTTCGACCTTCCCCTGAAACTGATTGCTGGCATAATAGATGACTTCCTCGCCGGATTCAACCAGCTTGTGAATCAACCCCAACGTCGGATTTACGTGACCATGGAGATCCACGCTAAAATATAGCACCTTTGCCATAGTAGCCCCCCATCCCCCACTTATAGATTTGTTGTCTCTAATCTAAATAATCTGGCTCTTTCATTTATAGTTTCAATTAAACAGCTCGTCCAAATCATCCTGAGTAATCTGAACGGCATCAAAATCGGATGGCGTATAGTCCTGATCTGTCTTACTGCAACAGTGGTTCACGAGTTGACTCAACTCATCCACATACATGGCAACTAGTTCTTTTCCTTCACTTTCATTAAAATGCATGTGACTGCAAACCACTTCAACATGCAATTGTTGATCGATCACAATCGCCTGTACATCAAGTAAAGCAGTCATTACGTTTCGCAAATCACTCTCTGAACCTGAAGGCTCATGTGCCATGCAGAACCAATCGTTGTTAAAGGTGGTATCCACATCGCCCAAGTAATTAAATCGTATAGGTGGCTGGAGACGGGTATCCTTTAACGTCTTTGTATAATACCGAAGTACCCCATACCCAATTCCGTTATAGGGAATAGATCGCAGTAATTCTTTAATCGTTTTAATTTTATGGGTAATAGGTCCCGTATTATTCTGAATCCGCACTGGATAGATTGAAGTAAACCATCCTACTGTCCTCGACAAGTCCAAGCTGCTGTCTAACAGTTCTCTACCATGTCCCTCAAGCTCTAATACCACTTCATCAAGCTCGAACTTATGGAATATGGTCAAGGCTAACGCCGTGATTAGTAAGTCCTTAGGCTCTGTTCGGTATGCTTTATTTGCATCCCTTAAAAGATTAGCGGTTATACTTTTGTCAAATACGTGATGGTGCGTATGTGAAGTTGCAAGCACTGCCCCTTTTGTTGAGTCCTGAACGGGAATAACAGGGGGATCATGAATGACGGCTTCCCAATACGCCTGCTCTTTTCTTGCTTCTGCCTCAAGTCTAGTCATATATCCAGACCAATCTTGATAAGAAGATGTCTTGTCCGGCAAGTTAATCTTCCCGTAGTCCAACACCGATTGCTCCAGCAACTGAACCAAATCCTCCAGCAAAATACGCCATGACACACCGTCTACAACAAGATGATGGCCGATTAGCAGCAGGCGAATTCCTTGCTCTCCCAGATCAAACAGATGGGCTTTAAACATCATTCCGCGATGGATATCCATTTCCGACTTAAGTTGACAGCCTGTCGACTCCAGTCTTTTACGCTGTTCTTCTGCACTGTATCCAGTCAGATCGGTCTTTCCTATGGAAATCGTACGATCTGCATATTCTGCATGTTCCATATAAGCTAATTGCTGATCCTCTGCTCTAACATAGATTCGTAGGGAATCGTGATGATAAAATAAGACATTTAACATTTCTGTCAGTCGTTCTGTACTCACATCCTGCTTTAATTGCAGCAGTACGGACTGTGTATAATGGTTAGGGTGCTGCAACGCCAATTCACGAAACCAGGTTATGATTGGTGTTGCGCCGATTGTCCCTGTACGAGGGGACTGATCGATTTTAATTTCATCGTGTAATTGACGTACCTGCTTCACCATTTCGATTAATACAGGGTTGGATAGTATGTCTTTCACCTTTAATTGATAGCCTATGCTTTTGAACTTAGATGCCAGTTGAATGGCTTTAATTGAATCGCCGCCCAGATAAAAGAAATGGTCTTGCCATGACAAGCTGTACTGATTGAGCACTTGTTCAACTGTGGCCATAAAGATAGCTTCCAGTCCATCAATCGGTATACTCCGCTCGATCCTATCACTAGCTATCTTCGCAACTAAGGGCTCTGGCAGCTGTTTACGGTCTACTTTTCCATTTGCCGTTAAAGGAATGGAATCTAGTTCGACGAAATAAGCGGGAATCATATAATCTGGCAGGCTTTGCTTCAGGATAACTCGGATCTCATGCTCGGTAATTGACTCTTGCTTGATGATATAGGCACATAAATACACTTCGCCATTATCGCGCGTTCGATCAATCACAACCGATTCCTTGATCGCTGTCATACTGGTAAGGGCATGAACAATCTCGCCCAATTCTATACGATAACCTCTGATTTTCACCTGATGATCAATTCGTCCCATATAGATAATCGAGCCATCTTCCCTCATGAACGCAAGGTCTCCAGTCCGATACATCCGATATTCAGGATGGAAGGGATTGTCGATAAAACGGGCTGCGGATAACTCTGGCTGGTTCCAATACCCTCTGGCGACACCGTGGCCTGAGATATAAAGCTCACCGATACCGTAACACGGAAGTGGGTTCAAATGAGCGTCCAAAATATAGATCATTACATTGTCCGCAGGAACACCAATCGGGACAGACAAAGTTAACTCCGTACGATCGTATTGATGAATCATACAACCAACTACTGTCTCTGTTGGTCCATATTCATTATAAATTTCGATCTCATGATCAAAGCAGTCCTCTACCTGCGAAGCAAGTGACGTCTTTAAGTCCTCTCCGCCTACGATAAAACGTTTGACTGAGCTGTTCGGATAACGACGTTCTTGCAACAAGGACAAGTGGGCTGGTGTCAGCTTGATAACTGTTGCTTCGTTGTCTGCCAATATACGAAACAACACGAACTCATCCTCGTCATCACGGTATATTGTGACCAGTCCTCCACCAATTAACGGTGTGAAGATAGACGTTATCGTCAGGTCAAACGCTAGTGAAGAATATAGAGGGAATACGGCGCGTTCATTTTTCATATAAGTTTCTTTGGCCCACCAACTATAATTGACCAACCCGCGATGTTCAATCATTGTTCCTTTTGGGGTACCTGTAGAGCCCGATGTGTAAATAATATAGGCTAGATCGGAAGGATCACTTCCATTCGCTAAGTTTGACGCATCTCCGCGATAAAGGGATGCCTGACGGAGATCAATCACTTCACCTACATACCCTATATCTGCAAATAGATTGGTATTCGTCAACAATACGGCAGCTCTTGTATCCGCCAGCATATAGGCAATTCGTTCTTCAGGATGTTTCGGATCTAAGGGGAGATAGGCTCCGCCTGCTTTCATAATGGCCAATATGCCAATAATCGACTCCATCCCGTGCTCCGTGTACAATCCCACAATCGAACCGCTGCGTACACCTTTGGCATGCAACACGCGTGCTAATTGGTTTGACTTCTCATTTAACTGCTGATAACTGCACTGTTCTCCCTTAAATTTCACGGCAATGTCATGCGGTGTCCGTTCGACCTGCTCTTCAAACAGTCTTGTTATCGTTGTTTGTTCCGGATAAGGTACTTTTGTATCATTAAATCGAATGATTTGCTGCTGATATTGCTGCTCTGAGAGCAAGCTAAGCTCGTCAAGCGGTCGTTCTGGATGCGACATGATCTGTTCTGACATACTCATCATTCCGTTTATCATCATGGACACATACTGTTCATCATAATCAGTCGGTTTATAGTCGACATCCAGCGTAATACATCCTGTATCAGACCATTCCTTGATGACAAGCTGTTTCGCGTACAATTGATATCCATTATAGAATTCTTCATTTACTACTGGACAGCCATTCCAATCATTAACGTGCTTGGAATTGTAGTAATTGACACATACGTGAAACAATTGATCGAATCCCTGTCGTTTAAGTTCCAGGTCCTGCACGAGCAAATCATATGGGTATTTTTGGTGGAAATAGCATTCAATTAGCTGCTTGCCCATATGAGTCAGCGTGTCAATAGCAGATCGATTTCCGTCTATCTGATAAGCAAACGGCATTGTACTCGTAAACATACCGATTGTTCTCTTCTCCTTGCGACCTGAACGGTTCAAGACTGGCGTACCGATCACTATTTCTTGTTGGTTGGTTGTTTTGTACATAAAGAGTAGGTATAGCATCACAAACAGCGTATTAAGAGAGGTCTTATGTATTGCGGTGAAACTTTGCATGCGAGCAGAAGTTAGCGGGTCTAAGGTGTGGGTGATCCTAGTTCCGACGATATGATCTGTGCCGTAGGACATATTCACATCAGGCAATGGCGTAAACTTATTAATCCAAAAGTGTCTATTCTTGTTATAACGTTCGGATTGTAAATAATTGCGTTCCGAATCAATGACGTCCAAATAGGAAGGGGCTGCTGCTGATTCGCTATTTTCGCCATTACTAAATTTGTTGTATGCATCGTATATTTGCTCCGTCATGATCTGCGTGGACCAACCGTCAGCAATAATATGGTGCAGCTTAATCAAATATCCGCTCTCACCGTCTGAGATTCTGAATAATTTCAAATCGTACAGTGGAGACTCTGTAAGCTGAAATGGTGTACGCGCTTGTTCTGACAGCCATAGCTGATAGGAAGCTTCAGGATCGCTGCTGCCAGAGAAGTCAACAAAATTTAAGCGCTCTTCTGGTACTGTACTCACATATTGGTATATTACATGATCCACCTCACGAAGACGAATCCGCAAACCATCGTGCTGCTGAATGACATGTCTGATCGCTGCCTCCAGCACATCCAAGTCAACGTGACCTTTAATACGGATCGTTCCTCCGATGTTATGAATCGGAATCGATGGATAAATGTTTTCGATATACCAAATACGTTTCTGCGGATGAGTCAGCTCATGCAGAACAATTGGTTCAGGTGCGAGATGAGCTGTATGGCTCATAGTCAATCCCCCATCATATGAGATTCATAATAGCGACATTCAGTGTATTGGAAATAATGCGTAACAACAGGAAAGGTGTATCGCGGAAGGGTGTGTTCAGGATGTCCGCAATGTATGAAACAGCAGCTATACAGCCGGGGAATGCCTAGTATGCAGAAATAATCTCGATGTAGATCTTGCGGATTCTTGCGAATCTATTTTTATATTAGCAAGTGCGATTTAGCTTTTCAAGGGTCCAAAGCGTGAACAAATCATAATATGTCGAGAACTGTAAAAAAGATAAGCGCTCTAATTTGTTGCTGCATCAATGTTTTTTAGATTTTTTCTCATGTTCAAATAGCATCAAGCTGAATAAAATTTTACCTAATCTTTAGCAAACAGACAATTTTAATAACCACTTAATCCCATTTATTATTAATGTTGTTACACTTATCTTGTGCATTCATTTTGTTATACTGAAATTAGACACAAGTAATCTACAACAAATTGTGAAGATAAAGGGTGAAGTATGGAATGGCTTTTGGCATCAATAGACAGGAACTCATCCAGTGGAAGCAGGACGTACTACGTGGTGAAATTGCGTATCTTACCCACTATTGGTTGGATGATCGCTATCCAGGCATCACTTCCGTCACAAAGGTTGGCTGCGCGGACATCATACGTTTACAGGAATGGTGTGTCAAGCACAAACTGCCGGTTCAATATATCCATAATCGAATTCCCTTTCCTCATTTTGATCTGATCGGAACACGTCAAAGGCCTATTCTTGAACAAGAAGGTCAATGGGGGCAGATCAAGCGCTTTAACTTATAAAATGTGTTGAAATCCATCATTTTAACATTCAAGCAGGACAAAGAAAACGGTCACAACAGATGTTTGAACTGCTGGTGACCGTTTCCTGTTATCATCAAAATGGTTTGTCTACCAACAAGTCCTTAAACCCCGTTCGCATACTGCTGGATACGTGCTATGCGCTCCGGCTCATGTGCGATCAGCCAATTATCGTGGCGTAAGCATTCGTAACTCCGAGCAAAGTAACGTCTTGCTTCTTCCTTGCGATGCAGCATAAGCAGGCATTCCGCCATCTCTTCATACACATATCCATCTGGCGTACTCGTTAACTCTGTTTCTGCCAGCAAGGCTTGCTGAATTACTAGCGACTCCTCTACCCGCTTTAGCAGGCGCAGTACTTTCGCCACACACCATCTGGCAATAAACAGTGCACCCGGTTCCCCTTGAGACTTGCGAAATTCTAAAGCACGCTCAAATAGGTCAAGCGCCTCATCAAGAGCCCCCGTCTCTACCTTTGCCCACCCGATATTGTTATACAAAGAACCCAACCATTTTCCGGCTTTAGGACTCTGTTCCGCGTGAGACAAAGCCTTCATGTTCCATGCCAGACGTGTCTCCGGGGTGGACTCGGATATTCCCAGCATATGTGCCGCATCAACCGCGTAGTAATCCTCTTTAGCCTGAACTCCTATTTCCCAAGCTTTTAGAAATAATGGAATTGCCTCTTCCTGTTGCGAGGAAGAATTATAGACTCTGCCCCGTTCCAACAAATAACGAATGCGGGCAGTATCGTCTGACTTAGGCAGCTGCGCTTCAACTTGATCAAGCGTTTCATGGGCGTCTATAAATTTTCCCTGCAACCCCTGCGCGCGTGCAATCTGAGTTAATAGCGCAGCCAAGTAGCCCACCTCTTCAGAACTACGAACCTGTTCCAGCTTGAGCCTGAACTTCTGCTCTGTTGCGTCCGGGTGCTGATAATCCCACATTTCGTCAAAATCGTACATACGTCACGCTCCAAATTTGTAGAATTCTGCTCTCTCATTTTAGCATTTTTGATTACGATCTTGATTACTCCGCCTTGTTTCCTACTTTTGGATCAGGTACATATGTCTTTTTATGTTCTGGATAATGGACGTCCGTGATCATTCCTGCAGCGGCATGATGTAGATCATGGCAATGGAACATCCAATCTCCGGGATTGTCTGCTTCAAATGCAATCACATATCGTTCACCAGGCTTAACGTTCAGTGTATCCTTAATCAGAGGCGAACCTTGAACAACTGTGCCATTTTTACTCAATATCTGAAAAAAGTGCCCATGTAAATGCATAGGATGATCATCTGACTTCGACTTATTCACAAACGTAACCTGCACTTTATCACCTTTTTTCACCCTGATCTTGTCTGTATTTGGAAATGTATTTCCGTTAATTGTGTAGACGGTGCTCCCATTAACAACCTTAGTGTCCAGATCCATCTGCACGTGCTGATCAAACGTTGTTTCCAATGAAAACACGTTATTCGCCGTGGCGCCGTATTGAACAAGGTCAAGCAGTGGAAGATCAGCAGCAGTGTTGGATGCAGATATAGGAGAATTATCATTTGTATAATGAATGACAGCCCTCATGCCAATTACCGCTTTGTTGATTCCATGTGCCTCTAACAGCCAATTACCCGGATTATCTGCCACAAATTCAATATCATACCTTTCCCCAGGGGCAATGGCGATTACCTGATCCTTCACCACTGCGGGACTATTAATAGCTTGTCCATCCGTTGCAACAACTTTAAATTCATGGCCGTGCAGGTGGATACGATGAGACAAATAGCCTGCATTTATGAGCCGAATGCGGATCTTTTCGCCATGCTTAACTTGAAGCTGAGGGATGGAGGCACCGCTTTTACCATTTATCGTGTACAGGTCGTACATACTCATGTCATGCTCGGCAGATTCTGACTTATCATTCGTTTCTCCGTGTGTCATGCTGCTATGAGCTGTCTCATTCCCCGCTGAATTTTCAGCAGAATGAGGCTGATTGTTGATATTGCCGTTAACCATACTCATCCATTCATCAAGCACAAGCGTATAATCCCGGTCATAAGACTTACGCACATCCTCAACGACAATTGCGCCATATAGCCCTTTATCAACTTGATTTACGCTGTCCTGATGCGAATGGTACCAATACGTTCCAGGCACAGTCGCCTTAAATTCGTATACGAAAGAGGCTCCGGGTACAACAGCATCTTGTGTCACACCAGGGATTCCATCCATCTCGTTAGGTACGGGGTATCCATGCCAATGGATGGAGACAGGTTGCTGCAGCTCATTTTTCAAAGTGACCTTCACGGTTTCTCCTACTTTCACTCGAATCTCAGGACCTGGTATACTCCCGTTAAAAGTCCAGACCGGCAGTGTAATTCCCTCTGTTGCCCGCAGGTTGGCAGGCTGCGCAGTAAGTGTGACCTGTGTACCGTCAACTCGTTGAGGTGCCTTGGCCAATGACCCTTTATCGGGTTCAGTGCCAGGCTTCGGCATCCCGCCCTGACGGCCCCTCTCCTGCGTAGAACCATGATTCATCTTGGAGTGATCCATCTGATTCATCTGATTCATCTGATTCATCTGCTGAGCCTCGTCATTCGTTGAACAGCCTGAAACCAATAGGGTAGTAAGAATTATGATTGTTGTCCATCTCAATAGTGTGCGTTTAGTCATTGCTTTGTCTCCTTTACTTCGATCTCTGTTAAGGAGTATAACCACCAATTGTGTACAAATCGTGTAGACGTGTCAACGCTAGCACAAACTCACAAATTCCAGTCAGCCGCAGCAACGTATCTACCGTTAGAGCAAGCACAGGTTAGTTCATCATCACCCTACAACCTTTATGCAAATTTGCTTGTACGGTGTCTCACGTATGTCTTGATCCTTTTCGACTCACTTCTAACTTGTAAATTTTGCTGCATAAGACGCTCTGGTTGGCCGCAATGTCTGAACAGCAAAAAAAACCATTCGCACTGCTGGATCTTCTACACAGCTTGAT
This sequence comes from Paenibacillus sp. ACRRX, assembly GCF_022346885.1. Taxonomy (GTDB): domain Bacteria; phylum Bacillota; class Bacilli; order Paenibacillales; family Paenibacillaceae; genus Paenibacillus_B. Next base: position 486,373 of record NZ_JAKRNK010000002.1, read on the forward strand.
GCGTATGATGGGTTCTCGTTATTACTATTAAACTGCACAAATCTAAAAAAAGGAGACGATAACATATCTATCGTCTCCAACAGTTTGGTCAATGATTAAAGCGAAAGTAATAATCTAATTATCCCTAGTGGATTAATCGATTTTAACATTAACTTCACGGAATCGTCAAGGTTTGTTCTGACTGATATCTCCTACCTTATCGACGGCTTGGAGGAGTTAATACTTTATATTTTATTAGGAATTTCGTCTGCTGGCAGTTCACCATCTGCCCCTATGTAATAATGCCTAATTGGCTTCAGCGTGACATCATCCAGCTCATATACGAGCGGAACGCCAGTTGGTATATTCAGATTGGCGATACCATCGCTTGGCACATCGTCCAGGTACTGGACAAGTGCTCTGATTGTATTGCCGTGAGCCGCAATAACAATCCGTTTACCGGCATGTAAATCTGGCAAAATACGCATGTTCCAATACTTGATTACACGTTCCTCTGTATCCTCCAGATTCTCTGTTAAAGGAAATTCTCCTTTGACAAGCTCTGCATATTTAGGATGTTCTGCTTCATACCGCTCATCATCCATCTCTAAAGCCGGAGGTCTAACATCAACAGATCGGCGCCAGAGATGAACTTGATCTTCACCATACTTTTCTGCCGTTTCTGTCTTATTTAATCCTTGAAGTGCACCGTAATGGCGTTCATTCAACATCCACGTCTTGGTCACAGGAATCCACACAAGATCCATCTCATGCAGCACAATCCATAACGTTCGTATCGCTCGCTTCAGCACGGAAGTATGAGCCGTATCAAAGATAAAGCCATTTTGACGTAAAATAACCCCCGCCTGCCGTGCTTCATTTAAACCTTGCTCTGACAGGTCTACGTCTGTCCACCCGGTGAATCGATTTTCCAGATTCCACACGCTTTGACCATGACGAATAAGTACAAGTTTAGTAGTCATCGAGCAAACCTTCTTTCTATATCCTGCCGTATGAACAGCTATAAATCTCTATATATCTATTGTACCCGTTTAGCCTGAATAGGAATCAATATCCCTTATCCAAATCAACTATATTGATTAAGCCTTCTCCACGGCGGTACAGATTCAGATTGTGTTCAAATATGGATATGCAGCGAGGCAAATACATTTTGGATATCCCCGAAATATGCGGAGTAATTATACAATTATCAAGCTGCCATAATGGTGAATGTTCTGGCAACGGCTCCACCTCAAACACATCCAAGTACGCACGTCGTATGCGCCGATCTTGAAGAACGGCAGCAAGTTCCGTTTCCACTACAATTTCGCCTCTACCCAAATTGATTAGTACGGCATCTTTCTGCAGCAGGCTTAGCCTATCCTTGTTAAACCAATGTCTAGTCTCTGCTGTTAAAGGAGCTACCACAATAACATAATCTGCGGCTGGAAGAGCTTGATCAGCCATCGTATATGGATACACTTTTTCAAATCCTAGTACGCTCCGACCTGTATAGTTAACGCCGATACAGGTTATGCCAAATACGCCAGCTTTGCGAGCGATCTCTTGCCCGATGGCACCAGTGCCAACAATGCATAGCGTCTTGCCGTGCAATTCACTGATTTCCAGCTTGCGGCTCCATTCCGAACGCTGTTGATGCCGATACATCGGTACAAATTGCTTCGACTCTTGCAGCATGAGTCCGATCGCAAATTCAGACATCGGCACAGCATGAATGCCGCGTGCATTCGTCACGGTAATATTCCGCTCGGCTAATGTCCGCAATGGCATTTGGTCCACGCCTGCGCTGAACACCTGAATCCAACGAACCTGTTTCAATTGATCTAGCATCGCAGCTGTAATATCCGTACCATAAGTAATTACGATTTCTGCCGTACCTAACGTATCTTCGTATTGCTCTATCGGATTAACGATGTCAATCTCATCCTGAGGACATAACTGCTGTAAACGATTCATGAATTCAGGCCGTAACGGTATAGATGTAACGATATGCATGCCCTAGTCTCCATTCCTCTTATTTATCCGTTTGATCCCATAATATAGCAATCCTAACAATATAACCGATATGCACAATTTAAATAAAAGGTCATTTGTCAGAAAAGCTTCACCCACCATTGTCTCGATGTAAATGGAAGGAGCTTTGCCCACAAAAGTTACGAGTACAAAATCTGCAAGCCGCATGCTGGATAGAGCGGCAACCGCATTAACCAAGCCGGACGGCATAAGCGGAATAAGTCTTGCGACAGCAATAATCGCCAGCTGCCGTCGCCGCGGCGCTTGATTCAACCTTTGCAGCCATCCCCATCTGTCCGAGTGAATAAATGGCAGGCGCGATAAACCTTTACGATAGAGCAGTATCGTGATGCCAGCTCCGATCGTTTCTCCAAGCAGAGAAATAATAAATCCGTACCCTGTGCCAAATACAAGTACGTTAGCACCTGTTAAAAATACGCTGGGGATAAATCCGGCAGCACTAATCAGCACATTCATGAGCAAGCTGACTACAATAGCCCATGGACCAAAGCTGCGCAGCCAATCAACCGTGCTGTTTATATCCAAACTATGCAGCATCTTTTAAGTTTCCGTCTCTTCCTACAAATAATAGAACACACCTTGCCTTACAAGTCTTATTATAGCATAATGCCCTTTCTCTACTTCTTTCAGCATGCTATCTTCCCCAGCTAGCAACATCAGGCGACATTCGAAGCAGCAGCCCTATTTAGGACAGGAACTTAAAATTAGACCAACTCTTCAACCGCCACCTGATACAACAAATTCCCTGCACCGAACAGCACACGGTTTTTTCGGAAGTCTTGTGTAGTCGCCACGAGTGGCTTTGCTTGTTCATTTAAAAAGTGTACCTTGCACCCTTTGGTCAAAATCCCCGGTTTTTCATTTTTCTTGAGCACAAACGTTCCGTGTTTCCCATAACCGCCGTCGAATAAAAAGTGATAACCATCCGTACAAAACCCGGAGGAGCCGGAAATTCCCGGGTTCATAAAGGTGACCTTGGCTTGCTCGTGTCCGCCAGTGATACAGCCTAACGAGAAGTCCGTATAATAATAAAACCAGATCTCCTTTTCATTAACCGCGTTCAACGCATAACAATCGGCAATATCCGCTGTGTGATTTTCGTATATTTTATTGCCATGCTCATCCCAAGCCAGAAGGCCGTACGCGCCAATGGGGTTATTCCAACCGTAATTCCCAAATACGCCCTCATCGAAATAACTGGTCCAAATGGTATCTTTCTCTGTCACCTGAACACTTTGAATCCCATCTCCAAGTAAGAACTCTCGAACGGTGTGACCTTCATAATCACACACTTTGGCGTTCAAATCATATTTGCCTTTGTCATAGTAAGTGCAGCGCGCTCCGACCAACAGTAGATGATTCTGGAGCGGCTGTACAAAATGATAATTATAATACTGGCCCCAAATCACCACTTCGTCGATATGTTGATCCGTTACGATTAGGACCTTGTAAGTATACGTTTCCTTTAAAGCCGCTGGGACGAACATGCCACGTTCGCGTTCTGGGATCTGGTTTATGAGCAGGACATATACGCGTCCATCTGCACCGAACTGTGTTGATATAATCTCAAAACCCTCAACATGTGCTGAGATATCAACAAAGGGCTGTAACGCCACCGTTTTATTTAACATGCGATTTCCTCCAAAAAAGGTTAGTTATAGACAATATCTGAACTCGTTAACAACATTATGTATGTATAAAATGCATCTGAACATGGCGGAAGTATGGCGAAGTAAATAGCGTAAAATCATGTCAGGCTTCGTTAAAAAATGCTGCGGCTGCGCATGAAACCCAGTTCTTCTTAGACATAAAAAAACAGAGCAGATGAGTCTCAGTCCCACCATACTCTGTGTCTTTGATGTCTATTCCTTAAAAGCCTTACCCTCAGTTACGTTATCTTCTTATGCACGACTGGGTGTTCTAAATTCTGATTCCACGCCACCCGCTTGTACAACAGTGAACTGTTATTGATCAGTGTAAACATGCTTGTAGGCGACATATACTTTTGGAGTTCCGGTTTAGCTTGGTTGAAGTAGCTACCGATGGAGAAGGCAATGAAGAAATCTCCCCAGTTATCATAAGCTGCTTGAACCAATCTGGCTGCTTGCACTTTATAGGCCCAGGACTCCTCTGCTGTAAGCATTCCTGCAGCCTGACCCACTCGACAAAGAGCAATGACCCATGAAGCACCATAGCCAACAATGTTGCCGGAAGACAGCTGATGCAGACAAGCATGAACCAGCACCAGCTTCGCATAATCCTCATGGCTGCGATACGACTCCAGATATTTGATGCGCGCCTTCTCTGACAGCCCATTCAACTGTGCATGGAGTAATTGATATTCTAGACAGAAATTGTTTCCTAGCAGCACATTGATTTGGCTCTTCAATTCATCAGCATTTGATACATTCCAGTGTCTAAGTACCTTGGAGATTTGTCCCTTGCTGGACGCGAAAAAGTTAGATGAGAATTCATGTACAACAAAATAGTCCCCCATTGCCCCATTGAAGCAATTAGCCGATAGACAACGAAAATAGAGATCCAGCTTATACTTCTTTATAGATTGATAATTTTGAAACATAAGGTTGCCCTCCTGTCATTAGGTCAACAGCAAATATGTAGTTCGAATGGCCTTCCATGTCCGCCACAGCATAGCCCCTACCGCAACATATGCGGGCAGAGACCCAAAACCAATAAAAAAGCCACTAGCAGCATAGATGAACAGGAGCAGCCAATTTAGCTTCCAGAGTAGAAGGAAAAAGTCCATTATCCGATATCCCATAACATTTAGTGTGTTCTTAAAGGTTTTCTTTCGAGACTTCTGTGAATATAAATGTTTGTTGCAAAGAGCCATCATAACAGCATAATATCGGAAATGGGCCTTGTTTGAGTCATGCTTTATCGCCCATGCTCCTTCTAGTTGATTTAGGGCGATACGACATTCCATAGCTAGACATATTACATCCTGCGAGTCCGGAACATGCTGAAGCAGCAGTTCAGCATCTTGCTGTGCTTCAATATACTTTTTCCAGTTGAACAGTAATCGTCCCCGCAGCAAATAAGCTTCCCATTCCTTTGGATTATAACTGATCACTTGATTGAGAATATCCAGTGCTTCATTAGACGTTCCATTCATTAGGGCTAATTTGGCCCGCATCAGTTGCAGATCCGGGTCCTCCTGAAATAACTCATTTGCCTGAGCCAATCGCTGTTGGGCATCCTCCAACTGTCTTCTCATGAGAAAAAACTGTGCTTCTTCTCTAAGTCTCAGGTAATCATCAACGTCACATTCAAGCTGCCGATCTAGTAAACATTCATATCCCAATTCCAACGCGCCGCTAATTTGTAATGTGATATACTCGATCACATCGTTATCATAGCGCTCCTGCATATACTCGAAATTGTTACTCAGCTCAAACATGGAATCAAGCATGGTCCATACGTCAAGCGGCATGTATCGGTTTTGGGTTAAAAAGCGAATAAGCACATCAAACCGCTTCTCCACAGACCCCACATCCCACATAAAATCTTCTTTCGTTAATGTTTCCCACTGCTGTGGGTCTACACGACGATTAAAATCCCTATAACGTTCATGGAGCTCCTGCCAAAATAACTGAAGTGGATCCAGATGCAACTTCGCTAGAGACTCATCTGCAACATCGTCTTGTGATCCATAAACCATATCGTCAATGATTTCGGATTCCATTACAGATGACAATAGCGAGACCCTATTCAAACGATCTGAATCTGGCGCAGCATCTTCGACAAGCATAGGAAGAGCTATCTCTGGTCTGGATCGCCCTCCGGCAAAGTGCTCCGGTTTGCCAGCCTGCTTTATCGCTGCATCGTATGCCTCCCTAAGCCGCTGATACTCTTCTGGATTATCTTCGGGGTGATAGATGCGGAGCTGCTTGGCATAAGCTTTTTTAATAACAGCCTTATCGTCAGTCGGGTTTATGTCTAACATTTTCCAATTTATCACGAGAAGTAACTCCATCCTTCCATCTGTGCAAGCTGCTCCTTGTACCACTGGGCTACTTTTTTAATTATCCGGTCGTCTTGCGTATGTAGTGCATCCTCGAATTCCTTTAGACACTTCGCAATAAATTCCCGCCGCTGACCAAGTGACTCCTCATATAACCGTTCTCCTTTGGCAATAAGCAGCCTGTTCTCCGTTCGATCCCGGGGGTGAATCTTAATACTTGCAATCTCTAGCAGACGGGCTGCAATCTGTTCCTTGCTCATTGCCCCCACATGCTGTTCAATGATCATCTGCTTCTTCTCACCTGTTGCCACGCTGATAACCTCGACCTCAAGAATACCGTTAATATCATAAGTGTAACGGACATCGATACGCTGTTCTCCTGCTTTGGCCGCTGGAACACAGATATCCATTTTACCAAGCTTCAGATTGTTCTCAACCAGCCTACTCTCGCCCTGGTACACATCCACGTTCAACACTTTTTGCCTATCATAAACTGTACACAAACGCTCCACCCGGCTGACGGGAATAGGCGTATTTCGTTCGATAATCGGTAAATAGTGACCGCCGCTTAGCTTTCCTTTTGCACCTTCCTGTATCACACTAGTACCCAATGTATAAGGACAAACATCCGTTAGAATGATTTCTTCCAACGCCTGATTCCGCTCCTTCAAGGCAGCTTGAATGGCCGTCCCAAGTACAACAGCCTCATCCGGATCAATGGAAGCGTACGGCATCTGACCAAACATCCGACCAATGACATGCTTCACGAGCGGCATTCGGGTTGCACCGCCTACCATTACAATACCGTCCAAATCGGAGGGCAGCAGTTCTGCGTCCCGCAGCGCGCGCTCTACCGGCTGGCGCAATCGGATAAGGAGAGGCTGTGCCAACTGCTCAAACTCTGACTTGGTTATATGAAGTATAAGTTCCCGTTCCTCCATAACCGTCCGTATGCATCCTGCAGTTTCAGAACCTAGACTGCGCTTGCATTGCTCCGCTTGCTTGTAAAGTGAAGATACAGTTTTATCATCAAGCTGGTCCAGCTTAAGCTGATGATGCTGTACAAAATGAGAAACAAGCAACTCTGTAAAGTCATCCCCACCCAGATAATTGTCGCCGGCAATGGCTTTGACGTCCATCACGCCCTCAAACAGTTCTAAAACGGACACGTCGAAAGTTCCACCACCGAGATCAAAAACCAAAAACCGTATCTCCTCCTGCCCTTGATGCAGGCCATATGCCAGAGCCGCCGCTGTAGGTTCGCTAATCAGACGCTCCACCTTCAAGCCAGCAAGTTCCGCTGCTTTTTTGGTCGCTTTACGCTGGGCATCATTAAAGTAGGCCGGGACACTAATGACCGCTTCATCGACTGCTTTTCCAAGATGAACCTCGGCATCTTCTTTTAACGTTCGCAAAATGAAGGAAGACATTTCCTCCGATGTAAACTCAAACGAACCCAGCTTATATTTTTTCTCTGACCCCATAAATCTCTTAAAGGAAGCTCCGGTTAGATGGGGGTGTGTAATTAGACGTTCCTGTGCAATTCTTCCTATCAATATTGCTCCATTATCATCAACACTTACAACAGAAGGCGTCAATCTTTCCCCCAACACATTCGGGATCAGCACAGCCTGTTCACCATCCCAGTAAGCAACCAAACTGTTTGTCGTTCCCAAATCGATTCCAATCATAAGCTCATTTAGCCCTCTTTCAGCATTGGAATAACACAACTTAACTAATACTATATAACAGAATTACAGAAAAAAAGTATGAACTAATGTTCATACTTTTTCCATCTTCTCAGCTTTGCACGAAATGTCTTAAATGGCGCAGCAGAATTAATATGAATCCATCTGGCCATAGGCCAGTTCGGCTTCTCCCCTGTCCATTTACGAGCCCCTTGTGTAAATAGTTCCTCCTCGCTTAATGTATCTACCCAGCAGAGCCACTGCTGCTCCGCCTGCTGAAGCAGCAAACGCAGCTCATTTAGAGAATAGCTCGCATAAGCTGCATAAAAAGAATTGTATAACGCACCGAGTTGATTCCATTTATAACCGAGTGCTGGCATGTGCACTTCTTGCCCCGATCGCTCAGCCTTCTCCCAGCCCATAACCAGGTCAAGCCAACCGAGCTGATAAGCGATTATTTGTGCAGGCGTTTTGTCTACTTCCGGAATAAGCACATCCTTTTTATTATTATCAATGTCCTCAAATTCCTGATCTAGCAATAAGTATGCGGTATGTATAGTATTCTTTAGTGCCTCTTTAGACGGATAATCATAACTTGCCATAAGTAAGCTCCTTTACAACGTTTATGGTTATCGTAGCATACAGTTGTGACACCCCTATGACAAGTTACACAACCTATTTGCAATCGAGCGTAAACTAGCGCTGGGCGTGACATAGCACAGCGTCCAGATGTGCCAACGGGATACGAGCAGATTGTTCAAAGTATAGAACATATAAATTATAGATGGTATACTCAGACATGAGTGCCATGTTAGAAGATTTCATTTATGATATCCCAACCTAAATATTCTTCATAAGAAAAGGTGCCCTCATGCCAACAATTCATTTATCCGCCCCACCCCTGCCTCATTTCATCAATAGCGGTCATCGTATTATGCCACCAGGGAACAAGCCGCCTGCCAGACGTCATATCGATCTATTTCAATTAATCGTTGTCCGACAAGGATGTCTGTATATCGGAGCGGAAGAACAACACTACGAACTATCCGCTCAACACGCACTGATATTACTTCCGAACAAATATCATTTTCCGACAAGCGTATGCCAGGAAGAGACCACATATGATTGGATTCATTTTCAAACAAAGGGCTGCTGGACGTTGACCAACACAGAACATGTACCACTACAGATTGACTCTGCCACTTCCAACACACAGTCAACCGACACCGGATTAGAATATCCTGACATCCCTATCTTTGCGCAGCAATTCCAACTGCGGCTGCCGCAGTTCAGTGCTATTGAGCAGCCTGATCCATTTATTGCTGCGTTAAATCAGCTCTCGTCACCCCTTCTGAACGATCACCTAACTCACAATCGGTGGCAGCAGCAGCTACTCTTTCAACAACTGCTCTTACAGCTAGCCAGCACAGGCGAGGCTGTAGGTCACTCATCCGCTTCCGAATGCGCTGTACTAGCGGCGACGTACTTGCGCGATCATTATCAAGATCATATCACCGCAGAGTTGCTGGGTGAGAATATTAACTTTCATCCCGTTTATATTGCAAGGTGCATGCAGAAGCAGTTCGGCTGTTCTCCATTTGAATACTTGCAAAAATATCGAATTGAACAGGCCAAGCTGCTGCTCTTGCAAACCGATGACTCAATTGCTAGAGTAGCCGCTTTAGTTGGCTTTAATCAAGCTGCTTACTTTACGGCATGCTTTGCCAAGCTTGAAGGCATCTCCCCCCGCCAATACCGTCAGCGCTTCATCTGACAATCATTTCAAGGAGTACTACTTTCACACTCTCGCAAAAAGCTATATAATACAGTTTGTGTGCTTGTCATTATAGAAGGAATGTATGTAGGAGAGTGAATCAGCTTGAATTGGTGGGAAACGTTTGTCGCCTTTATACTAGGCGTCGTTGAAGGATTAACGGAATTTGCTCCGGTATCTTCAACGGGACATATGATTATTGTGGATGATTTTTGGTTTCAATCGAAAGACTTGTTTTCTCCAGAGGTAGCAAACACCTTTAAAGTAGTTATTCAGCTTGGGTCCATTTTGGCAGTCGTTGTTGTATTCAAAGACAGATTTCTAGATTTGCTTGGACTTAAGCGTAGACGTTCACAAGATGCTGTCCAACTTGGACGGGGTGGACATCTCAATCTTTTGCAAGTCTTGGTTGGGCTTATTCCAGCAGGTGTGTTGGGTGTACTTTTCAACGATTACATTGACGAATATTTGTTCTCAACAAAGACCGTTGTCATTGGTCTCGTCATCGGAGCAATTCTGATGATTGCAGCAGATTGGTTCCGTCCTCGAAGAGCTAAAGCAGAGACAGTCGATCAGATTACGTATGGTCAAGCATTTGGGATCGGACTCTTCCAATGCTTAGGATTGTGGCCTGGCTTCTCCCGCTCCGGATCAACGATATCGGGCGGCGTTCTACTTGGTATGAGTCATCGCGCTGCATCTGACTTTACGTTTATTATGGCCGTGCCGGTCATGGCAGGCGCTAGTGGCCTGTCACTGCTGAAGCACTGGGAGAACTTCACGTTGGATTCCCTGCCCTTCTTTATTGTAGGCTTTATCAGCGCATTTATTTTTGCTCTAATTTCAATTCGTTTCTTCTTGAAACTGATTAACCGCATTAAGCTGGTACCTTTTGCGATTTACCGTTTGGTGCTGGCTGCCATTATTTATTTCGTCTTTATTATGTAACGACGTATCATTGAACAAAGGGGATATCCCACAGTCATCCAAAATGACTAGAGGGATATCCCCTTTACTGTACATGTGTGTCGTGAATAGAAATGCAATCCATTACATTCGAAGGCATTTCGTCTATCGTGTAATAACACCATCAATGAGCCCATAGGCCTTGGCGTCATCCGCGCTCATAAAGAAATCGCGGTCTGAATCGCGCGCAATTTGTTCCAGCTGCTGCCCCGTCCGTTCAGCCAACAGCTCATTGATTTTTGTGCGTGTCTTCAAAATCCATTGCGCGTGAATATGAATATCACTTGCTTGGCCCCGCGCGCCTCCCAGAGGCTGATGGATCATGACTTCGCTGTTCGGCAGGGCGAAGCGTTTGCCCTTCTGGCCGCCTGCCAGCAGCACCGCTCCAAAGCTGGCCGCCATGCCGATACAGATTGTCGACACATCCGGCTTAATATGCTGCATTGTGTCGTAGATAGCAAAGCCCGCTGTGACAGAACCGCCCGGGCTATTGATATACATTTGGATGTCACGGTCCGGATCATCTGCAGCCAAAAACAGCAGTTGGGCAACGATGGCATTCGACATCTGATCCTGAATCTCATCGCCTACGATAACGATCCGATCCCTGAGCAATCGCGAATAGATGTCATAACTGCGCTCTCCGCCCTTGGACTGCTCGATTACATAAGGAATTACCCCCATATTACATCCCCCTTCACACTTCGTCAGGCAGCCATCAATAATCGCGTTGCGTCATCTGTTTGTGGAACTGCTCGATAGCCGCCTGCAGTTGGCGACACCCTCACTTGGCTTGCTGCATACGTCTGGCTAACAAGTTCATCCTGAATAAGGGACAACAGCCGCTGGGCGTCCTCTTCCATAATCGCTGACACATACGCCTTCAGCATTTGTTTATCTTCCAGCTCCTGTAGACAAACGGCCTGCAGCACGAATTCAGGGTCATCTTCACGAATCGAACGGACAACAAGACGTGCCCGATTAAGCAGCGACTTGATTGCACCTTCAGTTCGTTTCAACATAGAAGCCACTTCCATAGTAGAATAACCCAGCACCTCACGCAGCAGAAATACAGTACGTTGAAGCGGCTGTACACGCTGTAGAAGCAGGGCAACAGCTAACTCGATATCCATCACTTTGTCGCTCGAACAGGAATTCAGCTGCATCTCGTTCGCAAGCAGTTCTACCTTCCCCTTTGACATGTGCTGTCTTCGGCGCTGATCCGTCCACTTGTTCTTCGCAATCCGCAGTGCAAACGCGACAGGACTAGGATGGCCCTCGTTCCCCTGTAAAACAGGCAGCATTTTCAAAAATGTATCTTGCGTCAAGTCTTCTGCATCCCAACGAGAACCCGTTAGTCCCGTACAGTAGCGAAAGATGACGGATCTCATCTGGCCCCATTCGCCCACAGCCGCCCTCTCAGTCGATTCCACTTGCTGGTGATGAGTCATGTGCAGGCCTCCTATGACCTTAGAATTAATGGATACACCTTATTAACGATTGATATCCTCAAAAAGATACGCGCAGCGCATATCATCGCATCACTATTCACTGAAACCCCTGAAATTAGCCATACAGCAGAGAGGGGGAACCTGTAAGCTGGCTAAATCTCTTCTTGTGAGGCATGTGTATGCTGCTCTAACTTTTCAAACAGCGCAGCAAACGTCTCAAGCTCCTGTGGAGTAAACACCGATAAATAACGAATAAACACCTCACGCGAAGCCTGTCGTGTCTGATCCAGTATGTGGCTGCCGTTATCCGTTAACGTAATAATAACCGCTCGTCTATCCTGCTTGTCCATCTGACGCTCGATAAAGCCGCTTTGCTCTAAGCGGTCTAACATAACCGTAGCAGCGCTTGGCTTCACATCCATCCGCTCTGCAAGCTTGGCTACCTTGGCAGCCCCTTCCTCATCAATTAAATTAAGCAAGTAAAATTGAGGCCCTGTAAGGCCCATCTGCTTATGCTCCATCACTTCCGAGGACATTTTCCGCTGCGTGCGCCACATGGACATGCCGATTCGGTTAGCGTAATCCTGTATATCGTCCATCATATATGTTCCTTTCGATTATGTTATCGCTATTATATGTATGCCCTGAAACAAATAAATCATTTAATATTTAAATTGTAAAAATAATAGCTGCGACAGTCAATGGGTAAACAACATAGGTCCCTCCATAAAAAGCGTCCCTGCTGCACATCAACAACATTGTGCAGCAGGGACGCTTATCGCTAATACTTATTCGTCCAATTCCCATATAATTTGCGAAGTACAATGATTTGGCCAATATGATACGCGTTATGAATGCTCACATTTGAGATGAATTGCCACCACGCGACATCATACCCCTTGTGTGAGATCTGATCGAGAAGATCCTGCTCCTGCCCAGCAGCCAGCACGTCTCTCCAAGCCTGCATCACTTGAAACAGATCCACCACCGTCGTTTGCCACGCCTCTTCTGTCAACTGAGGAAGATGAAACGTTTCTTCGTTGCGATGACCGCTATCTGTAATTGCCTTCTGCTTGAAGCGTTCCAAGTACACACGATTCCAATACAACAGATGGCTGGTCAGCTGCCAGATCGAGTTCAGACCTTCACTTCCAACATGACCTGCTTGCTGTGCATCCAAACCTTCCAAGGCTTCCTGCAGAGTTGGGAACCAGCTTTTATCGTTGTAACAAGCAGCAAATTGATCCTCTAATACAAGCTTCATTCCCTCTGACATAGCCACACCTTCTATCCGTCTATATCATCGAATAATTGCTCTAGCTCTGTAATCAATTCACCAACATAACGAACAGCTGCCTGAATCGGCTGCTTGGTGGACATATCGACGCCAGCAAGCTTCATTAATTCAAGAGGGCTTAATGTTCCGCCTGCCCGTAATGCTTGCAGCCAGCGATCAACAGCTGGTTGGCCTTCTTCTTGAATAAGCTGGGCTGCCGCTGTTGAAGCCGTCAGTCCGGCTGCATACGTATATGGATACAACGACATATAATAATGAGGCTGGCGCATCCAGGTTAGACCCGCGCCCTCGTCAAGCTCAACGGTGTCACCCCAGAAGGTAGACAGTGCGCTCAACTTTAATTCATTTAATCTTGTTGCATTTAATGCCTCGCCTGCCGTGGCTGCTGCATAAACCTTACGCTGCATCTCCCCCTCTAACAAGTGGGTGACATAGTTATGATAATACGTGTTCAAAAGCTGTTCAATGACCCATCTACGCATTCGTTTATCATCAGACTGCTTCATAATGTGTTGTGCAAGCAGCAGCTCATTCATCGTAGACGGCGCTTCAATAAAATACATGGAAGGTCGCGCGTTAATATAGCTTTGGTGACGCCCTGTGAGCGTAAAGTGACCAGCATGCCCGACTTCATGCGCTAATGTAAATGCACCGCGCATATTGTCTGCCCATGAGATTAGTATGTAGGAATGGCTACCGTATGCTGTTGAACAGAACGCCCCTGTAGACTTACCGACATTGTCCGCATAATCTACCCAGCGATCGGAAAAAGCCTCCTCTACAATAGCACTGTATTCAGGCCCCATAATTTGAAGAGCATCCTGAATGAGACGACATGCGTCCGCATAAGTTGTTTCCGGATTATAATCAGGATCGAGCGGGGCTTTAAGATCGCTGTACAGCATCTTGTCCAGCCCAAGCACGCGCTGCTTCAGACTGGCGAAACGTCTCATATGCGGAGCCAGTTCCTCTTGAATGGTATCCAAAATATTATGATACAACTCTTGCGATACTTCCTGCGGCTGCAGCAGCATATCGGTTACTGAATCGTACTTCCGCAATCCCGACATGACCACTTGCTTCTTCACTTCTGTTGCATATGTCTCGGCAAATGTATTCTGATAAGCAGCCAGCGTCTTCGTAAAGGAATCATAAGATGCTCTTCTCAGCGCCGTGTCAGGCGATTGAATATATTTATTCTCATATAATGCAAAGGATACAGGCCATGTCTCTCCTTCACTGTCCTGTACAGACTCAAAAGACATATCCGACAATTTACTGCGCAGATAAATGCGATACGGTGCCCCCCATACTTCACCTAGAGAAGCAAGCACAGCTTCTGTCTCCGCACTTAATTGATGAGGCTGAACGGCCATTAAGCGGCTCAAGTAACGACGGTACAACTCCAACTTCGGCTGATCTTTATAGTACTGTTCCAATGCCCCTTCTGGAAGAGACAATATTTCTGACGACACAAAAGATAGTGCTGCTGAAGCTTTGGACACGATGTCACCGGATCGCGCTGAACGTGCTTGATTATCCGGATTGGTATTGTCTCCTGAGGTATGTAGATGTGCGTATGAAGCAAATCTCGAGATGCGGGCCTGCACATCCTCTAGCGACTCCAGACATGCAAGCAGCGTATTAGCGCTTTCTCCCAATCTACCTGCATATTGTGTGACAGTACGCAAATCATTTAAGAGCTGATCTGCTTCCTGAAGCCATAATGCAGATGTTGCAAATAAATCTTCCAGTCTCCATGTTGCTTCCAAGGGCACGTCAACCCGAGTCAGTCTTTTCTGCATATTGGATCTTCCTCTCTGGTTTAAAATGGATTGCGTTATCATCGCTGTGAAGAAATAATACCACATATTACGGTAGTTTCGTAAAAAGCATTTCCGCACAATTGCGTTATTTGTAATAGGGTTCTATTTGTTTTCCTGTTTTTTTCTAGACAAGACACTCTCCTGCGTGAAAGCAAATCAATTGACCCAAGGCAGAAAACACAAAAAGAACCCGCACCCGCTATCTCGACCAAGAGCAGGGGTGCTAAGGTTCAGTTCAACTGATTTATTGTCATTTTCTCTGCCTGAGATGTAAGTGAAACACGGTTCGTAATTAGCTTGGTTCGCTTATTTAGATGTTTTTGCTGAACTTGTGTACCAATAAGCCATCGCTACAAAGACTGCACCACCGATTACATTTCCCAATGTTACGGGAATCATATTGTGCAGCCAACCACCTAATGTAATTGTCTCTGGATGTTGGGGTAATATTAGAGCAACCGTCATTAAGGACATATTGGCAACACTGTGCTCATATCCAGACGCGATGAAGGCATAAAGCATCCACCAGATCAAAATTAATTTGGCCGTATCCTCTTTAGCACGCATCGAGGTCCAGATTGCCAGACAAACGAGCCAATTACATAGGATGCCTCGGAAAAACAATTCAGATATAGGCATACTCATCTTATTCGCAGTAGCCAAAAACAACAAATGGTCTGGAGCGATCTTGCCGAATATGCCAGAACCGTATACTAGCAAGCTGAACAAGACAGCGCCAAGCAAATTACCGAAGAAAACAACAATCCAGTTCGTAAAAGTAAGCGACCACGGTGTCCGTTTGGATAAGCTGCTTACAGTAAACAACATGTTATTTCCCGTAAACAACTCAGATCCAGCGAAAATGACAAGCGTGAGTGCGATACCAAATGACATCCCCATCACCACTGGAGTAGCTGCCGCTCCCTCAGCTTTAAACGGGCCACCTACTGTAAAGATCAGCATAATTCCAAATCCGACGTAAGCACCAGCAAGCAAAGTGGCGACTACATAACGCATAAAGCTTGATTTCATTAACGACTTCTTAACTTCTACCGCCTCATTAATCTGCTCGATCGTAGCCTGATACATCTCTCTCCCTCATTTCACGATCTACCATCTACTTACTTACTTACTGATCAACTGATCCCCTGCTAGTAAGAGATACACATGCTCGCCTTCAACAACAAGTGGAAACGTCTGGACTTGGCCGGTATCAGGTTCTTGCACCTTGCCATCTCGCATATCTATCTTCCAATCGTACAATGGATCGTACACGTAGCATCCCGAGACGATGCCTTCATTTAACGGGCCGCCCTTCGGATGGGGACTGCGATCGAGCAGTGCATACATTTGCTCAGACGTTCTAAACACCGCTATTACTTCTCCTTCAACCTCAACGGCCCGCCCTACCCGCTCCAAGAAATCATCCTGCTTGCCGATGCATACCTTTCTTTCAGCTACAGCTTGAGACATAAGCTAACACCTCTTTCTTTCGTTTAATGTGCAACTTTTTCAGTGACGATAACTTTTTCGAACAATGCATTTCGCAGTTTTTGATCCCCCACCATTTTCTTCCACGGATCTTCGAGCTTGCTAAGTGCAATTTCCATTCTAGCAGTTAGTTGCTTCCGTTGTTCTGCATCATGCACGATCATATTTTGAACTTGCTCTAGTCCAATCCGTTCAATCCATTCTGACGTCCGTTCCAAATAATTGGCGGTTTCCCGGTAATACTGCATTGTTGCAGATATCATTTCCATCAGTTCATCATCTGTCTTTACCTTGCACAATAAATCAGCGAGCCTTGCTTTAATCCCGCCATTACCGCCAACATAAATCTCCCAGCCACCGTCATTACCAACGATGCCAATATCTTTTGTGCACGATTCTGCGCAATTTCGTGGACATCCATTCACAGCAAATTTGAACTTAGCAGGCATATCAACCCGTTCAAACTTCCGTTCTATCAAATCTCCGATCCCAAGCGAGTCTTGTGTGCCAAAGCGACAATAAGTAGAGCCTACACAGGTCTTAACTGTACGAAGAGCCTTGGCATAAGCGTAGCCAGAAGGCATCTCCAGCTCTTCCCACACTTTTGGAAGGTCTTCTTTTTGAATCCCAATGATGCCAATTCGCTGTCCACCCGTCATTTTCACGAGTGACGCTTTATATTTAATCGAAACGTCCGCGATTTTCTTCAGATCCTCTGGTGTTGTCATCCCACCGTACATACGTGGAACTACCGTATACGTACCGTCTTTCTGAATATTCGCATTCATCCGTTCGTTTACAAATCTCGAAGCCCGCTCATCCTCATAGGTTTCCGGCCACAGCATTCCCAAGTAATAATTTAAAGCCGGTCTGCACTTCGAGCAGCCCTCGGATTGACTCCATGCCAGCGCTTGTGTCACCTCCGCAATGGTATGCAGATTTTGTTCCTTTATCGCCGTTACAATCTCGTCTCTAGACATCGAGGTACATCCACAAATACCTTGCTTGGTTTGTGTTGATTGGAAGCTTTCGCCCAACACATGCTGCAAGAGCTGCTCCACCATAGGCTTACAGCCGCCGCAGGAACGGGAAGCACCTGTTTTCATTTTCACAGCATCCAATGTAGTTAAGCCATCGATCTGAATCGCATCCACGATCATCTTTTTGGTCACACCGTTACAGCCGCACACGATATCATCATCGACCAGTTCAGCGACCATATTGGACTTGGCTTTGCCTCCGCAGCAGCCTCCCGAACCTGTTAACTCCTGATACAATTCCTCCGTCATCTGCTCGCCCTTTTTGACCAGACGCTCAAGTCTTGACGAATCATCGATGTTGCCGAACAGAACAGCCCCTACAACGACACGATCATGCAATACAATTTTCTTGTATGTTCGATTCCACCCGTCATGAAGTCTAATAATGTCATGATGAGGTTCTTCTAAGAATGTTCCTGTAGAAAACACGTCCACGCCGGATACTTTTAGCTTTGTAGATACAATGGATCCCTCATAAGGTGCTGTTTCAACACCCGCAAGTGTCTTCGCCAGCACAGCTCCCTGCTCAAATAAAGGCGCTACCAGTCCATAGCAGATTCCGCGATGTTCGGTACACTCGCCTACTGCATATACGCCCGGCACCGAAGTCTGCATATAATCATCTACCACAATTCCACGGTTTACCTGAATGTCACTCCCCATCGCGATGTCAATGTTAGGCCGAATCCCAACAGACATGACGACCAAATCAGCTTCGAGTGATGTGCCGTCAGCAAAGGTTAGCCCCGTCACTCGGGTGCTCCCCGTTAAGGCTGTCGTCTGTTTGCCAAGGGCAAACTTTAGGCCTTGCCGTTCTAACTCCTGCTGCAGCATCTTGGCCGATGGTACATCCAGCTGCCGCTCCATCAAGTAATCCGGCAAGTGTACTACTGTAACGTCCATGCCCAATTGGACAAGCCCCTTGGCTGCCTCAAGACCAAGCAGTCCACCACCTATCACCGCTGCTTTCTTATATTGTTTAGCAGCTTCCATCATCGAATCACAATCTTCTATCGAACGGAATCCAATGACACCTTCCAAAGTCGATCCGGGTACAGGCAGGATAAACGGATTCGAGCCCGTTGCGATCAACACACGATCATACGCGGTTGCCGATCCATCTTCCATGATTACTTGTTGAAGTGTTGTATCCAGTCGTACTGCCTTGCAGCCAGTGATTAACTGAATGCCAGCTGACGCATACCATTCCCGATTATTTATGATAATATCATCAATTGACTTGCTTCCTTCCAACACATAAGACAGCATAATGCGGTTATAGTTCGGGTGTGGTTCTGCACCAATTACGATAATCTCATACCGATCAGTAAGCTTTAACAATTGCTCAATTGCATTCATACCTGCCATTCCATTGCCGATTACGACCAATTTCTGTTTCTCTGTCATCGTTGTTTCCTCCTCATTTCCAATTGCAGTCAGTCATGGAAACGCCTCATCTACTCTTGCACTTCAGTTGTCATATTCATCAATGGCTAGAAATAATAATGTTATTATTTTCACATAGTTAAGTAAAAAAAGTGAACTGTTGCCTGACTTTCCTCATCATGTGCATTACAGTTCACTCTTTATCTTTACATTAAAATAGACGGCACAATAAATTAGTGATTACACTCACACCAATTATGTCGATTCAGTGCACAAAAGTTACTCAATCGTCCCGGTTCTAATGAGGTTAACCTCCACTTGAGCATCAAAGCGAGCATTTGTAAATAATTTTTGCCAGACTTCTGGATTTAGTTTGGAGTTTCGGATTGAACTTCGATACACCTCCCCAAACCCTACAACATCCGCATCTAGCTTTTGAAAATGATTCAAGGCTTCCATCAGTTTCGCGCTCATATTTTTACTGAGCTCTGCTTGTAGATTTCCAATTGCCTCTTTATCTGTGAAATCATAATTTTCAGAGATTTCTTGCAACTCGGCCTTCATCTTTATTCGTACCTTAAATGTTAGTGGAGAGGATGATACAAGCTTAAGCGAAGATGAGCTGCTTAAGTTTGAAATCACTGCATTTACTTTGTTGTGTACCGTCTCCCCTTTTTTGATAAACTTGCGCATTCCGTCCATTGGCATAACAACTTCAAATTGACTCGGCTGCCTCTCCCTCAACAGCAGCTTTAAATAGGACCCTTGCTCTCTTGTTGCCTCACCGACCATCTTGCCACCTCTGAACAAAGCAAGGGACTTAATGAGAATTTTGCCGTTTTGACGAGCAACTATCGGCAGTACCGGCTGCTTGCCAATACTGTAATAATCTCTACGAAATTCATGAACGGTACAGGAAGGGACCCATTCATTCCGTACATTCTGATCAATCATTCCATACAAGTACAGCCCTATATTCGGATATTCAGCATAATCAAAGCTTAATAGTTCACGTGTCGACATGTCACTGACGACAAGATAGATCATATCTCCATAGGAAGGATCGCGACTTAACGTATCCGCAATATCAATGACGCCTTCTTTTGCTAATTTATCATTATATAAAATAACTCGGATCTGGCCGCTCACGAGCAGGCGGGCCATCTGCTGATTCATGGCCATTCTTGCACCTTTGCTTGTCAAAGCTTCAACTGACACGACTTGGCGTTTCTCCTTTGCCTCTGGCACAGACGCCAGTGTAACCGTTGTGACAGACATCTTATTATCCGGCAAACGGTCGTACCCAACGGCTACACCTAAAGATAACCGCTCTAGCACCGATGTACGGACGCAGCCTGTCGTCAAGAACAAAGAACAAACCAGAAGCGCAGCACGCTTAAAAGTTCTGTTCATACTTCCTCCTTGCTGCTGGCACGATTCTTGTCCAGACTCGACTTAATGAGAATGGCAACATAAATAAAAAGGGGGTATGCAAAGCTGAAAATCACAGCAGATTCACTTATGTAGTCATTTAACTTGTCGATCTGTCCGCGGTTGACAAATAAAATCGAACAAATAAAGATAAATCCTGAGATGACATACCTCATGCGATATTGGCGAAAACCAAATAATCGGTTTAATCCATTGGACGTAATCCACGTGATCAGCATGATGGTCGGAATTAAAGTAATCATCCACAAAGCAAGCGTAACAAACTCCAACCTCTCGATGAACGGATACTTTACGATTTTCTGCATGTTGATCGAACTCCACGTTCCTTTTAACAGCTGGTTTTCACTAAAATAGACAATGGATATGACCATTACCAAAATAAGCAGCACACTTGAAATGGCAATACTAATTTGTATATTTCTCATTGTTTTTGGCTTGTCGCGAACAAAGGGATATAGAAAATAAATGACCTCGAAGCCCGTCATTGTAAAACCCATATGCTTTGCACCAGCTAATATCTGGGATGGACTTGCTTCCAGAAACGGTAACAGTCGTGTCCACTGCGCGTATCTTAAAGGATAATAGTACAGGCTTGCAATCAAGAATATAATGACAAAGCTGATCAGGCTCATGCCCACGATCACACGAATACCACCTGCCCCACCGTACAATGCCAGACTCAGCATCATCAACACCATTAGCCAAGTCGGGAAACTAGGGAAGATCCAGGATTGAACCGCCTCAATATAAGTACGTATGATCGTGATTGTGATAGAGCTAAAGTGAATCATAAGCAAGACGCTGAGAAAACCACCAATCCATTTTCCAAAAACATCCCGGTGAATTCCGTACAAGTCTGTAGATTCGTAACGTCTTAATACGGATACGATCAGCCAGGCGGAGCCATGGCAAAACAGCGCGGCTACGAGTACAGACACCCATGCATCATGTCCCGACTCCCTGTATATATATCGCTGAAAACCAAAAATACCTACGCCTATCTGACTATTGAGCACCATAAAGATAAGCATATAAGCTTGAAACATATAATGGGGCTTGGGCCGAATCGTGATGTCCATCTGGTTACCTCATCTATCTCCATTTTATTCCTTAACGCCTGTCTTGGCCTGTTGGTGTTGGTTGTTGTGTTGGTTGCTGTGCTCCTTACCCTGCTCTTGCTCATCATGGGCATGCTCATCATGCGTATGCTCATTTTGGGTAAAGCCTGACTTATGTAGAAAATGGGAATCGTGAGTCACCAGCATGTCTCTCCAAATTTCCTTGACACGAAATGGGAAAATCGGGTACATGTAAGGCCTGCCGAGACTGGTCATTTTCAACAAATGAATGATAATGAGCGCAGTCATAAAAACGATACCTATTACTCCCCACAAGCCAGCGAATACGATGATCGGAAATCTGACAAATCTGATCGCTCCGCTCATCATATAGTTTGGTGTCGTGTACGACCCTAGTGCGGCCAAAGCCACAAGCATGATAAGAATATTACTTGTAAAGCCAGCCTGTACAGCAGCCTGTCCAATAACAATACCGCCTACGATGCCCATCGTCTGACCAACCTTCGTTGGCAGCCTCGCCCCTGCTTCCCGCAGCAATTCCATCGTCAGCTCCAAAACTAACGTTTCAATTAGTGGTGGAAACGGAACCAAAGAGCGGGATATAATTAGAGGTGCCAGCAAAGTTGTTGGGATGATTTCATAGTGGAAAGTTAACGCCGCCACATACCCAGGGGTTAGAAATACCGACATAAACAAACCGATAAGACGAATCATACGATAAAAAGTCCCTAAGCCCCATGAAGAGAAACGATCCTCGGTAGACACGAAGAAATCAACAAACGAATTGGGACCAATGATCACTTGCGAATTACCTTCCACAATGACAACAATTTTTCCCTCCAGCAAGGCTTGTGCTGCTCGATCTGGCCTTTCCGTCAAACTAAGCATCGGAAATAAATAGTAGCCGCTGTCTTGAATTAACTGTAGAAACTGTGCGCTTCCAATGACACCATCGCTTTTCATGTTTATAATCCGCGTTCGCACCAAGTCTACATATTGATGATCCGCCACATCGTCCAAATAAAGTAAGCAAGCTTGTGTTCGTGTCCGTTCGCCCACTGCGTACTGTTCATTGCAGAGAGCCGGGTCCGTAATAAAAGCACGCATCAGCGCAACGTTTCTGTCGAGCGATTCAATAAAGGCCTGCATCGTCCCAAACATTAACGTTTCATTTTCCGCGTTGGATGGCTGGCGGGTTGGGATGTCTGCTGCATTAATCATCACACAACCCTGCTGTCCGCTCACGGCGATTAATACTCGGCCTTGCAGCAGCATAATAGCTGCCGTGTCATCTATGTCAGGTAGGATTTCGCTCCTGCCTATCGGAATTACCGTTAGTACCTGCTCCAATGTAAGTCGGTGATCCTGGTTCATCAGCACAGACAGGATGTGTGTGTTCAGTTCGCTGCATTGTACCACGCACGACATATACGCAACTGCCATATCATTGCCCACACTCTTTACGACCAAATCAGAGCTGTTATTTAGCAGCTTTCTTAATTTATCAAAGATTTGATAACTGAATGTTGACAATTTCCGGATCTCCTTTCACCTGTCGCATTCCATGACAATATGTCTTTGCTCTATATAAGCTAGTCTGCTAACAATGTATCCGAATTGTTCCCTTCTTTACTGCATATCATGCACATGTTCAAGTAAAGAGATGTTCATGCTCGTAAAGCAGAAGATAAGTGTGGTGCCTCTAATACACGGCGTAGGATGTTGTAAAGGCATAAAAAAAGACCAGAACTACACTATGTGTAGTCTAGTCTAATAAAGTTAATTGCTGGCCTGTCTGACCTCACAATGGCCATCTTCATATCCAATGATGAGAGTGGAAGCCAGGCTGATGAAAAGTCCATTTTCAACAACACCTGGAATCAAATTAAGCTGCTTATGCAGTTCAGCAGCATGCTGAATCCATTCGAACTGACAATCTAGAATATAATTTCCGTTATCGCTAACATATACGGAATTATCTCGCATTCGCAGGGATGAGCGACAGCCTAATGCTTGAATATGTCGATTGGTCATTTCCCAAGCAAAGGGCACTACTTCTACCGGAAGCGGAAACTGACCAAGTTGTGTCACCACTTTTGTGTCGTCCACAATAATGATCAGCCGCTCGCTTGCGAATGCAACAATTTTCTCACGAAGCAGTGCGCCCCCACCGCCTTTGACCAGCTGCAAATCACCATCCACCTCATCCGCGCCATCGATCGTAAGATCAATCCGATCGATGGAAGACCACGGAAGCAGAGGGATGCCAAGTCCACTCGCTTGCTCTTCAGAGGCGCGCGAGGTGGCAACTGCTTGAATGCGCAGACCTGCTTGCACTCTTCTACCTATTGCCTCAATTGCCCAATAAGCAGTAGAGCCTGTTCCCAAACCGACAATCATTCCGTCTGCAACAGAGGCTACCGCACGTTCAGCTGCAATCTTCTTGCTATTCACGTGTTTGACTCCTTTCGTTTCACACACTTACCTGCCTGCATATCCGCTCCCCCATTAATCAAAAGGAACATGACCCTGATGCTCTGCGAGCGGCTTCGCCAAGTAGATGAGCAGATCATCATCTACACATACCGTTGCGCCAGGTGTTACCGTCTGATTGTTATACTGAATGCCTTTGCCATCTGGCACGTATCCGAGACGTGCATAACATCTCTGGGCAGGTCCGTAATCAGGATATAAGCCTACGCCAATCCCAACATAGTTTTTGCCACGATTCACCGCTTCCAACTCAAGTTCGCTTATCAAACGTGTGGCAACTCCTAAGCGTCGATATATGGGAAATACAAACAAATCATTAATCTCAGGGACATCATGCAGTGCGAAGTAAGCATAATCCGATATCAACTTTAAGTGAATGCATCCCGCCAGTTTGTCATCAACGTAAGCCAGCAGACTAACGCGGTCACCTTGATTACATTCATGATAACAGCGTTCGAAATAACCTTCTGGTCGTTGTACACCATGAACCGTAAAGGCTTCCTGCCACTCTTCCAATACCTTCTCCGAATGTAACGCTTGAATAATAAGTCTCATGCAGCCACCTCATCTCTACTTGATTTATCCCCTGCTTCACCTTTTTTTGTGGATCTCTATTATTTATTCGACTCGTTTTTGCTTCACCGACCGCCCAGTCATTCTTCAATAAGCAACAAAAGACACCAAGTCTGTGTTTCTTGATGTCTTCACCCAAGCGCTCCATATCATCATAAAAATCATTATACCACTATGACGGCTTAAGTTACGATTCCTTTTTGCGAGCAGCAAGCAGAAATCTGTGACATGTCACGTCCACATAACCTTCCGTCACAATTCGATCATGTATATTTCGTAACTGCTGTTCATAACGTTCCACACTAAAATCCTCCACTTGCCACTCGATAATGTTCAAATAATATATAATGGCACCTACATCAAAAAATCGAGTGATCCCCTTATATTCCTGCTGCGCTATTATTTCCAAACCCGTAGCCCTTAATCCTTCAGCAGCACTCTCCATGTTCCAATGCACGTATTCAGGGTCTGAAACACCCAACATATGATTAAACTCAATATCATTGTGCCCGCCGCACTGCTGCGTTATAAACAAGGCATTCGGTTTCAGCATCCGATACACTTCTTGCGGTGCAAATGATTCATGCCGATTCATAATCAGATCAAAGTGAGCAGAAGGCAGCGGCAATTGTTGCTCATCTTCATATGCAATCACTTTGACGTCCCAAGGCTTCAATCTTTCTGCAGCGATGAGTACGTTAGGCATGTATCCCTCGGTGGCATATGTATTAGCTGGCAATGGCGCCAGTCGACTTAAGAATTCACCACCCCCTGTACCCATGTCAAGCATGCTTTCTGCATCTCGTATAATAGGCTCGATCATCGTATACAAGTTCCAGGGAAGCGGACTTTCACACATCCGACCTGTAGCTGCCAGATAAGAAAAGTCCCAGCCTGTAAAGCTCTGCTGAGCATCTGATACATAATAGGAAAACGGTCGTGCTTGAAGTGTAGACATTTTCAACATCCTCTCTATAATGATTCTGACTTGATACTCGTTATCGTTAAAAGCATAAAAGCAGGTACCTGACTCCATTCATAAGAGCCTATGTATGATCGACCTCAGCGCGCTGCTCTTTGACTCGCAGCACCAAGATTCCACTAACAAACGACAATATAGAGCCAAAATAAAACATGAGGTCTAGCGTAAATAAATCGATCAGGAATCCCCCAGCAATCACCGCCAGTCCCGCGCATAAGGATACACTTGCCTGATATCTTCCGATCTGTTCCCCGCTTCGCCCGCTATCTGTCATATCAGCTAACAACGCCCGTTCACAAGTACGCTGCATGGCGCCGAAAATTCCCATTACGACTTGAAGCACATAAATCTGCACAATATCCGTTACTAAAGGAAATATCAAAAATAACACCGATGTTCCCCACGCACTTAGGACCAAGTAACGTACTTTGCCGTAACGGTCAGAGGACTTGCCAAACCATATACTAAGCAGGGCTGCACATAGTGTAAACAATCCATAGGCTAAGCCAAACTCAGTAAAGTCTCCACCGATCTCTTTTACAAATATGATATAAAACGGAAATACGATACCCGCCCCAAAAGTCATCATGCTTTGGGAGAGCATCAGCCATCTTAACCTAGAAGTGGCAGCCGTTCGTGCTTGAACAATAGACTTCATTTAATTGTACCTCGCATAAAATTCGTTCATAAATAGCTCTTCCGGATCCCAAATCCGCTTTATGCGGAAAAACAGTTCCGCCTGTGGATAGGCCCGTCTGAACTGCTCTTTAGTTGCAAAAGGTAAATACGTTAAATAGTAGCTCCCTTTGAATTGCAGTGACAGTTCCACAAGACGTTGCGTAGCTGTTTGCAGATGCAGCATGTCCGCAGCGCTTTTTTTATGGTTGATTAACAATACGATACCAAAGCTGTCCTGTCTGGCGTACGAGAGCAGTGCTGTGCTCGACCTAGGTACGTACCGCACAGTAATGTTAACAACATTTAGGTTCTCATCCTTTAAGATACGTCT
Source organism: Paenibacillus sp. ACRRX (assembly GCF_022346885.1). Lineage (GTDB taxonomy): Bacteria > Bacillota > Bacilli > Paenibacillales > Paenibacillaceae > Paenibacillus_B. Next base: position 512,899 of record NZ_JAKRNK010000002.1, read on the forward strand.
TAATCCATCTACAAATGGTACAAATTGTTGTACAGGAACGAAGTATTCTTGCAGCACATCCGTCTTCTGCACATCTCGATATTCGGTGAATGTAATGTCCGGTCGCATAGCATTGTTGCGGGATATCAACTTACCTTCGTCATGAGCGAAAAGACGTTTTTGCAGCTTCCAGCTTGTATTTTTACCCCAATCCCATTTGCGTGCCAACCCGAATATAAATTTTGCCGTGCCTATACCGCGTTGGTCCTGCAGTTCACTGTATTCGGGCGTTAATGGCTGATCAGTACGCTCATAATTAATCGTGTACATTTGGGTCAAGAAAGAATGAGGTGCAGTCGATAATCTTGCGACTGTCAATGCTACCATAGGGTTGGACATTATATTATTGTCAAAGTATTTCGGAAACTGTTTGTAAGTCATAGGCACCATATGCTCAACGTATAACTCATCATCTGTCAATTGCAAGTCTACGTCCAAAATAACTCCCATTAAGCCAAATCCGCCATTTACAGCTCGGAAAAGTTCCTTGTTCTCTGTGCGGCTTGCTTGAATGATTCGTCCATCCATTGTCATAAGCCTAAAGGACTGGATACTCTCAATCAGCGGGCCTTCATTCGGATCACGACCATGCACATTGGTGCTCATCGAACCTCCGACTGTAAAAATATTAGGAGACTGCATAATACGAATAGCTAAACCGTGAGGATTAATATAATCCTGTATCTGCTCCCAAGTCGCCCCACTCTGAACACGCAGCACCTTATGCGACTTGTCCAGCCCTAGCATCTTATTGTAAGAGCGCATATCAAGAACTATTGCATCTTCGTAAAAGGTATGGCCTCCCTGGCTATGCTTCGCACCTGAGACGGATATTTTCTTATGCAGACGCCGCGCCTTGGATAGCGCTTGTTGGATGTCAGCGTCAGTCGACACGTTGATCTTCTCAAAGATTCGAGCAGACATGACTCGTCCCACATCCGTCATCTCTAACTGCTCTCGTTCATTAAATCGGTACCAAGCCGACACTGCAAACAGTATTAAGTACAAGATAACGACAGCTGAAATCTTCCATTTTGACGCGTATCTTAAACCACGAATCATGTGAAGGAACTCACCACCTCGTAAATATATAGTAAATAATATGTTTATTTACTATATTCTTCTTATATTATACTAGGTGATTTTAGGTATTTCTACTTACAGGGCTAGGTTGACCCTCGTCCTACCTGCTCAATTGACACATTTTTAAATATATTAAGAACCATTTTTCTGCTGGATTGAATAACTTTAAGTTGCAACCACCCACCATCTGAATCGTAATAGCTTCTAAACCAAAGCATAGGAGGCATGATTAGCTTGGATATCGTACCATTTATGATATTATCCTTAATTGTCCCCATCATTGCTATTCTTGTTATTATTTCACTAAAGATTATTCGGGGGCGAGCTCTCCCAAGCAATGACTATACGCCATTTGACTACATTACAGGTCAATCATCCGTTGAATTCCACGAGGAAAAGCAGGAGAAAGAAGAAGAGGACGACGAAGGCGATGATAAGGACAAGAACACTTTATATCCGCGTATCTAAGGCTCTGTACGTTCAACATCATGGCCGGAATGAGCAAAATGAACGATTTCAGCGTCAGGATGGCTGGTCAAATAATGATCAAGGTCAGCATCCTGAACGAGTGATCCAGCTAATGTGCCCCGCATTACGAGCAACCGGATTTGAGAAGGTACTTGCAGTTCCACCTCCACCGATTCCTGTTGTATTCGGTAAACCGCCTCAGATCTGATGTGAGATGTTCGTGCAAATGGAATTAAATACTCATGAATATAAGCGTCAGCCCAAGACTCATCCATTCGTTTATGTACAGCGGGGTAATCGAGTACAGCGAGTGATAATATGAACCCCTCCTGAATCTACTATTGGCTATGCTGATTAATAACATATACTATCACGTTTGTATGAGTATTCAATTCTAATTAAAGGTATTCAGCTTGAAAATACATCCATTCCTGCTCCATAACGTCTATAAGGTTGTTTTTGCTGTCGCGGCTTTAAGAAGGATATGCTTAATATAACTATCCTTGCCACTCGTGTAAGCAACTCGGTCATACTTATGGCACTGCTCAAGCTGTTTTTTTAATTTATAATATTGCTCCGCTTCTAGAGGATGATCACGCAAGTAATTTCGGAACAACAATTGATTCGACCAACATTCACTTCCCAAAGCATACATATGAAGATGATGAGTTCCTGCCCTCCACTTACCACGGCGAAAAAATAATCGATCTGGAAATTCAGGCTTAGGCACATATTCATAGCCGAATTGCAGCAGGCGATCCATATGGTGCTCCTTTACAACTGACAATTCAGCTATACCCACCATAATATCTATAACAGGTTTCGCACCTAGACCCTTTATTGCAGTGCTGCCTATATGCTCTATCTGGATGGACAGATCTAGTAGCGCCTCCTCAATTTTAATACGCTCTATCTCATACTCATGCACCCAATTAGTCGAGTATTCTACCACAATGACTTCTTCCATTCAGTGACCTCCGTTTATGATCGCTAAAAATTCAGATTACGAAATCAAACAGGCCGAGCCTCTGGCAAGCAGAAGTCGGCCTTCATCTTATACCTTACTATGTCTGGCTAATAGGTATGCGCTTACGAATCCATCTGATCTGACCCCGATGGTTAATTTCATCCTCGAACACATGGAACCATTTAAAATAATGGTTAGCTGGTTGATTATACCAGAATGAAGTCGTTTGTTCCAACCATTCATCCTCCCGCAATTGCAGTTGACGTATCGTATTCTCCCTTACCTCTTGCATTGCTTCCAAGTAGTAAGTTAATGGATTGCCATGTATATGACGACCACGTTCACCCAGATCTAGAGCAGCCCCCCACAGCTCCAGCTCTTCCTCTGTCAACTCCCTGTTATCAAATGTTTCTCGTTGATACGCATATTCAACCGCTGCGGCGTGAAGCAATAAAGAGCCAATTGAATTTGAAGTTTCATCCATACGATAATCCAGTTCATCAACGGTACATCCCTGAACACTCTCTAACGTCGTGTGCCGTACATAATTCATCATGGACACTAATCTGCCGATCTGAGGTGTTAGGCCTTCCAAAGTCGTAATCAGATACAATTGCGATTTGCTCACTCATTATCCCCCGTTTCATCATGTATGGCAGGTAGAACAACTAAAATATGACATGTTCTAAAATCAATTATAAGGAAAAATATTCCATATAATCAGTTGTTTGTAGAATATTATTCACATTTCACAATTTGTTCATATATTCCACGCTGTACGTCTCTCTCAGTTTTATTTTCTTATGATGTGATTAATTGTATTAATAGACCTAAGAAATTATACGATTTAGTCATCATTTCCACGAAATGATATGTTATGGATATGATTCATCACAATAGTGTCGGCATCATAATCCACTTGATGGAGGTTATGTCCAATGACAGCAGATCAGTCAGTTTCATTAGGAGAACATTATTTACAAGTCGTGGTAGAGAAGTTTCTGGGATTAAAATCGGTGACAGAACGTACATTTGACCAACTACGCGAGGACGAGTGGAACTGGAGCATGAATGCAGACTCGAATAGTATTGCAACAATCGTCAAGCATATGAGCGGCAATATGATCTCACGCTGGACCGACTTCCTGACATCGGACGGCGAGAAACCGAATCGCAATCGGGATTGTGAGTTTGAAGATGAGGATAATACCCTAACAAGGAACAGGCTGTTAAACGTCTGGGATCAAGGATGGGACGTATTTCTCGAAGCGCTGGGAGAATTAAGACCTGAACACCTGCAGCACACGGTATTTATTCGTCAACAGCCACATACCGTCTTGCAGGCCATAGAACGTCAACTGTCCCATTATGCCTATCATGTCGGACAGATCATATACATTGCCAAGCTGCTTCGAGCCGATGAGTGGTCCTCTTTAACGATACCTCGCAGGAAATAAACGGTACCGTAATTTTGGATAAACAAATGCTAAAAAGCGCCCTTCCCTCGTTCATGAGAAAGGCGCTTATTTCGTTGTCGGGTTACGAACAACCAATTCCCCAACATTAGTGGTCCGCAGCGGCAGCTTCAGCGTAAAGGTTGTACCTACTCCTCTTGTGCTTTCCACATCAATTGTTCCTTGATGAAGCTGCACGATCTTTTGCACAATCGACAACCCTAATCCATTGCCGCCTTGCGCACGATTACGTGATGAGTCCGCCTTAAAAAAACGTTCGAACACGTGTGGCACATAATCCGCCTCAATTCCGATACCGCTATCCTGCACAACCACTTCCACCTCATGATCGGATGCCTTCATATTGATGCGAATTAGCCCCTTATCCGGTGTAAACTTGATCGCATTATGAATCAGATTCACCCACACCTGACTAAACATATCTTCATCCGCGACAATATCTACCTTCGCCAAGTTCAGGTCGATTTCCAGTTCTTTTGTCGACCATTGTGGCTCACTAACAAGGATCAGTTTGCGAATTTGGCTGTCCAGTCGAAACAATACCGGTTCAATCAGATGATGATCCGATTCTAATGATGTTAATTTCAGTAAGTTATCACTCAATTTGGATAAGCGCATCGTTTCCATCTCAATGATTTGTAAATAGTGGTGCCGCTCGTCCTCACTTAACTCCCTATTCTGTAACACACGAGCAAACCCACGAATGGACGTTAAAGGAGACTGAATCTCATGAGAAACATTGGAGATAAACTCTTGGCGCATTTTCTCCATTTGTCCTAGTTCTCCTGCCATGTGGTTAATACTTTCCACCAATGCGCCAAATTCCTCCTCAAAGTCTTCCTCCGGCGTAATCTTAACATCAAAATCACCACGGGATATTTGTTTGACGGCATCAACGATAGATAGGTAGAACACCAAGTGTTTATTGCGTGCTAATGGAAGGAATATGCCTATAACTGCGCTTAATAGGAGTAAGGCCACGATACAAACCATGACAAATGCCCAGTAGTCTGTAAGACTCCAACCTGCCCAGGTCATCAAATACGGTGTAATGAAATAGGAAATAGACCAGCATGCAAGCATAAACAACAAAATGACGACGATGCCAAATACCAGTTTGCAAACTCGCCACATCTTGTTCGTCTTTAGTTTTCTAAGACGTTGTCTTAGACTCATTCAAGCACCTCTAATCGGTAGCCTAAACCTCTTATCGTTTTGATTTTAAACGTATGGTCATGCTCTGGGAATCGTTCACGCAAACGATTGATGTGTACATCAAGTGTTCTTTCGTTCCCCTCAAAGTCATATCCCCAGATGTCTTCGATCAACTGTTCTCTAGAAAAGGTCTTCCCAGGGTATCCCCCCAGCTTAAAGAGCAGTTCAAACTCTTTCATGGGCAGCGGAATCTTTTGATTGGACAAGGTTACTTCAAACGTCTGACGGTTCATCGTCATTTGCCCGAACTGAACCGTCTGCGATAACGCGATCTGATAGCGTTTCAGAAGCGCCTTCACTCGCACAACCAACTCCATAGGATCAAACGGCTTAACTAAATAATCGTCCGTTCCCAAATTAAATCCCTTTACCTTTTGCGAGGTTTCCCCTTTGGCGGTCAGCATGAGCAGCGGAATCTCATATAAAGATTTCAACTCGCGGCATAATTCCCATCCATCCATATTAGGCATCATAATATCGAGTATGACGAGATCCGCTCGATCGATCTCCATCAGCTGCATGGCCTCGACTCCGTCCGAGGCTTCCGTTGTCCGGAAGCCCTCCTTCTGAAGAAACACGGTCACTAATTCACGAATATGTGGATCATCATCAACGATTAAGATCGTGTTCATACTGACACTCCGCCTTTCACGGGTAATTACTTTTATGAACTGTGCTGCTCTTGAATGCGCAATTGCTGCGTCGCAAATTCTCGATACATCGCATGGCTTTCCAGCAATTTATTATGGTTGCCGCTGCCTGTCAGTTTCCCTTTCTCTATAAACAAGATCTGATCTGCATCCACCACGGTTGACAGTCGATGGGCTATCACTAACGTGGTCCGACCTTTCATCAAGTTGTTTAGAGCTTTCTGTACCACAATCTCGGACCTGCTATCCAGACTGGATGTCGCTTCATCCAGCATCAGAATCTGAGGGTTACGAAGCAGAGCACGCGCAATCGCGATCCTTTGCCGCTGGCCACCTGACAGCTTAATGCCGCGTTCGCCAACTTCTGTCTCATATCCGTCCGTCAGCTCACGGATAAATCCGTCAGCATAAGCCATTTCAGCTGCCCGCTCCAATGCTTCCTGCGATACTTCCTCACTCATGCCATAACATATATTTTCCCGAATTGTCCCATCAATTAAAGGGCTTTCTTGAGATACATAACCGATCTGTGAACGCCAGGATTGCAATGAAAATTCATTAATTCCCTGCTGCCCTAACTTGATTATACCCGAAGTTGGCAAGTAGAAGCGCTCGAACAACGAGAACAATGTTGTTTTGCCACCACCACTCGGTCCAACAATGGCCGTTACTTTCCCTGGCTTGATCGTAAAGTTAATATTCTCCAGAACAGGATCTGCTTCTGAATAAGAGAAGTGAACTTGTTCAACCGTGATCGGCTGGTTGGCCTGCTTGACTTCTTCGCCACCGCTATGATCCTCTTCTTTTGTGTCCAGTATGGAGATCATATGCTCGGTAGCGCCAATAGCCTTCTGTAGTTGGGTAAAGAACATCGACAATTGACTCATCGGCATCACAATTTGAATTAAATACAGTATAAATGCAACCAGTTCACCTGCTGACAACGCTCCAGATGACACCCTCATGCCGCCATATCCGATCACAACGACAAGCAGTACCATAAGAACAAAAGACATAATCGGTGAAATTAGTGCCTGCACAACCCCTTCTTTAATCCCAAATCGCTGCAGGCTGTTAATGCCTTTGCTGCCATTCTCGTACTCACGAGCTTCCGCATTAGAAGCCTTTACCAACCTAATTTCCGACAACACCTGACTTAATACAGCCGTAAACGAAGCCGTCTCATCCTGAAGGCCTTTTGAGATTTTAAACATTTGCTTGCCGAGTGGAATTAAAATAAGTGCCGCTAACGGAATGACAATGAGCATAATCAGCGTCATCTGCCAGTCAAGGTACAATAACACGATAAACGAACCGACGACGGATACTATTCCCGTAAAGAAGCTCGCAAGGTGCTCGGTTATAAAGGCCTTAACGATACCAGTATCATTTGTTATTCGACTGACCGTTTCGCCTGTTTTATTCTGATCGTAGTACAAGACCGGAAGTACGAGCATCTTTTTCCACAACCGATCTCTTAAGCCTGCAACAGCTTTCTGTCCGATCAAATTCAGCAAGTAAATGGACAGCCCTGCAGCAATCGTCTGTACAATAAAGGCTCCCGCAAGTAAAGCAATCTGCATTGCATCTAACTTGGACATGGAAAAATTGTCTACCATCCCCTTTGTAAACATCGGAATGACCAGCGACACCGCAGTCGAACCGATACTCATGAGCAGCGCGACCATTAACATTAATTTGGAAGGCTTCGTCTCGTTAATTAAGTTCATGAATTGCCGCCAGTTGCTGATAGACCCTTTTTGTGATGCTGTTAATTCTCTCTTATCTTCCATAACTTCCACTCCCTCATCTTGACAGCATTGCTTATGGGATACATCATAATGCGTGAATGTAAACGGAATTTAAACAACTGCAACTGGATCAACCAACAATGCATCGCACGAAAGCCCCTTCTTCGTCATGGCAGACAAAGAAGGGGCCATTGAGTCCACTATATTGGGAATGGAGAAACCATAGCTTTATGAATTCATTAATTACATTCTAATCCCTCATAAAATACAAAGAAGAAGGAGGGGTACCATCCCCTCCTTCTTGCCTTATATATAGACTAATCAATCATGCAGTGACTTGACCGGAACATAGATGTCATAGTCAAATTGTTCAATTACGTCAGCTGGTATCTGGAAGGGATTAACCGGTTGCAAGCGATTCGCCTCTACGCTGTAGCTTCCATGGCCGCTTAATCGTCCGTATTCGTGTTCACTGATCCATCTATCGATTGAAGCATAGATCGACAGCATATGATTGCGATCACCAGTGCAGCGCACTTTCATATACATCCCTGCTGGAATGACCTTTGTATCGAGCCTTTCAGGAATATGTTCCAAGCTGTGCGTCTCCACACCAACCCACAGTTCTTTCACCCCACTAGCCCACTGCCACTCCGGCACGATCACATACCCTATACTTCTATTATTCCAATTCACCTCGTGTGTCTCCAGTTGGTGCTGAATCTCAGACCACGCTCTTCTAACATCAGCGCCGTTCTGTTCGGCATGTAGCACAATTAACTTTAGTTCAGGTCTTTCCACAATTATCGGTTCCATCTACGTGGCCCCCCCATTCCGTTCATCTCCACTCATTATACTGCTAGTCTTGCATAATAGCACTCCATATTCGTTTGTAGTATACGATCGAATGGGGTACGAAATGAGATGAATCGAAGATGGCTGTATGTGGTGTCGTACTATCGGTGTTTGTCTCAACGATTATTCCCAGGCCGCACACGGAAGCAGCATTTCCCTCGATCATAGCCATAACGGCTGTTAACTTGATAAAATATAGCCCGGCCACTTCTTCGAGCTGACGTCGGAACTGTTCCAACGGAAGTATACAGTAGTATATATGTACGTGGCAAGATTCCCTATCCATCACTGAATCACTTATCTGTTGTTCCTCAGTTGCTGTACCACAGGCCGTTAATTGTTCACACTCAACTTGGATGCCAAGTTCCCCTTCTTGTTCCCGCACACCATCACATGCCTGCTCTCCTGCGTTCAAAATCACTCAACTTGACTTGACTCCTTTACGCCTGCTCGTGTACCAATGTGTTGGCCATTAACGCCTCGATCTGACTCATATGGTGTTGATCGTGCCTAATAAAATCATGTAAATATTGTAACACATTAAATTGATTTCCATCTATCATCGGATAATCTTGCTCACACTGTTGTGGCGACATCGACTCGATGCAATCCAGAATAGCGCTTCGATACACAATTGATTCCGATACGATGCGAGAGATCGTATTGGAATGCCCATACAGCTTGGCATGCTCGTTAAAAGAATCAAAATCAACGTGCTGAAATGATAAAGGAGCATGGTCTGCTAGTTTTCGAATCGCCTCTTCATAAAAAAATTGATCCCATAACATGATGTGGCTGACTACTTCTTTGACGGTCCACTTGTTCTCCGCTATCGGCTGACTCCATATTTCTTCTATTTCAAGAAGCTGCTGCAAAAATGGAATCCATATTTTAAATTGCGTAATAAGCTGCTGTTTGTCGTACATGTTGTTTTCCCCTTATCTGCAATATATCATTATCAACTCATATATTCATAATTCTATGTACTTACCACGTTTTCCTGTTGAAACATCATATTTATTTATGGGCTGGATCTTTCTTTACGTTGAAAAGCTTTACTATATTTAATACAATGATATCATTGATAATGATTATCATCAAAGAGAGGAGTTACACCCATTGACACAACTTAGCATACATACTCCTCCATTACGTTCCTTGTCCTTCCAATTGTCCGATATTACTCGAGTCGAACAGTTGGCTGATTGGCACTCTACTTCAACGGATTGTACGATGCACACTTTACTCGTATTTGAGCGTGGCAGCGGCAGCCTCCATATCAATCAGACGACTTTTGAATATATGGCTGGAAAGAGTTACCTCGTATCGCCAGGAACTTCACTTCGTGTAGATAGCGACGGTAGTAGTGAAATTTGTGTTTACCGGATCGCATTTACAATTATTCAGACCCATTCAGATGGTGAGCATTTAAGTTACTCACAGCAGCTGTTTCCAGGCCGTTTTGAAATATCAACTTATCCTTGGTCAAGACTGCTAAGAATGATTGAAGAATTATACGCTGGTAAGCCAGGCAAGACGGAAATGGATTGGTATACACAACAAGTTCGTTTCGTACAGCTAATGGGCTTCATACTGGAGCACAACCTTCGCTCAAACCATTCTCAAGGAACGAGTCAATCGGTGCAGAACACCATCCAATATATGCAGCACAATTACATGAATCCAATTACCGTCAAGCAGCTTGCTCAACTTGCCAATGTGTCACAATGGCGCTATACGCCAATATTCCAAGAATTAACGGGAAGAAGACCGCTTGACTACTTGACAGAACTTCGTATAACCCGTGCCAAAGAGCTGTTAAGCTGTTCAGATCAGCCTTTACGTGAGATTGCTGAGCGCGTGGGTTTTACGGACGAATACTATTTTAACCGTCGTTTTCGCCATACTACTGGCATTACACCTAAACAATATGCACGACGGATGCAAGGCAAAGTTCGTGTCAAAGATTGGACCGGTCATGAAGTGGACATACCCGTTACACCACAGCGTATTATTTATCATGGTGAGACTTATGGTGATCTAGTTGCGTTAGGTGTAAAGGCTGTTGGCGGCTCCTCCTATTTTATTCAAGGTACAATCTGTGAGGAATATGTGCATCGGATTGAGGATGTTGGTCATCCTTGCAATCCGCACGCCTCTCGAATGCTGGAACCTGACTTAATTATCATGGCAAATGAAGACGAAAGCTTGTATCGTTCCATTTCACAGATTGCGCCAACTGTTACGTTTAATTCCTTTGCTCCATTGGATCAACGCCTGCATACACTTGGCAGCCTTCTTGGCAAGCAGCGTGAGGCCCAGCAATGGCTTGACACCTATACGGCCAAAGAAAATGCCATGTGGCGTGAACTACGAGCCCATATCAAGCCCGGTGAGACAGCTTCTGTCTTTATTTATGATCACGGTGATCGACTCTTTGTGATGGGCACTACAGGGCTGTCATCTGCTCTATATCATCCTGTTGGATTTAGACCAGTGGACAAGATCCAACATATTTTAGATTCTGGATCTGGCTTTATGGAGATTAATTCTGGACAAGTTGCCGACTATGCTGGAGACCGTATCTTTATGCTGATCAACGGCAATGAGCTCTCCAGGCAAGCAACAAGACGGCTTATGTGCAGCGATAGCTGGCAACAACTTTCGGCCGTTCGCGCTGGGTACGTATACCAAGTAAACGCCTTACACTGGAATCTCAGCGATGCTCTAACAAGAGAGCGACTCCTTCAGGCACTTCCCTTACTGTTAAGCCAAACCTCCTAAGAATTCATAATTGACTTCCTATACCTTCGAAGCCGTCGATTATTCTCGACGGCTTCCTCACGTATAAGGCTGCTCATACTATCTGTTTCTGGTTAAGAACATGTCAAACAGTCAAATTGTACATGATTAGTTGAGTAGGTGAATATGTATGAACCATTCCCTAATTAAAGGAGGATGATTATGTCCGCAAGGAAAAATTGCTTAACACGCCGCCTGGTGCACCGGACTGTCTCTTTATCTGTTGGCGCATCACTTGTTATGACACCGCTTACAGCCTTTGCATCTGACCTCTCTGCTGCAGGCAGAAACATCTCAACCTATTCTACCGAGCAGGTACATAACAGTAGTTCCCATCACAAATCTCACACTGGCGATCGGTATAATCAAGAAAGTTCGCTGCAAGTTGGCGAGAGCAGACTTCTCACTCGAAAGGAAATTCGTAAAGAATGGGACGGTATTGACCCTGACTATGTGCCGGATAAAGCGGTAGAGGCGGTCAAGGCAGCGTTACCACAACAAGATTATGAACAATTATTTCCTTATCGGTTAGGTTCTACCGAGTGGCACAAAGCAGCCAAAGGCAAAGATTATTACAATGCCAACCAGACGGATTATTTCTCCTACGACAATTTGATTCAAGCCGTAGCTGAAGTTGCAAACATTAAGTACAAGGTCATTAGCCGAGAAGGTGACCTTAATGCACAGGAAGTATACCGATTCGATAAAGATGCCAGAGCAGAAACGCTAGTATCTCGTTCTGCAAACTTTAACTCTGATATCAACCGCAAGCGCAATTTAGTCGTCCAGATTGTCGATTACGGCTCGTTTTTGAAAGAAGGTACCAAGAAAGACCGTAAGCGGGAACTTGCGGCTTTACTCGCAAATCTCTCGCATGAGACAGGCGGCGGCTGGGACACAGCTCCAGGCGGTCCGCTGCGTTGGGGACTGTTCTGGAACGAAAATATTGCAGGTAGAACCGGTAAAAACACATCAAATTTTGTGGATCCGAATAGCAGCGAACTCTACCCTGGCTACAAGGACAAAAGATACTATGGCCGGGGGCCGATCATGTTGAGTTGGAACTTTAACTACGGCTTGTTCAGCTCCGTTATTTATGGAGACAAAGAGATCCTGCTCAAAAATCCTGAAATTGTTGCCGCAGATGGAAAGGTCGGATTTATGACAGCCATTCTGTTCTGGATGACTCCACAAGCGCCAAAGCCATCCGCACATGACGTTATGGTCGGAAAGTGGAAACCAACCAAGGAACTGACTGCGAAAGGACTAAGTTCGCCAGGATTTGGTGTTACGATCATGGTTCTGAATGGACTCGAGGCCAATCTTGGCGAAACAGATGGCAGCCCAGTTAAGCGTCGTGCTGGACATTACCGTGATATTACTGGAAAGATGGGAATTAATATTTCCAATGAGAAGCTGGATACATTGGGCATGAAACCTTTTTGAGATTCCGAGCTAAAAATGTAAGCGATACAACTCCTGAACGAAATGAGAGGCGAGCGGTCCCGCTTATGGACTGCTCGCCTCTTTTTCTACCATGTATCCAAAAGGATCTATAACAGAATCGTCCGCACTCTGAAGTTGGGCCGCTGCTGCGGTTTGTTGTTCAACATCACATACCATTTCATTTAACAATTCAAAGAGTTGCTGAAATTCTTGAACAGCACTGCCGCCAACATGCTGCTGCGCCCACTTCATTCGGCCTGCACGAACAGAATGCGCTATTTTAATGCCCGTGCTTGTAGGAACGATCACTGATTCTTTGCCGGGCACCCATTGCGCCAAGCCGCTAATGACCAAGCTATGGATAGCCTCTTCAACTGCAGCAGACGTTAAAGATAGCATATTGGCCAGATCGGCAACTGTACAATTGTTATGCTCGCTCATAATTTCCAGAATGACATACTTTGTCCCGAACATTTTACTGTTTAAATAGCGATGCCACTTGCGAATAATTTGACGGATCGTGTATATGGATTGTGCATCCATCCCATCCCCCTCCCGTCTTTATGCTTTCACAGCAGACAAAGCGGCCAATTCGTACGGCAAGCAAAGCGGAACCCCGGACCTCGGATCAGGCATAATATCTGCTTCTATCGCAAACACTTCCCGCAGCACCTTCTTATTCATAACTTCAACGGGAGTACCTTCACAAATAACAGTCCCCGCCTTGATGGCAACCATATGCTGTGCATATCTTGAGGCATGATTTAAATCGTGTACAACCATAACGATCGTTCGTTTCTCTTCCCGATTCAGCTTATGAAGCAATTGCAGTACTTCCAGTTGATGTGCCATATCCAAAAACGTTGTCGGTTCGTCCAAAAATAAAATGTCCGTCTGCTGCGCCAGCGACATCGCAATCCAAGCACGTTGACGTTGACCACCAGACAACCTATCTACTGGACGATCATGAAATGAAGTCATGCCCGTCACTTCAAGCGACCATTGAATGATCTTCTTGTCCTCACCCGTCAAGGAGCCAAAGCCCTTCTGGTGCGGGAATCTCCCGTAAGAGACTAGTTCAGACACTGTTAATCCATCGGGCGCAGTTGGATTCTGCGGCAGTATAGCCAATTGCTTTGCTACTTCCTTGGTTGACTTCGATTGTATGGACTGTCCGTCCAGCAGTACTGCTCCTGCATTGGGTCGCATAAGTCGCGCCATCGCCTTTAGAATCGTAGATTTGCCTGAACCGTTGGCGCCAACTAACGCCGTGATTTTTCCATCAGGTATCGTCAAATTCAAATTTTTAACGATTGGCGTATCCCCATATGCAATTTGGAGCTGCTCGGTATGAAGACGTTCTTTTAGCACTTGCATCCTGGATGCCTCCTTCTTAATATCAGATGATGCCTTTATGACGTGCAGTATGATGAAAGCTACAACATATACCTAATGTAGACAGGCCGCACTTAGCTCTCTACACCAAGCGCCTTGTTTTTTTCTTTAAACCGTTCGTTGTGAGAGGAAACATAGGCCACTGCAGGTGCTTCCGGGTCCATGTAAGTCTTGGCACTATTTAATGCAAGAGCTGCATCTGTAAACGCACCTGCAATTAAGCGAACTTTGCTCTCAAAATTAACAAAATCTCCAGCGGCATAGATGCCTGGTATGTTAGTTTCCATTTTCGGACTAACTAACGCTGTCTCGTCCTCCATCGCTAATCCCCACTGCGCTAGCGGACCATAATCACATTTCAGGCCATGGTTTACAATAACTGCATCCACATCCACCAGCTCGGTCTCCCCCGTTTCGATATGAGAGATTGTTACCTGTTGAATGGATTCGCCATTACTGTGCAATTGACTAACTGCATAAGGCGTTTTGACTTGAACAGAGGATTCTTTCATCTTCACAACATTGCGCTCATGACCGCCAAATTGATCGCGACGATGGACAATAGTAACACTTGCAGCAATTGGCTCCAATTCATTGGCCCAGTCAACGGCCGAGTTCCCACCACCTGAGATGACAACCCGCTTGTCTCTAAATACCTCGAGTTCCTGCACCGTATAGTGCAGATTAGTCACCTCATAACGGTCCGCACCTTCTATCTCCAATTTTTGCATCGTTAAGATTCCATAACCGATTGCCAAAATAATGGTACGTGTATGATGCCTCTCACCTGTGTCTGACATTAATATAAAAGTTCCGTCTGCCTGCTTCTCCAAGCCCGTGATCTGCTGTCCAAGCACGATAGTCGGGTCAAACGTCTTAGCTTGCTGTTCCAATTGCTCAATCAGCTTTCCGCATAAAATAGGAGTAACGCCACCCACATCCCAGATCATCTTCTCTGGATATATCAGCATACGTCCGCCCAGTTCGTTCTTCGCTTCGATCAGTTTGGTCTTCAGATCACGCATGCCGCTGTAGAAAGTCGTGTACATGCCGGCGGGGCCGCCTCCTATAATGGTGACATCATACAGTTCCAATTGTTCTGACATGTCAAATCCCCCAAGGTCCAATGGTGTATTGTTAGATTACGAACGATCAAGACTTTGATGCTAGCAGCAGCTTGATATGTTACGCGCCAAATTGTGCCTCGTGTAATCTGCTGTAAGTACCGCCTACTTCAAGAAGCTGTGCATGGCTGCCCTGCTCTGCAATTCCTTGATCCGCAACCACGACGATACGATCCGCATTCTTAATGGTAGCTAGACGGTGTGCTATAACAAGCGTTGTTCTTCCTTTCGATAATTGAGTAAGTGCCAACTGGATAGCAGCTTCCGTCTCAGTGTCAAGCGCCGACGTTGCCTCGTCGAGTATGAGGATCGGAGGATTCTTCAAAAACATACGTGCAATAGACAAACGTTGCTTCTGCCCCCCTGAGAGCTTCACGCCGCGTTCCCCAATTACGGTATCCAGACCCTCTGGCTGCGCCAAAATTACTTCTTCCAGCTGCGCACGCCGCGCTGCTTCCCAGATTTCATGTTCGGGAGCACCTAATTTACCGTAAGCAATATTTTCGCGAATCGTCCCATCAAATAAAAAGACGTCCTGCTGCACGATACCAATATGACTGCGCAATGATTCTAAAGTCATATCTCGAATATCGATGTCATCAATGGTGATTGCACCTTCATCAATCTCATAGAAGCGAGGCAGCAGGCTGCAAATCGTCGTCTTGCCTGCGCCAGAAGGTCCAACAAGCGCCACAGTCTCACCCGCTTTGATCGTGAGATCAACTTGACGCAGCACCTTATCTTTATTTTCGTATCCGAAGGTAACACCTTTATAAGCAATATCTCCCTTTAAATGCTTGACAGGCTTGGCATGTTCAGCATCTGCAATATCAGGCGCCATTTCCAGCAGTTCTAGATATCGTTTGAAGCCCTCGATACCTTTAGGGTAGGTCTCAATAACGGAGTTGATCTGCTGAATAGGTTGTAGAAACACCGCTGAAAGCATCACAAAAGCTATAAATTCACCGTATGTCATTTTTCCTTCAATAACAAACCAAGTACCGCACACGAGCACAAATAACGATACAAATTTCATTAAAATATAACTTAGTGAAGAGTTCCACGCCATAATCTTATACGTGATCAACTTGGTTAGACGGAAACGTTCATTACGCTCGGCGAAACGAGCAATCTCGTGCTTCTCGTTTGCAAATGCTTGCACGACTCGAATGCCGCTGACGTTGTTCTCAACGCGGGCATTATAATCAGCTATATCTTTGAACAATCGATCAAAAGCTCGCGACATCTTGCGGCTGAAATATAATGATAAATAAATCATAAGTGGAATAATGACAAAGGTAAGCACCGCCAACTGCCAATTAATCCCCAGCATAATGCCGAATGCGCCTGCCAGCGTCATAATCGCAATAACCAAGTCCTCAGGGCCGTGGTGTGCAATCTCCCCGATATCCATCAGGTCATTGGTCATACGAGACACAAGATGTCCTGTCTTGTTGTTGTCAAAGAACCGAAACGGCAGCTTTTGTACGTGATCAAACAATTTCTTTCGCATATCTGTTTCAATGTTGATCCCCAATTTATGGCCCCAATAAGTAACAACAAAGTGCAGGAATGAGCTGATAACATAAATTCCTAGTAATCCTGCGCAACCCCAAAGAATCCAATCCCAATGTCCGCTTGGCAGCAGCTTATCTACTACCTGGTTTACGGCTAGCGGGAATGCAAGTTCTAATGCCGCAGCAATAATGGCACAAGAGAAATCTAATATAAACAGCCATTTGTATGGCCTGTAATAGGCGAAAAAGCGTCGCAGCAATTATATTCCCTCACTCTCATCTTAAAGTTCTTTGACACTGCGCTAGTAACATACCTATGCTTTGGACTTTGCAAGCAGGTATAAAAAGTACGGTGCACCTACCACAGCAACTACGATTCCAGTAGGTACCTCAGAAGGCTGGATGATCCAGCGTCCAATCGTGTCCGATACGAGGACAAGCAGTGCTCCAGCTAATGCAGAGGCAGGCAGCAGCAGCTGATGCTTCGGACCAACTAGTCTCCGTGCTAAATGCGGACCTATCAAGCCGACAAAGCCAATCCCGCCGCTTACTGCTACACACGCCCCCGCAAGTCCGACTGCAGCCGCAATCAAGGCGAAGCGTTCCTTTTCTACAGGGGCACCAAGTCCAGTTGCCGTCTGGTCTCCCAGATTTAAAATGTTCATTACTCGTGCTTTATAGAACACATATGGAAGCAGAATGACAATCCATGGGAGTAGCGCCAGCACAAACTTCCAATTGGAGCCCCAAATACTTCCGGCCAACCAGGTCGCTACAAATTGATATTTTTCCGGGCTCAGCTTTAAGGTCAATACGATCATCGCAGCGCTTATTCCCGCTGCAACTGCAATCCCTGTCAGCAGCAAGCGCGTCGGAGACAGACCTTCATGCGGCTTGTAAGCAAGCGCGTAAATGAGAGCTGCTGTTAAGCCTGCTCCAATCAATGCCAGCACTGGGAGCAAATACACTGGTGCAGCAGCCGTCGTCGGATAGAAGGAGATAAACAGCATCACCATTAACCCTGCTCCTGCATTGATACCCAGAATGCCGGGGTCCGCTAATGCATTCCGTGAGATCCCTTGCATAATGCACCCTGATACAGCCAATCCCGCCCCAATTAAGGCAGCTATAACAATTCGAGGCAGGCGGAATTCAAATAAGATCAGATTTTGCTTTGCTGTGCCCGAGCCGAACAACGTACGGATCAACTCCATCGGGGATAGCCGGATGTGCCCGGTATTTACACTGATCATTAAAGCAATAACGATTAATACACCTAATATGACAAGCACAGTTACGCCACGCTTTTTCCTCCGCCGCTCACTTAACGCTATAATTGTATTTTCCATCTCTACAGCTCCCTTCTTTCTTTACGTGCTAGATATAAGAAGAAAGGAACACCGATAAGGGCGATAAGAGCGCCAATTGGCGTCTCGTACGGTGGGTTAATCATTCTAGCCGCTAAATCTGCAAAAACAACTAACAAACTACCAAGCACAGCAGAACACGGTATAATCCAACGGTAATCAACACCAACCAGATAACGAGTCAAGTGAGGAATAATCAAGCCGACGAAGCTGACCGCACCCGCAACCGAAACCGCAGCACCCGCTAGAATAAGTACAATGATGGTACCAGCGAGCTTAACCAGACCGGTTCGTTGACCCAAGCCTTTTGCAATATCCTCCCCAAGACTTAACATCGTAATCGAACGGGACAGAATCAGCCCTCCAATTATTGCCGCTGCAATCCAAGGAAACATAATCTCCAAATGGTACCACTTCGTACCCGCTACTCCACCTGCGCTCCAAAAGGCCAAATCCTGACCAATGCGGAAGTATAATGAAATTCCTTCTCCTAATGCAGATAACAGTGCGCTTAATGCTGCACCTGCCAATACTAGACGTACAGGCGTTAAACCGCCTTTCGCAAGTGATCCAATACCATATATCAGCCCAGCACCCACAGCCGCCCCGATAAAGGAATACATGATGAGATACATGTACGGCAGTCCAGGTAAAAAGGCAAAGCATAACGCTAACACAAAGCCTGAGCCTGCATTGATGCCTAGGAGACCTGAATCCGCCAGCGGATTACGTGTCATCCCCTGCATAATCGCACCGGCAACTGCAAAGCACGCACCTACCATAGCTGCTGCTAATACACGAGGAAGGCGAAGCTCCTGTATGATCTGATGCTGCGTCACTTCTCCATTAAAGTTAAAGATTGCATCCCATACAGTAGGCAGCTTAATATCTGCTGCACCCAAGGATACCGAAATACCGATCCCAAATATTAAGGCAATGACACCCCCAATAAGGATCAACGTTGCAGTCAATGGCCGAGATTGGAACTTAACTGCTGGTTCTGCTTCTGCTTCAACTGCTGAACGAATAGTTTGACTCATGATTGCCACCCTTGTTCTCGAGATGATGTTCCAAAAAAGTAAATTATATTGATATTGATTCTCAATCGCACATAAAACATATTGTAGGCCAGAGCCTAACCACACTGCAATGGACAAACTGAACTGTTTTTTTGTACAAAATAGACAAGCAACACATAAATAGAAGCTTTTCAGTCCTTCGACTGAAAAGCTTTATTTCAATTAGCGGGCTGAACAATTCCCCATCAATTACCCGAGCTTATCATGTACATACACAATAGCAGTCTTTCTAACTGCTCTCTATTGACTGGACTGCTATCACCATCTCCCTTATCGTCTAAGTAAATCCGTTAAAACTATAAAATTACATTACAATAAATAATGATAATCATTATCAATATTTTGATTATACTTTAATTCTCTCTTCTCGTGAAGGAAATAATTACATTGCGGTTTGCCGCACTTGTCTTTTGCGCCATACAAACAGTAACGACAACCCCATTAACGTAATGCCGAGCACATAGGGAAGCTTAATATACGTCGTATACAGCATTGTTCCGAGTAACGGACCTACAAATGCACCTCCACCTTGTAAAGAAGCAATATATGACGCCACACTTCCTTGTTCATGATCCTGCACAGCCAGTGATGCACCTGCGCTGTATCCAAGCATCGTAAATCCGATACCAACCCCTAGTATGATAAAAGCAACGTATGCATAATCCACAAACAAAACAAAGCCCAACAATCCTATTCCAACACAGCTAAGACCCAAATAAAGCTGACCGGTTGTACTCCAGCGTAAAAATTTACTGATCACGACCTGAGACACGACTACCATTACACCAGAAAGGGCCAAGCCCGTTCCAATTAATTGCATCGTAGCGCTGGCATCATAGTGCAGCTGATCTTGGATGTAAAATCCGATCGTCACTTGAACGATATTTAGCGCGACGGATAAAATTAGGCCTATCCCTAAATAAAGGCGGATACGGCTATCATTTGGCGATAATGAGGCCGTACGAGTTCTCGTCTCTTGATATGGCATATTGGGAATCCATATCCCGAATAAAATTGCCATTAAGAGTAGGAATATCGCTGCCGTATACATCGGTGCTGTTAAACTAATCGGTGCCATTGCACCGCTAAGTGCAGGGCCCATGACAAAGCCGAGTCCATTAGCAGCCCCAAAAAGCGCCATTCCCTTCGTCCGGGTATCTGCTGTTGTCCATCCCATGATGTAGGCCTGAGCCAAGGAAGGAATTCCGCCATAAAAGAAGCCTGCTACTGTACGTAGTACAAAAAAAATCCAAAACAAGCCGGTAGTGCTTGATGTAATAGCAGTTGCATGATCCGCAAGCCAGCCGAATCCGAGCAGTGTCAACAAATACACGACCATGACCATAATTAGCATCGCTTTCCTCGGCATAAATCGTTTTCTTTCCCAGTAATAGCCTCCAAGAAGCCAGCATAATCCCGATATCGCTACCAGACATCCCGATTGGAACTCGCTTAATCCCAAGTTACGAGACAAGGGTCCAATTATAGGATTAAAGGCAGCAATCGAAATCATGGCACCTAGCACGATGCAGAACATGATCATGAATCGACTTTTCATCTCTTATTCTCTCCTTCACATTCTCGTAAAGCACTAGTGTCCCATCGCTTGAATGATATCTTCGATGCCGTTAATCTTGGCTAGTGCCATCGGTCCTGGAAGTGATGGGTCTTCCAGATAATAAACCTGATCCTTCTTAACAGCCTCCATGCTCCGCCAAACCTCATTATCCTTTAACGCCTTGCTTACGCCTCCCTGGATCGGATTTTGCCAATTATTTATGACAAATATATGATTCGGATTTAGAACTGCCAGGCCTTCTAAAGTTAAAGGCCCCCCTTTTTCCGTACCTGGTACTGGTTTAAGTCCTAATCCATTGTAGAATGGTTCGAATCGCTCCCATTCCCAAGTGATGAATTGTTCCTTGCCGCTGTACATCGCAAACAGTACAGTCTCATGTCCGCGCTCGGCAAGCTTCGCTTTGTACGCTGCCGATTTCTTGTCAAAGGCAGCCAGTACACTCTCCGCCTTCCCTTCCCTGCCGATCATGTCAGCAAGCTGGATTAACGTCTCCCGCCAATTTCCAGCCTGAGGCAGGATGACGGTAGGTGCTATCTGCTGAAGTTGGTCGTACTTATCGATCATGTCATCCGCAGCAATAATGAGATCTGGATTTGCGGCTAGCAGCTTCTCCATGCTCACTTCCATACCAAGGTCAATGATCTCCTTACCTTGCAGCAGCTTGCTTAGATTCGGAAAATTTTGATTAATCGTGCCTATCCCTTGCCCCGCAACCGGATATACGTCCAGTACCGCCAAATAATCCACAAAAGCGATATATGGGGTCGCAATCTTGATTGGCCTATGAGCAATCACAGTCTCACCGCTCAAATGAGTAATCGTTTTCGGGAAGGTCGCTTCTGATTGTTGAACAACTTCTTGGTTATCATTTAAAGGCGTCGCTAACCGACCTTCACTAGAATTTTCACTGGAGGATGCACAACCCACCGAAAATAATACCGTTATCGCAACCATCATCATTGCTATTGTCTTTTTTCTCCACATACGTAATATTTCTCTCCCTTTTCTCGGTGGCACTTATGGCAACCATATAATAACGATTCTCATTATCGTCATTTGCATGTTACAATGTGCAGCGGTCACACATCTACCAGTAGACGGAATACGGCACTGGTTGGCGGGATAAGTGCCAGCAGCATGCAGCACAAAAAAGCCAGCCTGTTGATCAGGCTGACTCCTAAAATATTGCAATACACATTCGATGCTGAAAAATACGTTTATATGCGTCTAACGAACTCTCCAGGATTAATGCCGTACTTGTCGCGGAATGCCTCCGCAAAATAGCTCGGGTTGGAATATCCGACAGCACAGCAAGCCTCTGTCACATTTACGTTTCCTTCCTGCAGCAATAAAAAAGCTTTCTCAAGCCGTTTCTCACGCAAATAACCAAATACGGTGTTGCCATACATCTCCTTAAAGCCAATCTTTAACTTATAATCGTTCATTCCGATCATTCGCGACAGTTCTAACAACGTCGGTGGATTTATCATTTGCTGCAGCATAATGTCCCGGGCATGCTTCAACATGTTCATATCACTTCTTGTCAACTTGCTCGATTCTGCTTGGCCTTCTAGTAGAAAGGAACGAAAAGCTGATGAAAGCAATTCCAACACACCGCACTCCATTTCAATATTACGGGTGCTGGGCAGTTGGGATGCCCGAATGATTCGGTTCAGAAGGATTGAATCCGCAGGCTGAATCATTTGATTAAACATCCGATATGGACGTCTATCCATGATATCCTTAAACTCAATAGCTCTATCACCATTTGCCTGCTCGATGAAATGATGGAAAGTGGCGACAGGGATCGCCATACTTACCATATAAAAAGGCTGGCTGCTGTCAAACTCAAAATGAACCTGAACATCATCAATAAATTGCAGCATACACGTACCAGGCACGACTTCGTGCTCGCTGCCCCCTATACTCACGGCTCGTCTGCCTTTGACACAATAACTTAATTCCACCATAGGATTGTTGGCATATAAGCTGATATGGTGTTGTTGGTGAAATTGATACTCCGAAATGATCACTTCCATATCCATACGCGGTACATATCGATGTATGCTACCATGACCTAATTGAGCATGGAATGCCATACTTTCTGTCCTCGCTCGATCTGATCTATCCAACTGCAGCACATCAAAAAATTGATTAAAATTGTGATGAAAATCAGGCTGATAATTTCTTTCTTTCATACGCTTCGCTCCGATATCGTATTGATCACTTGTAATTGATAACTATTATCAAGCATTATAACGGATTGAGCCGAGCATGCCTATCCTAAGAAATTTTACTTGACCCTAACACTAATGATAGGGATTATGATATACACAATCCCTCGCGAGGAGAGAACAGATATGAAAATTGGGGAACTGTCGGCACGTACCGGCGCAAGCCTGCGCTCGCTTCGCTATTATGAACAGCAAGGCTTAATAAAACCAATTCGGCAGCCGAACGGTTATCGAGAATATTCATCCCTTGCTGTCGAACAAGTACAGACGATTCAATTGTATTTAAAATTAGGTTTGTCAACTGAACAAATATCAAGCTTTTTGCATTGTGTGCTAAAAAATAAAGAAGCCTTTTGCGAGGAAGTATTGCCAGTATACCAGCAAAAACTGGAGGAGATCGATCGTCAAATTACACTGTTAACGATGATCAGATCTAATCTGGTAGAGCGTATTTCATCGATTACAGCCGATATGGCTCATCCAAAGGAGGACGATCCATGCAATATGTAACGGATCACAATGTGACTGAATATATTCAAAATATTGGTGTAACTTTATTATACTTTAGTGCTCCATGGTGTTCACCCTGCAGGGCACTAGCCCCCCTATTGGAAGAACTCGAACAAGAACACAGCAAGACGGTTACGATACTAGCAGTAAATGTAGACGAATCGCCTGCCACAGCAGCGGCATATGGCATTATGTCTACCCCAACCGTGTTGTTCCTAAAACAAGCAGAGGCTGCTGACAAGCTGGTTGGACTGCGTGCTAAGAGCGCATATTCCTCACTTATCAAGAAGCACAGCTCCATCGCATAACCGCGATGAAATAGCCTTCAATGACACCCCAACACATGACAAAGCGGATTAGGCATTCAATGACCTGATCCGCTTTGTCTTGCTTATGAGCTATAACAGGGTTTCTCCAATATATCCCCCTTCACGAGCACCAGGGAAGCAGGCAAACGTAGCACTGCCTACGTGAACAATATACTCATTTAACTTATCCGTAGCTGCCAGTTTCTTCTGCATGGGAATAAATTGAGTACGCAAATCTTGTTGGTAGCAAATAAAAAACAAACCGGCATCAATCTGCCCTGTTTTTGCATCAAGACCACTAGAATACGAAAATGCACGACGTAAAATTTGAACTTTGCCATCCATATGCGCCAGTCGAGAATGTGCTGTGGCTGGGATCACAAGTTCTCCGGCAGCATCTCGCTTCTCCAGATCAAGAGGCTCGAATTCATCGGTGCCGCCAAGTGGAGCTCCTGTCGTTCTATGCCTTCCGAAGGTCACTTCCTGATCTTGAAGGTTAGAGCGATCCCATACTTCGATTCGCATCCGAATTCTGCGCACGACCATGTAACTGCCGCCCTCCATCCAGGAAGCTCCACTGCCTGGTTGGACCCACACGACCTCATTCATCTTCTGCTTATCATTAGCATCTGGATTACCCGTCCCATCCTTGAAGCCCATTAGATTACGCGGCGTGCTGCCCGATGGATCAGCATGGCTGGAGCGCTGGAATCCGTCCTGCGTCCACCGTAATACGGCTGTACCGCGAGCAATCCGCGTAAGATTACGCAGCGCATGGAACGCAACTTGCAGATCGTCCGCGCATACCTGTACGCAAAGATCTCCGCCTGACCATTGCGGCTGAATATCATCTGCCACAAATTTGGGCAAGTCCGGAAATGCAGCCGGACGCTTGCTTGCCAGTCCAAAGCGGCTGTCAAACAACGCGGGACCTGCTCCAAAGGTAATCGTCAGCCGCGAAGTTGATAAGCCCACTGCTTCCCCCGTGTCGGAAGGAGGCATATTCAGATTATCGTTCATATCTCCAATCATCTGACCAGCGGACATCACAGCAGCAGCTTTTGTCCATGTTTGAAGAAGCTTGCGTACATCTTCGATGGACGTTGTGGTTAAGTCAAACGCGCCAAAACAAACAAAGTTCTGAGCAGGTGTCGTGATGCCAGACTGATGTGTTCCATAAAATGAAACTTTATCTTCAGTGGATGAAGGTAGACTGTTCGTTGTGGAGGAATCACTGCTTGTAGCAGAAAGAAGACTCCCTACACTAGTCCCTCCAAGCAACAACCCAATTCCCCCAACACCAGCCATTTTTAATAATTCTCTACGACTTAGCTTACTGTCAGCACCAGAAGATTCAGAGTCGACCTTATTCTCTGTGGTGTTAGTTCTATTATGAGCTCTCTTCTTCATGACTTACACTCCTAGCTATTTCCCCATTTTAGACAGCAGTCTCAGCCAATATGTTAACATTAAGGCTTAATTTGCCAATTCCATCATCCATTAACTTTCTACTGTATAGATAAGCATCGACCACATTAATTGATAATGATTATCGATGACGTATTTATCATAAGACCATCCCTTCATTCCGTCAAGAAGTCGCATTCAAATTTATCTGTTATAGGCACAGCAAACAGCCAGAAAGAATTCTCTCTGGCTGTTCTTTAGCATGATACATTCGATACAAACATATTATGTCATCGTCTAAACGTATTCTGCACACGCTCCGAACGAAGAAAATAAGGGATCCAAACTACACAATTGAGGATACTCCGTACCAAATCTTTAGGCGAATTCATGTCAGACATTTCATTTAACAGCGGAATCTGCATAATTAGTGCATAATCAATGATTTGGATAATTGCAAACATAATGTAAAGGGTTATGATTAACTTTGGAAAACTTGATTTCTTGCGATACATCTGGACCAAAGCAAAAATCGAAAGGCCACCTACTACTAGGTTAAGGACAATTTCAAATAAAATAGTTGGCGCCAATAAAGGGTGATAAAATTCCCAACTTTCCGTTGTGATCATATCCCACATATTTTCTGCAAAAACAAAATCCCAACTTTGATAAATCCCTGCAAGATTCATTGCTACAGCAGCGAAAAGCCCCATTTGAACTATAATAAGCCATCCACCTAGACCCGACACGCCCAAAGGAGGCAACGACTCCGCTTGCTTGTTCACAACTTCATTAATTCCCATACTCATCTTATTCCTCTACCCCTATGTCTCTGTTATTTATCTCTATTACCTTTTTGCAAAATGGCAAACAATGAAGCATCTACAAACTTACCTTTTTCAAAGAAGCACGCTCTGAGCAAACCTTCCTCTTGCATGCCGATCTTTGTCAACAGCCTTCTGGAGGCTTCATTCGCAGGATCAATAAACGCTTCAATACGATTCAGCTCCAACTGCTCGAAACCATATCCGACGATCGCATTTACAGCCTCCGACATGATCCCCTGCCGCCAATAGTCTGGATGAAGCTCGTATCCGACTTCCGCTTTAAAATGTTCCTTAAACCAGTTGTGAAAACCACATGTACCGATAACACGGTTTTCGGACTTTAAGGTAATTCCCCAACGGATGCCCTCTTGCCGTTCATATCGGCTCACCCAACTCAAGATGAGCTCACGAGCCTGCTCACAGTTCGTAAAGCTGTCCAGATCATAAAATTCAGTCACCTGATCCAGTGAAAAGTAACTAAACAAATCTTCTGCATCATCTGCTCGTAATTGTCTTAATAGCAATCGATCCGTGTGTAATTCCGGAAATGTCATATTTACCCTCCCTTACCCTATGAGTCAAATAAGCAGGCTTCAAGTACACCATAAATCGCAGCATTTATTGCGGCATACCACAACAGGCCAACCATCTATGTCCCCTTTGTTAGGTATCTCGTCCATCCCATTCCTCATAAAAGCGTGCCAAATAGTCTACCATGTACTGGTGCCGGCTTGCAGCCATTAACTTACCCTGCTCCGTATTCATCAGTTCTTTTAATTTCAGCAATTTCTCATAGAAATGATTGATCGCAGTGCCCTGGTGCTGACGATAGGCAGCATTCGTATCAAAATGAATCGGCTCTATTCCCGGATCATGAATGACTCGGTTCCTGGAGCCGGAATAGGCAAAGACACGAGCGATCCCTACGGCACCGATTGCATCCAAACGATCGGCATCCTGAACAACCATCCCTTCCAATGTCTCCATCAATGGATTATGGCCTCCATTGTATGACATCGTCGAGATGATAAGCATCACTCGCTGCTGCACTGCTTCATCCAGATCAATCGAAGCCATCCAATCGTTTACTTTGGCAAGTCCAGCTTCTTTTGTCGGATTTAATTTCTCATCTGCTACATCATGGAGCAGAGCCGCCAATTCGCAAATAAAGACATCTGCCCCTTCTTTCTGGGCAAGCTTGACAGCCATATTCCGTACCCGAACGATATGCCACCAATCATGTCCGCTGCTGTCATGTTGAAGCTGCTGCTGGACGTAATCCTCCGTAAGCCTGATCCATTGCTGTTGGTCTAACATAATCTATCCTCTCTTTACAATATCCATATTGTTCCTCTAAAGTTTAATCATAACACATTTCTACTATTTCTGAATAGCTTGCTGCTCTAAATGAAAGAAGCCGCATGCGTGTGCATGCGGCTTTCAAGCGTTTCAGTTGATTCTGAGATTGTTACAATATGGTGTCGTCTACGCTGTTAAGCCAATTTTCAATCTCACCAATAACGGAAGCAATACAGCCATCCTGGAAGGGAGAAATAAGACCTGCATATTCAACCAAATTAACAAACGATTGGCTGCCACCAGCTTGACACAGCTTCAAGTAGTCATCCCAGGCTGGTTTGAAATCAGCATTCATACGTTTCCAGAATTGGAAAGCACATAGTTGAGCCAAAGTATAGTCAATGTAATAGAACGGAGTTGAGAAGATATGACCTTGCTTGTGCCAGAAGCCACCGCGCTCCAAGTAGTCATTGTTGTCATAATTGCGATGTGGTAAATATTTCTTCTCAATTGCACGCCAAGCACTCTTACGTTCAGCAGGTGTTGCATCCGGGTTCTCGTATACAAAGTGCTGGAACTCGTCGACAGACACACCGTAAGGAATAAACAGCAATCCGGATGACAAATGATCAAAATGATACTTATCTGTATCTTCTTTAAAGAAGAGCTTCATCCATGGCCATGTAAAGAACTCCATACTCATGGAGTGGATTTCACATGCTTCATAGGTTGGCCAGTTGTATTCCGGCACTTCAAAGTGCTTGCTCTCATATACTTGGAACGCATGCCCTGCTTCATGAGTCAGTACGTCAATATCGCCTGATGTTCCGTTAAAGTTCGAGAAAATAAATGGCGCTTTGTATTCAGGGAAATAAGTACAGTAGCCGCCGCTTTGTTTGCCCTTCTTACTAACCAAATCCATCAAGCCGTTGTTTACCATAAAGGAGAAGAATTCATTCATCTCTGGAGACAACTCTGAATACATGGTTGAACCGTTAGCGACGATCCAGTCTGGATCTCCTTTAGGAGTCGGGTTGCCAGACTTAAAGCTGAAACCTTCATCATAAAACTTAAGTGTGTCTACACCAATTCGGTTGCTTTGGCGTTCTCTCAGCTTCGTTGCTACTGGGACGATATGTTCTAATACCTGATTGCGGAAGTTCGCAACCATATCCGCATTGTAGTCGGTCCGGTTCATACGAGCGTAGCCAAGCCCTACATAATTGTCATAACCAAGCTTCTTTGCAATTTTCGTGCGTACTTTTACCAGATCACTGTATATACGGTCAAATGTTTCTTCATTCTCCGCCATGAACTGATAACGTGCTTCAGAAGCACGGCGTCTCATCTCACGATCTGTAGACTGTTCGAACGGAGTCAATTGAGACAATGTACGCTCTTCACCTTCAAAAACAATTTTAGCGGAAGCAATTAATTGGGAATACTCCGTCGTTAATTTATTTTCCAATTGTAAATCTTCAATTACGTCTGGGCTAAAAGTCTTCAAGGACAGCTCAGCTAATTGGAACAATTGGGCGCCCCACTTATCCTCAAGCTCTGTTCTAAATTTAGAATTAACTAACGCACGATAGTAATCCGTTATGTACTCTTGAATGACCGGACCCATTTCATCCATATACTCTTGTTCTGCTTTGTAAAATTCGTCCGTCGTGTCGATAGAATGTCGCACGCTTACGATTGTTGCTTGTGTGTCGATGCTGCCGCGTAAATGATTAATGTCTGCCATGTATTTATCCTGCTCTTCGAAGCTGGAAGCTGAATTAAAGCCATTTAACAATTCTTTAAACCGTTGTTCAATTTCTTTAATGTCAGGACGTTCATACTTAAATTCATTAAACTTCATAGTACACGCTTCCTTTCAATTTATAATCTACGTTCTATTATACAAAATCTTAACCTAACAATACCATTAATTTGTAATATATTTTAAGTTGTTAGATCGGCGTAAAATATGAGGCACTACGCTTATCCAATCGCTCTATCGTTGTCCACGATGGCTTGAACCTCGATTTCTACAAGTAAATCCGGATCAATTAATGCCTTTACTTCCACCATCGTTGCTACCGGCCTAATCGTGTTAAAGTACTCCCCATGGGCCCTCCCAATATCCTCCCATGCAGAAATATCCGTCACAAACATACGGGTCCGTACTACATCCGATAGGCTTGCTCCCACCTGTGCCAGCACCTGTTCAATCGTCTGTAAAATGTATCTGGTCTGTTCATACGCATTGCCAACTGCTATGACTTTCCCATCCTTCATTGCTGTTGTCCCCGCTACCTCCACAACATTCCCTACTCTAATCGCTCTACTATAGCCTACTAGAGGCTCCCATGGAGAGCCTGTGCTTACGTGTTCACGACTGGACATCATGATTACCCCCCTTCTATGCCTTATGTTTATGTTATAATCAACACTTACAAATATACGCATCCTGCATCCACTTTTACAACAATCGGATGACTGCTATAGAATAGAGGATCTGCATTTATCTGGCTTTGTGGAAAATCAGACGGTTACCAAATGGATCGCTAATAGCCATTTCTGTCGCCTGATCGTCAAGTCCAGGTCGTGCATATCGATATGGCCGGGAATGAAGCAGCTGATGGAATGCTTGAATATCACTGACTTCTATTCGAAGTCCTCCACCTGGGCAGCAATCTCCATAATGTTCTGTCAAATGAATGACGCATTCGCCCCAAGATACCTGCATATACAGTGGGAAGTCATCACCGTAACGATGCTCCCAGTCCACTTGGAAGCCCAAGTACTCCACGTAGAATTCTCGAGCTTTTGCCACGTCAAATATGCGCAGCATCGGTATCGAGCTCTTCATCAAGATCACGTGATCCATTATACTTCCTCCATTCTGCAAACCACATATTTGATTATCAGGGGTAAAAAAGCTCTGTAAATTCTACCTGCTGTTACGATACATTATATTCCATCTTCATCGATTTTGACGAGCCAATTACGTTCCCTGCACATGCTCCGCTGCCGCTGCACCACGCTAAGTATCGGCCAAAAACAAAAAAATCTGCAGCATAAGCTGCAGACCCCATCTTATATCCTATATGTAGCACAAGTATAATTAGTCGCGATATCTCCCAAACACTTGCTTCTCTAGTTCACGAACACGGAACAGCAGTTCCTCCAACTCAAAGTGAGGCAGCATAGAACGTTGTTGAACAGGCTGCGTAACTGGTGGTTGTGCAGGCTGAGACGGCTGCATAAATTGAGGAGGCTGCACAGGAATCGACGGCTGCTGCCGCTGATGAGCAGCACGTGCATTAAGTTCGTCAATCTGCTTCTGCATATCTCGAATAACCACAGCGAACTTCTGGTAGTCCACAATAATGCGGTCCAAAAACTCGTTGACCTCATCCGAATCATATCCCCGCATACGGGTTGCAAATTCTTTCTCGTGAATCTCAAGTGCCGTCAGCTCAATACCAACGTGCTGTAGTGAATCCGGTTTATTGGGCTTATTCATAATAGTAATATTCTCCTTCCCTACAAGTAACCACTCTATTTTAACACAAAATTGTGCTTCATTTCTCCCTAAGAACAGGTAAATTGTCCCGCCTACCTAAAGACTAGGCGATCCATGCCACCTCAAACCTTATTAAAGCGATAAATGAAAACATGTTGTGATTCAGATCAACATTCAAATGCTCATGATATGCAGCTGTTTGCGAATATAAGTAGTCAACTGAGACTTCTCCACTTCAGGCACACCTTCAACTAGCCTTGCGGCTGCTACCGGGATCATCCAATCCTCTATCTCCTTCAGCTGCATTCCAGTTAACTGCACATAAGACTTTTTATAATGGTACACGAGCTGCCTCCTTATATAAGAAAGCAATGATTGTAACCAGCGGGAAGTTCCTTCAGGCACTGCTCCCATCTCCAACAACAATATCGTTCTCGCTGCGTCTCCAGCAGGATTGCCAGACATCCCGGTCATCCAATCTAAGACCCATTCTTGTTTCCGGTCAATCATGACATTATCAGGATGGAAGTCTCCGTGGCATAATTGTCTGCCTTCTGGTAAGCTGAGCAATTGGTCCATGACCCTCTTTTTCTCAGCGTGGGTTAAACTGGGGGCCTGCTCAATTCTCTCTGCCAACACACGATGCTGCTGTGGCAGCTCCTGAATGGATGCAGCGTGTATGGCCGTATGCAGCCTAGCAAGACGTTTCCCTTCGCTCCGTATGTTCCACGGTCTGCTTCCGATCAAACTTAACATTGTCCTCCCAGCTAAACGTTCATATACAATACCTATACGTTGTTCATATTCGAGAAGTTCAATTGGCTTAGGCCCGGAAACACCCATCTGATATACAAGTTGACTAATACGAAACTCTTCTTCCGCAAATGATCGAGGAATGTGAGGTCTGAACCATTTTAGTACGTAGCATTCGCCATAACCAAGTATTTCTGCTGTTCGTCCTTGTGCTACTCTTGCATTCTGCACACTCATGATTCCAACTTCTTTCTTATTTCCATTGCAACGCACATTCAATTATAATGCTAGTATTAAATACTTTCCAATTTACCTTTCAAAGAACGAGGAGATTAGTTATGACATCGGATATGGCAACAATTGAAGACCTTATTAAGCTGGATATTCGGATCGGTACCGTCATTCATGCTGAGCCCTTTCCGGAGGCAGCCAAGCCCGCTATTAAATTGCAGATTGATTTTGGTTCATTGGGCATTAAGGCATCTTCTGCACAAATAACGAGACGTTATGAGCCGAACAAACTTATTGGACGACAAATTGTAGCTGTGGTTAATTTTCCGCCGCGTCGAATTGCAGGTTATAAGTCAGAAGTTCTTGTCCTGGGCGGCGTGCCAGAGGAAGGGGACGTTATATTGTTAGCGCCTGAGTTTCCTGTCGCGAACGGGACCCCAATAGCCTAATTAAATAAGATTAGAACATACGGGCACAAATACAACAATTCGTATGGAGCCCGTATGTTTAAAGATCCATGAATCATAGAATCTGTTTCCCTCTGCTATCTGACTTCTCCGCGCTAATTTTTATTACCTTCCAGGAACAAGAATAGCGGAATCCGCATTCTCCTCAGAAAAGCCTCTTCATTAGCAAATTGTACCCTTCGTGGCTTGGATTCACGAAGACTGCCCACAACAAAGCCTGCTCCCTGCAGGGCAACATAATAATCCTCCACTGTCCGATGGAACTTCAACGCTATTCCACCCAGCCACTCCTGTTTACGGACACCTGTATCAAAGTATCCGTCCACTATCCAATCCTGCTTTAGCCCCTCCTGTCTGGTCATACCAAAGGAGGAAGTCATAACAGGATGTTCCACAGAGAAGACAAAACTTCCGCCTGAACACAACGAAGCAAACACTTTGCCAAACAAAGCGTCCAAATCCTCAATGTAATGTAAAGCTAATCTTGAAATGACTAGATCATACGTGTTGGTTGGATTCATCCAATCTTCCATAGCGGTATGTATGACTTTACTGTTGCTGCGATTAAGCACCTGCTTCGACCGAGCTACCATGTTCTGCGAGCCTTCAATACCAATATAAGAAGAAGCTCCAAGATCTAACAACTCATTTCCAAATGAACCTGTGCCGCATCCCAAATCACAAATGTGCTTCATGCCAACATTGCCAATCATCTCCATCACAATAGGTTTCTCTATTGTGTCATTTACATTATCGTTCCAAGATCTCCGTTCAATATAGTTATCAAAAGTTTGCTGATTATCATAGAATTCATAACCTCGCTGCGTCATCTGATTCCTCCACCATCATTCGTTCAAATTGCATCACCTTTTCTGCGATAACAAATACACGGCTCTTTCAGAAATAACATCCGCAGATGCTAGATGAGAACATGATCATGTATAATATTGCCCTAGATCAGCCCTACAACCCAACTAATAAAATAAGCTGCAGGCACGATTAGTGCTTGTGCCAGCAACGTACCCAAAAAGCGTGAGGTCATAAGCAAAGTATAAATCTTCCCCAGTTGCTGTCTTGACTGTTCATCACGCAGGGCTTTATCGGTAATGAGCCCCAATTGCGGGTCAATAAATATAGTAAGTAAAATCGTCGCAACGCCATTAATGATGCCAGAAGCTTGAGAAGCGGTTGTACTGAACGCCGGTAATAGATGAGCTGCATATAAGGACGAGAGTACACCCACCGTGTAAAAGGCCGTCACAATGACATTTAATAAGATAAAGCGCTTGGGTATGCCCAGCACTCTGAATTGCTGCAATCTTAATGATGGTCTCTTCAAGTAGTGCTTGGTGTTTTTTAATTGGCCAATCGTCACGCTTGATACTAATCGCGGAATCGAGCCTGCTATCTCCAGTTTTGCAATTATTCTGCCAAACAAATTTACAAACGTCGGAAACAAAATAATAGCCATGATCGTCCCAATGGACGCTGCAAATAAAATAATACGAAGATGGCCAAGCAAGTCAAAAGTGGGATGCAATTTTGCGTAATCAACAAATTTGGCGGTTAGCGGCGCTTGAATCAAATTAGCTGTTCTTGACACGAGTACGATAATTCCTGTTAAAGATAACGCAACCGCTATCTTGTTTAATTTAACACCAGCATATCTTACCGAATAAGACAAAGTCTCAGCCGTATGGATAATCATTGTAAGAATAAATACTACGATCAGGCTGTTGGTCATTCCTATTTCAACTCCATTACCAGTAGATCGATTCAGTAATCATCTGAGAATTAGCATGCCCCTTAGTTAGTAAGTTAAGGATCGGTGCTACTACTGAACCGTCTAATAGATTATTATTGCAGTGTCTCCATTGTGGCCTCCTTATTAGTTAAGCGCTCACCATGTCGTTAACGATGATGTTGCGCGTATAGAGGAATCGCCCTAATCAAACATTGAACAACCCATCAGACGTACGAGTTGTCCATATTTCTCATAAATCTTTCTATTTCCATTCCATTATTATATAACTTCATGATCATTCGTGTAACACTCCCGTCCAAGTTCCTCATAGTTCCTCCATATCTAATTTCCATTTACAGCAAAAAACCGCTAATTTAGCGGCCCTGTAACCCTATTACTTGCGGATAAATGTAAAACAGTACACACACCCGTAACTTAAAATGGTAATGCCGAAAATAAGGAGCGAAAAAGAGCTGAGGTGATATAAACGAACGGGATCAAAGAGCATATGGTACAACTCTTGTATCCGAATACCCGGCTTGGTGAGCAGGTCCCAACTGTTCCAGCGCACAAACCTGCCAATATAGATGCCCACACTGCTCAGAGCCAACACGACGATAGCAAACGACCAGCCCGTAATCCAGCCGAACGATCGGGCCACTAACGAGTGCAGGATGTAGAGGGAATAGATCCCAAGCGTTAAGCCTATCCAAGCTGCGGAAACAAAGACAAGCAGATGATGCCAAAATTCGATGTCATGCGTAAACCGGATCCCTGCCGCAGGCTTATAATGCACAAAGGGATGGAGCATGTCCGTAATCAAGTAAGCTGAATTGGGATAAAAAGCCAACCATACCAGACCTAACAGCGACATGATTAAGACTCTGATCCTATGACTTGTCCACTTGCCCCAATATACGAGTTCAATCAGCAGTACACAGAAAACAGGGACCCATGCCAAAAATATATCCCAATGTAAAAAGGTATACACGTTGCGTCCTGTATACTGTCTTATATAACTTGCCAAGAACAAACAAGCTAGCGAGAACGCACATAAAATACCGAGTATTGCCAGTCTGCTTTGCACATGCTTCATCCGCAGCAAACGAGTACCCTCCATTCCTACGTAGAAATGTATACAAAGACATCCATCATCAGTTCATGCCAACTTCCTCCATTTTCTTTCTTTAAAGATGGCGTATCAATGCACTGCATCCCCTATGATCATGGAAACTACAATGCCCATCATGTATGTCAACAATTATAGAAATCGATATTGGGATATTGATTTAAATACATTAGATGTAAGAGGGCCACCGTCAGCGCGATACCTATCAGGATCAAATGAGGCGGCCCCTATAAGTTGGCATAAACTCTTCATGTAGATCAATCTAGGCATATCGTCCTCACTCACTAAAAAATTCATCTACAATAAAGGCTTCACTTGATACCTTTTCACAGTCACTGGTTGTGCGAACTGAACATGCTCAATATTACGCTCGGCCATTTCATCCAACATTTTCAACAATATACGCCCTGTCAACACGCTGTCTCCAAGCGCATCATGCCTTCTAATATTAGTATCAGCGACGTTATAGTATTGAATTAAATAATCCATAAACAAAATATCCGAAATTTCCGGATGAAGATATGAAAATAGTGCTTTAATGTCCAGACATGGTGAATCGAGCATTTGTAAGCGATTTCTAGAACATTCCTGATGTAATAAGGGGAGGTCGAATTCGTAACCGGCGTGTGTGACTAGAATACTATCTTTTGTAAATTCAACAAAATCTTTGTAAATAACTTGTAAGGGGGGAGCATCTTCGATATCTGCATTATAGATGCCAGTAAATCGTTCAATTGCGGCTGGAATCGGCTTCGGGGACTTAATATTGGTCTTAAATACTTTGGCTTGTTGAATCTGCTGATGCTCAATGATGACCGCGCCGATCTGAATAATATGTTCTGTTTCGTGGTTAAGCCCTGTTGCTTCAACATCAAATACGCAGAACCTTTGTGCTTGAATATTGTGAATCATTAACCCCGATACATGATAATCTTGATCCGACACGTAATTGATCTCCATTGAACTCACCTCAACTTAGATTTAATCGGCCTCTGCCTAGTTTATGACGCGACCACGCTTACAATGACGCTGGTCATCGACGGTGAACGTCAACTACGAGGATAAGGCCATTC
Organism: Paenibacillus sp. ACRRX; assembly: GCF_022346885.1. Lineage (GTDB taxonomy): Bacteria > Bacillota > Bacilli > Paenibacillales > Paenibacillaceae > Paenibacillus_B. Next base: position 549,207 of record NZ_JAKRNK010000002.1, read on the forward strand.
TATCTATTACGAACTAAGGCAGATTCAAAACAACGCTTAAATTGATTCTGACTGCCTTAGGATGAATAGCGTGAGTAAATGATTCCAATACTGGATTACTTTAAGTACCGCTCTTGAATGATATTAAGATGATGGATTTCATGCCCTGCTATGATATAAGCAAGCGCGCGGGCGGTTACTCTGCTGCTATTAGCAATACCTTCCCTTAGCCAAGCTGATTCTTCCATCCCATTACACAATGAGATCGTAGCATGACGAACTGCGAGATAATCCGCTTGAAGCTGTTGGATGGAATGGGTTGCAAAAGATGCGCTTTTCACATACGCCTCATCATCATAACCTGCCAGCGGCGTGGCATCTCCCCGAGCGATGCGAAGCAAGCGGTAGCTCATAATACGCTCCGTATCAGCAAGATGGCCAAACACTTGCTTTATACTCCATTTATCTGGAGCGTACTTATGATTTGCCTGGGTTTCCGTTAGCGTATCCAACAGATTAACACTGACTAGGATCTGCTCCTTTAGACGCTCAATTACGTTCCCTTCAGAGACTAAACCTATGTACTTCTCATAATAAATATCATACTCTCCAATTAATGGTCGTTCTGGCATCCCTTGTTTCCTCCAGTTCACAAGCTTCTAAAATGACTTGTCGTATTATTTCTGAATGAAGACCTATTCACGTTCAGCGTCAACACTTGCCATATGAGGTTGAGTAAAGCTTTGGATATAGTATACATCATCCTCAGCTTCTTTACATTAAATCCCTGTGATGATTGTAATAAGCAGCTCCTTACAATTTCTCGTACGTATACAAGTCCCCATTACGAGGGACATTAACGGATGGTCCTTCATAGCCCCGCACCCGCAGCTGTTTATTTAATACTTTAATAAACATCCCATGGCTGACGACCAATACGTTGTCTACTTGATACGACTCTATTAGATCGATTACGTGCTGCGCACGTGCAGTAACTTGAACTCTCGATTCCAGCTGAGAACGGTGTGCAAAGTACCACGCAATCCGGCCTAACGCTAGCCATATATTAGTATGAAGCCGCACTCGCAATCGCAGAATTGGAGCTATGTCAATTTCTCTTAAAAGGTTCAGACATTGAATATCACCTGAATATACGATATTTGCCGTGTCTCGTGGACGTATCAGGTCACTTGATAAACATATATTCCAATCCGTATCCATTACCTGAGTCTGATCGGGAATAATGTTCGAATGGTTATAGTCTACTATCCATTGGTCGAATTCATCTGCTGTCATCCAATGGTTAGCAGGCGTCCAATCCACTTTAAAGTGCCTCATTAAGCCAATTTTCATTGTGATCCTCCTGTTTACAGCGTGTGAGCTAACTTACCTCGTTAATGCTCCTTTCATTTCTATGATTATATTATATTGGACAACTAGAGCAAACCTCATTTTCTTTTCATAATATACGTAAAAAACCGTTGTTGAAAGAGTGCTTCCCCCTTCCATCAACGGTCTGACACAGCCTATTTTTTGTGCTGCTCATCAATCTTACATTTGGCCCATCATATGTGACATATCATTTCGATCTCTCATCATTGAACCGTCATGAACTTGACGATTGCGATCTGATTTTCCATGGCAGTTCTTTTCCATTTGATCAATCTGTTTCTCCGTCATCTCAGGATGCATCTCTCTCATATAAGACATTCGATCTGTCTTGCTTGTCATATCCTTGTTCATCCATGCCGAAGCGGCATAAGCACCTGTACCTAGCGCCAAGGTGAGCACCAAACTAGCTGTAAATATCCAACGACGTTTTTTCATGTTGATCTCCTCCTCTGGCTCCAGTATATCTTCAAATTGTGTAGAATTGATGTAATCCATCTAATAGCTACGTTTCACTTGATATTTTGGCCATCAGTTAGTAGATTTGTTAGTTGTCGCCTGAAGCTCCGCTTCAATCATGGCTTTTAAAGACTCATAATCCCCATCTGGCGCCATCTTCCCATTTATAAATATAGTTGGTGTACCGCCTACTTCAAACTTGCGTGCCACTTCAATATCCGCATTTACCATAGATTCGAATTCCTTGGCTTGAAGCTTGCTTTGGAAATCACTTTGATCTACTTCTGGAAAATGCTCCTCCATTAATTGAATGAGAAATGTTTCGTTGGCCCATGCCTCTTTTTTAGCACCTTGCTTCTCATTCATTAATTCATGATAGCGCCAGAACAAACCTTCATCCTGCTTGTGGAGGTACTCTCCCGCTAACGCCGCTAATGTGGAGTCAGGAGCTAGAAAAGGGTCATTCATATAATAAAATGCAGCTTTCCCTGTCTTCACATAGTCACGCTCAAGCAGCGGATATATCGTATCCGTCCATACTTTGCAAGACGGACATTTGTAGTCACCAAATTCTACGATTTGGACTGAAGCTTTTCGGTCTCCCTTTACAGGCTGTTGCGATAGATTCATTTGTGCAGTAACTGTATCCAAAGCTAGCGTTGCAGTTGCCACCTGTTGGTCATCCGTTTTTTTCTTCTCCCATGAAGTCATGCCTAGTATAAACACACCCACCAAGATCACTGCCGCAGCCAGCGTAATGAAAAACACGCGGTTTCTTTTCATTTTATGACAACCCCTGTCTTGTTATAGTCTTCGTATGTATAGGATCGATGTTGGATAAGCCATTATATCGAATTGTCGCAGCGTTTCGGTATGCTCTTTTTCACATGTACCTGCCTAAATAAGCAGTGCCATCAGTGACAAATAACCCGAATATATGACAAATCGCTCAAAAGGGCCCCGTACACATATTCCATACATTTATCTGATATCATCAGCAGGGAGAAATGACTAACTTTCTATTCGAGCTCCAATTTTCGAAAATGGTTTATTCAAGGTACAATGCACTTACGTACTTTTTTAATACTGGGGGAATTCCTAATGAGGTTTGCTGAGACTCCTGCACAATATCGTATCCTTGTCGTTGATGATGAGGCTAACATGCGCAATTTATTACGGATTCATCTGAAACGTCACGGATATGGGATAACGGAAACGGCAAGCGGTGAAGAAGCACTTCGACTGCTCCGTGAAGAGAAGTACGATCTCATTATCCTTGATATTATGATGCCCGGCATAGACGGCTGGGAAGTATGCTCCACGATCCGCGAAACGATGAACATTCCCATATTAATGCTGACTGCACGCAGCGATACGCAGGATCTTGTCAGCGGCTTTAACCACGGAGCAGATGATTATCTGGTTAAGCCCTTTATTCCGGCCGAGCTCATCGCGCGTATTGGGGCTTTGCTTAGGCGTACGCATCAGTTCAACATGGCAGAAAGCAAAGAAGAGCAGCTGCAAATACGATTTCCTAACTTGGAAATTAATGTGGATAGTCATGAAGTTAGTATCAACGGCACCCTTATTGACTTTACGCCAAAAGAATTTGAACTACTGCATCTGCTCGCGGCAAGCCCGCAGCGGGCTTATTCGCGCGATCTCATCCTAGACAAGCTCTGGTCTATCGACTTTGTTGGAGACAGCCGCTCCGTTGATAATCATGTCAAGAACATTCGCGATAAATCGGATCGCGCCGGGCTTGGCTATGATCCAATTCAGACGGTATGGGGCGTCGGCTACAAATTCAATCTAAAAGGTACTCCGATATGAACAGACCGTGGAAACGAATTGATGTTAAGATCGGATTTACGATCATGTCGTTGTTTCTTATCATCATTGTCCCGATGAGTTTGATCACAGAACGTATTTTAACGAGCTATAATGTCCAGCAAGAGCATCGGAAAACAAATGAACTGGCTATACACCTTATTACGATGATGAGCGCAGGTGACAATATTAATTTGGATGCCATATCAACTATGGCAGAGTTTACGCAGGTTCATGTGTTTGTCCTTGATCCAGAGGGTAAGCTTGCGGCCAAGAGCAAGCATCATCATGGGATCGGCTTTACCTTTTTGACAGCAGCGAACTTGGAACAGTTGCGCCAGGGTCACCCACTCGACACAGAGATGCGTTTAAACAAAGAAAATTACATCGTGGCAGGACTGCCTATGATGATTGAGGATCGCTTTCGCGGAGCCGTTATTGTGGCGAGCTCCTTGCAAACAGTGGAGGAATTTATTGCAGAAGTTCGACAAGTTCTGTTGCTGTCTACGCTTGGCTTGATTGTCATTGCCATTGGATTCACCTATTTGTTGTCACGGAAAATGTCCAAGCCCCTGCTCCAGATGGCAAGCGCAACACGACATATTGCGGCAGGCAAGCTGAATACGCGCGTTCCGGTTCATTCCGACGATGAGATTGGTGTGCTCGCACGTTCTATTAATGAGCTGGCTGTTGAATTAAAGCATTATCGGGATTCACGCAATGAATTTATCGCTAATATTTCGCATGAATTAAAGACACCGATAACTTATTTAGAAGGATACGCGCAGGTGATCGAGGAGGAATTATACGAAAGTGAGGAGGAAAAGAAGCGATACTTGGCAATTATCGGCTCAGAGGCCAGAAGATTGGATCGAATCATCCACGATCTGTTTGATTTGTCCAAAATGGAAGAAGGTCAGATCAGCATGAAATTGGAGCACGTTGATATTCGTTTAATTACGGCGTATGCCGTAGAAAAAGTATTACGCCTCGCGACTGAGAAAGGGCTTAATCTTGAAGTCGAAGCTGGGGACCCGCCATTATTCGTATGGGGCGACCCGGTACGACTGGAACAATTGTTGTTAAATTTACTCGACAACGCCATTCGGTACACGAAGCAGGGCAGCATTCATGTATCTATTCTCCCCTCCGAGGCGCAAGTTCAAATCCATATTAGGGACACCGGTCAAGGTATTCCAGAAGCGGAGTTGCCCTACATATTTGAACGCTTCTACCGCGTGGAAAAGTCACGTTCACGCGAACATGGCGGCTCTGGACTCGGCCTTGCCATCGCCGCTAAGCTCACAGCACTTCATGGAGGCACATTACGAGCAGAGAGCTTAATAGAACAAGGAACTACATTTATTGTTATGCTTCCACGGTCACAGCCATCTGATCTTGTTACAATCGCCACAGGGCATTAGAAACAGCATTAGCCAGACAGTCAATAGCCCCGTCCACTTCTATTGATAGGTAGACGGGGCAGCGTTTGTAATTATTTATTATGACTGGCAAAGCACATTTATCCTATTAAGGGCCTACTAGCACCAACACATTCCCATCAGGCGCTTGCATAACAGCAACATTTCCGTCTTCTACTTGAAAAGGGGGCTGAATCCATTTTACTTCAGGATCTTGGCTTAAGAGCTGATACACCAAACTGACACTCTCTACTTGAACTTCAATATCGATCTCTTTTAGCTGCGGATTATTTTGCAGAACCAGTTGCGCCCCGCCATCAGGAAATTTCAGACCGGTGAGCGTCCACTCTTGCCCACCTCCTAGCGGTCGTTTCACTTCCCAGGCAGGCTGAACGCCCAACTTGCCGTAAAATGCTTTTGACTTCTCAATGTCCTCTGTATATAAAGCTGCACAATGTATGGATTTAAACATTTTCATCATCCTTTCGTCTCTAAAGAGCGTTCCATTTTATAAATAAGTTCCTGCATCACTGCTGCCGCTTCCCGCTCCGCATCTTGAGCCTCTGTTAGATCCGCGACCGCATAGTCAACTGCTATTGGATCACGCGGGTTTCCCCCAGTTGGGAAAGGGAACCGTTTCGCAACTTTGAGGAGTGCTTGACCGGCTCGATCATACAGTTGTTGCAAACACGCGGCATCATTCATCCACGCCTCGTACTGTATCTTCTCGCTTGTGGATTGCTGCTGCTTCGATTTGAAGTATGTTACCCAGCTCGAAAAAAATTGCGCAGCGTAGCTGCGATCATCAGCCGCCGTTGCTGCTTGATAGGCGTTCCCTAAAACATCAGCCGTACCGCTGCGCAGCGCATGAACCCACGCCGTGTATGCTTCAAGCCCATGGGTAAAATGTAAAATGTGCCAATCTTCCCCGCGAAGATGCCGTACAGCATCCTGTAAAGTCATGCGGAATGTATCTACGGGCCTAAGCTTTTGCTGGTAGCGATAAGCTGCTACAAACAGCTCTCCCAATTGTCTACGGCCCAACTGTTCATAAGAAATTGGTCCATCCCCAAGCGGATCAATCGCATACACAACCTGTTGTTTGTCATCGTAGCCATAAATCAGACCAAATTCAGATACGTGCATATCCCACACCATAACCGGAACTCCCTTATCAACGCTCTCCGTAATAAGACGAAGGGCATCACTCAACTGGTCTGCAGTCGGGGCTTGAAAGCAATCGGTGCCAACAACACGAATCTCAGCCCCACAGCGCTGCATCCCTTGCCGAAAGACATACTGCCAATCGTAAGCTGTCGGGCCAGCAATATCTACGGTGCCCTCCTTAACTTGCAGACGGAATGGCAACGAGCTCAAGCCCATGACTTCATGCAAAGAGATGTTCCGCTCCGGTTCTGCACTTGATAACATTCCATACATCGCCAATCCTGCTGATGACCATGCACATGGCTTGCCATTTGCCCTGCGGAACAATTGCTTATAACGTTCCGCATCCAGCACTTTGCGTTTCATCAGGCCATGCTCCTTCCTCTCGTGTATCATGAAGCGGAGCGTTGAACGAATAACTTGCTGCTGAAGCTTAGCTTTGGATCGATGGATAGACGTGTAGATAACACCCGTTGATACTTGCAGCAGTTCGGCGATCTCGGCAGGCGCCAGCTGCTCAAAGAAATGAGCCTCAAAGATGCGTCGTTCTTTGGGCTTTAGATGCTGCAGCATCTGCACCATAAAAACGGCTGTTTCGCCGCGCATCACTTTCTCCAGTGTCTCATTACCTCTACTCTCACTGGCGGTAGAGCCCGAAGTACTCGCTAAAGTGCCTGCTTGTCTCGAGGCCACGTGTCTGGCAATGCTCTCTACATTGGCACAGTCCACCCCAAAGTTATGAGGAGGCGCTTCATCATATGAAACAGGCGTTTCTTTGGCATATGGACCGCCACGGCGCAGCTTCGTGTAGGCTTGGTTGCGAACAATACGATGGAGCCAAGGTACAAATCGGCTTGCATCCGTTACCGATCCCACATGCAAGAATGCTTTTAATAAAGCATCTTGTACGATATCTTCCGCCAGCGCATCCTGCTTGGTTATCTGCCTCGCCCAACGAAATGCCTCTTGCCGATGTCTGCGCACGAGTTCGCCAAATGCACTGCGATCCCCAAGCTGAGCCAGCCTCACAAGCTCTGACTCTTCACGCGTTTGCTTCTCCTCCTCTGTGTCATGAACTGTGGAAATTTCCGCTGCCGCTGTCGTATCAATAGATTGCGCAGCTGCGCTCTGACGGAACAATTCGCCTGTTGTCATCACCATCATCCAACCTCATTTCCTCTGCTGCAAGTTACAAAATCTTTGTTGTTCTTGCCATGATTATCCGCTTCTATAGAGACTGATGCCAGAAAAGGAGCATGTCTTACCATTTCAAGCATTATTTTTATTTATTGTTTCAAAAGTTGTTGTCCATGTCACTCAACAAGTGCAGTCTAATTAGAAGTTTGAGTCTGCACGGATTGTAGTGTAAGCATACGCAACCCGCGCAGCACTAGTAAGAGGCATACATAGAGCCCGCGAATCTGACACACGGCTCAACGCCAAAAAGGACTGAGTTCTACTGCCATTGCCCTGCAGAAAAAGTGCAGGGCAATGGTAGTAGAGAGCATCAGTCCCTATCGTTCATATAATAAAGTATAAACTTGTAGGTATACGATAATCCCCGTATTCACAGATGTACAGACTCGAAATATGTAACACTCGTATTATAGTACCCTTATTCTGTAATAGCTGCGTAACGTTCAGGAGAAAGCAGCTGTTTTAAGGCGTCTTCCATACTGCCTTCAACTTCGATCTCAACAATCCAGCCACCCTCATAAGGTTCTGTATTTACTTGCTCGGGCGCATCTTCAAGCCCTGTATTAACTTTTGCCACTTTACCTGTAACCGGTGTATACAATTCAGACACCGTCTTTACCGATTCAATGGAACCCATACTGTCGCCAGCAGACAACGCTGTACCTACCTCAGGAAACTCAATAAAAACGATGTCGCCCAGTTGATGCTGTGCATGATCTGTAATGCCGATGCGCACTGTGCGCTCATCAATAACCAGTGCCCACTCATGTTCCTCACTGTACAGCAGGTTGTTCTTAATTTCGCTCATCATAGAACCCTCTCTTCTTTGCGTAATCATAACAAAATGACCATAAAGAATATATAAAGGAATGAATACACTACTTTAAACATACAGACAACTGACTGATTCTGCGTGTGCAAACAAATTGCTTATATGTTCCATTTATTATTAACGCCTATGCAGGCGTCCCCGAGTTACCTCTAGGGTAGTGCAGTTGGATAGTGCCTGTCAATACTCTTATCTTTTTCGTCAAAATTGAATAAATGGATTGACAATGTCAGGAATGTTCAAGTAATAATGTAGATATAACAATTAAAAACAGCGGATGAAGGTAAAGGGAGAGATTACGGCTTAGCAATCTAGCGCGTAACGCCGAAGGAGTAAGCCATGAAGGTGAATCTCTCAGGCAAAAGGACTTTTACCGGACGCACCTCTGGAGAGAATCTTGCCAGTCGCGAGCCAACGGCTTGTACTTGTGACAAGGTCACCCAAGGGGAAACTCATAAAGAATGATGTAAGCGTTCACCCCGAGTAACGCGATCGCTTCTAAGCTATGAGGACACTCTCAGGTACAAAGGACAGAGCGGAAGATATGAAGGCTGATTTATTAAGCCTGCGTTTCTTTTGCCTGTCCTTTTTTGCATGTGTTGCTGGTCAAACAGATAATACGAGGTGATGACATGACAGAATTGAAGCGAACCCCCTTATTTCCGCAATATGCCAACTATCTTGGCGCCCGTTGCATTGACTTCGGTGGCTGGGAACTTCCTGTTCAATTTTCCGGTATTCAAAAAGAACATGATGCCGTTCGTCAACAAGCCGGCTTGTTTGATGTGTCGCATATGGGTGAATTTTGGATTGAAGGCCCTCATGCTGAAGCATTTATTCAAGGAATGACCACAAATGACGTTACCCGCATAGTTGATGGTCAAGCACAATATTCTTTGCTCTGCTACCCACACGGCGGCGTCGTAGACGATCTGCTTGTCTATCGTGTTGCCGAGGGTCGTTATATGTTAGTCGTTAATGCCTCTAATATCGACAAGGATTTCGAATGGCTGGAGCAGCATTTACCCGATAGTGGCGTTAGCCTCCGTAATGTATCCGACGAGACTGCATTGATTGCGCTGCAAGGACCAAATGCCGTAGCCATTCTAAGTTCACTTACAGACACACCTGTGGCAGAATTGAAGCCTTTTCACTTTAAGGAGCGCGTAGATATTCAAGGTCTGACTGCACTCGTATCCCGTACGGGATACACTGGAGAGGACGGCTTTGAGTTATATGCTGCATCCGTAGATGCACCTAAGCTGTGGGACATCATTATGGCTGCTGGGGAGCCTCACGGACTCGTGCCAGCAGGACTTGGCGCGCGTGACACCCTGCGCTTCGAAGCGAGACTTCCACTGTACGGGCAAGAGCTCTCACAGGATATATCGCCGCTTGAAGCCTCACTTGGCATGTTTGTTAAGCTGGACAGCGGGCCATTTATCGGAAGTGATGCCCTTCAGCAGCAAAAGCAAGCTGGCCTTAAGCGCAAGCTTATCGGATTGGAAATGATTGATAAAGGCATCGCCCGTTCGCACTACCCCGTATACGCTGATGGCGAGCAGATCGGCGAAGTAACAACAGGTACACAATCACCAACACTCAAGCGTAATCTTGCTTTAGCTCTCATCGATACCAAATACGCGGACCTCGGAACCGAAGTGTACGTGGAAATACGCGGAAAGCAGTTGAAAGCCCAAGTAATCAAAGCGCCATTTTACAAACGTAATCAAGCATAATGACACTATGTTCATTTCATACTTCATACAGCAAGCATCTGTTGACTAATCCATCCTGACCGAAGGAGAGAACTACAAGATGAAGCAGAAGCATCGTTACATTCCGATGACGGAACAGGATCAAGCCGAGATGATGAAGGTTATTGGCATTTCCTCCGTGGAGGAGCTGTTCCACGATATTCCCGAAGCTGTTCGTTACCAAGGTACGCTGCCGATGTCAGAAGCGCTGGATGAGCCGGCGCTCTTGAAGCATATGAAACAGCTTGCTGAGCGCAACGCCGACTTCGAACAGTATGTCAGCTTTCTTGGAGCAGGCATCTACGATCACCATGTGCCAGTGGTTATCAATCATGTCATTTCTCGCTCGGAATTTTATACCGCCTATACACCGTATCAGCCAGAGATCAGCCAAGGCGAGCTGCAAGCAATATTCGAATTTCAGTCCTTTATATGTGAACTAACTGGGATGGCCGTTGCCAATGCAAGCATGTATGACGGGGCAACCGCGCTCGGTGAAGCAAGCGCACTCGCCAGTGCACATACAAAGCGCAAGCAAATCGTGATCTCTCGAACCGTTCATCCTGAAGCACGTGAAATTGTATACACGACCGCAAAAGGACTTGATCTGGACGTCGTTGAGGTTGATTATAACGAGGGCACTACGGACCTCAACAAGCTTAAGGAACTTGTATCGGATCAGACAGCTGCGGTTGTCGTTCAGTCCCCTAACTTCTTTGGTGCCATTGAAGATGTGAGAACCATAAGTGACATTGTACATGCCCATAAAGGTTTGCTCGTGATGAGCACCAATCCGCTCTCACTGGGATTATTGGAAACACCAGCCAAGCTCGGTGCTGACGTTGTCGTTGGAGACGCACAGCCATTTGGCATATCCGCTTCACTTGGCGGACCGACATGCGGATTCTTCGCTGTATCGGAAGCGCTCATGCGCCGTATGCCTGGACGTATCGTTGGACAGACCGTAGACCTCGATGGTAAGCGTGGCTTTGTACTGACCTTGCAAGCACGAGAGCAGCATATCCGTCGTGAGAAAGCAACGTCCAACATATGCTCGAATCAGGCGCTGCTTGCTTTATGTGCATCTGTATACTTGTCCACCATGGGCAAAGCAGGCCTGCAAGAAGTCGCACAACTTAACGTTCAGAAAGCGCATTACGCAGCCAAGCAATATGAACAAGACGACAGCCTGCAGCTTGCCTTCTATGCCCCATTCTTTAATGAATTTGTAGTTAAGCTTCCTGACGGAGCATCGATAACAGCCATTAACGAGAAGCTGATTGCTAAAGGTTACATCGGCGGCTATGATCTCGGTCAGGCGTATCCAGAACTATCTGGACATCTGCTGCTTGCCGTAACTGAACGACGTACGAAGGAAGAAATCGACGCCTTTAAGGCGCAGCTCAAGGAGGTGCTCGTATGACGGACCAACACACACAACCCGAAGCTCAATCTCGAGCGCAAGCCCCTATCCAGCAGGATAAAAAGCTAATCTTCGAGCTAAGCCGACCAGGGCGTGTCGCTTATTCCCATTCCGCTTGCGATGTACCTATTGAAGATGTGGGGAGTCTGATTCCTGCTAACTTTTTACGCAGTCAACCGGCCGAACTTCCAGAGGTATATGAAGTTGATGTCATTCGCCATTATACAGAGTTATCCCGCCGCAACTTTGGGATTGACAATGGCTTCTATCCGCTTGGTTCGTGTACGATGAAATATAACCCTAAGATAAACGAAGACACGGCACGCTTTAATGGCTTTGCCAAAATCCACCCGTATCAGCCAGAATCCAGCCTGCAAGGCGCGTTGGAGATGATGTATACGCTGCAGCAGGATCTCGGAGCATTAACGGGAATGGATCAAGTGACGCTACAGCCAGCTGCAGGTGCTCATGGTGAATGGACTGGGCTGATGATGATCCGTGCCTATCATGAAAGCCGCGGCGAAATGCGTACTAAAGTTATCGTGCCTGACTCTTCACACGGCACGAATCCAGCAAGTGCGACTGTCGCAGGGTTAGAGACGATAACAATCAAGTCCAACGAACAAGGAATGGTCGATCTTGATGCCTTGCGAGCTGCAGTTGGTCCAGACACAGCTGCACTTATGCTGACGAACCCAAGCACACTCGGCTTATTCGAAGAACACATTGTCGAAATTGCCGAAATCGTGCATAAGGCTGGCGGATTACTCTATTATGATGGAGCTAACTCTAATGCCATTATGGGAATCACCCGTCCCGGCGACATGGGCTTTGATGTCGTTCACTTGAACTTGCACAAGACAATGAGCACGCCACACGGTGGCGGTGGTCCAGGTGCAGGCCCTGTCGGCGTGAAGAGCAAGCTGATTCCATTCCTGCCGAAGCCGATTGTCGCAGTACGTGCAGACGGCACCTACTATCTGGACTATGATCGTCCTTCATCGATTGGACGTGTCAAAGCTTATTACGGCAACTTCGGCATACTTGTGCGCGCATATACCTATATGCGTACTTACGGACCTGAGGGGCTTCGCACTGTATCTGAATGTGCCGTCCTGAACGCCAATTACATGATGCGCCGCCTTGCACCATACTTTGAACTTCCATATGACCAAGTATGCAAACACGAATTCGTCATGTCTGGACGTGCGCTTAAGCAATACGGCGTCCGCACGCTGGATGTAGCCAAACGATTGCTGGACTTTGGTTTCCACCCGCCTACCATCTACTTCCCGCTTAATGTAGAGGAATGTATGATGATTGAACCGACCGAGACTGAAAGTAAGGAAACACTGGATTCTTTCATTGATACAATGATACAGATTGCACAAGAAGCAAAGGAGAATCCGGAGCTGTTATTAAATGCACCTTACTCTACCCAAGTCCGTCGTCTAGACGAGACACAAGCAGCACGTAAGCCCGTACTGAACTGTGCGTGTAGTTAACAACTCATTTTTGTCAGTCAATTAGGGCTGCAATCGCAGCCCTCGCCTGCTTGTATCGGCTAATACCGTACAAGCAGGCTTTTTAACATGAGCACCCATTTTTTATCAATACAAATAGAACGAGGACAAAGGAACATCCCTTTCATAATGGGCTTTAATATAATGAACTATCACTGAAAGGAGTTGTTTGCATGTCTGGTCATCGTGAGTGCCGTCCAATTGATCCGATTCATTGCCGCCCAACGGTAATCTTTCAGGATCGTTTCGTCCCCCAAATTATCCCCATCATTCACCCGATTGAGATCGTAGAACGTATTCATTGTGTCCCCGTACCTAGACACATCCATGAGTGTCATCGTCGTGTTGAGAACAATTTTAACGACGGATTTGGTGGATATGGTGACGATGGTATCAATATTAACAGCAAGCAAAAGCAGGCCCTGAAGAAAACCAGAACATCCAGCAAGCCATTACACAAAACAAAGGGGAAAAACCGTTCCAGCCGTAGAAAATAACACCGTCTTACCCTACAAACCAATGATTTATTCTCCAATTCCTATTGTTGTTTCAGCTCATAGACAAGGTCGTAAAGCCATCGCTGCTGTCCTCTTATAAATACCACCTCACGGCAATCTCACATCCGAGCAGCCTCGGGCCTCCTGGGGCTAGCTCGTGCCTTTTCAGTGCTCACAAGTTGGCACCGCTTCACCGTATACTATGTATACCTGCCGTATTTAACGGCAGGGGAAATGATGGTACCCTCATGATCCAACCACTTATTTTTTGGATAATTCTTGAAGCAGCGACACCCATTTTTCCATCGTAACATCAGAAGGGGATGAGGCAGAGGCTGGAGCTTCTACTTCTTTAGATACTTCATCTGGTGCTTGCAGCCGCTCAAGTTTACGTTGTGCTCTTGCTTCTCTAAGCTGCGCCATCAATGATTCCATCTTACGTTCATTGAATTTCTTAATTTGAGCGAGTACGTCTTCCATATTATTAATGTTTTCCAAAGGAATCCCTCCTCCCTTCGGTAAAATTAGCATCTTCACGTATTACAGCACATCAATTTGAATGACCAGAGCAAGCAAGATTTGCAGGAGTACTTGAATGTTGACCGAAACGAATGAATCCGTAGTGGATACGACAACACCTTTCGAATTTTGGATCACGACGCGTTGACGATTCGTCTGCTTCACATCGATTTTTTGCAGCAAATCGTTCACGATCGATTCTGCACGAGTCGAACTACCGATCGAAATGCTGATAACAACCACTAATGCTGCTTGCAAGGAAGCCTGCAGGGACGCTGCGATCTTCGTATCCGTTGTTGTCACATTGACATCACAGGAATCCTTAATAATGACTTCCTCATAGGATGCCTGTACATTTTCGATAATCTGATCTGCGTCTTGGTTAACCGTAGAATGATCCAATGGATGACAGCAATGCTCCAGTGCCGACCAGTGATAATGTTTCTTGTGATCATCGTTGCACTTTTTGTGTTTTTTCTCATGTTTATCTTGGCAGCTCATAGGGTTCACACCTCACTTTAGTATTTTTACAAGACATCAATCTTAATGACCAACGCCAACAAGATTTGCAGCAAGGCCTGTATATTTAACGATACATCTGTGCTTGTCGTCGAAACGTTAACATTAGCGGAGCGTTTGATGATGGTTCTTTGATAGCTCTGTTGTTTCACTTGTACCTTTTGCAGTAATTCTTGCGTAACCGCCTTCGCACGCTCCCCATCCGCAATCGTCAGATTGACGACGATTGCAATTGCAGCTTGCAAAGCTATTTGTAAGGTTGCTGTAATCTTTGTATCGGTGGATTCCACCGTGACACCACAGGAGTCTTGTATAAATATGAGTTCTTCTGAGCCTTGCCATGTGCTCGAGATTTGATCAGCCTCTTGGTTAACATCTCCTCTGCTCATGAACTTCACCTCCTCCTTGATACTCTATTTCTATTCGATAAACAACCAAATGGTATAGATGAATTCTCTATTAAAACGCACATTCTATTAATATATGGGGAGAAGTATTTTAAAAAGCGCCCTAAGGCGCTTTTTATGAGGTTACTTTTTCTTCGGTTTCTTTTTTTCCTCGCTTTTTTGTTCCTTTTGCTTTTTAATAAGTTTTTTTCTTTCTTCACTCTCTTTCTTGGAAGAAGCGGCTGGTTTCTTGACCGGCGGCTTCGAAGTCTTCATTTCGGCAGGTTTTATCCGCTGCGGCTTTTCTGCCCGTTCTGCTTTTCTTCGTTCTTCTTTCATAAATTGAACGTACTCTGGTTTCATTTCAGCCTTCTTCTGCTGTTCCTCCAACTTTTTCTGCGACTCCATATACTGTTGAACCTGCTTAGACAAATCTTCTACCATGGTTTTAATTTGTGTCTTATGTCCATCTGCAATGGGGAGTTGATCATCAGGTGTTATGCCATTACGGTGAAACGAATCTGATATTAGTAAATTCAATACACTGTTTGGCAGCAGAAGCGAAGCTGGTTTTTGATCTTTTTGATCTTCACTCATCAGACATTCATCCTCCTACATCGATCATTTTTGTATCTTCTCAGACATATTCTATGTTTTGGAAAGGTAGTTTGACTGGGTGAGATAGAGAGTGAGAATATCTGGAACAAGAAGTCCAATAGGTTTCGGTATCACTGTCATAGATTATAGGCGGTGCTAACAACATAAAAAGCCTTGCACATTGCAAGGCTCAGCTAAAAATATCTATTTGATACAAACAGAAAAACCCTAGTAAGTTTGTCTATTACCGCTTCGACACTTGAAAAAGAAGTTCATTGATCCGATGACCGAGCTTGCTTGCTCCATTTGTAAGGTTACTTAGAACATGTACCCGTGCCTTCGTTTTCATGTATAAGGAAGATATCAGCCCTACTCCAGGGTCACATCCCATCACATAATATTTAATTACTTCATTATCAACGGTGTTGATCCATACACCGTACCCGTAACTTACATACTCGCTTGATTTCACAAATGGTGTCAGCATCGTACGTGTGATCTCCTCAGTAAGCAAACGATTGTTCACTAACGACGTCCAAAAGATATCCATATCCGCCGTAGTCGTAAATGCACCGCCGTCAGGCAAGCTCATAATCGGAATAGAATACATATTCGTCCGCCAAGCTCCTTCTTTATCGAGCATATATCCTGTCGCCGTACGCTCCGGAAGCTGGTCCAACCGATAGTAACCGGAATCTCTCATCCCACAGGCTTCAAACACATGCTGTGTAACAAACGCATGAAACGGCATACCCGATACATTTTCCACAATAATACCTAATAGAATATAACCTGAATTATTATAAGAAAAGCGCTCCCCGGGGTTAAACTTCATTGGCTGGTCTTGGAACAAAGGCAGCATATCCCGCGGCGATAAGATCGTATACATCGGAGTAGTTTGCCACAATTCACTATAATCTGTCATATATTCTTCATCAAAGTAATCTGGCACACCGGAACTGTGCGTTAGCAAATGATGGATCGTAATTTCTTGGCTCCAGCTTGTGCCCGATATGTCCATACAAGTGTGAAGCGGGGTCTCAAATGTTAGCAATCCACGCTCCACTAATTTACAAATGGCAACTGCCGTAAATATTTTGCATCCAGAGGCCATTCCATATCTTGTATCTACTTGGTTAGCCATTTGCTCGCTCCGATTAGCCAGTCCATACGCCTGTTGAAGAACAGTTTGCTCACCATCATGTACTAGAATACTTCCCGCAAATGAAGCATGATTCCCCTCTATTTCCATTGTTAGCTCAAATACGTTCATCCACTATTCCTCCACGGTGTTCGATTAATGATTCTAATAAAGTGTAAAGTGTATTGGATCACCTTGTGCAACTATTCAATTGAGGCTAGATCTGCTTTCCCTAACATATCATTCCTCTCAAACACCTCTCGTGTATTATGTATTATTGATTATACATTCATATTTAACACCATCAAATGGTTATTTGGCAAATGTTATCATGTTTTCAAACAGATCACCGACGCCCTATGTTATTTATAGCTGTCTTTGGTTTAAAATAGACTATGCAATACAGACCGGAACAAGTTGGAGGCCAATCCATGCAGCAAATATCGCTTAAAGAGAAAACAGCTAGCACTGTCTTGCACCAGTTTATATTTCCGTTCTCTATTCGGAAAGCGGCATATGCCGAGATGAAGCACGATCTGCAGCTTAAAGGCTTCTGTCCGTTCCAATTAACAAATACAGAGCTGGAACATGAATATTACGGTTCCCACTATCAAGTTTCCCACCGGGAAATGGAGCATATGTTTTTGCCTTTCACAAATCAGTTTTTGTTTCCGATCAAGGCGAATGAATCGCTCAGCTTTCAACGTTACTCCAAGAAGATAGATTTAGATTGTGAATTTTATATGCCGGATACTATTATCCCGTTTCGAATCCATTCTGTTGACGTCATTTTGTGCCCCTATGAGATCGGGATGTTAACCATTAGAACCGAACTGGAGCAGGATGTCTCCTACAGTCAAGGGCTCGAATTTGCCAAGCGATTCCGTACGCTGGAAAATTTAGAGCCAGAAGACGAGGTCACTTATGTAAAGACTGAACATGCCGTCCACAGGGAAATTGTTTCTTTCTGCAACGATGAGCTTTTCCCTGGACTGTTCGACTGGATGGATCAAGAAGAGAATGATGATAATGTATTTGCAAACCTACCCTTTTTTATTAACGAACGAATGTTTACGATTGCGCTTTATGGACTTGATGCAGATGAAACGGTGACAAATGCCGACTTGTTCCGTGCCGTGCGGCTGAATGGCCTTGATTCAAAAGGGCAGCCTTATATTGGCTCAAGCAACGCAGACTATATTGCTAATTATGTGCATCAGCGTGTGTATGACCGATGGGCCCCTAGCACCTACCACATTGCAGACGAACATGTATTTAGCTGTGTCACCAATGAAACCAATGCCGTTGTTAAATCATTGGCAAGTAAAATGTTCGGCAGCTACTATTATGCATTTTTGCTAAACTTATTCCACAAGATCGTACTATTAAAGTTATCGAATCACTACGGAAGACTGCGGCTAGACCGCAATCGCGAGCGCGTAGAAGACCTGATACGCGGCATTACGCTGTTCTCCTCTCGCTTCTATTATCGCGAGATGGTAGCAGAGTCCCAGCTTCACGATATCTTTCATCTGCTGCGTCGTCTGCATGGCAACGATGAACTGCTCAAAGATGTAAAGCTGACACTGTCCGCTTTGTACGACTATCAGTCCAACGCCACCAGCAAGCGTTCTGACTACATTCTGACGGTCCTGACCATATTTACCGTTATTAGCGGCATCTATGGCATGAATCAAGTGATTGAGGACCTAAAGGCTCCGATTGACTGGACAAAGGCACTGCATTATTCCTTGTTTGAATATTTGGCACTTGCGGTTACCTTTACTGGCATAAGCGTCAGTATCGTACTTGCTATTACAACACTGACGAGTATAAGCAAAGAGTATTTCCGACGCAAAAAGAGGCAGTAACCCCTATTAGGTTACCGCCTCTTTGCTTATCCTTGTCTAGCTTTGCATCGACCATTGTTCCACGTCCCAAACCTTGGACACCCAGCCTTCATAGAAGTCTGGTTCATGGCAGACGATGACAACTGTCCCTTTAAATGCTATTAAGGCTCGCTTCAGTTCTTCTTTGGCCAGCACATCCAAATGATTGGTAGGCTCGTCAAACACGATCCAGTTGCTTTCCTGCATCAAAAGCTTGCACAAGCGAACCTTTGCCTGCTCACCACCGCTCAAGTGACTAAGCTGACGAGTAATATGTTCATTCTTTAATCCGCAACGAGCAAGGGCCGCACGAACCTCATGCTGATTCATATGCGGATACTCATTCCACACATCATCGATTGGTGTCAAGTTAGGTGCTTTGACTTCCTGCTCAAAGTATGCCGGATACAGAAAATCACCCATAAACACCTCACCGCCAAAGGGCTTGATAACCCCGAGCATCGTCTTCAGCAATGTTGATTTGCCGACACCATTGCAGCCGACGATTGCGATCTTCTCGCCACGTTCAATCGTAATATTCATCTTGGGCAGCAGTGCATAGTCATACCCTACCTGCAGTTCTTTAGCTTCAACCACAAGACGTCCACTCGCACGGGACTCCTTAAAGTTAAAGGTTGGCTTGATCGCATCTTCCGGTTTGTCGATTCGTTCTAAACGATCCAATTGCTTCTCACGTGACTTGGCTCGGCTCGACGTTGAATAGCGTGCTTTGTTCCGTTGAATAAAATCTTCTTGCTTTTTAATAAATTCCTGCTGCTTCTCATAAGCATTGATATGCTGATTCTTGTTCATTTCCGCCATCTCCAAAAACTTCTCGTAGTTCGCCGAATAACGAGTCAGCTTTGCAAATTCTAGATGGTAGATAACATTAACAACCTTGTTCATAAATTCCGTATCATGAGAAATCAACATAAACGCATACGGATAGTTCTGCAAATAATTCGTTAGCCATCCAATGTGTTCGACGTCCAAATAGTTGGTAGGCTCGTCCAACAGCAGAACGTTCGGCTGCTCAAGCAGCAACTTCGCCAACAGAACCTTTGTGCGCTGGCCACCGCTTAATGAAGCAACGTCACGGTCGAGGCCGATAGCACCTAATCCAAGCCCATTTGCCGTCTCTTCCACCTTAACATCAATCATATAAAAGCCGCTGTGATCGAGTTCTTCTTGGATCTCACCCATACGCTCCAGTAATTGTTCTAATGTATCAGGATCGGCATCAGCCATCTGCTCCGTAATCTCAATCATTTCCTTTTCTGCCTCAAACAAAGGCAGAAAAGCGTCACGTAATACATCACGAATCGTTTTCCCTGGCGTTAGCTTCGTATGCTGATCCAAATATCCGTAACGAATACGTGGTGTCCAATCCACTCGTCCATTGTCTTTCAATACACTTCCTGTCAGGATGTTCATTAAGGTGGACTTACCTGCTCCATTTGCACCAACTAAACCAACATGCTCACCTGGCAACAGCCGGAACGATACATCGTTAAACAATACACGCCCACCGTAGCTGTGGCCTAATTCCTCTACCGTTAACAAGCTCATCTGTTTCTAATTCTCCTAATACTATAGAGTACAAGCACACCACTTGATTCAAAGTGCGCGCAACTCTCAACATCTTCCTAGAGAATCAGTCAGTTGTCAAGTAGGGAGGCACGGATAGGCGTGAAGCTGATTGCGCGTCCAAGCCAGATCTTCAGATAACACTTTATAAGGAGAATCGCCAAACCACTCTAATGAAGCAAAATGATCAGCATGTTGAATTTCCTTTAATATATAGTCATAGCGGATTTCTCCATTCCGCAGCGCGACCATACCCTCACGATTGCCGCTTGAAGCGTACACATTATGTGGGTCAAATATACGAAGTTGGCTGCGGGAATGAATATTTTTTAGATGATAGTGTCTTGTCCACTGTTTTAGGGCTCTATCCGCTACAACGGGATCGGTCCCTGCCTCCCATATATGAAGAAAGTCTAAGTTAACACCTATTCCTTCATGATTAACTTCTTCCATCAGCTCGATCGTAGAGGACAACGAATCCGCGAGCGTATTCGGATGTGTCTCAACTAATAAGCCTTTTCCGTATCTGCCGCACTCATCAGCAAGCAGTCGAAGTTGAGAAACCATTCTTCTGCGTTCTTCCCGCTCCACAGATGCACTCGGCAACTGACCCGCAAACGTGCGAATATAAGGCACCCCAAACAAATGAGCCGCTTCAAGCAGCCTAAAGCAGCGAGTTACCGTGGATGCTTTAAGCATAGGACCGTTAATGTCCAAGTAGTCACTAATTAATGGAATAGCTAGATGATGCAAGCGCATATAAGCAATAATCTCGGAAACGTGCTCTTTTCCCTGCTCCATCTCATTAAGGGCATGTACGCCCCATAATTCAATTCCGTTCGCTTCCTGGCTATGAGCAAAACGTGCGATATCGGACAACCCCACCAGATGATGACGGAACGATATCGTGCATACGGACAGCTTCATGTAAATCCCACCTCTAGTTTCTCGTTGATCCGATAGTATCTTGCTTGGATAACCGGTTTATGTTTGTACCGTTGGCCTGACGTCAGTCTTCACATTTAGGTCGAAACCGCCAGTTGAATCCCCAAAGGGAAGCAGTCTGCGTTCCGCATCAATGGTCATTTCTTTCCAAAGCTCATACTGCATAACAAGTTCTCGCTTAATCGCAAGTTCCATTTGATCGATAAGGTCACACGTTTGCAGCACAGAGGGCAGCAGTTTCGTGTGTCCAGACATTGACATTTTTATCGCCAAGTATTGAATCTTATTAAGTCCTTTTACGATATCTTCCACGCGATCCGTCCAGTATTCAAATCGTTCCTCTGAATAATAAAGCCGATCTTTAAAATACATAAATGCATATTCATAGCTATACTTACGAATAGCGATCACTTTCATCTGCTTCACGGCAGGTGTTAGCATCGATAACGTAAAGCCATTCTTCTCCTCAGCCATCGTCAGAATCAGATGACGAAGGACTGATGTCAGTTCATTGTAGGAAGAATGACAATGAGCTTCAAAAATTTCTTCCACTTCCTTCGCAGATGGAGCTCGCAATTGCGAAGCATCTACTACAAAACCACCGCCTAGCGGGTTATGTTCTACTGCTTGAAGGATGCGTTCCTTTTTCATAATGCCTTCCCAACGAAAGTCTGGGTCCAGTACAAACCATTCGTCTTCTGTTTCAGCTTGTTCCACCATTAAATAATGCGGGAAAGGACTTTGATTAAACTTGTTCTCGCGCTCTGGCAGCAACGACATATCCAATTGTAAAATAATATGCTGATGCTCTTGCTTGTTAGCGACAAGCTCTAGAAGACGGGCCACATTGTCCTGCTTCGTCTTAGTTTGATCGTACCACTGCACTACTTTTGTACCAAACAGCTTCTCATACCAGGTCATGTAAGAGGAGTAATCATCGCCGTCCGAATAATAAGTGATCTCGCCACGGTCTGTTTGCTCAAAATTCGCATCCCACACCCCAAAGTAGAAAGGCCGATAATCAATCATGCTGCGACGTTTTACAATTTCACATAAGCAGCTGACAATACAATGTACTTTAATCATTGTTTATCCTCCGTGTTGGACTGTACGCTCACCTGATGCAGATCATTTCGTTCTAATGTAGCTATAAAGTCTATAAGCCCTTCCACTGTTTTAAAGGTACTCGGTTCGATATCCTCGTCAGGCACTTCATACCCCATCTCCAGCTCAATGTACACCAATAACTGAATCAGCGTAACAGAATCGATTCGCAGTTCTTCTTGTAGATGCATCTTCTCCTCTAGCCTTTCGATATGATGCAGGTTAAGCTTGGTACGCATGACTTCCAGTAATTGTTGTTTGCACTGATCACGATTCATCTGAACGTGACCTCCTTTTCCAATTGTGTGCGGCTTATTTTGCCAGTGGGTGACTTAGGAATATTATTCACACAGCTAATGTGAGCTGGCACTTGATAGGTAGGAAGCTGCTGGATGCACCATTCCCGAATCATATCTGGTGTGAGCTGTGAGTCTGCTACAACGTGGCATAAAACTTGTTCTCCCATCACCGGGTGTATACCGCGAAATACAACTGACTCCGCAACACCAGGCATCTGAAGGATAATTTGCTCGACTTCCAGCGGGAATACTTTAAGCCCGGATACATTAATGACGTCATCCATGCGGGAAACGTACCGTAATCCCCCTGCTGTTGTCATATAACCAAGATCCGCCGTATGTATAATAGTTTCTGACTGCCTAACTACAATCTCACCAGGATGCTCGATATCCGTTCCAGCAGTGACTTGATAATGATTAAGCGCAAAGCCAAGATCCAAATGTGAGTCCATCTGGCTGCTGATGCTAATACATCCTGCCTCCGAGCAGCCATATTGCTGCATCATAAATGCAGTCCGCTGCCTCAACTCGTCGAATACACCAGGGGGAATAGGCATTCCCGATGTCATCAGACGATGGAACAACGTCCGTTTCCCTGTCATCTCGTCCAGCATGCGCAGCTGCGCAGGCACTCCATACACGATATGCGCTGGCAGCTGCCGTATCACGCTTAGTGTTAATTTGGGGTTGGCAGCAGTGACAATGATAGGTTCTGCTCCTCTTTGGAATGCAGCCAGGACGCCACACAGCAGGCCGTATGAGTGTGTAACCGAGGACAGTACGATAGGCACCTCTGCCTTGTCCAATTGAATGGCTTCATTATAAGAACTTATTTCGAGGTCAATGCTCTGCCAGGTTCGTTCTATAAGCTTCGGTTCCCCCGTAGTGCCGGAACTGAACTGCAGCAGCGAAGGTGCCTCACGGGATAAAGAAACTTCACCCTCGGCTATAAGGTGGAACTGATCGATCTCATCATAAATAACGATGCGGCAACCCGCTTTTTCTGCCAATCTCATGACAGTTTGTAAGGGCGTGTCCGCTCTCACCAGCATGACAGATGCCCCGTGTTCCTTAAAATACAAGACAAGGGCAATCGTATCCAACACAGATTGTATGCAAATCGCGTAGCTGCATCCAGAAGGATTTTGAAGATATTCAATGGATTGATAAGTTTTTATACGTTCATCATACGTCTTTCTATCCACATACTCTCGATTGATGCTAAACATAACCGTTCCTCCTGTACGTGTATTTACCGTGATTTCATCTTTAACGTATATGCCGTATGTAACGGGTTCGGCACATGATGAAGCAGCCACTCACTGCCATTGACCAATCTCCGATATGCAAGCTTTTCGACAGCGCATTCTTCTCGATAAAGATCATAAGCTGCAAACTTCTCGTTAAACGTATTGTCTTGCTGACGGTGGCTCTCAATCACATCAACAACCACACGCCAGAACTCCTTCTCAGTAATAAGATTAGCGTGCTGCAGCTTGATAGCAAGCTCACTAAGATTAAACACAAACAAGCAGTCATGCGTTAATGCAGTCAAATAGTTGATGTCGCTCATCTCATAATGTTCATCACGGTCACAGCTTTGATAGACTGGGTGCAGACTAGCAAAATCCGGACAATGTTCAGGTTCTGCCAGGTGAGCATGTACAAACTCGACTCCTTCATGGAAGTCCTTGAGGGCAACACGGACAGGACGTCCATCACGGTGAACTATAATCATGTTCTGCCCATGGGCTTCAAGCGCTATGCCATGCTGCACCAGCAAATGAATCACAGGAAGTACACAAGTTTCTATTAACTGCTTAAGCCACTCAACTGCACCATATGCTTCCAACCAGCGTTTTACATACAATTGCCCATCCAGATCTAGCGCGAATAAGGCATGAAAAGGGGCTGCTTGCTCCCCGTCTTCCAGCTTATCAACGAGGCTTTCACGCCAAATGCTTCCTGTCTTATAAGCTATCGAATCGTTCCCATCGGTATCGGAATTGGAAGTTCGATCCCAATGACAGTAGCAGCCGGCATACTCTTGCAGGATGATTACTTTTGCTTCCTGGCATAAAAATGAATCCCTCTCTACAATTCCATGAAGCCACGCGGATATCGCTGGAGCGCTGGCGATTGAATGTGGTGTAATGGATCGTACCGAGGAGGTATTGGTCATATGAAGGGATAATTTAATATAAGGTAGCAATGCATCCGTATAATTGGTTAGCGTACGCAATGACTGTTGCGGACGATAGATCGTGCCAGTCGTCCCCAATACAACAACCCATTTTTGAGCTATAAGTGGCTCAACCTCTCTGTATAACTGGTTATGCCATTGCCAAGGATGAACGGGAACAAATGCATACTCTTTCTCAGATTGTCCGGCTGCTCGCAGCATGCGGGTCAGGAAATCCCATTGCTGCTGTCCCATCGCACTTTGCCACGTCTGTTTATATGAATGCCCGATAGGCATTGCAAGGTGTACATACGATGTACGCACGGCCAGCCAAATGAGTTCAATGCTTGGACTGAATTCAGGGCTGTAAGCCCTATGATCATTCACGTCCCACCCCATACGAGATTTGTAGCACGGGTGGTACAAGTGACCCTCCATTAATGCGCTTTCCAGCTCTTCATAACTTTTCCCGGCTAATGCGATGCCTTTCTCTATGCGCCGTTTCTGACACATACTATCGTTAATTACGGTTTGCTGGAGCTCGTCAATAAAGCGAAGTGTCAACCTGCCTTCCACGTTATGATGAGCCAACAATTCAAGCACGCATTGCTCGATATCCAATGCTTCAGCCTCGATACCATCTTGAATCCGAATCACAGGCCCATGGTCTAGACAATAACGTCCATAAGACATCATCCTGCTCCCCGAGCAACGGTATGTAATATCAGGAACAGCATCACAGCTTGTACGCTGAGCCGACTCCTTATACCTTGCAGTTACTGGATGCCCTTTTATAATGAATAGCGATGTGTGCTCTGGTCTGTCCATGCTTTGAGGCTGCACCTCGACTTGGAACATCCCCTCATAAAGTCCTGCTTCTATAAATTGACGAATAACTCTGCGTTGAACGGTGTGCAACACGCTTTGATTACTTTCATGCGTAATGAACGGTGGTTGTTGCTGAAGAAATGGCCTATATGTTTTACTAATAGGTGCTCGCATGCTTGTCCCCCTGAACGCTTTTAACACTTCAATTACTTATCGATTCGTACATGAAAAAGCTCATACGGCTGCAACCTTCGTTGTCCTATATAGCTTTTGACGAATAAACTGCGTACTTATGGTGCAACTGATAACGTTTCTTCCGCAGGCAGAAGGGATTCTTGCACTGAGGGAATGTCAACTTGATTTCGAGTAAGGTATGCGAGCGGGTTGAGAATGCGGATGTATACGGATGGGGTCTCATCAATTCCCTCCAGTTCATCAATGTCATAGAATCGGGTCATAAGGTTGGCTTTGCAAGGAATTGTATCTTCTTCTAATAACTTTTTAACAATACTTGGAGTCTCATCCCCAGAAGACACATAAGCCGACAACTCATCACGCAACACGCTGAGAAGCTCATGCTCACCTGCCAAATTATCACGACCGAAACTGTTAATCAGGCCAAAAATATGGTTAACGATGACATAATACCGGAATCTGTCTTCTACGAGTTGATCAGAATACCAATTACGACTCTTCTCGCCTAGACCAGGAACAAGCTGCTGCAGCTTCATTTTCTGGGATTCGACATAATAAAAGCCTTGATTATCCCGATAATAATATTGTGTTGGGTATCCATCCTGGATCTTGACTAAACTGTTCTGCTGATGTGCTTCTAAAGCGATCCCGTGTTCGACGTACAACCAGACCATCGGCTTCAACGAGATGTTTAAATATCGCGCAAACCAATCCAGACTCACCTCACGCACCGTGCGGCGCTCTTCTTCCGCTAAACGATGAATGATTCGAGATAGTCTAGACTGCCTATCTGGGAGGGGCTCTTGTACAAGGGAGGCCAGCACGGTTACCTGCTCCGCTTCTTGTCCAACAAAAGGATTCGCCCTGATAACAACTTCAAAGCCAGTTTCCCCACATGCTTCCATCCGCAGCTTCTTTGCTCCCTTGCCTGAACTGCAGTTAACACCGATGTCCTTTCTGCGTACAGCTTCTTCAAGCAGCGAAGAATCATCAGCGCCAATTTGCTCCTCATACTGTGGCTTTAGCGTAATAGAGGCTGGATCACCAATCATACAAAATTGTGGAAAATTCGTTCTTAATAACTCCCCAAGCTCCGTATTCATCAGTTGATTCATCTCAACACCACTAGGCAATTCTTTTACTTTGTTAATTCGCATCGAATTTGTTACTTTCACTGGAAATGATAATTTGAACATATATGCTCTGTCAGGGTGGTATACCGTTCTCAAGGATGAAGTGGCATAATAATGAGGTCCAAGCGGTCCTAAATAAGCGAGCTGCCCGCTGTGGATACGTTCGATTACGTCCTGCTGCTGCATGAGCCACTCGGCTTGCAAAGGATGCACCGGCAGCAGACACTTGGCAGTATCCAGCTCCAGCAATTCTGCAGCACTAGATTCAGCGGCGGCATCGCCAAGTAAGCAGTTACGTATCAATTCAGATGCCGATGACGGCAAAGAAGATTGATCTTCAATTAGATCTTGAGGTGCTTCGAAATAATGAAGTTGAAATTTTCCTCCTAATTCAGGGGAGTAGAGGGGTACTTGCCTATCGATGATGCCTTGACGGCTCTTGGGTGTAGGATGAGCGCAATGGCCAAACAGAAGAGATTGCTCCGAATCAATAAAGCTGAACCTCTCGCCGTAAAGAAGCTCTGTGTCCTGATTCCTTTCCTCAATAAACCGCTGCATGCACCTGCAGCTTTCAATCATGCGAAGCATAAGCTCGTCATAGCTGCCTTTCCTGCCGTAAGTCATCGTCAGTTCTTTCACTAATAGTGCAGTTAGCGTAACATAATCAGCCTCCATATAGTGTGACTGCTGTGCAAAACGATAAACAGCTGGAAAATGAAAGCTATGCATCCCTGTCAAGGACCGGTAGCGAACAGGTATATAGCAAGCAGCCCCATGTATCGGTAAATAGCACCTA
Organism: Paenibacillus sp. ACRRX; assembly: GCF_022346885.1. Classification (GTDB taxonomy): domain Bacteria; phylum Bacillota; class Bacilli; order Paenibacillales; family Paenibacillaceae; genus Paenibacillus_B. The sequence goes on from NZ_JAKRNK010000002.1 coordinate 576,798, forward strand.
TAAAATGATGTAGATGATAACGGCACTCCCATATCGTGATAGAACTTGAGCAGACTGCGGTCCCCTTCCACCCAAGTCCCCTCTCCCGTCTCACGAATATAGCAGTTCAACAGGCTCTGCATCGACATGTGCTCGGCAACTGATTTAGCATTTACCATGTATTTGCTCCTTCTGCATCATGCATTAAGCGTCGACGCATTATCCAATAAAAATATTGTGAGAACAATTCTCACTATCGCTCGTGCTCATTTTAAGTGATAGCAATTATCATTTCAAGCATTAAATGAAGATCTTGAGAAAAAACTTATAATTTAAAACAAATTCATGTTTGATTCTCATTTTCATTGACAACGGAGACGCAATTATTTACAATTCTTCTGTTTAATACGAATTGCCTCATACATTGATACATAAGAAAGGAGCTTTTTGCGTGGTAAGTCTGATCCAGAAAAGCAGCCTTAAGCTTCTACTCCTCGGATTCGGAATCGTTGCACTGCTCTCTAGTATGTTAGCTAGCATGTTGCTAGGCATACACATATTTGATCTTCAAACGTTATGGCTCTCCATCACCCAATTTAACGGATCACAAGAGCATCTTGTGCTGCGGGGTGTCCGAATTCCAGCTGCATGCATTGCCGCTGTAGTCGGAGCTAACCTCGCGATTGCCGGCGCATTAATGCAAACGCTAACCAAAAATCCATTGGCTTCTCCTTCCGTATTTGGAATTAATGCCGGAGCGGTCATGTTTATCGTGTTAAGCCTGTCTGTATTTAAAGTGGACTTGCCCTTTGAGCAGATGATTTACATTGCCTTTGCAGGTGCTGCCGTCACCGCCGTTATGGTGATTACACTCGGATCAGCAGGCAAAGAAGGCTTTATGCCCGTTAAGCTTACACTTGCAGGTGCGGCTATCGCGGCTTTTGCATCTTCTGTTACATCCGGATTAATGCTGCTTAACAATGATTCCTTGACGGAAGCTTTATTTTGGTTAGTTGGGGCGGTATATGGCCGCGAGATGAGCGAGCTCCTTACTGTACTGCCTTATATGTTAGCAGGATGGGTTATCGTGGCTTTTATGTTTCGTCCGCTAAATGTCATGGCTATCGGTGACGATGTCGCCAAAGGCCTTGGTCAACGAACTATGCTGACCAAGATTACGATCATGGTCGTTGTTATTTTATTGGCTGGAAGCTCCGTTGCTCTTGCTGGACCGATTGCGTTTATCGGCATCATTGTCCCTCATATTTGCCGTTATTTAATCGGCAATGACCACAAATGGCTAATCCCATTTTGTGCAGTAGCAGGGGCACTTCTCCTAGTATCAGCCGACACCGCAGCAAGATTTCTGCTTATGCCGAAGGAAGTACCCGTTGGCGTGACTACCGCTTTGCTTGGCGTGCCTTTCTTAATTGCAATCGCCAGAAGGAGAACGTATGAATAAGCAAATCACGATTCGAAGTTCAAAGACTGCATTTTCAACCCAGCTATCGTCAAGGGGAATTCGTGTTATTGCCCTTCTCATAATGCTCATTGTTGCAACCTCTGTGATCAGTATTTCGATTGGCAGCATGCAAATACCGCTTGGTGATGTAATCTCTGTCCTTCTTGGAGCTCATCATGAAATGTACTCCATTGTCATTTTAGACTTGCGTTTGCCGCGGACGCTGCTTGCGATTATGATCGGTGCAGCTTTAGCCGTATCTGGAACGCTGCTTCAAGGTGTCATTCGCAACCCATTGGCTTCGCCAGAATTAACCGGTGTGACCGGTGGTGCTTCCGTAGCTGCCGTCGCTTTTATGACGCTCGGCGGTGGTCAATGGAGCATTCATTGGATACCCTTTATCGCAATTATCGGTGGCATGATCATTGCTATGCTGAATTATCTGTGTGCCTGGAAAGGCGGAGTATCCCCTTATCGACTCGTACTTATCGGCATCGGTTTTTCGACCGCGATGTCTGCATTAACGACATTTCTGCTAATTAGCGGTCCAGCCTATCTTGCCTCACAGGTACTAGGCTGGATGACAGGTACGATATATGGCTTGTCGATGGATTACGTCTGGGTAATACTTCCTTGGTTTTGTATCTTTATGCCCTTATCTCTACTGCTTGCACGGGTACTCAATGTGCATTTACTAGGAGATCCGGTTGCTTATGGCGTAGGAAATACCGTTCAGCGCCATCGCTTGCTGCTGTTGTTTATTAGTGTCGCCCTGTCTGGAGCTGCTGTCGGGGTTGCGGGTGGTATATCGTTTATCGGCTTAATGGCACCCCATATCGCCCGCAAGCTAGTTGGTCCGCTGCATGGCGTACTAATCCCAGTATCAGCATTAATTGGCTCTTTACTGCTGCTAGTGGCGGATATGGCAGGTCGAACAGTGTTCTCGCCGACTGAGATTCCGGCAGGTGTATTTACGGCAGCAATTGGCGCACCCTTTTTCCTGCTATTGCTGTATAAAGGACGCAGCTCAACTGCCTAACTGGATAGTGACTTTGGTTTAATTTAGCACTAAAAGAATTATATGTTGTTAATTATATATCAACCCTTTTTTAGAAAATTTTTGTTGACATACTTGTACTAGTTGTTCCACAATAGAAAATGATAATGATTATCATTGTAAAATATGCGTATAGGAACATGAACGCATAACAGACTGAAGGGAGAATAACCAAATATGATTCGTCAAAGAGGGTCTCGTTTGTCCGTAACATTGGTTATCTGTACGATCTTTGCTTTACTCGTGTCCGGCTGCGGTAGTAAAGCTGCAACCAGCGAACCAACTGCTGCACAAGGGACATCTGCAGAAACACCAGCAGCGACTGCTGATACGGAACGCGAAGTAAAGCATGCCATGGGCATCGCCAAGATTAAAGGTACCCCTGAACGGGTCGTTGTTCTGACCAACGAGAGCACTGAAGTAGCGCTTGAATTAGGGGTGAAACCGGTTGGTGCTGTGAAGTCCGGGGCCGGTGAGACATGGTTCCCTCATATCAAAGCTGAGATGGACGGTGTCACAGAACTTGGTGAAGAAACCGAGCCTAACTTGGAGCTGATCGTTAGCTTGAAGCCCGACCTCATTATCGGCAATAAAGTCCGTCACGAAAAAATTTACTCTCAATTAGATAAAATTGCTCCTACCGTTATGTCAGAAGATTTGGCGGGGCAGTGGAAAATTAACTTAGCATTGTACGCTGAGGCGTTAAACAAAAAAGCAGAAGGCGATCAAGCAATCGCTAACTATGATAAGCATGTTGCTGAAGTGAAAGACAAAGCAGGCTCTAAGCTCAGCACTAAAGTTTCCGTTGTTCGCTTTACGCCTAAAGCCGTACGCATTTATCAGAAAGATACATTCTCCGGCATCATTTTGAAAGATCTCGGATTCGCAAGACCAGCTTCCCAAGATAAGGACAACTTTATGGAGGTTGTCACCAAAGAACAAATGTCCTTGATTGATGGTGACATCATGTTCTACTTTAATGCCGATTATGATGAAAGCAAAGCCGGTACTAAAATGCAAGAGGAATGGATGAATGATCCTCTTTACAAAACACTTGGAGTTGCCAAAAATAATAAAGCGTTCAAAGTTGATGAAGTGATCTGGAACCTGTCTGGCAGCATCAAATCTGCTAACCTGCTGCTTGATGAAATCGCTGGCTACGCAGACAAAATGTAACAACAAAACCTTCTTGGCGCCATCGCTACATGGTGTCAAGAAGGTTTTTCTTTTTCTATTTCGTCCAGTCACATTTCACGCATAAGAATCTCTATTTGCGCTTACAAAGTACGAATACAGACATGTGATCGCAGCATAAGTACAGCAACAGGTTTATCGACAACCAAAGTGCAGTATTCCATACTCGTTCAATTGATGTCTTTATTATTGCACCTAACTTGCACCTAATCAGAATAAGCGATTTGTTCTTGCTGCTGATGGAATCTGGCTAATTGGAACCGATCAAGTTTCCATTCTGTTTGCCCTTTCTCCACCAGATCTGCCAGCGTCTCACCCACCACACTCGCAAATTTAAAACCATGCCCGGAAAACCCACCGGCCAACCAAACATTATCATAGACCGGATGCCGATCTATAATAAAGTGTTCATCCGGTGTAAGTTCATATTTGCACACAGCGCCCAGCAGCAGCCTTCCCGCTGCCTTGGGCATATAGGTTTCCAGAAGATGACGTATATCCCCCTCATCTTCTGCGTGATCGCCAAATGGCGGTAAAGGAGCATTTGCCTGCCAAGGCAATCCTCCATCATGCCTGCCAATTTTGAGACCCTTGCCGTTAATGTCAGGTACACTATAATAATCACCTGAAGCTGTACTCATTGTGAAGCCCGGGAAGCAATCACTACCGTAAAGTTTGTTATCCACTTCAAACCAGCCTATTACTTTGCGTACGGGTCGGATTGGCAGCTTCACAAACGGCTCCAGCATCTGATACCACGCACCGGTAGTTATCACCATTTGACGAGCAAAAAACTGTCCATTATTTGTTGTCACTGCAACACCCTTTGCCCGTTCTTTCTCCACTTGAATATGTTCAACTTTAGTATAGGGCAAGAGCAGCGCTCCGGCTTCAAGTGCAAGTCGACGGTAAGCACGAATACAAGCTTCGCTAAACAATACGCCTGCCTTCGGCTCGTATAATCCTCTCATCGTATCGGCAGCACAGATGCCCGGCCATTTCCTGCTTATGGCTTCAGCATTTATGACTTCGTATGGAATATAATGCTGTTTGGCACGCAGCGCTTTCTCCACTAACGCTGCTTCTCCTGTTACAGATAAATGAAGTACACCGCATCGAAGCAGGAGCTGCTCCCCTGTTAAAGCTTCAAGTTCCTGCCACAACACATCCGCCCTCAACGCCCAAGCCGAATACAAGGCATCACCACTATACGCATGTCGGATGAGTCGAGTCTCGCCATGATGGCTTCCCTGCTCATGCGGTGGATCAAACGCATCAATCATCAACGTCTTAAGACCGCGTCTTGCCAAGTAATACCCGGCACTCATGCCCATCGATCCTGCTCCGACAACAATGACGTCATATCCCGATTGCATGCTGATTCCCTCTCTCCCTTGTGTACTACCTCACAGCAACTATTAAACAATTTAATTTCCATTATATTGCAACACCAATGGTTATTTCACTCGAATGCTGCGCCAAAGCTAGCTCCCCCACTCAAGTATGCTTAATCTCTTCTGCCTCAGGAATCGTCAATTTCAGCAGTGCCAATTCCGCTAATGCTTCAAAGTAGCGTGCACTTTTCCATATCGCACGTTCGTTCACTGTAAATGCAGGGTGATGCCACTCATGATTACCTGATGTCCCCATAAATACAAATGCACCAGCCACATGCTGCTGGTAGTAAGCAAAATCTTCACTTGCTGTTGACGGCTCAGGTAATATAACGTGTAATCCTGCTTGCTGTGCTGCCAAGCCTGCAATATCTGCTGCAAGCTTGTTATTGTGAACTGCAGGTGGTCCATCTGTCCAGCGCAGCTTGATCTCCGCACCAAACGTCGCTGCGATACCTTTCGCTATTTCTTCTATCCGCTGGCGAATAAAAATCCGGGAATCTGGCTGCAAAGTGCGGACAGTTCCCTCTAATACAGCAAGCTCAGGGATTACATTCCATGTATTTCCCGCATGAATCTTCGTAATGCTGATAACCGCACTGTCCACAGCACTTACATTCCGACTTACAACAGTTTGTAGCGCGGTAATTAAATGAGCAGATACTAAAATCGGATCAACCCCTGCATGAGGTATCGCTGCATGCGTGCTTACCCCCTTGATCTCGATACGCAGTCCATTGACACTCGACATCAACGAACCTGGTCTGATCCCAATCGTTCCGACGGGCAGATCTGGCTTATTGTGCATACCAAAGATGAGCTGGACGCCGTCCAATGCACCACATTTGATCATCTGCTGCGCCCCAATCCCCTTCTCTTCAGCAGGCTGGAACAAGAGGCGCACACAGCCCCGCAGCTCCTTTTCTTTGCGCTTTAATAACGTGGCCGCTCCAAGCAACGAAGCTGTGTGGAAATCATGACCACACGCGTGCATTTTGCCAGCTACGCTTGACGCATATGATAATCCCGTTGCCTCCTGAATAGGCAGCGCGTCGATGTCAGCACGCAGCGCCACGACAGGTCCAGGCTCCTGTCTGCCAATCTCAGCCACAACCCCCGTCGCAAGCGGCAAATCAAGCAGCCGGATGTCAACGTTTCGCAGCCACTCCCGTATCGCTTCTGTTGTTTCGTATTCTTCATTCGCAAGCTCTGGATAACGATGAAGCTGCCTGCGTATCGCAATTAACTTGGCTTCCAGCTCGTCATCAGCTCCATGCAGGCAATCTATCGGCTCCCCCATAGTAGGCGCTGGCACCTCCAATCAACATTCTATTATTTTCCAAATATCAACCTATTCCTTGCTAAATAGAATAATTCCACTCTGGTGTAATCCGCTTGAGAAATTGCTTGGTGCGTTCTTCCTGAGGATGATGAAAAATGTCATTTGGCCTGCCTTCTTCCACAATAACACCTTGATCCATAAAAATGACATGGTTAGCGATGTCACGAGCGAAGCCCATTTCATGGGTAACCACAATCATCGTAATTCCTTCCCGCGCGATACGTTTAATGACTTGTAACACCTCACCTACTAGTTCAGGATCAAGGGCAGAAGTCGGCTCATCAAACAAAATAACTTCCGGATTCAGAGCAAGCGCCCTTGCAATACCAACTCGCTGCTGCTGTCCTCCTGACAGCTGGCTAGGATAAGCATCCTGCTTGTGGAGCAGACCTACTTTTTCAAGAACGCTGACGCTCACGGCTTTGGCTTGTTCAACAGGCTGCTTCTGCACGACCACAAGCCCTTCCATCACATTTTGCAGCACCGTCTTGTGTTTAAACAAATTGTAATGCTGAAACACCATGGCTGTCTTTCGCCGTAGTAACAATACCTCTTGTTTAGTGGCGTGAGGACAGTTCAAGGTAAGGTCCCCGATCGTTAGACTCCCTTCATTCGGTTTCTCCAAGTAATTAACACAACGCAGCAGCGTGGTCTTTCCAGATCCACTTGGACCTAATATAACAACAACATCACCTTTTTGTACCGTCATATCGATACCATTCAGCACCTTCTGCTTGCCAAACGATTTGTGAATATTCCTGAGTTGAATCATGTTAGCTCCCCCCCGTATGTAATCACCGCTGTTTCTAGCGATGATGCACTTCTACCTGTGCTTTTGCGGCTCTGTATCGATTCTCAGGCACGCCTAACCCAAGGTTGCCACGCAGCGTGTCTGATTCATAGTCCTTACGGAATAAGCCCCGATCTTGTAATATCGGAACCACTTTATCTACAAAGTCATTGACCCCTTGTGACAGCACTAGAGGTGAGACGATAAACCCGTCTGCTGCACGTGCCTCGAACCAACGTTGGATCTGATCTGCTACTTGGTTTGGCGTACCGATAAAAGCACTTTTTGGCGTTGTCACTTGAAGTGCGAGTTGACGCAGCGTTAGTCCCTGCTCCTTTGCAATCTTCTTAATCTTGTCCGAAGTGCTCTTAAAGCCCTCTGAACCAAGATTGCCCAGATCAGGAAGCGGCTCATCAAGCGGAAATTGTGCGAAGTCAAAATGATTAAAGAAGCGCCCTAAGTAATGGAGTGCGACTTGAATATCGACTAAACTCGCGATCTGTTCATATTTAACAAGCGCTTCGTCCTCAGTGTCCCCAATGATGGGTGATATACCAGGAAATATTAAAATGTCGTCCGGGGAGCGACCATAGGCTGCTGCACGCTGCTTTACATCCTGATAAAAGCCTATTGCTTCCTCAATTGTCTCATGTCCCGTGAAAACGGCGTCTGCCTCACGAGCAGCTAGATCCTTGCCCGCCTCGGATGAACCAGCTTGAAAGACCACTGGCTGTCCTTGCTTGGATCTTGCAATATTTAGCGGGCCTTGGACAGAGAAAAATTCTCCTTTATGATGAAGTCGATGCATCTTATCGGGATCGATGAACTTGCCCGACACTTTGTTACGTACAAATGCGTCATCTTCCCATGAATCCCACAAACCTTTAGCCACTTGTATATACTCATTTGCAATACGGTAACGGAGCTCATGTGACGCATGTTGTTCCTTGCCATAATTTAAGGCTGAACCTTCCAGCGGTGAGGTTACAGCATTCCATCCAGCACGGCCACCGCTAATCGTATCCAATGAAGCAAACTGTCTCGCGACTGTAAAAGGTTCGCTGTATGAGGTGGACAACGTCCCAACAAGTCCGATGTGCGATGTGCTGTCCGCAAGCGCAGACAAAATTGTAATCGGTTCAAATCTATTTAAAAAATTTGGATGTGATATTTCAGTAATGTACAATCCATCAGCGACAAAGGCGAGATCAAACTTGCCTGATTCTGCTTTTTTGGCAATTCGCTTGTAAAATTCAAAATTGACGCTGGCATCAGCTGGTGAATCAGGATGCCGCCAAGCTGCAATATGACCACCTGCTCCATGAAGCATGACACCAAGCTTTAATTGTCTGTTTGTACGCATAAACGCCCTCCTCTTAAATAATTCATATCGGATTTATCGGATATATTTCAGCAAATCTAACACATCCTACATTATTAGTAAATATTTTTACGATAGCGTATTTAGATCTATTAATAGAAGTTATCTATGCATCTTAGTTTAGGGGATGTGATAAGCTTGATACAGTTTGAAAGGAATTTACCCAAATACGTTTGCGGAGCTCTAGAAGTGTTGAAATAAATGGCGAAGGTTGTTCTTTTAAATAAATTAGATTAGTCCGTAATGAGATGTCTTCCAATTCAGGAACCGCAATAGAATGCAGCGATCCGCTCTTGACTTCTTCTTGCACACACAGACTTGGCAATAGGCATATGCCACAACCTTGAAGCACCAATTTCTTAGCCGTTTCTACATGGTCAACGTGGTATACAATTCGTGGCGGGTAATCGAGGGATTCGAACAAACGATGAATACGAACCCAATCCAGCGAACCGCATTCGAAAAATACGAGTTCTTGTCCTGCCAGCTTTTCCAATGAGATGTAGCTCTCTCCTACAAATGGATGATGTTCCGGTACAAACAGTTTGATTGGATCCTCATAGAAAGCTACGGACTGCAGACTTGGATGTGTGATATTACGAACAAAGCCCACATCCAGTTCTTTATTGAGCACTTTTAATACGATGTGATCTGTCAACTCCGTTGTTAATCTTGCTTGAAAATGTTCGTGCTGCTCTCTAATAGCAGGAAGCAGCCAGGGAAGAATATAATTGGACACAGATATCGTGCAGCCGATCCGAAGCTCTTGTCGATCAGGCGTCTGCAGTTGAAGCTTTTGCATGCCCCGCTCATAGACTTGAAGTAATTGCTTAGCATATGGAAGAAATATTTTACCTTGCTCAGACAACTCTACTCGTCTGCTCTCGCGGTTAAATAGTGTGCAATTCAGCTCCCTTTCCAGCGTCTGGATACGTGCTGATACCGATGGCTGCGATAGAAATAATGCCTCAGCAGCTTTATTAAAGCTGCCATAGTGAGAAATGTAAATGAAGGCTTCTATATGATCGATGTTCATATCCATTCTCCCTTCTTTTGGGATGTACCAGCGGGCGGTTAACATTCTCAATGTGGCCCATAATACAACAGGAGGCCCCTTTTGTAAGTAAGGGGCCTCCTGTTGACAGGTCAGCATGTCACACCATTATAATTGTATATTCCGATAAGTTTAGTTGTATTTCTTGTGGAGTTACTTTAACATAGGATTAATTACAGTGTCAAGGGTGTCATTTTAATAAGAGAACAAACCGGACGCCCCATTAATTTACCTTTGATTTGTTGCTTACTTCATGTTACTATGTTTTAGTAAGTTAATAACCAAGGTGTTTAAGAAGCTTCATATGCGAATACTATAATTGAATGATATGAAAGGATGTATGACACTTGTCCACACCAACTAACCTGACTGCAGCGGAAGCTATGCTCTCCCGCCATTCTGTACGTAAATATGACCCTGCACATCTTATTCCTGAAGCAGAGCTGAATGAGATTCTTGAACTTGCCGCTTCCGCTCCTTCTTCATGGAACCTTCAGCACTGGCGTTTCCTTGTTATCCAGGAAGAGGCCAACAAGCAAAAGCTGCTGCCAATCGCCTACAATCAGCAGCAGATCGTTGACAGCTCGGCAGTTATCGTTGTACTTGGCGACACAGAAGCCAACTTAGTAGCAGAAGAAGTATACGGCCCTGCACTGGCTGGTGGATATATTACACAAGAAGTACATGATACTTTGGTAGGAAACGTAACCCGTGCCTATGCCAATTCGACAACGATTGGCCGCGAAGAGGCCATTCGTAACGCCTCGCTTGCTTCCATGCAGCTTATGATCGCTGCCAAAGCAAAAGGTTATGACACATGTCCAATTGGCGGCTTTAATCCCGCCCAACTGATTGAGACGTATAACATTCCTGAGCGTTATGTACCGGTCATGCTGATTACAATTGGCAAATCGCTTTCTCCAGCTCACGGTTCTGGTCGTTTCCCGTTGGAGCGTTCCGTTATCCAAGAAACGTTTTAATTCATATCAGCACATATAGGCGGACCGTTCAGTCATCAAATGACACGGTCCGCCTATATTTTACTTCTATTACGCCCTCTCTTTAAGCCATCACTTCCTATAACTTTAGTTACTCGTTCCGCCTAGTCCAACGCAGCATCACTTCCGTAATGCAGCAATAATTTTCTGTAGGACCACTTGAAAAACGCATGTGAAGTCCGTCTGGTGTGAACTTGACGCTTATATCTGCGCTTACTTGCGTACTTTTTAACAGGCGAATTACTTCCTTTTCATTTCCACGTTGAGCGGCATCCATCACTTCTGCTGCATAGTCCTTAGAGTCTCGTATACGTTGTAATACTCTATTCATCTGTTGCATCAAATCTAGAGAAGACCCTGCAGAAGAGCTAAAGACAGCAGTATTAACAGGGAGATACAAATCAGGACGTGACATGCTCCGATAAGTTCCCTTAGGTGACATGGCTTGCTTGTTAGTAAGTGGACGCGATGTCGTTGCAGACTGCGCCGTACCAGCCCGACGCTTCGAATTAGCATTCATGCTTGTTGTCTCCTTTACACCATTCGCTATTACATCAGCCTATGACAGCGCCCAGACAATGGTGACGACACACTGATGTAAGCATCGTTCTATTTATTTGATAAGAGTTATATCAATAAATTCTTCGCAAATCACACAACAAACAGTTAAAAAAATAACCATTCTGCTGCTGATTATTATTCACTTTTGGGGTCAATATGCTATGATATATTTTCGACCATATTGATCAGATCGGAGTGGCTGAGGTTGGCTCAATTATATTTTCGCTACGGCGCAATGAATAGCGGTAAGTCCATAGAAATTTTAAAAGTGGCGCATAACTATGAAGAACAGAATAAATCCGTACTTATTTTTACTTCGGCGTTGGATAATCGCGATGAGGTAGGCTACGTCAAGTCTCGGATCGGCATACGAGCCAAAGCAACTGCTATTTATTCGGATACAGACGTATATGCCCTTACGGCAAGCTGCCAGGAAAAGATATCTTGCGTGCTCATTGATGAAGTACAATTTTTGAATCAAAACCAGATTTTGCAGCTAACCAGAATTGTTGACGAACTTCGTATACCTGTGATGGGATTTGGATTAAAAAATGATTTTCGCAATGAGCTGTTTGAAGGCAGTAAATATATGCTTCTTTACGCGGATAAGATTGAGGAAATGAAGACGATTTGCTGGTTCTGTGAACGAAAAGCAACCATGAACTTGCGTGTCAACGAGCACGGGCAGCCTGTATATAGCGGAGAACAGATTCTTATTGGTGGGAATGATACCTATTATCCGGTCTGTCGCAAATGTCATGCCCAACCCTCATTATAGCTTGCATTTATATACGTTCATGTGTACATTCATGGTAAAGCAAACTTTGTCCTATTCAGAGGTGTTATCATGATTAATCATATAGCGACAGCGGCCGTATACGTAGCAGATCAACAACGCGCCAAGGCATTCTGGGTCGAGAAGATCGGCTTCAAAGTTATAGCCGAATATCCGATGGGCCCTTACGCAACTTGGCTTGAGGTCGGGCCAGCAGGTGCTGCTAGCCGCCTTGTCATCTACCCTCGTGCTTTGATGGAGGATTGGCACGAAAAACGGCCGTCTGTCGTGTTTCTGTGCGAAGACGTCCAAGCGGCCTACGATACGTTAAAGGCAAGGGGTGTTGTATTCCAGGGTGAACCCCAGCAAATGCAATGGGGTACTTACACTACGTTTCAAGATGAGGACGGCAACTCCTTTTTACTCAAACAGTGAAACGGGACCGCTTGCGGATACTAATAGTTGGCGCAAATAAAGCAGGCCATTAATGGCCTGCTTTATAAATTGAAAACAACTTAATTGACATAGCTTTGATGCCAGTCGGAATCGTGTGTCAACAAAAACTCCTCTGTTGTTACATACAGTGGAATGTTAGGTAATTCATTTAAATAGTGTCCTTGAATTAATTTATCATAGTGAACCTGACGGTTCCTTGTCCCGTTAACGACAGGCAACTGGGTATTCTCATCCATGTAGTCATCAACCGCAGCTTGTACCATGTCCAAATAACGAGGAATATGCTTGTCTTGTTCTTCAAATATTTGATACGTGAAACGGGACATATAGAACTTCTGATTGGAGATCCCGCCCAGATAACGACGCAATCGATATAAATCGATACTCTGGTCTTCACGTAATAATTGTGTACGTATCATCTGCTCAGGCATATCATGTTCCCAAGCTAACATGGCACGCTTTACATCTTTCAAAGTGACCACTACTTCTTCATACTCATAATTTTTATTTTTCGCTTTAACGACGCTGCGGTACCAGTTAGTCAGCCATTTCATGTCTGAACACTCCTCTCAATACGGCATTACTATAGAAAGTAAATAATTAAACCGCTATGTTGTATCCGCTTACAATTATATTATAGCACAAATTAGCTGTCTTGAGAGCCTTTATTGTCTAATTCCATATATTTAGATTTAAATTATAAAAACAATATATGTGTAATAACGTAATAAAGCCGTGTCCGCATACGCTGCACAATTATAGACACACGAGTCCCTCATTCCATCATTAGGATTGTTGTCTATTGCAGCGTACGCAACACGGCGTTAAGTTAATTCTAGCTTATTAATTAGGTGTTTTTGGTTGTTAAATGTTCACGAGCTTGCTGCGCTGCTTTAACCATATTGGACAATGCAGCGATCGTTTCCTGCTCATTTCTAGTCTTCAAACCGCAGTCTGGATTAATCCAGAAGGTACGTGCAGGCATCACTTGTAGTACCGATTCGATAAAGGAAGCCATTTCTGCTGTAGCAGGTATGCGCGGACTGTGAATATCATAGACACCAAGCCCGATGCCCAGCTCATATTGATGCTTAGCGAATACTTCTACGATGTCTCCTCCGCTGCGTGCTGTCTCTACGGAGATGACATCTGCATCCATTTCCCGGATCAAGTCGACCATATCCGAGAAATCACAGTAACACATATGTGTATGCACCTGCGTCTCCGGTTTTACGCCACTTGTCGTCAGGCGGAACGCTTTAACCGTCCATTCACGGTATCCTTGCTTGTCATCTGGATGCAGCGGCATACCCTCTTTGACCGCTGGCTCATCGACCTGAATCATGCCAATGCCCGCTTCTTCCAAAGCTTGAATCTCTTGACGAAGCGCCCATGACAATTGGTAGGCTGCTTCCTCACGTGAAATATCATCGCGTACGAACGACCAATTTAAGATGGTCACTGGTCCTGTTAACATTCCTTTTACCGGTTTGCTGGTAAGGGATTGGGCATATTCCGTCTCGACGACCGTCATCGCTTCCACAAATGCTACATCCCCGTACAATACAGGCGGCTTCACGCAGCGCGAACCGTAAGATTGCACCCAACCGTTCTTGGTAAATACGAACCCTTCCAACTTCTCACCAAAGTACTCTACCATATCTGTACGTTCAAATTCACCATGAACAAGCACATCGATACCAATTTGTTCTTGAATATCAATCCACCGTTTCATTTCGGCTTGCAAATACGCTGTGTATGCAGCCTCACTCCACTCGCCTTTGCGGAACTTTAAGCGAGCTTTACGAACTTCAGCTGTCTGCGGCAAACTCCCGATTGAAGTTGTAGGCAGCAGCGGGAGGTTGGACCAGCGAGCTTGATGTAATGCCAGACGTTCGGAGAACGGAACACGTGTCCACGCTTCCTCAGACGACTGAATCCGTAATAATTCTTCTTTCACCTGCGGGCGGTTGCGTTCTGGCAAGCTGCGCCATTCAGCAACAGCTTGCGCACTGGCAGCGATACCAGCTTCCGTGTCCGCCGTAGGATTCGCGAGATGCTGGGCCAGAAGTTCGAGTTCAACCAGCTTCTCATCCGCTCCGGTTAAGATCGTACGTACATATTCTGGAAGCTCAGTCTCGCTGCTTAACGTCAATGGAACATGCAGCAAGCTGCAGGACGGCTGCACGATCCAACGTTCAGCTGGTACTTGAGGCTTCACATATTGTGTCAACAGCTCTGTCACTGCGGCAAGATCGGTCTTCCAAATGTTGCGTCCATCGATGACGCCAAGAGCAATGCGCTTATCAGCAGGGAATCCAAGTTTTTGAATTGCCTCCAGGTTACGCGCTTTCCCATGTACAAGATCGAGACCAAGTACGTCAACAGGCAGCTCTACAAACGATTCATAGTCAGATACGCTTTCAAAGTAAGTTTGCACCCAAATGGAGAGGGATGGAGACTGTGCACGAAGATATGTGTATATCTCTTTGACGGCTACCCATTCTTCTTTATTCATCGGCAGCACGAATCCCGGTTCATCCAACTGAACATTTGTAACCCCTTCAGCAGCAAGAGCAACAAGCACTTCGCCATATACGACAGCAAACTGTTTTGCGACAGCAGCACGATCGGCCGCAGCAATTCCTTTCATTAAGCGAACAAATGTATAAGGTCCGACGAGGACTGGCTTCCATACGGACACGTCCACACTTCCCGCCTGCTTCGCACGGCGTACTGCTGCTACCGGATGGTTATACAACAGTTCAGGTGCACGGCCTTCCCATTCTGGAACGATGTAATGATAGTTGGTATTAAACCATTTTGTCATCTCGCATGCAGTTGATTGTGCAGTACCGCGCGCCATGCCAAATGTAACATCTATTATCGCTTGGGGTGTACCAGCAGCATCACTTTGTGATGACTTCAATGTGTCCAACTGATCGGCAAACTCATGACGGAAACGTTCAGGGATAATATCAAACATAACTGCAGTATCCAGTACGTGATCGTACCACGTATAATCTTGCACAGGAACATAAGACAGCTTGGCGTCAACCAACGTCGTAAGACGCTCTGCTTCAATACGGTTTAACTCCGTTTCCAATTGTGCAGAAGAAGTTTTGCCTCCCCAATATTGTTCCAATGCTTTTTTCCATTCACGATTGTACCCGATACGAGGATATCCGATGACACTAGTGTTTAATTGACCCATTGTTGCAGCCTCCCCAAATTGAATGTCAAATTATAATTTGCTGTTACGTCATTACGTCGTTACGTCTTCGAAAACACAAAAAAGGGCATTGCTATCTTTGCATACAAAGATAGCAATGCCCGTAAACGTCATGTCAAAGAACAACATCAGATGTGCGTATAGCTCCTTGAATTCAACTACCTCTTACATTCTATCTGCTTACGTCAGACGAATGCAGTCTTGCGTATTATACGCATATGACAGCAGTTAAACACCAAGATTATCCGCGATACATAAAGCTCTCCTCGGTCTGGTTCTATGCCAGCCATCAAGCCTTATGAAGGAACATCCGTGTTCACGTAACACCTCCCTATCTCCCGTAGGTTATGCAGTGTCGTCAGAACGGGCAGGTCTCCTGGCTTCAACCTCATCGATGTCAACTGCCTTCCCGATCATCAAGACCAGTGGCATAGTTAGCTGCATCTCAGCTGTTACAGTGGCGGGACCGCGTCGGTATTGCACCGACTTCCCTATTAAGCTTTGACGTTACCCAAAGCACCTGTTCTCATCTATTCAATTGCGTTGGTTATCGTAACCAATTGTCCTGATTATATCTGCTGCATGAACAAATGACAAGCTTTTATTATCTAGTGTATTTATCGGAATAGAGGTAAATACAATTAAATTAATCAAATAAACAAAATTTTCTCGCGTCTTGGGCTGATCCGTCTTCCCAAAATCCATTTCATTTTATTCATCTTCACCAAGCCCCATAACTAAAAATACTTATAGCCGTCAGCAGGCTTGCAAATTTAACTAGGGGCATCCGCTACCGCACCCTTAACAAAAAAACTAAGTAATAACAGGGCGTATGTTGCATTGCAGTTTGAGCGATAAGTACGTTATGCAGCACAAGGAGTTGTTAATAGCTTTGATTTAATCTGACAGCAGCTCGTCTAGCGCTTTTTGATATTTCAAATTTCTTATATAATCTTGTTCAGTCGGCGACTCAATTCTTGATAAGTTCATGTTATCCATAATATCTGCAATCTTAACGCTTCTAGCAACGGGAACAGATTTCAAACGCTGAATGAACTCGATATACGATTCATCTTTATGTCTAGTCAGACATTCAATTGCAAATACTGTATCTTCGGATAATCCGAGCTCAAGTAATTCTTTGCTATTGAGCTCGGTATCCTCTAAAACATCATGCAGAACCGCTACAATTTTTTCTTCCTCGCTTTTCATTTTCAACATGACACGAAGCGGATGCAGTATGTAGGGATTACCACCTTTGTCCACTTGTCCATCGTGAGCTTTTGTAGCGAGTATAATAGCTTTGCTTATGTTGTTCAACGAATCAGCTCCCATAACACTGATTTTTAGCTCAAGCCACTATTCAACGATCATTCTATCATTTTCCACTATCCGACCTGATCGCACATTGGATTCAGACTTAGTCTCTTGGATAATCCAGACTCATAATATCCATAAACGGAACCTTAATCGTTGCACCTTCTTGATTTACATGTACTTTACCTGTACGAGAGTCCAATTGGACAATCTGTCCTTTCACTCCCTCATCCCATCCCCATACTGTAAGGACAACAATAGATTCTTCTTGATAGGCTTCTGTTATCTGATTACCAAGTTCCTCTAGTACAAATTCATCACGTGTAGGTCGTTTTGGTACTTTTGCCTTTGCCATGTGTCAACCTCCTGTACTCATGCAAGTATAAATTTAATAATCTATCTTTATAGTCATTTAAACCTATACAAAGTGACTTCATATTCCATAAACACTTCACTTAAAATGCTACTTACTGCGTCCCAATCCCCATTTGCCAACCCGCAACCAATGTTATAAGGCAAAGCTACACTTAAATTATTTAGTACTGCGTAATCTCTTAATGTTTCTAGGGCAGCTTTAAGAGCTTCATAATTAGTATACACTGTTTTTTGTCTTCCATAGTTTAATTGCCCATATAGATTGGCTACTTCATTCGATCCAGTATTAATGATCTGACACTTGCCAAGCAATTGAGACGGGCTCTGGTGTTTGGAGCAGAAATCTTTATACATGGGATAGAGGTTAGAATAGGCTGCCCTCAGCGACTTGGCGATACCTGATCCCATTACACCCTGACAATTAACTTGATGCCCAATGATATCTTCTGTTGCTTTTAATAAATCACCCTCTACAATATGCACAGCCATTTGTAAATGTCTCCTCTTAATATATTCATTCAAAATTAATATACTCATTCAAAATTTGTTGCTATGGCCTCCGCCTTCTTCACATGTGTAAACGTTTAATTGTTCGGCCCTTATTGGCCACAAAAATGCACCCCCTAGAATCATTGGATACCCTAAGGGTTGTTCCAATGTGTATTCTAAGGGGTGCACTTTATTAATAAAGGCGAAGGTATCCAAGTGTAGTTGCACGAATATAATTTAGCTATGTGCCGGTTATACGAACCATACATCGCTTCATTGAATATAACGACCGCCAATTTCCAGTAAGATCAACTAGCCTTCCCGAACAAAGACTATTTCTTCGTTCCGCTCGTCAATTGTCAGCTGCTCATTCTCCAAGAACCAGATATCATTCTGCTCCATGTAAAATGTGATGCCGTTCAACTGCACCGTCACAGCCGGATATCGCGGACTATCCTTCATAATACCAAATGAGTAGGGTCCTGTCGCGCTGAATCCACTGTATCGGACAAAGACACGTACGCTATCGCCAGCTACAAATCCCCATTCAGATTGAAAACGTTGTACAGCTTCAGAGGTTACCCGCAATTGCATATGACTTCCTCCTCTATCATCTTCTATTAGCTCATCCTGATGTATTTGCGATGAACTTCTGTAACAATGATCATAACATGTTATGTCCAAATTGCCTACTCATACCCTATTATCTATTACCAAATTTAAGAAAAGAAGCAGCGCCTATGCTCAGCGCATTGATTCTGCTTCTTTGTATTACAAGCTTTAATTATTTTGCTGCATTTTCACCCGTTGCAGGCGCAGCGCATTAAGCACAACCGATACCGAACTGAAAGCCATTGCCGCGCCTGCCAGCCATGGCGCTAATAGGCCAAGTGCTGCAACCGGTATGCCAACAGAGTTGTAGAACAACGCCCAGAATAAATTCTGTTTAATATTACGCATGGTTCTACGGCTCATATCCATCGCATCGGCAATACCATTCAGGTCGCCACGCATTAGCGTCACGCCAGCCGTCTCCATTGCTACGTCAGTACCCGTACCAATCGCAAACCCGATATCCGCCGAGGCAAGTGCTGGCGCGTCGTTAATGCCGTCGCCGACCATCCCAACGACCCGACCTTCTTGCTGGAACTGACGCACATATTCTGCTTTTTGCTCTGGCAGCACCTCAGCGAACACCTGATCAACGCCGACTTCCTTCGCGATCGCTTCTGCTGTTCGCTGGTTGTCACCTGTTAGCATAACAACATGCAATCCTTGCTCGTGCAGACGGGCGATGGCTGCTTGGGAAGTCGGCTTCACGCGGTCAGCAGCAGCAACGATACCTGCCAACTTCCCGTTGACTGCAATTAGCATGGCGCTTTTACCGTCCAACTCCATCTTCTGCATATCCGTTTCAACAGGACTATAATCAATCTCATGTTTGGCAAGCAGACGACGCGTTCCAATCAGAACTTCATGGCCTTCGATTGATGCCTCAATACCATATCCCGGAATCGCTTGGAACGTCTCGGGCTCCTCAGCCTCAACCTGCGACTGCAGCCCTTCGACGATCGCTTTAGCCAACGGGTGCTCCGAACGACGCTCCGCCGCCAGCACCATCCGTTTTACCATCATTTCTTCGAATTGTCCCGTAACTACAAAGTCTGTGAGTGCAGGCTGTCCTTCTGTCACCGTTCCCGTCTTATCCAAAACAATTGTATTTACACGGTAAGCGGTCTCTAAATGCTCCCCGCCCCGGAAAAGGATGCCAAATTCCGCCGAACGGCCCGTTCCCGCCATGATTGAAGTTGGCGTAGCCAAACCGAGCGCACAAGGACAAGCGATCACAAGAACCGCAATCATACGCTCTAATGCTGTTCCAAACTGTTCCGGTTCGAGTAGAAAATAACTCAAAACAAATGTTAATACTGCAATGCCAACTACAATCGGAACAAATATGGCGGATATCCGGTCAGCAACGCGCTGAATCGGCGCCTTAGAACCTTGCGCTTCCTCGACGATACGAACGATCTGTGCCAGCGCCGTGCCGCTGCCAACTTGTGTTGCCCGTATGACAAGTGATCCGTGTGCATTTACCGTAGCGCCGTACACTTGATCACCCTGTTGTTTATCTACTGGTATGCTCTCTCCTGTGAGCATAGACTCATCAATCGTGGACGTTCCAGATACCACTTCACCATCCACTGGAATCTTATCGCCTGGGCGTACACGAAGCAGTTCTCCAACCTTTACTTGGTCGACAGGCACTTCAACGTCAGCTCCATCACGTATAACAGTAGCCGTCTTTGCCCGTAAGCCCATTAGAGCACGAATAGCTTGTGAAGAACGCCCCTTAGCGGACGCCTCAAACCATTTGCCAAGCAGAATCAGTGTAATCAATACGGCACTTGTCTCGAAATACATCTCTGCATGATGAAGGGCACCTGTCTGCCACTGCCAGGCCAAATACACACTGTATAAATACGCAGCTGTAGTCCCAAGAGATACGAGTACATCCATGTTCGCACTGCTATTACGCAGTGCTTTCCAAGCCCCCCGATAGAAACGCGAACCGATAATAAACTGCACAGGTGCAGCTAAAACCATTTGTACCCACGGGTTCATTAGGAATTCAGGCAGCCATATCCAGGAGGTGAAGCTAAAATGGGACACCATTGCCCACAATAACGGAAACGATAACACTGCTGATATCATAAATGTTGTCTTTAGCTGCTGCGCGCTCCGATTAATTGGTGACTGCTCTTGTTCCAGGCTCTCTTGCTTCTTATACGCTTTGTAGCCTAATGAATCCACTTTGCCAACGATATCATCCAATGTTGCACCGCTTGCTTCTATATGGGCCGTTTCCGTCGCCAGATTCACCGCAGCCTGCTCAACTCCCTTGAGTCTTGACAGACCCTTCTCGATCCGGGTCGCACAGGCTGCACAGGTCATCCCCTCAATCTGCAGCTCATACGTCATTTTAGGAACCTGATATCCTAATTGTTCAACTTTATGAACAACATCTTCCCATTTGATGGTGTCGCTGTTATATTTCACTGTCGCTTGTTCTATTGCGAGATTGACAGATGCATTCTCCATGCCATTCATTCGCTTCAAGCCCTTCTCAATTCGAGTCGAGCATGCTGCGCATGTCATGCCTTCAATCTGAAATGTCCGTTCCTCATGATTCATGGTGTATCAGCTCCTCTTCGGTATACCCCCACACCCTATATTATAGGGTAAAATAATATTCCTACCCGTCATCTTAGAAGACGTTGTTAGGAATAAGGCTGCTGCGTGAGTGCTGGTGCCGATAGCGTAGCAGCTATACCACGATTCCGGCAGATCCAGCAGTCACGCGCACTTCATGTCTACTTATACAATATCGTAACCTTGATCTTCAATAGCTTCACGCAATACTTCCGGAGTAACTTTCTCTTCGTCATACGTAATCGTCACTTGCTTATCCGCCAAATTCACCTCTGCTTGTGCTCCTGCATTCGCTACCGCTTTCTCTACTGCTTGCTTGCAATGTCCACAAGTCATACCTTCTACATTCCATGTAACGTTTGTCATATTGGACGTCCTCCTTCAGATTATGGTTTACTTCATCAACTTGTTCATCGTCAACAGCAGCTCATCCAGCACTTCATGTTCTCCCGCCTGTATGCGTTCAACCACGCAGCTCTTCATGTGTCCTTCCAGCAGCAAGCGCCCCACAGAATTCAGAGCTGACTGAACAGATGCGATCTGATGCAGAACGTCATCGCAGTACGTATCCCGTTCGATCATTGCTTTAACACCTCTGATCTGGCCTTCAATTCGGTTCAAACGATGTACAAGCTTCTTCTTCGTCTCATCCGAATGATGGCTTCTGCGTTCACCCGTTCCGCAATGTGATTCATGATCATCGGAACAACAGTTACCGTCGTCTGGTGTATGATGCGGGACATCGTGTTCATTCATAGCGACAACCTCCTTCTTGAATTCATATTAACATACCCCCCACCCCTATTCAAGTGATTTTTATCTCGGGTATGATTTTTTCTTAAAATGGGTATTTTAACCGATATAAAGCCCATTTATGATTAACATTTGCCAAACTGTCTGTATAATGGTTAAAATTTTACTAGATACATATGATTCACATCACATATGATCACACCAAGAATGTAAGGAGTGTTTGTTATGAAACCCGCTGGAAAAGTATCCCGTGTAGCCCTGATCGGTTCTGGATTTGTAGGTGCGAGTTATGCCTTTGCGATGCTCAATCAAGGTGTTGCTTCTGAATTTGTTATTATCGATCTCAATCATAAAAAAGCAGAAGGCGACGCAATGGATTTGAACCATGGCATTCCATTTGCCAGTAATATGCGTATTTGGGCAGGCGACTACAGTGATTGCAAAGATGCGGATATCGTCGTGATCACAGCCGGTGCCAATCAGGCTCCCGGTGAGACGAGACTTGATCTTGTCGGAAAAAATGCTGCTATTTTCAAAAAAATTATTGACGCTGTTATGGCGAGCGGCTTTGATGGAATCTTTATCGTAGCCACGAATCCGGTCGACGTCCTTACCTATGCAACATGGAAGTACTCCGGCTTGCCTGCCAACCGTGTGATCGGTTCAGGCACAATATTGGATAGCGCGCGTCTTCGCTCTCTGCTCAGCAACGAACTTAAAGTCGATCCGAGCAGCGTCCATGCTGTCATCATGGGAGAGCATGGCGATACAGAATTGCCGATCTGGAGTCATGTGAACGTTGGAGGCATGCCGCTTGAAGATTTCCAAGCCACCCATGGTTATCCTTCACAAGAGAAATTGGATGAAATCTTTGTAAATGTGCGGGATGCTGCCTATCATATAATCGAGCGTAAAGGTGCTACCTACTATGGGATCGCGATGGGTCTGGCCCGCCTGACCAAAGCGGTGCTGCGCAACGAGAACAGCATCTTGTCTGTGTCTGCTCGGATGGATGGCCAGTACGGTCTAAACGATCTTTATATCGGTGTACCTGCTGTTATCGGACGAGAAGGCATTCGGGATATTATCGAGCTCAAGCTCACACCGAATGAACAGCTGAAGTTCGAACATTCCGCTACGGTTATGAAACAAGCCATTAAAAGCATATTCCCGGAGCATGTTTAATTGTAAACTGTACAGCCGCAACGATTAACCATAAACAGCCCTTGTCTTGGCTGGTTCTGCGAACCTCCTGACAGGGGCTGTTATGGTTCATAATTATGTGTATATTTGTACATGTATTCATGTAAGACTGTTGATTAATTGTCGGTGTAACTGAATTCGTAGTTCTTAGTCCCATTCAGCAAAAATGCACCAAACGTTCACTGCTGCGCACCTGAGCTTCTCCGTCTGGCTTGGTTAAACCGGATCGATGAAGGCGGCTTCTTTTGGCAAAACACGAGATAATTCTTCATCAAAGCTCAATCATCTTATATATACCCCCCAAGGGTAAATATATATTCACTTCATCGACCATCCACAGGTGTTAATCCGGCAGCGCGCATGCAAGCGAGGCGAATTGCTTAATATATTGCTTTACCTGTTCCATAACTCTTACTCTATACCTGCAGTTGCTCCTGCATTATCGAGTAACAGCAGGCCGCAAGCCTACTGACAACTAACTCCTCATGCTCAACAATATAAAAATGGTTCCCCGGGAAGCAATCTACCTGAAAATCGTGCTGGAACCAATTTTTCCAGCCTTCCATCTCGCCGCGTAATGAATTATCGTCCTCGCCGTACCATACCTGGACAGGCACGGGGATCTTGTCCGCTACTTTCTTGCTTTCGATCCTTTGTTGCGTGTGGCGTTCAATTATAGCAAAGTCAGCCCGTAATATGGGCACAAAAACATCCCGCATTTCAGGTAGACTTAGGACAGAAGCATCTGCCGCACCATAATCGGCCACTTTCTCAATAAAGGGTCCGTCCGGTAAACCAACAATCGACTCCTCCATCTTAACGAATTGAGGAGCAGAGCGAGCCGACAAAATCGCACGTTCTGGGAGTCGCCCCTTGTTCTCGTGCTGCCGCCGCAGCCATTCGTAGCTCAACAAAGCACCCATACTGTGGCCAAATAGGATAACGGGCTTATCGTCTGACAAAATATTTTGCATCATAAGATCTATATCACTGACGGCATCTTCAACAGAAGAGTATGGTGCTTCTCCAAATCTTCTTCCTCGCGCAGCGAGTTCAAGCGGGATTAACTCGATATAACTTGGCAATTGGCGTTTCCACCGCATATAGACAGATGCAGACGCCCCCGCATAGGGAAGGCAGCACAGTCTAACTTTAATTTCACTCATAGACGTCCCCTTTCCTGTGTCATATACTCTTCCCACATCTCGATGAGCATCTCGTCCGTTAACATGCACACGAAAGGCGAAGGCGAGTTGCTTGACATGCATATCGATGCGCTGTAATTTGCAGCTATACTGCCATACTGCAGCTTAACACGCTCATCTTGCTCCAGCTGATCACCTTTAAAGCATCCTGCTTCACGCCACAAAAATGGCTCTACGTCCATCCTTGTTTGCAGCTCCAACGGAACAGCTTGCACTTGCTGCTGCGGTAGAATAGCAAACTGATTCAGTCCGTAAGACAACCCCCTGCCGTCCCACTTGACATAACTTTCTTTAAGCGTCCACCAGTCACCCAGTGCAGCCTGCTGATCAAGCGCTTGTTGAATCCGCTCTGCCTCAGCCGGATGGAACCATCTCTCTGCTATGTCATATGAGATGCGTCCTCGCTCCTCAATATCGATGCCTACTGGCTCTATATGCCCAATCACCCCAATCCAATCACCAGAGTGTGACAGATTTACATGCCACGAGTGCTTAACATCGTCAGGATCGAGCGTATCTTCCTCTTCCTCTGCAGAATCAAGATTTATCTGCTGTTGACCTGCTTTATTAAAGCCCCAGCTCAATTTTCCATACGGGGTCCTGCTCCAAGGCTGATCAACTGGTTTTATTTCTGTCATCTTAGCAGTTAGCAGGCGAACAGCCAAATACCCAACCAAGCATCGGACTCGATCAGCGTGTATTCGATAAGAAAGCACACGACAGTACTCAGAAAGAGGCAGCCTGCTTTTCCATTTATTTGCCTGCTCGCCTTGCTGCAGCTCATAGCGATCAGGCTGTACTCGAATGAACCATACTATCGGTTTCTTCCCGGACACCGGCAAATATTTGCCATGTTGGCATTCCGCATTAACCTGTTTTATTCCTGCGGTTTGATCGGAATATGCTACCATATGATCTGCTCCATATCTTCAAGTGAAATTTCTCCAGCAGCTAACTATCCAGCGCATCTGATACGCCTTCTTTGTCTACTATAGCTTCCCTATTAAATCGATGCACTTTCTTTACCGTATAATGTTCGACTTCTGCAAATGGAATCCCTTGTTTTATCCATTAAGACAACCGAACAAGAGATCGTCTCCGTTCCTTTTTCAGACTTGCGGATCAGCTTGGCATCGCCATGATAAAAAGTTTGCATAGGCCATAAGCGATCCACCCGCTCGGTGACAAAAATCATCCGTAATGCAGCGTGCAGCCTCACCAACTAAGCAGCAGCCTGCCTAACCTTCGCTTCATCTCATTGCCCGCGCACCTGGATGATGACTTGATTGATATAGACGTGCTCGTTCCCCGCCAGCAGATTTCCCGTTCTGAAGAGGGGAGCAAACTCCCCCGTTCAGCCTTGGTTTCCGTCTTCGGGTGTATGGACACTCAGCCCCTACTCTGCTCAGCTTAAGACAGCTTGTCTCCAATTCCATACCGTAAACAACGGCTTTGTATCCGTCTCGTCAAACAGCTGCTCGAACCGCTCATCTCGCTCTTGATCAGGTGTTCGTTTGGTTTCAAATACTGAACAAAGCATATGGAGTGCCCTGTCCATCTGATCCCGAGTAGGAATAGCACCCGTTCGATCCAGTTCCTCTTGAATTTGTTGAACTTCACGGTAAGGTTCGATTACTCCTCGACGATACTCATCATCGTTCCAATTGCTATTTTTGGTGCATACAGCGATCGCAAGCGCTCGAATTACAAATTTTTTGGCTTTCTCGTTTACGATGTGTACATCCTCGCCAGAAGGATGCTCAGCAGTGACTGCTGGCATGGCGTTTCGTAAATCAGCCGGTACTTGTTCCCACTCTTTTGGCTGATTGTATGTATATGTTTTAAATGGCATGCCGCCTCGTGCCGCAAGCTGAGTCAATACTTGGTTTGGAGCCATCTCGACGGCATACGCAACTCCTTCTGCTTTCATCCAATCCATCATCGCCTGCCATTGCACCGCTGACGTCATCTGCCGAGTCAGCAGCGGGATGATCTCTGCCTCCGAGACATATGGCTTGGCTGTTACGTTAGATAGTACTGGAACAGCAAGCGATTTAAACGAGATCGCCTGCAGCTCGGATTGGAACTTCAACGATGCCTGTTCCATATAAGGACTATGGAACGGTGCGCTTACCTTTAAGGGAATCGCAATTCCGCCCAAAGCTTCTAGTTGGGACATTGCCCGTTCTACAGCTTGAGATTCCCCCGAAATTACCGTTTGGGAACGATTGTTATAGTTTGAAACAACAACCGTACCGCTTTCATTTGAACATTGGGTACATACCTTGTCGACCTGCTGTGCCTCCAAGCCTTGAATTGCAGCCATAGCCCCTCCGCTAACTGCTGCTTCCTGCATGAGCTGGCCTCGGCGATTGACGAGGCGAACCGCATCAGCAACACTCATTGTGCCTGCGGCTGTAAGTGCCGACAATTCCCCCAAGCTGTGCCCAGCCAGCACGTCAGGCGCGGTTGAGAAATAATTTTGAAATACTCGATATGATGCAATACTAGTTGCTAAAATAGCCGGTTGTGCAAATTCGGTACGTGTAAGCTGATCCAGTGGTCCTTCAAAGCAAAGCTTGGTCAAGTCAAAACCTAATGCGTCATTGGCTTCTTCAAATACTTGTCTGGCCTCTGTGTATTTTTCTGTTAATGCCTTTCCCATACCTACCTGCTGCGATCCTTGGCCTGGAAACCAAATTGCCCATTTTGTCATTGTCCTTACCTCCACATGGAATATTAAATTACAGTTGCTAAACCTTCTCTTATCACCCGTAAAATTGGATATTCATCATCGGCATGGTCATGCAAGCGAATCTGCGTAACCGTAAGATGTGGAACAAATAGAGATGTGACCGTTAAATTGAAGGATAGACCGGTTGAACCTGACGTGTAAATCATATAAGCAAGTTGTCTGCATAAAGGCGGCTTCCACGATGAAGGCTATTCCGTTGTCTTGTCTAATCCTGAAATTTGTATTGTAGGCGAATGTACTTGGGGTATGATATCGCTAATCTTCACCCACCGACAGAATTCCAAGTAGGACCATTCATCGCCTAGTAAAGTCTCGTCAGGTATGACACAACACACATCTGTGCATCCGCAATCGTTCACGCCTGACGTTCAAGCCTGTAAAAGGAGATCGAATAGGTGTTGGCAGTTCGGCGGTGTTCAAAATTGTACTCGTCAGAAAAGATGATTGCGCTGCTTGGGCAAAGATGAGAAATAATATACTTCTCGCTCCATGTATGTGGCACACAAGCGTGAAGTAGACTGTGAATAGGGTTCGTCGTGATCTTCTGGAAATGGATTATTGAGCTGCACATATTGAAAGTAACGCTTCCATGTACCGTCAGTCATCATAGTAGCCAACCATCGGCAATCAAGTAGTGCAATTAGGAGTAGTCGCCGATTCTTGTCGGCTCAATGCAAAATAAGCCAATATGGTATGCCTGAACTTGAGGTTAGACTCTTACATGATGTGTGTTGCGGAATCGAAAACATTCGTGAGATGCAGCTTCTGGAGATGAGTCTGAGGTGAAGTCTTATGTAAGGATTGGAAATCGTCTAAAGGGTTCAAAACGCTGGTGCGGAATTCTGTTCTCTTCGTGAAATAGCACCACGACTCTGATCACATCATAGTGGTTGCTCACGCTCTGATAAATGGCAGCTCTTAGCTGCGGTTCATCCAACTTACTTTCAGCTATTGCCCATCCAATAATACAATGCATGCCAGCATCTTCATGCCGTTATGCTGTCTACCAGATTCGCTGCTACGGATGCGAAAACGGAATGTAAGAGTTGATCTTCACATCGGCCTCTGACATATATAACCTACCTTTCGGATCAGGTTTACGTTCAGTATACGAGAATTATACCACTTTGAAAATATGAAGATTTTCATTCTTTAACATGAAAAAGAGATATTGTCCCATTTTACGAGATATTGTAGCGTATTTCGCTCTAATGCGATAGTCATAATATCGATATAAGCGAATATTTTTGCCGTTTCATGCGCTTTTCGGACAAATATAATGGTCCTGCTGCAGCCTCATTTGTCTCTATTGATCAATTATATACACCTACAACCTGAGCCTATCTTCATGACGCGATTTTTAATTATGACAGAAACAGTATAAAATGGTTCATAAATTATCCAATCCGTTTCATGTACAGCTTACTCATTTACAGCACATATGGATAACCAGTAATGAAAAGTAAAAATTAGATAAATGATTGGCCGTATTTGTAGACCTATAAATCGAGGTGGATAACCATGGAAAATAAAATTAAAGAAATTATAGAGACCACCAAACTCAAATTTGGATTGGACAACTATCATTTAGGTCAGCAAGAACTTTATCGAGGCATAAATGAGTTTAATGAGACGATCTACAGTCTCAGTATGGAATGGTATCCGGCACACATGATGGAACAGGATGAGGAAGGAGTAAACCCGAAAGGGACTGCTGTCATTCAATATCAATTAGACACGGGTCAATACAGGAGTGTCATCTTTGTACAAGGGATGTCATACGCAAATGGGCCTATTTGTTCACCTCTCAGCTTAAATGAAATCATTAGATGGGTGGAAAGGGAATCTACTCTGGTCTATGGCAAGCAGTTTCAATTATCACAACAAAAAGATAACAGGTTCCAATTTTTCATTTGTGTAGGCGGCATTCCTATCGCTCCTTCTGGGCAAATCGAGGTTCATCTCGATCACATGGGAAAACTTGTGCAGTATTCGATATATGGTCAATATCCACCTGCAGCCAGCATACAAGAGGAGTTGTATTCGCTGTCACTGCATAAAGTAGAATCGTTTGCTAAGAAGCAATTGCAGCTGATTGAGTACCCCGCCCAAGAGCAACAGCGTTACATTCCATTTTATTTAATGGAAGAAATTTATGTGAGCAATGATGGACAGGGGATTTTGCCATTTCAGTTCACAGCAAACAGCCCAACTCACCTAACTATCGATGAGGTCGTGGCGTGGGATTTTACAAATATACAAACCGAACCTTTTGAAAGAGTAGACGTGAACTTGTCTGAGATCATTAGCGTAGAACAGGCTGTTGTACGCGAGCCTCATCCTGACACCTTTCCCATCACAACGGAGGAGCAAGAGAAATGCATCACGGTAGTAAAAAGAGCAATGGTACAGCTTTATCCTGACGATTCAGGACAATGGGTGCTCAAGGCCTTGCAACGTGATCGAGGGTATATTCAAGCGGTACTCCGAAAAAAGAAGACAACGAATCATATGTTTCAACGCAAACTGCTGCTGTTCATAGATACAGAGCGTAGTGCCGTCGTAAATCATATGGACAACATTACATTGCTCCATATGTTTGATCCATTTGAAAGCGCAGAAGATGTTAAGGTCAGTCACGAGGAGGCTTTCTCCAAGCTTAAAGACTTGATTGAGCTGTCACCCGTTTATGTTTATGATGCGACCCAGAAAAAGTATATATTGTGCGGAAAATTGGACTGTCATTTCGGTGTGCATGCCGTTAATGGAGAGGTCATGTCCTTGGATGATTTGCATTAATGGAACAACTACTTTGCAGGCATATTGCCATTTTTAAGACGAAGATCGTTCAAGCAAGCATTTAGATTTTCACAGAAAAAAGAGGAGCAATTGCCCCCCCTTAATTAAATACGCAAAATGATTAATGGAAAGAACTATTCGTTTCAGTGAGTTCAAAAGACCGTTGCAAGTGAACGCATTTCAATTCGCAACATTATGAACCGCCTAATATAAATTGAACTACCCCTATTGAAAATAATAACAAAAGCAATGCGACAATAACAAAGAGTAATGTTTTAATTAGCTTCCATCTTTTGTTTTGCGAATTTAATTGTTTCTCTACTGTACTTAAACGATTTTCAAAATTATTTGGATCTTTATGATCATTATTCATACGTAATAAGTCCTCCTTTTATGTAGGAGATGAATTTTAATTCATTACAGGAACTATTCCTTTTCTCATCGTATTAAACTACCACTTGCCTTATGCAAAGTGGTAGTTTTGATGAAAAGTAAAACAAACAAATGTTAAAAAGTCATATTATATGATTCAGACTTCGAGAATAGATTTCCAATACCACCAATGATTACATAAAGCGTTCTAGTTCCTGCGATTGTTGCCCAGCCTGACTTTTTATTAGAATCAATTCCATAACTTGTTTTAGCTGAATTATGTACCCACGAGTTACCAGGATGAAAGCCTTCTAACGAGCTACCAGTTTCCACTATTTCCAATATTTTGTTAGTGTCAGAATCTTTTTTTAGTTTTACAACACCTGTAATCCAAGAAAGATTAGCACCTGCTGCAAGTCCATCACCCCAGATCGTTTGTTCGACCACTGTAGTATAGGAAGAGGGGGCAAAAGGAGAAATAGGAGGATGACTATTGTTTGCACTATTCTCCAAATCAGCATAATAACTAAGTAACGCTGCAAGCTCATCTAAATTATTAACTATAATTGCGCCATTATCACTAGTAATATTTGATTTTACTGACTTAAATCCAGTAGCATTTGCAAAAATGTTTCTATCCACGCACTCGTATAGAGTGCGACGTTGGGTCGACGTAGGGGACATCGTGAGGGTTGATTGTTTCTATCCACGCACTCGTATAGAGTGCGACAGCGGGTACAAAAAGCCCTTGTCCCACTAGGGCTCCCAGCCCCAAAAGTGCGGGTCTCCAAAATACAAGGCAAACTTCACTGACAATCAACTGACAAAATGCCGGAATCCCTTGTGCAGCAAGAGGTGCGGATCTCCCGGGGATTTCATGTGCACCTGGGGTTCGCACCAAAGTTACTTGTTCGAGCAAAACTAGCCAAGCCACTTATGTTTAGTATCGCTTATGGAATACAAAGTGGCAAGTGCAGGGCTTATTTTCTTTTACGTACCCAACACATCACAAGCACAAATCTGGCTCTTGGTGTGGATACCTCGCAAGCGCAAAAAAAACTAGCGTTCTACACACAAAGAAATCCTCAACTATAATGACAAAATGTCCATTACAGTTGAGGATGGTAAACCAGAAATTGAGCTTCGATATAAAGCCATTAAGTCGAGTACTCATCTATCCGTTCTAGGTTCGGAATAGAGCCAGAAACTCCTTGCGATAAACCCTCTTTATACGATTGTCACTGTCGATCAGACTTAGCACTGGAATTAACATTCCTGCCAACCTTAAACGGCAGCCAGCGTGCTTTGCCTTTCCATATGAGCCCCTCAAGGTACACCGCTTTTTTGAACCAGTGCAGCGAGGGACACCTCTTATTCGTCTTGACAACCAATCCCCATTGGATGACACTTGACAGCACTGGACTCACGATCCGGTTTCTAGTTCGAACGGATACGAGGCTATCATCAAACAGACGTTTCTTAACATCTGTAGGAGCTGCGCCGCTAAGGCAAAAATATAGGGTTGCCGCCAGACTATAAACATCAACGAGACTGTCTTGTTGAGCTCTCTCCGAATACAGCTCAAGCGGTGAATAACCGGTTGATGTAAAGATAGCATGTTCTGGCTTTCCCGCATCCGCGCATTGTATACGTACAGCAGAGCCAAAATCGATAAGTTTGGCTTGCCCATCCTCTCCTATGACCACATTATCAGGTTTTAAGTCGCGATGAATAATCCCCTGCTTATGAATGTACGCTAACGCGTCGATTATCGATAACATGGTATTGGACAGAAATTCAGAGTTTAACCTGCTGCCATCTGATCCACAATACTGATCCATCGTTACACCACGGCAAAATTCCGTTACCACGTAGCTAGTGCCGTTCTCTTCAAAATGGTCAATAAGTTGCACGATATTGGGATGTTCAAGTTCACTTAACAATGCCGCTTCTTGATCAAACGAACGTTTTAATGACTCAAATTGCGTAAAGGCTGCGGACTGCCTGCACTTCACAGTACGACGATCAATTTCCCTTTTTGCCAATGCGTCTGGGAAAAATTCCTTGATCACATAAGTAAGCTTGCTCTCGTTATGTCGAGCAGCATATACGATTGACAGATGACTTCTTGAAATGACTTTCCTTATTTGATAAGTCTGGTTCAGACAAGTGTTTCTGCCTAAACACATTTCCTTATCAACCTCCATGTCTGATCCCCCGCTTGCTCTGCTTTACTTTTTGTCACAAACCGCTCATCGATCACAGATCTGCTTGCTGCACTAGTCATAACCTCGGCTCTTAAACGTGTTATACTGTGGATGCGAAATAGCTGCTATTTGTTCTATTCATATGCCGACATTCACAAATCGTCGTCATGCACTTCTTCTGTATCATGATCTTGACGCTCAGCCCGCCACTGCGCTTTCTCCTGAACGTGTTCTTCAATTAAATCACGCTTTAAATTCCAAGCCTCTATGCTAAAATCGACATGATAAGGCTCCGGGTTGGTCTTCCTCAAATATTCGGGCCAGAATCGCTTTAATTGCTTCTCATGGTAGGTGCGGATCTCCGCCAGCGTTGGACGATCATATACAAGCTTGCCTTGTTGATAGATCGGCTGCAGCAACCGCTCTGACAAGTAATGATCTACATGCTTGTGCATATAAGGATGAAGCGGATCAAACAGCTTGAGCCTTGCTTGACGCTCCACATCGTCTTCTGTTGCCAAGCAAATGTAATCGGCAATCGCCTTTTTCTTTTTCGGATGAATAATACGGTATACGTCCTTCTTGCCAGGGTAAGACACCTTCTCTGGATTAGCGGAGATCTTAATTGTAGGCTCCATCTTACCATCAATCTCTCTCTCCACCAGCTTGTACACACCACCAAGCGCTGGTTGGTCAGAAGCCGTGATCAGTTGTGTCCCTACTCCCCAGCTGTTAATCTTGGCACCCTGCATCTTCAAATCGGAAATGGTGTTCTCATCCAGATCATTGGAAGCGACGATCTGGACATCTGTTAAGCCAGCTGCATCCAGCATCTTACGTGCTTCAATGGATAAATAGGCCAAATCCCCGCTATCGAGACGAATGCCAAGTAAGCGTTTGCCCTTCCGCTCAAGCTCTTGTGCGACACGAATCGCATTCGGAATACCGCTGTGCAGCGTATCGTACGTATCCACCAATAAAGTGACCTGATTTGGCAGCGCTTCTGCAAATTTTTCAAACGCGTCCAGCTCATTCGTGAAACTTTGCACCCACGCATGCGCATGTGTGCCTTTGGTCGGAATGCCGAACCGTTTGCCCGCCAGCATATTGGAAGTTGCATGGAATCCTGCAACATAAGCGGCACGCGCCCCCCATAACGAGGCATCTGCTTCCTGGGCGCGTCGTGTTCCAAATTCCATCAAAATGTCGTCTTTTGCGACTTGCTTGATTCGTGATGCTTTGGTGGCAATCAACGTCTGGAAGTTCATGAAATTAAGCAAAGCAGTCTCGATGAGCTGTGTCTCGAACACTCTTCCTTCTACGCGGATAAGCGGTTCGTTCGCAAATACGAGCGTACCTTCCTTAACAGCATCCAGCTGACCGGTAAAACGAAATG
The DNA here is from genome assembly GCF_022346885.1 of Paenibacillus sp. ACRRX. Taxonomy (GTDB): domain Bacteria; phylum Bacillota; class Bacilli; order Paenibacillales; family Paenibacillaceae; genus Paenibacillus_B. The sequence goes on from NZ_JAKRNK010000002.1 coordinate 610,557, forward strand.
CACGCAGCTCCTCCAAGAAGTCTGCGTCATACTGCTCTTCTTGTAAGCTTAAGTAGTCAATATCGTCTGCTGTAAAACTGAGATTCTCCATATATTCAATGATACGCTCCAGACCGGCAAATACAGCGTAGCCATTGCCGAACGGCATCTTGCGAAAGAATGCCTCAAACACAGTCCGTTGGTTATGCGTGCCGTTTTTCCAATGTGCGTACATCATATTAATTTGATATTTGTCCGTATGTAAGGCCATTGATGTATTCATGATTGTAATCCTCTTTTCTTCTAGATGAACATCGATATGATGGATTATACCGTTGTTACGCCTTGACTCACAATCAATGCTCCGAGTGAGTTGCGGAAATGCTGAAGCGCCCACTCATGGGCTTGTCCGTTAAAAGTAGCTACAGCGTCTTCGTGCACGACGATCTTGTAGCCTAAGTTATAGGCTTCTACTGCCGTGTGAAGCACGCAAATGTCAGTGCATACCCCAATGAGATGCACTTCTGATACACCTCGCGCACGAAGCCGGAGATCCAGATCCGTACCGCAAAATGCGCTGTAACGTGTCTTATCCATCCAATAGATTTGGTCCTTAGATGTCTCGTACACATTCATCACTTTACCATATAAATCTCTGCCTGAAGTTCCTCGAATATTGTGCGGTGGAAACAGCTTCGTTTCAGGATGATAAGGGTCATGTTCATCATGAACGTCCACCGCCATGACGACTTCATCCCCATGCTGAACAAATTGTTCCACAAGTGCAGCCACCCTGTTCTCAATCGCTATGGCTGGATCGCCGCATGGCAGCTTGCCATTTACAAAGTCAACCGTGTAGTCAATAACAATAAGTGCTTTCATGGCATGTGCTCCTTCTATATGTCTTAGTCAGTTCAAATGCTGCAGATTAACGTCATTATGACAAATTAAACCGAAAAGTCAACTTCCCAATATGTAAAACCATTTTTGGTTCTATTTCCGCTTGGCCCGAAATGTTCCTGTCCCAATCGAGCCAACCTGGCCAAATTCATCGGTTACCGTTGCATAACATGTAAGCGAGCGGGTCGTTTCGTGTATAATATGGGCCCGCGCCTCAAGCACTTCTCCCGTTAGGGGCGCTACAAAATGTAAATTTAAATTACTAGTGACCATCGGCGTATCTGGACGCGCTGCATTTGTAATCAAGCCCATCGCATTGTCAATCAGGGAGGACGTAACCCCGCCGTGAACGATTCCCATCATATTTAAATGATGAGGTTTTATCGCTATCCGTACGATCGCTTCTTCATCCGTCAGACTGACTATTTCGCATCCCAAGTGACCCCAAAATGTAGCCTGTGCCTGCTTTTCCATCGCCTTTAAATCATCCTGAGTGTACCCCATGCTGACACCTCACTTGTATGCGTTAAGGGTTAGGCTTTCGCCCATAAAGCTGCATATAAACCGGCCGTTGCCATAACGACCGGCTTAGTCACAACCTATGATTGTATCTACATTACCTCTGAGTAAAATGGTACCTAATTCTACATTACCCCATTCCAACACGTCCAATCAAGCTATTCCGTCTTATCAACCACTTTTTCATCTGCCAGTGCCTGCTCGATCTGTTCTTGTGCGACCTCTTCAAGCAGTTTGCGTCGCAGCACTTTACCGACCATCGTCTTTGGCAGCTCTGTCCGAAATTCAACAAGCCGCGGTACTTTAAAAGCTGCAAGATGTCCTCTGCACCACGCAATAATTTGCTCAGCCGTCACATCCGAGCCATCCTTGAGAATAACGTAGGCTTTCACTGTTTCCCCCCTGTAAGCATCGGGAACACCAATCACGACGGCTTCTTTGATGTCTGGATGTTCAAATAACACTTCTTCCACATCACGTGGATATACTTTGAACCCACTCGCGTTAATCATATCTTTTTTTCGGTCTACGATATAAAAGAAGCCCTCTGCATCCATTTTCCCCATATCTCCTGTATACAGCCAGCCATCACGAAGTACCGCCGCCGTCTCTGCTTGCCGCTGCCAATACCCAACCATCACTTGCGGACCGCGTACGATAAGCTCACCAATTTCTCCAACAGCCAGTTGTTCACCCGTTTCGGCGTTCACGATTCTTGCTTCCGTATCTGGAAATGGTATTCCGATTGAGCCCAGCTTCCGGTAATCCCACACGTTGTTGGCATGGGTTACGGGTGAAGCCTCGGTTAAACCATAACCTTCAATCAGTCTGCCTCCAGTTAACGCCTCAAACTGCTCCTGCACTTCTTGCGGCAGCGGCGCTGAACCGCTTACACATGCACGTATAGAGCTAATATTATATGATTTCACGTCAGGGTGATGGTTAATGGCAATATACATCGTAGGAGCACCTGGAAAAATGGACACTTGTTTCTTTTCGATTACCGCAAGCACTTGCTTCGGATCAAATCGCGGCAGCAGTACAATTTGTCCTGCCAAATGTACCGCTTGATTTAACAGCACTGTCAAGCCAAATACATGAAAACAGGGCAGCGCCGCTAGAAATACTTCTTTTCCTCTTCTGGCTTGATAGAACCAGTTTGCTGTCTGGATCGTATTTGCGATCAAATTGTAATGGGTTAACATGACACCTTTAGCGATGCCCGTTGTCCCCCCCGTATATTGTAGGATTGCTACATCACGCTCGGCATCCACCTCTTTGCATACCTGATGAGGATGACATCGTTTCAGCCAAGCTTTAAATTTATAAACAGACGGAAGGTCCGGTACATGCAAATCTTGACCATCTTTTTTTGCTTTTATCGGATATATCCAGTTTTTAGGGAACGGTAAATATTCAGCTATAGAAGCAACTATAATATGCTGTACTTGCGTATGCGGCTTGACTCGGAGGACACGCTTGAAAAGCAAATCAAGTGTAACAATGACTACTGCGCCTGAGTCTGACAATTGTTGTGTCAGTTCCCCCTCCATATAGAGCGGGTTCGTCATTACGGCAATGCCTCCATAAAGCAATGTGCCAAAATAGGCTATAATCACCTGCGGACAATTCGGCAGCATGATGGCGACACGCTCGCCAGGCTTGATGCCTAAACTGTGCAGTCCATCTGCAAAACGGTAAGCACCATCCAGTAGTTCCTGATACGTTAGTTTCCCTCCCATAAACTCCACTGCTGTGTGTGTGGGAAAGGCAGAGGCTGCATCGATCAGCAGCCTCCCCACATTGTGCTTCGGATAGTCGAAGGTTGATGCGACTTCTGCGGGATAATGGACGAGCCATGGTTGATCCCCCAACATGACTATCCACTCCTTCCTGCCGCGGATGAGCGGCCATAGTCATTCCCTGCTGACAGACGTGATGGGCTACGTAGCGACAGTGACATAACCTTCTTGCGCAACTACTTGGCTGGCAATGGTTCTCTTTAATGGGGTCAAGGAAGACGATTGGGTGCGAACTAATTTTTTTAAGATTGAGAGCTGTGTCTTTAACGTATCCCCCGTCGATATATATGCCAGCAGTTCTTTCGCGCTAATATCTGTGGCAGCAATACTATCGCGCAGGTAGATTAATGTCATTGCAGCAGCCAGTGCGGACTTCTCTTGCCCGTAGCGTTCAGCCAACTTCTCAGCTCGCAGCAATGCACTCTCAGCGGCATAAATCGATATAATCATATCTGATAAGTGTGCCAGTACTTCCTGTTCCTCATCTATACCCTGACCAAATTTCTGAACAGCGCTTCCTCCGACAAATAAAAATATCGTTTTTAACCGCGACAACAACTCGCTCTGCTCAGACAATGAGTCATGAATCGGCGATGCTGACGGGAGAGGGGCAAGCAATTCCTGCTGCAGCGACTCTAATCGTTCAATGAGCGGGAGCTCTCCTTTCATCGCTTTTTTGAGCAGTGTACCGGGTATGAGTAAGCGATTGATTTCATTGGTCCCCTCAAATATACGGTTGATACGTGCATCCCGATAGATTCGTTCGACCTTGTATTCCTGCGTATACCCATAACCGCCGTGAATCTGCACCGCTTCATCTGCCACGAATTGGAGCGCCTCGCTAGCAAATATTTTATTGATGGAACACTCGAGCGCATATTCTGCAATCGCCTTGGCGGATGCTTTGCCAGCTTCAGCACTTTGATGATCCATATCGCTCAGCATGCCATCGATGTAGCCGGAAGTACGATAGACCATACTTTCCAGTACATAAGTAATGGCGTTCATATCCGCCAACTTCTGGCGAATAAGCGTAAAGTGGCTGATGGGCTTTCCGAACTGTGTCCGTACATTGGCGTACGAAGACGCCAACCGAATCGCCTCCTTTGCTGCGCCCAGGCAACCTGCTCCCAACTTAAATCTGCCGATATTTAAAATGTTAAAGGCGATTAAATGACCTTTGCCGATCTCGCCAAGCACATTCTCAACCGGGACAGGCATGTTGTCAAAATATAGCGGGCACGTGGAAGAGCCTTTAATACCCATCTTTTTCTCTTCAGGACCAACCGTAAAACCAGGAAGCGAACGTTCCACAATAAAGGCCGTAAATTTGGTGCCGTCCACTTTGGCATAAACGATAAACAAATCTGCAAAGCCTGCATTCGTAATATAGATCTTTGACCCATTCAGCACGTAGTGCTTGCCGTCCTCAGACAGCTTAGCCGTCGTGCGTGCGCCAAGCGCATCAGATCCGGATGCAGGCTCTGTAAGGCAGTATGCGGCGATCTTGGCGCCTGATGCCAGCTCAGGCAAATACTTCTGCTTCTGCGCCTCCGAGCCAAAAAATACGATTGGCAACGTTCCGATGCCAACATGCGCGCCGATCGATAGGGCAAATGAGGAGGATTGCGCCAGCGTCTCATTTATAATCGTAGAGCTGACTTTGTCAAGGCCTAAACCACCGTAAGCCTCCGGCACATCTGCTGCCAGCAAGCCCAATTCACCCGCCTTGCGCATCAGCTTAACTGTCAGTTCATAATCCAGCTTCTCCAACTGCTCATCATTTGGAAGCACATCCCCTTCCAAAAATGCTTGAGTAGTGTCCGCAAACATACGCTGTTCTTCTGTAAAGTCTTCAGGGGTAACGATTTGATCCGGTAATGATTCATACAACAAAAAACCGCCGCCTACCGGTTTTGAGACTACATGTTTTGCGTCCATTTCATTCGCCCTCCTCTGCTGATGCTTTTGTCGCATGAACCTCGAACAAACCCGCCGCGCCCATACCCCCACCGATGCACATCGATACAATGCCGAATCCGCCTCCTTTTCGACGTAAATCCTGAACCAAACTCGTAGTAAGCTTAGCTCCGGTACAGCCGAGCGGATGTCCCAGTGCAATCGCACCACCATTTACATTAATCTGTGCCTCGTCTAGTTCTAGCTGCTTTATAATGGCGAGACATTGCGCTGCGAATGCTTCGTTTATTTCATACTGGTGAATATCGTTCTTTTCCAATCCTACTTGTCGCAGCAGCTTTGGAATTGCTTCCACAGGGCCGATTCCCATTACTTCAGGGGCCACTCCCGCTACCGTGAAGCCTCGAAATGTGGCAAGCGGCTCCAAACCAAGCGCCTCGGCGCGTTCTCGGCTCATCACCAGCACAGCTGCAGCACCGTCGCTTATTGGTGATGAATTGCCAGCCGTCACTGTACCTCTGGCTGCAAACGAAGGTTTCAGCCGTAAAAGAGCCTCCATGCTCGTATCAGCGCGAACACATTCATCATGCTCGAAGGGCTTATAATGAAGTGTGTAATGTCCACTCGGCGATTCCTTAGAATGAAGTGACTGAACGGGCACGATCTCATCGTTGAACAGGCCAGCTGCTTGTGCTGCCGCAGCTTTGCGGTGGCTGTTCAAGGCGAAGGCGTCCTGCTGCTCGCGGCTAATGCCATACAGAGCAGCAACTCGCTCCGCCGTATGTCCCATGCCGATGTATACTTCTGGCATCTCCTCCGCAATTCGCGGATGTGGCGCCAGCTTGAAGCCGGTCATAGGCACATGCGACATGCTCTCTACTCCCCCAGCAATCACGATATCTGAACTTCCTGATTGAATTTGTTCGGCAGCGTAAGCGATTGCCTGCAGCCCAGATGAACAAAAGCGGTTTACCGTCACTGCAGGCACGGATGATGGCAGACCGGCATACAACGCGATAATTCGCGCTACGTTAAGCCCTTGCTCCCCCTCTGGCATTGCACAGCCAAGGATGACGTCGTCGATCACTTCCCGGCTTACGCCAGGTGCCCGTTCCAGCACGGCTTCAATAACAGCCCGCCCCATATCCTCTGCGCGTGTTTCTGCGAGTGCCCCACGTTTTGCTTTGCCTACAGCCGTTCTTGCCACAGATACGATCACCGCTTCCCGATGTGTCGGTATTGGTGTTCTTGTGCCTGAAGATGGTTTCATCATCTATTCATCCCCCTTCCATCAATTGCGTAATGGCTTACCGGTACGCAGCATATGCTCCATCCGCTGCTGTGTCTTTTGTTCGCCGCATAACGACAAGAATGCTTCCCGCTCCAAATCCAGCACATATTGCTCCGATACAAGTGCTCCGCTCGGCACGTCGCCACCTGACAGTATATGAGCAAGCTTATTTGCGATCAGAGCATCATGCTCGCTTATGTAGCCACCTTCGCGCATCCCCTGGATAGCCAGCTTCATCGCAGCTTTGGCTTCTCTGCCAGCCACTCGAATGACGGGTGAATGCTCACTGCTAAATCCAGAGGCATCCATTGCAAGCACGATTTGTTTCGCCTCATAAATGCGGCGTTTACTGTCGATTAACACCTCATCCTTTGGCCGCCTGTAACCAAGCCTTTCTGTATCAAAGCCACTTGTTGATACTTTAGCCATCGCAATTGTCTCGAATATCCGCAGTACATGCGGCGTCAGATCATCCTCCGCATGAGGAAACCTTGCCGAGAGCTGCTGCAGCAGTTCTTTGCAGCCGCCACCTGCCGGAATTAAGCCCACTCCAGTCTCAACTAATCCAAAATAGGTTTCTGCACTGAATAAAATGACGTCAGCAGGTAAGCAAGCTTCAACACCACCGCCAAGCGTCATCTGATGAGGCGCGGCCACAACTGGCTTCTGCAATCGCTTCAGCCGCAGCATCGACTGCTGAAAATGCTTAATAATATCATCAATTTCTTCCCATTCTTCCGCTTGGGCCTCTGCAAGCAGCTGCATAATATTAGCGCCGACACAGAAATGCTTGCCTTCGTTAGCCACTACTAAGCCACGATATTGCTGTTCCACGAGTTCTACGCTGCGTTGGATCATTGACAAAATATCTCCACCGATTGCGTTGTTCGGCGAATGAAACTCCAGGCAAGCCACGCCGTCACCAAGGTCGATCAGACTAGCTCCTGCGTTACTGGCAATCGTCGCGCCAGCGTCTTTTAGCTCACGCAGCGAAATATGTTGAGGGGCTGTTTCCACATTTCGATAACCACCAAGATGGGCATATGCTTTCCCCTTGCTCGGTAGCTTCATATAGAAGGTTTCGTGTCCTGCTGCCAGCCACTCCAGCACCCAAGCAGGTACGTCCACCCCCTCTGCCTGCATCCGGGCCGTTGATTCTCTAACTCCAATGGCATCCCACATTTCAAATGGACCCAACTGCCAATTAAAGCCCCAGCGTATCGCGTGATCAATATTGTGAATATCGTCTGCGATAACACCAACTAGCGATGCAGAATAAACCAACATTTGTTTGGTCGTATCCCAAGCAAATGTTCCATATTTATCCTTGGTATTCAGCAGTGCTTTCAGCTTGTTGCCCGTTCCATTAGCTCGCTTTGCGGCTTCAAGTGAAGCGGCTTGAACATGTTGTCTGTCTGCATACTGCATCGTATCGAACCGAAGTGCTGTAATACGGCCCTTGCCCTCTTTTTTATAGAAGCCTTGACCTGCTTTCTCTCCAATATGACCTTGTTCTACCAGCTTGTGATACCAACTCGGGAGCTTGAACAATTGACGTTCAGATTCAGTTGGCGCATGTTCTGTCAAGTTACCAACAACGTGCATAAACGTATCCAGTCCGACAAGATCCAGCGTGCGGAAGGTTGCACTCTTGGGCCTCCCCATCGCTGGCCCAGTTATCGCATCCACTTCCTCGATCGTTAATCCTGCACGTTCCATTTCTCGAAGAGTTGTCACGAGGCTGTAGGTACCAATGCGATTGCCGATAAAGTTGGGCGTATCTTTAGCGATAACGACACCTTTTCCAAGTCTGCGCTCGCACCACTCGCGTGCCTGCTCTACTGTATCGTGAGCACTATCCGCGGTTGGAATCACCTCAACCAAGTGCATGTATCGCGGCGGGTTAAAAAAATGTGTGCCTACAAACGATTCCTTGAATGCCTGCCCACGGCCCTCTGCAATCGCAGTCAGAGAAATTCCTGAGGTATTGGAGCTGACAAGCGTGCCAGGCGTCCAATGTGCCTCGATCGCATCCCATACGACACGCTTAATATCCAGACGTTCGGTTACAGCTTCTATAATCCAGTCTACGCCTCGTAAACGGGGCATATCATCCTCGGTGTTGCCTGCTGCTATCCGATCCGCAAACGCTTCCATATACAAGGGAGATGGATTTGTTTTCTTCAGTCGCGCTATGCCCTGAGTTGCTAAGCGGTTGCGTACAGCCTTATCTGTTAGGGCGAGCCCTTTTATTTCTTCTTCGACGGTTATGGAGTTCGGTACAACATCAAGCAGTAGACATCGTATGCCTGCATTCGCTAAATGTGCAGCGATAGCAGCCCCCATAACACCTGATCCGATTACCGCAGCGGTCCGTACCTCATTCCATCGTTTTAACGCCACATTGTTCACTCCTTTACGTTCTAGGAATCTGTCGTTTCATGGATTGGTTGTTCCATGAATCAGCTAACAGTCCTACTCGCTTATAAAGCCTTACTACTGCTATATTGGAAAACAACTTGTGTTATGCGTATCATGAAGCAGCTGCATTTATTGTTCGCTCGCATCTTCTGTGCAAGCGTAACTAGTAAGAAGAAATAAAACACAGCGAATACCTAATCGTTTCATCGATTACTCACGTTCGCCAAGGACTGACATCGCTACCAATTCAGCAATGTCATACGATCGTATCTCATCACGCTCCAAGCTTTTTGTACCGTCTTCCATCATCGTGAGACAATACGGGCATGCGCTCCCGATCACAGTCGGTTCCGTGAGCAATGCCTGCTCTACACGGGTCACATTCACTCGCTTGCCTTCTGTCTCTTCCATCCACATCCGGCCGCCGCCCGCTCCGCAGCACATTGCATCTTTGCCGTGCCGTTCCATCTCAACAAGGGATAGTTGCGGGATAGCTCTTACCAATTCGCGTGGAGCATCGACGATGTTGTTATAGCGAGCAAGATAACAGGAATCGTGCCAGACCACTTTTTCGTTCACCGCATGTTTAAGCTGAATTCGTCCTTCCTGCCACATTGTCCATAACCATTCGGTATGGTGATACACTTCGATGTCTGCGCTTAACCCAAAGTCTGGATATTCCTTCTTTATAGTGTGATAGGTATGAGGGCAAGCTGTTACAATCTGCTTAACGTCATACTTCTTGAACAAGGCGACATTGTCGCGCGCTAACTCCTGATACAGAAATTCATTGCCTAGTCGCCGAGCTGTATCTCCTGAGCTGCGCTCTTCATTACCTAGCACAGCGTATCGGATACCGGCCGCCTCCATGAGACGAATAAGCGAGCGGATGACACGTTGAGAACGACGATCATACGCACCCATAGAACCGACAAGCAGCAATACATCGTAAGCCGTTGATTCCTTTACTACCGGTACATGACGGCCACTGCTGCGCTCCCAATCCAGTGCCCATTGATGCCGATCGTTACGATTGATGCCCCAAGGATTGCCTTGACGTTCAATATTGGTCATTGCCCGTTGAGCATCAGCCGGGAGCTCGCCGCGTGTCAGCACGAGGTATCGCCGCATGTCAATAATCTTATCCACGTGCTCATTTCCGACTGGACATTGATCTTCGCAATTTCGGCACGTTGTACAAGCCCACAATTCCTGTTCAGACATAACATCACCAATTAATTCCAATGACCGTGCATCATGAGCATTCTCGGTTGATTTGATATGTGAGCGTTCACCGACCCATTGCTGTTTCTGGATCGATAATGTATATGAGATAGGCGCGGCAGACTTTCCAGCGGCACGTTGTAATACATCAGCACCTGATTGCTCAATTCCAGCAACAGGATGTGCATCCGTTAACTGGACAAGCGCTTCACTTTCATTACTCCCCATATTTATCCAACGATGTGTCATGACGCCAGCATGTAGAGCAGGAACCCATGGTGTAGTTGAAGTAACGGCAGCACCTTTTTCCGTTAAGTGATCGCGTAACTTTGTAATCAAATGCATCGGTGACAACCATTTTCCTGTACTGGCTGCAGGACATACATTGGTACAACGGCCACACTCTACACATGCATACAAATCCACAAGCTGGTTCTGCCTAAACTGCTCAATAGCACCAACACCAAAGCTTTCCGCTTCCTCCTGCTCCAAATCAAGCGGTTCCAGCTTGCCAATCTCATGCGACGAACGTTGGAGGCCTAGATTGATTGGAGCTACTATTAGATGAAAGTGCTTGGACTGCGGCACATACACCAAAAAAACAAGCAGCACCACTAGATGAAGCCACCATGAAATTTCATAACCAATGGTCAATATAAACAGTGGCGAATGTACGATTGAGGAAGCAATCCATGCTGTTAACGACCCTGTCACTTCTGTTGCACCCTCCAACGCACGATCAAACACCATCGTTCCAACTACGCTTACCATCAGCAAGACGATAAACAACAGTACCCAAGCTGGCTTCATGCCTCGTTTTAATCGCGCCAGCCGTTCTACGTAACGTCGATATCCCGCGTAAAGAATTGCAGCCAGCACAATCATGACCGTGTATTCCTGTGCAATGACAAACGCCTCATATCCTGGCAGTGGCAGATGATTCCCTGTTAATCCCTTCCATATAATATCAACTGCTCCAATCTGCAGATGAAGGAAGCCATAGAACAAAAACAGATGCATCAGCCCGCTGCGCCAATCCTTCCACAATTTCCCTTGATTCATTGTCTTTAGCAATGCTTGCCACACCCTGCCGCTCACGTTGTCCAGAACAGTAGAAGGCATGCCAAGACGTACATACTGCCAGCGCATCCTTATCACGTGTATAAACATCGTCATTCCGATGGACATGCATGACAGACATAAAATCCATTTGACCAGCAGAAGCATTATCATCTCCCCCTTCTTCTCTTCTGCCAATCTATGATCATCATGGTGGTATTAGGACAACATACGGCTCCACGTTCTGAGCTCGTATTAGTCCTTATGGTTGATGGATATGAACTTATTACGTAAAAAATGCTTGATGAAGAAATGTTCGTTGTCTTCCCCACATATATATAGACAAGTAATGATTGAAATGAAGGTCCTAAGACCAATGCTGCAGAATCGAGGTGTGCTATGACTTTTTTAAGTAATGAATCAGCTCATTCACCGCTTGATATTGTTGTCTTACTGAAGCAAACGTTTGATACGGAGGAAAGAGTGAGCATTGTTAACGGACAAGTAAGTCAAGACGGTGTAAAATGGGTGATAAATCCTTATGATGAATATGCCGTTGAGGAAGCACTGCGTTGGAAGGAAGCCTATGGGGGCAAAGTAACCGTCATTTCTGTCGGTCCTGAACGTTGTGCGGAAGCGTTACGAACAGCATTGGCGATGGGAGCAGACGAAGCCGTTCTCATCCATGTCGAGAGCAGCGCTGCTGAACAGCTTGACGAGCATGTGGTATCAAGCCTGTTGTACGCCGCGCTTAAGGATCAACCGCCGCAGCTGCTGTTAGCTGGCCATTTCAGCGTTGATCAAGGTAGCGCTCAAGTAGCTATTCGTTTATCTGTGCTCTTGGACATCCCACACGTATCAGCTATTACGAAGCTTGAACGAATGGAAGGACAGCGTGCCAAAGCTGATCGAGACGCCGAAGGGGACACGGAACGTCTTGAAGTGACACTGCCTGCGTTATTTACAGCGCAGCAGGGATTAAATGAGCCGCGCTATCCTTCACTTCCAGGCATTATGAAAGCAAAGAAGAAGCCGCTTACCCAGATTGATGCAATGACTTTGTGTCCTGACTTCTCACAAGCTGCCGGTACGCTGAGGACCTCGATCGAGCTCCCGCCTCCCCGCCTGTCTGGCAAGCTGTTCGCAGGAAGCCCTGCTGAGCAGGTCGAACAATTGATTCGAAGTTTGCGTGATGAAGCCAAATGTATCGGATAACGATAGATGAAAGGAGTGCGATCACATGGGACGCACGATAGCAGTCATTGCAGAGATGAGAGGTAATCAATTGCGGCAGGTAACCTTCGAAGCGCTTCATGCTGCGGAACTACTTTATACGCCTGGGGATCGAATTGTAGCATTGCTTATCGGTCATCAATTAGATGCCGTCAGCAGTGTTCTATTGAAAACTGGGATTCAAGAGCTCATTATCGCAGACGACGAATCGTATAAGTACTATGAGCCTGAAGTTTATTTTGCCGCTGTGCGCACTTTTAACGATATCGTATCACCCGATATCGTCCTGTTTGGCCATACTGCGATGGGCAGAGATTTAGCTCCTATGCTTGCAGCTCATACAAAGAGCGGACAATTGTCTGACGTCGTCTCTTTTCAGGCTTCTGAGACAGGCTGGACCTTCCGGCGCCCGGTATATGCGGGAAAAGCGTTCGAATCCCGCCAGTTTGCTAACCAAGCTACCCCATGGATTATCACGATACGTCCTAATAACTTTAAAGCTATAGATCACCTGGAGGACAGTCTGTCAGCTAATGCCGCCGACATTAAGCAGACATTCCTGCCTACCCCCTCCCCATCGCTACGATCTGTCGTTCATGAGGTGGTTCAGCGGATGTCTGGGGCTATAGACCTGACTGAAGCCAAAATTATTATTTCTGGCGGCCGTGGCGTTAAGAGCTCAGACGGCTTTAAACCATTGGAGCAGCTGGCATCTGTATTAAACGGTGCTGTGGGGGCTTCACGAGGCGCTTGTGATGCAGGATATTGTGACTATTCACTTCAGGTTGGCCAAACTGGGAAGGTAGTCACCCCAGAAATTTATTTTGCATGTGGGATTAGCGGAGCGATCCAGCATCTCGCAGGCATGAGCCAATCGCGGGTGATTGTAGCGATTAACATTGATCCCGAGGCGCCAATCTTTCAAGTGGCTGATTACGGCATAGTGGGTGACTTATTTGAGATCATACCGCTGTTGACATCCGAGTTTCGTAAAATGTTAACCTGAAGGTACAAAGCGCACCCTTTGACAGCTGGTTTTTTTCATCATGTTAATCATATATTCGTGAAACGATTCAGCTTCGCCAATCACAAAACACCCCCAATACTAATTGTATCGGGGGTGTCCTATTATCCGTATAAAATGATGCGCTGACGTCATCAAGCGAAGCGCATCATAAGTATAAGCGACCGTTAATCACTGCACGTATCCGGGTCGGATTCGGCACCGGCTTCTACATTGATTCTTTCGGACACCGTATCTCTAACAACAGACATAACAAGCTGCAGCAAGTAGTTTACATCTGATTGACTCTGTTGGAATTCAACCACAAGCGGCACATTATCCAGTTCATCTTGCAGATCATTGATCTCGCCTTCAATCTTCTCAATCATTTGGTTATTTTTGAAAGATTGGAACGCTACAATCTCTTTCTGCTTCTTCTTCAACTTGGCAATAACCTCTTGAATGTGCGTGTGATCCTGAATCTGCTTCTCTGCTTGCTGATACTGCTTCACTTCTTCCGTCGTGCAAATCATATCGGCCAATTGCTTTGCCTTCTCCATGATATCTTCGCGCACGAGCAGGTCACGCGTATTAAAGGAAGGCATACCACAACCTGTATGGTTGTGCGCATGTTCCTGATGCGAATCCTGTATATGTTCAGCCAACGAGAACCTCTCCCATCTCTAACGTCAATCTCCTCAAATGAGGTTTTAAACATGCTGAGTCTATTGTAACTGATAACCTCGATAATATTAAGAACTCATTTTTATCGGTTCTGTGACAAGGTCACCTTTAATATAAAATGTCTTACTGTCCGTCACTTTAACCTGTACAAATTGACCAATCAACTCTTTGCCGCCTGCAAAGTGAACCAGCTTATTCGTACGCGTTCGGCCGGATAGTATCTCGCTATTGTTCTTTGACTCGCCTTCTACCAGCACTTCAACCGTCTTACTGACCATTTGTTCATTACTGCTGCGACTTAATTCTGCCATCACTTCATTTAACCTCTTCAGACGTGCCTTTTTAACTTCCATTGGCACGTCGTCAACCATATGTACGGCTGGAGTCCCCTCACGAGGTGAATAAATAAATGTATAAGCCATATCAAATCCGACTTCTTGAATTAATGACACCGTCTCTTCAAACTGCTCATCTGTCTCACCTGGGAAACCAACAATAATGTCTGTCGTAAACCCAACGTCTGGAATAGCCTGCTTAATCTTGCGCGCCAGATTCAAGAACAGCTCCCGATCATATTTGCGGCTCATCTTCTTAAGCACTTCACTGCTGCCCGATTGGACTGGTAAATGGATGTGCTCGACCAGGTTGCCCCGCTTCGCAAGCACTTCGATTAAATGATCATCGAAATCACGTGGATGGGATGTCGTAAATCGAATACGAGGAATATCAATTTTGCGCATATCATCCATCAAATCACCGAAGCGATAATGGATATCTTCGAAGTCCTTGCCGTAAGCATTGACGTTTTGTCCAAGCAGCGTGATTTCTTTATAACCTTGACGAGCAAGTTCACGAACTTCCGCGATTACATCTTCTGGACGCCTGCTTCGTTCTTTGCCGCGCGTATAAGGAACGATGCAATACGTACAAAACTTATCGCAGCCGTACATAATGTTCACCCATCCACGCATACCTGAACGCTTCTTAGGCAGATTCTCGATAATATCGCCTTCCTTGGACCATACATCAACGACCATCTCTTTATTAAAGAGCGCATCCTGAACCAGGTACGGCAAACGGTGAATGTTGTGGGTGCCAAACACCATATCTACAAATTGATGCTTCTGCATAATACGATTAACTACGTTCTCTTCCTGAGACATACAGCCGCATACACCTAAGATCAGGCCCGGTCTTTCCAATTTCAGCGTCTTCAAGTGCCCTAGTTCTCCAAATACTTTATCTTCAGCATTCTCACGGACCGCACATGTGTTAAGTAAAATAAGATCAGCCTGCTTGCGGTCTTCTGTCCTCTGGTAACCCATCTCCTCCAGCAGACCACTCATCGTCTCCGTATCATGCTCGTTCATCTGGCAACCGAACGTATAAATAAGATAGCGCTTACCATGACCTAGCTGGCGAAGAGACTCCGGCACCGCTTCTTCATAGTGTACTTGAATGCTCTGTTTGCCGCGCTGCTTCTCTTGGTTATGCTTCGGTTCGGACATAATATGAATCTCACGTCCGTTGATTCTAATCTTCTTGCCATGCTCATCCTCTTTAATGACTTTAGCTTGAGAGAAATCAAAATATTTGGAATAATCCTTCTTCTCCTGACCCATCCTCAATAGTCACTCCTTTTATCTATGTCTGTCGACTATATTCAAACATTGCAGTAATATGGCTAAATCAACCAATACCTTTAATTATAACATTCTCATCCTGCGTTTCCAAGACACACAAAAGCATCTCCCAACATGAGCATGCCGGGAGATGCGGGGGCGGGATGAACTTAAGTCGATCAATTGTCAGTCCTTGCCGAGGAACTTCTCCAATTGAGGGGATTATCGTTCAGACTCCGAATTATATAAAAGTAGGTAAATGTCATAGTAAATATTTGCTTGATGTACATTTATTATAACCGTTTCTCAGTTCGAAAAAATCCGCCATAAGCATCAATCCCTAGACAGGTTACGACAGTTCATATTACAAATACTTCATCAATAATAAGAGCAAGGCACTATATCCTCCACCCTTACGCTACTAGAGTCCTGCTTATATAGACTTATCCTGCATGGACCCAATTAAGCTAGGATATCCCCTGTTTTTATCTAAATTGGCAAACAAAAAAACGGCCCACTGAGGACCGCTTTTCTGATTGTTCTTGCCATGCAAAGTATGAATTATTCGACGATCTCGGCAGTGTCACCATTCTTAACGCCTGCAGCATTAGCTTCGTCTGTATCGATATGCATGTCCAATGCAAAGTTCGCATGAACACGTGCAACAACATTTTCAAACACGACGCCACGTTCCCCACCGACACGAACACGGAGCTTCTGTTTATCCTCAATGTTCCACTTAGCAGCATCTGAAGTATGGAAATGAATGTGACGAGCTGCCACAATAACTCCTTCTTCCAACTCCACTTCGCCATGTGGACCTACAAGCTTCACGCCTGGTGTTCCAGCAATGTCGCCAGACTCACGCACAGGAGGTTTTAAGCCGAGCGAAAAAGCATCCGTACGGGATACTTCCAATTGGGATGCAGGACGAGCTGGTCCAAGAATACGAACTGATTTAAAAGATCCTTTAGGTCCGTGTACTTCTACCGTTTCATTGGCTGCATACTGGCCAGGTTGGGATAATGCTTTGAATTCAGTTAATTGGTGTCCTGGGCCAAACAAAGCCTCAATATGTTCTTGAGTCAAATGAATATGACGTCCAGATACGCCGACAGGTACAGTTTTCATGTGTCTTCCACCTCTCGATTTCTCTCTAGTTCAAGTACCAAAGTGTATTATACTACGAAATTAAACAAGGCATACGTCAATGACGCATGCCTTTTTCAACAATTTTGCGAAAATTATTTGAATTCTTTCAGCAGTTTATCAAAATCTTCCACAGATATTTGCAAATTCTGATTAGTTAACGGCTCCGGGCGGAAACCAGTAATTAAATTCTCATAAGATCGCTTATCTTGATTCTGATAAATAAGTCCTGTTATCATACCATTCGTTTCCATAAGCTTGGTCATCGCCATTACACGATTGGATGCATCGTAACCTTCTACTGAATCTAGGTTAACAATATTTTCTTTAAACCAGTCATACGTATTAATCTTATTAAACGTGACACAAGGACTAAATACATTAATAAGGGAGAAGCCTTCATGATTGATGCCTTGCTCAATTAACGACGTCAACTGCTTGAGATCGCTTGAGAATGACTGGGCTACGAAGGTAGCACCCGCAGCGAGTGCGATCTCCAGTGGAGACAAGGTTGATTCTATCGAACCCTCCGGCGTGCTCTTGGTCTTGAAGCCAACAGCGCTCCGCGGAGATGTCTGTCCTTTGGTCAAGCCATAAATCTGATTGTCCATGACAATGTAGGTCATGTTGATGTTACGCCGTATCGCATGAACGGTATGCCCCATCCCGATAGCAAACCCGTCGCCATCGCCCCCGGAAGCAATAACAGTCAAATCCCGATTCGCAAGCTTCACGCCTTGGGCTATTGGCAGCGCGCGTCCATGGATGCTGTGGAAGCCATAAGCATTAATATAACCTGAGATACGGCCAGAACAGCCAATTCCAGAGATGACAGCAAGCTTTTCAGGCTCCAAGCCGGCGCTCGCCGCAGCACGCTGAATGGCAGCCTGTACCGAAAAGTCACCGCAACCCGGACACCAGTTAGGCTTTACATTGTTGCGGAACTCTTTAAAAGTTGCCATGCTAGACCAACTCCTTGCTTTGTTTATATACTTCGCTAGGCAAGAAAGGGGTACCGTCATACTTCGTAATGTTACGAACTTTGTCGCCAACTCCAACGTTCAGCTTAATCTGATTTGCCAGCTGCCCTGTTGCATTGTTCTCCAATACAACAATCTGCTTAGCACGATCGGCATAAGCCTTGAACTGTGCAACCGGGAATGGATAGATTTGACGGATGGTAACGTGATTGGTCTTAATGCCATCTTGTTCGAGCTGCATACGGGCCTGATCAATAGTTCCGCCCGTTGATCCCATACCAACAATAAGCAGATCTGCGTCTTCATGTGGTGCATCCACTCGAATTGCATTGGTTACTTGCAAATTATCCAGCTTGTGAAGCCGCTTATCCATCATCTTCTTACGGTTAATCGCGCTTTCCGATGGGCGTCCTGTCTCATCATGCTCGACGCCTGTCACATGATGCAGCCCACCTTTTTCACCTGGAAGAACACGTGGAGATACGCCTCCTTCAACGAATTCATAACGTTTAAATAACACGTTATCTTCGGAAGGCGGTACGTTGGTTACAAGATTGCCGCGATCGATAATAATCCGCTCATAATCCAAAGGCTCACACGACTGCTTGCCGAGCGACAATTGCAAGTCTGTCAGTACGATAACTGGACACTGGTAACGCTCAGCAAGATTAAAAGCTTCGACCATGTCATAAAAACATTCTTCGATAGAGCTTGGTGCAATTACGATCTTCGGAATCTCCCCGTGAGTACCGTAGATCATGGCGTTGACATCACTTTGCTCCTGCTTGGTCGGCAACCCTGTACTTGGACCGCCGCGCTGTGTATTCACGATGACAAGTGGCGTTTCTGTCATTCCTGCCAGTCCGATAGCCTCCATCATCAACGATAAGCCAGGCCCAGCAGAAGCCGTCATCGAACGAACACCAGCATAGTTCGAACCGATTGACATCGTAACGGCAGCGATCTCGTCTTCCGTCTGCACGACCGTACCACCAAACTTCGGAAGCTGCTTAATCAGGTATTCCATGATCTCGGAAGCAGGCGTAATGGGATAAGCCGCCATAATCCGGCACCCTGCCGCCAACGCGCCTAGCGCCATCGCGTCATTGCCAATCATAAACAACTTTTGCTCACCATCAGCAGGTTCCAATTGGAACTCACCAAGCGGTCCTCCAGCTTGCTCCAACACGAAGTCTGCTCCACGACGCACAGCCTCCACGTTTTTCTCAACGACTGCTGGACCTTTACGTCCGAACTCTTCTTCTACAGCTGTATTAAATACTTCAAGCGGCAGCCCGAGCAGCGCCCAAGATGCGCCGGAAGCAACCATATTCTTCATTAAAGACGTTCCCAACTCTTCGGCAATTGCCGTAATCGGCACGGCAAATAACCGTGCTTCTACACCTTCTGGTACCACGGGATTAAACTTGGCATCAGCTACGATTACGCCCCCCTGGCGTAGTTCATGTGCGTTCAAGTCAATCGTTTCTTGGTCAAATGCGACCAAAATATCCAGATCATCTGAGATTGCACGAATTGGCTTCGTACTAATGCGAATCTTGTTGTTTGTATGGCCACCCTTAATCCGCGAAGAAAAGTGACGATAGCCGTACAAATAGTAACCTAAACGATTTAATGCTGTCGAGAAAATACGATCCGTACTTTCTACGCCTTCCCCTTGTTGCCCCCCGATTTTCCATGACAATTGACTTATCAAGCTCGCCCACTCCTTTAAAGTGACTCGCACTGGCCTCTCCCACTTCAGAGACGCATTATGATTTGACAAATGTAAGAAGTAAAATTTTTCTAATGCGTGAGTCACCACAATTGTATGTCCGGTATTCTTAAAAAGCAAGCGTTTTCGCTGCGCCTCTTAATAGCAACTTTAGATAGATTTAATACCGTTGCGAGATGAATTAATGCTTATTGTTCGCGTCTTGGCAAGTGCGCAGCCAAAAATCGCTTTGCGTTGCCAGAAGCAATCTCATCTGTGAAGGCCGCACCGTATTTCTTATCCAGTACAGATAACAAATCTCCATGCATCCCAGCATGTTCCAGGCCAACAATCTTTTTATCGATTCCGTCAAAGTCAGAACCTAACATAATATGATTACGTCCTCCAAGTTCACATATCCGATCAATATGGCGCACGAGATCTTCAATCTCAACACGCCCTTTTTCCGCTACAAAATACGGCACATATGTAACCCCTATTCGGCCGTCCCGTGCAATAATCGCCCGAATCTGCTCGTCTGTCAAATTGCGTACGTGCGGCATAATGTAGGCACTGTTAGAATGTGATGCGATAATCGGCTTGTCCGTTAATTCAAGCAATTGCCAGAATGCCTTCTCATTTAAGTGACTTACATCAAGTGTGATTCCTAAACGATCACACTCCTGTATTAAAGTGATCCCCTCTCTTGTAAATCCGGCCTTACGCGGCTCCTGCGCCCCGTCTACGGCCCAGTTGGCATTGTTCCAAGCAAGACCCAGGAATCGCACACCAAGCTCGTATATCGTACGCAGATACACCATATCCCCTTCCAGTGCATCAACACCTTCCAGTGACAGAATCATCCCAAGCTTATCGGGCTGTTCGTTCCATCGTACCAAGTCTTCCTGCCAGCGAATGTCTATCACATCCTCATGTGACTGGATATGTTCCCGGTAGAGATCAATTGCACGTAATACTTGTGAGAACCGTGGTGGACCTGTTAGCAAATGAGGCTCAAGAAACAACGCAAGTACCTGGATACCTACATTTCCTTGCCGAAGTCTTGGAATCGTAACGTCCATAAGGTCTTCTTGCGATATATTCACCTTGCCCTCGTACAGCATCTTGTATAGTACATCACAATGAAAATCAATAACTCGACGAGTCATAATCGTGTCATTCCTTCCTTTATTCACATAGACTTGGACTTCAATTGGTGCGAGCGCGTTGTATCCACCTACAGATAATCGTGCTCTGCATAGCTTTCGCACCGTCTACAGCTTGTCCGATCCAAGTATGCATTCTACAATATAGATTAACACACCCAAGCCCTGATATCGTAATCAAGATCCTGATCTAATGACAGCAAAAAACCTGCTTACAACGTAAACAGGTTAAGACATAGGTACAACGTCTGCTGCATTTCGTGCTTATCGTGGTTCCACGATGAGCTTAATAGCCGTGCGGTCTTCTCCATCGATGACAATATCGGTGAAGGCGGGTATACAGATTAAATCTACTCCGCTTGGCGCTACGAACCCCCGTGCGATTGCAACTGCTTTAATAGCCTGATTTAAAGCACCGGCTCCAATCGCTTGTAATTCGGCAGCTCCCCGTTCGCGCAACACTCCTGCTAGAGCACCAGCTACCGAATTAGGATTGGATTTTGCTGAAACTTTTAATACTTCCATGGAAAGTACCTCCTCGGGAATGTGGGTGAGATTCCATTAATACAGCATATTCGTGAACATCGTAAACATTCCTGTCCTGATGTGCGGTTTACGGACAACACTTGCACAACGGTCATGCACGTTTATCGCTATGTATCACTACTATGCGCGTGCTTGGCATCTCATTCCCGAAGTTTTAGAAATACCTTCTTTTGCCGGTTCAATCAATTGGTAATAAAAACGTGTAATCCACCCCTGACAGGTTCGGATTACACGTTAGATCTACCTTATCCATTTGTTAGCTCATAATCCATTCATCTTCTCGCAGGCGAATCTTCTCTATCTTTTTGGCTGCCCCCGTCTCATCGTCTATTTCGACAATGATGGCGTGGAACTGCCATTTTCCTTCACATACCGTAAATCGAACTGGAAGTTGGGACTTAAATTTGCGCAACACAGCTTCCCGTTCCATACCCAATACGCCATCTTTTGAGCCGACCATGCCGCAATCCGTTAAATAAGCGGTACCGCCTGGCAAGATAGTCTCATCGTTTGTCTGAACGTGTGTGTGTGTGCCGACAACGATCGAAGCTCGGCCATCTAAATGCCAGCCCATTGCGATCTTTTCTGAAGTAGCTTCAGCATGGAAATCAACAAGTACAGGCTTGCGCTTTTTCCCTAGCGAAGCAATCAAATCATCAACCTCGCGGAATGGACAATCTATAGCTGGCAAGAAAGTACGGCCTTGCAGATTGATGATGACAAGCTCTTTCCCGTTCGCTTTAATTGTTGCTATCCCATGACCTGGTGTTCCTGGCGGGAAGTTTGCCGGACGGATGACCCGTTTCTCATCGTCAATCCAATCAAATATATCTTTGTTGTCCCATGTGTGGTTGCCCATCGTAAAACCATGAACACCCAATTCCATAAATTCCTTGATAATTGCAGCAGTAACCCCGCGTCCAGCTGCAGCATTTTCCGCATTTGCAATAATGATGTGCGGATTATACTTCTGCTTCAGTTCTGGCAGCAGAAGCTTCAGAGCCTTACGGCCGGTATTCCCGACGATATCGCCGATAAACATGACTTTCATCGGATCCAGTCCCCCTTACAAATGAGAGAAGTGGCCGCCACCGGCCACTTCTCCATCTTCCCGTTATTCAACTTACTTCGCGTATTCCACTGCGCGTGTCTCTCGGATAACCGTGACTTTAATATGCCCCGGATAATCGAGTTCACCCTCGATCTTCTTCGTAATTTCACGAGCAAGACGATAAGCTTCACTGTCATCGATCTTATCTGGCTGTACCATGACACGCACTTCACGCCCCGCTTGAATAGCATACGATTTCTCGACACCTTCAAATGATTCGGAAATATCCTCAAGCTTCTCCAGACGTTTAATGTACGTCTCAAGTGTCTCGCGGCGTGCGCCTGGACGTGCTGCAGACAAGGCGTCTGCTGCTCCAACCAGCATAGCTATAACAGAAGTCGCTTCACAATCACCGTGGTGGGACGCAATACTGTTAATAACAACAGGATGTTCTTTATATTTCTTCGCCAACTCTACGCCGATTTCGACGTGAGATCCTTCCACCTCATGATCCAAGGCTTTGCCGATATCATGCAACAGACCGGCACGCTTTGCCAATGTTACATCCTCGCCTAGCTCTCCTGCCATTAGGCCAGCAAGATAAGCTACTTCCATTGAGTGCTTGAGCACGTTCTGTCCGTAACTTGTACGGAACTTCAAGCGGCCAAGAATCTTGATAAGATCAGGGTGCAATCCATGCACGCCAACTTCAAAGGTTGCTTGCTCCCCGTACTCACGGATGCGCTCATCCACTTCCTTACGTGATTTCTCGACCATCTCTTCGATGCGTGCAGGGTGAATTCGTCCATCCGCAACCAGCTTCTCAAGTGATGTACGAGCAATCTCGCGACGAATCGGGTCAAACCCTGACAATATAACCGCTTCCGGTGTATCGTCAATAATCAAGTCAATACCAGTAAGCGTCTCAAGCGCACGAATGTTTCGACCTTCACGGCCAATGATGCGGCCTTTCATCTCTTCATTAGGCAATGCGACTACAGAAACGGTTGTCTCTGCTACATGGTCGGCTGCACAACGTTGAATCGCAAGCGTGATAATGTCACGCGAGCGCTTGTCCGCTTCTTCGCGAGCTTGCTGCTCGATTTCCTTGATCATTTGGGCTGTCTCATGTCGTACTTCCTGTTCCACATTGGTCAGAATAATCTGTCTTGCATCCTCCATGGACAGGTTCGAAATGCGTTCCAATTCGGTAATCTGCTGCTGATGAATACGATCAGCCTGTTCTTGTGTTTCTTCAATTCGTTTCTCTTTGAGAACCAGTTGTTCTTCTTTACGTTCTAGCGAATCTAACTTCTTGTCCAGCGACTCTTCTTTTTGTAGTACACGTCGTTCAAGTCGTTGAATCTCGTTCCGGCGTTCACGGGTATCCTTCTCCGCTTCGGTGCGAAGTTTATGGATCTCGTCTTTAGCTTCGAGCACTGTTTCTTTCTTCAGTGCCTCCGCTTCTTTACGCGCGCTTTCCACTATTTGTTCCGCGGCGTGCTCGGCACTCGTTATTTTCGCTTCCGCAAGCGATTTGCGAATCAGATAACCGATTCCAAACCCTAAGAACAATGCGGCCACAACGAGAACGATATCGAGCCAAATTGGCATCATTTCCACCTCCCCGTTGGTTCCTCCAAGCACTGCTTGGGTTAGGTTTTTTTTCGGTTGTTCGTGCGTTTCATTCCAATTCAATTGAAGGACCGACATCATATGTCGGCGAAAGTGCACGCGCTTGCATACACGTGTATCGCCCTGCGGCGATATTCGGAAACCATTCATTGGCGAAATGAATCATTTAGAAATCAATATCTGGAAGGAGAGATTGATTTCGTGAAAATAAAGATACATGTTCATTTTAGTATTCAGTTAAAGATATTGTCAAGCAATCGTCAACTATACCTTGTCATTCATCGCTAGTTTCATCGTCTGCTATTTCCATATGTTGAGATGCTTCATAAGCTGCCTTTCTCGCCATGTCTGTTGGGAACCCTCTGCGAGCCAGATAAGCAGCTACCTTCTGCCGTCTCAGATGCGCCTCTCCGCTTGTCTGACGCCACTTCTTACGTGCTGCATGGAATGCACTTTCCAACTCCTGTTCAGGGTCTAGAGAGGCCATTGCATTTGCAATATGACGTTCATGGACTCCTTTCTGCTTCAGCTCATGCTGCACCCATCTTCTACCCTTAAGATGTCGGGTCACCCGCTGTTCCGTCCATTGCTCTGCGTATGCACCGTCATCAACCAGCCATTCCCGTTCCAATTGTTGCACAACGATTTGGATAATCTCCTCATCGTAGCCTTTTTGGATGAGATTCCGTGAAATTTCGGTACTTGTCCGCGGCTTGCGCTGCAAATATTTAAGTGCCTGCACATAAGCCCTTGTCTTCTCATCCGCTCGCACAATCTCTTCCATAAAATCGAGCGATACCTCGGCCCCTCTTAACAAGCGGTACTTTATCATAACATCTTCATGCACGTTCAATGGAGCCGCATGTTCGAAGTGGATCGTATACCGTCCTTTTTGTGCTTCATCTTGCTCTACTCGTATAATGACAGTTGTCTGTCCCTGTTCACTCACAACGTGCCCCCTCTGCTGCTCTCCATACGTGCCTATATGCAACAGGACAAGCACCCTCTCTCATTAGATGAAGGTGCTTGTCCCAAGTAACAGCTATTGCAAAGCTATTATTCCTTTTCCAATTCCAACAATTCCGCTTCGTCCTCGTCATCAACTGAAGCATCACTAGAGATTACAGTAGTCAAGTTACTTGCCTCACGTATCTTGTTCTCAATAACAAGAGAAATGTCCGTATGTTCCTTTAAGAACTGCTTGGCATTCTCACGTCCTTGTCCAAGTCGTTCTCCTTCATAGGAATACCATGCGCCGCTCTTCTGCACGATATCCATCTCGGTACCAATGTCTACAATACTGCCTTCTTTCGATATGCCTTCACCATACATTATGTCAACATCCGCTTGCTTAAACGGAGGTGCAACTTTATTCTTCACGACCTTAATTCGGGTTCTGTTACCTACCATATCATTGCCTTGCTTGATTGATTCCACACGACGTACATCCAAACGAACACTAGAATAGAACTTCAAGGCACGTCCGCCAGGTGTTGTCTCTGGATTACCAAACATTACGCCAACTTTCTCACGAAGCTGGTTAATAAAGATTGCAATAGTCTTGGACTTGCTAATAGCTCCAGATAACTTCCGAAGAGCTTGCGACATAAGTCGTGCTTGAAGACCTACGTGGGAATCTCCCATCTCGCCTTCAATCTCCGCCTTAGGTACCAAAGCAGCTACGGAGTCAATAACGATAATATCCACTGCTCCGCTTCGTACAAGCGCCTCAGCAATCTCCAAAGCCTGCTCCCCAGTGTCTGGCTGAGACAAGAGCAACTCATCAATGTTGACCCCTAACTTGCTGGCATATTGAGGATCCAATGCATGCTCCGCATCAATAAATGCAGCTTGTCCACCTGTCTTCTGTACTTCCGCAATCGCGTGAAGGGATACGGTTGTCTTACCGGATGATTCAGGTCCATACACCTCAATGACACGGCCACGAGGCAATCCTCCAATACCAAGTGCGATATCAAGTGCTAACGATCCGCTAGGTACAACTTCAACTTGCATGTGGTTGGATTCTCCAAGCTTCATAATGGAACCTTTACCGAATTGCTTCTCTATTTGACGCAATGCCATTTCTAATGCAGCACGACGATCTGACACATACTCACTTCCTTCATTAACGTTGTATACTCATAATACCGTGTTTTTGTACCTTTGCCAAGCATTTTTTCGAACATACATTCGATTTTTAGAACAACACCACCTTCTAAATGGATGTAAAACCTCTTTTTTACATTTTGTTCATACTAAAAAACCGCAACAAGGCTAATAGCGCCTTATTACGGTTCTTCCGCAGCTAAAATCATGAAAAATATACCATACTTCAATTCTAATCACAAGACCTTATATGCTTGCTCTCCAACATTCACCATATCTCATCATATACAATATGACACGGCGGCAGTCCGATATAATAGGCACGAAATATGACATAGGTTCTGAAAGTCCAACCGCATCGTGCGGTTTGCGAAGTAGAAAAGTAGATTGTCATACAAAAGCCGACTACTTCCGCTCCTGCAATAGCCGCCAAATACGATGCAGCAATATTTTGACCGCACGCAGCCTGATCATATCTCGATTACCATTGAGCCGCAGTTCCTCAATCAACGTCTCCTGTCCAGCTTGCGCTATTCCGATAAATACCAAGCCAGCTGGCTTACGCTCCGACTGACCTGGACCTGCAACCCCCGTTATGGATACCGCAATATCAGTACCTGTTAACTGAAGCAGGCCTTCTGCCATCGCTCTCGCCGTCTCTTGGCTAACCGCCCCTGGAGCATTCTCTCCTTCTAACAGCTCGGAGGGAACGTTAAGCAGCTTCTGTTTGAGTGCGTTGGCATACGAGACTACCCCTCCATGGAACATCACCGAGCTACCCGGTACAGATGTAACCAGCTCGGAGAACAAGCCCCCCGTACAGCTTTCAGCAGCAGACAAGGTTAGACCTAGCTTTGTCATTTGTTCCACGATGACATGCTCCAAGGAGACATCTTCTGTTGCAAATATATGCTGTCCCAACCTTCCGCGGATAACAGATTCCAATTCATCCAATTTGCGACCTGCTTCTTGCTTCGAGTCGCTTTTGGTCGCGAGTCGGATCAGAACCTCTCCTTCCTTTGCATAAGGCGCAATCGTCGGATCAGACTGAGACTCGATCAGGTCAAGCAACTGCGCTTCCAGATTCGACTCTCCAATGCCCGCAAACTTTAACATACGAGTATACAATGATGTCCGTTCATCAAACAAATGCTTCTCCAGCCAAGGGACAACTTCCAACTGAAACATAGGCTTCATTTCTTTTGGCGGTCCTGGCAATAAGATATACGCCACGTCCTCATGCAGGACAGCATTCCCCACCGCTAAACCTGCCTCATTGGCTAGTGCATCCGAACCTTCGATCCAATTGGCTTGACGGCGGTTGCTGTCTACCATATGTATGCCTCTACCCTTGAACATATCCTCCATCTTGCGCATGGATGGCTCATGAATTAGCATGCCTCTCCCTAGCAGTTCTGCGACAACATCTTTTGTGATATCGTCCAGTGTAGGGCCCAGACCACCTGTGAGCAGTACGATGTCTGCTCTCTTGCTGGCTGTCTGAATCACATCTCTAAGACGATGGGGATTGTCACCGACTACTGTTTGGTAGTAGACGTCCACGCCCAATAGAGCGAGCTGTTGGGATAAGTATTGTGCATTTGTGTTAACGATTTGACCTAGCAGCAATTCAGTTCCTACAGCAATCATTTCCGCTTTCATAACAATCGTCTCCTCTGAAAGCAGTAATAGGCCCCGCCCTTTCGCGCTGCGAAGGATTGAACCTATTACTGAAGTGTCCGTATATTATGACATGTGTAGTACGCTTTTGTTTTTAACAAAATAATCGATGCCTGAATAAACCGTAATCAAAGCTGCAAGCCATGTTGCAATGATATCAAATGGAATATCAAACAACACAAACGGGAAATTGTTAAGCAGCATCGCAATAATCGCAGTGATCTGCGTTGCTGTCTTCCATTTGCCCCATTTGCTTGCCGCCACAACTGTTCCCTCAAGCAAAGCTACTTGCCGTAAGCCTGTCACGGCAAATTCCCGGCTAATAATGACGATCGCTATCCATGCATCACACTTGCCCATCTCAACTAGCGAGATAAGAACGGCAGCAACAAGCAGCTTGTCCGCCAGCGGATCAAGCAGCTTGCCCAGATTTGTGACCATCTTCCGACTTCTGGCGATGTAACCGTCCAACCCATCCGTACTAGCCGCAATGATAAAGATAAGCGCGGCTATGATTTGATTATACGTAATCGAGAAATCGTTTATCTGGATAGGCTTGAAATAATCAAAATTAACCAGCAAAAAGAACATCATAATAGGCACTAAGAAGATACGAACTAATGTAATCTTATTAGGCAAATTCACTGGATACCCTCCCCAGCCAAATCAAACTCCAACGCATGCGTAATCCGAACCTGTGCGAGTTCTCCGATGCTGAGCTTGCTGTTGGAAATAAATACTTCGCCGTCAATTTCTGGCGCATCAAACTGCGAACGACCAATAAACACGTCATTTCGCCCGTCGTAACGTTCAACAAGCACATCAATGACTTGTCCGATCCGCTTCTCACTTACTTGCTTCGACACCTCACGTTGAATCTCCATCAACGTATTGGCCCGCCATTCCTTCACTTCTTCGTCTAAATGCCCCTTCAGTCGTGTAGCAGGTGTATCTTCTTCACGAGAATACGTAAATACTCCGAGCTTGTCGAACTGCATGTCACGAACAAATTCACACAGACGGTTAAAGTCTGCTTCCGTCTCCCCAGGGAACCCCACAATAATGGATGTTCGCATTGCAACGTTCGGGATGCGCGTACGAATCTTCTGTACTAATTCACGAGCATCACGTTGTCGGCCAGGCCGCCGCATACGTTTTAATACATTATCTTCGCTATGCTGCAGCGGCATATCAATGTATTTGCAAATCTTAGGGTTGCTTGCAATGGTCTCAATGAGTTCATCCGAGAAAAATCCAGGATATGCGTAATGGAGCCGTACCCATTCTACACCTTGAATATTGCTCACTTGATTCATCAGCTCAGGCAGCTTAAAACCATCGTAAATGTCAGTACCATAGTTCGTTGAATCTTGAGCAATGAGACTGATTTCTTTAACGCCCTGAGTTGCAAGCTGTGTGACTTCAGCCAGAATGGACTCCATCGTGCGACTACGGAAGTTGCCACGCATAATTGGAATACTGCAAAACGTACAATTGTTGTCGCAGCCTTCCGCAATCTTAACGTAAGCCGTATATCTAGGAGTTGCCACCTTGCGCGGGAGCGCCTGATCATAGTTAAATACGGGATTACCAACATGTATTGGCTTACTGCCAGCAAGCGCTTCATCAACGATTGTAGCAATTTTGTCAAAGTCGCCCGTACCCACGATACCATCTATCTCAGGCATCTCGTCCAGAAGTTGTTCTTTGTAACGCTGTGTTAAACAGCCAGATACAATCAATGCCTTGAGTTGTGCCGTTTCTTTGAGGTCTGCGAGCTCGAGAATAGTGTTAACGGATTCTTCCTTGGCAGCATCAATAAATCCGCATGTATTGACAATAATAACAGTAGCTTCTAGTTCATTAGTGACCAATTCATATCCACGCTCATGAATCAGACCGGACATAATCTCGGAGTCAACCAAGTTCTTGTCGCAGCCTAATGTCACGATCTTAATCTTCTCTGTCATGAATGCATCCCCCAATTAGGTATTGCAGTTCGTCTTCTGCCGCGCAATGAAGCCTCTCTGAACGGCCCTCTTTATCTAGTCAAGTATAATACAGGGTGACCTCTTAGTCAAAATCGTAATCAAAACTAAACATATCACCTTATAGAGCGGCAATTCCCGCGAAAGGATATGCTTTTCTCTAGCGATAATTCGTGAATTGCAAGTCAAGCGGCAAATCAGCATCGACCAACAATTTCATGACTGCCTGTAAATCATCCTTGTTCTTACCCGTTACACGAATTTGATCTCCTTGAATTTGACTCTTAACTTTCAGCTTAGAATCACGGATTAAAATATTGATCTTTTTAGAAATATCCTGTTCAATTCCTTGCTTCATCTTTACACGCTGACGCACGGAGCCGCCTGATGCACCTTCCAATTTGCCAAATTCCATGTTTTTGATGGAGATTCCACGCTTAATAAGTTTGGATTGCAAAATATCTATGACACTTTTCAGCTTGTATTCGTCATCCGATGCAATAATCAACTCTTCCTTTTCCAGCTTAATGGAACTCTTGCTGCCTTTAAAATCAAATCGGGTTTCGATCTCACGCTCCGCCTGTGTAACCGCGTTGCTTACCTCTTGCAAATCTGTTTTAGATACAATATCAAATGAACTGTCTGCCATTTGCGATATCCTCCTTCATAATAGGTTCATATAATTCTTAAATTATGTAAGAAAATGCACAAGGGCATCCCCTTGCAATCGAAATCGCAAAAGAATGCCCATGTGCTGCTGTTCATCGTGTTTGAACCGGGCTTAGTAGCGGCCTCGAACTGGTGTGCGAAACATGTCCAGCACCCCAAGCACAATATGGGCCAAGCCGAAACCAAGAATCCCATAGCCCCATGCACTAGGCGTCAAATAATAACCTAACAAGCTGACAATGACACCGAGACCTGTAACAACCCAACTTGCTGCCATGATAACGACCCCTCTCTAAAATGAGAATAAATCGCCGCCTCCCTATTCTCTCCCGAGGAGATCAGATTATGCGGTAATGGCAATCAAGAAAAATTATCCACCTCTCCGAACAGCTATGATTAGGACGTTATCCGTTATTCGTATCCGCAGTGGTTCCCGTATCATCACTCACAGACGAACCTTGTTTTAGTTGCAATGCCTCTTCATAAGTCTTCCATTCGAACCGAACTTTCTTGTTCATTCCTTGTCCAATGTCAATAGTCTGGCCATTAATGAGCACTTTGCAACGTCCTGCATTACCAAACGTGATATCCAGCCCGTCTTTTCCCAAGTCAAACGTCTGATCTTGCCCTTTGTCAAATACATCCTTAGCCAGTTGGTTGGCATTCGTTATCGTACGAACTCCAAGCCACACGCCGTCTTCGATCTTAATTTCAAGCTTAAACGGCTTCTCATCTGCAGCAGAGACGACTACAAGTGCAGGGCTAACCTGAGCAACAATCGGATCTTTAGTTTCTTCCGGTTCAGGTGTTGGCTCTGGTGTTGTTGTCTGGCCATTACCTTGTGTGTTGTTACCGCTGTTTGGCTTTTCATTCTGATTAATGCCATTCGTAATATTACTCGAATCTGCACTATTCGAATTATTGCCAGTATCGGACGCCTTCACCCAGAAATAGTACACAATAACGATAATTAAAATAACGAATGACCACATGAGCAGTGTCGTCGCCCATTTCCCAAATTTGTCACTATGTTGAACGGAACGTTTTTTCCGAATCATAGGTTCAATAGTAGGCTCTGGTTCTGCGGCAGGAATGTCTTGACGATAATACTGAGCAACCTCATCCGGATCCAGCCCGACAGTTTCCGCATATGTCTTCACAAAGGCGCGTACGTAAAACGATCCCGGAAGGATCTTATAATCCCCTTCTTCGATTGCTTCCAAATACCGTTTTCGAATCTTAGTAGCTTCCTGTACATCATCCAGTGACAGACCTTTCTCTAATCGGGCCTTTTTAAGCAATTGACCTAATTCTGACACAATTTCACCTCCTGTCTAGAATGTATGTCCCAACTTTTTAGACTATATATATATCTATTATAAATCGTTGTAATTGACGGTAAACGTTTCGTACGTAATTTCTTCATCAGGCGCGTTGCGCAGCTCGATAATGTAATCAAAGAAATCATAATCATAATGGGTCTCACGGACAAAAATATCCGGATGCTCAATTACTTTAGTAGAAGGCATATTCATAATTTCCTGCAGCAGCATCTCGTGTTTCTCATTCGAACGAATTGTTGACACGATCCCGTCAATGATAAAAATGTTATGTGGGTTCATCTCTTCCTCGGACATTTGACTACGAACAGTCTGGCGCAGCAGTGTTGAGGATACAAATGTCCAACGCTTCATTGCACATACACTGCCAGCAATAATTGACTCTGTCTTGCCGACTCTTGGCATCCCGCGAAGACCTATCACTTGATGACCATCACGCTTGAAGATTTCACCTAAAAAGTCAACCAACAGACCTAGCTCGTCCCGCGTAAAACGAAATGTTTTACGATCGTCTGAATCACGTTCGATATAACGGCCGTGACGAACAGCAAGGATATCCACTAACTTGGGCTGCCTCAGTGCAGATACCGTGATGTTGTCCACCTTTTTCAGCATCTGTCCCATCATCTCAATTTTCTCGTCGTCGTCTGTCTGAAGGAGCATCCCTCTTGTCTTGCCCTCGACGCCGTTGATCGTTAATATATTAACCTCTAACATCCCGAGCAGTGAAGCAATATCACCTAATAGTCCGGGACGGTTCTTATGTATCTTATATTCCATATACCACTGTTTATATTCCATGACACACCCCAATCTGCGATTGTCCGATTCCATTCTACAATACAAACCACCTGAATTCCACTATACAGCCTAAAAATTAAAATTAAAGCGCTTATCATAGTGAAACCCATTGGTGAAGTTGGAGCCGCTATTCATTATAGCAGATAGTGAGCATGTATTCATGTGTCATTTGAAAAAAAGAAGCGGAATAAGGACTTTTGTCAAGTCCTCTCCGCAAAAATTCACAATTACCCGTTTTTTTCGGCTAGCTTTACCATTAAACGAGCGATCGTTTTGCGATCATCGTCGCTGCCTACATCCCATAGTTCTTTGATAGCACGTTCTTGAAGGTTCTGTGGATCTACTTTCTCGTCGAGAAAAGAACCGATTTCAAACGCCAGTTTAGCGATTGTCTCTTCGTTCATTCCTAAGTTTTTTGCCGTTTTAACACGGTCTCCAAGAAAGTTTTTCCACGAATCGAAGTTTTTTAATACAGATGACATAAGTAAGCCTCCTTTAAGCGCATAGTAACTAGCCCTGTGTTTGTACACAGCAACTTACAGTCGTAATATGTGCGAAAGACAGCTTGCTTATTCGTAACGCCATCGAATGTTAGCTCCTAAAGCTTTAAGCCTGCCAACCTCCATTAGGGCTAATGATCTGACCGGTTATGTAGCTGGATTCAGGCAGCGCAAGGAAATAAATGAGTGACGCAATCTCATCGGGGTTTGCCATTCTCCCTGCCGGAATCTCAGCTTGCAAAGAAATCCGTTCTTCTTCATCCAAGTGTTTCATCATATCCGTATCTACGGCTCCAGGAGCTACTGCATTAACAGTAACGCCTGATGGAGCCAACTCCTTAGCTAATGCCTTGGTGAAGGCATTAATTCCACCCTTTGCAGCTGAGTACATGACCTCGCAAGAGGCGCCCGCTATTCCCCAGACAGAGGATACATTAATAATTCTGCCATAACGTTGACGAATCATATGTGGAACAAATAATTGACTGCACATAAATGTGCCTTTTAAATTGATCGCCATACATTCGTCCCATTCTTCCTCGGTTACATCTGTAAATAATCCATAGTAGGACACACCCGCATTATTAACCACAATATCCGGAACAAAGCCCTCGGCATCTAGCTTTTCCTTCATCCTACGCAGCTGTTCTTTGGAACGCAAATCTGCACTAATCGTCATCACTTCGCTCCCAAGCGCAATACAACGGCGTGCAACTTCATTTGCCGCTTCATGTGCTTCTAAATAATGGATGACAATCCGCATTCCTACTGAAGCAAAGCGCTCAGCTATAGCTGCACCAATTCCCCGACTGCCTCCCGTTATAAGCACGGTCGTTTCTGATAATAATTTCATTGACATCCGCTCCCCTATATAAGAGTGTGTAAAACATAACGCCACATAATAAAAGGCGTACCTTCGGTAATGAAGGTACGCCTGAAATCGTTACATTCCATGCTTAAGGCTGCTCAACGATCGATACCGCCAAGCGGTCCCATTGGAAATGACTGCGCAGCCTGTCGTTAACTTCATCCAACTGTAAGGACTCGTATACCGACAGTATATCAAACAAATCAGTTTCACGGAACTTGTATTTGGTAAACTCATTAGCAATAGATTCAGGTGAATTCAACATTCTTAAGTAGGTTCCAATTCGTTTGTTACGAATCCGTTCAAACTCTGCTTCTTGAAAGCCTTCTTTCTTCTTTTCTTCAATCGCAGCCTGTACCCGCTTCACCAATTCGTCAGGGTCCTTCGTCTCGCCGCCCATGATAGAAAATGCATATTCGGTCTCACAGTTATATTCATGACCTATATTATCAGACGTCAGTCCTGATTCATACAACGATTGGGACAAGGGTGAGCTGCTACCGAGCATTAGATCCATCATAACTCGTGTTTCGAGCTCAAACCGAAGCAGCTCAGTTCCAGTTAAACCAGGACGAGGCTCTTTGCAGCCAAACAGACACTTGGGACTAGATACCGGCAGCTTGGTGACAAAACGAGGCGTTCGTACCGTTTCGGGTTCTTTTTCAAAAATCCGCTTAATCTCACCCTGCGGTTTAAATGGCTTGGCTGCTTGATTGTCGCGCACGAGCTTCATAATCGCCTCAGGATCTACACCACCTACCACAAATAGCATCATATTAGTAGGGTGGTAGAAGGTATGATAACATGTAAACAACGTTTCTTTGGTTATGGTATTAATGGATTCAACGGTTCCCGCAATATCGATATAAATCGGATATTGATGATACATAGCTTCAATCAATCCAAAATATACGCGCCAATCCGCGTTGTCACGATACATGTTTATTTCCTGAGCAATAATCCCTTTCTCTTTATTGACGTTTTCGTCTGTAAAATAAGGGCGCTGCACAAAATCAACCAGTGTACTTAAGTTCTGGTCAACGTGATTTGTTGCCGAGAACAAATAAACCGTCCGATCAAACGTAGTAAAAGCATTAGCCGAGGCACCTTGCTGGGCAAAGGTTGCGAAGATATCGCCCTCTGGCTCCTCAAACATCTTGTGCTCCAGAAAATGTGCGATCCCATCCGGCACTTGAATCGGTGTCTGGCCTTCCACTTGAAAATGATTGTCTACCGAACCGTATCGAGTTGAGAACGTCGCATACGTCTTTTGAAAGCCCGGCTTAGGCAGTACAAATACATCTAAACCATTATCCATTCGTTCATAATACAACGTTTCCTGCACCTGTTTAAACTGTCGTTGTTCCATTCCTCATACCTCCTCTCGATTGCGCAGAACATATATCGTATCGAGGTGGAACGTCGATGCCGCTGTCTGAATCTGGTCTGCTGTCGTGTGTATTAACTGTTCGATCAAGCTGCTTGTAGTTCGTTCTTTGCCGGACAAAACACGGTTAAAATCAAAGCCGATCATTTCAAATGCGGAGTCGTCAATTTCACGAAGCTGGTTAGCCAGCATGGCCTTTGTCTGATCCAACTCCAAAGCTTCAATCTGCCCTTGCTGCATCGCATCCAATTGCTGCTTAATAATTGCAGTAGCCTTCTCAATCAGATCAAACTCCACACCAGATTGGATGGCGCAAATGCCTTTATGACCGTCATACCGAGCAGAGGCATAATATGCCAAACTGTTTTTCTCGCGGACATTAATAAACAATTTAGAGTGTGGATAACCGCCCAGTACACCATTATATAACAATGCAGCGGGGTACGAATCGTCATGGTACGTGATCGTAGAGCGCAGCCCCATGTTTAACTTTCCTTGTGTGACGTCAAGTCGATCAATGACTTGCTGCGCTTCGCCTATGCGAGGGACGGGCACTGTTCTTGCATATTTTGGGGCTATCTCTTGACGACTGACATGAAAATGCTCACTCACACATTGTTCAATCTCATTCAAATTAGTGTCACCTATGACGTACACATCAATACAAGCTTGATCAAGCCACCATTTATATCGCTCGTGCAATTGTTCTGCTTCAAGCGGAGGCAACTCAGACCGGTTACCAAGGGGATGAAGTCGGTACGGCTCATCCTTACACATTTCTTCCAAGCATCGTTCCTGCGCATAACGTATTTTATCATTAACGATAGCCTCGAGGCGCTTTCGCACCGTTTCCTTTTCTTCCTGCACATATTTCGAACGAAAAATGCCGTTTTCCAATGCTGGAGATGTAATTACATCGCCTAGGAATTGAAACCCTCGTTTTAACAGGGGATCCTTCGTTTGAACAAAAGCATCATTAATGATATCCATACGAAATTGAATGATCTGATAATCGCCCCGTTTGTAAACATCAAAACCAAAACCAGCACCATACAACTCATCCAATCGTTCTCTAAATTGGATTGTCTCAGGCAGCTCCGCAGTTCCACGTCGTAACACAAATGGCGTCAAAGCCACAGGTGTAACCGTCTCTTCCCGAAGCGGAATTCCAATATATACAGCAATTGCAAACGTCTTAAATCGTGTCGTAGGCATTACATGCAATCGTATGCCATTAACAGCACCTCTCTCAAAAGCAGGTGTCCGAGTTGTCATCATAGCAGGCTCTCCTTTTCCCGCATCAAGCAGACTACGGTTGATCATATCTTATATTCGATATATATGCAGCTATAGAGCATTGCTATCTCTTTAGCCTGCATAAACGTTATGGGCAGTCTTGAATACAAAACGAAGAAGCAGATGGTTCTGCCATCGCTTCTCCCGCTTTCTGCACATACATTACATACAGAATATGTGCTTGCCTATTGTTTTTACCTGAGGTCTAGACCAAATCCACTTGGAAGTAGCGGTGACGGGATTAAAATAATACAAACAACCTCCCGAAGGGTCCCAGCCGTTTATCGCATCCTGAACGGCTTGGCGTGCTCTTTCATTAGGTGTTAACCATATCTGACCATCCGCAACAGCAGTAAAGGCTCTCGGTTGAAAAATGACGCCAGAGACTGAATTTGGAAAGCTTGGCGACTTCACACGATTCAATATGACTGCAGCTACAGCCACTTGCCCTTCATACGGCTCACCCCTAGCCTCTCCGTACACAGCGTTTGCCATTAGCTTCAGGTCATTCTCGGAGTAACCCATGTTGTTTGAGTTGCTAACGTTAGAATCCGATGGTTTTGAGCTTGGCGGTTTACTTCCTCCTGATGACGAAGAGGACGGCTTCCAGTTTTTCGTGGCTTTGACCAGCTTATCCTTAGTCTTAGCACCCACGATTCCATCCACTTTAATACCAAATTCGGACTGGAACCATTTGACCGACTTCTGTGTAGCCGTCCCGTATACGCCATCTATTTTTCCATAATAATAACCAAGAAATTTGAGACGTCCTTGAAGCTCGTTAACATCCTGGCCTTTAGAGCCGTATTTCAACGTGGCGCTGCTGAACGTAGCAACCGTATCGGATACGTGCTTCAATTGATATGCGCCAAACAGAACGAGCACGATGCAAGCTGTAATCCAAATCATCCGTTTTCTCATATCTAATGTCTACCTCTCTCTTGATGTATTGACAGGATTGGCAACATTATTATGAGAAAATGGTAATCGTTCTATACATGAATTCCTTAAGAGGATATCTTCGCCTGCTGGTATTGCTCCAATGTCACAAGCACTTCACGTGGACGACTACCGTCCGGAGGACCGATAATGCCTTGCATTTGCATAAATTCAATTAGCCGGCTCGCACGGTTATAACCGACTCTCAGTCTACGCTGCAATAACGAAGCCGAAGCTTGCTGCCCTTCTAGCACAATCTGAACAGCTTGTTCATACAAATCATCGACTGGTTCATCAGCAGCCATACCATTTTCATCTACTTCAGGTACAAGTCCCTCATCGTAATTAGCTGCAGCTTGATCGCTGCAGTAGGACACAACAGCTTCCACTTCCTCATCGGATAAAAATGCTCCCTGCACACGAATTGGCTTGGAAGAGCCCATCGGCAAGTACAGCATGTCTCCGCGGCCTAACAGTTTCTCAGCCCCAGCCATATCTAATATCGTTCGGGAATCGACTTGTGACGATACTCCAAAAGCAATTCGAGATGGGATATTGGCTTTAATTACACCTGTAATGACATCAACGGATGGGCGCTGCGTTGCAATGATAAGATGGATACCAGCCGCACGCGCCATCTGTGCCAAACGGCATATTGCATCCTCTACATCGTTGGCTGCTACCATCATTAAATCAGCCAATTCATCAACGATAACAACAATATAAGGCAACACTTTATCCTTATCTGCTTCAACATGCTTATTATATCCTTCTATATTACGTGTGCCTGACTTAGAGAACAGTTCATACCGCTTCTCCATCTCAACAACAATCTTCTTGAGTGCAAGCGATGCTCGCTTAGGGTCTGTTACAACAGGAGCCAGCAAATGCGGGATACCGTTATACACGTTAAGCTCCACCATTTTCGGGTCCACCATTAGAAACTTCACTTCATCTGGCTTCGCCTTATATAAAATGCTAGTGATAATCCCGTTTATACAGACAGACTTACCTGAGCCTGTTGCTCCTGCAACGAGTAAATGGGGCATTCTTGCCAAGTTGCCAATGATCGGTGTGCCGGCGATATCTCTACCTAGCGAGATCGTTATCCTCGAAGCAGCATCCACAAAGGTTGGCGTTTCCATCACTTCGCGCATCGTAACTATCGATACATCATTGTTAGGCACTTCGATACCTATAGCCGACTTACCTGGTATTGGCGCTTCCATACGAATATCTTTGGCAGCGAGTGCCAGCGCAATATCATCCGTCAAACTAACGATACGGCTCACTTTCACCCCAATATCAGGTTGAATCTCATAACGTGTTACTGCTGGGCCACGAACGACTTGCAGCACCTTTGCTCTTACTCCGAAGCTTTCGAGCGTTGCTTCAAGCTTACGTGCAGTTTGCATAAAATCAGCCTGATCACCGCCTTTGCCACTGCCTTGCGGCTTGGACAACAATTGAAAGCTTGGCAGCTTATAGGGCTTCACAGGAGGCTTGGGTGGCTCAACAGGAGTTGACTCCACTTGATCTGTCCCCTCAGTCTCTAAGCTTAAGCCTTCTTGTTGATCCACGGCTGACGAAATGTTATTGTCAAGTCCCATACCTTCCAATTCCTCTTCCAGCACGACTGGAATATCACCAAGAGCTTGTGCATGGGGGTTTGGTATTATGGGTTGTGCAGACCAATCATCATCAATGTCATCCTGTCCAGGTATCGTATGATCCTGCTGGTCCCATGACGATTGATGCGCTTCGGCAGTAAAATCATGGAACACAGGCCCTTCATGCTGCGCATCAGATATCGCTGACGTAAGATGAGCCCCACCAGCAGCCAAAGCTGCAGATCGTCTGGCATTAACATTAGTAGCCGTTGGATTGGATACACTTGCTGTTGGTCCCTGCTCCTCATGGAATTCATGCCAATCAGCATCTTGACTATCGTCGCGTCTGCGCCTTCTGCTTGGCTTCGCCTCTGGCGCTTCCCAATCATCATTTGCATCTTCCATATCTTGACCGCGCTCCAGTGTTCGTTTCATATTAAACAATTGGAAAAAGACAGGTGTCTTATAACCTTTCTTAGGCGGTCCATATTCATCATCATCCTCAGAGAAGTCAGGAATCGGTTCACGTTCAGACTTTCTAGCGGGTCGCGTCCCTTCCTCCAGTCGACGTTCATTCAAACGTGCCTTACGTTTCTTCATAAAGGCGGAATAAATTTTCTTCATTTGAGTTTGAATGAGTCGAACCAATTCCACATACGATAATTGGGTTGACAACATAAAACCAATAAATAAAAGTACAATAGTTACTAACTTCGTGCCAAGTGATCCGAAGAGCGCATACAGGAAGCAATACGCCAACAGACCTATGTATCCACCGCTAATATTTTTGTGCAGCATATCACTGACTGTGCCTGTATGAACAGGCTTCCACAACTCGGCAAGCATGTCCTTGTTAACTTCGCTAAATATTTTGCCTGCACTTAGCTCCCCTTGCATTACTGGTGTATGGCGCACGATGACTTCATTAGCCGCTGCTATGGTGCTGATTAAAGTAAGCGCAACAAGAATACACGCGATGCCTGAGATGCGAGGATTCCAGCTTAACTGCCAATTGCGCCTGATCATCACGCTAAGACCTGAATAGATCAAGGTTAAAGGTATGAAAAAATAAAATTTACCAAGCATAAAACCAAACAGCATGGACAACACACGTCCAAAGGGTCCTACGCCAGACAATGCGAGAATAGAGCTTGTAATAAGCAAAATGCCGTATATTTCATATTTGAGATTCTTGCTAAACGACTGCTTCTTGCGTTTTCTTCGGGCCAAATGTTGCCACCTCCAACGGACATTATATCACAGAACAGCCGTTCTTCCTATGTGCCGTTAGCGCTGTCATTGCAGCATTCCGCACAAAGAACCGTACATGATCTGTACGGTTCCATCCTATGCATTATGTCAGTCCCCGACAATTTCTGTAGACTAACCACGCAGGGTGTCGTTTTCACTATGAGAAGCGAATAATATGTCCGGGTTGCAAAGCAGCTTCTAAGTAGTCGCTAATTGTCGTACCTTGAAGCAAGCGCTCTATTCTCACCTCATGCATAGAGATCCGTTCAACCAAGAGCATCCTGCCCTGCCAGCTCATTTCCTCAAATACTGGTTTATGACTGTCCATTCCCTGCGTCACCACTTCAAGCGGCATTATTGTATACATCGTCATGATTAGTTCCCTCGTCCTGGAGGGTTCGTTTGTTGCGATATCGATGACTGAGAATGTTCTGTATACATCGGTGCTGTAGGTTGCTGCCCCTCTGCTAAGTTATTTTGTATATTTCCGTTTTCGACGAGGCCTTTTTTATTCACAATACCATCCGTGGTCCCTGTAGCCCGCTTCACTTCAATAAGACGATTTAGATGCTGTAAAGCAGTCTGAATACCGCCAATCTCATCTATCAGTCCTACACGCACTGCGTCTGTGCCGATCACGGTTGTACCTATATCTCTTGTCAGCTCACCAGTCTTAAACATTAGTTCTTTAAAGGCAACATCTGTGATATTTGAATGACTTACAACAAACCTAACAACCCGCTCCTGCATTTTATCCAAATATTCAAAAGTCTGAGGCACACCGATAACTAATCCAGTAAGTCGAATCGGATGGATCGTCATCGTTGCTGTTTCTGCAATAATCGAGACGTTGGATGCTACCGCTATAGGCACACCTATGCTATGTCCTCCGCCCAACACCAATGTGACCGTAGGTTTAGACAATGAGGAAATCATTTCAGCAATCGCCAACCCAGCCTCCACATCTCCTCCAACCGTATTAAGAATAACAAGAACGCCTTCAATCTTCGAATTCTGCTCTGCAGCGACTAATTGTGGAATGATATGTTCGTATTTTGTTGTTTTATTCTGCGGAGGTAAAATAATATGCCCCTCCACCTGCCCAATAATATTAAGGCAATAAATATTGGATTCCCCAGGACTAGGTATAGATGCAGTACCTAGCTGCTGTATGTTCTGTACAGTTGGGGGTGCTTTATCACCGATCGGCTCTTGCGGAAAAGCAGGCACCTGGGGCGGTTGATCATTCGTAATCCAATTTGAATTAGGCACCTTATTCCTATTAAATTGGGGAGTTCCCTGATCCGACTGTATTTCGTTTTGTGACACATCGTTCCCTCCATTCTATACCGATGCTGTCATAGGTTGCTCTATCCGGTATAGACTTATTCGGAAACCAAAAAAGCTCTTGGCAGTATCCCTGCGGTAAAGGGATATCACCAAGAGCTCTAGACATGCAGTGACTTGAGTGCGACCAAAGGTCACACTACTGGTATTAATAACATTAAACTTCCATTATTATCGGCAGAATCATTGGGCGACGTCGAGTCTGCTCATACAAGAAACGACCGAGCGCATCCTTGACGTGAGTCTTCAATGACGCCCATTCGTTGACGTTCTCACTCATTAAGCGCTGAAGAGTCGACGTAACGATTCGGTTCGCCTCATCAAGCAGACCTTCTGACTCGCGTACATAAACGAATCCGCGAGAGATGATGTCTGGCCCCGACAGAATCGTGCCATCCTGCTTGCTCAAAGTGACCACGACTACCAAGATGCCATCTTGCGACAACAGCTTGCGGTCGCGTAGCACAATATTACCCACATCTCCTACACCAAGTCCGTCAATGAGTACATATCCGGATGGAACCTTGGATCCGCGGCGTGCAACGCCATTCTGAATCTCTACCGTGTCACCGATATCTGTGATAAAGATGTTCTCACGCTCAATACCGACAGCTTCCGCCAATTGCGCGTGATGACGAAGCATACGATACTCACCGTGGATAGGAATGAAATACTTCGGCTGCATCAGATTCAGCATAAGCTTTAATTCTTCTTGACTACCGTGACCTGATACATGGACACCTGTAGAAGATCCGCCATAGATAACGTTAGCCCCTAGGCGATACAATTCATCAACAGTTCGTCCAACATATTTCTCGTTACCTGGGATAGGTGTAGCAGCGATTACGACGGTATCGCCTGGTAAAATATCAACTTTACGGTGCGTA
This sequence comes from Paenibacillus sp. ACRRX, assembly GCF_022346885.1. GTDB lineage: Bacteria > Bacillota > Bacilli > Paenibacillales > Paenibacillaceae > Paenibacillus_B. The sequence goes on from NZ_JAKRNK010000002.1 coordinate 653,127, forward strand.
GAGCGAGCCATACGAGTCAATGCTGACATCGGTTCGCCTTGACTTCCAGTTGACAAAATAACAACACGATCAGCAGCCATCTTGTTAACTTCTTCTGGCTCGATCAACATCCCATCTGGAATGTTAAGGTATCCGAGTTCCGAAGCGATAGTGACGACGTTCACCATGCTTCTACCTACTACGGTTAACTTGCGATTAGTGGCATGTGCTGCTTCAATAACTTGCTGCACACGATGAATATTGGAAGCGAATGTAGCTACTACTACTCGCTGTTGAGACTTTCTAAAGATCTCTTCCAGTTTCACTCCTACACTGCTCTCGGAGGGAGTAAAGCCTGGACGTTCTGCATTAGTACTGTCAGACAGTAATGCCAACACCCCGCGCTTGCCAATCTCGGCCATTCGGTTAAGATCTGCATACTGCGCGTTCACAGGTGTATGGTCAAACTTAAAGTCCCCCGTATGTACGACTGCACCTTCAGGTGTGTCCAGACATACGCCGACCGAATCTGGAATCGAGTGATTTGTCTTAAAGAAGCTCGCTGTGATCGTTCCAAGCGGCACTTCCGAATCAGCTGTTATCAAGATACGCTTTGTGTCACCAAGCAAATTCGCTTCACGCAGCTTGCTTTCGATCAAGCCGAGTGTCAAACGTGTGCCGTAAACCGGAACGTTCAAATGACGTAATACATACGGCAAACCACCTATATGGTCTTCATGTCCGTGCGTAATGATAATTCCTCTAACTTTGTCACGATTCTCAGTCAAGTATGATATATCAGGTATGACGATATCGATTCCAAGCATATCCTCTTCAGGAAACTTTAATCCGGCATCAATTACTACGATATCGTTACCGTACTGAACGACGTACATGTTTTTTCCGATTTCACCTACGCCGCCCAAAGCAAAAATAGACAATTTATCTGTATTGGTCTTCTTCGACAATGTAATCTTAAACCTCCTATATATTCAGTTGGCCGTCGCACCAACGAACACTCTTTGTTATGAAAAATATACCGCACCCAGTCACTTGATAATCATTATACATGAACGTTAGGAAAAAACACAAGTCAGCGTTTTGATACGAATATCTTCCCCTGAAAATGAAAAAGAGATGCTGATATCAGCTAATTCGGATAAACTTCTTATCATTTCACTCATAAAAATAGCTAAAATGACCGATTGGATGGCTGGTTAGACATCATAAGCGATCCTAGAATGTTCTCATAAAAAGAAGCGGCCTTAGGCCGCTCCTCTTACGTATCCATAATTAACAAGCAGTAAATAAGTATTATTGATAACTTAAATGATAATAAAATTCTCGAAAATTAGGAGCTTAAAGTTCGACTGATTTCTGAACCAGTTGTCGAATAAAAGCCTGCTCATCAATCGAAGCCGGTACGAGAGGAAGCCGTACACTGCCCACCTCGTACCCTATTAGCTGTAGAGCATACTTGACTGCCACAGGGTTCGGCACGGGATGCGGCGCTTCGAAAAGCCCCTTAAAAACAGGATGAAGCTGATGATTAAGGTCCACTGCCTCTTGCACATGACCAGCCACATATGATTCTATCATCTGCTTCATTTGAGCACCTACAAGATGAGCTGCTACGCTCACGATACCATAGCCGCCTACACTTAAACATGGCAAGGTAGCAGCATCATCTCCGCTGTACACACGGAATGAAGCGGGCGCTCCCGCAGCGATTAATGACATCTGTTCAATAGAAACACATTCCTTTGTGGCAACGATATTCGATACGTCTCGTGCCAATCGAAGTGTTGTATCTACACTGATGCTTGCACCTGTCCGCCCCGGTACATTGTACAACATAACAGGAAGTCGAGTAGACTCTGCAATAGCTTTAAAATGCTGGTACATGCCTTCCTGATTTGGCTTATTGTAGTATGGAACAACAAGCAGCACCCCGTCTACCCCTGACATTTCAGCAATACGCGTCAGATGGATGGAATGTGCTGTATTGTTGCTGCCTGTTCCTGCAATAATACGTGCTCGACCGCGAGCCTTCTCTACAGCAAAGCGGAACATGGCCTCTTTCTCTTCATCCGATAACGTAGGTGATTCGCCAGTTGTCCCACAAATGACAAGACTATCATTTCGTTGAACGTCAATTAAGTAATCGATTAATTGTTCTGCTTGCTGCCAATTAATTGTCAGGTCCTCATGAAACGGCGTAACCATCGCCGTAATTAATCTTCCGAATTCCATTAGTGGACTCCTCTCTTGCGCATTCATTCTGCAAGCCAAGAAAACCAATTACACAACAAATGACTTTAGCGATGAAGTTCAAACTTAGCATGCAATGCGCGTAATGCACGTACCATGTCTTCCTTACGAACAAGTACCCAGATGGTAGTGTTGGAATCTGCCGATTGTAAAATTTGAATCTCCTGCTTCGTAAGTGCTTCTACAATATGGGCCATAATACCTGGCACTCCATTGATGCCTCCCCCAATTACAGATACTTTAGCGCACGCTGGCAATGACTTCGGCTTATAGCCTAGTTGGTGAAGTACTTCAAGTGCCCGCTCCGCATCACTATCAAACACCGTATATACGGCGCCAGATGGGGTAACATTAATAAAGTCAACACTTATCTGGTTATGCGCCATCGCTTTAAATACGTTTAACTGGAGGTCTTCAGCACCATCGTGTGCCTCAACCGTAATCTGTGTAACGTTACTAACGTATGCAATTCCCGTTACAAAGCGATCAACAATACCTGGGTGGAAATCACTGAACCCTTCGGGATGAGTTACCAACGTCCCTTCATCATCTGAGAAGGTTGACCGTACGCGTACAGGAACTTGCGCCTGCATAGCAATCTCAACCGCACGAGGATGAATGACTTTAGCCCCGTGATGGGCCATATTGCATATTTCAGCATAGCTAACAATCGTTAAAGGCTTCGCATCCTCTACCAGACGTGGGTCTGCTGTTAATATTCCGTTAACATCGGTATAAATATCCACGATTTCGGCACGTAATGCCGCACCAAGTGCTGTTGCCGAAGTATCACTACCACCACGTCCCAATGTCGTAAAGTCACCTTGTTCTGTTTGTCCCTGAAACCCAGTTACGATAACAACCTTGTTCTCTTTTAATGCATTTAGAACACGATCAGGACGAATATCGAGAATGCGAGCATTGCCGAAATGCTGATCTGTCTTAAACCCTGCCTGTGCTCCTGTAAATACCGTGGCAGGTATGCCTTCGCTTAACAATAAACTGCATAAAGTGGTAGCTGATATAATTTCACCGCAGCACAGCAATAAATCCTGTTCGCGAGCAGGTAGTTGATTGCCATTATGATCGATCCAATCTAACAAAGTATCCGTTGCGTAAGGTTCCCCTTTGCGTCCCATGGCGGAAACGACAACAGCAATGTGATACCCTTGTGCCAATTCACGGCGAATATGGTGGATAACCCGTTCTCTGGCTTCAGATGTAGATAAGGAAGTTCCACCGAACTTCTGTACAAGTATACGCATGCGTAATTCCTCCAACAATGAAGACTGACTGCCAGAACGTAGGTCTGGACAAAAAAGCAGGAGCGGTCTTGCTACTCCTGCCGCTCCGATGCAATGTACTCTGCAATTTGTACCGCGTTCCAAGCAGCGCCTTTTAACAAATTGTCGGAAACGACCCACATATTGAGTGCTCGAGGATGGTATAAGTCACGACGCAAGCGGCCAACAAATACATCTGGCTTGCCCGCTGCTTCTGTAGCTAACGGATAAGATTGAGTGGCGATATCGTCTTGCAGCGTAATGCCAGGAGCATCTTGCAGCAATTGGCGAACTTCTGCCAAGTCAAAGTCGTCTTTCAACTCAACGTATACGGATTCCGAATGGCCATACACGACCGGTATACGTACGCATGTCGCAGTAACTTGGAGATCTTCATCATCCATAATCTTTTTCGTTTCACGGATCATCTTCATTTCTTCCAACGTAAAGCCGTTATCTTGGAATTTATCAATCTGCGGAACTGCGTTAAATGCAATCTGATGCTTTACCGGTAAAGAAGACACCGGCAAAAGGTCAGGCTCAACCGCATTGCCATCCAATACTTCCTTGGATTGACGGAGCAGTTCGTCAATAGCGCGACTACCTGCGCCGGATACTGCCTGGTAAGTAGAAACGATAATACGATCAATGCCATAACGGTCATACAGCGGCTTGAGAGCTGCTACCATTTGAATCGTCGAACAGTTCGGATTTGCAATAATTCCCTTATGCTCTTTAATCTTATCCTCATTGACTTCAGGAACAATTAGCGGAGTGTTCGGGTCCATACGATAAGCATTCGTATTGTCGATACAAACCGCACCACGCTCGACAGCCGCTGGAGCAAGTGCTTTTGTTACATCTCCACCTGCACTGAATAACGCGATATCAATTCCATTAAAGCTTTCTGGATGAGCTTCTTCCACCGTATGCTCTACACCATTAAAGTTGATCTTGGTGCCAGCGGAACGGGCAGAAGACAAGAGCTTAAGTTCCTGAATAGGAAAATTGCGTTCTGCGAGCAGCTTTAAAATCTGCTCCCCAACTGCCCCTGTTGCGCCTACTACTGCTACATTAAACCGCTTTTGATTCGTCATTTGTCGTTTCTCCCCTCTACCCCGCATAAGTGCGTAAAGAGCGTGATATCATCGATCATCACGCTCGGTCAAGCCATGTCATTTATACTGAAAGCGTTCAATGATGAGCGGCTGCAACTGTTTCCCTTCAAGAGCCGCTGCACACGCTTCAGGAATCAATTCCATTCTAGCAACTAATGAATTCGGCTTCTGTGCCGGATTATCCTGACCATACGGGACAAAGTATATGTTCTTCGTTACAAGCAATTTCGCAATGTTAGCTGCATTCAGACCCAACCCATCATTGGTGGATATCGCAAGCACTAGCGGCCTTAAGTTGCGCATCTGTGCTTTAGCAGCCATTAATACTGGACTGTCTGTTACGGCGTTTGCGAGCTTACTTGTTGTATTCCCTGTGCATGGTGCGATAACAAGTACATCCAGCAGCTTGGAAGGCCCTAATGGTTCAGCCTCAACAATTGAAGAAATCATATCATTCCCCGTGATATCTTTCAACTGCTGCTGCCAGTACTGCGATTTCCCGAAGCGGGTATCTGTTGTCATAAGCGTATTGGATACGATGGGAACAACACGTGCACCCAAATCTACAAATCGCTGAATCTGCGGCATTACTTCTTCGAACGTACAATGAGATCCCGTCAAAGCATACCCGACGGTAATCCCCTTATAATCAAGGCTCATGCCTCATTCCCCCGCTTCTGCGTAATCTCCGACAGCAGTTGGCTGATGATGTGAGCGAGAATGCGGCCCGCGGTCTTCGGTGCTACGATTCCTGGCAATCCAGGGGCTAACATGGCTTTAATTCCACGCTTCTCAGCGAAACGAAAATCAATGCCTCCTGGCTTAGAAGCCAAATCTATAAGCACCGCACGGTTCGGCATCTGAGCGATGACCTGTGCTGTGACTATCATAGTCGGTATCGTATTAAAAAGCAAGTCGATATTTGTCACTTGAGTTGACAATTCACCCACATAAAACGGCTTAAAACCCATCTCGGTAGCTCGTGCAAAATGTTCATCTCGGCGCACGCCAATACGCACATTTGCACCCAGACCTAAGAGGCTTCGAGCCATTGTGAATCCTGTTCTTCCCATGCCAAGAACAATTGTCTCAGAGCCATGAAGAGTAATATCCGTATGCTGGATCGCCATCATAATGGCACCCTCCGCTGTCGGAATCGAGTTATAGATAGCTACGTCATCACGTTCGAACAATTCCACCAACTGGATGTTGTGTGTTCCGCAAAGATTGCTTAAGTAAGGTTTGGCCATGCCTGTAAAAACAACCGCATGCTTTGGAAGCGCTGCGACTAGCTCTTCTGTCAGCGTTAACTCTTCGGAAGTGAATATCGCATGTACACGACCGTTCTCGTCCGTTCCGACTGCCGGCAGCACAAGTGCATCTGCGGACTGCAGCAGCTCGGGAGACAACGGTTGACGTTGTACACCATGGTAGGGATTCGACAATTGGTCAAATCCGATTAAGGTCACGCTGGCATCCAGCTCCGCAAGCTTCTGAAACATTTCGAGTTGTCTGGCATCTCCGCCTATGAACACGACATGAACTCCGGTCAACATGTTCGCCCTTCACTCCTTTCTAATTGCCCTACTACACATATAGAACATTTTATGCAATAGCCTAGAAAGGGTGCAGCAGCTGTCGCACTAAAAATGTAGAGATGCACTCATGAAAGAAGAATATCTTTATTTCCGCGTAGTGATAAAAAAACAGCACAGCCTCCTAACGGAGGTCGTGCTGTTCATTATGACATTATTTAGTACCTGTGTGGCCAAATCCGCCTTCACCACGTACCGTCTCAGACAAATCATCAACCTGAATAAGGTGGACGGTTGGAACTTTTTGAATCACCATTTGAGCAATACGTTCATTTCGCTCGATCGTAAATGCCACCTGACCATGGTTAATTAATAACACCTTGACCTCACCACGATAATCGGCATCAATTGTGCCTGGTGAGTTAAGGCATGTTACGCCATGTTTATACGCTAACCCGCTTCGTGGTCGAACCTGTGCTTCTAACTGAGGCGGTAGCGCCATCGCAAATCCAGTGGGTACAAGCGCACGATGTCCTGGAGCGAGAGTTATTGGCTGTTCAACTGCTGCATATAGATCAAATCCCGCTGCCAATTCAGACATCTGCTGTGGCATCGGAACATCCTCGTTACCTGGTAATTTCTTAATTTGTACCTCGTAAGTCGCTTGCAACAAGATAATCCCTCCTAAAAGCCGAAATCGCCTGATCATTGGCACCTACCATGGACACAGCAAAGGGCTTGGAAACCATTTGCTTAATGATGTGATCCACATCATCCATCGTAACAGCTTCAATGCGAGCGATAATTTCATCTAATGTATAATGTCTGCCTACCATCAATTCGTTCTTGCCTAGACGATTCATTCTGCTGCCTGTACTTTCCAGACTCAGGATGAGACTGCCTTTGAGCTGCTCTTTGCCCTTCATCAGCTCGTCACTGGTTAATCCTTTTGCTGTCATCCCTTCAAGCACTTCCAGCGTTAGGTTAAGCACGTCAGTCGTCTGCTTTGGCGCAGTACCCGCATACACCGTAAATAGGCCGCTGTCCGCATGAGAAGAATGATAAGAATATACAGAATAGGCGAGACCACGCTTTTCACGTATCTCCTGGAACAAACGAGAACTCATTCCGCCGCCAATGACATTATTCAGAATAATCATCGCGTATAAGCGTGGATCTGTCATTGAACAACCAGGAAGACTCAAGCAAATATGGTTCTGCTCTGTCTTCTTCTCGTGATACAACAAATCGCTGTGAAATGCAGGTGCATCATATTGCTGCTCTTCATGATCGTTATGATAATGACCAAAATGATTTTCTAACAGCTCTATGATTGAGTCATCAAAGTTGCCAGCAACCGCAACAACCGTATTTGCTACACTATAATGCTGCTTCATGTACTGACGCAAATGCTCGGCCTTCATCGGCTGCAGCCGCTCTTCAGTTCCCAAGATCGGGTAGGCAAGCGGATGAGATCCGTAAGCCGCACGTGTCACCAGATCGTGAACCGTATCGTCCGGTGTGTCATCATACATCGCAATTTCTTCTAAAATGACGTTCTTCTCTTTATCCAATTCTGATGGGTCAAAATTAGATCGGAAAAACATATCTGAGAGTACATCTACCGCGATCGGAAGATGTTCATCTAACACTTTTGCATAGTAACACGTATATTCCTTCGATGTAAAAGCATTAACGTTTCCGCCAATAGCATCGAATGATTCCGCGATTGCTTGTGCATCGAATCTCTCTGTTCCCTTGAACAGCATATGTTCAATAAAGTGGGAAATTCCGTTCGTTGTCTCATTCTCGTTACGGGATCCAGTCTTGACCCAGATACCAAACGAGACCGAACGGCATGTAGGTATTTTCTCTAATACGACTCTCAAGCCGTTACGCAATTGCAATTTCTTCAACGGAGGTCCTCCTCAACCGTGATCAATGCCTATCTAATCCTATCAAAAAAATGGTCACGGCTCAACTTTTAACTCCCCATGCCGCTTCTCCGACAATATTTCGCTTACCGTTCCGAGAGCCAGCTTCTTCTGTTTGATCACATGAATCATACTTTGAAGGGCTGAACTTGAAGACGATGTCGGATGCATGAGAATTAAGGTACCCGCCTCGAGCTTCGCCCTTAGCCGTTGGACGATCGTCGCAGGGCTTGGATGACGCCAATCCAACGTATCAAACGTCCACATAACGGTTCGCATCCCAAGCGAAGCAGCTGTTCGGACTGTAAGAGCATTAAAATCACCAGAAGGTGGGGCAAACCACTTACTATTCACACCAAAGGTCGCTTTAACTACTTTCTCGGTCTTTGCTATTTCTTGATGCTGAAGTCCTTCACTAAGCGTACTCATATTAGGATGTGTATAAGCGTGGTTGCCAACCTCATGTCCTGCCTTATAAATCGCTTTAGCCAGCTCTGGATTTTTGGTTAGCCAAGATCCATCAAAGAAAAAGGTCGCTTTTACCTGCTCACTTTGCAGTGTCTCTAATATGGGCTCGATAAATTCGTTTCCCCACGCCACATTAATCATCAAAGCAGCCATAGGTTTATTCGAATTACCTTTAAATACCGGGCTCGGGGGAAGCTGCGACAATGTAACAGTCGGCTCCGTTTCGCGATAAGCAAGCTGAAGCGGCGTCTTTGTTTCATCCACACGTTTATTAAGCGCATAACTTTGTTCAACATCTACTTCGAGCCCGTTGTAACCTGGAATGGCTTTCCACACACGATCTATCGTTGCGTTTATAGGTTGAATTGAACGAGATTTTGCTATATCCATAATACGTTCCATTAATGGATCAGCTACCATAACCGACTGTTCATTACTGTCAAAGGCATGCATCCATGAAGCAGTGGTTTTTTGCTCTTTGATAAAAGAGCCTACCTCTGTCAGCCGTACAATCGCTAATACAAAGATGCAGCTCATTATGACCGTTATTGCTTTGCGTATATTTGGCCCCATCTTGTCCATCCCTTCTCATACCATTGTCCTTTTCCATTCTATGCTAAAAAGGATAACGTTATGCGGACAAGTCTAATAACCTAATATTACAAATGCAAAAAAAGAGCCAGAATTGGATCTGCCTCTTTCCTTAACGGTATAAACAACCTCTTAGTACATATTGTAATAAGAGGTTGGGCAATTAGGATTGTGTCGGACGATCGTTACGCGGCGGACGTGGTCCGCTGTTTGGTCTGCGATCGCGATCCGGACGATCAGAGCGCTGCGGTCTTGATTGTGGAGCCGGTGCTGCTGCTCCTTCTGCGCCCGCAGGTTCAAGCAATACACGACGTGACAAGTTGATACGACCTTGTTGATCAATCTCGGTCACTTTAACCTCGATCTTATCGCCAATCGCTACAACATCCTCAACCTTAGCCACACGTTCTGTCGACAGCTGGGATACATGAACCAAGCCCTCTTTGTTCGGAAGTACTTCAACAAAGCAGCCAAATTTCTCAATCCGCTTAACAGTTCCTGTGTACACCTCACCAACAGCAACCTCACGAACGATGCCTTCAATAATTTCACGGGCACGTTCATTCGATTCCTGGCTCGGTGAAGCGATGAAGATACGGCCGTCTTGCTCAATATCGATCTTGACGCCAGTTTCTTCAATAATCTTGTTGACGACTTTACCGCCAGCGCCGATTACGTCACGGATCTTGTCAGGATTAATATTCATCGTCAAAATCTTAGGCGCATATGGAGACAACGTTGCACGTGGCTCTTGAATGGCTTCCATCATCTTGCCGAGTATATGAAGTCGGCCTTCACGTGCTTGTGCCAGCGCTTGCGTCAAGATATCGCGGTCAATACCATTGATCTTAATATCCATCTGAATGGCAGTCACACCTTCAGCTGTACCTGCTACTTTAAAGTCCATATCGCCAAGGTGGTCTTCCATCCCTTGAATATCAGACAAGATTGAGAAATGTTCTCCATCTTTGATCAAGCCCATTGCAATACCCGCTACAGGAGCTTTAATAGGTACGCCAGCATCCATCATAGCCAAAGTACTTGCACAAATACTCGCTTGTGATGTAGAACCATTGGATTCCAATACCTCGGAAACGAGACGGATCGTATATGGGAATTCCACTTCAGATGGAATAACTTTGGACAAAGCACGTTCACCTAATGCACCATGACCGATCTCACGACGACCTGGCGCACGCAATGGACGAGCTTCACCAACGGAAAACGGAGGGAAGTTGTAATGATGCATAAAACGTTTGGACTCTTCCAGGCCAATGCCATCAAGAATCTGCACATCACCAAGTGCACCTAGCGTACAAATCGACAAAGCTTGTGTCTGACCACGTGTAAACAGACCAGAACCGTGCGTACGTGGCAATTGCTTCACATCACACTCGATAGCGCGAATTTCCGCCAATTGACGACCGTCAGGACGAACTTTGTCATGTGTAATTAAACGACGAACTTCTTCCTTCACGATGTCATAAAGAGTTTCTTTGACGTCATCCAGCTTGTCCAGTTGTTCAGCGTACATTGCAGTAAAATGTTCAACTGTTTCTTGATTGATAACATCAATTGCATCTTGCCGAGCATGCTTTTCAGGAATACGGATAGCTTCCACTAAGCGCTCCTGAGCAAATGCACGAACCTCTGTATTCACTTCTGCATCAACCGTATGAAGCTTTACAGCCATCTTTTCTTTGCCAGCTTCAGCCACAAATTTCTCAATCGTAGCTACGATTGTTTTAATTACATCGTGACCAAACATGATAGCTTCCAGCATCGTTTCTTCGGATACTTCATTTGCTTCAGCTTCCACCATCATAATGGCATCCTTAGTACCTGATACAACTACGTGCAGATCGCTTTTCTCTTCTTGCTCTACCGTTGGATTAATAATAAATTGTCCGTCAACACGGCCAACGATTACGCCGCCAATTGGTCCGTTAAATGGAACGTCCGATATCGAAAGTGCTGCGGAAGTACCGATCATCGCTGCAATTTCTGGTGGACAATCTTGATCCACGCTCATAACGATATCCATAATCTGAATATCGTTGCGGAAACCTTCCGGGAACAATGGACGAATTGGACGGTCTATGAGGCGGCTTGCCAATATTGCTTTCTCGCTTGGACGTCCTTCGCGTTTAATAAATCCACCTGGAATTTTACCTACAGCGTACAAACGCTCTTCATAGTTAACTGTGAGCGGGAAAAAGTCTAAATCTTTAGGTTCTTTAGATGCGGTTACGGTACACAACACAACTGTATCTCCGTAAATCACCTTAACCGCTGCGTTTGCTTGTTTAGCCAAATGGCCATACTCCAAGGCAAACGGTCTGCCGCCGAGATCCATCTCGATGCGATGCATGGGAAATCCCTCCTTAATGTAACGTTACTATTTTCTATGCTAATCCCATTATTTCCTGCTATAAGCCGCAAAAACCGTGCTCTTCCCAACTTTATTATGACAAGGGCAATCGGCACTAATGCCATCTATAGGACAACAACCATTAGTTATGTATAAAGCACCCGAAGGTGCCTCAGTGAATAACATCCGCTTTACGATAAAAAGCAACCCGGTTGCAGGCCGCGTTGTCGGCGGCGTATCACAACCAGGCTGCTTGGGTTCAAGCTATTAACGGCGCAGACCGAGTTTGGCGATCAAAGCGCTGTAACGGGTAACATCTTTGTTTTTCAAGTAAGCCAACAGCTTACGACGTTGACCGACCATTTTCAACAATCCACGACGGGAATGATGGTCTTTCTTATGCGTACGCAAGTGATCTGTTAAGTTTACAATGTTTTCCGTGAGGATAGCGATCTGAACTTCCGGAGAACCCGTGTCGGAAGCATGAGTCTTGTGCTCTTCGATAAGCTGTTGCTTACGTTCTTGAGTCAAAGCCATCCTATTCACCTCCCAAAATAAATAATATAGTATATCCGAAAGCCTCGTCACCGTCGGTGAGATCGAGTAACCAAGCTATGGACAAGCCGCGAATAACGCGACAATGTTATCAGTATATCATCAATTCCACGCAAAGTAAAACATTATGACGGAAACGCCTGCAGACGTTTCCGTGCTGCATCCGCATCGCGTTGAATCTGATCGATCAACTCGTGTACAGAAGAAAATTTCTTCTCGGAGCGCAAATACTCTACTAAGTGCACGGTCATGGTCTCGCCATAGATATCTTCATCGAAATCAAACAGATGCGCTTCGATGACCGGCTCCATGATATCGCTGCGGAACGTAGGCTTTAATCCTATACTCATTACGCTGTCATACATCTTGCCGCGTACAAATGCACGAACCGCATATACGCCAAGACGCGGAATAAAATAAGGCTCTTCTGGATGAACATTAGCAGTCGGATACCCGATTGTACGTCCACGTTTCTCACCATGCACAACCTCGCCGCGTATAGAATAAGTGCGCCCAAGCAAATGGTTAGCCTGCCTCATATCACCTTCGAGCAGACAACCCCGAATCCGTGTACTGCTAACCTTCACACCCTCGTCATCGCAAGGCTCTACAATATCAACTGTAAAGCAATTGCTTCCAGCCACCTTCAGGTTCTCAGCAGTTCCTGCTCCGCGATGGCCATAACGATAATCAAAGCCACACACCACATGCTTGGCACCAAGCCTGCATACAGCTTGTACAAATTGTTCTGGCGTAATAAGTGCAAAGTCTGTGTCAAAGTCGACTACATATAATCGATCCAGTCCCATCTCAGCCAAAATACGTTCCTTCTCATGCAGTGGCGTTAAATAACGGTCGTAACCTGTTCTGCCAAATACATGCTTCGGATGTGGATGAAAAGTCATCATACCTACAGAAAGGCCATGTTCTCTACCATGCTTCAAAGCACGCGCAATAACATGTGCATGTCCTTGATGTATGCCGTCAAAGTGACCGAGAACGAGCACTTGTTCCGCTTGGTTCAGCTCCCAAGTGGCATCCTCTAATGAATTTTGAAGTACTATTGTCTGCATTGTTCTCTAAACTCCTACATCCACCCCGGGATTAGTATGTTCTTCCATTCACAATATCTGCTGCGAAAAGGGCGCAAGCTTAAACAGCGACTTCATGCTTGCGCCATCTTAATTAAGTTGTTGATGGTAAAAACACTTTAACCGGTCGCAAGCACGTATCTTCGACAGGTACGTGGAACAACCCGTAAAATGCTTCTTGTTCATCATACAACCGATACAACTGATTCGTCAAAGGTTGGAATGAACAGGCTCGAAATGGTATGCCTCGACCTTGAACGGCATAATGAGCAAAAGCGTCAAGCATGTGTATAGCAGGTACATGTGACATCGCTTGCTCAACTGGCTGCAGAAGCGCCTCGACCGATCCTTCATTTGCCGCCTGTTGAATCTGCTCTATCGTATAACATTGTTCTGCAGTATACTGAGCAGACATCGTTCGAATTAAAGATTCCATCGTAGATGGCACCTCTAATGCCCGTCCAATATCCACGCATAAAGTGCGAATATATGTCCCTTTCGAACAAGTGACCCGGAATCGAACTGTTGGTTCGCTCACACCCAGATTCATATCCAACACTTCAATATCATGGATGGTTACGGTGCGTGATTTACGTTCCACCGTCTTGCCTTCACGAGCTAATTCATAAAGTCGCTGTCCGTTGACTTTTACGGCCGAATACATCGGTGGAACCTGATCAATCTGACCTGAGAATGATGCCATAACTTCTCGAATCCGTTCCTCTGTAAGATGAGCAGCATCCATTCTTTCCATAACAGTTCCACTGCTATCTTCCGTGTCCGTAGCAACTCCAAAACGAAGCACGGCTTCGTACTGCTTGGGCAGCTCTTGCAAATATTCCACAATTCGAGTTGCCTTGCCTACACATAGCGGTAACACACCGGTTACTTGCGGATCAAGTGTCCCCGTGTGGCCGATTCGCTTCTCTCTTACGATGCCGCGCACTTTGGCGACGACATCATGTGATGTCCATCCTTCTGGCTTCCAAACCGGAAGGATGCCATTTAGACTTGTCATAATCGTTGTTTCACCTGCTCTAATACGGCTTTTATCGAGTCATCCAGCGGCTCGGTCAACGTACAGCCTGCTGCTCTCACGTGTCCTCCACCGCCAAACGTTTGTGCAACCTCAGCTACGTTGACTTTACCAGCTGAACGCATGCTCACTTTGATACGGCCATTCGCATTAACTTTAAACAACAAACCTACCTCGACACCCTCTACATTTCGCGGGTAGTTGACCAGCCCTTCCAGATCCTCGTTTAAAGCACCCGTCTCCGTCATGTCTTCTGGTGTTATATACAACCAAGCAATCCGGTGATCATCTGAAAATGCAAGTCGGCCAAGACCTTTTTGAATCAGGCTCATTTGAGCAAAGGACATCTTTTCTAACAAACGATCTGCTATATCATTGCCGTCTACACCCAGCGCAAGCAGTGCAGAGGCTATTGCCATTACATGAGGTGTAGTGTTGCTATAGCGGAATCCGCCTGTGTCCGTCAGCAATCCCGTATACAGCATCGTAGAGACGTCAAGGTCCAATGTGACCTTGCCTTGTACAAACATATCAAACAAGATCTCAGCCGTTGCGGCAGCATTATCGCGAATACATGCAACACTTCCATAACGATTGTTAGTCGGATGATGATCGATGTTCAGCAGAGGAACGTCTGACGTGATCCATTCCTTGATCCTGCCAATTCGGTCATAATCCGCACAATCTACACATATGACCGCTTGAAAAGCAGGCGCTTCTGCCTGATCCAGCTCCTCATGTATCATGACGTTGTCTGTATTAGCCATAAATTGCAAACGGACTGGTATCTGATTCTCATTAACCATGGTAAACGTTTTGTCCCACAAGTTCAGCAGCCAGCCGATAGCAAGCGTAGAGCTTATAGCGTCACCGTCAGGATTTACATGTGCCACAACCAGAAACTGATCATGTTCCTGAATAAACCGCAACGCACGATCAAGATCGTGCGCATATGTAGGGTGGAACAACCCATCTGCAGAAGTATGCATACTCACTGCAGATGTTGTTATTCCCATATTTAATTGATTGGCAGCATCAAACTTATTCGCCATGGGATTCGTTCCCATCACGAACATCATTTAGCAACCGTTCAATGCGGCTGCCGTACTCAATGGACGTATCCAACTTGAATACAAGCTCTGGCGTGTGACGAAAACGAATACGTTTGCCCAGCTCCGAACGAAGATATCCGTTCGCTTTATCCAGTGCCTTTAAAGAATTCTCGCGGGCTTCTTCATCTCCCAGAACACTCAAGTACACTTTAGCCAAAGACAGATCATTCGTTACATCTACACCTGTGACGGTGAGAAAGCCGATACGAGGGTCTTTAAGTTCTGTCTGGATAAGCAGACTTAATTCTTTCTTAATCTGCTCACCGACGCGACCTGTACGAATCTTAGCCATAAAAATCACCTCTTATTCTCGGTAGCGACTACTTGCGTTCTACTGTTTCCATTGCGAACGCTTCGATGATGTCGCCTTCCTTAAGATCATTATATTTCTCAAGCATAATACCACACTCATAGCCTTGGGCCACTTCTTTGGCATCATCTTTGAAACGTTTCAAGGAATCGATCTTGCCTTCGAAGACTACAATACCCTCACGGATAACACGAGTCTCCGCGTTGCGCACGATCTTGCCGGATGTTACCATACAACCTGCGATTGTACCGACTTTACCGATCTTAAACGTGTTACGCACTTCAGCATGACCAAGTACTACTTCTTTATATTCTGGATCAAGCATGCCCTTCATCGCTTGTTCGATTTCTTCAACGATCTTGTAGATGACACGGTGCAAGCGAACGTCAACTTTCTCTTGATCTGCCGTCAACTTAGCTTGTGCATCAGGACGAACGTTAAAACCGATAACGATAGCATTGGATGCTGTTGCCAAAATAACATCAGACTCCGTAATCGCACCCGCTCCGGAAAGAATAATCTTCACGCGCACGCCTTCTACTTCAATCTTCTGAAGGGAGCCTTTGAGGGCTTCAACAGAACCTTGAACGTCGGCTTTGATGATTACGTTCAGTTCTTTCATTTCACCATCTTTGATGTGCTTGAAGAGATCATCCAATGTAACGCGTGTATTGGCGCCTAATTGGCTTTGGCGAAGTGTCGTTGTACGCTTCTCCGAAATGGAGCGTGCTTTGCGCTCGTCTTCGAATACGATAAACGGATCCCCTGCCTGTGGAACCTCAGTCAAACCAGTAATCTCGATTGGAGTAGACGGACCCGCTTCTTTTAAGCGACGGCCTCGGTCATTTACCATGGCGCGCACACGCCCGAAGGACGTACCAGCGATTAATGGATCACCGACTTTAAGCGTACCTTGTTGAACCAGAATACGTGCAACTGGTCCACGACCTTTGTCTAGCTCAGCCTCAATAACTGTACCACGAGCCAGCTTATTAGGGTTCGCTTTGAATTCATTCACCTCAGAAACAAGGAGAATCATTTCCAGCAACTCTTCTAAGCCCGTACGCTGCTTAGCAGACACATTTACAAAGATAGTGTCTCCGCCCCACTCTTCTGGAACGAGCTCATAGTTTGTTAATTCTTGTTTAACACGGTCTGGATCAGCACCAGGCTTATCGACTTTGTTGACAGCTACAATAATAGGGACACCAGCTGCCTTAGCATGACTGATTGCTTCTACCGTTTGCGGCATAACGCCGTCATCCGCTGCTACAACGATAATGGTAATGTCCGTAACTTGGGCACCACGAGCACGCATTAATGTAAATGCTTCGTGACCTGGTGTATCCAAGAAGGTGATTTTTTTATTGTTAATCTCGACTTGGTACGCACCGATATGCTGCGTAATACCGCCTGCTTCTGCGCTTGTAACGTTTGTTTTACGAATCGAGTCAAGCAGCGTCGTCTTACCATGGTCAACGTGACCCATGATCGTAACAACTGGAGGTCGTACGACTAAGTTCTCCGCTTCTTCTACTTCTTCTTCTTCTTCAAACGGATCTTCTTGCACTGGAAGCTTCACTTCTACCTCGACCTTATAGTCGTCAGCAATTAATTGAATCGTATCCAGATCGATCTCTTGGTTAATTGTAGCCATAAGACCCATCAAAAAGAGCTTTTTGATAACTTCGGAAGCATCTTTATGAAGCAGCTTTGCCAGATCACCAACAGTCATATCTCCGCGCACGATAATTTTCTTTGGTGTATTATCAACCTTTTCGCGTACTTCACCATGACGTTGGTTCTTGCCTCTGCCTTTGCCTCTGCCACCACGCATATTACGGCTGTCGTCAAAACGTTTATTATCCGTTCTGCCGCCTTTGCCAGCGCCTCTTGCACCTGGCTTGTTTCGATCCCCTGCACCTTTGTCATCATACTTAGTAGGACGGGTACCTTGGTTCAAACGAGCCGGTTGCGGCTTCTCTCCAACTGGACGAGCTGCTGCTGGAGCAGCAGGTTTCTGGAAGGAGCTGCGGTTAGCACCAGGTGCTCCACCGCTCTGTGGACGACGGTCTTGACCGCCTCTGTTATCACGGTTGCCTTGTCCTTGACTTTGGCCACCTTGTCCTTGCGGACGGCCTTGGCTATTGTATGGACGGGACGGACGATCTCCTTGTCCTTGACCTTGGCCACCTTGTCCTTGCGGACGGCCTTGGCTGTTGTACGGACGGGACGGACGATCTCCTTGTCCTTGACCTTGGCCACCTTGTCCTTGCGGACGACCTTGGCTGTTGTACGGACGGGACGGACGATCTCCTTGTCCTTGACCTTGGCCACCTTGTCCTTGCGGACGGCCTTGGCTGTTGTACGGACGGGACGGACGATCTCCTTGTCCTTGGCCTTGACGATTACCGTCACGACGTTGACCGTCACGATTACCGCCAGATTGACCAGTCCGTTCACGACCGTCTTGAGATGGACGACTGTCTCGGTCTCCCGTGCGTTGTCCTTCTGCACGTTCTTGACGAGCAGGCTGATCCGAGCGCTTCGGCGCCTCGGCAGATGGATTTACTTGGCTGACTTGCGCTTCTTGCTTCGAAGGCTGACCTTCACGCTTCGCTTGCGCATTTGCTTTGACGTCTTTAAAAAACTGTTCTACTTTACCCACAGCATCATTCTCCATTACACTCATATGATTGTTTACAGGATAATCAAGTCGCTTTAGAATCGTAATAATTTCTTTACTGCTCATATTCAACTGCTTAGCATACTCATAAACTCTTAGTTTATCCTTATTTTCCTTCTCTTGTTTACTCAATATACTCCACCTCCGACAAAGTAATAAGCCCGTTCTTCATCATGCTCGCGAAGCCGTTGTCTGTCACACCCACAATTACTCGGTCCAGCTTCCCTAAGCTCTCCCCTAGCTCATCGCGTGTGAATCCAATGACAAGCGGTACGTTATAGGTCTGGCATTTGTCACGAAACTTCTTCTGAGTGTTCTCCGAAGCATCGCTTGCCACAAACACTAAACGAGCTTGATTGCTGCGTATTGCTTTAAACACAATGTCGTCTCCGGTAACTAACTTCCCGGCGCGCTGTGCAAGTCCTAGCTGAGACAGCACTTTATTCTTCATCATCATGATCCCGCTCCTTGCTCGCGAGAAACTCATCTTCGACGCGAATAAAATCTTGCGCTAACTGTTCATATATATTGGCGTGCACTGGATGTTTCAGTGCACGGTCAAGAGCTTTAGATTTGTGAGCCAATTTAAAACACGATAACTTACCGCACAGATAAGCGCCTCTTCCTGACTTTTTGCCTGTCAAGTCAATCAGCACTTCATCCTCTGGAGACTTAACCACACGGATAAGTTCCTTCTTTGGCATCATTTGTTGACACGCCACACATTTGCGCAGCGGAATTTTTCTTAGTTTCATGACGATCCCCCTCCTTACGATCCGATCTTTCCTTCAACGACTGAAGTTATCATCCCCAGCCACAGCTGAAGGCGACCGAGTCATACGGTATTGGTTCACCTTCAACAATTAATGCATCGATCTCATATCAAGCTCGTCGCTCCATGTTATGCCGCTTGAGTTCGACTCTGGCTGCTCGACCTGGGATTCACTCTTGATATCGATCTTCCAACTCGTTAACTTCGCAGCAAGACGGGCATTCTGGCCCTTAATGCCGATAGCCAATGACAATTGGTAGTCAGGCACGATAACCCGCGCCATCTTCTCTTCTTCATGCACATCAACTTCGACCACCTTAGACGGGCTGAGTGCGTTAGCTACGTACTCTTCCACATCTTCAGACCAGCGAACGATGTCGATTTTCTCGCCGCGAAGTTCATTTACAATCGTTTGGACCCGCAAGCCTTTAGGCCCTACGCATGATCCAACCGGGTCCACTTCCGGGTTGCGGGAATATACCGCAATCTTGGAACGTTGACCTGCTTCACGAGCAACGGATTTGATCTCTACTACACCCTCGAAAATTTCAGGTACTTCCAGTTCAAACAAACGCTTCAGCAACCCTGGATGTGTACGCGATAAAATGATTTGTGGCCCCTTAGTGGTATTCTCCACTTTCGTAATGTATGCCTTAACACGATCCCCGTGCTTAAACTTCTCGTTTGGCATCATTTCGTTTAATGGCAGCACAGCCTCTACTTTACCCAGATCAATGTAAACATTGCGTGTATCTTGACGCTGCACAATCCCTGTAACAATATCATCCGCTTTGTCGATAAAAGCGTTATAGATAAGCCCGCGCTCCGCTTCACGAATGCGCTGTGTTACCACTTGTTTTGCCGTTTGTGCAGCAATACGCCCAAATTCTCGCGGTGTAACTTCAATGTCACAAACATCATTTACCATGTAATTTGGATTATACTCGCGTGATGCGTGAACAGAGATTTCATGACGCGGATCCATCACTTCATCAACAACCGTTTTGCGGGCGAATACTTTAATAACACCTGTTGAACGGTTAATATCCACACGGACATTTTGCGCAGCGTTGAAATTACGCTTGTAACTGGAAATTAAGGCCGCTTCTATCGCCTCGATCAAAATCTCCTTGCTAATCCCTTTGTCTCTCTCTATCTCGGTTAGTGCCTCGATAAAATCAATACTCATGTGATTGGTTCCCCCTTTCAGCCAATAACTGGCTCATTCGCGTTCTTTGAATATGAATTAAAATGTGGTGTGTACAGAGCACTAAAAATCATACCAATTTAGAAAATAATCGCCAATCGGGCGCTTGCAACCTTATCATAAGGCAACAAATGCTCTTTTTTGCCGACTCGAACGACTACTGTTGCTTCATCAAATGAAACAAGTGTTCCTTCGAATTCCTTATTGCCGTCAATAGGCTCATATGTAGTCACGTACACATGTTTACCGATAGACTTCATGAAATCTTTAGCTTTCTTGAGTGGACGCTCTGCTCCTGGAGAAGATACCTCCAAAAAATAAGCGTCAGTAATCGGATCATTCTCATCCAGCTTCTGACTCAAATATTCACTGACGCGGCCGCAATCTTCGATATCGATTCCGCCATCCTTGTCCACATACACTCGTAAAAACCAACTGCTGCCTTCCTTTACGTACTCAACGTCCACCAATTCAAATTGATGTTCTTCCAAGTACGGATTGACCATGTCTTCAACGACCGATCTGATGTTCGGTATGCTCAAGCTGGGTACCTCCCAAATGACGAATAAGGTGTCACTCACTAATATGTTGAAACCCGCTGCGGTGCACCAAGCCCGAATAAAGTCGGTATCAAATATGAAAGAGTGGGTTTCCCCACTCTTTACGCAACGGATGTATCCACATGATTACCAAAAAAATTATATCATAGCCAGTTGACAAATGGCAAGGGTGTGACCTTAACAACCCCTTTACCAGTGGCCTCTCGACACATGTGCACACGACTTACTTTTAAAACAAGGAGAGCTGATTGCTCTCAGGCAGGCCGCGGAAGCAGCCCATTTGCGTCAGCATCTCTACAATCGTCTTGGTAGCTTTCGAGCGCTGCTGGAAATCTTCAATAGATAAATATTCAGTTCCTTCGCGGGAAGCTGCAATATTTTTCGCGGCATTCTCACCAATTCCTTGCACAGCAGAGAACGGCGGAACGAGCGAATTACCGTCAACCTGGAATTTGGACGCATCTGACCGATATAGATCAATCGGCTTAAATGAGAAACCGCGAGCGGTCATCTCAAGCGCCATTTCCAGAATCGCGATCATACTTTTTTCTTTCGTTGTTGCTTGGAAGCCCTTTGCCTCGATTTCATCTATCTTGCGACCAATCGCTTCATACCCTTGGCAGCACAATTCGATATCAAAATCTTCCGCACGCACAGTAAAGTAAGTGGCGTAAAACTCAATCGGATGATACAGCTTAAAATAGGCAGTTCGCACAGCCGAGATGACATATGCAGCAGCATGGGCCTTCGGGAACATATACTGAATTTTCAAACACGAATCAATATACCACTGCGGAACGTTACACTTCTTCATCTCGTCAATCCAGTCTTGTGACAGCCCTTTCCCTTTACGGACATTCTCCGTAATCTTAAAGGCAAGGCCTGCGTCCATCCCCGCCTTGTAGATCAAAAATAACATAATCTCATCACGACAACCAATAACGGTCTTAATCGTACATATTCCGCTCTTGATTAACTCCTGCGCATTGCCAAGCCATACACCTGTACCATGCGAAAGTCCAGATATTTGGAGTAAATCGGCAAAAGTAGCCGGCTGCGCTTCAACTAACATCTGTCGCACAAACCGCGTCCCCATCTCAGGCACTCCATAGGTGGCTACCGGAGTACGAATCCGGTCTGATGTGACACCAAGCGCTTCAACGGAGTTAAACATGCTCATTACCTTCGGGTCATTCATCGGAATCGTAGTCGGATCCACTCCCGTTAAGTCCTGCAGCATGCGCATCATCGTCGGATCATCATGCCCGAGAATATCAAGCTTTAACAAGTTAGCGTCAAAAGCGTGATAATCAAAGTGCGTTGTCTTCCACTCCGCATTCTTATCATCAGCGGGAAACTGTACTGGTGTAATATCTTCAACATCCATATAGTCAGGTACAACGACAATACCACCTGGATGCTGACCTGTGCTTCGCTTAACTCCTGTACAGCCAGACGCGAGCCGGTTCAGCTCCGCTCCACGCCATTTCTTATGGTAGCTTTCCTCATATTTCTTAGCGAATCCAAATGCGGTCTTCTCTGCTACTGTACCAATCGTACCCGCACGAAACACACATTTCTCACCAAACAAAACCTTCGTATAGTTGTGGGCAATCGGCTGATACTCACCTGAGAAGTTTAAGTCGATATCTGGAACCTTGTCCCCTTTAAAGCCGAGGAAGGTTTCAAACGGAATATCTTGTCCGTCTCCTCTCATCGTCTGGCCACAGTTCGGACATGCTTTATCCGGCAAATCAAATCCACTAGGAATGCTGCCATCCGTGAACCACTCGCTGTGCTTGCAGGACTCATTACGGCATACATAGTGAGGCGGGAGCGGATTAACTTCTGATATCCCAAGGAACATTGCTACGACAGAAGATCCGACAGACCCCCGGGAACCAACCAGATACCCATCTTGATTGGATTTCTTCACCAAACGCTCCGAGATCAAATAGTTGGCCGAAAATCCGTATTTAATGATCGGTTCCAGCTCTTTCTCAAGTCGTGCTACCACGATTTCTGGCACGGCATCACCGTATATACGCTTGGCGGTATCATAACACGTATTACGCATCTCTTCATCAGCGCCATCAATAATTGGTGTAAACAATTTATCAGGGAACAAGTTGATCGTCTCGAACCGATCCGCCAATTCATTTGTATTAGTGACAACGACTTGATATGCTTGTTCTTTGCCAAGAAATTCAAATTCTTGCAGCATCTCTGTTGTCGTGCGGAAATGGGCATCCGGCTTCTTTATGTCCTTTAACGGGCTAAATCCGGTAATGCCATGAATCGTAATATCACGGAACAATTTGTCTCGTGGATTTAAATAATGAGCATTTCCTGTCGCGACTACCGGCTTGCCCTGCTTGGCTCCGATATCACAGACTTTGCGCAACGCGTCCTCTATCTGAGAGGGGGAGCCAACAAACCCTTTCTCCACCAAATGCATATACATGGTAACGGGTTGAATTTCTAGTATGTCATAAAATTCCGCAATAACTTCCGCTTCTTCCTGCGACTTGTTCAGCACGGTCTCAAAGAACTCACCCTTCTCACAACCGGACATCAGCAGCAAGCCTTCGCGCATTTCAACAAGCTTGCTCTTCGGGATGCAAGCCACTCTGTGGAAATATTGCGTATGTGACATAGAGACAAGCTTATACAAATTCTTCTTGCCGATATCGTTAAGCGCATAAATGTTGCAATGGAATGGGCGGCTGTTAAATAAGTTCTGACCTACATAATCATTAAGGCGATCGAGCATCTCTATCCCTTTGATCTGATAAGCATCATTTAACAAGCCTTGAAGGATACCACATAATGCAGCCGTGTCATCAATCGCGCGGTGATGATTATCAAGGGAGATTTTATATTTATCCGCCAATGTGTTCAAACGGTGATTTTTAAGAGTTGGGAAAATCAAGCGTGCCAGTTCCAACGTATCCAATACTGGATTCGTCATCTCAGGCAGTCCTATTTTTTTGAGATTATGTTGTATAAATCCCATATCAAAACGAGCATTATGCGCAACTAAAATAGCATCGCCTGCGAACTCAATAAAGCCCTTTAGCACTTCATCTACTTCCGGTGCGCCCGCAACCATCTCATCTGTAATATTAGTTAACTGTTGAATGTTGTACGGGATACGCTCATGAGGGTCAACAAATGAACTGTAACGCTCTAATTCCTTGCCATCCTGCACCTTCACAGCCGCAAGTTCAATTATCTTATTGTTGGATACAGACAGACCTGTAGTTTCAATATCATATACGACATAAACCGCTTCTTTAATATTGCGCGGCTCCGCATTTAACACAACTTCAGTGCCGTCGTTAACTATATTGGCCTCAAGGCCATAGATCACTTTAACACCATGTTTCTTGCCTGCTTTAGCAGCATCCGGATAACATTGAACATTAGCATGATCCGTAATCGCGATTGCTTTGTGTCCCCATTTTGCAGCCTGCTTCACATAAGCATCTACAGAGGCTACAGCATCCATCGCACTCATTGTTGTATGAAGATGGAATTCGACCCGCTTCTCCTGTGCTGTGTCTTTGCGTTCCGGCGGGGCCGTCACTTCATGAATGTCGGATGCGATCATAACAAGCTCCGGTGTCATCATAAAGCGATCATATTCAACACGCCCGCGCACCTTCACCCACTTACCATTGGAGATTAAGTTCAGCTTTAATACATCTTCTTTGTTTTTGCCGAACATTTTTACCAGCATAGAATCGGAGAAATCCGTCACGTTAAACGTATAGAGTGTGCTGCCGTTTCTTAACTCCTTTACTTCTAAACCGAATACTGTCCCCTGAAGGGTCACACGCTTCTCTTCATCCTGCACATCCATAATAGAAACTGGTGCGTCTTTGATGTCATAGCCGTACTGCAGCTTATCTGGGATCTCTCCAATTTCAGCAGCCGCCTGATCAGCAGCTTCTCGCTCAGCATCTTCCATCAATTGTTGGATAGCCTTGCGCTCTTCTTGCATTAGCTTCTCTTGGAACGCTTCCACTGCCTCTTGATCTTGCGTGCCAACCTTCATCTGAACCCGCAGCGAACGAGAAAAATAAGTCTCAAAAAACGTTTTAATGTAGGTATCAATTTGTTTCTTCTTCGCCATTTCCAACGTCATAGCGTCGGTTAACAGCAGGTGCAAGAGATCACCTTCTACTTCGAATTGCGCCCGATGCAACCAGCCATTAACAGAGGCAACCTCACGTTTGACCCACTCGACAAACAAGTGCCAATACGCTTCTACCACTTCTTGATGCGGTACCATATCCTCATAATGAAAAATGATACGTATCTTTGCAATATGCGACATCTTGTCCTGTACCTTCAAACAGAATGTACGGTAAGCGTCAGCAGGCAGGACGGATTTTTTGCCGATATGAATTGTCCACTCCCGATTGGAGCGGCTTGTCTCCACCTGTTGAATCCAGCTATCGTGAAAATAGTTGGTCACCAGTTCAAAAGGCAAATCAACCTGCTTCATTAACAGTTCCAATCGTTGTCTTTTATCATCCATAGTTGCTTCATCCCCCCTGTGCAAAAAGAACAGAAAAGGCCCCCATCTGTCGAGTCATCGTCCGGTGTTCCGTTGGATGTTCCCGCATAGGAAGCCATTTCATCCATTCCAATAAATCTATCGTGCTTAATAAGCGCGGGCAAATACTACCGTATGCTTTGAATCCTCTCCACAAACAAGACATTTCGTCTTCTTCTCTTGGGGCTCAAACGGAATATTACGGCTAGTGGCACCTGTCTCGTCCTTGACATGCTTCTCACAAGCCGTAGAACCACACCAACCAGCAATTGTGAAGCCGCGCTTCTCGTCCATAAGCAGCTTCATCTCGTCAATCGTTTCCACGGAGTAGTAATGCTCATTGCGGAATTCAAGTGCACGGTTAAACATCTCATCGTGAACGTCCGCCAGCATTTTCTTCACTTCTGCAGCAAGATTCGCTTGCTCTACGACCCGTTTCTCACCCGATACTCGAGATACGAGTACACAAACGCCATTTTCCATATCGCGTGGCCCTATTTCCAAACGGACAGGAACACCGCGCATTTCGTATTCATTAAACTTCCAGCCTGGGCTCATGTCCGCTCTGTCATCCATACCAACACGAATGCCCGCAGACTTCAATTCTGCGAACAGCTCATTTGCACGACTAACGACTTGCTCGCGCATCTTGGCAGGACCGATTGGAATCATAATCACTTGAGTCGGCGCCACCTTCGGAGGCAGTACCAAGCCGCGATCATCTCCATGCACCATAATAAGCGAACCGATAAGGCGAGTACTTACACCCCATGAGGTTGTATGCACATATTCCTGAGTATTTTCACGGCCCAAAAACTGAATATCAAACGCAACCGCAAAGTTAGTTCCTAAATAATGCGAGGTGCCCGCTTGGACGGCGCGACCGTCTTTCATCATCGCCTCGATGGAATATGTGTCTACAGCTCCTGCAAACTTCTCAGAAGGAGTTTTCTGACCTACGATTACCGGAATTGCCAAGTAGTTCTCCACAAAATCACGGTAAATGTCGAGCATTTGCATCGTTTCTTGACGAGCCTCATCTTCTGTCTCATGAGCAGTGTGCCCTTCTTGCCACAAAAATTCGCTTGTACGTAGGAATGGAAGCGTACGCTTCTCCCAACGGACTACGTTAGCCCATTGGTTAATGAGTACAGGCAAGTCACGGTAAGATTGAATCCACTTGGAATACATATGCCCAATCATCGTCTCTGAGGTTGGACGTATTGCCAATCTTTCTTCGAGCTTCTCCCCACCTGCTTCCGTCACCCATGGAAGTTCTGGATTAAATCCTTCCACGTGCTCCTTTTCCTTCTGGAAAAAGCTCTCTGGAATAAACATAGGAAAGTAAGCATTACGATGTCCTGTTTCCTTAAAGCGGCGGTCCAATTCTTCACGAATATGTTCCCAAATCTCAAAGCCGTCAGGACGGAATACGATACACCCGCGAACAGGCGAATAATCCATCAAATCAGCTTTCTTTATCACATCAATGTACCAGCGCGAGAAGTCCTCTTGCTGTGGTGTAATTTCAGTAACGAACTGCTTCTCCTTCGACATAACGGATATGATCCTCCCGTAATTAGGCACATACAAAATAGCTTAGAGCTAAACCTCATATGTGCCTTAAACATTATTAACCTTTGACTAATCGTAATATATCGTTGTAGGTAACCGCAAGCATGAGCAGCATCAGCATCGCAAAGCCAATAAAATGCACCATACTCTCGCGGTTTGGATCTATAGGCTTGCCGCGCACACTCTCGATACCTAAGAACACAAGTCTGCTTCCGTCCAATGCCGGTATCGGCAGCAAGTTGAATATACCAAGATATAAGCTGAGTATTGCCGTCCACAACGTGAGCTGGTCAATACCCTGCTTAGCAAATTGCCCAGTTACTTCAAATGTTCGCACTGGACCACCCAAGTCATCCAACTTGAACTGACCAAAAATAAGTTGTCTGAAGCCTTCAAATATATTTTTGGTCATCGTTACCATAGCGTTGCCGGCATAATTAATCGTCTCACCAAAAGACGCCGTTCGTGTCGGCAAGATCGGGGCAATACCTACTTTGCCGCCCTTCTGTCCCGCCATGCTAACAGGTGTCAGCGTAACGTTTAATGGATTCCCATCACGCAAGATGCTCCAATTCATCGGTTTCCCCTCTGAATTTTCAATCATCTTAATTAATCGCTCACGATCGCCGCCAATGGCAATACCATTCACATTGTTGATGACGTCACCTTTGACCAAACCAGCTTTGGCAGCTGGCATCTTGTCTGTGACTTCACCAATCTTGACATAACTCGGGTTCTCCACTGGCATACCCGCCAGCTGTATGTACACCCCGAACAAAACAAACGCCAAAATAAAATTCATCAGCGGGCCCGCAAAAATGGCCATTGCACGCTTGCCAACGGACTTGCTGCCGAATTGACGGTTGTAAGGTGCAATCTGAATCTCTTGTCCTTTAACTACCATCATGGCCTGGGGATGGATCGGGTATGTGACATGTTCCCCTTCCACATCCAGCGTGACACTTAACTGATGCTCGATGTCAATAGACTCTACTTCCCCACGGATAACCTGCTTGCGCAGGTCAAGCTGATCGAGATACAACTTTGTCACTTGATTGTCTTTTAATCGAACGGCTATCGTCTGGCCGGGCTGTATATCAACCACTTCCGGGTCTTCGCCTGCCATACGAACAAACCCGCCTACTGGCAGCAGCCTCAAGGTATATCGTGTCTCTTTGTGAGTATGAGAGAACACCTTTGGCCCAAACCCGATTGCGAACTCACGCACCAGAATACCCGCACGTTTCGCAAAGATGAAATGTCCCCATTCATGTATCGTGACGATTACGAAAAACACGAGTATTGATAAAAATACGACTTGAACCATTTGCACAGCGTTGCATCCTCCTTTACGTTTTCGGGTCGCCGTATGTCTTATAGATTAACATTATTCTCCGATCTCGCACAAGAGAATCCCCTTTTGTCCACTTATGGATGCAATGCGCCAATTTACCCCGTATTTTATTTTTATAGAAAAGCTTTATCTGCTTCCTGACGTGTCTTGCGATCTGTCTCTTCGATCTCTTCCAACGTAGGTTCTGCCGCAACTTGATGACGTTCCAATGCTTGTTCTACGATACGCTCAATATCCAAAAATGAAATTTCTCCACGAAGGAATCGTGCAACAGCAACTTCATTGGCAGCGTTAAATACTGTAGTAGCTGTACCACCCAATTTGCCGCTTTCATAAGCATAACGGACCATCGGGTATCTTTCCATGTCCAATTCACGGAAATGAAGAGTGCCAATCTGCGCCAAGTTCAGCTTAGGAGATGAATTGTGGAAACGTTCTGGGTAAGTGAGTGCATACTGAATCGGCACACGCATATCCGGTGTACCCAATTGAGCAATAACAGAGCCATCCACGTATTCCACGTAAGAATGAATAATACTCTCTGGGTGCAGCATCACATGAATATCATCATAATTGAGTCCAAATAACCAATGTGCCTCAATTACTTCTAATCCTTTGTTCGCCATCGTTGCAGAGTCAATCGTAATCTTGGCTCCCATGGACCAATTCGGATGCTGCAACGCTTGCTCTACTGATACACCCTCAAGTTCCGCTCGCGAAAAATCGCGAAAACTTCCACCAGAAGCCGTCAGCGTAATGCTTTGAAGTGCTCGTCTTGGTTCTCCATTTAGACATTGGAAAATAGCTGAATGTTCGCTGTCTATAGGCATGAGCTTGACGTTATTTTGTGCAGCCGCCGCAGTAACCAAGTGTCCTGCTGTTACGAGCGTTTCCTTATTCGCAAGGCCAATCCATTTTCCCATCTCTATTGCAGCTAAAGTTGACTTCAGTCCAAGACTGCCCATGACAGCTGTCACAACGGTATCGGTAGCCGGATGAGCCGCGACTTCAATTAAACCTTCATCTCCATAAACAAGCTTAGTCCCTTGA
This sequence comes from Paenibacillus sp. ACRRX, assembly GCF_022346885.1. Taxonomy (GTDB): domain Bacteria; phylum Bacillota; class Bacilli; order Paenibacillales; family Paenibacillaceae; genus Paenibacillus_B. The sequence goes on from NZ_JAKRNK010000002.1 coordinate 682,549, forward strand.
GGCAGCTCAGGGCGTATTTGGTCAGCCGTAGCTTTATCCTGAACGGAGACCAGTTTGGGATGGAATTGTTTAATTTGCTCTAAAAATAAGGCAGCATTTCTACCTGCTGCCATTGCTTCAATCTGAAAATGTTCGGGATGATTAGCAACAACATCTAGGGTCTGAGTACCTATAGATCCTGTCGAACCAAGTACGGATATCCGCTTCATCCTAACACCTCTTTATCTATTAAATTATAGGCTATAGCGTAATTAAGCCAATCAGATGTATAAATGGGAATACAATAAGCCAACTGTCACAACGATCAAGCACGCCACCATGACCCGGCAGCAAAGTACCTGAATCCTTGACACCGCGAATTCGTTTATAGGCCGATTGAATTAAATCCCCCATCTGTCCAACGATTGATGCAGCAATTCCGATTCCTAAAGCTTGCGGCACACCCAGTACATCGGGCCGAACGAAGAGAGCAAGCACACACACAACCATTGCTGATATAATGCCGCCTACCGCTCCCTCAATTGTCTTATTCGGACTGATTGCAGGCCAAAGCTTATGCCTGCCGATAGCTCGTCCTGTAAAATAAGCCCCGATATCGGAGGCCCAAATTGCCGCAAACATAAGTATTGTCCAGAACAAACCCTCGTCTAGCATGGTACGAGTAAGTATCATATATTTAAAGCCGATACCGATGTAAAATGCGCCAAGCCATAACTGAGACGCGGTCTGAATCGGCACCCTATTCTTAGTCACAACCGTTACACACAAAAAGGCAAACATAACGAGCCACATCGTTGATTCCATTGACACATGGAAGCTGACTCCCCATTTGGCCCACGGCACAGCTAGTATTAATACAAGCGCATAACCGACAATTGATGCCAGATCAAATGCCTTTTCATGATGCATACGAGCGAATTCGAAATAACCGATGAGTGCTAAAGCAATCAACAGCAATTCATAAGGGATGCTACCGATATACACGAACCCTGCAAATATCGCTCCTCCAATAACCCCCGTGATGATGCGCTGTTTCATAGCGATTAATCCTCCAACCTATTGTAGTCCACCGTATCGCCGGGAACGGCGTTGATATTCAGCCACAGCTTCTTTCAAATGCCGTTCATTAAATTCTGGCCAATACACATCTGTGAACCAAAGTTCGCTGTATGCGATCTGCCATAACATAAAGTTGCTTAAACGCAATTCACCGCTCGTTCGAATCAACAGATCGGGATTGGGCAGTTCGCTGGACATCAGATGCTCCTGTACTACGGCCTCTTCGATATCCTCAATCTTTAGTTTGCCGGCTTGAACATGTTGTGCAATCGAACGCACACTTTCTACCAATTCCCGCTGCCCACCGTAATTTAATGCGAAGTTTAAAATGAGTCCTGTATTATGCTTGGTCTGCTCAATTGCTTCTTCAAGCGCTTGAATCGTATGACTTGGCAGGCCATCACGTAATCCCATCATCCGTACTTGAACATTGTTAGCGATCAATTCATCTAACTCAATCGCAAGAAACTGCTGGGGCAGCTTCATTAAGAAATCGACTTCTTCCTTTGGGCGTTTCCAATTCTCTGTTGAAAAAGCATACATGGTAAGCACTTTGACACCTAAGTCATTGGCCGCGATCGTCACACGCTTAACCGCCTTCATCCCACTATGATGACCAGCGATTCGGGGCAGACCGCGTTTTTTAGCCCAACGCCCGTTGCCATCCATAATGATGGCGACATGCTTCGGGATATTGTCAGACGAAAGCTCCAGTGGCGCATGGTCTGTTCCCTTTTGCTTAAACCACGCTTGGATTCGCTTAATCATTCGGTCTCCTCCAACCACGGTAATGAGTTAACGTAACTTTAAAGCCATCTACCATCCGAATGGCTGTACACAACAGTTAGTTAACGGATAAGAAGATGTTCTCATGAAGTCTTCAAACAAAAAGACAACAAACCCCACCGTTCGGAGGGGCATAAATTGTGAAAGTTGTCTTTCCTTACACTTCCATAATTTCTTTTTCTTTTGTAACCAACACTTTGTCGACTTCCGTAATAAACTTGTCTGTTGATTTCTGGATATCTTCCTGATGACGACGAGATTCATCTTCTGAAATATCTGTCTTCTCCATCTTCTTGATATCATCATTCGCATCACGACGAATATTACGAATCGCAACTTTAGCTTCTTCTCCGTATTTCTTCGTTTGCTTAACCAACTCAGCACGACGTTCTTCCGTCAGAGCAGGTATCGTGATCCGAATCATTGAGCCATCGTTTGCAGGTGTCAAACCGAGATCCGATTTCATAATCGCTTTCTCGATGGCACCAATCGATGTTTTGTCCCACGGTTGAATCATCAACGTGCGTGGATCAGGTGTATTAATATTCGCTAGTTGGTTAACAGGAGTCATTGCACCGTAGTATTCCACTTGCACGCGGTCAAGCAATGCTGGAGCAGCACGACCTGCGCGAAGTGTCGCTAATTCACGTCTAAGAGCTGCAATGGCTTTCTCCATACGATCTTCGGCATGCTTCTTCACGGATTGTGGCATTAGTCTACACTCCCTTTTACAATTGTTCCGATCTTCTCACCGAGTACGACTCGTTTAATGTTACCTTGTTCGCTAATGGAGAATACAAGCAAGTTAATGTTGTTATCCATACAAAGTGATGTTGCTGTCGAATCCATAACGCCAAGGTTGCGGTTTAGCACTTCCAAATACGTTAATTGATCGAACTTCTCAGCTGTGTCATCCTTAAATGGATCAGCAGAATACACACCATCAACTTTGTTTTTTGCCATCAAAATAACATCTGCTTCAATCTCAGCAGCACGCAGCGCTGCAGTCGTATCCGTCGAGAAGAACGGGTTACCTGTGCCCGCTGCAAAAATAACGACGCGGCCTTTTTCTAAATGGCGGATTGCGCGACGTCTAATGTATGGCTCAGCGATTTGCTGCATAGCAATCGAAGTCTGGACACGTGTAGGTACGCCGATTTGTTCCAGCGCATCTTGCAAGGCTAGCGAGTTCATCACCGTAGCAAGCATTCCCATGTAGTCAGCCGTTCCACGGTCAATTCCTTTTTCGCTGCCTGCAATGCCGCGCCAAATGTTGCCGCCGCCACATACAATGGCTACTTCCACGCCAAGTTCAACGACTTCCTTCACTTGTTCTGCAATTGAATTGATCATATCAGATTCAATGCCGTAACCAGCTTGACCTGCTAACGACTCTCCGCTAACTTTTAATACGATGCGTTTATAAACCGGTTGTTCCAATGTATACCCTCCACTTTTTCCGAACGACTGCTAAAAAAGAAGGAACACAATGTGTTCCAACTTTTCCAGAGCGTTTGTTGATCGCCTATTGGCTTACGTGTAAAATGCAATCCAGCAGGATTACATTTTCGCTTGTGCCATAACCTCTTCAACAAAGTTATCTTGTTTTTTCTCCATACCTTCACCAAGTTCATAACGAACGAAGCGACGGATTGAGATATTTTCACCGATTGCTGCGATTTTCTCATTCAGCAGATTGTCGATTGTTTTGTCTGGGTCTTTAATGAAGGATTGCTCCATCAAGCAGAACTCTTCATAGTACTTACCGATGCGGCCTTCAACCATTTTTTCAACGATTTTTTCAGGCTTGCCTTCGTTAAGCGCTTGAGCTTTCAAAATTTCTTTTTCTTTCTCAAGATCTTCAGTAGGCACTTCGTCACGACGAACATACTTCGGTGCAGATGCCGCGATATGCATTGCGATGTCACGAGCAAATTCTTGGAATTGGTCTGTCTTAGCTACGAAGTCTGTCTCGCAGTTGATCTCAACCAATACGCCGATACGTCCACCAGCATGGATGTAAGATTGAACTACACCTTCTGTTGCAATGCGGCCTGCTTTGCTTGCTGCTGCTGCCAAGCCTTTTTCACGAAGAATCTCACCAGCTTTAGTGATATCGCCGTTAGCTTCTTCCAAAGCTTTTTTGCAATCCAACATACCTGCGCCTGTTTTCTCGCGAAGCTCTTTTACTGCACTAGCATTAACTGCCATGTCGTTTACCTCCAACCGTTTATTATGCCGCCATCTCCTTGATGGAAACTAAGCTGGCATTACTTTACGACTCAAAAAAAGGGTGGAGATAGGTGTATCACCTGCCTGCCACCCTTTTGTTCATCTCATTCGTATGAATTAAGCTGTTGTTTCTTCGCCTTGGTTACCTTCCATAATGGCTTCAGCCATTTTGGATGTCAACAACTTAACCGCGCGGATTGCATCGTCGTTACCAGGGATAACATAGTCGATTTCGTCCGGATCACAGTTCGTGTCAACGATACCTACAATTGGGATACCCAATTTGCGAGCTTCTGCAACAGCAATACGCTCTTTACGAGGATCGATTACGAACAATGCACTTGGCAAGTCTTTCATGTTCTTGATACCACCCAAGAATTTCTCAAGACGATCTTTCTCCTTGCGGAGCAAGATAACTTCTTTCTTAGGCAATACTTCGAATGTTCCATCTTCTTCCATAGCTTCGAGACGTTTCAGACGGTCTACACGCTTTTGGATCGTTTGGAAGTTCGTTAATGTACCACCCAACCAACGTTGGTTGATGAAGTACATACCACAACGCTCAGCTTCTTCCTTAACGGAATCTTGAGCTTGTTTCTTAGTACCAACAAACAGCATAGTGCCGCCGTCAGCTGCAAGGGATTTTACGAAATTGTAAGCTTCCTCGACTTTTTTCACTGTCTTTTGCAAGTCAATGATGTAAATACCGTTACGTTCTGTGAAGATATATCTGTCCATCTTTGGGTTCCAGCGACGAGTCTGGTGACCGAAATGTACACCAGCTTCAAGAAGCTGTTTCATGGAGATAACTGCCATCTTCACTACACCTCCTACATATGGTTATTTTTCCGCCGCCGATATCATCTTTCGACAAGACTTGCCCCACGGTTACCCACGACAACAAGCACCCTTGACAAAATTAATCAGCGTGTGTTCTTAACACCGTCAATTAATATACCACAATGAACTATTAGATGCAACCATTTTCACAACTAGGCATTTGGATGTGATGTTAATACAGCCAACGCTTTCTCGTATGAAGATAACACCTCAAAATTAAACGTTCCTGCACGAAGTTTTGTTTGCTTCTTTTGCTTCTTAATATAAGCTTCAAATGAGGCTGCATCATCCACGATATCAGCATCAGCAAGCTGCTTGGACACGGAGCTGGCGCTCGAATTAGGAATAATTCGAATGCTTTTAGACTGCTTTTCCTTGGGCTTGGTACTTGTCTTCTGCGAGCTGTCTTTCTTCACATTTGTTGGGACTGATGATACCTGTGTTTTGTCAACTTGCTTTATCTTTATATTATCGGGCTGCTGCTTGCTGATGCTGCTGACAGCGCCAGCATCCTTACTTGCCTTATCTGCTTTACTAGGCTGATCGAGAGCTGACGTTCGGACTGTATCCTTCGCAGGAGGATTTGCTTCCGTCGTAGATGAACGCTCTGACAGCGCACTACTTCGTTTTTGAACCAGATCAAATCCTTGACGCTCCGCCTCCCGGATTAATTGCTGCTCCGTTAGTTGTGGCACTGACTTTTGACCAATTAGCATGATCTGTAGTAATAATACGCCAATAATAATGCCCGTCCCTAATCCGATTAGAAAATAACGATTTCTAAACACGTTGATCCTCCTGCAGACTGAGTTGTAATATAAGCTGCACTTCACCTAATGGCATATTTAATCGTGCTGCAATTTGCTCCGCCTTTACCCCTTTCATATGTAAAGCAAACAAATCAACATAACGATCTCGTATTGTTGGGGGTGAATCTTCTACAACTTCTACTCCACTAGCTGCTTCTACCGCTGTCATACCTTCAAAGGTGTTCTGCTCCGCAGTGTCCTTATTTTGCACAGTTTGAACGATCTGCGGTCTGTTCACTAACGAAGAAAGAGTCTCGATCTGTGATACCTGTTGACGCTGTTGTTCGCCCGCATGCTGCACAGACGCTTCCAGCATGTCCATTCTGCGCCGCATCGCTTCATCGCGAAGATCAGCTTCCTTTTTGAGCCGCTCAACTGCCTGCAGCAGCTTCTCATTTTCTTCACTGATTTCTTGTACATAATGCTCTAATGTTTCTTCAATGTTCTGCTTCAAGTTGGCATGACTATCCTGTGAAGTTGGGCGGACCAGACCAACAACAGCAACTACGCCGCCAAGCAGCGCCAAATATATCCACGGCTCGTTCATGTTGTGCCCCCTTTACCTTTGCTGTGACTCCTCTAATCTACTGACGCTGATCGTGATATTTATCGATGTACGTTTCCCTATCTCCCGCCTAACCATGCTAACCACACAAACGCCGTGTTCCAGTTTCCCGGAACAACGGCGTCTCTTTAGACCGAAAAGTCTATGTGTTTGCCTTTATAGGGATGTTCTGCCGGCACTGCGGCATTCTTCTTCTCCGGGTCTTCTGGTTGTTTATCTGGCGTGGAAGAATCGTGGTGGGAAGCGTGCTCTTCGTCGTCGCGGATTCGCCCTTCTGAAGACGCATCTACTTTCTCGTTACGTTGTCTTAGCGACTCTGTAAGCTTAGCTGCTTGTTCATTCAGCATCGATTGTTCTATCGTGGGGCGTTGTTGCATCTGCTGATGAATGGATGATACTTCTTGTGTACGAGGAATTGCAACTTGCAGTTCAACGGACTTCATATTCATCTCATCACCTCATTTATGAAAAAGTCTAGCTGAATGACGCCTTATAGTGAACTCATATTAACTTCACCATCTATAAGCCGGAATGTAGCACGTTTACATACGTCCTTGACGAAACGGGTATAACGCCCAATTACTATCTTTGTTCCTCCATAGATCGTCTGATTTACATCAACACGCGCAACAACGGTGTCCTCTAGCATTTTTTCAATATCAAAAATGCGCTCACGCATGTCCGCCTGTTCAGCCAACACACTTTTTTTCGTTGTATTCAGCTTATGTCTCATTTCCATCCTATCTGCCGTCAATTGTCCAGTAGACGCAAATTGATCCAAAATACGGAGAGCCTTTTCGGTCTTCTCCAAATTATCCATACTGTTTTTGTATTGTACGCGCAATTCTTGAAGTTCGTTTCTTGTCTCGGGTACAACACCAACTTCAATCACAGTGACAGTTGACATACCGTTACCAACTGTACGCGCTTCCACCCGTTCTCCTGCTTGGATAGTACCGCCTACAATAAGTCCCTTAGTCCCGTTGCAAATGACTTGTCTGCCAGCCCGGACCTGAGAGTGCATAATACTTTGTGATACAATAACATCTGTACCTGCTGAAATTCTGGCCTCCTGTACAAACGAACATTTTACTTGTTGCCTAGCATGTATGTATCCTTTATTCCCGGCAATAATACCACCAATAACTTCGATAGAGCCCAACGCTTCGAGTTGTGCTCCTTCAACCCCACCATATATGCGTATATCTCCGGAAGCTTTAATTTTGAAGCCTGTTAATACATTTCCTCTGATGACTACTGTCCCTACAAAATCAATATTTCCTGTTCGATAATCAACGTCGCCGTTAACCTCATAGACAGGGAAAACGTTAAGTCTATCACCTTCTGTACGAACAACGAGACCGTCTATTGCAGCATATAAAGCCACTCCTGCATCATCCGATACGACATTTTTCCCAATCTTAAAGCGTGCTTCCTTACCGTCTTTACCAGCAACGAGCTCACCAAGCACGTTCATACCAGGTACTCCATTGCTAGCTGGGAATCGTTCAGCGATACGTTGGCCTCGCTTCACATTGTTTAGTTGATTAATTTCTTTAAGATCAACAGAGCCGTCCTCTTGCTCTTGTGGCCGAACCGCTTCATCCGTAGCCAACAATACTTTAATGTGACCGTCTTTGCCGTTTGTTGCTCTTTTGCCACTAGCTATCATAGTAGGACCCTTAGTGAACAATTGCGGCTGATGGGTAATTTCACGTAACACTTCATGGCTAACACCAAATTTTATTTGATTGCTAAGCAAGAACCCTTCTAGATCATCCTTGCGACATTGAAACGTATCATCGAATTTCAAAAAATGCATATAAGCTTCCATTTTGTCATCGGATAACGTAATATCCAAATAATCCTCCAACAAGATAGTTGTACTCATGGCCGCTCCCCCTTTCGCCTAGTCTATCTACTTATTAAGTAACAGCGTTTATGCTTCCAGAAGCATCGATTTATTCTTCTCTAATACGGAGCGTAAACGCATGATTGCTTTCGAATGTAATTGCGAGATTCGCGAAGGGGATAAAGTCATCACTTCTGCAATCTCACTTAACGACAAATCTTCGTAGTAGAACAACGATACGACCGTTCGTTCTTTTTCCGTTAGCTTGTGAATACCTTCAATCAAAGTTTGCTTCAAATAATGCTCATTTACTTTATATTCCGGATTCTTTGCCTTTTCATCAACCATAACGGAAATGCGCATTTCCGATTCTTCTTCGCGAATCGGATCTTCCAATGAACATAACGACATTATAGCTACATCTTGAAGCATACCATGAAACTCTTGTTCAGTGACATCCAAATATGCACTCATTTCTGCGTCAGTGACAGAACGCAAATAATGCTGCTCCAAGTGTTGGTATGCTTCTTCTATCTTCTTTGCCTTTTCTCTTGCTGAACGAGGCACCCAATCACCAGAACGCAGGCCATCAAGTATGGACCCGCGAACTCGCCATGATGCATAGGTTTCGAATTGCAGCCCCCGACGGTAATCAAACTTTTCAATCGCATCAATCAGCCCCATCACGCCATTGCTGGATAAATCATCCTTGGAAACACTGCGCGGCAATCCCGCAGCCATTCGGTTAGACACAAAGTCGACAATCGGTAAATAGAGTTCTATTAGCTGTTTCTTTGCTTCTAAGTTGTCATGTTCTTTCCATTGCACCCACAGCTCATAATTAGAACATTTGGTAGTCTTCTGCACGCTCATGAACTCTTAACCTCCTTACTTGTCTTTCATGTAACGAACGGCTTGTGCCAATTGTTCGTCCTTCAACGGCGTTTTACTAACTAGTTTAGGTGGCGCCAACGGCTCAAAGCCCGTTTGTTGTTCATTGGCCTCACTCTTCTCTGCTGGATCCGCTACTGAATTGTCTTTCAATAAATTATGCAGCGATTCAGTCTCGTCAGGTGTAGTGATATCTACGTTAGATCCACGATCGGACTCAATCCCTTCGAATACACTTGTGCCCCCGTCAGCATGGCGATTAGGCTGAGTGAGTTCCCCTACTACCCAACGTATCGCAAACGCTAATCCAAACCATATAACAAATGCAATTGCGCCCCTAACGAGACTTGTTGTCATCAGGTTAGAACTTAAAGAAGCCAAAAACGTAATAAAAAAACCTAAAACGCCAAGCCCAAAATTCCAACGTATTGATCCACTCATCAGATATCCCTTATCCCCATTTGCACACTGCGAATATTTAAAAGACCGTCTTCACACCGCAGCTCGATCGTACGGCCGTAGTTTCCCCCTGTATCCTCTGCCAAAAGAGGGATATTGTGAATTTGGAGCATCTGTTTGCAGGATTCTACATTACGAGGCCCGATTCGCATCATGTCGTTTCCTGATGAAAATGCAAACATCTGGGCCCCCCCTGCCATCTTGGCAATTAGCCTGGACAATCGAGCTCCCTCTAGTTCCATACGCCGAATCAGCTCAGGAATCGCCGTATCGGCGTACTTTGCAATATTCAGCGTACCTTCTCTTGCGATGTCGGAGGACGGAAGCATGACGTGGGCCATCCCTCCGATCTTGATCATCGGATCAAACAAAGTCAGCCCGACACAAGAGCCAAGCCCCGTCGTCCGGATTGCTCCAACTTTTGTAATATTAAGGTCGGCCATGCCGACTTTTACTACTGTAGACTCTTCAATCATTCAGATGGCACTCCCAATGCAGCAAATATTTTAGAGAATGAGTCCGGGTCTGGAATGAGAAAGAACGTCCCTTGTATTTCTTCGCACCCTTCCAAGAACTTCGTGTCTATCAACAGGGCACTGTCGCCCATTTCCCCATATTGAATGAGCCCATAATTCAGAACAGCTCCCGCCATATCTATCGCAAGCTGTGGAACAGTTGGTGACATTGCTAGATGGGTAAAGTCAGCTAAAGAAGATAAGTACGACCCGGCCAATATATTTCCAATTTCAGATAATGCGGATATTTCCATATCTGAGAATAAACATTCTTCTTCCGTACTCATTTTTAGCAAATAAGACAATAGTTTCTTGGCAGGCTCGATCTCAAAAATGAAGAACAAGTGCCCAGGTGCCTCGCCTTCCACCCGAAAATAAATGGCGATAACAACCTGCTCTGCACCTCCGACTTCATCCGCTACACACTCAAACGGAAGCAGCCGTACTTTAGGTACTGCCATATCGATTGGACGGTTCAAGAGTCTGGAAAGTGCTGTTGCGGCGTTGCCAGCACCAATGTTCCCGATCTCCTTCAGTACGTCAAGTTTAAACTCGCCTAGAATCTCATGAAGTTGCATGACGTTAAACCTCTAACTGTTCCAATTGAATGATCTCGCTACGATTCAGCACCTCAGCCAAATTTAACATGATGAGCAACCGACTATCTCCAATTTTGGCTACGCCGCGCAAGTACTTCGCTTTAATTCCGCCTACCATCTCGGGTGCTTCCTCGATGTTTTCTTCGTTCATGTCGATGACATCACTAGCAGAATCAACGATAAATCCAACTTCCATCTCATGCGCATTAACAATAATGATACGCGTTTGATCTGTCGTCTCTGTTTCTGGAAGTCCGAAGCGACCATTCAGATCCATCACTGGCACAACAATGCCACGTAGATTAATAACACCTTTAATGAAGGAATACGTTTTGGGAACACGTGTGATCGGCATCATTCGTTCAATCGTCTGTACTTTATCTACTTCAATTCCATATTCTTCATCAGCAAGCTTAAAGACAACAACTTTTAAATCCTCCGCCATGATGGTTCCTCCCCAATGATTACTTTAATAGCGCATTCGGATCGACAATCAGTGCGACCTGACCGTCTCCCAGAATGGTCGCTCCAGATACGCCAGGAACTGATTTTAAATAGTTGCCTAACGGTTTTAGCACAATCTCATTTTGACCGATGAAGTCGTCTACAGCCAATGCTGCAATACGATCTCCTTTACGGATAATAATGATCTCAACCTCTTCCTCGTCAAAATCAGAGTAGCTAGGGCATTCAAATAAAGCGCTAAGCGACAGTAAAGGAATAACACTATCCCGATAATCTATCATTCGGATGCCACCATGTACACGACGAATGTTCTCTCGCTGCACCAGACCAGTCTCTACGATCGAAGTTAACGGAATCGCGTACTTCTCATCTCCGAGACGGAACAGCATAGCCGAGAGGATCGACAGTGTTAATGGAAGCTGCACAACAAATGTAGTACCCTGTCCCAGCTTGGAATTAACTACTACATGTCCACCGAGTGCAGAGATCTTTGATTTGACAACGTCAAGACCAACTCCGCGACCAGAAATATCCGAGACAACTTCAGCCGTACTAAAACCAGAAGCGAATAATAGCTGATAAACTTGTTCATCTGTCATCGTAGCAGCTTTTTCTGGTGTGACCACGTTATTTTTGATCGCTTTATTAAGGACGATATCACGGTTGATCCCTTTGCCGTCATCCTCAATCTCAATAAAGACGTGATTACCGCTTTGATATGCTCGTAGTTGTACCGTTCCTGTCTCAGGTTTGCCTGTAGCTCTTCGTTCTGCAATAGATTCTACACCGTGGTCAAGTGAATTCCGCAGCAAGTGAACCAACGGATCACCAATCTCATCAATGACAGTACGGTCAAGTTCTGTATCGGCCCCTGTAATAACAAAGTCGACTTTTTTGTCCAGTGTCTTTGCAAGGTCACGAACCATTCGTGGGAATCGATTAAACACAACATCAATCGGTACCATCCGCAATTTGAGCACGATGCTTTGTAAGTCACCGCTTACGCGTACCAAATGCTCAACGGTTTCTGTCAGTTCTGATTTTTTGACTTCGGATGCAATCTCTTCCAGGCGAACACGGTCAATTAGCATTTCGCTTATCAGGTTCATCAGTACATCCAGACGTTCAATATCTACACGAATTGTTCGATTTTGAGACGGCTTGGCTTGCGCTGTAGCCCCTGCATTTTTGTTGACTTGCCCTTCTGGTGATCTAACAACCTGATTCGCAGGTGCGTCAGCTACTTCTGCAGTTGCAGCCCCTGCCGATGCAGTGGTAGCAGCAGCCTCAGACTTGCCAGCTTTTACTTCTTCGATTCGAGCATTCCAGTCCTTAAGCGCCTCTAATGTCAGCACTTGCAGATCTACCTGCTCCACCTCAGATACGTTGGCGACCTCTTTGCGAACTTGTTCTTCACTTTCTGTTGTCACATAGAAGATAGAGAAACCCTTGTCGAACTTCTCCTGCTCGATATCGTGTGCTGGCGGGGATGTCTTGACGACCTCACCCATTTCGCCAAGCGCCTGAAATACCATATAAGCACGTGCCGCTTTAAGCACACAATCTTCACGAAGTGTAATATTTATGTAGGCAGCAGTCATTCCTGCTTCAATAGACTGCTCTATGATACTACGTTGGAATTCATCCAAACGTTCGTCGGTGTTCTGTTCTGGAACAACCTCAGCCTCAACAGCCGCGGCTGGCTCCTGCTTCTTGTGATCACCACTGACAATAGACTGAAGTGACTTCACGATAGCGGAAACATCTGCCTTGCCGTCTCCGCCATTCGCGATATCAGAAACCATACCTTCTAACGCATCCAAGCTCTTAAACAAGGTATCAAATATAAAACCGTCCATCGCTAACTGATTGTTGCGAACCAAATCGAGCACGTTCTCCATCTCATGCGTAAGAGATGCCAGATCTTCGAAGCCCATCGTTGCTGACATCCCTTTCAACGTATGTGCCGAACGGAAGATAACTTGAACGATACTTACATCTTCCGGTTGATTCTCCAGTTCCATCATGTGCTCATTCAAAGCTTGCAGATGGTCGTTTGCTTCATCTAGAAACATGGACAAATACTGATTCAAATCCATGCTCGAACACCCCCTTAAACAGTATCCTCGTCGGCCTCAGCCGCTAATTGATTGCTCTGACTATTTCTTGAGCCATATCTTGAATCGGTACGATACGAGAGACGCAGCCTAATTCAATAGCGGCTCTTGGCATTCCGAATACAACGCATGAATCTTCACTTTCGGCAAAGGTAGAGCGGACCCCTTCCTCGTACAATTTCCGCATCGACCGTGCACCATCGCTCCCCATTCCCGTCAGGAGCACAATGTGTCGCTGCAGCTGCTTAAACGGAAGCAAAGACTCGAACATCATGTCCACCGATGGCCGATGACCGCTGCGTGGCTCTTGGCGATTCAGAGACACAGCATAACTGCCGTCTGCTTGTAAGACTACAGTCATATGCTGACCTCCAGGAGCAAGATAGGCCACCCCTGCCTGAAGAACGTCGCCATGCTGTGCCTCTCGTACTTCAAGCTCACTATAGGAATGAAGCCGTTGAGACAAAGACTTCGTAAAGTTCGGCGGCATGTGCTGAACGATCAGCACTGGTGCTTTAAGTGTCCCTGGAAGCTGAGACAACAGCTCTTTTAGTGCTCGTGGTCCTCCTGTTGAAGTTCCTACAGCTACAATATGTTTGAAATGAGAACTTCTCGCAGTCGAACTACTAGAGACTTTCTTAACCCCAGTATCCAATGCCACCGCTTGCTTCAAGTCCTTGCCGGAGGTTTGCTGCTCCGTCTTCTGCACCGATTGTTTATCAAGGGAGTCCGCTGCACCCATATTACGCGGTGCTTGTTTCTTTTCCTCGCTAGACTGCGTTCGAGTGACAGATTCTTGCTGCCTTGAGGCGGTTGAGCTTGGCACTGACTTACTCGGCACAGGCATGACGGATTTGGGCAGCATCTGCTGCTGCTTTAAGTTGGTCGTGCTATCATTTGCCGAATATTTTGGTACTTTGTTAACCGTATCTTTAGAAACGCGAGTTTCATGATTGCCCGTCGACTGCTTAGCTTCCAGTGCCTTTGACTTGCTAACCTTATGCTGGCGTGCTTCTGTTTCGCGGGCATACGACTTCGATAACTCTTCGCGCATTCTCTTTAGTAATTGGCGCCGTTCGTGAGAAAGAATTGCAGCATGCAGCTTCTCGTGCAGCATCTCACCAACTTTATGTATATCCTGACTTCCGCTGGTAGGACTCGGCTTGCATACAAAGTCAAATGCACCCAGTTCAAGCGCCGATAAGGTCTCTTGACGTCCTTCTTCCGTCAGACTGGACAGCATGATGACAGGCGTTGGGCACTCAGCCATAATTCCTTGCAACGCCTGCAATCCATTGCGTATTGGCATTTCCACATCCATGGTCACCGCATCAGGAGTAAGAAGTTTGACCTTCTCAACTGCCTCTACCCCATTTCGAGCGGTTCCGACAATGTTAAAGCCAGTATCCAGCGCAATCAAATCTGAAATAATCGTGCGCATGAAAGGCGAGTCGTCCACGACAAGAATCTTCTTTGTTGTCATTATCTACCACACACTCCTTAGTTATGGAATACGTATGGATGAATCGTGGGATGGCTGCTTAGCTATATCTCCATCTTACATGTTACGAGCCATTTCGACTACAACAATCATGTCCAACGCTTTAACCACTTGCTAATAAAGTTCTTCATTCCGCCATCGTTCTTTGGCTGCTGTCCGTTGTTCATATAAGCCCTAGCTAATTGCCTTACCTGTTCTGTCACCCGGATATTGGGATACAAAAGGGAGAAAGGTGTTTGTTTCTTAACGGCTTGCATCACATGCGGATCGTCAAACATGTAACCCAGTACCGGAATCTCAAGCTGCAAAAATCTTCTGGCGACGGATGTAACCCGTTCAGCCGTCTGCTGGCCCTCCGCCCAATCCGATATTCGATTGACGACGAGACGGAATTTGGTATCAGGAAACATGCCATACACAACTTTGATTAAGGCGTAAGCATCTGCAATTGCAGTCGGTTCAGGCGTTGTAATCACAAACGTCTCATCGGCCGCCATAACAAATCGGATCGTTTCTTTACTTAAACCTGCACCTGTGTCAAAAAGGATAACATCGTAACGTTCAGCCCAATTCTCAAGCTCAGACAGAAAAGATTCCAGCGACTCTTCCGGCATGTTCAACAAATCCTGAAAACCGGAACCGCCCGGGACATAGTGAATTCCTTTCGGTCCGATCTGAACGATATCTTCGAGACGCTTCATGCCGCTAAGCACATGATACAAATTGACGGAAGCAGGAGAACCGATCAACACGTCAATGTTGGCCATGCCAATATCCGCATCAAATATCAATGTCCGATAGCCGGCCTCCTGCAGCATCATTGCAAAGTTCAACGTAAAGTTAGACTTGCCTACTCCACCTTTACCACTGGTTACAGTAATAACCCTCGTGCGATGCTGGCGTGTTGACGGATCGTCAACGGATGAGGCGGATGAATTTGACCTCGCAACTAATCTGCGCAGTGCTTGCGCTTGGTCCATCATGTTGTCAATCCCCTAACAGCAAACGAATGATTTCCTTCGGCTCAAACGACTTAATATCATCTGGCACATTCTGACCGCAAGTCACATAGCTAAAAGGAATATCCGTCTTGTCAGTCAAATTAACGATAGAACCACAAGTGTCGGTCTCATCCGCTTTCGTAAAGATAATGCGATCTATCGTATGTTTCGCAAATCGGTTAATAATCGCCATCATGTCTTCGGTCTTAGACGTTAGACTTAACACCAAGAACGTTTCGGAGCCTTCGACAGGCTTCAACATTGAATTAATCTCATTGACATGCATGTCATTCCGATAGTTGCGTCCAGCGGTGTCCATCAGGATAAGATCACAATCCTGCAATGATTCCAGTGCACGCTGCAAGTCATTAGGCGAAGTAACCACTTCAATTGGAGCATTCAGTATGGACGCATAGGTACGTAGCTGTTCAACAGCTGCGATCCTGTACGTATCAGAAGTAATAAATCCAACTTTGCGTTGATGATGGAACATCTGGTCCGCTGCAAGCTTGGCAATCGTTGTCGTCTTACCTACACCTGTAGCACCTACAAAATACACGACGTTAGTGCTTCGTGAGAGGCCTGGCTTACATTGACGAGCCAATTTTTCTTCTAGTACGCTTTCCACACGACTGTGAAGCAGCGTTGGTGCTGGTTCAGCGGAGCCTTCCGTACGACAGCTAGACATCGCACGATCAATAATGCTGTAGCTAAGCTCAGAAGTAATTCCCTGCTCCAACAATCGTGTCTCCAATTGTTTCGCATAAGCTGTCCAGTTCTCATGCTCTGATTTACGCAGCATAGACTTAACCATCTCTTTTACTTCACGTATTTCATCCCGCCAAGGCTCCTGCTGTGTAACAGGAGCCTTAACGGAATTAGTTATAGTGGCTGGTGCTATCTGTGTGGGCTCAGCAGGTTTTGCTTCGCCACCGCCACGTAATTCTTGCAGCAAGTCCTTAAACAACGCTTCGTCTAGCTGATCAGCAGCAGGTGAGGCAAGCTCATGCCGTTGTGTGACAGCTGGCGACTTCGGTGGATTAGGCGGCTTACCAGCATAGGCATTGCGAGCCATTGCGGCTGGGACAGCAGGTCTTGCCGCAGGCCTAGGTTGTGGAGTCTGCTTAGCCGGGGAATCATCGACTGCTGCTGTGACTTCAATCATCTTTTTCGCAAACATGCCTAGAATTCCGCCGCTTTTAACCTCTTTTGTGCTGACAATGACGGCGTCCTTTCCTAACTCTTGACGAATTTGGCTCATAGCCTCCGGCATCGTCTCGACCAGGTATTTTTTCACCCTCATACATTCACCACTCCAACGCTCTGAATTTCAACATTTGGCTCTAATTCGTTATATGACAATACCGGTATATCTTGCATGGCACGTTCCATAAGCTGACGAAGATACATCCGTATCGTCGGAGATGCCAACACAATAGGCTGATAACCTGATTGAATAATACGGCCAATCTGATCTTGAAACCGTTGGAACACTTGCTGTGTCGTTCCTGGGTCCATTGCCAGATAAGAGCCATGCTCATTTTGCTGCACACTGTCTGCAATTTTCTTCTCCAGCGTTGGTCCAACCGTTATGACACGAAGTGTTTCGCCTGGCACAGCAAACTGCTGCGTAATCTGACGCGCTAACGCTTGTCTTACATACTCCGTTAATACGTCAGGATCTTTAGTGTAAGATCCGTAATCCGCCAGTGTTTCGAATATGGATACGAGATCACGAATAGATATTTTCTCACGTAACAACTTGGCAAGTACTTTCTGTACATCACCGATGGACAGAATATTCGGAATTAACTCATCGACAATGGCAGGATACTGCTCTCTGACCGTATCAACCAATGCCCTTGTTTCTTGACGGCCAATTAGTTCATGCGCATGCTTCTTAACCATTTCCGTCAAATGCGTAGCCACAACAGAAGGCGGGTCAACGACCGTATAACCAGACATCTCTGCTCGTTCCTTCATCGTTTCGTCTACCCATAATGCCGGCAGACCAAATGCAGGCTCTACCGTCTCAATGCCTGTTACAGTCTCATCGTCATAACCTGGACTCATCGCCAAGTAGTGATTAAGCAGCAATTCCCCTCGCGCCACAACATTACCCTTAATCTTAATGACATACTCATTAGGTTTAAGCTGAATGTTATCGCGAATACGAATCACTGGTACCACTAGTCCTAGCTCCAGTGCGCATTGGCGACGAATCATGATGATACGATCGAGCAGATCCCCGCCTTGCTGAACATCAGCAAGTGGTATCAAGCCGTAGCCGAATTCGAACTCGATCGGGTCCACCTGCAGCAAATTAATGACGCTTTCTGGACTCCGAACTTCTTCAATCTGCTGCTCTTCTTCAAGCTGCTCCTCAGATATCGTATTTCGATCCAGCGTCTGCTGCATTCTATAACCTGCATAACCCATCAATCCTGCAAACGGCAAAGTAGCAAGCGGGCCGATTGGAGTAAATAAGCCAAGCATAGCAATTGTGGCGGATACGATGTACAACAACTTAGGATAAGCGAGCACTTGTGAACTCAGATCCTCAGCCAGATTGCCTGTTGATGCGGAACGTGTAACGATTAGACCCGCAGCAGTCGAAATAAGAAGCGCCGGAATCTGGCTCACAAGTCCATCACCAATGGAGAGAATGGAATAAGTCTGAGCTGCCGTGCCAAAGTCCATGCCATGCATGGCCATTCCGATAATAAATCCGCCTAAGAGATTTATAATTAGAATAATAATACTTGCGATGGCATCCCCTTTGACAAATTTGCTGGCACCGTCCATCGCCCCGAAGAAGTCTGCTTCGCGTTCAATCTTTTGTCGTCGTTCTTTCGCTTGCATCTCGTTAATTAGACCTGCGTTCAAATCCGCATCAATCGCCATCTGCTTACCTGGCATTGCATCCAAAGTAAAGCGAGCAGCCACCTCTGCGACGCGCTCAGATCCTTTCGTAATAACGATAAACTGAACGATTACTAGAATTAGAAAGACAACCATACCTACAGCAATATTTCCTTGTGTAATCCACTCACCAAACGTGTGAACAACGTCTCCTGCTTCCCCTTCACTTAAGATAAGCTTAGTGGTCGAAATATTCAGAGACAATCGGAATAACGTTGTGATCAGCAGCAAAGCTGGGAAGATGGAAAATTGCAACGCTTCTCGCGTATTCATCGCAATAAGCAAAATCATAAGTGCTATTGAAATGTTAATGATAAGTAAAATATCCAATAATACTTTGGGTATCGGCAAAACCATCATTAATACGATGCCGATGACGCCCACCAGGACGAATATGTCTCTCGCTTTCGCTTTCACGGAATTGTCCTCCATCCCTGTCCGCTCATTTTGCTTTGCCTTTTAATTTGTATACATATGCCAGTACTTCTGCGACCGCTTGGAACAAATCGGCCGGAATGGAATCGCCGATTTCAGTTCGCTCGTATAACGCTCGCGCGAGTGGCCTATTCTCCATAGTCATGACGCCGTTCTCCTGTGCAATTGCTTTTATCTTCAGAGCGACATAATCTTGTCCTTTCGCAATCACTTTAGGAGCCTCCATCGAATTGCCCTCATAACGCAAGGCAATGGCGAAGTGCGTCGGGTTCGTGATGACAACGTCCGCATTTGGAACTTCCTGCATCATTCTCATAAGAGCCATTCGACGCTGGCGTTCCTTGATCTTTCCTTTAATTAGCGGATCGCCTTCCATCTTCTTATATTCATCTTTAATATCTTGCTTCGACATCCGGATGCTTTTCTCGAATTCATACTTCTGATACATATAGTCGAATACTGCCAAGACCGTTAAGGCTGCTCCTGTCTTAATTCCCAGCATGACTGTAAGTTCTGCCGTATAAGACAATATACCGCCTAGTGGTACATGACTGAGCTCGATGATTCGATCCCGTTCCCCCCACAAGGAGATGTACGCAATCACGCCGATCACAGTCAACTTAATAATAGACTTAAGGAATTCGACTACTGAACGCATGGAAAAAATGTTTTTAAAACCCTTAATCGGATCGATTTTGCTGAATTGCATTTTTAGCGGCTCGCCAGTAAATAGAAAGCCAATCTGCATGTAATTCACTAACAATCCCATTACAACCGCAACGATAAAGATTGGAGCAAGCAAAATAAGGAACTGAACCAATAAATGACCAAAATAGTCAACAATATTGTTCACTGACAACTGCATGTTAAGCCGATGCTGCAACGGATCGCTGAACATGGATATAAGTCGTTCCTTAAAAAAGCCGCCTAACATAAACAGACTCATAAATGATATTAATAAAATGAATGAACCCGAAAGGTCCATACTTTTGGCAACTTGCCCTTTCTTCCGCGAATCATCGCGTTTCTTAGGTGTTGCCTTTTCTGTCTTCTCCTGTGAAAAGAGCTGCAAATCCAACGAGAGCCGATATTTAGGTTTTAGATGTTCCATTAATTTAGGCCCCCGTTCCCGGCAGCACACGCAGTAGTTCGCCCATCGCTTTAAACAGCGTTTCGAATATTTGCTGCATCACATACACAAAACCCGGTACAATTAGTAGCAACATAGCCAAACCGATAATAATCTTGAATGGGATCCCAATGACAAACACGTTAAACTGCGGCGCAGTTCGAGCCAGGAATCCAAGCGCAATATCTGCTAAAAACAATGCAACTATTAATGGTGCAGCTACTTGAAACGCAATCATAAAAGCTTGAGCAAACGACTTCAGTACAAACTGATGAACAGTGCCGTTGCTGATCTGCTGAAAAAAAGTATCGTTGCTAACGGGAAGCCAGTTAAAGCTCTGCATCACACCGTCGATAAAGTAATGGTGGCCATTCATACCGAGAAACAGCAGTACCACAAATATGTACTTAAAATTACCAATGACCGGTGCAGAAGCTCCAGTAAGCGGATCGATAACGTTGGCGATCCCGAAGCCAATTTGCATGTCGATAAAGGAACCCGCAATCTGCACAATTGTAAAGAACAACTGCGCAATAAATCCAATGAGCAACCCTATCAATATCTCACGGACAACAATTATTATGTACGTGCCATCCGTAGGGACACTATGCCCCAGGCCAAACAATAAATAGGCGATGATGCTGATAAAAAAAGCGAGTCCAATCTTAAACATATTCGGCACGCCTCGCGAAGAAAAGACAGGTGCTGCGACAAAGAACGCGCTAATTCGACACAACATAAGCAAAAAAACAGGGAACGCCTGAGTTACGATTTCCATGGTTCCACAGCCTAACCGATATATTGATGCAAATTGTTAAGAATATTAAACGCAAAATCTATCATTGTGGTTAATATCCACGGTCCAAAAATTAAAATAATAATAAACACGGCGACAATCTTTGGAACAAACGCAAGCGTCTGTTCTTGAATCTGGGTTGTCGCTTGAAATATACTAATTAACAAGCCGACTACCAGAGCTACAATCAGCATCGGAGCGCTGATCTTTAATACAGCAAACACTGCTTGGCCGGCCAATCCGATAATAAACTCTGCACTCATCGACTGATCCCTTCCCTGCACTCACTAATGATATTCACGCGTGAATCGCTGCCGGACTGCCAAGCAGCGTCTTCAGGTATTAAAGCTCATCAAGAGCGACTTCACAACGAGATACCAGCCATCTACCATAACGAAGAGCAGTATTTTGAAAGGTAATGAAATCATGACCGGAGGCAGCATCATCATCCCCATTGACATCAAGGTACTTGCTACTACCATATCAACGACCAAAAACGGTATAAAGATCATAAATCCCATCTGGAATGCCGTCTTTAGTTCACTGATCGCATAAGCAGGAACCAATACGGTAATCGGGATATCTTCATATGACTTTGGCTTCTCTGTCTTCGTATATTTCATAAACAATAGTAAATCTTTCTCTCTCGTATGAGAGAACATAAATTTCTTCATTGGCACTGCAGCTTTCTCTAAAGCAGCAGTCTGGGTAATTTCACCCTTCAAATAAGGCTGCAGCGCTACTTCGTTAACTTGACCTAGTGTTGGGGACATCACAAACAATGTCATAAAGAGCGCCAAGCCGATTAACACCTGATTGGGCGGCATCTGCTGGGTACCTAAAGAAGTACGAACAAAGCCCAGAACAATCACAATTCGAGTGAACGAAGTCATGAGGATGAGAATAGCCGGAGCCAGACTCAATACCGTAATTAACAGCACTAATGACATCGACGTTACGCCCGACTGTGCTCCGCCATCTCCGATCTTAATATCGATTCCGGGAATGACAGGAGCTGCTCCCGCCCAATTGGCTGCAAAGCAAGAAAATAGGGTCATTGCAGTCAGAGCAACTAAGCATTTCTTCTTCATGAATCCATCTACCGATCTTCTTTGGTATTGTCATTCAACAATCGTTCCACGCGAGCGCTGCGATCAGGCTGTTTCTCCAGCTTCGCATGCAGCATCTCGTGAAAGGATACAGATGATGAGTCCGTCTCTTCTTGATGAGGCGCAGCATTATCCGTGTGGGAGCGTCTCTTATTGCGTAATTGCTTGATCCATGCCGAGACAGAGACAGGCAGAGCGCCTTGTGCCACCTGTACTCGTTCAAAGGTAGATAAAAGATGTGCAACCTGCTCAGGATCGCTTACCTTGTCGATCAAGGTGATATCCTCACCAACACCGAGCAAGTATACGACATCTCCCACTTCGACCACCTGCAGCGACTTGTTTTGTCCTAGTCCGGTTCCGCCTAACGTACGAATACTCTGGTTCATCTGCCACATTTTATTTTTCCGGCTTAACAACTTGATGAATAGCACAATCAGAATAATAATGACAGCCAGTGATAACAGTACGGTAAACAAGCTACCCATGTAATCGAAACCGGACGTTTGCTGTAGTTGTGTGTCTGGAACCATACCTTATCCTAACGTTTTCTTAATCGCTTCAATAACACGATCAGCCTGGAACGGTTTGACGATAAAGTCCTTTGCTCCTGCTTGAATCGCATCGATAACCATTGCTTGTTGTCCCATTGCTGAACACATAATTACTTTTGCGCTTGGGTCAGACTTGCGAATTTCCTTTAATGCTGTAATGCCGTCCATCTCAGGCATTGTAATGTCCATTGTAATGAGGTCTGGTTTGTGTTCTTTATACTTTTCAATCGCTTGAGCACCATCCGCTGCTTCACCTACGACTTCGTAACCATTTTTAGTTAAAATGTCACGAATCATCATGCGCATGAATGCTGCATCATCTACGATTAAAATACGGTTTGCCATCGCTGAGAATCCTCCCTAAATCTTTTATTGTAGTTTTTGAATGCGATCCCACTGGTTAATGATATCTGTAACGCGCACACCGAAGTTCTCATCAATAACGACGACTTCACCCTTGGCAATCAGCTTGTTGTTGACCAGAATGTCCACAGGTTCGCCTGCCAGCTTGTCCAATTCAATGATAGAACCTTGTGATAGTTCCAAAATATCTTTAATCTGTTTGTGTGTCCTACCTAATTCTACTGTGACTCTTAGCGGGATGTCCAACAATAAATTTATATTTGAATCATCAGCTGGCACATATGTCGAAGTTTGTAAATTTGCGAATTGAACAGGCTGTACATTCACTGGACGTGAAGGTGCTGTTCCCATTGAAGCTGCCGCATAGTGTCCATGCATTGAACCTTGATGTGCATTCATGGAAGCATGCATATTCGCCTGTTGCTGCGGAGCATTCGGATACGATTCATGAGCCACCGGATATCCTCCTCCAACATGTTCCTCGTAATGGTTTGGCATTGCAGTTGGCTGCGTCGGTGTATTCGGGATCTGTCCTGAAGAAACCGGTTGGTCAACGGCAACTGCTGCGGGAGCCTCTGTTTCCATCTCAGTCATGGATTCCGCTGCACCCATCAAGCGGTTCACCATGTCTTTGGCAAACGGGATGGTCAATAACTGCATAATTGTAGAATCAATAAGATCGCCGATCGTCAAGCGGAATGATATTTTGATCAGCACGTCATCTTCTGGCAGCATCTCATTCCCTTCCCCTTTTTCAGCATTTAAAATGCCGATGCCTGGAGGGGAAATATTAACCAATTGATTGAAAATTGTTGACATGGAAGTAGCTGATGAACCCATCATTTGATTCATCGCTTCCTGTACTGCACTAATATGAATTTCATTTAATTCACCAGCAACGTTGCGTCCGTCTCCACCCAACATCAAGTCAGCGATAATCTGGGCATCTGATGTCTTAATCACTAGTGAATTAACCCCTTGGAATCCATCCACATAGTGAACATGAACAGCTACGTGCGGATGCGGGAATTCACTTTCCAGATTTTTCTTATCTAACAATTTGATGATTGGAGTTGTAATGTCAACTTTACGACCAAGCAAAGTAGATAACGCAGTAGCAGCGCTACCAAACGTAATGTTGCCAATTTCACCAAGCGCATCAATCTCTAAAGGTGTTAGAAACTGTTCAACTGAAGGAGTTGGCGTTGCTTCTACGGAATCTTCTCCTGACTTTCTCAACAATGCATCGATCTCTTCCTGAGACAAGTACTCTTTACTCGTCATGCTCTTCCACTCCTTCCTCTACCACTTGCTCGATTTGTACAGCTAACCGGTCTTTAACGTTCCCTGGCGTTCCAATATATTTGGCACGATCCCCGACACGGATCGTCAATCCCTCTTCTACTTTTTTGCGTAGTGGGATGACGTCCCCAATCGAAAGCTGCATAAGCTCATGCACCGTTATTTGCGAATTACCTAATTCAGCAACTATTGGGAGCTCTGCTCGCGATACACGTTCACGCAGCTTTTCAATTTCTATCGGTTCACTTGTTTTTTTCTCAGATACAAACCAGTGATGCACCGACAGCTTCGGCATGATAGGCTCGATGACGACATGAGGAATACATATATTGATCATGCCTGTCGTATCCCCGATTTTTGTGCTTAAAGATATTAGGGCAATCGTTTCATTGGGAGACACAATCTGCATAAATTGCGGATTGGTTTCCAGACTTTCAAGACGTGGACGAATATCCAATACCGTCTTCCACGCTTCTTGCAAACTATCAAATGCTCTGCTAAAAATACGCTCCATAACTGTCGTTTCAATCTCGGTCAAACCTTGAATCTTGGAAGGTGCGAGCCCTGCGCCTCCAAGTAAACGATCAAGCATGGCTAGAGCTACGTTCGGATTGACTTCAAGCACCATGCGGCCTTTTAGAGGCTCTGCTTCAAAAATGTTCAAAATGGTCATCTTCGGTATAGAACGAATAAACTCATCGTAAGGTAACTGTTCGACTTGAACGACATTAATTTGAACAAATGTGCGCAATTGCGCTGAGAAGTAGGTCGTCAAATATCTCGCGAAATTTTCATGGATGCGTGTTAATGTACGAATATGATCTTTCGAAAAACGAACGGCTCGCTTGAAATCGTAGGAACGGATTTTACGCTGTGTTTCTTCCTTTTTCAGTTCCTCCGCATCCATTTCCCCAGAAGACAGCGCTGCTAACAAAGCATCTATCTCGTTCTGCGACAAAACGTCAACCAATCGTTTCACCCCCTTACAGGTATCAGCTGCATCAATTTCGTAAGATGCTAGATGCGAGTCATAATAAAATCGGTAATATCGACTTGAATCACTTTACCTTCAGGCAATGTCTTGTTAATCAGATCCAGCAGCTTTGCGCATAACTGATCCTGACCTTTAGTGCCTTGTAAATCCTCAGGCTTCATATCTGCCAACGTCTTTAAGATGACAGCCTTGACCTTTAGATCCTTAATTTTCTCAAATTGTTCTTTGGTCTTCTTGTTGTCCAACTGAAATGCAAATCCAGTCAGTACCACATAATCGTTGGTTGCCAGATTCGTTTTTACATCAGTAACCGTAGCTGTCATTTCTACAATTTCATCTGCGCTAAGTCGTTTGATCTGCATTTCCTGCGCGCTGTCAGTGCCCTTCGACGGCGAACTGTTCGTCGAATTCATCAGCATAATAAAGACAAGCGCGATTAACGTGATGGCCAACAGCATGGTTACCAACCATGGCAGCATTCGTTTCATGATTGTCCCTCCGTTGATTGCAACTTGATGGTACCTCCAACCGCACCGACCTTTTGTATGTACTCAGTAATAAGGCGGATGATCTCAGGGGCCTTTTCTAAGACGATTAGTTTTTTACCGTTAAAAAGTGTGATGTAAGTGTCAGGTGTTTCTTCAACTGCCTCTACAAGCAGCGCGTTCACCCATACAGAAGAGCCGTTTAATCTCGTCACTTGAATCATGGTCCCTCTACCCCCTTATACCGCGCCATTTCCTAAGCCGCTCTAGAGCGGCTTAGGATTATCAGGCATGGCGTTGCAATCTTAATGTTATCGTTTCAGATTAACAACTTCTTGCAGCACTTCATCAGACGTCGTAATGATACGTGAATTCGCCTGGAATCCACGTTGTGCAACGATCATCTCGGTAAACTCGTTTGTCAAATCAACGTTGGACATTTCAAGTTGACCGGAAATGATAGCACCCGTTCCAAGTGTAGGATCGTTAGCTGCTACCACTTCGATCTCTCCATCAGGATTCGCATTTGGTGTCGTGCGGTACAAGTTGCCTCCAAGTTTCTCCAAACCTTCTGGGTTAACTACTTTTACTACCCCAACTTGAAGATCCGTTGCTTCTGTTGTACCATCAGACCGTTTTGCGATAATTTGGCCCGTTTGGGAGATGGTAAATGCAGTAACGTCTTCATCCAACTGGATTGGACCGCCGTCTGCACCACAAACCAACAAACCGTCAGATGTGACTAATTGACGCGTTGCATCCAGATGAAAATCACCTGCACGAGTCAAAAACGGTACCTCTTGATCACCGTTCAGCTTGACTGCAAAAAATCCATCTCCGTCAATACGCAAATCGAGTGGTTTGTTTGTTGTCATCGCACTACCGCCTGTGTGGACTGTGTCGATGGAACCTACTTGAACTCCAAGGCCTACCTGCATAGCATTAACGCCGCCACGCTCGCCTTCCTCAGGTGCTGTAACGCCTGACATCGTCTGGCTCATAATATCCTTAAACATGACACGACCAGCTTTAAAGCCCGTCGTATTCACGTTAGCGATATTGTTGCCGATTACGTCCAGCTTTGTTTGGAAACCGCGCATACCCGAAACACCTGAATACATCGAACGAATCATCCAATTATTCCTCCTTTTTATAAATAGATCACATTCTGCTCACTTCAATCGTTCCATGAGCACAGGCCTCCAGAATGGTCCAGCCTGCCTTGCTTCTGTTATTCAATACATACAGCACTATCAATTGCCGTGAATACATGCCCCTGCTTAAAAGGGTCATCAAGCGCTGTAATAACTGTACGTGTCGGAACATTAACGATATAAGCTGCGTTTTGGATAATCAGCAGTGACTGCTTGGAGCCCTTAGCAGCCGCCTGCTCAATCGCATCAGACATTTTACCGACTAGCTCCGGTGTCATCTTTAAGCCGCGCTCCTGAATACGTTGTGAAGCATGTTGACTGAAGTTAAGTTTATCTGATCGGATTAATTCCTGATTCAGTAATTGCTTAAACGACACGTCCTGGCCGTTATGTAACGGTTGTTTGTTGTCTTTACGATAAGATTGCTGTATCGGTTGAACCGGCGTGTTGGCGCCAATCCCTCCAAGCGGGAACTTTATATTCACTGCTTATCACCCGCCCCGACAGCGGCCCCTGCATTGGCATTAGCGCCATTGCCACCACTTTCAGCATGCGGACCTTTAATCTCCGTAATATCTTTTAACTCAACTTCAGCGTCACCGACCTTAGCATATGGAACATTCGCTCGAACAACGATCGAATCCACCACGCCAGATGACACTACTGTCTCGCCCGAACCATCCCCAGTTGATTGATCTTTTGCGATCCAAGAGATCTCCTTGCCAATCAGGTTTGATGACATTCCAAGCGATTGCTGTAAGAAATTCAGTTGCGAAGAAATGTTCGTCAACTGTTCCACAGACGTAAATTGTGCCATTTGAGCAATAAAGTCTTTGTCTTGCAGTGGCTGAGTAGGATCTTGATTAGACAGCTGCGTGATCAAGATTTTAAGGAAGTCATCCTTACCCAACTGCTTCATCTCACCTGTCGGCTTGAGCCGATCCAGGTTTTCTTTGCTGTAGTTCGGCCACAACAAGCTGTTAACCACACCTGCATTCGCAGTCATAATGTGTACACCTCCTTATGACTCGATTAATTGAGACCAATTACACACTAGCGGTAAAGGAAGACCCTGTAAGGGACTGAACAGCTCGAGCCGTTTCCGAATCTACTCCGTTTATCGGCTCTCCGTTGTTTTCTTTATCGTCCCCGCCCCCCGCTGAACGACGTGAAGAACGTTGTTCTTGGTTCGCATTAGGTTGTCTGTCTCCTTGGAACATAGAGAAGGACATGGAAGCTTCTGAAGCAGCAGCAGTCTGCTGACTTACCTCAAGCTTCTCTACCTGAATTCCCTGTGACTGAAGTGCACCGCGCAGCATGGACATTTGCTGATCAAGCATATCTTTAGCTGCAGCATGCTCCGTCATAAACTGTGCCACCAACTGACCATTCTGCATCGTTAATCGCACATTTACTTGCCCCAGATTTTCTGGATACAATGTAATTTTGGCTTCGGACACACCGTTACGTGATGTAATCAGCATTTGTTTTACCATAAATCCAGACATTTCTTGAGCAAAATGCTGTGCACGAATAACAGGAACTTGCTTGGTAGCATTTAAGCCTTCAGCTTTCATTGCAAATTGGCCTGCTGTCATGACTTGATTGTTAAGGTCCAATCCATCATCTGTTACACCTGTAGACTCCTGTCCTCCCATCAAGCTCGCGAAAGATTGACCTTGCCCTGCTTGTGAATTGACGTTTGTCCCCTTGGCTACAGCAGCTGTATGACCAACTTCCGCCTGTGCTTGGGCTGGAACTGCAGCTTGCGATAATCCAGCATCCGTTTGTGCGGCAGGTCGATTCAGCACTTGACCTAATTGCTGCAACAACTTGCCAGCTTGCTCATTCAATGCAGCATTTCCTGTAGTGCCCGTGTTCGCTTGTCGTAACAAATGTTGAATTTGTTCCAGTTGATCTCGAACGACAAAGGCAACAGTCTGAGGCTGCTTAGCGAGCAAATCAATTGACGCCTCTTGCTCAGGTGTGACATCTACTTGCAGCGGTGTGAGCAGCGCCTGTGCTTGACCTATCCATTGCTGAAGTAATTCAAGCAATGCTGGATCAGTCTCTAGCTGTGACTCGTTATTCTGCAGCGCAGCCAGTAAAGATTGAATAAGTTCGTCAAGTGAACCAAGCGCTTCATCCGTTAGCGAACCTGCTTCGGCAAAAGCAACCAGTGGCATAAGAGACGCCATTGTTTCCTGACCCGTCGAACCCGTATTCATACATTGTGATAAAGTGGCGAAAAACACACCGGCATCAGTAGCTCCTCCTTTTGTGGAGACGCCACTTGCTCCGGATACCGCATTAGCTGTTGGTACTGAAGAAACTGACATTGACATATATATCACCTCCTTTCAAACACAGCAGTACGCTACTTTATTTGTTCGGGAACAACTTGGACACTAGCTTAGCAGTTGCTTGCTTGTCCGCTTCCGTCATGGCATCAATCAATTTGGAGCGTGTTGCGTCATCTACTGCATTTAATACGGCCAAGACTTTTCCTGGATTTATTCTGGATGTTTCTAGCAAGATGCTGGCACCACTCTTTGGTGACATACTCGAGAAAGTCTTGCTGAGTTGTGTCTTGTCCAAACCTGTTGTTGCAGGTGCAGTCGTTTCATTTTTCTTGAGACGAGCCTGCAATGCAGCAATTTTCAAATTATCAGACGTCTGCACATCTTTTAATTGAATAGATGCTTCCGCAGCAGTTTTGGGATTCATTTTTTCTAGTATTTTGACGCGTTCTTCCTGCTTCATCGCGTGCAGCACCAGAACCATTTCTTCCTTCGTCAAATTCTCTAGTATTGGCGCAGCCTTGCTTGGCATCATTTTGGCATACATACCAGCGAGATCTTTCACTTGTTTATCATACTGGTCAGCGTTTACACGCTGCTGTTCTTGTTTTTGCGCCGATTGATTGGCTTGCTGCGTCAGTTTGTTGACTTCGTCCTCTAATGTTTTACGTTTCTCGGCCAACACACGCAGATCATTATCTTTGGAAGCCAGAAGCTTTTTCAAGTCGGCAATTTGCTCTGCTTCTGTAGGAGCTGCTTCTTTACTTTTCTTGTCCTTGCTGTCTTTCTCTGCTTCCTTCTCATCTGGAGCAGGAAGTACTTTATTAATTACAGGAACATCCTGCGCCCAGTTCAAAATATTATTTCGCCAGTCGACGTTAAATAACGTTAGCAGGACTACTAACAGCACAATCGTAAACAAGATTGGCGTTGCAAAAAACAAAAATCGTTCAAAACCTGAATACTGACTTCCGTTATCTTCCAGCACTTCCTTAGCCACTGCCATCCCTCCTGCTTCAGCGGCGGTTAACCTTTTCCGTCACAATTCTATCGAGTTGCCATATGGAAACGTACGGTCGCCATTTCGTCCATTTCATTTTGTTCGATAAGTGCAAGTTGCTGTTTAAAGTGGTCTTCCGCCTTCTCGCGTGCTTTCTTCCACAACTTCTCATCTGTCATGCAATCTTTCAGATTGTCTTGTCTGACTCTAACACGCCCTTCAGCGGCCAGCACTCTTTCATTGGCTGCAAAAATCTGTGAATCCATATGGGCGATATAATGCTGCCAGAGCTGCAATTCATGAGCTGGGGCACTTGAGTCAATCATGCTCTGTAGCGTGTCGGCAGCCTCTTTCCGTTCATTCTTCACTCGCACCAATTGGTCCTCTTCAATCTGCAAATGTCCAATGGCCTGCGAAAGCATCCACTCGGATTGTTTTTTCGTGTTTGTCTTCAGATCCAATACTTTCTGAAAAGAGTATTGAAAAGCGCGCATCCGCTACTCATCTCCCTTGAAATTGCATGGTCAACCGCTCAATCGTTTCTTCATATGACATTGATTCATTGATACGCTGCTTGGTAAAACCATAAATGTCATCAATTGCTTCTATTGCTTCGTCGATAGCAGCATTCGAACCTCGTTGATACGCACCAATATTAATGAGATCTTCTGATTCCCTATATACGGCCAACAAACGTTTTAATTGTTCCGCCGCAAGCTGATGTTCTTCAGGTACGATATCTTTCATGACTCGACTTACACTCGCCAATATATCGATCGCTGGAAAATGTCCTTTTTGCGCAATATTACGATTAAGCACAATATGACCATCTAATATCCCGCGCACCGCATCAGCAATAGGTTCGTTCATGTCATCACCATCAACAAGCACCGTATAAAATGCGGTTATCGAGCCGTTCGGGCCTGTACCGCTGCGCTCAAGCAGCTTGGGCAGGCTTGCAAATACGGATGGCGTGTACCCGCGGGTTGCAGGCGGCTCACCAATCGCAAGCCCTACTTCCCGCATCGCCATCGCATAGCGTGTGACGGAATCCATCATCAGCATGACATTCATGCCCCGATCACGGAAGTATTCAGCTATCGTAGTTGCTATTACCGCACCCTTAATTCGAACAAGTGCTGGTTGATCCGATGTTGCCACCACAACAACCGAGCGTGCCAACCCTTCAGGACCCAGATCTCGCTCGATAAACTCGAGTACCTCTCGACCTCGCTCTCCTACAAGAGCTATGACGTTCACATCGGCAGCGGTATTACGCGCAATCATACCAAGCAGCGTACTTTTACCAACGCCGGAGCCAGCAAATATCCCTACACGCTGTCCATTTCCAATCGTAAGCAGCCCATCGATTGCACGTACGCCAACACCAATGGGGTCTTGAACACGTGGTCTCTTCAGCGGATTCGATGGAATGTTCGACGTAGAACACTTGGCCATCCTCGTTGGGAGGAAGGACCCATCCAGAGGCTGACCCAATCCGTTCAGCACTTTCCCCAGAAGTTCCGATCCTACCTGTACGGTCAATGGTTTGCCAGTTCCAACGACATCACAGCCTGGGCCAATATCGTTAAGCTCACCTAACGGCATTAACAGCACTTTGTTGTCGCGGAAACCTACCACCTCAGCCATTAAGGGGACGTTACCTTTATTCGGATGAATAAAACATACCTCACCGATGCTGGCATCTGGCCCTTCTGATTCTACTGTCAATCCAATAACTTGAGTTACTTTTCCATTCACGCGAACGGGATCCACGTGTTTGAGAAACTCTGTATATTTATCTACATTCCAAACGTGCTCTGCATTAGATTTCATCGTTGACATGCTCCCCGTGATGAACGGCTACTTGAATCAGCGCCTTCTTTAATTCTTCCAGTTGTGTATCAATTCTCGCATCGATGCTTCCCAATGACGAACGAATGACACAGCCGTGATCCTGAACACTTCCATCCGGAATAATCTGAAGTTCCGCTTGTGAATCAATCGCAATGCTTAATTCTTCGCGTGCTGCATGGATAAACATAAATTGCGCAGGAGATACACAAAGAGTAATTACTCCACTTTCCCGCTTACGCGATAGCTGCTTCTTCACCATTTCCAAGATAAGCTCAGGCTGCACCGTCAGTTGCTGATCAATAATCTTCTCCGCAATAGAACAACTCAAGGATACAACAAAAGGTTCGGCTTCCTGAATCAATTGATCTTTTGCTGCATAGGCCTGCTTCAGCAATTCACCCGCCTCGCTGACTTTTAACTCATAAGCCTCTTTAATAGCTTGTTCGGCTTGTGATACTCCAGCTTCGTATCCTTCGGTCTGAGCTTGCTGTTGAATCTCACTGCGAAGCTCGTCGTCTTGTGTTCTGCGCTCATCCCACCAGGCTTCGATCTCTGCACGCGCATCTTCCAACATCTGTTCAGATTGTTCTGATGCCACTCGGACTTGATCTTCTGCAAATGCTTGCGCGTCTGCAAGAATATCTTGACGCAAAGCAGCCAACTGCGTGTCTTTGGCTAACAAATTGTCACCCGTTAGTTCTTCCTCGTCCGCCTGCTCTTGTTGCTCTAACAGTCGTTCTTGGTGACGTCGTACTGCCTCCAGCATTCTCATTTGTTCAACAGGAATGTAGTGGGAAGATTTAATCACGTTAGACAATGATATCGTCTCCTCCGCCGCGCGCTATAATGATCTCGCCCGATTCCTCTAAGCGACGAATTGTAGCAACGATGCGCGTCTGCGCTTCCTCCACGTCACGCAACCGCACAGGTCCCATAAATTCCATTTCTTCTTTGAAAGTATCCGCCATCCGTTTCGACATATTGCGGAAAATAACACCTCGTACATCTTCGCTTGCCACTTTGAGTGCAAGCTGCAAGTCCGAGTTATCAATGTCCCGAATAATACGTTGGATCGATCGATTGTCAATATTGACAATATCCTCAAACACGAACATCCGTTTCTTGATCTCTTCTGCCAATTCAGGATCCTGGATTTCAAGAGAATCCAAAATGGTACGTTCTGTACCGCGATCGACGCCATTTAAGATATTGACAATCGATTCGATACCACCTGCGCTTGTATAATCTTGCGTTACTGTAGCAGACAACTTCTGCTCAAGCACACTTTCCACCTGACTGACTACCTCTGGAGAAGTGCTGTCCATTAACGCGATTCTGCGTGCAACCTCTGCTTGTTTATCTGGGCTTAACGATGACAAGATCTGAGATGACTGCTCGGTCTGCAAATAGGATAGGACGAGAGCAATAGTTTGCGCGCTCTCGTTCTGAATAAAGTTCAAAATTTGCAAAGCATCAGCCTTGCGAGCAAAGTCAAACGGACGAACTTGCAAAGTTGCCGTCAAACGGTTAATAATGTCCACCGCTTTAGAAGCACCCAGCGCTTTTTCCAATATTTCTTTGGCGTACGTAATACCACCTTGCGAAATATATTCTTGCGCCAAACAAATTTGATGAAATTCGCTTAACACGGTTTCTTTATCAACAGAGTCAACTTTTCTTACATTTGCAATTTCAAGCGTTAATTGCTCGATCTCTTCATCTCTTAAATGCTTAAATATTTGCGCCGATACTTCAGGACCTAATGAAATGAGCAAGATCGCCGCTTTTTGTCTGCCTGTTAAACCTTGATTGTTTCTAGCCATCTATGCTCACCTCGATTCGTCAACTAGCCAAGTCCGCAGCAAATTGACGAATTCTTCTGGTTTCTTCTTCGCCAACGATTCCAATTGCTTGCGCACCTGATTCTCGTTTGTTGCATATTCCAAATCAATCGAAGGAAGTTCAACATGCGTTGGAATATAGCTCATTCCATCTTCATCGATAAATTCTTCTTCGCGCTTTTTGCGTTTGCGAGCAACTGCAAATGCAATTCCTCCACCAATTAACAATAGAGCAAGTGCTCCAGCCCCATACCATACCCAAGTCGGGATAGAAGTCGTACTCAAAACTCCGCCATTAGTCCCATTTTGTGAAATGACAGAAACTTTTCCTTCTAATTCCGCGTCAGTTATAGTAGAGCCTGATTCTTTCAGTTGAGCTGCTACGATAGAACGAAGAACTTTCTCCACGGATTTGAGTTTCTCATCCGTAAGATCAGGCGATTCAACTGCAGCATGAATGGTTAAATCTTTAACAGCATACGGGCTGGACTGAATCAGGTTTTTAATCCGGTTCACTTCATAGTTTACGGTCTTCTGAGACTTCTCTGATGAGGTATCTCCGTTTCCGGTCGCACCTGGGTAATTGGTAACATCTTCACTGCCTGTACCCGCTACACCTTGCTGCGCACTTTTACCCGTGAATGTTTCCTGCAGCTCTTGAACACTGATTTCAATACCTTTCATGTTCTCAGCATCAACAGGAGTCACCATATTTTCTTCTTTGTTCACTTTATCAAAGTTGAGATTGGCGGATACCAAGACATTTGCGTTCTCGGGACCGACAACACCAGCTAAGAAGCTGCGTACTTTATCGCCCAAGTCGCGTTCATAGCGGCGTTGGATGACCAGTTGCTCTTCGACTTCACTTGCAATTCCGGATTTCCCTGAACCTGGCGAACCGGAAGCATACATAGGTCCTTCATCGCTTGATAACGTAATGTTGTCAGCTGTAAGGTTAGGCACTGCCGATTTGACGAGATTAAAGTATCCATCTACAACTTCTTGTTTCGGGCTGTAGCCTGGTTTGAACTTTAATAATACAGATGCAGATGCTTGTTGTTCTTCATTTGTTGCAAATACACTTTCTTTAGGCAGATTAACCAGTACTTGTGCATCGTTAATCCCTTGCATGTTCCGAAGGAGTCGTTCTATTTCGCCATTCAAGGCATCCTTGTAACGAACATCAAACACGTTATCCGTCATGCCGCCCATAAGACCGTCGGCACCAAATGAATCAAAGCCAATAGAGCCATTTTTAACGATACCTTGTGCACCGATGTCTACTTTTACTTTGGACGCAGACGCCTCGGGGACAGAAATTGAACTGCCGTCAGCACTTAATTCGTAAGGTATCTTGTTAGTGTTCAGATATTCAATAATTCCAGCTGCGTCATTCGAGTTCAGATCTCGGAATGCTAACGCATATTCCGTTTTAGATAGCTGATAGGTTATTAAGCTAATCGCAACAACCAACAGTACCAAGGTGGATATTAGGATCCACTTCGTTCTTTTACCAAATTGATTCCAGTATTGAGAAGCTCGTTCCCGATACTGGCCTATTTTCTCTTTCAATTCTCGTCACCCCACCAAAACTGTGTAAGACAAGACGTCTTTACATTTGCATGCGCATGACTTCTTGATAAGCTTCGACTACTTTATTTCGTACTTGTGTCGTCAACTGTAAGCTTAGAAGCGCGCGTTCTGAGGCGATCATGAGCTGGTCTACGTTAACTTCACCGATCATAAATTGTTTGTTCATACTTTGGACTTGATGCTCTTGTGCATCAACTTGTTGAAGTGAATCCGCTAGAAATTCCCCAAATGACTTGGTCATTTCCGCTGGTGTTGCTGGAGCTGATGATGAGATGTTACTAACTGTGGCTTGCACTTGAGATGGTTGCATCGGCAACATCATCGTGTTCGTGATCATCCTGTACCCTCATTTCGCATTAGTTCAAGTTCAATGCCCGTTATGCCCTTCCAATTTCCAATGCCTTTGTAATCATGGACTTTGAAGCATTTAACGCTGTGACATTGGCTTCATAAGATCGAGTAGCTGATATCATATCAACCATTTCTCTAGCCATATCTACATTCGGCATGGATACATAACCGTTCGCATCCGCATCCGGATGGGTTGGTTGATACACAAGCTTAAAAGGCGAAGCATCATCTTGAATTCGACTCACTCTTACGCCACTTGTTGATTTTGTTCCTTGCATTGCAGAATCCAATGTTTGTTGAAAGGATGGCTGCGTTTGCGACATCACAACTACTTTTCGACGATAAGGTACGACTTGCCCGTTAACTACCTGAGCACGAGTTGTCTCTCCATTCGCAATATTCGAAGAGATCACATCCATCCGTAACCGTTGTGCCGTTAATCCTGAAGAACTGATCTGAAAGCTGTTACTAATGTTCATTCCTCAACTTACCTCCTGACATCCATACCGGTACGCATCATGTTAATGTGATGATTGACTTGCTGTACGTATGTAAAATAACGTAATTGGTTCTCCGCCTGCAGCGCCATCTCCCGGTCCATATCAACGTTATTTGCATTGTTACCCATAACAGTTGATTCGTCTTGGACGGTTTTGAACTCTGGCACACCTTGTGACGGTCCAATATAAAAATGCTTTTCATTTGTCCGTCGGCCAGTTAACGATCCTCCATTCATTTGATCGCGAAGGATCGATTCGAACTGAACATCAGATCGCTTGTAATATGGTGTATCTACATTGGCGATATTGTTGGCAGTTGCGTTCTGCCTTGCGGCAGCTGCCTGAATGGCACCTTCAAGTTGTCTAAATTGTAAGCCATTCAATAAATCCACATGGTCTCCCCCGCTTTCTCCACAAATGAATCTTTATTTCATGATTCAACGTTAAACTGCTTTTTCCTGCTTTTAATCGACAAAATTCGATTAAAAATTACAAATTACTACTGACAGGCGTGAGCATTCGTAAATCCCTTGCCATAACTTGCATAAAAAACGACTCGACATCTCAAAATTAAACATTTTGTCTGAAATTGCGCACTTTTATCATCTTAAACTTTACAAGAGAAAACAATATGAAAAAAGCCCTATCTTTCGATTGAAAGACAGGGCAAATAGTGGAAAACAATTTAATTAACATATATATACTGCGTGCAAAACAAGTATTATATATGACTATATGTTCATGTTTTTATAAAATATACTGGCTAAGATCACGGTTTTGTGAAATATCGACTAACTTTTCACGGACATACTCTGGCGTGATGACAAACTGCCCCAAATTTAGTTCAGGCGCTTCAAAGGAGAGGTCCTCGAGCAGCTTTTCCATAATGGTGTGTAAGCGTCTAGCCCCTATATTTTCCATATTTTGATTTACACTTTGGGCTATACGGGCAATCTCTTCAATTGCATCATATGAAAACTCCAATTCCAGGCGTTCCGTTTTTAGCAGTTCCACGTACTGTTTAGTTAATGCGTTCTCAGGCTCCGTAAGAATCGATACGAAATCCTCCATGGACAAACTTGTTAATTCGACCCGAATCGGGAAACGCCCCTGGAGCTCTGGGATCAAATCCGACGGCTTCGCAATATGGAATGCACCTGCTGCCATAAACAAGATGTAGTCGGTCTTTACTGCACCATACTTCGTCATGATCGTAGAACCCTCTACGATGGGCAGGATATCGCGCTGCACACCTTCACGGGATACATCTGGTCCTGACCCACGTGTGGCCGAAGCAATCTTATCGATCTCATCGATGAAAATAATACCCGACTGTTCCGCACGATGAATAGATTCCTGTATTACATCATCCATATCAATTAACTTGCCTGCTTCTTCTTGTGTAAGCACTTTACGCGCTTCCTTAATGGACAGTTTACGCTTCTTCGTCCGCTTTGGCATAAGGCTTCCGAGCATTTCCTGCATATTCATCCCCATCTGCTCATTGCCCTGTCCCGCAAACATGTCAAACATATTTGGAGTCGCTTCTTCCACATCAATCTCGACAATATCCTGCTCCAAGTTGCCAGACAGCAAATCAAATTTCACTTTGCGCCGCTTCTCTTGTAAGCCTGCGTCTGGTTCCGGCTCAGATTTTGTCGCCTGTTGATTGTTATTTTGTCCAAATAGCATTTCAAACGGATTACGCTGATTTTTTTGATTATCTGAAGATGGCACCAATAGCTCAACAAGTCGATCATTAGCCATTTCCTCAGCTTTATCCTTTACTTTCTCCGTCCGTTCCAGCTTCACCATACGAATAGAAGTTTCGATAAGGTCGCGAACCATAGATTCCACATCACGGCCTACATATCCTACTTCTGTAAACTTCGTCGCTTCCACCTTGACAAATGGAGCCTTGACCAGCTTCGCTAATCGTCGGGCAATCTCTGTCTTGCCCACACCAGTTGGCCCAATCATCAAAATATTTTTAGGTACGATTTCATCTCGAATCGACTCATCCAATAAACTGCGGCGGTATCTGTTGCGTAGTGCAATCGCAACGGATCGCTTCGCTTTTTTCTGACCTACGATGTATTTATCTAATTCAGCAACGATTTGTCGCGGCGTCCATGCTTGCTCGCTCATTGTAATCCCTCCACTCTTTATGTTGCGTTTACAATTCTTCTACAACGATATTGTCATTCGTATATACACAAATCTCACTTGCGATACGAAGTGATGCTTCTACCATTTCCTTTGCGGTCATGTCAGCCGCGTGTCGCTTCAATGCACGAGCTGCCGATAAGGCAAAGGAACCACCTGAGCCAATCGCTAAGACGTGGTCATCTGGTTCAATAATTTCACCATTACCCGATATAAGCAGCATGTGCTGGGCATCCATCACAATCATTAATGCTTCAAGCTTGCGCAGCACTCGATCTTGACGCCAATCTTTAGCCAATTCCACTGCAGCACGCTGCAAATTACCATGATGCTCCTCGAGCTTGCCTTCAAATTTCTCAAACAACGTTATTGCATCCGCTACAGATCCAGCAAAGCCAGCCAAAACTTGACCGCGGTACAACCGTCTAACTTTGCGGGCATGCTGCTTCATTACCATATTTTGCCCAAAAGTAACCTGCCCATCTCCGGCAATTGCGCCGTGGCCATTATGTCTGACCGCACAGATCGTTGTTGCATGAAATTGCATTTCCATCTGTATCCACACCCTTCTTTCAAAATGGAAAAGAAACAGCTAGTATTCTGGCTGCTTCTTTATACGTGCTTTACTGTTGTTTCGTTCCAAGCTGTTCTTTAAAGCTGCGCAGCACATCCAATGCACGTTGTGCCAACGCATCATTCTTATCCTTCTTGTTGCGGATACGGGTCTCAAGCGCAGGAAACAGCCCAAAATTAGCATTCATTGGTTGGAAATGCTTAGCGTCTGCTGTAGTAATATAATGCGCCATACTACCAAGTGCCGTCTCATGCGGGAACGTAATACACTGTTCTTCAGCAGCGCAGCGTCCTGCGTTAATTCCCGCGATTAATCCTGAAGCTGCCGACTCTACATACCCTTCTACACCTGTCATTTGACCAGCAAAAAACAAGTTTGGACGCTCTTTAAACTGATAGGTCGGTTCAAGCAGTCTTGGCGAATTAATAAATGTATTACGATGCATAACACCGTAACGTACAAATTCCGCCCGCTCCAATCCTGGAATCATCTGGAATACACGTTTTTGTTCGCCCCATTTTAAATGTGTCTGGAAACCAACAATGTTATATAAAGTACCCGCTGCATTATCCTGGCGAAGCTGAATTACCGCAAATGGCGTCTTGCCTGTACGCGGATCAGGAAGCCCTACTGGCTTCATTGGACCAAATAATGCAGTCTGCCTCCCCCGTTTCATCATGACTTCAATTGGCATGCAGCCTTCAAAATATATCTCTTTTTCGAACTCTTTCAGCTCGGCCGTCTCTGCTGTAGTTAACGCCTCATAGAAGGCATTAAATTCTTCTTCCGTCATCGGGCAGTTTAAATAAGCTGCTTCGCCCTTGTCATACCGGGAAGCCAAATATACTTTCTCCATGTCGATAGAGTCTTTATCAACAATCGGCGCAGCTGCATCATAGAAGTAGAAATACTCTTCCCCCATTAATTGTTTGATCTGCCCAGACAACGAAGGAGACGTCAGCGGACCTGTCGAAATGACAGTTAGGCCATCAACAGGGATCGACTCCATTTCCTCATGACGAACTTCCACTAACGGGTGGTTTTTCAGCTGCTGAGTTACTTCTTCCGAGAATCCTTCACGGTCCACCGCAAGCGCACCGCCTGCGGGAACAGCATGTTTGTCCGCAGCGTACATAATTAACGAATTCATCATTCGCATCTCTTCTTTAAGCACTCCAACTGCGTTTGTGAGACCATTTGCCCGTAAACTGTTACTACACACCAATTCAGCAAATTGGTCCGTGTGGTGGGCAGGTGTCTTGACTACAGGCCTCATCTCATATAAGGTCACGGGTACTCCTTGCTGTGCAATCTGCCAAGCAGCCTCACTTCCTGCTAGACCCGCTCCAATCACAGTCACTTTTGACTTGCTCATCTATATGCTCCCCCTCATTGCTGCTTAAGCGAAATGGCCGCAGAACGCTCCAGCGGCCATCCCTCTAAATTCTATTCATCGTCATCTGATTCTTGTACTTGCTCTGTATGCTCACACTGTGTACACTGCAGCTTCGTGCCTTGTTTGGATCGCTTCTCAATCATTAAGCTGCTGCATGATGGACAAGGCTTCGTAGATGGTTTATCCCACATCACATAATCACAAGTGGGGTACTGGTCGCATCCATAGAAGATACGTCCTTTCTTGCTTCTTCTTTCAACTAGCTTGCCGTCCTTGCACTTAGGGCAACCTACCCCTGTATCCTTGATGATAGGTCTAGTGTTACGACAGTCTGGGAAGCCCGAACATGCAAGAAACTTACCAAAGCGCCCCATTTTATATACAAAATGCCGTCCGCATTTCTCGCAAATCTCATCGGAAACTTCATCCTCGATTTCGATTTCCTTCATTTCTTCTTCTGCCACTTCTAATCGTTTTTCAAAAGACTCATAGAAATTGGCAAGGACTTTATCCCAATCCTGTTGACCTTCCTCAACGTGATCAAGATCTTCTTCCATGTGTGCAGTAAATTCCGCATCCAGTATTTCTGGGAAAAACTGCTCCATCTGCTGTATTACAAGCTCCCCAAGCTCTGTCGGCATGAATTTCTTCTCTTCAATAGCTACGTAGCCGCGCTTCTGGATCGTCTCTAACGTTGGCGCATAAGTACTTGGCCGTCCTATTCCCAACTCTTCCAGCGTCTTCACCAAACGAGCTTCTGTATATCGCGGAGGCGGCTGTGTAAAATGCTGCTTTGGCTCTAGTGCCTGCTTCTTTAGCTTATCTCCTACAGACAACGGCGGCAGCAGCTTATCTGTCTCTACTGTACCGTCATCGTTACCTTCCACGTATACCTTCATGAAACCAGGGAATCGCACTTTGGAACCGTTAGCACGGAAGCCAGCATCTCCTGACGTGATTTCAATCGTCATCGTATCCATGATGGCAGATGTCATCTGACTTGCGACGAATCGCTCCCACACAAGCTTGTAGAGACGGAATTGATCCCGACTCAAAAATGGCTTCATCGACTCTGGATCACGCAGCACAGAAGTCGGACGTATCGCTTCATGCGCATCTTGTGCATTCGCAGATTTCTTCACGTATTGTCTCGGCGTTTCTGGCCAATAGTCCGGTCCGTACTTGTCGACAATGTATCCATTGGCTTCTTCCTGTGCTGTAGGGGAAACACGTGTCGAATCCGTACGCATGTATGTAATCAGACCGACCGTTCCTTCTTTGCCTAAATCCACACCTTCATACAACTGCTGTGCGACGGACATCGTCTTGGATGCACGGAAATTCAGCTTACGGGCTGCTTCCTGCTGCATTGAGCTCGTTGTAAATGGCGGAGATGGATTCCGCAAACGTTCTTTCTCTTTCACCTCTGCAACGGCAAAATCGCCGTCTTGGATCGCTTGCAGCACTAGCTGTACATCTTGCTCCGATCCAAGTTCCCGCTTTGCACCATTCAAGCTGTGAAACTTAGCTTCAACGACTGCTTTTCCCGTCTCTAGCATTGCGGTAATCGTCCAATATTCTTCAGGTATAAAGGCATCAATCTCATTCTCACGATCAATGATTAGCTTAACGGACACCGATTGAACACGACCTGCCGATAAGCCCTTCTTAACCTTTTTCCACAAAAGCGGGCTAATCTTATAACCGACCAAACGGTCAAGGATACGTCTCGCTTGCTGGGCATGAACGAGGTCCATATTAATTTGACGCGGTGTTTTAAACGCATCCTTCACCGCTTGCTTCGTTATTTCATTAAATACAACTCGACATGCTTGAGTCTCATCTATATCAAGCACATGCGCCAAGTGCCATGCAATAGCTTCACCTTCGCGATCCGGGTCAGCCGCGAGATATATTTTTTTCACTTTTTTACTTGCATCTTTAAGCTCTTTAAGTACGGATCCCTTACCGCGAATCGTAATATACTTGGGATTAAAATTATTCTCTACCTCTACCCCGATCTGACTCTTGGGCAAGTCACGTACATGGCCCATAGATGCTTTAACAATATATTTGCTGCCTAGATACTTGCCAATGGTCTTGGCTTTCGCAGGCGATTCTACAATTACTAGTGAATCCGCCATAGGCGCACCCTCCTCTCCAACAACCTTTCACGTCCATATCGAATCATATACAGCGCCTGGGCGCTCATGAATTCGCTTTTTCAACTGTAAGGATAACAAAATGTGATGCAGTTCTGCAAATGACAGTTCACTATCACGCAGCAATTCGTCCATTGTAGATGGTTTATCTTCAATTCTGTCCAGTATTGCCTGTTCTGACGCAGTCAATGCCGCTTCATTGAAACAATTCATGACCGTTCCATTATTGTCTGTCTCGGGGAGTGTTGTCAACCGACACCGAAGATCAGTTATAATATCGTTTGCCGAATCAATCGCTTTAGCACTTGAATCTTTCAGTAATTGCAAGGTTCCTGCAGACTTAGGTGACGTTATTGGTCCTGGAATTACGTATACTTCACGTGATGATTCCATTGCCGAATAGGCGGTTATTAAGGCGCCGCTCCTTTGCGCAGCTTCAACAACAATTGTCCCCAGTGTCAGGCCTGCAATAATACGATTACGTCTAGGGAAAAGGCCTGGATGAGGTGCTGTT
This sequence comes from Paenibacillus sp. ACRRX, assembly GCF_022346885.1. Taxonomy (GTDB): domain Bacteria; phylum Bacillota; class Bacilli; order Paenibacillales; family Paenibacillaceae; genus Paenibacillus_B. The sequence continues at coordinate 725,737 of NZ_JAKRNK010000002.1, forward strand.
CCCATCGGATATTCGGAAATAACTATACCCGCTAATGATATACGTCTCGCCAGATCCGAATGTTCGGGAGGATAGGTAACCTCGCAGGGAGTTCCCAAGACTGCAATCGTCTCACCTTTTGTGAGAGCGCCTTCATGACTCGCAGCGTCGATCCCTCTTGCCAAACCGCTAACTACAATTAACTTGCGCTCTGTCAGCTCCGCCGCTAGCTTATGGGCTACTTTCTTGCCATATACAGTCGGCTGTCGAGTACCCACCATGGCAATTGAAGGTCTGCTTAAAAGTGACATATCTCCGCGGCCAAACAATACCCACGGAGGTTCATGTATATGCTTGAGCAGTTCGGGATATGGCTCATCTATAAGCGTAATCCATTGCGTCCCTGATTTATACGTCAATTCTAATTGTCTATCTAGACTATCCACAGTAAACCCGGCGGACAATCGCTGCGCTACTGCTGGCTTTACACCCAGCTCGTGCCAATCCTTTTCATTACGGTCGAGCCATGCCTCCAAGCCATTCAGACCAACTGTATGAGAGCATAACTGAATCGTATGCCAACCCACACCCGAAATACAATGTAACCCAAATAACAGCTGCTGCTTAGACCATATTCCCATCGTTCTAACCCTCCACTCTTATAATGAAGGAAAGCGTTAGACCACTTTCCTTATTGTGCTTGAGTCCGTTAAATATTGCAAGTATGAATGCGCTGTGTTCACAGATGTTCTTATGTTCCTACAGGCTGATAATAAAAAAACAACCTCCCAACGCAATGGCGTCGGAAGGTTGCTTACCTTCATCTTATTAAGCGTGTTGATGCGTAATGCACTTGTCAAGCAATCCTTGTTCTTCCAGTACTTTAACAAGCGTAGATCCCATCTCAGAAGGTGTAGGCGCTACTTGAACACCACATGCTTCAAGCACGGCGATCTTTTCTGCCGCTGTACCCTTACCACCAGAAATAATTGCACCAGCATGACCCATGCGCTTACCTGGAGGTGCTGTTGCGCCACCGATAAAGCCCACAACAGGTTTCTTCATGTTGGCTTTAATCCATTCTGCAGCTTCTTCCTCTGCTGTTCCACCAATCTCTCCGATCATAATGACAGCGTAAGTGTTAGGGTCTTCATTAAAACGGCTTAATACATCAATAAATTCAAATCCTTTAACGGGATCTCCACCGATACCTACAGCAGTCGACTGGCCAATTCCTCGAGTCGTTAATTGATGAACAGCCTCGTAAGTCAATGTTCCACTACGTGACACAACACCTACATGACCAGGCGTGTGGATATATCCAGGCATAATTCCGATTTTGCACTCTCCAGGCGTGATGACGCCAGGACAGTTTGGTCCAATCAGCACGGTACGTTTGCCTTCCATAAAGCGTGACACTTTGACCATATCTAGAACCGGAATACCTTCTGTAATGCAGATGACGATATCCAAGTCTGCGTCAACCGCTTCCATGATGGCGTCTGCAGCAAAAGCTGGAGCAACGTAGATTACACTAGCTGTAGCGCCAGTCGCTTGCTTAGCTTCAACAACTGTATTATAAATCGGCAGTTGAACAAGTGTTCCGTTATCCAGCGTGATGTCGGCAGTAAGGCCGCCTTTACCAGGGGTTACGCCACCTACCATCTGTGTCCCATACTCCAAGGCACCCTTTGCATGGAACAAAGCAGTCTTGCCCGTAATACCTTGTGTAATTACTTTTGTATCTTTATTGATTAAGATGCTCATCGACAATCCATCCTTTCGTCTGCAGATTATTAAACCAGTGCGACAATCTTTTGCGCGCCGTCAGCCATGGAATCCGCAGATACGATGTTCAAGCCGGATTCTTCCAAAATACGTTTGCCAAGTTCTACATTGGTACCTTCCAAGCGTACAACAAGCGGGCGATCCAGACCAATCTGCTTAGCAGCTTCGACCACACCATTCGCAATTACGTCACACTGCATAATACCGCCAAAAATATTGACGAAGATACCTTTTACATTCTTGTCAGACAAAATAATCTTAAACGCTTCCGTAACTTTCTCGGTCGTCGCACCGCCCCCTACATCAAGGAAGTTAGCAGGCTCGCCGCCATAATATTTGATAATGTCCATTGTAGCCATGGCCAGACCCGCACCGTTCACCATACATCCGATGTTGCCATCCAGGGCAATATAGCTAAGGTCATATTTGGATGCTTCGATTTCTTTCTCATCTTCTTCATCCAGATCACGCAGTTCCAAGATATCTTTGTGGCGGAACAACGCATTTGAGTCAAAATTCAACTTCGCATCGAGTGCCATAACTTGTCCATCGCCTGTCACTACAAGCGGATTAATTTCTGCAATTGAACAGTCTTTATCTACGAAAGCTTGATATAAAGACAGCATAAACTGCGCTGCTTTATTCACCAGCTCAGCTGGGATATTAATAGCGTACGCCAAACGACGCGCTTGGAAAGTTTGCAGACCAATCGCAGGATCTACGATTTCTTTAATGATCTTCTCTGGAGAATGTGCAGCCACTTCTTCGATCTCCATACCGCCTTCTTCAGATGCCATCATAACGACACGGCCAGTTGCGCGGTCAACAACTATACCTACGTAGTACTCTTTCTTAATGTCGCAGCCTTGCTCGATGAGCAGACGTTTCACTTCTTTTCCTTCTGGGCCCGTCTGATGCGTTACAAGCACCTTGCCGATCAGTTCCTGTGCATATTCGCGCACTTCATCCAAGCTCTTCGCAATCTTGACGCCACCTGCTTTACCGCGTCCACCTGCGTGAATTTGAGCCTTTACGACAACTACCGGTGTACCCAATTCCTGAGCTGCTGCTACTGCTTCATCTGCTGTGAAAGCAACCTTGCCATTTGGTACGGCAACGCCGTATTGTTTCAATACTTGCTTGCCTTGATATTCATGGATATTCATTGTAATCCCCCTATCCGATCGTTTGCCTGTAAAAGTAAATACTGACGCGAGCTGGGTAAATGTCGATGCTGTGCTTGGCTATAATCTTATTAAAAAAACCACCACAGTGCATAATGCATCTCCCACCGCTCTGACAAGAACGCGAAAAAAGTAAACGCTTCCGTCTGCTTCGACACGGTCGGCATCGACGGTAATATAAACCAATCCGAACACATTGTATCATGATTCAATTGCCGTGACTGCCCCTAAATTGTCAAGAATGTACATTTATTTGATATCGATTCAATCGCATTTTGATATAGATGGTAAATTGTTAACTGGTTATACAGTCTCTATTAAATAATCTCGTATTGACCACTGCATGAAAACGCTCATATAATGAATTTAAAGATAAGCGTAAAGGTAGAGGAAGCACCTTTCTTTGCGCATTTCGCAGTATGGCAGACATACCCGAAATGTGAAGGGAGAGGTGTTTTTTATGTATGGAAAAGTATGCAGCGCATCCGTCTACGGCGTGGACGGCAAGCTGATTGAGATTGAAATAGATATTGCACACGGACTGCCCCAAGTCAACGTCGTTGGTCTTCCAGACGCAGCGGTGCGGGAATCTATTGATCGTGTCCGAAGTGCGATTCGAAACTGTGGATGGCGATTCCCGCTAGAGCGGATAACGATTAATTTAGCTCCAGCTGATTTGCGCAAAGAAGGTACAACATTTGACTTGGCGGTTGCAATCGCACTGTTATTTACGAGCGAACAGATGAATGAAGCACCATTTGAGTCGATGTTAATCATTGGTGAGCTTGCACTTGATGGCACCACACGTGTCATCCCAGGGGTGCTTTCTTTGGTTGACGAAGCAAAACGCCACGGCATAACCAGTGTACTACTGCCCGAGGGGAATGCAGCAGAAGCAGCGCTAGTTGAAGGTATTCACGTATACGGTCTTCGCAGCTTATCCCAGCTTCGTGAATGTACTTCAACAGCAGGCATTATTCAGCTCGCTCCGCTGCAATGGCTGGATGATAAAGATGATTCCTCTTATAACGAGATGCGCCCTCTTTACGACGATGATATAGAAGACTATGCAGACGTACGAGGACAAGCAACTGCTAAACGAGCCTTAACCATCACTGCGGCAGGAATGCATAACGTTCTGCTCAGCGGTCCCCCAGGTACAGGAAAAACAATGCTGATCCGTCGACTGCCCTCAATTCTACCTGCCTTGACTGACACGGAAGCACTTGAAGTATCGAAGTTATACAGCGTGTCTGGCAAATGGGATCGAACTTCAAATGGACTTATCCGCAGCAGGCCATTTCGTGCGCCCCACCATTCCATTTCAGCAGCTGGATTAATCGGCGGAGGCTCCATTCCGAAGCCAGGAGAAGTCAGTCTTGCACATCGCGGCGTGCTCTTTCTTGACGAGCTTCCTGAATTCCCTAGACAAGCACTGGAAGTTCTACGCCAACCGCTGGAAGATAGGCACGTCACTATCAGCCGGGCTCGCGCAGTGTTCCGTTTCCCAGCTCACTTTATGCTCGCTTCCTCGATGAATCCATGTCCTTGTGGTAAAATCCGGGGATCTTCTCCGAATACCTGCACGTGTTCACCTGCTCGTCTGAGTCAATACCGTTCTCGACTTTCTGGTCCATTGCTTGATCGAATTGACATTCAGCTCGAGGTGCCACGCGCACCACTTGCCGAGTGGACGGGAACCGTCATCTCCTCTGCTGACATGAAGCTAAAAGTGATAGCAGCTCAGGAAAGGCAGGCATCGCGGTACAAGCAGCTCCCATTGCAGTTTAATAGCGAGCTACGTGGAAGCCTCCTGCAACGATTTTGCCCACTCTCCTCTTCTGCTGCCCAGATGCTGCGGGATGTATATGAGCAATTAGGCCTAAGTATAAGGGCCCATGATCGTATCTTAAAAGTTGCACGCACGATCGCAGACGTTGATGATTGTGAACAAATAGACGTAGCTCATATCGCAGAGGCCGTCCTTTATCGTAATATGGACAAATTAAAATAAGTCGCTAGAGCATTATTAAACACTTCATGTTACTGCTATAAGCATATGTTTACAGATTTATCATAACAAGCCTTCGACGTTGCAAACATTGTCATTCATACAGCTGGCTGAGATGAGGCAGATAGGGCATCTACATTCATGCTTTTACGGATTACAGTTATAATGTTATTTGAGGCAAGTAATTCTGAAGGCGCACCAGCGGGTGATAATGCTTTTGCTGCATTATTTTGATGTGAAAATATTAAAATTTGCTAGGTTATCACAAGAAGAAAGTACAGGTTTCTATTTAACTTACTTTGATCATATCATATAATTTCTTCGAAATATCGAGTATGGATTCAAGCTCTTTAACCGTTGCAAGGATGAAGTTTTTATTTTGCATTGTCACATCATAGCTAGGTTTATCTATTATAACTTGAATGCAATAGTTTCCTTTTATATCTATTCCTTCAGACCTACCCATCTGCATCAAGTGTTCACCGATCCGTGGAATTACTTGATCTGAATTAATGTCTAAAATATGCATGAATGTGTCTGTATACCAGATGTCCGAGAACCTGTTCCAAGCATACTCTAAAGAATTGTTATCACGAAACATGGGGCCAAAAAAATCAGTTCGTTCTAGCACATGTTTGTTATCCCAACGAACAAAATCTCTGTTTGTTTCATCCACAGATTGAGGAACAAAATCATCCACAAGGCCGTTCCATTTCATAGTAAATAATGAAGGGAAGTTATTATGTAATAACTCCCTTTTTTCGTTCTCCTTTTGATTCAGAAACACCATGAAATTAAAAATAATTGAAGCGTTGTTAGACAAACAGAGACCCATTCTAACCCTCTCCTTATATCAGTTAGATCCGGTAAATTATCGGAACCATCGATGGTTTTATGGGATGATAAACTGGCTTCATAGTTAGGAACAATCAAAAAAATCATCGCTCCTGTGTCAACTGCTACTTTGGTCAAATACGCTCTATAAGTATCATAATTGAGTCAGCCCAAATAAATTGCCCGAAAGGGGCCTCAAAACTACAACTACTCAGACGCTCACTACATTTTTTTAAAATCAGTAATGAAAACGATGAGTAGTGTTGTTTACTTATTAATACAATGCATCGGGATTATAAAAGACTGCAAATAAGGTGTGCCCCTAATACAAAGCTATGAAGTAGATTAAGCGGACAAGCACATTCAGTGTAATTATAGTGAGTAATCGTTAGAGGTACATCTATTAGGAGAGTTAACAATTTGCTGCAGACACCGCACGACTGCTCTGGACATAAAAGTGAAATCGAAGTCCACTGGAGAATGTGTGGTAATAGATAAGAATTGTATTCCTGTGAAGCCTATTTCAATTTAGAGAGGGTTTGCGGATTGACCTGCAAAATTATTTCTGTTTCAATTGGTAAAACATAGACAAAGTCTTTGTACGTTGGGAATCATTCAGATAAGATTACAGATTTATCAAATGCTCACAAACTTAATCCATTTCCTTACTGTGCATCCCCCGTTCAGAAAGCAGACTGGATGTGCTCCAACACCGGTTCCTGCCCAAACTCATAATACGTGATCACAACCGCGTCACAGCGCATCTTGTTACCTTCCAGCCGATTGCGAGCTGCGTATACTTCAGCAATCGACCGGACCTTCAACTGCTTTCGTACATCAAGTGCCTCTCTTGCCGTGCCAAAAGACGCGGCAGCCATGCTGCGGCTACGCACCTCAATAAATACAATACAATCCCCATCTCTAGCAATGAGATCTATTTCACCTGATCGACAGCGCCAGTTACGCGCTTCAATCATCCATCCCAATGATTCAATGTACGCAGCTGCAAGTTGCTCTGCTCTAGCTCCGCGTGCTCTGCGGTCATCTTTATTACGCGCAGCTCTTGCTTTACTATTGCCATTGTCGGCAGAGGAAGAATCACGTTTCATGATTCATCCTCCCTTTTGCAGCGCGTTGATCAGAACGGTATATAAACGTGAGCACCTCTGCTACAAGTTGATACAACTCTGCAGGAATTTGTTGATCAATGTCCAGCTTCGACAGCACCTCTACAAGAGAAGCATCCTCTTGAATGGGTACTCCGCTTTCCTTAGCTTTGGACAATATTTGCTCAGCAATGAGGCCCTGCCCTTTTGCGACGACGACTGGAGCCTCGCTTTGTCCTGGCTGATATGTCAGGGCGACTGCCTTTGCTCGTTTATTGGCCGGCTGTTTGGCCGTGTTGTGCTTCTTATTAACAGACTCCGAGCTCATATACGAAGATCCACTCCTTTATAATTCTTAGGAGCGTAATCCTCAAATGTTCGCTCTGGCGTCTGCAGCTCAGACTCACGATCAGGAAGCGGCAAAGTTCTAAACGCTGACAACTGATAGCCAATCTTAGATATGGCCGCATCGATCTCAGGTCGTAACGGCTGCAGCATTTCCTGTACTTGTTCATCGTTATGATGAACATTAAGGGCAACTAACTTATCAACTACATTAACGTCTACCAATGTACGCCCCATTGATTTGAGATTCAAATCAAACCAAAGACGGCAGTTCGAAGCGTCAAGCTCCCCTTTCCCGCCTTGACGAGATTGGATATGAACTGCAGCAGTCTGCGTCCCATCTGGCGTAACAAGCGGGACAAACAGCGTAACATGCGAAAACGGCAGGGAGCGATCACTTGTAAGCAGCAACTGCTGCCCTGTAATGTGCTGCACGATCTGCTGGGCTGCCTCCCTCATGTGAGGCGGCAGTCCTTCACTCTGCAGGAGCTGAAGCAGCGTGCTCTTCAGCGACTCAGATGCAGCAGCAGCTGTGCCTGCTGCATGTTGTTGCGGCATAGCAGCGGGCAATGCCGCGTCTATGCCCGTGCGCGTCAGTGCCGCCTGTGTGGCACGCGACGCGTCCTGCGCTGCGTCCGGCATCGCGGACGCCAGGGCCGCTTGTGCATTCGGCGCTGAAGTTTGCGCCGAGGCCGGAGCTTGCGCAGATGCATTTGACGATGCAGAAAGAGAGAGTTGCGGCAGTATGGCCCGCTGCACTTCACGCTCATGTGACACGCCTAACAACGACAACATACGACCTATTACATTCCCTGCCCCTTCAGGTGCAGCATGTCCAGCTCCAGCCACTTGATTCGTGCCAGCTTGTTGTCCTGTTATTGCTCCCGTTGTTGACGAAACAACACTGCCTGATTGTGCAGATGCTGGTGTAGACACACCGTTGTTCGATTGTGCTGCTGTTGATGAATGAATACCTGCTGATCCTTGAGGCTGACCTGATCCTATGCCGTTAGCGGATGTCCCCACAGTAGAGGCTCCTGCAGCGTTACCGGCCGTAGCGCCAATATTCGCAGCACTCCCTGCTGTTCCCTGGGTGCTTCCAACTCCCGTAGCTGTGCCATTAATCCCCGAGCCCGTCCCGCTCCCAGCAGTTGTTCCCGTAGAGCCAGTTTGTGACGCTTGAGCCGAAGTACCCGCTTGGCTCGCCCCCGTACTATTGCCTTTATTCCCTGCTCCACTTCCCTGTTGGAGTGCGCCTTCGGCTGACGCACGAAGCATTGACACAGGCGTACCTGACTGACTTCCCGAATGAGGAGACTGCCCCTCTGCTTGTGGCATCGCAGCTACTAAAGCCCGCATAAGCGCTTGCGCTTCCTTGAGCGGCGCAGCCCAAGCAGCTTGTCCTGCACCGATGGGCGCTGGCATATCACCCGCACGCGAAAAGGCTGCAAGCAGATCATGCAATGGCTTGCCAAACATCGCCTGCTGCAAGCCGCGCAAACTATCCGCAGTCAGCGGAAGCTGACGTTTCATCGCAACTGCTGCAGCCTGCATCCATTGTTCTGTTGAAACTCCTGACGGCTTCATCACCATCGCTTGCGCCAACTTATCTACAAGTTCCTTTGTAAGTGGCATACCACTCTTCTGCAACTCGCTCAGCAGTTGTCTTGCCCATGGCTCATTTGGCAGTCCAGACTGCTTCAAAGCCTCAGCAATGGATGGCAATGGCTTGGAGTTAGGCCCTTCAGACGGCTTAAGAATAACCATCCCATCCTCTTGCTGACCCTGAACTTGCAGCCATGTCGCCTGTCCGGGCTGCATAGGTGTATCTAATACAGCACGCACAGATACACCATTGATCTGCACAACTGCCTCACGGCCATTTTCAGACGTACTCATGACAACGCCTCTGACCTGTTGGCCTGTTTTTAATTCTAACGCGCGTGTCTCTCCGGGCTTTGCATCCCCCATCATACCGCGCACCATATTTGTTATATTCAATGCGATCCCCCGCCTATTACAACTTCCTTTGATATACTTTTTATCGGCAATTTATCCAATATATTTAATCGACATTTTAATAACAGCTATCGCAAAAAGAGTAAAACAGTTCTCCGCGTGTTTACTTTACCTCTTCAAATCTGAAATCTGAAGAAGGACAACATGGCTGTAAAACCACTAGCTATACTAAAATAGGTTACATGATATGAATTTTTCATCAACTCAAACAACCACACGTTAACGTAGGGTATATTCCATGATAAATACGGTAAAATTACAATAAACAAACATGGAAGACTGACACCTAGCAGCAACATTTTCTGAATGGGTTTTCTTCTTCTTAATCCTCCTATTAAAGCCAAGTACGCACCTGACCAAAATGCAACCAGCACTTTTGCAATAACATTATAGGTATTCACGTATTCCTTACTAGACCACATACTTCCATAGTCCAGCACCTTATTATTCAGCCATACTAACGCAATTGCGCCAATCAACCATATCAGCTTAGACATCATATTTGGCATAAAGTTCTCCCCTTCAAGCGACATCCGAACTTATTTGATATATTCAATCTTTGATTTTAACATATCACATTTACCTACCACTTGCGGCAGTTAAATTCATTTTCATATCTAACAAACCGCATGCACCATTTTCTGGTCTTCCAGACGTTTTGATCATGGCATCATAACAAAAACGCCGCAAAATTAGCGGCGTCATGACTTCAATTCAACTGATTCTATCCCTGCACAGGAACACTCTTCTCCTGAAGCCTCAGACGATCTTTCTGCTTGCTCTTATTTTTAAAATAATGAATGATTTGGGCAATCGCTCCATCTCCTGTCACATTTGCTGCAGTTCCAAAGCTATCCTGCGCCACGTACAACGCAATCGCTAAACTGATCATCGCAGCATCAAATCCTAACATGGACTGGAACAATCCAAGCGCAGCCATCACACCACCACCTGGAACACTTGGCGCAGCAATCATGGTAACACCTAGCATCAGGATAAATGGAAACATCTGCTCCAGCGTTAGCATATGTCCGTTCAACATCAGAATAGCCGCTGCCACAGATGTGATCGTAATCGTAGAGCCCGTGATATGAATCGTAGCACACAAGGGTACAACGAAGTCTGCTACTTCCTCGTCAGTCCCAAGCTTCTTAGTCTGCTGTAGTGTAACAGGAATTGTGACAGCAGAGGACTGAGTACCAAGTGCAGTTAAGTATGCAGGCAGCATTGTCCGCAGCATCTTAAATGGATTACGCTTATTTAAAGCTCCTGCTATCGAGTATTGCAGCAGCAAGCTGATGACATGCAAACATAAGATTACAGCAAACACTTTAATAAACACCTGCAGTATCGTTGCAACAGTTCCTGCCTGTGTCATATTCATAAAGATTCCAGCAATATGAAACGGAAGCAATGGAACAATCATAGTTGATATCACTTTGCTTATAATACCTTTTAGCTCAACGGAGGCACTCATTAGCGTTTTTGCCTGCACAACCGTTATCCCGATCCCTAACATAAACGCCAAGATAAGGGCAGTCATTATATCAAACAGCGGTGGCATCTCTAGTAAAAAGTAACCTTTCAAAAGCTTTTCCGCTGGATTACCCGAATTGACAAGTGAAGATCCTGACAACAACGAATCAAACGTCAGCTCTGCTGTACCGTAAGCCAACATGCCTGCCCCAATCGTCGAGGCATATACGATAATAGCAGTTAGTCCAACCATTCTGCCAGCACCCCGCCCAAGTTCGCCAATACCAGGCACAATAAACCCAACGATAATTAGCGGAATGCAGAAGCTCAAAAAACTTTCAAAAATCCCATTAAATGTAGCAAATATTCGAATGAACCAATCCGGAGCAATCATCCCAAGACCGATTCCTAATAGGATCGCAATTATGATACGGCTTAACAGGCCCACTTTTTTCATTGATGTTCCCCTCTCTAGCTGTCTTGCGGACAAACCTTGCATTTTGTCCTCTTTGAATGGACGTTTGTACACTTCAAAAGCACGAATATCATAACATATCATTTCGCTTGGATATACCGGCAATATTATGCAGCTCAGTCTATCGAAAAAAGACACTCCCTTGGGAATGTCTTCATCAGGCATACTTTTAATTTCACTAGAATAAGGTCAGCTGTTCATCCCATATTTTTGTTAAAAAGGATTTACGATGCATAGGAGTTGGTCCCAGCTCCAATAGCTTCTCACGGTGGAGTTTCGTGCCGTATCCTTTATGTACACCAATCCCATATGCAGGGTATAGTTGATCCCACTCACCTGCACACAAGCGATCTCGTGTTACCTTGGCAACAATAGATGCTGCAGCTATTGACTGACTGGTTGCATCCCCTTTAATGATGGATTCCTGAGGTAAATTACATTCTATCCGTTCCGCATCTATTAATAAAACATCAGGACGTATCTGCAGTTGAGTAACTGCCTCTTTCATCGCTAAACGTGTAGCTTGCTTAATATTAACTTCGTCAATCTTCGCTGCATCCATTCTTGCTACAGCCCAAGCCGCAGCTTGTCCAATAATCTGATCATATAAAAACTCTCTCTTCTTCTCTGTTAACTTCTTAGAGTCATTAATCCCCTTAATTATAACTCCCTTAGGTAAAATCACAGCGGCGGCTATTACGTCTCCGAACAGACAGCCGCGTCCTACTTCATCGATTCCCGCTATCCATTCATACCCCTGATCCCAATATCGTTTCTCCCATAATAGCAGATCCACATCTGCACTCTCTTGTTTTGCACGTGCCATTCCGATCCCCCTCTCCGGTTCATCCGTATATTGTATATCCAGATGCCTAGTGACGGCAATACAACTAGAAACATTTACATCAATTATCTTATTTTTATTCGTTTAATAGAGCTACTTTATCCATTCAAGAGAGCAACACTTAAAAGCCGTCAGCACCCTAAGTGCTGACGGCTTACTTATTATAACTATTGCATGTCTCGTATTCTAAGAACGCTTGCGCGCCTCAGGTACTTCGAACGTTAGCCTTCCCATCTTACCTGCACGCAGCTCACGCAAAATGATCCCTGATGCCTTCTCCAAATCAACACGTCCGCCGCTAACAAGACAGCCGCGCTTTCGTCCGATCTGCTCCATCACGGCAACAATCTCATTCGGATCATCGTTCTCAATATTAGGCAGCGACTCTAGTTCGAATCGTTCCTGCAATCGCTCGCTGTAATGGGTGGATAAATATTTTATTGCATAGAAAGCTACATCTTCAACATTTAATATTTGGTCCTTTATTGCACCAGTCGCAGCTAGACGGTAACCAACCATCTGATCCTCGAACTTGGGCCATAAAATACCTGGTGTATCGAGCAATTCCATCTCATTGCCAACCCGAATCCATTGCTGCCCTTTCGTGACGCCGGGGCGATCGCCTGTAGCTGCTACTTGGCGACCCGCAAGTTTATTGATCAAGGTTGACTTGCCAACATTCGGGATTCCTACGATTAAAGCCCTTACAGGACGTGGTCTCATCCCTTTTGCCGCTTGACGAGCAAATTTCTCTTCCAGCAGCTTGCGAGCCTCTACCTGGATGCTCTGTATATTCGTTCCGGATGAAGCATCGACCGTAATTGCTGTATGGCCTTCTTTACGAAATACGTCTATCCATCTAGCTGTCACGTCAGGATCAGCCAGATCTGACTTGTTAAGCAATATGAGCCTTGGCTTATCACCGAGTATCTCATGAATCATCGGGTTGCGGCTAGACAACGGCAATCGAGCATCCAGTAGCTCTATTGTCACATCGATCAGCTTAAGCTTCTCTTGTATTTGTCTCCGCGCCCTTGTCATATGTCCTGGGAACCATTGAATCGACATCGCTATCCACCCCCTATCTGTTCTCTTGATGTTTATGTGTTAGTGATGTTTGATCATTTGAATATCCTTCAAAGGCCAGAAGATGACATCCGCTCTACCTATAATATCCTTTAATGGTATAAAACCAAGCACTCGGCTATCCGTACTGTTATTACGATGGTCCCCCATCACAAAAATGTACCCCTCTGGTACTTTGTTGTCTTTTAGCATCTCATTCGGGAAATCCTTGTTGTTATAAAGCCCGCCGTCCTGGTGCGCTTTATCCAATGCTTCTTGTATGTAAGGCTCCTCTACTTTTTTGCCGTTTATGAACAAATCGTCACCTTTGTACTCAATTGTATCACCAGCTACGCCGATTACACGCTTAATGAGATCACGTCCCTCTGCCGGTACCTCAAATACAACTACTTCTCCCGGCTTCGGATCTCGGAAATCATACAGCACTTTGTTAACGATAAGCCGCTCTCCCGTCCAAAAATTAGGTTCCATCGATGGACCATCCACTATAAACGGGGCGAATAATAACCATCTGACTACAACAACCAGCACTACAGCTACTGCAATCGCTTTAATCCATTCAACAAGTTCATTTTTTTTACGCGCTTGTACACTGGATTGATCCACTGTATTCGTTTCGTTTAATTGCTTTTCTTGCTCCACAAGCTTGCCCCGCTTTCTTCTTAGGATGCGTATAGATTGTCTATATCATGCTATAAGCGTAAACCATTTCGCAATAGATAGCAAAAGGGGCTTGCGCTATGTGCAAGCCCCCGGTTGTTCCAATTAACGAATTTCTTTAATTCTCGCTGCTTTACCGCGAAGATTACGAAGATAATAAAGCTTCGCACGACGCACTTTACCACGGCGAGCCACTTCGATTTTATCGATTTTTGGCGAGTGAATTGGGAATGTACGCTCAACACCTACACCGTAGGAAATTTTGCGAACAGTGAATGTTTCACTGATTCCACCACCACGACGCTTAATTACAACACCTTCGAACAGCTGAACGCGCTCACGAGTTCCCTCGATAACTTTAACAAATACTTTCAAAGTATCACCAGGGCGGAAGCTTGGTACATCTTTACGAAGTTGTTCTTGTGTAATTGCTTGTACGATATTCATCTATGACTCCCTCCTTCCACACAGACGTTCTTACACCTCAGAGCAGCATCAATGGCTTACTCGTCACAGTATGTAGAGGACCGCCGTATTCAACACAACAGATGTATTGTAGCATATCCTGCAGCGGAATACAACAAATATGTAGAGAGGCACACTTCAAGCTCATTTATCAGTACATTACGATTGTCCTATAACGTAGCAGCAACCGATAAACACACCAACTAATAAAGCCCCTACCCATAAGTATTCCTTTTCAGATTGTGTTTCTTCTTGCATCTCTCGGGCTCCTCCACTATAAGAAAATAGTCTTTTGTACCTATTTTAGTGAAGGAGACTGAACAATTCATGAAAAGCAATAACGAACTTTGCCAACACAACCATCATATGGAGTTCTGTTTCTAAATGAAGCATTGGATTCCAACTTGTTAAGACATATCAATGATATTTTGTTGTTAAGTATTTATCCAATTGTCATCTAAGAGATAATACCTTTACAGTCATATCATAAACGTTCAAACTATTGTTACATTAGCTCTTCAGGCTCAGGTTGGTTGTTGCCATTTGAACCGTTGCCATTCGGCTTTTGCTCTGGTACTGATGGTTGATCAGCCGAATCATAGCCGTTCACTTCAAATGTAATGATTTTATCGTAGAACACATAATCTTTACGATTTTTGAATGGACCTTTATTATTGTTGTGCTTATCAATTGCAAACATAACAGATCCTTTTCCAGCTGCCCGGCCTTCGTACCAAGTAATAAAAGCATTTACTTCTTTCATCGACAAATCAAATTCTTTTTCAATGCCGTTGTTCAGAATGAGGCGCAGCAATGCACGATTACCGGATTGGCCATCATCTGTTATCGGTGGAATAACAACGTCTCCACCTTTTAGCGTAGCAGATGCTTCGTTGGAATTTCCACTTTCACTAATCGCATCTACTGCAGATACTACATAGTAGTAAGTCGTACCATTTGTGACTGTATTGTCTGTGTAGCTGTAAGTACTGCCTGTTACGGTAGCAACCGTCACATACGGGCCACCTGCTTTTGTACTGCGTTTTACATTATATCCTGTTCCATTGTTGACCTTACTCCAGTTCAAAACAACTGATTTATCTCCAGCTGTAGCAGTCAGGTTTAGCGGCGCTGGCACAGGTTGATGTTCATTTTTACCGAACACGTTCCATTCACTCGCCCAATTCTCACCTTTTAGCACAACAGTCCATACGTTTCCGATAGGTGATGGAAGTAGCTGAACACCTTCTTTTACCGCAGTTGCTTGCTCATACAACAATTTATTTTTTTTATCATATAGTTCTAATTTAAATGAAGCACGGGATCCAACAATAAAAGATGAAATTTCTTTTGCAGAATCAAATGTATACCATACTACCGCCGTTCTGCTACCTACTGATAAAGAAGTATCTGTATCATTATCTGTTAACTCTCGCACTTTTGTAGTTGTAGTTGGATCCAAGAATCTGTCACCTGCATCTAACGTAAGGCCATCAAGTAAGCCCCCAGTGTAATTGGTTGCTTGTGGTTTGATAAATCTTTCAGGTGAGTATGCACTTTCTCCTGCTTCATTTACTGATGCTACTACATAATAATATGTCGTTCCATTAGTGACAGCTTTATCGATGTATGAAGTACCCGTTATGTTTGCTGCGAGTGAAGCATAGGGCCCTCCCTTTGAAGTAGAACGTTTTATATTGTATGATTTAGCACCTGTATCGACCCACTCTAGCTTAACAAGCTTATCTCCACCATAGATCCAATTAATTTTTGTTTGCGCTGGTGCCATAGATGGTGTTCCAAAAACGTTCCATTCATGAATATATGATGAAGATTGTGAAGTAAGCTTAAAAACAATAGTTTTCACATCTGTAAGAGTCTCTGGCAAAGTCTGAATGCCATCATTTAATAATGGCTTATATTTTAGTAGCAACCCGAACTGATCATCATAAAATTCCATAATAGTATCACCATTCGATTTAGCGACCACTGAACTTATGTCCACAGGATCTGCAAAGGTGTGCCATGCAAATTTATTACCATAAATCGCAACTCTACTGTTTGGATCGTTATCAGTCATCTCTTTTACTGATTCCGAGACACTCCCTATGTTTGGCCCTAAGTTAATTTTAATACGATCCAGGTACCCCCCCGTATACTGTGTTGCTTCTGGCTTTATTCCCTTTTCAGGTGAATTCGCACTTTCTCCTGCTTCATTCGCTGCTGAAACAACATAATAATAAGTTGTTCCGTTATTTACAGTCTTGTCTGTATATGTAGTAGTTGTAACATTAGATGCAGTGATTGTGTAGGGCCCACCAGACGATGTCGCTCGTTTGACATTGTATGACTTTGCACCTGTGGACTTCCAGTCGAAATTCACCATTTTATCGCCTGCCTGAATCCAGGTGATCGTTGTCGCAGACGGCGGAGTTGAAGGAGTTTCAAATACGTTCCACTCATGCACATAAGCAGAGGTAGTTGGTTTCAAGACTATTATTGATACCTTAGTGATTGCCTTAGGTAATGTTTGTATCCCATCAATAGGCAATGGATTAACTTTTTCTAACAATTCTAGTTTCTCATCGTAAAACTCAATTTTTGTTTCACCATTCGTTTTTAGAACGAACGAATTGATCACCTGCGGAGTGGAAAATTTATACCATGCTAATTTATTTGTATCTACAATAGCTCTGTTTGCTGGATTATCATCAGTCATCTCGGAAACTGTAGTACCTTCTCCTACCGCCGAGCCAACATATATAGGCACCTTATCCAACAAACCATTCGTATATTGACTTGTTGCAGCAAATACTGGACTAACCGTTAACAATAATACTACTGAACACAATAAAACAAATGATAATTTAAGCCTCTTCATCCCAAACTCCCCCGATAATTTTATATATGCTGTAACTCTGTCTATCCACGTCTTAATTTTTAAAAAATATACATTTTTAAAATTATTTAGTTTTTAAACAATTTAATGGATATGACATAAGCAATAAATAAATTATCATATGATCATTTTATTGTCTAAACATTTAATTGCATTAAAGGAAAATATAAGCCTCATGAAAAAATAAAAAAGCCCCCGTTGCATAAAGTGGTGTGGCACGGTTGCGCATAACCAATTTATTAACAGGGACCTTGCATCTCTATAAACGCTGCTCTTTCAGTTGTATAGTCACTTTTACATCAAACATTTGAACAGCAGAAACAGCATCTATAACTTTAACAATACGATTGATTAAAGGAGCTATAAATAGCTATTCATACAATGCATCTCTTAGCTTACTGGACATTTTATTTTTTTGTTGAGCTGCGATTTGTTTACGTAAGCTTTCATTTTGTTTTTCTAGCATTCGCAGGTTATCAATCATTTCTTTCATTACGATTCTAACTTCGCCATCCGATTGATCTAAATCGTTCAAGATTGTTTCTGCTCTTAATGTTAGTATGTTTACGTCCAAATGGTTCATATCTCGCTCCTATGTTTTCTACTTTTTGAAATGGGTACAGCAGAAATAATGAAATAATTTCCATACAACAGAACTTGCTAGCTTTAATTATACATTAATGATATACTATTATAGTTGCATGTGAGATCCATCCTCACATTAAGTTCCTCAAGCAAGAATAGCTAACTCCTCATATGAAAGTCTAATTCCCAACTAACCCTAAAGAATTGACGATTCAATTGGTAATACTGATTCACACTGGCGCGGTCAAGGAGCCGCAAGGACGGAAGAGAGGTAGGGCTTTTGTCGTTTTAGCTAAACCAAATATGATCACCGCAGTATTCTCAAGTAGGAACTAAAGCGGCCGTTTCATGGAGTACCCACTAACCTCTGAAGCGGCCTTTTTTATATACGTTGTTCTTCAAATTCAAATGCAAATTCATCGTACAAGCAAATATAAGAAGTCATCCTCTTCCACACAGGATGACCTCCTTCTGTTAGTCTTTGCGTGCCTCTACAGCTTGCAACTTCAGTTCCTGCAGCCACTTTCGTTCCTTCGCGCTCAACTCGACCTTATTCAACAAATCCGGTCTGCGCTCCCATGTACGTCTAAGCGACTGTTCACGACGCCACTTGTCCACATTCGCATGATGACCAGATATAAGCACATCCGGCACTTGCCAGCCTCTATATTCGACTGGACGTGTGTAATGCGGATATTCAAGTAGCCCAGTACTGAATGAATCGGTTACTGCTGACGATTCGTTGCCAAGTACACCTGGCAGCAAACGTACTACCGCATCGGCGATGACCATCGCGGGAAGCTCTCCTCCTGTCAATACGTAATCACCTATCGACAATTCATCCGTGACAAGATGCTCACGAATACGCTCATCATATCCTTCATAATGGCCACAAATAAATATAAGATGCTCTTCCTGAGCCAGTTCTTCTGCCTTAGCTTGGGTGAACGTTTCACCTTGTGGGCACATCAGAATGATCCTGGGCGAAGCAGCCTTCGAAGAGGAATGTACCTGGTCCTCATGGCAGGAATCGTCGATCCCTGTTTCTCGCAATTTCATGCCAGCATCTCTTGACATATCCTGCTCAGGTATCCCACTTGCTGCAGAGACTTGTACATCCGTTAACAGAGTACTCTCCTGTGCAGGCTGCATCGATGTTAATTCCATCAAATGTTCAACCGCAGCAAAGATCGGCTCTGGCTTCAATACCATTCCGCCTCCTCCACCATACGGATAATCATCTACGGTCGAATGCTTGTTTGTCGAGAATTGACGGAAGTTCGTTGCTTGGAGCTGTACGAGCCCTTTTTCCCGCGCTCTACCCATAATGCTGGTGCTGAACACACCTTCACACATTTCCGGGAACAGCGTCAGCACGTCAATTCGCATTAGATCAATCCCTCCATCACATGGACCGTGATAAGCTTGTCCTCTACATTGACGTTCAGCACAACCTCATCAATAACGGGAAGTAATAATTCCTTACCCTTAGGCTGCTTAACTACCCAGACATGGTTGGCACCTGGGGCTAATATTTCGCTAATTGTACCCAATTCCTCGCCTTCGTCTGATACAACCCTGCAGCCAATAATATCACTGTAGTAATATTCATCTTCTTCCAGCTCAGCACGATGCTCATCTGATACTTTTAACAGCCAGCCTTTATATTTCTCCACTTCATTAATATTGGAATATTGCTTCAGCTTCATAATAAATAAGTTCTTATGTGAGCGGGAGCTCTCAACTGTGACATCTACTGTCTGACGAGACTCTTCGTTAAATAATACAAGATTACTTTTAGGCGCAAATCGTTCTTCTGGAAAATCGGTATGGGAGATAACCTTTATCTCACCTCGGATGCCATGTGTATTAACAACCTTGCCCACCGTAAATAATTGTTCAGCCATCTTTATCCTCCTGCAACGGGGTTATCTTCATAATATGCTTTATTATTGCCTAGATGAAGCCTATCAGTACGTGTATGTAAAGTCAACTTCTGACTCTGACTACTGCTGAACACAACGCAGTACAGTAATTCAACTGCTCTATTCATACGAAAAAGAGTTAGGATTTCTCCTAACCCTCATCGACCTATTAAGAAATAATGTCCACAGCAACCCGTTTAGGAACCTTAACGGCTGCCGATGTGACGACCGTGCGAAGCGCCTTGGCAATGCGGCCCTGCTTCCCAATCACTTTTCCGACATCGTCGGGGTGAACGTAAAGCTCATAGATGACAACATGCTCTTTCTCGACAACTTCAACACGGACCTCATCCGGATGATCGACCAAAGCCCGTGCAATTACTGACACTAACTCTATCATTCGCGACCCTCCGAACGATTTATTTATTTCTGCAATTTAGATTCATGAAACTTCTTCATCACGCCAGCTTGACTAAGCAAGTTGCGAACCGTGTCAGAAGCCTGAGCACCTGTTTGCAGCCATTTCAACGCTTTTTCTTCGTCGATGTTAACTACTGCAGGTTGTGCTACCGGATTGTAGTAACCGATTTCCTCGATAAAACGACCGTCACGCGGGGAACGGGAATCAGAAACAACTACACGGTAGAAAGGCGCTTTATGAGCACCGATGCGTTTCAAACGAATACGTACTGCCACGAAATTCACCTCCTTAACGGAATTATCTAACTATAGGCATTAACGGAACGGGAATTTCATCCCTTTACCGGCTTTGCTTTTGAGATTCTTCATCATTTTCGGACCTTTGGGTCCCATCATATCTGAAAACTGCTTCATCACACGACGCATCTCATCAAACTGCTTGATGAGTCGATTCACATCGGCCAGCGTAGTTCCGCTACCCGTAGCAATACGCTTGCGACGGCTGTGGTTAATCAGATCAGGGTCTTGACGTTCTGCGTGTGTCATTGAACGTACAATCGCCTCGATGCGTCCCATCTGACGCTCATCAACCTTCAAGTTCTGTGTCTGCTTTACCTTATTCATACCAGGAATCATATCCAGAATCTGATCGATCGGCCCAAGCTGCTTAACTTGCTGCATCTGCTCCAGGAAATCATCGAAGGTAAATGATGCGTTACGCATCTTCATCTCCATTTCCTTAGCTTTATCTGCATCAATACCTGCCTGCGCCTTCTCAATAAGCGACAGCATGTCCCCCATGCCGAGAATACGTGAAGCCATACGTTCCGGATGGAACGGCTCCAGTGCGTCAATCTTCTCTCCGAGCGCCGCAAACTTGATCGGACAACCCGTTACTGCTTTAACGGAAAGTGCTGCACCACCACGTGTATCTCCATCCAGCTTCGTTAAGACAACACCTGTCAACGAAAGCTGTTGGTTAAAGCTTTCTGCAACGTTAACAGCATCTTGACCTGTCATGGCATCAACCACGAGCAGTACTTCAGACGGATTAACTGTGGCATGAATTTGCTTTAGTTCATCCATTAATGCCTCATCAATATGCAGTCGACCTGCTGTATCAATAATGACATAATCTAGATGATTCTCACGTGCATGGTCAAGCGCCTGCTTCGCGATATCAACCGGATTTGCTTGATCTCCCAAAGCAAACACCGGCACGTTAATCTGGCTACCCAACACTTGGAGCTGCTTAATTGCAGCCGGACGATATACATCCGCAGCCACGAGAAGTGGCTTGTGGTTCTGTTTCTGAAGAAGCTTAGCCAACTTGCCGGACGTCGTTGTCTTACCTGCCCCTTGCAAACCAGCCATCATAATGACGGTAGGAGGCTTGGTTGCTTTCTCCAGCTTGGCAGCTGTACCACCCATCAGTTCCGTTAATTCCTTATTAACGATGTCGATAATAACCATCCCAGGCGTGAAGCTCTTCATCACTTCTTGGCCTATGGCTTTTTCTTTAACTTTAGCAATAAAATCTTTAACGACTTTGAAGTTAACATCCGCCTCAAGAAGTGCAAGTCGCACCTCGCGCATTGCTTCGTTTACATCTTCCTCGTTAACTTTGCCTTTGCCGCGCAACTTGCTAAATACGTTCTGCAATCGGCTTGATAATCCTTCAAATGCCATAACCTTCACCCCGTTCCCTTATTCCAACGCCTGCAGTTCACGGACAATCATCTGCAGTTCCGCGCGCTGCGGGTCGGGTATGTACATTATATCCGAAAGGGCGTTCTGCAGTTGGGCATGCAGCTTCGTGCGAGCTTCAAACTTCACAAGCAATTGAAGCTTGCTCTCGTAAGTCTCCAACGTCTGCTCCGCCCGCTTAATATGCTCATACACGGCCTGCCTGCTAATACCAAACTCTGCAGCAATTTCGCCTAAGGAAAAATCATCTTGAAAATAACATTTCAGAAAAGTCTGTTGCTTCTCAGTCAGCAACTGATCGTAAAAGTCGAATAACATATTAATGCGATTCGTCTTGGCTAACAACTGTTCATCGTTCATACGGGCCACTCCTTTCGTCAAGGAAAAACACTTTACAGCCCATCGACGTTCCTTATCATATCGAATTACAGAGCAGATGTCAAGGGGTTTACCTTAACATAAAACCAACATCCAAAAAAATAGTTCCCGAAGCTGTTTGCCTCGGGAACTGGATCTTTTATAACCACTTATATAATCCTTAGAAAGGCTGCATACCTAACGTATTCAGCTTCTCTCCTTGCACATTAACACCTGATCGTCCTGTAATGTCAAGATAATGGCCAATTCGGCGGCCGACTCGGACATCGCTTTCGTCTTTGTTGCCTTCGAACGCGCCGTTGATAACCATGATTGTCGCTCCGAACCCCGGAACGAGTCCCTTGGCTATCTGAGCAGCGGTCGGCACATAGTTGCCAACCATAATGTCATGACTCGATGGCTTCGGATCCTGTGGTGTCATCCAGAACAGCATCGCTGTCATAAAGCCGAGCTTGCCATCTTGTGTTATCTTTTCAGGATTTTGAAGTAAGACATTTTTGTCGCCGAATATAATCGATCCGATAAGTCCATAATTATAATTCCAGCTTAATTGAAGCGGGCCACGACCATGATAAGATTTGCCTGCAACTGCTGGATAGTCACTATTGGCTTGTACATATCCAACGCCGCCCTGTCCATTAATATAAGAGACTTCTTCATTAAAGAACAGGCCCCAGCGTAATGTGCCGCCTGGCGCAGTTGCCCAACCACCGCCTGTTTCGTGGGCGATATTTGCCAAGAACGCAGCAAGCTCACGTTTCTTGTTGGTTTCTGTACCTTCCTTAAGGAAAGTGCCAAAGTCGACAATACGCGATGTTGTCGGTTTATTAAGATTCCATTCAGCATTAAACTCTGGCTCTTGGTATAACAGCGTTTCTGTCTTGGCCGTTTTATCCAAGCGCCAGATTTGCTTGGTCCAAGTGCTGCCGCCACGGTACACTTCTTTGTATTTAATATTTGCAGCATCACGTACAGCAGCAATCAAGTTATCATATGAATAATAGTCAACTTGACCTGGCTTATAGTATGGCTTGCCGACCGCAACCGTGTGCCATTCAGCAGATCCGATACGAAGCGGGAATAAAGCTTCATAATCCGCTTGAGGAAGCGCCGCTGTCACGGATGCTGCTGCTTGAGAAGGTGCATAATGCGGGTCTATCCCCCCCCAAGTCGCTTGTATTTGCACATCTGTAATAACACGGCTTTGACCGACTTGCAGGAACGGTCCACCAGTACCGTTATCAACTGCAGTTTTGACCGATAAGGCAGAACTTAACGTTGAAGCGTTTCCAGCAGCGTCCAATGCGATGACCGTATAACTGTAAGTCGTATCTGCTTGTAAGCCATTATCAGTGAATGAAGTCGTCGCGGAGAAGCCAACTTTAACATTGTTGCGGTAAATATCATACTGTGTCACACCTACATTATCAGTAGCTGCGTTCCAAGCAAGCGTTATCGAAGTGGAAGTCTGAGCTGTCGAGGAAAGTCCTGGTGGGGTGCTTGGAGGCGTTGTATCAGTTCCTCCGCCTGTATCAGAACCAATATGCTGCCAAGGTGAATCTGAACTGCTTAGTGCAGCATTAGGATTGTCGCCTTGTGTCCACCACTTGGCTTTAAACAGCTTGCCTTCATGCGATACGATATCTCCGCCAACGTAGACTTTAGCAGCCTGCCACGCAGGTGCGGTCGATTGGGTTGTTGCGTCCTGTACGCTTGGTGCTGGCTCTCCAGCCGCCATCGCGATCGGAGTGTTGGACAATAATAATGTCACCCCAAGCACTGCACTTAAACTACGAAGAATAAAGGCACGCGAAAAAGGATATTTTGAGTACATAATAAGCCTCCTAAGTTAGTGTGATTCAGGGCCAAATATTCCCTGTCGTATGAATACTGGTATGAGTAAGTCAAATTGTACGAAGATACCTCCTCTTAAATTAGAACGGCTGCATGCCAAGTGTGTTCAGCTTCTCGCCTTCAATGTTCGCCCCGCTGCGCGTTGTTAGATCAAGGTAGTGGCCTACACGGCGCTTGATACGAACATCAGACTCATCCAAATTGCCTTCTTGTCCACCATTAATGACCATAATAGTAGCACCAAACCCAGGAACAAGCCCTTTCGCCAACTGCTCTGCCGTAGGCACATAATTTCCTACCATAATGTCATGGTTGGATGGCTTTGGATCTTGCGGAATCATCCAGAACAAGAGTGCAGTCATGAACCCAATCTTACCGTCTTGAGCTACAACGTCAGGATTCTGGAGCAGCACATTCTGATCCCCATAAATGATGGCGCCAATCAAGCCATAATTGTAGTTCCAGCTTAATTGAATGGGACCGCGACCATGATATGACTTGCCTGGAACAGGAGGGTAGTCGGGATGATCTTGATCTACATAGCCAATACCACCCGTGCCATTGACGTAGTTTAACTCTTCGTTAAAGAACAGTGCCCAACGTAGTTCGCCGCCTGGTGCAGTCGCCCAGCCACCGCCAGTCTCATGGGCAATATTAGCTAGAAATGCTGCCAGCTCACGCTTGCGGTTGTTCTCCGCCCCTTCCTTCACAAACGTACCAAAATCCACAATCCGATTGATCAGCGGCTTGTTCACATTTTTAGGAGCTTTAAAGTCAGCAGACTGATAGACTAGCGTCTCTTTCTTTGATGCCTTATCAAGGCGGTAAATCTGCTTGGCGAATACGTCGCCTTCACGATATACATCTTTGTACTTGACGTTAGCTACCTCTCGTACAGCAGCTATCAAATTGTCATACGAGTAATAATCTGTAAGACCTTCTTTATAGTAGTACTTTCCTTTTGCAATAGCGTGCCACTCTGGTGTCCCCGCGCGTAACGGGAATAAGTCTTCATATTGTGCTTTAGGAAGTGCTGCATTGATCGCTGCCTCTGCTTTGTCGGGACTATATTGCGAATCAATCCCGTTCCACAAAGAAATGATCTGAGAATCTGTCAATAACCGACTTTCACCTACTGATAGTTCTGGCGCTCCTGTAATCGTTTTCACAGATATGGATGAGCTATTCGTCTGGTTGCCTGCCGCATCAAGGGCTTTAACAACATATTGGTAAGAAGTGTCGGGCTGTAATTCATAATCGGTGAAAAGTTTGGAGACAGTAAATCCCACTTTGATGTCATTACGGTAGATGTCGTATCCGATAACACCTACGTTGTCAGTAGAAGCAATCCAAGATAACGTAATCGATGAGGCGGTTTGTGAAGTCGAAACAAGGTTGGTAGGAGCTGTTGGCGGCGTTGTATCTTCGCTGCTAAGCAGTTCCCAGGAAGAATCGGCATTCAGATCTGGTCTGCTGTTAAAGGACCACCACTTTGCCTTATAGAGCTTTCCACTATAAGACACAATGTCACCGGCAACAAATGCCTTGTTCGCCTGCCATGCTTGCACGGCTGCTTGTGAGACTACTTCACTTGTTGTCCCTTGAGCGTTGGCCGTTAGCGTAAGGGTTCCGGATGCTAGCATCGTCACCCCGAGCAAAGCGCTTAAACTTCGCACCATAAAGCTGCGCGAGTACGGAAATTTTAAATTCATCAATTCGCCTCCCGTTGGATTATATTGTCACTTCCAAATCTATTATAATATCAAAATGATAGCGTTGTCACTATGAGATTCATAAGCAAATCATATTATTAAAAATCACAGACATAAATAAGGATGGACAATAAACAATTGATGAAATAATACTTGACTCTCTCGTTACGTCATCCTTTATGCTAGTATCACGAAAGGAGATGACCCATGGCCTACACCGTTCAAGAGGTATCTGAACTATCTGGCGTAAGTATCCGCACACTTCGTTACTATGATCAGATTGGATTGTTGAACCCCGCTTACTATGGGGATAACGGCTATCGCTATTATGAGCAAGCCCAGCTCGTTCAGCTACAACACATCCTTTTTTTTCGTGAACTAGATATGCCGCTGTCAACGATTCAAGAACTGATCATTCAAGATTCATTCGATCAGTTAGAAGCATTAAACCACCACCGGGAACTGCTATTAAAGAAAGCAGAACGTCTACAGACACTTATTCAGACCGTCGACCGTACCATTGCGCACTTGAACGGGGATTGTGTGCTTGAACAGCACCAGTTATTTAACGGCTTTGACACCAGAAAACAGAGCCACTATGTGAAAGAACTGCGGCAGTATTATGGAACTAACAACGAATGGTCAAGTGACAGCGAACAACACACAGGCTAATAACCCCACTACAATACCCCTTTCATGGATGAGATGATACCAGGGGTATTTGGGCATTGCTTCATGTGAATACATACCTCCACATACATATATAGTGACAAGCTGCGCCAATAATGATCATAACGTGCCAGATCGCATGATGATAGACCAATCCCCGCCATAGAAAGAATATGATACCGATTGTATAAGCTATTCCGCCGCTCAAGAGCCATCCAACACCTTCAATCGACAAGGCATCAGCTAAATTATCCCAGATCAGTACAACAGACCAGCCCATTACTAGATATATAAGTGTAGATAATAATATAAATCTACCGGTATAATATCTTTTCCACACCACACCCGCAATGGTAAGAATCCATATACCTATTAGAAGTACAGCACTTGCAAAAGTACCTATTTTTAACAGTAAAAATGGAGTATACGTACCTGCGATACATATGTAGATGGCCATATGATCGTACATAATGTATCGTTCTTTTTTCGCCCCCTCTGGCAATCGGTGCATAAGTGATGAAGTTGTAAACATTAACATTAATGATAATGTATAAGCAACTACACCTAATAGCTGACTCGCCGTCCCGCTCCATCCCACTTTAATAAAGAGTGCAGTGCTTGCAATGATACTTAGGATAAGCCCCCATCCATGTGTCCAAGTATTTGCCCATTCTTCCCGCTGTGCTCGATTACTTGTCATTGCATCATCCCCCTCCGCACCTGCCTATTCCCTTTTGGATTAACAATATATGCAGTTGCATTGCAATTGGATAATTGCAGCGCAGCTCCGTATAGACAAATGATGGAAGACGATTATACACTTATGAAACATTTTTATTTACTAAGTGATAAGGGATCGTGACAAGGATGAATCGATTGTTTTACATGCTTTGGACAAGCCGTTCACTGTCCAGTTTAGCAAGCTCGCTCTGGTTAATGACATGGATAGCCATTATATACGGAGCAACAGAGTCCGCTTTGATGGCTGGTGCCGTTACTTTTGTACGCTCCATAGCTGTGTTATTAAGTGGTTTATCGTTACCTTTTTGGTATCAAAAGTACCCCTTGCACATAGTCGCCCACCGTTTTCAACTGTTACAGTTCATGCTTGGTATCTTGTTTACCTTTGCTCTGCTGCCCTTTCAGAACAACTTCTCGAATAACCTTCTTATTGTGACGGCTCTTGTCTGTGCAGCATGTATCGGATATTCGGAAGGTGCTGCATCTGCCGCTTCATCTGCTATATTTCCACGAGTTGTACGGCAAGATCAGTGGGTGAAATCCAACAGCCTAGTCTCAACCGGCACGCAAATGATATCCTTATTTGGCTGGACCGTTGGAGGGATCATTATACATACTCTTGGAGAAATTCCCGTGCTCCAGCTAAGTGCTCTTCTATTAGGACTAAGCAGCTTAATTTTGTTCTGTGTACGTCTGCAGGAAAGTCACGGATCGACAACTTCTAAGACTTCTTTAAGGTCTGGTTGGAGCATTCTCTTTACGCTGCCCCATGTCAGGATGATCACCATTATGGATATCATCGAAGGCATAGCCAGCGGTATATGGATTGGTGCGGTTACACTTGTGTTTGTCCAACAAGTTCTTGGCCAGACAGAGGCTTGGTGGGGGTATATTAATGCAGCCTATTATGCAGGGACTCTACTTGGGGGATTATTAATTGTCAAGTTAGCAAATAAGGTAGAGCATCACCTGGTACGATCTATCATCATCGGTTCGTTCAGCTTCAGTTTGCTGGTATTGTTCTATGCTTGGAACAGCACTCCCTACGTTGCCCTGTTGTTGGTTCTTATTATGGGTCCATGCTATCAGCTGCGTGATGTGGCTCAGCGTACCTATATTCAGCGCATCATTCCGTTGGAGGAACAGCCGATACTTTTTGCGGCCCAACAATCTTTATCCACTATCCTGTTTGGTTTATCGATCGTGTTCTGCGGTTTGATTGCCGACACTTTTGGAGCGAGAGCTGTATATTTGACAGGTGGTCTAATGTTCTTTGTCTCCTCCATAATTGGTATTTGGTTACGTCGTCATACAAAATCTGCTTATGTGGACCCTTCACTGTTTACATAGAGTAATAAAGTGTCTATGCATTCCGTACAGTAGACGAGATGGAGTATAGCACATCATCATTGACTTTATCAGAATTCATCCTATGAAGGGTCGTCTCTTTAGTCATGCAAAAGAACTAAACTAAAGGACGCCCCTTGCGTATCCCAATGTTTTAAATAAACCGAGTCCCCTATCTACTGAACACTACAAATAAAAAGGGACCGTCCAACCGTAGGTTAGACAGTCCTGTTCTATGCAGCCTATTGTTCTTCAGACTGTTCTTTCTGTTCCTGCTCTTGAATCAAGCCTGCAAATAAGGCATGCACAAATTGTTCCGAATCAAACCGCTGCAAATCATCCATCTTCTCGCCTAGACCGACAAACTTCACTGGCAAGTTAAGCTCCTGGCGAATCGCAATAACAATACCACCTTTGGCCGTACCATCAAGTTTAGTTAATACTAAACCTGTAACTCCACTCTTCTCTCCGAACAGCTTAGCTTGTGATAGCGCATTTTGCCCAGTCGTTGCGTCCAGTACCATCAGTACCTCATGCGGCGCGTCAGGAACTTCACGTTGAATAACACGGAATATTTTGTTCAGCTCTTCCATCAGATTGGACTTATTTTGCAAACGACCTGCTGTATCACAGAGCAGTACGTCAACATTTCGCTGTTTAGCAGCCTGTACCGCATCATACATGACCGCTGCAGGGTCTGAACCAGATTGATGCTTCACAACATCCACACCAACTCGTTGTCCCCACACTTCCAACTGCTCGATCGCTCCCGCACGGAATGTATCCCCGGCTGCCAAGAGTACACTTTTGCCTTGCTGTTTAAAGCGGTGTGCAAGCTTGCCGATTGTAGTTGTCTTCCCTACTCCGTTAACACCCACAAATAGAATAATGGTTAATCCGTCAGGGTTCATTCGCAAATCGTTGGCTTCATCACCACGCAGCAGCTCAATTAGCTTCTCAGATAGAATCGGTTGCAAATCCTTTGCTTCCTCTATCTTGCGTTTCTTCACTTCAGCACGCAAATCATCAATCAAATTCATAACAGTCGTAACGCCGACATCCGCACCAATTAGAATTTCTTCTAATTCTTCATAAAATTCTTCATCAATTTTTTTACGTCGCGTGATCAGATCTGTAACCTTTTCAACAAATCCTTTGCGGGTTTTTTCCAGACCATCTTTAAAGATCGATGTCACTGCTTCTGTTTTTGCCGCTATACTGTCTTTTAGCTTCTTAAAAAAGCTCATTGTCTTCCTCCGCTCTATGCAATGATTGCTTCTTCATCTTCCAGTCTCACAGATACGAGCTTCGATACGCCGCCTTCTTCCATCGTGACACCGTACAAAACGTCGGCTTCTTCCATCGTACCTTTGCGGTGAGTCACCACAATAAACTGGGTTTGCTCCGAAAACTCACGTAAATATTGCGCAAATCGTGTAACGTTAGCTTCATCCAACGCCGCTTCTACTTCGTCCAATACACAGAACGGAACAGGCTTCACATGCAAAATGGCAAACAACAGCGCCATAGCTGTCAGTGCACGTTCTCCGCCAGATAGCAGTTGTAGATTTTGCAGCTTTTTGCCCGGTGGTTGGGCTACAATATCAATGCCTGTATCCAATATGCGGTCTGGCTCAATCAGAACCAAATCAGCTCGTCCTCCACCAAACAACTTCGAGAATACGACGACAAATTGCTTGCGAATCGCGTCAAAAGTATGTTTGAATCGTTTGGACATTTCGTCATCCATTTCTTTAATGACTTGATAAAGAGTTGTTTTGGCTTCGATTAGATCGTTTTTCTGCTCACTCAAAAACTGATAGCGTTCATTCACACGCTCATATTCTTCAATCGCGCCAAGATTGACTTCGCCAAGCTGAGAGATTTGCCGCTTTAAATCCTTAACTTCCAACTGTGCAGCTTGTATGTCCTCAGGCATCGGATAACGATGCTTCGCCAGTTCATAGCTCATCTCATATTCTTCGCTTAACTTGCGCAGTAAGTTGTCCAACTCAACATCCAGGCGATTCGCCTGAATCTCCGTGTGCCGCATCGCTTCTTCTACCTGCTTTAATTCCGTACGCTGCTCACGAGTTTCACTTTCCGCAAGATCCAGCTTTTGTACGGATACCGCCCGATCTGCGCGTTTGAATTCGATGCTAGTAGTAGCTTCCTGCTTTTTCACACCGAAATGATTCAAGTCTTCCGTCTGTTTCATTGTCTCACGTTCAACAGTCTCCAAATCAATCTGAACCTGAATTAACGACTGTGTTTGATGAGAATATTCCCGCTCGTAAGTCTTAGATTCCTGTTCAGCTCGCTGCGATTGCTCACTTAACGAGAATAGCTCTTGATCCAATTTACCTTGGCGGACCTTCAAATCAGTCAATTGGGATTGTAATTCTTCCTTTTCGGATTCACTAGCTCGTCTTGCCGACTCTGCTGTTTGAATCATCACATGCATGCGGTCTTCGTCTACCTTCAGCTCAGCCAAACGCTGTTCTGCTGTGTGACGTCCCGCCTCCAACGTTTTCATCTCGTCACTTGCAAGGGCAAGCTCCTGTTGCTCCGCTTCTACTTGTATATGCAGCTGTCGATCTTCTTTTTCTATTTGCTGAAGCTCACTTGCCAGATGCTGTTCGCTAATTCGTTTGGCTTCTCCTTGCTCACGCAAGTCATCCAACCGCTTCACACCAGTAGTTGTGCGCTGCTTTAGCTCTGCTATTGAATCTGTCAGCTTCTTGAGCTGAGCTTCTGTTTCCGTAATTTCCTTGCCAAGCTGTTCCAGTTGGCGTTGGCGGCCAAGCAAATTTGCAGATTTCTTATTCAAACTTCCCCCGGTCATTGAGCCACCGGCATTGACGACGTCACCTTCCAAGGTGACAACACGATAACGGTAATTAAGCTTTGCTGCAATCCGGTTCGCATCTTCAAGTGTTTTGGAAATGACAACATTGCCAAGCAAGCTGCCAACCACTTGCGCATATGCGCTTTGTGTCTCTACCAGATCGGCGGCAATACCAACAAAGCCTTCCATGCCGTCAACAACCCGACGATCCGAATCATGCATGGAGCGCGCACGAATAACGTCTAATGGAAGAAATGTTGCTCGTCCAAGCTGACGCTGCTTCAAAAAAGAAATGGCTTGTCGGGACACAGATTCATTTTCCATCACAACATGCTGCAGCGCCGCTCCCAAAGCAGTCTCCATCGCCGTTTCCAATTGCTCCGGAACTCTGATAAGCTCTGCTACTGCACCATGAACACCTGCTAAGCCATTCGGACGTCGGGCAGCTTTCAGCACTTCGCGCACGCCGAGCATAAAGCCGTCTAGATCATCCTGAAGCTCCTGCATCGTATCGCGACGTGATAGAATCGAATCATACTTCTGCTGCCACTTACGAGCCGCAAGTTGCCCTTCTTCGAGCAGAAGTTCGTCCTGTTTCAGTTGCTCGCTCTCCTGCATGTAACGATTGCGTATATATACCAGATCATTCGCCATCGATTCCATGCGACGTCTGGTATCATCCATTTTCTTATGCAGTTCTTTCTGTTCGGTTTCACGCTTGTTGCGCCCCGCAGACATCTTATCAAGCCGCTTCTGAAGCGCTTCTTTCTGCTGGTCATAATACCGAATGTCATTGCGCTGCTGGGCCATCTGGTTCATAATCTCCAGCAATTGCCCTTTAAGCGACTCCTCAGCATCAGAGCTAGCCCCACCAGCAACACCGACTAACCGCTCCTGCTCCGCTTGTATGAGGTGGTTGACTTCTTGAATTTCAATCTCTACAGCACGCAGCTTGTCTCGCACAGTCTGCAGCTCAATCTGTTTAGCCTGCATCCGTTCAGAGGTCAACGCGATGGACTGCTTCAGCTGCTGCTCATTCGCAACCAGGTTACGCTTACGCTCGCGCAGTACTTCTCCCTGTCCTTCGCATTTCTCGTATTCTTCGCTGTAATGAAGCAGCGTGGCCTGATGCTTCTCCAATTCTTCTTCCAGCTTGCGAAGTTCAATCCGGTGGACCTCTAGTTTGGCATCATGCTCGCTCACAACCGTAGAAAGCGACAGCTCTCTTTCTTTCAAGCGAGCCAGCTTGTCATTTGCTTCCTGCCAATTGTGGTGAAGCTGCTCGATCTGGTGTACGTATACAGCAATTTCTTTTGTTTTTAACCATTCTCGAAGCTGCTTAAAATGGCGCGCCTTCTCCGATTGCTCTCGAAGTGGCCCGATTTGATCTTCCAATTCTGTCACAAGGTCATGGATCCGCAGCAGATTCTGTTCCGTCTCATCGAGCTTTCTTGTAGCATCCTTTTTCCTCGACTTGTACTTCACAATTCCTGACGCTTCTTCAAATATGCCGCGCCGATCTTCCGATCGGGTGCTCAATATTTCCTCTATACGCCCTTGCCCAATTATTGAATAGGCTTCTTTCCCGATACCTGTATCCATAAATAGCTCGGTAATATCACGCAGCCGACACGACTGCTTGTTAATAAAATACTCACTGTCTCCACTG
Source organism: Paenibacillus sp. ACRRX (assembly GCF_022346885.1). Lineage (GTDB taxonomy): Bacteria > Bacillota > Bacilli > Paenibacillales > Paenibacillaceae > Paenibacillus_B. Next base: position 758,763 of record NZ_JAKRNK010000002.1, read on the forward strand.
CGATGAACGCGACGTGTGACGGTCACTTCGTTATAATCAAGCGGCAGCGCCTCATCGCTGTTGTCCAGCGTCAAAGACACTTCCCCGTAGTTGACTGCCTTGCGTGCGTCGCTGCCAGCAAAAATAATATCTTCCATCTTGCCTCCACGCAGCGACTTTGCGCTCTGCTCGCCAAGTACCCAGCGGATGGAGTCCGATATGTTACTTTTACCACTGCCGTTCGGACCTACGACACCTGTAATCCCTTGCACAAACTCCAATTCGGTTCGATCTGCGAACGACTTGAAGCCTGCCAGTTCCAACCGCTTTAAGAACATCTTTCTTTACTCACCTCAACGTCTCTCTTGTACTCGAATCGCTTATCCGACTGCGATTATGCGCCCATATCCTCGCCAAGTTCTCCCATTCGGAAAAGAAAGAGCAAAAACCAGCCACTAACGGTATGGCTTCTGCCCCGTCTCGCACGCTGTTCTTTGCTCTTTCTGCGAAACGAGCCGGCGGCAATCGCGCCGGCCCTCAGTACGTTATGATTTCGGTATGACTACATGTTCAAGAGCTTGTGCTGCTGCTTGCTGCTCCGCTTCCTTCTTGGAGCGGCCTGCTCCGCGACCCAAACATTGTTCTCCCATATACACCTCGGATACGAACTCGCGCTCATGCGCCGGTCCACGCTCCTCGACAATGCGATATTCCAGCACGCCTAAATTGTGATGCTGCGTTAGCTCCTGGAGCTGCGTCTTATAATCATTCGTCTGCAGCTTACCATCGAGCGAAATGTGTGGAAAGACGAAGCGCCGCAAGAAATCACGGACAGGATCAAGTCCTTGATCCAAATACAGCGCGCCAATAAACGACTCAAACACATCAGCCAACAGAGCTGGCCGTGTCCGGCCCCCTGTCAGCTCTTCGCCTTTGCCTAGCAAAACGTACTGTCCAAATTCGAGATGGTTCGCAAATTTGACGAGTGAAGGTTCGCATACGATAGATGCACGCATCTTCGTTAGCTCACCTTCAGGCCGTGTTGGGCATTGGTCAAACAAGAACTCGGAGACCGTTAACTCCAACACGGCATCACCAAGGAATTCCAAACGCTCATTATCTTGGTGGTGTCCGAAGCGGTGTTCGTTCACGTAGGATGCATGAGTGAATGCCATTTTCAACAGCTGCCGATTCCGAAATGAAATGTTCAGTTTCTGTTGTAATTGCTTCATATCTGCACTCAACTGCCTGACCCCTTATGCTTCGTATTTCTTTAATACTAGCGTTGCATTGTGCCCGCCAAAACCGAACGAGTTTGACATCGCTACGTTGACATCAGCTTGACGCGCAACATTTGGTACATAATCCAGATCACACAATGGGTCCGGATTCTCAAGGTTAATCGTAGGAGGTATACAGCCCTTCTCCAAAACAAGACCACATATTACCGCCTCCACGCCGCCGGCTGCGCCGAGCAGATGTCCTGTCATGGACTTCGTGGAACTGATCGCAACGTTGTAAGCATAATCGCCAAACGTGTTCTTAATTGCAGTCGTCTCCGACTTATCACCAACCGGAGTCGATGTACCGTGAGCATTGATATAGTCAATGTCCTCCGGATTTAAGCCTGCGTCCTTGAGCGCGCGTCTCATGCAATGTGCTGGTCCTGTCGGATCTGGTTCTGTCATGTGATGCGCATCGGCGCTCATACCGTAGCCAATGATCTCAGCATAAATATGGGCCCCGCGTGCTACCGCATGTTCGAGCGACTCAATGACAAGTACGCCGGAACCTTCGCCCATGATAAAGCCGTCTCGTCCTGTGTCGAACGGGCGGCTGGCACGTTCTGGCTCCTCGTTGCGCGTCGACATCGCACGCATTGAGCAGAAGCCTGCCATACCAAGCGGACGAATCGTTGCTTCGGCCCCACCGCATATCATAACGTCAGCATCGCCGCGTTGGATGATCTTAAAGGCATCGCCAATAGAATGCGTGCCTGTCGCACAAGCGGATACTGCCGCCGTGTTAGGCCCTTTAGCTCCAACTGTCATGGACACTTGTCCCGAAGCCATGTTGGCAATCATCATTGGAATAAAGAACGGGCTCACACGCTTGGGGCCTTTCTCCATCAAGGCCGTATGCTGATCTTCCCATGTCCCTAAACCACCGATGCCCGAACCGACGATTACGCCGACGCGTTCTGGGTCTGTCTGCTCTCTTACGTTCAGCTTTGCGTCTTCCAGCGCCATAACACTGGCTGCAACAGCGAACTGAACGAAGCGGTCCATACGACGCGCTTCCTTCTTATCCATGTATGCTTCCGGATTAAAGTCCTTGACGGACGCTGCAATCTTGGTCGGATAATCCGACACGTCAAATGCCTCGATTAAGGATATTCCCGACTTGCCTTCTACCAGATTACTCCAAAACGTGGCAAGGTCCGAACCGAGGGCAGTTACAACACCCATACCGGTCACTACAACCCTGTTTTGCTTCAATCGAAATCACCTCAGCCTATTTCAGTTCCCGAATATATTTCAACGCATGGTATCATTCACACCTCTTACCATGACTACTTATTCCATTCCATTAATGAGGAGAAGTCCCGTTACGTTACGTACGAACGGGACTCATTTTCAACAATCTTACGTATGAGATTGTATGTAGTTGACTACTTCACCAACTGATGTAATCTTCTCTGCATCTTCATCAGAGATTTCCATATCAAACTCATCTTCTAATTCCATTACCAATTCCACCACATCGAGGGAATCAGCGCCAAGATCATCCTTAAAAGATGCTTCGAGAGTAACTTCAGCCTCGTCAACGCCAAGACGCTCAATGACGATACGCTTAACACGCTCAAATACTTCAGCAGACATCCGGTTCACCTCCTCTTTGGTATTATACGAGAAAACCTTTTAAATTGCCATACAGCACAACTAACAAAAAATGCTCAAAGTCTATGAAACATAGACTGGTAAGCCTTACATATACATACCGCCATCAACATGAAGTGTCTGGCCAGTCATGTACTGTGCATCTTCGGATGCAAGGAACAACACGGCTTTGGCGATGTCCTCAGGTTGTCCGAGTCGAGCAAGTGGAATGCCCGCCAACAGTTGTGCCTTCATGTCTTCTGACAGCACATCGGTCATTTCCGTTTCAATGAAGCCAGGGGCTACACAATTCACGGTAATACCGCGCGAAGCCAGTTCACGTGCCGAAGCCTTCGTTAGGCCGATGACTCCTGCTTTGGCTGCTACGTAGTTGGCTTGTCCTGCATTTCCGAGCACTCCGACTACGGAAGAGATGTTAATAATGCGGCCCGAGCGCTGCTTCATCATTGGTCTTGTAACAGCCTTTAGGCAATTAAATACGCCTTTTAGATTTGTTTCAATGACTTGATCAAATTCTTCCTCTTTCATCCGCATAATTAAATTATCTCTTGTAATGCCGGCATTATTCACAAGAATGTCAACGCGTCCAAATTGCTCCAACGTCGTCTTCACCAGTTGCTCTGCCTCTTCAGCCTTCCCAACATTCGCTTGCACCGCAATGGCGCGGCGTCCCATCGCTTCAATCGACGCGACAGTTTCGGATGCAGCGGCAGTGCTGCCAGCATAGTTCACCACAACATCGGCTCCAGCAGCCGCCAGCGATATGGCGATTGCGCGTCCGATTCCACGGGATGCGCCGGTGACAAGTGCCACTTTACCTTCCACATTGGACATCCTTTACCCTCCTTGACCCATTTACGGGCATACGCCGCAGCGGGGTATGCCCGCATGTTTTAGTTATAATGCAGCTATTAAATAACGTCGCAAAAGCTTCATAACCAGAAGCTCAAACAGAGTCCTCGTAGGTTATTTCATCTACCCTTCATAAGCTTGAATAGCTTCCAAGCTATTAATCGACACGACTTTAACAGAACGATTGATTTTCTTAATCAGCCCTGCCAACACCGTACCTGATCCAATCTCGATAAAAGTGTCTACACCTTGCTCAATCATATACTGCACGCTATCCTCCCAGAGCACTGGGGAACATACCTGCTCTACAAGCAATTCGCGGATACGTTCAGCTGATTGCTCCGGGCGTGCGGATACGTTGGCGACTACCTGTATGTCCGTGTCGCGAAGGTCAAGTTCACTCAGGGCCGCTTCCAAACGCTCAGCTGCGGGCTTCATCAAAGTTGAATGAAACGGGCCGCTAACTTCAAGCGGAATAACACGCTTTGCACCGATTTCCTTGCCGCGTTCCACGATGGCTTGTACACCCGCAGTAGAACCAGAGACCACAATCTGCCCCGGACAATTGACATTTGCCATCTCAACAGGACCTGTATAAGCGGTAATGTCATCGCACAACGCACCCAGATTCACACGATCTGCGCCAAGCACAGCTGCCATCGCGCCTTCCCCATTTGGAACCGCCTCTTCCATGAACTGTCCACGCTTGCGAACAACCGCTACTGCTTCCTCGAATTTCATGACACCTGCGGCAACAAGCGCGCTGTATTCGCCCAGGCTATGACCTGCAACGAAATCCGGTCGAACGCCCTTCTCTTCGAATGCTTTATACAATGCATAACTTGTCGTAAGCAGTGCAGGCTGCGTATGAGCCGTTTGCTTAAGCAGATCTTCCGGACCATTAAAGATCAGATCGGATAGCGAGTATTCAAGAACCCGGTTAGCAATGTCAAATACTTGCCGCGACGCAGCAACGTTCTCATAAACGTCATATCCCATGCCCACAGCTTGTGCGCCTTGACCGGGAAACACAAATGCTACTTTACCCAACATGTCCACTCCTTCTAACTTGACGATATCTCGATGATGCGCTTAACAACCTGACTCCGTTGATTCCAGCTACCATGTAATAACAGAAGAGCCCCACGTCAGTCCGCCACCAAAGCCGACCAACACAACGATATCACCTTCTGATAAGCGCCCTTCCTCAGCAGCCTCTGCCAAAGCGATCGGGATCGAAGCCGCCGAAGTGTTTGCATAGCGCGGCAAATTAATCACACACTTTTCCACTGGCACATTCAGTCGTTCGATAGCCGATTGAATGATACGCATATTGGCTTGATGTGGAATGAACAAGTCGATATCCTCTTTGGTTTTACCGGCCTTAGCCAGTGCTTCCTCAGCAGCACTGCCCATGATGCGCACAGCAAACTTAAACACTTCACGTCCATTCATATAAATATAATGACGCTTGTCTTCAAGTGACTCTACGGAAGCAGGAAGACGTGATCCGCCACCTTCGATTTTTAATAGTTCCTGCCCCGTGCCATCTGCGCCAAGCTCAAAGGATTGGAATCCTCGCCCTTCTGCTACAGGACCGAGTACCGCTGCACCTGCACCGTCACCAAACAGTACACATGTATTACGATCCGTGTAATCTGTAATGCGGGACAAGCATTCTGCACCAATAACTAATGTATAATTATAGATACCCGTTTTGACAAAATTAGAGGCAGTAGCTAATCCGTATATAAATCCTGCGCAAGCAGCCGATAGATCAAATGCAGCAGCTTTCTTAGCACCTAGCTTCTCTTGGACAAGACACGCCGTTGACGGAAAAGCCATATCAGGCGTAACTGTACATACAACAATCAAGTCCAACTGTTCAGCCGTTATCCCTGATGATTCAAGAGCCCGCACCGCAGCCTTGTAAGCTAAATCCGATGTTGCCTCATGCTCTGCAGCAATACGTCTCTCCTTCATTCCTGTTCGACTGACAATCCACTCATCGTTTGTATCTACTAATTGTGCCAGGTCTTCATTTGTTAAGATACGCTCAGGCACATACTTCCCTGTTCCAATGATCCCAACTGATCGCATGTTCACTGTCTATCACTCACTTCCCGCTAGTATTCCCGTTAATCTCAGCAGAGATCGTCCGAATCAGATCATGCTGCAAGGCTGTACGTGCTTGTCGGATTGCATTCAGCATAGCCCTGCTGTCTGATGAGCCATGGGCCTTGATCACAAGTCCGTTCAATCCTAATAGCGGCGCACCACCATGTTCTTTGTAATCCATCGTCTTCTTTAGTCGTTTCAAGGCAGGCATCAGCACAGCCGCTGCGAGCTTGGTCATCCAATTGCGCGTAAACTCGCGCTTTAATACGCCAAACAAGGAGCCAGCCGTTCCTTCAAACGACTTCAACATAATATTACCAACAAATCCGTCACATACCAGCACATCACAGTTGCTTTCCAGTACATCTCTTGCTTCTACATTTCCAACAAAGTGTACGGGTGCCTTTTCCAGCAGCGGATAAACTTCTTTGGTCAAATCATTACCTTTTTTTGCTTCCGTACCGACGTTAAGCAATCCAATCCGAGGTCGTTCAATACCGTGCACCTTCTCACGGTATATACTGCCCATCAGCGCATATTGCAACAGATGCTCTGGCTTGGCATCCATGTTGGCCCCGAGGTCAAGCGCCAATACTCCTCTACCATCCATCGTTGGAATCATCGGCGCCAAGGCGGGACGCTCCACACCATCCATACGACCTACAACGAGCAGCCCCGTCGTCATCAGTGCGCCCGTATTGCCGGCCGATATCATACAATCGGCTTCGCCCTCTCTTACCATTCGGCCTGCCATAACCATAGAAGCGCCTTTCTTGCGACGCACCGCCTTAACCGGCTCATCATCCGGCTCAATCCGTTCTTCTGTATGCACGACAGTTATGTTGGCTGGCGCTTGCTTCATAAACGGCTTAATCTGCGCCTCATCACCGACAAGGACAATCTCAATATCTTTCCAGTTACGCGCAGCTTCACACGCGCCCTCCACATTACTTTGCGGGGCGTTGTCTCCACCCATTGCATCAATGACGATCTTCATGACTGTATCCTCCTTCGACGCTGGCTATCTCTGTTGTCGAGCGAAAAATGATAAAGTGCCCCTGGAAAACAAGTTCTTCCCCCACATAACTAAACACTTCCACTTTGGCCTTGCTGCGCTCGCCCGAAATGGAGCGTACATATGCCTTAGCAATACATTTCTCTCCCAACTTCACTGAGCGCACAAATCGTATATCAGCTGACGCAGTCAGAGCAATTTCATCATTAATAACCGCCACAGCCAAGGAATTTGCCTGTGCAAACAGATGATGTCCCCTTGCAATTTGCGTACGGGAAAACACATGTTCTTCGCTTATTTCAAAGATGGAAATACCGCTCTTATCAAGCTGCAAGTCAATAATGTCTCCAATTACCTCATGTAAAGGCAAGGATCGTACTTGATCGTAAGTGCGTTCTGCCATCAACTTGAGACGTTCCCTCAATTCAGGGATACCAAGCTCCATGCGATCAAGTCGAATCGTCTGTATACTGACTCGAAGCATGCGGGTCAATTCCTGATCCGTAATAAATGGATTATCCTCAATTATATGAACAAGCTGCTGCTGCCGTTGTCGTTTCGGTAACCGTTCGATGTCCCGCACCACCTTTACCTCGCTCCAAGGCTCTATATTGGTTAAGTTATACTTTGTAATCGTATGCTATGTAACGTAAGCCAATAAAGCTGCTACTTCTCACAGCGTTAACGGCACATCTTAGAACCTGGTACTAAACCAGTATATATAAAAATCAGCCCGATGAAAAGCGCCAGTTTTTGTTCTGCGCCAAAAATCAGCTATTTCCCCTAAAAATCGAGTATTACTCCTTCTAGTAACCAGCACGTATCCCATATAGATAAACGCGTGTCCTAAAAACAAAAAAAGTAGTACCTCATCCAAAATGAGATACTACTTTCCCCGTACTGGAGTGTGTGCAGCCTTACAGCAGCGCGCTCCATAAGTATGAGATTATTGTTTGATAATCTCTCTTGCTTTGTATGTTCCGCAAACTTTACATACGTGATGCGCCAACTTCAACTCACCACATTGTTCGCACTTGACCATACCTGGAACCTCTAATTTAAAATGAGTACGACGCTTGTCGCGGCGTGTTTTGGACGTTCTTCTTTGAGGTACTGCCATGTTCCCACCTCCTTACCAAAATTACGTACTACAACTTTGTTGGTTGTTATTTCTTAAAGAAATCTTTCAACCCTGCAAGTCTCGGATCAATTCGTTCATTCGAGCAACCGCAAGGATTGTCATTGCGGTTCGAACCGCAAGTAGGGCACAAACCCTGACAGTCCTCTCTGCATAGAGGCGCATACGGCAAATGAACGAACACCGCTTCCTCCACATATGGTGTCAGATCAACGCGATCATCCGTCAATGTAATGACGTCATCCTCGTCATCTGTTGGAAGATCAGTAGAGTCCGTCAGCTTAAATTGCTCGTGAAACGGAATGACAACCGTCTCGGTATGCGGTGTCAAGCAACGTGAGCATACAATGCCCAAATTTGCCTTCAACTGGCCGCTAACACCAATTCTGTCGTCGCTTTCCGATACAGCTGTTAAGTCGACGTCAACCGGTTCAATATGGCGAATATCGCTACGTCCCTTGATGACTTCATCAGCACGGAATGTGTCGTGGATATGCACTTTATGACCTTTAATGGTATCCCGAAAAGAAAAGTTCATGTTATCACTCCAAACAAACAAAATTAATTATAGCGATTATTCTCATGCTTTGTCAACCAAATTCGTTTGACAGTTTGTAAGGACCATAGCAGCCGCCTATTTGTGCGGAAGCGATTGCTTCATGATATGATAGTTTCATCAAAAAAACAATAGCCTCCTTATGTCTAATGATGTGGAATAAGAAGGAATCTGTTCATCTAAAGGGGGTGTTAGTATGCGTACAGTCGGCATCATTGTCGAATATAATCCGATGCACAACGGACATGTATATCATCTCCAACAATCCAAGATCGTAGCCGGAGCAGACGCATCAATAGCTGTAATGAGCGGTCATTTTCTGCAGCGAGGCGAGCCCGCGCTGCTCGATAAGTGGGCTCGCGCAGATATGGCGCTTGCGCAAGGCGTGGATCTTGTGTTGGAATTGCCTGTTGCTTATGCCGTGCAGCCTGCAGAATGGTTTGCTCACGGCGCAGTTGCCACACTGCACGCGACAGGAGTCGTCGATGCGCTCTGCTTTGGCAGCGAGATCGGAAATATTGCTGCGATAAGTGAAGCAGCACGTCAATTGACTTGTGAAACAACCGTGTTCACGCAGCGGCTGCAAGCCGCCCTAAAAAAAGGGTTCAGTTACCCATCCGCTTATGCTTATGCCGCTCAAGACAGCCAACAAGCAGCCCATATAACTTCTGAGGGACAGGCACATAAGTCCAATTTTGTATCCCATCTACAAGCGGTTCATAAAGATGATGATTTTACCTTGGCTGCTTCCGCTGAAGGTTGGCTAGATAAGCCTAACAATTCGTTAGGCTTGCATTATATGATGGCGCTGCAGCGATTAGGCAGTAGTATCGAGGCATATACGATTACAAGGCAAGAAGCGGGGTATCACGATGTGGAGGTTAACGACAGCCCCATCGCGAGCGCTACTGCTATTCGGCGTCTCTTATTTGGTAGTACAGACGCTCCTTTGATCAGCGCCACTAAGCAGAACACACCTATCTCAGGATACGTTCCCACCTCCACTGTACGTATCCTGCAAGATGAGAGATCACGCGAAAGACTGCCCATGAATTGGGAGCAATTCGCACATTTGTTATTCTATAAGCTGTCCATCGATTCCCGTGAACAATTGACGAACATATTGGAAGTAACGGAGGGACTCGAATATCGTTTACTGCAAACATTGTCCACTCTGGAGGCTCCATCTGTCGAATTGCTGCTGCAAGCGCTCAAGACAAAACGTTACACCAGAACGAAACTGCAGCGCATGCTGACGCACATTCTGCTTGGTCATACGAAGGAAGCATTCGGCCCGCCAGCATTGGCATCAGGACCTGCATACATTCGAGTGCTCGGCTTCAATGCACGGGGACAAGCACTCTTGAAGCGCATGAAGAAGACCGCTGCCCTTCCTGTCATCCATCAGATGACTAGAGAGAACAGCGGTCTTGGCGGCCCCTGCGGACTCGCCGCCGATGCACAGGCCACTGCGGTATATGCAGCCGCAAGCCCGCAATGGAATGGGCGCGCGGCGCGGCGTGACTTTTATGAGCCGCCACGGCGCACACCTTAACAAGACACTGGCGGACAAGCCGTGTGAATCGGCTTATTTGCCCGCAGCGTCAAGCTCGTCCAGCGCACGCAATGCATCATCCAGCGTGCGCACGGACACCAGCTTCATCTTGGTGTCCATCGTGTCCACCTTCGCTTTAGCTTCTGCATAGTTACCCTCAGGCGCAAGGAACATCACAGCACCCTCACGGTCCGCAGCAACCACTTTATGCTGAATGCCTCCGATAATACCCACCTGACCATCAGGCGTGATCTCACCTGTACCTGCTATTTTATGGCCATGTGTCAAATCTCCTGGCGTCAAACGGTTAATCAGCTCTAACGTAAACATCAGCCCCGCAGAAGGTCCACCGATATCACTGTCTTTAAATACTATTTTTTTTCCACTGTCAGCGGGTACAATTTCCTTTTTCTCCCCGTACTGAATACCAAATCCGATTATCTTCTTATCAGGACTCTGTGAAGATACAAACGCGGCAAGCGTTGCTTTCACATCGATCAATTTACCTTCGCGTTCCACCTTTACCGTTAAAGTTTCTCCTGCTTTACGATTGTGAAGCGCCTTCTGTATATCCTCATACCCGTTTGTCTTTACTCCTTCAATCGTATCAATGCGATCGTTGGTCACAAACTCATTGTGTGCAATCTTCGGATCGTTGTATATCACAAAAATTCCATGCTTAACAATCTGATAAGGCACTCCTACTTTGTTATAAGCAGCAAGTACTGCATTGCTCTGCGACCCGCTCATCATAAAGGTAAGTGCTGTTGAATATTCTGCCTCCGAACGTCCCTGAAGCGCATCCTCTTTCTTTGCGATCTGAGTGGTCTTGTCCAGTGAACTCCAAGCCAGCAATGCCATATTGGCATATGTACGCCTAACAGTAGTCAACATAAAGGTACCCCGTTCCACATTGTCCCCCGCTGCTACCTCTACCATCGGTTTAACTGCTTCTGCACTGCCTGGCTCATATATTACATAGGGAGTCGGCATAAACACCAAAAAATAAATAAGTAATAATCCGGCAACAAACCATTTCCAAGCAGACCAAGAATTTTTTACAGGATTCTTATATGGCAAGTTCTCATCCGTCATAAAGTTGTACCTCCTCTAGCAGTCACAGGTCTAAAGACCTTTTTCGATACGTAAACATAAGGTATATGTGCATATCCGTTGATTGGACAAGATCCCCACTCTACAAAGAGGTGACCATTGATGCAATTATCCCGTTTTCTTCGTTCTAACCGATCGCAGCATCCTTTATATACAGCTATTGCGGGTTCTATCGCACTTATTCTGGTTGTCTGCATTGTATCTTACCCAGATGCCGCTTTCAAAGCATCTTTGCAGGGGCTAAAAGTCTGGTGGAACATTATTTTCCCTGCTCTCTTACCATTCCTTGTCCTATCGGAAATGCTCGTGGCCTATGGATGGGTGCATGGCTTAGGTGTGCTTTTCAATCCCATTATGCGCTGGCTGCTGCGGCTTCCTGGAGTAGGCGGATGGGCTTGGGCAGTTGGTTGGACGGCCGGCTATCCTGCTGGTGCAGAGGCGGTCGTCAAGCTGCGTCGTCAACAACTCGTTAACCGGCAAGAAGGTGAAAGATTGCTTGGTTTGTCTCACGCCAGCAACCCTGTGTTTATCATTGCCGTTGTAGGTGTCGGATTCATGCAGCATGCAGACACAGGGCTAATTATCGCTATTGTGCACTGGGCTGCTGCACTCTTATCCATGCTGCTACTCAGGGTGTTGGATAATCTAAAATATAACATTATTTCGAATAGAACCAGCACTGGTTCTTCCAGCAGTTTTCAAGAACCCGTTAAGCCATCAGTGTCAGACAGGACCTCTTCTAATAACCAAGAGAAGACGCCCCCTTCTTCATTCAGCACAAGCCTTATCATGGCTATGGAGAATGCTCACCGTCATGATAGTCGTCCATTAGGCAAACTCCTTGGAGATGCCGTCACGACCGCCGTGCAGACATTGATGATGATCGGCGGTTACATGATGATCTTTTCCGTCATTGTGCAGGTTCTGCGAATCGCAATCCCCCAACAATTTGGCAGCTTTATGCTAAACGGGCTGCTTGAAATTAATCTGGGTACGTTTGCGATCGGCACCGCTGCATTCGATTCACCTGTATTTCAAGCTGCATTAATGGGTGCCGTAATCGCCTGGAGCGGTGCCAGCGCCCATTTGCAAGTTCACAGCTTAATAAAAGGAACCGATTTGCGTTATTCACGCTTTCTTCGGTTCCGTTTGCTTCATGCGGCTGTAGCATTTGGCCTCACTTATGTAATTTGGGCTCCAATGCAAATCTGGCTGCGGGGTTCAGAGCAAGCCGCACCTGTGTTTGAGACGAGCCCAACCATTCACGGAAGCAGCCAAATGGTAACAGAAGCTGGTTCGTTCGACATTTTGCATTTTATACAGATTGTCGCTCAGATAGAAGGATGGCAGCAGCCACTCGTGTTACTAACAGCATGTACTCTTTTTATCTGCTTGCTTGTCTGCGTGAGTACCATCTGTTATTTATTATCCCGCCTTACCCGATGACTGCAGTCCCTATTCCTTCAATTCGGAATACTTGCTACGCATAGCTGACTCTACCTCAGGCGTAACTAAGTCCACTACAGAGCCACGAAAACGTGCAATTTCTTTAACCATGCTGGAGCTTAAGTAGGAGTACTTCGGATTCGTCATCATAAAGATAGTCTCAATACGCGGATTCAGCTTTTGATTCGTGCTGGCCATCTGCAGTTCGTATTCAAAATCTGTAACGGTACGAATACCACGTACGATCACATGTGCTTGTTTCTGATCCATATAGTTCACGAGCAGGTCTCGGAAACTGTCAATCTCTACGTTAGGCAAATGAGCAGTTGTTTCCTTCATTAATTCCTTACGTTCCTCAACCGTGAATAAAGGCTTTTTGCTCAAATTATTTAATACGGCTACAATAACACGATCAAATTGCTTGGCCGCACGTTCTATAATATCAAGATGTCCTAATGTCACCGGGTCAAAGCTGCCTGGATAGACGGCAATGCGCGGTTGGTGCGTTAATGGTACTGTCATTACTTTTCGACTCCTTTACATATCTGAATCAACATGCTCTGTCCGTGGACGCTGCTGGTACATCGTTAATGTCGTTTCGCCATAATTTGCTTTCTTCCATATTACAAAAAGACCTATCTGCTCCGGATACTCATGACCTGTATCATGCTCCATAACAATGGTTGCATGATTCGCAATTAAGTCACTCTCCATCATATCTGTCAGTAACGTATCAGCATCCGTTAACCGATAAGGAGGATCCATAAACACAAGGTCAAATGTTGTACCTCGCTTAGCCAATGCTTTAAGCGCACGTCTAGCATCATTGCGATATATTTCAGAGCGGATGCCTACACCAGCAGCTTGCACATTATGACGGATTACTTCTATAGCCTTAGGGTCCATATCAATGAAAATAGCTTTGTCCATACCTCGACTCAGCGCCTCAATCCCTAGACCTCCTGTACCTGCAAACAAATCCAGCACTAGCCCGCCGTCGAAATACGGCCCGATCATGCTAAACATCGCTTCTTTTACTTTGTCTGTCGTTGGACGTGTCCCTTTGCCAGGCACCGCTTTAAGCTGACGCCCCTTGGCTGTTCCCGATATCACTCGCACGATAGCTCACCACATTTCATTCTTCGTTGTTCAATTGACACGTCAATTTCGTTGTTTCGTCGTATATCGTAACACATTTTATATCGATTGTTGAGTCAATCCTGTCATAAGACCGCCACATAAACGGGAAAATGCTCATATGAATGAGCATACGTTTAATGACAATAACCATTTTGAACTTGGAAGCTAATTCGATAAAATAAAGCCCCTTCCTAAGTATATAGAAAGGAGCTCTACCGCTAAATTGAATTAAGATCCTACTTTGCCAAGCGTTGTTTTCACATCGTCTAACATTTTTTTACGTTCTGCATCATCAACGGTCGTTACGGAAGTAAAATAACGATGTTCCAGCACTTCGATCCCTACAAAATCAAAAATTCCCTTGTCTACTGTGTTCGCCAGAGAATCAAACATACCGGTTTCCTGATAATGTGCTTCTGTATTTCCCATCGTTGTGAACAAAATTGCTTTTTTTCCGACAAGCAGTTTATTAAGTCCATTTCCATCCATTGAATAGGCGAATCCATAAGAGAATACACGATCAATGTACCCTTTTAGCAGGGCAGGCAGCGAGGCCCACCATAGTGGATAAATGACAACTAGAACATCCGCCCAACTAATTAAATCCTGCTCCGCCTTGATATCGTCAGGTAATTGGCCGGACTTCGATCCCGCAAAGTCTTCCACAGACAATACGGGATTAAAGTTCAGCGTATACAAGTCGCGCAACTGCACTTCATGCCCTGCATCCTGTAGTGCTGCTACTGCTGTCTCTTGTATCGCGTAGTTAAAGCTTTCTGTGTTCGGATGTGTGTTAATAACTACATATTTCATGGCAAAATATCCTCCTCCAAAATGTTGATGACGACCAGCATCTTCACAGTTAAAGACATCCTCCATAACATGCGTCTTCACATGAACTGCAATACCCTATTGCTCGTTTGTATGACCTTCCATTTCATGCTTGTGTAAATTTTTTATATGAAGCAGGTATATTTCAACCCGTATGGGCAATCCTTTAATTATCGACATCATCGAATGTCGTAGACAACCGCGGAGAAGACTTACGTTTCCCCATAAGCTCTTCGTCCGGTTTCTCCTCTCCCATGAGAGCGCCCTAGCAATAGGGCGCTCAATTAATGTTTATTAAACCTTATGTATCAAGGGATTTGTAATCTTCCTTCATTTTCATAACACCACAATCTTAGCTATTGGGTACAATTGGGGACGATTTCTTATTTATGAATACTTTAGACCTCTCCTATCTCTGACCCTTATCAATCCCACATTTAACTGCATACGCAGATACAGCCCTTGATTTCATTAGTAAAGCATTTTCGATTTGTAATATAACAGACGTTTCAAGTACATCGCACGTACTTAATAACTGCATGATCTTGCTTGTAGATTTACTTGTTCATTCCTGCATTCTTTGAATCGGCTACAGTAAATTGAACAGACACATTGAAACAAATGTTACATAAAAAAAGAGTCGTAGGATTCTACTCGACTCTTTGTAAAAATACAGTATATGCGCTCATATATCTATGCGAAGGCACCCTTCTGCACACATGCGGACTGCGTTTCCTAGCGGCAGTACAAAATGATGGCTGATGCTTCCGGAGCGCTAGCGATTGCTCTGGAATTATCCTGTATATTTAATCTTAACAACAGTGCCTACTGTCCCTATTACTGTCCAGCCCGCTGGTATAGGGAAACCCGGAAGGACATCCACCGTCGTACCCACGCTAGCCCCGTTCAGATTCTGAATCCAAACCGTACTATCTGTTTTGTTAACGACCGCCCAACCAGATGGGAGCGGTGAGATCGGTAAGATCGTAGTGATCTCGCCGAAGCTTGCTCCTATCAAGTACTTAATGGTCATCGTTGATCCTATTGTATTGACAATCGCCCATCCATTCGGTAATGGAGTACCAATCAGAACTGTGACCTGAGCACCTTTAGGTGCGCCATTGAGGTTTTTGATCCACACTGTACTGTCCGTTCTGTTTATCATCGCCCAGCCAGCTGGCAGCGGCGAGATAGGAACGACAGTATATGTTACACCATAACTAGCTCCGTTTGTATTTTGAAGGTTAAGATAAGTGCTTGTTTGATTGATGACCACCCAACCGCTCGGAACTGCAGAACCAAGCATAGCAATGGCCGTCACGCCTGTCGCACCACCAATTAAGCACTGAGCAGTGAATGTGTCGCCGTTTTTCAGCGAAATGATCCAGCCAGCTGGCAGCGTCGTGCCGATGGGTACAATGGTGGTCACTCCATAACTAGTACAGTTAAACGTGGCACTGCTTGAGGCAGCTTCTGCAGAAGGTGTGAACACACCTACGTTTGTACCTAACGAAAAGCTCAACAAAAGCGCAAGTATCATCACCCTTGATATGCCTTTTTTAACCATTGATCCATCATTCCCTTCTATTATTTGTCAAGACGCTTGAACACCATTAGTTTATTGCAATAATTTCCATTCGTCAATCAAACAATTAAAAGTGATAATGGATAGGCTATACGAAATAATTACAAGTAGAGGTTAATTCTAGTCAAGAACTCATTAAGAGATTTTCCTATAGCATTAGGATTATCAAGCCATGGATAATGCCCAGCATTAGGAATCAATATAAATTCGCTATTTTGCAAATTGAACGCAAGCTCTCTCACATATTTATACGGACGAGGATCTGTCTCTCCATGGACAAAGAGAGAGGGAAAACTATTTAATATAACCGTTGTTTTAAATTTCTCATTTTCAAAATACTCATTACATTCTGCACCAACTTTTTGATTCACTTCATTGTTTACAAATGGTCCGTCACTACGAGGCAGCTTATCATAGTTAACCTGATCATTTAAATCAGTTCTTAAACTGATCTCACGTATTCGATCTTTTGTATGATCTCTTTCTTCGTCTCTTAATGTTTCTATAATTGATCGTAAATAGATGTATTCTTCTTTATCTGCGAGACTCATTCTATTAAGTCTGTTTACACGATAGTCAGCATGCCAAGCTGGATTTATCCCTGTTCCCGATATATAGATCAGTGCTGTAACATTAGAATTATATTTTGTGGAATATGCCAACGCCAGTGACGCACCCCAAGAATGTCCACATACAATCCAGTTTTTCACACCTAAATGTATCCTTAGTTGTTCTAAATCTTCTATAAAAGTCTCTACGTCATACGGACCGGTTTTCTCAGACCTCCAGCTCCCTCGTTGTTCATATCGAATAATTTGGAAACAACTCTTATCCAACAATTCAGCCACAGGTTCTAAATAGTCATACGAGCCTGGCCCCCCATGTATAAGCACAATTGGTATACCCTGACCTTGAACAATATGCCAAAGTGACGCACCGTTTATTTTCGAAATAATCCCTTGCATTGGTTCCTCCGTATTTCACACTTTAATTGTATAGTAAAACAACAATAAATTTGAAAAACTATAGTACCGATAAGTAAAAATAAATCCTGCTTATTTCCATGAGCCCGTATTAAATAAAGTCGCCAAAATCGTTTGTATCATCTTCGTGCCATAACAGTCCTTCTAATTTAGGCGTGATGTAGTTAAGGCTCCTCCAAGCAATTTTACATTCATTGGTTAGTGTCCCAAGCCTAATGCTCTCATACTCGAAACGAAGCTTATATTCGCCACTTCTATACGTTTTGTTTGATTGAATGTCAATTAGAGCCTGTGAAAAAGGAATTTTTTCACTAGTTACATCATTCCATAATTGTTGTAATACCTGATTATAACGTTCGATTTGGTTCTGGGATACATCAGAAATAAATTCAGTTCTCCAACTAAGATTGAGCTGTGGTCCTCTTAATTTAAAATGATCTAGCAACTCTACAAAACGCTCAGTAACAAACGATCTTGAGGTAACGGCTTCTGGAACTTTGAAAATGTACACACTTTGATTTATTCTCTCCTCTGAAAAATAAACAAAGTCGACATATCTCATATTATTACCAAACGGTGATATTGGGACAATTGTCTTCTCATAATCTAGAACATCAAGTACACTGACAACGTTCATGACAAACAGTTCTGCTCCAGGATGATTAATAGGCAGAAACTCTACCTCACCTTCCAAATAAGGTCTTAGGCATTCATATGTCTTTCTATTTATAACAGGCAGACCGCCAAAATAATTATAAAAATCTGTATATTCTCCCTCTTCATACGTGTATACATCAAATGGAATCCAATTTTCTCCGATTAATTTACCGACATACATATCTGGATGATTATAGGGTGAATGATTAGTCTCTGTGGTTCTTATACTACTATTGTTAATACGATAAGCCGTCTCCCATAATTTCACGTTTATTCATTCCCTTCTAAACAAAAAATGCAGCATACTGCTAATATCAATCATCACTCATTAACATTTTCCGTATTGCCTGCAATTATTGAGCAATATCTTCTGTTTTTGAGCATCTTTGATTCTTACCCACAAAAAGTCATACTAGTTACCGTTTCTTATGTATGCACCATTAATGTATTAATAATATAGGGGTCTTTCCACTCCCATAGTCTGCAGTTTTTCATTTTATATGGGGTGGTGATTCAAAAAATAAAAAACAAAAAATGTGTCCTGCTGAAAAAATAGGCCATCGGATAAACTCTATCCTATTCAAACGAATTAAAATAACCAGTCGCCGATTGATTTTCGACGACTGGCTGCTTACATTTTGCGAGGTGCTTTGATCCCTGTCTCATTGACGGGATGCAGCCCCTATTTCCTTGACTCTTAACGTTAACCGGATCATAAATGTTAACTAGATCTTAAAACTTCAAATGGTACGGTACCGTTGTAACAATCACATTTCTTCGATACAGCAAATGGGCACGAATCAGCAAACTGGATTGGTTATGCAATATATTCTGCCAACCTTTCTTAGGTATAAATTGTGGGATAATAACAGTAACCTGATAATTGGATTCATTCGCTTTACGCTGAACGGTATCAATAAATTTAGTTAATGGCTGAATGATGCTTCTATATGGAGAGATTAATGTCACTAATCTCACATCAGGCTGCCATTTTTTCCATTTCTCCTCAAACGCCAATTCATCTTCTCTTTCAAATGGCACATATACAGCGATAATTTGATGAGCCGACAATGATTTAGCATAATTTAAGGAGTTCTCTACTACATGGGTGATACCCGCTACAGGCAGAATGATCACATTTCCCTCAATTGGCACGGATGGTTCACAGGTTGTGATTCTCAATTGATCAGCCACTGCTTCATAATGCTTGTTAATACGATGGAAAATAAAAATGATGATTGGTAAAAATACAAACACTGTCCAAACCTGCATAAATTTTGTTAAAAAGAACATCATCGTAACAATAAAGCTTATCAATGCTCCTGTTGTATTAATGATAAATTTCGACATCCAGCCAGCAGGTTTTTCACGAATCCATTTCAGCATCATTCCTGTCTGAGACAGTGTAAATGGAATAAATACCCCTACTGCATAAAGGGGGATAAGATGTTCGGTCTGCCCTTCAAAAGCAATAATGAGCAGAATGGAAAACAGCCCTAAAATAACAATGCCATTGGAATAACCTAATCGATCTCCTCTAACCGTAAACATTCGCGGGATAAACTTATCCTTCGCCAGATTAACAGCCAGCAATGGAAAAGCAGAGTAGCCGGTATTCGCAGCCAGAATTAATATTAATGCAGTAGTGCCTTGTATAAAGTAATACATAAAGTTGCGGCCAAACGTTTGTTCAGCAATTTGAGAAACAACCGTTGCCTCTGCTAGAGGACTAATTCCATAATAATAAGCTAAAATAACGATTCCTGAAAATAAGATTGCAAGCAGGGAGCCCATTGCGATTAACGTTTTGGCAGCATTATTTGGTGCTGGGCTTTTAAAGTTAGGAATCGCATTTGAAATAGCTTCCACCCCGGTTAATGCGGAGCTGCCCGAGGCAAATGCTCGCAGAAGCAGAAATAAACTAACTCCAGCAACGGGTGTTCCGATGGGTGTGTGCAGTTCAGGTGATACATGACCAAACAAAATATTGTAAACCCCTACACCAATGAGAATAAATAAAGCAAGAACAAACAAATAAACCGGATAAGCTAAAATGGAAGCAGATTCTGTTACTCCTCTTAAATTTAATATCGTTATAAAAATAACGAATCCAATTGCGATAATTACATTATGATCATGCATGCTTGGAAACGCCGATGTGATCGCATCCGTCCCAGCTGATACACTTACAGCAACCGTTAAAATATAGTCAACTAATAAAGATCCTCCCGCAATCAGCCCTGAGTACTTCCCTAGATTTTCTTTTGAGACAACATAAGCGCCTCCACCATGAGGATACGCAAAAATAATTTGGCGATACGACAAGATAAGGGCTGTCAATAACACTAACACCCCAATAGCGATCGGGATCGAATACCAATAAGCCGCAGCACTAACCGTAATTAAGACTAACAATATTTGTTCAGGGCCGTATGCCACTGAGGATAAAGCATCTGAAGAGAGAATAGCGAGCGCTTTTGTTTTATTTAATTTCTGCTCGCCCAATTCAGTCGATTTTAATGGTCGCCCAATTAAAAATCTTTTTAGCGAAGACCACATGAGTTTCACTCCACTTTTTTTATTTGTATAGTACCCTGCAATTCAAAAATAAACTCCGGATCTAAATCGTTTAGTCATTTTTAGGCAAACAAAAAACACAGCATCTAACCCTGTGTTTTCTACCCTAAGTTCGTACCTCCCAATCAACGCTTACGAGGTTAGCTGACGGATTCGGGCCGTGAGAGTAGCCCTACCTGATTCGTTAACGGACTTCATAATTGTCCAACGCATCAGGATTCACCCACATATGATGGACATGCATGTATGCATACATCACATAATGGTTCCCCCGCTTTCCATTTTGGAAATTAAGCGAATTAAAATTTTTCTTATTTGTTCTATTGGACCGCAATGTATAATACTCCAGTTAATCAATTTTGTAAACTAATTTTGTAACAAGCTATTTATACGTCAGGTAACGTTATTTTATGTTTAACTTGACCTTAGGTCTATTTTAGTCCTAAGAACATTGAAATGGGTGTGTGCATGGATCTCCTTTTTCTCTCATGAAGGTACTTCATGTGCAAGAAGCCTCTCAAAATAGTTCAAAATACCATCATTAAACGAAAGAATTGACCTATAATTTGAACACATCATATATGAAAAAGGATTCAACATGATAAAACAGAGCACATGCATGTGAGTATAGGCTTCCAGTCTTTATTGCCCTTGTCTTATACGAAGTATTAAAAAAATATTAAAAAATACAAGAAAGCTATTGAAATCTAATATGATCTTTAATAAGATGTCAATATACATTTTTGTCCAAATTATTAATCTATTAAGAACTATTAATGAACTTTAATGGTGCGAAAATGTAATCCTGATACAAGGGAGTGATGATGTTATTTGGTTTATCCGCAATTACGGAAAGCATACCTATTTTATAGAGGAGGAATTAATGAAAAATGAAAAACAAAAGAATACTTTCCCTTGTTCTATCGCTTGCTATGGCGCTCAGCCTAATGCCCTCAGCAGTCGGGGCATACGAAAAGTCTGAGATGAGCGGACCGTCTGAGAGACTACTCCATCTGAGGACAGGAAGTGTCAATCTACAGGAGGGAACATGGAACGACGATCTCCTGGAGGAGAGTGGCAGCACGGAGCATAAATTGTACGTCGTTCAATTCAGGGATGTCATAACCGAGTCATCCAAGCAGCTGCTGCTTCAGACTGGGGCGGAAATTGGCGACTATCTTCCTGATTATGCTTATCTCGTACGTATGAATCCACAACAAGCCGGCATCCTCGCCGCAAACGAACTCATTTACAACGTCACTCCATTTCAAGCCCAATGGAAGGACGGCACCACCCTATCTTCAACACACAGCCAATCTAACAATTACGTCATCTCCATATTCAAAGGAAGCGAATCACAAGTAGCCGGTTCGTTGCAGCAGCAAGCAATTACAATTACCGATGTACAGCAAGGCTTCATCGAAGCCGTACTGCGTGATGAACAAATTCCTCTAGTACTCCAGCACTCAGATGTAACCTTCGTTGAGCAAAAGCCACAATACGGAATATCCAATGACTTTATTACTAATCAAATAAACGCCTCTACACCAACCGGTGTGTGGAGCAAAGGTTGGACAGGCAGTGGCCAAGTGGTTAGTGTGGCTGACAGCGGCCTGGATTCAGGAAGCTTAAGCACGCTGCACAAGGATTTTGAAGGACAGCTTCATGCCACGCCAGCCCCGAACCCATCAACTGGTACCTGGTCTGACGCGAACGGCCATGGTACCCACGTAGCCGGTACCGTGCTTGGCAGCGGAGCCATGTCTAACGGTAAGTACAAAGGTGTTGCCTACGGCGCCAAACTACTTTTCCAGGCGATAGGCTGCGGTGGAGATTCCATTTGCCCTGGCGATGTGCGCGACTTGTTCGGTACAGCGAAGCAGCAGGGAGCAGCCATCCATACCAACTCCTGGGGAGCCCGCTTGAATTACTCCTATAACGCCAATTCTTCGCGTGTTGACGAATTTACGTTCAACAACAAGGACTTCACGGTTCTGTTCGCAGCTGGAAATGACGGCAGCTCGAACAATACCATCTCAACTCCCGGCAATGCCAAAAACACGATCACGGTTGGTAACCTACAAAAATCGAACCCGAATCAAATCGCCTCAACTTCCAGCAGAGGGTATGCCATTGATGGCCGGATTAAGCCGGATCTTGTTGTAACCGGTTCCAATATCATATCGGCACGATCATCTGCTTCAACCAGAACGCCTAACCCGAACAATTATTACACCAGCTTATCAGGCACTTCCATGGCCACTCCAGCCGTTGCTGGTTCAGCTGCAATTGTTCGCCAATTTTATATCCAAAATAAACAGGTAACACCATCGTCGGCACTCATCAAGGCTACACTTATTAACGGAGCAGAAGATGTAGGTTATGGCTGGATGAGTAGAGAGACAGGCTGGGGCCGTGTGAATTTGGTTAACTCACTTACCCCAACCGATGGAAGACAAAGCGGCTTTATTGACAACCAAGCTGGATTAAATACAAATGGTTCCATATCGTACCGCGTGAAATCTACAGCAGGCAAGCCATTAAAAATCTCTCTCGTTTGGAGCGATTACCAAGGAGCAGTCCAAGCAGGCAAGCAATTGGTAAACGATCTTGATCTTGAGGTAAAAGCTCCAAATAATGAAATATTAAAAGGCAACTGTTTTGTACAGAACACAGCAAGCTCTACATGCGCCAGTTCTGACCACGTCAACAACGTTGAAAACGTCTATCTGAACACACCGTCAACTGGCGACTACATTGTGACCATTAAAGGCTACAACGTACCACAAGGCGCGCAACCGTTCGCATTAGTGGTGTCAGGTAATAATGCCGATATCGTTCCCGGTGATACAGAGCCTGTGGTACTGAAAGCACCTGAGCAGTTAACGGTGACCGGTGTCACTTATGATACGGCCAGCCTGACATGGATCGATCCTAACGGTACTGCGCTCGGCCTCCAATACGAAGTATTTAATCAAGGGAACCTTATCGCCACTACTGCGGTGAAAAATTATACGGTAACCGGGCTTACTTCGGGGCAAACCTACACATTTACAGTCAGGGCTAAAAATGCCGAGGGCAAAGTGTCGCCGCATAGCTCACCTGTAACAACGAAGCTGCCCGACAAAGATACGGGAACCACTCCATGGCGGGCAGGCACTGCTTACAAAGCTGGCGATCTTGTCTCATATGGTGGATTCGCATATAAATGTATACAGCCACATACCTCATTGACGGGCTGGGAGCCGTCTATCGTACCAGCATTATGGTCCCGTGTGCAGTCATAATTTATAATCATAAGGATAAAAATAGAGGAGCAGCAGGGTAAAGCAGCCCCTTACAAAGCTCTTCGTGAGCAATCAAATAGGATCTTGCTAAGCGGCTCAAGTTCTGTGGACTTTGGGCCGCTTTGTTAAGTTTAATCGTATCCCCTACTGCCATGATCAGCGGATCAGCATCTGGCGAAAACATCACTACTGCTTTTGCCGCTCTATCCCTAATGAGTTCCGTATATTTCTCCATCTGAATGTGTGCACACTTCTAACTGCTGCCAATAACTTTAAAGGGACAACTAGGACTGGAAGTCCAGTTGATACCTCTTGTATCGGATAACGATCATCCATCCAATCTTGGTCTATATGTAGGACTTCGGCCATAATGGCTGCATCTATATTTCCCTTGTGAAAATACATCTACAATAGATAACTTATATTCTCCATCTCCTGTTCCCCTATTCCTCGTCATCCGCACTTATATAATCTGTGTGCGCTCTTCCCCAAACACACATGCTATCCAGCACAGATCTAAAAGATTGACCATGTTCTGATACGCTATATTCCACTCGCGGCGGTATTTCTTGGTAGACCACACGTTCGATCAGTTGGTCATGTTCCAGCTCACGCAGCTGCTTGGTTAATGTTCCTTGTGAAACTTCCGGTATCATCCGTTTAAGCTCGCCAAAACGTTTGGTACCATCCGTCAGCAAAATAAATAAAATCAATGGCTTCCATTTGCCACCGACGATGTCAAGTGTTGTGAGTACGCCTGTTAATCGCGGCTCCTGATTATTCCTGTTCATCAGATTCACCTCTTTGTCCATCATACAAAATGATTTTTCATCTTGCACCACTATTGTGAATCCTTCTGTCAGCTCGCAAGCCCATGATATGCACTATGGTACGAATGTTCGTACTAAGTACGAACCAAGTGCGTACTTTGCAACGCTCCCGTTGTACCCAATAATAAGAAGAGCACAGCTCTAACAAGTCTATAACTGGCAGTGCTTAATTATGGAGAGGGAGAGAGTACAGATGCCCGTCATTTCGCTAAACAATCAACGTGTGGTCATAATTGGAGGCAGCTCAGGTATAGGTCTGGCTACTGCCCAGCAAGCCATCGAACAAGGAGCACATGTCATTATTGCAGGTCGCTCGCAGACTAAGCTTGATATCGCCCTTCAGTATCTAAACAATGATTCTGTAGAAACCTTCCCTTTAGATAATCAAAATGAAGCGGAGCTGCAGCCTTTTTTTGAGCAGGTTGGCAAATTTGATCACTTATTTACACCTGGTGCCTCTTATGTAAGAGGTCCGCTCTCCTCTAGTACAGAGGTAGCACACAGCTGCTTTGACGCCAAGTTCTGGCCACAATACAATGCAGCAAAATATGCGGCTCCATATCTTAATCCGCATGGTTCGATCGTGCTGATGTCTGGCGCTTTTGGTCAACGACCGCTGGCTGACGGTGCTTCATATGCCGCCTGTAACGGAGCCATCGAAAGCTTGGGCAAAGCGTTAGCAGTTGAACTAGCTCCTGTTCGGGTAAATGTCATTTCCCCTGGCACCATCTATACAGCATTTAATTGGGAAGACGCGGCGCAGGAAGTAAGAGATCAAGCTTACGATGCCTACACCAGTATGAATCTGTTGGGGAGAGTGGGGCAGGCTGCTGAAGCCGCACATACCGTTATTTATTTGATGACAAATGGCTACACAACAGGCAGTACCCTGTTCCCAGACGGGGGTTACATTTTACGCTAATTAACATATAAGACGATATCGTTTTGATTCCAAGGCCGTAGGACTAGTTCCGAGGGCCTTTTTTCATGACGTGCAGTATCGGGTCAAATCACATTTCATCACCTGGTAAGAACAGCAACAAGTAGGAGATCAAAAGCTATAGATCATACATTAAGACGCGGACAGTATGTGGGTTTCCGTTTTTTAATTAGAGGTAAAATGACCAAATAGACCCCATCGAAAGAGCTGCAACATGTCTCTTCATGGTGCACCTAAGTCGATTGGAAGCCTATAAACAGATCCATCTAAACATGTTGTTTATACGGGAATATATCGATTTACAAAATTTTTCACTTTCTCCACGTATCCATCGTAATCCACTAGGATCGAGGCACCATGAGCTGCCTTAGGAACGATCCATAACTCCTTGTCGCTCTTGCATCGCGCATGCAGTGGATATACCATCTGAGTCGGAACAAACGTATCTTCTTCCCCATGTATAAACAGAATTGGCGTCTTGGCACGCTCTACCTGCTTCAGTGCAGTTGCCTCCTTAAAAGAATAGCCTGCGCGAAGTCTGCACACCAGACTGGTTGTGGATAATAGCGGAAAGCTGGGTAACCTAAACATCTGTTTGAGCTGGTAAGTCAATTGGTCATACACAGAAGTGTACGCACAATCAGCCACGATCACTTTGACTTGTTCCGGAAGATCCTCCCCGCTAGTCATCAATACGGTCGCCCCTCCCATAGATACCCCATGCAAAACAAGTTCTACCTCATTGCCGAACCGTGTGATTAGATACTCAATCCATTTTAAATAATCTTTGCGATCATGCCAACCAAATCCGATGTAATGGCCTTCACTAAGACCATGTCCCCGATTGTCCGGCATAAGCACGTTATATCCTAACGAGTCATAATAAATACTTGCGTAAGATACCATGTCGCGTCCTTGACCGGAATAACCATGCACTAATATGGCTAACTTATTCGTCGGCTGCTTCGCTGCCATATAGTAGCCATGCAGCTTCAACCCGTCATACGATTGAATCTCTACATCTTCATAACTTTGACGGCTCAACCATTGCTGGTTCTCTTCTGCGTGACGTTTCCATTCCTTGGCTATTTCCGTATCCGGGTCGCCTGACAGAAACGACTTGCTCGATCGTTTGACCGCCAATTTGTAAAAATATAAGCTCGCCGCCACAATTCCCATTCCTATCACAAGTGCAATTATTGTTACTCCCACTACAATATTCATTTCTGCCTGTTCACCTCGGAATTCAGTTTAATATATGTCATATTATACACATTGTTACCGAACAAATCATCTTTGCCCTCGATTCTGCACTTGTGAACCTATCCATGGGCTAACGCATACGATACATTATCCCTATTTACAATATCGGAGGTTATTCATATGTCATCTAATGCTAGCGAATCTGCAGTGGTGTATCAAGCCACACCAAATACGGTTACCAATCTGAAAGGCGTCCGCGAGCGGGCGCAGCAAGCCGTTAGCCCTTATATTAACTCCCCTGTCAAAATCACAACCATTGACGGTCAAATTTATGAAGGAGTCATTGTCAAAGTCGAGGGCAGCATCCTTCATTTAAGCATTGCAGGCCAGCCGCAGCCTCAACCGCAACAGCCTATGCCTTATTCATATGATATGACTTACATGCATCAGACTCCTATGCAGTCCATGCCCGGCCAGTCCTGCGGCTGCCACTCCTACGGTCACAGCCCTAGCCCTTACGATTTTTACCGTGCCTTCAATCCTTACTACAACAACGTCATCTTACCTTTAGTGTTATTTGAGCTTCTTGTCATTGCACTGATGTAACAAGGGAGCATACATTCATATCTACGCGGCTGACGCCAGAGAAGCAGCTTTCTTGCACGCAGCTGCTTCTTATTTTGATCCGTTTATAATCTCCAATCTGATCGCCTTGGCCGTACCTGGATAAGCTATCTCATCGCGTTCGGAAATCCATAAATGAACCTTGTCGCCTGGACTGAATGATTGTGGAATGGAGCGGATATCTACCCAAAGTGCATTCGGCTTGACCAACTGTATAAGCTGCTGCACCGATTTGTCCTCCAAGTCCTGTGCTCTGATGTTACCCCAAACAAACAGCACCTGCTCCTCTTTTACCTGATGTGTCACAATATATCCGTTGAATTGGCTTGGCTTGTCGTCAACGGACACCGCCCTTGATTCGGGCCACAGACAGCCTGCTGTGCTTATTGTTATTAAACTTATAAATAAGCTTATTCGCAGCATGCACTTTAATCCAAAACTCATCGTGCCAGCCCCCTTAGCTTCCATGTTCAACCTATCTTTCTTCGACACTTCGAACATTAGGAATGGGAATAAGTTCAATGTCTCGTTCAGTTTGCCCGCAATTCTCACAACAGATTCGTGACTGATCATTTATGTACGCTTATGGTTGTTTAATTCTGATTTAAGCTTTTATAATCGAGACTCTACACTGCATTCCTAAAATAAAAAAAGACCTGCCAACTCCAATGGAGCAACAGGTCACAGGTCTTCGTATATGCAATTGATTGACGCCGATTATGAAACGGAGCTAGAAGCCTCCAGCTTATATGCGGATAACCGTTTAGCCTGAAATAGACCATACAGCACTATAGTAATGGATAAAGCGCCAAAGATCAGCACCATGTATTTTAATCCGATCGTATCCAGGAAAAATCCGGATGACAGCAGTACAACTTGGAATAATAATCGTTCTAACATACCGCGCAGCGAAAAGAATCTACCATGATACTCCTTGGGAATTCCCGTTTGAAAATAAGTTGCGACGAGCGGGAAGAAACAACCCAGAGCAAATCCTAACAGACCAAACGACACGATCGAGATGATTGGAACGTCCGCAAAAAATAACAGGAATTGTGAAATGGCAATAACGACCGATAATCCAAACAGCTTTTTTAATGTGCTGCCTTTACCCATTATACGTTTGACAAACAATGCGGCGATAAAGAAGCAAATCCCCTCTGCTGCGTACAATAAACCTTTAATCTGCACGCTGTTCTGCAGTTCACTGATATTAATAACCATCAAATTAAACGATCCAAGAAACAAGATCGGCAGCAATGAAATACCCAGCATCATCATCGCGACAGGCATTGTTTTTAATACTGGTATCATCTCTTTAAACGCACCTTTGCTGTTACTCTTGCCCTGCTTGTCAGTCGATATCTCCTCATCTACTTTCAGGAAGCAGGTAGAAACAAGCAGCAACGCATACGCGATAAAGGAGCATAAATACAACGTGTACAAGCTCATGACAAGCAGCAGTGCACCCGCAAGAGCCGTTCCCAAAATTCTTGCAATTGTTGATGCATTCATAAATACACCATTCAGTGTCATCAGATCCTTCTCTGCCACGATCTGCGGGATGAGCGCCTGCAAAGCCGGGAACATAAATGCCATCGACAATTGCAACGCTACCCCGAACACCACCATCCATGTCACAGAGTCAAAGGCCAACGCCAGAAACATAAAGCATACACTGATCAGCCGGCCTACACCTGATATAATCAATACTTTCTTCTTTCGATTTGAATCAACAACTCTCCCAGCTAAAGGACCTACAATAATTCCCGCTAGCAAACCTGTAAATAAAATAAGTGACTTCATAAAGTCAGATGGAACATGCTGCTGCATAAATTCGAGATTCGCAATAATGGAGGTCCACATGCCTAGCCCCGCAATAAATTCACCTGCCAACACGATCCATACGTTTCGATTTCTCCACATCTACGATTCTCCGTCTCTTATAAGAAATATATACTCCAAATGTACATATTATCATATCAGTTGGTAGAAACAATTACCAACTCATTCTTATTTACAGACAGAAAATATGAGACAGCGTTAACCGTCCGTAGGAAGTTCTTATTGGAAGTCCCCCCTTTCTCCCCCATACCACGCAATGACTTCTTCCCAATTGAAATGATCATAATATTCATTTGGCATGTCCAATTGCTTTATGATCAGATACGGTTTATCGCCTGATGGTCCCGATGACCATGCATCTGCTTGCTTTCGGGTTGTCCGGATCCAAGTCAAACGATCACTACGGGACTTCATGTGCTGAGGAAAGAAATCTCCACTTCCCGATGGAGGGTTTGTTATTCGGATTTGTTGGTTATCATCTAACCCAATTCTGTACAATGCGGGTAGTGGTCTTTCTCCCGGTGTGTTTGACCATGCCCGCTCTTTTGCTCGTGCAACTACGATATGATAGTCATCAAGCCATGTAAAGTCTCGGTCCGCATACCCGCTTGGTGTATAGGATTTGGATTGGATCACTGGAAGTTCATCCACTGTTAGCTGTTTATTTTCAACAGAGAATCGCCCTTCACCTGCAATAGAAGCCAGCTTATTCGTTTGTGGTGCCCAATTAAACCAAGACGGATAACCTAACATTTTGTCTAGCGTGTAAAATCTCGATCCGTCACGAGACAACACACATAATAGATTGCCGTCCGCCGACAACGATGCGGTAGGCTTGGCGATAAAGGCGATCCACTTCCCATCTGAAGACCACTTAAATATACTTGTCCCTACCGCAAAAAAGTCGTCCGATTGACTTGGCAGCATATAAAGCTGTTTTACCTGCTTGGGGTCCATGTTGGCCGTGAGTGGAACCACATACAATTTGACATTGGTCCAGCCTGTAGGCTGCAATTGAGCTAGCGATGACACAAGAAAGCCACTTCCGTCAGGTGTCCATGAATAATTTCCGACACCTGATACGACTGGCTGCTGGACCTGGAGCTGTCCTGCCGCTAGCCGTGCAATATCCACAACACTTAGCAGTCCATTTTCCCTAACAGCCAGTATATGCTCCTTGGGAGACCAACTGTATTGATCTGCGCTCTCCACTACAAGTGCACTTCGCTTGCGCTCCACGTCATATACCCACAAGTTCTGCTCTGCCACCCAATAAGCAATAAACTTGCCATCTGCGGACCATTTGGGCAAGCTCGCCCTCGTCTGATCAGTAGCTCGGTATTCCACACCACCCTTGCTAATCCACAGCGATCCAGCGCGTATGTAGGCAGCTTGCGGGTAGTCGATCTGTTGATTCACTTCTTGTCCTGGATGGTTGACCGACCTCGCACTTACAGTTGCTGTGCCGCTGCACAGCCCGATTAACAGTAGGACTCCCAGTACTAAACATCGGGATGTTTGTCGGGACTTAAGCACATTTTGTGTACCAAATCGATTCATGCCTACATCAGCCTCCATATCTCATCACAATACAGAGGTAGTGTTCGTTATTCTTAAAGGCTTATGCACGGTGACTGCATCATGAGCAGGACTCCAACATCATCAAAACGTATGGTCTGTCCTTGCAACTGCTCCATCTGCTAAGTGTAAGGCATGCACACTGTAAAATAGAAGTTATCCTTTATCGTTTTAATGCGGTTCGGAGTTTCATATTGATCCTTAACAGTCTGCAGGAGGTCCGCAGAAAGCTAGGGCGCCTATGCGGCCTATGCGGTTACGTTTCCCCCCTGTTCTTCCAGCCTGGAAGCTGCCCATAGCTGGAAGGCGGCAGCATGGTCTGCAAGCACGCCTATCATAAGGCTGGCATACATGTCAGCAATGACTCTGCCTGCTTCATGGAAGGGCTCCAGCCCATCAATAGTTAATACACCATGCACACCTAACGAAAGACAGAGCAGTGATTGATACGGACTTTTGGAATCTAGATTACGTTCCCAGTCCTCATCCTTTTTAACGTCGGAACAATGAACTGCCGTCTGCTTTCGAAAGGAGCGGCCTGCTACGGAGCGATCGACATGCAGCTGCCGCTCACCAACATACTTTTTGGGGAAGCCCGCAGACGCAAAGCGAAGCGTTAAGGTCTGATCTGCGTACAACCATATTCCACAACGATGGTGACCTCCCGGCTTCATTTTCATGTCGATTGCAAGCATGTCCAGCATCCGCTGTAGCAAAAAAGCCGACTCTGTCAGCGCCATGTAAGGGTCTAATAGCATTCGCAGGTCACTACATGTATCTGTGAATGTCTTCAAGTTGCGCAGCGCGGAAAGAGATTGCTGAGCAGCGTGCTCACTGTCCATTTGAGATGTGCGAAGCGTATCCAACTTTTCCTGATACGTCTGCATGCGCTCATCTCTTGTCATCACGTCTGATACCATATCACTCAATTTTTTATTAATATACAGCGTTTTAAAAAAATAAAATATGATGCCTGCAGATATAACAACGGTAAACAAATGATAGCCCCAAGGCGGCAGCTTCTCCAACATTGCCTTTATGATCGCTTCCATCATAACGCCTCCATCCGCATCATAATGCCTGTATAATACAAGCATATGCGCAGGTATGGGCGAACATGCATTCTTAATGGGTAGGGTTGTTTTTATTTCCATTATTAATTCTGTTTATAACTATGTACCCGCGCAAAAAAGAGCTGCCTTTGGCCACGTACACCAAAGACAGCTCCTGACGTTCTATTTATATCAAAGTCTTTTAAACATCTTATCCGTCCGACTTAGTAAGCCGAATTAGACTGCTCACCCTTCACCAGCGCAATACCGGAACTCGTTCCAATCCGACTCGCGCCAGCTTGTACCATTGCTGCGAAATCTTCTGCGCTGCGGACACCGCCCGAAGCTTTGACGCCTACGTCAGGCCCTACAGTCTTACGCATTAACGCGATATCGGCCGCTGTTGCGCCACCTGTCGAGAAACCAGTTGATGTCTTTACAAAGTCAGCGCCTGCGCGTACAGACAACTCACAAGCACGAACTTTCTCATCATCCGTCAACAAGCATGTTTCGATAATAACTTTAACAAGCGCTTTACCTTTTGCTGCTTCCACAACTACACGAATGTCACGCTCTACAAGCTCATCCAACTTGTCTTTTAACGCGCCTACATTAATAACGGTGTCTACCTCTGTGGCTCCGTTAGCAATCGCATCTTGTGTCTCAAATGCCTTCGCCTCAGGTGTAGAAGCCCCTAGCGGGAAACCAATTACTGTACACACCTTGACGTCAGGCGTATCTTTTAATACTTCATAAGCCGTCTTTACATTAGCAGGGTTCACACATACTGATGCAAAATGATGCTGCTTTGCTTCCTCCGCTAGGCGGATAATCGCATCGCGCGTTGCGTCTGGCTTTAATAAAGTATGATCGATTAAACGTGCAATTTGTTCAGTGTTCATGTAGGGTTCCTCCACTCAATTGGGTTATATTTTACTTGCCACTTCCTTATGCTGCAGCTTACTTGGAATGAATTTCTGCGTGAACCAGCGTTGGACGCTCCACTTTATTGCTTGTGATGGTATAAGCCTCATAGATACGCTCAATCACATCTTCTACTGCCTCGCGGTTGCTGTGGATCGTTACAATCGTATCCCCCTGCTTCACTTCATCACCAATCTTCTTCTCCAGCATAAGTCCGACAGCAAGGTCGATCTCAGACTCTTTTGTCGCACGGCCAGCACCTAGAATCATAGCGGCCGTCCCAATGCTATCTGCAACGATCTCGGATACATAACCGTCCTGCTTCGCTTTAACAGCGATCTGATAGTTTGCTGCTGGAAGCTTGGAAGGCTCATCCACGATGGATGCATCGCCGCCTTGTGCCTCTATAAACGCCTTAAACGTTGCCAGCGCTTTGCCGCTCTCAATCGCATCCTCCAACTGACGGCGCGCTTCTTCAACACTCTTGGCATGTTCAGCCAAATACACCATATGGCTGCCAAGCGTTAAGCACAGTTCGTGCAGATCGTCAGGACCTTCGCCACGCAGCGTGTCGATTGCTTCCTTCACTTCAAGCGCATTACCAATCGCATATCCGAGCGGCTGATTCATATCGGAAATGACCGCCATCGTGTTGCGGCCAACATTACTGCCGATTTCAACCATCGCTTCGGCAAGCGCTTTGGCCCCCTCCAAGTCTTTCATAAACGCACCTGCGCCAACCTTAACATCAAGCACAATCGCATCAGATCCGGAGGCGATCTTCTTGCTCATAATCGAGCTTGCCATCAACGGTATCGAGTTTACCGTTCCTGTTACGTCGCGCAATCCGTAGATTTTCTTATCTGCAGGAGTCAAGTTGCCTGTGGGTCCTGTAACCGCAACTTTAACTTCATTCACCTGCTTGATAAATTGTTCATTGTCAATTTCCGCATGGAAGCCAGGAATTGCTTCGAACTTGTCAACCGTGCCTCCGGTATGGCCAAGACCACGCCCAGACAGCTTTGCCACTGGTACTCCTACTGCTGCGACTAGGGGAGCCAGCACAATTGTTGTTGTATCGCCCACACCACCTGTGCTGTGCTTGTCTACTTTTATTCCTTTAATAGCGGACAGGTCAATCGTATCGCCTGAATCCACCATTGCCATTGTCATGTCTGCTGTTTCCTGAGGTGTCATGCCCTTAAAAAATACGGACATTAAGAAGGAAGACATCTGATAATCCGGAATCGTACCTTTTGTGTAACCTTCAATAATAAAGTCGATTTCTTGCTTCGTCAGTTGTCCGCCATCCCGCTTTTTCGTAATCAAGTCAACCATTCTCATCATAAGCCATCCTCTCCAACGATGCGTTTATAGTGATCCGGCTTAGCCGGTAAAACCGCAATTACAAGAATAATCCAATTAATGTTGACGATAAAATGGAAGCCAGCGTAGATCCAAACAGCAGCTTTAAGCCAAACTGCGCCACTTCGTCACCACGTTTGTCATTTAGTGCTTTGACAGCACCGGTAATGATTCCAATGGAACTGAAGTTAGCAAAGCTTACCAAGAACACAGATACGATACCAACCGCGCGGTCGGACATACCACTCGCAATCTCTTTAAAGTTAAGCATCGCCACAAATTCATTGGTTACGAGCTTTGTAGCCATAATGCCACCCGCAGATACGGCTTCGGACCAAGGAACTCCCATTAAGAAAGCGACAGGAGCGAATATATAGCCAAGTACGTTTTGGAACGATATTTGGAAGATAGCTTCAAATACCCAGTTGATCATATTCATTAATGCGATAAAACCAATCAACATCGCGCCAACGATAATGGCAACTTTAAAGCCATCCATTATACTCTCACTAATCATTTGGAAGAACGATTCCTTCTTGCCTTCCTCTTGTACAACAGCAACATCTTCCTCTGGCGTCACTTTATAAGGATTGATCAGACTCGCTATAATAAGTGCCGAGAAGATATTTAAGATGATCGCAACTACGACATATTTAGGTTCCAGCATCGTCATGTACGCTCCAACGATCGCCACGCTTACTGCGCTCATTGCTGACGTACACAAAGTGTAGAGTCGCTGTTTGGACACTTGTCCCAATTGTTTTTTTGTCGTTAGGAACACTTCCGATTGTCCAAGCACGGCTGCGGACACCGCAACGTAGTTCTCCAGCTTGCCCATGCCGTTCAGCTTGCTTAAAGCTAATCCGACATACTTGATAATAAAGGGCAGGACTTTAATGAAGTTTAATATTCCGATCAGTACCGAAATAAAGACAATTGGCAGCAATACGTTTAAGAAGAATGTAGAAGCCCCTTCATTCTGCAGACCACCAAATACAAACTCCACGCCGCCTATACCAAACTGCATCAGCTTATCAAAGAGCCCTGATACAAATTTAATCAACACAATCCCGATTTCCGTATTTAATACGATAAATCCGAGCACCAATTGCGTAACGATCATCGCAAATATCGGTTTGTAACGAATACCTTTGCGGTTATTGCTGACCGCATACGCCAGTCCAAAGACAAGCAGCAGTCCTAACAGGGCATACACAAATTTCATTCTATAGCCTCCAGCTCTTTAATGTGTTGCTTTATAATAGCGCTTACTTTCTAACGAATAACACGCTAATCAGTACCCTGATTCGCACGTCCGCAATCATGTACGCCTTACGAATGTAATATACTAAGCATTTGAACTTTTGTAAATACTATTTTGAACAAATGTTATATTCATTCGACTTCATGTTCTTAAATTATTCAATATTGCTTTATTTCCAGCATTTCCACAACGTATTCATTCCCAATTCAACTATTTTGTATCATCTTCTCTTTAATCTTTACCTCCTCACATACCATATTGAACATTTGTAAAATCATAACATCTCAAATTGTTAATTTCTATTTATGTACACACAAGCACAAAAAGAGATACTGCCTTATGACAGTATCTCTAGTATGATCTATTTTTATGAAAGAGCTGTACAGCTAATTCAGATTATCCCGATTCAACAGAAGTCTTGCCGTAAATTGATCTGTAATCAGCACATTGGCATACTTCGCCTGCAAGGCTCCACGAAT
This sequence comes from Paenibacillus sp. ACRRX, assembly GCF_022346885.1. GTDB lineage: Bacteria > Bacillota > Bacilli > Paenibacillales > Paenibacillaceae > Paenibacillus_B. The sequence goes on from NZ_JAKRNK010000002.1 coordinate 794,599, forward strand.
ACCGTCAACCTTTTGTGCTCCGCCCGCAATTAATACCGACTTTTCCTTCTGCCTTAACTCCTCCAATTCAATTCCAATCGTCCTTGCGTTTAACTGCTCGTTGCAAATTCGTCCCTCTCTGTCGATAAACCGCGATCCAATATCACCAACAGCATGTTGGGACAACAATTGAATATCTTCTTCCGTAAAATAACCAAGGTGGAACAATAACGAATCGTTTGCATCCGGAACACCTACTGTAAATAACGCAATATTCGCCTGTCTGCCCAAATCCAGCAGCCTCCGGATATGGCGATCCGCTTCGATTGCTTGCTTCACTACTACATGGTCCACAATGGCTGGCAGCGGTAGATGATAAGGCATCGCGTTATAGGCTTGTCCGAACAAATGTAAAATCTCAGATGCATATGTTTTCTGTTCGGAATGGCTAACGCCCCCCTTGAGCTGTACAATCTGTACATCCTTTAATGCTTTGTGCTCCAGATGTGCAGCAACTTGATACAAGGTCGTTCCCCATGTCGTGCCAATGATATCTCCATCCTTCACGATGCTGTTCACGTATTCCGCTGCAAGCATACCAATGTACTGCTTAATGATCGGCTCATCAAATGCCGGAATCGAAGCGACCAACGCTTGCTCCAACCCAAACGCCTGCTCCAGTTCCTCCTGAAGCTGCTTCCTGTCTTCCCTTGGGTCCATAATACGAATTTCTACGAATCCTTCTTCTTTGGCCTGCTGCAGCAGGCGCGATACCGTTGGACGCGACACGCCGAGTCGACTTGCAATATCTTGTTGGCTGTAGTCGTGCAAATAATACAGCTTCGCTGCTTCGATGCTTTTTCTAATTTTCTCGTATTCCATAGCTCCCCCGTTAATCACGTCCGACATACATCCTGAGTTACCCCCATTGTGGCACAATCAGCTGTACAGCGCAAGGCAAAAAGAACCGTTCGATCCTCCCCTTCACAGGCAGCAATCGAACGGTTCCTTATTAAATGTCTATTATCCATGCTGATGCCGAACTGCCGGCACTGCAGGTACTTTGGAAGCTACCTTTACCGGACGACGTGCCGTACCTGCTTGAACGGTCCACGTGATCACTTTGCCCGCTACGCTTACCGCCAAAATCGTATACAACGTATCCATAAGCGGTAGGAAAAACATCGACACAAGCAATACCGCGACATCAATCAATATAAATACTGTACCTACGCTCAGCTTCGTAATACGACTTATAAACAGTGCTGCAATATCATCGCCGCCTGTCGCGCCGCCGAAGCGAAGCACAATTCCTGCGCCTAATCCAGTCAGTATCCCGGACACAATAGCCGCAAGCAGTAAATTCGAACCAAAATCAAACACAAACGGCGAAAACCGTTCACACAGCTCATAAGTAAGCGAGAATACGCCTGTAGCAATCGCTGTGTTCATAATAAAGGTTCGGCCTTTGAAGAACCAAGCCGCAATAAATACCGGAATGTCGAGCAGCAATACGGTGAGAGCAGGCGACCAGTCAAATGTATATTTGCCGATAAGCGCCAAGCCTACGAACCCGCCTTCTGCTAAATGGTTCTGAAAATTAATGTGATAATAACTAAAAGCAAGTAAAATTGATCCTAACAACATCCAACCTATGTTACGTAATTGTTCGTTTTTCCTCATCTTTGTTCCCTCTCGTCTGTCGCATAGTTTGCCTATGACTGACTGCGGGAATACAAATAGAGGACTTCATCCTTCGATTCATCTTCGTCACGCTTCCTTCGCAGTCAGTCTCATTCGTCAAGTGACTTCACGATCTGCGAGAGAAGCTAGATGTAGGAAAGATCATAACGTTTCCAGATTGTCCTTTGGGGCATCATCCTTCGGGGACGCATTGGTATCCTGATCCTTTCTGTAATTGTTTTTGGGTTAACCTTAGCTAAAGATATTATACCACAATCTATATGCCCTCCAAACCGCATCCATTCTTCAAATATCGCTGCCGTCTGGATTTAACCGCATTTAACGGGAACGAGCCTGAACCAGTCCCATCTATGGTCTGCTTCCTGCTGTATTTGCTCTGCTATGCTCGTGAATTTGACGCATTTACACTTTTCCAACATTTCCTACTTAAGTTGCCCCCCCGTATCCATACTATGGTAAATAACCATAATAGATGATACAGATGTTCAAGAAGCGATCACATTTGATGTGCGTTCGATCACACTGTGATGTTTATCACATCCGTAAAATGACAACTGTAAGCTGCTTGCTGTTATAAACATTTCGCTTTGCTGTCCGCCCTACATGATAGGTTATGCGTCTACCGAAGAGCTTGTCCGGGCAGCAGGAACAACTCAGACATTTTAATGTGACTCAAGCTCATTCAGCCATGTTGACCATTTGGTGCTATAGAGCACTTCACAATCCAGCAGTATCATTTTAACTTTGACCTATAATTAAGGAGGATGTCCTCATGTTAAGTCCACGTACAATTGAATTAGTTAAAGCTACCGTTCCGGTATTGGCGGAACATGGTCCTGCAATTACAACACGATTTTACGAATTGATGTTTACCAATCATCCTGAGCTTCTGAATGTGTTTAACCATGCGAATCAACGTCAGGGCCGTCAGCCGATGGCGCTCGCGAACGCCGTATACGCAGCTGCAGCCAATATCGATCAGTTGGAGACGATTATCCCTGTCGTTAAGCAGATCGCCCAAAAGCATCGCGCGCTGAGCATTAAGCCTGAGCATTATCCAATTGTCGGCAAGCATTTGCTGCTCGCTATCAAAGATGTACTTGGCGAAGCTGCTACGGACGATATTATAAACGCTTGGGCGGAGGCGTACGGTGTAATCGCAGACGTCTTTATTCAAGTCGAGAAGGACATGTACAAGGAAGCAGAGACACAAAGCGGCGGTTGGAAAGACGTGCGTCGCTTTGTGGTCGCACGCAAAGTAGAAGAGAGCGATGTTATCACGTCCTTTTATTTGAAGCCGGAGGACGGCCAAGCGATCGCTTCTTTTGAGCCTGGTCAATACTTGACTGTTCGTGTGCAGCCCGAGGGCCATAAAAATACGCATTATCGCCACTACAGTCTGTCGAATGCACCGAGTTCGGACACTTATCGCATCAGTGTAAAGCGGGAGGACGGCAACGCTAGTTCCCCTGCTGGCGTAGTATCCAGCTACCTTCACCTTGCTGTGCATGAAGGTGATATCATTGAAGCGACTGCGCCCGCTGGTGACTTTACGCTGAAGCGCGGTACTTCCGCGCCGGTTCTACTGCTCAGCGGCGGCGTAGGCTTAACGCCGATGACAAGTATGCTGCATACACTCGCGTCTGAGGAGCCGGAACGCGAAGTGTATTACATCCATGCGGCGCAGAACCGCGCAATGCACGCGTTGAGCAGCGAGATCGCTGCGCTCGTTGAGGAACATGAGCGTGTCCATTCGTTTGTTTGCTACGAGCAGGCCAGCGACAGTGACACATGCGACCATGTTGGCTATATAGATGCGGCTTGGCTGGCTTCCGTTGTACCTGCTGCAATCTTGGCAGAAGCTGATGTATACTTTTGCGGACCTGTCCCTTTTATGAAGGCAATCTATCAGGCGCTGGAAACACTGCAAGTGGACCGCTCCCGCGTACATTATGAATTTTTTGGTCCTGCCGGCTCCTTGGAGCAGTAAGAAAGCTGTCCTAAGCCACGGCCAGACTTCCTGCTAAGCGTGGTCTGTATAATGAAGGCAATCTATCAGGCGCTTATGCATACGAAGTATGCTTGATTGTTCAAGCTGTGCACAGCCGTCAATTCCACCAACAGGTGTGGATTGACGGCTTCTTGTCGTTAATAGTTCCATGCAAGCTAGACCCTGTAAGGAATAAATGGTGTAATTAGCATCAATGCTATTTGATATCGACATCTGGCTATAATCCGCTATAATTAGACCATTGTCATTTTTCATGAAAGGGCGTCTCATCATGTCTCAACAACCAGAATCAATTAACTTCCAGCTTGAACCGAAAAAGTGCAAAGAATCCAGAGTATTTCGGACTGGCCGTGTATTTCCAAATGATGTGAACAATCATAAGACATTGTTCGGCGGCAAATTAATGAGTTTGATCGATGAAGTAGCCTCTATCAGCGCTATGCGGCACAGCCGCTGCAACGTTGTGACAGCTTCCACGGATTCCGTTGATTTCCTGCGGCCGATCCATCAAACGGACTCCGTATGCCTGGAGTCGTTTGTCACCCATACGGGAAGAACAAGTATCGAAGTATTCGTTAAGATTGTCGCTGAAAATTTATATACAGGCGAACGTGTCATCGCAGCCACTTCGTTCCTGACCTTTGTCTCCCGAGATGAGGATGGAAAGCCTTGTCCGGTAGCCCCTGTCGTTCCCGAGACAGAAGAAGAATGCCTGCTGCACGAATCGGCAGCGGAACGCTCTGAGCTGCGCAAGATTCGCCGTCAATCGAGCAAGCGACTCGCCGAGCGTCTGACGACAGGAAAGTATTGGGAGCAATAATGATTAGCCGTCTGTTGTATAGCAGGAGCCGATCACATTTTTGAGACAGGAATCAAAACGCTTTGCAAAATTTAGTCAGCCGTCGAGATCAATCGGCGGCTGGTTACTTACTCAGAGAACCTAACTCCTTTGCACTCAAATCTACTTGTTAATCATAGCGGCATTTTAGAAAACAGTTCCCGCCACAAGTCAATGTGCTGTGTTAAACCACTGTGCGTTTCAACATCGCTTAATTCGATGTATCCAATATAACATGGACTTTTTTCCTGTTGTCCTCACAATTTTTCAGGCCTTCTTGAAAATCGCCAAAATCTCTCATAAATTCTACTTGAAGATGGAATTACTTTCATTCTAAAGAACCATAGATATCTATCTGATTGAATGCTATTCTATTTAAGGAAATATATTACACTTTGAGAGGAGTGCTCTTTTGAAGAAATTTTTTCTCATTCTTTGTCTTTGTTCCTAGTCGTCTGTTTGTTATTGACCGCAACACCTGTTTCAGCGCAGAATACAACTGCAACTAGCAATGTTTTCTACTACGACTATACTGACCTCGACGGGAACGTGGTAGGAAAGCAAAAGAAAGAGGTTACTTTAGGAGCCCCTGTTCATGATTCTAATGGAACTATACACGTTACTGTAACAGAAGTTATTTCTTTTGAACTGAATGATGATTTTGACTTAAAGGATAAGCTAAATACTACTACACGCACTACAACATTTTCCCATGACAAACTCGGAAACAATTATATCGACAACGAATTAGTTACTCCCCTAGAAGTAAATGATGACTTTTCTTCCCTCGACTCTGGCGGCCACTGGAAATACACCAATTATAATTGCGACTCACAAACTCAATGTTACTTGTACACTGGCTCTGGAGTATCTTACAATCTGCAAGATGTACACAACGCGTACAAAGAAAAGTATTTAGTGAAAAACAGTACGAATAACCCTACAATTTCAGACTTTAAGCTTTATGCAACACAAGCTGCTAACTCGGTTTCTATATATAACAATAGCGGAATAGCGTATGCACTAGCTATCGCAGGTACAACTGGAGCAATCCCATTCGTAATGCCATTGCAGCAATAATTGCTGGAGGAACTGCGATAGCACTTGCCTATCAAGGTTACAGCGCTTGGAAAGACCTTAACGATGCCATGAAAAATGCATACTCAATTTTGTAGGTAAACAAGAAAAATCTGCACGAGTAAAATGCAGATTTTTTCTTTAGTCCAATTATTCAGGAGGTTAAGCAGCTATGAAATACAGGCGTCTATTCGTATATTTATGTGGACTTCTAGGCATTGCCATGAGTATCCGTGGTTTATTGCTTTCAATTTCTTTTGGAAAATCATACGTGATAGATGTTGTTGCTCTAGTCTTGTGGATATTATACCTTTACTCTTTTCGTTCTATTTTCAAACAGCAAATTGATAACGAAAAAAAAGGTAGTGCTAATACGTAGATTTAAGTATTGTGTGACGTGTTCAAAAAAACCTAGAATCTTTAAGTATCAGCAATAGAATTTATCCCTTCATCATAACGACGATCAACCATACTCCCGACCAACTAAAAATATATATTAGATGAAAGGCTCTGGAATTTAGTCCAGAGCCTTTATTGCGCTATCATCAAGGCTTCGGCTTTAAATATGTGAAAAAAAGTTCATATTTAAAAACAAGGCAGGAAAAAGCAACATGGAAATGGAAGTATACTTGTAGATTACATAGAAAAGGGGAAAACAAGATGAGTATGACGATGAATGCGCGTCCATATGCGCAGGATCAGGTGAGTGGAGACTCTTATTTTGATGGAGGATTGCTGCAGTACATCGGGTTAACGATTCTAGGCATTATGGTGACGGTGTGTACGCTTGGCATTTGTCTGCCATGGAGCTTTACAATGCTGTATCGTTGGAAAGTAGAGCATACGGTCATTGAGGGGCGACGTTTGGCGTTTACAGGAACCGCAGTCGGTCTGTTCGGCAATTGGATTAAGTGGTGGCTATTGTGTATTATCACGTTTGGTATATACAGTTTTTGGTTATTTATAGCACTGGAAAAATGGAAAGTAAAACATACCCTGTTTAAATAATATCCTTATATTGCATATTAAATACACAAGAGACCGTCCTACAGGAACGGTCTCTTGGCTTTCTTTATTAGTCACACCATTTGACGCTTCCTTAATGCCTGATGCTCGACAGCACTCCTTGCAGCACACCGACATCATATGGAACAGGATACAACATCCGCTTCTTACACGCTCATCGTTATCACTATACCCCTTGCCGAATAAGCCGATTTACTGTCTCGCGACGAACACCAATAAATTGGCCGATCTCTTCTTGCGTGAGCAGATCCGTCACCCGTTCTTCTTTGGCATAACTGTTCATCCACCTCTTCAGCAGCTCCAGTCGTTCCGCCGGCGATCCAATTGTCAGATGATCGATACGCTGCTGCATAAACCGCAGCTTCTCTTGCAGCAGCTTGGCGGCATCTAATGCTTTGTCTGTGCTTATAGCCAATTCCGCGTACCAATCCTTCGCGGAGATGCGCTCCACTTCCCCATGTGTCAAGGCTGTCGCTGTGCCATGAAAATCTTTAGGAGAAATCAGCGAATGGTGCGGCACGACCTCTCCCGGATATAAAATATTAAACAACACAATATTCCCATTCTCATGCAGACGTGTTACTTTATACAATCCACTAATGATACGGTATAAATAAGTGCCAGGATCCCCTTGATGGAACAGCACTTCCCCTTTGTGCAACGTCATTTTCATTATATGCCCCTCCATCTGACCATACTCATACACCGCCCTGTTACCTGCGTCTCTCTCGCCATGTACATGCTCCAAAATACATAACAGCGCTTGATCAGCCTTGTCCACGTCTGTGGATCAGCCACACAGTGTCTAAGCTTCCTGATGTTCTATGTAAACGCCCTGCTCCAAGTAATGCTTGTAGATACGGAAAAAGACCCGCATCCCGAGCCAATATTGCTTATCGCTCTGAATTGGTGTCAACCAATAAATGGCCTGATTCATTGCCTCGTCATGCCCCTCGGCTTCCATGTTCCGGTACCGCTCCAGATCGATATCAAACATGCCCTGCACGACCTCATCAGGTCCTGCTCCTTCCGCACGAAATTCATAGGTAGCCTTGCTTCCTTCCTCTGCAATCCGCTCAAATTGTACATGGTTTATCACTCGTATCCTCCGTTCTGCTATAATCCCCCGTTCATCCCTGATTATAGCTGCTACTTCATGCGCGCATGGGGCCATGTGACCAGCCACCCCTTATTGCGTACCCGCGCCTCATAATACGCACGATCCGTAAATTTGGGGCTTTGGCGAATGTTCATCTCCATTAAGTCTTGAAGGCCCTGCTCCCCCCACGGACATATGAAGGTCAGCGCCCCATCAGCCTCCATTCGTACATCTACAGCCGTCATCAACTCCGGCCAATGCATCATAGCGTCTGCCGTAGAAATAAATGGCTCGTCTCGTCTCAGCATATGCATGCGCGCTTGATTCTTAAACGACCACTTTCGATGCGGCAGCTTTGCTTGAAACGCTTGCTCATATTGTTTCTCAATCGATTCCTGTGTACATATCGAATCATAATAGACAACATCGACATCATTCAAAGGTGTGGGCTCTGCATAACGATGCAATTTGTCCCATACCAAATTGCGTACGTAGCCCGCTCCGATACACCAATCTGGCAAGTTCATCTCCCGAACAGCCTGCAATTCTGACATTCTGATCTCATCCTCAGCAATCCAGGCCAGTATACGCTGCTCTGCCTCATTGAAGCTCCATCTACCGACTCCATCCGTACGGTTCATCAATCAAACCACACCCCTAAGTCCGTGCTAACCGCCAAACGACACACACGATCTAACTGCTGCGCAGTGTTGCGTGATTCCGAGAGTTCAGGCCATTCTCCTATGCGGAAAAATGCCACCTCACTCGTCTCCATGCCTTGTGCAGCACTTCCTCCTGTAATTGTGCACTGGAAAAATAACTTGTACACATCATTCCAGCCAAGTGGGTGCTCATGCTTGTGCTTATCCAACACAGCGAGTAGTCTGACGGCTTCCACCTGGAACCCTGCCTCCTCGTACACTTCCTTCACAACGTTCTCTGCGGCAGACAATCCCCTGTCCGCCCAGCCTCCTGGAAGCGCCCAACGATTATCACTGTTCTCCCGCACAAGCAGCAGCTTGTCTTCATGCAAAATAACGGCTCTTACATCTACTTTGGGTGTCGCATAGCCTTGCTCCCCTGACCACAATTGAACAAGCTGCTCCGCATCTGTATCCGTATGCGAAGCAGCTATAGCTGCGCTTATATGTCTAATCTGTTCAAATCGTTCCACATCAAACGGGTCCTTTGAATAGGCCAAGCCGTTCTGACTAATGGCCTGAAGCTGTCGTGCCCAGAGCAGCCATTGCTTGCTATCCGGCATCACACATGCCCCCTATCCTACATTATCGTAATCGGATGTCATTGAACAGGATATAAAATATTCCTGTTTGCACGTACAGTAAAATCATACCCTTCCTCGCCTCAATGCTCGAACGAACCTGCATCGATACTCCTTGCAGCCTACTTGGTCCTTTTACTTGACTGCTTGAATAGGGATTGTTTGGTATTATCTCAGTGGACGCTTGTGCATCGCATACAATTCATCCTCAACAGCCGCAAAACGATCATTTAACATCTTACGGGCATCTTCCAATGCTTGATTGTAAACGTACGGACCTATCGTCTTCAGCATAAATTCCAATATGTCTGCCGATGCAAGCTCTCCAATTGTTTCTGATCGTTCAACCTCATAATAATGCTGAACTTCACTTACTAGCACTTCCCGTTGTTCCTTCGTTAATTTAATCATCTGCTGCCCACACTCCTTTGTTATAGCCATTGATACATTTCGACAATGTCCTTCTCATTCCTGCCCTTTGGCACTCACTTCCGCTTGATAATCGAATATTTGTTCGTTATATTGAATATAATAAGAACACAAGTTCGTATATTAATTAATTATAACGATATGAAGGAGGAGTCAGATGAGCTCCCGTCCAATGTCCCCTCGAGGGACGCTGCCCCACCACACCGACGATGCACTACTCGTAAAGCATTATGTGCTGCAGACGCTTGTCCTCGATGTTCTGGAGCGTGATATAGCCAGACTAGCTGCTTCCTCGCTGAAGATGGCTTATATTTACATAGAAAGTCTGCGCCAAGCTCAGGACGAGGCGACCGCAGAACTCTATCGCATTCGTAAGCAATTCAGACAAAGAGGAATCAAAGTATACGATGAAGAGCGACAAACTCATGGTATACGCGTACATTACATGTGCAGAGGATACGAGCATTCTTTCTATATGCTGCGCGGCCTGCTGCGCACCGAGGTCACTGGCCTAATGAAGCGTTACTTGCATATTCATTCTTCGACACAACCGGATACGATCGCACCGTAATGGCATCAGGACAAGGCTAAGCCAGGACAGTTCATATTACAGAGCTCCTGTGAAAAGTAGTCGATCTCATCGAATCGACTACTTTTTATTACGGGTTGTATCGAACGCCCTGAATAAACGAAACAAGAGACCATTTACTGGCTTCTACTGCTGAAAAATTCTTTAGCATATTCCACAACACCATGTACTCCTGAAAGACCACCCTCTGTAAGCTCAATGGCCATATAACATTCGTCAGGTACTTCAAATGGAGCTTTAATCTGATATTGACTAGCTTTTTGATAACCAAACTTAGGATAATACTGTTCATGGCCCATAACAATAGAACCTTTATATCCGAGCCGGGAGGCGAGTTGATGACCTTCCATAATCAGGAGCTTCCCTATGCTCTTCTTTTGCACGTCTGGCAGTACAGCAACAGGCGCAAGAGCAACCAGAATATGATCCCTAACTTTTATTTCTGTAAACAGAATATAACCAACGATTCTGTCTTCATCTACAGCTACAAGCGACAACGCTGGAATAAACATGTCGCTTTTTCTTAGTCTGTTTACTAAATGATGTTCATCATGATCTGAATAGTCAGCCTTTTCAAAAGCCTTCCTCACTACATAAAATACCTCGTCAATATCTTCGATGCTTTCTTGTCTTATTACTATACTCATAGTTAACCACCTATTTTAGAAAAAGTGTTTTAATGAAAAATATAACATTTTTAAAATGCTTTACAAAGAAAAAGCAGCTATAGCACTAGACTATACCCACTTTTATGCGTAATAAGGCATCTATCAGGCATACCACCAAATAGACACCGCCTTTCCATTAGATGCTCAAATTATACTTTAAGGGCACCTATACGTCAAACAGTAATATATCAATATTTACATAAATCCCCCTTATAATTTTAGTAAAAACAACGCTATTTGTATAAGTAATTCCAGAAAATTCACTTGCATAACGAATGTATGTTCGGTATATAATAAAACAAGAATATACGTTCCCTTCGTGGATAAATTAAGTATTACTTGCCGCTCTGGCTTTACAATGTTCATAATTTAGGTTAGTACCACGGTCTTAATAATTGGAGGGCTTAATGTGAGTCAAAAAAGTGAAAGGGTTATCTTTTTAGCAGACTGCGAAAGTTTTTATGCGAGCGTAGAGAAAGCGGAACATCCAGAATATAAAAATAAACCAGTAGCAGTAGCTGGCGACCCTACACGAAGGTCAGGTATTATTCTAGCCGCGTGCCCGATTGCTAAAAGTTTTGGTGTGACGACAGCCGAACGGTTAGGGGAAGCCCTCATAAAATGTCCTGATCTTATTATTATGCGTCCTCGTATGCAGCACTATATCGATGTTTCTTTGATGATTACTCAAATATATGAGGATTTTACAGATTTAGTTGAAGTATTCAGTATTGATGAACAATTTCTAGATGTCTCCGCAAGCCTATCGATCTTTGGTGACCCGATCACCATTGCCAAGACGATCCAACAACGAGTAATGATGCAGACAGGAGTAAGGATTCGTATCGGAATCAGTACCAATAAAATATTGGCTAAAATTGCGACAGACATCTGGGCAAAGAAAAATAAAACCGGTATTTTTACCTTACCCCCATCCGATATTACAACCACCCTTTGGAAAGAACCCGTCCATAAAATGTTTGGTGTCGGGTCGCGGATGAGCAAGCACTTTGCCAAACTAGGAATGGTGACAATCGGGGATATTGCAACAACTCCGCTGCCGCAGCTTAAAGATAAATTTCGGGCTCGCTTTGGCAAGCAGTCGGATATTCACGCCGAAGTGATGTGGCGGACGGCAAATGGACTAGATGATAGCCCAGTTACACCGAGTACCTTTCATACGCCGCCAAAGTCCATTGGCCACATGATGACCTTGCCCCGAGATTATGCAGTTTCCGCAGAGATCGATACAATTCTGCTTGAATTGACGGAGGAGGTATGCCGAGATTGTCGGTTGAAAGGATATATGGGCTGGGTTGTAACCGTGAGCTGCATGTGCAGTCCGTATGAATCTCCTACAGGATTTTCACGTCAAATGAAAATGCCAGACCCGACGAACAATACGAATAAAGTATTTGAGACGGTAAAAAAAATCTTTTATCAATATTGGGACCATATGCCTGTACGCCGTGCGGGCGTTATGTTAAGCACGTTGGTGGATGACCAGCACTATCAACTGACACTCTTCGAGGATCAGGAGAAAACTCGAGCATTGGATAAAGTGACCGATACCATTAAAGAACGATACGGCAGTGCAGCAATTGTAAGAGCTTCCTCCCTTACCGGTGCAGGTCAAGCGCTAGAAAGATCCATAAAGATCGGGGGGCATTATAAATGAGTAAAAAGCTGGAGAAGAATGGCCTGTGGGAGTCCAGCCGGATGATGCTGCCGCAGCATCGGGAAGCTTTGTTGAACAGACAACGTGACACACCGAGTGATACAGCAAGCCAACCGAAGAGGGAAGATATTGAATTAATGCGTGATTATATTCTGCTTCCGGTCATGTACACACTGGTAACCAAGAAAATTCACGAAGTTGAGGTCTCCTCTGAAACGTTAAAAGCGCTTTATGCCAAAACAGCCCAGATCCTTGCAACGACTATCTACAAAGACTTGTCCAAAGTGAAGCAACAAATGCTGGAGAAAGAAATTCGAATTATAAATGAAGAGAAGCACGACAGTACAATGCACTTACACTATACCTACCGTAACTATGAGGATAGCTTTATTATAACAAAAGAGTACATGAGGATGGCAATAAGTAAGCGATTAGCTCGATATACGGACAGTCTTATCTCCAAGTTAAGTAACTTATAAAGAGTATTTTGGCTGAATCTATCGGTCACAGTGATGAGAGGCCAGCCAGTGTTCTGGTTGACCTCATCTGACTGTCAGTGCAGCACACTTCTATTTTCAGCCCGAATTGAGCCAGAAGAAAGCCATCAGATCAGCTGTATATCATCAAAGCGTTCAATCGGAACTTGTCCAAATGTGGACTCCTTAAGATCTAACCGGTCGTATATACGCAGGTTTCCAAAATCCAGCCCCGTCAAAGTCTCAAGCAAGGAGACTTTAACCTGAAATGTTTTGTAGGCGCCCAGCACAGGTTGTTCTTCCTTCGCCGTTCCTAGATATTTAATTAAACTCCACTGGGATGTGAGGTATGCCGTGACCGATAGCCAGTCGTTATGATCGATCATAACAGCAATTTTCCAATATTCAGAAGGAATTTGGACATTTCGATACCAGATATCATCCTTGCGGAATATTGGCCCTGTAAATACAGTTGCTTTGCGCTTCATGTTACTCATATGATTTAAAATATAATCCTCTAGCCCCAGCCAAATATGCTGATTAAATTTCTCATGCTGCGGTGAGCAGTTTGTAAAATGAAAGGAATCAATGTTGGCTTGTGCTCCAGCTCCCCCCCAGACTGGATCCCTTCTTCTTACTAAATGTCCTCGATCTAGAGGGTTGTCCTTGTACAATTCATTGCCACATTGATACATCCGGTCGATACGAGGGTCATAGCGCCAATCTACCCTTTCATAATCGGTTAATTGGCTGCCATCAATATTGACCACAGTGTAATAAGCTAATCGCCGGGATTTGCTCATGGCAATGGAGAAATGCGTGTAATGGAGAATAGTGCCACCTTGTTTCAACCTAACCAGGTCTGGTTCAAGATCAATACGAAACGAAGGATGTAGAACTTCATGGGAGTCACCTAGAAACTTGCTGTCATGGCCAGTTAAACCCTCATACCAAACTAAGCTTAACTCCTCTCCTACCGTAAGACTTTCTCCTTCTGGGCCAACTCCTTCAGCAGATAAAATTAAACGATCAACATACTGCTGTTGCTGAGCTGTTAGACTTGGCTTCTTATCTTCAATATACTTGAGGATACTGCTTATTCGAACACCTTCATTCGCAATAAATTCCGCTGGGTTCTGCGGATCAGGGACACCCGAATGATGGAGAGCAACTACCATCCATTCATCATTAAACACGGCAGAACCTGATGAACCTGGCAATGTATCAGCAGAATAGTGAATAAAATTATCCAACATATCTGTTATTTTGTTCTCCCTTACGACCACTGCTTTGGGTGCGCCGGATGGGTGCTGAATAATCGATACGTATTCTCCAATCAGTACCTTACCTGTTTGTTTAACCAAAGACAAATAACCGAATTCAGCTAATTTTGTTCCATCAGAAGCTTGCTCCTCGACTGCTACCAATGTAAAATCCAATTCCTCATTCGTCATGTAAAACTGGTCCGGCATCAGTCGAAAGTTATGAATCACTCGTTCTTTCCCGTTCAGGTCGATTTCATAGTTGAACTGGCCAATGCTGGATAACGCAGTATCCGAATTAGGAAGGACATGATTATTCGTTAGCAGCAGATTAGGGGTCACCAGAAAGCCTGTCCCAAAACCTTCGACTCTTCCGGTTCGATCACGGATCTCAACTCTGCAGATGGCCTTACTGACTTGCAGCCCCTTTTCAAAAAAACTGATTGGAAATAAGTCGCTTTTTCCTAAAATACGTTCCAGCGCCATGCCGTCTCTTGGATCAATAAACTCTTGGCGTTGCGCAGCCCTTTCAGGACTATCCACTTCAAAGGGATTTTTGCGTTGCAGTTCTGACAGATGTTTATTCCGCTCGTTAGACCGCTGTTGATACCGTTGTGCAGTCAGATCATTCTGTTTTGCTTTTAATGAAATACCAATAAATTCGGATGAAGCCTTGTTGATCGGATGGATAAACATAAAGCTCAACCTCCTAATCTTTTATGAGCTTCCTATCTTAATCGTCCTACCCTTACTCTTTTGACGTATCGCAGCTTAATAGTTTGAGAAATCCCCTTAAAATTGAGCTTACTTAGTGCTGGGATAACTGAAAAATCATCGAGACAACCTATGCTTTTTCAGTTCTATAAGTACAGTGCTCTTTGCACTGATACTCTATGATATGCGGCAAAGCTATGAAATATGACAAGATTCTGTCAAACATCTAATAGATTTCAGCATTTGAAAGATAACTAGGGTCTATTGGCATACAGCATATCGATCTTTATCGTCATTGTTTGCTTGACTTATCACGGAGTGTTCAAAAACTAGGTATCTGCGGCGATTCCCCCGTTTCATTAGTCGAATCAATTCACGATATGCTACAATGCAGACATATTCACCTAACGCTGCATCCCCCGTTGCACAAGCTGTAAAGCAAAGGATGTGTTAAATAGATGTGCGGACGTTATACACTAACCATAACGTGGGAAGAACTTCTCATTTATTACGAGTTGGAGGAAGGCCCGTCCATTCCCTGCCATCAACCGCGCTATAATATAGCGCCCGGGCAAACCGCACCCGCCCTTATTCATGATGGGGAGAAACTTAAAGCAGGGCCTCTGCGGTGGGGATTAATACCTTCTTGGGCTAAGGATGACAAGATGGGATGGCGCACCATTAATGCTCGTGCTGAGACGCTGCTAGAGAAGCCTGCGTTTCGTCAACCATTCCAGCGCAAGCGCTGCCTGATTCCAGCAGACAGCTTCTATGAATGGAAGCTTGCTCCCGATGGCAAGAAACAACCGCTGCGTATCGTACCCGCAAATGGAGGCTTGTTCAGTATGGCGGGTCTATACGACACCTGGAGGAATGAACAGGGAGAGAAGATCAGCACTTTTACCGTCGTAACGACAACTCCGAATCGGGCCATGGAGCAAGTGCATGATCGAATGCCGGTCATACTGGGCCCTGAAGAGGCTGTCATATGGCTGGACAGAAGTGTAGAAGAAGTGGATAAGCTGCAACGCTTATTAAAACCTTGCCCGCCTGAGTGGCTGGAGATGTATGCTGTAGATACTAAAGTGGGCAGCGTCAAAAATGATTCGCCTGAATGTATAACGGCGATTAGTGATCCCCCGCTGTTATTCTAAATTAAGGTTACGTTTCAACTACTGATGTATATGCAAAAGGCTGTAAGTCGTCTACCTTCATCGTAGTGACTGACAGCCTTCTGTGGATCAAGCCTTCTGTTCTTGCTGAATCATGTCCATCAGCACATCGGCTTGATGATTAACCGCATCCGAGGCTTCGCGAATCTCCTCCAGCATCGTGCCAAGAAACTCAACGTCGATTAGTACCTCCTGGCTTTGCTGTTGGTGATGTTGAATCTGCTCATAAATAAACGAGAAAAACTCAAACGCTTTACCCGTCTCCCCGTTGCCCGTCTGAATACGGTTGTCCACCTCCTGCATCACTTGATTGATTACAGCAATCTTCTCATGTGTCTTGCCGATCAAATGCTGAATGACAGTTGACGATTCATTGGTCCGCTCCGCCATACGACGAACCTCACGCGCCACAACGGCAAAGCCTTTTCCATGTTCTTCAGCGTGTGCGGCTTCAATTGTTGCATTCAAGGCAAGAAGCTGCGTCTGCTGCGATATCCCCTGTACGATGTCCATAATCTGATGTATCTCTTCAGATATAGAGATTAGCTCCGTCATACGGCCAGTTACATTATTCATCGCGGACACGATATTCTCCATACGTGCTTGCTGCTCACCTAACATCAGGCTGCCATCATGAGAAAGCACGGCTACTGAGTCAGAAGTCTGGTTGCTAGAACGTACTTTATCAAACATACACTGAGATCGTTGGACCATTTCGTTTAAGGCTTGCTGTGTTTCGGCCGTGCTGTGGGATAAAGCTGCGCTTGCCTCAGACACCATACGGCGAACTTTCTCCTTCTCCACCTCTGCCTCGGCGCGAAGACGACTATGCTCCTGCTCGTACGCTTCCAACACAAGCTGCTGCTCCAGATTAAGCATGCGAGTGATCGCCTGTTCTAGGGCCTTATATTCATCCAAAGATATTCCTAATTTGTAAGCGGTTTCTAAAATGGATTGCTGGAGCGTATGAAAAGAGGCGATATACCATTTGGTCGGTAAATGAATGCGGACATGAACATGCGCTACAATGCGGCGTCTCTCTATGTATAGTTCATCGATCTTTCCTTCGAACAGCTGCATCAGATGCGGCCGCAGCGTAAGCTTCAGGCGATCTGTGTGGCTATGCTTGCGGATGATGTCACTTAACAGTTTTTCTTTATTCACCGTGTCATAAAATGAGTCAATTGTTTTGGCAATGCTGTCCTCTACATGAGGCTTCAGCTGCTTTAGCATAGCGAGGTCATGTGTAGTCAACCCAATCATGCGCAGTTGACTCAACATCGCCTGTGATACATCAATACGGCACGAACCACTATCAAGGCTATCGAACATAGAACTTTTTTTCTTACGTAACATGGATAACACGAATCGAATTCCCCCTATGCAGTTGGTTCCTGCTGGTCTCTATACATCGATCATACCACAACTCCCTTAATATGGATATATTTACACAGTAAATAATCAAACAAGGCACATGGCCTTTCCATATGACGACAGCTGCGGAGAAATAAAAAGAAGAACCAGGCGACATCCACCCGGTTCTACTGCAATGCTAACGAAACATTCCCCATAGTTTAAGCAAATGAAACGTATTGTTCGGGTCTATCTTAAGTGAAATAACAAAGTTGACTAGTTGATCTTCCTGTACAATCGTCAACGGCTCGTTAAGAGATTTGGCCACCTGACGAATAAGTGAACGTACTTTGGTACGATCCTGCAAATCATACTTGGTCACGCCATCCAAATGACGCTTAACTCGATCTTTTAACGCAGGATTGCGCAGCTTGGTTTTGATCCGTTCAACCAACTGCGGACTAATCCCATATTTGACATAACTCATAGTAGGGCACACCTCCGGTGCATCTTGCAGCCCTTACAACGAAAAGTAGGCTGCTTTACATGCCCAGTGCATATTGCTGAAACAAACACTGCACTGCACATAATCTGTACCATTGTATGCCCGACAGCTTGTCAACTGACCGTCCAAAAAAATGGAGGTTATTAGTCCATTAACTCACCTTGGAATAATTGATCCTTCTGCATTTCCTCCCGCAGCAACAAATACATCGGTGAGGTCCAATATTCTTCCGCACGAATAAGCTCAGCTGCATCATCGCGTGCCTGCTCCAAAACAGCAAAGTCACTCGCCATATCAGCGAGCTTAAACTCCGGCATGCCGCTTTGCTTGGTTCCAAAGAAATCACCTGGACCACGCAGTTCGAGATCACGCTGTGACAACTCAAAGCCATCTTCCGTCTCGGTCATAATATGCATACGCTCCTGTCCGATCTCAGACTTCGGATCGGCAATCAGCACGCAATACGACTGATGCTGTCCCCGTCCAACACGTCCACGCAGCTGGTGCAGTTGGGACAAACCAAAGCGCTCCGCATCCATAATGACCATCAGGGTAGAGTTTGGCACATCTACACCAACCTCGATGACCGTCGTGGAGACGAGTACATGGGTCTCACCCTCACCAAAAGAACGCATCACAGCGTCCTTCTCTACAGCGCTTAACCTGCCGTGCAGCAGACCTACCTGCAGATCAGGAAATGCCTGCTGCATCTGGACGTGAACGTCAATTACGTTCTGAACATCCAGCTTGTCCGATTCTTCAATAAGGGGGCATATGATATAGGCTTGCCTGCCATCTGCAATTTCGCGCCTAATAAAGTTCAAGATTCGATCCAGCAGTTCATGCTTCACCCAATAAGTCTTAATTGGTTTCCGACCTGCTGGCCGCTCCTTAATAGAGGAGACGTCCATATCTCCAAATGCGGTAATCGCCAACGTACGCGGAATCGGCGTTGCTGTCATCAGCAGCACATCCGGATTAAGCCCTTTACGGCGAAGCACGCTGCGCTGATTAACCCCAAAACGATGCTGCTCATCTGTTACCACAAGCCCTAACTTGCGAAAGTAAACATCGTCTTGAATAAGCGCATGCGTTCCAACCAGTATGTCGACCATTCCCATCTGCAAAGCGCCCAGCAAATCACGCCGCTTGCGTGCTGACACGCTGCCGGTTAATAACGCAACCTGTATACCATGCGGTTCGAACAACTTCGTAAGCGAACGCATATGCTGCTCAGCTAATATCTCTGTCGGGACCATAAGGGCTCCCTGATAACCGGAGCGAACTGCTGCGAATAACGCAACCGCTGCTACTACAGTCTTGCCTGAACCAACGTCGCCTTGCAATAGACGATTCATGCAGAATGGAGAACGCATATCTTGCAAAATGTCCGTCACGGACTTCTTCTGCCCTTCCGTAAGTTCAAAGGGAAGCGAGTGTACAAATTCACGCACAGTGGAATTAGCAACCTCATGTACAACACCATCTGCTCGCTTGCGCGTCAGTGCACGAAACATATGAAGTTTGAGCTGAAATAGGAACAGCTCCTCATATACCATTCTGCGCCGTGCATGCTTGCCTTCCTCCGCATCCTGTGGCTGGTGCAGCGTACGAATCGCCTGCTTGCGCGGCACTAACTGATAGCGCCGCACAAGCTCCTGCGGCAAAATCTCAGGGATCGTCTCCCCAAACTGAGTAAGTGCCTGAGCGATTGTCTTGCGCATCCATTGCTGTGTAATCTTTCCGCCAACGGAATAGACCGGCTGAAGCGTATCTTTGCGGAATACTCCTCGATCCGGAAATTCAGAGGTAGAGACTGTAAGCTGTAATCTGCGCTGATCCCACTTGCCGGTAACCAGAATATCCCGACCTTGAGATAATTGCTCACGCAGATAAGGCCGGTTGAACCAAGTCGCGGTCACCAGCCAGCTCTCGATCATGATTCGGCACGATAAGCGTGATTTCTTGCCGAACCGCTGTAGGACAGGTTCACTTACGATGCGTCCTTCCACCGTAATCTTCTCGCCGTCTTTTACTTCACTTAATTGCCGTACTCGAAAGTCTTCATAGCGAAATGGGAAATATAGCAGCATATCCTGAGCAGTAGAGATGCCAAAGGCGTGAAGCTCTTGTTGTTTCAAAGTGCTCACGCCTTTAATCATCGTTACTGGAATTTGAGAATAGTCAATCATAAGTCAGCGCACACTCCGACTAGGACTTATCTGCGGACACTTCCGCAGGCCATACAAACATGGCGACGACTCCGGGTCCGACGTGAGTTCCAACAACTGCGCCAATGCGCGTATATTGTACAGAACGGATATCAAATTGCGTCTGAAGGGCTGCTACCACTTCATCAGCCGATTCTTTTACTTTGCCATAACCAATGGCAAGATGAATAGGCTTCTCTGCAAAATCGCTGCTTAATATTTCAATAATTCGCTGAAGAGCTTTCTTATAGCCGCGTACCTTCTCCATCGCGTATACTTCGCCTACCGGATCGATGGACAGTATGGGCTTAATGTTAAGCAAAGTGCCAAACATTGCGGCCGCTTTCCCGATACGACCGCCCTTCTGTAGAAATTCAAGAGAATCAACAAGGAAGAACAACTTACGCGCCTGCTGCATCCGTGCGATCATCTCTAAAATTTCTTCCTTCGATTGTCCGTTTTGAGCCATCTTGGCCGCTTCAACAACAAACAAACCGAAACCGTATGAAGCAGAACGAGAATCAACTACCGTAATATCAGCTTCTTCTTCCATCATATTGCTAGCAAGCATGGCCGATTGATACGTACCACTTAAAGCAGATGATAAATGGATAGAAATGATAGACGTTTCCGGTTCTTCGTTCAGACGTTTAAACACATCTACAAATTCTATAGGCGAAGGTTGAGATGTAGTTGGCAACTTGGAAGACTGGACTAATTTATCATAAAATTGATCCGGTTCAATCGTAATGGCATCCTTGTACATCTCTTGCCCGAAATGAACTTTGAGCGGCACCATCTCGATGCCATATCGTTCTCGTAATTCGAGTGGAATGTCAGCGGTACTGTCGGTCACGATTCGAACTTGAGCCATGTCGTTGCCTCCCCTTCAACTTGCAATTATGATACTTATTTCAGTTGCTTATTCAACAGAAATAATGTAGGAATAAATAGGTTGTCCACCTTGATGAACTTCTACCTCTGCATCCGCATGATGCAGCGACAGCCACTCCAGCAGGGATTCCGTTTCTTCTTCCTTCGCATCCTCGCCCGTTAAGATCGTAATAATCTCGCCGCCATCTTCTAACATCTTATCGAGCAGCCGCTCACAGGTTCCTGTCAGTTCTGCGGTCGTGGCTACAATCTTGCCACCTGAGATACCGATGAAATTACCCGCTTTAATCTCTAGGTCGTCCATGCTGGTATCACGTACTGCATACGTGACTTGACCAGACTTCACATGAGCGATTGCACTTTGCATAAGCTCCGTGTTGATCTCTACGGACTCTTCTTCCTGGAAGGCAAACGCAGCGGATATCCCTTGCGGGATCGTCTTTGTCTCAAGCACAGTTACGTCACGTTCAACAATCTCTGCCGCCTGCTTCGCAGCCATAATAATGTTAGAATTGTTAGGCAAAATAAACAAATGCTGTGCCGTGATAGACTCGATCGCATCGATAAAGTCTTGTGTGCTAGGGTTCATTGTCTGTCCTCCAGACAACACGACGTCAATACCCAAGCTCTTGTAAATATCCGTGATGCCTTGGCCCATCGCAACGGCGATAAAGCCATATGGTGCAATCTCATCTGCAGGAGGCTCTACCGCAACAGGCTCCGACACAGAGCTTGTTACAGGCATATCTGCGAACACGTCAGCCATCGCAGATTCGCCGTGTTCACCATGCAGCAGCTCACGATGCTGTTCACGCATATTTAAAATATGAATACGAATCAATTCTCCATACTGCATGGCTAAATCCAACACTTCGCCAGGAAGGCGGGAATGCACATGAACCTTAACAATATCGTCATCCGCAATCAGGATGATGGAATCGCCGTTCTTTGCGAGCGCTTTCTCGAACTCCTCTTCCTTGTAGGGACGCTTAGCTCCACGCGAAAGATCGATAAAAAATTCCATATCGTATAAAAATTCAATATCTTCCGTATGCAGCTTGGCTTGAGCCGATGTGTTCTGCTCGCGCTTCGCCGTCTCTTTAACGACTGGAGCTGCAGGTGCCGCAGGAGATGTCACCGATTGAACTTCGCTGGTATCCGCAACAAATTCAGTTGCCCCTGCTTCTAGGGAACGGAGGAAGCCTTCGTAAATATACACCAAGCCTTGTCCACCTGAATCTACTACTCCTACCTGCTTTAATACCGGAAGCAAATCAGGGGTCTTGGCAAGTGCATCCTTTGCTTTTGCAACTACTTCAGCTACAAGCTCCCGGACGTCAGGTGTCCGGCGTGCGATATGTACCGCATGCTTGGCCGCTTCTTTGGCAACGGTCAGAATAGTTCCTTCGACTGGCTTTACAACTGCTTTGTAAGCTGTGTCGACACCACTTTGCAGCGCATTAGCGAATTGAATGGCATTCACCTCATCAAGTCCAGCTACACCGCGACTAAAACCGCGGAACAACTGGGACAAGATAACACCAGAGTTGCCACGGGCTCCCATAAGCAGTCCCTTGGACAACACCTCTGCCGTCTTGGCGATCGAGGCGGACATCTTAGCCTTCATCTCCGCCACTCCGGCCGTCATCGTTAAGTTCATATTAGTGCCTGTGTCTCCATCTGGTACCGGAAACACGTTAAGAGCATTAACGTACTCGGCATGGCGGTTGAGAGAGTCCGCACCGCTTAGCACCATATTGGCAAATTGTGTCCCACTTAAAGAACGCATGTTCAACGAAAATTCCCCTTCCTAGCTTAATACACGTACGTCCTGTACAAAGATATTCACTTGATCTACGGTAAGACCAACAACCTCATTCAACACGTATTTCACTTTTACTTGAATGTTATGCGCTACCTCTGAAATCTTCGTTCCGTAACTAACGACAATATACAAATCTATATGCAGCGCATCCTGAACACGGCGAACTTCAACGCCACGTGTCAGATTCTCGCGACCGAGCAATTCAGCTATACCATCTTTCAATTGCTTGCGCGAAGCCATGCCCACTAGACCGTAACATTCCATTGCGGCTGAACCTGCGATCACAGCGACGACTTCTTCGGAGATGCTTACTTTACCTAGTTCCATTCCAAGTTCAATGGCCATGGTTCGTTCACTCCTTTTTTGAGTATTATAGACTATTCACCATTGTACTATAAGAGAAAACAGAAATAAACAACAGAAATAAACAAAGTTATCGTTTCAGTTGACGAGGTAAATTAGCCTATGTTATGATATTTGAGTATTTGATTGTACGCTTGGTCGCTATGGGATAAGGAGGTGTTAGGCATGGCTCGCAAATGTTATATCACAGGTAAGAACCCTGGATCGGGTAACTCTAGATCACACGCGAACAACAAGACTCGTCGCTCTTGGGGCGTTAACGTTCAGAAAGTTCGCATCTTGGTCGATGGTAAACCGAAACGCGTATACGTGAGCACGCGCGCATTGAAGGCAGGTAAAGTGACTCGCGTCTAATCCCTAGCTTCAATATACAAAAAGCACCTGAACTCGAATCAGGTGCTTTTTTACGTGCGCGTGCCGAAACCCGTGTACATACACTTAACGTACGTGCCGCCTTTGAGTCATTTATACCGCTCTCGCGGAATGATCGTGTCGGATGGAAGGTGACGGATTCAGCAAAAGGGCCGCCTGCAACATCAGCTCTTGTTGAATGTGTTTAAGATCGCCTTCACAAATCCTCCCAGGAACTTAGGCAGCTTAAACGTATAAAATTTCATCTTCCACCCTCCTCGTTGTTCTCAATTATGCTTAAGAGCGAATATTGCCTTCCTTCTCAGTCCTCTCATCGCTTCACTCCACCTATACTGGAACTTCACGCTGACGAGGCTATCGGAGGATGAGCACCTAGAAGATACGAAGCTGCTCCGCTTCGAAAGCACAGATTTGGCTTATTCCCCATCAGGAACGCAGTTCTCGCAACACATCCAAAGCTACAGCGAACTTATACTTTCCTATCCGGACAAAAAAAGGTTACATGAGTCCATTGCTCATGTAACCATCATATGCCGAGTACTGGCATGGTATGCGTGTCACAGCATCAATTCCCTAACTCCCTGCCGCTGTCTAGAGTTGGACTTATCCAACTCGTTGGTCTACAGTCGGACAGGCCTTACAGCCAGCGAGACACCGCTAACACTTATTTACGAAGGTATCGGCATTTGGGATACCGTAATGTATAACGACATTAAAATAAGGAACAACACCATATAAAAGATAGAGAGCACAATAAAAGCAATCCGCATCTTTCGGGAATCGAATTTTCGGAAGAACCACACACCTGCAATAAGTGCTCCTACAGAGCTAAGCAAATTAAACGGCATTGGCAGAAATGCGTACCAGCCTACCAGTGTGCCGCACAGAAAGCTAAAAAAACCGGTTGTTAACGCTGTTCTCCATGTCATACGGTATCTCCCCTTTTCCGTAATCCTAGATGTGTGTGCCTGCTTGGCGTATGGCTTGAATGGCTGCAGCACGATCCTTGCTGCCGTATACCGCACTACCCGCAACGAGCACGTCTGCACCTGCCTCAACAACGGAACGGGCCGTGTCAGTTGTAATGCCGCCATCTACTTCAATATGGAGGCCCTTGTGCCCGCGTTGGTCGCTTAATTGTCTGAGGCGACGAATCTTGTCTACACAGTTGCTAATAAAGCGTTGGCCGCCAAAACCAGGGTTAACCGTCATTACCAATGCCAGATCGATGTCCATGATCACTTCTTCAATTGCAGATATCGGTGTATGCGGATTTAATGCGACACCAGCCCGCACACCCTGTTCTTTAATCTGATAAATGACACGATGTAAATGCGAGCAAGCCTCTGCATGTACAGTAATAATATCGGCTCCCGCTTTAGCAAAGTCTGCTACATATTTCTCAGGCTCGATAATCATTAAATGCACGTCAAGCGGCAAATTTGTATGCGGCTTAACAGCTTGTACAGCAAGCGGCCCAAATGTCAAGTTGGGCACAAATCGACCATCCATCGCGTCGATATGTATCCAATCGGCTCCGCCTTGAGTGACATCCGCCACTTCCTCTCCCAGGCGTGAGAAATCTGCTGATAATATGGATGGAGCAATCTTTAACATATCAATACCTCCGCTTTTTGTCTTTCATCTCTTCCAAGAAGAGGGTGTAATGATGATAACGTGAAGCCGCGATTTGGCCTGCTTCCAGCGCCTCTTTTACTTTACAGCCCGGCTCATGTGTGTGCGTGCAGCCACGAAACTTACATTCGTCAGCATATTGCTGGAACTCCCGGAAACACGCCCCAAGCTGCTCGACGCCAAGCTCCAAGAAATCCAGTTGACTAAAGCCGGGAGTATCTGCGATGTAGCCTCCTCCTGGCAGTGCAATCAACTCCACATGACGGGTTGTGTGCTTCCCTCTCCCTAGGCGATGACTGATCTGATTCGTCTCAAGCGTAATTCCTGGAATCATGGCATTTAGCAAGGATGACTTGCCTACACCAGACTGACCAGCAAACACACTAACATCGTGAGACAACTTTTGCTCCAGCTCCTGATAGCCAAAGCCATGTTTTGAGCTGGTTACGATCACGTTATAACCGATTTGGCGATACGTCTCGATATACTGCTGCACTTCGTCACGCTGCCTCTGACCGATTGCTGCGGGAAGACGATCTAACAAGTCCCATTTGGTAAGCACAATGACCGCATCTAGTCCTGCATGTTCAATATGTACAAGAAACTTGTCTAGCAACTGCGTATTAAAATCCGGCTCTAATACCGAAAATGCCAGCAGCGCAAGACCAACGTTGGCTATTGGCGGACGTATAAGTTCCGTGGAACGCGATCTAATCTCTTCAACCGTACCTTCGCCATTATCAGTCAAAGAGAAGACGACATGGTCCCCGACAAGCGGGGACACGCCTCTCTTCTTAAATATACCTCTTGCTCGACACTGAACCGTTGCTTGCATCGACTCTCCGTCCGGTCGAACGTAATAATAGCCGCTCAGCGCCTTTACGATTAAACCTTCCGGCATACTTCATCCTCCAATGTCTGATGCTTATTTATACTTAACCGCCATTTGCTCCGGAGCCGGTTCCAGTATCAGTTCCAGCATTGCCTCCAGAATCATTACCTTGCCCCGCTCCGCCCTCTGCATGCTGTCCATGACCTTCTTCAGCTTGGCCGGCCCCGTCATCTGGTTTGCCATCAACAGGATGCACTTCTGGAATAGGTACCGTACCTTGCTTCGCGTCCGAATATGAGATCGGATACGTATCTACAAACTTCCCATCACGATGTAATGAGACTACACCATCCTTATTAGGAGCGAGCACAAGCGGGATGGAGAAGACTTGAGTGGTATTGATCTTCTTTGAGCCCCACTCCATATTCTCGCCGCGCGCATCTGTATACACAATGCGGATCGTACTTGTCTTGCCTTCCTCCGCTGGGGTTACAGGCAAATTAAATGTATAGTTGATCGCTTCGGGAGGGTAGCCAGAACTAACGTAAATCTTCACCTCAGCACCCTTTATAACCGGATCATTAGGTTCATATGGATATTGCTTAATAACAGAACCCTGCGCCGCAAAGCTTGCCTCTTCAATAATACCGTCCTTAGCCAGCTTGAGTTGGCTTGCTTCGATCTGTGCAATCGCTGCATCTTTAGTCATTCCTACCAGGTTTGGCATCCCAAACGATTCCTTACCCTTGCTGACATCGAGCTTTACCGTCCCTGTTCGAGGATCAAGCTTTGCTCCCGCCTCCGGCGTCATACCCACAACAACACCGATCTCCGCATCTTCATCAAACACAGGTTTCTCTGAGATCCGTGAACTGTCGAAGCCCATCTCCAGCAGTTTCTTTACGGCCTCGTTAAAGGTCAGGCCTTTTAAGTCTGGCAGCGGCTTGGCAGGTTCACCTTCACTAACATACAACTTAATCGATGATCCTTCCTTAACCATTGTCCCCTGCGCTTTGCTTTGGTTAAATACAATCCCTTTCGCAAAGCCTTCCTTAGGCTCTCTAATAATCGGGTCCTCCGCATGAATGCCGATCTTAGCAAGCTCCTGCAGCGCCGCTTCCTCTGTCAACTTGACTAGGTCAGGAAGTTTAACCTCATCGACAACGAGTAAGCTTTTGACGTAGAACACAACACTGATGAGGATGCCTAGAAATACAAGCGTTGAGCCAATCCAGATCGTTGGTTTCACCCATTTCTTAACAGGAGGCTTGTTAGAGCCATGCTTGCTATTGCTGCCCTCATCCCGCCCACTAGCACGTGATGACAGACTCCCAGGTGCTGCTGTTCTTGATTTGTCATACGACGGGGCGTACCGCTCCTTGTCCGGACCTTGATATTCTGCCGCTCCAGTAGAGACGTCAGGACGAATGGCTGGCATTACACGCGTTTCCTGCTCATCATCGAATATTGCACCGCCGTTTGCAAATGTAACTTTAGGCTCATACATCCGCTCAGGTTGAAGACAAGTGTCCAGGTCGTTTAACATTTCTTTGGCCGATTGGTATCGCTCAATCGGGTTTTTCCGCATGGACTTCAAAATCACATTTTCCACACTTTGCGGGATTAACGGATTCACAAGCCTCGGCTCTTCAAAAGGCTCCTGCAAATGTTTTAATGCCACACTGATCGGGCTTTCCCCAAGGAATGGAAGCTTGCCTGTCAGCATTTGATACAACACAATGCCGAGCGAATATAAGTCAGACTTCTCCCCGGTCGAGACACCTTTCGCATGCTCAGGTGAAAAATAATGGACAGACCCCACCACAGAACCAGTCTGTGTAATCGTAGAGGAAGTAACCGCTCGTGCGATACCAAAGTCTGTTACTTTTACACGGCCATTATTGCCGATTAATATATTATGCGGTTTAATGTCGCGATGAATAATATGATTATGGTGTGCATGGTCAAGCGCATCGCAGATTTGCATGGCAATGCGCACGGCTTCGTCAGATTGCAACGGTGCCCGCTCTTTAATAATTTCATTCAGATTATAGCCTTCCACGTACTCCATCACGATAAAATGAATATCCTCTTCTTGTCCCACGTCATACACACTGACGACGTTAGGATGGGACAGCGAAGCAGCAGATTGCGCCTCACGGCGAAAACGACGAATAAACTCCTCATCGTGCACAAACTGCTGCCGCAGCACTTTAACTGCTACATAACGATTCAGCAGCACGTCAAGCGACTTGTACACCAATGCCATGCCGCCTCCGCCAACGCGAGCGATAATCTCATATCTTCCAGCTAACGTAGTGCCAATCATGCGTTCCACCCCTCTTTCTCGGTGCCCGCACCTGATCCTTGCAAGAGCACAACCGTAACGTTGTCCTCTCCGCCCGCTTCGATAGCCTGGTCAATCAAACGATCAGCTCTCACTTCTAGCGGTAAGGACGGGTCAATGACAGTAGACCAAATATCAGATACACTCACCATATTGGTCAAACCATCGCTGCATAAGAGCAGTGACTCCCCTTCGGTCAACTTTAATGCATTCAGATCTACTTGCACCTGGTTATCGGTGCCTAGCGCACGAGTCAACACATTCCGTCTCGGGTGTCGCTCTGCTTCTTCCGCCGATATTTGACCAGACTTCATTAATTCATAGACTAAGGAATGATCTTCCGTTAATTGCTGTATCCGGTTCCGATTAATTAGGTAAGCACGGCTGTCGCCAATATGACCGATTACACCTGATTGCCCTTTCAAAAAAGCCGCCACAATGGTCGTTCCCATATGGTTGTATTTTTCATCCTGAGAAGCAATCTGATAGACCGTGTCGTTGGCACGTAAAATAGCATGCTTTAGCGCCTGCCCGCGTTCTTTCTCTTCTAAATGCTCCGGTAAAGAGGATAGCTCCCTCACAACAGTATCTACCGCCAAGGTACTTGCGATATCTCCTGCCTGATGTCCGCCCATACCATCAGCTACAATTGCGAGCGTATAACCGTTCGTAAGTGTAGCTGTGTAGGCACGATCTTCATTTACTGCCCGGATCAGCCCAATATCGGATCGATCTACAGCTTTCATTATGATCACCTCGCATTAGATTCCATATGCTTCGCACGCAACTGACCACAGGCCGCCGCGATATCGTGACCCTGCTCACGTCGAATCGTCGCATTAATTCCTTTATCCACAAGCGTATTGTAAAATTTAAATATTTCGTTACGAGGCGTACGAACATAGTTGCGCTCCGGGACGTAGTTAACCGGAATCAAGTTGACATGCGCCATCATTTCCATCCGTTTCAACACATCAGCCAGCTCTTCAGCGTGCTCCACCTGATCGTTGACGCCGCCAATAAGCGCATATTCAAACGTAATCCGACGGCCTGTCTTGTCCTGATAATATTTGAGCGAATTCATTACATCCTCAAACGGGAAACGACGGTTAACGGGCATCAGCTTAGAACGCAGCTTGTCATTAGGAGCATGAATCGAAATAGCCAGATTAATCTGCGTGTTCTCATCTGCAAACTTATAAATACTAGGCACGATTCCGCTTGTAGACACTGTAATATGACGCTGACCAATATGAAGACCTTTCTCCGAGATCATGATTCGTAAAAAGTCCATAGTTGCTTCATAGTTTTCAAATGGTTCACCTGTGCCCATAATAACGATACTGCTCACACGCTCATTTGTTTCATCCAATATTTTCTGCGCTGCAACCACTTGGGCTACAATCTCCCCTGCTGTAAGGTTACGCTTGAGTCCCCCTAAAGTAGAAGCACAAAACGTACATCCGACCCGGCATCCCACTTGCGTAGTCACACAAACACTGTTGCCATAGTTATGCTTCATAACGACTGTTTCGATGGCATGATCGTCATGTAATCCAAACAAGAACTTAATCGTTCCGTCCTGTGATTTCATATGGGTTATTTCTTTAAGGGTTACAAATTGGAATTGCTCGTTCAGCTTGGTGCGCAGTGATTTAGACAGGTTGGACATCTGCTCAAAGTCTGTCACTCGCTTCACGTAAATCCAGTCAAAGATTTGCCCGGCACGAAATGCCGGTTCATCGTTCTCCTTCAGCCACTCCTGCAGCTTGTCGAACGACAGATCGTATATAAATGGTTTCATTAATTATCACACTACCTATTCTGTTATAGCTTACAACGATTATATGAAAGATCTACCTCACCCATTATAACGTTGTAGTCGATTTATTTTACCACAAATGGCAAGTTTGCAAAAATAACTCTGCCCAACTAACAAAACCCGCACCATACAGGGTCCATGCAGTCCCTTACAGCGCGGGTTCTCCGTATCGTAAACTTTGTATTATCTGTAACTGTGTATCCTGTTAGTCGCGCTGTAAACACGCGATAAAGAAACCATCGGAATCAGCATCATGCGGCAGCACCTGCAGCATCCCTTCCGCGCTGCGGTCAAGGGCAGCCGCAAGCTTGTCCGCAGGCAAATGAAGCTTCCACGAATCGTCAAGGCTCCAATTCGTATGCTGCTGAAGAAACTGACCTACAACCTCGTCATTTTCCTCACGCTCGATCGTACAAGTGGAATATACTAGTCTGCCCCCTGGACGAACCAGCTTGGCAGCCTCCTGAATCAATCGGCTCTGTAGGACTGAGATCGAAGCAACATCTTGTGCGTCCTTGCGCCACTTCAAGTCCGGTTTGCGGCGAATGACACCAAAGCCGGTACAAGGAGCGTCAAGCAGAACCACGTCAAAGCTCGCTTCAGCCAATTCTTGACTTAACGTCGCCGCATCAACATTGATCGTTTGTACAGCAGTCAAGCCAAGGCGAGACGCCTGCTCCGCAATAAGTGCAATCTTGTGCGCATGTACATCGTTAGCGACAATTTCACCTTGATTGCCCATGCGCTCCGCAATATGCATCGTCTTGCCACCAGGGGCTGCACAGCAATCCAGTACTCGCATGCCTGCTGTTGGACGCACAGCCTCAACCACCAACATGGAGCTTTCATCCTGTACCGACAGCCTCCCATCCTGATACCATGAGGTCTGCGCTAAGTTACCAACGCCGTACCCGATTATTCCGTCAGGACTAAGCGCGGACGGCATAACCTCCAATCCAAGCTCACTCATCTCCTCGAGCAGCAGATCGCGAGTACCGTGCAGACGATTCACTCGACCGCTTGCATGTGGTGCTTCATTGTTAGCAGCACACATTTTAGCAGTCTCCTTCTCGCCATAAGCCTTAATCCAGCGAGCAACAAGCCATTCCGGGTGCGAATGATTCCAAGAGATAAGCTCAACCGCATTGGCATTCTGAGGTGCATCCCATACTTGCGGATCACGCATGACCCCGCGCAGCACCCCGTTCACAAACCCGGCCATCGCTTGTTGACCACGTCGCTTGGCAATGGATACAGCCTCATTAACTGCTGCATGAGCAGGGATACGATCCAAATACTGCAATTGGTACAAGCTCATACGGAGCAGGTTGCGCATCCAAGGTTTTAACTTGCTCGTGCCCTTGGACACTTTGCGCGCAAGCACACCATCTATCGTGTAGAGCCGCTGAATAGTGCCATACACGAGCTCTGTCGCCAGACCCGCATCCACACGTTCCAGCTTTGCTTCATTTAGCGCCTCATTGAGCTGCAAATTGCTATAAGACTGTTCTTTATCGACCATGATCAGCACATCAAGTGCTACCTCACGTGCTGTCTTTCGTCTAGGACGTACTTCCGTTCCTTTATGGCTCACAACAGCACCGTCCCTGGCGTCATTTTGCCTCCACGAACAAAGTCACGAACTGACATCGCCTTTTTCCCCGCAGGCTGCACTTCAGTTAAGAAAATGGAAGTGTCGCCGGTCTTTACTTCGATTCCTTCTTCGCTCACCGTCAACACAGTGCCGGGTACTACATCCAGCCCAGCAGCAATGCTGCTTTTTGCATCTGAAGTTACAGGAACTGCCGTCGCCCACACCTTAAATACTTCTTCGTTCCAGGTTGTGAAAGCACCAGAGAAAGGAACAAGACCTCTAACCTGATTAAACAACTCACGCGTAGAGCGAGTCCAATCCAATCTTTCATCTTCTCGCTTCAAATTCGGTGCATATGTCGCCAGCGTTTCATCCTGAGCTTCTGCTTGTACATGACCAGCAAGCAGCTCAGGCAAGGTACGACGCAGCAGCTCGGCACCTTCGGCACTAAGCTTATCGAACATAGTCCCTGCGTTGTCAGCATCAGTAATCGGCACTTCTACACCGCTGATCATATCACCAGTATCCATGCCTTCCGCCATGTACATAATCGTGACGCCGGTCTTTGGCTCACCATTCATGATGGAACGTTGAATTGGCGCTCCACCGCGATAGCCCGGCAGCAGTGATCCGTGTACATTAATACAGCCTAAACGCGGAATATCGAGCAGCACCTTCGGTAGAATCTGTCCATAAGCCGCCGTTACGATCAGATCAGGAGCCAATTCGCGAATATGCTCAATAGTCTCAGAGGTACGGAGCTTCTCTGGCTGCCATACCGTAGTTATCCCCTTATCCAGTGCCGCCTGCTTGACTGGAGTCGGTGTCAGCACCCGCTTGCGGCCCACGG
Source organism: Paenibacillus sp. ACRRX (assembly GCF_022346885.1). Lineage (GTDB taxonomy): Bacteria > Bacillota > Bacilli > Paenibacillales > Paenibacillaceae > Paenibacillus_B. Next base: position 827,205 of record NZ_JAKRNK010000002.1, read on the forward strand.
GACGATCCGGCTGGGTAACAACCGCTGCCACTTCGTATCCCTCAGCGAGCAGCATTTCCAGGGAAGGCACCGCAAATTGCGGTGTACCCATAAATACGATTTTTGTCATGCGACTACTCCTTGCCTTGACGCTGAATTTCATATACACTGTCCGCTATCGACGTAAACAGAATACCGTTCAGATGGTCAATTTCATGTTGGAATGCTCGTGCCAGGAAGTCTTCTGCGATCATTTCGAACACTTCACCGTTGCGATCCAAGCCCTTTACTTTAATCTTCTGGTGACGTCGCACATCACCATTTAAACCGGGAATACTCAGACAGCCTTCTGGACCGAGTTGTTCCCCTTCCATCTCAATCAGCTCTGGATTTACCATTTCAATAAGTCCGTTATCGTCTCCGACATCCACAACGATCACGCGCTTTAATACCCCAATTTGCGGAGCAGCCAGCCCCACACCTTCCGCATCGTACATCGTATCTGCCATATCGTCGAGAAGCTTGTGCAGATTTGCGTTAAATTTGGTTACTTCTTTAGCCACTTCATGGAGAACCGGATCTGGTTCGTGTACAATAATACGAATTGCCATGTTAAAGCACCGTCCTTTTAATGATCTATTTACGTTATACCCCTATCTATATGGGCATATATGAGCAGTTATCATTGAATAAGCCCAGTTTACATTACCCGTGTGGATAGCAGGCGATCAACCGTAGACTTTAAATCTAGGTTTAAATCAAATTTAAATCAAATATAGCATAATTCAATAACCCCACGCTCATCACATCATCATCTGCGGATCTATATCCACGCTAAACAAGACTCCTTGCTCACGCGACATGGGTTCAAGCGTTACAAGCACTTCGGCCATTAAAGCCGACAAATCGATGTCTCCCTTGCATTTGACAGTACATTGGAACCTGTATTTGTTCTTAATGCGCGGTATTGGAGACGCGACTGGACCAAATACGTCAACAGCTTTTGCTGTAGTGTGCAGCGGCTTCAGCCACCCTTGACGTTCCGCCAGCTCCTTGATTCGAATCGCCGCGTTCTCTGCAGCTCTAACTAGCAGCGGGAGCTGTTCATGTGTCATCGTGAGCAGCGCGAGACGACAAAATGGCGGCACGAGCTGAGTCCGGCGATGACGAAGCTCATCAGATGCAAAGCCGCTGTAATCATGCTGCGACGCATGGATGATCGAATAGTGCTCAGGCGCATACGTCTGTACGACAACCTCACCTGGAAGATGATGCCTGCCTGCACGACCAGCAACTTGCGTAAGCAGTTGGAATGTCTTCTCAGCCGCTCTAAAGTCCGGCATATGCAATGCAGAATCAGCCGCAATGACACCTACAAGCGTGACGTAAGGAAAATCTAATCCTTTAGCAACCATCTGCGTACCAAGCAGTACATCAGCACGCCGTTCACGGAACTGCTGCAGCATCCGCTCATGCGATCCCTTCTCAGTTGTCGTATCCACATCCATACGAATGACTCGAATACCTGGGAAACGACGCGCCAACTGTTCTTCTACCCGCTGTGTACCGGTTCCAAAGAAGCGGATATGCTCACTTTCGCAGGATGGGCAAACGGAAGGCGCTCGCTCTGTATAACCACAATAATGGCAGCGCATGTGCTCTGTCTTCATATGATAGGTCAGAGAGATGTCACATTCTGGACATTGGGCTACGTACCCACACGTTCGGCACATTACAAATGTAGAGTAACCCCGCCGATTCAAGAGCAACACAGTCTGCTCTTCTCGCTCCAATCTTGCTTCCAACGCCGCTTCTAACTGCTGGCTGAACATGGAGCGGTTGCCCACTTTAAGCTGCTCGCGCATATCAACGATTGTGACGGGAGGCAGTTCCCTCCCCTCTACACGAGTAGGCATCGCAAGTGGTGCAAGCTTCCATCTTGGTTGTTCTAACCCTTGCGGAATGTCATCATATCGATCCATCTTCGCAGCATAATAGGATTCCATGGAAGGCGTAGCTGAACCAAGCACCACCACAGCATCGTGTAATCTGGCACGCTCAATTGCTACATCACGAGCATGATACTTTGGCGTTTCTTCCTGCTTGTAAGAGGTTTCGTGTTCCTCATCAATAATAATAAGACCTATATGTCGAAAAGGAGCAAATACAGCTGATCGTGCGCCAATCGCTACCTGTACTCGACCTTCTCTAATCTTGCGCCATTCATCATACCGCTCTCCCTGAGAGAGACGACTGTGCATAACGGCTACCCTTGAGCCGAATCTGCCCTTAAACCGCTCTACCATCTGAGGAGTCAACGATATTTCAGGTACAAGCACGATCGCCTCTTTACCGGCTTTTAGACTCCGTTCAATCGCTTGTAAATATACTTCCGTCTTCCCGCTCCCGGTAACACCGTGCAGCAAGAAAGAACGGGCTTTGCCTTCCTCCAGCGCCAGTGCCAACTGATTGAACACGGATTGTTGCTCTTCCATCAATGGCAAAGGATCTGACGGCTTAAATCTTCGATCTGCGTAAGGGTCTCGCAGTACCTCAACTTCATCTATTGCGACAATACCTTTGTCAGCAAGTGCTTTAACGGCCGCAGCGTTTAGGTCTTTAAGCGGCATTTCTCCATCCATCAACAGCAGCGCTTCCATGGTCTCTCGCTGCCGCTTAGCTTTTAGCGACGCCAGAAATGATTCCGCTTCAATAGACGACACTTGAAGCATTACTCGCTTTAGTTTCTTGACTCCGATGCGATCTTTAATACGTTCCGTCTCGACTAACCATCCGGCAAGTAACGAAGCCTTGATCGCTCTTGCCGCATAGGGATAGGCCTGCAATAGTTTATCTGTAACTACAGGTTCGTGTTCCTTTACATAATGAAGAAGCCTTCTTACAGTCGGCTCGTCTAGCATCGACTGCGAAAGCCACCCGATTAGCGTCTGGTCTCCAACACCATGCTGGTCCCCAGCATCTCGGATCCCCATTGATTCTTCGCTGATTATCGATTCATTAGGCCCTTCATCTTCCCAATCCATCAATTGAGATCTGGTTGAGGACAGGTAAGCCCGCGCTTCTTCTCCAAGACGAAGCGCTTTTTCACTCTTCCCTTTTAAAGCACTAGGAATCATAACTTGTAGTGCTGCCGTATGTGTACACACATATCGATGGCTCATCCATTCCGCCAGCATGACTAAATCCGCAGGTAATGGCGGGACTAGATCAAGTACTTGCTGGACAGCCTTTAACCGGGCAGAAGGAATATCCGAACCCACTGTCAGCCCAATCACAAAACCCTGCACAGTTCTTGGCCCGAAAGGAACGCCTACACGGCTGCCCACTTCTAACCAAGGGCGCATCGATTCAGGAACGCTATAATCAAACGGACGATTCGTCTGCTTGCTGGGAATATCAACAATGACACGCGCAATCCAAGTTACTTCATCCGCCTCGTCTTTAACTTCCGCAGCTTGATCGAAGTCCTGCTTGAATAAGAGTTCATCATTCAATCGCATGCACCTCTTGTACGATGCGTTCCACAGCCAGTTCCATTATGCGATGGGCGATTGCTGACTTTGAGGTCAACGCAATAGACTCTACAAGGCCATTACGATCATATATTTGTACTTCATTATTGTCTGTTCCAAAGCCTGCATCATCGCGAGACACGTCATTGGCTACAATAAGATCACAATTCTTGCGATGCAGCTTATCCATTGCATATCGCTGTACATCATTCGTCTCGGCGGCGAACCCGATTAACACTTGCTGCTGTTTCTGTTCGCCAAGCGTTGCCAATATATCCGGATTGCGCTCTAATTCCAGCATCAACTTGTCAGCTGTTTTCTTCATTTTCTTATCTGCACGTACGACAGGTTTGTAGTCCGCTACTGCTGCAGCCTTCACGACAACATCAGCAGTCGGGAACAGATCCAAGACAGCATCATACATATCTTGTGTTGATTCTACTCGGACCAGGTGTACACCCTCAGGAGGTGCGACCTGTGTCTGTCCCGCAATCAGAGTAACTTTAGCCCCCATGTCACGAGCAGCCGCTGCTACAGCAAAGCCCATCTTACCAGATGAATCGTTCGTAATATAACGCACAGGATCGATTCGTTCGATAGTACCACCCGCAGTAACGATAACTGAGCGGCCCGTTAATGACTTCTGTTGTTCTTGCTGTGTGCTATCAACATTTATGTGTTTTTCGCTGCTAGAAAAAAAACGTTCCACTTGTTCAACGATGTATTCCGGCTCCGCCAAGCGACCTTTACCTACATATCCGCAGGCAAGCAGTCCTTCGCCAGGCTCCACCATAAATACGCCTCGCTCACGCAGCGTATTCAAGTTCTGCTGGACAGCCGGATGTGCGTACATATGAACATTCATTGCCGGGGCAACCATAATCGGCGCGGTTGTCGCCAGTAAAGATGTAGATAACATATCGTCAGCTAGACCATAAGTCATCTTTGCGATAATGTTGGCGGTTGCTGGGGCAATCAGAAACAGATCCGCACTATCGGCCAAATTGATGTGCGACACAACTGATGGATCACGTTCATCAAAGGTGTCCGTGTACACCGGCTGACGCGACAATGTCTGCAGCGTCAGCTCGGATATGAACTGAGTAGCGCTCTTTGTCATGATAACATGGACTGCAGCTCCCGCTTGAGTCAGCTTGCTGCAAAGCGCTGCCGCTTTATAGGCCGCAATCCCTCCGGTTATGCCCAGCACAATCGTCTTCCCGTGCAACATAAGCTCCCGCCTTTCGTGATCTAAATCTCTTCAAGCTGTACACCAATACTCGATAAATCACTATTAGTTGTATATATCACTAGTTGCATAAACCACTGTCTGCAAATGCAACAGTTATTTATAAACTCGACACTCTATAAGCCAACCTGGTTAAAGAACAATCGTCCATATGAAAAAAATAACAACCTTGCGGTTGTTTAATGTTCTCCATCATAAGTGCCGTAGGAACAGCACATGTATAACAAGGCATCCTGCACTGCTATGTAACAAGCCGATTAAGCGTTAATGGTGCCTTGACGTTCATTGAACCATTTCTGGGCAATAAGCCTGTCCTATTGTACCATGCCATCATACATGCGAGAGCATCGCCTACTGAATCTCCCGCAGGTGATTCAATACGCGATGCTCCTGCAGCTTTATTGCTGTTGCGGGTCCTGCTCGATACGAATAAATTCATCGTAAATTTCTTCGAGCGCCATCCCTACATATTTGTGAGATTTCGGCTGCAACAACTCCGAACGCTCCCCTTCACGAAGCTGACGTGCACGACGAGAAGCTGCAACAACCAAAGAATACTTGCTGTCGGCTTTTCTTACCAATTCATCGATAGATGGATATAACATAGTTCCGCACCCCTTTTGGCAAATTCAAACCGTGAGAAGGCACACTTGAAAAGTGCGCCTTCCTAAAGTCTACGCGGTAGACTTAAATTTTACAATGTTCGGCTATAATAATACTTTCTATACGTTTGCAAGCCATGTCGATCTCATCGTTAACGACAGCATAATCATAATGCTCCATTAACGCGATCTCTTCAATCGCTACATTCATACGATGGTCGATAACCGTTTCATTTTCCGTACCACGACCAATAATTCGATCCTTAAGCTCGTCCAGCGACGGTGGCAAGAGGAAAATAAAAATACCGTCCGGAAACTTCTCCTTGACCTTCAGTGCGCCCTGCACTTCAATCTCAAGAATAATATCTTTACCTTGCTCCAATGTCGTGTCGACGAAGTCACGTGGTGTTCCGTAATAGTTACCGACGTATTCTGCGTACTCCAGAAGAGCATCCTCTTCGATCATACGGAGGAAGTGATCACGTGACTTAAAGAAATAATTCACGCCATCTACTTCGCCAAGACGAGGCTGGCGAGTTGTAGCGGACACCGAATACGTCAGATTCGATGTCTTCTTCAGCAATGCTTTACATACCGTCCCTTTTCCAACACCGGATGGACCGGACAGCACAATCAATAAACCCTTCTTCATGTTCTTCTCCATTTTATTCGTCGTTGTCGTCATCCTTCGTTGATAAGCGATGAGCCACCGTCTCCGGTTGAACCGCCGATAAAATGACATGGTCGCTGTCCGTAATGATAACCGCGCGCGTACGTCGTCCGTAAGTCGCGTCGATCAGCATATGACGGTCACGTGCTTCTTGGATAATACGCTTGATCGGAGCCGATTCCGGACTCACAATCGAAATAATGCGGTTGGCAGATACGATGTTACCAAAACCGATATTAATCAGCTTAATTGCCATTCCTGGTCCTCCCTCTAATTCGACGCTCCATGTTACTCCATGTTCGCTACTTGCTCGCGAATCTTCTCTAACTCTGCCTTCATCTCTACTACCCGATTGACCAGTTCCAGATGATTCGCCTTTGAACCTATCGTGTTCGTCTCGCGATTCATCTCCTGTATCAGGAAATCAAGTTTCCGTCCAATCGGTTCGTTGCTGGAGAGCAGTTGGTTGAATTGCTGTAAATGACTCTTCAGCCTGGTTAGTTCTTCATCGACGTTGGAGCGCTCCGCAAAAATCGCGACCTCCATACCGTACTTCGCATCATCAAACGTAAGATGCTGATCCGCCAACTGCTCGAGTCTCTGCTTCAGCTTCGCCCGATAATCCGTTACTACTACCGGCGCCCATTCTACTAGTTCGGCATGAATGGCTTCAAGACGGGCCAGTCTTTCCTTGGTATCCTGCTCCAAGTGACTGCCTTCTATTGCACGCATCCGACATAGACCTTCCAATGCTTCGCTTAATCCGTCCTCCAAGCAAGCTTGCAGCTGTTCATCAGACCAAGTCGTCACTTCACGAACCGTCATCACATCCGGCAGACGGAGCAATTCATTCACATCTACATGACCAGACATGCCGTACTTCTGACGAAGCTGCTCAGCTGCTTGCATGTATGCATCAACAACTTGCATGTTGATTTCAACCGAACTTGTGGATTCGCCTGCACGCTCTTTGTTAATAAAGACGTCTACACGACCGCGAACGATTCGCTGCTGCACCATACGACGCAGCCGATCTTCATAACAAGTCCATTCCCGCGGCATTCGAACCACGATCTCGCTGTATCGATGATTTACGGATTTCATTTCCATACTAATCTTATATCCACCGATTTCTTGGGTGGACTGACCATATCCGGTCATACTGAAAACCATCGGAACCACATCCATTATTCTATTCTAATTCATTATGTTAGTCGAAACAAGGGGTCGGCCGGGCGTTCCGCTTTTTCCCATACATAGGATGTTAATTCTACTGTCATCTCATAGAACATAAAAGGAGTAATCAAATAAATCCCATTAAAATGTTTCATGGCTTCGTCGAGCAGTTCTTTGGCAATCTCAACTCCGACCTTTCGCCCAGCCGCACCCTCTAGCCCAGCCATGCGGGCACGAACCTCATTCGATAACGTAATGCCTGGCACCTCGTTGTGAAGATACTCTGCATTCCTTCCACTTGCAAGCGGCATAATCCCAATAAAGATCGGAATATTCAAGTGACGCGTAAGCTCGCCAATTCGAGCGATCAGTTCAACGTCATACACAGGTTGGGTCATAATATAATCTGCCCCGGCTTCAATTTTGCGTTCGAGACGGTCAACCGCTTTCTCCAAATACTTCACGTTGGGGTTAAATGCAGCTCCAACAACAAAGTTAGCGCGCTGCTTGAGCGGCTTGCCTGAGAACGCTACCCCAGCGTTTAGCTGTTTAATCATTCTTATTATCTCAAATGAAGTTAGATCGTACACCGAACTCGAGTCAGGCAAATCTCCAAAGCGCGCAGGATCTCCGGTGACGGCAAGCACATGATCAATATCAAGCGCATCCAATCCCATCATATGTGATTGTGTGCCGATCAAGTTGCGGTCACGACATGCGATATGAATTAAAGGCCGAATCTGCGCTTCCTTCTGAATTAAATGGCCAAGCGCCAGATTGCTCATTCGAGTCACTGCAAGTGAGTTGTCTGCCAACGTAACAGCATCCGCACCCGCAAGCTTTAGCGCATGCGCGCCTTTCATAAACTTGGCGGTATCCAGATCACGTGGCGGGTCAAGCTCGACAATAACGGTATGACGCTTCGCGACCAGATCCACAATACTGTCTTCGCGCTTTGCGCCATCATTACGATCTTGGGTGGACACAGTCCCGCTGACTTCCAGCGCAGATCCACTTTCTATGGTCGTCTCGTCCTCTACCATTAGGCTTATATCAGGAAGCTCTTCAGCCTTCACCTGACTTAGCGCATCAGCGATAGCTCGAATATGATTAGGAGTAGTACCGCAGCAGCCGCCAATAATACGGGCACCTTGCTTAGCAAACTCCACCGCACTTTGCGCCATGTACTCTGCGGAAGCGACAAAGTTATAGCGACCGTCTACATAATCCGGAAGACCTGCATTCGGGAAAGAAGACATTGGCAGGCCGACACGTCCATTCACCGCTTCGAATGCACGTAATATACCGTTAGGTCCCATACGGCAGTTCAGGCCGACAATGTCCGCCCCGTCTTCACGCAGTACACGGAACGCCTCTGCGAGCGTAAATCCATCCTTGGTACGATAAGATTCTTCTACTGCGAATTGACAAACTGTCGGAACTTGCGCGTCCAAGCGACGTGTAATTTGTAATGCCAATCTCATTTCTTCCAGGTCATAGAAGGTCTCAAACATAATACCATCCACGCCTTCTTCCAGCATGGCTGAGATTTGCTCCTCGTAATCTCGCGCTACAAGTGAGGTGTGAATATTTTCTCGCTTACCCGCACGAATGGAGCCGAGAGCACCGACTACATAGGCTTTACCTTGAGCCGCTTCACGCGCCAAGCGAACACCAGCTCTATTAATATCTTTGACTTTAGATTCCAGTCCATGCTTATACAATTTTTCTCGGTTCGCTGTAAAGGTATTGGTCTCTAATAGCTGCGCCCCTGCCTCTACATACTCGCGATGAATGTTACGGATAACGTCAGCTTCCGTAATGTTAAGCGCTTCATAAGAAATCCCGACCGGGTAACCAAAATGATATAGATACGTTCCCATAGCACCGTCACCAACTACAATACCCTGCTGCACAGCTTGTCTTAAGTCCTTCAGTTTCCCTATCATATGAGCCACCCCACTCCACACTATTGGATACCTGTTTATTTATGAACAAAAGACGCCCCGAGCGGGGCGTCACGCTTCTCATGCAACATCAGACAACTAGAACTGGAATCCATGATCCAACCTTCTAGCTGCTTGACTTCTTTCCATTATACCGCTTTATTCCCAAAAATGCGTTAAAAAAAGCCTAGTATTCATCTATTTTTAAAGATTTCCTTTTACCCATTGACCTGTAAATACAATTTCGGCAGGTCCAGTCATATAGACATGATTATCCTGCTCATTCCATTCGATAAACAAATCTCCGCCAGCTAGCGATATCGTGGCTTCACGCTCGGTTTTGCCGTTCAGTACGCTTGCTACAAGTGTCGCACAAGCGCCTGTTCCACAAGCAAGTGTTGGTCCCGCACCACGTTCCCACACCCGCATATCCACAAAGTCACGACGCTGAACGGAAGCAAATTCAACGTTGATCTTGCGCGGGAATAGTGGATGCCGTTCCAATACAGGCCCCCACTGCTGAACATCAAAAGTAGTGGCATCCTCTACGTAGATCACACAATGGGGATTGCCCATCGACACCGCTGTAAAATGAAACGTATGACCAGCCACTTCAACCGGCATGTTCACCACTGGCTTAGCATCGATTGTAGTGGGTATTTGGAGACCATCCAAGATCGGTGAACCCATATCGACTCGTACAGATTGCACGATCCCGTTATCTGTATTGAGCTGAACCCGCTGTACACCTGCGCCGATTGTCTCAATTGTTAGCTCGTCTGATGTTACATATCCGCGGTCTGCTACGTATTTGGCTACACAACGAATCGCATTGCCGCACTGTTCAGCTTCTGTACCGTCAGAATTAATGATTCGCATCTTAAAGTCGGCACGCTCAGATGGAAGAATATATACGAGACCATCAGCACCGATACCGAAGAATCGGTTGCAAGTCTCTATCGCAAGCTGCGATACTTGATCAGGCAGCGCTTGTTCGCCATGTACCACGATAAAGTCATTTCCAAGACCGTTCATCTTCGTAAACTGCATCGACTGTCACTCCTTCTACTTCGCCGCAAATCGTCAATGTGTCTCCCCTTACTTAAAGCAGAAGAGATTAATCTCCCCTATTCACATCAGATAACTAGATATGCAACTTATAAAGTAAGGATACCGTAAAAGGACAAAAATGTATATTGATGAACTGAAAAAATGTTTGCACTTTATCACGTAAAAATGAACAGACCAACGAACACCTAAGCAGCACGGCGGCGCGGTGGATAAGTCGCCTTTCTCCGTCTATTGGTCGACTTCTTGCCAGACATTACAGAGCCGATGCCAAGCAAGAAAGTTGGAATTCCAGCCATTACAAATGTGATGGCCCAATCACGCAAGCCTAGCGGAACGGTTTTAAATATAGGCTGAAGCTGCTCAATATACAATACGCCCAGCAAAAGCAGCACGGATGAGAGGACAGCCAGCACCAAATATTTATTCTGGAACAAATTACGATGGAAGATAGAACGTGAGCTGCGGCAATCAAACACATGAATAAGCTGAGCCATGACCAGCGTCGCAAAAGCAACCGTCTGCGCCTTCATCAACTGCTCAGCACTATCTGGATTGGCTTTAAGCGTCATCCAGAATGCTGCCAGCGTACAGACACCGATCAGCAAGCCGCGGCTAATAATCTTCCAGCCAAGCCGTCTTGCAAATATGTTTTCCTTTGCAGAACGCGGTCGATGCTCCATCAAGTCTTTCTCTGCTTGATCTACACCAAGTGCCATTGCCGGCAAACCATCCGTCACTAGGTTAACCCACAATATTTGAATCGGAATGAGCGGCAGCGGCAGTCCTAGCATCATCGCAAAGAACATCACTAATATTTCACCAACGTTGGACGCGAGCAAATAACGGATAAACTTGCGAATATTTTCGTAGATTCCTCTACCTTCTTCAATCGCAGAGACAATTGTCGCAAAATTATCATCACTTAAAATAAGGGAGGAAGCCTCCTTTGTCACATCGGTGCCGGTTATCCCCATTGCAATGCCGATATCTGCCGCTTTAATAGCAGGTGCGTCATTGACACCGTCCCCCGTCATCGCTACGACATGTCCTTGTCGCTGCAGCGACTTCACAATACGCAGCTTATGCTCCGGTGATACACGCGCGTACACATAAATCTGATCGACAACTTTATCCAGGTCGTCATCTGTCATATGGGCTAACTGCGCACCATTTACTGCGATACCACCCTTCGGCATAATGCCTAGCTGACCTGCGATAGCCTCGGCAGTCAATTGATGATCCCCAGTGATCATCACCGTTTTAATACCTGCCCTACGGCATTGGCTGATCGCATCACGCACTTCGCGCCGCGGTGGATCCATCATACCGGCCAACCCAACAAAAATAAGTTGAGATTCTACAGCATTCTCGTTGTCAACCTGTTCACTCGGCTTTAACTCACGATAAGCTGTGCCAAGCACACGCAGTGCTTGCTTCGCCATCTGCTCATTAGCAGCCTGAGCTTTCTGCTTGAGACTGCCTGTAAAGGGAACCACTTTGCCATCCCATAATACATACGCGCACCGATCCATTAGTACGTCTGGCGCGCCTTTTGTGAACAGTATGCTGCCACCCTGATGCTCAACAACTACAGACATACGTTTCCGTTCCGAATCAAACGGAAGCTCCTGTACGCGCTGATAGGCGCTGCCAATTGAAGACGCCGTCACGCCCAGCTTGGCCGCCATAACAAGCAGAGCTCCTTCTGTGGGATCTCCCTTAATGCCCCACACAGGCTGAACATCATCGCGCCCCTTTCGTTTCGCGCCTTTACCCGACTTCTCCATTTCCGCTTCCTCTGGATAAACCTCATCAAGCACCGCATTGTTACATAACGCACTAATTTGCAGCAGGCGACGAAGCTGCTGGTCATTTTTCAAGTCCAACGGTTGGCCTTGTTCCGAAATATGACCGATTGGCTCATACCCCTCACCGCTCACCTCAAGCGTTCGGCCGCCAAGCCACAAATTGGTGACCGTCATCTTGTTTTGCGTCAGTGTTCCTGTCTTGTCAGAACAAATGACAGATGCGCAGCCCAATGTCTCAACAGATGGCAATTTGCGCACGATCGCTTTACGCTTGATCATTCGCTGCACCCCAAGAGCCAGTGCAATGGTTACAATGGCAGGCAGACCTTCAGGAATGGCTGCAACCGCAAGACTTACGCCAGCCAAAAACATGCCAAGAGCTGGTTGACCATGCATAATACCTGCCACAACAACCATAATGGTTAGTACCAAAGCTACGATAATCAAAATTTTACCCAATTGTTCCAAACGGTGCTGCAGCGGTGTCTCCATCGACTCCGTGCTCTCGATCAAATGCGCAATCTTGCCCATCTCCGTGTCCATGCCTGTCCGTACAACGATCCCTCTGGCCGTGCCGCGGGACATCATCGTACCCATAAAGCCGATATTTTTCATATCACCCAGTGGAATATCATCCCGATTGATGACCTCAAAATGCTTATTAACTGGCACCGATTCACCTGTTAAAGCAGATTCCTCGACATAACAACTGTTCGTTTCCAACCAACGAATATCAGCAGGCACACGATCTCCACTCTCCAACACGACTATATCCCCAGGCACAAGCTCTCTTGCTGGAAGATGCTGTAGTTGACCAGAGCGAATCACTTTGGCTATCGGGGCTGATAACTGCTTCAGTGCACGAAGCGAGCGCTCCGCTCGGAACTCCTGGACGAAGCCAAGCACCCCGTTCAAAATGATAATGGCGATAATCGTCACTGCATCCAGATATTCGCCAAGCATACCGGATACAAGTGTCGCCCCCGCCAGGACAAGTACCATAAAATCTTTAAACTGATTCAAAAATAAAGCCAAGGGGGATATTCGCTTACCTTCCGACAGTTCGTTAGCTCCATAGCGGTCTTGACGTTGTGCGGCTTCCTCTTCTGTGATTCCTTGGTCTGCGTGGACGCCCAGCGTATCCAGCAGTTGTGTACACGTCAGCCGGTGCCACTTGATTTGTTCCATGTTCCGTTCCCCTTTCTACCCAATTGTGCTGCACCGATGATTTCGTGTGAATCCAATATTCTTGAACAGCGTAGTAACCCGTGAGGAACCATTCAAGTGCTCATACGGACAGCCTTTAGATTAAAGTTATTCGGACGAGACTAAAAATATCCCAATCTAAAAACGTACTCTTAAGTTTTACTTGAAAGTATGGCATCATAGGGAGATAAGAACGCAACAGGAATAGGAGAAGCCAATATGTCATTAGACGGTATTGTTACCCGTGCGCTTACACATGAGCTTGAGCAAACGGTGAGCGCCCGCATCCATAAAATTCACCAACCATCACCACACGACGTTATTTTCCATGTGCGGTTTGGAGGAGCTAACCACAAGCTGCTTATATCAGCCAATCCTACTTATCCGCGTGTTCATTTTACAGAGCAGACGTTCTCCAACCCTGCAGAACCGCCGATGTTCTGTATGTTGATGCGTAAATACTGTGAAGGCGGATTCGTTGAACGAGTGGAACAGGTCGGCATGGAACGAATCATTCATATGTACATTAGGCAGCGGGACGAGTTGGGGGACGAGTCTGTCAAGAAGCTGATTATTGAGCTTACTGGACGTCACAGCAACATCATTCTGGTTGACCCCGCAACCAATCAGATTATTGATGGCATCCACCATGTTACACCTTCAATCAGCAGTTACCGGATTGTCATGCCCGGATTTGGTTATGTTGAGCCGCCTGAACAGCAAAAAGCGAATCCTTTAGAGGTTGACTTCGAAACGTTTGAGGAATTGTGGCAGCAAACAGATGGAGAAGCACACGGGGAGGCTGACATCTCCACTCATATAGGAGATGGTCCTAATCAGCTTGCCAAATGGCTTGTTCAGCACATGTCCGGTATTAGTCCGCGCATTGCAAACGAGTGGCAGTACCGCGCGGAGCAAGGAATGGCAGAGTCACGCTTGACTCGTTCATGGAATGCGTTTCACGCGTTAATGGAATCCGTCCGGCTTCACCAATACGTTCCTACCATTTTGGAAGATGAAGCGGAAAAAGTATACTTTTCAGCGCTGCCAATCACACACATACAAGGTAAATCAACTCAATATGAAGCGATGAGCACTTGTATGGAAGCCTTTTATGGCGAGAAAGCCATCAGAGATATGGTCAAGCAGCGTGTAGGAGACCTAACCCGCTTTCTGCAGCAAGAACGAGTCAAGAACGAGAAGAAGCTGAAAAAGCTGCAAGAGACGCTGGATGAAGCGCAGGATGCGGATAAATATAGAATTATGGGTGAGCTTCTGTTTGCTTCTCTTCATCAGCTTAAACGGGGCGACAGCACTGTTGAGCTTGTCAATTATTATGATGAGAACGGCGGAACGATGCATATTACCCTTGACCCGCTGCTGCATCCCTCAGATAACGCGCAGCGTTATTTCAAGAAATACAATAAAGCAAAGAACAGTATGCAGGTCGTAGAAGAACAGATGGCTGCAGCACGAAAAGAAAACGACTATTATGATATTTTGCTCCAACAGCTGTCTGAAGCAAACGTACAGGATGCGCAAGAGATTAGAGAAGAATTGATTGAACAGGGCCTCGTTCGAGATCGTGATCGCAAGTCAAGACGCAAGAAGAAGGACGGGCGACCGACTGTATATTGTTATACTTCTTCTGAAGGCATCCCGCTTTATGTAGGGAAAAACAATAAGCAGAACGAATATGTTACCACGAAGCTGGCCAACGCCAACGACACTTGGCTTCACACCAAGGATATTCCCGGCTCACATGTCGTCATCCGCAGCGAGCAGTTTGGGGATTCCACTTTGGAAGAAGCCGCGCAGCTTGCAGCTTACTTTAGCCAGGCCAAACATTCAAGCCAAGTTCCTGTCGACTATACGCTTGTACGCCATGTACGCAAGCCAAACGGGGCTAAGCCAGGCTTTGTCATCTATGAGCGACAGAAAACGCTCTACATCACACCTGATGCACAAAGAATCGCGAGCATGCCCTTCCAGATGAAGCAAAGCGGCAACGCTTAATCACACAACTAAAGGCCGGTATCCTGCCCTTACAACAGGATACCGGCCTTTTATATACAAGCGTTTGTTCCCTCGTGAGGTCCTTAGGTTAGTCGGCGGCGCTCTGCAATCTGATACAGTTCGTTTACCGTATCCATACTCACACGGCGACTGCCTAATTGACCATGAAACACTTTTCCTTGGCGAGCGCCATGAAAATCAGAGCCAGCTGTCATGATGCAGTTGAATCGCTGCGCCAGAGCAGTGTAACGCTGCACGTCCTGCTCGTCATGATCCGAGTGCCATACCTCAATACCATCAGGCTTCATCTCATAAACAATTCGTTCTACAAGCTCATCACTGCCGTACAACACGGGGTGCGCAAGCACAACAGCCCCTCCAGCATCACGAATCCAATCTGCCGCTTCATGCGGTCTAATGCGGGGTGGATTGACATAAGCAGCACCCCTCGCACCTAAATATTTATCAAATGCTTCTCTCATATCTTGGACGACACCTCTACGAACCAGTGCATCTGCAATATGAGGCCGCCCAACGGTTTCTCCATCAGCAAGCGGCCTGCCAAGCTCGGCCACCACTTCCTCCATCGTGATAGGAATGCCAAGCTCTGTCAATTTGTCTGTCATCATAACATTACGACGATCACGTGTCCTGCGTAAACCGCTCAAACGTTCCAACAATACTGGATCGCGGTCATTAACATAGTAGCCCAGCACATGAATATCCACGCCTGCTTCCACAGTACTGATCTCCACACCTGGAACTAAGTGTATGCCAAGTTTATTCGCCTCTGCCATAGCCTCTGCAATACCTGCTACCGTATCATGATCGGTTACCGCCAATGCTTCTAACCCCGCACGATGAGCCAAACGAACGTTATCACGCGGCAATTCCATTCCATCAGACGCCGTCGTATGAGAATGCAGATCAGCCCCTCCACGTTGGATCGGAAAACCAACTTCTGCACATCCACCTGTAGTCATCTATTCACTCTCCTTCTCTCGGTGCTGCCGCAAGAAATTTAAAAACGACGCTGCCGGCCAAGCCAACACGCCTTCCTTACGGTGAACGACGTAGAACTGCCTCCTAAGCGACAGCCCCTTAACCCGTAACACTTTCACCAATCCCAGCTGGCGTTCGTGTCGGACCGCTGACGGAGACAACATCGTCACACCAAGTCCAGCTTCCACGGCGGATTTAACCGCACCAGTGCTGCCCAACTCCATTGCTACCTGAAGGTTTCTAAGATCCACTCCTTGCTGCTGCAGCGCATCCTCCATCACACTTCTCGTACCAGAGCCCTCCTCACGCAGCACATAGGAACAAGCTAATGCCTCCTGCAAAGTGACTTGTTCTCTTCCTGCCAGGTGGTGGCTGCCAGGTACGATCAGCATCATCTCATCCTCCATGACCGCTTCGACAACCATGTCGATGTCCGTTACAGGAGCTTCCACCAAACCCAAGTCAAGGCGGTGCGCACGGATCCCTTCCATAATCTGCGTTGTATTCATTACTCTCATACTTAGGGACATCTGGGGATGTTCCACCCCGAACCTACCTAACAAATGAGGAAGCACATATTCACCAATGGTTAAACTTGCACCGAGCTGCAGCTTGCCATGAAGTTCTTTCGTAAACGAAACCATTGCCTGCTCTGTCTCCTGTACAAGATCTAAACTGCGGCGGGCATAAGGCAGCAACGTACGCCCCGCATCAGACAACTGCAGCTTCTTTGTAGAGCGGTGGAACAGTTTCGAACCGAAGTAATCCTCCAAGGATTGAATTTGCATCGTAACAGCGGGTTGAGTCATATGTAACACTTGAGCCGCAGCCGAAAAGCTGCCCCGTGACGCTACCGTGTAAAAAATATGCAGTTGATGAAAACTAACCCCCATTACTCCCGCATCCCCTCACTTATATATAGAACTATTATAACATAGCCCTCATACACAGGTCGCACAGGTCACATAACCAGTCATACAAAAAGCCGCATCCTGACTATCAGGATGCGGCATCACTTCATACGTATAACGGGGGGCATCTACCTACCTGCGCTTCCGCGAATTCTTTACTAAGGTCATCCGTCTGGAATGGCGCAGCCACGAATAATAAGTCTTCAAATCGCGCAGCTCCATCGTTTCTGACATGCGTCCTAAAAAAGTTACCACAACCATCTTCATCATCGGGCAGCCCGTAATGTCGAAGTCGCGATCCGACTCTACCAACTCAGCCACCATAACGATATCTTCATCAATTAAATATACATCTTCCTCATGGCGATAATACGACGTCATACTTTGGTTCTTCAAATACTCCCACATTAACGTTGCAATACTCTCCACATCGGTATCCGATTTCGCAATACGATCGATCCAGCGTGTCTTTGCATGATTAGTAATAACGATGTCTGCGATCTTCTTGTCACCAAGCCAGACATAAAATGGCTCATATGTGCTCCAACGCTCCATTACCTTGTCTCTCACCGGTACCACTCTCCACCAGATAGGTCTTTTTCTCTATGTATATTTACCCATAATATTACATGATGCGTAAACGATTCTCAAGTTCATACGGGCCATAACTAGCTGTTTTTAGGAAATCTTTAACAAGATGTCGAGGTTATGACAAAAAAGACAACGGTAGTGGAACCATGATAGTGGTTTCACATGCCGTTGCCTTGTGTTTTCTTTGTAACTTAACCTTGTAGGATTATAAATTTACATTCCGTAAAATCTTGTTTTCTCTTCAAACTCGCCGCTATATTCTGTTTTAATTTCATTACGATATGAGCGTTCAATCTTCTTTACGTAATTAAGACGTTTAATATTCTTCATCGTCTCTTCCGCACGTTCAGCATTTACATAAAGAACGGCATACTGCATCTTACGTGACACATAGTGCAGCGAACCGTATTTCTCCAAATTACGAGCCGCCTTTACGTCGCTCACCCAAATGATAAAACCTGTACGATCTGGAAACATGCTGCTTTCCCTCGCTTTCCGATTACATTACGCTTCGCAAGAGAGCGAATATCGATAGACTGCAATGCATTCATTAACAACTTCCGCAACTTCCGCTGCAGCCACTACCACAGCCACCGGTAGACTTAAGCGAGTTGCTTGGTACCTTGATCGTGTCTGATACCGCGGTAGCTATCGTCTTGGACAATTCATATAACATCTCGTCCAATTGCTCCTCCGCTTGTTTATACTGACGCACTTCCTCATATTCGTGCAGTTGACGTTCAACCGCCTTCACGGCAGCCTTCGCCTCATGATAGTCCGGATGATAATGTCCGAAGCGTTCCGTCTCGGAAAATGTCTCTTTCTTGCGAGCAAATTCAAGAACTAATTGCTGCACATCTTGTTGAGTTGCCATGCGCTCTTTCCAATATAAATAAGAAGCCATCTCGGCTGAATCCTTAATCATGTCTCCTAATTCGTACGCTTGGATAAGCAGAGCGGCCATGTCAACAGGTTCATGTTCTTGTGGCATTTGTTATCACGCTCAACTCTCTATTTGCGGTCTATTCATTCCCGCGTACTCGTTCAAGCCACTCTGGCAATAGGATTCGAACGCCTTTCCACTGATCCGGCTGCACCTTCGTCTGATTCGTAGTGCCATCCCGTGAGATTGAAGCTTCCAGCAACCAGGCTGACTCTGGCAGTTCTTGTACTCGAAATGGAACAATTACTTCCCTTTCACTGCCGGCGTTACCCGGCTCGACTTCGAGCGGCAGCATCTGTTCGATCGCGGTCTGAACTAATTCTTTCATCGTAGATGCATGGTACGAGCGGACAGCATTCGTCCACATGACTGGCAGGCGATAGAACGGCGATAATACAGCATCTTGTTGTAAAATATCTGTATCCATTTCATAATACTGCAATGAACTTGGACTGTAAACCATCCCTTTTGCATCATAACCTCCAAGTGCTGTCGAAGTCTCATCCTGCAGCACCTCTTCGTTGGAGCTTACACCTATCATTCCCGCGTTTGCTTCCCGGCCAAGAGCCCCCACGTTCCACGCGATCGGCGTTAGGTTCGAACCAAGAACCTCTTGTTGGCCCCAACGTTGCATTGGAGCCATGCCAATCTGCTCCAGCCTGCGGCGAATGCGATCCACCTCTTGGCGGTCAACGATAAAATCTTGCGTGCCAATTGGAGTAAGTACAGCTTGTTCTCCAGTCGCCTCCCAGACCGATCGGAGTGCAGCTGCAGCCTCCTCGTCGGCGCAGCGCAGCAGCACAACTTCGGCAAACTGCACACGGCCGTACTGAGCATGCCAACGCTCCACAGCATCCATTACATTGTGAGGAATTCCTGTAAATGCATAGCTTTCCATAAAAGAAACAACTCTATCTATTGTGTAGCCCCGCTCCACAGCCGCTGTGTATGAATCTCTTGTGAGGCGGAACGTGTGCATTGCATCTGAACTGACGCGCTCAGTCATCATCTCTAACTCCCACCGTACATGTAACGGGCAGTCAGGTGGCACTATAATCTCAAAGTCAGGCTGAATAAACAACCCAGAAAATGATTCAGATTCATTCTTATTCTGTACTGTTGAAGCAGCATATCTGCAACTCAAATAACTTTCTTTCCACCTGTACCACCAGTTACCTTCCACATCTGTGCCAAGATCGCAAAACCCCATCGTGTGTGCCATAAGCAGCCAGCTGCGATATGCTGGCATTTCATCTGCATGCAACCACTTATCATGCGCAAGAACCTGCAAGCTGGCATCAACTTGCCGCCAGTCAGCAGTGTGTCCCATCATCGCAAGCGCTGCAATAGCATGCTTTAATCCACTTTGTCCTGGTATAAAGTGCTCAAAAGCGATCTCAAAAATGGCCGCACGCCATTTATAGAGCGGCTGTTGAATCCAATATTGGAGCATATCCGGACGAACTGCGTATTGTTGTGCTTCCTTTCGCAGCAACCCAAACCGCAGAGCAATATCTAACGTTACTGCTAATGAAGGCGCAAGAATCGAGGAATGGGGATACTCACATCCACTTGCCATAAGGGCTTCATCTGACATCTCCATGACGTCGAAGAGCCGCTGCATCTTCTTCTTATGCAGCACGCCTTTAGCAGTTATGGGCAATCCTTCCTTGACGGCGCATACAAGCAGGCGGAATACATCTCCTGCAGCTCCTTCTCCAGCTTCAACTCGGTCGCTGCCAGGAAGTGCCTCCAGCTGCAACGACGTATTCATGGTTAATGCCAAATCATTACGCCCCTCAAAATGAGAGGCGCCTGCCCTGCTCCAATATAGATCAATCATTACGAAATAAACATCACGTGGTATGAAATAGATCCGTTCTCCCCATGATTTGCGCAAAGCTGCTATTAAGCCCAACTGCTGTAAATACGGCAGTGCTGCAAGCAAGTATGCGCCTGCCGCCTCAGCACTATGCCACTGTCCAATCTTATCTTCGTTAAAAGGCAGGGAACCTGCACGCTTGACAATGACTTCGAATTGTCGAAGCAGATCAGGCGGCAGTTTAAGTACAACTTGCCTAATCTCTTCGGCTGAAGCCGCATATTTCCGCCAATACGATTGTGCAGGATGCCCGCCTATTTCAACTGTCCGCGCAAGCAGCTGTGCCGTATTCATGCAGTTGTTCCTCCTTCACGATGTCATATTGATACCCTTGTTCAATCAGAAAGAGCTGACGCTTCATCGCATATTCCTGCTCCTTCGAATGTTCCGATACGAGCGTGTAGAAATAAGCGCGCCTGCCGTCTGACTTTGGTCTCAGCAGTCGTCCCAGTCTTTGTGCTTCCTCTTGCCTAGAGCCATAGCTTCCCGACACTTGTATTGCGATCGTGGCATCAGGGAGATCAACAGCAAAGTTGGCCACCTTAGATACAACCAATACATGAATTTCTCCATTTCTGAACTGCTGGTACAAGCGCTGCCGTTCTTCCTGAGGGGTACTTCCAGTTAAAAGCGGCGCTTGTATTCCTGCAGCTATAAGCCTGAGCTGATCCAAATATTGTCCGATAATAAGTGTAGGCAGTTCATTATGGCGTGCAAGCAGTTCTTTGATTACTCGCAACTTGTCTATGTTTTCCCCTGCCAAACGAGCTTTTTCTCTTAACTCCGCGCGTATATACCTTTCATTTAATGGAGCAGACATCGGGACCAGCAGCTCTGCACAGCTAACTTTCGCAATCCAGCCCGCTTCCTCCAACTGACGCCACGGCAGCTCATACCGCTTCGGCCCAATTAATGAAAACACGTCCTGCTCGCATCCATCTTCTCTCACCAGCGTTGCAGTCAAGCCAAGACGTCTCGTCGCTTGTAAATCGGCTGTCGTTCGAAATACGGGCGCAGGCAGCAGGTGGACTTCATCGTAAATGATAAGCCCCCAATTCCGCTCATGAAACAGCCGCATATGGACAAATTCCTCATTTTCCGCATGTCGATAAGTCATCATCTGATAGGTCGCAATGGTAATCGGCCTAACCTCTTTTGATTGGCCCGTATATTCTCCGACCTTATTATCCGCCAGCGTAGTCTTCTCTAGAATTTCGCGTTTCCACTGTTTAACCGATGTCGTATTTGAAGTCAGAATCAGCGTCTCACTTTGCAGTTGTGCCATCGTTCCAATGCCTACAACCGTCTTGCCTGCCCCGCAGGGAAGCACGATAACACCGTCGCCACCCAGCTTATCAGCGCCTCCCGTGAACGCTGTTACCGCCTCCTGCTGGTAGTCTCTCAGCTGAAATGCAGCATCGTCTTCCACTGCAGCTGCCAGTGCAAATACAAGCGGCTCTCCATCCTGGTATCCTACCTGGTCTATGACTGGATAGCCGATTCGTGCAAGCTCCTTCTTGATTCGCCCCCTGAACTTTGCGGGTACGCTGACAGCACAGGCTCCCAATGTCCCGCTAAATAATGTGCCAATCTCGCTGTCGTGTATAAAGCGAGTCAGCAAGTTCTGATCACTGCAATTGAGACGAAGCGCTTCCGCATTGTCTTCCCCAACAAGAATAAATAATCCATACCGTCCCATCCATAACGCAATTTCTTGCTTCGCACGTGTCGGTATCGGCCAACTAGCATACTGTTCCAACGTATCAGTAATATCTTTTGCACACATCCCCGCAGCAGCAGCGTTCCACAACGTAAGCGGAGTCATCTTAAAAGTGTGTATCCCCGCAGGATGCTTAATCAGTGTCGCGAAGCGCTGCAGCTTCGGGCGAATCTCCGTATAACGCGAACTACTATCATGTACCAGTACAGTTAAGTCTTGTTGAACGACCATTTCAAAAATGGACAAAACTGTCACCTCCTCATCGGGACAAGCGATAGATTTATGATTTGTTTACTTCAAAATTTCTGTTATATCACTTTCAGTTCATATCTTTTTGATCTCGCAGGCTGCACCTGCCTTACTTCTGTCTAATACAAGTCCGATATTTATCACAACAGCTATGTATAATTACACCATTTTGTCCTTGAATGTTCACTGCAAAAAAGTTCATCTCCGCTCTCCCACCAGCGCTTTAGACGCATACATTGGCGGAAGAGAGAAAGATGAACTCCAAAGTTAAAATCTGCTTAATGAGTATACGGCGATTCAGAAATTTCACTAAGCGCTTGACCAGCTTCATCTGCCAGAGGACTGCGAACAGCCAAGTCACCCAAGGATACTATACCTACCAATTGACCGTCGTCAATTACTGGGAGGCGGCGAACTTGATGCTCTGCCATCACTTCTGCCGCTTCGTCGACTGACATATTTGAGCGCACCGAAATAATATGCTCTGTCATGACATCGCGAATATGTGCGGAATTAGGGTGCTTCTCTGCAACGCCGCGTATAACGATATCACGATCTGTTACCACACCAACAACCCGCCCTTGATCTACAATCGGTACGAAGCCGATATCCTGCTGTTTCATCAGTACAGCAGCCTCGTATACATTATCTAGCAGCGTCAAGGTCGAGCATGAATCAGTCATTACTTCTCTAACGTTAGACATGGATATCCCTCCTGTTCAGGCATATACTTCCCATCCTAACGTTATTTCATACTTTAGATTATACTGTATTAAGTTCCGAGTCGCTTACCCGCGTTACTTTCAGCGCATCCAAAGCCATAGCCAGCAGCAATTGGCCTGCTTGCAGCATCGCGCTTTCTTCAAAGTCAAACATCGGGTGATGATGCGGGTAACGGCAGTTCTGCTCATTGCCTGCGCCAACAAAGATAAAACAACCGGGAACGACTTTATTATAGTAAGCAAAGTCTTCCGCAGGCATCATCATTTCCGCTGTATGTACAGCCGCCTCGCCAAAACATGCTGCCGCTACACGGAGAACCCGCTCTGCTTCTGCCTTATCATTTACGAGTGCCGGATAACCTATTCTATATTCCAGTTCATATTCCGCATCATACATAGCACACGTATGTTCAATCATGGATTCCACGCGCGCTCTTAACAACGATCGAATCGTAGGATCAAAGGAGCGCACAGTTCCCTTTAAGATGGCACAGTCTGCAATGACATTTTGCGTAGTTCCTGCCTGAAGCGAACCTACGGAGATCACTGCCGATTCCAACGGGGATACGTTGCGACTGACAATTGTTTGCAGCTGCTGCACTAATGCAGCGCCTATGACAACAGCGTCAATGCATGCATGCGGCATACCCGCGTGGCCTCCCTTTCCATGAATCGTCAAGAAAAAATCATCAACAGCTGCCATCATAGGACCTGGACGTGTAGCTATCTTCCCTGCAGGTAGCGGTGTCCATAAGTGCACGCCATATATGGATTGCACGCCTTGAAGAGCCCCGTCCTTGATCATAGCCTGCGCACCGCCAGGGCTCACCTCTTCAGCTGGCTGGAAGAGCAGTCTTACTTCTCCCCGCCACTTGTCGCGATGCTCCTGCAACAGCCTAGCGACGGCGAGCAGCGTGGCCGTATGACCGTCGTGTCCGCAAGCGTGCATCACACCAGGCACTGTAGACCGGTAATCGCATTGCTTACCGTCTTGTATCGCAAGCGCATCCATATCAGCCCGGAGTGCAATAACATTGCCCTCACCTGATTTAACGATGCCCACTACTCCATGGCCACCTATATTCCGCTTAATTGGAATGCCAAAAGATGTTAACTTCTCCGCGATATAATCGGACGTATTTGCCTCTTCGTAAGATAACTCTGGATGCCTATGTAAGTATCGACGCCATTCCACCATCTCATCAAAGTGCCACTCCGCTTTATCAACTGACCATTCGTTGTTCATATGACTTCACGTCCTCTCCCCCAAGCCGTGATATACCCTGCCTATTGTTGTACCATATTGTAACATACCTCTACCGTCAGATGCTTGTCACAATTTAGTCACACAACATTCACTTCTCTTTGCTCGGTCTGACCCCTGCCGATCTCTTGCAGAAGAACTGGAAACATACTATCATGGAAAAGAGATTTGAACTTGGCGTTTTATAGAATAAGGAGGAACTGGCACATGATTATTGAAAATTCAGGCCTGAACGGTATTGTCTCTGAATTGGCACATCTCGATGAAGTGTCCGAATCGCTTGGTTTTGTTCGCTGGCAATGGGAATACTATCGAGCTACATACGATCTGAAATTGGAAGATACGCAGAATGGCGCGGAATATTTCGTACGTGTAAATACACGGGTTACGGAAGGCAAACTGGAAAAGCCCGATACGCTGCTCGCCATTGAAGCGGTATATATGGGCAAAGCGACGTTCCCGCATGGACTGGATTATGAATCTCCTATCCCGCAAGCGATCGTTAATGCCGCAACACAGAAGCTTGAGCAATTCAAGCAAGCTCTGATTGCCTAGAGGGTTCATCATTGAATCGAACAACCTATAAACCCATGAAACGAGATACCCCGCCCCTGTTAAGTAAAGGTACGCCTGACTTCCAATTACTCGTGCTTACTTTGCTGCTTGTCGGGTTCGGTGTTGTCATGGTATTCAGTGCGAGTTCCAGTCTTGCTGCCGTTTCAGAAAAATACAACTATGATGCTCTATACTTCGTAAAACGCCAAATGATGTGGGCCGTCATTGGATTTGTTGCGATGCTCGTCGCAATGAACATCCCTTATTCCTTTTATAAGAAATGGTTTATACCCTTTTTTATCGTGACCTTAATTATGCTTGCTTTAGTTCCTTATATAGGAAAAGATTTGAATGGTGCTAAAAGTTGGTTCGGCGTCGGGAGTATCGGCATTCAGCCCTCCGAATTAGCGAAGATCGCCACGGTCTTGTACTTGGCTGCCCTCATTACCAAAAAGGGTGAGGTATTCCGTGACTTTAAACGCGGCTTGTTCCCTGTCATGATCATCGTGGGGGTTGTCGTTGGGCTGATCATGCTGCAGCCGGACTTTGGCTCTGCAATGATTTTGGCGATGACAGCAGGTATTATTGTTATTGCAGGCGGAGCCAACATGAAGCATATATTTAACTGTGCATTTGTTGGTCTACTCGGTGTTGGAGCAGTTCTCGGTATGAGTTATCTCATCTCGCCCGATAAACTTACTTCAGGTTATAAGTTTGGCCGGATTCAGTCATGGCTTGATCCATTGCATGACATTCAGGCTTCAAGCTACAACTTGGTCGAGTCGCTCAAGGCAATCTCGCATGGTGGCTGGACAGGTGCCGGTTTCGGGCAAGGCATTCAGAAGCTTCTCTATTTGCCTTATCCTTACAATGACTTTATTTTTGCTGTTATCGCAGAAGAGTTAGGCTTTATCGGCACGACTATGTTCCTCATTGTGTATGCCTACTTAATATGGCGCGGCTTGCTTATTGCACTTCGCTGTCCAGACATATACGGAACATTAGTAGGCGTCGGCATTATCGGTAATATCGCCGTACAAGCCTTCATTAACATTGGTGGCGTCACTCGGACGATTCCCATAACAGGGGTCACACTTCCCTTTATTAGCTATGGCGGGACATCACTTCTTATTACGATGGGAAGTATCGGAATACTGCTTAGTATATCGCGAGAGTACATGCGTGCAGCACAATCCAAGACGCCCAATCGTAAATCAGGCTCTTCACACAAAAAAGACTACCAGCCCTTGCGGCCTGTGTAGTCTTTTTTTCTTTACAGCCTATCATTTTACACGCTGCAGATCATCCAATTCTTCGTCCTTGAAAGCTACGCCTTCCACCTTCACATTCACTTCAACAACTGCCAATCCTGTCATATTCTGTACCGACTCACGAACATTTAATTGTAATTGACGGCATACTTCCTGAATCGGCATTCCATACATCACGATGACACGCAGATCAACGGCAGTCTCCACTTGACCAACCTCAACCGTAACTCCGGTTTGCACATTCTTGCCGCTAAGACGCTTCGCCCAGCCCTCGGACAGTCCACCAGACATTGCAGCAATACCAGGAGTTTCTAAAGCTGCCAGACCCGCAACGGTGGCGACGACATCATTAGAGATCCTTATGTTACCTTCTTTGTTTAACAATTGTTCTTCCGTCATCGTCGTCAATCCTCCTACACATTATTCACAGCAATACCTCACTGCAAAAGCATGGTTATCTTTGATACTATTGTAACTATCCATGTTCATGAAATCAAACCCTCCTGTTATTAACTTTGGGTATTTGGGGTAAATAAATTAGGTTGGGGTTACTGCAGCGAGTCATACGGATGATACCGTGAGGAGTTAGAGAGAGAATAGGAGTGAGCAATTTGAAAGCACGAATGTTTAATTGGATGCTGATTGGAATGTTTGTATTAAGCGGGATGGGACATTTCCTAGAATGGAGTATGGTGTTAAACTTCTTTCTTTCCGCAGCAGCAATCGTATTTCTCGCAGCATTTTTGGGCAAAGCAACTGAAAATGTCGCGTTTTATGCCGGTGAACGTGTAGGGGGCTTTCTTAATGCTACCTTTGGCAATGCTACTGAACTTATCATCGCCATCTTCCTCGTTAAAGCAAACATGTTCGATATGGTCAAAGCTAGCCTCACTGGGTCGATCATCGGCAATTTGTTATTTGTGCTTGGTCTGAGCCTACTGCTAGGCGGTTTTAAATTCAAAGAACAATCCTTTAACTTAACACTAGCCAATATGGATGGGTCACTGATGGTGTTAGCCGTGATTGCACTTTTTGTGCCAGCCGTTTTCTTTAATACCCATGCGATCAGCGATGAAGCCACAAAAACCCTTAGTCTAATCGTAGCTGGTCTGTTAATTACCGCATACATACTCTGGCTTATTTTCTCTATGGTCACCCACAAGGAATTGCTCGCTGAGGAAGCAAAAGAAGTATCAGGCGAAGCTGAGCAGCCTGACTGGAGCAAACGTACGTCCATCCTTATGCTTGTTATCGCTACCGTTATGGTTGCTTTCGCCAGCGAATGGCTTGTCGATACGCTCGACACCTTCTCAACACAATTCGGATGGTCTGAACTGTTTATTGGGGCATTTGTCATTGCAATTGTTGGTAATGCAGCAGAGCATGCCGCAGCAGTCATTCTCGCGATGAAAAACAAGGTCGGTGCTTCTATAGAGATCGCCATCGGAAGCAGCTTGCAGATCGCTTTATTTGTGGCACCAATGCTTGTATTTGTCAGTGCTGCTTTCGGAAACACGATGGATTTTGTGTTCTCTGTGCTGGAAATTGTGGCGATTGGAGTAGCAGTCTTTATTGCTAAATCAATATCACAGGATGGTAGATCCAACTGGTATAAGGGGCTTATGCTGCTTATTGTCTATTTGATTCTGGGGGCTTCATTTTACCTGGTCCCCTAAAGCAAGCAGGAAAAACACCAGCTCATCGCTCTGACCTAAATCAGCGAAGGGCAATAACTTATTCATTTTCAAGCTCTTGCGTATAATCAGTATCTCATGTGTATGCATTACGTTGGAATCCGTTATGATTCTGTGTACGAAAAAAAGCTTGGACGACAAATGTCATCCAAGCTATATTTATGCATTAAGCATTGCGGACCGACTTCTCTAATGCTTCATACAAAGAAGCAAGATTCCGTTCCAGCTTGCTTACGATCTGCTTGCCAAGACCTTCTTCCACAAGTCCAGCCTTAACGGCAAAATCAACCTGACGTGAGAAACCGTACATCTGAGTGTCCAGCACTTCCTCATAGAGAGGGCAATAACGTGTCGCCAAGTTCTCCATCTGAACTTGTATCAGCTTCTCTATTTGAAGCGCCTCTTCTTCTAGCAACGCGAGCGCTTTATCATTTAATTGTTGCAACACATTCGACGAAGTCATGCCTATATTCCCCCCTATGACCTGTAGTCACGAATCTTCTATTATCATATTAGACGAATCTGACTATGAACACAAGATGCACGTACAGAAAAAGCCGAGAACGAGAATCGTCACCCGGCTTTTACCCTCTTATTTAGTATTATTCACCTATAATGGTTACATTTAAACCGTATTTTTCGAATACAGCTGCCATTGCTTCTTTTGCTTCTTCAGCATCTGGTCCATGGACATGAAGCTCATATGCATGATTGCCGAGAAGCGTTGTGAACAAGCCTAATATGCTTTTAACGTCGATGTATTTATTCTCTGCTTGCAACACGATTGAGGAACGGAATGTGTTCGCTCTTTGCGAAATTTCTACAACTGCCGCGTTATTATCCGCCATTGTTAACCCTCCAATATAAATGCTGGAATTGATGTTCAATTTCTAATACCATCATACCTTGAACCAAATCAACGACGCAAGGATATTTCGGATGAAAATAGTGCTAAAGACAATATTTCCTTTACTCACTAATTACTTCAAATTCTCAGGATTTAATTGCTCCAACTCAGATAGTACAAACAATCCATCTTTACGTACTAATACATCATCAAAGTACATCTCACCGCCACCATATTCAGGACGTTGAATCAGCACCAGATCCCAGTGAATGGAAGAACGGTTTCCATTGTCCGCCTCTTCGTATGCCTGTCCAGGTGTAAAGTGGATGCTGCCTGCAATCTTCTCATCAAACAGGATATCCTTCATTGGATGTAAAATATACGGGTTCACGCCAATTGCGAACTCACCAATATGACGAGCACCTTCATCTGCATCCAGAATTTCATTCAGACGCTTCGTATCGTTGCTTGTTGCTTCTACAATTTTACCGTTTTCAAAGCGGAACGATACATTTTCAAACGTTGTGCCGCTGTACAACGTTGGTGTGTTATATGTAATAGTACCGTTGACAGAATCGCGAACTGGCGCTGTGTATACTTCACCGTCTGGAATGTTGCGCTGCCCAGAGCATTTGACTGCCGCAATGTTTTTGATAGAGAACGTCAAGTCGGTTCCAGGACTGACCAGTCTGACTTTATCTGTTTTCTCCATGAGTGCCTTAAGTGCATCCATTGCTCGATCCATCTTGGAATAATCCAGGTTACAGACATTGAAATAGAAATCTTCAAATGCCTCAGTTGACGTATTAGCAAGCTGTGCCATTGAAGCATTTGGATAACGGAGTACAACCCATTTTGTGCGCTTAACACGCTCTTCCATGTGTACCGGGTGGGAATAGATCGAATCAAACAGCTTCTGTTTATCACTAGGAACATCGGACAGCTCATTTACATTCTCGCCAGCACGGATACCGATGTACCCTTGCATACGCTCCATACGGAGCAAGTCAAATTCTTTCCACGTCTCCATCTGTTCCTTCGAACCGTTCATAAGCAGCGATCGGAGCACGGTACGATCCGTCAATTGCACGAATGGACGGCCTCCTCGCTTACCAATCTCATCAACGATACATTTTACAAGATCACGTTCAGAACCGATCATTTCAACAAGAATATTTTCACCAGGTTGAACTTCAATCGAATAATTGACCAAATTTTGCGCTAATTGTTGTATTCTTGGGTCTTTCATTATTGCTCCTCCTCTAACTCAATCATAACTATTGTACGGCTCACATTTCACTGTCCCCCCATGGCTATTGTTACCATGGCAACGATATTGTATCACGTATCATGAGGGAAGTCAGCGATACTGGCTGAACTCGGCCACCGTCCTGATTGTCTCTGCCGCCAGTTTTCCAGCGTCTTGATAATGCGCTTGCATCACACCTTCTAGACGAAGCGGAAGCTGTGACCGTCGGTCAATCCATATGATGTACTCTGCACTTACCTGTGAGCTGTGCAGCATACTTAAGAGCTGCTTGCGGTAGTCCTGAGCAGCCCCATTCAGCTTTCCTTCAAGCGCAGTAATCTGAGTTGGGGTTAGCTTCTTTTTAACTTGATTTACTTTTTGATGAGGAATAATGAGACTATCGTACTCATCCAGAATTCTCTGCTTGAATATCCGCTTAGCGTCCTCTTCATGAAGCTGTACAAAGTATGGCAACGTTTGATCTGTTGAAAAAGTCGGTTTTTGCTCCCCTTTAGCTGTGTTGGCACCCCACTCCACAGATTGAGCGAGAAGAGTTGTCTTCCCCTCCTCCCATCGGCTAACGTGCTTACGCGCGAGACGAATTTCTTCCAGCACACGCAGCGGGTTCCAACGTTGTGGTGTTGTAGGCACTTCATCCTGCACCCTGCTCATACGCATAGAGACACCTTTATGTTGACGTACTTCACCATCAAAGCGCAGCTGTTTCGTCAACACTTGCCGCTCTCCCGTACGGATTTCAGCAAGTCCTCGGAATAAAAATTGATCCTTGCCCGACAATCCACTGATTGATCGTGTAAGAACATCCTCAGGATCATGAGTCATCGGCATTACACAACCTTGAATGTTCAGCAGCATTATACATATGGACAACCACCAAGTTTTATGAGGCAATCGTCTAATCATCGCTTCCACATCCTGTCCTTTACTAACACTTTAGGAAACAAAAAAACGAGATAGGCAAGGATCACCTATCTCGTATTAGCGTAACTCAACCTTCATTCCGTTATACATCTAAAAGTTAGTACAGCTTATGACGACGAACTGATGCGAATCTGATTACGTCCGCAATTTTTAGCATCGTAGAGCGCCATGTCTGCACGATAAAACAAAGATTCCACACTTATCTTCTCATCCTGCCAATTCCATTCTGCAATGCCGCAGGATACCGTTACATGAGGAGAGGTCTCATTTGCCACACGTGCCCGAATCCGTTCCGCCACACGCACAGTCTGATTCACGTTCAACTGCGGCAAGTAGACAGCAAGCTCCTCACCACCCCAGCGGGCGGCAATGTCTGCTTCACGAATTGAAGAACGTATGATCTCGCTAACTTGATTTAATATTTTATCGCCAATCTGGTGCCCATGCTTATCATTAATTTGTTTGAAATAGTCAATATCCACCACAATTAAAGAACCGCAAAAGTCATTCTTCTGTTGCCGATTGATTTGCTTGTCCAAATAATGACGGGCGTACAGCCCCGTTAGTTGGTCTTTGTTGGCTAAATGTTTGACACGCGCATGCAGCGTAGCATTTGCGATTGCAAGCCCCATATGACCCGCAAGCATCTGCAGAAGCTTAAAGTTGTCATACGTAAAGAAATGAGGACGTTTGTCCGCCACTACTACTATCCCCACCATCTCCCCTCCGCCGAAGAGTGGAGAAGCAATAACAGAACGTAAATTCAATTGTTCAAAAAATTGCATCCGATCTTGAATCTGCTCTTGACTGTCAGATACGATGACAGGTTCTCGAAGGGAGAACATATACCCGAACAAACCAGATTCGGACGGCAGCGTCGCACCATTGTATTCAACCATATTGGAAGATACAACCTCGAACCTGCTCTTATCCTCGCTTAACTGCAACAGCATGCAGAAGTCTGCCCGGAACACTCGCAACAATTCGTGTGTCGCATCGTGGAACACATCTCTCAACCTTAAGCTTTGATTAATCCGCTTGGTCAAATCATTAATGAACCGCAGTTCTTGAATCACAGCATTGGCCTGCTCATGCAAGCGCGCATTCTCAAACGCCGTTCCAGCCGTCTCAATAATAAGCTGAATGAGTTGAATGTCTGAAGGATCTGGCCGTTCATGATAAAATATCATCTTCAGCACACCATATGAACCTTGCTTGCCTGTCAGTGCAACAGCCACCTCAAGACCACTGTCGTCCGTTTCCGCGTAGCAAGCTTCTCCATTCATAAAGGCTTGCATCACGAGCGGGTCACTCCATGACTTAAATATCAACGCCTTTACATTTGGATTCTCGCTCCTATGATCTTGCGACAAGTACACTTCCAGCTTTGCTTCTGGAACAAGTTTATCTATACCTTCTATAATCTGTGAAATAACAGAATCTACATCTATATGATCATGAATGTGCCGCACCACATCGTAAAGAATGTCTCTTCGTTTGGATTCGCGTTCTGCAAGACGCTGGGAATAGTAAATTTCATTGATAAACATATGCTCGAATTCTCTGTAGAAAGCAGAGTGGAATTGAGTCATCCATCCTTCAACCGCCAGTTGACCGTGATCACTTACTGCAAGCTTTGTATCAAATACAATGACAGCTGCTACCAACTTGCTATGTCTGGAGACAATTGGAACTCCGATATATCCAGATACGTCATCTATAATATGACGTTGTGTACTCTGTTCTGACAGCACGCTGTTAACAAATGACGATAGAAGTAATGGCTCATTGCTGCCGATCGGCGACAAATCACTTTCCAGACACTCGCCCCTGTAATCAAACAATGCTGTCTTGCCCAATTGGGCGTGCACGTGAACAGGAATATCCGAAAGCCATTGAACATAAGCCGTCCGCACAAGTAATTGTATGTATGGCAAATCGTGCACCGTAATATCACGCTGCAACAGCCAATTATCCGGACTTCTGTCTAAGGACTTATGCTCAATTCCGGGCTGTCCGCCAATAACGAACAGTGGCAATGTTCTCTGAAGTGAGTGCTGGCTATCCGTCATCCTTTTCTCCTTCAAAACTAAGGTTTATCTATTTGTATCATACAATAAAATCAACTCAAAAGGTACTACTTCGGAGGGTTATCAACCATATTTTTTAGGACAATAGAACTATGTCGAACGTTGCGGTATAGTTCTGTCGTATTATGTCGATCTGCTTTTTATTTTTGTTAATTTACATCTATATAGTTTTATTTTGTAATTTAAATGTATTTTATATCCATGGGCAATTCACTTATTTGAAGCATTGTCGTGATAAAGAAAGATTTTACAACTTGACATTTCTATACCCAATCTTATAAAATTACTTGATGTATATGGGCGAACTGTTGTGTCACCCCTCACGACTTCCATCGCAGGCACGACTGCGGCTGAAACATTTCGTGCCTGAGCCAAGGATGAGCTGGATAAGAATTCTATTTCTTAATTGGCTATAGTATGAGAATCGGCGCAAAGAGACCCACATTCAAACCATATCATGAATGAGAAGGAGTCAACTTTAATATGGCACGTTACACAGGTCCTAAATTTAAATTAAGCCGTCGTCTTGGCGTATCCTTGAGCGGCACTGGCAAAGAATTGAAACGCGCGTACCCACCAGGACAACATGGTCCTAACCAACGCAAGAAACTGAGTGGTTACGGTGTTCAATTGCAAGAGAAACAAAAATTGCGTCACATGTACGGCTTGAACGAGAAGCAATTCCGCAACTTGTTCGATCGTGCAACGAAGTTGCCAGGTATCGCTGGTGAGAACTTCATGTTCTTGCTTGAGAGCCGTCTGGACAACCTTGTATACCGTCTTGGATTCTCCAACTCCCGTGCAGGCGCACGTCAATTGGTATCCCACGGTCACGTGACTGTAAACGGCAAGAAAGTCGACATCGCTTCCTACTTGGTAAGCACTGGCGACGTTATCGGCTTGCGTGAAAGAAGCCGTGGCTTGAAAGTGATCAAAGAGGCTATTGAAGGCCGTCATCACTTGCCAGGCTACTTGGAGTTCAACGAAGCTGCAGTGGAAGGTAAGTTCATTCGTCTTCCTGACCGCGGTGAGTTGTCCCAAGATATCGACGAGAAACAAATCGTCGAGTTCTACAGCCGTTAATATTAACGAACATCAAAAACGTTGGGGCCTCTGGCTCCAACGTTTTTTTATGGCCAAATACATATACTTATACCTTCCCCGCACTAAACAACACTACTTTGAGTTGTATTTCACTCCCATTTTTCGGGTGGAAAATCTGTATGTAACGACAACTATCGCCAACAAATTGTACGAACTATGGAACATATTGCAAGGATATTCGTCTATAGGTAGAGCTATCAAATCTATTTATGTGGTATAATGGAAAGCGCTGCAATTATTAAGGAGGATATTATGCATGGTTGAGGAGAAATTGACGAAACAAGAAACTCCCAAGCTTAAGCCGAAGCGCTCCTTCGGTCGTCGCTTTTGGGGTGTAACAAAGTGGATCCTGTTCTTTGGTCTGCTCTGTGGCTTTCTTGCAGGAGGAGTTGTCCTCGGATATGTAACTTCTCTCGTCAAAGATGAACCTATACGTTCGAAGGAACTGATACAGGAGAAGATAGCAGAGAACGCGATCACCGGATACGTGTTCTTCAAGGACGGTACCCCAATCGGACAGCTTAGAACCGATGAAGACCGCACCCTAACCACATATGACAAGATTCCACAGTCTGTTATAGACGCGCTCGTCGCTACAGAGGATAACCGTTTCTTTGATCATCCGGGCATTGACCTTCGTGGCTTGTCCCGCGCCGTCGTTCAGAAAGTGATGAATCAACCGGTTCAAACCGGCGGAAGTACGCTAACGCAACAGCTTGCAAGACGTGTTTTCCTCAGCTTGGATAAGACAGATGCAAGGAAAGCAAAAGAAATATTTTTATCACTTCGTATTGAACGAATGCTAAGTAAAGAAGAGATTATTACAGCCTATTTAAATAAGATGCCGTTCGGTAACGGATCCAATGGTTACAATGTGTACGGGATCAAAGCAGCCGCAAAAGGCATATTTAATGTGGAAGACCTGAGTAAGCTTACAATAGCGCAATCCGCTTATTTAGCAGGATTGCCGCAGCTTCCATCCGTTTATACGGCTTTTACTGGCAAAGGGGAATACAATGAGAAAGGTATTGCCCGGGCAATTGAACGCCAAAAGCTCGTTTTAAAACGTATGTTGGAAGAGAATAAAATTACGCAGCAGCAATACAATGACGCTCTCGCCTACGATATTCGGGCCAAGCTTGCCAAGCCTAAAGAGAAAGCTTATTCTACATACCCGTATCTCATGCTTGAAGCTGAGCGCGTGGCAGCTGAGACTCTCCTGCTTCAGCGCAATCCGAAGCTAACCAAGGCGGATCTTCGCAAGCGCGAGAACAATCAATTGGTAGAAGATGCTCGCCAGGAACTGTTACGCGGCGGATATCGCATCTATACGACGATTGACAAACAGGTATACGATGCAATGAAGCGAGTCTCACAGAATGCAGACAACTTTACAAAAACTGACGAGACAAGAGGTATTGAGCAAGTCGCAGGTGTCATGATTGACCACCGGACTGGAGCCATTCTTGGTATGATCGAAGGCCGTGATTTCTATGAAGAACAGATGAATCTGGCTTCACAGATGATGCGCCAGCCGGGATCAACGATGAAACCGTTAGCTGCTTATCTGCCTGCTATCGATTTGGGCTTAGTTCAACCTGCTTCGATTCTGGATGATGCACCTATCGTTCTAAAGGACGGCTCTAAGGGATTCCATATACCAGGTAATGCCAACAATCGTTACCAAGGACTTGTAACGGCTCGGGATGCCTTAAACCAATCCTTGAACTTGCCTGCTCTAAAAATATTTTTAGACAAGGTAACGATTAAAAAGTCTTGGGATTTCGTGCAAAAGTTAGGCATTACAACGATTCAACCCGAAGATTATCAAGCGCAGACTGGTGTTATCGGCGGTTTAAAATACGGTGTCACCGTAGAAGAGATTACGAATGCATTCGGTGCTATCGCGAATCAGGGCCAGTATAATGAACCTTATTTTATTGGTAAGATCTATGGGCCTACTGGAACCGAAGTGTATAAGCATAAGTCAGAACCGAATCAGGTCGTATCCAAGCAAAGTGCATATTTAATGACTGATATGATGAAGACCGTAATCAGCGATTCACGTGGAACAGGCAGAAAAGTTAAATCATTATTTAATGGATATGGTGAATATGATGTAGCTGCCAAAACGGGTTCTACGCAGAACTATGCAGATTCCTGGTTTATTGGATATACACCTGATGTCACAATGGGAATCTGGATAGGTTATGAAAAGCAAATTCACGTCCTTAACAAAAGCGCATATTCACGATCAACGGAAATATGGTCCAAAGTGATGAATGAAGTAATGAAGGCGAAGCCTGGCCTGCTTCACAACAAGAACTTTGAACGTCCGGATGGAATTGTTAGGATGACCGTGTCAGGCTTCAGCGGCAAGCTGCCTAACGCACTAACGAGAGCAGCCAATCGTCTAGTAACCGATATCTTCAACCGCAAGTATATTCCTACCAAAGAAGAAGATGCGCTCGTTATGATGAAGTATATTACCTATAACGGAGTCAATTACATTCCTAATCCGGCTACTCCTGATGACTTCACTCATGAACAAGTTGTTGTGAAACGGGAGAAGCCAATTCAAGAGTTGATTGAAGAGCTTCGCAGAGGTTTAGATCGGTTGTCGTCAAGCAGCAGAAGACGTTCATTGGATAACTATCTGCCTGCAGATGCCAAGTTGGATGCTCCATCCCAAAAAGACCCACGCAAAGATGACGGAGCGGCACCTAGCGCACCAACGTCCGTTCGGTCAGAATCAATCAACAGTACATCCGCGCGTATATCATTTAGTAAGAGCCCGCAGGGGGATGTCGTTGGTTATCGTTTATACCGTTCTTTAAATGGTGGGGCTTATCAGAAGATGGATGCAACTGTGTTATCAGGCGATGACACTCGGTTCACCAATTATGTATCAGCTGGCAATAACTACAGCTTCTATGTGACTGCTGTTGACGTTGTAGGCAAAGAGTCGGCTCCATCCGCTATTGTTACTTTGGGTGGAGGCAGCAGTACTACACCACCTTCAAGCGGTACTGGCACACCAGGCTCAGGAGGACAAACAACTCCACCAGGCAGTGGAGAAGCTGCAGAGCCAGGCGACCAGACTACACCAGAGACTGGGGGCAACGGCTCTACTCAACAACCGGGAGATCAATCTCCACCAGTTGCTGAGTTACCAGATGCCCCTGCTCAACTAAGAGCGAAGTTAACGGATCTTGGTGTAAGTCTGGCTTGGAAAGCTTCCAATAACAGCCCGACGGAGTATCACGTGTATTATAGTGCTGCTCGTGATGGCAAGTACGAACGAATCGGCTCTGTGCCGATTCCTGAATTCGAAATGATTACGATGAACCCATCAGGGTGGTACTATGTAACCGCGGCTAACAGTAAGGGCGAATCCAAGGGCTCAAGACAAGTTAACGTTGAAAAATAGCAGCAAGACATGCAGCACTGCTGAGCAAGTGGTTGAGCAGCCTAAATCTAGGCGCTCAGCCACTTTTTTTATGCGCTAGTCCCTCCTCAAGCCAATATAAAAAGACACACATTATATAGCTGTCAAATGACTCAGCTATATAATGCATGTCTTCCTGCTTACCAGACATCAGAAATCACATGTACAATCAAAGGGCTGAGTTACCCATGCCCTTGTAGCTCTTTCATGCTGTAATGATTTATGAACAAATTATAAGGCCTATCCTTCATCAATCTATCGAATGAATAAGGATCTGTCTATCGATGTTAATCTTCAATTGTTGACAGATCGCCTGTTGGCAGATTAAGCTCCCACGCTTTTAATACACGACGCATGATCTTACCTGAACGTGTCTTCGGCAGTTTGTCTTTGAACTCAATCTCACGAGGTGAAGCATGAGCAGACAAGCCTTCCTTAACGAACTTTGAGATATCCGCCTTTAATTCATCCGATGGCTCATAACCTTCACGCAGCGAGATAAAGGCCTTAATAATTTCACCTCGCATCGGATCAGGCTTTCCAATAACACCGGCTTCTGCAACCGCAGGGTGCTCTACAAGCTTACTTTCAACCTCAAATGGTCCTACTCGCTCGCCTGAGGTATTAATTACGTCGTCGATCCGCCCCTGGAACCAGAAGTATCCATCTTCGTCACGATAAGCCGAGTCACCTGATACATACCACCCTTGCAAGCGGAAATACTCTTCGTACTTAGCAGGATTGTTCCATACCTTACGCATCATAGATGGCCAGGATGTACGAATCGCCAAATTCCCCATACGATAAGGCGGCAGCTCATTGCCTTGATCATCGATAATAGAAGCCTGCACACCAGGTATAGGACGCCCCATCGAACCAGGCTTAATATCCATGCTTGGATAATTGCAAATCAACTGTGCGCCAGTCTCCGTCATCCACCACGTATCATGGATGCGCTGGTTGTACACCTTTAACCCCCAGCGTACAACTTCAGGGTTAAGCGGTTCACCTACAGACAATACGTGACGTATTGAAGATAGGTCAAACCCTGACAATACGTCATCCCCTGCTCCCATCAACATACGGAAAGCCGTAGGCGCGCTGTACCAGATGGTTACTTTATATCGTTGTAAAGTGCCATACCAATCTTGTGGACTGAATCTGCCACCACGGACTACGTTGGATACCCCATTCAACCATGGCGCAAAAATTCCGTAAGATGTACCTGTTACCCATCCTGGATCGGCTGTACACCAATAGACGTCATCTTCTTTAAGATCAAGCACTATCTTCCCTGTATAATAATGTTGAATCATAGCATTCTGAACATGATAAACACCTTTTGGCTTACCTGTTGAACCAGATGTATAGTGGATAATCAGTCCGTCTTCGCGCCCGAGCCATTCAATCTCCGTTTCCTCAGAAGCTGCTTCCATCTCAGCGTAGAAGTCAATAATCCCTTCTTCGGCCTGCACACCTTCGCCAACTACAACAATGTGTTTCAGAGCAGGCAGCTCAGTTCGCTGGATACGGTGCAGCAGTGCAGGTGTTGTCACGATCGCAATCGCACCGCTGTCTTCCAATCGGTCTTTAACCGCTGTCTCCATAAACGCTTCGAACAAAGGACCCACAACCGCTCCAACTTTTAAAGTTCCAAGCAAACTAAAATACAGTTCGGGTGTGCGCGGCATAAAAATAAATACACGCTCTCCCTTGCCGATTCCGTATTTGCGCAGCACATTGGCAAATTGATTCGACTTCCGGCTTAACTCACCGTACGTATAAGACTCGTCGCGTTGCGCATCGCTGTAATATAAAGCGATCTTATCAGCACGCCCTTCGGCTACGTGACGATCTATCGCCTCATATGCCATATTGACTTTTCCCGATTCATGCCATGTAAAGTGCTTTTCAATTTCCTCCCAGTTAAAACTTTCTGCAGATACCTCATAATTCGTCAAATTCGGACTTGTTGCTGTGGCAGCAATGATTTCTCCTTGCACATTACCCATTCCGTTTCATCCTCCTGTTTCAATCTTCTTTAGACGCGTCTGTCTGCATGGCGATTATTTAACCGCTTTCATGAAACTATCAATAAGGGACGATGATGTATTCGCTTGATGTCAAGGGGAAATATTATGAACTTTTTGGCACAATCATTATAGCATATGAATTAATTTTCGCCTATTCTTTTCCTGTAATATTTTAGTTTTGAACGTTCATTTTTCGTTGTTAGCGATAAAATCACATAGCATGTACAGCTTCTTTTCTTCATCCGCATTAGTGATGACTGCTTCGACAGCATTCACTATTTGCAAATTAACGACAACTTCTTCAAAACTCTCCTTTTCAAATCTTGTAATATTTGCTATAAACGAAGATGAACCCTAAAAGGAGTGTCGCTCATGGAACATCGTAAATGCTATCGCGCACATATCGTCCCTTATGGCGATCGTGTTGTTATTGTAGAAGGACCCGTGAAGCCAGCGGTATTGCAGGTGCTAGACATGCATTCCGATCTGAATGCCTTTCGAAGGCCTAAAGAACAACATCAAGCACTTATCGAGATTGCCCAACTTCCTGAAGGTCGAATGATTATTGCACGTGATGAGGACAAAATCGTTGGATACGTTACCTTTCATTATCCCGATGAACTGGAACGTTGGTCTGAAGGTAACATGGAGGACCTGATTGAACTTGGTGCGATTGAAGTGGCAGCTGATTATCGTTCACTTGGACTCGGGCGTCGTATGATTGAGACAGCATTTGAGGAAGGTCAGCTAGAAAATTACATTGTATTTACAACCGAATATTACTGGCACTGGGATTTGGACGGAACCGGACTTAATGTTTGGGACTACCGAAAAATGATGGAGAAGCTGATGGAGTCTGTCGACATGATTTGGTATGCTACGGACGACCCTGAGATTTGCTCTCATCCAGCTAACTGCTTAATGGTACGTATAGGTAAGGATGTGCCGCTCTCTTCTAAAGAACAATTTGACCGTGTCCGCTTTAGACAGCGTTTCATGTATTAAATATTGGAGGATTTACCGCATGAGTAGTAAACCGAACGCTTTATTTATTCAACATGTCGACACATTCAACTATCATTTTTACGCGGATCACCCATTTGATCAGGCGCGTTTGCATATGACGCAGGATCTACTTGCACGAATAGGCGCACTGCAACCCGAACAGATGATGTCGCCAGCTTCTGCCCGATTGGAAGCGCTTCAGCTTATACATAGGTCTGACTACGTGAATGCAGTCCGCCAACTAAGTGAACCGTTGCCTGACCCAGACTGGATTCTTAAAGCAGCTTCCTACGGGTTAGACACAGACGACACGCCTTACTTTCCTGGCATGCATCAAGCAGCATCTGCTATTGTAGGAGGCTCTGTCGCCGCCTGTGATGCCGTTATGTCAGGCCGTACGCAACATGCGATCCATCTAGGAGGTGGTCTTCACCACGCCTTCCCTGGTAAAGGCGCGGGCTTCTGCGTCTATAATGATGCCTCTGTCGCTATCGCCTTGCTTAGAGAACAGTACGATGCACGAGTCCTGTACATCGATACTGATGTACACCATGGAGATGGCGTTCAATGGTCCTACTACACCGATCCTAACGTTATGACCTATTCTATTCATGAGACAGGCAAGTTTCTGTTTCCTGGCACAGGATTTGTTTATGAGCGCGGATCAGGTGAAGGTTTTGGCTCATGTGTGAATGTCCCATTGGAACCTTATACAGAAGATGAATCGTGGCTTGAATGCTTTCAGGACACGATAGAACAAGTCACCCACTCGTTTAAG
This sequence comes from Paenibacillus sp. ACRRX, assembly GCF_022346885.1. Lineage (GTDB taxonomy): Bacteria > Bacillota > Bacilli > Paenibacillales > Paenibacillaceae > Paenibacillus_B. The sequence goes on from NZ_JAKRNK010000002.1 coordinate 868,761, forward strand.
CCAGATATTATTATCAGCCAGCATGGATGTGACGCGCATGCACTGGACCCGCTTTCTCACATGCACTGCAGCATGCGGATTTATAAGGAGATGCCACGTATCATTCATAAGCTCGCTCATACCTATTGTGAAGGGCGCTGGGTGGCACTTGGAGGCGGCGGTTACGAAATATGGAGAGTCGTGCCGCGTGCTTGGAGCCTATTATGGCTAGAGATGACTGATCATCCGCTTATTCAACAATTAACCGAAGCACCACTAAAGTCCATCCCAACCGACTGGATTGAGCATTGGCAGCACCGTTCCCCAGTAGACTTGCCCCACACATGGCTCGATAATGTAAACTTGTGGGAACCTATGCCACGTCGTCGAATCATTCAAGAACATAATGCCAAAGTAAAAAACATTGCTTTGGAGTATGTACGTTAGGATACACTAGCTCTTCATTATAGCAGACTGATATGTCTAACCTGATATAATTTCCCAAGTATTGTCCAGCTTATACAGCAATAAAAATGGTTGAGCAATGTAAACACTGCTCAACCATTTTTATTTGGATATGACTACAGACATGTGATATAGCCGCAGTAAACTAGAGTGCTTGCAGTGTGCACTATATTGCAGCTTGCAACTCGAGCAATATGCTTTCGATGATCTGGAAAGAATGTTCTGAGGCTGTAACCGTAAACTCTGCAAAGTTGACGTGAGCCGAACCATCTGCTTTATCAGACATCGAGCGTATGATAACAAACGGCACATGATTTAACATACAAGCCTGTGCCACTGCAGCGCCTTCCATCTCTGTGCAAGCACCCTCAAAGGTCTCAAACAAGGCACGAACCTTTTCACGGCTCGCAATAAATTGATCACCTGACAATACGATTCCCTTCATATAACGTCCTGCAAATCGGTTCGCGCACGCACTCTCGGCAAGGCGAATTAATTGTGCATCTGCCGTGAACGTTGAACAAGCTTGATAAGGAATCTCACCTGGCTTAAACCCGAGCGCCGTCACATCCATATCATGCTGAATGCACGCGCTTGAGATGACAATATCCCCGATGTTTAAGTTCGGATTAACCGCACCCGCGACACCGGTAAATAAAATTTGAGTTACTTGATAGCGGTCAATTAATACTTGAGTTGTAATTGCTGCATTAACCTTGCCGACACCGGACTTGCAGATTACGACCTGATGGCCATGCAGCAATCCTTTATAATATCGGTTGCCCGCTTGTGTCTCTTCTTGCATGTCCGATACAGCAGTAAGCAGCAAAGCGATTTCCTCATCCATTGCACCTATAATTCCGATTGTCATCTTATTCCCTCCCACGCGTATCCATTCCTGTTACCTAGTACCACAGCCAGACGTGTCCGTACATGCAAAAAGCCCCGTTACTCGGGGCTTAGCACCGTCTCGCGCGCTTATTCGTTCACAGAGCTTACCGACAATCGAAGAATCGTCTCATGCGGCAGGATCACTTGAGAGTGCTCCACATTCTCTTTCTTCATAAGCTTAGTCAACAGACGCATAGCTACCGCTCCGATGTCATACATCGGCTGTGCAACCGTCGTCAATTGTGGGCGCACCATAGAAGCCATGCGAATGTTATCCACACTGATGACTGAAAAATCGTCAGGCACTTTAAGTCCTGCATCTTGAATACAGTGTATGGCACCGATAGCCATCTCATCGGTTGCTGAGAAGATTGCCGACGGCTTCTTCTTCAGACCAAGGAAATATTTCATCGCTTCAACACCCGATTCGTATCGATAGTTACCGATCCGTACCAGATCTTCCTTGTATTCAATACCAGCGCGTTCAAGAGCCTTCTTGTACCCTTGGAAACGAGCAAAGCCATTCGCTGGATCCTGCAGCGTGCCGCTGATCATCGCAATGTCACGGTGGCCGTGACGAATTAACGTGTTCACAGCATCGAATGCGGCCCCTTCATGATCAATGTCTACTGATGGGATAACGCCGTTCTCATCCGTCGTTGCACATAACACGATAGGTACAGAAGCTGTACGGAAAGCTTGTACATGATCTTCCGTGACCACTCCGCCCATAAATAGCAAGCCGTCCACTTGTTTCTCGAGCAACGTGTTAATAACACGAATTTCCTTCTCCTTCTTCTTGTCCGCATTGCACAAGATGATATTGTAATGATACATATTAGCTATATCTTCAATACCACGCGCAATCTCAGCAAAAATGGAATTGGAAATGTCAGGAATAACAACACCGACTGTCGTTGTCTTCTTGCTCGCAAGTCCGCGGGCAACCGCATTGGGGCGATAACCTAAACGCTCAATCGCTTCGTAAACTTTCTTACGCGTTTGAGGCTTTACGTTCGGGTTGTTATTTACAACCCTGGAGACAGTCGCCATCGAGACGCCTGCTTCTCTCGCTACATCATAAATAGTTACCGTCACGATCCTTCTCTCCAATTACCTAGTTATTTAATACGTACTCACATATTAAAGTCAATAATACGATATTTTCAGAAAATTCGCAATGACACGTCAACTCATATACATAAATTGTCGTCTTTTAGCTAAATTGAGAAAGTATTGGCTCCAACTTGTCATATCGAATCCCATAATGGGAATCGTGCCAGAGGACTTTACCATCTTGCAGCACTAATACTTGCGGAGATTCATGCTTGATCCCGAGCTCATCTGCTGCCAGCAGCGACACATCTCGATTCTCAACGACATAAATTAAGCCAAACTGAATAGGGCCTTGTGAAAAATGCTTAACTACAAGCGACATCTCTTCATCGGCATTCGTGCTAATTGGGCAGCGTGTGCTATGCTTGAACAACACCACCGGCTGTTCATGGGACTTGGAGATCAGTTCATGCAGCTTGGAATCCGTATCCACATTGTACATCAATACCCTCCTCCTCTAACGCTGATATATTACATTATTGCTAACTTAACTGATTTTAACCTGATAAGGAGTAGCACTAAATGTTGTTAGTTGTTTTAACCGGCGTTGAATGTCGATCATCCACTCAACATCGCCCCAAGTCTTGGCGAGTAAATAAATGTCAAGCAGATGATTCACCCGCTCTACTACCATATGGTTAAATAGATCAAGCAAATGATCCCCGCCCATATCCAGACATTCTTTAAATACACTGGCTACTTCATGTTCTTCATCAAAATAAATGCGCTTTCTTTTTGCAGACTCGTCATTTGTTAACAGCTTCATCAACCTAATCACATCCTGCTTTAACTCAGGGAACAACTCTGAGTGATCACAGCAAGTGCAGGTGTATACAGGAACGTGATGAATCTCAATGGTTCGTGCATGTACTACTGTACGTAATGTCATATCCATCTCTTGACCGCATGTGCAACGCTTGTTCATACTGGATCACCCCTAGATTACATATACATTCGTCTCTCGTATTTGCATTCGTGCATCTCAACCCCAACAACTACTCTGCTCGCGTATGGATTAACGTATATTTCGACTTTATTAACCGTTCTCCTGCTCCAATAAGCATGTATTTATTTACACATTTAGAAAATGAGAATTCAATTCATGTATAATAAACAATGATGTTACTCACAATTATAAGCCTTTGCCTACGCTTTTGTATGTTCATTTAAAGGCAATTGTGGTTAAATACGTGTAGCTATACCATTATTTGCACGTCATTTAACTATTTGACACCATAAACTATAAATCTAAAGGAGTCGATTACTCGATGCGTTTAGCTGGAAAAAAGATCATTGCACTGGTTGATGAAGAGTTCGAAGATTTGGAATTGTGGTACCCCGTCTACCGCGCCCGTGAAGAAGGCGCTGAGGTTCACTTGGTTGGTGCGGAGGCTGGGCATACTTACATGGGGAAATACGGTGTTCCCGCTACGTCGAATTATGCCTTTAAAACCGTAAATACAGCTGACTATGATGCCCTGCTCGTTCCGGGTGGATGGGCGCCGGACAAGCTGCGCCGTTATGAAGATGTGCTGCGTATTACACGCGAAATGAATGCTGCCAACAAGCCAATTGGCCAAATTTGTCATGCAGGCTGGGTATTAATCTCCGCCAAAATATTGAGCGGCAGAACCGTAACGTCTACTCCAGGTATTCGTGATGATATGGAAAATGCAGGGGCTATATGGCTGGACAAGGATGTTGTGGTTGACGGAAATATTATTTCCTCACGTCGTCCACCAGACTTGCCTGCTTACGGCAAAGCGTTCTGCGATGCACTCGCAGGCATATGATAACAATAGTCTATGCCTAGGTTCATGCGCGAAGTGTGGTGCGGAGTCATCCTGCCACACTTCATGCATGTCAAAGCTATAACAGCCATAGTATATCGTGATAGCCCTCAGTCGTACTTGTGCTCCATTATATTTTCATCTAAATTCCTGAATTAGCTCCAAGAATCGTTTACTGACTACCGCCCCATTTGCATTTTCGATCAGAATTCAACTCAAGAATTCATTGACTTTTCCCCCGTCTGTTCTGGTGCCGAATTAGGAAATTGATCCAAATGAAGGACTTGTTCCAATTCTGCCTTGTTCCGACTAGAGAAAGCTTGCTTGGTCACTTCAACACATGTCAGATGTGCTGTCCGCCGAATAGCTGCCTTCACTCTTGGAATAGATCTTGAAGACATGCTCAGCTCGTCAACCCCTAGTGCAATCCAAAGAGGGACCGCACGCGGGTCGCCCGCCATCTCTCCACATACCCCAACCGTTATTCCACTTCGTTTCGCGGACTCTACCGTGTGGCGTATGAGTCGAAGCACAGCAGGATGATAGGGATCATACATATGTGCGATCTGCTCGTTCATACGATCCACAGCCAGCGTATACTGTACCAGATCGTTCGTTCCAATGCTGAAGAAGTCAACTTCCTCAGCAAGAAGATCCGCGATGGCCGCAGCCGCGGGCACCTCAATCATGATCCCAATAGGCAAATGTTCGTCAAATGCAGTTCCTTCTTGACGAAGCTCTTCCTTAGCAGCCTCCAGCAGCCTTTTAGCGGCCGCCACTTCTTCAAAGGAACTGATCATCGGAAACATTAATTTCACCTTGCCAAAGGCGCTTGCACGCAATACAGCACGAAGCTGTGTTTTGAACACGTCCGTTCGATCCAAGCAAATCCGGATCGCCCGGTATCCTAGAAATGGATTATCCTCTTCAGGCAGCTGTAAATAATCCATCGGTTTATCCCCACCGATGTCGAGCGTACGTATAATAACTGGTCGATCTTGAAAAGTTTGTGCAACTTCCTTATACACAGTGAACTGCTCCAGCTCATTAGGTGGATATGTACGATCCATATACATAAATTCCGTTCGGAACAAGCCGATACTTTCCGCTCCATTGTGCTCTGCAATATCAAGTTCTCTGGTGGAACTAATATTAGCTGCAAGATGTATCCTATGGTGATCGCTTGTCTCCGCAGGAAGGTCCTTCATTTTAGCCAGTTCATCTGCTTCCTTCAAAAACACATGACGGCGCTCTTCATACCATATCATCACTTCATCGGTTGGTTCTACGTACACGTAGCCATGCTCGCCATCCACGATGACCATGTCGCCAGTCTGAATCGGCTTCTCCAACTTTCCATCCAGCCCCAAAACCAGCGGAATGCCCAGTGCGCGTGCCATAATCGCCGAATGAGAAGTCTTGCCTCCCATTAACATTACGATCCCGAGCACATTTTTTGGATTCAGATGGACAAGTTGTGAAGGAGATAATTCCTTAGCCACCAGAATGTAAGGCTGAGTATCTGTAGGCAGCGTTATTTCTGGTGCTCCTAATAAATGCTTAAGCAGTCGGTTGCCCACGTCCTTAATATCAAGCGCGCGTTCTTTCATATACTCATCGTCGAGCAAATCAAACATGGTGACAAAATGATCAATTGCTTCTTTTACTGCAACTTCTGCGGCTTTGTATTGTCGCTGAATAATACCCTGAATCTCATTCATAAACACAGGATCTTCTAATATAGCAAGATGGGCGTCAAAAATCGTTGATTCTTCACTACCCACCATATCGCGGATTTCATTTTTAATATATTCAATCTCATCTTTGGAAGAGCGAACACCCTCATATAAGCGCTCGAACTCTCTCGCCAAATCGGATGGGTCCATCTTCTCTTCCGGTACATCCCACTCCCATGTAGGGAGTACAAATGCTTTACCAAGCGCGATACCACTTGATGCTCCTATGCCTCTAACCTTCTGAGTCAACGCTTCTCACCCCCATTACTGTCTTCGCGCAGGACTACGGACAGCACAGATGTCTGTCCCTTCTTCACTTGGGCATAAGGTGCGAAGCTCCATGATGCAACCTTATCTGAATTGGTGATAACCATTGGTGTGGCCATTGATCGGCTCCTCTTCTTGATGTAGGCGATATCGAATTTGACAAGCAGTTGACCTGGCTTCACCTCTTCGCCTTCTTCAACAACAGCTTGGAAGCCCGCTCCATTCAACGTCGATGTTTCGATTCCGATATGAAGTAATACTTCCAAACCTTCCGGCGTCTCTATCCCAACTGCATGCATCGTTGGATACACGTGTCTAATGAACCCGGCAACCGGAGATACAAGTTCTCCTTTGTCTGGATAGAAGGCAACACCGTTACCGACCAGTTTCTTAGCAAATATCGTATCAGGCACTTCGTCAATTGGGATCATCCGACCCTGTACTGGTGCCACAAACCACACCTGCTTCATATCTCGCTGTATACGTTTTAACATCTCATCCCGTAGAATCTCGGAATACGTACCAAAAACAACTTGCACATGTCCACCGCCCAGACGGAGCACACCTGCTGATCCCAAGGAACGAAGCGTACGACGATCAATCAGCTTGTCATTATGTACGCGCAGACGCAAACGTGTAATACAGGCTTGAATGTCGACAAGATTATCTTTACCGCCAAGCGCCTGAATAATCAGAGGTACGCGATGAATAAGGTCACCAGCCATATCATCCAGCAGCGAACCTTCTACTCGTCCAGGCGTAGGGATTTGAAATCGATGGATGGCAAATCGAAACAGCACATAATATACAATGGCAAACCCAATACCGATCGGGATTAACCAAATCGCATTGGTTGAAAGATGAAAGTTCACAATATAATCTAATGCCCCCGCTGAGAAAGAAAATCCGTGATGAATGCCTAATTCAGCTGTAAGCCACATAGCCGCTCCTGTCAGCAGCGCATGTACGACAAACAAGTATGGAGCAGCAAACAAAAATGCAAACTCTATAGGTTCGGTAATGCCCGTAAACATCGATAAAAATGCAGCGCTTAAAAAAGTCTTGTACACCTTCGGACGTAAATCCTCGCGTGATTCATGTATGATCGCCATCGCCACCGCAGGCAGCGCAAACATCATAATCGGAAACAAGCCTGCCATATACGTGCCAGCGGTAGGATCTCCCGCAAAAAACCGGGGCAGATCACCTGTAAAAGACATACCGTTCGTATCGTTGTAAGAACCGACTTGAAACCAAACGATATTGTTTAACAAATGATGCAGACCAAAAGCGACCAGCACCCGATGAAGTACTCCATACAGAAATACGCCAAAGCTGCCCATCGCCAATATCTCATCACCTACAAACGTGACCCCTTGCTCCAGAAAGGGCATGATCGACACAAGCAGAAATGATAACCCTACCGAACATAATGACATCACGATCATCACAAAGCGAGGGCCGCCAAAAAACTGTAAATATTCGGGCAGCTGAAAATGATGAAAACGGTCGTGGGCCAAGCTTGCAAGCACACCAAACAGCGCACCGATGAGTATGGTAGGTTGAACAACCGTAACACCCGCTGGCGTTGTGTATTGGAGCAATTGATGAAAAATAAACATACCCACTAAAGCTGCAAAACCTGCATTCCCCTCGTTGTTGGACAATCCAAGCGCAACGCCTACAGCAAACAAATAAGGCATCATGTACAGCATGGTCTTGCCCGCCCAATCCATCCAAATGGAAGCGTCAGCGAATCCTAAGCTGCTTAAGAGTTGGGCAATGGCAAGCAAGATAGCAACCGCCGGCAGAGCCATAAGCGGCTGCATTAAAGCACGAGAAAGCTGCTGCAACGATCCTAATTGATTCAAGAGCACCTCTCTCCTTCCAGCGCGTATCAAAATATATTCTCTAATTTAAGTTATGTAAGTCAATATAAACGATGTCTCATCGTTAGGACGACAGTACTGTGGATAGTAAAAAAAGCTCCCCATTTCACATGTAATCCAAGTCCAAAGCCATGACTATTATACGCTACCTCCAACCCAAACAACAATAATTAATTAGCCAAGGTAGCCTTTTCTTTGACTAGATGCCAGAAGGCTAACTTTAAATTTGTTACCTAGCCCCTCTGTGAGCATATCGATTAACATATTAGCCAACGCAAACAAGAGCCGCAAGGAATGGCTCCTAGTCGGCTCTTGTTTACTGGCTCTATATTTATTTGTGCGGTTTCCCTTCAGGAAGCAGTATCGCATCTACAACTTTAATGCAAGCATCCATTACAAAGTCCATTCCATGTTCCTTCGCATAAGCTGCAGCTTCTTCATTAACAATACCTTGCTGTAACCATACAGCGCCTGCTTTAACAGCCGCTGCTTCCTTGGTAACGTCGAGACAGAACTCACTGCGGCGAAACACATTGACGATATCAATCGCTTCTGGAACAGCCTCCAGCGTGGCATAACAAGTCTCGCCCAAAATCTGAGCCGCTTTCGGGTTAACCGGAATAATACGATACCCTTTGTTCTGCATCGCTGCTGCAACCATGTGCGAAGTGCGTGTCGGATCTTCTGACAGCCCAACAACAGCAATCGTCTTGCTGGCTGACAGCAATTGTTTAAGTGCATCTTGCGAAGGATGTTCATATGCCATCGCGAATTCCTCCATTCTCATATATGCTTTAGTTCATGTTTTAGGCTATGCGTTTATCCTTTATCAGAAGCTTAAATATATCTACCCGTCGATCCATTCCACTTGCGCACCTAACGCCAGAAGATGATCAAAATATTGCGGGTATGACTTAGCAACGTGATGTGCATCCTTGATGCGGATAGGCTGCTTAGCACGCAATCCAACGACGGTCAGCGCCATGATAACGCGGTGATCATAATGCGCGTTTATCTCTACTCCGCCTTCCACACCTTCTGGGCGTCCATGGACAATGATCTCTGCCTGACGCTCTTCCACATTTGCGCCTGCCTTACGAAGTTCGTTTACATAGTCAGTAATACGATCGCATTCCTTGTATCTGAGATTTTCTACGTTGTAGAACCGCGAAGTTCCATCTGCAAATACCGCTGCTGCAACCATAGCCAACACAGCATCTGTTGCGGCATCCCCGTCAAAGTCAATCGCGGTCAACTTGCCAGCACTTTGTACACGTACGACACTGTCTTCATGAGTCAAGGGTACATTCATCATTCGCAGCACATCCACAATGGCACGTTCCCCCTGCTTACTGTCCACAGTCAAACCGCGCAGCGTCACATCGGAATGTGTTACGGCAGCAGCGGCTAGCACAGCTGCTGAACCTGGATAGTCACCTTGCACGTGATAAGTTCGGGCTGTGTAATGCTGCCCTCCCGGAATACGGTAGTGCATCAGATCCTCACTCGCTTCAATCGTAATTCCTGCCTCACGGATAACTTCCAGTGTCTGACCAACCACTACTTTTGACTTCAGATCATCCGTCACCTCGACAACACTGTCTTCTTTCAGCAGCGGCAGCAAAAACAACAAGGAGCTCAAATACTGTGAGCTAATGTTACCAGATACCTTGATATGTCCGCCTTTTAACTGCCCACCACGGATCGTAATCGGCAATCTGCCTTCACGATGCTCGATATCCGCCCCTAGCTGTTGGAGCGCAACAATTAGATCGTCGTGCGGTCGCTTGCCGAGTGATTCGGGGTATGTATTTACAAAATGTACTTCCGGCAGCAAAGAAGCAATTCCCATCAAGAAGCGCAGCACAGCCCCCGCATTCCCAACGTTCAGTTCCTTTGATGCAGGCTGTAGACGTGGTGTGTTTCCGAAACCCGTTAATACGATCTTTGTATCATCTTCTACGAGTATAGCGCCGAGATCCTGCAAGCAGCGGCGCATGGCATCACTGTCTTCACTGTGCGCCGGATAATAGATCGTACTTGTTCCTTCCGCTAATGCAGCAACGAGCAAATAACGTGTTGTGTAGTTTTTGGAAGATAACGCTTGAATATCACCCTTTAATTGGGCTGTCGGCTTGACCAGCATGTCCATTACAACCACTCCTTTTTATCGATTTATTTTTCTGTACTAAATATCGAATTACACATTTACCTTACTTTCTCCCAAAAGGAGCAGTAGATGTGAATTGACAAAAGATAACACGCTTATTATGATCATTTTGACAACTTGTGATATACATCATATCTTATATGCAAGATATATGATCACTAGATTTAAGGGAGGCCATATGAATACTATACCGCAGATTAACGTCTCAGAGTTAAAGTTACGCCTTGAACGAGGTGAAGCGTTAAACCTCATAGATGTGCGCGAGCATGAGGAAGTAGCCCAAGGCATCATTCCTGGCGCCAAGCATATTCCCATGAATGAGATTCCTGATCGGATCCAAGAGGTTGAACGTACCTCTGAGATCATTTTTATATGCCGAAGCGGTTATCGCAGCGAACGCGTCTGTGAATACTTACAACATCTCGGCATTGAAGGGGCTGTTAACATGGAGGGCGGTATGCTGGCTTGGGCTGACATCGAGGGTCCAATCCAGTTCTAGTCTCCTCCTGCTCACCGAAGTGAATGCTTAGCATAGGCACTCATGATTGCTGCTATGATTGGTTCTACTGCTAAGTAATCCGTTTCAACTGTGCAATGAGCAAAGTCGTATCGACCTAGGCGGGCCTCCATCAACGCATGTACACGTTCTGTGACGTCTCCTTGCAATAACGGCCGATTCGTATCACCTTGAACACGTGCGACGATGGTATCCAGTTGGGCTGTTAACGCAACAACAAAACCGTTATGCAGCATCGTTTTACAATTATTATCATCCAGAACGGCCCCCCCGCCTGTAGCAATGACAAGCCGTGTCTTATGCTGAAGCAAGTCAGTTAAGATACGGTTCTCTTGCAGTCGAAAGTACGCTTCTCCATCTTGTGCAAACAACTCAGGGATTGTTCTGCCTTGCCGACTCACAATCTCTGCATCCAGATCAATAAACTCATAACCTAGATGCTGCGCCAACTGCTGGCCGACTGTCGATTTTCCCGTCCCCATAAATCCTATCAATACAATACTTGTCTCGTGGTCATTCATCACCATCATCGTTCTCTCCTACCGATAAACTGCCCATATGATACCATAGCTGACTTCTATTCGACAATCAGGATGTATAAAATGAAAGGGATGAACGTAAAGATGGTAGTACATGCCATTATATAGGAGTGAATGATGATGTCTTCGCCGCCCCCAACCGATCGCTACAAGACACAACGAACAATTGCTGCCCGCATGGAACGAATAATGGATAAGCAGCACCCTTTGTGCAAAGAAGATATTGTCTGGGTGCTGAATATGGTCAAGAGCAAGCTGTCTTGTAATGACGAAGCATTATCAGCTCTTGATGCAGACCGGATCAAACGAAATTTCTGTTACTTCGCTGAAGTATCAGTTATGCTGCTGCAGCATAACAAGTTTGATCAGGAAAGTGATCGGCTCCGCTTTTATCTGGCAGAGGCAGCCTATGGTCTGTGGTCACCTGCAATGCAAGATGATTAGAAGCGGAATCCATTCTATTGTCACAATAGTTACGCTTATGACAAACGCCGAGCTTATATCAGCTCGGCGTTTTTTTGTATGTGAAATGCTGTTCGTTCAATTAATTGGACAACCAATTGTAATGGAACGTACCTTCTTTGTCTATACGTTTAAATGTATGTGCACCAAAATAATCACGTTGTGCCTGCAGCAAGTTTGCTGGCAGACGTTCTGTGCGGTAGCTGTCAAAGTATGCGAGTGCAGAAGAGAATCCAGGAACCGGAACGCCGCTTGTTACTGCAACGCTGATTACTTCACGCCAAGCATCTTGATAAGCTTCCACGATTTCTTTGAAGTAAGGATCCAGCAGCAAGTTCTTCAGATCCGCATCACGATCGTATGCTTCCTTAATGTTATTCAAGAACTGGGAACGGATAATGCATCCGCCACGGAAAATCTTAGCAATATCACCAAGTGGCAAGTTCCAGTTGTATTCATCAGAAGCAACACGCATTTGCGAGAATCCTTGTGCATAAGATACGATCTTACTTGCAAATAACGCTTTGCGAACTTTTTCGATAAACTCAGCTTTGGCACCAGCAAATGCTGTTGTTTGAGGACCTGACAACACTTTGCTTGCAGCAACGCGCTCATCTTTTAACGCAGACAAGAAGCGTGAGAATACGGACTCCGTAATCATGGACAACGGAATACCCAGATCCAATGCATTTTGACTTGTCCATTTGCCCGTGCCTTTTTGACCAGCCGAATCCAGAATCACTTCAACCATCGGTTTGCCTGTCTCTTCGTCATACTTGGAGAAGATGTCAGCCGTAATCTCGATCAAATAGCTGTCAAGCTCGCCTTTGTTCCAATCTGTAAAGATCTCGTGAAGTTCTTTGGCATCTACACCCAACACGTTGGACAATAGATGATACGCTTCACAAATAAGCTGCATGTCGCCATACTCAATGCCGTTATGCACCATCTTCACGTAGTGTCCTGCGCCGTCAGCGCCGATGTAAGTACAGCAAGGTTCGCCATTCACTTTAGCGGAAATCGCCGTCAAGATTGGCTCTACAAGCTGATATGCACTCTCTTGACCGCCAGGCATAATGGCCGGACCTGTCAATGCTCCCTCTTCGCCACCGGATACGCCAGTTCCGATGAAACGGAAACCTTTGTCTTCCAGGTACTTGCTGCGGCGTTGTGTATCAGGGAAGTAGGCGTTGCCGCCGTCAATAATGATATCACCTTGATCCAAATGTGGTATCAATTGATCAATTGTAGCATCAGTAGCTTGTCCTGCCTGAACCATAATTAAGATCCTGCGAGGAGTTTCCAACGATTGAACGAACTCTTCAATCGTATATGTAGGCGTTAAGTTCTTGTCAGGCGCCTCACTAATGAGTACGTCTGTCTTCTCGCGGGAACGGTTGTACACCGATACCGAATAGCCTCTGCTCTCAATATTGAGGGCCAAGTTCTTACCCATGACCGCAAGTCCAATCACGCCAATTTGTGTTTTAGCCATATGGATTTTCCACCCTTTATCTAATAGTGTATGGTTTGCATTATTGCTATTGTACCCTTTTTGCATAGAGAAGTGAACCCCTGCTTCAGGTCCAATGTGCCATTTCTCACATACCGATATCTCCTATTCGAGAAATACGACCTGTCTTTTTCTCCTGTCCACCGTATACACAGAAAAACACCCTGCAGCCTTGCTTGAGCGCCAATGTGCCCCGCAAATGTGAGGGTGAGCAGCTTATTACCATTCAAGTTGAATCATTTCCGAGCGCAGAGCACTTAATTTCTCTTTACAGTGCACCACCGTATCGTTATCCTCATGTGACATCGCCTTGTACAGATCCGCCAACTCCTGATCGATCTCATTACGAAGCGTATCTATACGCTCCTCTGCTCTTGTAGATTGGAAAGCACGAATCATCTCTTCTGTTGTTATCACTGGACGCTTTTGATATAGAACCTTTTGCTCTAATCCACAGATTTCAACCAAACGGATCCGTTCCCCGAACATGATGTTTTCTACAAATATATGTCTATCCTTGAACCTCTTCACTACCGCATGCCCACGTGATTCTCCTATCATCTTCTCCATAAATTCGGCCAGGCGCTCATCACGAATAGTGTAGTCCCCCACAATCTTATAACGGTGATGAACCCGTTGAAAGCGCAGCTTGATCAGCTTCCGGCCGGTTCGTATGGAAACGATAAACAACGATTCGTTCTCGCTCCAATACAACGAGTATCCTTCTTGTATGAGATCACGAATGAGGTTCTGGATTTGCCGGCGGTCAAAACGTAACTCCAGGTTGCAATATTCAACTTCATCGCTACGATTCACGGCAACTCCCCCTTACCTAATCTTCGTCTGCATACTTCATCATATGATCGTGCAACTTGGATTATTGACTCCAATTTCATCTTAATCTCTGCCTAATGTGATGAAATAGCATGGCTGCAGCATTCGTTGTGGTATAATATTCGAATATCGGTGTGTAAATGTGCGTGAAATATGCTCGCTCACCCGCTTGAATCATGGACGAGGAGAGGATCAACGATGACTTTATCAGCAACTTTTACCGGATTTAACGCTTCGGATTTTGATACCTTCCAAATTGAAGGTCTTGAAGCCCGGATGGAGGCGATCCGTGATCGTATACAGCCTAAATTTCGCTTCATTGGTGAACATCTGACAGGAGAAGCGGCGCTGCTAGCCGGACAGGAAATGTATCTGCACATCGCTAAGCATGCTCGGCGCACCGTAAATCCACCCAAAGACACTTGGCTTGCGGTTGGCCCTAACAAGCGTGGTTACAAGTCGCTCCCCCATTTTCAGGTCGGATTATTTGATGATCATGTGTTTATTTGGCTCGCTTTTATTTATGAAGCAACAAATAAACAACAGATTGCGCAATCCTTTCTTCAACAACTAGACAATGTCAAGAAGCTTGTACCTGATCATTATGTGCTATCGATGGATCATATGAATAAACATGCAAATCGGGTCGGAGATCTATCTGCAGAAGAGTTCATACAGACGCTGAATCGCTTCCGTGATGTGAAGTCGGCAGAATGGCTAATTGGTCGACATATCGATGCAGCTGATCCAATTCTCGCTGACGGACAAGCTTTCATGAAGCTTGTGGACGACACCGTTCGCACGCTAATGCCGCTATACAAGCTTGCAGGTGAATCGATATAATCCAGTAGTGCAGCCTAATCAGCACCTCTCATATACTGTTTGCAATCACCAGAGAACAAGCAGTGCACCATAAGAGGTGTTGAAGCTTATAGGAGCGATGACGTACCGACAGCAAAGAGAGAGACGTATTAAGTGCACATATTTGGTTGTTATCATGTTAAAAGACAGCCTCAGCAAGGAAAAAGTGCCTTCCCTCCAGCCGGAGGGAAGGCACTTTTCTTTTACAGTCTGTGTACAAGCAGACATGCTAGCGCAAAAAAACCGAACTTCTGCCACGCTGCGTTGTAAACAGCCCTGACAAAAGTTCGGTGCTCATGCCTGTTGTATATGTACAGGATGTTATATGCGTGTCTTGATCACAGAACTCTGATCCAACTTCACAAATTGTGCAAGCAGTGCAAGTGCAGCTATTGATAGTACCGCACCGATCAAAAACGGCAAATTAACGTTTAAGTTAAACACAGCTGTCGCAAGCAGAGGGCCTGCTATGCGCCCAAAGCTGTCCATCGATGAGTTCAGACCAGATGCAACCCCTTGGCTTACCGTTGTCTTCTGCGTAATCAGAGACGTCACACACGGGCGAATTAAAGCGTTGCCGATCCCGAACACACATAAGTAGAGTGTGGCATTCAGCACGCTGGATGAGAACAGCAGCATCACAAACCCGATTGCTGATATGATTAATCCTGCAGCAATACCTTTCTTCTCGCCGCCCTTCTTAATATAACGCCGTACAATTCCCCCTTGTACAAGCGCACCTGCTAAGCCGCAGAAAAAGAACATCCATCCGATATCCTCAGTCGAAATATGAGGAATACGCACAGCCTCATAATAAAAGAGCGTTGCTTCTAAGCCTGCCAACGTAAACGTGACAAAGAAAGACAATAAATATAAATATTTCATACGTCCTGTAAACGCAGACCAACGTGAAGGTGAAGCCGTACCTTTACTTGTCCGCTTTTCCGGAGGCAAAGATTCTTTCAGCTGGATAAAACCTAGTACAGATGTAAATAACGTTAATGCAGCAGCAGCAAAAAACGGTGTATTGTGACCATATTTACTTAATAGCCCCCCAAATGCAGGGCCGAATGTAAAACCAAGTCCGATCGCCATACCGACAAGCGCCATCCCTTTGGTTCTAGTGTCCTCGCTTGTAATATCTGCCACATAGGCAACAATTACAGCGGTGACGGCGCCAGCGAATAACCCACCAAGCGAGCGTGACGCGTACATCAGCCACAGCTGACCGTCTGCCAAGCCGAACAATAGATAACTTAAGCTAAAACCTAATATACCTACCAAAATGATTGGTCTGCGTCCCACCCTCTCCGATAACGCTCCCCAAAATGGGGATACAATAAACGAAATGAGTGAGTACAGCGCTAACATCAGACCAAGATGGAATTGATTAGCTCCTGCATCGGTAATCATAAGTGGTAGTACAGGAATGACGATCCCGAAGCCAATAAAGACCATCATAAGCATTAGTACAACGACAGTTAATTGTTTGTTCATTTTTACGTTCCCTCCGTATTTCTCATCCTACCACAATTTAACGGTCAGCAAAATGAATGAAATTTGAAGCTTTTATCAATTCCGAACATTCGACACGAATTGGTTGGAAAATGTACTTGCATTCCGGGGGGTTTTTGTTAAACTAATCCTTGTTTGTTTGTAAGCACCAACTCCTGTACATACAGGAGGATTCTGAATATGAAAGGTTGTGAGCCCGCGATGGATCATCATCGAACTCCCTTGTACACTACTCTAACGAATCATGCTGCCCGTAATCCGGTGCAGTTTCATATTCCCGGGCATAAGAAAGGTGTAGGAAGCGACAAAGAATTCCGAGAATTTATCGGTGATCAGGCATTTGCTATAGATCTTATTAATATTGCACCGCTCGATGATCTGCATCAACCAACTGGAGTCATCGCGGAAGCGCAGCAGCTGGCAGCAGATGCATTTGGTGCGGATTATACTTACTTCAGCGTTCAGGGCACGAGTGGCGCGATCATGACGATGATTATGTCGGTCTGTTCACCCGGCGATAAGATTATCGTCCCGCGCAATGTGCATAAATCTATTATGGCTGCTATTATTTTCGCTGGCGCCAGACCGGTGTTCGTTTCACCTGCTCGCGACTCCAATTTGGGGATCGACCATGGCATCACAACACGTTCGGTTCGTCGAGCACTAGAGAAGCATCCTGATAGCAAGGCTGTACTTGTTATCAATCCGACCTACTTTGGTATATGTGCAAACTTAAAAGAAATCGTGGATCTTGCGCACTCCTATGAAGTGCCGGTCCTAGTAGACGAAGCACACGGCGTTCTGATCCACTTTAACGAGAAGCTTCCTATGTCAGCCATGGAGGCTGGCGCGGATATGGCTGCCACGAGCGTTCACAAATTAGGCGGTTCCATGACGCAAAGCTCTGTACTAAACGTAAATACGAAGAATGGACTGGTCAATCCTCATCGGATCCAAACCATTTTTAGCATGCTCACAACAACATCCACTTCCTATATACTGCTTGCTTCATTGGATACATCACGCCGGAACTTGGCGCTGAATGGACATGACATAGCGGAACGTGCGATTAAACTCGCTCATTATGCAAGAAATGAAATTAACCAAATCCCTGGTCTATACTGCTTCGGGGAAGAAATTCTTGGCGGTGAAGCTACATTTAGTTATGATCCGACAAAAGTGACCATTCATGTCCGTCATCTTGGCATAACAGGCTATGAGACGGAGAACTGGCTTCGTGATCATTATAATCTTGAAGTTGAGCTGAGTGATATGTACAACATTTTGTGCCTTGTCACACCTGGAGATACTGATGAAACGATCAGCATCCTGATTGACGCTTTACGTGAGCTGTCTGCCGCACATATTAATCGTAATGAGGTTCAAGAACTAATCGTAAAAATACCGGAAATTCCGCAGTTGTCCCTGATACCGCGCGATGCATTCTATGGGGATACAGAGATTGTTCCATTCAAAGAATCTGCGGGACGTATTATTGCTGAGTTTATTTATGTGTATCCGCCTGGTATTCCGATATTACTTCCGGGTGAAGTCATTTCACAGCAAAACATTGACTATATACGTGATCACGTGGATATCGGTCTGCCTGTCAAAGGGCCTGAAGACCGTTCCATTCAATTTGTAAAGGTTATTAAGGAAGAAACCGCTATATTTGAATAGATGCTCAACAAAGAGGCTTCCCCTATGGGAGGCCTCTCCTTATGTCAGCTAGTTCTATGGACTAATGCGATCGTTAGTATTGGTCTCTTACTTGCAGTGCAGGAATTCGGGTGCTTAGAATTTGCACAGCTTCCTTGGCAGAGGTCATATCTTCTAGTTGAAAAGATACTCGAACCTGTTCAGGCGTCAGGTCCTCTTCGCTTAACAGTGTGGATCTTCCGGTCTGCATACAGACGACTAGCGTCTTCCCGATGAAATGATTGGAGTAGATGAGTGCGAAATCGTAACGTCCTTGCTCAGCAGCCCATCCTATGAAACTGACATTTGCTTGCTCCGTCACTTCATACAAATGCTCATACATGACATCTCCTCCTCACGATTCGGTTTTCCTTCCCACAACCATTATTTCCAACTCGCACTGATACGTTTTCACTATATCATGTTTTTCCATTTTTTATCAACCAGAACCAAGCTGTAAATGGATTGTAAAAATGCAAGCATGAAAATATTGCCACTTTTACTAAGGGGTGTTATGATAGGACTTGGATTACGGTATATTTAGGAGGGAGTACGGTGAGTCAACGCGCCATAATTGCTTTTAAGGATGGATCAGCGGTACCTTCCGCAACATTGGAAGATTTGAAGCAGCAGTTGCTTTGTTATCAAGAACAAGCCCGCTTAACAGGCACCCAGTTGGGTTGGGATTATGCTGAAGCAGCCTTTCCTTATACGTTCGAGACTAAGCCAGGCCAAGAACAGGTCGGTTTCCTGCTGCGAGGCAATCATCCGCTGTACCGATCTATCCTGTTCGGCGTTGGTACACATGATACAGAGGACAACGTTAGTCATTATGTTGAAGTTGTGCTTCCTGACACATCCACGCAGGGGGATTCGAATAAAGGCAATGAGCTATGCAAGTATTTGGCACGCACATGGAAGGCTGAGCTTACGTTGTTTAACGGGCGGAAGATGTACTTTAATCCCCGTAAATAACCGCGTATATAACAAAAAGCCCCAAGTTGCCTTAGGGCTCTCCTAGTACCTTATTATGGAAGGGAATTAACCCTCTTGGGAGGCAACAAGCTCGTCATAGGCTTGTTGTACACGTTCCCACTCTTCATCTTCTTCGATAGCATTAAGGACCATGTCCTCGCCGTCTTCGTCTACGCGTACAATGATACCATCAGCTTCAGGGTTGTTTCTCTCTAGAAGCAGCGCGTACAATTGCTCTTCAACGTTAAACGTTTCGACCAATGCCATTTCTATTTCGTTACCTTCGTCATCCACAAGTGTGACGATAAACTCTTCGTGATTATGCTCATGGTCGTGGTTCTCGCCACAGCCGCAGTCATGATTATGGTTATGTTCGCTCATTACATAGTTCTCCTTTATTGTGCAAATAGTATGTTGCATCCCTCGTATCGTACCACGATATGTGAGGAAGGTCAACGAAATGACACCCTTGAAGGTTAGTATATGTAACGTTCAAAAATAACACTCATAAATGGGCAAATCCGTAATTACACCGCTTCTATCGTCTTTTTAGACAGTAAAGTGAACTCGCCGTTTTTTTGTCTCAAATAGCAGTTTACAGTATATTCACCTTTTGCTTTGAAATCGTATTTATAATCCGAAGACCGGAACCAGAAATTGTCCTGCTTCGTATCAATATCTGATTGTTGAATATCTGAAGATTTCCCGTTCGGGTCTGTTATCGTCAGCTTAATGGCGTCAACTTGCGTCTTCAGCGAATCAACTTGTACCAGTACGGAGAATGCTGTCTTTCCAGTCTTAACTTTGCCAAAAGTAGCCTTGTCCTGGAACATCAACATATGAATATTAGGCTTCTGAATCGATATTCTCTTATTGGCGGCGTCCCAGTATACGAATGCTTGCAATGCTTCTTGCAGATCGCGTACAGACACATAGGCTCGCCCGTCTACCATTACCCCCCCATCTGATATCGCTTGGCCGTTTAATTCAACATGCACCTTGTCTGTGTTGCTTTCCGCAGCAACTGTCGGTATCGTAGTGGCCAGTGATCCACCTACAATAGAACCGAGTAAGACAAGCGCGGCAATTCTCCTGCATTTCATGAGTGCTAACCTCCAACAGCTTAGTTGTATAGTTATACTCCTAATATGCAAGAGAGTTGCGGCAACATTTGCAATTCACTCTCTTTACAGCAAGGTTTTGAGGCTTTTTTAAGTAATATCCACTATGCACGTTCATCCTGTACTGGCGTATCGCTAGCAAGGCCCTGTCTTTCCTACTGTCTAATGTTACCTGGAGCAGGGCTATTTTCATTTTAGTTCTTGTGCTCACCGTGTTCGTCAGTCCTGCTTTCCTGCATCTCCAGCGCAGCAAGCCGCTGCTCCAGACGCTTTAGATGAAGATCGGCGTTATGCAGCTTTTTAATAATGGTTTCAATATTTTCGTCGTAAACTGGGATACAGGCTAATGCCTCATATAATCTGCCCCATGGAAATTTATAACCTGGACAGGCTGCTTTGTGTATAGGATCAATTTGATGATGTCCGATCACATAATCAGATGTGAGCGGCAGATGATGACCCCATTTTTCCTGAATCATTATTTGGATATAACGATGCAGCTTTATACACGCTTGAAACTGCTCATCGGTTAGCTCACCCTCCATTCCCTCATGAATAATGGAGACACTGTATAAATTAGGATTGTGCTGCTTGCTTCTCACGTATAAAGATGAAGCTGCTTTAATGCTGCTATGGGGGATTCCGTTTGCCAAAGCCGCACGTTCTATCGCTACATATTGATGGATATCGCCCTTCTTGGAGATGCCATAATGAGCCGAGGATACTTTGTTATTTCGGTTCGTATACCAATCATCCAATGTTGACATACGAGCAGATGCAATATGATTAACTATAATCTGGGGAACTTGTCCCCTGCGAACGCATGAATTGGTATACGCATTACCTTTCCACACGATATTCATCCCATGCCACCTCATCCCTCCGACATCACATCAAGTGTTCTTTAAGTAAGTAGGTGATTGACGCACATGGATGCGCGTGATGACCCAGGGAAGGGAAAGTAACAGTAGTAAATGCTTGAACTTTTGAATATACATACTATCCGTTCCCTGAGCAGTTCAAGTTGACGTTGTGTCCATCCCAAAGCCTTTAGTTAATTACTTACCAAGCTTAGTTCGTGTTAACACGCAAGGTACACCGTTGCCGACCGCTCCTGGCTCAGTCATTCGTGAGACATACTTCAGACCTCTTGTACAAGGCGTCGGACACACGATGCACCGGTCAGAAGTCACAACTCGCATCGTATACTGGGCACGTCCCCCAGATAGCTCTTTTTTCTTATTTTTGGCGCCTTTTCCTTTGGCCACAATAGCTCACCCACTTCTCCCACGTCTCACACTGCAAAGCAAATCGCTTCACCCTCATACTATGTGAGACAAGCGCCGTTCGCTTGTGCATTTACCTAGCCCATGATACAGTGGGTGTAAAATAATAGAGCTTGGAGGATCTGGAAGAGAGATGACTATTCAACTGCAAATGCTAGGCACAGGGAGTGCTTTTGCCAAAACATATTTAAACAATAATGCCATACTGCACACCACTCAACATGCGTTCTTAATTGACTGTGGAATTACAGCGCCTATGGCTGTTCACCAGCTAGGCAAATCCTTCAATGAGTTCGATGGCGTCATCGTCACTCATCTGCATGCTGATCATGTCGGCGGCCTGGAAGAATATGCATTCCAGATGAAATTCAGATACAAGCGCAAGCCTAAGCTATATATCGCGGCATCTCTGGTGGATATGTTATGGGAAAATACACTTAAAGGTGGAATGAGCCAAGACGGGATTAACAAATTGGACGATGTGTTTGATGTGCTGCCAATGGAACCGGAGCTCAACCATCCCCTTGCCGCTGATCTGCAAGTCAAATGGGTAAAAACCGATCATATGCCCGGTAAAAATAGTTACTCGCTGCTCATTAACGAACGTTTTTTTTACACAGCAGATATGCGCTTTAACTTTGAGCTGCTCCAATCCCTCGTTGATAATGGGGTTGAACATATATGGCATGACTGCCAGCTGATCGGAACAGGCGAAGTACACTCCACCATACATGAGCTGCTATCATTGCCGATACCTTTGCAGCAGCGTATTTCATTAATGCATTACGGAGATGAGCGACCTCAATGGGAAGGCCGTACCGGTCCAATGACCTTTATTAACCAGCATCAAATTTATACCCTAATGTAGCTTGCTGTTATAGAAAAGAGCACTTCAGCCGTATGATACGGTCAAAGTGCTCTTATAACAACGTGATCCATTGCATTAGTTAAAAGTCGGCAGGTTGTCCAAATTGTTGGAAGGATCGCCATCAGCATCACCCCGGATATAAGTGCCTCCGTTTTTTCCCTTAAACGTGTTTGCTCCGGCAATTTCCCCATTATGGACAGCCTGCAAAGCCTCAGTATAGTTTAGCACTCTTCCTGAGCTTGTCTGAAACGATGTCAGATCCCCATCCCCGTTACGTTGTACCGCTGTAAATGTCTCACGTTCTGTCAATGCTATCCCATCCTTCTCGCTTCTACTAATATTGGCCACATGATAAAGCCTCTTCTGAGACCGAACCTTTGTACCAGATGCGGTGAATCGTTAGCATTCCCGAACGACTGACATTTTATGCAAGAGTATCAGGTATAAAATAGAGAAACTTAAAAAGTGTACTAAGTCAATTTCTTCTCCATACGCACATGCAGAATATCTGCGTCGTAGAAAGGCTCTTCCGATACGGTCTCATAGCCTAAAGACTGATAAAACCCTTCTGCTTGGCACTGCCCGTCCAACACACACTTCTCAACGCCATGCGCCCTAGCTATTTGTTCTAATCCAATCATTAAGGTCCGACCTATTCCTAAGCCACGAAATGGCTTTCTGACTGCAATTCGTTGCATTTTTGCCGTAAATTCATCAAGCAGCTTAACTCGTCCTGTAGCCCCATATTTGCCATCAATCATGAGTAGTACATGGAAGGCCGGGGCATCTAATGTATCGTATTCATCACATTCTAGTTCATCAGGCACATTCTGCTCCTGAACAAATACTTCTTTACGGATAGTGATGCACTCATCCAATTGCTCTTGGGTTTTGACCTCTATAATCTCAGCTGCCACTAGCCTCACCTCCGTCATTTATAAGCAACTATTTTACCATATGTATGAACAAAATTATATTATACAAAAAAATGAAATTCATGTATAGTAAGGCTATCGAATACGCTTACAATAATAGGAGGTACTTAATGGACCCGGTTACCGCAACAATTGTGGCCGTAGTAGTAATGGTTATTGGTACGGTCTGCCTGCTGCTTATCGTTACCAAAAAAGCATACACGCATAAGTGGGATACAGAGGAGCTATCAGATTCGCCTACTTCAGCGACAGATCCTCGAGATCGTGATCCTGACCATGTATAAAGCACAGCAAAATACGAACAGTACCTAATGCAACCTGGAGTTACCATCAGGGCCTGTTCGTATTTGATTGATCGAAAGTCATCTGTTCATCAGGGTTGATATACATCGTTTGGCACAACTTTGCCATATACATCCTCATAGATCGGAACTGTTCCCTCTTGAGGTTCAAGATCCTTGTACTGGTCGGGGCTCGCTATCATCATGCCTGAACTACTCACAAGCACTACAATAACGATAATTGCAACAACTATTGGTTTGAAATAAGGCCTCGGTCTCGGCATCATACATCCCTCCAATTGACATATCAACGATGTATATCACCATTTTCACCGTAAACAGATAATCTTAAACACCATTTGCAAACGACTACACACCACATGGTATTTAAATTTCTTCTAAGCTCAGGCAGCCAAAGCTTAACTAATGCTCCTTGCCAGAGCCATCATCTATTTTACGAAGCCATATATACCGCTCATCCTGGTTGGTGCTGTCATGAACCAACAGTCGTGATAGCAGCCAGCACAAGACCGCTACGATTCCGAACACGCCTAATAGCCAAACGAATAACTGAGCTCCCAGCATCATATCCCTCCGCTTGTCCTCTCCATTTGGAGAAGGTAGTGATCATTCTTCTTCAATGTATGATCAAGTCACCAGCTTTAGTCGTCACGAGCGCCAAAAGTCAGCTTCTCTACGTCCACTTGATCGTCAGGACAAGCGTAAGTGGATGATAGCAAAGAAATGCTTACAGTTTACAGCCCTTTTTGTCTAATCAAAAAAAACTCCTTGCTTGCCGCTGTAGCAGCATTGAGGTGCTCCAATCTTAACAACGGCTCGCTTGATAGAAGCATAGCTCTCGACATCAACTAAAAATAAAAAAAACCTTGATCATCATCAAGGGTTCTACATTAGTATGTATGGTGATCTGTAGTGGGCTCGAACCACTGTAAATAGGTTTCTATGTAATACTATTCTGTTTATTAAAATTCAAAATATAAAAATACGGTAATATCTCATTCCAAAGATATTACCGTATCACATCAACGAGGAGCAGGTAAAGGTATTGTGCTGATTTCTTCAATAAATTCTTTCAGTAGTCTTCCGTTCATCTTAATTGAGAACTCGTCATCAACTGCCGAAAGCACAAAATCGTTATCTACGATGTAGTAAGTTCCATATCTAGTGAAGTAATACTTCCCTTCATGAGCCAGTTTCCCTGCTGCAATAGCCGTAACAATTTTCATCCCTTTTTTGAGATCAGGTTCAATTCCCCGAAATACTGAATTGTAGACTAATTTAATATTACCTGTTACTGGATTTCCATTTATGGTTTCCAATACCTTAACTTCATATTGTGTGAATGTAGCAGTGAGAGTTGATAATCCATTTTGCTTTCTCTTCTGATTAATCTTATTTTCAGGTGTATTTGGTAGGCCCGTTAAATCTATATCATACTCTGGCAATTCACCAATTACTTCAGCAGTAATGATTGTTTCTGTTAGTTTAGTGACTTCTTGAAAAGATTGTTTTTTCATATGGTATGTGGGGTGTTCACCATCTAAGGAAGGATATTTTTGTCGCAATTCTTGTATCCTTTTAGCGGAAAGTCCTATAGATGAACTGTTGTCATTGTATATATACAGTGACAACACAAATATTAGAGCAATACATCCTACGACACTATAAATCTTAGTCCTCCTCGTAATTAGCATTACACTACCTCCATTTTCAATATACACTTTAATATTTATTTGAAATATCATTTATGTCATGAGCTCTTGGAGTCGTGTAACTCGAATATGATCCTTGTCTCATGATAGAATCATCATTGACCGGATAAAATATGGAGTTAGGGTGACCTAAACCTAGAACGTGCCCAATTTCATGCACCATTGTATATAATTTATCATTCTCACTCCCGAATACTTGTGAATGAGGGTTCATATAAATGTGACCGTATTTAATTAACCGTGTGGAGTTTATTGCGGAGTTTGAATCTTTTATTAGTATGTTATCTGTTGTGGTTATGTCCGTAATACCATATACACTGTACACATTAACAAATCCTACTTTTTGTTCCCAAAAGTCATTTGTTGGAGTCAGTATGTCTACATTTGAGTATGAAAACGTTGTTCTAGTTGTTTGTACTTTAGACGTACTATTCGACCAAGCATTTGTGGCATTGACATAGTGATTAGTATAACTAGAACTTAGAGAATCATTGTTAAATTTTAAATGTGCGGCGCCAAAATTTGTAATACTCCATTTCAAGGGAATTGGTGCCCAGTTTGGTGCTGAACCACTATAATACATTTCATGGGCGCTTGAAGTTGCTGAGAACGACAATAGTAAAATTGACATTATGGCGACGAGTCTTAATCTTTTTAACAATTGATATCCACCTTCCTCAAAATAATAAACTCACGATACACCTTATAACAAATCCCCTAAAGTTATCACTCAGATTCAAATATTTGTAAATCAAGATAATAATATCATGTTTCGATGAGTATTTATATGATCATTATTAATACTTATACAATTTTTATCTTACGTTCTCAGATTAGAGAAACTAAATATGATCATCTACCAATAAGATGACCAAGTGCATTCGATTCAGTCTCAGATAAAAACCGTGAATGAGTTGCTTCTAAGGATTCCCACGTATGATGTAGTTGAAATTTATGAAGATCGAGATTTAACAGAGGTGTCTTTTAAATAGATTGATTTTTCTCAATATGGTTTATTGTGTACGTGTCCATATTGAGAGATCTAAAAGGAAGGAGAAGGTTAAAATTCGAAACTAGTGCAAAAACGTCAAAGTACAAAAGATTCTTATTATGAATGTAAGCTAGATTTGCTGGTGATGTTTCTTATAATAACTAATCGGAAAACTTCAATGAATAAAGCTTATTCCGCATTAAGACTTAGTATAAATGAAATCAAGACTCTAGAGTTCATCAAAAATAATGAACTAGAGTCTTGATTTATAAGATATAAACATACCATTTAGATGGAATAATTGTTGAACATCATTCATACATTTAATTATATTGAGAATGGCCTTAAAATCAACTAAATTATATTACATATACGCACTAATTTATATTAAGTGGTAGGACGGATGGGGATCGAACCCATGACCCTTACCCTGTCAAGATAATGCTCTCCCGCTGAGCTACCGTCCTATATTTAGATAAATAATAACAGAAGATGTTCCTAGCGACAACCGCATTATTAGCAGTTGTCTCTATTCTTTTTATATTCAATAAAAAGAGACTTATAAAACATCTTTTTAACCTGTGAGAATAGATTTGGTGCTCTCCCAGCTGAGCTAACAGATCACATTATTAGAAGTAAATCAACAAATAATCAGTGAATATATCAATTAATATATCATCGGCCAAAGTCATTGTCAACGTTTACTGTTCATGTATTCATGCACAGTTTATAGTTAGTACTACTTACTACTACTTACACACTTCTAGAACATTTCAGAAGCATGACGGTAGCGCCCTTCAACATGAACTTTCAAATCCACTTACGAAAAGAAAGACTGCATTGCATTGTGCAGATGTTTCTGCATTAGATACAAGCAGTCTCTTTTATTTTTATGATTCAATCGGAGGAAGCTGCCAAACAATAGGCTCTTCCCCAAGCGCTTGCAAATGATCATTGATTTTCGAGAACGGACGGCTGCCAAAGAACCCACGATGAGCAGACAACGGACTTGGATGTGGTGCCTGTACGATGAAATGACGGGAGCGATCGATCATTTTAGCTTTCGCCTGTGCATGACTACCCCACAATACAAAGACGACAGGACGATCTCGTTCATTCAACAGTTGTATGACCTGATCCGTAAATGTTTCCCAGCCCTGACCTTTATGAGAATTTGGTTGTGATTCCCTAACAGTCAGAACCGTATTTAACATAAATACGCCTTGCTCCGCCCACGCTTTTAAATATCCGTGACTCGGCATCGTTGTACCCACATCAGTCGCACTCTCTTTGAGCATATTAAGAAGTGACGGAGGAATTCGTACGCCTGGCTGCACCGAGAAACTAAGACCGTGAGCTTGGCCTGGACCGTGATACGGATCTTGTCCCACGATCATAACTTTTGTGTCCGCATAGGAAGTTAACTGGAAGGCCGTAAATAATTGGTCAAATGGAGGGTAAATCACTTGATGATTATACTCTTCTCTTAACCATGTCCATAATGTTTTAAAATAAGGCTTCCGTACTTCATCGTGAAGAAGTTGAGACCAGTCATTGTCCACTTTCCAGCTCATACAATTCATCCTCTCTATTCTATTTCGATTACAAATAAAAAACCCCTTCCGCTAGTCAGCGAAAGGAGTTATATCATCCACATTACCCTATTATCATAAAGTGCTAGAAGTTATAAATGGTGCCGAGAACCGGGGTCGAACCGGTACGGTAGTCACCTACCGCAGGATTTTAAGTCCTGTGCGTCTGCCAATTCCGCCATCCCGGCATGTTTTCCGCTTAACCACGCGGGTTTTGCGTTATATGCCTCTTCGCTTTATTCGATGTGCCTCGTAGGATTTTTCGAATGACTGTACGGCTTGGCATGTCGTATGTTCATCGTTTCAAAATCCTGTGCGGCTCAACCGGACAAGTAATAATATATCACGTGGGATTTCGAGTGTCAACACTTTCTCAAAAATAATTTAACGGGATTAACAACAAGCGTATTACCCCGTTAAATTCCTTCCTATATAATGCGTTTATTTTCGTATGTTTATTCTGCCTTCAATCAACCCTCACGATGTCCTCTACGTCGATCCACCGACGCTCTCCGTCGCAAAGGAAACGTACGCGATTCGTTTCGAATCCGACAACCTCGACGACAACATTAACGTTGCCATACGGCTCAAATAGTTCCACCGCAATAGACTCGTGGTCATGCGCTGCTTGCGCTAAACGCTCGTTAATGTATTCGAGTTCCTGCTCGTCGAGCTGCGGCCGACTCTTGCGGTCATACTCGCCTCTATGCCTTATAATCGTTTCCTTGTGTTCCGGCAGCATCATACGCGAAGCTTCCCAAATACCGTTTCCCTGAAGCTTTTTACTCATTTATAGTGACCTCCGATCTTGCTCGCTCTGTCTCGTGTTTGTCCCGCGGAGGTAAAGCTACTTGCGCGTACGATCGCGGTCTCCCCGAATTTGTCCTTTATGGTATCCATGACGGAATCTAGCTTGCGTTTTTCTTCGCGATCATCAAATAGTGTGAGCTGATACACCGAATCATCAACTAGGTCGGTAATCGCAATCCCTAGTCGTCTAACAGGTTCGCCGTCCCAAAACTTGTGGAAGAGCTTTTTACACGCTTCGTAAATATCCGTAGTTGAATTCGTCGGATCAGCAAGCTTCTGTTGCCGATTAAATCCGGTCGGATGATCCCAATCAGCGCCCGAGCAGCTTACAGAAATCACGGAGCCCATCACACTCTTGGCTCTGCACCTTCTGCAAACCTGGCTGACTAGATCGAGTAACACAACGTCTATCTCCCACGCTTCGGCGTAATCGCGTGGTAATGTCATGCCATTTCCGATTACCTTTTGCGTATCGTGTGATGATGTTGTTACGGGAGAGTCATCTATGCCGTTTGCCACCTGCCATATTACCTGGCCGTTAACGCCCCATCGCTTAGTAAGCCGAGTAAGAGGAGTCTGTGCAAGCTCGCCAATTGTGTAAATGCCCATGCGGTTTAGATGACGACGCATGCGTGATCCAACGCCCCACATTTTTTCGACTGGATGAGGCCAGATGTGTTTAGGCATGGTTTCTTTTGTCAGCGTGAAGATTCCGGATTTATTTTTCTTTGCGACTATATCGCAACACACTTTCGCGATAGTCTTATTTTGGCCTATTCCTGCCCGTGCCCACACGCCTGTTTCGAGTAAAATGTGTTGCTGTATTTTTGCTGCAAGCTGCTCCGGAGTCATCTTAAACAAATGAATACTGTGCGTTACATCAATAAATTGCTCGTCGATGCTGTACGGCTCAACTAGATCTGTATACGTCTCTAAAATGCGAGTGATCTGCATCGATACGTCGATGTACAATTGCATCCGCGGCTGTACGACGACTACGTCAGGACACTTCTTTAACGTTTCCCAAAGTCGTTCAGCGGTCGATACGCCGTACGATTTCGCGATAGGACACGCCGCGAGTACGATGCCAGATCTGCGTTCTGGATCACCGGCAACCACCAGTGGCTTGTTTTTATATTGCGGTTGCATCGCTTTTTCCACGCTAGCATAGAAGCTTTGCATATCGGTGAGCATAATAATCCGTTCTTGTTTCTTGCTCATGCTGACTGCCCCTTTGGTGACCAAGATAGAATACGATCAATGCGAAACGGCCTCCAGGCTTTAGATTTTAAACATGTCGCATAGATAGTCCCGTTTTGAATGCTCCGGATTAAGATTCTGTGTTGTGTGATATTACCACATTTATCCTCGTAAATGATTTCGACGGTCTGCCCAATATACTTTTTAAACACACCAACCACTCCTAAATAGAACATTTGTTCTGTCATTGAGTATTATATGCGAATGTGTGTTCTATATTCAATATATAAATTTTACCGATAAAATAAGAGTAAAGTATGTACTTATTATTGTATTAAGTGTGTAGTTGTGTTATTATTAAGTCAAGGAATAATGTACCACATATACACTAACTGAGTTCGCTGGCCTAGCGCAGCGACAAGGAGGATATTATGAACATCGTGGAAATGTACGCTAAAGCGAAAGAAATCTACGAAGCAAACGAAGAGCAATACTGGTACATCGGCTTACGTTTCGAGAACAAAGAGCGCGAGATTGGCGAAGTTTGCGAGAATAGCCGCCATAATGGTGACCGCGAAGACGAGCGCGACTTCCCTACTTATGGCACTGAAGAATATGAGGACATGGATTTGCTCGACGGAACATCCGCATGGGACATGTCAATAAAAAGTACATACGAATACAGCTCGTGGGATGCGCAACAAGACGATTGCCTTAAGTGTTTCATACCAGATCACTGTTATGTTATTGCCAGTAACAAGCAAGGCCGTCATGACGATCCTGATCACGGTGAAATTCTTATAAAAGACGCAGTCGTTATCGCACAATTATTCTAATAAAAGGAGACTGATAGGGATGGAACAAAGAATCGAACAACTTGAAGCAAGATTGGATGAGGTAACAAAAATATTATTTTCAACACTAAATGCACTTGCTACTGTGGCCGAGGGTCACGGATATGGAGCAACAAGAGAGGTAGAATCTATTATTCAGTACGCAAATGATAAGTTAGACCTCCTAACAGGACAAAAGAACAAAAGTTAATACTAGAGGGCCGAAGCCCTCTAGTATTAACTTTTAATTTAAGGAGGAACCTAGGGTGGCAAGAAAACAAATATGGATGAACCCGCCGCTCGAGAAACTTGCGGAGGAATGCGGAAAGGCAAAAGGCCGCGATGGGAAGTTCTCCACACGCCTGGGTGATATCGTAGAGCGCTATGACTTAATCATGCGCCTAACCCCAGCACCGGAACTGTCCGACAATGAGTTGATGATCATGGGTGAGGTAATCCTCGGATCAGCGTTAACAACCGTAAGCCTCAAATACATGCACGAGTCAATTCTCGACGCAGCTTCGGGTACAGCCGATGAGCGTCAAGCGCTACACGGAAAAGCTACCTCATGGAGCATTGCAGAACGAATCGCATTAATTGAAGTAATTGAAGCTACGGGAAACTAAGTGTATGCTCCACGATCGTATTTGCATTCAGTGTAAGACAATGTTTCAAGGCGGCCCTAGAAAGATGTTTTGCAGTACATGTTCATTGAGTCGGAAGCGTAACACAGCTAAAGCTTACTCCAAGCGTAAGTACGTTTCCATCCGTACGCAAAGTAAAACTACTTCACAAGGACGCGAGAATTCCACTTCAAAAATAATACGCCTTTGTGATCGGTGTAAAGAAACTTTTTGGGGAGTAAGAAAGACTAAGTTATGCCCTTCGTGCAGGACCCTTAGCATAAGGGAAAGAAATTCACATTATAATAGAAACAAAAACAACCAGATTCCACGGGAAAAGAAACTCGTTTTAACAAATGTGAATAAGCAGGTAATTAGAATGCTCTATGATAACAACGTAAGAGTTAAGACTATTGCTCAAACTTATAACATCACTTCCGAATTGGTTTCCTATCATGCGTTAAAGGGTACTCTCGAAAGAAACTACCGTAATGACGGAAAACTAGACGCTTTTACAGCCAGTGAGATAAGGAGGCGTCGGGAACAAGATAATCTCACCTACAAACAACTGGCGGATATTTACGGCATCGGTAAAACTACAGTGTATTACATTTGTACAGGTGATCAATGGAGTAGAAAATGCCACCGTGAGGAGTGTCAGAAGCGAATAGTTGTAAGTAATTCTGGCAGAAAGCTATTCTGTGGGGCTAAATGCGAAGAGATATTTACAGAAGCATGTCTCACTGAGTTTAATGTGATGTTGAAATTAATTGAAGAGTCAAGTGTTAAATATGAAACAATTGGTTTCTTGTGGGGTTCGGCTCGTTTTTCGGGTGATTATTTTATAGCTCAAACTGTGCGTAAAGATTTACTACAGGGCGTCAAACAAACACTTGCCGTTTCCAATAAAATTTTCAGCACGCCGCTTGAAAATGACAAACTCTCGTGGCGCTTAAAAATCCCGCCGACACACCCATATGTTGTGAGGATGTTGGAGATGGGATACTCAGGAAGAAACGATGAGGATCGCACTCACCCGAATCTGCCTCATGCTAAAGCGGCCGATTTCTATCGTGGTTATTTTTCCGTGCATCATGCAATTGATTGTCCAAAAGGTAAATACAGACTTCGGTTTTACGCTGCTGCACCGTTACTGGAAGGCCTTAATACACACCTTAGCACTGAGTTAGGTGTTGGCATCAAGAAAGTGCAAAGTGTTGGCAACAGCGAAATTTGCAAGGTGCTTTACTACCAGTCACCTACTGATGTTAAGATGATTGCTGACCATCTAAATTTATGGAAATAAAAAAAGAGCCAAAGGAATAAATTCCCCGGCTCTTTTTTAATGAACATAATCAATATGTTTCAATCTACGACCTCGCACGGAAGTCGAAACCTTCTAAATACAATTTATCTCGATTGGTGAATGTTGTCAATCACATTCGTAAATTGAAAACTCTTCTTTCACTCCACCGAGTCTAAGGTCATTGACCTCTTTCAAGCTCCTGAATATGTTCCGAGAGTGCTCCAACGTAATCCGTTTTAAAGTTGTCCATGTCTGTACCATCTGCATAGATAACAGTATAATCACACATTTCCGCAAACATGTTGAAGTGTTTTACAAAGCCTAAGTCTCTCGACAGTACGCTCGGTGTTGGCACAATTAGTGTCTGACCTTGATTAGCCTTCATGTATTCCTTTAATTCGACAAAGCCTGGACGATCCAAGTCCATTCCGCTAAACCCTTCATCAAAAAACATGCGAGCAACCGTGTAACCCTGCTCGTCATACATGCGGTCGCATGTTAAACTCTGGGTATATATAACACAAGGAGTTGTCGTAATTGAACCGCATGTTAAACGCAGATATCGAATTCTTCACGGCGGCAATGTCGCAAGCCGTCGTCGAAGTATGGCAAGAAGATAGTGCAGGAGTGTATTGTTACGTAGACGCGGGGATCGTCGAAAAGTATTCGTCGAGGTCCGTTAAGATACGGAACGAATCCGGGGATTCAATGTTCTATGACCGCGAACTATCGATGTTCCAAATGAGAAAAACGCCCACCGACGGATGAACTCCGAAAGTGGGCGTTTGCCTATCTACTTATCCTCGCGTTTTTCTTCGTACGCGTCACCTTGCTCCGCGCCGGATCTCTTCGAATCAACGTATGCCTCCGCAAGCACATACGCAACGACCGAACCTACCGCACCGATAACCCCCGTAACTTGTACGACTGTGCTCTCGCCTGCTCCAAATGCTGCGAGTACGCTCGTCCCCAACGCAGCCAATAACGCCCAAAACTTCCGGCTGGCTAACTTTTGCTTC
Organism: Paenibacillus sp. ACRRX; assembly: GCF_022346885.1. GTDB lineage: Bacteria > Bacillota > Bacilli > Paenibacillales > Paenibacillaceae > Paenibacillus_B. Next base: position 902,576 of record NZ_JAKRNK010000002.1, read on the forward strand.
CAGTTGATATTATCGTTCATATCCGATACCTCCGTTTATATAGTAGAAACTCGATTACTTCGACGTTACCTTTACCGTCTTGCTCACGTTATCCCACGCAATTGTCGCGCCCATAGCCGCTGCAAAGGAACGCGCGGGGAAGTACGTGACACCATCGATGATGATACCGTCATCTACGCGCTTTCCGTTTACGATAAGTTTCGCAACATCAGATTTGTCCGCCGTTTTCATCCGCTTTTCAACCTCCGCTTTAAACTTCGTCCATCCCGTCCATTTACCGTTGTCATACATGAGTCGCGGACAAATCTTGCCGGACCAGTCATAGTGCCTACGCAGCCTATCAACGCCCCATCCGCGTTCCTGCAACATCTTTGCGACAAGATCAGCGGCATTATCGAGAGTTTTCGCGTAATCACCACTTTCGCATATCTCGATTCCGATACTCTTACGATTGCCATCGCCGTTCCCGTCACCTGCGTGCCATGCGACTTCATTCAGCGGAAGGCATTCAATAGCTTCGCGTTCGTCCACGACGATATGGTACGACGCCGTTCGACTGTTACTCGGATTCGTCAACCATGCGCGTTCGTTTTTTGCGGTTGACGTTGGATTCCCCGTATTGTGGATCGTAATCGTTGTCGGAGTCATTGCGTTACCTGGACGTCGGTTGCATGGGGTATTGCGTGGAATATAGTCGGCAATATAATTCATTCAATCACTCCTTATCTCGCGGTAAACGTTCTTTCATGTCGCGCAGCTCTCCGATGATGACATCGTATTTTTCCGAGAACTTTGCGAGTAAATCTTGCAATCCGGCTTCTCGTTCCTTGTTATTTTTCATGACGTAGATGAGAAGCCAAACAAAAAGGACCGCGAACGGCCCTTGCGTTAGAAAGTATTTAAGTACATCCATTTCCATCGATTATACCTCCGCTTCCTCTTCGGTGTTTACCGTCTCCAACACAGCGAGGGCAAGTCCGATTTGCTCATCTAGTGCGTGAAGAATATCGACTTGCTTATCGGGATGAGATGCGAGTACCGTCGAGATGACTGCGGATAACTCCGTAATTGGATCAGATAAATCGATAGTGCATTCGAGTAATTGTCGTAGTTTCATGCGCATCCCCTTTCGTTGGCAAAAGAAAAAGCCCACGCGGTTAACGTGAGCTTAGTCATAATAATGTTAATCTACGTTGACGTAATGGTCACCTTGCAAGACCATTCGTTTCTTACAGGCTTTACATGTGATTCCCGGTTTCTTTTGATTACGAGTCTCAAATCCGCAAGTAGGGCAAACTATGCGGTAAACAGTAGAATCCGTCTTCTTTGCCATAAATGGTGAAATAATTCCCATTACTATTAAAGGCAATCCAATGAAAATACCTATTCCAGTAAACGAGATAGCTATTCCTAAACAGGTAAAAACTAGAAATAATACACATCCCATGTTTTTACTGTTGGATTCATCTATGCGCCTCTCTTTACCTTCTAGTTCGTATATCTTACCTAAATCTGGTTTTTGCTCCATTTTGTCACCCCAATAATAAAAGGTAATTACTTACTTGTGTCAATCTCCGCTTGAATGCGGATAATTTCCGCTTCGGCTACGTCGATCTGCGTTTGATAGTCTGCGACGACTTTACGGGACTTAGAGAGGTTCTCCTCTAGTCCAGAAAGGCGACCCGGAATCTTTTCTTCGCGTGCTTTCTCCTCGGTTATGGCGTCCACATAAGTCTTGATGCTGACGTTTTCAGCGGTAATGTTAACTTTAATCGAGCTGATGTCCCCACGAAGTTTTGCAATTTTGTTTGTCAACGCCAATGCCTCTTCACTTAAGGCATTTCCCTCATTAAGGACTGTTTTTCCCGACAAGGTAATCTTCTTCCCCTTTACGGTAAGCGGAGTTCCCGTTGCATCTGCGATGGCTCGGACAGGAACATAAGCAGATCCATTGATTATTGCACCATCTGCAATTTTCTTCCCGCCTTGTTCTACCACATATATACCGGTCACTTTCTCGCCTACTAGATTTTTAATAGAGTCAGCAAAAATTGATGTTCCTCCGAATAGTAGCGCTCCTACTACAATACCTGATATAAATTTTTTCATGTCCCTACCTCCTTGGAAGATATATCTAATACTATTATCGGCCAAGGAGGTCGAAAGTTCCAATACTATTTTATACTGTGTGAGCATGCGTGAATCCGCTATATTCATTCCATGTGTGAACTTGTCCTGTAATGTCCTTAAATTGTGCTCCATTTCTAAATCCGTGGTTATGTGCACCGCCATTTGCGCTCGATGTTGGATCGCCTTTATTTACCTTTATACTAAGTGCACCGGAAAGCCCGTCTATCTGTGCCATTCTAATGCCTGTTATGTTTGGTGCATTTGTAAAATCCACATTGCCTTGAAAATAAATACTACGGCCAACTGCCGCAAGTTGAATATCTACCACCGACGCAATCTGAAACAACGAATCCCCACCATTAATGTGCGCAACGCCGTTGCCGCCTGACCCCGCAAATGATATTGCACTCATTCCGTATAGGTCGTTAGAATCTATCGAAATCCTCTGGCGTCCGTTACCGTCATATGTTCGCCATCCACGATAGTCCATTTCAACTCGCGCCCCGAATGCCGCCGTCCGAATGAGTCCGCCTGTAATCGTCGAACTTTCCATTGTGGATTGTGAAATTTGTCCCGTCAGTTTTATACTCCGCGCAATAACGTTTCCCTTCATATCGACTTGGAAAGGAGAGCTCGCAAAGTCTGCGTGTCCAGCCGCAATCCCTCGCGTATTAATCTGCGTAACATCGTTTCCTCCACCAATCAACAACGATACAAAACTACCGAGTTGTCCATTAATCACTTCTGCATTAATATAGCGCGGTGTAATCGCAGTCCTAGCGGTGGCCCCGCCATCTGTCGTTAATATAATGCCATTCGACGTCATGATAACTTGATTGCGCACATCAGTCTTATCCTGCAAAACAATTCCACGCGTGTCATATTTGACTTCTGTTTTCGAATTGTTTATGTCAATAACAGCGATTCGTGCGAACTCTTCAAACGCATCCGTACGAATCCGTCCGCTGCTGAAGATATTGTCAACAACGCGCTTCGACCGTTCCAGGTCCGCGATAATGTCCTCGTAATCCCGCAGCATCACGTTGGCAACCGTTACTTGCGAATGCTTTTCGGTGGAATACGGATATTCCGTCAGCTCCGTAATTCTCGCGACAATATTATCTAGTCCCAATTCGGGGTCGATACAGCGGACGGTATCGCCTAGATTCGGCTTCGGCTCGGACTTGTCGAGCTTGAACAAATCCGCAGCAGACACCGCAACCTCCAACGCAGGAACCTCCTGCTCTCGTAATGCTTTTCGAGTTGCATCGAGTAACTTAATCGGATCTTCGATATCCTGTTCGATGATCTCTCCGTCAAAGTAAGCATTAGTATCATTCGACCACGCAGCCTGATACGGCGATATTAAATAGTTAACCGCAAGCTTGCCGTCAACGATAGCGCCTGGTACTTGTGCTAAAAGGCTGCGCTCGTCATCGGCTAATATTGATGCTGACTGACCGATCCATGTTCGTCCGTCCTTCATTTGCGCGAACATCCGTGTCACAAGTGAGTTCGCGTCATCTTTAAAATTAGTAGACACGATGTTTTTACCAATACGGTACTGCAACCCGTTATCCGCGCCGATCTTCTTTTTTACGTGGATGCGGAAGTTATCGGGTTCCAGCTCGCAGCCGTACATCTTGATAACGTCATTGAGCGCTTGTAACGCATTGCCGCGACCCCAGTCCTTGACATCGAATAAGTCAAATGTGTCATCGATGCTAAACGTGTACTTACCGCCTGTTGCCGCTGATATCGCATCGAGCAGCCGTGAGATGTGGCACCCGAATGCTTCCGAAATATAAGAACCATACGGCACCTTATAATCTGTCAACTTAAACATAACATGAGTACAAGTTATAGCAGCCGTCAGCTTGCGTCCATCTCGGACACGCTGCCTAGAGTTGATAATGTAATATTGCCCGCGTTCATCCTTCACGTGGCCCTTGAGCTGTATTTTGTCCTTGAAATCGTCGCTCGTCATCGGAACTAAAAAAGACAGCTCATAATCGCTATTGAGCCGTCTTCGTCGTTGTATGCTATTTGGATCGACTTCGTTTAGGATTCCAACCCGTCGCAGGTTTTTATCATACGATTGAAGGTGATTCACACGTTACCCCCTAATACAAGAATTTATCTCGGTGCGTGATCCGCGTTAGTATGTTACGAGTGCTTTCGTTGTCTGTGTATGTTAGCTTGTTGACTCCTAGGACAAGATTGAAGAAATCCCCGTCGAACAAGTGTAAAACGTTCTGGCCGTTTAGTGTGACCGTCATCTTTTTCGTATCGATAACAAGTCTATCGCCCGGCTTAAAATCCCCATTAAATTTAATCTCGTCAACGTGTGCATAAGTTACATCAACGCTAAATTCCGTTGCAGTGTCGGCAGTGACTGACAATAGCCGCTCGCGCACCATTCGCGCCATTAATTCCGTTGCCGTCTCTAACGGCTGAGAGAGAAGTGTTATCTCACGTGTCAGTGCGAATTGAGATTCGGTAGCACTGTCAATAACTACGGACACTGGAATATCTACGTTTAACCTTGCGATAGCTTCCGTCGCTGTTTCTATGACCACGGTCAAAAACGTTTCAATGTACCGGATTCGATTAAACGGTGCAAGATTAAACGGCGTTAGGTTAAACAATTTGAACACCCCCGCCCATAATAAAAGCGCCTACCGGTTAGATGGCGCTCACTGTGCATTCGGACTGTCTGGTGTTATATCCGGTCGTTCCGCATATACATGCGCTTCGACTCTCGTCTCATTAGTTGGTGCAAGTTTGTAGGAACTTACAATTCCCTTGATGTCTCCTTCACCGCTGTCATGACGAGTAATACACGCTCTTGCGATTACGCGTATCTGAAAGTCTTTCATATTGCAGCTCCTTTCTATTGGGCCATTATCTCGGCTATTGTTAGTTCTAAATCTGAAACTCTCGCCTTAGTCTGTGCAACCTCTTCCGATAAGGGCTTTCGATAAACTGGCTCTGGTTTTGGCTGGTTTGGATCTGGGTAACTAAACTCCAATTTCTTTGTGACTGGATTAACTCGGTAACCAACGCACTCAGCAAAGTCCTGAGCATACTGATCTGGCTCTAGTTCAATCACATCAAACGTAATGCGATTTCGCTCAGACAATGGCTTATATCGTTCTATATCAAGGTCAACGCTAGGAACCTCTGTTAACCACATATCTGTAAAATTACCACTCTCAAAAAACACTGATCCTGTCACTTTGTCAAAATATAATCTTCGTGGCACAAACATAATAGGCCTCCTTATGCATAAGCTTCCCATGACCATTCGATATTACTATTCTCGTTAGTGCTACATGTGAATCCGTTTGCTACATAACCAAATCCGCTGAATAGACTAACGGATGGAGTAGATCCGAAATAATAATGACGTTTTGCTTGTAAAAAGTTATCCATGTAATAGCTCGAGTCGCCATAGCTTCCCCAAACCAGAATGCGATTTGGTGGAAATGATAGGCCTGCCACATGAATATTACTTCCGGTATATTTACCAGTTGCAAACTTTTTCCCTTCAATTAGAATACCTGTCATATTTAGAACTTGTATACCATCACGTAGATTTTCCGGTCGCAAGTTAGGTATCGGATAAGAGACCCAAGACTGACCGTCATAGTAGCCCCATATTGGCTTTATAAATATCCTATCACCTGATGCGAGTTCTGCTGCTGCTCCAGGCATGTGATAATTCTCTGCCGAACGGTTAGGCATCGCCCCCGCCGTACCTGCAATCGAGTTACCCACGAGGACAGTGTTAGAATCAACAGGAACGCCCTTCACCGTGATTGGTCCGTCATAGATTCCCGCACTTTTAACGATGTCAGTTGGCCCCGGCGTGATAGTCTGCGCCCCAGTCGCCTGTACTGGAAGTGATCCCGTTTTTTTCGCTCCACCCGAGTACATAGTCTTACCTGCGCGCAGGTCCGCGGCCGTTGCTGTTGCATCTTTGGAAATGTTTCGTACATTCGTTGCCATTACCGCAAACTCAGCCGTGCTGCCCGTAGATTGTCCCATGTCAGTAATGGCGGCAGCTACTTCCGTTTTTCCGCTACTGACAGATGTAAAAGTTTCGGCAATGTTCTGGCGCATAGCATCGTAATCATACGCAGTAAAGTACCTCGCTACCTTTGCACCTGCGCTCCACGATTTAGCAACGCTCTGAAAAGCGCGTTCAACTGTAAGTGTTTTTTCGTTTATTGCGGTGTATCGGATCGTCTCGGCAGTTTCGTCGCTACCTATCGTAAGCAAATTTGGAGCCGCAGGAATCCCCGTCACACTGACTAATGAGATTGTCGTGTCACTCGCTGATATAGCCGCAGCAAGCTCGGTACCTGGACTGTTGACCACTGCGGGATACATCGGTAATTGTGCCATCTAAACGCCTCCTTATTGCACGAATCGAACGACTGTGCTGTCTTTTAGAAACTTCGGTTTGTCTCCACTCTGAATCGTTCGTGGGTTTGGAATCGGCGCAGACCATAATAGATTACCGCCTGTCGCCGCTGTTCGAAGTCCGACATGTGTTATCTGCCCCCAATCCGCAGCAGCAATGGGAAACTCGATATCAGCCAAGTTTTTAACTGTCTGCTTGCCGCCCTCGACCGCAGGAGCCGAAAAAGTAATCGGCATACGAGTATAGCCACCTCCAGTGACTTCCGTGCCTGTATCCGCCTGAGTCGGATCAGATGTATATAGAGCAAGAAAGACGGCCGCAGGCGGAGTGAACGCCGTGTTACGAAGTGCTGCGTTCAGCATTGCCGCAGATAGCCAATTCGATATATTCATAATTCGTTCCCCTTTCTAAATCGTGTACTCGTTTGTAATTCGGAAATTACGAATCGTATTGGTCCCAATATTGGTTAAAACAATGGCCGGCTCCGCCTGTACATCACCGTTCGAAGTAATGAACGTTATTTCGGGTGAATGCGATATCGTAACCTCCGTAACCTTTTCGGTCGATTCGGGCCACGGGTCGTTTGCTTTCAAGCTGACGTTGACCATACGACTCCCAACTTGTCCATCTGGCGCAAGTGTGCCGTTATACACCGCGCGGTAAATTCGGTTCGGCAAATCCGAAAACTCGACGGTGACTTCGCGACGATTGCCGTTAAATATCCGAGCGAGCAGCGCAAGAGTCCGGTGATACTCCGAAGGTGTTGACGTAATTAACAACGTCATTTCGATTCGACGCGGATTATATGAACTACCAAACGACAACTCTCCGTCTCTGCCTGCGAGCTTTAAAGTTGATTCGTCGCTCTCCGGTAAAATAGGAAGACGCCGCTCATATAGAGCAGCGCCTATCGTCGAGAGCCACGTACCATTCACGCGGACATCATATTCGATTGTCATACGGATTTCACCCCTGACGTACGTACTCGCGATGCCACTCGTTCGCGTTCGGAGTATAGCGTCTCCACATCCGCCTTGTCCTCGAAGACAGCGTCATTAACGCTCATGTCGATGTGATTGACGATAGTCTGCGCCGATGCCGCAGGACGGTCATATCTCAACGTTGGTGCTGGAGCATTCAACATCGCGAACAATTTCGAGAGTTGCATCGGATTAAATATTGCCTCTCCACCGTGGATGACCGCTTGCATCGGCTGTCCTACTGGACCAGGAACTACGCCGCCAACATCAAATGACGGAAGCTTTCCGGTATCTTGTGCGATACCATACTTGCTGCGAATCTCGATATTACGAGCGTTAAGCCTCGACATTTCCATAGCATCATTTCGAGACTTAGCTTTTGTCCATGCATCTTTATTCGCATTGTATTCCGCTAGTTCGCTGTCATAAGAGTTAGCGCGTGATATTGCGGCCATCTTAGCGTTATACTGCGCGACAAACGAGTCGAGGTCTGAAAGTATCTGCTTGTTTGTTTCCGCGTTTGAATTGATTCGGAATGCAGATATCGCAGACTCTACCGACTTCACGTCGCCAGAAAAGTCGGAGAATGCGGCAATAAGCGCATCATATTTCGCTTCAGCATCGGACTTTTCTTTATCAAACGCCTTCTCTCGCTCAGTCTTCTCGTCTTGCAGCGTTTGCTTTTGCTCATCGAGATTACGTTCGCGAAGGTCACGATTGTGTTCGAGCTGCATGCGTTCGATCTCTTTCGCAAGTTCGTCGCGTTCGCGAATTCCGTCCGGACCAACTGCGGATTGAAGCAGCGCAAGTCGAGCGCGTTTCTCCGCAAGCAACGTTTCGTAATCGGCATCATCGTTACCTTCGCGTTCCTTCTGCTTGAGCCGGTCAATTGCCTTGATCCGCTCATCGTAATCGGATAGTGCCGCTTTCTTGCGTTCCTCAATCGCGTCGAGTTCGGCCTTTTTCGCCTTGTCTATATTCGTCTTCTGCGCCTTGTACAAGTCTTCCGCGACCTTTTGCGTATCCTTAACAAACGATTTTCGCGCTTGATAAAGCTGCTCATCCGCCTTTTTGTAAAACTCGGAATCTTTGGCGTAACGATCACGAACACGACGCCACGCCTCGACTTTCATCTGCGCGATCTCGTTCTCGGACTTACCGGCCTCTTCCATACGACGCGATTCAGCTTCGATCCAATCTGACGAAGCGTCGAACTGCGCTCTAACAAGCTGCTTTCGCGCTTGATACAGTTGTTCATCCGATTTTTTATACTCTTCGCTATCTTTCTTGTATTTGTCGCGGAGCCGAGTCCAAGCGTCAATCTTCATTTTTGCGATTGCTTCTTCGGTCTTATACGAGTCCTGCATACGACGCTCTTCTCGCGATATCCACTCGGTAGAAAACTCATATCGTGAACGTGCGCTATCTTCGCCTAACCGTTTAATTTGCAAGTTGAGCTGACGTGCGTCATCAACCGTCTCTTTGAGGTGTTGCTTATGTGACGCTCGCACCTTTTCGTAAGCAGCGATTTGCCGCTCGGCGGACCAGTCGTACATATCCGCTTGGTACTGAATTGTAGCCAATTCCGCGTCGTACGCCTTCTTGCGTTCTTCTCTGGCGATTTCCTCTGGAGACTTTCCTTTCTTCTCCTTTTTCTGCTTATCACCATTTTTAGAGTTATCAATCTTGATAAACTCTCCGGAGGAAAGGTTTTGAAGAGATTTCTCCATCGACTTCTTAGCTTCATTGGCGGCTTCAAGTTGTTTCTTCTGACCTTCTAATTGCGTCTTGATTTCTTCGGAGACTTTGTCTTTATTGTCATTTATAAAGTTTGCCATTGAACGCTCAGCAAGCGGATCAACAAACCCTTCGAATTGACTCTTTATTTCTGACTTTTCTGGACCCGAAATCGATACGCCAGCAACTGCACTTATGACCTCAAGCAATGCTTGATAGTTTTTTATTTGTGCCTCGATAGCCTTTTTATTTGCCTCTGTGACTTTAATTTGGTTCTCGATCTGAGCTTTTGCTGCGGCGGAAGATGCCTCCAACATGTTTCTCTCTGCGCCAATTTGATCCTCTATAACATCAATATTGGCTATCCGCGCACGACCTTGTGCGTCAATCTCCCACGTGAGATCGGGATATTCTTTCTTCAAAGCGTTGATTGTCTCGCTAAGTTCCGTATTCTGCTCGTTGGTAAGTTTATTTTCCGAATTGAGCGCCTTATATCGATTCATGAGCGTGTCAACATCTTCGATTTGACTCCGTCTCGTCGCGAGAGATTCATATTCGGCTTTATTCATTTGGTACATGGCGACGGAAGACTTGTCGATTTCTTCGCGCATACGACGTAGGTTAGTAGTCGCCTCTTCGAAACTTCCGTGGCCCAAGGTCGCCAACTGCTCGTCGATCTTCTCAAGCTTGGATTCGAGCTGATCCAACTCAGGAAGCGCGTCCCAATTATCGACAGATGATGCCTCTGCTTCGCGAAGTCTCTCTTGTAGCTCGATTCGTTCCTCAAGTAACGCCGCAAGTTCCTTTTCGGATTCTTGCAACTGTTTAACTTCGTTAGCACTACGCAAGATTGGCGATCTTTCGAGTTGTGCGTTCATTTTCGACTGTGCTTCTGACACCTGCTCCGCAGCCTTTGCAGCCTCGCGAGCATGTGCGGTGTACATACCAAGCCCCGCAGCAACCGCGCCAATTGCAGCGATAGCCCAACCAACCGGTCCCATTGTAAGTCCAATGCCGGCAAGTGCACCCTCCAACACAGGCATAGCAAACTTAATTGCATTTATTATCCCCAAGAGAGTTCCCATTGCAGCAGCAAACCCCGTCACCGCAACCCCTGCCGCGAACAGTCCGGATACTAGCTCTTTATTTTCCGTCACCCACTCCGCCAAGGAAACGATAATCGGCGTAAGCACTTCGTAAAACGCAGCGAATAGTGGTTTGATACTTTCGCCTAGGCTTACTTCGAGCGTCTGGACTGCGGTATTGTACGAAGACACAATGCCCGTATAATCCGACAATGCGACCGCAGCATTGCCCGTAAAAATCTCCGACTCTCTTAAAAATCCGTTGTATGCCGCTTGAATCTTTTGAGCATCCGTTAACTTACCGGCAGTTGTGCCGATTGTCCTTGCGTATTCAGCTTGCATGACGGAAAGGTTTTTCGTAACGCCGACCGCATCCGTCAAGACGCTGTTCCCGTTTTTGATACCTTCCATCGAGACGACAATCGCTTGTCCCCATCCGTAATGTGCCTGCCTATTGTAAGCGGCGGCATCGGCCATAGCTTTAATGAGCGTAGTTGTCTGTTCAATATCGAGGCCCATTGCCAGCGCCGTCTTGTATGCTTGCGCCGATTCTGTCATCGACATAAATCCGATTTTCGCGGTATCCTGTACGGCTTTCGTCGCTTCACCAACGTTGTATCCGAGATTTTTCGATACTTCGACCAAGCCTTTAGTCGCGTTGTACATCCGTTCGGCTTCGGCAACATACTCGCGCATCTCGCTAAGTAATTTACTAAATGCCGCAGACGCACCTAACGCAAGAAGCGCAGATTCAATCCCGCCGAGCTTTCCGCGAGTCTTATCGGCTTCGCCTTGTGCTTCGGTCAATTCGCGAGTAATCTTGTCAATCTCCTGTGCTGATGCTCCGAGTCGTACAAGTTCCTCGCGGACGGCCGCAAGCTGGCGTTGAAGAATCTGCGGATTGGATTCGCGAAGATATCGATTGATATTCTGGATCTTTTGCGCGGACAAGCCGAGATCTTCGAGCGAACGATTCAACGTCATAAACGATCCGCTCGCTTGTTGTCCGGCACTTCCGAGTTCTGCGGCTTTAGCCTTCGCGCGGTCTATCGCCGACATAAATCCGGAGATATCTGCGGTGACTGACGCCTTTATTCCGCCTACATCCGTCGTACTGCTAATGCTAATCACCTCTTTCGGGCATTAAAAAAGCGCCCGAAATTGGGCGCATTATAAACCGATTTTTAATTGCATTTTCAACGCTTCAAATCCGGCTTCATCAAACTTCGGCGTTTGCTTAGTCATGTGTCCGGCTTCTTTTCGCAAACTTCCGATAAACCTTCGGAAATCTTCTTCGTTCAAGTTTGGCGCGGCTTGAACGCTAATTTGCGTTAGCCAATTCTCCGCATTTACCCGTTTATTCGCGTCTAATACGTCGAACAAGTCCATGATGTAATATCCATTGCTAAACTCAACTTGGGTCTTCCCGAGTCGAACAGCACATTCGATAAAGAATTGATCTAACGTTAAGTTGCGTCTTGGCTCATCGCCGGAATCTTCGGAATCACCTTGCCCAAGACGCTCTGTCCGTTTTTTAAAAGTTCACCGAAATTATTGACCTTCACGGTCGCAGCGTAAAACTCGACCAACTCGTCCAGTGCGCCATTTTTTCGGATGTACTCCTCATCTAAGTCCGTTAACAACGCAGTTATTCGGACAACTTCGTCGAATGTCTCACGCAAGGCAACGACTAAAAATCCGATTCTATCGGCTGCTGGCGCACTGATTACCGAGATAATCATTTGCGGTAGTATCTGAATCGAGTTGAACAGTTCTTCCCACTTCTCAATTGTGATTTTGCGAACGCGAACGTTACGCTCGCCGATCCGAACTGTATCTGAACGCTTAAAATTAAGCATTTATTTTCGCCTCCATGAAATAAAATAAGGCGACGCAATGAGCGCCGCCAATCGATATTAAGGGGTTGCTTTTACCGTTTCGTCGCCTAGAATCAAGACGATGTCCTTGTCGTCAGGGGTTGAGCTTAACGTCACATTCGTGATTCGCTCATTGTCATTGTCGTAGTTGTACTGCAATTCTGTCTCCGGAAATGCTAATGGAAGTGTCGCCCACTTGGACGGATCACTCATTGCTGCTACCGGTTTAATAACAACTTTCTTTGCCATTGTAATCAAATCGTGGCCGACTGCCGTACTGATCACGACTTTCTTGCCGTCACCTGTTGCGGCCTTGACTAGAGTAGCACCGACCATGATTTGCGGAATCTTATCGAGGTCATATTCACCAAAGGGTACTGTTACCTTTGCGTTTCGTCCCGTGATCCGTTTAGAGACGACTGTCTCACCTTTTTGGTCAATCTTCTGCTCGCGGTAAGTTGTTTCTACCGTCAGCACGACGCCGCCAATCGTTGTCTCAAAGATAACTTTATCCTGAGCGTCACCATACTCGACAATCGCGGGTCCAAGTTCGATTTTCTTTACATCACTCGCCATTTATCGTTCCTCCTCCGAAATAGAAAAAGGCGACTCCATCTCGGAATCGCCCATCAATGCTCGTATTAAATTGTCGTCACTGTAAAATTAAGCGAATATGTAGCGCGTCCATTCTCGTCCTTTCCAAGATATATTGGACTGGACTGATCCGCGACACACTTAATGATTCGTTGAGTTCCGAAATAAAACTCGGCCTTTCTGTTAAGCTCGGCGTATATCGCGTTAGCATTCGAGTCGGCAACCGAGGTACTCTTCGCACGCAATATGACCTGAAACGAGGGCTTCCGCTTGCTCGTCCACTCCGACGGTGGGAATCCGCCAGTCAATCGTACATATGCGCAATCATCCGGATTACCTGCCACAAACTCATTCGGCACATACGTGTAGGGCACAGCCTGCCGCAAATATCCGGTAATATCCGTCAGATTCATTGTCGCGCAATCTCCCTTCGTATACCGTCCGCTATCATCTGTTTATGCCGATCCGCACGTTCCTTGAGCGGTCGTTCGAGGTATTTGGGCTGCGTTCCAGGAGTCGTAGGGTTCTTAAATCGAGATCCTGAATATCCGTCGCCGCTATGCAGCTCATGCGTTATCAGCGCGTAGTTGATGACATTTCCGTGTTTGTCCATCTCTGTCGCGTTAAAATAAACCTCGCCAGTTACGCCCGTCAGCGTAGCCTCAACGTTTTTACCACTCGTACGTCTTAACTGACCTTTGTCAAGAGGAGCCAAGTCCCTCGATACGCGAAGTAAATCGTCCATTGCGTCATGCATTCCGACCTTTGCGCCCTCCTGAACTTCCCTTTTGCGAATATCCATCATCGCTAGAAAGCCAGAAAAATCAAACTCCATCATTCGCAGCTCACCACCGTTAGAATCGCTTTGCCGTTCAGCCACCTTTTAGGATCAATTGAAATTGGCGCATAGGTCTCCGTGACTCCGTTTTCGTCGGTAAACTCGAATTTATCGGACGTGGATATTTTCGGAAGCTTGTTGAACAAGAGCTGCGCGGATGAAACGACTTCTTGTCCATGTTGGTTCCGTACTAACTTTGTTTCGTTTGTCACGCGACACTTAGCTTCGTACGGCGTTCCGTAAACAGGCTCGTTCCAATCCGGGTCATTGCTGATAAAAGGCGAAACGACAACGGTTTGCTTCAGTGGAACTCCCAACGGCATCTACAGCACCGTCCATTTCGCTTGCCGTGCGCCAATCTTAACGCCGTTATCGGCTCCAATAATGTCAAGCGCAGATTGTGGAATCCAGTTCTCGACACCGGACTTCGCCCAATCCTTAAACGTAAAGCTCGCGACTCCTGTAAGAGAAAATGCCGCAATTCCTTGCTGTTGCAACCGGTTTGTATCGTTAAATGCGATTGCTAACTCGTTGCTAAACTCATATACCGCAGCATCAGGTACCGTCAGCTTCGGATATTTGGTCGTCAATGTACGAAAGGCGACGTTAACAATCCGTTGTTTTTTCGCTTCGTCACAATCCGACCAGTCCTCTACGTCTATACAATTTGCCGCGATATACGCGTCAGCTTCCGTTATATTTACCGCCATTAGCGACACCTCCATTATTTTGCGGAGGCTTTGCGTCGAGTTGACGGTTTTTCCTCCGGTTTCGATTCATCTTCTTGCGGTTGCTCCATTGTAGGAGCTTCCGGCTCCGGTTCATCCTCTTTCGGCTGCACTACTTCGGAAGCGATAGTTTCCGGTTCATCGATGCGTTGAATGTATCCGGGAACCAGTGTATCCAGCTCCGCGACGATAGTTGTTTCCTCAGTCACATATAAACCGAAGTAATCGAATACTACCGTCTGCTTGCCGATTTTCACTTCATAAAATGGTCGCGCTTGGTACTTCGCCAAGTCACACACTCCTTTCAACGTAAATAAAGGCGCCCGAAAGCGCCCAACGAAAATTAGGATACCGAAGTCGAAATGTTCTCTAGTACCGCGATTTTCTCGGCAGCGTTCTTGACCTTCGCACCGAGTTCTCCGCGAATCTGGCGAGCAACGAAGTCAGCACCAGGAACCGAAGCATCAACATCATAGATGTTACGCAGCGTGTGTAAGCTCAGGATGTTACGGTCAAATAACATCATCTTGTTCTTCGGCATGTTCGGGTCAACGATAATTGTTGCATCACTTCCGCCGACAATATCGCCTACAAACGTCGAGATGCGGTGCCCTGTAGTCGTATCTGTACGCTCAACGCGTATTGCGTCCTTCGCCAGCTTCGAGATCTGACGTGCGCCAGCGGTATTAGTCAAAATCGTATTTACGTTACCACCACGTTGGAACACTTTTTCCATAACATCGTTCAACGCTTTTGCGGAAACTTCATCGCCATTAAGATTTTGAGTTGCAGCATTTTTCTTTTGCGCGAAGTACAACAAACCACCTGTCATGCTCGGTTGGACGCTCTTGCGACCTTCGATACGACGGCCATAAATCAACCAATCATTCAGTTCGCGAGCCATCTCCTTCAAACGGAGTTGAACTTGGTAGTCTAGTTCGTTCGTCACGTTGTATGTGCTTACCGCTTGTTGAGTGTTGGACACAGACGCGTATCGCTCGATGATCTGAGTAAAGTTGAAATCGACATGACGATCATGACTTTCATCTTGGCCAGGCATTGCGCCTTGATGCTGCGGACGGGATACGATTCGAATCTCGTCGCCGGTTTTATGTGTAGCTTTAGGAGTACCGTCAAACCCACGTTCAACCGTTACCACATCACCCGTAATAGATACCACTTTGACGTACTCTTCGCCCAGGACAACGAGTGCGTTCACCTTGAATTTTTCGCCGTCGTCGGCTTTAACTGTTAATGCAGTTGCTGCATTATCTACATCAGCCGCAAGGGTTGCACGATTGGAATTTAAGTTGTCAGACATCCACTCATACTTCGTTTGTTTCAATGGTTCGCCATTAATTCCGATGAGACTGAGCAATGTAGGTTCGTCGTCGATGATTAGTGAAATTCCTGCCGATAGATCACGAATTTGATCTTGGAAATCATAAGTTTGTGCACCGAAAAATGTCATTAACAAATCTCTCCTTTAATTTTCAAATAAAAATAGCCGCCAACTTGTTAGCTGGTGACTCTACTTAATAAGTCCTTTTAACTTGTTTGAAAGCTCAATAACCTTGCTAAAATCCTTGCGCTTCTTCGCTTCTTCAAGCTGCGCTTCAAGTGTTCTCGTTTTCCCCTCGGAATCTGGCGGAGGATCACCTATCGTCCTTGGTTTGATCGGATTCTGCGCGACCAAAAACGGGTTATCTTCGGTGAGTGCCTTTACTGCATCCTTAACACCAAGTACGTTTCCGTCATCATCTACGGAAACTCCAGCTAAGTCTACAAGTTTAAACGCAGCTTCTACGTACTCAATTCCCGCGTTTTTCGCTTCTAGGGTAAATTCAGCGCGAATAAGACGCTTGTTCGCAGACTCTATTTTCACTTTTCCCGCATCCTCGGCCTCTTGTGCTTTCTTGAGTGCTTCGCTTTTTTCTGCTTCGATGCGTTCTAATTCCGTCATTTGCGCTTTTTTACGCTCATCTTCCGCCGTTTGAAGCTCTGTTAGTTGCGATTTAATCTCGTCGTAATCTCCGTATTTCTTACGCTCACGTTCGAGACGTTGCGAAACAATGGTGTCAAGCTCTGCTTGAGTGAACGTTTTATCCGGTTCCGGCGTTGGATTTGCTGGCGGTTCTTGCGGAGTTGGCTCCGGGTCACCTTCCGCGAACAATTGGAGATTGAGTTTATGTGCAAAACGCTTCGTTACTTTATTCATCATAATTCCTCCCGTATAAAGCCCGTCGGCTATATCTTCCGTCAGTTTTATGACATGTCGTAGGTCAACGCTCTACGGCGTGGAATAATATTCGATGATTCGTGGACGTCCAACCTTTAGCGTAAAGGCACTCGTGGCCTGCGAGTACGTAATCCATTCGGTCGAGACCGTCCCTGCTGGTGTTGTTATCTCCGCACTAATTCGAACATTATCGAGACGCTTTAGCGTTGGCGACCGTAGGAGAAACACCGCACTTCCGATAACAGCGTTCGAAGAGTCCTTGAACTGGAAATAAGACGTGACCACGTTGTCGACGTCTGATTCGTAATCGATATCTAGTTCAACGCGATATGTTCGCCCAGCAACCAATGTTGCTGGTAGCACGCATCGAATACCGCCGGTCTTTGAGTCGATGCCTTGCTCTTTGCGGATCACTTGCCACATTGACGACGAATCGTTAGGGCTAACTTCTCTTCGGTAACTAAGAAGAGTGCCTGCCGAACCATATTGCATCCAACCGTTAGCTACCGAATTACTACCCGAAAAAGTCGGATTAGGAACGATGCTTTCTGCGTCTCCGCCAAACAATGTCGGAATTTTACGCTGATTTCTAGGCAAGTAGCTTGCGACTAGCTTCGCGATCTCCGTCATTCCCGCAGTTGTTGGGTGGAGCTTGTCCGGTAGCAAAAATCCGTCTTTGGGTGTTCCGTCTGGCTTGCTAAACGCTGTATATAAGTCAATGATTTCGAGACCTTGACGCAAGCAATGTGCATAAATCCACGTATTAAGCTTGCGAATCGTCGGTAGATGCGCGAGATTATCGCTTCGTGGCGGTATTGTACACCAGATTGGCGTGATATTATTTGAGATTAATTTATTTGTTATCGCTGTGATATCCGCTGTGATGTCTGCGAGTGGCCGAGCACTATTGATATCGTTAGTTCCGCCAAGGATTACACATATTCCTGGACGATGTGCGATGACATCCGCATCAATCCGCTGTAGCATCTGTGCGACAGTATTTCCGGAAACCCCGCTGTTTCGAACAAAACCACCAGTATGAAATGATAGCCATGTCGGATACATCCGAACACCTGCTGCATCACCCGAGGTAATCGAATCACCAAAACAAACAATTCTGTCGTTAACCAGTGTGCTACTTATGAACGGCGTTTCGTTCCCCCTACTTTGCTGTAATTCTTGGATGATGTCCCCTAGTTTTAGTTCATTGGCAACAGGCATTGAGTAGTTTAATCGTTCTTTCACTGAATCTGTTATTACTGTTTTCACAATCCACTTTCACCCCTTATTGATTTAGGAGCGCTGGATCTCGCAACGGTGTTACCACGTGACGGCAGCAAGGGTGAAAGATTTCATTTCGAGGTAAATCGCCTATATATGGATAATCTCCGGGAGCATCCCGCACTAACTTTACTATTTGGCCTTCCCATTTGCGGCAAACATCCTTCGCATTGTGTCGCGAAATGACTCCGTAAAATGCACCGCGAGTAATTGCTTCGTTGAGCGTTGCCTCTTTGTGCGCCTCTAAAGATTTCGTCCGCGTAATCATATCGACGTAAACTTCCGGCTTCCAACGACGGCCGGCTGCGTCAATTATTCCGGTGTTAACCGAATCCCCGAGCTTCTTCTTGAGTCCGTCGAGGATATCGCGATTGATCGTCTTTCTGCCGTTAATTCCTCGCGCCATGTTCATACGCATTGATTCGGCGGTGACTTGGCGGATAGTTGTCCGTACACGACGGTCGACATTCTGTGTAACAGCGAGAAGATCCGCTTGGGTATCCGCAACCACTGCTGCAACCATTTCGCGATTGATCTTGTTGAATGAAACGACCTTTGCCGCATCTTTAACGTCAAGTGCGACGAGCGCGGTTAATACGCCGTTTTGTGCAGCAATCGGAATATTTTCGGCTACCCATGCCGCAGACTCATCGTTAAGTGATGCCAAAACTTTCGACACTTCCGTTAACATCGCGGCTGTATTAGCGCGAGTCATATTCGAGATATCGACACGGTCGAGTGTCCGAAATATCTCACGAACTGCACTCTTATATGCCTTTACAAGCTTGTCCGTTGAGTATCGATATTCTGGCTCGGGAATCTTCGTCGTCATTCAACTACCTCAACTTCGTTATACACAGAGCTGGTGACGGTACCCATTGCGTCCTTCTCGTCTTGTCCGATCCGTACCATTATCGCTTTAGCATGGGAATCGTCCACGCCGTCCAATTTCTTGATCGCAGTATGGACGTCTAATGTCGACTTTCCGCCCGTACGAATCTGTGCAATCTCCGCCTGTTCCTTATCGTCCACTGGGAGTCCGTCATTCCAAGCGATTTTTGGATAAATTGGCTCGTAACTTTCGAAGCCGTCTACCCCTCTATTCGCAAAGTTTTCGAGTTCCATTGCCGTCCATAGTGCGTCTCGAATCGCTTTATCGACATGTACACGGATGCGATTGACCTTCGCTAAAATTGGCATGAATCTCGCTTTGATCGCGCCGGAATCCGTATGTGACGTACCTGATCCACCTCGCGAATCGCCTGCGAGAGTCGTACCAAACAACCACTGCGGGGTCTCGGACATTTGGAATACCATTCCAAGCAGATAGTCAAGTTCCTTAAACGCGCCGTCTAGTTGGCTATTCCAAACCATATAACCAGGCGTTGCGTCTTCCTTGCCAACTGGAATATATTTGCCGCCAAGACGAACAGAAGCACCATCGCCCTCCTCGAGGTCATCAGGACCATACGCGGTTGGATCAGAGTGCTTCCACAAAATATAATCGATCTGCACTAGACGATCATTAATAGCGGCAAGTAGTGACTCGATTTTCTCTACACCACTTACGCCTTCCCATCGGTCATCTAGCGACTTATACGGGATGTGAAACACCAACGGACGGGCAACGCCAGTCTCGACAATATCCTCTTCGCGGCCAGTCGGAAGCTTCTCACCTATCCGAAATAACTCAACGGGCACACCGTATCGGTTATCGATGCCGTTCGTATGTAAACGATAACGCTCGTACAGAATGAATCCTGGGACGTGACGTTCAACGTTAAGATGCGGAATTGCATTCATCTTCTCGCGAGAGAACTTTGACGTGAAAAATCCGTTTGGCTCCTCAACCCATTCGACCCATGCGATATTTACCGCCTTAAACTTCTTTTTCGAGCCTCGCGCCAACTCCGGAAACACAATCGAAGCATCCACCGTTTCAATGATCGATTCTTGCTTTGCATTCGGAGGTAATAACCCTTCCGGAATCGCCGAAAAGTCTTGCGCGAAGCCATGCCGGACTTTGAAGAACGAATCGCCTCGATATCCTGCACCGATAACCGATTCGTGAATCCTTGCGGTCATGTCGTTCTCCTCGACAATCGAATTCAAAGCCTTTTGTTCGCGGGAATCGTCGGGCTTTCCGGACTCGTATGTCGGTGGTTCCCCAACGAGCAAATCCGACGGCTTCGTTAGTAGCACATCGACAATGTTGCACGCGATATACAGCTTTTTAAGTTGCGGTGCGGCCGGCGTGTCTTTGAGTAATGCAGCAGCTCGTTCGTACACTTCGTATAATCTACCGTCAAATATCGTACGACCACGTTCATACTTCGCTAACCTTTCAATGTGGGATTGCGGTGGAAACTGCTTTCCGACATCGATAAGTTTCGATGTTCGCGTAATAAAATCCGTAATGGTTAATCCCTCCTTTAGCTGATATGATTAGAAGTAAAGGGGTGTAGTCGTGGCTAAAATAACAACTACCAAGAACAAACTAATTAAGAACAAACGAAATAAACAGCTCCTAGAGATACTTATAAGTCTTGAAAAGTGTAACTTCACTCTTAATCTCACAACTAGAAGACCTAAGGAAACAAGATCTCCCCTATTCTTACATGAGGCACCAATTTCAATGTTATTTACAATCGGCTCACTCTACGAAGCCTTATTAGGGTTCGACGCATTAAAAAATGAAATTATATCAGAACTACTATCTAAGCCAAATGACAATGTTAAAGAAATGGTAGACTTTATTAACTCAACTGACGTACAAGACTTCAAAAATAAAGTACTGAGAACCACTAGAAATAGAAGCTCATTTCACGTAGATAAAAGGATCATCAGTCGTTACTTCGCTGATTCAGATGAAGAGGATGAAGAATGCTTGTTATGGGTTGAAGGTGACGGAGAACTCCCGCACTCCCCAATTTCCAGCGACATATTGAGCTGGTATTTCATAAGTATGTTTAAGAAACTAGATTTCCTCGACAACACTATCTTTATGGCGGATATTCACAATAAACTGCGATACATAACGACATATTTAATGATCGAGTGGTACGAAGTTGCTGTAGAACAATCCTAAATCCAAGATGGCTTACGGCGTACCTTACGTACGCCTTTTTTACTTGCTGATATCGCCATTTCCAGTGCGTCCGGCATATCATCATGCCATTTACTACCGTAGCGCTCAAAATGCTCAAGCAACAACGTATGTTCACGATTAAATCGAATAGTTCCGTTTTCAATATCGGGAAGCATCGCCTCAATCCGAAGTTCCTTACGCGTCCTTTGATGGATCTCTTTCACCCGATTACGCGCAGGATACCCTTTTTCTTGTAGCGCTTGTTTGAGCTTCTGAACAAAGAACTCTTGTGCCATTTGCGCTTCAGCCGCGATGCCGTCCGGTTGATACTGCATGACCTTCTCGACGATTATTCGCATAAATTCGTCTGGATGGATTCGAGCACCAAACGCGTCCACAACGTAATATGCACCAAGCTTTTTATGCTTGGCCGTCGTAACTATCGCAGAGTAGTCGCCTTTCTGTTTACCCATCGCAAAGTCGATGCCCATCCCGAAATAGTACTCGCTGTGATCGAACTTCATCGCCGTATCGTAATATTTGAAACGCTCAGGTTTGAATATCTGCGACTCTTCGTCAATAGGGTTATTTTGAAACTCTGTATTAAACGCCTTGTTGCCGTAGTTCATCTTTTCCAACATGAGAAACTGTATCGGAAACCGTGATGACCACAAGACCTCTGCGCCTTCCTCCATCTCGTCTCGATTGGATTCGAAGAAGGTTAGTGCAGCTTTTACGTTGGGAGCTGCGGTTTCGTCGTCCATCTCTTCCATTGCGGCAACTTCTTCGTCACAAGGTTCGTACTCCTTGTAAATTCGTTCAAATTCCGCCCAAAGATCGGCGCGTTCCGGTTGCTTGATTATCGCAGGGAAACTATTCTTAACGAAATCCTTCCGCTCTTTCAGAACGTAATTAAGCAAGCTATCGTGATGGACTAGTGTTCCCATGAATATAATAGCAGTCTGCGTCGGATCGTACGCAGGCATCAAGTCTGCGTTGAGCCAATCCTTCGCTTTCTGGCGTAACTCAGGTGTGTTGTTAGAATCCCGCGATTCCAAGTCATCGAGAAGAATAAGGTCCGGACGCTGCGCACCGTTACGGAAACCGCGAATCTGCATCCCGAGTGACGTCGCTTCCATCTTCGCGCCAGATGTCGTAAGGAACGCTTCTTCCGAATCCTTCTCATTCATCGTCTTTTTTTCGTATAAGAGTTCGCCAAAGTCATCCCGAAGTTTAACGTTGTACTTGAGTTGTCCGGCTACCCACTTGATAAACTTCTTCGATCCCGCGTTGGTCTCCGATATGATCAGAATCATCCGACGCTTGCGATACGCAATCTCATGTACCGGAAAAGCATTCGATAAATACGCAGATTTAGCGTGACCACGAGACGCAGCCCATGCGATACGTGCCGTTCGATTGACGTTAGAAACCGAGTCAAGAATCCGCGAAAGCTTCTGGTGAAAATTCGGCGCGTCGTCCATATCAACGGATGTTGTCGGTACGAGATTGTCCGAATTCCCAGGATTGCGAGCTTCCGAGAAGTATTCGTAGAAGAAGTAGAGCATGTCCACTTCCGCACGATGAATTCGCGTTAAACGCTTCAACTCGGCAACATCCCCGCGAAGCATCTCGACATGATAATCGGTCCCGCGTCCAGATTGCACAAGCGCTTTCAGCTTTGTCGCGCGTTCGGAAATAACGGCGATGCGCTCGGCGCGTTTTTCGCGGTCAAGCCATCGTCCGTCTACGTAAGCCAAGCACAATCGCCTCCGTTACTTAATGAATTCCCAATCCTCTGCAAGTACGTCAGTCTGTGAGGCAAGCCACGGGACGATGGTATCCTGTACTGTTTTCATGTAGATAAAGTCTTGTGTACGATAACCATCTCGAAACCCACCGCCTTCACACAATCCAAGATACATACCTTTACCATTCCACCCTGCTCGTGCAACTTTATCTCCCTGCTTCAATACCTCAATCGCTTGTCCGAAATTCATAAAATTCCCTCCGTTATTCTTCGCTCGGCACTTCAGCAAGCAGCTCGTCCAATTCCTCGATATCCTTCGCGATATCATCCGTACTACGAGATCCGCCTACATCCTTCGTCTCGACTACCGTCTTATCCGTCAGTAATCCGTGACGACGCAAGTATAGGTCGATTCCCTTAACGGATGGCATCGCATTTTCCCCTTTCGGGTCGATGAGTTTCATCAAGTTCCGGTAAACGACGACTCGCTTCGATTCGAGAAAATCATCACACAACAGGTTCACGTATTCGATAAACGTCTTGTTTTGCGTACGCCATTTATAGAGTTCGTTCCGTCGATAGCCTACTTGTTCCGCAATTTCATCGAATGTCATTCGCGTTTGTGTGTCCTCCGCAAGCTCCCGTTCAACACAAAGAAGCGCAGCCTCCCGTTGCTTCGCGGTAAGCTTCGCCTCTAGCGCTCTTTTCCGTTGTTCAGACGCCAATACGCCGCCTCCTTCGTTTGTAATATAGCAATCGCATGTTTTTACCGTAGAATTTACGTGAAATTAGCCGTTTTCCCACCGAAAAGGTACAAACACCTTATCGCGAAAGGAAAACGATAATTTCACGGTGATTTTACGTAATCCTTCGTAGATGCTTTCGGCACCCCCGACTTCAAAAAATTGTACGCAGGTTACAATCGTCGGATGCCGCGAATCTTAAGCATACTCTTGGGGGTTTGTCAACAATTATTTTTACTTATTTTATTTACATTTAATTGGTAGTTCGTAGTAATTACGTTATGCAACGTTTATGCATATACATGTGTACAAAACTCTGGTTTTAGACTACAGTAAATCCCGGAAACCCGCGCCACTACGCCGTTTATTTCGTATGCATAAAATAACGTTATGCAACGAATATGCATTACCATTTGGCACCGATAAACATCCGCATAACTACGCGGTTTATGTCCGTTTACTGTCGCGAGTAACTGGTAGTTTATGCAACGGGTAGCACACGAACGCTCATTCGTTTATGCAACGATTATGCATCGCATATCAACGATGATTCCCGGTGGATTCCGGCTTGACTCGACGCCCCCGTGAGTTTGACGAGGGCCTCCGGTCGTTACCGCCCAACCGATGATATACGCGAATAGGTACTTATATGAGTCCGCCTAACCTCGTATGCTACCGTATCGGCAACGTATCCCCACGCCAACCAATCGCTTCATTAAATGCCGTTTAATCTAACGTCAATCATCCGTAAGA
The DNA here is from genome assembly GCF_022346885.1 of Paenibacillus sp. ACRRX. Taxonomy (GTDB): domain Bacteria; phylum Bacillota; class Bacilli; order Paenibacillales; family Paenibacillaceae; genus Paenibacillus_B. Next base: position 926,828 of record NZ_JAKRNK010000002.1, read on the forward strand.
TACACACCGTTGTTTCTACCGCAGAATCCGCGGCAAATAAGCCGCTCTCCATACGATCATAGGCGTCATACCTATACGGTAGTAAAGCGGCTAAACTAACGGGAATCATGTGTTATAATCATGCGGATACCTGTCGTGTTTATATGGCCGATAAAGGCGTTGTTGTATTAACGTGGAGCTGATAGCTCATCGAGGATATAAATATAAAAGAGCAAAGGCAGAATTGTGCTGAAGCACAAGCCTTCGCGCCAAGGCGCTCGGCAATGTAGTTATTAGACAACCCACCCGCGCTCTCTTAAATATCCGCGAATAATGTATGTTATAGGTATTGCATGGTCGGCTTGTCCGGCCGTGCTCGCAAGGAACGCAGTTCCGCAGCGATTATCTCTTTCCTTCGTATTTCCCCGTTACCCAAACCGCATTATAATCCGCACATGGACGTAATATCTCGTTAGTCCAGTGTTTATCTTTATCCGTCAATTCAACGTAACCCACTACGACAACATTCGGACGTTGCGTCTTATGTCGTAATCCACAAACGCGTTGTCCGCAGTATATCGCTAGCCAGTAATCAACGTCAGATATCGGAAAGCTTGCGTTCATTACATTCGCTTCCTCTTGTGTTTGAACAACGAAAAGTATGTACGCCATGAATCGGACTCCCTCCCGTTAAATTTACCGATTGGAGAAGATTAAGATATAATTTAACACCCAAAATGGCGACTCACTTAGTGCCACGTGGAGTTTCGGCGTTTTATGTTGTACGAATAAGCACACCTTTTTACCCCGTTTTGTACGAATAAGCACACCTTTTTATTTCGCCTTAGTCGAAAACATGGCGATAAGTGTGTCGTCCGGCTTCGTACTTTTCCGATAAAATACGTTCGGATTGAATACGTAGGAGGTTGTATCTCCGACAGTTAATCGAGCAATTACGTATTCATTACCGAACTTCATCCGGGGAAGTCGCTTATATAACTCCTTCGGATCGATTCCGATTGCCTCCGCGAGTTCCTTCCCACTGAACCACCGAATCTTCTCCGGATCGCGTTCGAGTGGATTCGCACATAATGCATTTGTCCCGTAGTGTACAAACGCAAACATTCGATACATTAACCCGATATCAACCGCCCGTACCTCGCGATATAGCTGTTTTACTTTTGCCGTATATGAACGAACGACGGCTCGATTCTGCGTTACTCCCCGAAAATGATACTTAGGATTAACGCGGTATCCACCGTCGCCCTGTGTGATTATTCCGTGTTCAATACATGCGTTCATGAAGTCGTAGAATGTCTGTCGCTTGCGCTTTAGTTGTAACGCATCGAGCATATCCGCTGACTTCATCGGAGAGCCATCGGCGCTTACAAGTAATCCATCGTCATATCCGACATAGCACTGAAGCAACGTAAGGTATCCACATTGTGCCGTAGTCAATACGCTGATCACTTCGCTTATCGCTTCCATCGCGGTAAAGGTAAAGTCCGGTTGTCTTCCGTTAAATTGACGACGATCTTTGTAAGCTTCAGACTGCGCGATGTTAGTCACCTTGTGTGTGGCTGCTGGCGCATAAACGAGAGTTTCACCGGTTTCTGGATCGAACGCCGTACCGGTTCTGGTAAATGCGATATGCTCTGCGGTGTGCTGTCGATTAATTATCGCCAACCACCGCCATCATCGCACTTTCCAACTCGCGTAACGCCTGCGCAGCTTTCTTTGCTTCGCGTTGGATCGCTTTGAGTCCAACAAGTGCTTCGGATACATCGAGACCCACCGTCATTGTTCCGAGGTTCATTACGTTTAGTTCGCGATGCTTTTCCGCAAATGCGTTTGATTCGCGTGAAGTAGATTCCGCCATATACAACGCCTACCTTTCGAGTGATAAATATAAACGCAAAAAGACCCAACCGGAGAGCGTCCGATCAGGTCACAAAGATTCACCTTTATAGTCATGAGATAAGCACAATTACAACCTCATGAAACAGCTTTTAGTCTAGTAAGTTTAGTTTTATTCTCTTTTATTTCGCTTTCTAGTTCTGCTAATTTTCTAGTTTCTTCTGAATACAAGTACACCTGAGAATTATCAAAATGACCGTATTCACCGTCTTTTGTATAATCATCTCCGATAATCATGGCGCGCTCTTCCTCTAAATCTCTAATGACTAATTCTGTTTCCGCGATTTCTTCTTCGATGTGAACTAGAGCTTCGTCATGATAAACTTTAGCAGAATTTAACCACGGCTTTAGCGTGTTGATTGCGTATGTCTCGTATAATTCTCGCTCTAGTCTGTCCTCGACGAAGTAAACTCTAACCTTCACAATTTTGTCAGCATGTCCATTTGTGACGTCTCTGCCGCGGAGATGTGCGAGCAGTCTGTTTCGTAAGTGTTTTGATTTGCCTACGTACATGACCAGCCCTTCCATGTCATAAATAACGTATATTCCTGTGTCACAACTATCGAAAAGGTATTTCTTTTTGCGGATATCTATTGGCGACAGTTCGATGTGATTGTCAGGTAGTGATATAACTATACCCACGATAACACCTCACTTGCTTTCCAACAGGCGACGAACTCCTGCGTCAATTCACCGCCAGTATCGTAGAGATTGTACGCAAGCACAGCTCCAGGAGATGTGTCGAGTTTGTATTGTTCTGCGCGTGCCTTATTCCGTATCTTTGTGTACTGATCTACGAATAACTGCTCGTGCTCAGTAAGCTTTCTTCGCGCAGGATATCTGTGGTTTCTACCGTCAGCATCGTACGTATGAAACGAATCTAGCGAGGATTCCCCGCCAATATTCGAATCCTGTGAGCCGCGTTGTCCAAATTGTCTGCGCTCTAGTTGCATTCGACTTAAAAACGGATACTCATTATGCGTAACCTTGTGCGGATTGTCGTCCGTCAACTCCTCGCGCAATATATAGTCTGTCAACTGCTCGAGAATGGTTCCGTCAGGTTTCTCGCCTATTTGCGTTATATACTCGTCAATCAACGCCTGCACCGCCGTCATACGCTCGTCTCTGTCCTCGATCTTTGCGTCAATCAAACACGTTGCCGCACGTTCAAATGTTCCCTTATAATCGGAATCCCCTCGGAATGTCTTCAAACAACCGCCTCCAGTCTATAATTGCTGTTGTTACACATCTCAGGTTGATTAGCTCGAATAATCGCCGCAGCCATCAAAGGCGAAACTGAATTGCCGCATTTCGCAACTTGTTCAGACTTAGGAAGTGGCTTTCCATTAAAGATAGGGTCGATTATATAGTCATCAGGAAACCCTTGCCCTCTGTACAACTCGCGGGGAGATAACATTCGCATGCTTATGTCCGTGATGTGGTATGGCGTCCCTTTTACTACGACAAGCCCGAATCTATCTTTCGTCACTATAGTATTAATTGGACTACGGAGGTCCTGTCCCGTGCTTGCTCCGTAGTATGTCGTCAAGAATGCGGACACTCGATGCGACTGTTCCTTCGAAAAGTCCTTTGATAATCGAGTGGTTACAAGCGCAAAACGATTACCGCCGGCTGTTATCGTGTGGAGTGGACTATCTAATTCACTACCTCTCACTTCCGTCGAAGATGTCTCACCGTAATAACTCGATATATAACCTCCAAATATATCCGATTGGTCGGAAGGGGGATCGCTTAACCAGTTTGTGGCACGTACTTGTTCCTCCGATAAGATGTACGGATTATCCTCTTCGATTAGAAATTTAACTATACCGCGAGCTATTCTTCTCTTGGTCTTATCGACAAGCTCTCTTTTACGCGAGAAAATAGATTGACAAGGGATAGACCAGTCGATAATCTCCGCAGCACTCCGAAAAGGAGTATCTATTCCATGAGTCACTTCCGGCCAGACTATCGGTAAGCCATCGCATCGCGCAATAAGGAATAGTCGTTTGCGGGACGTTGGCGCTCCGTAATCACATGCGCGTAGCTCACGCCATTCAACCGCGTAACCTAACGATTGTAATGATTTGACGAAAGACTTAAACGTCACACCCTTTTGCGACTCATCCGGAGTTCCGTTATCTAACAACGGCCCCCAGTCCTTAAACTCTTCTACATTCTCAAGGTAGATACATCGAGGGCGTACAGTAATTGCCCACCTCACAACAACCCACGCTAGTCCTCTAATGCTTTTTTCGCGTGGTTTTCCACCACGCGCTTTGCTGTGATGCGTGCAGTCTGGGCTAAACCACGCTATACCAACAGGACGGTTGCGTGTTGCTTGAATCGGATTTATGTCCCATACCGACTCGCAGTAGTGCTCAGAATCTGGATGATTCGCTTTATGCATAACGATTGCTGCTGGATCGTGGTTAACTGCTATGTCGATGTTGCGTCTCGTAGCTATTTCGATTCCTTCGCTTGCACCGCCGCCACCTGCGAAGTTATCTACGATCAACTCTCTCAACAAACCGCCTCCACTCGTATATTTTCTGAAGCCTGTCCGTTGCCGCGAACAGACTACGATGTTAGGAACAGTAATAAACGCCTGCTTATCACGCTTATTACTCCTCGCCTTCCTCCGTCATCTCCACCGCAACTTCCCCGTAATCCCAATCGCGGAACACTCTCGCAATCTTCCGGCATGCCTCTGCGCTGAACTTCGCCACCGCTTGCTGCGTCACGTCCATCTCTGCGGCTGCGTCGGTTTGCGTCATGTCACAGCCGTACAGGTACGTAACGGACTCCGCTTGCCGCCTCGACAACTTTGCGTTATCTATCGCATCGTTAAGATCAAGGATAATGTCGCAAGCAGCGTAATCTCCGCCGAATCTCCGTGCGGCAATCTTGTGCCGGTCGCGAAGCAGCTTCTCAACGCCTTTTGCCGTATTTAATGCGTAGGTTTGCATGTACTTACGGGAATCTTCCGCAATATCAACTTTGACCGTGCCCATTAAATCGCCTCCTCCGTAGTTAACAGCAATTCCGCGAGATACCCATCCGGAGGCGCCGAATCAAACCGACGTTCCATCGCGGAATCATTGCGTCCTTTTACGTAACCAACGCGGAAGCCGATCCTAAATCCGGCTTCCATCGCGGATATTAACGCTTGTTTATCCGATTCGCTCAAAACCAACCGCCTCCATAAACGAATCAATCTGCGAGTGTAGTTGGTCGAGAGTCCCGTCGTTGATAATCTCGTAATCAACTACGAATGAGTCAACGTGGCTTTCCGTCTCGTGAACGAGATCAGCATAATCGAACTTGTCACCTGACTCTATCGCGCGTTGAATACGGATGCCATCCGGAGCTGTTACGCGGATGATGACGAAGCCTTCTGTGCGACATCGGTCATATTCGCTGGGTTGACGAAGGTCGGAGATGACGGCACGTTCCGTCTTCTCTCCGTACATGTAGTAGTCCGCGGCAGAAAAAGATCGGTATGTCTCGATAGAATCGAAGCACTTTCGAACCCAAATGTCAGGATCGCGCTCTCTCATCGCCTGACCAAACCATTGATAGAGTTCACGGCGTTTGCCGCCGCCATGAATCCCGAACAGTTCGTTTGCGTATCGCCTCAACTCGTCGCCGAAAGCGAACTGTGAGTAACCGTAGTTCTCGCAAAGATATTCTCCAACAGAATCCTTACCAGATCGAAGCTTACCGCAGATAGCAATGTTCATTTTCAGCCTCCTTGACTTTTAGAAGATACCTGCTTAACATACCCTCTATTTCTGATTCTCTTTGAAAATGGTTGATAGATTCTTTCTGCTTCTTTTCTCGCGGCTATGGCTTCATTGATTGTGGGAAAATGTCCTAAATGTATAAGTCTATCCCCGTACCCGATGATTGCCCTAAACTTATCAATCTCCTTCCTGTAATACACGCCCAACACACCTGTGGATTTATTATCGCGATTAGGTCCGTTTCTATTTTTAGTGTTCTCGCCTACGGTCACATTTCTCAGATTACTTTTTCTGTTATCAAAAGTGTTACCGTTTATGTGATCGACTACCAAATCAGGAGGACAGTCATTAACTACCCGATGTAAATAGTGATAAACGTTTTTCCCTTTCTCTCGAAGACACATTGCCACATAAAGATTGTGCCTATTTTTAAATGCATACCACGATCCACGAAAGCTGTTTACGACGTCAAAACTATCACGATCGACGATTGTTACAAATACATCATCTCGTAATTTAACAAATATTTTGATAACATCTCCGTCGATGTGGTACTCATTCTTCAAACGCTATACACCTCCCCGTAACGACCATCGCGGGAGTCGTCGAGAATTTCTACGCACTCGTCTTCAAAACGCCTGTTTGCAAAATCAACGCCTGTACATGCAGATCCCTGCTGAGGTGTACGTTCTTGTACCACTTCGGAAACGCGATTATCCCAATACTTCACAACATCTCCAACTCGAACCTCCGTCGGCTGCGGAGCATTCACGTATTCCTGCGGAAAATCCAATCCGAGAGCGCGACGAAGGGCAATCGCTTGTCCGATATAAACGTTGAAGCAATCGTCTGGTGCGGCCTTTGCGATCCCACGGGATTGAATCGTAACTTTATCGCCAAATCCATAACGAATCAACGCAACTACCGTTCGTTTCTTCCTGTTCACCGCAAACTCTACGCAATAGAGTTTCGAATAAAACGGCGTTTGCCACGGCAGTCTGGCTTCCAAAGCGTCACCTATTCGAATCAACTCCGCAACGTCCGCCTTCGCCTGCTCGATAATCCCATCGCGAGTTAGCGGTTTGCTTATGACAGGCTCGCAGACTTCTTTCGGAACCTGTATGTGTTCCAACTCCGCAACTATCTCCTCCAACTTGCGGATATCCTCGCTCACACCTTCCTCGATCAAAATGATGTCCTCGCGAGCTACACGAAGCTGCGTCTCAGCCTTCGATAGTCTTCGAGCTAGATTCGCAACCGTTTCGGTCAGGCCGTCAATCTGCGCTTGCTGTTCGGTAGGTTGCGACGATTGCTCGGTGGAAGATGCTTTAGCTAACGGCTCGAGTACGACGTAATCATCAGGAGAAACCGCTCGATTACCGTTCCCACAAGTACTAGCGCTATCTTCGAACTCCACACGAATATTACCATTGGAAATTCCGAAACCAGTCATATTACCAAAGTCTCCCTTACAGTAGTAACGACCTCCGCTCGACTCTCTGCCTTCATTAACAACAACCACGCGCTCACCCACGTCTGCCTGACGTTTGACCGCGCAGAAGCGCTCGTCCTTGATTCGGACAATGTCGGTCGGTTCGAGGACCACGTATTCACTATGGAATAACGCTGCTTGACCAGCACTAACACCAATACCGTCATTCCATCGATCACTATCCGTAATTGTAAGAACATCACGATCTGAGTAGTCATATATCAAACTCTTATCAGTTGTTTTTATCCGTTCACCAACTTCAGCCTTCCGTTTAACCTCGCGATACTCACGTTGTAATCCGAGTTCATCCTTCAGTACCGTTACATTTCCGATAACATCGTCCAATATACGCAGCCCCTTTTCACCGATAATGTGTCGCTCACCATTCGAAGCTTCAACGATCCAAAGTGTAACTCCACTACTCTCATGCTCTCCGCTAACCAACAACGTTACATAATCTCCATTCTTCGGTTCCTTCCGAAGGTCTTTGCCTTGATCATAAACGTTGTAGGCCGCGTCCGGATATCCGTGTCTTACTGCGAAACCCGCGTATGTGTTGTACCAATTACCTGCGTTGATAATCTCCGCCTTACGTCCGTCGATCTTCGTCATTCAACCGTCCCCTTTTCGTTTAATATCCGGATTTTCCGCTCTTGCCTCCCGAAACGCCGCATCTCGTCAGCATCTCGGATAAATACGTCGAGCCGTTTGCCTTTAATGGCTCCGCCCACGTCTTGACAGACGCGAACTCCGATATCTTCAATTTCAATCTCGGTTCCAAAAGGAAGCTCTCGCGGACATGCAAGCGTATAGTTGTCGTGAAACTCCTCGCCGCTCGCAGTGATCGTCCAGCCTCCGTTTTCTTCGGGTGAATCGTCGTATGCCGTGAGTGTCCACGTTTCCCATTCCGGTTCTTGCTTCGATTCAATCGTTACTTTTTCGATGGGCTTAGTCGGTTTAGTATCTGCGTCTATGTGCGTCGCGTCTACGTTAGCTAATAGATTTAGCAGCAACGCGAGATAAACGATGATATGACCGCCTCCTTTCGGCGTGCTATTAGATAATACCGATGAGGCTGCGTTGAATGGGCGTTATCTATGAATTAATTTCCTGAATCGTAAACGTCGCGTACTTATCGTAATATGAATCCGTTCCGAATCCGAAGAAGCAGGATAATTGAGTTTGCGATTTATACACGCTAGTACCTTGCGTCAAGTTCGCCGCGCAGTACATGGATGCGTAAACTCCGCCGCCAGATGCGCCAGCCATCGCCTTCATGACGGTGCTGAATCGGATTCGGTCGCCTTGGCGCCAATCTCTCATTGTCTCGGCTTTTGTTCGCCGTTTGATATCGATGATTTCATATACCGGACTTGCTAACGCGATTTTATCGCTCATTTACTCACGTACCTCCTTTTCGAGTCTTATTACATATATAACTCCAGTCTCTACGTCTCTACCCGCAAGTAGAACCATCCCGCCACACTTTGTATAGTACATTTCAAGCGTTTTACCATTAAGGTCCGAATCATCGAACCTCGTAATTTTTTCGAACACATTTACGCCTCCCGTTCCTACACCTGTTGATCCGAATCCTCCGTCGCCTCGTCCCGTCTCGCTCAATACGTCAACTTCGATGAAGTCAGCGCGACAGACCGGAACGATTACGCCTTGAGCTAAACGATCACCTTTGCGAACGATGTATGTTCCATCTTCATACTCGCCACTAATTCCGTAAGGACTTCCGGTGATATCACGTACCCATTCGCTGAAGCTCAATCCTTCACGGGAGATGTTATCAACGATGACCTTCACTTCCGACCTGAAATCCGCATCAATCGTCCCTGGCGAATTCCCTACGCGAAGCTTCGTCTTCCACGTAACTCCCGAACGCGGCCGAATCTGCATTTCGAACCCTTCCGGAATTTCCACCGCAAATCCTAACGGAACGAGCTTCGTTTCTCCTGGCGCGATTATCACGTCTTCAACCGCGACTAGGTCGAAGCCTGCCGCAAGATCCGTTGCATACTTCGGAATGACTGCGTCGGGATGTAGCCGCTTGATCTTGACGGGAATTTCGCGTAAACCTTTCGCGTGTTCAACGTTCATTCTTCGCCACCCTTTCCGCAAAGCAATAGTTCGATTGTGCGCGTTAAGATAGCGAACACTATTCGGATGCCTCCCGTTCTTGAATCACGTAAATCTTCCCACGTTGCTCGACGATTTCGTATTTGGTCGCGTCGATTACTTGACCGTCGCGAAGCATTACCTCATGTCGTATCGGCGTGAACTCTCCGGTTTCCTTCACGCCTACGCCCGAAAGTAAAATCGGAAGTCCTATCAGAACGATGAGGAACCCGAGGAATGCGCCTTTGCCGTTTTTACTTTCGGCTGAACTCGCAAGAATAGCAACGCCAGCTACGATAAACATTCCGTTAATAAATCCGCCTAGTGAGAGCGCAGTTTCTGGATCTCCACCAAATGTATTAAGAATATCCACGCGCATCCTCCTTTCGTTTAATCGCAGCTTGCCGGAATCCTTCAGCAATCATCCCGTCAACCTTTCTCGCTTCTTCCTCCGACAGCCAAGTGATTTCGGCTACCGTTAGAAGAAACGGATGCTTGCGGATTGTCGTGAGGATCTCGTACATAATTATTGATGCCATACGCAGGTACCTCGCTGTCTATCGAATTGGACAGTAACCGCCTTCGCAACTATCCGCGCCATCTAAATCGCTTAATCCATCCGTCTCAAATCGTTGCAATATCGTAGGATCAAATGGCTTCATCTTCGCGGATAACGCCTCATACTGTTCGCGGGAAATCGCTTCGTATGGCGCTAGTTGATATGTACCGCCATCTAACGCGAGGAATGATACCGCCGTGAACTCGTCCCATTTTTCGTGAACTATCGACTCGACTTCCGCCCATTCATGCGGCCGAACCGTGATTGTATTTGACGAGTTGTGCTCCGTGTAGTGACGTTGGAACGCGAAGTATGTGTAGAGTTGTTCCGCAGCCGAAACATCGTCCTTTGTTCGCGTCGCACTGCTTGCGACAGGGAAGTCGATTACATAAGTCCTTGCGTTTGCCATGCGCTCTTCGTTCGTCTCACCTGGTGTACCAACCTCGGGATTTACCGTCCACCCAAGGTCGATTACTGCGCGTGCTAACGGATCGGCTGCGTTTATTCGGATGCGTCGGATGTAATATGGCGAATGCGACCAATGCAGACCAGACGAAACTCCACCGGCTACTTGCGACAACGTGCCTTCCGGCTTCACAGTAGTTACGAGAAGCGGTGAGGACACTCGAAGTTCCTTTGCGTAACTGTCGGCTTCTTTTCGCGCCATGTACCCTAGATGCTGTAACGTCGCAGCTTCATAATCCATGGACGGGCTAGACCACGCTGCATGTCGCTTTGTTATGCTGGCAAACGCATCCTTTACGCCGGTCAACGAAGTACCTAGCAACCTGTCGCGCTGCTGAACCGCATTCCAGTGCGGAATCTCTAATTCTGCGAGAGTCATTCGCATACCGGCACGGGCGGATAATCGTTGTGCTTCGTCTAACGATTCTACGTCGAGCCTTCCGTCTTTAACGAATGCCATCATGTTAACGGTAGTCAGGTTACAGACACCATACGAATCGAGAAGTATCTCAGCGCAGGGATTTAATCCTTCAGCATTCGGACGACGCCTCCGCGCCTCTTCGAGATTAACGAAACCCGGCTCCCCTTCCCCTTGCATCATTTCGAATATCAAGTTCAGCATTTCACGGGAAGGCTTCAACTCAAACGCGATGGAGTTGTTCGACATTCGACGGTGATGCAATGGACGAGCATTCGGATTGTTCAACGGAATACTTTCGAGAAACTTCGCTTCCTTTTCGAGACCAAGCGCGCGAGTCTTTTCGATTACCTTGCGGTGCTGCTCCTCGTTCCAAATGCCGTTGATACCATACTTTGCAAAGACACACTCGAAATCATCTGCGTCGAACAGCGCAATTTCCGCAGTCCTTCGAACGCCTCCGACCACTACGTTATTTCCGATGAGATTCGCGATGTCCAGGATGTGAATCGGACGCACTCGGTGATATCCATAATACCCACCGTCTTCATGCCAAGCATATTCGGGAGGTTCTAACGTTCGATCAATCCGATTCTTCAAAACATTGTCGATTCCTTCGAACATCTCGCGTAGTGGTTCGTGACCAGACGCAGTGCCACCGAATGTGCTCAGTCGCTCGCCATTCGGTCGAACCGAGTTGTACGAGATTTTTACAGTATGGATATGCTCACACTTGGCTTCCGTAAGGATATCGAGGTAAATTCGCAGGCTCTCGACCCATCCTTCCTTCGAATCTCCAACGTAAATTTTTGCGTAACCATTATCCATATCTCGGAGTACGGAGTGCTCATATCGCGCTTCTTTTGGAACCGGCTCATAATCGGAATGCAATAACGTTGTGTTCGTTCGAATTGGTGCGAGTCCTGCCACGAACGCCTTAGTACATTTGAATCCAACGCCCGTCCCAACCATTAACAAATAGAAGAGATCGCCTAGGTCAGACCACGATTTGATGTTAATAAACGAACAATTAAAGTTAGATAGAGGATATCGCTCGGCAACACCATTCTCCGCACCGCCAACCCACAACGTCCGTCCCGACAAGAATTGCCGCAGGTTGAACATGTTATTGAAGAGCATCTCGGCTTCCTTACGATGCCATTCGAAATCTACCGGATATCCGATTTTCTCTGTATGCTTCACGCCGAGATGGACGTTGTACTCGACCGCTCGGCGGCACGTCTCTTTCCACGTCTCGCGCCGGCCTTTTGACGGTAGCCAGCGCGAGTAAGTCCGATAATAAACGAAAGTTCCTAAAGCATTCATATGTTCCGGAAACTCCGGATAATCTGCGATAAAATCATCGGTCAATAGCTGCTCTGTCACACGAAACCTCCTCGATTGCGCTTTTTGTCTCGGATAACCGCCGCCGGATATCTGCCTCATCCGCAACTAGCTTCGCGACGTCTTCTTGTCTTATTGTTAGGCAATGCCTGACGTGTTCCAGTTCACATGCAAGCGTCCGCTCTAGCCACCGTAGTCTACCGAGTTGGCTCACGCAGCTATCAACCCTTCGCGTTGAAGATGGACGAGCACTACCGCAATGGCGTCGGCTTCGTCCCCGCCTTTATTTAATTGTAATGTCGGATCTCCGAAATAAATCCGCACAGCTTCTGCGATCATATCTTTGTCCTTTCGGCTTCCAGGTGAGCCTGTGACTCGACGTGCCCACGCTTTGACCGTCTGGATATTGATATCCGCGATGTTGTAATCCGCTAACGCAAACTCCGAGACTCCGTGACTTTTGAAGACCTGCCTTGTCGCAACGTTGAACCGCACGATCCCTTCCTCACGTGGAATGACGCGTTCAATTTGCGGGTACTTCGCTATAATTCCGGTTATACCCATGTGAATCTGCCGCAGCCGTTCGCCATCGCTTAGTTTTGCGGTGGATTTAATAAGTCCGTAATCAACGAGTGAAGCTTTGCGGTGAGCAACCGATATGATTGCCCATCCGCTTTTAGTCAACGATGTGTCTAATCCGAGATGGTAGGTAATCAATCGCCCACCTCCGACCAAGAAAGATCATCGTTGTTTAACATCCATTCGACGAAGCACGATTGATTACAAAAGTAATGCTCGGATCGATAACAGAGCACGACTTCGGTCACATGATGAACGTTGTTGCACGTTGGACACTGAACAATAACCTGCGTGTATGCCTCTGTCTGCGGATATCCCGTCAGATTAACGTTAGTGATATCCGGATGCTCAAGCATCAATGGATCACCGCCTTTTCCGCAACCTCTTCCATTAGCGAGAGTACGTCGTTATCTGCAAGGACTTGATAGAGTACGGTTGAAACGCGTCGGATAACATCCTCGTCCTGTTCGTCATATCCAGCCTCGTAGAAGATTGCATGAAGTAGTTCGTGAATCAACGTTTGCTGTGCACGTTCTGGCGTTATGGACTCGTCGATTCTAATTCGATGAATCGTGAAGTTAGCGTCTCCGTAGATATTTTCAGCAGCACCAAGTAACTTTTCGCGGACAACTTCGTAATGAGTACCTGCAACTTTGATCTGCATCAAACCGCCCCCTTAATCACCGAAAGAATGTCGCGAATTATGAAATATTCTGGATTACATAACTTCATTACACTTTCTGGAACAGTACTAAAGACCGTTATAGTAAGGGCAGTGAATAGAGATCCGCCGACAAACCAACCCACAAAGACAGGATAATCCCAACCTTTCACGGTAAGACTTTCCCATTTAACAACTGTCAATTTTGCTAATTTTAAGACAACAATTGCAACGACGATGTATAGTAACGAGAGTAGCACGCCATATACGATTCCTTCTGCAACCATCTGTCGAATCATTACTTCGTATACATGCGTCGCTGCTACACCTAGACTAGCCGCAAGCGCATCAACATACTGCGAAATCTTATCGATTACTTCCGTACCCAACTAAACCGCCTCCCCTCGAATCCTGACGATATCATCGAGACACCGCGCATAATCTCGTTTCTTCGCGTCCGACATTTGTGACCGTAAGACTTGCGCAACCTTACGTTCAAGCTGCGAAAATTCTTCATCCGTCAATGACTGAGCAATTGCCGATTTGAAGCCATTGAACGTCCATTTCTCCGGATTTACCGGCGGAGGATTGCCGTCCTCTACCGCTTGTATTACGTCAACAAATTCGTCCATAAGCGCCTGCTTATCGCGTTCAGTGACGTTGACGTAGAATGCTCGTATATCCGGAGACTTTGCATATTGCTCCTCTGTTAGGTTCCAGTTTGATTTCGACGCGTTTACATACAAGATGATGTAGTGGTCAACACCGTACATCAGCGAGTATGTGACGCATTGCTTGACGTGACTCTCGTCTGGCGCACGCATCGAGTAGTGAGAAGTTTTCGCCGCCGTCGTTTGCTTCGACTTGATTTCGAGACCGACGCGGATAATCTCTCCATCATCCGTCCGATAAAGCATAACGCCATCACAAGTTCCGTAGAGCGCGAATTTCTTTCCGTTATGTTCGATTACTTGCGACTTCTTTGCGAAGTCTTCGAACATCGGCTCACGTAGAAAATTTGTCTCAACAGTAAACCGAGGTGTGCGTCCAAGCGCCTTTACGTAATGCTTTTCGATGAAAAGTAAATCGCGTTGAATCGTATCGCCGATCGCAGTCCCGAATCGTGTCCATCGCCCTTGGTGCGGCGGTTGTACGCGCTTGTCCTTCGGTGATTTCCGTAACTTCTCATATAGCTCTCGTCGGCAACTATTCGCGGATGAAGGCGAGAAGTACGGCATGTTTCGCGGTGGCCATACCTTACGGCTGTGGTCCGATAAAATGTCCGCATACCAGCGATGAATCTGCGCATCCAACTCATCGTCGAACACTTCGGGAGCTGCGTGCCATGCGTCCAGCATTGCGAGGAAGTCCGTTACTAATCGCTCGCCTAGTTCGGCAGATTCGGTTGCTTGCGTTCGTTCTCGTAACATTTGCGCTGCTGATCGATTGTTTACTGTGATATGACCGCCTCCTCTGTGATAACTTTCCAGCCATATGCCGAGCCCTTCTTCGTCTCCTCCAATGTAAGATCGGCAAGTTTCAATCCGTCTAAGTATGCAAATACATCTGACATGTATAATTGATATCTAACGCCTGATTGGGTATCCTCGACTATAAGACCTGCACTCGCCCGCGAGGTAAACCAATCGACAATTGTAAAATCTCCAGACACCTGCTGTTTATCTCGCGTGATTATTTCACAACGGCAAAGGCATTCGTAACAGTAACCGAACTCACTTTCCTTTCCGCAACTCGTACATCGTGGAACTTTGATCTTTCCCGCCACTAAACCGCCTCCTTCCGAATAGTCCGGACTATCGCGCCTTTAGGCGTAAACTTTAACGGACGCTCTTCCGAGTCGATCACGACGTTCCGGTAGCTTATCCCGTTGATCTCCGCAATCTCTCGTAGCTTGCCGAATACTTTTACGGTAGCCTCTGCATCATTCATTGCGCGGTGATGTCCGTTAAGTTCGATCCCATGACGAGCGCAAACGTCTTTCAAACTCGCAGATTCTGGCGGCTCGACTAGTTTCGATAGTGCGCGAGTACATACGAAATTAAATGGTGTGAATACATAGGAAACGAACGAAAGGTCAAACGGCGCATAATGCGCAACAATAGTCGTCCCATACGTGAAGGCTTTAAGTGCCTGGAGCGCATCGTACTCTATCGGTGCTCCCGTCAAATCTTCCGATGTGATTCCGGTTAACTCTGTGATTTCCGTTGGAATTTCGACTCCCTGCTGTAATCTGACGAAAGTATGAAACCGACCATACTCGCGAATCCCATCGGTGCGGATTGCGGCAATCTCCGTAATATAATCCGTTTCATGATCGAGTCCGGTCGTTTCGAGCATTAATCGTCCTCACTTTCGTCCACAAACTCGTATTCCAATGTCTCGCCTCGTTTTCCAGCTTCGTACGCAACTTTAACGAGGTCTGCAATATTAAACGCTCCGTCTAAATCGCGATAGAATGTAGCATCCTCTGATTCGCCTGCATATATTGATGCACTTTTTATCGCGTTGCCTACGTCGTCCACTAACTTAACTCTGACGGAACCTTTTCCGGTTTCATATCCGTACTCTTTACGCACACAGCGCGCTTCGATCAATTTCACTTACACATCCCCTTTCGGTTTTCCGTTCTCAAAATCCCAATCTTCCGCGGCATATTCACTCATCCAGTTAATTTCAATCACTGTGTCGCACTCTAACGGAGTCTCCAACGTAACCGTATTCGTCATGATATCGTCGTATAATGCGATAGCCTCTTCCGTTAACTGGTCGAGTGGAACGCTGTGCTTTTGCTCGTCATGCAACGTCAGGTTAAATTCCCATCCGCGAGCAAGCGTCAGCTCGTAATAGCTTCGGATCATGCATAACTGTAGAACGTTAGCGCCCGAACCTTGTATCGTATGGTTAAACGCTTGTCTCTCTGCACGACCAGTCGCCTTGATAAGCTGCCAAAACTCCGAACGTTCTTCCCATTTGAGTTTCGACGACTTCTTTCCGAGTTCCGGATCGTTCTTGTCACTAATGCGGACCTTCCGCATGAGCTGACATAGGCGTTTCCATTGCGCAACATACTCCGGAAATCTCCGTTTTTGTCCCCATAGAGTCGCGACCCAACCATGTGACCGCAAATGCTCGAAGGTCGTCTCGACCATCCGCTTGAATCCCGGAAGTACCTCGTCAAACTTGGCGTAAGCTCTCCGCGCCTGCTCCTCGGAAACTCCGTAGGGCTGGACGGATTTATAAAACTGCTCGAATGCCTGACCGTAACCTTCCGCAAGGAAGAGTTGCTTCATAAGCTTCCGATAAGGCGGAACGGCATTCGGTGTGCCCTTAACGGATTTGTAATACGCTTCGTAACACACCTCTTTCGAAACTTCGAATAGTATCGAAGCAAATTCGACATAAGGATCGAGCTTCTTCCGGAACATCTCCGCGAAGACATAGTCACCGAACTCCGCTGCCATTCGATGAGCCTGGATACGCGGCTCAATCGCGGACAAGTCAGACCCGAGAAACACCGAGCCTTCACGCGGCTTGAACGTTCGACGTACTCGCAAACCTTCTTCGTTCCGCGACGGAATGTTTTGAAGGTTCGTTCCTTTCGGAACCTTCGTCTCACACTCGACCAGCCGGCGCATAGTATCGAGGAAGTTACTGTCGCGCACATCTTCCGGCATCAGCTCGTTAGGCTTGCCGGAATATCCGCTAGAACCATACCGTCCAGTTGATACCGTTTTGAGCTGCGTGTGCAACCGCCCATCAACGTCGAGCGCATACGGAATCTTATCGACATATGTTCCGAGCAGCTTATCGAATTTTGCGTATTCGGCAAGCGGCTTCAACGACTCCTCCTCGTCAAAATAACGTTGAAGAACATCGTTAGATACAGCGCGTACCTTCTTTTTGTCCTTGACGATTTCCTTTGTCCGGTCCTTGATTCCGAGATGGTCATAAATCAGATAGGCGATATGATCGTTGGATGAGATGTTAAATTCCGCAATATAATCCGGAGCATTTTGCGGATTCGGTTCCGCAAGCTTTTCCGTCTCATAACGTTGGACTCTCTCCTTTAATTGCGCATATTTCTTCGTCGTCGGATTTGCGGTGGACAGTTCCGTACGACATTTAGAAAGCATTTCCGATTGCTTCGCGATACGTTGCGTCTGCTTCTCGATCCATTCGCGAATCTTATCGCCTTTAATCGTCATTGACATATCGAGTAGAAACGCATCGTCAATATTGTACGCCTGGAACAAATCCACTCTCGCTTGTTCGAGTCGTTTTCGGTACTCAACGCCTAGTGTCGCGAGTTCATCGAGGTCGATTTCGAATCCTGTACGTTCGATAGTCACGTTGACTTCCGTTAAATACTGTCGAATCTCAAAATACGGAACGTGAAGATCGTCGCGTTTCCGTAGCATGTCAATTTGCCACTTTGTTAGCAGCCAACCTTTGTGAACGTCCTTAATCGCGTAGATGCCGACAACTTCGATCTCGTAAACCATCGGAGAGCCTTTGTCGAACAAGTCCTCGAATGTAAAGTCGTCCATCTCAAGAGCGGCTCCGCCAATCATTTGTTTATAACGTGTGAATAGCGGCTTCAATCCGTAACTATCCTCGTGATCATTGAGGATGTTCTGTGCATCCATCGAATCAAAACGAACACCCTTTGCGTCGATCCCATCATTCCGGAACATTGCTAAGTCGAATTCCGCATTGTGGAACGATTTGATCTGTCGCGGACTCTCCATGAATTGACGAATAGCTTCGAGTGCTACCGAACGGCGGCATTGCTTCTCGCCCGTCAAATGTCCGTAGGCAACATAATATCCTTCGTTAAGCAACGGAAGCCATAACGAATAGCCACCGGTTAAGTCAATTCGTGTATCAACTCCGGATGTCTCCGTATCCCACACCGTTAAAGAAACAGCCGCAGGGATGTCGATTCCACGTTCGGATAACTTCCGACGAATTAACGTGTTATTGAATAGCTCGAAGACTTCCCGAAACCATTCGTCTTGCTGCTGCAATCGAATTTCCTCCCGCAGACGAACAATCATCTGCGGAAGTTCCGACTCATCGGTGATAATGTGATAATTTTCGGGGCGCGTTCGCAGGGTTTCCGAGATGCGACGTTGCCGCGCCGCACTCTCGTTTTCCCGTTGAACTTTCGCACCCATAGCGAGAACCTCGCTTTTGGTAAGCGTACCGTCCGATAACCTGCTTATCGTTCCGGAGGAATACGCATGTTTAGCCAACTCGTAAAGCTCTCGTTCCTTCTCGCCAAACTTTAACTGCCCGACTCGCTCGAAAGCATCC
This sequence comes from Paenibacillus sp. ACRRX, assembly GCF_022346885.1. Lineage (GTDB taxonomy): Bacteria > Bacillota > Bacilli > Paenibacillales > Paenibacillaceae > Paenibacillus_B. The sequence continues at coordinate 945,452 of NZ_JAKRNK010000002.1, forward strand.
TCTACCGTTTCCCTCGCCTTGCTGCGTTTCGCAACCGCTTGCTTCACCGCTTCTCGCGAAGCATCAGATTGCTTCGGCAGATTTAACGTTAGTTTAACCTCCATCGGATGACCCTCCGATTACTCAGACACCGCGAGATTGACGACGGATTCGACTGGTGCGATGAGTTTTACGTCACCTGAGTGGTCTTTAATGGAGCCATTGAACTTAACCGCAGTGTTATTACCGTGAGAGTGACTAAGGAAGTGACTCGGCCACTCTGCAACTACGCCGACTGACCCAACAGGATGTCCAGCAAGACTTCTCGTTACCTCAACGACGTCGCCAACTTTAAACTCGCCAACACTACGACCTAGCTTCGCCCACTCCAACGCTTCCGGCATCACACGCTCAAGCTGATTCTGCGTAAAGTAATCGAAGTCACTTTCGTCGAGCAGTTGCCCCTTAAACGGTTTGCTATCCTGATCATCTCGTACGATTTTAACAATAGATCCTTTTGGCAAGTCCGATTCTACAAGAGTGCGCGCATACTCGCCCACTTTAAATCGTTCTGCTTCGGATAACTTACGTCTGGCTTCCGCGACCTCTTCGTCAGTTGCGCGGACAAGTTCTGATTCATGGAACCACGGACGAGTCAGCTCCTTTCCGTCAATATCTCCACATTTAAATGGTTGTGTCGATTCGTCATCTAGCAGAATTTTTACCACATCGTCCCGATCTGCGGAATGATCTCCGAACCCTCCGACAACTCGCGCAAACTCACCGACTTTCAACCGATTGGCCTGTGAAATTTCCTCCTGTGTTAACTTTACGATTTCGGTCGGAAGTGCGTAACCATTTGGCGTTGTACCTCCTTGAATTTGGATTCTATGACCTGAATGAGCTTCGGAGGTCGGGTCACTCACTGTGTAAACAGTCCCATTGTTGTATCCAGATAACGGATGTTTCTGCCCACCGCTGATTAAGCGAACTTGATCGCCTACTGCGAATTGATTTCGTGGATCACGCGCCTTTGTAAGCTCCACCTCGGCTTCGGAAAGCTTCATCTGTAATTCAGCGACCTGTTTTTCGAGGTCAGCGGCTGCATTCGGGATTAGTTCGACAAGCTGTCTCTTCTCGGTGTTTCGGGAGAAATATCGTTCGTCTTCCCCGTCGTCGAAGAAAATACCGTCCCCATCGTAGTCTAGTCGTTTGATTTCATACACGTTACCCTTTGTTAGATCTATCGCTGCTACGGTAATCAGTACGAAGTCACCTATTTTATGTTGACGATCAACTTTACGATATTTAAAGCCGTCCACTTCGATAATGTCTTCAGGTTGCTCCGTGATAGATTTGAGAACAACGTACTCCTCGTCTAATATAGCAGTGGTGAAGTCCTCGACTTTAATATGATCTATAGAACCATCAACGTTACGAGAAGAACTATTAACGATAAATTCATCACCGTTCTTATATTTTCCGAATGTCATCGTAGCTGCAACGATTCGAATCCGTTCACCAACATTTGCTTTCCGATTAACCTCACGATATTGCTGCGGCACATCCGTCTGAGGCTTAGCTACTTTTCGGTAGACGGCATACTCGATGTTGTATCCATCAAAGCTGTCCCCGTCATCGTCGGTGATTTGCGGGTCACCTGCACCATCGACCTCGTCCACAACGTAATATGCGCCTTCTGTGACGTAGTCGCGGCCGTTGGAATCCTCAACGTAAAGGATATCGCCTGCTTGTGCCTTCCCATCAAGTACGTTTTCGTATTTCTCTCCGTTATATTCAAGTACTGCTGCCGTCAAAACTACACCGTTTAATTTCGCCATTAATAAATTCCTCCCAGATATGGTTTATTAGTTGCGTTGGTATGCCTCTTCTAGCCGCATCCATTTTGCGTCAATCAAGCTGGGCTGCGCCCAATACTCGATTTGTCCCTTGTTGGGAATTAAGTAAACAGCATCTGGCGTTACGCCTGCGATATACTCTGCGTCTCGCAAGGTATACGGATCTCCGTTACCCTTTCGCGCATCGACTACATACGCAGGGAGTCGATTTTCACGCTCGCGATACCGTGCTGTTTTTACTTGTACTCGGAAAAACTCGCCTGTTCGCGGGTCATGCACTTGTAAATCGTACACTTCCGGCGCGATAGGCTTTGATACTTCGTACCCATTCGCGAGTAATGCCGTCATTACTCGCAGCTCCGAATGAGTCCCGATATTCGTGGACTCGCTAGCCATTCGATTCCCCCGTTTTAGTCAGCTTTGGTACGGCGAAGACAAACGCCGCACCCGATACAATAATTGCCGGAAAGATTCCGCCTTGTGCGAAGACAAACCCACCTGTCGCAGCAAGCGCAAGAATCGCAACTACTTCGATAATTTCTCGCATTTATTCGCCACCCTTTCGAAATTAAAAAGGAATATCCGCGTCCGAAATGTCAATCGGAGGCTCGATTGGAACCACGTCATCCTTCGTTTGTACAGGCGGTATTGCTGCGCCAAGTACCGACTTGTCCAACTTCGCTTCCGGCGTTGCTTCCGCGAGAATCTTCGCAATATCATCGACTTCACGGAAGTTCGCGAGTTCTTCGTAATCAATCGACTGGCCTACGAGTTTCTTCGCGGCTTCGATGACTGCGTCGTCTAAATCGCCGGATGACATCGAGTAAGACTTCCCATCGGACGTTTTACCGATAGTGACCGCATCGCCAACGAGTGTGTACCCCTTCTGGAATTTCTGCGCAGCTTTTTCTAACTTATCGTAATCTCCGATAATATTGCTTGCGTGGTACTCCTTCAGGTCCAACACGCGCCACTCACTATATTGTGGATCAAACACGGGAATCATAAAGTAAAGCTTACGCTTGGCCTTTGCTGCACACGAGAGACATGCAGTTTTGTTAGGCTTCTCGTATTTGCCGAAATCTTCGCCCACTTCGTGAGGACTGTGTAAGCATGTATGCTTGCGAACGTATGTCGCATGTGTCGCAAAATCACCGTCCTCATGCGTGTAGTAGAAGAACCACTTGTCGGGGTCCGCGAGTAAAACGAATGTCTTCCCGTCTTTCAGCTCTTGTCCGAGTCGGACATAACGCGTGACTCCTTCAGGCAGACCACCGTTGATTCCGCCATTTGCCGCTTGATCTCGGCGCTCCTCGCGTTGTTTCAATGCATTACGAATACTCATTCGCATACCTCCGCTTATATTATTAGAACTCGGGATATTCCCGCGTCCGTGATACGACACTAACGTTTACTATCCCACAACCTGACTAGCGATCATCTAGTACGCAAGCTGAAAGCTTGGGCTATTTTACGTGGGCGGTCGAGAAATCCCGAACCTTCAACGCTAATGTCGTATAACCGACGCGGACAAAAGTCCGCATCATACATATGCTGCGTATGTTTTGAGTGCGAGGTGTCTTTCACTCACCGCTTCTTTAATCTCAGCTTCGATTAAGCCTAACTCTTGACAAATCGCACCTATTCGCGCATCGCACGCAGCTATAACGGACGTGCTTCGCGACTTAACTTTGCGTAATTCCAACGTTGCTATCTCTAATCGCAGCTCCGCTATTTTAATAGAAGAAACACGTTCGGATTTTTGCAGCCTGCGATCAATTTTTCGTACTTCCTTCGCTACAAATTCGGTTACTTTTGACTTGATTTCGCGGTGCTTACTCGTCGGTTTAAAAACTGTTACAACGCAACCGTCCTCAATAGACACTCCGAATATTACCGATCCATTGCTATATAATTTACGCTTTGCACCGCTGCTGTCGATTGTGTCCCCGACGTAGATCGCAGAAGCGTATTGATCGCGAATCCATTTCGTTGCGTCTTCTTGCTTGACGCCAAACCGTTCGGTTGCTCGCTTATTTGCATGATGCGAGACTTTAACCGCTTGAGACATATCGTTATCCTCCCGTTATGCGAGCTTGACGCCGCGAATCGCTTTAATATGAGCATGCGGATCATCTTCGGAATTGTCTTCGTATTGAGGCGTAAATGTATCGAAATATAAATCGGAATCATCCGTATAATTATCGTAAAAGTCTCGTAAATTATCGTGTTTCACGCCCAAAACCTCCCATAAACGTAAATATTAATTACGGAAAATGTATGAATTCGGTCTAAAATCGTTGACTTTAGGCAACCATATGTAGTACATTAGGTGTTGTAAACACTGAGTTTACACATATAAAGTAACTTTTTGGACGCACTCAAATAAACTTACATCTTATGGTTTGTTTCAAAGGGTAAGTTATTGTACAATATCGTACTAGGACTCGGAAGGACGTAATGCTTAATCGCCCTCCCGTTCCTATAGTTAAGCGTGATAGTCACGGAGTTATCGGCATGGTTGCCGCTATGTATCGATTGACTGACCGACTATTTAAGCTTAACGCTCTAGGCTGAAAGATACTCTCGTCTAATCGCGACACCCTTAGGAAAATAGTCAATTATTTCACCATGTTTAAAAGGGTCGTACGAACGTGATAGTCGAATTAACTTTCGCCTTGCTGTCTCGTGATGGATTCCCAGTGATCTTCCGATTTCTGAGTAGTTTCCATCGCACTTTCTAAACTCTGCAACGATTGCCGTCGTTGCAGAATCAGTCTGGGGAGACTGGAGGAGGAACTCGATTAACACAAGTTGATCGGGTTCTTTCTTTTTGTACAACACCTGATTGTAATGTTCTTCTGCACCTTCATCCGAAACTTCAAACGTTGCCGCGTTTGAGTCCTCGTCAACCATGTTGTCAAAGTATGCTTGCTTTGATAGTTGCTTGCTCTCCTTACTCTTCAACAAATCGATAATTTTCATATTAAATGACTTGTACACATATGTGCTAAATTTCGCTCCTGCATTAATATCAAACTTCTTGAAGCAATTCCACAGGCACTCACTTAGATGACTATAGTAATCTTCGTATGTGAGTCTAGATGTTCTAGAGTATCTTGCGCTTAAGTACTTGATTCTTCTCTCAAAAGCATGGAATGCATCGTTGAAATCTGCTGGCATTTAACCACCTCTTTATGTCTTATACTTGTTTATACGACGAATCTTTATCTTCGCACATTCCTTGATAATAATTATCTAAACTTTTTTTCGCGCCTTATTTCTGATACGATAGATACGTCTATCATATCGGAGGTAAGCGTATGGACATCGTGATTGAACGATGTCACCTCTACGATAAAATTTATGAACGCGGCTACACTCCGCAACAATTCGCGGAAATCGTTGGAACCAAGAAGTCTCAACTAAGTATGTATAATAGCTTGGAGCGAACTATGAGCATGAAAAATGCTCTTTTATACGCATCCGTGCTAAATTGTTCCGTCAATGATTTTTATAGTGTGCGCGTCATTAAACGTAGAGTTGGCGGATGAGGATTGCCGTCCTCGTCTATTGCACAGTTCACACTATCGTTAACTTTTGCATACGCATACTTTACCATGTTAATAATTAGAAAACTAGTTGAAAAGATTTACTAGCCTTGGTTGCCTTGTCATACATTTCATTAATTGTAAATCTATCACCTACCTCCGTAGGATCTTTCACACCTGCTGGATACTCAACGTGACGAACTGTCACATGAGTTTGTAACATCTCGGTAGCCACGCGCCTCATCTCGACGCCTGGACCGCCGTCATTGTCGTGAAATATCGTCAACTCTTCGATACCACTCCGAATGATAACGTCGCGCTTCTCTTCGTTAAACGTAGCCCCACCGGTTGCTAACGTAGGTATTCCACAGCTCGCATTATATAACGCATCTATCGGAGCCTCAACTAGAGCGGCGCGTTTGACCTTACGCCGATAGATTACGTCGATACCGAATAGCAACGATCGGATCGGCCATGCGCCAAGCGCGAACCAAAACACCTTCGAATTTACCGAACGGTACATGATATTCGCTAGGTTTCCGTTAGGCAAGAACCACGGAATAGTCACGGCTTGTCTTTCTCGATCATACCCAACGCGATAGGCTCGTTGAACAGCCTCGGAGACCCCGCGCCGTTCGAGATATGGGTGTCGGAATGCGTATTGGTCGAGTAAATGAATGTCTAACGGTTTCCTTGCGGTATCTAGTGCTAACCTCGGAGGACTTAACGATATTTCGTCCTCGCTCGTCCACTCTGTCGCGTATGTGTAACGTAAGTACTCGGCAGCTTCTTCGTAAGTTTCCTTGCGCAGGAACGCCAAGAGCTTAGTAAAGTCACCGCGTCGCCATTCGGCATCTACTGCGCCGCTATCGCCCCAATCGCCAGCTCGCGCATTGAAGCGCGGATTATCCTTGAGCCAGACGTAGAAGCTTGCGCTAGAGTCTCCGGATCGGAACGGCGAGCTTGCCGTAAACTTATCCGAAGACCAACGAGGTCTAATCCAGTCGTGTCGTTCTAGTTCTACATTAATCACTTCATTCCTCTTCCCTTCCTATAACAGTCATTCGGCACCTCCTGATTGACTCGACAATGCCTCGTAATTCAAACAATGTCTTGATATCATCCATATTAAGGTAACTGAGTTGCTCAGGTGTTATCATCTCGATCTCTGTCAAATTCAAAGAATTACGTCCTAACGCCATTTCTAAGTCGTTTAAAACCGCCCAGGCACTTTCAATACCTAATTTTGCATTTACATATTCTGAATCGTTATAACTATGAAAATCCTCTCTTTCTCGAGTAATGCTGTTCTTAGGTATTAGCAGTGCTCTTTTACCGCCGACATTTTGTTTAGATATTTCATTTGGATACTTCACTTCGAGATTCCAGATCGCGTTTCTAACTGCAACCATGGGATCTTTGTGATGGGCTAACTCCTCCCTAAAATCGTCCAAAATCAAATTAATCAGATCAATCTGACGTACTCCTTGTGGATTTCTCTTTATTATATTAAGTGCAATCTCTCTAATCTCATCGGGTGTTGTTATATAATTCTTCAAGCGAATCACTCCAAAATATAATCTTAATATTATATTAGATAATCTAGATTTAGTATAATAGTTAGTAGTTATCATGTCAATCAAATACTCACCTTAAATTTATTAGCATTAGTATCGATCGTTATTTCGCGAACAATTCCATAATTCGGAAGATAAACGACTTCCACTTCGGTATCCTCGCCGCCATCGCGACCTTTTCCTAACGAAATGATCCCGCGACCTTCCTCGTTAAGTGAGTCGATCCCGAATACCGCCGCAGCATCCTCAAGCACCTGCTTAGTTTTCTTGATCTCGGCACGTTTGGCCGGATTCAACTCTCGGTTGCCTTCTTCGTCCCTATCGTCCTTTATCTCATCGGCTTGAGTGATGGCGTGGGTAACTACTCCGTATTTCCCCGTTAGCCGGCGTATCTTCATCGAGGTTGCTGCCGCGTCTCCGCCAGTAGTCTTTGAAGTGTTACGTTCATAATCAAGATAGTAAAATGGGTCAATTATGACAACATCCGCCTTAGTCGCAATGATGTCAGCCTCTAGTGCCCTAAGCGAACGATCGTCGAAGTCTTTGTCATCAACCGCGCGAAGTGTTATCGTTCCCGCAAGTGATTCATTAAGTCCTACGAGGAACGAATGGAGTCCCTCCTCGAACTCTTCCGGAAGTTTGCCTCGAAGCATCGCTGTATTTTCGAAGCCTGCTGCGAATACCTGTCCGTTAACCTCAGCTTGAACAATGTTGTCGCGAGCAGATAGTGAAGAATATGCGCGAGCCATCCACTGAAACTTAGGCATCTCCATTGACCAAATGAGAACATTCGCGCCTTGTACCGCGGCTTCCAACGCTTCCTCCATCGTGAATACGGATTTACCGCGACCGGAACGTCCATACCACGTATACATGTTTCCGCCAAGGTAACCGCCGATCACACGGTTGATGGTCGGAAACTTAGATAACCACACACGGAATGACTTTCCGTCCTTACGGTTTTGGTATTCGCGCAAGAAGACATCGATGTCTTTCTTTACGTCTGTTCCTATTTTATTGCGAACGGATGTTCTCATTATAATACCGTCTGTTCGTTCGCGCAACCAAATAAGGAACTCTTCACCTGACAATTTTGTAAACGCTTCCTGAGCTTCTGTCTCGATGACTCTTTTGACTTGAATCTTCGCTGATAACGACTTTATCTGACGCGCCATATAGTCGAAAGAATCGCTCACATCCGGTATGTACGTGATGTCCGGATTCTCCGCAACAAATGTTGCATATGATGGGGCCTGTCCACCGTTCTGTTCGGCGTATGATCGGACAAAACGTGACGCCTTGCGTTCGGCCTCCGTTGGAAAGTCGGAGTCTTCGATTCCATATCGGATAAACGCTTGTGTGTCGTTATTGTCAACTATCTTTGAAAGAAACTGCTCTCCGTAATTTGCCACATTGTTCCTCCTCGCAAGTAAGATTAGCATGCCACGTTTGTACTAGTCAATCACAAAACACAACATGTTGAATTCAAAAACAACTCAAGTACAATATATTGAGAAAAAAATCTCATCTAAGTGGAATTAAAGTTACTCCAAGTGGAAATTTTGCATCATAAGAAGGAAATATTTCGACTTTTTTTGAAAAGTGAACATTATGTGACACTATCTTCGTAAGCCTCTTTTGCTCTCGCCTTTAAACTGTACCACCCCACACATGTCGCGAATCCGATCCGCGAGTCTCCGATCAAACACACTTTGTAAATCCTCTATTGTTACGTTACTTGTATACACTGTAACCAGTCCGTTAGTTACCCGATGGTTGATGATCGCATGTAAATCACCACGAAATCCTTCGGAGCATTCCCGCACACCAATATCGTCCATCACAACGAAGGGCGTCAACCGAGCGTGTTCCATTCGACGGTAGTATTCGCGCGACGCAAGCTCCGCAATATCATTCGGCACCCGCGGTCTATTGAACTGATTGTAAAGCTCTTGCCACTCGTTAACGTCGAAGAAATATGCCGGTCGTTGCAGCGGCTGCTTATCCCGTTGCAAAGATCCGATGTAGTGTATCGTGAGCCACTCATTGAGAAGAGCGATTGCCGTCGTTGTCTTCCCCGTTCCAGGTTCACGGCTAAATAGATATAGCGATTTAATTCGCTCGGCATCCGGATCGAACTGTCGAGCAAACGTTGCCGCGTATGCATCGGCTATCTGATATGCTTCCGGCTGATCTCCACGAGCTGGTGAATTGGTTAGCGCGACCTTTCGATAGTCTGCCGGAACATTTGCAGCTCCGACTCTGCCGCCGTCTCCGGAGTAACCGTGCATCGCGATATATGACGAGCATAGTCGTGTGCATTGCGCGGTTCCCGCAAGTTTACACACTCGTGCTAAAATGCAATTTGATGCGTTAGACAACCTACCGCCTCCCTTTTCGTAATCCGCCCCGTCCGTTGCCGCGAACAGGGCGCTGTGTTATTCGAGTTAATGCCGTTGCTTATTCGGTACTAACCTAATTTCATTTACGCTTCTCAAACATTTCTACCGCAATCTCTGCGAGGTCCTTGCCGTGCCCTTTATCAATGAGCGCATCGAGTTTCGTCGCGTGTTTTTTATATTTTTTAGTCGCCTTTACTTTGTGATAGTCAAACCCGTTTCTCTGTCGTAATTCTTCGTACAATTCGCGGTAGACTTTACGGCGGTCGATCCCGCGTATCACTTCGATCTCTCGCAGGATTCTCGACACTTCGTCGCGTAATTTACATTTAGTCATCCCCTCGAATCTGGATGTCTTTCCTGCCAATCTAGCCTCGTTCAGAGTTAATTTCACTTCATTCGCGGCGAAGCCCTTGACGTTTGTTTGTTTGGTTTGGTTGACTGCAATTAACTCTGTGATTGCCTTGATGCTTCTCTCCTCCTTTTCGGTAATCATTTTTTCAACGGTTGCTAAAAACATGTCGAATCTCTCGGTCATTTGTTCCATCAGTTGCTCCACGGATACCTGTTCTTGCTTTTTCTGAGATAATAAAAACATAGACAATTCCTCCTTAGTAAATTGAGTATTCTACATCTATCGTCGCATCGGTCCGGGCATAGCCGCTGACTGATGAGGATAGGCTTCCGATAAAATCATTTAATGCTAATAGAGCGTTACTATACTCCTTTCTAGCAGTCTCAGTCGTACTATCAAATTCTTTTTTGAAGTGAGATAAGAACGAGTATTTTTTGATCAACTCCCTAACGTCTTTTGAGAACAGGAGCGCCATTCCAAGCACATCCTTTTCTGCTGTAATTCGCGAGATATGCTCGTCGTATATTTCTAAATTCCCGAATCTTTCACGATACTTCCGCAACTCTTCTTCGACTTGTTCATCTCGGACATATTCCGTACGAACCTCAATCCTCGGAGGTTGCTCTTCAATAGACTCTAAAGTCTCGCGCACAACCTCGTAGTCTTGCTCCGCTTTCTCTGCGCGAGCTTCAGCCTCACGTAGAGCTTTCTTTACTTCACGAAGCTCACGTACGGTCATCTCGTCGACGGTTTTTACGGCGCCGGTTGACGGAATGGTGTGCGATTGTTCGCGTTGTTCTGGTGGTAGTGTCGCTATTTCATATAAAACTCGCATACCTAAGTGGTGCCACGTGTCACCTTTGTTGCTGAACTCGTCAAATATTTTAATGAATCGTTTTGCAGTGGTAATATCAAATTCAACGGTTCTCAGCCACTCACTCCATTTTCCCGAATGGTGTCCATTTTCTTGAAAAATCTTTTCCCTCACATACTTCAACCGCCGCCCTATTTCGAAGATTGCCTCGCCAGCGATTCGCTTATACGCGTTAATCTCCGCAGTAATAACGTGGATGTCTGTCGATAGCTCTTGCGATTGACTGGTGTTACTTAACGTTGGCAATGTCGTTTCACTCCCTTCACAATAACTATCGTCTCACCTTACGAAATAGTTGCGAATTAATCTAAGGTAATTTTCGCTTTAAAGTCAATCAGTGCAAGCCATCCGAATGTGATGTAAAAGAACATGATGTAACGGTTAGTCTGGATCGGTTTCTTATGCGACTCCTTGATTATCTTTTCCCACGATTCTTTACGAAGGACGAATATACTTGCGAGAAGCACCCCGATGAGAAGATACAACACAACTGCCATAGTAATATAAAGTTCCATTTACTTACCTCCTTTCGTTTATCCAATGGTGACCGTCTGTCACACAATCGTCGTATACTTTCAAAGGATTTTGGCATTATTTACTGAATATTTCCATATATGAGAGGAGGTGTTACTGTGAGTAAAACTAATAAAGAACTTGCGGTTGAGCTAACCAAGGTGTGGGCTGAGTCTTTAGCTAGAATCGCGACAAACCCGAATGTTAGTAACGTGTACGTTCCTCAACCCAAAGACGTCGCGTCTGCCTTCTCGTTCTTCTACGAAAAGTTGAACGAAGACGGTGATTAATTCCAAGTAATCATCCAATCATCGTTTTTCTCGGGGCGAAGCGCATTAATCGCCCCTTCCAACTCTTCCTTGCTCCACCCTTTTTTCTCCGCGAATGCTCGGATTTCTTCCGCACGCTCAACGTCCTTACGAAAAATAATGTAAACCTTGTCCATTTTTATTTCCTCCGTTTTTCATTTTCACAACCAACCCGCGAGTTCCACGTAATCCAACGGAGTCTCGTCTTTTTGCTTCCGATCTGCTTCGGCTTGCAACTTCGGAATCAATCCGTTAATCCGATAGCTTATCGCGAATCCAGCGGTCAACAACGGATACTCCCTCGTCGGCCTATAAGTACGAAAGCACTCGTCAAACGCACGCTTGAGCAGTTCGGCTCCATGCTCGGACAGTGAACGCTTAATCACGCCTTGCTCAAACGACCAGTTACGCATCGGAAGGTATTCGGTGATTCCGAGCAACTCGCGATTCATATCCGCGAAATAGGCATGCACTGAACGCACATTCCATTCGTCATACGGAAGGTTGCGCCAGTCCTTGCGTTGCTCTGCGGTGATCCGGGGTTTCTTCGTTGTCATTATTCCCACGCCTCCTTCGGATGAAATAAATGCGGGACGATGTACGGCTCCTTCCCGTCGCCACTGTCTGACACAGACATGAACATATTCTTAATACGATGGTGCTTCGGAATTTCTCGGAACAGTGCGTGGTATCCGTTTAGTTCCTCGTCGATCTCAATCGTTTCACTCGTATAATACTTACCACTGGGTTTGAAGTACGTTACATTAGCGGTCTTCAACGCCAACCACCTCCGAGAATCCGATTCATCATACTGTCATACATCCGTTTCTCAACGACAATCTCGCCGTTCTTGCGCAGCTCATCGATTACCGCATGTGCTGCTGTCATTGCTGTACGTTGATCCAAACCAGTTGCGCCTTGAATCGCATCTGCGAGTTGTCCATTTGTCATTGTGCGTTCACCCCTTCGATTTGGATTCCTAGAGTATCCAACGTAAACTTGATTCCGACGGCGTATATAGCGTCTTCATTCTTAGAAGAGAAATCACCAACTCCGTCTGTGTGGTCCGTATATACCCGCAAGATTCTTGAATGTTTCTGCTCTTCCGTCATCTCACGTTCGTATCCGTTGACTAATGCGGATAAAAGTGCATTGAAAGAGATCGTTTGCAGCACTGTAGTTGCGTGGGAAACTGCACCACCTGTGCGCAATGCAACCGATACAATGCGTGAGTTGTCATACTGGGGATCGACACGCATTGCTTCGATTACGTCCGCAACCTCATTCGGAATTGTCGGTTTGTTCATTCGGATTCCTCCTCGTTATTATCGTTTTGTTTCCCGTAGTACTCGATTATGTCGTCAACAGTTTCGAACTTCATTTCGTCCTCCTATATAGTTATATAGAAGATAGTCGAAATCACACGGAGGTTGATAATTTCGCGATGACAGATGCGAGACATATCGCTTCTTGTAACGTCTGTGCCTTGCCTTGCGCTTCAACTTCGAATCCTTCTTCGTTACAATCATCGCACTCACCAGTTGAGTATCCGAATGATACGACGAACTCTCCCGTTGGCTTGCGGTATATGTACACTTCGTCTGGAATCTGCGCTAGTACGGATTCCGCTGAGGAAATGTCCGATGTGTAATCATCGAGTTCACTCGTCACATACCCGTAACCTACTTCGTAATACCTACCGCCTGCTATCTTCGGCTCGCAATACACGCGCTTACCGAACACCACTTCCGCAACCCACGCGTCACGTTCACGCGGAGTCATTCCGTCCCATTTTTCGATGACTTGTTCGCGAGTCATTGCCATATCCGATGCACCTCCGCTATGTGTTCGAATCCGTCATATTCTTGAACCTCTATCTCGACGCCATCTGGAACTTCAACCACTTTTAGTTTTGCAACGATACTATTCGCTGCATCACCAAGTAGTTCGATAGCCTCAATCAAATCAGGGTCAGTGCGTAGTTTTATATCATCTCTGTCGCCAACAAATGAATACCGAGACACAAGCGGATCTATATTGCAGCTATCAATTATTCGCGCGTTGGGATTTAGTAAGTTATAGTCGTCATCGTATGTTGTAACTTCCCAACCCTTACCAATCAACACACCGTAAAGAGCGTCGGAAGGACTGAACCCTCCGTAACACTTATTGATTGCCACTTTCACTAACCATCACCCCTTGGCAAAATCTACGGGGAATTAGCGCTTCTATTTCCGCCTTGATAGATTCCCCTAACTCGCGAATAGTCGCGCTAAATTCGCGTAAATTCTCTGCGTCCGACATGGCAGCCGTCCGATAGATAACCGACTCGACCGCTGATGTAAGTCCACGCTCATTCAGCGAGTAATATCCGACATCCTCCCATTTCTCTCGCGGATTTGGATCGGCTCCTTCCGCAGCTCTCTTCATCCAGTTCGGTGCTTTAGTTGGATCGACTATGCGGCGATGCTGAAGGATAAATTGTATACCGTCCGAGGTCAGTTGGTAGTCTGGCGTAATAGTAACGTTCATCATTATTCATGCTCCTTTCATATTTGCGTGATATTTTCGGTGAATTAGCGTTCATCCCATCCGTTGGACTTATGAGTCCCGCGAAGGGTAAAGACGGCTAATTCAACGGGAAACTTACGGTAAAATTATGCGTTGATGCCTTCGATAGTTTGTCCGGTTACTTCGAGTGCTTCACGTACGCCGCGACACCACCACGTACTATCCGAATAAATACCGCAACGCTTAGAATGCCAGTCGAATTCTTCGCGAAGAAGATCAACAGGGGACTTCTCCGTTTCCCATCCGTTTACAAGTGCGGCGGCCATGTCTAACGGATCAATTCCGTTTAGTGCTGACAACGGGGGTGCCCAACCGTCAGGACCATGTGAGTGCATACGAAGTAATGTGTGTTTGCCCAGTCGGGAGATGGCCGCGGATAGTGCGGTTGATTGATCGTGGCTTAGCGTTAGTTTCATTGTCGTTCCTCCTCGTAGTTAATACATATCGGACTATCGTCCGAGCCTTCGTGGCTTTACCACTCGGCACTTATCATTCAAACTATTTTCATTCATATACCTTATCCGCGAGTCAATGATATGAGATGGTCTTCTTTTTAAAGTTGGTGCGCGAAGTATAGCGGTTTTCTATACTGAAGCGCTATGTTTTATAGTTCTTCTTAAAACCATAGTTCTTGTTAAAGATGTAGTTCTTCTTACTGTGTAGCCCGCGCCATGTGGCGTAGACTACACACGGTAGATCATTTCTTCCGATCGAACATCGCAAGCCCGCTGATTGGCTGCACTGTATAACGGTTGTTATCAAACACGCCTCCTTCTCGCTTTTTAATTACGGTCACTATTGGCTTCTCATTCCAGCGGTAATCCAAGAGCCGTTTAATCCGCCTGCTTGCCGCTGTCCTTGATGTACCTATTCCGCGTGCAATCTGCGCTTGAGTCGGGTAGCACTCGCCTCGTTCGTTCATGTACGATGCGATAACGCAGAGTGTATGCCACATCTCCGCGCCCATATCTGCGAGCAAGCCGGATTTAACGGCATCGACGTACATTTTCACGAAGATTCGCGTTTCGGTTGCGCCTGATGTGACGGAGTATTCCGTTTGCGACTCGATGCTGACGAGTTTATCGATTGTTTATCGCCTCCTTTCAAGTGATTCTATCTGTTAGTACGATGTGGAATACGCATTCGCACACTTTAGTCAAAAAAAATAACGCCGATCCCGAGGACCGACGTTTGTCTATTAGTCTTCATCCAGTCTTTCGAGTGGAGAAAACTTTCTATGTTGCTTCATGATATCGTAGCTAAACATTGCAACGTAAGTTTTTACTATTTCTAAAGAAGTGTGTCCAAGTATTTTTTGTAAAGTAAACGCATCCCCGCCGTTCATTATATACATTTTAGCAAACGTATGACGAAAAGTGTGCGGAGAAACGCGAACGCCTTTGATTCCAGCTTCTTTGCCATAGTCACTAATCTTGTCTTGAATAGAGCGTTTCCTCAACGGATCATTATCTATGTTTATGAATAAGAAATCGTGGTCTAACATCCCGCGAATAGCAACGTATTCTTTTAGGTGTCTAAGTAATGTACTACTAATAGGTACTGCACGTTCTTTGCGTCCTTTGCCCATTACTATTAAAATTTGATTTTTCCATTCAATGTTCGTAATCTTAACGCCTTCAAGCTCAGAAATCCTAATTCCAGTATCGAGTAATAGCTGCATGATAACAAAATCCCGATACCCAGTGAACGTTGCCCGGTTCGGCGTCCCTAACAAAGCCTTTACCTGTGTCTTGGTAAATGTCTCCAACATCTTTTTTTCGTACTTTAGGGGTTTTATTTCTGCGGTTGGATTTGATGTTAAGTACCCTTCTTCGTTCAAAAAGTTAAAAAAAGCTTTCCAACCGCGCAGATCTTTATCCACAGTTACCATCTTTACTGATTTCTTTTTTTCCAAAATAATGTCCTCTAGGTGACGTTTATCAACGTCTACTGGTCGATGCACATTCATTTTACTGAGATATTTAACGAGAAGCCTTAGGTTGTCTTTATAAAATTGAATTGTTAAACCGGTCAAATTCTTTACGTTGCAAGCGCGGATAAATTCGTTTACTGCGAGGTCGAAATCGGTGGAGACGCTAGATAACTTAGTACCCGAGTTATCAACTGAGGAAATAATATTGTGACGGCGAGTGCGATTATTTGTGGACAATGCAAAAACACCTCCAATTCGTATTATTCGTCCAAATCGCGAATAAAACGAAGTGAGATGCGTAGTTGTCTCGTAATTGTGCATCGCAGGATTACGCAAGGATTAACGTAATGACTATCGATATTGGCCTCGTAAAGGACAGTAAAATCAACGAAAATGTTACAAATCGTAACATTTAATTTTAAGTCCTGTGCGTCTGCCAATTCCGCCATCCCGGCATGTAAAGTGCACGTTTATATTAATAATAGGTATATGGTGGGCCCTGAGGGACTCGAACCCCCGACCAATCGGTTATGAGCCGACCGCTCTAACCAACTGAGCTAAGGGCCCGTATGTATGAAATACGTTGAGCGTTATGTTGGTTGCGGGGGCAGGATTTGAACCTACGACCTTCGGGTTATGAGCCCGACGAGCTACCGAACTGCTCCACCCCGCGTCATTTGTGTCCGTCGTGTTTCATCAGCGACAAGTAATACTATACCGCACTTACCTAACCTACGTCAAGAACTTTTTCAAAAAATATTTTATGCCATTATTATTCTGCTTATTAAGCATTAAATTTCCCCTCTTTAAAAAAGGTTACAACAAAAATCGAACCCCGTACTTTCCCCTTCTGGAACGGAATATTTCAATTTCTTGTGGTGTCTCGTAACCATATATCCAAGCGTCGTGTTCCAAACGCTGCTGCAGTGTCTGAGCCTGAAATTTAGAATTGTACAGCTTGCCCCAATAAATCCAATTTAACAACTCACATGCGCCTCCTAGCCGGTCTCAGATTAATAATGGTATGGGCCATGACTATAATGTTTCCATTTCCCTTACTGTTCCCATTTGGAGTCACTTCTAACGCTCATGTTTTTCTGACAGCACAAAAAGGGTGGCTCTAACTGAGAGCCACCCTTTTGTGATCAAGATCTATTAACCGCCGTAAATCCCGCCTGGGACAGTCTCACCACCGCCATTTGGGTTATTTTTAATTTGCTGCAGCATTTCGTTACCTTTCGTTTCCCACTCAGCCAGTGCTTGTTTTGTTGACTTCTTCCCATTTATTACATCTTGGAACAATGTACGTCCAATATCATTTACTTGCCATAAAGCAGGCTTCTCGCTCATTAAGTCTTCCGCATCTTGGTTCGTAGGTACTACCGGTTTTACATTAAAGAATGCATCAATATTATAGCTAGAACCATCTTTAGGTTTAATAAACTGTTTGCGTGACACCATTTCATAACTGCTGCGTGAACGGATTTTTGCCCAGTCCTCGCTATTGATAAATTTAACAAAATCCCATGCATCATCCGGATTAGGTGCTTTGTTATTAATAGCAAATATGTTGTTCATATTTACAGAGCCTGATATACCTGGAGCTTCAGGATGGGAAGGCGCTGTAACGACATCCCAATCAAATTTATTAAAGCCTTTTATTTTGCTTGCATTACGCATAGCATTTGCCAAATCATTGTTTAGATAGCCAAAGTCCGATAATACCATAGCGACTTTGCCTGACAAGAAGCTGTCATGATCAAACGGGCCGGGTTTCGTATTGTTATCCATCATGCCATCGTTTTGTGTTGGCATAATTTTGTCAGTGGACAATTTAGTAATACTGTTCCACACCTTTTCCCATGGACCTGTGTTCACTGTCATCTTCTCGCCTTTATTGTCGAACATACGCAGCTGCAGGGGTGTAATGTAGCTGTAGGTCATGGACCAGAACGGATCTCCACCTGCATAACGGTCAAAGGAAAAACCGTATTTCCGATCTGCGCCTTCACCCTTTGCTACAAGACGTGCTTTGTTAAACACTTCATCCCATGTCATCCCGTCTGTAGGCGGCTCAACTCCTGCATCCGCAAACAATTTCTTATTGTAGAGCAGCACAGAAGAATTGAACGTTGGTGCTAGACCAAGCATATTACCGTCGCCCATACTTTTGATACCGTCCAGCACTGCTGGAACAAAGTCAGTTGTATCAAATTTATCCTGCTGCATTAGTGGGTCCAATTGCTTTAACATACCGTCGCGAGCCAGTATACGGAATTGCGCCGGGTCAGTCACGATGATATCAACTGGGTTGGAGCCATCCATAATTTTTTTGACGGCTTCAAGACGGTTAGGTTCTTTCCTATCTTTTTCTTCGCCTTGATTATATTGTTGATCGCTTTGATCGATTGCAGGTACGATTTCAATTTTAACGTTCTGGTGCGTATATTCATATACATCTGTAAATTGCTGACGGAAGTAAGTATCGTCGTAACCGCCATACAGAACTCCAATTCTTAAAGTGCGTTCCTGGCCTGTTTTCGTATCTTTGCCGCCGCTGCATGCGGCAAGCATCGGAAATACCATCGTTAATACGACGGACGTCATCACTAGCTTTCTGACCCATTGATTCCGTTTCATTTTGTTTCACCCTCCAACTTGTTCGGTGTTCTAATTACAATCTTATCTCCATCAAATTCCATTGAAGCTTTATCTCCGATGTCAAGCGCCTCCAGAAACTCCTTTGGCACTTGTAATCGTCCAACACGGTCAACAACCACGTAAGCCTCATGCACATCCTGCTGACCGCCACCAAAACCAGCAAGTCCGTCGCCATCTAGATTCGGATTACGCTTTATAAACTCCGTACTCGTCAATCCATCACGTATTGCCACAACACGGTCAACTTTACCTGCTAATGTAATGTCATGTGTAACGATGACAATCGTGACACCAATCTCCTTGTTCATACGCCGGAAAATACCCATAATCATATCGGATGTCTGCGTATCCACTGAGCCTGTAGGTTCATCGGCAAGCAGCAGCTTAGGCTTGTTAGCCAATGATATCGCAATGGCTACACGCTGCTGTTCTCCGCCTGACAACTGAGCAAGTTTATTGTTGAGGCGATGACCAAGACCGACCCACTCCAGCAATTGCTTGGCATATGCACGGTCCAGCTTACCAGCAAGCATCATAGGAACTTCAACATTTTGCAGCGCAGTCAAGTAGGGAAGCAAGTTTCTGGCGTTGTTTTGCCATATAAAACCTACCGTATCCCGCTTATACTTGACAAGCTGCTCATCGGTGATTTTTAAGAGATCCCAATCACCAACCTTGATTGTCCCGGCGGAAGGACGGTCCAATCCGCCAAGAATGTTCAAAAAAGTTGATTTACCGCTGCCGCTGTTGCCGATGATCGCCATCAACTCGCCTTGCTGAACAGACAGATTTAGACCTTGTAATGCGACAACTTCTAAATCTTCTGTCTTAAATATTTTAACAAGTCCTTCACAATGGATCATTGCTTAACGCTCCTCTCCCATCTTCACGGCTTGATGCACCCGTAAGCGGCGGATGTGAATAAAGAGCATCGATGCTCCCATCAACATCATGACACCTACGACCATGTAGAGCTGCATCGTATCCTTCGCTTCAAAGACGATTCGGAAAGGAGGCACCTGCATCTGCGCATTCTCTGTCGCTTGCAGGAATGGCAGGAACAATCGGCTTGCTACTTTACCAATGATAACGCCTAGTCCGATTGACAGACCAGCTGTAAACAGCTGCTCTAGCAGCAGCATGCCTGTCAATTGCTTACGCGAAAGGCCCATTGCTCGTAATATACCAAATTGTACAACACGCCCTGACAGGTTAAAGAACCAGAACAACAAGTACCCAATCAACGAGACAATAATCGAAACGAGGAAGCCCATACTCAAAATACCAAATACGCCACCTCTTGTAGGATGCTTGCTCTGAGTAACCAGTTCTGCTCGTACGTCCTTAAATGAAGCAATATCGATGTTCGCTTTTTGCAACGATTCAATAACAGGGCCTAGCTTAGCCCCTTCCTTCATCTTAAGCCAAACTTCGTATGGCATCATCGGCACTTGATCGTAAATATAATCAAGGTTGGCAATAAAGAAAGGCGTCTGATCTGGGTATTGACTTGGCCAATAAGGCAGAATTGCAACAACTACAAACTCTACCATCTGTTCTTGAATGCCAATGGATACCAGATCACCCAGCTTCAGTTGATATTTTTCTGCTACGTTAGTTGGTATAATGACACCTTGCTCATAATACTTGCCTAAAGTATCGAGATAACGGAACGGATGCGAAGGGAACATATCGTTGCGGAACCAGGCTACTTTGGCAAAGTCCACGTTATCGATGCCCATCAGCTTGCCCTGCCCGATCGATCTCCCTGATACGATTACATTCCCTTTGGTTTGTAGTACTCGGGCCGCCGCCTCTACGCCAGGCTGCTCTTTGAACAACTGGAATGGAGGTTCGTTATAGATTGTCTTTGTGGGCTTCGGCTGCTGCCCACCAGGCTTGCCGCCTGAACCTCCACCCTTTCCAGGATTCGGATCCGCCTCCGGTGTTCCTTCCCATACAGTCGTAATGACGACATCTGTACCCACATTATAAAGTGTACGTTCCTTCGAGTTCAGATCGATTGTACGTGCTGCAGAAGAGTTGTATACCCCTAATCCCAACGTTAAAATAAGCAGAATCATAAGCGGGTAGTAACCTTTAGCAGATCGCGACAACTGTGTTAGGGTCAAGTACAACGGAAGTGGGAGCATTTTCCCTCCGATCCATTGCAGCAAACGTAAAATCCAAGGAAATAACCTTAAGAAAAACAGCCCCGTCGCAAATATAGCCAAGGCAGGAACAAAGAACAGAAACGGCTGCACCTGCAGCTGATCTGAGGTCATTCCTGTTTGGAATGACAGCATCTGCTGCTGATTGGACAAATAGTAACCGTATCCAGCCAATCCAAGGAGTACAATGTCCAAGTACCATCTTTGCCAGACAGGACGCTTGTTGCGTGCCATCTTCTGACGCAGATTTACGATCGAAGACCGCGCAAATATAACAGCCGGTATGACACTGGCAAGTATTGCGATGATAACCGCAATGAGTCCAAAAATAATTGCATCAGACGAAAATCCGATAGGAATAGATTTACGATTCACAAACTCTAGGAAGCCGTTTGCTGCACCAATCGACTTTGCCATAAACCAACCGAAGAATGGAGCCACAGCCAACGCCATGCTACCCAATATAACGCCTTCGATCAAATACATCACGATGATCTGTCTGGTGCTCGCTCCACGACTTCGCAGAACCGATATATCACTCTGCTGCTTCTCCAGCGCCTGATTTGCATTCATGGCTATAAAGTAGAACACCATTGCAATCATTGGTGCTGCTAGTGTAAACAGCATCATTTGCAGCTGGAGACTTTGGCTGCGAAACTCACCAAGCAGTTTTGCAAATGAAAGTTCCAGATTGGTACCCTTCATCTTCTGGCTTACTTCAATCTGCATACGTGTGAGCGTACTGTCTAGTGCCGATATTTGACTCGTCTGAATGTTGCGCAAGTCAAATGCATAATACCAGTTCGATATATGGAGCGGTATTTGCTTCTCTTTTAACAGGGTGTCGTCCATCGTCTTAGATGTTATAAACAGCGAGTTCATCATACTTTCAAGACCTTGCTGCCAATAAGCATCCGTCTCTTGCAGCGGCTTAAAAGTGCCTACAATCTTGACACGAATGTTAATGTTCAGTCCGCCATATATCGGATAATCCAGTTCGTCACCGACATGAAGGTCGTTCCGGTACATCGCATCTTCCAGCATGACTGCTTCCACGATACCGTCTTTCTCGCCATCCTTGAATGCCCTGCCGATCGTCCAGTCAATCTTGCTGTCGATCTCGGACATGCTGGTGAGTGTCATGTTGCGCACACGGCTAGCGTCTACCTTCGTCGGGTCAACGGGGATAACTTCCGTTCCCTTTATGGACTTGCTGTTGACGTAGACTTGACTAGGAAAGCCAATGTCGCTCTTGACGTCATTCTTAATATAGCTGTCAACGTTAGCCAATGCATTAAGATCCGTCTTGGCACCGCCTGCCCCCTGATACCGTAGCAGCAAGGACCCTGCCGGCATACCGCCACTATTTTCTTGCAGCGACTTGGTGACTACTCGTTTTAAGGCGCCATCAGCATACATCGGAATACTAACGGTAAAGGATACCGCTACAATAAGTCCAACTAACGTACTTAAGGTTAGCCAGCGGGTATTCCACATCTTGCGAAATAAAAATCGTAACAGCGGAATTCCCATTAGCGACCCACTACTTTCTGACCAGGCTGGAGCCCCTGTAATACCTCAATTTCCGTTGATGTCTGCTGACCAATCTCAATATCCACCTCACGCTTGCCTTTCTCGTCCACGACTTGAACGTACGTCCGTGAGCCAATGGTCCGCAATGCGGATACAGGAATGACAATAACGTCTTTCTTTCTCTGAGTAACAATACTTACACTTAGCATTTGTCCCCGATTCAACCCTTTTGGCAGCTTATCAACACCAATAATAACAAAGTTCTCTAATTTCTCTGTCGGCGTCTGACCTGGCAGCAAATTGCCGTTATTGTTGCCGTCTGATGTAGAGACAGGCAGCGCTTTTACCTTGCCTTTGATAACGCCGTCGATATTGTTAATGCTCACATTGGCTTCCATACCTATAGAAATACGCTTCTGGTCATCCTTAGACATTTGAACAGCAATAGTCAACCGCGAAGTATCTGCAACGATCGCAATCGGATCATATGCTTTGGAGTTGGCTCCCTTAACAGCTGAGACAGATACAACTGTACCGTCAAATGGTGCCACGAGTGTTCCTTTAGCAATTTCATTCTCTGCATCCGTGATGCCCTGCAGCTTCTCCTGATAGGCGACCTGTGTCTGCTCAAAATCAATAGGGTCCATTTCATCCTTCTTACGCAGCGTTTCTTTCATCTTTGCTTCTTCAAGCCGCAGTTGCAAACGTTGATTGCGAAGTTCCTTCTGCAGCTTCTCTACATCCAGCGAGGCAATAACTTGACCTGCCTTGACGTTATCCCCGTTTTTCACTTTAACTTCTTTAATACGCAAGCCATCGACTGTAAAAGACAACGTCTCTTCTTGCTCCGACATTAATTTGCCGGTGGAAGATACTTTGGTTTCCAATGTGTTGCGGGTCACCTCATATTCCGGTTTCTTCGATGCCGTCGGAGGCGTAATAGTAGGCAGCACTTCTTCCTCTTCTTCTTTAGGGAGCAAAGAGCAGGCAGAAGTAAATAACAAGGTGCTTGAAATCAGCACCAGCATGGCTTTACGCCAATTGCGTTTCTTTAATACGTGTGATTTAGGAGACGAATTTACCGTCAACCATTTCGTAGACATGGTCTGCTACCTCCAAAATAGTAGGATCGTGGGTTGTCATACAGATGGAAATATTTTCAGAGCGGATAATTTGCTGAAATACACCCATGACCTGTGCAACCATATGCGTATCCAAATCGGCCGTCGGCTCATCCGCAAGCAGCAGCAGCGGCTTATGGGCAATCGCCTTTGCAATAGCTACGCGCTGCTGTTCGCCGCCTGACATCTCGAACGGGCGATGGTTCATCCGTTTGCCAAGGCCGACAAGCTCAAGACACTGGCGAACGCGAGCTTTCCATAGATGACGCGGAATATTGGCCATACGAAGAGACAGCTCTACATTCTCATAGGCAGACAACAGCGGCATAAGCGCAAAAGCCTGGAATATAAAGCCGATATCATTACGGCGAGTGATTGTTCTCTTGTCATCGCTCCATGAGGAAAAGGGCTCTCCTCGAAACATAATTTCCCCTTTAGTAGGCAGATCAAGACCGCCTAACATATTCAGAAGTGTAGTCTTGCCCGAACCTGAACGTCCTCTAAGAATGACGAGTTGGGCTGGGCGGACTTCCATTTGGATCCCTTTCAGAACATGCAATTTCTGACCACCCACGTTAAAGGTACGCTCAACGTCTTTAACGAGCAGCAGCGGTTCGTGCGGATTGACATTAGTGCGGATCGGCCACTTATCTTGTTTGTTAGGTTGTTCTATGTATGCCGCTTCTTCTAGTGCTTCCGTTGCTTGTTCTGTTTCTCCTTCTGTGATGTTGGCTTGATGGGTCTCTTCTGCCGGGTTAACTGGGGTCAAGTCCGCTTCTTTGCCCTGTTTCTTTAAGCGAAGCTTCTTAAACAATGATGTTGCCCCCTTCTCGGACAGGTTCTTAAAAATTCTTCTCAAGTATAAACGAAATGAATGTATGAAAAGTTACAATGATTGTAACGGTTTGACGTACTTTCCATAAAAAAAGTTAGAAAAAAATACGACTACTACCGAATTGATTGTGCTGAAAAAGTTCACTAACTTACCAAAACGAGTAAATATGACTATATTTTAATTTTTTTCGTTAATTTGCGTTAATTAGATATTTCTGCTTTCAAACAAACTTTTTGCGCACCTGCTTGAATACGATTGCGTAATCTCATATTCTGAGTAAATACTAGCCCTGTACAGAGCAGTTTTGTATTTGCAGTACCACTTATTAATAGATTGGAGTACAGTAATGGCACAAGCTCGAATTCTTATCATTGAAGACGACATTAAAATATCACGAGTCATGAAGCTTGAATTGGAGTACGAGGGATACTTTACAGAGAGCGCAGCCACTGGCCTTCGCGGGCTGATTGCATGTACGGAGCAGCCTTGGGACCTCATATTGCTAGACGTTATGCTTCCAGAATTAAGCGGCTTGGAGGTACTGCGTCGCTTAAGAGCGAACGACAATATGACACCTGTCATTTTGTTGACGGCACGTGACTCTATTCACGACAAAGTAAGCGGACTGGATCTAGGAGCAAATGACTACGTAACCAAGCCGTTTCAGATTGAAGAACTGCTAGCGCGCATACGTGCTTTGCTGCGAATGAGGCTGCAATTAGTTGCCGATTATAGCACTAACAACGAGGTCACGGACAAGATCCAAGTGGCAGACTTAAGCGTTAACGAGAAATCACGACAGGTTGTCCGCGGCGGCGTTGCTATTGAGCTAACCCCAAGAGAATATGACCTGCTTGTGTTTCTAATGCGGCATACGAACCAGGTGCTTAATCGCGAGCAGCTTCTAACTAACGTCTGGGGATACGACTACCTAGGAGATACCAATGTCGTTGACGTCTACATACGTTATTTGCGTAAAAAGGTGGATCATCCCTTCCCCGCCCCGCTTCTTCATACGGTGCGCGGTGTCGGCTATGTATTAAGGGAACAGCAGGATGAATATGCGACGGAAAATTCATTTATTGACGACTGTATGGCTTATGCTGATTACCATTATTATTAATGTATCCATCTATATCATCTTCGCTAACATGACAACTAAGGAGTCGCTTGCGCGAATCCATGCTAAGGCGGAACAAATCACTGAAGCTGTCCACCCCCTACCCTCGTCCACATCTGAGGAGCAGGCGGCAACTGGCGATGTGCTGCGTGCGTTTCTTCCTGTCAATGGCATGATCAGACTTATTCAGAATAATGAGAAGTCAGCACTTACAATTACCAAGGAGCCTGAATATACACAGCTTCCGCTGCTATATGAGACCAGAGAACATACCCAACTTCATAAGGTCAACGGGAATATGTATGCTGTTGCTTATTTCCCGATCATTTGGCAGGATGGCAGCGTGGTCGCGCTAGAAGTGTCCGAAAGTATGGATACCGCTAAACACAACTTATACGTCTTGAGATGGGTTCTTCTTACAGCTGCTTTAATTGTTCTTATCCCGTCTCTCTTGGCCGGCAGATGGCTTAGTACTCTCATGCTGCGCCCGATCCATACGATGATATCGACGATGCAAGAAATCCAGCGCAAACAAATTTTTAAGAAATTAGAACTAAAACAACATTCAAACGACGAAATTTACAAACTAGGCATTACCTTTAACACAATGATGGAGCAGTTGGAGAACAACTTCACTAAACAGCAGCAATTTATAGCTGATGCCTCCCACGAGTTAAAAACACCACTAACCGTGATCGAAAGTTACGCCAAAATGTTAAAACGATGGGGTAAAAATGATCCGGAAGTGTTGGATGAATCTGTCGAAGCCATCTATAGCGAGGCACTGCGAATGAGGGAAATGACACTGCAAATGCTTGACTTAGCACGTCATGACCAAGACTGGAATCTGGATGTCACAGACGTAGACGTGCTGCAACTGGTTGACGAAACCACACGTTTGACAAGCGCTGGATTCCAGCGTGTCATACGGTCAGTTTGCAGTACTGACGTTGTAATTGTACAAGCTGATAGTGAGAAGCTCAAACAGGCGATGTATATTTTACTACAAAATGCAATAGCGTACAGTTCAAGTGATATTGAGGTGCGAGTAGGCACCATCCGAAATAACACCTTTATAGCGGTGGCTGATACTGGAATTGGAATTCCCGACTCGGAGTTGCCTCATATATTTGACCGGTTTTATCGGGTAGATAAAGCAAGAGGACGGAATAGCGGGGGCACAGGTCTAGGACTTGCCATTGCCAAACGTATAGTAGATTTGCATGGCGGCAGCATCGAAGTCGACAGTAAAGAAGGGGAGTATAGTTGTTTTACCATTTTATTACCTAGATCAGAGGTATAGGTGCGTCTCTACCCGCTGCCTTTCTCAGCCCTTTCTAATATAGACCGGATATTATATGTAAAAAGAAGAAAGGATGAGAAACATGACCCGAACAGCTAAGATAATCATCAGTTGCGCACTTATATCGCTTCTGTTAGGTTGGTCCCTGTATTTGCTTACATCTAAGCGAGAACAACCTCTCTTAACGGAAGCTGATGTTCGTTTGCTTCTCGAGAATAAGTATTCAGGCACTGTCTCTCAGGTTGAGCTCGTTTCCTCGCGGCAAGCCGCAACATACGTGGCAGCTATATCGAACCAACATGGAACCTATCACGTGTCGGTTAATGGTCATGACGGCACTATAGAGCAGCTTACGCGAAAAAGCAATACAAATGAGCCCCCTAACCGTCCGACTGATAAAAAGGACGAGGCTAGGCCCGATCAATCAGCGCATATCACCAAAGAAGCGGCTAAAAAGATTGCTCTTACCCGCTTCAAAGGAATGGTCCAATCCGTAGAAATCAATACCGACAAAAATGGGACTCAGGTCTACGTTGTTCAATTGGAGAGCAGCACGATACGAGCGGTTGTAAAAATAAACAGGCGGGATGGAAAGGTTATTCATATTACCCGTAGTTCCAAGCAGTCAGACGAGAGTAAGCAGCCTAACAAGCCAACCCGACTCACCTCAGATCAAGCTAAAAAAATCGCGTTAGCGAAAGTAAAAGGTATTGTCTCATCCATCGAGTTGGAGGATGAAGATGGCATGCTTGTATATGAGGTGGAAATCACAGCAGCTAATAAAGAGGAGGTTACTGTGTACGTAAATGCATACTCTGGTGAGATTGCGGCTGTTAAATGGGAGGATTAGATCTGCTAATGCATATTCGCATTTGAAGAGATTCATCGCTAATTAAGTGCCTTCTCTACCGCTTGCAGTGCGTTGATCGTGCTGAAAAAAGCTGCCTTTAGATGATTATGTGGGTAGGTGATTAGGTCAAAGACTTCTAATCGTTTTCTCATTTTCCTATTGTATTCCTCTCATCTTGTCCTAGTATGCTGAACGTTATAGCCGAACAAGGCATATACAAGGAGGAATTTGATATGAATAAACGTACCAAAATAGTCGCGGGATTACTGGGGGGAATAATGCTTATTGCCGGCATAAGTATGGGGACTGCGCATATCGCACAAGCCGGTTACAGTAGCTCTACAGGTTCCAAATTGGCTGGCCAAGTAAAGGATAGCAACCCTCCTGCCCTTCTCGAAATGAACGAGGCAAAGCAAATAGCGTTAGCCACTGTCAAAGAAGGCATCATTGAGGAGATCGAACTGCACAAGCAAGGTCGCCGTTACTATTATGAAGTAGAATTCTCGAATCGGGCAGACAATGCTGATGAGCTCTATATCGATGCCTTGACTGGCAAGGCCACATGGGAGAAAAAAAGCATAAAGAATCAGATTAAGCATGAATCTAAGCACGAGCAAGTGAGCATGCAAGATACAAAACATACACAGGGCATCACAACACAGAACAACCAACCAGCAAAGACTAAGCAGACCATTTCTAAAGAACAAGCGGTTAAAATCGCCCTTCAGCAAGTGTCAGGCTCTCTTATTGAGATTGAACGTGACACAGATGATGGCGTCTCGGTGTATGAAGTCGAACTTCGCTCCGTCGATGGACGATACGTTCAGCTTGATATTGCAGCTGCAGATGGTCGCATTCTCCAAATAGAATGGGATGATAAAGAGTAGGTGACCTCCTAATAACTGATTACTCCGTCAAGGGTATAAAACAAGCTGACAGCATTTATTGCCATGTCAGCTTGCCAAGCACCCTGTTGTTCAGCACGGTAACGTATTCTAAGCCTTGTTACACGCCCCAAGTAGTCGGATCTTCACGCCATGCTTGCAGCGCACTGAGATCAGCTTCTTTAATGACGTTGTTATCGAGCGCTGCTTGAATGAGCGCAGAATAATTCGATAGTGTGCGAAGCGTAATTCCAGCCTTAGCAAAAGCTTGAACCGCCTTGTCCAACTGATAGCTGAAAATGGCGTATACAGCAAGCGGATCTGCCCCGGCTTCACGAATGGCTTGCGCTGCCTTAATCGAGCTTCCGCCGGTTGAAATCAAATCTTCGATAACTACCACTTTTTGACCCGGACGAATCAGTCCTTCGATCTGGTTTTGTTTACCGTGTCCTTTTGCTTTATCACGAATATAAGCCATAGGTAAACCGAGCTTATCCGCCACCCATGCCGCATGTGGAATCCCCGCTGTTGCTGTGCCAGCAATAACTTCTGCATCAGGAGCAAACTCTTTGATTAATTGAGCAAAGCCTTCTGCAATGGCGTTCCGAATTTCCGGATATGACATCGTTAAGCGGTTGTCACAATAAATCGGTGATTTGATGCCAGAGGTCCACGTAAATGGCTCATTCGGACGTAATGCCACCGCTTGAATATCCAGTAAATGCTTCGCAATAGTTAGTTCCAGTTGGTTCGTTGTCATGTTAGACCAGCTCCTTCAAAATAGTTTCCAGCGCTTCGCGAGGGTTAGCGGCGGCTGTAATCGGGCGACCGATTACGACATAATCAGTCCCTTCTGCAAACGCTGCTTTAGGTGTCATAACCCGAGATTGGTCTCCCAGATCGCTGCCGGCAGGACGGATTCCTGGCGTTATCGTTTGGAATGAAGCACCACAAGCTTCCTTAATCATTGTTACTTCCTGAGGAGAAGCAACTACACCATTCAATCCTGCTTCTAAGCTGGAGCGCGCATAACGTACTACCGCTTCCGATACAGAGCCAGCTATGCCTATTTCGTCATTCATCACCTGTTGACTTGTACTGGTCAATTGGGTAACTGCGATAACCGTAGGTCTTATTTGTGAAGCATCGGCCGCTATTGCCGCTTCTACACCTTCAAGTGCAGCGCGCATCATCTGTACGCCACCCGCAGCATGGACATTAAACATATCCACGCCCAGCTTCGTTACACTGTTCGCTCCACCTTTTACCGTGTTCGGTATATCGTGCATCTTGACATCAAGGAATACTTTATAGCCTCGTGTTTTTAGCTCACGTACAAAGTCTGGACCCGCCGCATAAAAGAGCTGCATCCCCACTTTCATATAACACGGAATGCCTTCTAACTGTCTAATTAATTGCTTAGCTGAGTCTGCATTCGGATAATCTAAAGCCACCATGATGCGGCCTGCCATTTGCTCCGTCGTAGCATTTATCAAGATAACAGCCCCTTCCACTCTATTCTATGATTCCGAATACAAGCCCCCGTTCATAGCCCGAGGAGGCCTTGATGGCCTCCTCGCAGCTTTAAACATTCATCTATTTAGGATTGAATTGTTGGCATCGGGCGTGAAGAGAAATTGATTTGCTCCAGCATGCCAAGCAAGGCACCTACTGTGTCCAGAGAAGTCATACAGACGATACCATTTTCTACTGCCTCACGGCGAATACGGAAGCCATCACGCTCAGGCGTCTTGCCTTTGGTCAGCGTATTCACCACGAAGTGAGCTTCACCGTTGCGAATCAAGTCCAGAATGTTAGGAGATCCTTCTGTTAACTTTTTCACGTGTGTGACATTTAAGCCGGCCTCTTCAAGTGCTACAGCCGTTCCTCCGGTTGCAATAATCTTGTAACCCAGGTTGACGAATCCGCGCATCAGCTCGATGGCTTCTTCCTTATCTTTGTCAGCCACCGTACAGATGATGGAGCCAGTTGTTGGGATTTTCATACCTGATCCCACAAGCCCTTTGTACAAAGCCTTGGCATACTGCACATCACGCCCCATAACCTCACCGGTCGATTTCATTTCCGGTCCAAGTGTCGGCTCGACACGACGCAGCTTGGCAAAGGAGAACACAGGAACTTTGACAGATACATACTCGTCTTCAGGCCACAGTCCTTCTTGATAACCAAGATCATTCAGCTTGCTGCCGAGAATAAGCTTCGTTGCAATATTTGCCATCGGAATATTCGTTACTTTGCTTAGGAAAGGCACTGTTCGGGATGAACGCGGGTTCACCTCGATAACATACACCTCATCTTTATAGATAACAAACTGAATGTTCACAAGCCCGATTGTCTTTAATTCTTTTGCAATTCGGATCGTAATTTCTACAACCTTCTGTTGTAATTCTGGTTTAAGATGCTGCGGTGGATATACCGCAATCGAGTCACCCGAGTGAACACCTGCACGCTCAACATGCTCCATAATACCCGGGATCAGCACCGTATCCCCATCACAGATCGCGTCTACTTCAACTTCCTTGCCGAGCATATAGCGGTCAATTAACACCGGATGATCCGGATTGATCTTGACAGCCTGCTCCATGTAGCTTAAAAGCTCGTTGTCAGAGTAAACGATCTCCATCGCACGTCCACCTAGTACATACGAAGGACGTACAAGTACTGGATAACCTAGTCCTTGTGCTGTGCCAACTGCTTCATCCACAGATGTGACGGTGCTACCCTGAGGCTGTGCAATGTTTAGACGGGACAACAGTGCTTCGAATCGTTTCCGATCTTCCGCTTCATCAATGCTCTCAAGGCTCGTACCTAGAATACGAACGCCTTCCTTGGATAGTGGTTCTGCCAAGTTGATTGCTGTCTGACCACCGAACTGTACGATAACCCCAATCGGCTTCTCTTGCTCAATAACATTCATTACATCTTCGAAGAACAAAGGCTCAAAGTAGAGACGATCAGAGGTATTAAAGTCCGTCGATACCGTCTCGGGGTTATTGTTGATAATAACCGCTTCGTAACCTGCATTTTGAATTGCCCATACCGCGTGCACGGTTGAGTAATCGAATTCAATACCTTGACCAATACGGATCGGTCCGGAGCCTAATACGATTACTTTTTCTTTTTTAGAAGAAGTGACTTCATTCTCGGTTTCATAGGTCGAGTAATAGTAAGGCGTTGTTGCTTCAAACTCAGCCGCACAAGTATCTACCATTTTATATACAGGGACCAAACCTTGGTCTTTGCGCAACTTCCGCACGTCTGCTTCCTTGGTCAAGTAACCTCCAGGGAACGCTTGGCTGCGGATTTCTGCAATAGCACGATCCGTAAAGCCCATTCGTTTCGCTTCATATAATGTTTCGTTAGATAGTGTTTCCTCCGCACTAATACGATCCTCGAACCGAATCATCCGCTCCAGCTTATCTAAGAACCACCAGTCAATGTTAGTTAAGCTTTGAATTTCTTGTAAGCTATATCCTCTACGATAGGCTTCCGCAATCAAGAACATTCGCTCATCGTCTGGCGATTTCAGACGTGCATCAAGTGTTTCTTTATCCAGTTCGTCCGTCCCTTTCAGGAACAAACGGTGAACGCCGATCTCCAGAGAGCGGATAGCTTTATGCATCGACTCTTCAAAAGTTCGACCGATAGCCATCACTTCGCCAGTCGCTTTCATCTGTGTGCCCAGCTTGCGGTTCGCTTGCGTAAATTTGTCAAACGGCCAGCGTGGAATCTTCGATACGATGTAATCCAGTGTCGGTTCGAAGCACGCGTATGTCTGACCAGTAACAGGGTTAACGATCTCGTCAAGTGTGTATCCGACCGCGATCTTAGCGGCCATCTTGGCGATTGGGTAGCCCGTCGCTTTGGATGCCAGTGCTGATGAACGACTCACACGAGGATTCACCTCAATGACATAGTACTGGTAGCTGAATGGATCCAGCGCAAACTGTACGTTACATCCGCCCTCTATATTCAAAGCGCGGATAATTTTAAGCGACGCAGAGCGAAGCATCTGGTATTCACGATCGGACAGCGTTTGGCTTGGAGCTACAACGATACTGTCACCTGTATGAACACCAACTGGGTCAAAATTCTCCATGTTACATACGACGATACAGTTGTCATTGGCATCGCGCATGACCTCATATTCCACTTCCTTCATACCCGCGATGCTCTTCTCGATCAAGCATTGACCGATCGGGCTATAGCGTATACCAGATGCTACGATATCACGAAGCTGCACCTCATCATCGCAAATTCCGCCGCCCGTACCACCAAGCGTATAAGCTGGACGAACGATAATCGGGTAGCCAATCTGATTTGCGAAATCAACCGCATCTTGGACCGAGGTCACGATAACACTCTCTGGCACAGGCTGCTCCAATTCACGCATCAGCTCACGGAACAGATCGCGGTCTTCCGCACGTTCAATCGCTTCAAGCTGCGTGCCGAGCAAACGAACATTCTCTTGCTCCAACACGCCTGCACGTGCAAGTTCTACCGCCATGTTAAGTCCGGTTTGTCCACCTAATGTCGGAAGCAATCCATCCGGACGTTCTTGTCGAATAATTTGGGTTACATATTCCAGCGTGATAGGTTCAATATATACTTTGTCTGCCATATTCGTATCTGTCATAATCGTGGCAGGGTTGCTGTTGATAAGAACAACCTCCAAGCCCTCTTCTTTCAGAGCTTGACATGCTTGGGTTCCTGCGTAGTCGAATTCCGCAGCTTGACCAATGACGATTGGACCGGAACCGATAACGAGAATTTTTTTGAGTTCTGTATTTTTAGGCATGTTATTGTTCCCCTTTCAGCTGAGCTGCCAATTCCGCCTGACGCGGAACTTTAGGCAAATTACGTTTGTGTTCGTGTATCATATCGATGAATTGGTCGAATAAATAACTGCTATCATGCGGTCCAGGTGCTGCTTCAGGATGGTATTGAACCGTGAATGCCGGATACTTTTTATGCTTCAGACCTTCGATCGTTTTGTCATTGTTATTGATATGTGTCACTTCAAGCTCAGTTCCTGCGATGGAATCTTCGACAACCGTATATCCATGATTCTGTGAAGTGATATAACAACGATCGGTTGCGAGCTCCTTGACAGGATGATTGCCGCCGCGGTGGCCGAACTTCAAACGCCCAGTATCAGCGCCGCATGCCAGTGCAAACAATTGGTGTCCCAAGCAAATACCGAAGATCGGAATTTCACCGATTAACTCTTGCAGCATTTTCACCGCATGTGGAACGTCTTTCGGATCTCCAGGGCCGTTAGAGAGTTGAACGCCGTCAGGGCGAAGGCGACGAATCTCATCTGCTGTCGTGTCATGCGGCACCACCACCACGTCACAGCCGCGCTGCGTTAATTCGCGCAAAATGCCGCTCTTTGCACCAAAGTCAACAAGTACGATACGTTCGCCATTGCCAGGGCTAGAGAAGAGTTGTTTAGTAGATGTACGTGCAACTTGGTCTCTAATAATTGGCGTTGCGCCAAGCATCTCTTGCAGTTCTCCCACAGGCTTGCTTCCAGTTGCTAGTATACCTTTCATCGTGCCAAAGTGGCGCAGTTTACGAGTGAGCATCCGTGTATCAATACCGCTGATACCTGGAATTCCGTATTCTTTCAGCAAGCGATCTACTGAATATTCAGCGCGCCAGTTGCTAGGCATCTCTTCGTGGCGACGAACGACGAACCCATGAACATAAGGGCGGATGGCTTCGAAATCGTCACGCGTAATGCCGTAGTTGCCGATCAATGGATATGTCATCGTTACGATCTGGCCACAATAAGACGGATCAGACAATACTTCCTGGTAACCAGTAATTCCTGTGTTAAATACGACCTCTCCTACTGTTTCACAATCTGCCCCGAATGCCGTACCTGTGAACAGAGTGCCATCTTCCAACAACAATTTTGCTTGCATATACGTCTCTCCTCGCTCTCTCTGGCCTATCTGACTCGTATAAGCCGCATCAATTTCTATCTATATCTGTTTATATTGTTCTCATCTGTAGTACCTAATCATCGTTTAACATTACCCGTATAAGCGGATGGAATTTCGATGATCCCCATAGTATGAAGTGTTTATTAGGTTACTTGTTATCCGCCCACACGATTCGACCATCAACAATTGTCATCACTGTCCAGCCTTTTAATTTCCAGCCTGTAAATGGTGTATTACGTCCCTTGCTAAGAAACTGAGCAGGATCAACTTCGCGCTCTGTATCAAGATCGATGACTGCGAGATCCGCAGGTGCTCCCTCTTCCAATCTGCCCGTATTCAAGCTGAATACCCGTGCCGGATCGGAGGTCATTCTTTTGACGAGCAATTCCAGCGACCAAGCACCTGTTGCAACAAACTTTGTGTACATGAGCGGGAACGCCGTCTCCAAGCCGACAATCCCGAAAGGTGCAAGCTCCATGCCCTTTGCCTTCTCTTCTTCGCTATGCGGAGCATGATCCGTAACCAAAATGTCAATCGTGCCATCTTTGATTGCGTCGATGCACGCTTGCACATCACGCGGTGAGCGGAGTGGCGGGTTCATCTTCCAGTTCGCATCCATAGACGGAATATCTTCATCTGATAAGAGCAGGTGGTGCGGGCATACTTCCGCTGTGACTCGAACGCCGACCTGCTTCGCTTGGCGAATTAAGCGAATGGACTGCTCAGTGCTGACGTGACACACATGATAATGTACACCTGTTGCTTCAGCAAGCAGTACATCGCGACCAACATGAATCGCTTCGGATTCATTTGGAATGCCCTTCATGCCATGCTTGCGGGCAAATTCGCCGTCCGTTACCGCAGCTCCTTTAACCAGTGACTCATCCTCACAATGTGCGATTACTGGCATGTCAAGCTTTTTGGCGCGAGCCATTGCATCTTTCATCATCTGAGCTGTCTGCACGCCTACTCCGTCATCCGTAAATCCGACTACGCCTGCTTCCTTTAAGGCTTCGAAGTCCGTTAACTCGCGGCCCAGCTCATTTTTCGTAATCGCTCCGTACGGTAAGACTTTAACGACCCCTTCATGAGCTGCTTTATCCAGCACAAATTTTACGGTTTCCGGTGTATCTATAATAGGTCGTGTATTAGGCATACATGCAATTGTTGTATATCCGCCTCTTGCCGCCGATCGAGTTCCTGTCGCAATGGTTTCTTTATGTTCGAATCCCGGCTCACGCAGATGCACGTGCATATCGATAAACCCGGCCGTGACAAATTTTCCATCCACGTCTACCGTCTCGATTCCTGCCGGAATCATTTCTTCCGTAGTTGTAACGCGGCAAATAACGCCCTCTTCAACCCAGATATGTGCGCGTACCAGGTCACCTTGCTCGTTCAGAATGCTGGCATTTGTTAGTATATACATCAAATCGTTCTCCTCTCAGCCTGTTATGCCTTGTCGTCAACCTAACCTTTATGTCTGAGTCATGTCATCCCACATTAGCTCAAAGCGCGTTCTACAACAGCCATTCGGATGGGTACACCATTGCTCATTTGGTCAAAAATCCGTGCCTGCTTGCATTCAACCACCGCATCATCAATCTCAACGTTGCGATTAACTGGAGCAGGATGCATTATAATCGCGTGATCTTGCAGCTGGCCTGCACGTTCAACCGTCATACCATAAGCGGAGCGATACTCTTCCGAAGTCGAGAACATGTTGTGCTTATGACGCTCTAGCTGTACACGCAGCATCATGACCACATCTGCCTTGAGCGCTTCTTCCATGGTGATGTAATTGACGTCCAACTCGTTTGCTCTCATATTGGTTGGTGCGCAGAAGTGAACCTCAGCCCCAAATTTGCGCAGCGCCCAAAGGTTGGATCTAGCAACTCGGCTATGCTCTACATCCCCAACTACTGCTACTCGCAATCCTTCTAGCTCACCGAAATGTTTCTTCATTGTGTACATATCGAGTAAGGCTTGCGTTGGATGTTCATTGTTGCCGTCCCCGGCGTTAATTAAAGGTATTTTGACTTGAGCTGCCAATTGCTGCAGCACCCCTGCTGGCTTCAAGCGAATGACACCTGCGTCCATTCCCATTGATTCTAAGGTGCGCACCGTATCATAGACGGATTCGCCTTTCTCTACGCTCGATGCTGCTGCCGTGAAGTTGATGACTTCGGCACCTAGCCGCTTCTGCGCGACTTCAAAAGAGCAGCGCGTTCGGGTGCTGTTCTCGAAGAACATGTTGGCAATAAATTTATGTTGAAGCTTATCGCTTACTTTCACAGTTTGAGCTTCCCAATAAGCCGCACGTTCCAGAATGGACTCTATTTCGCTCCGGCTGATGTCTTTTAGTCCTAGCAAGCTGCGATCCTTCATTGAACGTTCCAAGTGTACTGCTACCATCGACCTTACCCCCTGTTGTGCGCGATTTTAACCTCGTCGATGCCGTCAATTTCTTTTAACGCTACTTGTATTTCTTCTGATTTAGAAGTTGGTACATTTTTGCCTACGTAGTCTGGTCGAATCGGCAGCTCGCGATGCCCCCGATCGGCCAGTACAGCAAGTTGAATCATTTCCGGCCGACCGTGATCCATAATAGCGTCCATGGCAGCGCGTATCGTT
Source organism: Paenibacillus sp. ACRRX (assembly GCF_022346885.1). Classification (GTDB taxonomy): domain Bacteria; phylum Bacillota; class Bacilli; order Paenibacillales; family Paenibacillaceae; genus Paenibacillus_B. The sequence continues at coordinate 982,455 of NZ_JAKRNK010000002.1, forward strand.
CTACCCGTATATAAAACGTCGTCGCACAAAATAATTTTTTGGCCGTATATCGGAAAGCCTTCGCCAGATGTCGAACTCGTGTCGATCTCATTAACCTTGCGATCGTCGCGGTATCTTGTAATATCCAGTTCGCCTACGGGAATGCTCATGCTTTCAATCGCCTGAATCCGTTCCGCAATACGTTCTGCCAAATAAATTCCTCTTGTGCGAATTCCGACGAGTACGCAATCCTCAATACCTTTGTTGCGTTCGAGAATCTCATGAGCAATCCGAGTCAGCGCTCTGCGAATTGCGGCTTCATCCATAATGATGTTGTATTCCATCGTGCTCAATACGAGCCCTCCCTTCGACTCTGATCTTGTCTTAGCTTCACACGTATTTGAACCTCTATGCGTAACTCACAACTTTACTTTGCTCCGAGTTCCTTCTCCAGCCGTATTTTGGATACAAAAAAACTCCTTGCCCTAAGGCAAGGAGTTCGTATGCTAAATAACAATGAATGGCTAATGAAAAATCGTTGTATATAGATCCAGTTGATGCTGCACACCTCAAATAATGGGTATGAGCTTCCGTCTCACTGTAATCTATAACCAACTCAGGTAGATGTGTATAGGAAATTATGGCATCTCGTGCACATAGTCATTCCTTGACCTACCCGTTAGCTCATTCGCATGACGAGCGTGACCTTGCCAGTCTCTCGGGACTGAATTAAAGGTTCAATATGCGTTTAATAGGATTATGCCACTGTACCCGCACATTGTCAAGGTTATGTGATAAATATCATACATCTTACTGCTTAAAATACAAACTGCACATCCGTCAATCGCCGCTTTAGCTCGGCAATAACACGCTTTTCTTCTTCTGCGCCGCTTGCTTGGAATGTAACAGAGAACCGAACAAAGCGACCCGCGTCATCCCACGGCACGGTTGAAATGAGTTTCTCCCGAATCAAGTACTGGGAGAATTCCTCACCAGTTGCAAATTCCGGTCCACCCACCACGCTTTTCGGAGCCTCCACATAAAGGAAGAAAGAACCTTTTGGTTTCTCGGCATGGAAGCCAATCTCATTCAACGCTGCTACCAGCAAATTGTGACGACGGGAGTATTTCTCCGAGATCGCTTCTGTTATTTCTGGATGTTCCAAACCATAAACCGCTGCTTTTTGAATAGCTATAAATTGGCCTGAATCACTATTGTCTTTTACATCCCCAAATGCCTTAACGACCAGGGGATTGCCCGCAATAAATCCAATACGCCAGCCTGTCATATTGAAAGACTTTGACAAAGAATGCAATTCAACACCTACATCTTTTGCACCTGGGATACTGAGGAAGCTGAGCGGCTTAACACCGTCATACGTTAGGGCAGAGTAAGGAGCATCGTGTACAACGATCACTTCATGCTTCTTAGCCCAGGCAACCACTTTTTCAAAAAATTCCACAGTAGCTGCAGCTCCAGTAGGATTGTTAGGGTAGTTTAAATACAACAGCTTGGCACGCTTGGATATGTCATCTGGAATGCTGTCCAAATTCGGAAGAAAGCTGTTCTCCTTGGTTAATTGAACCGTAAATACCTCGCCGCCCAAATATTTCGTATGAGTACCTAGCACCGGGTAACCCGGAACGGTCATGATCGTGACGTCTCCTGGATTAATAAAGCAGGATGGAAGCATAGCAAGAGCTGGCTTCGTACCAATGGAATGCAGCACATCAGTCTCGCCGTTAATGCCTTCGACGCCAAATACATCGCGTAAGTAGTTAGCTGCAGCCGCTTGGAACTCACGTATCCCGTTATCTGCATAGCCTCGATTTTCAGGCTTTCCAGCTTCTTCTGCCAGCTTTGCTACAATTCCTGAATCCGCCATTTCATCGGGTTCACCCACACCCATATCAATCAATTCAACATCTGGATGGACTAGCTTGGCAGCTGCTTTGGCACGTTTAATTTTTTCAAATTTATAAATATTCGTATCTTTACCGTAATTCGCTCCGCCGATCCGATTAGCGAACACCTGTTGAATGTAAGTTTCCTGATATTGTTCAATCGTCATCCGACAATCTCTCCTTCATCTATCTTTACTAATTCCGATATCCATACACAATGCTATCCCTGTACGACATCCCGTCTTTAATACTTAGACTTTAGTTAGGATGCACTACAAGTGAAGTCATTACTTTTATCAAGTATAAAATAGCAAAGACAGCGATGGGTATGGATGATATATGCAAACATTTGTACTTGTTTGCATACAGCCCATGATCCTATCGCTGTCTAGGTAAACGTATTATCGATTTCGAATTCTCATTAGTAAATCATCCATATCCGATGGAATCGGTGCTTTAAATTCCAGCAATTCCCCCGTTGCCGGGTGAACAAATCCAAGTGTCTCAGCATGTAATGCCTGTCCTTCCATCGTCAGGCCCCGTGTGCCGCGACTGTACATAGGATCTCCCACCAGCGGATGACCAATAAATTTCATATGTACCCGAATCTGATGCGTTCTGCCAGTCTCCAGCTTCAGCTCCACAAGAGTAGAATCGCCGAATCGCTCCAGCACTTTGAAATGTGTAACGGCATGTTTGCTATTCCGATCCGTTACCGTATACATTTTGCGATCGTGTTCATCGCGACCAATTGGTGCATCAACGGTACCTTGATCGTGCGGCACATTCCCGTGAACCAAGGCAATATACTTACGAATAACCATATGCGCCTTCAACTGTGCAGCCAATGAAGCATGAGCACGATCATTCTTCGCAGCCATCAGTAGGCCGGAAGTATCTTTATCGATGCGATGTACGATACCAGGACGAAGCTCGCCGTTAATGCCAGACAGATCCTTGCAATGATACATCAAAGCGTTCACAACCGTGCCAGAGCTATGTCCAGGCGCTGGATGAACAACCAAACCGCGTGGTTTGTTGATAACAATCACATCAGCATCCTCGTAGTAGACGTCAAGCGGAATATCCTCTGCAAGCAGGTCAACAGTTTCTGGTTCTGGCATATGAAGTTCAATGACATCATCCAGCATACATTTGTAATTTGCTTTTACGGGCTTTCCATTAACTAACACATGACCGTCTTTGATCCATAACTGCACCTGTGAACGGGACACGTCATGTTCAATAGATTCTGTAATGTATTTATCGATTCGTTCCTTGGCATATTCAGTCGTAACCGTCCAATTCAACATATCTAAATCTGTCTCAATGGGGCTTGGAATGCATTGTTCTTCGTTGTTCATGATGTTTCCTCAACCGTTCCTTCCTGCTTGCTTTCCTGCTCTTTCATTTGGTTCTCACGACGCACAGACAAAATGGTGTCGAGAAGTACTAGTCCCACCCCAATGCAGATACCCATGTCTGCTACATTAAATATTGGGAACGTATAACTTCCAAAGTTAAACATTAGGAAATCTACTACTTCACCTGTGAGTGCACGATCTAAAAAGTTGCCGATAGCCCCACCTAAAATGAGTCCAATCCCTGTAGGCAGCAATAGACCATGCCCGTGCTTTATTTTCTGCAGGTACCATATAATACCTGATACAACGACTACGGTAATCGAAAGCAGAAACCAACGTTGGTTCTCAAGAATGCTGAAAGCTGCACCTGTGTTACGATGCGATGTAATTAGAAAAAAGTCGCCGATAACCGGAATTCTCTCCCCAATCGTCAGGCGTGTTGCTATCAACCACTTGGTGCCCTGGTCAAGCAGAAACACAATTAATGCGAGTACATAATACCACACAGACTTTAGTCACCTCATTTGTAAAATACAGTTGTCCATTCTTCCCTTAACTCGCTCATTGTAACATACGAACAAAAATAACGTCCAATAGAAGCCAGTCGCTGATTCATTTACCATGTCGAAAAATCCAAATTTCGCACACCCTATAAGCAAGGTACCAACAGGAAGGAGAATGACACATGTCCCATATCAACTCCGAGCAGTTGCAGTCACTCAAGCTTCGCCTGCAGCAAATGAAGCAAGATTATGAACAGCGTCTTCATCAATCCGATCATTATGGACTAGCCGATTCCCTGCGCGAACAAACAGGTGAACTTTCCGGCATCGACAATCATCCCGCAGATCTTGCCACTGAGTTGTATGAACGCGAGAAGGATATTGCGCTAAATGAGCATCATGAGATTGAACTTGAACGTATCGATACCTCTTTACAGCACATTGACCAAGGTACTTATGGAAAATGTGTTGTGTGCGGTCAGTCCATTCCATACGATCGTCTAGACGCTGTTCCTTCTACGATGTATTGCATCGAACACTGCCCTGAGACGTTTACATCTGATCGACGACCAGTAGAAGAGCAGTTTCTCACCCCACCGTTTGGACGCACAAGTCTTGATGAACGTGATGATCAGAACGGATTTGATGGTGAGGATGCCTGGCAGATCGTTGAAGCGTGGGGCACATCCGATACACCTGCCATGCACGAGGAAACTGACGTTGATAGTTATGATCAACTATACATTGAAGCGTCGGAAGAGCTTGATGGCTGCGTCGAAGCATTTGAAAGCTTTGTTGCTACCGATATGACCGGAAGACATGTCACAGTTGTTCGAAATCGTCAGTATGAACGTTATATTGCAGCCGGCGAAGGTGTACCGTTGCTTGAAGAAGAGCGCAGCATAACAGATTTGGATGAAGACTGGCGTTAATGTTAATACATCTTCGTATCCAGCTGACGCTGTACAATTCGTACAATATCCGCAATATAATCACCAATAATAGGCAGATTAAGTGCACCTAACCATTGGAACACATACAGCAGCATCGCTGTAATTACCGTCAGGCCAACAGCGATGCCAACACCTTTGGCTGCCCCAGCCATCAGGTTGACCCAGATTAACTTGCGTGGTTTTAATAGAAGCTCCGTATATTCGTACATACGGGACTTTTCCATTTGCAGCGCAAGCTTCTGCGTAAGAAGATGTACCTGCTCCAATATTTCACGGTCTGATTTATTTTTATTTTGAATACATTCCGAAATTTGTTTAGTAAGCTTAGCAGATAATTCCTCTTCACTTTGTTGCTTTTTCTTTTTCATTAAGGAAAGCCCCCTGTTCGGGTCAACAATGGTATCCTGTGAAAAAGAGCGTGACCGCCCGCGACTGTGTGCCGCTTCGGTCGACGCTCTCTTCATATGCCTTGAAGTTGTTCTGTCCCACGTTCACACTCTAGTGTGACCAGAAGAGATCGGTTATATGCTTAACATCGCAGCATCTCAACATCTCAACATCCTACAATCAGACAATCATCAGACCCTATCATCCAATTAACGAATCACTAGCCCAATCGTCTTGGAACCTAATTCAATGGTTTCCATGTCTGCTTCTTGACCAAACGACAGAGCGGACACCAGAACGTTGTCCCGCAGTGTGGATTCAAATGCTTGGATGGCCGCTTGCAGTTCCGCATCTACATGCAGGACGAGGTCAACACGCTTCTCGATTGGTAGATCGTGCTTCTTGCGTGTATCTTGAATAGCACGAACCACTTCGCGCACCCAGCCTTCCTGCTCAAGTTCAGGTGTAATATCTGTATTCAACGCTACTGTCATCTTGTAGCCAGATGCGGAAGCAAACCCTTCCTTCGCAATCTTCTCGATCAGAAGCTCTTCTCCCGTAACCGTCAGCACTTCTCCATCAGAGCTTGTAAAGGACCACGATCCACTTTCGACGATTTTGCGCGCTGCTTGCGCATTCATAGCGCGGAGCTCATTTTGTAATGGGCCGACATTTTTGCCGTACTTCTTGCCCGCTACTTTCAGGTTAAGCTTCAGGCTAAAGTCTACAAAGCCATTATCGCTATTCTCGATGCGAATTTGTTTCACGTTAATTTCGTCCTTGATCACTTCCTCGTAGCCGCCAAGATCGAATTCACGATCCATCGACACGATCAATTCTGAAAGCGGCTGACGTGTCTTGATACTAGTCTCGTTACGAACATTTCGCGCCAATTCGACGATTTGACGAGCCGTCTCCATATCTCGCTCCAGCTCTACGTCAATCATTGCAGCATCAGCATGCGGATAATCGGCCAGATGCACGCTCTCATGTTCACCACCCAAATTGCCGTACATATCTTCTGCCAGCATTGGCGCGTATGGCGCAATCAACTTGGACAGCGTCAACAACACCTGTTGCAGCGTCTGGTAAGCAGACAGCTTATCGTCTGTCATTTCACTGCCCCAGAAACGATCACGTGAACGGCGAATATACCAGTTACTCAGCTCATCAACATACAACTCGATAGCTTTGGCAGGATTCAAGAAGTCATTAGCTTCTAGTCCTTTGCTTACTGTTGTCATTAGCGTATGGAGACGAGACAAAATCCAACGGTCCAACTTATTGCTGGATGGCTTCACTGGATATGCGCTTGCGTCATAATTATCAATCGTAGCGTACAACGCATAAAATGCATGTGTATTCACAAGTGTATCAATTACTTTGGACTTGGCTTCGGCAACGATCTGCTTGGAGAAGCGCTTCGAGTTCCAAGGTGCGCTATCAGAGAGCAGCGCCCAACGGAATGCGTCTGAGCCGTATTCATTGATGATTTCCCATGGATCAATGACATTGCCTTTGGATTTGGACATCTTCTGACCGTTCTCATCCAAAATATGCCCCGTCGCCATAACCGCTTTATACGGTGCCACTCCTTTGAACAGCGTAGCCACCGCCAGCAAGCTGAAGAACCAGCCGCGTGTCTGGTCGATTCCTTCACAGATCATATCCGCCGGGAATTGCTCCTCAAATTTGTGCTGATCACCAAACGGGTAATGCTGCTGCGCAAATGGCATCGATCCACTATCGAACCAAACGTCGATAACCTCGGATGTACGCTCCATCACACCGCCTTCGCAGTGAGGGCAATGCAGGTGCACTGCATCTACATAAGGCTTATGCAATTCCAAATCCTCACTTACCGGACTAGTTGCACGCTCACGCAAATCAACATGACTGCTCGGTGCATATTCTCCATGACAGGAGTTACATACCCATACGTTAAGCGGTGTGCCCCAATAACGATTGCGGCTGATGTTCCAGTCCACCAAATCCTCTAGGAAGTTACCAAAGCGTCCTTCACGGATATGACCAGGATACCAGTTGACCTTGCTGTTATTTTCTATTAACTGTTCTTTAACCGCTGTCGTCTTAATGAACCAGGATTCTGTTGCATAATATAACAACGGGGATTTACAGCGCCAGCAGAATGGATAGCTGTGCTCATATTTTTCCTTACTGAATAAAGTTCCGCGCTCGGACAACATCTTCACGATGTCTATATCACAATCCTTCACGAAGCGCCCTGCCAGATCTGTAATCTCGTCCGTATAACGTCCGTGTGTATCGACTACACTCACGAAGCTAAGCCCGTTATCGCGGCATGCCTTATAGTCATCCTCACCATGTGCAGGCGCCATATGCACGATTCCCGTACCGCTTGCATCCGTCACAAAGTCGGCGCCAACGATATGATGTCCCTTCTCAGGCTTCACATAAGTGAACGGAGCATCGTAGGACTTCCCAATAAACTCTGCACCTTTATGTGTAGACAGTACTTCGTAATCCTCTTTCATAACCTCTGTTACAAGATTACTTGCTACGATATAAACTTCGTCCCCTTGCTGAACCCGGACATAATCCATTGCAGGATTCATCGCTAACGCTACGTGTGCCGGCAGCGTCCAAGGTGTCGTCGTCCACGCGAGCACATATTCACCACTGTCATGCAGCTTAAACTTGGCTGTTGCGGACAGATCTTTCACCGTCTCGTATCCTTGTGCCACTTCATGTGAGCTGAGCGTTGTCTGGCAGCAAGGGCAATAAGGGCTTACACGGTGACCTTTATACAGGAGTCCTTTTTGATGAATCGTCGACAAAATGTGCCATACACTCTCGATATATTTATTATCCAGCGTAATATACGGATCGTCCATGTTAGTCCAGTATCCGATCGCTTCTGTCAGTTCACGCCATTTGTGTTCGTATACAAATACGCTGTCTTTACATTTTTTAATAAAGGCTTCGACGCCATAATTCTCAATCTCTTGCTTGCCAGATATGCCAAGCTGTTTCTCCACGCCTAGTTCTACTGGAAGTCCATGTGTATCCCATCCAGCTTTACGAACAACACGATAGCCCGACATCGTCTTGTAGCGGCAAATAAAATCTTTGAGCACCCGACCGAGCACATGCCCGATATGAGGCTCACCGTTAGCAGTCGGCGGCCCTTCGTAGAATACAAAGTTCGGCTTGTCTTCACGGGAATTGATCGATTTTTTAAATGTGCCTTCACCATTCCATTTTTGCAACACTCGCAGTTCACGGTCACGTGCACGTTCTTTGACGTCTACTTTTCTCACAGCAATCTTCCTTTCAGTCTAAGAAAATAAAAAAACCCGCCCCCAAAAAGGGACGAGGTTAGCTCGCGTTACCACCCTTGTTCCGTCAATCATCATCACGAACAAGTCTCATTACATACAAGTAAAAGAGAGACCTCTGTTCATTCAATCAACGGCACTCAACAGCCCGGATAACGGTCGGAAGCCGATTATGCTTACGGTCCAAGCACATAGCCTGCTCTCAGCATAATATCTCGGGGATGATGTCCTCTACGTCATGTTCATCGGTTCTCAGCTTATCCGACTCTCTGGTAGAACCATGTACGTTAAGGTGCGTTCCCGTCCATGAAATTACGATATACAACTAGGCAACATATGCTGCCACACGTAAATTATAACTATTTATAACGCGTTTCGCAGAAAAAGTCAAACGCTGTCCTGGTATACACATACAAATGGACTTTAGTAAGGTTCTCTTACTTCAGCCCGCTCAAGCGCTTCCCAGCCATCCTGAGTTAGCAGTTCAAGCTGCGCCTCTATTAAAGTACGGAAGCGTGCTCGATATATAGAAGCCTGTTTCTTCAGCTCGTCTACTTCCATCGCTATTTTACGTGACTTCGACAAGGCATCGTTCACAATACGGTCTGCATTTTTCTCTGCTTCTTTCAGGATAAGCTGTGCTTCCTTCTTTGCATTTCCTCTCACTTCATCAGCAGCTTCCTGTGCAACAATAATCGTTTTACTTAACGTTTCTTCCAAGTTCGCAAAGTGGTTCAGCTTGTCCTGCAAAGACTGCGCATGATTCTGAATTTCCTTATTCTCACGGATCATCGCTTCATAATCTTTAATGATCTGATCCAGAAATTCATTTACTTCGTCTTCATCGTATCCACGCAGCTTGCGCCCGAACTCTTTATTATGTATATCTAATGGTGTCAAAGGCATGGTGTGCACCTCCTCAAATTTACGAACCCTCTAAAACAGTTAGTGGTTACAATCATTCGACAGGAACTGTCATTATTCCTGCCTTTTATTTAGTCTAATTATTTCTGTTCTGGCTATACATCTATACATATACGCCGACAGTCACACGGACACGGCCTTTCTTCGTCACGCCCTCTTCCTCAAGCACTTTGAATCTGCCAAACCCTTTCAAAGAAACGACATCCCCTGATCTCAGCTGTGCGGATGGATCTTCCTCGACCCTCCAATTTACCTTGCATCGTCCACCCTTGATAGGCACGACGATCTTGGTTCGACTAAGACGGTAAACATCACTTGCGATTCCATCCAGCCGCATCGAGGCGACGGACAGCTGCATCGGCTTAAGCGTAACTTCTACAGGTCGAAGACTAGAGAGCGGCACAATCCCTGTTGATACAGGCACACGGTGCACTTGCTGCAAATGTGTATCCAGAAAGGAGGAGATATCATCAGTGACAAGCACATGACAGCAATCGTCCGCCACATGGATGTCTCCAATCTTGTCCCGCTTAATGCCGAGTCCGAGTATCGCTCCCATAAAATCTCCGTGCTCCAACTCAAGCCACTTGCGATCAGGTGATTGAATGTCTAACACCTGGATGTTCATCGGCTCCGCTTCCAGATATACATAATCAGGAGCAATACAAGCCCGTTGACGCTCCGCACCTGGATATCCGCCATCCACCCGAACATGAACGTCTGGATGACGGTTCGCCAACGTTTGCACGATGTAGATTTGTCGCGGATCCATGAAATCTGTAAGTCGCACTTCATGATGTTCTGCGGCACGCTCAATCCATTCTAGAACTCTGTCGACAAATACCCGTTCTTCAGGATGAAAGTGAACCATTAATTGTTCATTGCCCATCTGCTTTATCCTTCATCTGCTACAAAATAGATGTAACAACCGTAATTAATCCCATATTTACAAATCGAAGCACAAACAACGCAACAATCGGTGAAATGTCGATCATGCCACCGAGTGGCGGAATAAAGCGACGGAATATCCCTAAGTAAGGCTCTACCAATTTACCAATTGTCTCCCCAATAAAACTAGACCGAACATTCGGCACCCATGACATCAGTACATAAATAATAATTAGCCACCAGTAGACCTCAAACAACACATTTATATACTTAATTATTTGATATTCCAAACCAGTCAAATTAAGTTCACCTCATTTGATTATAATCAAGCTCTTCGGAAAACATTTCTGTGATCGAACCTTGTACTTCAATATGCTCAGGCACACATAAGAAAATATTACTACCGATCTTAGAAATGTTACCACTTAAAGCATACACGGTTCCGCTCAAAAAATCGATAATACGCAGCGCTTGATCATTGCGAATACGTTGTAGATTGATGACAACCGAGCGGCGGGAGCGAAGATGGTCGGCAATTTCCTGCGCTTCATCGTAAGAGCGAGGCTCATAAAGTACCACTTTGCTAGCCTTTTGTGAATGTATACTCACAATATTAGCTCCCTTCGCAGATTTACGATGTTGATCAAATACAGGCGCTTCAACTTCCTGCTCATAATCATCATGAGAAGCTACTTTCTCCCGCTCTGTATATTCTTCTTCTTCCTGCATACCGATAAAATTCAAAAAACGGTTCATTACGCCCATCTTATTCCCCTTCTTTCCCCACCAGGATGGAACCGAGTCGAACCCAGGTTGCTCCCTCTTCGATTGCTACTTCGAAATCGTTTGACATCCCCATGGATAGATGTTGTATAGGTTCCGACAAATTGTGATTGATCTCGTCGCGCAATTGGCGCAAGCCGCGAAACACAGGTCTCGTATCTTCAGGCTCTGCCTCATAAGGTGCCATTGTCATAAACCCAAACGGCACAATATGCGGGTACTCACGCAACTGCTCCAAAAACGGCTTCACTTCATCAGGAGCAAGCCCTTGCTTAGTTTGTTCACCTGAAATATTCACTTGAATAAAGCAGCGCACCTTCGTCTGGAGTGAACTCGCACGCTTCTCGATTGCTTCCGCCAATGACACACGATCTAAGGAATGGATGTACGGAAACTTACCAACGACATCCTTAGCTTTCTTTGATTGAAGCGACCCGATAAAATGCCACGTCGCATCTGAGTGAAAGGAATTCCACTTCTCTTCGGCATCTTGCCAACGGTTCTCACCAATATGTGTTAGTCCAGCCTGTATAGCTGCACCAGTCACGTCAAGCGATACATACTTGGTCACCGCGATCACATGAACGTCTTCGCGGCTTCTTCCGCTTCGTGTACACGCGGCTTGAATCCGTGCTTCTACGTTGTCTATTCTGTGCTGCAGCGTCATATTGTCATCCCTTCTTCCAGCCAACCGATCCAACTTGCCATACGTCCTGTCTGTCCGCCTTCCATTCGATGTGAATAGAACAGATCTGTTCGACAGCCAGTACACCAATTAGTACATTCGATATTTGTTGTCAAAATTCCTGCTTTGATCAACAATTGTCGATTGATTTCCCGTAGATCTACCATGGCATGCCCATCAGACACAGGTGTCAGTACATCTCTTATATCAAGCTGCAACTGTTCATACAACGATCGAATGCGATGAATGACCCGCTCGTCCACTTCATAACAGCACTTGCCTATAGAAGGTCCTATCGCCGCTCGGATATGTTCCTTCTTGCATCCAAATTGATCTATCATGGCGTTCACAGTTGCAATCGCAATCTGTTCAACGGTCCCCTTCCACCCTGCATGAGCGAGTCCGACAACACGTGTTGCCGGATCCACAAATAACAGCGGGACGCAATCTGCATAGAACGAAGTTAACCACAACCCCGATTCGACGGTTAGCAGCGCGTCTGCATTTGCAATCGCATCCTCACGTTCACATCGACCTTTGCCCCGATCATTCGCTGTTACTATATGTACACGGTTGCCATGAATTTGTTCTGCGCATGTCCAAGTTTCGAAGGGTAAGCCGCTCACCTGAGCTAGCCGTTGACGGTTCGTTATGACCGTCTCCTTATGATCATCTACATGTAAGGCACAGTTCAAAGAATCATATCCGCCGGAACTTACGCCACCGATTCTCGTTGTAAATCCAACTGTTAAACCAGGTATTTCTTGCACCCATTTTGTTATTTCCAATGCAGTTGGCGAATCACCGCGCTCGGAGTGCTTGAGCTCAAAAGGTTCCATTGTCCTCACCTCAACGTACAGTTTACCACAATCCGCGAAGCCAAAACTACCTACAGGGCTGTTATGGCTGGACTTTATAAGGAGCGATTGCATGTTCAGCCTCGTCAAGCCGCGGCGGCTTCACTTCTTCCATCTTCACCAATACGACGTCTGCACCAATCTTGACAATGTGGCGCCATGGGATAATAAGCTCAGCCCCCCCACCGAACAAGCCAAGAAACTTACTGTAGTTAGGAACTACAATTGCCTCAATTCGTCCCTGCTTCAGATCAAGCTCCAAATCACTGATCTGGCCTAGCTTTTTGCCATCCACGATATTGATAACATCTTTTGTTTGAAAGTCAGATATTTTCATCGCGCTCATCACACCCTCTGCCATCTTTCAACTAGTATATGAACGAATCAGGCAAAAAAGAGCAGCGTACAAGCTTACAGGATACAATTGCAGCTTTAAAATACATCAATACACAACAAAAGGCGATCTACATCCTAAGTTATCAGGGATGCGATCGCCTTTTGTACTCACCTCTACATTTGCATATATAACGGAATCCACTTCAGGGGCATAATCCGCTGCACTTGTCGCATGGCATCCTATACTCGGACATGCTTCTGCATCTGGTTGATGGCTGATTTTTCGAGGCGCGAGACCTGAGCCTGTGATATTCCGATTTCGTCTGCCACCTCCATCTGTGTTTTACCTTCAAAGAAGCGCATGGATAATATCATTTTCTCGCGTTCATTCAACTTGCGCATCGCTTCACGAAGCGCGATCTCTTCAATCCATGACACGTCTTTGTTTTTGTCATCACTGATCTGATCCATAACAAATATCGGGTCGCCACCATCGTGATATATCGGTTCAAATAAAGACACGGGATCCTGTATCGCATCCAAAGCAAACACAACGTCTTCCTTTGGGACATTTAGAGCTTCCGAAATCTCATGAATGGTCGGTTCACGTGAATTTTGATTCGTTAACGCGTCCCGAACCTGCAGCGCTTTATAAGCAATATCACGCAAGCTGCGCGATACCCGAATGGGATTGTTATCCCGCAAATAACGCCTGATCTCCCCGATAATCATCGGTACGGCATAAGTTGAAAATTTAACGTTCTGCCCTAGATCAAAATTATCAATTGCCTTCATAAGACCGATGCAGCCGACTTGAAACAAATCATCCACAAACTCACCACGGTTGTTAAACCGTTGTATTACGCTAAGCACAAGCCGTAAATTGCCGTTTACAAGCTTCTCTCGGGCTATAAGTTCGTTTCGTTCCTGTAGAGCCACGAACAATGCACGCATTTCAGCGTTCGTGAGCACGGGCAGCTTAGATGTATCGACACCGCAAATTTCGACTTTATTTCGGGTCATTCGTGATTACCTCCCAAGGAGAAACATTAATGTACATTATCTCCTTGGACCCCCGAATTATTCCTGTTCCGTTAACAAGATGGAATGCTCAAGTTCGCTTTACAGGGCTCAAAGTCGCATCCCATCAACGATATTTTCATTTTTCTTCTCTTAAAAAAATTTAAGGTCATTTCTGCATACAAAGGGCCCGAAATCTATACAATGACTTCGGGCCCGCCTTTTACACCATTTTATTAAATTCTTTGCGCAATCGCTTAATAATACGCTTTTCAAGACGGGATATGTAAGACTGGGAAATGCCAAGCAGATCGGCTACGTCCTTTTGGGTCTTCTCTTCACCGTCTGATAAACCAAAGCGCAGCTCCATTATCATACGCTCGCGTTCACTTAACTTATCTAGTGCTTTGTGCAGCAGCTTACGATCAACTTGCTCTTCAATGTTTTTGTAAATCGTATCATTTTCCGTACCTAATACATCAGACAATAACAATTCATTACCATCCCAGTCGATGTTTAACGGCTCGTCAAAAGAGACCTCTGTTCTTGTTTTGCTGTTACGCCGCAGGTACATCAGAATTTCATTTTCAATACAGCGTGAAGCATAAGTGGCTAATTTAATTTTCTTCTCAGGGTCAAAGGTATTCACAGCCTTGATCAGCCCGATAGCACCAATCGACACCAAGTCTTCTATGTGTATACCTGTATTTTCAAATTTACGTGCTATATAAACGACAAGTCGTAGATTTCGCTCTATCAGCATAGCCCGTATTGCCGTATCCCCTGAGGAAAGCTTGCCTAATAAATACTCTTCCTCTTCCCGGGTAAGAGGTGGTGGCAGTGCTTCACTTCCTCCAATATAATACACATCCGCACGCTTAAGGCCTAATAGCAGAAGCATTCTGTACATTTGTATCTGTATAAACATTTTCCATTTCAACCGCATCGCCGTTCCTCCCTATGAACGTAAATAAAATAATGATGATAGGAGTGCCTCTTACGCAACTATCCTATTAAGATGCCTTCGTAGATACCGGTACAGAGGCTTCCGGTTGTTGCAGTGCTGCTGCTATAAGTTCCGGGTGTATAATCGCCTGGAACTGTTCATCTTGCGATAGACGACCACTATCGAGCCCGATAATGACTTGTCGGCTCCTATAGATAAGTCCTTCATGCTTAACTACTATATAATCAGGCTTAAAACCTAGCATCCACTGTGTTGCCTGATTGACACCACGGTAAGGCAGAATACGCAGCTTAGCTTCATCAATCGGACATGTTCCATTGGCCGAAGATTCAGCGTCATATGCGTGAAAGCAATCCAAAACCGCTCCTTCTTGAATAGCTTTAAGCCATTCTGCTGGGAGTACCCCGTTCCACAAGCTTGCGTTAGTAATCACAACAGGAGCACCCGATATAGGCTCTTTTAAGCTATTTCCTGTATCAATAAGTCCTTGACACGTTCTAACCGTATCGCCTATTCCGATCTCCACGTCTGCAATAAAGCTGTTCATCTGAGTCTGATCCTTCTGCTGACGCCAAGCGATTCGATAGATCGCATAGGAAGCAGCAAGGCCGAATACTAGCATTCCCGCACCTAATTTCAGCTGTTCATGCACAGCCTCAGTACTTGTCGTTCCAAATACGGACCACAAAGTGGCATCCTTTATTAAGTACTGAATGCCAAATGCACCACCTGCTATAACAAACGCACTAAAATAAAAAGCTAACAAGTTACGTAAGAAAAATCCAAGTTGGTGAAATCCAAACGCCACTATAAGCATACATATAGATATAAGCACCTTTCCCCCTATAGTAACGAGGAAAGGGACTGTTGGCACAAATAGAACAGCTGCATATACCGTTCCAATTGCTGCTGCGCTTGCCATTCGCCATTTTGACGGTCGAAGGCCCCTCAAGCGCGCCGACATCGCAAGCAGTGTCCAGTCAAGTACTGCGTTTAAACCAAAGACAAGATCGGCATAAATGACGGCCAATGCGCTCCCTCCTTTAACTAAACCGCCAGTATCTATTGAGTTCATTGAGATTAAGACTAGTATAATGATCGCAAGCTTCGAAGTCTGTCTAATACTGGGTGAGGAATGTCACTTTTTTTGTCGAGGAGAGTCAACGATAACATGTGGGATAAGTATTATCATCGATGAAATACTAAAAAGGGATGCCCTCACAGTCAATAGACTGAGGGCATCCCTTAAGATGTAATACCTATTAATCGTTATTTGAGTTGCGTGGACGATTACGTAAAAAAGTTGGTATATCCAACTGGTCCGAAGAGGCTTGATTGCCAAATGGACGGAGTGTGGATGTACGTGAATCCTGGGGCTCCTGCGCAGTAGTACTGTGAGTTGCAGATGGACGACGTACGGAAGGAATCTGCGGTGCAGGCTTATGTTCGAAGCCCGTCGCGATAACTGTTACCTTTATATCTTCCTTCATGTTCTCATCAATGATAGCACCAAAGATCATATTTACTTCTGGATCAGACGCAGCGGTCACGATTTCAGCAGCCTCGTTCACTTCATAAAGCGATAAGTTTGAGCCGCCAGTAATATTCATGATGACGCCTCGCGCTCCATCAATAGATGTCTCAAGCAGTGGACTCATTATGGCTTTGCGTGCTGCTTCAGACGCACGTTCTTCACCCGTCGCTATGCCGATACCCATCAATGCAGAGCCTCGTTCTGTCATAATGGTCTTCACGTCAGCAAAGTCCAAGTTAATTAAGCCCGGCACCGCGATTAGGTCGGAGATGCCTTGAACCGCTTGGCGCAGCACGCCATCTGCTGCGCGGAACGCTTCAAGCATCGGAGTCTTCTTGTCTACGATTTCAAGCAATCGATCGTTCGGAATTACGATTAAGGTATCTACCTTCTCTTTAAGAGCCTCAATGCCCAATTCCGCTTGAGAAAGACGTTTGCGACCTTCAAATGTGAAGGGACGCGTGACAACACCAACTGTCAATGCGCCACACTCACGTGCGATCTCAGCAATAACAGGCGCAGCTCCCGTTCCAGTACCGCCACCCATACCAGCAGTAACAAATACCATGTCAGCGCCTTTTAGCGTGTTCATGATCATTTCACGGGATTCTTCAGCAGCTTTCTTCCCTACGTCCGGATTAGCACCTGCACCAAGCCCACGCGTAAGCTTGTCCCCGATCTGCAGCTTATGCTCAGACTTTGCGAAGTGGAGCGCCTGCGCGTCCGTATTTACTGTAATAAATTCAACACCCTGTACGCCGTTATCAATCATTCGGTTAACAGCATTGCTGCCGCCACCGCCGACCCCGATAACTTTAATCTGGGCTAATTGTTCCATCTCAAATTCAAATTCCAACATGAGTTCTCCATCTCCCCTTCAATGTGCATGGATGGCGCGAGGTCACTTTCTTTCGTAACATTCCATATTAAATAAATTCACTAAACATATTTTTCAGCCGCTCAATAAACCCAGGTTTGCTTGATGTTTCCGCAGGAGTCACTTTACGTGGAGCCGTCTTCTTGGCACCACCGCCTCCACGCGGACGTACAGAGCGAAGCACGTGGTGAAGCACGCCAACACCGCTCACAAAGCCTGGATCACGAACACCTATAAAATCAGGTACGGCAATCCGAACAGAAGTCTGTAGTTCCGCTTGAGCGGCACTCAGCACTCCTGGCATCGAGACCGTTCCGCCCGACAATATATAACCGCCTGGCAAATCATTAAAACCTAGGCGCTTCACTTCATTTTTAACGAGATGGAATATTTCTTGCACACGTGGTTCGACAACGTTCGCCAAGAACACTTGATTGAACTCTTTTTCCACATTACTCCCAATTCGTGTCACTTTGAACACTGCATCTTCGGAGGCATCATCTATCCATGCACAACCAAACTTCAGCTTGATCTTCTCCGCCTGATCTGACATCGTACGCAGACCGTACGCAATATCATTCGTAACGAAGTCGCCTCCTATTGGAAGCGTTGAGGTAGCTGTCAACGTGCCGTCCTGGAAGACAGAGATCGTCGTTGCTCCGGCTCCAACATCAACCAGAACGGAACCAACCATCTTCTCGTCCTTCGACAACGCAAGCTGACCTCCAGACAGTGGCATCAGCACGAGATCCTTCACATGGAGTCCAGCCTTCTCCACACAGCGCATCAGATTATGAATGGCTGTCTTTGCACCTGTAATAATTGTAGCATCCACTTCCAGACGAACGCCAATCATGCCGCGAGGGTCATGAATATCATGCAGCCCATCAACGACATATTGCTTCGCTACTACATCAATAATCTCACGTTCAGGCGGCAGAGCAATCACTTCGGCTGCTTTCAGCACACGAACGATGTCCTCTTCGCCAATTTCACGATCTTCATTAGATACGGCCACTACGCCGTGACTTGTTTGCAATCCAATATGGTTACCAGTAATTCCAACATACACTTCCGATATTTCAATACCGACCATGCGCTCAGCATGTTCAACCGCATTACGTATAGATTGCACAGTCTGGTCAATATCTACAATCGCACCTTTGCGAATTCCTTCTGATTCAGCAGAACCAACGCCGATAATTTGCAGCGTTCCGTTGTTTATTTCGCCGATGATAGCGCGCACTTTGGATGTACCGATGTCCAAACTCACAATGATGTCATTGCTGCTCAAGCCGTGGCACCTCCCACTTCCAAGTAAATTGGTATGTTTGTATCCCCCGGACACCTTGTATGTATTCAACAAACTTTAGTCATTCCCTCTTTTTTCTACATTTTTTTTGAATGTAGTCAAGTGAAATATTCACTGACAGACATTTTTTAAAAAAACTTGAAGAAAAAAGCAGGTTGTAACGAGAAATACCATAACTATTATTCTAGCATTTTTTCAGTTTGTTGAGTAGAGTTTTTTTCCTATTCTGAATCGTCGGATTTTTCCTGTTGGCCCTGGTTCAGGTTCGTATATGAGATATATGAATCTGCGTTCAGCATCGTGATCCGACCCGGTTCCTGCGTCTCTACAACCCCGCTCAGATAAGCAATCTTATCCGGAAGCATCGAGACGGTCGTAACCACTTCAAACCCTGATCGGGTATACATCTTGATTCGATCCTGATAGGAGTCAGAAGGATCATATCGAATCTCCGAGATGTCGGCTAGCAAGCCATTCGGAATATTCGCAAGCCTCTTGCACAAGTCAGCCTTGATTGCAAGCGCCCCCTTGTCTGACCACTGCGTAAGTACTGGTTTCTCCAATACAAGCTTCTTTTCCTGCTTCAGTGTCACATCAGAACCATTTTCCAGCGAGGCCATCACCTGCCCGTCCGACGTTAATTCAAAAGCAACTGTTTCATATTCTTGCACATACACATCGATTTGGCCTGGAAAATGCTTCTCCAACCGCAATCCTTTAATATAAGGGTAGCGCTCCTGCACCCGGGATGTAATCGCACTTTCCGAGATCAAAAAGAAAGGCTCACCCACACGCAGTCCGCTTACTCCGCTTAATTCACTTGAATTGACTAATGTGTTGCCAATAAACCGTACATCTGTAATCTTACTGATGGAAGATCGGAAGAAGAGAACTCCAAGCAGCACGAGAAATAAAATAAAGAGCAACCAAATGAGCTTGGTTCCTTTCCGCTTCTTCTTCGGTTGGTCAGGCAGTCGTGGAATCGTTCTCGCTTGCAATCGCTCCAAACCCTTTCTCGTGAATAGTCCCCTCTTGCAAGAGGGGACCAAGCACTATTTCTCACCTTTACTTCAGCCGTTCGCAAAGTCCAGCTTCGGAACAGGTGTGTAACGTTCAATCTTAGCGCCAAGCTTCCTAAACATATTCTCAATGTGGTCATAACCACGATCAATATGATGCACCTGTTCAATAATTGTATGGCCTTGCGACGCCAGACCCGCAATAACAAGCGCTGCACCAGCACGTAAATCAGTCGCTTCCACAGTCGTACCGTACATACGGGGAACACCTCTTACAAAAGCGCTGCTCAGATCTACGCGAATGTCCGCGCCCATTCTGCCAAGCTCGTCAACATGCTTGAACCGTCCTTCGAATATCGTCTCCTTCATCACACTAACCCCGTCGGCCAATGATAGCAGAACCATCAATTGAGATTGGAGGTCAGTAGGAAAAGCAGGATACGGCGAAGTTACGATGCGTTCCACAGCCTTAGGTCGGCCAAAACAAGTCACGTTAATTATACCATCACTTGTAGCAATCTGCACCCCGGCTCTGCGCAGAATATGAATGAGAGCAGTTAAATGACCTGCATGGGCATTGGTTAGCGTTACCGCTCCTCTTGTTGCTGCAGCAGCAATCATCAACGTCCCGGCGACGATCCGGTCAGGAATAATCTCGTAGCGGCAGCCATTGAGTTCCCGCACACCCTCAATCGTAATCGTATCGGTTCCTGCGCCAATTATGTTCGCTCCCATTGCATTCAAAAACCGTTGTAAATCAACAATTTCAGGTTCACGCGCAGCATTCGTTAATACCGTTGTACCTTCTGCCAACACAGCAGCCATCATAATATTTTCTGTTGCGCCAACACTCGGAAAATCGAGATGAACTTCCGTTCCAATTAATTGTTCTGCCTTGCATGTGATTCGGTTCCCCTCATGCACAAGCGCAGCTCCTAGCGCCTGCAAACCTCTAAGATGAAGATCAATCTTACGTTCTCCAATCGCACACCCACCGGGCTGATAAATGTGTACTTCTTTGTATCGTGCCAGCAGCGGACCCATCAGGAAGATTGAGGACCGCATTTGCCGCATCAGATCCTCAGGCACATGAGATGAATGTACACTTGTATTGTCGATAGTGACCGTGTGACCGTCATGTGACGCCCGGCAGCCAAGACGCCTTAAAATGTTCAGCATGACCTCGATGTCAAGCAACTTAGGAACATTATCAAGCTGAACGACACCGTCGGCTAAGATGGCAGCTGCCATAATCGGTAAAGCGGCATTTTTCGCTCCATGGATACGAATGGTTCCCGAAAGAGGCTTCCCACCCTCAATCACCAATTTGTCCAATGTATCACCTCCGAGATTACCGCTCACCCACCGCCAATACTTCGGGCACCAACTGCACCCCGAAATCCTCCGGGACTATCTGTTGTATGCGTTCTATAAGGGTGAGCACGTTGACGCTGTTGCTTGCCCGGTGTTTACAATGAAATTGAGATGCTGCGTGGAAACTCCGGCGCCGCCTGCCACAGCCATATCGTTGCAATGCTCCAGTTCCATGACGGAACCTCGCCTCCACCACGATGCCTTTTGATCATGCAAAATGGAATGACGGTACGCAAAATGAATTTCCTCCACGCTGTAAATCACCAATCTCCTGTCTCCCGTACAATCTCAGCAGATTCAAATAGGCGTGACACATCGTTCCCCTTTGCGCCTTCATTCGTCTACACGGCCCCGCCAACCGTGTCAGGAGTTATCTCCCCGAATTATGGACCGGTCTTTGCTTCTGACTCCGCTCATACAAACAGTCTGCCTCAGGAACACAATACCCTGTACCCAAGATCGTCGAATGACATCCGGCATTTATCCCCTGCCAACTGTGTAATGAAGCGATTTTAGAAAAGGCGAAATAACCGTCAAAGCTGCTGCCAATGGGAGATTGTCACGATTATAGTGTATCTTATGACAGTGTCTTAGGTTGTGTGACAGACGCCCACATCATCGGAAGTTGATGTGAAAGTGCATGAATGCTTTGAGAGAGATACTTTGCTGCTATTCTAAAAGAGAACAGCAAAAAGCGGGCAAATATTACTTGCCCGCTAAGCGTTCGATCTCTGATACTACTCGCATCGCCGCATCCGGCTGTCCGAGCGCTCTTGAACGATCCCGCATCGTCTCCCGATGACCATCGTTCTTTAACAATTGTTCAATCTGGCCAAACAGCAACTCGGCTGTCAACTGCTTCTCCGTCATCATCACAGCAGCACCAGCCTGCTCCAACGAACGTGCGTTTGCTTCTTGATGATTGTTTGTTACATTGGGGGACGGAATCAATATCGACGGTATTCCTAGCGCCGTAAGTTCAGCAAGCGATGATGCACCTGCTCTGCTAATGGCAAGCGTTGTAGCTGCAAGCACCTCAGGCATATTGCTGATGTATGGCAGCACGTGCAGATGATTGCGAACGCCATCACTGCTCTTGAGCACTTCTTTACGTGTATGCTCATAATAATGCTGACCTGTTACATAAACGAAATGAACGTTTGGCAGCCGTTTTAGCATCGGAACCATTCGAACCATCGCATCATTAATCGCTTTTGCCCCGCGACTGCCTCCAACTACAAGCACAATCGGACTGTCTTGCGGAAGCCCAAGCGATGCAAAGCCCCGTTCACGGTTAGCCTCTACTACGGCAGTCGCTCGAGGATTGCCGCTGAACAGTACATGCTTAGCCTTGGTAAAGTATGGTGTTGACTCTGCAAAGCTGACAGCTACCGTATTTACGTAACGGCTCAAAAACTTGTTAGTCAGGCCCGGGATCACATTTTGCTCATGAATGATCGTCGGAATGCCTAACTTGGCAGCGGCATATACAACCGGTCCACAAACATAACCACCCGTTCCGATTACAACATCAGGCTTAAAATCTCTTAGCAACTGCTTGGCGCGGCTAACACCCTTTAAAAAACGCAGCACCGTTTTAACGTTCTCCACTGACAATTTACGACGAAAACCAGTAATCTCTATAGATTCAAATGGTATGCCCTCTTCACGAACGAGCTTGCTCTCAAGCCCGCGTTCGGTTCCAATATATAAAAAAGCGCAGCTGGGATAGTGCTTCTCGCATTCCCGTGCGATGGCCAGCGCAGGATAAATGTGTCCCCCCGTGCCACCGCCGCTAAGCACGACGCGCATGTCGTTCACCTCGCATAACGTGATATGTTAAGTAGAATTCCTAATGCGGTAAGCATCAAAGTTAACGATGAACCGCCATAGCTAATAAGTGGCAATGTAATTCCTGTAACCGGCATAAGCCCGATCACAACCCCGATATTAATAATAACCTGGACAGCTACAATCCCGACAATGCCTGCACCAAGCAGGCTGCCAAAGGAGTCCGGCGCTGTCAGAGCTGCACGCATTCCTCTCCATACAAGTACCAAAAACAAAATAATGACCGTTATACAGCCGATGAACCCAAGCTCTTCTGCTAAGATAGCAAATATAAAATCGGTCTGCGGTTCCGGAACGTAATTGTATTTCTGACGACTTGCACCAAGTCCTAGCCCCGTTAAGCCACCAGGGCCAATCGCATAAAGCGATTGAATAATCTGATAGCCTGTACCAAGCGGATCTTTCCAAGGGTCGAGGAAACCAGTAATTCGATCCATACGGTAAGGTGCAGCTAATATAAGCCCTACTAAGCCCGCTACCCCAACCATAGCCAAGCCCAGCAAATGCTGAATGCGAGCGCCTGATATAAAGATAAGGAGTAATGATGCTCCCACCATAACGGTACCTGAACCTAGATCAGGCTGCAGCATAATCATGCCAAATGCCAGCCCCATAATGCCAAGTGCAGGCAGAAGTCCCTTTGTAAAGTTCGTAATCGTATGCTGCGATTGCGACAGCAGATACGCCAGAAAAGTCACCATAGCCAGCTTCATAAATTCAGACGGCTGTATGCCAAATGAACCGATGCCAAGCCAGCTGCGTGCGCCACCCCGCACATTTCCAATACCAGGTATCAATACAATAATCAACAAGCAAAAACAGACAACCAGCCCGACTTTGGAATACCGCTTCCAGACGTGATAGTCCACATTCATCGTCACAAACATAGCAGCCAGGCCTAATCCGGCGAAAAGCAGCTGCCGCTTCACAAAATAAAAGGAGTCCCCGTAATCATGAAAGGCGACAACAGCTCCTGCGCTGTACACCATGACGATACCGATCGCGAGAAGCGATACGACAGCAACGATTAGCCACACATCGGGCGCGGTTTTTGCTTTGACCATTCGGTACACCTCATTGGACAATGTAGAGGCTTGAACACCCCTCTACTTAAGACTATGCACCGCTTCTTTAAAAATGCTTCCACGTATCTCATAGGAAGGAAACATGTCCCAACTCGCACAAGCAGGTGATAATAGGACAATGTCGCCTTCTGTCGCAAATTGTTCAGCAGCACTTACCGCTTCCTGAATAGCTTCTGCGGCATCATCTTTATTGTCGACGACCTTAACAGACTTCAAACCCGCCTCCAACGCAACGTCTCTAAAAATATGACGCGTCTCGCCTAATGTAACTACTGCCTTTACCCGCTCGCGCAAATAAGGGACAAGCTCTTTAAAATCGAGGCCACGATCTAACCCGCCTGCAATCAGTACAATATTGCCTTGAAAGGCTTCCAAGGCCATCTGTGTCGCAATCGTATTGGTTGCTTTCGAGTTGTTATAATATTGGACGCCCTGATGCTCACGTACCCATTCTAAACGATGCTCCACACCTTTAAAGGAACGCAGCGAATCCCTTAGACTCTCTGGCTTAGCGCCTGCAGCCACCGCAATCGTAACAGCGGCCAATGCGTTGTCCACGTTATAACGAGCAGGCAAACCGATTTCATCTACGTTAACAATGTCATGCTTAACCCCATGCTCATCCCGGAATACAATTCGATGCGTCTGCTCAGATGCAGCACTAGCGTCTGAAGGGAAAGACGGGTCTACATATGTACCTATCTTCACTTCTTGCTTGGAAGAGAAGTTCCAAATGCGCGCTTGAACAGTAGATGCAAGTGCGCTGCAGATTGGATCGTCCGCATTAAGTATCGCAATATCACTAGTGTCCATGTTGGCAAACAGCTTCGCTTTAGAGCTGATGTAGTCTTCCATACCACCATGATAATCCAGATGTGTTTCCGCTATGTTCAGCAAGCAGGCAACATGAGGATGAAACTGTTGAGTTCCTTTCAATTGGAAGCTGCTTAATTCAAGAACGACGCATTGGTCCTCACTGGCATCTGCCGCAATACCGCTGAACGGTGTTCCAATGTTGCCTGCAACGATAGGCTGAAGTCCCGCGTCTTCCAGCATATGTCCGACCCATGTCGTTGTAGTTGTCTTGCCATTACTGCCTGTAATCCCAATGATAGGCGCTGCGCACAAATGATAGCCTACCTCAATCTCAGTAACTACATCAATGCCAAGCTCTATAGCACGCTGTACTGGCGCTGCGCTGTAAGGGATGCCTGGGTTTTTCACAAGCAGTTTCACTTGCTCGGTGATCAAATTATCCGGATGTGCACCCAATACAACACAAATGCCCAAAGCTTCCAAATCAGAAGCTTCGGGACACTGGTGGCGTTCCTTTTTATCATTGACGGTCACGATTGCACCGCGCTCATGCAGACGCTTAGCTACATCGAACCCGCTCTTGGCAAGACCTAAAATAACAATTTGTTCTCCACGATACATATCTGGATGATTCATAATGTTACAACCCCTTGTTAATCCATAGTCCGAGTCCAGCTAGCAGGATGCCGACCACCCAGAACGTGATGACAACGCGCCATTCCGACCATCCCGATAATTCAAAATGGTGGTGAATAGGGCTCATTTTAAATACTCGCTTGCCTGTTGTCTTAAAAGATACGACCTGAATAACAACCGAAAGCATCTCAATGACAAATATACCGCCGATAATGATAAACAGCAACTCCGTCTTGGTCAAGATTGCTACCGCCGCAATAGCTCCGCCGATACCAAGCGAGCCGGAATCTCCCATAAACACTTTAGCAGGATGTGCATTAAAGACCAGAAAACCAAGTACCGCACCGATCATTGCTGCTGCACAGACTGCAGCTGCGATTTCGGATGCTTGCAGCGCAATAATTGCAAATGCAGCAAACGCAATTGCACTAACGCCAGACAGCAAGCCGTCCAAACCATCCGTAAAATTAACCGCATTGCTGATTGCCAGCATCATCAATATTACAAACACATAGTAGAACCATCCAAGCTCCAACCCGACGGATGTGCCTGGAATACCAACAAAGGTGCTGTGTCCCGACTGTGCGAGCAGGACGCATACAATGCCAGAGAACAAAAGCTGACCGAACAACTTTTGTTTGGCTGTCAATCCCAGTGATCTCTTAAAAATAATTTTAATATAGTCATCCAGGAATCCGACTAAACCGAATCCTAATGTAGCTACCAATAACACGTAAAAGTCCGTATCCATTACTGAAAACTTCAAAAAGGCTAACGTGAATGCAAGCAAAATAATAGCTCCTCCCATTGTGGGAGTACCTGCTTTCTTCAAATGCCCTTTAGGTCCATCTTCTCTAACTTGCTGACCGAATTTCAACCGTCTTAACAACGGTATGCATAACGGGCCTAATATGACAGCTAGTATAAAAGAAACCCCGATTGTCATTAATATCAACTTGAAGTCCAATTCCTTTCACCTCCCGTTACCACAGACCGCTAATGCTTAATCTGAATCCATTGCTTAATGATTTCTTCCATTTTCATCCCGCGTGACGCCTTAACCAGCACGGTAGTGCGCGGCTCTACAATCTCCAGCATATAGGATTTAAGTTCCTCTTTATTCTGGAACGACCTTACAGCATCTTCAGGCAGATTAGATCTTGCACCTTCTGCAATCTCACTCCCCAGCCTGCCGTAAGTTAATAGTACGTCTGTCTTTTCAGACGTTATATAAGCTCCAACCTCACGATGGAGCTGCGCCTCTTGTTCGCCCAACTCAAGCATATCGCCCAGAATCGCAATCCGCTTGCCTCCACGCACAGATGCCAATACGTCTATTGCTGCTTTCATCGCAGTAGGACTCGCATTATAAGCATCATTTAAGATCGTCCAGCCTTGTTCCGTGTCAATCTTCTCAATGCGCATACCGGAGATCTGAACGCTCTCCAAAGCTGCCCTGATCATCTGCTCTGGAACATGAAGCAAGCGACCTGCTGCAATTGCAGCTATAGCATTTAACACATTATGCTGACCCAAAATCGGAATGCTGTAGACAACACTCTCGCCTGCAGCAGTCGTCACGGAGAAAGCCATTCCATCTTCCATTTGCATGATCGAATCCGGCCTGTAGTCGTTGCGCGGCTCAACACCGTATGTAACCACATTCATGCACGCTGGTTGGGTCGTCTCCGGCTCGGCAATAACTTGCTCCAAAAGCGGCTCGTCACCAAGACAAATAAGCACACCCTCTTCTTTTAAACCACTGATAATTTCCAGTTTAGCCCGCGCAATCTCTGTTCGCGAACCAAGCTGCAGCAAATGCGCCTCGCCAATATTCGTAATGACGGCAATGTCAGGATGAACAAGCTTGGTCAGCAGTTCTATCTCTCCCCGTCCACTCATCCCCATCTCCAGCACCGCAACATCTGTATCAGTTGGCATTCGCAATACGGTAAGCGGCAGGCCGATATGATTGTTGAAATTGCCTTCAGTCTTATGAACACGATAGGAGCGAGACAGCACAGCCGTAATCAGATCCTTGGTCGTTGTCTTGCCGTTACTACCCGTTACGGCAATCACCTTGACATCAAGCTGCTTGATATAATTGGTTGCCATACGCTGTAAAGCAAGCAGCGTGTCATCTACGATCACAAGCGGCAGCCTTGCTTCAGGAAGCGGGTGATCCGCCTGCCATAAAGCGGCGGCTGCACCTGCTGCCAGAGCTTGTTCGACGTAGGTATGTCCGTCGAAGCGATCTCCGGCAAGCGGGACAAACAGTGCGCCTTGCTCAACATGGCGCGAGTCCGTGAATACGCCCCGCACAGCCGTATGTTCTTGTGCAGCGTCCAGCAATGTGCCCCCGCACATCGCTGCTATTGATGTTAAATTCGTTTCAATCACCGGTTCAATCCCCTTATCGCTTCTTCCGCAACCTTACGGTCGTCGAAATCATGAATTTCTTTGCCGATCAACTGATACGTTTCATGGCCCTTCCCCGCAATCAATACTACATCGCGAGGGCTTGCCTTTTCAATAGCTTTCATAATTGCAGCTCGACGATCCACAATTAACTCATAGCGCTCCTTAGATACTCTATCCACCTTCAGGCCTTCTTCAATATCAAGCAAAATGAGGTTTGGATCTTCCGTACGCGGGTTATCAGACGTTACATAAATATAGTCCGCATACTTCGCTGCAATCTGCCCCATAATCGGCCGCTTCTTCCTATCTCTGTCACCACCGCATCCAAATACGCAATAAACATGGCCTTCAGCGAACTCTTTTACGGTACTCAGCACGTTCTCCAAGCCATCAGGCGTATGTGCATAATCAACGATTACAGAGAATGACTGCCCTGCCTGCACCGCTTCAACACGACCAGCAACACCCTCAACTGCTTCCAAGCTCTTAACCAGATCGGCCAGTTCAATATATTCCAACAAGCCTACTGCGATTGCAGCAAGTGCGTTGTATACGTTAAATTTACCAACCATCTTCAATTGGACGTTCGCAGAACCCTTGAACGTGTGTACTGTAAAGCTGGTGCCCTGCGCTGTTATTCGGATATTTTCCGCTCTAATATCTGCCGACTCGTGAAGTCCATACGTAACCGTCTCCGCCGTTGTTATGGACTTGAAGTACGCAGTAGCCTGATCATCTGCATTCAGGACAGCATACGAACGATCTTGTTCCTTCTCAGCAAATGTATTGCCCAAACGAGAGAAGAACAAACCTTTCGCTTCACGATAAGCTTCCATTGTTCCATGATAATCCAGGTGATCCTGTGTCAAGTTGGTAAACACTGCTGTGCGGAAGCGACAGCCTTTCACGCGCCCCTGCTCCAACGCGTGCGAAGATACTTCCATCGCGCACGCCTGAACACCCTTGTCGGCCATATCACGCAGCGCGTGCTGCAGTTCATAGGCATTCGGTGTCGTTCCAGACATCGAGTACGTCTCATTGGCATAACGCATCTCAATTGTTCCGATAACCCCTGTGCTTGTGCGTGCGTCAGTTAATATTTTTTCGATTAAATACGTAACTGTGGTTTTGCCATTAGTGCCCGTCACCCCAATTAAGCGGAGATCCTGGCTCGGGTGTTTATAATAAGCGTTAGACAAGACAGCTAATGCGTGCCTCGCATCCTTGACAATTAATTGAGGGATATTGATCTCTAGCTCCCGCTCAACGACCAACGCTGCTGCACCGGCTTCAATTGCTTGTGGTGCGTAACGGTGTCCATCATCAGCCGTTCCGGAAATACAGAAGAATAAATCCCCCTTCTGCACACGCCGTGAATCGACAGCAAGACCACTAAACACGGTATTTCCGTCTCCAATTAATGACGCTGTTACTACTTGAGAAGTTGCTACTGCTAAGTTCATCTGCTGCATCAGTTATTCCTCCGTATCCTCACCCATATAAATGCGAATGGTAGTTCCTTTTTCTACTCTTGTACCCGGCTTAGGCGCCTGATGAATAACAGTAAGTCCTGCGCCAGACTTGGCCAGCTGAAAATTCACGTTCATATCTTCGTAAATATCAGTCAGCGTCTTACCCACGAGGTTCGGGACCGTAACTAATGGCTGCTCATCAAAGCGATATTCTCGCTTCACCTGATCTTGTCTCGGCTTGACTCCAAGCACATGCAGCGCATCCTCCATAATACGTTTTACGATCGGTGCTGCAATCAATCCACCGAATTGAATCCCTTGGGGATCATCAACGGCTGTATAAATCACAATCTTTGGATCATCGGCAGGCGCAAAGCCGATAAAGGATACAATATGTTCATCTGGTGAATATTTACCGTTAATAACTTTCTGGGCCGTTCCTGTCTTCCCGCCTACTCGGTAACCATCAATAAACGCATTACGGCCAGTGCCCTGAGCCACGACATGCTCAAGCGCATCCCGCACCTTCTTAGAGGTATCTGGTGAAATGACTTGACGAACCATCTCGGGTTTAACCTCATCCACTATTAAACCTGTCTCCGGCTGGATAAAAGCTTTTGCAACATGCGGCTTATACCACTTTCCTCCATTGATAGCCGCTGACACAGCTGCAATCTGCTGAATCGGCGTCACAGATACACCTTGGCCGAATGCAGTTGTTGCCAATTCCACTGGTCCAACCTTATCCAGTCTAAACATGATGCCATTCTCTTCACCACTCATATCGATGCCCGTCTTCTTGCCGAAGCCGAAGTTGCGTATGTACTCAAACAGCTTCTCTTTGCCCAAGCGTTGACCAAGAGCTACGAAGCCGGGATTACATGAATTCTCGACAACTTCCAAGAATGTCTGACTGCCATGTCCGCCCTTCTTCCAGCAGCGAAGCTTGGCACCGCCAACTTCTACTCGGCCAGGATCGAAGAAATGCTCATTATACAAGTTCACCTTGCCTTCTTCAAGTGCAGCGGCCAGTGTAATAATTTTAAAGGTTGATCCTGGCTCGTAAGTCATCCATACAGGTAAATTACGGTTGTACACTTCTGCAGGATAATCCCGGTAATGTTCTGGACTGTAGTTCGGCCGACTTGCCATAGCTAGAATTTCGCCGCTATTCGGATCCATCGCGATGGAGACGATATGTTTGGGGCTTAAATCAAGCATCGCCTGATCCAACTCCCGCTCCATTATTGTCTGTATATCTTTGTCAATCGTCAATTGCAAATTTAACCCATCTCGTGGCTGTTCAAATTTTTCAGTTGAATTTGGCATTAACCGTCCCTTGGCATCGGCCAAAAATGTGATACTTCCTCGCAGGCCGCTTAATGCCGTATCATATTTGGCCTCGATGCCTGTCAGACCCTGATTGTCAATCCCCGTAAAGCCTAATATGTGTGAGGCCAAGTCCTTGTTAGGGTAAAAGCGCTTATTATCTTCTGCGACTACTATCCCTGACAGCTTTAATGCTCGGATTTGGGTCGCCAAGTCAAGCGGTATTTTGCGCCCGCCTGGTTTCAGTCGGACAATTAAAGCTCTTTTTGTAATTTCCTTGTGCACTTTTTCTACAGACATGCCAAGTAACGGAGCAAGCTGCTCCGCTGTTTGTTGGGCATCCTTGATTTGTGCTGGCACTGCCATGACCGAAGGAGAGCTAATATTATAGGCTAATCGCTCTCCATTGCGGTCTACGATTTCCCCTCGCTTTGCGATTACAGGAATGTTGCGTCGCCAAGACTCCTCCGCCTTGGCACCCAATTCACTGCCTTGCCACAGCTGTACGTAGGCAAGACGGACGACAAGCGCCATAAAGCCAACCGCCATTAGCGCAAATCCAATGATTAGACGTTTACGGACAGTTACACCAGATACTTTCACGTCAATCCCTCCCTTGTCCGACAATGGTTATAATCAACCTATTCCGAACAACCACGGGTTAGAACAAGCTCTTAAAAGCTATTTAGAGCTTTTAAGAGCTTAAAGAGGGGAGGACGTTATTCAGTCTTCTCTTCATCCGGCTTGTCAGCTTCTAGTGCTAATGTAGGCTCAAGCTTTACATGAACGATACGTTGGCCATTTTCCGTTGACTTCGTATATTCCTTCACATAACCTTCACCTTCCATCGTAAGCTTCCACTCCAGCAAGGATGTAATCTCAAGCACGTCACGTAATGATTTGCCTTTTAACTCTGGAAGTGGCATCTTGGTAGGTTCATCGGTGAGCAAATAAATGCGCTGCCCCACCGCTAATTCCGTACCAGGCTCAGGGTACTGCCGCTTTACTTCAACACCTGCTCCTACCGTCTCAAAGACAATGCCCTTCTCTGCAAGGCGTTTCTTGGCTTCAAACGGCTTCAGCCCTTGAATATTAGGAGCTTTAGCAAGTGTTGTCATGGTTTGTTTCTTCTCTTGGACCGATGTTTGCGATTCAGTTGTAGTAGGTACACCCATGTGACGGAGTGATTTACTTACAATTTCCTTAAATAAAGGCGCAGCCACGAAGCCTCCGCCCGCATAAAAATCATTCGGATCATCGACGACAACGATTAAGGCGATCTTCGGATTGTCAACCGGCGCATATCCGATAAAGGATACAACGGATCTGACATCGTCATATTTACCATTAATAACTTTAAGCGCTGTGCCCGTCTTACCCGCTACACGATAACCTTCGATATACGCATTTTTCCCTGTACCGATTTTCTGATCGGAAACGACCTGTTCCAAGTATTCGCTGACTTGCTTGGATATGTCTGGCTTCAGCACTTGACGCAGCACTTCAGGCTCACGATTCTCCACTTTGCCCGTCATCGGATCTACGATCTTCTTGACGATGTGCGGCGTCATCAACTTGCCGCCGTTCGCAACAGCAGATACCGCCATAATCTGCTGCAAC
The DNA here is from genome assembly GCF_022346885.1 of Paenibacillus sp. ACRRX. GTDB lineage: Bacteria > Bacillota > Bacilli > Paenibacillales > Paenibacillaceae > Paenibacillus_B. The sequence goes on from NZ_JAKRNK010000002.1 coordinate 1,014,671, forward strand.
GGTGTTACAACGAGCTGACCATGGCCATAAGAAGCAGCTGCAACGTCAGCCGGATATTGAAAATGTATTTTCCCGCCGATCTCGCCCGGCAGTTCAATTCCTGTCTTTTTACCAAAGCCAAATTGATCAATATAGGACTTAAACTGTGTCTCACCGAGCTTTTCAAACCCAAGCTTGACGAAGGCGACGTTACTAGAACGCTTCAAACCTTCCAGATAAGGAATCGTGCCCCACCCAACTTTGTTATGGTCATGAATTCTTCTGCCGCCGGCTACGATACTTCCTGACTGAAAGTAATCATTTGGATTAAATAAGTTCTCTTGCACGGCAGCCGCCAGCGTTACAATTTTGAAGGTGGACCCTGGTTCATATCCTCCGCTTACTGCTAAATTGTTAAATGAACGAAGATCCTTTGCTGATTCCCAATATTTATTCGGATCAAAGGTAGGCAGGTTTGCCATACCTAGAATATCCCCTGTGCTTGGGTCAGCAGCAATGACAGTCATACTCTGCGGGCTGTACTGATTGTACACCTTCTTCATCGCTTCTTCGATATACTGTTGGATTGTACGGTCTATCGTCAAGTAAATATTGCTGCCATCTTGAGCCGGCGCATACAATTCGTTCGCGGATGGAAGCTTGTTCCCTTGCCGATCTTTCTGATAATTAAGCTTGCCATCTGTCCCATCAAGCAAATCATTAAATTGGGACTCGATGCCACCCACTGGTTTGCCCTCTTTGTTTATGTAGCCAAGCACATGGGAAGCAAGCGTGTTTTTGGCATAGTACCTTTTAGTGTCTCTAAGCACATATAAGCCGATGTCCGCTTGTTCCGTCTGTTTTTTCAAATCGGAAATAAACGTAGTCAGCTTATCTGCAGGCTCTTGATTAATTTTCCAACCTTCACTTCTTACTTCACGATAAACATGGTATTTTCCTTTATCATTCAGCTTACGCACCAGTTGGTATAATTCATCTTCCGACTTGCCCAACACTTCATGTAATTTCTCTACGATCAAACGCTCCACGTCTATGCGGTCTTTGACCAACTTATCGTTAGTCCTCAGTTCCTGGATAACCTTTGGATTCAAAACCACATCATAAGCAGGAGCGTCCATAGCCAACACTTCGCCATTCTGGTCAAATATGGTACCGCGTTTCGCAGGGATATTTTTCTCAACAGACCATGTCGCTTCTGCCTTACTGAGCCAAAAATCCTGGTTCCACACCTGATACCAGAACAAGCGACTTATAATAACTGCAAAAAATAGTAAGAACAAGCCGCCAATTATTAACGTTCGAATTTTTATACGTTTAATCATATTGCTGCCCCATTACTCATTCCCGCTATCGACTTTAAATGAATGAATTTCCGCAGGCTGATCGGGCAAACGCAAGCCATTAGCCTCTGCGACCTGTCTGATCCGATCCCAATCCGATAATTGCTGCTGCTTTACTTTCAGCACGCCCATCTCGGTAGCCATTTTGTCAACTTCCCGCTTGGAGCTTTGAATCTCTCGGTTCAACGTATAGATGTCTGCATATCTGGCAATTAGCATGAACGCAACCGCTGAATAGAATACAATCGTGAGCAGATACAGCATCTTCTCGCGCATAGGTAGACTAGCCTTACGTACAACTTTCTTAGTCGTTTCCTTATATCGTTCTTGTACCTGTGGACGCCGTTCAGGACGAACAGCTAAATTACCTCTAACATATCCCATTACCTGTTCCCCTCTCCATTCAACTTCTCGGCAATACGCAGCTTAGCGGAACGTGAGCGAGGATTGTGTTCGAGTTCTTCCTCACTTGGAAGAATAGGCTTGCGATTCACTAAGGTTAGGCTGCCAGTACTGTTGCAGCCGCACACTGGCAAGCCTGGCGGACACGTGCATCTGCCTACGTAAGAGGTAAACGTCTTCTTGCATATACGATCCTCCAACGAGTGGAACGTAATAACAGCTACACGACCACCCGGGTTCAAGCATCTGACTGCCTGGTGAAGCGAATCTTCAAATGCGCCCAACTCGTCATTGACCGCTATCCGCAGCGCTTGGAAGCTTCTCTTCGCAGGATGACCGCCTGTACGACGGGCAGCTGCAGGTATCCCCTTCTTCACCAATTCAGCCAGTTGGCCTGTCGTTTCGATCGGTTCTTGCGCCCGCGCCTCTACGATAACCTTGGCAATCCGTCGTGAGAATTTTTCCTCTCCGTACTCAAACAAAATCTTCGCTATTTCCGCCTCTGACCATTCATTAACAATATCATGAGCTGTCAGAAGTCCTAACTGATCCATACGCATATCAAGCGGCGCATCATGGTTATAACTGAATCCACGGTCTCCTTCATCCAACTGGGGGGATGACACGCCTAAATCAAACAAAATGCCGTCGACTTGCGGCACGCCATTAATCTGCGGCACACCTGCTTCTAACAACGCCTCTTCCAAATGACGAAAATTCGTGCGGACAAGTGTGACACGGTCCATATATGCAGCCAAACGCTGCTTTGCATTATCATGAGCCCAGTCATCCTGATCAAGCGCAATCAATCTTCCCTCTGCTGATAGCTTGGACGCGATCAACTCGCTATGTCCCGCACCACCAAGCGTGCAATCCACATATATACCATCAGGACGAACGGCCAAACCGTCGACTGATTGTTCCCGCAATACTGTTATATGATGAAACATTTCCATTCCTCCTGCATTCCGATTCCCTCTTAGTTGTATGCCAATATTTACTGTTTTCTAGACCTCAGTCAACGTACCTTGTGCCGATTATGTGTCTACTGAAGGCTGCTGCACTAAAAATTAAAATCAACCAACGTCTCCGCAATCTCGTTAAAGGTTGACGCAGATTCATTAAAATAGTGCTCCCAAGCGCCTTTGCTCCACACTTCCACACGGTTCTGTACCCCTATAACCATACATTCTTTCTCAAGCTTGGCATACTCTCGCAGATGGTTCGGAATGTTAATACGGCCTTGTTTATCCCACTCGCATTCGCAAGCCCCTGAGAAGAAAAACCGCGAGAACGCACGAGCATCCGCCTTCATAAGCGGCAGCGCCTGCAGCTTCTGCTCCAACAAGCTCCACTGATCCATGGGATATACAAATAAGCATTGGTCTAATCCTCTTGTAATAATAAAAGTAGTGCCGAGATTGTCACGGAGCTTGGCAGGAATGATTAAGCGGCCTTTGTCATCGATGCTGTGTTGATATTCACCCATGAACATGTGCCACCACTCCTCTCCCTATTTCCACCACAACTCACCACTTTTCACCACGACGGTTAACTTATTCGCCACACAAGCAAAAAATCCTGCTTGGAAGGCAGGATTTTTCTATATCCGATATTTGGTTATAATACCATTATTCCAAAATCACTTTACTTGTTGTTGTCTAAAGGTTCTTTTTCATTCATAGAAACGGATGAGGAATCGCCATTCTGCTCCAAAAGAAGATCCTGTTTAGGGGCTGCTGTATTTGTTTGTTCTGCTAGCCGTCGATTATGCTCGGTATATGGATCACTACCACTCACACCACTTGATCTTCGCTTGAATCGGATCATCCACCAAGTCGGAAGAACAAGCAGTACCAAAACAATTAAATAGGGTAACACCGCAACGGTAAAGAGCACGATATTCTTAAACAGCTCGGTAAGCGATTGAATGCTGCTTGATAATGTACTGCCAATTCGTTCTCCAAACGGAGCCGTCAGCGCCGCTCTCGTATGATCTATCTGGATCGTCTCGTATAGTCGAAACTCAATTGTAGACATTGCTACATTATTGTTTAAATATCGCATACGACCAACTATTCTTTCAATCTCTTCTTGAACCGTATCCAGCTCGTTTGAAAATTTCAATAAATCGTTGGAATTCCCCGCCTTATCCATATATCCCAACAATCGTGACTCAACCACCCGACGAGCCTTCAATCGTGCGCTCAAATCTACAAATTCTTCAGTGACATCCGTTGCTGAATAGCTGCGCTGAAACCTCAAATTAGGCAGCTTGTTTATCTGCTCAAGAAGGGATTGAAAACCGTCCGCAGGCACCTTCATGACATATAACCCAGCTCGTTCGTATTCCGAATACTGGTCTTCGAAAGATAAAATGTATCCACGAGCCAAGTGAATGATATCGTTAATTTGTTGCTTCGCTTTATCGTAACTCTCCACTTCCATCGTAAGGTTTGCTTTGTAGATCAGCTTACGATCCGTCTGTGCTTGTGGCTCGGACAGCACTGTTGTTACGGGATGCTCCCCCTGATCTTGGAGCGTCTTAGAATCTTCCGCCTTATCTGCGCTACTGACTTCATTATTTGCTTCTGAGGAAGCAGCAGTCGATTCCAGACGAGCCACCACATCTTGCTTGCCTCCAGAGCTAGAACAACCTGCTGCCAGTACAGCAAGGATGAACCATAAGCACACACTCACCCAAACGATAGAATGCCTGCGTATACATCTCAATCTGCATAAAATAGTTCTACCATTTCTGCTGTTCTTATTACTTTCAATTTCGCTTTTTGTTTCCATTACATCGCCCCTTTCTACTTTTCCTATCCCTGATATCTTGTGTCTGGATTAACAGCATAAATTCTCTGTTCATGTGTAAATCTAAGTTTGTTTATATCTGGTATTAATCCCCAAACGCAAACAAGCATCGGATTGTTGCACCCGATGCTTGTGAAATATTCCAATGATAAAATGCTGATGTTAATGCTCTTGCCAACTATCCAAATAGGATCTTTGTTCCTCGCTGAGCTCATCAATATGAATGCCAAGAGATTCAAGCTTCACACGCGCAACCTGCTCATCCAACTCATACGGAACTGCAATAACATGTTTGCCTAATTGCTCATATTGCTCATTCACATACCTCAGCGACATCGCTTGCAGGGCAAACGTCATATCCATAATTTCTGCCGGATGGCCATCACCTGCAGCAAGGTTAACCAATCGACCTTCAGCTAATACATAAATGCTGCGTCCATCTACAAGACGATATTCTTCAATATTGCGACGAACCGTGCGCACACTGCTAGAGCGTGATTCCAGTTCAGGTTTGTTTACTTCAACATCAAAGTGGCCCGCATTAGACAGAATTGCTCCATCCTTCATAACATCAAAGTGCTCTCCACGGATAACGTCTTTATTACCAGTCACTGTTACGAAGAAATCACCGACTTTAGCCGCTTCACTCATCGGCAGGACTGTAAATCCGTCCATGTACGCTTCTACGCCTTTTATCGCATCTATTTCCGTTACTACGACGTTAGCACCCAAGCCTTTCGCACGCATCGCAACACCCTTGCCGCACCAGCCGTATCCAACAACTACGACCGTCTTGCCTGCTACGACTAGATTAGTTGTCCGATTGATACCATCCCATACGGATTGACCCGTACCATATCGATTGTCAAACAAGTATTTGCAAAAAGCGTCATTAACCGCCACCATCGGGAACTCCAACTTGTTTTCTTTTTCCATAGCTTTCAAACGTAAAATACCGGTAGTAGTCTCTTCTGCTCCGCCACGCACCTGCGCACGAAGGTCAGGACGCTCGGAATGAAGAATAGAAATCAGATCGCCGCCATCATCGATAATCAAATCTGGCTTCGTCTCCAGCGCTTTGATCAAGAGTTGTTTATACTCTTCTGGGTCAGGATTGTATTTGGCATATACTTTAATGCCATCTTCGACAAGAGCTGCACAGACGTCATCTTGGGTAGACAGTGGATTACTGCCTGTAATCGTCACTTCCGCACCACCAGCCTGAACGACTTTTGCTAAGTAAGCAGTCTTTGCTTCCAGGTGAAGTGATATAGTTACCTTTAGCCCCTTAAAGGGCTGTTCCGCTTCGAACTGCTCGCGAATACGGTTCAATACTGGCATATGTGCTCTTACCCAATCAATCTTCAAGTGCCCTTCCGGCGCTAAGCCGATATCACGAATAATGCTGTCTTGCAAAGCCTTAGTCGACATCTACAATCCCTCCACATATATTCTACGCCAGCGTCAATCATTGGTATGCTGCCCACCCTGCACATACAACCAGAATGTTTATAATGACACTAAGCGGTGTTCCCCATTCCATACAACCGGTACTTCCATAATCGGTGCAAACCAATCTTGACCGTAACGGCACTCATACACGAGCGGATTCAGCACACGCTCCTGCGGCCGATCCTGCGGCCAAATAGCCAGCTTCAAGCGCTCCCACTGGCGCAATCCCGTTTCATGTTGCTTGGACAGCGCATCTTGCGCACGCTGATGAAGGAAATCGATCTGTTCGAGCACTTTAAGGTGATTTGTCTGCCCTAGCTTGCCTAGCGAGGGCAGTGCTTCTGTAATCACGCCGAGCAGTTCTTTATACTGGGTATCTACATTTTCTTTCAAAGCTCCGAATCGATCATCCAAATGGATTTGGTCCTGTAGAGCTAGCCATGCATCACGCTTCTCCTCATAACGGAAACAAATATCTGCTGCCTCAACTCCATACTTCTGCAGCAGCTTCTGCAGGGTACCTTCGACACATGTGAAGCCCATACGAGGCCATAGGATAGGCATTCTCATGCCACACACATGAAAAGAATCCTTAGTTTGGGCCCAGTAAGCAATCTCGCCTGGGCCAAGTACCGTCCCCAGTACAGGGAATAAATAATCTTGCATTAGCGGACGCGTCAGTACGTTATTACTGAATTGCTCTGGATGGGCCTCCAGACGCTGCAGCAGTTCAGTCTGTGTAAGACTGACACGACCATGACGATCTGCATACACGTCCTCATCTCGAAGCAAAAGCAGCCGTTCGCCGTCCTCAACTAGAAACAAATTCGCACTATTCGCCGCGTGTACAGCCTGAAGAGTGTAACCACTCTCAGTTATATTACGCTCACTATGATCTACTGCTTCATGCAGTTTGGCTTGCTTCAAGATAAGCTGCTCGAACATCGGCTGCTCCAGCCTGCGAAGCAATGGATCGGCCGAATCAAGCAGCACCAAACCATATTGGCCAAACAACTGCCCAAGCATGAGGGCGCACGCCTCCGTCAGGGAGCGGCCATCGCTGCAAATGCGCTGCAGCCGATCCATCATAATTGGCTTAAATTCACTTTGTGGCAGCGATGTTTCTAGCTCCTTCAGGACTGCCTGCCACGCCTCATCAGAAAGATGCAGTTGACTGACCGGCATACGCTTATCTGTGTCTTTATCCACTCTAATCCGTTGAATAGCCGGATCTGTTGTCAATACGTACGTATGGTTTACCTCATCATAATCGTGGTCTTCTCCAGCAAGCCAGAAAACAGGAACTACAGGCCGGCCAAGGCGCTGCTCAGCTTCCTGTGACATGCGGATGATGGAGATCGCCTTGTATATCATGAGCAGTGGTCCCATAAACAGACCACCTTGCTGCCCCCCTACTATTACCAGCGCATCTTCTTCCTTAAGCCGAGAAAGCGACTGCATAGCTTCTGGAGCGGGATTCACCAACTTTTGATAACGCTCTAGAACCTCAGCGAGTTCTGATCTGTTCACACGTGTAGAATGTGATTCATCAATCCATTGCACACGTTTGTCCCAATCTTCATCAGGATGAAACTCGTACAGTTTATGTATGATCTCACCATTACGTTCTATGTAATGTCGGGATAAATCTTGTTGCGTTGGAATTGGCATTGTAGGCCAAGACATCATATGAAGCCGCCTCCCTCTTTTGACTTGATTGTACACAAATATATTCCTGTCCGTCAAAGTGGAAGACTGTTCAAATTTAGTCTATTATCCATAGTAAATGACCCTCGCATTGCTGAGTACGATGTCTTAGACATGAGTCCAATACACAATTATACCGATGAGAAGCAGCAGCACGTATATAATACTCAGCAAAAAAAAGGATAACCGCCAAATCGTTCTGATCAATCGTCTAATATTGACCTTGCCATGCTTACGGTGCTTCATATTCCCAAGCAAGCCAGCTGCCAAAAGAAGAAACAAAATAAGTCCGTACAAACCAAAGGAAAAATGAAACAACACATTAAATATGCCGGAGACAGAAGCGATTAGAAATAACGTTGTTACATCCATTGCCAGCATAAGTCGCTTCTTCTTGTCCTCCATCCAGAAAGATGATAGGAAAAAGACTGCTGCAAATGGAAAAAACGGTAAAACTGCCAGTAGACCAAAAGAGTTAGCTATAAGGCTTATCATGTTGGTTAAGGCCCGCTCCTTTCTTTAAGGGGGTATGGAACTCACTTTCAAAGTAAAGGGTTCATCGGGTCCAAAGCTTGTATAAATTGATAGAGCGCACGCTGTACAGGTACATTTAAAGCATGGGCATCCGCTTTGCGGAGCAGTTCTCCCGTAATAGAATCGATCTCTGTGGACCGGCCTTGCAGTACGTCTGCAAGCATAGAGGAGGTATTATGGGCCGTGTTTCGGCATACCAATTGGACATTATCCCATGCATCATTTGCAACCGGAATACCTGCTTCCCGGTAAATAGACGTCACTTCCTCATACACATCCCGCATAAGCTGAACACGTCGCTCCGTCTGGAGCAGTTCGCCGTTCGGGATGCGAAGCATCGCTGTAATCGGATTAATAACAGCATTTATGAGAAGTTTATGATAAATCATATTATCGATGTTGTTCGACAGATTTGCCTGAAATCCTGCCTGATTCAACAAGTTATTTAATACTTTTATATTCTTTTGCAGTCGCTCACAGCTTGTTAAGTCTTGTCCGAGCCAGGTTATACCTGATCCTGCATGTATGATACGGTTAGCTTCTACTCGTGTAGCCGCCTCTGTTGTGACCGCTTTAACAAGCTGTTCTCCAGCGATAACAGACTGTAATCGCTCCATATGACCAATGCCGTTTTGAAAGCAGACAAACAGACTGTCTGTCGCTCTTGGCAGAGCACCCAACTGATTAATAAATGAATTCGTCAAGTGTGTCTGCTTCACAAATAGTCCTAATATCTCTATCGGACTGCCACTGTCTTGTATAACTTGAGCAGCTTCCTGAAACGGGTAAGCTTCAACCTGGCGCCATCTTGCGAGACTCCCATCTCGTTCCGTTACCATCAAGCCTTCTGTTCGAAGTATGTCCGCCTGCTGCTTCGTTCGTGTCCACAAACGTACGTGAATTCCTGCACGAATTAAGCCAGACGTATATAACAAACCAACTGCACCTGCACCAACAATATCAATTAACAATATTACGCACCTTTCTTTCTTGCTTATATGCTAAGTTAGTTATATCAAAGCTCTGCATAAAATACAAAAAAAGCGCATTACAGGAAGACTAATCCTCCGTAATCCGCTTTTGATGTGGTCTATTCGATTCTTTCTAAATTTCCATTTGCGTCCATTCTAAATCTAGTCTTGTTGTCCTCTTCATCCTCGCTGAGAATAGCAAGACGCCGTGCACGATCCATGATTTGAATAAGCGCCTTATAATCATCATTAACGGTACGATAATCGGTTTGAACCTCATTTACCTGTTTGGACAAATAATCATTTTCTTGACGCAGGCGCAGCATAATTTCGTCTTTATCATGTAGTTCTTTTTCCAACTGCTTTAACTGGCGAGTTACATCCTGATGATTATTGCGCCATTGACGTAAGAAGCGTATGACCATATCGATAGACAAGGAGTCTTCCGATAGATCCGCTTTCATATTCAGTTCCTCATGATCTGTAAGTGCTATGGAAGCCACTTGTGCGCCTATCGGCTGTTTCTTGAAATAATTCCGTTTTTGCCGCTGTGCTTTGGCCAGTTGGATTGCAGCTTCATATTTTTTACGAACGCAACTGTTCCACCGGAACCCGCACGCAGCCGATGTCCGCCCTATTTTCTCTCCTACTTCTTCAAAGGCCGCTAATTGGGTGCTTCCTTCACGAATATGCCGAAGCGTTACCTCTGCCAATATTAAATCATCATCTGCAGTCCATGCATCCTGTCTTATTGCTGTCATGCCATACCCTCCTAACGACATCCATCATTATTGCTCTCGGTATTTCACCGCTTATTCATCTCTATGCCCATGGTAGAGTTCATAGAATCTATCGGATACTAAAATGTATAACCAATTTCTCTACGAAACATACGTAGGCTTTGTCCATGCGGAATATCACATTCAGACGGCCGTACACAAAATGTTCTCCATTTCGTCATCATTTACAGTTTACACCAGATTACATGAAGGCTATAATGTCAATTAGTAAATGTTGGGCCGATTGTAACGAGAGGGGGATGAATCGTGGCACGGATGTTTCGCGTACTCGGTTTCTGGACATTGGTCATCGGTCTGATGGCATTTGCTGGGGACATGATTGAAATGGCTTTGCTGTTCTTTATGCAAACGGCATTTTTCGTGTTGCTTGGTTATTTGAAGTTGTCCGAACGTACATACATCTTAACGTTTTGGGCGTACATGATCGTATGCTTTACCGGTTTTTCATACTGGTCTGTATTCGTCATGGGCAAGCCTTTTTAATCCTGTCACTTTTATTCATACCACACAAATACGACCGGAGCGCTTTGTGCTCCGGTCGTTTTATTTTGATACTGTAAGCTTATAATGGACCTTTGCTAATTCGCATCACTTTAAATCTTTCACTCATATGATCAGATAACAATAATTGACGAATCGCTCGATTGTGTCTCGCCACTTCGCTGAAAGGATTCAAATCAGCATGAGATTGGAGCAAATCCATAATCCCGTACTCCAGCAGAAATTGCTGCTGATGAATCAAGGGATATACGATGCACTCGCCTGTGCCCGTATGAAGAACGACATGCTTAAATACATCAAAATCGACAAAAGAAGTCAAATCTTGTTCTCCCGGCGCTGCAAACGGATCATCACTTGCGATATGATTACGGTAACACATCAAGCTGCCGTTCATACGGTGACTAGCTGTCAATTCTTCCGTTATATCACCGTAATCAATAAATATCATTTCAGCAGCGGCCATTGACTGCATAACCTGAGATAACCAAACAGTCCCACTTATATGGGCCTCATAAATCTGTTCATTCCGCAGGTGGATCTGATGCTGCTTCATCCATTGGATAACATCACTAGAAGCAGGCCCCCATATCAGTTCAAGCCGGTCCTTCCTTTCGTCCCAGCACACATAGGCTTGTTCGAAGTGAGATGTGGCCCAGCGAACACGTTCAATAGGAAACGCATCCAACAACTCATTGGCAATAAAAATTACTGGACTATGCGAGGCGCAGCGCTGAAATTCAGCCATGTCCCACCATTCAATCTGGGTCTGTGCAGACAATAACGGGACCAAAGTCTGTTCAGCCTCTGTCCGGTGGTGGGCACTCGCTTCGACCATCGTATAAGAATATGGAGTATAATCATTTGCATAAAGAGCACGCAGCAATTGTGCCGCCAGCCGTCCAGGACCTGCTCCCCACTCAACAATCCGAACTTGTTCGGGCTGCCAGCCTCTTGCCGCTGTACGTTGAACAATGTAACGGCTAATCATCTGTGCCATGAAATCGCCAACGTATACACTAGTATAGAAATCCCCGTCCCGCCCTACTTTGGGACGATGGCTCATATAATAACCATGCTCCACATCATATAAACAGCTTGACATATAGATAGAAAACGGCATACGATTATCGGGAAATTGCGACAATTGTTCCCGAAGGCGGGCAATCAACTTCTGTGAGCCATTTTGGTTCATTGATTTGTCACGTCCATTTCCAAAAGATAGGTAATGACCTGGTCATGCCTATCATATGATGATAATGCGCACTATGTACAAGGGGGTACCTGATGATAGATGGCAGACGTGCCGCCAAGCACTGCCTCAGGTTGTGTCTATTTATCCTGTTTGCGGCTTCTGTACCTTACAGCACACACGCAGAGCCAGTGCAGCCCATCCCATGGGAGGCGGCCGAACAATCCAAAGAAATGCAGCATCTGCTGCAGCAAAGCTTATCCATTCAAGAACTAGATCAAGAGATTCGTCGAATAACAACACGTCAAGGCGAAGCAGCCACTCGGCGCCAAGAACTAGAAGACGAACTGAAGTCTCAGGAAGCCGCGCTGCTTGATAAGCAGGACCAAGCGGGTAGGGTGTTAAGGGCTTATTACATAGGTGAACGTGATACACTGCTTGCGGCTGCCTTATCCGCAGATCGGTGGTCTGATATGTTTAAACTACTGGACTATTATCAATTTTTGATCGAAACGGACCAGAACACACTTGCTTCCTATCGCAACAATGTCAAGCATATTGATCGTCTGCATCAAGAGCAGGCATCGCTAGAGAAAGATCTGTCGCAGGTCAGAACACAGCTTATTGAACAAAGAGATCGTCTCATCCAAATGAAAAGCCAGTTAGACAATGATGTAGCAGGCAGCAAGGACCCAGCAGCCATGCAGCAGCTCATCGCTGAATTCAACAAGTACTGGCAAAGTGTCGGTCTTTTTGAGGTCAAGCATTATTTTAAAGCGATTGCACAGTCCATGCAAAAACTCCCGAATTTCATTCAAAAAAATGGAAATCTAACTTCCGACGGCCTAAATTACACCGTCTCCATCAAGGACTCGGAACTGAATGAATTCCTGAGCAAGCAAGATCCGCTGTTCAAAGATTTTAGCTTTGTGTTTCGTAAAGGCACAATAGCCGCTGTCGGCGAGCGTGAAGGGATAAAGGTTATTGTAGAAGGCTCTTATACACTTGAAAATGACCCTGAGCATGCCATTCGGTTTCATGTCGAGCGATTACAGTTTAATGGACTCGAATTGCCGGAGTCTACCCGCAAGCAGTTGGAGGAGCAATTTGATCTCAACTTCTACCCCCAACAACTGATACAGTTCATTGAAGCTAAAGAAGTAACACTTGAACCTCATGTATTAACGGTCAAGCTATCCGTCAAGTGGTAAGTACGATGGAGCCTCAACTCCTGGGTGAACACAACCCGGAAGTTGAGGCTCCTATTTATTGTCTATCCATACTTCTTTCCATCCCGTTTGCACTTCTGACAGTGACGTTCTACCATGCAGCCACTGCTTAACCTTGGGAAGCCATTTCTCAATATATGTAGTTCTTTGCAGTGCAAGCTTCAGGCTTGGATTATCCTGGTCAAACATCCGTGGAATACGTCGACTCATTAACGGCCATACTTGTTCAACTGCTTTACGGTCAGCAGGTAACAGCGAAACAGATTCCAATATATCCTGCTGAATTGAAACTTGTGTCATAAATGCAATCCACTTCTTTGCATCCTCCGGCAGTTCACTATGCGCAGAGATGACGTAGCTGCTGCTTCGTACCCAATGGCTGTAAGGAGATGCAATGTGCTCTGGATCTTCAATGGCAAACGGCTCTTTTAGCTGAAGCATAGCCGTGGAATAGGGTACGATTGCAAACAAGTAGTTGCCAGCTTCAAGTTCGTCCCACAGCGTCAATTTCTCTTGCTCCGAGACTTCATGAAACAATTCCTTGTATGTATCCCATTCTTCGAATCGAGCTTGCCAGCCTGCCTCTATTTGCTCTGTATCGCTTGTATTCGTATTAGTCTTGACAGTCGCACCCTTAGTATCCTGCTCTCTGCTAGTTGGCGAAACCGAGCCTGACCGTACTCCGTCAACTGTCTGCTGTGCTGCCTCTCTAGACATAGTAGTTCTGTCTCTAGTATCTGGGAATACGATACCTAGTCTCCATAACAATGACAATAAGGCATAATCGTCATCACCCTGCCATGCAAACATAAATTGCAAAGGCTGAGCATCCTTATCTACCGCAACCTTGGTTGTTTTCATGCGCTGGTCGGTATCCCCTGATCCTGCATGCAGCTTCTTAGAATGCGCATACGCGTTTAATACTCTGTGCCATTCCTTTAACGTAGACGGAGGCATATCAAGACCCGTTGCAGCCTGCAGCTTGTCTTTGTTCCACACCAGCACATAAGGATCTACGTACGCAGGAAAGCCCCACATTAAGCCATTCCAGCGTGTATACACCCCGATCCATTCAGGCCCCGCCTCCATCCAGCTTGTGTCCGAATCGTTAGGCAGCAGCCAGCCTTTGACCGCATAGCGATTAACCATTTCACTCTCCACCAGCACTACATCGGCACTTTGCTGCAATTGGAACTCTTCTGGCAAAGCAGATCGAATTTGAGTCGTATCACGATTAACCAGATCCACTAAAATGCCATGTTCTTTCATAAATGCCTCATTTAGCTTACGAAGCTTGGTAAACGCAAGGGGAGACATCCCCACCTCGACCCGCAATTGCCTTGGCGACATCGTTGAATCGGGGACAACTTGCTCTAGTTGGCGAGCTTCTTTCTTTGGCAGCGTATTCATAAAAATAGGATGTCCGCCAAACTCACTCATAAGTAGTAAAGTAATAAATATTAGAATAACAACAATTAGCGTATTTTTCGTACTGGGCATCTATCTGGAACTCCTTTCTGAGCTCTTTATCGAACCACAGCGAACCGCAGATACGCCTTCCTTGCAGCTAATAGGCTAAGCTATAGGCGCCATTCTATTTTAACACTTTCAACTTTGGTATGTCTGCACCAAAAAAAAGCAGCCTCCCAATTAAGAGGGGGCTGCATCTCCAAGCTCAATATTCCATTAGTTTATGATCACATGTTTTAAGCTATATAGCTGTGATAAACAACTCAGAACCTCTCCCCTTACAGTAAGTCAGCCGCAAGCTGTGCCAGTTTCGAACGTTCCCCTTTCTCCAGGGTAATGTGCCCACTGATCCCTTCAGACTTGAACCGTTCTACCAAATAAGTGAGGCCATTACTTGCGGAGTCCAAATAAGGATGATCGATCTGCTCGGGGTCGCCCATCAACACAATTTTACTGCCCTCTCCAACACGTGATACAATCGTCTTCACTTCATGCTTTGATAAGTTTTGAGCTTCATCAATAATAATAAATTGTCCCGGGATCGAGCGCCCTCGGATATACGTTAAAGCCTCTACCTGTATATTACTCATGCCAAACAAAATTTTCTCAATGTCTCCCGCTTTCTTTGTGTCAAACAAAAATTCCAAATTATCATAAATCGGCTGCATCCACGGTCTCAGCTTCTCTTCCTTTTCTCCTGGCAAGTATCCAATATCTTTCCCCATTGGCACCACAGGTCTGCCAATCAGCAGCTTCTTGTATTTGCGTTCATCCTCCACTTTCAACAAACCAGAAGCAAGGGCAACCAGCGTCTTGCCTGTACCTGCCTTACCCGACATCGTAACCAGTGGAATATCGTCATTCAACAGCAGTTCAAGCGCCATACGCTGCTGCGCATTGCGTGCAGTGATCCCCCACACCGGATCATTGCTTAAATATAGCGGCTCCAGCTTTGTTCCCTCGGCATTTACTTTAAGAAGCGCCGATTTGCTCGTACCCATCTCGTCTTTTAAAATAACGAATTCATGTGGATTTAGCTGCACTTTAATTGTCATATGCTTGATCAATAAATATCGGTACGTGTAAAACTCGTCAATAACAGCCGGGTGAACAAATAACGTCACATGCCCAGAGTACAGCTCATCCCCTGAACGAACGGTATGATCTGATAAATAGTCTTCCGTCAACAAACCCAGCACGTCAGCTTTTACTCTTACAAGCACGTCCTTGCTTACAAGTACTGTCGTTTTGGGGTGCTCTTGGTCATGCTGCTCCAGACTATAATTAAGCGCTACCGCTATAATCCTATTATCATTAGACATATCTCCAAACATTTCCTGAACCTTTGCGAAGCTGCGATGATTTAATTCCACTTTGAGCGTTCCACCCGTCGGCAAGGGGACTCCGCTATGCAAATGACCCAGTTCTCTTAAGCCATCCAAGAGCCGTGACACAGAACGCGCATTGCGGCCAATCTCGTCTGCATTCCGTTTCTTGGAGTCAATCTCCTCCAGAACAACAGCCGGAATGACCACCTCATTGTCAGCAAACGCAAACAGAGCATTTGGATCGTGCAGCAGCACGTTGGTGTCCAATACAAAAATCTTGTTCATAGCTTCCCCTCCGCGTGGGCAGCATTACTTTTTGCACCAGCCTTGCGACATATCTCTCGAGGCTACATAAAAATTGTGGACGTCGCTCACACTATTAGCAGTAGCAATGCCGCAATGTTGTTCCATGAATTGATGTGAAAGGATCGATGATACATGCGCAGAACTTTAATCGCTGTTGTCATGTTGTGTGTGTTTATTGCAGGTTGCGACACGTTGAAGAAGCAATCCGTTGGAGACGCCCACTCTTACACGACAGACTCAAGCGTACAAATGCGTTCTAACATGAGGCAGCAAGCATCGGCCAAGGAGCCGATTCGCGATCGCGAGGCTGTAAAGCAGCATCTAGTTGAACTCGCGCAGCGTGTTCCAGGCGTTAAGCATGTCAATTGCGTCGTGTTGGGTAATACAGCAGTAGTTGGAATTGATGTCGATAGTAAGCTGGATCGATCACGTGTCGGCACTATCAAATACTCAGTAGCTGAAGCCTTAAGCAAGGATAAATACGGAGTGAACGCGTACGTTACAGCAGACATTGATCTTAATCAACGAATACAAGAAATGTCTACTGATATTAAGCGAGGTCGCCCGATAGCTGGCATCACGGAGGAATTATCCGACATTATCGGACGGATGGTGCCACAAATCCCTAAAGATGTGAAGAATATGAAGGCTGATGCAGAAACAAGCATCCCTAAAGCAAAATCAAGGTCCAATCCAACCACCAAATCATCCCATGATCATGCAAATTAAAGCGCAACAAGGACAAGCTCGCGTAATGCACAGAAAGCCTAGCGGCGACCCCGCTAGGCTTTCTTCGTATAAGCATGCACTTGTTCGTCCAGCTTCTTAGCCGCACGCTTATTAATCATATTCGACACAAATCGAGAACGACCAGCCAGCGCCACTCGAACTGTATTCTGTCCCATCTTGTATACCCCTGCGAATACGTTGGTTATTGGTCCAAGCGATACGATACTTGTCGTATGCAGCACAAACATGTCCTGCTGTAATTGTGCATACATAGCCTCTTTCAGAGCAGCATCATTATCGGACATCTTCAGACCTCCCATATCGCTTCACGGCTTATACATATTGTATTATAACATAAGGGAAAAATTGCATCCACTTTTGCAACTTGGCTCAAAATCGGGTGAATGTCCAAGCGGCACACTACTTGCCACCTGTTCCGGTATCTCCCTTAGATCGTGTTGAACTGTCTAAAGTACTTCCATTGGAATCTCCACTTGTTGAGCTTTCAGACGTCGTTGCTAAGGATTTGCCTGCTAGCACATCTTCAAGTGCCTGTTTTGCTTCTTGCAGCTTGCTATCATTAATATAAATATAAGGGCTCTTCCATTCGCCATCTACCGAAATATAATGGATATTTTTACGATTAATATCAAGATACGTCATAATAGAGCTTCGCATCTGATCAGGTGTCATATCCATCTTAAAGTTGTCAGCTAATGCATCAATAATAGATGTCACCTTCGTTATACCACCAAGTGATTGCATCTTGCCAACCAGTTCCTGAAGAACTGCGTTCTGACGCATATTCCGGTCAAAATCAGTCGTCCCTTTGGTCATAGGACTGCAATTCGACTTTCTGTAGCGGACAAAGTCAAGTGCCTGTTGTCCATCTATCTCTTGAAATCCTGCTTTAAGGTTAATGTTAGTCCCATCGGCACGGTCGCGATAACACATGTTCTGGTCTACATTTACTTCAATGCCGTCCAGTGCATTAACAACATCTACGAAACCTTGGAAGTTGATTACTGCAGCATGATCAAATTTCATCCCTAAGTACTGGCCAAGCATAATCTTCATCTCGTCCTCTGGAGAGGCACTTTCTAACGTATTATGCTTCTTCATCTCATGGAACTTGGGATAGAAATGATTTAATTTATCTGCACGATATTCCCCTACTTGAAAATACGTATCACGCGGCAAAGATACAAGGACGGCTTCCTTTGTTTTGGGATGCAGTGCACCAACCATCACAACATCCGTACGCAGCCCCGGAAGCTCTTTACGGTAATCAATACCCATCAAGACAAATGAAAACGGTTCCGTTTGTGGGGACAATGTTTCTGTTACAGTGGAGGTGCCTTCGCCCTTATTGGTAACCGTCGAGATCTTATCCAGCTTGCTGTTCCCGTATAACAATATGTATGTCGCATAACCAATAATAACGATCAGAACAATCATAATTATCGTTAACAACCACTTCAACCATGTCGGCATGCCTTTTCTTTTCTTTACTGCCGGTTTAGTCTGCTTGCGCGCTGTTTGTCGAGGTGGCAATGGTGTTTTTGAACTCATACTGTACCTCACTTACTCGTTGTATTTCGGATTCGATTCAATATCATGCCATAACTGCTCTGCATGTTGACGGTCAAAGATGGCTTGAGCTTGCTGTCCGTCTAATTCATAAGTGATTACATATGAATCTTCATTCGTCAACAAGGCCTTGACATTCCGAATTTGATGATCTTCATACAGAATAACCGCAAAGAAATCAAACGTTTCCTTTGCGGCTACATCATATGGTCGCATGCTGGAGACAATGTCCATCTGCAGCCAATTAAACAGTGCATCGCTGAGCTTCATACTTCGCCCTCCCCAAAATACTGCACGTACTTACCCTTGCTTCTGTTCCTGCTTCTTGCGGCGTTCCTCCACAAAATAACGAATACGGACCATAAACATAAGCACAACAGCCACAAACAAGCACTGTATAATAGGCAGCTTGTCAATCTGGAAAATGAGCAGCATAAAGCAGCCGATCGCCATCACTATATAGATGGCGATTTCCTTTAGGATCGGCAGCTTCTTTACGCGAAACACTCTATTAAATACATACGTTACAAATGCAAAGATAAGCAAATAACTGACTATCGGATGAGTCGCTAACCAGTGCTGCATGAACAGACACTCCTTTTGTAGAAGATATGTCCAATCCTAAACATCTGTCTTGCCTGCATGTAAATGTACGTTGGCATCAACTTGTGCAAACATCAATCATTAGCAACTTGCACCATATCGATGTAATCAAATACATCGGTGCAGCTATTTAGAAGAAGAGGGCCGAAGCTGAAGCAGATTATACTTCAGACGACTTGCGCTGCTTCTCTGCACGTTCACGCTCACTTTTGTTTAATATTTTCTTGCGCAAACGAATCGAAGTTGGTGTGATCTCGCAATACTCGTCATCATTTAGATATTCAAGCGCACCTTCCAACGAGTAAATACGAGGAGTCTTCATCCGTACTGTATCTTCCTTCGTTGCAGAACGTACGTTCGTAAGCGCTTTTTCCTTACAGATGTTAACGACGATATCATTGTCGCGAGTATGCTCGCCTACAATCATACCTTCGTATACTTCTGTGCTCGGATGAACAAACAAGATACCCCGATCTTCTACGGACATGATGCCGTACAAAGTGGAATTACCTGTTTCAGTAGATACCAATACGCCTTGGTGACGTCCGCCAACCTGGCTGCCTGCATATGGACCGTAATGGTCAAAGGCATGGTTCATGATGCCGTAGCCACGTGTCAACGTCAAGAAGTGTGTACGATAGCCGATCAAACCACGCGCTGGAATAATAAACTCCAAGCGAACTTGGCCATTACCATGGTTAATCATGTTGACCATTTCCGCTTTGCGTGTTCCCAAGCTTTCCATTACAGCACCCGTGGATTCTTCTGGAACATCAATCATCAGGCGCTCCATCGGTTCCATTCTCTTGCCTTCAATATGGCGAATAATAACTTCCGGCTTCGACACTTGCATCTCGAAACCTTCACGGCGCATGTTCTCGATCAAAATACCAAGGTGAAGCTCACCGCGGCCAGACACGACAAATGCATCCGGACTATCCGTCTCTTCCACTCGCAGCGACACGTCCGTCTCCAATTCCTTGAACAGACGCTCACGAATTTTACGGGACGTTACCCATTTGCCTTCACGACCTGCAAATGGACTGTTGTTAACGAGGAATGTCATTTGCAAAGTCGGCTCATCAATATGAAGAACTGGCAATGGTTCAGGTGTAGCAGGATCTGTCATCGTTTCTCCGATGTTGATCTCCTTGATACCTGCAATCGCCACGATGTCGCCAGCACCCGCAATCTCACGTTCCACACGCTTCAAGCCCTGGAAGCCAAAAAGCTTCTCAATACGAGCTTGTTTCACTTTACCTTCACGGTCGATAACGGCAATCGATTGACCTTGGCGAACTGTACCACGGTTAATACGTCCGATAGCGATTCGTCCAAGGTATTCGTTGTAATCAAGCAACGTCACGAGGAATTGGAACGGCTCATCCGGATTCTCTTGCGGAGCCGGGATGTGCTTAACAATTGTGTCGTACATCGCTTGCATGTTATCGTCCTGCTTCTCAGGGTCTAAGCTGGACGTACCGTTTAATGCAGAAGCATAAACAACAGGGAACTCAAGCTGATCATCATTAGCTTCCAGCTCGATGAACAAGTCCAACACTTCGTCGATAACTTCACTTGGACGAGCGTTAGGACGGTCAATCTTATTCACAACGACGATTGGCGTCAAGTTATGAGCCAATGCTTTGCGAAGTACGAATTTGGTTTGCGGCATACAGCCTTCAAACGCGTCCACAACCAGCAACACGCCGTCAACCATTTTCATAATACGTTCTACTTCGCCGCCAAAGTCAGCATGTCCTGGGGTATCGACAATATTAATGAGATTGTCTTTATACGTAATTGCTGTATTTTTAGCCAAAATGGTAATGCCGCGCTCACGTTCCAAATCGTTGGAATCCATAACGCGCTCTTGAACCGCTTCATTGTCCCGGTATGTTCCTGATTGTTGAAGCAACTTGTCTACAAGTGTTGTCTTGCCATGGTCAACGTGGGCAATAATAGCGATGTTACGAATATGTTCTCTTTGATGCATACAATCGATCTTTCCCTTCTCTTATACCAAAAATGAATGGGGCTTCTAACTCTCTAACTTGGACCGTTATCGGCGCCGCCAAAGGCCTGTCCGGCTTCCAAAAACCAGTGCTGCTCCAACAACAATCAAGGCTGCCGCAATCAAATAAATGCCGATGCTTACGAAAACTGTAAACAGCAGCATAATGATGCCGAGCGCGCCTAATCCCATTGCACCGATCCATGCGCTGCGAGACGCATATGGATCAAGCTGGCAGTACCCGAATAAGCCGAATGACAAACCAAGAAGCAGGAACGGCCATAAATAACCGAACAGCCCCCAGCTGATCCAATGGCTTAACATAAATAACAATCCATACACCAATAACGCGCCGGCAGGAACAAAAGCAATCGGAGGCAGCAAACGCGCCCGAATGAGGCCAAACAGGACAACGCCTGCTAAAAAAATAAACAACGGCCACATTGTTCCTCCCAGGAAGGAGAAGAACCCCCATTTTCCTAACAAAATAAATAGTCCTGCTGCCAAAATAACAATCCCGATAATCGGTTCTTTTTTGGACATGACACACTCACCTCTTGCATCCATTATACATTGGACAGGGATGAAGGACACGGAACGACGTTTTTCGCGCCCATTTTACTTTTTCTAGTTTACTTGATACGTGGTAAAAATACTACCTTCCACGCAAAAAACTTCCTGCATGCATCGCTTCAGCGACTATTTGCAAGAAGTTAAGCATTAGACAAGCATAGTTCTCCGCATTGCACAGAATATGAATCCAGCTTACTCCTGAACGGTGTTGCAAGTCTGACGTTTGATCCAATAACCTGCAATCAAAACCATCGCAGTGAGCACCCATGGGAGCATCACATGCAAATTGAGCCACAATTCTGGCATCCACAGCCTTAGCTTTGTATCACTCGCTATCATTTCGCCAGCTGTATAGCCGAGTATACCAGCTCCAGCGTAGATCAATATCGGGAAGCGTGTCAGCCAGAGGCTAATTAATGTGCTTCCCCATACCACGATCGGAATGCTGATCGCAATCCCTGCGATTAAATAAGGCAGATGTCCTTGGGACACGGCTGCTATTGCGAGAACATTGTCCAAGCTCATCACGACATCAGCAACCAATATCGTACGAATTGCGCTCGCAAGAGACACTATGCCCTCTTTACGTCCCACGTGGGAGCCGCTGCCTGCGAGCAGTTGAATCGCGATGGCAAACAGCATGACGCCCCCAGCCGCTTGCAGCAAAGGGATGCCCATAAGCCACATCGCCGCAATTGTCAGCAGAAGGCGGAGAATAACCGCACCAGCTGCTCCCCACCAGACAGCAACTTTACGTTCCTTTTCCGGCAAATGCTGCGTGGACATCGCAATGACAACCGCGTTATCTCCACTAAGCACCAGATTGATAACTAGTATTTCCAACAATAACCATATTGAATCCACGGCTAGTCCCTCCCTTGTACAGTTTTATGTTGTACAAGCGGGAGGTATGCCGTTATTAGGATTGGTTATTTATTTAGAACCAATCCCCGTGATCAAGCTTGCTTGGCGATTGAGCGGAAGATGCGGCCGACTGCGCTGCGACTGGGGCACTGTCTGCGCCATGCGCATCTCTATCACTTGCATTTATTGAATGCTCCGCTGAATGTATCCCTTCGCTGGTGGAGACTTCACGGGACATCAATTGTATATCACCACCGGCACGGAGCGTTACAACCTCGGTCCCATCAATAGCAGCTTGAATCATCTCATCCAGCTCCGGAATTGATCTTTCCGTACGTTCAAGTATATTGATATTCGGATTCGTAGCTGGAGACTTTGGTACAAATAAAGTACAACAGTCCTCATATGGCAAAATGGACAATTCAAAGGTACCTATGTGTTGCGCGATCCGGATGATTTCTTCCTTGTCCATCATCACAAGCGGACGCAGCAAAGGAATGTTCGTCACTCGCCCAATTGCATTCATGCTCCCAAGCGTTTGGCTAGCAACTTGCCCCAAGCTGTCACCTGTTACAAGTGCATGCGCCTTCTGCTTATCAGCTAGACCGGTTGCGATGCGCAGCATTGCTCTTCGCATCATCGTTATGAGCAAATGCTCTTGTCCTGCTTGGTGCAGCCTTGTCTGAATATCTGTAAATGGCACCATATGGACTCTGATTTTGCCCGCATAATTTGCCAATACTTGTGCTAAATCAACAACCTTTTGTTTGGCTCGCTCACTTGTAAAAGGCATACTATGGAAATGAATGGCCTCAATATCAAGCCCCCTGCGTAATGCCTGATATCCCGCTACTGGGCTGTCAATACCACCGGACAACAGCAGCATCGCTTTACCATTGGAAGCTAGCGGGAAGCCGCCGGTTGCCGGTACGACTTTGTGGAAGATATATGTACCTTCCTCACGAACCTCAACTCGCAAATTCACTTGCGGATTGCGAACATCCACCGACAACTGCGGGAATTCTCGCAGAATAGGAGCACCTACCAGATGATTCATTTCCTGCGAGGTATGAGGGAATTTCTTCCACGCTCTGCGAGCGCTAACCTTAAAAGTAGTACCCTGCTCAGGCGCGTATTCTTTCATCATCTCAATCGCAGTCTTAACGATTGCTTCAAATTCAGACGGAGCCTTCTTTACCGGACTAACGGATACAATGCCAAAAACATGCCGCAGCACTCCGATTACTTGTTCAAAAGGTTCTCCATTCAGTTCTACATATAGTCTGCCGAATTCCTTAATAATCCGCGTATTTGGAAACGGCGCTAATACTGCCTTTACATGACGATAAGCTGCTTTTTCAAACCGGCCGCGGTTGCGCCCTTTAATTGAAATTTCACCGAAGCGAAGTAATATCATATTATAATCCATTCCGTTAACTACCTACCTTTCAAGTTGTACAAGCGGCCGAAGTTGGCTAACTGCACCGTGTAAAGCTTGGCCGATCCGATCAATGTCGTCCATCGACATCTCAGCATCCAGACTAATACGCAGACCACTGGATGCTAGTCGATCATTCTTTGTCATCGCCAGCAGCACCCGACTAGGCTTGTGAAGCTTCGACGAGCATGCCGACTGGGTAGACGCGATCACGCCTCGTTCTTCCAGCGCATGGACAGCGACCTCCGACTTCATGCCTGGAAACGAAACATTAACGATATGCGGCGCACCGTGTGCATCTGCCGGGCTATTCAGCACCAGCTCGGGAATATCGCTTACATACCCAATTAACTTCTGCTTTAACTGCTCAAGCTTGTTCTTGTTGTCTGCTTGCCCCTCAACAGCCATACGAATGGCTTTAGCAAGTGCGACGATACCTGGGACGTTTAATGTTCCTGCTCGTAAGCCTTGCTCTTGGCTGCCGCCATACAGCAGTGGCTCTAAGGGTACGCGCCCCCGTCGAATCAGTACACCTATACCTTTTGGCCCTCTGATCTTATGGCCAGACAAGCTGAATAATCTCGTATTCCAGCGTTCGAGATCAACGTCCAATTTGCCTAGGCCTTGAACTCCGTCTACGTGAAATACAGCTTTTGGATGCTGCTTTATTAAAGTGCCAATCTGCTCCAGCGGCTGAATAGCCCCCATCTCATTATTGACATGCATAATGCTAACGATAATCGTCTCTGGAAGAAGTGCCTGCTCTACATCCTCTGGACGTACACAGCCATTGGAATCAACTGGCAGTACAGTGACTTCCACGCCTTCTCGCTTTAACTGCTCATAACAAGCATATACCGAGGCATGTTCAATAGCCGATACAATTGCATGAGCAGGTTTTTTTGAATATCGTGAAGCCCGCACCGCTCCAAGTACAGCCATATTGTTGCTTTCCGTAGCACCTGATGTAAAAAGCACCTCAGTAGGACTCACCTTTAACGCGTCCGCAATGACGCCTCGTGCTCGTTTGACCAGTTGTTCCGCTTGTCCGCCAAACTCATGGATAGACGATGGGTTCGCATATATTTGTTCCATTACTTCTGACATTGTACGGATGACCTCTGGATGAGGAGGGGTAGAGGCGCTGTAATCCGCATATATAACTTTGTCTTGTACCATGGTGTGCCTCCTTGTCGATCAGTCTTATTATGGCATCACATCTATAGTAAAGCGTTATGACAGCAAAAAAGACCAAAATAGCGTTGATCGATCTACTACGCCATTGTTGATCCTGCAGATCTTGATTTGTTCTACTCCATAAAAAGAAACACCCACTGTGTTTTTATCTTCCCGCATGATTCGATCCATCCGCTGACAGTCAAAGCTTCGCAAATGGATGAAAATGACCATCGAACCTTGTATTATTGTACACGCTTTTATGTAAAATCTCCATCTTTTTTCAACCATGAGAATGGCCAAATATGATGCCAACTTGTTCAGTTCACTCAATTGACGCATATAAAATTCCAAAATTAAAAAAACCTTCAGACCACTTATCAAGCGGTGGTGAAGGTCACTCCAGATGGATAATATAATTCTCATTAGCTCTGCGACGACGCTACAGTTCATGGTCATCCTGTTCGTCATACATTGTTCTTATGTGACCATTAGCAGCCTGAATGTAAATGCAGCCAAGCCAATAACTGCCGCTGTGATGCCAGCCGTGCGACTGCCCTGCAGATAGGCGATAAGCCCTAGAGCAAAACTTGTTATACCCATAATAATAGGGAAAATAAACAAAGATACGACGGCAAACACGATGGCTGCATAACCCAGACCAGAATTGCGATCAACCTTCGTTACATCACCGAATCTGGATACGTCTCTTGTAATTGAAGGAGCGGTGAGCTCCTGCGCTGCTTCGGCCTCGTAAGTTCGGTCCCATGAGGTACGCACTCGATGTCGTTTAATGCGCCGATGCGGATGTTGTTCTTGGTTCATTCAGCTCACTCCTTGCACCTCTAAGGTGAGAAGCAGATGTTATTTGCTCTTCGGTTTAAATGTGTGGCAACAAGTGACTGAGGAAGTCGCAGCCTGATCTTGGTGCAGTTCTCCCAAATCAGCCGCATATTCTTCACTGATTCGTTTGGTTGCATGTGCATCAATGTCAATCTGAATCGATTCCGCCTGGCACAGGTTGCCTTGGCCCCAGAAATGACAGTTGGCTACGCTGCATCGTACTAATGGTTTTTCGCTCGACATTCGATCACCTCCAGTAACAGGTTGTCCTCAGGTCTAGGAAGATACTCGAGCCAAGAGGTGCCAAAACTACCAATGGCACAAGGAAAATAAAGTATTTAAACCAAAAAAAACGTCCCGCAATCAAGCGGAACGTTCAGTATATAAAATCATTTTATTTTTGACCTTGCATCTTGCGTTGAGTTAAGTAGTCGCTCTCGTAGTAACCCAACTCATCACGTAGCTCTTCAAAAGCTTTCGTGATGTCTAATATAATATCCCGTGCTGCCCGAACAGGCTTCTTGCGGAAGCGAATGGCATCCTGGCCCGTATAAGCATAGCGGCCATCTTCGGAATAACATTCATTCTTCGGATAAAAGAAGGCATTCACACTGTTATGATACACTTCGTACAAAGCACGTTCAGCAAAGTCCCCATCAAAATGGGCACGACGCAACGTAACACCAAGCTTCTCGTAGGCTACTTCTGAGAAAACAAGCAAGTGGCGCAAATCTGCCAAGTATCCTTTATAGAAGCTAACCGTCTCTTCATCCTGTTGATCGCCAACAAGCTGCGGCAGCGTGAATTCATTCAAAAAAGACTCCAATTTCTCAATTGTAAACTTTAACTTCTCTCTCGACACTTCGCAAAGCTGCTTCACATTGGATGCTGGCATTTCTGCTCCCCCTTAACAAGATCCTGTTCGATTATTCACTTATGAAGACTTTTCATTGGTAGTCAACAACATCCTATCACAATTTGTATGGAAAAGGTATCCCTTTCCACCCATAGTTTGTCTCACCTCTTCCTTCGAATAAAATTTCCCTGTTCATCTCACCCTATGGGTAAGCATAAAAGGATTTTTAAGCTTATCGAAATGAGTGGAGGGATAAAAAATGCGGCGTGGAACCGTGGTTGGAATAACCGCATTAGGTGTTGCCGTGCTTGCTGTGCCGCTGTTATGGGGCAACAATAACCAAAATGGGCAGCAGCACCAAATAAAAACGGCTTCAGAAGAGAAATATTCTAAGCAGCACATTTTAAACGCAGATGTACAGAGCACTGCAAACATGTCCTTATTGGATATCAAGCAAGATATGGAGGCTGCAATCACTAAATACAACCAGCTTACTCCTGAGCAAATTAAAGCAAAACTTCAGGAATTTGTGCGGGATCATCCCCATTATGAATACGTATGCTGGACTAACGCAGCAAAGAAGCAAACAATCGCGAATGGCTCCGTTCCCCATCCCGATAACGCTGCGCAGTACAAGCAGCTCAAAAGCTTGGTTCGCAGTGGAGAGATTCATGTAGGACGTCATGATGATTATCGTTCGGATGCGATCCTTATTAACGGAAAACCGCATGTCGTCATTGGCTTGGCAAGCAAACAGCTCAATGGAGGCATCGTGGCTATCGTCAATCAACATATCGTGAACAGCGTGCGCAGCCACCAGCAGCGGAATTTGCGGCTTGTTCCTTATCCGCGCGAGAGCAAATTCCAAGTCAAGTCTGTAGATACAAATACAATGGAAGATATTCCAGTTAATGATGGTGAGGACAATCAAGGGACAAGTCATTATTATAAAGATGAGATTGTCGTCCGTTTTCGCAAGCCCCCTTCTGATGGTCAACTGGCTCAAATGCGACAAGATATTAACTGTCGTTCTGTCCGCAAAACAGGCTACACACATATTTTTAAATCGAAATCAATGAGTGCATTGCAGCTAAAACAGTACTTTGCACAATACAATCCGATTTATATCGAACCACATTACTTGTATATGACAAATGACTTAAAGCGAGCGGATGGAACACCTACCAGCCTAAAAGCACCAGTCTTCCAGCCAGCAAGCATTCGCAGTAATGCCGATTCTAAAACAAGTTCTGTTGAACCTAATGATGCTCTTTATAAGCCCTATCAATGGAACCTTCCACTGATCAAAGCCAATCAAGGTTGGAACTTAACCAAAGGGAAGCAAAGTGTTATTATTGCGGTGGTCGATACAGGAGTAGATATGAACCATCGTGATTTGAAGGATAAGCTGTTAAAAGGGTATAACGTATTTGAACCCGACAATCCTCCACAGGACGATGTTGGACACGGTACGCATGTAGCTGGCATTATTGGTGCGCGGGTAAACAATCAGGAAGGCATCGCAGGCATGACATGGTATAATCCAATTATGCCGGTTAAAGTACTGGACAGTTCAGGGGCAGGCACTTCATACTCCGTAGCGGAGGGCATCATTTGGGCGGCAGATCATGGAGCCAAAGTGATTAATCTGAGCCTCGGCAATTACGCCCAGGGAGCATTTCTCCACGATGCCATTAAATATGCCTATAACAAAGATGTTGTGTTGATCGCAGCGACTGGTAATGATAACACAAGTCAGCCTGGCTATCCAGCCGCGTATTCCGAGGTATTTTCGGTCTCGGCAACTAATCAGGACAAAACTAAAGCGGAGTACTCCAACTATGGAGATTACGTCGATGTCGTAGCGCCTGGAACAACGATTGCCAGCACTTACCCTCAAAATCAGTACGCTGCTCTATCAGGGACATCTATGGCGAGTCCGCACGTCACAGCACTTGCTGGACTGATCCGTTCGATTAATCCCTCATTAAAAAATACAGAAGTGTATGACATCATGCGTAAAAGTGTAGTAGATATCGGTTCCTCGGGTAAAGACATCTATTTTGGCTACGGGCTGATAGATGTTGAGCGTTCGCTCAGTCTTGCCTCGCAGAGCAATCAATCTTTGTCTCTGTATCCGCAAAATGTCGATCGAATGTTGAACCGTATGGTTGCTTCATTTCTTGCAAGATAGCTCGTTTGAAACTCACTTGATGAAGGAATACCTATTGAGAATAGAAACTATTGGGCCTATAAAAAGTCCTGATAGCAATGAAAAAAGACCCGCATAGCTGTATTCATCAGCCGTGCGGGTCTACGTATGCCATATTATAAAGTGTTGTGCGATGGAAAGCTTGCCATAAGCCGGGTTCTGTACTGATCGTGGTATTACGGGAGCAACCCTTCCACTACAAAGTGACAATCATCTATCTAGGCCATACATTGCTGCACAGCTCCAGCGACCAACCCAGACGCACCTCGGGTAAGGCTGCCCACAAGGGGCATGCGTCTCATTAGGTCTTGCTCCAGATGGGGTTTACCAGGAACGAAGTCACCAGCGTTCCTCGTGGTCTCTTACACCACGGTTCCACCCTTGCCTGTGCTGCTGATACCAGCAGCCATCGGCGGTCCATTTCTGTGGCACTATCCTTCAACTTGCGCTGACTGGACGTTATCCAGCATCCTACCCTATGGAGCCCGGACTTTCCTCTCGTGGCATAGCCACCAGCGATTGTCTGTCAAACTTTCCGACAACATTCGTAAGTATACTAGTTTCTGTCGATAAACTCAACACACAACTTTTACAACATTTGAAATACTTCGGTAGCAATACCGGAACTATGGAATTTAGTGTCGCTTCTTTGCTCATTTGCAATCGCTTGCAGACGTGCTGCAACACTGTCCTTCATCATTTTCTCGGCATTATGACCAGGATCAATGATACACAGCCCTGCTGCAAGCGCATCATGCGCCGTATGATAGTCGATATCTCCGGTAACAAGCACATCGGCGCCATGAAACAGAGCATGTTTGACGTAGCGCGAACCTGAGCCGCCAAGCACAGCTACTTTACTTACTTCACGGTCCAAGGGACCCACAACACGAACAAATGGTACGTTAAACTGCGTTTTTACCTGTTCCGCCAGTTCTGACAACGTAACAGCCTCAGTCAGTTTGCCGACCCGGCCAAGTCCATAAACTTTTCCTTCAAGTTCTACCGGATAAAGATCATAAGCAACTTCCTCATACGGATGAGCCTTGAGCATTGCTCGAAGTACTCGGCTTTTTACCGAACTTGGAATAATGGTTTCCATGCGAACTTCTTCGACTTCCTCCACTTTACCTGTAGTGCCAATAAACGGATTGGTACCTTCTAACGGCTTAAACGTTCCGATGCCTTCAAGATTAAAACTGCAATGGCTGTAATCCCCGATCCAGCCTGCACCCGTGTCCAAAATAGCTGTCCGCACTTGTTCCGCATGGGATTTAGGTACAAATACAACCAGTTTCTGCAATTTCTCTTGCTGCAGCTTCTCCAATACTTTTACATGCTGAAGTCGGAGCGCATCCGCCATCAGGTCGTTCATGCCACCCTCCGCAATATCATAATTCGTATGACTGATATATACTGCGATATCATGTTTAATAAGCTTTTCGTATAAACGTCCTGCTGGCGTATCCGTTTGCAAATCTTTAAGCGGTCGGAAAATGATCGCATGGTGTGCTATAATAAGCTTGGCTCCGATTTGAATCGCTTCTTCCACGACAGCCTCTGTGACATCAAGAGTAATGAGTACATCGTTAATCTCACCCTGCAATGATCCTAGTTGAAGGCCTATACGATCATCTGGTACTGCAAGCGATTTGGGTGCCAACTTTTCCATCCATTGAATTATTGTTTGTCCTTTTGCCAACATGCCAGCATCGCCTCCAATTGCGCTTTATGTGTAACGAATCTCTGCCGACGCTCCATCGCATCTTCTGTCTCGGCATTAGCCATCGTTTGAATAATACGTTCTTGTTTTTTTAGTTCCAACTGCCACTTCTGGATATACACCTCGCTAGGATTCTTGACGAGATGTGGACCCATCAGCTTTAACCAAGTCTCATCAAGCATAATTCCGCAAGATAACATGTATGGCGCATATAACTGCTGTTCACAAACAGTGAATTGTTCTTGGGAAAGACGTTCCGCATACATGATCTCATATATTTTACCGTCTTCCTCTATAATCTGTTCTTTCATAAGCGACCAGCCGTTCTTACTTAGCCAGCCACGAACGAATTCCTCGCCCACGTTAGGTTGAAGAACCAAATATCGAACACCGTCCAGCTTTAAAGGCTCTGCACTGAGGATGCTGACGATTAGACTGCCGCCCATCCCTGCGATCGTGATGCAGTCCACTTCCCCCGGCTGCAGCACCGCGAGCCCATCTCCCCGCCGGACTTGGACCATATGTTCGAGTCGCGAAGAAGCCACTTGCTTGGCAGCTGCATCAAATGGACCGGGATTCACTTCTCCGGCAATCGCATGCAGAATACGACCTGACCTGGCTAAATAGGTTGGCAGCAGCGCATGGTCTGAACCAATATCGGCCAGCCGACTGCCTGCTGGTACCCAATCTGCGATATGCTGCAGTCGTTTAGATAACTTGATTGTCATGTATGGATTCCACCTACTGTTTACAATAATATGTACTTGCTTGCTTTATACCATTGTCATCGTCGCTGCTCTGTAATAACATGGTGTAGTAATCACGAGTTAATCCGCATGCCAGAAGCGCTTGCAACAATATTTGCATTGCCGAAGGAAAAGCGTTAAAATGAATTCCAACAACACAAATGAAGGCAAATATGATAAAAACAGTAAAGCTTATTACTTAGCTTCAACCTACATATTGCTCATTTCGGTGAATAGCATCCAAATGGAAGAAAAGACCTTGCTGTGCGCATATAATCAGCGCAGCAGAAGGTCTGTCCATCAGGCAGCATTATTCAAGGAAATCTTTAAGACGTTTGCTTCGGCTTGGATGACGGAGCTTACGCAGTGCTTTGGCTTCAATCTGGCGAATACGTTCTCGTGTTACTCCGAACACTTTGCCTACTTCTTCCAATGTGCGTGTACGACCGTCATCAAGACCGAATCGCAGACGAAGTACATTCTCTTCACGCTCTGTGAGCGTGTCAAGTACGTCTTCCAATTGCTCCTTCAACAACTCATAAGCAGCGGCATCAGCAGGCGCCAACGCTTCTTGATCTTCGATGAAGTCTCCCAGATGAGAGTCGTCCTCTTCCCCGATTGGTGTTTCCAGAGATACAGGCTCTTGTGCAATCTTCATAATTTCCCGTACCTTTTCAACGCTTAATTCCATCTCTGCCGCAATTTCTTCTGGTGTCGGTTCACGCCCAAGCTCCTGCAGCAATTGACGGGATACCCGGATTAATTTATTAATCGTCTCAACCATATGAACAGGAATCCGAATCGTACGGGCTTGATCGGCAATCGCACGAGTAATCGCCTGACGAATCCACCATGTGGCATACGTACTGAATTTGAATCCTTTGCTGTGGTCAAATTTCTCAACCGCTTTGATGAGACCCATGTTGCCTTCTTGAATGAGATCCAGGAACAGCATACCACGTCCCACATATCTCTTAGCAATACTGACAACGAGTCGCAAGTTGGCTTCAGCTAGCCGTTTCTTTGCTTCTTCATCACTAAGCAGGATACGTTTTGCGAGCTCTATCTCTTCTTCTGCCGACAATAATGGAACACGGCCGATTTCTTTCAGATACATACGAACAGGGTCATTTATTTTGATACCTGGAGGTAAGGACAGGTCATCCTCAAAGTGAAAGTCATCATGCTCATCCTGATCACGATCTGTGTTAGGACGTACCATCTCATCGTCATTTTCATTAACAATCTCAATTCCAAGGTCGCTCAGTTGCTCGTAGAACTCGTCCATCTGATCCGCATCTTGTTCAAATGTCGCCAACTTCTCAGCTATCTCTTTATAACTAAGCGTCCCCCGCTTCTTGCCGACTTCAATCAACTGATCCTTGACTTGATCCAGAACTGCTTCAGCTTCAAGACCAGTATGTTGATCATTCGCCATATTCCGACTCCCTCCTCCCTAGATTCTTCAGACTGCTAACGCTTCAGTTGTTGGTCTAGGGCAATAAATTCTGATGCAATTTGCGCAGCTCGCGATGAGTCTCCAGCACGTTCAGCTTTTACCATTTCTTCCTTCATACGTTCGATCTCGCGTTGTATGGGTACTTTCTTAATTTGCGAAATGTAATCATTCAACAAGTCGTTATCGTAACGCAGGGGCACTTCTGCCAATGAAATCGAGGCTGCCGTCTGCTCTAATCGATCATCACGCAGTGTGGCAAGAAATCGGCTGAAATCCGGTTCTTTGCCTTGCGCGTAATAGGCATATAGATAAGCAGCTAATGCTGCATGATCATCTACATTAAATTGTTCTCCAAGATGTCTTTCCACATAAACAGCTACTTCAGCATCTTGGAACATTAAGGCTAACAAACTTCGCTCAGCGTACACATAGGCAGGTCTTAACGTAGGAGTGTCCATATTACGTTTATCATTCCTAACATTATTCCACCAATTGTCTTGATTATCCCCCGTCTGGTGCTTTTTTTGTAGCTTCTGACGGACTTCAAAGCACTCCTGCTTTAAGGTTTCCAGTGAAATATCAACTTGATTAGATAGTTCTTTCAAGTGCATTTCGCGTTCGGCAGGTGAATGAATGGGAGCAATAATTCGCATTGCTTCCTCTATAAACCTGCGCTTCCCGTCATCTTCTAGCAGGAAATGGTTGCGACGCAAAGTGAGTAGCTGGAATTTAACTGGTGTGACGGCAGCAGCAATAATCGCATGTCTGAACCGTTCACCGCCGTTTGCCTTAATATAGTCGTCAGGATCCATTCGGTCTGGGAGCATCGCAACTGATACATGTATGCCCGCTTCTTCCAGCATCGGAATAGCTTTTAAGGCTGCCGCCTGACCCGCATCATCACCATCATAGCAGATAACAACACGCTCGGCGCTCCGTCTTAAGAGCGCTACATGATCATTAGTTAATGCAGTCCCCATTGTTGCAACCCCATTAAGGACTTCTACTTCCCAAGCTTGTATGACATCAGCAAACCCTTCAAATAACACAACTTGACCGGTGCGCTTAAAATGCGGCCTTGCATGATGAAGGTTGTACATCAGCTTGGACTTGTTAAACAACATGGTCTCAGGTGAGTTTAGATACTTTGGCTGGCCTTCGCCTAATATACGACCAGAGAACCCGACTACTTTCCCATTCTTGTCCCAGATCGGAAACATGACACGATCCCGGAACCTGTCTACGTAACCAGCCTGCTGCTGCCTTGCCGAAACGAGGCCTCCCTGCTCCATTAAAGAAAGTGAAAACTCACGTTTGCTTAACAGCTGCACTAAAGTGTCCCACTGCGGCGGAGCATAACCAATCTGAAAATGCTCGATCAACTTGTCATGAATACCTCGTTCGCGCAAATACGCTAGTGCGTCCTGTCCGTGTGCCGTATTCATTAAGATGTAATGATACAGCTTAGCGGCTAATTCATGCGCTTGAATAAGGTGTTCCTTAGCTTCGCTCTTGGGACTGCGTTCCATAGGCTGGTTGCCCCAGTGAAACGTCAGGCCAACTTGTTCCGCTAAATGCTTGACGGCTTCCGGAAAAGAATACCCTTCAATACCCATCACAAAATGAATCACATTCCCACTGGCTTTGCAGCCATAGCAATGATATATCTGCTTCTCCGGCGTAACCGTAAACGAAGGCGTCTTCTCGGAATGAAAAGGACATAAACCTTTTAAATACTTGCCTTGCTTCGTAAGGTGGACATATTTGCCGACAACGTCAACTACATCGTTATGCTTCAACACCTCATCTACGAATTCATCAGGTATCGGTCCGTTACCACTCATATCCCATCACCTTCATTTCGAACACGTATTACTTTAATTCGCGATATTACGAAGTTCTCCTGCCCATTTGCAAAAGTTTTGTCAGTTTATGTTGGAAATGCTCGCGGTCCAGCGTTGTCATTGCACGAGGTCCTTTGGTACGCTGCCCAGCTCGCCGAGCTTTGCTGGATACATGGCGTTGTGCCAACAGCTCGTCCATATTATGCCCATCAAGCTCTTTTCCTCGCGGTGTGAGCACCCATGCCCCTCTCGGCAGACATAGCGCGGCCAATCCATAATCGTTAGTGACGACTATATCTCCTGACCGCGCTGTGTTCGCTATATACATATCCGCTGATTGAAAGCCTTGATCCACATAAATGTATTGAACGATATCTGTGTGCTCCGCCTCATTCTGATATGCCGCAAACGAAGCAATAAACAGAACAGGCACCTGGAACTCTGTAGCTGCTTGCACAATTTCAGTCTTTACTGGACAAGCGTCCGCATCAACGATAATTCGACTTTCGTGAGGCAATCGGTTCACCATTTTCCCTTTACAGAATATAAACCATCACACTTCAGGTGCACCAATGGTGTAAACCCGGTGATTCTCCGTTTATATTATATACGCTGTGTGCGTTTAAATTCCTGCTTGTGAAAATACGATTTTCATAACCAAGTTATCACAAAATGTCGACTTGACCACAAAAAGCGCGGAACATGTCGAGATTTTATTGCTTCTCGCATGCTCCGCGACAGACATTACAACCTGATGTTAGAACTATATTACCCTTGTTACATATCTGCTTAAACACATAAGCTGCAGTATTCAACGATTTTTGCCGTTATGCCCACACGAGCTTAGAGAAGTCCGCAAACTGCTTCAAATCATGTGCAATCAGCTTCAGCAGCGCCAAGCGATTATGTTTTACAGCCTCATCTTTCGCCATAACCATAACATTATCGAAGAATGACGTTATCGTCTCCTCCAGACTACTGAGAGCCGCAAGCGCACTTGTTGGATCTGATGCCGCTTTATACTGCGCGTGTGCTTCTAGATAGCGAGCATAAAGTGCACGTTCCTCGTCCTGTTCAAATAGTGTGGCGCTAACTTCACCATCATCCGCTTTCGATGCCAAATTACATACACGATTAAACGATTCCACCGTAGCTTTGAACGCTTCATGACGAACTGCCTCCATAAGCATCTCGCCACGCGAGATCGTTAACTTCACATCGTCATAACCGGCTGCAAGCACCGCATCTACTACATCGTAACGCACTTGCTCGGACAGTACATTTTTGACACGAAGGCCAAAGAATTCGTACAAGTCTTTACGTACTTCCGCACGCTCGCGTTTTAACAAACCTGTACGATCCAATACGTCAAGCGCAATATCAAACACTTGTGTAAGGGTCAATGGCAGCTTGCGCTCAAGCAGCATCTGAACGATACCTGTTGCTTGTCGACGAAGTGCGTATGGATCTTGTGATCCTGTTGGAATGATGCCAATCGCAAAACATCCAACCATAGTATCGAGCTTATCTGCCATACTGATCAATTGGCCTGCCAAAGTCTCAGGTGAAGGGTCACCCGAATAACGCGGCTTGTAATGCTCGTTAATGGCACGTGCTACAGTAGGATCTTCACCAAATTTGAGCGCATAATCCTCACCCATAACACCTTGCAACTCAGGGAATTCATATACCATTTGTGTAACAAGGTCAAATTTGCAAATGTGTGCCGCACGATTAACTTGCTTCGCTGTTGATTCATCCGCTTGTACCGCTTGGGCAAGCAGATCAGCAATATTGACAAGGCGGCGTACCTTGTCCCCCAGCGTGCCCAATTCTTCATGGAATACGATCGAGTTGAGCTTATCTACGCAAGCTTCGATCTGCAACTTCTGATCTTCTGCGTAGAAGAATTTGGCATCGGATAACCGCGCCCGCAGTACCTTCTCGTTGCCTTTGGCGACCGTATCAATACCTTTTTGGTCTCCATTTCGCACCGTCACAAAGAATGGAAGCAGTTGTCCTGATGCATCGAGCACTGGGAAGTAACGTTGATGCTCACGCATCGATGTAATAAGTACTTCTTGTGGGATACTTAAGAAAGACGTATCAAAAGTTCCAAACAAGGTAGTCGGGTATTCCACTAGGAAGAGGACCTCTTCCAGCAAATCGTCTTTAACCGCAATATTCCATTGTTGTTTTTGTGCTAATGCTTCAATTTGTTTCACGATCAACTGCTCGCGTTCTACCACGTCAACAATGACGTGCTGCTCACGCAGACGTTCCACATACTGGCCAGGCTCTTGAATGACCGTGTCGTGACCAAGGAATCGATGCCCACGGGATACATTACTTGCCTGTACGCCAGTAAATTCAATTGGAATAACACTCTCGCCTTGCAGCGCTACTACCCAGCGAATAGGGCGGACAAAGCGCATGTCATAGGCGCCCCAACGCATATTTTTAGAGAATGTCATCGCGTGAACAATGGAGCTAAAGCCTTCCGCAAGTACTTCAGACGTATCCCTACCAATACTGCTTTTGTTGGCATAAACGTATTCTACACCGTTTAATTCTTTGAAGAAAAACTGATCAGGCTCTACCCCTTGACTGCGGGCAAAGCCAAGCGCAGCTTTGGACCATTCTCCGCTGTCACTCAAGGCGATCTTTCGCGCAGGTCCTTTCACTTCCTCGTGAATATCCGTTTGCTTATCAGCCGCATGTTGGACGAGCACTGCCAGACGGCGCGGCGTCGCATAGGCTTGAACTCCTTCATGACTTATACGTGCTGCTTCGAGCCAACGCTCCGTCCGTTCCTTTAACTGCTCCATAGCCGCACGCATAAAACGAGCAGGCACTTCTTCCAGTCCTAGTTCCAAGAGCAAATGTTTAGGCATCGTGCTCATCTCCTTTCTTCAACAGCGGGAATCCAAGCTTCTCGCGCTCCTCATAGTAAGTAGCCGCTACTTGACGTGCCAGATTACGAACACGCGTAATAAAACCAGTACGTTCTGTAACGCTGATTGCTCCACGAGCATCTAATAGATTAAAAGCATGCGAACATTTTAATACATAATCATACGCAGGGAACACAAGATGTTCGTCCATCGCACGTTTTGCTTCCTGTTCGTACGTATTAAACAAATTAAACAGCATTGCTGCATCACTGACTTCAAACGTATATTTGGAATGCTCAAATTCCGGTTGGTGGAATACATCACCATATGTGATTCCTTCAACCCATTCCAAATCAAACACATTTTCTTTGTCTTGAATGTAAGAAGCAAGGCGCTCCAGACCATACGTAATCTCGACCGCAACCGGATTCGCGTCGATGCCGCCCACTTGCTGGAAGTAC
Organism: Paenibacillus sp. ACRRX; assembly: GCF_022346885.1. Taxonomy (GTDB): domain Bacteria; phylum Bacillota; class Bacilli; order Paenibacillales; family Paenibacillaceae; genus Paenibacillus_B. The sequence goes on from NZ_JAKRNK010000002.1 coordinate 1,052,742, forward strand.
GTGAACTGTGTCACTTCCATCCCATCAAGCCATACTTCCCAACCAAGACCCCATGCGCCAAGCGTCGGAGATTCCCAGTTATCTTCTACAAAACGAATATCATGAAGTGCTGGATCAATCCCCAGACGGTTCAAGCTTTCCAAATAAAGCTCCTGAATATTGTCAGGAGAAGGCTTCATTATAACTTGAAACTGATGATGTTGATAAAGGCGATTTGGGTTCTCCCCGTAACGTCCGTCGCCAGGGCGTCTTGAAGGCTCCACATAAGCTACATTCCAAGGCTCAGGTCCGATCGAACGGAGAAAAGTCATCGGATTCATCGTTCCGGCACCCTTCTCTACGTCATAGGGCTGGACAATAATACATTTCTGATCCGCCCAGAAATTTTGCAGAGTTAAGATCATTTGTTGAAAATTCATGTGCCTATCACTCCTTTATGCCTCATATTGACGGCGTCTGACGTCTGAAGTTGTCTATACATGTTCATAAACCGATATACATGCAAAAAACTCCCGTCCATACGCCTGATGCCAGACGTAGGGACGAGAGTATATTCTCCCGCGGTTCCACCCTACTTGACCGCCGCATTAAATCGATACAATCGATTACAATGCCAATCCAATAACGATTGCGGTCCACTTTCATAGGTATTTGCTCCGAAGTGCCTGTTCATCCGTCTGTTCGTCCGGGCTCACACCGTCCCCGAATCGCTTTCTTTCGAACTGATAGTCGAATTACTTTCTTCATCCTTGCAAATTTGTTTATTTTATAATAGTCAATATCATATCTAAATTAGAACGATTCGTCAAGTATTACGAGCGCCCGACTACCATCATTCATCTTGGCGTTCTTCGCGCTGCACATGCTCTTGATGCGCAGCTAGATCATACTTTTCCATTTGCTCAATAAAATTTAAAGACTTGCAACGGACTCCCACATGAGTGTCCATGTAACCGCGCATACATGCACGCAAGTGTGCCTTAGTCTCCGGCTTAACGGCGATGTTACCTACTCTGCGCAAGTCTGTTTTGGCAAACAATGTCATGAGTTTTAATACTGACACTGGCGCCATATATTTGGCATGCTCTCGTACGCGGCACCTTGAGCATATCGCTCCGCCCAGGCGCCATCCAAAGTTAACAAGATCCTCTGCTTGCCCACAGATGACACAAGTATCAAGCACAGGTGCTACCCCCACAGATTGACACAGCTTCATCTCAAATAAATGGGTTAATACCTGCTCATCCTTGCCATCTTTTAAAGCTTGCAAATAAGCAAGCAGCTGCTCGAACATGTAGCCACCGGCCTCTTCATCCTGCAAACCGCGATCTACAAGTTCTACTGCATAAGATGCGTATGCAGCCAGATGAAGCTGCTCGCGCAGTGGATGATGGGACTCAAGAATCTCACACCCGTTCAAGGTACCAATGTGTCCCATCCCTTTAAAATAAATATACTCTCCATATGTAAACAACTGTGTAGCCGCAGCATGGCGACTGCGCACCTTCTTCGCTCCCCTTACGAGGACACCGGTCTTCCCGTGCGATTTGGTGCACAGTGTAATAATCTTATTTCCTTCCCCATAATCCATGCTGCGTATTACAATACCTTCCACCCTATATAACACCGTTGTCCTCCCCTACGACAACTGACTTATCACTCCACGATCTGCTCAGACAACTCGGGTTCCGCTTCCGCCTCTTCTACATCTGAGATCTGCCCAATATGCTTATATAACAAGTAGGCATCCACATCCCCCGTCATTGCAAACACATTCCACGAGAAATCACGCATTCGTAAATCCCCCTTCATCGGAAATGATTCTGTCTTATGCATTATCATGTGCTGAGAGGTAGGGAATATCCGATGCAATAATTGGCTTGTATGATATGCAGTTGCTTTATGCCGTCGTTACTTATCGTTTCTAAAGCCCAGGTCACGCAAAACGCGATCATGATTACGCCAGTCCTTTTTCACCTTTACCCAGAGTTCTAAGAACGATTTCGAACCTAATAGCGTTTCAATATCTTTGCGGGCAAGCTTACCAACCTCTTTAAGCAGCGCACCTTGTTTGCCAATAACGATCCCTTTCTGCGAATCCCGCTCAACAAAGATAACCGCAGAAATGTGCACCACGCCATTGTCTTGTACCTTCATATCTTCAATCATAACCGCTATTGAATGCGGAATTTCCTCGCGAGTTGCATGTAAAATCTTCTCCCGGATCAACTCCGCTACTACGAACTGTTCTGGATGATCTGTAATTTGATCTTCCGGATAGTATTGTGGACCTTCTGGCAAATAACCAGACAGTACTTGCAGCAAGCGATCCACATTGTTGCCTTGTAGTGCTGAGATCGGAATAATCTCTGCAAACTGATGCAGTTCGTTATAAGTTTTGATCATGCCGAGCAGCTCTTCTGGCTGCACTTGATCAATCTTGTTCATGACCAGAATAACAGGTGTATTTACCCGCTTTAACTGTTCAATAACATAGCGGTCACCGCCCCCAAGACCAGCAGATACATCGACAAGGAACAACACAGCCTCAACTTCATTTAATGTTGTGAGTGCCACTTGATTCATGTAATCGCCAAGCTTGGATTGGCGCTTATGAATACCTGGTGTATCAAGAAACACAATTTGAGAACCTTCTGTTGTGTATACACCATGAATCTTATTACGAGTAGTCTGCGGCTTATCAGACATAATCGCTATCTTCTGACCGATTATATGGTTCATTAAAGTGGACTTCCCTACATTAGGTCGTCCGATTATAGCTACAAAGCCTGATTTATACGATTTGGATTGCTTCATCAATTTAACTTCTCCTCTGGTTCTTAGTAGTTCTTGTGCTTATTCTTGTGCCAACTTGCTCTAATATATATAAACGGCTCCGCATCGTCTATAGACTGGAGCGGAACCGCTTCGATTGTCTAATCTTTCAGTTCAGCTTGACGTGAAACCGAGCTTTCCAGACTGTTCACGTCAAATGCGCCTGGTAATAGCGCCCCCACTGTAGTAGTCGTTACTTCACCATTCAAATTGCCCATGTACACCGGCATATCTGACGGACATAACTCCAATATCACTTGGCGACATACCCCGCATGGTGTAATTGGGTCGCTCGTATCACCAACGACAGCAATAGCCTTAAAAGAACGCGGTTCACAACCATCCGCGATCGCTCTGAATAAAGCGGTTCTCTCGGCACAGTTAGTAGGACCGTAAGCTGCATTTTCCACATTGCAACCCAAGTGTACGTGTCCATCCGCATCCAATAGTGCTGCTCCGACCTTAAAATGCGAATAAGGTGTGTACGCTTTTTCGCGGGCGAGTTTTGCTTGTTCCATCAGTTGTGTAGCATTCATCTGACGTTCCTCCTTCTAGTTGACCAGCAGCTTCCATATCGGAATACCTAATAGAATTACACCAACAATGACGGCAAACACTGCCGCAATCAATACAGCACCTGCGGCAGTGTCCTTCGCAATCTTGGCAAGCGGATGCGGATTGGGCATCACCAGATCTACTACCGTTTCAATAGCAGTGTTAAAAAGCTCCGCCATGATCACCAGCGTGATGCACAAACCAATCCAAAACCATTCTGTCCGCTCTAGTCCAAGCGCCCAACCCAGTCCCGTCACCGCAAACATAATACCTAAATGCACCTGCATGTTACGCTGTGTACGCAGAGTATACCATATACCTTCTAATGCGACTTGAAATGTATGCCTCCAAGGCCGCTTGCTCCGTATCATTAGCGTGTCAATCCAACCTTAGCAAGCACCGTTTCCTGCTTGTCCATCATGACACGCTCTGATTCATCATCTTGATGGTCATACCCGAGCAGATGCAAAAAGCCATGCACGAACAGAAATCCAATTTCCCGCTCCAACGAATGTCCGTATTCCTCTGCCTGTGCTTGCGCACGTTCAGTTGAGATAATTATATCGCCTAACATATCACCTATGGTTAACAGCTCCGACTCGTCTTCTACCTCATAAAGGATATCCAACTCTTCATCAGTAGATTCGTTCAGTGCAAATGACAGCACATCTGTAGGACGATCAATGCCACGATAATCACGGTTCAATTCGTGGATGCGCTCATCATCTACAAATGTTAGGGCAACTTCCCCCTCTGTAACCCCTTCCATATGTGCAGCTTCCGCTAGGATTAACTCCAACTGCTCCACTAATACAGTGGAAATGGGATACCGATCCTGTTCATCGCTCCATGCTAATGTTACTTTCATACTATTCTCCTTCTTTATGGCCTGGTCGTCCTTTATTGAGCTCAGCCACTTCCTCACGATCTTCCAAGTTAGCTTTATCGACTCTACTGGCTTCTTCGTCCGCATGTACTGACAGCTTATCCGCGTGAGCGTGATGAGCAGCTGATGGAGTATCTTCTTTTGCAGGCAGCTTATGCTGCATTTTCTCATGTGACTTGTCTGACACTTTAGATGTGTCTGGGTATTCGATTCGAGAATGGAATATGCCCATTACCGTTTCTTTTAACGAGTTTGCAACGATATCAAGCTCTCGCATCGTCAAGTCACAATCATTAAACTGATTATCATCAAGGCGATCTTTAATGATCTTGTGGATCATCGTCTCGATCTGCTCTACTGTCGGATGGCGTAAGGATCGAACCGCAGCCTCAACACAGTCTGCTATCCCCACGACAGCCGCCTCCTTGGACTGTGCCTTCGGACCTGGATAACGGAAGTCATCTTCCGTAAAGTCTGGCTCGCCCCCTTGTTCTTCTGCCAGCTTGATCGCTTTATAATAGAAGAACTTAAGGAAAGTTGTCCCGTGATGCTGTTCCGCAATATCCCGTATCGGCTTGGGAAGCTTATAATCTTTCAGCATTTCAGCACCATCACGTGCATGTGCCGTAATAATGGAAGTACTCAGCTTCGGGTCGATAAAATCATGCGGATTATCCATATTCGTCTGATTCTCAATAAAGTAGCTTGGTCGCTTCGTCTTACCGATATCGTGATAAAACGCTCCAACTCGGCATAATAGTCCGTTTGCCCCGATCGATTCGGCCGCCTGTTCAGCCAGATTGCCTACCATTACGCTGTGATGATAGGTTCCCGGTGTCTCCGTCAGCAGCTTCCTTAGTAACGGATGGTTTGGGTTAGACAGTTCCACAAGCTTCAGTGCGGATAAAATGCCAAACGTAACTTCAAAGAACGGCATCAAACCAATTACAAGCACTGCTGTCACCAAGCCGCTGCTGAAGGCAAGACCCGCTGCAAGAAGTGTATCCCTGCTGTTTAAAGGATCGCCATTCATCATGGCAAGCGTAATGACCGTCAAGCTGCCAAAAATACAAATCATAATACCGGCCTTCAGAATCGTAGAACGCTGGCTGGCTCGATGAATCGCAAATATGGCTGCGTACGACACAACTAAGGCCAAGAAGCCAAAATTAAAATCAAACAGCTCACCTTGCTGCGTATTAAGCACAATACTGGCCATCACACTAAATACGACGGCGCTTATGTAAGCCAATGACACATCCAGCAGCAATGTGATCAGCATAACACCCAAAGCCACAGGCGCTACATAGCCGATATAAGTAGACGTCTCCGTCTGAGCGTAAGCGACAATGTGAAGTGCAAGCACGTTAATAGTAAATATGATCGCCAGCATAAGAAGCTGTGCGTTATTGTACTTAAAGTGCGTACTGCTGCTTTGTCTCATAAACATAAACAATACGCCAATAAACATAAAGGAAAGCAACAATAAGCCTAGCTGTGGCCACATGTTTACTTCCGACTTCAGCAGTTCATTTTCCTTGAGCAGATCATACATGTCTTGCGAGATCACTTGTCCACGCTTTACGATGATGTCCCCCTGCTTAATGAACACTTGCGGCGTATTTTCCCGTGCTTGAACTTTAGCTTCCTTGGTTGCTTCTTCATCATAAAATTTGTTCGGTGTAATCGATAAACGCACGAGTTCTTGGATTACTTCACGTGTAGAACGCTTAGTCAAAGAACTGGCATTCACGTATTCAGCGACCTTGGCGCGCGCGACAGTTGCATCTGCGATCGAATCGCTCATCAACTTGCTTACGATATCACGACCTACTGGCTTCATGTCCGTAATGTCATCCTTGGACAAGCGTGCAATCTTGATGAACGTCTCCTCAGGCACACGATACTTCTGTTCTTCAATACGCTTGGACATTTCATCCAATAACTTGCTCGAATATGTACTGCGGTTGTCCATCTTAAAAGAATTAATATAATCGTCGAACATCTGCGGAATGACCCTGCGATACAGATCTACCTTCTCCGAGAAGGAGATCAGTTCGTCGACATTAACCGTTTCTATTCGATTTAATACAATATCCATCAACTTCTCATTCTTAAAAGAAACGATTGGATAACTAGGCGCCACGCGCTCTGCCGCCTCTTCCTGTGCTTTTAACGTTGCCTTTTTGTCTGGAATTTGCTTGGGTGCCACGATATTTTTCTCGTTCACATTACCAACTACGATATCGAATTTCTCTGGCAGTATGTTCGGTGCCAGGCTGAAATAAAACAATACCGTCATAAAACAAAATAAGACAACACGCACGCCGATGCTGTATTTCCATCCTGCCATTGTAACCGGGCGAGCTTTGTTGCCGCTGCCTTGATGTGCTTGTAGCATAGAGAACAGTCCTCTCTATCCCTGGTTTTCGTTTTCCTTCTGATAAGCCACAATAATCTTCTGTACTAAGGAATGACGAACGACATCCTGCTCAGCAAAATGTACGATTCCGATCTCCTCAATATCATGTAAGATGCGTTCCGCTTCGACCAAACCGGACTTTTTGCCCCGGGGCAAGTCAATCTGGGTGACATCGCCAGTAATGACCATCTTGGAGCCAAAACCGAGTCGTGTCAGGAACATCTTCATCTGTTCAGGAGTCGTATTCTGTGCTTCATCCAAAATAATAAAGGCATCATCCAACGTTCGTCCCCTCATATAAGCGAGTGGAGCAATCTCGATCAGTCCTCTTTCTAATGCCTTAGCCGTCTGATCAGGTCCCATGACGTCATACAGCGCATCATATAGCGGACGCAAGTATGGATCCACCTTCTCTTGCAGATCTCCTGGGAGAAAGCCCAGATTCTCGCCCGCCTCTACTGCTGGGCGTGTTAATACAATACGCTTAACGGCACCTTCCTTCAGTGCACTGACGGCCAGAACTACTGCTAAATAGGTCTTCCCTGTTCCTGCTGGTCCTACACCAAATACAATGTCCTGCTTCTTGATTGTAGACACGTAATGACGCTGACCTATTGTTTTTACCCGTATCGGCTTGCCTCTAAACGTAGTCGTGATCTCACCTTTAAACAGATCTAGCAGCTCGTCAACTTTCCATTCCTGAGCTAGATCAAGTGCATACATGAAGTCACGCTCGGACAGTGTAATATTGTTGCGGATCAATTGCAACAGCACTTCGAACAACCGCTTAAATTTCTCAACTTCTTCCATACCGCCTGAAATAACAATTTCTGCATCTCTTGATGTGATCTGAGCACCAGTACGGCTTTGAACCAGCCGCAAGTACTTGTCCTGTGGTCCAAGCAAGGCCAAGCCTTCGGTGGCATTCTGTAATGAAAGTTTGACAGTCTGTAGTTGCGACAAAAACCTCAGTCTCCTTGCCTTCAGTCTCATTAGCTTAATGGATAATCGGCTGCTCAACAGCAATCGATTGCTCAACTTCAAATAATACTTTCAGTTTCACTTTACCATTCTCCGACTTCTGATGCAAAATTTTTTCCGTTTTAACGCGGGCATCAGGCCCATTTTTAGCCGCTATATCAACTCGTGCTTGCTTTAGTCCTTCTTGCATCGCTTCTTGCTCGCTTCGTTCTTCCGCCACCAGTTGGACTTCTGCTATTTTTTCAGTTATCCATCCTAATGGAAGGGATACGCTCCCCCAAGAAGCGGCTGCAGTGTCGGATGTCACCTCATACTGGGCATAAGGTATATCTCCAAATCCGGACACTTGCAATCGACGTTCACCGATCTGTATATAATGACGTTCTGTAACATCTCCTGTAAGCACCTTCTGCTTGCTGATGAGAGGAGAAACAATCTCATACTCATGCCATACCAACCCTCGCACCACTCCCTTTGCAGGCACCGCCTGTTGCGCCTGAGTGGAGCCGACGATGCCGGAGATAAGCACGCTGCCTTTCTTCACTCGAGTGTTAGGCCGCACAACAGCGCGCCCTTCTTTCGCAATAATCTGAGTAACGACCGCATCCGCCCGCGCGATCAGGTGACTGGGATTGCGCAGGGTTCGATTCTCTGCCATCGTAGACTCCACAACGTGAATCACAACCCTTGTCCCTTGCCTCGTCACCCCAATCCAGGAGGTAGATGGCAGGCGGGCATTTAGCTCCTTTGAGAGCGTGTCCAGCTTTTTCATACGGAACGTCCATTGAAACGGGTAAATCCCTTCTTCCCGCGCGGCAGCAAGCACATCATCCGTAGGGATGCGTTCATTCCCTTTCACATCAATCGTCCAAATTAACGATGACAGCATGTACATACCAAAGAGAAATAGAAATAAGCCGGAAATAAAAAATGTGCGCTTACGCACTTGTTTGATTGAAAATGGCACGCCAAATCGTGCCTCTACATGAACTCGGCAGCCTGTCTCTTTTAAAAGCGGACGAAGACGGAAGAAATCCGGCAGCATCAAAAATAAGCTGACCTGATTGTCTTCCTCACGCATCACGTCCCATATCAGCATTTGCTTGGCAGATAATTTGTTTAATAATTGTTCTGCATATTGTCCCCTAATACGAACGCGTACGTAACCGCGCCAATTCGCAAGTGCAGGTGGTTTCATGACAACGTTTCCTCCATTCCGTGAACCTTAACTTCGATTATGCTGCCTTCAATAAATACTTCCTCGGTCCATATTCCACGTATGACCAAGTTGCGGCCGAACACCTCAAGCTCGCCGGTAACCAGTGATAGACGCATATGATCACTTGAAAAATGAACAACGCCGCGATGATTCTCCACGAACAGTTGTCGATTGCCGATCATCGTAAATCGGGGCACATTAGATAGCATATCTTGCGGCAGATCGAACAAGTGTGCCGTCCATTGGCGCAGTTTGCGGGTGAAGCGGCTCATGTACGATAGGCCCCCTTCCTGTACTTTACAATTTATGCGGCAACCGTACGGTTTATGAAGGTGAAAGTATAAGCTGCGCCTAATTTAGCCCACAGTATACGAGTTAACAGCCTTTTAGTACTAAAATGGACAGTACTTAAGTTCATATCGCATCAAAACGATCGTTTTCGCCCCAAAACAAAACACACATACTCCGATCAAAGGGCCTACTACCACCCTTAACTATCGGAGTATGTGTGTTCTTTTTTTGCTATTTATCGTTGCCCGTGCGGTCGCTTCGAACGCGGCGGACCAATGATCTCAGCCCAAATGACTCCACGACGCGCATCTTCTACAGATACACCTGCCTGCTGCCACTCATCTTGAATCTCATCTTCTTCAATTGGATTAGGCGCATGCATGCTGTCACGAGTCGCCACTGCTCGATGACTCATGGCCTGACGCTCTTGATAGCTAGACGAAGTCCGCATAGCTGTACCGGAAGAATCTGCTGCCAACGACGGCGACTCCGACATTAGCGTCTGAGATTGCGGAGCTGGCTCTTCAAACAACTGCTCACCCTCATCATCCTGCTCGCCATGCGATTGTCGTCCGGATGAATCTCCCGCTCTCTGGTCCCCGCCAAAGCTCGGCATACGGTTGGTTTGCTTCTTTCCCTTGCCTAGCAAGGAAAACAAAAAACCTAATATGGCAATGGCAATAATCGGATTGCTAAACACAAGGTCAATTATTTTCTCCATGGCTTATCGCCTAGCCTTCTGATTTAGGATCGGTACCTTTACCGCCGATCGAACCGCGCATATGCGTATCCGCTTCAATATTTTTCAGATTCATGTAGTCCATTACCCCGAGTTTGCCAGAACTCAATGCTTCTGCCATTGCGAGTGGGACTTGTGATTCGGATTCCACGACTCGCGCGCGCATCTCTACGACACGAGCACGCATCTCTTGCTCAAGCGCAACCGCCATTGCACGGCGTTCTTCCGCCTTCGCTTGCGCGATACGCTTATCAGCCTCTGCCTGTTCCGTTTGCAGGTTTGCACCGATATTTTTACCTACATCCACATCCGCAATATCAATAGACAAGATCTCAAAGGCAGTTCCTGCATCCAAACCTTTGCCTAACACAGTACGGGAGATCATATCCGGGTTCTCCAAAACATCTTTATGAGTGTTCGCACTACCAACCGTCGTAACGATACCCTCACCTACACGGGCAATAATGGTCTCTTCACCAGCACCACCGACAAGGCGATCAATATTAGCACGAACAGTAACCCGGGCGCGAACGCGAACTTCAATCCCGTCTTTCGCCATAGCAGCCACAATCGGTGTCTCGATGACACGAGGGTTAACGCTCATTTGAACAGCTTGCAGTACGTCACGACCAGCAAGGTCGATCGCTGCAGCGCGTTCGAATTCAAGGTTAATGTTCGCCCGCTGTGCAGCGATTAATGCATTCACGACACGGTCAACGTTACCACCGGCCAGATAGTGACTTTCCAACTGATTGAGGGTTAATCCAAGACCAGCTTTGGAAGCCTTGATTAGCGGATTAACGATACGACTAGGCGTTACACGACGAAGGCGCATTGCCACAAGCGTAATAATGCCTACGCGGACTCCCGATGCAATGGCACTGATCCAGAGCATGACCGGGAAGAAGCTAAGAAATACGCTCAATACGATAACTACAACTACCGCAATAAGCAAAATACTGATGATTGATGGGTCCATGTGTGTACCTCCACTTAATCTTTTTTCATCTATCCCAATCCTTTATATGGTAAAAAGGAAGAAGGAACTTCATTAGTTTACCCCTTGCTTATTTCTCTTCGTGGTGATTTACAGCTTCGCGAACTACTACGCGAACACCTTCCACTTGTATAACTTCCACTGACTTATCTTTGTCAATAAAAGTTCCATCTGTAACCACGTCCACCTTACGTTCACCAAACATGGCTGTTCCCGCTGGACGAAGCGAGGTTAAAGCAATCCCAATCTGATGCAGCAGCGTCTCCTCATTCAAATGCGAAACGTAACCTGCCTCAGCAGTCAGCTTATCTTTTAATATAAACTTGTTCCAAATTCCCTTATGCTTAAAGATCCGTGCAGTTACAATGACAACAGCAACTGCCGCTACAAATGCAATCCCTAGTGACAACAAGGCGTTAGACGTATCGTACGCTGCACGTACGACTCCAGTAATCAGACTGGCTCCGCCCAATATACCCAGTATACCAAAGCTTGGTACAAAAAGTTCTAATGCCAACAACACCAGACCTATGATGAATAACACGATTGTCTCCATTCCGGCCAGACCAGCAACGTATGCACCGAAGAAATAAAAAGCAAATCCAACAATGCCTAAAATGCCTGGTACTCCAAAGCCTGGTACGATAAGTTCGATGGCGACACCCGCTATACCAATAAATAACAAGATCGTAGCAATAATCGGGTTTGTTAAATATATCGCCAATTGTTCAGATACTTGCATATTAATTGGCATTAATTGAGTATCTTTAATTTGCGCTTGCTGCAGTACATTCTCAACGGAAGATGCTTCATATTCCGCATATCCGGACTTAAGTGCTTCCTTCGTGTTCATGGACAGCACTTCGCCGGGCTGCTTCGTCTTGTTGATGCTTGGCAAGTCAATCTTAGACTTTACATCAACCATCGCCTTGGCAATAAGACCATCACGACCATTCTTCTCGGCAGCTCCCTGCATCAAACTAATCCACATGGCGATTAGTTTAGGGTCCTCTACCAACTCATGGTTTCCGTTAACAATCGCTGCTGAGCCGATTGCGCTTCCAGACGCCATCGCAATCTCATCGGCGTTGAGCGCGATGTAACTGCCCGCAGACGCTGCCTTGCCGTGTACAAATACAATCGTTCGCAGCGGACTGTCTGCAATGAGCTGTCCAATCTTGGAGGCACTATCCAATCTCCCCCCTGGAGTATCCATCTCAATGACCACTGCTTCCGCTTGAAGCGCTTCCGCTTCTTGAAATGCACGCTTCATGAAGGTATGCATGACCGGATCAACGGTTCCCTTAAGTGGAATAACAACTACTTGCCCAGAGCCTGTCGATGCAACCTTAGACTGGGCTAACGTCTGCGCCTGTGCTTGCGGCACGATGCCTAATCCAGCCATACCTGCCACTACAAGCAGCAGCATTGCACTTGCACATAAGCGCTTTATAAACTGCCAATGCAAATGTATCACCCCTCGACCTCCCCTTGCGTTGTATATATAAACGTAATCTTTTTGATCATACGAAGTAATACGTGAAAAACTACCTTAGCGTTTCAGGTTTACATGGAGCTGACAAAGAAAAAACACTCCTTGTAACAAGGAGTGTTTCTGTCTCATCGAAAAGTTGTCTTAATTCGCTTATTGCAGATGTTGTTGCACAATGGCATTGACAAGCTTGCCGTCGGCACGCCCCTTCACCTTAGGCATGAGGGCAGCCATTACTTTCCCCATTTCCGCCTTCGAAGAAGCACCGCTCTCTTGGATGGTCTCTTGTACAATGACTTGTAATTCCTCTTCGGACAGTTGTGCGGGAAGGTATACCGACAATATGTCAATCTCTGCTTTAACGTTATCCACAAGGTCGAACCGACTTGCTTTCTCGAACTCTTGGAGGGCATCTTTCCGCTGTTTGATTTCACGACTCAGAATCTCAAGCACTTCATCGTCATTCAAAGTTCTTTTTACATCTATCTCAACATTCTTGATCGCCGAACGAATCATCCGGATGGTGGAGAGTTTGAACTTGTCTTGACTCTTCATCGCTTGCTTCATATCTTCGTTCAATCTTTGGCTCAGATCCATTATTACATGTTCCTCCTAAAACTTTCTCTTACGAGCAGCCTCGGACTTCTTCTTGCGCTTGACGCTTGGCTTTTCATAGTGCTTACGCTTTTTAACTTCAGCCAACACGCCATCTTTGGCGATGGAGCGCTTAAAGCGACGGAGTGCAGCATCGATTGTCTCGTTTTTGCGAACTTTAGTTTCAGACACCAGTTTTCCCTCCCTCCGACCAGACCGTTCCAAGAACAAATCACGGTTCATCAAACTACATTATATGTGAAACAGAAATATAGTGTCAACCTCGCGAATACCAACTGTAAACAATTACGTATTTAACGTATTTTTTTACAGTTGTTTCGCAATCTTGAACGGTATCTGGTTACTCCGTTGTTACGCCTTTGGGCCGACCAAATCTCCCAGAGATTCGCCGCCAAGCAAATGGTAATGAATGTGAAATACTAACTGACCGCTATCTTTGCCGCAGTTGTTAACCAAACGGTAGCCAGTCTCAGCTACGCCCGTCTCACGCGCGATTTGTTGAGCTGCCTTATGCACTTCTCCGATCAATGCGAAATCTTCGCCTTCCACATCGTTCATGGTAGCGATATGCTTCTTCGGAATAATGAGAATATGTACGGGAGCCTTAGGACCAATATCATGGAACGCAACTACATGCTCATTTTCAAATACCTTCTTGGAAGGAATAGAACCTTCGATAATTTTGCAAAAAATGCAATCCATTCTAGAATAACCTCCCTTTATGTATGGCATACCTTTTACACTTGTATATAGATCAAAACCAGTGTTAAAGATCATTGCAAATAGGCTTGTCTTATTATAATACCGAAAAACGTTAAAAACGTCCAATTTTTGCGAAATTGTGTTAGGCTAGTGCGATCTTGAGCTCTCGGTATGGACATGGACGCTAATATATTTGCACCCTATAATAAGTAGTACAGTTCAACCCACTATGCATGGGAAAGCAAGGAGATGGAGTATGCCCTACAAAGTGCAGCTATTTGCCGGATTGGCCGATCTGGTTGGAAATTCAGAAGTATCATTAGCAAGTGATTCGCCTTCGCTTACTGTTGCACAATTAAAACAGGAGCTTAGCATGCTTTATCCTCGAGCGGAATATGCAATCCAACAATCATTTATGGCTGTTGATCAGCGATATGCTGCAGACAGCCAATCTGTTACTGAAGTTCAAGAACTCGCTCTTATTCCACCTGTATCCGGTGGGGATGGGATTGTACCTCACGCAGAGCCAGATGCAGCCTCTATGAGCACGGAAGACGGTCGATACGAACTGACATACAACAAGATTGAAGTGGAGAAAGTTGCGGGAAAGGTGTCGCACCCAGACCATGGAGCCGCCCTTGTGTTTATCGGTACTACACGTGAGCATACAGGCGGCAAGCGGACGTTGCAGCTGGATTATGAAGCTTATATCCCAATGGCGCTGCATATGTTGTGTTCTCTCGGCGACGAAATAACCTCACGCTGGCCAGGTGCAGCAACGGCTATTACTCATCGACTGGGTACGGTTCATATCGGTGAATCAAGTGTAGTGATTGCCGTGTCGACGCCCCGCCGCACTGATTGCTATGAAGCAAGCCGCTACGCCATTGAAAGGTTAAAACAAGTTGTCCCCATCTGGAAAAAGGAGATATGGGAGGATGGTTCAGAGTGGGTAGGACACCAACTCGGACCCGGACCATGGAATCCCCTTGCTGGAGACAAGCCTTAATGCAGCTAACGGCATCCCGATGCAGGGAATGCCGTTAGACAGCTTGCTCTTGAATGTTGATTATTATATCCATTTAATAAAAAAGCTCTGTCGAAGCTTCACTTGATGACGCTCCGCCCAATCTCGAATTGCGCTGATCCCTTCCTGTTCACCTTCTGTGAAATTGAAGCAGAGGTTCATCGGCACAAAACTTTTGCCTATCAACTTAACTCCAATTGATGGTTTGTGACGGCCCATTATAATTACATCTCGAATCTCGCTCGCTTTATATGCGACTCCTTCAACCCATAATTCATCTTCTTGCAACGATAAGCTGCTCGGTTTACTTTTCATCTTGTGAATTACAAACCCCAGATAAGAAAGACACACGAGCTCCCACGCTGCAAGCGCCCAGATAACCTCAGCTACATAATTCGTTCTTAGCAACGGAAGTGCATTAAATAAGCTCGCAATCATTAGTATAACGACCGCCACCGCCTGTATGTTAGAAGTCGGGTACTGGATCTTAAACGGCTTGTTAGCTGCTGGCATGTCAACCGCCCCTTTCGTTATTTAGTCAATTGTAAGCGTTGTCAATATAGAACGGTAAAATTAAGTTAGAAACCAAGGCATGCCTCATTTTTCATTTTAAAAGTGAGATTGTTAAACATATGGTGTAAAAAGCAATGAGTGGGATGTCTAGGATAAGAGCGATAATGAGAAAATGAAGAAAGGTCAAGGAAGCAGGTGCTGCGGCTGATGGATATATAGCATTAATGGAAGTACTTAGATATAAATCGTAAGCTGCGAAAAGAAAAGCACTCCGTAACTTACATCAATCAGCGCTGCACTCCTGCTGCCTACACAAGATCTCCATCGCGGACTATAGTCAATCGGACTCGTTCACATTTTCGCCTTATTTATATCCATTATACTCCAAAGTTCAAACAATTGTCGATATTTTTTCATAAAAAAGACACCTATATTACTTTACACACAAAAAAACCTGATTTCACATTAGGATATCCCCTCTGCGATAACCAGGCACGTTCGATAATAATTCATTTTTCATAGATTGATGTTAAGGTATTAAGCTTAAGGCAACCAAGGTTGCCAAAGGGAGAATGATGGGATTGTAGCCATAACCAGAGCCATAACCATATGGATTGTACCCTGGGTAGTAACCTGGATAGTAACCAGGGTAATAGCCTCCCCCATACCCATAATACGGCGGACGAGCATATGGCGAACCGTAATTGTGATAAGGATGATAGCCATATGGCGGTCTGTAAGATTGATCGCGGAACATATAAGGTGAGTAATTCCAAGATTGGCAGCCGCACATAGGCTGACAAGGCACTGGTTCCGAGTATCCCACCGGCAGCCCTGCCGAGGCATGTTGAGCATGCCCATTTGGGACCGCAAGATGAACAAATTGCTCATCAACGTGTGTAATCACACCTGTATAAGTATTGTTATCCACAGTAGTTAGCTGCACGTTTTTGTTGATATGCATTTTGCATAAATGAAACATGGATGGGGTAGAAGCAGGTTCCAAATTATAATCAACTTGAGCTGCTGGAGATGCTGACTGCGGGGAGACGGGCACTTGACTTTTTATAGGAACAGACGGCGATAGAGACGCTTGGTTCTTCGCTGGACTCGAGGTTGGGATTAGATTTGTTCCTTGATTTGTTCCTTGATTTGCACCTGCACTTGATCCTGTCCCTATCCCTGCTTTAGCCCCGTTTCCAGCTCCAGTTGGTTTTTCAATGATTGGGCCTGTCGATTTCTTTTTTTCCATAGTAACCTCCTCTTGATGCATGCAGAAGTAATCTGAATAATGCAGGATATTCGCCTAGGCCCAGAGGGGTGACAACTATTCATATGGCTCAAAATAAAAACAAAAAAAAGACACCTCGTACCCTGCAAAACGCAGGCAGCGCTTGAACGCTGTGAGCGTATTTCTTCTGCAAACGAGTCAAAATGTTTACACAAGCAATACGATCACCGAGGTGCCATTCAATAAAGATGTCGGCTAACTGTATTATAACAGTAGGTTGAAACTGTAACTGTGACAAAGCTCACATTTACTTCGTAATAATATCCATTTCGTTACAGCAAATGTACGACCAGAATCAGCAAGGAATTAATAATTCTAATCACTGTTCACTAAGTTCTCCAGTGAATAGAAGGCAAGAACCCGTCACTTGCATTAAAGGCCATCACATCGATATCTGCTCCAAGCCCATATCCCTTTACATTACTGGTAATACACACTTTCGCTCTATCCTCTACATGCTCTCCAACATGATACGCGACCCTCTACCAGCTTGCTCCGCAGGCTGTACAACCAGCTTGCGCGGAAGCCGAGCTCTTAGTTCGGGCACATGGCTGATCACACCCACAGATAGCCGATCTGTATGCAGCTTCTCCAATGCAGTCACAACCGTATCAAGTAATTCCGGATCCAACGTGCCAAATCCCTCATCCAAGAAGAAAAATTCGAGCGGATACATGCCTCTTAGCTGAATCTGCGCGGATAAAGCAAGGGCCAGCGCCAGTGATGTTAAGAACGTCTCTCCACCAGACAGCGTAGAGACAGGGCGTCGAATTCCGCCATTGGCATCGTCACGAATAACAAAGCCACCACCCGAGTCCACTTCAAGCGAATATCGCTGCTTCGTTAGCACCTTTAGTCTTTCAGAGGCCGCTCGGCTCACTTGAAGAAGCTGCTCTTCCGCAACATACTCTACAAATGCATTACCCCTGAATACAGTTTGCAGCTGCTGCAGCCTGCTCAATAGCGACTGTCCTTCACTGCGCCGCTGCTCCAAAGCCATCCAACGACTATGCTTGCTGCGCAGCTGTTCCACATCTCGCTCGGCCTTTGCACGGCTTGACAATGCCGCCTCGTCTTGCTGCTGCGCAAGTTCCCAGGTCTCGACACATGCCTGCCAGTCCTCCTCGCTGATCTGAATGCCCTGCAGCTGCTCATCGAGTCTCCGCAATTGATTTGAAAGGTCTTGACATCGTTCATGATACTGCTTCACCTGCTGCTGCAAATCGTCGCGCTGCTGCATGGGCAGCAGCGAAGCTTCAGCTTCGGCTGCAGTTGCAAAGCCTGTCTTGTCTAATTGCAGCTGCAGCTTGGCAGCTGCTTGCTCCGCACGCTCCACAGCCGATCGATACGCCTGTCTGGCTAGTGCAAGCTGTTCCTTGGCGTTGGCCTCAGCCAGACGAGCCGCTTCAACGGTAGCTGTAAGCTGTACCGCGTTGGCACGGATATCAGTTAATCGACGTTCAGCTTGTATAACCTGGTCTGTAATTGGTCCTGGCACCAGCCATGGCTCCACACGCTTGTCTAGATCTTCCATTATTCTGACCACACTTTGGAGCTCGGCATTACTTTGAATCACTTGTATCTCAGCTTGGCGATGTTGAAGATCGCATACTCGATATTGCGCCTGTGTCTCTTCCAAATAGGTTACACTGCGGTCAATGCGCTGACGACAATCTTCCGCCTCCTGATCACGAAGCAGCCACTGTGCGCGCAGTTCATCCAGCTGCTCGTACGGCCATTGGCTATAATTTTCTTCGTATACACGACTCAACTCAGACACGCGTGAAAATAGGACAGATAGCTGCACCTTAGTCTCTGCATGCACTGCCCGCGCAGACTCTCTTTTGGAAGACAATTGCTGCAGCTGCCATAAATGCGCATCCAATTGGCGAATAAGTGAATCTTTCAGGCCGACAGATGATTCCAGTTCACTTGTTAATTGATCATGAAGTGTCCCGATCATTTCAATCTGCTCAGACATCTCCTCATATTGTTGCTGACCAGCAGCAACTGTTGTCATTTCGCTTGCCCATTCTGATTCCAGAATAACGCAAGCTCGCTTTACTTTTTCGACCGTAACAGCTGCATCAGGGTGTATGCCGGATGTATTGTCAAATTCCCCACCCGTCACAGTATCATCGCTATTGCTGTTCTCCAGTCCTGCAGCAATCTGTTCAGCCAGCTTGTCTCCCAGTAGTGCCGCAGTTTTGCTGCCAACATCCGCAAGCCGCTCTCGCAATTCTTGACGGAGTATGACACAACGCTCAGACGAAACTGTTGATTCAGTTAACAGTGATTTGACCTGTTCACGCAGCTGCTGACATTGCTCCAGCAGTTGTTCCCCAGCTGCTCGCTGGACCCGATAGCTCTCGATGTCAGGAGTAGGATCTACGTGCGCACGATTAGATGTATGATCAACCGATCCACATACGGGACACGGCTCTCCAGTCGTCAAGCTGCTGGCAAGCTCAGCAGCCAGTAATGATTTCGTTCTGTGCTGGACATGCTGTGCAGCCCAAGCTGACAAGCCATTCAGCCGATCAGTCAGCAGCAGCAGCCGTTTGCCATTATCTTTCCATTGCCGCTCTTTCCATGACACAGATTGACGCCAAGCCGGTACCGGGTGCCCCCACTCTACAATGTTCAGGACTTCTTGCCCAATCTCCTGCTCAATTGTATTTACAGCGTTAGCCTGTAGTTGATTGAGCGCTTCTAACTGCGCAGCATTAGCTTGCAGTTCAACCAAACGCTCCTTTGAAAGCCATGCTAATTGAAATGCTTCACGTTCAGCCAATGGCCGATCCAACGTCTTTAACTGTTGTTTTAATTCAGCTTGTCGGGTACCCGCCTTGTCGATAAGCTGTGTAAAACGTTCGATCTCTACGCCCGACTTCTTAGTTGTCTCCTGTGCTTGTGCCAGCACAAGCTGTGTTCGTTCAGCATCTTGACGCAAACGCACAAGCTCCTCATGCCACTCCGCTGCCTGCTTTAGCTGCTCGATTCGATGAAGCAGCACAGGTTCTTGCTGCTCTCTTGCAAGCAGCGCTTTGTTTGCGGCATGCTCTGCTGCCTTGCATTCCTCTTCACTTGCTGCAGCAGCAAGTTCCGTTTGCTTAAGCTTAGCCTCATCCTGCAGCAATTGGAGCTGCGACTGTCCCGCTTCTTGTGCATACGGAGCCAGCAATTCTGCTTCCGCAGATCTTTTTAACTGTAGCTCATGGGTCGTTACAGCATCTGCTTGCTGCTCCAATTGAGCCAGTTGATTTGCGATGCTGACGCGATCGGCTTGGCGATCTCTTTGCTCAGCAAGCTTTTGATATTGTAAAGCAGCTGCCTCTTTAGCAGCACGTGCCGCTTCTGCCACTGCGGCTGCGGCTGTCAACTCAGACTCTACAGAAGTCAACGCCTCTGCGGATGCATCTCCTAAACCCTGCTGTTCCGCTGCACAAGAATTAACTTCTGCCTCCGTAGCCTTCAGACGACGAGACAGCTTGCTTGCCAACTCGTCACCATATTGCTCCAGCGAAAACAGTCGCTGCAGCATTTGACGACGATCACTGCCTTTCAGCGAAAGAAATTCTGCGAACTTCCCTTGTGGCAATACTACCGCACGAGTAAAATCGTCCATTTTTAATCCGATATGGTACTCAACCATCCGAGTCACATCTGCAAGCTTGTCTGCAAGTACCGTCTCTGAATCAGATGTTATTTCAATGAACCGACTTACGGTATTGCTGACAGTAGCCTCCCCTGTCCGCTTGAACCGTCGTTCTACACGAAACATACGCGAACTCTGAACACCGTTTAATTGAAACGCAAACGAAACTGACAGTTGATCCTCTGCCTGATTCATAATCCCCTGCGTTCCGTTCGTCGCCCGTTCCACTTTGCCGTACAGCGCCAGTGTAATGGCATCTAAAATGGTAGATTTACCACTGCCTGTAGGGCCAAATATGCCAAAAATCCCATTTTCACTCAAAGTTCGGAAGTCGATTCGTTGTTCTTCACGATAACTTTGAAGCCCTGACAGAGCCAGTTCTATCGGCTTCATGCGTCCACCTCCTCCGCATGTTCTCTCTCACCTACGAGCTCTAGGAATAGTTTGATTAATGTATCATCAGGTACTGCCCCACCTGTCTGCCTTTCGTAAAAACGACGGAACAGTTCTTGTACTGGCAGGTCGCTGCGGCGTCCAGCCTCTGCCTGAATTTCTTGCATTTCTGGATATACCGGGCGAATATGCACAATGCCAGCATGCGCTTTGCGAATATGCTGAATCTGTTCCATCGTCAACGCTTCCTGCAAATGTAAATTCACATCCAGCCATGCATTACGATCACGCCCCTCATCCAACCATGTGCACAACTCACCATAACCACCTTTAACTTGCCAACTGGCTAGCGGTCTTCCTGCGCTCAAATAATGTTCAACAGGCTCAGCCGCTGTAGTTCCAGGGCTAATCTCCACAATCGTTACAGACTTTGTCTGTCCCGCCTCAGAGAAGCTGTACCCAATCGGCGACCCGCTGTATCGGATAACGCCGGGTCCTTTCACCCGCTGCGGTCGATGAAGATGTCCCAAAGCAGTGTATTGGGCTCTGCTGCCTGACTCACTGCATACGTCAAAAGCACTGGGATCAACAGTGTAAGCTCCGCCTACCTGAATCGGACGTTCGGATTCACTTTCTTTGCCACCAAGTACATACAGATGGCTCATCATCAGATTAACACTATCATTACGATAGGCTTGTGCCTGCTTTGCCAGCAATTGACCTACCCTTGCACTATATGCCGTCCGGATGGACTCTTCATCGTTGTCCACTGACAGAAGCTGCTTCAGTCTTGACTCTGAAGGATAAGACAACGCAGCGATGACAGCCTGCTCATCGGTTCTTTCTATCGGCACGAATACGGGCTGCTCTGTTGGCTGCCCTACAATCAAGATGCCTTGATGGCGCAGCAACGGCGCAGAAGCTGCCAATCTTTCCGGATGATCATGATTGCCTGATATGATGACAATCGGACGTGTGCCACGCTTAGAAAGTCTTTCAATCGCTTCATAAAACAGCAGCTCAGCGGCAGCAGGCGGATTAACCGAATCATATACATCACCCGCCAGTAAAATGAGGTCGATACCTTCTTCATCTGCCAAGTCTACCAATTCGTCAACAAATGCTGCCTGCTCCTCCAAACGGCTTCTCCCTTCAAGGGTACGACCGAAGTGCCAATCTGCCGTATGCAATATTCGCATGTATGCATGCCTCCTTTCCTGTATCTTCTTCTAAAGGATGTGTGCTTCTTTGGCATCAAAAAAGTAAAGCACCTGTACATCCACCGGCCGTTTCCATATTTTCTCGATCGCTCGTGCATACAGACCAAGTTGGAAGCGATAATGGTCAACTAAAGCTTGAACTCCCCCGCGCGCAGCGCGTACACGATCTGTCTTGAAATCCAGTAAAATAAGCTTGCCTTCATGCTCAAACAAACAGTCAATTACACCTTGTACCAGCACTGTCTCATGGTCCAGCAAGCCTGCATCATCACGAGCGGCAAAGGTTGATGTCGCAACAAAACGAAGCTTATCACCCATATCCGTTTCCACTTGGTTCATTTCGATTGCATAGGCTTCTGTTGCCGTCAATCCGTAACTGAATGGCATTTCACGATAAACCAACTTACTGCCCAGCAATCTGCGACCCATATCATGCTCAAAAAATGCTTGTACTGCATTTGCATCTATGGCATCAGCTTGAGGTTGTGACATCAAGTCTCGCTCCACCATAACCGCAATTGTCGCCTTTATAATGTCAGTTGTCATACCTGCTTGAAGGTCCAGCGGCAAATGCTGCATCAAGAAATGATATGCCGTCCCTCTTTCAGCAGCTGTAAGCCGAGTATTCTCCATAAAGCGCGGTCGCCTTAATTGCAGCGTATATCCCGCCATTGGATCTTTCTCATCCTGCCCGTCGTCACCGACAGCCTGTACCCATGAAGATTCTGGCCACTCCTCTTGTGTAAACAGCCGCTTCATTTCGGTAACCGATGTTTTAGCAGGTAGTAGTTCCGCAATACGATAGGGGTTGCGCCACCCTAACCGCTCTTCTATGAAAGGCCGGAATGATGGATTCGATGGGTCTTCGACTTCAGCCCACTCATCCAACTGTACGAGTCGCTCCAACTGCTCTGCCATCACTTGGGGAAGCGTATCCTCAGCGCTTGTATCAAGCTGCAGCGCCAGTACAGATGCTGATACGATAGACAATTTCCACTGCGCTGTCTCTTCCAGCATACATTCACCGTTCCGATTGGGAAGCCCTGCATAATTGCGCCAATCTGCTGCGGCAGCATGTCGAATGATCGCTGGACCAATCCAATCCAAGTAGGACCTGGCCCGTGCGATCATATAATCGGGAAGCAACATCTCATTAATATCAAGCGCCTCACCCCACTGGCGAATTTCTTTTACGGCATCGCTAACCGTACCGACAAGTATCAACTTTTCTTTAGGTCTCGTTAAAGCTACATAGAGAACACGCTGCTCTTCCGCAAGCAATTCCAGCTTCATCTGTCTCCGTATTGCTAAATTAGCCAGCGTGGGATAGGTGACTCGTGTCGCCTCATCAACGTATTTCGGTCCAAATCCAAGCTGCTTGTGCATCAAGAAGGAAGCATTCAAATCCTGCTGGTTGAACATCTTGGCAAGCCCTGCAACAAATACAACAGGAAATTCCAACCCCTTACTTTTATGGATGGTCATAATACGAACGACATCCTCCTGCTCACCCAACGCTCTTGCTGTGCCTAGATCGCCGCCAGTACCACGCATACGGTCTATGAAGCGCAGAAAACGAAACAGTCCTCTTACGGAGGAAGCCTCGTATTGTCGTGCACGATCATATAAAGCACGCAGATTAGCTTGTCTCTGCGTACCGCCAGCAAGCCCGCCAATCCATTCAAAATATCCTGTCTCGCGGTAAATTCGCCAGATCAATTCAGACAATGAGCCTTGCCGCGATTCGTTCCGCCAATTCTCCAATTGCTGTAGGAAAGAGCGAATTCGATTTCTAGTACTCATACTAAGATGTGGCTGACCCCGCGTATGTCCCGTTTCGTCATGCGGCAATGAGCCATCACCAGCCGGAGTCTCTATTGGCTCATCAGCAGCCAATTGAAGTGCGTCCGCATAAGGCATGTTTGATCCATGCAGACGAACCTGTGCCAGTTCCTCTGCTGTCAGGCCAACGATAGGTGAGCGAAGCACGCCAGCAAGCGGAATATCTTGATAAGGGTTGTCTATTACACGAAGCAATGACACCATCACTTCAACTTCAGTAGCCTGAAAATACCCTGTACTGAACTCCGCATATGCCGGGATTCCTTCAAGTCGAAGCTCTTCTACCATTAAAGGCGCCCAGGCTGATGTAGCCCTTAACAAGATTACGACATCCCGATAGGTGACCGGACGCATACGCTGCAGCTTGCCGTCAAATATGAGATACGGCGACTCTCCCTCATCGCCTAGCATCCGTCGAATCCGTGCAGCAATTGCACGAGCTTCTAAGCGTGCCGTTTCCAGTTCAGCGGCGTCTACAGCCGGAGCTGTCGGATGATCAGCCATCACCTCATCAACAGCCACATCGTCGTCCTCTTCATGAACAGCTTCTACCCGACTGCCCTTCTCAATGAGCAGCAGCTCTGCCGCAACGCTTTGAGGCTCTCCTGCACTGTCAGACGATTCTGGATAATATGCTGCGCCGAATTGCAGTTCAGCAGCTTGATCATACTCAAGCTCTGCCACCTGTTTGTTCATCACCTGTCTAAACAGCATATTAACCGCATCTACCACCTGTTTGCGACTCCGGAAATTGCGCGCAAGATCGATCCTCGTGCCTTCGCCTTCGCGACCTGGACGGTACGATTCATATTTGGCCAAGAACAATCCTGGCTCCGCAAGTCGGAAACGATAAATACTTTGCTTGACATCACCGACCATAAATCGATTCCCAACACCATCACGTGTAATTAAGTTAACAATGGCTTCTTGAACCATGTTCGTATCTTGGTATTCATCCAACAAAATTTCTACAAACTGTTCCCGGTACTGCAGCGCTGCATCAGAAGGAAGCGTACGAGCTGCCGTTGAATCCTTTGTACGTAAAATTCGTAAGCAATAATGCTCCAAGTCAGAAAAATCAAGTAAACCCTTAGCCCGTTTGGCTAGCTCGTAACGCTCGCCAAATGCCTTAACGACACCAGCCATCTTATCCATCAGCGGGGCCATCTCATGCAGTTCCTTGAGAAATTGCGCTGGCGTCCGGCGATACAATTCCTCACGAAGCTGCTGGTACCGCGCTTTCGCCTGATCACGAAGCCGCTTCGTCTGTTCCTGCAGTGATTTGTCATACTTATCTCCGCGACAGGCCGCCAATCTGCCGAACTCAAGCTGCTCTATACTGCCGCTCATCTCGTGCCAAGGGAGACGTTCTGCAGCTTCCATAATGGCACGAGCAGCCTCCAATTCAGGCTGCAGCGCCGCTTGATAAGGTTCCGGCCCTCCGGGCGCTGTCGTCAGCTGTAGGGCTTGACGAAGCAGTTCTACAACTGCATTCAGACCTAGCCTTGTGTCCTTCATTACACTTTCCGCCCACGGCGTGTGGGATAATTCTTCTATTGACTGTGCTTTAAAGGACGTCACCATACCGCTAATCCATTCATTCGGCCAAGGATGACTGTGTGAAAAATCATACAGTCGCTGAATCAGGCGAAAAGCAGCTTCATCGTTCCGTTCTCCACTAAACCAATCCACAAGTCTGCGGAACAATTCATCTTCTTCTGCATAAAGCTCTTCAAAAAGATCCTGCAGCACATCTTGCCGGATGACCTCCGTTTCGGTAGCATTCGCGACACGGAAGGCGGGGTCCAGACCTATCGTTTGGAAATATCGTTGGATCACTTCAAGACAGAATGAGTGCAGTGTTGTGATAGAAGCACGATTCAACAGTGCCAACTGCCTTTGCAAATGCTCTGATTCAGCATTGAGCTCCAGCGCTCCTTCGAGCGCAAGGCGAATACGTTCCCTCATCTCCGCCGCAGCCGCTTTGGTAAATGTGGCCACCAACAACTGATCGACATGCACAGGGTTGCTCTCATCGCTAATTTTACGAATAATACGTTCCACTAGTACTGCTGTCTTACCTGAACCTGCCGCAGCAGCAACAAGGATATGTCGACCGCCATCAACGACAGCACGCCACTGTTCGTCTGTCCATTTGGAGCCAATCGGCTTAGGAGGAAGGCTAACAGCTATCTGCTCGTGCTCGGACTGATGAACGGCATTCTTTTGTAACTCTGCATCTGTGATAATCAGTTCCCGTACAGTCCCGACATCATTGCTGCCTCTTGTTTCAACATTTACATCTACATCGTCCAAGCGATCAAGTGACAAAGCTGCATGCCCTTGTTTATCTGTATCACTCATGTTCCCTTCCCCCTTCCTGCAGCTTGATCCATACTTCTTCCTTGCTTAACTTCGGAAGCTGATTATATTGATTACCCTCTACCAGTTCATCAAATTGGCATACAGGCTTGAAATCACAAAAATCACACGCTTTGTGTGTCCCCATCCGGTAAGGCTCAATCTGTACATCTCCTTCGGTAATCTGCGTACCGATACGCTGGATTACATTGCGTGCGGTATGACGAAGCAGATCCCACTGCTCAGTCGTCGCGACGCTTGCATTGCTATAAAATGAGCCATCCTGCTTGACGGCTACCGGAATCACATCCGAATACCCCTTCTCTAACGGAGCATCCATCTTGGATACAACCTCGCGGTCGGCCAGCACAAGACCTTTAAGCTTGAACTTCTTCAGCAGTTGTTCATGAGCTTGGTCTTCGTCCATGCCATTGGATGCTGCAAGCAAAGGATTATGCACGTGAAAATATAACGCTCCTGCCGGAAGAGCTGTCTGCCCGATCCATTCTTCGGCATTGGTCAACAGCACATCCAAGTAAGTCAGCATCTGTAGGGACAGCCCATAATACACTTCGTGCAGCTTGAGATCTGTCGCACTAGACTTATAATCTACAAGGCGCAGCAAAATGCCCTGTTCACTATCGGCGCAGTCCACACGGTCAATTCGGCCAACAATCTCCATCGTACAACCATTAGCTAACGTAAAAATAAGCGGGGGCAGCGGCTTATCAGGGCCGAAGTCCATTTCCAATGCCAATGGTTCAAATTCTCCGCGCTTTGAATGTTCGCCGATTACCGATGCTGCCCGGCTGACGATCTGCTTCAACTTACGAGAAATATGCTGATATCGCTTCGTGCTGAGCAGAATTTCCCCTTGCAGGCGCGGTGCCAGGATGTCTACAATTCGATCTGCCTCTGCTCGACACTCATCGGGTGTTAAAGCCGCCCAAGTACGGCCGTCTGACTTTAAGTCGGTTGCGAAACGGCTTAATGCCGCATGGAACAATTGACCAATATCAGGTGCCTCTAAACGATATAACTGCCGTTCCTTCAGCTTTAAACCGTGCGAAGCAAAATGGGAAAATGGACAAGCAACAAAACGTTCCATACGTGACACGCTCGTCCGCAGCTTCTTGCCATACAGCATCCGACTTGTTGATTGTTCTAATGGCTGTACCTGATTTCGGTACACAAGCGAACCCACCAGCGTGCTTAAGCGGTCATGCCATCTGGGATTGGATTGAAACCAGCGATAAACCTCCCACCAGACAGGTGCAATCTCCCGCCCACGCCTCCATTCGCGCAGTTGAGCAATCAAATGCCGCAGCGCAGTCTCTGGATGCGATACATATGCGAACTGCTCTGATTCAGACATAAATTCATTAGGCTCCGTCATGAGAAGCTGCTCCTGTACATGCGGAAACATCGTACGCAGCATACGGATAACTTCTGACGGAATCAGTGATTTTCCTTCCTCATCAGCAAGTGCATAACTCACCCACAGACTGCTGCACGGAGCAGACAACGCATTATAGATCAGGAATCGCTCGTCAAGCAGCTTGCGCCGTATGCCGGGGGCTAATTCCATTCCCATGTCAAGCAATACGTCACGCTCATGTTCCGTCAGCACCCCTTCTTCGAGTGGTCGCGCCGGAATAACGCCATCATTTACTCCTAACATGTACAAATGATGAATCTGACCTGACCTCGTACGGTCCATCGTTGCAATCAGCACTTGATCAAGTGCTGGCGGCACAAGTGCAAGCTTAACGCTCTCGAACCCAGTCTCGAGCATCCCAGCAAAGCTTTCGATCGACATCTTTTCATCCCCGACCATCTCAACCATCTGGTCAAGAATATCCAGTACCGCTCCCCACATTTGACGATGCTCACGTGAACGCTGCACGTCACCGTTCAGAAGTGCTTCTGTGCTCATACGTTCCAATTGTTGCGGAACTTGCAAGTTCATCCAGAACTGATACAAGCCCTCGCACATACGGCGCACATTTTGCGCACGAGCCAATGTATGCTGCAGGTCAGCAACAGGCTCAGCGATCAACTGACGACACTGTTCAACCCAAGCCGGAGCCTGTTTTGCCGATATATCAAGGTCATCGTGTTCTTCCAATGACAGAGAAGGCACTGTGGGCCAAGGCCTGCCATTTGTCCAACGTGACCCTTCGATACCTGTGGCCAGTACATAATTCTCAAACCGATCCAGATTGGCCCTAGTAATCGAACCATCCTCCGGAAGAATAAACTCAGTCTTTACAAAACGAAATACAGCATCCGCACGCCAATATCCAAGCATAATATCCAGTGCAGCACGAGTCATCTCTACGAACGGATGATGCAGAACGCCACGCTTTTGATCCATAAAAAAAGGAATATCCGCATCGGTAAAAACAGTCTGGATCAGTTCTGCATAATTCCCAATATTACGCACCATTATAGCCATATCCCGCCATCTAGTTTCGCCGCCGCGAACGCGACGCAGCATGTCCCGCGCCACTGCTTCAACTTCCGTACGACGGTTTACGGCGGCATGCACCGATATCGCTTGCTGTTCCTCTAGTTGCGTTGTTGCCTCCTGCCATGGCCTGCGCCGTTCAAAGCTGCGTTCCAAGTGAGCTAACATCGGCACTGAATTAAAACGCGGCAGCCTTCTGCCTTCCGCTTCTCGGAGCCAGACCACGTCGTTAATGGGCACACTTAATGTGTCAGCCATATCCTGCAATTTGCAATAAGTCGTTGCTGTAGGATGGAACAAGTTCAGTTCTTGTGGAAGCTCTCCACGTTCGTAAGGGCGATCTAGCGTTAATGTCAGATGAACTTGCTTCGCATGAAGTAAAAGTGCTGCTAATACAGACAGCTCTTGTGGCGTAAAACCATGAAAGCCGTCTATCCATATTTCTGCTTCACGAATATAAGCTGACTGAGGCACGTTCTCTGCAAGACGCATCAGTACATCTTCGCCATCCAAATAGTGATGAGCCAACTCCGCTTCAAATTCATGCATCACACCCGCAATATCATGCAGCTTTGCGGAGAGCAGGGGATGCCCGCTTGTCCCGCTTAACAAAGACAATTGCTCCTCTACGTCTGCAGTTTGAATGCGGTAACGTTTCATCTCATCAAATAACGAGTTTAACTTATCAATGAAGCCGAACTGCTCAGAAGCTCCCGCAAACAAGGGTAGGTCCTGTTTATGCCGCTGTAATATTTTATACAGCAGCATTTTCTTGCCTTCCTCGTTAATTGGGGTTAATGAGGCCCCGCCTGTTTCCTGCATCACTCGATAGGCCAACCGCCGAAAGCTAAATACTTGAGCACGCAGCAAGCCATTCAGTCCTTCTGACTTCACAAGCGTATGCTCCATTTGGAAAGTTCCTTGTTCGGGTACTAGCAAAATAAGCGGTGGACCTTCCGGAGATGCGCTCAATCGCTCGCGCAGTCTGTTCAGTACAGCAGTGGTCTTGCCGCTGCCTGATCTGCCGATCATAAATGTTAATGCCATCGCCATCTCCCTCTCCATTTTCCTCTATTGTTATATATAAATGGTTCATGAATAATTTTTTGGTTCTACACGATACCAATAAATAACACACTTTGTTATGCACAGCGCTCACCATCTGCCTGTTAGGTACCATTATAACATGACAATTATAAGAACACTCGTTTGTAAAGATTGCCGCAGCATGCAAGATTAGAGAACGAACAGCGTATCGAATTTGACTTCTTTCACCTGTTGTTGTGAGCCCGCACGACATAAAAAAGCCATCCATAGATAGTGAAATCCTCTACCCTTGGATGGCGCTCAGGCGCTTAAGCCAGTGCTTAGCAGCCAAATTTATAAAAATAAAGTTTATTTGTTCCTGTTATTTTTCTATTTCGATCGCACTTCAAATACAGCAAACTTCAAATAATGACCTTCGTCAACACCAGCAATCTGTGGATGGTCCTTGCCGGCTGCACGCCACTCAATCAAACGCAGTACTTTCCCTGCATCCTGAGCCGCATCTAGAACCGCGTTCATAAACAGATCTGGTCGCATATGGTACGAACAGCTTGCTGTAACTAGATAGCCGCCCTCATTTACAAGCTTCATGCCTTGCAGATTGATGTCTTTATAACCACGAAATGCACCTTCTACTGCTCCTTTAGTCTTGGCAAAGGCAGGCGGGTCTAAAATAACAACATCCCAGGTTCTGCCGCCGCTCGCGGTAATCGGCTTAGACGTATCCACCTTTTTCTTTCCCGTCGAAGACGCTGTAGCGGACCGCTCAAACCGCTCCTCCTGACCACGCACCTGCATACGCAAGTATTCAAAGGCATCAGCCACTACGAACTCCACGCGTTCAGTAAAGCCGTTCAGTTCTACATTTCGCTTGGCACTTTGGATCGCATGATCCGAGATGTCAAGACAAGTCACCGACTTGGCTCCATACTTGCAGGCATGAAGTGTAAAGCTGCCTGTATGCGCGAAGCATTCCAGCACTGTAGCGCCATCCCACCAGGGGAACGTCACAGGCTTGCCTTTAGCATTAACAGGCAGTGTCTGAATACCTTGTTCTGTATCGACTTCCTGCATACGTATGCCGCTGCGCTCGCCCCATCCCGTCATTAATGGTTCAATACTTGCTCGATTCTCACGCTGATCGAAGAAATAACCAGTCTTCTGACCTTCTACGATATCCACCTCGATCGTTAGTCCATTCTCCTGTACCTGAACATGGCGCGGGCAATCTCCGAATAGCAGCCCTGTTCGCTGTTCAAGCCCTTCACGTTCGCGAATGGGCACATCGCTGCGTTCATATATTCCTTTTGGTTCGAGTACCTGTACCAGCGCTTCAATGATAGCTTCTCGTCTAACGTCCATGCCAAGCGTAACGATCTGGACGACCAGTATGTCATCAAAGCGATCTACTACTAGACCTGGTAGAAAGTCGGCCTCACCATACACGAAACGGTACGCTGTTGCTCCTGACAAAAATCGCTTACGATGCTTAAGCGCTTCACTGAAACGTTCTGCGAAATAAGCTGTGTCCATTTGTACAGCAGGTTCGTAAGACACGATGCGGACCGTAATTTGTGAGGCCGCATTATAGTAGCCCGTCGCCAAATATTTCCCTTTATCGGTGATGACATCTACTAGTTCTCCTGGCTCTGGCTGCCCGACGATTCGTTCAATTTCGGATTGATATACCCATGGGTGAGAACGCTCCGTGCGCTTCTTACGTGAACGTGTCAGTACTACCTGTGGTCGTTGGTGGCTTACTGCTGCTTCGATGTGAATTCTCCTCCGTATTGTGTGCTCATTACGCTGCCAGACTCCATCAGTTTGTCATGGTTGTCTGCGGACGAGCATACATATTGATTAATGTAAGGCAGGAACTTCTTATATTTAAAAATGGTTGTGCCATTGAGCATTTCAAAAGGAGTTTGCTTATGTTCAACGAAATGATACTGCCGTTAATCGCAGGCTTGGCGTTATTTCTATTTGGCATGAAAACGATGGAATTCGCCCTCCATTTATGGGCAGGTCCATACATGCAGCGCATGCTGCACTCTTCAACCAAGACACCTCTTCACGGGATGATGTTCAGCTCACTGATGACTGCTGTTATGCAGAGCAGCACAGCGATTACGGTTATCTCGATCGGGCTTGTGAATGCGCGGCTGATGGCATTTTCCCGCACGTTAGGCATTATACTCGGTACGAATATAGGCACATGTCTAACAACTGAGCTGATTGGGCTGAATATTAATCAATATGCCATGCCGCTGCTTCTCTTATCCCTGACAACGTGGATGTGGAGTGTGATTGCGGATGATATTGCTCCCAATCTCATTCCTCGCATTCAACATTGGTGGCGGCCGCTGCAATTTGCATCAATCGCAACTGCAGGCTTCGCCTTTATACTGCTTGGCATCGAATGGATGAAATCGATTAGTGAGCCGCTTCAACAGCGCGGTGTGTTTAGCTGGTTTCTTGAGCGCTCGCAAGACAGCTTGCTCTGGGCGCTTGTAGCCGGCATGGTCATTACCGCGCTCGTGCATAGCAGCGCAGCCATCATAGCCATGGCCATGGGATTATCCGCCACCGGAGCATTGCCAGTCGAGGTAGGCATTGCTATCGTGATCGGT
The DNA here is from genome assembly GCF_022346885.1 of Paenibacillus sp. ACRRX. Classification (GTDB taxonomy): domain Bacteria; phylum Bacillota; class Bacilli; order Paenibacillales; family Paenibacillaceae; genus Paenibacillus_B. Next base: position 1,084,928 of record NZ_JAKRNK010000002.1, read on the forward strand.
TCGAATGTTGGCACATGCTTTACTGCGCTTATCGCCTCCATAGGGGGAAGTCGAAGTGGTCAGTACGTAGCCTGGAGCCACGTTGCGTTAAATGTAGGTGGGGCACTGCTGTTCTTCCCGCTGCTGCATCAGCTGCATGCCGTATCCGCTATGTTAGCACCGGAAGCAGCGTCACAGATTGCACGCGCCCAGACCATATTTAACATCGGCAGCTCACTCCTCGCGCTCCCCTTCTGTTATTTACCGGTATGGAAGCGTATATAACCCAAACTACATTCATCACTCATTGCGGCACGATATCTTAAACATCAACAAACTTGTGGCTAAACGTTAGGTGCGAATACCCAAGAGGGAAAACGCTCCATGTACAATATCATCGTTATTGTCATAACCCGACTCTTGTTGAAGCTGCCAAGCCTCATCCGGATTGTACCAATTCACACCGCGAATTTCTTCTACTTGCGCCTGAAGTTCGCCTTCTTCGGCTTCAACGAGGTAATAATGGACTTCTTTGTCCACAGTTCCATGCTCCGCATGCTCGTACTGATAATGAATCACGTTGATTGGCGCTACAATTCGACCGCGGATTCCGGTTTCCTCTACAATTTCACGAAGCGCGGTTTGTTCAATTGTTTCGCCGGGCTCCATCTTACCTTTGGCAAGCGACACTTTACCATATCGGTCTTGGATAAGTTGTATCTCCAACTGCTCGCTACGTGTGCGGTAAACTACACCCCCAGCAGATATCTCTTTCATACACTGATGCCTCCCGTCATTGATAAGATATAGTTGAACTCTATTTTGTGCAGATTGGCACTAAACGCAAGCTGTTTATTGGTGTAGAGGGTATGTACACATCCTTACTCACATACTAGCCCATAAGAAGGAGGATTTCATCCTCTCCCAGAATAGGGAACTGAAATCCTCCGTGACTTGCCTATTCATCTCTTACATGCTAGCTGCCTGATCCATGTGCGCATCTAATACACGTACGAGTACCCCGTGACATTCATTAACGCCTGGTTCCGTAATCTTGACACGGCACAGCTTGCCAATCAAAGATTCATCTCCGTCAAACAGCACTTGCAAGTAATTATCTGAATAACCCATTACCTTGCCTTGTCCAGATGCCCCTTTGGAATCCCGCTCTGGAATTACATCGACCACTTGGCCTACAAATTGCTCCGCGTACTCGAGCTGCATCTTTTCCGACAAGTCAATCAGTTCATGCACGCGTGCATGCTTGATTTCTTCGTCTACTTGATCTTCCATTCTTGCGGCAGGCGTACCCGTACGCTTTGAATACGGAAATACATGCATTTCTGAGAATCCAACTTGCTTCATAAATTCGTACCCTTCACGGAACTGTTCGTCCGTCTCCCCAGGGAAGCCAACGATCACGTCAGTAGTGATCGCTACGTCAGGCATAGCTTTTCGAATTCGGGCAATCTTGTCCGCAAATTCTTCAGTCGTATACTTACGGCGCATACGTTTTAATACTTCTGTATTTCCAGCTTGCAGCGGTATATGAAGATGACGACACATCTTGGTAGACTTGTCTAACACTTCAATCATACCGTCATCAATCTGACTCGCTTCAATGGAACTGATACGAATCCGCTCAAGCCCCTCTACCTTGTCCAGATCCTTTAACAGATCGGTTAACGTGTAGTTCTCCATATCATCGCCGTAGCCGCCTGTATGAATACCTGTAAGCACAATTTCCTTGTAACCTGAAGCTACTAGTTGATGTGCTTGCTTAAGTACACTTTCAGCCTCCCGGCTGCGGGACAATCCACGTGACCATGGGATAATGCAGAACGTACAGAAGTTATTGCATCCTTCTTGAATCTTCAAAAATGCACGCGTACGCTCAGCAAAGTCAGGCACATCTAATTCCTCAAATGCCCGTGTCTTCATGATATTACGTACGGCATTAATTGGCTTGCGCTCTGCATGAAGCTGATTCACATAATCCATTAGTTTCTCGCGGTCTTGCGTACCAATGACCAAATCTACTCCCGGGATATCCATAATCTCTGCAGGCGATGTCTGCGCATAGCAGCCTGTCACCGCAATAATCGCATCCGGGTTGCGGCGAACCGCACGTCGAATGATCTGGCGGCTCTTCTTGTCGCCAGTATTCGTAACCGTACAAGTGTTAATTAGATACACGTCAGCAGTCTGTTCGAAATCAACCTGCTCATACCCTTCTGACTTAAACAATTGCCAGATGGCTTCGGTATCATAGAAGTTAACTTTGCAGCCTAATGTGTAAAATGCTACCGATGGCATGTTCACACTCCCCCCATCTCACCAGTCTCGTACAGCAGGCATGCGAGTGCCAGCATACCTGCTGTCTCCGCACGTAATATGCGGCGTCCCAACCCAACACAACGAGCACCTGCGCTGGTGATCTCCTCCACCTCGCGCGGTGCGAATCCGCCTTCCGGACCTACAACAATCATCACTTTGGCATTCCCTTTATGTTCACGGCGTTCCATTACAAATGGATGGATAATATCCCGCAACTGGGTGCCACGCTCGTCCTCATAACAGAACAACACAAGCTCATAGCTGGCCACGTGTTGAAGCAGCTGCTTCCAACTCATGCTGGAAGATATCGAGGGTACACGATTACGGTGAGACTGTTCTGCTGCCTCTTTAGCAATCTTACTCCAACGCTCGATACGCTTCGCTTCCTTCTTGGCATCGTACTGCACCACAGTGCGTTCCGATACAAAAGGAACAAATGACGCAGCCCCAATCTCTGTGCACTTCTGAATAATGAGCTCCATCTTGTCGCCTTTCGGCAGACTCTGCGCAATGACGACATCGTAATGCGGCTCACGATCAAGTTCCCTCATTTCGACGATACGTGCTTTCACCGCACCCGCCTCAACAGAAGTATACTCTACAAGCGCTTCGCGAGCTTCCCCATCGCTTACGATAAATAAATCGCCTTCCTTTGTGCGCATCACATGAGTCAAATGATGGGCATCCTGCCCGCTAATTTCAATATAATGCTCTCCGAATTGCTCGGGAGCGACAAAATATTTTTGCATCGTGGTCAACATCCCTCATCATACACGTTTTGAAGCCGGATCGCCACCGTTTACAACATTTTGTAACAAGGGCGAATCCGGCACATTATACTAACTGAAATAAAGACTAAACACCAACCAGGAAGTAAGCCGCCCGTGAGAACAGCATATAAATCGGCTGAATCAGATCAAATAAAGGATCAAGTGTCACACGACGTAATGGCGGAAGAAAGACGATCAGCAAAAAGATAAAGACCGACCACTGCTCAAACTTCATTAACTTAAGTCGCATGCTGCGCGGTGCAAGGTCCTCTAGTATACGATACCCATCAAGCGGCGGCAGCGGAATCAAATTAAACAAGAATAACAGAATATTGTACATGATCAAGTAATGGAAAAATATTTTCAGCGCCAACTGAACACGATCTACAGCATTAAAATCAACCCAGCCAAACTTTGCGCACAAATGAAGCACCAGCATGCTGATAAAAGCAAGCAGCAAGTTACTGATCGGTCCTGCAGCAGACACAATAATTCCCATCAGACGCGGATTTTTAAAATTGTCGCGATTGACTGGCACAGGTTTAGCCCACCCAAACCCTGCGATAACAAACAATAACGTACCTAACACATCCAAATGTCTGGCTGGGTTCAATGATACGCGGCCAAGCATTTTGGCTGTCGGATCTCCGAATTTCCATGCAAAGAATGCATGAGAAAACTCATGAACTGTGAATGCAATCATGAGGACCAACAGCAGAAAAGGCAGTGTGTCTAATGGTACTGCAAAAAAGTTGTTCCAATCTCCCATGAACTCTCCGCCTTCCCTTATGCTTTACGTGCAACAAATGCGACCCAATCATCGTCGCGATTTGTCGCTTCTATGCTAAATCCACTTTTCACTAACGCATCTGCAACCAACTGTTCTTTGTTCTTATAAATGCCAGAAGCAATGTACAGGCCGCCAGAAGCTAATGCTTCATAGACATCATCCACAAACAACAAAATAATTTCTGCCAAAATATTAGCGACGATGATCTGGACAGGCAGCTGCACACCAAGGCGAGCGGAATCCTCTGCTTCGCTAGTCTTGATCACTTGCAGCAAGTCGCCTTCTCGAACCGTAACCTGCTCACTTAAGCCATTCAGCGTGACATTTGCACCCGCAATGCCAACAGCAACCGGATCCAAGTCGATAGCAAGCACATGACGAGCTCCGAGCTTTAAGGCGCCAATCGCGAGTATGCCTGAGCCAGTGCCAACATCAATAATATCCTCACCACCCTGAATAACATGCTCAAGCGTACGCAAGCACAATGAAGTCGTTGGATGCGTTCCTGTGCCAAAAGCCATGCCCGGGTCTATCTCAATAATACGCTCATCTGCATGAACCGGCTCATAAGTTTCCCATGTGGGCTTAATCGTTAAACGTTCGGATACACGCTGCGGCTTGAAATATTGCTTCCATGCATCAGCCCAATCATCCTCATGTACTCGCCGCCAGCTAAGCGTAGCAATTCCAGGATCAATGTCATAGGTTCGAAGCTCTTCGATCCGATTGTGAACCTCATTGTGTATATCCTCTAAATCGGAGCCTTCTGCAAAATAACCTTTCATAACCGCTTGACCTTCAGGTATATCGTTTAACGGCTTGTCGTACAACTCGCCATAAGAAGTATCCCGTACTTTATTTAGCGTACCGGACTCCTCGATACTAACCCCACCTGCTCCTGCCTCATGCAAAAAGTTGGAGATCATTTCTGTCGCTTCTTCTGTTGTATGTATCGTCAATTCATGCCAATGCACGGGTGGATATCCCCCTTTAAACAGCTCATTCTAGATTGGAATCTTTCCAATCTGCTTATCCACATCCTTATTATTCTACACAAAAAGCAAACTCCTTACAACGACAGCAGCTTTTGCATATGCATGCTGACGTGTAAGGAGTTTGCTTGGACTTTATTATAGGAATCGTGTTCAGCTAGGGAAGCCGCTGTGGTCTTGAATAATGACCTGCACCCGCTCCCACATCTGTTGCGGCACTTCTGCTTGCAGCAAGTAAGCTCCAACCTCTGGCGAAGCCTGAACTTCTTCTGTCATCCGAACGGATGGCAGCCGTAGTGACTGCAGCTTAATCTCGCACATACGGGCTTCATCCGCATGGTTGAAGTGCGCTTCTACATAACTCATTGTTGGTCAGCGCGTGTATTTGCTTGTTTAGCACGTTTTGCAGCAGCAAGATCTGCTGCATCTGCTTGATCAGCAGCAAACTCTACATCTGTTGCACGGCCAGCGGCTGTACCTGCAACTCCTGCAACCCCTGTGACACCCGCAGCACCTGCAACTCCGGCAGCACCTACTCCGTTAGCCAGTTCAGCGCCGAATTCTGTGTCATTAGCTTGATCTGCAGCAAATTCAACATCATTTGCTTGGGATGCACCAACCTTCTTATTTACAGCTCCAGCACCAAGTAATCCTGAGCCTGCTACAGATGAGTTTTCATTTTTGAATGTCATTTCGGACACCCTCCTTGTTGTAAGTGTAATGGGTTAAACTCATTTCAATTCCGAGTACAGTATTTCCGAGCTTGCTGCTCCATTATGCATTTATTCTTCTTTAAATTATTTCCTTTAATATCCAGTTATAAGGCTATACTTACATTTACTTTGTTAAAATTGAAAAGAGGGTGATTTATCTGTTTGGTGACGGGAAATAATAGTTCCAGTTCTACATTACATATTCAAGGAGTGGACCGATGGTATTTTTAATATCTATCCTTATTATTTTAGCTTTTGTTCTATGGGGATTGTTCGCTCCTCAGCACCTGTCGGAGACGACAGATATGGCACTCTCATTTGCTACGAACCGTTTTGGCTGGTTCTATCTGATCGCCGCTCTAATTATACTTGTGTACTCACTCTATCTTGCGTTCAGCAAATTCGGACACATTCGTCTTGGCGACGATGATGATGAGCCGGAGTATTCCAATATGTCATGGTTTGCGATGCTGTTCAGCGCAGGGATGGGCATTGGACTTGTATTTTGGGGAGTTGCCGAGCCTATTAGCCACTTTATGACACCACCCTCTGGCGAGCCATTGACAGCGGATGCAGCACGAACCGCACTACGTTACTCTTTTTTTCATTGGGGGCTGCATCCATGGGGAATTTATACACTAGTTTCGTTAGGACTTGCCTACTTTACTTTTCGTAAAGGATTCAAAGGGCTTATTAGTTGGACGTTCTATCCCTTGTTAGGGAAGCATGTAAACGGGCCAATTGGCAAAGCGATAGATATTCTGGCTATTATTGCTACGGCATTCGGGGTAGCAACCTCGCTGGGACTGGGCGCCATGCAAATCAATGGGGGCCTTCATCACGTCTTTGGCCTGCCCAGCAACATAACGATTCAGCTAGTTATAATTGCGGTTGTTACCGTTTTGTTTCTAGCCTCATCCATTTCTGGATTAGACAAAGGGATTCGTCTGCTCTCGAATACTAATCTGCTCATGGCGATCGGACTGCTTATTATCACTTTTCTAATTGGTCCTACATGGTTTATTCTGGACACCTTTACCACAACGCTAGGCTCTTACCTGCAAAATATTATTCAAATGAGCCTCCGATTGACGCCATTTTCCGAAAATTCATGGATCGCCAACTGGACACTATTCTATTGGGCATGGTGGATCGCATGGGCTCCTTTTGTCGGCTCCTTTATTGCCAGAGTGTCAAAGGGACGCACCATTAAAGAATTTGTGCTCGGAACGATGCTGCTGCCAAGTGGGTTTAGCTTTATCTGGTTTGCAACATTCGGCTCAACTGCTCTTCATTTGGAAATATTCCAAGGCAAGCCCATCGCTGCAGCTGTCAAGGCAGATCTAACCTCAGCCTTATTTGTAACCTTGGAGAGCTTGCCAGGTGGTACGTTACTGGCCGTGCTGGCGACAGCCTTAATTGTGACCTTCTTTATTACTTCGGCTGATTCTGCTACCTTTGTCCTTGGCATGATGTCCTCTGACGGTAACCCTGACCCAACAGCCGGCATTAAGCTCACTTGGGGCATATTCACCTCATTAATTGCTTCTGTGCTGCTTATGAGCGGCGGTTTAAACGCACTACAGACCGCGTCTATTATGACGGCTTTACCGTTTACCGTTGTGCTGCTGTGTATGATTGTTTCTATATCAAGAGCTCTTCATGACGAGGAGCGCGAGTACCGCAAAAAGGAGAAGCAGCGCCGCAAGAAATTGGATGAACTCCTTCTAGAAAATAACAGCTAGCATATATTCATTTTACGGCCTCTTACGTGTAACTAGCGGATAGATGGCCGTTTTTTGATGTCCTGAACACGATCTTTAACCACTTGTTAATAAAATATTAAAATATGATTGACAATATTGTGAACTTAATTTATAATTTTAATTAACACAAGTATTCTTATTGGAATTTAGTGAATTTAATTATTTACGTCATCTTTTTACCTTCATCACACAAATAACCACTTCGCTTTCTCCCACTTTCATTTCCACCCACGATTGACAACTCAATCTTATACACCTGGTTATGACCTAAGATCCCGATTGCAATTTATTATTGAGGGGAGTGATGTCTATAGAAGTAAGACCGAGATAGTGAATTATCTGTGGCATCGCATCTAGGTACAGTCATCATTTTTACGTGTATAAAATTGATGAATGGAGATGAGAAGCATGAACAAAAAAATTGCGATCTTATTTTTGGGAGCAACATTATTGGTAGGAGCGGCTCCAGTCGGCGCACAAGGAAATCAGCCTGACAAATCACAAGCAGATTTTAGTCAAAAAATTCTGGTTGAAGAATGGAAAGCTCCTGCTAGCGGTTCCACAGAAGAGAAAATTTGGAGTTACTTAAATGCACAAGGAGAAAGCCTCAACATTGCCGGCGAAGCGCAGGATCAACTGCGGATTACGAAGAAACTTGTCGATCCAAAGACAGGCACCCAACATTATCGACTCCAACAATACATTAAAGGAATACCGGTATATGGCGCTGAACAAACGATCCATTTGGACAAGAAAGGCGACATCTCCTCATACTTAGGCAGTATCGTAACAAGTAGCACAGAGAGTCTTGAATCACTTCCGAAGCTTAGTTCAACCGATGCTATCTCGATTGCCAACGCCGATGCCGAGAAGAAAGTCGGCAAGCTGGGCGAACCTCAGAAAACACCAACTGCTACCCTCTACTACTACCCTCTTGATGGCGTAACACATCTCGTCTACTTCACAGAAGTTAACGTTCTTGAACCACAGCCGCTGCGTACACATTATTTTATTGATGCAGCGAGTGGAGACGTTGTGCAAAAGTATGACCTGCTCGAAGAAGTCGCAGCTACCGGAACTGGCGTACTTGGCGATTCCAAAACATTTGAAGCCACCTATGCAAGCGGAGCATATAACTTAAAGGACGCAACACGCGGAAACGGTATCCACACTTTTAGCGCCAACAACTCCAGTTCGTTGCCTGGTACGGTTGTAAAGAGTACAACGACCAACTTTACAGATCGGGCAGCTGTTGATGCACATGCCTATGCAAGTAAAGTCTACGACTACTACTTCAATAAGTTCGGTCGCAACAGCTTGGATGGCAACGGCTTCCTCATCAAATCTACAGTTCACTACGGCTACAACTATAGCAATGCCTTCTGGAACGGTGTTCAAATCGTATACGGTGATGGCAACTCCACTACTTACTATCCATTCTCTGCTGATCTGGACGTTGTAGGTCATGAATTGACCCACGGTCTTACTGAATTTACAGCAAACCTTAATTATTATGGTGAATCAGGCGCTATCAATGAGTCCATTTCCGATATTTTTGGAAATAATATTCAAAAGAAAAATTGGCTGCTCGGTGATGACATTCACCGCCAAGGCAAAGCGATTCGCTCCTTGCAGAACCCTACACTCTACAATCAGCCCGATCATTACAGCAATCGTTACACTGGTTCTTCTGACAACGGCGGAGTTCACATCAACAGTGGTATAAACAACAAAGTATTCTATCTCCTCTCTGAAGGTGGAACTCACTACAACGTAAATGTAAATGCTATCGGACGCGATGTAGCAGCCGGTATCTTCTACCATGCGCTTGTTTACTACTTAACACCAACATCCAACTTCTCTGCACTGCGTGCTGCCGCTATTCAATCCGCGAAGGATCTGTATGGGGCCAACTCGTTCCAAGCAGCCTCCGTTACATCTGCTTATCAAGCAGTGGGCGTTAACTAATCCCTGTTTTCTCCACATAATCGGTTAATTGGGCGACAGCCCCCTTCCTCATTGTCAACCATTTAACTACCAGATAAGGCCGCGTCATCTATCCGGTGCGCGGTCTTATTCTTTGTGACAACAGTCTAATTTGAGACTATAACAGCTAACTCCATCCTTGTTTATTCACAAACACAAACAAAAATAGAAACTAGCTTGTCTTCTTTGGGATCGTATTTGTTCTGTGCGAATATAATAGCAACTAAATAAGTAAGCGCTTACTAAACGTAGATTGGCTGAAAAGGAGGCAAATGATGTTAAGGATGAATGAACGGCTAGGCTTTGATCACAATCAACGCCTTCTAATCGTTAATGCCGATGACTTCGGTATGTGTCGTTCCGTAAACGAAGCTATCAAGCAGTTACTTCAGGAAGAAGTCATCTCATCCGCGACGATTATGATGCCGTGTGCTTGGTCCGAGGATGCTGCCCGCTGGAGTGCTGCTAACCGCCAGTTCGACGTTGGAGTTCATTTGACTTTAACAAGTGAATGGGATGGATACAAATGGGGGCCCGTCTGCCAGAGAAGAGATACTTCTTCCTTGACGACAGAACACGGGTATTTCCCGGCGAGTTGCCTTGTTGTTGAGCAAAAAGCGGAGGTTGAACAGATTAGACATGAGTTCATAGCTCAGATCGAAGCAGCCCTGCACCAAGGAATTGATGTGTCCCACCTGGATAATCATATGGGGAGTGTATATGGACTTGAAACGGGCAGAGATTTCTTACAGCTCGTATTCGATCTATGTTCTGCTTACGATCTGCCGTTCCGTCTGCCAAAAGCAGGTATGAATGTCCCCCCTGAATTAACAGCACTTGCGAAACAACGAGCTGAACAGGCGGGAGAACTAGGAATTATGATCCTCGATGATCTTCTTGGACTACGATATGCGCTTGAGACTGGGGAAACTTATGAGGTGGCCAAAGCATCTATGTGTGCTCTGCTGCGCGGGTTGCAGCCGGGGTTATCTGAGATTATTATACACCCTGCGTACGTCTCTGACGAGCTAAAATCGATTACACCACATTGGCAAAAACGAGGCTTTGAATTTGATCTATTTCGTGATCCCGACATTCGTGAGCTGCTGCGAGAAGAGAACATTCAGCTTGTCAGATGGCTCGATGTCCGTCAAGTCCAACGCAATAGGCTAAAAGAGTAATGATAAGGGATGGTGTTGGATGGCTAAATCACCGCTGCATACAACATTAGCACATAAAGCGGCCTTCACTTCAGGCAATTTTGCCGCCAATCTTATGGCCCAGATGTTCTCCGCCTACATCGTTTACTATTACGTTGATATATTAGGAGTTCGGCCAGTACATGTTGGAATTGTGATGGTTATACACGGGCTGATCGGCGCATTGTTGAATCCACTGTTCGGATATACGAGCGACCGTGTTCGTACCCGCTGGGGAAGACGTGTTCCTTATATCACTTTTGGCCTGCTGCCACTAGCTGCTGTATTTACACTGCTCTGGGTTCCGTTGACATCCGGACCTGGACTAATCTGGTATTTTTTAGTGGTCGTCCTTATCTACGATGTGCTGTATGTTCTTGTTATTCTAAACTACTCTGCCCTCTTTCCTGAGATGTTTGTCTCTATAAAAGAAAGGGCCTCTGCATCCTCCTGGAAGCAGATGTTCGGCATACTTGGCATGATTGCTGGCGTTGCCGTTCCTCCCCTTGTATATGTTACGTACGGTTGGAAGATGATGGGGTTATTATTCGGGTTGATCTCTATCGTATCCTTATCCGCAATTGTATGGGGCGCGCGTGAAAATAAACATGCAGCTGCACCTGCAATTGGCTTCTGGACCGCAATCCGTTATACCTTGAGTAATCGTGCATTTTTAATCTACGTTTTAGGCGGATTTTTAGTTCAGCTTACTTTTGCTCTGCTGCCTGCGGCAATACCCTTTTTTACAAAGTATGTGCTCCTTGAATCTGAACTTGCTAATACCATTATGCTTGGAACCGTGTTTATTACGGCCATACCATTTGTATACTTTTGGGGGCGCCTGACGAATCGTTATGGCCCGCGTGCAGTTATGTTAGCGACTATTATGTGTTATGCAGTATCCTTAAGCCCTCTGCTCTGGGTCACTGCTTCTTTAGCGGCTTATATCACTTCAGCAGGGATCGGAATTGGATTAGCCGGCATTATCGTGCTGTTAGAAGTGCTGTTGGCGGAAGTTATTGACGACGATGAACGTCGCACTGGAGCACGTCGAGAAGGGATGTATTTTGGCATGAACGGTTTTATTATACGATTTGGCGTATCGCTGCAAGCCGTTATTATGAGCGTTGTTCTGGAATACAGCGGCTATCATGCACAAGCCACAACTCAACCGGATACAGCGATTGTAGGAATACGTCTGATGCTGGCTGGCATTCCAATTGCAGCACTGCTGCTGTCATTGATATGTTTCTACCTGTATCCCATACGCGCAGGACACACTGATAGTACTCGATAAGAAATTGGTGCTGACACTGCATATTTATCTTCATTTTTTAATTTCAAGTTCAAAACAAAAAGCCTCCCCCTACAGGTTGTAGACCTGAGGTAGAGAGGCTTCTCTAATATAGAGATGACATTAGTCTCCGCGGAATGCCCGTTTCATACGATCAAAAAAAGTTCCCTCGTGAGTGCCGCTCGGCGCTTCACCACTCACATTTGCGAACTCACGGAGCGCTTCCTTCTGCTCGTCGTTAAGCTTCGTCGGCGTAACGATAACAACTTTTACATGCTGATCGCCATTACCATTGCCGCGCAAATGTGGAACACCCTTGCCGCGTAAGCGGAATTGTGTGCCTGTCTGTGTGCCGGCAGGAATCTTTAGCTTCACTTTATCGTGTAGTGTCGGGATCTCAATCTCATCTCCAAGTGCTGCTTGTGCAAACGTAAGCGGCACTTCACAGTAGATGTCGTCTTCTTCCCGTTGGAAAAATTCGTGCTGCTTCACACGAATGATGATGTACAAGTCACCGCCTGGACCGCCGCGCTGACCGCTTTCACCCTCGCCTGACATACGAAGCTGAGCGCCATCGAATGCCCCTGCAGGAATGCGTACATGTATCTTGCGCTGCTTCTTCATTGAACCCGCGCCGTGACAAGTTCCACATTTCTCACGGATAATCTTGCCGCGTCCTTGACAGCTTGAACAAGCCCGGCGGTTCACCATACGTCCAAATGGCGTATTTTGCACCACTTCTTCTTGTCCGCTGCCATGACATTTCGAGCATGCATCTGGCTTCGTGCCTGGCTTGGCTCCTGTACCGAAGCACGTATCACATTGCTCTGTACGCGGGATTGTAATATCCGTCTCCTTGCCAAAAGCCGCTTCCTTAAACTCTATTGTCATTGTATACTGCAGGTCGCTGCCACGCTGCGGTGCATTCGGGTCACGCCGATTGCCTCCGCCTCCGCCAAAGAACATATCAAATATATCGCCAAAGCCGCCGAAGTCGCCCGAGAAGCCTCCTCCGCCCTGATTCGGGTCCACGTGTCCATACTGATCATACATGGCACGTTTCTGGCCATCGCCTAATACGTCATAAGCTTCCTTTACTTCTTTGAACTTATCCTCCGCGTCCGCGGCTTTGTTGACATCTGGGTGATATTGACGGGCAAGCTTCCGATACGCCTTCTTAATATCTTCTTCTCCTGCACCCTTGCTAACGCCAAGCACCTCATAATAATCACGCTTATCTGCCATTATACCACCCCCACTTGCAATACTAGCCCTATTTACCATGTTATAAGCTTATACTGATGATAACAGCCTAACAAAAGGAAAGTCAAAGCCGAGACCTATCCCGGCTTTGACTCTGTATGGAGACGCTTATTTCTTGTCTTCGTCTACGACTTCATAGTCCGCGTCAACAACATTATCCTGCTTCGCCGCTCCGCCTTCTGGCGCACCTTGCTCTGCTTGCGCCGCTTGCTCGTACAACTTCACAGACAATTGTTGCACAATTTCCATCAACTCGTCTGTAGCTGCTTTGATTGTATCGGCATCGTTGCCTTCAAGTGCTTGCTTCACTTTATCTTTAGCTGCGTTAGCTTTGTCGATATCCGCTTGATCCGCTTTATCGCCCAAATCTTTCAGCGTCTTCTCTGTAGTATATACTAATTGGTCAGCGCTGTTGCGGATCTCAACCATTTCTTTACGTTTGTTGTCTTCTTCCGCATGCAGTTCTGCTTCTTTCATCATACGTTCAACTTCTTCATCGGACAACCCGCTCGAAGATGTGATTGTGATGTTTTGGCTCTTGCCTGTACCTTTATCAAGTGCAGACACTTTAACGATACCATTGGCATCAATGTCAAAGGAAACTTCGATCTGAGGCACACCACGTGGAGCCGGTGGAATGTCCGTCAGCATAAAGCGTCCCAATGTCTTGTTGTCGCCTGCCATAGAGCGTTCACCTTGCAATACATGAATCTCTACGCTAGTTTGGCTGTCAGCATAAGTGGAGTACACTTGTGATTTGTTAGTAGGGATCGTTGTATTACGCTCGATCATCTTCGTGAACACACCACCAGCCGTCTCGATACCAAGGGACAATGGCGTAACGTCGAGAAGAACGACGTCTTTTACATCACCTGTCAATACACCTGCTTGAACAGCAGCTCCAAGTGCTACTACTTCGTCAGGGTTAACGCCTTTGTAAGGTTCTTTACCTGTCAATTTCTTGATTGCTTCTTGAACTGCAGGAATACGAGTCGAACCACCTACAAGTACGATCTTCTCGATATCAGCAGGAGTCAAGCCTGCGTCTTGCATCGCTTGACGAGTTGGTCCAAGCGTACGCTCTACCAAATCGTGAGACAGTTCTTCGAACTTCGCACGAGTCAAGTTCACTTCCAAATGCTGAGGCACGCCGTCTACTACGGTGATAAACGGAAGGCTAATCGTAGTTGTCAGCACGCCGGACAATTCTTTTTTCGCTTTTTCAGCTGCATCTTTCAAACGTTGTACAGCAGCTTTGTCTTTACTCAAGTCAATGCCATTATCTTTCTTAAATTCAGCTACTAGGTAATCAATAACGACTTGGTCAAAGTCATCTCCGCCAAGGTTGTTGTCGCCGCTTGTTGCTTTAACTTCAAAGAAACCATCGCCAAGTTCGAGAATAGAAACGTCAAATGTACCGCCGCCCAGGTCATAGACAAGGATCGTATGGTCACCCGTCTTGTCAGCACCATATGCCAATGCTGCCGCTGTTGGCTCATTGACAATACGAAGTACATCGAGACCAGCAATCTTACCTGCATCTTTAGTTGCTTGACGTTGGGAGTCATTAAAGTAAGCTGGAACCGTAATAACGGCTTGTGTTACCGTTTGGCCCAAGTAAGCTTCCGCATCGGATTTCAGCTTTTGCAGCACCATTGCGGATATTTCTTGAGGCGTAAAGTTCTTGTCGTCAATAGCTGTGGAATGATTTGTTCCCATATGACGTTTGATTGAGCTAATCGTGCGATCAGGGTTTGTGATCGCTTGGCGTTTTGCGGTTTCACCGACAACACGTTCGCCATCTTTCTTAAAACCTACAACAGAAGGTGTAGTACGCGCGCCTTCTGGGTTAGGAATAACAACTGCTTCTCCGCCCTCCATTACCGCTACGCAGGAATTCGTTGTACCTAAGTCAATACCAATTACTTTACTCATTTGAAAATAACCTCCCTTTAAAATGGTTCATGTCCTTCATGTGGACTTCAGTTGTCTCTATCGTAATCAACAGCTCACGCTTGACGACACGGACGTTGTTATTAAACGTCTGCCATTAGCCGCTAACTTTGACCATTGCTGGACGAAGTACACGATCTTTAAGCATGTAGCCTTTTTGTACTTCTTCAACGACGATGCCTTCTTCATACTCATCCGATTCCACTTGCATGATTGCTTGATGGAATTCAGGATTAAACGCTTCGCCAACTGTATTCATTGCAGTAAGACCTTCCTGCTCCAATACTTGCTGCAGCTGGCGGAATATCATATCGACGCCCTTCGTGAACGATTCTGTATCGCCACTGTTTGGGTTGGTTGCGATTGCGCGTTCAAAGTTATCCAATATTGGTACCAGTTCGGTTACAAGCTTCAAGGAAGCATATTTCGCCAGATCTTCCTTCTCCTTTAAAGTACGGCGGCGGAAGTTGTCGAAATCTGCTTGCGCGCGAAGGTAACGTTGGTGATTCTCCTCTGCTTGCGCCTTAGCTTGCTCCAGCTCGTTGTCTTGAGCAGCTTCTGCTTGCTCTTCCAACTGCTCATCAACCGTTTCTTCAATCTCCTCTACTTGAGGGGATTGCTCAATATCGGCATTCATTTGATCTTGTTCTGGTTTCAACCCTTTCACCTCCCCTATGTAGTTCACTAATATAACTGTATATGTTGCGGAGTATGATGTCGAATACACATCTTTATCCGATAAATACCTACAATGAAGCATCAAGGATAGCTGTTCAACTCCAGCCCCTAGTCCTATCTATCCCTACTGCATGACATCCGACAGCATCTGCGCAAACTACCGCTTGGATGATCAGCCAGCATCCACACGCATCTTGATGACAGTATGAATTCGCAGTACAGCGGCAGCAACCTCGCTCGCAGCCTTCAAGGCGTGCAGTTTAACAGCTGCTGGATCGACGACACCTGCATCAAATACATCCAACACAGCCCCTGTGTCGCAATCAATGCCAATTGTATCGGTCGCCTCGTGTGCCTGTGCGGCTCTTGCTTCTTCCAGCTTCTCCAGTGGATTAAAGCCAGCATTAAGCACGATCTGTGCCATTGGCTTACGCAGCGCTTCCGCGACAGCGGCAATGCCAAATGCCTCCATGCCGCGCACCGTCTCGCGGTAACGCTCCAAGACGTAGGCTACGGCCAATTCGGCAGCCCCACCACCTGGCAGTATACCGCCTTGTATGGCAGCCTGCAATGCGGCAGCAGCGTCGGCAGCGATACGCGCCCGCTCGCCGACAACTTCGCGCGTGCTCGCGCCAACCACTAGCGTTACCAGCTTATCGCGGGCAGCTGGTGTTGCCGCTTCGGCATCCGGCGCGTATAAGCGTACGCGCTCAAGCCGCTCATCGTAGCAAGCGCGCGCCGTACAGCCGAGCATGCCCGCGAGCGAAGCGACATCCTTTCCGAGCGCGGCACGCTTTAACGGCTTTGCCCCCGTGAGGCGTGCGACACGCTGCACATCGTCACGGTTTACGCGCTGCAGAACCATCATATCGTGGTCCAAGCAAAATTGCTCCGCTTCGGGGTGAATGCCTCGTTCCAGTACGATAAAGCCAACATCAAGCTCGTGCAGACGCTCCAACTGCTCCATGAAATTGGCCCGTAAATGCATGTACTGCTGGAAGCCCGCTTCTGTTGTCAATAGCTGTTCATCCAATGCCTCTGGCTCCAAACTGTCACGCAGTACCAGCACACGACAATTCTCTCTTTCCGCCAGCCATTCTCGTTGCAGCGGCTTCTGCTTGAGCAGCATGCCATTAAACCATTCATTGCTCGCCTTTTCATGGGCAACGACCGTCTCCGCCAAACGGAATCGTGGATCGCGCAATCGTTCCCAGCCGACAGACTTTCCTGCTTCGAGCACAAGGCTGACAATATCAGTCTGTTCTCGCCCCGCGATGTGAACAGCGCGCTGCAGCAGCGGGTCATCCCATCCATCCAGCTGTACGGCACGCTTGCGCAGTTCTTCACTCGCAAAGTCAGCTCCCAATTGGATTCCGGCAACAACTTTTGCGGCTGGCACACCTCTTGTTACTTGATCAACGCCGGCCTGCACAAGCGCACCAGCCAATACGGTTGCCGTAGTCGTCCCGTCGCCAACTTCATGCTGCTGTGCCCTAGCTACTTGAATAACAAGCTTGGCAATTGGATGACTCACATCCATCATTTCCAAGATGGTTACTCCGTCATTCGTTATGATAACCTCACCCTGCTGCCCAACTAACATAACATCCAGCCCTTTAGGACCTAACGTGCCTTCTACAGCTGAACATAATGCTCGCACAGCTTGTGCGTTGTTGAGGAGCGTGGCGTACTTATCATCATTTTCTTGCCATACACTTTGACCTTGAGACATATACGACGCTCCTCCTATTTATTCTTTATCATTTCATGATGATTATCGCTTCTTATTATGGTTCATCAGCGACTCCAACGCTTCATAAACAGTGACATCTGGCCCGAAACTTGATTCATAAGATTCATGACCTTTGCATATTCCATACGAGTAGGCCCCAATAGCCCGATCGTACCTAATGTCTGTCCGTCATACGTATATGTCGCCGTAATTAAGCTGCAATTGGCAATGGCCTCGTGCGAATTCTCCTGACCAATTCGCACTTGTATACCAGTTGGAGATTCCCCCACTACCTTGATTAGGGTCGGTGTTTCCTCAAGCAAATCCCAAATGGTCTTGATTCGATCGACATCCTTAAATTCCGGCTGCGTGAGCATATTGGTTGTGCCGCTTAAATATACCTCGCGGTGTACTTCCTCACCACTCATCACATTCTCAATCATCGCAATCATTTCTTGTGCATGGGAGACATACTTCGTAAGCTCCTGCCCAACCTCTGTATACAATTGCGCCCTAAGCTGAATCAAAGGAATCCCCGTTAGCTTGGCATTTAAAATGTTAACGACTTTTTCCAACTCTGCAGCAGAAACACCAGGTGGAATCGGTACCGTCTTATTCTCCACATGTCCTGTACTAGTCACGATAATGGCAACGGCAGTATCTTCCGATAACGGCAATAGCTGAAAATGCCGCAGCGACGTGTTAAACATTTCTGGTCCTAATGCAATTGAGGTATAATTCGTCAGCTGTGCAAGCACCGTAGACGTATGCTGAACCACCTGTTCCATCGCTGTTATTTTTTCCGCAAACATCGTTTTCAACCGTATGACTTCCTCTGGTGACAGATCGTCCAGCCGAACCAGATGATCTACATAATAACGGTAGCCTTTCTGTGAAGGAATGCGTCCTGCCGACGTATGCGGCTGCTCCAAGTACCCAAGCTCTTCAAGATCCGCCATCTCATTTCGAATCGTCGCGGGACTAAATGCTACATCACCGCGTTTTGAGATGCTGCGTGAGCCTACAGGTTCAGCTGAGCTGATATAATCATCTACAATAGCTGTTAGAATAAGTCGTTGGCGCTCAGTCAGCATGACACATTCCCCCTTCTGTCTTCCTAGTCTAGTCCATACCCTTCTAAGCTTGCTCTTAGTCATCCAGATGCACAGACAGCACCCTATGAATGCCTATTCGGCATATCGCTAGGTGCTTCTTCTTTACTGGTCGTTAGCACTCATCCTCAACGAGTGCTAACTGTTAATACAAAAATACCAAACGGACAAGTCTATTGTCAAGTCAGTTCAGTATGTTAAATGCGTCTATTTTGCATTTTTGCGATGTTTTCTTTTATTAAGGTTCTTTATAGACCTAGCCCTATACCACTAGATCTCGTAAAATGTTATTACAAAAGCGAAACAAACTATATAGATGATAAAATATTATCGATCCACTTATCTGATTTCCGTCTCTAATACATATCGATGGTTTTGTACCGTGTAATAACGAACGATTCTATTATGAACATAACCACTAACATAAATAAGACGTGAGAGATAGTATTTGTTCAAATGTACTGCTGTCTTCAAACTTCAGATCAATATTTCCATCATTCACCAAATAGTGCTGTACAAGAATGATCTTGTTCGATTATGCTGTATGTACAGCACGGTATATCATTTTATGTTCCAACATAAACGAATACGTTACATACCGCTCAGCATATAAAAAGCCACTCCTTATCAGCCTGAACATGCACCAATAAGCAGCAGCTTCATTTATCTATATCAGGTCAATTTAATATCCTCAGCACGGCAATCTCATCGCAAGCATGACGTTTGCTGCAGTTAATGCAGTCTTTCCATACTTTTTCCGGAAAAATATCTTTCTCCACCACATGAAAACCATTTTTAATAAAAAAGCGCTCCTCATACGTTAATGCCATCACTCTAGTTAACCGGCGTTTACGCGCCATGTCCAACAGTTCATCCACCAGCATGGTCCCAATCCCTTTGCCTTTGTGGGAGGGCGAAATACCTAATGAGCGAATCTCAACCAACTCTGTACCCAACTGCGTCAATGAGCCGCATCCGATTAACTCTCCATCTGCCTCGGCAACGATAAAGTGCTCTAACTGATCCTGCAGCATTTCTCTCGTGCGGGGCAGCATTATCCCTTGTAGCGCATAGCCCTGTATTAATTCGTATAATGCTTCTATATCTGCGATTACCGCGCGTCTGCATACTGCCATCGTCATCGCTCTCATCGTTATCCCCCTTGCTCAGAACTGACTCATCTCGTTAATGTGTATGAATATACATCATAATGAATATTTTTTCAATAGTTTTCTGAAAAAAAGATGTCTGATTCACCCTTCATAGGGAACCAGACATCCTCTTTCAATTACAACTTCATTTTAATTACCTGCTACTGCTTCTTCCCGGGTCAGAACACCGACAAAAGAACCGAATACATCGTTTCCAAACAGAACTCCACGTTCCGATAAACGGTAGCCATCCTCGATCACTTCTAATAAATCGGATTGTATAAGCTTCTTCAGCTGCACTGCAAAAACATCATCAAAGCTCTTGTCACCGAATTGCTGCGCAAACCGTTGACGGCTAATCCCACTGTACATGCGAAGGCCTACCATCATAAAGTCCTCCATCGCTTCGGCCTCGTCAACGGTAAAGGAGTCAAGCCGCGGCAAACCTTCCTTGCTAGCCTCTACATATGGATTAACACCTTTAATGTTAATATGCCGCTGCCTGCCTACATAGCCATGGGCGCCGGCACCCAATCCATAATAGTCCTCATTGCGCCAATACGTCGTATTATGGCGGCTCTCAAACTCAGGCTTCGCAAAATTGCTGATCTCATACTGATGATACCCCGCGGCCTTCATCCGTTCCATAATAAGTAGATACATATCCAACTCATCATCTTCATTTGGTAGCGGAAGCTCGTTACGATGATACATGGCGTGGAAAAGTGTGTTCTCCTCCACCTTTAGACAGTATATGGATACGTGTGGAAGATCCAACTCCAGCGCTTTATCCAGGCTGTGTTCCAACATTTCGACCGTCTGATTCGGCAAACCAAACATCAAATCGATTGACATGTTGTCAAAGCCCACGCTCCGTGCCGTGGCAATACTGCGGTACACATCGTCTGTATTATGAATTCGACCAATGCCGTGCAGAAGCTCATTATTAAAAGACTGTACACCAAAGCTGAGGCGATTAACGCCGCCCTCTCGCATCACTTGCAGCTTATCCGCATCGGTAGTACCAGGATTAGCTTCCATACTGAACTCAATATTCTCACTCCACTGTGGGAAATGCCTACGTACAGATTGCAAAAAATAGGCCATTTCATCCGGCTTCAATACGGTCGGGGTACCCCCACCTACAAAAATCGTATCGATAACACCTGGCGGATTATGCGCCACTGTATATGCCATTTCACGGTCAAGTGCTCGCAAGTAGTCCATGACGGGCTGGCCCTTAAGCACATAGGAGTTAAAATCACAATAATGGCATTTGTTCGTACAAAAAGGTATGTGTATATATACCGCACGAGGTGCAGTTGTCATCTAAGTCCCTCCTGCTTGCTAAGTTATCAGGCTTAACTGTCTCTTATGAGGATAACAGCTTACTGCTGATACGTACCTATTTGTTCAAACGGTACTGTTTTCATTTAACTCTAATTTAACCGATCAAGCAACTATACAATCCCTATAACAACAAAAATGGGGGCTAGCGCCCCCATCTCACGATCATTATTTAGTCTCGTCGATCTTCAGGACAGCCATAAACGCTTCTTGCGGAACCTCAACACTTCCGACCTGCTTCATGCGTTTCTTACCTTCCTTCTGCTTCTCGAGGAGCTTACGCTTACGGGAAATATCACCGCCATAACACTTGGCCAATACGTTCTTACGCATAGCCTTAACCGTCTCACGGGCGATAACTTTAGTTCCGATTGAAGCTTGAATCGGCACTTCGAACATCTGGCGTGGAATCAATTCACGCAGTTTCTCGCAAATCGCCTTGCCGCGGTAGTATGCTCTTTCCTTATGCACAATAACGGACAATGCATCGACTTGCTCGGCGTTCAGCATAATATCCATCTTCACCAGGTTCGAGCGGCGGTAGCCAGACAATTCATAGTCAAAGGAGGCGTAACCCTTCGTACTGGACTTCAATTGGTCAAAGAAGTCATATACGATCTCTGATAATGGAATCTGGTACGTAATCGTAACTCGTGTTGTATCCAAATACTGCATGTCTACAAACTCGCCCCGCTTACCTTGGCAGAGTTCCATAATGGCGCCAACAAAGTCATTAGGCACGATGATGGAAGCCTTAACAAACGGTTCTTCCACATATTCAATCTTGCCTTGCTCCGGATAGTTGGACGGATTATCAATCTGCAGCACTTCGTTGTTAGTCAACGTAACACGATAAATAACGCTTGGTGCTGTTGTAATCAGCGGAATGTTAAATTCGCGTTCAATACGCTCTTGGATGATCTCCATATGAAGCAGACCAAGGAATCCACAACGGAAACCAAATCCGAGCGCCGTGGAAGTCTCCGGTTCAAACGTAAGGGAAGCATCATTTAACTGAAGCTTCTCCAAGGCTTCACGCAGATCGTTATAGTCCGATGTCTCTATTGGATACAATCCGCAGAACACCATTGGGTTAATCTTGCGATAGCCTGGCAGCGGCTCTGCTGTCGGCAGCTTGGCATCGGTAACCGTGTCACCAACCCGAGTGTCGCCTACGTTCTTGATTCCGGCCACAATAAAGCCTACGTCACCAACATTAAGCTCATCCACAACCGACATACGCGGCTTAAATGCACCAACCTCGATAACTTCAAACGTCTTATTAGTTGCCATCATCTTAATCTTGCTGCCTGGACGGATCGAGCCGTTTACGACACGAACATATACAATAACCCCTTTGTAAGGGTCATAGTGCGAGTCAAAAATAAGTGCCTTAAGCGGCTCTTCAGGATCTCCCGTTGGCGCTGGAACTTTCTGTACAACCTGTTCCAAAATCTCGCGGATACCAATACCTGCCTTAGCAGACGCAAGAACCGCATCCGAGGTGTCCAGGCCAATTACGTCCTCAATCTCCTGCTTCACACGCTCAGGTTCAGCACTTGGAAGATCGATCTTGTTAATAACTGGAATGATCTCCAGATTGCTGTCAAGCGCTAAATAAACGTTTGCAAGCGTCTGAGCCTCAATCCCCTGCGCAGCGTCAACGACAAGCAATGCGCCTTCACAAGCTGCTAAGCTTCTGGATACTTCATACGTAAAGTCTACGTGTCCCGGCGTATCGATCAAGTTCAGAATGTACTCTTCTCCGTCATCCGCCTTGTAAGTCAGGCGAACTGCCTGAAGCTTGATTGTAATGCCACGTTCCCGCTCCAAATCCATCTGATCCAATACCTGGGCTTGCATTTCACGAGAAGATAAAGCTCCCGTATATTCCAAGATTCGATCGGCAAGTGTTGACTTACCGTGATCAATATGTGCGATAATACAAAAATTGCGAATCTTCTTCTGACGCGTCAGCAGTTCCGTCATTCGTATTCTATACCCCCACTACTGGCCATATATTCAATTTATTTATTATACCGGAAGTGAAGGCCCTCAGCAATGGCAACAAGGAAATCAAACTTTACCTTTAGAACAACCCGCTAAACAATCCTACTACCGCTTGGATTCCCGCCTCGGATAATTGCTGAAGGATTCCCGCTGTCTTGTCTGCCAACTTATTGACAGGCGCATCCTCTGCTGGTGGTTGAGAATTAGATTCGCGCTGAATATCTGACTCATAGACACCAACAGGTAAGCTACCATCTTCCCGATTCTCATCCTCGGTCCATACTTCCTCATCTGTACGTTGAGACTTTGTTCTGCTTCCCTCCTGAATGGATTTTCGATCAGCAGGCAACGTAATGTCTCGCGTCTGTGCATGTTGAGTATCCTGGATACTCTGAACAGTCTGTTGTGATGTAGTGGCCATAGGCCCATATACGCGTTCAATTCCTGACTGTGTCAACTCCATACCAATCCATATCCCCAACGCCAGTAAACCGAGCAAACCAAATAACTTAGGACCAAACCATTTCATGCTTATCCCCCCTATAAGACATGCCATGTCTATGCAACGACTTGGAAGTAGTACGATCTGGATGCAGCTTGCATGCCGACCCTTTATAAGAATTAACGCAAACCATTACGCTTGATTCCCGTTATTTGTCGTTTGCTTACTTACTGTTGCAGCCGGTTTATTTAATGGCTTAGAGATCGGTTTGGTTACAGGTTTAGCTCCCTTTTGTTCCTTTATTACTTCAGCAATCAACTCAGCCAGCACATCTGCTGTACGATTGCTTTCGGTCAACGTATTTTCAATGCCACCTACCTCGATAATGACACTATTCGGAGATAAAGACTGGTTGTATTCCCCATTTGTGCCTTTTGAGGCTGCTTTCCCCCAGATTCCCCGGGAAATACCCGGATACTTGGCTTCCAATTTCTCATGAATGTCAGCGGCAAATTGTTCGTTTTCTTTCCAGTTCGGATTCCGATGTCCGATCACAAAGTACACCTGCGCATACGCTTTTCCTTTAATCGTAACCGTTGTATCTTTGCGCCGTGCGGAATCGCGGTGTATATCAAAGAAAAATTTCAAGTTTTTATTATTGCTCATGGCCTTTTTTACGGTTTGGTTCGAATATTTATAAGAAAAATTCCAATTGTAACCTTGTATAGTAGATACGTAGTCTTTGCTCGAGTGAAGTGCGCCAATCCCTTGCTTCTTCAGCTGTTCCTGCAGCCGTTTTCCTACGAGAGTTATATTTTTCTTATCATCGTTCGGATTGTCCGTTTGCTTCTCCAGTTCAGGCTTCCACGATTCACGGTTGTGTGAATGATAAATAAACACGACTTCATCATCGGTATGACTCGATTGAGCCGATTCATCAACTGGCTCAGAATCAGGCTTGTCCGTCTCTGACTGACCCACGTCACCATTCTTCTCATCATCGTGAGCCTTCTCTGGGGCTCCTCCATGCTCAGCACCATCCTCTTCGCCTGGTGCGGGTACAAATTCTTCCGGCCCTTTGGCAGCTTGATTACCAATTGCCAACCTTAACGGTACAGATGTATCTCGACTCACGCCAGGCATCTCACCTGCTAGCAGTGTTTTCGGATCAAGCGGATTGACATTGGTTACAAGCCTCACAAGCATGTGGGCCACATCTTGGCGTGACAGTGCCGCCTTTTCGGGTGACGATTCCATCGTTGGCATTTCCATTGCTAACATGTTGGCAAACCATTGAGTTGAAATTTGCGCTGCGGCACCTTTCATTGAGGATAAGGGAGAGGTCTGAAGACGCTGCTCCAAAATACCCCCGACTCCGATTACCACTATAAACACGGCCGATGCGAGAGCCATAAGCAGAAATGTACGCCCCATCGTCAACAATTCCAGCCATTTTCGCTTAAAACGTGCAATATCAATCCATTTTACCGTTGGCTTCATTTAAATGGTCCTCCCTCACTTGCAGTCTAGCGACCCTAGCAATCTTGAACTACGATTCACCTTCTAAAACTATTTAATAGTATGAAATAGCTTTAAAAGAGTTTAAAAGATTGCTGTTACTAGAATCTATGAGGATAACCGATCTGCTAGAACCTTATTTTCGAAATTGAAATTGAATAATGGTACCACTTCCAATATGACTGGATACTAGAATCGATCCGCCATGCGCTTCAACCAGCTGCTTCGTAATTGCCATACCTAACCCGCTGCCATTATCCGAATCATCTGTCGTTCGCCCACGATAATAACGTGTGAATAAATGGTTTTGCAACTCATCATCCATCCCCTTACCATCATCATGAAACGAAATGATTACGTCAGCACAAGTCTCTTCAAGCTTCACTTTGACGGTTGTTCCACTCGGGTTATGAATCCAGCCATTCATACATACATTTTCAACAGCTCTGGTGAGATATCTTGCGTCTATGCTCCAATAAACAGGGTGTGGTGCAGGATCAAACTCCAGTTTGGCAGTGGGGTAGTCGACAATCGGCAGCATACCTGCTAAGGTTTCTCTTAACCAGCTGTTAAGGTCAATGGCTTCCAGCTGAAGTGGGAGCGACTGACTTTGCAATTGATAAGTCAAATTCAAGTCTAAAATCAGAGCGTCCATCCGTTCCGCCTTCTGTTGAATATACCTTGTAAATTCCTTACGTTCCTCTTCCGTCCAATTATATTGTTCCGCATTTAACAGATGCGCGTAACCGATAATCGATGCGAGTGGAGTCTTTAGATCGTGGGACAAGCCACTAAGCCATTGATCGCGCTGCACCTCATGCAGTGTTCGTTCGTCTTCGCTTGCTTCTAATCGTTGGGACAACTGTTCCATAGCCTGACGCACATCTCCGTAAAGTCGATAGTTCGATTTCATTTTTCCACTCCGTCTAAATGCAGGCGATCGTCCACTGCTCAACACTGGCTCGGTATATTTCCCTTGCGCCATTTGTGCCGCCCATCGCATAAAATGTGATAATGGCCGCGCATTGCGCGTACTTTGCCAAGATGCCATAAGGACAAACAACAGCAGCATAATAATCAGAAATACAATGATTCCAATGATAATGAGATCGGACTCTTTCTCTATTCGGAATCCGGCAACATCAACTGCAGCCTGAGCGGGATCATAGGGCATCCTAAGTACCCACGTGTTGCCTGTTAGTTCGTCATATTGATAGGCAAATTGCTCTCGATACCTTTCTTCATAAGTTGAACGAAGTGCAAGATCACTAGCATTCATCCGTTTTTCATTACCTGCACTGGCAGGCTTGTTCCAGCTTTCCAATTCATTTCCGGCTTTATCCAACAGTTGTGTCCATGCATGAATTTTGCGCATCTCTGGCAGCATCATTTCCTTTTCCACCTGCCATCTGGCCAGCAACTCCTCTGCTTGCGGCTTGCTGCCGTAAACAATCGTATACATGTCCTCGCCTACCATCCTAATGTACACAACAATCTCATATGGAAAAGGCACTGTACGCTGCATATATGCTGCAAGCGCACCTGCATCATATTGCTTGGGCACATCATCCGGTGTAAAAAA
Organism: Paenibacillus sp. ACRRX; assembly: GCF_022346885.1. Classification (GTDB taxonomy): domain Bacteria; phylum Bacillota; class Bacilli; order Paenibacillales; family Paenibacillaceae; genus Paenibacillus_B. The sequence goes on from NZ_JAKRNK010000002.1 coordinate 1,111,542, forward strand.
GCCGTACAACTCACGTCCGTTTACATCTAGCAACTGCATCCAGCCCTTGCTTGCTTTTACTTGATCCACCATGTCGCCGTTCCATCTTAAAGAGCCGGTACTGTCCTTATATAAGGACTCCGTTATGTAATCCACTCCATTCCTAGAAAAAGATCGGTTCATATCCAATGAAGACATTCGTTCCGCAATCCAAAACAGTAATCCTACAGCACAAACAATCAGCACAAGAGCCACAAACGTCCACTGCCGTACATAATGCCAAGCTAATCTACGAGTCGTATTCATGTCGTCCCCGATTCACTGCCGCTTCCAGACTTTGCACCGATCAACTTGTATCCCATGCCACGTACCGTAAGCAAATATTGAGGTTCGCTTGGGTTAGGTTCAATTCGTTCCCGTATGCGATGAATATGGACCATAACGGTATTGTCATCCTTTAAGGCGTCCAACCCCCATACTTTTTCATATAACTCCCCTTTTGAAAAGATTCGACCAGGATTTTTACATAAAAATAGCAGGAGTTGAAATACCATTGCAGGGCAATCTACAAGCTTCCGATCTACTATTAATTCCCCTGCTTCCTCGCGAATTAGGAAGTGTCCATAGTCATATTCGTTGAATGGCTTTGATTTAGAGGCAGAGCGTGTCATTTCCGCCATATACATCTTTTGCTGTGTCGGTATACCTTCGATCACACGCTGTTTCAGTGCAAGATGACGCTTCAAATGTGCTTTCACACGTGCCGCCAGTTCCAGAGGATTAAACGGCTTTGTAACGTAATCGTCACCACCTAACGCAAAGCCTGTGAGCTTGTCAAGATCTGTCATTCTAGCTGTTACAAATACAATCGGCGCATCAGTATGTGCCCGAATATGGGGGGCAACATCAAACCCGCTCCTCCCAGGCAGCGTTACGTCCAAAATGATACAGTCCATGAAACGCTGCTGACACAGCTCTAATGCTTGTTCTGCGTCAGACGCAGTATGTATATGAAGGAACCCTTCCTTTCGAAGTACAGTCACTACTAGGTTCAGCAAGGCTGCTTCGTCCTCAACAACCAATACGCTAGCTTCCCGCCACTCCATCATATCTATCCTCTCCCTTGTCCTTGCTCTTACTACGCTCATCTATGTCATCAATTGTACCTCACCACCACGAGAAATGGCTTTGATCTTCTTTTAGACTACATGACGAAGCTTTCCTGATGCCAAACGCTGCCTTAACAGAACCTTAACGGATGAACAGTGGGTATCCAAACTATTATGCCATTGACTTTAGCTATGCGCTGGTAAACAAGCTATATCTTATGAAAGAAAAAAGCCGTCATCCCATTAGTATGGTTGACGGCTGAATTCACAAATTGAAATGATTAGATACTAGACGCAACGTTATGCTTACTTAGTGAGTATAAGCAGCTACATTGTCAGCATCAACTGCTTCATGCAGCGCTGCATTTAATCCGCTGGCAATAATGTTCGCCATATCTTCCATAAACTCATCTACTTCTTTTGGCGTAACAATCAGATCATGACCAAGCGGCTCCAGCACTTCCTTGACCAATGACAACCTGTCCTGCTCGCCAATCTCGTCCAGCATGCCTAGAATGTCGCGTGTCTGTGCAGTCTGCCCCTTAAAATGTTCTTTCATCATCTCAATTGCGTTATTCACAATCGTTGATGCGTAACATACTGTGGGTACCCCTATCGCAATACACGGCACACCGAGAATTTCTTTGGTCAATCCTTTACGTTTGTTGCCAATGCCCGAGCCGGGGTGAATACCGATATCCGCCACTTGTATAGTTGTGTTGACTCGCTCAAGTGCTTTGGAAGCTAATGCATCAATTGCAATAATAAGGTCTGGCTTTGTCTTATCCACGATACTTTGCACAATTTCGCTTGACTCAATTCCCGTAATGCCTAGAACGCCAGGCGCGATTGCACTCACTTCTCTGTAGCCAGGACTAACCTGCTCCGGCATTAACTCAAAAAAATGTCGCGTCACCAATACATTTTCAACAACCATTGGTCCAAGCGCATCTGGTGTTACATTCCAGTTGCCCAAGCCAACAATTAAAGCTTTGTCAGTTGGCTTAATGCCAATATCCTTTAAGAAACCGGCAAACAATTGGGCGAATTTTGTAGCGACACGATCCTGCAAGTCTGAATCTTTGCGCCGCAAGCCAGGGACTTCCATCGTTACATAGCGTCCTGGCACTCTACCAATTGCACGTGAGCCCTCTTCATTTTGCACATGAATACTTGTCACCTTAATTCCCGCCTTATGCTCCACGCTCTCCTGAACGCCTGGAATCGGAATATGTACGTCAGGCTGGGCTAGTTCTCTTGCTTCAAGCGCCAAGTCCGTTCGGACCGAATAATCTCTCAGATCAGCTGTCATCCTGTTTCCTCCCGTAATACCAATATGGTTATGGTCGTATTGTGCGTTAGCGCACACAAAGTTATACGGGCTGCTTCGTTCCGAAAACGTTCGCATCTGATCGTTCCTCACTATCAAGCAAAGGGGCATTGCTGCTCATCATGTATTGCTTTTTACTATACAACGTGATAGAATACTTTAAGTTGTGAATCCATTTTATCATGCATTGGTGAAATAGATTCTATTGTCGCACTACGATGCAACGGAGGTGAAAGCAATGCCAAACATTAAATCCGCTGTTAAACGCGTAAAAACAAATGACAAACGTCGTCTGTTGAACGCTTCTCAAAAATCCGCACTTCGTACAGCTGTTAAAGCTGCAGACGTAGCTTTGGCTAACAACGAAGTGGAAACTGCTACAGCAGCAGTTGCTTTGGCGTCCAAGAAATTGGATAAAGCTGTGACTAAAGGCTTGGTACACAAGAACGCAGCTGCTCGCAAGAAGTCTCGCTTGGCACAAAAATTGAACGCTCTGCAAGCACAAGCTTAAGAGCCTTTCATACTTAGAGCTTAAAGCGTAGAAGCCCGAAGGTAAATGCACTTGCGTTTACCTTCGGGCTTCTTTTGTGCGTGGCATGTCTGCCGCGATTCTAAGAATAAGCAGTTCTAAGCCGAGTGTCTTATCCACGCGACCTGACTTCATCTCGTAATCAAGCTCCGCCGCTTCAGCCAGCCATATCGCTAGTGAGGCTGCGTCATGGCTTCTAGCTTGCTCCGCAGCTACCTTGACAGCATAGGGATGCAGGCCAAGCTGAGAGGCTGCTTGCTGTTGGCTGAAGCTCTGGCCCGTTAACTCCTTCACCTGCAGCATCATTCGCAATTGCCGAATAATTAGGGCCAGTATCTTGATCGGCTCCTCCTTTTGCTTCAGCAGCTCGCGGAACATCTGCATCGCTTGTTCCGGACGACGCTTGATGACATCCTCGACAAGCCGAAATACGTTCTGCTCTGTCGTCTTCGTAATCAACTGCCCAATCGTATCTGCATGTATAGACCCTCCAGGCCCTACATATAAGCTTAGCTTCTCAATCTCCGCAGATAAAGTCTGCAATTGGGTTCCCGCGTTGTTCAGTAAAGCTTCAATCCCCTGTGCATCTATCTTACTGCCGACGGATTCAACTTGCTTTGCAACCCACTGCATGAGCTCATCCGCACTGAAAGGCTGAAAGGGCAGCACCACACCTGCTGTCTTAGCTAACTTGACCGTCTTCTTACGTTCATCCAGCTTGTCCGCCTGCACAAGAAACACAACAATGCTGCTCTCAAGCGGAGATGCCATATATGCCAGCAGGCGATCCGTACGATGCTCCAGCTTATCCTTGCCGGACGCAAAGATGGAATGGTCCTTTACTAAAATCAGCTTACGCTCAACCAGAAATGGCATCGTCTCCGCTTCCTCGACTACCGTTTCAATCGCATGCTCCGTAGTATCCATCTTCATAATCGCAAAGTCGCGGTGCTCTTCCGGGATAAGCTTGTCTACTAATAATTGTACGAACTCTTGCATGCGGTATTTTTCTGTTCCATATAGCACGTATAAGGAGCGCGATTCTCCTCGCTTGATCTCCTTAACGGCTGTCTTTAAATCCACGTTTAATTCCCCCTAACCTGTCGTTCTTGATCATATCAAACTTCACCCCAAAAACAAAGGGACTGTGCGGCAATTGCCACACAATCCCTTTGTCCCATACCATCTATGATAAACGTCAGCGCTTTAACAGGCCTAGGTCCTTAACGCTAACGGTCATACGACGTACGGGAACGCCTTTACTTATTACTTTATATGATACTATACGTACGCGGTAAGCAATGTGTGCATACAAATCGGTACCCTTAATTAAAAAAATACGGTTAACACGCTGCCTTGCTTACTCCAGTGAGCCTTGTCTCTATCCACCGCTATTAGCAGAACTTGTTTCTTCTCCGGACTCAGAAGGCGACTGCTTGACCGTATCATCCTGACTGCCGCTCAAGTTAGAATCCGAATGGCTCTGTTTGTTATTTAACGGGTTAGGCGAGAATAAAACAGGATCCATACTAGCCATCCCGAGATCGGTGATTGCATAAGCAATAAGCTGCTCTTGACCATCATTTAGCGTGACGAGAATCTGTTTGCTGTCATCAGACCACTGGATGGATACAGGTTTCATTTGTAGTGCTACAGTCTGAATCTCTTTGCTCGTATATGCAGTCTTGCTGAACAATGATAGCTTGTTGGCTTGCCACTTAACTACATAAAGCTGATCTGGAGAAGCAGCTTCAACTATGTCATCGATCTTAAAAAAGTTCATCGTGCCAGGAGGTTGATCCACATTGCTCTCAACGGTCCCTTTTTCTTTGTCCTTGTCCTTGTCCCTATCTCCAGGCAAAAGTCCTCGTTCCTGCTCGGGTGATTTGTCTTTATTATGTTGAGCGGGCGGTTTACTTGGCTCAGTCACCGGCGCAGTACTCTTCTTTGAAGCATCCGTAGAGGTAGAGGCTGGGATTGGCTCCTTGCTCACCTTGCCGCGCGACGGATTGTTATCTGACTCAGCAGAACCTCCGGGTACAGACTTAGAATCTGGTGGCGTTGATGGTGTCTGATCTGCTCCCACCGACTTCTGACCCTGTGCTGGAAGATCCTTATTCTTATCTTGCCCCTCATCGAATCGGTATGCATGTTCAGATTTTTGCGTGCCCTTCTGCTCTGAAGACTGATTATATTGGTCAGACTTCGCCTGATCTTGCAATGCGCTAAAATCAGCGGATTCGCTCGAATTCATATGCTGATAATTGACCATAAAAAGTCCAAACACAACCCCTGCTGCGACCACTGCACTTGCCGCACGCCAATTAAAGCGTTTCTTCCATAGCCCTGAGGATGGTCGTGTAGACTTAGGCACCTGTACATTATCGGACCGTTCTTGTTTGTATAACTCATCTGATGAAGCCAATGCCGCAGCTTGCTGGTCTGAATTTCTTCGATCAATTTCATCTAATTGAGGCAGGATAGAATCAACTAGACTATATCTGGGAGTCACCTTAGGCAACATCTCCAAATCATCATGTAACATCGTAAGCCGTTCAAACATCTCGGCACAGGCGGGGCACTGACTTATATGTTCTGTCAGCAGGCTATGCTCCAACTCGTCTAGGTCATGATCAAGCTGACGTTGCATAAGTGTCATCACCTCTGAACAGTTCATCCTCGCACACCACCTTTCTCATAATCTTGCAGCATCGTTTGCAGTTGTTGTCGCGCGCGGAATAAATAAGACTTAACCGTGTTAAGCGGTAGATTAAGACTTTCCGCAATTTCGTTGTAAGAGAAATCCTGAAGGTACCGCAGAACGACTACAGCTCGATGATGTTCGGGAAGGCGGTCTATCGCTGCACGAATATCTTGTGCGGCGTAGGCGGACAGCACTTCTTTCTCTACATTGTGTTCCCCGTTAAACACTAAACTATGTTCGTCAATCGAGACAGTCGGCTTCGTACGGCGAAACTTGTCAATCGCGATATTGGTCACAATACGTTGTACCCATGTCTTAAACTGCGCTTTCTCTTCATAGGAATTGATCTTGGTATAAATCCGAATTAATGCTTCCTGGGACGCGTCCATTGCATCTTGTTCGTTGTGCAGCAAATAATATGCTGTACGGTAAACATATGGTTCTATTTCTCGCAAAAGGGTTATAAGAGCTTCTCGATCTCCTGATTGAGCAGATCGGATAAGTTCAGGCTCTACCACTAGGATCCCCCTCTCTTGCATATCCATTGACGCATCAATAGCGAAAATGGTTGCAGAGCGTATCAATTTTTTTAATTTTATGGGCTGCTCGTGTAGAGAGCACCGCTAATAAGCTTAAGGAATATGCCTTAAGCTACCAGCATAGCAAACAATGTAAATATTGTCAGTGGCGATTGTTAAGAAAAAATATGTATACTTGCACAAGCAAAAACTTATGGGAACGGACACATCATAATATGATTGACAGCGTTCTACTGTGCAATCCTATCACGTTTCACTCGAACCTTCAAACCTTGATCCGTCATAACGACTTGCACTTCACCCTGAAGATCCGTTCGATAAATGCTGCTGCCAGCCTCCTGCAAAGTACGCAGTACTTGATCATGCGGATGACCATATCGATTGTTTCGACCTGCGGAAATCACCCCCGCTTTAGGTCGCCAATAACTTACCCAATCCTCAGAGGTCGAGGTCTTGCTGCCATGATGAGCCACCTTCAGCATATCCAATCTTTCTCTCGCAGATGCCATCCCCTTTCCAGCAGATCTCCATTCATCCAACATATCCAGCTCCCCTTTTGCGCCGATATCTCCTGTTAACAGCAATGTAGCCTTTTGTTCTCCACTCATCATCGATAACAGCATAACAAGTGAAGCATCATTTTGATCATCCAACAAGGCTATTCCGTTATTCAAGTCCTGAATCGGATATAGTACATCAAGCCGTGTCTCATCGTCCAATACCCACTGATCGCCTGCCCTCCATGAGACAACCGGAATGTGGCGATTATGCGCCAGATGATACAGCTGTTCCATAGTAGATGAACGCTTCCAAGTCCCGTTCATGATCAATCGATCTACAGGCACATGCTCCAATACTGCATGTAATCCCCCTGCATGATCCGTATCACCATGTGTCAGTATTACGGCATCCAGATGTCGTATGCCCCGCTGTTTCAGTAAAGGTACTAACCTGCTTTTGCCCACTTCATAGGGCTTGCGGCGCTGCTTCCACTGCTCGCCAGGCTTGGCAAATGAGATCGTTCCCCCACCATCCACCAATACGTTGCTTCCTCCCGCCGTACGAATTAGGATACTGTCCCCTTGTCCTATATCAATAAAAGATATCGTCGTACTTTCAGGCTGACCAACATGATACCCATGAATCCATAAGAGGACAAAAGCACATAGCACTACATTGAACCTTATCCATATAGGACGGTCAGCGCTGCGAGGGATAGTGTGAAATCCCTCTAATGGCACAGTATCATCTACTTGGTGGCGAAATGCTCTTTCTGCACGATTCGCTGCAAGCTGGTGCATAGCCTTAAGCATGAACAGCAGGCATATGTAATACACGGCGATCCACCATACAGGCGGCCGCGGCCAGATCATAATCGCACCTTCAATATCAGCTACTATTTTGACCATACCAAAAGTCCATTGATTGAACTGGCTTAGCAGCCAAACGAATGGCTGAGCGATCGTATCCGAAATAGCAGCAATAACTAGGGTAAGTGTTCCTAATGGCAGCACAATCAAACTAATAAAAGGGACAAATAAAAAGTTAGCAAAAAGCGATAATAGCGACACTTGATTAAAATAGTATACTGTTAACGGAAACGACATCAATTGTGCCACTACAGTGACTGTTAATGAAGAGCGCAGCCATACTGGCCACGATACAGGCAGCACCTTCATTACAGGTGGGACTCCTATTATTAATCCAGCCGTGACTGCGTAGGAGAGCTGAAAGCTAACGTTAAGCGCATAATACGGCTCCCACCAGAGCATGAGGAGCAAAGAAATGCACAGCAGATGTAGGCCGTCCCTCATCCAGCCTTGTCTGATCCCGATCAAAGCCAACATTGACATTAATCCTGCGCGGATAACAGACGGTGAAGCCCCTGTAAATAGTACATATGCGGGAATAAGCATAATCACAACCGTTAATGAGCGCTCTTTAGTCAATCGCATACGTTTTAGCAGCAGCATACATGTCCCTACAAATACAGCCACATGCAGTCCAGAGATGGCCAAAATATGGGTCAGTCCCAACTGTGCAAAGGACTGCTCAATATCCACATCAAGATCACTTCTAAGTCCTAGCACTAATCCTTGCATATATGTACTTTGATCGTTTGGAAGCATTCGATCATACAAAGATGCGCCATATTTTCTTAATTCCTCCACTTTCCCTTTAGCCGCATCTATGCTCCATAATTGAATCTTTCGAATAACCTGAACACTTGATACTCCTTTCCCCTGAAATAGCCAATATATATGCTCATTTTTTAAGTACTGCCGATAATTAAACGCTCCAAAGTTATCCGCTTCACCAGGCCTCATTAGTTGCCCTGTTATTTTAATGTACTCGGCTTGTCTCCATTGCTGCGCCTGTTGGATCTCCTGTTCCTGCTTTAATAAAAGCGTAACCAATATCCATTCTGAATCCAGATTTATCTCTGGTTCCTGGTCCGGCAGCCATTTGTCCGCTCTTAGACGAAATTGGATTTTGTCGCCATCACGTTCAATTGGGGATCCAATAACCCCATACAAGGCACCTGAAATGTGTTCCCCTGGTAAGAGCTCTCGCTCGATCGGAATGGATGTAATCTGCTGCGTATCATACCAAATAAAACTGACCAGCGCTGCTATCAGTGCAAGTGCGTAAACGGATGCATATGAAAGACGAAGCAAACGCAGCTTTACCATCACGGGTATACAAAGGATCAGTCCGGCTATAGCTATCGCTGCTTGCTGAACAGGAAGAGCAGCAGCGAGATGGATCCCAAGCACCCAACAGCAAGCAAAGATGACAATAGGTCTTTGCATGAACATAAACGTTCACTCCTTCCAACACAAAAAACCTTCACACGAATGAACATGAGCAAATTTGCTCATATTATTCGCATGAAGGTTCTTCCTTCTTCGTTATACCACAATATTAATTAATCGTATCCATGATTGTCTCCTGCGGGGGCTGATAATGGTCCAACTGTCGGAATATGATCCCTTTCTGCTGCATCATAAGAGATACTTTGTCGGTATCCTTCGGGTATAGACGATGGTAGACAACTTCTACTACCCCACTGTTCGCAAGCATATTCGCGCATGTCCAGCAGGGCTGGTCCGTCACATAGACAGTTGATCCCTCCCGATCCGTCCGATCCGTAAACAACAGCAAGTTCTGCTCGGCGTGAATAGTGCGAATGCAGCGCTGCTTTTTCACCATCTCTTCCGTCCCATCAGGAAGCATCACAACTTCCAACTGCTCAGCAATCATGCAGCCAGCCTCGCTGCAATCAGGCACTCCCATAGGCGCACCGTTGTATGCAGTACCAAGCAGCTTCTTCCCTTGTACAAGTACAGCGCCCACATGCCTTCGCGGACATTGGGAGCGAGTCGATACCATATAAGCAATATCCATAAAATAGGTGTCCCAGTCTTTTCTTATCGTTGATGTCATGTTCGCGAAACCCCTGTCTCGTTAATCGTTATCATTTATCATACACAGCAATTAAATGCCCTGCCTCCGCAAAATAAAAGACAATACAGCATATTGATATGTCTATTGTAAGCAGACCGCCACAACTGCGCAACTGCAGAGATCACATTCATGGTTGAATAGAGACGTGGCCTTTAATCTTTGCATACAGCTTGGACCCAATACCTTTAACCTTCAGCAGATCCTTCTCTGCCTTAAACATGCCATGTTTCTCGCGATAGGCGATAATTGCCTTTGCCTTGGAGGGTCCAATCCCCGGAAGGCTTGTGAGCTCCTGTTCGCTGGCGCTATTAATATGAATCATGCCTTCATCTGTACGAGTTGTCTGCTTGGACATGACGGCAGAAGTCGTGTCAGATACAATATTTGTTCGAGTCTCTGGCTGAGGTACAGCAGTACGGTTAGGAGTTGAAATGTCGACTGGAGCTGTAGCGGGATGTGGCACACCTTGGGTGGATGGGGTCATTAGGCCGGAACCGACTACTGCCTCTTTATTTTGCACGGGATGCAATGAAGCAGGTGAATCCTCACCTAGCTGGTGTCCCCCTGGCTGCTGAAATGCTCCAGCGTCAATGCTAGTGGGCTTGCCGTTATTAGATATCGGAACAGACTGCTTTGGGATAACACTTTTGCCGCTTTCTTCGCTGCCATTTTCCTCATTTAATAGCTGTTGAACTTGATTGTCCACATACCGCCAAGTGCTATCATCCTGTTCCGACTGCACCGGCAGCCACATAAGTGCAAATAACACCATACCCGCTGCTGCAAATATAGACACTACAGTCCATGATCCCAGCCACGTACGTGTGCCTGATTGGTTATACTCTTTTCTTTTCATCATAAACGCCCCTTGTCACGTAATCGTGAATCGATACCTTCGTCCAAATATGTGGCCCTATACAAGGGCACATATGACTGACCCTACAGCGCAAGCTGTAATAAGGTCAAGCCGTGTCAACATATAGTAGGTTAACATGGAGAAGATACCGGGAACGCTCCCTATCATATCTCCGAAAATTCAATTAAAACGACAGCAACACCGAACAACAAGCAGATCGTCATTCATAAAAGGAGGGAATAGCCGTGAAGGTCGGATTTATAGGTACGGGAAGCATGGGCACTATCCTCATTGAATCGCTAATCCAATCCGGGGCGCTGGAGCCTGATCAGGTAGTAGCTACCAACCGTACATTCAACAAAGCGCAACGGCTTGCCTCGCAATACCCCGGTCTTCATGCGGTTGCATCGATTGAAGAAACGGTTAAAGCGAGCAGCATCGTCTTTCTGTGCGTAAAACCTCTGGAGTACAAAACAGTTATCGAGGAAATATCGGCGTACGATCGCGCTGATCTTATTCTCGTATCGATAACAAGTCCCGTCCTCATCAATCACTTGGAACGCCAATTAACGTGCAAAATAGCTAAAATCATCCCTAGTATTACTAATTATGTATGGAGCGGTGCATCTATATGTATTTATGGAAGCCGGATTCAGACAGAGGATCGACTGCTGCTCGAGCAGCTTATGATGTCGATAAGCAGGCCTATTCAGATAGAGGAGCAATATACACGGATCACCAGTGACATATCAAGCTGTGGTCCAGCATTTATTGCTTTCTTCATGCAAAAATGGATAGATGAAGCGGTGCTAGAAACAGGTATAAACCGCGATGAAGCTGCGAGACTAGCCTCCGAGATGTTAATCGGCACAGGGAAACTGTTAACGGAAGGCGGACTATCGCTTGAACAACTTCAGCAGCGCGTAGCCGTCCCCGGCGGGATTACCGCCGAGGCGCTGCGCTTGCTTAATGAGAAGCTGGATGGTGTATTCCAGCAATTAATTCATGTTACCCACGCCAAATATGAAGAAGATCTGGATAAAGTATCCACCCTATTCGGTAGCATTGAGGTTAATCTTAACCGACCACAATATTAACGAGTCGTCCTTTAACAGCGATGACTTTGCGAACCGTCTTGCCTGCCATCGCAGCTTGAACGTTAGCTGAGTTCATCGCTGTATCTTGCATCGCAGCTTCGTCCGCGTCAGCAGCCATGTTCATTCGCTCTACGATCTTGCCGTTGACTTGCACGACAATCTGAACCTCGGCGTCAACGGTCAGACTCTCATCGTATGTCGGCCAAGCAGCGTAAGTGATGGAGCCTGTGAAGCCAAGACGCTCCCACAGCTCTTCGGCAATATGCGGAGCAAGTGGTGACAGCAATTGTACAAAGCTTTCCATCGACTTACGCGGCAGCTTATCTTGCTTGTATGCGTCGTTGATAAAGATCATCATCTGGCTGATCGCTGTATTAAAACGAAGTGCCTCATAGTCCTCAGTCACTTTTTTCACGGTCTTGTGCCATGTACGCACAAAAGCATTGTCCTCCACATCGTCTGTCATCTTCGGATTTAATTGATCTTCATCGGTGACAAACAATCGCCATACACGGCCAAGGAAACGATTCATTCCTTCTACGCCATTTGTATTCCACGGTTTCGTTGCTTCAAGAGGGCCCATAAACATCTCGTACATACGGAGTGTATCTGCCCCATACTCATAAACGATCTCGTCCGGATTAATAACATTTCCTCTTGACTTCGACATTTTCTCATTGTTGGTACCTAGAATCATCCCTTGGTTCACTAACTTATGGAATGGCTCCTTCGTTTGGACAACACCCAGATCATACAGCACTTTATGCCAGAAACGAGCATACAACAAGTGAAGTACAGCATGCTCCACACCGCCAATATAAAGATCGACAGGAAGCCATTTCTCTTGCAATTCTTTGGAGCAGATCTCATCATTGTTCTTCGGATCTATATAACGCAAGTAATACCAGCTGCTGCCTGCCCACTGTGGCATTGTGTTCGTCTCACGGCGGGCCTTCATACCTGTCTCCGGATCAACTGTGTTTACCCACTCTGTCACATTGGCAAGCGGTGATTCACCTGTACCGGAAGGTCGAATCTGATCTACTTCTGGCAGTACGAGCGGAAGCTCAGCCTCAGGAATCGTCTTCATTGTGCCATCTTCGAGATGAATAATTGGGATGGGCTCACCCCAGTAGCGCTGGCGGCTGAACAACCAATCGCGTAAACGATAAGTCACCTTGCCGCTGCCGATACCTTTTCCTTCCATCCACTCGATCATAGCTGCGATAGCTGGCGCATTATCTAAGCCATTCAGGAAGTCAGAATTAACGTGAGCTCCATCACCAGTATATGCTGCTTCCTGCACATCGCCGCCTGACACAACTTCAACAATCGGCAGATCAAACTGCTTTGCAAACTCCCAGTCCCGTTCATCATGCGCAGGAACGGCCATAATTGCCCCCGTTCCATAACCCGCTAGTACATAATCAGCAATCCAGATCGGCATCTTGGCACCGTTCACCGGATTAATGGCATAAGCGCCAGTAAATACGCCGGTTTTCTCTTTTGCTAGGTCTGTTCGCTCCAGATCACTCTTACGAGCAGCTTGCTCACGGTAAGCCTCGATTGCGGCCTGCTGTGCAGCAGTTGTGATCTGGCTAACCAACTCATGCTCTGGTGCCAGCACACAATATGTAGCACCGAACAATGTATCGGGACGAGTCGTAAATACGTCAAGATTAGCATTATGCCCCTCTATCGTGAAGCGTACCTCTGCCCCTTTGGATTTACCTACCCAGTGACGCTGCATATCCTTGATGCTCTCCGGCCAATCCAGCTCATCCAGATCCTCGAGCAAGCGTTCAGCATATGCGGTAATCTTTAATACCCACTGGCGCATTGGCTTGCGAATGACCGGATGGTTACCACGCTCGGACTTGCCATCAATCACTTCTTCGTTCGCAAGTACAGTTCCTAATGCTGGGCACCAGTTAACCGGTACTTCATCGACGTATGCGAGGCCTTTCTTGTATAACTGTATGAAAATCCACTGTGTCCATTTGTAGTACTCAGGATCAGTCGTACTAATCTCGCGATCCCAATCGTAGGAAAATCCAAGAGACTTGATCTGACGGCGGAAGTTGTCTATGTTCTTTACTGTAAATTCACGCGGATGCGCTCCTGTATCAATAGCATATTGCTCAGCAGGAAGACCAAATGCGTCCCAACCCATCGGGTGAAGAACATTATATCCTCGCATCCGCTTAAAACGGGATACGATATCTGTTGCTGTGTAGCCTTCCGGATGACCGACATGCAAGCCTGCTCCAGACGGATATGGGAACATGTCCAATGCGTAGAACTTCGGCTTGCTGTCATCTTCCAATGTCGCAAATGTCTTGTGTTCATCCCAATACTTCTGCCATTTCGGCTCAATGGCAAGCGGCTGATAGCCTGCTGGTTGTTTCATTTCTGTGCTCATTATTGAAGCCCCCTCTATTCAGGTTAAAACCTGCTTTTCTTTGTTCATCATTATTTCTTGCTGCACGTACTTGGTACAGCGCAATGTATCACATATAACCACAAAAAAAGCCTCTCGTCCCTAGCGAATTCGCTAGGGACGAGAGACTTGGATTCCCGCGGTACCACCCTAGTTAGCGCACGGCATGCTCTGCCTGGCGCTCACTTGAAGCTCTTAACGCGAGCTTATACGTCACAACCTTACCTAAACGTACAGTTGTGCGACTCCTAGGTGAGTTCGCTTCCTCTATCCATCGGCTCGCACCAACCGCCGACTCTCTGAATGACTTCGGAGAACTACTATTCCTAATCCACGTCTTCCTATGGTTACAGTTCCACTGTTTTTACACAATAATTACATACATCATATGCAAAAAAACAAATCTTGTCAACGGGCGCCTACCGTGTCTCCCCAAAGGTACAGCACGGTGCATCACAGTGATGATAAGGCTACTTTTTTATAGCAATTAAGAACAATCTGGATGTATCAGGACCTGGTTCTTCCCATTCAAAGTCACCATACACGTCGATATGCGCAAAGCCCGCTGCAAGCAATTCACCTATAATCCAATCCGTATCATAGGCGCGCTGAATGTGTGTCTCATCGATTCGATTATATTTTCCACTCAACGGATCCTCAGCAAATATAGCCAACTGGTGTTCAATTTCATGCCGTGACTCATCATATTCACTATGCCAAATATAAGCTACATCCCCTTCATCCAATGCGAAAGGCTGTTCTTGCGCATAATATTCAAATTGGCGAACATGATGCATATCAAGCATAAACAGACCACCTGACCGAAGCTGTTTAGCCGTCTGTTGAAATACCAATCGAACATCTTCTGGTTCCGTTACATAATTGATACAATCACAAAAAGAAATAACAGTATCAACCTGCTCAGGCACTTCCCATTGTCTCATATCCTGACACACCCACTGCACAGAGCCAGCCAGCCGACCTGCATCCTGCTCCTTTTCACGAGCAATCGTGAGCATAGCATCCGCCAAGTCAATACCAGTGACCTGCATGCCTTGCTTTGCTAATGGGATCGCAATCGTACCGGTGCCACAGCCCAAATCAACAACAGACCGAGGAGCAACATCATACCGTTCCCATGCTGCATTTGCAAAATCAAGCCACTTCTCATACGGCATATCCGCCATAAGCCGATCATACACCAGCGCAAATTGGCCGTACGAATCCATACTAGCGATCATCCTTTCGGAAGTTAGACCGGCCATTCCCTTGTCCAGAAGAGAACGGCTTGCGTCCTGCAGATGGGCGACTATGATCGCCGCGTGCTTGTCCCGTTCCGGAAGAGTCATATGCTCTCCCACTGCCAGTGGATCTGCGATCATCAGTTGATTTCCGTTCGTTCATGGTGTTGCGTTCATTGGATCCGAATCGTCCATCCGTTTGCTTGCGATCACCTATTGGTTTATAGCTGCCCGTCTGTCTACGATCATCACTCTGCTTGCGCTCTGCAGAAGTTGTGCCGGGTTGATCAGCACTCCGACGAGCCGATTGTGAACGCTGGGCCGCAGCATCGCTTGGACGCGAAGGCTTGCGACGTGCATCCGGGCGACGCTGTTCCGCCTGGATCTGGGCGAGCTTTTGCTCCGCTTCAGCTGTATCTGTTGCAGAGCCAAGCTCCGTCAGTTTGGACCAACTGCCTTCTTGCGTGACAAAGCCCGCTTTCATCAGACGGCCCATCGCTCGTTTGAAGGCGGACTTGCTTATCTGAAACCGCTGCGTAATCAGATCAGAAGGTGTCTCATCCGAATAAGGCATAGCACCGTTAGGACGCTCCTTTAAGAATTGAAGCAGTCGGTTTGCATCCAGATCCATACCAACTTCTTTGCGCTCAGCGAGTGTTACGTTGACTCGACCGTCCTCCCGCACATGAGCAATACGTACACGTACGCGATCGCCAACACGAAGCGGCTGTGGACGTTGTGATTCATGCAGCAGTCCGAGCGCACCAAAGCCGAGAGGCCCACCTTCGACGACAAAAAACGTTCCCATACGAAGCGCACGATATACAACTGCCTCATGCCAAGTATTCAGCCAACTGCTTGGGGCGTGAAACACTAGTGGTGCCAATTCCTCTTCGCCCGCCAACTCAGCAACCAATCGCCCTACTCGATCATGAGCCAGCTTCACATATACTTTATCTCCGATAATTGGGCGCAGCGTCTTCAACTCTGGAAGCTCACTAGCTGGCAGCATCAACTGTCTGCCAATTCCCATCTCAAGGAAATACCCAAACCGTGAATGAATATCAGCCACTTCCAACGCCGCAACTTCACCCAGCGTTAAATAAGGCTTTTTCATCGTAGAAGCAAGACGGTCTTCTGTATCATAGAACAAAAACACGTCAAGCTCTTCATCAATCATGATATCGCGTGTCAGCTCCGTATAGTGGAGGATAACGTCATGTTCCTCATCAGTCAAAAAGTAGCCGTACGGAGATACTTCGCGATCTACACGCAAACGTTGTATCGTACCTGCCGTAAGGGTCATGCCATCTCCACTACTTTCGCGTCAGACCACAGCTTCTCAATGTTATAATACTCACGTTCTTCGCGGTGGAACACATGAACAACAACGTCCCCAAGGTCAATCAGAACCCAACGGCCCGAATCCATACCTTCTGTTCCGCGTACAATTGTGCCCGCCTGATGTGCGGATTGGCGAATCTCGTTAGCGATAGCCTGTACTTGTGTGTCAGAGTTACCGTGACAAATAACAAAGTAGTCCGCAATCAATGAGATGCCTTGCAAATCAAGAACTACAAGATCCATCGCTTTTTTGTCTTCTGCTGCATCCACAGCTAAGTGGAGCAGTTGTTTAGGTGTTAACGCCATAAGTTAGCCTCCGATTCTAATCTGCAAATGTAAAATAGACTATTGGGGCTGCCGCAAGCTGACAAAGCTAGAGCAAGGCCCCTATTACATTCACAGTTCCATAAAATTAATATATTATTTCTTATTGTTGACGACTGTCGACTTCTTCAATCAAGCTGTTACGTGCTTGCAGCGTGGTCGGAAATATACGAGCCCGCTTCGAGAGCAAAAAGCTGATCGTCGAATCGAAGCCGGCGATCAAGGCTTCTTCGAGGCTGCGCTTGGCGAGTTCACGAATGCGGTCTACCCCTGGAAAGTCCCGCCCCGGCTCTATATAGTCAGCCAGGCATACTACTTTGTCAAGCTTCGTCATACGCTCGCGTCCAGAGGTATGGTAGCGTATCGCATCCAGCACTTCCATATCAGTGACACCATACTCGTGTTCAGCAACATAGGCGCCCACAGGTGCATGCCAAAGCGCCTTGTCATGCTGCAGCAGCACACTTGGAAGACCTTGTTCGCGTATTATCCGCTCCATCTTGTCTGTGGGCCAGTATTTGGCGACATCATGCAGCAGCGCTGCCAGATCAGCTTTGACAGGATCAACCCCATACTGCCTGGCAAGCTCAACTGCAGATTGCATTACACCTGCGGTATGGTTCCACCGTTTCACAGGCATTTGGGAGCGTACAGCTTCCAGCAATTGATCACGACTCATTTTCATATAAACCCCACCTTTGCGCATACTGTTCAACCGCTTCAGGCACGAGGTACCGAATGGATCGGCCTTGAGCCACCCGTCTTCTGATTTCTGTTGAAGAAATATCCATCAAGGGCATGTGTGCTTCCACGACACGGGTTTGCCATTGTACGGGAAGGATAGAGGCATCCCATTCCGCACCTGGCCGCTGCAAGCCTACAAACTTAATTTTGGCCATCAGCTCATCGATCCCGTGCCACTTTGGTAAATAAGCAACCATATCCCCACCGATAATCCAGTACCACTCCACATGTGGATATTGAGCCTGTAACGCATTAACTGTATCTAAAGTATATGAGACACCGCCGCGTTCCATCTCCCAAGCGCTCAAATGAAAAGGCTCATAATCGGAAATCGCAAGCTGCGTCATCTGCAGCCGCTGTTCCGGAGAAGCAATCGGCTGATGAGGTTTATGCGGGGGCACGTTAGCAGGCATAAACCACACCTCGTCCAGCAATGCGGCTTCTCGCGCAGCCTCAGCAGCGACAAGATGTCCGAGATGGATCGGATCAAACGTGCCTCCCATGACCCCTATTTGCTTGACGGAGTGAGTCATAGGTACAGCCTCCTGCAAAATTTAAATCCTATGTGGCAGCCACAGTTGCCCTGCTCGTTAAAAAGCTGCTCAGACGCCGTCGTCTTTCCGACCTGAAAGATTAGGCTCTAGGAAGCACGATTTCTTTGTGATCCTTCGATTCCTTGTATAACACAATCGTTTTACCGATTACTTGCACCAGTTCACATCCGGAACGCTCAGAGATTTCAGCTGCTATCACGTTACGGTCTTCATCACAATTTTGCAAGACCGAGATCTTAATCAACTCACGTGTCTCAATCGCCTCGTCGATGTGGCGGATCAATTGATCATTAACCCCGCCTTTGCCAATCTGAAAAATGGGCTGCACATGATGTGCGAGGGAGCGTAAGTGTCTTTTTTGTTTACCTGTTAACATATTGTCATTCCTTCCTTATTTACAAACCAATACTTACATCATACAATCCGGTATGTCATAACGGCCAGCATACGATAACAAACGACTAACAGTGATCCGAGCAGTGGTTAAGCATACTTCTCCTAATAATCTAATGGAAAGATCCCGTCTGCATGGTCAGCACTAGCTCGATACAGTTCCAAGCACCGACTCTCGCATAACCTCGATCGGCGCCGGCTCGCCTGTCCACAGTTCAAAAGCAATCGCACCCTGATACACAAACATACCCAAGCCGCCATGTGTCTTGGCGCCTGCAGCCTTAGCTGCCTGAAGGAGCTTCGTCTCAAGAGGGTTGTATATAATGTCACTCACTATCATGTGAGATTTCAACCATTGCTCTGCAATCGGACTCTCTCCTATATGCGGATGCATGCCAACAGATGTCGTATTGATTACAACATCAACTCGCTCAGGCTCGACTGCCGGGATGCCATCTTGTATACCAACACATTCCATTGCACCGAGAGATGACATTTCCTGCGCTATCTTCTCTGCTCGATCAAGAGTCCGGTTCGCAACTAACAGCTTGCCGCAGCCTTCTCTCAGCAGTGCATAGGCAAGACCTCGTGCAGCACCGCCCGCACCTACAATCAGTACACTGCACTCGGATAAATCGACTGCCGTTTCTTCCTTTAAAGAGCGAACATATCCCAATCCGTCCGTATTGTAACCGATCAATCTGTTGTTATCGTTCACAATTGTATTGACCGCACCAATCATCCGTGCACTTTCATGAACTTCGTCTAGATAGGCCATTACACGTTCCTTATGCGGAATTGTAACGTTTATTCCTCGAATGCCTAAAGCACGAATACCGTGAATAGCTTCAGCCAGCCGCTCAGGAGCAACATGGAATGCCGTATAAATGCCATCCCAGCCGCGAGCCTGGAGGGCGGCGTTGTGCATTACCGGCGACTTGGAGTGACGTATCGGATCTCCAATGACGGCTAGCACTGTGGTCACACTAGTTACAGTCTGTAATGACGCAGAACTGTCATGATGAACCATATTAATGATCCGCCTCCTTGCTCTAACGAGTATTGCCTCAACTCACACCTTATTCGGTGTACTTCATCCAAATCCGAAGTTAAATCAATGCATGTCGAAGGAGTACTTTAACACCTTTCGGTGCATGTATTTCTATCAGTGCGCCTGAGGTACTGTTGCACGTAATCCAACCAAGACCGGAAACAAACACGTCCATCTCCTGGCCGCGTGGTACACGCAGCTGGTGCTTTGTCCAGGCAGGTATGTCTGCCAATCGTGCCTTAGTCGGCGGTGCAAGCATCTCCCCAGCATGGTCAGCATATAATTCGTCTGCACGCTCAAGCTTAGTCCGATGGATCTTTATGCCGTTAGACATGTAGCAAGTGAATGACTGACGTTCTCCTTCAACAAAGTCAAATCGGGCCAACGCACCAAAGAACAGCGTCTGGCCAGCATTAAGCTGATAGACTGCTGGCTTCAATGGCTTGTCTGGCAGCAGTGCGCCCAGATCCTCACGGCTAACCAACTCTGTCAGCCTGCTCTTGTATACGATACCAGGCGTATCCACGATATGTTTGCCGTCGTCAAGCGGAATATTCACCATATCCAATGTAGTTCCAGGATATCTTGACGTGGTTAGTTCACGTTCCATATCGCTATAATCATTGATCAGACGGTTGACTAGCGTCGATTTCCCGACATTAGTGGCGCCCACAACGTATACATCCCGCTTACCGCGGCGTTGTCCAACTTCATCAACCAGACGCTCAAACCCAAGGTTGCGTTTCGCACTAACCAAAACCACATCAACGATTTGAATACCGTGTTCTTTCGCTTGACGCTGCACCCAATTCTTGATCCGGTTCCAATTGATTGCCTTAGGCAGCAGATCAATCTTGTTCACGACCAGCAGTACTGGATTCGTGCCAACAAAGCGTTGGAGACCAGAGATAATACTGCCATCAAAGTCAAACAAATCGACGATATGAATAACTAATGCATCTTCCTGCCCGATTCGGCCAAGCAAACGCAGAAACTCGTCATGGTCAAGTGCTACTGACATAGCTTCATTATAATTTTTAATGCGAAAACAGCGCTGGCAAATAATTGGCGTCCGCTCCAGCGCCTTCTCTGGCACATAACCGGATTGATCCGGTTGCGCAGTCTGAAGCGTTACGCCACAGCCACTGCAGTGCCTTACTGTTTCTAATTCCATTATTGATGTTCCTCCTCGTGCCATAAACCCTTTTTCCGTAAACTTGCTGTCACTATGCGTTCAATGCGTCGGTTGATGCGAGTCGTCCAGCCTTCATCCTGAATAGCAATCGGCTGAACTAGTATCGTAAACATCTGCATACGATTGCCTCCCAGCACATCCGTAAGCATCTGATCACCAACTACAGCCGTCTCCTTCGGCGACAAATCCATCAGCTTCATTGCCTTATGGAACGGCCGCTGTGACGGTTTGCGTGCTGCATGAACGAACTGAATGTCAAGCGGCGTTGCAAAGTTGGAAACCCGTGTAAGATCGTTATTGGACACAATAACCAGTTTGAAGCCTTGTCGCTTTACTTCTTCCAGCCAAGCTGCCAATTGTGGTGTTGCCAACGGGTCCTTGGCTCCGACCAATGTATTGTCCAGATCCGTAATAATCCCCTTTAAACCTTTGGACTTTAATAAAGTCAAGTCAATATCATAAACCGTACGCACCCGAAGTCTTGGAATAAGCCCTTCAAACAAGTTGGTCACCTCGTTTTCATACGACAAACTATACCATATTCTTTGATTTACGTGCAAAAAAATGCCGTATTCGTCGCATTGTTACGTCTCGAATACGGCATTTGATGTTAATACTATCATAAATGCTACGATCCTGTACGCTTAAATTCTCGAATTACCGCTTTCAATTGTTGCCAGTCTTCGACTTTCAGCTCTTCGTGTCCATATTTGGCCTGCTCAAATAAACAAACGATCTGCTCCGCAGACTGCTTCTTGGCCGTCCGCTCATGGCTCCAACGCTCGACTGCCTCGCGAACGGTTTCATGCTTCTCTTTGCGCATGCCGTGCAAATGACAATAACTTAACCACAGTTCCGTGTCTGCGATAATATGCTCACGCGGAGTCAAACGGCGCCCGATAAAACGAATCCACCTCATCGTATATCCAATTGAACGCCAGCGCAGCAGCATCATAACGAAGGCAAATGCAGCTGCCAACATTAATACGGCCTGGGCAAGTGTTCCTATCCATGCTGGAAGTGACACTTCTTCGGATTTGGCAGTCTGCTGATCGGGTTCCTCTTGATTCAAGTCCGTTCCCAACTCCGGCTCTTCTGCCGCAGATGGTGCTTGCAGCCTCGGCATTGTAAAGCCTGGCGTCGGTTCAAATGCTACCCAACCGTACTCGCCTAGATACACTTCGACCCACGAATGCGCATCCGCATTCGTTACACGAAACGTACCACCCTCATTCGGATCAGACATCCGTTCTAGCATGGCCTCCGGCATTCGATTATCGATCATCAGATCTCTTGTGCCGGGAGCGTACCCTTTAACCCAGCGTGTCGGAATACCTACCGAGCGCAGCATCACTGCCATCGTAGATGAAAAATAATCACAATAGCCTTCCTCAATTTCAAACAAAAACGATTCTACAAAGTCCTCACTAACTTTCTTTCTTATGTCAGGCTTATTTGTGTACTTAAATTCAGTCCTCAGGTAGGACTCAATGAACTTAGCCCGGTCGTAATCGTTAGTGGCTCCCTTCGTAATCTGCTCGGCCAGACTTTTGACGCGTGCAGGATACTCATTTGGCAGCTTCAAGTACTGATACATTAAAGCACCCTTGATTCCCTCCGTCGGAAAATTGCGAGTTACTGTTCCTTTTCGCATCTCCTCTGGTGTAGCAGCGGACACTTCAGATAGGATCGTATAGGACTCAGGATACGCTTTATCAGCTCCTGGTTTATAAATAAGTTCTCCATCATGGCTGTTCCATTTCATACTGCCGCTATGCTTGCCTTTAACCTGATCAAAGGCAGAAATAGTAGCAACGCCAAATAAAATCGGATACGTCTTGCTGTCTTGCATCGTAAATGTCTGCTTTACTGTTCGCGTTGGAACGTGGGGTTCTAACTGATTCAGTGCCTGAAGCTCTGTACCTGGCTTGGCCGTCTGCAGGTCCTCAGACTCCAAATCTGCCCATCCATTTCCAATGTAAACGGCTTTGCTTTCTCCTCGCCAGTACCCTCTGTAATCCGCAGTAACGGTCATAACAGACTTAAAGTCCATTTCAAAACCGCCGCCAAGATCATAGTCATGTGTGCTGTAACCCGAGGATACGCCGCTGCCGATTCCCCCTCCTGAACCATTGCCTGCTCCCGCTACTGGGAACCGTTCATTGCTGATCCAGGCCGTATAAGGATCGGTGACGATAGGCGCAAGCCCCGGCATGCTCAGGCCAGAGCAAATAATCGCAGAAACAAGCACAATAGCGCTTAAAGTCATCTGGACAGCATAACGCTTGGTGTGGCCGCTTTGAGCTGGAAACTTGTGTTTCATCGTTCTAAAGTGCAGCGCAATCAACCAGACTAATGATGCAGACATGACCCAAGCTACCTGATCCCACAGTATTTCGGGCGTAAACGAATCCAAGGCGCCTAGCACGATAAATTGGAGCACCAACAGCATAACGATATGCCAGCTCGTCTTAACCCTGCTCATAAACAACTCGTATGTCAGCCAGATCAGCCCAACCAGCCAAAGATAAGGGTGGTACTGCAGCAAGCTTTCCAATATGCTCAGGCCTGCATCAGTGGACACCCATAATTGAAATTGCTGTAATTCTTCATATACGGACCATAGGACAACACCAAGTCCGATCGGAATTCGTACTAGAAGTGACCGTGGGAAGAGCAGTCCTGCAAACACAACTGTATTCAGCATCAGCTTCGTCATTGCAATCGTCTCGTCATACCAATAGGGTACAAGAGCAATTGCCCATTGGTACAGCATAACGTACAGGCAAAGCCAAATTAGCCGATCCTCCCAAAATAAGCCGAAGATACGTTGGGTAAATTTACTGTCGCGCTTCATGCCGAACTTTCCCCCAATCGCACTGGAAGCTGCTGTAATTCAGAGACTGGAATATATGCATATTGATGTCTCATAAGCATGGTTCGCAATTCATAATCCTCATCGCTCGGCTTAGTGTGGACATGTATATAATCGCCTTGCCAACCACGCTTAGCCAGTGCAGCAATGTTCGTGAGCTGAGAGCGATGTCTGCCACCTGATATCCAGGCGACAATACCGCCGTTGCGCAGCTCTGGATGCGTCGCCCATCTGTTTACCCACGATGATTCCATGCGTTCACGTGCAGACACACGTGAAGGATGAACAGAGGCGAACCATTGCCGCAGCGCCAGCGTTTCATAGCGGACCGTCTCGGCATCCCACAGGTTCATACCGCTGTGTATACCCACGATAACAACACGTCGCTGTTGTTGGCGAGAATATGCCGCAAGTGACGCCAAAATGGAAACCGCAAGTTCAAACCTATCGTTATCCTCGTAGGCATCTATCGATAGATCCAATACAAGCACAAGCTGTGGCAGTCCCTCCGGTTCAAACTGTTTTGACTTTAGCGCACCCGTCTTGGCTGTAGCATTCCAATGAATACGAGATAACTTGTCGCCCTGCATATAATCACGAATCCCGTTCAGCGTCGTCGACTCTCTGCGCTGCCTGGACATTGACTGTTCAACCTGGAACGCCCCTCGCCAAGACTTCAGCTGCTTCGAGCTTTGGACTGGCACGGTCTGCGGCATGACATACAACGACTGCTCCGCGTGGAACGCACCTTCGTAGGCAAACAATCCAAACAAATCCTTGGTCCAACACACCGTATGTGAAAATTGATAACAACCTCTCGTTAATGGCGGCGTCTGATAAGTCACAAGTGCGGATCGCTGATGATCTAACGTTACAATCGATTCGTGCACATGGACGCGCTCTCCGAAGCGATACAATTCATCATGTACGACTAGATATGGCATGGGCACCCATCCGGGAATCCGAATCTGTAATTTGACTGGTATATGGCTGTGTGACATATAGTGCTTTCGTCCTTCGCCTCCTACTTCACGTATGCCACTTGCCCTACGAATGCCGCCAAAGGCACAGCTCAACCAATAACATCCCAGCAGTGTAGCCATTGTCAGCAGCATGAAAGATGTCTTGCCGCCCTGAAATAAGAAATAACAAATTAGGCCGATATAAATGAGCACAGCATAATACAAATATGGGATCCGCATTCGTTGGCTTGATCGCGCTGTATGTGGGTCTGCCATACTTACATCTCCAGTCTTACAGGCACAGCCACCTGCTGCAGCACGTTACGAATCACATCATCCGCCGTAATCCCATCAATTCTCGCGTCTACACCCAGCACGATCCGATGACCGAGGACGTAAGGCGTTAGCTTTTTGATGTCATCCGGCGTGATATAACCTCTGCCCTGCAGCCAGGCATAGGCTTTGGATGCTTGCATAAGTGCGATTGATGCGCGTGGACTCGCACCAAGCAGCACATGAGGATGCTTGCGGGTATGACGTACAATCTCGATCATGTATGAACCGATAGCGTCATCCATATGAATCTGTTGGATAAGGCGCTGCACTTGCTCAATCGTCTCAATATCCGTCACAGCCTCTACCCGTTCCGAAGGCAAGCCGTCCATATGACGAGTCAACAGTTCTCTCTCTGTCCGTTCATCCGGATACCCAATACGAAGCCTCATCATAAACCGATCAAGCTGTGCTTCTGGCAGCGCATACGTTCCCTCAAACTCGATCGGATTCTGGGTAGCAAATAAGATAAACGGCTTCGGCAGGTCAAACGTTTCGCCGTCAATGGTGACGTGGCGCTCTTCCATCGCTTCAAGCAGCGCAGACTGCGTCTTTGTCGTAGCCCGGTTGATCTCATCGACAAGCAGGAAATTGGTCATCATCGGCCCTGGCCGAAATACAAATTGTTGTTCCTTAGGATGGAAAATAAACATCCCTGTGATATCGGTGGGAAGCAGGTCCGGATTGCACTGAACACGTCTGAACTGCCCATTCATCGTACGTGCCAGCGACTTAATTAACTGAGTCTTGCCTGTACCAGGAACATCCTCGATTAAGACGTGGCCTCCAGCCAACATAGCCGTTAACAAAAGTTCAATCTCATCTTGTTTGCCTAATATACAACGTTCCAATGAAGAACGTAATTGCTGAATGACTGCATGCAGCGATACATGTGAAGACATAAGCATAACCTCCTGGATATACGAATAGGTGCATTTGTAGCATCATAACGGCAGATGCACAAGAGTATAAGTAAAATAATGCGCTTACAATTTCTCATTTTACACCATTGCAGGAAGATCGTACATGTGGCATAGTGACGAAAAATATTGTTGTTTCAATCTTATGACGCACCCGCTTGATGGCTGTTCCGACATCAACAAGTGAAGTCATTATATTACTTGGGAAATGAAATTAAAATAGAAGAAATCAATTGTTTTTTATACATATCAATGCATTTTAAGATGGAGGGTCACATGCAAACAGACTTTGACCTGGTCTGATCCCCCAAATCAAAGCCTGAAGCTATTTAACACCCTATTTTAGGCTACCAGAGCCTTATCCTTCTTGTGCCTATTTCTTAATGAAGCTTATTACTTAACTGCTGTGAATAACCTTCATAACATAAAAGTCCAGCATATTAACATAACAAAAAGCAGCATTAACGTGATCATCTCTCTCATCGAGCATGTCACCTTAATGCCGCACTATAGCAACTAATTTTGGATTTAAACCTGTTATTTACAGTTAACCGATTGTCAATAATAAGATGTCATTTACCCTTTCGGCCGTACAAATAATGCAGCTAAAAAGGAGAAAACGATCGCCGCCGAGATTCCCGCGCTCGTTGTCTTAAATATACCCGATACAGAGCCAATCCAGCCTGTACTTTGTAGATCGGTTATAGCGCCATGCACCAACGAATTACCAAAGCTGGTAATCGGCACAGTCACACCAGCACCTGCAAAATTGATTAACGGCTCATACCAGCCTAGGCCGTCAACGATAGCACCTGCGACGACAAGAATGGCCATCGTATGTGCCGGAGTCAACTTCGCCACATCAAACATAAGCTGTCCGATAACACAGATTAATCCACCCACGACAAATGCCCAGAAATAGATCATGTCCCGTCCCCCATTTCCAACGTAACTGCGTGAGCGATACACGGGATGCTCTCCCCTTGTTGGTAGGATAGCGGAGAGAGCAGCGCTCCTGTCGCCACAATCATCACCCGCTTCAACTCCCCTTTTCGCATGCGCCGTAGAATATGCCCGTAAGTAACAACCGCGGAGCAACCACAGCCGCTGCCGCCTGCTTGTACCGCTTGCTGCTTCAGATCATAAACCATCAAGCCGCAGTCGTTAAATACCGTCCCCTCCATCGACAAGCCATTTTCTTTAAATAAATCTTTGGCAATGGCATGCCCGACGGAAGCAAGGTCACCCGTGACAATGAGATCGTAATCCTGTGGTGTTCGATTCAAGTCAGCCAAGTGCGCCTGAATCGTATCCACTGCCGCTGGCGCCATTGCAGCTCCCATATTAAACGGGTCTTTGAGACCCATATCTAAAATTTTACCAATGGTCGCCGCAATGACTTTCGGTCCGTCTCCCGTAGGGGCAACGACCGCAGCACCTGCTCCTGTAACCGTGTATTGAGCAGTCGGCGGCTTCTGAGATCCGTATTCCGTAGGATATCGAAACTGCTTCTCTGCGGTACAATTATGGCTGCAAGTTCCTGCTAGAACATACTTAGCGTTGCCGCTGTCCACTAACAGTGAGGCAATAGCCAATGTTTCCATCGATGTAGAGCATGCACCAAATACGCCAATGTAAGGTACTCCCAGATTACGGGCCGCAAAAGTATTGCTAATAATCTGATTCATCAAGTCTCCGCCCAAGAAATAATGAATGTCTTCATCCTTTAGCTTAGCATGCAGTACTGCTAGCTCTGTCGCTTGCTCAAGCAGCTTGCGTTCGGCCTTTTCCCAGCTCTTCTCCTTCATATCCAAGTCCTCATGGATGAAGTCAAACTCCTTGGCAAGTGGACCTTCCCCCTCGTCAGGACCAACAACGGTGGCCGCGCTAATAATGACCGGCTTGTTCTTGAACAGCCAAGTCTGGCGTCCTATGTGCATATGAATGCCTCCATTCGTGATTCAGCTTGCACCTGTTGCTAATGATGCTGAATATTTATGCCGAATATTAAGTACACCATCGCCACGACAAATGCCGCCACCGTACCAAACACAATAACGGATCCCGCAAGCTTAAACATATTGCCCCCCACGCCAAGCACAAGCCCTTCGCTGCGATGCTCAAGCGCTGCCGAGCACATCGAATTCGCGAATCCAGTAACGGGTACAGCGGAGCCAGCCCCTGCCCATTGTGCAATTTTGTCATATACACCAAGACAAGTAAGGACGACGGACACAAAAATGAGTAGTACGACTGTAGGTCCTGCAGCCTGCTTCTCGCTCATATGAAGCCAAGTCATAAACAACGACTGAATAGCTTGTCCAATCAGGCAGATCGTGCCTCCGACTAGAAAGGCCCGAATGCAGTTTTTGAATACAGAGCGAGCGGGTTCACGCTTCTTTGCCATCTGCTTGTATTGCTGCTCCGATATCGTCCACTTTCCCGATTTCCAGTCCGGGGATTTGGACTTCGCAGAAGTCGCCATAGGCATACCTCCTAATATAAATACGTTTTACATCATCTTAGTTTGAAGATGTCTGCATACAGTATTTGTCGTTTGAAGCGGGATTATGTTATTTTGGTGTTCCAACATCCGATGTCACATTTTGTATATAAAGCATAGACATAGGACAACCAACAGGACAAATAAAATGAGAGTCAGTGCATCCAGCCACAGCTTGTGTACTTCTAATATAGGCGGGCCGCTGCTCTGAACATAATGCTGGTGGCCTCGGGTAGAACGATCAGGTCCTGGTTTGCGAGCCCGCTTTTGCATGGACAACAACATCCTTTCTCTATGTCACCACTCGGGACATACTGCACAATATGCGGCTGAAGCCCGTCTAGCAACTGTTAAAGATATATTTTTCTATGCAGTTTTGCTGTCCACTGTCTGCTCCATAAGCAGTAACCTATCGCACAGCAAAAAACACGCCTCTGCATGATGAACAGAAAGCGTGCTTTAAAGTCGAATATTTCTCTACAACATAAAGTGAAGGCGTCCAAAGCAATCAGGTACGTGGAAATTAACTGCACCCGTAGGTGACCATGCCCAAAAGGAACGCTCGCCTGCTTTGTTCTGGTCAATGCGGAACCAATTCACACGCCATTCCTCTCCAGTCACTGGTACTGTTGCTTGTAAGGCAGCAAATGGAATCCGCAGTTCATAAGTCAGCCTGATCATTTCGCCATCAAGTGGTTGTGCAGTAACGGACGTGTGCAGTTCGGCCGCATCCCACTCTGGATGTAATTGACGAGGCTTGCGCCCGTTATTTTCGATCATCGCATCAAACACAACGTTATGCGGACTTACGTTAAATTCATAATAGCGTTCCCCCGTACCTTGTGGGTCAATAAACATTTCCACAACATCTGCTTCATACAAAGGATCATCGCGATGTTCATAGGGGCTCCATATATAATCATCATCCGCATAAATCCTGACATATAAAGCATCTGTTGTCCAACAAGATGCAATAGATGTGGTTAGATGCGGCAGGTCGGATGTCGTCACATCAAGCAGCGATGTATGCGGCATCTGTGCCCAATCGCTGTCAGAAGGCATTTGCGCCATAAATCTACATTCATAAATCGGCAGCGGATCTGACAATGCTATTCCAGTATCTCTTGCCTGAACTGATCCCTTTGCTGGTGAAAGCAAACCACCTTTATCAATTAGGCTTGTAGCGCTATCGGTATGGCTCATTCTTGCTGTATCGGGTGGGGTCTTGTACATAGAAGTTCATCATCTCCGTCTCCAAGCTGTTGAGTAGCAAACGACCCGGTTGCGGGCCTATTCGCTATTGTTCACTTCTATTTTAGGACACAAGCCTCCCACCTGAAATGTATTTATTAAAGAAACATCTGTATCTTTATCTGAAACACCATTGGGTAATTCAAATAGAAACTCGAAACTCCACTTCATAAGTGTGGACAGCTACGAGGTTATCTGCCGTGACAGCATATCCGCATCCATATTTTGAAGAGAAGGCATACGTCTTGTCATAGGATCCATGAGCCAAAAAATAGAAACCAAACATACAAGCATGCCGCACAGCAGCATAATGGAAGAACTCCCCCAATACGTTCCCAACGCTCCGCCTAATAAAAATCCTAGTGGCATTGCGAGCCCACTAAAGCTGGATATCGCCGCCATTACCCGACCCATATAACTTTCTGGAACAAGTGTCTGTACAAAGACAGCTGACGCTACATTGGTCACACCTCCTGGCAGCCATCCTATTCCAAACAAAACAGCCGCAAGCCAAGGAGAAGTTACTTGAGAGCACAACATCCACAACAGACCACATATCAAAAAAGCTGCAATAAACAACAAACCCAGTCTCTTTTGCTCAATACGCAGTGCAGGTGCCAGTACCGTACCCAGTATCCCCCCAACAGCCATTGACGCCATTAAAAGGCCATACTGTTCAGGACCATTTCCGAATTCAGGCAATATTGACATCAAGGCTCCCCCGGCAAAATTAATGATCAGTATGCCTGCCAATAATCGCTTAATATAAGGCTGCATCAGTACTTTTATACCATCTGTCAACTCACGGCCATACTGCTTCATAAATTGTTTTATTTGTATTTTTTCGTGTTCTGCATGCGTTTGAGTTCCGATTGACGTTGAAGCTGCTGCTACGGTTAGCATCGAAAATACAAATGCCGTTATAAAAAACAAACTGGAATTGATCAAGAAAAGACTGCTCACACCTATAGCTCCAATAAGCAGGCCACCTAATGCATTAAAGGCTGCATCACTGCCCTGATTCGCAGCGGTAAACAACATATTACCCATCGTTAGCTGCTCGCGTGGAAGCACCTTGGGCAAGGCAGCCATTTCCGCTGGATACATAAATTGATTCAGGATGGAGATGATTGGCATTAAGATCAGTATTAAAGTGATGGACAAGAAGCCATATGCATACCCAATGGGTACGATAAGCAGCAGTAATGCTTGAGTGAGCTGAGTCGTCACCAGCATGCGCCGCAGCGGCCATCTATCAATGAATGGACCGTACAGAAATTGTATGATGCGTGGAATTGAGGTCAGAAACCCAGCAAGCCCTGTATAAAAGGTCGAGCCTCCCAAGTTGTAAACCATCCACATCGCACCAACCATGTAAAAGCTATCACCCGCATTTGCAAATAAACGGCCAATAAACAATTTTGTAAAGTTGCCATTTCGAAAAATAGCGCTCATCCTTCTCATTCATTCATTCCCCCGACACATTTTTTACCAATGTATCATGATAAGATCGCCGATCCATCGGGCCTTAACTGTATTAACGCTTGCACTTAGGATGTACGGACAAATCGGGCTGAAGACGGAGCTGCTGCGGGTTCAGATTGTCACGCAAAGTAAATGTTGGTCATTGTAGGTTAACCACGCTGAGAGTTGAAATAAATGCAATTACAAACCACTGTGATCAAAAATGAAAAAACCCGCAGGACAGGTTCACTTCTTAAAAGTGTCTGTTCTACGGGTTATCTTCTATCCTGTAATTCCTTTTGTTGTGTTAATGCATGATTGTGGGTTAACACACAAATATGCCGATGCTTATTGCTCAGGGAACAACGCTGTAGATAGGTAACGCTCCCCTGTATCCGGCAGCAGTACTACGATCGTCTTGCCCTTGTTCTCCGGACGCTTCGCTATTTCAGTGGCCGCGAATACAGCTGCGCCAGACGAAATGCCTACAAGCAGGCCTTCCGAGGTAGCCAGCGTGCGAGCTGTGGCGAATGCCTGCTCGTTGCTCACTTGGTAAACCTCATCTACGACAGTTGCATCGTAGTTCCCCGGCACGAAGCCAGCACCGATGCCTTGTATCATGTGCGGCCCTCTAGTTCCGCCGGACAGCACTGGCGACTCCGCCGGCTCTACGGCAATAACCGTGGCAGTCGGCTTCTTGGATTTAAGCGCTCCGCCTACCCCAGCGATCGTGCCGCCTGTGCCGACTCCTGCGACAAAGATGTCTACTTCTCCATCTGTATCGCGCCATATTTCTTCGGCTGTTGTCCGGCGATGCACGTCCGGGTTAGCCGGATTGTTAAATTGCTGCGGGATATACGCATGCGGGATCTCCTCAGCTAGCTCTTCCGCTCGCTTGATCGCGCCCGACATGCCCTCTGCTGCTGGCGTAAGCACCAGTTCTGCACCAAGTGCCTTCAGCAGCTTTCTGCGCTCCACGCTAAACGATTCTGGCAGTGTAATCATCAGCCGGTACCCAAGCGCGGCGGCGGCAAAAGCAAGGCCGATTCCCGTATTGCCGCTGGTCGGCTCGATAATAACGGATTCCTTGTGAAGCAGACCTTTCGCTTCAGCATCCTTGATCATAGCATAGCCAATGCGATCCTTTACACTGCCAGCAGGATTAAAGTATTCAAGTTTAGCGATAACTTTTGCATCGAGCTGTAATTGATCGCTGTAATTGGAAAGCTCCAGCAAAGGTGTATTTCCAATCAGATCAGTTAAATTTTTGGCGATTCTTGACATAAGATGTTCCTCCTAGTAGTGCAGCTAATTTCCTATTGATTTAGTCGGTTAAGTTAACCTTAACATTTCATGTCACGTTTCGCAATGTGGTGCACGACGATATCGTTAAGTGCACAAATTACAGTACAACTTGTAGTGTAATATTCGTGGGAGGCTAGTCTTTAACAAATGACCTTCCCATGAAAAAAGCTTCTGTTCTGTTTTAAGAATAAAGTAGTTGGGTCTACAAATTTGTTGAGATGTCACTGACACTAAAATCATCGTGATATCTATTTGCAAAGTTGCGTCTATTTAAAAAAGTATGTGAGAAAACGAATATAACAAGACAGGTCAATCATATGTCACAACATAAATCAAAAAGTATTGTAGCTATATGGGTTAAGTATGTTATTGGATGAATAATGCGTTCGTCCGGCACGGGGTAGCTCACACCAAAAAAACCTTGAAAGGCTATGGCCAATTAAGGTTCCAGGTATCACTTTGCAATCAATCAGAACTTCTATTCTTTTATTGAAGCCCACTGCCTAAAGCAATTTAGTATTTCTTCTAGATTCTTTGCCCCACCAGCACCACTAAATACTCCATCTCTCACAATACAGTAGTACCAATCTTCTTCGTCTCTTTCGATTTCTATTGATTCAAAATGTTCATTTTCTAAACTAGTATCAGCTAAGTTGATTTCAACTGACCAACCAGGATTATCGATAGTATTGATTTTAATACCATAGGTATGCTCCCAATCACCATTACAATTTTGATAATACCAATCCTGCACCCATTTTAAAGTATCCATATTCTCTACCTCTTCCTTGAGATTTCATTCAGATATGCCTCCCTAACTCCCCCCAAGAATTGATTTACCATTAACATGAGGTAGGCACATTCTGTTTTTTACCTTGTTAATGTGACCTTTACCTATCCCATCATAACGTCGTACCTTATCAAAACCACTGGTTGTTAACGGATTAGATCTATATGTCTCATAACTAGTAACCTCTTTAGTCTTCGGATTTCTTTTTAGGACTGTGTGATCTCCCGTCCGCCTGCGGATCTGATTTCATAAAATTCTTAGCTTTCCTGTATTTTTGTACAAGATCTCCCGTCCCCTTATAAAAACCTATAAGATCTGGCTGTCCATTGTTTCATTTTATCGTTGTATTCGCTGCTGTAGTACCTAATTTGATTGGATAGCTATTAACCCCTCAAACTCTTCTACCACTACCTGTTTACGCTTTCCCATTCATTTCATCCTCCTTTGATTTTGGACATGTAAGAAAAGCTCATTCCTACTAATACTTCAAGTTGGAATGAGCTTTTGAAATGTTATCAAGTTTTTTAGTGTTTGGTTTGTTGGTTGTATTGTACGAACTTACTGATCGGATTGTAAACAAGTTCACACAACCCTTGACAGCCCAGCAAAATTATTTATTCAGCAGCAAAGTAACCATGAATCTCGTCAGCCAGTTCAAGCACTTTCCTCCATTCAGGTGAATTCCTAACTGCATTCACATTCCATTTATCACCTTGCTGTAATTCTAGCACCATGTTTCTTAATATAGAACTTTTGTACATTATCTCATCACTGATTAGCCCTGCACCGTTAAGTCTTTGTAAATTATCGGCGTGTAAAAATGAA
Source organism: Paenibacillus sp. ACRRX (assembly GCF_022346885.1). Taxonomy (GTDB): domain Bacteria; phylum Bacillota; class Bacilli; order Paenibacillales; family Paenibacillaceae; genus Paenibacillus_B. The sequence goes on from NZ_JAKRNK010000002.1 coordinate 1,145,667, forward strand.
GTAATCCCTGTATCAAATTCTTCAAAAATATTATACCCAATTACTACATCATCCTCATTCAGTAGATATGTCCCACATTTATCAATCGTATCTACATATAACTCCCTGAGCTTTTCTACAGATATTATTCCCAATATACAATCTCTCCTTATTTTTGAATAATAATAGCTTTATCGCCAGGTAAGGGTTTATAATCAGGTCCTACAACCTTCACTTTACCTGTCTGACCACTTGAGAATCCAATGTAAGCCCCTTCATGTACTCCTCCTCCTGGATGATAGAATACGGACTTATCGCCGTTTATAAATTTCCAACCAGTACCCGCAGAGCCGTACGTACCTTTCGTCCATCCATCTCCAAGAGTCCTTCCAACTTCATTAGCTGGTTTGCCCCATAAAGCTTTGGGATTACTTAGGATATCGTCATAAGATTTTAACTCCGTAATCCATGTTACATTTCCGCTTCCATATTTGCTCTTATAGTAATTATTCCATTCTGTTCCTGTTCGAGGTATTTGTGCAGCTTGTCCCGTCCCCTTAGGTGCTTTAAAAGAATTGAACTGATCCCTGATCAGCTTCTGATAGGTATCCGGAACTGGAACGTTCTTCGTGAGAAGATTACTTCCTCTACTCACATTACCAGGGCTGCTATAAATGGTGTTGGATGTAGAAGAACCAAGTCCTCTGCCTCCACCCCCACCGCCGCAGTTGTGTGTCCAGATCCGCAAGTCCGTTACAAAGTAATTGTGGTATCCCTGTACTCTAAAATTATATACCTTCATCGTATTAAGCCAAACAATTTGGAATATATTACCACTAATTGTTAATGTGAGTTTCTTTTGGATACCCCCGATCCTTGTAACAGTATTACTTAGGTTAAGTGTGTTATTGGTTGTATGATGAGCTCGTTTGGCACTCGGTAACCCCCACAAAAAAAGAAACCTGGAAAGGCATTAAGCCAATCAAGGTTTGCTTGGAAATCGGGATTAATCTCTCTTGATTCAAAATATCATTATTTGTTTCTTCTAAAAAGTAATTAGTCTAAATTAAATATTTTTTCGCATAATCTTTTGGATTCAAAAACTTTGATACTCCAAATTTAATCCATGTACTCCTCAACTATTTGTATACTTATCTTTAAATTTAAGTCTGGGTATCTTTGATCTAGGCAAGATAGTAATTTAAGTCCCATTTTAACCAGTGTATATTTGGTTTATGGGCATCTCACACTAGTAACAGCTATTTGAATTTTTCCAAACTATAATACGGATTAGAGATATTCTCGCCTACTTCATCTATTGTTTCTTGTATTTCATCTAGGATTGATTTATCTATATCCTTATAATATTCCAGTGATTCTTTTATTTTATTAAAGCAAATTTCTAGACCGAGATTTACTACTGTCTCTT
>NZ_JAKRNK010000030.1 GCF_022346885.1 Paenibacillus sp. ACRRX
AGTTGGGCACTCTAGAGTGACTGCCGGTGACAAACCGGAGGAAGGTGGGGATGACGTCAAATCATCATGCCCCTTATGACCTGGGCTACACACGTACTACAATGGTCGGTACAACGGGAAGCGAAGCCGCGAGGTGGAGCCAATCCTAAAAAGCCGATCTCAGTTCGGATTGCAGGCTGCAACTCGCCTGCATGAAGTCGGAATTGCTAGTAATCGCGGATCAGCATGCCGCGGTGAATACGTTCCCGGGTCTTGTACACACCGCCCGTCACACCACGAGAGTTTACAACACCCGAAGCCGGTGGGGTAACCGCAAGGAGCCAGCCGTCGAAGGTGGGGTAGATGATTGGGGTGAAGTCGTAACAAGGTAGCCGTATCGGAAGGTGCGGCTGGATCACCTCCTTTCTAAGGATTTACGTCTCCTGTGACGGAGACATACAGGAAGCATAAGCTTCCACCCTTAACATTCCGCTCGTTTTCAGTTTTGAAAGAGCAATCTTTCAA
>NZ_JAKRNK010000031.1 GCF_022346885.1 Paenibacillus sp. ACRRX
TGCTGCCGGTAGGCGGCGAGAAAAATCCGGCGGTCATACTGGAGACGATTGAACGTGAACGCATAACGACGATGCACTTCGTGCCATCTATGCTGCATGCCTTCCTCGAGCATGTGGAACAACTGTCGCAGGCCGAGCGTGAGCGCAGCTTGCAGCCGCTGCGGCAAGTGTTTACGAGCGGCGAAGCGCTGCTCGCATCACAAGTCGAGCGCTTCCAGCGCTTCATTGCACCCGTGAATGGGGCAAGGCTGATCAACCTGTACGGACCGACGGAAGCCACCGTCGACGTCACGTACTTTGATTGCGAAGCTGGCCAGCCATATGTGAGCGTGCCGATCGGCAAGCCGATCGACAATACACGGATCTATATTGTAAGCGGACAAAATCAGCTGCAGCCTATTGGTGTGGCGGGTGAGCTGTGCATCGCGGGCGTGGGACTGGCGCGCGGCTACTGGATGCGGCCGGAGTTGACGGCGGACAAATTTGTGACGCTGCCGTCTATGCCGTCT
>NZ_JAKRNK010000003.1 GCF_022346885.1 Paenibacillus sp. ACRRX
GCAAGCACCTCATCAACTCCGCTCGACTTGCATGTATTAGGCACGCCGCCAGCGTTCGTCCTGAGCCAGGATCAAACTCTCCATTAAAGTGTTTGACTTGCTCATTGTATTGCTGACGAGAAATTTAATTCTCTATTGTTTGCTTCGTCATTTGTTCAGTTTTCAAGGAACTTACTTCATCATTCGACAATCAATGTCGAACGCTTATTTACTTTACCAGAAGCATTCTGGCTTGTCAACTCTTTATTTCTTACCGCCGTTCGCCTTAGCTTATGACGTCGAATCGACAAGAAATAATGTAACATAAAAACAATGTCGAATGCAACTTTTAAAAATTTACAATTTAATAGAACTATAAATCTAAAAACCTACTAACAAGATTGAGAGTTGCCTTGCTTACAATTATCATGCAGACTACGTGCTATTCAACCCTAAGACATCGGTGTCCATTTATCAAACACAGCTCTGTTACACCTCACTTATTCACTTGCCCCGCCATAATGGTTTGCGCATTAATAGCGCTTCACGTATACTCTGGGTATATTTTACTAAGTGAGGATAACCCAAATGGCTGTAACTATTGTTGACGTAGCGCAAAAAGCAGGCGTATCACCTTCTACCGTATCCCGTGTAATATCCAATGACACTCGTATTAGCCAGAAGACGTGCCGCAAAGTTCGAAAGGTGATGGAAGAGCTCGGCTATCATCCTAATATGCTGGCCAAAAGTCTTGTTACCAAGACAACCAACAATATTGGCATCGTTCTCCCACGTCCTGCAGATGAACTGTTCCAGAATCAGTTTTTTTCCGAGATTATACGAGGCATCGTTACAAAGGCTGCTTCAAATGGCTACGATGTGCTCATGACCGCAGGTACAAATCAAATTGAAGAAGAAAAAGCGGTAGAACGTCTCGTTCAAGGAAGATACGTAGATGGTATCATTCTACTGTCATCACGACGCGATGATCAAATTATTTCTTTTTTGCGGGACAAGCAATTTCCGTTTGTGCTCGTCGGACGAAGCAATCAATACGCCGACATTATATCGGTCGATAACGATAACATAGCTGCTGCCTATGATATCACTCGCAATCTGATACAACAGGGGCACCGTAAGATTGCATTTGTAAGCGGCCCCCTCAACTTGACGGTATCCAAGGACCGGATAGATGGATATAATAAAGCATTGCTTGAGGCAGGCATTCAAATGCGACAGGAATATATGTTTGAGGGAACCTTCACCGCACAATCTTCTATAGAAGTAACAGATCAAATATTAGAGTTGGAAGATCAACCAACAGCTATTATCGCGATCGATGATCTGGTCGCCTTCAGCATTATCCGTTCTTTATGGAACAAAGGCTGGCGCGTACCGGAAAAATACAGCGTTGTCGGCTTCAATAACACGCTGCTGTCTGAAATGTGTCTGCCTCCGATCTCCAGTGTGGACATTGGGATTTATCAGATGGGGAACACAACAGCACAGGCGCTCATCCAATGTATAAAGGGAGACGGCTTTGCACAAGCACGCATCATTATGCCGCATCAGCTTATTTGGCGGGAATCTGTGCAAACACTCCACACGTAAAGTACCAGGACATCGGTCAAGGGAGAGCACATCACAATTCAGCTTACTAACACAAAAACAGCGATGAATCCGAACGTTACATACCGTTCGATTTCATCGCTGTTTATTTTTCGCAGCCGATTAGACTATGCAGCTTACAAGGCAATACTCAACTCGTGACCAGCAGAATTTTCCTGCAGTTTCACTATTAATTCACCAAGTGCCGAATCGTAAGCCCAGCCTGTTGTTTGTGCTGCAAGCTGCTCAACCTGAAGCTGCTCTCCTAACCCAGCAACTCCCGTAGGCGCAGCAGATATGCCAATCAAGCGGAAGCACAAGCTGCCCCGTTTTGGCTCATAACCGTAGTGTGTATAGTTGGCTGTGATGTTAATATTCCGCTCTGATTCTGTTACTTGAATCAACATCTTATTCCATTGGCCTTGTTCATATGCAAAAGTAAGACCATCGTCCTCATACCATTCCAGCGTAGATGACGTACCTGCGCCTTGCAGATAGACAGAAGCCGTTACGTGCTCAGCGGCAACGATCTCTTCTGCATGCTGACGGATAGGACCTTCGAGCCAGATAGCGCCCACACGCACATACATAGGCAGCTTCGCCAGCGGAGCATGAACATGAATATGCTGTTTGCCCGAGTGACGCTCGCCGCTCCAATAATCGACCCACTCCCCTTCCGGCAAGTAGACAGACCGCCATTCCGTATTCGGACGATAGATCGGAGCAATGATTACCGAGTCTCCTACTAGGAACTGGTCGCACAGGTTGTATACTTGTGGGTCGTTCGGATACTCAAGCACTAAAGGTCTCATAACCGGAAGCCCCGTCTTCGAAGCTTCATAGAACCAATGATACAGGTAAGGCATCCATTGATAACGCAATGCGATATATTGTTGACAAATTCGTTCAATCTCTTCACCAAATGACCAAGGTTCCTGGCGCAGCGTATCAATCGCACTATGATTACGCACATAAGGGAAAAATACACCCATCTGCGTCCAACGCGCCAACAGCTCACCACTCGTATGGTGTGCGAAGCCACCAATATCCGGGCCGGCAAACGGCACGCCGGACATACCCAGATTCAATACCATCGGCATCGCCATCGACATATGCTCCCAGAAGCTGCGGTTATCACCTGTCCACACTGCCGCATAACGCTGAATACCGCTGTAGCCAGCACGGGTCAGTACGAATGGCCGCTTGCCGTCGAGCAAAGCCTTTAGCCCTTCGTAGCTGGCTTGTGACATACACATACCGTACAAGTTGTGCACCTCGCCATGCGTCTTGCGATCACCTTCATTGCCGTGGATTACGTTTACGTCCATCGTTTTGGTTTCATTAAAGATTGCCGGCTCATTCATATCATTCCAGATGCCGTCAATGCCCAAATCGGTATAGAAACGCTGCTTCTCCTGCCACCATTCCCGCACGCTTGATTCCGTAAAGTCAGGGAACGCACTCTCTCCAGGCCAGACCGGACCTGTATAGATGTCTCCCTCTGCCGTCTTGCAGTAGAAGTCACCATCAACACCTTCCATATATACCCCGTACATAGGATCTTTTTTCACACCCGGATCCACAATCGGTACAATATGAAAACCTAGACTGCGCAGTTCTTCCATCATCCGCTCTGGATTTGGGAAGCGATTCTCGTCAAATGTAAATACACGATAGCCGTTCATATAATGGATGTCGAGATGGATAACATCACAAGGAATCTCCTTCTCACGGAAGTTGTGAGCCAATTCCAATACCTCTTTTTCATCCATGTAGCTATAACGGGATTGATGATACCCAAGCGCCCATTTCGGAGGCAGCGGCATCCGTCCTGTCAGATCACCGTAGCGTACAATTACTTCTTTTAACGTTGGACCTTCTATCCAATACAAATCAAATTCGCCCGTCCACGATTGGAGCATCGCCGAATTTGCATAGGTGCGCATATCGAATACCGTTTTTCCTGGGTTATCCAGGAACAGTCCATAACTCCTGCCTTGATTTAATACGGTCAAGAAAGGAATAGATTGATATAAGGCTTCCATTTCGGGCACGTGAGGTGCATATACGTCTGAATTCCACATGGTATAACGCTCGCCACGCTTGTCGAGGAAGCCTGTTTTCTCACCCAACCCGTAAATATGGTCGTCTTCCGCAAGGGTAATAAATGCCGTATAGTCTCCCACCGTTTCACGATTGCGCTGCAAGCTTACCATCTCCACAGATGGCTGCGCCTCGTTACGAATGCTGATAGCGCCTGTTAAGCGATTGACTTCAAGCATTGTGTTCCCAATTGTGACCGATACTTGCTCAGCCGTCTCCGTCCATGTAAGTGATTGAGGTGCACGGCCTTCAGAAGCAATAATTGCAGGCGTCGTGTTCCAATTAGGCTGCTGACCACGATATGTCTTAAGTCGAACGACTCCTGCATCGACCGAAGTGATAGCCAGATTAAAATGACTGCCCACAAGTAGCAGCGCCTGATTCATTTCTTGTATATGAGTAATATTCCCAAGCTGGACGCCCGTATGACTTTGCGTCTGGTGGCTTGCGTTCTCTGGATGTATAGCTGCGCTTGTATCTAGCATAATAGTCCCTCCTACTTTCAATCCAATTGAAATGCTCTCTATTTGTTGTTACTACACGATTGGAACCTATACGTCTTTTATTGTCACTAGCGTCTGTTCATGATTACCCTTTGCTTGCCCCAGCGGTTAACCCTTCTACCAAGAAGCGCTGCAAGAACAGATACAGCAAGGCGATTGGAATCGCAATTAACACAGCGCCGGCCGCAAACATCGTAAAGTTCGATGATGCATTGTTAACCATATCCCACAATCCGATGGCCAGTGTCCACTTCTCTTTCGTCCGCAGCACCAAGCGAGCAAATATAAAGTCACCCCATGCACCAGCAAATGTCATCAGTCCGATGTACGTAATCATCGGCTTGGAAAGCGGCAGCATAATTTTAATAAATACAGTCCAGTGTGTTGCACCGTCAATCCGAGCTGACTCTTCTAAGCTTTTCGGAATTGTGTCAAAGAAACCTTTGACGACAAACGCCCCCAACGGCGCCCCCGCCGAATACACTAAAATTAAAGCCAGGTGGGTATCCAGCAAGTTTAACTGCATAAGCAAGATGTAGATTGCAATCATACTCATAAAGCCAGGAAACATACCGAGCACGAGCATACCGGACATCAGGTTTTTCCGTCCATAGAACCGAAAACGTGATAAAGCATAAGCAGTCATCACCACAAGAATAACGCCAAATATCATATTAAACGTCGCAATCTTTAACGTATTTAAATACCAACGACCATATTGATATTGTTCCGATGTAAACAAACTGACATAGTGTTCAAACGTCGGATTGCTAGGTATAAGTGACTCGCTGTAAATGGACGATCCAGGTCGTATGGAAGACATCACAATCCAAATCGTCGGATAAAACACACAAATCGCGATGATAATCAGCATGAGATAACTGAAAAGTAACCGAGTACGTGAATTCTTCTTAGCCCCTACACTCATTGGATCATATCCTCCTCTCGGAACGAACGGGTACGTCTGTAGCTCCAAATCGACAACGAAGCAACGATAATAAAGATGATAATACCGATTGCAGCTGCCATATTAAACTTGTTATTGTCTAAAGTCAGCTTGTAGAGCCACGTCACGAGCAAATCCGTACTGCCCGCGTACTGGTATTCACCATTGGGCGGATTACCATTGGTCATCAGGAAAATAACGTTAAAGTTGTTGATGTTACCAGCAAATTGACCAATTAGAATCGGAGCAGTTGAATACGTAATCATGGGCATTGTGATCGCTTTGAACTTGTGCCACGCTGTCGCGCCATCCACATCTGCCGCTTCATACATATCTTTTGGTATGGTCGTTAATATACCAATAACAAGCACCATCGTTACCGGAATACCAACCCACATATTTACCATTAGTACCGTTACTTTCGCCCAGAACGGATCAGACAACCAAGGAAGCTTGCCCAAGCCGAAATAACTCAAGTATTGATTGATCGGTCCAAACTCACCATTAAACATGTTTCGCATAATAAGGAAAGACAACATTTGCGGAATCGCATACGGGATTATAAAAATTGTGCGCCACATCGTTTTAAAGCGGATACCCGATTGTTGAACTAGAAGTGCAACTAGAATCCCGCCAAAATAACAGGTCACCGTGGCTAGTATGGCCCAAATAATGGTCCACGCCAACACGCCGTAGAACGTACCGCTCCATGTGCCTAGCTGCAGCAAGTCTTTAAAGTTCTGGAAGCCTACCCAATCGACAAGCTTCGCCGGAGGGATATGTTCGGGAGCCGAGTAGTTAGTAAAAGCAAGCAAGATCATAAAAATAATAGGCATTATCGTAAAGAACAACACTGCAGCCGTCGGTAGTGCAAGGAACAAGTAGGCAAACTTTTGCTCTTTGACATACTCCAAGGTTTGCAAGAAATTGTTCGGCTTGTCACCTTTAGTTCGCATGCGTCCTACTGCATGGGCGTCTCTTACGACAAGTACATATACCCACACAAATATAAACAGAACAAGCAGCGTAATTAATCCTTTAATAATTAAATGAATGGAATGGTCGCCAGGAACCATTTTGTACAGCTTTCCAACCTTCATCATTTGCGACGGCGTTTCACCCAATGTGTAAATTCCCCATACCGCTCGCGGCAAATAATTAATTAAATAAATTAAACCTACAGCTTCTAACAGCATCAACAGGATGCCTTTTATATATTGACGATTAAATAGTTGCCCAAGACCCCAAAATACACCGGAAAGCACTGCAGCTTTGGCGGCAGTATTGGACTTAGTCTCCTTTGGCGACGGCTGAGGTTGGCGGCTGATTGTCGCTGCGTTACTCGCTGAAGCTGATTGTCTAGTGGCCATGAGGTTCTCCCCTCTCTCGCTAACCTAAAGATCATGTTCGCATTTGTATAACCGTAACTATCCAATGAAACGACCCGGGCGAGCGTTGATCACTCCCCCGGGCCCCCTCTCTATCTCTTTTACTTCACAGCATCTTTAATTTGTTGTACGGCATTATCAAGTGCCGCTTTCGGGTCTTTACCTTTATTAAGCACATCTGCCAAGCCAGCGGCCATCGGACTCCACACACTTCCCATTTCTGGGATTGCAGGCATTGGATAAGAGTTCTTGAACTGCTCCAGTACAGCTACTGTAAACGGATCGCCCGCTACTTTGCTGTCTGCTGCCGCTTCCTTATTAGAAGGAACGACACCCGTCATTTCGTAGTTTTTCAACTGTGCATCTTTTGTTGAAGCAAATTCAGCAAACAGCTTTGCAGCGTTAGGATATTTCGAGTAAGAGTTCACATACCAAGCTTTAACGCCAGAGAATGTCTTGGACGGTTGACCTTCAATGCCAGGGATCGGTGCTGCACCCAGATTAATGCCAGATGCTTTCAGGTCGGGGATAGCCCAAGGACCATCAATATTCAAAGCCAATTGTCCGCTGGTAAAGAGACCTTTCTTGACGTCACCCGTTACATCGGAAGTCGTCAGTGGAAGCACTTGCTTGGCGAATTGCTGCAAGAACGATGCTCCTTTAATGGCACCTTCATTGTTTAAGCCAATATCGGCTTTGTCACTGCCGTTGTTGCCAAATACGTACCCACCAGTGGATGCAAGGAACATGTAATCGTAGTAGAAGTTACCGATCTCCCACATGTACGTATACTTTTTGTTTTTCACGTCGTTCATCTTCTTGGACAATTCGACGACTTCTTCCATTGTCTTAGGCGCTTCTGGAACCAGATCCTTGTTGTAGAACATGATTAGCGTCTCTACAGAACGCGGGTAGCCATACAGTATACTGTCGAAAGAAGCTGCGTTAACCGCTAGTTCGGAGTTCTCTGCACGCGTCTTCTGTTCGTGGAAATCATTTGGTAAAATCAATCCGGCTGTTACCGCTTTGCCCAAATTGTCGTGCGGAAACACGACAACATCTGCTGCAATGCCGGCTGGACCGTCATTTATCAGCTTGTTCACTTGGTCAGGTGCGGCTACTTCTTCGTATTTAACTGGGACGTTGTATTTAGCTGTGAACTCCTTCGCAATTGCCTCTATGAAAGGACGAGCCTCTTTACTTTCCCATACGATCAGATTTGCACCATCCTCAGGTTTCAATTCTTCATTTCCAGCTGATGTATTGTCTGTTGTTTCTGTAGAGGTGCCCGTATCCGCCGGAGTGGAATTGCTTCCGCTAGATGTACATGCCGTAATTGTGAATACCATCATGACTGACAACAGCATTGCTACCCATTTCTTCATCTTCTTTACTGCCCCTTTCGATTCTGGTTCATGGTGTGGAACAAAGCGCGCAAAGGTAAAAATAATGACAGACGTGATTTATATCTCATTAATTTATGCAAACCTTTGCACAAATAACTAAAAAAATAATTCCTTGCTATTACTTATGTTGTAAGCGGTTACGCCTAAACCGAATTATACACAGTGCCATATTGTTTGTAAACCGTTTGCACAAAAATATTTTATCCTCTATACTTTGACACATAATCGGAATAGTTCTAGTTAAGCGAGGTATTATTTATGGCAGTAACGATTGTAAATGTAGCCGAACAAGCCGGCGTATCCCCTTCGACTGTGTCGCGGGTCATTTCGAATGATTCGCGGATCAGCCTGAAAACAAGTCGCAAAGTACGCAAGGTGATGGATGAACTCGGCTATCACCCGAATATGTTGGCCAAAAGCCTGGTAACGAACACGACACACAATATCGGAATCGTGCTTCCTCGCCCTGCAGATGAATTGTTACAGAATCAGTTTTTCTCGGAAATTATACGCGGCATGGTGGCCAAAGCAGCCTCCATTCATTACGATATTCTGATGACAACGGGATCCAATGCGGAAGAAGAGGTCAAGGCGGTAGAGCGATTAGTGCGTGGTCGTAACGTTGACGGTATTATTTTGCTGGACTCGCATAAGGATGATGTCAATATCTCCTTTCTTCGCGAGAAAAAGTTTCCGTTTGTGCTCGTGGGACGCAGTGAGGACTTTAGTGACATAACCTCCGTCGATAACGACAACATTGCAGCATCACAAGCGATCACACGGCACCTCATAAACCTTGGGCACCGTCGAATCGCCTTTGTGAGCGGTCCATTTGATTTGACCGTATCCAAGGACCGACTGGATGGATTCAGCAAGGCGCTGTTGGAAGCTGGCATACCGTTTGATCGTGGTTATGTATATGAGGGCGCATTCACACCAGAATCGGCCGCCAAGATCACCGAGCAAATTTTATCGTTAGCAGAACGTCCAACCGCTATTATCGCAACTGATGACGTGATGGCATTTAGCATTATCCGCACCTTGTGGAACAACGGTTTGCGTGTTCCTGAAGAATGCAGCGTAGTAGGATTTAACAACACCCTGTTGGCTCAGATGTGTCTGCCGCAAATCTCAAGCGTTGACATTGGCACCTACCAGATGGGTCAATCGGCCGTGCAAGCCCTTGTGCAGCGTATTAAGGGAGAAGGCTTCGAGCAAGCCCGTATCATTATTCCCCATCAGCTCATATGGCGCGATTCGGTTCAGGCACCCGTCGAAATATTAGAATCAGCATTGCTGAATAAATAATAGTTGTTTGAGAGTACTGCAGCCGCTAGAGGTATTTGTATCTCACCGCTGTCCGCTTGATAAATGAAATGATCTGTACCTGCTATGCATGTCCACCACTGCACTAAGGAGCGTGATCCATTTGTTCAAGTCCAAACCAATTGTTCGGTTTCTGCTTACAACGCTAGCTATCACAACGATGCTGTTTGCTTCCAGCTGCCAATCCTCCTCCAATACATCAACGTCAGCAGCCAGCAAGTCAACCGCACCGTCTCCACAAGTAGAAGCAACATTATCCGACGTCAACAAAACGTTACAGTTAACCGACGCCCTCACCCCGATGGGCCCTAGCAGCGGTGTCTATTATGAAATATTTGTCCGTTCGTTCTATGACACCAATAAAGACGGAATCGGGGATCTAAATGGCATTACTGCCAAGCTGGATTACTTGCAAGACCTTGGTGTTAAGCATCTGTGGCTGATGCCGATTAATCCTTCTCCTTCCTATCACGGCTACGATGTTACCGATTATTACAGCATTAACCCTGACTACGGCACGATGGAGGACTTCAAGCGGCTGCTAACAGAAGTCCACAAACGCGATATGTCACTTGTGATGGACTTGGTCGTGAACCATACGAGTAGCGAGCACCCCTGGTTCACCCAATCGATGAAAGGGATAGATCATCCAAAACGAAATTGGTATATGTGGGCGGAGGATTTGAAGCTGGATCCCGCTACCAGAGGTGCCTGGGGGCAGCAAGCTTGGCACCAGAAAAATGGACAGCACTACCTCGGCATCTTCTGGGAAGGTATGCCTGATCTGCATATGGATAACCCCGATGTCCGGGCCGAGATTAAAAAAGCCGCGCAATTCTGGCTTAAGCTTGGCGTAGATGGATTCCGGTTAGATGCCGCCAAGCATGTATACGAAGACTTTCAGAATACAAGTCAGGACCCTGCTGTTGTAAAAAGTAATCAACTATGGTGGCAGGAATTCCGAAAAGCCGTCAATGAGGTCCAACCAGATACCTATCTGGTCGGTGAAGTGTGGGACTCCCCGGCTGTTATTGGTCCGTATCTGAATGAAGCACTGAACTCTGCATTTAACTTTGATCTGTCTAAGCGACTGATCTCGATGGTAGCAGATGAGAAGGACGCAGATGTCGGCGCGATGTTGAGCCGAATTTATACGTACTACAGCAAACAGTCCAACGGTCAATTCGTCGATGCGCCCTTCCTGTCCAACCATGACGGAAACCGCGTCATGAGTGAATTGGGCAGCAACGTGAACCACGCCAAGATGGCAGCTTCCGTGCTGCTTACGCTGCCTGGCAATCCGTTTATTTATTACGGTGAAGAAATCGGAATGCTTGGCATGAAACCAGATGAGCGGCTGCGGGAGCCAATGCAGTGGTCTATGGATGCCAAGGCTGACGGCATGACTTCGTGGGAGCCTGCCGCTTCGAATGAGAAGACGGTATCTGCTGAACAGCAAATGCAGGATCCTCTGTCATTATGGCATCACTACAAGAAGCTAATCACATACCGTAATTCCGACAAAGCTTTGCAGAACGGGGGCATCCAGTCCTATACATCTGGTCAGGACAAAGTAGCTGGATATATCCGGGCAACTAAAGACGAAGTGCGGCTCGTACTGCACAATTTATCTAGCACTAAGCAGGAGGTAAAGCTGCAATCAGGTGCTGCCGATACGATGAAGTCGTTGGTATTTTCCAGCATAGATGGGGCAGTCCTGGCTAATGGTACTTGCACGATACCGCCTTACAGTACAGTAGTGCTGGGACCATGAATTCGTCAGGGCATCAGGCCGTTAGATACTTAGTTATTTAGCTGTTTCGTTGTTTGGCTATTTGTTTGTTTAGTTATTTCGTTATTTCGTTGTTTCGTTATTTCAGTTTTTAGTTCCTGAGTTGTTTATGACTTCATTCGTAAGATCAGAAGATTCAGCAATCCACTTTCCCACATTAAAGGAGATATCACATCATGCTGTTAGAAGCTATCTACCATCGCCCCAAGCAGAACTGGGCCTATGCCTATGATCGCAAAACCATTCATGTACGCATTCGCACTAAGAAAAACGATGTTAGCCGTGTGACGGTATACTACGGTGACAAGTTTGACTGCTGGGAGGGGCTGGAGAAGACAACGACTATATCCATGACGCGACTATACCAAGATGAGTTATTTGACTATTGGCAGGCAGAAACTGTTCCCACCTTCCGTCGACTCGCGTACGTATTTAAGCTGGAGTCTTCGACCGAGGAAGTGTGGATGACGGAACGTGGTTTTCAAAAGGATACGCCTACACCAACTAAAAGTTGGTTCGAGTATCCGTTTCTGAACCCCGTAGATGTATTTACCCCTCCTGCCTGGGTGAAGGATGCTGTTTTTTATCAGATCTTCCCGGAGCGCTTTGCAAACGGTGATACACACAACGACCCTGAAGGCGTACTGCCTTGGGGAGGCGAACCGACACCGGACAATTATTTTGGAGGGGACCTGCAAGGGGTAATGGACCACCTTGACCATCTGGCGAAGCTGGGTATTACGGCTATTTATTTTACGCCAATATTTGAAGCAACGACCAATCACAAATACGACACAAAAGATTACATGAAAGTGGATTCACACTTTGGGTCTAACGAAAAGCTCAAGGAACTGGTAGCTGCCTGCCATCGCAAGGGCATTCGGGTGCTGCTGGATGCTGTGTTTAACCATTGCGGTTATACTTTTGAGCCTTACGTCGACGTGTTGGAGAAAGGCGAAGAATCCATCTACAAAGATTGGTTCCATGTCCGCCAGTTCCCGCTAACGGTCATTGACGGCATTCCAACCTTTGATACGTTTGCTTTTACACCAATGATGCCAAAATTAAATACTGAAAATCCAGCGGTTAAGCAATATTTGCTTGAAGTAGCCCGGTACTGGATTGAAGAAGTCGGCATTGACGGCTGGCGCCTCGACGTCGCCAATGAAGTCGATCATCAATTCTGGCGGGAATTCCGACAGACAGTAAAAGCCGTTAATCCAGAAGCGTACATTCTCGGTGAGATGTTCCACGAAGGCATGATGTGGCTGCAGGGGGATCAGTTTGATGCGGTCATGAATTATCCGTTCACGTATGCCATGCACGATTTCTTTGCAGAGGGCAAGATCGACGGCATACAATTCGCGCAGGCAATCGAACATCAATTGGCCAGTTATCCGCAGCAGGCGAATGAAGTGATGTTTAACCTGCTCGACAGCCACGACACAGCACGATTACTGACTTTATGCGGCGGGGATAAGCGCAAGTTGAAGCTGGCTTCTTTGTTCCAGCTGACCTTCCTGGGGACACCGTGTATCTACTACGGAGACGAGATCGGACTGGACGGAGGCAACGACCCTGACTGCCGCAAATGTATGGAGTGGGATGAATCGAAGCAGGATCTAGAACTGCTGCAGCATTATCAGGACACGATAGCATTTAGACACAAATTTACAGCGCTTCGAACCGGCAGCTTCCGCTTCTTGTATGCAAAGGAAAATGATCGGGTCATCGCATATGAGCGTGCTGACGAACTTAGTCATTTTATAGTGCTGCTCAATAACAGTTCCCGTCGTCGGACGATTCGACTGTCGTTACCTCAAGGTGAATGGCACAATGAAGTTTCGGGAGAGACTGTTGTGGTTCAAAGCAGCAAGGTTTCCATCTCGCTTGAAGCGATGAGCGCCCTTATTTTACGTCGTGAATAAAATTCATTAGTTTTTCACCCAGCCTATACACAAGGTCATTAAAGTAGTTATGTCACCATACTCTAATATATCCCTCATACGTGCTAATGCGTGCTTAGCAGCCTGAAAGGTAAAACGATGAGAACGATATAACAAAGGAGTGATATGATGTATAACTTCTACGAGGACGGCCTACTAGGGTTAGGCTGGGGTCTATTTTCCATCCTTCTTTATTTGGTATTTTACCTGATCGGAACAGTGCCTTATTATGTACTTGGCAATAAAGCCGGGTACGACAAGTCTTGGTTTGCCTTTATTCCCATTTTAAATATCGTGCTTGTAATCCGGGTGGCGCAGGAGAGCTTGTGGTTCCTCCTACTCCTCATTATCCCGTTTGTTAATATTGTGGCTAGTATTTATTTGATGTACAAATTTATAAAAGCGTTCGGCCGGAGCGGACTTGAAATCATTCTGCTTATTATTCCAGTTGTTAATCTGGTATACCTTTACTATTTGGCCTTTAGCAACAATGTACGGTATGTCCTATATCTACGTTAACATCAAGGTGTATCACCTGTTAACTTATAGCGGCTGGCTACGCTTAAGCCAGGTTTGGGATGGAGCACGAATATCGTCCCTACTGCAAACCTTCTAGGTTCGATAGCAGATGGCGGCGTACCAAGTCTGGTCGGATTTTATAGTAGAGTTAAACGTAACACGAGCAGCCCCCACTCCACTCGGAATGGGGGCTGTTAGCGCTGCAACTTTTTATTCAGGATAAGATCGTTCTCCTTGGTCAGCGAAGAGAGGATACAGTGAATTGCTACTCACCTGCACTCGAAAGGCCTTACTTCAAATTGACATGGTTATCTTATGACATTTAGAAGTATTGGTTAGTCCGGCTGTCCACAGCTATACCGAGTTGAGCCATATCATACTGTATTTATCCCTCGCCCAACGCCTCATTTAGCAGACGAACAAACTCATCTTCATCCGTAATCGTCTGAATGCCAAGCTGCTCTGCCTTAGCCAGCTTGCTGCCGGCCTTTTCGCCAGCGATCACAAGATCTGTCTTCTTGGACACACTTCCTGTTACCTTCGCGCCGCAAGCTTCCAGCTTAGCAGTGGCATCATCGCGCGTCAGTTGGTGCAGCGTCCCTGTAAGAACTACCGTTTTGCCAAAGAAGACAGAATCCGTACTCACTGGTGCCTTTGGCTCCTCGCTCTGTGGCGCAACGCCTAGTGCAAGCATCTTCTCCACACTCGCCCGATTCAATGGATCGGCAAAGTAACCTACGATGCTGTCTGCTACAATCGCGCCAACATCCTGCATCCCCATCAGTTCTTCTGCTGTAGCGCTTATGACACCTTCCAAACTAAGATAATGCTCAGCGAGCGCACGTGTCGTTGTCTTACCTGTGTTCGGAATGCCCAGCGCAAACAAGAAGGAGGACAACTCCCGCGTCTTACTGGTCTCCAGCGATTGCAGTAAATTGTTCGCTTTCTTCTCACCAAAGCGGTTTAATGCTACAAGCTGCTCGAAAGTGAGCGCGTACAGATCAGCCGGATCACGCACCTCGACTTCGTCGTACAACTGCTCTGCTGTCATCACGCTGAACGTCTCGATATCCATCGCGTCGCGAGATGCAAAGTGAGCCAATCTTGCTACGATCTGCGGTTTGCAGCCAAGTCTATTGTTGCAGAACAAATGTGCTCCGCGCATTTCCAATTCTGAGCCGCAGGAAGGGCATTGTGTTGGACATACAATTTCTTGACCATCCTGTTCTTCAGTTACCTTGCCCAATATCTCAGGGATCACATCATTGGAACGGCGTATAAATACACGTGAACCCAGAGCAAACTTTAGATTCTTACGTTCGATGTCCCCGATATTGTTCAGTGTACAATTTTGAACCGTAACCCCTGCCAGCTCTACTGCTTCAACACGGGCGACTGGCGTAATTTTCCCCGTCCGACCGACTTCCCAACTGACGCTCTCCAAAACAGTCGTTGTCTCTTCTGCTTCAAACTTAAAGGCTACTGCCCAACGCGGGAACTTGTCGGTGTACCCCAACACTTCACGGGTCCGCATGTCTGTCAGCTTTACAACAGCTCCGTCAATCAAATAGTCCAATGAAGCCCGTTGCTCTTGAACACGCTGCAATTCTGCTTTGACCTCGTCAATCGTACTGTAGTAAGTCACATATGGATTAACTTTGAACTCGTTGTCGCGCAGAAATTGCATCATCTCTTGATGGGTGTCAAACGCCAGTTCATCCGTATAACCAACGTTATAGAAAAAAGCGTTAAGCTTCCGGGTCGCCGTCACTTTTGGGTTTAGATTGCGCAGGGCGCCTGCTGCAGCGTTGCGTGCATTTTTAAGTGGTTCGGCAGCCGTCTGGTTATAGGCCTCCAGCACGGATAGATTCATAATTCCTTCGCCTTGAATCTCAAGTGTGCCAGTCGTATACGGGATTGTGAGCGGTACAGAGCGAATCGTCCTCACCTGCGGAAGAATAGACTCTCCTATCGAACCGTTGCCGCGTGTTGCCGCTTGCACGAGTTCACCTTTGCTATATGTCAGATTTAATGTAAGGCCATCAAACTTCAGCTCCACGACAAAATTCGGGTCTGGCAGTGGTTCAGCGTTAGGATTCTTAGTATTATAATCTGCAATTAGCTTAATGACACGCTGGTACCAAGCTTGCAGATCCTCTTCATTCTGTGCTTTGTCTAGGCTCCACAGGCGCGCAAGATGTCGATGCGGATCAAACCCGTTCAGCAGTTCGCCGCCAACCCGCTGCGTGGGTGAGTTAGGCAGCACAACACTTGTCTGCTGCTCCAGCGCTACAAGCTCATCATAGAGCACATCGTACTCCTTGTCGCTTGCAATGGGATTGTCGAGCGTGTAGTAATGGTAGTTGTACCGGTTCAGCTCGGTTATAAGCTCCTGAATGCGGGCTTGTTGTTCAGCGGAGGCTGCTTGGCTAGTCATGTATGGGCACGCCCCTTTCCTAATGATTAAGTCTATTTGAGTTATCAGTGGTTCTGTAGGCCTGTGTTAAGCAGATCAGCAGAGCATCCTATCCTATTCCTGTATTTAGACCCTGCCTTTATATGTAACACGCCCGCACATGGCCTGTATCTGTTATTGCTGCCATGACGGGCGTGATGTACTTCTATAGTAACGCGATACGTGTACAGTTCAGTTGTACTAGTTATCAGATATTGTCTGGAAAATAAGAAATGAATATACAAGTGTATTTTTTACCCACATACTGTGCCTGCACTTTATTCATTTGTATATTTCTAGATCAAACCTTTGTAACAGGCGCAAACGCAGCCAACAAACGCTTCACTCCTACTGGAGCTGGGAAGGCAATCTGCAGCTCGGTATCCGTTCCTGTTCCTTTGACGGATACGATTACCCCGATCCCCCACTTGCCGTGGGAAACCTTGTCGCCAGCCTGGAAACTTGCATCACCGCTGCCCGCTTGCTTTGCCTTATCCAGCGGCGTAGACACCGTCACGCGGTTCGTACCTGCTGCTCCCCCTGCTCCTGCAGGGCGCATCGCACCGCCAAATGTGCCCGCAGAGCTGCGTGCCGCCGCTTGCCCTGCTGTGCCATAGCCCGTACTGCCAGGTGCTGTACCAGCGGCTGATCCACCGCCTGCACCGTTGTAGCCAAGTCCGCGTCCACCATAACCTGCGGATGCAGCTTGCCGGCCGTAACGATCAAAGCTCCCGTAACGCCCGCCAGATGGCGATACATCTTCCTTCAGCTCGTCTGGAATCTCGCCTAAGAAACGAGACGACGGATTCGCATTCGTCCGTCCAAACAAAGTCCGCGTGCGCGCAGACGTCAAGAACAACTGCTGCTCCGCCCGCGTAATGCCAACATACGCTAAGCGCCGTTCTTCCTCCAGCTCCTCGTTATCCGTAAACGCTCGGCTATGCGGGAATACCCCTTCCTCCATGCCAATGATAAACACAACAGGAAACTCCAGCCCCTTCGCACTGTGCATCGTCATCAGAATGACAGAGTCGGTCTGTTCCTCGTCCTCTGCATCGTTCATAGAATCGATGTCCGCAATGAGTGCCAGATCCGTCAGGAAGGATACAAGTGACCTGTCCTCATTACGCTGCTCAAATTCTTGTGTTACCGACAGGAACTCGTCGATATTCTCCATACGAGCTTTGGACTCTAACGTATTCTCACGCTGCAGCTCAAGCTTATACTCGGACAACTCCAGCGTCTTCTCCGTCAGTTCAGTTACAGAGACAAATTCCTGCATCTTATTCAAACTATCGATCATGCTATAGAATTCGCGAAGTGTACCCTTCGTGCGCGGCGCAATATCAAGCAAATCCATGTCGCCAATCACTTTCATGATCGACGTGCCCCGCTCCGATGCTGCTTCCGCAAGCTTGGCAATTGTTGTCGCGCCAATGCCTCGCTTCGGTACGTTTACAATCCGCTCCAGACTGATATCGTCGTCAGGGTTGGAAATTAATCTTAAATATCCCAGCACATCTTTAATCTCTTTACGATCGTAGAACTTGATTCCGCCTACGATCTGGTAAGGAATTTCGGATTTAATGAGAATTTCCTCGATTACACGAGACTGTGCATTCGTCCGGTACAAAATTGCATGCTGGCTGTATGATTTCCCGCTCATCTGGTTTTTCTTAATCTCGGCCGTCACAAAGTATCCCTCATCATGCTCCGTATCCGCTTGATACACTTTGATTGGATTGCCTTCGCCGCTGTCTGTCCACAGTTTCTTAGGCTTCCGTCCCGTGTTGTTCTGAATCACTTGGTTCGCCGCGTTCAGAATATTGGCAGTCGAACGGTAGTTCTGCTCCAGCATAATCGTAGTTGCATTCGGGTAATCCTCTTCAAAATTGAGGATATTCGTAATATCCGCCCCCCGCCAGCGATAAATCGATTGGTCGCTATCGCCTACTACACAAATATTGCGATGCTGATCCGCTAACATACGACATAACATGTACTGCGCACGGTTCGTATCCTGATACTCGTCAACATGAATGTATTTAAATTTCTTCTGATAGAAGTCCAGCACTTCTGGCTCGTCCTTAAACAACTGCGTTGTCTTCATAATGATATCGTCAAAATCCAGCGCATTATTCGAACGAAGCCGCTTCTGATACTGCGTGTATACTTTAGAGACAAGACCATCAAAATAATCGCCTATCTTCTCCTCGAATCGCTTCGGCGTAACAAGTTCATTCTTTGCGGTGCTAATCGTGGACTGCACAGCCTTAGGATCAAACTTTTTCGTATCTACATTCTGTTCCTTCATAATGCCACGAATAACCGACAAGGAATCCGAAGAATCCAGAATCGTAAAGTTCGAAGAAAACCCAAGTCGCTCAATATCACGACGTAATATACGTACACACATGGAGTGGAACGTAGAAACCCAAATATCTTGGCCTTCTGGTCCTACTAACTTGGCAACACGCTCCTGCATCTCGCGCGATGCTTTATTTGTAAATGTAATCGCCAAAATGCTCCACGGCGCCGCCTTACGCGTCGCGATTAGGTAAGCAATACGGTGCGTCAGCACGCGTGTCTTGCCTGATCCCGCTCCCGCCATAATAAGCAATGGTCCTTCCGTTGCCTCTACCGCTCGCCGCTGCTCAGGGTTCAGCCTCTTAATCGCCTCATGAATGTCCGTCGCCATCTTCGCTGGCTTCTTCCCCTCATCCGCTGATTCCAGAAATTCAAACATAAGTCTGTAAGCTCCTTCCCTACCTAATATTTATTATAACGATCCATAAATTAATCGTGACTATCCATCAAATAATCTTATTGGGACCTCTGATCTGATGCCAAGAACTCACTCTTAAGAAGAAATATTGTGTCCCCATGATCTCATAAACACAATTAATCAAAGAAGCTCCCTAGCAAAGCAACTACTACCTATGATTTTATATTTATCACTAAATACATACCAAACCTTACTGAACTTTCTTTAGTAAAAAACTTCATAATAGCAATTTAAATATGATAATCCTAAAATCCTAACATTAAACCTTCTAGTCGCTCGCCTTGACGGCCTCAACGGTAGCAAGAGCAGCCTCCAAGTCTTCGTACACCACATTACCTACCACAATCGTATCCGCAGCTTGCGCAGCCAGTCTAGCCTGCTCCACAGTCCGAATACCACCGCCATAGATGACATGCGCCTGGCTTGCCGCCTTCCTAATCTGCATAACCGTGTCCATATCACCAAACATTCCGCTGTACTCTGCATATATAACAGGCAGACGCATCAGCTTGTCCGCAATATGCGCATATGCCGCTGCTTCCTTAGCTGTTAGGTTTGCATTCGCCCGACTTACTTTCGCCGCTGTTGCTTCCGGATTCAAAATAATATACCCCTCTGGAATAATCATTTCCCACGGCATCATATATTCGTATTGTTCAATCGCACGCTTATGCTGGCCTACTAACCAATCCGTGCTCGTTGTATTCATCACCATTGGGATAAAGTACGCGTCAAAACCGGGTACGACCGCATCCAGATCGGATACCTCCTGTACCACAGGCAGTGCAAATCTGCGAACGCGCGCCATCAGGTCCACTGTATTCTCAAATGTAACTCCACTTGATCCCCCAACCATAATGGCATCAGAACCGGACATACATACCCGCTCCAGACACTCATCGTTAATTTCTTTGTCCGGATCAAGCTTAAATACATGTTTCCATTGTCTTAACTGTATATCATGAATTGCACTCATTCCATTTGCGGAAGCCGCCACTTCAGTTCCTCCACTCTCTGTATATACATCTCACGCTCCAGCACATACAAGCGCTGACCAATGGCCCGTACATTTTAATATGATGGGCCTAACAGAATAAGTCTAAGCCAGCGGAAAGGGGGTGTCAATGAAGGTATATTGGAATAGGTGGTTTCCGTGTAACTACGAATGTACGTTCTTGTCCATTGTACAAAAAGAACCCCTTCTTGTCACGCAAGAAGAGGCTCTGTAAACCTAATGAAGCGATGTTGTAATAAAACTCGCTTGAAATTCATCTATTTCTTTTTTATTATCAACTTACTCAAAATGTATGTTATCGGAATAGATAGTATGATTACTATCAGTGGCGCATACTCTTTCTCCAATTTCGAATTATCTACTAGTACGTACAGCAATACTGCATTCAACAAGTACTGAACTACATAAACTAAAGGAAATTGAATCATTTTCTTGTAGTTTAATTTTTCTTTAAATACATAGTATGAATTAAGTAAATAAGAAATGAGAATACCACTTATATAAGAAATAGTATAAGAGACTGTATAAGAAAAAGCATTTAATAGCAGTAAGTATATTAAATAGGTACATGCCGTATTTATTATTCCTACCACCAGAAATTTAAAAAACTCTTTATTTAAAAACTTCATCAATAACGAATGCTGGTCTCTTTCGTGTTTCATCTAATATTCTCCATAAATATTCTCCAATTAATCCTAACATAATCATAATAAGCCCTATTAAAAACGTGATTAATGCAATTATTGAAGTCCAACCTTGTATATTTGTTACTCCAGTAAGAGCATTAATAATTACAAACATTCCATAGAGAAAACTAAAAAATGCAACTATAAAGCCTGTCAAAGACATGAAACGAATTGGGACATACGAAAAGCTCACAAAAGAATCAATAAACAATTTAATCTTTTTAGATAGCGTCCATCTTGATTGCCCTAACTTTCTTTCTTCCCTAGTATAGGGTACAACACTTCTTTCATGACCTAACCAATAGATTAAACTCATAATATTCGTGTTTTTTTCATTGATTTGATTTAGCTCTTGAACAATTTGTCTATCGATTAGGACAAAGTCAAACCCGCCCTGCGGGTAGCCTTTAATCGCAAGCTTGTCCATGAAGAAATAATAAGTATTTGAAAATGCTTTCTGTGAGAACGATTCTTCTCTATCCTGTCTAGTCGCAAGAACCACTTTATTCCCGTCTTCCCAACGGCTAAGCATATCAGCAAATAATTCAGGAGGATCCTGTAGATCCGCAGAGATTATCCCTACTATATCACCTTCTACATGATGAAGACCTGCCTGTATGGCAGCCATTGAACCACAGTTTTTACTTAATTTTACTACTTTTATTCTATTGTCCTTCTCTTTTTCTTCTAACAATAACTGAAGTGAATTATCACCTGATCCATCATCCACAAATACGAACTCTAGCTCATATTCAGTTAATAGACTCTGCAGATTCTGCAGTCTTGGTACGGTGTGTGGGATATTAAGTTCATTGTAATAAACCGGAACAAGAATAGAAAAAAGCTTTTTACTTGCCATAACGATTTATTACCTCCACAACTTTTCTCACATCTGTCATATCCATAACAGGACTGATCGGTAGACTCAATACTTCCTTGTGGATCTTTTCTGATATAGGGAAATTCAGCTGCCCCCATTCGCTGTATGCTTCTTGTTTATGTGGTGGAATTGGGTAGTGAATTAGAGTTTGAATATCATGCTCTAATAAATATTTCTGCAAACTATCCCTGTTATCAGCTCTCACTACAAATAAATGCCAAACGTGAGACTCCGGTTCATGCATTACAGAAGGTAGAACAATCAAAGGATTATTGATAAAATTCAAGTAGTAATTTGCAATTTCTCTTCTTTTTAAGTTATCTTCGTCAAGGTATTTCAATTTAACGCTTAATAGGGAAGCCTGCATCTCATCTAGTCTACTGTTGACCCCTTTATAAATATTCTCATATTTTCTATGTGAACCGTAGTTTCTAATAGCAAAGAGTTTTTGTGCTAAAGAATCATCATTAGTAGTTACAGCTCCGGCATCGCCTAAAGCCCCTAAGTTCTTACCAGGGTAAAAACTAAAGGCAGCAGCGTCGCCTAGATTGCCTGCTCTTTTTCTATCGTATACAGCCCCATGGGCCTGCGCACAATCTTCTATAACTTTTAAATTATGCTTCTTAGCAATACGATTAATAACATCCATATCACATGTCTGTCCATAAAGATGCACAACCATAATAGCTTTTGTATTCGAAGTTATTTTCTCCTCTATTAAGGCAGGATCTATATTGTAGGTGTGCAAGTCCGGCTCAACAAGAATAGGTGTGGCACCATTCATAGAAACAGAAAGAATTGAAGCTATATAGGTATTGGATGGGACTATTACTTCATCCCCTTCACCTATCTCATATGCTCTGATAATAAGTGCAAGTGCATCCAATCCATTAGCAACACCTATACAATGCTTTGATCCGCAATATTGAGCAAATGCAGCTTCAAATCGTTTAACATCCTCTCCGAGTACATACCATCCGGAGTGCATGAATTTTTGAATAGCATCCATCATCTCATGTTCATGTCTTAAATTAATCTTCTTTAAATCCAAAAAATTAATCATTTTTCTCACCTAGTATTGAATTATTTAACTCATATTGTTTGCTACACTTAACGCACACCAAATCAGAGTTTATTTTCTCACCACAGTTACATATATAATCAATAAATTTTGCTGGATTTCCAAACCATAAAGAATTATTAGGTATATCCTTTGTTACAACAGAACCAGCACCTATCATCGCATATTTTCCAATTGTGACTCCAGCTATTATTGTAGAATTCGCACCAATAGATGCCCATTCCTCTATAACGGTCTCGAGAAAATGATCAGGATACTGCTTTGAACGTGGTCTTAGATCATTTGTAAAGGTAACATTTGGGCCAATGAATACATTATCTTTAATTCTCGCTCCATCCCAAATATACACACCTGATTTAACAGTAACATTGTTTCCTAAAATAACGTCATTCTCAATAAAAGTATGATCATTAATATTGCAATTCTCACCAATAGTTGCACCAGGTAGAATATGGGAAAATGCCCAAATACGAGTCTCTTCTCCTATATTGTCAGTTTCCACTAGCGCTTGTGGATGTTTATAGTACTTCATTTTTGTACACCTCACAAAAGTCATCATAGCTATGAATATAGTCTTCTGACTCATAATGATGTGAAGCAAGCACTAGTAATATACAATCCTCTGAAAAATCATACATTTCATGCCAATCATCAGGCTCGAGTAAAAGCATTGTTTGAGGCGCATCTAATGACACTTCATCTACCCGTTTCAAATTATCAAGAGAAACTTTGCAAGATCCTGAGATAGAGATAAGAGCTTGTCTCGTCTTATAATGAGCATGTCCGCCTCTTCTAACATCATGCTTTGCTCCATATATATAAAACACTCGTTTTATATCAAAAGGAACTTGGAGATTAGACTCTATTACGGATAGACTTCCCCTTACTGGATCTGAATGAACCTTTATATCCATTAAGCAACTTTGCATATTTAGTTCCTTTCCAACTGAAATTGATGGACGTACCACTCCACAGTCTTCTTAATACCAGTCTCGAAATTTTCATCTGCCATCCAGTTGAGTTCCGTTTCAATCTTAGTAGCGTCAATAGCATATCTACGATCATGTCCCGGTCGATCATTTACATGACGAATTAATTCTTTATAGCTATTCAAACTTTTATCTTTCACGTGTGAAGCAATGTCATCTAGTAGTTCACAGATAAGCGTTGCTATATAGATATTTTCACGCTCGTTACGTCCACCGATATTGTAGGTTTCGCCACTGTCACCCTCATGATACACCAAGTCTATACCCTTGCAATGATCGGTAACATAAAGCCAATCCCTCACATTTTTACCATCACCATAAATAGGAATTGTCTTAGCATTAAGTGCGTTATCAATGATTGTTGGTATTAATTTCTCACGATGCTGCTTTGGACCATAGTTATTAGAACAGTTTGTAGTCACCACATTCAAACCATAAGTATGGTAGTAGCTCCTAACAATCATATCAGAACTTGCTTTACTAGCACTGTAAGGGGAGTTCGGAGCATACGGTGTTTCCTCAGTGAATAGCCCTGTCTCTCCTAAAGTTCCATATACTTCATCTGTCGATATATGATGAAACCTGCAACCTTCATAGCCACTTTTGTACTTAAAAGGCGCCTCCATCCAATATTCTCTTGCCGTATTCAATAACACAAAAGTACCTTTAACATTAGTTTCAATAAACGACTCTGGAGACTTTATTGAATTGTCCACATGAGATTCTGCAGCAAAATGAATTACACCTTCAATGCTAAATTCTTCAAACAATCGGCTTACTAAAACTTGATCACAGATATCGCCTTGTCGGAAAATATATCTAGGGTGATTTATTACCTCCGATAAATTCCTTGTATTTCCTGCATAAGTTAACTTATCTAGGTTAATCAGAGTATAATCCTCGTATTTCTTTAGAAAATACGGGATGAAATTTGAACCAATAAAACCAGCCCCGCCAGTTACAAGTATTGTTTTAAGATTGTTATCCATAATAAGCATGTTCCATTTCATTTTGATTTTTTCTATCTGATATACTTTGCTTTGCGATATCCAACAAATACTGTCCATACTCATTCTTGAGCATGCTCTGACCAAGTAATTCTAATTGTTCAGCTGAAATATATCCTTTGTAAAAAGCTATTTCCTCAATACACGCCACTTTAAAACCTTGTCTCTTCTCCACTGTTTCAATAAAATGGGAGGCTTGCATCAAAGAATCATGCGTCCCTGTGTCCAACCATGCAAAACCACGACCTAGAAGTTCAACATTTAGCTTTCCTCTTTTAAGATATGCATTATTTATATCTGTGATTTCGAGTTCGCCCCTGGCTGATGGCTCAATTTGTTTGGCAATCTGAACAACATTGTTATCATAAAAATATAGGCCTGTAACTGCAAATTGAGATTTAGGATACTCAGGTTTCTCTTCGATAGATTTAACCTTCAAATCATGATCAAATTCTACCACGCCAAATCGTTTAGGATCCTTAACTTTATAACCGAACACGGTTGCGCCCTCTTCACGTTTTGCAACCTTCATTAACAGTTCTGAGAATCCTTGTCCATAATAAATATTATCTCCCAGTATTAAAGCAACATTATCTTCTCCGATAAACTCTTCTCCAATGATGAAAGCTTGAGCTAGTCCATCTGGAGATGGTTGAACGGCGTAGCTTAGCTGAAGGCCTAACTCATTCCCATTTCCTAGTAACTGTTTAAATCTAGGAGTATCCTCAGGAGTTGAGATTATCAGTATTTCAGTAATACCAGCTAGCATTAATACAGATAGCGGGTAATAAATCATAGGTTTATCGTAAATCGGAAGCAACTGCTTGGATATTGTCTTAGTTAAAGGATACAGCCGCGTACCGCTACCGCCTGCTAAGATGATTCCTTTCATATGCAAACACCTCATTTTAAAAAAAGCTTTTTAAAGGCACTTTTCTATCATTTCTTCAACTTCTTAGAAATAGACTTATCCCAAACATAAATCTCATGTTGTTCAATTTTATGAATTTCTGTAGGTTCCCCAAACGATTTAATTACCGTTTGTTTATTCACTTGTCCCCAATTATCATTAGAAAAAACTATAAAATTAACATCCTGGTTATACCATTTTTCATAACTCAACCATCTAAATGGCATAATTACTTCCCCATCCGATACTACAGGATATACATTTACTAATCCTTTGCTCTCTACTGTCAAATTCAAAGAGTTCCAATAAGAACCGTAGCCATGTTTCAAGTTATTTTCAACTAAAAATGTAGCAACCTTGTTTTCAGTCATATAATTGATCTTAAAGGGCGTAACAACATATGTGCTGATAATAATTAGTGAAATAATACCTAACACAATGCGTTTCTTCATACCCAAGATGTTTATCTTAGAAATTCCATATCTTCCAATAAATATCGTTATATAGATTAACATAGGAAACAAATAGCGTGTCGACCCCAAATCAACCGGCATGTTGCTTATTAAATATTCAAAAAAGTTTATTAGTATTGCGCATAATAAGAAAACATACATTCTATCCATTTTTTTTGATAAACTAAAATTTTTAACCGCATTATAAATTAAATATATTATTGTAATTAATAAAACAAAATGTATACCGCTCTTTATAGTTGAAAGTGACGCTATCTCTCCTCCAAAAATGTTTGCATCATATAGAGTTAACATTCCCTTTATCGCTAACACGATATTATTTTTTATATTTTCGAACTCTACAAATTTTGCTATCCCAACCGAAGGGACATTAAAGCTCAATATAGAAAGTATTACTTTCGATAATATGTACGATCCAACCGATGTCAGCACAACGTAAATATGCTTTTTCTGACGTTCTTGAATCCATAAGATCGCACTTGTTAAAATCATTGGCAAAACAAAAAACCATAACACAAATGGATCCGCTACAAGTGAAACAGTTGATAAAAACAAAAATAATGAATATTTGACAGCATTATTTTCTACATACTCAAGAAAAATAAACGCAAGCAATACATATAGCATTGAGCTAATATGCATTGGACCATTTAGAATTTGACCTGCAACAAACTGTGAAGGAATCGCTATTAAAGAAAAGGTAACAATGGAACTACTAATTTTAAACCCTTCTCTAGTTTTTCCTGATAAAAATACTGTACACCATACTACGCCCAGCAACCAAATCGCAGAGGCATATTTTATGATTAAAGGAGTTATTCCTAACACAGAAACAAATAAGTAATAGAGAAATATTTCAGTCGTATAATACGAGCCTGTGGATAAATACCAATCCTTTAGAAAGTAATCTCCTTTTGTCATGGCATCTGCCATAAGAACTACGGATGCTGCATCAGAATGGATGGGTATTTTAAAAGTGAAATTAATATAATAAAAAAACAATGCTAATGAGATCACTGAAAACAATGTGACTTTAATTATGCGAGACAAATCTACCCCTCCGCTATCGGCAATTAAATTAGAACAAATAATTTTATTATCTATGAAACCTAATTTTTGGATCCGTCTAAGCAAAAGAATTAATCGGATTATCCGACTAATTCCTTTGCTTCAAATACGTTAAAATAGTATTTTCTATCATTTTATTTTCAGTAAAATATTGAGCATATTTATTTCTAGCCTGCTGCCCTAGGCTGAGCCTGTAATCAGCATTAGTTATAAGCTTATCTATATACTCCTCAAGCATCTTGCTGTTTTCATTTTCTATAAGAAGTCCGTCTATTTCATGTTCAATGATCTCTGGAATCCCGCCTGCGTTGGTTCCAATAACAGCTTTACCAAATTGCATAGCTTCAAGATACACCAGTCCAAAGGACTCGTATCGAGAAGGAGCAATAAAAATATCACATTCACTTAATAACGTTGTTTTATCCTCTTCTGTTACTTCTCCTAAAAACTGAACCTGTTCAGTGATTAATGGATACTTGGTCTGGAACCAAGATTTGATGGTCTTGCCGTTCTTAAATGGTATATTGTCTTGGCCAGCAATTTGAAACTTTACGTTACTATGCTTATGACAAATTGCAACTGCTGCGTCAAGTAGCAAATCAATACCCTTACGAGGCTCTAGACGGCCCAAAAATAATAGATTAATATCATTTGAGTTCTGACATGATTGGTTAACGTAATTAATTGAACGATCCTCTAGCCCCAATGGAACAAGGTCAATCCCTATGCCTTTCCACTCAATACCATACAATTGCCCGATAGTCTCCTTAACGTTATCAGATATCGTAATGACTCCACTAGAACTTTCTATAAACTGCTTCTCTAATTCAGAGGATAGCTGCAAATCGCTGTTCCAGTTCCAATTCTGCATTTTAGCTGCAACTTTAAGTGGAGTCTCTAATCTAACATACGTCTTCAAACCTTTAATTTGGGAACTGACCAATCCTTCATAATCCCATAAGGGTGACTCGAGTATTTGAATGTGTCCTTTGTTAAAAAGGTCCTCTACGATAAGCGAAGCCTTCCACGAGTATTCTAAATTTGTTTTAGTGACATGCATTTCATCGGGAAGAAAATCAAATATTGGCTGGTCCGCACGAACCAAATTAACGTTGATCACGTTTACATCGTTTATAACCATTATTGCTTCTGGAGTACTACTGGTTATTACATACACAGAGTGACCTTTTGCAGCAATTCCTTCTGCTAGCACTTTAGTATAAGTAGCAACCCCTCCCATACCATATGGAGGATAATATTTACTTAGGAAACAAACACCGAAGCTATCTTCATCTTTAGTCTCTTCGACATGTGACTGCGGAGACTCTTCACTATTCATAATTGCTGTGTCCATTCCAACTGTACTATCCTTTATAAAAGGAAGGAATGTAAACAGAGGCTCTAGGTTAAAGTTCGTTCTTCTTTGACCAAAGAAACCATCGATGTATCCTCTCTTGACCCCTCTTTTCCACATTTTAATAAATGAAACATAGTCCTCTTTGTTAATATTCCCTTCTCTTAACCAATGCTTAAATTCTTTTTTTCTTTTATTAGCGGTCAAGTAAGGCTTAATTAAACGACTTAAGAAACTTGCAATTCCTTTTGAATTCTTAATACCAAAGTACACCGTGTTTTTTACGATCGGATACCAATTCAGCTTGTAGATAGACGTTCTAATGTGTGATTTAGCAAATTCATGATGCATATAAGCTTCTTGATGATGGAAAATAGGATAACCTGCTCTTGTTAATCTTACACATACATCACTCTCATCATGGTAATATTCGTAATATTCATCAAATCCGCCATTTTCCAGAAGAGCTTTTCTTAAGAAAGTACTATTTACACCCATCATAATATTAAATTTATGATTAATAGCTTGTATATATTGCCCGGGCTGCTCCCTCTTCACGTCAGCTTCGCCCCAAATATCAATAATCCCATTATGGAATTGAAAATGGTCCCCTCCTGGACCATAGACTCTACCGCCGCCACCACCAATAATCTTATTTTGATCATACAATTCTTTAATTTGATGTAACCAATTCGGCTCAGGAATTGCGTCATCATCAATAAAAGCAACTATATCACCGTTAGAAGCTTGTATACCTAAGTTTCTGGATATAGATAAGTTAGCCTCTGAGTTATTTACAATTTTAATCTTGCCCACATATCTTTCTAATATCTCTTTCGTTCGATCAGTGGAAGGTCCATTTACAACAACCACTTCAAAATTCTCATAAAGTAGATGATTCAAACTTTTTAAAGTTCTTTCAAGATATTCATCTCTATTGTATGTGCATATTACTATTGAGAAAGACAAATCTACTTTGTTCATAGTTTTTCCACCCGGCTAATAATTTGAATTAATGCTTCTGCCGTCTTCTCCACTGTAAATTGCTCCAACCATTCATATTGCTTGTTCACAAGACTATTTTTAAGGTCATCATTTCCCAGAATATAAGATATCAGTTCAGCTATGTTCTCATACTCTTTTTCAATTATTTTAACTCCAGCTGATCCCATTGTTGATCGAATAGCCCCAGCGTCAAATGCAATGGTCGGAATTCCATAAGACATACTCTCTAGTAATGGGACACAGAATCCTTCATGCTCGCTCATACACAATAAAACATCAGAGGTACGATAATGGAAGTCAAGTTCCTCCCCTGATACTTTTCCAGTGAATATAACATTATTCTTACATGGTAATGTTCCCTGAAGCTTCAATAGTTTTTCATAGTAAAGAGTATAGTTATTATAATCACCGACAAGATACAAAGTTGCCTTCGGATCAATATAAGTATAATAGTAATTAAAAACCTTTATAATATCTTCGTGTTTTTTATTCGGGGCAACTCTTCCTACAAATAAAAACTTAGCTCCTTCTTTATCTAGCTTCTTATTTGGTTGTTTTTTAACGGCTAAATCAACCACGATTGGTAATACGGAACTCGGCTCACAATGCAGATTAGCTAGCTCCTCAACATTAAACTCAGAATCACCCACATAATAGTCGAACTGACCGACCAGTTGATTAAGTTGCTTTCTTCCCTCTAAACAATGAGTATAGTGGGGCTCCATCCCCTCAAAGAAATGGTGCGGAGTTATATTGTGATATAATAATATTTTTTTGCATTGTAGTTTTTTAACATGATTAATCAAGATTGATTTTCCTGAAAAGTGAAATATAACAATATCCGTTTTAGTCACAACAAGGCTCTCAATAGACTGTGTGAGTTCTTTGACTTTGTCATGAGTATATTTTGTATAAATGTAATTCTCTATATTAGATTTATCCATTATTAATGATAATTCTATACAGTGATTACTTACTGCATCCCCATAATCTAGAGCGTCCATTATTTGATAAATTTTCACTTTGATCAACGAACTCCTTCAATTTCCATTTCTAAACACAATCCATTCTTTCTTGCTTCATCCACAACCTTAATATCTTTGAAACCTATTTTATTCATTAATGATATTAGTGTTTCAGGGGAAAACATATTATAATGCTGATTACCCTCATACTCCTGAGATCCAAATGTTATTTCTTTTAGTACATCGAAGGAAATCTCACCTGAAGAATACCCTTCAATCATCGCCTTCCAATTTGGACATATAATTCTAATTTTCCCATCAGTTTTCAACAAAGAATGCCAATATTTAAGAATATACTGTTCCATATCTATTTCGGAGAAATGCTCAATTACATGAGCAAGGTATAGCTCATCAACAGTACCTTCTGGAAGCGGCACATTTGTGACATCTGCTATAATATCAACGCCATTTAATTCCCTCATATCAATATTTATATAGTCATGTAAACTTAGATTTCCGCAACCTAAATTTACTTTCATCATGTTATTTTTCATCATCGACTCATACTTATCTCTGTTAACAATTTTACTTTCTACTTTTTTCTTAACTTTTTGCAGATTATCATTGAATGAATGCTTTAATTCCGCAAAAATTTCTTTTCTGGTTCGATCTTGATACTGCTCAATGTTTTTTACTTTACTATCGATCAACTCGGTCCACTGATACAAATGGTTATGATTTCCTTCTACAGATTGAATCCATTCTCTGGTGTTTTGTATCTGAGCGCTATTCAATTCTTCTTTTCTTTCATTATCATGAATCATATTCTTGTTAAACACTTCATTATCAAAGTTTCTTTTTTCAAGTTCTACCAACCTTGCATCAACATTTCTTTCCACTTTATTGATTTTATCATTCAGTGTATTTGATAATTTCCACGCTAGCTCCTCATTATGTTTTTTAAGTTCAATAATCTCACTATATAATTTATCAGTAACTTCTTTGTGATTTAAATTCATTTTTCTTAAATGAGCTTGGACCAAATCTAAATAGCCAGTTGTGGATTGATTAAAATGTACTTGTTTTCTTGTATATGTCCTAATCAGTTTACCAATAAATCTTTTTAAAAATCTAAATCTTGCATTTTCAGGTACAGGAATCGGATCACTATTCTCATAAACTTCCCTTTGTTTCCAGTACAAGTCAATAAAAGGGTCTACCTCCTGCGATGATTCATCAACAAGGGAAACCCTCTTTTGTCTATTAATATTTATTGATTCCATTATTTTCTCAACTTGTTCGCTAGGTGATAGATCAAAGAACTTTTTCATTAACAATCTCCCCCTCCTTCAAAATCTCCCACGAATGCGGTATTCTACAGTATCCCACATCATGTATTTTAGATAGAACCATTATTTTGGAAACAGAACTCAAAAAGTCAAACATTGTGCCCGTGTCATCATGAACTGCTACATCGATTTCATAATCTCCTTCAATTAGATTTATCGTAGGAAAAGTAACCTTAATAGTACCTTTTCGAGAAATATTAGTAGTATCAATCGATTCAAGTTGAGTATTTGTACCATAAACTCTTATTTTATCAATTGTATTAAATGCTATACCAAAAACAGGATTAGAGACTTTAGGATTATTAATTGTGTAGTCTATAGTAATAGCCATAGGTTGATCTGAATATATATGGTTTGATGAACCCTCAATTATTGTTTTTACTGACGTTATTTCGATATCTCTGTTTCCCCACCGTGTTGACGTAACTTGGTCATTGGTAAGTTCTTTAATTTCACTATTTTCTTTGTGAGTAAGGTCAAGCTGCTCTTCTATAGCCTGATCCTTTTCTGCCAAAAACATAAGATATTCATTTACAACGTCCTTTGGCCTTCCATCCATTCGTATTTCACCTGATTGTATCCATACCGCCCTATCACACATTCGCTCGACAACCCCATGATCATGAGTTACTAATACAATCGTTTTGCCATTGCTCTTTAGTTGTTTGATACGGTTTAAACATTTTCTTTGAAATGATGCATCACCAACAGCAAGTACTTCATCGACAAGCAAGATATCGGGTTCAATATTTATTGCAATAGCAAAAGCAAGTCTCATATACATCCCAGATGAATAGGTTCGAACAGGGTTGTACATAAATTCACCTAATTCAGAAAAAGAAATAATCTCTTGCATTTTAGCTTCTATTTCCTTTTTCGTAAGGCCAAAAATAGAGGCGTTCATATATATATTTTCTTTTCCCGTAAAATCAGGGTGAAAGCCAGCACCTAATTCCAACAAACTGGATACCCGTCCAGTTATACTAATTTGACCACTATCAGGTCTGATAATCTTAGTTAGAAGTTTTAATAACGTACTTTTACCCGATCCATTATGTCCAATAAGAGCAATCATTTCTCCTTTTTGAACAGATAGATTAATGTTTTTAAGAATATGGAGTTCTTTATATGTTTTTTTCTTAATAAATAGTACTTTTTCTTTTAGTGTAGTCGGTTTATCATGATATATTTTAAAGGACTTATCTAAATTATTTACTTTTATAACTTCCATATAAACAACTGTCCTTTCATAATTACAGTTCTTCAGCAAATCTTTTCTTCAATAAATTGAACAGTATTGTTCCAACCAATAAAAATCCTACCGAAAAGGCAAAGCACATTAGTAAATTGGTGAATTCTGGGGCTTTCCCATAATAAAAAATTTGTCTATACGCCTGTTCTAAATGTGTCATAGGATTAAGATAAAAGAAATGGCTGTACTTTTCAGGCACCATCGTTAAAGGATAAAAGATTGGAGTCAAGTAGAACCAAGCCATCATCAATAAGCTTACTATATGTTCTAAATCCCTAAAAAACACATTCAGAGCAGATAGAATCATACTCATCCCTAAAATGAGGATCATTTGTATCAACAAAATTATTGGGAAGTATACAAGATTAATTGTAATCGGTATACCAACATATACCATCGAAACGAGTAATACAATTAAACATAATAAGTAATTTACTGCCCCCGCTATCGTTGTGCTTAAAGGTAATATTTCATATGGGAAGTAAACTTTTTTTATAAGTCCACTATTATTAACAATTATTGATGTATTTCCAGCAATAACTGTTTGGTGATATAACCAGGGCAAAAGACCAGAAAACAAAAAAATACTATAGTTTTCAATATCCATCCGCATAATTGTTTTGAACGCAATCGAATATATAAGCAACATTATCAATGGATTTATAAGTGTCCAAAAGAAGCCTAGTACAGATTCCTTATACCTTGTTCTTAAATCCCTTACGACTAGATTCTTTAGCATTTCTCTGTAGTTATAAACTTCTTTTATCAAAGCCATGTTAGCTCTCCCAAGGACTTTTTTCTCCAATAATTCATAATGTCCTCTACCGTTTTGTCTAAATTATATTGTCTATTCCATCCAGTATCGTTACATAGAAAATGATTGTCTCCGAAGATAACGGGGACATCAATAGGTCTATATTTATTAGGATCAACGATTATTTTGATTTCCTTTCTGCTTAGGAGAATGAATTTTTCCAAAATTTCAGATATACTTGTACTAATTCCTGAGCAAACATTATATACACTCCCAACTTTTCCGTACTCAGAAAGTAACCAATACGCTTTCACTACATCTCTGACGTCTGTAAAGTCTCTTTTTGAGCTTAAATTACCAACATGAATACTATTAGGACTATTTCCTGTCTCTATATCTACAATTTGTTTTGCAAAATCTGATGTAACAAACCCTAAAGATTGTCCAGGACCAATATGATTAAATGGCCTAACATGAATAACCTTAAGATTGAATCTTTCGCAAAATCGAAGAACACTTAACCCTGCACTAAGCTTACTAATACCATATGGGTTAACAGGATTTAGTATATGCTTTTCGTTAATTGGCAAAGACGTAGGAATCCCATATTCCTCTGATGAACCGATATTCACTAACAGCGAATCAGGAGAGTGGTTCAGGATCGAATTAACAACATTAAGAGTACCATTAATGTTAGCTGTATTAAGTTGATTCGTATTTATCCATGAGTTTGCCACGTTACTCTTTGCTGCCAAATGAAAAACAACATCTGGCTTAATCTTTTTAATAACAAAATCGACTTCCAATGGATCAGTCACATCCATTGAAAGCCAGTTTATAGATTGTACGTTATTACTTCTCCCACTACTAAAAGTACCCCAAATTTCCACGCGCTGAGTTAATAGAAGTTCCACTAAATGATATCCTACGAAACCAGAGGCTCCTGTTACTAGAACTCGTTTCATTGTCATTTGCCAATTCCTTGCTTATTATACTTAGCTAAATCACTATCAACCATCATCTTAATAAGCTGTTCAAAACCTACCTCAAGTTCCCAACCTAGCTGTTGTTTAGCCTTGGTGCAATCTCCTAACAAAAGGTCAACTTCAGCAGGGCGGACAAACTTAGGATCAATCACCACGTATTCTTTCCAATTAAGTCCTGCATGTCCAAATGCAATTTCCACCAATTCTTCCACCGTATGGGTTTCGTTGGTAGAAATCACATAATCATCTGGTGTATCTTGTTGAAGCATTAACCACATCGCTTTTACATAGTCACCAGCAAAACCCCAGTCCCGCTTGGCGTCCAAATTACCCATACGCAGCTCGGATTGCAGTCCAAGTTTGATACGAGCCACAGCATCCGTTACTTTACGAGTAACGAACTCTACACCACGGCGTGGAGATTCATGGTTAAACAAGATACCTGAGCAAGCGAACATGTTATAACTTTCACGATAGTTGACAGTAATCCAATGCCCGTAAACCTTTGCCACACCATAAGGGCTGCGAGGATAAAAAGGCGTTGTTTCTTTTTGAGGAGTCTCCATTACTTTGCCGAACATCTCACTGCTCGAAGCTTGATAGAAGCGTGCTTCAGGCTTAACTAGGCGAACTGCTTCCAACATGTTAGTAACCCCTAGCGCTGTCACTTGAGCAGTCAATCCCGGTTGTGTCCAAGAAGTACCTACAAAAGATTGGGCAGCCAAGTTATAGACTTCAACAGGATTCGCAATCTTAACCGCTTGCATGAGCGAGGTAAGATCCAGAAGATCCCCATCAATAAATTCAATCTCATTCTTAATATGTTCAATATTCTCCATAATCGGAACGCTCGTTCTTCTTCTTAATCCGAATACTTTATATCCTTTTTCCAATAATAATTCCGCTAAGTAAGAACCGTCTTGTCCTGTAATTCCCGTAATCAATGCGCGTTTTTCCACAATGCATATCTCCTTTATGCTTAATGTTATAAGTAGTGCTCTAGCTTTTGGATCCTAAGTTCCTTAATTAGAGACTTGATCTCTTGTGCTTTTTCTTTGTTACAAATCAGTGTTACATCATCCGTCTCCACAATAATTAAATCCTCTACTCCTAGGGTAGCAATCAACTTCCCATTACTTTCGATAATGCAACCTTTAGTATCAATATTTAAGGTGTTACCCCTAATAACATTACCATTATCGTCTAATTCATCAATTCGCTCTAAGGCTGTCCAACTTCCGACATCGTCCCAACCAAAAACGCATGGAATCACATAAATGTCTTGTACTTTTTCCATAATACCATAGTCAATGGACTGATCCGGCATCTTAGGAAACTCAGAACGAATAACATCATTTCGATCACATTGACTAAAGGCAACTTTCATCGTTTCTAGTAAATCATGGACTTGAGGCATATGCTCTGCGATATATCCACGTATGACAGAAGTTTTCCATACAAATATACCACTATTCCAGTAATAATTACCTGCATCCAGATAAGAAGTTGCTTTTATTAGGTTGGGCTTCTCAACAAATTGTTGAACTCGATGCACCTGAAAATCATTTAAAACTCGGATATCTAGTGTGCTCTCAATATATCCGTACCCTGTTTCTGGATATGTAGGTTTAATGCCTAGTGTAACCAAGTTCTTCCCTTCACGGCTAACATCCACTGCGGTTTGAAGGATGTGAACAAACTCATCTTCATCTTTAATGATATGATCGGACGGTAGTACGACCATAGTACTGTCAGGAAACTTCTCTTCAATAATTATAGAAGCCAAACCCACACACGGCGCTGTATTACGACCAACAGGTTCGATAATTATGTTCTCATAAGGGAGAGCTGGAATCTGGCCCTTAATCAGTTCCGCATAGAGTTCATTCGTCACCACAAACACTTGTTCAATAGGAATAAACTTCTGCAGCCGATTCACACATTGCTGAATCATAGACTTGCTGCCAGAGATATTAAGAAATTGCTTCGGTAAATTAGTCCGGCTCTTTGGCCAGAAACGTTCGCCCTTGCCTCCTGCCATTATGACCGCAGTAATTCTCATTTTCAAACCTCCATTGTGTACTGACCCAAAATACTATTATAATTCACTATTAATTTATAGTTCAATGTAACATTCGCCAGCTGATACCTAATTTCTTCAAAAAGAGTTATAATTGATGAATACTATTATGCAACTTACATGGTAACAATAAATCATACAAATTTCTACAGCTATATATTTGCAGATTGTCGTATATCAAAGAACTATGATTTGGAGGATAGACACTTTGGAGTATATGCATGTCAAAGCCAAAGAGAGAGATAACTTATTACCACTGCTAGAGCTGAATAAGAGAATGGAAACAAAGAAAACGATGGTCCAAACGTTTTCTCTTGTTTTTTTATTGTTAGAGTTAGGGCTTCTTACCTTTTTATATTTCATCTTTTATGCATGGCGGATCCACTTGGAATTTAATGTTCCTTTTGAAATGTTTGAATTAACTAATCCACGCTTCTCCTATTACTTATATTTCTATTTAATGTTTATTGCTCTATATGGGTTCCTTACATTTCGTTATCGGATTCACTCTTTTATAGCAACTAGTGGACTAGTAGATGAAAT
Source organism: Paenibacillus sp. ACRRX (assembly GCF_022346885.1). Classification (GTDB taxonomy): domain Bacteria; phylum Bacillota; class Bacilli; order Paenibacillales; family Paenibacillaceae; genus Paenibacillus_B. Next base: position 37,154 of record NZ_JAKRNK010000003.1, read on the forward strand.
TCTCAAATCAACACAAGCAATCGCCTATGCCATCTTGTTCGCCGTAGGACTTAGTTTCCTATTTAAGTTGACAGATATCTCACGAGTAGTAATCCTTCTTTTTGGAATATCAGCATTAGGATTAGTAACGATATTGAGATTTGTAAAGCGAAAGCTCTATCTTGCCTTCAATGCGAGAGGGATTTTATCTCGAACAGCTATTATTATTGGAGCTGGAAAAGTAGGGAAGTCATTAATAGAAGAGTTGCAGAAACATAAATGGTTAGGATATACGGTAGTGGGATACGTAGATGATGAGGTTGATGATATCATTGCTGATACAACTTATTTAGGAAAAACAGAGGACCTACAAAATATATACAAACTTCATACTTTAGCTGATGAAATTATTATAACCATTCCATCTGAGAGAGAGCTTGTTCAGAAGATTATTTCAGACTTTCGAAAATCGCCTGTTGAAATAAAAATAATTCCAGATATGTTTAATTTAGTTTTAGGAACAGTCCAAGTAGGCAATATCAATTCCCTGCCAACAGTTTCTTTAGTTCGAACACCGATGCGGGGAACTGGTTTCTTATTAAAAAGAGCCTTTGATTACTTGCTGACGCTAATTGCCTTGATCATATCATTACCCATTATGCTTATTACCAGTATTTGCATTAAAATTGAATCGAAAGGTCCCGTGTTCTATAAACAAACCAGAATTGGAAAGAATGGCAAGCCGTTCAACATGTATAAATTCCGTTCAATGGTTCAAGATGCAGATCAGTTGTTAAATAAGCTAGCCTCGCAAAATCAAGTGGATGGTATTGCGTTTAAGATGAAGGACGATCCACGTATAACACGCACTGGTAGATTTATACGGAAATATTCAATAGACGAGCTGCCACAGTTATTTAACGTCCTAAAAGGAAATATGAGCCTGATAGGTCCACGTCCTCCATTGGAAATTGAAGTTGCTCATTACAGTGACTGGGAATGGAGACGCTTAGAAGTTCTACCAGGTATCACAGGTTTATGGCAAGTTAGCGGAAGAAGTGATCTTTCATTCCAACAGTGGGTGAATCTTGATGTATATTATATTGAGAATTGGAGTATCGCTCTTGATTTAAAAATACTCCTTAAGACCATCCCAGTAGTATTAAAAGGAGAAGGAGCATATTAATGAAGGTATGCATTGACGGACAGCCCTTGCTTGGACCTCTTACAGGAATCGGAAGATACACTGCTGAACTGTTAAAGGTCCTCAATACATATGAGGACTTAACCATATCCGTCGGATTGAATCAGATTTTGAAACAAAGGAAGTTAAACAGCCCTGTACCTAGTACATGCTCCATTTATAATAGTCGTTATCCATACAAAGTAATTCGACGACTCATGAAACCTAACTTCTTATATAAGTTCCGATATGATGAATTCATAAACGAACCTTTTGATGTATATCACGGAACTAATTATACTCATATACCAATCAAAAAACAGCGTTATGTAGTTAATATTCACGATTTGGCTTTTATGAAATATCCGGAGACTACGAGTAGTAAAATATATAACCATCATATGAAATGGGTGCCTTACAGCGCTGCTAGTGCCAATCATATTATTGCATTATCAGAATCTGCCAAAGCAGATATTGTTAGCTTGTTGAACATAAACCCTGAGAAGATTACTGTCATTCCATTAGCAGCTGACGCCCGTTTTAAACCGTTAGAAAATCAGGTTGTTCGGCCAATACTTCAGAAATACAACATGCCTGATCAATATATTCTTTGTGTGGGGACGATTGAAGCGAGAAAGAATTTAATTACAGTTGTAAAGGCCTATCATCAACTAACTAGTAAATATTTGCTTGATCACAAGCTCGTCATTGTTGGAACAAAGGGATGGAAGACCTCTTCTTTATATGAATATATTGAGCGGCATAAGCTTCAATCATGTATTCATTTTGCTGGTTATGTAGATGACGAAGATTTACCTGCCATTTATAATGGAGCAACTATGTTAACTATGCCATCATTATATGAGGGGTTTGGATTGCCACTCGTTGAAGCTATGCAGTGCGGAGTACCTGTGATTGGATCCAACGTATCCTCTATACCTGAGGTTATTGGAGATGGAGGTATTTTATGTTCACCTCACGAGCCTGAGGATTGGGCAGATCAAATATTAAATGTTCTTCATGAGGATTCCAATTATCTGGATAGGAAGCGACTCGCTCTATCTAGATCGTCTACATTCAGTTGGAAATTAACTGCAGATAAAACGTATAATATTTATACTTCTGTGTAACTATTATTAATTGCTTAAATAGGAGAAGGTAAATGAAACTAGCCATTGTTCATGATTATATAAATCAACACGGAGGCGCGGAACGGGTATTAGAGACCTTCATGGAACAGTACCCAGAAGCACCAATCTACACACTAATATCGAATCTCAACAAAATGCCTGATGTCTTTAAGCAAGCTGAGATTCACAATTCATTTATACAAAATATACCATTTTCTCAAAATCACTATAAGAAAATGCTATCCCTGCTCCCTTTAGCAGTAGAGCAGTTTGATATGAGAGAATACGAAGTAATTTTATCTACTTCTAGTGCATTTGCCAAGGGTGTAATCACGAACTCCTCTCAAACGCATGTTTGTTATTGTCACACCCCCATGCGTTATGTATGGGACTTATACCATCAATACATGGATGAACTTAGAAATCCCATTTTCAAATGGGTGTTACCTCGAGTGCTGCACAAAATACGCCTGTGGGACTATGCAACCGCCCAACGCGTGGACCACTTCATCGCTAACTCGAATAACGTTGCCAAAAGAATCAAGAAGTACTACGGAAGGGAATCAGTTGTCATTCACCCACCAGTGAATCTAGAGCAATTCTCGATATCAGATAAGATAGAGGATTATTTCTTAATTGTTTCGCGACTCATTCCTTATAAGCGTATTGATTTGATTATCGAAGCGTTTAACGAGCTTAAATGGCCATTGGTCATTATTGGAGATGGATATGATCGCAAGCGATTAGAGCAGATGGCAGGTTCGACTATTACTTTCCTCGGCTATCAATCAGATGAAGTCATTGCACAGTACTATTCGAAGTGTAGGGGATTTATCCTAGGAGGGGAAGAAGACTTCGGTATAACCCCCTTAGAAGCACAGGCTAGCGGTAGACCCGTATTGGCTTATGGAAAAGGCGGTGCACTGGAAACTGTAATTGAAGGAGAAACCGGATTATTCTTTAGGGACGCAAGAGTATCTTGCATAGTTGAAAAACTTAAACAAATGAGTATTACACAATTTGATTCCAATCACATTCATCAGCATGCTGCATCTTTTAATAAGCAACGTTTTCAGAAGCAAGTACATCAATTCATTGAACAAGTTCATAACAAGGGAGTGCAGTAATTAATGTCAGAGTACGGCTATAGTAAGTCTATAACCAAAGAAAAACGATTAATATGGGATAAAATACCTTTATTTACTCTTACCTTATTCTTTATATGGGCGCCATACCAAGTGGCTTTATTTAACGGGCAAAGTTCTAATTTTGAACCCCCTATTTATTTATCCATGCTGTTTGCATCCATCATTTCTTTTTTATTTTTCCCTATTTTTTATAAAGAAACCAAAGAAATTAATACAAAAACCATCATAATTCTTGGAGCATTCCTCCTTCCTATTACTTATTGCATTTCAATGTTTGGTGCAGCTTCCAGTTTTATGGCAACCAACCTAACTTTAATTATGTGTGTGTATTTCATTTTCTTTGCTATTACTTCTACTTATCTTAATAAAGATAGCAATAATAATTCTATACAATCACTAATCATTATATCCTCCTATGGAATCGTTGCCTTTGGGTTATTACATTGGTTAAACAGTGTGAAGTGGATTCAAGTATCATTGGGATGGCTTATTCCGTTCGATGCAAATGGCTTGTTTAAGGACGCCGTGATGATGACTGTGGATGGTGCCCGATTAACATCCGTTTTCCAATACGCTAATACATACGCTGCATTCCTTATGGCCTTCTTATTTGCAGCTGTGTTCTATGTCGGAAAGTCACGTAAATGGTGGAGTCGAGCGACACACGCTTTCATGTTGGTTCCTATTATGTTGTCTATCTTTTTGACTTTGTCTCGTGGTGGTTTGTTACTTTTACCAGTTGTGTTCATAATTCTATTAGTATTCTTAAAGCCTCATCGCCAACTGATGTGGATATTTCACTTAGTCATTAGTGGAATTGTCACTGTTGGAATTCTTAATCCGGTCACGGACATTGGACTAAATGTCCAACAGGCTTTTTCAACAGCTGAATCTATGAAAGGCTGGGCTTATGTGGTCGTAGGTTCTTTGATATCAGCAGCGTTGTCTTTGGCTCTTGAGCAATGGGTAGCACCTTGGTTAGAGAGTAAAATGTCACACTTGTCCAACAAGAAGTGGGGTTCCTTCCTTTTCCCTATTGGAGGTGCACTACTTGGAGCGTCTCTCTTGTTTATTTTCATGGGTACAGATGCCAAAAATATTCTTCCTGAGAATATTCAAACTCGCCTAGGAAATATCAACTTAGTACAGCACTCTGTCTTGGAGCGCTTCACATTCTATAAGGATTCCATGAAAGTTATTGCAGATCATCCAGTCATCGGTGCGGGCGGCGGAGGCTGGGGGGCTCTATATGAGCAGTATCAGAACAATCCTTATACTTCTCGTCAAGCGCACAATTTCTTTCTGCAGTATCTGATTGAAACTGGGATACTAGGGTTTGTCATATTTATGACTTTCTTAATTTACTTGTTCTATCAATATATTCGTTCTTATATACGTGCTCATGAACACAAACGCGAAAGTTACTTTTTATACTTCATCATTGCACTTTCGATTCTTGTTCATAGTATTTTGGACTTTAACATGAGCTACGTCTTTATGGGAATTCTCGTATTTATTGGGCTAGGTGGGATGACTGCTGCCATAGATAGCAAGCCGTTCACTAAACTAAGTTGGAATCCTACAAAAGTGCGTTCTATTTATATAACTGCGTTAGGTCTTGTATCTGTTGTCTTACTCATTACTGCTATCACATTTGTATCAGCATCTAATTCATTTAATCAATCACTTGCTGCTGCAGGCAGCAGTAATGACTATACTCAGATTACAACTCCGCTGGATAAAGCGCTTGGGATTCAAGGACATCATCCCAATTATGTAGGTATGAAGGCTGATCTATTGAGTCAAATCTATAAACAAACGCAAAAAGAAGAGTTCTTCACTGCTGCTGATAGCTTATTGAAAGATACACTTAAGTCCGAGTCGTCTAATAAGCAATTATGGATGCAATTAAACAAACTCTATTCCTACAAAAATATGAATAAAGAAATTTACGATGTTTATGACAATAATAAATACCGTTACCCATGGGATATTGAGTGGTACGAGCAATTCATGCACATTTCATCCCTATTGGGATCTAATTCGGACGACAAAGCTTTAAAGGATAAGTATTTTAATTCCGTGTTTGATTCCTTAAAGCATATTGAACTGGGTATTGAACATCTGAAGACGCTCCCTGAGGGGCAGCTTCAAGGACGTAAATTTGAGGTTACACCTAAAGTAGCACTTCATGCGGGTCAAGCTTACTATCTGACGGGTAAAACACAAGAGGCTTACGACATGATGAAAGCACATCTGCAAGAGGATTTAACACCTGACCCAGCTAAGCCGAATGATACAAGCAAGGTCGACCTTCTAAGATGGTACCTTGCTATGACTAAGAAGCTTGGATTACAAGATGATGCGAACCTAGCTAAGCTCCTGGCTCTTGATCCAGAGGGGCAGGCAAAGATAGATAGTATCGTAAACATGCAGATCCAATAAACAGGTTACAAGCAAATGTAACCGAAAAACGACTCGGGATTAATCCCGAGTCGTTTCTGTATGTGCTGACCGTATTTGCTGTTCCATGTAACGAAGTAATGGCTCTCTCAAATCAGCATGTTGGAGAGCATAGTGGATCGTGGTTTCGATAAAACCAAGCTTCTCACCTACATCATGGCGCTGGCCTTCAAAGTGATAAGCGAGCACTTGCTCCACCTGGCTTAAATGCTGGATCGCATCTGTTAATTGAATTTCCCCATTTACACCGGCTTCTTGCTCCTCTAGTATCTCAAAAATACGCGGAGTTAAGATATACCGTCCCATTATAGCCCAGTTAGAAGGTGCCGAATCAACGGGTGGTTTCTCAACTAACCTTTCTGAACGCATAATACGCTCGGACAATTGATTACCAGCAACCACTCCATATCGACATACTTCCTCCCATGGCACAGGTTGTACACCTACTACAGTTGCTTCATAATCGTTATACACGTCTATCATTTGTTTAAGGCAAGGGTTTTTCGCTTCGACGATATCATCACCTAGTAGTACAGCAAAAGGTTCATCTCCAATAAATTTACGCGCACACCATATGGCATGCCCCAATCCACGAGGTTCCTTTTGTCGAATATAATGAATATTTGCCATATCAGAAGACTTGCGTACTTCTTCTAGTAGAGCATGCTTTTCTTTTTCAAGTAGCATATGCTCCAGCTCAAAATAATTATCAAAATGGTCTTCTATTGCACGTTTTCCTTTACCAGTCACTATGATAATGTCTTCAATGCCTGAATCGACTGCTTCTTCCACAATGTATTGTATAGTGGGTTTATCAAGGATTGGAAGCATTTCCTTGGGCATTGCTTTTGTTGCAGGCAAAAAGCGTGTTCCTAGTCCAGCTGCAGGAATTATAGCTTTACGTATTTTCATTTGTTCCTCCGCCTTATTTCATTTATAAATAACAATCACTTTCACAATTATACATGATAATAATGGGAATTACATGATTATTGGGAGTAATATGACCCGTGACGTACGTTGAAAAAGTAATATCTTAAATACCCATGAGCACATATAAATTATATTATAAATATAACTTGATCTAGAATTATATTAATCAATTTGAAAACCCTCAACCTACACATACAAGTTATATGTAGCTGAGGGACTTTCGTTACTTCACCAATTGTCCGCGCGTAACGCCAAGCTGATTTGTTGCCTTGAGCATACGCCACACCTGTGTGCCACTAATCTCGCCGCACAGGGAGCGGTTGTACAAGTCAATGACCTGGTTGACCTGCTCTGCGGTCTCCTCCAGGAACTCGATGCGATAGGAGTCGACGCCAAGCTCGAGGAAGTTCGGCAAGTATTCCGAGCCGGACTGCTCGATGGCGTTGTACACCGTATTGCGGCAGCCTTCGTCTACGCGGACTGGATGAGACATTCCGATACGGTCACGCAAGGAGACGTTGTGCTCTTCACACGGACGGCCGCAGTTCGTGTAGTCTGTGCCTTCGCTGAGGAACGTACAGTACACACAATGCTCCGTATGGAACATCGGCAGATGCTGATGAATGACGATTTCGAGCTTGGACGTGTCCGCATGACGCAGCATATCCACCATCTGCTGAATGTTCAAGTCATACGATGGTGTAATCCGATCGAGACCTGCTTCCGCAAACAGCTGCACCGTCTTGTGATTCGCTACGTTCAGCGAGAAATCACCGATCAGCTGCGGGAACGAGTCGTCACCCATCGGCTTAGGCGGGCAGATAGCCAGATTGGAGTTATCTGCTGCTTCTGCTATGATCTCATCACTTGGCAGCACAGCCGCGCTAGCCTCAGCACGCTTAAGCTCCCATTCAGCCTTGGCCTGCTGGTAATAATGCAAGGCACCCGTATTGCGGATTAACACCGCATCCGGCTTCAGATTCAGGATATTGCGATGATAGCCGTTCTCGTTTGGCATGTGGATGCGTGGTGTAACCAGCGCAATCGGCTTGCCAGCAGCTCGGCAGGCTTCGATTGCTGCCGGGAACTGCTTAATAAACTCGAAGTCGGCGTAAATTAACGCCACATCGGTCAGCACTGCTGCCTGCACCTGCTCCAGCGTGCGGCAGAGCGCAGTAAGCTGCGCGCCGCCAAACGGCACCGCCGTATGCTGCACGCCGGCGCCTGCCAATACGTCTACGTCATGCTTGACGTAGACAGGCGGCTTCGGCCGTTCGCCCGCCAGGTGCTCTACCGCACGGCGGCGAATCGCATTCAGCTCGCGCATGGGCACGATCACGCTGCCTTCCAGCTTAGCGTCCAACTGCTCCAGCTGGTACACCGTACCGCCCAGACGTCCGAGCTGCTCTTCCAGCAGTTCACGATCCATCGGGCGCTTCTGCGCCTCTTCCAGCAGCAGCTCCGAATCTACTTGAATGGTCGTGCCCTTCTGCACATCCGTCCACCACGTCTTCAGCGGCTCGCCTACACGGCCTTCTACGCGTATATGCATCGGAAACACCCGATACGGCTTCTCCGTCTCAAATGTGGCGCGCATTCGCTTGTCCAGCGCCTGATCGCTTGTCTTCCAGATCCGATCGCCGACCTTAACCCGGCGTAAGTTCACATCGTTGCGTCCTGGCACGATGTCCACGATCCAGCCTTCCTCAGCCTCGCCCTCCAGCTTCACGCCTTTGCGGCGTACATCATAGACACGGCCGCCCTCTTCCTTCTGCGTCGGATCACCCGCGTCGAATCCAATCCCGTCACCGCGCTTAAGCGGCGCCTCCAGCTTACAGACCACGCCATCACGCAGCACCTGCTCGACACGGCCCAAATACACGCCACGGCTCTTCGGAAACGTTCCGTCTACGAGCTGCTTGTTGTTTGTACCCGACAGGAAGCCGTGCGTAAAGCCGCGTGAGAAGCTCTGCTGCAGCTCGCGCACTTCTTCCTTGGAAGGCCCCGTCCACGTGCCATCAAAATAATCATCTATTGCTTTCCGGTACTTGCTCACGACGTTAGCTACGTATTCTGGCTGTTTCATACGTCCTTCAATCTTAAAGGATGTCACACCCGCTTCAATGAGCTCTGGCACGATGTCTATCGCCGCCAGATCTTTCGGCGACAAAAGATAAGTAATATCGCCCATCGGCTGATGCTCACCGTCTACCATCATGTCATATGGCAAACGGCATGCTTGCGCGCATTCGCCACGGTTGGCAGAACGACCGCCCCACATCTCCGACGTTAAGCATTGGCCAGAATAAGAGACACACAAAGCACCGTGTACAAATACCTCCATCGGCACTTTAGCAATCTCGCCGATCTTCTGAATTTGCTTTAAATTATTCTCACGGCCCAATACGACCCGCTCCATACCAAACGGTTTCGTAAACTCAGCTGCCTCAGGCGAGGTAATCGTCATTTGTGTAGAACCATGAATCGGGAAGTCCGGAGACATCTCACGGATCAATTTCACCAATCCCAGATCCTGTACAATAACCGCGTCTACACCTGCATCGATACAAGCATCAATTAGCTGCTGCGCATCTCGCAGCTCATCTTCAAATACCAAAATATTAAAGGTCAAGAAACCCTTAACCCCATAACTATGCAAAAACGCCATAATCTCAGGCAGCTCGTCCATCCGAAAATTGTTCGCACGTGCACGCGCGTTGAATTTTTCTACACCAAAAAATATCGCATCCGCACCATTCGCCACTGCGGCACGCATACAATCCCAATCGCCCGCAGGCGCCAACAATTCTATATCTTCACGTTGTATCTCTCTAGTCATCTTCATCCTCCATCAAAGTGCCCCATCAGGAGCTCTAAATATACAGTTTACCCCATAATAGAGGCTGAATCTACCTCCTGACACAATGAAATATTTCACACTAATAAGGATAGTAATAAACACAAAGTACCCCAAGACCATGCCTCATGATCTTGGGGTGCGCTCATCTATAGATCTTCGTCTATAGTCACCATTACTTGTGTACCGTCATAGACTCTATCACTTTCATAAATTGCTGCTCTGCCTGAGACGAATAAGACGCCTTTAAGCCGCGCATATAGAAAACAACAACATCCTGTTCTTGCCAACACAGACGATATATAACGTGGAAAGAACTTATAATTCATATACTCGTATCGTAAAAATACAGTCTTCTGCTTGTTAAGCTTAGGATGTGTGTCCGCTAGGGTTAATCTTAACTATTCTTTTCCCATCTGAATCGGCTTCATTCCAATTGGAACGGCAGAAGTCTGGAATGTTGGCACAAACGTATTCCATATCTCCTCATATTCTTCAAAACTACCTTCCGTGGCAAGTAATACGTAAGCTTTTCCATCCTTCTCGTAGCGCCTCATATAAGAAGTCTCTAGCGTTTTCTTCTCTTGAGAAACATGAACAATGGTCTTTAGCTCAGCAAACGTATAACCATGAATCTGCCCCACTTTTTTGTCCTTGATATCCTCATGTGGCTCCACCCACTCTTTCAACGAAGACATCATATCATCTCCTGTTCTAGAGGTGCTCGCCGTACTGCTCATGTATAATGCAAAGTATGAAGTGCCGTCATTTGTTAAAAATTGAATGTTTCCTTTGTGCTCTGCATCCTCCCGATAATACCAATTGTCTGGAAGATGCACTGACCATCCGCAAGAAGGACATCCTGAACGGGCCATATCCACATTGGCTTCATCAGGGTTCCACAATAGGGATACGGAACGATCTTTGTTTGGTCTGATAACAGCTCCCAAGCCTTCCGCCACATCCCTAAGTGGGAGCATTAGAGTGTTGCCTCTTATCCTTGGCCGCACTTTCAACGTAACCTGCTTACGGTTGATCATAGCGTAAGAACTGTCCAGAGAGACAGTTAGCTCTCGTTGGCCTGCCATTATTACAAAAGCCTCTTTGGGTATTTCCCAATAGCCATGGATACCAAATGCTTTTATCAGAACTCCCGCAGGAAACATTGAAATTCCGTTGGTCTCGTACGGCTGTTCAATCTTTGTCGTTATCCCATTCACTACAGCTAGGTTACTTCCAATCCTAAATCGAATTTCCTTAACCATATTACTCGAGATAACCCTGTCCATAGATTGTGCGTAAGTAGCTTCGGTTGACAATATAATCCCTGCAAAACAAAACATCAGCATCCCTAATGTCCTCAACCCGTACCATACCCAATTCTTCTGACTGACCACTGTCTGTGCTCCTCCTAATGATCTATCGCCTATCGTTCATACCATTAAATAGGAAAACATAACCTACGACTTATAATACTCCCCAAGCGTAACCTGCACAGTTCTTTTCTTACCGCCATTAAGCAGAACTAGCTTGGTTTGCTTGCCTGGCAGCAGCCCTTTTAATGCCTCATTAATATCTGCTAGCGTGCGTACGTGTTTGCCATTGACCGCCAACAGGATGTCACCTTCCTGGATACCTGCCTTTTTGGCATTCGCACTGATGACGGCGTCAATCCTCAATGACTGTTCAGTGGGAAGACCATACGCTGCCGCCCAGTTCTCATCCATCTGTACGCCAATCGCAGCCCGCTTCAGCTTCCCATACTTCAGCATGTGGTCAATTGTCCATTTCACCGTATCCGCCGGTATAGCAAAGCCTAAATTATCAATATCCTCGCCGTAATATTTTAACGTGTTGATGCCTACTACTTCTCCCCGCATGTTCAGAAGCGGTCCTCCGCTGTTACCTGGGTTAATAGCCGTATCGGTCTGCAGCAGCTTGAAGTTATTATCCACAACACGATTTATACCGCTAATGACACCTACTGACACCGAATTCTGAAGGACAAAAGACACTGGAGTTCCAATAGCCACAACCCCTTGTCCAGCTTCAATTTTCCCAGTTTCAGGCATAAATGTCGCAGGCTTTAGTCCTGTTTTATTGATATGGACTAACGCCAGATCCACATCCTCATCCCATATCACTTTGGTTACGGCATGGGACATTCCGTCTGATGTGATCACCATCGCCTTCTTCAAATGACGCACCACGTGAGCATTAGTCACGATCCAGCCATCTGCACGGACAACCACACCTGTGCCGTGAGACAGCGCATCACGCGGGTCTTCCACTTCCTCCAACGCCTCTTCGTCTTGTCCTATAATGGCCACAACAGACGGGCTTACTTTTTTAACAACACTAGGTACCGTACTTAAAGATAACTGGTACTGTTTGCTCTTAGCATCGTATTGACCCTTTCCACCCAAAACATCTGCAAGTGCACCTGCTTCTATGTAAGTCTTGCCATTAGCCTGTATTGCTGGCAGTGATACGTATTCAGCTGACGCAGTAAATGGCTGTGCCATCGTCATCCCAAGTATGACGGCCATCATGCAAATCAACACTTGTCCTCTCCGTGTTCCACTTGCACATTTCCCAGTTGCTATGTCCTTGTTTGATTTCTCCATTTTTCTCCCTCTCCCTTAAGAAGCGAATTCCAATTTATTTCTATTCGCATCTTTAATCATTCTAGCTTCTGTCCCGTAATACCTCCAAGACGGCATTCAGACCAAAAAAAGACCCCTTGATATCGTAATCAAGGAGCCTTTACGCCTGTTTCATTTCAGATAGGATATGTATAGATATGCGATTACCTAAGAGTCTCTAACCGTACCTTATGCATTACCAGCCGCTAATCATAATAAAGTCAGCAGCTACAAACACCAAGAAGCTCACAACGGCGAACCCTAGGGCAAACATATTTCTGGGACGCTGCTTCACTTGACGAATAACAGCCCATAGCAAAATCAATGTAAGCACGAGCATGAAAATATCAAAATAATCGAAAGCGCTCTCTTTTGCCGCTGCCGCCGCCTCAGCTAATAACATGGTGCGACCTCCCTCTAATCTTGCGATATACGTATCTTCATCTATGTTATATTTACCCAGCTCGACTTGCAAGATAAATTGTTCATATTTAACAAGATTGTCACCTTTTCTTCACGTTTATACCATTGCATTCTATATTTTCATGATTAATTTCACTGATATGATTTCATCACGTCTTTTTTATGGCTGTTTTCGCTTCATAAGCGGTACATACGCCGTTCACTTGTAGACACAGGGGTACACATTTAAAATCAATAAATATTAGTTCTCATTAGAAAGCAAGGTCACGTTGACTTCGGTGAAACCATCCTCATGCTGCTTCATCAGCATTCTATATAGACTAGGCTGAGGTGATATAAGGAGGTCTTATGAGACATTTCGGATAAATAAAGGCTGACAAGTGCAGCAACTTTAATAGTGAACGCCTTCATCTTTGGCAAATAACAACAAACAGCCCTGATCTCCTTTGCAGAGCACTCAGGACTGTTGTATATGAAACCTACTTACTCAAACTCTATGCCTCATGATTGTTTTTCCTCGTACATGAATTCATCGCTTGACCAGCACAGCTTTCATTATTCTACAATAGTGCTTACATCTATCGTCATCGTTATGGCAGCATGAATAAATGCAGGTGCCCAATATCATTGTCATCTGCGTCTAGTTACGTTCGCGCTTGCAATTCAATATCATGAAAGGAACGTATCATAGCATCTGTACACGCAGGCGGCTCCTCAAAACGCAGTTCCTCATCGATAAAAATTTGCAGCACAGCGCCCGCACTCTGCCCCATTTCCATATCTCCGACTGAGTCTCCAATTACAGCGACCTCATTAGGCTCTAGCCCAATCTCACGACACGCAAGCTCCACCATATCCGGAAAAGGCTTGCCATGCTCCACGCAATCATCACCCACCACAGCATCAAAGAAGTGGCGAATCCCCATTTTCGTCAAATGCTGTTCAGATGGTCGCTTGTCATCCGCCGTCACAACCGCAAGACGCAGACCGAGTGCTTTGCAGCGCTCAAGGAATGAGACAACCCCTTCTACAGGACGAATATCGGCCTTTTTCAGGATTTCCTCATTTGCATGCTCCACCACTGCTGTCACGCGGCGAGTCGCTTCATTCCAAGGCACGCCTGTTCGATACAAATAATAAGCAGCAATTCCGATCATCTGCGACGGGGAACCCATCGCAAGCGGGCCAAAGCGGTCATGCGCCGTTACTTGACGTTTTTCATTTAAGAATACGCCAAGCAAATACCCAGGACCTTCTGGGAGCTCTGCTCCTTCTAGACGAAGCTCACGTTCCAATCCATCCAACACTGTCTCTGCCCAGCTTCCCCACAAACTAATAAACTGCAGCAGCGTCCCATCCTTGTCGAATAAGATACCACGCACTTGCGCACGCTTCTCGCCGACGATTATCTCTACCATGCCGTAACCATCCTTTGTCCGTTTTAAGCCACAGTACATTTACAGCTTCATTACGAGTTCTACATCCGCCTGTCGGTTCCTGCCAACAGACAATAGAACTTTTATCCTCTTTGTGTTTGAAAACCAACCTTTATACATGCATTTTGATAAAATGCAGCATGAACTTGTACCAAGCTGAGCTGATACTGCACCTCACTTCCTAGGATCAACATCCACTACTTTTATACTAAGAAAGGAGCCCCGCAGGACTCCTTTCGATAAGCAATACCCTGTAAACTGAGCTGCCATCTTAACCATTTACGTATGTGCAGCCAACTCTTGCGCCTGTTCGGTGCGCAGGCGATCACGTGCTAGAATAGGCTTCAGGTAGCGTCCTGTATACGAAGCATCTACCTCTACAACCTCTTCAGGAGATCCTTGCCCAACGATCATACCACCGCCGCTGCCGCCTTCCGGACCGAGATCAATGACATGGTCAGCAGTCTTAATTACGTCCAAATTATGTTCGATTACAAGCACACTCTCACCAGAATCAACGAGACGATGCAGCACCTCAAGCAGCCGATCAATATCGGCAACGTGCAGGCCTGTTGTAGGCTCGTCCAAAATGTATAAAGTCCGCCCAGTACTGCGGCGGTAGAGTTCAGCAGCAAGCTTGACGCGTTGTGCCTCACCACCCGACAAAGTGGTTGCCGGCTGCCCTAGCTTCATATACCCCAAGCCTACATCCATAAGCGTCTGAATCTTACGGTGAATACGCGGTACGTTCTGGAAGAAGTCAACTGCAACTTCAATCGTCATATCCAGAACATCAGAAATATTCTTGCCTTTATATTTCACTTCCAATGTCTCGCGGTTGTAGCGCTTGCCTTTGCATATCTCACACGGTACATACACATCCGGAAGGAAGTGCATCTCAATCTTAATAATCCCATCACCACGACAAGCCTCACAGCGCCCACCCTTAACGTTGAAGCTGAACCGTCCCTTTTTGTAGCCGCGAATCTTCGCTTCATTCGTAGTAGAGAACAAATCGCGAATATCATCAAATACACCCGTATACGTGGCAGGGTTAGAACGAGGCGTACGACCGATTGGCGATTGATCGATATCAATAACTTTGTCAATAAGCTCCAAGCCGCGAATCTCTTTGTGTTCACCTGGGCGCACCTTAGCTTTATTCAAGTCACGCGCAAGTGTCTTATACAGGATTTCATTAATAAGAGTCGATTTGCCCGAACCGGATACTCCCGTTACAGCCGTAAACATCCCCAGTGGAATCTTAACGTTTACGCTGCGCAGATTATTCTCCTTGGCACCGCGAATCTCCAACCAGCGGCCATCTGACTTACGTCGATTCAGCGGTACAGGAATAAACTTACGCCCGCTTAAATATTGGCCTGTTAACGAATGCTCGCTTGCCATTACCTCTTGCGGCGTTCCTTGTGCAATCACCGTGCCACCATGCATGCCCGCTCCCGGCCCAATATCAATAATGTAGTCCGCGGCCAGCATCGTGTCTTCATCATGCTCTACCACAATCAATGTATTGCCCAGATTACGCATATGCTCCAGCGTCTGAATCAGACGATCATTATCGCGTTGGTGCAGGCCGATACTCGGCTCGTCCAATATATAAAGGACACCCATCAGACTTGAACCGATCTGTGTAGCTAAGCGAATTCGCTGTGCTTCTCCACCAGACAAGGTACCTGCGGCACGATTCAGTGTTAGATACTCCAAACCAACATTAACCAAGAATCCTAAACGTGCATTAATTTCCTTCAAAATGAGATTTGCGATTAGCATTTCCTTCGCAGAAAGCTTTAACAATTCAAAGAAACGCTGCGCTTCACCAATAGATAACGACGTCACGTATGCCATGTTCTGTTCACCTATCGTAACGGCCAAGCTCTCTTTCCGTAGGCGATGACCTTTGCAAGAGCCACATGGCTTCGCGCTCATAAACCCTTCAATGAACTCGCGAATTCCCTCAGAGGCTGTCTCACGATAACGGCGTTCCAGATTGTGAATAATCCCTTCAAACGTGACCTGCGCTTCCTTCTTATGGCCAAAGTCATTCTCGTATAGGAAGCGGATCTTCTCATTACCGGTACCATGCAGCAGCTTTGTCATATGTTCTGGCTCCAGCTGAGACACCGGTAAATCCGTTGGAATGCTGTAGTGCTCACACACGGCTTGCAGAAATTGAGGATAATAATTCGACGTACTGCCTGCCCATGCCTCAAACGCGCCATCATCAATAGACTTGCTGCCGTCCGGCACTAACAGCTCCGAATCCACAATCATCTTCAAGCCGAGTCCGTCACATTCCGGGCAGGCTCCAAACGGACTATTAAATGAGAACATTCGTGGTGCCAGTTCATCGATACTAAATCCGCAAGTCGGACAAGCCAAATTTGAACTGAACACAAGCTCTTCCTGATCAATAATATCGACAATCAGTTTGCCTCCAGAAAGGTTCAACGCAGTCTCAATTGAATCCGCAAGCCGGGCTTGAACGTCTTCTTTCACGACAATACGGTCCACCACGACCTCAATGTTGTGTTTCTTATTCTTCTCCAACTCAATAGGGTCGGCTACTTCTCTCAGTTCTCCGTCTACGCGTACCCGTACAAAGCCTTGCTTCTGAATATCGGCAAATACTGTCTTATGCTCCCCTTTACGACCAGATATAATAGGGGCAAGCAGTTGCAGCTTGGTACGTTCCGGGTATTCCATAATACGGTCCACCATCTGCTCTACCGTCTGCGACGTAATCGCTATACCATGCTCAGGACAATGTGGGTGACCGATTCGCGCAAATAACAAACGTAAATAATCGTAAATCTCCGTGACTGTCCCTACTGTGGACCTCGGATTGCGGCTTGTCGTCTTCTGGTCAATAGAGATCGCAGGCGATAAGCCATCTATAGAATCAACGTCCGGCTTCTCCATCTGCCCTAGAAACTGCCTCGCATAAGCAGACAGCGACTCAACATAACGACGCTGTCCTTCCGCATAGATCGTGTCAAAAGCCAGGGATGATTTACCGGAGCCACTTAACCCTGTTAAAACCACAAATTTGTCACGCGGAATCGTTACATCGATATTTTTTAAATTGTGGGCACGAGCCCCTTTGATTACGATTGAATCACTTGCCACCGCTTTATCCTCCCGCTCTAGGTCCACTCGAACCACTTCATTAGCATTTATTTAATCATTACGAATTGAGGCACTTATCATAGAAACAATCGGAACGATCTCGCCCCACCATTTCCCTCAGCCGTATCCCGTACCGGAGCCTGGATGATTGCCTCGGCCGTAATATACTTTCACAGCATACTTATAAGGAGTGGTCAAAGATACAAACGCATCACAAACGACCCTTTATGACGTGTTCTGTTTCAATTAATCCATCGCCCGCAGTTCAAGCAGAGCGTCACGCAGTTCAGCAGCACGCTCGAACTGCATGTTCTTCGCGGCATCTTTCATTTCCTTCTCCAAGCGTTGAATTAACGATTGGCGATCTTTCTTCGACATCTTATCTATGCCTTTATCCGCAGAGAACTCCGACTTCGACTCTGCTGACTTAGTAGCTTCAATAACATCACGTATCTTCTTCCGTATTGTCTGCGGTGTTATACCATGTGCTTCATTGTAAGCAATCTGAATCTCCCGGCGTCGTGCAGTCTCCTTGATCGCTTTGCCCATGGAATCGGTAATCTTGTCACCATACATAATAACGCGACCTTCCGCATTCCTCGCCGCACGACCAATCGTCTGGATTAATGAGCGCTCTGCACGCAAGAAGCCTTCTTTGTCAGCATCCAGTATCGTAACCAGCGAAACTTCGGGAAGATCAAGTCCTTCCCGCAGAAGGTTAATACCAATCAATACATGATACACACCAAGACGAAGATCCCGCAGCAGCATCATCCGCTCCAGTGTCTTAATATCCGAATGCAGATAGCGCACCTTGATGCCAATCTCTTTCAAATAGTCCGTCAAATCCTCCGACATCTTCTTTGTCAGCGTCGTAACAAGTACACGTTCGTCCTTATCCAGCCGTATCCGAATCTCGCTGATCAGATCATCAATTTGTCCCTTAGTAGGACGTACTTCAATGATAGGATCAAGCAGTCCCGTTGGACGAATAATCTGCTCGATCATCTGCGGGCAGTGCTCTAACTCAAACGGGCCTGGCGTAGCCGAGATAAAGAGGGCCTGGCCCACCTTCTGCTCAAACTCATCAAACTGCAGCGGTCGGTTATCCAACGCTGATGGGAGACGGAAGCCGTGCTCCACGAGCACCGTCTTGCGGGCCCTGTCACCGTTAAACATACCGCGTATCTGGGGAAGAGAGACGTGAGACTCATCTACCACCACAAGGAAATCTTCCGGGAAATAATCAAGCAGCGTATAAGGTGTAGCTCCGCGCTCACGGAACGTCAACGGACCGGAGTAGTTCTCAATCCCCGAGCAGAACCCTACTTCCTGCATCATCTCGATATCATATCGCGTACGCTGCTCCAGCCTTTGAGCTTCCAGCAGCTTGTTGGCTTCCCGAAGCTCGGCAAGACGCTCCTCCAGTTCACGCTCAATGTCAACAAGCGCCCGCTTCATCGTCTCTTCAGCCGTCACGAAGTGAGAGGCAGGGAAAATCGCAATATGATCACGTTCAGCGATAATCTCACCTGTCAGCACATCTATTTCGGTAATTCGCTCGATCTCGTCGCCAAACAACTCTACGCGCACCGCGTGCTCACTCTTGGAAGCCGGGAAGATCTCAACGACATCTCCACGCACCCGAAATGTACCACGAATAAAGTTCAAGTCATTCCGCTGATATTGAATGTCTACTAATCTTGCCAGGATGTCATTACGCGAGCGCTCCATTCCAGTACGCAGTGACAATACCAGATTCCCGTACTCAATCGGTGATCCCAGGCCATAAATACATGAGACACTTGCTACAATAATAACATCCCGCCGTTCGAACAAAGCTGATGTGGCAGAGTGGCGCAGCTTATCAATCTCGTCATTAATGCTTGAATCCTTCTCGATAAACGTATCCGATGAAGGGATGTAGGCTTCAGGCTGGTAATAATCATAATAACTAACAAAATACTCTACCGCATTATTCGGGAAGAATTCCTTGAATTCACTGCATAATTGCGCTGCCAGCGTCTTATTGTGTGCAATAACCAACGTTGGACGGTTCACTGCAGCTATAGTCTGCGCTACCGTAAAAGTCTTCCCTGTTCCTGTCGCACCAAGCAATGTCTGATATCGCTTGCCTGCGTGCAGCCCTTCTACCAGCTTGTCGATCGCTTTCGGCTGATCGCCTTGCGGTTCAAACTCAGACACAAGCTCGAAACGCTTCGAGGACACTTGAATATCTGCCATGTTAATCTCATCACCGCACCCTTCATCAATGTTCCTTATTACAGCATTACCCCAGACTGCCCTATTCATAGACATGTCTCTTCATTCTTGTGACACAAGTAATATTAATGTGAAGCTCTCCACGTTAAAGTCTGTATGTTCATTCTTCATCGGAGAACCAGTATAAAAGTATAAGTGTAGGCATAAAGAAATACCCGAACTCCCAGTACGACAAGCCTTGAACCGCAACCATTCATACATAGGTAGGCCTTCAGTAGCAAATGCCCGGCAATAAGTAAAAACGCTAAACTTTATGATCAAAACACCCGATAAATGTATCATACCTTGATTCCTCAAGGCTAACCGCATAAGCGTTCAATGCACGTCCGTATACAACATAAAATAAGAATGTTTGTTCCCGTTTATTATACTCTTAACTTCGATTGGTTGCAAATGGGAACTGCATCAGGAGGATGGATTATAGCATGGATAAGACAACTTTAATTGGCATTATAGCGGGACTCGTCGCTTTGATCGGCGGATTCCTTTTAGAAGGAGGCAATCTCAGCGGATTATGGGAGGCAACTGCGGCCCTGATCGTATTCGGAGGAACATTTGCAGCTGTTGTTGTCAGCTTCCCCGGCAATCGTCTACGCAGCATTCCGCAAGCCTTGAAGTTGGCATTCCGTCAGACACCTACCCAAATGCCACGCCTTATTGACGATATCGTTGCTATGGGCACACAAGCACGCCGCGATGGCGTATTGGCCCTTGAAGATATGGTACAGAAGCACAAGAATCCCTTCCTTCGCGACGGTATGATGATGGTTGTAGATGGAACTGACCCGGAGCTCATTAAACAGATCCTTGATATCGATATGGATGCTGTTGAGCACAAACATGATGGTTACGCTAAAATATTTGAAGCCGCTGGCGGCTACGCGCCTACAATGGGGATTATCGGAACCGTTATGGGTCTTATTCACGTGCTGAGTAATCTAAATGATCCCACCATGCTCGGACCTTCCATAGCGGTTGCATTTACGGCCACTTTATATGGTGTTGCGACAGCTAACGTAATATATTTGCCGATTGCATCGAAGATCAAGACCCGAAGCGAGCAGATGATACGCGAGATGGAAATGCTTCAGTTTGGCGTACTTGCCGTACAAGCCGGAGAGAACCCGCAAATTATCCGTAAAAAGCTCAGCTCCTTTATGCAAGGCGAAGATGCCATACAACCGTTGCAGCGTGTGCCTGAGATGAAGCGGGGGATGACATATGAGACGCAAAAGTAGAACCCGGCGGGGTCAGTCAGCTGAGAATCACGAACGCTGGCTGATTACCTATTCGGATCTTATCACTTTATTATTAATATTTTTTGTAGTCATGTATGCGATGAGTCAAGTGGACTTAGTCAAATATGAGTCATTATCCGAGACGTTGCAGACTACGTTCCGCAGCGGTGACGGGCAGCTGCCAAAAGGATCAGGCATTCTTGACGGTGCCTATACCAAGCCTGGCCAGACAGGAGCTATTAACACCAAGAAAGATGGAGCAACTGGTGACCAGATCAACGCCAAGATGAACAAAATGCAAGCTAATGCGGCTCAAGATGCTGATCCAAACAAGCAAGCTGTGATGATTGGTCAAATTACGGAAAAGGATCTTGCATTCCGTAAGCAGGAGGAGATGCTGCAGCAGACGATGTCCGTTATCCAACAATATATTGAGGACAATAAGCTGCACGACGCCCTCAGCGTCACGGATACACCTAAAGGTATCGAAATAAGACTAAGTGACCGTTTATTGTTCTCACTGGGTAGAGCGGAGCTGACAAGCTTGGCGACACCAACGTTGGACAAGCTAGCCAGTCTATTCAGCAAGCTGAATACAACAATTAGTATTGAAGGACATACAGACAACCTGAAAATGGCCTCGGGCGGTCGTTTTAAGGACAACTGGGCATTATCTGCCGAACGCGCTCTTTCGGTCCTACGATTCTTCGTAGATGAGAAGAATCTGGACAGTGCTCAGTTCCAAATCTCAGGTTATGGGGATACACGTCCTGTGGCTTCCAACGATTCAGACACCGGGCGTCAGAAAAACCGACGTGTCGAAATCATTATTCTACGAAACGTCGTACAGCCATCCACATAGTTCAAACCTTAACAAGGCCGTTCTTATAAGTCACTTCTTATAAGAACGGCCCTGTTGCTATATCTAACCCAATCTTGACGCTGATGAAGCATCCCAGCTGATGACGTATAGGTAGAAGAAGCGCCACATTTTATAAACAAATTGTACACATCTAATTAAAAGTTATTCACGTTTTGTACTATCTTACCCACAGTTTGTTAACAACTTGTTGACAGATTCGATGTTTTTCGAATAAGTTATCCCCAATTCACAATAAAATGACCGATTCTACCTTATAAAATAAGAAAACGCTCACTTCTCCACAGAAATGAGCGTTCGTATTATGCGGATGATTCCTTGTCTTTCGTGATACCTGCATACCCAGATCTCTTCCAAGGCGCTGACAACAAATGCAATAATGAAGCTGGCTTTGTAACCGCGACATAATTCACATCGTCATCCGGGGCAAGCAGTACACCCAACTGATGATGTTCTCCTGCATACACCGCACGCTGCACAAATTTCAGATCACCGCTGTTGTTATATACCTCAAGCTTGCAAAAAGCCGCGCTGGATCGTAGTGCTTGATGGAGCTCTTCCTTTGTCCGCACGGGAATACCATTCACTTTAGAAATCAGTTCACCTACGCGAATGCCTAGTTCCTCAGCCGGACTGCCAGGCAGAACGGCTTGAACTCGCAGCCCGTTCCGATCATGCGTAAGAATAGGACTTCTACCTGATTCTTCAAACTTGCTTTGCCAAATCAGCCATTCATGCATACCGATTGCAATGAGACCAGCCACGGCTATTAGCGGTGTCCACCAATTGGCTAAAAGTGACACGGCCAACAACGCAACAGCGTACATAAACAAACGGGATGATGTTACAGCTGCTTTCTCTTGTGGTAGATAAGTATACGTTAGCTCCGAGAAACCAATCATCACGGGAAAAGCCATCAACATCCAGCCCTGCTGCCAAATGTCTCCGCTTAATAGCGGTGTCCATGGAAGCTGTTCGCCTGCTGTAACCGCTGGAAACAACAAGAATAACGGAATTGGCCAAAGCGTCTGCATCTGATAGGCCCCCACAATTCGACCACGCTTGCTTTCCATAAATAAAGGACTCGCAAACGTGGGCGCCTGTTTGCGCACAAGCCAAGCCTCGGCAGCATGCAGCAGCGCAACAAGTACCAACAATCCTGCTGCATTCATCCCGCGCAGGTCTGCTGTTAGCGTTCCCATCCAGCCTTCCGGATTCCAGTCTGGCATGAAGCGCAGTACCGTCTGACCAAGTGCTGCTACGCCCGCTGCATAAGCAAGACACAGCATCCTCACACGGAACAACAACAGCACGATGCTGATACCCCATAATAAGAACACAATCGACTGCGGAATGGTAATACCAAGTCCGATGGAGGCTGCAGAAACGCATAAACCTGCGAGCATCCCCCCCAGCCAAGCACGCCAGGTCTGCTCAATCCAGCTATGCATCTTCACTGAGAATAATCGTCTTTCGAGCAGCATTTGTCTACGATAATGTATAGCAATAAATACGACTGACAGCCAATAGAATGGCGACAGCAGCAATTGTAATAAGGCCCACGCAACACGATAGCCGAATTCAAGGGCAATGTCCACATTATTCGCTCCTTTCCGCGTATCGTTCTAAAATCAAGCCCAAAAAAGAAGAAGGCCGAAGCGAGTAGCTTGCGACCTTCTTACTATTCGACAATCGTTAGCGAATTTCCTTCTGCACGGTTTGAATCGCTGCTTTTAATTGAGCGTCATTTTTAGGTTCGCGCATCGCTTTTATAATTTCTAGTTCCAGCTTCTCAGCTGTTTGTTTGTCAACTTGACCGTTAGCTGTCAACGTATGCTGCTTCTGGAAAGCCTTCAACGCTGTCTCCGTACTGGCTGAGAAATAACCATCTTTACGATCCAGCTTATAGCCTAGTCCACCGAGTATAACCTGTACGTTTTGTACGTCGGAGGAGTTCATATCCAGCTTTAACGTCTTGTCTTTAACAACTGGCGCAGCATTAAAGTAATCCGGCTGCTTCACAGGAACGTCTGGTTCAATTCCCTTTTGGTGAATCCAGTTACCTTTAGGAGTCAGCCATTTGGCAATCGTAATCTTGATCAGACTGCCTTCATCGCCGCTTGTCGTGTAACTTGTCTGCACAGTACCTTTACCAAAAGTATGCTCGCCCACTATCTTAACGCCTGCAGACTCCTGCAATGCACTAGCCATAATCTCGGAAGCACTTGCACTGCCCTTATTCGTCAGAATCGCAATCGGGTACGTTTTCGGCTTAGCCGTTCCCTCCGACTTGTGCACTTCCCGTTCCTTATTGCGGTATTCCACTTGCAGCAAAGGCTTGCCTTTCTGGATAAACGGCTGTGTCATCTTTTCCACGATATCGAGCACGCCGCCTGGATTGTTGCGCACATCGATAACTAAGCCCTTCATGCCCTTCGCTTCCAAATCATCCAGCGCTTTTACGAAATGCTCGTGTGTATTCGTTGAGAACTGACGGATCTCGATGTATCCCACTTTGCCTTCCAGCATTGAAGGATATACCGTTTCTAAATCTACCTTGTCTCGAACGATATTAAACGTCATCGTATCGGGTGAGCCTGGTCGTTTAACTTCAATCTTGACCGTGCTGCCCCGAGGTCCACGAATCTTCTCGACCGCCTGATTTAACGTTAAGCCAGTCAGATTAGTCCCATCAACCGAAATCAGCACATCTTTGGGCTTCAGCCCCGCTCGTTCAGCAGGCGTATCTTTAATAGGGGACACAATCGTGACATTGCCTTCTTCCATCGACACCTCGGCCCCAATACCTGTGAACCCGCCCTCAACGCTAACATTAAAGCTATCTGCTTCCTGCTTCTGCATGTAAGTGGAATAAGGGTCTCCTAAAGCAGTAAACATCCCTTCCACAGCACCATTGACCAGCTTGTTACGGTCTACTTCTTTGAAGTATTTGCTTTCAATGACCTGCAGCACCGAGCTCAGCTTCTGAACTTCTTTTGTCGATAGTCCCCCGCTGCCTGCGCTAGCCTGTCCACTGCTGGCGAATATCGGCAGATCCTTTGCTGTCATGGTGAGCAGACTGCTAACTACAATTGCAGTCCCAACCATGACTGCAACTGTACGTCCTTTAAAATTCATAAGATCACCGCCCTTATCTCGTCCGCATGCTGATGCCAAACTACTCTATCAGTCATTGTTCACATGAGAGCATGTGTTTGAACACTCACTATTATATGCCAACATATCTATTTTTATTTCAAATACGGTGCTGGATCTACTTTCTCTCCATTCAAACGGACCTCAAAATGCAAGTGGTTACCCGTCGCGCGTCCTGTTGCGCCAACCTCTGCGATCTTCTCGCCACGTTTGACATCCTGCCCTTTATCGACCTTAATACCGCCTTGACGAATATGACCATAGAGAGTCCATAAGCCATTGCCATGGTCAATAATGACACAATAGCCATAACCGCTCCACCATTCTGCTAAAATGACGACGCCGTCATCCGCAGCATAAATGTTTGTTCCACCCGGTGTAGCCATATCTAAACCACTATGGAACGCCCCGCGGCTGCCCGTAATTGGATCTACCCTTGAGCCAAATGGAGATGAAATATAATATTCTGCACGAAGCGGAACACCCAGTTTGCCGCCAGAATAAGCACCATTAGATCCGGAGCTCGAGCCTGAATCACTTCCAGAGTTGGAACCGGATTGCTCCCGCTCTCTTCTGGCCGCTTCTTCTCTCGCTCTTCGTTCAGCTTCTTCCTGATCCGCTATCTTCTTCTTCTTGGACATCAATTCAGAACGCTTCATCGCAAATTCGACCAGCAAGCGGTCCTGTTCTTCACTTAAGCCATGGGATTCCTCAATTTGTTGATCGAAGCTTGCAATCATAACTTCCTTCTCACGTTCTTGCTTCATTAGCTCCAACTTGGTCTGCTCCAGCTTAGCATATAGAAGTCGGACGCGCTTAAGCTCGTCCTCAATCTCTTTTTTCTTTTCCAGCACAAGCTGCTTGTCCCGCTTATGCTCCGCCAGTATTTGCTTATCCTGGTTAGCGATCTGCTCCAAGGAGCTGAGTCGGTCCAAGAAGTCCATAAAGCTAGTCGAGCTGAACAATACGTCAAGGTAAGAGACATTACCGTTCGTATACATCAGCTGCACACGAGCATCGAGCAGCTTCTCACGATCAGCAATCCGAAGGTTTGCATCTTCAAGCTGCTTCGCATTCTCCTCCAGATTGGTCTCCGACTCATCGATCTGTGTAGATACAGAAGCCAACTCATTAGCCTTCTTATCGATCTGCTTCACAATCACTTGCATATCAGACTGCGTCTTCTTCTTGCCCGATTCCGCTTCAGCACGTGTATCTTCAGCCTGCTGCTGCTTGTTCTCGGCAGTTTTCATCTGCTGCTGCAGCGCTCTTAATTCTTTGTTTACTTTGCTCATTTCCGAAGCTTGCCCCGTTGACGGGGACACCATAGTGAACAACAGCATACAGCTCAATACGAGCAACAACCATTTCTTTTTCAAGACGGGTCCTCCAATCGAATCGATCTGTAGATGGATTAGACTTTCAAAAATTTACGAATAGAAAGAGTGCTGCCCCATACTCCTATTAATACACCAAGTACAACCAACAACCCAGTCAGCAGTAACCACAGTTCTTGCAATGGAATCAGTTGGATAAATTGCATGCCGCTCTGCGAAGCTAATATAAGCTGGTGATAACCAACAAATAAAACGGCAAGCGTAATAAGCGATCCCAGCAATCCAATCAACATCCCCTCAATAAAGAAGGGCCAGCGGATGAAGGAATTCGTTGCCCCTACCAGCTTCATGATGCCGATTTCGCGTTGACGGGCCATAATGGTCACTTTTATCGTATTGGATATGAGGAACATAGCCGTGACAGTCAGTCCAGCAACTAAGATTAAGCCTACATTACGAATCGTCTCTGTAATCTTAAACAGTTTCTCAACCGTACCTTTGCCGTACTTTACCTGCCAGATCGGCTTCTCGCTGTTCGTATCATTCAGCGCCTGAATCTTCTTGGCTACCATCGGCACTGTGTCCGGATTATACACATCTACAGTCATGGAATCCGGCAAAGGATTGGTCTTCTCGGTATAACCTTTCAACAATTCTTTGCCGTCCTCACCAAGACTTTCCTGGAGCAGCTTCATCCCCTCAGCTTTGGATATCGGTGTCACCTTGCTGACCTCCGACATATTCCCAATGTCTGTTTGCAGCAATTCCATCTGTTCTTTAGTCGTATTTAATTGAAGAAACACCCGAATCTGCACTTGGCTGTCAATCTGCTTCGTTAACGTATTCAAGTTAAAAGACAGTAAAATAAACACACCTAAAATAAACAACGAAATGACAATGGAGCTTATCGAGGCAATCGACATCCACCCATTTCGAAAAATACTCTTTCCGCCCTCGCGTATGTGACGGGTGACTGTGTTAATTGTCATAACCGTAATCCCCCCGTACTACATCGCGAACTATATGGCCATGCTCGATCGCAATCACTCGTCTGCGAATGGTATTCACGATGTCTTTGTTGTGTGTTGCCATCACAATCGTAGTGCCTCGATAATTAATCTCTTCGAGCAGCTTCATAATCCCCCATGATGTCTCGGGGTCCAGATTGCCTGTCGGTTCATCTGCTACTATAACTGACGGATTGTTGACGATAGCACGTGCAATCGCAATGCGCTGCTGTTCGCCCCCCGACAACTGTGCCGGCAGGCTGTTCACCTTATGCTTCAAACCTACAAGCTCCAGCACTTCAGGTACTCGGCGCTTGATGACTTTCTTGGGTGCTTCAATAACTTCCATCGCAAATGCGACATTTTCATAAACGGTCATCTTAGGCAATAATCTAAAGTCTTGAAATATGACCCCAATATTGCGGCGAACAAAAGGAATTTTCCGGTGCTTTAACTTGCCGATGTTAAAGCCATTTACCGATATCTGTCCTTTGGTCGGCACTTCTTCTCTATAAATCAATTTCATAAATGTTGATTTACCCGCACCCGACGGTCCCACCAAATATACAAACTCATCCTTCTCGATACGAACCGAGACGCCGCGCAGTGCATGCGATCCGTCCGTATACGTCTTCCATACGTCTTGCATTTCGATCAAGCGAATCACTTCCTACGTGTATAAAATCAGCTTATATATATTCGACATAGCTACCTCAATTCCTTTAATTAATTTCGATTTTCAACATCTTTTTACTTTTCCAGCTGCAAGGAAACATTATTTCCCGGGAAAATGTCGCCTACTGTAAGCTTCCATTGTAGTCCTTTGTATTTCGACTTGGATAGACGGGTTTATTGCAAAAATAAAGATATTCACTTGTGAAATGTCGAGGTTTAAACCTTATCCTGCTTCTGTATTTAGTCCCTGTTCGCTGCCTTGAAAGAGGTAAAGATTTAGACTTCTCCTGCATATACATGTTCACATAACAATCCTTATATGGCTGAAGCTATGACCATTTTGCATTAAGAAAAGGCGCACCCATGCAATGTGCAGGTCATGGTGTCGATAAGGCATGTCCCACAGGGGGTCAAGGGATCATGGTGTCAGTAGACAGGAGGCTGTCGTGTGAAGAAGTGGTTAAGTTGGTTGTTAGGGGGCATACTGCTCCTGCTAATTGCTACAGGAGCAGTATGGGGTTGGGCAAACCATTATGTGAATACTACCGCTCTACCTCCCAGAGTACACTTGTCAAGCTGGCTGATTGGCGGTATGGAGCGGCAGTCATTTGAAACTGAACTACTAAATAAAATTAAAAAATTAGAGCAGACTCCAGTTCAATTTATATTTAAAGGGGCCAACCTTAACCCCGTGCAGACTACATTAAAAGACCTTGGTGTTCGCTATGATTCCAAACCGCTGCTGCTAGCCCTAGACAAACTCTTCACAGGAAGCTTATGGGAACGTTTCCAAGCCCGACGTACTTTTAAAGAAACGTGGGCACTCGGATTTACTTGGAATAATAACGTATGGAAACAGCGATTTAATTCTGCTTGGGAAACCCAGACTTTCGGCAAGCCTGTTAATGCTCGGCGTGAGATTACAGCTGCCGACCAAGTGACGTATACGCCCGACAAAAAAGTATACCGGCTTGACCGAATGCAGATGGAGCAGCTTATTCGTGTGGCTATCCCTTCGGATTGGAGCCTGGATCAGCGCCTGACGATTGAGGTCCCGCTGGTGCAGGCAAGTGCGCCGATTACTTTAGAGACGCTTCAAAATGAAGGCATCGAGCGTAAAATTATCGAAGTATCTACCTTTCTTCGACCTGGTGATGCAGGTCGAATTCATAATGTAAATGCTGCCGCCAAAACTATTGATGATATGATCCTAAAGCCAGGAGAGGTATTCGACTACGATAAAGTAATCGCCAAAACGGAGCGCTTGTATGGATTCAAAGAAGCCCCCGTCATTTTGAATGGCAAACTCGTTCCTGGAATAGGCGGTGGAATCTGTCAAGTGTCGAGCACACTCTATAACGCTGTACTGCGTACCGGTCTTGACATCGTGGAGCGGCGCAATCACTCGATGCCAGTCGCTTATCTGCCTTTGGGTCTGGATGCAACCTTCTCGCAAGGTTATATTAATTTCAAATTTAAAAATACTACTGAAAAAAATCTGCTCATTCGTACTTCGACGGAACACGACAAAATGACAGTCAAATTGTTTGGCACGATGGATGGCAGCATTACGTACAAAATGGAGACAAAAACAGTTAAAGTATTGGAACCTACTGTGAAGTATGTCAAAAACAGCGATCTCCCAGTTGGGACACAAGAAACGCTGCAGCGAGGCAAGAAGGGATACACCGTTGAATCCTATCGGATTAAAATGCTTAACGGCAAAGAAGTATCTCGCGAGCGTATGGCAATAGATACGTACCGCGCACAGCCTACGCTTATCGCGATCAACTCTGGTGAAAATGGTCTTCACCAAGCACCAAACGAACAGAAACCAATCGTGGAGGACGGTGTTAATGGGCCAAACTTCAGATAAATGAATAGATCCATTTTCACTTTTATTACTACTGCTCTTTCACCCATGACAGATGATCACTCTTTCTATCCCCTGGTAAAACTGCCGTATGATCAGGCATCAACATGAGTAATGATTGGCATCACATCAATTCCCATATGAAAAGGGGCTGTTCCATGCAGGTGTAGTGACACCTCTCAGGAACAGCCCCTATCGCTGCATCAGCGCACACGCGTGAGGCCTCACAGGACCCTATTAACGCGCGGCTGAAGCCAATTCATTTACTTCTTAGCAGGATCACGCGCTGCTTAAACGCATTCCCTTCTAAATGAGGCACATAAATGTAAGGTGAACTGAAAATACCTTTACCATCTGCCCCATGCTTCTTGCTATCACTTCAAACGTTTAATTAGGATCACTTTACGCCATAATTTCCTTTTAGCGATCATTACAAGTTAAAACCTGTTTTCGTGCTCAACAAGCCACGATTCGGTTTTTTTGAGCGCCTCGCTTGCACGTCCGACTGCCGCCTGTACCTGTACGGTAGCCGTTCCTCCGTACACATTACGGGCATTCACAACCTGCTCCGGTTGAAGGACTTCATAAATCGTCTCATCAAACAATGGCGAGAACTGCTTAAACTCCTCCAATGATAGATCAAGCAGGTACACATTTTTCTGAATACAGTACAGTACTGTCTTCCCGATTACTTCATGTGCCTGCCTGAAAGGCAGACCCTTGTTCACCAAGAAATCAGCGATATCGGTAGCGTTTGAGAAATCCTGCCGAACCGCTTGCCGCATCCGATCACGGTTCACCTTCATCGTGGCAATCATCGGAGCAAACAAGCGCAAGGCACCATCCAAGGTGGAGACGGTGTCCAGCATCCCTTCTTTGTCTTCTTGCATATCCTTGTTATAAGCAAGCGGCAGCGACTTCAGTACGGTCAGCATTCCTACGAGATTGCCATATACCCGACCAGTCTTACCGCGAACTAACTCAGCGACATCAGGGTTCTTTTTCTGCGGCATAATACTCGAACCTGTACAGAATGCATCGTCCAGTTCGACAAATTGGAATTCTGTACTGGACCATAGTACCAACTCTT
The DNA here is from genome assembly GCF_022346885.1 of Paenibacillus sp. ACRRX. Lineage (GTDB taxonomy): Bacteria > Bacillota > Bacilli > Paenibacillales > Paenibacillaceae > Paenibacillus_B. Next base: position 68,037 of record NZ_JAKRNK010000003.1, read on the forward strand.
CACATAGGCGAGACAAGTGCATCATTACCATCGAGGCATTCGATAGAAACTCGACGATAAAGTCACGATCACTCACAGCATCCAAGCTGTTCTCGTACACACGTTCAAAGCCGAGTTGCTCAGCCACATCATGACGGTCAATCGGAAACGTAGTGCCAGCCAATGCCCCAGCTCCTAGTGGAAGCGTATTGATACGCTTATAGCTGTCTTGCAAGCGTTCAATATCACGTTCAAACATCGATACATACGCCATCAGGTGGTGGGCAAATAAGATTGGCTGCGCACGCTGTAAATGTGTATATCCGGGTACAATCGTATCGTAATTGGCCTTCGCCTGCTCCATCAGTGCGATCTGCAGCTTCGACAATAGTTCAACAAAAATAACGACATGCTTGCGCAAATAGAGATGCATATCTGTCGCCACCTGATCGTTGCGGCTGCGCCCCGTATGCAGCTTACCGCCAACAGGACCAATTAACTCAATGAGTTTCTTCTCAATATTCATATGAATATCTTCATCCGAAACGGAGTACACCATCTCTTTGCTGCGGATCAATTCCAACACTTGTGCCAAGCCTTGCTGAATCTGCTCTACATCTTCTTGTGGGACAATACCACAACGGCCAAGCATTGTGACGTGTGCTAGACTGCCTTGAATATCTTCTTCCGCCAATTGCTGATCAAATGAAATCGATGCGGTATACTGCTCCACTAGTTCATCTGTCTGTTTTGTAAACCGTCCGCCCCATAGTTTGCTCAAATAACTTCCCCCTAACCGCTTTCCACAGGTATACGTTTTCTACTTCTGTAACGAGCCAGTGCTGGAATATAGAATCAACACTATTCCCGGTTCCAACTGATACAGCAAGGAGAAAGTCTTAATTTCTATACTTCCCCCCTGCCCTGCAGCTTACTTGGACATTGACGCTTCAACTGCCGTCGCCTTCTGATCAAGCTTTAATTCCACACCATGCACACTTATGCCGTGCACTCCAGAAGCAACTTTGAGACGCAATGCATTCAGATGGATAAACCCTGTCGCGTCATTCTGATCATAGGCTTGAGACGGGTCAGCTTCCATTGTAGCGATGTCAGGGTTATACAAACTAACCGCGCTTTGGACGCCCGCACCTATTACATTGCCTTTATAAAGCTTCAAACGCACAGTCCCCGAGACATACTTCTGACTCTCTTGCACGAGTGCTTGGATCGCCAGCCGCTCCGGCGCAAACCAAAAGCCGTTGTAGACGATGGAACTATACTTGGAAATTAACGAATCGCGCAGATGCATGACCTCACGATCCATCGTTAATGACTCCATTTTACGATGCGCCGTAAACAGAATCGTTCCGCCTGGTGTCTCATATACACCGCGGCTCTTCATGCCTACGAAGCGATTCTCCACCATATCCACACGTCCAATCCCGTGTTTGCCCCCGATGGCATTTAATTGCTCCATGACCTGCAGTGGGCTTAACGTTTCACCATTAATGGCTACGCAGTTTCCCTGTTCAAATGTCAGTTCCACATACTCCGCTGCATCAGGCGCGTCTTCCGGAGCTACGCTCAGTACAAACATCCCCTTGTTCTCATCCGCGCTTGGGTCAAACCAAGGGTCCTCCAGCACGCCGCTCTCAAAGCTGATATGGAGCAAGTTGCGGTCCATCGAGTATGGCTTAGCAGCAGATGCCTGCACCGGAATGTCATGCTTCTCAGCATATGCAATCATCTCTGCACGTCCAGGAAACTGTTCACGGAACGCTTCAGATCGCCATGGCGCAATCACCTTGATCTCTGGTGCCAAAGAAGCCGCCGTCAACTCAAAGCGAACTTGGTCGTTGCCTTTGCCTGTCGCGCCATGTGCGATCGCTATCGCACCTTCCGCTTTGGCGATTTCGACCATACGCTTAGCGATCAATGGCCGCGCAATACTCGTACCTAACAAGTATTGTCCTTCGTATAGAGCCCCCGCCTGAAACATCGGATATATAAAGTCGCTTGCAAATTCATCGCGCAAGTCGTCAATGTACACTTTGGAAGCACCAGTAGCAAGCGCCTTCTCTTCCAAACCTTCTAATTCATCTTTTTGTCCAATGTCAGCAGTAAACGCAATAATTTCGGCATCATAAGTTTCCTTTAACCATTTTAGAATCACCGACGTATCCAAACCGCCTGAATAAGCCAATACAATCTTATCTTTTGCCATGATAGGCTCCCCCCGCTTCTCTCTTCTCCAATCACTTACAACGCTCACAACGTAACATTACGTCGTCATGTCCTCTTTAATCGTCTAGTCACGCATAAGGGAAGCCAGCACAGCTTTCTGTGCATGCAGACGATTCTCCGCCTGATCAAACACAATGGAACGGTTTCCATCAATTACACCTTCACTAACTTCCTCGCCACGGTGTGCAGGCAGACAATGCATAAACAAATAGTCTGACTTCGCCCACTTCACGAGTTCCTCATCCACCTGGAAGTCACGGAACGCAAGTTCACGCTTCTGCTGCTCGGATTCAAAGCCCATGCTGGCCCACACATCTGTATACACCACATCAGCATCAGCCACTGCTTCACGAGGATCATTAGTCAAGGTGATTGTTGAACCATACAGTTTGCCCTGCTCTTGCGCTTGTTTCACTACATCAGCATCTGGCGCATAATTGTTAGGTGTGGCAACCGTAATATTTATACCAAACTTCGAAGCTCCCATAATAAGGGAATGCGCCATATTGTTGCCGTCACCGACATAAGCCACCTTTAACCCTTCCAACTTGCCCTTTTTCTCGTAAATCGTCATATAGTCAGCCAGCGCCTGGCAGGGATGATTAAGATCCGATAATCCATTAATGACAGGTACAGTCGCTGCTCGTGCCAAGTCAATGACAGTACGGTGAGCAAAGGTACGAATCATAATACCATCGACATAACGCGACAGTGTCTGTGCCGTATCGTATATCGTCTCTCCGCGTCCGATTTGAATGTCATTTTTGCTGAGAAATAAGGCAGTGCCCCCTAATTGAAACATCCCAACTTCAAAAGACACACGAGTACGGGTCGAAGACTTTTCAAAGATCATCGCTAGCGATTTCCCTCTTAATGCCTGTTCTGGATCTCCTGCTTTCTGCTTGCGCTTCAACTCTATACCATAGTGCATCAGCGCGTATAACTCCTCTTGCGTATAATCTGCAAGCGCGACAAAGTCACGCCCCCTCATATCTAATTGCGTATTCGTCATGTAGACCGCCACCTCCGTGTTTGAATGTTAGCTCTATTGCTCAATGGACGCGTCCATTACGATTCATATCGTATCCGTCGATTAACATGCAGCAGTTCCATTCCATGAAGGCTCTACCGCATGTTAATCATGTATTAAGAAGTTATTAGTTCAGATGGCCAAGGTCTTGATGTTCAGGAACCGGATGATTATTACATCCGACTACACTGTCACCGATGCTGCCTGTAAAATAGGCTGAAGTATGCTTATCGCTTCCTCAATCTCTTCTTTGGTTACAAGCAGATTAGGCAGCAGACGAATGACGTTAGGTCCTGCAGAGACAAACAGCAAGCCTGCTTGCTGAGCCTCCGCCAGCATCCCTTGCACAGGAATGTGGCATTCAATACCGATAAGCAGTCCTATACCACGAATCTCTTTGACAATTGGCAAAGAGCCGATCTTATCGTGCAGCTGTGCCATGAGATACGTTCCAGTATCAGCCACGCGAGCTGCTATTTGCTCGCTGATATGTGTTTCGAGCGTTCCGATTACAGCAGACATCGACAATGGTGTGCCACCGAAGGTTGAAGCATGGCTTCCTGGTCCAAAAGCTTCTCGCAAATATCCCTTGGCAAGCATCGCCCCCACTGGGAAGCCGCTTCCCAGTCCTTTTGCCAAAGTGAAAATATCAGGCTGCAGGCCATAATGCTCGTGCGCGAACATCCGCCCTGTCCGCCCCATTCCTGTCTGCACTTCATCAATGATCAGCAGCAGACCCTGCTCCTTGCACAGCGCCTCAACCTCCGCTGCAAATTCAGGCTGCAGCAAGTTAATTCCGCCCTCCGCTTGGACGATTTCCAACATGATAGCCCCTGTCTTATCGCTAATTGCACCACGAAGTGCTTCAATATCATTCAGCGGTACATAGCTAAAGCCCTCAGGTAATGGCGCAAATCCATCCTTGACCTTATCCTGCCCCGTTGCAGTCAAGGTTGCGAGTGTCCGACCATGGAACGATTGGTGAAACGTGATAATCTCATACCGTCCCGTGCCAGCTATATTTTGTTGGTAACGACGAGCTAGCTTAATCGCCGCTTCATTGGCCTCTGCGCCGCTGTTGCAGAAAAAGACAGCATCCGCACAGCTGTGCTTCACCAGCAATGCCGCAGCCTCTTCCTGCTGAGGAATATGAAACAGGTTCGATACATGCCACAACGTATCCAGTTGTGCTACGATCTTCGCCTTTACTTGCGCTGGTGCATGCCCTAGATTCGTCACGGCCAAGCCACTCATAAAGTCCAAATAACATTTTCCAGTGTCATCCCATAAACGGCTGCCCTCACCCTTGACCAAAGCGATCGGATAACGTGCATACGTCGGAAACAGCGCACTTTCTTCGGCTGCTGTATAGTTAATTGAAGTTGACATTATGATTCATCTCCATTCATCATCTATCATCGCTTTACATGCTGCCCTTAGCGGCATTACTTCCTTTAAGCCTCACATCAAGTACATAAGTTCTTAAAATGGATTCACTTCAATCTCATCGTCGTGAACTCGCCGTATGTACGGTTGCGCGTACAATACGAGTACCGATCGCTTCACCTGCTGCAAGCCGCTTCAACACATTCGGCTCAGAACCTTGTGCGATAACAACCTCCGATACACCACCATCCAAGCACTTCATTGCAGCTCGTACCTTTGGAATCATACCACCGTAAATGTCACCGCCTGTAATCATTGCTTCAATCTGTTCTGTTGACACAACAGGCAGAACAACCTTCTCACCATCTACAACCTTCATAATTCCGGGTACGTCTGTAATAACTAGCAGACGCTCTACTCCCAGGTGAGCAGCCACTGCACCTGCCGCCGTATCTGCATTAATGTTGTAACGCTGACCCGCTCCATCTATGCCAATCGGAGCGATGACAGGCATATACCCCATGTTGAGCACACCTTCGATTAAGCTTGCATCTATACCAACAACATCCCCAACAAATCCAATCTCATCAGCTTGAGCCACTGGTTGCGCCGTAATTAGCTGCCCATCTGTCCCAGACAATCCGATGGCAGAGGCTCCGACACGGTGAAGGCGACGCACAATCTGTTTGTTCATGCCGCCTGCGAGTACCATTTCAACGACGTCCAGCACTTCTTCACTTGTCTTGCGAAGTCCGTTGACGAACTCCGTTTCGATACCAAGCTTCTGCAGCGTATCCGAGATTGCAGGCCCACCGCCATGTACAATAATCGGCACCGTTCCTTCAAGCTGTATATCCCGCAACTGCTCATAGAAAGAATCCGGCAAGTCAGCCAACGTACTCCCACCGCATTTCATAACAAATCGTGCTGCATTCATCCGTATCTCCTCCTTCTCTTCCAGACTTTATCAACCAACAAGGGTATCCACTGGGGTAAACCAGCTCTCTTTCCACACGTCTGAAGTTCAAATTTAGTTCTATCCCACAAACTTGTGCGATCTACCTTTTTTTGCATCAATTGCTTTTGCTCTAGGTTCGATAAGCTGCATTAATGCGTACATAATCGTAAGTCAGGTCACAGCCCCATGCTGTGGCTTTTCCTTCTTCCATATGGAGATTAACGGTGAATACTATCGTATCCTCCTTTAAATATTCAAGCGCCGCGTCTTCGTCAAATTTCACAGGTGTAGATTCCTGTAACACGGGAATCGATCCCAAATAAATATCAACCGCATCCGTTCGTACCTGCTCGCCTGAGTAACCTACTGCAGCAATAACACGTCCCCAGTTCGCATCAGCGCCAAATACCGCAGACTTCACGAGGCTTGAGCCTACAATAGACTTTGCGATCTTTTTCGCGGAGTCGTCGGAAGAAGCTCCCTTTATTCGTACCTCAATCAGCTTGGTCGCCCCTTCTCCATCACGGGCAATTGCCTTCGCCAGCACCGTACAAACATATTTGAATGCGGCCTGGTAAGCAGGCCACGCCTCATGCTGCTCCGTTAACGCTTCATGGACCGCGCAGCCGCTTGCCATAGCGAGCAGCATATCGTTAGTGCTCGTATCTCCGTCAACCGTGATCATATTAAATGTATCGTTAGTTGTCTGTTTAAGCAGTGCGTGCAGTACTGCGGGCTCAATGTTCGCATCTGTTGTCACAAACCCCAGCATCGTTGCCATGTTTGGATGAATCATACCGGACCCTTTTGCTGTTCCGGCAATCGTAACGATCTCACCGTTAATGCGAAGTTGAACGCAAGCTTCCTTTTTAACCAGATCAGTCGTCAGTATAGCCTGACTGAACTGTTCAGCTCCGTCTCGTGCTGCTGTTAGCTGATCCCCGATGGATGCAATGCCCATCTCGACGCAATCCATCTTCAGATTCTCGCCAATAACCCCTGTTGAGGCTACCGCTACATAATGGGGTTCAACGCCAATCTGCTCCGCCATAGCGCTGCGCATTCGGTAGGCATCAGCTTCACCTTGCTTGCCCGTGCACGCGTTGGCATTGCCGCTGTTTACAATGACTGCCTGCAGCCTGCCCACCTCTGCCAGGCTGGCACGTGTAACACCAAGCGGTGCCGCTTGGAAGGCGTTCAACGTGTACACAGCAGCTGCAGCAGCCGGCACGTCACAGACGATCGCACCAAGATCATTGCGGGACGTCTTCTTTAAGCCGCAATGAAGCCCACCGGCACGGAACCCTGCTGGAGTGGTTACCGAACCGTCAATAATTTGAAACGGCAAACTGTCCATATCCTCTTCCAGTTCTGTAGTAAAACAACTGGCCGTTGTCGTTTGAATCGTCATCAGGCATCCCTCGCCTTTCATTTTTAAATCTGACTCTATTAAAAACAGCTATTTATGGGTATACTGGAGCATAGAACAAGCCTGTCGTTTCATCCCAGCCCATCATTAAGTTCAGGTTCTGTATCGCTTGACCAGCTGCGCCTTTTACCACATTATCAATGACCGATACAATGGTCACACGCTGTGTTCGTTCATCTACCGCAAAGCCGATATCGCAGAAGTTGGAGCCGTACACTTCCTTAGTAGCTGGCCACTGGCCGGCAGGACGAACTCTTACAAACTGACGCCCCTCATACAGCTCACTATACAATTGAACAAAATCACGATTCGTATATCTTCCATTCAGCTTGGCATACATCGTACACATAATGCCGCGTGTCATAGGTGTCAAATGCGGCGTGAATGTAACCGTTACAGGCTTGCCATAAATATTCGTCAGCACCTGTTCGATCTCTGGTGTATGCTGGTGTGTATTTATCTTGTAAGCCTTAAAGTTCTCATTAATCTCCGAGTAGTGCACCGTTAGACTTGTGCCTCTGCCTGCACCGGAGATACCTGATTTTGCATCGATGATGATCGAATCGGGCTCCAGCCAATTGGCTTGCAGCGCGGGTGTCAAGCCGAGCAATGCTGCTGTTGCATAACAACCTGGATTAGAAATGAAGGACTTGCCCCGGACCTCTTCACCGTACCACTCGCACAGTCCATACACTGCTTGCTCCAGCGTGTCGACATCAACGGCTTCATGCTTATACCATTTCTCGTATTCCGCACTATTCTTCAACCGAAAATCGCCAGACAAGTCGATTACTTTCAAGCCAGCTTGCAGCAGTTGCGGTACTAACTTGGCACTTACTCCTGTAGGTGTTGCAGTAAAGACAACATCTGCTTTCTGCCTCATAAGTTCTATATCAACGCCATCCAATGTATTACACATGATCTGATTCAAGTGCGGATACCCGTCTGCCAAAGCCGTTCCAGAGCTCGAGGCCGAAATAACAGACGTGATCTCCACTAATGGATGATGTAACAGAAATCGTATTAATTCAACGCCGCCATACCCGGTTGACCCTACAATAGCAACTTTTAAACGTGCTTGTGACATGTAACCTAATCTCCTTCACAATCAAATAAAAGACTGATGTTCACTAACGTCCGATCCATCTATAGGCAATCGTTACCTGATGAATAAATATGTATCATTATACGACTCTATTTATAATAATACAACACCTTTACCAAAAAAATATCCGCACTGCAGCTTTATAAAAAGCAGCAATGCGGATATTAATCGTGCCCTACTATTATTCATGAATTTATGCATAAGCTTGTATAACTAAATTGCATAAGAGGAATGAGTACTACCTCACACAGCGTTGTGCCAACTAGGAGCTGAATGCTTTCAGCTGCAAATTTTACGGGTGTGATTCGTCAACAATAAGCTTCCTACATAAGGATTGACATCGTAGTCTATATTCAACTTATCAACTAATTAAGAATGTATTTTGAATCCCTCACCCAGAACTTCGTTCGTATCACTTATAATAACAAAAGCATGTGAGTCCACTGCTCGGACGATATTTTTAAGCTTAACAATCTCAGTTTGCCCGACTACGACCATTAGCACGAGACGACGGTCACCCGTATATCCACCTTCGCCATGAAGCTTGGTGAGACCACGATCCAGGTCGTTCAGAACGGCCTCACACATCTCCTCCGTCTTCTCCGTAATAATAAAGGCTACTTTTGTATAACCAAATCCTATCTGTACGACGTCCAATGTCTTACTCATGACAAATAAGCCGATTAGGGCATACATCGCATCTTCAAACGATAACAACACACCTGCGAGCAAAATGACCACGCCATCGCATATGGCAACGGCTAGCGGAAGGCCGATCCCAAGAAAGGTATGAATCAATTGAGCCGTAATCGCATTCCCACCTGTAGACCCTCTGCCCCGAAAAACGATACCAAGTCCAAGTCCAATACCAATTCCGCCAAATATTGCGGCAAGCAGCGGATTATGTGTACCTGCAGGAAGACCAGACGTAAGGTATACAAAGGATGGCAGTGCAATAGAACCAACTAACGTGCGGATGCCGTATCGCTTTCCTAACAGAGAAACGCCAAGAATGAATAACGGAATATTAAATGCATATTGTGTAATGGCCGGTTTCCAGCCCAGCACGTCCTCCAGAACGATAGACAGACCCGAAATCCCTCCGGAAGCAATTTTGTTCGGTAGCTGAAGCATGTTAAACGTAATTGCCATAATAAAGGCACCAATCAGTATTAGAGCGTACTCCAGCACGGTTCGTGCCGGATGGCTAGATGGCAGCAGCGGGCCACGCCGCGGCTTTTTGGTAAGGGATGGGGATGACATGTAATCTCTCCTTTTCAGTTCTCACTCACAGCAGTATGGTTATATATTAAAAAAATAGGCTTAGGCTTATAAAATAGACAGATTGGATTGTGTTGCACGTTGATCAACGTAAATAGCAGCTGAGAAATTTGCTGATGCTCTCTCATGCTGACCAGTTCCTAACTTCCCGCAACTGCCCCTTAGTATACGCAACGCCTGCATACACATACTCTGTTCAGGCACAGCGTTCAAGTATAGCAAAAAACCTGCCCCGACAACGTCGGCGCAGGTTCATCATTCAATCCCCATATTTATTGTTCTGCAGGTTGTTGAATGCGCGATCTTAAGTACGATTCAATGAACTCATCGAGGTCCCCGTCCATGACGGCACCGACGTTGCCGGTTTCCACCGACGTGCGGTGGTCTTTGACCATACTATATGGATGGAACACGTAGGAACGAATCTGGCTGCCCCATGCGATTTCCATCTGCTCACCACGAATTTCCGCCAAGTGCTTGGCTTGTTCTTCGATCTTCTTCTCTACGAGCTTGGATCGAAGCAGCGTCATTGCCCGTTCACGGTTTTTGATCTGGGAGCGCTCTGTCTGGCATGTCACAACTACTCCACTCGGAAGATGGGTAATCCGGACGGCAGAATCCGTCGTATTGATATGCTGACCACCTGCACCACTCGCACGGTACGTATCAATCTTCAAGTCCTCAGTTCTGATCTCAACAGCGCTGTCGTCATTAATCTCCGGTACGACATCACACGATACAAACGAGGTATGCCGGCGGCCAGAAGAGTCGAATGGCGAAATGCGCACTAAGCGGTGCACGCCCTTCTCTGCCTTGAGATAACCATAGGCGTTGTAGCCCTTAATCAATAAGGTCACACTCTTAATACCCGCTTCATCACCTGGTAAATAGTCAAGAACCTCAACCTTAAAGCCTCGCTTTTCTGCCCATCGTGTATACATACGCAGCAGCATTTGGCCCCAGTCTTGAGACTCCGTACCACCAGCTCCCGGGTGCAGTTCCAGAATCGCATTGTATTTATCGTATTCTTCACTAAGAAGCAGTTGGAGTTCAAACTTCTCTACCTTGGCAAACAACTGCTTGATACTTTCCTCTATTTCACCAGCCAAGCCCTCGTCGTCTTCTTCCTCTGCAAGCTCCATCATCATCTCGATATCTTCCTGCTCTTGGAAAAGAACTTGATACTGGTCTACACTGCCTTTGACAGCATTCATTTCTGATATGAACGCCTGAGCGCGCTCATTATCGTCCCAGAAGTCTGGTGCAGCCATTTTCACTTCAAAATCTGCTATGAGTTCAAGCTTGAGGTCTAAGTCAAAGAGACCCCCTAAGATTTAATAATTTAGCTGCGAGCTCACGCAGCTGATGTCGAACGCTTGCATCGATCATCGTCAGTCACCTCTGTATCCATGATGATTGGCCTTTATCCGGGATGACAGATTACTCTGGCTGTACCGAATAAAGGCGAATAGCACTGAACAACGGGCGCCGATTCGGGCGCCCGTTGTTCTATCGTATGCACGGCACACTTCCTACGCGCTGGCACGTGCCTATATCACGTGTCGTGACGCGATTACTGCTTGCCGTGGCATTGCTTATACTTCTTGCCACTGCCGCATGGACAAGGATCGTTACGGCCGATCGTGTCGTCCTTAGTTACTGGACGTTTTACGGCAGGCTCTGCATTAGTCGACATCTTGCTCTCCTCGACAACTGCCTGACGTTCCACGTTCTGCTCTACTTGAGCTTTCATGATGTAAGTGGATACCTCTTCTTGAATAGATGCAATCATGCTATTAAACATCTCATATCCTTCGAATTGGTATTCACGAAGTGGATCGGTACCGCCGTACGCACGAAGGTGGATACCTTGGCGAAGGTGATCCATCGCGTCGATATGATCCATCCACTTGGAGTCTACAGCGCGTAATACGATAACCTTCTCAAATTCGCGCACGAGCTCTTCGCCCATCGCTTGCTCGCGTTCAATATATTTATCCATAACTTTATTAAATAAGAACTCTTTAAGCTCTTCTTGCTCTTTGCCCCACAGATCATCTCTTGTTAGCGTGCCCTCTTCCAGGAAGTGGCGCTGCATATAAGTGATAACCTCTTCGTATTCCCAGTTCTCTGGCACTTCTTCCTCACTGCAATGAGCATCTACGATCCGATCAATACAAGGCTTCAGCATATCCATAACGATTTGGCGGATGTTATCTGACTCCAACACTTCACGGCGCTGGCGATAAATAATCTCACGCTGTTGATTCATCACGTCGTCATATTGAAGAACCACTTTACGAAGATCGAAGTTGTTGCCTTCAACACGCTTCTGGGCTGATTCTACTGCACGTGTGATCAGCTTGGATTCGATTGGGGAATCCTCATCAAAGCCAAGGCGCTCCATCATGCCCAACACGTTGTCTGCTCCAAAACGGCGCATCAGCTCATCTTCCAGTGATAAATAGAACTGAGAGGAACCTGGGTCGCCCTGACGGCCTGCACGACCACGAAGCTGGTTATCGATACGACGGCTCTCATGTCGCTCAGTACCGATAATATGAAGGCCGCCAACTGTAGGCACGCCTTCTCCAAGCAAAATGTCTGTACCACGACCAGCCATGTTGGTTGCGATCGTTACAGAGCCTGGTTGGCCCGCACGTGAAATAATTTCCGCTTCCTCCGCATGGAACTTGGCATTAAGCACTTTATGTTGGATGCCTTTCTTGTGAAGCATATCCGAAAGGCGTTCTGAATTCTCAATGGATACCGTACCTACAAGAATCGGCTGATTCTTCTTATGACGCTCTACGATCTCATCAACCGCAGCGCGGAACTTACCATTCACCGTCTTATAGACGACATCCGGCATATCTTTACGCTGATTCGGCTTGTTCGTTGGAATTTGCAACACTTCAAGACCATAAATACTCTTGAACTCTTCTTCCTCTGTCTTCGCCGTACCTGTCATACCAGCCAACTTGCGATACATACGGAAGTAGTTCTGGAACGTAATCGTTGCGAGCGTCATGCTCTCGTTCTGAACTTCCAGTCCTTCCTTCGCTTCGATTGCCTGATGCAGACCATCGCTATAACGGCGGCCAGCCATCATACGACCTGTAAATTCGTCGACGATTACAACTTCACCGTCATTAACGACATAATCTACGTCTAGTCGCATAATAATATGCGCACGCAAAGCTTGCTGCACATGGTGATTCAACGTAACGTTCTTCACGTCAAACAAGTTCTCTACGCTAAATGCCTTCTCAGCCTTCGCCACACCCGCTTCGGACAAGGCTACTTGGCGAGTCTTCACGTCTACTGTGTAATCATCCTCGCTCAATCGGTTAATAAAGCGGTCTGCGGTAAAGTACATATCGGTAGACTTAGCAGCTTGACCGGAAATGATTAACGGTGTACGCGCTTCGTCAACGAGAATAGAGTCCACTTCATCGATGATTGCATAAGACAGCGGGCGCTGAACCATTTGTTCTTTATATAGCACCATATTGTCTCGTAGGTAATCAAAGCCGAACTCATTGTTTGTACCATATGTGATATCTGCTGCATAAGCTTCTTGCTTCATGTCTGGGTCCATGCCGTTCAAGTTAAGACCGACAGTCATACCCAAGAAATTGTAGATCTGCCCCATCTCTTCACTGTCACGTGTTGCCAAATAATCATTGACTGTAACCACGTGGACACCTTTGCCTGCAAGCGCATTTAAATAGACCGACAGGGTTCCGACAAGCGTCTTACCTTCCCCGGTCTTCATCTCTGCAATCTTGCCTTCGTGAAGCACCATACCCCCAAGCAACTGAACGTCATAATGACGCTTACCAAGCACTCGCTTGGATGCTTCGCGTACAGTAGCAAATGCTTCAGGCAGCAACTGTTCCAACGTATCGCCCTTCTCCAGACGAGCGCGGAATTCATCCGTCTTGGCGCGAAGCTGTTCATCCGAAAGTTTCTCGAAATCCGGCTCCATGCCATTGATAACCTCTACTGTTTTCATTAAACGCTTCACTTCGCGTTCATTGGTATCACCGAAAATTTTCTTTACAAGTCCTAGCATGGTTAACCCCTTTCATGCAAATCAGATCATTTATTGTCTATAGCCACATCTTGCTCGTGCGGTCTTCAGAAAAAGAACCTGTCCGTTGACTCGTTTTGCAATAAATTGTAACAGTTTCAAAGAGGAGTCGCAACCGTTATGGTCACTATCCTCCGTATATACAGCAATCTATACTCTATTATACGTTAAAAGAGCCTATTCCGTTGTGGAAATAGGCTCAGTTCATTACTGGTATGATATGCAGGCTCTGTTAGAGGTTAACTAATAAGGAAACATCTTGTTCCTATTACCCCTGTCCAGCAGGCTGCATTGTGCTTAGCCCTGTTCAATGAGGCCATATCGTCCGTCATCCCGGCGATAGACAACATTGACTTCTTTCGTGTCCGCATTCGAGAATACGAAGAAGCTGTGTCCAATCATATTCATCTGGAGGATCGCTTCTTCCACATCCATCGGCTTCAACGTAAAGCGCTTCGTCCGCACAAGCTCGAGCATGTCCTCTTCTTCATGAGCAACTGTCGTTGACGGCTCTTCTCTGAATAACAGATTCAAGCTGTCGTCGCGTTGACGGAACTTGCGGTTCACCTTGGTCTTATGCTTGCGGATCTGACGCTCTAGCTTATCGACGACCGAATCAATCGATGCATACATGTCCTTGCTGCGGTCCTCCGCTCGCAAGAGCAAGCCTGGCATTGGAATCGTGACTTCTACGTTATGCAAATCGCGGGTTACACTCAAAGTTACACTTACGTCAGAAGCGGGTGCTTCAAAATAGCGTTCAAGTCGGCTGAGTTTCTTCTCCACATATTCGCGAAGAGCTTCGGTTACTTCAATCTGTTGACCTCGAATGCTGTAATTCATAGTGCACTCCTCCTTTGCTTACCTTCATTATAACATAGGCAAAGGGTCGAATTCAAAATAACGTTTACAATTCATCGACACTTGCGTATACATTATTACCTATATAATGTACTTTTGAAACGAAGTCGAAAGTGTTAAAAAATGACTGAATGTAAACCGCGCTGCAACATATGCAAATCAGTTCTCGCAGACTATTACCTGCCCATAACTTACCTTATTCATAACGGCAATCAATCGGATTCAGACACACTAAAAAAACCCTCTGACGAATCAGAGGGTTTAAATTAGCTAATCGAATCATATATAATTCGGCAATCGCCGTTATAATTACAATTTGATTACGTTAGCTGCTTGTGGTCCGCGTGCGCCTTCCACGATATCGAATTCTACAGATTGGCCTTCTTCCAAAGTCTTGAAGCCATCAGTTTGGATAGCGGAGAAGTGAACGAATACGTCGTTTCCTTCTGCAGTTTCGATAAAGCCGTAACCTTTCTCTGCGTTAAACCATTTCACTTTACCTTGCATCTTAAAATCATCCCTTCATCTTCAAATCCGTAGGTAAATGTACCCTACAAATCGACTATATCACCGGGTGGAAGCGGTGTCAATGAGAAAAGGGATTTTTTTCTTATAACTTCCTAGCTTAATATTGATTGTTTAATGGAGGATGAAGAGATGCCCGGAGTACGCTCCAGATACACCAACTCACACAATGGAAGTAAATGATCAAACTTCCCTTTCCAGTCGTTACCCATTACAAATATATCAACATTATTTCAAAAAATATCCAATTTATTACGATCCCATGACTGCTCGGGAATGACTTTATCTACACACGAAATCGACAGAAGAAGCTCTTTTCTTTCTCCATAGGGCATATAGGAATGTTTGCCTTTAACCAAGTTAAATTCATCGGTTGATAAAAAAACTGAACTAACGTCTTAGGGTCAAGAATAAGATCTGAGTCAATTTAAAATATATAATCAAATTTATTAACCAGAGCATATTCCATCATATCCTCTTTAGAGTTAGCTACTTTTCATATAAGATTCCCTTTCCATATATCGGCGGCCCCATCTAGGTCATAAATAATTTGGCTTGGGAACTCCATCAGTAACCTTATACTTTATTCCCCATACTGTGTAACATTTCACTTGATAGTTCTTCCTTATTGTTATCAATAAAGAAATAATCATCTTGCAGCTCATCCTTTGAGCATACCTTTCTGGTCAAGTCTCGAAGTTTATTTCCTTCATGACCATGTCTATAATAATACAGAGACATCATTGTCCTTACAGAATAAATGAGATAAAATCACTTATCTTCAAAAAGAACAATAGGATGTCTCTTATACCAATTAATTACTCTATTTTTGTAGATGTACCTACAATTGTTATAAACTAGTTATTGTGAGATGCTGGCTAAACGATCTGCAGCCATTTGGTACCCCGCCATTGCTGCAGACTTATAATGATGCTGTGCACGCGTTAGATTTCCAAAAATTTCCCAGTATACACCTAGATTATAATGAGCCTTAAATGAACCTACACCTCTTGATGTCTCATATATATTAGGATCTGCCTCTCCCAACTCCAAACATTGTTGAAATACATCCGGAATTAACTCTAGTGCTGAGGGATGTTTCATGCTAGTCAACGTAAGCCCGTATACAAAATATAAATCGGTATATTCCGGATACAATTGAATCGCATCCGGAATATTTTTAAGTACAGCATCATACTGCTCCAAATATAGTAGAGAATAACATAGTGACAGCCACGCATTTGATAAAAATGCAATAGATTTTTGTTCATGTTCGGGTACCAGTTGGATTGCTTTAATTAAATGCTGAACTGCTTTGTCGTATTCCTTGCCAACGAAATACGTTTGTCCAAGCTGAAATTGAATATATGAATTAGCTGGCTCTTGGCTTTCTACTTCCGACAACATAAGCAAGTTTCGTTCCAATTTTCCTCGATGTTTAATTGCACTTTCCATATACCCAAGATGCATTAAATTTACCGATGTTGTTACCGCAATAGGTGATCTGCCGTCAAATTTCAATTGCTCATGAATTTTACCTTCAAATCTATAATTTGAATTATTAGGGAACAAGCGCGTTATCTGGCTCAGTATGACACTATTGTCTTCCTTCACGTTTTGAATTATTACTTTCCCAACACTATTTGTACCCATTTGGATATACTCTCGTAAAGCATCTGCAGAACCCTCATTTAAACGCTCATCTGCATCCATAATTAATACATAAGGTTGAGTGGCATTGTCTATAACGGCATTTCGAGCCGTAGCAAAACACCCTTCCCATAGTAAAGGTATGGTAGAAATTCCATATCTCAAAGCAATTTTTTGCGTATTGTCTGTTGATCCGGTATCTCCGATGACGACTTCACTGACTACATCTAATATTGATAATAAGCATTCTTCAAGCATATCTTCTTCATTCTTCACGATCATACATACTGATATTGGCAATTTCACTTATATATCCCCACTTCAATAGATCTTCATTTGGGTGATTGGTTAAAATTGGTGTCCACATAGCTCATCTGCTTTATCTAGTTGTTAGGGCTGCATTCTCTTGTCCTTAACAAGGGTAGCCAAATGTGCCAAAGTGTTGTATCCATTTTCTTCAAACAATTTGGTCATCCGATTCACATATTGTAAGTTATGTTCAATAACTCGAGAAAAGTTTTGGATCACAAAAACAACATGCTCAGGTGTGAGGCCCTTGTGATAACCCGATATACCAATCATATGAATTTTTAATACGGAAAATAAAATACAAATCTGAATATAGCTTTCAAATATTTTATTTGAGCTCATATCCGGGAATAATGTTTCATATATATAGTTCACAACATAATTCTCAAGAATATATTCGTGCTGCTCAATAAAAGGATAGTAATAGTTCTGATAATTGTTTAAATACTCTGTTTCAATACGTTTCAAATCAACATCACCCTGCTCTGAGTCAATCCCCAGACCTTGAAGCATTTCATTTAGGCACTTAAGATACCGTTCGTTAATAATGCCCATTTGATTTCTAATTTGAATCATTTCAATAATTGATCTGACTTGAAAAGAAGTGCTCACCGATATTTGTTCCAAACTTCTCATGTAATCGGGATGATTCATCTTCGTTCTATATTCTTCAACTAGGGACAGAATACTCTCAAGTTGATTATTGTCTATGTTTTGTTGAACCTTATTAATGAATATCCCTAAAAAAATAAGTCTATCACTAATTTTCAAGTTTCGATTTTGTATAATCTCTATCGAAAACATTCGTAGCTCCCAAAATAACTGCTCTGCAAACCTCGGTTGGAGGGTATTTAACCGACTACGACATCCCCAATCTGGATTCACTTCATATTCTAATTCTTCAAACTCTATTCCATTTGGATTCAGAAGGGCCAATCTGGAAACCTCTGGACAAGACAACTTAGCTGACAGTTCCATAACATTATCTACTTTATTTATCACTCTTGGGTATGTTGTACACGTAGAACATAACATATTTTCGCCTAAATTCAATTGAATACGACATAATTTATTTTCATCTAACATCGGGCAAGCATAACTTTGCTTATTTAATTTGAATGAGGCGTACGTAGAATCGGATGCTCTTTCATCTTTTATTCGTTTTATGCCTTTATTAAGTAAATTTGTAAGGGTAGGGTGTTTTACATTTTTGTATTTTTTATACGTTTTCTTGTCAATAGAAATTCCCCAACCCGCACAGCACGTATCTTCGCAATCACTCCCAATACATGCAAAAGATTTCATATATAACGGCATTAACACCTGTTTCTTCATCGTTGTTCACTTCCCACTCCAAATTACTTACAAGAAAGGGACCTGAAAAGGCCCCTTCTAAGACATTATTTGTACTCGAAGTTAAGAGAAGTTGCTGACTGCTGTCCGTCAGGATTCTTAACTTTAAAACTAACTACTCCAGCAGCGTTTGCTCTCGGTACATCAAAGACTACCCGAGTAGAATTCACAAAGAGTAAATCGTATTCGACTTCATTAAATATAATTTTAGCACCACGTTTGAAACTGTTACCATCAATATAAATCGAAGTACCTCCAGAAACAGGTCCAGATGCTGGCGTTACGCCTCTTAACTTCGGCGCCGGATCCGGTACTGGGGCTTCATACGTAAATACCGCAGTTGTCGAGTTTCCAGAAGGATTTGTCACCGTAATCGTAGCCTGACCTGGTACGCTTGATGCCGGTGTTTCAAAATACAAACGTGTACTATTAACAAATGTACTAGCTGCTACCTTATCATTCACCTTTACAACAATACCCCGCTCAAAGAACTTACCGTCTAAATAAACGGTAGTGCCTCCCGCCATTGGGCCGATATTCGGAGAAACACGTGTCACTACTGGTTTGGCATCTTCATATGTGTAACCATTTGTAAGCGTTACTTTATTGCCATCTGGATTTATTAATGTTACATCAACACTTCCAGAGCTTACAGCAGCAGGAACATACACTCTCACTTTAGTAGCCCCTAAGAAAGCAGCAAGATCAACGGTATTAGCACCGAAGGTAACTTTAGCTCCCTTTTGGAATTCAGAACCAGTAATTTCGACTAGTTCTCCTCCCCTCTTATCGCCACTGTTTGGTGTTATACTCTGTATTGTTGGTGGCTTCACTTCTGGTGGTGCGTCATATGTGAAGCTATCTGCCAACTCACCAGACTTTGTATCTATGTTCACGATTTTTACCGTGACAGCACCGTTAAAATTAACAACTGGTGTTTCAGCATACATCCGAGAAGAGTTGACATAAGTAGCATTCAACTCTGTTTCCTGCCCATTATGAACAAAATACATCTTAGCACCTTTACGAATTCCACTACCATCTACATAAATCGTCGTTCCACCGGTCATAGGTCCATGATTCGGGTTAACCGATCTTACTTTAGGAGGATCGAACTCTGGAGCCTTATCATAAGTAAATGCACCAGGCACTGTAAAGCTTTGTGAATCAGGGTTCACAATCTTCAAATCAACACTTTCGGATGTACTCCACTTAGGGGTGTCCACTATAACCCGTTTTGCACTTACAAACGTGGTTTCCAGCTCAACTTGATTCCCCCAAACTACTTTCGCACCTTTAACAAAGTCGGATCCTTCAATATATACTGTCGTACCACCATCAAGCGGTCCATTTTTAGGGCTAATGCTCGTAACACTTGGTGCCTTAGGCGGTGGTGGCAAAATATACTTGAATCCTTGAGCAAGAGTTGAGTCCGTGCCGTCTGGATTCACTACTCTCACATCGACATTTTCGGCAACTGCCCATATCGGTGTAATAACAGTTAATTTGGTAGGGGAGAAAAATACTACATTAGTCCCTTCCACGTTACCAAAAAATACTTTTGCACCTTTTTCAAACAGTTGACCATTAAGAGTAACTGTCTCATTACCTGTCGTTAGTCCTTCAGTTGGAGAAATCGACTTCAACTCCATTTTTAGAGGTTCATTATAACGAAATGCCTCTTTTAATAGTAGTTGAGTTCCATCTGGGTTTTCAATCACAATGTCTACCAATCCAGCTGCTTCTCCAGCAGGGGTTGTCGCATACATATAAATGCTACTATGATAGTTGACTTTAGTTGCGTAATTATTCCCTACTTTTACTTTAACACCAGGTAAGAAGTTTTTACCTGAAATAACCAATTCAGTTCCTCCAGTTAGAGGGCCAGAAGCTGGTGTAATCCCGGATACTTCAGGATCAGCATAATAAGAAAATGAAGCTGTCGCTTCTTGTTTGTCATCATTGACAACTCTTATAATTGCCTCTCCTTGCTTACCAGCAGGTGTAGTAACTTCGATCTCTTTGTCGCTAATAAGCGTAATATCTGTTGCAGCGGTACCACCAAACCAAACATTCAAATTAGGACGGAAGAATTGTCCAGTTATTTTTATCTTTTCCCCACCCTTTACTGCACTTTTGGCTGGATTTACAGTTGTAATAACTGGTGCTGGGTATTTGACTTCAATCGAAGGCGAAGCTGTCGAATAGCTTTTTGCCGCTCCGGTATAGTCCTTATACGTGATTACTGAATCTGAAGTGGTGACTGGAAACTTACCAACACCTTTATCAGCTTTATGCTTGATTTTGTAACTAAATTTCAAATTATCATTCTTTAGCTCAATAAATTTCCAAATCAAAGTGTTCCCATTAACTACTGGCTTTGGAATGTTGTGCTCGTAAGAACCAGGAACAATTTCAAAAGCATCGCTCACCACATCCGTCACCGTTACATCATAGGCGCTAGCTATACCTATCTCCTTAACGATAGCGGAATAGATCTCTGACAGACCTGTTGAACCTAATACAAAATGATGGTGATGGGAAGTAGTTGCCATGTCCATCATCAATTTGTTAGGAGCACTATTTGTTGGATCTTCACTTTTCAACAGCAAGGCAATCGTATATAATACAATCCCTGCTTCTTTGGCATCTCCAGCCTTTTTTAATGCATATTTATATGGATCTAGCCCTTCTCCGCCAACTGCAGCCGCTCCATCTGTCATGAGAACCATAACAGGTTGTGCATCAGGACGATGATCAGCCAATAACTCTATTGCTTTACCGATTGCATCCCCAGTCGCTGTATTGCCGTTGGCTTGTATCGTATCAATATAAGCCTTGGCAGCTTTAGAATCCGATGTCAGCGGTAAATAGCTTACACCTGTGCTAAAATCTACGATACCTACACGGTGCTTAGAAAAGTCCATGAGGTCAATGAACCCCTTAGCTGCAGCAATGGCGTTTTTCATTTTATCTTCACCATTGTTAGCTGCATGTCCAGGGCCCATACTACCCGATTTATCGATGACAAGAATAACATCATTAGGTTTGACCACATTAACTGGAGGTGTTCCTTGAATATTAAGTTGTACCTCTGCTTCTTCTCCCGCTAGAATGCTAATTGGATTAACAGTTCTTGAAGCAGTAACATAATCACTAGCTGCATACACATTAGACAAAGGTAACTGCGCAGTTAACACCAGTAATGTGAGCACAAGAATAAGAATGTGCTTCGTCTTCCTCACCTTAATTCCCCCATATCATAATAAATAGTTCATTTGTTTCTACCACTTGCGATCTACAAAATAAGAATCGCTAGGTTGCGTGTACGAATCGTACGACACTTCCTTCATTTTTTTGCTCAAGACTTGCTTGTGCTGTATAAGATCTTGTATTTGCTGATTTTGTTGATGTAATTCTTCATATAACAATCGGATTGAATCAGACAGTTGTACTTCTCCCCTTGCTTCGCCTCTTAATAATTCATACAACTGATCTAATTCATCTTCATGTTGGAAATATAATTCCACCTTAGCAGTACTCAAAATTATTGTATAAATCTCTTTTATCCGACAACACGTTTCTAATACATTCATTAATGATTACCCGCCTTAACAAGGAGCACTGCCTGCTTCCAAGTCTCCGCATACTCTTTAGCAAAGAGGATAACTTCTTCTAATACCTGTTCCTCTCTAGTTATGACGAACTCATTAATCCGTCTTAAGTAATAATCGTATAGTGCATGAAGTTGACCGGATATTTCGTATTCCCAGTTCAAAGTAGTTATGAACTCATACAATATTTCGCGTGCACCATGCAGCTTTTGTATCATTTCTTCTTGTTGCTGTTGTTGATAAAACTTTTTGGCCATGTTTAACTTTCTAAACAATTCTTCGTATAAAAGGAGTGTCAATTCACCTGGACTTGCTGTTTCTACTTTTGTTTTTACATATTGTTGTTGATAGTTCATCGGTATCATGAAGCATCTCCCTTTACACACATTTTTCTGAATTGTTTACGTTTAACCTTGACCCAACTGCTGTGACAACCATGAGCCTTGGCTGTTTAACTTTTGCATGGCTTTTTCCATGGCAGTAAATTGCTTGTAATAACGCTTTTCTGCGAGATCGGCTCTTCGTTCAAGTGAATCCATTTTTTTATTCATCTCATATATTCTTTTACCAACTATGCTATTGTCCACCGCATCCGATAAGACACTTAAACCGATTTTTTTGGATATTTTATCAATAGACTTCGATAAAGATTCGTACAACCGCTCACCATAGCCCATCTCAAGTCGACGATTGGGATCTGTCTTATCCAAATTGCTAGATTTAGTGAATAATTCCATAACTGCATTTGGATTGCTGTTAACGGCATCTTGAAGCTTTTGCTCGTCCAAACTAATCTTTCCAAGCTCCTTAGTTGAACCACCTTTTGTAAAACTTTTAAACGTAATTCCAATATCATCTAAGGAATTAATTGGGCCCGTTATACCTGTGACACCACTAATTAAACTCTGACGCAACTCACTCATAGCACCTTTTAGAATATCGTCTCCATACATCAAACCAGTTTTCGCTTTTGATTCCCATAAATCAACTTGTTTTTCTGTCATGGATTGTTTTTCTTCATCACTAAGAGGATAATATTTACGATTTGGTCTTTCCGTTGTCTCTGCTTGGATCTTATCTACTAGTTCATTATATTTATTGACAAAGTCTTTAATACGGCCTGTTAAATCTTGTGTATCTCTCGTTACAGAAACGTTAACCTCGGCAGCAGAAACACCTTTCAAATCAAACTTAACGCCATTAAATTCAAAAGAATTGTTGGACATCTCCATACTGACACCATTTAACATCACTTTTGCATCTTGACCGACTTTGGTGTTAGCAGCCTTAAGTTTAAAGTTCCCCTCTAGTACCCCAGAACTATCATCAATAGCAAATGAAGAAGATGCTCCCGTACTCGAAGATGCCAGTGTAAATCGGCCATTTATACTATCGAAGCTCATCCGAACACCGATATTAGCCTTGTTCACTTCATTCATTATGGATTCTCGTGTGGAATCCGCTTTTATTTCAAACGTACGTCCCGCTATCTTGAACTCCCCTTGAGTAAGCCCAGTTGCTTTCAAGTCTAGTGGAACGGGGAGAGCATCTCCAATGTTAGTTGAAGATGTTGCCAATGCGTCTACCTTTACAACATAACTACCACTTGCTGCCGATGATGATGCATTAGCCGAAATTACTGAACTGTTGCTGCTCGTAGCTGTTAACTTGTTAAACGTGGTAGAAAATCGCAAGTTTTTCGCTACTTCGCGAAAGCTTGACATCATGGAATTCATATTTCTATAGTCTTCCCGCTGCCACATAAGCGTCTGCTTCTGCTGCTTCAACTTGTTAACGGGTTGACGCTCCACTTTCATCAGATCACTGATTAATTTATCGGTGTCCATATTTGAGGCCATACCTGTAAATCGAATAGGATTGATCAAATCAAGTTCCCCTCCTATCTTTTTTCATCTATAAATATACCTAGTTGTTCACATAACTTTTGAACTAGGTCCAGCATCTTTTCTGACGGCACTTCTTTAACAACTTCGTCTGTATTGGTATTCACAATCTTCACAATAATTCTCTGTGTCTTCTCATGTACGGATACCTTTAAATAGGTATCTACTCCCTGAAGAGACTTATTGCTCTGCTCCACAATGTTAATTAGCGCTTGTTCCCCAACAGGCAAAAATGCTTTCTCTTGATGTGTTTGACGATTAGGCAAGCCTGAATCTACAAATCGGTGTGGGACCTGACTTGGCGAATGAATTGACGGCAGAGCAGAATAATGTTCTACTCTCATGATCAATTACTCCTCATGTGTTTAAATTTATCGCTTTAGATAGTAAAGAAGCCGACCGGTATAGACCGGCCGGCTTCAAGATAAATCTTAACGAAGCAATTGAAGTACGCCTTGAGGTTGTTGGTTAGCTTGCGCCAACATTGCAGTAGCAGCTTGGTTAAGGATATTGTTTTTCGTAAATGTCGACATTTCTTTAGCCATATCTACATCACGAATACGGGATTCAGCAGCTTGCAAGTTCTCAGCAGTTGTACCAAGGTTGTTAATTGTGTGCTCCAAGCGGTTTTGAACAGCACCCAAACCGGAACGGTTTTCAGAAACTTTGTTGATTGCTTCTTGAACTTTTTCAAGGTTTCCAGCTGCTTTAGCGTTAGAAGCATCATCCAATTTATCCAACTTATCTACACCAAGATCTTTAGCAGTAGCTTTAGTCAGAGTCAACTTGATAGTCTCATCTTTGTTAGCGCCCACTTGGAATGTAATATCACCAGGTGCAGCAGTACCAAGCAAGTTCTTCGTATTGAAGCTTGTTTGAGTAGCAACAGCATCAATTTGCTCTGTCAATTGAGCGATTTCAGCATCAATTTTAGCAGTGTCAGAAGTAGTCAACACTTCGTTCGCACCTTGTGTGTAAAGCTCAGCCATACGTTGAAGCATAGCATGAGTTTCGTTCAAAGCACCCTCAGCTGTTTGAATCAAGGAAATACCATCCAAAGCATTTTTGGAAGCTTGTTCCAAACCGCGGATTTGGTTACGCATTTTCTCGGAGATTGCAAGACCAGCTGCATCGTCTGCTGCACGGTTAATACGGTAGCCAGAAGACAATTTCTCAAGGGATTTCCCTTGTTGAGTGTTGTTTGTAGTCAATTGACGGTGCGCGTTGTAAGCGCTCATATTGTGGTTAATACGCATGATTAAGTTCCTCCCTGGAATCGTGTTATGGTGCTCGCTTCCTTGCTCACACCCAATTGATCAACGCCTGTTCTTCGGCCGATAGAATCATTACGTTTGACCTATTAATTAATATATCGGCATTTGATTCATAGAGTTTATAGCAACATACTACTTTTTTTTATTTTATCTTTTTTTAATACTGTCACTTATCTCCTTCCATTCTTCAGTTGATAAACTTTCCATCGATGCAAACTCATTTTGCTCTTTTATGCTACGGTATATCTCCTCGCGGTAAACAGCAACACTCGAAGGAGCTTCTATGCCCAATCGGACCTGGTCACCATTCACTTCAACTACCGTCAATACGATATCATTTCCTATCATAATTTTTTGCCCTTTAGACCTAGTCAATACGAGCATTATGACACGCCCCCTATCGGATGCTGCACATCGTATGGCGTTCCCTCCAACACAACTTGAGCAGCTCTTAATACCGTTGTGTTAATAATAAGCGGCGCTTTTAAGTTAATCGTCATGTTCTCAGTATTTTTAACGGTCATTATCGTCCTTACAACGACTTGTTCTTCCGATTCAAGCTTAAGCTTTTCCTTAATGCTGGAAGATAACTCAAACTCATATCCTGACTGATGCTTAAATGGGTCAACAATGATAAAGGTCAAGTCGGCATCATCCACACTTTGGAGTAAATCAATTTCCAACTTAAACCCCACACCCTGCAACCAGACATAATCCTTATATTCATCAAACCCAAGAATCCCTTCCTCAAAGCGAATAATATCTGTGTCTTCTACATCTAAGGTTCCCAATCGTGCTGATTGTACTTTCATAAACAATAATCCTCCTTCAAAAAAAATAGCTATAAGAACAAAGTTCTATATAGCTATTTCAAACCTTAAAATTATTATCACCAGGTAAGAATAAATCACAATTGCACATCTAGTTACTGCGAGAAATAACTTAGTCTAAGTAAAATGATGTTATCTACTTATCCCATAACGAATACATTAAACAATTGCATCTAATTGCATTCCATTACTTGAGAAGAATATAAAGTTTTTCTGTACTAAATAGGGATTTACTTTCCCTGGATAATAGTCAATTTGAGGTTTAGTACGTTCAAATTGAAAACTAACACTTCCCGGACTCCACTCTGTATGCAATTCTCCAGGGGTGTATACAACATCCACATTATCGTAGCTTGGAGGCCCGGCAATTTGTATAGGGTACTCTCTGAACATCTTCTCCCTGGCTATCTCAGCAAAGGCGTTTTGCTTATTATGAAATGCCATCAAACGATCACCTTCGCTGGCAATATTGGCGACATTTTGCATCGAAATCTGCAATGAATCCTGAGCGATTCTATCGGTTACTTCCTCAAATCTTGCACGTCCCAATGCAGACCATGCCTTCCTCGAGTCAATTTCTAACTGAGCGTCACTATGATTCATTTGAACAGATACATGCTTCTGTGATACTTCTAACTTAGGAACAGGAGTCTCAATACTCAACTGCCCTCCTGTACTCTCTATACCCAATTTAGCAAACTGTTGATTGATTTGAATACGGGGTATATTCACACAACATCATCCTATCTTAGGAAATCAAGTAAACTAGGGCGCGAAATACGAGCAATCGTGTCCAAAGAGGCTTGAAAGATGCTCTCTGCTGTTTTTAACTCCGTAATAGTCTTAGGCATATTAATATCTTCCGTCTTAGATTGAAGATCTATGTAGTTCAAATTCAAATCATCTAAACGACTTGTCGTAAACTCTAGACGATTCTGCTTAGCTCCAACTTCCGCTTGAGCTAAAGTTAGCTTCTCAAGTATACCTTGGAGTTTAGGTATAGAACCTGCAATATCAGACGTGTTATCATTCACTAATCCCTTTTTCATGTTATCTACAATGGTAAAAATACTATCGGTTCCTTGCATCCCGAACACTTTATCCCCCATTGTATTAACGTCAACATAGATTCCTGCCCCAACCTGATACTGTACAACACCTGTATCTAAACTGTATGCCTGATTGGCAGGATCATCAGGATACGGCTGCTGATCAATACGCTGGCCATTAAAAATATACTTGCCTTTGAATTGCGAATTCCCCAATGAAACTAAATGCTCGTACAATTGTTCCACTTCGCGGGCAATATTCTCGCGCGCATCATCAGGAACTGTATCCGTACCACCTTGAACCGCTAGTTCTGATAGCTTTTGGATAACTTGTGTAGCCTCATTAATAACTGAATCGGTAAATTTCATAAACGAATCTGCATCTTGGACGTTCTCAGCAAATTGTGTAGTCGAGCTAATCTCTGCTCGGTAGTGCAGCGCGCTCGCTACACCTACAGGGTCGTCTGAAGGGCGGTTCAAACGACGATTGGTCATAAGCTGCTCTTGATACTTATCAAGGCGCTTATAATTAGTCTGAAGATTTGTCATCATGGACTTACCCATCATGGATTGTGTAATACGCATTAATTAATGACCTCCTATCTTCCTACGACACCTGTGCCGTTAATTAGCTTGTCCAACATCTCATCAATTGTAGTCACGATACGAGCAGAAGCACTATAAGACTGCTGGAACTTAATTAGGTTAGACATTTCTTCGTCCAAGGATACACTGCTGACCGATTGACGAAGGTTATCAGCATGGCTAGTGAGCAGCGTACTGTTCTCCAGCATCTTGGTTGCATGATCCGCATCCGTCCCCAAGTTAGCCACTACAGATTGCAAGTATCCCCCAATAGTAGCGGAGTTTGTAATGGAACCCGGCTGCGTAAAGCTGTACACCTTCTCATTTAAGCTTGCTATCAACAACGCCATGTCTCCGTTACCTTGTAATGCAACTTCTGTTGTTGTACCATTTGCAAGTGTTTTAGACTCTGTGCGCATCGATGCGCCGATATTTTTAACATCATCTTTAATAGCTTGATTAATGCGAATGTTCTCTGCAGTAATGGTGCCACTTCCATCTGAAGCCACAAAGAAATCGAGACCAGATTGAGCTGGCTCCTGCAAGTTATAACCAAGCTTATGCAAACCATTCAGACCATTGACGGTATACTTGGTGTCATTCAGCAGCTTTCGAGAATTGGCTGGGTCGACTACAGCGTTAGGAATCGACACACCTGGCGGAAGTATTGTTCCTGCAGGAAGTGTCACTTCAACCGGTCCGTTCGCAATCGTATTAGCGATGACATTTAATTGTTGACGATAGTTGGCAACATGAATATCCCGTGAATCTATATACCCTTTGATTTCGCCATTGGTCAGGGCTCCAACATCACCAAGTGTAATGTTAGTGGAATCCATATTATCGACAACCATCGTACCGCCAAATGTGACTTGATAATCTGTATCCGTTTCGAAAACCTGCACATTTCCTAGGCCGGACAATTGATCCACTAGCAAATCGCGCTTATCACGAAGATCATTTGCATTGTCGCCAAGCCCTTCAATACGCTTGATCATTTGCGTTAATTCCGATATTTGTCCTACATAATTATTTCCCTCAGAAATCTTAACATTGATTCGTTCTGTCAAGTTGCTGTCCAACACTTTGAGCTGGCTTGAGATATGGCCAAACGTCTCCGTCAAAGCAATTGCTTTCTGCTGTACGACTGTACGGGAAGAAAGATCGGAATTGCCTGGATTCTTACTTAAGAGCTGCCATGAGTTCCAGAACTCAGATATACTTGTTGCCAAACTGTTCTCTGATGGTTCGTTAAAGATGCCTTCAATATTACCAAGCGTCTCCTGCTGCACTTTCCAAGTAGACTGTACAGTATTTTGATTGCGATATTCGATATCCATTAAATAATCGCGAATCCGTGTAATGCTCTCGACCTCAACCCCCATCCCCATCTGGTTCGGGAGCTTGGAGTTGTTGTGGATTCCTGGATAATCAATCGGACGAGCTGCAACTAGTCTGGCTACTTGTCTCGAATATCCTGGTGTATTCGCATTGGTAATGTTGTGTCCTGTAGTCGCAATAGAAAGCTGTTGGGCTACAATTCCTCGCTTGCCAATTTCCAAAGTATGAAATGTAGAACGCATCAGGCTCGTTCCTCTCTGTTATAAACTTGGTTAAGCTCTAGTATCGAACATACTTCTTGAAGATTTGTTATGCCCAAGACTAGGATGCTGATAAATCGATTCATCTTCCGGTCGGCTGGTCAACAAATTCAAAGAATAGTCCACAAAATTAAGCGATTGCTCCAGTAAATCTTGAATGTTCCGGTTCTGAACCTTTAAAGCTTCTAGCACTTTCGTCAATCGAAGCTGCGCATCATGCAGTTCAGCACGTTCCTCATGATTAAATACAAGTTTGGATAGTTCGGTAACTGTAAGCTGAAGCGAGGAGCGAATACCCTTTTCTTTCAAAAATAACTGGGCAGCTTGATTCCG
This sequence comes from Paenibacillus sp. ACRRX, assembly GCF_022346885.1. Lineage (GTDB taxonomy): Bacteria > Bacillota > Bacilli > Paenibacillales > Paenibacillaceae > Paenibacillus_B. The sequence goes on from NZ_JAKRNK010000003.1 coordinate 97,436, forward strand.
GTCTTCATCTGCCTCGTTCACTAGCTTAATAATCCGAGATTCTTTATTCGTAAGGGCAGCCAATGCATCAACCTCGTTACGTATAAGAACACCTTTCTTCTCTTCAGCTATCTCTAACAGCTGTTCATGAAGTGCACTTAACTGATCCAGCGCGGCAATGACACGTGTAATACTCATTCTCGCTCACCTTCTTACTTCTTGTCCTCACGGAATAACGGAAGAAGCTTCTCGGCAATCTTGTCCGCTTCGACGTGGTATGTTCCTGTTGATACCGCCTGCTTCAGCTCCTGAATTCGGTCAGCGCGATTCGAATCCTGAACACGATTCTGTGCGTTCAACATCTGCTGCGCTTCCGTGGAGATGGAAACTTCGTCCTTGCGTGTCTGTGCTTTGGCTGAGCGTTGCATAGCCTGCTGGCGCTGATATTGCTGAGCTGCACCAATTCGTTGCGTATCATTAATCTTCATCAGTGTTCACCTCATTCCAAATGTAACAAGCTCTCTATACGGGTAGTTTTAAAAGTTAGTTGATTGTGTATGGTGGATAATGTTGTGTTCGGTGGATATTGCGGCTTTTCACTCAATCTGTGTGGCTGCTATCAGAAGCTTGTCAAAATAAACGTCTCTATATGAAAGCTTATCATAACAGTATGCCTTCATGCATAATCAATATCCAAACCTGCACATCAAAAGATATCTGCAAAGGTATATTCCCTTTAGAGAACAACATAAAGCCGATAACCTTTACTAAGATTATCGGCTGACATGTAACAATTATTTAGTTTTCTTCAAAAGAAATGACTTGACAACTTAAAGTTTTTTTACTTACTTTTCTGAAATTCGATAAGTCCCTGTGTTGTGCTTATCCGATGCTGCGTTTGCATTGCTATTGTCTTGTTTAACCCGTTCCAAATCGCTCATCAAGCGACGTCTGCAATTCTCACACATATGTCCATCACGAATAAATTCGCCGCACACCTCACACGGATAAGCCAGATTCGGCATGTTAGCAACCGAAATACGGCCCTCACGAATAAATTGCGTGATCTGACGTGTACCCACGCCTGTCTCATCGGATAATTCTATCATGGTCGCCTGCCGATTCTCGCGTAAATAGTCAGCACAGCGTGTGTATTCCGCTTCTATATCTCTTGCGCAATCTTGGCAGATATTACGATATGCCTTGGCGAACAGCTTTCCGCAGCGGTAGCAATTACTTAACTCCATACGATACCCTCCCACTGTCATATAGCTACATCATAGCGCAACATTTGACAGAAAACGAGAGGTAATCATGAAATTTGTTGATCATCTCTTCATGCATACAATTTCGTCTACCTGATGTTAAGCACGTGCCCAGGTATAACTGGTTATAATCGCATTATTTTCATTCTTCTGCATCCCCTTTTGAATCTCGTATGCGCATGCTCGAAGCGTATTGCCAGTCGTATATACATCATCAACAAGCAGAATGTGTACCCGATGATCCTGCTCGTTAACACGCCAGAACTTAAGCTGCTCGTCAGCACGCCCATCCCAACGATAGGTATGTTCCAAACTACGTTCTCGACCAGCACGTGATTGCTTGCTCTGATGTCCATAATCTGTTACCCGAACAAGACAACTTATGAGGGGTCGACGCCACGTCGTTGCAAGATTAGACGCTAGCACCTCTGCTTGATTGAATCCCCGCTCCTGAAGACGAGGTAGTGAAGTGGGGACAAACGTAATCAAATCTGGCAACGAGCTTCCAAGGTATGGGTACAACCATGCACAGACCGTACTCTTCCAAGTGCGCTTCCGTCTCTGCTGCGCAAGAAACTTTACTCTCGCTGAATTCATTAACGGTTGATATTGATCCAACATCATCCCTGCCATTACGTGAGCATAACCGATATGACCTTTAAACTTAAACTGATTTAACCACTCCTTCATCTGCTCATTATATTGCACAGCGCTGCGATTGCAGTCGAGTCCGTATGGCGCAAGCGGCTGACGAACGCAGTCTGAACAGCGGATTCCCCGACCACAGCTTACACACCCCACATCTTGGATGAGCGGGATAGTTAGATAACAACTCCTGCATAGTTGCTCCCGCCATTTCTTTATACTTGTCCCATCCCTGTAAATACTTTGACCACCAGCGCTTGCTTGCTGACCACAAACCAGACAGGTTCCTCTGCGAGGCGTACTGATTCGTTCGTACCATCCGCTGCTCATACTCAGGAATCTCCACCTCCAAACTTAGTATCAAGCCAAGCTATTACGGGGCAAGAATAATGTTCGCAAAAAATATCACACGAGCTTCTGCCCACAGTACAACAACTCTTATGAAGATGATGTACGTAAATAACCCCGATTGCGCGCGATTCGATTCATGCGCCGAATCTGACGTACAGCATCTCGTTGAGAACGGGTCCATTGCGGTGCACCGAAACAGACGACACCGTACGGATCATCCTTTGAACGTCCAGCTCGCCCTGCCATCTGGACTAAGGAAGATTCATCGAAGAGTGAGTTATCCGCATCGAGAATAAAGACGTCGCTTTTCGGCACGGTCACACCGCGTTCTAGAATCGTCGTGGTAACGAGTACACGAATCTCCCCCTGCCGGAAGCGACGTACTTTATCCGTCCGCTGTGAATCAGCTGCGGACGTGCCTGCCACAGGCTGCTGCGGGAACGATGTACGCAGCAGATCCACTACGCCATCAATATGGCGTATGCGCGCAACAAATACAAACAGCTGCGCGCCCCTGTCCACAGCACGTCGCAGCGTAAGCACGACGTGCTGTGGCAGCCGCCCGCGTGCAATGCAGCGGGCTACACCCGGCATCGCCATCCGCGCTGGAACTGGCAGCGGATGGCGATGATACCGCACAGGCACAATGGCCTGTGCGAGGCGGCCCCGCTTCACGGCGCGCTGCATCGCCTTAGGCGGCGTAGCCGACAAATACACAAACGTGCCGCCCGGCGCACAAGCCCGCTGCGCTGCACGCTGAAGCATTGGATTGTTGTGGTATGGGTAAGCATCCAACTCATCCACAACCATCAAATCAAACGATTTATAAAAGCGTAGAAGTTGATGAGTCGTCGCCAACGTAATGTCCCCTTTTGACCAACGATCATCACTTCCGCCATATAACGTAACGACACGTGCTCCCGGAAACGCCTTCTCAATACGCGGCTGCAGCTCTAGCACGACATCTCGTCTAGGAGTCGCAATACATACCTTTTGCCCCCTGTTGAATGCATACGCCGCCATAGGGAATAACATCTCCGTCTTGCCAGCACCTGTTACTGCCCACAACAAGAACTCTCCCTTGCTCGAGTCAGTACTCAAATCTCGTTTGCGCAAATAACAAAGCGCTGCCCTGCTCGCCTCTTTTTGAGCTGCTGCCAAACCATACCGTTCAAGAAGAAGCTCGGTATCGTCAGTCGTCAACTCCTGTGTCTTCCTTTGCGGATGCACATCCACGCGGGCTTCTCTTATTTTAGGCTTCGTTACACCGAGGACTAACAAGGAGCACGAGCGGCTTCTGGCTAGGTTTAAACAAGATAAGCAAGTATAGCAGGCAGCAGATCCACAGCTGGCACAAGCAGAGATTTGCAGTTGCTCCTCTCTGCTGCCACATCGACGGCAGTGTGGTTCTGTTCCTGACACCTGCAGCTTCACACTTTGTTCCTGCAAGACATTTCCATGAGCAAGCAATCTAACTACAGGCAAGCTGCGCCCTACCAGGCGCTTGACTTGTTGGCTAAAACGAATCCATCCACTCGTCCTTTCCCCTGTCGCAACACCATTAGTAAGCTCAACATCCCCTTGCAGCATACCTAACTGTAATATAGAACGCAGCAGCTCGAGGTTTATCTCATATCCATGAGCTTTCATCAAAGATAATACTTCCGCCTCCATTAGCGCCCTGCCTTCAATTAACGAAACTAGGCGATCGCACATCTCCTGTATGTACCTCATTTCTGATCTCTCGCTCATCTTCCACTCCGCTGTTGTCTGCCTGCCATTACACAGTTCATAACGTGCGGTTCCTTCCGCTACCATACTTCTTGTTGGACCTGATCTTGTGACGTTGCTCGTTTCATACCTCATGCCACAATGATCTGATTCCACGATTGTATTCCTTTTTTTAAGATCTTGAATAAGCTCAACGCGCAGCGGTTGTAGACTCCATTGAGTTCGGCCATCTTCCCCTCCAAACCACTCCGTATACGAACAGAGCATACGAGCCGTGTAAGCCTTCCACTGCTGTTCTCCCCAATCATCCATGCACTTTTCCGAGACAAATCGTTGTGTCATTCGAAGCGCCATCGGGAATGGAAGGAGCAAGTGTATGATGGCCATCTTGTAAACACACCTTCCTGATCCCTCATCTGATATAGATCCCTTAGAACTAGCATGCGTTGGCATAGCAAATGCTCCTACCTGCTTCAGTTGAGCTTTCTGTTCAACTTCCACCGCCTGCGACATCATTGCAGCGTCCTGCTCTATTACCGCCCCTGTCCACTTCTTTGCATCAGTCTGATCATCTGCCGCTCCTCGCTGAATCATTGGGGCACTCATTAATTCTGAATGACCTTTTGATCCTGTGAAGTAAGTGTTCTCGAACGAACTCCCTCCCCCAATAGCTGATTCTGCAACCATGCACCAGTACTGACTATCAATCCAGCTATCCAGTGTAAACCCCATCTGCCAACCTTCGTTTGTTCTAACCGTATATAGCTTCACTTGCATCCTTCACAACTCCCCTTCAGTAAATTAATAACTGCATTCACTACTTCTGAAATGACGAGGTATAGTCCTTTATTAACTTTTTTACTATAATTTGTATAAATATCGATTCTACGATTAACTTTAGGGAACCCATGCCACTGAGGAACAAAAGATTATAAACAAAATCAACGCAGCGTCTGACCACAGTTTGGTTTGTACATGGTAGAGTAGCGATAATTTTCAAATAACCGTCTCTCCGCAAACTTCATATTCGAATTCAAATACACGATACGACAAAAAAGCACACCCGCTTCGACTACTTGTCGAAAGCGATGTGTGCTTCACATCTTCATGCTATTCAATTCATACACCTTAATGAATTCGCTGTCATTTCCCTCTCCGACGGCGGCTCCAATGCCGTATCCGCCTCTTATAACGAGCTGCCAGCCATAAAGGGAACTTTACGCCAATCTTCCTTCCGCTTCAGAAACAGGACAAATTGTATTTCTTCCACCTGTCTGTTCTTCTCCAGAAGCGTGACCACTTCCATCTGTTCCTTCACACTACTTACATTCATCATATCACATGTCACATCATAACGTCTTGCCATACGCCATACAATATCGATTGTCGCATCCATAGATCCGCTGTCCACCATCGTGAGATGCAATCGTCTCCCTTTTAACCAGGCAAACCAGCAGTAGGCGCGAACAATCCACTCCATATGTCGCTCATCATTATGTGTTGCCACGATAACATGCATCCATGGCGCCGGCTTATCGCCGCGCAACTTCTTCTGCAAGCGGTGCATCAGATGAACAGTTGCTACCGCCACCCCGTAGCATCCCACAATCCATAACAGCATTGCGATCATGCGGCCCACCTCCTTATTACCAAGTGTATGCCGCAAAATGTGCTACGGTGACGGACAAGCGTCGCCAAACTTCGATTTTTCTACAAGTCGTACATCTTACAAATTGAACTACAGTGTTACCCAGCCGTTCTTAATGGAGTTGATTACCGCTTGTGTCCGATCATCCACTTCCATCTTTTGCAAAATGCTGCTGACATGGTTTTTTACTGTCTTCTCGCTGATAAACAGGAACTCACCGATATTCTTATTACTCTTTCCCTCTGCCATCAAACGAAGGACTTCTGCTTCACGTCGAGTAAGCGGGTTATCCTCCATGTTGTTCAGACGAACACCATTCTCCTTCGATGCATCCTGCTCCATAACTCCACGCTCGTCTAGCAACGTCATACGGCGAAGCTGTTGGATCAGCTTGCCCGTCACTTTTGGGTGGATATACGCATAACCAGTCACGACCGAACGAATCGCATTAATTAAAGATTCCGCTTCCATATCTTTTAATAAATAACCAGATGCACCTTTGCGCAATGTTTCGAAGACATAACTTTCATCATCATGAATGGACAGAATAATAACTTTTACATCCGGAAATATGTCCCTCATCCGTTCAGTCGCTACAACACCATTTTCAATCGGCATATTGATATCCATTAAGACAACATCGGGTACTTCATGATTGCAAAATTCAAGCACTTGAATGCCGTCTCCGCATTCCCCGATCACTTCCAAGTCCTCTTCCATATTCAAAATGCGCTTCAAACCCTCACGAAACAGCTGGTGATCGTCAGCAAGGAGCACTCTAATTTTGGATTTCCCCGTCTTGCGATTCTCCATATGCTTACTCCTCTCTCTTGTCCACATTCGTTGGAATTAGTATTATGATCTGTGTCCCTTCATTCTCAGTCGAATGAATCTGCATCTGACCTTCCAACAATTCCACACGCTCACGCATGCCTATCAAGCCAAAGCTGGTTTGTTCTTTCCCTTTAACCTCAAGCGAATTCAAATTAAATCCGCGTCCGTTATCCTCAATCATCAACCGGATTTCATCTTGATCATATGTAATCTTACATGAAACGTAGGATGGATCTGCATGTTTAGCGGCATTGCTGAAAGCTTCCTGAACCAATCGGTACACAGCAGCTTCCATGGCGGATTTAAGTCGATTCTCTTTTCCCTTCACTTCAAACGAGGTGCGGATCTTGCTCTTTTCCTCAAAGTCATGAACAAATTTACGCAGCGTAGGCACAAGTCCCAGATCATCTAGTGCCATAGGCCTCAGGTTAAATATGGTTTTACGTATCTCCTCTAGTCCCATCCGGACCTGGGATTTCAAGTCTACTATTTCGTGCTGCACCATTTCAAATTCCTGCTTCGACAGCATTCTTTCTACAATTTCCGTCCTAAGCACTACATTGGCAAGCGATTGAGCTGGGCCATCATGAATTTCTCTTGCAATTCGCTTACGTTCTTCCTCTTGCGCCAATATAATCTTAAGGCCTAGAAGCTGTCTATTCTTAGCAGACTCCAGAATACGTGTTAACTGAGATAAATCACCCGATAAATATTCCAACGCTACATTCATCTGCGAACCAATCGTTTCGGCTCGTTCGATTGAGGTTTCCACATTTTTTAATCGTTTCTGTAAGTCATCGCGTCGCGTCTTTAGATAGCTCTCCTTCTCCCTGTATATCAGAAGTTCGACCTGCAACTGCGTAGCTCGTTCGTACGCCTGCTTGCTGTCCTCCTCCGCATACTTCATGAAGTCGCGACTAACTTCAGTCAAACGCAAACGAGCCAGACGAAATTTTCGTTCCAGCTCGTCTACCTTATCGCAAATGCGAGCCGTTTCTTCCATCAGCTCATGCATCTGATATTGGAGAGCAACCGCCTCATCGCGTGCCGAATCCAGAATCTCATAAATTTGATACTTGCTATCCTGCATCACTTGAATGGCATTCTTTATGACGCGGTCAATTTCATCGACTTGTTTCTCCACTTACGTTCCGTCCCCTTATTGAGATAAGTCTCTATCCAGGTCTATCTCAGTAAGATCGACCGCGTGTAGAGGTGGCTATACGTTTAGAATGATTGGTAGTTTCATCCCTTATCATACCACATCAGCGTATCGTAATGGACTTCGACTTTATATCCCAATTTATGACTAGGCCTAATTGTTCGGATACTAATCTTAATGGGACTAATGTTCTATTTGAACGTAACAAAGGAGCTACTTCAGACTTATTTCTCTTGCCATTGCTTATAAATTCTTTAGCGTCCACCACTAACTCGATATATCGGTCCCCACGAAGCACAGTCACTTTCTTTGACGCGCTGTTCCAAGTTGATTTCCCACCAAACTCGTCCAGGATCACTTTGACTGGCACATAGGTTGTATTATTCAGCATAATTGGCGCAACGTCCAACTTCTTGTCCTTACCGTTCACAGATGCTGTCTTACTGTTGACTTTCAACTGTACATCAGCATTCGGAAGACTGATTGAGGAACCCGCAGGCATATGGGCACGAATGTTATCAAATGCGATCTCGCCAGTAGCTGCACGCTCATCTTGACCGTCCTGTAAATTCACCACATATAGGCGTTCCAACGTAAGGTTGCCTGATGCACCAATACTGGACATGTCGATATTTAGCGTCTTCCACCCCGACCAATCGATATATTTGGATACATCATGTAAATACTCTTTACCATTCTCATCGGTAAACTTGGCGCGAAGCCAGTTCATGCTGTTATCTCCGTACACATCGATCTTCATCGATGTCGGCGTACCACCTAGTGGAACCCCTGTACCCCCATTTAAAATCGCATATGCAAATTTATTAGCAGCACCTTTGGACATGTCATAAGTCAGTTTCACAACTTTATCCGAGCCGGATCTACCTTCGTAATTGCCAACAATCGAGGCCGTTCCAAACGTTGATTCCTTAGGAAGTCCCGCGAAGCTTGGAGACAGAGTGGACTTGTTAAAGTCCTCAATAAGCTTTTCTGCACCTACCGTTACGGGGATCATCGTCTTAAAGCCATCATAGTTAGCAAATGCATATCCAATCTGGGCCCCGTCAGGTACCTTTGTCACATGGAGCACACCATCTTTAACATTTCCGCTAAAACCTTGCAGTTCCCACATCACAGATGCCTTTGGCACATTAACCGTCGTTCCATCCTTTAGTTTGGCCTTAACGGGTAGCGTTACGGCAGACCCTGCTACGAGAGGCGCTCCAGAGGCTGCGATGTATAGCTCATCCAGCGAATTTGCCCCGATCACCTCTACGTCCTTTGTAGTCTTGGCAGACCCTGACTTGGCCACAACTTGTGCAGTTCCGGATTTCTTCGCTACAAATGATGTGCCGTTCCACGCGAGTACGCCATTGGATGCACTCCAATTCACGTTCGTATTAGACGCATCAATTGGATTGTAATATTGATCGTATGCTTTCATTGTATAAGAGGCTTCCTGGCCTATAAACAGCTTCTCAGAACCAGCAAGCATCATTCCTTTGACTTCACCCTTCGGAGCCGTCGTAAAGATGCCCAGCCCATTCACAATCGAACGCTGTGTTGAACCCGTCTCTGTATCATGTGACAGTATTGTGCTTGTCTCTGCCAACGGACGATGCACCATCGTGGTCGATCCGCCGCCATCCAAGTTAACAGCTTTCCATATGTTTGCCTGTACGAGTGCTTTTTGCATTTCAGATAGCGTAAGCCCAACACTGCTGTCATTCTTCTCTACCGTAATGATATAGGCATATCGTCCATCCTTGGAGTATCCTACTGCTGTACGTGCACGTGCACTACTGCCGCTGATCGAGTCGGTATCACGCGTAAATCCCGATGCCTTGCCATTTTCCACAAGTAGTGTATGTCCACCAATCATCATTTGAAATTGATCTGGGTCGACTTGCTGTCCCGTCGTCTGAGAGCTCAAATGATACTTTGCGCTCACAAGCATTCCCACCTGCATATGCTGACGCATATACTCAGCAGCTTTCCCATGCCCGCGGAGTATGTAGCCATCTTCTGGAGCCGTCATCGGCAAGGAAGACATTTCTGCCAACTGTTCGACAACCCCATTCCGTACAAGCACCTCGGTTGGTGTCGTAGAGCTCTTTGAGGGACGCTCTTGATTCTTCCAGGCACTAGTATAAATATACATCGTGTCCATATGGCTGTATTTTTTGTCCGGTTCTGTCATATACGTCGCTTTATTAATCCCGGCAAGTGGAAACGTCGAACTGTCTTCTCCCTGCACATAACCTTCAAAGCGATATTCATCTATGCTTGGCTTACCGTCTTTTGTGACAGCAAAAGCATACATTCCCTTTAGAGCGGATGGGCTGGACACCATCGTTCCTCCAGCTATAGCTCCGCCCAGCGGTACGCCTTCTAAACCCGTGTTGTAGTAATCACCGTTAACGCCCGCCACAGCGCCTGTATCCTTGACCATTCCAGACACACTTTGACGCGTCGTTAACTGCCCGCTCTTGCCTGTCATCGTGTCCAGCTTTAAATACGGATTAGAAAGATCGGCTTCAATGACGTTTAATTTAGCCGTTGCTGACTTGCCGCTGCGTGTAGTTGTAAATTGATAATGAATAAGTCGAGCGCCAGAAGTAATAATTTCCTCACTAGTCTTGGTTAAACGTGAGGCCGCCGTAGAAGTAGCACTCTTTCCATTCTCTCCGTCTGCGTGTACAACAGGTGTGAAGCCGTAACCAGGCGTTAGCAGCATCGTTCCCGTAATCAACATAACAACCCATTTCGAACAGCGCGACTTGCGACGCGCTCCCTTCGTGTTTCCCATTTCTGTTGTTTCACTCCCCATGATGTCGTGCTTTATGCTTGTTGAAGCAACGGCAACAAATTAGTTCTACTGCTCTTTGTTAATAGTCACGTTAATGTCATTGATGTCTATGAATCTCTTAACTTACTACCTTCGCTTACTCCAGTTGTACGCACACAAAAAGTCAAACTCTCAGCATTCATTGTGAGAATGTAATCAAAATATTGATGTCTAGTTACATTACGGGGATTATCATATACTCATCCGCACATATCCAGATTATATATAGCCCTATTACTAATAGACTCATAGAAGAGGAAAAAAGTTTCGTTTTTTTCCATTTGAAGTTCATGGATTGCTTAAATACAAAAAAAGCTAGCACTTTTCTCCCTGTTCGTTACAGGAATCAAAAGTGCTAGCTGTAAAATATATTCACTAATTAAAGTTATTCTTACATGAAATCAATTTTCTGCATCAGACGTTTAATCATAACGCTTGCTTGAGCACGCGTAGCCTGACTGCGCGGTCCGAATGTATCATTCGTCATCCCTTGAATGATACCGACCTCCAGCATCTTAGCTGCAGCGTCCTGTGAGCTTGTGCTAATTTGCTTGCGATCTTTAAACTTGGACATCCATTGACTTGCCGACTGCGACAATTTCACGGAGTTCCCTGTATGCGTCATTGCACGGTTCATCATGAGTGCCATCTGCTCGCGTGTAATCGGACTGCCTGGTTTAAACGTCCCATCTGTATTACCCGTTATGATACCAGCCTTTACAGCCGCCCCGATATAAGGTGCGGAAGTGGACGTGCCCGAAACGTCACGGAAACGTTTTGCCGCTTCGAGATTGCCATCCAAGCCAATCCCCTTCGCGATGAACACAGCAAATTCTTCACGTGTAATCGCTTTGTTCGGCTCAAACTTGCCGCTTTGACGAGCCGTCGCTACAAATCGACCTGCCAGTGCGTTAATATCTGCCGCTGCCCAGTGTCCGCCTACATCCGAAAATGTACGAGTACTGCGCGCGATTGCTATTGCACCATTCGCATTTAGAATGCTGTTCGTAACGTTTACGCCGCTTTCAGATTTCACTTTTGTAGGAACGTATGCTAAACCTGCTCCTGTACCCACATCAACACGTACAGCTGAGATCTGAGTTGCAGTTACAGCAGACGTCAATCGATTGCTTACATTTGTTTTAGCAACAACGGGAGCAGCCTTAGCTGACGGATAACTCGTAAATGCAGATAAGTTAAATTGATAAGGTTCAGTTATAGCCGCACCAGATTCATTGCGAATCGCAGTAGCTAAATAGGTTGACTGCTGGCTTGGCTGCTGCTCGATTTGGAACAATAACGTTGCATTACTAGCTGTCCCGTTTAACTGGCGCCCAATCTCTGAATAAGGAATATTTTGCAGCGCAATTGTGTACAGCCAGTTACCATAACGTACGCCAATCTCGAGATCTTTGTCCGTCCTCGACATATCCTCAAGTGCCTTCACGGGAATCGCAACAATTGCTGCCTTCTCACTCTCAGCCAGATCCAAGGCTACCACTTGTCGGCCGTTACGGGTCGCATATTCCATAACGCCTTTCCACTGAGCGTCATTTACGTTGTAGCGGTTCACGTATTGACCACTTTGTGTACGGTCAGTTGTCTTCGCTGCTGCCGCTGTATTTACCAAGAGCATGTCTTTTAAGAATAAGTTCCATGATGCCTCCTGCGTATACTGCGGTATCGCACCTGTACCACCATTGTTATTATTGCCCCCTGAGGTCGTATTCGTCGCCGTCAGGTTGGTGAAGCTGCGAACCTTGCTGCCGTTCAAGTCCATTAACCCGTTGGAATATGGCGCTGAATACGTGACTACAACCGTTTCGCTTGATGCAGCCGCAGACGATAAAGTCAAGGTAACAATCGAATTGTTCACTTGTACCGAACGAAGCGTTCGAATCTGATTGCCTACCCGAACAGAGAAATAGCTCGCAGCAGGAACCGCTTGATTATCCAACTGCTTATTAAATGTCAGTGTGATGAGATCATTTGTAATCGTCGCTTTATCCACTTGTGGATAGCTAGAATCAGTCACGTTGCCTACTGTCAGCAAGCTGAATGGCGCTGCTTGATTTCCAGAAAGATCAGTTATTCTTGGCACACCTGGTACATAAGACAAGGTTACTGTGTCATTTTTAGAAGATACGGCTGATGCTAAGGTTAGAACAACTTGGTTGTTACGAACCTCAACTTTATTTACATAACGCGCTTTATCATTAACGAGTACAGAATAATGACTTTTCATTGGAATTGCATCTGGATTAATACCTTCATTGTAATTCAATACTAGCCTAGTTCCTTCTACTTGAGTAGAAACCAGAACGGGGGGCTTGGTATCAAGTCCATTTCGAACATATATTGGGCCAAAGCCTGCAAGACTACCATCATAACGATCTTTAATAGGGTACTGTCCGGGCTGATACTGCAACGTGACTACCTGACCATCTGTTATCGGTTCACTCATGGTAAGAGATATCAATGTGCTGTACCCTACAACACTAACCGCTTGACGCTTATTCCCATCTATCATAATCGTAAATTGAGAAATACCACGGGTATCAAAATCCTTTAATGACTCATTAAATGTTAATTGAATAATATTGCCGTATGCGTTCGAATTAGTAACTTTAGACATCGAGTTCTCGACTTTATTAGTTACTTCCCGGTTAGAGAAACTCGCAGCGCGATTTCCATTAATATCTTTAAGAGGCACTTGTCCTTGCGTATACGACAATCGAACTTCCTGTCCAACCGCTATTCCGCTCTGTAAATATACTTGAACCTTTTTGCCCCCTACAAACACGCCAACTAAAGGTCGTTCCTCGCCATTAATAGTTAGCTTATAGTTCGTAGCAAGCGGAGTACTGGAGCTATCCAAATCTTTATTATAGGACAATTCCACCACATCTGACTTCAGCATAACAACTGACTCCAATGTAGGAGGTACTGTATCAGGAACTAATGTCGAGAAGCTCCAAGCATTAGTGATTCCTGGATAATCGTTCCCTGCTAGATCCTTGACTGCCCCTTTACCAACATCAACCGTATACGTAGATCCACCTACCAATGCCGATCTCGGCTTAATACGCACAACTCGTTTATTGTTGGGGTCAACTACCACATCTGCTGTTGTACCATAACCATTACGTTTAAGTGTAATGCTGCCACTACCAACCTGTACTTCTTTATTCATTGTCATCGTGATTTCAGTGGCCAGTGGTACATTCTTAGAAGTATCTGTAGGATAAACATATGCAATTGCTGGCACACCCGTATCCTTTGTTACACGGAAGTTCCACTGACTTGTAGCAATGCCGTTAAACGAATTACCGTAGATATCACGGAAAGCTCCGGCATCTACTTTGACACTATAATTCTGATTATCTTGAAGATCAGCTGATAGATTAATCTGAATTGTATCAGATCCACCACCTGTAACATTCGTTGAACTCGCTCCGAACGTCATGACAGGATTGCTCCCGTTGTAGATCGTAATGTTGCCAACGCCAGGATAAACGGGCTTGTTGAATGTTACTTTAAGCGTTGGACGCACTGCTACACCTGTAGCGTTATTAGCTGGTAATAAAGATGTAAAGGTCACCGGTGCTTGGTTCTGACCAGCCTCTGTCGTAAACTGCCAGATGCTTGACGTCTGAATGCCTGCAAACGCAGTGTTGTCTGAGTCCATAAATGCACCTGCATCGATCAGCACATAATATTCCGTATTTGCATCTAGACCCGCGACATTAATCTTCGCTGTTCTACCACTAACGGCTACGTCGTTAACACTAATCGTTTTTGCAACATTATCTTTTAATCTCTTAATATAAACGTTACCTTGATTCTTAAATATATCTTCGTTAAACTCTAGACTTAATGTAGGATTAACGGACACCCCACCAGCTAAACGCTGAGGAACGTAAGAGACTACTGTTGGGGGTGTATTATTAGCGGATACCGTCTTAAACTTCCACTGCCCTTTTGCTATCTCATTAGAGCCTTTACCCCCTGCATCCACAAATGCACCACCAGGTAAAACTACTTGAATACCCGTCTGGTTAGGTAATGAGAATGGACCGTTTAACGTAATCGTATTTGTGCCAGATCCCGTAACTCGTGAATCTGTTACTGGTACAGACACTATTGGAGCTCCATATTCCGTCTCAATCGTAATGCTGCCTTGGTTGGCAAACACAGGCTTGTTAAACGTAAGCGTTATTGGAGTTGTTGTAGGTACTCCTACTGCATTGTTGAGCGGACTACTCCCTGTTAATGCTAACGGATTCGTATCCACATCCGCAGCTGTCTTAAATCGCCATTGAGCACCACTTTGAATACCCACATATGCCCCTGTTACTCCATTAAAAGCATCTGCAGATACCAATATGTAATAGTTAGTATTCGCTTGAAGTCCATTTACATTAAACTGCACCAGACTTTGGGTAATGCTAGTTTGGGCAGCTGGAATCGCCACAACCTGCGCATTATTTGAAGCTTGATGTATCGTAATCATCCCTGCTCCAGCAGTTACATTTTCTGAGAAGTTAATAGAGAATGAGGAACTGCGCTGTACACCTTCCGTTCCGGAAGTAGGTGAGAATGAGACTGCATTAGGGCCTGTTGCCAAAATACTGACTTCTTTCGCACTACCGGCAGGTTTAGCCGAAACCGCATATGCAAGCGTTCCTTGCAAAATAAGCATCACAGCTAACATAACCGATATATATCTTTTCATTTGCTTCATTTGATTTTTCCCCTCCGACAAATAAAGACACTCGTACTTCTATTTTCGGTAATATCTGTGCAAATGTTTAGAGTTACGCAAAAAAACCTCCGTTTCCATTCAGGAGCGGAGGTTCTATGTTATTATTGCGGTTATTACAATCCAGCACCTGAACGAAGCACTTCCGCTTTATCAACACGTTCCCAAGGTAGGTCAATATCTGTACGGCCAAAGTGTCCATAAGCTGCTGTCTGTTTGTATATTGGGCGACGAAGATCCAGCATCTTGATGATTCCAGCTGGACGCAGGTCGAAGTTCTGTTCGATCAGCTCTTCTAGCTTCTCTTCAGCTACTTTACCTGTTCCATACGTGTCCACGTTTACAGATACCGGACGTGCAACACCAATTGCATAAGCTAATTGGATCTCACATTTGTCAGCCAATCCAGCTGCAACGATATTCTTCGCTACGTAACGAGCCGCGTAAGCAGCTGAACGGTCTACCTTCGTTGGATCTTTACCGGAAAATGCGCCGCCGCCATGACGTGCATAGCCGCCATACGTATCTACGATGATTTTACGGCCTGTAAGCCCAGCATCACCTTGCGGTCCGCCGATTACAAAACGACCAGTTGGATTGATGAAATACTTCGTATTCTCGTCCAACCATTCAGCAGGTACAACCGGTTTAATTACGTGTTCTTGGATATCATTCTGAATCTGAGTCAGAGTAGCATCTTCAGCATGCTGTGTGGATACAACGATCGTATCTACACGCACAGGCTTGCCTTCGTTATATTCAATCGTCACTTGTGTCTTGCCATCGGGACGAAGATAGTTCAAGGTTCCGTTCTTACGAACTTCTGCCAAACGGCGGGAAATACGGTGAGAAAGAGCAATTGGCAACGGCATTAATTCAGGCGTCTCGTTGGATGCAAATCCAAACATCAACCCTTGGTCACCAGCTCCGATGTTTTCCTTCTCATTCTTAACGTCTTCTTCCGTACGTGTCTCAATACCTTCATTAACACCTTGAGCAATGTCAGGAGACTGCTCGTTTAACGATGTCAACACTGCACATGTGTTATAGTCGAATCCATATTTCGCACGCGTATACCCGATATCTTTAATCGTGTTACGAACGATGGATGGAATATCAACATAGTCGGCTGAGGTGCTAATTTCACCGATAACAAGCACAAGACCTGTAGCAACGGAAACTTCGCACGCAACCCGAGCATTCGGGTCATTTGCCAGAAAGGCGTCCAATACCGCATCTGAAATCTGGTCACAGATCTTATCTGGATGTCCTTCAGTAACGGATTCGGAAGTGAACAAGTGGCGTCCTTTAATAGACATTGGACTCAACCCCCCATACAAATAATGTGAGCTTTCCATAATGGAAAGTCTAGACAAAAAACGAACCTTTCCCATTTTGGAAAAGGTTGTTATACCAGCCTTCGAGAAAACATATTACGTTATTTGTCGGTGCATGTCAATAATAGAAATGAAAATAGTTTTTCCTAATATTTCTTTACAATTAAATAAGAGAGTGGACGGATTGTTCGGCTTGTGAGATTAACCGTTTTGTGATCTCTCCACCAATTGAACCAGCATCTCTTGAAGAAAGGTGCCCCCAATTTTCACGCCCACCTGTGCTATATGATGTTTGCGATAACTCTCCAAATTCCGTTCATAATTTCGTATCACTGTAACCCGATGAAGCACTCT
Organism: Paenibacillus sp. ACRRX; assembly: GCF_022346885.1. GTDB lineage: Bacteria > Bacillota > Bacilli > Paenibacillales > Paenibacillaceae > Paenibacillus_B. Next base: position 114,352 of record NZ_JAKRNK010000003.1, read on the forward strand.
TATACATAACTGGCAATCCTAATTCTGCTGCGATTTCATACTTCATTTGATACAAAGCTGCTTTGCTTGCAGGAACTAATTTATTTCTGGACATAATACTTCCTCCTCGATCACTACAATTATAATTGATTGTTCTGTTAACATCCAAGCACAGGCGCTACTGCTTAACGTTGCCCCGTGCTTGAGCATACCCAGCACATTTAATGAAGTAATCTTAGTATGTACTTGAGTGTCACGAGCACTCGAAGGAAATAATGAGATGGTTGTAAAAAAGAAGAAGCGGCCATATGGCCGCCCTCTTCTTGAACAAATAAATTATGTTAGGAATAAATCTAACCGAATCATCTCATCATAATGACATGTCCGTGTTACGAGATGACTCCCGTTAAAGAGTTACTCTTTAACGGTTTGAACTTCATAACCGCCGCGAACTGTAACTACTACGCTGTTCTTAGGTGTATCCTTAGCAACAATACCACGTCCATCACGTGGAAACATAAGCAAGTGATTGCTTGGCGCGTCCATACCTTTTGTGAGATCTTTACCATCCGTTAGATCTGATACACCACTTGCATCTGAGCTGAAGATTTCTGCCTTGCCAGCACGGATCACAAACTCTGCACCGGCTTTAGCTATCAACTGCTGCCCTGGCTTGATTGTGACAATCTTCAGTTCATTGCTCGAAGAACTGCCATTGTCCGGGTTGCTCCCTGTGCCGGTACCATTCCCACCGTTAAGCTTGGCAATCTGTTCATCAACATAGCTTTTGGTCACCAAAGGATCTTGGGAATCGCCTGGTTCCGCTTTAAGTGAGCTTAAATTGCTGCCTAGTATAATTATGACACTAAGGCAGCTGATAATCGTCGCCACTAAGATTATCTTTTTATTTAGTTTCCTCATGGAATGCTCCTCTCCATTAGAATACTATGACCCAAAATTTTCAACCTTATGGCTTAATAACAATTTACGCGCTTCGTTGAATTCTTCATAAACACGCAATGTAAATCCACTATATGCGACACCCTTCATTGCATAATCATCAATAGCAAACGATTCCTTTATTTTATCTCCATTTGACAATTTATCATTTCCATCACCAAGCTTGTATTTCTTTTCAAATTTTTTGCCGTTGTATTCAATTTCAAATAATAAGTTCCGTTCTGCCAATACTTCTGCAAATGGATTGTTTACGGACAAATTATATTCAAAGTTTAATAATACTTGATCCGTGTTATTAGTCTGCGCATTTATTTTATTAATATTAAAGGAGTATGGGCGCAATTCAAGCACATCGAAAAGTGAATTTACTTTTGTCTTGTCATCAGTCAAACCAAGTACCGCAGCATTTACGTAACTATCCGGCTTCTCAGTGCCAGCGATATACTTTCCTTTTATAATACCTTGTCCAACAATCAGCTTCAAATCCGCGGCTCTATATTTCTTAGGTACATCTGCAGAAACCGAAATCAGATTCACACCATCCGGACCAAGTTCTTTATCAGACAAAGCTATTTTAGCAGGTATAGCTACATCTGAGCCATCTGTAAAATAGGCATGAACATTTGGCAACTTTGCATATCTGTCTCCAATATTACGATACGATAGTAGTGCCTGAACTACGTTTTTATTCTTGCCTTCATACGTGTTAGTTTCTAGAACGTTTAGTTCTGCCTTGACACTAGGTTGTTGTAAAGTATATTTTGCAGTAGAACCTGGTGTGAAGGTTGGTAAGGTTGCTTTATCAGCCGCTATCATAAAGTTACCAATTGTATTGGTAGGCTTCTCATTAATGACTTCAGAAAGCTGTATTCTAGCACTATCAAATTTCGAATCGCTAGCTACCTTCGATGTTGCTATTAGCTTAGCTGTTTCACCTGGCTTTAATCCTATTGCTTCATCTACCTTAAGTAAATGAATATCTTTTGAGTCAATCTTAACTCCATTAAGCCATGCAGTTGCAGCTATGTCAGGCATTGGCTGGGTGTTACTACCGATATTTTTAACTGTGATAACAGCGTTTATTGTATCTTGAGAATCCCATGGCAATCTTTCAAAGTTCTCTACTTGAACTTCATATGCCCCTTGCTTGTTTACATAGGTCGTTTTTGATCCTGTTGTAACTTCTGAAGAATCAGGCACTTGGTATTGAGCTAGTAAGTAATCGTTACTCTTATTCTCATCAGCAATCTTTTTGACAACAAGTTTCAAATTAGAGATTTTGATATCTGCTGGAATAGAAGTTGTCATAGTTGCTTCTTGACTAATGCCAGGAAGAAGATCTCCTGTGAGTTCAACTGTCTCAAGAGGGTATGAGACACGTTGCTCAGTCATTAGTTCATATTTATATTTAGGCGCTTTAACACCTTTCTTGCCTACATTCTTTAACTGGTATGTCAAAGTTACATTATGATATTCCTTGTTAGAGTCTACCATCGTGTTCGTTATTTTTGACTCTATTTCTTGTTTATCAACCAATAGATTGTATGTTTTATTTAAACCGGTTACTGTATGTTTTAATTCTCTGATCATTAACCCGAACGTAGCGATAGGAAGCTGTTGCTTGGCTTCAGTACCTACCTCCTCTGCAATAAACATTTGATAATTGGATTTCTTTATATTCAATGGCAGCTTTGCGTAAAAGTTAACCTTTATCTTTTCACCTGGCAGAACCGATATTTGTGGTCTATCTGCTTCAAGTGCATAATAACTATTTGTCGTTGTTCGTAAATAGAACTTATGATTATTCAAATTAACTGCACTCGCGCTAGAATTTTTAAAATACATCGACACCATTGCTTCAGTAGAGTTACCTACATTAACTAATTGAAGAGCAGATGCAGTTGTGATAATTGAATTGTCGCTTTGTTTGATTTCGCGGTCTTTTCCAATTGGCGTCACAGTGGAGTAATTATTTGGAATACGTATTGAGCCAAGTTTTCTTTCGAATCCTGGCATCGAAAAATCCCACTTAATTACATTGAGTGATAGATTAAATAAATTCAGCTTAGGATTTACTTTAGAATATATTTTGAATGTCTTATTGGTGTTTGCTCCAATAATATTATCCTTCTTATCCGTTAATCCCAGCAACTGAACTGAATATTTCTCACCACTGTTAGAGGTAATAGAAAACCAATAATCCATCAAATTCATAGATTTAGAATTATTATTATGTACAGTCACTGTGAAGTAAGCGTACTTGTCACCCTCAACATGATAAAATTGAAGATCATTCACTTCAATGTAACTCTTACCATTTAAGGTGACTTTATTTAACGTTGTCGGTTTGTACGCATTATTAACAACTTTGGTAGCTGCACCATTACTAGATGCGGCCTCTGCTATTCCAGTATACACAGGTGCGAGCATTGCAGATATCATCGCTGCAGAGAGCAAACCTGCAACTATTTCCTTACGCTTAGTCAAGAAATCTCACTCCTTTTAAAACAAAGTTATATTACTACTTTACACGCTAGGGCTAGCAAATAAAAGTTAAATTAATTTCATACTTCGATATACAAAAAGGTGTGCAGGCGCATTTGCGCTTGCACACCTTTTTTAGAAGTTGAGAGTTACTTATTTAGTTTCTACAACTTGAATTGTTACATTTTTATATCCGCCATGCAGAGCAACTGTAAGAGTAATGGAATCATTTACTTTAGCACCAGTTACTTTTGCAGCGCTGGATCCGTTTCCTGAAACAGAACCAGTGAAGCTTCCGCTGAGGTTGAAGATAATTTGTGTCTTATCAGCAACTTCACTCAACTTACCGGAGATACCATATTGGTCCGTAGCTTTGAAGGAACCTAAGATGGAATCAAGTCCAACAGCAAGTTCAGCAGGTGTCATTTTGATGACTTTAACATCATCAACAGTTTTAATTTCTTTAACTGCTTGTGCTTTATCAGAAACTTTAACTTTGACTTTAATAGTATCAGGAGTCAAACCTGCACCATTAATACCAACTGTAAGTTCTGTTTCACCATCAGCTTTAGGTGTAGCAATAAGACGTCTTACACCATCATTACCTTGCTCAATCTTAACAAAGTTAGGATTTCCAGTAACGAAGTATTGCTCAGGGTTCAGGACTACGGACTCGCCGCCAGCACGCTTACCTGTAACTTCCAAGTAAACCTGTTGAGTTACAGAAGTACCAAACAGACTGTTAGCTCCAGTACCAGAGTAAAGAGCTGGAAGTTCTTTAACTTCATAAGAACTGATGTTAGATGTAGAAACAACACTTAAAATTTCTACAGAAGTTTCTGTTTTAGGAATAACAACACCGTTAGCATCGACCAATGCGAGTTCTACACGTTGTTCGCCTTGCTTAACAGCTTTCAAAGAAGCAGTAGCTCCATCTTTAAAGACGATTTTGTCTGCTTTATTGTCAGATGTAAAGGAGTTACCGGAAGCAATGCTGCTCCAGTTAGTAATAGCTACATATACATCTTGACCAACTGTGTAATCACGGTTGTATTGATCAACAACAGCAAAGCTGTCTTTATCAAATTTCACAACTGCATTAACACCGTACGCTTTCTTAAAGTCCTTTTTAAATCCTTTAACTGTCTTAGCAACGGCTTTGTCTTTGATAGAAATTTGAACATTAGCAGAAGCGCCAGATTTCATTACAATAACAGATACCGCATGGAATTTAACACCTTCTTTTGGTGCGAATACCAATTTAGCTTTTCCAGTTTCAAAGTCTTTCACTAGTGTAGCACCAGTGAATGTGATACCATTATTAGTTTCAAGTTTCTTCAATGTATCAAAATCAGTGATTTTCTCACCTTTTTGATCCAATGCTTCAAATGGTACTACTGCTTCTTTATCACCTTGAGCTACATCTTTCTCAGGTTGATACAATTTAACAGTTTTAACTTCGCTGCCTTCACCCACAGTGATTTTGTGTGTGAATTCTTTACCATTACCCATTGCAACTGCACGCAATGTTACTTCACCATTTTGGCGGAAGTTAGGGCTGATAGGATTTTTCAATTTGAGTGCATAGCTATCACCAGAAGGACCTACATCAATAACTGGTTGTTGCTCTACGTCGATTGCAAGTGGGTTAGTAGAGTTAACCAACAAGCTGTTTTTCACATCTTTTTTCTCGATACGATTGCCGTATTGATCTTTAATATCGATCAATACATAGAACAAATCATTCTCAAGGTTAGTATTAGATGTCAAAACTTTTTTGTCTACGTTGTAAACTTCTTTGAAAGTAACTTCTGCAGCACGTGCAGGTGTACCTACTTTGTAAGTTTTGTTAACAACAAGACCGTTCGAGATATCTTGACCCATAATTACAACAGGCTCGTTGTAGAAATATTTGTTTGTACCTGTTTGAGTTTCGAATGTTACAACACCATTCTTGTCAGAAACAAGTGTACCTTTGGAAGAAGTCCAGTTGAAGCTAGCCAATTTAGAAGCATCTTCGCCGTATTGGTTAACTACTTTGTAGCCAACTTTAATTTGAGTGTACTCATCGTTAGTAGAAGCTTCTTCGCCAACCAATTCTACTTTAACGATTTTCTCAGCTTCAACTTTAGCAGTTGCAGAAACAGTTTTGTCTCCAACTGTCAGGTTAACTGTGTAGTCACCCTCGGACAATTTGCTCGCGGATGTAACTTGTGCAGTCAATTTATCATCAGAGAACTTAACTCCGCCATCTTTAACGGATACATCAGTTGCACCACGTTTGATGGAGAATTTAGCAGCTGCAGTATCAACTGTACGGGACAATTTAACTTCGAAAGTGCTAGCTCCGATAACTTTTGCTTCAACAGCAAGAGCTTTAAGAGTTACTTTAACGTCGTATTTTTTGCCTTTATGTGTTACGGAAACAGTTGTTTCTTGACCTTCTACAAGAGCTTTGTCAAGAGTTACTTTTTCTTTCTCTTTGTCGGAGAAAGTAACTTCTACTGTTTTCTCGTCAAGTGCTACTGCGGATTCAACTTTAACACCGTTTTTAGCTTTGATGTCGTAAGCTGCTTCTACCAATACGGAACGTGGAGCTGGGACATTCCATTTACCGTTTACGGAGAAGTCGAAGCCTGCTGCTTTAATAGCTGCTACCCAACCAGTTGCCCATTTAGTAACGCCTTCAGCTGCAGGAGCGTCAGCTACTTCTTTCAAACCAAGAGCCAATGCGAAGGATTTCGCCATTTGCTCACCAGTTACTTTACCTTTAAGATCGAATTTGCTGTTGCCTACGCCGTTCATGTAACCAGCTTTAACAACTGCTTCGATGTAACCTTTAGCCCAATGTTTGCCGTAGTTTTGATCTTTGAAGGAGTTACCTTCTGCTTGATCCAAACCTGCAACAAGTGCCAAGATTTTTGCGAATTGTGCACGGTCAGTCAAAGTATTCAATTGCGGATCAGTTTGACCTGGGAAACCGCTGAAGATACCTGCTTTAACCAATTCGTCGTACTTTTGTGCTGTAGTAAGTGTGTTTTCTGCACCGAATGCTACGTTTGCGAACATGGAGAACGCCATAGCAACGGATAGTAATAGAGCCAATCTTTTTTTCATAACCTTTTTTTCTCCTCCTCTAAATTGCTTCGGTTGTTGAGAGTGTTTCTCTGAAGATTCATAACTCATTTCCCTCATTCGCCGATTCACCCCCTTCCCAGAGTAGAGCGAAATGTATTCAAAAAGAAGTCTGTAACACGGACATGTCACAGAAACTCGTAAACGAATGGGAATAATAGAGATATTTATGCCACTCTAGACATTATACATGGGCACATGCCTAGCGTAAAGCATATTTTTGAGAAAAACAGGGAAGAATAATGAATTTTGCCGTCTGTTTTTCAATCTCATGTAATTAAACGCACCAGTTGCGGAAAAGTTGCGCTTAGAGAGAAAAAATGTTTTTTATTTCGCATTTTTTCTTTCGTATAACATGATATCTCCATTATATATACGGTTATGCAATACTTTATGTATGCTTCCGCCTACCACGTCACCTAGTATACCTGCTTCCATCATCTCAGTCATTCATCAAAGTTTTCCAACAGATGTAAAAAATTCAGGTTAATGACTTTTATGTGGTTACCTTACATTTGTCTAAATTGAGGCAGACATGAGGACTGCTAGCTTATAAAGAATGAGGGAGAGCCGAGTATCATCGACTCTCCCGTGAATTACCTAATAATAAATACGCCCTATCAGAAAGACATCTTACATCTTAGGCAGCTTTTTCATACTAATCATCACACGAGCCATAATTAACGCCGCATCACCACGAAGCATGTTAGCTTCTGGTTGGAATACGTAGCCCTTCTTCGGATCGGTGGAATCAATTGGCAAGCCACTGATAAAGCCCTTCTTAGCAATAGCTAGTACAGAAGGTTGTGCGTAATAGTCAATTTTATCAACGTCCTGGAAGTACTTAAGCAGCTCTTTGCGGACTTTCGCTCTGTCCGTGTCCAACTTCAAGTTAAGAGCCTTAGCAATCATAACAGAAGCATCTTGACGTGAGATATTAAGGTCCACACCAAATTGTCTTGGCGATATGCCTCTTACGATTCCTTCACGAGCCGCCGTTTCAATATAACGGAAATCCCAAAGTGCACTGGCGCTGATTTGATTCATCTGATCATCAGGCAGATTGGCATCGTCAAAGTGTCTTTGTCCTTGATAATTTAACGGAATTGCCAACGCACGCACGATCATACGCGCAAATTCCCCACGTGACACATACAAATCAGTACCAAAATAGCTTTCTTGCTCGTAAGCATTCATTACACCTTTAGCAAACACAGTCTCGATGAAATCACGAGCATATGGATGCTGTACAACATCTCCATAGGAATACGCCAGCTTGCCAACTGTGTAGTAGCCAAAACGATCAAATGGAACTGTTACCGTATGTTTCTTCTCATCCACTACGCCACCAATGTTTTCCCATTGCTGCAGCTCTGGATCAAAGCGGAACACCGTCACCATGCGTCCACCATCATTAGACAAGTTTTTGTCATATGCCAAAGTAAGCTTCCCTACCTTGGAAGGCACAAGTTCACGCGATGGATCACGCTTGTAGAACATTTGCACAGGTGCTCCCGGCAATTGATAAGGATCACTACCAACACTTATTGGATCATACAAATTCTTAGTCTGAATATCGTCAGCCAAACCTGGATCGATCCAGAACACAGGGCTGGACTTTATGAAGCGATTAGAGAAGCTGCGGGAGAAAATAATCTCGGAAAGCTGCATCTCCATATCATAGTTTGGCGGGATATATTCAAAGTCCCGTCTATCAACAACACCATCGGTAGGATTGGCAATAGCAAACAAGAACTGGTTGCCAGTGTACACTTGTGTCTTAAACTCCGTTGGCACATTATAATCACGGCGGATAAGATTAGTACCTTTAGTCAGGGTAAGGGACAACTGGCCATCAAACACCTTATGACCGTTCTTCATTGTCTCCATAAATTGCGCCCCTGGTATGCTTGTAGGCACGTATTTCACAGTAATATCACTCTTATAGCTATCTTTGCCTCTAGTAATAACAATTTCAATCTTTGTATCCCGATTCGGCTTCAAATTAGTAACAAAGGCTTTGTAAGCATTGTCGTACACATGCTGACCATCATAACCTTCGTCATACTTGAACTTCTGAGCCTTAACCTTATTGATTGTTACTTGGTCGGCACCAGGCGAATGAATAATAACTTCCACGAAGTTCTGGTTCAGAATACGCTTCTGAATGTTAGGTTTAAGTATAGTAAACGGTACATTAATAGGCACTACTTCCAAACGATACGTGGCACGCGGGCCACCCTCGCCGCTATTAAATACAGTCATGTTGTAAACAATCGGACTGCCATCAATCGGAAGCTGTACGTCTTTTAAATGGAAGCTAAAAGTTTGGCTGTCCTGGTTATACATCACCATAATGCCGGTAACTGCGCCAGATGGACCGCTGATCTCAACTGGTGCCTGGTTGTTGCCAATTACGGTTACGTTATTTTGCAGAGACCATACGATATCATCTTTTAATACTGGCGATTGGATGCGAAGCTTGTATCCTTTAGCTGTATCATCAGCATTCATTCCCGACAACTTGGTTGTTGCTTCCCCAACAGAATGACCCAAGTCCACAAAGTCAAATGTACCATAGACATGCATGTATGCTTCTTTGGTATAGTAGATGCCGCCCTTTTTATCAAAAGCAGGATCATTCACTTTAGGCTCAGGATAAATCACGCTATATGGGAAAATTCCATCTGTGTTCTTTGCCGGTATTTCTGGCAAGTTCGTAGGAATTAACGTTACCGTGATCGTTTTCTCGTAATATTCTTTTTTGGAACGATATACAAATTTAATTTTGTTGTCGCCGCTGAACAATGCTTCAAATGCTTTCTTCTGTTCAGCAGGATCGCTAATAACAAAGTTAAATTTACCTTTACCTGCAACTTCTTCAATTTGAACTTGTGTATTGTTCACGTAGAAGAAGACTGTCTTGCCTGTACCTCCATAAACGATCTCATTCTCATTGGCGATATTAAACATTTGCCCTTCCAAGTTACCCAAAGTCGTATTCATAACTTGAGTAAGACGTACATCTGGGGACAATGTAGTATCAGTATATATTTTGATGCCATCATAAGCCTTCTCGTATTTCACAAATGGTCCATAAAGAAGGGTTAATGTCGCAGCGTATCTTTCGCCGTTCATGCTAAATTCAATATTTAACTTACCTGTTGTCGGCAGCTTCTCCAACTTATATACAAGCCTTGTCAGGTTAGTAGGAACACCGTTTACATTTTGAACAACCGTATCCGAAGCAATACGAGCGCCCAAACCAAAACCGCTTGTGACATCTTTGCCGAAAGCGTCCGTAATCTTGCTAATTGTAACTTCATTACCGCCAGGATCATTAACAACGTAGAACTCCAAGGCTGTCGGCAAGGAGAAGATCTCCGCACCATCCAGCTTCACACCAGTCAGTGAGAGTACTTCAGAGCTTGACATGGAACTGGAGTAGCTTGGCAAATATTTACCTTCAAGAATGTATGGCTTAGTACCATCCTTCAGCAGCACACCGAAGTTTGTTGATGTTTCCAACATTGGTGGTGTTGTAGCCATGTTTGTAGACTGTAATTCAATATTCACACGTTTATCCAACGGAATTGCCGGATTCGGAATTTCGAAAGACATAATCATAAACTTGGTATCAATTTTCTCGATTTTCGGAGCACTTATCGTTCCAGCCACCCCATCGATTTTATAACCTACGCTTGGCGGCGTAGTTGGAGTCGTATTAGGTGGAATTGGAACAATGACCTTACCGTAAACTGTCGTATTGGTACCTGCGCTTACAGTCGGATATCCACTCAAGTCAACCTTGTTCCCGGTATTATCCAACATATGAACGTCATAGAATGTGACTGAGTCATTATAGAATGCGACTTCGCGGGTCGTTTCTACGGACTGTGTTCCATTAAACGCTTTAATGGTAACTAAGTTCTTACCTTTATTCACTGTAATAGGAGAAGCAAAGAAGTTCCAATCATTGCTCGACGAAACTGTAAACGACCAACTTCGTCCATTGACTGTAACTTGTACTTTATCCGCATTTGGAGCTTTACCCGTAATACTGATGTTCGCCGTAGGCTTGCCCTTCGAAGCATCTGAGAACACCACGGTTGTTTCATTTTCTTTCAGTTCATATTTGTATCCGTCCAATGCTACGGACATATCATACATCGTTGGTCCGTTACGGTACTCAATATAAATGGAATCGTAAACTTCACTATTTCCCTGGAACCCTTTAAATGTTACGCGGTTGAGGCCTGGATATAGCTGCAGGTTAAATATTTTGAGGCTGGAACCGTTAATTACGATGTTAGCCGTTTGTTGTTCTCTTGAATTGACAACAACCTCCTGGCCTCCACTCATCGTGATTTGGTATACACTGTACGATATATCTTTTCCGTTAACGCCATTCAACGTCCCCTCTAGGGTGACACGCTCGTTATTTGTGACACGGGCGCTATTTGGAGCATACTGCTCGTTCGGGAAAATAAAATACTGGGCGCCTCCCGCTGCCTCTGCAACCGAGCTAAAAGGCAACGGCACCATCGTTACGATAAGCGCCAGCGTCAACATCATCGACAACAATCTCTTCAATGTTAATGTCCTCCTTTGTGCATCCATTGTTATTCCTTCGCTCCTCATTTTGAAAAGTTTCTTGTATTTTACTTATCGGTTAAACGGATGCATAATTTTAGACATTTTTCCTATTGATTCGATTTCCCACGACAAAAAACATATATAAATCTCTCCTTTATCCGGGTACACAACAAAAAAGCCTTTGTACGTTCCGGGCTTATCCCGAAGCATACAAAGGCTTATTCATAATAACGTAACAGATATTCTACTCTGATCGAGAATGTGCCTTAACACGCAGCCGATGCAGCATATCCAGCATAGGGCGTCTTGTTTTACTCACTATACCAATCACCTCTGCTCCAAGCTGCAGTGACACCAGCATGACACAGATTACAACAAAGGTTACCCAGTTCGCATCATGCGATGCTGCAATGGACTGGATAATAGCCAGAATACCAAAAAATGAAGCTATACCATAAATAATCAATACCGTCTTCCGGTGGCTAAAGCCAAGCTCACGTAGACAATGATGCAAATGCCCTTTGTCTGGCGCGAATATCGGCTTCTTTTGCAGCCAACGGCGTATGATCGCAAAGAATGTATCGGATAAAGGTACGCCAATAATAAGAAGCGGCGTAATAAAGGACACGATAGCAACTTGTTTAAAACCGAGCATGGACAATACAGCTAAGCTGAAGCCCAAGAACAAGGAACCCGAATCCCCCATAAAGATTCGTGCAGGATGGAAATTAAAGAACAAAAATCCGATGATGCTGCCAAGCAGTAATGCACATAACAGGATGACTACGGGATTGCCCATAATAACAGCCATCACAAGCAATGTAGCAATGGATATGCCAGACACGCCTGCAGCGAGTCCATCCAAACCATCGATCAAGTTAATGGCATTGGTTACACCAACGATCCAGAAGATCGTAAGCGGAATTGCAATCCAGTTATCAATATTTAAATATTGGTCACCAAACGGTACATTAACAAAGTTCACCGTTAAATCAAAGCCAAATACCACAACACATGCGGCAATAATCTGACCAACTAATTTTACTTTTGCCGACAGCTCGAAGCGGTCATCCAACGCGCCAATAATGACGATGATGGTTCCCCCAGCAAGCAAAGACTTAATCAGGTTAGCGTCTCGCACTGAACCAAATAACGTATCCGGAATCACAAACATAAGTGCGACCAATGACAACACAAATGCTCCGTAAATCCCTAGACCGCCCATACGCGGCATAATTCTCGTATGCACTTTACGCGCATTCGGTACATCGACAGCTCCGACCTTAAAGGCCAGTTTCTTTACTAGCGGCGTTAATCCGGTGGCTAGCAGCAATGCTAATAGTCCACCAAGTACATATACGATTATCATTGGATTATTTCAACCTCCATTTGTGTTACCGGATTGAATTATACTCCGTTCAAAATGGAAACACCAACTGTAGAATACCGTGAAAACTCGCGTAATCGAAAGATAAACCGCGATTTTAATTTATTTTGGTCACCTTTTCTTTGTCACGCATCACTTTCAAGGCAAATTTCGGCAAAGCAAGCATTCGTGTAAATCTCCATGGTTCTTTCACTAGTCGATAAAGCCACTCTATACGCATCGACTGCACCCATCCAGGCGCTCTCTTCGAACGGCCAGAGATCACATCAAAGCTTCCCCCAACCCCCATCATCACCGTACAATTCAAACGATCTCGGTACTTCGCGATCCAGGGCTCCTGTGTGTCCGCACCCCGAGCGACAAAGAGGATATCCGGTTGCAATGAACTAATCTGCTCAACAACTTGATCATCTTCCGCAGCCCCAAAGAAACCGTCTCTGTACCCAACGATTTCAATCGCCGGATACTGTTGTTGTAACCTCGCTGCTGCTTCTTGAATCACTTCTGGAGATGCGCCGAGCATATATACTCGCCATCTATATTCCTGTCCAGCAGTCATCAGCTGATGCAGCAAGTCAAATCCCGTTACACGTTCTGGCAGTGGATCACCAACATAATTAGCCGCCCATACGACACCCGTACCATCGGGCACGACAAGATCTGACTGCTTCATAACTTTCATGAAATTAGCATTCTCCAAAGCAGCCATAACCATGATGGGATTTGCTGTGATGACATGTGTGCTGCGTCGTTCTTGAATCGCTTGAGTCAACCATTTCACCGTGTCCTGCATCGACAACTTAGAGAATGGGATACCGTATATAGGCACAAAAGGATACTGCTTTGTCTCTTCCATCCGATAATCACCTTATTTGTATTGACGCAACATTCTTACGACTTGTTGCGCCGGTCTTTCGGCTTCCTGTATTAATCGCTCGATCGCTCGATGATGGTTGTGACGCCATGCATCCAGATTGTGCAGTACAGATAACACTTCATCTGCAGCATCTACGGGATCAAGCTTCAGTGTTGAACCAATTGCTTGTTCGTCCAAACGATGTAAGAACTGATCTATCTTCGGATCGTAGGATATGCCAAGCACCGGAACTTTCTGAGATGCCGCATAGATAAGTGAATGCAATCTCATGCCAATAAGTAGCTGGCAACGGCTTACCTCAGCCAACATGTCCACTGGATACGCGTATGCGGGACTTATGCTTGCCGCACTTCCGAATTGGCTTATGTCGCCCAACTGTTCCATTACAAATCGAGAAGCATCTTCATCCGCTTGGCCATGGAATGGAACAAAACGAAGATGTACAGCATGGCGCTTCATCACGACCTTAAGCATCTCAGCAACTCGCATGAGATCGGTATGATCCGCATTCCAATAACGTACAGACACTCCTACGTAAGGCAAACCTGATTCATCTACTGATGAGCCCTGTTCCGCTTGCTCAGGCAATCTTAATCCCATGACCGGATCAGGTACGACATCAATCTTCTCACGGGATAGCCCCATCTTAACTAAAAGTTCTGCCGATTCCGTATCTCTTACGGATACGTATGCCGCACGTTTGAACGTATGGCGAATCAGCGGATAAAATGACTTGCGTTGAACCGGACCGATACCTTGAGCATACATGAAGGTAGGCTTGCGAAGCAACTGTGCCAGCTTAATAACGCCGATATAATAGGGAATCGTCTTAGAACTTGTCGCATCCTGCAGCAAGCTACCTCCTCCGCTAATAAGTCCGTCAGACTGGCGGATTGCGTTCCATACCTCACCGATCCGCATCCGATGTACGGCACGAACCCCATACAACTTGGTCGTTGTTGCCGGGTCACCGGACAGCACAACAGGCTCTATACGAACCCCCTGTGCCTCCCCTGCTCGTTCAAGTGCCGTCAGAATCGACTTCAGAACGGCTTCGTCACCACTATTATTAAACCCGTAATAACCGGATAATACTATTGTTTTAACTTCGGACGCCATGCATCCCAACACCTTTCAATGACGTACCAGACTAAGATGCCGATCACACCAATAATAAGTCCCAGGCCCAATCCAAGGCCCGTACGGATTGCCGATATGATCACCGGCGTATGAATATGCGCAAATGTGTCCACCATTGACAATTGTCCCATTGCAGCTGCGATAAGCAAGAACTGACCGATACGATAACGGAAAGCAATAAAGGCACCTACAAGCAGTAGCGGATGCGCAAACAAGAACTCTTTGTTACGCGGCCGTACGCCAAATGTATTCTCCAGCAAATATCGGAACATTTGCTCCAACGAGCTGACATTGCCAGCATTACCTGTCCGAGACAGATAATAGTACCCTCCTATTGCTGCAACACCAAAACCTACCACCCACAGCAATGTAAATGGCATCATCAACCAACGTTTTGCTTCCTTAAATACCGATTCACCACGGTATAGGAATACATACAACGCAGTCAGCGCAAGCGGTGCAAGATGGAGCAAGCTTACTCCACGGAACTGCGTTAATACCAAACTATACGTAATATTATTCAAAAATGCAATGACATACGGTACCGCAATCAAAGACAACAACACGGTACGAACAAACAGCATAACCGAGCGGCTCAAGCGTGATCCTAAGCTTGAATCGATAGCACTCATTTCAATTCTTCTAATGGCGAGTACCATAGCAATAGATGGTGCACTTACAGCTACCCCAAGCGCCAGCACTTGCTCAAGCAATGAGGAGTGCATTGCAAACAAACCAGCTGCACCTACTAGACCAACAATAAAGACCAATAACATCACATAAGGAACAAAGTAGGATATGAGTAATGCAATTAACGCTACACCCCCAACTACTGCTACTGCCTTCGCATAACGCTGCCAGCCAGCATCCTCAATCTGGAATGGCTTTGCCTGCCCAAACTCAAAACCATCATGCTTGATTTTGGCCAATCCTTGACCTGGCTCTTGCATCGAATGAATAAGATTCTCGACGGAATCTACAATCTCAGACTTCGTCACGTCCCTCTTCACAGTCGCATTTAAATAGAACATGCGTATGTTACGATCCTTGGAGGCAAGTGCCAGACGGTCACCCAACACTTTCGGATCATTAAACGATTCCGCTTCTGCTATAGAATGAATACGAGCCACATTATACTTAGTTAGATAAGCCAGCTTATTAAAGCCCTTCTGCGGAGCCTTCAATCCTTCAATCGCTGCGATTCCGATACCATGTTTATTTAACAAGTCCGCAAACGCGGTAAGACTATTCATCTCAACGTCATCATTGAATCCTTTTACTGATTCTCCGTCAAATAAAATGCGTGTAACACCAATTGCATCGTACATCTTAAGCAGCTCTTCAGTCTGCTTTTGATTGTATAAGGATGAATCAGATAAACGAGGCACAATATTAAAGCCTTTGTCTCTCAACTGCTTCATAGCTATTGGGTCTTGCGGCATGGACTTCATCAATGCACTCTCGATTGGTGTCTCGATAACAAGACCATTCTTACCATCAAACTTCCAAAGACGAACATTTATACCCAGTTGGATAAAGGTCTTTTCAATAAGCGGGGACAATTCCCGCTCGTCTTCCTGGCTCTGGAATAACAAGTACGTATAATTTTCATTTGGATTAGCCACTTTATTGTGAAGCAGCGCAGCATCATTTGAATTGTATAATACAATACGACGAGCTGACTTCATCTCTTGCAGCGAGCTTTCAAACATAGCCATCGATTGAACGCCCGCTTCTTTTAACCGATCCAATTGTTCATTAATATAAGCAGCCGGATTAGGCTTATACACCGAAATGTCTACAAGATCACGATAATCAAATACAAATTCCACATTTTTTGAAGTCTGTTCTGTCTGTACACGTTGCACGACGACTGGCAAAGATGCCACCAAACCGACGATAACTAGAAGCCATAACCATTTTTTGAAACGTCGATTCATCTGTTCAAAAGATTGAAGCACGAATGTCCCTCCTCAAACCGTCACAATGAAGGCCTATAGCGGTAATATCGCTATAAGCCCGACTCATTATGATCGTGAACCTTCCTATCCTGGAAGGTGATTACCATGTATAGTGTCCAAAAAGCTATATATCCATCACGTTATTCAGGCTTAGATAATGCAAACATAATCTCAGCTTCAGCGACCACGTTATCGCCAACTTTAGCGACTGCTTGTCCTTTTCCTATAGAGCCTTTCATGCGTGTAATGTTCACTTCAAGTGTTAGGGTGTCCCCAGGCACAACCTGACCACGAAAACGAGCGTTATCAATTCCCGCCAAGAAACCAATCTTTCCTTTGTTTTCTTCTTTCATTAACATACAAGCAGCCCCAACTTGAGCCAATGCTTCAATAATAAGCACACCAGGCATTACAGGATACGTCGGAAAATGTCCTTGGAAGAACGGTTCATTAACGGTGACATTTTTAATTCCCACTGCACGTTGACCTTCAACTACCTCATCAATACGATCTACCAACAGAAATGGATAACGGTGCGGAATTATTTCTTTAATTTGTTCGATATTTAATTGCATGTTCATTCTCCCTTCTGAATAAAAACCTCCAAATTTCGTTAACAATAACTACATCCTTCAACGACTGCAGGCGAGAAGGTTAAGATAAGGAGCTTTCCTGAGCCACGAAGCGGTGACGGGGAGCTCTTTTTTCCTATTTATGTATGTATTGGATCTAGACAGATCCCCCTCTGTCACATTACATTTCAACCTGACGATTAATACGTACGAATTGAAATACATACTGCAGTGAAGTGATAAAGGAAAAAATAATGACTGCCCACAAACAAGGCACTGCATACTCCCATTGGAAGTATACACTTACGATTGCCGCATAATATAGCACGGTTGTCAGCTTACCCATCATATTGGCGGGTACGGTCTTCTTGCCTCTAAAATGAAATACAAGTGAGCCCACAATCATGCCAGCATCACGTATAAACATCGCAATTGCAGCAACCAGCGGCAAATCGCCTGACCAGAGCAGCGATAATATAACTACTATCATCATTAGCTTGTCTGCCAATGGGTCCAGCAACATACCTACGTAGGTAACTTGGTTGCGCTTGCGCGCGATATAACCGTCAAGAATATCCGTAAGTCCTGCCAATAGCCATACCGCAAAAGCTGCATAGCGTTGACCTGTAAAAAAAAGAGCTAAGTATACAGGGATAAGCACGAGACGAAACGCCGTTAATACATTCGGGACATTCACCCCAAAACCCCCAGTAACCCCCATTTTTCATCTTTCCTCCAACCTATTATACATGCCCCTATTCAAAATTAAAACTGCTGCCGGTTAGTAGAACGTGTGATGGATACATCTGAGCAGCAGGGAAGTTGAAGGTTAGTAGAATGCTTAAAGGAGCTAGATGGTTCTAGCTGATTATCCTTTGCAAGGGAACGGCTTTGGATTATCACTGCTTGGACTAATTCATACATATTAGAATGTATTAATGCGTGCCGCTAGAATGATAATCAGCATGTTTAGATTGATCAGCATGATAGAATACAACATCTCCGTCACGAAGTTCGAACACAGTTCCATCTGGCGCCTGATGTTTACTTGAAAACCCTTCACGTCTCCACTGATTGGTAAGCGGGGCGTGTATATATTGTAAATGAGGCTGCCCCGTGTTACCGTCTCTAATCGTCTCAATGTTAAATTGAACGATGAGATAGCCATCCCTTAAAAAGAAGGATGATTGCTCATCGAAACGAAATTGCTGTTTAAGCGCAAACCCCTTTGGCACGATATACAATTTGGCAGGTACATTATATTCTCCGTACCATTGCTGAACAGCACCCGCGGCACGCGCGGCATCTACTATATAAGGAACTTCATGTGCACCGGGACCTATAAATGTCCGCAATTGATAAGGGAGCTGAATGTGGCTGTATCCCCCAACAGGAGTCTCCTGAAGGGCGCTCTTCAGCCATTTCTGCACATATGCCTGCTTGGATATTGACAATGTTGAAGCGAATAATTCAAAATAAGCTTCTGCTGTTCTGCGTATTAGTGGTTCAGACACGTTGCGAAGCCTAGTATTTAGAGCGACTGTACGCTGTAATGTATCCTCCGAAGATCCAGTTCGAACAAATAATTTCTTGTCCGTATGATAATACACATCAACTGGCTGACGCTTTCGCCCATGACGATCCGTGAAATAGAAGGTCGGCTTAATGCGCACACTGTCCCGGGAACCAAACATATTGCCCATCGTTTTCAGGTCAAATTTGAAGGCGTACCCTGTTTTAATCGCCACACGCTGAAAGCCAGCTGCAGGATGACTCCCAGGAGCTATTGGCAGCCGATAGGGCAGGTTATTTCCCCTCACAGCACCATTCAGATCATTTAGCCCCGTCCAGTAATAGGAACCAGAATGTTCCTTGCTCCCTTTCCCGACACGAAAAACTTGTTCCCAGTTCAAATCCATAACTTCGCTTATCCGAAAGTCATACACCCGCCCGATCACTTCAACTTCGATCGTATCCACAGCCACATGGTTGCTCAGTTCTGTGTTGGCATAGGGTTGATTTGTCGATTGTTGAGGTGCATTTTCAGCAACTGCACGGTAGGAGACTGCGTAATTCCCCTCATCTACCCATACAGGCAAGTGAAACGTCGCGGTTGTATCAGAAACAGGTATACTGAGCCAAGTGTGTTTAGGTACGTAGGTTCCATCACTTGTATATACATCAAATGGGAAATAAACTTGCTTGTCACGGATATATTTTGCATAATCGCGATGTCCATAGCCAGGATAATTGACATGCTTGCCTGCAGTAGGAAGTGCTATAACAAATGAACGGTTCAAAACGAGCGCTGCCCGCGCAGCATTTGGGGTTGTTTTCTGATTGTGTGACTTATCGTCAGAAATTGAGGCATACATGACAGTAGGGGTATGCACAGTAACCGGATTAATATGTGCAATAGCAAATTCCTTATCAGATCCTGCACTTATACCTGTGTTTAGTGTATAGAAGATGGTTCCCTCACTAGGTGCGTGCTGTACATTAGGCTTATGGCTTTCGATGCGCAGCTCATTTTGATATAGCACATTCGGGCCAATCGTCGCGGCTTGCGGAATAACCTGCGGCGTAGGTGTTCTCTCCTCATATAACGCTCCATTCATTAACGAATGTCCATTTAACAAAAGCTGATCATTATGAACCTTCATCTGAGGTATGCGTTGCTCAGCCTCCCGAACAAACAATGTATTTACTTCATTTGGAGCCAGAGGAGGCGTCTTGCCACCATAATTGATATGCTGACTAGGAAGTTCAATCACTTTATTAAAATCAGGCAAATATGCATGCTCCTCAAAAGTCTCATAAACCTTCGCTTCAATATTAACTGGAACATAGGAACGTGGAATTAAAGTGACCTTCTCACCCGGCAAAGCATAGTTACCAACCTCAGCGCGATCCATATCATATACTTCTAGATTATCTATGACCCAATAGCTATATCTGCGCTGGACTTCAATCAACTCAAGGGCACGGTAATCCATGCGCTGAGGACTAGGCAAGCTTGGACCTGGCTGACCGTCAGGACTTGAAGGGCCTGGTTTCCCTGGGTCCCAATGCAATACATACGTCTTTCGTACTTCTACCTGTGCCTGACATGTTCCTGTCATTTCAACAAATTTGTGCTTAAACAAATAGTGTGATGCAAGCACGTTAGTACGCAGCGTTTCTGAAGTAGGAATCCCACGCGACACATCAAAGACCTGATCCGCTTGAATCGAACCCGTTGCAGCGGGGTTCATCTGTTCAGCCCGTATCTCTTTACCAGAAGGTATAGGTGCTGAGCATTTAGTATCTGCAGGATTACAATTATGACCAGGCGGGCATCCAGTATTGTCCTCATCTGTATAAAAAACCTTCATAAGATCAGGATAGCGGTAAGTGTAAGAGTGAATATCATATGTATAAGCTGCAAAGAAAAACATCATCGCTGCCCCAGTGGCAGGCAGATCATACTTGTAGCCTACATGGTCATACTTTTGTGTAAATGTAACGGTTGCTCCGTTGAGGTCCTTGACTTCGAAGCCAATGATTTGAGTGGACTTGTCAGTATATCCAGAGATGGTTGGGGAGATAACCTTTTGTCTCCAATCAATTAGTGGGTTTTCGTCTTTTTTCCATGTATTTAGACTCGAAAGCATTGATATGTTATCTTCTATTACAGTTGTTGGAAAATTCATTTTGTAATTCTTATTTACAAATGGTTTCTGGCGGGCATACGTTTTACTAAGTTGAATGTAACAGCCAGGGTATTTATCCATCCTGTTGCCTCTTACATCCTCCCACTCTGGTACAGGCTTACATCTTTTGCTTGATACCTGGCTTTCTGGATCTCCATTAAGGGATTTGTATTCTCCAACTCCTGGGTACCAGTGATTGTTGTATCCCCCTAAAGCATACCGTTGCCATGCAAACCATGTACCATTGCCATCATTTCTGGACGATACAACGGGTACTTGTTCTCCATTAAATGAGATAACTCCATTAAACTTCTGTGCGTTTACATTCAGAGTCTTTATATTTATATTATCTTTATAAAACTCAATCCTAGTTATTTTCTTACCCGTACCAACCACTTCATTTAACATTTTAGTTTTTAATGTTTTGAATTTAGAAAATACATCTTGATGGCCAGCTATAATATTTTGTGGATCCACATCATATACTATATTTTTAGCAGGAAGCGAGTACTCGGAAGCTGAAAAAGAGGTTTCAGAAATTGTAAGAAGGCATATGAAAATAATGCTACTTAACAATACAGTTGTTAATTTAATATCAATATTCCTCACTTTGTCCAACTAACCTCCTTTAAAATAGGCTTACTTAAAGGTCCTTCTACCGTAAGGAGTTCGTTTGACTTGTAACCAGATCGAGAATATGCTGGCGTATGAATAGCAATAGAAAGATGGCCATTTTGTAAACCTACTTTCTTAGGGATAATGAAAGCAGGAATATCTCCAAGTCGCTCCCTGTATACCCCAGATGGCATATTTAAAACCCCTTTAAAATAACCTTCCATATCCGGAGAGCTAAATCCTCGTAGCAAAAAAGGCACATAATTCTCTTTAGCGTACATTTTCGTATCCTTGTTATATACCTCATGTCCTTTGTAGTACAAAATGTAGCTCTTCCTCCACTTATGCACCATCAGATCGTTACGTGATGTGTCATTGTTAAACCACTTCAACTTGCGTACATCTGGCAGTAGGGCCAGGTTAGGATCATATGGATCTTCGAGATCTATCGCCACTAACGCATCCAATTGGCCACGATATTTCCCATCAACAGAGTCGATGACCATCTTATCCTTTCTCCATAACTCTTCAATCGTCTTACCTGCATATTGACTGGCGGGTGTCGTGAATATCTCTGGCATAATCGTAAAAATGTTCGTACCGTGCCATGCTAATTCAGCACTGGATACAGCATACTTATCGGCAGACAACTTGCCTCCGTTCTTAACGGTTAGCATACGCTCGATAATAGTGACAGCCTGCGCTCGATTAGTCGTGTCCTTTACGCCAAGCGTCCCTTTCTGGTCCTTACCGGTAATAAGCCCTCTCTTTGCCGCTAAATACATCCACTTTCCATCGTCTGAAGTACGTTCACCAATCGCCCTTGCAGCTGTGCTCGCCATCTCGAAACGAGTCATTGGCTGGTTCCATTCTCTTGCTGACCATTTTGTTTCCCCTGTCAGCTTGGCGCCACCTGCCGCTTCCACATAGGGTACATACCATTCCTCCCCCGTAGGCGCTTTCACCTCCAACTGGAGCGCAACTGCTGCCATTTTAATAAATTCCGCCCTTGTGATCTTTTCATTCGGTCTAAAACCTCCATCCGGATATCCACTCACGTATCCTTTAGCAGCGGCAATTGTAATTGCCCCACTTGCCCAATGATGATCTGGCACATCCTTAAAGTGACCTTTTCCAGGCATCTTAGACACTTCGGTCACATCAGACGCTGCAAAGGCTGCCGCACCACTAATGCCACCGCAGACTGTCACAAGACACACTAACAACCACCTATACTTCCTCATTTCATCAGGCCTCTTTTCGTATAAAAGTAAACTTCATATAAGCGCAACCCCATAACGTGACGTATTGTCACATGGAATTCCAAACAATATGACCAAAGATCGATTTCCACTCAAACGTCAACAGCCAGCTACCCAATATTCTACTAATCATAGGTAATAGAACATGTATTTCACGCTAAGCTCCTACATGATGCGTTATCGTCACACAACAACACACAAGAATAATAGACATCACAAAAAAGCAATGAATACAGCTATTGGACTATATTATTGATAGAACAAGAACTAGATCTGCAATATATCTTCTACGGAGTGTATAAAAGAAAGCAAGGTAGTCTACCTAATAACAAAAGTGGAAATAAAAGCAGCGGATAAACATCAGAAGCAAACAACAACACATCTTGCTATAGCAGAGTGCCTTTTATTTGGAGAAAGTTGATCATATCCCCCTAAATATATCATACCCAACAGATAACTCCTGTGATGAACGCAAAAAAAGCACCCGAAACAGAACAGATTCTGTATCGCGGGTGCTTCCCGACAATCGTATTATAATTATCCAAATACTAAACGGAACAGATGTGTCCACGTACTAAAGTTCAACGCTTCGCCAACTGTACCGTGGCCAAGTACGACCAATCCGATGACCATACCTGCATATGCGGTAAGAATACAGAGCATCGGTGTGATCAGCAACCGAAATACCCACTTCATGGCAGAAGACTTCTTACCAGCCTTCTCCCAATCAGAATTATTAGAAGATAAATGATTGTCATCTTCTTGCTGACCCGTACTCGTAGAACGAGTGCGATCAGATCGACTCAACCGTTGATTCGGAAATGCTTCCTGTTCATCATAACTCATACCACGATCACCTGCTTCGCTTAACCCCTCATGCTGTTCGCGAGTCCCCACATTGCGTCTCCCGAAGACAATGCACGAGCGGACATCTGATAGGCGCGCTGAGCTTGAATCAATTCGGACATCTCATCACCAAGCGAGACGTTCGAACTTTCCAGCACACCTTGACGAACCGTCAATGGCACCTTACCATCTGGCGGAATATTCGTCAAGTCCAATGTTTGTAAGACAGTATTACGGTCCACTGTTGGTGGGATTACATACATATTATTGTCAATCTTCTGCAACAGTTCAGGCTTAATGGCTTGTACAAGCTTCAAAGTCCCAACAAGAATCTGCTCATTGGTGCTTGGCTTTACTTCATATACTCGACCAGCAGCATCAATCTTCATCTGGTAGCCTTCCTGTACACGAATACGGATATCCGAGTCATCCGTCGAAGTAACAACGGCTCCTGTCCGTGTCGTCAGCAGGGCTTCGCCTGTATCTGTAGGCACCATGTGGAAATCGCCTTCACGCACAAATGCGGTCCCCTCAGGTGTTCTCACTTCAAACAAACCATTACCCTCGATCGCAAGATCAGTTGGGACGTTAGTCGTAAGCAAAGAACCTTGGCTAAAGTCGAGTCCGATGCCTGTCATCATGGAACCATAACCATTTGTAAATCCAAGCGGAGTAGCTCTGCCTGGAAGCTTGAAGTCGCGATTTTGCTGTTGAGCATTCGTCAGGACATCAGCAAAGCTCGCTGTCTTACGCTTAAATCCTCGTGTATCCACGTTGGCGACGTTGTCAGCAATGACGTCCAATTTACGTTGCAGCCCGCTCATCGATACCGATGCAGCAATAATAGAATTGTTCATGTGTTACGGCTAGCCTCCTTATAATTGGCGTAAATAAGCATAACAGGTACTAGACCCGTCCTACCTCATTTACCGTCTTGTCCAACGTCTTATCGTAGAATTGGATTATTTTCTGATTAGCTTCATAAGCACGAAAAGCAATGTTCAAGTCAACCATCGACTGTGCAGGGTCTACGTTCGAACGTTCCAAGTAGCCTTGCTCCACTCTGGCATCCCCATTTGCTGCAGGCGCACCTGCTTGTGCTCCATCCTGCAGACGGAACTGTCCTTCACCAGCACGAACAAGATCGTTTGGATTATCGATACGTGTGATCGATAATGCTTGTCCCAGTGCTGCCCCTGTTCGAGCGTTAAACAACTGACCAGTACCATCAGCCTTAACATCAAACAAGTTAATGTTGTTTAACACAATTGGTGTATTATTGCGGTTCATTACTAGTGAGCCGTCAGCCGTAATCAGCTCGTTGTTCTCGTTCAGTTGAAAATGTCCGTCGCGTGTATACCGTACTTCTTCACCTGCACGTACTGTAAAGAAAGCCTCTGGCTTATAAGTAACATTACCTTGAGCATCGATAGATTTGCCTGATGCATCAAATGCCACACCCGGCACCTGAATATTCGATACAAGCGCAAAATCGCCCATCTGATTCGTCTGCATCAAGTCCCCTTGGGTAAATACTAGACGGCTCTCTTCGCCAAATACGCCTGTATTAATCTTGCCAATCTGTTGTCCGGCAGCAGCATCATTGCCCATAAGAGCAATCATCATCTCTGGAAATGAGCGCTGCACGCTATTCACAGCCTTAAAGCCTGGTGTATTCATGTTGGTGACGTTATTTGTAACCGTGTCATGACGACGCTGCTGCGTCAACATGCCTGAAGCGGCTGTATATAACCCTCTTAACATATGCCGTTCCTCCCGGATTCCCGATATCAGATTCTATTCCTATATATCGGCTTATCCGAACGATTTCTTTACAACTTTATCTAAATTATCAAGCATGATTCCTGTACCCTTCACGACGCAATGCATTGGATCTTCTGCAATTAGAACAGGAACCTTCAATTCTTCTGCCATCAGCTCATCCAAGCCGTCCATCATGGCGCCGCCGCCTGTCAAAATAACACCACGATCAATAATATCCGCGGACAGCTCTGGCGGTGTACGTTCCAGCACCGACTTGGCAGCAGCTACTATAGAAGATATCGGGTCCCATAGCGCTTCACGCACCTCGTTGGATGTAATGGTTACTGTGTACGGCAGGCCAGATACCATATCGCGGCCGCGAATGTCCATCTCGCGCTGTCCTCCGCCTGGACGAACGGTACCAATATTAATCTTGATATCTTCGGAAGTCCGCTCCCCAATTAACAACTTATACTTATGTTTAATATATCTCATGATGGAGGCATCGAATGTATCGCCAGCTACTTTGATAGATGAAGCTGTTACGATATCACCCATAGAAAGCACTGCGACATCGGTCGTTCCGCCGCCGATATCCACGACCATATTGCCGCTTGGTTGGAATATATCCATACCCGCGCCAATAGCGGCTGCTTTAGGCTCTTCCTCAAGGAAGACTTCCTTAGCGCCGCTCTTTTCTGCTGCTTCTCGAATCGCCTTTTGTTCGACTGAAGTGATGTTAGTCGGCGCGCAAATTAAGATGCGCGGGTGCGAATACCATTTGCGGCCGCCGACATGGTTAATAAAATATCTCAGCATGGCTTCGGTAATCTCGAAGTCTGCGATAACGCCGTCCTTCAACGGACGGATTGGCACGATGTTGCCTGGGGTACGCCCTACCATCTTACGCGCATCTTCACCAACCGCCAGTACACGTTTCGAATCGCTCTCGATTGCGACTACTGACGGCTCGTTTAAGACAACCCCCTTTCCTTTCACATGAATCAGAACGTTCGCCGTTCCCAAGTCGATTCCGATATCCTTGCTAAACATAGGTTCGAGAGCCTCCACAATAATTATTTCTACTAAAATACGATGAATTCCGACCAATTCCTGCAAAATGTACACTCATTCCTTAACATAGCACATTTCCAGCTCTCGGTTCAATGAAAGATTAAGAACGTATACGACAATCTCGGAACGATTATTTAGGGCTAACGTTTGCGCATGTGAGGAAGGCTATGATTTGCCTGCAGTGAGCACCTCGCGTTTCTTTGTGCTCGTCTTTTTGTACTTGATCTTGGTGGCCTCTCCTCCACGCAAATGACGCACGGATTTGTGGTATTCGAGAATGTGCTTAACCTGATCCGCGAGGTCCGGATTGATCTCCGGAAGCCGCTCGGTCAAATCTTTATGCACCGTGCTTTTCGACACGCCGAACTCTTTGGCTATGGTGCGAACCGTATGCTTGGTTTCGACAATACAGCGGCCGATTTTGATAGTCCGTTCCTTGATGTAATCGTGCACGTTCCCGCCTCCCTACTCGGATTAGTTTGGTACATTATATGAGGGGTCTGCCCACTTATGCTTTATAACCAAGCCTGACAAGCTTGACCACACCGATTATTTTCACAACAAACACTTTGTGAATCGCAGAAAAGGAAGGAAAAATGCTTATAGAACAGCACTTTGAGCTATTTCTTAAGAATGAGACCTCTGTTTAACTTCGCTGAAACGCTGAGTCAGGGGGTTGAGATCTGGATGCTGAGTTGCTTTCATGGACTTCTGCTAACTTCACTTATGCCCCAACAACAAAAAAAGACGGAAGCTTATGCTCCCGCCTTTTTGAGATATAAATTAATTTTTCGCCAGCAAGCTGGATGGATTAACTGGGGTCGTTCCATCAAACACTTCAAAATGAACATGAACGCCCAGGTCCTTCTCCATTTCACTACGCCCAGCGGAAGCAATTGCTGCGCCTTTTTTCACTGCATCGCCTTTTTTAACCTTTAATTCCGCTACGCTTTGATATACGGTCTTCATGCCATTACCATGATCGATCTCCACAACATTTCCCATCATAGGATGTTGTTCGGCTCGTGTAACCGTTCCACTCATCGCAGCAAGCACTTCAAACGGCTTCTGGTCTTTACGTGCCAGATCAATGCCGGAGTTCGGCGTAAAAGTCTGCTTGTATTCTACTACCGCACGTTGTTGATCTTCTTTGGAAGCTGCGGCATCAAAAAATCCCATAACGACGTCGACACCTTGTACATCCTCTACTGGCCAACCAAGCGTTTCATTGTTAGATACAACAGCTTTCACATCTTCTTGTGTTCCTGCTGCAGCGTCTGTGCCTTGCGTCGTTTCTACTTGTGTCTTGGTGCCGCTAGTCTGCAGAGGTTGCAAGTTGGAGCCTTGATAGACCCAGACTAACGTTAAAATAATGGCTGCTGCGGCTACATACAAAGCAGGGAATGCCCACTTCTTAGACAACAGCTTTCTCCATCCCGAAGTTGGAACCGCTTGAGCTCCTGCTAGTTTTGAAGCTTCCGGCGTGTTCGGCGTATTCGAAGATGATGTCGTAGATTTGTTAACCTTAGAGTTTTGGTTTTGTTCACTCATTGTGATCACCTCAGTAACCATTGTTACCGCGACTCTCACTTTTATACGCAAGCAATTACTAATTTTTGAGATTATCTCTATTGGCTATCGTTTGGCATAAGCCGTATCTATCTTCTCTAATACCCGCGAGACTGGAGTCAACTTAACTCCCTGATAATAGTAGGTTAGTATACGTTCTGCACTCGCCCCCTCCAATGCCATGCCTTGGGCGCCATACTGACTCATACCTACGCCGTGGCCATAACCATAAGTCGTAAGTACGATCTTGCCGTTTTCCATTTTCCAGCTGATAGCAGATGAACTTAACCCTAGCTTTTCTCTAAATTCTCTACCTGAAAAGGTGTGTGTCCCTACCTGCACTTCCCCTATTCGTTTCCCTTTGGTAACGGAGAGCAGTTCAATGGCTGAAGAGAGAGAGTCGGGAGATTCAACTCCCTTGTCACGATTTGAAATCGCCGCCTTAAGGGCAGGCACTGCATTTACGGAAACACCCAACTTCTGCAAGAAGTCATCAGCTTCCATTCGAACTGTTGTCATAAACCGCGGCGATAGCTTCTTGTCCCATGGACTGGATACGCTCCGCAAATAGGGAAGCTTCTGATTCCAGTAATCTTCCACATTTTCAGTATACCCGTTGCTTGTTGAAAAAAAGGTAGCCTCGATAGGCTTGTCCTTATAGGTCAGGACGAGCCCCGCCGTGTCGTTAACGGCGCGGTTCAGCTTGGCAATCGCGTCATGCTGGCGTTCCGTGAGCTTCGCAAGCGGCACATAGGCTTGGTGGGCAACAGTGTCGGTGACGTCTGCCCCGCCCGCCGCGCCGCCGACATCGCCCCGTGCCAAACGGCGCACGATATACGTGCGGGCGGCAATTGCCTGTGCCTTGAGCGCTTCCAGCTCAAAGCGCTCCGGCATTTCTGCGGCGACGACGCCGCGCACGTATCGCTCCAGCGCGATACGCTCCACTTTGCGTGTGGCCGAGACGTACACGCGTACATACGGCGGCGCATCGGCAGGCTCTGCCGCGAGTGATACCGCCGCCTTCCCGCCCTGCGGACTTGGCACCGCTTGCTGCTGGTGTCCCTTTGATACCAGCAGTAAAGGTGCAAGTATAGCAAAGGTCATGAGCAATCCACTCCACATGGCCAAGTGAAACCAACCTCGAGAAAAGCGCGTCTCCTTCATTTGCCGCCTATGACGTCCTCTATTTGTATATCCACGCTGGGAGTGTTCTTGCTCTTTTCTTCTCCCACCTTCAATTATTTGCTCATCTTCCATCTGCTCTCCCTCCTGTTTCTATCAGCTATTATGCCCAATCGGAACGGCCACACCCGCTATACTTTCATGTTATGAAACGTTGGGAGAAGGTAGAACGCTAGAATAAGAGAACGTATTATCTTTACATACTTCTCATATATTCCTTATACATATTGAGAATTAAACAAGCGGATCAGTAACAGCATTCATCACCCTGCTAGCAACAAATCTACTCGCACGCTCGTTATATAAAGAAATGTCCTCGATTTGTAATAAAAGAGGATCGCCCCTGTAACAAAATGATAATAAATATAGTAATAGAAAAGTAAAGGGAGCTGTTTGTATCGTACGATTTGAAATGGCATCAGTATCTCCTTGTTTTGATCTGCTAGCTGAATGAAACAAACACAAAAAGACCGTCTCCCTAAGGAAACGGCCATCTGTTTCTATCTTCAGTTCGTGTACACCACTTTAAGCAATTAAGCCCAAGTCGGCTGCACGTTAAACATCTTCACTTCTGGAATATCCTCGACAGACTCAGCTGCTTCGGCTTTCTCTGCGTGGACACGCCAAATATCAGCACCGAGCGCAGACAATTTCTCAGCAAGATGTACATAACCACGATCAATATGATGGGTTCCGCCAACTTCAGTCGTGCCTTCTGCCACTAGCCCTGCGCAAATGAGCGAAGCGCCAGCACGCAAATCTGTTGCACACACTTTGGCACCAATCAGCTTTGCGCTGCCTGGAATAATAGCCGAACGGCCATCTACCTTAATGTTTGCATTCATCAGGTTAAACTCATCGACGTGCATAAAGCGGTTCTCAAACACCGTCTCCGTAATCACCGACGTGCCTGATGCAACCAGCAGCAACGCCATCATTTGAGATTGCATATCTGTTGGGAAGCCTGGATAAGGGAGTGTCTTAACGTCAACCGCCTTTAACGGCTTATCCGCGACAACACGTATGCCATTCTCATCCGGTACAATTGTGACACCCATCTCTTCCATCTTCGCAATAACCGGACCTAGGTGGTCTGCAATCGCACCTTCCACATATACATCCCCACCTGTCATTGCAGCAGCAACCATATAGGTTCCCGCTTCGACACGGTCAGGGATAACCGTATGCTCAGCACCGTGCATTCGTTCTACGCCTTCGATGCGAATAACGCCTGTTCCAGCACCGCGAACGATAGCACCCATCTTGTTCAGATAGTTTGCCAAATCAACGATCTCCGGCTCACGTGCTGCGTTCTCAATCAGGGTCGTGCCTTCTGCGAGTGTGGCAGCCATCATAATATTCTCGGTAGCCCCTACACTTGCAACGTCCAAATAAATTTTTGCGCCCTTTAATCGGCCTTTAACTGTCGCTTCAATATAACCTTGACCTAGTCCAATTTCGGCACCCATCGCTTCAAAGCCTTTCAAATGCTGATCGATTGGTCTTGAGCCGATTGCACATCCGCCTGGCAAGGAAATGCGCGCCTTACCTGCACGAGCGAGCAGAGGTCCCATCACTAAGAAAGAAGCTCTCATCTTACGTACAAGCTCATAATTAGCTTCAAAAGACTGAAGCTGTTCCGCTTGAATACGTACGGTCTCGTTGGCATATGTAAGGTTTGCACCTAATTTTTCTAATACTTGGTGTATCGTCTTTACATCCTCGAGTGGAGGCGCATCATGAATAACGCTGACGCCTTCTTCCCCCAATAACGAAGCTGCGAGTATCGGAAGCACTGCATTTTTGGCACCGCTAACTCGAACCGTACCCGACAACCGCTTGCCTCCGCGGACGATAAATTTGCTCATCACGTTTCCCTCCGCGCTTTTATTCCGCCCCATCACATTATTGCTCTGTAAGAAAAGCTTCTTTAATCGATGCACCATGTTGATGTGCTCCTGTGTAAAAGCGACTGCTTTTCCCTGGAGATACGGACATACATACTTTTGTCATACATACTTTTGCAAAAAATAATAGCTACTCTTCATAAACCATACGGGCCATCTTAACCCGACCTTAATAATACCATCCCTTTACAAAGATGGACAAGCGTTAATTTCGACAACAACATTCCACATTTTCCATGGGGCTATCATCCATTGTTGACATCTTCCTTCGATGTTATTCGACAATTGTGACGATGAGCCATGAATTCAGTGTAAGCCTTCCTTTTATAACCCATTCCGTCCAGTGTTCAAACAACGTACATAACATCCAGATTCGGTCACCTTTAAAATAAATATTTCAATGATTGTGTCCAACCCCAGTAATCTATAAAGAAAAGGGATACTGCACGGCCTAAAATGATAGCCAACAATAAATGCAGCATCTTGCCGGATGCACTCTTTGGATATCGTATCACCAAGTCCAGCTTCACATGCTGCAGTGACCACCACGCTACCGCGATGCAGCACAAGGTCACAATCATTTGTACGATGCCACTTACCCCTACCGCTGCCGATATGTCGTTAAATGAATCATTCAACGCACACGCCTCCTTCTCCTCCACTCTTCTATTGCTCCAAATCTATCCTGCAACCGAGTACAGCATGGCTACAAATTCTGCTCTTGTTGTGGGTCTATTTGGCGCAAAAGAGCCATCTTCATACCCTTTGATCAATTGCTGTTTCTTCAATTCCGCCAGCATCGGCGCTGCCCAGTGACTGAGCAGCACATCCACAAAAGGTGGTTCAGCTGGCATTCGAACGACAAGATGAAGTGCATTGCCAATCATAACCCCTGTCTCAGCACGGGTGACGTCCCTAGCCGGTGCAAACCTGCCTGTTTCATAACCAGCTGCGATATGTGCTTCCGCTACTCTGGTTACCGCCGAATAGGCCCAATGAGACTGCGGCACATCTGCAAAGGCAGGTGGCTTTGCAGCACTGCCAGTTAACTTAAATGCATTTGCCATAACAGTAGCAGCCTCTGCCCTTGTGATAAATCGATTAGGGGCAAATTGGGCATCAGCGTACCCTTTAATCCAGCCCTTCTTGACTGCACCTACAATCGCTTCCTGTGCCCAGTGCCCCTTAATGTCTCGCATGCCTGCAACCAACGCCGTCTTGGTTGCACGCAGCGTATAATAGTTGGTATCGAACTTCTCATTAGCGGTTAACCGAATGTAATAAGGACCCTTTTCCAACTTCATGCCCGCTTCAAGCTTGGATTCGCCCTTGCGATTACGTCCTGATATAAGCAGCTTCTGCTCTTTATTAAAGACGCTCATTTCTACAGTTCGGTTGCTCGGAATACGCTGAAGCTCGAAATTAATATACGCCTGCTCTTCCAATTGAAGCTGAAACCAGTCCTTGTCGCTATGTGAATGAAATACACCTGTATAATTCGTATTTGGTGTTATGGTGACTGCCTCATACATTTTATCATTAGGCTCATTCGGGTCCGTATACTGCGTCAAGAAGTCGAGATGCATCGTATATTGACCTGCGACAGGTTCTGCTTTTGCTGTTACTGCATTTTGGATGCGAATATAATATTTGCCCGGCTTCAAATCGGATAGCACCGACATCTCCGTCTGCCCTTCCGTATTATCATCAATGATATGCTCATAATTGTCTGGCCCTGCTACTTCCACCATCGGATCTATTCTCACCGTATCCGTCGTGACTTTGATCGTTAATGTTCCTCTGGATGGGATTTGTACTTCAAACCAGTCTTTGTCCCCTGTATGGCTGAAGGTACCCGTAACCTGCTGTTTGCGGGCAGGCAAGGCGTAAGCTTCATACTGCTTATCGTTTGGTTCAAAAGGATCTGCTGCAATACGGAAACGAGAAGATAGTTTATAAGTGATCGGATTGGATTTAGTCGCCTGTGCAGCACTTATTCGAATGTAATGCACACCTTTTTTAACGGATAGAGACATAGGCTCCTTTCCAGTAGGACTATACCGTTTACCCTCTTGGCTGGCTCCTTCATAATGAACCGCCTGAATTTGGCTATTTCCCGCAACACGTTGATACACCAAGTCGAGCGTACCGTCATAAGGTACCTCCACACGATACCAGTTACCATGCTGTCCATCTGATAGATAACCTGTATTCATCGTATCGATCGGGAATACACGCGCTTTATTCCTTGCCTGATGGACGATGTATCCTTCTGGCTTAGGAACCGTCAACAACGCTTTATCCGCGCGTACCATCCCATAGCCACTTTTGTTATCCCAACCTTTGGTAAGAATATCTTGTGCAGTCATGCGCAGATGTTCCCGAATTTGATGAGGCTTCAATGTAGGATATTTGCTCCACAATAGGGCAGCTACGCCGGCAACTTGTGGCGCCGCCATCGAAGTTCCTTCCGCATTTTTGTATCCGCCGCCAAGCGCAGTCGTATACACATGCCATGGAGCAACAATATCTATCTCAGGACCAATATTCGAACGTGGCTCAACGGTTAGTTGAGGTGTATTGCCTCCAATTGCCAACACGCTAGAGTAAGCGGCCGGGTACTTTACTTCGACCTTCTCTTGATATCTTGTTCCGTCATTACCCGTTGCGGCCACAAGCAGTACACCCTTGTCCTCCGCATATTGGACGATATCCTGCATGTATTTCGAATAACGATAAAGACCGACGGACATCACAACAATTTTTGCCCCGTGATCTACCGCATATAGAATGCCCGCTCCTAGCTTATCTTCGTCTCCATATCCACGCGAATCAAGGGCCTTGATCGGCAAAATTTTCGCTGACCATGTAATGCCGGTCGTCCCTTTTCCATTATTGCCAATAGCAGCAATAACACCTGCTACATTGGTACCGTGTCCATTATCATCCTTAGGTAGACCTGGCTCCAGTAAATTGACGCCTGGAATTAAATTCGCTTTAATATCGGGATGATCAATATCAACGCCTGTATCTACTAAAGCAATCGTAATGCCAGGACTCTTATTGACCTGGGACCAAGCAACATCGGCACCAATTTGCTTTAAATAATGCTGCTGTTGAAAGCTGGTGTCATTGGGCACTACCGCGCCAGACAGAGACTTTACGCGATGGTTCGGCTCTATATATTCAACACTTTTATTATGCTTAAATCGTTTCAGCCAATCTTTTACCTCGACATGTATAGAAGGTTTCATGACCATGATACCAAATCGTTCTTGTGTGCTGATGATGATGCTGTCCTGCACAATAGCTTCATCATGCACGCCAGGTTGCTTCCATTTTACAATCCAAGATGTCGGTTCCGTCGCCGCGGTCTCACTCGTCACATTTCCGCTTCCCCCAAGCAAAGGATGCGCTGAGGACATGGAAACTTCAGTATACTGCGAGCTTTCAGCGCCACAGCTTATCAATGTCGTCCAAGTTAATGTGACGACAAAGAGCATAACGACGATACGACGCCATCGTTTGTTCATTGCTTTCACTTCCAGTATCAAATGGTTGTCAGGTGATCCTGCTTATTCTTTCATTTACATTTATATCCACAATCTCGCTATCTTTAGCTCAATCTGTGTTACACATACAATAGAAAACCGGCTGGGACGCTGTCTAGCAGCGAACCCAAGCCGGTATCATTATAACATACTCCCCCATCAAGATGCCCCTGATCTAGCGAATACCTGTTATTGGGTACACTTGAATCCTAACCGCCCGCACATCAGCCTTATCAGCTGATTTCTCATTCAGGCACAACCATCTTGGTCTACAGCCTGCAGCCCATAGATAAGCATGGTGCCTTAAGTAGCTGCAGCTAGAGCAGTTCGAAATCATGGTGTTATGGTGTTAAAGTAAACACATCGCCTGGAATAGAGAACAGCATGTTCAGCCATCCCATTACCTCATTCGGAAATAATCCAAAGCCTAGGACGCAAAGCACGCAGATGACAATAACTGATCCTTGAGGAGCACGGACAGTTATTTTCTCTTCCTGACCATGCCTCATATACATTTGGCGAATAAAACCGAAGTAAAAGTAAAACGAGATTACGCTAGTCAGCATCATCACGATCGTAATCCATATCGAATGAGCAGCGACCGCCCCGACAATAATATAGAGCTTTCCGAAGAATCCAGCTGTAACTGGAATCCCTGCCAGTGACAGGACAAAAACGGTCATAGCGACGGCTAACCACGGTGAACGATGATACAATCCGGCAAAGCCTTTTAACTCCTCATGCCCGACTACACGGCTGACAACCATTAGTACAGCAAATGCACCTATCGTTGTGAATAGATAAGCTGCAAGGTAATACCAAAATGCATTAAATACCGAGGCGTTTATCGTATTTCCAAGGATGTTTAAACCGATCGGAACAAGCAGGTAACCCGCATTTGTAATTCCTGATAACGCCAATAGTCGCTTCACATTTTTTTGTCTTAAAGCCATCGTCGTCCCTACCACCATAGATAGAGCAGCAATAGCCAGCAGCATTATAGTGACATCATTGTAGATAGAAAATACACGCTGGCCTTCTGCGTCTGTCTCAGCTCCAAGTCCGAAAAATACATTAAATAAAATTCGGAACACAACAGCCAGACTTGCACCTTTTGCAACAACAGCTAGAAAGGCTGTAATTGGTGTTGGTGCGCCCTGATATACATCAGGTGACCAAGCATGGAATGGAGCAGCTGCAATCTTAAATCCTAGACCAACGATAAGCAGCAGGAAGCTAACGTATATTAACGGTTGAAACGCAGCAACATGAGTTGCTAGAGACTGTGCGATATCAATTAGGTTAGTGCTGCCGCTCATCCCATACAAGAACGACATGCCGTACAAAATAAAGGCAGAGGCAACACTTCCAAGCACTGCGTATTTAAATGCACCTTCTGTAGACCGACGGTCGTTCTTTTTTATCCCCACTAAAATATAGGAAGTAATACTTAAAAGCTCGAGCCCTACATACAACGTAATCAGATCGCCAGACGATGCCATCATCATGCCGCCGAGCGCAGCAGGAAGAAGCAAATAATAATATTCGCCGCGATGCGGCAGCTCCTCATCCTTCATACTTCCCATACTGATCAAAATAACAAATGCTGTGCCCACCAAAAAAAGGACCTTTAGAAACAAAGCAAAATCATCTACCCGGTAGCTCTGATTCAGTAATTGCAATGCGCCTACCGATTTGCCACCAGCTGCTTGCGTATATCGATCTACCAAGGTCGACACGACAAAGTAGAGGGAGAACAGCACACTTGCCAGCGACAAGATCCCTATCCATTCTCGATTGATACGCCGAGGGAGCAACAGGTCGATCAATGAAATCAGAACTGCTGCAATAACAAGCGTCAGTTCCGGTGCCAGGGCAGAAAGCTCACTCCATTGTAAGGGTTGAACTGTCATAGTATTCATACGATTAGCCCCCTACCTTGAACATATCGATAATTTGGCTGACACCATACTCAACGGGTGCTGTCACCAAGGACGGGAAAAGACCGATGAGTACGATGCAAGCTGTTAATACGATAGCCGGAACTGCCTCGACCAGACGCGCGTCTTTCAGCTCATGATGATGTGCGGCTATTGGCCCGAATGTGATGGATAATACCCCGCGCAATACATACACCGCGCTCAGGATCACACCAAACGCACCAAGCGTTGCAGCCCAAGGCAGCTTACCGTAAAGGCCAAGCAAGGAGAACAACTCGGCCGGAAAGCCCGATAGACCGGGGAGTCCCAAAGAAGCTAAGCCTGCAATCAATAGCAGAGCGCTAATAAAGGGAAGCCGCTTGGCGAGCCCTCCAAGTTCATCGAGACGCGTAGTTCCAGTACGTTCAATCACACTGCCTACGAGCAGGAAAAACAAGGCGGAAATAAATCCATGGGATACCATTTGCATAACCGCACCTTGCAGCCCAATTTCATTCATAGCTGCTATCCCGAATAACACAAATCCCATATGGCTAATACTCGAATAAGCTAACACAAGTCGAAATTCAGTTTGGACAAAGGCCAAAATTGCACCATATAAGATATTAATAATGCCAAGGATGGCCAACACCGTTGCCCAATCTGCCAACTGATGCGGCAGCAGTACAATACCGAATTGAATGAGACCGTAAGCCCCCATTTTAAGCAAGACACCTGAATGAAGCATAACAACAGGAGTAGGTGCTTCAGCGTGTACTTTCAGCATCCAAGTATGAAAAGGGAATATAGGCAGCTTAATGCCAAACGCAATCAACAGCAGCACAAACGTGCCAATCCGCCAGCCTTCAGACAAGAAAAACGGATTGTGACCAAGGTTAGCGGCAGCCTCTGATGATTGTAAATGGCTTACGATCGTATGAAGATCACCGCTATATACATACTTTACTATGCCGCTTGAGTCCGTAATCTGATCAAAACCAGCTGTTGCAACCAGAATGGCAAAGGCAACAAGCATCAACGCAGAACCGAGTCCGTTATAAAGCAGAAAATGGTTGGCAGCCCGCTCTCGATTAGCCAAGCCCCATATCCCGATCAAGAAAAAGGTCGGAACAAGCGTCCATTCAAAGAAAGCGAAAAATAAAAGTAAGTCCCGAGCCATAAAGACGCCAAGCATGCCTACTTCCAGCAGCAATAACAAAATATAATAGGTTTTCTGACGTTTACGAACAGATACCGAAGCCAAAGCTGACATCGCAGCCACGATTGTGGTCATGACTACAAGCGGCAGCGACAACCCATCTAAGGCCAGGTGGTATTGAATGTCAAATGTCCATGACTGAATACCCTTTGCCACATCCAAATTTAACGGAATGGAAATCCAGTCGAACTTCTCCAATAGTGTGTTCCCCTGTTTTAATGCATCATAACCCGCATAAATTGCAACAGCTATGATTAGCGAGATAAAGGTCGTCACTATACCCATTATCCGAATCGCGAGCACCCGCTCTTTTGGAATGAGTAACAATACAAGCACGCCAAGCAGCGGCGAAAAAGTCAACAAAGACAACCATGGGATAGAACTCATCTGAGCTGCCATTACCAGAACCCCCTTCCTAGCGCGAGCATCAGCAAGACCAGCGCTACGAAACCAAATAAGGACACGATTCCATAGGTTTGAAGCTGTCCGTTTTGAACTCGCGTTGAGGTTCTACCAAATCCATCTACAAGCGCTGAGATACAGCGGACAATTCCGTCCACTACAAAGCGATCGATCATGTCCAACCCTCTCCCTATAACACGTAAAGGGCGGACAATTAGCCAGTCATACAATTCATCGATGTAATATTTACGCTCCAGCAAGCGGAACAAAGGAGCTGCTGCCTGCTCAAGCCTGTCGCTGCGTTGTGCTTGCCTAGGTCGGTATAACAGATAACCGAGCAAAATACCGCAGACACCTGCCGCAACCGATATGATCATAACAAGCACATTCGCATGATCCTGAGTTGGCTCTCCAGTCAGCCAGGTACCAAACTGACCGTTAAATGGCGTGTAGACAAAGCCAGCAATAAGAGCCAGCACAGCTAAAACGACCAATGGAATCGTCATAAACCACGGGGATTCATGTGCTTTTCGATGTATCTTTTCATCTGCAGGCTTGCCAGTAAAGGCTACAAAGAACAACCGTGCCATATAAAACGCGGTAAAGAATGCCGCAAGCACACCGATCACAAACAGCAGCTTATGGTCTTGCTCCCATGCCGCTGCCAGAATAGCATCCTTGGACCAGAAGCCCGAAAACGGTGGAATGCCGGAAAGCGCCAAGGCCCCGATTGCAAATGTCCACGTCGTTATTTTCATCTTACGGCCAAGTCCACCCATCTGGAATATATCCTGCGTATGTACTGCATGAATCACGCTGCCCGCTCCAAGGAACAATAGAGCCTTAAAGAACGCATGCGTAAACAGATGAAACACACCTGCGGTAACAGCGCCTAGTCCCAGCGCCATCATCATATAACCTAACTGGCTAACTGTTGAATAGGCCAGAATTCGCTTTATATCCCGCTGCGCAAGCCCAATCGTAGCAGCAAATATAGCTGTAAACCCACCCACACTTGCTACGATAGCCATCGCTGTAGGGGACACATGGAAAATCGCAAATGTACGTGCCACCAAATAGACGCCTGCGGCAACCATCGTTGCGGCATGGATCAACGCTGAAATTGGTGTTGGCCCTTCCATCGCGTCAGGCAGCCACGTATGGAGGGGGAACTGTCCGGATTTCCCCATAGCCCCAATAAAGATTAACGAAGCGATCCACGTGGCTATACCGGCGGTAATGCCATGTTGTGCAAGGGAGTCTGCACTTTGAAAGACTGTTTGAATGACACTGAAGTCTAACGAATGGTTTGGCATCTGCCAGAAGAGCAGCAGAATCGCGACAAGCAGCCCAACGTCCCCGATGCGCGTTACAATAAAAGCTTTCTTGGCTGCTGCCCGTGCTGCGGGGCGTTCATACCAGAAGCCGATTAGGAGGAAAGAACACGCCCCTACCAACTCCCAGAACATATACAATTGAAGCAAGTTCGGTGAGACTACGAGACCAAGCATTGAGCTTGTAAATAATGCAATATAAGCAAAAAATACGTGCTGTCTGTCGTCACCTGCCATATACCCTTTAGCATAAAGGTTGACTAATGTACTAACTACCGTAACAACTAACAGCATCAATACATTCAAATTGGTCAGTTCATAGCCAACTCTAAGTGTGACCTCCCCCAAATTAACCCAATCGATACTGCGGGAGTACACTTCTGCATCAGGTGACCAACGCTCCGTCAGAACCAGGACGGACAGTACTAACGCGGCTAACGAACTCAAGACGCCAATCAGGGAGGCAGCTCCCTTCACTTGTCGCCCAAGTGCCGTCAACACGAGGAACGCGAGCAGCGGAATAGTTGGAATAGCCCACGCGTATTGCGAAAAGACGGTCTCCATTTCTCGTATCCTCCTAATCCGTTATCTGCGTAAGTCGTCATATTCGTCCACGTTGGCAGTGCCACGGTTCCGGTACAACGCGATCAAGATCGCAACTCCAACAGCGGCTTCCGCTGCAGCAATCGCGATGTTAAAGAGCGAGAACACTTGCCCTTTAAGATTCGGAACGACTCCGTATTTAGAAAATGCGACTAAGTTTAAGTTCACTGCGTTTAGCATCAGTTCAATCGAAAGCAGGACAATGACTGCACTTCGTTTAGTCAACACGCCGTATAGACCGATACAAAACAAGATAGCAGCTAGTGTTAAAAAGGAAGCCAGCATGGTGCTCATTTAGAATCGCCTCCTTTCGGAGGCTCTTGTAACTGTTGCAGCCCAGAAGATGATGATTCAGGAGCAGGGTAGGAGGCCTCTTCTGCAAGTGCAGACGATTGAGGGCTCGAAGTCGGATCGTCATTCTTCGCGAGCACGATTGCACCAATAAAGGCTACCGTCAACAATACAGATAACAATTCAAACGGGATGACATGCTCTGTGAACAGCAGCTTGCCGAGCGCCAACGTATTGTCTTCAGAAAGGGGTCTATCGACAGGTGTCGGAAATTGCGTTCCCCTAATAGAGAAGAACAACACGCCGAACAGCGCCAAACAGCCGATGGCTGCCAGCGCTTCTTTCCAAGGCTTCATGATCGCTTCGTCTTGCTTATCATGCCGAGTCATCATAATGCCAAAGATCATCAGAATCGAGATGGCGCCTGCATAGACGAGTACTTGCACAAAGGCTACAAATTCCGCTTCCAGCAGCACATAAATCCCTGCCAGCCCCACAAATGAAAAGGCAAGAGATACGACCATATGCACGACTTTCGTAAAGTTCAGCATCAACACAGCACCCGTTATTACACATACCGCCAAGGCAAAGAAAGCTACTGTCTGGCCATTAAGCTCCAATGAAAAGTTAAACATCCTTCTTTGCCCCTCCTTTTGGCAGCATTGAGATATTGTCCTGCCGGATCAGACTGTTATTGCCATTCAGCCAATCCCGATCCTTGTACAGATCGTCGCGGCTGTAAGTTGCAAGCTCAAAATTATTGGTCATCACAATCGCTTCGGTTGGACATACTTCTGTGCATAGATCACAAAGGATACAAATCTCAAAGTTAATATCATACGTGTCGATGACCTTCCCCTTTTTGTCTGGATCCGGATTGGGCTTGCCTGTCAATGTGATACATTCGGTTGGACAGACACGGGCACATGCATTACATACAATACATTTATCCGGGTCAAAATGCTGGATCCCTCGGAAGCGATCCGGCATTTGCAAAGGAACGTCTGGATAGGCGTAAGTGACCTTTTTTGATGTCATCGCCTTAAATGTGACACCAAGACCTTTAAGCAATCCCTTCACGGATTTCACCCCTTGCTTATTTGTTAAATATCTCGATATATGCCGCAGTCAAGAAAATGTTAAGTATTGCAAGCGGCAGCAGCACCTTCCAGCCGAAGCTCATCAGTTGATCGACGCGGATACGCGGAAGCGTCGCACGCAGCCAGAACAAGAAGAACACGCAGAAGGAGAATTTGAGTACAAACCATAACAAGCCTGGGATGAAATCAAGAACCGCAAGCGGAGGATGCCATCCGCCTAAAAACAAAACCGTCGTTAGCGCCGAGATCGCGAAGACGTATACATACTCGGCCAGCATAAAAAACGCAAAGCGGAAGCCACTGTACTCCACGTGGTATCCTGCAACTAACTCTGACTCTGCTTCCGGTAAGTCAAATGGTGTCCGATTCAGTTCCGACACCGCCGCAATCATAAAAATGACAAAGCCGATTATCTGAGGAAGGAAGTTCCACTCCCAAAAGTTGTTCCCTTGTCCCTCTACAATTGTTCGCAAGCTTAAACTTCCATTTAGCATAATAACGCCAACCACGGACATAACCAGTGGAATCTCATAACTGATCATTTGTGCCGCCGACCGCATTCCACCAAGCAAGGAATATTTGTTGTTGGATGCCCAGCCTCCCAATACAACACCAATAGTAGAAATACTGGACAAGGCTGCATAATAGAGCAGACCAACGTTTAAGTCAGCAAAACCTAAAGATTGTGTATAAGGGATGGTTGCAAGCACAGCAAAAGACGGCACATAAACGATGACTGGAGCAAGTATAAAAAGCGCCCGATCCGCTTTCTTTGGAATTGTATCTTCTTTGAGTAGAAGCTTGAGGATGTCGGCTACCGTCTGCAGCAATCCAAATGGACCTACTCGTGTAGGACCATGTCGCAGCTGCATCCAGCCGATTACTTTTCGTTCAAAATAAATCGCATACGTAACAAAGCCGAGTACAACAAACAGGAATACAACTCCCCATCCGAAGAATACCAACCCGTTCTGCCACGTAAAAGATTGCTGAATCAGCTCTTGCATTAGCAATCCACCTCCCCGACGACAATATCGACGCCACCCAATATAGTGATCAGGTTAGTCATCGTTTCGCCAACGAGCAATTTAGGTAATATTTGAAGATTTACAAATGAGGGCCTGCGGAATTTTAAGCGGTAGGGCTCCGCTTTCCCTTTAGATATAATGTAACAGCCAATCTCGCCACGCGGTGATTCTATACGTGCATACACCTCACCTGCAGGCGGCCTGATGACGCGTGGTACTTTGCCCATCGTGTCCCCGCTAGAAGGAAATTGCTCAATAGCTTGCTCCAAGATCCTCAAGCTCTCGTGAACTTCCTGCAAGCGGATCAAGTATCTGTCGTAGCAGTCTCCCTTCTGTCCGAGCGGAACATCAAACTCGAAGCGGTCGTAGAGGCTGTACGGTTCTGTTTTTCGCAGATCCCAGTCCACACCTGTACAACGTAGATTAGCTCCACTCAAGCCATAGGCGATGGCCGTGTCTGCATCGTATTGGCCAACACCTTTAATACGGGCCAGAAAGATCTCGTTGCCGCTGACGAGGCGGTCATATTCATCCATTCGTTTGCGCATATAGGGGATAAAGTCACGTACTTTCTCAATCCAGCCGGTTGGTGCATCCCACTTAACACCGCCCACACGCATATAGTTGTATGTCAGGCGTGCGCCGCTGATCTCGTTAAAGAGATCAATGATTATCTCGCGATCTCTGAAGGCATACAGGAATGGGCTCATCGCACCAATATCAAGCAAATAAGTTCCCCACCATACAAGGTGGCTGGC
Source organism: Paenibacillus sp. ACRRX (assembly GCF_022346885.1). Lineage (GTDB taxonomy): Bacteria > Bacillota > Bacilli > Paenibacillales > Paenibacillaceae > Paenibacillus_B. Next base: position 157,559 of record NZ_JAKRNK010000003.1, read on the forward strand.
CACACGTTGAAGTTCCATTACAATTAAACGAAGGAATTCGGCACGTTCAGGTACTTCGATATTCATCATCTTCTCGACAGCATGAACCAGCACATAATTGTTGGTCATCGCCGATACGTAATCCATACGGTCTGTATAGGGAATGATTTGTGTATAATTTAAGCTTTCTGCCAGCTTCTCAGTACCGCGGTGCAAGTAACCCATTACTGGAGTTGCTTCGGTAATGACTTCGCCGTCAAGCTTGACGACGATGCGAAATACGCCATGTGTGCTGGGATGCTGGGGGCCTACGTTCAAGAGCAGTTCTTCTGTCCGTATCATAGGCATTACACCTCCGAATCAAGCTGCTCGTAGTCTTTGCGAAGCGGATAACCCACCCAGTCATCCGACATCATGATACGCCTTAAGTTTGGATGTCCTGGAAACGATATGCCAAACAAATCATATGTTTCGCGCTCGTTCCAATCCGCAGTAGGCCATATAGGGGTTACGGAGGCGATAGACGGCTGTTCACGGTCTGTCTTCACGTGGACTGCTACCTCCATTCGGGTCTTTAGGCTAATAAGGTGGTACACAACAGCCAGATAGCTTTCCTGGTCGACGCCTGATAAGTTCCGTAAATAATCACAAGACCATTCCGGATTATGCCTAAGCCATTGTGCCGTCTTATACCAGTGCTCCTCTTTAATCGTGACGGTAGGCATATGGCCGTCCGTCTCATTGATGGTAGACGCCTCCACTGCATCTGGGGCGATATCAGCTTGAAGCTGCTCCACGAGTCTATCAAGCAGTGGCTGCTTTGGAGAAGGCACCTTTGGCTGTTCTGGCTCTTCTGCCTTCGGCGCTCGTGGCGCACGCGCAGGCCGCGTCGCTGCAGCAGGCTCTGCTGCGCCTTCGCCCTCTGTGCCGCCTGCGGCGGCCGTGGCCCGAGCTGCTTTCGCTTCTGTTGCTGCCTTAACACGTGCAAGCTTCTCTTCCTCCGTCAGCGGCTGGCGAGTCGGCTTGTCTGCCGCCGCTTCCACTGGCGCATCGTCCCTGCGCTCTGCTGGCTGCGTTCCTGCCTCCGCAGCTTTTTCCTGCGCGACTTCCGCTGGCGCATCGCCCCTGCCCTCTGCTGGCACGTTACGCTTGCCTTCAGTCGGCTCCACCCCGACTTCCTGCGTCTCGCTTTGCTTCACTTCCATAAGTTCACTCGCTGCGCTCTCGCCCGCGTTATTCATGTCCCTAGCCGTACTGTCAGTAGCAGCTTCCAGTTTTGCCTCCACTGCATGAACAGTCTCCTTCGGCTCTTGCTCGGGCTGAAGTAATGGTTTCTCTCTATTCGTTGGTTGGTTATCCTCACTCATCGGTTAGACACCCGCTTCCCAGTCTTAGCCTCATAGCGGATCTTCTCTTGCAGTTTATTAATGCCATAGATCAGTGCTGCAGGATTCGGCGGACAGCCAGGTATATACACATCTACTGGCACTACCTGATCCACTCCCTTAACTACAGCGTAAGACTTTACATACGGGCCGCCGGCTGTTGCACAGGACCCCATTGCGATAACCCATTTAGGCTCAGGCATCTGGTCATACAAACGCCGCAGCAGCGGGGCCATCTTCTTGGTTACCGTTCCTGCGACAATCATGCAGTCGGATTGTCGAGGTGAGGTGCGAAATATGACCCCAAATCGGTCCAAGTCGTAATGCGATGCCCCAGTTCCCATCATCTCAATCGCGCAGCACGCTAGGCCAAACGTAAGCGGCCACAGCGAATTGCTGCGTGCCCATGCCTTTAACTGCTCCAGCGTGCCGAAGAATACGTTACGTTCTAGCTCCCGTTGTTCTTCGGGTGTAATTGATTCTAAAGCGAATTCCATTTGAGCACCTTCTTTTTCCAGGCGTAGATGAGACCAACAAGCAACAAACCGACAAATATAAGCATCTCTACTAAAGCAAACAAGCCCAGTTGCTTATACGCAACTGCCCACGGATACAAGAAAACGGTTTCGACATCAAAAATGACAAACATGAGCGCAAACAAGTAATATCGGATATTAAACCGTACTTGTCCCACACCCACTGGTTCGTTACCGCTTTCATAAGTGGTCTTCTTCATTTCTGTCGGCTTGTGCGGCCTAAGCAGTCGCCCTACTGCGAGCGCAATTACAGGCAACAAAATGCCAAGTGCGACAAAAATGGCCACGATGACGTAATTGTTGATGTAATCCATGACATCCCCCTCCGTCGTGCAGCGATCATATTTGACTGTACAGCAGTTAACTCGTAATAAACCCGACACAATTATAACAAAACCTGCCAATATCGTCTACGCAAAAGCTATGTTATTTATACGTTTTCGACAATTTTTAAATACAATGTTTTCCTTTAATAGGTATGATCACAAGCCCACCTTGAGACAACTCATTTATGAACATTGTGTGACATGTATATTAGAAAAACTTATATAAGACAAAAAAAAGAGCCGCGGAACCGACCGCGGCAAAAAACATGGAGGATGAGGAAACTAACTACCTTACAACCAACCTACTGCAATACGTCATTCACCAAGAAGAACGTCTGCGAGAACGTAGCCAATGTGATAACAACTCTCCACTCAGGTATGAGAATGATTATCAATATTAACTGAGATCAGTATAACGTGAAATTAATAACGGTGTCAAGTATTTCAAAATAGTTATTTAAAAAGCTCCACTTATTCTCTTTTTTCATTGTTAACTTTACCTTTGAAACCTTGCCTTTCTTTCGTTTAAAATAAAATTACATCGGATCTATGACGATAAGGGGATGACATACCATGAAACAACCGATGATTTGGATCGTCGGCGCAGGCTGCGGTATCGGACTAGGCATCGCCAAGACTTTTGGCAAACGCGGCTATTTGCCGATTCTGATTACACGCGAGGAATCACTACTCCAAGATATGAAACAAGCACTAATTGAACAAAACGTGACTGCCCAAGGAACTGTTGCTTATGCTGGAGACGAAACCTCTCTACGCAATGCGTTACACCAGTTGGAGCAGCAGTATGGGGTACCTGACGTGCTCATATACAACGCATCAGCCCACACGCCAGGCTATCCTTCTGAAGTCGCTCCTAGCGACATGTTGGCTGATCTGCAAGTAAATGTTATAGGCGCGCTTACAGCTGCTCAATGCGTGCTCTCAGGCATGCGTACACGCGGCACAGGCTCCATTCTATTCACTGGCGGTGGACAAGCCATTCACCCGACAGCTACACTTGCTTCACTCGGCGTAGGTAAGTCCAGTATTCGTAATCTTGCTTTAAGCTTACATGATGAGCTGAAGAACTACGGCCTTTATGCGGGTACACTTACGATTAGCGGATTTGTACAACCAGGTACCGCCTTCAGCCCTGATATGATTGGCGAGGCTTTCTACTGTATGCATCAGAAGAAGACTGAAGCCGAAGTAATAATTACACCCTAGACAAGCAGCAAAGGACCGGATGGAGCAGCAGCTCCTCCGGTTTTTTTGATGTTGCAGCTGCTGTTGAACATAACATCCATCTTTGAGCGGTCACAAGCAAATAAACGATAGTACATAAAATAGTTTTATTTAAAATTTTTATTTACCACTTGCAATTATTTTCACAATGATTATAATAAGGATCAAGCACACATTGTGATATACATCACATAGATTGCTTTCCTTTATGACACAGATAGTGAATGTATTCACTTTCACTATATTAAATTCTTTTACCTACACCAAATGTACTTACCCTTAGGAGGTTATTAAGATGAAAATTGCCGTTATTGGATGTACACATGCTGGAACAGCTGCTATCGTACAAGCTGCTAAACGTTATCCCGATGCTGTTATCACGGTCTATGAACGAAATGATAATATATCGTTTCTATCCTGTGGTATTGCTTTAAATGTGGGTGGGGTCGTCCCTGATGCGGATACACTATTCTACTCTTCTCCCGAGGCACTTCGTCAACTTGGAGTGACCACCCATATGAAGCACGATGTCACTGCGCTGGATTTGGACGCTCGTACATTGACCGCTCGCAATCTAGATAATGGAGCCGTCATAGAAGATTCGTTCGACAAGTTAATAATTACAACTGGCTCGTGGCCGATCGTTCCTCGATTTGAAGGTGCTGAGTTGAACAATATATTACTCTGTAAAAATTATAATCATTCGCAAACCATTATCGAAAAAGCAAAAGACGCGACCAATATTGTTGTAATTGGTGCTGGTTACATTGGGATTGAGCTTGTTGAAGCGTTTGAAGAAAACGGAAAACACGTTACGCTAATCGATATGACAGATCGGATCATGGCCAAGTATTTGGACGTGGAATTTACAACGCCTGTAGAGAAGTCATTTCAGGAGCGCGGAGTCGTACTAGCCCTTGGTGAGACCGTGCAACGATTCAATGGAAATAACGGATCTGTCAGCAGCGTAGTTACAGACAAAGGAGAATACTCTGCTGATCTGGTTATTCTGTGCATCGGATTCAAACCAAACACAGAATTTATGCGCGGCAAATTAGATATGCTCGATAATGGAGCTATTATTGTTGACGAGTATATGCGTACCAGCCATCCGCATGTCTTTGCAGCAGGTGACTGTACAGCTGTTCAATATAATCCGACTGAACAGCCCGCTTATATCCCTTTGGCAACCAATGCTGTACGAATGGGCACTATAGCTGCCTGTAATCTGATGACTCCTAGAATTCGTTCCCTTGGAACGCAGGGTACATCCGGTATTAAAATATATGCGCACCATATTGCAACCACAGGGCTCACGGAAGATGCTGCCATACAACAAGGACTAATTGTGGAAACGAGTCTATTGGAAGATCATTATCGTCCAGAGTTTATGCCTACAACAGAACCATTAAAGTTAAAGCTGGTGTTTGAACAAGGCTCACGACGTATTCTAGGCGCACAGCTCAGCTCGACAATTGATCTAACAGCTGCAATTAACACGATGTCGGTGTGTATTCAGAATCGTATGACTGTAGATGAGCTTGCCGTCGTGGATTTCTTCTTCCAGCCGCACTTCAACAAACCATGGAATTATTTAAACGCAGTGGCTTTACAGACTTGGAACGCATAACTTACGTCACAATCGACATCATATTATAAAATACGGTTATCATATACAAAAGCAGGCTATCCCAAGGACATGTAACATATCCGAGATAGCCTGCTTCTATTTAAGGAACCTCTTAACCTCGTTCCGATACTTTAATCCGTGTTATAGCACGATGGAGCGACACTTCAGCACGACGGAAATCAACATGATCCTGCTTGCTGCGTTCTGCCATGGCAATACGCTGCTCAGCACGGGCCTTCGCTGCTTTCGCACGCTCAACGTCAATGTTCTCTGGCAATTCTGCACTTTCCGCAAGGACAACCACTTTGTCTTTGCGTACTTCCACAAACCCACCATGAACAGCGATCCAATGCTCTTGACCACCGAACTTGATCTTCATTGGTGCGATATCAAGCGGAGTGACCATCGGAATATGACCTGCCAAGATGCCGAGATCCCCTTCAACGCCTTTAACGCTGACCATGTCAACCTCTTGCGCAAATACTTTGCGCTCAGGCGTGACAATTTCTAATAAAAAGGTACTCAACTGCGGTTCCCTCCTTCCGTTCTGCTTATCCTATCGATAAAGCAGACCGTATCACGTCAAGCCGCTTTACAGCGTCTTCGCTTTTTCCACAGCTTCTTCAATAACACCAACGAACAAGAAGGCTGCTTCTGGAAGATCATCATGTTTGCCTTCCAAAATTTCTTTGAAGCTGCGAACCGTTTCTTTAACAGGAACATATTTACCAGAGAGACCTGTGAATGGCTCAGCAACGTGGAACGGCTGCGACAAGAAACGTTGAATCTTACGCGCACGCGCAACAGTCAACTTATCTTCTTCAGACAACTCGTCCATACCCAAGATATTAATGATATCTTGAAGCTCTTTGTAACGCTGCAGCAAACGCTTAACGCCTTGTGCTACGTTATAGTGTTCTTCACCAACGATGTCTGGCGCAAGGATACGGGAAGAAGAAGCGAGTGGATCTACCGCTGGGAAGATACCCATCTCGGAGATCTTACGCTCCAAGTTCGTCGTTGCATCCAAGTGAGCAAACGTTGTAGCTGGAGCCGGATCCGTATAGTCATCCGCAGGAACATAAATCGCTTGGATCGACGTAACAGAACCTTTCTTCGTTGAAGTAATACGCTCTTGTAATTGACCCATTTCTGTTGCCAATGTTGGCTGGTAACCTACCGCGGACGGCATACGTCCGAGCAAAGCGGATACCTCAGAACCCGCTTGAGTAAAGCGGAAGATGTTGTCGATAAAGAGAAGTACGTCTTTGCCTTCTTCATCACGGAAGTATTCCGCCATGGTAAGGCCTGTTAGGGCTACGCGAAGACGTGCGCCAGGAGGCTCGTTCATCTGACCGAACACCATTGCTGTCTTGTTAATAACGCCTGAATCTTTCATCTCATGATACAAGTCGTTACCTTCACGAGTACGCTCACCAACACCCGCAAATACGGAGATACCGCCGTGCTCTTGTGCGATGTTGTTGATCAATTCCTGAATCGTAACGGTCTTACCAACGCCTGCACCACCGAACAAGCCGATTTTACCGCCTTTTGCGTAAGGTGCAAGCAAGTCGATAACCTTAATTCCCGTTTCCAGAATCTCCGCTTGTGTCGATAATTCATCGAATTTGGGAGCTTCACGGTGAATTGGGCTCGTGTGCTCATTGGCTACCGCACCCGCATTGTCAATAGGGTTGCCCAATACGTTAAATACGCGTCCCAATGTCGCGCTGCCTACAGGCACCGAAATTGGAGTGCCTTGGTCCACTGCTTCCATGCCACGCACCATACCATCCGTGGAAGACATCGCTACACAACGAACGATATTATCGCCCAAATGTACCGATACTTCCAACGTCAAGTTGATGTCAGGCGCGCCAGGAGTGGTCGATTTTTGTTCAACCTTAACCGCGTTTAAAATTTCCGGAAGTTGACCACGTTCGAACTCAATGTCGACAACCGGACCCGTAACGCTAATAACGCGTCCTTTATTCATCTCGTTCCCTCCTCTGATGACCTTGATAAGCTGCTTAGCCTTATCAATTCATCCTACTGAAAACATCCACTTTATCCGAATTAGCCTTGAGCGTTAGCCCCAGCTACGATCTCCGAAATCTCTTGCGTAATGGCGGCTTGACGTGCACGGTTGTATGTCAAAGTCAGCCCCGATATCATATCGGATGCATTCTTTGTCGCACTTCCCATTGCCGTCATTTTAGCCCCAAACTCACTCGCCTTTGCGTCCAATACAGCACTGAATATAAGCGTCTCTGCGTATTTAGGCAATAAATGCTCCAATACCACTTCAGGAGACGGCTCGAATTCATAAGCAGCAGTTGGCGCGTTCGTATGAGCGCCAGTCCCATCGTCTTCCAACGGAAGCAATCGTTTCTCCGTTGGCACTTGCGTGAGGGCATTGACAAATTGGTTGTAGAACAAGTTCAATTCGTCGTATTGTTCTTCTTCGAAATATTTAACCGCCTTATAAGCAATCGTCTTAACGTCCGCAAATGTTGGCGCGTCTGGTACTTCTGTCACTTCCGCTACGATCGGCAATCCCCGACGACGGAAATAATCACGACCTTTGCGTCCGATTACAAACAATACAAACTCATCATTGGAACGATGACGTTCGCGAATCGTCTGCGTGACCATACGAAGAACGTTTGCATTATAACCGCCTGCAAGACCGCGGTCTGAGGTGATTACAAGGTAACCCGTTTTCTTCACTGGACGCTTGACGAGCATTGGATGAGTAATGCCTTTTGTACCTGAAGCGATGCTGGCAACAACCTCTTTGAGCTTATCCGCATACGGACGAGCTGCTTGAGCTTGCTCCTCAGCACGGCGCAGCTTCGCAGCCGCCACCATCTCCATCGCCTTTGTAATTTGCTTCGTACTTTGAATGCTCTTGATCTGGCGTTTAATATCGCGCATCCCTTTAGCCATTAACGTTTCACCTGCCTTGTACGCTTTGCGTGAGGCAAAGCAAACTTCTTCGCTCTTGAACGTTGTGCGCCGGGACGCTTATCGCGCACCCGGCCCACTATCTATACATCATTAAGCCGTTACAGCAAAGCCCTTCTTGAACTTCGTCACTGCTTCCACCAATGCATCTTCTGTTTCCTTGGACAGATCCTTCGTATCACGAATGGATTGGAAGATCGTCTCGTAGTTGGAACCTACATAATCCAAGAACTCATGCTCAAAACGAGTTACGTCTTGAACCGGAATTTCATCGATGTGGCCTTTTGTAGCTACATAAAGGCTGACTACTTGTTTCTCAACTGGGAGCGGCTGGTGAACACCCTGTTTAAGGATCTCCATCAGACGCGCACCGCGGTTCAGACGCGCAAGTGTGGACTTATCCAAGTCCGAGCCGAACTGTGCGAACGCTTGAAGTTCACGATATTGAGCCAAGTCCAGACGCAGTGTACCTGCAACTTTTTTCATGGCTTTAATTTGCGCTGAGCCACCTACACGGGATACGGAGATACCAACGTTAATCGCTGGACGTTGTCCGGAGTAGAACAAGTCAGACTCCAAGAAGATCTGGCCATCTGTAATGGAAATTACGTTTGTCGGAATGTATGCCGATACGTCAGATGCTTGTGTCTCGATAAATGGCAAGGCAGTCAATGAACCGCCGCCATTCTCGTCGCTCAGCTTCGCTGCACGCTCCAGCAAACGGGAATGCAGGTAGAATACGTCACCTGGATAGGCTTCGCGGCCCGGAGGACGACGGAGCAGCAAGGACAATTCACGATATGCTGCCGCTTGTTTTGTCAAATCATCGTAAATGACGAGAACGTGCTCGCCCTTATACATGAAGTACTCACCCATTGCACATCCTGCATAAGGAGCCAAGAACAACAATGGAGACGGCTCAGATGCCGCAGCAGTAACTACAATGGTATAATCCAAAGCGCCATGGCGACGCAGTGTTTCTACAACCTGTGCAACTGTCGATTGTTTCTGACCAATCGCAACGTAGATACACTTCACACCGTTGCCCTTTTGGTTCAGGATCGTGTCAATTGCAATTGCCGTTTTACCCGTTTGACGGTCACCGATAATCAATTCACGTTGTCCACGGCCGATTGGCACCATCGCGTCAATCGCTTTGATCCCTGTTTGCATTGGCTCGTGAACCGATTTACGGTCGATAACGCCTGGTGCGTTAGCTTCAATCGGACGGAATTCTGTAGTCTCAATTGGACCTTTACCGTCAAGCGGATGGCCCAATGGACTTACGACGCGACCAAGCAATGCTTCGCCGACAGGAACTTCCATGATGCGTCCTGTTCTTTTAACTTGGTCACCTTCGCGAATATCTTTGTATGGTCCAAGAATAACGATACCTACGTTATTCTCTTCCAAGTTCAGCGCCATACCCATAACGCCGTTAGAGAATTCAAGCAATTCGCCCTGCATACATTGCTCTAAACCGTGAACGCGAGCAATACCGTCACCTACTTGAATGACTGTACCGACTTCCGCCACTTCGATTTCGGATTTGTATTTCTCGATTTGACTTTTAATCAGCGTGCTGATTTCATCAGGTCTAATGCTCAATTCGCTTCACCCCATTCTATACCGTACTGTATATGTTACCGTGCATCGGACTTTAAAGACTTCTCCATACGTTCAAGCTTGCCTGACAAGCTCCCATCAAACAAACGATCGCCAATACGAACCTGTATACCGCCGATAATCGACGGGTCAACCACATTGTGTACACGAATCGTTCTGTTCACTTTGCGACCAAAAGATGCCGCTACATCCTGCTGCTCCGCTTCGCTAAGCGCAACTGCTGAAGTAACAATTGCGTCTGCAGTGCCGAGAGCCTCACCGGCAATGTGGACATAACTTGCTAACACATCACCCAATATATTGATGCGTCCGCGTTCTACGAGCAATTGGATTGTGTTAACTACGTTCTCGGACACATGTCCTTGAAATGCGCTGTTCAACACTTCCTTCTTGCCCTTTACATCTATGTTCGGTGTCGTAAGCAGCAACTCCAGCTCATGACTGGACTCAATGGCCTGCACGACATATTTAAGCTGTTGCTCCGTCTCAGAAACGGATTGATGCTCCAAAGCCAATTGAAACAGAGCCTTCGCATAACGTTTAGCAACTACTGTATCTTGGCTCATTATTGTTTGCCCCCTACCTCTTTCAGGTATTGGTCAACCAATTCGGATTGGTCTTTCTCATCCACTTGTTTCTCCAAGATCTTGGAAGCGATTGCTACAGACATGCTGCTAACTTCATTGCGAAGCGCTTCAACCGCTTTGTTCTTCTCGCTTACGATATCGCGTGCTGCTTCTTCTTTCAAACGAATAGTTTCGTTTTTAGCTTGGGCGATAATATCGTCAGCTTGACGAACACTGGTTTGTTTTGCTTGGTCAATAATGTCGTAAGCGTCTTTGCGTGCAGTAGCCAAAGCTTGTTTCTGCTCGTCTACGAATGCCTGCGCTTGAGTGCGGCTGTTCGCAGCTTCATCCAGTTGCTGCTTCACCAGCTCACGTCGTTTTTCCATGACGCTGAACAAAGGTCCAAAAGCATACTTGGATAGCAAAAGAAATAGGATAAGGAATGCGACCATCGAGATCACAATATTTTCCCAAAGAATGCTCAAATCAAGTCACTCCTTTCTGAAGCGTGTAAACTTGGGTCCGACTTATAAAATCATCACGTTACGTGTCATACTCAATGTAAAAGGAAGGCGCGGATGGCCGTAGCCTTCCCCGCCAATGTCCATACCTGTAATTATTAAGCTTTTCCGAAGAACAAGAATGCCATTACGACACCGATAATCGGAAGAACCTCTACCAGACCTACCCCGATAAACATCGTTGTTTGAAGTGTGGATTTCGCTTCAGGCTGACGAGCGATACCTTCTACTGTCTTACTAACGATCAAACCGTTACCAATACCTGCACCGAGTGCACCCAAACCTACTGCAATACCAGCTGCTAATAACGCCATAGCTCCCATTGATATATCCTCCTTAAAATTAAATACTGAAATTTTGTATGATTATGCAATCAGCTATACGGTTATCTAATACACGTAAGCATAATTGATAGTTAATGTTCGTCGTGTGTCTCGATCATCTGGCCGATATATACCATCGTCAGAATCGTAAAGACAAACGCTTGGATTGCTCCAATGAATATACTGAAGCCTTGCCATGCTACCAACCCTGGAATACCCCAGGCTCCTGCGCCAAGAAGTACGGTTATCAATACTTCACCTGCATAGATGTTGGCGTATAGACGCATACCATGTGTTAAAGGCTTAGCTAGAGTCTCGATCAAGTTGATCGGTAGGAAGACAACATAAGGCTGCACATAGTGCTTGAAGTATCCTTTAGTATTCTTCACCAACCCAAGGTAGTGGCAAAGGATAAAGATAACAATTGCCAGTCCCATCGTTACAGATGCATCAGCTGTTGGCGATTTCCACCAGAGAAGTTCTGCGTGCGCTTCTTTGCCTTCTGCTGCTAATTGGTTGAAGTGCGCAGTGCTTGTCGCTTCAATAACCTGTCCAAACACTTTCGCGTCTGCGTGATGATGTTCGGTAACCACCGAGAAGGGCAGCCCTAGCAAGTTGCTGACGAAAATGAATAAGATCAAGGTCATACCAAGTGACACAAACGCTTTGCCTTTCTTCCAATCCATTGTACTGGAGATCAGCCCCTGAACGAACTCAACGACCCATTCCATAAAGTTCTGCAGTTTCCCCGGGTTCTCAACTGATAGATTACGTGTCGCCACAATAGCGAGAACGAATACAATCAGGGAACTTACGAGAAGCATTAAAACTACAGAAAGGTCGAGATGAAATCCGCCCAAATTAATAATTGGTGATTCATGCATGTTTCTCACCCCTTTCTCAGATGAAACGTCACTTTTGTCTACGCGAGACAGCCGCCCCTATAAATAACAAAGCAAACTGCGCTAAAAACAAACCCGCTACCGCTGAATAAAGATTAATGCCTGGCACTCGTAAAGCAATAATGACTACCAATACCGCCATTGCAGCACGAGAAGCAAAGCCCAAACTCATTCTCTTCACTGTACCACCTTCCATCAATTCTGAAAACTTACGCATCTTCATTGATAGTAAGGAAGCATTTATATAGCTAGCACTTGATCCCAGAATAAGACCAAGCGATATGCTGCGGAAAGACGGGACGAACGCCCAAACCATGAAGCAAGCGGCTAAAAACAACAACGTCACTCTTAACAATACTTTCAGGTGGGTTGTAATTTCATCCATCCGCTTCCCCCATAACCTTATTAATAAGTATGATGATACTCAGAATACCTGCTAGTACCCCGAGCAGCACACCTGATGCCACCCATAAATCAGATCCTCCTAGCTGATCTTTCAACCAAGAGCCAAGATAATAGCCTCCAACCGTGCATAACGAAATATCGACACCAATCGCACTGACTAAGCCGACTGCTGACCAAGGAGTCCCTTTACCTCGCGGTTTTGACGGTCTAACCATGTCCATCACCCTTTTAATCCCAATTCATTGTAAGAAACCCTCACAAAATTGTCAATTCAATAATTTGTTAGATTTTGGTGATGGAAGTCAATCTTTCACGAATCCGCTATTGTCTGACTTCACACAAACCGTACAGTGTCACTGTATGCTGTGTAATATCAAGGCTAGAAGGTCTTTTAAGACTCATTTGTGAACGTTGTGTGAAATGAATCTGGACGTTCCGTTTTCAAGCCAAAACTATGAAGAATCGCACTGACAATACGTTCCGATGCTTTGCCGTCGCCATAAGGATTAGCTGCTTTGCTCATACGAGCATACGTTGTTTCATCCTGCAGCAGCGCCTTTGAACGCTCATACACTTGAGCTTCATCAGTACCTACCAATTCTAACGTTCCAGCCTCGATGCCTTCCGGTCGTTCGGTAGTTTCACGAAGCACGAGCACAGGTATGCCAAAAGACGGTGCTTCCTCTTGAAGTCCGCCTGAATCGGTCAATATGAGATGAGTATGCGGGTAGAAGTTATGCAAATCCACTACATCAAGCGGTTCAATCAGCTTAATGCGGGGATGGTTCCCTAGCATCTCGTGGGCCGGTTCGCGTACAGCTGGGCTTGGATGCACCGGATACACAATCGCTACATCTTCGAACTCGTCCGCTATGCGGCGAACAGCACGGAAGATATTCCGGTGAGGCTCGCCTTGAGATTCACGACGATGCGCCGTCATGAGAATCAGGCGTTTCCCTTGAGCCCAGTCTAACACTTCATGTTGATAATCGGAACGTACTGTATATTGAAACACATCCGTTACAGTGTTGCCTGTGACATATATCGATGAATCTTTTTTGTTTTCTTGTCTTAAGTTGTTCGCCGACCATTCGGTAGGTGAAAAATGTAAATCAGCGATAACACCTGTAAGCTGGCGATTCATTTCTTCTGGGAAAGGCGATTGCTTGTTCCATGTACGCAAGCCAGCTTCTACATGCCCCACTTGAATCTGCTGCATAAACGCGGCATAGCTCGCCAGAAACGTTGTAAGCGTGTCTCCGTGCACCAGTACGATATCCGGCTTCGCCTCTTCAAGTACAGGTTGCAAGCCTTGCAACACTCGTATCGTAATATCATTTAACGATTGACGTTGCTGCATAATGTCCAAATCATAATCAGGTTTGATGTCAAACACTTCCAATACCTGATCCAACATTTGGCGATGTTGAGCAGTCACACATACCACCGATTCGATCTGATCCGGGTGCTTTTGCAGCTCCAAAATGAGCGGAGCCATCTTAATTGCCTCTGGTCGGACGCCAAAAATCGTCATCACTTTTACTTTACGCATGTGTAAATCCTCCATCAAATGGTAGTCTATGCCAGCCTGGCTGCCGTAAGTACGGCAGCCAGGCTAGGCATACTCTAGTTATTATTTCGTACCGAACAATCGATCTCCAGCATCTCCGAGACCTGGTACTATGTAACCGTGGTCATCTAGGCGCTCGTCCAGTGCAGCCAAGTAAATATCAACATCTGGATGTGCTTCTTGTACCGCCTTTACCCCTTCAGGCGCTGCGATCAGACACATTAGTTTGATTTGAGTACATTGGCGTTTCTTAAGTACATCAATGGCTGCAATTGCTGAACCCCCTGTGGCCAGCATAGGATCAATGACGATAAGTTGACGCTCTTGAACGTCCGTAGGCAGCTTTGTATAATACTCTACTGGCATTAACGTTTCCGGGTCACGGAACAAACCGACATGCCCGATTTTGGCACCTGGAATCAGCTTAACTACACCTTCTACCATACCTAGACCAGCACGGAGAATCGGAATAAGCCCGAGCATCCGTCCAGATATGACTTTACATTCTGTTGTAGCTACAGGCGTCTCTACAGTGATGGTATCCAGCTTGAGCTCACGTGTAATTTCGTACGCCATGAGTGTTGCCACTTCGTCCACAAGTTCACGAAAATCTTTCGTATTCGTGCGCTTGTCACGAATTAAGGTTACTTTGTGCTGAATTAAAGGATGATCGCAAATGACTAATTTGCCCATACAATTATGTCCCTCCGCTATTTACTCTCATTGATGACTGACGATTTGATTCGTACAAACAGGCTCTATTATAACATTCATCGGCAGGAACTGCACATGATCGCTTCTCTTTAAGCAAGCTACACCTCATGTTGTTCACACTTCGTCAACACTTATGTCCCCTTCATCCGTACCATATATTTGTAAGCAAACCTGAGACTGCTTATACATTTGCGTACAAAAGAACTATTGGGAACGCTAAAAATGCTAGCCCGCTGGAACTATTAGTCCGAAGAACCACATCCTGCGCCGCATGAGGAAGAACTGCCTCCACCGTCAGAAGAACTGCAATCAGAGCTGCTATAATCACTGCTGCACCCAGAACTTGAACAATTCGAATTATGCCGCTTATCGCTTTCTGACACATCCTCCGTAATAATTGAACGATCCATACGCTCGTTATGCTCTATCGCAGCTGCCACCTCTTCATAGTGGTCAAAAGTCATATAAGATCCTACCACCATTAAAAGTGAAGAGCTGTACCATAAATGATCATAACTCGCATTCGCGGGACACTCCGCCTCACTTCTATCTCCATATAAAGAGTCTGAACCTGAGCGTATCCTGATCTGATCCATATCAGGTACCTTTGTCGTGCTCTTGGCTTGTGTCACTTGATCCTTTGCTCGCTGTATTAAGAATCGAATCGCACTTAAAACTTCTGGGTATCGTTCAGCAGTATCTCGGCGGAATACGTGATCCAACAGTTCATCTTCCGAATCCTCGGCCAACTGCTCCAAAAGTTCCGGCTCAAGCGGATGACGGAAAAATGCACCCCATAGCATCCGTGTATAAGGCGTAGGCCCAAACAATTGACTATAAACCCAATCAAACCATGCCCGCAGACCAGGAGTCGGCGTAGTTTCTGGCGCCGGCTGGTGGTGTATCTTAACACCGATATACCGTGCTGACCATTGGTCATAATCAGAGGTGAACATAAGCATCTCATGCCACATTTCATCTATTTTACGACTAAACATCGGGGCTTCCTTGAGCACAGCGCAGAGAATAAAATAACGATCTAATTCTAGCTTTCGCCAACCGTATTCCTCGTCTGTTATATTCGTATTGTCAGCTAGTACTCTTAGTTTTAACCTCTCCTCATATGTAGAGTACCAGCTCCGCTCATACCGAAGCACTAATGGGTAGACTGGGTCATCCACGCTGCTGCCCAGATGTTCCGGTGCGCGACCCGTAAATACATTATTTCGAGTGCGTGATCTTGCTGAGCGTGCACTACCTGGACGTCTGGATCTATCATTCCTGTATTTACTGGCACCTTTTCCTCCTAAGAGGATAATACCTAATACAGCCCCCACGACTAGAACTAAAGCCACATATCCCATTTCTAATCCCCCCGCGAGTTTAGATCCAATTCTATTGGCTTGCATATTAACGGAGCTCTTTCTGGTGCACAACCTTTAGCGGCTACATTATCTTTTAATCCATACGCTGTCAATTGAAAAATAGTTCCTTTGTTCCGTCACAAACTAAACTACTAGAGGGAAGTACATAAACCCATAGTAAAACGGGCTGACCCACTGCCATGTGTATGGCGATTGGGTCAGCCCTTGATGGTATACAATCAATTAATACTTCAGCTCGGGATACAAAGGATATTGATCCGTCAAGGCTCGCACCATTCCACGAGCTTCGCTTAATATAGCCTCATCGGTCGGATTTTTAAGCGTCAGAGCAATAATTTCGCCAATCTTCGTCATCGCGGGCTCATCCATACCGCGTGAAGTAGCCGCAGGTGTACCAATTCGAATGCCACTCGTTACAAATGGACTTGTAGGATCAAATGGAATTGCATTTTTATTCACAGTGATACCTACCGAATCCAGCACTTTTTCGGCATCTTTACCTGTAATGTTAATGTTGCGCGTATCAATAAGCATCAAGTGATTGTCCGTTCCGCCTGACACAAGGTTCAGTCCTTGGGCCACGAGGGATTCAGCCAACACTTGTGCATTCTTAACCACTTGCTCCGCATAAGTCTTAAATGAAGGCTGAAGTGCTTCACCAAGTGCTACTGCTTTGGATGCAATCACATGCATCAGCGGGCCACCTTGCGTACCAGGGAATACCGCTTTGTCAATTGCCTGTGCCCATGCCTTACGACACAAGATCATACCTCCACGTGGTCCACGAAGCGTCTTATGTGTCGTCGTCGTTACAAAGTGTGCATGAGGTACTGGACTTGGATGTAAACCAGCAGCTACAAGACCTGCAATGTGAGCCATGTCTACCATAAACAAGGCACCTACATCATTAGCGATAGCAGCAAGCTTCTCAAAATCGATTACACGCGGATATGCACTGGCTCCTGCTACTATCATCTTAGGGCGGTGTTTGAACGCGGCTTTGCGAACATCATCATAGTCGATACGGAATGTTTCTTCGTTAACACCATAGGCTACGAAGTTGTACAGCAAGCCGGACGCATTAACGGGACTGCCGTGCGTGAGATGACCGCCATGCGCCAGGTTCATACCAAGAACCGTATCACCCGGTTGAAGTGCAGCCAGATATACAGCCATGTTGGCTTGAGCACCGGAATGCGGCTGGACGTTTACATGTTCAGCACCAAACAGCTCTTTTGCGCGATCACGTGCGATATCTTCTACGATATCTACATGCTCACATCCACCGTAATAACGGCGGCCCGGATAACCCTCTGCGTATTTGTTAGTCAATACCGTACCCATCGCTTCAATTACTGCTTCACTAACAATATTCTCGGATGCGATAAGCTCAATGTTGTGGCGTTGACGTTGAAGCTCCAAATTCATAGCTTCCAATACGGCTGGATCTTGCTGTCTCAATTGTTCAACCATAAGTTCAAACCCTCCCAAGTATAATTTACCTTATAAATGCAACGCGTAGGCGTAAAGGTTACGACGGAACTTGTTATTCACAAGACAGCTGTTGTGCATTCGTGTCCGATGGGTGGTAAACAGCACGTTCCCCGCCAATTAGCTTAGGCCGTGTCATCGCCATTGTCACTCTTGCGGCACCAATGGATCGGACGGAAGTGCGCAGCGGAACAGCTACCCGTTTTAAATGCATACCAATCAAAGTCTCTCCAATATCAATACCAGCATCTGCGGATATCGTCTCTACCAGACAAGGTGAAGCGAAGTGCGTATAAGCTGCAGCAGCCATCGAACCCCCTGCCCTTGGTACCGGGACAGCACTGACTTCATCAAGTCGCAAAGTCTCACAGGTGGTACGTTCAACTACAAGCGCTCGGTTCAAGTGCTCACAGCATTGATAAGCCAATTGGACGCTGTACTTAGTTCGAAGCAGTTCAAGACCTGCATACAACGCAGAGGCAAGCTCGATCGTTCCGGAGGTACCAATACGTTGTCCAATTACCTCGCTTGTGCTGCATCCGATAATAACTAACTGGCCTGGTGACAATTTGGCTGCATCTGCCAACACATGTGCCGCAGCTTCCGCTTCTGCATGGATTTGCCGTATATAATCTGGTTGCGTCATCACTTTTCCTCCATTCTAAGGAGTAGAGTGATAGGTTTGCTCAATCTGTTCGACCTTGCGAAGACGGCCGACATGACGCTCACCTTGACTGAAATCTGTCGTAAGCCAGGTGCGAACGATTTCTTGTGCAAGCCCAGGACCTATAACGCGTTCCCCAAGGGCAATTACGTTGGTGTCATTATGTTCCCGTGTTGCTTTCGCAGAGAACAGGTCATGAACTAGTGCACAGCGCACTCCGCGTACTTTATTGGCTGCGATCGACATGCCGATCCCAGTGCCGCATATAAGCACCCCACGGTCTGCTTCCTGCTTGGCAACCATCTCAGCTACTGGCAACGCATAATCCGGATAATCCACGGAAGTAGAGCAGTCGCATCCCAAGTCCACCACTTCATGTCCAAGCTGTTCGATCACCGCAATGATATCCTGCTTCAGATTCACGCCGGCATGATCGGCGCCAATTGCAATCTTCATTTGTTGTTCCCTCCTGTATCGTTAGTCGTGCATACCTGCATCCTATTATACCCGAACCAAAGGATTGGATCAGTCAAGCCCTGTCGGCCATCTTGCATCCCTTTCCTTATCACTCACAGGCAAACAATGCCGCACGGAAAAAGGCTTGTCAGACACCTCTATTATAACTAATTTTCGGAGGAAAGGTGTTATATCTTTACTTGTAAAAAAACAAAAAAGAGCACAAGTATGTTCGAAAACATACCTTGCTCCTCTGCCCAGGCGACCGGCCGTATCGTTCGATGCTCCATCGTGGTTTCATCCACTCTTGTCGCCAGTTACATCGAACCCGTGTTTGGATAGCAAAATCATAACGCATTACGAAAACAAACGCAATTTATTTTTTTATAAGCTTGTCCAGCAAAAGCTGCAGCGATTCTTTTATATCTTCTGCCGTCTGTACATACTGCTCCAGTGAACCACCGTATGGATCAGCAATGTCTGTTCCCGGTGCCTGCTGTTGAAGCTGGTTTAGCAGCCGCATCTCCTCTGGAGTAGGCTGCTCCCCCATCGCCAGCTTTAATTGCAGCTCGGCAATCAAGGCGTGCATTTGCTCTTGCGCCATTAGGGCACCTTCATCTGTACTCACATATTCTTTAAGTGTGTACACCTTGTCCGCTGCTTGCGGATACCGCTGCAAGACATGCTGTTTATGACCGAGTGTCAGAGTTAGGATCAAATCTGCCCACGCCACTGTCGATGACGCCAACCCTTGTGAATGAAAGGCTTCATTAGACATCTTCCATTTCTCCAAGACGCTGCGCGCGTGTTCCGACATCGGTGCATCTCCCCAGGCCGACACCCCCGCTGAACGCACTTCCACATCTACGCCTCTCTCATGTGCCAAGTGACGAAGCATCGACTCCGCCATCGGACTTCGGCACGTGTTGCCAGTGCATACAAACAAAATGCGCGTCATGTCATGTCCCCTCCGCTGCTATTAATGAAGCAGACACATCGATAGTCGATCATCTGCATGTACGTTCTACTTTATGATACACGATTTTAGCTGGGCAATAAAAACAACACGCCAAAAGTCAATAGAATGGCGCCCCCAGCCGCTTCCCCGTACTCGCCTAAATGTTGGCCAACCTGAGTACCAAGCTTCAGACCTAGTATAGACATAAGTCCTCCCAGCAAGCCAAAAGCTGTTATGGTCATAAACATATTCGATTGATACATCCCTAGCGACACACCAACAGAGAAAGAATCCACACTCACACTCAGTGCAAATAACATGGTTCCTACTAAGCTAGATGTATCGATCCACCCCGAAGATTCACCCTTAAAAGAACTATATACCATATGAGCACCCAGCATAACCAATAGAGCTCCTGCCGCTAGTACAGTAATTTGTCCAAGTATAGCGCTCATCCATATCCCCGTCAGAATGCCTAACAGCGGCATGGCAATATGAAACAAGGCAATCATGAAGCTGATACGAAGCATATCCCTGCCTCTAACCCCTTTTATCCCGATGCCCAGGCACAAAGAAAAAGCATCAAAGCCAAGTGCAAGCGCCATAACCATTATCGTCAACCATTGGCCAATCGGTATAGACGTAATCCACATGGTTTTGTCTCTCCTTGTCCCAGCGTTTTTATCAACGTATGCGGTCAAGGAAGCAAACATACCTTCATCTAAAGTTGTGGAAAATGATATCGCCGGTGTCTCTATGCATTCCGCGATCACTATTCATTCTTGCTCATCTACAAAGGCCTAGCTTTACAGAACTTGAACAATTCGATGTCCCGCCGCCTTCACAAGGCGATTCATGACCGCCAGCCCTATTCCTTCGGTTGGGCAAGCTTCCGCGAGAATGTAGGTGACGCCTGCGTCATCGAAACGACGCAAGGCACTATATAGTAATTGAGCAGCTTGATTCAGCTCGCTCAAGCTGCCCAGCTCTGCGACAACATCGGCGCGGTATCGATCGGTATGCTCGCGGAATGCGAGGACGCCGGTCGTTTCTCCGCGGCGCTTGGCGTCAGCAATGTCGGCCTGTATGTAGGCCGATATGGCGTCAGCAGAGGCGCCCCGCACGATACACATAACACCCGTTGGTGCGTAGTGTGTATACTTCATTCCAGGTGAGCGAGGAGCCTCAGTGGAAGCGGCAACGTTAGTGTCGTCACTGTTGCTCGTGAATAGTTCTAATTCATGCTCGTATGTTGATAATCTGTTTGGCTCGCTGATTTGCTCTATGCTTGATTCAACTATAGCTGTTGATACAGAATTTGATTCTATCTTTGAATCCGCCACTGGGGTGACGACAGTCGAATCCACACCAGGAGCTGCACTCGTGTTTGGCACCCGCTCCATCAAACCGTGATGCAGCATGCCTCCCTCCGGGTCGACTGCTGGATCAATCGTTACCTGCGAACAGAACTCTTGCAGCATCGCAAGGGTAACGCCGCCAGGACGAAGCACGTGCACACGGTCACCATGTACCTCTACCACCGTTGACTCTACGCCTACACCTGTCGGCCCTCCGTCTACAATACCAGCTATGCGCCCGTCCAAGTCCTCCATCACATGCGCCGCAGTCGTCGGACTTGGGCGCCCTGACCGATTCGCGCTTGGCGCAGCAATTGGACATCCCGCCGCGCGTATAAGCCGCCGCGCCACCGCATGATCCGGCATACGTACGGCAACGGTTGCGAGCCCAGCTGTTACTTTAGGCGATACTGCACCTTGACGAACAGGCAGCACTAACGTTAAAGGCCCAGGCCAAAAACGTTCCATCAGGTGGCTTACCAATTCGTTATATGGCTGTACTAGCAGTTCTACCTCTGATTGATCTGCTACATGGACGATCAATGGATTATCTGATGGGCGTCCTTTGGCATAAAATATTTGCTCAACTGCCGCAGTCGACGTTGCATCTGCGCCAAGACCATACACAGTCTCTGTAGGAAAGGCCACCGTCTGGCCTTGCGCAAGCAGTTGAGCCGCTTCTTGAATTGCCTGTTCCTGCTCGCTTTTTGTGTGTGCTGTTAATGGCCAGCAGCGTGTGTTTACCTGTGTCGCAGCTTGACCATATTGTGGCTGTTCCTTCTTGTTCATCTATACTCCGCCCTTAGCAATGAAAGAAGATGCCGACAGGGGTCCGACATCTCCTTTTATATCATTTATTTGGTAATCCTGTATCTATCAACAAAGCCTATAACGTCCAAATTCCCTTTAAAACATGCAAAGTGCATGTTTTGCAATAAAATTATTATACACGATAAGTGCGGTCTACAATAAGTATCAATTCCAATCACATTGTTTAAGCTGCATTAACAAATCCGCTGTAGGTTTAGATTCCTTGCGCAGCCACGACACAAGTCGCCTTCAAACCTTCATTCACTCTGTACATTAAGGGAGCTTCATGCCAGTATGCCCAACCCTCACTTCATCACTCACCGCATTGCGTGCAGCTCAATTAATATTAACCGAACAGTGTGCGAAACAAATTTCCAATCCAGTCGCCCAGCGCAACCAGCATATCCCATAAGAAAAAGCGTACTTCCTTCTCCTTGCCTACTGACAGCTCACTTTGCAACCCATCCTTATCAGTTTGCTTATTCTGGATGCTTGACTTCACATTTTCCTCATCAGCCTTTGATTTCTTGATCGATGTCGAATCTTCATCTTGTTCTGAAACTTTGGCAATGGCAGTTCCTTGTTCCCCATCTACAAAACACAGTGGCGGAAACAACACACACCACCAGTTCTGGCCTTTACCCTCGCCAAGTGTAATTCGCAGCGCTTCATATATGCCAGCTGGATATACGCGACCACCATATAGCTTGGCAGGAAAAGGGACCTCCTTCAACTCCGCCGTGACTTTATACGTCTTGCCGCTCTCATTTACAACTTGTTGAGTGATATCGTTTATGTGATCCATATGGGATTCAATCCACACTCTCGCCTGCTCTCGAGTCTCGGGAACGTCACCATCGTTTAACCACATATTCATCTGCTCTACTACTCGATCACGAACTTCTCGTTTTAGCTTTTGATCCTGACTCGAATCTGAATGAGCTAATATTCGAAGTCGAATTGCATCACCAGGAATACTAGAAGAATCTTGGTTTGACTGCTGTTTTCTTTCGCCTACCTGTGTTCCATATACAGTTTTTAAGTCCCAACTCATCATTGCTCCTGCCAAGATAACACTCAGCAGAATAAGCTGCAACAGTCTACGATTACGCATGACGGTTATGCTCCTTGTGAGGTTGGGCGCGCCTCTTAGCCATCATTATGTCCCCAACCTTACAGAGCTAAACCTATTAATCTATTAAAAAAATAGGGATTGGATCAGAACTGCTAATCCTGAATAATAATCGGCTATTATCAACAATTTCTATTCCGACGCCATGTTCCAATTCTGCTGCCGATAATACCTCTTCCCCACGACGGCACACGCATCGTTTGAGTAAATTTATAGATATAAATATACACGCAAACACAAAAAAACCGTCAGTTCTACCGGAGATGATGATCCTCCTTATTCAACCAAGGTCGTCATCGACACTTCGTTCCATAAAGAGAATATCAAATGCAGTAAAACTCACGGTATAATTTACTTATTATCCCACTTATATAGATAGTAGAAGGGTAATAATAATCAGAGATCAACAGCTGTGAACATAGCCTCCGAATAGAACATTATTCCCACAACGGCAGCAATCGGTTAACAACCAATTCTTCCCCTGTTATAACGGTCTAATGCCGATTACGTGCCTCTCAATCCCAGCCAAGTCTTGAACAATTCGGATCTTCTCCGTGTAGCCGGCCTGTTCAACTAGTGCAGCCACTTCAGGTGCCTGTCCCTGCCCAAGCTCAAAAGCAAGCATGCGGGGACGTTCACTGAGATGCGATAACATTCCCATAATGCGGCGATAAGGGTCCAAGCCGTCTGCCCCCCCTACAAGAGCAGTATGCGGTTCAAAGTCACGAACTTCACGTTGAAGCTCCAGCATGTCGGCCTCAGGAATATATGGCGGATTTGAGATCAAAATATCGACAGGCAGCCTCCCCTGTAGCGGCATAATCAAGTCACCCTCCAGCCACTCAATTCGTTCATCAACATGCAGCATCGCTGCATTATGACGTGCCATCTGCAATGCCCCTGGTGATATATCCACTGCAACCAGCTGCCATTCCGGACGCTCATACGCAAGCGTACAGGCGATTGCACCGCTGCCTGTTCCAATATCAGCGGCTCTCAACGAAGCCAAGTCACCATACAGCAGCTTTGTTTCTTCCAGCACTGCTTCCACAAGCAGTTCCGTCTCCGGACGCGGGATCAATACGTCCGCCGACACTTCAAACCGAAGCCCATAAAAATAGGCTTCGCCCATAATATATTGCGTCGGCTCCCCAAGTGCTCGCCGCGCAATCATGGCTCCGTACGCTGCTGCCGCAGCTTCCGGAAGCAGCTCCAGTAAGCGGCTCAAGTAAGCCGCTCGCTCCCAGCCAAGCGCATGCCGGAGCAGCAGCTCGGCATGATGCTGACCATCCGCCACGCTGCTTGCAGATAAACAAGAAGAAGCCTGTAACCAGGCTTCCCTTATTGTGAGCGGCAGCTCAAGGCGGAACTCGTGTTGAGTTCCATCTCCGTTACCGCTATTGATCATAATTGATTCTCCCGCTCCAGAAGTTCTGCCTGTTCGGTAATCGTTAACGCTTGAACGATATCTTCCATATCACCGTTCAGTACTTGATCCAGCCTATGCAGCGTCAGACCAATACGATGGTCCGTTACACGGCTCTGTGGAAAATTGTACGTCCGAATCCGCTCACTGCGATCTCCCGTTCCGACCTTGCTTTTACGTTCAGCCGCAGACTTTGCTTCTTCTTCCTGACGTTTTATATCATAGATACGTGCACGCAACACTTGCAGCGCCTTGGCCTTATTGTCGTTCTGAGACTTGCCGTCCTGACATGTCGCGATGATACCTGTCGGAACGTGAGTGACACGAACCGCAGATTTCGTCGTATTAACGGACTGTCCACCAGCACCGGAGGAACAGAATGTATCTACTCGAATGTCTTTGTCCAGAATCTCTACTTCAAAGTCTTCGATCTCAGGCATTACACCGACTGTCGACGTTGATGTATGAATACGTCCGCCAGATTCCGTTACTGGAATACGTTGTACCCGATGAGCACCGCTCTCGTACTTCATCTTGCTGTATGCGCCTTTACCGCTAATCATGAAGATAACTTCTTTAAAGCCGCCCAGATCATTAATGTTCGCTTCCATAAGCTCCGTGCGCCAGCCTTGTGTATCTGCATATCGCGTGTACATCCGGTACAGATCTGCAGCAAACAAGGCTGCTTCGTCTCCACCCGCAGCTCCACGGATCTCGACAATCACGTTCTTATCATCGTTAGGATCTTTAGGCAGCAGCAGCACACGAATGCGCTCTTCCAATTCTTTCTGACGTCCGCTCAAGTCTTCAATTTCCATTTTGACCATGTCACGCATCTCGTCGTCCAACTTCTCTTGCATCATGGCTTTTGCCGCTTCAAGCTCGCTCATGACATTCTTATATTCCATATAAGCTTCATATGCGCCTTGCAGATCGGATTGCTCTTTGGAATAATCACGCAGCTTCTTCGGGTCGCTGGCGACATCCGGGTCACAGAGCAATTCGCTTAGCTTCTCGTAGCGGTCAGCCAATGCTTGCAAACGATCTAACATCATACGGGGTCACCTCACTTTATATTCTACAGTATACCTACTCGAAACGTGCCTGCGCACGCTCTGTCGGTTCCAAGCTATATTTAACACCTACCCTATTAAGTAAGCCGTTAAAATTCAGATCTAACAACCGCGACTGTATCGCTAGACGTTAAATCTGAAATGCATGACGTCGCCGTCTTGAACCACATATTCTTTTCCTTCCAAGCGGAGCTTGCCCTGCTCCTTCACCACGTTCATCGAGCCGCCCGCAACTAGATCGTCAAAAGAAACCACTTCCGCACGGATAAATCCACGCTCAAAGTCTGTATGAATAACCCCCGCTGCTTGCGGTGCTTTCATGCCTTTGCGAATCGTCCATGCGCGTACTTCTTGCACGCCAGCTGTAAAGTACGTGTAAAGACCAAGCAGGCGATAGGCAGCTTTGATCAAACGGTTCAAACCGGATTCTTCAAGACCAAGCTCTTCTAGGAACATGGTACGATCTTCTCCTTCAAGCTCTGCAATCTCGGCCTCTACCTTTGCACTGATCGGCACTACTTCCGCGCCCTCTTCAGCAGCAAATTCACGAACTTTGGCTACATAAGGATTGTTATCCGCAGTTGCTACTTCATCCTCACTCACATTGGCTGCATACAGAATAGGCTTGCTAGTCAACAAATGCAGTTCGCGAACAGCCGCTTTCTCATCTTCTGTAAGATCCACGCTGCGAACCGGTTTATCATCGTATAAAGCATCTTTCAGCTTCTCCAGCACAGAAGCCTCAAGAGCATATTTCTTGTCGCCGCTCTTCATATTCTTCTTCGTACGATCAAGACGCTTCTCGACGGACTCCAGGTCAGCCAGAATTAACTCCAGGTTAATCGTCTGAATATCACTGATTGGATCTACTTTGCCGTCGACGTGTGTAATGTTCTCGTCTTCAAAACAGCGTACCACATGCACAATCGCGTCTACTTCGCGAATATGAGCAAGAAACTTATTGCCTAGTCCTTCCCCTTTGCTTGCGCCGCGCACAAGTCCCGCAATATCAACAAATTCGAATGCTGTCGGAACCGTACGATTGGGAACTACAAGTTCCGTCAATTTGTCCAGACGCTCATCCGGTACTTCAACTACACCTACGTTTGGATCAATCGTACAAAATGGATAGTTTGCAGATTCTGCACCCGCTTGTGTTATTGCGTTAAACAAAGTCGATTTCCCGACGTTAGGCAAGCCTACGATTCCTGCTTTTAATGCCATTTCCCATCCCACTCCTCAGCTGCGTATATGATATCTCCATACATTCGTTATCCATCTCACGGTTATGAGTGTTTACGAAGTGAATTTTTACGATTTCTTTAACAACGTATCCAGACGTTTCCTACTAGCTACAAAAAAAATTCCTTAACCATTATAACCAACCACATAAAAAAAACCTAGCCATTGACTAGATGTATTACTTTCTATGCAAAATGAAATTCTTCACTCTTTCTTTATTATATCAGAATCAGCGGAGATTGCCCATACTTTCACTTTAATGAACCGTTGTATGCAAATCCGCGTTTCCACCAAAGCCATAAACCTGTACCTGGTACCTTTATCAACAAAAGAACGCATAGTTTAATCCTGCTCATCCCACACTACAGTTAAGCGAGCCTAGGATGGCTTTGGCTTAATCAGTCAAGAAAGGACTTGAACTATGGAAAACAAGACCCATCAAGGCAATTACGTCGGCTCAACCAATATGAAAGCAAAGAACCAAGACATGGCATTTGTCAACGATACGTTAGAACAGGCTAAGACAGCCGTCCCTTTTAAGCAAAAGCCAAAAAAAACAGATTAATTCTGAGACAAAGAAGAAACTCCCATGTGGACAGCCACATTGGGAGTTTGTTATGGACAAGTGCTTCACCATTTAGATCTTAAAATTCAATGGGTACAGCAAATGCTTCACACCATACTTCGAAGCGTTAGGTGATTCGATTTGCTGATGAGCAAGTACCTTTAGTGCTTCACGCACTGCTGTACATTGCTCGTTAAATGCACCAACCGCTTCTCCGTCCATAAACAGCGATTGCAGCATATTGTCCGCAATAAGCATCGGCCCATTCCAATTCCATTGCAGCCATTCTTCATCCCACTGCACTTCAGCTTGACCGCATTCCCATGTAATCGTCCGCGACCTCATACGATGAGCCTTGACGGTCTCACTCAAGCACTCTTTCCACCACCAAGCGCGCTGATCCCGTTCCCAGCCCATTCGAGACATCGCAATACGTGCCGCCTGTGCACAACAAGCTGCTGGCGAACCGTCTGCCCAAGGGAAGGTCATCCGATCTATTCTTGGCAGTTCAACACCTCTGAGCAGGTGCGACCAATCATGTGCTCTTACTTGCTGCCCCGCTGTCAAGCACATACAAACCGCTCGCATCGCTTCATACAGCGCATCGCTGTGCGCCTGGCCGAATGCAATCGCCGGATTATACGGCTTCCCGGCTCTGCGGCGCCAGTCGGTCAGGGCTAGCAGCCCGTTCAACCGGATTCTTGCCGATTTTGTATGCAAGGTTGTCTCAAGTAGTCCAGCCTCAACACGTTCATCCTCACTTTGCAGCAGGTGAAGCGCGTAGATCGTCTGGACAGCAGTTGCCTCGTCTTCCTCCAGAAGCTGCAGCAGATCGCCCAATCGTTCAATCATAGCTGTACGCCATACTTGATAGCGGCAGCTTGACTGTTGACTGGCAGCCGCTATGGACGGCGTCACTCCAAAATCGGGATATACGTCCATATCCTGCACCATCAATCCTGTCATTCGGTTAAGCACATATGCTTTGGCAACGGACTTATTACGGACACATAGCAGGTCAAGCAGCGGATGAATCAAGTAAGTAGCCTTACTTTCGCTAGCTTCCTCCATACTCAAAAAATCAAAACATTCTTGGGCCGCTTCTGATGATTGTTCCCACGTACCATTTTCCATCACACAGAGCAGTTCCTGCAGATTAACCGCGGAATCGAATGTAAAGTACATATCGACTCGACTTGTTATGCCCATCAGTTCTAATCCTCCAGATGACGCGCCACCATGGCGTCGTGGTTTTATCACCCATTATAGCATGTGAATATAGACGGTTCGCAATTCGATTCGAACATTTTTTGTATATTATGTTGCCAAACGGATTCAATTTAGCAAATGGAGGTAAAAAGAATAGCATGACAGCCCCATTATTTCATCAATAACAGTAAAAACAACCCCAACCGTTACTGTCCGAACGGCTGGGGTTGTTCTATTCTCACTTCTATTATGGCTGAACTACTACAAGTACCGCGTTGCTTATTGCCGGGATGGATCTGGTTGTCATCAAGGAATGGAAACCTACCACCTTAACACCTTTTGTAAGATCGCTTGTTTTAAGCTCTTGTCCGTATACATCTACGATCTTTGTATCTCCTGTAATGTTCAAAATGATATCGTTCTCCAGCTCGTCGTCAGCCTTTACGTCAATATGAACGCGGCTAGTGTCGCTTTCTTGCTTCGCAGATTCGGCTACCACACCTTCCACACGAGCCGTCTCGCCCAATACAACGATGCTTTTAGCACCACTCATTGGAGGCATGCTCATCGTCATAATTGGACCGTACTCTGCTTCAATGCGCGTGTTGGATTTCAGCGCGCTTTTATCCAATTTGTTACCATTGGCGTCTGTAATGACAGTCTCATCGGTTACGGTAAGAATGACAGGACTAGTTCCAACTACAACAAGGCGGTTATCCTTCGCTTCAGCAATGATGCCTGTTGATTTAATAGCTTTTAATTCCTCTACACGCTCGATAACAAACTTTGTAGCTGATGCTTGTGGCGGGAGGCTCTTTGTCATTTCCGGCCCATACTTCGCTGTCACCTTCCAACCCTTCTCCAATGCTTCGAACAAGTCAGCCTTCTTGCTGTCCTGGTCGACAACCAATGTGTTCTTTGTAAAGTTCAGACGAATCAAGTCCTCGCCTTGCTTGGCTTCCTTACCCTCAAGCATCATATATGCACCATTTTTAGTGTAGACGATTTGTTGAATCGTTCCTGTCTTACTTATTTCCTTAACCTGCTCTACCGTTTCAGCCGGCTTCGAGGAAATAGGCTTTACCGCCTGAGCACCTGCCGTTAACGGTATCGCTACCATAGCTACTAGGCCAGTTGTTACGATAAATTTAGTCCATGTTTTCATTGTTGTCTCCTCCTGTGTGTTGAATAAATAGTGAATATAATGGTAATCCTCCGCATTCTTCTGCAGTAGAAAGGGAAGATAGATAGCTTGGTCCAGCTTTACACCACCCTAGACGCCAACTCCCAGCAAAAAGTTGCACCCCTCGACATCTTTTTGAGAACCACTTCATATTTATACACTTATTCAACATATTAAAATCCCCACCATACATAAGTATGATGGGGTCTATTGGACTGAGAAATGGTGAGCTATACTCGTTAGCCTTTTATACCGGAATGCATAAAACTGCTAATAAACTGACGCTGGAAGAGCAGGAAGAAAACAAGCAGCGGAGCGACGACAATCAAGGTGGCCGCACTGACCTCCGACCATTGAGCACCGGTTTCAAACGACTGGGCAAATATAGCCAAGCCAACCGTTAGTGGGCGGTTTTCTACCGAGTTGGTGACAATAAGTGGCCAGAGGAAGTTGTTCCACTGGTAGCTGACCGATACAACGGCAAAGGAGACGTAGATCGGTCGCGTTAATGGTACGTAGATGCGCCACAGAATACCAAGACGTGAGCTTCCTTCCACTACGGCTGCCTCTTCAAGTTCATATGGAACTTGCTTAAAAGCTTGCCGGAGTAGAAAGATTCCAAAAGCAGAAGCAAAATAAGGTAGCATAATACCAAGCTTTGTATCGAGCAGACCAAACTCTTTTAACACGTGGTAATTAGAGAAAATAAGAACATCTGCTGGTACCATAATTTGCACCAGAAACAGCATAAACAATACTTCTTTCCCAAAGAAGCGCAGTCTGGCAAATGCATACGCCGCTAGTGTCAGCGTCACCAGTTGAACAAGCAGCACGCCGCCTGAGATCGTTAACGTGTTCATATAATATTGGGCGAAAGGGGCCCCATTCCATACTTTTATAAAATGATCAAACGTCCATTGCCAGGACAACACATTGCTAATGATTGCTTCCTTCGGCCGGAACGCCGTCCACAGCACCCATATAAATGGGATTAGCCAGAACACGCCAACCACCATCATAATGAACGTCCACAATGCTTTTAAAGCTTTGCTGCGAATACGTTCGTTACGAAGCTCACGTTCGGAGCGTATCATACGCGGCTCGGGCCGGTTATGCCAAGGGACATCTATCGGTTGAGTCATGCAGCACCCTCCTATTGATAATGGATTTTTTTGTCCCATCCGAAAAATTGCAAAGAAGACAGCACAAGCAGCAGTACAATCATTACGACAGTCATAGCAGCACCCATGCCTTGATCATAGAAACTGAATGCCGTGTCATAAATGTGATACAACAGCAAACTGCTTGCATTATCAGGGCCACCTTTGGTCATAATCCACAGATGATCTACAAGTTTAAAGGCGTTGGTTAACGCAACTATAGCCACAAAAAGTGTCGTCGGCATCGTTAACGGAATTGTGATCCTGCGCAGCACCGTCCATATGCCAACCCCGTCTACTGCAGCCGATTCGTAAAGATCCTTCGGAATATTCTGTAGGCCTGCCAGATAGAAGATCATAAAATAACCTGCCTCTTTCCAGATCAACATGACAACTAACGCACCCATAACCGTATCAGGATGGCCAAGCAGACTCAGATCGGATTGACCGAACCAGGAGGCAAATCTCGCAAGCAAGCCATACTGCGGTGTATAAATAAACAACCATATATTCGCTACTGCTATCATCGGAATCATATTCGGATAAAAGTATGCAAAGCGTACGAATCCGCGGCCGCGCATTGCCTTGTCAGCAAACAGCGCCATTACAAACGCAAGTGCCATTGAAGTGGGCACCGTGCCGATGGCAAACCATATATTGTTCGTGAACACTTTTTGGAACACTGCGTCCTGGAACATCGTTATATAGTTATCAAAGCCGATAAACACCGGCTTTGGAGTAGCCAAGTCCGATTGATGCAAGCTGAGCCATACAGTCTTCAGCATTGGATAATAAGTAAACAAGCCAAGAAATATGAGCGAAGGCAGAAGGAGCGCCCAAGCAAATCCATTACGCTTCAACCGCTCGCTCCACTTAGCAGTCATCATCAATATCGCCCCTTTACAACATACAAAGTATACGACTATTTAACAGTCTAATTTAAGAATATCGACCTTTTCCGATCCCCGAGGTGAGCGATCTCTCCTGATCCCTCCACATATACAAACCGGCAGAACGACCTGTGTCGCTCTGCCGGTTCGTCATGACCTCACTCACCCGCAGCCGTCATAATCTGTTAGGCATGTGAGGTTGTTACTTTTACTTATTAAATGGAGCCAATGCTTTGTCTGCATCCTCTTGCGCTTTCTTCAGCGCAGCTGCAGGATCTGTCGTACCTGTTAAAGCGGCTTGAATCTGATCCGTGAGCGCCTTGGATACTTTGCCGTTATTGTGCGTTGACAGCTCTGCGTGTGCATGCTGCAATTGGTCACGTGCGACGAGCGCCTGCGGGAACTCGGCAGCATACTTTTTCATAAGCTCAGTTTCATAAGCAGACTTGCGTACGCCTACGTATCCTGTATCTATGCTCCATTGTGCAGCCATCTCTGGCTCTGTCATAAACTTGATAAATTCCCATGCTGCTGCTTGTTTTTTCGGATCGATATCTTTAAAGATATAGAAGTTGCCGCCGCCAGTAGGGGAACCGTACTGTTTGCTCATTGGCAGGAACGCAACGCCGAAATCAAACTTGGCGTTATTTTTGACGTTAGTCAAGTTGCCAGTTGTATGAATCATCATGGCCGTCTTGCCTTCGATAAAGTCGGTTGGCACCGTTGCCCACTCAATCACACCTTCTGGCATAACTTTATGTTTCTTAGACAAGTCAACCCAATATTGAAGAGCCTCGACATTCTCCGGTGTATTAAAGAATGCTTTTTTGCCATCTTCCGACATCAAATTCTGATTAACATCCTTCGCATTTTGCAAAGCGAACAATTGGAACATCCAATAGGCGAATCCAGAGCCTGGGATCTCAATGCCTTGGCGTCCGTCTTTCTTCAGCTTACTAGCGTACTGAGCAAGCTCTTCCCAAGTTGTAGGCGGCTTCTCCGGATCTAAGCCAGCTTCTTTAAAAGCAGCTTTGTTATAATAAAGAACGATTGTGCTGCGTTGGAATGGAATGCTGTATGTCTTGCCTTCTACCTGAGAATTCGCCATAAATGCCGGATAAATATCCTCTTTATTAAACGAGCTATCTTTTGCAATAAAGTCGTCCAGCGGAATAACTGCGTTCGTATCCAGCATACTGAACAGCTCTGTCGACAGCATTACGGCCACATCTGGAGGCTGCTGCGCTTGAATACCAGCTTGAATCTTCGTTGTCGTATCCGCATAACTGCCTGTGTATACCGAATTCACCTTAATATTTGGGTGTTTTTGGGTAAATTTAGCCGTCATGTCCTCAATAACCTTTGTTAACGGACCACCAACCGCAATCGGATAATAAAATTGAAGCTCAATTGGCTCTTCTGCTGCAGGTGTAGTCTGGGCCTTTTCAGGCTCTTTGTTTGCACTTGCTGACGTGTCTGCTGTCTGTGACTTTGCACATCCGAGCAGCATCGTAAAGCACAAAACAACAAGCAGCATCCATTTTGCACGCATTTGCATCTGTTCTTATCTCCCCTTCTGAACTTCCGGTTCAATGATCTGCGGGCTTGTTCGCCCTACCGTTCCAATGTAACGCCCAATTAACATCGTCATGTTATCGGGAGATGAAGGTTTCGTTAAGGTGCAACCTGAACTTCCACAGGCGCACTTATGAATTGCCATGTTCCACCCGCCGCAGTACCAGTTACCGTCGCCATGACAATCGCCTTTCCTGGGCTGCTGGCCACGAGCTCGGACAGACCGGTCTTGGGATTCACCTGTTGAATCAATGAGTTGACAGGCTGCACTACAACCCACTTTACCGAGGGCGCCTCTACAACGACCTTTCTTCCGTCCCTAGTAATCCGTTCAATAACAGGTTGGAACGCATGGCCAATCTTTAGCTCCAACTGATCGGTCCGCAATTGGACGCGTACGGTATCATCCTTTAGTTGGTGCATGAGATCCGTAATAATTCCGTGAACACCAAGACTAATCAATTGTTTCATCTTGTTCAGATCATTAACCGTCCATGTCCAGAACGTAAGACCACGGCTGCCACCATATGCAGCTAATTCTGGATACATGCTCCCAAAGCTTGGCGCCGACATGGATTGAAGCGCCGTATAATATTGCTGCTGCTTCATCGCCTTATCTAATGCAGCACTTAAAGGGGGTGTCTGTGACTCTAGCAAACCTCTGCCATAAGCTGGTTCTATATCACGTGAATGACGCAAATGCTGATCATTAAAGCTTTGAATCAAGACCTGAGACTCTACGCCTTCCTCCTTAATGATCTGAATAATCTGAGCTTCCAAACCGTCTTCCTTTGGTTCAGCCAGCATGATAACAGGACGTCCCTTTAACTGCCGCAGCGCCTCACGTAATGTAGGAATACGCTCCCCCTTAAATGACGGTCCGAACCAACTTCCTGCATCCAGCTTCTTTACTTCCTGCAAAGTCATATTTCGCAGAAAACCCGTTCCATTCGTTGTACGGTGCACGGTCTCGTCGTGAAGGAGCACCAATTCACCATCTGCGGTGCGCCTGATATCGTTCTCCATCACTTCGCTGCCGAGCTGTATTGCCTTTTCATACGAAGCCAGAGTATCTTCAGGGGCAACCTGAGGCGCACCACGATGGGCGATCAGGATCGGTCGATGAAGCAGCGTGGCCTTCGGGTACACGTTCCAAGCGCCCCTAACCTTCGCAGGCTGAGAAGTAACAATCCCCCTCGCCCCAGATACCAATGCGGCGTGTATTCCTAAGTCGCTGTTATCCGTGAGCACCCAGGATGCCAGGCCTCGTACAGCCAAGTAGTGCACGTTCTCCTGCGTGGATACAGCCTGTGGCAGTACAACGATGTTCGCGCCAACTGAATGCGCATCCATGCTTATCCTGCCAAGCTGACCTTCTGTTAACAGAGAGGTTTCTGTAACGGTATAAGCGCGGCGCAGCTTCAGATCTTTTTGTCGTATGCTGTGTAGTAATTCAAGATCAGAGCTTACGAGATGGGCATCTTGGATTCCTTCCTCTTGGAGCAGCTTTCCGATTGCTTGTGCTTCATTTGTGTGAGCCGGCTCCAGCATAGGGATAAAGTTCCCTTTTAGCTTGTGCAGTACATCTGATAACAGCCCAATCCGATAGTTTCCGCTATACGCTTCGAGCTGCCCATCATTATTCTGCTTTATTTTCAGCCATACGGTAGTTGTGCCTTGGTTTGCGAGCTTCATAAGATGCTCCAGAGATTCAACCTCGGTAACTGCCAGATCGGGGGTAAATACTAGATTAGTGTTAGGCTTCATCGGCTGATAAGCCTTTGTCTTAGAAGTAATGGGGGGTAGCAACGGGGGATGCAAAGTAACCTTTACATTGTCAAAACGAACTTGGACGCCGTTCGCCTGAAATCCTAAGCGGCCATTGGCATGTTCGCCTGCACGGTCCGTATCAAGCAGCAACTCGCCGTCTACATATTGGCGCACTCGCTCGCGAGAGGCCACCACTTTCATGTGATAGGTTTTATTTATAGCAAATGACGTACTGTGCGATGTCTTCTCCCGCACGTCCCAGCTGTTCTGCGGTGTACGGTACGCGAACTCAATACCGTTTGCTGCGGTTGCACCTTGACGAAAAGCAAACTGATAATAAGGATAATGCCCTTTTTCCTGCATCGACTGTATCCGGTACATAAGAGAGGCCCAACGGCTAGGCTCAACCACACTTAGAAACGTCATATCCGTTTCAAATATCACGTTGCCGTCTCCTTCGATACCAGGCGGCAGTAAAATTCGAGCAGGGCTTACGCTCGCAAGCGAACGTCCAACTAGCGCTCCGCTGCGAACTTGAAAGTCACCTTCTATCTTCTCCCAGCCTATTGGGAGTTGACCATCGGGTATGTTGTCAAACGTCTCCTCCATGAGGGTTGAAGGAGAAGTGGTTAACACCGACTCGGACTGCTCCTCGTCAGCCCCCTCCGGACCATATGTAGTTTCCCTCACCGTAAAATGCCTATCTTGGTTTGCCGCCAAACTCACACCTGCTCCCAGCAGCCCTTGACTCGAAGCATGGGGTACATCCGCTGCCTCCGCCATGGACAGCCCACTCGCGGCATCATGAAATACGGTTAGGAGTACAGCCATCAACAACCCCAAGATCAACTTACGTCTCATGTGACACAACGTCATTTTAAACAATATTATTCCTCCTTCAACCGATTGATTAAGCAGATCCGATGCCGACGATTGCTGTATTGAGCAGCACAAATTACACCCATTCGTGCGCATTCGGAACAAACCTGCGATAACTGCAGGCCTTATATTCCCGATACACGCAAGAAGGGTGTTCTCCTCTTCTCAACCCGTCTGCGACATCACAATCAACCTTTGATCTGCCAATACATTCACGTTATCACACAAAATCAAGATTCGTATCAAATAGAGTTAAATAGGATGTAAATCAAAAAAAGACCACACCCTGTCAGGCTGAACAACAATGAGATGGCCAAAATCCTCAAATGATTTTTTGGCCTATCAGCTATCGTTCGCAAGAACAGAACATGGTCTACTTTAGGGTTAAACAGACGTAAATGGATACCAGAATGTACCGAAACCGCTAATGCGCACGGTAATTGCAGCCACCATCACGATGACACAGATCACGGCGATCCAATAATCCGCTCGCTGCCATGCCGTCGCTGAGAACCAGGTCCGACGCCGATGGCGGCCAAACCCACGCAAATCCATCGCATTGGAAACGGTCTCGATGCGATGTAAGGAGGATTGCACAAGCGGAATTGCAATCGACACAAAGTGCTTAAAGCGTTCCTTATAGGAACCTTCACCTTTGCCAAATCCCATGCCACGAGCTTGCATTGCATTAGAGATGTTACGGAATTCCGTCTGAAGATCTGGTACATATCGAAAAGCAATACTGAATGCAAAGGCAATCTTGTAGGGTACACCGATTCGGTTCAAACTGCTCGCAAACCGAGTTGGATGTGTTGTAAAGATAAACAATAATGTAATCGGCATCATCGACATGTACTTTAGGGTTAGCGTCAACACATAAAAAACCGATTCCAGTGTCAGCACGTTGTAGCCCAAATTCAAGATGACGGTCGTCGTTCCCCACACTTTACTACCATAAGCAGGTGTAATAAGTAGGGTTAACACGCAATTCATCAAGTTAAATACAATCATCAACCACAAGAAGAAACGAATTCGTTTATAAGGCAGCTTCGCTGCAATTAGCAGTCCGATCCCAAATAGGAAAAGCGGCACGAAGATACGAATATCCTGAAACAGAAAGACAAATACCGTCCAAACAGCAAACATAAACAGCTTTGCCGCGCCGTCCATACGGTGAAATAACGAGTTGCCCTCAATGTACAAAGTTCCGGACTTACTCATCGCGCTTCACCTTCTTCTCATGCTGAATAAAATGCTGAACGAACCGTTCCGGCTGCGCGACTCCCGTACTGCGGGCAAGCTTGCCAAGCGATGTCTCTTTGAGATTGGCCTGTGCAATTGCCTCGATATTCGTAAGCACCTGTGAGGTCGTTCCCTGTGCGATGCATCGCCCGTCATGAAGCACCGCGGCACGATCGGTATACTCCAGTGCCAAATGCATGTCGTGGGTAATAAATAAGAATGACGTCCCTTGGTCTGACAAGGATACGATAAAATCCATAAACTCCGTATAATGCTTGTAATCCTGCCCTGCAGTTGGTTCGTCCAGAATCATAATCTCCGGCTGCAGTGCCAAGATAGATGCGATCGTTACCCGTTTCTTCTGTCCATAACTCAATGCAGAGATTGGCCAGTTCCGA
The DNA here is from genome assembly GCF_022346885.1 of Paenibacillus sp. ACRRX. Taxonomy (GTDB): domain Bacteria; phylum Bacillota; class Bacilli; order Paenibacillales; family Paenibacillaceae; genus Paenibacillus_B. The sequence continues at coordinate 195,123 of NZ_JAKRNK010000003.1, forward strand.
TAACCGTACAATCCACATGTGCGCAGCGTCTCTTCCACGCGTGCTGTTACCGCGTCTGCAGGCATTCCTCTCATGCGCAGACCGAGACTAACTTCATCCGCTATCATCTGCTGCGTAATCATATGATTTGGATTCTGCATTACATAGCCGATATGTTGACCGCGCTTTCGTATAGACCATTCATTAATACGTTCCCCACCGTAAAGCACGTCGCCTGACGAAGGTTTAGCAATCCCAGTAAATAAGTGAGAGAGTGTAGACTTTCCAGCGCCGTTGTTGCCGAGCAAGGCCACACGTTCACCACGTCCGATATGAAGCGATACCCCTTTTATTATGTCACGTTCACCATCGTAGGAGAACTTCACGTCCTGTAAGGCTAGGATGGGTTCGGATGGGCTTTTATCGGCTGCATCCAACTCTTCTCCTAACCATATACTTAGACGTTCACGCACTTCGCCACGTAAACTTAACCGCTCCAGTGAAGAGGGATGATCTTCCTTATCCAATTCCACACCAGCATATTTGAGCGCGGCAACGTATAATGGTTCGCGCAAGCCATGGGCCTGCAGCATACTGGAGGCTAACAATTCATCCGGCGTCCCAATCGCGACAATTTCACCTTCGGCCATCACTACGATACGATCGATAGGCTGCTCGAGCACGTCTTCCACACGGTGTTCGATAATAATCATCGTCTTGTTGGACTTCTGGTGAATATCCTCCATTAGCTCGATCGCCCTTTTCCCACTGGCTGGATCCAAATTGGCAAGCGGTTCATCAAACAGCAGAACCTCTGTGTCCATGGAAATGACGCCCGCCAGGGATACACGCTGTTTCTGGCCGCCCGACAAATCATGCGGGCTCTGGTTGATAAGTGGAAGCATATCAACCACCTGCAGCGCCTGCTCCACTAGCGGGCGCATCTCGGATTGGGGCATGCATTCGTTTTCAAATGCAAAAGCAACATCTTCACCGACCGACAGGCCAATAAATTGCCCGTCCTGATCCTGCAATATCGTGCCAACTGTCTGGCTAATCTCAAATATGCTCAGATCGGCTGGACGTTTCCCCTGAAGCGTGTAGTCGCCTGTAATAGTGCCGCCATATGTAAAAGGAATGAGCCCATTGATACAATGGGCTAAAGTAGACTTGCCAGAACCACTTGGACCAGCGATTAATATTTTCTCCCCCGGATAAATATCGAGGTTGATTCCTTTAAGCGTGGGTTCAGACAAGCTGCGATATTGAAAACTAAAATCTCGAAAAGAGATAATTGGTTGGTTCATCTATTCAATAACTCCTGTCGTTGTCATGCTGTGATGCCTATTTCATTACTTTAAGGTTGGAATTGCGACGGTTCAGCTTTAACAAGCCGAGCACAGCCGGAACACCTAATACCAAATGAACAATAACGTTAGAAATCGTAGCAAAACCATATTGTGCCCACATCTTATCAGGCGCTTCTCCGTACAAGTACACGTCGAGCACACTGGACACACCAAAACCTACGGCAAGCGCTAAGCTGCCTGCTACAGCTAGCGTCACGATATGTGATGTGCTGGAGCTACCTTCATTTACATTAAAGGAACGGCTCATAGATACAAGTCCCATTCCCAGACCCGTAACGGCAGAACCCACTACCCACGTCCACCAGATCTGGCCGCCGCCCCACGTTAAGTCTGTGATGATGTGACCGATAAAGCCGCTAAGCAAACCTACCACGGGTCCGAACATGGCACCAAAAATGGTCAAAATCGCAATAGCCGGCCGCAGTGCCGTCTGGGCAATAAGAGGAATAGAAATATTACCGAGCAAGCCGTATAAAGCCGCTCCGATACCGATAGCAACCACCGTCTTGGTGCTGAAGTTGAAAACTGATTGTTTCATCCCGACAACCTTCCTTCTATAAGTAAGTATGTATCGACGCTCGCTCGTTCGGTATCGATGCATGACCAAATAACAAATGATAATTCCGAACGTTAGATTGTGATTTCAAACCTAATATAAAGGATTTTCCATTGTATGGGTACAGGTTTTATTTCCCAAAATTAAATAAATATTTACTTTTTTCACGCTTAATGGTCAAATTCAAGCGTTTTCAACACTTTTCGGCACAAAAATAATAACTCTGTTTGACCATAAAATACACCGTTAGCAAAATGCGAACTAGAATAAGCGAACAATCGCCTGAAGTGGTCATGATGACCCGACTTTACAAGTATCCGCTGCTTACAGCGTACTACTTAAGACAGAGGCATCCACAAATCTTTCAGGTTAATAAAATGTACTGCAAAGCCACTATTCCGCACAGCCATCAGCCTTTAGCTAACCTGGTCGTCCCTCGCAGCTCTAATAACGATGCTGCACCGATGCCAAACATCGCTATTTTAAGTTCCAATTCGACCTGTTCCAGCATCTCGTATACAGCTTCATCGGTTTCAACCGCAGACGCTAGCAGCGAGCGGCCATAACCGGCGAAGTTTGCACCCAAGGCTAATGCTTTGGCGGCGTCCACACCATGATTCAGTCCCCCGCTGGCAATGAGTGCCATACCTGGCAGCGCATCGCGCACTTGAATTACGCTATCTGCCGTAGGGATGCCCCAATCTGCAAACACATCGGCTGCACGGCGACGCACACCTACCTTTGAACGCAGCTTCTCCACCTGGCTCCAGGATGTGCCGCCAGCTCCGGCTACATCGATAAAGGATACGCCAGCTTCTGCAAGCAGGCAAGCTGTGTCAGCAGCTATGCCCCATCCCACTTCCTTTACACCGACTGGTACGCCTAATTGACTGCACAGCGCTTCAATCTTAGGCAGTAGACGGGAGAAGTTAACATCGCCCTCCGGCTGAAATACTTCTTGCATCGCATTTAGATGCAGGACAAGCGCATCCGCCTCTACAATGTCAACTGCACGACGGCAATGGTCAACGCTCATCCCCATGTTAAGCTGTACAGCACCTATGTTAGCCAGCAGTGGAATCGTCGGTGCCACATCACGCAATCGGAACGTCTCAGCGACCGTCTCATCTTCGACCGCCGCACGCACAGACCCCACGCCCATGGCCCAGCCCCTAGCTTCGGCTGCAGCAGCCAAGCGGCGATTGATTGCACCCGTTCCATGACTGCCCCCAGTCATCGAGCTGATCAGAAACGGGGCTGCCATCGATTTGCCAAACCACTCTGTACAGATATTAATATCATTAAAGTCAATCTCAGGCAGCGCCTGATGGACAAAACGATACTGTTCGAGGCCAGTCGTGATCCCCACGCCATTCACCTGTTCTTCTAAGCAAATGCGCACGTGCTCCGCTTTACGCTGCGCGGTCACACTTTCTTGCTGATTTCCCTGCATTATATGTAGATCCTGCTTAGACATATCAAGTTGCTGCCCCTTTCGAGGTTCTATGTTTGCTGCTTGCTTATAAAGGATTGCTGATTGTCTTGTTCGCTTTCACACACACAACCTATTTCTATCTGCTCTTGTATACTCTGCTTATTGTGTACTTTAACTTATACTAATGCGTTAGGGTGTATTATGCGCAATCCACACCTGATCTATAGTAACGAACATGGACTGTAGTTGTAAACGGAACAGGCCAAAAATTTAATAATAGATAAGAACTACTTCGACTAAAACAACAAAATAACCTTTGCCTAAGTTCAACTGAACAGGACAAAGGTTATTTTATCGTTCTTTATGGCTTTTGGGAATCTGCATCGCCAAATATCTCTTGCTTCAGCCGCTTGCCTGTAGGTGTTGCGGCAAGCCCGCCCAACGCAGTCTCCCGCAGTGCAGTCGGCATCGTCTGCCCGATGCGGAACATCGCCTCGATCACCTCGTCGCACGGGATCGTGCTCGTGATGCCAGCAAGCGACATATCTGCGGCTACCATAGCCACAGCCGCCCCCATTGCGTTGCGCTTTACGCATGGCACCTCGACAAGGCCCGCAACCGGGTCACAGACGAGGCCAAGCAAGTTCTTAAGCGCAATTGCCATACCCGTCGCGGACTGCTGCGGTGTACCGCCAGCAAGCGCCACGATCGATGCGGCGGCCATACCTGCGGCAGAGCCAACTTCGGCTTGGCAGCCACCTGCTGCGCCGCTGATCGACGCGTTATTCGCCACTACCATGCCAAAGGCGCCGGAAGTGAACAAAAAGTCGATCATCTGCTCGCGCGTCGGATTCAGCTTGTCACGAAGCGCAAATAATACGCCTGGCACAACACCAGCGGAGCCCGCAGTCGGCGTTGCGCAAATAAGACCCATAGCTGCGTTGACTTCATTGGTTGCAACTGCCTTGCTAACAGCGTCGAGAATGGTGTGTCCGCTCAAACCTTTGCCACTGGCTATATAGTGATGCATCTTGACCGCGTCTCCACCAGTCAATCCCGAATGGGACTGCACGCCGTTTAATCCGCGTTCCACAGCCTGCTCCATCACGTCCAGATTGCGGCCCATCTGCTCGCGAACCTGCTCGAGGCTGCGACCTGATACCCTTACTTCTTGCTCAATCATAATATCGGCAATTGAGCACGAACGCTCTTCAGCCAAGGCAACTAATTCAGCTACGTTACGAAACATGTAAGCGTTACCTCCTTTTTCGTTACTCCATCCGTTCACTCTAGTCCCAGAGCGTATACACAGTAATTCCGTATATACTCAGCATTCGCTGCCCTGATTACGGATCAAATTCGTTGTTAAGATCTGCATCGGAACTTGATCTAATCCTCCATGCGGAGAACTCGGCTCACACCTGGAAGCTTACGGATTTCATCTATAATCACTTCATTCATCATCTCATCCGTTTCAATGACCATTAGAGCCATCTTCCCTTTTTCCTTACGTGACACCTTCATATTGCCAATATTCACTTGTTGCTGGCTTAATATGTTCGTCACACCAGCAATGACGCCGAAACGGTCATGGTTCACAACCAGTATAGCTGGGCTCTGCCCAGACAAATTCAACTGAAACCCATTCAGCTCGCAGATCTCCACCTTGCCGCCGCCGATCGAGATTCCTACGACCTCCATCTCATCCTGGTCGTCTTTCATCAAGATACGCGCTGTGTTCGGGTGCTCTGGAACGGCCTCTTCAGTCGTAATGTTAACTTCAACGCCTGCTTCCTCTGCGTATTTCGGAGCCTCAGGCAAACGTGGATCATTGGTATCATAATCCAGCAAGCCAGCTATTAAAGCGACGTCTGTCGCATGCCCTTTAAACGTTTCGGCAAACGACCCATACAATGAAATGTGAACTTGTCGGGGCTGGCGCCCGAAGATGCTGCGAGCCAATCTGCCGATCTTCGCTGCCCCCGCCGTATGGGAGCTCGAAGGGCCAACCATAATCGGACCAATAATGTCAAAGACACTGCGGTACTTCATACCGTTCCTCCTCCATCTGAATAACCCGAGTACAGCTTATTACCCTAGTGTATGCAGATATTGTCCTCTTACCAAAGACATTTTCAAGAAAAGCGTACGTGTTAATTAACAGGTTGTCAATAAATAAACGCCTGTTTGCAGCAAAAAAAGCCATCTTGCATACCATGATGCAGGAGATGGCTTCACCGTACCAATATCACTTCATCTTTCCTTATACAGCGCCTACCAATTGTGGAGCATCACACTGCTCCAACAATTCACAATTAGCAGGGCACATCCGCCCCTTGCCACGCGGTACACACATCGGTGTGCCAAATAGCGGATCAGAGCAGATTACACATTCCATATGGAATACATCTTTTACCAGCTGCGGTGTCAAGATGCTCTCCGGCGCGCCTTGATTATAAATCCCTTTGTCACGTACAGCAATAATATGGTCCGCATAACGACAAGCCAGGTTCAAGTCATGTAGAACCATCGCAATCGTACGACCTTCCTTGCGATTCAATTCATACAACAGATCAAGGATCTCGATCTGGTGGCTCATATCCAAGTATGTAGTCGGCTCATCCAGCAAAATAATGTCCGTGTTCTGTGCCAATGTCATCGCAATCCATGCTCGCTGACGTTGTCCACCTGACAGCGCATCAACAGAACGATCTGCAAAAGGCTCCATATTAGTCACCTTAAGCGCGTAACTTACCAGCTTCTCATCCTCTTCAGACCACTGCTTCAGCCATGTCTGGTAAGGATATCGTCCCTGCTTAACCAACTGATGTACAGTTAACCCTTCCGGTGCAACGGGGCCTTGGGGCAGGATCGCCATCTTGCGAGCAACTTCCTTCGTGGCCGACTGGTGGATATCACGTCCATCCAGCAACACAGATCCTTGGTTAGGCTTCATAAGCCGAGCAAGCGAGCGGAGCAGTGTAGACTTGCCGCAGCCATTGCTTCCAATAAGCACCGTAATCTTACCTTCTGGAATTTGCACGGATAAATCTTCTATTATGTTGGTATCCCCGTAAGACAACGTTAACGACTGCGTCTGCAATACTCCCATTGTCGTTCCTCCTTGCGCTTGAACGCCACTATACTTGAATTCTATAATCAATAAGCTAAATACACATACGTAAAATCCTAATTCAGCAGCAGCGTTATTACGCTAGCCGAACTAACCGAAGATGATAATCGTTCTCAAAAATAATTATCTCTTATGATGCCACAAAGATTACCATCCGTCAATCCATACGGCCTTGATCGTTATGCAGGAGTACCCGCCGCTATAACAGCGGCGAGAACAAGCGGGCCACCGATTCCAAAAATCGTGTTGCCATACGTCTGCGTAAAAACTGTTCTTCCCGAATTCGCGTTGCCGACTGCAAGTCTCGTTCAAAGTCGCTCACCAAACGCTGAACACTCTCGGTACGCAGCAGTAACGCGTTCACTTCAAAATTCAAGTAGAAGCTGCGCATATCCATATTGGTCGTGCCGATCGTAGCCAGCTCGCCATCTACAATAATAAGTTTAGAGTGCAGGAAACCTTTTTCATATTCATATATACGTGCCCCAGCTTCGATTAATCCAGTAAAGTATGAATGAGACGCTAAAAAAGGAAGCCACTTATCAGGCTTGCTGGGAAACAGCAGCTTTACTTCGATGCCAGATAATGCAGCCACTTTGAGTGCCGTAAAAATATCTTCATCCGGTATAAAATAAGGCGTCGCAATCCATATCGATCGTTTGGCAGACGTTAGCATGGAGAAGAATACATTTTTCATCGTCTGGAATTCCTGATCGGGGCCACTGGCTATTATTTGAACCGCCCCTTGCTCCTCAACACCGGAAGAGCACGCCACGAAATACTGCGCCCCTGTAATATGCTGCTCCGTCATATGTCGCCAATCCTGAAGAAAGATTACTTGCAGCGTCTGCACCGCTTCTCCTCTTACGATCATGTGAGTGTCTCGCCAGAACCCATAGGTTTTGTTGCGGCTTAAATATTCATCACCAACGTTGAGCCCGCCAATAAAGCCGACATTGCCATCTACAATGACAATTTTACGATGATTGCGATAATTTACTTTACTTGAGAAGACACGCAGCTTCACAGGGCCAAAAGCAGCAACCTCAACCCCAGCACGACGCATCTCCTCGACAAAAGGTTTCTTCAAATATAAGCTGCCTACCGCATCGTACATAAAGCGAACTTCTACGCCTTGCCTCGCCTTTTCCATCAATATCTGCTTAATCTCGCGGCCAATCTCGTCATCTCTATAGATGTAATACTCCATATGAATATGATGACGTGCTTTTTTTAATTCTGTAATGAGTGAGGCAAACGTCTCCTCGCCATTCGTTAACACTTCCGTGTGAGAAGAAAATGTAACGGGACTTTTGCTCATACGATTCGTTAATTGCAGCATCAGACGCTGGTCTGGCGTGAATTCCGCATATCGCGGGTGTCTGGCCATTTGCTCTTTATCAAGAAAGCCGTAGCTGTGCTTATCCCGTTTTGCCTTCTGTGAATACTTTCTTCGTTTGCGATAATTTTGACCGAATAACAAATAAAAAAAGAACCCGACAACAGGTACGAGCGCAAGCATCAGTATCCATGCCACCGTGCTGGAAGGATGACGATTTTCCATAAAAATAGTAATCACCAACGTGATAACCGCCAATGTGGTCAGCAAGCTGAGTGCCCAAGCAATCGTTTTGCCAAATGTATCGTTCACATAATATCCGAGCGTAAGCAGCATGATTATAAAAATAATAACTTGAAACGTCCTTCTCATCGTGTACCCCCTCCCCGAACTAACCCATCTCCATATTACGTACCCGACAGCTGCGGGTTCGAATAAATGAGCCTCGAAGCGCTGAATATATATGTATGCTGTGCTTTCATTATGCCCAATGAACGATTTAATTGCTATACCAATATCATTTTGACGTCTTCATAATTGACACGTCCTTCATCCTGTGAAATAATAACTAACGAACGGTAGGAAGGAAATTAAAATTATTATCGGAGGTAAAAATGGTAACGGCTAATCGTATTCATCAAGTCGCTTTAGCTCACTTTGCCGAATACGGCTATGACGGGGCTTCTATGGCTAAGATCGCTGAAGAGGTTGGGATTAAGAAACCTTCTATTTATGCACATTATAAGAGCAAGGAAGATCTATTTCTGCACGTTCTTCAAGGCGTGTTTCAGGAGGAACTCGATTACGTCGGTGCTCTATTACGAAGGAATGAGCAAACTGCTCTTCACGATCAGCTCAAGCAGGTGCTCACCTTGTATAAAGAAAGCTATGCAAAGAAACCTGAATTGAAATTTATGCTGAGGATGTCATTTTTTCCGCCTGCCCCTCTCCATGAACAGGTAATGGGACAGTTATATGCGTTTCTTGATCGTCTTGAAAGTGGGCTCGTACCGCTCATGGCCCAAGGTATACGTACGCGGGAGATTGGAGCTGTGCACCCAGAACAGGCTGCGACGGCATTTATGTGCATTCTGGATGGATTGTTTGTAGAGCTGCTGTACGGAGGTCCTGAGCGCTTTGAGCGCAAGCTGGAAGCCTCCTGGGCCTTGTTTTGGAGAGGGTTAACTTGTGAGTCTAATGGGGGTATACAACGTGAACAACAACAATAAGCACTGGCTCCTTGTCGTCCTCGCTGGCGTCATTGAAGTTATTTGGGTAACGGGGCTAAAGCATTCCACCCTCTGGTGGGAATGGCTCATTACGATCATTGCAATTATAATCAGCTTTAAAGTATTGATTGATGCTGCCAAGCATCTGCCGCTCGGTACGGTGTATGCGGTATTCACAGGACTAGGTACTGCAGGTACTGTATTAACAGAGATGCTTGTGTTTGGTGAACCCGTCAAATTATTAAAATTGTTATTTATCGCCACATTAGCAGCCGGGGTTATCGGCTTGAAGCTAGTCACCACGTCACATACAAAGGAGAGTGAGGTCTAATGGCTTGGATCGCCCTTATCGTGGCTGGTCTATGTGAGGTTGCTGGTGTGCTTGCCATTAAGCGTGCGACTACGAACCCTCACTGGACCTCTTATGTATACATGGCGTTAACATTTGGCGTTAGCTTTTCCATGCTGTCATATGCTATGGAGAGCATTTCCATGGGGACCGCTTACGCCATCTGGACCGGTATCGGAACAGCAGGCAGCACTCTGCTTGGCATGTTTGTCTTTGGTGAGCAGAAGTCTGCCGTCAGAGTAGGATGTATTGCCTTAATTGTAGGTTCTGTAGTTGGATTAAAATTGATTGCCTAGTGCCTTATTTCTTAGCTATCAATAACCATCTTGCTCTTATGCGCAGCATAACCAATTCTTTCATTAAAGGATCAACAAAAAAGACGGGTTCCCTAGATAACGGGTCCCGTCTTCTTGTATGTGCATGCGTCGCTTATAAGGCGACGCACTGAGTTGTCCTTCATGCCAAGCTAGTCTGCTAGTTGGCAGCCCAAGCGGCTTCTTTCGCCAAGAAATCCTGCAACATAATGCCAACTGCGACATATACAGGATGCTTCGAATGCTGTTCCAGATCCTCCCCGAAACGAGCGGCCCAACGTTGCAAGTGCTCTCTAACAAATTCGCGTTGTCCATTCATATAACGATCATAACGCTCTGCTGTCATAACCGTGTTCAGCATCTTCTCAATGATAACGGCCATAAATTCCAATTCGATTGCGATATGATCATCGGGTTCGCCATGCATCTTCTTAAAGTACAGGCTAAAATCGGCGTAAGTCTCGCGTACTTCTTGGGCGTAGGACTTCGGCAGCATCTGTTCTGAAGCGCGGTACATGGACTCGCATGGGGTAACTGGCAATTCGCCACCCCGGCTAAACAATCGCACGTACTCGTCGCGCATCGAAGAGAATACCGCATATAACTCGCTCAGCGACATCGACTTCAACCGTTCGCACAGCAGGCGAGCCCCCTCGGATATTTCAGACAATCGAGATAGTTCCGGATGATTCTGCCAAGACACAATCACTTCAAGCGTCGGTTGTTCTCCTAGAAAATCGACCAATAGTTGATAAGCAGCTTTCCGAGTTTCCAATCTTTCAACGGCCTGTTCATTCCAGTGGGCTGGCTGTTCCGTCGTCGTTAGCATCGTCCTTCCCCTCCGTAAAGTAAATCCTTTTTTCTTCCTTGCACTTCCATTTTCCCATATGTAAAGAGGGAAAACTGTGACAATTTGCAGACATTATGACCCCGGTGTGACATTGCTGTGAATCCCAGATCAACTTTAGATTATACTGTTCTCAAAGTGATAAAAGTTCACCACTAAAATGATATAAATACAAGCTGCAACCTCTCTACAGGTTGCTTCATTCGGATCATAACTATTCCAGATCGTCCAGTCCAGAAATAGTCCCTGTCCATCTTGTTGCCGTTAAACCATTAGATCACCCGAAAACAATATAGTCTAATCTGACAAATTACCATACAAGTTGCCTATTACAAGTTACATATTATAAGACTGAATGCTTCCAATTTTACACTTCAGGTACAATCGCTTTCACGCAGGAAGATAATAACGATACAATAGAAGCTGCGTTCATCCATGTGTACAGCAAGCAGCTGAAAGGCAGGCGTTAATATGAATACCCAGACCGTCTCCGCTTTTAAACGAGCCAATACGATCTTGAACCGAGCCACTGTGCAGCTATCCGGACCCGGCATTCGGTTAAAAGTACTTTACTGGGGTTTTATGCCAGAGCATTATGACAATACACCACACCGCCATTCCTTCTTTGAAGCCTGTTATGTCATGGAGGGACAAGGTATATATATGGAAGACGATCGAGAATATGAATTACTGGCAGGTACAGTGTTTCTGTCTCGACCGGGAAAATGGCATCAGATACGGAGCAAAAATGGCATGGCACTCTGTTATGCAGCATTTGAGCTAATTGAGGAAGGAAGCACCCCCTCCTATATTCAAGCCTATCACCATTTAGCTGAAAAGGGGGTGCCCGTCTTGCAGGATGCTGCCGCGAGTCCGACAGCCAATCTGTGGTCAACTATTGTCTCTATGTTCAAGGAGACGTCATCATTCCCTGCACTGGCTGTGCACCATACCGCATTAACACTTCTAATTTCACTGCTACCGCTCCATGGCGGCGGTCAGGATACGTTAAGCGAGACAACCCAAGTAAAAAATGAGGGAAATCCTCTTTTTCGCCAAGCCAAGCTATTTATAGATGACAATATAAGTGAAAACTTAACACTTCAACTGGTCGCACAACATTTGCACATTTCATCTCGACATTTAACACGCCTGTTTGCACAGGAGATGAATCAGACCTTTGTCCATTATATACAAGAACGGCGCGTGCAGCTGGCCGCAGAGATGCTGCTGCAGGAGGAACTAGAGATCAAAGACATCGCCTCCCGCTGCGGATTTGAATCCGTGCACTATTTTACCCGAGTATTTTCACGCAAGCTCGGTGTGGCACCTGCCCGTTTTCGTCGTGCCCAGTTCACGGAAGGGAGATCAGGCTCTCAGCACTTTCCAGCACCGCCATCAACCCCCACCTCAACATAAAGAGGTCCTGATCGTACAAAAGGCATACTTGTTTGTGTAAATACGCCTCTGTATCCGCTGTTTACAATAAGAGCATAACAACATGCGCTTGGCGGAAATGGAGGCGTTCACCGTGCCAGCAGCCTATCAAGGACAGTTACCAACACGTCCCTTTCAGACCTATCCCTTTAACATCGTACACCTAAGTCAGTATAATTCGGCATGCCAACAAGGCGAAAATGAGACTAATGCCACCTTTCATTCCGGTCATAACTCGAAATGCATAACTGTAGGCTATCAGGAATGGGCCGAATCTGTCGTTCAATCCTTTAATACTGAATCCGTCATCCAAGCGACAACTGCATACAACCATCACAGCACCACTACGCAGTCAGAGAGCAATGACAACCGCTCAAGCCGCTGTAGACTCATTATGGATGGTACTCATGGAGCTGATTTTGATGCGGCTCTAAATGCCTTGTATGAGGTTAGCACGCATCGTGGCATTTCCGTGGTTACTTTCTGTACGTACGACTATATGAAGAGCTCGAGTCAACTGAAGCGTCAATTCAAGCGATATCTGACAGACAACCGCGCATTTGGATATATGGCTGCAGACGTCTCAGTCCATGATTATTTTCGTGATACGGCCCGAAACGAATGGCAGTCCGATGTAGATGCCAAATTACAAACCCACAACACATGTGCACTAGATTCTGCTAAGTGTACGGGACTAGCTGCCCCAGAACATCAGGCCGATAATGCAGACCCAAATACACTGCTTGTTATTTACGGCCCAGGCGCACTTTGGCTGCAGGCAGAATCTTGTACCGCGACAGCGGCCAGCTTAACCTGCTATTTGGATTTATCCCGAGAGAATCAGCAACTGCTGCATAAGCAAGGCATGGGCAGTCTTGGTATAGACGGTTCAGTAGACTCTGTCACTACCTACAAGGAAGCACTTTTTCTGGAGTGGCCAGTATGGGAGCGATACCGCAAAGAGCATCTTGCTGCATTTCATACTTATGTAGATATGAATGATTGCACAGCCCCTGTTGCTGTCCCTACTCCTATGCTAATGGCAATGCTGCACGAGGCTGCACGGCAGCCATTTAGAGTGAAGCCGTTTTTTGCCTCCGGTATATGGGGCGGGCAATATTTAAAAGAGCTGTGCAGTCTACCAAAGGAGTGGCCAAACTGTGCATGGAGTTTTGAGCCGATTGCACCGGAAAACACACTCCTGCTTAGGTATGGCGACTATACAATTGAAGTACCGTTTACAATTATGCTGCAAGCAGAAGCTTTGGCTGTATTGGGACCACGAAATGTAGAATTGTTCGGTGATTATTTCCCGATTCGCTTTAACTATTTGGATACCATTGACGGTGATCGCTTGTCCTTACAAGTTCACCCGAAGCAGCCTTACGTGGAGTCTGAATTTAACGAGACTATGACACAGCAAGAATCCTACTACATGATGGAACAGAAGCCCGACTCCACACCAAAGGTTATACTTGGCCTGCAAGATGGTGTCACAGGTCAACAACTGCTGAAGGCAGTAGATGAAGCGCATGCCACTCAGGTACCGCTGGGACTGGAAGATTACGTAAATGAGTGGGCAGCCACAAAAGGGGATCTGTTCCTGATTCCGCCTGGCGCTGTGCACAGCTCGGGCCGGGATAATCTGGTGTTGGAGATTTCATCAACGACGTGGTGGTTCACGTTTAAGATATATGATTATTTGCGGTTGGACAAGGATGGTCTGCCACGGCCGATTAACCGGGAACATGCTGCTTGTAATATCGACGATAGCATTAATACGACGATGGCACGCCAAGAGCTGATTGCTAAGCCTGTCGTACATCGCACACAAGGGGCCAATGTAGAAGAGCTGCTCGCTGAACGCGACGATTTGCTGTTTCAGGTGCGGCGGCTGAAGCTCGCCGATACATGGAACGACGACACAGAGGATGCATTTGTGATGCTAAATCTCGTTGAAGGCGAACGTGTCCGCTTGATACCGGAAGCGGATGCATCGAAGACTGTGGAGTGGGGTTATGCCGAGGCTTATATCGTGCCAGCCAGTGTTGGACGTTATCGTTTGGAAAATGCAGGTGAGGCGCCATGTACACTCATCCGTGCGCAAGTGGCTCCAAGTTGGCGCACGCCGCTGCTTCCTCACGGCTGGCACCATGGCCATGAGGTAAGGGAATGACCGCGTCTTTGCATCAAGCCTCGCCTGTGCGTACAGTCACGTTGGCTCTTGATGCTGGAGGCACAACACTTAAGGCAGCATTGCTCGAAGAAGGCCGCTTGCTGCCTCATTTGCGAATCGTACAGCCATCCCGTTCAGAGCGGGAAACACATGTAATAATAGCAAGTCTTGCCAACGCATGCATCGAACTACTGGGGTCGTATGAGGCGACACGTCATACCTCACGCGCCAGCTCTACACACGATGAGGCTAACGTTGCAGCTGCCGAGCGGGCTCCAATTAGCGCACGCCAGAAAGCCCCTAGCCGAACAAGCGACAGTGCTTCCGCTAGACCATGCAGACCTTACGATCAAACCAAAGCTTGTAGCATCATCCGCGAAGCCCCGTTACGGCCCGCGGCGCCAAGCTATAAGGTACGTATCGGCTTTGCCTTTCCTGGGCCGTTCGATTACGAGAACGGCGTCGCCTTGCTGCAAGGCGTAAGCAAGTATGAGCGCCTATACGGAATGAACGTCGGCGAGCTGCTGCAACGCGAACTTCGACGGCGCGCTTCTCTGCGAGCTGCACCAGCGTGGATGCGGAGGCTGGCTGAAGCGGACATCCGCTTCGCGAACGATGCCTCGCTGTTCGCGCTTGGCGTGAGCCGCCTATACCCGTCCGAGCGGCTTATCTGCCTGACGCTTGGCACGGGGATAGGCTCTGGATTTGTCGACCACGGCAAGCTGGTGGCCGGCCGCGACGGAGTGCCGCCAAGCGGCATGCTGTATGCAGAGCGCTACCGCAATGCCGCGGTTGACGAGCAGTTCGGCCGACGCGGCATAATCGCGCTCGCCGACATGTACGGCGCACGCCATGCGCAGCAGGACGTGCATGAGCTTGCATCAGCAGCCCGCATCGGCGACAAGCGGGCTGCCGATGCTTGGGCCGAGTACGGATTCCACCTCGGCCGCATGCTTGCGCCGTATGCGGCGCGCTTTAAGCCAAACCGCCTCATACTGGGCGGGCAGATTGCCAAGAGCTGCGACCTGTGGCTTCCATATCTGGAAGTCAGCCTTGGCAATCAGGGTACTGTCGTTACGCATCAAGGTGACCTGATGGAGCATGTTTTTGAGGGTATAGAGCTCCTATTCCCATAACCGGACTTTTAGTCGCAAGCTTAATTCTAAATGGGGACGATTTTGATTCCTAGACCGCACGCTACTGTACACTACAGCACAAAGCTGAACTAACCCTAAATGAAAAGGAGTGCATCACCATGGACTTAATACAGCAAATTAAACAAACATCTATCCAGCAACCATCACGCCCTTGGACGATATATGCTATTCATCATTCTCATACTGATATCGGGTATACCGAACGCCAAGAAAAGATCGAACAATATCATGTCGACTTTATTCGTCAAGCACTTCGTGTGGTTACCTCTGCCCACGATGGAAGCAAGCCAGAGTGGAAAGGTTTCCGTTGGACTTGCGAAACATTCTGGGCCGTCGAACGCTTCCTAGAAGAAGCATCACCCGCAGAACAGCAAAGCTTTGCTGATGCTGTATTACGGGGAGACATTGAGCTCTCCGGCACTTATTTGAACATGACGGAACTGCCTGATTATGACTTATTGCAGCGCATACACAGCAAGGCCCAAGCATATGCCGCATCCATCGGGCACACGATTGATAGTGCCATGACAGCCGATATCAACGGATATAGCTGGGGCTACGCACAGAGTCTGCTGGATAATGGGATCCAGCACTTATTCTCCTGTATTCATACGCATCACGGCATGTATGCGCTTGGCCGTAAGCAGCAGCCGTTCTGGTGGGAAACCGCTGCAGGCAATAAGCTGCTCGTATGGAATGGCGAGCATTACATGTTTGGTAATGAGCTTGGCCTTTGCCCGGATGCGCTTGGCAAATACATGATTCAAGATGAATTCCAGCATCAGCTCTATGAAAATAAAGACACGCACGACCAATTGGCCCGTATCCGCCTTAACCGTTACGTGTGTCAGCTTGAGGCCGAACAATATCCTTTCTCCTTCGTGCCTGTGATGTTGTCAGGACTGGCGACGGATAATGGTGCCCCTAACTCTGCGATAGCGGACTGGATCTCGGAATGGAATACACAATTCGGTGATTCAATTCGCATCGAAATGACAACGTTATCTGCCTTCTTCGCTCGCTTGAAGCAGGAGAACTTAACCCAATTGCCAGTGCATCGCGGAGACTGGCCCGATTGGTGGTCGGATGGCGTCAGCTCTACTGCCATGCACACACAAATATACCGTGATGCGCAAAGAACACTGCGCAAAGTTAAACGTCTAGACCCTGACCGTGCAGCTGTTACCGATCAAGAAATCGGAGCAGCGGAGCAGGCACTTATCATGTACGCCGAACATACCTGGGGCTATCACTCGTCCATCTATGAACCTTGGCATCCAAATGTCCAACTGCTAGAAGTCCGCAAGCAGACCAACGCCGCTGAGGCCAGTCGATTAGCATACCGTGCGTTGGACAAGGCTCTGTTGGCCCAAGGGACGTCAACACTGTACCCCAATCGTCCTTACCGCTATCGTGTCGTGAATTTGGCGGATACTACAGCAAGAGATATGATCACGTTGTCACTGGATGGCTGGGAACCTGCTCATTTCCCGCACGGTCTGGAGGTTGTATGTGAGGAAACTGGCAAGGTATTGCCGCATCAAGCCCCTCACCAACAGTCCATTATAGTGGACATTGAGCTGCAGGCAAAAGGAGAATGCACGCTAGCTTTGCGAGCAAGGCAGGACAGCAGCAAGCCCGTTGGATCAATGACGTCCAATACTCGTTTAATGGGCAGTGATCGAGTCTACGACATGGAGGATATGTTCCCGAAAGTGACGGCAGCAGATGCAGCGCTGCCTATCCATGTGACACAGCATGGTGTGGAATCTCCCTATATACACATAAAGTGGCAAGAAGGCACAGGCATTATGTCTTGGTACAACAAAGAGACAGAGCAAGAAATGCTGCGATCTGACCGGAACTACAATGCCTTTACGCCCATTTACGAGGTGACACCACCCGACAACGAAGTGGACCCCTCACAAGTCTGGGCAGTCCGGAGTCAAATGGGACGCAACCGCAAAGGTATAAAAGTGAAGCGGTCAGTCGGACAATTAGTCCGCATACGCACCTTGGAGAACGGACCTCTTTACGCAACGGTTGAGCTACTGTACAAGGTAGAGGGTATGAGCTATTATGCGTTGTTCCTTAAAGTACATGCGTGTTCCAATCGTGTGGATGTCTCCATAAGACTGCACAAAGATAGCGTATGGAATCCGGAGAACGTCTATGTGGCGCTCCCATTCACGAGCGGTAACGCAGCTGAAGACACCGTGTATGCTGACAAGGCAGGCGTACTTGTACGTCCATGGATCGATCAGCTGCCAGGCACTTGTCTTGACTACTCGTGCATTCAAGAGGGTATCGCTTGGCAGGATGCATCCAACACACTGCTGCTGGGAACACCCGATACACCTCTCATACAATGGGGATCGTTGGAGTATGGTCGCCGGCTCGTCCATTCCCAACAGCCTGCAAATGCGAAGCCGGAAACTTATGCATGGCTGATGACCAACTACTGGGAAACAAACTTTAAGGCTACGCTCGGCGGATTCTATGAATTCCGCTACCTGGTATCTTCAAGGATCGGCTTAGAGACGTCTAATATCAAGCCGATGCTTGATTCCTTAACGAGCGGAATTCTCGTATCACGCGTCCATTAAGGCAGCCCTGCTGCTAAACAAATAGACCGCCCTTCTTACCTGCTAGAGATAAGAAGAGCGGTCTGTCTTTTATTTAAGAATTAAGCATGAATTACAGAATCATGATCATCACAATTCTATAAACCTGAAGTCTGATGATCAGGCAAATTCAGCTTATTTTTTTAATAAGCGAACGATTTTCTCTTTTACGTTGTCTGCTGTAAAACCGTATTGCGGAAGCAATACGGACGCAGGGGCTGATGCTCCAAACGTATCGATTCCAAGCACATCGCCATCCAGCCCAACGTACTTGTGCCAGCCAAAGGTTGCACCCATTTCAATAGCAAGACGAGCTCTGCAGTTATTAGGCAGCACAGACTCTTTATATTCCGCAGATTGTGCATCAAACAGTTCTTGAGAAGGCATGCTGACTACACGTACATCGATGCCTTCGATGATCAACGCGTCTTTTGCTTGCATCGCCAAGTTCACTTCGGACCCCGAAGCAATCAAAATAGCGTCAAGACGTTTGGATTCTGCTCCAATAACATAGGCACCGCGGCTTACCAGCTCCAAGCTGGACGTCTCCATCACTTCTAATGGCTGACGTGTCAATACGATTGAAGTAGGCGTACTCTTAGACTCCATCGCCAGCTTCCAAGCCCCTTGTGTCTCGCGAGCATCTGCAGGGCGAACCACGTTCATATTCGGAAGGGCACGCAAACCAGCCAACTGCTCGATCGGCTCGTGTGTAGGGCCGTCTTCGCCAACCGCAATACTATCATGTGTAAGTACGTAAGTCACTGGCACACTCATCAATGAAGATAAGCGCATAGCCGCTTTTAAATAATCGCTGAACACGAAGAATGTGCTTCCAAATACACGCAAGCCTTTGTGAACCGCCATACCATTCAGCATCGCACCCATCGCGAACTCACGCACGCCGTATTGCACGTTGCGGTTGCCTGGTTCTGCTGGTGTCAGCAATCCTTCCCCTTTAATCGTGGTCATATTGGAATGAGCCAAATCAGCGGAGCCACCAAGGAAGTAATTCACTTTAGACGCAATTGCGTTAATCGCATCATGGCTCGAGTTACGAGTCGCTTGTTGATAACCTGCTTCATGTGCAGGAAGGCTGTCAAAAGCATCCGCTGGAAGCTCGGACTGGATTGCCATCTGCAATTCGCTGTACAGCTCAGGATAAGCCGCTTGGTACTGTTCCATCATCGTTGTCCAAGCTGCCATTGCTGCTTGTCCACGTGCTGCCACTTGGTCTGCATAATGTGCGTACACGTCTTGTGGTACTGCAAAAGGCTCTTCTGTCCAATTATAAGCAGCCTTGGTTAACGCCGCTTCTTCAGCACCCAGCGGAGCTCCGTGCACAGCATTCGTACCTGCCTTGTTTGGAGCGCCAAAGCCGATTACCGTCTTCACTTCGATCAACGTTGGACGTGTCGTGTCGCGCTTAGCTTCTTCAATAGCTGCATGCAGCGCATCGATGTCGTTGCCGTTCTCAACGAGGATCGTCTGCCAACCGTATGCTTCGTACCGTTGACGTGTCTGTTCGGAGTACGCTTCAGACAAATCGCCATCCAAGCAAATATCATTGGAATCATACAGCATAATGAGCTTGCCCAATTGCTGATGCCCTGCGAAAGAGCTCGCTTCCGCTGATACCCCTTCCATCAAGTCGCCATCTCCGCAAATAACATAGGTGTAGTGATCCACGATCGACAGTTGATCACGGTTGTACTTCGCTGCAAGATGCTGTTCAGCAAGTGCCATACCAATTGCCATTGCTACACCTTGGCCAAGCGGGCCTGTAGTAGCATCTACACCAGCCGTATGACCGAATTCAGGATGGCCTGGTGTCTTGGAGCCGTCTTGGCGGAACGCCTTGAGATCATCAATGGAAAGATCAAAGCCTGAAAGGTGAAGCAGTGAATACAAGAGCATAGAACCATGTCCTGCGGACAACACAAAGCGATCGCGGTTAAACCATTCTGGCGCCTGCGGATTCACTTGCAAATGCTTTGTCCACAACGTATATGCCATCGGCGCTGCACCCATAACGATACCCGGATGGCCCGATTTGGATTTCTCTATAGCATCAATTCCTAATGTACGGATGCTGTGAATAGCTTGTTCTTGGATTGTACTCATAAAGTCGATTTCCCCCAATTTCTAACTTCACTCATTTGGCCTTGCTTATTTTTGTACACGCAACTGCTGCAAAAAGCTTTCGCCAATGCTCGGTGCTGTCACACCAAAGTTGTCGGCAATAGTCGCTGCTAGATCGGCAAATGTCGAACGTGTGCCGATAGACGCGGCTTCCTTGGCAAGCAGCGGGTTATAGATCAGCACCGGTACATACTCGCGAGTATGATCGGTACCTGGATGTATAGGGTCATTGCCGTGATCTGCCGTAATAATCAGCAGATCCTCTTCTCCCGTTCGTTCCATTAGTTCCGGAATATATTGATCGAACTCCTCTAGACAAGCTGCGTATCCTTGAGGATCACGACGGTGTCCGTATAAGGAATCAAAGTCAACCAGATTCGTAAACAGCAATCCGTTAAAAGGCTGCTCCAACAAACGGATATTCGTCTGAATACCATCCAAGTTGCTCTTTGTCGGATGAGAAGCTGTAATACCTTGGCCTGTAAAAATGTCATTAATCTTACCAATCGAAATGACATCGTGTCCTGCCTCTTTTAAATGAGTCAGCACAGTATCACCAAATGGATCCAACGCATAATCATGTCGGTTTGGCGTACGTTTAAATGCGCCTGGCTCCCCTACATATGGTCTTGCGATAATACGTCCAACTACATATGGATCGTGCAAAGTCATTTCTCTCGCAATCTCGCATGCACGATACAACTCTTCCAAGGGGATAATGTCCTCATGGGCTGCAAGCTGGAAGACGCTGTCCGCAGATGTATAAACAATCCATGCCCCTGTCTTCATTTGCTCCTCGCCATACTCATCGAGAATGACAGTACCTGAGGACGGTTTGTTTCCGATAACTTTGCGTCCTGTCAACTCTTCAAACTTGCTGATCAATTCTTCCGGGAATCCGTCAGGGTACACTTGGAATGGAACTTCGACCTTAAGTCCCATCAGCTCCCAATGGCCAGTCATCGTATCTTTACCTACCGATACTTCAGCCATCTTGCCATAGCTTGCTTGCGGATGTTCTACTGCAGGAACAGCAGATAAAGGCGCAATGTTACCAAGACCCAACGCTGTCAAATTAGGCAGCTTTATTGTCGGCACCTGCTCACAAATATGTCCAAGCGTATGGCTGCCTGTATCTCCAAAGTCAGGAGCATCCGGGAGCTCGCCAATTCCGACACTATCCATCACAATGACATTAATCCGTTTGAACTTCATATAACATATCCCTCCGTTTGATAGAGTGAAATCTAAAAAATAAGCCAGCTTGGTGTACGCCATTGATTTGAGACTATTTATTTTATACTAGAATGATAAAAAAATCGCGGACAAGTGTCCTGTTATCGCTTACATAAATGAAGTCGCAAAGCGCCTTCATGAAGGCCAGCATGGCTCCACTATATCAGCAATTTCTTTATTTCTCAGTTATCCCTCTCACGCTTATTTTGTTAACTGTTTCACATAAATCGAGCTTATCTCCTTACATGAAAAATGGATCAACGCCTAAATGTTCCACGGGGAACGTGAAACATTTGGAAATTCTCCTCCCCCTGTCTAAGATTTTGGAGCATCATTTTGCCTTATATCCTAGCACTAATTTCTTCTTTGTGTTTGGATGATGATCTGTTGTCTAAATCCCTGCCAGTATCCCAAACCTGAGCTATTGGGATAGTGACGCTAAGATAGAACTAAACCGGAACTAAACGGGAACTAGACGGCAGAAGATTAAATCGGCATCAAAGTAAGCGTTCCTCCATAAGTCTCCAACACGTACGGATAACTCCAAAATAACTACTTTCTATTGTCATCACCGACTGGAGCATGCTCAGCTATTCGCATTTTGTGAGTGAACATGGTATCTTCGAATTATTGTACATAAGCCAGCCGTTACATTTCACACAGAAAGGATGAATCAAATGAGTCATACGTTAAATACGCTGATTGCCACGATGGAGGCCGAGCATTGGGACGCGATTCTAGTCACAGACCCGAAGCATGTATATTACATTACTGGCTTCGCCTGTGATCCACATGAGCGCTTCCTCGGAATCGTGTTGGCAAAAGGACAAGAGCCTGTATTAATAGTACCCGCGCTTGATGCCGACAAAGCAGCAGCTGTATCATCCATCACACGTATTGCCACGCATTTGGATACAGATAACCCTTATGACATTTTAAAGCAGCAATTGCCCGACACGATAAAAACATTCGGCTTGGAGAAAGCCCACATGACCGTACAGCGTTATGAATCACTTCAAGCTGTCGTGCAAGCTGAACAGTATGCGGACATTGGAGCAGTACTGCAGTCGCTGCGTGTCATTAAGTCAGAGGAAGAGATCGAGCGGCTGCAAGCCGCAGTGGATTGCATTGAGACGGTACTTGACAATGTCGTCCGCCGAGTCCGTATCGGAATGACGGAGGCGGAAGTAGTAGCGGATCTGGAATATGAGATGAAGAAACAAGGTGCAGAAGGCCCTTCTTTCTCTACCATGGTGCTGGCAGGAGATAATTCTGCCTTGCCGCATGGTGTACCTGGGCAGCGTGTCATTCAAGCGGGCGACCTGCTATTGTTTGACTTGGGCGTGTACTTGAATGGCTATGCCTCTGATATTACACGGACTTTTGCCGTTGGGGAGATTAGTGATGAGCTGAAGGAAATATATAATACGGTGCTGGCTGCCAATGAAGCGGCAATTGCCGCGGTGCGCCCAGGCATCACGTACGCCTCGCTTGACCAGACAGCCCGGCAGGTTATTACGGATAAAGGCTACGGCCCTTATTTTAGTCACCGTCTCGGCCACGGGCTCGGCATCGATGTCCACGAATACCCATCTATTCATGATCAGAATGAAGCTTTATTGGAACCGGGACATGTATTTACTATTGAACCTGGGGTCTATGTTCAAGGAAAAGGCGGAGTTCGAATCGAGGATGACGTTGTCGTCACCAAAGAAGGTGTACGAGTACTCACGTCCTATCCCAAGCAATTAACCATCATCGGATAATCACTGTTAGTTCATGTCACTCTTATATGTATAAAGTGGTGTGCTCCTCGTATGTACTGTGGGTAGATTTAGCTACAGTACAATTACGATGAAGCACACCATTTTGTTTTAATTCCGTCCTGCTTCGACTAATTTACGGGCAACAAGTTCTGGGTCATTATGAAACGGTGTCATATGGTCGCCATGCGCCGTGATGAGTCGGAACAAGCCGAGACGGCTTGACATGTGTGGATGCCACCCATACTGCTCTCCTTGAGGCAGGGCGATGTCATCCGTGAGATACAAATAGCTGCGTGGCGTGGTCAGTTGATAGAACTTGGCAAGATTCAGCTTCTCGAAGACAGGACCTGCTGGCTCAGGCGTCACCGTCTTATATACAGCTTGGGCAAGCCCTAGGTCAGCGTTGTTCATAAACGTCTCTCTCCAGACCGGAAATGGAAGCATCACGGTGTTATCCTTTGAGGCGGCAGCAGCGTCTGCCCACTGCTTTTTCACCTGAAGTGGAGCTTCATCTGCTGCACTGTAACCATCTCGAACAACAAATGCATCCATAAAGACCATTCGCCGCAGGAGATCAGGTATTTGCTCCGCTGCTTTGGCGATGACAGTCCCACCAAAACTGTGACCAACAAGGACGATGTTCTTCAAGTTATTCCGCTTGATGGGGTCCAATACAGCCTTTACGTAATCAGCGTGAGTAACGTTCTTATTAGCATCTTTGCCATGGCCAGGCAAATTCGGCGTATAGACGGTATGTCCCAGCTTACGCAGCTCGGCAGCTGTTTTATCCCAATAGCTGGAGTCGCCCCAAGCCCCATGTACTAGGACAAAAGTTAAAGGTTCCTGCTTCGTATCAAGCACAAGCTGATGAGCACCTGCATAATTCAGCGCTTGTACATGTAACGGACACACAGGGAGCAGCAGCATACCCAGAATCAGCAAGCTCATGACTGTGACAGCAGATCGCATTTTGTTCATGTAAATTCCTCCTTAACCTGTAACTGCATCACCTATAAATTGCACAACTTCTCGGTTTTTACTCCTATGTCCCCATCATTCCTGACATTAAGCCCACACATCGTTTAGTAAAGTAAAAAAAGACCGCTCTTGGCAGGTATGCCGCCAAGAGCAGTCTTATTATTGAAATGGGCTGGAGTGTTCCATTTCTTATTGTTTTTTAACGCCCACCGTAAAGATTTCAGCCGATCCAAGATCAACGGATACTTCTTGCGAACTGTTCGTATACAGTGCCTCGCCCAATACTTCCATCACGTTACTACGATAGAAACGTCTAACGCGTTCAGGCAATTTCACAGACAGCTTACGCGGCTCATGTGCCATGTTGTACCAGCGGGCTACCATATCGCCTGTTTCTTCTGCCATCTTCAGCGAGGAAAACGCCACTTGCTCGCCTTCCCATGCGATAAAGGCATACTCAGCTGGGAATTGAGCAGCATGAACATCCGTCTGACGAGTCAGGAATGGTACTGGGAAGCTGTACGCCTCTGCAAATGCACCTGATGTAACCACATCAGCCTCGTGCGGAATGATCGCATATTCAGCCGTATTGATACCTAAGCACTGGGCTTCTGGTGTTGGGAAGTAACCCCAGTCACCAAGCTCGCCCGATGAACGAAGCAGTGTAACTGCAATCGTATTTTTATTGTCTTGTGACACTTCGTATTCGCAGAGACCTTTGTTAGCAACTGTTAAGCCAAGCTTGCCATCACTTACGCTGACAAATGCTTGCTGATGCTGGTCGTTGCTAGTGTTCTGCCATTCCTTAGCAGGAATGTTGTTACGGCTAGCCACTTCGAAGATCGAATCGGCTACATGCGTCTCCGCCTGGAAGCCGGTCGGGAACAATGCGCGTACGCGATGATCCTTCGATTTGTTATCCATCGTTACATGTACATCCACACGTTTTGCACCGCGGTCCAGCGTATAACGAGTCACGATATGGAACGGTACCAACTCCGTTGAGCGCTGCGCTTTACGAGTAGGGAAGTCCACGATATCGATTTGTTCTTGCTGCAGCGTCTCATCTGCTGAAACCGGGATGCTCCAATTATGCGCAACTTCGATGACAGCACGGAACGGTGAGTTCTCAACTACTTTACGTTCAGCTTTCACATCTGCTGTCGTAAGCGGAGTCGAACCCTCTGGCATACGGAACATATACTCGTTACCGATATCCCCGGCATCTTCGTACACGTTAATGCCTTCATATACATGACCTGTCTGTTTGTCCGTCATGCGAATAGATCCGTTCTCAAGCACTTCGGCTTTCAAACGTTCGTTTTCCAGCGCAAAGTCTTCTGTCGCCAAGTTAGCCACTGCCTGCTTCGCTGCTCCTGGAACCCATGCCAACGTCTGGTAACCAAATGCCGGTACGTCAGATGCTTGCACACGTACTTTAATGATACGTGCCATGTACGGTTGACGGAATTTGTCTTTCGGCAAATCATAGCCAAACATTACACCCGCATCTTCCCATTCACAATCGAGCACATTACCAGCTGCGTCAACCACAGCGCCTGCCTCAACTGGCTCTACCTTCATTTCTTTTGCCAACACAGTAGGGTGAGCTTCGCTGAAATAACGACGCTTCAATTCAAGCGTAACTTCGACTACACCATTGCGGTTATATCCCGCTGTATTAAATACCGTGAACGGAATAGCTTGCTTACCATCAAATACGCTTGTATCAATGGTAGGCATTAACGCATCCAAAGACTCGTTAATTATCATTTCCGTCATATGCTTTGACTTTTCAAAACGAGTCACCATCTCGCGATGAACTTCGTCAACCGAACAGCCACAAATGCTGTCATGCGGGTGGTTCTGCATCAAAGTCTTCCACGCATACACAAACAGGTGATGCGGGTAAGGCTTGCCCACTTGGTGTGCGATTGTCGCTAGCGGCTCTGCCACTTTCTCCAGCAGCGTCTGGTTCTCGGCGTTCATCTGCTTCAAATACACACGGGAAGAAGCAGTGTTCACCAGTGTGTACCAGCCATCTGTACGTTGGCTGCGCAGTTCGCCTTCCACTGTCTGCAAGTTCTCAGGAAGCTCCTTAAACACGTCATCCACGTATTCGTTAAAGCTGGAATGAACAAAGTCCGTATCTGGGAACAATTTCTTTGCAACCTCAATTGCCTTGGACAAATCTGTTTGAATCGGCTGATGGTCGCATCCATTCATAAACAACAGATGGTTCGTAGAAGCAAATTTCTCCGCATCCGGAATTCGTTTCTCCCAATAAGCGAGCGCTTGCGGCTCGTCAACCGGCACTTCCATCCCGTTACAATACCAGTTCGCGAACAGAATACCTACCACGCGGGAACCATCTGGCGATTGCCATACCATCTCAGAATATGGAGATTCGTAAGAAGCATCATCAGACACTTGGTTGTTGAAGCCTGTCGGCTTTACTCCGCGACCGAATACAGCCACATCAATGTTAGCTTGCTTCAAGATTTGCGGCGCTTGTCCCATATTGCCGAAGGAATCTGGGAAATAACCAACCTTGGAGATCAAGCCGCCATATTGCTTCGCGTCTCGGTGACCGATTTGCAAGTTGCGGATGTTGGACTCACTGCTTGTCAGGAACTCATCTTGCAGGATGTACCAAGGTCCAATTTGAATGCGTCCCTCACGAATATAATGCTCAACTTTGTCTTTCATTTCTGGTCTAACTTGGAAGTAATCCTCCAATATGATCGTCTGTCCATCCAAATGGAAGCTTTTGAAATCCGGATCACGATCAAGCGTCTCCAGCAAAGTGTCCATCAACTCAATTAGAAGTGCATGATGATACTCATAAGGCATATACCATTCGCGGTCCCAGTGGGTGTGCGATATAATGTGTGCTGTCTTTTTAGCCATTGTTATAACTCTCCCTTCTGCTCATGAAACCTATATCAATCGAATTAGTTGTTCAACCAGTATGTGCGGTAAATCAATTCTGAAAACAAGCTGTTGGACCATGCAAACCATTCGCGTGTAAATACTTTGGCATCATCCGCATGGAAGCCTTCATGCATATAGCCTGTATCAGCGTCAGTTGTTGTCAGCAGCTTGATCAATCCTTCAACCTCATCCTGCTTATCTGCCGTCAAGCCTTGCATAGACAAAGCAATATGCCAGATATGGCGATCAGGAGTATGCGGGCTTCCGATTCCTTGTGCCTGCTCTCCACTGAAATAATAAGGATTGTCTTCGCTCAGAATAAAGCGGCGTGTATTTTGATAAATCGGATCATCCGCTGTTGTATAGCCCAAATAAGGAATCGCGAGCAAGCTCGGCACGTTAGCATCGTCCATCAGGTTGTAATTGCCGAAACCATCTGTCTCGTATGCATATATTTTGCCGTATTTCGGGTGGTGGAAGATACCATAAGTTTGAATGCCTTCCTCAATCTCATCCTTCAGACGACGTGCTTTATCCGCAAATGGACCATCCTCATAAATCTCAGTTGCAATTTCTTCGAGGTAGCGCAGTATGACAACGGCAAACATGTTTGCTGGAATCAAATATCCAAACGTACATGCATCATCACTAGGACGGAATGCAGACCATGTCATGCCTGTGTAGTTAACCGGCATACCCATGCCGTTATTTTTGAGTGTATCTGTCTTGCGGCAGTCCATCCGGCTGAAACGGTAAGGAGACTGTTCAAAGTGATGCTGCTCCGTCGTCCACAGATTCATAATGATCGTCGCAACCGTCTTGAATTCACCTGTGAAGAGAGACGTATCACCTGTTGTCTTCCAATACAAGTAAGCCAGTTGGATCGGATAACAAAGCGAATCAATCTCATATTTGCGTTCCCATACCCAACCATTCAGCTCCGTGTTATCACGGTGATGAATCTCATCTAGTGCAACAGGCGTTTCATTAAACGCATTTGCATAAGGGTCGATTTGGATGTATTTCATTTGCTTGCGTACCAATCCTGCAATGATACGGCGAATATCAGCATCATCTTTTGCAAGCGGCAAGTATTGACGTACTTGTGCACTGGAATCGCGCAGCCACATTGCTGGAATATCACCAGTAAATACGTAAGAAGTATCATCATCATGCAGCTTTGTAGTCGTTTGCAGCGTATTAGGGAAGCAATTAAGGAACAATTGCTTTAATTTCGGATTATCAGACAATTTCGTATTGGCTTCTTCCATCACGCGAAGCACGGCTTGGGGTAGACGTTCCATGTCGGCTCTCTCCTTATCTCTAACCATATCAATATTAATCTATTAGAGTATATGCTCATTTCTACTCTTGAAAATGAAACACAATCAGGTGAAGCGAATGCTCCACCTGATTGCACGGGATATTCATTTCGCTTTTGGCATATTGTTCATTCCTGTTGTCAAATCTGCAAAGGTGAAATGAATGCCGTTTTGCTAGCCTGCTAATTATTTCTTGGTTGCTTTCCAAGCATCCAATTGTGTTTGCATTTCAGCTTGAACTTTATCAAGACCAGCAGCTTTGAATTTCTCAACTGCTTTAGAAATGTAAACCTTAGGATCAACAGAACCAGTATATAAGGATGCAAAGAACTCTTCTTTAACGTTTTGCAGAGCAGCAAGCTCTGTTTTTACGTTATCTGCATTAAAGTAGAATCCGAGTAATGGGGCATTTTTTGCAGCATCATTAAATTTTGCAAATTGCTCCCACTTGTCTTTCGGGTCAGTAGGCAACTTGTCTAGAATAAAGAAGTTACCTAATGTAAATCCAGGCAAATCGTAACCTTCAGTTTTTGCTGGCAAGTATTCAACAGTTGAATCGTCGATACGTTTGTAATGCTCTCCTTCAATACCGTTGTTAACTAGATTGCGGAGGTATTTGTCAGAGTTAAGCAAGTTAAGGAATTTCATTGCTTGCTCAGGGTATTTGGAATTAGCAGAAATCGCATGCATGGAACCTGTTACAGACCAGTTGTAAACATACGGTTCTGTGTAAGGTACAGAGACAACTGGGTAACCCAATGTTTGGGACCATTGATTGTCAGCAAATGGTTGTGTATCAGGCATGTCAACAAGCCATTTACCTGTTTTCATCTCATCGCCATTTTGCGCTGTAGCTGCATCTTTCTTTACATAACCCTTTTTATAATAATCGTGCATTGTCTCAAAACTCTTCATCATATCTGGTTGTTCAAGAACATTAACGATCTTTAACTCTTGAGTATCAGATAAAGAAACACCAAGTGGCAAGTTTTCATTTACCAAATCATAAGGTACGCCAAACTTAAATTGTTTATCAGCTGAGAGTGGGTACAAACCTGGTTCACCAGCTTTTACTTTTTCAAGCAATGGCTCAAGATCTTGTAATGTTTTTACGCTGTTAATGTCAAGATTGTACTTGTCGACAAATTTTTTATTAAAACGGAATACTTTTTGTGCTGGAAGCTCTTTATTAACTGGAATGGCAAAGGTTTTACCCTCCACTTTAGCTCCTTCAAGGAAAGATGGATGCACAAGTTTTTTAATGTCTTGGCCATATTTATCCAACAGCTCATCCATTTGATAGAAAGCGCCTTTTTTAGAGTTGGATACATAGTCGAATGCCCAAGATGACGTGAAAGCGATATCATAAGGTTCACCAGAAGCAGCGATTACGCCCATCTTTTGGTTGTAATCACCCCAGTCGAACATTTTCATTTTGATCGTAACACCGATTTTTTCTTTTGTGTACTCGCTGACTTTTTCCATAACTTTGTCTACGTCTTTTTGCGGAGTACCTATTGAGTACCAAATCAGTTCAACCGGTTTTTCCGGTGTACCTACTTCCGCACCAGATCCTGCTTCATTTTTGTTGCCTCCGCATCCAGTAAGAACGAGTGAAGCGACCATAACGAGGCAAAAAGTCATCATAAGCCATTTTTTTGCTTTTGCCATTTTGTTTCATCCCCTTTTGTAAAATGAGCATGCTGTTGATGATTTATTATTTCCGGAGGCTGCCTTCATTAGACAGCCTGCCGGCTATAACCATAACAATTATTCTTTTACAGCACCAATCGTTAAACCTTGTACGAAATAACGTTGGAAGAACGGATATGCACATGCAATTGGCACGGTGGCCAACACAACGAGTGCCATTCGTGTAGCTTCCTGCGGCAGTGTACGTAACAGTTCGAGCGATTGGCCCGAAGTACTGAGTTGTGCATTGCTAAGCAAGAACTGCATACTGTTTTCGATCCGCATCAACATCGATTGAAGCGGTACGAGTGCTGGATTGTCGATATACAGCAAGGCGTTAAACCAGTCATTCCAGAAGCCGAGTGTTGCAAACAATCCAATTGTTGCAATACCTGGCAGCGAAATCGGAAGGACGATGGTAAAGAAAGCTCGAAGCTCACCTGCACCGTCAATCTTAGCTGATTCGATAATAGCATCTGGCACCGTTGTGTTATAAAACGTTCTCAGGATGAGGACATAGAACGCATTCATGATCAACGGCAATATCAAAGCCCATACCGTGTCTTTTAAGTGCAGTACTTGTGTAACAACCATGTAGGTTGGAACAAGACCGCCATTAAACAACATCGTAAAGAACGCGATAAAGGAGAAGAAATTCCGATACGTAAAGTTCTTACGAGATATTGCATAGGCATATAGAGCAATAACGATCAAACTGATTAGTGTACCTACAATTGTAATCATGATGGTAACGCCATATGATCGAAGCAATTGGTCGCCAGCTTTGAAGATGTATTCATAAGCGGCGAAGCTCCATTCTTCAGGCCAGAAGGCGTAACCATTCTTATTCAGCGATGCTTCGCTTGTCAGCGAGATGATAATAACAAAGATGAATGGAAACACACACAGGAGTGCAAAGCCACCTGCTATGATATTAAACAGTACATTCAACCCTGGTGAGAGATGGTGAGCGTCGCGATGTTTTTTTGTGCGCAAGGTCAGTCCCCCCTAATTTAGAACAACGCGTTGTCTTTGTTGAATTTGCGTACAATCCAGTTCGATGTCATAACGAGAACGAATCCTACAAGCGATTGATACAAACCAGCCGCCGTACTCATTGAAATCTCGCCAGTTGCTTTCAAACCGCGATATACATAAGTGTCGATAACGTTGGTAACCGCGTACAACGGTCCAGAATCACGTGGAATTTGGTAGAAGAGACCAAAGTCCGCATAGAAGATACGGCCGATTGCGAGCAGCGTCAGAATCGTAATCAACGGTGTGATAAATGGAAGTGTAATGTTGCGAATCTGCTGCCATTTGTTAGCGCCGTCAATCATTGCTGCTTCGTAGTACGTTTTATCGATACCAACGATCGCCGCCAAGTAGACAACGCTGGAGTAACCGATACCCTTCCACATGTTCAGGAAGACGAGAATGTAAGGCCAGTAAGTCGTATCCGAATACCATGACACCGGATCTTTGCCCATCCAAGTAAGTACCTGGTTCATAACGCCTTTATCCACGCTCAAGAAGCTGAATGTGAAGTAACCGACGATAACCCAGGACAAGAAGTAAGGTAAGAACATCCCGGTTTGATACACTTTTGCAAGTCGTTTGTTAACGATCTCACTTAAGATAATGGCCATCCCTACAGCAAAGATCAGGCCGAGCACGATAAACACAACGTTGTACAAGATCGTGTTCCTTGTAATGACATAAGCGTCATTCGTGCTGAATAAATATTCAAAGTTCTTAAATCCTACCCACTCGCTCTGCTGGAGACTCGCCAAGAAGCCGTCACGGCTAAAGCGGTAGTCCTTGAAAGCGATAACAGTACCGAACATCGGAAGGTAAGAGAAGAACAAAAACCATAATGCCCCTGGCAGAACCATAATCAAGAAGATTCGGTTTTGGTTGATGTTCCTTAAGATGTTCTTGATGGTTTGCATCCGATCATCCCCCGTTGCTTTGTTTGCAATTGTTTGCTTGGTGTACTCTTAGAGTATCCGAAATAAATCGCTTTCAACAGTCAATAAACTTTAGATTTGGTGTACAAAATAAAGAAAGGGCTTACACACGGTGCATTTGGTAGATGCAGACCATGGAAGCCCTTTACTATATTGGACAACTAACGGAAAATTATACCCTGTTAATGTATTTCCCGGTATTCCTTGGGAGATATGCCGACGTACTTCTTAAATTGCTTATAGAAATAACTTTTGTCCCAATATCCTACCTTTTCAGCAATGTCGGTCATCCGATAATTGGTTTCAATCAACATTTGCTTAGCCATCTTGATACGGGTCTTATTCAAATAATCCGAAAACGTGCACTGCACTTCTTTCTGGAACAGTTGGCCCAAATAAACAGGATTAATATTGTACACCTGGCTTAACGTCTTGAGCGATAATTCTTCCGCATAACGGTCATCGATATGCTGAAGCACCTGTTTAACGACCGGTGACATATCCTGCGGCTGATTAAGCAGGTCTATCAGCTTCACAGCTGCTTGCTCTAGATGCTCCTTCAGTGCCTGAATGGACTGAATCCGGTATACAGCATCAAACCAATCCTGCTCCCCCTCGGATGCGTGCAAGGCTTCATCATTTATCGACTGCTTCCATGCAATGAGCAGCTCTACCGCAAAGTTGCGAATGTCGCGCGGCTCAGCGCCTTCAACCACGCGCAAACGTTCAAAGTCGTCATCCAGCAGCCGATGAATGCCTTCTTTGTCCTTCGCGTATAACAGCTTCACATACGGATTAATGTCCGGCTGCACCGAAGAAGGACGTGAAGAACGGTAATTTAACGTTTCCTCATAATCAATGATGCTATCCTCATCTTTAACCAGATGGTAAGGCTGGACCTGTTTGGCATGGGAGTAGCTGACGGATGCCAGTGCATAACCCGATTGGACGCTGCCAGTTGTCACCTGCAGCGCTGTATCGTGCTGTTTCTCCATATCCAACTTCCAGAGAATTAATCGTTCTGCAATCAAAGTCTTGTCAGCAAGCTGATTCAGACCTATGACTAAGGCGATCTCGCCGTCCCATTCCCGAATACAATATCCCTCGGCGAACTCTTTTACAAACGCTTGTGCACCCTTAGCCAGCTTCTCCTGCTGCTTGAGATCCATATCCAATTCCAAGCCGTTATCGCTTTCCGTTCGAATCAGGATCGTCCAATAATAAGGATGGACAAAGCGGATGCCAAGCAATTCTGCCCGCTGCTGCAGCTCTTCCAAATGAATCTGGTCTCTTATCCAGCGATAAAGGACATTATCGCGCAAAATGTCACGATTATGCTGCTCCGCTTGCTTATGCGAAAGCGTCTGATCCAGTTTCTGTACTGTCGTTTCCAGCGTAGAGCAGAATTCCTCCAAATTGATCGGCTTCAGCAAATAATTTTCAACACCGAGCTTGATGCCTTCCTTAACATATACAAACTCATTGTAACCGCTCAATATTATAAATCTGGTCTGTGGATGCAATCCCTTGACCTTCTCGATTAATTGAAGCCCCGTCATCTTCGGCATCATAATATCTGTAACAACCAGATCCACGGGCCTCTCCTGAAGCTGCTTCCACGCTTCTTCCCCATTTTCGGCTTGTCCGACAATGGTAAGACCATAATCATTCCACTCTAGAATAGACTGCAATCCCTCTATAATGAACGGTTCATCATCCACTAGAAACACATCATACATATCGTATCCCCCCATCGTTGGTGCCTTCCGCCTCCGACATCAGCCTTATTGAAGCGGTACGCGCAGCGTAACGACAGTGCCCGAATTCACGACGCTGTCAATGGTCAAGCCTGCTTGTTCTCCATATAATATTTTAAGACGATCATGCACATTTTTTAATCCTAAAGAACCATGATCGGTTAATTCAGGATGATTCAGATCGTTTTGAATCTGCTGCAAGCGTTCAGGCGGTATGCCTTTCCCGTTGTCTGACACGGAGATGACGAGACAATTGTCTGCTTTTACCGCCTCGATCAGTATGTGGTTGTCCGTCCTTTCCAGACCAAGGCCATGTACCAAATAGTTTTCAATGATAGGCTGAACAGATAACTTCATAATATTGTAGCCGCCCAGATGCTCATCCATCCGAATGGTGTATTGCAGCTTATCTCGGTATCGCAAACGTGTTAGTTCCAGATAACGCTTACTATTTTCAATTTCTTCATACAGTAAAATCATCGTTTTGTCCTTGACCATGTGTCTGAAAATAGAGGCCAAATTGTATATCATGTCCCCTACATCGTGTGCTCCCTTAGACACAGCCCGCATCCGAATAACTTCAAGTGTATTATACAGAAAATGCGGCTTGATTTGTGCTTGCAGCGCAATCAACTCAGCATGCTTCTGTTTCAGCTCTGACTTGTAAAAACGATTAATGTACTGCTTTAAGTCCTCACACATCCGGTTAAAGCTCTGAGCGATAAGTCCCAACTCATCTTCTTGATTGACAGGTATCCTCGTTTCCAGATTGCCATCCTGTACTTTCTTCATTGCCATGACAATGGACTGTGTCCGGCGGGAAAGATGGATGACAGAAAAATAGGTCAAGGACACAACCGCAATAATGATAAGCGCTGTCACGAACATGATGGTGTTACGCAGCCCTGACAGATGAGAGGTAATACTCTCTTGCGGAAGCAAGGCGATTACCGTCAAGCCCAACTTGTTCATTTGAGACATGTTTACATATGTTGTACCATACCCATCAAGCTTAATGGGTTCAGAATTGTTGCGGTCTTTAGCAAATACTTTGCCGGCGTTCTGTTCAAAACGCTTCATGTCCCATGTCTTTGAATAGTAGATCATCTGGCCATCACCATTCATCACCGCGTATTGAGCTTCCCGCTGCTCGTAGTCGATGTTACGCTCAATACCACTCGTATTAAAATCGATACTAATCTCACCGGCGGTCATAAGTGTCTCTTTGTTATTTATACGGTTATTGATCGTTACAAATGTGCGTTCAGAGGTTACCGCTACCCCACCTGTATCACTTATCTTGTTATTACTTATGCTTTCCTCTACAGTAGCATACCCTCTCAAATCAAACACATTGCTCGGGGTATCGGTTAAGGTGTTTGGCTGTTTAATTGGAGACTTTCCAATTCCCACGTACCTGTCAACGATAAATTCAGGTGTCTCCTGACCAGGCCCTTTCCACTCATACAACTTCGGATCCCCTTTACCACTAAACATATAAGCAAAATGCTGTTTTTGACTATACAATATGATGTTGCGGATGTCGGAATCTTTCAAAAATTGGTTGGCATAAAAATCCCTGAAATCCCTTGTATAAAAACTGTTACTCTTGCTATATGCGTCTAGACGAAATTTCAAATAATTCTCATAGCTGTGCTCCAGTAAATAGATCGTATCTTCAATCAATGTATTATCCTGGTACAACTGCTGCATCATGGCTTGCATGATCTCACTCTTCTGATCGAAGTAACGATTAATGGTATCAACTGTACGCTGTTGTTCCATGACTGCCGTGTTGATATCTTTACGCGCATAAAATTGATAAGCAAACACTGACAAGGTCACTAGCGATACAACCGCAATTAAAGAATAAATAACAATAAGCTTATTAAATAGTTTGCGCTTGAAGTACCTTTGATAGAAATGTCTGAACATGATCCTTTTCCTTTCATCTACTGCATTCAGATACCTTTTCTATTGTAAACGTAATCTATATCTTCGTATAGGTTCGCAACCTCGATAATATTACATTCCTTATTTTACCTTATTTTGTGAATATACTGCTTCGTACAAATAAAAGAGGCAGGTGCCGAAACGATATCGGTCTGCCTCTCCCTAGTATATCCCAATTATGCGAGTTCCCCTCTTCTATTGAAGAACCCATCATACAATATTAATACGCCTTAATAATATGCCAACCTACACAAGGTAAAGCTCTTTATCCTTGCTCACATTTTCCCCTATCCTATCTTGATGCTGACGCGGCACCTGCGGTGAAGAAGTCTGATCTACAAATCGAATGTTAATCTCTGAACTGACGGTACGCAGCAGCTTGCTGCCATACCGGACGGCTTGAAACATCTCAACACGCGCAGCATAGGCAATACCTTCTGTACGTAAATAAAAGGTCAGTTGCTGAATATGATTGTATTCATCCAAAGCATCCTCTACTTCAATACCAAGATGCTGAATGGTCCATCCCTGTTTATCTGCGTATTGTTGAATGGAGCGCCCTAGACAGGAAGCAAGTCCTAGCATCCATAGTTCTGAAGGACGAAATCCAGCATCATCATCTTCGCTGACCGTTCTTTGATCGATCATGATACTGTGTGTATGCGCCACTCCCAGATGCTGATCAAGCTTGACTCTTCTAAGTGATACTTGCATGGCAATATGCCTCCCTGTTCATCGATTATAACGATTTCCAGTGTTCAGATAGTTTAAGCGCCACTATCAAGGCTTATTACCCATCGCACCAAGGAAACAAACGTAAAACAGGCCCTTATCCATAAGGATAGTGACTCTGTTCACAAATCTGTCTTATATCGGCGCGAAATACGTATCGTCCTCATCCTAGAACAGCTGAAGGAATACATTTCCTATGCCTAATCCTTTGACAAGGTTACAACTTTGTAAGATAATTTTTATAAATTACAATTCTGTCATAAATGGTTCTCCCAGACTATTGGTAGATTTACCATTGATATGGTAGGATCGTGTATGTCGACAGAACGTCGCACACTACATAACACAGATGGCAGACAACTATTAGGAGGCGATGTTTTGAAGGTTGCAGTACGAGCTGCTCTTATTGCGAGCGCTGTTTTTGGATGCATGCTCTTGTCGGACGGCGCGCTCGGCACAAAAGCTTACGCGGATACAAGCGCAAAAAATATTTCGATGACAATCAATAATAATACGGTTCAGTTTTCTGGAACAGTTCCAATTCTGGAAGGCGGAGAGAACCTTTACGTTCCCCTTCGTGCATTTGCAGATCAAATGAATTATGACCTGGAATGGTCTACTATAGATGAGGATCACTTGGAGATTACGATTACCGACGGCAGTAAGAAGCTTCGCTTTCGTACCGGCGACAGCCAAGTATTAGTGGATGGACAAGCTGTCCAAATGGGAGATGGACCGTGGTCTTACCAGAACAATACGTATATTCCGTTTCGTTTTCTAATTGATCAGATGAATCTGCAATATAAGTGGGACTCTTCTTTAACGAAGTCCCTTCCATCTGTAAGTCGTTACAAGGAGGTGCCTGAAGTTACAACAAGTTCAGTGGCGCCTACTACTAAAACGAATAAAATCCTAAACTCGGCATACAGCTATCTCGGTGTACCTTATGTATGGGGCGGTACTTCACCTAACGGTTTCGATTGTTCTGGATTCGTTAATTACGTATTCCGCAAGAATGGCACAGCATTACCACGCACGGCGCATGATATTTATAAATCATTGGGCACATTGATGAAGAATCCACAAAAAGGAGATCTTGTCTTCTTCTCTTCTGGAGGAAGTCGGATCACTCACGTTGGAATCTATGTCGGCGACAATAAGTTCATTGAAGCAAATTCGGGTTCTGCTCGAAGTGTCAAAGTATCCAGCATGGGTTCCAATTGGGCGCAGAAAACATACGTTGGCGCCAAGCGTGCTTAGTAATTAGAAGAAGGACTGATGGACTGATCTTTGTCAGCCAGTTCTATTCGGTCATCATTATGAAAATCCACACGTCCTACCCGTAACATGACATCGTATGATTCCACTATGAATCGTTACCCGAATATCTTACCCTATAAACAACGCCGTAGCCCTCAGCTACGGCGTTGTTGGTGTATGAGCAAATTGCGTCTTCTCCATCGTATAATGCGTCGGCTGCGAGCGATAGACAGAGTTGTGCAGCTTCTCTCTCGCAACCGCAATCCCGTTAACCAATTTAATTCGATAGGTTTCAAGGACATAACCAGCACGTCCCTTTTGTAAGACATGGGTTTGCTTTTCTTTTGTAACGTCCTTGAACTCATATACTGAAGC
This sequence comes from Paenibacillus sp. ACRRX, assembly GCF_022346885.1. GTDB lineage: Bacteria > Bacillota > Bacilli > Paenibacillales > Paenibacillaceae > Paenibacillus_B. Next base: position 233,185 of record NZ_JAKRNK010000003.1, read on the forward strand.
AGGCTCCGTTTCCTTCACGAGTCTCGTTTCTATTTGATACGTCGTGCCAGGCTCTTTCTGTCCGTAAAGCCGGATCGTAAGCTTATGATCCTCCACTCGACTGACCCAGACGACGTCGCCTTCTGTATTGTTACGCACCACAAGATCGGGGCCATTGTCCGAATACGTCGCATCCAGCCCCAAGGGAACATAGCCGACTGGGAGCGAATGGGATTGACGCTCCACAATCTGAAGCCCACTCTTCAGCGCCGCATTGTACATCGTCGTGGACGTCTGGCACAAACCACCGCCAATGCCTTCTATGAGTTTGCCCTTCTCAATGACTGGGGCTTCCTGCAACCCATATTTCTGCTCCGTCTTATCCGCAATATCTTGATACCTTACACGCTGACCGGGACGGAGAACTAGTCCATTCAATACTTTAGCACTCGCCTCAATGTTATGATAATGTCCCTTGCCGCTATCCGCGATTCGGGTCGTATATTCTGCGAGAAGTGCATTCGGCTTGCGCGCCTGTAATGTACTCAGCGTAACGTTTGCAGGTACTGTAATTAGCGGCATCCGCAGCATCAACAATCTAGCTTGCTCCTGTTTGTTTAATACATATTTGGATACCTGCTCCGTCAACTGCTGTTTTAATTGAAAAGCATCCAGCTCAATGCCATCCTTTTCCTTCACATAACTGGGATTCAAAGGTGCATCATACCTGACTTCAGCATCCTTCGGCTTACGATTAATCACTTCGCCATAAGTATGGCTCATCGTCTGCCATAGCTGTTCCTGATCTACAGTTATAGAACCGCTAACATTCTGAGTGGGCAGTTCGCCCTTCAACTGCAGCCGCTTCCACAAGCCTCCGTTGCTCCAATCCTCAAGCTGCTGCTCCACTTTCTCGCTGCTGAATGAGATGCCTAACTCCTTTAATGTAAGCGAATGTGAGGCCAAGTTGTTCAGTGTAGCGTCTGTTCGATCTGGAATAAACACGATCTTCGTTTGTTCCCAAGATTGAATCCGCCGCTGCATCCGTTCCCGCAATTGCTCGGGCTTCATCCCTTTTGCATCAAGGCCAAACACACGGTATCCGGCAGGAAGAATGGTATCGTTCATCGTGTTCCATATAAACCATCCACCGCTTACAACTAAGATCAATAGGATACTCGCTGCTGATAAAATATAAATCGTATACTTCTTCCATATATGATGTAAATAAGACACGATATGAGGCTTGGTCTGCTCCTCATCGGTCTCAACAGATTCATTCTTGTTCGCTTGTTCTTCATCAAGCATGGAAAGCCATACCTCCCCTCCTGTTATCACTATAACGAAAAATAGAGCTGATGTGGTTACAAGGCGTTTACCGAATTGGTTATCTTTCCTTATCGTGTCAAGATTAAGGTCATTACATACAAAACATGCTGCGAATATATAGAAAAGTCAGCCTGAGGGCGTTATATTGAGATCAAGGCAATAATCCCCATGTAAACGGTATCATTTTGCTTGCAGATGAGCTTTGTTCTGTTGCTTATTATCTGCTACGCTCGAATGTATGATGTGACATATTGTATAAATAGGTTCCGAAGGAGGTTCAACTATGAACATATCGATTGGCGGGTTTTCTTTTAACAATTTACGCGTGGAAGGGAAAATGGATGTCTTCTCTTATATAGAGACGGTTCATACGCAATTCGGACTTCAGGCAATCGATCTCTGGAATGCCTTCTTCGCTGATACGTCGCGGCCGCTCTGGGCGGTGGCAGATGACGATACGATACAACGAATTGCACAGGCTCTCAAGGAACGTGAGATGACACTGGCCAATATTGCAGTGGATACTGCCCATCTATGGGACCCAGACCCAGAGGTGCGCGAAGCGCTGCACCAGAACGCGTTGTCCCATCTCAGAGCCGCCGAGATGCTTGGCGCCAAGTCTGTCCGCATTGATGCGGTTATGCATGGCTCCGATGTCATGTCCGACGAAGCTCTCACGTACATTGCCATGCGGTACCGTGAATATGCTGCGCGGGCTGCTGAAGGCGGTTATTGGGTTGGTCCCGAGAACCATACCGGCTTCGCCTTAAACCCCACTTCTATCGTCAACATCGCTGAAGCAGTCAGCCATCCGAACTTTGGTGTATTGCTGCACCTTGGAAGATGGCAGCACACCGTGCCATCTTATGCTCGCGGCAACAGATCCTCGGAGGACAGTCGGCAATTTGCGCTTGCAAGCGATGCGCAGGTTACCCCTTGGACCAAGCATGTGCATGTCGATCTGAAGACGCTGCAAGCCGATAATGCGCCAGCCCTGCTCAGCCCGCTCTTTCAAGCCGGCTATGAAGGATACTGGGCGGTCGAGTACAATGCCCCGCAGGACCAACGTGCAGCTATCGCTCTTGCGCTTCAACAACTGCAGAGTCATCTAGAGGCAGCTGTTTCAGCGGCGTCCTCATCTACGGAGTAAAACGGAGTAAAAGAGTAAACTTACTGTCTCTACAAGATAGGCCCGTCAAGGAACGGCTGCATATCTGCATATATAATCACTCACACGTCAAGCAAGGAGGGCTTCAATTTGACAGCCAAGAGAATAGCCGTTATCGGAGTGGGCCAAATCGGCAAGCATCACCTTGATCAATATTCCAATATAAAGGATGCGGAGCTTGTTGCTGTATGTGATACGAATCTGGCTGAGGCAGAACGTGTAGCCGCTCATTACAGCATTCCTGATTGTACAAGCGATTTCCGCGAACTGCTGCAGCGTGACGACATTGATGCCATCGACGTCTGCCTGCATAACAACCTCCATGCGCCCATTGCGATCGAAGCGCTGCAGGCCGGAAAGCACGTCTACTGTGAAAAGCCGATCGCAGGCTCCTATCGTGACGCGATTACGATGGTCGAAGCAGCGGAAACTTCTGGTAAGCTGCTGCACATACAACTTGGCAATCTATACGCCAAAGAAACCAAGGCTGCAAAGGCCATCATTGATGGGGGGAAGCTGGGCAGATTGTACCATGCACGCTCGACAGGCTATCGGCGCCGCGGTCGACCTTACGTGGATGGTTACGGCACGCCTGCCTTTACCCGCAAAACTACCGCCTCGGGCGGAGCCATGTATGACATGGGCGTATACCACATCTCCCAGATGTTATATTTACTTGGGCTTCCCAAGCCTGTGCGGATTAGCGGGCAAACCTATCAAGAAATGGATATGCTCGCCGAACGACGCCATATTAGCCAGTTTGATGTAGAAGAACTCGGTGTAGGCCTTGTAAAGTTTGAAGGCGGTATCACTCTGGATATTATTGAAGCTTGGTCCATTCATATGGGAGCTTTTGAAGGAAGCAGCATCATGGGTTCCACAGGGGGGATTCGTTTGCCGGCTGCCAAGGGAACCGAGGGATTGAGTTATCATTACACAGACTGCGACATCGATTTCGATGCAACGATAGATCTCGAAGCGATGGACCGCCGTTGGCATATGCTGCGGGATACGGAGTGGGCATACGATTCCTCACAGCATCATTGGATTGCTGCGCTTCAGGGTATTGTTCCGCTGCTGCCAACTGCCCAACTCGCCCTTGATACGATGCTCATTAGCGAGGGGATCTACCTCTCCAGCAAGCTTGGGCGCGAAGTGACAGCCGACGAGATAGCTGATTTATCCGTATCGACAGCTCTTCAATTGTAGCGTCGTTTGCCTTGTCATTAATCTAGGCTCCTAATCGAAAAATAGTGTGGCAAATCGAGCTGCGGCACTCCATTCTGCGGCAAAAAAGAAGTGCCTGATCAATACAAGCTGTGGCAACGATTGGACTACGTGGTGACTGTATCACACATCAAAAGAAGCGTCCTTGAAACGAAGACGCTTCTTTTGATGTAGACATATTCAGGTTCTCGACACTCCTCCCTCGAATAGAAAATGTAGTCTACGAAGGAGTGAATCGTTATTAGGGTTCTAGAAGATGCAGCCCTACATTTTACGCAGCGTTCGGTATTGGTTACAATTAGAGATAATTTATAGCAAGCTCTCACTGCAGCTCCACCACCACAACGTCCAATATACAAACTAACAATTAGGTGTCTATAATCGGGCTGCATCTATTAGACATAAGATTGGAGACAGAATGAATATGACACTACATGACTTATCTACATCTGAACCGACGCATGAACAACCGATGCGGGTTCTTCCTTTAAAAGGCGGAAGTAATTTCCGTGACCTGGGAGGCTATAAGACAACAGACGGACGTACTGTCAAATGGGGTATGCTGTACCGCTCCGCCGAACTCTCCGGACTTACATCAGAGGATATTGCTGTTATCGAACGAATCGGCGTACGTACGATATGCGACCTTCGTGATCAGGATGAGATCACTGCGATGCCAACACCACCGTTTGCCGCATCGGTTAACATCCACGTCCCGCTAATACCAGAACATGCAGGCCCTGTTATCCGTCAAGCGCACGATCTAGGAAACAGGACAGAGATTGCCCACTTGTTTAGCAAGCCAGATATGCTGCTGGTAACATTAAATCAGTCCCTTGTACAATCAACCGCTGCAATTCGCCGCATCTTTGAATTGTTACTGCAAACAGACGGCACACCACTGCTATTCCACTGCACCGCAGGCAAAGACCGCACGGGACTAATTGCGGCGTTGATTCTGCTTGCACTTGACGTGCCTCGCGAGACGGTACTTGACGATTATTTGCTCACTAATGAATATTTGGATATGCAGCACATTGCAAATAAAACGAGGGCGCAAATGTCCAGCTATGGTGACGTATCGGATCATATGTTGCAGGCAGTTATCGAAGCACGTCCGTCTTACCTGAATGCTGCATTAGATCTGATCTTTGAGCAGCACGACAGCGTGCATCATTATCTCGTTACAGCGGTAGGACTAAAAGAAGAAGACTTGCGTACATTAAAAACCGTCCTGACTGCATAAATTGGAGCCACAACACCCTTTCATTTTCACATACTGAAGGTGTTACAACTAGTTCCCGTCCCTGCTCATGCTGGAGATGGGCTTTTTGTGCTGTGCTGTCATGAAGTCCTAATAAGATGCGTGATCGTCACTCTATCCTTTTATAACTCTTGCCATCTTACTCACTGTTCACCACACAAAATGCAGATTTCTCCAAAATCAAAGCTATACATTCTAAACATTTATATTTAGAATGTATACTAGGTCGACTACCGTTCTATAGACAGCATAGCAAGACCGTTTTATTAATACTTGGCTTACTTCTCACGGATAGAGTGTACCCTTCTAATGGTGAGGACAAATAGTTTTGAGACGGAGGAAAGAGACATGGACTTAGCAGGAAAAAAAATCGTCATCACTGGAGCAGGAAGAGGATTAGGTAGAGCTATGGCTATTCGATTTTCAGAAATGGGAGCAGAGTTGTTTCTTGCGGCTCGCCAAGCTGAAAGTCTGAATGAAACTTGTCAGCAGATCCAATCCATAACTGGACATCTTCCCAAATCGTTTATCGCGGATCTGTGCAGCCCACAACAAATTCAAGCTTTCTGCACAGCAGTTGCTCAGGAAACCGATTATATAGATATTGTCGTGAATAACGGAGCCACATGGCTTCAAGGTGATCTGGACAGTGTCAGCGATGAAGCCATCAGCGATACGATTAATTCAGCAGCCGTAGGCACATCCTTGGTAACCCGCCACATGCTGCCCCTGCTGCGTAAATCAAAAGCCGCTGATATTGTAAATATTATATCCGTTTGCGGCTTGCCTAATTTTCAACATGAGACTGCTCATGAAGCATTTTATGCTGCCAAATTCGCCCAAGCCGGCTTCACCGATCGACTACGTCATCGGCTAAAGCCAGAAGGTATTCGGGTCATAGCTGTGTACCCGCCTGATTTTGACGATGTGTCACCATTAGATGCGGATTGGCTATCACCTCGCGATCTTCATGCAGACCAACAAATATCCAACCGCCATGTCATCGAATCGATTACATTTGCACTTACTCGGGATCGAATATGTGCGATAAACTCCATACAGCTCGACTCTTGGCCCTCCTCATCACACTGATCAAGCAAGGGAAGCATCTTGCTTGTGGAGATATCCGTACCGAAATGGTTCACAATAGTACAATAAGCTGCTTCCTTACCTGATATAACAAAAACAGTACCGCCGATTGGCGGTACTGTTCATGTGCTTATCTGCTTTGCTAGAGGTCCAACAGCAGACGTCATCCTGTTCATCTATATCCGACAGACTCCCTGTCTCAGAACCGGATTAGATTATTGCTTTGGCAGTTCAAAAGAACTCTTTAAGGATACGATCAAGTTAAATACGATATTGCCGTCCTTGGTGTGCTTCGAATCTGCGTTAAAATAACCATGACGGAAAAATTGGAATTTATCTTGTGGTTGGACATCCTTCATATTCGGCTCAACAAAGCCCTGTTCCGTTACGATCGAATTCGGGTTCAAGTGATCCAGGAAGCTGCCCTCGCTCTCTGCTTCTTCCGCTTCATCCAAGATGAGCGGCTCGTACAAACGGAACTCCGCTGGTACGGCATGTGTGGCTTCCACCCAGTGGATCGTGCCTTTTACTTTACGCCCTGTGAACCCGCTGCCGCTCTTCGTTTCTTGATCATACGTACAGTGAATCTCCACCACATTACCTGCTTCATCCTTCACAAAGTCGTTGCACTTAATGAAGTATGCGTGCTTTAAGCGCACTTCGTTGCCGGGGAACAAGCGGAAATACTTGTTTGGAGGATTCTCCATAAAGTCGTCCTGCTCAATATACAGTTCGCGTGAGAAAGGAATCTGGCGAAGACCCATCTCTGGAACTTCTGGATTGATTTCAGCATCCAACCACTCTACTTCGCCCTCTGGATAGTTCGTAATCACGACTTTAAGCGGCTTAAGAATCCCCATCGTGCGTGGAGCCTTAAGCTTCAAGTCTTCACGAATAAAATAATCCAGATACTTCGAGTCAATAATCCCATTGCTCTTCGTCACGCCAATCTCACGGCAGAACGTGCGGATCGATTCCGGTGTAAAGCCACGACGGCGCAGGCCGGAGATAGTTGGCATACGCGGATCGTCCCAACCGTCTACCACTCCTTCATCCACGAGCTGCTTCAGCTTCCGCTTGCTCATGACCGTGTTGGTCAAGTTCAAACGTGCAAACTCATATTGATGAGGAACCTTCTCCATTCCCGTCTCTGCAACAACCCAATCGTAAAATGGACGTTGATCCTCAAACTCCAGCGTACAAATCGAATGTGTAATCCCTTCGATAGCATCCTCTATTGGGTGTGCAAAAGCATACATAGGATAGATACACCATTGGTCGCCTGTGTTGTGGTGTGGCGTATGGGACACACGATAAATAACAGGATCACGCAAGTTAATGTTAGGCGATAACATATCAATCTTCGCACGCAGTACTTTTTCTCCGTTTCCAAACTCACCCTTGCGCATACGATCGAACAATTCCAGATTCTCTTCCACGCTGCGGTCACGATAAGGGCTATTCTGCCCTGGCTCTGTCAGCGTGCCACGCGTCTCCCTAATTTGCTCGGCGTTCAGGTCGCACACAAATGCTTTGCCCTTCTTAATCAGAACAATAGCCCGATTGTACATTTCTTCAAAGTAATTCGACGCAAAATTTAACTCATCCCATGTAAAGCCAAGCCATTCCACATCCTGCTTAATGGAATCGACATATTCTTGGTCTTCCTTGATCGGGTTCGTATCATCAAATCGCAAGTTGGCGCGGCCTTTGAATTCTTTGGCGAGTTCAAAGTTCAAGCAAATCGACTTGGCGTGTCCAATATGCAAGTAACCGTTCGGTTCAGGTGGGAAACGTGTAATGATCTCATTCACACGGCCTTCCTTTAGGTCCTCTACGACTATGTTACGTATAAAGTTAGAAGTGTGATTCGGGTTCTCCATAATATCAACCTTTCTGAATGTCCTCACAACGGGTAAATTGTATTTTTATGTTACACAAAGGATTATGCTTATTCTCCATAATATAACGGTAACGTCTGTCCAGTTCAACTATGAGCTTACACTAATAAGTCAAACAATACAGAATCTTTGTTGACTTCAATATAGGTCAAATTTTTCTTCTTCATTCGTTCGAGCAAAGGCGCATAATCGTCCGGGTGCTGGAGCTCTATACCTACGAGCGCTGCCCCATTATCCTTATTATGCTTCTTATAATACTCAAACCGCGTAATATCGTCATTCGGTCCCAGTACCTCCTGCAAAAACTCGCGGAGGGCACCCGCACGCTGCGGGAAGTTGACCGTAAAATAATACTTCAATCCTTCATATATAAGTGAACGTTCCTTGATTTCCTGCATCCGGTCAATATCGTTGTTGCCACCGCTAACTACGCAGACCACAGTTTTCCCTCGGATTTGTTCACGGTACAAATCAAGTGCCGCTATCGTTAATGCACCAGCAGGCTCCACCACAATCGCACTTTCATTATAGAGCTGTAATATGGTTGTACACGCTTTGCCTTCTGGAACGTGAATCACATCATCAAGCACCTGTGAGCAGATGTCAAAAGGAAGCTGGCCGACACGCTTCACTGCTGCACCGTCTACGAATTTGTCGATATGCTGCAAGGTCACGACCTCTTTTTGCGCCAGCGCCTCACTCATGGATGCTGCACCTTGAGGTTCTACCCCAATGATACGTGTGTTCGGGCTTACTGTCTTAATGTAAGACCCCACACCAGCAGCTAATCCTCCACCACCGATAGTTACAAATGCATAATCTGCGGGGGCATCCAACGACTCCATAATTTCCATCCCTACTGTTCCATTGCCTGCTACGATATAGGGATCATCAAACGGATGGATAAACGTCATGCCATTTTCGCCACAAATTTTCATAGCTGCTTCATATGCATCATCATACGTATCCCCTGTCAGCACCACATTTACATAGGTGCCGCCAAACCGCTTTACTTGCGTCACCTTCTGACTCGGCGTCGTACTAGGCATTACAATGGTGCCCTGAATACGAAGAGCCTGACAAGAAAACGCCACTCCCTGTGCATGGTTGCCTGCGCTAGCACATACGATACCTCGCTGCAATTCTTCCTCGGACAGATGACGAATCTTGTTGTAGGCGCCTCTAATTTTAAAAGACCGGACAACCTGCAAATCCTCCCGCTTCAAATATACATTGCAATCGTATCTTGCAGACAGTATCGGATCACGCTGCAGCGGCGTACGCACGATTACTTCCTTAAGTACGTGATGTGCGCGTACAATATGCTCCATCATTACGTTTGTCGTTCCCATGTCCAGCTCCTCGCTTTCGGCTCGCTCATCTCTCTAGCTCTTCTGTCAGAATACAAAAAAACCCGTCCCAGAAGGGACGAGTATATACTCGTGGTACCACCCTTATTCTGCACGTCATCCTATCGTTCAGCATTCCGCACTAGACGATCTTCCTTCGTCTTCGTGTGCTTGTACTGATCTTATGCTGTGCAGCACTTGGTCGCGCTATTCTGCGCATTCCTGATAACGGAGGATTCCGTCCACGCTTACTCTCGTATCCGACGCTGCCAAGCGACTATAGTCGCCTTCATCGTCTTCGCTTCGGCGTGACATCTCAGAGAGGATTTACGTATGCGTTCGCCATCGACTTGCACCAACCGTCGACTCTCTGGAAGCTTCCCGCAGCGTACATGTTCTCGTCACCAATGTTAGTCCAACCTACATGTTGTTTACTATTATGTGCCCGTTGGTCACTAAAAGTCAATGGTTGATCGGCTATTCATCTCTTATAGAGAGACCTATCGATTCTCACGTGGCCATCTGTTCTTCAAGACAAGGGCGGCAACGTGATGGCCTACTCATTGCTTGCCAGCGAACTCCCCACTGTAGTCGGCTCAGGCTCACGCATACGCAAGGTCGGGATCATAACCACAACACCTAAAATAAACAGAGTGGCCGCAATCCCGTACAGTGGCACCAGTGACAAAGCATCTTTTAAAATGCCAGACACAGCCATCGTTATGACCATCGAGCCGATAAACATCGGACTCAATATACCGTTGACCCGGCCGATGAAATCAGGCTCTGTATTTTTCAAAATTAACGTGCTAATTCCGATTTGAATGCTTGGCAGCACCAAACCACCGATCAGTTGAGAAATTAAAGTCAACCACAACACGGTCGACCACCCAGCAAGCAGCATACTTATACTACTGATTAACATACCGAAAGCAAGCATCTGCTGCGGCTTGAACTTCTTGCCGAAGACCATTGACAGCGCGCCACCTACAAACATAGCCGCCCCGTTCACCATTAACAGTACGCTCAGATACGACTCAGGCAATTGAAGACGTTCCGTCACTAAAAATATAGCCATAGGCTGGATGAGGCCTAATGCAAGTCCCGCAAGTGCAAAGCAAGCGCCTAATGATTTAAGCAAGCTGCTGTTCATCACATAACGGAAGCCTGCCGCCAACTCTTTCCCGACAGTAGAGCCGGATTGAGTTTGTTTTCCTTCCACTTTGTCTTGGGGGAGAAAAGTAAGCGCTAGCGCAGATAACAGGAAAGCAATTCCCGTCACAATCAAGGACACCGTAATTCCGTATTTCTGAAAAATAAGTGTCCCTACACCAGGGCCCAACACCATAAAGACAGCACTCATCGTCTGAAAGATTGACATCCCTGCCTGCATCATTTCTTCTGGCACATGATGCTTAAACAGCTTCATAGAGGATGGCTGAGAAAATTGAGACAAGATAGCGGAAACAAAGGTCGTAAAGAAAACAGCCTGCCACGAGCCCATCGTAATGGTAAGTAACACAATAAATACAGAAGCCGCACTCAGAATGTCACACCATACCATTGTCCGCTTAGGGCGCCAACGATCGGCAAATGTGCCTCCTATAAAGGAAAAAATAAAGATTGGTGCAAATTCAGCCACCGATACTAATGAGACAGCAGTCGCATTTTTATTAGTCATTTCCACGACATACAGCAGCACGGCAAAGTTACGAATCCAAATGCCCAATTGCATAAATAATCCCGCTAACATAATGGCCTGCACAAATCGGTTTTTGAACAGACTAAGCGGTGATGCGTGTCCTGGGGGATTTGTTGCTCTCATTATAATTCTCTCCTCCATGGGAAATAGGGTCAACAACTTTAATGTTAAAGACAACTATTTCTTTTCGTCTAATCTTGTCATCTCATGAACTTTATTCAGTGTACCTGCATTAATAACACGCTACAATCGGGCTGGAGGATGGTTTGAATGGATTTAGTTTACATATTTTACAGGTATGGGTTCTATAATGATAAAGGCATTATCAATAATTAGGACGATCCCGCCGCATAAGAAGTGGTGTAATAGTAAGTCTAGACTCATTTTCACTACCACAAGAGGGCTGATTGTTAAACATTGTACGTTGATTTGGTAAAGTGGTAATGTTTTAATTAGTTATCACAGTAAAATGATTATTTCCTAACATGAATGGGTGACTTCTATGAATGCCGTATTGTTATCTATAGCGATCTTATTCGCTTTAAGTCTTTGCCGGGTGCACATCGTCATGGCGATGCTTATATCTGCCGTAGCTGCCGGACTAGCAGGTGGTCTTGGGGTAACCCCAACTATTGATGTTTTTACAGAGGGCCTTAAAGACAACGCATCTATTGCGCTAAGTTACGCGCTGCTAGGAGCTTTTGCCGCTGCATTAACAGAAACCGGCCTGCCTGAGCGCATCGTACACCGAGCAGGCTTGCTAGTTGGACGCAAGCAGGCAGGAGCGCAGACGGGTCATATTACCCGTTTTGCAGTTGTGTTAGCCATCGCATTTATGGCCTGCTTGTCGCAAAATGTCGTACCTGTACACATCGCCTTTATACCTGTTCTTATACCGCCGCTTCTAGGGCTGTTTAACTCCTTGCATATCGATCGTAGAGCGATAGCTAACGCTTTAACTTTTGGCTTAATTATGCCCTATATGCTCATTCCGGTTGGATTCGGCGCGATCTTTCATGAAACGGTAGCTTCTAATATGACACAGAACGGCTTGCAGGTGGATGCCTCGATGCTGCCAAGAGCGATGCTCATCCCCGCGATGGGAATGATAGCCGGCTTGCTCATCGCTACATTTCTTTCGTATCGCAAAGCAAGGAACTATTCGAGTTCACAAACTACGTCTGATCCATTTGTTGCTGGGCAAAATGCTTCGATACAGGCTGATGCCGTTTTTACAGCCGCCAAGAAAGGTTCCACGCGTATGACGATAGCAGGGTTGCTATCCATTGCCGTGATGCTTACGGTGCAGTTAAGCACCGGCTCTATGATTTATGGTGCAGGCGCAGGTCTTGCCATTCTGCTGTTGGCAAAAATAATGCCGCGTGATCGTTCGGATCGCGTCTTCTCAGACGGCATGCGCTCAATGGCGTACATCGGCTTTGTCATGATGTCAGCCGCGGGTTTTGGCGCAGTATTACGTGCGACAGGCGACATTGAGTCACTCGTACAGGCGTGCGCCAGCTTTGTCGGTGACAATCGAGCGTTCGCAGCCATCCTAATGCTGGCGATAGGGCTGCTTGTCACCCTTGGCATCGGATCGTCGTTCTCGACGATCCCACTTATCGCAACTGTGTTTGTGCCACTTGCGATGAAGCTTGGTTTTAGCCCATTGGCAACCGTATCGCTTATTGGTACAGCTGCCGCTCTTGGTGATGCCGGCTCGCCAGCATCAGACAGTACATTGGGGCCAACAGCTGGCCTTAATGCTGACGGACATCACGACCACATTTGGGATACATGTGTGCCTACTTTTTTGCATTACAACGTGCCACTGCTCATCTTTGGCTTTATTGCTGCCATGCTGCTGTAAACGTGGAGACATGTTCTTCCACACAAAAAAGGTCATCATTCTCTCTCAAGGAAAATGATGACCTTTTTTTGACTGTATGGGGCTGCATCTGCAACTTATTCCCGGTTATAACATTTCCGTCAAAAGGGAAACTCGCAGGCAGTAGATGTGCATGCCCTCAACTGCTCAAAACCCATATAAGCGCTTCGCATTGTTATATAATATCTCCGCTGCTTCTACGTCCGAGAGACCATGAAGGACTGCCCAATGCGCTGCAACAGACCTTACCATACCTGGCTCGGTCGAGTGTCCGGCAAATGGGCCATCGAACGGCCAAGGACCATCTGTCTCCGTCATAACTTGCCCCAAGGGATATCGGGCTGCAAGCTGCTGAATCTCCGTCTCATACAAGAGATCAGGCGTAAGCGATACATAATATCCGTTAGCAGCCATACGTTGAATCGTATTGTCATCTCCCTTGAACCAATGAAAATGAGCTTTTCTTACGTTGTGCTGCTCCAACATGTCACATACAATCGGCGCATCATCATATACTGCGTGCAGCACAATTGGCTTGTTCCACGCGGCTGCTCGCTTTACAAAGGGCTCTAGCAATTCTATGTACGGCTCCCGATGAAATTTCTCGCCCTTCGTCAACGCCTCTTCACGCCGATAATAAGGCAGGCCTACTTCACCGATTGCACACATCTGGGATTGACGTTGATCCATCCACCTTAACAATGCTGCCAACTCTTCATCAGACGGCAGCTCTTGTTCCGGATGATAGCCGTATGCCGGCAGAACACGGCTACTGGCTAACGCCAATAATTCGGTAGCCTTGCAGGACCCCAAATGCATCGACACCGCTACAACGTATTCTACGCCAGCCGTCGTGCCAAGTCCGCTCATGAACGCACTAGCCATGTCTGCATCATACATGTCCAGATGAATATGCGTGTCTACATAACGCGGGACTGTAAAGCGCTTCGTGTTCATATCTGTTGAAGGCATAAGAACGCCCTCCCTTATTGTATTCAAATATACTAGCCAGCCAAAGGATCTCCTCAGCCATGTAAAATGGCCGCCCTAAGCCGCTTTAAGCTATTGCTTTCAGCTGCTTTATAGGACGGCCATCGTCGTGTTACCTTTTATTTTGCACGCTGCACTGGCTGCTGCTCACTTTTAATACCGCCTTTGTTCACAATTAAGCGGTCTTTACCCATGAGCATGATGCTGACTAGCGCAAAAGCAACCGGAATGAGCGCCCACAAGAACAAGTCCGAGATCGACGAAGCGAGTGCAGATGTCATCTTGCCATACACATCTGACGGGATCTTCTCCCGCATCTCAGGGGTAAGCAGTGCTTGGCCGTTCAGTTCGCCGAGCGCTCCGGCACCGTTCGGCATCATATCGGCCAACCGATTCGCAAATATCGAGCTCTGCAGCGATCCGAATACTGTGATCCCAATCGTCATCCCTAGGGAACGGGAGAATGAGATAGTTGAATTCGCTGCACCCCGCTGACTGAACTCAAGTTCATGCACAGACGACATGCTGAGAAGCGAGAAGGAGAAGCCAACGCCAAGTCCTGTTAACACCATATACACGGTGACCAAGTATCTAGGAGTGTCTGGTGTAAGAGTGCTCAGACAGATCATCCCAGCTGTAAAGAACAACCCGGAAATAATCATCAAATTACGATAGCTGGTCTTGCTCACCATTATGCCCGCTATTGAACTTGTAATTACCGATCCTACCATCATCGGAGTTAGAATCAGACCGCTGTTAGACGCCGACCCGCCGTAAACCCCTTGTACATACATTGGAATGTAGATCGTACCGATGACAAATGCCACGCCATAGAAAAAACCGACACTTTGGCTTGCTGCAAACAGCTGCCGCTTAAAGAGGGAGAACGAAATAATCGGCTCACTGACTCTCGTTTCAATAATGAGAAACACAAGCAAGAAGAAGACAAAGGACGCAAACAAGCCAATGATGGGATAAGAATCCCACGCATACGTTTTGCCGCCAAGTTCCAATGCAAACATCAAACTAACAATAGATAGAACAAGTGTACAGGCCCCGCCCCAATCAATGCGCTGCTTCGACGTAGAAGCTGTCTCCTTATAAAATCGCATAATAAGCCATAAGGATACGATACCCAACGGCAAATTGATATAGAAGACCCACTCCCACCCGAAGTACTCCGTGATGTAGGCACCGAGTAGAGGACCCGCTACACTGGATATTCCAAAAACCGCACCGAACAAGCCAGTCATCTTGCCCCGCTTCTCAGGTGGGAACACATCAAATATAATCGTAAAAGCAATTGGCATTAACGCACCGCCGCCGATTCCCTGTACAGCACGATATACAGCCAGCATTTCAATACTCTGGGCCGTACCACATAAAGCACTGCCAAGCAGAAACATAAGCAGACCAAAAATATAAAACCGTTTGCGCCCATACATGTCAGACAACTTGCCAAAGATCGGCATACCGGCCATCGTGGCAACCATATAGGCAGACGTCACCCATACAAACTTGTCAAAGCCGCCCATCTCACCAACAATCGTTGGCATCGCTGTCGCTACAATTGTATTGTCCATTGCTGACATTAAAATACCCAGCAGCAGTCCAAGTACAATCGGGCGCAGATCACTTTCTTTCTTAATCATCGTTTCATTTCCTCCTCAACCTCGACTGAAGCTGTCTATGACATTGTGTCTTTATCTATGTAATGACATTCATTATATACGCACTATTACATATTTTCCACACGGTCATTGAACCATTAGTCAGGTTAAGGAGTCATAAAATAACCTTATCCTAAGGGATTCATCCTAACACTCCATCATGCTAACCTTTTCATTTGACCATTAAGTCAATCCTGGAATTACTTCATTGCTGCAAAATCCCATAGTGGTGGAGACGACTAGTTAAACGACACTATAAATACAGCTACAATACGGCGCTGCTGCGATGGAATTGAAGGCTACTGCTGTCGCAGCATTTCGGCTACCTGCTGCTTTAACGCTGCAAAAGCAGGATCCAGCGTCAATGCTTGTTGCCGCGGTCGTGCAAACGGCACTTGCACTCGTTCAAGCACATGGGCTGGCCGATTCGACAGCACATAGATCGTGTCAGATAGCAGCAGCGCCTCTTCTATGCTGTGCGTTACAAATAACACTGAGCGCCGGTGCCGTTCCCATTGCTCAAGCAGCCAATGCTGCATCTCGCTGCGAGTGAGCGCATCTAACGCACTGAACGGCTCATCGAGCAGCATCAGCTCATGAGGGCTGAGCAGCGCGCGCAGAAATGCCGCCCGCTGCTGCATCCCGCCGGACAGCATATGCGGATACGCCCGCTCGTAACCCGCGAGGCCTACGTTGGCCAGCCACTGGCGAGCTTCCTGGCGCAGCTCCTTCTTGCTGCGTCCAGCCAGCTCTTGGGCCAAGATAACGTTATCCTCGATGGTCCGCCACGGGAACAGAGCAGGCTGCTGCGGCATATAACTCACATGCCCAGTCTGACCTACAACCGATATGCCATTAATAAGGATGTCCCCTGAAGTTGGCCGCATCAATCCACCGATAAGATGAAATAGTGTACTTTTCCCCGATCCAGAAGGACCGATAATCGTAACAAATTGTCCACGCCCTACGGACAGGGTTACGTCGTCAAGCACATGCACACTCTCTTTTGTGTCTGCGAAGCTGGCGCTTACGGCTTCGACCTGCAGCACGAGATCAAATGCATCATCTTGCTCGCTGCCTCTTGTTATCACTGACCCCGTTCCTGTTGGCAAAAGCTGCGTCCCACTGTCTGCTTTCATCTGCTGCGGCGCTTCTGTAACTTCAACTTCAAGCCATTGTTTCATATCCAGGCCCCCTTCACTTATCGCGCTGATGCGATCGTGCAGCTTGCCAATGGACAACACGACGCTCGATCGCTTGCACGATGCTAAACATCGTAATACTCATAAGCACCACAATAGCAATGGCAACAAACATTCGATCCGTACGGAAGGCCGCTTTCTGCAGCACCATGTAATAACCGATACCTTTGTCAGTACCCAGCCATTCAGCCACGATAGCGCTCATTACACTATATGTAGCCGCAATCTTCAGACCAGAAAAGACGGCGGGCATTGCATGCGGAAGCTCAAGCTTCCAAAAGAGCTGCGCACGGGTTGCTCCTGCCATTCGCATATAATGAAGCATTGTACGATCCGTCTGCATCAGTCCATCCATCATCGCGATTGTGATCGGGAAGAAACAGACCAGTGTAATGACTACGATTTTAGGCATAAGTCCAAAACCAAACCAGATCATAAGCAGTGGCAAGAGAGCAATCGTCGGAATATTCTGACTTACGATAATAATGGGATAAATGGCACGCTTCACGAGTGGGATTGGGTGGAGCAGCATAGCAACTACCAGCCCAACAACCGCGCCACAGCCAAAACCAATTAAGGTCAGCTGCAGCGTAGCCCAAGTATGCTTTAAGAGAGATGGAGCGCTCGCTATCGCTTCGTTTACGATATCAATTGGACCTGGAAGCATCCACTTTCCTACTTCGAAAATAGTAACGGCAAGCTGCCAAACGATAATAAGCAAAAGGACCGCCACGATGGGCGGCCCTGCTTGCGACCAACGTCGTCGACTCATGGCCGGTACTTCTCCGTTAACGTATCCATCGTAATCCCCGACGGTGTATACAAAATTTTGACTTGGGAGATAACACTTGGACTTCCGAACTCGATCATCGCCTCATTCATTCGTTCGATCACACGCAATAGCTCGCTAAGCTCGCCCTCCATCGTCGTGTCCAACGCGTTTACCTGGTGCTTCACTCCAGACTGCTGAATGATCTCAATCGCTCTGTCTACATATGGGATGACATTTTCACCGTTTGGGGTCTTCGGAATAATTTGTATGCTCACTAAGCTGTTTGCCATCATACTCTCTCCTTTATATAAAGCATAAGGTCGCTATCATGCTGTTCTGTTCACCTGTTGATTTAGTAAGAAGGTAACTGTGTAAGTAATGATTCAGCCTTATGATGAAGCAGGCAAGAAGTCATTCGTATATGCTTTGTCAATATCAATGGTCTTCTCCATCAACTTGTTGTCTACTAACCAAGTCATATAATTATCCCATACTTCTCGCTTCTGCTCGCCCCAACGTGGTGCATCATCCTTATATTTAGGACTTAGCCACTTCTGGCTGGCCTGCACAAGCTCTTTGTTGAGATCAGGCACTGCCTTCAGCAGCAGGTCTGCTGCTTCCTCTGGTTTATCAATTGCAAATTGATATCCTTTAGATACAGCGCTCATAAACGATTTTACCAGCTCCGGATCTTCTTGAATCGTCTGCTCATTTGTAGCGATGACCGGTGTGTAGTAATCCAACTTGTCCGAGAATTGATTGACATAGATCATATCAATCGGCTCACCGCGCAGCTCTGCTTCAATCCCCGTCCATGCATAGAATATCCATGCAAAATCGATATCTTTCTTTACCGCTGTAAAATAATCTGCGTTTCCCATATTTACATTTTTGACTTTATCATAATCCGCTTTCTCTTGCTGCATGATTGAACGAATAACAGCTTCTTCAACAGGTGAACCCCAGCCGCCATAAGTTTTGCCTTCAAAGTCTAGGGGTGTTTTGATATTTTTAGCCTTTGGTGCTGCAAAGCCAGATGTATTATGTTGAATAATAGCTGCCAAGGATACAATCGGCACACCCTGAAGGCGAGCCTGCGTGATGTTCTCTTGAACTGTTACGCCAAATGGCACTTCTCCTGATGCAACCATGGCATCCGATCCGCCAGATCCCGGCGGAATGATCTCTACATTTAAGCCCGCTTCCTGAAAGAAGCCCTTTTCTTTCGCTACGTACAAACCTGTATGGTTCGTATTGGGCGTCCAGTCCAATACCATCTTAATGCTGCGCAGCTCCTTAGGTGAAGATGCAGCATCTTTGCCAGAGGTGCCATGATCCGCACCGCTGCTGTTAGTTCCTGCGCCACAAGCGGCTAGCATAGTGGTCATCATCATAATCAATGCCAGTATGAGTCCGCGCTTACGCGATGTTTGTTGCATGTCGTAACCCTCCTAATGTCCTCTAGCTGATCCTATTTTGCCCTTTTAGGGCAGTATGCAGCATCACCGATTCATTGAACGATCAAACTTTCAACTGTCACAGGGTATAACAATAGCGCCGTATCATATAGCGTATACTAAAAAACGCCCCAATATATTGGGGCGTTACCAGCTGCGTCTATAAGGATGGCGATAACATAAAGCAGCTTACTCGTAGCTGCAGGCAACAAGCGATAAATATCTCTAAGGTTGATGGATTAAACTTGATCACTGCGTTCCCCATTCAGGAGAGCATGACCAAGAACCTCTTAGAAATGTAGCTTCGCTCATTACGCTGACAAGCTTCACAGTGCTTCACTGTTAGTCTATACACCATCATACGTCTTACCTACGCTGGCATTACCCAGATCAGGTGAAAGGGTCGGTATCTTGTGGGATACAATCTCAGCCGGCCTTATTCCAGCTCCCCTAGCGTCCTATTCAATTCAAGCGGTGATGACACGACTTTTCACACGTAATTATAGACCTGACGTGTCTGAAAGTCCAGCATAATCCATAATTGATTCTATATGCTACGATAAAAAGGACGAAGCTGCTTAATTACACACTCTTCATTGGACAGGAGGAAATACCGATGAATAAACATGACAATCCATCTCAACGCCACAAGCTATCAGACATACGTCGCAGCACCGAGCAGCTTTGGGCAGGAGTTAAATATGATATTATGGCACGTGGTTACCGATACTATAAAGAGATAACGACTCAATTTGGTCAAGCGGAGAGTCTGGCCGACTACGAACAAATTAGAGTGGCTCTTTCGGATATTCAGCACCGTATTCCTTACTCGCAAGCAGGACTGCGAACATCGATGCAACATATGTGGGGTTATGTCAGCAAGAAGGTATCGCAGGAGGAACGTGCTCATTATGAGGCTCTAACACAAGGTTGGCAGCATATCCCGTATCGTGAGGCTCATTATTCAGCTTCTTACTTACCTGAAGCCTTTCTACCTGTGGTGCAGTGGCTAGCCCTCATCGCAGATCAGTATAAGGTTTCTTATTTGCAAAATACGTTTAAGTATGGATTCCTTGGGCGCACATCACGATAAATATGCATACTCTATCGTAAACCCATACAGGTCATGATTATAGGAGTTTAGATTATTTATTTTATCTCAATCATCAGACGGAGCAGACAGGAGGGCAACATCTACGATGAAAGACGTCTTGATTGGCAGTACGGTGTCAGCGCTGTCTACAGGTTTAGGGGCCGTGCCCATCTTATTTATGAGGAACATGACACACCGCTGGCGTGATATTCTGCTGGCATATACGGCTGGAATTATGACCTCAGCCTCCATGATGAGCCTTATACCAGAAGCATTGGCCCACTCAAATGTACTTGTCCTTGCCATTGGTATTATGCTCGGATGCTTTACGCTGCTCTTGCTGGAAAGAGGCATACCGCACCTTGATCTTGAGAATTCAGGAGTTGTCCGACGCTCTGTAAATATCGACAAACGCTCTTTCCTGATCATAGCGGCGATCACGATGCACAACCTGCCGGAAGGTCTTTCCGTAGGTGTAAGTTATGCCAGCAGCAATGATACGCTGGGGCCACTAATTGCCTTTTCCATCGGCTTACAAAATGCCCCCGAAGGCTTTCTTGTCGCTTTATTTCTAGTAAATCAACAAGTTGGCCGATTAAAGGCACTCTTAATTGCCACGCTGACTGGTGCGGTTGAGATTGTGACGGGTCTGATCGGTTATCTGCTGAGCACAATCGTTAATAACATGGTGCCATATGGCTTGTCCTTCGCTGCAGGAGCAATGATGTTTATCGTTTATAAGGAGCTCATTCCAGAAAGCCATGGCGATGGACACCAGCGCTCCGCCACCGTATCGTTTTTGCTTGGTCTGATCACGATGGTCGCCTTAATCGAGTGGATATGATTTATTCTCATCGCTGGCAGTGATGGGCAGCTATTTTACAGGACTTAACGTTGTATACTCCAGCCATTTATCAATGTGTATTTTTAGGAACACTTTCTTACTGCCTATTATGCCGTAAGGGATGAATCGATAGGTATCGTACACTCCAACGTTTCTTTTTAAGATGTCATCCTTTAAGATCACATTTTGAAGTTCTTCATTTGAAATATTGAGGTATCTAGCCAGCTGTGCTTCATCCATGACTTCATGGGAAGCAGCTTGAGTTGGGGGTTGTTCGGGGGACAAAGCAATAGGATCTTGGATATGGCTCCATTGCCCGTGTAACCCCATACCTGCAATAAATGAGACGCCTAACAGCAAGGCGCATAACAAACAGGTCGTGCTGGTTTTCAATGTAGCACCCTCTTTTTCATATTTTACATATTATAACACTTAAAGCATCCTATAAGACCATCTATTACATTTAGAATGACATCCGAATTGTTGGGTTTCAGAGTCCACCTGCAAGAAGTGTCATCTTGTTAGGTTGTGTTCTGTATTGTCAAATACTTGCTGCATCAGCCTCCGGTTAGCAACTAAACTTGCATTCATGAACAAATGAAAACCCAAACAGGCAGCCGAGTGCTTTATCCGGCTGCCTGTTCATTCATATACTTACCTGACTCAACATTTTGTTAACGATAACTTTATTGGCTAGCCGATCTTATGGTCTTAAGCACCGACGTCCCTTAATCGCAACAATCGGTATTCCACAACGAGGTGGTCTTGATGCTCCTCCATCCAATCGGCTAAACGTAATCGCATACGACGCAGCACTTCCGCGTATTCCTCGTCCTGAATCCGATTGTGCAGTTCATGTGGGTCCAGCTTCAGATCGTATAGTTCATCGATATCGCCGCCGTTAAATACATACTTATAGTCCCCCATACGAATCATGCGTTGTGAACACAATAAGCTGCCCAGCCCCGTAAATTCAGTCACAATCGCATCCGGCCAATCCTCAATTGGTTCCCCTCTCACAATCGGTTCGAGCGAACGCCCATCTGCCCCCTGATGGAGATCAGAAATTCCCGCATAACCTAAAAGGGTCGCGTAGAGGTCACAAGTTCCTACCATATGCTCTACCTTGCGCCCAACCGCTCCCCCGCCTGCAGCAGGCTTCACGATAAGCGGTATGCGGCATGTCTCATCATACATAAAAAATCCTTTGTCACATAAGCCGCCATGGATACCAAGCGATTCGCCATGATCCGCACAGAACATAATGACCGTGTCGTCGTAGACCCCTTTGTCTTGCAAATACTGCACGATACGTCCAACCTGGCGATCGATATGAGTCATGACTGCATAATAGTGTTTTACGAATGGTTCAAACGTTTCCCACTCTTGTACCAAGCTTCGCTTTACGTTGTGTATCGTCGGCTTTGCATTCTCTTCCTCTTTGAAGTTCCGCCAGGGCGGAATCCTTACGTTTCGGTACAGGTCCAGCGTTTCTGTCGGCGCAATATAAGGTTCATGCGGACCCCAATAGTGGATAGCCATCATAAACGGTTCCTCCCGCTCCATAAAGCGGTCCATATGTACCATTGCGCGATCGGTAATATAATGTTCAACGGTCGTTTCCACTGGCGAAGTAACTTCAGCTCCGAAATGGCCTCCATAATGTCCGCTAATGCGATTCTCAATCTTTAACTCCAGTCCCTGATCAATCAGATATTTGCGGAACTGCGCATAATCCCAGCCACCGCCTCCATGTCCAGGGAAATTATCGCCTTCATACCCTACGTCTGTGGGCAGCGAACGATTGCCCGCAGCAATATCCGGAAATTCAATATATTTCAGATTCCTTTCAAATAGGTCCCGATCTGTCGGCCCTTGTCCCAGATGCCATTTGCCAGTGTGGCCTACGCTGTAGCCTGCACGCTCTTTTAGCTGGCGGCTGAGCAAATAGTCTGTATGCGGAAGCTCATTCACTAGACAACCATGAGAATACGTATTGTTCTGCATCCCGTGCTTAAACGGGTACATGCCCGTCTGCATAGAAGCCCGAGCAGGCGTACAGACAGGAAAACTAGCATATGCGTTATCAAATACGACCCCTTCTGCTGCCAGGCGATCCAGATTAGGCGTTTGACATAACGTGTCCGCATCGTAACAGGATAACGTATCACGCCGCTGCTGGTCCGTCACAATAAACACGATATTCGGCTTGTTTGAACTATTTTTCATCGACATGTTAACACTTTTCCCCCTTATCCATTCAACAGAACGAAGCCGGAGCCTGATGGCTGCGGCTTCGTTTCATCGTTATTTCTTCGATTTTACCCACTCATCGATCTGACGCTGCGCTTCTTCCATCAATTTCTCGATGCCAGCCGCTTTATATTTCTCCATTGCCTTAGGTACAAACACTTTAGGGTCAACTGTACCCGTCGTTAATGTTTTATCGAACTCATCCGACACGTTCTGTACCGCCGCAATTTCACTGCGAATGTTGGATGTATCCAACGTAAAGCCAAGCAGTGGTGCATTTTTAGCCGAGTTATTAAAATCCTCAAACTGCTTCCACTTGTCCTTCGGGTCTTCAGGCAGCAGATCCAGCAAGAAGAAATTGCCTAAGGTGAACTGCGGTACGTCATAAGCCTCTTTTCTTGCAGGAAGCGGTTCGATCGTCTGGTCATCCACACGCTTATAGTGCTTGCCTTCGATACCGTTGTTAATTAAATTGCGCAAATATTTGTCCGTATTCAACAGATTAATAAACTCCATCGATTTCTCCGGATACTTCGAAGTTGCCGAGATCGCCATCATAGAACCTGTCACAGACCAGTTGTATACCATTGCTTCTTCAGCAGGCTGCACGACCACTTTATCCGGAATGCCTTGCGACCAGCTCGACTCTGCGAAAGGTTGATAATGCGCTGTATCAACAAACCATCTGCCTGTCTTTAACGCATCACTTGCATTCGCGTCAGTATAAGTAGATACATCCGATGGCATAAAGCCTGCTTTATAATAGCGGTGCATCGTCTCATACTGTTTCATCTGCTCTGGCGTATCCAGTGTGATCTGAAGCTTCGGCTCTGCAGCATGAAGCGGCACGCCAACCGGAATCTTAGCATCGATCAAATAATCATACATCTGAGGCAAGCCTATCTTGGAGGCAATCGGCTTGATCTTCTCTTGTTCCGTAACTGTCTTTAACATCGGCTCCAGATCTTCAAGAGTTTTTACTTTTGTAATATCGAACTTATACTTGTCAACCAATGTCTTATTAAATCTGTATACACGCTGTGCGGGCAGCTCTTTGTTGACCGGAATAGCGTACAGTTCACCTTTAATCTTAGCGCCCTCTAGGAAGGAGGGGTGCACCACTTCCTTAATACCGCTGCCATACTGGTCTAACAGGTCATTCATCTTGTAAAATGCACCCTTCTGCGCATTGTTAACATAGTTAAACGCCCATGAGCAGGTAAAGGCAATATCGTATGGTTCTCCAGAAGCGGCAATTACTTGCATCTTCTTGTCATAGTCGCCCCAATCCAGCATTTTAATGTCTATCGTGGCATTTATCTTTTCTTTTGTATATGCATTCACTTTGTCAAAGACTTCTTTCGTATCCTTCTGCGGTGTGCCAATTGTATACCATACAAGCTCAACTGGTTTCTCTTCTTTCTTGTCAGCAGGTTTGCCCGCTTCTTTACCTTCAGTTGTTGAGCCGCCGCCACTGCCACAAGCAGACAACAGCATTGCCGATGCTAGCACCATAATAAGCGTGAGAAGTAGTACTCTTTTTCCTTTGTTCATGCTTATTCCCCCTAGTTGATCTTTGTTGTATCAGAAACTCAATAACTGTTAGTTACGGAGATATCTGAACTAAGACTAATGTATAACTTGAAAAACGGGTGCTGTGTAACTTAACGCAAGCTAGACAGAAAGGCATTACAATTCGGCCGATATGAAGTACGTATTTCTCCTGTTACAAAGGAGATCACCGTCTATGTAATCGCTTACAACGATGGTGATCTCATTATAAGCTACGGTTTGGTGAGGATCAATACTTTTGTAAAAAAATATGACAATATTTCTTACATTATTGCGCTATAATTTTCACCATAATATTCAATTTAAGTGTACAAAATTTTACATCGGCTATTAACAAGAGATTATTTAGTGCAGTAGAAGACTATAGCGTCATCCTACTGATCCTTGTATAGGTTTCTTTTCCATTGACGCCCTACATTTTGTAAATAAAAGCGGTATAAATTTGTATTTATTCATATGTTAAAATTGTTACATTCGTAATATTTTAACTTGTTTTTGCACATAAAATGCACATATAATACACAAAAAAACCTTAAGAACTCCCCCATTCATTCCTAACACAAACGAATGGGACAATTATTAAGGTCTGTACAACCATTAAGGTTGGTTTGCTGCCGTTTCATCTGTATTGTCAAACTGACGTACACGGAAGCTTCTAGCCCAGTACAGGAATGGAGTCGAAGCAACAGAGACGATTAATTTCACAGCATATGTGGTAATAAAGATTTGGAACCAGATGTCCCAAGAATAGAATCCGCCAAATGCAATCATGCAGAATACAAAGGAATCCGCCAATTGGCTAATTCCAGTGCTCAGATTGCTTCTAATCCATAGCTGATTCTTCTTGCCGTACTTGGCTTTCACTAGACTGAACAGCTTCACGTCAAGGAACTGGCTGACAAAGTATGCAGTCAAGCTACCCGCCGCGATGCGGGGCATCAAACCGAATATTTGCTCCAGAGATTGTTGGGCCAAGTCACCTGTCTGGGGTGTGAAAATAAGCGCCATCTGCATAATTACTGTAGTCATAATGAGCGTAAAGAATCCAAACCAGACTGCACGACGAGCTTCACGGGCGCCATACTTTTCATTTAACAAGTCTGTCGTTAAGAAGAGCGTCGCATTGGCCGTATTTCCTAGTGTCATGACGATGCCGAGCATTTCAATCGTCTTGACAACTTGAATGTTAGCCACAACCGTCATTACGCCGATCCAAGCATAAAGACCGTATTTACCAAAAAACCGATAACAAATAAGGAAGAATGCAAAGTTCGTTAACACGAACAGCACTCCCCACCATGCATTAAACATACTATTCCTCCTTAGTTTTGGTAACGCGGGATGGTTACGAACCGCGGCCCCGCCCAAGGAGCGGAGCACAGGTCTAAAATGACATAACGAACATCAATGTAACATATCTACATAGGGTTGCCAAGCGAAATGTTAGTGGAAAGTTATCGCTCCCAGAACGTGTAACTTTCCTCTGAGCGAAGATACTGTATTCCTTTCTGGAACACACTGATCTGGGCTTTGTAGTCTTCCATGCCGAACTGGAGCGAGATAAGACGCGGAGCAGAAAGTTCCTGCTTATGCATGTGATAGGCGTGCTCAAGCTGAGTCAGTTGTTCTTGACGCTGTTGAACCGCTTCTTCAAGCCGCTCAATCAACGACTCTACATCGCCAAACTTTCCAAAATAGAGGCGTGCCAAGATATCTGAGCGGTAAATGTCAGCTTGAACAGGAGAAAATAAATATTGATAAAATTGCTCCTTGCCCTGATCTGTGATGGAATACAGATTCTTGTTCGGTTTTCCTTCTTGAATTATGGTTTCCTTTTCAATAAGAGCTGCCTTCTCTAACTGTTTTAGGGTCGGATATACCGAACCATAGCTCGCATCGAAGAAATGACCGAGGCTTACTTCATAATGTTGTTTGATATCATAACCGGACATGGGGCCCTGCATCAGCAGACCCAATATAATATCTTTTGCTTGCATGTCTACACCTCGTTGTCTATTTCATTGTCACAACTTAGAAACATACTCTATTGTATAAAAATGTCCATCATGTTTCCATCCTACAATTTCCATAATGACAAATAACTAAAATATGATCATTTTGCGAACAATGTTATCGATATACAGCATCCTTTTTAAAACCCTACCTTAAACTCTTGCAAGTTTGTGATAAAGTGTTACAATGTACTTGTAGCTAGTTAGATAAAATTTTCACAAAGTATATTTTACTCAACAATCTTCAAAACAAAAATTTTCCAAAACAAAAAGGTGGAGATGTAAGATGAAAAAGAAATTAGCATTGCTTTGTACAGCGGTATTGGCATTTGGTCTTCTAGCAGGATGTGGTGGAGCAAAAGAAGAAGCTAAACAACCTGAAACATCAACTGAAACACCATCTGCAGGTGCAGAGCAAGGTCAATATAAAGATGGCAACTACTTTGCTAAAGGCACACCAGACGATAAAGGCTGGATGTACATGGTGAAACTTGAAGTAAAAGACGGCAAAATTACAGCCGTTAACTGGGATGGCGCTAACACTAAAACAGCTGGCGATACTAAAAAACAACTTTCTGAATCCGGCAAATATGGTATGAAAGCTGGCGGTGCTCAATCCGAATGGCACGAACAAGCTAAAAAGATGGAAGATGCACTGATTGAAAAACAAGATCCTAAAGCGATCGCAGTTAAAGAAGGCAAAACAGATGCTGTGTCTGGTGTATCCATTCACGTAGGCGATTTTGTAACTTTGGCTGATCAAGCATTGGCAGCAGGTCCCGTTGAAGCAGGTCAATTTAAAGACGGTGGATACCACGCTGAAGGCGCAGATTTTGATGA
Organism: Paenibacillus sp. ACRRX; assembly: GCF_022346885.1. Taxonomy (GTDB): domain Bacteria; phylum Bacillota; class Bacilli; order Paenibacillales; family Paenibacillaceae; genus Paenibacillus_B. The sequence goes on from NZ_JAKRNK010000003.1 coordinate 260,786, forward strand.
TAAAGGTTGGAAAGAAACTGTAGACGTTACGGTATTTAACGGACAAGTTGTAGCAGCTAACTGGGATAACATCAACAAAGATGGCAAAGAAACGAAGAAACAACAATCCGTAGCTGGTACTTACGGCATGAACTGGCATGAGCAAGCTAAGAAAATGGAAGATGAGCTGATCGCAAAACAAGATCCTGCGGCGCTTGTCGTTAAAGAAGATGGTACACAAGATGCAGTATCCGGTGTATCGATCCATGTAGGCGGATTTGTTAAATTGGCTCAAGAAGCACTGGCTTCTGCAAAGTAATTCGTTTCTAGTCTAAGCATACAGAAGCAGACTAATGGCAGCTCCGTTGCAAAAAAAAGCGTATGAATCACACCTAGTGTGGAAAACATCACAGCTTTTTCTGCGGCGGGGCTCCATTCTTGATAACATGTAGCTTAAATTTAAATCTTTTGTGTTTAAATATGAATACTACATTAAACTTATATTTCACAGCAGGGGTGAAACAAAACCATGAAAAAGATCGTTGTGTTGGGCGGCGGATATGGTGGTGTTCTCACAGCGAAGAAGCTGGCTAAACGTCTCAATAAAGACAAAGACGTCAGCATCACGCTGATTGACCGCAAACCTTACCATACGATGATGACAGAGCTGCATGAAGTCGCAGCCTGCCGAGTCGATGAAGAAGCCATTAAAATGGATTTGAAACAAATTTTCGCAGGTCGTAAAGTAGATGTTGTATTAGACGAAGTGACCAACATTGACTTTAACGGTAAATCGCTTAAAGGCCGTAAGCAATCCTATGATTATGATTATCTAGTTATCGGTACCGGCTGTAAGCCTTCCTTCTTTGGAATTCCAGGGGCAGAAGAACATTCCATGACTCTATGGTCTTTCGAAGATGCTGTTCTCTTGAAACGCCAAATTCGTGACATGTTTATGAAAGCAACCAAAGAACTTGACGCCGAGATGCGTAAAGAAATGCTCTCCTTTGTAGTCGTCGGCGCTGGATTCACAGGTGTGGAATTAATCGGTGAAATTGCTGAATATCGTGAAGAACTCTGCCATGAGTTCCACGTTGATCCTTCTGAAGTTCGTCTTGTAGTTGCCGATATGGCGCCTAAAATTCTTCCGATCTTGCCGGACAAGCTTATCAAGAAGGCTGAGAAGTATTTGACCAAGATGAATGTAGAAATGATTACAAGTGCTAAAATTACAGGGGTGACCGAAAACTCTGTCGTTCTTGGCGACAAAGGTGACGTTAAAGCCCAAACGGTCGTGTGGACTGCTGGTGTCGAAGGCTCCGAGCTTGTTGGTAACCTAGATGTTCAGCAAAACGGCCGTAAGCGTATCGTTACCAACGATAAGCTGCAATCCGTTGATCATGAAAATGTGTATGTTGTGGGTGACAACATTTTCTACATCCCTGAAGGCGAAGAACGTCCTGTGCCTCAGATGGTAGAAAATGCGGAACATTCTGCAGGTATAATTGCACATAATATTACAGCTGATATTAAAAACGGTACGAAAAAATCCTATAAACCAACGTTCCATGGCACGATGGTATGTATCGGCGGTCGTTACGGTGTAGCTTCTGTCGGTATGCCTGGCAAGATGTTCAACTGCACTGGCTTTATGGCTATGCTCTTTAAACATCTGATTAACATGGTGTACTTTATTCAAGTGCTTGGTTTCCATAAAGTATGGTCTTACAAAATTCATGAATTCTTCCGTGTGAAAAATAACCGCAGTTTTGTTGGCGGCCACTTGGCTATGCGTTCGCCTAACTTCTGGTTAGTGCCACTTCGTCTCTTTATCGGTGGGAAATGGCTGTTGGAAGGTATTGAGAAGTTACAAAAAGTTATTACTGATCCAAGCAAGATCTTCTTGATTCCTGCTAAGGTTACAGATGGTACCACTGGTGCTTCGCAGGCGATTGACGCCGTTAAGGAAACCGTTGATGCGCATACAGCAGCTTCCGCAGTTGAAGGTGCGAAAACAGCGGTTGAGGCGATTCCAGTCCCAGGATTTATTAAAAGCATGGTTGATTGGTCTATGGATACTTTCTTCTATACGGCTGATGGTGGATTTACTGGATTGGCTCATTTCTTCCAAACAGGTATGGTTATTGCAGAGATCGTATTCGGCGCTATGCTGATACTGGGTCTATTCACTGCTATCGCTTCACTCGGTACAATTGCAATGGGTGTTATGATCTACACGTCCGGTATGGCTCCATATGAAATGTTATGGTATGTCTTCGGTGCAGTGGCGCTTATCGGTGGTTCCGGCAGCACGCTTGGTCTGGACTACTACTTGTACCCACGCCTGAAACGGATGTGGAAGAAAGTTCCGTTTGTGAAAAAATGGTACCTTTATACTGATTAATAAGTAAATAAGAATAGGCTTCACTCTATAAACGTAAAGTAATGTGTACATGCTGCACATTACTTTACTTATTTCTAAGGGAAGCGGGGGGTTCCCATGAACCGGCAACTCTTACAAGAAACGAACCAACTTCTAATGCAAGAACTTCCCGAGCAGACGGGAATTCATTTGAATGCGGGCGCAGACGAACCAATACTGCTGGACATGGCTGAGGTGCTAGTTAGTTATGATATGGAACAGCAAGACCGCCGAGTGCTCCTAGGATGTTATTGGCTTCTGCTTCAGTCCATTCGCAGCCATGATCATCTGCCAACTCATCCGGATCACGTCGGACGTGGCGTACTGGATGGAGACTTCTTGCAAAGCTTCTATTTGCAATTTGCACTGCGGCATGGATTCGTTGACCTCATTGCCGACTTGGCAAAGACGATGAAGCTTGTGCAGATTCGCCGGGCAGAGGGCTCCCGCACCATAGAAACACAGCTTCACCAGCGATTGTGCAGATTCATTTCCAAACGGTACTTGCGCAGATACAAGTCCAAGCAGCGCTTTAAGCAGGTGACTTATGATGTTATCTAGCCTCTCTTTGGCAGATCAACTTCATGTTTCGTTGAAGCGTGTCAACCGCGACTTGGAGCGTATCGTAACCTATGACGAAGATCTGACTTCACGATCGGTAATTACAAGAAATGTGATCGAACTCGTTCGGGCCGGCGGCAAGCGGCTGCGTCCGATTATGGTTATTATAGGGAGCCGCTTCGGCAGTGATCCTGAAAATAATAATGTTTATCGTCTCGCTTCTGTGTGTGAATTCATTCATGCAGCGTCACTTATCCATGATGACATACTCGATCAGGCAGATACAAGACGGGGACAACCAGCCCTGCACAAGAAGACAGATCCGAAGACAGCCGTATTTATCGGAAATTATATGATGTGTCGAGTTGTTGAGCTATTGACCGAGCATAAAGGGAATCTGGAGGATTACGTTAAAGATCTGACAGCCGTGACAACAACCCAGCTCTGCCTTGGCGAATACCAGCAGATGGATCAGCGTTACAAATTCGACGTCCCGTTAGAGCAGTACTGGGAAAAGACACGTAACAAGACCGCCTTGCTGATGGCGACTGCCCTGCAGCTTGGGGCACAAGCCGGACTCGCAGATCAATCTGTTAGCGAGCTGCTGTATGAATTCGGCGATCAATTGGGTATGGCTTTCCAGGTTCGTGACGATGTACTTGATTATATGCAGTCTGCTGATACATTGGGCAAGCCTGCAGGAGCTGATCTGCGTAACGGGCAAGTTACCCTCCCCGCCATGCTGGCAATGGAGGATCCTTATATACGCGAAAAGCTGCTTCAACTCGGAGCTAATTCCACTGCGGAGCAATTCGATGAGGCGGTGGGATTAATTCGAGACAGCGGCGCGTTAAGACTCGCGCTGGATCAAAGTCAGCACTTTATGAATCGTGCTTGGGCCATTACCGAGCAGTTGGCTTCTTATCCAGCCCATCGTGATTTACAGACGTTATGGCGATATTTTGAAGAACGGACTTATTAATATTTGACATCCGGGCCTGTCTTTCACAAGATAGGTCCGGTTATTTATATCCCAGTCAACCGCACATATCACAAGTATGTGGCATCGATTACCACTCCCCGGATATCACTACGCAAGCTGCCATCATGCCACATCTCTCAGGAGTCTACCCGTTTACTCTTCCGTGTGATCGGGCATGGTGTTATTATGGAATGGTGTGTATGCGTCACATCACAAAGGAGGTTTGACCGTGCAGACTCGGCAATTTGTTATTGAAGCAGTTATGTTAGCCGCATACGGTCACCTGCTCGTACCCAACAGACCGGTTCAATTCCTGATCCCTTACACAACGATCGCGGAGCTGTATGAAATGCGACAGAGCGGAGAGCGTGTCATGCCTGACCCGGAAGAAGACATGATGGCCAAGCGGCAGATGGATTCTCTGATTGGTTTCTTCGAAACCGATCTCAACAAGAAGAAGATTGAACGAGCCCTTAGCGCGCCATGGCGCAGCAGCCCACCGCTGCTGCTGCAGGACAATGTAGCTTGTGTCATCATAAATGCGATGGACAATATGCGCTACGGCGAAGTGTTTGATCCGATTGAGACAGAGCTCATCTTAACGAGCATACGCGAGCAGGCGCCGTTATTAACGGACCAATTTGAATATGTAAGCCGCATTATTGAACATGAAATCCCCGTACCGATTTATGATATCGAGGATTTCGATTATGCAATGGAGCAAGAGCTGACTCCATCGGGGTTGAACCCGAAGGTGTAACCGGTACCCTCGCCTCTCACAAGTAGCAGCTGTAGTAGCTATACACAAGCTGATGGACGCACAATAGCGACTGTCAGCTTATTAGCTGTGTAGGAGTCCATGCAGCGCCTGCCCAAAGGTCTGTAGCGATGATTAAATATAAGACCAAGCTCGCAATACTAATTTTTCTATTTTATCGGCGCGCTATCGTCCTGCAATAACGGAATAATATCTTTTCGTATATATACACTGCTGAACACACCAAACATAAACAGCCAGCCTATATTCTCCGAGTGTCCACCTGCCCCAAGCATAGGGAGGCCTGCGCCGTTTAAGGGTATGATGCCTATGATTCCGCATAAATAGATCAAGATCTTAATTGACAACAGCATTGGAACAAGCTGCATAATGAGCCGGCCCAGTCTGTGCGGCACGGCTAGTGCGGCACGATGCAGGCCATAAATCAACATTCCCATCACCACAAGCATCAGCAGTCCTGCAGACCAGCCAAATGTATGCACAACAAAAACACTTAAGTTATCACTTATGGTATGCGGTACAGGAAGCAGACTGCCAATTCCCTCTCCCCACCATCCTGCTGATGTCAGCGCTTCACGTATGGCACGGTATCCATAATCCAACGAGGGATCAAAAATAGGTGCAGGCCATCCCTCTAGTCTTCGAGTGATGTAATTCAACAGCTCATAATTAGTGGATAAGACTACACCTCCACCAATACAAAGACTGATCATGCCGTACAGCATAAGCTTATAGCGTTTCAGAAGCAGCAGCAGACCTGCCATCCCAAGCAAATAAAACAGAAGCTGGTACATTCGATATTCATACACGTAAATGAAAATGGGGGTAAAGCCCATAATGAACAGAAGCATGCGATGCCTTAGAACATTTAATGTCCCGATATGATGTACGGTAAGAAGAAAAGCAAGCAGAAATACAAATGGAGACAAGGCCCCAATATCTATCGCACCCCCTAATCCCGCCAGATAGCTTCTTGAACCTATCATATTTCCACCCATGCTTGAAATTTTACCTAACAGAAACAATCCTAAGACAAGAACATACAACCAGACGCCTCCATGAAGCCATCTGCGGTAATGAATCAGGATTGCTGCTGTAAATATAAGGAGGCCCATTCCTAAATAAAAGATTCGGGAAGCAATAAAGGAATACTCTCCCTCATAACTGGATGTCAGACTATTCACAGATAGTTCGTGGGAGATAAACGCGATTAGATAGATCATAATCCAGACAGCCACAAGACCCCATATTTCCCATGGCCATCGGTGTCGATGAATAAGATTAAATGTGTCAGCCAATTGCTTGGCAGGTCCCATCTGCTTCATGCTGCTCTCTGCAGCTTCCAGCGCCGAAAACCCGCTGCCCACAGCTTCTTCTTGAGCGGACCACAAATGGTCCAGCAGCTCATCACTAATCTGCTTATGCATATCCTTGGCCTTCACATGATTCAACACGTCCTGCACATAAGCGGCAAATCGTTCATCACAAGCACACTGACAATCAGCATCGATACACACGCGCTATGCCTCCCCCAGCACTTGATTTAAGGACCGTTGGAACAACTGCCATTCTCCTGTCTTCTCCTGCAGCAGCTTACGCCCCTTGTTCGTAATCTGATATGTCTTGCGTGCGCGTCCTTCCGCTTCACTCCACACGGCCTCAACAGCACCATCGCTTTCCAGTGCGTGCAAAATGGGATACAATGTGCCTTCCTTTAGGGCAAATACCCCGGATGAAGCAGCTTCGAGCTTCTTAATAAGCTGGTACCCGTACATGGGCTCCTTCTCTAGCATGGACAGAACCAACATGGTGGTACTGCCCTTTAATAATTCTTTGCTTACCTTCACCCTGCTCACCACCCATTCCTGATATTGGAATTTTAAATACCTATATACACTATACATCGTAAATCTATGTATGTAAAATAGCTGTTCACTCTGTAATCCATTTGTTCATGCGTATTCCCTGCTTAATCAAATAGCTGATTGCCTTATTATCGAAACTTCTACAGGGAAAATAACGCAATGGTTGGACCTTAAACGAAGAGCAGCAACGCAAAAAAGGCTGTCCCAGGCCGTATAGATGCCTTGGTTCAGCCTATTTACATGTAAACAAAGTACTGCTCTATGTTGTTTGTTGTTCTACCTCATGTTAAAGCTTGTCCACTACAGCAGAAATTGATCTGCCAAAGTACAAAACAAGATGACCATACTAATAATCTGATTTAAGTTATATGAAGCTACATTCATTCGCTTACGGCTGGCAGGCTTGATAATGTTATGTTCGATTGCTAACAGCAAACACGCAATCCCGATGCCTGTGAGGTATAGCCAGCCAAGACCTGGCTGAACCAAATACAAGGCAAGCAGCAGCAGCACCATAACCATGTGCATCGTACGTGAGATGAATAAGGCATCCTCCAACCCAAATACACGCGGAACGCTCCACAATCCTGTTTTGCTATCAAATTCAATGTCCTGTGTGGCATAAATGATATCAAATCCGGCAATCCATAACATCACAATCGTACCTAGCACAAACGGTGTCACTGCAAATTCACCAGTAACAGCAAACCATGCCCCAACAGGAGCAGAAGCAATTGTAAAGCCCAGATACAAATGACACAGCCAAGTAAAACGTTTGGTGTATGAATAAGAGCAAATCAGCAATATGGCAACAGGTGACAGCCATAAGCACAATATATTCAACATCCCCGCTGCAAGTATAAAGATTGCAAAGTTTACAATCACAAAGACGTATACCTCACGTTCAAGCAGCAGCTTACGTGGCATATGTCGGTGTGCCGTACGTGGGTTGGCAGCGTCAAACTTCAGATCCACGATGCGGTTAAAGGCGTTGGCTCCATTCCGTGCGGCGACCAGAGCGATAAGCGACCAGAGCAGGATGTGTCCAGACGGCACACCTTGCGCCGCCCAGACCATCGATATAATCGCAAATGGCAGCGAGAACAGGGTGTGCGAGAACATCACCAATTCGCCAAACATTCGCGTTTTGTGAATCATCTTATGAATCAATTCCATAACGTCATCCCACTGATGTTACGTCGGCAAGGACCGACTCCAGCGCGGTCAGCATAGCCTCAACATCTTCTTCTGGCATAATAACGGGTGGCTGGAAGGCAAGCACATTACGGCCGACTCCGTTTTTCCCAATAATGAATCCCCGGTCCTTCATCTGCTCCAAGACAAGGTCCGTCAGCTCCGCACTCGCCTGCTCATCCGCTCCGCGCAGCTCTGCGCCTGCCATAAATCCTTTGCCCCTTACATCAGCAATGACCGAATACTTCGCCTGTAAGGCACGTAACCCTGCGATCAGCTGGCCGCCAACATGAGCAGAACGCTCTACCAGGCCTTCCTGCTCGATATAATCAAGCACGGCCAAAGCCGTCGCAGAAGATACGGGATTGCCGCCAAACGTTGAAGCTGACGGTCGATTAAAGCTGGCCGCGATCTTGTCCGTTGTGGCAAATGCGCCGATTGGCACACCGTTACCAAGTGCCTTGGCCATCGACAAGATATCTGGCACAACATCGTAGTGTTCCATCGCAAACATACGGCCCGTGCGGCCGAATCCCGTCTGGATCTCATCGGCGATAAGCAGCACGCCATGCTGCTCCAATAAGGCTTTGACCTCTTTGAAGTACCAGTCGGGAGGTACAATCATACCGCCGTTTCCTTGAATCGGCTCTACGATCATTGCAGCAAAAGTATCCCCTTTCGCAGCAAGCAGTTCGCGAAGCGCCTCCACAGATCGACGTGCAGCGGTATCGGTATCTGTATCCGGTTGATATGGACGGGGAATGAAGGCCACTCCCGTATCTAGATAATCATCAGAGCGCCACATCGGTATACCGGTCACACCCATTGTTAAGAAAGTTCGACCGTGCAGGCCTTGCTCCAACGCAATAAAATGACGTCGTTTCGTATGAAGGCGTGCCAGCAGCATTGCGCCTTCATTAGCTTCTGATCCACTATTGCAGAAAAAGGTCCGCTTCAGTTCACCAGGAAGCACACCATTTGCCAAGCGCTCAGCCAAATCTACCATGGGCTGAGTCAAGTATATAGTCGTCGTATGCTGCAATGTCTGAAGCTGTTCAATCGTCTTCGCCGTGATTCGATCATTACAATGGCCGCAGGCCACGACCGATACACCCGCAAAGAAATCGACATAAGATTTGCCTGCGTCGTCGTATAAATGCTGCATCTTCCCCCGTACAATCTGCGGGGGCTGCTTATAGAAATGATGCGTGCACGGATAAAAGTACTCTTTTCGCTTCGCAAGCACGCCCTCTGGTCCGATATAGGTCTGATCATGAATTACGTTTGTTGAACTGTTCACGTTAATCCACCCTTCTATCTCACGATTTCATCCTGCTGGCCCGCAAGAAGCGGCAGACATCGAGGTCTGCCGCTCGCGATGCGGAATATACCGTAAAGAAATATCAATTTAAGTTCTTTCACATGGTCCTGCCAATGGCAACATTATGACCATCTATGCGCTCATTAAGCCTCCGTCAGCTCTAAATTCAACGCCGTTCCGAATTGAAGAGAACCTAGCGTATAACCAGCGTACACAGACTTCATCTGATCAAATAGCTTGCCGCACTGCGACAAATCCTCAGTTGCTTGGCGATATACACGGACAATATGACGCAATTGTTCAGGCGTATATGTTTTGCCTTCAATGCGGAAGTGATTAGCACCTGCTTCATGCAGTTCCTTCAGCAGCGGCAAATAACAAAGCTCTTTCGCAAGCGCCAAGTGGTTTCGGCCGCTCCAATCACGATATATTGGATTTTCCCCTTTGTCCGTCAAAAGAACAAGGTACTGATTGTCGACATATTGATTGTCTTCCTGTGCAATCGGCTCCAAAGTGGCAGCATTCTCGTACAAGTCGAGTTCCAGATACATCACTATTGGAGAACCGTGAACGATAACTTCAATTGGCGTCTTGGAGTGCGCCAGCAAATTACTAAGATCATTTAGCGGAAGCTCCAACGACGCATGTACACGCTCCATGTTGAATTGATTCCGATACACATCAGCAGACATATGGTTGTATACGTTGACGCAGAAATCGGCAATCATAGGCAGACCCAGATTACGGAATTTGCGCATAGCACCGATATTAGAAGCTAACAGTCCATCAAGTCCATAGTAATTATGATTGGCGCCATTTTTCAGAAAATGATTGTACTGCTCCATATGCATCTCTGTCATCATCCGAGGCATGCCTAACAGAATCTGAGAAGCACCCTTCTCTGCCGTAAGCTGCTCTATTTCTGCACGATTAAATGGACGATCTGGTTGGAACACATCTCCGGTTAAGTATACGTAGTCTGCTCCTTCTTCAATCGCAACTCGTGCTTGTGCCATATTATTAACGTGCACGGAAATGGCAGGCTTAGGTCCTGTACCAGCAGGTTGACGCTGTACCGCACCCAATGTATCACTAATCTGGACAAGCCGTTCCTCTTTCATTTCCCGCTCAGCTGTAGGTGTGCTGAATACTTTACCCGTACTGTAGAACTTGCCTGTGCCTTCATAGCGGGTATTAATATAATCCAGACCCGGCTTACCGAACGCATATGCAGTGGAGAAGTCGCGTTTGCGGTTCTCGTACAACGTATCTGCGCCTTCTTGACGGTTATAGCCAAGCGGATCTGCAATATAACGATCAATGGCTTCGCCGTAGCTATTTATAACCATCGACAAAAATTCAATGTCGCGCATACGTCCCTCTAGCTTGAAGGATGTAATGCCTGACTTAATCAACTCTGGAATATGTTCATACATATACATATCTTTCGCTGCAAGCGGATATTCAGTCGGGTAGACGTTGCCGTCCTTTTTCACCCGATAATCCCAACGGCAAGGCTTCATACAGCGCCCTCTGCTGGCGCTGTTGCCATAAAGCATCGCGCTGTACAAACAGTTCGCTCCGTGTACCGTACACATGTCACCATGAACAAAGTACTCAAATTCCATTCCCGTCTTCGTTTGCAGCATTTCTGCCGTATGCAGATCCATCTCGCGCGATGCCACGATACGGGTCACTCCCATATCACGCATCGCCTCGATCATTTCGAGGTTATGCACATTCATCATCACGGACGAATGGACAGGGATATTATTCAGATTTAACTGCTGAATCAGTGGGAATACAGCCAGATCCTGAGAGATGATTGCATCGGGCCCGACTTTGTCCAGAAACTCAAAATATCGTTTTGCTTCCTCTAAGTCTTCTTCATTGAGCAGGTTATTCACCGTAACATACGCACGTTTCCCACGGGCACGTGTCATGTTAATTGCTTCACTTACTTCATCGTAACTTAAATTGTACCCCTTGCGCATCATGCGCATATTCAAAGAGGGTCCCCCAAAATAAACGGCATCACAATTAGCGTCTATAACAGATTTAAAAATTTCAAAAGTTCCAGCAGGAGCCAAAAGTTCAATTTCTTTACCGTTAAAATATCTCGCCACAGTCGTTCCTCCCCACCCCGTATAAAATTTAAAATTGTATATATTTAAATTACAACAAATACCGACAGGTTTATGTGACATTATTCACATTTTTAGAAAACGAATTTCCTATGTGTTACATTTGTATGCGGAACGGCCCGTCTTATAGGATAATCATTCCTGCTGTAAGCACAATAAATAACAAAATAAATAAGGTATCTGTCCCTTGCCACGTCAAATAACGCAATGAGGTTCTTTTGGCATCCAGCACGTATCCGCGTGATTCCATCGCCATTACGAGATCTTCAGCTCTGCGAAACGCACCAACTGTTACCGGTACCAACAGCGTCACAACCAACTTGCCTTTTTCCTTTAGCTTCAGATCCTCATAATCAGCGCCACGTGATGCTTGTGCCTTAAGTATCTTATTGGCTTCCTCAAAAATAGTCGGAATAAACCTTAGCGCAATCGTAATCATCATCGTCCACTGTTGTGGGGATACGCCTATCAGCTTAAGCGGCTTTAGTACCGCTTCTAAGCCCAGATTAAGTTCAATCGGTGTAGTCGTGAATGTAAGTATAGATGTAAAGCAAACTAACAGTAGCATGCGCCACACCGCGTACACGCCGAGGAGAACCCCTTCGCTAGTCACGGTAAAGCTGCCTATGCTTAGCCACACATCACCGCTATGTTCAAATAACACGTAAAAGAGAAACATAAATGCCATAAGCGGCCACAATGGCTTTGATGCACGACCATAACGACGCAGTGGAATACTGGAAGTCATCAAGATGACAAGGGAGAACGCTGTAATCACAGCTAATTCCAAGCTGTAATCCGCACAAATGACGGCAATCAAAAAAAGTACCATAGCCGTCAGCTTAGCACGTGGATCAAGCTGGTGGACCCATGATTGCGCCGCCACATAGCGGCCCATAATCATTCGGTCATCCATACATTACTCCCCCTTTTCATACGAATCAGTCATACCATGCGGTGACACCATTTCTGGCGGCTCCTGCTGGCCAACCGTGTTATCGTTAGCCTCTCTATCCGCAGCCCCACTTGTGGCGCCACTATTATGAATGAGCCAATCAGCCCATCCCTCTATTCCAGAAGGAAGCTCATCCACCATGATGCCCGTTCGCTTCGAGACTTCATGAGCCAGCTTCATCTCACTTGGAACCACAATCCCTGCTGCTTGCAGCAAATGTGGAGACCTCATCAGGTCTGCATGTGTCCCTGCGTACGTTACTGTCCCTTGCTTCATTAATATAAACTCATCCGCTGCCGTAAGAACTTCATCCAGACGGTGTGTGACCATCACAATTGTCCTGCCCTGCTCCTCACACAGCCGCTTTAGCAATGCAATCAGCTCAGTACGGCTTACAGGATCCAACGTAGCTGTCGGTTCGTCCAGCACTATTAACTCTGGGTTAGAAGCCAGCACAGTAGCAATGGCAACCTTTCGCATCTGACCACCGCTTAACTCAAAAGGACTACGTGCCATGAACGTCTCATCAAGTCCCACTGCCCGCAGAGCAGCCACTGCCGCTTCTCGTGCCTGTTCTTCGTTCTCACCAAATTGGATCGGACCGAACATTAAGTCTTTTTCAACGGTTTCTTCAAATAGCTGCTGCTCAGGAAATTGAAACACAAGACCTACACGGCTTCTAAGCGGCTTTAGGCCTTTCACCTTCGCACCGGCCGCGAAGACAACATCATATACTTGAAGCTTCCCCTTGGTAGGCTGATAAATGCCATTAAAGTGCTGAAGCAGCGTTGACTTCCCCGATCCTGTAGCGCCCAGAATCGCATAGAACTTCCCCTGCTCCAAGCGTAAGCTTACGTCAATTAACGCAAGGGGCTGATGGCTACCCGCCTTCGAATATTGATAGCTTATTTGCTCACATGTAACGATGGCCATAGCGCTTTCATCAACTCCTCCTCATTGTGATGAAGCCCAATGTCCAGACCCTTTTCCCTTAGTTCGAGTGACAGCGCCAAGGAAAATGGCGGCTGCAGCCGGCATTCCCAAGCAAGCTCTCTATTCTCAAACAATTGAATAGGCTTCATATCCGCTGCAATCACTCCGTTCCGGATGACAACAGCTCGGTCAGAGGCTAATATTTCTTCCGCATCATGAGTGACGGACAAGATAGTAAGTCCTTGGTTCTTATGTAAATGTCGCAGACGCAGCAGCATATCCTGCTTGGAGCGCTCGTCCAACATGGAGGTGGCTTCGTCCCAGATCATGATTTCCGGGTTCAGTACCAGCAATCCGGCAATTGCAACCCGCTGCTTTTGCCCGCCGGAGAGCGAGGCAGGATGACGGTTCAGCCATTCGCTAATGCCTAATTGTTCTGCTATTGCATCAATTCGCTGCTTCATGTCTTTACGGGGCACGCAGCGATTCTCCATGCCAAAGGCGATGTCGTCGCGCACGGTCGTAGCAATAAACTGATTGTCTGGATTCTGGAACAGATATCCGGTACGCCGGCGTATATCACCAACACTCTCACCGTCCAGCAATGTACCATCTATATGTATCGTACCCGAATCTGGGTCGAGCAACCCGTTAACAAGCTTAACAAGGGTTGACTTTCCTGAGCCGTTAGGCCCGACAATCGATACCCACTGTCCACGCGGGACATGCAGCTCCAAGTCGGAAAATAACGCTTCTCGCTTAGGAAATTGAAAGTGTACATTTTCCAATCTAATCATCCTGGTTCTGCCTCCTGCCCGCTAAGATGTAGTCCAACATGATGAAAGCATCATGCCTCTCCACAGGACATGACGCCGCCAACAGCTATGTTTCACTTTAAATATGAATACAAAATTTCAGTTCTCTGGTACAAATGGTTCAAATATCGATAGTTTTGACAATGAGGCTACAACATATTTAACAGCGATACCGATAAATATCCCGGTTACGACACCCAGCAGCATTAACGGCGGCAAATAATAAAAGATTTTTGAAGTCTTAAATACAATGACCGCAGCTGTTAATTGACCAATATTGTGGGCAACTCCACCAACCACGCTAATTCCAAGCAAACTAATATGTCCACGACCGATCTTCATCAGGCCGTACATCACAATAAAGCTGAACAGCGCGCCTAAAAAAGAGAACAGAAACGCAGAAAAGGTGCCAAGGAGCAGCGTCATAAGCAGCGTCTTGAGGATGACAAGCGCAAAGGCGTCTCGCCCCTTCAAAAAATATAAACAAGTAAGCACCATAATATTGGCAAGCCCAAGCTTCGCACCCGGGATGATAAGCTGCGTTGGCAGCAGGGATTCCAGTATACCAAGCACGACCGCAACTGCACTAAAGATCGCGATAATAACCGCCTTCTTCAGTTTAAGGGAAGTGTCGCTTAACTTAACTGACGACGGCATCGAGATCACTCTCCTCTCCGCTCTCGCTCTTCAGCTCTACCAAGACGCGGTGCGGCAAGCATACGATCGTATCTCCAGCTCGTGTGACAAAACCGAATGACAGACACACTTTATCCGGACAATCCGCATCAAACATCTCGATGCCACCGTCATGTACTTTCAGCACATTTAGGCCGTGGTCTGTTTTTACATTAATAAGCTGCTCTTCTTTTGTGATCTTCACTTTTTTAAACAATTTGCCATCAACCGATATCTCGGCATACACATTAGCATTGTGCATATTTTCACTTTGATTTTGAAAAAGCCATTTGGGTACGAAGAAAGCCAAGGCCGCCACAATGACTACTCCAATCAGGATTAAGTCTCCACGTTTCATTCTGGTTGACTCCTTGAGTTAAATATAATTTTAAATATCTATGCCATTATACAACTTAGTGAACAATCATTCAATGTTAGAAGCAAGGCGTAACGATGAACAAACACTTGCTGTAATACGATTTCGGCATTGCGCTATGAGTCGTTTCCTTTCCAATTTGCATGTCTGCTGATATAATGAGGTGCTTGTACAGATGCTAATAGCACACTGATTAAGAAATACGGAGGAATATGCTATGAGACCACATTCGACATCACGCTTGATACCATTGCATCGCCTCGGGTCTGTCCTTATTGTGGCTTTATCGATGGCTCTATTATTCAGCGGATGCGGAAGCAGTGCTGATCAGACAACCGAAAAAGGCAGCACAACGGCCCAGCAGGAAGCGAAGACCAAATCATACTTTATTTTTGATACCATCGTAACTGTGAAAATATACGACTCGCGCGCAAATGATCAAGACTTCGAGCAAATCAACTCACTTATGAAAGACATTGAAAGTGAAATGAGCCGAACATTGGAAACGAGCGAACTGTATAAGCTGAATGCCCAGGCTGGCACGGGTCCTGTTCAAGTTTCGAAGCCATTATATCAAGTCATCGAGACATCGCTTGACTATGCAGCTCGAACACACGGACGCTTCGATCCAAGCATCGGACCGCTCGTTAATATGTGGAATATCGGGCACGATGATGCCAGAGTACCAGCGAAGACTGAGATTGATACAGGCCTCAAGCTGCTTGGCTACGATAAGGTCAAGCTGGACAAGAGCAACATGACCGTCTCACTTGAGAAGGATATGGTTCTTGACTTAGGGGGAATTGGCAAAGGCTACGCAGCCGATGTAATTGCCGACTATGTACGAGATCAAGGCTATAAAAGTGCCATTATCGACCTTGGCGGCAACATTTACGCAGTAGGTCAGAAGCCTGGCGGCATGGACTGGACAATCGGTGTCCAAGATCCGAACGAATCAAGAGGCAATCAGATTGGCCGTATGAAGGTAGCGGACAAAACCATTGTCACGTCAGGCGTATATGAGCGCTACTTTGTTAAGGACGGCAAGCACTACCATCATATTCTGGATTCAAAAACGGGCTATCCCGTTGTAAACAATCTCAATAGTGTGACAATTGTTACCGATCGCTCTACTGATGCAGATGCATTGTCCACATCCGCGTTTTCGCTTGGATTACAAGAAGGCATGGCCTTTATCGAATCCAAGACTGAAGCGGAAGCAATCTTTATTACGACTGACCAGAAAGTATATTGCTCTTCTGGCATTAAAAAATATTTCGAGCTTACCAACGAGGCTTACCAATTTGCTGAGTTAAAGTAACTGTAAGGAATCAAGCAGCATGTACCGTTGTTCAATTTCTGCCCGCCTATCCGAACTGCGCGCATCTTGAAGCGTACGCCCGGATAAGGCGGGTATTTTATTGCCACGCTATAAGTTAAGGAAAGGTCGTGAGTTATGTTTGGACTTCAACTATTAATCGTTATCCTCGCCCTATATTTTGGTTCTCGCCTTGGTGGCATTGGTTTAGGTGTAATTGGCGGCTTAGCGTTAGCCGTGTTGACATTTGGCTTCGGCTTGACGCCAAGCGAGCCACCGATTGACGTAATGCTGATGATTGCAGCGGTTGTAACGGCTACCGCCATTATGCAGACCGCTGGCGGCATGGACGTCCTCGTCCGTTTGGCCGAGCGTGCTTTGCGCCGCAATCCCCAGCATATTACTTTTATGGCGCCCGTCGTGACCTACTTGTTTACGTTGTGCGCTGGTACTGGGCATGTAGCTTATTCGGTCATGCCCGTCATCGCCGAAGTGGCACGTCAGTCTGGCGTGCGCCCAGAACGCCCGATGTCCATCGCTGTAATCGCATCACAACAGGCGATTACAGCAAGCCCAATTTCAGCGGCTACTGTTGCATTGCTTGCGCTGCTCGCGCCCAAAGGTTATCATCTGCCGGATATCCTTATGGTAAGTATCCCAGCTACGCTGGTTGGCTGCGCGCTTGGTGCCCTTGTCATGAGCCGATACGGCAAGCCCCTGGCGGAAGACGAGGAATTTAACCGCCGCGTTAAAGAAGGCAGCGTTCTGCCCATTGGGGTGAACGATCGTTCCAACTCAGGTGCCGGTCAAGATCCGTCAGAAGCGTCTTCAGGAAATGCTTTACAGCGTGGTCCGATACTGTCCGTAGTGTTGTTCCTGCTAGGTGTTCTTGGTGTCGTCTTATTTGGTTCCTTCCCAAGCCTGCGGCCTAGTTGGACGGATGCCGAAGGCGTTCTGCAGACGCTCGGCATGCCTCAGATCGTTGAAATCGTAATGCTGTCAGCCGGCGCACTCATCCTGCTGGCTACACGTGCTTCCGCCGCCAAGGTTGTTACCAGCGGCATCTTTACGGCCGGCATGCAGGCCGTTATCAGCATCTTTGGTATCGCTTGGATGGGCGACACCTTCTTCCGTGGCAACATGGAGATGATCGATGGTGCGATCAGAGATATCGTCACCGCTGCGCCTTGGATGTTTGCCTTTGCTTTGTTTGTGATGTCTATTCTGCTTAACTCGCAGGCAGCAACTGTACGCGGGCTCATGCCGCTTGGACTGGCAGTAGGCATACCAGCGCCAGCGTTGATTGCGATGTTCCCATCGGTTAACGGATACTTCTTTATCCCGAACTATCCTACCGTTATTGCCGCCATCAACTTTGACCGGACAGGAACGACACGGATTGGCCGATATCTGCTCAACCACAGCTTTATGCTGCCAGGCATAGTAGCTACTGTATCGGCGGTCGCGATTGGATTTGGCATATCCAGCTTGCTGCTGTAAATTGTAGTGTAGAAAATGTGGCAAAGAAATAAATTCCCTTGAGTACACTCCACTCACGTTCTGATGAGCCTCTCCCTGCGCCCATGATGAAGTTCATCATACTAGCATTGGGAGAGGTTTTTCTGTGCAGGGAGGTCATGCTGTCTTCAACTGTAAAAATGTAAAATACATGAGGTTCCTTTTTTGTTAAACGGTTTTATGCATTGACTTCCTCGTTCACTGTTCACCCTGATCTAATCGGTATTTAATCGTGCATAAATTAACATATAGTAATCGCTTTCATTTACCGCTATAATCAATTTAATATTTATGTAAATTCCAGACTTTTCATCTAATAGCCATGTGAGGAGATATGCCAATGATAACTAGCACGCGCACCCGTTTCGCCGCTCTAGCGCTAAGCTTTTCCTGCCTCTTTTTCTACTCCAGCACTATAATTCCAGCCAAGGCCGCAAGTACGCACGCCAATACTATATCCGTACTCATCGATAACAAGCAGATTCATCTGAATACGGCACCCATCACAAGTAATGGCTCCATTCTTGTCCCATTTCGACCTATTTTTGAACAACTGGGACTACATGTACAATGGGATGGCAAAAGTCAGACTGTAACCGGGACGCGGGACAAGCTCGTAATTAAACTCCAAATAGGCAGTAAGCAAGCCCGCATTAATGGAACTGCCGTCGCCTTAACCAGCGCTCCCCAATCCATACACAACTCAACTTATATTCCCATTCGTTTCATTGGTGAAGCAACGGGAAATACCGTGAAGTGGGACAAACACAACCAGCAGGTGCTCATCTCAACTTCCTCCACAACCCCGAAAGAGCAACAATCAGAAGAGCAGCAAGTGATGTCTCTGTTCACGCAATATATTCAATTCGCTAATGAAAAAAATTACGAACGTCTCATGGGATTAATGGATACTAAAGGGTCATTGTACCAACTCGGCTCCAGCATCCAAGCACAGATGAATAAATTCGACTTGGCTACAACCCTCAAGGAAATTCATGTACTTGATCTACGTGGCAATAGTGCGCTTGTGCATACCGTTGAACTAACGCACAGTGTTAAAGGAGCCTTTAAACCTGACAGCCGCAGCGACAACTTGTATACCGTAAATAAGGTAGACGGCGCATGGAAAATAAGTGAACGCGATGTTAGCGATCTGGTCTATATCGTACTTGACGATGTGCTGCTGTCACGAGTCAGTCTGCCGGATAATGAAGAGAAAAATGTCATGGACTCACTACAGCAGGTAGTTAAATATGAAAACGAAGAGAATATAGAGGGCCTGCTTGGCAGGATGAAATTGTCCACGAACGAGCTTTTGCAGTCCAAACAAGCATATGTCAAACGATTTAATACTTTTGACTTGGCCGTGAGCCTTGAACAAGCTAAAGTCATTCATTATAGCGGTAATGAGGTCGCCGTTCATATGGTGCAAACATTTAAAAAGATAAAAGGACCCGATTTCGAAAATGTGGAAACCTCTAGTGTTGTTGTCTTGGAGCAAGGCGCGGACGGGCAATGGATGATTGTACGGACATATCCACTGCGTACAACACCCCTTGCAACTCCGTAAACTATACACGAGCGGGCATATCATTACACAAATACAGCCCCGCCTCAGTCAAGGAGCTATAGGCTCTATAACCTGCGGCAGGGCTGTATTTATGGATATTCAATTGTGCTCGTCAGGGACCTAGGTCGCCGACAACACCGCGCCGGTTACGATTCGATGATAGAACGTGCCTTGCGCAATAATATGCTCTTCAGGTGGACTTAAATATTTGAATGGCAAGCGTTCAGCCTCCAGCTCTTCCAAACGGTCAACGTGCCCTTCCACGTAATCAAGCAGTCGATCCTCCGCCGATTGCAGGCGGGACAGTACACCACCGTAACGGATATCAAGCACTTCCCAGCCAAAAGGCTTACACGTAGCCATCCACAACTTGCGATGCGCTTTGCGTGTCGCATCGACCAACGAGTGAACAAGCGGAATCGAGCATTCCGCCAAGCGGCGCAGCGTGTCCTTGTTATCTGCTTGATACGCGCGTGTTACTTGAATGCCAAGTGTGGCCTTCTCTGACAGTGCTGCGGCCAGCTTGGCATACAAGCTGAATACCAGCTTATGATCGCCGTCGGCTTTAGCCTCAGCTGCTGCCATTCGATCGGCTAGCTGCTTATAATGTTCGGGCAGCGACTTCTCCAGCTCACCCTCCAGGTGCTTGTCAAACAGGCCGATCAAGGTGTCCTGCCAGAGCAAGAACTTCGAACTGTTCGAGCTATGCATATTGTTCTTCGTTACGCCTGGTGTCTCATCCATGTATGTGAGCTGCCAATAATCATCGAAGCTCTGTCCTGTACATGTACGGAAGCGCTCCTTCAATCGATTCTCATCCACTTCGCCGGACGTATAACCATGCTCTGCAAACAATTGCAGGCCAAGCAATGTCATCATTAGATTGGTCTCTTGGCCATTGTCGCCCCATGCCGTTGCGAACACTTCCTTCACGCCCTTTGCCTTGCAGGCAAGCAGTGCTGGCTCGGTATTCTCCCACGTCTTGCCATAGTTAGGGCTTATGCTGCCCCATGTCCAGATGCCACCTGCAAATACGGGCTCTGAGCCAAGCTGGCGATGCTTATCAATGAAGTCCTCATAGAACGCTTGATCGTTATGGTAATAATCCCAATATACGAAGCGAACGCCCTTTGGAATCTGGGACACGACTTCCTCTGTAAAGTCGACTTCCCCATCATAATAATGACCTCCATCCTTCATCAACAGATGGAAATACATATCGCTCCACATCATTGGTTCCAAACCATACTTCTTCGTTAACTCCAGCACTTTTGCCAGATGCTCATTCATAATATCAAAGCGTTCCCGGAAGCCGTTCTTGATCATATAACGACCTAATCCTAATCCAAACGCTTCATCCATACCGATATGAATCCGCTTCGAGCGTACAGACTCCGATACTGCCTTAAACATCTGCTCAATAAGCACATAAGTATCTTCACAATGAGCAAGCAGGACGTCTTCCGTATCCCGTAGTTCTAGCATCGGATCCCACTTCAGCGCTTGCGCCAAGTGCCCCAGTGTCTGAATGCAAGGGATAACCTCGATACCAAATTGTGCCGCATACTCGTCAATCTCGCGCAGTTCTGCTGCCGTGTAGCGACCACGCATATACCCGAAGTAAGGACGCTCTTTGATTTCATACGTATCTTCGGTATACAGCATAAGTCCGTTTAAGCCCATCAGTGCCATCGCGCACAGCGTCTGCTTCATCATGTGCAAGTTCGGCACTGCGTTGCGCGATGCGTCAAGCATCGTTCCGTTATAAGTAAACTGAGGCTCCTCCTCAGTAATGCCTTCTACATTTTCTTGTATTCTTTCCATCAGCAAGCTTAACGCGCGGAAGAAATGAATGGGCTCCGCATAACGAATCAATCCCTTGCCCTGCTCCCACTTCACAAACAGCTTACCTTCGGCTTGTTCCACCTGAACGGATATGCCCTCTTCACTCAGTTCAAACCCCAGATTCGACTGTAACGCTTGAATGCCCGGCAGCAGCGAACTTACGTCGCCTGTAACATGTAGTCTCATAGCCGAATTCCTCCCATCCATCATGTTGTAGGCGCTTACAGTATATCGTACATGCAAATGTGCAAATACTGTTGAGCTTCTTCTAGTGTATCATACATTTGTCGATAAAAGTCGATATTAACATGACATATCGTGCAAAAAATAATACAAAATAACTTTTAATCTAGATTACTTTATTACAAATGTAAGATTTATCATTACAATAATGCTATCTTTCCACTATTGTCTCCATTTCTATTCTAACTATATTGAACCTGTAACAAGCAATAATATAACAAGGGCCGCTCTAATGAACGACCCCTTGTGATTTGAAGTTACGATTATTTTGCTTGCTCCAGTGCTTGCTTTACGGCAGCAAGTACACCTTCTGAAGACTTCGTTGCTCCCGTTAATGCCTCTACACCTTCCGTATCCTGCTTGGTAACAATATCGGGAATTGTATTATCTTTGACTGCTTCAATTAACTGTGCTGTTTCTTCATGTTCTTTCAGTTCGATGCTCTCAATCTTGCCCGCTTTCACTGTTACAGCCACTTTAATATCACTGGATGCGCCACGGCCCGTCCCTTCATAAGTTCCATCTTTATATTTACCAGAATCACCGCAACCGGACAACAGCAGTGCTGCTGCAAGACCAAGCGCTATCCACGAAGCTGCTTTTTTCATCGTTAATCTCTCCCCTGCATCATTTTAATCTTATACTCCCTGTATAGAAACAGTAAGACGAATTAGGCCATGTTAGGATTTAACTAACTTAGCTGCGTTCGTGCCTGCAATTTTGCCAAATGTAATAATATCAGCCAAGGCGTTGCCACCAAGACGGTTACCGCCGTGTACGCCGCCAGTTACCTCACCCGCTGCATATAAGCCATTAATAATGGTACCATCCTCTTTTAACACCTGTGCATCTGTATTAATTTTGAGACCGCCCATCGTATGGTGAACGGCAGGTGTAACCTCAATAGCATAATAAGGACCTTTGTTCAGTTCACGAGGCAAGTCAGCACGTTCGAATTGGCTGTCTTTACCCGCTTTGACCAGCTCATTATAAACTTTTACCGAATCAGTCATGACTGCTTTATCCACGTTAAGCTTCTCCGCCAACGCCTCTACGCTGTCTGCTTCTGCAACCAAGCTCATGTTAAAATATTCTTCTGTTGCTTTTAAGCTGTCACGCATCCCTTTGTCGAAAAATAAAAAGGCGCGTCCGTCTTTTTGGTCCAGAATCGCTTTGGACACGACGTCACGTGTCAACAGCTCATTTACAAACCGCTTACCCTCTTTGTTCAATAAGATTGCCCCGTTGCCACGTACTGCTTCTGTTACCATGACACCTTTATCTGGAACTACGGTCGGGTGTGTCTGTATTTCCGCTATATCTACAAGACCTGCACCAAGCTTGTTCGCCATATCCATCGCTTCACCTGTTGCGCCAGGATGATTGGTAGTCGCAAAGCCTTTCAGTTCAGGCTTGTATTTAATGACCATGTCTTGGTTGGCAGAGAATCCGCCCGTTGCCAATACGACAGCCTTTGCATTAATTGTATATTCCTTGCCCTCTTTATCTTTTGCTTTGACACCCGTTACATTACCGTCTTTATCCGTCACGATCTCTGTCAGTTCATTACGCGTACGCACATCGATACCTTTATCCTTAGCTGTCTTGTCCAATACCGAAGCGATATGAGAGCCCACAGCTGCGCCGCCTGTAGGGCGATGCGTCCGATTCACACTAGCACCCGCCATCCGGCCTACGTCAGACAAGTCTGCGCCAAAGCCCTCTAGCCATTCCACGGAGCCTTTGGCATTAGTCGTTAATACTTGAACAAGATCCGGATTGTTCTTATCATATCCGCCCTTCATCGTATCTTCGAAAAATAACTGCTGGCTGTCTTTAATTCCTTTTGCTATTTGCTGCTTGGTGCCGGCTGCATTTAAGCCGCCAGTAGCACGTGTCGTGTTGCCGCCAACCATCGGCATCTTCTCAAGGACGATAACTTTAGCCCCATCTTCCGTTGCTTTGACCGCAGCTGACAGACCTGCTCCGCCTGCGCCGACCACAACCACATCTGCCGTTTCCCCTTTGCCACCGCAGCCTGCTAACATGGACATCACCATCACAGCCGATAATACTGTTGCTACCCACTTCTTCATTAAAATACTCCCTTTCAGCTTAGTTTAGTGTTAACCCTAGCTTTATCTCTACTGTCATTAAGTGAACAACCACATATCAATGTGATATTAAGTATAGTGAATATTTTCACTTAACAACTCAGTTTTAGCTTATCACGTTATCGATATCATTCATGTGAAAAAGTTCACTTTTTAATTTTGTAATTCATGACACCTAAAATTTGAATTTATTATCAAATCCGTTTTAATAATCCATTATTTAGAAATATTTAGATTATGCCAACACCTGTGCAGCTTCCTTTCCATTCCTTATAGCACCACTATCCCGCTTTGCTCACATGATTCCTGCAAAGTTGCGACAATGGATACCCTCCTGAGCTGCGGGGAGAGTGAAACTAAGGTGCTAAATCCATAATAAAAGACCGCCCCAAAAGCACATTTGCTTCAGAGACAGCCTTGGTCCGCATAATTATATAAATAGATACTAATTGAGATGAGGCTTCACATTTGTAACAGAAGCTCCAGTTGAAGCTTGGGATACGGCTGGTGAACCTACTTTCTCGACAGGTGCATCTGCTGCAGGTTCATACTTCTTCAAATAGGCCATATAATAAGCACCTGCTACAAATACGGCACCCCCGACCAGATTGCCAAGCCACACAGGGATAAAGTTAGTCATATACTGGCCCCAGCTATAGTGCCCTTCGAAGATCGCAGCGGGAATAACAAACATATTGGCCACCACGTGCTGAAATCCAATCGCAACAAACGCCATTGTTGGAAACCAAATACCGAGAATCTTTCCACTGAAGCTTTTGGAACCATAGGCGAGCCATACGGCCAGCGCTACAAGCCAGTTACATCCAATTCCCGACACGAATGCTTGCAAGAAAGTATCATGAAGCTTATGTCCTGCAATATCAATCGTTTTCTCCAAGTACACGCCGCTTCCTGTTAGCCCTACAATGTGGCCGAAGAAATAGGCAACAAATAATGCACCCAAAAAATTCGTTATTGTAATCACAATCAGGTTACGGATAACCTCTATTGTGGAAATACGCCCCTTCATACGCGCCAATGGCACAGCCATCATGTTGCCGGTTAGCAGTTCACCGCCAGCTAGCAGCACCAGAATCAACCCGACAGGGAACAACGCTGCTCCAATCAAACTGTTTATGCTGCCCCACTCAGCGGGTGCGCCTGCTGTTACACGAATATATAATAAATACCCGAGCGCGATAAACGCACCTGCCAAAAAGCCTAACAGAGCCATCACGCTTAAAGGATTACGAGCCTTTACTACTCCAGTCTCCACGGTAGCTGCTGCAATCTCTTGCGGCTTTAAGTAGCCTGCCATGTTGATTCCTCCTCTATGACTAATCATCTTTATATGTGTGGGATCACGAATGGAAATTAGCTAAAATTCTTATATTTCTATAATAGCTAACCTTCCATCTAGATAATGTGCAATATATCACAATCATCTGCAATCTACAGGCTGAAACCTTAAATTCATCTTACCTCTCGTGCTGCACTACTTGTCCACGCACGAGATAACTGCTCGTCACATATTCTATACCAAACATAAAGGACAGTAGGTTATAAGCCCCACTTTTAATGAGGAGGGAATAGTATATAAATGCCTAATAATGCCGTCTTTAATACGACATCCACGCAGTTGTACGCACTGCTCACCAATACCTACACCAACCCGGCAGTTGAAGAAGATGCTTCTGCGGCCGCAGCCGCTGCTGGTGTTTCCTTTCGGCTGCCGACAGGTAATGTCAGCGTAGGAGGAAGTCAAAACTTGCTGTTACAAATTTCAAATCCGTCTGGGAGCGGCAAATCTGTCTATATGAACAATATATCAGGCGGGTCCTCAGCCAGTGCCAGTTTAATTCTATACTCTGGAGGGAGCATCACTGGTGGCACGGCGCCTAGTACAATTAACAGCAATCTAGGTAATGCTACAGCTAGCATTGTAACCACCAAACAGCTGACTGGCACGCTCGGCGGAACGCCAACGACTCTCTACTCCACTTATGTGACCGCGGGTATATACACATTTACTTTTGGCGGCAGCATCGTAGTACCACCGAATCAAGTATTTACGGTGTCGCTGGGAGTTGGGGCTTTGACAGGTTCAATCAACCTGAACTGGTGGGAAGTATAATGAGTAACTATCATGTGTTTAATTCAATCAACAATTCATTGTACTCATTGGCAACTAACACGATAAGCTCGCCCGCCGCCGTCTCACCACCGCAATACAGCGCCAGCATCAACGGCAATATGTTCAGCGCTTTTACGACCAACTCTGCTTCACTAGGCATACTTGGCGGCTCTGTTATCACATCCCTACGCATGAGTAATGGGAGTTCAACAAAATCGTGTTATATCATCAGTGTAGCGGGTGGTGTCGGGGTTGGGCTAAGCTTATTGTCGAGTTTATCAGCAACATACACGATGTATAGAAGCGGTACGCTATCCGCCCCTTCAAGTGTGACAACGAACAATGGCAATCTAGGCAGCAGTAATACGAGTATTATGACTGTCACAAGCTCAACCTCAGCTGTCAGTGGAGGAACTGCCATTATATCCATGCCCGTTATCGGCGGTCCTTTAACTCTTGATTTTAACGGCGCCATTATTGTCCCGCCTTCACAAACCCTCTCCCTCAACATGAGTGCATCTCTATCTGTGCTTGGCGTGTTGTCCGTGCAGACGAGTGTGTTCTGGTGGGAAGCATAACAGGATTACTAATAAAATAGGAGCGAGGCACAGGAATATGTCCTGTGCCTCGCTCATTTCACATAATTTCCTTATTGGTATTCTGCTGCCGCTTATATACGCTTTGCCACAATGCTGCGCGCAATGTGAACGCCTGCTGCTCCTGCCTGCGCTAAGCCACGAGTGATGCCTGCCCCATCTCCGCCACAGTACAAGCCTTCAATCTCGGATTCAAGTGTCTCGTCCAGCTTAGGACGGGCAGAATAGAACTTTGCCTCTACTCCATAGAACAACGTATGCTCCGAGGCTATTCCTGGCGTTACCTTATCAAGAGCATCCATCATTTCGATCAAACTTTTCATCGTGTTATATGGAAGCACCAATCCCAAGTCTCCCGGCACTGCTTCACGAAGTGTAGGCTCTAGAAACCCTTCGCGAATCCGGTTCTCAGTAGAACGACGGCCTCTTATAATATCGCCATACTTCTGCACGATTACGCCCCCGCTGGAAAGATCGTTTGCACGTTTACAAATCTCACGTGCATATTCATTGGGTTTGTCGAAAGGCTCCGTAAACCGATGAGACACAAGCAACGCAAAGTTCGTATTCGACGAACCGAGCTTTGGATCTTTGTAGGAGTGACCATTTGCACACATAATTCCACTATGGTTTTCTACCACTACATGTCCCGAAGGGTTGCTGCAAAATGTGCGAACTCGAGTGCCGACAGACGTGTTATAAATAAATTTTCCTTCATATAAATGCGTGTTGATTTCCTGCATAACCACGTCAGATGTTTCGACGCGCACGCCAACATCCACTTGATTGTTGTACATCTTCAAGCGGCGCTTCTTCAAGATCTCAGTCAGCCAAGCCGATCCATCTCGACCTGGTACAATAACGACTTGATCCGCCTCGTAAATCTCACCACTTTTTAATTCAATGCCTTTGATCCTATGCTTACCGTCCTGCTTGAGCGTAACAATATCGGTAACTTCAGCTTTATATACCATCTCGATGCGAGGACGGAGATATTCATAAATGGACTTTAGAATCTCCAGATTCTGTTCTGTCCCTAAGTGCCGTACTTGAGCACGCAGCAGCTTCAAGCCAGCTGCATAACCCTGCTGTTCGATCTGGCGCACGGTTCCTGTCGTCGGGTCGGTAATCTCCCTAGTCGCCCCGTGCTCCAAATTGATGTTATCCACGTAGCGAATCAGATCCAGCACTTGAGTCGGCGCTAAGTAATCCGTCAGCCAGCCGCCAAACTCAGTTGTTACATTAAATTTACCGTCGCTATAAGCTCCTGCACCGCCAAAGCCGTTCGTAATGGAACACGCCGGGACGCAGCCCGCAAAATCTTTCTTACCTGCTGGCGGAGGGCACATCTTAATCTTCTCTTCCAGAATCGGACAACTGCGACGATAGATATCATGACCTTTATCCACCAGTGCTACCCGTAAATGCGGAGCTTTCAAAGTCAATTCGTAACAAGTGAAAATACCTGCTGGACCTGCTCCAACTACAATAACATCATACTTACTCATGAGTTCCTCCTTGATGACCATTAATCAAGTAATCGTATCACTTGAAAATATTTTGCAATGGGCAAAAAAAATCCTGACCACGATACGGAAGTGCCTTAAAGAGCCGCACATCCGATCGTAGTCAGGAATTTACGGTTCCCGGTAGAAACCCCTGAACCTTATCATCAGGGATATACGAACAAGACAATGTTGATTACATCGTTATAATCAGGTTGTTATAAGCAACAATCACATTGTAATAGACATAAGCGAACGAGTCAATAGTTATTAGCCCAATCGTTCGTAAATAAATAGATAATGTGCATTTAATATTAATAAATTATTTATTAATAAATCATTTTCCGAACATTAATGACAACCCCCTCCCCAAATTCTATATTATGGCTATTCAAGAAATCCTTTTCGATTTATGATCAAGTATAGTATTTGTAATTTGAACGATTAGAAACGGAGTGAATTAAAATCCATGTCAGCATCCAAGCAAGTACATACAACCGCAGCCTCGCATGATTTCTCTAGCCTTCAAATCACCAAGCTGCAAGTGACCAAGGGAAACTCAACTTTGCTTGATCCACTAACGCTTCATATAGAGCCCGGGCAATGCGCCGCTATACAGTGCAACCACGCCATGGGGCAATTGTTAATAGATGTTCTACTAGGTGTGCAGCAACCCTCATCCGGGTCTGCAACATGGAACAATCAACCACTGGTGTCCCATAAACAGCTTCAGCCGTATGTTGGTTGTGTCAGACAACATGATCCGGTCTACGAACGACTTAGCTCGCGCCAAGCTCTTTTATTCTTCATGAAATTATTTGGCCACCGTGACAAAGAACGTGTTAACCGAATGCTAAAAATAGTAGGTCTGCAAGATAAACAGAATGTACCACTTTTCAAATTAACAGCTTCTGAACAGCGCCGCTTTCATTTAGCCCGCGCTGCTATTCATGCGCCTCGACTGATTTTAATTGAAGATCCTGAGTTCCAACTTGATATGGAAAGCTGTTTTATTTTACGTCATTGGCTTGCTGCCCTCATTGAAGAAGGTGCTGCAGTGCTGATGACGGTGCCGGCATTAGAGAGCGCTATGTCGCTCACATCCTTTATTACACGCTGGACACCTGCCGGATTCAAGCAAGTGGTGCTAGAACATGACACCCAGGCAGACGCCAATACAAGCAGTGAAGTCGCCCTGTCCGCTGAACTGCCGGAAGAAATAGCATCACACGGAGAAATACCAGCCGCTTCTCATTCCGATCAAGAGCATACAAACAAGCTCCGTGCTGACAACGAGGAGCCCCCCTCATTAGAAGAAGCTGTACGCTTGCAGACCGAGGCACCGAACACGAAAGCGAATGCCTCACTTATGGCCAATGATATGATGGCCGGGACGGGCGAGCCCGAGTCCGAGCAACCACAGGAAGAGGCTGAAGAGACCAGTCAACACGAGATCAAATACATCCCGCCCATCATGCTGGATAAAATACCTGCGCGTATTCAAGATAAGATCGTGCTTATCGATCCACTTGAAATTAATTTTGTGGAAAGCCAAGATGGGCTGTCCCATCTGCATATTCAGCACGAGACCTATCCAAGCTCGATGACACTGCTGCAGTTGGAACAAAAGTTAAAAGCATTTGGCTTCTTCCGCTGTCACCGATCTTACTTGGTGAATTTGCAGCGCGTTCGTGAAGTCATTATTTGGTCACGCAACAGCTATAGCCTTGTATTGGATGATGAGCAGAAAAGCAAGATTCCACTCTCAAAAAGCAAGTATGAAGAGATGAAACTTATCCTAGGTATATCTTGATGTGTTTCATTCATCCCTTATAAAGGTTCCATTCAACCTAAGGTATGCACATTTCAACCGATATTTGATGTGATGAGAGCATACTCGTCGTACGATAAGAGTGTCAGCAGGGACGGTCAATTAGCCGCTCAGCAGTAAGCACTTGGCCATGTAAGCGAGTAATAACAGCACCATTTAAGCCAATGCTGACTGACACTCTTAACTATCGATACTACATTAAACATCAAATAATAAAGTGAGGGTGCACACATGGAACACATTATCGAGGTACAAGGGATGACCAAAGCTTTTGAGAACAAGACTGCTCTTCAACATCTTGATTTTCATGTCAAAAAGGGTGAAATCTTCGGCTTCTTGGGTCCAAGCGGCTCAGGTAAGACAACTACCGTCAAAATATTAACTGCCCAATTGATGCCCAGTGCTGGCACAGCCAAAGTGTTCGGGGTTGATGTGAAGAAGATGACCGAGCAGGAGCGCGCCCGCCATTTGCAGCGCATTGGCATATTAACAGACAACAGCACATTGTACGACCGTTTAACGGTGAAAGACAATCTGGAGTTGTACTGCAAGCTGTATGGCGTATCAACGAAACGTATTGATGAGGCATTGCAGCAGGTTAACCTCCTGCAAGAGCGCAGCACAACCGTAAAAACGTTGTCTAAAGGAATGAAGCAGCGTGTCACGTTAGCCCGTGCTCTTATCCATCAACCAGACCTGCTGTTTCTAGACGAACCTACATCAGCACTTGATCCAACTAATACTCGTCATATTCATAATTCGCTGCGCGAGTTAAATCAAGCAGGAACAACGATATTTTTGACAACACATGATATGGAAGAAGCTGAAGCAATATGTGACCGGATCGCCTTTCTTCACCAAGGCAAAATAGCAGCGATGGACACTCCGCAGCAGCTTCGCCTAAATAATTCGGACCATACCGTTACCGTCTCCACATCTGAAGGTACGTTCCAAATAAAGCAAGATGAGGACGGTGCCAAACAAATCTATGACTGGATGACGAGCGGCAAGCTGCAAGCGATTCACTCTAATGAACCAACCTTAAACGATATCTTTATTTCCTTAACTGGAGGCATATTAAAATGATGACTTTTTCCATGACAAGACTTCAAGCCATTATCGGCAAAGAGTATAAAGACGCGATGAAAAACACAACACTGTTGTTGACGGCTGTTCTGCCTGTCCTCTTCTCTTATATGTTTGGAACAATAACGGAAGGAGC
Organism: Paenibacillus sp. ACRRX; assembly: GCF_022346885.1. Taxonomy (GTDB): domain Bacteria; phylum Bacillota; class Bacilli; order Paenibacillales; family Paenibacillaceae; genus Paenibacillus_B. The sequence goes on from NZ_JAKRNK010000003.1 coordinate 291,682, forward strand.
AACCTCGTTAGTACTAACGCTGCCGATTAATATGGCCTTGATGATGACAGGTGCCAGTGTGCAGGCGATTATGATCGCGGAAGAAAAAGAGAAACACACCCTGCGTGTTCTGATGCTGTCCCCAGCAAGGCCGATGGAAGTCCTTATGGGTAAAAGCGTCATTGCAGGTCTGCTAACGATTCTTGTACTGCTTGCTTCTTTTGTGGTAGCTAAGACACCTCACGTTCCTATAACAGGACTACTCTTAACGATCGCACCTACTTTGATTATGTACTTAGCTATGGGAACGATTATTGGTTTGTTGTCTCGCAGCACGATGGAAACCACATTTGTCAGCATGCCAGTTATCGTATTGTTTATGTTCGGACCGCTGTTTGGACCTTCGCTTAAGAGTGAACTTGTCAACACCATTGTTAGTTATACGCCTTCCGAACGATTAACGATGGCTATCGACGTGCTTTGGAAAGGTGGCAGCCTGGGAGATATGCTCGTACATGTCGGTATCATCTGTGTTTGGATGATTGCTTCCGTTGTAGCTTGCCTTGTTCTGTATCGCAATAAACGTTACGACGCCTAAGGTCATCGCCCGACAAAAGTTTACAATATTTCCCGAGCAATAATAATATACCCCGAGAACTCTTCGGCGAGAGCCGATATGTTCTCGGGGTATTGGCTTTAGCGACTAGCCAAGCGACAAACGATCTCTAAGACAGTCCGTTGCTTTGGTCGGTCGGAATTGCATGCGATCATAGCGTGCAACACCATGCTGATAAAAGGGATCTGCAGACAAAATCGCTTCAAGCTCGTCCTCATCCTCCGTATCGACCACAATGAGGCCGCCGCTGCGTGGTTCAAACGGACCCGAAATAATAAATTTGTCTGCAGCATAATACATGTCTAGAAATGCCCGGTGTCCATCTAAATATTTATCTACCGATTCTACAGGACACGTATATGTAATCGTTACCAAATACATCCTTTTACTTCCTTTCCTTTGCCTAGATATCGTCAATCCTACTCCCATATCTCAGATGAAGCAAGTTGCGGAGAACATGGAGTTGTTAGCCAAACTGCCTTCCCTACACTCACTTTGCGTAACTTCTGATAGCACATTCCAACATATTCCTCGGTTAGGGGGGTTGGTTTTTTGCTTATAATCGTATAAAGTTGTCCATGTTGCATAAATATACTTATTTCGGTATGAGGAGAACGTTATACATGACATCTAAGAATGACTCAACTTCCCTTCAGACGCTGCCTTCTCGACTGTCTGTAAGTGCAGTGCTGTCCTTTTTAATACCATCTATCCTGGGCCTGCTGCTATTCGTAGTTCCTGTTCCGTGGGACGGCGAGGTAACGGTACCCATTGCTTTTCTAGCAAAATACATTCAAAACCTATTTAAAGGTATTTTGGCACCTGCTACGGTTCTGCTCATCTCCCTTGCTTGGTTAGGTTCATTGATTCATCTTGGCGCTCGCTCCACAAGACTTGCCAACCATCGGCTTTGGAGCGCTTTGTTCAACGTCTCTCCATTCTGGTTTGGTGTGCGTACGGTAGGCTTTGTGTTCGCCATTTTGACTTATTGGAAAATCGGACCTGAATGGATATGGTCTGCTGACACAGGAGGGATGCTGCTCAACAGCTTGCTCCCTGGTCTGTTTGTGGTGTTTATGCTGGCAGGCTTGCTGCTCCCCTTACTGGTAGACTTTGGATTGCTGGAGTTTGCAGGTATGTTGATGACTAAAGTGATGCGGCCACTATTCACACTTCCCGGTCGGTCTTCTATTAACTGTATGGCCTCCTGGCTTGGAGATGGAACAATTGGTGTGATGATGACCAGCAAGCAGTACGAATCCGGCCATTACACGCAGCGCGAAGCCGCGGTAATCGGCACCACCTTTACAGCCGTTTCGATTACATTTAGCTTTATCGTGTTATCAAATGTACACCTTGGGCACATGTTTCTGCCTTTCTATGCGACTGTTACCTTTGCAGGAATGATCGCGGCGATCATTATGCCACGGATTCCACCGCTTTCACGCAAACCTAACTCCTATGAACCCGGGGCAGAAGCCATAACGGAGGAAATCGTACCTCCAGCCTGGACACCATGGCGCTGGGGGCTGCACCAAGCTGCCGCTAAAGCAAAAAGCCATGAAGGGATTCGCTCTTTCTTGAAAAATGGCGGCAAGAACATACTTGACCTATGGGTTGGCGTCATTCCAGTTGTTATGGCGATAGGCACAACAGCTGTGGCCTTAGCTACGTACACGCCCATATTTGAATGGCTTGGCAAGCCGTTTCTGCCTATCTTGAACGTGCTGGGTGTCCCAGAAGCTGAGGCGGCTGCTCAGACCATAATGGTTGGCTTTGCGGATATGTTCCTTCCTACTGTGCTCGCCTCTGGCATCGAAAGTGAGCTGACACGCTTTGTTGTTGCAGCCCTATCGGTTACACAGCTTATTTATATGTCTGAAGTAGGCGGGTTGCTGCTCGGCTCCAAGCTGCCAGTTAATATGAAGGACCTGATCCTCATCTTTATTTTGCGGACGCTGATTACGCTGCCTATTATAATAGGGATCGCTCATCTGCTCTTCTAACCCTATCAATGTCGGTTCGCCTAGAACCTCTGTGTAATTCATCTAGATTTAACTTACTGTTAAAATATATGAAATTTATGAAATATCGCGATTAGCCCTGTCTGCTTTCGGTAATATGCCGTTTTATGCAGATATCGGGCTTTTTTCGTTATTGCCTGACTTTACACAACAAGAGTATGGTTACATTCATCAACGAGACAAACTTTAAGCGTCCATATAAATAAGAGATAAAGAGAGAGGAGCCCACATATGGCACAATCCCCTTCTTTTACAGCTTCACCCAGTGGTTCTTCACTCCCCGTACCTGCACCTGCATCTAAGACCGTCTATCGGATTCTGATTGCAATCAGTTTCGTCCATTTGTTTAACGATTCCATTCAAGCAGTTATTACCGCAATCTTTCCAGTCTTACGCGACTCTATGTCCTTGACGTACGTGCAGATCGGCTGGATATCCTTTGCATTAAATGTGACAGCATCTATCATGCAGCCTGTAGTTGGTTACTTCTCCGATAGAAGGCCTACCCCTTCGCTGCTGCCTATAGGAATGTGCTTTACATTTACGGGTATGCTGCTGCTTGCCTACGCCCCGAACTACCTCATGGTGCTGGTTGCGGTTATATTTGTAGGTTTGGGTTCAGCTGCCTTCCATCCAGAAGGCATGCGTGTAGCTCATATGGCAGCCGGCAGCCGCAAGGGACTGGCACAGTCCATTTTTCAAGTTGGCGGCAACACCGGTCAATCACTCGCTCCACTGATGACCAAGTGGATCTTTATTCCCCTTGGGCAAGTTGGCGCTATTTGGTTTACCGTGGTAGCGGCTGCGGGAATTATTGTCCAGAGCTTTATTGCACGCTGGTACAGCAGCAGCATGAAGCAAGGATATACATTTGCCAAAAAACTGCCCCGCGGCACGATCGATCCTGCTCAACGCAAGCGTATAATGGGGGCTACAGTCATATTGGTGACAATCGTGACAATCCGCTCTTGGTATGTATCAGCTATTAGTACCTATTACAATTTCTATCTGCAATCCGACTACGGGCTATCAAAAGGCGATGCCCAGACCTATATTTTTATATTTATGGCTGCGGGTGCAGTGGGCACTTTGCTCGGCGGACCCTTGGCAGATCGATTCGGCAAACGCAACCTGATTTCTGCATCTCTGATTGGCGCCATTCCGTTAGCGCTCATTCTGCCTTATCTCCCGCTCTTCTGGGCTGGCGTTGTTTTGGCATTATCGGGATTCATTCTGCTGTCCAGCTTCGCTACTGCCGTTATCTATGCACAAGCGTTATATCCAAGCAGCATCGGCACAGTATCTGGACTTATTACTGGCCTTGCGTTTGGCATGGGTGGAATCGGCAGTCTACTGATTGGCTTTGGCAACGAGTGGACGAGCGAAAGTACAATGATGATTGCAACAAGCTTCCTACCCTTACTGGGCCTGCTCACCTTGTTCCTACCAAGTGACCACACAGTGCAATCGTGGACGGACGGCCATCTTGCAGCACAGATTAAGTAAGGGTTCATCCGCTTGTAATGCCCTATAAGTGAAGGCTAACGGTCCAGCATCGATCCCCTCCCCTGTTAACTTCTAGTTGGCAGGGAAGAGGATCGTCTTGGTTACGTTGTTTAAGATGGGGAATATACTCCAAAAAAAGAGACGACGCTTATGCGCCGTCTAAGTCACTAACCGCAGAGAAGTGGTGTGTTAACATCACACCTTTCCCTTTTTCGATTTATTTTAGATTTCCAGGTACAGATTTCATGACACGCCCTGTATGGATACAAGCTGCTTGAGAAGCAGAACGAATTATTTTCATGACAAGTCACCTCCTTCATTATTTCATAAATGCTGCAGTAACGGCTTCCTCTTGAAGCCAGATGGTACGGAGGGTCTTCTTAATTTGACGCTTTTCGTAGGAGCAAGGACGATTGCCTGTGCGCATGCGGTACAATGGACAATGATTACCCTGACAGGCTGGGCGGAAAAAGCATGCTTGGCAGTTCTCGTCCTTTTCCTCACCTGACGTTGTCCAAAGCAGCATTTTATCCAGATCAATATGAGCCTGTCCCTCTTCATCCAGATAACCGAGCTGATTGTATTCCTCTTCGATTGCGACGGAACACTTGTAGAGCTTGCCATCTGACCCCACAATTAGCGAATTAGGCTTAGCTGCGTAACATACTGCCCCTCCAGGAACTAGTATTTCCGATACAAAGGAGCTAATTTGAAGTCCTTCATTAACTACCTGCTCATTATAAGACCAGATTCGTTCATCCTTGGTTCGATCATCGCATACTGGGAGTTGAAGATCATTTTCTCCCCCCATACATCCTACCGGACGCGGATATACTTTAAACCGCTCATCTCCGGCGAACTGTCTAGCAAGCTCGGGGATAAATGCCTCGACTGCTTGCAGCGTGCTGTTATCGAAATTTATTCGGATATGAATGTCAAAAGACAGATGGGTCGCCTGTAACGCGATTAGATTGCTCATAATCCGTTCGTACGTACCGCCCCCACCAGCAAGCGAACGACGCTGATCATGAACCTCCGCTGGTCCGTCAACTGTAATCATAAACCGATTTACGTTCCATCCCAGCAGCTGCTGCATCTTCTCTACCGTCAAATAATAACCATTCGTAGCGATATCGGCGCTATATTGCATATCGCCTGCTTCAGCCGCTTCCATAAACGATGTCGAAAGTTCTGCAATGACATCCCAAGCCAACAGCGGCTCACCACCGTGCCAGCTAATATGCAAATGTTGTAGCGTTGCTGCCTTCTGTTGTACATAATGTTTTAAACCCGTTATTACCCGATTCTCCATCCGACCACGCGGGAACGTTTCATAGCAATAATTGCAGCGGAAACTGCACGCTTCAGTCGAAAGCAGCACCAGATGCATGGTATCCGTCACGTTCATGGATTGATGTAGGTCTGTAGCCCGCTGCAGCTCATCTGTATGTTCCTGCACAAGAAACCCATGCTCGATCAGATGCTGTACCAAGCCCTGCGGATCGCTCGCCATTGTTAGCCCCGACAGTGTGCCCCGAACTTGTTCACGTTCCTCCTTAGAAAATGACGCGATAGCTCCCGAATAACTGTTAAATACAACAAGCCCTCCGTCATCAACTTCCGTAATGGCGTTAAAGCGGGATGGCTTCCAAACCGAAGGCGCAGATTGCTGAGATTGTGGCATTAATGACACATATCCTTTCTCCCATGTAATCCAACATCTCTATATGTATGTATAATTGGCACTCTTATCATGCCTTGAATAACCATGCTTGAACAATGACGGTTATCACGTGTACAGGAAAAGCTGCGCCCTTTACAGACAAAAGGCCGGGCTCCTCGTAAGAGGACCGGCCTTTATTAGTCAATCAGATATGATAAACCCCGTGCTGCTCAAGACGAACTGCTGCTTGCCCCCACTAGCTTGCGGTACTGGACATACATTGCAAGACGCCATGGCATAATCATACCAAATGCCAAAATAAAAAATATACTGGCGCTCTGCATTAGGGTTACATATTGTTCCACCATATCGTGCAGCAGTAAGCGTATAACAAGCAGACCCACAATAACAACGATAAACATGTTAGAACGTGTTAAGTAAATGTCATCTTCGATTCGTTGGAACTTGGATGTCTTGATAAGCGGGTAAGCAAACAAAATTGCCCCTGCAAGAAAGGCTATGAATCCGTATGTCCAAGGAATCCGCGTCGCTGGAACGACAAACATTAGAAAGCCTGTCGCCATGCCAATCGGCGGCATAATAATCTTCATATGATTGGTCGGCTTGTTGGCCGCGCGCAAGCGCAGCATGATAACAGTTACGCCCCCGACCAACGATACCAGTATCGACAACAGATGAGAAGATACAGCTATATGCGGCATCTGTGTCACCTCCAGATTCTTATCATTAACCTCTGTACTTCAACCATCTCCCTCCTACTTACGGGACAGATGAAGATGATTACCCATACATGATATCTCTCTATTATAAGTGATCTGGATCACACTTTCCAATCGATTACATACACAACTGTTAACTATATGAGCTAGGCTAGTCCACCTGGCGGACGGGTGCGCCGTGTCGCAATGGCTTCCGTCGGATCTTCTGGCCAATAGTGCTTTGGATAGCGGCCTTTGAGGTCTTTCTTCACCTCAAAGTATGTGCTCCGCCAGAAGTTCGCCAGGTCCTGCGTCACCTGCACCGGTCGCTGGGCCGGCGACAAGAGGTGCAGCGTAAGCGGCACCCTGCCGCCTGCTATGCGCGGCGTCTCATGCAATCCAAACAGCTCCTGCAGGCGAACTGCCAGCACGGGCTGTTCGGGATTGCTGTAATCTATGCCGATACGGGAACCACTCGGCACGACGATGCTAGACGGCGCCATAGCGTCCAACTGCTGCCGCATCTGCCACGGCAGCAGCCCCTCCAGAAGCGAGGCGACCTGGAGCTTCTGCAAATCGCTGCGCTTGCGCATGCCGTACAGATGTGGCGCAAGCCATTCGCGCATCGTGGCTAGGAGTGCAGCGTCCGACGCTGCCGGCCATTCATCAGGACGGTGACGGTGCATGAATTCAAGGCGAGCCTGAAGTTGACGGGCAGACTTGGACCACGGTAGTACATGCAGTCCTTCTGGATGACGGGTTATGGAATCTACTAGCACTTCCAACACCTGATCAGCGTCTGGCTGAGCATACGGTCGCTCGCGCAGCACGATAGCTCCTAGCTTCACCTGTTCCAATGCACGTACTGCTTCTGCTTCTTTATCCCATTCGACTGTGATCGTACGCTTAACATAAGCTTTTAAATGGGCCTCAATCTCCTCTAATGAAATCCGGGCAGCTAACTGAATACGACTATCCGTTCCCTGATCATCGAGCTGTACAGCCACTACATAAGGTGCATACGCAATCGAATCTTGTGCAGCCGAACCTCCAAATGCGGCTCCCCTGCCGCTGCTCAGAAGATAACGTCCGTCCGCTCTACGCTCACCGATGCGGTCAGGAAAAGCAAGCGCCAACAGTACCCCGCCCTGCATCTCCTTACTGCCTTGGCCCTGCTCGGCAGCTGCCGGGAATGCTCGCTCAAGTCTACGAATTTCTTCTTGTACACGCCATAACGTGCCACTATCGATCTGATTGGAGGACAGCATGTTCGTTACGGGTACATGGCTTGTTGTCTCAGAACCTATAGCAGCACTAGCACCAGAGCTTCCTTTGACATTAGCCTCTGACCTGCTATCTCCCATGCCTGCTCTTTGTCGACTATTTACTGTACCGATCTGTCTGATGAGTTCCAATCGCGATCGAATGTCAGGACCGCCGAGACGCTCCGAAGAGGAGAAACCGCCACTTCGCGCAGAGCCCTGTCTGACGATGTCCCGCTCCTGCAGGAGTGCAGCCCACTCGCAGGCTTCGCGGCCGTACCCCATCTGAATACTCGTCAGCACCATGTGGGCTAAACGCGGATGCAGCCCCGTCGACATCATGAGCCTACCATGTGCCGACAGCTTTCCCTCAGATGACACCGCGCCTAATTGATCTAAGAGCTGGCGCGCTTGTTGGAAAGCAGCTGATGGCGGCGGCGTTAGCCAATGAAGCGTACTTCCATCCGGGCTGCCCCATCCCGCCAGCTCTAACGCAAGCGGCGCCAGGTCGGCATCCAGCATTTCCGGTATCCGATGCTTCGCCAAATGTCCATGTTCCTCTGCTGACCACAATCTGTAGCAGATGCCAGGACCAAGTCGTCCTGCGCGTCCACGCCGTTGGTCTGCCGCATCCTGCGTGACTCGTTCCGTCACTAAACGCGACATTCCTGTACGTGGCGAGAACCGCGAGACTCGACTGTAACCACTGTCGATGACTACACGTATGCCTTCCACCGTTAAGCTTGTCTCTGCAATTGATGTCGTCAAGACAACTTTGCGAATGCCTGATCGGCCCGGAGCGATCGCCGCATCTTGTGCCTCTTGCGGCAGCTGACCGTATAAAGGCAGCACTGTAATGGAACGATCTGCGTGATTCGCTCCGCCATATCCCATTCTGGAAAGTTCCCCTGCCGTACGATGAATTTCGCCTGCTCCGGGAAGAAACACCATAATGTCCCCGTCATACGCATGAAGCACCCGTTCTACTTGGCGGGCTACCGCGATCTCCAGCGGCTCCTGACTTGAGCGTGGTACATAGTGCGTTTCAACTGGATAGGTTCGGCCTTTGCTCTGGATGATCGGTGCACCATCCATAAGCGCCGCTACAGGCTCTGCCTCAAGCGTAGCTGACATCACTAATATACGCAGATCGTCTCTCAGCACGCTCTGTGCCTCCAAAGCTAGTGCCAAGCCCAGATCAGCATGTAAATTCCTTTCATGGAATTCGTCAAAAATAAGCAGCCCCACACCTTCAAGCGACGGATCAGTCTGCAGCATCCGTGTGAGCACGCCTTCTGTTACTACTTCAATTCGTGTAGCAGAACTCACCTTTGTATCCATACGCACACGGTAACCAACCTTATCACCCACGCGTTCGCCAAGCATGGCCGCCATAAATTGCGAAGCCGCACGCGCAGCCAGCCGGCGCGGCTCCAGCATCACGATCCGCCCGCCATTCAGCCAAGGCGCTTCCAGTAGCGCAAGCGGCACGCGGGTCGTCTTGCCCGCGCCAGGCTCCGCAACAAGCACGGCCCCCTTGCCGCTCGCCAACGCTTCAGCGATAGCCGGGCATATCTCGTCTATCGGCAGCGCAGCCTGCTTCAAGCGAACTGAATCCCAGATGCCCTGCTCCCATTTTCCCCGTTCCATCTCACTCATCTTTGCTCACCCTTCTCCCGCCGGAAGCACATTTGGTCTACGTCCTTAAGCGCATTAACACAGCTCCTCAAACTGCTCAGCTCTAAGGCGACTTCTCCGCCTAACATGGCTCTACACCATATCCACGCACAAGAAATATACTGTGCTGCTCAGCCTCACGCGACTATGCAGCACCAAGTAAATACCCATCTGCATCATGCTGGTCCATTCTGTTCCGTCCTACATCTATGCAGTCTGCTTCCCGTTCCTAATATGAAGGCATTATACCCTGCCATCACAGACAGACGCAATTCGTGTCTCCACACATTAAATAAAGCCGTACCCCCTCATATGGAGCACGGCTAACCCTCTTATTGATGACGCTTGAGGAAATCCACAATCGCCTGATACAAGATCTTCTCATTTTCTTTGCGGACAACGCCATGCCCTTCGTCTTCAAACACCAGATACTCAACATCCCGCCCCTTCGCACGAAGAGCCTCAACAATCTGATCCGACTCTTCCTTAACTACACGTGGATCGTTGGCACCCTGCACAATCAGCATGGGGTTAGTCATATCGTCAAGGTACGTAATCGGAGAATCTTTGACAAAACGTTCCTTATCCTTCTCCGGATCGCCAAGCCACCGTTCCATGATCGGCTTCCAGAACTCAGGCACTGAATTCACAAAGGTAAATAGATTGCTGACACCTACATAATCGATAGCTGCTCGGAAATAATCTGCATGACGCCCTGCCAGCAGCAGCGTCATATATCCACCGTAGCTGCCTCCAAATACAAACAACTTCTCTCGACTTGAAATTTCCTGAGCAAACAGCCACTCCATCCCAGCCAAGCAGTCCTTGCGTGGTCCTTCACCCCAATCACACTCTACCAGCTTCACAAAAGAGCTGCCATATCCCGTGCTGCCGCGGAAGTTCGGCGCAAAGATATGATACCCCTGTGCGAGCAAGTACTGAAACATCGCACGAAATTGCTTCCGTTCCGCCGCCTGCGGCCCACCGTGCGGCCAGAAGATCGTATACCCGTTTGCAACGGCTTCTTTGGCGCGGTACAACAGCGCTTCAATAACTGTACCGTCGAATGAATCGTAGGTAACGATGTCTGGATCGACCAAATCTTCTTCGGATAAACCTGTCATTACATTATGTGTCAAGGCTGCCCAAGCACCCTCTGTATATTTATAAATGTTAGTAGGACGAGTTGCTCCACGTGCCAATACATAGATATTGCCGGATGCCGCTACGCTTATCTGTTCCACGATATCCGCTGGGAGCGATATAGGCGCTATTTCGCCACTGTCGTAGCCATAAGCGTACAACTTGTCGATAACACCCTTCTCCGTGATCACATATAAGGTGCGCGTTTCTTTATGCCACTTAATACCCGTCACGCTTTCCTGCTCAATGGCGCATACCTGCTTGAATTGCTTAGTCGACAATTGGTACTGTGCTATATAAGCATACTCCTGCTCATAATCCGTCACAAACAACACGGTATCATTGTCAACAAAGTGAACGTCACCCACTACGTGTACAACATCAGCAGACGGTGTCACACATTGGGGCTCTTCCCCAGTGCGGCATACATAGGTCGGCATGTACGTATTTGCGTAAGACTGCGAGTACGCAATCACTTGCTCATCAGGACTGACGCTTACCAAGAAAGTCGTTGTTGTCGCACCTTCATGAATTAACTTGTCTTCCTTCGTCTCCAGATCATAGACCCGGCTATTCATAAACTGCGAATTATCTTTGCTTGTTACATAATAGAGTCGCTTTCCATCCTCTGACATCTGCACGTAAAAATACTTATCGTCAGGCGCGCCTTCGATCAGCTTAAGCGCCTGTCCGCCATTCCAGGGCAGCGCATAAATATGATAGTTCTCGTCCCCGTCACGGTCCAAGGAGGTCAAAACGAAGCGTCCTTCCCCATCCATTTTAATAAAGCTGCTGGTTTGTCCCTCATACGTTAGCGGGTAAGGAAAAGGATGCCCTGTCTGGAAGTCCATCGCCCATAAGTTAAATTTTCCATTCATATTACTGCTGAAGACGATTCTGGACTCATCCGCATTAACGGTGAACTGGCGTATCACACTAACCTGAAAATATTGTTCCACTTCTGGCTTCGGAAACTGAATCATACAGCATCCTCCCTTATCGATAATTAGTTTCATAATCATAAAATATATCATTCGATTATGATAAAACTATATTAGCATATTTATCGAAAGTCAATATTATCCTTTTCACTCCATGATGTCGCAAGAAAAAACACCCCATGAATTAATTTTCACGGGATGTCTCTTGCAATCGCTCTGTCCAGGTTTCCAATAACTTCTGAAGCATCAGCTTATATTTAACTCGTTCCTGATCGCTCGTAATCCACTCTTCTTCTGGTTCGATCAGCTCTAGAAACTCAATCTCAAATGACTCCTCACCATAGGTGTTCCACTCTGTCTGCAGTTTGCGGTTGAGATGCCCATTCATTTTTAATACAAATGATTCTTTATTCCACACTTTCTCCAGATCCATGCTGCTGCCAATGATCTGATAACCAGTCACTTTATTTCGCACCTGATAAATCCCCATCTTACGATGTGTCTTGGCGTACTCGCGGGCAAACTGCTTCAGCTCTTCACGTGTTCTCATCGTCCTTGATTCTCCTTTTTAATCGTTTATTACTTTAACCAATACTGGCTTCCGTCTTCTTTCCGGTCTAGGAGACCGTAATCAATCATGTACCTGCGCAGCGTTACATAATCATGGTATGCTTCCTTTAAAACTGCATTAATATCTTTCTCCGTGTATAAGCGACCTCGTTCGAAGCGTTCAGCCAAATTGCGCAAAATAACGATCTTCCGCTTCTCCTTCTTCGGAAATCCAGTCAGTCTGCCATCCCATCCATCTGGGAAATACTGATTTAAAAATCCTTCACGCTCCTGCTCCGTGATGACGTAACGTTCATCTACCATATTGGCAGTCACCGGCACAGGCACCAACTTAGGCGCGCTAGCATTGTGTTCCTCCATCATCTCCATCAGAGCAAGAAACAGCTTTGCCTGCTTCATCTTCTCACGCATCGTAAACCGATGATTACGGACCGTAGAACTGCTGCCACCCAGCTTCTTGACGATGTCTGCATCTGACAGGCCGTCATGAAACATGCTGATCAGTTCCTTTTGCAGATCTGTCAATCCTGTGCGTTTCTTATCCAGTTCAATCAAGTGGTGGAACATGGATTGATGATCGCGCTTAATGTGACGCTTCATTTTTTTCTCTGCTTCGAAAAATAACCCAGTACTCCCATCATCATCAGCATAAATGACACCCCGCTCGTAACAATCGCCACAAATGAGACAGACATATTGGTCATCGGACGGATCGTGTACGTACCCCAGCTTCAGTTCAGTAACGGTGGCATTCTGAAATAGATCGGTTATGTCTTTTTTCATAATATGAGCTCCCATTTCAATTTATAATTAATAAACATTTAATTTATTTGTTTGATATTTTATAAACATTATCATATTTTGTTTGTTATTTGTCAATAACATCTCTTAAATTGGGTGCCAGACATAAGAAAAACCTGTCCGAAGTAATCTTCAGACAGGTTGCAGTCAGTCATTTCTATTTACGGGTTTTGTTAAGCTTCACCAACATTGGCAAGATCAATCCAAGACCTAACAGGATGAATGGCGTAATTACGTTTAAACTGAGTTGGAAGTACCATTCGCTCGTAAAGGCCTCCATCTTCGGGAACATGCCCATAATACAAGCAAACGCTGTAAAGATGAAACACCATAAGCCAATAGCAAAACCAATCTTGTTGTTTTTGACAAAGCGATATTCTGATGTAAACTTATTCGACAATTTCATCAGCGCCATAAATGCAAGGAATACAAACAAATAACGCAGCGGCATTACGATGGAATTCAGATCAAGCAGCCAGTTGAACAATGAATTCATTTCACCAATACCGATGACGGGTACCATAATTAAAATACCAACCAGGACCAATGTTAAAATATAACCATTCACCGGCGTACCGCGTTCGTTCATCTTCAGCAGTGACTTCGGAATATGTTTCTCACTGGAATCCGCTAACAACACTTTTAACGGAGCATCAATAGAGAAGGCCAAGGCTGAAATTTGAGCAAGCGTGTTGGCAATCGCATAGACGACCATCAATGCATTACCTAATCCGTAATAGTCCCCTAGGATTTGGAACGCATAGTATTGGCCGTTCATCTTCAGATCGGCAGGGATATTATTCGAGTCAAACATCATACCCATGGCAAACGAACCCAGCAGCGCACATACGGCAACCATAATAGCTAATGTAAGCATTCCTCGTGGGAATTCCCTACCTGGATTGTGTGTATCATTGACATAAGGTGAAATCTTCTCTGCACCGCCCACCGCAAACACAAGCATGGACAACGTCGTAAAGTACGCAAAGTTAAAGTCAGGTATAAAAGACTTGATGGACATGTCGGCTGTAGCTATTGTCGCACCTGTCAAAGCAGGGGCTGTAACCGCCAGCACGATGTACAGCAAAGACATAACAAACACGGAAATTCCCGCAACTGTACCAATCTGTTTAAGCGACGTAATGCCGCGCGACGCGATCCATAAAAAGAAGACAAAAATAATTAGTGTAATAAACTGCAGCATTACCGGAGAAATATCTTTAATTAAGTTACCGCTGCCAGTAAACGCCCATCCTAACGCAATTAGGATGGCTTGCGGCTTCTGTGCCAAATAGGGTACGTGTACGACCCAATATGTCCACGCGGCCATGTAAGCAATGTTTGGCCCCATCGTTTCTTTAATCCAACTGCTGACGCCGCCCTTGCTATCCTTAAATGTAGATCCTAGTTGACCTACCATTAACGTGTATGGGATAAAATACAACGCAATAATAAGAATCCATGAAGTAATAACTGTCAAACCTTGATTGGCATAGTTGTTAACAACGTTACCGAAACCCCATACAGAGATGAAGGCCATCAGAGCAATGTTATACCAGCGCAGTTTTTTTTGCATTTCGTTGTCGTTCATTGCTGTTAATCTCCCTTTTCCTAAAATAACTGTGAATATAGCATGTCCCGCATTGCCTAAAGTTACCATATCATCTTACACGTATCGGCCTGAATCAGGATGTGCAAAAACACACAAAAGAGCCTATGCATTCATAGGCCCTTCATTAGTATATACAGAATGAGAAACATTTCCTACTGGTAATTGTAGAATAAATTCCATTTATAGATAATTGAATTCTAAATAGGTATATTATGGATTATAAAACAAGTGCGGTCTGACGAATTGTTCTATGATTAACCATTGCCAACCATTCTCATCAAACAGCTAATGCAAACTAACAGCGTGCACGCCAAGCAAGGATTCAGCTTGCCTCATGACACGCTGGACAATATGTGCCGCCGATTCGCCTGCCGTCAGCAGTCTGGTTCCCTGGCCAGCCCACAATGACATATAATCGGCATCGTCTTGTGCGGCAGCAGCACAACGAAGCTCGTTTGTTAATGTATTTTGGCTTGGAAAAGGAAGTGGTTTTACTTCGGAAAGCTCCATAGAACGGATAAATGCATTGCTGATACCGCGTGCAGGCCTGCCGGAAAATACGTTAGTCATGACGGTGCTTTCTTCATTACTAGATAAGAGCGCCTGTTGATAAGCTGGATGTGCACCTGATTCGTCCGCTGTCAAGAAGCGTGTCCCCATCTGGACCCCTTGCGCCCCTAACATCAGCGCAGCGGCAAGACCGCGTCCATCCATGATGCCGCCAGCAGCCACCACCGGGACGCGGACCGCATCAACAATCTGCGGCACAAGTGAAAATGTGCCCACCAGTGCCCCCTGCGGATGGGCGCTTAGGTCAAACGTGCTGCGGTGCCCGCCCGCATCGCTTCCCTGTGCCACGATGACGTCGGCGCCACTCTGCTCCGCGGTTAGCGCTTCGCGCACCGTCGTGACCATCGCCGTGACTAGAACGCCCCGGCGATGCAGTTCGCGCATGCGCAACTCCGTCAGCAGGCCAAAGGCCGTGCTGACGACAGGCACTTCCTCTTGCAGCAGCACGTCAAGCTGCTCATCGAACCAATCTGGCGTCGAGTAGCTGTGCTGACTCTCTGCCGCAGCTTCACCCAACGGGAGGCCAAAGCGCTCCCTTGCAGGGCGAAGCTGCTCTTGCACCTCGTCCAGACGCGTCCAATCGTCCTGCATGGACACTGCAAACAAGTTCACGGCAAATGGACGTGAACTTAACTGGCGAATGCGCCGGACAGCCGTGCGAATCTGCTCCGGCTGCATATAAGCGGCGCCAAGCGTACCGAGGCCACCCGCCTCCGAAACGGCGGCAACAAGCTCTGGTGTCGTTACGCCGCCAGCCATACCTGCTTGGATCAAGGGATATCTTACACCTAACAATTTGCATAATGCCGTAGCTGCTGCCATATCCATACGTCCCTCCATGCAATAATTGGATTAGACACTTCTTGATTCTATTTTCCTTATCATACCATGTTGACTTTTCCAGAATCACCCTATATATTTTGATTTACATTTCACCACTCTTTCGACTTTAATCGAAATCGTGTAAAGGAGCTATTACCGTGATTCCGATCGCCCCTTCTATCTATGCCCATATATCACCTGTCTTTGAATGGTTTGCCGCGATGTATCGCGTCGTTAATCATGAAATGCTGACCCCATCCGTGCCAAATGCTGCCGCATTTGCGTCTAAAGATATCGACCGCTTCGTCAAAGAGGCCAGACAAGCAATCGGTGCGGAAGGGTTAAAAGACCTGCAGCTGTTTTTTAATCCGGAGAGCTCTATGGGTATTTACTTGTTAAAGGATTTCTATATAAAAGGGTTACTGCACGATATTCAAGCAGCGATCCATGAGCTGGAGCATCTGCCTGCCAAGGACCTGCTAAATGCCTTCCTAAGATGTGTGAAATGGGAGGACACGGACGTTATAGACGAGCATTCGGAATGGGATGCCCTATCCTTGCTCTCTCACATAAAACAATCCACCTTATCAGAGGAAGAACAATGGAAAGTTTTTTATTTTGCCCACGATGAAGAAGGAACGAAGCGTAAATTTTTGGCGATTGTCACACAATTTTATGAGACGGTGTATGCCGCATTCTCCATGCCATTTGAAACGATTCACGAACAAACCGTGGAGCAGCTGAGGCATGTTTTTGAAGAGGAACGGGCGCATAACTTAAATGCCTTGCTTGGCCTTGATTTAGATGAGAAAATGAATATGGAGTTGGAGACGATCTTTATTCCCTCCTATTTCTTTCATACATCCTCCATGCTGCTTCTGAATGATAAACAGATGTTGTGTATACTCGGAGCGAATCGACAAGCCTACTTGCAAGCCAAGCGCAACCAGAGCCAGCAGATCTCAGACATCTTTAAGCTGCTTGCTGATGAGAAACGGATCAAAATCATTCAATTGCTCAATCAAGCTCCACGTTATGGTTATGAATTGGCTAAAGAAATTGAATTAACAAATTCTACAGTTTCTCATCATGTAAATGCATTAAGCCAGGCAGGTCTGGTAAAAGCTACTCGTCATGAAAACCGGGTTATGTATCAAGTCCAACCTGAACAGATCGAACGTTTGTTAGAGGAGTTATCTTCACTGCTGCTCCCTCACTCGCGTTTCGGACATTGACAAATAATTTTATTTGTAACTATAATAGTTACATCGAGGTGGTTCAACATGAAAATAAGCAGTCGCTTTAGCGTAGCCGTTCATATTCTATGTCTGCTCGCCTTGGAACGCAGCCAGCTCCTGACATCTGATTGGATCGCAGGCAGTGTGAATACGAATCCTGTCGTCATTCGCAGGCTGACAGGTAAGCTTAAGCAAGCCGGACTTGTTCAAGTCCGTCCAGGTACCGGAGGCGCAACGTTGCTCAAGGAACCAGAGCAGATTACGCTGCTTGATATTTATCGAGCTGTTGAAGTCGTCGAAGAGGGCGAACTATTCCATATGCACGAGCAGCCGAATCCAGATTGCTTTGTGGGTGCTAATATCCAGTCTGTACTCGAAGGCATATTGGTATCTGCGCAAGCCGCTATGGAAAGGGTTCTGGCTGAGATTCCACTGAGTGCGCTCGTAGACGATTTTCAAGAGCGAAAGCAGATCAACGTATAGAGCTTGTTGTTTACTTGTCAGGATAAATGAGGCTGACAGATAAAATAAAGATGATACGTTATCGTTGTCTAAGCTTATCTGCATCCCCTTCCCAGATGCAGATAAGAAGAAGAGACTGTCTGCAGCATAGCTGTGATAGGAGTCCCATAAAGTAACAGGTTACTGCTATTTCACCTGTCTACCGTATAGGAGGATATCAAGTGTCGCTGTAAGGGCAGTCTCTTTTACATGTTAACCTTATCTATACATATGTGGAAAATGCCATTTCAACACGGAAGGATCCTTAAGCGCTTAAGATGAGGAATACTACTTCTTCTGAGCAAATGGGATAGTGGTGCTAAGGACTTTGAATATAGCAGATACGGACAAATAATTGGAATAACGCGATGACTATAAAAAGACGGTCCTCATTCAAACAAAAGCCGCCCCCAAGTAACAATACTTAGGGAACGGCTTCTTTAACGTTATCTTATGCGGCAGCCTGGTGCTGCTTATCCTTACGGCGCAGCTTACTCAAGCTCTCGTACACTATAGGTACAATCAACAAGGTCAACAAAGTCGAGCTGGTTAATCCACCAATTACGGTAACACCCAAACCACGTGAGATGATACCACTGCCTTCAATACCAATCGCAAGCGGGATTAGCGCCCCGATCGTAGCAATCGCCGTCATCAGGATTGGTCTCAAACGAGTAACCCCTGCTTCCAGCAAGGCATCTCGAGTTGACATGCCCTCCTTCTCCTTGTGAATAACGCGGTCAATTAAGACGATAGCGTTAGTAACAACGATACCAATTAGCATAAGTGCCCCGATCATAGCGGAAATACTGATGGTCTCACCCGCGATCAACAGCGCAACCAATGCACCAATTATCGTAAATGGCAGGGAGAACAGGATCGCAAACGGTGCTAGTCCACCCCCAAATGTGATCACAAGAATCAAATATACAATGGCAATGGCCGCAGCCATCGCAACACCTAATTGCGTAAATGATTCCTTAATATCTTGGGTAACGCCGCCCATTGATACCTCCACACCCGAAGGCACAATAATCGTATCCATTTCTTTTTTCACTTCATTGGATACCGTAGTGACATTGCTCGACGTTATATCACCACTCACATCAATGACGAGACGGCCGTCACGGCGAGTTACAGTGTCCGATGTAGTTCCTTTTTTCACCTCGACAACATCCTTGATCGCTACCGTTTGACCAAGACGAGATGTAATTTTCTTGTTTACGAGGTCGTCAATTGAAGCGTACTTTGGCTGTTCCACTTGCAAATAAACATTTAGCTCCTCGCCATCTTTCTGAACAGTCGTTAATACTGGACGCACCCGCTGCTGACTGAGGCTCATTCCAACTTCAGCTGCCGTCAGCCCAAGTTCACTAAGCTTCTCTTGGTTTACTTCCAGCGTATATTCATCAAATGTTTTAGATAAGCTCGACTTTACATTTTTCAGATCGGCAATTTTCTTCATGCGTGCTTCCAGTTCTTGAACCACTGGCTTCATCTCTTCGATCTTATCTCCGTATATATACACCTTTAAGGAGTTGCCTCCCATTCCACCGGCTCCGAAATCCATCGTTCCCCAGCGGCCTTTCTTCGAATCAGCCTGCAGATCCTTCAGAACCTGGGTTTGTTCTTTTGTAAATTCAGGCGTATCTTTGCTATATTTCACGAAAAATAACGCTTGATTGGTGCTTCCAGGACTGAAAGGATTTTCACCACCCAATGAGTATTGAACCGTCTCAACCCCATTGCGCTTACGGAAAAATTGATCAGCCTGTTCCGCAGTCTTGGTCACATCATCTAGAGTTTGTCCAGGCTCTGGGCTGTATGTGGCAATCACCATCTTTTCGGATTGCGAGGGCAGGAAGCTGACCCCGACATACGGCACAAGCGCAAAGCTGCCGACCAGCAGCACAACTGCAACAATAGATGTAATTGCTTTGTGATTAAGTGACCAGTTCAACACCTTCTTATAACCGCGGCTTAATCGGCTTGGGTGCTCATCGTGTGCGTGCTGCTTGCTCTTGATTCCTTTCTTAAATAAAGAATGTGCCATCATCGGAACAATCGTGACAGCCACAAGCAGCGAAGCAAGCAGTGCAAATACAATTGTCAACGCAAATGGCAGAAACATCTCGCCAATCATCCCTTGAACTAAACCGAGCGGTAAAAATACCGCAATCGTAACGATTGTAGAAGAGAAGATGGGCATAAACATTTCCTTAGTTGCTTCACGCATCAGATCCTTACCCTTTAGCTGTTCGCCTGGTAGCGACATACGACGGAATATATTCTCCACGACGACAATTGAGTCGTCTACCACACGTCCAATCGCAACGGTCATCGCGCCTAGAGTCATCATATTAAGCGTAATATCCATCTGATTAAGCGCCAGAATTGCGATCAACAAGGACAACGGAATCGACACAACTGAGATTAAAGTTGTCCGGAAATTACGCAGGAACAGCAATATAATCAACATCGCAAAAACAGCGCCAAAAATAGCTTTACTAAGCATCGTATTTACCGATTCTTCAATCGGCTTGCCTTGATCCATTGTAGAAATAATATCAAGATCAGGATACTTATCATGTAGTTCACTGACAGCCTGCTTTGTTCCATTCACCACATCAACCGTGTTGGCATCCGCACCTTTTACGATCTGAATGCCAATGGCATCCTTCCCGTTTGTGCGAGATATTGATTCCGCCTTGCCCACAAGCTCGATCTTGGCTAGTTCACCAAGCTTTACGGTTGGCAGCTTCAATTCAATGGGCTGTGACTTCTGACCTGATTTCGATCCGCCAGAGGCACCGTTTCCTGCTCCTGATCCCGCTGCTAGCCCTGTGCCTGGCATGGTTCCGTTCTGACCTGTTGCAGCTCCACCAGAGGCACCGCTGCCCGCGGAACCTGTCATCCCAGCCATACCTCCCGCACTTCCTGCTTGGCCTGTCACCCCGGTCATACCGGCTGCGCCTCCCAGAGGAGCTGGGCTGTATGGAATTTCAAGCCCCTTGAGATCATCAATCGTTGTTAATTTCCCATCAATGACAACGGACTGCTCTTTAGATCCAAATGTATACACGCCTAATGGAAACTGTAGATCTGAGCCTTTAATCATAGCTTGTACCGTATCTTGGGACAAACCGTACTTGCTCAGCTTCTCTTGATCAAAGACGAGCTGTACTTCCTCTGCGTGTTGACCGGAAATTTGAACATTAGCAACACCTTCAATACCCTCTAACTTCGGAAGCACATTATCCTGCACTTGCTTGGTTAATACGGCGAGCGATGCTTTATCGTTAGAAACACTATACGTAATAACCGGGAAAGCGTTAAAGCTTAGACGAGATACTTTTGAAGGCTGCACGCCTTCAGGTAATTTAATATCGGAAAGAACTTGCTTTACTTCTTCCTCTGACTTGTCCATATCCGCGCTGAAGCTGTACTCCACCTGAATTTGGGAAGCATTCTGGAATGAGGAAGAACCTACTAGTTTTACACCACTTAAATTTTGGAGCCGTTGTTCAATGGGCTTTGTTACCTTATCGGTCACTTCTTGCGGCGTTGCACCCGGATAGATTGTCGTGACCGTGACCACCGGGGTCGTAATGTCGGGCAGTGTCTCCAACTTCATATTCATACCGGAGTATAGGCCGGCAACGGTGACAATAATCGTCAATAGCCATACGGCAAACTTATTTTTTAAAGTAAAATTTATAAGACTGTTCAACCCATTTCTCCTCCTTCTCTTTATCCTTGTTTCCTCTCCAGCTTGACCCGAAAGTCATAACAATTCATAATATAACTGACTAGTCAGTTCAAGTCAAATGACCAACTGGTTCATTTGTGCATGTTAGATGTATTGCATATAGCCTTCCCCATAACTAGGCTGCAGTATAATCTGTTATTGACTCTTGCCACGGAAACAGCATAATGGAAAGTATTGAAACTTATAGGAGCGTAGACATGAAAGAAAAAGAGAAGCTCATTATCGAAACCGCAATGAAGCTTTTTGCCTGCAAGGGGGTTATTTCCACTTCCGTTCAGGAAATTGCGACTGAATGCGGCATATCCAAGGGTGCTTTTTATTTATACTTTGAATCAAAAGAAGCACTGCTGTTGGCAACCTTCCACTATTATTACGATCGGATTCAAAGCCGGGTATTAGAAATAGAGAATGAAGGGCTTAATGAAAGAGACTCCTTTATTAAACAAATGCAGTGCCAATTCGAGGAGCTCGCGCAGCATAAAGAATTTATTATTATGCATGCCAGGGAGCACGCAATACCTTTTAATCAGGACATGGCTGCATTTATACAACGGATGCGGTCCGAAGGAATTACCTTCTATACATCACACGTCTTTAAGTTATATGGCGAACGAATCACAGCACACGTCAACGATATTGTGCTGCTGCTCCAAGGAATGCTCAACGCGGTAATGGAGCTTATCATTTTTAATAAGGCTCAATTGGAACCCGCCCGCGTCGCAGCCTACATGGTGAATCGCCTGGACCATCTTGTGGAAGGATTAATCCAATCGCAAGAACAACCGCTGCTCTCAAATAATGATCTTTCTAATATGATGTGTTCATCGTTCCCCCAAAGTCCAAAGGACATGAGGCCAATATTGATTCAACAGATTAAGCATACTCTGGCCAAAGTAATGGAGCAGCAAGACTCAACTCACCTTCAGGTCACGCTGAAAATTCTCTTAGATGAGATGGAGGCCGACGAGCCGCGTACCCCTCTTATTGAAGGGATGCTGCACAATTTAACAGCTATTCCGGAGCTGCGCAGCCTGCAGGCCAACATTGGTGTCTATTATGAGATTAAAGCTTTTGCTGCACCTGTAAAAGCAGTCGCTAGCGATCCAAACTAGTGTATTCGTTCCATGAATCACCTTAATATATGGCAAAGAGGGCAGCTCTCTATGAAGATGAGCCCGCCCTCTTTATTCCAGATGAACATCCATATACTTTACTTGATTTCGTCCCGACTGCTTTGCTTCGTACAATGCAGCATCTGACCTCATTATAAGCCGTCCTTGCTGTGAGCTCGAATCTGTATCTGCAGGAACTTGTACGGTGGCCACACCTACGCTGCATGTGACAAACGCTGATACCTTGGATGCCTGATGGGGAATGGCAAGGTTATTAACCGTTTCGCGAACCGTACCCGCAAATCGAATTGCAACTTCGCGATCCGCTTGCGGCAGCAAGATAGCAAATTCCTCACCCCCGTAGCGACAAACAATTGCCGTCGTATTTGCCAGCGCATCCCTAACTGCATGTGCAACTGACGTGAGACATTCGTCACCCATCTGATGCCCGTAGTTGTCGTTGTACTTTTTGAAGAAATCAATATCAAACATAATTAAGGAAAGTGGAATTTGATCATGCATAGAATGCTGCCATTCTTGCTGAAGCATCTGGTCGAAATACCTTCTGTTGTACACTCCCGTTAATCCATCTGTAAATGAAAAGTCAGTCAGCAGCCGATTGGCCATTTGCAGCTTCTCGTTTGCCTCTTTTAATTGACCCTCAGCCACCATTCGCTCCGTCACATCCCGAAAGTAAATGGAGATCCCATCGTTAGAAGGATAAATACGAATCTCCAACCAATGATGCTTGGACTTGTCGTACCAGACAAATTCCTCCGAAGCTTTGTTCTTCATCACTAGTTGTGCCATCGTATACCATGCGGTATTTAATAGGTGTGAATTAATTGCCCAAAAATGTTTTCCCTTTACTTTTTCAAACGAGATGCCTACGTATTTCTCGGCTTCTTTATTCATATACGTATACTTCCACTGCCGGTCTACCGCCAAAAAAGAATCTGTTATACTGCCTAAAATGCGGTTCAGATGCTCTTCTGAATGCTCAAGCTTCTCCTGAGAACGAATTAAACGGATATAGAGGCGGTTAATTTCATAAAAGAAAATAACCAGTACCGCTGATGCCGAGAATAGAGAGTTCACTCGTGCCACGTACCAGCCAAGACTAAATCTGGACTCCGCATACAAGGTTAGCGATACATCCAGAAAAAAAGCAAAAGTGGATACCATGAGCCACAAATGCAGTAAACTTTTGGCACGTGTCCTGTAATACAAATAGACCACTGCCAATAAGTTTACTGCCCACAAGATAGGGCCTATAATCGACCGCGTCAGCTTGCTGTAATCGTGATGGACAATCATTAAGGGTAGCTGCGACTCGTAGCGTACAACAGCGAACACAATCAATCCAATCACACAGACCGTTCCCGCCACGATCGCAAACCGGAGCCAGAAAGCACGGCGTCCTTCCCTCGCAGAGTCCCATCGGCCCAACGTAAACGTATATAGCAAAATACCAATGGGAAACCCCATGTGCCACACGACCCACAGCCAGACAGATGTCTGCTCCTTATCCACAAACCAGCCTTCTGCCACGATATTCGGAAATGTCAACAAGTGTGGAATCACAATTAGCCCTGTAAACATAAACGATGCAGACAAAATGAGCAGTGGATTGGAGCCGGAAGTTCGATATTGAATGTATAACAAGTATGACGTCATCAAGTCACCAAACAGAATCCAGGCCGTCAACATCGGGATAAAGGATTTGATCTCGAATATCTTCGTATTTGCAGTCGGCATGATGGCAACTGATACGATAAGGATCATGATGGCAAACAACAGTGCTGTTATCCTCTGTTTACGTGTCGTCGTTAAGTTCACGAGACTCGTTATCGAATCACGCACATGCGACATAGCAAGTACACCCTTCCTTGATATTTATACCCTAAGTTGTACTGGCCCTGGACCAAAAAGGTTTCGCTCGTTGTATGTGATTAACGCGATCGTCGGGAAGAACCTGACGGTTGTCGTTGAGTCCCGCGCTTGGATGACAACGCACTTTTAGCACTTTGCGAACCTCTTCCACCTTGCTTCCCCGATCTAGTGGCAGCCGCTCCATTATCACGTGTGGAAGCAGATCGTGAAAACGAGCCTCTATCCGACTTCTTATTCCGTGATCCTTGACCTTTCGCTGCTGCATCAAAGCCTCGCTCCGCTTTGCGCCCTTGCTCCGTTGACGTACCCGTCCGTCGAGACTTGTCTTGATCCGCCTGCCGTCCACCCTTACCCCGCGGAGCAGAATTTCCGAACCGTTCTGAAGCTGAACGATCTGAACGGCGTGAAGATGATGCTGCGCGGCCAGATCTGCCTGCTCCATCACGCTCCGTGCGTGCATCGGATGAGCGTCTTGACTGCCCTCTCTCTGATTGCGCCGAGCGAGGACCGGACTGCTTGGAGCTGGAGCGTCCTTCAGAGATCCGCTCTGGTTTGGAGGACACGCCGCTCTGCTGCCAACGCGGAATGGCATGGCCAAGCCCCTTCTCTATCGCACGCAGTAAACCGCCGTCCTTGGCAGCTGCCATCGTAATGGCTACACCTTTATTGCCAGCACGGCCTGTACGGCCGATACGATGGACATAACCTTCAGTATCCAGTGGCATGTCATAGTTAAATACATGCGTGACGCCATCTACGTCTATACCTCTAGCAGCCACATCCGTTGCAACAAGGATATGAAGCTTGGCATCGCGGAAAGTGCGCATAACCTGCTCGCGCTTCGTTTGCGACAGATCACCATGCAGTTCGTCCGAGATAAAGCCATATTGCTGCAGTGCCTCATTAAGTGCTTTGGCACGAATCTTCGTTCGACAAAACACAATAGCCAGGTAAGGGTTCAGTTCCTTCAGAAGGCCGCGCAGTGTAGACTGCTTCGTACGATCCGTCGTTTCCAACACCCATTGCTCGATTCCCTGAACCGTAATACGCTCGCTTTCGACTCTTACATCTTTAGCAGAACGTGTATACCGCGAAGCCAAAGCACGCACCTCGTCCGTTAACGTCGCCGAGAACAACAGCGTCTGACGATCAACTGGTGTCTGCGCTATCACTTGCTCCACTTCATCAAGGAAGCCCATATGCAGCATTTGATCAGCCTCATCCAGTACGAGCGTCTTCAAATGGGACAATTCAATCGTGCCGCGTCGCAAGTGATCCAGCAATCGTCCAGGCGTGGCAATTACAATCTGCACATTTCCTTTCAGCTTTCTCATCTGGCGCTCTACATCCTGTCCACCATAGACTGCAAGCACTGGAATTGGTGTTTCCTTGGATTTGGATGCATACGCAGCAGCAAGCTTATTCGCCTCTGCTGTAATCTGCAGCGCCAGTTCTCGTGTTGGGGCAACGATCAACCCCTGAACAGCTTCAGATTGGCGATCCAATCGCTGCAGCATAGGAAGCAGAAAGGCTAATGTCTTGCCCGTTCCTGTCTTTGCTTGTCCGATCACATCAGTGCCTAACAACACATCCGGAATGGTTTGTCCTTGAATGGCTGTAGGCTGGGTGATGCCTTGAACGCTTAAAGCCTGTATCCAATCATCGTTAATGCCGCACTTCTTAAACGTAGGTATATGAGAACCTTTATTCTGTGTCATTTATCTGATCATCCTTTCGCGTTTACGCGCGGTAAATTACATAGTACTAAACGGTATAACAGTAGATATTACACGTTATTACTAAGCGTTAATCATACCATATCTGTATAGGATTATTAGCAATTTCTAAGGTGCTCCATTCATGAACATTTCCGTTCGCCCTATATTTCCCTTTTGTTCTTGTGTGACAAAATCTTAAGGTTAATGCCTGTCAAATAAATGGTTTCAATTGTGATTGTATTTTATGATTAATACAGAGAACATACAGAGATCAATGACACCATGTTAAGGACGTGACACCATGAAAAAATTAATCGGAATCGTACTCATATTTACCTTAATGGCGGGCATGTTTATCGCTTTCATCAATTACGCGCCAGAGCATAATCCATTTTCCAAAAAAGAAGAATACTATGTTCTAATCGGAGATAAATACACGGTAGAAAAAAGCAAGACCGACAAAGGTGAAGAATACATCAACTATATGTATACCCTGCCTGGCTTTGATAAACAAGGCAATAAACGCGACATTACGTTTAACGGGCTGAAAGTGCTGCGTCAGCATGCTTATCTCAAAATAACGATGAGGGCAGATACCGTCATTTCTTATAACGAGGTACAGCTCGAAGATATCCCCAGTGCGGCCAAAATAAAAGTAAGTACTTAACACCTTCCAAAGACGTAATTCGTTTTTTATAAACCGGTTGCGTCTTTGGATAAAATTCACTTCACGGAAACATTAACGCTGTAAAGAAGAACCTTGACGTGCAAGTTGCCACTCTATAAGATGATCTAAATATCTTTCTATTCATTCTCGTATAATATGCGGAAATAAGGTCCGCAAGTCTCTACCAGGCTACCGTAAATAGTTTGACTACGAGGAATGATTCAGCAGTTGGTCGGCCAATAAGGCGACTGATGCTTTTTCCATTCTCCTTGCAGTCAAACTCTAGCATCGCGCTAGAGTTTTTTTGCTTTTATCAACTTTAAAGGAGATTATTGACCCCATGACTGTCAATCAACAACAAGTACAACACCTCATCTTATCCGCCAGCAAGCAGAAACCCGCCGATCTTGTCATTAAGAACGGTCGTATTATCGACGTATTTAATCTCGAAGTGATAACAGGTGACGTCGCAATTACAGACGGACGAATCGTCGGAATCGGGCGTTATGAAGGTAAACAGGAGATCGATGCACAAGGCCGTTACATCGCGCCCTCCTTTATAGATACACACGTCCATATCGAATCCTCAATGGTGACGCCACCCGAGTTCGCCCGTGTCGTCTTGCCACACGGGATAACCACTGTCGTGACAGATCCGCATGAGATCGCTAACGTCAGTGGTGCGGATGGCATCCAATACATGCTGGATGCCTCGGAAGGACTGCCGCTGGACGTTCGAGTCATGCTGCCGTCCTGCGTGCCGGCGACCCAGTTCGAGAACGCAGGCGCCGTCCTGACCGCGGACAAGCTGCGCCCGTTCTATGCGCATCCGCGTGTACTTGGTCTCGCCGAAGTGATGGATTATCCTTCCGTTCGACAGGGCGATGAGGACATGACGCAGAAGCTCACGGATGCGCTGCAGCATAGCGGCTATCTCGATGGACACGGCGCAGGTCTCGATGACGATGCCGTGAACGTCTACCGTGCAGCAGGTATTCGCACGGATCATGAGTGCGTCCGCGCCGAAGAGGCTAAGTCGCGACTTAGCCGCGGTATGTACGTTATGCTGCGCGAGGGCTCGGTCGCCAAAGACGTGCAAGCGCTCGCTCCGGTCGTGACAGCCCATAATGCACGTCGATGCGTATTTTGCACGGATGACAAGCATCTCGACGAATTGATCACGGAAGGCAGCGTCGACTACAATGTTCGCCTGGCAATTCAATGCGGCATTGACCCGCTCACCGCTATCCAGATGGCATCGCTGAATGCTGCCGAGTGCTTCGGCTTCATGACAAAAGGAGCCGTGGCACCTGGTTTTGACGCCGACCTACTGCTCTTGGATGATTTGGAACAGATTAAGATTCACCAGGTGTACAGGTTCGGACAACTAGTCGCACAAGAGGGACAGTACGTAGGCCCCATGTTAGAAATAGTGGCTCCGCCCGACAACCTGCTGCGTACAGTTCACATCCAGCAGATCAACGAGCAGCACCTTCATATGCCATTAGATGGCCACCACAACTGTCATATAATTGGAATTTCGCCTAACAGCTTGATTACGCGCCATCTCATCGAAGAGGTTGATGCAGTAGGCGGCTGCTTCCAGCCTTCGACTGTAAATGATCAGCTCAAGATAGCAGTCGTGGAGCGTCATCATGCTACAGGCAACATCGGTCTCGGCATCGTGAAGGGCTTTGCACTTACTTCTGGGGCCATAGCTTCGACGGTTGCCCATGACTCGCACAACTTGGTCGTAGCTGGCACCAACGACCGTGATATGCTGCTTGCCATAGAGACGCTGCACCGCTCCGGTGGCGGTCTAGCAGTCATTAAAGAGGGGCAGGTGCTAGCATCTCTTAATTTGCCGCTTGCCGGATTAATCTCCACTGCCCGTTATGAGGATGTCGTCAAACAGCTCGAAATGCTTCATCAAGCACTTGATCAAGTGAACGCCTCAAAGGCGTTTCACCCTTTTGTAACGTTATCTTTTTTGTGTCTGCCCGTCATCCCAGAGCTGAAACTGACCGATATGGGACTGTTTGACTTCCAGTCATTCCGTCACATTTCCATTACGCAGAACTAACCTCTTTATCTTATCGTTTTGAAGACTCCACTTCATGACAATGTGCAAGAATTGCATTTGTCATACGTGGAGTCTTTGGACTGCGGAATGCAGACTGTGGAATGTGCACCGTAACATTCTTGCCACTTCATGCATGACAACATATTCTCCAACACATAATGTGGATTAGCAATTCATTTGCATTCGCTTGTTGTGGAGGAATTATGAAAAACATTTTCTCGATATACAAAACAGACTTATCCCGAATCGTCACTAACTGGGCAGCAGCCGTTATTATCGGCGGACTTGTCGTGCTACCCTCTCTCTATGCGTGGTTTAACATCGAAGCCTCATGGGACCCGTATGGCAATACCAAAGGGATTCAGATTGCAGTTGCTAACAATGATGCAGGCACAACAATTCTAAACAAACCGATTAACATCGGACGTGAAATTATAGCCTCTCTAAAAGAAAACCACTCCATTGGTTGGATGTTCATGGATGAGAAAGAAGCTTATCACGGGGTTCAGCACGGTGACTATTATGCCAGCATTGTGATACCCAAAGACTTTTCCGCCAGAATCGGCACCGTATTGACCGACAATCCGATCAAAGCTGAGATAGAATACTACGTGAATGAAAAAATTAATGCGATCTCGCCGAAAATTACATCCAAAGGCGCATCCAGCATTATTGAACAAGTAAGCTCTAATTTCGTAAAAACGGCAAATGGTACTATTTTTGAAATATTTAACGAGGTTGGCGTGGAACTTAAAAATGAATTGCCGACGATTGAGAAGGTTCGCAGCCTCGTCTTTAAGCTCGAACAGAACTTCCCGCAGATCTCCCAAGCGGTAGACACCGCACTGACCGATGTGAGCAAGTCCAATGAGATCGTTGCGGAGGCGAAACAGAATCTCCCACTTGTCGCGCAAATTGCAGAGGAAGGAGCAACATTCGCGCAAGGCGTGTCCGAGCTTCTGACGTACAGCAACCAAGGTCTCGAGACAATTGCCCCTTATATCAAGCAGGACATCGGTTCTATCGAACAGACAGCGATAGCCGCTCAGGATGTAACATCCTTACTACAGGATGCCAAAGCGAAGCCCTCGCTTGTGCTCAAGAGCTTGGAACGAACGGATACGCGACTTCAAGCCGCTATTCGTGTATCGTCTGGCCTTGCTGATTGGTTCCAGCGTCTTGGACGCTTGCTCCCGGGCGGCCCTTCGCTGATCACTAATCAGGTGCAAGGAATGACCAATAAGCTGGAGCAGCAGCAATCCATCGTCAACCAGCTTCTGGATGCGGTACGGCGAGGCGAAAATGCCTCGGACGAGCTCATTAGCCGGTTGAACAGCGCTGCTGCAAGTACTGCGGATATAAGCCGAGAACTGTATAATCGCTTTGATACAGAGATTGCGCCTGAGATCAAACAAGGTATGAAGAAGGCACAGCAAACCGTACAAAATACAAATAAGGTGCTGCAGCAGGGCATTTCACGAATGCCGGATGTTAAGAAGATATTGGATGACGCTTCCAAGGCACTTGTCGTTGGCAGCAAGGAAATCAAAGCGATAAAGAGCAGTTTGCCTGCCGTTCAAGGAAAAATAAAGGACGTCGCCGATAAGATCCGTGCTATTGAAGCACGTGGCGACATTAATGAAATTATTGATCTGCTTAAAAATAATTTCGAAAAAGAGAGTGAGTTTTTTGCGGAGCCTGTTCGACTAAAGGAAAATAAGCTATACCCCATCCCAAACTATGGCTCGGCTATGTCGCCGTTCTTTACGACGCTGTCGCTCTGGGTAGGTGCACTACTGCTTGTCTCGCTGCTTACAGTAGAGGTTCATGAGGAAGGAGCTTCTTACAAAGATTATCAGATTTATTTTGGGCGCTACCTCACTTTCTTGACAATTGCGCTGCTCCAATCTTTCTTTGTTACGGTAGGAGATATGTATATCCTAGGTGCTTATGTGCTGAACAAAAGCTGGTTTGTCCTATTCGGACTGCTCATCAGCAGTGTATTTATGTTAATCGTCTACACACTCGTCTCCGTGTTTGGCAACGTCGGCAAAGCGTTAGCAATTGTCCTGCTCGTACTCCAACTTGCAGGTTCAGGAGGGACGTTTCCGATTCAAGTAACACCGCCTTTCTTCCAGGCGATATATCCCTATTTGCCCTTTACGTATGCCATCAGCATGATGCGCGAAGCAGTAGGAGGAATATTGTGGGATATCATTCAGCGCGATCTGCTAATGATGGTCATCTATGCCGGTATTTTCTTGGTCATTGGATTAGCTTTAAAAACGTCAATTAACCGCAGCAGCGCGGTACTGGTGAAAAAGGCAAAAGAGAGCAAGCTAATTCATTAGATTGATAATTACTCATTGTGCCAGTCCGTACACTCTACAGCCAATATCCCCTATGCAAAATGTTCTATCAGATCTATTTCATCACAAACAGCCGATACAGGTGTAGGCCCGTATCGGCTGTTTGCGATCAATAGAAAACTGATCTTTTCGAAGCGTTAATGAACTTCTGGCGCAGCTGTAACATAACGATCTTTACCCGCCAGATAACCAAATATCAATTGTAGACATGTGAGCATCAGCAGGAAGATAAGCGGCACACTCCAATTCCCTGACTGGTCATGCAGCCATCCAAAAAGAATCGGTCCTGTTGCAGCCAACGTATACCCTATCGCTTGCGCCATGCCGGACAATTCTGCCGCTTGCTGGCTGCCTCGCGCACGAATGGAGATCATATATAACGCCACACTGAAGCTCCCGCCCTGACAGATGCCGATTAGCACAGAGCCAACGATAATGATCAGCAGCGAGCTCGTAAATAAGCTGGAATATCCAACCAAACCCACAACTGCGATACAAACTATAATGAGACTCTGACTCCGATTCCGACTGGCAAAGGACGTCGCCAGGAACATCGAAGGCATATTGACGAGTTGAACAATGGTCAACATTAAAGCCGAAGTCGAGGCGGAGAAGCCACGATCCGCTACTAACGCTGGCATCCATGCGTACAGAACGTAAGCGCCAAACGACTGCAGCCCCATAAACAGCGCGACATACCACGCGACTTTGCTGCTCCAGAGTTTGCCCTTAGGCTCCTGATGCTGTGCAACGGTCGCGGTTTGGATCTTCTCCTGCTGTGCCGCTTCTCGCCGACCTGCAATGATCTGGGGCAAAAATAAGAACCAGGATACGACGAGTAACACGATCCAGGAAAATAACGACCCTCTCCATCCGAATGCTGTCGCAAGCGGTACGCTTACCGCTGCTGATACGGCTGCAAACATACCTAACGCAATGGAATATAAGCCTGTCATACGACCAATCTTGCTCGGGGGAAACTTGCGTACGACATAGCTAGGCAGAAGTACGTTGCAGATCGCTATCCCAACCCCAATGATGGCTGTACCCATATATAACGTCGATAATGCAGGTAAATAACGAATAATAAGACCTATCGCCAATACCAGCATACTGGCGCCTATTGTCACCTCTTGCCCCCAGCGTTTAGCCAGCTTCGGCGCGATCGGTGACAGCAATGCGAAGGCTAGCAGAGGCAAAGCGGTAAGCATGCCTGACATGCCGCTGGATAACCCCGTCTCTTCACGAATCTGATTAATGAGCGGGCCCACACTCGTAATGGCCGCGCGCAAGTTAACGGCAATCGCAAACAGGCCGATAATGTTCCACATATGAACCGAGCGCTGCTCGGGTTGATGCTGTAATTCCATGTTGTAGCTCCTTACTTTCTATAATCGAATCTGCCTTGCTTACTTATCCAGAAGGAATTGCTCGAATCCACATCTTATGCAGCAATCATTCCTTATAGCCAGATGATAAGTGTTCTCAAATGACTACGCTATTATAACAGGATTAGACCTCTCTTTGCCCAAATGGAATCGCCTCTTAGCAGCCATATGTCTTTAATTACACGTGTAAATCGTATAATTTGTGAGGAATACGGGTACAGACGCGACCTAGCGCCTCCTTATCGGACGAGATGATGCCAGCAGATTAATATCAACAGCAATCCTATTAGGGCATCGCGCAAGATTTGCTTGTTCTTTCTGCAGCAACCTTCTATAGGTAACAAGATACTGTAAGCAGCTAAATCCATTTGAGCGGAACGTATCGCATTAAACACCCTTAAACTTGAAATTACTTCCATTTATGATTGGTAGATCGTATAATGATTTGAAACCGTCTATTTTTCTATTATTCTCTTCTAAATAAGGAGTTGAGACGTATGACAACCACACACATGCAAACGATGGAACGCAGCGAAACAAAGCTGGTAGGTTACACTGTTACGGCGTCGGTAAATCAAGATCTTGAAAATGATATTGTCATAAAACTACGTGAGGAACTCTTTAAAAAGCGCCATGAAATTGCAAATCGGTTAGATAACGATGGCATTTACTTGGTTCAAGTTTACCCAGATGGTGAATGGACGCCAGATATGCCATTCGTAAGTATTGTAGCGGTGGAAGTTCACGAATATTCCTCAATTCCTGAGGGCTTCGTTCAACATACGATACCCGCTGGAACTTATGCAAAAGTTACTCATAAGGGACCTGAATCCCAAATAGGAGAAACCTATGATTTCATCCGTGATCAAGATATTTGCGGTTCTCGGCCCTTTGATCTGGAGTATTGGGCTCAAATGGATTCTCTTGAGGAAGAGGAGAGTACTATCGATATTTATTTGCCTATGGAGGAGTAGGGCAGCACTTCACTTGAGATAAAATCATTTTGATTTACATGCGTGGGAGCACAGAAAAACAACTTACCTCCATTGATGGAGGTAAGTTGTTTTCTCGGATCGTTACTATCCAGCATCTCTTGCTGCATTAACTCTTAGGTAATCGCACTCTGCCCTTTAATAAACGGTGCGAAGAACCCGCGTAAGCAGCACTGCCACCTCTGCAAGCGAAGCATGGCTGCTCACATACAGCCGCTTCCCGCTGCCAGTGAGGATTCCCGCTTCAACCAGAGAAGACACACTCGCAGCTGCGAATACCTTCACTTGCTGCGCATCCTCGAATTGGGCCATAACACTCGGATTATAGACCACGTCCAGCTTATTAGCCTGCTTGAGCGCACGGGCAGTCATCACCAGCATTTCTTCACGTGATATGGCTTGATCTGGTATAAATCGTTCATCGCCAACACCGTGAGTAATGCCGAGTGACTTCGCAATACTTACGGCTTCATAATAGTACTTATCATTTGCCACGTCCGTAAATTCTGACCTCTGTTGGGCTGTCAGCCCCAAAGCACGCACCAGCATCACGATATAATCTGCACGTGTCACATTGCGATTAGGCGCAAACATATAGCCGTCAATACCTTTCACCACGTTACGTGCTGCTAGGAACTCTACCGCTTCGTGAGCCCATGCCATTGACTGTACATCACGGAAGGCGTGATTCACATACGCAATCGCATACGTTCCTGGCTCCTGTGATGACAACTGCACAGTCCCTGTTTTGGCATCATATCGACCATTTGGGACGATTGCTGCTACACCCGCATCATTGATATGCCACACTATAATCCCCTGTGTCTTCGCTAATTCAGCAGGCTGCGGCTTGTAAGATATCAGGATACGCGATGCTTCGCCAGCTTTGTTCCACGATAAGATCTGCTCTCCTTGCTTCGCATGAATGCCGATCACTGGACGACTACCTACCTGAACAAATAGACTAGACGGGACAGCGGCCGCATCCTCTTTGCGCAAGATAAGGGAAACCCTGTTGCTGCTGTTAGAAGAAGATAGCGCATTTGACGCCAATACAACCTCTGCGATGTCCGTCACCAGTTGGAGGCGGCTCTTAAGATTACTCGCTGCTGTAGCATCTATAGGCAGCTTCACCTCCAACTGCGCCGCATCCTTTGTTCCCGCTACCTCGAACCGTACCTGCTTCACTCCGCCTGCATCAGCGCTTGCTTGAGACAATGCCTCTTCCCATGCTTTGCTTGGCAGCTCTATGGCAGCATGTCGGTTGTTTGCGTCAATTTTGGCTGTCCCCGTAATACGACCGCCAACCACTTTAAGGTCATTTGGGATATCCGAAGTATCAGGTTTGCTTGTATCCGGCTTGTCTGTCTCTGGCCTACTTGGTGGATTCGGAGATGATGTATCCCCTCCGCTTTCTGTCCGTCTCACCACCGTAAGTGTGAAATCAGCATGTTTGCTAACGTCACTTAAGCTCGTTACCCGAATAATGACCTTTCCTTCCTTGATAGCCCTAATAAAACCTGTTTGTGACACTTCTACAATGTCCTGCGCAGCTGATTGGCCATAAACTGCCCAGACGACAGATGCATTAGTTGCATTAACAGGGAGTACCGTCGCAGTCAATTGCAGACCTTCGCCTTCCTTTAAAGTCGCACTGCTTTGGCTCAGCACCACTTTCTGCACAGGCACAACCGCAGGCCCTGATGGTTCTACCGTAAGCTGCATGTCCGCATACTTAGTGCCATCTTTCTGGCTCATTGCCCGTATAGTGGCCGTGCCTGGCTTCAGCCCCTTAATCAAGCCTTGATCCGTCACACTTGCTATGCCTGTTGAATGCGAACCGTATACCGACCAGACTACACTCTGATTAGCCAAATCACTTGGTAAAACAACTGCACGTGCCTGTAATGTCTCCCCCACTTTCATCTTGGCTGTAGATGGGCTTAATTCTATACCCTTAATCTCAACCTGCTGTGGGCGGTTCACAGTAATCAAAGTGTCTGCATACACCGAAGCGACGACACTTTGTGCCCGAACCCAAGCCTGCCCAAGCTGAAGCGCCGTGACGACACCGTCGGGCGTCACTTGCACCACATCATGTCCAACAGTCGGATTCGACGGCACCGCTTGATAGACAGACCATGTTACTGAACGGTCATAAGTGCCTTCAGGCATCACGACTGCATTCAGCTTTATGGCTTCTCCTACGGCCATCTCTGCTTGATTACGGTCTATCACGACATGCTCCGGCTTGCTGTCTGGCTTCGTAAGCACAAATTGATCCACCACACGTCCGGTTTTGGTCTTGGCTACAAATTTTAATTCATTACCTTCCACTTCGACAGCTGTGTAGATTTGCGTCTTCTCGTCATCCATCACCTTCTGCCAATAGCGGTCAAAGATCGCATAGAACTTCGGTCCGGAAGAACCTGCAATTACATAAGTTGTACCCTCACCATCCCCTACGATCTTTTCCCCTCGCATTGGATGACTTCGCATGTACACATGATCATGTCCGTTAAGTACAAGATCCACTTTATATTCATCCATCACCGGAGCCCATTGCTTGCGAATATGTTCAGTATCATATACGCTGCCGTATGGTCCGCGATGGAACGCGACGAGCTTCCATTTCTTTTTAGTCGCGGCTAAGTCTTGACGCAGCCATTCCTGCTGCGCTTCAAACTCGTATTCACTATTTAACACCGCAATGTGAACGTCTTTATGATCAAAAGAATAACTGCTGCCCTTCAACTTATTGATCCCATTTTGCGGATGGTTAAAGTGCGCTAGGAAATAATCATTTTTATTAGGACCCGTAACTTCATGGTTCCCTACCACAGATACAATCGTGGTTTTTAATAACTGCTCCTGCGCGTATTTAAACCACAGATTCCACTCATTTTCTTTATAGCCATCCTCAACAATATCGCCCGTATGCAGTAAAAATTCAGCATCTGGATGATCTGTCATCGCCTTGTCCAAAATATCGCCCCACAGCTTAAAGCCAGCGTCGTCCGTTGCTTGTGAGTCCGCAATATACACAAATTTAGTACGCTCATCCCCTAACCCTGCCGTTTCAAAGCTGCCTTGCGTACTATAACTCCCATTGCCATCACCGACACGATATACATAGGAAGTGTTTGGCTCCAACCCTTCAACGACTGTCTTATGCACACGCACAGTACCAATATCCGTTGTATTAAAAATGTAACTGCTGCCAATCACTTTTCTCACCAAGCTGCTATTAAAGTCCGTAAAGTCAGCCTTCTTAACAAGCTCCACTACGGTATCCGTTGTATTAGGATGTGTATGCCACGTAAAACCGCGTGAGCTGGAAGCATCCAATCCCATTGATACACTAATGTTATGTGGATTCGCAGAGCCGAACAGCTTAGATACTTTAAATTTATGGGTACGACTGTATTGTCCCGCTTTTATCGCACGAATCACGTATTCCTTCACTTCTGCCGTTAGTACAGAGGATTGAACCTGACCTCTGGCATCTGTCACACCAACCATTACACCTTCAACTGTAACAATTGATGCTCCTGCTACCGGCAGTCCTTGCTCATCGCTCACATGGAATACCGTCTTATAACCGTGGGCGATGCCATCCTCCTCCCAAGCCAACTGCAGTTGGTTCTTGATGGTCGCTTCTACAGGAAGTCCATAGAATGCGAATAACGTGTCACCCTTGTCCTTTAACTTAAAAGCACCCGTTTCAAAGTTAAGCTTAAACTGGCCCTCAGCTTCCGCTTTCAATTTAAAACGGATAGCAGCCATAGTATCATCATCCTGTAAGGAAATAGTGTCCAAGCCATTAAAGGTAATCTTGACTGTCCCCTTCACCTCATCCACCTCAGCTCGCAGCTGTGCTTCCGTTAACAAGGCATGTTTATCAACTTGAACGCTGTCCACCAATTGTCGATTATAGCGGTATTCAATATATCCCGATCTAATCTCAGAGGCTTTGATGGCTTGAATATTTACCGTGTAGGTATCACCTGCATACACTTCTGGCTTACCGCTATACACGATCTTGGAAGCCCCCGTGTCCACCGTAAACGTCCAGTTTTTCTCTGCCATGTTGCCTGACTCGTCCTTCACCCTCACCCTGACGGCATGAACGCCATCAGCCAGCGGCACTGACGGTACATAATGGATTTGTCCCTTAGGCGGATACAAAGTAGCCGTGACCTGTACACCGTCTACATACATACGTATCGAGTTGGGGTCAATCAACGTCGTTCCTGGATGCTTCACAGGATCATACCCATCATCCTCAGCCACAACTTGAATCTTTGGTGTATTTGTATGAACAATTACGCCGTCCTGTGGAGTAAGATCCTTGAAGAGAGGTGGCTTCATATCATCCTGAACAGGTCCATACAAAGCACGAAGCTGATCAAAATATAGTACACCCTCATCTTTCTTATTGTTATTTGTCTCCATGTATCGGAAAGGCTGATCGATTCGCAGCGGGAGTGGTCTACCCTTCGGAATGCTAACTTCAACATACTTCCAGCCGACCCAATCTACACCGATCGAAGCGTCTATCCAGTCGATCCCAACAGCAGCATCATTGCCGTCCCTCAGTTGCGAACGAAGCCAATGCTTCTTACCATCGCCATATACCCATGCACTTAGTTTCTCTGGATACCCTGGAATTTCGATCCACTGCGATTTGTCCTTTGCCGCAATATATGCGCCAGAGGTACCCAACTGTTCCCTAAAGTCATATTCCAACTTGATTGATTTCTGACCGAAGCGAACATAATCTTCGCTGTTTTCCTCAGAAGCGCGCACCAGCTTGTAGCGTGCACCAGATGATTCATGATAGCGGCCGATGCCACTTTCAAAATCCTCCAGTATAACAGGCGGAAGTCCCACCTTCACATCCATGGACGCTGTCACCCCTTTGTGGCTGACGACGACCCGCCCTTCCTTCTGTGTGTCGCTGGTGGCGGTAAATATACCGTCTGCATCTACAGTGCCAATCGGTCCTTCCACTTTCCATTCAAATTGATTAGGGGATGAACGAATCACTTGTCCGTCTCGCAGCGCCGTTACACTCAACGGCACCTTGCCTCCTGAGGTAACAGTACGTACCGCATCTGGAAATCTCAATTCCGTTAATGTATCTACCACTTCTACTTGTCCGCTGCCAGCCAGCGATCCTGTCGAAACATGGATAGCAGCAGTTCCTGCTGTAGAACCGGCTTTAAACAAACCCTGCGCGTCGATACTCCCAACAGCAGGGTCAACACTCCAAATCGGAGGCTCTGTTATTGAAGCTGGATGACCGGATGCATCTACACCTGCCGTCTTATACGTAAGTGAGGAACCTGCCAGTACGCGCTCAAATGAAGGTTGGACAATTAGCTTCTCAGCGGGCCCCTCAGGCGCTTTATTTACGAGCAAAATGCCATTTGCGGTCTTTCGCTCATAGCCATCGGATGG
This sequence comes from Paenibacillus sp. ACRRX, assembly GCF_022346885.1. GTDB lineage: Bacteria > Bacillota > Bacilli > Paenibacillales > Paenibacillaceae > Paenibacillus_B. Next base: position 330,780 of record NZ_JAKRNK010000003.1, read on the forward strand.
CTGATTCAGCACGCTTCGCTTCAGCTCCCCAGGAAGTCTGGCAACAAAGGTAGAAGAACCTCCGCCATCCAGACAAAGCGCATCTACAGCCCCTGCCTGCTTCATAATTAGCGCCAGATCATCGTACGAAACCCCTTCGCTGAAGCCAGGCGCACGACCGTCGATAACCATCATTATGATCGAACCGTCCGCCTTGGTTCCGATTGCAACACGTGGTTGTAAAGTCTTATCATCGTGAGGCTGAACCATGCCCTTCTTCAATAAAATGTGAACGCCGCCGATTGCCATCTTGACACTTTTCCAGGCATCCTCCATTTCAAAACGGGCATTGACTTCGTCCCCGCGCTTCAGCTTCGCTAGCACATCACGATACTTGCCAGAAGCAGACAATACGACCTGCCCAGCTGCCAAAGGTGTATTGCCCTTATTTTTATGTATGTCTGCAACTTTCAATTTTAAGCTGCTCCCGCTCTTCACTTCTCCGCTGAGCACGTCCAACACAACCTCGTCGCCCAGATCATTAGTCATCGTCGAGGTATGAAAATCACTTGTGTAGAGCATAAGCGACTCTGAATTATCGCGCATGCGGTTAATGTGCGATATGTTAACGATATCTCCGTTAATCGTAATCGTCCGCTCCAACGTCGGACTCAGATCATAAATTGTAGTTCCGTCCTCACGAAGCCCAAACGCATACCAGTCGGTTTTATACGGAGGGCTGACCAGAATGCGGCCGCCATCCACAAACAAGCCCAACGGCACGCCTGTCGACATGTCGTAAAAGTCCCCGTTAATAGCCGCAACGACTCGGTTGCCAGGCTTATCTGCATCATTTGCCATCTGGGTGACGCCTGTCATGCCGTATACTTTGCCATTTGTCCGTCCGGCTTGTACGTCCAGCATTGGGTTAGACGGATCAAATTCAACGTAATGTATTTTTTCCAAGCCTTGCTTTAATTTCATATCCTGCCATACATACGTCGCGCCGGGCCCAAGGGTCATACGACGTGAATCAAGCACTAGAGCATTCGACGTTGATCCGGTGTCCGCTGCCATGACCTGGCCCATTGGACTGCCTAAAGATGCCAGTAGCATCACAATTAATATTAGCGACATTGTGCGCTCAATCTGTTTCATGGTTCGTTTCATAGCCTCCTACTGTTGTTCAACCTGCAATTGGACAAGCGGGCGTTATTCTCGAACCACCGATGATTCCGCCTCACTTCTTGCGTTGAACCACCCCCTACACCTGTAAAGTATAGAGAGCAGCAGGATCGAAGTAATGAAACAATCTGACTATTTATTCGCCAATATTCTTCTTCACAAAATCTTATCCTCTATAGGCCAATCTTCCTGCGGTATTCAAGGGGTGTCGCTTTTTCAAACTGCTTAAATACGCGATTAAAGTATTGCAATGTCGAATAACCGACCTCATGCGCAACTTCATATATCTTAAGTTGGGGATGCATTAGAAGCCGCTTCGCTTTTTGAATTCGTATCTTGTTTACATAATTAACAAGCGTATCTCCCGAATAGTGCTTAAACTGTTTGCTAAAATAAGATACGCTCATGCCATAACGCTCACTTATTTGTGTTAATGTAAACTCCTGCTTGTAGTTCTCGTTAATATAAAGGCAGGCCATTTTCATAAGAAGCCTCCTGTTGGGTCCATGCAGCTTGGCGGATTGCTCTAACCAGTGCTCCGCAATCTGTTGGAAATAATGCCTGGCCGCATCTTCATCTTTGGAAAGCTTCAATTTAAGTAGTTCCATCTGGGTCTCACCCGTTTCTGACCACAGCTCATATGGCTCCAACTTATGCATCCATTTCATATGCAGCATACGTATATACATCTCACGTACTCCGCCATATTTGTGCTTCGAGCGAAATATATGCCGTAGCAGCTCCTCTTGCCGCTCCAGCAGCTCATGGGGCTTGATAGCATGCATATCGTTAAATAGCTGCATCATATATAACACCAGGCGGTGATTGCCCTCCAGCATCCCGCAGCGCTTCTCGGCTCTCCGTAAAGCTTGTGCAAGCTCTCGAGGCTCGAATGGATAGACGAGATAATCAACCGCTCCGCTTTGCAATGCTTGATGAACATAATCGTAGCTGCACACGGGACTAAGCAGAATCGCTGCTACCGGCAGCTGAGATTGCTCGATATCCTGCAGCAGCCGCAGTCCGCCACCAGCTGGCAGCATCATGTCGGCAAGCACGATGCGAGGTAAATCTTGCTCTAGAATACGGAGAGCTTCCTCCCTACTTGAGGCATCTAACCACGCTTCGTAGCCTTGTCCTTCTATCATCTCACTTACCTGCGCGCGCAGACTGCCTTCAGCACAAGCCACCATGATCTGCGGCATTTTACTCCCCCTCCCCTAAATCCCTGCGTATTTATACGACAACAGCTATGCAACCAACGTAACATGCTATCAGGTTGTTGTTCTGATGTTTTTCAGACTTTCGTTTCACCACATCCCGACAACGCAAACAGCACCTGGTTCGCCAACGCCAACTTTGATTGGCGAGGCCGCAGGTGCCGCTGGCTTTAGCTTGTTTTTCCTATAGCTTTATTTCAGTTCCTACTGCCATCGCTTATTAGGTTTAGCCCATATGCACCAATCCTTCATAGCTTTCCAATGTTTCGGGCAGCCAGAATGCACGACAAATTAAGACAGCTCATTTAGGAGCTAACAAATGAGGAATGGTGACCAATTCGATGCCGGATTCGCGAAGCTGCTGGATTACCCGCTGCAATGCCCCCACAGTTCCGCTCAAATCTTCTCCTTTTCCTCCCGCTCCATGCTGAAGTACGATTGAACCAGAACGAACGTTACCCATGATGTTCGCTTCCACCTGATCTGCATTCAGCCCTTTCCAGTCCAAGGAATCCACATTCCAGTTTACGATCTTGAGTTTCTGGCTGATCAGCCATTTAATCTGCTTATCGTTAATATTTCCGTATGGCGGCCGTATGAAGTGCATCGTCTGCCCTGTTATTCGCTTAACTGCTTGCTGCGTCATAATGACCTCATTCCGAAATGCAATATCACTTAACTTTGGCAGATTGGCATGCGTATACGAATGATTTCCGATCGCATGCCCCTCCTCCACAATTCGCTTTACGATATCCGGATTCTGCTCGGCACGGTTTCCGACAATAAAAAATGTCGCCTTTGCATGGTACCTTTTCAGCAAATCTAATATCTGGACAGTATAATAACGGTCTGGAACATCGTCAAAAGTAAGTGCAACCCGTTTCGGCGATGAAGGTCCCTGCAAAATAAAGTTGGAGCGGTACTTTTCACGCAATTGTGCCAGTGTGAGTGATGCCGGCTTGCGCACAATCATTTCTGTGCCTCCGGCCAACTCCGGCGCCCCTGTGGAAAAGATACGCAAATGTCGACCAGCCTGACTGCCTGGCTCCTCTGCGCCTGTTGATTTTGGCCCTGCTCCTCCTGATACACAGCCCGCAGCAAATATACCAATCATCAGCGTGAATAACCCTCGTTTTAACATCAACATCCTCCTTACACAGCCCTTCATATTGCCATAGCTTGTGTAAAATGGAAGACCATTATCCGAGGTTCTTAATTCGTCTATACCGTCGCAGTTCTCCCTTGACGGTGCACATTTGCCCAACCTTCCAAATTATTCGTGCATACTAGAATATCCGGATAAGCAGCCAACTTCAGCATCGACGGCTCATCGTCAGGAGTCCACGCCATCAGTTGGACACCCTCTTCTGCACATCGCTCGATATATTCGGATGTCAGGTAAAGGTGTCTTACTGATAAAGCACGAGCATTCAATTGCTTCATGTAAGGAAATACAGCAGGCGAGGCACCAAACATAATCAATCCAAGCTGGATATGCGCATCCAGTTTCCGGATTCGCTCGACCGAATAATGATCAAATGATGTGAGAATAACCTGGCTCTCCGTTCCCGTCTGACGAACAACTTCAAGCACGGCTTCTTCAAGACCGGGGTAAAGATTTCCTGTCTGCTTTAATTCCAGATCAATACAGACACGATCCCGCAGAAACAGTAAAGCTTCCTCCAACGTAGGAATCCGTTCGCCGAGGCCTGCATCCAACTTGCGAAGCTCTGCAAGCGTGTATGATTTGACAGTACCTTCACCATTTGTCGTCCGGTTTACAGTCGGGTCGTGGATGACAACCGGAATTCCATCCTTTGTCAGCTGAACATCTAGCTCGACGTGTGAAAACTGGAATTCCAACGCCGCTTGGAACCCCACCATCGTATTTTCTGGATACTTTAATGGATACCCTCGATGTGCAATCCCTCTAATCGCCATATGTAATCCCTCCGTATATAAACTGTTCGATCGCTTCTATAACACCCTCACCATGCGAAGCCCTGCATACATAATCTGCTTCCGCCTTCAGCATGTCTGGACTATTCGCTACAGCGGCGCCAATACCCGCAGCCCGCAGCATCGACAGGTCATTCATCTGATTACCAATGGCCATTGTGTTGGCCGTATCGATGTTGATCATAGTCGACAACTGCTGCAATGCCTTGCCTTTGCTCACATGTTTGGGCACCAACTCTAAATAGTTGGTTTCCGATTGAAAGACGCCTGCATACGCACCAGCCACCCTCTCCCAACGAGCCCAGATGCGCCTCGACACCTCCATATCGCCGATTAAAATAATCTTATCCAACTCTTCCTCAAGCCAAGGCGATTCAGCACCCATCATTGATGGGACTACAGAGCAGCGGATGCCTTCCTTACGCTCATATTGATCGATCTCCTTTGTACGCCGCATTACCTGCACCTTGTCTCCGCGAAACAACAGAACGTTATGACCTGCCGCATGCGCGGCTTCCAATAGCCCATGAATCGGTTTCATCGGCAGTCCGCTCCTCATGATGGTCTCCCCATCACGCGCCAGTACAGCACCATTGCATAAAATAACGGGCAGACGGATCTGCAATTGCTCCAATATACGCTGTGTCGACATGAGTGGTCTGCCAGTCGCAAGCGTAAACAATCCGCCTCGTTCCACATAACGACGAATATACAGAGCCACTTTGTCGTCCAATCTATGATCCTGATTTAAAAGTGTACCGTCTATGTCACATACGATTAAACGTATGGCGCTCATCTCGTTCACACTCCCCAAGCTGCCTTATTTAAATGTCGAATTGGCCATCGCTGACACAATGTGCTTTTGCATTGCGGTAAAGATGACTACAATAGGCAAAATACACATCACGCTGGCCGCCATGATGATATGGAAGTACATGGCTTCATCTCCCGCAATCGAGTCACGCAGCATCGCTATGCCAACAGTTAAGACCCGCATACTGTCTGTGTTCGTCATAATGAGCGGCCAAAAATAAGAGTTCCAACTCGATATAAATACAAGCACACCTAACGTGACAACAGTTGGCATCGTTATCGGCAGCAAAATACGATATAACATGGCAAATCTGCCTGCACCATCAACTCGTGCGGCTTCAAGCACATCGTTATTTACGGACTTAAACGCCTGCCGCAGTAAGAAAATGCCGTATGCCGAGGCGCCGTGCGGAATAATCAATGCCCAGAACGTGTCAAGCCAGTCCAACTGCGACATCAGTACATAGACGGGAACAAAGATAACCTGGTCCGGTATGATCATGGCTGCCAGCACCAAAAAGAACAGTATATCCCGACCTGGGAAACGGCCTTTTGCAAAAGCATACGCCGCCATTAATGCTACATTAAGCTGCAAGAAAATAATGCCACACGTCATAACGAGCGTATTACCGAAAAAGCGTACAAATGGGATTATACGCAAGGCTTCCGCATAATTGTCCCAGGCGAAGGCTTCCGGCCAAAATGTTGGCACTGCCATTCGCATCTCTGCTTGCGTCTTTACAGAACTGATAAATAACCAGAAGATCGGAAAAAATATGGCAGTCATAATAAGTGCGCCTACCACCGTACGCACAATCAATTCCAATCTTGCTCCCCGCTGTCCAGCCATACGGTTATCCCTCATAGTGCACCTTCTTTCGGCTAACGTACCATTGTACGAGCGTGAGCAGCATGATAATCACAAAGAGCACCATTACGAGGGCCGAGGCACGGCCCGTCTTGAACTCCACAAATGCCATTGAATATATCCAATATACGACCGCGTTGGATGCCTTGAGAGGCCCCCCATTGGTCATAATATCAATGGACTGGAACACCTGCATCGACGAAATAAACGTTGTAATAACTAGGAACAACGTCATCGGGGACAAAAGCGGCAGCGTAATGTGCCGGAACTGACGCATGCGGCTCGCACCATCGATAGCTGCGGCTTCATAGTATTCCAGCGGGATGCCGCGCATCCCTGCGATGAACAAAATCATCGCAAAACCGACACCTTTCCATACAGAAACAGCTACTAGTGCAGGCAGTACTGTTAAAGGATCAACTAGCCAGTTGAATCCTTCTAAGCCAAACCACCGCAGGACAGCGTTCAGCAGCCCATATTGATCGTTATATATCCATGTAAATACCATTGCTGCGATGACCATGGATATATAATGAGGCATAAAGATGACGCCTCGCATAAAACCAAACAAGCGTGATCTCCCTACATTAAAAAGCAGCGCCAACAGCAATCCGATTCCAAGCGTCAGCACAACATCAAGCCCTGTATAAATAAAAGTCACTTTAAGAGACTGATAAAAATCCTCGTTCGATAACAGCCACTCATAGTTTTTGATGCCTACAAATTTCTTCACTGGCCGTGTCATATTCCAATTCGTCATACTGATATAGATGGAATACACTAACGGGTAGTACAAAAAGATACTCATAAACAGCAGGGCTGGCAGTGCAAATGAAAAATCTTTTAACCGCTCCAGCCTGCTGTTAAACTTGGGGACCGGAACAGAAGAAGCGGACACCCGATCGGGTGCCGCCTTGTCCGCTGCCTTATGCTGTACTTGTTGATCCATCGCCATCGTTACCCCTCATGTTCCGCCAGAATATCGTTCATCTTCTTGGCAGCAGCCTGCATGAGCGGATTCGGGTCTTTATGATTTAGAATCATTTCACCCAGCACTTCCTGATACTGGCCGCTAAATTCTTCGTAGGCCGGATGCTGCAAGCGTGGCGTCACATTGTCGAAGTTATCGAAGACTGCCTTGTATTGCGGCCATCTTTCAAAGTAAGCTTTCCCTTCCTCTGATTCAAATGCAGACTTACGAGTTGGCAGGTACCCGACGGATTCCGCCCACTTGATATTGTGAGCGGCTGACGTCATAAACTGAACGAATTTCCAAGCAGCTTCCTTCTGCTTGTCATCCACGCCGTCCATCATTACGATGCCTGCACCGCCAATGTTAGACGTTCTCACCTTGTCTCCTGGCAAGAAGGAGACGCCTACTTCGAACTTGGCATTTTCGCGATACATTTTCAGCATCGCAGACGTATGCTCTACCATTGCGATCTCGCCGTTCAGGAACATTTGCCGCATGTTATTGGATGCGCCTTTGCCATAACCCATATGCATAGCGCCTTCATCCATCCACTTTTTGAAGTTGTTGATATAACGCATTGATTCTGGCGTCTCAACCGCCGACTTGGTCTTGTCCGCCGTTAAGATGCTCCCGCCTCCATTCGTAATCCATGGATCGTTGTACCACGTATCCCAGCCTGGTACGGAAAAAGCATAACGTGTGGTCTTGCCATTTTCTTTCTTGGTCACCTTTTGATTAAACGATTCTATCTCATCCCATGTCTGCGGGGGCTGCACACCCAATTGGTCCAGCAGCGTCTTGTTATACACAAATACGCTGGTACTTACGATTAGTGGAAAGCCGAATTGCTTGCCATTGTAGGCATAAGCATCCAACATCCCTTTAGAGAAATCACCGAGCTCTACTTGATCACGCTGGATAAAGGGTGTCATATCCGCAAATACGCCACCTTCGGCAAAGTTCGGCAGTGATGCTACTTCTACATTTGTTACAGCAGGCACATCTTTGGCTGCCACTGCGGCCTGAAGCTTCTTGTGCAAGTCGTCATAACCGCCCTGAAATACAGGCTCTACTGTGATGTAGGGATATTTCTTGTTAAATTCCGTCAACATGTAATTAAGACCCTCAGTCTGAGTTTCTGCATGTGAATGCCAGTATTGAATCGTTATTGGAGTTGTGTCTTCTTTAACAGGTTCTGTCTTGGCTGCACCGTTTGTCCCTTCGGATGCTCCTCCGGAGGAGCACGCGACCAGGCTAAAAGTCAGCATACATAACGTCAATATTTTCAACCAGCTCTTCATCTTCATTTCAATCGTCAATCCCTTCTGCTTGTCTTTACCCTATTTTTCATGCGACACCATTACAAAAAAGACGATAGACAACCTGAAGCAAACCACTTCCCGTTAAGGATTGGATCAGTTGCTTCAGGGTTATCTCATCGTCTCCACCCGTCTACTCTTTTTTATTAAATTCCGCTACCAGAAACGAGAATCACCAATCGATACGTAATCCGCTCCACTTTTGATTGCAACTTGGATCTCTTCTTGACTGCGAATTAACCCGCCTACGATCAATGGACAATTAACGGCCTGCTTCAACTCACCTACGATACGAGGCATTAGGCCCGGCATAAGCTCCACCTCGTTAGGCTTCGACTGACCAATCAGCTTGATCGCCGTTTCCACAGCAGAAGAATCAATTGCAAATATGCGCTGGATTGAACTAATGCCTGCTTGTCGCGCGGCCACGATCGCTTGGCTCTTGGTAGATACAATACCATCGATTTTATACGTCTCGGCCAAATACTGTACTGCATGTGAATCTCTGCCGATTCCTCCTACCATCTCCGTATGTACGTAGACTTGTTTGCCAGCTTGCTGGAGACTGCTGACAATCGAGGACAACTGCAATATGCTTCCCGTCATCAAAATGACCCTTCTAATTCGACCTGTTACAGCCTTCTGAATCTGATCGGGCTTTGTTATCGATGCAATGATCGGGAAAGCAAGCTTGTTTACATCAGTCATCTGTCTGCCTTCTTTATAGTTGGTGTATCTATACCTTACTTTACAAGTGTCAAGCGGCTGTCATGGGCATGTAAATATTTAGTTAAAAAAATGTTAAATGTTGCCGTGACGATGTCCATGCATATAAAATAACCCGATCACATTCATCATACAGAAGTACGATGATTTGTGAATCGGGTTATGGCTTAATTATGTGCGCTTACGCTTAGATTGCAGCCGGTGCTGACTCTGAGAATTGGCTGTTATAGAGATCGGCGTAGAAGCCCTTCTGCTGCATCAGCTCATCATGCGTTCCTTGTTCAATCACGGTTCCCTGGTTCATGACCAGAATGAGATCCGCATTACGAATGGTGGACAGACGATGCGCAATTACAAAGCTCGTTCTGCCCTGCATCAATTGATTCATCGCTTTCTGGATATGAACCTCGGTCCGTGTATCCACACTGCTTGTCGCTTCATCCAGAATCAAGATCGAAGGGTCTGCCAATATCGCTCGTGCGATAGTCAGCAGCTGCTTTTGTCCTTGCGAAATGTTGGACGCTTCTTCATTCAGCACGGTATCATACCCTTTCGGCAGTGTGCGGATAAAGTGATCCGCATGAGCCGCCTTCGCGGCACGTATAATATCGGCTTCGGAAGCACCTTCCCGGCCATAAGCAATATTATCACGGATCGTGCCGTTAAAGAGCCATGTGTCTTGTAATACCATACCAAACATCTTACGCAGATCACTGCGTTTCATTTGTGTGATGTCCACACCGTCAATCTTGATTGCACCACCGTTGATCTCATAGAAACGCATTAACAGATTAATCAGGGTCGTCTTACCTGCACCCGTCGGTCCAACGATCGCAATGGTTTGACCTGGGCTTACATCGATATTCATATCTTTGATCAGCAGTTCATCTGCTTTGTAGCCAAACTGGACATGATCAAATTCGACTCTGCCCGCAGGACTCGCGATTGCCGTAGCAGGTTCGGATTCCGGAACCTCTTCTGCCTCATCCAATATTTCAAATACACGCTCTGCCGAAGCTATCGTCGATTGGATGATATTAGCGATATTAGCTGTCTGCGCGATTGGCTGGGTAAATTGGCGAGCATATTGGATAAACGCCTGGATATCCCCGATCTCAATCGATTTCTTTGTAACCAGAATACCACCCACAACACAGATCAGCACGTAACCGATATTTCCGATAAAATTCATCAACGGCATGATCATGCCGGATATAAATTGTGCCTTCCAGCCCGATTCATACAAGCGTTCATTAATTTGACCGAATTCTTCAAGCGATTGATCTTCATGTCCAAATGCCTTAACGATGTTATGCCCTGTGTACATTTCTTCTACGTGGCCGTTCAACTCGCCGAGCGATTTCTGCTGGCCCACAAAGTGTTTCTGCGAACGCGATGCGACCATCTTGATGACGATAGCACTTAATGGCAGCGTCAGCATGCAGATCAACGTCAGCAGAGGACTGATCGTCAGCATCATCACAATGACACCGATGATCGTAATGATGGACGTGATAAGCTGCGTCAAGCTCTGCTGCAGTGTCGTACTAATATTATCAACGTCATTAGTGACGCGGCTTAAAATCTCGCCATGCGTCCGTGAGTCAAAATATTTAAGCGGCAGTCGGTTTAGCTTTTCATTTACTTCCTTCCGCATGTCGTAAACAATTTTTTGCGCCACACCTGCCATAATATATTGCTGCACGTAACTGAACAGCGCACTGAACAGATACAGGCCAACGAGCAGAAGGAGAATCTGATTAATAAATTCAAAGTCCATAACAGCTGGTAGACCGTTCAATTTTGCCATCGTAAATTCATACAGCTTGGTAGTCGCTTTCCCCATAATTTTCGGGCTGACAATAGAGAACACCGTACTGCAAATTGCCATAAAGAAAATAATGATCAACTTAGTGCGGCTGGGCTTTAAGTAACTAAGGAGCCGCTTTAATGTTCCTTTAAAATCTTTTGCCTTATCGCCAGGCATCATCATGCCAGGCCCCATCGGCCCCATGCCGCCCTGCTTACCGCCCGGCTTTGTTGTTTTCTTATGGTCACTCACGCAATCTCCTCCTCTGACAACTGCGAGGACACGATCTCACGATATACGTCGCTCTTCTCCAGCAGCTCTTTATGCGTACCAACGTCTGCAATCCGACCTTCCTCAAGCACAATAATCCGGTCTGCATCCATAACCGTGCTGACACGCTGCGCAACAAGGATAACGGTCGAATCTACCGTTTCTCCCTTCAATGCAGCCCGCAGCTTCGCATCCGTCTTAAAGTCCAGTGCTGAAAAACTATCGTCGAATATATAGATCTCTGGCTTGCGAACCAAGGCGCGAGCAATGGATAGCCGCTGCTTCTGGCCTCCAGATACGTTCGTACCGCCTTGAGCAATCGTCGATTCAAATCCATCCGGCATACCATTAATAAACTCTGTAGCTTGCGCCACATCTGCTGCGTGCCTCATCTCTTCATCTGTGGCATCCTGCTTGCCATATCGGATATTGTCAGCAATTGTTCCAGAGAACAAGACCGCCTTCTGCGGCACTAGTCCGATCTTTGCCCTTAAATCCTCGTGCGAAAGCTCTCTGACATCGATGCCGTTAACGAGAATTCTCCCGCTGTCGATGTCGTAGAAGCGAGGGATTAAGTTGAGCATCGTAGACTTGCCCGATCCTGTACCGCCTATAATCGCAGTAGTCTCACCAGGGCGGGCGCTGAACGAAATATCCGACAAGGCGGGATTCTCTGCACCAGGATAACTGAATGTAACACGATCAAATTCAATATATCCGTGTTGACCTGATGCCTGCTTTCCATTCGCTTGATCACGGATGACTGGTTCCATTTCCAACACCTCGTTAATACGAGTTGCCGAAGCAGATGCACGCGGAATCATTACAAATATGATGGAAACCATGACCAGGGAAAACATGATTTGGGTCGCATACTGGATAAAGGCCATCAAATCGCCGACCTGCATGCTGCCTGCATTAATCCGGTCGCTGCCGAACCAAATAATTGCAATCGTCGAAAAGTTAAACGCCAACATCATAATTGGCATTAGCGACGCCATAATACGGTTGACCTTGATTGCGGTCTGAGTCAAGTCTGTATTTGCGTCATTAAAGCGCTGCTTTTCATGAGTCGTACGATTAAAAGAACGAATCACTCGAATACCAATCAAGCCTTCACGCAGCACCAGATTGAGTTTATCCAGCTTCTTTTGCATCGCTTTGAATAACGGTATGCCCTTGCTTGCTACTGCAAATATCGCCAGCGCCAAGATTGGAATGACGACAGCCAGCACTAACGTAAGCTTTGCATCCTTGTTCACCGCCATAATAATGCCGCCAATACACATCATCGGCGCACTGACCATCATCCGTAAAATCATAACAAGTACTTGCTGCACTTGTGTAATGTCATTGGTCGTCCGCGTAATTAGCGAAGCAGTGCCTATTTGATCAAATTCCTGCAAAGAGAAGTGCTGTACATGGTTAAATACTTTGCCGCGCATCAATTTGCCATAACCCATAGCTACCTTCGCTGACATGTAGCTGCTAATGATCGCACAGATCGTCCCCCCAATGGCTACTGCCAGCATGATGCCGCCAATCTGCCATATATAAGGCACATCCCCTTTTGAAATACCAAAGTTCACGATATCGGACATTAACGTAGGCAAATACAATTCTGACAGCGACTGTACGAAGACAAGCGCCAAAATAATCCCGATCGGCAGCCGATACGGCTTCAAATAACGAAACAACCTCATCATGTTTCCTCAACTCCATCTTTACATGTCTATTTATGCTGCTCGTGTTCCTGGTTAAGCATGTCGTAATATTCGTATACCTTCTTAAGCAATTCCACTAATTGCCCGCTATCCTCTTCACCCAAGTATGCAATGAGGCCATTCATATGATCAGCAAATCGCTGTTCACCTTCTTCTGTCAGCTTGATGCCTGCTTCCGTTAGCTTTACCCGAACTGCACGCCGATCTTGCTTATCCATGACCCTTTCAATCAAACCTTTATTTTCCAGACCATTTAATGTCTGTGTAACCGTAGGTGAAGCGACCCGCAGCAGGCTGCTAATCTCCGACACACGCATAGCGGGCTCTCCATCATGTGCCTGACGCTTAATACAGAACAATAACATCATCTCACTACGCTTCTTGCCAGTTGTCATACGTTGATGCCACTCGGCCTTACTCAATCTCATAAAAGACTGTGCAAGCTTATAAGCTGTCGTCTCTTGGTCAAACATGTCATCCCCCCGAATCATTTATGTTTTAGAACATATTTAGATAGCTTCTCTATTTAATAGTAGATCTAATTATTAACTCACTTATTAATTAAGTAGTATAATTATATATTCATAAAACTTTTACTGTCAAATCCTTAATTGCCCACTCTTTGTTATAAATACAAATGCAAAAAACCGTTCTCTAAAGAGACTGGCACTCTAACTAGCATTCCAGAAATGGCTCCTCCATCTCTACCTCCGTATAGGGCTATACTGTTTATGCCTCCCTTCCCTGGATACTCAGACATCTCATCTTTTTTATTTACCTGCTGTCTAATAGATAGCAGGAGTAATTAGCAGATATCCGGCTGTTTTAACGCGAAACTATGACTTTACTCCCTTTTCCCTCCAGAATAACCCCTGATACAATAGATAAGTCATTCACCAATAACCGGAGGTTATTTATGCGTTTTCCTCATCATTTTTTGTCCGAAGTCAAACATTGGAACCGAAACATTAAGCTGTTCTTTATCTCTAATCTGCTCTATCAATTCGGAAGCGGCATGTTTATGGTGCTGTATAACTTATATATTCAAGCACTTGGATTCAATCAGGCGATGAATGGAACACTTGTCAGCGTACAGTCCCTAGCCACCGCATGCATGTTTATCCCTATCGGCCTTGCAGGAGATCGAGTCAGCCGGAAAAACATCCTGATCATCGGCGCCTTATTTACCGGGCTTAGCTTCATTGGACGATCTTATGTCGAAGGTGAAATGGGTCTGCAGCTGTTTGCTATTTGTTCAGGCTTGTTTGCTTCCTTTTATCAAGTACTTGCCGTACCTTTCCTTGCTGCCAATATCGACAAGTCGCAAAGACTGCGCATATTCAGCTATCATTTCTCAATGGTGCTTGCAGCGCAGGTTATCGGTAGCATAGGAGGAGGCATGTGGGCTGACTGGATGCAAGGCGCCGGCTGGGACAAAGTGTCCAGTCTCCAACTTGTACTTATGGTTGGTGGCGCAGTCAGTCTGGCCTCTTTTGTGCCTTTGATGTTCGTAAAAGAACCAACAGTTGTGCGGCCTGAGTCATTGCTGGCTGAAGAACAGTCATCTGATTCACAGCCAAGCTTGCGCCAGGACGAGGACTGGAAGCGAATCATTCAATTTACATTCGCGCAGCTTCTTGTGGGTCTTGGCTCCGGTTTGGTCGTCCCTTACTTAAACCTGTACTTTACCGACCGTTTTCACGTATCGTTAACGGCTGTAGGCCTGCTGGTTTCACTTGGGCAGGTGATGACCATTATCTCCATCCTGATAGGTCCAACGCTAGCCAAGCGTGTCGGCCAAGTGCGCGCGGTTGTGTATTTTCAACTGCTGTCATTGCCCTTCTTACTCTTGACTGGCTTTACGAATCTGCTCGTTATCGCTTCCATCAGCTTCCTGTTCCGGCAAGCCCTTATGAATGCGGCTAACCCGATTCAATCTACCCTGATGGTTGACCTTGTGTCGGATCGGAGGAGAGGGATCGCTAATTCCTTTACCCAAACAGCCTTTATGTTAGGATGGGCAAGCATGGGCACCGTTCAGTCAGCTCTCATCACCCACTACGGCAGTTACTGGGGGTATGCAATTACATTTTGTATTACAGGATTCTTATATGTCATCGCTGCTGTATGCTTCTACTTCATGTTTCGGGAAACTCAGATTCATCGAACTTCAACTACGGAAGCCTCAACCCTATGAGGCTTTTTTTCTTTTTTCGATTCCAGCATCTTGAAATTTGATTTATTTGTGTTATTATCCTCATATCAACTAAAAAAGCGCTTTCATTTGCAGGAGTTGTCCAAAAAGATAACCGCTATTATTTTCTTGCAATTTATCTTCTAGCAAGAGAATTGCAGACTTGAGGGAACAATCCTTATCACACTACAATCAGGATTGCACGATAGCATGCAAGTTCCAGCACTCCAATGAACACACCTGTAATATTCCAACATACCGTGCAACCACTCCACGGCTCGACACATATACGTTAACTACACCTAGCTGTACGTATGACTCATCATCGACTGTCCACACCATTTCGCCTGCTGCTCTCAGTTGTCCTACACAATTTGACTCACAACATGACTCTGTTTCCACATCGCAATCATGTCTTTTCTAAATGCTTATTTATTTTGGTTCTCGATTTCAAGTTCAGTTAGTAATGCAATTAGTACGGCATTCTTAAAGGAGGTGATGCTACCTAGTTGTGCCGCTTATGCAGAAATGAATAAATATTTATCCAAAGAGGGGTATACAGTCAGCAGGATCAGTCCTCATTTCGCCGACTCCGAGTTCACGCATCAGCTTGAATGGTAGCCTTGTCCATCTTTCACGCTTAAACAAATTTGAATGCGGGAGTGTTAAGAAATGAAAAAAAGGTTGACGTTATTGATGATCGTTGCACTTATGGGAATGCTCACACTGGCAGGCTGCGGCGGTTCCAGCAAACCGGCTGATCCACCGAAGGAAGCCGGTGGCACTACGACACCAACTCCTGAACCTGAGAAAGCAGAGTCGTTCGACGTTGTTATCCGTCACATTAACGTACGCGACACCGCAAAAGCCATGCTGAAGCAGCTTGAAGAAGTCTCAGCAGCTACAGAGAAAGAAGTACCTGGGTTGAAATTCAAGTTGGATGGCGTTGAAGATACGGTGAACCGAGACGTAAAGCTGAAAGCCGAGATGACCAGCGGCACGCAGCCTCCATTGTTTAACTTATTTGGCGGAGATGATACGGTCAAATACGCAAAGGCAGGACGTTTGCTTGCGCTGAATGATATCTTGACCGAACTTGGCATCGCTGACGCCTTCTTTAATTTAAGGGAATTCACAGTGGATGGAAAAATATATGGACTTCCCGAATCAGGATACATTGAGGGGTTCTTTTATAATAAAAAGCTATTTGAAGATGCTGGCGCAACTGTACCCAAAACTTGGGAAGAGTTGCTCGCTGTGTGTGAGGCACTCAAAGCAAAAGGCATCACGCCAATTGCAATGGGAGATGGCGCTGGCGATGGCTGGGTGGCCAACATGCTCGTGAACAGCCTGTTCGTGGGCCTTGGCGGCCCTGCACTGCAAGACGGCTTTGCTACAGGTACTACCAAGTGGACTGATCCTGCTGTCGTGGAGTCTTTAAAGCGTGTGCAGGATCTGAAAAACAAAGGTTATATCGACCCGAATGTGCTTGGTCTGAAGTATTCACAAGGCCAAGCCAACTTCTATACAGGCAAAGCAGCGATGCTGTTTGACGGCAGCTGGGCGGCCAATGCCATCACAGGCGACACTTCTACGGTCAAAGATGTATCCGGTTTCTTCCGTCTTCCTGACGTAGGCGGCCCTGGCGACGGCTTTATCAATGGCGGATGGTCCAATGGATTTGGTGTCTCCGCCGATTTGAAGGAGAACGAATTAAAAGCGGTCAAAGCATTTATTAAAAACTGGTACAATGTAGAGCAACAAAAACGCAGCCTTATCGAATCGAGCCGTATACCCGCAATGAAAGGGGTTAGCAACGTGGAAGGGGCAACAGAGCTTGTGAAATCATTGGGTGAATCCCAAGGCTCAGCCAAAGGTGCGTTCCCTGCATTCGATGCACTTGTTCAAAAGAGTGTGAAAGTAACGTTGGAGCAGACGGTACAAGAGTTGCTCGGCGGCAAAATAACACCGGAAAAAGCAGCAGAACGTATGCAGCAAGCGCAAGAGAAAGCTATTAAGGAAGGAAAGTAATTTTCAACTTATGTATCGGGAACCGCGGCTTGAGTTGTGGTTCCCGGTTCTTACATTTCATCCCGGTTATGGCTCGATGCTCACCGGAACGTAGGAGATGAATGATGAACAAGATACTCCGGAATCGTGTCGCTTATATGGTATTTGTCGTACCGGCTCTCGTGCTCTATATTACCTTTTATTTAATACCGCTATTTAAGTCTCTTCAATACTCGGTGACAAGTTGGGACGGCATTACGGATCCCGTTTATAACGGTGTTGATAACTTTGTCCGTGCATTATCAGATGAAAAGTTTTGGGTCGCTTTTAAAAATAACATCTACTTTGTTCTGTTTTCCGTATTTATTCAAGTTCCCATTATTATTCTAGTCTCTATCCTAGTCAGCGGCGTAAAGCGCCTGCTCGACTTCTATAAGCTGACAGTATTTATGCCAAGCATTTTATCGACCGCGTCGATCGCAGTCATTTGGCAGTTCATTTATTCACCGGATGCAGGGCTGTTGAATCAAATCCTTAAAGCAGTAGGGCTGGAAACATGGACAAGATTGTGGCTGGGGGATGAGAAGACAGCCTTCCTGTCCGTACTGGTCACGAATGGCTGGCAGTGGACCGGGTTCTACATTGTACTTGTGCTCGCCGGCATATTTGCCATTCCGAAGGAAATACTAGAAGCCGGCGAAATTGACGGGGCTGTGGGCTGGCGCAAGGCCTGGCTGCTGACGATTCCACTTATTCGTCCCGTCATTGTAGTGACGATGCTGCTATCCATCACTGGTGCCATGAAGGCGCTTGATATTGTACTCATTATGACGAATGGCGGGCCATTTGGCAGCTCGGAAGTAATGGCTACTTACATGTATCAACAAGCCTACGCGCTTGGAGACTTCGGTTATGCAAATGCGATTGCCATTATCATTACCGTATTTACCGCCATACTTTCCCTCATCTATCATCTCGTAAACAAGAAGACTTCGAAGGAGGCCGAATATTAATGAAGCTCCGTGCCAACAATCGTATTCTGTCTCACGTCGTCCTTCTTGTATACGTAGTTATCGTTATATTTCCCTTACTATTTGTCTTTATTTCCTCATTTAAAAACAATACGGAAATATTTAACGATCCTTGGGGCTTGCCGTCTAAGCTGAGCTGGGACAACTATGCCAATGCGCTGTCCAGCTCACACATCGGCACTTACTTTGTCAACAGTCTCTACATCAGCATCGTATCAACCGTAACTACCATACTGTTATCGACCGCTATCGCCTACGCGGTGACACGGATGAAGTTCCCTACATTAAGCAAGCTTGTCCTGGGCCTGCTGCTGTTGTCCATCTTAATTCCGCCTGCATCACTGCTAATACCACTCTACATCATGATTAAAGATTTCGGTATTTATAATACGCCGTTTGCATTAATGATACCTTATGCCGCATTTGGCATTCCGCTTACTACATTTGTGATTGCAGCCTTCCTAAAGTCGATGCCGTCTGAGCTAGAGGAGGCCGGTATTATGGACGGCTTATCAACATACGGCCTATTGGGTCGTATCGTCATTCCGTTAACGATGCCCACCTTGGTTACCGTGTTCATCCTTAATTTTATTGGCAACTGGAACGAATACATTCTAGCCAACCTATTCTTATCCAACCAGGAGCTGCGCACTCTTCCGGTTGCTGTCGTGTCGTTCGCTGATAAGTTTAATATGAACTACGGGGCACTGACTGCTGCCATTACAATCAGTGTCGTACCTGTCATTATTATTTACGGTATTCTGCAAAAACAAATTATCGAAGGGGTTACGGCCGGAAGTGTAAAAGGCTAACCCTGCTGCGACTATAAGCTAGCACAAAGCTGCTCCTAAGGGGGTGGCTTTTTATTTTTCTCGGTTATGACTATTTCAGAATATTTATAACCATTTACGTGAAAACAGAGCTCATTTCTTACATTAACAGTAAATATTAAACCTAAAACCAACGACGATCGGTTGCCCCGCAACAGATTGGGGATACTAAGCGTACTTACCTTTAAATTGTTTATGCAACACAAGCCATTTACAAGTATGGCTGGAAGCGATATACTAGTGAACGTTTTGGTTAAAGGAGGTGGATTTATGGCATCTTGTTGGAACTATGTTGCCAGACAGTGGAAAAATTGGACACCCTCGCGAGTATTAGTGGCAGGCTTTCTATTTTTAATCCTAATTGGAACTATACTGTTGAGGCTGCCAATCGCGGTCCACGACGGACATGCCATCGGTTGGGTTGACGCTCTCTTCATGGCTACTTCGGCGATATGCGTCACCGGATTAACAGTCGTGGATACAGCCTCCACGTTTACGATGTTCGGGGAAATTGTCATAATCGTACTTGTTCAGATAGGCGGCATCGGATTTATGACAGTTGCTACACTATTTTATTTGATGCTAGGCAAAAAGATATCTCTACGTGAACGGCTCATTTTACAAGAGGCCATGAATACAGATAGCATGGAAGGCATCGTACGGATTATCCGTAGAATTATAATATTTGTCGCCGTTATCCAAGCAAGCGCCGCACTGATTCTAGCTCTGCATTGGCTGCGCGAAATGCCGCTTAAGAAAGCTTTATACTACGGCTTATTTCATTCTGTATCGTTATTTAACAATGGGGGATTAGACCTGTTTGGAAATAGCTTTCAAGCCTACGCGGACGATTTTTTGTTTAATATCATTGCATTCTTCCTCATTGTTTCAGGAGGATTGGGCTTTATTGTATTAGCTGAACTTTACGAATACCCAAGAAAACGAAAGTTTTCATTGCACTCTAAAGTTGTTTTGTCCATGACAGCTATCTTAATTGTAGTTGGGGCGGCTATGATATTTGTATTTGAATACACGAATCCAAATACGTTGCAGCCAATGTCTTTTGCCGGAAAGATCTATTCATCAGTCTTTCAATCCATATCCTCTCGTTCATCGGGTACAAGCACGGTTGATATTCAAGGCCTACGGCAGGTCACGCAATTTTTTATGGTTATTTTAATGTTCATTGGGGGCTCCCCAGGTTCCGCAGGTGGAGGTATCAAGACGACTACCTTTGCCATCCTAATCTGCGCCGTTGCAGCCATGCTTCGCGGACGTGAGGACGCAGTGCTGTTCCGTACCCGATTGTCCAAGGACCAAATCGTAAAGGCGCTTACGATTATTTTCCTTGCATTAATGATGGTGCTGTCAATCGCTATGCTCTTGGCTGTCACGGAACAAAAGCCGTTTTTAGAGATCTTGTTCGATACGACTTCAGCGGTCGCAACCGTTGGCCTGTCTATGGGATTAACACCAGAGTTGTCTGTATTCGGTAAACTGGTGTTTTGTGCAGCTATGTTTATCGGCAGATTGGGGCCCTTAACCCTTGCTTATGCATTGAATCGACGCAAGCCACAGTCACTGTATCGTTATCCAGAAGGCAAGATTATGATAGGTTAGACACTTTAAAATAGGGGCCGAATTCCTTCGCCCCCTATTTATTCCTGTATAAAATGTTGATTATTCTAATATATTACAAACGAAGTGGTCAAGTTCTGACCATTCTTCGGCATATGCGTGCGCATCAATCAACGATTACTCTTTTACATGTTTATCTTCACAAATTTCATATACTACATACACCTTTTTAACGTACTTCTTATGATCATGTTTTTTGCACTTTTGTTTCTTCTTGTCATCATGTTTGTCTTTGCATTTGTCTTCCTGCTTCTTTTTCTTCTTACAAGGATCATGCTTGTGCTCTTTTTCTTTACATTTGTCCTCTTTCTTCTTCTCGCACGGATCGTGCTTCTTTTCTTTATGCTCGCATTCATCCTCATCCTCATAGTATTCGTGCTTGTCCTCACAGGCAGGATGTATCTTCGGTCTGCAAGGATGACATTTATGACAATTACAACCCCCATAATATAATCTCGACATTGTCCTCACCTCCTAGCAGGTCTACTACATCATATGAAAATGATGAGATAATGCGACAAGCAAAACTACCAGAGGATTCGTACATTTCATACATCTAATGGCCAACTTAAATAAAATGTTTAATAGATTTGCACGTATTGGAACAGATCAGCACTGCATATCACGCATTGATAGGATACAATATTCATATTGTTCGTGTTTGACCCTTAAGGAAAGCAAAAAAAGATAAACTACATTTAGGAGGCCGTAACGATGTCCAGGAAATCAAGAGGTTTAGTGCTTGTGTATACCGGAGACGGGAAAGGCAAAACAACAGCAGCCGTCGGCTTAAGCGTACGTGCAGTAGGTAGAGGATTTAAGGTATTGATTCTACAATTCATTAAAAGTCCTAGCAGAACATATGGAGAGCAAATTGCATTGGAGAAAATAGGTGTGGAGGTACGTCAATTAGGGATTGGTTTTACGTGGTTGAAGACACCAGAGGAGCATCGGGAATCATTGGCTAAGGCCTGGTCTATCGCCAAGCAGGAAATTCAATCGGATCAGTATGACTTCATTATTTTGGATGAGTTAAACAACGCGCTTGCCATCGACAGCTTCCCAGTTGATGATGTACTGCCGCTGTCTGAAGTTGTTGACGTTATACAAAAACGCCCGGAAAAACTAAATTTAATTATTACAGGCCGCTCTGCGTCACCAGCCGTAATAGCTGTTGCAGACTTGGTATCCGAGGTTCAGCCCGTTAAACATTATTACGACGAGGGCATTCCTGCTGTTCTTGGCTTGGAGTTCTGATTGAGGTAATTAGACAAGTACTTCACAGGCATTCCAATGTGCAGGTTCAATTTTAAGGATCGAAATTGCCTTTTTAACAGATTGCGTTCGGAATACTTTATTACAGTTTACTTGAATTTGATCCTTGAGCACGAGGAACATGGGATCATTCGGCGTATGCGCATTATCCGTCAGTGCTACCGGGACGAACACGGAGTATAGCAAGGTTACGATGATCGATAACACTATGGAATTTTTAATAATGTTCATCGTGTAACCCCTCCTGTTCGTTGCTTGGTCATCACATGTGGACGATTTCGACTATTCGGTCGACGGTTTTGGTTTTACTTTGTCTTTTTTACGATCCCATTTGAAAATGGAATTTAAGAACATATACACGTATTTGGATTCTTTCGTTAAAAACGGTCCTAATATAGCCAGAATAAGCACATACAACGCGGCAAATGGCTGCAGCAGCTCTAACAAGCCCCCCGCTTTGCCGATGTTCGCCAATATGATGGACAACTCACCACGTGACACTATCGTTAAGCCGACACCTAGTCTACCCAACAACTCAATAAGCGGAGCACTCTCAATAAACCGGAAATCAAACTCCCCAAACTTCGGAGCATGCGGGCCGACAGCCATTCCAATAAGGATATAGAACGGTATAACAGAGAACCTCAGCTTCGTTGATATCAGTCCCGCCAGAGCTACAAGGGCAACAACCAGACCAAGTTCGAGTACAACATGATCCATCATATCACTCCCCGCTCGTTAAAATATTTTTTAGTTTCTTTAATTGATGCCTTTCCCCGGCCACAACCAGCATGGATTCTCCTACAAAGGAATAATCAGGCCCCGGATAAATTTTCTTCTCCGCATTTTTCTCAATAACGGCGATAATAGCCGCCCCCGTCTTCTGCCTTACATCAAGTCCACCGATTGTCTAGCCAATACAAGCTGCATGGCTATCAATCTTAAACCACTCAATAATCAGATCATCCAGGGCCACCTCAATGTTCTCAAGTGCTTTAGGCTTGTAGGACAACCCACCTACAATACCCGCAATCTGCCGCGCCTCATCATCGTCCAACGTCACCATAGAAACGCTGTCATCCGGATCTTCATAATCAAAGTGATATAAATTTCCTCCGTCTATAGACGTAGTATAATTCCGTCCGCAGGCGACTTGTGTATCTAACGAAACAGTGTTACGATAATAACGAAACAGTGTTACACTATCAAATATTACCGCTAAAGGAGGCTGCCGAAGTGATCGAAGACCAGCTTATATCAAAAAAAGACTTGCTGGATCTGACCGGTATTTCCTACGGACAGCTCTATAGATGGAAACGCAAAGACTTGATTCCCGAAGACTGGTTTGTTCGCAAATCTACGTACACCGGTCAAGAAACCTTTTTTCCTAAAGATAAAATACTGGAGCGCATCGATAAGATCGTCAATATGAAAGATAACCTCTCTTTGGATGAGTTGGCAGATATGTTCTCTCCGAACTTAGCCTCGATGGCGTTGACCAAAGCAGAGCTTGTTGAACGCAACATTATTACGGCAGTAGCGATGCAGTTGTTTACCGAACAGGCAGGAGATGCGGAGGCCTATTCATTTGAGCAAATCATTTATGTGTACGCTTTAGACCAAATGCTTCAAACCGGACAAATGAGCATAGAAGAAGGCAAACGGCTGCTGCAAGTGCTGCATGAACATTATAAAAAGCTTCAGGGCAAGGGCAGCGAACTCGTCATGCTGAGGAACATGGGCTCCACCTCATTCCTGCTTGTATCCAGCCCAAACGAGATCTACGTCGATCACAGCACGAAGCTGATTGTGCGGCTTTCGATGACAGAGTGCGTGGAGCAATTAAAGGTCAAACTTACTTGAATCGGAGGATAAGCTCATGAATCAACAACCTTTAAGAGATGTGAATATTAATGGTGTCGGCAGTTCAAGCGGCGGCTCATTTCATCGTATTACTCTAAACGGCATGGCCACTATTAATGGAGACTCCACGTGCAGCTCCTTTAGAGGCAGCGGCACATCTAAAGTTAAAGGGAGCATGACCGCTAAATCCGCGCAAGTGGATGGTACTTGTTCCATCAATGGCCATTTGCGGGCAGAGCAATGTCAGATCAATGGCTTAGCAACGGTTGATGGCACACTCAATAGCGATTCGCTTGAGGTGAATGGCAAACTAACCGTCCACCGCGACTGCGAAGCAGAGCGAGTAAAGATTAATGGCATGTTTAACATTGACGGTCTGCTTAATGCGGGTACCATCGATGCCACAATTTTAGGCGCCTGCCGTGCCCGGGAGATCGGCGGAGAATCGATAACCGTCAGGCAAGGTCGAATGAATTCATTTTCTAAAATGCTTACTTCTTTATTTACCAGTCCTTATCTGGAAGCAGATATAATTGAAGGCGATGAGGTCGTACTGGAGTATACGAAAGCCCGCATCGTGCGCGGCAGCATGGTTGTGATCGGCCCGGGGTGCGAAATCGATCATATCGAATACAAAATGGGATTGGACGTACACAATCAAGCTCAAGTGAATCGTACGACTAAGTTATGACCGCTGCCACACGAATAAATGGAGGGATGATTCATGGATAAGCGTTCTGCGCAAAATATGAGAATTATGGGATCTTCGACTGCTTCAGGAGGAATATACAACAAAGTTTCCATTATGGGCGACGGAGAAGTAACAGGGGACATCGACTGTCATAAGTTCTCCTGTTCAGGATCCGCAGTCATATTTGGCAATACAATAGCAGAAGAAATGAGTGTGCAGGGCACGCTAAACGCAAAAGGCAGTTTGGAAACAAGAAAGATATCGGTTCAGGGTGAGGCCAACGCCCAAGGCAGTGTGCTCGTTCAAGAGGCAAGCATTAACGGGATGTTTAACGTAGGAGAATCGCTTCGCGCTGAACGTCTGAAAATCAGAGGCGGCGTATCTATTAAAGGCAACTGCGAGGTGGAGCGGCTGGATACAAACGGTTGTTTTAACATCGATGGTATGCTGAATGTAGGCAATCTGGACGCGAAGGTCAACTGGGCATGCAGTGCCAAGGAGATTGGCGGCGAAAAAATTACAGTTCGTAAGGGCAGCAGCATTGGAAACGTCCTTAAGTTTATTCCCGCTCTGTTTAAAGTCATGCCAGACGCGCGATTGACTGCCGATATTATCGAGGGGGATGATATCGAACTTGAGCACACTACTGCTGATGTAGTTCGCGGCAATCATGTACGAATCGGCGAGGGGTGCCGCATCGGACGCGTCGAATACCGTCATCATTATACACAACACGAGAACAGTACCGTTGAGTCTGCAATACAAGTTTAATTTCTATATATTAGGTTCGAGTGGACTATTATTTGAATTCCAGCGCCCTTGTTGGATAAAATAACAGACGCGTTGTGGACGCTTATTCCTGCTGTTCTTGGCTCCCTGTGTATTTTCTACATAGGCAAAGAACGCCTGCAGACAGGAAAAGAATCACTTAACGTAAAACCATAAGCAACAACGTACCGGGTTATCATCAAACTGGCCCGATTACGATTGGCACCTGCAGCATGCTAATCGTGATCGGGCCATCTTATTGATCCACTACTTATTCCTGTTCTTTTCTTAAGGGGAGCCACGCCAATACATCTTGAATGCGAGCGTCCCAGTACCCCCATTCATGCTCTCCTGGGCCTTCTTCATAGTGCAGCTCATAAGTAGTGTGACGTGCGGTATCACGGAATTTCAGATTATCTTCATACAAGAAGTCCTCCGTCCCGCAGCATTGATACAATTTTGGCTTTAAACCCTGCTCCTGGTCGCCCTTCTTCAACAAATGCAGGAGGTCATTCTCCGTCCCTGATATAGGTTGATCGCCAAAAATGAGCTGCATATCTCGTGCCAATCGTTGCCTGAACACGTCATTCCCGATGTCGAGCGCACCGGATAAACTGGCGGCAGCCGCAAATCGCTCGGGATGTGTAAGCGCCCATTTAAACGCCCCATACCCACCCATCGACAATCCGGCGACATAATTGTCCTCGCGCTTGTCCGACAAGGGGAAGAAACCTTGCGCCAGCTTCGGCAGCTCTTCGGTGAGGAATGTCCAATAGGCGAGTCCATTGTACATATCAGTATAGAAGCTGCGGTGCACCTGCGGGATGACTACGGCAAGCCCGAGCTGAGCCGCATAACGTTCAATAGAGGTCCGACGAATCCAGATCGTATGATCATCTGACAAACCATGCAGCAAGTAAAGCGTAGGATGAAGAGACTTGGCAGCATGTCCTTCCAAGCCAATCTGCGTGGTCGTCTGCTGCGGTACAATCACCGTCATCTCCGTATTAAGACCCAATACCTCCGAGTAGAAACTGCAATTCATTAAGGCCATACCTCTATCCCCCTTATAAAGATGTAATAGAATCTGACTCCATAAACATGATAAACAAAAAGAATGTGTTATCGTTATCAAGCAAATTAACGAGCTGATATCACTATTATAGGCATATCTTTGTAAATAGATAGGCACTACTAGATTATATTGATTCTTCACTCTCTGAACATTGTGCAGAGGGAAGCTCCATGTCCCTCCGCCATTGTTGTTCACAACCTGCAGCACCTACCTATAGCTGTAATTCCCAGCTTCTATACAGCCCCTTACACTAGGCAACTGTCATACAGTAGCCCGTTCAAACTGGCTCTGCACGAGCCCATAATAGAAACCTCGCTTGTCCATTAACTCATCATGATTGCCGTGCTCCATAATACGCCCATTCTCCAAAACGACAATCATATCTGCTTGCCGAACAGTATTCAGGCGATGGGCAATTACAATATTCGTTCTGCCCCGCATCAAGCGGTACAAAGCCTCCTGGATTTTCAATTCGGTGACCGTATCGATGCTGCTTGTTGCCTCATCCAATACCAATATAGAAGGATCGGCCAGTATCGCACGTGCGATCGATATTAATTGCTTCTGTCCTTGGCTGATGCCGCTGCCTTCTGCATCCAGCAATGTCTCATACCCATACGCCAGTCTGCTGATAAAAAAGTGGGCATTTGCCAGTTCAGCCGCCTGCTCGACTTCCTCGTCCGTTGCTTCTAGCCGTCCGTAGCGAATGTTATCACGGATCGAGCCCTGAAATAGGAAGGGATCCTGGAGTACAAAGCCCATATGGCTGCGCAAGCTGTCTCGTGTAATTTGCCGGATATCAACGCCATCCACATAGATCGTGCCTTCATCTGGATCATAGAAACGCGAGAGCAAGTTAATGACGGTCGACTTGCCTGCACCAGTAGGTCCGACCAATGCAGCCGTTTGCCCCGCTGCCAGATGAAAGTTCAGATCGGAGACGGTCTGCATGTCCTTTTCATATGCAAACGAGACGTCTTCATACCTGATATCGCCACGAATCTCATTTATATGCGCAGCATTCCCTTCATCCTTCGCCTCAGGATCCTGCTCCAGAATCTCAAACACACGTTCCGCCCCTGCAATCGCAGACAAAAAGGTATTGAATTGATTCGCGAGATCATTTAGCGGACGGGTGAACTGCCTTGCATATTCTCCAAACGTGACGATAACTCCGATGGTGATCATCCCGTTTACCGCCATCAGTCCACCTGCCCCTGCAATGATGGCAAAGCTGACGTTGTTCAGCATATTCATCAGCTTCGGAATAAAGCCCGAATACATCTGAGCCCAATAACCCGCTTCTCGCAGCCGTTCGCTCTTTTCGATAAACTGCGCGGTGACCTTACGCTCCTGTGAGAATGCCTTTACCATCCTTTGACCCGAAAACGTTTCCTCGATAAAGCCGTTCATATCTCCTAAGTTGCGCTGCTGCTCTTTGAAATGCTTGCCTGTTCGATTGGTAATCCATTTCATACCGAAGTACATGATTGGCACAATAAGCAACGTAATTAGTGTCAGTGTTGGACTTAACCACAACATCATGCCTAACATGCCTACAAACGTGAGTACGCTAGATGATAACTGGATAAACGAGCTGTTTAACGTCGAGCTGACATTATCCATATCGTTGGTCAATCTGCTCATCAACTCCCCGTGCTGCCGCTTCGTGAAGAACGAGACGGGCATACGATGCAAGCTTTGAAACAGCTCCTTGCGCATTTGTGATACTGCCTGCTGTGATATATGGATCATCCAAATATTTTGCAGCCACAAGGCGATGGAATGAATCACATATACGCCTGCAAGCAGCGCGATAAGCTGCACAAGTCCTCCGTGATCCGCTGCGCCGATGAACTGATCGACGGCATAACCAAGCAAGAACGGTCCCAGCAGTCCAAGCACGGAACTGATAAACACCAATATTAGAATAAGCCCCAGCCGACCTCTATAGGAGGACAAATAGGCCCATATTTTCATTAGTGTCCCTAACATATCCTTTGGCTTCTGCTTCTGTCGCGGCCCCGCCCCATGGCCCTTTCTCGGCAACGGAGAGTCTGTGCTGGACGGTCCCCCACTGGGGTTGCTGTACCGATCCTTAGTCATGCGGCACCGCCTCCTTTCCGAATTGCGATTCTACCATACGCTGGTACAGCACTGATCGCTGCAGCAATTCATCGTGGGAACCAGCTGCAAGCAGCTTTCCTTCATCAAGCAGCAGAATAATGTCGGCATGAATCGCTGTGCTGATCTTTTGCGTAATCATCAATGTGGTGCACGATGCTGTTGGCAGCGCACGCAGCAGCTTTGCTTCCGTCTTGACATCCAATGCGCTTGTGCTGTCATCAAGCAGCAGCAGCTTAGGTCTGCGCACCAGAGCACGGGCAATGGACAGCCGCTGCTTCTGTCCGCCGGACAGATTAATGCCTTTCTGCCCAATAACGGTGTCATACTGATTAGGCAGCCTCATAATTGTCTCATGAATCTGCGCGCGCTGTGCCGCATCAACCACTTCATCGTGTGCAGCACCTTCATGGCCAAAGCGGATATTATCCGCAATCGTGCCTGAGAACAGCATCGCCTCCTGCGGGACATAGCCGATATCACCTCGAAGATGATCCAACAGCATGTCTCTAACGTCAAGCTCGTCAATACATACACAACCCATTGTTACATCATATAGACGAGGGATGAGCTGAAATAACGTTGACTTGCCCGCACCCGTGGCGCCCATAATGGCCGCTATTTGGCCTGGCTCTACTGCAAAGCTGATTCGATCCAATACGGGAACATGATGTTCAGGATATACAAAGGTTACCTCGTCAAAGCGGACGCCTCCACCTCTAATGAACGCGGATTGACTGGCCTGCTCTTTATCGATGACATCCGCCTCGGCAGTCAGCACCTGCTCAATTCGCTGCGCGGATGCGCGTGCACGCGATAAGGTCATCACAATCATCGACACAACGGAAAATGCGCCTGTTATCCTAGCAGCATAATTGACTACCGCCACTACTTCACCGATATTAGCCCCACCCGTAAGCACTTGATCATGACCGATCCACAGAATGAGCAGCACGCTAACATTCATAACGAACAGTAATACGGGTACGGCCGTTTCCATTAAACGCAGCACCGCCACTGTTCGATCCACCAGCTCTTGATTAGCGGCTGCAAATCGAGCCTCTTCATGCTTACTCCGTACAAATGACTTGATCAGGCGCATGCCAAGCAAGTTTTCGCGCAGCACACTGTTGGCACGATCCAGCTTTTCTTGTACGGAACGAAAAAGAACAAACCCCTTTTTCATCATCCAGACCAGAAACACAAGCATCAACGGAGTCACTACCGCCAGAATAAGCGCAAGCTTCACATGGACGACAAGTGCCATAATCAGTCCTCCAAGCAGCAATAGTGGAGCTCGCATCATAATACGCATCGCCATAAACACACAATTCTGCACCTGGGTCACATCGCTCGTCACACGTGTAATTAACGTCGCAGTAGGAAATTGATTAAAGTTGGCAAATGAAAACGATTGGATGCGATCGAATAAGCTGCGCCGCAGGTCAAAGCTGTAATTCTGCGCCACTCGGGAAGCATAGTAAGAGTTAATGATTCCGCAGGCGAAGCCGATAAATGCCAATCCCAACATCACACCGCCCCACTGCAGGACCAGATTCATATTTTTAGGTGTAATCCCTTCGTTGATGATTTTGGCGATCAGCAGTGGCTGCAGCAGTTCTACTGCTAACTCAATCAGCATCAGCGTAATCGCAAAACCCATCGGTATTCGGTAAGGTTTAAGGTAAGACAACACTTTCTTCATTTGGCTCCATTTACCTCCGTCTACACTTGTTATATTGATCTAATCACGTTCACTCTCTCACGTCAAAATCTAAATATTCAAGAACATACATTAGTCGGCAAAATTGCTTGCTTTTCCAAGCTCTACTCTACTAGCTGTCGTTATGTCCCCATGATAAAAAGATTCTCCAAGTGGGCAAGTAAAACTAGCTTCGCCATTACAACTATAGTATTTTCTAATCTACACGATCCCTGCTATTACTATATTCAATAGAAGAACCGGAAGGACAATCCCCTCCGGCTCATAACTAAATTGCATCATTCTATTGTGATTTTATATTGGTTTGAACTTAATTTTTTTGTTTGTTGAGATACTTAAACGCTCATACCCTTCTGATCTACAGGGTTGGCATAACGCTTGCGGATCATGGATACGTAAAAAGTCATCGCCAACAAGCTGCAGCATGCGATTACGATTCCCATTGGAACAGCGGTATGTCCACCGCCAAGACCTACAAGAGGGGCTACTACCGAGCCCAATATAAAGGGCAGCAAGCCCAGCATTGCTGAGGCACTCCCCGCGTTGCTGGCTTGATTCTGCATCGCAAGCGAGAAGCCCACGGTGCCGACCACCCCTGTGCTTGATACAGACACAAAGAGTGGAATGAGAATCGCAAGCAGAGGCGCATCAATGAGAATCATGGCGAGTAACGTTAGGCCGCCCGCAAGCGACAGCAGAAGTCCTGCAACAAATAATTGAGATTCGTGGTAGCGCCCAACTAACCGTCCGGTTATTTGAGTAGCAATAATTAAGCCAAGACCGTTCAATGCAAACAATAAGCTAAACATTTGCGGCGATACACCATAAATATCTTGTAGTACAAAGGGCGAACCTGAAATATACGCAAACATAGCTGCAGATACTAGGCCCATTGACAACGCAAACCCCATAAACGCTCGATCACCGAGCAGTCCTCCAAAGGTGGATAGAGTTGCCTTTACTCCGCCTTTTAAGCGGCGCTGCTCAGGCAACGTTTCTTTCAAACCCCAGACAGCTGACGCAATCAATAAGATACCTAGCAAACCTAACACAACAAAGATACCGTGCCATGTTGTCCACTTTAAGAGCTGGCCACCAGCTACAGGTGCCATAATGGGTGCAAGTCCGTTAATTAACATCAGGAGGGAGAAAAATTTGGTTAGTTCCGGACCGTCATACATATCGCGGACCATCGCACGGGCAATCACGATCCCGCCAGCCCCAGCGACCCCTTGAATGAAGCGCAGCGCAAGCAAGCCCCAGATGGATGGAACGAACGCGCACAAGAAAGAAGTAGCTGCGTATACAACAAGTGAAGCAATAAGCGGCATGCGGCGGCCACGTGCATCACTAAGTGGACCCATTAACAATTGACCAAGTGCAATGCCTAATAAGAATGCCGTTAAGCTAAGCTGCGCATAAGATGCCGTTGTCTGCAAGTCCGCAGCCAGCATCGGCAGGGATGGCAAGTACATATCTATCGACAGTGGACCGATGGCCGTCATCGAACCAAGCACAACCGCCATACCGATACGTTGTTTTTTTGAAATAGAGCGTGTAGATGAACCCTCTGTCGAAACATGTGAAGCTGATTTCATACTAAGCCTACCTTTCTAATTCAAATAGAGTAACTTACTTTTTCACAATTACAAATAATGATAAGACAATAGTAACATAACTAGAGCCTGTTCTGTCTAATAAAATTATTAAAATATGATTAGTTACCGCTAGCTTTTCGTCGACGCAAAAAACACAGGCCGCTCATTCGAGCGTAACCTGTGTTCAAATGTTGTTAAGCATAGTTAGTATAGATATACGGACTCATACATCCAGCGCTATTCTCCTGTAAGCAAAGGTCTATCCAATTGGTACAACTTGCGATATCGTGGTTCCCGTGCCATCAGTTCTGCATGAGTACCACGCATCTCCACTTCCCCATTTTCCACAAAGATGACCTCATCCATCTTCTCCACCCCAACAAGGTGATGCGTAATCCAGATCAGTGTCTTCTCCTCCATCGTCTGGAAAATGGTGTGCAGCAGTTCCCGCTCCGTTTGAGGATCAAGTCCTACCGTCGGTTCGTCCAGAATAACAACCGGTGTATTCTGCAGCAAAATACGCGCTAACGCTACCCGTTGCCGTTCGCCGCCCGAGAAGCGTTGCCCTGTCTCATGCATCAGCGTGTCATAGCCAGCTGGCAATGAATCAATCATCGATCCCAGTTTTACCTGATGAGCAGCGTGCTTGATCTCTTCATCAGAAGCCTCTAACCTGCCAAGCCGGATATTATTCCCTACTGTCGTATCGAACAAATGCGGGCTTTGGTTTAAGACCGATATAACCTTGGGTATTTGGTCGCCAAATTCAGAGGCAGGGACACCATTAATCGTGACCTGACCTTCCGTAGGTGTTAACGCACCTTGGATCAACTTGATTAATGTTGATTTGCCCGCACCGCTTCGCCCGATAATGGCAACCTTCTTGCCTGGCTCCAGTTCAAGGGTTACGCCATTCACACTCCACGGATCATCTGAACTGTAACGATGACGAACATTGTGTATCCCTAAGGTAACCTGGCTGCCTGAAGCAGCAAGCTTCTCCAGCGCGGCTTCTGCTTGTGCTGCTCGTGCTTGCTCTTCTGCACCGCCAGCTTCCGCCGCCGATCCCATATTCAAGAGCCGTTCTACTGATTCACGATACTGCGGAATTTTCTCGATAGCCTCCGA
This sequence comes from Paenibacillus sp. ACRRX, assembly GCF_022346885.1. GTDB lineage: Bacteria > Bacillota > Bacilli > Paenibacillales > Paenibacillaceae > Paenibacillus_B. The sequence continues at coordinate 363,574 of NZ_JAKRNK010000003.1, forward strand.
CACCGGTAAAAAGGAGTCCATTAGCGGCACCACCACCAGTACAAAAGCAGCGATCAGCGTCACATCAATTTGTCGATCCGCATACTGCTGTCCTGCCCAATAAATGATCGATACGATGATCGCACCAACAACGCCTTGGGCTGCAAGCGTACGCCATTTGGACCAATTACTGAGCGAGCGTTCAATATCCGCTACCTTTGCTTCATCTTGCTCGTAGGAATGGACAAACTGGGGAGCACGTCCGCTAATGACCCAATCACCCAGTCCAAGTACCGCATCCGTTAGTTTTTGGTATAACCCGTTTCGGTCCCGCTTTAGTTGACGATTTTTGGCTTTAGTCAGCAGAAGCGAGGCATATGGCAGAATGCATACCAATACAAAAATGTAAAGTGCCATAATGGCTGCAAAGCTTGCATCGAACCAGCCTAGTGCACCAATTACGACTGCATACATGACCAACGCGACAATGCTTGGGAACACGGTGCGCATGTATACATTTTGTAAATATTCAATATCATCGGCGAGCACGCCAAGTACATCCCCTGTCCGATAACGCGAGCGCAAGAACAGAGCCTGCGGCTCCAAAATACGGTACAGCCTCACTCTCATATGGGACAGCACACGCAATATGGCGTCATGCCCGACGAGCCGTTCCACGTAATGAATGACAGCTCGACTGATTCCGAATGTGCGTACCAGAACGGTCGGCACATAGACCATTAATATATTCTCTGGCCGGAGCGCAGACTTCGAAATCAGGTAGCCTGATGTAAACATCAGAGCAGCCGCACTAAAAGCCGTTAACACACCAAGGAAGACAATAAGCGTGAAACGGCCGTAATAAGCCTGAAAATAGGGCTTAAACCATTGCTCCCGTTTCATCCTAATTCCTCCCCTTCAGCTTTCATCAGTTCATAATACTTCCCTTTGCGGTTAAGTAGCTCTTGATGAGATCCCACTTCAGCGATACTTCCCTGATCCATAACAACAATAACGTCCATATCCGGCATCCAATGCATCCGATGTGTGGCAAGCAGTACAAGCTTCCCTTCAAAAAGTGGCAGCATCGTTTCTTTTAATTCATACTCGGTCTCGATGTCCAGATGAGCCGTCGGCTCATCAAGCAGCATGATCGGACGATCGCTCAGGAAGGCACGGGCCAGCGCAACACGCTGCTCCTGTCCCCCACTTAGACGGCGGCCACCGTTGCCGATTAATTCCGCTTCGCCTTGCGGCAGTCCTTTCACAAGTTCAGCCAGACCTGCCGCTGTCAGTGCTCGGCTAACCGCCTCATCCGTTGCTTCCGGATGATAGAAGCGTACATTATCTGCAAGCGAGCTGCTGAAAATATACGGATGCTGCGGAATATAGGTTACCGCGGTACGCCAGGCCTCGTCGCTTAACGCCTCTACTTTTATGCCGTCCACTTCCAGCTCGCCTGCAGTTGGACGCAAGAAGCCGCCCAGCACATCAATTAAAGTTGACTTGCCCGCGCCACTTGTACCTATAATGCCGACCTTCTTGCAGCCGCGCAGCTCTAATGTCACATCCTGCAACGAGTGTGGTCCATCTTCCTCGTGCTGAACCCCCAATTGGGACAGCTTCAGTACGCTGTCCGCTGACCAAGTCAGTCCAGCCGGGAGTGCTGCTGTCATCGCTTCTGTCGAGGCGGCCTCAATCAGCGTCTGAATCGCTTTTCCAGCTTCCTTCCCCTTTAAGGTGGCGTGGTAATCTGCACCCACCATCCGCACTGGAAGGAAATATTCCGGTGCAAGGATCAGCACCAACAACGCAGGCTCTAGTTCCATTGTGCCATTGATTAGGCGCAGTCCAAGGCTCACCGCTACCGATGCTACCGATAGCATCGTAAAGAAGTCAAGCGCAAACGAGGACAGGAATGCAACACGCAAGGTCTTCATGGTTGCCGTTCGATATTTGTCGCTGACGCCTTCAATGGAGCTGCTGTGCGAGCGGCTCAGTCCAAGCATCTTGAGCGTCTCCAGCCCACGAAGTGAATCCACAAAGTGGTTGGACAGCACCCGGTACGATTCCCACTGACGGTCCATCTGCTTCTTCGCGGCCAACCCCATCAGAATCATAAACACGATCAAAATTGGCATCGTTACCGCCAGAATCAGCGCTGCCACTCGATCGAGCCAGAGTATATACACCCATATTAGAACCGGCGTGATCGCCGTGCCCAGCATACGGGGAATAAACAATTCCAGATAAGTTCGGAACTGCGCGACACCATCCAGCACAAGTGTAACCAGATTACCTGTTCCTTCTGTCTTCGCAAGCCGCGGACCAAATTGGAACAGCTTATCCATCAGCTCCTTGCGCAGGTCGCGCCCCGTGCGTTCCGCATAACGGTAGGCCAACTTCTGCGACACAAGGGCCGTCACATGCCGGATAATAAAAGCAAACAGGAACACGGCAATAGTGCCCGACTGTTCCTGCAGCGATGATCCGCCAAAGAGGGCGGAGATCGACTCCGCCAGCCCTATAGCCATAAATATGATGGACACACTTTGAATCAAAGTCAGGGCCGCAATCGCGATCATTACCGGTCTTATTCCTTTGAATCCGAGTGTCTTTTTACCCATTAGTATTCCAAGTGCTCCTTCTCATGTACCCGTTTATGAAACACGAAGTAGCTCCAAATTTGATAACCGAGGACGAAAGGCAGCAAGCTCAGTGCTACAATCGTCATCACTTTAAGTGAGTAGGCTCCGGAAGCAGCATTATACACGGTCAAATTAAACGCGCTGTCGATCGAGCTGATCATGACATTTGGGAACATGCCTACAAATACGCCTGATATAGCCAGTGCAATAACGGTGCCTGTCATGGCAAATGCCCAGCCGTCTTTCTTTTTGCTCATGTAGTAGCCAGATAATACAAATGCGATCACACCGAGCACTGCCATGATGGTCAGGATAGTTCCACGTGCTTCAAAAATATCCGTCATCGTGTATGTCATAATGGCAAATGCAACGAACAATACAGCCAGCGGTACAAGCAGCATCTTCGCTTGTTTACGAGCGCGTTCCTGCAAGGTACCCATGGTACGCAAAGTGGCAAACAAGAGGCCATGCACCAAACACAGTACCGTTACCGTCACACCACCAACGACGGTATAAGCATTCACGACATCAAACAGACCTGCGTTCATCTCCATGTTCTTGTCAATTGGCAAGCCCTGCAGCAAGTTCGCAAACACAACGCCGAACAGGAATGGAGGAAGCATACTGCCAAATAAAATGACGATATCCCATGTTTTCTTCCATGTTTCCGTTTCACCTTTGCCGCGGAACTCAAACGCAACACCACGTCCGATGAGCGCAAGCAGAACGACGACGAGCGGTGTATAGAAACCACTGAATAAGGTAGCATACCAGTGTGGGAATGCAGCAAACATTGCACCGCCAGCCGTTATTAACCATACTTCATTAGCATCCCAGAATGGGCCAATCGAGTTGATCAGCACCCGACGTTCCCCATCAGTCTTGGCGAGGAAAGCGGTCGACATACCTACACCAAAGTCGAACCCTTCCAAGAAGAAGAAACCGACAAACAATACTCCGACTAGAACAAACCACAGTTCACTCAGTTCCATTATTGCCGTCCCTCCCTTGCAAATGGATCATTAGCCGCTATCGTATGTGAAGTGTCAGGCTCGTTAGGCCCCTTCTTAATCACTTTCACAAATAAGTAAACTGCTATAATACCTAAAATGCTATATACTGTCGTAAATGTAATCATCGAGAACAAGACTTGACCTGCCGACACGCTTGGCGAGATACTGTCTTCCGTCTTCATCAGACCAAATACTGTCCATGGTTGACGCCCGAACTCCGTCATAACCCAGCCGGAAGTGTTGCCGATAAACGGCAAGGAAATCCCGAACAACATAGCATTCAGATACCATGGCTTCAGCTTATCCAGCTTCTTGCGTGCCATCATGTATACCCCGTACATGCCTAATAGAATCATAAGCGTACCCGCGAGCACCATAATGCGGAAGCTCCAGAACGTCGTTTTTACAGGAGGAATGTAATCCCCAGGACCATACTTTTGCTCGTATTCTGCTTGCAATTCCTTCATCCCGATTACTTCACCTGAGAACTTACTGTAGGATAGGAAGCTGAGTGCGTAAGGCACTTTGAATTCAAACTTGTTTGACTGCTTATCTGTGTTAATAGCAGCAAACACCGTCCACGGCGCAGGATCGTCACTTGTCGTCCACAAGCCTTCCGCAGCAGCCATCTTCATCGGTTGTGTATGCACCAAATATTGTGCTTGCTGGTGACCAAAGATCGCTACCAAGAAGGAAGAAACAAGAGCGACAATAATGCCGATTTTAAAGGATTGCTTGAAAAATTCTGTATCCTGCTTCTTTAACATTTTATAGGCACTAATACCGGTAATCAGGAACGCCCCTGTTGCAAAGGCACCAAATACCGTGTGCGGGAACTCAACTAACAATTGGCCATTCGTAATTAGAGCCAAGAAATCGTTCATCTCCGCTCGGCCATTCGTAATCTCGAAACCAACTGGACGCTGCATAAAGGAGTTGGCAGCCAAAATCCAGAAAGCCGATAGTGTCGTACCAATGGCTACAAGCCAAATACATACCAAGTGTACCTTTTTCGACAAACGATCCCAACCAAAGATCCATAGTCCGATAAATGTAGACTCCATGAAGAAGGCAGCCAGCGCTTCAATCGCAAGCGGCGCTCCAAACACGTCCCCGACGAATCTTGAATAGTTGGACCAGTTCATACCGAACTGGAATTCTTGAATAATCCCCGTAACGACACCTACTGCAAAGTTAATGAGGAACAACTTACCCCAGAACTTTGCCATCTTCTTGTACTGCTCATCGCCTTTAACGACGTACATCGTCTGCATCATCGCAATGATGAGCGCAAGACCGATCGACACCGGGACGAAGAAGAAGTGAAAGATCGTCGTCGATGCGAACTGGATCCGAGACAGCATGACCATATCCATTCGTTTACCCCTCCAGCATTTCTTTTTCATAAGCTCTGTTGTTAAACTATGTCTTAAGCGACAAAAATCCGTCAGCAGCCTTGCATCTTAACGAAATCTTGCCTGCTGAACATACTAATTATGCTTGGTTCCAGGCACCATTGCCCTTACCCATCATTATTCTGTCAAAAAAGTCACGCTCCGGTTGTGACATAAATCACACGTCAAAGCCCTCTTCATGATGAATTTGAGAACTTTTTCTCAAGCGTCACAGGTTTGTTAAAAACATAAGCGATTTCATGGTGAAAAGGCATAGCAAATTAGTAAATTGCAACTAACCCGCACGAGGGTTGATATCCTCAGCGAGCAATTCAGTGATAAACACATTGTTATCGACAACAAATTTTCAATTATGTACTTGAAAATATAATGAAATATAACACTCACCCTGCGCTGGTAGCGGCTCCGCCGTGTTTAATAAGGATGATTTTTCTACATTTATGTATACAGATTGGATTCGCTCGACCATCTCCCCATGCTGATCTTACCCAAGCAGTGGTCCACGCTTCTGCAAGCGACTCATCATCGACTCCCTCTGCCATTTGCAGCTGTTATTAAATAATAAAGCTGTCCGTGAACGTCACGAACAGCTTTACTTATTGCAGCCCTGCCATAGGCAGGCATGTAGGTTGCTTACCTTATTCCTGCGTACTAGCTACTTCATCTTCAAATATTGTATGTATACGCTGATACCAGCCCTCAGACAACGACTCGCCTAGCTCTCGTTCATATTGGTCTTGGTACTCTTGAACAAAGTGCTTGGCTCTTGTCTTCTCGCCATTCTCCACGTACAATTCCGTCATCAGCGAGGCGTAGTGCTCGTTCCAAGGATCAAGCTTCATGAGCTTGCGGATGCTGGCCAGCGCCTTCCGATACTCGCCCTGCTTTTGATTGAGATCAACCATGTCCTCTAAAAGCCACAAATATCGGTCTCTAATCTCCTCCCGATGCGTCGTCATCCACATTCCGTCCAATCCTTCACACCAATCACCGCGGTAGAGAGATGACATTTCTTCCAGCGCCTTGATATCGGAGGATTCAATTTTTTCATTCATAAACAGTTCCCTATCATGCCAAATATCAGACAGTATAAGCTTGTACATTCGGTCAGTGTAAGTCACATGTATATACGTTTGCAACGATACTTCCACAACGGCACGTCGAATTTGATATACACAAGTGTGTACATAAGCTTTAGCCTTATTAGGATCCGAATTCGGGAATATATCATTAATAATCTGATCAAGACTGGCTGAGCCCTTTAACAGCAAATACGCAAATAGTTCTTCTACTTTTACAGTCCGCCATTTGAGCAAACCAGATGGAGCTTCTATTTTTAAACGGCCGAGACTGAATATGGAAGGGATGGCTTTGGCTTGCTGATTCTCTATGTCCATTGTAATATGGGCGTCAGCCACATTCGGATTAAGCTTATGATGATCTGGCCTCATTTGTCCTAGACGTCTGCTATGGATTCGCTGCAGTGTACGACTCAGGCGCTCTGGTTTGACCGGCTTTAGAATATAGTCAACAGCACTTAACTCAAACGCTTGCAGCGCGTACTGATTATAAGCCGTAACAAACACGACCTCGATCATCGACTTGGCATCTAGCAAACGCTCCGCAAAAGCAAGTCCATTTATTCCTGGCATCTGAATATCCAGTAAGACGATATCCGGTTCATGACGCAATACCCACTCCAGCGCGTGTTCCGCATGAGAGAACAGGACAACCTCTCCTGCCAATACCTCTTCTTTTAACAGGTCTTCCATCTCTCCCAGAGCCGGAAGTTCGTCGTCAACGACGACTATTTGATAAGTCATGATCATCATCTCCTGCTCGTATTCGCATGGTTACCACCGTGCCACCGCCTTCACGGTCAGCAATGCTCAAGGAAGTACCATACAAGCTGCGTATTCTGCGGTTTATGTTAGAAAGTCCAATTCCCCCACGCTTGTCTCCAAATAAGAATGCTCCATGGACCTTCTTATCCAAATCGATACGATCTATATCCATGCCCACTCCATCATCGGACACCGATAGCTCGATCCACATCTCTACTCTGCGCGAAGTAATTACTATGGTTCCGCCTTCCACCTTCTCCATGATACCGTGGCGGACAGCATTCTCCACAATAGGCTGCAGCAGCAGTGGAGGAACGGCGAAGTTCCTCTCCTCCAAATTGTACTCCACCTTGAGACGTGAGCCAAAACGTGCTCGCTCGAGGGATAAATAGGCTTCAATGATACGCAGTTCATCCGCAAAAGGCACTTCAATCTCTTGGTTATCAAAGTCAAAGCTGCCTCGTAAAAAATCACTGAGTGCATGCAGCAATTTCCTCGTTTCATCAGAATCGCGCTTACTCATCCATAATATTGTGTTAATGGAGTTAAACAGAAAATGAGGTTTAATCTGCGCTCGCAGCATATCTCTCTCCGAATGCACAAGCTGCAGCACCGTTTCCTTTAGCTGCACTAACGTCTTGACCCTGCCTTTTAGATCCGTCCAATCATATGGCTTATGAATAAAATCGTTGGCTCCTGCCTCAAACCCGATTTGATTCAGATGTACATTTGAGCCCGCGGTCGCCATTAATACAGGTAGATCCAGCGGACTATACATCTGCCGGATTACACGGCACAAATCAAAACCTGACATCGTCGGCATCATAACATCCATAATACACAGGTTAAATCGATTGCCATGTTCCAGTAACGATAAGGCCGTCTTGCCACTGCGTGCAAGCTCACAAGTATATCCCTCAAGCTCTAGTAGATTAGCAAGCGCCTTTAAGCTTGCATAATTATCATCTACCAAAAGAATGCGACCTTGTTCCTGACCAGTAGGGGATAATACGGCACGTTCTTCCGGGCCAACGTCCAACTCTTCAATATAACGAAAATCTATATCAGCAGATGCTAAACACTGCTCGCCCAGTACATCCTTGTTGGAAATATCCCTTGCCTCCCGTGAGCCGCCTGATTTATGGCTTGCACCACCAGCTGCTTCGGGCTGCTCGGATAACCCGATAATCTCCTCTCTTTCAGCTGTCGGCTGCCCCTCTAATTTAACCGCCGGCAGCGTAAAGATGAAGTTACTGCCTTCGCCGATCTTGGACTGAACTTCCATTCGACCTCCTTGCATTTCTACTAGCTGCTTCGTGATCGGCAGCCCAATCCCAATACCTGATGTATCTGTTAACGAAGAGCTGTCGATTTGCTGATAATCCATAAAGATACGATCCAAGTACTGTGCTTCAATGCCTGCCCCTGTGTCAGCAACCGTAATCTGTTCCCATCCCTCATTAGAGACACAGGATACTGTTATATGACCTGCTTCCGTATGCTTGAGCGCGTTATCCAATAAATTATATAAAATCTGTGTAACCCTGTTCTCATCACCCACAACGTAATGTATCCCGGCCTTCACTTCATTCCGAACATCCACTTCACTATTACGGTTCAGGCGCTGGAACACATCTATTACAAAAGCTACGATATCGTACACATCTAATGAACGTGGATGCAGGCGAATACGACGATTCTTTATTTGTTCACTATCTAAGATATCCTTGACCAAGTAACTGAGGCCCCTTGCTGTACCGTTAACAAGACGCATATCGGCTCTTTGAGAAGCATTCAGCTTACCGCCAGCTCCTTCCAGCATAGACTCACTTATATTAATGATGGCGTTTAACGGTGTCTTAAGTTCATGTGAGGTTCGAACAAGGAATTGCTCCTGTCCCTTCATTTTAGCCATAAGCTGCTCAGACAGCTGCTTAATCTGATGATAAGCACTCGTGAATCGACTAGAAAAAAACAGCCCCTGCGCCAACATAAAAATGGGAATGCCCAAAGGCAGTACAGAAGAAACCGGGCCAATCCATCCCGTTCTAGATACCATTAGTCCAATTACTTGAATTGCGGACATAACACTTACGAAAATATAAGCAGAACCCGTCATACGATAGAGTAATGCCCGCCACGAAATAAAAATAATATACAACAGCCCAACAATTTGCAGAATGATAAAATAAAGCATAAACTTTGTATAGATACTCATCGGTGTAAATAGAACAAAACTCACGATGAGTATAGACACAATACCTGAAAGTTTCACAAGCTTAACTGAAGAATAAACTTTTAGTTGAATATACGTATGGGCCAGGAAAAAGTACCCTACCCCTGTACTGGATATAACCTGCAACTTTGTTACCCATTCATATGAAATGCCCGCAACAAACTCCAATATCAATTTCTCGCCGTGGCATGCAAAGTACAACGCCCCTGAGAAACAGAACAGCGGGAAAAAGGCTATTGATCCTTGATCACGACGATAAAAGTTTTCCCCTAGGAAATAGATCCCCATAAACAGCAAACAGGAAATGAGAGTAACATCCATAAAACCATTATGTTTCTCCATGGTCTGGATACTTTCAGCGGTTCCTAAAAATATTCGCTCGGAGATACCTGTATTCGCATAAAAATGAAAGTTAGAAGCTTGCAGTACCAGTTCCACTTCCTCTTTATGCGGTGAAAAATATACAGTGTAAGGACGGTTATTCGGAATCGACTTCTCTCTACTCGTCCCTATCTGCCCTCTAGACCCGAGTAATTTACCGTCTACATACAGCCTGCTTGCGGTTTTCACATTAGACACCCTTATCCCATAATTCTGATAGCCGCTAGGGAGCTTGAGCGTAATACGATAGGTGGCATAATTGACAACGTCCTCTTGAAATAGGCTCCTGCCATTGGCTTGCCATTGGTGCGGGATCTGTACATAAACAGGATTCGATACCTTTGATTCTGGCCACAGAAGTTGGTTAGGCGTATATTCCCACAGCCCATCAAGTTCTACCGTGCCTATCTCATTCAATTCACACTTGCCTAAATCCATAATCCCTTGCTCCGATACCGCACAAGGCTTAGCACCAGTTCCAAGCAGCGGCAGCCCAAAAAGTAAAATAACGATGATGAGCAAGAAACAAATAACACCTAGGGAACGGCGGCGATGCTTATGTATTGCTGATATCATAAATTCCATACCTCATAAAGTTAATACAATCGTTTTAGGAATATATTACTGAACTTACCGAGTATTCTACAAGAGTAAGTTCAGCAAAGCATTTCAACCTCCTCATTGTAAAGGCCAGCCGCGATAAGCAGAAGAGACACGCTATCCTTAATTAAACCATTTAAATACCTTATATCAGGACAACTTCCAGATTATGCCCGACGAAGGTCTAGGATAAGAACTAACCTGCGGTCTGTTTTGATTGGCTGCTTAGGAAGATAAAATAGTAGTATCACAAACACCGTTTATAGCAGCATCATATTCGGACGATTAAAAGGGAGATGGAGATTACATGTCATATGGAATGGAGGCTTCGACAGTGCGTAAACAAACGAATATATTGGTGTTGACTGGTTCGCTGGGGCACGGTCATATCCAGACCGCAAACGCGATACGAGATATGGTAGCACAACGATTCGGCGACGACGTAAACGTTCATGTCGTAGACTACTTGGAGCAGACCGCTCCCCATCTGCATGGAGTCGGCTCTTATTGCTTCGTTCAATGGTTAAAACACTTTCCAAGCATGTATGGATATATGTTCGAAATGACTCGCAAAGATCGTGGAGTTGCTCAATTCGTAAAAAGCGTCCGCCTTACAAGCCTACGGCCATTGACCAAGCTGATTCGGGAACTGACTCCCGATGTTATTGTCAGCACCTTTCCTGCCGCAAGTGCAGCTGTATCCAAGCTGAAGGAGCGCGGCATCGTGCAGTGTCCGGCAGTTACCGTGATTACAGATCATACAGATCACAGCTTCTGGCTTCACCCCTATACAGATTTGTATATGGTAGGCTCTGAGGCAGCACGGACAAAGCTTATTCGACAAGGCATCAACCCCGCTTACATCGAAGTAACGGGCATACCGGTGCGACCTGAATTTTATGAACAATACGATAAACAAGCATTGCGAGCCAACTATTTGCTGCAGCCTGACAAGATGACCGTGCTGCTGATGGGCGGAGGCTGCGGGCTGCTAGACTTGTCCATGCTTGAGGCATTGGAGCATGAACAATGGGCAGAACACCTGCAATTTATTATTGTGTGCGGCAACAACGACAAGCTCCGCCGCCAGCTGCAGCAGTGGGCCAGTTCCTCACCGCTTCATCTGCGCATAGAAGGATACGTGAAGCCCGTACATGAATATATGGCGATGTCCGATCTTATCATTACCAAGTCGGGCGGCGTTACGACCGCTGAAGCAATCGCACAGCAGCTGCCGCTGCTCGTTTACAAGCCGCTGCCAGGGCAAGAACGTGATAATATCCGTTACTTAGTTCGCAACGGCCTGGCTTGTCGTGCAAAAGGTACCGACGATCTGGTGCGTCAGCTCGCATACTTAGCAGCCAATCCTGAGAAGCTGCAGCGGATGGGTGATCGCGCACTTACGGAGCGCGGTCGCATGCACGCAGATAGCGCGGAAGCGATCCTTCGCATGGCGCAGCAGACGGCAATACAACCGCAGCCCGCAGCTAAGCGGTGGATGCGGCGCAACGCTATCTAACAGCAGCATAAACCTTAATAAATATGAAAATAACCTTCAATCCCACTATTTCAAAAGTAGGGTTGAAGGTTATTTTTTAACGATTGGCTGCGACACGAGACCTGACCTAGATCGCAGACATGCCTAGGGCCGCATCCAACTCTGCTTTCTGCCGTAAATGATGGTTAAAATGCATTTTGACCAGTTGCAGCCATTCCTCAGCATTCAGCCATCCAAGTCCAGGATGCTCTACTTTCGATTGCGGATCACTGCCAGCAGCAGTACGCTGAGCCGCATCCAGTTCGAAGGAGACTTGATGCAGTCCGTCAATCAGCTGCTGCCGATCCGTTGGCTGAAGCGGTGTATAGCCCGCTGAATCAGGCACCTTGATCTTAATGGGTGGAAAGGCACCGGCTCGATAAATCACTTCGCCTCCTTCCGTCTTAGCCCCCCCCGTTGTTTCCTCAGCGGCTGCGCATTGATCAATGGCACGCAGATGCAAGCGGAGCGTAGCATCTATAAGATGATTATAGACTTGTCCGATCGACCAACTGCCTACTATTGGCACCGCTGTTAATTGCTCAGCCGAATAACGACCAAGCTCAAGCTCGTATTGGCCTAATAATTGTCTAATCTCCATCACCGTTTGGCTTAATCTTTCATTTACATCCACTTTCAACATATTCTTCGCCCCTTCTTATCTTGAGTCCGCCTTCTGGTGAATGATGGCAAGTTCCCACTAGTTCAAACAGTCACCACTCATAACTACCAACCGGCACTTGTTAACCCAGTATATCGAAGTGCTCCTGACACCCTTATGTCAGTAATAAGTTGCATCGGAAGAATAAAGTCGTACCATGCGTTCTGCTTCCGCTTTAATGGCTTGTGCCAACGATGCAGGCTCCATTACAGTCGCCTGAGCACCCCAGCTTAGTAGCCAGGAAAGCACATCCTGCTCTTTACGGGCTGTAAGTTTGACGATCAGCTCATGCTCCCGCTCTTCCACAGATTCGATATAAAAATAACGCGACTCCTTCACACGCTGTGACAAACTTATTGGAAAAGAAACTGTAACGTGATAGCCACGATCAGTACGGTCGTCAGTGGGCATATATTCAGACAGCGAGAATTGGGCTGGGCGCTCAAAGTGCTCTTCCATCTCCAGCAGCTCTTGAATTCGATCCAAGCGAAAATGGCGAATAGACAGGCGTAAGCTGCAGTACGCAATTACAACCCATACGGCTCCTGTATGCACGATGCCGTATGGGTGAATCGTACGCTCCGTCTCAACTGAGCCGCTTATGCCAACAGGGGCTTCATATCGAATAGATAACACGCGCTGCTGTTTCACTGCCTGCTGCATCTTATGGAGCAGTGGATTTGTCTTGTTCCGATGCAGCGGCGTCACCCCATAATCTTCGGGCAGAAAGCGTATTTGCCCTTCGATATCCCGCATTCGGTGAAGACCAGCTTCATTTAGCAGCTCCTTCATCTTGGCGCGGGCACCCTGCGCATAAGCAGTCCATGACTCATCCAGCCTGCCGCCAATATGCTCGACACCCGTCAGCAGCAATAAGGCCTCCTCTGGATGCAGCAGCACCGGCGGCAGAAAATATCCTTCCATCAGGGAATACCCGATGCCAGGGATCGAAGCAATTGGTACTCCCATTTCAGACAAAGCCTGCATGTCTCTGTATATCGTACGTACTCCAACTTCATACAATGCCGCAAGATCTTCGGCTCGACACACACGTCTTTGTCTGAGCTCAAGTACGATAGCCATCAAACGATCCGTACGATTCATTCCCATTCCTCCGTCTCTGTTAACTTGCTCACCTTCTTATTCGAGTTAACCTTATATAATTTGTATTAATGGAATTTATCCTGATATGTATATAGTTACCTTAGCAGAGGAGTAATGCGGATGGGAATATCCAATATATCTAAAGAAAAAGCGACGCTCACTTATATGATACGCATCTATTGCTGCGCGCATCACCAGCATGAGACTATCGATAGGAATCTGGAAACAGGACTATGCGATTCATGTGCAGAGCTTACTAGATATGCCTATAAGCGGCTGAGTCACTGCCAATTCGGAGAAAACAAGCCTACCTGTGGAAAATGTCCTATTCACTGCTACAAACCCGACATGCGAGAGCACATAAAACAAGTCATGCGTTATGCCGGTCCACGCATGGTATACCGCCATCCTATCATGGCCATTCGCCATCTCATCAGCAGCTTACAGCAGCCGCCCGCGCTGCCTGAAGCACGGCAAAAGAAGCCCGTAAAATAAATCTAAAATTGATTTGCACTCACAAATTCGCTATGCTAGGGCCATCAAAGTTAGATGAGGAAGAAGGTAGAGGCCAAAGATGAACAAATGGATAGAATATTGTATGACTAAGCGTGGGACTAGCCAAACCAATCCATTTGGCCCAGATGTCCATGTGATGAAGGCGGGAACCAAAATGTACGCCCTCTTCCCCACCGATGGTAACCCTAGTGTAAGCTTGAAGTGTGATCCTTTTAAAGCAGATTCATTGCGTGAGCAATACCCTGAGATAACGCCAGGCTATCATCTCAATAAGAAGCATTGGAACACAGTTGCATTAGACGGCAATCTCACAGATGAAGAGGTACAAGCCATGATTGATCATTCCTACGAGCTCGTTTTGAAAGGGATGACAAAGACAGAACGTACTAAGATTGGTTCATAATACAAGTACACGGAGCCGTTGCACCTTCCATCCAGAAGATGTAACGGCTGCTTTTAGAATTGACCCTATCCGCTTTTAGATTAGCTTAGTTTCCCCTCCGAGTCTGGTCAGAATACAGATAAACCATGACGTAATCAAACAATCGTCATCAAATATATATCACCAATAAAAGAAGCATTCGTTACTTCACGTTACACGTGACAGCTCATCCGATATGCGAAAAAGGCACATAGAAAAGCCGCTGCGTTAACCAGCATCATGCTGATCAGCTCAACGGCTCTTGTTTACAATCTCTCAATCTATTATATTCAGTCGGTTTGTAATCAATTGTTGCGATTATAAACCATACAATATTGTTCTAGGTCACTATCGGGCAAACGAATCGTCTCGACCAATGTGAAGCCATATCTACCATACAGAGGAACGTTATTTGGATTCTGTGTTTCTAGTGTACATGCCCAGTCTTTGGCATCACACTCAGCTAGCAGCGGCTCCATCATCTTACTCACTTGGCCTGAGCCTCGATAAGCCTGCTGCACAACCAACATGTCTAAATGAGCGTAGGGTCTGTCCCCAAGCATATGAAGCCAAGCTGAGCTCATACTGTGTAAAATGGATACGCCTCTGATGAAACCTTTAAATCCAATATATCGGCAAGCAGGAAGAGACTTTATGATAGCAGTTGCAATTCTTCTCCGATAATTCAACTGAGACAGTATGGAACTGCCGAATTGCTCAGAGCGGAATACAAGCGCCACCGCTTCCCATTGTGCTGAACTTGCATAAATATCAGAATAAGGGGACAACATCTCTAAGTAATGACGAAAAAAGATACGAAGCACTTCTTGTCTCGTACTGGGATCAGGGAGCATAAACGTATACAGCGGGTCTTCCATAAATTGTGCAGCCAGCACATGGGCTGCTTGCGGTATATCTTTGCATTCTAAAGTGATAACGTTGCGACTACAAATAGTTCCACCCCGGATCTAAGTAATTGACCTCCCTATAGGAGCTGGGGAGCTTCGCACTCCGGCTCGCGATAAAAAAAAGGTCTAAATAAAGGGTACTCGTTGCAGATCGCTTCGTCAAACCTTAAACCTCGCCTACCCAGTTATGGAGTATAGGCTTACAAACGCACAAAAAAACAGCCCTTAACCGAAGTTAAGGACTGTTTTCCATCAATTACAATTTAACAACGTTTTCCGCTTGCGGTCCACGGTTACCTTGTACGATGTTGAACTCGACACGTTGGCCTTCGTCCAAAGTTTTGAAGCCGTCACCAGTGATTGCGGAGAAATGTACGAATACATCGTCGCCACCTTCAACTTCGATGAAGCCGAAACCTTTGTCAGCGTTAAACCATTTAACTGTACCTGTTTGCATTTATTTCACCTCCAACGCTAAAACATATACCTCTTTTTATTTTGAAAATAAAAATTGCGTATTGTAAAAGGTTCACTAACATGAGAACCTTTTACAATACGCAATTGAAGGTTTCAAAATGTAGGATTGACTTAATCATACCTTAAAAAGAGGCAAAATGCAATATTTATTATATCAATGTGCTGCCACTTCTCGAACAGTGCCGAGAAGCGGCAAACTGATAAACACATTATAACACTATTTTAAGCTTTTGGATACTTCTTTTACCATCTCGGCTACAGATTCTAATCCACCGCCAGAAAGGTACCAGAATTCAGGGTTCAGATATACGATATTGCCTTCCTTGGACGCCTTCGTGTTCTTCACCAATGCGTTCTCCACTACATCTTTAACAGAAGATGCACCTGCTTCACTTTTGACTACAGCACCACGATCTACGACAAATAAATAATCTGGATTTTTTTCTGCGATGTACTCAAAAGACACACTTTGTCCATGAGTCGATACTTCAATTTTAGGGTCAACAGCTGTCATACCAAAGACATCATGTAAAATACCAAAGCGCGACTTCGGACCATAAGCACTTATTTTTCCTTCATTCGCCAAAATAATAAGTGCATTTTTACCGCTAGCAGTAGCTTTTTCATTTAATGCTTTGATGGAATCATCAATAGCTGCCAATTCTTTATCAGCTTCTGCTTCTTTACCGAATATTTTACTAAGTATTTTCACATTTTCCTTGAAAGATACCATGTAATTTTTTGTGTCCACTCCAACGTATACAGTAGGTGCAATTGCACTCAGCTCTTTATAAGCGTCAGATTGACGACCCGAAATTAAGATCAGATCTGGCTTCATATCATTAATTTTCTCAAAATCAGGCTCTTTTAAACCACCAACATTTTCAATTTCCTTGGAATTGTATTTCGCCAAGTACCCTGGAACGTTGCCACCACGTGGAACTCCCGCGACTGGAACACCTAATTTGTCTAATGTATCTAACGCACCAAAGTCGAATACAACTACTTTTTGTGGGTTCAATTTTACTTTAGTTGTCCCCAACTTATGTTTGATCTCTAGCTCCGTCTGCTCAGCAGCAGCAGGTGTTGTTGTTGCCGTAGAGCCTGTTGTTTGCTCTGTCGAACTACCGTTCGAAGCTGTATTTTTTTCGCCGCATGCTGCAGCTACCACTGCGATGACCAATGTCATCATAATAAACAACCATTTTTTCTTCACTTCTATCACCTCATGAAATTATTTTATATGTGAGTTAACACGTAACACCAAGTAGGAAGAGCACATGAAAGTGCTAATTAAAATAAACACAAATTTTGTTGCCATTAATCACCTGAATCGGAATATCCATATCGTATACGTCCTTAAGTACAGAAGAATCAATAATGTCCGCTGTTGGACCTTCTTTGACAATCCGTCCCTCTTTTAGAGCTACGATATAATCAGAGTAACAAGAAGCAAAGTTGATATCATGAATAACAATAACAATCGTCTTGCCCAGCTCATCTACTAACCTGCGCAGCACCTTCATAATCTGCACAGAATGCTTCATGTCCAAATTGTTTAAGGGTTCATCCAGCAAAATGTATTCCGTATTCTGGGCAAGCACCATCGCGATGTAAGCTCGCTGACGTTGGCCACCGCTTAGTTGATCCAGAAACTTATGCTGTATGTCCTCCAGCTCCATATACTGAATCGCCTCGTCAACGAAGACCCAATCCTGCTGTGTCAATTTGCCTTGTGAATAAGGAAACCGCCCAAAGCTGACTAAATCACGAATTGATAAGCGCACTGTAATGTGGTTAGACTGCTTAAGAATCGATATCTGCTTGGCGAGCTCAGCACTCTTGCATTGGCTGATCTCCTTGCCATCCAAAATAATTTCACCAGAATCTTTGGAGAGCAATCGGCTTACCATAGACAGCAACGTACTCTTTCCCGCGCCGTTCGGCCCAATGAAAGACGTAATTTTGCCTTTTGCAATTTTCACCGATACGTTATCTACAACCGGCTTGCCACTATACTGTTTGGAGACTAGCTTTACTTCTACCACGTTTTGTTCTCCTTCAACAGAAGATATATGAAGTACACGCCCCCGACAAAGTTAATAATGACGCTAATCGTTGTCTGGAATGTAAATACTCGTTCTACAATTAATTGCCCGCCTATCAAGGCCACAATGCTGATGAGCACTGAGCCTGTAATCAGAACACTGTGACGATAGGTTTTAAAGAGTTGATGCGCGATATTAGCCACCAGCAGTCCGAGGAATGTGATGGGCCCAACCAGTGCGGTCGCAATCGAGATTAAAATAGCCACGATAATGAGCAGACGTTTAACTACATGGTCGTAATTTACACCAAGATTTATGGCCTCTTCTCTGCCTAGTGATAACACATCCAAGTACTTCATGAATTTCATAAAATAGAGTGAGACACCAGCCAACACTGCTATCGAAAGGATAAGTAGATCGGTGTTAATGTTATTAAAGCTGGCAAACATACGATCCTGAACAATCTGAAACTCGTTCGGATCAATGAGAATTTCCATAAACGACGACATGCTTGAAAACAAAGTACCAAATATTAGGCCTAACAATAGCAAAAAGTAAATATTCTGGCCTTCTCTACGGAACAACACCTTGTAAAACACACTCGCAAACAGCATCATCAGCCCCACGGATATGCCAAAGTTCAGATTCCGATCCAACATCGTCATACTTGTTGAGCCAAATACAAAGACAACAGTCGTCTGAATGAGCATATAAAGGGAATCTAGGCCGAGGATGCTCGGTGTAAGGATACGGTTGTTGGTTATCGTTTGGAATATCATCGTTGAGAAAGCAATCGCGCCTCCCGTTATAACGATGGCCAATATTTTTTTGCCCCTGCGTGGAAGGATGTAATCCCAGTTTCCGTTAGCCTTAATAACCATAAATATGATGATCAAGGTCAATGCCAATGCTGCTAGCGTCCATAGTTTCCCTCTCATCACTGGTAAGCCTTTCTTCTCATAAGTAAGTAAATAAAGATGATACTGCCTATAACACCAACCGTCAGTCCGATTGAGATCTCGTACGGGTAGATGATGAGTCGGCCTATAATGTCACAGCTCAGGACAAATACCGCACCAAGCAGTGCCGTATGAGGCAGGTTTTTCTTAAGGTTATCGCCTTGGTAAAGGGTAACAATATTCGGAATAATAAGCCCCAGAAACGGAATCGTACCTACCGTCAGCAGCACGACAGCCGAGACCAATGCAACGATGACAAGGCCGAGGTTCACCACTTGTTTGTAATTCAAACCCAGGTTGTGCGAGAATTCTTCCCCCATCCCTGCTACTGTAAACCGATTAGCAAATAAATAAGCGATAACCAGCGCCGGAATACTTAAGTAGATCAGCTCATACTGTCCTTGGATCGTCATCGAGAAGTCTCCGTGCATCCAAGATGATATATTCTGAATCAGGTCATGCTTATAGGCAAAAAACGTCGTAATGGAGCTAACGATACTGCCGAACATAAGACCGACAAGCGGAATAAAGATGGCATCTTTAAATTTCACGCGGTCCAGTATTTTCATAAAGATGTATGTACCTAACAATGCAAACAGAAAGGCTATGGACATCTTCACAAGTGGCGTGGCCGTCGGAAAGATCATTAGGGCGACCAATACCCCGAACTTGGCAGAATCCATCGTTCCTGCCGTCGTAGGCGATACGAAGCGATTGCGGCTTAACTGCTGCATCATAAGTCCGACAATACTCATGCTCATCCCTGCAATGATGATGCTCATTAGTCGCGGAACGCGGCTAATATATAAAGTTTGCGTCTTATCCTCTGTCAGATTAAACAAATCAAGCGGAGATAGTTCTTTAACTCCTATAAACAGAGAAATCATTGATAAGACAATGAGTGCAATCACAAGATATATTTTTCTCATGGTTATCCTTTTCACTGTAACGTCGTTAACTCATTCGCTGTAATAATGTCATTACCGAAGGTAAGTTGACTGAGATCATTTGCCCCTTATCATTGAGATTGATTCTCATTTACTGTAACTGTTACGATTATAACGTACTAAGGGTATAAGTCAATAAAAACACAGGATTTTATGTTATCGATCACTTTTTTGCCACAATATTGTTGATTCTTGGTAAGAATGGACCTTCATTTTTTCAAATCATTGTATGTTTCCCTTAATTTACCGAACTTGAATACCCCAATAATAGCTGTAGCACTTGCTTAAACATCAATAACGGAAATAAAAAAAGCCGCCCCTCGCTAATTCATCGAGTAGACGGCTCCGTTGATCTGTGACACATACTGAAAACTATCTTATTTGCTAAGCGATTGGTTCTGAGGTCGTAATCTTGACCCGTTATTTATTGGTGCTTTTCTGCTTACCCGGCAGCTTATCACCTGGGGTCCCTTTACCGTGATGCTGCTGGTTCTTTCGAGCCTTCTCCTGGTTCTCGTGCACCTTTTGTACAAAGTCGTGTGTGTTGTCCATGATGTTCAAGCCTCCTTCTTTCATACAAGCGATGTCACCGTTACTTTAACCAAGTAGCAGCCAAATCATGTCCCGTACCAAACAGGTCTCCACTTCATCTCATGGTCTTGATGTCAGCAGAGAGGCTGCTTGTCGTTCATAGCCTATAATTGTCCCTAGTTACGATATACAATATCCTTCGCTCATTCCACAGCTTGGGCTGCTTGGATAAGTTGCTCTTTCGAAATATTTGGTGAATCTGTAATTACACGAATCATGACAGACGAAGAGCTCTTGGACATCCATGACAACTCTTTATACAATCCCGTATCACTAAATAAATAGTCGTTGTTCTCCACATAGTCGGCCTCAATACCATCTTTCTGTATCCGATCATGCACGATCGTGTCTGGCGAAATTGCCTTGATTTTGACCTTTTCCAAAATATGATCATACTGCACAAACAGGCGATTCCCATCCGCGCTCTTATAAGTGGACGTGTAAATATCGACCGGCGGGTTTGTCTCCTTAGGCTGTGTTCTCCAAGTGTATGCCTTTCCTTGGTCCTTGCTCTCCTGACGCAGCTCACCTAACATCTCAAGTCCTTCCAAACTAACAATGCCCCCAAAGGCAGGCTCAGACTTGCCTGATTCAAAAGTGAATGCTCCGTTTAGTTGATCGGGAACTGCACTGCTAATACCCGCACTTGCGATCTTATCGCTCCATTGCTCTAGTTGCTCCACAGTTCTAGGCTTGGATACACTGAGCAAAGGGTGCTGCCTAAAAGCTGAATACTCTGATTTCTCAAGCGCCGCCATGTAGACAGCAGCATACTGCCCTTCTTGCAATTGGTTTTTTACGTCAGCCAATGTACTGCGAATGTCTGTCTTCAAAGACGGTGCAAGCTTAAAACCACTATCCGTCCACACCTCTGTCTGAATGAAGCCATGGTCGGATTGAAACAGTAATTTCTGGGTAGCATAGCCAAACCCTGATAATACTGCCGCAATTAGCGCGGCGTATATCCATTTTCGTGCTGTGAATTTACGTTTTACGATCATAGGTTTCCCCTCTCTCCATTTCGCGCCTTGCTCGGCAATTATGGCCGTCATATGAGTCTCCAACGAGGAAGGTAGATGCAGCGATTCGGATGCTGACTTGTATTCTTGCTTCAACTTTTGCTCAATGGACATAAGATGTTTCTCCCCTTTCTGCCTTTCGTTCGTCCATATGACGACGCAATTGCTTTAATGCCAAGTGATGGCGGGACTTTACGGTACCTACAGGTATATCTAATATCATCGCAATATCCTGTAAGGTATAGTCGTGTACATACCGGAGCACAATAACTTCCTTTAACTTCTGCGAAAGCAGTTCGACAACAGGGAGCACCTCCATTTGAGCATGCAGTGCATACAGATGATCGTCCATCCCTGTAGGCGGCAGTTCGGCACCGTGTGACTTAACCCGTTCCAATAAACGGAACCTACGCCACACCCCTCTGTTCCAGCTCCGCACTTGGCGTACAATAATGCCATTCATCCATGCATAGAAGGGTTGTTCTGGGTCGTATTTGTCCCATGCTCGGAACAACTCCAAATAAACCTCACTCATCATGTCTGCTGTATCTTGCTTATTCGGAGCAAGGAAATAAATCAAGCGGTACGTATAATCCTTTGTCTCATGATAAAGCTGTTGAAAAGCATCTGTATCCCCAGCCCTCATCCGGATGATTAGCGGGGTAATGTTTAATTCCTTCATGTAGCCGGCCTCCATTCAGGTGTTACATGAGATATTGGCTCCGATCACGTTTTAGGTTCACTTCCATGCAAAATAAAATATATAATGGTATAAACACGAAGAATTTAACAGAAAAAGCGCTTTTATGTTCGGGAAACCATATTTTTTTAAACATTTTTCACTAGATCTATATATTTTTTATTTCAACTTTACATGCTAACCTTTATAATACTTTAAAAAGCGAGATTAACAGAAAAAGGATAGGTGAATAATTATGAGTCATTCCACTCAGCAAGAAGAGTTAAATCCTTACTTAATTGCGCAACGTCAAGTCGACACAGCAGCCGCCAAATTGCAGCTTCCCACACACGTCACTGAGCTGCTAAAGAAACCTAAGCGCGTATTGTCGGTCAGCTTCCCTGTTAAGATGGATGATGGAAGTGTTCGTATCTTTGATGGCTACCGCTCCCAGCATAACGACGCTATCGGGCCAACAAAAGGCGGAATCCGCTTCCACCCGGGTGTTACACTTGACGAGGTTAAAGCCTTATCGATGTGGATGACCTTTAAGTGTGGAGTAGTTGGATTGCCTTACGGCGGTGGTAAAGGCGGCGTTATCTGCGATCCGCGTGAATTGAGTATCGGCGAATTGGAGCGCTTAAGCCGTGCATTTATGGAAGCGATCGCTGACATTGTAGGACCAGAACGCGACATTCCTGCACCTGACGTGTATACGACGCCGCAGATTATGGGATGGATGATGGATACGTACAGCAAGCTACGCGGTCATAACGCCCCGGGCGTCATCACAGGTAAGCCGATTATTATCGGTGGCTCTCAAGGACGCGGCGAAGCTACAGCACAAGGCTGTGTATACGCTATTCAATCCGCGTTGAAGGACATTGAGCTTCCAATGGAAAAGGCTAGAGTAGCAGTTCAAGGCTACGGCAACGCAGGCCGCATCGCAGCCCGATTGCTGAACGACCTCGGGGCAACTATTGTAGCTGTAAGTGATTCCCGTGGCGGTATCTATGACCCAGCTGGTCTGGACATCACCCGCGTCGAGGAATTAAAAGACACGGCGAAGCTCGCAGACTACGGCACTGAGTATTTGATCAGCAACGAGCAACTGCTTGAGCTTGAAGTAGACATTTTGATACCAGCTGCGCTGGAAAATGTCATTACTAAAGAAAATGCAGCAAACGTAAAAGCTCGTATTATTGCCGAAGCAGCTAACGGTCCTACAACACCTGAAGCAGATGAGATTCTGGACGCTAAAGGCTGTATCGTTATTCCCGACATTCTGGCAAATGCCGGCGGGGTAACCGTGTCATACTTTGAATGGGTACAAAACCTGATGAACTACTACTGGTCTGAAGAAGAAGTGCTGGAGAAACTAGAAGTGAATATGGTGAAATCGTACGATGCCGTCCGTAAAATGGCAAAAGAGTACGAAACCAATCTTCGCACGGCAGCTTACATGATTTCCCTTCATCGTGTTACCGTAGCAATGCAAGCACGCGGTTGGGTGTAATACCCAGCACCTACGGCGATATTGGCTAACTAGGCTTTCATCAAGCCTAGTTAGCCGACATAGACAGCATTATACAAGCCCCCTTGCCTCCTGATTCAGGATGGCAAGGGGGCTTGTATTGGTCATTGAACTGTCTATGTTCTAATCAGTCGATAACGTTTAAAATCCGACTAGCCTTCGATACTCGGATCCACTTGTGGATGTATCGGCTCTGACACAGGTTCAGGGGACGTTTGGCGACGAATAGACGGAAGTCTTCCCGCTTCCCGGAGCGCCTCCCTCAACAAGAACTCCATATGCCCATTTACGCTTCGGAATTCATCGGATGCCCAGCGTTCCAAAGCCTCATACACGCTTGGGTCTAGACGGAGTGGGAAGCTCTTCTTCTTGCTGGCCATTAATCGGCCTGCTCGTTAGTAGATCGTACCGGTGTTAATGACCGGCTGGGCAGAGCGATCAGAAACTACGGCAACGAGTAAGTTATTAATCATAGCTGCTTTACGTTCATCGTCAAGTTCAACAATGCCATCTGCTTGCAAACGTTCAATGGCAAGCTGTACCATCGTAACAGCGCCGTCCACAATCTTCTCGCGTGCAGCAATGATAGCTGCTGCTTGTTGACGTTGAAGCATCGCGCTGGCGATCTCAGTAGAGTACGCGAGGTGTGTCAAGCGAGACTCTATCACTTTGACACCCGCGATTGCCAATCGATTCTGAAGCTCATCGCTAAGCTCCCCTGCAATCTCCTCCGTATTGCCGCGTAAAGAAAACACCCCTGCTTCCACCGAATCATATGGGTATTTGCTTGCCACATGCCGAAGGGCCGTCTCGCTCTGAATCTCGACGAACTTCTCATATTCATCCACCTCGAACAGGGCCTTGGCCGAGTCCACTACGGAAAATACGACAACTGCTGCAATCTCAATTGGATTGCCATCCACGTCGTTTACTTTGAGCTTAACGCTGTTAAAGTTGCGTACACGGAGCGATATCCGCTTACGGCTTGAGAACGGAATGATCATATAGAAGCCGCTCTCTCGAATGACACCTAAATAACGTCCGAAAAACGTAACTACGTGAGCTTGATTAGGCTGTACGATTGTCAATCCAGTGAGCAAAATTGCGGCTAAGCTTGATACAACGATTCCGGCTACGATAGTCGTCGTCGTTTCTATCGTGAGCATGTAAACTCCCGCTGCAATCATAGCCGCGATAAGCAATAGAGCAGCAAAACCATTCAAGCTAGAGCATTTCTCTTCTTTGAACACGGTCATCACTCCCTAAGAACAAGTTTATATTTTTGATATCTTAATGATATCACTTTTTCATATATATGTAAAATTATTTATTTGCTGCTTAACACCAGGTCTGGTATTAATATTTTAATGTTAAGTTACTGCGCCTACCTCACTGTAAGTAAAATCTCAACATACGCTTCCAACAAAACAACCCCCATCATCCCTGAAAGCCTACCGTTTCACGGGATTAATGGAGGTTGCAACAGCCGATGCTCAATACGTTATCGCTACCATTGAGACAGCAAAATAGCTGCACCCAATGCTGCAATACGTGCCACATTGGTAATCATAAAATTTCTTACCGATAAAATAAACGTGTCCTTCTTGGTTTGCTTGGCTTCAAAAAGCTTTATATTGCGGTTGATTGGTATGTAAGTAAGCAGTACCAGCAAAAGAATCGCAGGATGAACGCCCAAAGCCCACAATACGATTAGATCCAAGTAAGCTGCCCAGTATGCATATCGGAACAACCTCAGTGCATTAAGCTTACCAATATAGACAGGAAGCGTATACCGACGGTTCTCAATATCATCTTCCATGTCGCTAATATTGTTCGCCAGCATAATGTTAGCGATCCCCATAATAGCAGGAGAGGATATAAAGAAAACAAGCAGCACCTCCAGTATATTGATGTCAACATGCAGCAAGCCGTTATCATATAGCAAGGATACAAGCTGACCCTGCCCAACATGCACATATGTGGAAATAAAAATAATCACAAACCCCATAAACAAGCCCGAGAAAATCTCACCAAGCGGCATTCGCGAAATCGGAATAGGACCGAAGGAATAGAGAATACCGACCAGAAATGATAAACCACCCAAAAGCAGCACGACTAAATTTGTATGTAAGAACAAAATAAATCCGGCCACCCCTGCCGTCCCTAACAAGATAAAGATAATGCCTACTACCGTCCACTCCTTGATTCCGTATTTGACAATGGCATTGTGCTCTTCATAACCATACCCTTGCGTCTTGACGGCTTTCTTATAGTCGATGTAGTTGTTAATGGCTGTTGTCGCCATGTCAAAGCTGAGCAGCGACACAAACATAAGCACAAAATGAAGCCACTGAAACTCGTGGAAGCGGTAAACCGCATACAGCGATCCGATAGCAAATGGAATCATGCTGGCCGCTTTTGTTTTGATTTCAACTAGCTGCATAAAACGTCCTAAAGTCACATTCATACCCCTTCAATAAACGTACTGTAATAGCACTTGCTACATATGATAATAGCTTATTTTCTTCAATTTATCCTGTAAAAATGATTAATCATCAAACCTACACGGCTCAACTAACAACAAAATCCCTACAAGAAGCTCCTGAGGCGGCAGCTTCTTTCCAGGACTTTTGGGACTACTGGCCTTGTGAACAAGCTCTCCTACTTACTTCAGCCATTCTTGACGTTTCTCAACGGATAACTTGCCAAGTGATTTTACTTTCGATATAACTAAAGTAGCATGTAAAATGGGAGGTTCTGATGACACATTATACCTTGCAAAAGCGCTGCATATTAGACCGCTTAGAAGTCCGACAAGCTACCGAAGCGGATACTGGCGCCGTAATGAACCTGCTCGCTAAGACAGCGGAGTGGCTGCACAGCCAAGGCTCTACGCAGTGGAACTCTCTGCTCAGCGGCGAGGACGTACACGGCACGAGCAACGCAATCATCCGCGGAGATGTATTTGTATTCCATGAAGGGGGTACGCTTGCAGCAGTGGTGATGCTGCTGAAACATCCAAGCCCTTGGGACATCGAGCTATGGGGAAATGAGGGCCACGATTCATCTATATATGTACACCGCCTTGCCATTAACCGGGATTATGCAGGTTCAGGACTCGGCTCTTCTGTTATGGAATGGGTAGAGAACGGGATTGAATTTACAGGCAAACACCAAATCCGACTGGACTGTATTGAAGAAAATATGCGGTTATTTTCCTTCTACAGCAGCCTTGGATATACGCATCGAGGTATTAAAAATGGATTTCATCTGTTTGAGAAATCACGCAGTTAAGTATTCATAAGCCATGAAAGATTAGAATTAGAATACAAGTTGTCTTAAACGAAAGGCAGGCTGCAGTCCTTAATTTGAGCCTACTCTATGCCTGTTATTGCTTGTATACGTCCATGATGTGATCTCCCCTAAAGGGGGAGGTTTCCCTGTTAAGGTTATTCGCTGTGCAATCGAATCTTGTTATGATGTAATACAACTTATTTCGCTGTTGCAGCATTGCCCAGGAAAATACAAGCTTGTACACAGCCCATTGAGACTGCTGATATGTGGATTCCGCTCAGGGGAAATACGCATCATCTTGCCAAGCGAAGAGCACTCTCGAATACGCAAGCTAAGCCTTTTCTATGCCGCAAACGCCGTAATCATAACGCCCACCGCAATGAGCCCCACGCCAACTGCCCCCCAGAATGAGAGCTTCTCACCCAAAAACAACAGTGCAAATCCTACGGCCAGCACCACACTGAATTTATCAATTGGCGCTACTTTGGAAACGTCACCCTTCTGGATAGCCAAGAAATAGAACAACCAGGACAGCGCACCGGCTACACCGCTTAAGACGATAAACAGCATCGCCTTTTTATTTGCCAGCACCTCCCCAATCATCGTTAATTTTCCTTGCAACGCTAATACACCAAATAAAAACAGCATCATAATGGCAGCTCGAATCGTCGTCGCCGTATTCGCATCCACTTGGTTTAAACCGATCTTGCCGAATATGGATACTAGCGCTGCCATTGCAGCGGATGCTATCGCATACCATAACCAACTCATGTTCATCCTCCCAATCATTATAGGATTAAGATTTGTATATCCCTTTTCTAATATGTACAAATGTTATTTTAGTCCCCTTGAGAATCTTTATCAATAACTATTGCCCTCCATCTCCAGTGTCTAACATTGGAAGCGCTCCTCATCAATTACCTTGATTAAAATGCAAATAACCCCCAAAAGGGTCACTTTTCTCAAAGCGTCCTCCTTGGGGGCTCAATTCAGTCCATACATCAGGTTCTGCTGCTCTAGACGCACCACTTGCATTATTCAAAAGTTTCTCATTGATTACAGACTGCCGTCTTCATACTGCAAAGCAGACCCTTACTCTAAATTGCCGTTCATGGACTAAGGTCCTACCGTTACTGTGGATTCGTCGACCAAATACCTGCGGTCTTCACAAATACACGCTGTGGCAGCTTTAATGTAGCCAGCGCCAATTCGGCCACGTCTTCCGGCTGCATGATGCTATCGCCATCATCCGTCTTCAATCCGGCATCCCGAGCCAAGTCCGTATTTACCGTGCTTGGTGTTAAGGCCACAACACGAATATTATACTTGCGCACCTCTTGCATCAACGCCTCCGTCATCCCCATCACGGCAAACTTTGAGGCATTATACGCAGAGCCCGTCGCAAATCCACGTTCACCAGCCGTAGAAGCAACGTTAATGACGTTACCTATATTGTTGGCGATCATAGTTGGCAATGCAGCACGCGTCACGTAATAAGTCCCCATCAAATTAATACGAATAATACGCTCCCACTCTTGCGGATCCATATCGACCAATGTGCCAAATTTGGCTACGCCTGCATTGTTGATGAGAATATCCACGGTACCCAATTCTTCAATTAAGGATGCCACCGCACGTTCAGCCTCTTCTTGTACAGAAATATCCGCAGTTGCCAAGCTGACACGAATGCCGTACTGTTCTGTCAGTTCCGAGCGAAGTGCTTCCAGATCAGAAGTGGTACGGGCAATTAGACCTAGATGAGTACCTTCCTTAGCCAACGATACCGCAATGGCTCTGCCAATACCTTTACCTGCTCCGGTAATAATAGCTGCTTTATTCTTTAAGTCCATCTGTAATTCCTCCTAGTATTTCTATGTAAATGTTAAGGTGTATCTTGACTGACCACTAGCTCATATTTATTTAACGAGGCGCCCAGCATGTACTCTTTACTGTCGCCTGATCCACGGTGCGCTTGACGGAAAGCTTCGCTCGAAGTCCAAGCTTTGAACGATTCCTCGTTCTCCCACATGGTACAGACCTTAAGTTCTTCTTCGCCTTCCTTGCCGTCGCCAAGCCATACTTCCAGACGTACGAATCCCGGCATTTGCTGAACACCCTTTGCCGAAGCAAACCGCTCAGACACCTGCTTCCCAAACCCAGATTTAATTCGAATCGTATTCGTTACCACTAACATACTCTCGCCTCCAATTCCGATAATAGTTATAAGAGACCTGCATAACAGCATCAGGAGTCTCCTTCTTTATTATAACGAAACCTGCAAACTGAAACCAAACACCCCTTTTTTCCTACTAAAAAGGTATAATATATAAGCACAATGTCCTATTAATTTATTACTTTTACATCATCGAGGTGTCTTTCATGACTATAAATGTGGATAACTGCAAACGGTGCGGCAAAATTTTTCAAAAGTATTATTCCGTGTACTGCCCCGACTGTTTTGCATTTATTCGGTCCGAGCTAGACCGCTGCGCAGCCTATCTAAAAAAACATCGCGACAGCACGATTCAAGATCTGAGCGAAGCCACTGAAGTGCCTGCTGGCAAGATCATTCGATACATTAACGAAGGTAAATTATACGTACAAGATTATCCGAACTTGCATTACGAATGTTATTTCTGTGACAAGACTATTCAACGCGGCTATTTATGCCCTGAATGCGCCGCCAAATTCAAGCTTGAAGTCAAACATCTTTTTCTTGAGGACGGCTACGAGTATGACTCGATGCGGAACGAGATTAAGTATTCCGAGAAGGCAGGCGGAGGGCGCCATATTACAGATCGTTATACGGTAGATGGAACAAAACGTAAATGATGAAATTAAAAGTATATTTAAGCTAACTTGAGGCAGTCTTAACTTCGGTTGAGGCTGTTTTCACTTTTTGAACACATAATGTTCAAGGTTTGTTCACCGAGACATCTACTTCATACGTCCTAGAAATGTTTACATAATGGTAACCAATCTGTACTCCTAGAACAAATCCGGCCAAAATTAAGTGAATTAGAGCACAATCTGGCACTAATTTGTGACAATATTGCAAATTCTATCGCTAATTCAACAATTGTGTACAAATTTTGAAAACGCCTGTTTTCGGCCAAATTCAGTGATATTCCTCACAATTCAAGCAAATTCAAGCAAATTCAAGCATGAGACGCTCAAATATTGCCACCATATCTGGTTTTTGCTGTCAATTTTGGTTTTCTCTTTGGTTTGTTTTTATGGTGTTACTTCAATAAGATAGACCATGGTCGCAGATTGGATTATCCCAACAATCTTAATATATTGTCCACCACAGAGAAAGGGGTACGTTAATGAAAAAGAAAGGGTTGTTACTCACCGTATTTACAGCTCTTCTTGTGCTGTTGACCGGCTGTGATTCACTTGCGGTTCTGAATCCAAAAGGCCCAGTAGCCAAGACCCAATCGGACGTCATCATCTTCTCCATGATTGTCATGGCAGTTGTATTGTTAGTCGTCTATGTACTGTACATCTACATGCTGACGAAGTATCGCGCGTCCAAAGCAGCACCAGACTATGAACCGCCACATGAAGAGGGCAGCAAATGGATGGAAATCACTTGGACGATCATTCCGGTCATCATCGTTGTTATTCTGTCAGTCGTGACGATTCGTTCGACCAATGCAGTAGAAACAACACCAGTAGGCTATGAGGATCAGAAGCCATTAATTATTTATGCTTCATCTTCAGACTGGAAATGGCATTTCAGCTATCCGGAAGAGGGAGTTGAGACCGTTAACTATGTCAACATCCCGACCAACCGCCCGGTTCAATTCCGTTTGTATTCATTCGGACCGATTACGAGCTTCTGGGTACCACAACTCGGCGGACAGAAGTACGCCATGAGCGACATGGTTACGAAATTAAACCTTGTTGCAGAGCATGAAGGCTCTTTTGTCGGCAAAAACTCGAACTTCTCGGGTAAAGGTTTTGCCCACATGGACTTCGAAGTGCTAGCGATGTCACCTAAAGGTTATACGGACTGGGTCAATGAAGTGAAGCAGACCGCTCCGGCATTAACAGAAGCTGAGTTTGACAGCTTGCTTGAAGCCGATCATCTCGGCCGTAAATCTTATTCGTCTAATCACTTAACATTCAGACCAGCACCAGAAGGCGCTAATGGCGGACATAACCACGGATCTTCTGATGCTGACTCCAATAACGAAACAGACAAGGAAATGGACCATTCGAAGATGGATCACTCCAAGATGGATCATTCCCAAATGGATATGGACAACAAAAAAACTGACCATGCTCAGCACGGCAACTAGAAAGAAACAGAAAGGAGTCAACTCAGTATGAAATGGGACGAATTTTTCGTTACCGGCGAACCGATGATCTATGGCGCTATGGTCAGCATCGTGCTTGTATCACTTGCCATCCTTGTAGGCTTAACCTACTTTAAGAAGTGGGGCTATCTCTGGCGTGAGTGGCTGACTACTGTCGATCACAAGAAAATCGGTATCATGTATATTCTATCCGCACTTGTCATGCTGTTCCGCGGCGGTGTAGATGCGCTTATGATGCGTACGCAGCTCGCAGGACCAGACATGAAGTTCTTGGATGCGCAGCACTATAATGAAGTATTTACGACTCACGGCATCATTATGATCTTATTTATGGCAATGCCATTTATTATCGGCTTGATGAACGTAGTTATTCCGCTCCAGATTGGTGCACGCGACGTTGCGTTCCCACGCCTGAATGCGGTAAGCTTCTGGCTCTTCTTCTCAGGAGCCATGCTGTTTAACATTTCTTTTGTTATCGGTGGATCTCCAGATGCAGGTTGGACGGCTTACTTCCCGCTTGCAAGTCTTGAGCTTAGCCCAACAGTAGGTAACAACTTCTACTCGATTGCATTGCAGATTGCAGGTATCGGTACGTTAATGACAGGTGTTAACTTTATCGTTACGATTCTCAAAATGCGTGCTCCAGGCATGAAATTAATGCGTATGCCTATGTTTACATGGTCCGTATTAATTACATGTGTCATTATCGTATTTGCGTTCCCTGTCTTGACAGTTGCGCTGGCGCTAATGATGTTCGACCGTATGTTCGGCGCACAATTCTTTACGATGGCGAACGGCGGTATGGATATGCTCTGGGCCAACCTGTTCTGGGTATGGGGCCATCCAGAGGTATATATCGTTGTATTGCCTGCATTCGGTATTTACAGTGAAATTATTTCTACATTCTCACGCAAAAATCTTTATGGATACAAATCGATGGTCATCAGTATGGTCGCGATTTCACTCTTGTCCTTCCTTGTATGGGCGCATCACTTCTATACGATGGGACACGGAGCTATGGTTAACGGATTCTTCTCCGTTACGACGATGGCAATTGCCATTCCGACCGGGGTCAAAATATTTAACTGGCTCTTCACCCTCCATAAGGGTAGGATACAGTTTACAACACCGATGCTTTATTCACTCGCGTTTATTCCGATCTTTACGATCGGTGGCGTAACCGGCGTTATGCTTGCAATGGCGAGTGCCGATTATCAGTACCATAACACGATGTTCCTGGTTGCTCACTTCCACTACGTATTGATTCCAGGTACAGTATTTGCGGTTATCGCAGGTATGTACTACTGGTTCCCTAAATTGTTCGGCTTCCGCCTGAACGAGCGTCTTGGTAAGCTTGCATTCTGGTTAATTGCAATCTGCTTTAACGTGACATTCTTGCCATTGTTCTTCTTGGGACTAAAAGGAATGACACGCCGTATGTACACGTATTCTGCAAGTACCGGCTTCGGGCCGCTTAACTTGCTTGCGACAATTGGTTCCATTGGACTTGCTATCGGTTTTGCAGTGCTCGTATACAGCATCTACTGGAGTTTCAGATACGAGCCGCGCGATACAACAAGCGATCCGTGGGATGCACGTACACTTGAATGGGCAACACACAGTCCTGTTCCTGAATACAACTTTGCGGTCACTCCAAATGTGAAAAGCTTGGATGCATTCTGGTTCTGGAAGAAAGACAAACAGCCTTTATTTGAAGATAAGATTGAAGAGATTCATATGCCTAACAACAACGGGCAGCCATTCGTACTTGGTGTTATTTTCTTCTTCTTCGGATTCTTTATGATATTCAGCTGGTGGACACCAGCAATCATTTCGGGTGTCGCGATTGTGATTATGCTTGCAGTGCGTTCCTTTGAACGTGATCATGGTCGTCATATATCGGTGAAGGAAATCAACAAGACGGAACAACAATTGCGGGGTGATAAAGCATGAAGATCGATAACACGCTGCCGCTAGAATATCAGACGGAAGAGAACAGTAACCGCATCTTTGGCTTCTGGATCTTCCTCGGCGCGGAGATCGTGCTCTTCTCGACTCTGTTTGCCGTTTACTTTACGCTTTGGACCCGTTCGGGCACTGGCCCTTCGGCTGCAGAAATATTCCAGATCAAGCCTGTATTGCTGGAAACGTTCTTGCTTTTAACAAGTAGCTTTACGTGCGGTCTAGCTATTCATGCCATGCGCTTAGGTATGAAGAAGCCATTTATGACGTTTATGGCGATCACTTTGCTGCTAGGTCTCGGGTTCTTAGGGATCGAAATCTATGAGTTCGTCACTTATGTTCACGAAGGCGCAACTTTGCAAACGTCTGCGTTCTTGTCCAGCTTGTTTGTCTTGTTAGGCACGCACGGAGCCCACGTTACAATGGGTCTGTTATGGGGTTCAGGCATTATGATTCAAACCCAGCGTGAAGGCTTTACACACGACACAACGAACAAATCGTTTATTTTCTCGCTGTACTGGCACTTCCTTGACGTTGTCTGGATCTTTATCTTCAGCTTTGTATACTTGAAAGGATTGATGTGACATGAAACAACTATTCCCGATTCGTCATGTGATGGGATACGTCTTCTCTCTCATCCTTTCTGTAGTCGCGCTAGCGGTCATCGTCTGGGATATGTCTTTTACGACAGGACTTACGATTCTACTCATCTGTGCTGCCATCCAAGCAGCTGTTCAGTTGTTTATGTTTATGCACATTGACGAAGACAAGTCGAACAAAGCTTCGAACTATACCAATATCGCTTACGCGCTGTTTGTTGGTCTGGTCACGATCTTTGGTACACTGTTTACGATGATCTGGGGTTACTTGTAAGAGCCAAGAGCTCAAGTAGCCACGCAACCACGACAAAGCAGCCATCCTTTCACTGGATGGCTGCTTTTTTGTCATTGAATTGGACCTATGAAATAGTTAGCATACTCAGGCTTACTTCATCATCTATCTTAACGGTGAGAAGTTACACTTTTCATCTGCTCTGGATAGCCATAAGAGCCATGCTCGCTCATATCTAGACCGACCAGTTCTTCTTCCTCTGTAACCCGAAGCCCCATCACTGCCTTCATAATGGCAAGGACTGCATACGAAGCAAAGAAAGCAAATGCGGCACAGACCGCAACGCCCATTGCTTGAACCCCCAATTGCTCCAGTCCGCCACCATAGAACAAGCCTGGCTTGCCAACACCTACTTTATCCACCAGCTCAGGTGCAGCAAATAAGCCATTAGATAACGTCCCCCATACTCCGGCCATCCCGTGAACAGATAATGCGTAGATCGGATCATCAATACCTAGCTTGTCAAACATTCGCATGCTTCCATATACGAGCCCACCTGCAACTAAGCCGATTACGATAGCCGCCCAAGATTCCACAAAAGCACAGGATGCGGTGATTGCAACAAGCCCCGCCAATGCACCATTAAGCATTGTAGGGATATCAGCTTTGCCCATCAGTACCCAAGAGATTAACAAGGCAGCTGCAGCCCCAGCTGCCGCGCCCAACTGCGTATTCACAGCTATAAATCCGAAAAAGCTGCCATCCCCCGCCGTAATGGTACTACCTGCATTAAAACCAAACCAGCCGATCCACAACAGCATGACACCTAAGGTGGTAAATACCTGGTTATGCCCTGGAATCTCATTGGGCTTTCCAGATGGATGATATTTGCCAAGACGCGGCTTAAGCAGTATGGTAGCGGCCAATGCGGCCATTGCTCCCGTTAAGTGAACAACAGTTGAGCCCGCATAATCTTGCTTCCCATGTTCGGCAAGCCATCCGCCACCCCATATCCAATGCGCAATGACCGGATAGATTACAGCAGAGAAGATTACTGCAAAGATTAAATACACTGACAGCTTTGCTCTTTCTGCAAAGCCTCCCCAAGCTACAGACATCGAAATCGCGGCAAATGCCAATTGGAACATAAACATAACCGTCGGTGCTATCGCGCTTCCTTCCGGCACTTCCTTCATATCAAACGCAAAGAAA
This sequence comes from Paenibacillus sp. ACRRX, assembly GCF_022346885.1. Taxonomy (GTDB): domain Bacteria; phylum Bacillota; class Bacilli; order Paenibacillales; family Paenibacillaceae; genus Paenibacillus_B. The sequence continues at coordinate 398,715 of NZ_JAKRNK010000003.1, forward strand.
TCGCCCCAGCCTATTATAGGGCCGCCCTGTGTACCGAAAATAATAGCATAGCCAACCGCCCAAAACACCAGCGACACAATTGCCACAGAAAACACGGTTTTACCTGCTATATGGCCTGCATTTTTCATTTGTGTAGAACCTGCTTCTAACATAATGAACCCACACTGCATAAATAACACCAATATTGCCCCCAACATTGTCCATATTGCGCTAGTTCCTAACTCCATTCTGACCAGTCCCTTCGCAATCTAATATGATGTTATATTTCTTGCATTTGTTCACGTCTAGAAGCAAAAACCCTTAATAGATGTAATGTTACATAACACAAACCAAATCATTTTCTTAGTATTTTAAAGATACAGCACATTTATGTCAATATATATAACATAACTTTTTAAATTTATAAATTATCTGCTTAAAAACACTAAATTTAACGTATTAAATAAGCTGAATCCCATAAGAAATCCATTCACACGGATCAAAATCCGAATTCATGTCATATTAACTTACATACATTACATCAAATGTGATGTCCTTTGTTTTCTACAACTCCAGATCCTGTTTAGAGTGAACACAAGCTGAGGCAAAGCAGACAGCAAAAAGCCCGGAGAGCAGTTGCAACTACTCTTCGGGCTGCTTCGTATTCATCTAATGGCACTCAAAAGGCTGACAGTCATTAAAAATTACATGGATTGCCGTTGATCTGCTGCTGCAGCCGACTTCGACTCCTGATGCTTGGCCGTAGCTTTAGTAAACCGAGCTTCAATCTTCTTGCTAATAAATAAAGATATGCCTATAAATAAAACAACGTATATTAACTCAATCGGATGACGAACAAATCTCTCCAGATCATGTCCGATAATAGAAACAGAGAATACCATCAATGCTTTCCCAAACAGAATCGCAATCAAGTACGAGCGCAGCCGCATTTGCGCGACCGCAGCTACCATGTTAATAATAACAAACGGGCCTACTGGGAAAATACTTAATAAAAACACATAGCTAAATGCATTGTGGCGTACCCACAGCATCGCTTTTTGTACTTTGGGCTTCTGTGACCAGCGTTCCAAATACCGATGCCCCGCTATTTTGCGTATGATCAGAAATGTGACCAGGCAACCACTGACAATCCCAATCCATGAATAGAGGAATCCTAACCACAATCCATATACGGCAGCATTCACACCTACGATGATCATCGTAGGGAGTGGCGGTATAAATGATTTCATAAATGTCAGCAGAATGCCGGGAAGCGGTCCAAAGGAACGGAACGTCTCCATAAATGCCGTCAAATGTTCTTCTGTCAAATAAGAAGCTATATCTGCTATTACCATGAATGAGCACCTGCACCCTCTACTGCACAACCCGCTGTCGACATGCCTCAACCCGTCCTTTATCTATCAGCTTCCATACGATGGCTATATCTATGTGACCTTTGCACTAGCATACCATAAATAATGAAACGAACGGTTTGGTTCCAGAAAAAAGAAGAAGCAAACGACTATGTGCGCTTCACAAATTCATCTAATAGTCATAACTGTATAAGATCAATATTCATCCGCTCATTATGGCTAGTCCATCAGCCTTAAAAAACACCCTTGCCTTAAGTCTCACACTGCCCCACCAAATCATCCTGCTTTAAGCTATTCTAATAAAAGATATCTCTATTTTCCTTGCCCAATCTCGCATCAGTAGAATGATGGGCACCGGCATTCGTCCAAGCTGTGTCAAGGAATATTCCACCTTCAGGGAAACCAATGAATACAGAAAGAACAGTCATTTTAAGAGAAGAAGGAATTATTACGGGAGACTAACTTGGTATTTCTTGTATGGTTGCCTTTGGTTATCATGTCAGTAATCCCTACCCCAAGACTCGTCAAACGATAGGACAAGTAGTGCAGTGGGTCAAATAAAATATTACTTCTTAACGGGACACCACCTAGGCTGGTGTCTCTTTCTTTGTTTGCTAATATGATTCCCTAAGTGTCAGTTGATGCGCTTGCATCAGGCTCATTTAGACTCATATCCCTAAATTAGTAATATCGCCTAGTCCCTCGCCTAATGACATCGCATAAAATAGGATGGAATTTCAAAGAAAAGAGGGAACCTATGGCCAGCTTTCATGAAGCCTATAAAGCCAAAACACGCTTGGCACCAGCTTATCTCAAGAAAAAAGGGATTGTAGGCATCGGTGTGGGATACGTGAATCCCGCCAAGCCAAGTAAAGGGGCAAGCGTCATCGTTTATACTGCGAAAGCATCGGCCGCAGCGAAGCTTTCCATACCTAGTGCCGTAACGACCAGCAGTGGAGGATCATCGGTATCCGTACCAATACGAGTTATCGTGTCGGGTCACATCAAAGCCAATAAGGCTACAATCAGTCAATTGCGCGATCGAATCCGTCCCGTGCCAGCTGGCTACAGCGTCGGATACCCCAGTATTCCAGGATCCGGCGGCGTATCTGGGACAGCCGGTCTGATCGTAATTAACAACCCGCAGCGCAATCAATTGCTCATTTGCAGCAATAACCACGTGTTAAATCGCAACAATACTGCTGGGTTCTCCGAGACCGTTCAACCAGGAGCCGCAGACGGCGGAAATACCGTCACGGATCGTATCGGACGACTCGAACGGTTCATAAGACTGCAGCCAAACGCAACTAACTTCCTTGATGCAGCAACTTCAATTCCGCTTAGCAATAGCCTCCTTAATCCCCGTTATGCAGGTGTTGGCGTCATTCCCGGCCATTTGCTGACCTATCGCGTTGGTGAACGTTTTAAAAAATCAGGCCGCACGACAGGGTTTGTCAGAGGTACGGTTGAATCCGTAAATTCAGACTTTAATGTCGATTACGGCACCTACGGCGGACTAGGTACTATATTGTTCCGCAATCAAACAGTCGTACTAGGCAGCTCTGCTGTATCTTTGCCGGGCGATTCGGGTTCCGTATGGCTTCGGGACAGCGACAGCTTTGCAGCCGCAGTCAATTACGCTTCTACTTCTAACGGTCTACGCTCTATCAGTTATCCTTTCAACTGGTTCGCTCAAGCATTTAATGTGCTGGTTGCCAGACCCGCTGGATCAACTGGACGCGTAAAAGGAAAGCGACAGACCAGCCCAGCTTACGCCCAACCACTCACAGCAAGACAGTTGTCCAGCATCAAAATCGTAAGAGCTCGACGCGCGCGGCGAAAATAGAATTGTCCGCTTTGACGTTTTATCCCCAAATGACTTCTACTTGTATTTGCCCCTAATTACACCGACCACTTTTTCTCATATACATGAAGGCTGGGTGGATTATCCGCTCAGCCTTATTATTACGGGAAGGTATCCAATATTAAATCAATCATGCTAATCCCTTACATTTAACACGGTGTAATCGCGCCATTCCTCCGGCAGCAAGCTTCTATAGTGCCCCTGCAAATACCGGTCATCCACTAGCACTAGTATCCCCCGATCCTGCTCTGATCGGATGAGTCTTCCTCCTGCCTGCAGTACCTTGTTCATACCAGGGTAGACATAAGCATAATCATACCCCCGTTTGCCTATCCCATTAAAATAATCACGTAATATATCTCGCTCCAATCCGAGCTGTGGAAGTCCTACACCAACGACGACAACTCCGGTCAAACGATCCCCAACTAGATCAATGCCTTCTGAAAATATGCCGCCCATCACCGCAAATCCAACCAACGTACGGCCATTGTCAGCCTGAAACGCGGTCAAATACCGCTCTCGTTCCTCTTCCGTCATATCCACCTGCTGCACGATCACATCCACATCTGGCCGTTCTTCTTCCACAAAAGTTTCGTACACGAGATTCATATAAGCATAGGATGGGAAAAAGAACAAATAGTTGCCCTGCCGATTCTCCACCAACTGTTGTAACAGTTGAGCAACCCTCTCTTTTGTTCGCTCCCTGTCATGATAACGGGTAGACACAGGTAGTACTGATACTTTCAACTGGTCCGCAGAAAAAGGTGTAGCAAGAGACAGCGAATAATCTCCCTCGCCAGCTCCTAGCATATCTCTGTAGTAAGAGATCGGAGACAGCGTGGCCGAAAAGTAAATATGCGACCGAAATCCCTTACCCATCTGAGTCAGCAGATAAGAAGGGTCAAGGCAAAATAGCCTCAATCGCACCTCGCTTCTGTCTATTTCGGCATAGGCAACATACTTCTCATCAAATAACTTTCCGATTCGAACAAAGCTTTGTGCCGCAAAATACGTATCCAAAAGCAGTGGACTGGGCTCTGCACCCCCAGATGACGCAAGCTGCCTCTCTGCCTGCAACACAAAGGTTTCTACCAATGCTACTAATTCCTCTGGTCGTTCTTTCTCTACACGATACTTATCTTCACTCAGCTTGCGAAACCGCACAAAGTAATCATTAATAGCTTTGGAGGATTGGTAAATCTCAACACTCCTGGTCTTGAACTCCCTCTGCAAAGCGAGGAATGTCGACTTGACTAAAGTACTCGAGAACATCTCCCTTGCCCGATCGACCAAGTTATGGGCCTCATCGACTAACAAAGCGGTCTGATTTCTGCGCTCCGCCAACATTCGTTTTAAAGAAACACGCGGATCAAAAATATAGTTATAGTCCCCTATGACAACATCCGCCGCATAGGCAGCATCCAACGACAGTTCAAAGGGGCACAAACGGTGCTTTTGTGCGTAATGTTCAATGACGGGTCGTGTCATCAACGTCTCTTGGGAGAGCATATCCAACATGCCACCATTTAATCGATCATAGTAGCCATCCGCATAGGGGCAATCTTCCTTCCGGCAGCTCATCTCCGCTTGGAAACATACCTTCTCCTTGGCGGTCAGCGTCACACTGTGCACCACAAGCCCATTCGTTCGCAAATGGACAAAAGCATCCTCTGCTGCTGTGCGCGTAATGGTCTTGGCTGTCAAATAAAACAGATGCTCAAGCAGGCCTTGTCCAATTGCTTTGATGGCTGGAAATATCGTCGAGATCGTCTTGCCAATCCCTGTTGGCGCCTTAACATACAGCGACACGCCTTCTTCAATCGTGCGATACACAGCACCTGCCAGCCTGCGTTGTCCTGCCCGATAAGCATCAAACGGAAAAGATAATCGCTCGATACTCTTATTCCTGCTGCATCTGTGCTGATAAAGCAAATCTGCGTAGGGCGCATACCGCCTAAGGAGATCCATTATCCACTGCTCCAGCTCCCCATATGCAACCTCCTGCACAAAGCGCTTCTGCTGCTCCGTATCCACCTGCACATAGGTCAACTGAATTCGCATCTTATCCACTTGATGCTCCTTAGCATACATATAGGCATAACACTTCGCCTGTGCCCAGTGGACAGGAAACGCATCTGGCGTGATCAGATCTATATCCTTTGCAGTAGATTTGATCTCGTCTATGGTCAACTGACCGTCCTGTACTAGCAGCCCGTCACATCTTCCCTCGATCCCAAACACATACTCGTCACAAGCAATCTCCGTGTATAGATGTACTTCCTTCTGATCTTGCTCCCCATAAGTCCGCTGTATCTTCTGATGCGCCTTCGTCCCTTCTGCCATCGTGCTCGTTGTCCGAAAACCTACGTCAATGCTTCCGCTGCGATATACATATTCGACCAGCGTCCTTACAGCTATATAGATCAAGCTCGGCATGATATCACCTATCGTTGAGTATTAGAGAACATTTGTTCTTTATTTTACCACGACAGCTAGCAGTAAGATACAACGACCAGAGTTTCTAACACCTCGAAGCGATTTGGGCCCTTTTCAACGCAAATATACATCACGTTATAACAACTCCGATTTCATTTGCCGTTTATATAAAGACGATCCCCAAGCTGAACGACGCAGTCAAGTAGCTGCAGAACTCCGTATGTATACTAGCATCACTAGCATCCAACATGCTCAGCAGCAGGGCTACATGCCTGTAGAATTGTTTAGAGGAGAAGCTGCATGCAAGGGATGCCATTTCGTATTCCGTCTACATTATGGGCTAGCCATGCACGTTTATTCTCATCGACTGCCTGTGAACCCCAAATTGTGTAGAGCAGCAGCGTTAATTCAACACGTCTCTTTTCGATGAATAGAGGGAGGTGCACCAACCATTTCTTATCCAATTGATACTTCCGATTGTATCCCGTCATAAAGTGCCGAAACACCTCATTTGCAGCTGTTGATACGCGAGCCTCTTCATATTCGATCTGCTGCTTGTTGCCGAATACGGAGCCGTAAAAGACTGCGATTGCAATATCCTGCAGGAAGTAATCATAACCACAATCGTCGAAGTCAAATGCCGTAATGCCAGATGAATCTACAAAAAAGTTCGATTGATGCAAATCTCGATGGCATAGGCCATAGTGATCCGTCACACGCGGTAAGGCATCAATGGCTGCGGAGACCTCGCTTAGCTTGTGATAAAGCTCATGCTCTACATCACTAAACCGATCGACTGCCAGGCCCAGATCATCCTGATGCGGCCTCGACTCCAAGCCTTCTGCTACTCGGTAACCCACCGTCTTGGCGTGCATATCACCCGTTATCTCTCCCCATAACTCAAAAAGGTGCGGGCCCCACAGCTCATGAGAAGCATTCACATGCGAACCCTCCGCCTTTTCAAATACAGCCAATGTAAAGTATCCTTCCTCAGCTTCAAGCCTTTCTATGAACTGACCGGAGGAAAAAGGCATTGGACAGACGACGCGGACACCCTGCTCGGCGAGGAAGTGAACCCAATCCAGTTCGGACTCAATTTGTGCTGCTGAACGATGTGCACTATGGGATATACGGAGAATGAGGTCGCGACCTCCTTGCTCAAATCCGTAAATAATATTTTCGAACCCGCCGATAGGATATAAACGATCAACCTCTATACCAAGTCGTTGTGCGGAAAGTTGAAGCTGCTCTTCTGTAAACAAATGCTGCCCATTTGCCACCATGTCATCCCCTTTTAATGGCTCTTGCTCAAAGACCGATTATATTCCCTTCGTTTGCAAAACGCTGACAATCCTATTCCTTTACCAGCATTAGGGATTACAAATCCTGAGATAGGCGAATCATATCTCTGCATTGAATCTCATTTTCAAAGATAGGCTCCGGATAATGCCGTACAAAGAAGTCCTGATCGATTCCCACAATTCTAAACCCGCATTTCTGGTAGAGCGCTAGCTGACCTACACTTGAATTACCGGTACCAAGCTCCACTGTGCTGTAGCCCAGTGATTTAGCTGTCTCAAGTGCATGGCGTACCAACCCCTTCCCTATACCTCTGCCATGGTGCTCTTCAGCAACCGCCACATTAACAAGCTCTACCGTTGACGGTCTCGTCGGCAAGAGTACGTACACCCCAACGACGTAATTGTTATGTTCCGCTATGTAACAGTGCCCGCGCTGGATATATTCCTCTACAATGGCACGTGAAGGGTCTGCCAGCAGTAACAATTCCATTGGATATAATTCATCAATTTTCAGCTTACGTATGTTCATGTTGAATCTCCTTTTTATCAAAAATAGCGCCTATCTTACAGCTGTACTTGGATTTAAAATAGTATATAATTTACATATTCGTGCTGATCTGCTATTTTCCTTCCACCTACCAAGTGCTTTACTCTAGCCCTTGTGTCATCGGTGATGAAGACTGCCCTTTGTACGCTGCTATACAATTCTATTGAGGATTACATAAATTGGTAATAAATAATGAAATACCCTGTTCGAACTTCGCACGGAAGGACAGGAAAATTCAATTCCCTAATGATAGGATAAACATATGAAAGAGGTGGAGGCTTTTGGAGTGGTTGACTCGAATGGAAGCCGTCTTGGAACTGATTGAAAGCAGGATGGAAGATAAGCTTGATATGGATGAGATCGCACGCACGGCACAGACTTCTTCCTTTCATTTTCAACGTATGTTCCATATCGTAACGGGATATACCATTGCAGAGTACATGCGCAAACGTAAATTGACGCTGGCGGCACAGGAGCTGGCCTCTTCTTCCGCCAAAGTGGTTGATGTGTCGTTCAAATACGGCTATGATTCACCAGAATCATTTACGAAGGCCTTTCGCAAAGCGCATGGCATCACACCTTCTGCTGCGCGTCAACCGGGAGCCTCACTAAAAGCCTTCCCTTGCTTGGCATTTCATCTATCTTTGAAGGGAGACAAGGAAATGGAATACAAATTAGTAGACAAACCCGCCTTTCATGCAATTGGCAAGGCACTTCATACTACGACCAAAGATGGCGAAAACTTACGACGCATTCCAGAATTTTGGGGACAATGCAATGAGGACGGAACATATTGTCGACTAGCCGAGCTTGAACCAACCCATCATTTTCTTGGTATCTGCACCGATTTTAAACATGACACTGAAGAGATGAGCTATTGGATTGCTGTTGAAAGCAATCAAGCTGTAGAGGACACAACACTGGACTCTTATTTGGTCCCGGCCAACACTTGGGCTGTCTTCCCTGCTTCAGGTGCTATGCCGCATGCGATGCAGCAGCTGTGGGAGCGAATCTTCCAAGAATGGTTCCCTGCCACCGGATATGAACATGCAGATGGACCTGAATTGGAGGTATATCCGTCGGGCAATCCATCTTCCGAAGACTATCAGTTCGAAGTCTGGATACCGATTAAGAAAAAATAGTAGCCTGATCAACACAAGTAGACCGGTTGCCGCCTCAGCGACCGGTCTGCCATCATTCTGATTTATTACTATATCGTGTTACATATTCAAGTCCCGCTTATTATACCCCACATAGGTCATCGTCGAGCAGACCGCGATAATCACCACTGACAACCATACGGAAACCATAGACAAGCCACCGCCGTACATTACTTTTTTAGCTTCAAAATACTTAAATGGCGTCACGTAAGCCAACACATCCAGGTTGCCGCTTAGATCTATCCCAAGCGACAACATAAAAGCGACTAATAAGGCTGCTGCTGACCAGGAGACTGCACGTTTAGGATTACGGCTGACTGCCGCGATCATAGCACCCACGAGCAGGAACAATAACTGCAATATAAACATCCCTGCCATCATAAGTGCAATATCTCCATTCACATACTCACCGTTACTGTAATAGTTAACCATCGTCACGGAGGAAATCCACATGACCAGACCCACCACGGCCACATTAACCACGGCGGCCAGCAGCTTCGCCGTTAACACAAAGCTCCTGGAGACCGGCTTTACGAGTAGGAACTCAGCTGTCTTGTCCCGCTCCTCCTTCGAGATGATGTTCGCGCCGAGCATAGCCGCATGGATCGTGGCCATCATAAGCAGATACAAGAACAGCACCCCGTAATAACCGCTTGCTTTTGACAAATCAAATGTGCCAATTCCCATAATGATCTGCAGAGACTTAGGCATATCAGCTACGAGATCATTCATGGACTGACCTGTGCCAGACATCGACATCCCCGCATATTTGCCCATACCCGATGCTACCATCACGACGATTGCGATGCACCAAAGGATCAATGACTTGCGAGCAGCCTTTAATTCACGCCTAAATATATTCAACGTAGAGCCCCCTCTTATGTCACCTGTAAGTTACAACATTGTCCATCTGCATCATCTCGTCGTCTAAACCGTATGCACATCCCGCTTCATGTACACGATATAACTAACCATTATCGACGTAACGACAACAACCAGCGCCGCCCACATATAAACAACTTCATAACCATGATGCTGCACAATATAAGCAGCGTCAAAATATTTGAAGGGCGTTAACATACGCAGCTTATCGTCCCCGGTCGAAGCGCCTAAAATGCCAATTAAAAAGAACGCGAATACGGCTCCGAGCGAAATAGGCAGCACAGCTCTTATTTTGGGTATAAGTACGGCTGTCAGAACACCCAGCGACAGAAATAGAAGCTGCACAAATAACAACGTCACCGATACCAGCAATAGTAGGTGCAAATCAAACGATTCTGCACTCACAAGTAAAGCCAGCCCGCTAGCTGCGATTATATATACTAGATTGGTCAGTATCAGCGAAGTACATGCAGCAAGCAGCTTCGCTGTCATGATGCTAGAACGCGCCACAGGTTTCGTTAGCAGAAAGTCAGCCGTCTTTTCACGCGATTCCCTGGATATAATCGAAACCCCCAGATTCATCGCTTGGATGGCGCCACACAATGTCACATACATAAACGCATAGGAGTAAAACCCTAACAGTGAAGTGATCGATTCAATTTGAATGCCCACCGCATGCAAAACGGCCTCCGGCATACTTCTCAGCAGTGTCTTAAACTGTTCCGCATCATGGTTAAATGTCGGGAACATAGACAACATAAAAGCGGCCAGCGCAACCAACGCAGCAGTCCAGATGAGGTTGAACTTACGATAAGCCTTTAGCTCATAGCAATACATGTTCATCACTGCTCAGTCCTCCCGCTCATAATAATGCATAAAGATCTCTTCTAGATCCGGCTCCTCCAGCCACAAATTACTGATCTCAATTGCTGCAAGCTTAGCCGTAATCACATTCAAATTGCCTTTATATAAGAACTGGATCATCGAACCTTCAACCTTCAATTCATTTACACCGCTAAATTGAAAATAATCAGACGCAATCGGAGAAGTAGTTTCCAGCTTAATTCTCTTGTAGCTGTCTGATTGCAGCGCGCTCACCTTCTCCATTTTCACAAGCCTGCCCTCCTTGATAATCGCCACGCGATCACATAAGCGCTGGACCTCACTCAAGATATGAGAGGAGAATAGAATTGTCGCTCCCTTCTTGTTTTCCTGCTCTAGCAGCTCAAAGAACTTCTGCTGCATCAACGGATCTAATCCGCTCGTCGGCTCATCCAATATGATCAGTTTCGGTTCATGCAACAATCCTTGTACAATCCCTACCTTCTTCTTATTGCCCAGCGACAAATCATCGATCTTCTTGTTTAAATCAAGATTCATAATATCGGCTAATTCCTTGAATCGCGACCGACAATCCTTCTTATAGAAACTTGCAGAATAGCTTAACAAGTCCTTCACTTTCATATTGTCATAGTAAAACACTTCTGAAGGAAGGTAACCGATCTCCTTCCTGATCTCCGTCCCATGCCGCAACATATCCTTGCCGAAGATGGCTGCACTGCCGCTTGTTGGCTTAATGAGACCAAGCAGGGTCCGAATCGTGGTGGACTTTCCCGCTCCATTAGGACCGATAAAACCAAATATTTCACCTTGCTCGACCGTAAAGCTTAAATTTGAGATTCCTCTTGCGCTGCCGTAAGTCTTCGTTAAATCGTTTATTTCGATTACGCTTACGCTCATCTGTGACACTCCTCTCGACATACCCTTTATTCGCGATAGAAGGCTTGCTTTAATATCTGCATATATCGATCGATCTCTTCCATAACCTCATCCATTTTGATATCCTCATAACGACTAGCCTTCCACTTTTCCTGCTGCTGCAGCCCGAATCCTTCCAGGGTCCAGAAGATGACTTGAATGGCTCGTGTCACATCGGTACCCTCTTTAAATAAGCTATGGTCGACATCGTGAAAGATTGTGCTGTAGCCGCTAGCCACAAGCTGCTTATTGTAATGCTCCAACTCCGGTTTAATCTCGTCACATTTCTCAAAGTAGGCTGTTTTAAGGAAGTCAAATACGTCTGGATACCTTTGAATCATGTCAAACTTAAGCAGTAACGCCTGCCTCAATTTCATAAAAATATCCTTCTGATCCTGATTCAGCTTCGCTACAAACTCATTCATCAACTGTTCGACTGCATGACCATACAAGTATAGAAACAATTCCTTCTTATTATTAAAATAATGGAACAGCAATCCCTTTGAAATGCCTGCCTCTTTCACAATCTCATTGGTAGATGCTTGCTCATACCCCTTCTGTGAAAATACTTTCAGCGCTGCATTAATGATACGTTCCTGCTTATCCACACCTAGGTTAAGAAATTTTTCAATCATTTGGTGACCTCCGCCGATATCGTTGACCATTAAGGTCAATGTTATTATATGTTAATTGACCTTAGTGGTCAATATTCTTGTTTTTCTGATTGTTGACACTAATCCAGTCTCGATCACATCCATCCCCACAACCCAAAAAGACCCGATCTAGATTAAATCCCGATCAGGTCTTTGGCTAACCTACTCTTACATGGCTGCTTACTCCTCAAATAACTCATCTATCAGCATGTCTGCCTCTTGACGCAAACGTACTGTTCGTTCCTGATCCACACGAATCTTTCCGTCCTCTATCACAACCGCATCTCCAGGGCGAGCGTGTGCAGGCAGTTGACGACGTTCCACCTCTTGCATATCACCGTTCATCTCAATTACAGCCCAATCTCCTTCAAACCTGTCGATTACCCCACAACACGTCCCCTTCTTCTGAGGATCAGTCATGCAATCTCCTCCTAGTGAACTTCATGTATTCGTCTGGGCTGCTTATTTGTGAACACGTACAGTGGCCCTAAGCCCCCTTGTCCGTCGTCATCCAGATTTCGCGCCCGTTGCTGTATGCCACAACGCTGCCCTGTTTGTCAGTTCGGTAAACAGAAGCTCCAGCTCTGGCTAAACGCTTCAAAATAATGTCGTGCGGATGGCCATACTTGTTGCCAGTACCAGAGCTGATCACAGCATACCGCGGTTTTACCGCATTTAAGAAGGCCTGGCTCGAAGAGGTTCGTGAACCATGATGGCCTACTTTCAGCACATCCGCAGTGAGCTTAAAGCCGCTCGTCAACATATCTGCTTCCGATTCCTGCTCTGCATCGCCAGTAAACAGGAACGATGTATCTCCGTAATCAAGCCTTAGTACCGCGCTCCACTCATTAAAATTATCACCATAGCTGTTGACCGGCGCGGCAAACCGCGCCGAAACCTCTTCTGAAAGCGGAAGGGAGCTGCCTGATCGTGCAGCTTTAATCGTTAAGCCTTTGTGCTTTACTGCGTTCAGAAAGTCTTTATAAGTTTGTGTCGTGTGCGAAACTCGAGGTGCGTAGACACTTTTGACATCCAGCTTATTCACTACAATATCTAAACCGCCAATATGATCCGCGTCGGGATGAGTAGCTACTACGGCATCCAGTCGGTCAATTCCGAGTTCCTTCAAATAATCGACCACTAGCTCACCTTTATTATTCTGTCCCGCATCAATCAGGATCGTCTCGCCTGAAGGTGTGACTACTAATGTACTGTCGCCTTGACCGACATCAATAAAATGAACCTCAAGCTTCTCGTCAGATTCTTTCCCGGTCGACGTCCCCTTATTTGCCGGAATTCTTGATTGCTGTGGATGAGCACTTGAAGCAGTCCGATCCCCACTACTGGAATCTGCAGGGATATTCGCAATATATATTCCTGCGAGAACAGCTGCCAGTACAAACAGATTTATTAGGGCTGTTAACACTTTGGTTTGTTGTTTTGTTTTGCGTGCCGGCTTACGTCCGCCTGATGCTGCACCGCTTGCTTTCTTACGGCTGGTTTGACCGTTGGATTTGTTGGGAGGCATTACAATACCGACCTTTCTCTCTCATGGTGTTATGCTTATCATAACAAATGTACATACCCGTATCCACGACAAAGAGGGCACTTCTATGGTGCCCTCCAGTCCATTCGTGTAAAACGTCCTCTTTCCACTATTGCCCTACTATTTTCTGCGAAGCGCGCGACTGAACACAGTCAAGATCGGTCCTAGCAGCACCGCTGCTGTAATTAGTGAAGCCCTCACAGACACACGGCTGCCTACCCAGCCAACGACGGGGCCGCCTGCTGTCTGACCGAGCGCATCCGTCTGACTGATCATAGATAGTACCGTCGCACGAGACTTGCTCTCAATGTTCATGTTAAGCCACGTCTCATAGATCGGTTGACTCAATGTTTGAACGACTCCCACAATAAGGATTGAGCCTAATGCCCAAACCAAGTTGGGCGAGAAAGCAAGTGCCACAATACCCGCAATACGGAAAGCTGTCAGCATAAACATAGCCACAAAGACTGCTCGTTCATTGCCCATATCCAGCCTGTTTTCCGTGATCCGTACCGCAGCAATGCTAATCAGGGTCGACAACACTGCTATTAAGCCAAACCACATGGGCATGGATAAAGGAATCTCTGCCGGGAATCCGATTCCTGTAATTAAATGCATCTCCCATAGTCGGTCATAGCCTTCTGACGCCGCACCACTGAACAAGGTCACCCCAACAATCATCAAGAGTATAGGATGCCGTCTTACGGTAGACGCGCCGGATAGCCAGGTCGATTTCATATGCTCCCAATGTGAGCCCTGCTGCTCTTGTACTGCTCCCACAAATGCTGTCTCTTTCATGAATAAAAGCAAAAATACACCCAGACTTGCATAAATAAGCCCGCCTAATACATAAGGCAGATTGGGCGCAATTGTGGACATACCGACACTCAATCCGATTCCAAGCAAGTTGCCCAGAAGAGACACTCGCTTCGCTTTTAAGAAGAGGTTCCCCACGTTTGATTCGCCTACTTCATCCACAATCCAGGCCGAATCTGCGCCACTAATAAAAGTATGGCCTACACCCCATATGAATTCAGCTACAAGTACCCATGCGAATATAGAAAGGACTGGAACAACAGCCCCTATCCACATCACACTGCCTTCCAGCATGAATCCTGCTCCAATAATAAACATGCCGATGATTACCGAACGCCGTCGACTATACGTGTCTGCAACAACACCTGTTATTCCTTCAAATAGGAGGACGGTTAGCTCAAGCACCGTTCCCATCAAGACAAGTTGAACAGGATTTAGTCCCAATTCCGCAACAAAATAAATCCCATGTGTAACAAACATTGTTGAGCTAGCTAATGCCGTCATAAACATCATAATGATATAGACTTGTGCCGCGCGTAAGTTCATATTCGTATGATCCGCCCTTACCGGCAGATGGCACGTCACGTTAAGCTTACGTTAAATTGCCGTATCCTTACCTGCGCTTTACTAGCGCGCGCCCTCTACCGCTCGATTTGTATTTTCTTTCGATCGTGTGGGGTAAATGATAAGCATTTCTGCATCCTAACACACCTCCTAATGATTTATTTTATTATAAATAATTCCATCTATTTGTAAAGGTTTATCTAGCAGAATAGACATAAGGTCAATTTTGAATAATCTATGGACACACTGAAAACTACAGGAGTACATGTAAGTTGGTAGTTCGTGTTAAAATAAAATAGGAAATAGAAGGGAGTTGAATAAGTTGAAACAGGATCTCATTGCTAGATTAACAACTTACGTACAGGTGGACACGCAATCCGATGAAGACAGTACCACATGCCCGACTACGCCAGGGCAACTTACACTTGGCAACATGCTTGTCAACGAGCTAGAGGAAATAGGGATGCAGGAAGTGACGATAGATGCCAATGGTTACGTCATGGCTACGCTTCCTTCCAATACGAACAAGTCACAAGTGCCCACAATTGGTTTCCTTGCTCACGTGGACACAGCGACTGACTTTACAGGCAAAGATGTAAAACCTCAGGTCATTGAAACGTACGACGGAGGCGATATCTCGTTAAATGAAGCGCTGCGTGTTGTCCTGTCACCCAAGGAATTCCCCGAGTTAAGTCAGTATAAAGGCCATACTCTAATGACAACTGACGGCACTACACTGCTTGGTGCAGACAACAAAGCAGGAATCGCTGAGATTATGACGGCAATGGCTTATCTCATTGCGCATCCTGAGATTAAACACGGCAAAGTACGCGTGGCCTTTACGCCGGATGAAGAAATCGGCAGAGGCCCGCAGCGGTTCGATGTCGCTGCCTTTGGCGCTGTATATGCCTACACCGTGGATGGCGGGCCTCTAGGCGAGCTCGAATATGAAAGTTTTAATGCCGCAGCGGCAAAGATTACGGTTAAAGGCTCGAGTGTGCATCCAGGCAGCGCGAAGGATAAGATGATCAATTCGACCAAGATCGCCATGCAGTTGCACGGAAGACTGCCTGTGGAAGAAGCGCCTGAGCATACCAAGGGATACGAAGGCTTCTATCACCTGAGTTCTTTCCGAGGTGATGTGGAGGAAACAAAGCTAAGTTACATCATCCGTGATTTTGATCGCGAAAAGTTCGAGGCCAAAAAGGCCAACCTGACACGCATCGTACAGGAATTCCAGCAAACTTACGGAGAGCATAACATTGTGCTTGATATGTATGACCAATATTACAACATGA
Source organism: Paenibacillus sp. ACRRX (assembly GCF_022346885.1). Lineage (GTDB taxonomy): Bacteria > Bacillota > Bacilli > Paenibacillales > Paenibacillaceae > Paenibacillus_B. Next base: position 414,892 of record NZ_JAKRNK010000003.1, read on the forward strand.
AGGACAAGATTGAGCCTGTAATCGAGATCGTGCACATGGCACGCGAAGCCATGGAATCGCTTGATATTAAACCTATTATCCGTGCGATTCGCGGGGGTACTGACGGCTCGCAGTTATCCTACATGGGGCTACCTACACCGAACATTTTTACGGGCGGTGAGAACTACCACGGCAAGTTCGAATATGTTTCAGTCGATAACATGGTCAAAGCTACCCAAGTGGTGATTGAGATTATTAAACGTTTTGAACAACAAAGCGAGGCCTAGCACACAAGTTGTACATACGTTAAATGCGGTGTCCATTTGCAGGTGATAACGCTAACCTGATCGGACACCGCATTCATATTTCATACCTTACTCGCGATTATTCGCCAGCTTCTCCTGCGCAAGTCGAATCATCTCACGCACCATCGTGCCGCCTATCTTCCCACCTACGCGCCCTGCTGATTCGGTGCTTAATCCACCGTTATCCCCCTGCCGCAGGGGTACACCCAGTTGTGCCGCAACTTCATACTTCACATCATCTGGACGTTCGGGATCAACCTGATACCCTTCTCGACGCAGCACTTCTGCCTTAAATGCATTTACACTTTGCTCGGCTCCTTCTACAAGCAATCTTCTCCTGCTTCTTCTGGCCATGATGACACCCCTTCCTTTTCATTTAGGTGTCCTTATCCTTCCCCAAAGCTCTTATCCTATAACCTTTTATCTTTTACTAAAGCTTCTCTAGGAAATCTAGTGGCTAACGATACCTATGATCTGATTCATTTTAGGGATAACTATTGATCCAGATTTATTAACCCGCGATACAAACAAAAAGGCTGATACCGGATATTGTCCGATATCAGCCTATATTAGCAAATACACGTCTTTCGCTTGACCCCAAGCTTCCCTGCCGCTTCTACCTTCTTAATGTAAGCTGCTGCTTCGGGAACTTTACAAGCCGTGTCTCCCATATGAACATGCACTTTACCAATCGCTGTCGCAGTTCGGATTGCTTCCTCGTGAAGCGCCTCAACAAATGCGCCAACTCCAATGACAAACCCATTCATCGTATAACGCACGCGATTGCGCTCCTCATGGATCTTCGTTTCCACTTGATGAAGCAGCTGTTTAATCTCCTCCAGATCAAGCTGCTCATCCGGTGTAATGGACATTGCGTTAATGTAGGTGCTCCATCCACACGCAGCGATCAATTCGTCACGGGACTGCATCCATTCTCGTGCCAATTCAAACCCAAAGGGGCTCTCTGCCGCTACCCCCGGAACTGTCGTTTCCGAGTGCATAACCCAGTTTGCTTGTTTCACCCAAGCTTCTAGTGTCTCTTTATCCATCGTGCGCGGATTGACGGTTAAGCCCGCCAAATACATAGCGTCGCTATTGCCTGTCTCATATAACGCCCGGGCAAGGCCTTGATCCTTCTTCACAGCGGAAACCAGCTTCTTTAAGTCGCCGATCTTCACACCATATAGAGGCTCTTTAGCTCCGTGACGGATAAACGTTTGTTTTGTCTGCTCCGTGCCCATTGCCTCTAATCTGGACATGACCTCCTCTAAAGTCATTGTGCATATCCCTCTCTTCCTGACGATCTTGCATGCATCATGCTAATTACACACTATGCTTGCACGGCCATTGCGCCTCACATATCAAAGCTTGTGTTATTATATAACACTTTACCCTCCCAAATACCACATTGTCATACTTAGTATTACCAAGTAATGCCGATACAAGGAGCACCGTTAGCCTACCACAGCTCTTATACCCATGCCTCAATGTCCTCTTCCACCAGTTCATCCTCCAGTTCTTCCTCCGATGGAGTATCTTCGTTGTCTTCCATGAGTTGATCAAATACGGAAAGTTCACCCGAGCCAGCTCGTGGCAGCAAGGAGGTCACTGAAGCTAATACGTTTCGCTCGACAGGCACAACAGCCTGCAGATTACGAATACCTTGTTGAGAGATTTCCTGCTCTATTAAATAGCGTAAGGAATCCATCAAGTTAGTTTGGATATTAATCCAGTTCATGATTAAAGGATCTTCCGTTTTTTTTGTTTTCAGACTAATATTTTCTCCAGGCAGCTTGGTCTTTTTCACGACGAATCACCTTCCACCTCGCTTTTGGTCACCACATACTTTTCTTACACGGGTTGAACAGCTTTACTCTTTAATGCCTCATAGATTTTTCCTCTCACAAAAGCATTGAGTCCCATGGCATTCATTTGAACCGCATAGGCATCCGGTATATAAAGAAGCAACAATTCCCGTTCACTGCACAATTCATGAAGATGAGGGTACAAGATGGAACGCATAAGTATACTTCCGCCGCCATACACGCAGATCAAGTCGACTTCATTTCGAGACTTCGTCAACTGCCTTTTGACATGCTGTACGATCTGCTTAACCTGGCTCTCCAGCGGTCTTTTGACTGTTTTGATGGCACGGGCATAATATTTGTGGTGTGGATTTTTAAGGACGTCACTGAAAAATTGGCGCGGAGAATTCGGGAGATGGATAAGGCGATTAAAGTCATCCAGTGCTTCTTCAATGGCATAGCCCGCACCATGATGACTACCGTGTACAAACTGACGCAGAAACTTATTTCCCTCTGTGATCGGATATTCTGTTGAACCATCGCCGATATCTACATGAAGAATACGCTTATCTTTAAAGTAGCTGCCGTTAAACTTTTTATCCATGCCATAGCTGGCAGCAAACTCTTGAAAGATGTCACCATCGCGCCATTTCCCATCTTCGTCTTTTTGCAGGGTAAATATAACAGGTGTGGCTTCCGGCACCGCTTTCACAAAAGGGAAAGTAATCTTCACTGCAATACGGCGCGTTCCGAGATGAACGGTCACATGATGAGGGCTGGATGTAAACCGCTTCTCAAACTTTGCAGACGTCTCATCTGTATGCTGCGTGACCGGCAGCGCTGTAGCCATATCTACTTCAACCTCGATCTGTTCAGGGATGTGTTTGCTTTCCTCATATGCCTTCTGTACAGCAACCGCTGCGATTTGGGCAAGTGTATTAATAACCGGCAGATCCATGTCGCTTTTTAGGTCAATTCCGATCTGAAGATTATCTAGCAGCTCTCCGCTCTCCAACGCAAATTGACCGACATAATACATGCCTGGCCGAGCTGCAGGCGAGTCAATGGTGACAACCAATTGTTCCTGCAGCTGCTTCACAAAGCTTTCCGGCTGCTGTTCCTCGCTCCACGGCAGCTCGTCCACCGCACAATTTACATTTGGCTGCGCAATCAATCTGCCGTCAATAATTAAATCATGCTCGCTATTTCCATTATCATTGCCTACAAAAAAGTGAAAGTTCATCATCCATTCCTCCTCATATGTAAAAATATGACTTGGTATTACTTTGCCATACAGAGTGTTATCGTACAATCTGCTGCGAGACCTATTATATAAGGTAACGATCTTCCTGCTTGCCGTCGTATACTGTAACTTTCTGCACATATCGACCTTAAATAACAGATGCAGTCATTATTCGCTGCTCGTTTCCTTTCCCATGCTGTGATAAATGTCATCGGAACGAATAGTTAAATTTTGAATAATAGATAGGGAAGAACTTAACTGAATAACCTCTATTAAAGTTTATTTAAACGAAAGCGAGGAATGGGAATGAAAGCGGCGAGCAATGGAATTGTCAAAGATGATGTAATTGAAGATGTGAAGCAGAAATTTGACTGTACAGTGCTGCGATGCGAAGGGCGCCCCTGCCTTGAATATACAAGCGAAAAGCAATTGGAGTCCATTTCTGGTTATGTGCGGGCACAATATGACAAGGATATTTTGGACGTATTTTTTACAGCAATTGAAAGCTGCGAGATGGACGAGGATTGAGGCCGCCTAATCTTAGCGTAAGAGGACAGGAAACACCAAAGAGCCCCGATTTCCTCATTAAGGATCGGGACTCTCGATTAGTTCTCGTCAGAACTGGAAGACTGCCGTACATTATTGATGGTTATCCGCATAAACCCCCATCGCGTCACACATGAACTGGGCCAAGCCTTCACCAAATTGATCAATGTTCTTGGTGAAGCGTTCATCAGCAACATACATCTGTCCTAGACCTCTGAAAGCCTCCAGCGAGTAGTTGCCCAGCTCATTCAGCAGCACATACCATGCTTTAATAGCCGTTTGGGCCTCTTCCGACTCAGGAGCCAAATGACGTACAGCAGCCAGGTTAACGTATACCTGATTAAATGCATCCTGCTTCTCCTTTGTCATATCAGCGGCTTTGGCATTCGCCTGATCAACGGCTTTATCCCCCCAGCGCTCTCGTGCTTCTTGCTCATACGGATTTCGGCTAAAGTCAAACCCTTCAAACCGTTCCTTGTCAGCCATTTGAATCTCCCCTTTTGCGTGTTGGATGGTCTTATCGATCGTCATGATCATTCGGTTCAAGCGGCTGCGCTGTTCAAGCAAGATGCTGCGGTGCATCCTAAGCGCCTCTTCTCGATCAAACGATGGATTATCGATAATCTCCTTGATTCTTTTCAAAGGGAAGCCAAGTTCTCTGAAAAATAAAATTTGCTGCAGCAGCTCCACATGATCATGTGAGTATAAACGATAACCCGCTTCGGTTGTCTCTTGTGGTACTAACAATCCAATCTCATCATAATGATGCAGCGTACGCACGCTGATTCCGGCCAGATCGGCAACTTCTTTCACTCTCATGGCGTCTTGGCCTCCTTTCACCACTCACTTTAAACTATCACGTAACGTGAGGGTCAACAGAAATTGAATCCATTTCGCAGAAAAAAGGCGAGTCACTCTGTAACTGTATATCTGTCTGTATATCTGTCTGTATATCTGTCTGTACACAGCCTCACGCAGCCATTACAAGAAATCCCTTCGACTTATCTTATCTAGGTCTTTCCTATCCGACTCGCCTTCACATGCTTAAGCTGCGCTACAATAATTACGCTAATAATGGCAAGCAGAAACCACGAGCTAATCTTGCTGACACCAACGATACGCCAGGTCTCATGCTGATCCGGATACTTCCATGCGCCCAAGAACGTTGCGATATTTTCTGCCAGCCAAATAAAAAAACCAACAAGCAAAAAGGCAAGTGTTAGCGGCATCCGATACGTTTTGGTTCTCACCGTATACCAAATTTGTGTCCTCCAAAACACAATAAACACAAGACCCGTCAGCCACCATCGGAAGTCAGGTATAAAGTGATGCGTAAAAAAGTTCAGATAAATAGCGCCACCCAGCAGCACCGTGGCCAACATCCCTGGCCAGCCCGTCATATCCATTCGCAGTCTCCGCCATACCTGGCACATAAAGCTGGCCACGCTTGCATACATAAAACCGCTATAGAGCGGCACACCGAACCACTTGGTATATGCTGCTTCGGGATATGCCCATGAACCCATATACACCTTGTACAGCTCAAGAGCTAAGCCAATTACGTGAAATACACATATCACTTTGATTTCATCAAGTGTCTCCAATCCACTTTTGTACATCAGGAACTGAACCAGCAGCAGTATCAACAAAATTAGGTCATAACGAGGGATAAAGGGAACATCTATAAACTTCGATGCCGCCAACGTTACAAAAATAATAACGGGAAATATACAGCTCATCGCCTGCTGGTAACCGAAATGCAGCAGCTGTATAAATGGATTAAGTTTATTCTCAGCTGTCATCTAAATTCCTCACTCCTTCCACTGCCTATGATTATAATGAAATCGTGAGCGATATACCAACATACCTCTGTCCTTCTGGTATGATCTAATCAATCCAATATCAGAGCTATTATGGAAGCTTCTCCATCAGGCTCATAAGATCATGTTGTCAGCACAGTTACTACAAAGCTCGATACGGTCATGCTTCCGCCAAAAAGAAGAACAGCCCAACCTAGTTAACGGATGGGCTGTTCTTCTTATGTTATATTCGTTGTAATGAGACTATACATCATACTCCAGCTGTTTTCGAGCCTGCACGATAAAGTCGAGCGGCGTCGGTACTTTATCGGGCTGATACTCAATCGCACCGATGTTGAGGTTCAGCTCAATTTTGTACTTTCCGGCAAACTCCACCGTGTTAAACGCAGCAACTTTCTCCTTCAAGCGATCAATAACTACGTTCGCTCCGTCGCGATCCGTAAACAACAGCAGCCCCCAGGTCGGATTGTCTGCATTCAGCATATATAGGGAATCGTTCATACGAATACTGGTCTCGCTTAATTTGGATAGATCATAGATCATCTCCGACATCTGCTCTTCACTAACCATCCGCTTTAACTCATCCCAATACTTCACTTTCACCACTAGCAGCGTCAGTGGAATCTTATACCGGGTTGACAGCGCCATAAATATGGTAGCGTCCTTTTGGAATGAACGTGCATTTTTTAAATCGGTCGTCTCATCCATCGTTGCAAGTGATGTGTTTTTCTTTTTTAACAGCTCATTCTCACCCTGCAGCCGCCGATTTCCAAGAGTCATCATCCAAGTGGTCACTGTAAATATCGGTGTCATCACTAACCAGAAATAATTGTGAACACCGATAACTCCGCCTTCGATCACTGTCTGGTACAATGTGAACGTTCCATATCCAAAAATAAACACGATGTTCATAATTAATCCCGTTGTCACCGTCGTAAAATAGGTCACAATGGCAATTAGAAATGCAACGTTCAGAAAAATGATATTAACGAGGTAACGGTTAGGGTCGCCAACCATAAATACGACGCAAATAAAGGTGATGACAAACCAGAGCAAGAAAGCGCCATCCGATACTAGGCTACTTTGATTCCGTTTCATCGCCCGCCCCCCGTTTCTTTCTGTATTTGCGAATCATCAGAATTAACGCCACCAGGACAAGAAGCATCACCAGCACCGCGGCAACCATGAAGCCAAGTACGTCTCCACGTTCCAATACGTCATCTAGAACAGACTTCGACTCTTGCTCGGTCTGTTTCTTGAAGCGATAGGCGTGAATATTACCGTCCTTATCTGTAGCTACACCGTCTCCATATACTTTCCACTTTGTACTCTCACTCGCCAAAAGCTTGGATGCAAGATAATAGTACTCAGAGCCAGCCCCTGTAACGGCCAGCAATCCGTGACCCGGCTCATAAGGCGAGTCTAATAACTGCAGTGTCCCCATACGTTTTCCATAATCCGTGTCGATACTCATTTTCTCATTAGAAATGAAGCCATCACCTTTGGAATCATACTGGAAGTACAGCTTTAACTTCGGATCCTGAAAAATCTTATTGTTATGGTAGGAGCCAATCGCAATAATGTTACGCTCCTGAAGCACCTTTGCTGCTGCGCTGTCTTCATAGAACTTAACGTCTCCCGTGTTACCCTCAGCATATTGTCCCAGCAGATTAAACAGATTGGACAACGCCAAGTACGTGTAGCTATCTTTAACCTGCGGCATGACTACCGCAACTTGGTTATATCCACCATCCCGAAGAAATGGATTCGGATAATTGTTAAACAGCAGATCGGTTTTATCCTTCGTATTTAATTGCAGCAAGGAATCCTTCGTAATATATGCCCATGGCATCTGATCTTGCGGCTGCACACATGTCACGTTCTCCAGTTCCAGATCAAAGGCAACCGTAACAGAGAAATTACCGGTTACATCAAGGTTCTTTGGAATTGGCAGTGAGAATGTATCCCCATTGGCCATCTCTGAAGTCAGCTTCTTGCTGCCGATCGGTGTATTGTTAATCAGCACCGTCACCAAGGAACGATGGAAGTCCAGGTTCTTGGCATACCGCAGATCTAGACTAACCTTGCTTGCATCTGCTATTGAACGGTTTGCAGGTAAAGAAACAAAGTATGTCTTCTCTTGATGCATCCAGCCTGTCAGTCGATCACCAGCCTCGGTTAATGTTACGTTGCGGTTCACAGTAACATCGGGTGTGTCTACATTTGTATTAGCGTCTACTCGCTTACTAGTTCCGGCTAATTGGCCAACCATCTCTTGATTGGCCAGCAATCTGCCGGCTTTTACTAATAAGTCGGGATTTTTTGACGTAACAACAAGCGTAGGCTGACGATCCATAGAGATCACACGAATAAGTGCCGTGCCGCTTAAGTCCTCATTACCTATAGCGCTCTGCAGAGCTGTTGGCAAATTATCATATAAACCAATCGCCACAATAGTTTGCTTTTCCCTCAATGCAGCCGTATCCCAAGTATGTATGGGGATGGCTTTCCCTTTTAAGCTGTTGGCTTTGGCAAAGCCAGACAACGCATGAACGGCTGCTTCCAATTCAGCCGGCTGGCTCTTGGAAGGCACTGCAATCGCACCAAGGTTGGCATTGACCATGTCCCTGCCTACAAAATGGCGGTTGAAGTCATTAATACTTCCCGTCAATGCTTCATTTCTATAGTTTACCTCCACACTGGACGTCTGCCGCAGCTGCAACCAATTATCACGTTTCTCAACGGGTACACAAATCTGGTTCTCTAGGTTAGTAACAATATAACCTTCCACTGTTAACGTATTGCTGCCCTTAACAATCAGTTCTCTCGGCACCGTAACTGTCAGACGCTGTTTCACCGCTTCACTTACAGCAGGGCGAAACGAATGGAACTTCGTACCATTCATAACCAGTGTGACACTCGATTGTTCACCACGTGTCAGAGGCGAGGCTTTATAATCTAGATTGATCTTCACTTCGCGAACGTTCCAATAGGATTCCGTTTGGAAATAAAACTGTCGGGATGCCATTACGCCTGACAATGCTGTATCCGTGCTGCTTAGCACCGTCTCATACATCTGCTGACCGGCTGCTTGAATGCCATTAGCTACAGCCGCAGAAGCTTGTCCTAACTGTACAAATAATAAGGACAAACAGGTCATGCCTATCACAATCCACCGTTTATTCACGAGCTTCTCTCCTGTCTTAATATCGTTCCGTTTTGTACCATTTGACTTCCCGCTTAAACAATTGATCCTTTACATAGTTGTATAAACCGTAAGCCGCAACAACCATCCATAATTGACAATAAGACACATACATGAGCAAAATAATCCACAGATTGGAGAGTCTCATCTCTCCTTTTTCCGTAATAATAGTAATAAAAGTTCCTACAATAAATAACGTGATCGCCAGTACCCATAAGAAAGAACTGAATCCTGCAATGGTCGTGTGCACATAACCCAATGCATGTAGAATAAGCAGAATGTCAGACATAACCAAAGAAGTCAGCAGTAAGAAGTAAATGGATAAAAAGTATAGGATATCAAAACGGATGATCTTAGCCGAACGCTCAAACAGCAGTGGGATGTTTTTAACGATGACATAAATGTTGCCCTTAGCCCAGCGTGTTCGCTGCTTGAACCATACCTTAATCGTCTGCGGTTCCTGCTCCCATGTCACGGCTTTAGGTTGGAACTTGATTCGATAACCCATCATGTAGATTCGGAAGCTGATCTCGGTATCTTCCGCGATGGCTTTAACGTCCCAGCCTCCAATCTCCTCAATAATATGTCTTCGCATAATAAAGTTGGTGCCGGGTATCGTACACAGCTTAAATAGCTTCCATCGACCCGCTTGCGCCATCCATTGAAACGACAAGGTCTCGATATTGATAAAACGTGTCAGCAAATTTGTGTTGCGATTGCGTGTCCTGAACTTGCCGATGACAGCTCCTAACGATTCATCGTGCATAATTTCGCCTACCAGATATCGCAAAGCGGTCTTCTCAGGCGTATTATCCGCATCGTAGATGGCAATCAGCTCACCTTTGCTCTGCGCGAATCCTATATTCAGGGCATTAGATTTCCCTTTGCCGCCTGTAACTGCATCCGTATTAATAATAATCAAGTTGCGCCCAGGATAACGTTCTTTCAAATCGCCGAGCAGCACACTGCTATTGTCGGAAGAGTTGTCGTTAATGACAATAATCTCATAACGTTCATGAGGATAATCAAGCGCCAACAATGATTCAACCGTCTGCGTGATCACAACGCCTTCATTATGGGCAGGTACCATAATGGAGACAAATGGCGCCTCCCCTTTAATCTCTGGAACAGCCTCTCCTTCAATATCGATATAGTACAGGTAACCCGCAATAATCAAGACCACATTCACGAGCAAGAGGGACCAGATGCAGATAACCGCAATCAACATAAGAACATCTGCTATCGTCATGTCTGCCTCCTTATTTGTAATATTTTCGTTTATACAACCGATATCCAACGATGAAGAAGCCGCCGAACACCATCAGTGTAACGATGATAATGATAATAAATACTTTGTTTTGTACATTAAACAGCTTCTCAAAGCTCTTCTGCTGCTCTTCCTTATACGTATAGTCCGAGCTGATATCCTTGATCGCACTCCCAAGGTCTACGCTTTGACCATTAATAGCGATTGTTCCTTTGTACGATATAATTTCGTTCCGCGGCGTTCTTACCGCATGTGATTCATACTTGTAATCCGCGAATGTAATCCAGCTATCAAGTAAACTTTGAATGGCATTATCCAACTGCTCCCGGTCCTTAAAAAAGTCATACGTAATAACCGAATCCATCGGTAGGGATGGAATTGCTCTGCTAGAGCGCTCAAACTGATCCATGAAACTTAATGGCATACTGAACAACGAAGATTGAAATGCTTTAGAGGTATCCGCTCTGGACCTGTAACTGGCCTGTTCATTCGGATACAGCACAGCTGAATCGGAGAAGGACATCCCTTGCTCCGCATACAAATGGTCATATGACCAATACATTTCCGCTCCTACGCCTAATGGCGCAATGCCGTAATCAGCCAGTACATCAATAAAGCTCTCCATTTTAGCCTGTAGTGTATCGTCTTGTACACTGATGGTCGAGGCTACGACCGGGGCGTTGACGATGATGCTGCCATTTCGTGACTGTATATATTTTAGCGTCTCCAAATAACGCTTCATGGCGGGGTAATCCGTATTGCTGAACACGGGTCTGACGCTGACCATAAAGGGGAGTCCCGCCTCATGGAGCTGATCTGCAAGACGTTCCAGCAGCTGTAAATCAGAAAATGGGTAAACTTCTTTAAATAGCAGGTAAGTGCGCCCTTTACGGTTCACTTCGAGCCAATCCTTCAACACATAAGCGGCCGCAATTTCACTAAGATTTCCTTGCTTCAAATAAGGAATATATGCATATCGTTCATGGGATACTGCAAATGGATATGTTTTTCCTGCAAGAGCAAGCTCACCGTATGTACGGCCAGCGCTTTGCTCTGCGTAGGGGAGTGGCTCTGCTTGAATAAATGTTTGCTGAAGCTTCCCGACGGAGAGCCGGATTGTGCCGCCTCTTGCCATCTGCGTGCGCAGACCCAGCTTAGCTTCCACTTGGGCGGGGATCATGGCCCCGATGTGCAAATAGTCACCTTTATACGCTGCCAAATCTGCTATGTAGTCGGCATTCGTTAAGGGCAGATCATATGCATTATGTACTCCAATCACTTTCTCGTATGTCTGAAGTGTCCCTACTTGATAGCTGTCGATATCCGCGATGGTGACTTGGACACCGTAAGCGGCAAGAAGCTGCTGTAACGCGTCTATACTACCTTGTCTCGGTGTCCCTATGCCATAGCTGTCATACGTGAGCAGGACATGTATCGGCTTTTCCTTTACGGCGTCTGCGGCGTGAACAGAAGCTGGAGTGCTCCCCATCAGAATGCCTAGTGTCATAACTAAGATCATTATTAATTTCATGTACTTGCAGCCCTCCATCACGTCACCTCCGATACCGATTAAATATTAGGGACTGTCCAGCTCTTGACCACTCCATAAACGACGACGAATCGCATCAGCAACAACAACAAATGTTACGATGTCAAAGGCAGCCGTAAACACAAATTCATGCTTGGATAAATCCGCATCCCCCGCACCAATAATAGATACCGCAATACCAGACAAGCCCATTAGGACCATGGTTACAATTAGTGGCAATCGGAGCATGCGTCTACTATTTTTGGCCTTCACGGCGGCAATAAACGCAGGCATGTATAACCCAAGTATAAGGATCATCCAGATGACAACAAATCCAAATGTCTTGGGAGCCATCGCTGCTTTTAAAGTACTGTAACCTGAGAAGAAGTTCGTTTGCTCCCTGAACGCTTTGCCCACCGATTTCTCATAGTTCCCCATGGCCGGAGGGCGAATTTTAAATGCGCTTTTGGCGGCTAGATCAAGCATATCAATAGCCTTCCCAGGGTGTGTCACGTAATATTTTAAAATAGAACCAAACCCATACTTGTTATAGAAATGATCTTCCAGTATCGGCGAATCTACATCTATTGTGGTATACAGCTCATAATAGATACTTTCGTTTAATATTGCATACTGCTTATCAATTTCAAACTTGCTCAACGTATCTTCAGGGTCTTCCGAACCCATCAGAATCCCTCGTGTCATCGCGTGGTATTTGTTAATATTAACAAACTCCTTCGGGATTAATGCATATGTCCCAATACCCGCAAGCAGTAGAACGGCTAGTGAAGAAGCCATACACACACGGAACGTCCTTTCTTTACGGATAAAGATCAGACCCACGCCCATTAGGGCAATGATGATGCCCAGCGGTGCATTTTGCTGCTTGCTGGTGGTCAGAAGCAAACCGCTCACGAGCAATATCGCCATCAGGACATAGTCATTATATCGTTTCCTATACATCAGCAGTCCTGCTGCAAATACATACACCATCATAATAAACACGATGCTCTCACCAAAGAAAGAGTTAAAATAAGCGGTATAAGCGGTATCCGCAAACAAAAAAATAGCCAGTATCGCAATCGGATATCCGTACTTCACGGGCACTTTCCACGTCAAGCTTTCTACCAACAGGTAGACTGCCACGATATATAAGACTGTAAACAGGACGGCTTGGACCCGAACATCAAACACTTGCTGATCCACAAACGTATTTAGCCATATCGAAAACTTAATAAAGAGCGATTGAGATGAAAACAAGCTCGCTTGATTCTCATTGAAATATTGAAAAATGCCAAACTTCTTAATAAAGTAGCCAAAATACTGGCTGTCGTAATCGGGCGTATTAAAATACAATCCGTTGCTGTACAAAATACGAAAATAATCGCCGTTATCGGCCATCCCGATATATGGAGGTACAAACAAAGCAATAATCGTGATTATTAATACTCCGGACGCAGCCAAGAGGGACGGCGACACATAGCGGCTTAACCACACAAGTCCGCGCTCCATATGTAATTTGGACCTGATGTTAGCCATGCCGCACGCCATCCCCTTATTACGTTTTATTAATATGCATAGGCCAGCAAGGCCATTAGATTATCAAAAGAAAATGCTTGTTCAGAAGCTGTATCGCCAAATCCCCCTCGCAAAGGACTACCTCCATCTTCAATCTGAAATTGATTCATCCTCCGAATGCTATCTTCGTATAAGGACTTGTCCCCAAGCTCAGAACCGAGCATGGCAGCAATCGCATAAATGGCTGTTGATTGAATATCGTTGGTCGGCGTTCCTTCTTTGGTATATTGGCCGTATAAAGTGCCTGCTTTAACCTGATTCTTAATATATTGAATGCTGGCCTGATTATGTTGTTTCACTTCAGCAAGAGATAAAATCGTAATCAGCGATTCCACTGTGTTAATGTTCTCCGAACGGTAAGCATTGGTTTTATATTGGTATCTGGTTTCGTAAAAAGGAAATTTATCTGACAAATAGCCCTTTTTAGCAATGCCAAGCATATTCCCATACAACTGTTCCTGCTGCTTAGCATCGATTGGAAGCAGTCTCAGCGCAGCAAGGTCAATGTAACATAATGTCACAAAGTCATTTGTGATATGGTAAGTTTCGTCATAAAAGTCGTACAAGTACCCCTCTTTGACATTATGCTCGTAGAACCTGCTGCCATAAGTTGCTCCCTCTTTCACGTAGTGCTCGCTCTTAAACGATTGACCTGCTTCATACAGCGCACGGATGATCCGCAGGTCATCAACAGCCGCATTGAGTGTATACTTCTTTTGCAACTCTGGGCTAAAACGATAACTGAAGCCTGCTGACAAATTAAAGCTTTGCTGCGCTCTTGACCACTCTTGATCAAATGCATCTTGCTGTCCAGTGAGCGCATAGTACCGCATCATAAGTCCTGCGGATTCACTTAACACCTCATGTCCGGTCGCCATTTCCGCCGATTGGCCGGTATTGCGGTAATTGGTATGTATACCATTTGGGCCCGACAGCTTGTTCACGATAAAGTTGTATAGTTGGTTTTGTTTCTCTTGCATATGTAGAGCATTGCCATAACGCTGTATCGGCAATAAATGGGCTTCCCCTGGGGGCTGTTCAGCATGTTCTGGCTGCTTGCATGCCACCGTCGTAAACAGAGACAGAAGAATACTTATGCACAGGATCACATTCTTGCTCATACCTCAGTCTCCTTCATAAAAATAACACCATCACTATCGAATAAGCCTGCAAGGTGGCGCCTCTATACATACAGAAACATATCCGATCCATACTGTCAACTCATTATGCAAATCTTACTGAAAACCATATATTGGTTTTATTTTTGTGTATCCACAGTAATTTTAATTTTATCAAACTATACTGAACATATTCTTAACATCTCTTCGTCGCCCTACTCAACTTTTATTTTTTTATGTTTATTTCTGCTATCATAAACATAAGAAGTCCAATCCCTGTTCCTATTTTCATTTATATAAAGGAAGGATCGAGGCAATGAGCTTAAAGTTGACCCTGCCTATTATTAAGTCACAGTGCGGCCTATTCTCTTATGAACGAGGCGAAGCCTACTATACAGCCGGAAGAGTCACGTTAATACACCATAATTTCCGCGCCGGAAGCTTTGAAGCTACTGTGCACGGAACTCAAGATCATTACCGCGTGAACGTAGATAGAGATCCAAACAAACATATAACAGCTGTGTGCACCTGTCCCGGGTTTCCGGCAAAGGGAAGCTTCTGCAAACATATTGCTGCTGTACTCTTATGTATACACGAATTGGAACAGGATGAGCGGTCCCCTGCTCATGCCAGCCCCATTGAACTTGCTGATCATACCGACGCCCGACCTGAGCAGGCTATACCGCAAGGTAATGAACGAGCAGCCGAACTTTCTGCGATTGCCAGCAGTGACATCCAAGTTACTAAAGGGATGCTGGGACTCTTTAGCGGAAAGCAGAAGCGCTCCGCTGGAGCACGATCACGCTTTGATGAGCGCGTACAGCTTGAAATGGAATTTACCTGCAAGCCTATCTCTTATGGATATCGCAAGTTCATTCTTGCCATCGAATGCAAGGTTGGCCCCAAGCGGCTCTATGTCGTTCAGAAGCTGCGCGAGTTTCTGGACAGCATTGATCGGGGGAGAGACTATACCTTTTCCAAGCTGTTCACGTATGATCCCTTGCTGCACAGCTTTCATCCTCAGGATGATGCGATTCTGCAACAGCTTATTCGCGCTTATCGTCAGGAAGAGGTTCATCTGGAGACTGCCCATAGCTACTCCAGCCCCGTGAATCGTGCTGGTGGAGAGCGTACCCTTCCACTGCCTGCTTATATATGGCATGACCTTTCTTCCCTGCTTGCCCAAGCCAAATCTGTCACTCTGGACCATGAAGGGATTTGCTATCCCGGCTTACAGATAGTCGACGAACCGCTTCCACTGAAATTTAAGCTGGATCAAGCTGAAGATGAAGGCTTCCAGATGGAAGTGCTGGGCATGAATCAGATTACAGTTATGGAGCAGTACGGGATGGTCATATCAGGAGGAAGGCTGATTAAACTATCTCCTGATCATTGCAAGCGGCTCAGCGAGATGAAGCAATTGCTGGAGTCCTACCGCAAGCAAGTATTTCGAATTCCTTCGGGCCAGATCGAGCCTTACATGGATCAAGTCATTCCTGGCTTATCAAAACTGGGAAGCGTCAGCATTACGCAGGCCATTGCCGAGCGAATCGTACAGCCCGCGCTGCAAGCAAAGCTTTACCTTGACCGCGTTCGGGATCGCCTGCTTGCAGGATTGGAGTTCCAGTACGGTGACATCGTTCTTAATCCATTAGAAGCACACACCCATCAGCGTGCCGCTAACCGTATTCTCATACGAGACACAGAGCAAGAGCAGCAAATTATGGAGATGATGGAGCAATGCCCTTTTGCCAAGACAGAAGGCGGCTACTTCCTCGATGATGAGGATGCGGAATACGATTTCTTGTATCACGTAGTACCCAAGCTGAAGGCTTGGGTGCAGATCTATGCTACTTCCGCTGTTAAGGCACGATTGCATGCCGCCCCTGTGGCGCCACAAATTACGGTTAATGTGGACGAGCGCACTGACTGGCTCGAATTCAAGTTTGAGATGGACGGGATCGCCGAAACCGACATTCGCCATCTGCTGCAATCTTTAGAAGATAAAAGGAAATATTACCGTTTGCCAAGCGGCGCCTTGCTGTCACTTGAAAGTGAAGCTTTCCAAGAGATTGGCCGCTTCATGGACACGATGGATCTGTACAAAGAAGAGGAAAAAGCCGCCTTTTTCCGTATTCCAATCGCCCGCAGCCTGCAACTGATGCATACCGGAGATCATGGGAATGCCATCTCCATTGGCAGATCGCTGCGCCTTTTTCTAGAAAATATGCGTAATCCCGACAATCTGGATTTCCCGCTTCCAGACCATTTGACACCTGTGCTTCGTGATTATCAGAAGTATGGGTATCAGTGGATGAGAACGTTAGCCCATTATCACTTTGGGGGCATTCTTGCAGACGATATGGGCCTGGGCAAAACACTGCAAACTATAACATTCCTTGTGTCCATGCTGCCTGACATTCGCAAACAGAAAATGCCAGCCCTTGTCATCGCGCCTGCCTCGCTGCTATACAATTGGCGTAATGAACTGCAGAGATTCGCTCCTGAACTAAAAGTTGCCATCGCTGATGGAAGTAAGGCAGAACGCATCCATTTGTTGAGCAAGGAATTTGCAGCGGATGTGATTATCACTTCGTATCCCCTGCTGCGCCGGGATATCAAGTTATATGCCAAGCCCGCTTTCCATACGCTCATTCTGGATGAAGCGCAGGCATTCAAGAATTACACAACGCAGACGGCGCATGCCGTGAAAACAATTCAGGCAAAATACCGATTTGCTCTTACAGGTACACCTGTAGAGAACAGACTAGAGGAACTGTGGTCGATCTTTGATGTTGTCTTCCCAGAACTGTTCTCAGATAGACAGGCCTTTAACGATCTACCGCGTGATATCGTGGCCAAACGGGCCCGTCCCTTTCTGCTGCGTCGGCTGAAAACGGACGTGCTCAAAGAACTGCCTGAGAAAATCGAATCGGTACAAGCTTCTGAGCTGCTGCCTGAGCAGAAGAAACTGTATCTGGCCTATCTGGCCAAGCTGCAAAAAGACACCCTCAAACATTTAGACGAGACTGGGTTTCAGAAAAGCCGCATCAAAATCTTGGCAGGCCTTACCCGGTTACGCCAGTTGTGCTGCCATCCTGCTCTGTTCGTCGACGGTTATGCTGGAAGTTCAGCCAAATTCGAGCTGCTGCTCGATATTATCGAAGAGTCTAGATCTGCAGGCCGACGATTGCTTGTATTCTCTCAGTTCACAGGGATGCTCAATCTAATTAAACGAGAGTTAACCGAACTGGGAGTAGCCCATTTCTATCTAGACGGCAGTACACCCTCAGCTGAGCGAGTAGAGCTGTGCAGCCGATTCAACGAAGGCGAACGGGACTTGTTTCTCATTTCGTTAAAAGCAGGTGGTACAGGTCTTAACTTGACGGGAGCAGATACAGTTATTCTGTATGATCTATGGTGGAACCCGGCTGTAGAGCAGCAGGCAGCAGATCGGGCTTATCGCATCGGGCAAAAAAATGTCGTACAAGTGATAAGACTTGTCACGCAAGGCACCGTAGAGGACAAGATGTATGAATTGCAGCAAAGGAAAAAGGATCTCATCGAAGAAGTCATTCAACCTGGTGAAGAAGCTTTGTCCTCGCTAACAGAGCAAGAGATTCGAGATATTTTGATGCTCTAATTATGAATCTAAAAGTCAATTTAAAGGGAGCTTAAACCTGCTTTAACATGGCACACCGCACAGGAGTGGACAGGCTCTTTCGTTGGTCTTCAAGCAGCCGCTAGCATATATGTCATACATGCAGAGAAAAGGCGTCCTCACGCCAGTCGTCGAGATGGCACGGTGCGAGGACGCCTTTCTTTATTTTATAGTTCTGCTGCTCTTTTCATTTAAAATGGGTTCAACACATGGAAGAAGACATTTGGCGATGCCATCCGATAATAATAGCTGCACCAGCCTAAGCCTTTCTGATTAAATCGGTTGGATGAGCTGTACAATAACCGCTCTTGTTCAAGCTCCTCAATCTGTCCAATTCGGCCCTCCGTATAATCAAGCAGCCGCATAGAAGCCGTATCCAGACGGTTTACGACACCACCATACCGGATATCAATAACTTCCCAGCCAAATGGCTTAAACATACGCAGCCATTGGGTCCGGTGAGCGGCCCGCAGCGCCTGTACCGCATCCGTAATCTCAGGCAGTACTTCCACCGCGATATGCCGCAGCTTATCGTGATCCTTGGCGTCATACGCCTGCTTCAGAGCGATGCCAATCTCGCTCTTACGCTTCAGCACGCCGCACAGCTTCTCCGGCACCTCGAACATATAATCCAGTTCGGCCTCCTGCACGCGGCGGCGGCGAATCTGCTGCTCTAATTGCTCATAGTGGGCCGCAATATCAAGCCCTTCAATCTGCTTATCGAACAAGCCAAGCAGCACATCTTGGTAGAGCAGGAACTTCGAAGGATTGCTCTGCTTCCGGTTGTCCGGCTCAGCACCAGGCGTCTCGTCCAAATATTTCAACTGCAAGTAGGCATCCGCTTCAATTCCCGTACAGAACTTCACCCGCTCCGCAAGCTGTGCTTCGTCCAACTTGCCTTCCGCATAAGCATGCTCCGCATAGAATTGCAAGCCGTACAAGGCGATATACGGATTGCTCTCCATACCGTCATCGCCCCACATCGTCGCATATACCTCACGTATGCCCTGCTCCTTGCACACCTGCAGGGCGATGTCTGTCGCGTTAAGCGATAAGCCGTAATTAACACCAAAGGTGTTAAACACCCACACACCCCCGGCAAACACCAGATTGCAGCCCAATGGCCGATGCTTGGCGATCAGCTTCTCGTAATCCTCTCGCTCGGTATGGACATAATCCCAATAGACCATGTCTACATCTTTAGGGATACGGCTTGCCATTTCTGCAGGAATTTGTGTCTCCGTATCATAATGCTCACTGCCATCCGTAGAGGCAAATTTTAAGAACATGTCACTCCACATCAACGGCTTTAAGCCACGGCGCCGTACGATATCCAGCACTTTTTCTAAATGTGCCGTCATAATATCAAATCGGCTCGTAAACCCGTTGTGGTCCAAGTATTTGCCGCGCCCAAGTTCCTCCGCTTCATCCATGCCTATATGAATCTTACGACTGCGGAACGGGGCACTTGCGGCTTCTATCATTTGTTCGACTAATTGATCCGTCTTCTCGCCGCCGACCAGCAGCGCACCCTTGGTATCTTTATACTCTTTTACTGGCTCCCACTTCAAGAACTCCTCCAGATGCGCGAGCGTCTGGATACTTGGGAATGCCTCGATGCCAAATTGATCGGCGTAATCGTCAATTTCGCGCAGTTCCGCATGCGAGTACCGTCCTCGCATGTAACCAAAGTAAGGCTCTTCGCCAATCTCATAGGTATCTTCCATGTACAACATAACCGTGTTCATGCCCATTAAGGCCATCTTACGCAACATAAACTTAAAGCTATCCAGTGTCAGTACCGCATTACGGGATAGGTCGAACATAGGGCCCACCGTATCAAACTGCTGCTTCTCTCTAAGCTGGAACGGTTGACCATTGCGGGCGTGCTGTACAAATAGCCCGAGCCCCCGGAAAAATTGGTGCTTATGTCCGTAACGTATGTACCCTTTGCCTTGATCCAAACCTACTTCCAGTACACCAGACGAAGATTCGACAAGGACAGGTATACCGTCTTGCGCTTCCATGAATTGAATTTCCTTTGCGAGCAGTTCAATACCAGCTCGCAGATCGCTTACATTTCCTTCAAATCGCAACTTCATTACGGCTTCCCCCTCAGCTATTACCCATTGATTAATATAGAACGGTCTCTGCTTATTCAATTGTATTATTCGACTGAAAGTCAGGAAAAATATAACACTGCCTTCATTATATTTAAATTGGGGAGGCTTTGGGAGTGCTAATTGTGAAATCGCTTAAACAATTGTAGATAGGGATTACCCTGCTCAGAAAAAAAGCTGGTTCCCTACACGTAAAAATACGTGTTGAAACCAGCTTCCTCTTTAGGTGGCACAATGTGCCCGCCTGTCTGTTATTCTGTGTCTCCGGTATGCGCCTTGCAGAAATCGGCTAACGCCGCTTCCTCTTCAGGCTCCATGTCAAAGTCCAGATATTGATGCGTCGTATGTTCGTAAAAATCATATTTGACGATACGTGACTGATCTTCATCCACCATAAAGATCGCCTTTATGTACACACCATGCTCCGAATGGAGCTCGTCATCCTCTGGAACATCCAGATCCACTATAAATTCATATCGCTTGCCTGACAAAATACCAAAGGGATCCTTTAATATTTCCACGCTGTATTCCGTAATGTTCAGCATATGCTCATCCCTTCTCACAGTTCTAGCTTCCATTATACACGCTGCAGCCGAAAATGATGTATACCTCAAGTACCAACCAACTGTGGCAACCTTTACCGCATCATGTAAGTATTGTCTTTACGACATCTTCGCCCTGTATTTTACCAGATCAATGCGCCCCTCTTCATCCAGCATGACACCTTCGCTGTTTAAGTAAAGGATCTGCTTAAATCGGGCTTCATCATCCAACAATGCGATTTCCCCTTTGGCATTGATGACTCTGTGCCATGGAAGCTCGTAAGCTGTACTCATCGAATGGAGGATACGTACAACCTGCCTTGCCCCTCGCTTGCTTCCAGCTAGTTCAGCCACTTGACCATATGTCATGACGGAACCTTCAGGTATACCTTTAATAATATCGATGACCCGCCTGGTAAAGGGCTGCATAGCTCTTCATCTCCCATCATTCCCCTATAAACAGCGTACATCCACATCAAATCCCACATATCTGGGATGGTGGTTCACAGCGCTGTCATTATAATTAAGATCAAATCGTATTTCTATTGTATATCAATTACGTGAGGAGCAACCCAATGAATCCTTCATCAGATGCTTTCATGAACTGGAATCATTCGCAAGCAGATCGCTATGTAGATACAATAGCCGCCAAAATTCCTGGTTATTATCTTCTGTATGATATGACCGCACGTCTGATGGCAGCGCAATTACCACTCTTACACCAACCTCCAGAGGTGCTGATCGTTGGCGCAGGCGGGGGACAAGAGCTGGTGACGCTCGGAAGTCGGCATCCCGACTGGAAGCTGACTGGCGTAGACCCTTCCGATCGCATGCTGGAAGCAGCCAAGCAGCGGCTGGACTCGACGTCGCTGGGGCAGCAAGTGACCTTGTTCCATGGCAGTATCGATCAATTACCGCAGCCGCTCCATTATGATGCCGCTACCTGCTTGCTTGTACTTCACTTTGTACAAGGTCTAAGTGAAAAGGCTGCGCTGCTTAACAGCCTCTACCAGAGATTAAAGCCAGGGGCACCTTTATTTATAGCGTCCATTAATGGCAACCCCACTACAGAAAGCTTTGCAATTATGATGCAGGCCTGGAAAGCTCATATGCTAGCTAATGGGGTTCCAGTAGAAGATTGGGAACGATTCGCGGCTTCATTCGGTCAGGAATTCGATCCCGTTCCAGATGCCCTAATGTTAACACTTCTTAGAGAAGCAGGATTCAGAGAGCCGACATCCTATTATGGAGCCTATCTCATTGACGCCTGGTTCGCTATCAAAGGATAGGTGATCATCATGACAGTTAAAGACCAAATTATTATTGTTGGCGGTTACGGCCATGTAGGCAGTACGATATGTCGTCAATTGGGTGCCTTGTATCCCGGAAAAGTATATGCCGCGGGACGCAATTTCAAGCGCGCGGAGCAGCTATCCACAGCTTTAAATGGCCAAGTAAAGCCCATGCTGCTGGATATTAGCGCTCCAGTAGATCCCCTCCTGCTGACACGCGTCAAATTGGTCGTTATGTGCCTCGATCAGGAGGACAGCAGCTTTGTCCGCGCCTGCTTCCAGAACGGGACGCACTATATCGACGTTTCGGCAAGTGGTTCCTTCCTGGCAGAAGTCGAACAGATGCGAGACGAAGCTGAGGAATACGGCGCAACCGCAGTATTAAGCGTTGGACTTGCACCAGGCCTAACTAACTTGCTTGCGCTCCAAGCTTCAAAGCAGCTTGAGCGGACAGACAGCATTGATCTAACCATTATGCTTGGACTTGGGGATCGGCATGGAACGGCCGCCATTGAGTGGACTGTGGATCAATTAAGTGCTTCATTTGAAGTTACCGAAAACAATCGGAAAGTGGTTGTCGACAGCTTCACTAGCGGCCAGATAGCTGATTTCGGGCACGAACAAGGGCGCAAGCGAGCCTATCGCTTCCCATTTTCCGATCAACAGACGCTCCCCCATACATTGGGTGTACCATCCGTTGCTACGCGCCTATGCTTTGATTCGTCAGTGGTGACTGCTCTCGTAGCAGGGCTGCGTAAATCCGGCTTATCTCGTATACTTCGGGTCCCCTGGGTTCGGAATGCAACTGTAAAGTGCTTTAACCAATTTCACTTCGGTGAAGATCGCTTCGCCGTGACGGCTAAAGCAAAAGGTCGAAGAGCAGGCATAGAATCAACCGTCGAATGCATGCTGCATGGTCGCAATCAATCGGATATGACCGCCAGAGTAGGCGCCTATGTCGCACATGCCATTTGCAAATCGTCATATCCGTCTGGCGTCTTTCATATCGAGCAATTATTTGAAATCAAAGAAATGAAAACTTGGCTGCAGCAGAATGCTTAATCATCGTCTTTGCCTCATACACGAGGTACGCCGGGGCCTCTGCTTCAACTGCCAGCCGCACTGTTGAAACCCATTAGCACGGTCAAGAGCCGCTGGGCAACAGTGGCACTCTTTGAAAGTTAATACCCCCGCGACAGTTGGCCACTAGTCGCGGGGGTAATCTATTCAGTAGTATTCTAATTTTTTGCTTTGGCTGCAAAACGGTTGAAGCTTGCAGTAGCGACTGCCAGACCTGCCAAGCCAAATGCCAGCAGGATAAGGATCGTGATCCATACACCATCCAGATGTGCTCCCCGGATCATGACATCCTGCATGCCTCGCTGCGCCCAATATTGTGGCGTAAATAAACCGATCCACTGCACCGCCTTAGGCAGGAAATCATAGGGGAACCAAAGCCCTCCAACGATGGCACCTCCCATCGCGATAATTTGAACGATCGCCACCCCTGTATTGACGCTGTTGACCAGTACCGATAACATCAATCCAATTCCCGTTGCGCAAATGGACAAGCTGATTACAACAGCTGCAACTGCAAGCAAATCGCCTAGATGAAGACCGTATACGATAAATCCAAATGTCAGGAGAACCGTCGATTGGATGAGCACCACCATCATGTTGGGCAGCCACATGCCGATCAGGTATTGATGCGGCTTCAGCGGTGTACCTTTGAGGCGCGATACCATACCTGAATCCCGATCCCGCAGGAAATTATGGATCATCGTAATCATAATAAAGAATACAAACATGACGGTATATCCCGGTACAATTTGCGTGACTGGATTCGCTTTAGCCACGTTTTCCTTGATGTCTTTTACTTGAATTGGGGCAGCTAGCAACGAATCAATTCCTGTCTGGCTTTGCCCCGTTTCCTTCAGCGCCACCCGCAATTTATGTTCCTGGTACTGTTTGGTTACACTGTCCAGTACAGCTGCGACAGGCGCTGTGGCAGCATCACCTGCAGCATCACGATGCAGTTCCACTTCAGCCGTACCGCTTCCAAGCAGGCGTTGGCTGTAGCCTTGAGGGATCACAAGCAAAGAAGTTTGCTTGCCGTCTCTCACCGCTTGGATTTGATCTGCCAGTGATTTCTCCTTGTCTGCTGCCAGTTCAAATCCTTTGATTCGAGCCAGCGTCTCAATGAACTGATTGGATTCTTTTGTTCCGTCCGCATCATAATAACGAATCGTATATGTTGTCGTGCCTGCATTACCAAAGATAGAAGAGAACATAACGATGAATAAGATTGGCAATACGAATAGCCAGAAAAATGTCCCCTTATCTTTTAGCAGCAGCTGCGTCTCTTTTATAAAAATACTGCGAATCATGATCCCACTCCCCACTCCAATATATTTGCCAATGACGATTAGTCGCGCAGCGCCGTACCTGTCAGCTTCAGAAACACACGGTCAAGCGAAGGCTTTACCAGCTCAAGTGCATGCACATTAGCACCCGCTTCAGCGAGCAGTCGAGACATATCATGCAATGTATTTAAAGGTTGTTCGCTCTCCAGCACCCAGCCCCGACCACGCGCACTTGCCTGTATAATGCCGCTCAACTGTGGTGGCTCCGTTATGTGGTCCGACTCTACGTATACCGCTTTATCCGCGTGCCGCTCCAATATCTCGTGCAAGCTGCCCTGCGCAATTACTGAGCCATGATCGATGATGGCAATATCGTCGCATAATGCCTCCACTTCCTCCATATAGTGAGTGGAATACACGAGGGTCAACCCTTCTTTCCTTAAACCACGTATCATTTCAAATATATGATTCCGCGATTGTGGATCGATTCCCACTGTCGGCTCATCCAGAATAACCAATTGGGGCTGATGCAGCAGTGCTGCCGCCAAATTGATTCGGCGTTTCATCCCGCCTGAATACGTTCCTACCGCTTCACTGGCCCGATCAGACAATCCCACCTGTTCAAGTACATTTTCAATACGTCGCTTCAGCTCGGCGCCTTTCACTCCATACATTTCACCAAAAAATTTCAAGTTCTGGACCGCACTCAGCTTCTCGTACAACGTAATTTCCTGCGGTACGTACCCGACAAGCTGCCTAATCTTGCTCATTTGGTGACGCGTATCCATGTCAAACGCACGAATAATGCCGCTATCTGCCTGCAGTATACCCGTCATTAGTTTCATCAACGTAGACTTCCCCGCCCCATTTGGACCCAGCAAGCCAAAACAGCTTCCTTCCCTTACGTGAATATTTACTTTATCAAGTGCAGTCTTGCCGCCGTACCCTTTGACTACATCTGCAACTTCAAGAACATGTGTCATTTTGTTATCCCCCTCTACTTACGTCTAACCGAATCATTTAGCTCTTTTGCTTGCCTTCTATAATAAGATCGATATCCAAACCAGAATACGGTATAAATGGCGCTGAATATAACTAGTGATATCAACAGAGCTGTTAAGATAAGCGGAATCCAGCCAATCAGGATAGCCGTACTAAAATAGACAATTAGAGATAGCACATAATGAACGATTAGCTGTTTAAGCGGGCTCCATTTATCGTAATTAAATATAAAAGAAGCGAGGCCAAAGTAAGCGCCAATAATCATACTGCCGAGCATATTCAGCCACATTACTCGAACGGATACTTCCGTATCGTTCAGCATCAGCATGGTAAGTGATACAAAGGTTATGATAGCAGCGTAACAAAATCCAACTGCTACCCGTTTCACAATATCAGCTATCATTCTTGCCGCCCCCCAATATTAACTGCTGTTTAAGCGCATTTACATAACTCCGGGACACGTATTCCTTGCTGCCTGATTTGAAATAGACACAAAGGTTGCCGTTAAACGCCAACTCAAACCTGTCGATTAAATCGATATTGCCAATAACCGATTTGGAGAATCTCATGAATTGAAGCGGCGTCAAAAGTTCCTCCACTTCGTACAGCTTCATCTTCAGCTCTATCTTGCGCTGCTCCACAGATGCAAACACTTTCCGGCTTTCGGCGAAAATGTAGTCAATGTCTGCAGGATCAAGCAGAATAGACCTCTCCTCCTCTATACCCATCAGACGCTTGGATACAGGGGTTTGCAGCTTGTTCATGAGCACGGCTAATTCCTCCGACCATGCCTTGGCATGGATCGTTACCGTCGTTTCTTCATAGTCATCATTTAGATCAATATGTACCTTCAACGCTCATCACCCTCGCAATATCTGTATCTTATTATGAATTAGATCATCTGCCGCGTAACGAAAACTGGAATAACCTGCTGTTATTGCCGCCTCAGTTGCTCGATTTATGGTATGAAAATGAAACCTTCGCACAAAAAGGATCGTCCATCGGGACGATCCTTCCGCTATCTATCTGCTTGCCTAAGTATCCACCTTCCGACTTGAACCATTGCCCTGTCACCTACTGCGATTCGTCACTTGCGATAAAAATGATTAGTCGGACAACGTCTTCTGGAACACCAATCGGTGATGGATACACCTCCATTGATCTTTGATTATGATCCGATCGCAGCCTGATCCTGATCAGAGGAGGTTTCCTGCCCTTCTTTCATCTGCTTGCTTCTAAGCTGACCACAAGCCGCATCAATATCTGTTCCGTGTTCCTGTCGGATACTGCTATTGATCCCATGCTGCTTCATCACGTCAAAGAACCCCCGCACCGCTTCCGGCATGCTCCTCTGGTATTGACTGTGCTCATCCACCGGATTATAAGGAATCAGGTTTACGCTGACCGCGTGGCGAATGTCCTTGATCAATTCCGCTAGTTCATGCGCTTGCTCTAGTTGATCGTTCACACCTTTAAGCAAAATATACTCGAACGCTATGCGTTGATTCGTGCGCTCCACGTAGTAATGAATCGCCGGCATAAGCTTCTCAATAGGGATAGCACGATTAATCTTCATAATACGTGTCCGCAGCTCATTATTTGGCGCATGCAAAGAAATTGCAAGATTGACCCGCAAGTTGAGGTCGGCAAACTCCTTGATCTTCCCTGCCAGTCCGCTTGTTGATACAGTAATCCGTCTAGCGCCAATCGCTAGCCCTTTATGATCCGTCACCACATGAATAAAGTCTACAAGATTCGTAAAGTTATCAAATGGCTCGCCAATCCCCATCACGACGATGTGGCTTACCCTCTCCCCCTGCTTCGCTTGATCCAGGTGAAGCTGAACCTTCATGATTTGGCTTACAATCTCACCGCTTGACAAATCGCGGCTCTTCGCCAGCAGGCCGCTCGCACAGAAGCTGCAGCCGATATTGCAGCCAACCTGCGTCGTTACACATACGGATAAGCCATACTTGTGCCGCATCAGCACCGTCTCAATAAGATTGCCGTCGTCCAGCATAAACAGAAACTTAACCGTGCCATCTGCGGCTTCTTGCTTAACATGTTCCTTTAAGGTCGTAATCGCAAAGTGCTCCGCCAACACACGCAAGCAATCCGGGTTGACGTCAACCATCTCGGAAAAGTCGGTCACCCGCTTCCGGTACAGCCATTCCCACACTTGCGTCGCACGAAATTTCTTATGCCCCCGACCAGCTAGCCATATCGTGAGTTGCTCCAAAGTTAATCCATATATAGAAGGCTTATTCATTCCCTATCCTCATTTCACTACTGTAAAATTCAGCTCTAGTCTACTTGAACATCCGAAAGCTATTATTGCCTATGCTGGTTCAAGATCTCTTATGCTTGCCAAAGCGACACTTACAGCCCTATCCTGCATACGCCAGAAACAGAGCGCTAGTCGTTTAAACCATTATCCTCCAGCATTAAGGATTTATCTCCGTACTCTTTAATGATATGAATATTGCCCCAAGCACACAAAGAGTCCAGGATCGGCTTTAAGCTCCATCCATATTCACTAAGTTCATATTCTACTTTAGGTGGTACTTGATTGTAGCTGATTCGATTGACGATACCATCCCGTTCTAACTCCCTCAGCTGCTGCGTTAACATTTTTTGGGTAATATTAGGCATAATACGCTTCAGATCACTCGTACGTTTTCTGCCATGCGTCAGGTGGCATAAGATCACACATTTCCACTTGCCCCCGATTACCTCAAGTGTTGCCTCGACAGAGATGTTATACTTCTTTACCAACTTATCGATTCCTCCATTAAAAAGAAACTTCCCTAGCCTCAAGGCACTATAAAGTACCTATGTTACTTTGATGTAACTATATAACTTTTAGGTCACTATATCACTAAAAAGTACGTACTATTCAACTTCATTCGAATAATACATAATAACATTTACCGGCCGGTATAACCAACCCTTAGGAGTGGAAGTAATGCAAATCCATCAAAGAAAAAGTACGCTGGCGCTTCTAGCCTTAGCCATAAGTGCCTTTGCAATTGGAACAACCGAGTTTATCAGCGTTGGGCTGCTCCCCCTTATTGCTGAAGACCTGCATATATCCGTTACAACGTCCGGATTAACCGTTACTTTATATGCCTTAGGTGTTACTTTTGGGGCCCCCATATTAACATCGCTGACCTCAAGCGTGTCACGTAAGACACTCCTGCTATGGATTATGCTGGTGTTTATTGCAGGCAATAGCCTTGCTGCAGCCGCGGATAGCATCACCGTCTTGCTGATCGCACGTGTCATCTCTGCTTTGGCGCACGGCATCTTTATGTCCATCGGCTCTACAATTGCTGCAGACCTGGTACCTGAGCATCGCAGAGCAAGCGCGATCTCGATTATGTTCTCGGGACTTACCGTCGCCACGGTTACGGGGGTTCCGCTAGGCACCTTCATTGGCCAGCAGCTTGGCTGGCGAGCTGCATTTGTCGCTATTGTAGCTGTAGGTATGGTCGCATTGTTGGCTAACATCCTGCTTGTGCCCGCTGGCCTACGTAAAGGCATACGAACACCGCTTCACGATCAAGTAAAGCTCGTGACAAACGGACGATTGTTATTAGCATTTGCGATTACGGCATTGGGATACGGCGGTACATTTGTGGTCTTCACTTATTTATCCCCTTTACTACGTGATATTACAGGGTTTGCAGAAAGTACGATAACGATCATCCTGCTGTTATACGGTATTGCCATTGCTATTGGTAATATAGTTGGGGGAAAAGCTGCTAATCGCAAGCCTATCAATGCTTTATTTTACATGTTTGTCTTACAGGCAATTGTACTGGTGCTGCTGTTATTTACAGCTCCATTTAAAATGGTAGGATTAATTACCATTCTCCTTATGGGACTATTTGCATTCATGAGTGTGCCTGGACTGCAAATATACGTCGTCATGCTGGCTGAACGTTATGCACCAAGTGCAGTTGATGTAGCTTCGGCTGTTAATATTGCAGCCTTTAACGCAGGCATTGCAATCGGAGCCTACATGGGTGGAGTCGTTGCCGACAAACTTGGACTCATTCATACGACTTGGGTCGGCGCCTTGATGGTGCTAGGCGCGGTCTTGCTGACCGCATGGAGCCGTCATCTCGAAAGAAGGGACAACACCATCCCTAAAGTCAGCCAAGCGTGCCCTGCTAGTTAAAGGACGAGTAAAAGCAAACTTCACAGCAAAGGTATAAAAATAAAGGAGCCCTGCCGGTTTATTGAACCGGCAGGGCTCCTTCCATTTAACATGCGCTATATGTTGATCCTGCTGACAAGCAGCACTTTTAAAGCCACTCTGGCTTCACCAACAATCACTTCATCATCTGCTTCACAAGCTCACGATTACGTTCCTTGAACAAATCGTTATGAGAGGACACCATCGCATGGCCATGTGCTTCAGGTTCAATAAACTTCTTCGCTTTATTCACCGCATTGGCCGCATCTTGGAACGCGCCAGCGATCAGGTGGAGTTTCCCTTCATGATGTAAAATGTCACCCGCCGCATACAATCCTGGAATTGAAGACTCACTGCTCGCATTACCCGCAATGTAGTAGTCATCAACCATTTTAATATCCAACTGGCTGTTGGACAGCAACGCTGTGTCACGCTCGTATCCATGGTTAATAATTACTTCTTCAATCTCAAGCTGTGACACTTCGCCTGTGCTGTTATTTGTAAGCTCGACTCGCTCGATCATCTGATGATCTGCACCTGCGATTAGCTTGGTAATGGTCGTCTCAAAGAAGCATTCTACAGTACTGTTCATCAACTGGGACACTTGCGCTTCATGGCCGGACAAAGCTTCCTTCCGATAAGTTAAGTACACCTTCTTTGCGATAGGCTCCAATTCATTTGCCCAGTCAACAGCAGAGTTGCCTCCGCCCGAGATGACAACGGTCTTATCCTTGAAGTGAAGCAGCGACTTCACCGTATAGCTTAAATTAGAGACTTCAAAGCGCTCAGCGCCTTCAATCTCTAGTTTTTGCGGCATCAATATACCGCCGCCAATCGCAACAATGACCGTTTTCGAATAATGCTTACGGCCAGATGCAGCATGAAGCACAAACAAACCCTCTTCGTTCTGCGTAATCGACTCTACTTTTTCATTTAATACCACTTCGGGATGGAACGTCATTCCCTGCTCCACCATCTGCTCTATTAATTTATCCCCGCTTGTTGGCATCAATCCACCTACATCCCAAATCATTTTTTCAGGATACACATGCACCTTGCCGCCTAAACGTGGCTGAAACTCAATCAACTTGGTTTTCATTTCCCGAAGTCCGCTATAAAAAGCAGAGAAAAGCCCTGCTGGCCCTCCACCGATAATGGTTACGTCAAACAATTCTGTGCCTACCATATATATCACTCCTTTGGAAATATCTTAGTATTGATTATCATTATCAATTAAATATACGCCTTTCCCCCAACATTTACAATGCACAAGAACAATTGACAACGGAAAAAGATACACTTATATTAATGAAGTCGATATTGATAATGATTATCAATATTATTTTTGAGCGTTGATTTTATTTTTGGAGGTCACAGCATGGTTCGCCTGTATACCGATAATCTGAACATAAGTTATGGTGAACGCATCATTGTCAAAGATCTCAGTGTCCAGATTCCTGACAAAAAAATGACAACCATAATCGGTTCCAATGGCTGCGGGAAATCAACTTTATTAAAGGCTATCACTCGGATTATCCCGCATCAGTCAGGAGCCGTCATCTTGGATGGAGCTAATATTGCCCAAGAAAATACAAAGCTGCTGGCCAAAAAAATGGCCATCCTGCCGCAGACACCTGAAAGCGCAAGCGGATTAACGGTCGGTGAGCTTGTGTCTTACGGCCGGTTTCCTTATCAAAAGGGCTTCGGACGCTTAACCCAGAAAGATATAAGCGTGATCGAATGGGCGCTTGAAGTAACGGGAACCTCGGACTTTAAGTATCGTCCCGTAGATGCCTTGTCCGGAGGCCAGCGTCAACGGGTATGGATTGCGATGGCGCTCGCACAAGAGACAGAAATTATCTTTCTTGATGAACCAACCACTTATTTAGATATGGCGCATCAGCTTGAGGTACTGGAACTGCTTCAAAAGCTGAACGTCGAGCAAGAGCGCACCATCGTGATGGTCCTCCATGACTTAAATCAGGCAGCCCGCTTTGCAGACTATCTGATCGCCATGAAGGAAGGCGAGATCGTAAAGGCCGGGAATTGCGAAGAAGTCATGAACCGTGACGTGTTAAAGGAAGTATTTCAGATTGATGCGGAGATCGGCCGCGATCCGCGTACAAACAAACCGATGTGTGTCACCTACAACTTAGTTAAGGGAGAATAACATAATGAAAAAAGTTCTAATTCCATTTTTGCTGCTCTGCGTATTTATGATTAGCGCATGCGGCAGCAACCAGCCTGCCGAGAAGAAGGAAGAGGCTGCTGCCCCAGCAGAAAGCAAATCCGGTAAAATAACGTATCAATCGGAAAATGGTCCTGTTGAAGTGCCTGCTGACCCTAAACGTGTCATCGTCCTTTCCACTTTTGCTGGGAATGTAATGGCCCTAAATGTCAACCTTGTCGGCGTAGATTCCTGGTCGAAGATGAATCCACGCTTTGATACGACACTCAAAGATGTAACGGAAGTATCCGATGAGAACTTGGAAAAAATTATTGAGCTGCAGCCCGATCTGATTGTTGGCTTGTCCACGATTAAGAATGTTGATAAATTAAAGCAAATCGCACCAACCGTCACCTATACTTACGGCAAAGTCGATTACCTGACTCAGCACCTGGAGATCGGCAAGCTGTTAAATAAAGAAAAAGAGGCAAAAGCCTGGATCGATGATTTCAAACAACGTGCTCAAAAAGCCGGAACTGACATAAAAGCGAAGATTGGTGAAAATACAACCGTATCGGTTATCGAGAACTTCGACAAGCAAATCTACGTGTTCGGCGATAACTGGGGGCGTGGTACCGAAATTATTTATCAAGAGATGAAGTTAAAAATGCCTGACAAAGTAAAAGAGATGGCGCTTAAAGATGGCTACTATGCCCTATCGCTTGAAGTACTGCCTAAGTTTGCAGGTGATTATATGATTTTCAGCAAAAACAAAGATACGGACAATTCATTCCAACAAACGGATACGTACAAGAACATTCCTGCGGTCAAGAACAAAAAAGTGTTCGAAGTCAATGCCAAAGAGTTCTACTTTAACGATCCGATCACCTTGGACTTCCAACTTGAGTTCTTTAAGCAAAGCTTTCTTGGCAACTAACTAATCCAGTAAAGGGATTCTTATCATAAGAATTCCTTTTCCTTTATTCTATTACAGAAAAGATGAGACACTGATGACGACACCTGATCAACGTTCCATCCCATTTGCAGCCAAATTGATTCCTGCTATCTTGTTATTTATCGTTATGTTTGTCATCTCCATGGTGCTGGGCGCTGCAGACACCTCTATTCGAGAAGTGTGGCTTGCGCTGACGCCCTCCAGCGCAGCTGGCGACGCAATCTCGATGATTCGCGAGATCCGACTGCCTCGTGAAGTAGGTGCACTTGTCGTTGGTGCCGCGCTCGCCTTGTCCGGTGCCATTATGCAAGGGATGACCCGCAACCCATTGGCCGACCCTGGCCTGCTTGGCCTAACGTCTGGCGCCAACGCTGCGCTCGCCATCACGCTTGCGCTGCTGCCGACGGTTAACTATATGGGTGTCACGTTTGCTTGCTTTATAGGTGCGGCTGCAGGTGCCCTGATGGTATTTGGCATCGGCGCTGCTAAGAAGGGCGGCTTCTCCCCGCTTCGAATCGTGCTGGCCGGCTCAGCGGTATCAGCCTTCTTATATGCCGTTGCAGAGGGTATCGGCATATACTTTAAGATCTCACAAGATGTGTCCATGTGGACAGCAGGCGGTGTTATCGGCACTTCATGGGACCAGCTTCAGATCATCGTTCCAATCATCATCATGGGCATCCTGATCACGATGTTCCTCTCCAAGCAGCTTACCATTCTTAGCTTGAGTGAGGAGGTTGCCGTTGGGCTTGGTCAAAAGACAGCCTTCATCAAAGCGATCTTATTTGTTGTGATTATTTTGCTCACAGGCGCTTCAGTGGCACTTGTCGGCAATATGGCGTTTATCGGCTTGATGATTCCCCATATCGTCCGTGCGATCGTTGGAACAGACTATCGATATATTGTGCCGATGTCCGCCATTTTCGGCGGAACGTTTATGTTAATGGCTGATACCCTTGCGCGCATTATCAACATGCCTTATGAGACACCTGTAGCGGCCATTGTCGCTATGATGGGATTGCCTTTCTTCCTGTTCATCGTACATAAAGGAGGTAAAGGATTCTGATGATTGAACCTTCATTAATTCGCAGACAACGCTTGTTTGTAATCGTGCTTGTTGCCTTGATCACCATCACGATTGTAGTGGGATTGGGAATCGGTTATTCGTCCTTGTCGTATGATCGGCTGCTCCCTACTTTATTTGGCCAAGGTACGTTTAAAGAGAGCTTTGTCCTGTTTTCAATCCGTTTGCCGCGAATCATTATTACACTGTTAGCAGGTATGGCGCTTGCCTTGTCCGGTGCCATTTTGCAGGGCATTACTCGCAATGATCTGGCAGACCCCGGTATCATTGGCATTAACTCGGGCGCTGGCATGGCAATCGCGTTGTTTGTTTTATATTTTCCGATAGATACGGGGTCCTTTGTTTATATCCTGCCGTTAATTGCTTTTCTCGGGGCGATGCTGACCGCAGGCTTGATCTACTTGTTCTCTTACAACCGAACTTCAGGCCTTCAGCCCGTACGCTTGGTCTTAGTCGGAGTAGGCTTCTCACTGGCGTTATCCGGTTTCATGATCGTACTGATCTCTTCTGCCGAGCGCACCCAAGTCGACTTTATTGCGAAGTGGATCGCAGGCAACATTTGGGGTACAGATTGGCCCTTTATTTGGGCGCTGCTGCCCTGGCTCGTCGTGCTGATTCCTTTTACACTGTACAAAGCGAATCGGCTTAATCTGCTTGCCCTTAATGAGCCTGTAGCCATCGGCGTTGGTGTGCAGATTGAGAAGGAGCGAATTGTGCTGCTGCTTGCAGCCGTTGCACTGGCAGCATCTGCCGTGTCTGTGACCGGAGGTATTGCCTTTGTTGGATTGATGGCTCCGCATATCGCCAAGTCGCTGATGGGGCCGCGGCACCAATTATTTCTCCCGCTGGCCATTCTGCTTGGCGGCTGGCTCTTGCTGATCGCGGACACGATCGGACGCAACGTGGCCGAACCGGACGGCATTCCCGTGGGCATTATGGTAGCGCTGATCGGTGCACCGTATTTTGTTTATTTGTTATTGAAAAAGTAAAGTAGCAAGAGGGGCTATGCTTTGAGCAGGGGGCTCCTCTTGCTTTTTTTGAACCACGATAATTACACATTACACACATTGTGATGCGTGAATGACAGGTCCGACATTCCCCTTTTTGATGAGCTTCGATCCTCATTCTCCTTAGTTAATAACAACCCCATGCGCGCGGTAATAATCAAACACGTTAGCTGAGCTTACACCCAGATCCAGCAGTTCCTCTGGGTAGTAAGCTCGCGGGTTTAACCAATAGTTGTCCGGTGCACGCAGTATGTTCTCTGCCTGGATAGCAGCCCCCAGTGCAGTTAAATGCGTCTGGCCCAGCGGATCTGTCAATTGAATAGTCCTTTCCTCATATTGCCCGTCCACATTGCGACCACGAATATGAATAACGATATAATGCGGATTACCGCTGCCCGGATTGTACAGTAAGCTGTGTCGCACACGTCGAAACCGTTCGCCACTTAAACGGCCCCATAAGCCCGTTCTCACCATCGCAACAAGCGCACCTGTAGATACTTTGTTATCAAAAGCAATCCGGAAATGAACTGAGCTGGTATTCGTTCCTCTTGCCAATGTCACATGGTCAGGGGTATCCAAACGGTAGCTTTTTGTAGCATAATCGTTTGGAAAGCGGACTCTAACTGGATCCGTCATCGGATAAACAGAGCGTTTAACCTTGTTGTCGACGATCTCAAATGGAATGGACAGACGGTCCATGTACGCCGTTGAATCGGGTCCTGCCTTATCCTTCAAGGAGTAAAGCGCATGGATATTGATGTGAACGTCCCATAAACCTTCGGACGTTATTTGCGCAAACAAAGCTGCCGTGCCGCCCATCCAGCCAGAAGAAAAGACGACAGGGGTATTCATGTTGGTTCCTTCTAACTTGTCAATCGATTGTTGAAAACGTTCCGTCCACCGTGTAACGTCTAGCAGCGGTATCCCTCTGCGCACAGCTGACAGCAGCAAGTGGTCCTCCAGATCGTTGACCACATTGATAATTAAAGTCAGTTCCTCACTTACATGCTCCAAAGGATCCTCTGCCATGTTGTTAATGCTAATGGTTTGTACCCTGTCTGGTTCAAAAGGGACAGCCCGATTCGGGTTACGTCCACCAAGTAAGATGACCACCTCGGGGTGACGCTGCAGCAAGATGTGTGCGATTTGGCTCCCTACCACACCATACCCGCCAACAATTAATACGACCTGTCTGTTTCCACTTGTTTGATTTTTCATTACAAACTCCCCTTTACATTATGTTTATATGTTTAAGTATATCAACATATAGTTGTGCAAAATAGGGACAGCTCATGTCCCTATTTCTGATCACTCTTTTGACATATCTAGGCATTCCTCTTCCACAAGCATCACAAGCTGCTTTAACAGGGTTATCGCTTCCTCAAACTCCAGACGATAATGCAATTCGGTGCCTTTTTTTGTCGCTTGGAGCAGACCTGCTTGCTTTAGTATTTTCAAATGATGAGATACGGTTGGACGCGACATTGGAACATGCTCCGCAATCTGCGTTACGTTAAGACTCTCTTTATCCATGAGAAGTGCTATAATCTGCTGACGAACTGGATCCCCCATGCCATGGAAGTAAGGACTGAGCTTACCCAGCATGTCAATCGACTTGCTTGTACAGTTAGGTGTATTCATAATCCACTCCGTTGATAAGTTTAATTATTTAAACGGATTATAATACACCTTTCATCTCAATTCAACTGGGGTGCAAAATATAGGCAGTTGTATACGTAATTATTCTGGACAGGTGAGCATCTTGATCTCACGCTTTACCACGTGGTAATATTTTCATATTTACGAACGAGGATATGTTCTGGCTTTGTGCCAAGTGGGCATTTTAATATTCCCCTTTTAACCAGTAGGGATTGTTTGTAGAACACACGGTTATCCTGGTCTCTCGTAAAAGAAAACAATCGAATTAAACGTTAATAAAGAAGGAGCGTCTGGATGAATACCTATATCGCACTGCTGCGTGGCATTAATGTGAGTGGACACAATAAAATTAAAATGGCTGAACTTAAGCATACACTGGAAACGGGGGGACTCCACCGTGTCCAGACCTATATCCAAAGCGGAAATGTCCTGTTTCAATCTGATGACGACGCAGACACTTTGCGGTTGATCATAGAGGGTCTTATTCAGCGTGTATTTGGCATCTCAATTACCGTTATCATACGTACCGCAGCTGAATTCGCGCACATTGTTGCTGCCTGTCCATTCGCTGGCATCCTGCTGTCTAAAGGGGAAAGCATTCATGTTTCCGTGCTGACGGAAGCTCCTTCACAAAAGGTGGTTGATCTCTTATCGACCAGTGAACGCGCGCAAGATGAGTATGCCATCCATGGAAAAGAGATTTATTTTTTGTTCCGTCAAAGCATACTGGACTCCAAGCTGGCCAAAAATCTGCAGAAGCTGGGAAATACAGCGACGACTCGCAACTGGAATACGATTCAGAAGCTGGACTCGTTGGCCAAAACCATGCAAGCCTGATCCAATAGGAACACACAGCAAAGCCGAACTCTGATGAGTTCGGCTTATATTGTCATATGAATGTCCCGGATAACTGAATATACTAGATGTTCAACTTATGCACGCTTAGGTGAAGCCCGGTTATTCTGAAAAGCTTTGCACATACTCGTCAAGACGATCCCATGTTTCTGTTATACCCTGCTCCATGCCCATCTTCATCACATTGTCCAATGCCTCAGCAGATTCATAACGTGATCGGCTAATCAGCTTCGTCCCGCCTTCCTCTTCAATAAACGTCATTGTGACCTGCGAGGACGGCATCCCCTCTGTCACATTACCGTCTGCATCAGAGAAATAATCCACGTAGACGATCTTCTCAGGCGCGACTATATCCTGATAGACTGCCTTTCCCCACGATTCGAATCCATAGAAGTCCCCTTGATTCTTGTCCTCGCACTTCATGCAGTAATGCCATACGCCACCTTCGCGAAAGTCAACATGGCATACCGTTACGTTCCAGCCTCGAGGTCCCCACCATTGCTTCAAATGCTCAGCTTCAGAGAACACTTTAAATACGAGTTCGCGTGGTGCATGAAAAACACGCTCCAGAACAAGTTCTGAGCCTTCTACTCTTGTGATCATCGGATTGGACATTTGGAATTCCTCCTCATATTCAGGCACTTAGTCCTGTTGGTGATCGGCTCTTTGCAGCTGCTGCAAGTAATGATCCAAGTTGTCAAAGCGCTCGCTCCAAATATTGCGATATGCCTCAAGCCAAGTATCAAGCGCTTGGAACGGCTCCCGTCGGAGTCTATAATGACGACGATTCGCTACTGCCTCAACCTCGACCAAGCCTGCCTCCAGCAAGACACGCAGATGCTTAGAGGCTTGCGGCTGACGCAGTTGAAGCCGTTCTGCAATCTCCCCTACAGTCAGAGGGCCTTGACGCAATAGCTCTATTATACGCAAACGATTCGGATCAGACAGCGCACTAAATGTTGTAATATCCTTCATGATGAGGTCCCTGCTAATTTAACGCTGGCATGGAGTACGGTATGAGTTATTTGTTCAGTTTCCCGCATGTTAACTCACCTTATTTCATCTATTTTGTACCCTTGTATTGAATATACCATCATGGGAATATTCTTGTAAAGGAATATTTATCTTTGATTTCATCCTGCTTGTACAAAGCACCCCACTCAGGCCGAGTAAACGAACAAAAGCCCTCCTAGTTAGAGGGCTTTCATCTCAATTACTATGATTAGCTTCAAAATGACACTATATCTTTTTAACAAACTCGGACTTTAATTTCATCGCCCCGAAGCCATCAATTTTACAATCAATGTCATGATCTCCGTCAACCAAACGAATATTTTTTACTTTCGTCCCAATCTTCACTACGGATGACGACCCTTTTACCTTCAAGTCCTTTATGACAGAAACGGAGTCGCCGTCCTGCAGCACGTTGCCATTCGCATCTTTTACGATTTTTTGATCTTCGTTGTTATCATTATCCGATTCTAGTGTCCATTCATGTGCGCACTCTGGGCAAATAAACAAACTTCCATCCTCGTACGTATATTCGGAATTACATGCAGGACAATTTGGTAAATTAGACATTCACATTTCTCCAATCTTTATGGCTCATTTCAAAACTAGTACATTAGTTTGGATTATTATTGCCTCACACTATCGATCGCACAGCATTAGAATAGGCATTCATCCTACACAATAACATCCAGTTGGTTCCTTATATGTATATATACTGTCATAGTCTTCTCTTAATGGCAAGCTTTCCATCCAACCCTCCATGAAAGTTCATAGAGCAAAAGCTGGTTGATTATCCCCTTAGGGGAGATTTTATACTTTTAACGAGAATGCACCTAGAACAAAAACAAGGGAGGATTAATCGGATGAGATCTTTTGAAATGTTGTCTGCCATTTTTAATGTCTTGTTGTTGGTTTGGCTTATGTTTGCTCCTAACAAGTCACAGAAAGGGCTCGTCGCTGGATTCGGCATCTCGACCCTGCTGCTCGTCATACATGCGTTTGTGGAGGGTATGCGCTGGCCAATGATTCCTATTTACGTGATAACCGTATTTCCAATCCTTATCTTCGCGAAAAGGTCCTTACTCCCTTCCAGGGAGCAGCCTCAGAAAACATCTCGGCTACGAATGACGCTGCTGACTATACTTGCAGCTCTCTTGTCTTTCACAGCTGCAGCGCTGCCGCTTCTGTTTCCGGTATTCACCTTTAAGAAACCGACCGGTCCATTTGCAGTTGGTACCGTCACCTATCACTGGACAGACGAGAAGCGTGAGGAGATCAGTACGCCAGAACCTGAAGACAAGCGTGAGTTGATGGTGCAGATCTGGTACCCCGCCAATTCAGCGGCCAAGGGAGCGCGCGCGCCCTATGTATCTAATCCGGACATGTTCGCCGCAGGGTATCACAAAGTGCTTCAATTCCCCGAATTGATGTTTTCAAGCTTTGCTCATGTCAAGACCTATGCCATAGAAGCAGCGCCGCTATCGGAGACGGAGGCTCAATATCCGGTGCTTGTGTTCTCACATGGATTAAGTGGGTACAAAAATCAAAACATGTTTCAGGTGGAGCAATTAGCAAGTCAAGGTTATATAGTAGTGGGGATAGATCATACGTACAGCAGCATATCATCCCTCTTGTCTGATGGGCGGGTTGCAAATTTCATTCCCCAAGAAATGTCGGTCAAAAATTTAGATAAATTAAACGAGCAATGGGTAGAGGACGCTGTGTTTGTGCTCGATCAAATCGAGAAGCTTGCTAAGAACGATCTTGATCATCGGTTTACAGGTCGAATGGATATGGGCAACTTGGGTATGTTTGGACATTCCTTTGGTGGAGCAACAAGCGTCCAAATGTTAATGACTGATTCTCGCGTTAAGGCAGCTATCAATATGGACGGGGCGTTATTTGGCCAGCTCCGGATCCCAGCGGATGGGTTAAAAAAACCATTTCTAATGATAAGCGCAGATGACACACTAAGAGGCGCAGATCTAATGACCGATGAGGTGATCGCGGCCCAAGGGACCACCAGAGAAGCTGCAAACGCATTTTATGATGAGTTACTTGTGCGTTACCAACCAGTAGCAACAGGGGGTAATTACTGGATGAAGCTGACAAATGCTAAGCATTTTAGTTTTTCTGACTTGTATTTGCTTACACCTTTGTTTGATTGGATAGAGGGTATCGATGTGCGTCGTACACATCAACTTACGAACGACTACACGCTTGATTTCTTTAATCACTATTTAAAACAACAACCATTTCAATATCTGGAGCAGTCTATTGGCGAGAACCCCGATTTCACATTACTGAAGGGTTAGCAGTCTGGGTTAGATGCAGCTGACGAGCAGTTGAGGGCACTTAACCCTCAATTGCTCTTTATGGTTATTGGCTCATTTCTGGATATTCTCCGGCTCCTCATCCATCTGTTTGAGTCGCCATTCCATCGCTTGGAGCATCAAGTTGTTACATTCAGACAATAGACGCCACTTGGGGTTTAAAATCGAACATAACGTATCTACCCGCAGGCTGCGTTCATTTACGGAATGAAGTGCATTCTGAGCATATTGACGGAAAAACGCCTCTTTATGACGTGCTTCCTCTTCGCTTGCATGCAGCATTACAAAATCGGCTAAAATCGCTTGTACAACGGGGATATTGGCAGTCAGCTTCAACGTTATAGCTGCTTCTGCACGTACACGCAACTGCTCCATCCTTCTAATCCATGCTGCAGCATTTACCCGCGGCTGGTGCACCATAGTAAAGAAATGAAGCTTGCCATGTTTAAGCTCAGCTAAATATTGAGGATCATTCACGAGCTCCTGCAGCTCATTCCAAGCATGAGTTTGCTTTGCTGATATTTTGACTTCATTCATAATATATTTGTTAAAAAAATGAAAAAACGTGTCCCTCCACTCCAATGGAAGTCCCTCTAGAAATTTCAACTCTTTCATTTTATCGTGAATAAATTGCTTGCGCCGCTCTGCATCGATGATCAGCTCGTCTACTAAATCTTTCATATAACCTAATGAATCTTCATCAGATTCATGCTCTTGTTCCTTCACTCGACGCAAGATCGAAATCATATCCCTAAACGTACTAACCTGCGTTTCAAGAGCCTCAATCTGCCCATCCAGCGCCTTGCAAAACGGAATCTCTCCAGACAACATTTTACGTATATCCTCAATACCATATTCCAGATAACGAAGTGTATTGATGAGTTCTAAACGGCTTATATCGTTCATTGTATAAAGTCGATGTCCACCCTCGGTGTAACTTGTCGGTTTAAGCAAGCCGACCATATCATAATATCGGACTGTTTTTATCGTTGTACCCAGTATCCTTGCAACTTCCCCAATGGATTTCTTTCCCTCATTCAAGAAATTTCACCTCCTGCATGCATCCTCAGTGCACCTCATCATTCTGGCGAAGCACTTGTATTAAAGTAGAATTCTATTTTCAAGTATGTTCTTCATGCAAATGTGGGACTTTGAAGGACCGATCTGTACCAGTGCATCTTGAAAATCGGCAAGTTCCTCTATGGATGCGGTTTGTACTTTGATCAGATAATTAAATTCTCCACTGATACGAAATAAATCCGTTACTTCTCTAGACGCTGTACAAAAATCAACTAACTGCTGACAGTGTTCCGTTTTTACTAGCATAAACGCAACCGCCCCACGATCCAAATTGGACAAGTGGAAAGTCGTACTATACTCAGAAATGATATTGTTCTCCTCCAGCCTTACGATTCTCTCTTTAACTGCAGGCTGAGACATCGAAATTTCCTTACTGATCTGGGCAATGGGCATACGTGCATTGTGCTGAAGCAATAGCATAATCTTCTTATCTATATCATCCAAGTGATGAACCATAGTAGCCAACTCCCCATTAACTTTATTTTCTAACGTATACTATTTAAATTAACTTATAATTCATTATTAAAATTATGTATATACCTAAGATTACACATATAAATATTCAAATAATATAACTATAATTATAACAACAAATAGATCGAGGAGCGATGTCAGATGAGC
Source organism: Paenibacillus sp. ACRRX (assembly GCF_022346885.1). Classification (GTDB taxonomy): domain Bacteria; phylum Bacillota; class Bacilli; order Paenibacillales; family Paenibacillaceae; genus Paenibacillus_B. The sequence goes on from NZ_JAKRNK010000003.1 coordinate 457,239, forward strand.
GTGAAAGGGCTTGCCCATGTCGCGATACAAGCTAAAAATTATCAAGAAACAATAGACTTTTATACGCAAGTGCTAGGGTTCAAAATAGGCCATCATTGGAGTCTGCCTTTATTTCATATTAAAGAGGCCTCTATGCTGGTATCGCCTGACCAAAGAACCTGTATCGAAATCTTTGATCAGGAAGCTGTGATTCCCGCACAAGGAAAAAAAGCCGCAGCTGATGAGGAAATCACCCACGGAGCAATATTACACTTTGCATTTTATGTAGAACATGTAACACAAATATATGAAAAAGCCCTCGCATACGGCGCAAAGGCTTATATAGAACCGAGCAAGCTTGCTCTCGGCGAGCCTCCTCTTCTGGTTCACAATGCCGTCATTCACAGTCCCAATGGCGAAATTATCGAATTGCTTGAAGAAGTCAGCTTTGATCGGACTTGAACTTTCGGGCTATCCATACTAGAATTCGCTCTGCAGTCGTTGAATAAATCGTTTGGACGCCTGTGATGGATGCTTTCCTTTGTGAAGCACCCAGCCATAATAAACGGGGCTTACATCCGATTGATCCAGCTCTATCGGCACAATGTCCGCTATGTCCGTGAAAGAATACTCCAGCCCGACTGTAATCGCCAAGCCGCGCTTCACTGCGTTCTGGATGGCTTTGGTATTGTTTGTAGTAAAGAGGATATTGGCCTTTCCATACTGCGAAATTAAGGTGTTTGTATCCTCCCATAAATCCTTGTCGTCATATAAGACCAACGTTTGCCCGACTAACTGTTCGGGCTTAATCTTCTTCTCGTGGGCAAGTGGTGAATTCGGATGGACCCCTACAACCATCTTTCCCTCCCACAATTTTTCAAACGTCACATATTCCTTTCTGTTGATAACCTCATCGTTTAGCACGATTAGTCCAATATCAATCCTGCTGTGCTCCAGATCCTGCAATATTTCATTGGGTCCTTTTTCAAAAATCTCGATATTCACATGTGGATAATCTGTCTTGAACGACGACACGACATCCACAAGCAGGTGCATAGGGCCTGGTATGGTCGCGATCTTTAATTCACCGCTTAACGTATTACAGTACCCTCTTGCCTCTTCTTTTAGTTCATTCACTTGTGACAATACTTCCTGTGCTTTCTTAATGATCTGTTTTCCTTCAATTGTTGGGAGAGCACCTTGACCCCGCGAACGATTAAACAGGGTGATGCCCAGTTCGGCTTCCAATAAGGATATCGATTGACTGATTGCAGATAAAGTGACATGAGTATTCTGAGCAGCCTTTGTAAATGAGCCCGTGTTGGACACCTCTACAATATACTCCATCTGTTCCAAATTCATCGTCAGATCCCCTTGTTAAGATTTAATTAATTATAAGTAAATATAATTAAATTTTATTTAAATTTATAGCGAGTTACACTGAGTGTATCGAATTGGATCAGCACCATGATAGAACACATTACATTTTCATTATAATACATCACCCTAATGGAGGTATAATCGATGGACACAAACAAAGTAGCTGTGATTACAGGTGGCGCAAGCGGTATAGGCAGAGCGACAGCCCTTAAATTTGCAAGCAAAGGCGCACATGTCGTAGTTGCTGACTTTAATGAACAAGCAGGCAACCAAACGATTGCTCAGATTAAAGAGAGCGGCGGCCAAGCTATTTTTGTAAAGACAGATGTCTCCAAGTTTGAAGAGGTAGAGGCTCTCATTGAACACGCGGTTGCCGCATTCGGCAAAATTGATGTCATGTTTAACAACGCAGGCATCGGGCGGGTTACGCCTGTCTTAGATCAGGACCTACATGACTACCATAGTGTCATCAGCGTCAACCAGCACGGGGTAGCTCATGGTATTATTGCTGCAGGCAAAAAGATGCGTGAATTGGGTACAAAAGGTGTGATCATCAACACCGCTTCTGTGTTTGGATTTTTAGCCTCTCCGGGGACATTTGCTTATCACGCTTCCAAAGGCGCCGTCATTATGATGACCAAATCTGCAGCACTTGAACTATCACCATATGGCATTCGAGTGGTGGCCGTTGCGCCAGGCGCTGTGGACACACCTATCATTCAGGGCTACAAAGATCAAGGCATGGTCGACGCCATGAAAGCCAAAGTGATTGGCAACAAGTTAACAACGCCTGAGCAAGTCGCGGACTCCGTGTATTTGCTGTCATTAGAAGAAGCCAGTGCAATCAACGGCAGTGTTGTGATGGCTGACGAGGGCTATGCTTCCTTTAAATAAAGAAGGGCTCAAATAGGACGAATATCTACACCTGTTTCTCCAATACAATTGGGGAGCAGGTGTTATTCTTTTGCTAATACCTCAAAGCCAAGCTGCTGACGACTCCCTGTTCGTTCATTTCAAAAAATCCGCAATTGCTTCGATCCCCTTCCCAATCTGTGCCTCCGTGAGGTTGCCGAATCCCATAATCAGCCTGTCCTCATATTTGCCCTTGCCAATCGTGTATTTATCCGCAGGATATATTCTAATATTTCGTGTCTCTAGCTGCATCGCTAAGTCAGTGTCGAATCGCCGCCCCGGGAACTCCGCGACCAGATGTAAACCTGCCGCATCACCAGTTATGTTAACCCCTGTACCAAATGTGTCACCTAAAGCGGTAAGCAGCTGATTACGCCTTCTTCCGTAAATACGCTTCATGTGACCAATATGATGTTCCAAGTGGCGGTCTGCCATAAATTTGGCAAGGGTGGCTTGCGATAAGGTGGGGCTGTGCATATCCATAAGACGTTTTAGCTGTAGCAGTGGAGTGACTAACTCATGTGGTACGACCATATATCCAAGTCTTAATGCAGGAAACATATTCTTACTAAATGTCCCTACATACACCACTCTCTCAGCATCAAGCTCCCGCAGCGCACGTACCGGTATTCCCGCGTAGCGGAATTCACTGTCATAATCATCCTCTATAATGTAACAATTGTGCTCTCGTGCATATTCCAGAAGTTGAATCCGACGCCCAATCGATAAAATGCTGCCAAAAGGAAATTGATGGGACGGCGTGACAAATACACACTTGGGAGAAAGAGATGTCGGCAGCTGATCGACACATAACCCGTGCTCATCTACTGGAGTGGGAATGATATTTGCCCCAGCTGATTCAAAAATATCTCGGATAAAGCTGGCCGTTGGGTCCTCAGTTGCCAGAGCATCATTCGGTTTTAGCAGGAGCTTGCATAATAGCGTGATCGCTTGAGTCGCACCCGCCGTTACGATAACTTGTGACGTATGGCATTGAATTCCTCTGTCGTGCAGCAAAAAACGGCAGATTTGGGTTCGAAGTTCCTCATTGCCCGCTGGATCTGCATACCCAAAGTCGTAGAAGGGGGCGCTGTTAAGAACTGCAAGGGATGATTCCTTCCATTTCTGGCGCGGAATGAGATCAAGAGCGGGGAAGCTAGGGCGAAAATCAATGCCCTTAAAGCTGGTATAGCTTGTTGCGATTTCACGTGTTCCGACAGAGATGCTTTTTTCATGAGTGTTGGTTATAAACGGATTTCGACCACCTATATCCACCACGTACGTGCCTGATCCCTGGCGCCCTTCCAGGTACCCCTCCGCAATCAACTGCTCGTAAACCTCTACGATAAGTGCTCGTGACACACCTATTTCATGTGCAAGATCTCTTGTTGAAGGCAGTCTTCTCCCCGCCATATAAAAGCCCTCAAATATGCGATCACGCAGCAAGGTATACACTTGTTTGGTCTTGGTACCTTGAGCAGAAACAGCAGACCGATCCCACATATAGAATGCACTCCTTATCCTCAGAATTGGTATGCTATAAACTCTGTTAAAGTGGTACTTATGGATACCAATCTAACATGATAAGATCGAAATTACTACTATAAGAACTGCACAGAAGGAAGGTGCCATGGATGAGTCAACGTGTTCATTTCCCTCCCCAGATGCATCAGCAGCAAGGGGTTCATTCCATACAAGGAGTTGACGCTGTGCAGCCGCCTCGACAGCAAGAAAAGCCTGTCATGGTAGGCTGGCTTATCACAGCGGCTCTCTTTACAGCCGCACTTAACTTGCGGCCTGCCATCACTGCTGTAGCGCCGTTACTTGGGATCATTCGCACCGACCTAGGCTTAAATGCTGCGATCGCAAGCTTATTAACGTCAATTCCGGTGCTTTGTATGGGATGCCTCTCTCCCCTGTCTACTCGCCTTGGCAGAAAGTATGGTCTAGAACAAGTGATTGCTTGGTCTTTGGTACTCATAACGGCTGGGACCTTATTAAGACTTGTCACAGACTCAGTATTCACCTTGCTGGCCACCACGGTGCTGATCGGCCTAGGTGTTGCAACGATGGGACCTTTGTTGTCTGGTTTTATTAAGAAGCATTTTCCCACACAAATAGCCGCCATGATCGCTGTATACACTACGGCACTATCGCTTGGAGCTGCCCTTGGGTCAGGCTTGTCCTCGCCGTTGCAGCTGACGGCTGATTCATGGCAGACAGCCCTCGCCCTATGGTCCTTGCTTGCAGCAGCAGCGCTTCCCATCTGGTTAATAGTCATCCGACGACAAGCGGAGGCCCCGACATTATCATCTGTCCCCTTGCAAGGTCCCAATATGCCATGGAAAGAAACGCGAGCCTGGCTGCTTACTTTGCATTTTGGACTGCTGGCGATGGTGTTCTATTCGTTAATGGCATGGTTGCCAGCTATTATGGAAAGTTTGGGCCATTCTCATGATTATGCAGCCTATTTGCTGACGATCTATGCCGTTGTCCAAATCCCAAGCGGCTTCTTGCTCCAACTGCTGCTGAGGAGAGTCCCCTCCAGAAAAGCTTGGCTGTTATGTGCTTCCCTCATGCAATTGCTCGGGCTCGCCTTAATCCTATGCTCGACGCCTGCTTGGGCAGCGGTTTCCATATGCGGATTAGGCTCAGGAATGCTGTTTTCACTTGCATCATTGCTGCCTGTTGATACCGCCTCTACACCAGAAGAAGCGGCCTCCTGGGCCGCAATGACACAATCCGTCGGTTACTTGATTGGGGCACTGGGACCGCTCCTAATCGGATGGATTAAAGATATGACTCATCAATTTGAGATCGCAATTCTGGGACTAAGTCTAATTACACTAATATTGATGGGGCTGCAGATATCTATGGCTGCACGTCATATGAAAGCCGCTTCCTGATCCCAACATATAAGAAATTCTGTTCCCAATTAAGTAATTAGCTATTTTATTCCCTACACATGGAGGTATAGTTATGAAAATTTTTGTCGCAGGCTCTACAGGCGTAATTGGCCGATTGCTGATCCATAGACTGGTCCACGCAGGCCATGAAGTGGTTGGGATGACGCATAGACTGGATCGTAAAGCGCACATCCAAGCAATGGGCGCAAAGTCGATTGTAGTTGATGTGTTTGAAAGAGACGCTGTATTAGCAGCCGTGGGTGATGTACGTCCAGACGTTATCATTCATCAGCTTACTTCCTTAAGCAATTGGAGTATCGAGGATAATGCCCGGATTCGGATTGAAGGAACTCGCAACTTAGTCGATGCAGCGCAGGCTGCTGGTGTAACACAAATGATTGCGCAGAGCATATCATGGGCTTATGAGCCCGGAGATCATCCTGCGGGGGAACAAGTTCCGCTCGATATCCATGCGCCTTTGCCAAGAAAAACAACGATTGACGGCATATCGGCCTTGGAGCGTATCGTTGCGGAGATCCCAGAACACGTCATTTTACGATATGGTGCTCTTTACGGACCTCACACCTGGTATGACCATAAAGGCCTCATCGCTGAGAAGGTGATTCAGGGACAGCTGCCAGCAACCGATGGCATAACCTCCTTCCTTCATGTGGAGGATGCCGCTAATGCTGCTCTGCTGGCATTGGACTGGCCTCCAGGACCCGTCCATGTAGTCGACGATGAGCCTGCCGCAGGAACCGAGTGGTTGCCTGTATATGCGACAGCGCTGCAAGCCCCTGTACCTGCGCATCAGTCAGGGCGACAGCGCGGTGAGCGCGGCGCGTCCAATGCAATGGCGCGTAATGAATACGGTTGGACTCCATTATATCCAACCTGGCGTACAGGATTCGCGCAAAGCTTGAATCCCGCTCCCGGGCAGCACTAGCGTCTGTACGGCTAACTTGTTGGCAGCTAGTTAGGCCATCCAGCATATATGATGAAGGCCAGCTCCTTGATCCCCTATTGGGGCTGAAAGAACTGGCCTTTATTGATGTAACTATAGCAACGTCGATATTCCTGTTGATGGATAGTCCTTCTCGTTTAATGACGCTGCTCTTCTTTCCTATGCTTTATAAATCAGGTATATTTAATACAAATCATAAATTGATTCCCAAATTAATCAACGATTATATATTTTACAAACTTACTAGTTCTGCCTCTAAATCGTTCAAGCCCCCCCAATTTCCGTCCGCCACTCCACTTACTCATTAAGTAAACATTGCTATAAAAGTTATGGTTTCACGTATTTATTTATGATAAAGAGCAGTTTGCTAGCTTGGAGGGATTATATGGAGCGCTGGTTATTATTTCTACGCGACAATATTCATCATCTAGACAGCTCGACTCAACAATCAGTGTATTACTCTTATAAGAAGCTGATCTATCGTGATATCTATCTTTTATTTCACAATCATGAATTAGCAGAGGATGTCGTACAAGAGTCCTTCTTAAAAGTAATGATGAAAGCACCCAAATTGCGTCATTCGAATAATCTTAAAGCTTGGGTCAAAAAAGTGGCTCGGAATACCGCATATGATTATTTGAAAAAAAACCAAAAGTATTACCTTTTATCGCACTCTCGCCTCATAAGATATCTAGAACATCATTCTCAGGCTGATGTTGTTTTAGTTGACAGCCATATTGAATCAAAAATTTGCTATGAAATGTTATATGAATCACTAGATCAATTAAATACTAGGTACCAAGACGTAATTCGCTTATATTATCTGGAAAACAAAACATGTAGAGTAATAGCTAACGAATTAGAAATGTCAGAACAAGCCTTAATTCAATTACTATACAGGGCGAGGAAGAAGCTCTATACTCATTTTTCAAGAAAATGGGGCATGCGCCTCAAATAAAACGTTATCTATAGCTTGTTCACTTCGTTAGGGTAAATGTAAGGTTTATTGAAGAAGTTAAGACTAACCAACAGGAGGTTTGATAGATGGAAAGACATGAACTGATTAATGGTTATTTACAGTCACTCAAGTATTATATCTGGATTAGTGACTTAAGCCCTGCTCGTAAAAGTAAACTTTTTGAAGAGTATCGGTTATTAATTGAGGATCAATCGACTTCCACGAGTTCAATCTCTGAGCTACGCTCCTTATTAGTTGATCTCGGAAATCCCAAAGATATTGTTAAAAAAGAGATGCATGGGTTAGACGGCTCTTTGACCCCTACAAATGGAAAGTTTAATCGAGGCATGGGCTTTATGCCATATATCCTAACTATAAGTTGGACGCTCAATAGTGACTTGTACCATCAACTCAGCGCATGGCAATTCCAAGCCTCCTTTTGGATCCATGCCAGCGTCATCTTTATTCTTTTAGTCGCTACTATCTCCAGCTTCTATAAATACCGTTATGACCAGTCATTTTTTAAAGAAATCGTCTTTTCCAACTTCATTGTCTACCTTCCCCTCTCACTTATTTTTTGTTATATGCTGCTGCAACAATTTTCTATAACTGCGCTTATAATACCGTTCTCACTAATTCTCCTCACCACGATATCCGCCTTTTATTTCGACTGGAGAAATTCAAGCTTTATGCGAAAATTATTTATTCCTTAAGCCGTATTTTTGTTGGATATCAACAATTTTATATAAGGTGGGGGTTTAGCTATGGTCAAAAAAATAATCACCGTTATGATGATCTTCGCTTTTGTTTTTGGAACATACTCTCCAGTTTACGCTCTTGACCTCACTAGTCAGACACTGCCTTCCTCCAATAATTGCGGTTGTTGTACACCTGGGTCGGCATTAACCGACGAAACATTAGAACTCGCTACTAGAGCATCCGGACTTGATTCCATCCAAATTCTGAGTTTACAGGATGGCGATCAATTTATTTCGCAGCATGTAAAGACAGATGTACTATTTACACACTTTTTAAATCAACAGAGTATAGCATTAAGCAGCTTAAAAGACATCAAAGTTATTCAAACTGTTCAAGATGGAGATACGAAGTACACCTTCTCCATAGCAACTGCTTCAGATTTCGCATCGCTTAGCGGCAACACAAATGAACAAGGTACCCTAGAATCCCTACAACTCGTCAAATTAAAAGAAAATGTCGATAGCAACAATCCGGAAAGCGTCGCATTTGACATCATAGATGCTAAAGATGGGAACTCCGTTATCACCTTGAAAGAGCTCACTCTGCTTAAATTAAATGCAGCCGCCAAAATTGGATTAACAGATGAATTCACAACCTTAGACATTGATTGGGTTCGCTTAGGCTGCTCATTATCCGGTGCGTTAGCATGCCCGGTTGCTTGTCTCGCATTTGCTGCACTACCGCCCGTTATGGTGGCCTGTAATATTGGATGTAAAGCAGCATGGGAATTAGGGCTTTGCTCTAAGGCCTCCTAATCTAATCATGCTCCAACAAAATACGGAGATTATCCCCGCGGAAAACCATTTCGCGGGATTTTCTTGTTATAGGCTATGTATACCAAACATAAAAAATAAACGCCTGCTTTCAAAAGCAGCTCTCCATTATCATCTTTTGCCATCAACTTGTTATCTCAGCTAGTTGGTTAGGCGGTATGTTGGCGGATTGGCACGCCAATAAAGGCTGTTGTATTTGGAGCAGAAAAAGATCAAAAAACACAAATACCAGCCGCTCCATGCAATGGAAGTGGCTGGTCCTGTTTATTTCAAGTTGAGAAGTGCATCAAATATCCAGATTCCTGAAGTACCCCATGTTGCTATCAATAAATATCAGAGGAAAAGCAATTATTTAAAACCATTATCTATTAAAAATAAGTGGCAGACTTCAGAAGCAGCGCGTATTATCAGCTTCCGTTTGTATGACCCATGTACGTTAGGTAGCCTGAGAAATGCATGGATGATTACGTCCCACCAGCATTCGAAGGTGTTTTACTATGAACTTACAGGCGTATAAATTGAATTTTTACGACCTTAATAAATTGCGTACACTTTTACTAAAAATGAAGACTCTGCACCACTCGGATTAGCAATATAAAGTGATCTTGCAGTTATGACTATGGATGTATTTCCACTAATCACATCATCCAATTCCGTAGGGTCCGTTCCTACCGACACATCCCTTTTTACATCAAACGTAATGTCATATTGATCTACGCCCCCACCTTCTACTTCCCATCTTAATCTTTTTGTACCCGGAGGAAGAACCTCGGTACTGAAATTTCCGCTCGAACGATGTTTTTGACCGCTTAACGGCGCTTTCTCCGATCTAATGCTTGTTACTAACTCCTGTGGCATATGATCCCTCCAAGACTTAAAATCAATTTACTTACATTACCATTCATACTGTTTACTTGCATCCTGTAGAACAAAATTCTTAAAATAGCCCCATCGATTTACGTGACTTGTAAACTGAACTCATATACAGATTTCTAAGTCCTCATTTATAGTATAGGTAACGGATTTACTAGATTCCCTGCCAAAAATCATGTCAACAAGAGGAGAAGATGGAAATGATGGAAGTAACGGATTGGAGAAATGGCGCCTATGGGCATAAATTTATAGCTTCTTTTAGTGGAGGCAAGGATAGCGTTCTAGCCTTGTACAAAGCCATGAGAGTTGGAGAGGCCATTGGTCTGATCGTCATGTTGGAGGAAGAAGGGAAACGTTCCCGTTCACACGGTATGCCCCCAGAGCTTATACGTGCCCAAGCGGAGGCCATTGGTCTGCCTTTATACACGGCAGCTGCCAGTTGGTCCGATTATGAAGAAGTGTTTACACGCCTGCTAGTAAATGCTAAGCAGCAAGGAGCAGAGGTACTGGTAACCGGGGACTTGGATGTGCCTGCTCATGGATGCTGGCACGACCAAGTAACCAAAAATGCTGGACTAAAGCTGGGAATGCCTCTATGGGAAATGGACCATCGGGAAGCCGTCGAAACGTTCATTAGCCTGGGGTTTGTAACCATTCTTGTAACTGTAAATTTATCATTAGGTATGCGGGAAGAGGATCTCGGGCGAACGTTAACCGCTGAATATGTAAGGGAGCTTGAAGCTCGTGGAATTGACCCTTGCGGTGAGGGTGGAGAGTTCCATACTACCGTAATCGATGGGCCTATTTTTAAACAGGCGATTCCGGTTCGCCGCTGTGAGATCCTGAAGGATGGAGACTACGCCTTTCTGCCTTTGGAATTGATTAAGCAATCGTAAGTCTCAAGGTATTAACAGAGGAGTATGGTTAGAGGGGATTGTTATCCCCCTTACAGCACGACATACGTTGGGTAGAGGGAGAGCTTACAGCAAGCAGCAGCAGATTGATCAATGCTGCCGCGTGCAAAACAAGAACAATAACGAATAAGCTTCATAAAGCTGCTGCTAATTTCGTATCCCCTCCCTTGACCCTGTATGGGAAAACAAATAACACCTTTCGCATTTACAAATCTATAAAAATAGATATAATAATGATTATGGAACCTTTACTAATTTATAAAGCCTTGTCTAACGAGACCCGCAGTCAGATTATGTTATGGCTGAAGAACCCCGAACAATTCTTTGATGAGCAGCCCTATTTACGCCAGGGCCTCAACTTCCGGATTGGTGTGTGCGTAGGCGATATACAGGCTAGATCTGGGCTTGCGCAGTCTGTTATATCGAGTTATCTCGTTACCATGCAGAAGGCTGGATTATTGGAATCTGAACGCATCGGCAAGTGGACGTACTATCGTCGCAATGAACAGACCATACAGAAATTTTCCGAGTATATTAAGGAAAAACTATAAAAGGAAAGGAGTCTTTTTTTACTCTTTTACATCTATATTTCTATATATATAAATACGAATGGAGACTTACATCTACTATGAAAAAGGTTAACTCGCTTCTGATCCTGATTTTGGCTTTAGGCGTGTTCGGTATTATTACAACTGAAATGGGTATTATAGGGGTTCTGCCCCAAGTCACACAAAAATTTAATATATCCGCTTCACAAGCAGGATGGCTTGTAAGTATATTTGCTTTAGTCGTTGCCATTTCTGGCCCCTTCCTAACCTTACTGACTTCCGGTATTAACCGCAAAGTCATTCTTTTGGCGGCTGTACTTCTTTTCGCGATATCCAATATCGTGTATGCCTATACTGCAACATTTGAAGTTATGCTCGCCTTCCGTATTATCCCTGCCATTTTCCATCCTGTCTTTTTCTCAGTAGCCCTCGTAACTGCAGCTAAACTTGTGCCCTCAGAAAAAAGCGGCAAGGCAGTTACAAAGGTGTTCGCCGGCATAACGGTTGGATTTGCATTTGGTGTGCCGTTGACCTCTTACCTCGCCGAAAAGTTATCATTAGAAGCCGCATTCTTGTTCGGAGCGCTAGTAAGTATAATTGCCTTTGTAGGCATACTCGTGTGGTTACCCTCCATGCCTGTTAAGGAAAAAATGTCTTATGGCAAGCAGCTTGGCATATTACGCAAACCTCTATTGTGGTTAAACATCGTGACCGTTATTTTTATTTTTGCAGCTATGTTTTCGGTGTACAGCTACTTTGCTGAATATCTTGGACAAGTGACACAGATGAACGGATCATGGATTAGTATGATGTTGATGGCTTTTGGTGTAATCATGATAGTAGGAAATTTTATATTCGGGGAGTTATTGCATAAAAGCATGACAAAGACCGTTATCCTGTTCCCTTTGCTCTATACAGCAGTATATTTATTGGCTTATTATGGGGGCACTTATTTTATTCCGATGGTTATGATTGTGTTCGTGTGGGGAGCCGTGCATTCTGGCGGGCTGATTGTAAGCCAAGCATGGTTAACGACAGAGACCAAGGAAGCGCCCGAATTCGGCAACAGTTTGTTTGTCTCTTTTTCCAACCTCGGGATTACTATAGGGACTTCAATCGGTGGTTGGTTTATTTCCCACCTAGGCATACATCAGCTCATCTGGAGCGGTATGATGTTTGCATTGCTTGCGTTCCTATCCATTGTGCTTAAAATAAAAATCTCCCAATCAAGTGCAAGGGAAGCGACCGCTCGTTAAACGTACGATAACGATCGTTCAATAACAGGTGGCAGTTCGGAACATGATCAACCTGTTCTATGGGCTGCCGCTTTGTTCTTATTCTCCTAACCATTAAGAATAGCAATGTTTCTTTAATGGAAGCAGCATGACCAAATAGCCAAGGTCTGATGCCCTTGGCTATTAATCATGTTATTGATCGCGGGAATCAACCCTTCTGTAGGGTAAATTCGGGATGATCACCAATATTCTGTTCCAACTTTTTAAATGGCTGCTGTTTTAGATAGTGGTTAAAGAAATCAAGCGAATAATCGTTAATAAGGCGGTGTGCACTTCGTATATCCACCCCTTCCATCCTCTCGTACAGAGGCGACATCAGATAGGTGTCGGAAAAGCCCATATGCTTCATATTTTTAATTGTCATCAAGTAGTTGCCACCTGCTGTTACAGACTCTTGCCGGGCAAATGTATCCCTAAAAAACTTGGTTAAATCCGCTCTTGTCGTTCCCTGAGAGGCGATATATTCATCGCTCATCTTCTCTGTCCCCGTGAGCGTGTCATCTGCACTCATCATTAGAAATGGCTTCTTCAGCCCATCTGCCGGAACCCGTAGCTTGCCATATAATCCGCCGTCCATATTGATTGCTGCTTTAATTCTGGAATCCTTCATCAGCATTTGGACAGTCGTTGCGCCTCCGAAGGAATGACCGAACATCCCAATGCGCTCCAAATCCATCCGTCCTGTAAAGCGATTGTCTGGATCATGTTGGGTAAGCTCTTCGATTTGATTGAGTACAAACGTAGCGTCCTCCACCCATTTGTCATTTAATTTATCTAAATAATCAATTGTATTACTTTCTTGAGGAACAAAATGTACCACACGGCCATCAGGGAAAACCGTTGTTGTGCTGTGGTAAGTATGATCAATGCCTACCACGATATAACCATGGCTTACTAATTGTTCGATCTCAAATGTGTTTTGGTTTTTAGCCCCGTTTAAGGAATGGGAGAATAAGAGCACTGGATATTCGGGTTCTTTATCGGATAGCGCTGCTCCTTCAACCGCATGCGTTTTGACTAGGCCAATGCTTGTAAATAACGGTTTTGGCATATTCAACGCTTTGCTGTATCCATTGGCAAAAAGATCAGGATAAGCAACATAGGGTGCACACTTGCCTTTGGATGCTAAATTAGCTGGGTACCAAATCTGCACCATCAATTCACGCTTATCGTCAGGTGCAGAAGTATAGAGCTCCTCTCGTCGTTCATCTTTCCAATCATAAGACACTGTCCCAATCGGGTAAGGTCCTTTCGGCTTCTCAAACGTGAACACTGGAAGCAGGAGCGGCAGGGCTACCGCTATAGAAGCATATATGAAAGCAAGCGCCGTAATCAGCAGGGTCCGGATCCGGGATGCCTTCTGTTTCACTTCCTTCGGTTTAAACTTATACCGCAAAGCAGCGATAACAATGGGTACGATCGTCATCACATAGATCGGAATCATGTGCCATCGCATGCCTTCGCTGAACCCATGTATCAGCACGAGTACGGCCGAAGCTCCGAATCCAACCAGCAGCCCGCGCTGCGATTTGTTTGGGGCAAAAATTACCCAACCAAGCATTAGAACATTAAAAATAGCAGTTAACATTTCAAGTGATCTCATATGTTTATATACCTCCTCGTCTACTGTTCATGCTGCTCACTAGCCCAGAGTATATATCCTCCTGTTACAGGACAATCAACACCTATTTTTATTTACTTTGCTATTGCCAAAATCAAAAAGATCTTCAGAGAAGGTGTTTGCGTTACTGAGGATGTGCAGTCCCCTTGAATCTCCGGTTACAGGAGATAGTAAAATACACCTTAAAAGGGGGGATCGACTTGTATTTCATGCACAATACCAATACGCAGTCTCAAGATATTTCGGATTGTATAGCTCAGGCAAGCACCTATTCCATTGGGGAAGTGGCCAAAAAGATTGGTGCCCCCATCAAAACGGTACGTTTCTATGATGAAATTGGGCTAGTAAAACCCACTAGTTATACTGAGGGCGGGCATCGATTATATACTACGGAAGATATTAAACGTTTAGAGCTGACGACAACTTTCCGCTGTTTAGATTTCGAAATTGATGCTATTAGCCAGATCATCTCTGGGGATAGACCCGTTGATAAAGTTATCGACTGGCAGCTCGAGTCCTTGGAGACGCAGGTTCGCACGCTAGCGAATATCATATCCATTTTGCGTCAAGGGAGAACACAGCAAGGAGATCCATTACGTTGTATCTATGATCTGGTCCATATGAATGCAATACACATCGAGGAGCGCAAACAGTTCATCTCGGAGAGAGTGAAAGCTTCCAAATTTTTAGACGGGATTCCTGAAGAGTGGAGTGACTCTCTGTTTTATTTTTTTAATAAATACATTATCAATCAAGTAAAATTATCTGCTAAACAAACAGTTGCTTGGGAAGAACTGCAGCGACTCATCAATGATCCCCAGTTTATAGAGGATCTGAGAAGCATCGAGTTTATGTGCTTTCATGCGGCTCATCGACCTCATTTTAATGCAGCCACATGGATCAGGAAGCTAGAGGATATGCAAAGCCGTTTAAAACAAGCATTAAAGAACAAATATCCTGCCCACAGTCGATTTGTACAAGCACTAGTGGAGGAAGCGACCATGGTATATGCCAATTCAGAGCAACCAAGCAACAAGGAAGAGGACTTTCTCTGCTTGGCTGAATATGTTCAGAAGACCAAATCCAAGCATCTGGAACGATGCAATACGTTATGTTCCATTCTAAGCCCTCAATACCACCTGCTTTCAAAGGCAAACCTCCTGCTATTTCAAGGCATAGAATGGAAGTTTCAACATATATGAGAAAAGACCAATATTGGGAACAGTAGAGGGCCAAATACCCTCTACTGTTCGATTTTGCAATCACCCTTTTTGCAACGTAAATGCGGGGTAGTCGCCAATATTTTGTTCTAAAAGCTTAAAGGGCTGCTGCTTTAAATAATGATCGAAGAAATCGAGCGAGTAATCATTAATGAGGCGGTAAGCCTTTCGAATATCGACCCCTTCCATTTTTTCATACAGCGGTGAAAACAGATATAAATCGGAGAAGCCCATATGCCTCATATTTTTAATTTTCATCCAATAGTTCCCTCCATCTGCTACATGCTCGTACCGCGGCAGCGTTTCACTATAGAACTTGGCTAGTTCCTCTCTTGCCTCGCGCTGGGCAGCATCATCCTCCCCACTCATATTCGCTGTACCCGCTAGCGTGTCATCGGCATTCATCATCAGAAATGGCTTCTTCAGCCCATCTGCCGGAACTCGTAGTTTGCCGTACAAAATACCGTCCATATTAAGGGCTGCTTTGATTCTGGAATCCGTCATCAGCATCTGAGTGCTTGTTGCTCCACCAAAAGAATGACCAAACATGGCCACATTTTTCATATCCAATCGACCTGTAAAACGGTGGTCAGGATCATCCTTGGTCAGCTTCTCCACTTGATCCAGCACAAACGCAGCATCTTCCACCCATCCCTCGTTTGCTTTATCTAAATATGCAATAGAGTTCGTGTCTTGCGGCATATAGTTTGCCACACGACCATCAGAAAAAACAGAAGCCGTACTGCTATAAGTGTGATCTATGCCTACCACAATATAGCCATGGCTGACTAATTGTTCGATCTGAAAGGTATTCTGATTTTTGTGACCACTAAATCCATGTGAGAAAAGGAGCACGGGATATGAGGCTTCCTGATTGGAAATCTCCGCGTGTTCAATAGAATGCGTTTTGACAAAACCAAAAGTTGTAAATAATAGCTTTGGTAAATTCAAAATCTTACTGTAGCCCTCTGCAAAGACATCCGAATCGGAAATATACGGCGCTAAACTACCTTTGGCTGTTGAATCAGCAGGATACCAGATCTGCACCATTAACTCGCGTTTATCCCCAGGTTCTGGTGTGAGCGTTTCTTCCCGCTGATCATCCTTCCAATCATAAGTGACGGTGCCGATTTTATAGGGACCCGTCGGCTTATCGAAGGTGAATACCGGAAGGATGAGCGGCAGAGTTACGGCGACTGATGAATAAATGACCGCCAGCATGGTCAACGCAATATGCTTTGCATTGGATGCCTTTTTGACACTCTGCCCCTCGGATCGAGACATCATTCTGCTGGATACTATAACTATAGCTAACGGAACGCCTGTCATCGCATAAGCCGGCATCATCTGCCAGCGCATGCCTTCGACACCCCCGTGCATCAGCAGCACGATGGCTGATAGACCGAAACCAATCAACAGTCCTCGCTGCGATTTGTTCTTGGCAAATAGGATCCAACCCATCAGCAAAATATTGACGACTACGACCAACACCTCAAAAGATCTCATAAGCATGAACCTCCTCATTTACAGTTAGCAGCTATCTGCTTTCTAAATCTCACGATACAATCTCCTGTAGATGGATATTCAAGCCTTACTTTTAAAATTATTTGTTGAACGCTCGGTTGTCGCTGTCTGTGAACCTTAAATCAAAACATTAAAGTGCTATACCAAGCTTTCAAATGATCACTTCTTATTTTTAAAGATTGTTTTATCTCCACCTTCTCACTTGCATCAATGTTGTATATTAGCTTGTGAAAGTGCTTATACAAACATATTTGAAGTGGGAGGGCTGCATATGATCCAAGCCAAATTGCATGATGGACAAATGATTGATGTAGAGATTCAAGGAGAGGGGCCGAACCTGTTGCTTCCCGTAAATCCGCATCCTATAGAAGGGCCTCAGGCTGATGAAATGGTGCAGTGGGGCGTTGATCCAACCCTTGGACGTTCGCTAATAGATGGCCTTCGTGATAAATTTCGTGTGATCGCCTTCGATTATGAAGGTCATGTTCTACGTGCAGCGAAACCCGACACCTTAACACCTGCCAACATCTCCAGTGACCTGTTGTCTATAGCTGATGCGGCATCAGCCCCGCAATTCGCCTATTACGGCTACTCTTGGCTTGCACTTAGCGGCATGCAGCTAGCGATTCGCTCGCAACGCCTCTCGGCACTTGTTATGGGCGGTTTTCCGCCTATTGACGGCCCTTATCAGGAAATGTTAAGCGTAACAAGGGCAACTCACGAGATGTCCTGTTCAGCTTCTAACTCTCCAAATAGCTCCCATAGTGCTGCGGAAGAATTTGATTGGTCCACTGTAGAGGTCTCGATGAGCGAGGCCCAGACCAAGCAATTTGTAACCCTATATCAGCGTCTACAAGGCTTTAATGATCGTTCAGCCCAATCTAAGATCACATGTCCTCGCCTTTGTTTTACAGGCACAGCCGACAAGATTGATTATGGCAAGCGTTGGGGGGATGTGCAGGTCGATATTGTGGGCCCGCTTATGCGCGGTCGCAGCGAAATTGAAGATTTGGGATGGGATGTTCAGACTCTAGAAGGGCTCGATCACACTCAAGCTATGCAAGCTGTCCATGTCCTGCCCATCCTTCGACCTTGGCTGGAATCGACACTGACTGGAAGGGAAAATGCTCACTTGATATCTGATAGCGCTGCAGATGTGTAATGTGAATGTGAGGAAAACGATAGTGCTTCTTTGTAATATAGGACAGTTTGTGTGATATATAGGGCTCCTTGTATTTTCGCAAGCCAGCCCAAAGCAACCGGATATAACCATACGGCTTATTCGGTTGCCTTTGGGTGTGCAGCCTCACGAACCTGATGCTGCCCAGAATACAAAAAAACAACAAGTTCAGTTCTCATGACTGCGCTTATCGTTTTTAGGTGTGTACTTTATTTATTTGAAGAACACTTTTTCTACATTGTATTTGGCTTTATAAGTGTTTATAAGGTAGGTTTCGTAAATCTCCCGCTCTACAGCATCTTCATTAACATAAACCTCGATTTTTGCAATCTCATTACGATGGTTTTTCACGACAGATACGGTATCTTCAAAATGCTTTTTAATTCTAGGTCTCAGCTTTCGTGCCTTACCTACAAAAAGCAGCTCATCCTTATCGTTATAGAACGTAAAGAAGCCACCCGTTTCTCTAGTGATCAGATGAAAATCAGTAAAGCCATAAATGTTGCTCATCTGGGGGCTTTTTTGCTTGTAAATCGTTACATCCGGCTTGGGGATGGTTATGTTAATCATTTTCATGCACTTCCTCTCTGTTATAAGTCTTTATCCTATCATAAAACCTCAAAAGAATACTATTGGCTAAATAGCGGCAATCACACGTTTGCCTCTGTAGAGCGAACCTACAAGGTCTTCCATGCCTAACGCTGCTTTATCCATCAATTAAAACGTTAATCGAGTGGAATCACTCAAATCTGCTTAACAATTCCAGCGCCTCTTCATGATCAGGCTCAAGTTCTACTAGCTTTCGTGTGTACTGTAATGCGTCATCTTCCAATTCTAACTCGAAACAACAAATGGCCAGACAATAAAATACAGTGGATACGATCTGCTCTTGGTCTGTATGTATCGACATTTCTAAAAAACGTTTTGACTCTTCGTACATGTCCATCTCAAACAGGATCAATCCCGCATCAAGTGCTAAGTCATAACGCTGTTCCATGACATAGTACGAGGACCACATTAGCTGAATGCCTCTCCAGATGTCCTGTATTTCTTCATCATTTGCATCTGGCAGCAAACGAGAGATCCGACTCGCGCTCTGAATGAAAAATTCAGCATCGTATCCGCCTAAACGCCAAAAGCTTAATATTTGCTGCAGCTGCATGCTATCAAGATTACGATCTACCCATTCCTTCATACTAAAGAAATCGTCCGGACCAAAGCGTTCAATAAAGCGGCGATAAGCTAATCTTGTATGATTATACGCCTTCGGCTTATCCAGATTGAGAATACAACCCACATTTAGGTTCTTATAGTGATGCGGTGGAAATAAAGCCGTTGCTCCTCTCTGCTCAAAATAATGTTGAATGGCATGGTAGTTTGCTGTTAAAGAAAAACTTCCATGAAGAATCAACTCTGGCGGCTCTGAGAACTCCCAATTATCAAGCAAATGATCGCCTTTATCTGCTGTTATTAATAGAGATCCCGCTTGAGACAACCGATTCAAACGTTCCAAGCAAGTCAATCCCGCGACAGGAAATAAGATGTGAGAATCCTCTAACTGTTCCTGATACATAGCAATAACATTACGATATGGGTAAGCTTCTTGTTCATACTCAGGAGCCCGTCGATACTCATAACGTAAAGATATTTGATGTAATGCTTCCGACGGTTGAAGCGAATCCATATTCTCAGGACAGTCGACGATAACATCGGCTTCGTAAATTTGACCATCACCAACATAAATCAACTCTTGTGGAATACCACAAAAAAAGTAATTCGCAACAACGATTAAAGGCTGCTCTAAATCACCCTCACTAATAGTTGTGCTGGCAACGACCAGATTCAGATCCGTATCCTGAAGAGCATCAAATCGTGCAAAATCGAGTAATCCTTCGGCAATAAAGGATTGTAGAGCGGGATGCTCCTTCCAAGCTAACACATTACTCATTGCCAAATCAGTCATAATGTAACGAAACGGAGGTAGTTCCATTTCCGCATAATCTCTTAATCGACACAACTCCAGCAACACGTGGTAAGCCAGTCGTCCAGCTCCTGCCCCAAGCTCCACAATCCAAACAGGAGTTGATCGATGTTCCTGACCAGCCCGATCTTGAAGAAACCCAAAGATCATTTCTGCATATGACGTAGCGATCATTGGATTACTCGTTATGTACTGCGGCACTTGGTCATTATTCCAAGCCTTCATTCCTTTTTCTTCATAATAAGTCCGCTGCAGATCCCAGATTGGGGCTTCGCTAAAGCGGTAACGTTGTTCTTTATTATCTGTCATTTACTCTTATCCTACTTCTGCTAGTTTTTTATTATCTGTCCATCACAATCATTTTCATACCTGCAATCATAACCTATTTTACGTTTAATCCCTAATTCCATTCTGCCAGAACGGGACTGAAAAATACCTTATATCCTTTAATTGTTGTGTAATCCCTGTGTTCTCCTTGATATAAGACCCCAAATCAACGTAGACTCTAGCTCGTTTATATCGGGCATTTCTTATGGATCACAGCTAATTACAGGAAAAGCTAAACGGCCTCAGTCCTATGGAATTCAGGACAAAGGCCGCTTCGCTTATTTTAACTTTTGTGCTGTCGACGTGACAGGCTGCAGTACACTACTTAGACGAAGCGTCCGCGTTGTTAAAGTATGAATTTCGTGGAAAAGCTCGGGGTATTCCACGAGCGACACGCCATAAGAAGGAATCATTTCTTTTATCTTCGGCTCCCACTCTTTGATATGCTGCGGGAAGCACTGAGTTATTAACTCAAGCATGACGTTAACAGCTGTAGAAGCACCCGGGGAAGCACCGAGTAATGCAGCTATCGATCCATCAGCGGCACTGATCACTTCTGTACCAAATTGAAGCGTTCCTTTGCCTCCGTCAGCCGTATCTTTGATGACTTGGACACGCTGGCCCGCTACCACTAAGTCCCAATCCTCGCTCTTGGCGTCTGGGACAAACTCCCGTAAATCCCCCATGCGCTTCTCTTTTGACAACATGACTTGCTGGATCAGATATCTTGTCAATGAAACATTTTTTGCGCCTGCTGCCAACATCGTGACGAGATTATGCGTTTTTACGGTCGTTAGCAAATCAAACATGGACCCTGTTTTTAGAAACCTTGGCGAGAAGCCAGCAAATGGTCCAAAAAGCAACGATTTTTTGTTGTCGATATATCGGGTGTCAAGATGCGGAACAGACATCGGCGGAGCACCAACCGGCGCTTTGCCATATACTTTTGCATGATGCTGCGCCACAATATCCGGATTGTTACACACCATAAATAGTCCGCTTACCGGGAAGCCGCCGATACCTTTTCCTTCAGGAATACCGGATTTTTGCAGTAAATGTAGGCTTCCTCCCCCACCGCCAATAAAGACAAACTTGGCAGTGTGGCGTTCGACAGTACCATTTTTGGCATTTCGCACTTTTAATTCCCACGCGCCGTCGCTAGTACGTTTTATATCGTCAACACTATGCTGGTATCGAATATCGACATCTTTACTCTTTAAATGATCAAGCAGTAAGCGCGTTAAAGCGCCAAAGTTGACATCCGTACCAGACTCAATTTTTGTTGCCGCTATCGGCTCATTCGATGTCCGACCTTTCATAATAAGCGGAATCCAATCAATCAGTTTAGCCGGGTCGTCACAATACTCCATTCCTTGAAACAGAGGATTGTTTGACAGCGCTTCAAAACGTTTTCGTAAAAACGTTACATTCCTCTCCCCTTGCACTAGACTCATATGAGGCAATGGTACAATAAAGTCCTGTGGGTTACGGATTAAATTGCTGCTTACAAGATAAGACCAAAACTGCCTTGAAACCTGAAACTGTTCATTAATCTTTATAGCTTTGCTAATATCTATCGATCCGTCCGGCTTTTCAACGGTGTAATTAAGCTCACATAGTGCAGCATGCCCCGTTCCCGCATTGTTCCATTCGTTAGAGCTTTCCTCTCCTGCCTTGGCGAGCTTCTCAAACACTGTAATTTGCCAGTCAGGTACTAATTCCTTCAGCAAAGACCCTAAAGTCGCACTCATGATTCCGGCACCAATTAAGATAACGTCTGTTTTGGTTTGTTTATTGCTCATGTTTACCGTCCTTATGCGCTAATATTTGAAGAAATGATGTAGGCGTTCCAGTAAGCGTAGGCTCTCACTATTATTTATAAATTTAAATATAGTTATTTACTATTATATTACAGCTATATACGTTTTAAAAGACGATAAATTTCAATGATGACATAATGTTGCAGTTAAGAAGAGAGAAATTTGCCGTAAAGCTCAAAAATCAAAACAATCATTGATCGTAAGCCAAAAATACCCTCATAATTGTTATCCCGTTTTGTGTTGAAAATCCAATAAGAAGGCACCTCTTCGGATGCCCTCTTATTTTCGGTACAAAGCAAGCAGGTCACTCCTTTATGAACAACCCAATTATCCCTTTTGCATGAGGCTGAGGCTTGCCTAAGTTTTCTGTCGAGGTACAATCAATAGCTGCCGCAAGCTTAATAAACGTAACGATCTGCTCATGCATAAAATGGACATCCAGCTTATCCAGCCCTCCGTCTTCTCCCGTAGCGCATAAATAATCCGGAGTAGGAATCAGAGACACAGTCGGTATACCTGCCATATATAAGGGCTGCCCTTCTCCAAAATAGATGGTGCTCTTGGGTCGCAGCGTAATGCTTCTCACCTTAGTTCGGTCCGAAAGCGAGGCCATATACAAGTCGTCCATCGTTTGATTTCCCGTATAGACAAGCTCAACCTCATGCCTGTCGGTATGACGGTATGCAGAGGCATCCCTGGAATCTTTCCATTCTTTACAGCCGAGATGTTCCAGCGTAAGCCCTGCGACTGCCTTCGGATGCCCACCTTCTCCGCTCCACAGCTCAGGATGGTCATGCAGCCACCGCGTGGTCGCCTGTCCATGGATGCCGAATTGAGGAATTTGAAAATGCCCCGTCACAAACACAAACACTAGGCTTCTTTGACGCTGTTCCATCGGGAGAGAAGAAAAATAACGGGCCATGGCCAGCAAGCCGACTCCCCCATTTTCCTCGCAGGCGTTCGGTCCATCTGTATGCGTGTTCACGATCATTGTCTCGCTTTGGTTTGAACCAGGCAGAACGGCATACAGTGTATCGCTAGAAGCGCGCTCATCCAGTTCCACCTTTAGTACAAGCCGCGCCTTTGTTCTTTGCTTCGCCAACTGCTTCAGCCTGCTGCCCGTCTCCTTGCCTACCCACAGCGTGGGACACTGCTGCGGCCCCGTTGTAAAAGGCAAGTATTGTGCTCGTGCATTCGCCTCTGACATATCGCGCCATACACAGATAACACCCAACACGCCCGCTTGTGCTGCTTTTTCAAGGTTAGGCCCTCTCAACACAGAACTGAGAACCGGATTGCTTATGAGGAACGGCAGGGTCTCGTTCTCCGGATAAGAAGATCTTCGTTTGAACAATAACGATGAAGGCAGTCTGGGACTGCTCACATCAACGATCGCAATTTTACCAGCAGCATCACGAAAACGGCCTGGACCCTTCCCGCAATAAACCAGTTCACCCACTACACCCTCCTCAGGCGTGCTTCCTGAGTACGGGTAATAGAACGCAGCTGTCAGCTCCTCCTCGTGATCGCCGTCCGAATAGATGGACAACTGCCAATGTGTCGCCTCCCATTTGGTGAAGATGTGGCTGTCTCTGTGTGTATTCAGTCCCATTTGCCGTAATTCCGCTTCAAAATAATCAGTCAGCCGCTTATGCGCATCGTTGCCTGTCAAGCGTGGCCCGAAGCCGTCAAGCTCCTGCTGCCACGACCATACCTGCTCCACATCTGGAAGCTTATCCTCGTATATGACCGTCCCCATCGCTCTCACTCCCATGATTAAATAAGAACTTGATATCCAAAATACGAACATAAAAATGTAAACACAGCCCAAAATATAGTGGAAATGATACCTATTCATTTTTAACTGTCCCATTATACATTTCTTCATTTAAATTATACTTGTTTCAAAGACACTATTCAGTAAACAGGGAGCACCATAACAAAATTTTCCCTATTACTTGTAGTACAATGCCCAAGTGATACAACAACAATTAGATGGTTATAACGTCAGCTTCCTATGTATACATACTAAACAGCCCTTCCATGCGTTCTGCTTGGAAGGGCTGTCCTATGCTTTACGAAATATTAGGTGTTATATACCCAAATGCGCACTCAATGTCGAGCCTGCATATTCACTTCTGAACAATCCTCTGTCAACGAGCTGCGGCATCAGCTTTTCAAAAAATAGCTCCATCGATTGTTCCGAGCCGCCTGGCAGAGCAATAAATCCGTCAATCGCTCCAGCCTCATATCGCTCCATAATATCGTTTAACACATCCTCAACCGTTCCTACAGACACCCAGTGAGCAGATCCGACGACCTCTGGCCTTGCTAATACCTCTTCTACTGTAGGTTGATAGTTTGTAATATATCGGCGCAGCAGCTCAGCGTGTGTCCGGCTGCGGACTGGCTGATTCGGATCAGGGAGCATATCAGCAGTTACGCGATGATCCAAAGCAAAGCTGCTTAAATCAAGGCCCAGCACGGATTGGAGCGATGCATGTCTGCGCTCCACACTCAAATGTGCATGTGCAGCCTTATGTAATTCATGCGCTTCCTCACGAGTTTCACCGAGGAAAAAATATAATCCAGGCAGAACCTTGATTGCGTCCGGATTGCGCCCATGCTCCTTGGCCCTTCTTCTCAGATCATTTCGTAATTCCACTCCAGACTCAAGGTCAGGCATCGCGGCAAAAATAGCATCCGCTACTGAGGAAGCAAAATTTCTTCCTATATCTGAAGCGCCTGCTTGAAATATAGGAATGGAACCCGATTTATGGGCGGGCAAGGTAAGCGGTCCCCGCACACTGAAGAACTCGCCTGCGTGATTAATGGTGGAAACCTTATTCGTATCAGAAAAGACGCCCGACTCACGGTCAATCACAATTGCTTCATTCGGAAAGCTATCCCATAGCTTATGTACGACATCTGTGAATTCCTTAGCTTTCGCGTATCTTTCTTGCGGTGAAGGCATCGGCGAATCACCGAAATTTTCCGCACCTTCTATTGAAGTTACGATATTCCAGCCAGCACGTCCGTTGCTAAGCCAATGCAGCGACTGAAGCTGCCTTGCAACAACATACGGTGGATTAAATGTGGTGGAAACAGTTGTAACCAGTCCAATCCGCTCGGTTTCACGAGCAATCGCCGCAAACATCATGGTAGGGTCTGGGCTGCCAAAATTAGCGGAATCGCCCAGCATCTGCGGGCTCACATAAAGATAATCCGCCTTGAAAAGGAAATCGAGCTTGGCCTTCTCCGCCATTTTGGCCAAATCAATGTAGTAGTCAATCGAATCCATTTTTTCCACATTGCTATCTGGATGACGCCAGCCGACTCCCTTCATCCATGTTGCGGATAAGGATAATCCAATACATAATTGTCTATTTGTAGTCAATTCTATCAACCTTTCTATATATAATAATAATTTTACGCCTAGGAGGATATACAATGATCCGTGCATTTCAAGTGGACGAACCAAACCGACTGGTCATCGAACCCTCACGTCTCACCCACGGCATTAAACGTCCAGTAATCCTAATGCGATCTCATAAAATTAGTAATGATTCTCATTATCAATATATAGTGTAACAAGGACGAATATAAATGCAAATACACAAATCGTAAATGCTATATGTAGGATTATCTAATTCAGGTCTTGCAGTGTAATTAATTATAGTTAGCTAATTATGAGTGTATGCGGACGGAGATACACCGAATTTCTTTTTAAAAACTCTACTGAAATATAGCGGATTGGTATAACCGACGCTAACAGCCACATCACGAATAGGAAAATGGCCCGCTTGAAGTAATTCACTTGCTCGTTCCATACGATAATGGATGACATAGTCGATGGGTCTGAACCCCGTATACTTATGAAAGAAGTATGAGAAGCGTTTGGAACTCATGGCATGCAGCTCTGCCAACTCGTCGAGTGTCAACGGATTCATATAATGCCCGTTAATGTATGCAACAGCCTCCTCAATCACCTTTTTACTTGTATCATAACTACAGCTCTCCCGATACTTGCAGCCCACCAGGACTTGGTGCATAATGCTTAGAAATAATTCCTTGACGCGAAGTTTGCCAATCCCTCCAAGGGTATGGGCATTTTGATGAAGTAGGGCTAGTAATTCTCTCACTCTCGGACTTGCCCCTGGCTCCAGCTTAAAATGAGAGTCACATTCATGCCCGCTATTTTGGTCACCTACCTTGTCCAATCGATAAAAAAGGGAGTAATATTCAAACTCTGATTGTCCTATAACTCGGGAGTCCAGCTGCATGCCTGGAGCAGCGTGAAAAACAGACCCTGGAAGTAATTCGTAGGCAGTCCCGTTTACACACATTCTAGCTTCTCCACGAATGATAAAAAGAAATCCATGCCTTACCGTCCTAAATTCACGCAACACACTTTTCGGCTGGATGACTAAACGGTTAGCATCCTCTATATCACAGGAACTACTAGCAAATATTTCAGCTAATTTATCCAAAACGATCATGTTACCGCACCTGCTCCCTATCTGGGTTACTATCACTAAATGACTTGATAATAGATCTAGTCCTTGAGGTGTCAGCCAAGCTGCTGTTTGCTCGCAATCGACTGGGCTACTTGTAAGATTAAATCGTTCGATTAACAAATGCATCAAGTCATAAATTAAGTAAAAATTCGACAGTATTAGTTTATCATAGACCTTCTAAAGCGTGTAAATCCTTACTTATGATAAGTTCTCCGTGCCGCCTATAGTGGCAGAACTTCAATAAAAGAAGAGACACCTCTTCTAGGGTATCTCTTCTAATTCTTCGACTATTCATTTACCTTTGGTTTTATCGGAAGCAGCAGGTCCAACTGCACGCATTTGTCCATTTCTTCATTGCTCAAATGATATTGATTGATGTAATTTAAATGTTCTTCCATTGAACCATACATACAATCTGGATCGCCCCAGTCCGGTTCGTACTCACTGCTGTTTTTTACCCAATCCGCAAGCAAGCCCCATTCCTCGAAGTTCCCCATAGGTATCATATGGGCGGCAAATAAGCCGCCAGGAAAGTTCTTTTTCACAAATGGTTCATGGACTTCCATGTTGTCGGGAATGGCTACCCATCTTTCATATCCGTGATCCGTTCCGTCAGGTTTAACTCCATTGGGATGATTAAAGCCAAAGTGCCGCAAGTCAGGCTTTATTTCTTTTAGATTCGTTTGAATCATAAATTTCCGCAGTTCATTTCCTGTGTCATATTCCGGTGTCCCGCCTACATCGTGTATAGAAGCAACTGACGTGGGAGGTAAATATACAATTCTTACATCTTTTAGTTGGGATAAATAGTTGACGGCTGTATTGGAATTATTCATGGCTGCATCCTCCTTAAGATTATTTTTGGCTGCAGGTAGAGCTTCAATGATCTGGAGAACCGATTCTTCTGACAAATATTTGGAATTGATTTTCACTTCTTCATTTTCACTTAAATGAATGACAAATTGATTTAGTACCGTTTTAATTGTAGACAACGCTAATATTTCATTTGATAGCTCTTGAATTTTTCCTTGAAACACGAGTAGTGCTGTTGTTGACTCTTCATTTTCCAGAACTCTCTGAATTTCTTTTAATGGAATTCTCAGCTTCCGTAATATCAAAATCTGTTCCAGTCTTTTCAACGAACATTCATCATAGGTGCGATAAGCGTAACCATCCTTCTTCAAACTCTGCAGCAATCCGATTTGCTCATAATATCTGAGTGTTCTTGTTGAGATCTGATAGCTTTTTGTAACCTCGCTTATTGTCAGTAGCTCCATAGCTCCTCCTTTCAATGAACAGCTTAAAGTACGACACGACGTCAAAGTCAACTGGATTATTAATGCCTTGTGATATGGTTCAGCTTAACAGAGATATTCCCGTTAGGTGTCCTTATCAACAGATACTTTCATTTTGCGAACGTATCCACCATCCATTTTGAGAATTTTTCTTTTTCTTCAAACTGCGGATAATGAGCGGACTGGCCATACGTTATAAATTCCTTTTTATTGGCCTTGATCTGATCAAAGTAGGTTTTGGCTGCTTTCGCGGAAGTCATGTAATCGTATTGTCCCATGATAAAATACACCGGTAAATCTAGTTTTGTGACGATCGTAGGCAAAGGTTTTTTCATTGCCTGCCCTATTAAAGTTTCTTGTACGTAAGATACGCCGCGCATATAACGAATGTGATCCAATAAGTTATACTCCGGTCCGAACCATAAACCATTATTTATATCCGCATTATTATCGATCAGTCTTGCTGCACCGCCATATTTTAGAACATAACTACGGGGAGTCAACATATCGCCGCTTTGAACTTTTTCAGTTAACCCTTGCAAATACTCGACGTCGGTTGTATTCCCGCTCATTTTTGCTTGATCAATCGTGAAATTCAAACCATCCCATTCGTTTTCTAAGATATTAGCCATCTGTCCAATGCCGATATAGGCTTCATATTTTTCAGGTGCTTGTTTTGCCGCTTGTATGCCAATATAAGTTCCAAAGGAGTGGCCGGCAAGTATGACCTTCTGTTGGTTGAAACGAGTGGTTATGTAATCTGTCACAGCCAATAAATCTTTCACTAACAGATCTGTCGAAAGGTCGGCATAATCTTCTCCAAAGTGATAAGATTTTCCACTAGCTCTTTGATCGTAACGGACAACCGTGAAATTCTTCTCCAGTAGGTCTTGGTACTTGGTTACATAGGGAATTTCCGAAACACCTGGCCCCCCATGTATAAAAATGACGATAGGATTGTTCTCATCCTGACCTCGTATCATCAATTCATGACCGGTGCCATTAATTTCGACTTGCTCGAGTACGCTGATGCTGTCTGCGCCGTCTATTTTAGGAGTCCATGTGGGAAAAATCAACGCTAACCCAACCAGTAAAATAATAGATGCTCCCAAATAAAGCAGAACTTTTTTTGCCTTTTTGATAGTCTCATCTCCCTAGTGTTGTATGCATGAGTATGTACGTTCTGACTCATTTCAGTTCACGACCTACTTAAATATCGTAATATAGGAAGGGCTTAGGCGACACATACAAACGTCGGGATCTTTTCCAGACTAAAGACGAGGAAGGAAGTAACACCTACAACCTCTATCGTTATTTTAGGAAATAAAAAAAGAACGGCCAATGAAGCAGCCGTTCTATCTCCGTCATATTGATTCTAAATGTAATAACGCTGTTTACTTTCAGCGGGCTATGTCACTGAATATATCTGCGTAGGGCCTTCTCATTTTTGACAAGTAGTTGTTTGTTGCCGCACAATGAAATAAACCCTAATTTCTCGAATTTGCTGAATTTTCGGCTAATCGTTTCGCGGGTAACCCCGACATAACTGGCCACTTCCTCACGTGAAATCGGCAGCTCGATCAGAACCCCCTCTTTGTTTGGTTTCCCAAATTTTTGGCAAAACTCCAAAATCATATATGCTATGCGAACGTCCGGGTTTTTCGTTGCTAGATTTTGCGCCAAATTCTCGGTATGAGCCAGCCTTTGCGTCACTGCGGTTAATAACTTAATTGAAATTCCGGAGTTATCCTCCATAATCCGATCCATCGCTGCTTTGGTTATCAAACATATTTCGGTATCTTCAAGTGCATAGACACTGAAATTATGAGTTTCATCCGGATTAAATAAATGCAGCTCTCCAAAAAAGTCCCCGCTAGTCAGCAGATATAGAATTTGTTCCTTGCCATCCATCGTAAATTTAGACACCTTTACTTGCCCGTAGTTGACGATAAATAATTTATCCGATTTCTCGCCTTCATTTAACAGCATCTGCCCTTTACGATATTGAATATGCCTTGTCCTTCGAGCAATCTTCATAATCTCCTCATCAGATAAAGATTGAAAGATTGGAACCTTCTTGGGACAGGGAGCCTTCTTCTGGTTTGGACTATTATTACAGGAATGTTCTTTCATACACATCACCCTAATTCGAAATGGTTCATCATTCTTCCTTCCACTAGTCAACCCGATGATAATGAGTATCATCGAGAGTAGTGTACCATGGGAATTGAGGAGATTTTGTGCTTGAAAGCACAAACTACGCAACGTCCCCCTGAGATTTGTTGTAAACAAATTCATGGGAGACGTTTATGTGAGGGTAACGAATCAAATCACAGCATTGAAATTCTCAAATTTCGATTCGTATAGTTGTTTCTATTGTTCTGGAACCTCTGCGAATTTATCCTTGCCTTCTCCACATACAGGGCAGATCCAATCTTCAGGCAAATCCTCAAACGCAGTACCTGGCTCGATATCCTCATCAGGGTCTCCAACAGCAGGATTATAGATGTATCCGCAAGGAATACAGATATATTTTTTCATCGGTTTCATGGTGATCATCCTCCTTTATGTTCGTTACACAGCAGCTAACGGTTCAAGCCGACCTTTGACTACTGCCATAACCTCTTGGATCGACAATGCCTTCAAGTCCAGCCCAGCCACAGATACCTGACTCTCAATCGCAGCTTTATACGGTGCGGCCGCGATAACACTTTCAAATGAAACAACGCCAACGATGGTCTGATCCTTAATAAATAATCTCGTATATGTTCCGGAAGCATCTTCTTCGATCAATGTGGCATCACACACCATCTCATCAACAAGCCCCATGGAGAATAAAGCAAGGTCAAATGCGTTAAACACCGTCAACGGGATCGTCTTGCGGTAAACTTCCGTCCCTGGGGAGGCCATGTTCTTGCCCGCTACCTTTCCCTGATCCATCGCGCGGTCCCATAAACCTTCAACTCCGCCATTCCACTCGGCAACATCCCCTGCTGCATATACATCAGCAATACTCGTCTCCATATATTCATTTACGATAATTCCTCGTTGCGTGGCCACAGGCGTGCTCGCTACAAGGTCCAAATCCGGCGTAACGCCGATGGAATAGATTACACTATCACAAGGTATTGTGGATTCGTTCACATGAATACCTGCCACGGCTTCTTCCCCTATAACCTGTTGAACTGTCGCCTGCAACCTGACATCTATGCCTATTGCCTCCATCTTTTGTTTTAGCATGGAGCTTGCTTTTTCATCTAATTGTCTAGCCATCAACCGGGGTGCAGCTTCCAGAATGGTTACTTTTTTGCCGGCTTTCACGAGCGACCATGCGGTCTCCAACCCCTGAATGCCTCCGCCAATATTCACAATGCTTGATTTGTCTTCAATATAGGTCTTAAACGCCTCCGCCTCATGCATTTCACGGATCGTAAATACGCCCTGCTTATCAAAGCCGGGAAGCGACAGCTTCCGATTTTTTGAGCCTGTGCAAATAAGCAATTTATCGTAGGAAATGCGTTCGCCTGTTGCAGTGACTAGTACGTGCTGCTCGACATCGATTTGCGTGATAGTCGTGCTCGGAAACGCCTGAACTTGTTGTTTTTGATACCACTTCTCTTTCTTGATCAGCACCTTTTCGCTGCGCAAATCGGCAAATAAATCCTTGGACAACTTTATGCGGTTATAGGGCAGCGAATCCTCAGACCCAAATAGGAGGATATTCCCCTCAGGGTCTTGGTCCCGAATAGCTTTTGCAGCGTTGACTGCCGCGACACCCGTTCCAATGATGCAATAATGCTTCGTCATGATTTCACCTTCTCCTCAGCAACTTAGATCGCGCTTTGCAGCAAATCTGTGACAAAGGCTGCGGCATGCTCAATTTTTTTCGACTGCTCATTTTTTGGAGCAAATCTTACACGCACCGGGAACTCGACATGTGTCATCCCCGTTGATTTGATGACATGGGAAGTGCTCTGTACATTCATATTCGTCTGCAGTAGATAGTCTTGAATGACTTCAATCGCTTCCCCGCTCCATCCATAAGAACCAAAGGCTGCCGCAATTTTCCCTTCTAGATTCAGTTCTTTCAAATCAATCAGCAAATCTTCCAAATTTCCGATCATATCCGCATATTTGGTTGAGCTTCCGACCCATACGGCATCTGCGGCTTGAATGCTTGCGATAATATCCGCTTTATCTGCTTTATCCGCATTGAATACAGTCGTCTGAATTTGATTTTCTTCAAAAAATTGCTTCAGCTGCTCCGCTACTTTTTTCGTATTGTTTTTAATGGTTGTATACACGATTGTTACCCGTTTGTTATCTACGGTATTTGCGCTTAAAGTGGCATAAAGGTCGATATATTTCTGAATATCCGTCCGCAGCATATAGCCATGCGAAGGGGCAATCATCTGCACATCCAGATCCTGCAGGGCTTGAATCAATGTACGTACGTATCTGCGATGCGGATGAATGATCGCATTATAGTAGCCGATAAAATCCTCGGTAATATCATATCCAGCTTCATCTGCGTACAGGGTTCCTGTTGCGGCAACATGTGTACTGAAAATATCGCAAGGGAACAAAATTTTATCCTCAACACAATACGTAATCATCGTTTCTTCAGTATGCAGGTACGGCGTTTCTTTAAATTTCAAAGTTTTGCCGCCGATATCCAGCGTATCGCCATCCTTCACAACCAGAAAGTTTCTTGAATGAAGCTTATACATTTCTTTTAACTCGTTAACGGCTAATTCCGTGCACACGATCGTTGCATGAGGCGCTCTGCCTGCAAGCGCTGCTAAACCGCCGGAATGGTCAGGCTCTGTATGGTTAATAACGATGTATTGGATGTCATTAGGATCAATAAATTCACTCAAATATTCAACAAACTCGCGGCCAAATTCCATATCTACTGTATCGATCACGGTTGGTTTGGCTGTTTTGAGCAAATAAGCATTGTACGTTGTCCCTTTAGCGAGAATCAAACGATGAAACGGCACCTCACGATCGTCAATTTTTCCTACCCAGTATATGTCCTTGGCTAATTCGATTTTATCCATCTCTATCGTTCGCCCTCCTATTGGCTCGTTGTGTTTAACTAACTGAACCCATCCTATCCCACTTTTAAAAATCCAATCAGGATTTGAATCACAATTTGGGAATTTTGTCACAAACACATCAGAAGAGGACTATCGGTGCACGAATACTGGACTCCATACACGCACATCTCTTCAGGGCAAAGCAGGCCCCTTACATTGCGATCCATGCAATGTAAGGGGCCTGCTTATGTATTGTGATTGTTGCCGTGTAACAGCAAACTGTCCGTTGTTTGCGGGTACGATTTACCGTATCACTCTAAAGGCGAAAAAAGGCACCTTAATAAGAGGTGCCTTTTTTTCATTTCATTTTAAATTCATCCATAGGTTTTAAAATGGACTCATGCCTACCGTATTTAATTTCTCTCCTGCAATGGAAATCCCCATTTGTGTCGTAATTTTACGATAATATCCAATGCGGCTATTGATACGACGATCACTTTCGTCTAAGTTGCCTTCAAGGCTACCATTAATGATCATAATGGTAATACCAAAGCCTGCCTGTGTTAATCCTTTAGAAATCTCCGATTCAGAGGGCTCCCAGTTGCCAACCAACACATCATGAGCGGAGGGCTTGGGAGGCTGGGGTGTCATCCAGAACAGGATCGCCGTCATAAAGCCTAACTTGCCGTCGTTCACAATAAGCTCAGGCTGTTGAAGCAGCTTATCTTTGGAGCCGTAAATAATTGCACTAATCAATCCGTAATTGTAGTTCCAGCTCAACTGTATCGGGCCACGTCCATGATAGGATTTACCCGCAACTGGCGGATAGTTGTCATGTGCTTCAGCATAATTGACAGTGGTGGTATTAATATAGGGTATTTCCTCATTCCAGTACAAACCCCAGACCTGTGAACCTCCTGCGAATCTTGACATATCTATACCCGTTTCGTGCGAAATATTGGCGAGAAAGGCTGCCAGCTCGCACTTTCGCTTCAATTCAGACCCTTCTTTTATAAAGGAACCAAAATCAACCGTTTTCGATCTAATCGGAACCGCCCTATTCGATGGAGTGCTAAAGTTGTCATTTTGGTAGATGAGCGTTTCTGTCTTTGTTTTTTTATCGAATCGAAATACACGACTGTTCTGAGTATCGTCCTGTCTATATTCCAGCTTATATTTAATATTAGCGACATCCGTAACGGCAGCAATCAAGTTCTGATATGAATAATAGTCGGTTTGATCTCTATTGTAATTGGGTAGCTCAGCAGCAATTTTGTGCCATTCCTTCGTGCCATTACGGCAAGGGAATAATTGCTCATATTTCTCTTGCGGCAGTGCACTTTGTACAGCAGCAACGGCATTGTCCGGTGAAAATTGCGGATCTATTCCACCCCACAAGGATGTGACTTGGGCATCAGTAAGAACACGGCTTTCGCCAACAATTAAATCATCTAAAGCTTCCGATTTCATTTCGTTTTTCCCTCCAATTCTAGAAAGACAACTATAATTCCAATTATAGTAAAAGCCAAGGCTGCTTTCTATATGAGTAATCAACGATTTTGATAGACAAATCCCCTATTTTCAAATCGGTACATCGAACTTATCGCCTATCATCAAGCTTTATCCGCTGCCTTTAGCAGACGAAGAAGCAGTTCCTTGCGCGGTTCCTGCGCCTTACGAGCCAACGTGGCCAGCTTCTCCGTCTTGCCCCAGATCGGGTACAGCACCCGCTCAGCTTCGTAATCCGTCAGGGCCTCTACATGCTGCACTAACAGTGCCAGCTTGTCTTCGTTTTCCAGCTCCGGCTGAATCTTCAGCTTTAGCGAATCGTGAGAGCGAAGCAGGCATGCGACCAAGGCGGGTATCGAACGTTCCGTTACGCCATGGGTTTCGGCAAAAGCCGCCGTAAACTTGTCCTGCACCAGCTGATGCTCATCATCCACCAGGGCCATGTAAGCTTCGACCAACGGAAAATACCGCTCGGCCACGAGTCCCAACCCGAATACGGCATAACTGCCTGGCATTACGTTTTTTTCACCTTCCGTATCCTCGTACCATTCAAACTCTTCCATCGCCTCACGGGCATATTCCTCTAATAACGGATGCAGCTCAGAATAAGCCAGCGCATTCGCAAAAAAGCGGTGCGTATCCGATTTGGCAAGCCCCTTGACGGGCAATACCTCTCTCACGCTGGATTTTAGCTTGATCTTGTAGCTTTTCGGGAAGCCCTTTCGGAGCAGGGAGAGAATAAACAAAATTACCCGTTCGTACGCCCCAGCTTCTTCCTTGTGAATAACGACCGTAATGAGAGAAAAAATATCGTTAGCCTTGCATTCAGACAACTCGTGGCGCATATGGACGTCTTCTTGCGAGAAGCTGTCACTGCCCTCCTTCAGCATGCGCCCGGCTTTGCCGCTGCCAAGCTGCATCGCTATCTTGAGAAAAGCCTGGCCCTTATATTTGCTGTAGTTCGGCTCGTAACGAATAATCATCACCGCCCCGTACAATAGGAGGTCGATAGGCTGATTCGGTTCATTCATCTTCTCCAAGACAGCACCCGGCTTGATTTCATATTCATTGGTCCTGTAATTGGAACGAGGGACATCATAGTAATGTGGCAGAAATACAGCCTCAGCCCAGCCAGTCAAGGCCCGAATAATATTTCTTCTATGTTCCGCCAGTACTTGCACCCGTTCCTTATTCAGCTCCTGAATCCGGTCAAATAATGCGATCGTCCTTGCGGCTTCCGGCTCGTGGAACAAATGCGGATCCAGCAGATGACGCGTCAAAAAGAAAGTTTCCAGCGGTTCTGTCGGGTAAGAACCCTTCTCCAGTTTTTTCTCGATATAAGCATGAATTCGTTCCAGTAGCTGCCGCTTTTTCTCTTCATATACGGTTTCCAGCACCGTTAATTCCACGAGCCCATCCGTCGTTGCAAAGGTTCCTTGCAAAATAAACCGGTAGTTGATCAGCGGCGACGTCTCCAACTTGTCCAGTTTCTCCTTTATGATTTCTGCCAGCAGGGGCTGAACCTCATGCAAGATCTGCTCTCGCGTAAATGGTGAAGCCTTCATCGACTTTTTGCCCGCAACATTCCGTCCATCATTCAACATCTCAACGCGTGTTCTGCCCGGCCGATAATCCAGCATAATGCCGTTAAAAATGCCTATTTGCAGTGTGGTGCGTTTAACCGCACCCTCCACGTCCTTACGATTTTCCTGTTCGTCAAACCATTTATGAATCGCTGTTTTCATCTCTTCCAGCGCTTCTACCTGCAACGTGTTCATCGTCTCCCGCCTTTCCGCATGTTTCATCCGCTGATCTCGCCATGTGAGTCAACGTGTCTAATTTAAAATATATATTTATGTTCATATACTTCTATTATTTTACATATAGGCACACTCCTGGAACAATGAGACTAACGTCCGATTGCCAGGAAGAAAAAAACGATTCAGACGTATAAACGCCCAAATCCAGTATTCATGCGAAAGAAATAGTAACTTGTTATGACCAAATGTATGCTTGAATAATGGGTTACAACGCCCGGCAGGTCTCTTTTCCCATATGAAGGATGTGGCATTCCCGAAGCGTTCAAGAACTGCTTTTTCCGGTATCGCGATTGACCTCCACTGGGCTACTTACTTCGCGATCTCGTTCGCCTTGTCATGAATCGGCTGAGGGAATAACCCCAGGACCAGACCGTCTAACTGGAGGGATCTGCAGAGCAACCTCTAATGAACGAAGTAGGAAAAGCACCGCTTTGCTGACTTATTACTTATCAAATTCCACTCTGTATGTATTAAAGATGGCCTTTTATTTATTTTCGAATATGGCCCATCGATTTTCTGTTCCGTGTTTCGCCCGCAAAGCCTTCAAATGAAGATTCTAATTTAGATCTCAAATTAAAGGTCGTGTCATGTTTTGCTAGAAGATTTTAAACTTTTGCAGGAGTCCTGCGGCAAAGTAGAAGTCCAATCTCTTCTGGAGGAGAAGGGCGATGAAAGTAAAAGCCCTGCCCGATCTCGCAGCCGTAATGCTGGAGCAATTTGAATTCCTCCTGGTTCTCGATGCCTTCGCAGATAACTTGTAGGTTCATGCTGTGGCCAATATCAATGATAAGCTTGACGATCGAAGCGGCAGAGATGGCGGTTGTCAATTCCTGCGTAAACGAACGATCAATCTTAAGGAAATCCACAGGCAGGTGCCGCAAGACGCTGAGGGATGAATAACCCGTTCCGAAGTCATCAATCAAAATTTTCACGCCTTGGCGCTTGAGTTCTCCGAGAATTGTAATTGATTCATTCATGTTCTGCACCATACTCTCTGTAACTTCCAACTCCAAAAGAGCAGGTTCAAAGTCCGTTTCTTCCAGAATACTGAACACCTTCGAAACAAATTTGGGCGACCGAAACTGGCGAATCGAGACGTTCACTGCTAACGTTAGATCGGGATTTCCAGCACGCTGCCAGTTCCGCACCTGTCTACATGCCTCGTTAAGAACCCATTCACCTAGCTCTACAATAACTCCGGTCTGCTCGGCCAACGGAATGAAGACGGATGGTGAGATCGGTCCCAGCTCGGGATGAGTCCAGCGCAGCAGCGCCTCCAAGCCCCGGATTCTCCCTGTGCTCATCTCCACCAGAGGCTGATAGTGGACGGCAAACTCCCTCTTACTCACTGCACTCCGGAGATCGTTCCCTAGCTTGACTTGACGCAGCAGATCCTCGCTCTTGATGGCGTAGAAGAAACGAAATCCATTTCGCTCGCTACTCTTGACACTGTACATCGCCTTGTCGGCGTACTGGATCAGCGTTTCGGCATCGCGGGCATCTTCGGGATACAGGCTAATGCCAATACTCAGCGTCGTATAGATTTGATTTTGATCTATCTGAAACGGAGTCCGGAATGCATGAATGAGCTTGTCCACCAGTGCTTCGATCTCCACCTGCTGCTGATAGCGCATTAGCAGTACAAACTCGTCCCCCGCATAGCGGGATATGAAGCACGAGTCGCCTACCGTATTACTAAGCAGGCTGGCGACGTCCTGCAGCATCTGGTCTCCTGCATTGTGGCCCAACATGTCGTTAACGTTCTTGAAATGGTCAAGATCTAGGAACAGAACGGCCATCGGTGCTCCTTCGGACAACTCTGCGGTCATTCGCCCCTTAAGCAATTCACGGTTTGGCAATGTGGTAAGCGTATCGTAGTAAGCGATATGCTCCAGCCTGCCAAACGCTTGGTTAAGCTTTGCATTTAACTCCACATTGACCGCGTTCTCCTGCTTCAAGTTCCGTAAGTAGAATGCCAGTAATGAATAAAGAATCGTATTGACAACGATGCCAATCATTATCGTACGAATCATCTCTCTCGGCTCCTCAGGTGAATAAGAGGGAGTAAAATAGAAAAAATATCCTGCGGCTAAAAATATCGGTAAGGATGATGGCAGCAGGAAAGCGAGAAGAATCAACGATAAATACATGACGCTGACCAGCTTATCAAACGATAGATCCGGAAGCGCGTTGAAGAATGAAAGAAAAGCGACCGCAGCCAGCACATATTTGAGCGAGAGCGGTCTGACAAGAATCGAGGCAAAGATGAAACCAACGAAGATGAGAGCAAAGGTGAGACCTTGCGAACTGCTAACGGACCTGATCATATTCATAGAAAGGGAGATTGCCGAGAACACGATGACTACATTCGGCGTGATATGCATAAGGCGCTTCATCCAAACCTGCGGCAATTTCATTGATCGACACCTCGTTCAGTTAAAATAAAATATATTATTTTAAACAACATCCCCTATAGAAACGGTTATTTCTTGTAAATACGTTCAATTCGTCTGGTCTTAATAGAATAACTCGTTCTTCATAAATATCCGGTCAGAGTCGACGTCAACATTATTTTGTAATTTTAATATAGACTAATGATTGTAGGTAAAACAATAATAATTCTACGCCTGATAATGGTGCTCGCCGTCTATAACGGCAAGTTTTAGGGCCATCCTTAGCGGATGGCCCTTTACTCTGTTTATAGGTTTATAATTTTTACCATTTCCAGGAATATTCCATCTCCCTAAATCCAATATCCCATAGCTTTTCATTTCCTTTAACGGTTATCGTAAGCTCATTTGCACTTTCGAGATAAATTGTGAGCATATTCGGCTCATGGCGTTGATCTTCTGCAGACGCAGACAGAAATTCCTGTCCATCTACAGAAACATTTAAACTCCCATGAAAATCCTCTTGATCGGGAATTCCATAATTCAGATAGAGATAAAGCTCCTTCTTGCCTAACGTATACGTGTACGTTTCAACATTTTTGCCTCCGGCGCTATATACATTATGTTGAGGCTCTATCTTTTGACCACCAATTTTGAAACTGTATCGTTTTGTTTCTGTTGTTGGATTTCTGATCCTATCTTTCAGATCATCTAACGCCACAAAAGCACCTAGATCTTGGGTAAACAATTTGTCAACAACACCGAAGCTCCCCCAAATTCCGAACATAAGGATAACAATAGAAATGCCAGCAGCAGCTATATTTCTCCACGCATTTTTTGTACGAAAGCCAAATTTGTACGCCCCGAATCCAACTGCTGCGCCTACTGAGTTTTGAATGACGTCGTTAATATCGAAGCTGCCGAGTAAAGTTAGGGCCTGAATGGTTTCAATCACGAGAATGGACAGAATGAACAATGTCATAAATCGAATAAAGCTGACCCGATATAACAGCGGAATCAATAGGCCAAACGGAATGAAGGCTATGATGTTTCCAAACGTCACAAAATCCATCAGAGTAGGATGCAGCAGATCCGCTAGACCCGGCAATCTAAAAAAACCGTCCGGTGCAAACATAAAGGTGTAATCTGTCTTTTGATCTATGGTACCTACTCTGCCGAAAGCGAGAAATAAAAAATATAGAATCATAATGGTATAGGCTATGGTTATGGCAAAAATAATCTTACGCTGTCGTTTAGTCATCGTTTTTCTCCTTAACTTTTCTGCGCGGAATATAGCATGGATGGTCAAATCTCCATAACTACGCTGATGGATATCATGATATCTGTTTAACATGACTTTCAAGTGACAGCGAAGGTGACAATTTAGTCACTTACAGAGCGCCGCTAACTCACTTTCTTTTAAAATTTAATCCGATACTGGGTACCCTTCTTGCTCTCGCTTGTCGCAACATCCATTTGTATAAAAAATTTAAATTTGATAAAATAACTGACGAACGTTCGTTAATATTGAGGTGATAGTATTGAAAAGCAGCAAAATTAAAGACATCGCATTAAAATTTTTCACCATTCATGGATATGAGGGGGCATCTCTGTCTCAAATTGCCGACAATGTAGGTATAAAAAAACAGTCCCTCTATGCTCATTTCAAAGGGAAAGATGATTTATTTCTACAAGTTTTACAAGATGCCAAAGAAGCCGAGCTCTCATCGAAGCTGCAATATTTGAGTAAAGTAGGTACCCAACATCCCAAAGCGGATTTATATGGATATTTGCAATTGGTCATTGATTTGTTTCAACAGAGCGAGCAGTTGAAGTTCTGGCTGCGTATGTCTTTTTTCCCACCGCTCCATCTGGCAGCAGCGATTAATGAGGAAGTAATCGATACGGAAACAAAGATTCAAACCGTAATCGAAAGCAAATTTCAGGATTGGATCGATGCCAAAGCCATCATGGAAGATGAAGCCCTCATCCCTACGCTTGCCTTCTCAGCTGTTGTTGATTCAATCATGTTAGAGCTTGCATATGGAAATGACGAAAAACGTTTAAATGATAAATTAAATGCCTCATGGACTGTTTTTTGGAGAGGTATTTCAAAGCTATGATGTTATAGAAAGAGGTATTGCTTCATGAAGAAACCATTAAAAGAACAAAAAACAGTCCTACTCATTTTGCTAAGTAATATATTCATTGTTTTTCTAGGTGTAGGACTTATCGTCCCTGTTATGCCATCCTTTATGAATCTTATGCATTTATCAGGCCAATCAATGGGATATCTTATGGCGGCTTTTGCGTTTGCACAATTACTCATGTCTCCCCTTGCAGGACGATGGATTGACACGTTTGGCAGAAAAAAAATGATCGTAATCGGCTTATTCCTCTTCAGTATATCAGAGGTGATCTTTGGATTAGGTACACACGTATCCGTTCTTTATTTATCTAGAATTTTAGGTGGCATCAGTGGTGCATTTATTATGCCGGGCGTAACTGCTTTTGTTGCAGATATTACCTCAGTAGAAGAAAGACCTAAAGCCATGGGTTATATTTCCGCTGCTATTAGTATCGGTTTTATTATTGGCCCCGGTATCGGAGGTTTTATTGCTGAGCTAGGGGTGCGTGCCCCATTCTACTTTGCTGCTGGCTTCGCCTTAATTACATGTATTTCATCCGTATTTATTTTAAAAGAGCCCCTATCCAAACAGGAGCTTAAGGAAATCAGTCTGCTCAAAAAAGATACCAGCTTTGTAACAGATCTGAAACGATCCATTCAGCCACAATACTTAATTGCCTTTATTATTGTGTTTGTACTGGCCTTTGGTTTATCAGCATACGAAACCGTATTTAGTCTGTTCTCAGATCATAAATTTGGTTTCACTCCAAGGGATATTGCGACCATCATTACAATAAGTTCGATCTTTGGGGTTGTCGTTCAGGTCTTTTTGTTTGGTAAAATGGTTGAAAAACTCGGTGAGAAGAAGCTCATCCAGATCTGCCTTGTTGCTGGCGTCGTATTGGCGGTAGTATCCACTATGATCTCAGGTTATTTAGCCATTTTGCTAGTAACTAGCTTCATCTTTCTGGCATTTGACTTGCTGCGTCCCGCGTTAACGACCTATTTATCTAAAACAGCTGAAAAAGAACAAGGCTTTGTCGCTGGAATGAACTCCACCTATACAAGCTTGGGCAATATCGTAGGGCCCTCGTTAGGCGGTATACTGTTTGATGTCAACATCAACTATCCGTATCTCTTTGCTGCTGTTATTATGTTTATTGGTCTTATCTTTACGATCATGTGGAAAGAAAAACAATCAGCTGCCAGCTTGGCAAAATAAGAAGAACATGTGTGTTCCGCTAGCGGCACATAGCCCGCCAACCTTCTATACCTAATCTACGCGCTATGATCAAGCCGTAATTGCACTTATAAAAAAGAACCTCATCCCAACTTGGTGGGACTTGAGGTTCTTTGCTTTGCATTTGGAATATGCTCATGCCGGAAGAACAATCTGTGACAGTCCCTTCTACGCAGTCAGAAAACGAGCCAATCGCTCGATGATCCGCTCATGCGCCTGCAAAAATACTCCATGTCCAGCTCCCGGCACCATTAAGAGCTGGGCATCCGGGATGCGTTGAGCCAAAATCTCTGCGTGAGCGGAGGTGAAAATCCAGTCCGCTTCCCCGTGAATGACCAGCGTTGGAACGGAGATGGCTGGCAAACGATCGTAGGAATCGAAGCTTTGATAGGCAGCGTTATGAATGGATGCGGTCCGCTGATCGATGGGATAACACTGCATGAGCTTAGTCAATTGTTCCATTAATGCCGGGTTATCTCGAATGAACCACTCCGGAAATAAGAGATGTAGCGAATCCCTGGGCGATGAAAGGACAAATTTCCCACTAATTAGCTCAAGCATCTGCGAAGAAAGCGCAGCGCGCGATACGCCAGAAGTGGTGCAAACCAGCACCAGCTTTTCCACGCGATCTGGGTTCTGAAGCGCGACCTCTTGAGCAATCATTCCCCCCATCGATTGGCCGAGTACGTAGGCTTTCTCTATTTGTAGCTCATCCATTAACCCCACAACATCTGTGGCCATGTCCGCAATCCCATACTCCTCCGCCGGATGGCCGCTGCGTCCCGAACCCCGATTGTCCAGCATAATGAAGCGGTAGTTGTCCGCCAGCGCGCTCCTCGTTGCCGGATGCCACCAATTTAGATTGCTGTCCTTACCTTGAATACCGATCAAAGGAAGTCCATTTCCTTCAGTTTCATAATAAATGGGTATGCCGTTTGACGTATACATTGCCATTCAAACTCCTCCATCCTACCGCTATTTACAATTTTCCCGTCTGCAAACGTGTAACTAATATAATGGAACCCCTTTCGGAAGAAATGCAAAAGATGCAACGCCCCCTACTATCCCCCAAGTTCGGAGCTCTGCTGACAAACCTGATTAAAGGTGCTAGCATATTACCTAATAATGACCTACAGATTACTATGCAAAGCATGGAGGAATTGGGATGATGCTTGAGAAAAGCCACCTTAATGTCATAATGGAAGTCCAACAGCAGATGCTGCTATCTAACTTTGATTTGAAGCTGTTTATGCAGACGATCTGCGATCGGATGTGCCTATTAACCGATGCCGATGGTTCTACCATTGAGATGCTGGCGGGCGATGAAATGGTTTATGCTGCCGTCAGCGGCACCTTGCAGCCTCATCTCGGAATTCGATTAAATAAGAACGGCAGTTTGTCGGGTTTGTGCGTGACGGAAAAGGAAATCTTGTATTC
Source organism: Paenibacillus sp. ACRRX (assembly GCF_022346885.1). GTDB lineage: Bacteria > Bacillota > Bacilli > Paenibacillales > Paenibacillaceae > Paenibacillus_B. Next base: position 500,551 of record NZ_JAKRNK010000003.1, read on the forward strand.
GCCGGATACGCAGCAGGACGTTCGCGTCAACAAGGAAGCAACGATGAAAGTCGGTGCGCGAAGCATGGTTTGCGTTCCCCTGTTCGAATCTAGCAACGCCGTCGGCGTGTTAAAAGTCATCTCCGATCGTCCCGATGCTTTCTCCAGCCGCGATATCGAGACGCTGCAGTTGTTATCGCTTGCCCTGGGCTCGGAGCTAGGCAAGCAAATCAACTACGATGACAAAATTCGGATTCTGAACGATTACGAGCAATTATTGGTTCAATTAAGAGCCGAAATTGAAAGACGCGAAAAACTAGAGTGTGAGCTTATTCAATTGACAGAGCGCGACATTCTGACGGGATTACTGAATCGTAGAGGCTTTAGCCATCGAATCCAAGACTGGATTAATCGGGCCAGTCGAGAAGAGGGCTCATTGGGGGTGCTCTACCTCGATTTGAATAAGTTTAAGCAATGTAACGATACTTACGGCCACGAAGTCGGCGATCTCGTGCTTGTAGAATTCGCAAATCGCATTAAGAAAGCAGTTCGCGAATCCGATCTGATCGCACGCGTAGGCGGTGATGAGTTCGTGGTGGCGGCATGGCTGCAGAACGACTACGACGGCTTAATGCGGGTTGCCAAGCGTTTGATCGAGCAACTAGAAGCACCGATGCGGATTAAGGAGCTTCAACTACCGATGTCGACCAGCGTCGGCTGTACGCTATGGGCAGAGGGCACGACGGAACTTGATCTCATTCGCGCGGCGGACCAATCGATGTATCTGGCCAAGTCCAACGGCATCAACCGAATTGTGGTTAATGGGGAGCTCTTAGGGTGATTCAGCTATATTGAATGAAGCTGCAAAATTCCTTACCCCGCAATCATTTACTTGTAGGTGGTCGATTCGAAGTCTATTTTATAATCATAATGCAGCGCAATTATATTGGGGTGGACAATTTATGAAGAGTCAATTAAGAAACATTACCATTGATAGCCAAGCATTTGTTTATTGGTATACAGCTGGGAAAACTTTTACATTAAATATTTCTCCAAGGGAAAACAAAAATATCAAAGTCACACTTATTTTCGAATCAAAACCACCAGATGAAGATCCCTTTACATCTTGGGCTTTTTACAATATTACAGCACAAATTAATGGTTTAGAAGCAGACATACACCTGTGCAAGCCAAAACATATAGCTGAGATAATTTCATATCTAATGAAACAAAGAAAAGAATTATTTACAAAAGGACAGCCTCATATTTTAAATAATGCATGGAATTTACTAATGGAAATGGGGTATTCTCATTTCAACCCAATTTGGGTTGGTGAATGGTAATGACGAACCGACTAATTGAATTTAGTTTGTTATCACATATCCAACCTCCTTCTAATTTCGTTGTTTTTAATAGGATAAATTTTTTCTATTGGTAAATTTTTAGAGTTTAGTTTTCCCTGCTTTCGCTGTACATTCCATTTCTTCACAAGCGGTGTCAAATCTTCAATACGGTAAATGCCATCTGTCAATAACTCTTTTAGAGTGGTTCCTTTTAGACCAATTTGAATGGCTGCACGATTTATGGAATTGCTATTCACATTTCTATCGGGATCCCATTGACAATAAACTGTTGTGTCCTCAAATGCTTTTTCCCATTGAGTTGATCCTTTGTAAATCGTTGAATCTGGTGAAGTTAGCACCGCTTTCCTCAACAAATCATCAAATTTTTCTATATAAACATCCACAGCCAAAATGCATTCCTGATTTTTCTTTGTTCCCCAATTTGACCGATACATCATCCACAAAAAAGACGGTTTTATCCATGTCATACGATTAAGATTAAAGTTTTCACCAAAAGTCTGTAAGGCAACTGCTTCTTTTGCAATTACTGGATTATAAGCCTGATAAACCCGTATATATTGTCTATCGTATTGTGCAAATACCTCTTTTATGTATTCCATGGTATCTCCCTATACTCCGATTTCTCGCACTGCGTCTTATTCGCATCATGTGCCAAATAACAATAGCCTGGTACTTACTTTGCACCATATTTAAAATTAGACCGTTTAACGTGAGATCGATCAAAATATTGAAATCCGTTTATTTTTTGGCAATCTATCTTGTTCCATACATCATAAGTAACCTTCCATTTTCTTTTGCAAGAGCAATATAAATAACACCGCCATAACATCCCGGAGGAAGAGTTCCTTCAATAATCCAAGCTTCTGCAATAGGGTTATAGCTGATAGCAAAGGGAGTTTCCTCCAAAAAATGGGGGTAACGTTCCGCCAAATAGGAGAAGATTGCCATTGCAACTGCGTGTACATCTGTAAGCTCACCAAAAACAGTTTCATCTCCAAACCGATTATCCTGGAGAAGAGTGTCGCGATCGGCGAAATAGAGTTCAAACCTGCCATATAAACTCTCATCATCCAAATCTCGTTCTACAAAGCCATATTCGATGACTTTTTCCTTTTGATAAACATTGCTTTTGCTCTTTTTCTTATAGTCGGCCCGTATGGTGATTTGATTGACTCGAAGCCGGTCACGCTCTTGCTCCTGCTCTGCTATTAATTGTTCCCAAGCATCGATAAAGCTCATTTTGATTCACCCTCTATGCCCATTGAACTCCTTTTCAAAAGCCCGAATGCACTTACCCTCTTTGGAAGTGTCCCATACCGCAAAACAAATTTCCGAAAACAGGAGTCCCAAGCCCTCATCCTCCAGCAGCTCCCGCCACCACCCTGCTACCTTCACGGGGTCATTCCGAAAAACACCGCAGCCGTAAGCACCCAAGATGAGGTTCATATCGCCTTTTTGGGCGAATATCGCTAAAGCCAGTCGCATCCGGTCTTTCATCATACAGTCCGCTGTTTGGGGATCCTCTCCCTTAAGCAGAACCTGTCCATAATTCACGGCAGGCAGAGTCAATACTGAAGCTGTCACCGGCCGCTCTATAAGGTCGAACCGCTGGTCACGGAAAAACACTACGTCTGGTGAATAGATGGCGTGATTCGTATACATCATCGATTTCCAGGCCCGATTCGCCATATAATAACGTTCATTGCGCAGCTGCGTTTCATATAATCCGCTGGATGCCGCCAAGCTTTCTTCCTGCGCCATCGCCCCGTTTAAAAATCCCCCTCCGGGATTTTTCGCGCTAGCAAAGTTTAACACGCCGACTCGCTCTTTCCCTGTCTCCGCAGAATCTAATATCGCTTTTACTGTGGTCTCGTTGGCGACAAAATAAGCAGCTTCTTGCGGCAGCTTAGGCATCTCGACGATTGCCCGTACCAGTGTCTCTCCATGTTCAGGTGCAATCAGCTCGCTATTTTCCTCGGAATGCTTTTGCGCAGTAGCGAAATCTACCTGCCGCCCCTTATATTCATAGAAGCCCTGCCGCTGTATTCGTAATGTTTCCTCGGCAATTTCTTTTCGTTTCATTTCATTCCCTCTTCTTTCATCAATAACTAGTCCGGTAGATGTTAAGCTCGCAGCAATTCGTCCCTCACTTCAGTCAGCACAAATCCGAGCAGGTTCCTACCACGCCATTTTATAGGGTTCTCCACATCCGGATTGGACTTCCCCATCCCGATCCCCCAAATGCGATCCCGTGGGCTGGCTTCGACGAGAATGCGGTTTTTCGTTGATTTGAGATAGTCTCCAAGCTTAGGATCCTGCGAAAATTTGGCCAAATTGCCTCTTTTCACGATGCCATAGCATTCGTTGTCCCAAGTGTCATTATCGAAGTCTCTAACTGCACGCCCGTAGGCTTTCATCTCCTTAGGATACTTCGCTTTAAGAATTGCGTCTAACATTTCGCCATCTCCAAAAAGTCTTGCTTTCTCGGCCATCATAAACTGCTCGACACAGGAATACTCGTATCCCTCTACCATAAAAGGACTCATCCACCATTGGCTGAAACAGCTTTTGTCGACCCCGCCGTCTTTTGGTGGTGTATGGCCCCAGAAGAACACAAACTTGAACGTGTTACCCGCAATATATGCTTTTCTCAACTGTTCGATATTGTATATCATCAATATTCCTCCAAATTTCTCCGAAACAAGCGGGAAGGACGGTGTCCCGCATTTTCAGTATAATGATCGGTCTCCGCCACGAGATACGCCACTTTACGCCGGAAGGCAGCCTTCAGCAGCTCTTTATCCAAGATCACCTCGTAAACCTGCTGCAGCTCCGTCAAAGTAAAGAGGTGCGGCATCAAATGCAGCGCAATGTCGGTATAATTCACTTTTCCCCGCAGTCGCTCCATAGCACGGGCGATAATCTTCGCATGATCAAAAGCCAATCCGTGATTTGATACGATGGAGTAGGCTGTTGATGTCGAAGTCGGCTTTGATGTCACCGTCCGTTCCACAACTGCGGTAAGCTCTTCCTCTTCGCTGCTTAGCTTGAGCTCGTATTCCATCGTTTTTACATACCCATCCTCAATAAACTCTTTACGTTCACGCAGGAGCCGATAGGTTACCTTGAACCAAGCTGCGCCAACAGCGTCATCCCCTGCTTTCAGCTGCACCTGATCGCTGTTAATTAAGGCCATGTAACTGCAGCTCATTACCCAGGTACGGGGGTCCCTACCAACATCGCTGAAGGTGTACAACTGCTCCAAATATACATCATCCACGCCAGTCTCCTCGCGCAGTTCCCTCACCGCCGCCTGCTCCGTCGTCTCAGTCGGCCGGACGAAGCCGCCCGGCAGCGCCCAACTGCCCAGGAACGGGTGACCTCCGCGGCGAATAAGCAGAATTCGCAGTTCTTTTTCCGGAAGCTTGCGGTAGCTGTCCGCCTCCGTGTTCGTTACCGTGAAAATAACCACGTCCGCCGCCACAGATGGCCGCTCGTAATCCCCGGCACGATACTGCTCAAAAAATTCACGTTCCGTAAGTCCATCGCGATCCAATAAGTTCAAACGTCCTTACCTCCCATTGTTATTTATTTATTCTAGCCGTACATTTCTCCGAAATAGTTCCTCAATAATCAGGTTATAGTTAGTAACTATTTAATAATAACATTTTGTTAATATCAAATATAACAAAATAGCAAAGGAGATGCAAGCAGAAACGTAATGAGGATTCCTCCTACATCTGGATCGACCGGCCTATTATGGTGTTCGCCATTGCAAAAGACCCAGCAAAAAAATAAATAGGAGCTTGTCGCGTCGTGACCGACTGGGGAATAAAGGATTTTTATGTCGTTTCTTGAATACTATATTTAGTAGAACATTACCCAACATCAAGAGAGGGAGTAAACATCAAGAAAGGGAGTCGAGAACATGGGGAAAGTAAATAAGAAAAAAGCATTAACCTTTTTTTCAAAGAACTTGATATTCTCTATTTCGGGAATAGTTCTAGCCTGTCTGATCATGTCAGTGATTAGTTACGTTATTATGAGTCGTGCGCTTATTGGCAGTTTGGAGGAGCAGGCAACAGGGGTTGCAACATTATGGAAGAATAGGTTTGAAGTAGAAGACTTGAAGAGCGCGAAGACAAGTTCTTCAATAGACTCAACAATCCAGAAAAAACTTATGTCCTTACTCGATGAATTGTCAAATGGAAATGCTAATGTAGCGCAGGGGTTCCTATTCGAGCCGGAAGTCGTGGATGGTACAAAAACAAGGGTCTTATCTAACCCTACTCATTTATTAGAAGTGGGACTTAAACCTGGAGATTTATTTGATCAGCCGACTGATATGGTTAAGGCATTCCAAACATTGAATCAAACGAAATCGCTAGTAGTTCCCCCTATTTACAAGGATGATATTGGATCATGGCTCACGGTATTAGTTCCAGTCCTCGATCAACAGCAACAGCTCGTTGCCGTATTTGGGATTGACGTGAATGCATCCGTAATTTCAGAACAACAAGACAATTTGATTTGGTCTTTAGTGATTGCTTCCCTGTTGTTTTTAGCTTTTGGAATTATTATACAAATTTTTGGTCTAAAAAGGCTATTACGTCCTATCAAAGAATTAATTAGTGGTGTTGGAAAGATCAGCAATGGTGACCTCACACAGAAAGTGATTGTCCATTCAAATGATGAACTAGGACAATTAAGTGAGAGCTTCAATGAGATGGCCCGATCGTTACATAGTATTTTGGAACAAGTACAAACGACTGTCGAACAAGTAGCGTGTTCCTCTGAACAATTATCAGTTAGTGCCAAAGATTCAACAAAGGCGTCTACGGAAACGGCTACAATCGTCCAAGACCTGGCGACCGGAACGGAAATACAGGCGGGAAATATTGATCAAACTAATCGTGCTATAAACGATATCTCGACAAGAGTAGGACAAATCGAATCCAACTCCCGCGTGGTCATAGATAAGGTGGCTATTGCGACAAACCTTGCAACAGAAGGAAACCAAGCGATTGATATGGTTGTTAAACAGATGAATTCTATCAATTTTACAGTAAACCAATCCGCTGAGTCTATGAAATTCTTAGTCGATAATGCCCTTCACATCGGAAGAATTGTAGAGGTCATCAATACAATCGCTAATCAAACGAATTTGTTAGCCCTTAATGCTTCCATAGAAGCTGCCCGTGCTGGAGAACATGGACGTGGTTTTGCTGTGGTTGCAGGTGAAGTGAGAAAGTTAGCTGAACAGTCTTCCAACTCAGCTCAACAGATTACATCCTACGTGGGGAGTATCCAAGAAGGAATTCAAAACGCTGTCCAGTCTATGGAGCATGGTACAAGAGAGGTTACAGAGGGACTCCATTTGGTGAACCAAGCAGGATCATCGTTCCATGAAATTCGCGGTGCGGTTGATGAGGTGTCGCTGAATATCCAAGTTATGTCCACTGCTCAAGAACAAATGACATCTCGTGTTTCCGAGGTTCTATCATCGATGACTCGAATTCTGGATGTCACCAATGAGGTGGTAGGTGGAACACAAAATATTGCTGCCGCAACGGAGCAGCAGTTGGCTTCTATGGAAGAGGTTACATCTTCTGCAAATGTATTGTCTAGTATGGCAGAAGAACTCCAAGGGAAAATAAGACAGTTTAAGTTGTAACAGGAATAGGATGCTTGATTAGCGGTCTGACCTTGCCAAAGAGAGGCTGTCCCAAAAGTAGTTCAACCTACTTGAGGGATGGCCTTTTTGATTAGTGTGTAGCCAATACGATAATTCAAGTCCCCTTTTATGGTCATGTGTCTGCATTGACTGGACATCAGTAGCAAAATTATTCTTTGTCAAAATAATCATCTGGCAAATTTAAATCTTTCAAATAACCAATAAATTTCTCCCTGAAATTATCATTTCTTTTATATTCCGGCCATGCAGCCTTATAATACGGCAATAACTTCTCATGAGGGATCATGCCCCAATATAGAATAGAGCTTTTCATGACCTCCTTATCGCCCCCCATTAACATCTGTTCAATGATCTCCCAGCTTTCCAATTTGTCATTGCAACCGCGTGTGGCATAGATTGCGGTTGTTTGTATATTCGAGTCAGCATGGCACAAAAATGCCTTAAATTTTTGAAGTGAAATTGCACCTGAAGATTCCAAAACATACCCCACATAACGTAACGTTTCCAACTCATGAACTCTGTCCAGACTTTGCACTATCACTATAATAAATTCTTCTAAATCAAAAGATTTACCATACCAGTTCAGAATCCTTAAAGCTTGTAAAAAATCCTCATTTTGATCCGAGTGCAGCAGTTCCAGAAGATAGACTCTTCCCGCGTCAAAAGAGGTTTTGCAGATGAGCTGAATGGCTTGGGTGCGATCATTTTGTCCTCGCTCAGCAACGTTTCCTAAGAAATCAATGGTTGGCTGCGAAATTTTCTTAAACTTGAACATGCCATCAAGCGCTTTTGATCTGATTTCTTCGTTTGGAGCGTTTTGATAAACTTGTATCAATGTATTTTCATCGCCTGGCATTTTACTGCCAAACCACCCGATATCATAATCCAAAATAATTTCGTCCAGCCAGCGCTCATACCAGTCCAGAAAGTTATCTTCATAGACAAAGAAAAAGGGGTGATCGGGATAAAAATCTGAAGTGTAAACGATTCTCCCCCTGTATTTTCCTTCAATTACGAGATACATATCGTATTCGCAGCCTTGCGTGCCAATGCACAGCATGCCTCCCATCACCTGATCACGGACGGCCTCGTATTCCAGGTCGGAGATGTCCTCATCACTGATCAGAGGGGAAGTCAAACGGTTCCATTCCTCTTTTGTCATTTCGGGGTGCAGAACGCATTTTGTAGCAAGTACACTACTATCAATATGGGAAGTTGCCTCTCCAATCGAATAAATCCCGTAATAAGGTCCGGCACCCCCATTCCCAACATTCGTTAAAAACTGCGTATAAGGCTCTGGAAGTGCGACCTGATTTTTTGCTTGCCAGTCCGCAAGCTCTTTTGCTGTAAGCTTTTCATTAACCCTGTATTTGTGTGATGATGCTCCAAACACCAAGCAATCCATATCTTTGTGCATGGCCTTTTCGAGTTTGTTATTTATTCGATCAAGTTGCGTTTCTTTCTTCCAAAACACCATTTTGAATCCCCCTTGTTGATTATTTTGCCGGCTTCCTTCGTTTGTTTACCCAGTAATTCCAGCAAATGCATACCGGTATTCTCTATAAATACTCTATATGTACTCAGCAGTGTCTGCTAGACGGACGCCGAAAGAATTTATATATAACGGCTTGGATGTATTCCAGATGTTTATTGAATCGAATCCAGTAACTGGCCCTGTTTATCCACTTGAAGTCCTCCCTTTGCCATCAAATCCTGAAGTTCCAACACAAGCTCTACATCGTCTATGTTTGGAAGCATCTCAACTCCTTCTCTTGCTCCCAATTTAACTGCTGTTGTGATAGTGATCGGATACTTCCGGTCCTCCCAGGAATAAGAAGCGATCAACCAGCTAAGAAGAGTATTGCCATGCTGATCGTACGCATTAAGATCTGCGTGATATTGACTGAGCAGCTTCAACATTCTGGCGCGTTCCTGATCAGTTCCTGCAAACTCGATTGACCCCAAAGAATGAACCGGCGTTTCAGCATAAGTGTTCATGGGATTCGAAGTCATATTAGGGTTTGCACCTCTTTTTAACAATTCCTCCGCAACCTGGTATTCATTGTTCTCGATAGCATAATTCAAGGCTGTGTACCAGGTATTAGGGCTCCTGTAATTTACATCAGCACCATGAGCAATGAGTACCAAAGCAATCTCGCTGTACTTATTTGTTTCATCCAGATTATCTTGAATCAAACCACCGAGCAGCAGTGAGTTTTTGTTCCATACCATATTTGGATCTGCTCCATCTGCCAAAAGAGAGAGCACTAACGGCATATTAGCAACTTGAACCGCTGCAACTAAGTCTTTACCCAACTCTGCTTTGCTTTTCTTATTTGGCAGATTGATTATAGCTGCTTGCAAAGCAGGCTCCCAGTAAGCCTTATTGCCGAATAATTCAGCAATTCCTTCTGCGGAAGCATACAATACACCGTTATTTTTTTTCAGAGGCGAATCCATTACCTTATAGTTCTTGCTATTTTTATTAACGACTGAGCTCTCGAGCTTGAAAGAATACGTAGTGGAATTACCCCTTAGTGCTGTAAGAACTCTTGATTGATCATTCCATTTGATATTCTTCTTAGCAATGCCCTGAGATTGTAACAGTTCAAACACTGGATATAATAGCTTATTGTTCATCTTTATCACTGGAATGTCTGATTTATAATATTTTCCAAATACAATTAATTTCGCGGTCTGTACATCACCCTCATTAGCAAATACCTTCTCACTTTGTATTTGCATAGAAACTAGTAATATTGTCAAGCTTAGAATACATGATGCAATAATGATTGTTAGCTTTTTGATCACGTCATCTCTTCCGTTCTATAGTAGATTTGAACTTACCTCTTGTGACCCCAACTTTTGCACAGAAAAATGGACATAGTAGACAAATGTTCCCTTTAATAATTAGGCAAACACTGAAGCAATATCGCTCCATCAGGCAAACTAAGGTTGGACTCCAGCTTAAGCTTTCCAGAGCCTCCACGTGGTTCTTCAAAAACTTACCCCTACTTATGATAAGGTTCACGTTATCATTCTAACAGCGAATTCTTTATACATATGAAATAGAATTAGAGCGCCATCAAATGAGGTAAGCGCTTTATATCTTCAATAAATGACGCTGCATACTCTAATACTCTTTACAGATAATCCAAACTATTAAAAATCAAAATCAGCCCAACGATACACATGATCCATGAAATAGCAGATCCTGAATACTTCGAAAGCCGGATTCGAAGGCGTTCTAATGAACTTTGCATCACTCGTCCCAATAATAAATGCAGTGTAAACACAATCAATGGCGGCAGCACCATAATGAAATTATAGCCAGCTAAAATCGGCAGCCACTGAAATACTGCCAAATTTGAGGTTGTCATAAGACCAATCGCAGCAAAATAAGGAAATGCTGCCCCCACTTCAATCAATGATGTCGTGAACCCGAGTGCAACCATAGATGCCATACTTTTGGACTTTGGCTTTGGCAAATCGGAGTTTTTACTTTTAGGATAATAAAAACTTGCTATAAACAATATCCCCCCGATAATCAGCATTACCCAACTAACAATCCGATTTTGAAAGATAGAGGAAAAGGAAGCCATTATAGCATCTAGACCTAACATTAGAGAAACGCCTACCACAAAATAAACCCCTGCGACTGTCAATAAATAAATCATTAATCGTGAGTTTAACCGCTCTCTTTCAGTTAAAAGCAAATAAACCGTAACCCCCAAAGTTGCCGGACTAATTGCATCTAACAGGGCTAATCCCCCTACTATAAGAATTAATTCATTACCCACGATTCTCCTCCTTGCAGGTAGTGGATTTGTGAAGGGAAGAAATGTAGATTTCGTATGCTCGCTCCATAAAATCAAGAACTTCCTGTTCGATCGGATAAAGTCCAAGCTTCTCAGATTGCATTGAAGACTTTCTTATATCCCATAGTTTATTGATAAACTCATCTTCGTCATTAAAGTCTTCCATTTGCTTCTCCAGCATGCGTCTTATTATGTTTTGCACTTTTAATGACGCAGGATCATTCTTCATATGTTTTTTTATCTGACCTAACAGAGCAATCCACTCCAGAGAATCAGGATCTTCTCCCCTCATTTTGGGAACCTTTTTCAAAAGCTCGAGTTCCATATCATTAAACATGCTCTCTCTATAGCTCTGTAACCTTGATTTATTATTAGTTGATAACCGAATAAGTTTCTGTAATGCAAGATAGTCATCTCCACCTTCTACTGCCATCCCATTTATCAATTCCCGCAGAGAAGACTCTATACCCTTTAATTTATCTTGCTCTTCCATAATATAAACCAGTTGGCTCTTCAAACTATTGGACCAATTCCAATTAGGATCAGTTAGCATTACTTTAATATCTTTTAAGCTGCAGCCGATTCCTTTTAAAAATTGAATTTGCTGGAGCCGCTTCAAATCCTCTTCTGTATATAGACGATGCCCCCCATCGGTTTTGGAGGAGACTGTTAGTAATCCGATCTGATCGTAGTACCTAAGCGTTCTAACCGTAATTTTAGTCTGTTTCGCAACTTCCTTTATGTGAATCAAGCACTGACACCTCTAATGATTGAATTTAAATTTCTTTGTTTTTAAATAAACCCATTTTAATTAAATATCCTAATCCTAGACCGACTAATACACCAGGAAAAGCTTGATCAAGCATAAGTCCAATCCCTGCTCCAATAATGACACATGCATAAATAATGATATCTCCTTGTTTCATTTTAACATCCCCCTTGTCTTTATCATTGGCTTCATTATACAAAATGACGTAACGTCACTTTCAAGTGTTTATTTACAAGTGTTCTTTTAAATGTTACTTGCAAGTGACGTTACGTAACCTAATACAATCAGCTTAATAATTATGAAGAGGTGAGGAAATGAATAAATATTACGTTTGTTTACTTTTGGTAGGAATACTATTTCTAAGTGCTTGTGGTGCTAATGAAGAGGCTATGCAAACGGTATCACTTAAGGGAATTAATAACATCTATATTGACCATGGCAGCACAACAGTAGAAGTAGAATCAGCAGATATCGAGTCAGTTGAAGCTTCCTGGCTTAATAATAATGGAACGGGAATTGTTATTGATAAGGAGAACGAACAATTTAATATTCGGCTAAAGAGTGATTTCAGGAACATAGTGAATATCGGAAAAATGCCACAATTATCTCTCCGTATTCCAGCCAATTATGAAGGAAAAGTAACGATGGACGGTTCTTCCGGAAACGTAAAGATAAAGAACATGAATACACAAAAGCTCGATATAAAGGGGAAAAGCGGAAATGTATTGCTTGACTATTTAGAAATAAATAATGACATTCATGTTTCTGTCAAAAGCGGCAACGTTCAATTAACTTTGGAAGACAAGGACTCTAATGTAAACTGGATTTTGCAATCTGGTAGTGGAAAACGATCTGTTTCCATGCCGCTGGAGGATAGTAAGCAAAGTAACCGGAAGACACAAGGGCAAACGGGGGATGGTTCATTTACTGTACAACTTCAAACTACATCTGGAGATATAACAGTTAAATAAAACATCTTGAACGGATCTGATCGCATAGAAAGACTATCGCGAAATTCATCAAGGGACGAATACATCCAGCCAAATGACAGGGAATTAACAAGAGAAGCCTGCTTCCCACCCCTAATGGAAGCAAGCTTCAATTTAATTCCGCTAAACCCAAAGAAGCCGCGATTTACGCGGCACCTAATGAGATAAAGTTTTGCCAACCGACATATTGCTGTGACAAGTCAGGTTAAGAGATCCTGAGCTCTTTTCGTTTATACAATTAATACGTATTATATACTTCTTCACATTCTTCCGCGGTCGGCTCATAAAAACAGTGCTTCTTCCATCGTCCTACAAACGGCTGATTATACCAAGTTGGCGGACATGGTCCGGGATTTTCGAACGATCCGGGACGGAAATACCATAAAGAGAATTTGGCTGGCCAATTTCGCTCTCCATTCACCGCCCGTCGCGCCAGACGACGTTCCCGCTCTCTTGCGTTTTGATAGTACATACCATGCTGCAATGCTTCAAATGCATGTGGCTGGTTGATCATTTGAGGAATTGTCCGGATGTCTTTAAAATCGGAGCAATTCGCTCTTATTCGGTTAATACCAACATTTCCAACAAGGAGCATGCCCATTTCGCCTTCGGTCTCAGCTTCCGCTCGAAGCAACCTTGCTAACATATTAATATCTTGGTCCCTGGCTTTTACGACTGCCATTGGCTCACCTCTTTAGATTTCTAGACTCATCATATTGCAGGCGAAGCGGAAATGTTACTCTGGCAAAATTAAAAGCAATAATAAATCCTTATAGACCTTCAATAAAAAAACCCATTAGATAAACAGATGATTTGTTTATCTAACAGGGAAGGTATTAACCTATCACTTATGTGTAGTTACAGCTTTATTCTTTTGTTGTATCGCATCATTTTTTTCAGCGAAGATGTCATTGTGAGAAGAAACGCCCGCCATTTTTGATTCTGTAGGGTCCATGTATAATTTGGCGCTATTCACAGCGAGAACAGCATCGTTGAATGCGCCTGCAATCAGTCTTACTTTCCCTTCGTTCGTTACAATATCGCCTGCGCCAAAGATGCCTGGCATGCTTGTGCACATTTTTGGTGTAACAGAAATGCCCCATTCTTCAGAGGCTAAGCCCCAGTCCATAATGGCGCCACCAAAGTTTCGTTCAAACCCGTGATTGACAAGCACTTCGTCTACTTCAATTTTTGTCGTATCATTTGAATCAACATGCTGTAATGTGACATGTTCAATTTTATTACCATTGCCATGTAAACGCGAAACCGTGTAAGGCACAAAGGTTGTTGCGATTGACTTCATGCGCGTTACAGACGATTCAAAGGCACTAAAGTCATCTCGTCTATGAACAACGTACACTTCTTGGGCGATAGGAGCCATTTCAATAGCCCAATCTACAGCTGAGTCGCCCCCACCAGAAATGAGTACACGTTTATCTTTAAACTTATTTATGTTCGTTACCGTATAGTGAAGGTTGTTTAATTCATAACGGTCAGCGCCTTCAACCGTTAATTTCTGAATGCGTGTAATACCGCGTCCTGTAGCTAAAATAATTGTTTTCGTATAATGTTTCTCGCCTGTTTTAGCTGTTAAGACGAAAATGCCATCCTCGCGTTTATCCATGCCAACAACCTCTTGACCAAATACGATTGTTGGATTAAATGTCATAGCTTGCTTGATTAAGGAGTGAATAATATCTTCACAGCGAACAGGCTCAATGCCACCGACATCCCAAACTAATTTCTCAGGATAGGTGCGCATAAACCCACCTAATTCATGTTTAACTTCGATCATTTTTGTTTTCATTTCACGCATGCCACTGTAAAAGGCAGCATACATACCAGCTGGGCCGCCACCGATAATAATGACATCATAGATTTCTTGTTCCATTTAACGCACCAACTTTTCAACTAAATAATCAAGGAATAGTGGAGAGCCAATCAAACCTTCACCTACAACGTAATCTGCTGTTTTTAATGGGTACACATTACCTGCTTTCACAGCAGCCATTTCTTTCCACATTGTGCTATTCTCTAAATCTTTCATGGATTGTTCACTACTATAATTTTGCATTGTACGTTGTTCGACAAAAATATGGTCTGCTTCAATCTCTGGTAAAACTTCTAAGGAAATGGGCGTGAACCAATCCTTATTATCTTTTAACTTAGTAGGAATATTTAGTCCAAGTTTTGTGTACAGCATGTCACTGCCAGGGCTGCCCTTTTCAGTGCCTAGCACACGATATTGTTTTTGTTCTACACGTAATACGAGAATTTTTTCGTCACCTATAGCATTGTGTAGTTTCTTTTTGGTGTCTTCTATTTTTTCGTTAAACTTCTTGAGAGCAAGTTCAGCTTCTTTCTCTTTATTGAACAGTTTACCAAGCACAGGAACATATTCATCTATTGCTACACCTGCTTCAACAGCAACAGTAGGGGCAATTTTACTTAAAGCCTCGTATTTTTTAGCATCGATAGCTGCGCCTTCAGCAATAATGACATCTGGTGCTGCTTCAAGAATAACTTCTAAATTATCCTCATATTGCACAGTCGGAATTATTTTAACATTGTTGTCCTTAAATAATTTCGGGCGATACTCAGGTTCAATCTCTTCAATGACTGTCACCATTTGAGGCGTTACACCGATTTCAATTAAGTTTTCAGCATAGTTAGAACGAAGGACTAACATATTTTTAGGTTCAGTAGGTATAGTGACATCACCATAGGCATCTTTTACAATACGCGTTGTAGGCTCGCTTTTTACTTCTTTATCCTTTGCCTCATTTTCGCTTCCTTTGTTAGTGCTTGAGCAAGCAACTAATGTTAAAGCAATTAATACAAAACATATATATTGCATCGTTTTTTTCATTGAATATAGCTCCTTATTATTTGATAATGATTATCACTATCAAATAATAACAGGTAATGAAGGCGCCTACTATAGCGTAAAGTGCCTTAAAAATTGGATTATTGTGTTTTAGGGCAAACACGATCTATTATCGATTGTTCAATCTGCTGCATAATTTTCCTTTTGCCAAACACACTACAATTGTTAATCCATAAACCCGTATCCACATTAAAAACACGCTTATTTTTCACAGCATCTAAATTTGCCCACTGCTCACTTTTTTGTAAATCAGCTAAGCTAATGTCAGCAGTATAATAATCCATTATGCGTTTTTCAATAAACAAATAAGTAGGATTTGCTGCCACTAATTGTTGTAGAGAACATATGTTGAAACTATTTTCATTTACGCGCAATATTTCAGGCATTTGTAAGCCAAGTTCCTGATATAAAAGGATAGCCGAGTCACTAGAAGATTCACCAACATAGCGATAGCCCAACTCCTCCACACGTAAGTAAAGTACAGTAGCATCCTTTGCAATATGTTGTTGTATATTATTTTTTAGAACATCTACATCTGTCGTAAGTTCGTGAATGATTTGTGCAGCTTCATTCTCTTTATTAAACAATTCACCAAAATAACGAATTAGTGAGTTTAAATCATAAGGTAGCCCCGTGATAACAGGGGCGATTGTTTGGAAGTGTTGTTTTGTCTCATCCGTTAAGTCGACACCGATAATTAAATCCGGCTGTTGTTGTACAATGATGTCTTGTTGAATCACATATTGGGGCATTTCTAAAATGGTTGTACCTACTTCATGAAAAAGAATCTTTTGATACTTTGGCGTTAGGGAGCTCGTCACAGTAACACAACTAGGTACAACACCTAATGCAATCGCAATTTCTGCATGTGCAGGTGAGAGAAAGCAAACACGATACTCACCAACGGCCTTTTTGAATTGCTTAGGTGGGCGACCAACAATGCGTTTAAACTGTCGACTAAAGTTTTGCACATCATCAAAGCCAACTTTTTTTGCAATATTTTGTGATAAATCATCTGTTGTTAATAGCATTTCTTGTGCGCGGAAAATACGATAACGAATTAAATAAGCTATCGGTGTTTTATCATATAACGCAATGAACTTTCTCGAATAATACCAAGGGCTATATCCAGCGATAGCTGCTAGTTCATCCCTTGTCATCATTTGGTTATATTTTTTTTGCATATAAATAGCAGTATGTTCAATTCTTTGCTCAAGTGTGTATTCATCTGTTGATCGCTCTTGTTGTAATTCTTTCAGCAAGCTGTATAAAATAAATTGTTTAATGGTGATATGGAGATGGTCTGTGTTTTTAGCGAACGACATGCGAATATCTGCGATGACCGTTTCAGGCACTCGTTGCATGTAGTAACCATTCGTTGTATCGATAGACCAATTATAGGTTGATTTCATTTCTGTATCATACAGCTCAAAGCTAATTAAATAGCCTGAAAAATCAAGACGGTTTGTATTGGTAAGTTGGATCACCGCACCACTTTCAAGGGCAATTAAATGCCCAAATACAATATGCTCTTTGTGCCCATTAATGGATAGAGTGGTTTGACCATCCGTAATCAATAAGAGCGCCGCACGATCAAGATGTATCGTTGATTTTTGAAATAATGATTTGGCTAAATCTTTTATTTCTGTGCAATGTGCCAGCCCATTAGGATTAGAATCAAGCATTATGTACTCCTTTAGTTCGTTGTGATAAAAGTATACTACGGAATGTCACAACAAACGGCATAAAACGACAAGTTCAAAATGAATAACATAAGGAAATAAAAAAACATTACAGAAAATTGAGATTTATGAAAGTTCCTCCCTGTGAAAATCAAAAAGCCCCTGAGACTTAAAGTCTCAGAGGCAATACATCTTTACTATTCTATCAGCCGCAAGGGTTATGTCGTAAAATTAGGGCCGTAAGCCTCAAACTCATAAATCCTTGCTGCGGGGTTTGTGGTCTGTGTAGGCGTCGTTACGTTCAGCTTAATATATCGTGCCGTTACTTCAGTTATCTTATCTACGGTAATACCGCTCGTATTGTTGAGTATGTCGACCACCGTGTTCCAGTTCGTACCATCAGTGCTGATCTGGATATTGTAAGCCTTGGTGTTGTACGAGGCGGTCTCTCCACCTTCCGATGCGTGCTTGATGACAAATTCGTTTACTTGCTGCACGGAACCGAGATCGATCTGCAGCCAACGGTTACTGGATTTGGAGCACCATTTGCTGTCATTGGTTACGCTACCGTCCACGGCTTTGAACGCAGTTTGCGAGGCGTTGCACGTACTGTCAACCGTTGCGGGTTTATTTAATGCCACATTTGGAGGGCCGTATACCTCGAACGCATAGATTCTTGCTGCAAGGTTGGTGGTTTGCGTAGGCACCGTAACGTTCAACTTGATGTATCGAGCCGGCTCAGTAGTTATTGTATCTAACGAAATGCCGCTTAGGTTATTGGTTACGTTTACGACCTTATTCCACTTCAGACCATCCGTGCTAACCTGGATATTATAAGCCCTCGTGTTGTAGGAGGCCGTCTCTCCGCCTTCCGATGCGTGCTTGATGACGAATTGTTTCACTTGCTTCACGGAGCCCAGATCGATCTGCAGCCAACGGTTACTGGATTTGGAGCACCATTTGCTATCATTGGCAACTAATCCGTCCACGGCTTTGGCCGCGGTTTGCGAAGTATTACATGTACTGTCAACTGTCGCGGGTTTATTTAATGCCAAATTGGGGGGGCCGAATACCTGAAACTCGTAGATTCTTGCTACATGATCTGTGGTTTGCGTAGGCGTCGTAACGTTCAACTTGATATACCTTGCTGATAATGCAGTGATATTGTCTACCGTCGCACTATTTTTATTATCGGTTACGTTGACTGCCGTTTCCCAGTTCGCACCATCTGTGCTGACCTGGATATTATACGCCTTCGTGTTATAGAAGGCTGGCTCTCCGCCTTCCGCTGCGTGCTTGATGACAAATTGGTTCACTTGCTCAATGGAGCCGAGATCGATCTGCAGCCAACGGTTGCCGGATAAAGAGCACCATTTGCCGTTATTGGTTACGCTGCCGTCTACGGCTTTGGCCGCCGTCTCTGAGGTGTTGCACGTACTGTCCGCTTTCGCGGGTTTATTTAACGCTAAATTCGGAGAACTCACCGTTATCGTGTACGTCACCTTATTGGTACCGGTTTGCGAGGTCACGATGATCTTCATGCCCGTCGCTAGCGTCGTCGCTTTTGTTATTCCGTCTGCATTGTAGATCTCGAACGATGCATTCGCTGACGGCGTGATCGCGGCCTTCAACGCGGCTAGCTTGACGTCACTCCCGACAAGGATCGTCTCATTTACCGTCCCGCCGACGCTTACCGTACCGATCGTCGAGGTCAATGTCAATATAGCTGCGCCACACTTCGCGTCTGCACTCGAGGCCACCCATTTCGCATACAGCGTTAGGCTACTATTAATTGGGTCTGACGCAAGGTAGGCTCGCGTTAGCGCACTGTCGTAGAACCAGCCTTTGAAGCTGTAGCACTCCTTCACCGGAGTTTGTTGAAAATATACTGTATCTCCGGGCGACACAAATTCAGGGGGAATCGTTGAGCCGCCGTTCGTATTATAAGTCACGACCTTTTGGCTATCGCCCCCTTTATCTCCGCCAGCAAATGACGAAGATCCGAATGCCATTAACGAAACGAGAAGAGCTACCACCATTAAGTAACCTCTTAACCTCGCTATATTCCTTTTCTTGCTTCGGATAATACCTAACTCTTCCAAGAATTGTGCCCCTTTCTCACTCCCTAATGATTAACGCTTTTGATACTGCGAGCTCTCCCGCAAAAGCATTCCTTAGCCTTTCGTTTGTACAACATCGTACAGCGCCTTTAACTGGCATCGCATGAGGGGACTGGGGACGTATTCATATCATACGGCTGCTGCACCAACCATTATGTTATTCAAAATACGCGAAAGAATGTCTGCTTATTGTTACTTCTGCTGTAATAAGGTCGAAGGTCGAAATTACGCTCCTTTCCTGATTTACTTTGATATCCGATGCAATCTGAATGATGTATATTAGGATTTCGGCATTCATAATGCAAATTCCTGTAAATAAAATACTTTTTCCATACAAATTATTGCTTTGATGAGGTCAATGTATCGTTAACTCAACGGCATTATCGAATGCGATGAAACGCACTTTGTGCAGCCTGAAAGGGGCGCAAAAGCGTCATCCAGATCATGATAAAAGGGCGAGGATTGGTGGCATATAACCACCGGTCCTCGCCCTTTGTCTTTCCCCAAAACCTTACCCGACAAGCCGTTTTCCAAGCACGTTGCGGGAGATCCGAATCCGAAAAATTACGCCCTACTGGTGATACGGCTCTCCGCTAAGTCCATGATTAAATTAAAACATCAAACTCATTTACATAAACTGCATTACCCGTAACCTCTATCCCATTCCCGTTATCGGTCACGGACACTCGAATCTTGCCGTCCCTTCCGATCTCGTGCCCCTGCTCGATGAGAAGATCTAATGAAGGAGCGTGTTTGTTTATGTATCTAGCGTAGTAAGCGCCCATCACCCCAGACGCTGTACCAGTTACTGGGTCCTCGATGGTGCCAGAAAACGGAGAGGAAAAATGACGTGCGTGCATATGTGCATGGGGATCATAGGTTTCAATACAAAACGGATGGATAGATGCTTTAGGCATTTCCTTCAGCACATTTGGGAAAAGTTGATTGTTGGGCTGCATTCGTTTGAATGCGGCAAGGGTTCTTATTGGGATCAACAACGTCCATATACCTGTGCTTCCGTACAATGTTGGCAATTTTGACTCAATATCACTCTCTTCAATGCCCATTGAGTAAGCCAGATCTTTAAGAGAGCCTTTAAATTCTTGAAACTGGGGAACAGCTTGCTTCATGGTAATGTGAAGTCCGTCGTTTGAAGTAATTCGAATCGGCAAAACACCTGCTTTTGTTTCAATCCTAAGATCAGTATGATGACCCAGTAATCCCTTTGTTTTTAAAGCGTAGATAGTGGCCATTGTTGCGTGGCCACAAAGATTTATTTCATGGCCAGGAGTAAAAAAACGAATTCTTACATCTGCCTTATCGGATTTAAGAGGAAAAGCTGTTTCATTAAAACCTACTTTTTCTGCAATTTCCCTCATTTGTTCTTCGGTTAAAGTTTCACCATCCAATACTACTCCCGCTGGATTTCCCAAATTGGGAATACTGCTGAATGCATCGTAATGATAAACCTTTATTTTCCTCACATGTCCACCCCCATGTATTTAGATACACATATCATATTCGTGACCTAGAGCTAAGACCCTTTTTCATCTAGGGGTTATTTTCTTATTCAGGAGGTATGTAAAAATGAGAATCGTTAATACGAAGCATGACATTGTCACTTTGCGTTGTTCGGAAGTACTTCCTTCGGCGCTTGTCCTCCCGGTCAAGGACTACTTTAAACAACTGAGGGCTGAAGTGAGCGAGGAATCGGGGAGCACTTTCAGCTTGTGCCACAAAGGCTACATCGTCCAGTTCTATCATAGCCCCGAAACCTTCACACATTTATACAAATCCATGCCCCGCAAGGAATTCCGCAAAAAACTTGCCCTACTTATGATACAGCTCTCCATAACATCTAAAGAGCGAATTTTGGGGGCAGATCAGAGGATCGTAATTTAAAGCAACTTAATCAGCTCTTCTAGCTCATCAACCAATACTTTTGCAAGTTCAAAATTAGTATCTTTTAAAGCCAATTCTATTTTCATTTCAACTGCTTTTTTGTTTTGTTCCGCTTCTAAATAGTCTTTATCAAAATGTCTAGCATATATCATCTGTCTAAATTTTCGCATGCTCATTTTTCTAATCGTCTTATCGTCAATGATTAAAACATAATCCATACCATTTACAACAGAATAGAAATCATGAGATATCATGAGAATCGCACCTTTATAATCCTCAATGGCTTTTTCCAACGCGATTTGTGTATAGGTGTCTAAATGGCTTGTAGGTTCGTCAAGAAGCAATACGTTTGCCTTACTAACAGAAACTTTAGCCAATTGGAGTATATTTTTCTCTCCACCAGATAAAGATGCTATCTTCTGATTAACGATTTCTCCTTCAAAGCCATAGTGTGATATATACGATCTAACCTCATCATAAGTGCTAAACCCAGCATCAATGAATTCCTCTAGTATGGTATTAGAATCCTTTAACACTTCGCCTTGAAGCTGAGATAGATAAGTCACTTTAGCATCCGCATTTATTTCAATGGAATCATGCTTATTGTTAAAGATATCTCGGAGTAAAGTCGTTTTTCCGGTACCGTTTGGACCGATAATGGCTACTTTATCCGTAGATTTTATCTCAAAGCTAACATTTTCTAATAGCAGCTCATCAAACGCAACACTATAATTACTGACATTTACAACAATGGTGTCTTCCATCTCATGATCAATATCAAAACGAATATTCGGTTGCTTAATATCAACAAATGGCGCTTTAATTCTACGCGCTTCCAATCTCTCTTGAAATCTAACTCGAGCTTTTAACGCTCTCCCTCTAGATGCTTCTGAATTAATAGTTGCAATAGCTCTAAGATTATCAATAATGTTATCGTATCTCTCAATTTCTTCTTGTTCAGCGACTGCGATTTCTTGCAATTCAATCTTTGTCTGTAGTAATGAGAAGTTATACTCCATATATCGCCCATCAAACTCTTGGATCTCCATGTTTTCAAGGTGAATAATTTTGTTGAAACAATGATTCAATAGATATCGGTTGTGGGTAACAACTAGCAGTATGCCTTTGTGGGAATTAATAAGATTTTTAAGCGCATTTAGGTTTTCAAAATCTAAAAATACATCGGGCTCATCCATAATCATCAAGTCGGGACTACTAAGCATCTCCTTCATCACTTGAATAAGCTTGAATTCTCCACCACTCAGCTCGGATACCCTAACATCTTTTAGCTTCATGAGGTTTGCTAGATTTAGTTTTTTATTAATGTTGCTTTCAAAATTATCGCCACCGATTGCATTAAACGCGTCTAAAGCTAATTGGTACTTTTCGAGTAACGGCTCAATATCTGATGATGTTTCCATTTCAGTACAAAGAGATTGTATTTCATTTTGTATTTGAATAAATTCTTCCCCAATATATTCAAAAACGGTTGTTTCTTTCGTTCTGTCTAGTTGGGAGAACTGACTTACATACCCAATTGTGCAGGTTGGATCTATCTCTAACTTGCCCTCGAACAAATATTTTTCTGGATCCATCAGTATATCGATCAGTGTACTTTTACCACTGCCACTTGTTCCTATAAAAGCGCAATGCTGTGCCTCTTCTAACGTAAATGAAATGTTTGTGTATAGTTCTTTTTGTGGAAATGAGAAGGATAAGTTTTCAACTTTTATCATAGTACTACCTTTCTTTATAACTAAATTTGTGACTATTATTGAATGTATTGTAGAGCATAGAGTTTGAGTTTACCGTTGTTAGAGTAACACTGTTTACACCCAACTTCAATCCATTTATATTCCCATCCCTTGGGGGGTTAAAGTTCCTTGTTAGCTCCTGACGAATAGTCAACGGAATAGGTCGGGAAGCTTTTGGGGAGGCTGCAGGGGTGAACTGAATAGCTTTATGAACGCTAGTGTAAACGCCTCTTGTGATGAGAGTCCATACTTTACGGCAACATCAAGAACCCGCGAATCCTTCGAGTCCTCAGATATACCCCGCAATGTCATCCTGGTTAATTGAGTGAACTGTCCGGAACGATGTTACTTGTGATACGGTTCACCGCGCTGGTAGAAGCGGCAAGTTTTAAAGGGGGCATGTCAATAATTTTGAGTAAACTCTTTTAAGGCCCGGGGAGCTAGCTCGTACGCTTTCTCCTACGCCATGTAGTTTTCCACAAAAGAGGGATAAGCCCAGTCCAAATCGCGGATCGAATCGATCCATGTATCGAGAAAATGGCAGGAGCCAGGTGAGTACTCTATATTAGGAAATTTCGTGCTTGGTATTTGTTTCATCAATTAGTTGGCTCGTTATTGGGTTTTATGGCAGTCATTTTAATTTGGGTGAGGTTTTCTAAGTTAATTTCAATTTGCAATTCGGTATGCTCATTAATAGCGATTAGGATTTTATCTTTAATTTCTAAACTTTTTATAGGGTTTGAATTTTCAAAAAATATTCCCCATACCAAACGGTCTTCAGCATCCGTACAAGCAATAAATCCTTCATTTCCCATTTGACCATCACCGCCACAGATTTTCCCGTCTTGATAATCAATACTGACCCATTCATCAACGATCGTCCAACATTCAACATTATACTTTGATATGCTTTCAATGGTTGTGTCACACAAGGGAGAGCAATAAAATTTACTTTCATTTGTGTTGGGGTTATATACGCTGTAACAACTTAAGATTGTTACAGTGCCATTTGGAAAGATGATACTATTAACGCCGGGCAGTTCATGCTTTTCAAGATTCCAATGTTCCGCAACAATAATATTCATAATAAATCCCCCTTTATATCTTAAGTTACTAATATATACAGCTACTTGTTGAGGACAAAAAGCTATTTAATCTAGTAATCGTTTCCTTAGGAACTTTTTCACTGTATAGGCCTTCATTTTGCTTCCAGTGTAGCAATGCCTATTTAATAGAGATGACGAACTGAGAATAAGCAAGATTGTATTGAACTCCAATGCCAACTGTAGATAGTAAGCATTGGGTGTACATACTTACAATTTGAGTAACTTCGGAACCCCGATTGTACTGCTCATAGAAATATTCCTTGATCTCACACGAGGTGTCATTACCAAAAACCTCAGCACTCCATGTTCCCATATGCTCTTCACCTATATAAAGGGATATGTTGGCGTATAATGATGATGAAATAAAAATATATTTCCCTAACAAACTACCAATCACGTTCACGAATGGCTACTTCTGTATCTATTTCGATACCAAAAAAGGCTAAAATATCTTCAACAGTTTGTGCAATTGATTCTCTGCCAACTGTTTCAATTTCGCTGTCATTTTCGTCAAACTCTTCTGCAAGATCATTGATTGCATTGATGGCGGAATTAAGCTTTGATTGAATTTCCTCGATATCTTGATTACCTTGTTCCAAAAATTCAACAACTTTAACTAGTTCAGCTTTGACTTTATCCACAAGAAAATTAGGGAAGTATCCATCTATATACATATCTTTTAAATATTCAAAATCAGAACTTAGTTTTTTCATGAAATGATCCTCCAATAACATGGCTAGAATAGGATAACTTTACCGCCTTTACTTTATCTGTGTCAATCATAAGGAAAAGCACGTTCTATTGGCCCATCTGGATGAAATAGTAGAGGGATTGTTTGAAGCAAGAATGAATTTTATCGGAGAAGTACCCTATGAAGGAGAAAAAAGAATGCGTAAAAAGGTAACACAGCTTATGGCTTGTGTTCTGGTTGTTCTGTTGATAATGACACTGCTACCTGAACTGTCTGGAGGAAAGGCTTATGCCCTACATCATCAGCACAGTGGCTGGCACAGGTGTAGATGGAAATTCGGGAGACGGGGAAGCAGCAAAGGTTTCGGCTGCGTCCAGTTGTTCCATCTCCGGCGAAAATTTTTCGCCCTACTTATGATACGTTTCTCCGCAATGTATCTAAGCACAAAGTACGGTTCGACCACAATATATAAAGCCACTCCTGACATTGGAGTGGCTTATTAAATAGAACACGTTATAGTACATGTTCTTTGTATTTTTTTTTGAATTGGTCGGGTATTTGTTCGTAGATCTGCAGAGGTATTCCACATTCATTTTTTAATCTTATTTCTTGGTCTATCTCATATCTCTCGAGAAATTCCCAATACGCAATAAACACATCATCTTCATGTATAAATTCCATCCACCCATCGGCAATCAATTCATCGTCGGCATTAAACACCATAATACTAGAGAAGTTCTCAACTGCACCATCTAAGTATTTGGTTCTATGCCCTTCTATACAACAATCAGACCAATCAAACTTATATTCATCTTGGATCATCCCATAACACTTTAAGTCCTCAGATAACTGTCTTTCCACTTCTGCTTTCAAGTTAATACCCATACAATCAGCAAAACTTAAATTTATATAATCTGGCTTCACCTGACTCCCTCCTAACCAAAAAATTTCTTCTTTCATTTAACCTTAATCGATGAAATAGTCATACGGGAGATCACTCTTATCATGTTTTGAATCAGGTTCATACAAGCCCTTATCTGCATACAAAACAGAGCCACTCCCCAAGGAGTGGTTATTGATTCTTTGTATCCCATTCAATACTACTTCTCCAATCAGTCCACAATGACTTTATCTTATTGACTAACCATTCTCCACCAAACGTTATCGTTCCTTCATGAGAAGCATAGATAATCCAATCCATACTCTGTGAAGTCCAAAAGCCCTCACCACCTGAGAGATCGCCATTGTAGCAATAATAAGGGTACAGATTTGAAACCTGTATATTGAAAGTCTCACCTGTTTCTAGAAATTCAATCACCTGCTCAACTCCATGGTGCGTAAGCATCGCAATAATATCATTTAGCTTTTCTTCACTCTCTATATATTCGGAATCAAAAGCTATAAGGTCTTCCCTACTGCAATCGAATAATGGATACCAGTAAGGTTGTCCTATATCCCAAACTCGTTCCATATCTTTTCTCAAATTTCTAGAAACCTCTTCTGGTATTATTACTTTTTGCAAGAGAAACCCTCCTTATCTCTTAGACTTCACTCAGACAATGGTCACTGTTGCAATGTCCTTTCCTGCCCAGAGATTAAAGCTATAGCCTGTTTCGAGCAAATGCCAAGGTGCTTCATCGACTATAAAAGCAACATCAGCATATGTATCCCACGTACCATCAATATGTCTTGTTATCCTAACTAGCACAGTCCATGTATCACCATAAAATGTCTTATCCTTGATCTCACCATAGTTTACAACCATATCACGCATCCATTCGTTCACTGGTAACTTACTAGGGTCCTTTTTCCAATTTATAAAGGCTTTATTGAACCTTCTGTCCACGGTAGTAATCCTCCTTACATTATTTCCGACCATTCCAGCACCATAATTGTACCATATACTTACAAAATTTATTTTCATATCGCTTTACAATTCCCCCCTAGTCGGTCGGTGGAATCAAAGTCTTCCTCGTCCTTAGTTAGCTTGTAGATGTTACCAATAACAGTTTCGGCATCATTACCAACCCGCTTTATGCAGGATTCATTCGTTTCAATCAGCACCTAGACTGGACTGATAAAAGGCGCAAAGGCGTAAATAAAGATTACATCCTTGTAAAAGGAGAGCATGAAGCCATTATCCCTCCTTCGGTTTGGGACGCAGCAGTCTCCATGAATAAGATGAAGTCACATAAGCCAGCGAAGACCTTTACGGGTCACTTCCCTTTAACTGGGCTATTACGCTGTCCTATGTGTGGTTGCAGCATGATCAGACATAGATCAAAGGATATTCGCTATTATCAGTGTTCAACACTCCACTCCAAAGGCTCGTCTGTATGTAAAAGTAACCTTGTCTATGCAGACAAAGCAGAGGAATACGTTTATAAAAGAATGGAACAAATAGCTGCTCAACCCGATCTGTTAAGTGACATACTGGACAGAGTCAACTCTAAGGTGCGTGACGTAAAACGCCCACTGCAGGAACAGCTTAATTACATCAACGGTCAAATTGTGGAGAAACAAAAGAACATTGCTAAGTTCATTTCAATGATTTAGAAGTCTGAATCCCCTCCTGCATCAATGATGGAAAGAATTTCGTCGCTAGAAGCAGAAAATAAACAGTTCCTCACTCGTAGATCAGAGATTGAGCAAGAACTAAACATACCGACAATAAAAGAGGTGTCTTTTGAGCGAGTATATTATGTTCTGAATGGCTTCTCTAAGATCATAACGAAGATTGAACCAGAGAAACAGAAAGACTTACTACATTCGATCATCAGTAAAATAACTGTGAATGCTGGCAAACATCCAGCAAAAAGAAGCGTCAAGGACATTGCATTGTTCTTTGACGCTTCCCTTAACGATGAGTTTGTGCTTACTTATGGTAAGGTTCTCCCCGATTAATCTTCACCGCTCGGTAAATCTGCTCCACCAGCACCAAGCGCATCAATTGGTGCGGCAGCGTCATGCGCCCGAAGCTGAGCTTCGACTGCGCGCGGCGCATTACGGCTGGCGACAGGCCTACCGAGCCGCCGATTATATACACGACATGGCTCGTCCCATACGTGCCGAGCTTGTCCATATGCGCCGCCAAGTCTTCACTCGACCAGAGCTGGCCGTCGATTGCTAGCGCAACCACATGCGCCTCCGGCTTCACGTGCGCAAGAATGCGCTCGCCTTCCCGTTCCTGCACCTGCAGCAGCTCGGCGTCGCTCATATTTTCAGGTGCCTTCTCGTCAGGCACTTCGATCACCTGGAACTTCACATAAGGCGCAAGACGTTTGCTATACTCCGCAATGCCCTGCACCAAGTATTTTTCTTTTAACTTGCCTACACTGATCAATTGAATAAACATAATCACTATCCCCGTTTCGATTACAACTCACAAATAGAATAATACGGGCAAATAACCTTCATACCTATTTAAAATAGTCTGTAGCTAATCCCCCTAGAGCTGCTTGCTACAAGCTAGTGTACCCGAAGGGGAACCTTCTAGTCTATGTCCACCCACTGCTTCATTTTTCAAAGTGACCACAAACAACGTCACATTTCACCCCAGTCGGACTAGAAGATAATTATACAATAAAGAAGACAGCCTTCTTTCGAAAGCTGTCCCTGTCCTTGCACTCCCTATAAATATGAGGAGTATCCATCATCATGGCTGTTCTCACTTCTGCTTGCATCTCTACAAACAACATGATTGGCTTGCTCTTCATTTACACACCAGTCCACAGACCATCCAATGAGCGCTACATCTCCCATCCATTCACCCGAGTTAAACCCTAGCTTCCCTTCAACGCCCTTATCCCTATTTCTTAAAATACTTAGGTGCCGATACCTGATCAATATACAATATACCGTCATACTGCTCAAATGGTACGCTGCTTACAGGGGACACACCAGTGTAGTAAGAACCCATCTGCTGTCTCATCCAAGAATTATCTGTCGTCTCTGGTTTATATCGCATGTCTACAAAGGAGTAACGATGTCCTGCCCCCTTCATCACTTCCTCGATGGAGTGCGCCATTGGTGGCAGCACATCGAAAATTTCGCCTGTCACGTGGGCATTTTTGCCGCCCCCCATATACAGACCCATCACGTAGCTTTGATCTTTGAACTTTGTCTTCTGCATCAGCTCGCCCATATGCACACGCGGCAGCGAGTTTAACTCCTTGGAATACGCCTTGGAAATGTGACCGTTGTGCGCCCACACGATCATTTTCTCTTTCGGGTACACATTCGTTGCCAGCCAGACCAAGTTGTCCGCCATCATGCGGTCACGATATTCGGAGGACTTGATAACAGATTGATAGTCCATCGACTTGCCTAACATAAATCCGGTCGAAGCAATCGTCGTCTCCATGTACTCCTTCACCACTTGGATACGGTTATCAAGTGCACGCTCGACCATCTTCACGATGTGCGGGTTGTCCGGGAATTGACGACGCAGCGCATCGGCACGTTTAGGCGTAATCTGGCGCACTTGTTGGTACACATTTAACAGCTTCGGCTTTGCTTTGGCATAAGCAGCCAGATCCTCGCTTTGCTCCCAGCGGTCCAACTCCAGCTCGGCCTCCTGGAAGCGCTTGGCCAGCTTGGCATCCCCCATCCATTCGCCTGATAATAATGGCCCTTGCGGCTGCATATCGAACCCAGCCAACGCCAGCGGCTTCTTCGTCTTTTGCGTATCCTGAATATATTGGAACAACGGTACCGTCTCTTCCGCCTGCCAGATGCGGAAGATGGAATCCTTCATCGTTTGTACGGGCTTCTTGGACTTCACGTTCCCGTAAGCAGAAGCGGCATTGCCGAGATTCGTCTCAAACGCAACCACATTAAAGCCCAGTTCTTGATGCATATATTGAATGAGTCGTGTCTTCACCGAATTGTATTCAGCTGCACCGTGAGAACTTTCGCCCAAGTATACGATACGTTTGTCCTTTAGCAGCGTTTTTAATGGCGCCAAGTCTTTGAATTGGTCTGCCTTGACGACTGCATTCTTTGTAGCTTCAGGCTTGATGGTTTTCAATGCAATGGCATTGCTCTTCATCCACTGCTGCCAATCTTGACGCGTTTCTGTGCTGGTTCGTGCTCCATCCTGATCTGCTGCCTTCACTTCATTTGCTTTTTGCGCTTGTGCGCCATTCTGCGCCGCTGGTTCCGCTGTCACAGCTTCCTTGCTCTCAGCAGCAGCTCCATGAACAGTCGTTGTATAGGATAATAACGTTCCCAGTGTCATGATCGTAGCGAGGAACAAGGACAAGCTCCGCTTCTTCCAAGTTAGTGATTGTGTGTTCATCCGAACATCCTCCAAGTCATATATGTAGTGGCTTATTACTAAGCACGCGTTTACCTATTTAGCCAAGCAATCATGTAACCATTTGCTAAAAAAGAAGCCTGGTTATCCTTTTCTTCATTCCATCATCTCGCATCAGATCTTCCTTATTGCACAACTACCGTTACTCTCCTACTCGATGTAATTCGATGGCTTCACTTTATCGATATACAGAATGCCGTCATACTGATCGCGCGGCACAAATGTCTCTGGGTACATGCCCCAATAGTATCCGGTACGCTTCTGAGTCATCCACGAGTTACCCGGTACCTTTAACTGATGACGCATGTCCACAAACGTATACGGGCGATTAGCCGACTTTATTACCGCTTCGATCGAGTTTGGCTGCAATGCCGCGACATCGATTGGATTGCCCGTGTTGTCCGCTGTCTGACCGCTGCCCATATACAAACCAAGCGAATAGCTGTAAGGCCCAAATAACGTTTCATGCATCCGCTCACCCATTGCTTTTGCCGGGATGAACGATTGTTCTATCTTCGATTGCGCTTTGCTGATATGGGTGTTATGTCCCCAAACGATGATTTTCTCTGTCGGATAGACCTCGGTAGCCAACCAAAGCAGATTGTCGGCCATCGATTGATCGCGCCATTCAAACGTTTTTAACATCGGCGCATAGTCAGCCTTTTTAATAGCTATATTGGCGTTGATGTTCATTTCCAAATACGCTTCTACCACTCGAATCCGATCGTCCAAAGTCCGGTTAACCAGAGCAACAATATGCGGGTTGTCTGGATACTGCTCCATTAATTGTTTTTCACGTGTTGCGACCTTGCTTTTAACATCTTTGTACAGCTTCAACAGCTCGGGCTTCACCTGCTGGTAAGCTGCCAGATCTTCGGAACCAAGCCAAGAGCCCAACTTTTTATCCATCTCGGTGTACCGCTTCGCTAACTCCTCATCTCCCATCCAATCACCAGACAAGAAAGCACCCATGGATTGCATATCCACGCCCGTTAATTGCAGCGGTTGAGCCGTTGCTTGTGTATCTTTTAAATATTGAAATAATGGCAGTGTCTCTTGAGCCCACCATTGTGGGAAAACAGAGCTTTTCATCATCTGTTCTGGCGTCTTGCTCTTTACGTTTCCATACCCTGTAACCGCATTGCCCATCGGTGTTTCAAAGGCAACTACGTTAAAGCCCAGCTCTTCATGCAAAAATTGAATGATGCGTGACTTCGCCGAATTGAACTCGGCTGCTCCATGAGAGCTCTCACCGAGGTATACGATACGTTTGTCCATTAGAAGCGGCTTCAGCATATCAAGATCTGAAAAGCTGCCTTTCGCAAACTTGCCATCCTTCATCGCTGCAGGCTGAATCGTATCCAGCGAATAGGCGTATGTCTTCATCCACTTCTGCCACTGCTCCAGCTGAGCCGCAGATGTTGTATCCTTTATTTCAATAGTAGTGTTAGAGGCAGACTTGCTTGCTTCCTCCCCTTGAGCATATATAGATGTTCCAAATGAGAGCATGGAACCTAATGATAAGACAGATGCAAGCGCAATCTGGATCGTGCGGCGCTTCCAATTTGTTGTGAAAGTGTTTGTGCTAGTCAACTTAAACATCTCCTCTGTGTCGTCGTTCTTGATGCCCCCATCGTAACCCGCTTCACAACTAAAAACCTTATAATACCGCTGAATTATACCCTTTTTAGGGTTGAGTGGAGCATCTAAATGGATGAATGGAACGCTTATGAACGTTGAAGGTATACCCCCAGTATCGTAATTCCCATCCATGATCTAGTCTTATCGCTCGATGAGTTACATCTGCATACACAGCAAAAAGACGCTGCCCCATTTTCAAGAGCATACGCCTTTGACCTAGCTTGTTTTGTACCACCTGTTCCTTGTTACCTTACTACTTACTTCCTCGCGTCATCGATGGACACCGTTCTTTATTTCTTTACTTTTGCTATCGCTCTGTTGACTCCGTTACTTTAACTCCATCACAACAAGCATCATCCTGCCTGTGGTCTATCGATCAAGCGATCTTACTCTGCAGCAGCCAATGGCTTTTTATCCCCCTGCTCTTTATCGCTCGATAAGAACCAACCGCCTACAGCAATTAATACCAGCACAACATAGAACGTAATTTTCCACGCAGAAGAATGAGCAAACGATTCTGGAATAATGGCCAACGCCGGATGAGACATCGTATATACCGCCAGCTTCACCCCGACCCAACCTACAATCGCAAAGGCCGCAACCTCTAAGCCAGGCTTACGCTCCAGCAGCTTCACAAACAACGTCGCCGCAAAGCGCATAATAACCAACCCGACAAAGCCCCCAATAAAGATCACAAGGAAGTGACC
Source organism: Paenibacillus sp. ACRRX (assembly GCF_022346885.1). GTDB lineage: Bacteria > Bacillota > Bacilli > Paenibacillales > Paenibacillaceae > Paenibacillus_B. The sequence continues at coordinate 532,972 of NZ_JAKRNK010000003.1, forward strand.
ACCATCCATGCCGCCGATATTTGGCAGCTTCGTAGCCGGGAGTGCAACAGCAAGTGCAACGGCTGCTAGAATTGAATCAACAGCAAACGCAATATCCGCTACTTCGACTTTAATGACCGTTGTCCAGAAGCCTGCGCCTTTTACTTTCTTAGCGGCAGCATCCGCCTCAGCTTGCGAATCGCCATGTTTTTTGAAGATTACTTTTCTGAAGATGTGGTTCAGCGACATAAATAAGAGATATAAGGCTCCAATCGCCTGCACCTGCCATACATCTACTAGATACGAGATCGCAAACAAAGAGCCGAATCGGAATACAAAAGCGCCCGCGAGTCCATAAAATAACGCTCTTTTCCGTTCTTTCTCCGGCAAATGCTTCACCATGATAGCTAGAACCAGCGCATTGTCCGCTGCCAGGAGACCTTCGATGGCAATTAAGACTAATAATACCCATCCGTACTCCATCAATAATGCAAAATCCATCTTGATCCCTCCATTGTTATCTTATTAATGCCCATTTTGTCTGCACATGATGAGTGGATTGCCGCTTTGCAGGTTGTTCGCATGTTATTACACAAAAAAGACCTTTGCCTAAATAGGCAAAGGTCTCGCTAACAACGTTACGTTGCCAATAAAGCCGGAGAAGTTCATTCTCGAAATGACGACTTTACTGTAGCAGCTACTCCCCTTTGGAGTATGTTCACACACTATGAAGTTCGACTTGTTGCCTTCTTGCTCTTGATGACTACGTTACAAATACGCACGTAGACGGCAGCAGGTTTCAAAACTTTTTATATTATTTTTTTAAAATCCTAACAAACGTCTAAACCAATAAAATAAGTCTTCCGTAATAGGAACGAGGCCGAATCCATGCTTCCCAATCACTACGACACCGTAGGCCCACTCGCCAATACTCCCTACACCAAGTGCCTTCTCTGCAATCACTAACGCGCCAAGTCCCCACTCTCCGATCGCAATAGCACCAACCGCCGCTTCGCCAATCGCGATGGCACCTATAGCAAATGGCGCTAAAGCGATTGCCCCTAGCGCGAGGCCATTGCTTATAGAGATGGCGCCCACTGCCAACCACAGAGCTGCTGCTATCGCTCCGACAGAGAATAACCCCAGGCTAATAACGCCGATCGAGATCAAACCAACCGCAATATCACCGATCGCAATCAAGCCTACCGCCACTTTGGGGCGGTGAAATTTCCCTTGTCGATAGGACAAGTTGCTTCTAATACTAATGATCGGAAAGTTTGGAGAAGGCCACTGGTAATCAATTTCCCTGTCGTGTCCGCTCGCATATTCATCTGTCATCATTCGTTTGAATCGTTGATGCCATTTCATGCTAACACCCCGCTCTATTATCTTCATGTACCTCTATTGTACTTCAGCCGAAGAAAATCGTGATCAGGCCGTGACTGTACAGCAGTTCCGTCCCTAGACCGATATATGCACAACTGTAAAAGAGTATGACATGCTCCTCAAACGTTCATCCACATGTGGATAACCTCATTTTTGCTTCCAATCCGACTTATCCCCAAGCAAATAAAAGAACAAGGGCTCGGTCTTCACACCATTACCCTTGTTCTCACATTCTCATCAATATATCCACAAGCATTCGCTCTGCTACAATCAGAGCTTCATCTTCCTAATGGCGCTACGGCCATGCTTACACAACCAGAAACTGCGCTTCCGCTTCACAGTTCATGCAGCACTTGATCGGACGCTCCCAGTCACTGAACTGCGCATCGTCCAGATTAACGATATCCGGCGCATCTTCAAATTCATCCACAAACTTATCAATGGCGAGCTCCACGTGCTCTTTACATACTACGTACATGATGTTCCCTCTTTCTTGCCTTCTTGCTGACTGTGTATACGTATAACTCTACCCCATCAGTATGATTTGTTCAAGGGTGAAGCGTCATCCCACTATGATTCTGGCTTATCCGTAAGTGTGATTGCAACTGTCATCATCTCGCCATCGCGATAGAACACGACATTCATAGAATCGCCAATCTTCTTGTTCTCATACAAATATTTACGAAGCTCAAGGGTGGAACCGATGTCCTCACTGTCAAACTTCACAATAACGTCATTCAGCTTCAGGCCCGCCGTTTCTGCAGGTCCTGTTGCTTCAAGCACGATTACACCTTGAGTAACGGAATCAGGCAGCTTCATATCCGCCCGCTGCTCCTTTGTAATCGGTGCATATGGATTGTTAAGGTCAACCGTGTATACCCCAAGGTATGGACGAACGACCTTGCCGTTCTCCATCAATTGCTCGACGATAGACGTCACTTCGTGCGATGGAATCGCAAATCCCAATCCTTCTACACCTGTCGTGGAGATCTTCATCGTATTGATGCCGATGACACGTCCGCTCAGGTCCACGAGAGCGCCACCGCTGTTGCCTTCATTGATGGCGGCATCCGTCTGAATGACACTTTGCTCCCAGTCATAGACGCCATCTGCATTCAGCGAGACTGGTATCACCCGGTTTGTGTAGCTGATAATACCGGCAGTCAAGGAGTCGCCTAGGCCGAGTGGATTGCCGATGGCAATTACCGTCTCGCCTCGGCGCAGCTTGCGGGAATCACCAAGCTCCGCAACAGCCGAAATGCCAGCGCCATCCATCTTCAGTACAGCAATATCTGTCACTTTATCCTTGCCGACCAGTTCAGCATGCTTACGCTGTCCATTCGCCATCACAACTTCCAATAAATCAGCGCCCTGCACAACATGATCATTAGTCATCACATAAGCTTTGCCATCTTCTTGCTTAAAAATGACGCCAGAACCAAGGCTCGCCTCTTGGGGCTTGCTTTCCTGCTCCATCAGGTCCTTCTGCTTGTTGACGATGCTGACGACTGTTGGGCTTACTTTTGCTGCGGCCTGCACGATCCGTTCATATGGATCATTCACATATCCCCCGCTAGCTGATGCAATCTGCTGGCTCGGAGTCCCCGTTCCCGTAAGCCAGCTATATAGAATAACCGCCATTAATGCACTAATTACAGAGCTAATGACAGCAACCTTAACGGTTGATATCTGCCGTCTGCTCCGCGCTCTGCTAAGCTTACGCCACCCTGTACGCGGTGCCTGTTCCTCTTCCAGCCAAGCACGTTCGCGCCTGCGTGATATTTTTGGCGAATAGAAATCATCATCAAACAAGCCCATCCGCAACCAACTCCCTCTCAACCAGGGCCCTCGCCCCTCCGGTTGTTCCCAATTCGAAGCCCTCACTTGGCTCTATTTCCATTTACACATGAATGCGACTGCTTCAAACGGTTAACAATATATATTAATGCATATGACAAGCTTACAATGAACATGAAATGAAAAGAATTCTGTTTGCCCATAAACGCTGAACAATTGTCATAGACTGTCTGTCTGATTCATATTCTATCACAAGATACTTCATAGAGGGCTTGATTACGAGAAAGTATTCTCTATTATTTCATCCCATTTCGAGAGGAGAATGAGCTATGTCACGAATATCCCCTACTTGGTCGGACATCGACCTTATCGGTAAAATTGCCGATCTCAAGCATGACAATTATCGTCTTACCTTGGCCGTCTCCACCATGATGGAGCTGTTGGTCGAGAAAGGACTGCTAACGCATGATGATATCTCACGCAAGGCAGCCGACCTGGATGCCTTCCTGCAAGTTACAGATGAAGCGCCAGCTTCTGCTCGCGCACGGTATCCCATGACGTAGGACGGTCATAATACGTATCTAGAATCTTCAGTTCTGACTCTTTGTAGAAATGGCCCCGGTCCTCCATCACATTCTGGACCGTCATCTTGGCCAAGTCCTGCTGATTATGCTCACGGCTGAGATGCGCCAGATAGACACGGCGCGTGTTGCCGGTCATAGCATCACATAGCGCCTCACCAGCCGCTTCATTAGATAAGTGACCCATATCGCCAAGGATGCGGCGCTTGATGTTCCAAGGATAACGGCCCATGCGGAGCATTTCCACATCGTGATTCGACTCCAGCACCATAACGTCAGAGTCTACAATGGCATCACGAACCTTGTCGCTCATGTAGCCCAGATCTGTTGTCACGCTTAGCTTCGTATCACCCTCGTGAAACGTATACGCGACTGGCTCCGCTGCATCATGTGAGATGCCAACGGATTCGACACGCAAGTCGCCAAAGTCTTTTGCTTCCCCCGTCTGCATCACAATCCGATTCTCTTCTGCAATTGTCCCAATATGCTTTTCTAGTGCTTCCCATGTCTTCTCATTGGCATAGACAGGAACGTTGTGCTTACGTGCGAATGCACCTAGCCCCTTAATATGGTCCGAGTGCTCATGCGTAACTAGAATGCCGTCAATATTAGCGCCAGACAGACCCTGTTCCTTCAAAAGTTCGTCTGTCCGCTTGCAGCTTAATCCAACATCTATCATCAAGGTGGCATCGTCATTTTGAATAACCGTTGCATTCCCTGTAGAACCGCTCGACAACACGGTAAATCGTAAACTCATAGCTTGCTCTCCTTCTTTCCTACTGGCACATGCTCTACTGCTCCGTTAATCGCGTTCATATAGTACGCGTCGCCACTATCCAACAATACTCTCCAAGTAGGTGCTGCTACCTGCGTATCCGTGTTAAACAATTGCCCATGATACCCGAGCCGCACATCTCTTACGACCGCATTGGTTGGCAATATTTCAATAACCCTGCCAAGTGCTTGTGTAGCAGGGAGTATTTTCTGCTCCTGGGCATCCTTCGAATCTTCCGGCTCCGCATATTGCTGGCTGAAAGCCTTGATCTTCTGACTTTCATAATACAACTCAAGCTTTACCTCAAATAGTGGCAGTCCGTTAGCCATTTGCTGATGCAGCACAAATACACGATCATCACCGGAAAATTGATCATAGTGGTACATTTCCATATGCTCAATTTCATCATCCAACCCGCGGACAAGCTCCTTTTGTGAGAAAATAATTTTCGTATCTTCCTGTTGCTTCAAAGGTGTCTTGTACTTCCTAGTTGTAATCCGATACGTCAGCTCATGCAAGGACGGGGTCTCGGACGGTATGGTCGCCAACACTTGGATCTGCTTCTTATTCATAATAAGCTGCGTCTCCGCAGACAAGGAAGTCCAATCCAGCTCAGAGTGCATCTTATCTCGCAAATCCTGCCATAACTGATAACCGAGCACTACATTAAGCAGCAGAAACGCATAAATAAGCACACTTTTGGCACGGCTCCAATCCATCCTGGACACCTCCTTTTCTCTATTAATGGGGGAAAGCTATCGGAAGGCCTTTTATCACTCATGGCCCTCCGCATCGTCCTATGGTTCCAACAGCTCGGTTGTACCATCTGTATACTTTACTTGCCATACGGGATGTAATCGAATTTGCTCTTCACTCATAGACGGTTCATATACCGGGTTTATTTCAGCAATAAGCGCGTATTTAGATAATTTCTTCAGTTGCGCAATCAGTGGCTCGCCAGCGATCAACTTCTTGATCTGCTTCTCATCCGCATGAGCACCAAGTTGTATCAATGAACGCTCATAGTTCATGACCATCCCCTGCTGCAGCGTAACCTGCACATAACCAAATCGAGTGTCCTTTGTGCTAATAATCGGGTAAGATCCCCAATATTGCTGGAACACCAGCCGATTGTGCGTTCCGCTTAGAGTAGGGATGCCCGGACTTCCTTGAGCCATGTTCTCCATCACAGACAAACGGAAGCGACCACTCCAGCCACCGCGCTGATTAATGAAGTTAACGGAGGTCATCACATCACTCGTCATGTCCGTTCGTTCCTCTGTCGGCGCAGTAGCATCGGAATACGTAATCCAAAGCTGATTTCGCTGTACTTGCAGCCCCCGTTTACCATCTGTATATATCTTAGAGCCATCATTCTCTTGAATGATCTTTGTCAGGGTAGGGTCAAAAAATAAACTCCTCTGCATCTGCTCCGGTGAAAATACCGTGTACGGCAGCTTGACCTCTACCATCTCGATCGGCTCCTGCGGTACATAAAATGTTCCGTTTACCAGTCGATAAGGTGTCCCTGAGCTCCCGAATTCTACTAGCTGCTTTACATCTTGCACGGACAAGTCCGCTCTAGTCGACTCATAAATCCGATTATCTTCCGCCGTAAAGAAGAAGACTCGCACCTCGTTTAACTCTTCTGATGCGTACAGCCATACTTTATATATACTTTCCGTCTGGAATGCCGCATCTTCTGAAATAGGCAGCACTTTCTGCAGCAGCTTTGCCGGTACAGGTGAGTTAAAGCGCAGTTCCAAGCCTTGCTTCTTCTCCTGTATTGCGGCCCAGTCTAGATCTGCCCCTGATTTTAATTGGAACCCATCGTATGAGCGTCCTTGCAGACGTTTCATAATAAAGTTAAAGAAGATCGTTCCCGGGTCCATAATCGTATGCTTGTTGCCACCAAGGTGAAGCACCATATGTTCAGGATAAATCAGATTATCCACTTTCTCTTCCGGCCCCAAAGGGTCTGCTTTAATGTACGTGCTTCCCGCTCGTTTAACGACATCGAAGTTCGGCATGCTATAAGCCAAGAGGAAGCTTTGCACCAAACTTAGCAGTACAAGCACCGCCAGTACGATTGATTTACTCCGCTCCATCATACTTCAGCTTCACTCCCCTCAGTCTCCTCCGGCTGTGCCGATGACACTGGAGCAGACAATGGCAGTGTGAATGTAACACAGGTGCCCTCATTCCATTCCGACTCGATGCCGATTGTGCCGCCGTGTGAAATTACCATTTCCCGGGCAATGGATAAACCAAGGCCTGTCCCGCCCATATTACGCGAGCGCGCCTTATCCACGCGATAGAAACGTTCAAATATTCGCTCCACATCTTTCTCCGGTATGCCCATTCCATCATCCTGCACAACAATAGCGACATACTTACAATCATCTGTAATCGATGCAGACAATGTAATCGTGCCTTGTTCCGGTGTGTACTTAAAAGCATTCGATACCAGATTATCCAGTACCTGATCAATTTGATCTCGGTCCATTGTGACTTTCGGGATACCGAACTCTATCTGAACGACAGATTGAATATGCTTATTTTGAAATTGAAACGAGAAGCGGTCGACGACCTCCTCTAGTAATTCAGAGATCTCAATAGGCTGCATACGTATCTTCGCCTGCTTCGAATCTAGACGAGACAGATGAAGCAGATCCGTAACCAACCGGATCATCCGTTCCGTCTCATTGTGAATGACGCCTACAAAGCGGCCAGCTAATTGTGGCTCGTCCAAAGCACCGTCATCCAGCGCTTCGACGTAACTTTTGATCGTCGTTAACGGTGTGCGCAGCTCGTGCGACACATTTGCTACGAATTCACGGCGAGATTGATCCAACTTCTCTTGCTCTGTCACGTCTTGAAGGACGACAATCGTACCCGTAATACCTTCTCCTCTACGGTGAATCGGCGTAAACGTGACCCGCAAAATGGAATCATGATCAGCTTCTCCCTCTTCCTCTGCATGAACAGGAAGCAGCATCCAATTGGTCTTGTCCTCAACCCGCTCCCTGAGCTCTAACTCCGATAAGCCAAGCAAGGCTGATAATTGCTTGCCTTCACATGCTGCAGGACGAATCCTGAGCATCAGGCTGGCCCGCTTATTCATCACGATAACCCGTCCGTGCTCATCCGTAGCCAATACGCCGTCACTCATGTTGGTTAGAATGGAGGCCAGCTTCTCCTTTTCTTCCTCGTTGACACTAAGCGCCTCCTGAAGCCTGCGCGTCATATCGTTAAACGCTTCGCTTAATTGGCCAATTTCATCATTTCCGAGTACAGGGACTTGTCCCTCAAAGTTACCTTCAGCAACTCGAGTAGCCTGCTTCGTAATGTCCTTGATCGGCTGTGTAATCGTATGCGCCAATATAATGCCAAGCACAGCAGTAAGACCAAGTGCAATCGCCATCCCTGACAAAAAAATACGATTAATATTATCGATAGTATCGTACAAGTCTTTCATCGAGGCCACAACGTAGAGTGCTCCGAGATTTTTGGCGCCATACTGAATCGGCTGTGCCAACACCTTTTTGCGCTCATTATCCTTGCCGATAATGACTTCCTCATTGTCCCGCAGTCCCTGTAGGGCTCGGTTAACAACCGTCTCCGTATTCTTGCGGCCTACATAATTATCGTCAGGCTGGCTGGAAGTGGTAAGTACTTTACCCGTAGCGTCAAGCACTTGAATTTCGATTCCGTTCATATTAGACACACTTCGAACGATCGCATTTAAGTCTTCTCGTGAACGTTCAAAATCTGTTCCTTCGACCATATCCAGCTTCGGCCCGACCTGCATCAGAACAAAGTTGGTAGTGGTCTGCAATTCCTGTGTAAAATTGTTCGTGAGTGTATGCTTCATCGTACTGACAAAATAGACCCCGATAAGCTGCATCGCAATCAAGATCAACAGTACATAAATAATGATTAACTTGGCTTGAATCGTACGTAAAAACCGGCTGATCCACACCGCCATCACAGCCCTCCGGACTTGGGATTACGCATCATGTAGCCAAGTCCACGCCGTGTAATAATATACTCCGGTTTGCTTGGATCGTCTTCGATCTTTTCGCGCAGACGCCGTATTGTCACATCCACTGTGCGAACGTCGCCAAAATACTCATAACCCCATACTGCCTGCAGCAAATGTTCGCGAGTCATGACTTTCCCACTGCTTCGCACCAAATAATGCAGCAGCTCAAACTCGCGGTGGGTCAGATCGAGCGGTTCGCCATTCTTGTAGACAATATACATATCCGTATCAATAAGCAGCTCGTGCAGGCGGATACCCTGCTTCTCCTCTGCTGCCGCTGTCGATTCTACCTTCTGTTGACGACGGAGATGTGCTTTTACGCGGGCAAGCAGTTCACGTGTACTAAACGGTTTGGTGACATAGTCATCTGCACCCATTTCGAGACCGAGTACCTTGTCCAACTCCGTATCCTTGGCCGTAAGCATAATAATCGGCATATGCAAATGCTGCCGCACTTCACGACATACATCCATGCCATCCTTCACTGGCAGCATCAAGTCTAATAACATCAAGTCGGGCTTCTCCTGGAGCGCCAACTCCACCGCCGCGCCTCCATCAAATGCACAAACGACTTCATAGCCTTCCTTCTCCAAGTTGAACTTCAAAATATCTGCAATCGGCTGTTCATCGTCCACGACCAATATTTTGCCGTACATGAACTCCACCTCTTTTCTTATAAATCCAAATCCCATTCGTCTATTTTATCATACTTGTCGCTATACCCTGATAGTAAACGTTGGAGAGTGCACTGTCCACTTTATGCAGCCCCGTTGCCCAAGAAATGTCTAGACTCTCGCAGCCAATTAAATAAGTACTATAATCTTATACGCTGGATCTCCTTGGGTTTCATATATTCCGTTTCATGATGTTCACTGCATGCTGACGTTCTGGAAGGCCCCAATAATCTATTTCGTATACAGTCACTTACCGCACTCGGATATACATGTACAAAAAGAAGCAAGGCAACGTTTGCCCTGCTTCTCATATGGTTATAAATATTTAAGTGGATTTTCAATGTCATCGCCCTTATGGATCTCAAAGTGCAGGTGAGTTCCAGTGGAATTCCCGGTACTGCCCATCACCCCGATTGCTTGGCCTTTCTCAACAATGTCGCCCACATTAATGTTAATCTCGCTGAGATGGCCATACAACGTCTCATAGCCATTCCGATGGTTAATAATAATTGTGTTGCCGTATCCATTCTTCACGCCCGCAAAAGACACTACGCCTTCATCAGAAGCCATAATCGTCCGATCTGAAGAGACAAGATCGATCCCCTTATGCATACGTCCCCAGCGCGTGCCATAACCGCTCGTTAATTGTGCGCCGCTCACAGGATAAGCAAATGTACCTGAGCCTTCGCCACGAACTACCTTCGTTCCACGAATAATAATCTCGGGAATCGTTGGTTCAATAACTTCCTGATTGATCCACTCTTCCTTCGTCAAGCGTCCATTATCCTTGATCAAGCGATAAGACATGCGCTTTAATCCTTGCTTGCCTTGACGAACTACTTTGGATTGACCCGCTTTCATTTCCGGGTCTTCTTTGATTATTTTCTGAGGCTCGGTAACCAAATATTCACTGTAAGCTTCAACCGTCTTAACTGTTATTAACGGCTTCGGCTCTGTTAAATCGAGTACTTGTCCGATCTGAATAAATTCTTCGCCTACACTCGGGTTATTGCGGTAGATCGTCTCGATAGATACCTCTTTATCACGGGCAATCGAGGATACCGTATCCCCCTTCTTTACCTCGTACTTAACCGGTCGGGTACTGCCCGTCGTTAGCATCGACATCGCTTCTACCGGCGTGAGCACCTTGTTCGGATCAATCTTCTTATCCACGGTTGCTACACGTTCACGAAGGGTAACCGATTCGACGCGAGATACCGCCTTCATCGCATGTGTCGAGCGTGTTGCCGACAAAGTACGAACTTGTCCTGCTCTCTTGCCGTGATCGGGATCGTACTTAGCCTTCGCCTGCGCCAGGATCTGATCAGCCGTCGTCTGGTCCTTCACATAACCAACGGCCTCTCCGTTAACCTTCAGCTCAATAGCAGCAGCATAGGCCGGAATCTGGCCTTTCAGTTTGGATAGCGTCTCTTCAGTCGCTGGCTCGGCTTTGTACTTAGCATCTGCAACCGTATGAATAGCAGAAGTATCAATCTCCATAATCGCATTCGGATGCTTCTCTTGTACTTCCTCAAGACGAACTGCGTACATACGCTTCAAGTCATCTTGTGTTGATACAGTACCGACTAATTCATTGCCTCTATATACGTTCAAGAATGTTATTGTATTTGCATCGACATAAGCTGTGCCGCCCCATATCGCGGCAGTCATAACAGCTACTCCAGTAACCGATAGAACGATCTGCTTACGGGATTGGCTCACCCATTGCTTCATAGTGGCGGCGTTCGCCTTGTTGCGCCATGCAGACGTCAACTTCCCCCATCGGCTAGGAGATTGAGGTCTATTCAAGCCTTCATCATGAAGGTCTTTATCGAATTGTTCCATGATACTCTCCTTATAATGATCTTGCCTTATTGTCCCTTTATCTGTTGCTGCATCTATACTTTCTGTACATAAGTTGCCCCTAGTACAACATCTCATGCGACAAAAGTTAACGTTTTGTCACCTTTTTTACTGTAACACAAGTCGAAGAAGAGATGCAACTGACGCATTCAGCCAAAAAAACAAGAAAAAAGGCCCCTCTATGAGAGGCAGCCATTTTACATTATCGTTTGATTTTATTGTATTTTGTATTTCTCCATCAAGGTTGTGTCTTAGGGTCAGTGCCTGTAAGCAGCTGCCGCATCTCTTTATATTGCTCATCATCTAAGTGTTTAGCTAGTATTTGTTCGACCTCTGTCATTTCAGATGAAGTTAATCCACCCTCCATTAGAGTCGAAATCCGCTGCCATCCCTCCTGCGGCAGCTTCTTCATTAAGGTGGTGAATACTTTATTTTTGGCTTCCGCTGACAATTGATCTTTATTCTGTGTCAAAGCCTCTGGCGACATCACAACCTCTTCTTGATTACCCAACTGGGATGATTGTCCGTTCGCCTCTTCTGTAGATACTGCGCCCCATACCGGAAGTGCACCATCTTTCTCTTGTGGAGTTGTTGATTTCTGACCATCTTCTCCACTAGTCCGATTACTTTGCCCCAACTTATCACCTTGAGATGATGCACCTAAGTCCGAATGGCCCTGTTGTGTATTCGTGTTTGCGTCATTGGTTCTACTTTCATTAGCGTCATCTGCCTTAGAGATATCTTTAGCCTGCTCATCAGTGGAAGAGGAAGTCGTATTATCTGCTCCAGTGCTGGAACTTGCCGCCTCTTTATGATGCTCACCACCCCACAAGGAAGCCCACATCGTCATCACCGTCATAGATTGACGCTGTATAGGGATATTGTATTGTGAAATAGCAGACTGAATATACCGATCAACAACGAGTGCTGTTGTGCCTATCGTCAACAAGCTTGAGATAATGCCTACAATAACAATGATTGCAGTCATCTGGAAAATGCGAAGAAACCATCGCATAGTAATGTTGCCTCCTTTTGCATCTATAGAATTTTCTAAGTGACATGACATTCGATTATTTGCGTTCGACTGTTTTTTTACTTCTCAGTATTTCCGGTTGGGTTAAGATTCATGCAGGAATTAGCTAAATCATTGAGGATCACTACATCAAGCGTGGATTCATATTTCAAAGTTATAAAAACACAACAGAAACTTTCAAGTGCAAGTAGTGTGTTAGGGGGCGGATTTGTCCACTGCTGCCAGAACAACAAAAAGCGTCCTAACCTGAGTATGCAGGCTAGAACGCTTTTTTTCGGGGCTTTAAGGAGTCCCTATGCTAGAATGCCGCTCCAATCGATTAACGATAGATGGAACGCACTTGATTGGTTTGTTCACGGTTACGGCCTACAGAGAAGATCGACACCGGAATTCCAGTCAGTTCAGATACACGTGTCAAATAGTTGCGTGTTGTCTCAGGAAGCTCATCAAGTGACTTACACTGTGTGATATCTTCTGACCAGCCTGGCATTTCCTCATAGATAGCTTCGCATTCAGCGAGCATCTTCAGGTTAGCCGGGTAATAATCAATAACCTCATCGCGGAACTTGTATGCCGTACAAATCTTAACTGAATCCAGTCCAGTTAATACGTCAAGCGAGTTCAAGGACAAGCCCGTAATACCACTTACACGACGAGCATGGCGTACGACCACACTGTCGAACCAGCCAACGCGACGTGCGCGGCCTGTCGTTGTGCCATATTCATGACCCGCTTCACGAATGAATTCACCAATCTCATTGTTCAGCTCAGTTGGGAATGGACCATCGCCAACACGAGTCGTATAGGACTTCGCAACACCAATAACTTCTTCGATCTTGGATGGGCCTACACCCGAACCAATACATACGCCGCCCGCTGTCGGGTTCGACGATGTAACATAAGGATAAGTACCTTGATCGATATCAAGCATTACGCCTTGCGCGCCTTCGAAGAGTACTTTCTTGTTGTCATCGATTGCATCGTTAAGTACAACGGAAGTATCTACTACATAATGACGAATGTACTCAGCGTAAGCCAAGTATTCCTTCAACATCGCTTCAATATCAAGCGGTTGACCTCCGTACATTTTAATGAGCTCATTCTTTTCATTGGCAATATGACGGAGTTTCTTTGTGAACTCTTCTTCATCAAGAAGATCAGCAATACGAATACCGATACGAGCAGCTTTATCCATATAAGCAGGACCGATACCTTTACGTGTCGTGCCGATCTTATTCGGACCTTTACGCTCTTCCTCAAGTTCATCCTGAACCATGTGGTAAGGAAGAATAACGTGAGCACGATCACTTATACGCAGGTTATCCGTCTTGAATCCATTTTCATGAATATACTCAATCTCTTCGATTAAAGCTTTCGGATTGATCACCATGCCGTTACCGATGACACACAACTTGTTATCGTAAAAAATACCGGATGGAATCAAATGCAGCTTGTATTTCTTGTTGTCGATTAGAATTGTGTGTCCCGCGTTGTTACCACCTTGGTAACGCGCTACGACGTCAGCGCTCTCAGCGAGAAAGTCTGTAATCTTACCTTTCCCCTCGTCGCCCCATTGGGTTCCTACAACAACTACTGTAGACATAACTTATACCCCCATCGGGTGTTCAACACACCAATATTGGCCGCCCTCCGGGTGAAAGGCAGCACTCCAAGTTTATCAGCCTTAACTGGCAAAGTCAATCAAATGGCGAACAATAAATAAGCCCCCATATGGAATGTTCGGGATCATGTTCATCGTTTAGCCACTTTCCTGTAAATAGAAGCTTTGTATAAGCTTTTTGTAAACGCAACCTTGTGTCTCATTCATTCCTTTGCACAGAATCTGACATGGAACTATGCTGCTGAGAAAAATAGAGCAGCAGCGTGTATCCCTCTATATGTCCACTTATGGACTGTCATGTGGGTCACGCTGCTTGTGCTCGTTAAGGCTATTATCCCGCATGCGGGTCTGCATGATTCCGTTCGTAACTTACGAATTTATTGAAATTTTTGAGAAAGACAAGTTCAACCGTACCTACGGGTCCGTTACGCTGTTTAGCGATAATGATCTCGATAATGTTCTTCTTCTCCGACTCTTTGTCATAATAATCGTCGCGGTACAGGAAGGCAACAATATCCGCATCTTGCTCGATCGATCCGGATTCCCGAAGGTCAGACATCATCGGTCTTTTATCTTGACGTTGTTCTACCCCACGGCTTAACTGTGACAACGCAATTACCGGAACCTCCAGCTCACGCGCAATCTGCTTCAATGTACGGGATATCTCCGATACTTCCTGTTGACGGTTCTCGCCGGCTTTGCCGCGTCCATGAATAAGCTGCAAGTAATCGATCAGGATCATGCCTAGACCGCGCTCCTTCTTCAAGCGGCGGCACTTGGCTCGAATATCAGCTACTGTAACACCTGGCGTATCGTCGATGTAGATCTGCGCTTCAGATAATGAAGCAATCGACATCGTCAGCTTCTCCCAATCGTCATCCTCAAGATGGCCGGTACGCAGACGAGTAGCATCTACATTTGATTCTGCACATATCATCCGCTGAACGAGCTGTGCTGCTGACATCTCCAAACTGAAGATGGCAACTGTTTCTTTGGCTCGAACGCCTACGTTCTGGGCTATGTTGAGGGCAAAAGCCGTCTTGCCGACAGAGGGGCGCGCCGCAACGATGATCAAGTCACTACGTTGAAAGCCTGCCGTCATCTTATCTAAGTCCGTGAAGCCTGACGGTATGCCTGTCGTCCCACCCTTATTCTCGTGCAAGTTCTCGACTTTCTCAAAAACTTCCATCAGGACGTCTTTAATCGCAATAAAGCCGCTGGAAGAACGGCGATTTGATATTTCAAGGATACGACGCTCAGCATCACTCAGCAGCGCGCCTACATCATCGTCTCCAGCATAACCCTCGCTGACAATCTGCGTAGCCGTGTTGATCAATCGCCTAATCATTGATTTCTCTTCAATAATTTGTGCGTAATAGTCGACGTTAGCCGCAGTGGGGACTGCATTGGCAAGCTTGGCCAAATACGATACGCCGCCAACGTCATCCAACTGCTTCTTAACCTGCAGCTTGGCCGTCAACGTGATCATGTCAATTGGCTGGCCTTCCTCACCCAACTCGATCATCGCTTCATATATAAACTGATGAGCGGGCAGGTAGAAATCTACCGCTTGCACCCGCTCCATCGCTGTTATTAACGCTTCAGATTGCAGCAGAATCGCGCCAAGTACAGCTGCCTCGGCCTCAGAACTCTGCGGGGGAACACGATCGACAAACATGTCGTTCATCTTATTCCTCCGTTACATGGACCTTAACCGTCGCACGAACCTCTGGATGAAGCTTAATACTTACATTTGTATAACCAAGTGAACGAATTGGCTCTTGCAGCTCAATCTTACGTTTATCAAGCTTCAAATTTACTTTGGCTAGTGCCTCTGCAATTTGTTTGGTCGTTACAGCTCCGAACAAACGTCCACCCTCGCCGGCTTTGGTCTTTACTTCAATAGTGGTTTCGCCTAATGTTGCAGCTAACGCTTCAGCATCTGCTTTCTCTTGTTCTTTACGCTTCAACTCAGCTTTGTCCTGCTGTTCGAGCGTTTTCAGATTGCCGTCGGTCGCTGGACGCGCCAGGTTGCGTGGAAATAAAAAGTTAGAAGCGTACCCTTCGGAAACTTCTTTTATTTGTCCTTTTTTACCTTGTCCTTTGACATCTTGCAGCAAGATGACTTTCATTCGAACAACCCCTCTTCTGCATCAATTTCTGCGAGCACTTGCTTTAGCTTAGTCTCGGCTTCTTTCAGCGTACTGGTCAACTGTGCAGCCGCATTTGTGAGATGCCCACCGCCGCCCAATCGCTCCATGACCAGCTGAACGTTCATCTGGCCGAGCGAACGAGCACTAATACCAATAAAACCATCTGGCCGTTCACTAATTACAAACGAAGCAAGTACGCCCGTCATATTTAACAGCGTATCAGCAACCTGAGCGATGAGCAACTGTGAAAATTTGCGCTCCGGCTCCGTTACCGCAATCGCTATGTGCTCATAAACCATTTCCGTATGGCGGATTACTTCTGCTTTCTGGACATATTCACTTAAGTCTTCTTTAAGCATCTTCTGAATCAGCGACGTATCCGCCCCATGACGACGCAAGAAGCTGGCCGCATCAAACGTTCTCGAGCCTGTACGCAGCGTAAAATGCTTCGTATCTACTGTCATACCTGCAAGTAAACAAGTAGCCTCAAGCACACTCAGACTTAACTTATTGTGAATGTATTGCAGAAGCTCCGTCACCAATTCGCAGGCAGATGACGCATACGGTTCCAAATAAATTAATACCGCATCAGAAATAAATTCCTCGCCCCTACGATGATGGTCAATTAATACGATCCGATTGGTCGTTTGTAACAGACGAGGCTCCTCAACCATTGAGGCCTTATGGGTATCTACTACGACCACAAGGCTGTCTTCACTTGCCATTTCCAACGCCTCGTTGTGAGAAATAAATCGTGACCATAACAATTCATCCTTCTTCAGCATCGCCACTAAGCGGTCAATTGAAGGATTGCTCTCTTCAAGTACAATGTACGCCTCTACACCCAACATACGACACGCGTTCAGTACGCCAATAGCAGCTCCAATCGCATCCGTATCGGGTATGCGATGCCCCATAATAATGACGCAATCGCTTTGCTGGATAAAGTCACGCAGTGCATGGGCGATTACACGAGCTCGCACACGTGTGCGCTTCTCAACTGCATTGGACTTGCCACCGTAGAACGACAATCGTTGCCCGACACGTACCGCTACTTGATCGCCGCCGCGTCCAAGTGCGATGTCTAAGCTGGATTGTGCGAGCTGCCCCAGTTCCATAATCGACTCAGCACCAGCAGCAAAACCCATGCTTAGGGTTACAGGCAGTTTATTATCGACCTTCATCTCCCTGACTTCATCTAGAATGATAAATCGAGTCTGCTCAAGCAGCTTTAACGTTTGTACATCCATCACCATAAACTGTCGCTCTGAGGATAAGCGTTTCATTAACACACCGTTCTCAGCCGCCCATTCAGTCAAGTGGCCCGTAACACGGGACAACAATGCTGAACGCTGCTGATCGTCAAGTCCCTGGGTGGATTCCTCCAGATTATCAAGAACAACGATTCCAACGGCCATCCGTTCTTCATCATAACGCTTTCGCAGCGCAGCAATCTCTGAAATATCGGTAAAGTAAATTAAACGTTCTTCCGATATAATTTGGGCCTGAATCATACGTTCGTCGAGTTCCAGCTCCAGTAAGCCGTCCTTTTCCTTGCCTGTAAGCAACTGAGGGAAGAGGTCATTGACCTTCTCCCCAATTAAGCTGTCTTGGTTCGTCATCCCGCTCACATAACGATTGGTCCATTCGACGATATTCTGTTCATTGTACAACAAGATCCCATAAGGCAATTCTATAATCGCATCATCTGTCGCATGCTTGATACGATGCCCAAGCGTAGCCAGATACGCTTCCACCTCGGCACGGAAATTACGCTCGGCCATCAGGCTGATAACAAACAGCGCAATGAGTCCGACCAGAGCCAAGATTCCTAATATTAAGTTGTAAAAAGCTACAACAACTGTAAGCACAAGCATAAATACGAGCGCCCAGCTTGTATTTCTTGCATACCATCGCTGGAACCACAATTTTGGCATATCTGCTCACCC
Organism: Paenibacillus sp. ACRRX; assembly: GCF_022346885.1. Classification (GTDB taxonomy): domain Bacteria; phylum Bacillota; class Bacilli; order Paenibacillales; family Paenibacillaceae; genus Paenibacillus_B. Next base: position 550,828 of record NZ_JAKRNK010000003.1, read on the forward strand.
TATTGTTTTGGTTTAAATACCATTTTTCGCAGTGGAAATGCCAGATCGAAAAGCCCCACATAACGTACAAGCACATGCAGAAATGGCACAAAAAGCATCACAATTGTCAATATTACCGGAATTGTCTTGTTCCATCCTTTAGCGTCACTTAAGAAGAACAGGAATGAAATGCCTTGCACAATAAACGCAAGCTGCAGCAGTGGCAATAAATTCAATAAAATGAGATTGATAAAGCTGCCTGAGTTCTTCGTTATAACCAATTCAAGGATTAGTGTGACCAAGTAATATAACAGAAATGACTTCGGCAGCATCCAATGCTTTATCGATTTCATCTTGTTCACTTCGACGCCTTGAGCTGTCAACAATCTCCGACTGATAGCATATGTAATCGTACCCATATACAACGAACTCATAATTAACATAAGCGGTATCATTGAGCTGATTGTTCTTACAAACGTATCCGTCATATCCGTCGTCCACTCAGACGAAATAGCGGTTGTGTCTTTGAGTGTCTGTAAGCTTTCATTAATCTGTGAGGTTAGGAAGTCGGCCATGTTAAACTTCATTACAAGCGTTGCAACTGCAAGTAATATTAAAGATTCCACGAGGAATGTTAATGTGCCTGCGCTAAATACGTTCCAACCAGGCCTTTTTCGTTTGAACATGTAGCCCATAACGATACCCGGAATAATAAAGTAGAACGATGTCAGCACCACAATCGATCCGAGCTGGCCAAATAACAAGAATGCGATAACCAGCAGCGGTGCCACATGCATAACAAAAGCTCTCACAGAGAGCGTCGTAAACAAAATAACAAATGGAACCGCGATGAAGCTCATCGTCAATATTTGTACTTGGTTGCCGATCGAAAGCAGCAGCACAAGCGCAGCGGCCGCCCATGCTAATGATGCCCAACGTTTATTCAATATGTTCACCTCTTGCGTAAATGTTCATCCAGCGCTGAAAAATCTTAATACCCGTCCTCAAGCTGGTGTTCTTCTTGTTTGGATTGATGTAGTCTGTCTAGGATGCTGTCGTCAAGCTCACGGGACTTAAGATATAGCTGCTTACAGTGAGGCTCACTGAGGTGCCTACAGCGCTTAGTGTGCTGCCTTCCTATAAGGGATCAATCATCCAGGCTACGTATTCGTTACCTCCGCATTAACCTCTCCGCGATCTTGGCATGCTTAGCAATAGCCAATTCCCTCTGCATCGCTAGATATTCCACATCCTTTCCGAACATGCATTATTCTTCATTATAACATAATTAGTGCGCGTCTATAGCCTTCATCACGTACTGCTCGCAATATTCAATGATCTGGCTCCGTCTCACAATTCCGATAAAACGGTTCCGATCATCGACTACCGGAACAAAGTTCTGCACCTTGGCTAGATTGATCAAATCTTCCATGTTGGAATCTATCCTTACGGATTGAATTCTCATATTTAATTGTACATCCTTCAACGTAAACTTAGCCGCATTTTCAAACGAGATCTCGCCGTTAGAGTTCTTCATATGCCAGAGCAGATCGCCTTCTGTGACGGTACCTACGTATTCCCCTTGATCATTAATGATTGGCACTGCCGTATAACGATGATACTCCATACGCTCAAGTGTTTGCCGCAGTGTGGCCTGATCGCTTACGCAAACAACTTCAACTTTTGGCAGCAAGAAAAAAGCAATGTTCATTCCTTCGTTCTCCTCCTCAATTCATAAGACGAACCTACTTATACTTTTCCCTACCCTTAAATTAACACATTTTGAGGTTTAAAAACAAAAGTCAGCCGCAAGAGCTGCGGCTGACCTGTAAACTTCATCCTTATTCTTCTTTCATCTTGCGAGGTATCATCAATTGAGCCGACTCTGTCTTAGGGTCCATCCAATTCGTAATTAAACTCTTGATGTATGTGAGATCTTCTTCATTCGGAAGATAGTACCACACACCATCAATCCGTTTACCTTCGCCATGCAGCATATAACTATTAATGGTCGGCGCCCCATCCATTTGGAACATCTGTTTCGCCAAGTCAATCATATAACGAGGCCTCATATCTGTCGTAAAATTCTTGCCCATAATGTCCATCAGGCTTGGAATTTTAGTAATCTGGTCCATCTCAATAGCCCGATCCATGATCGCCTTCAAGAAGATACGATGGCGCTCCGTTCGATTCATGTCCGAATCCTCACGGTAGCGTACAAAGTAAAGTGCTTCTTGACCACTGTAAATTGGCTTATTTGCCTCTATACGGAACTTCTCATGCTCTGCTGCCTTATTGACGATATCCTCTTTAATCGGCAGCTTCACACCGCCCACGGCATCAACTACGTCTTTAAGCCCCTCGAAGTTAATCGTTGCATAATGATTAATCTCATGATCCAACAAATTACCGACTGTATCCATACTCATTTTTGGACCGCCAATCTCCTTATTAGCGCTACCGAAAGCAAAGGCATGGTTGATCTTGTCTGACGATCCGTGTCCTATAATCTCGGTGTACGTATCACGCGGTATTGAGACGAGCAATACTTTGTTGTCCTTCGGGCGCACAACTGAGAAAATGATCGTATCTGATCGTCCAATTTCATGATCCCGCTGATCGACTCCAAGAAGAAGAGCAGAGAACGGCTCTGTAATTTCTCGATTGACTTCAGGCTTGCCTTTAATTGGCTTATAAGAATCTGACAGCTTATCTTCCACTGATCCGGATAAAAATACATCAAATGCAAAAATGGCTAGTTGCTTCCGGAAAATAAAACCGCTAAGTCCAAGAATAAGTACAACACCTAATATGATCCACCATTTCCTAGCTGTGTTTTTACCTTTTTTCTTTTTTCTCTTTTCCATTTTTTCCACTTGTTCCACTTCTTCCCCTGAGATTATTGAATCCATCCCGTTAATATCCCAATTGACTTAAGCTCAATCCTATTGTTCATCCGCACACCGCGTGATCTGCTTCGACCACATGTTATTTTTATTTGATTCGGTGTGCACGCTTGAGCTTTTTCGGTTGATTAAATAAATCAATAAATAATTGAAAATTAGAATTGACCTCAACAATAAATACATCGTGTTCGTGCAGTCCCCGTTTGTATAACTCCATCCGCAGCCACGATGCATCCTTGCCGATACGATACAGCTCCTGCTCCAAAATTGATCCGTCCATCAGCACGATGACTGGCTCGTGCTCGGCTATCAACTCCTTATGGAAATGCCTTAACGTAATCGGCTGATGTTCCCTTTTTAACAACACGTTAATTTCACCGCTTGGTTCCATAATGGCAAATTCAACGTCAGCCAAGTGAAAAGCGTTACGATTGCGCAGCTGCGTCATCATTTCATCAATCGTCAGACGTTCTTTACGCATGTTTTGTTCCAGAATACGACCATTCTGGATCAGTACTGTCCCGCTGCTGTGCACGACGTCACGGAATCGCTTGCTCTTCAGCTGCAGCCATTCAATCCCCAGCAAAGTAAATACCCATACCAATAAAGATAAGACCCCTAGAACCCATTGGCCATCCGTATTTAATGAAATATATACGACTAGACCACCAATCGTTAAACCCGTCATATACTCAAATAAGGACAGCTGCGATACCTGCCGCTTACCAAGCAGCTTTGTCATTATAAATAACACAGCCATCGCCAACCAAGTTCGTCCTGCAACCGCGAGCCAATCCTCCATGGCACACCCTCCTCCATTAACGTTTAGGATGAGCATGGCCTCCGCTTTTTATCTGTCTAGGCGGTATTGTAAAGAATGACTATTTAGGTGCGTATACAACGATTCATTTTGCATAGATATGTGTACATATGACATTTCATACATGCAAGTACTAGCAAAACAATATGTCTATTTTACTAGGTCGACAGCAAAAAATAAAATACCAAATTGTCTCCACGTTAATTTTTTCAGAAAATGGAATGAAAATCTTAAAGAAAATTCCAGTTACGACCTTATATTGAGACAATTTTTACAATATTGTGGCGTAATTAGCCAATATATATTTAAAATTTAACTAATGTTACAGTAGTTAACTGTAATTATTTTCTACTAGTTTTTGAGGGATATTAAAATGTCGTCGTGTGACAAAGTTTGGATGTAATCTATATTTGAGGAATTTATAACTATCTCATTATCTGCCGCCTTGGTTGATCTTCAACAACTGGTTAACGATAACCTTAACAAGGCCATAGTCCTGCTCCATAGCTCCATATTCCAGGTATCGTGGAATGCTATCAGGTAATCAGGTAATTGATGTAATCAATAACACAAAGAGGCTGTCCTCTGTCATACGAAATGACGAGAGAACAGCCTTCTGTGCAGGAGTAAGAACTACTCCGTAGTGTATGGCAACAACGCTACTTGACGGGAACGCTTGATTGCGATTGTCAACGCACGTTGGTACTTTGCACTTGTACCTGTTACACGACGTGGCAAGATTTTGCCGCGCTCGCTGATGAATTTCTTCAACAGGTCGATATCTTTATAATCGATGTGTTTGATCTTGTTAGCAGTAAAGAAGCACACTTTACGGCGCTTGTTACGGCCACGACGTCCGCCGAATTTACGTTCGCCGCGTTCGCCGCCATCATTTTGCTTAAAGCTCATTCTGTCCAACTCCTTCTCTTAAAATTCCGCTCCAGTTGCTGCTAGCAGCATCTTAGAATGGCAAATCATCATCCGATATGTCGATCGGTTTGCCGTCGTCGGAGAATGGATCCGCTGATGGACCGCGATTATAGCTGGAATTGTTACCGCTGCGTGGCTGGGAGAATTGCTGTTGCTGTTGGTTAGGCGCTGGTGCGCTATAACCTCCACCCATATCATCGCTGCGAGAACCGCCGCTATCGCGATTGGATTCCAAGAAACGTACATTATCAGCTATAACTTCCGTCACGTATACACGTTTACCTTCGTTATTCTCATAATTACGTACTTGAATGCGTCCTTCTACCGCGGTTAGCCGACCTTTACGCAAATAATTTGCACATGTCTCTGCTAACTGCCGCCAAGTGACGACAGGAATAAAGTCCGCTTCACGTTCGCCGCCCTGACTAGAAAACGGTCGATCTACTGCAATGGTAAATTGCGTTACCGCAACACCCGCAGGCGTGTAGCGTAATTCAGGGTCTCTTGTCAGACGACCAATCAAAATGACGCGATTTAACATCGTATCCCTCCTTCAACAGCTTGTTTACGAATCAGACAAGATTCATGGTTGGCATTAAGCCACATCGTTTACGACGAGATGACGGATAACATCGTCAGAAATCTTCAACTGACGATCCAATTCCGCAACAACTGCAGGTTCTGCTGTGAAGTTAACCAACACATAGACACCATCACGGAATTTCTTGATCTCGTACGCAAGACGGCGTTTACCCATTACATCGTGCTTCGTAATTTCACCGCCGTTAGAGATGACGCCCTGGAATTTTTCGACAGCAGCTTGAACAGCTTCTTGCTCGATGTCCGGACGAATGATGTACATCAATTCGTACTTGCGCATATATTTCACCTCCTTATGGACTTTGGCCCCTGGATTTGCGCCAGGAACAAGGAGTACGAGTCAGTAAAACTCGCACTAAATTAATATATCAAATACAGGCGATTAACGCAACTGGAAGCTTGTTTCCATGACGACAAAACGCATTGAAAATGCTCGTCGGCAACTTGGAAAGCATTTTCTTTAAACCAATGTTAAATTACATCCGATTCCCACTCATTGAATATCTCCTTCAGTCGCATAATACGGAGTGCCTCAACAATTACGATGAATGGAGGAAAGTACAATGGGTGAACGTACCGAATACAATCCAGGCGATCGAGCCCCCAATGATGGCATCTACATGGAGGTTGGCGAAGTAAGCTTCCATACGGAGATTCAGAATCCTAAGCAAATCAAGTTAGCCAAAGGTGAGAAATTTCCGGATACCACTAACAAAGATCGCAAGTGGAAAAAGAAGTCCCATGCAATGGTTCATTAATTTTTTGTAAATAACGATGTATAATAATTTGAATGGTGGTCATAATAATTACTGACGGTGCAAAGCGAGGTGTGGTTCCATTGAACAATGGAGCAGTTGAACCAGAGCAGGCTTGTCTTATACAACAATGAAGAGAAGCGAGGGGTTGTGCTAAAGACTATTAAGTCCCAAACACAAAGCAAGTGTGGCTAAATACCATGCATGTTCCAAGCGATCAGACGTGAAGTATTCGAATAGTCCCAATAAAGCACCGTCACCAGAAAGAGACCTTATGCAAATAAGGTCTCTTCATTTATGATTATTTTAACTTAGGTCTTGATAAAAGTCGGATCAACTGTGCTCCAACCCCTAGAAATATCAGACTCCCCGCAACAGCCAAATTCCACTCACCATCTACTGCACAAATAATGGTGAACTGATAACTGATCAAGGTGGCAACTGCAGTTACGGCGATTTGAATAGCTCTCTTATGAGTTGCCTGATTATCTAACAGCTCTTTAAACACCGGCATCGATAATAACAGTGACAACAGCAGACACGAAGCAGCCGGATAAACCAGAACATGAGCTATCCATCCATCACCAAGGGTATTAGATACAAAAGCGAGCAGCAGCCCTGCAAATAGAAAATAAATGTTTCCCTTCATTGTAATCCTCCTGACATGCATAACATATAGGTCAGCCCATATTATGAATATGCACGGGAAGAGGCAGCGGTTACGAGTATCACACAAGTCAGTTTTAATGACTTTATGTGACTTTACATCTTAGATGAGAAAATGTAGATTTATAAATTGTCCACGCTATATTGAATTCTCATTAGCGGTACGATGTGGAAGATACATCGCACGCTCCATGTCCCTTTCAAGCTCTAAAACGCAAAAATACCCCTCACGTAGTAACGTAAGAAGGTATCGTCAATTCATTATGTATCCATGATTCGATCGTGGATGTCATCCAGATCAAAAAATATGGTGGCGGAAAGGGTGGGATTCGAACCCACGCACGCCTCGCGACGCCTAGTTGATTTCGAGTCAACCCCCTTGGGCCTCTTGGGTACCTTTCCACAGCATAAGTGATTATACCATATTAACAAGCAGGATGCAATAGCATAGTCACTTTTTTTGGAAAATAACCGACATTTCCTTTATCCGTCTCCTATCGTTCAAACGGATAAATCATAATTACCACATCCTGCTGCTTATTTAATGGCTTATCACTTAATAAATACTATTTTCATCGTCTTTAATAGAATCGCGCGGCGCGGCTTGGAGCACTTTTTTCATGCTTTTTTCGAACTTGGCACGAGGAATCATCACACTATGCTTGCATCCTACACATTTAATTCGAATATCCATTCCCATACGGATAATTTCCATTTCATTTGTACCGCATGGATGAGGCTTCTTCATTTGAACAATATCACCAAGCCCAAACACCTTACGCTCCATAATTGATTCCTCCCTGTTCTTGTCTATGTAATGTCACTACACGCGGATATGGAATTTCAATTCCGTGCTCATCAAGTGCTTTCTTAAGTTCCTTATTAATATGACGGGAAACAGAAGCTTGGGTTGATGGTCGGCATTCCGTAATTATTCGAATAATAATCTCTGAAGCACCCAGCTGCTGTACACCAAGAACCTGCGGCACGTTTACAACATTATCATCGCGTTCAGGCATATCTGCCAACGTATTTTTCATAACTTCCGTGGCTTTCTCTATATTTTCTTCGTACGCAATTGAGATATCGACAACGGCTATCGAGTTATTTAATGAGAAATTAGTCACATCTGTGATATTACCGTTTGGAATAATAAATACTTCGCCTGTCCAGCTATGAATACGAGTCGACCGCAGTCCAATCATCTCAACCGTACCTTGGAACTGACCTACCTTAATCACATCACCAACGGCAAACTGGTCCTCAAAGATGATAAAAAATCCTGTCATCACATCTTTGACTAGGCTCTGTGCGCCAAAGCCGATCGCAAGACCAATGACTCCAGCCCCTGCTAATAGAGGTGCCAAATTAATGTGGAACACAGATAAAATAAACATAATCATAATAAAATTCATGGCTAACGATGTAACATTTTTGAGCAGCTTGCCCACGGTAACCAAGCGTCGCGGGTTTACTGTCACTCGGCTCTGCTCCTTAGCCGACATGGCATGATTAATCATACGGTGCACGACCTTGATCGCAATTCGTGTAAGCACCACAATTAGTAATATCTTTACTGTATTAATAAATAACAATTCCCATGTTGCACTATCAGTTAACCATTTGAACGTTGTATCCTTCCATTTTTCAAATACATTTAAGGTTTGTTCAATACTCTCCTCAGTCTCGCCTTGTGCTGCTAGTAAATATGACCTCATTATTCTATTCCCCCATCTTCAGGCCATACGCAGATATATCCTTCTCCCACTGGTTCGAATATGCCACGTATGACCACACTTTCTGTCGTTATCAACTTTGTGACATCCTCTAGTATTGCAGCCGGAAATCGTATAGATAATGCGCATCCTGCTGTGATCTCCTTTGGTGTTGGGTAAGTATCTACGTCCATGTCCATATATTCCATAAGCATCTCAGCACGTAATGCCTGCTGTGTCGAATCAAATGCCATCACAAGCCACTGGTTAGCTGACACTTTAGCTTCTTCCTCTCACTGCTGCAAGATTTGTAGAGTTAATCATTTTCCATCAATGAAATTGCTTCATTTCATGTCTGATACAAGTATAAAACAAGCCTCTCATCCATATACTAAATACTACCATTCATAGAAACGGAGGCTATTACCCATGAATTTTCCCTTATTTCGTCCACTATCTTCTCCAGATCCTGTTGCCGCTAAAATTGCACATGACAAGCCGAATGCACAACAATCCATCGTGCAAGCATGCACTGATCATCTCCGCCTTCGTTCGCATCATCAACCTGTAACTGTCATCTGTATCGGCACCGATCGTTCTACGGGCGATTGTCTGGGTCCATTAGTGGGAAGTCGGTTAACGAGATATAGCAGCAATCAATACGCAACACTAGGTACGCTCTCCAATCCTGTCCATGCAATGAATCTTCAAGATACACTTGATCAGCTGCATCTCCAGCATCCGGATAGCTTTATCATCGCCATTGACGCATGCCTGGGTCAAAGCAGCAGCGTTGGACATATTCAAGTCCAATCGGGACCTGTTCGACCTGGTGCTGGTGTAAATAAACAATTACCTCCGGTTGGCGACATGCACATTACAGGCATTGTCAACATCGGAGGCTTCATGGAATACTTTGTACTGCAAAATACAAGGCTTCATCTTGTTATGAGTATGGCGGATATGATTGCTGACTCTCTGCACGACTCCCTGCTTCGTGCTAATCCATCAACGTAGCATTGGTGCTTGAAGCCCAATGCCTAGTTACTTACCCAGTTGACGGGTAGCTGCAACTTCAACTGCCTGTTTCTCTTCTGGCGATAACGCATAAGCAGACTGGCCTTTTTCAAGCGGCTTGGCATAGACGTACGTATGCTCGCGCCCATGAATGCCTGTAAATACAAGACCATCTCGCTCATCGTCAATAAGCGCAATCGAGAAGCTGAGATCATTCCCATGTTCTCCAAATGCATTATAGCGATGCACCGCTATATGTCCTGTATGCTTGCGAAGTTTATCCTTCAACGCTTGAAGTTTTTCGGAATGTTCTTCCGTACGAACTTGCATGCTCTCCATATCGAGATGGATTTGAGTTAATACGGACTCTAAATCGTTAACACCATTGCCGTTCATTACACCCTCATAACTACGACGAAGCTTCTTCAGCTTAGATCCTTGCACCATAACCATAATAAATAAAATGATGCATAGCACTGCCGTTGCCAATACCATAACCGGCAATCCCTGATTTAACGTTTCATTCATTGATGTTCGCTCTCCTGCCTTATCGAGTGTTCTGTTATATTCTGTATTGCATCTATCACCGTATCAATGTCATCATCAGTCGTATTCCATCCTACACTGACACGTACGGCGCCAGTTGCGATTGTCCCTGCTGCTTGATGCGCTAGCGGTGTGCAGTGATATCCCGCCCTAACAGCAATTCCATACTCTCGATCCAATCGAAAGGCAAATTCAGCGCTATCCATAGTCGAAGAAATAAAGGATACAATCCCCGTACGAGGCTCACCTAGCTGTGGCCCTAAAATATGCAATGTATCTATGGATTGAAGGCCCTCCATCAATCGCTGCGCCAGTGTCCACTCTTTATTATAAAGTTTCTCAACTGTTTCATGCAGCACTGTGTTAACCCCCGCTTCTAACCCTGCAATTCCCATCGTATTTGGCGTCCCCGCTTCATATCGATCAGGTCTAGTTGCGGGTTGCAGCGGCTCGTCAGAATGGCTGCCCGTACCCCCTTGAATAATAGGTTGTACATCCAGTTCTGGATCGATATACAATCCCCCTGTCCCCGTAGGTCCAAGCAACCCTTTATGTCCCGGAAATGCCAGCATATCAATCCCCATCTTACGAACATCAATAGGCAGCAGTCCAGCCGATTGTGCTCCATCAACAAGTAATTTCGCACCTTTCTTATGCGCAATCATTGCGATCTCCTCTATGGGAAGAATGGACCCCAGCAGATTAGAACTATGATTGCAGACGACCAATCTCGTATTGTCAGTCACTGCATCTTGTAATTGGTTCAAATTCAAGCTGCCATACGGATCTGCATCGATATAGGTGACACGAACATCTCGATGTATCTTCAACCATTCAAGAGGCCGTCGTACCGAATTATGCTCAACGGCAGTAGCTACCACATGGTCTCCCGGTCTAACATAACCGTGTATAGCCATGTTTAAGGCCATTGTTGCATTTAGTGTAAATGCTATGTCAGTTGGATTCGCAATACCAAACAGCTTCGCTAACGCCATTCGTGCTCGCATGAGACGTTTCCCAGCTTGGACAGCCATCCAATGGCCTCCCCTGCCTGGATTAGCCCCTTCCTCCAGCATCGCTTTAACGATTGCTTCCTGAACAGCAGCAGGCTTGGGCCAAGAAGTAGCCGCGTGGTCCATATATATAACGGAACGATGCTGTCCCATTGCGGTGCTTCCCCCTTATTACTTTGTGTTTATTATTAACGTTTACGAATGAAGGACGTTTCATGACTTTACATTAAAAGTTGCACATTTGCAGGTTAGAACGGAAATGTGGACTTCATGATTTGACTATATAGTAACTCACAGGGTATACAAACGTGGTTAAAACAATGTAACAAAATACTTTTTTATCTGTAAATCGATCTCCTGTTTTTACATATTGCACCACAGGACTCACAATATTTTTTCTATAATATACCATAATTAATAAAAGAAAAAGATTAGCATTCTTAGTTTAATCCTTCTCACAACGGATGACAACCAAGCTTGCTAATCTTTTATTAGACTTTTCTTAAACCTCTTATACAAGGGACTATTTAGCCGCCGATTGAAGCAATTCTAACAAGCGTTCCAAATCCTGCTGGCTAAAATATGAAATTTCGATTTTGCCTTTGTTTTTGCTCGATTTAATCTTAACTGTAGTACGGAATTGTTCCCGTAACGACTCTTCTAGCTGATCCAGATAAGGGTCTTTGCTGATTGATTTCTTCTTTTCTCCAGCCTTACCTTTTCGATGCATCAATTGAATCGCTTCTTCTAACTGACGAACACTCCACTCTTGATCAATGGTTGATTTTGCCAACTGCTTCACAATTACGGTATCTTTAACCCCTGCAATTGCCCTGGCATGTCCCATAGATAGTGTTCCACGTGAAACATAATCTTTTACTTCATCTGGAAGCTGCAACAATCTTAAAAAGTTAGCAATATGTGATCGTGACTTCCCTACTTTTACAGATAATTCCTCCTGTGTCATAGAAAGCTGATCCATTAAATTTTGATAAGCTTGCGCAAGCTCAATAGCATTAAGGTTTTCTCGCTGCAAATTCTCAATAAGCGCAATTTCCATTGCTTGCTCATCTGTAAAGTTACGAACAACAGCGGGGATATGCTCTAGGCCAAGCAACTGGGATGCACGAAATCTTCGTTCACCTGCAATAATTTCATGTCCCTTTAATACACTGCGTACAATAATTGGCTGAATAACTCCATGCTGTTTAATGGATTCAGCTAATTCTTGAATAGATGTATCGTCAAAATGTTTACGCGGCTGATATGGATTAGGTCTTATTTGTTTGAGCGGAATTTCAATGACCTTATCATCATCTTGAACAGCTAACGATGGAATCAGTGCATCTAGTCCACGCCCTAAACGTTTACTCATATGAAACCACTTCCTTCGCAAGCTCCAGGTACACTTCTGCACCTTTCGATTTGGGATCGTAAGTCATAATCGATTGACCGTGCGATGGTGCTTCACTCAACCGAATATTCCGAGGAATAATGGTTTGATACACCTTTTGTTGAAAGTACTTCTTCACTTCTTCGATAACCTGTATACCCAGATTCGTACGCGCATCCAGCATCGTTAATAATACACCTTCAATTTGCAGCGCAGTATTTAGATGCTTCTGTACCAGACGAACCGTGTTTAGCAATTGGCTCAACCCTTCGAGCGCGTAATATTCACATTGAATGGGAATAATGACCGAATGAGCAGCCGTTAACGAATTAATCGTTAATATTCCTAACGATGGTGGGCAATCAATCAATATATAGTCATACTGATGCGCAACAAGCTGAAGGGACTTCTTTAACCTTACTTCACGTGATATCGTTGGTACCAACTCAATCTCAGCGCCTGCCAATTGAATGGTAGCCGGAATGATATGAAGATTTTCAATATCCGTTTTCATAATGGCTTCTTGCGGATGAATATCATTAATGATGACATCATAAATACAATTCGTCACATCAGCTTTATTTACACCAATGCCACTTGTTGTATTTCCTTGAGGATCGATATCCACAAGCAGTACTCGTTTACCAACTAATGCTAAGCCTGCACCCAAATTGACGGTTGTTGTTGTCTTCCCCACACCGCCCTTTTGGTTGGTAATGGCAATTACTTTGGCCATTCCTATTCACCCCAATGCCCTTTCTACTTGTCCATCTAGCTGCTCTTCGCTGCTTAACCTCATAATTCTAAACACTAAAAGGATTATTTCATCCTCAAGCAACCAACTCACACTTTGTCATTATACATTTGTATCCGCATACACTCTACCTGAATCTGTTCGAAAAAAAGAGCGGCATAAGAAGCCGCTTCATTTATCGGCAAAGCGCATCTGTGAGGATAGACTTAGCTGTTTGAGCACTTTCGCCTCTTTATCGTTTCGGAATACGAATAACAATTTCGTAATGATCTTCGTGATCCCGTTCATCCGTCTTGATGGCTAATCCTGAACCGGATACCATATCTATAGATTGGCGAATCGTGTTTAATGCCAGACGAACATCCTTTGTAAAGGATACACGTTTGGATTTTTTAGATTTATTCACTTCTTTATAAAATGCAACTCTTGCTTCTGTTTGTTTTACGTTAAGCTCTTTCGAAATGATTTCTTCCAACAGCTTTAGTTGCAGCTCTTGTGAATCCAGACCGAGTAGCGCCCTTGCGTGCCGCTCCGTCACCTTTCGTTCCATCAGCGCCTGCTTCACTTCATCAGGCAGCTGCAGCAGACGAATTTTATTTGCAATCGTCGATTGGCTCTTACCAAGACGCTGCGCTAAACTTTCCTGCGTCAGGTCATGCAAGTCAATTAGCTTTTGGTAGGCGATCGCTTCTTCAATAGACGTTAGCCCCTCACGCTGCAAATTTTCAATAAGTGCAATTGATGCGGCCTGGGAATCGTTAATTTCACGGATAATGCCAGGAATGGTATCCATACCAAGCTTCATCACCGCACGATATCGGCGTTCACCTGCAATTATTTCATATTTGCCATTGCGCTGACGAACAACGATAGGTTGAATGACACCATGCGTCTTTATCGTTTGGGCTAATTCCTCAATCCGATCATCATCAAATACGGTACGTGGCTGATAGGGACTCATAACGATCTCATCAACAGGGAGCTGCTTGACCTCATCCTGCGCCGGACGATCCGCAAAACCAAATAACCGGGACAATTGTTCTTTCATCTGTGAGTCATACCACCTAACTTCATAGTAATGCCAGGCAAGTCAAATGAGTTGTCAAGGATGACCTTTCACTCTAAATGAACATAGAGACGTTGACAGCTTTCTTCGGAAAGCGCCCTTTACGAAGCAACGCAAGTTGCGTTGTGACAGGAAAAACTTTTATCCCATAAAAAGAGACAGCCATCTCCTCAATTAAAACAACATGCTGATTCGTTTAACGCGAAGGATGCCTCGATACATAATTATTCTCCAGTCGCTCGCCTTTTTCCTGCCTTCTGGTAACTAGCGTAATAAAAACTTATGAACATAACATCTTTAAATCCTTGTCACCTTAAAAGTGGTTCCAATTTCAATTTTGTTCAATCAAAATCGTGCCCTACCCTCTTGAGTCTATCTTTTGCTTAATTAACGATCACAAAAAACAGCCCCATACTGGTAATTATAAACAAACAAATAGTAGACTTAAGCCTGTTTCACGTGGAACAATTCACCAATTATGGTCGCTACTTATCTTCTTATCCTACCATAAATATGACGTTTAAAGATGATAAAATCCCCTTAAACTCAAAAATAAATCTCTAAAAAGATAGTTATTAGAATATAAGACCGTACTCTTATCTTATTTTTACATTACAATTAATTCCATAAAATTGAGATAGCTATCTCCTATCCTCTTTAAAACCTATATGCAGCCATTTATACAAAAAAACTTCTGTCCTCTTTTGCATTCACAAAAAAGGACAGAAGTTCAAGCTTACAACCATGTATTACGTTTAGATAATAGGCGTCCTAATCGGAGTTCCCGGTTTCCGTGGATACGCTTTGGGAGTAAGACCTGTCTTCTCCAATACAACAATATGACGCTCAGATTGCTCAACTGGCAGCATCAATTTATGATCCCCCGCCAGCTTGGCTTGCAGCACTTGCATGCTGCGTGCAGCTTCTGCAATCTCATCTGTAGGATTGGACCCCTTCATAGCTGCAAATACTCCGCCCTTTCGTGTAAACGGCAAGCAGAACTCATTCAGTACGTTTAAGCGGGCTACTGCTCGCGCAGTAACCAGATCGTAGTTATCACGGTGCTCTGGCTTACGAGCTGCTTCTTCAGCCCGCGCATGCACACAAGTAACCCCTTCAAGTTCTAACGAACCTGCCAGGTGCTCCAAAAATTGAATCCGTTTATTTAAAGAATCAATAATCGTAAGCTGAATATGAGGAAACAGAATCTTTAGCGGAATACCAGGAAACCCCGCACCAGAACCGATATCTGCCATCTTTTGCACACTCATCATTGGTACATGAAACGAAAGTGTAATAGAATCATAAAAATGCTTCTCATACACAGCTGATCGTTCCGTAATACCTGTTAAATTCATTCTTTCATTCCAATCCGCAAGCACTTCCACGTAACGGTCCAATTGTTCAAATTGTCTCTCCGAGACGGACAAACCATACGGTTCCAGCCAGCCTGCAAATTGCTGTTGTACGTTATCCATGTATATCGTTCCCCACTATATAAGTTCCGTTAGCCTGCATCAGAGTTTGCATGCTTTTGTGCAGTAACACGGTTATAATGCTCCAGATAAACAAGCAAAATTGAGATATCTGCCGGCGTAACCCCAGAGATACGAGTTGCTTGACCAATCGAGAGTGGACGGATCTTCGCCAACTTCTGTTTGGCTTCCATAGCCAGACCATGCACATCCTCATATTGTAAGTCATCCGGAATTCGTTTCTTCTCCATCTTTTGCAGACGTTCTACCTGAATTAACTGCTTCTCGATATAACCGGCATACTTAATCTGAATTTCCACCTGCTCCTTCATCTCTTCATCTAAAGGAAGATCGGATGGAAATAACTTTTCCACATGTGCATAACTTATTTCCGGTCGTCTGAGCAGTGTTAAAGCATCGATACCATTTGTCAACGGCGCTGATCCAGCCTCAGCAAGCATCCCTTGTACGGCTTCGTCAGGACGCACTTTTGTCGCTTTTAAACGCTCCATCTCCTGACGCACAAGCTCTACTTTTTGTTCAAATGCAGCAAATCGTTCGCCCGTAATTAATCCAATGTCATACCCAATCGGTGTCAATCTCAGATCCGCATTGTCATGACGCAGCAGCAGACGATATTCGGCCCGAGAGGTCAATAGACGATAAGGTTCATTCGTCCCCTTTGTGACTAGATCATCAATAAGTACACCAATATATCCTTGTGAACGATCCAATACGACAGGCTCATTGCCCTGTACCTTGCGTGCAGCATTAATGCCAGCCATCAGGCCTTGGCCTGCTGCTTCTTCATAACCCGAAGTACCGTTGATCTGGCCAGCTGTAAATAGACCTTCCACCTTTTTAGTCTCCAAAGAAGGCCATAACTGGGTAGGAACGATCGCATCATACTCAATTGCATAACCCGTCCGCATCATTTCCACTTTTTCGAGGCCTGGGACTGACCGCAGTATACTTAACTGTACGTCCTCCGGCATACTAGTGGACAGACCTTGAACATAATATTCTTTCGTGTTCTTACCTTCTGGTTCTAGAAAAATTTGATGCTTGGACTTATCCGCAAAGCGTACAATTTTGTCTTCTATGGAAGGACAGTATCGCGGACCGGTTCCTTCAATTACACCAGAAAACATCGGTGCACGATGTAAGTTGTCATTGATAATACGATGAGTATCTTCTGATGTATAGGTTAACCAACAAGGCAGCTGCTCATTGTCGGAATGCTTTGTTTCATATGAGAAAAATTTCGGGTTGTTGTCTCCCGGCTGGATCTCTGTCTTGGTAAAATCAATTGTATCTCCATGTACACGAGGAGGTGTCCCTGTTTTAAAGCGTACAAGCTCAAAACCAAGCTGCTTCAGGCTATCCGACAACTTCAGGGATGGTTGCTGATTATTTGGTCCGCTCTCATACAGCAGCTCGCCCATAATAATTTTGCCTCGAAGATAAGTACCTGTCGTAACAACAACTGCTTTTGCACGATATTGAGCGCCACTTTTCGTTTCTACACCTACACATTTTCCTTCTTCAACAAGCAGCTCTTCAACCATTCCTTGACGTAAGGTTAAGTTAGGTGTACTTTCTATTGTTTCTTTCATTGTTTGCTGATATAGAAATTTATCCGCTTGCGCGCGAAGTGCATGAACTGCCGGGCCTTTACCGGTATTGAGCATGCGCATTTGAATAAATGTCTTGTCTATATTGCGTCCCATTTCGCCGCCCAGTGCATCAATTTCTCGTACGACGTGTCCTTTTGCGGGTCCGCCGACAGATGGATTGCAGGGCATAAATGCAACCATATCTAAATTAATCGTCAGCAACAACGTATTACTGCCCATACGTGCTGAAGCAAGTGCCGCTTCGCAGCCTGCATGCCCCGCTCCGATGACGATTACCTCATACTCACCTGCTACAAATGGCATCTAATTCCCTCCTTTGCTTTCTTCTATTCCAAAAGCATATCCCTAATCATATTACAATTTTAATTGAAAATTAAGCAATATTGCGGTGCTTTATTTACCCAGACAAAATTGCGAGAATATTTGGTCAATCAGTGACTCACCTACTGCATCACCGATAATTTCACCAAGCTGCTCCCATGCAGCACGTACATCTATCTGGATAATATCGATGGGAACGCCTTGGTGTACAGCAGCAACTGCATCTTCCAAAGATAGCCTTGTCTTGTGAAGCAAGCCAATGTGACGTACATTGCTGACATACGTTACATCCTGGGATTCAATCTTGCCAGTGAAGAACAAGTCTGATATTGCTTCCTCAAGCGCATCAATTCCCTCTTGCAGCATTGCTGACATCTGTACGACACGAACGGTACCCTTCAGCGTCTCCAGCTCCGCCATATCCAATCGATTAGATAGATCCATCTTATTTACGATTACAATCACTTGTCTGCCCTGCATTTGTGCAAGCATTGCCCGCTCATCCTCATGCAGCGGCTCATTGTTGTTCACAACGAACAAGATCAGATCGGCATCTTGCAGTGCAGTACGCGAGCGTTCCACTCCGATTCGTTCTACAACGTCTGACGTCTCACGTATACCAGCCGTGTCCAACAAACGGAGTGGAATTCCATTGATCGTAATCATCTCTTCAATGACATCGCGAGTTGTCCCTGGGATATCTGTCACAATTGCTTTGTTATCTTGTGCTAGTGCGTTCAACAATGACGATTTCCCAACATTGGGGCGTCCAACTATCGCTGTTATGATGCCCTCTCTTAATATTTTACCTTCCGAAGCCGTTTTCAGTAATTTTTCGATGTCCTTCAGAACGGTTCCGCACTGTGATTGAATATAGTTACTCGTCAGCTCTTCCACATCATGTTCGGGGTAATCAATATTAACTTCTATATGGGCAAGTGTCTCTATAAGCGTTTGTCGTAAGGCTTTAATACGCGTGGATAGTTGACCTTGCGCCTGCTTCATCGCAACATCAAACGCACGATCTGACTTGGAACGGATTAGGTCCATAACCGCCTCCGCCTGCGACAAGTCAATACGCCCGTTCAAAAATGCGCGCTTTGTGAATTCCCCTGGCTCAGCTACTCGTATATTTTGCTGCAGCAGCAGCTCCATTACCCGCTTCATGGACACAACGCCACCATGAGTGTTTATTTCCACGACATCTTCCGTTGTATAAGAACGCGGACCTTTCATCACGGATACGAGCACTTCTTCGATGTGCTCATCCGTCTTCGGATCTGCGATATAGCCATATTGAATTGTATGCGATGCCGCCTCCGTCAACCTTGTCTTGGAACGGAATATGCGCTCTACTTCCTTTAACGCATCGTCTCCACTCACCCGGATGATCGCGATCCCGCCTTCACCAAGCGGTGTCGATATTGCAGCAATCGTATCTGTTATCATCGTTCTTCCCTCCATATAAGAGCCTATAAGTCGGATTTTCATCGCTTGGATGGCGGAATCCCAGCCCGTATGCCTATTCAATTGTATCAGAAAATCGGTTCTTTTTAGAAAAAAAGCAATGACTGCCTCTGAAATACAGAGACAATCATTGCGTTATACACGTCTATGTGAGCAACGTTCTATTCTACATGAACATAATTTATGATTTCAAAGTGATGACGATACGCCGATTAGGCTCTTCACCCTTGCTGTACGTCTTCACCTTTGGATGATCCTGCAGCTTCGCATGAATAATCTTGCGCTCTTGCGGGGACATCGGTTCGAGCATTAACTCCTTACGTGTGCGAATTACCTTGTTCGCCAGTCGTTCGGATAAAGATTCTAAGGTTTGTTTCCGGCGTTCACGGAATTGCTCTGCATCAAGTACAATACGCAGATGGTGATCAGAATATCGATTTGCGACCAAATTGGTCAAGTATTGCAAGGAGTCAAGCGTTTGACCGCGGCGACCGATAATGAGACCTAAATCTGAACCTGCAATATCAAACATAATGTTATCTTTGCGCTTGTCCACATGAATCTCAACTTCAAGTCCCATCGATCGAGCTACATCCAAAACGAATTGCTTCGCTTCTTCAATACCATCGATTTGAGGACTTCCTCCATTACTTGCTGCTTCTTCGTGTGCATGCTTGCCTGCCTGCTGCGGCTTATGCGCGGATACGGAGTCCGCTACAGACACGCTGGACAGATGAGCGGATGGATCTGCCTTACGAATGGCTGATTGTTCTATAGCCTTAGCCGGTGCCTCTTGAAGCGTTAGCTCCACCTTGGCAGCACGAACACCTATAAGTCCAAACAACCCCCGCGACGGCTGATCGATTACGCGGACCGTAACTTGGTCCTTCGTCGCTTCAAGCTGTGCCAATCCTTTCTGAACGGCATCTTCGATTGTCTTCCCTGATACAATCAATGTGATCATTTCGCCGGTAGTACCTCCTTATCTTTGTTTCGATAAAGGAAATAGTTCTGCACAATCGTAAAGATATTGCTGTATACCCAGTATAACGGCAGCGCTGCCGGGAAGTTGATCGACATGACGAAGATCAGAACCGGGAATACTAACAGCATAAATTGCATCGAAGAAGCCATCTGTGCAGACATCATCTTCGATTGAATAAACGTCGTCAAAGCCGCAACTACAGGCAAGACATAGTAAGGATCCGGCGTTCCGAGCTGCAGCCACAAAAATTGGTGGTCACGGACGGCGGAATTCATATAGATGGCGTTATACAACGCAATAAACACTGGCATCTGGATTAACATCGGCAAGCAGCCTGCTAGTGGATTGACGTTGTGCTGTTGGAACAGCTTCATCGTCTCCTCTTGCTGCTTTTGCGGATTGTCTTTATGCTTTTTCTTCAGCTCAGCCAACTGCGGCTGCAGCTTTTGCATAGCCTTTGAACTCTTCATCTGCTTTATCGTAAGCGGCAGGATAGCCGAACGTACAATAATGGTGATCATAAGGATCGCAATTCCGTACGCTCCATTAAACCACCCTGCAAACGTATCCAACGTTAATGAAAAATAATAAACAACATTCTTCTCCCAGAAGTTTCCCTGCAGCAGGTCTTCGGTCTTCATCGTTCCATGGTTAGTGGTACATCCGGAAAGCACCATAATCAGCACTAGGGATAACGCCACCAAGAGCCATTTACGGTTAGTAAGCAACTTCTTAAGCGACAATAGCAAAACTCCTCTCTAAAACCATCCGATTCCAAAGTAAATATATCACATTTCAGGTTTCAAAGGAAACGGTCCAAGCCCTATGACCATTACGTATTTCACAAGTTTAACTTATTTTAATACGGAGGCCTTTCGGCAAACATGAAGCACACTCTTGCGGAGCTGCTCATAATCCATATCAACTGCGCCTTTACGCACGATAAATACAAGATCAACATGGCTAATGACACGATCAGAATTAAGACGGACTACTTCTTTAATGACACGTCTCATCCTATTGCGGACAACCGCATTTCCTATTTTCTTGCTGGTGGAGACCCCAACACGGAATCTTTCTACAGCTGGACGAGGAAACACATACAGCACAAGCTGATGGTTCGCCCATGATCGTCCATATCGATAGACTCGGCTGAAATCCGCACGATCCTTTAGACGGTATTGTTTTTGCACGATTGTACTCCTGCCTAATCCCGACTCTTGTATATGTCCCAAGTATGTACGTGAGCCGGAGAGAATAAACGTCTAGCCTGTATACAAAAAGAAAAAAAGACCACCGCGGGTGGTCTTGCATTCACGCTCTTATGCGCTCAATACTTTACGGCCTTTAAGACGACGAGCAGCCAATACCTTGCGGCCATTTTTAGTGCTCATACGTGTACGGAAACCGTGAACCTTTTTACGTTTGCTTACATTTGGTTTAAATGTAGGTCTCATTTCAGCTTGCACCTCCTTAAAACACAATTATTCATGTAGAACCAGTCCATTGCACTGTTTATATGTTCGCGCAAAACGCCTTTATACATTTAATCAAAAACGTCATAAAAAGTCAATGGCGCAAGTCCCTCTTCTCTCTTCCTCTTTTTGTGATCTCATTATTTGTTCACATGTATAGACCCTCTTTTTGTTTGCCAAACTATCCACAACCCCATTGAGTTTACAATGCTTATTATTTTAAATAAGAAGTTATTCACATGTGCAAAAGTTTTAGAGATAAGAACATCTTTAATTCGATCTCTGTGTATAACGTTCGACACCATAATTCCCCTTTTTGTCGAATTGACACAAGTTATAAACAATATCTTGTGGTGTATATAATTTTTGTACACAAGTTATTGAATTTGTGGATAAAATACCTGCTATCGTTGAAATATAAGGGCTCATCTGCTATGATTATATTGTTTTTCGGTTGTGCATAGTTATTAACAATCCTATTTTATACACAGGCTGTGGATAAAGTTGTGAACAACTTATTTTATACTGTGCCTAACCTACATTGTTCGTTGTTGTTAGTGTGGATAATTAATGTCAGAATGTACGGTATATTTCGACATGTACGTTTCATGTCACAACATAGACCCCGACAAAGCGCCCTACTAAGCAGAGGGCTTTCTGTGCCTTTGGAGAGCCTCTTCTTAAATAAAGCGCGTTGTCGGGGAACTTGTCCTTTTAGGCGACTTTGCCGGAAAGCGCGTTCTAATGACGACGCAACAGGTTTGAAGGAGTGAAACCATCTGTGGATCGCCAAGTAAATGAACATTGGCAGGAAGTACTTACCGTTATCCAGACGAAGCTGAGCAAACCAAGCTTTGATACCTGGTTTAAAGCTACAAAGGCGGTTAAGTATACCGACACCCAACTTATAATTACAGCACCGACCACATTTGCTGTCGAATGGCTGGAGAGTCGCTACACGAAGCTCGTTAGTTCCACAATATTCGAAATGGCCGGCAAGCAAGTGGACGTTAAATTCATCATTGAGGAAGCAGCCCAAGCTGAACCGGAGTTAATGCAGCCGCCGACAACTATTCCTCGTGCAGTGTCACAAGAGGAACCCGTATCGAACATTTTGAATCCGAAGTACACGTTTGATACGTTTGTTATCGGTTCTAACAACCGATTTGCGCATGCAGCATCGTTGGCTGTTGCTGAAGCACCGGCCAAAGCGTATAATCCACTGTTCTTGTACGGAGGAGTCGGACTTGGTAAGACACACTTAATGCACGCGATTGGGCATTATATATTGGAGCACAATCCGAATAGTCGAGTTGTCTATACGACGTCTGAGAAGTTTATGAATGAGTTTATTAATGCTATTCGTGACAATCGCGGCGAAAGCTTCCGCAATAAGTATCGAACCATTGATATTCTGCTCATTGATGACATTCAGTTTCTGGCAGGCAAAGAGTCAACACAGGAAGAGTTCTTCCATACGTTTAATGCGCTGCATACCGAGAATAAGCAGATTGTCATCTCAAGTGATCGTCCACCGAAGGAAATTGAAACATTGGAAGAGCGACTTCGCTCCCGCTTTGAATGGGGACTAATTACAGACATTCAACCGCCTGATCTGGAGACACGTATCGCAATTTTGCGCAAAAAAGCGAAGGCTGACAATTTGGATATCCCGAATGAAGCTATGGTCTACATCGCGAATCAGATCAACACAAACATTCGTGAGCTTGAAGGCGCCCTAACCCGCGTAGTTGCGTACTCTACGATGACCAATCAGGATATTACAACACATTTGACTGCCGAAGCACTAAAAGATATCATTCCGACAAGTCGTCCCAAGATCATTACGATTCAAGACATCCAGCATCGAGTCGGTGAATTTTATGGCTTGCGTCTAGAGGATTTTAAAGCACGGAAGCGTACGAAAGCAGTCGCTTTTCCGCGCCAGATTGCGATGTATTTGTCGCGTGAATTAACCGACTACTCCTTACCTAAGATTGGCGAAGCCTTCGGAGGGCGTGACCATACAACTGTCATTCACGCACACGAAAAGATCACGAATAATATCGAACAGGATCAAGAATTATACAAAGTCATTCAAAGTTTAATCGATAAAATTAAAAATCCGACCCTGTGAACAAAATGATAAGCCTATACACAAACTATACACATGTGGATAGGCTTTATCTTATGCTGTTATAATAGGGTTATCCACATATTCAGGGCCCCTACTATTACTACTATCTTTTTAAATAAAGATCATCTTATAAAATATAAGAAAAACTTATAATCGACATCATCAGATACAACGCAAATTTGCGTTAAGGAGTGAAAGCATGAAGTTAACTATTCTCAAAAATGAACTGAACGAAGCGATACAAAATGTGTCTAAAGCTATTTCAAGCCGAACCACAATACCTATTTTGACAGGCATTAAGATGGACGTTACCTTTCAAGGCGTCACACTTACAGCAAGCGACACGGATATTTCCATTCAAAGCTTTATCCCTGTTGAAGATGATCGACAAACAATTGCTCAAGTAGAACGCCCAGGAAGTGTAGTATTGCCTGCTAAGTTTTTTGTCGAGATCATTAAGAAGCTGCCATCGCAGAACATTGAGATCGAAGTGAAGGAACAGTTTCAGACCTTTTTGCGAGCTGGAGCAACAGATATCCAAATGGTCGGACTTGATCCTGAGGAATATCCAGTTCTGCCAAACATCGAAGAAAATCAAGTGGTTACAGTGAATGGTGATTTGCTTAAGACGATGATTAAGCAGACGGCATTTGCCATTTCCTCCAATGAGACGACTCCTATTTTGACAGGTGTATTGTGGAATTTGCAGGACAGTGAGCTTAAGTTCGTAGCTACTGATCGTCATCGCTTGGCAAGCCGCCTTGCGGATATACAGGTAGATTCTTCTTTGCGTTTTCAAAATATCGTGATTTCTGGAAAAACGTTAAATGAATTGAGTAAAATTATTCCGGATCAAAACACAATGGTTGATATTGTCGTTGCGGAAAATCAAGTGTTATTCAAAATTGATCGTGTTTTGTTCTATTCCCGTATATTGGACGGAACTTATCCTGACACTTCTAAGATTATTCCGACTAACTACAAAACAGAACTCGTACTCGATACAAAAAAATTAACGGAAGCAATTGATCGTGCCTATTTGTTGTCTCGTGAAGAGAAAACAAACATTGTGCGCTTGCAAACGAAAGAGGATGGGACCATTGAAATATCATCCAGTTCTTCTGAGCTGGGACGCGTACAAGAACAACTTGAAGTCAAACAATTTAATGGCGAGCCTTTACGAATTGCTTTTAACTCGAAATATATGCTTGATGTACTTAAGGTCGTGGAATGTGAACATATTTTCATTGGGTTTACCGGAGCGATGAGTCCGATTATTATAAAGCCTACTGAACGTGTAAACAGTTTGCATTTGATTCTTCCATACCGGACAACCAACTAATTTGCACTTTTAAAGCAGCTCGTGAATGAAGCCAGGAGGAATAACGATGAAAGAAGTGTCCATTCGGACGGATTACATTACATTAGGGCAGGCACTGAAGCTTGCTGATATTGCTTCGACAGGTGGACATGCCAAAGTACTGCTTCAAGAGCAGGCAGTACTCGTTAACGGTGAAATAGATGAGCGCAGAGGCCGCAAGTTGTATGATGGCGACAAGGTTGAAGTGAAGAGTGAAGGTTCCTTCCGCATTGTCAAGTCACAGGAGGCTTAGCGGGTGCTTGTCCGATCATTAGCCCTTGGAAACTATCGCAATTATGAATCATTGGAGCTTGATACGAATCATAAGGTTAATATATTTGTAGGCCGCAATGCGCAAGGGAAGACGAATCTCTTAGAAGCTATATTTGTACTTGCTCTGACGAAATCGCACCGGACCTCCAAAGATAAAGAGCTTATCGGATGGGAAGACAACACCGCTCAGCTTAAAGCTGTCGTGGAGCGCAAGTATGGACCCTGCACGTTGGATCTGTCCATATCTCGACAAGGGAAAAAAGCTAAGCTTAATGGACTAGAACAGCGTAAGCTAAGTGGCTTTATCGGTTCGCTGAACGTGGTGATGTTTGCGCCAGAAGACCTGGAGATTGTCAAAGGCGGACCAAGTGTGCGTCGTCGTTTTCTTGATATGGAGATCGGGCAGGTGCAGCCTAGCTATTTATACCACCTGCAGCAGTATCAGAAGGTGCTTGTGCAGCGTAATAATTTGTTGAAGCAGATGTGGAATGAGAAAGGCAAACAATCTCATGCCATGTTGGAAATATGGAACGAGCAATTGGCTGATAATGGTGTTAAAATTGTAAAGAAACGGAAACAATATTTAAAGAAGCTGCAGATTTGGGCGGAACATATTCATGCCGGCATTACGAATGGTCAGGAGCAGCTTAGCATAGAGTATGTACCTTCCTTCACGGCGCCGGTCGATGACGATGCTGTCTTATTTGAGCAATTTATGTTAAAGTTAACACAAATGAATGATCAGGAAGTGCGGCGTGGTATGACGCTAGTCGGCCCGCACAGGGATGATTTGACCTTTTTTATTAACGGTAAAGAAGTGCAAACATATGGCTCCCAGGGGCAGCAGCGCACAACAGCATTATCGCTCAAGCTTGCTGAAATCGAATTGATGCATGAAGAAATCGGCGAATATCCTGTGTTGTTACTTGATGACGTCTTATCAGAGCTGGATGCGTATCGGCAGACTCAGCTTATTGAGACGTTTCAGGATAAGGTGCAGACCTTTATCACAACAACCGGCATAGAAGGAATTCATACGAATAAACTGCAAGATGCTAATGTATTTCATGTTGAGAGCGGGCAAGTGAAGCGCTAAGGGGTGATTGTGTTGTATATTCACTTAGGTGGCGAAAAGGTTATCCGCTCTTCGGAGCTGGTTGCTATTTTCGATATTTCAATCGAGAAATCATCCAAGCTGTCCAAACAGTTTGTGGCTCATTCACATAAACGGAAAAATGTGGAGTCGATCGGCGAGGAAGAAGCCAAATCTATTGTCGTGACAAAAGGGAAAGTGTATTATTCTCCGATCTCATCGACAACGTTGAAGAAGCGTTCGCATCTTTTGCCGCGGATGGATGAAGCTTAGACGGAACTGAAATTTGAGAAGTGGGTGAAGGGCATGTCTTTGAATCAGCATACTTATGATGAGAACCAGATCCAGGTGTTGGAAGGCCTTGAAGCCGTTCGGAAACGGCCAGGTATGTATATCGGCTCTACCAGCGCTAAGGGGCTTCATCATCTGGTGTGGGAAGTTGTCGACAACAGTATAGACGAAGCACTGGCAGGCTTCTGTACACGTATTGAAGTAATTGTACATGAAGACAACAGCGTTTCTGTCATTGATAACGGTCGCGGAATTCCTGTCGGAGAACATGCAAAGATGAAACGCTCGACGGTGGAAGTTGTCATGACGGTACTTCATGCTGGCGGTAAATTTGGCGGCGATGGTTATAAAGTATCTGGCGGCTTGCACGGTGTTGGTGTATCGGTAGTAAACGCATTGTCTGAGTTGCTTATCGTAACGGTCAAACGGGACGGACATATCCACCAACAAGAATATCGTCGTGGCGCTCCGCAATACGATCTAAAAGTGGTCGGTGATACGGATGAGACAGGAACGACGGTTACATTTAAGCCGGATCATGAAGTGTTTACGGAAACGGTAATCTTTGAATACGATATTTTGACCTCTCGTATACGCGAGTTGGCATTTTTGAATAAAGGCATCGAACTTGTATTGACGGATGAACGTCCTGGTCAGGAACAGTCGCAAACGTTTAAGTACGATGGGGGCATTATTGAGTTCGTCGAATATTTGAACCGCAATCGTGAGAAGGTTCATGAGCCACCTATTTATGTGGAGGGCTTAAAAGATAACATTTCGTGTGAAGTAGCACTACAGTATAATGACAGTTACTCAGAGCATATCTACTCATTTGCGAACAATATTCATACGCATGAGGGCGGAACGCATGAATCCGGCTTTAAGAGTGCCTTGACACGGATCATTAACGACTATGCGCGCAAGATGAACTTGATGAAGGATAACGATTCGAACCTAAGTGGGGACGACGTGCGTGAGGGCTTAACGACTATTATTTCAGTTAAGATTCCAGATCCACAGTTCGAAGGACAGACGAAGACGAAGCTTGGCAACAGCGAGGTTCGCGGAATTGTTGAGTCTATGTTCGCCGAGAAGTTTTTGCAATTTTTAAATGAAAACCCTGCAATATCCCGAAAAATTGTAGAAAAAGGTACGCAGGCTGCACGCGCTCGCGAAGCCGCTCGTCGTGCGCGTGAATTGACACGCCGCAAGAGTGCGCTAGAAGTAAGCTCGCTGCCCGGCAAATTAGCTGACTGCTCATCCAAAGATCCATCCATTAGCGAATTGTATATCGTTGAGGGTGACTCTGCAGGCGGTTCCGCAAAGCAAGGACGCGATCGCCATTTTCAAGCCATTCTGCCGCTGCGCGGTAAGATTCTGAACGTAGAAAAGTCTCGTTTGGATAAGATCCTGTCTAATGCAGAGATTCGTGCAATCATAACGGCACTTGGAACGGGTATCGGTGAAGATTTTGACCTAGCCAAAGCTCGCTACCACAAGATCGTGATCATGACTGATGCCGACGTTGACGGTGCGCATATTCGAACGCTGTTGCTTACGTTCTTCTATCGTTACATGAGACAATTGGTGGAGGCTGGATACGTGTATATTGCACAACCACCGCTCTTCAAAGTCGAAAGAAACAAAGTGGTTCGTTATGCAGATAGTGAGAAAATGCGTGACGAGATTATTGCTGAGTTTGGTGAAGGCATGAAGATCAACGTTCAGCGCTATAAAGGTCTCGGCGAGATGAATGCTATTCAGCTTTGGGAAACGACTATGGACCCTGAAAGTCGTACGATGCTTCAAGTGTCGGTAGATGATGCTAAGCTGGCTGATGAGATATTTGATACCCTTATGGGGGATCAAGTTGAACCTCGTCGCGATTACATTATCAAACACGCCAAGTTCGTTAAGAATTTGGATATTTAATACATCCAATCTTTGGTCCCCTGTCTAGCCAGATGGGGGACTTTTAATAATATTAAAGAGACTGTTTGCGTATTTCTTCTTACGTCATCTTTTCCGTGGCACAAGCAGTAACGTTTAAAAACATTCTAATTGTTTCACATGAAACAATAGGGACAGTAAGACTATTATTATTTTTGTTTTGTTGTAATTAAGCCTGACAAGTTTGACGCTCGTCTAACAATTGATGTCTGGCCACATACTTGTTTGGTTTAAACACCTAGAAGTATAGAATGACGGTCTATTTCAACGTTTATCCTTTGGGAATACGGATGTATAACATGTTTTTAGTACAGTATAGGGCCGCATTCATGGTATAATAGAGAATAGTATGAATACCCATCCGCGTGGGAAAGGAACAAACACCTAATTGCGTTAGCCTAATGTTCGGAACTAGCCGCTGTTGATGAGAACGTTTAATTGTTTCTCATTTGTGAAAGTAATATAATATAAATAGCGTATTAATGGGCAAGACGACAGATGATCAAGAGGAAGACGGTGCTGTTTCCTATGAGGGAATCATGCCGTTTTTTCGTGTGATGACATACGTTTGTCTTGTAGAGACATATGTCCTAAGAGAGTCCAAATGGATAATATCCTCCCATTTGCTGAGCAATTATAGGGCTATCACCACACCAATGCGGACGCTGTTAATGAAATATTAGAAGGAGGTCCAGCATGGCGGAAGAAAAACACTCGCAAGTCAAGGACCGCGACATTGGAACGGAGATGCGGGAATCCTTTCTTGACTATGCGATGAGCATCATCGTTAGTCGTGCGCTGCCAGATGTGCGCGATGGTTTGAAGCCGGTTCATCGCCGTATCTTGTATGCGATGTCGGAACTCGGAATGGCGCCAGACAAGCCACATAAAAAATCGGCGAGAATCGTCGGTGAAGTAATCGGTAAGTATCATCCTCACGGGGATTCTGCCGTATATGAGACGATGGTCCGTATGGCGCAGGACTTTTCACTGCGGTATATGTTGATCGATGGACATGGCAACTTTGGTTCAATCGATGGTGACATGGCGGCAGCTATGCGTTATACAGAAGCACGTCTATCCAAGATTGCAACAGAGATGCTGCGTGATCTGAACAAAGAAACGGTCGACTTTGCACCTAACTATGATGGTGAAGAGAAGGAACCGGTCGTGCTGCCAGCACGTTTCCCGAACTTACTCGTTAATGGTTTGTCAGGTATTGCCGTAGGTATGGCGACCAATATACCACCACATAATTTGACTGAGGTCATTAACGGGGTTCAAGCGTTGATCCACAACCCGGATCTAACGCCGCTTGATCTCATGGAATATATTAAAGGGCCAGACTTCCCGACATCCGGGCTTATTTTAGGCCGTGAGGGGATCCGTCAGGCTTATATGACGGGGCGAGGTTCAGTAATGATGCGCGCAAGAGCCGAGATTGAGGAGAATGGCGGCAAGGCACGTATCGTTGTACAGGAACTTCCTTATCAGGTAAACAAAGCACGTCTCGTTGAGAAGATTGCCGAGCTTGTTCGTGAGAAGAAGATTGACGGTATTACTGATCTTCGTGATGAGTCGGACCGCAACGGAATGCGAATCGTAATTGAGCTGCGTCGTGACGTTACACCAAGTGTTGTATTAAATAACCTGTATCGTCATACACAGATGCAATCCAACTTTGGTGTGAACATGCTGGCGCTTGTAAATCAAGAGCCGCGTGTGTTGAACTTGCGCGAAGTGCTGCATTATTATATTCAGCACCAAATAGAGGTTATTCGTCGTCGTACAGAGTATGACTTGAAGAAGGCGGAAGCACGCGCTCACATTCTGGAAGGCTTGCGCATTGCGCTTGATCATCTGGATGAGATCATTGCACTTATCCGTGCTTCGCGTAATGACGAGGAAGCACGGAATGGCTTGATCGAACGCTTTAGCTTATCTTATGAGCAAGCGCAAGCAATCCTTGATATGCGTTTGCGTCGTCTTACAGGTCTGGAACGTGAGAAGATCGAAGAAGAGTACAACGAAATCATGAAGAAGATTGCAGAGTACCGCGAAATTTTAGCTAGCGAGCAGCTTGTTCTTAATATCATTCACGATGAGCTTGAAGAAGTGAAGGAGAAATACGGGGACGAGCGTCGTACTGAAATTACGTTTGGTGATGATATCTTAGACGAGGATCTAATTCCACGTGAAGATGTTATTATTACCATTACGCATAGCGGATACATTAAGCGATTGCCTGCTACCACTTACCGCAGCCAGAAGCGTGGTGGTCGTGGCGTAGTCGGCATGGGGACAAAGGATGATGACTTTGTTGAACATTTATTTGTCACAAACTCACATCACTATCTCATGTTCTTCACTGATAAGGGTAAAGTGTACCGTATCAAAGCTTATGAGATTCCGGACTTGAGCCGCACAGCAAGAGGAACGCCAATTATCAATCTAATTCAGATTGAACAAGGTGAGACCATTAATGCGGTTATTCCAGTGGAAGAATTCGATGCAGACACGTATCTGTTCTTTGCTACCCGTCAAGGAATCGTGAAGAAGACGCCGCTCGATGATTATGTCAACATTCGTAAGGGCGGTTTGATTGCGATTAACTTGCGTGACGATGATGACTTGATTGGCGTTCGGTTGACCGATGGTAACCAACAGATCATAATGGGTACGAGCACAGGTATGTCGATTCGATTTAATGAGCAGGACGTAAGGTCAATGGGACGTTCGGCTACTGGAGTTAAGGGGATTTCCTTGGACAATAACGATAAGGTTATTGATATGGATGTTATTGATCCAGCCAATGATGTTCTCATTGTTACGGCTAAAGGCTACGGCAAGCGTACTCCAACTACAGAATATCGTTCGCAAACACGTGGTGGTAAAGGAATCAAGACCATTAACGTTACCGACAAAAATGGTGCGGTTGTTGGCCTGAAGGTAGTCAGTGATGATGATGATCTCATGGTAATTACCGAATCGGGTACGATTATCCGTACGAGCATTGCCGGCATCTCGCAAATGGGCCGTTATGCACAAGGTGTGAAGATTATTAATATTCGCGACGAGGATGCTGTATCCACAGTAACCCGTTGCAGCAAAAACGAAGAAGATGACGCTGAAGAGGTATTGGAAGATTCACCTTCAGACAACGAATAAAATGATAAATGTGTGTATGCCTAGTCATTCGACGGAGATTATACAACACCATCAAGAATAGATATAAGGGCGCACAGTTAAAGTTGCGCCCTTATTTTTAACTTCATACGAGTATAAGACGACTGAGAGAATGATACTTACACCTGCACTAGATACTAATTGGGTAGGAGCGTGTAATTTTCATGGTTATGATTCCTCTTGCGCAAACGAAACCTGGAGATCGTCTCAACCAGGATATCCATACTTCGTTAGGGGGGCTGCTGATGCTTAAGGGCAGACAGTTGTCTCCACGTGATCTGGATGTGCTTCAAGCCTTTATGGTTAAGCATATCGATATAGATCGTTCATCTGGCGGGGGGAGTCACATTGAAATGGCGTCAATAGCAGCCGCTGTGGAGCAAACTTCAAGTTCACCAGAAATTGCAGTATTGGACCAAGAAAATGCGAAAGATGAGGAACAGTTTGTCAAGGCGTGGCTGTCGCTTGCTAAATATATGTCAAAAATGTTAGCTACAGCAGCTCTCAACCGGCTTCCTATTCTGGAACTGCGTCAAGTCTTGGAGCAACTTCTCGCTAACATATCCAGTTATCGGCCAATGTCTGTCAAATCACAAGTAGTAGAACTCTTAAAAGAAGATGCCTCCGACTATTTAATTAATAAATCAATAGCAGTATGTCTAACTTCTTATCTTATTGGCCAGTGGTGTGATTATCCTTCCAAGGAAGGAATGCAGATTGCAATGGCAGGCCTGCTGCACGATATCGGCATGATTAAAATAGATGAAGATATATTGTATAAGAAAACATATCTTAGCGAGTCCGAGAAAGCAGAAATGAAGCGTCATCCTCAGTATGGATATGAAATTCTGCGCAATGTGCCGGCAATTAATGATGGAGTTAAACTTGCAGCACTGCAACATCATGAACGATTAGATGGAAGTGGTTATCCATTACGCGTGAAAGCTGACAAAATTCACTCGTATGCTAAGATTGTTGCGATAGCAGATATGTTCCATGCTATGACACAAGACCGTGTTTATAAACGAGCAGAGTCACCTTATGTTGCACTGGAGCATTTACATGAGGCTTCATTTGGCAAGCTGGAGCCGCTTATGGTTCAAACCTTCATTCAGAAAATGACACAACTTGCTCAGGGAACTGTCGTTAAGCTTAATGATGGTCGAATTGGTCGTATTGTAGTTATAGACGCCAATAATCCAACAAGACCTATAGTGTCTATTAATGGTGAGATGGTACATCTAGATCAGGATAAGAAGTTATGGATAGTCTCGGTCGTTCAGGCTTAGATAAATAGAGCATATACATTATATTTTTAAAATAAGTACCGAGGTAATATGCAATGATAAAGGCCAGAATCACCTTTATCATTGCATGATTATGATGGATAACGATAAAGTTTTAGCATTTTTTAAATTAGGGGTTGCGTTTGTATAGGCGTTATGATATATTAATTAGGTCGCCGCTGAGCGACACGGTGAAACGAAGCGAAACGGTGCTTCAGTAATCACACATTGTTCCTTGAAAACTGAACAACGAGCAACGTTGAATGAAGGACATGATCTTGATCATGAAGCGCATTGAACGGGAATGTTAAGAATCACGAGAATTATCTCGTCAGCAATACAATGAGCAAGTCAAACACTTTAATGGAGAGTTTGATCCTGGCTCAGGACGAACGCTGGCGGCGTGCCTAATACATGCAAGTCGAGCGGAGTTGATGAGGTGCTTGC
>NZ_JAKRNK010000004.1 GCF_022346885.1 Paenibacillus sp. ACRRX
AGCACCTCATCAACTCCGCTCGACTTGCATGTATTAGGCACGCCGCCAGCGTTCGTCCTGAGCCAGGATCAAACTCTCCATTAAAGTGTTTGACTTGCTCATTGTATTGCTGACGAGATAAATCTCGTGATTCTTAACATTCCCGTTCAATGCGCTTCATGATCAAGATCATGTCCTTCATTCAACGTTGCTCGTTGTTCAGTTTTCAAAGAACAATTGTAAGTTACTTTCTTTTCTTCACCGCCGTTCAGCGGCGACTTAACTAATATAACACATCAACCATTTCAAGGTCAAGCACTTTTTTAAAAGAAAGTTGTAAGCCGAATTTCATCTTACATCTATTCTGCTTGCCCCGCCTATTTCATCGGCGGAAAATTAATATACCATATTAGGCTATGCTTTTGCAAGAATTCTATAAAAGTTTATTGACTGGCTAATCTGACGCTGTATCCCAGCGTCATCCCTGCCCACCTTGCTGATTAGTTTAAAACTCTTAGATAATTGCCACGTCAGTCCAACAAACAAAAAGCATAGCCCTTGTCCCTACCTTGCAATCCTGAGCCTCTTGATCATGAAAGACATCCTCATCCACAATTAATGTTTCGTGAATGTCAGCCCACTCATACTGGAAACCTGCCGCCCCTACAACTAAATTCATGACAATCGATGTTTCATCGGAAAACTAGACTAGATTGCCTCTCGCTTTACTCGAACGTAAAACAATTTACACACAGCCTACCGCCACCATATTCTTCAGCCCGTAGCCGTAGGAGGGATGTCTTTTCTACTCAGGTATTCGATTTAGGTTTTCGATCAATACGTGTATCAGGCTCAGCTATAATTAAGCATGGACATTACAACTAGATAACAATCTACTTTATATAGAAGAATTCGACAAGGGGAGTTCCGATACATAATGCTCACTATCTATGGGATGACTGACATCTTCTAATGAAAGAAGCTCGTTCCTAATCACCACCATAACCTCACCGACCTTAAACACTAATGTCGACAAAGTCGGATAGTCTGGCACAACATACAGTTTATTGGGGCATAATGGATCTGATGGATAGCTAGCTAAAACGTTTAGATTTAATCAAGCTCCAACATAAAGCAGCCGCCATATGACACTTTTCGTCACATGGCGGCTTCCTCATTTCATCCTATTCCTGTACAACCAAGTGCTCGAACTTCATGTAATCACTAGTTCTGCACTCCAGCGTTAACTTTGTGCCATCAGACTCATAGCTGGTATCCTGCACATGGGCGTTCTCATTTAAATACGATACCAGTTGACCTTGATCATAAGGAATCAGCATCATACATTGAACGTAGTCTTTGAAAATATGTTGGCGGATCATACTAATCAGTTCATCGATCCCCCATTTCTTTTTCGCAGAGATGTGAACCCTATCGGTATTTGGATCGTTGTCCGGCACAGAGTCTTCCTTCAAGTCCACCTTATTGAAGACATACACCATAGGGATTTCTTCAATACCAATCGCTTTTAACGTTTCATTTGTGATGCGAATGTGCTGCTCATACTCCGGATTCGAACAATCGACCACATGAAGAAGCAAATCTGCTTCGCTAACCTCCTCCAATGTAGAACGGAATGCCTTCACAAGATGATGTGGGAGTTTACTAACAAAGCCTACCGTATCCGTAAGCAGGAAGTTTTTATTGCCCTCCAACTCAATGCTGCGTACGGAAGTTTCAAGTGTGGCAAAGAGCATATTTTTCTCAAACACAAATTTGTCTTTAGTCTCTGTATACAGTTCAACCAGCGCATTCATCACGGTAGACTTTCCTGCATTCGTATAACCAACTAGCGATACGACCGGCATGCCCGTCTTCTTGCGTTTCTTACGCTGGGTCTGGCGATGTGCAACCAGAACTTCTAACTCTTTGTTTAGTATCGTGATCTTCTCTTCAATTCTGCGACGATCCAACTCAAGCTTTTTCTCCCCAACACCCTTATTCTTGGTGCCTACGCCACCACCCTGACGACCAAGCGATTCACGGAGACCGACAAGACGAGGCAGCAAATATTGAAGCTGAGCCACTTCCACTTGAAGTTGGGCCTCCCTCGTTCTTGCGCGTTCACCAAATATATCTAAGATGAGAATCGTGCGGTCAATAACCTTTACATCTAAGTCTGATTCTAAGTTGCGAATCTGTGAAGGTGAAAGTTCGTCATTAAAAATAACAAGATTGCCGCCTTGCGCCTCCAACATCGCAGTAACGTCCTGAAGTTTGCCTGTACCAATATAATGAGACGTGTTCACACGGCTTAAATTTTGCGTCACAGTGCCTACAACTTCTACGTTGCACGCTTCCGCTAAATTAGCCAGCTCCTCCATTGAATATTCAAAGTCCTGCTGATGATTCAGATTAACACCAACAATAACCGCTTTCTGCTGCTGCTCCATTAATTGTTCCATAAATGAAATCCCCCGTTCTTGTTCTAGTATGCAAATTAAACGCAAAAAAACACAGACCTCTGGCCTGTGCAGTAAGTAAAAGGGAATAAATCATTGCGCGTGACGTCCACAGTCACATTTAGCTGCTTCACACATCCGTAAATGGAACAAACCTAATTAACGGACAGAACATCAATCAGTTAGATGACAGCATCACTAGGCAGTGGCTGAACTCGACGAGGCGGCAATGCAAAGCCTCCCCTTTGAGTAGTCATCCTATATCAACTATATCAGTTGACAACGACCTGTAACGCACCATTAACTCCAATCACACCTCGACACCATATTTGCACTGAAACATGAACATATTCTTACTTGGACATGCGCGCTTCCGCAGCAACCCCCAAGCATCCCGATTACGTTCACAATTGTGGTATCGAAGTCGACTGATTTCGTTCATCATGTGAAAATTTCACTATTCTAAGGCATAGCAAAAGAGGGCAGGTTCGTCCCTCGCCCTCTCTTGTCGCACTTGTATGACATAACAAGGTTTCCTTAAAAATAGGCAGACCAATCCCGATTACTCCGCACACAGGCAGAGCCATTGAGCACTATTCAGTTAGTGACAAATGTGTTCAATCGGATTCTTCCTGAAAGGAAGATAGCTGCCATATTAATCATCGGAAACCCTCCGTTCTCTAAAAGTTATTATTATGTTAGCATATAGTGCCAGTCCAGAGCAAGCTTAATTCTCGTTGAGCAGCCATTGTACTGGATGACTCTGAACGAATGCAGCAAGCCAAGTTCCCAAGCAATTTAACTTGCGATGCACGAGCGAACCCTGACTATAATACCAGCGGCACTACTTGGCCCGCATGGACATCAATCAAGCCATGATCCGTCAATTTCAGAGACGGACTTACAGGCAAGGAATGCGTGCTGATCGACATAATCGGGTTATAATGCTCATATCCGATCGATTCCATCGCTGCACGCAGCTCTTTTACATCCTGTCCGAACTGCTCAAATGGCACTTCGGACAGGATACCGCCCACGGGCAGCGGCACATGCTTTAGCACTTCTCCGTCCACAACGACGCAGAAGCCGCCCTGCGTGCCGATAACCGTATTCGCCGCCAGCGCCATATCTGCTGCGCTATGCCCAACAACCAGCAGGTTGTGGTTGTCATGTGAATACGTTGTTGCGATCGCGCCGCGCTTGATCGTATTTCCCGTGATAAGGCCGTAGCCACGCTGACCATTTTTGCCGTACCGTTCAAATGTCGCCACCAGCCCACAAGTACTATTCTCCCATTGCAGCTCGCTGCTGGTCACTTGAACCTCGTGGTGGAGCTCATTTGTATTGGTCGTGCCGTTGACCACTTCCATGACCCGGCACGTATGCATTCCATCGGCAACTTCCACATTGACGATGAAGTCGGCTGCCGTCAGCTTGTTCAGCTTCACACTTTCATAAAAGTGCTGCGGGAACTGCCCCAGTTCCTGTTGCTGCAACGTTTGCTGAGCCGCATCATATACAAGTACACCGCGTTTATATACGGAATCAATCGTAAACTCATTCAAATCAGACAGCAGCACAAAGTCCGCGATCTTATTCGGACCGATCGCTCCACGGTCATGAAGCTGCATGCGACGGGCCGATGTGTATGTCGCAGCGTAAATAGCCCGCTCTGGACTCATGCCCATTTTGATCGCTTTGCGCACAAGATGATTCAAATGACCATCCGCTACAAAGGAATCGGCCATTACGTCGTCTGTCACAAAACAAAACAGCTCCGCAACATCCTGCTCGATTAATACCTGCATAATGTCAGGACGCATAGCCTTCTCTTGAATCTCTACAAAACATCCACTCCGCATCCGATCCAGCATACTGTCTACTTCTTGCTCCGTATGATCCGAATCCACCCCCGCAAACATAAAACGGGCTAGATCCAGATCCACCAACTTTTTCGGCGTATGCCCTTCAATAACTACATGCGGATAGTTATCGCGAAAATGCCGTAATATCCGATTCGTCTTGCCATTTGGATCATTTAACACGGCATATGAATCCATAATCTCACCAAGGCAGATCACGCGATCTTGCTGCATCAGCTTGTCGATATCTGCCACATCAATTTCCCCGCCTGTCGTCTCTAACGACGTGGCTGGCACCGAGCTCGGAATCGCGTACAATATGTCAGCTTCGCAGCCTTGGCTAGCATCGATCATTGCCTGTACCCCTTCAAGGCCAAATACATTAGCCATCTCATGCGGCTCCGACACTACAGTTGTAACCCCATTTTTCAAAATACCGTGGGAAAATGTCTTAGGTGTGATCATAGAACTTTCGATATGCAGGTGAATATCAACCAAACCGGGAACCATGTGTCGCCCGCGTCCATCTAGAATTTCAGCGGCTGCAAATTTCTCTTCTCCACGAGCACCAACATACAGAAAGCGGCCATCCAACACAGCTACGTTACCCTGAATAAATTGTTTCATATATACGTTGTAGACTTGAACGTCCTTAATGAGCAGATCGATGTTCACCTCATGCACCCCTTCAGCAGTAATATAAAGTTCTTTCGTTACACCGACGTCCGCACGAGCACTACCTTCTCCTTCGGCAGTACCAACTTCACTTCCGCACCGCGGTCAAACGCTTCCTCCATCTCACGGTTTACCGTAAAGTCACCGAGTGGGGTCTCCACTTCATATTGATAGCTGCGGCCAAGGAACGTGCTGATCTTCACTTTTCCCGCAATCATGTTATAGCCCGCATCTAGCTCTTCCGCTGTTAATCCGCCGACTCCATCCACCAGTTCTCCGTCCGTGACAACAAGCAAGTCATCGGGACGAATCGCTGCTTTCATGCTGTCCGTGATCGGATGCCCGGATCGATGAACTAGCTTAATTTTTGTGCCGTGCTCGCCAAAGAGCGACACTTGCGCCCCCTCCTGGCTCATCTGTTGAATATCAATAAAGTTGTTAAACCCGATAAATCGAGCGACAAACTCTGTTGTTGGATATTTATAAATAGTTGCTGGCGCGTCTAATTGTTCGATAACACCTTTGTTCATAATCGCCACTTTATCCGAGATAGAGAAACACTCTTCTTGATCATGAGAGACGTATACCGTCGTAATGCCAAGCTGCTTCTGGATGCGGCGAATCTCCACACGCATATTCACACGCAGGTTGGCGTCCAAGTTGCTAAGCGGTTCGTCAAACAGCAGCAGATCAGGTTGGATCACGAGCGCACGGGCAATCGCGACACGTTGGCGCTGACCACCTGACAGCTCGCCTGGGTAGCGCTTCTCGAACCCTTGCAGGCTGACAACATCAAGCATAGCGTGAACTTTTTTGTCTATCTCCGCCTTATTCGCCTTACGCAGACGCAGTCCATAAGCAACGTTATCAAACACCGTCATGTGCGGAAACAGGGCATAGCTCTGGAACACAAACCCAAAATTGCGCTTATTGACCGGAACACGCGTGTAATCCTTACTATCGAACATAAACTTGCCATCCTTTGCTTCCAAGAATCCCGCAATTAGGCGAAGCGTTGTCGTCTTGCCGCAGCCAGATGGTCCGAGCAAGGAGATAAGCTCTCCCTTCTCGATATTTAGATTGAAGTTTTCCAGAATTAGATTTTTCTCATAGGCTACCGATATATTTTGAAGTGATAACAGTTCCACGTTGTATTCCCTCCGTTTGTCAGCCGCTATGGTGTAATAGAAACCATCTATCCAAGCCGGTCTGTCGTTTATTTCTTCGTAAAGTAGGACAATCCCATCAAACGTTCGATCAATATCATCAACACGCCTGTCACCACCATTAAGAGCACCGATATGGCCGCAATGGTCGGGTCAAAATAATTTTCCACGTAGGTCAGCATTTGAATAGGTAGCGTACTAACCCCAGGCCCCGTCATAAATACCGAAATATCTACATTGTTAAACGACTCCAAGAACGCAAGCAGCACCCCAGCAATCAAGCCGGATCGTATATTCGGCAGGACAACTGTAAAAAAGGTTTTCAAACGCGAAGCTCCTAGACTCATAGAGGCTTCTTCAATCGCATAGTCGAAGTTCGACAAGCTTGATGCGATTACACGAATAATAAACGGCAGCATCAGTACTACATGCCCTATGAGCAAGCTGGAATAGATCGGCAGATCAAATTTAACGACCAGATACTTTAACATCGTAAAGCCAAGTACGACACCCGGAATGAGAATCGGTGATATGAAAATGGAATTTAATAATGCCTTTCCGCGGAATTCCCCGCGGCTTAACGCGTACGCAGCTGGCACACCCAGCAGAAGTGCGATTATATTACCGATCAATGCCACCACAATCGTGACTTTAAATGTCTCCATAAACATATCGACATCAAAAATATTTTGGTACCATCGGAGGGAGAACCCTTCCGGTGGGAATTTGAGTATGGTGCTGTCCCCGAACGACGTAGCCATAATGATAACCAGCGGTCCGAGGAGGAAAATAAACACAAGTGCCGTAAAGACGGCAAGTCCGCGATGCTTCTCCTTCATGTTCGTTACCCCTTCGGATTTAATTTGCGAGCAAGCTTATTCATCAAGCCAATAATGACAAAGGTAACTACGATCATTACCGTGGCAATGATGGAAGCCATATACCAATCGTTTAAGGTCATCGCATTCTGATATAGGAAGGTAGCAACAACACGTTGTTTACCACCCAGAAGCTGCGGTGTCGTATAAGCTGTCAGGCTGCCGACGAAGACCAGAATACTGCCGACAATTAAGCCAGGAACACACAGCGGCACAATAATATTCATAAAGCCTTTAAGTCGCGATGCTCCTAGACTTTCGGAAGCGTGCAGCAAATCTCCATCGATATTTTCCATAACACCAACCAACGAAATAATCATAAGCGGCAGAAACAAATGAATGAGACCAATCACCATTGCTGTCGGCGTATATAAAATTTTGAGAGGTTCATCGATAAGGCCGATGCCCGTCAAGATGTTGTTGACGATACCATTTTTCCCGAGAATGACCATCCAACTGAACGAGCGCACGATTGCGCTAGTCAAGAGCGGGAACAGGGCAAGCGCCAGCAATATGCCCTTTGTTCTGGCCTTTGTCTTCGAGATGTAATATGCGGTTGGAAATCCAAGCGCGATACAAACAATTGTAGTTACTACACTTACTTGGAGAGTCGTCCCTAGTATTTTTAAAATATAAGGATCACCTAACAGCTTCACGTACCCTTGGATCGTAAATCCACCATCTTGAAAAAATGTCGAACCAATCGTCATAAAGATCGGAACGATCATAAATAAAGTCAGGAACAACAGTCCCGGAAGCATTAAGAGCCATAAATACACTTTCTTCATCGTTGACCTTCTCCCGTTGTCAGAATATCTCTTCGATTGGCGTTGCCTTGTTATTGCTCACACGCTTCTCTAACTACGAGCATGGATGATCCGCAGCAGCCAAATCTTATTGCTTAATCAAACCAATAAATTGGCGGATGAACCGTTCGCTATCTACGTCAAGGCATACATTTACGTTTGGGCTGTGACCCAGACGATTTTGGAAGTCGCATACCGTCTGTCCGTCGCATAATTCACTCTTTGTTTCTACATCTACGTACAGCTTCTTGGTGACGACAAGTGTGGGATCGATTGCAGCCCCTACTGCTAACGGATCGTGCAGCGCACAGGCGTTAATGCCGTTTCGCTCCCGATAACGGTCCATATAATCCTTTGTGCATTGGCGCACGATGGGCCCAAGCTCGGTTCCGTCCAGCTCTTGCAAATGCTCCTCACTCAGCAAAGCTTTGCGTGTCACATCAAGCCCAACCATCGTCAGCTCAAAGCCTGCTTGCAGCACAATTCGTGCTGCTTCAGGGTCCACATACATGTTGTACTCCGCAGTCGGCGTCACATTGCCGAATGAGCCAACGACACCGCCCATTATGACTACCCGCCTAATCAACTTCGGCAGTTCCGGGCACATGCGAACGGCTATCGCCAAGTTTGTCAGCGGCGCGGTCATAATGAGCTCCAACTCGCCGTGGTATGTTTTAGCCTGCTCGATGATAAATGACGCTGCATGCGGCAGATCCCCAGGCAATGGAGGAAGCTCTACGTCATGCAAGGCACCGCCAAGTCCATCGCGGCCATGAACATGATGTTCAAAAAATAAAGGTCTTAGCATAGGACGATCTGCGCCAGGGATAACCGGAACGTCTCCATACTCTATTTCACCGGTATTGAGCCGTTCTTGTTCTAACGCAAACAGTATTTTACGTGTATTTAATGTTGCTTGAGACAATGAAACGTTACCGCTAACAGTTGTGATACCTAGCAGCCTAAGCGCATCACATTTTACTGCCATCATGATGGCAAGCGCATCATCAACTCCCGTATCCACATCCATGATCACAGGTCTTAATCCCTGTAATTTCTCTATCATGTGTTAAGACCTCCTTTTATACAGCACTTGGTCCAATGACGTTTCCCCGCGCATCGTATTATGATTACGTATTGTGATGCTAGGACCAAAGAAAAGGGAGGGGTGCTTACGCCGCCCTCCCTCCAACTTACTTACTACTCCATTTCACGGTTCCAGCGATCGATCCAACCGCTCATTTCTTGATTGACTTTGCGAAGGTCGAGCAGCTTTAATTTTTCAACAACTTCAGCCCCATAAGTCATCCCTTTGGCTTGCTCATCCGTCAGCTTAACCAGCTTGTTAGTTGGTGAATCCACACGCTGCTCAGCGTTAGCCTGTTGGACTTGTTGGCTTAAATGCCAGTTAATAAATTTCTCAGCCAGTTCTTTGTTCTTTGATCCCTTAACTACATTAACTGTGTTCAACAGCGCATACGCGCCCTCTTTTGGCGTGATGTACTTTGCAGAAGGAACAGCCTCCGACACACTTCCGTAGAACGTATCCTGCATAGGCGCCACGACAACTTCGCCTTGAGCAAACATATTAACCAAGTCAGCCGACTTCGAGTAATATTTCACAACACCAGGATTAATTTCTTTCAGCGATTTGAATGCTGCTTCCGTGTTCATCTCTTGATTGCCCGCGTGCTTAGCTGCAATATCCATCAGCATCGGCCCCGTTGTAATCGTTATGTTCGGCAAGGCGAGCTTGTTCTTAAACTCTGCTTTCCACAAATCACTCCATGATTCAACTGGTGTCTTCACTTGATCGCCGTTCACAACTAATCCGAGCTGCGCTACAGTATGGGCAGGACCATACTCTTTGCCAAGCGGCGCCTTTGCAATCTCATACAAGTTCTCAATGTTAGGAATGTTCTTGTGGTCAATCTTCTCGAACAAGCCCTCTTCAATCCCTTGCAGTGCATAATAGTCGGACAAGTAGATCAAGTCTACTTTCGAGCTGCCTTGGCGAACTTTATTTAAGCGATCCGTATTATTACCGATCTCAGTTACAATCTTCACGTTGTATTCTTTCTCAAATGGCTCGTACACATTTTTACGCATTGCATCTTCAGCGAAACCCCAAGTTGAGATGACAAGCTCTGTTGGCTTGCTGCTGCCTTCTTCCTTGCCGCCTCCGCAAGCAGCGAGAAGCGTACCAAATGTCAGAACGACGGTGAGTAGTAAAGCCAGCTTTTTCATTAACGTATGTCCCCCTAGATGCTTAACTTTGTATGAGAAGAATTGTTCTTTTCAACATGGACAAGAATAGCACAGTTCCATGCACACTTCAAGTATTTTTACGAACATTATAACATGTTGTACACATTAACGTTCGCCTTTAACACAACTAAGACTAACATTCAACAGCTAAAAGGTGTATAAATTAAATAAACGACTGATTTATCATTCTAAATTACGTCCACTATTCCTGCGTTAAGAACCGAATCCGGATCTGATGCCTGTTTTTCATACTAGATCATAGTTATCGATAACAAATAATTCCTATCCCTAATCGACTGCTCTCGCCCATAAAAAAGCGCCCCAGCCATTGCTGACTGTTGCGCCCTGAATTCATTTCTAACGTAAGCACTCCTGCATTGGAATCAATGTCCGCCGCCCATCATGAGGTAACGTGCCAACACAAGGACAAACAGTATCCACATCATCCAGTGAATCTTATACTTTTCCTTCGTTTTGCCGGATACGTTCGCCACAAAAGCAAGCAATACATAAGACAGAATTCCGAATGAAATACCGTTAGCAATGCTGTACGTAAATGGCATAAAGGCTACTGTCAAAAATGCCGGGATACCAATAACAAGGTCATTGAAGTTGATTTCACGTACGGATTGCATCATCAACACGCCTACTACGATCAA
Source organism: Paenibacillus sp. ACRRX (assembly GCF_022346885.1). Classification (GTDB taxonomy): domain Bacteria; phylum Bacillota; class Bacilli; order Paenibacillales; family Paenibacillaceae; genus Paenibacillus_B. Next base: position 10,756 of record NZ_JAKRNK010000004.1, read on the forward strand.
TGCTGCTGCTGTTGCAGATCCTGGGATCAAAGCAATGATTGGAGCGATAAACAAGGACAACAAGAAACATACACCTGTTGTTACTGCTGTCAAACCTGTGCGGCCGCCTGCTGCAACACCCGCAGAGCTTTCTACAAAGGCTGTTACCGTAGAAGTACCCAGAACAGCACCACCGCCTACAGCGATCGAATCTACGAACATCGCTTTACCGACACGTTTCTTGCCTTCTTCCGGGTTCTTCATGTAGCCTGCACGGTTCGCTGTACCTATCAAGGTCCCAAATGTGTCAAACAACTCCACAAACGTAAACGTTAAAATAATCGATACAATTCCGACACCCAGTAAGCCTGAAAAATCAAACTCGAACACATTCAATTGTCCCAAGTCGGGAATCCATGGCGTCTTGGACACATCGTTTAGGCTGTCAAAGGAAACAACACCCATAAAGATGCCGATAACCGTTGTTCCCAAAATACCAAACAAGATAGCTCCAGGTACGTTCATGACCATCAACACGGAAATTAATGCGAGACCGATAATAGTCAGGAGCACCTGTGGATCTGTGAAGCTGCCAATGCCAAATACCGTCTCAAAGCCCTTCAGCGGTGTAAATACACCCTTGCCAATATCGTTAACAGATTCAACCGATACGGAAAGCAATCCACTGTTCTTGAGGCCTACAATAGTAATAAAAAGACCGATACCTACTGTTATCGCATGCTTCAAGCCGTCTGGAACTGCCTCAATCAGCTGCTGTCGAATATTCGTAATGGTTAAAAGGAAGAAAATAATACCGGATACAAATACCGCGGTTAAGGCAATCTGCCAGGTCACCGGATGATCTGTCGCTGCTGTTGATACGATGACCGATGCAAAGTATGCATTCAGCCCCATTCCGGGAGCGAGCGCTACAGGGAAATTAACGAAGATGCCCATCGCAATCGTAAAAATACCGCCAGCAATTGCAGTTGCTAGAAATACGGGATACCACTCCATGCCCGTCTTGCCGAAACCTGTCAAAATGTCAGGGTTAATAGCCAAGATGTAGGCCATCGTCATAAACGTTGTTATACCTGCCATAATTTCCGTTCTGATCGTTGACCCATGCTCCTTAATTTTGAAGAAGCGTTCCATAAGTGTTACATCCTCCCCATGAGAAATCTCATATTGTGTGTACCCGAAAATGCACCGAATTTGTTATTTTGCTATATATCGGGCATTCGCCTGACAACAAAAAATAGCCCAAGGAATCAGATTCCAGGGCTACTGAACAAGATGATGGACGCCAGGCAAGCCTAATGGCAAACATAGCAGCCCCTCAATCGATAACGTATCGTAAAGGTGGCAATGTCCGTTCATCTTCTCGTAGCCAAGTCATTTACGGTGACCTTGTAGAGACTCTCGGGCCAATTCCCGAGATTATACGAAAAGGAGTTTCTGTTTTTGTTGTACACTCTTATTTTAGTGACAGGCTCGAATTTTGTCAACAAAAATCACGAATAATATATTGAATACACGTTGTTAATGTTCGTTATTTCCATGTGTTTGGGTCGTGAACTTATGTAATGACACCACCAGATGAACATCTAAGCCTCACTTAAACCCTCCATAATTTCATTTATTTGTTTAATATGTCTTTCTTCGTGAATGTACAGTGATCTAACCCATTCTATTAATGCCATCTCTTTAAAGACTGGGTGTATAAAATGTCTTCTGCTCAACAGTGTTGGGTCTTCTACTGTGCTTAATATCTCGTATAACTTCTCTCTTGATTGGTTTAGTCTATTAATGATTTCTTGATAGCCTATAATCTCATCAGTGGGTTTCGCAATGTCAGGAGCCTCTATCTTGTTGTTTCTATCAAATAGAAATTCTAATGGTTTATTCCCTATGAATGAATCTTCGTCGCTTTTTAATCCCCTCTTTATAGCTACACCATATAATTCTTCTGTCTTAATTAAGTGCTGACAAATCTGATTAATACTCCAACTGTTTGTGTCTTTCCGAGCGCTTAATTGTTCCTCACTTAACCCATTCACAATACCTAATAATTCATCTCTTGTTTCTTTTAATTTTAGTTTGATCTCTTGCAGCTCCATAGACAACTTCCTTTCTTTTATCATTTATGAATCGTTCCGATTGGATCTAAGAGACCGAGAGACTCAAGACGTATTAGGACGGGTCTGATGGATCTAGTCTCGAGGTTAGTTCGTTTGATCTTCATCCGTACATGCGCAGACAACATTTCTTTAACACAATAATTTTGTAATTTCCATTTAATACGGAACTTTCTTGATGAATGATCTTCAATGGAATATTGCTTAATATTTCATCAAACCTTCTGTTTATATCTGTTCCTAAAAAGGATGTGATCCTATTCAAGGGCTTCCCCATCAATAAATCATATAGAGGAGCTAAAATCTTATATTTCTTTATATTTGTGTTGTTTTGCATTGCAGGCATTCTTTCTCCTTTCATGTTCGTATGGCGCTGCAATTTGTAGGGATATCACCTAAAGTTGTAAGGTTCGTTGGATCATCCACTAGAATCTGCTGACCGAAATCCCGACCGATTATCACCACTTTGATACTTCCCAAAAAGCTGCTGACATTCGCAGTGTTATAGAAATACCCGCATGTCTTATCATATTCTTTCATGTTCTACAATATTATGATTTTATTCGTTAGTAATGGACTACGCCCAATCAGTGGCACCACACTACCATAAGGATAACTCTTCCAATCCTCTCTATTATTATACTTCTAATATCATAAATCTCTACCCAGAAAAGCATTCTGGAAAAATCGCGTTTATGTATATTGGATGGACAGGTCGAATTAAGTAGTCATAAAAAAAACTCCCTTCTACCTGGTAAATAACACAGATAAAAGAGAGTCATTATTAACATTCATTTGTTGCAGATGTAATGAAAATCCTTATTCCCACTCAATAAATCAATTCGCATACATTGGCTCAAAACGTTGATTTATCGAATTTTAGCGATTTTGGATTCACTTAAAATATGCTTAGTTAATTAAATTTGGTATCAAAGGTGGTCTCCTAGATTACTTAATGTACTAACTCCATATATTCCTTATTTAAAACGTCTAAAATAGATTTTTCCTGTTTTACATCAATTGAATAGCATTCATTAACAGTATTCTCTTTGATTTTTATTAAGAATGGATTCCATGTACTATTAAGTATTGACCAGTCTATGTGTCTCAGCACTTCGACATTTTCTTCCCACCCTAAAACAATATTTAATTGCTTATCTTCAAATATACTTTTATGTAGAATCAATGCCAATGAATTTTGAACAGCTTCATGCCCTAAAATATATAAAAGTGAATCCCCTGGGTTATCAGGTAAGTCATTTGCTAAAACATCGAAAAATCTTTCTAAGAAGCTTAACATTTTGTCATACTTATCTTTAATTAACTGTTCTTCATTATTTGTTAAAACTGATTTTCCAAAAAGAAGAATTGATATGAATTTTTTAAGACGCGCACTCGTAATAAACACCTTACTTTGTGGTCTACTAATTCTACTTTTATTAAATTCTACACCTATACCTTGTAAAGCTGACGATACATCATACAAGTCTTTAGTTAAAATATTCACTATTTCTCTACTATCATAAGCTGTAATTAAAGACATTGAAACTTTTACAGAATTAGAATTAATATCAGCAAATAAATTCTTCATATCATTTTGATTCATTCCAAAATAAAGCTGTAATGTAAATTCACTTTCCATTATTGCTTGTCTTTTCAAAAACTCGAATTTTTTATCATTTACATATGTCTCTAAAGCTTTGATTCTATGTTGACCATCAATCACTAATAAACAATTAGAATTAGAAATTTCAAGTTTTGAAGTCTCTTTGTTAAAATCTTTTATTAAATCACCTGTATATGCACATACTATTGAAGGAAAAAATATTCCTGGTGCTACATCATAACTATCAATATATTTCACTAATTTAGGTAATCGGTTTACATTTATATCTCTATTAACACTTTGGTCAATTCTATACATTTTTAATAAATCAACTAATTTTATCTGTGTTGTCATTATACCTATCTGTTTTTGAGGATTATTGTTTATTAATGAAATAGAACCTTTTAACTTTAATATAGTCATTTCACTAATACCTCCTCATATCTCACATTTAAATATTGATAGATCATTTTGATACCACGCACACCATTTGTAACATTATATTTTTTAGTACGTTCATTGTATTGTAATCCTATTTCTCGAAAATCCATATTTTTTTGTGCCCAGTTAATTTTAGAAAGAAAATGTTCAAATAAATCTTCCATATTCAGATTGGGATTTTCATACAATTTGTTTGCCACAAAGAATGTAATACCCGATAAAACTTTTGGTATATAGATAATGCTAGTGTCCCTTGTATAAATTTCTATAGGATAATAACGGCTTAATAACTGTAAATAGTTCATTGAGTTTTCTTTATACTCATTATATGTTTCTTCTTTAATTTTAGATTTAGCTTTTTGTGTATGAAGTAATTTTTCATTGAGAGTAACAATAATGTTATGCAAAGTAGCTGCTGTCATCATTTATGTTCTTGTATATTTAGCTCTTGTCTCAAAGGCATCTTCTGGAAGATAAGGATGATTTTCTATAATATCTTTTACTAAGTTCCCACATAAATCATCATCTTTATACATTATTAAAATTGTATTATTCGCTTTAGACGATTTAGTGTTTACATCTGTAAATAATTGCTTTTCTTCTTCTAACGATATATCTAAAAATATTTGTAAGGTAAATGGGAAATTTTTCACAAATTTGCATTGTTCAACGCTTTGTACATCATGTTTTCCTTCTAATCTTTTAATAATAAATTCAAATGCTTTAAGCCTATGCTGACCATCTAATAATGCTAATCTCTCATTTAATTTCAATTTATATTCGTTTGTATGGATGTTATATACTCCTTGCCCTCTAGCTGAAAGGATAATTGGCGGGAAATAGATATTGTTTCCATCAATTCCATATTGGATATATTGCTGAATATCTGCTACATGATAATCTAATATATCACGTTGTACAGTTCTATCAACTTCTATAAATTTAACCAATTGGCCTACTGAGCATTGTAATGATAAAATTTCTTTTCCAAAATGATCTCCTTTAATAGCTTGTAAACTTATATGATTCGCACCATTATTATCTACTAAATCCCTAATATCCAACTTTATCCCCCCAGTTTACTTGAGTAGATACAAAAATAGGAAAAACATATTTTTCTTATTTCCACAATATCACATAAAATATAAATTAAAAAGTTTGTTTTCGTCACTAAAGACTTAAAATACATCGACAACGAAAAAACTTCTATTTTTATTCTCACCTTTTTATAACTCTCTTATCTTTATCTGATTTTTAATAAAAGTTTTCTTGTATCTCCTTAAAAAAATTTACTTATTACTTACACGAATCAATTTCATAAACCCTAACTCTTCATATGACAGGTTTTTTATATAGAAAAAGGAGTTCCTCCCGAATTCTCAAATAGGTTAAGCAGCTAAACCCACCAATAGAGAAACGAACCGAGATGAACTCCAATGCAATATATCGAAACGAGATTCTGTTTTCCCTGCAAGATGTATATAACATGGAGAGAGAACAACGTTTTAATGTCTTGCATGTAGTTAATAAAAAGTCACATAAATAAAAAGCTTAGAAAAACCTAATTTTCATAGGCTCTCCAAGCTTTTTCTTATTGCTATTTAATTATTCCCACTCAATCGTTGCTGGTGGCTTCGACGTTACGTCGTACACGATACGGTTAACGTTATCGACCTCGTTAACGATACGAACGGAGATTTTCTCGAGAATATCCCAAGGAATACGCGCCCAGTCCGCTGTCATGCCGTCAATAGACGTTACCGCGCGGATGCCGACAGTGTAGGAATACGTACGCGCATCGCCCATAACGCCAACACTCTTCATGTCAGGCAGCGCTGTGAAGTACTGCCAGATCTCTTGATCCAATCCGGCCTTAGCAATCTCTTCGCGCAGAATCGCATCCGACTCGCGCACGATTGTAAGCTTGTCCTCTGTTACTTCGCCCAATACACGAATCGCAAGTCCTGGACCTGGGAATGGCTGGCGCCATACGATCGCATGTGGCATACCAAGCTCTTCGCCCACTTTACGTACTTCGTCTTTGAACAGCGCATTCAAAGGTTCGATTAGCTTAAACTTCATATCTTCCGGCAAGCCACCAACATTATGGTGCGACTTGATCGTTTGTGCGGTAGCTGTTCCGCTCTCTACGATGTCTGTGTACAACGTGCCTTGCGCCAAGAAGTCAAATTCGCCCAGCTTGGCAGACTCTTCGTCAAAGCAATAAATAAATTCGTTACCGATAATTTTGCGCTTCTGCTCTGGATCGGATACACCAGCCAGCTTGCCCATAAAGCGAGCACGTGCATCAATCTTGATGACGTTAAGGCCGAACTTGCCGCTAAACGTCTCCATTACACCTTCCGCTTCGTCTTTGCGGAGCAGGCCGTGATCAATAAACATACAAGTTAATTGTTCGCCAATGGCACGGTGGATCAGCATCGCTACTACAGATGAGTCAACGCCACCGCTTAGTGCGCACAGCACTTTGCTGTCGCCTACCGTTGTACGAATCTCTTCAATTTTATCTTCAATAAAGGATTCCATCGTCCAGTCGCCGTGGCACTTACATACGTCAAACAGGAAATTGTGAATCATCTCGTTCCCTTTGACAGAGTGACGCACTTCAGGATGGAATTGAACTGCATAGAAATTTTTTTCGGGATGGCTCATCGCTGCAATTGGTGCATGCTCTGTGCTTGCATCAATCTGGAAGCCTTTCGGAAGTTCCACAACCAAGTCGCCATGGCTCATCCATACAGTCTGGCTTGCTTCCAAACCTTTGATCAGACTGCTGTTTTCTTTAAATACAACGTCGGATTTCCCGTACTCTCGCTTACCCGCACGTTGTACTTTGCCTTCCATCTGATGAGACATCAATTGCATACCGTAACAAATGCCAAAGATCGGAAGTCCAAGGTCATAAATAGCTGGATCTACATGAGGAGCATTCTCCTCATATACGCTCGAAGGTCCGCCTGAGAATACGATCCCTTTCGGATTCATTTCCTTAATCTTCTCGACTGGTGTGTTATACGGAATCAACTCGCTGTATACACCTAAATCGCGAATACGACGTGCAATTAACTGATTGTATTGTCCACCGAAGTCAAGCACAACAATCATTTCATGATGCTTACTCATTAACGACGTGCCTCCTTGAAATATAATGAAAATGACAAGCTTTATTACCAACGCTCACATGAGCATCATGCCCATGCAGCGATAGCTATCTGGGTTGTTGAAAGTAAAGCTTCGTGCAACTGCACATTATGATATCTTAATCAAATGAAGGCCCGACGTCAATGAAACGACGACGCTCTATGCCTAACTTTTGTTACTATACCACATCCTGCCGCATAGCATACCCTGAATGTAAATGTTACTCGTTAATTTTCATTTCGTCAAAAATCGACAGGTTCTCGCTAGATACGCACAACAACAGGCCCGGTCTACATCCTATACCGAGCCTGTCTCCTATCAAACTAAATAACGCTCCTCGCTCTACGAGAATGCACCAGCACCGATACAGCTACAACGATGCACGGTAAATCGCTAGTACATCTTTGCGATCCAGCTTCTTGAAGTTGCCGAACGGACCAAAGAGCATCGCTTTATCGGCCATTTCCTCAAGCTTCGAATCATCAATATCATAATCAGCTAGTCGGCTAGGGGCTCCGATAGACGTCCAGAAGCTGCGCAGCGCCTCAATGCCTGCAAGCGCAACTTCTTCATCGGAACGGCCAGCTGAGTCGATGTTGAACACATTTACAGCAAGCTGTTTATAACGTCCCACATTCTCGGATAGTGTATGCTTCATCCAGTTCGGGAACAAAATAGCAAGCCCGCCGCCATGTGGAATATCGTACACCGCAGATACCGCATGCTCGATATTATGTGTCGCCCAATCGCCGCTCACCCCCATGCTTGGCATGCCGTTCAGTGCCAGCGTACCCGATAGCAGAATCGTCTCGCGCAGTTCCATATTGTCCAAGTCCTTTATAAGCTCAGGAGCTGTACGCACCACGCTCTTTAACAATGTCTCAGACCAACCATCCTGGACAAGTGTATTGGTCCCATGATGGAAATAGTTCTCGAACACGTGGGACATAATGTCCACCATACCATAGACCGTCTGATTCTCAGGTAACGTTGTCGTAAATGCAGGGTCAAGGATCGAGAACTTCGGATAGGCATGTGGGCTCCACCAGCCTAGCTTTTCATTGGTTTCCCAATTCGTTATGACCGAAGCGCCGTTCATTTCCGAACCCGTTGCCGCAATCGTCAGCACCGTGCCAAGTGGGAGGCCCGTCTGTGGAGCTGCTTTACGCAAGCAGAAATCCCACATATCGCCATCGTACTTCGCCCCGACAGCAATCGCCTTGGCACAATCGATGACACTTCCGCCCCCGACAGCCAGTATAAAGTCAACCTGCTGGGCACGACATAAGTCCACACCTTTATGTACAGTCGACAGTCGCGGGTTAGGCTCCACGCCTGCCAATTCAGTTACGCGTAATTCCATTCCGTTGAGAATATCCGTCACCTGAGTGTAAAGTCCATTCCGCTTGATGCTGCCCCCACCATAAACAAGCAGTACGCTGCTGTATGCCGATAGCTCCTGTTTCAAATGAGGCAATTGTCCCTTTCCAAATATAAGCTTTGTTGGATTGTGAAATTGAAATGCCTGCATCTCTCGAACTCCTCCTCTGAATGACCATTACATTAATACCCTCATTATAAAGGAAGTCTGGCACAATTGCCTCCTTCAGACCAAAAGGCAATCGCGCAGTTACTAGGTTTCTTCCTCCTTGGCCTCTTTAGCATCGGACTCATCCTGAAGCTCCATATCCTCACGTTTAATCAGTTCATGAATCTGATGCTTAATCGTCTCCGAACGTGTGCCGAATATGGCTTGAATGCTGTTCCCAACTTCTAACACGCCAGAGGCTCCCAACTCCTTCAGCTTGGTTTTGTCTACTTGTCCTGCTTCGTTTACCTGCACCCGCAGACGTGTAATACACGCATCTAACGAGCCAATATTCGTTTTACCGCCAAGTGCATTCAGAATTCCTCGCGGCAATTCGTCTGCTGATGATGCCTGAACGACAGTACCGCCTTGAACTGCGATCTCCCGCCCTGGTGTTCGCAGGTTGAAGTTCCGTATTGCAAGTCGAAAACCAAAATAATAGATCAAAGCCAGCACTAATCCTGCTGGGATGACAAGCCAATAAGGCGTCCGATTTTGAAGCACACCAAACAACAAATAATCGATCACACCACCTGAGAAAGTCATCCCGATCTTGACCCCGAGCAGATGCATCGTTAAGAAAGACAGGCCTGCAAAGAGTACATGCACCGCAAACAACACCGGCGCCACAAACAGAAACGAGAACTCTAGCGGCTCTGTTATCCCCGTTAGGAACGATGTCAGTGCAGCTGAGCCCAGCAAGCCCGCAACCAGCTTTTTATTTTCAGGGCGAGCCTCATGGTACATTGCCAATGCTGCGGCAGGCAGCCCGAACATCATAAACGGGTATTTTCCCGTCATAAAGGTTCCCGCTGTCAGTTCGACTCCATCTTTTAACTGTGCAAAAAATATTTTCTGATCACCACGAACCAACTCGCCTGCTTTGTTAATATACTGTCCAAACTCAAACCAGAACGGTGCATAAAAAATATGGTGCAGCCCGAAAGGAATCAAGGCACGCTCGCAGGTTCCGAAAATCAATGCCGCCATCGAGCGATTCGAATCAATGAGTGAGTGCGAGAATGCATTTAAGCCATTCTGTACAGGAGGCCATATAATTGTCAGCAGCACCCCTATCAGCAAGGCCGTGACCGCCGTAATAATGGGGACAAATCTTTTGCCCGCAAAAAATCCGAGATAAGACGGCAGTTCAATCGTAAAAAATCGTTTGTACAACGTAGCTGCTGTTATCCCGATAATAATCCCCCCGAACACACCTGTCTGCAAAGTTGGGATACCTTGCAAAGATGCATATGAGAAGTCCTGTGCAACCAACTCGGGTGTCACCTTCATAATGACTTTCATTGTGACGTTCATGACAAAATAACCTACGATAGCAGCCAATCCCGCCACGCCGTCTCCACCTGCCAGGCCAATCGCAACCCCTACAGCAAACAACAAAGATAGATTGTCAAATACGATACCACCTGACTGTTCCATTACACTGGCAATCGTACTCCATGCCGGCCCGCTAAGCGCCGGAATCCGTTCGATTAAGTCTGGATTGCCAAGGGCGTTGCCGACACCTAGCAGAATTCCCGCAGCTGGCAAGATCGCAACTGGCAGCATAAGTGCTTTTCCGACTTTTTGTAAAACACCAAACAATGATTTAAACATATATTCTTTCAACCCCTGACTGTACACATGTTCATGACATACGAAAATCTGCTGTTAACATTTCCTGCAATGACGCGAACTATACAGAACAAGGCACAATGATTGCCTGCTAAACAATACTTGCCAGCTCGGGTTTATCCTATTTTTTCATATTTATGTTGCTAAACAAACTATAGGTTACTATAATAGTAGTAACTTTTTATGTTTAAGGAAGGGTGTGTCTGTTTGAATTTACGTGTTTATTTATTGGCCGTTTCCGCCTTTGTCGTCGGCACGGTAGAGCTGATCGTCGGAGGTATACTCGACCTGATTGCAGCGGATTTGCACATTTCCGTTAGCGCTGCAGGCCAATTTATAACCATATTTTCGGTCGCATTTGCTATATCGGCGCCAATATTGATGAATCTTACAGCGAAAATGGAACGCAAAAAGCTGTATTTATACGCTCTTGCCGTCTTTGTACTCGCCAATTTGATTGTTGCTTTCAGCTCGAGTTATGCGCTTACGCTGTCTGCGCGCGCTTTATCAGCGATGAGCGGTTCCGTCATCATTGTGTTATCCATTACGATGGCATCTAAACTCGTCCCTGAATCCCATCGAGGAAGAGCAATCGGTGTTATCTATATGGGTATTAGCGGCTCGCTTGTGCTTGGAGTTCCTATCGGAATGGTTATCGGAAACGCTTATGGATGGAGAGCGCCTTTCCTACTGATTGTGGCGTTAAGCCTTGTTGCAATGATCTGCATCGCCTTGTTCCTGCAGCGAACCCAGCCAAGTCCTGCTGTACCACTTCGCCAGCAGCTTTCTACGCTGCGCAGCAGCAAGATCATAAGCGGTCAACTCATCTCATTTATAATGCTAACAGGACATCTGACGCTGTATGCTTACCTTGCGCCTTTTGTGCAATCCAACTTTGACATTAGTCCAACGATGATGAGTGTAGTCTATTTCATGTTTGGGATTGCCGCCGTATCCGGTGGTGGACTTGGAGGCTTGCTGTCAGATAAATGGGGCGTTAATAAAACGATTCTGTTGATCGTAACCTGCTTCTCGGGAGCCATGTTTATGATGCTGCTCGCTTCCCAAGCATCGATTTACGTATTTATGGCAGCCATGATGATCTGGGGCGGACTCAGTTGGGCCTTGTCGCCTGCACAGCAATCCTACCTGATCAAGCATGCGCCAGATACCGTCGAAATTCAGTTGAGCCTGAATAACTCGGTTATGCATCTAGGTATTGCTACCGGCTCCTTTATTGGGGGTATTGTGATCGAGAAGAGTTCTGTCGCTAACAACCCATGGGTAGGCGGTATGATCGCCCTGTTGGCATTAGGATGCGCAGCCTTCTCCATTAGCCGCAAGCCGATCGATACAAACGTGTCAGCCACTAAACGTCCTTCTGCTTCGGCAGTTGGTTCGATTGCTGAACAAGCATAATTCGATGTGTTAACGAAATAAAAGGGTCTGTCCCAAAAGTGTTCGCAGTACCGAGAACAGCCCAGAATGATTAGTGAATGACCTCAAATTCTACGATGTAGTGGGATGTGAGGTCATTTTTATGCGCAAAATGCAAATACCATAGAGCCCGAAAGATCATAAAAGGGCTTTGGGGACAGTCCCTTTTTTTGTATTCAGCCTGACTAACAGCGTCTTGTATCAGCTCTAATTTAAAATTTGGATAGGTAGAACATTCGCTTTCATGCTACGATAAATGTACAAGTTAATGAGGTTAATAGGGTAGTTGTTCAAAGCATCAATCATCTAATTATCCATTGAATCTATGACGGGGATAACATGATACAGGGGGAAGCGAAGATGACAGAAGGTGCAATTTCATTTACAGGGGAAGACGGGCTCGACAATTTGCTGTTGCTGGATCGCACGCAGCAAGATGAAGCGCAGGACATTCTGTATCCCTTTGCGCTAGATGAACTGCTGTGCAAGCACACAGGCAATGGAGGTCCAGCAGTGTGTCACTTGTGGCGCCATCCACGCGGCTTTGTGATGGGACTGCGCGACAGCAGACTTCCGCAAGCCGCCGCAGCACAAGATTGGCTGGAGTCGCTTGGCTATTCGACCGCTGTTCGGAGTACAGGTGGTGCAGCTGTCCCCCTCGACTTGGGTGTCGTAAACATTTCATTGATACTGCCGAAGCAAGGTTTAGGGGACAAATGCTTCCGTTCCGATTATGAGCGCATGTATCGCTTGATCCAGCTTGCCTTACAGAGCACAGGTTGCACCGTCGACAAAGGTGAAATAGACGGCGCCTACTGCCCTGGTGATTTCGATCTGAGCATAGGAGGCATCAAGTTCTGCGGGATCGCACAGCGACGTCAAGCCCAAGCTTTCGTCGTACAAGCATTTGTCATCTGCCAAGGCTCGGGCAAAGCAAGCGCCGAGTTGGTCAGATCCTTCTACGATCGCGCAGCAGCGGGTGTAACGCAAGCCGACCATCCTATTGTGACAGACGACAAAACGGGCAGTCTGGAAGAACTGACCTCTCTTGGGAGCAGTGCCGCGCAAGCTTTTGTTGAAGCCGTGAAGCAGGTCATCCGTGAACGCCAATCCAGCCCTGACATTGCTGAAGCAGCCACCAAACTATGGCTGCCAGAGCCAGAACAAGTACACACTGTCATCGATACCCTTCGAAACCGTTACGGGATAGAGCGGCACAAGTAACCAACAAGCCCACCACTTTACTATAATGTGAAGTGGTGGGCTTGCTTTGGCATATGTAACGGTGCTAGTGACCAGCTTAATACCTCAACCTCATCAACAGGGCTTTCATTTCCGCATCCTGCATCAATTCTGTCGCATACTTCCGCGATATAATTGCAAGCGCCACGTCATGATGGAAGAACTCCGTAAAAAACTTCACGAATGGCTGCGCCATCGTCCGCATGGCCTGCCAATTACCCTCTTCCATGCCGGCAAACAGCACTTGATTACCATCTGCAATAATCAGTTTGAACTGCTCCAATATCATCTCATGTCCATCTGTCGGCTCAAGTACGTTCATCTTTGTCAGTTTGACAGCACCAGGATTGCCGCCTGTAACCAACACTTCAACATCTACACCCTGCTGCTCCTTTTGCTCCAAAAGTGGAGCGAACTCCTTAAACTCGTCCACCCACATCGATAACACGATAGAACGCTCCGCCTGATCAATCAGCTGTCGGCAGTAAGCTTGAATGGAACTGTTTGTCTTTAGGCTCCACACTTGGTCGTCCGCATAAGTTCGGCGTGTCCCTGCTCTTCTGAGATCAGCAATATCACGTTCAAATTCGTGAGTCAGCTTATCAATCACAATCTGCATTGGGATTGCCGCATAAGTACGCTTTTTGCCCGAGACAGCATCTGATACGATCCCTTTTTCTACGAGCTTGGCAATCACCTCATAAATCTTAGCCTTAGGCACGCCCGAATGCTTAACGATCGTCGTAGCATCCATCGGTTCCGCATGAGTAACCAGCGCTTCATATACTTTACTTTCATATTGGGAAAATCCGAACTTCTGCAGCATATCGTTCCTCCATGTCGATTCATCCGATTCCACAGAACAGCTATCTGTCTACGACTAGTTTACTTGAAGACTTCATGCACAAACAAGCTCACTTCGGATATCACCCCATACACTTTGTCTGAATAAATAGCAAAAAGGAACTCCGCCTCCTCATAATAAGAGGGTAAGAGTTCCCGACATTAGTTAATGATATGATCTATTTATGTGTTTAACTTAACAGCTACTGTACGACCTCTTCCCTTTTACCCCAATACTCCTTTTGGAACGTATAGTCCTAGTTCCTGAAGCGCCGCTGCTATGCCGCCATCTGCCGAGGATAATGTGACACGATGAGCCACGCGCTTCACTTCTTCTTTGGCATTGCCCATAGCTACACCAACACCTACATATTGCAGCATCTCCAAGTCGTTTAATCCGTCTCCAAATGCAACGCTATGCTCTGCTTCAAGCTTGGCATCCTTTAGATAATGCTGAATGCCTATTGCTTTCGATATGCCTTGCAGTTGCACATCAAGCGCATTATCGTGCCACCGTATAAATTGCAGCTCCGGCAACTGCTCCACATAATCCGCCAAGTCCGCATCCTTACAAAATAACAATCCTTGATAAATATCACAGTTCTTGTACAAGTCCGGTTGAACTGGGGGCGCTGGGATGTCATGTACACCAAGACACTCCTCCACTAACGGATGCTCCCTAGTAAGGGACATATCCTCCGCACCGATCCAGCCGATAGCATGTCCATTCGGATCTGCTGCTGCTTGAAGCCGATCCAGCAAGTCTATCGGCATAGGTGTATGTGCGACAACTCGGTCATTACGCACCACATATCCTCCATTTAAGCTCACGTAGGAATGGATATTTAAGGCCTCTCTTATATGTGCAAACGTTGCAGGTGTTCGACCAGTAGCAATTGCGGTCTCAATCCCGTTCTCCTGCAAGTGCCTGATCGCGTCACGCGTAGACTCTGGAATCTGCTTCTGCTCATCCAACAACGTTCCATCAATATCAAAAAACACAATACGGTAACTCATCCGTGACCCCTCCCACTTTCTATCTGTTACAAAGCTGTCTGCTGCCATCCTGCCAGCAGTGCCTTGCTAGTGGCCGTGTATCGTTACGCCCTCAGCGTATATATTGTGTTCTCTGCATTTGGTAACGCCAATAGCACGGCCTGTCGATCATGTTGCTCTTTCAGCTTACGATATGAAACGCTTTTCAGGTCAACCTTTTTATTTATTCTTAAAGAAGCGTAAAATAAAGAGTAGTGGGAAAACAGGAGGAATGATGATGGCTAACATCAAACAGATCGCCCTTGCAGCAGGTGTCTCAGTTACAACTGTATCACGAGTAATAAATGGACATCCATATGTCTCTGAAGACAAGCGCAGTGCAGTATGGAAAGCCATTGAGCAGTTGCAGTACAAGCCTAACCGCAATGCTGTCAATTTGGCCAAAGGCGAGACCCGCATGGTGGCGGTTCTGCTGCCGTTTGCCAATCATCCCTACTTTGCGGGTATGCTGGAGGGCATTTCCTATTTTGCGCTGCAGCATCAGTATCATATCGTGTTGTGCCAGACGGATTACAAACCGGAAGAGGAGATTCGCGCTCTAGATCTGCTGCGAGACAAGCAAGTAGATGGCGTGATCATCTGTTCAAAGCAAAGTAATTGGTCAGCTATTGAACCTTATGCAGCATACGGCCCGATTGTAGTCTGTGAGTATACAGAGTCCACGGCGCTTTCTTCTATATATGTAGATTATTATGAAATTACACGTTATATCATGAACATGTTGATCGACCAAGGGCACCGTCACATTGGATATTGCATCGGGAGACCTGACAGCTTTAACAGCTTGAATCGCATTCGCGCGTATCAGGATGCACTACAGGCCATTCAAGAACCTCTTGTTCCAGAATGGACTTTTGCGAACTGCTACCAATACGATCACGGGGCAGAGGTTATTCGTGCCATAAGCAATTTGCAAGTACGTCCAACAGCGCTTGTCGTTGCTGGAGATCAATCCGCCGCAGGTATTCTGCTGGAAGCCGCCAAGCTAGGTATTAAGGTGCCTGAACAGCTTTCTGTCATCGGGTTCGATAATATTCCGATAGCAAGCGTGCTTGAATTATCAACATTTGACCATTCAAGTTACGATATTGGCTGTCTGGCTTTTACAATCTTTTATCGACAATTACACGCAGACGTGCCGCAAGCAGAGAAGCATCAGCTCCCATACCACTTTATCGAACGTGCTACCGTTGGACAGGCACCTTCTTCCAATACTGTTCTGTCATATGCGAAGACGCCAGTTCAGGAGTGAAGCGGTTCCTAGACTGGCGTCAACTACTATTGGCTGCGGCTCTGTTTTTTGTCCGCACGCAGCCATTCCAATACTCCTGCACATCCATCCACAAACCGCGTGCGGTGAATACGTTCCCCTTGATACTTGGCATATAACATCGCGTTGCAGTCTTTGGCAAACAATTGCAGCAATTGCACAGTGTCCTTATGCAGTGACAATTGTGACACCCCCTCCAAATACTCGTCAAGCGTCATGCCATTAGGGCGATGGCCGCAGCGGCGCTCAATGAGCTGCCAAGCCAGCTTGCCCATTAAAGGCACCCGCTCCGCATCATAATACTGCTGCTGCGACGAAACGAGCCTTTTTAACTGCCGCAGCGGAGCATTATATCGCAGCATCCTGGCGAAATAACGAATGCTTAACAGTAAGGCTAGCAGTATAAAAATGAATAGGATGCTCCCCATCATCGGAATTTCGTCCCACAACTGCCCAATAATTGTACCTCTTTTGGTTGACCTTTCCTGATCTGCTTGTTTATCCGTCAAAATCCCCTGCCAATAAGCCCCGCTTGTTATACGGGCCCATTCCATCGAAGCCTGCTGTGACATGATGTCCATACCCCAAGCTGCTGCTTTCCTCCATCTCTGGAACTGCTGCACAGTATCGTCCCAGAAACTCGACCATATATGCCCCCAAGAACCATCTGATGATGCTAAAGAATTGGAGGCCGATCGTTCCTTTAACGGTAACACCTTGTGTTCCGCTGCGAGTCGCAGCCATTCTCCGTCAATAGGAGCCTGCACAACATCGGTATCCATTGCTGTACTTACACGCGGAGTAGTTGCGGTATCAGCAGTATGAACCATATTTGTTCTCCTCGGCGTAATGCCCAGTTGTCTCGTACCTTCCACATGATCCGCAGCTTTTAGGCGCATGGTGCTAGCCTGATTTGCATTACTTGTTAGACTCTCTGCTGTCCTAGCAGTTCCTCCTGCACGCTCAGTTCCCGCAGTCTGACTTGAATCCAATTTGATGGCTGACTGAACACCACTTGGCGGTGTCGCTTCAAATGCAACCCAACCGACTTGCGGAAAATATACTTCCACCCATGAATGTGCGGCTGACGCCTGCACCACATATTGGCCCGGCGCTTCGACCTGTCCTGGGGCAAACCCTTTCACCCAACGTGCAGGGATTCCCTCTGCACGCAGCAGTACGGCCATAGCCGTAGAAAAGTGATTGCAATAGCCTTGACGCTGCTCAAATAAAAATTGATCCACAAAGTCAGTGCCAATTGCTGGGACAGCGGTCTCTGCTTTGGTGTACGCATAATGGCTTAACAGATAATGCTGAACTCTTTTTACCTGCTCGTACCGTGCCGCTGCGGGTGATAGGATCTCGTTAGCCAATTTACGAACCCTATCAGGTGTTGATTGCGGCAGGCTTGTATACGTCGCCGTAATCTCACTTGGATCTGCGATGTCTTCCAGTTGGCTCCACTTTTCCCTATCCATTTGGAATATCCGGGTCTCGTATGAATACCTCAAAGGTATAGACAAGGAGAACTCATCCGTTTGATCGCCTCCGACAGCCCGATATCGTTCCCACGCCCGCTCGTACTTCAGCTTGGGCAGACGTTTACCGGCGTCGTAGTATTGTCCCTGTGTATAATCACTCGTATGATCACTTTCCCAGCTTTGCAGCCTTTCAGGCCGTCCGCCAAATACAAGCGGCATCCGCAGCGCTTCGCTTGCTTCAAGCTGGATGGTTTGTGTAATCGGCCTTGACCAACCGAGCTTTGCAGCTTGCTTATCCGCTGCCTCTGAGCTTATAGCCCCCGATGGATCAAGTACTTCTGGGCTTAATGCAGCTTCTTCATCTGGCACTTCCCAGCCACGCCCCGTATAGATGCTCTTGGATTCAACACGCCAGTACGTAGGCGCTGGCGTACTCGCAAGAAATAGAATCGCTGCATCATCGGATACGGGTGCACCTAATTCTGTATCATCTGTGCCGTAGCCCGTCCTAGCTGGCCCACCTGCCAGACCTGCGGGCCCCTCTTTGGTTCTGCCAGCAGTCTCACGGATAGCTTGTGCAGCGGTATCCGCTGCTTCCTGTACCCAGCTTGTTAGAGCTGGCCATGATTTGGGCTTATCCCACTGTGCTGCTTGTCCCCATAAAGCAAATAAGGCGACTAGTCCAGTACTAAACAGCACCGTAGCCAGCCACCACCGAACCGGCCAAGCCATGTTCGTATATGTTCGATCCCACCTCTTCTGCCTCTGCAATTGCAGACAAGAGGCGAGCGCAGCTGTCCACGCTATCGTACGGACGAGCCCATAGGCATTGTCGGCGCCCAACACCATTTGAAGAATAACTAAATAAGCCAGTGTCGCCCCACTGAACAACAGAATGGAATGCTGTGTTAGCATCAACGACTGGATAAGCGCACACAGGATTACAATCCCAACGATGAGCAGAAGCGTTTGCAATTCTTCTCCGATTGGCGCCCATTGCCACTGGATCAAGCCTGCCCCAAGCAGCTGCATATCGACTGCTATGCCTGTATACAGCCTCGCAAAACCGTGGCTGACCGCACTTACGTTATGTATGAAGTCCCCGCTCATACCTGTTAAATCTGCTTGTCTGCTCTCTGCCGCTGCACCGAGTACCCATGCGCTGGATAAGACCGCAATACCGGCTCGGACGATCAGAAGCAACAGGACTCTTCTGGTAAGGAATACTCCTGCCAAGAGACTGCCCACAATCGTGCAGACAATTGGCAAGACATGCAGCAAGATTTCCTTACCTCCATAGTACTGGAGTGGAATGAGCCATTCCATAAACAAGCCGAACAGCAGTACTGTACATGTCACCTGCTGCCACAATTGCACTCCATTCCGCTCCATGGCGTCTTTTCCATAGGGCTCGACATACAGCTTTGTTGAGGCATAGACCTGTTTAATGAGATGAGGCTGCATAATCAGGTTCCTCCTTTCGAGTCGGGAGAGAAGATGGCTCTTCAGCAGCACGTGACCTTACCTGCTTGGCATCCGCATCATCAGTTAAGGTCACCCATACAGCAATGCGGCACCCACGTAATTGTGTTTGTACTCGAGGTGCTCCATCCGATACCTCTAAATGGCTGATGACCACAATGTCGCAGCCTTGGACTTGCTGATGCAGTGCCTTGTTAGAGCTTGTCCTGCATACAGCGTCCTCGAAAGAGGATACATACTCACTATCCTTATCCATACATATGTCATTCGATGACATTAAAGGCAAGCTTGCTAACGCAATTGCGCGGCTGATTGCCTCCATTCCCACCTGCATTTCACCCTGATTAAGCCATATTAATCTGACCAAAATGCCTTGTCTCCAACCTATAGAGCACCATTCCGCTGCCGCATCCAGTGCTTCCTCCAGTAATTTCTGCTGATCCGCTTCATGACGAACCGACGCCTCCAGCCAACTCTCATCCAGTACAATCGTGAGCTGCATCTTTTCTGCCTCGCGCGAGACTTTAACGGTCAGCTGTCTGTGCTTGGCATATGACCGCCAATGAATAGATCGCCAAGGATCGCCTGGCTGATATGAACGAAGCTCCGGTGTCGGAACACCTCCCCGACTATACGATACTGCTGTATCATGTTCCACTTGTGCACCATCAGTCTGTATAAAGGATAATGGAAGATTGGTATTCGATTCCTTCCATTTCCCTGCACTCGGCATAATAAGTACGTCACTAGCGGGTAATCGGACATGATGGCTGTTCATCTTCTTCGTAAACCAGCCCCATATATCACCCGTGTACAGCTCTGTGCTTACAAATCGGTATATTCCTCTTGGCATCTGTGGCAGTAATTGCGAGTAGGCAAAGCTCTTGCGACCATTGGGATGGATCAGCTTAGTACTGCTCCAGTACATCTTATTTGCTGAATATGCCCCCGTAGAACAAGCTGGCATTCGATTCATGACACCTGCCTGATCAGTACCAGCGTGATAAGGATCGTACATCTCCTTTACCGCTTGAGTGAATCTATTAGGGTCTGACTCAGTTGCCCCCAACTCATCGCTTACCAGTTCCCATATCTCTTCCACGCGTATATAAAGCCAGGGGAGCCTTGTTCCTGAAGACAATGTAGTGCACCATTCCAACTGACTCTGAAAAGCCCCATTGATCTCTTCATTAATCTTTGTATAGACGCGAACAGGTTCTTCATAAAGAGCCCACTTGAACCACACGCCGTATAGCGCGTATAACGTCACCATTGCACCTATAAATGAGGCGGCTGCATGCAGTTGCGTCCAGCCATAGATAAGCAAGACGATGCCCACGGCTGCTGTCAACACAATACGCACAACGCATGACTGCGCCTGCCTGCGTAGGCTCCTCATCGGAACAAGCCTCCGAACCAGCTTGGGCCATCTCCTCGTGTCTTGACGTGACTTGTAACTGTCTGCCGAGCCGTTTCCTGCATAAATGAGCGCCCTCCGCTGCGATGACGCTTGGCAGTTATACCTATACCCATTCGAACATCAGATCCCCTGCTTGAGCCGATGATCGCATGTTGGGTCATGCCAATGCTTGAACTCGTACTTGCTCCGATAGTTGTGTCTGTATTTTTATCCACCCTATTATCCATCCTTGAACTCCCACGTATGCCCCTGCCCATACCCCCACGCCTACGAGCGGCTCCGTCTAGATCACTTTGCCTCGTAAAGCTTGGGATGGGAATGCTAGCAATCGTCTCTCTTATAACGTTACCTGCGGTATCTTGAGAAAGGGCGTGCTTCAACACTAGCCGATGCGCCAGGACAGGTGCAGCGATTACCTTCACATCGTCCGGTATAACATAAGCCCTGCCCGACAGAAACGCCTGCGCCTGAGCAGCTTGCATCAGGGCAACCGTACCGCGCGGACTAACACCGAGCACAACCTGCTCATGTGTGCGTGTTGCTTGCGCAATGTCCGCCATGTAACGGCATAACGTATCATCCACATGAATGCAGCGAATGCGTCTAATCAGCAGCGCCCATTCTTCCGGGGTAAATACCGGCTGTACCCGTGGCCGAGTCACACGTTCAATCCGACTCTGTTCGCGTACAAGCATGTCAGCCTCGCCATGAACATCCGGATATCCCAAGGATAAGCGAGTCATAAAACGGTCCAGCTCAGCCTCTGGCAGACGATATGTGCCTTCAAAAGCGAGCGGATTTTGCGTCGCGACAATCATAAAAGGCTCTGGCAGCGGACGTGTTACGCCGTCTACTGTAACTGACCGTTCTTCCATCGCCTCCAGCAAAGCCGATTGCGTGCGTGCTGACGCCCGATTCAACTCATCCGCCAATACAACGTTGGCAGCAAGCGGCCCCTCGCTATAGCGGAGTACTCCAGTCGCCGGGTCCAGTACCATGCTGCCCGTAATATCCGCTGGCATCATGTCGGGCGTCATTTGTACGCGACGGAACGTGCCGTCTGCAAGCTGAGCCAGCGCTCTCGCCAGCAGCGTCTTGCCTACGCCCGGCACATCCTCCAGCAGAAGATGGCCGCCGGCCAGCATCGTCAAGCAAGCCAATCTTACAGGTTCCGGCTTGCCGATCACGACTTCATTAAGACGCTGCTGCATTTGTTCCCAACCGTATTGTACAAAAGTAGAAGTCCATACTTCTTTGGAATGAATAGATTCATGGTTATACATGCTATCAGGTCCCTCCATTCTTATCATGGCGCTATCACGGTACAACAAAGGCCCGGGACGATGATCACGTACGCGTCACGCGTCGCATGAACCGATCCCGGGCCGCCCTATCAGATAGTGTCGCCCAATAGAATAGATTTCAAACCTATAAACCTATTACGATACGTACATCTCTACCTTTGTTACGGCTCAGTTCTCTCCTACTTTGTTACTTCTGCTTTTGTTTCTTCTGCTTTGGCATTTTCATCCGTTTGCGAACTAGACTTGTTTGGATCTACAACCTGAAGCTCATACGATAGGAACTGAACATGAGAGACTTCCAAGGCTTGCCGTAATGGCACCCACAGCAGGTTGTCTTTCATCTGCGTCTCCCAAGGCAGCACAGTAAGTGTGCCGTCTATCTCGAGCTGCATCGGCTTGCCTGTTTTCCAGTCGATGGCCCACTCAAGGCCATTAATGTTTAACAGCAGTAATTCTTTGGCTTCATCAAAGGTAACTGTGCCTCCCAGCTTCTCTATCATCAGACGTACAGGAACATAGGTTATGTCCTGATAAGATCTGAACTGGTTTGACGCAAGCTCTAACTCACCGCTATCGGTCGTTACTTTTAATTGCATCAGAAGCGGGTCTGACTTCTGGATTGGAGGCTTAGGTGTCGTCCCTCCTGTAGGTGGCTGTGGCTGCTTTACAGGCTCACCTGTGGCTACCTGCACTAGATCAATATTCGCTTGAATCCAAGCTTGAGATACTGGCTTGCGATCCCATCTTTCACGATCGGCAATTCGAAATTGTACCTGCTTCATTTCAGGAGTCATAACTTCAAAACTATAGCCTTTTGCTTTATAATACCGAATAATTTCCGGCAATGCCTTTACGGTTTCGCCGTGCCCCGTCCCATCGTGCATGAGCACAACCGTATCGGCACTCAAGGTGCCCTTCTTAACATCTGCTACGATTTCCTTGGCGGGTACACCTACCCGTTTGGAATCCCCGCTATCTACTGTCCAATCCATCACGACATAACCTGCTCGTCCCATCAGGTCAAAATATTGCTTGTTAAAGTTCAAAAATGTCCCACCTGGTGCGCGCACTAACGGCGGCTCATAACCGATCACCTCTTGAATGGCTTTACCTGTCTTCCGAATCTGACTCCAAAACCCACGAAAGTCTGAATATAATTCACGATAGTTATGGTTATAGGAATGATTGCCGATCGCATGTCCTTCATCTGCTATTCGTTTCAGCACTTTGGGATACTGCTTTACTTGCTGCCCCAGTAAATAAAATGTTCCTTTTACGTTCTCTCTTTTTAAAATATCAAGCACTTCAGGTGTATTTCTGCTTGGTCCGTCATCAAACGTCAAATACACTTTCTTGCTCTGTTTGCCTACAGTCAATAAGGCTGAAGCAGCTCCCGCTGCCTTCGCTTCATGCTCTATCGTTGGTAGCGAACGTTCAATTTTAGGTATATGTGCTGCACCATCTTTGAGGATGAAATGAGCAGTGTTGGCCTTACGATACGGTGTTTGCGTCGCTGCTGATACAGGATGAGCTCTCCATTGCTGCTGTGCAGCCGCATAAGCAATTTCTTCACCAGCTGTGCGAACTCCTAATATGATTTCTCCCCCTATTAGAAGGGCAATGATACCCAGTATAGCTAACAATCGCGTTTCCATTCGCCGCTTTTTCTCTCTCATTCTATATGTCCTCCTCTATGTTATCTGCCTTCAGACTTTGCTTATATGAGCTAGTGCTCGTGGTATAAAGCAATTACTAGATTATATGGACATGCCGAGTAAAACATGACTGTTATTCTTCTATTTACAATGATTATCCTCTTTTGTTCTGATCATTTATAATATATATTATGTAGATTACAAGTTATGTTGGATATATACATTTATGTTTATATTATCATACATACGCAATTGTCATTGGGAAGGAGACTTACAAGATGTTCATACGCAAAATACGTAAGCTGCGAGCTGCTAGAATGATCATATTAAACCTTATGATCGCCTGTGTTCTGCTGCTTACAGGTTGTGGATCTAACGAGGCAAGTGTGCACACCACAGAGCCAACAAAGCTTATCGTGTCGGCGGCGGCCAGCTTGCAGGATGTGATGGCTGAGGTCAAAGCTGCTTTTCAGAGCAAGAATAAGGATATTGACGTACAGATCAATTATGGCTCATCCGGTGCGCTGCAAAAGCAGATCGAGCAGGGCTCGCCGGTTGATGTATTTATATCCGCAGGAACTAAGCCAATGAATGCACTGATAAAAGCAGGTCTGGTGGAAGAAAAGATGAAGAAAGCGCTGCTCTACAACGATTTGGTGGTGATTGTGCCCGGCAGCAGTACTGCTGCTTGGACAAGCTTGGATATGCTGAAACAGAAGGATATAAGCCGCATTGCGATTGGTGCTCCGGAAAGCGTGCCCGCTGGCATGTATGCCGAACAGACACTAAAGAGCGCAGGTCTCTGGGATGAGTTAAATAACAAATATGTGTATACGAAGGATGTACGACAAGTTCTCTCTTATGTAAGCACGGGGAACGCTGAAGCTGGATTTGTCTATCGTACAGACGCTCTAACAACAAATAAAGTTGTCATTGCTTACCCAGTAAAATCGGATCAGCATGAACCTATCATCTACCCGATTGGAATCATCAAGAACAGTAAAAATACTGCCGCGGCCCAAAAATGGTTCGACTTTATGAATGGAGCTGAAACCCAGCATCTATTTAAAAGCCAAGGGTTCCGAACCGCAACTTCATCGCAATAGCCTCTGCTCTTCTCGAAAGGATTAGACCGCATGGAATTCTGGAATCCCGTCTTATTATCACTTCGAATTACGTTGGTTGCAAGCTTCATTGTCATGCTGCTTGGTGTGGTCGCCGCTTGGCGCCTGAGTACTCGCAAGTTCCGCGGCAAGACGCTGTTGGAGACGTTTTTTATGCTGCCGCTTGTGCTCCCTCCTACAGTAGTCGGGTTTATACTGTTAATGCTGTTTGGCCGTACCAGCTCCGTAGGACGCCTTATTGAAGCGGTGCTTGGGCATCCACTTGTGTTCCATTGGACCGGGGCCGTATTAACCGCAGTAATTGTCTCTTTCCCGCTTGTTTATCAGACGTTAAAGTCAGGCTTTAACGATGTAGATCCCTTGGTAGAGCAAGCCGCACGGGCCGAAGGCGCTAATGAATGGCAAGTGCTTCGCTGCATAACCATGCCGCTCGCAGCACGATCGATGGTCACTGCATACGTGCTCGGCTTTACACGAGGCATCGGTGAGTTTGGCGCAACGTTAATGGTGGCGGGCAACATCCCGAACGTTTCGCAGACTGTACCGACCGCGATCTACTTCGCTGTCGATGCAGGCCACACCGGCAAGGCCTGGGCATGGTCAGGATGTATGATCGCATTCTCGTTTCTGCTGCTGTTTGCTGCGAATCGCAAATCTGAGCGCTAACAGAACCTCTGCTTATTTGCATGCGGAATCACCTTTACCGGGAACGTGCGTACAACCCAATAGCCTTGATGGACCCGACTTAGCTTTGCTGCCATTCCAGGCTGCTCGCGTTCTATTGGCGCTGCTGTACCGATATGTACTGGGATGGAACACCATCCGCCAACCATATCGAATGATTGCCGCAATAAAAGGGAATTCCCTCTTTGTTGGCTCGTTCTGCGTCAATCCTTAACAGGACCGGACTTGAATCTTTACGTGCTCCGACCGTCATAGCCGTGGCCGTATCCGTTGAGAGGTGAACATACTGCCTCTTCATAGGATGCAGGCCTTTCTCGAGTATTTGTTCGACGAGACACCGTGCTGTTCCATGATAAAGGATGGCGGGTGGTACTTCGGCCTGCTTGGTTATTTTATCGGGAACGGAATGTCCGTATAACGCTCTAATTTTACCACGGCCGATCTCATGCCTTTTCTTGTCCGACAAGTCAATCATCACAGCCAGATCATTCGGCGTAACAGCCTTCCAGCGTTGGTCCATATGTAAGGCATGCAGCAGCTGCTCTATTTCAACCCAACCCTCTGCGTCCAGTTCCAATTCGTATTCCCATGGTGCATGTCTCAATGCGTAGGATACTTCTTTGCTTAGTTTCATGTAATCCATGCGCTTACCTTCTTTCAATTTATGTAGTATCTATTTATTTAAGTCTCAACCTGTCTAATGTAGCACTGTAGTGCTATTTCTAGTATAAATCAAGCATTTCTTGTGCGTACAAATTAAAATGGAGAAATCTTTGATGCGGCAATCTATTCGCTCCTAATTACTCTTCTACCCGATGCCAGGTGATCTTGAATAAAGTTGAGATTAAATAATTTTCCAGAAGAGCTAGTATGTTTATATTCCATTGCTTTGGAATGCGCCTTTTTGATACTATCGCTATTAAAAGTATCAATCGGAACAGCTTCATCCGTATCAAAAGTTAATGTGATTTTATGTTTAGCTTCGGCTACTATAATAGCTGATGCATAGTATCCCGAAAGGAAGGATAGATTTCCTCCGCACATGCAAACTACATCACCTTTATTAAGGGTGTGTGGCCAAGTATGATATTGCTTGCATCCTGTACGGAAATCTCCTTCCACAAACTTAAAGTCTGCCCCTTTGACACCCTCTATTCTAATTTTCATTTTTCCAAATACAAAAAGTGATCCATCCTCTATTTGGAGTCCTTGTTGTTCCACCTGATCTTTTAAATCGTAAATATTTACAACTGAATTTATCAATTCAGACTCATAAACGCCCCTAATATCGCTTGAAAAATCTAAAAAGATGGTTGAAGTAACTTCCATATCGGCTCCCACAATACTATCAAATTCTTCCTCACTAATATCAAGAGTTAATTTCATCTTGAATTCTCACTTTCTTATAATGGTGTATTGATCTAGCATTTTGTGCGTACAAATTAAATGACAAAATTTATATACGGATCTTATATGATTAATATATTTTACTTGGTTAAATATTGAGTTCATTCGGCACTAAGTAGCCTCCACCATATTCGATTACAATTTGTTATCGGGATTATAACCACCCTTTTTAGGTAACAATTCTTCAAAATCACACGACGCTACTGCATTATAACCTCTGCTCCATAACCCTTCGAGTAAGCGTGATATTGTAGTGATATATGTTTCTGCGCCAACGTCCTCATTTGGTTCCAACTCAATTAAGTATCTTGAAAACAAAAATCCATCAGGGAGTTCATTTCGTCTATGCTCGTGAAAATCATCATTTCTTAGTACATAGAGATTACAATTCTCATTGGCCAAGCTCGAATATTGTTCTAGCTCTCCACCAATAACTTCCCTAATGTTCGGCAAAATGAGAGCTCTGTCAAAATCAGTGTCCAAATATATCTTACAAAACAGTTCTAAATTATTATTCAGCATATTCTCACCTCTATTATGGTAATGGCATTTATGTTCCATTATCGAGTGATCCCCTCCCGGCTTAATGATGCAGATATCAACTTCCATTCCCAATGCTTCTTGAGCTCTTTACGCAAACTGCACAATCGTGCTTCCCCAGATTGAATTATTCCTGTTTTTATTGCGTGTTGCATAGTCCTCTCTTTTGATGAACCGGTGTTTGGTGTGCCAACTCATTGGGTATTAATTCATAGAACTTCTAAGGAGAAACACGTATAGCAAAATCAATGTCTGAATTAGGTCTTGCAGTTCCATTGGCGCTACTACCTTGAACGACAATATCATCGCCTA
Organism: Paenibacillus sp. ACRRX; assembly: GCF_022346885.1. Lineage (GTDB taxonomy): Bacteria > Bacillota > Bacilli > Paenibacillales > Paenibacillaceae > Paenibacillus_B. The sequence continues at coordinate 38,562 of NZ_JAKRNK010000004.1, forward strand.
TAGAACCTACTTTTTGCCTAATAATTGATGAAGCATTGTTGAATTATTAACTAGTTAATCCTTTAGGAATTGTAAGTTTATCCGTCATCTTACTACCACCGCTATACATCCACTGATCCTGTATAGCGCTCTCAATCTGGGCTATATTCATTCCATATAGAATATTCGTTCAGTACATCAGATTTCTTCATAGTTTTCGACTTCATTTGATTTTGAACTTAGAAAAAAGCTTATTCCTCCTTATTATCTAAGTTGGAATAAGCTTTGAATGTTTATCAAGCGTTTTTGTCAAGTTATTTAGTGTTAGTTATATTTTATGAATCTGATGTTAGAGTTATAAATCTAGTAATAATAAATTTGGTCATTCATAAATAATATAAACTCTAGTCCCACTATCATTTGCTTGTTCTAAAAATGTAACAATATCACATGTAAGCGCCGGAAGCATAGATATTATGTTCTTTGATGCCTTCCCCCCATATTCTGCTAACTTATTCGCATCAAGCGATTTAAATAATTGTATTGCTTCTTCAATGTTTGTTATTTCCCAAGGACTTTCCTCATACCATCCCTCATATACATAATATTCATTCAAAATTCCACTTTGAACTTGTGCAAGCATACAATCTAGCAAAGTTTCAAAGTACCCGTTCCACAGCTTTAACTCGTACCGTTCATTTAAGTTTTCAAACATGAATATTATTTCAGGCTCTCCTTCAAATCCGACATAATAGGAGTCATTTATCATTTCTAATCTCATAAAATTACTCCTTCCAGTGTCCTTTATCCAAAATTCTCACTTGCTCAGGGGTGGCAGTCCCTGCTTTTCTTGCATTTATCGCATCATACCATTTATATCCTTCAACCCATTCATTCTCTCCAATCTTAAAAAAGGACTGTGGCTTCTGTCCACCACTACCAGGAATCTTTCGCTGAACAACTCAAATATTCCCTTGATCAGCAGGAGCACCAGGAGTCCTAGAATGCCCTCTCACTTCATATTTATATGTTCCATCATTCCAATTTAGTGTTCTAGTGACAGGAGTACTCACTACACTCTTATCAGAAAGTATGGAACGAAGATCGTCTGAGAAATTGTGAATTGTTATTTGTTCTTAGTCTTAGTCTTAGTCTTAGTTGAAAAATTGTTTCTTCACAGCGTGCTTAAATCCCTCATAACTGAGTTTGTATTGTTTCCTAATACTTTTTTCACTTCGTCCTCGGATGTCTTTCCTTTGTTCTTCTCCATTATCGTCAAAATCTTGACTGATTTCTCCGGTGACAAGTCGCTGTTCGCTATTAAGTCCATAACAAATTTGCCTTCGCTTGGGGCCAACTTCTAACTTATACTTTGCTTGATTGGCTCTACCCTGCCGCTAGACAAATTGGATGTCACAGACATCTTAAATATGCCTACATATAGTTATAATAAAAAATAGGTCAATCATGGTGGCATCTAACCATAATTGACCTGTTAACTGTAACGGAATAACGTTATCTAGGGAATAAAATTCAATCTTTGGTCTGCGTACAAACAAACGAAGAAATCTTTATACGGGTATTCTACTTCTAAAAACTATTCGCTCCTAATTACCCTTCTACCTGACGCCAGGTAATCTTGAATAAAGTTTCTATTGAATAATTTCCCTGAATGGCTAGTATGTTCATATTTCATTGCTTTTAAATGCGCCTTTTTGACACTATCGCTATTAAAAATATCAATCGGAACAGCTTCATCAGTATCAAAAGTTAATGTGATTTTATGTTTAGCTTCGGCTACTATAATAGCTGATGCATAGTACCCCGAAAGGAAGGATAGATCTCCTCCACACATACATACTACATCACCTTTATTAAGGGTATATGGCCAAGTATGATATTGATTGCGCCCTGTATGGAAATCCCCTTCAACAAACTTAAAGTCCGCCCCTTTAACACCTTCTATTCTAACTTTCATTTTTCCAAATACAAAGAGTGAATCATCCTCTATTTGGATTCCTTGCTGTTTCACCTGATCTTTTAAATCGTAGATATTTACAACTGAATTTATCAATTCAAACTCATAAACGCCCCTAATATCACTTGGAAAATCTAAAAAGATGGTTGAAGTAACTTCCATATCGGCTCCCACAATACTATCAAATTCTTCCTTACTAATATCAAGAGTTAGTCGCATCTTGAATCCTCACTTTCTAATAATGGTGTATTGATCTAGCATTACTGATTTGATGTTCTCTCCATCAGTAGTTTTAAAACTACCGTCATTCGGAATCTCTCGTCCCTCACCTTTTAATTTAAGTCCTCTATCATCCAATGTTTTCACTAGTTTATTCATATTAGAACGTGAACCAGTGATTTTAATTTCCCCATTTTTGGATAAAACCCTCATTACCTCAGGATTCAAGGGATCATAACCATAAGGATTTTCGATGATTATTTTACTTTGACTACCTGTTTTAATATTAGAAAGATTTGTAGCATCACCATAATGTACTCCTGAAGCTTTAGGGTTAATATCAATATTGTATGCACCCTCTGTAGGCTTACCTCTTGCACCAATATTAAGCGTTCCATTGCTTGTGGCAGGTGCATCTAAGAATTTCCCCGCCACCTTATTACCACCCGCAGCACTAGCTGCTGCTTTATCAGCCGGCGGCTTCGTCGCACTTGGCTTACTCTTCGTCGCTTGCTCCCATGTTCTCGCCCCGCTGCTCGTTGCCTCGTTCCTGACCACGGACATGCCCGGAACAACTCGAGCTGCCGTCATCGCTGCCGCGAGACCATACGTATTATACATGCGTTGATCCTGCATCGCGTTCTCTACCTGGGCTATATTCATTCCATATAGAATATTCGTTCGGTACATCAATTCTATGATGTCTGTATCATAGTTTGTATTGCTGCCAAATACTTTTTTTGCTTCTGACTCGGATATTTTTCCTTTATTCTTCTCCATCATCGTCAGAATCGTGACTGATTTCTCAGCCGACAAGTCACTGTTCGCTATTAGGTCCATTACAAACTTGCCTTCGCTTGGGGTCACCTTATAACTTATACTTTGCTTGATTGGCTCTACCCTGCCACTAGACAAATTGGATGTCACAGACACCTTTAGATCTGCCCTGCCTATATAAGTGACTGTAGTTGTATTTCGACTCGGACCGGCTGAATAATTGGTCGTCATCTCTGAATGATACGTAATCCCGGAGCTTGACGTCATTTGTTTCCATTCTTCCGGACTAATCTTCTTATCTCCGGTTGTTGTGGCTTGGATGGCTTTGGTGACGACTGATTTAATCTCCTTTGAAGACTCCACCTGTAATGGCGATGGCTTGGTCTGTCTCGCTTCGTTGCTGTTTCTTATCGCGTTTGCTTTTGCTTCTATCGCTTTTCGCTCACTCTTAGTACTTGCACTATAGTAGGCACTTGTCAGCGCGATAATTTGCGCTTGCGCATTGGCATTCAGCTTCTGATCCCTTTGAACCCAATATCCAGTTGGGTCCCAGTAAATCAACGGGTTGTTGTATACATACGTATACAGATTCAAGCTCAGTGGATTCGTATCCTCTCCCCAGTAGCTGTCCGCCGTTACAAATCTGCCGACCTGCGGATTGTAGTATCTCGCTCGCAGGTAATACAAGCCCGTTTCTTCATCATAGAACTCACCTGCATGACGAATATCGTTATGGTATAGTTCGACGCTCAGGACAGCACTGCCAAAGATGTCGTAATCGTACTGATTCTCGACCTCACCTGACTCCTTCACCGTTTGTACCACATCACCATGTCCGTTATACAAATAATAGGACATGGTCGTGCTGCTGCCTATTCGTGCAATATAACTTTTGCCAAATACATAACGAACTGTCGCTTGACCCGAGGCATCACTTTCCAGCACGACATGTTGACGATCATACAAATAGTGTGTCGATTGAGGCGCATACTGTTCCTTAGAACTGCGTACCACTTTAGTCGTTCTCAGATTATCGCCGTCATACTGATAATCAACAAGGACACGTTCCCCATCCTTGATCCGTTCCACCTGATTCAGCCGGTTAAAGCCATCGTACGTATTGCTGACCTTCTCAATTACACTATTAATCGAACCGTCGATTCCCTCACCGTACGGATTGCCACCTGTCGACTGTCTCATATCCCGTTGGTGCGGGCGCAGGAAACTCGACTTCTGTCGCAGTTCGTTGCCGTTGGCATCGTACAAATAAGTAATGGTACGCTCCAATACTTCTGTGCCGGCTTGGTCTGACATCTTTTCAACCAATTGCAGCAGCTCATTTGCACTTGAGTACATGTAGTGGCTCTTCTTGATGCTATATTTCACTTGCGCCTTGCTGGACACATCCACAAAACCGCTTGGTTGTTCAGAAACATACGTCTCACTCAACGAGATCCGGTTGCCGTTTCGATCATACGTATACAACGTAACCTTGCCAGGCGCCTCCACCTTGGTAACACGGCCTACACCATCATAGGCATAATGCGTTGTGCCATAACTGTCCGTTTTGCTTGTTTGTCTGCCTGCCGCATCGTATGTGTAGTGGAATTTAGAGATGGTGCTTGCGCCAGACTTCTTATTGACAAGCGACAGCAAGCGATTTGCACGATCATACGTATATTCCGTATGAACCCCGCCTTCATAAAGAACGGCGATTTGATTCCCGCCAGCATCGTAGCGATAGGCCGTCTTCTTGCCGTCGAATTCTACCTCTATCATCCGATTCGACTTGTCATACCGGAAAGCAGTCACATATCCAGTCTTATCCTTCACCGATGCCGTATTGCCATTGGCATCATAAGTGTACGCCAGTTGCTGCTTGCCGTCCTTAACAAGTGTCAGCAAGCGTTTATTGCCATCATAGCTGTAGGTGGTTGTTCCAGTCTCATCCTGCATCGTGATACGGCTGCCTGTCGCATCATAGGTATATTGAATCGAATCTTTTGACTCCTTCACTGTTCTACCAAGGAGCATATTACGACTATCGTACGTATACACCGTGTGATTGCCGTTCCGGTCCGTAACCTCAGCTATATTCGCTGCCAGATCATATTGATACTTGATCGAGTTACCATTAGGATCAATCACTTCACGCAGCTTGCCGCCAACCCCATAACGGTATCGAGTCACTTTTCCTTTGCCGTCTATCATTTCCAACTTGCTGCCTAACAGATTATAGCTGTAGGAAACATTTACACCAAGCGCATCTGTCACTTTGAGCAATCTGCCTGCATTATCATAATCGTAGATAGTGGCAAGCCCTAATCCGTTGACTTCTTTGATCTTCTCCCCTGAAGGATTGTAGCGATACACAAATGAATAACGCTCAGACTTCTCTTGTGATGCAAGCTCCGGGTCTTGTGTGGATACGAGGCGGTTCGCCAAGTCATACTTATAATGCCATCCTTGACGCTTCTCGTCCGTATCCCCCGCTAAATAGCCATTAGCTTCTATCTTCTTTACCACATTACCATTCGCATCATAAACGTGATGTATAATGACGATATGATTCGCATCCAGTACGGTAATGAGGCGATTCAGCTTATCGTACGTATAAGTCATACTTTCTTGCAACGCATCCGTCTCTATCGTTCTGTTACCAACCAGATCATACTGATAGGCGATTGTTTGATTAGCCGGATTGGTTGCCGTCGCCATTCGATTCAACGTATCGTACGTAAAGGTGGTTACGTACCCATTTTCATTCTGCTCGGTTACTTTGTTTCCATTTTCATCATATCCATACTGTTTAAATACTAGCTTCCCGTTATGTTGACGGCTAATCTTCTCGACACGCCCCATGTCATCATAAGCATAAGTGACGCCATACTGTTCCTTTGCAGATGCGTCAGTTAATCCAGCAGCCCTTGGATCGTATTCTTTCACTCGACGACCGAGTACGTCATACTCATATTCAGCAATCGCACGTATTTGCCCAGGATGTGCAGAATCACGCAGCTCTTTTAGATTATGAATCTCAGTCAAGTACATATCAGATTCGTCATAGAATCGAATCTGTTTGACTAGTCTGTTCGCATCGTCATATTCATACCGCTCCACATCGTAAAGGGATGACTCACGCAGCTTGTCCACTTGAACAAGATTGCCGTTCTTATCATAACTGTTCTTAGTGAAGGCACCACTATTATTCGCTGCGGTGGCTGTCAAATCGTTAGGTGTGTACGTATATGTAGTCTCTCTCAGGAATTGACTGTCCTTAGATCCCGTCAACCTTTGCTTGAGTAGATTCCCCACCGCATCGTAGGTGTAGGTCTCGACCGCATAAACGATATTTCCGCTTTCATCCTGCTCAAGCGGCAGCTTTTTCCCGATTAATCGATTGCTGGCATCATATTCGTATAAGGTAATGCTGCCCCGCTTGTCCTTACTCGAGATCATATTGCCGTCCAGATCATACCTGCTCTCGATCGTTTGCCCGTACGGATCGGTAACACTCTTCTCTTTGTCAAACACGTTATAGCTGAAGATGGTCGTATTGCCAAGCTGATTGACTTCTGACGTCTTACGACCTAGCTTGTCGTATTCATACTTGATGCTGCCCCCATCGGGGTAAGCAACTGTGTTTAAGGTACCATCAGCGTTGTAAGTATAATGGGTTGAATAACCTCTTGCATCTGTGACTTTGACAGCATGATCCCATATATCGTATGCGTACAAAGTGCTGTGACCTGACACATCTGTCTTTTTCTTCACTCTTCCAAGCCCGTCGTAAGCATATAACGTACCTTTAGAAGAGGAGAGATCACCTGTGTAACTCAGACCATCCACAATCTTTTGAACTAGTCCCTGTTTATCATATGCTATACATTCCAATACACCATAAGGCGATTCTGTACGAGTACGGCGGTTCATCACATCATACGTATAACGGGTTCCAGCCATTCCAAGTACGGATTGTCCATTATCCAGTAAATGATCATATTGATTAGGGGCTATTTCTTTGATGAGATTCCCTACTTTGTCATAGACATATCTCCACGTTGCATGTGCCCCCCCAGACACGGGAATATGCTTGCGGATAACTCGGTCCAATGGATCATATTCATAAGCAGTAACAAAGCCATTTGGGTTAACCTCTTCCGATAAATTCCCCTTTGAGTCATATCTGTAAATAGTGGCAGCTTTCAGCGGATCGACTTGCTTAACAGGTCTGCCATCATAATCGTACTGGATCAGGCTCATGTGCCCTTGCGGACTCGTCTTGCTTACGATTTGACCGCTTTTGTCATAGCTAAAATGGGTCGTCAGCATCATCCGATCGTAATACTCATCGTCGTAATTGATGTTATCCAGCACATTTGAACTTAAATCCGTTGGTTTAACCAATCGTGACTCTTTAACGACGTGCGATCTTACATCAAAGACAAACCTTGTAACGTCATCATAACCGTTGTCTACTTTTTGCAGCTTCGTCACTCTATTTCCTGCTGGGTCATATTCATATCTTGTGTCCTTGCCAAATGGACCTTTGGTTTGGATAAGCAGACCTGACAGGTTGTAGATATGCTCGACTTTATCGCCGCTTGCTATTTTTTTCCCGCCTGAGCTGGTCCCAGCTGTTGTTTGATACAGGAACGTTTCACTGCTTAATACACGATTGGCCTCGTCGTAATCAAACTCGGTTAGACGGTACTCCTGCAATGGTCCGTCTGTCTGGATGAACTCCAGTTTGCGTACCATATTACTCGCTGCATCATACTCGAAAAAGTGGGTATTTCCCGCTCGATCTTGCCGCTGCAAGAGTTCACCTTTCAATGAATAAACGTACTTCTCTGTACTGCCGTCAGGATATTCAATGCGATAAGGCTTGTCGTACAGGTTAGAGAAAGTCCGGGTTACTCGGCCTTCTCTGTCCGTAACAGCCATCATTGCCTTGCCGGAAAGATCATAATCAAAAGTTTCCCTGCTCTTATCTGCGTATGTCTTCTCCTTAAGCATCTCATTTAAGTAATAGGCATATTGAGTAGTCCGTCCAAGAGCATCCGTTTCTGTTAATCGCTGGCCAGACCCATTATAGGAGAACGTTGCTGTTTTGTTATCCGTGCCGTTTTTGCGATTCTCATATTGGGTTTGGGCTGAGGTATAAACAACCTGCTGATCATTAGCATCGTATTCAAATGTTTCACCGTACGATTTATCAGGTTGAGCGGTATTCGCTCCTTCTCCTTTGGCCTCAACTAGCACATTTCCGCGTCCATCGTACACTTTATACAAGATTAGTTCTTTTTTATTGCCGTCAAAGACATACGTCTTTACCATCCGATTCAAGCTATCGTATTCGTACTCCATTCCTGGGGCCTTCTCAACAGGCAGAGTCGCATACCTAGGGTCTACCTCTTTAATACGATTACCATTAGGGTCATACACATAAGTCGTAGCATTCCCTGTTGCATCTGTCTTACGAACCAGCTTGCCAAGACCATCATAGTTATAACTGTTAACAGATGGTTTGCCTTGAATAACAAGCGTCTCCGCAATCAAATTGCCCTTCTTGTCATATTGATAGGACGTTCTTTTCCCATCCAACTTGCCTCGATTAGATTCTATTTTTTCTAACAAGCGATTCTTGTAATCATAACGGCGAACGATGGTATCAAAGCCTGAACCATTAGCTGCTTGCTCCTTTACGATGTTGCCCTCATGATCCAGCTCATAGATGAGATGACGACTCACATGTGGAGCAGTGCCATCATGCTCATTCCACTTCTCCTCCTTCACACGCCCGGCGTAATCATAAATATACGTATGTTCCCGATATTTGCTTTCCGATGAGTCCGTATACGCAACCGTTCCTGTCATTTTTCCATTTTTGTCATAACTGTGCTTTACATGACTGCGTCTGCTGTCATCTATGACAGCAAACTCATCTGTTAGCTGGTTATAAGCATCGTAAGTGTAGCTTTTGTCAGACGAGAGGACATCCGAATTTCCAGCTACCTTTCCTTCCTGTGTACGCAGCACATTGCTAGCCAGATCGTACTGATGGATGACATAGGTATAATCCTTTGCACCTGTCGTATAGACCCGTTTCTTGACCAGTCGCCCAAGTGCGTCATAGGCCATGTCTGTTGTCTTATGGTTTGGCTCCTCTTGTAATGTAATCTGATGCAGTGCATTGTACGTAAAGGTAGTATTGTTCCCTGCCGCATCTTGTGAGGATATCATTCTGCCGAAATTGTCATAGGCATAATGAGACGTCAGGTTGCGTGCATCTGTTTCTGTTCGTTTGTTACCCGCATAATCGTACGTATACGTCGTTGCAAAGTAGCGGGTCCGATCGGGCGATACCTCCACTTTTGTTAATCGATCCGACAGATCGTAATAATACTTCTTGCTGTATCCCTCTTCATCCGTAATGGTTACCAGCATTGGAATCTGCTCATCCATGCCAATCTGATAGGTAATAATGGATGAACCTTTATTGGTTGTGTCAAGTTCATAAAGACTTTTCTTGATCAAACGATAATTGCTATCATACTCATAACGGATGCTGTGACCATTTGAATCCTTTTCCTTTACCTTGTTGCCTCTGTTGTCATACTCATATTGCTTTAGCACTTTCCATTTGCTATCTACTTGTACGTTCGATTCCACCAGCGCACCCGCTGTGTCGTATACATACCGAAAAGCGGTTCCTTCTGCATCTGTAACTTGAATATTGAAGTTATTATAAGGGTGTTCCTCATACACATACCCTTTGACGACATTACCTGGGCGTATGGATTTGGCAACACGATTATGTGTGTCATATTGATAAGCGGTTACCTGTCCTCTAGCATCTACTTCTTGAATACGATTGCCTGTCGATAAATCATAGGCATACTTTTTGGCAGCTTGCTTGCCGTCCAATATTCCGTATTCTTTCGTTAAATAAGCTCCCTTGGTATCCGTTCCAACGGCATCGATGCCATATTCATAGTACGTATCAAATGATTGCCCATTTGACTGCACCGCTTTTTTGGTAATGTTACCGTATAGGTCATACTGATAGTTCGTCATAATTGACTTCTCAGCATGAGCAGGATCAGACTTCACCTCCTGGGTCACATTTCCTTTTTCATTAATGGTGTATAACTCTTGATTGATCGTGTCTTTGTCCTGTTTCCACGTCTTTGAAGTTACGGCGTGGAACTTATCATATGCGTAGGCATACACAATGGTATGCTCATTATCAATCGGGTACCCTTTGTCATCACGTTTGGCATCAGATCCCGTATAGTTCGTCAGGTTGCCGTATTCATCGTACCGATAATTTTCTATTTTTTTAGTTGGTTTACCTTTTGCCTCACCTTTAACTACATGGAACAATTGCCGCTCTTGCTTTTTAATTAATTTCAGCTCGTCGCGGTCCGTGATAACGATCTCTTTATGATCCGGACCTTTAAACTCTGTTTCTAATAATTGATGCAGTCCATCATAAGTGTACTTCGTGGTGCTGCCCCGAATATCCGATTGTTCCGTATAGTAACGATACTTATCACGTAAATAGACATCATCATACGGCTTGTATCCTTCCGTTCCGAATCCGCTGGCATCATTTGTATAGGTATAATGGATCTTTTCTTTCGGATCTAGCATAAACTTGTCTTCAAACTTGCTTTTGGAGGCATCATACCCGCTCTTTACCCAATCTTGATGCTCAAATATTTTACGATACTGCATACTTCCTTCATTCAGAACCTTCGTATAAGAATTGTAAATATACCGCTTGATCTGATTCTTCTTTAGGTTGTCAATCTGAACGAGGTTCTCGTATCGATTAAATGCAGAATAGGTTGTTCCATTTGTATACGTAAATCCAAGGGATGGCTGCTCGTACCAGAAATGATACTTAGGCTTGTTGTCCACATCATACACGCGCTGTAATCGTGTTCTCATCACTTGTTTGGAAGCATTCACAAGTACAGCCGTCTTGTCATATACAAGCTGCTTTCCATTTGGCAGATGTACGATAACCTGGAATTTCCCTTGCAGATCGCCCGAATCTACATCATTCGGGTTCTGAGACGCCTTATAGCTATCTTCTTTGTCATACGCTTGATTTACAATTGGACCTACTTTATACGCAGAGTCTTCTTTATATTCAAAGGTTGTCACCCTGCCAATTGCATCTGTAATCTTAGAGATCAGCTTTTTATTTATTGTTGTGCCATCTAAAGTGTAACTTAGACTAACATATTCAAATACGAGCCGGTTTCCGAAGCGATCCTCGATACCTAAGAGTCGGCCGTCTTCTGCAAAAAATGATTTTTTGCCGTTTTTTTCTGTCATCACATATTTAGAAGTTCCGTCATTTTGCCCGTTCTTAAAGGTAGCGCTTTCCTTCACGACAACATCCTTAACCGTTTGCCCCTCAGGTAAATAAACAAGCTCGCCATCTGACTTGTAAGCCCTTAATCGATAAACGTCACCGCTTTCTGTATGTAGAAACTTGTGACTTGTTCCATCTTCATTCGAATTTACCTCAATATTAGGAAACGAAAATCGCATACCTATTCCCAAGTTGTATCGATCTTCATAGAAAGAAGAAGTTTTTGCATCTGAATGGACATAATCCACCCAGGCGCCGTTTACATACTTCACTTTCATCTCTTGAACGTTAGAAATCCCACTCTTATAAATCCGTTTAATTTCTAGATCAAGTCCGTTTCGGCCTGGTAATACATAGTCTGTCTGTGTTAATGTCAGCTCACCGCTCTGAGGACTAATCTGCTCCTCTGTCTCCTGACTGCGCAAGTATACTGGCGATAATATTGTATTATATTGCTGTTTAGGACCGATGAGATGATTTAACTGTTCTTCAAGTGTCTCGGCATAAATGAGATTACAAGGTATGATAAAAAATAGAAAAGCAAGGACTATTGACTTCATCCATCTCTTCACAGGTACACCCCCAGGTAGCATGACGATCTATTCCATTCATACTTGTTGTTATCTATATTTTTCAACATATCCATCTGCTAGTATCGCTTCCTCAGATTGACCTGACTTCATACTGCTAATCACCTGCTGCGGCGTCTTTCCAATCTTTTTCGCTAATACGATAGCCTCCGTCACACGCTCCTCTGTCAGCTTGCTGGCGGAAGTAAACTTGCTCAGTTCTTCCTGTGTGACTGGGACACGAGGCAGCGTTGAAGAGCTATTTACGATATTATGCTCGGCCGCAATTTCTTTCCAACTGTTCTGCGTTTCCAGCTTAGCAATGAGAATATCCTTGAAAGCCTTTGCAGATACAAAGCCTATTCGATCTGCGATCATGATATCGTCTGATGTCAAGCCGTTGGTTTTCATCAAGCTTTCCAAATAATCCGTATCAAATGCCCGCGGGACAAACGGCTTATGTGATTTGTTGTAATCCTTAAAGACATGCTCCCACGACTTCCCACTATCTTGTTGCTTTACAAGTGCTTCTAGTTCCTGCATACGACCATAGCTTTGATATAAAAATTCATAAGCAACCATCAAATCGCTCAGATCATATCCTTTTCCCACCAATTTATCGATCTCTCGCTTAAATTTGTCATGGACATCTAGCTCAGCCAACATGTCCTTGTACTTACTGTCATAATCGGTACCGACCATAGCGTATAGAGTATAGGCCGTTGAAAACGTAAAGCCCATACACAATACGATAATGAGAATTCGAGTTACCTTTCTCATGTTCATCTACACACCCTTCACATCTTGTTCGGATTAATGGCCTCAATTTCAGCTTTGATTTGTTCTGCTGGATTAGGGGGTCTTACTTCTTCCACTTGCGGCGTGGATACATCAGGAATAACGTTTTTGACTTGTTGATGCGCAGGCAGTCCCCCATTAACCTTACTGCTGTCAGTCCGTTTATTATCTTTAGCGGCACCGTTTTGCTGCTGCAATCTTTCCAGCATTGTTAACTCTATTAATTGTGTGGTCACTACTTGTTCTCTCAACAGCCCTACCATCTTCTCTTCTTTTGTCTTCACATACGCTTTTTTATCTTTTAGGTAAGTTGCAAAATCGATATCGAGCTGCAACGACAATAAATATTCGTCCAGCACGGCTTCTTCACTGCCGAGATCCTTTTTTAAGGTGACCATATAGTAGATCGAGCTATTGAGATCAAACTGCTCGGCTATTTTGGAAAATGTCTGTGATAGCTTGTCTTCGCTGCTTGCCAACATATCAAGACTCACAGGAGTATCTGTCTTAATTGGACCTTTAACTAGTTCTTGTAATTGAAATTCGACTCGCTCCCCAAGAGACTTGGCTTGAAGAATCTCGTCTGTGCCCACTCCCTGCTTCGATAATTGAGCAAGGATATCTTTCTGGAGCCCAGTATCCAATAGGGGCCTGGCTTCTGGTACAGAACTGGTAACGGCTTCTGCCGTCCCCTTTATTTTTAACTTGTCTAATACTTGATTCCACGTTAATCCGCTTTGCTTCAGCGTCAATACATGTTCAACCTTGGCACCTGTCATATTCGAGATTTCTGCCGCGATGTGATCACGCTCTTGAATAAGCTGAGATGGATTACCATTATTTCGTGCTGGATTTGGATCTACCATGAAATAGAGTAACGGCAGCAGCAAAGACACCGTTAAACCAAGCACAAAAACTTTATAATACTTGCTACGGACAGGACGTCCCACTTCATCACCCCGCTAAAAAATACATAAGATATACTCACAAATCTATTCCACTGTCGCCTTAATCGAAGACTCCCCATCCTGTTTTGACTTAAATACAATGGATGTAATTTCACCCGTCCAGGAAGTTCCGGGCACAATATTTTGGTGCATCTTAAACGTTATTTTTCCTATCTCGTTCGTTACCTCAAGGTTAGAATCCGTTATCTTTCCTGCCTGGATCCTGTCCAAACGTGGCGTGAAACCGTATAGATCAATCACTTCTAATTGCTGAGGATCGTACGTCACCACATATGTCAACTCACTGAAATCTTGAACATTAGTCGCGAATAACGCCAAATCAAACGTTTGATCCTTTGTGCCACGAATCATATACGTCGGATTAGTCGTACTTTTTACAATGGCAGAGCTCCATGCCGTTACACCCGTTTCATTCTTAGCCCGAACTCTGTACGTATGGGAAGTTCCAGAATCCAATCCAGCATGTGTATAAACAGATCCATCCCCGGCATTTATCACTTTTCCGTCTACTTCAATGTCATATCCCGTCACTCCATCGCCTTTATGCCAACGGATCTCGATGCTGTTATCATTGGCAAATGCATCAATGTTAGCAGGAGCGTCAGGCGGATTAGGCAGTGTAAACATCGAAAGCATCGCAACCCATTGCCCCGGATAATCCTCATTTTTGACACGAATTTTGTAACTATGAAGCTCACTAGCTTTTAAACCTGAGTGTTGGTAGATCGTTTTTGTCCCATTGTTATATAACACTCCATCTACTTCAATTTCGTATTGAGCAGCCGGTGCTACCGCATCCCACGAGATGGTAATGAATCGATTCGTTACAACCGCAGCAATATTCGTTAACGAATAATTGGCACTACTATCTGCTGGAAATGTGGATAATGTGATCGGAGTACTCCATTCGCTATAACCACTGACATTATGTGCCCGAACTCTGTACGTATGCTGACTGTCAGGCTTTAATCCAAGATGCTCATACTGATTACTATCAAGTTTGACAATGGAGCCTCCATCTAGTTCAATCTCATATCTCTCTGCATGAGGCACCTTATACCATGTGATGGAAATGCTATCTTTCTCCGCTGTTGTCATGACATTGCTCGGAATCGCAGGCTTTTCAGGAAGCGTTGTCACATGTACCGGATGGCTCCAGCTCCCCTTTCCACCCTCATTAACCGCTCTAACTCGATACATATGTCCGCTTAAAGGTTCCAAACTATCATGTTGGAATACTTGCTTATCCCCGTTGTCCACAATGAATCCATCTGCTTCGACTTCATATCCGGTTGCTCCAACCGTTTTGGCCCATGACAGATTCACACTTCGGATCATGACATCTGCTGTCACCTGCTGTGGGGCCTCTGGAGGATACGGCAGCGTCTTCACAACTTTTGGTTTGCTCCATTCTCCCGTTCCACCTTTATTTTTAGCCCGCAAACGGTATGTATGGTCCGTTGTTGGCTGCAGTCCCTTATGCTCAAAAGAGGTCTTCCCCCCCGTATCTAGCACGGTTCCATCTGCCTCGATATCATAACTTTCTGCTTTTGCTACTATGTCCCATTTCAACGTAATTTGCGTCTGAAGAGGTGCTGCAAGCACAAAATTGGGTACACCCGGTGGATCAGGAAGTGTAAAATAGGTCGCTGGTTCACTCCAGTTCCCTATTCCGCCAGCATTGTTAGCCCTTACCCTGTAGGTATGTTTCGTATTGGGAGCCAGTCCACTATGCATAAATGAACCGGAGGTGCCATTGGTGTAGACAACTCCATCTGCTTCAATGTCATAACTCGTTACCCCCGATGTTTGAGGCCAGTTAACTTTAATCCATTGTTGAGCTGGCTCTATCGTGATATTTGACGGTGGGGTTGCCAACGTAGCAGCGTTGAGCAGCGGACTATCCACGGTTTCCATGCCGCTTTTATTTTTAGCTCTAGCCTGCAAACTATAGAGACTATTAGGCGATAAGCCCGTCACTCTTATTTGTTTATTCGTTGGGGTTACCCAACTAGGCGTAGAGGACAACGTACCATTTTCACTCACATACTTTTGTCCCGCTTTGATCAAGTATTGTGTGTGCGCGGGATTGCTGTCTTGCAGCTGAAAAATGAAGCTGGATTCTGACACCTGGTTTACGTTTATAGTAGGTGTTTGTGCTTTTGTAACTACAGATTGATTCGTTGAAGCAATATGACCTGCATAATCCCTTGCTTCAAAGCGGACGTTATATTCGGTATTCGGGACTAAATTTGCAGATTCGAATTGCGGCGCCGCCGTCCATGCACTTGTGTTGGACCCAATCGAGTACCTGTAAGGTTGCGGATGCAAGCCATACAGGGAATCCGCAGCAGTACCGTTAACTTGGATGATTGTATCTGTCGCTGCAACATGCATATTTCCAATCACTGGATTGGACTTATCCACTCTGAATTGGACCACGTCCTGTACCATAGCCGTACCGTCATTCACCGTGAACCGGAAAGAATGCGTACCTTCTGATAAGGAGGCTAAGTTAATCGCATTAAAGCTGACATTTTGAGAAGTTGCCGTATTTGTGATTACTTTGGTATCCCTTGGTGTCGTTTCCGAATCCACATAATACGCAAATCTTAGCGTATCGCTATCAGGATCCATGGCTTTAACCATTGGAATAAATGAAGTATTAGCATCACTAAGAAGCTGATCAGGAGTTGGTGTAATGATTTGCAAAGTAGGTATTCTTTGAATCTGATCAAAGATAGACGTTAGATTCGCATCAAAATCACTGTACAGATTTAAACTTAATCCTCCAGTTGCATCTGAAAGCTGCTTAAATTGATATTCAATGTCTGAAGAGGAGATTGCGGTTAGTATAATGTTATTGTTCTTTAGATATTGTTTGACGCTATCAACACTATAGTTGCGGTAACTAGTAACTACCTCGTCACCAATCAAGATAAAATATTTGGATGCATTTATTTCAAAGGGATAACTTTGAGCCGCCTCCATAATCGCATCTAAACCATTTTCAGTCCCACCATCCACTGAAACGTTGTTTAAGTACTGCTTAAATGTGTCCACATTGCTTGTCAGATCATACTTTGTCACATATTCTTCATACGTCACTAACCCCAGTTGATAGGAAATCCCTTTTGTTTTCAGTAGATCGGTAAATCTGCCTACTTTATTTTTGACACTATCAATAGATGATCCCATACTCCCAGAACGGTCAATTACAAAAACAATATCCACTTTACTCGCCGCTTGAACAGGTGGGGTTATCGTTAAACTCGACACTAATAGCAAAAAACAAAGTAGAGGTATAAGCCTTTTCATATCTTTTCCCCTTTCTTTAAAAAGGCAGTGGTCTATTCTAGATGAGGTTGAACCAGGAATCTCCTGATTCAACCCAACTTGTAGTTATTCAATGATATACGCTACTTTTGCCTGTTCACTCGTCCGTACAAGAAGCTTTATGCTATTCATAAACGTCTTATCGGCCGCAGTCACATCAAAAATAATTAAACCTGGATTAAACGTACGTATATGGATGTTAGTCCCCTTAATTAAACCAACTTCTTGTTCAATTTCAGGTGTCACTGCACTGAGATCCAAAACCTCTAGCTCTGCTGGATTATAGTTGATTGTAATCCGATAAGGATTAACCCCCGATTTTTTGGGAGCTAGAATCACAAAATTAAACAGGTTATCCTTACCCGCATTCACGACTATTTCCTGTACGGTTCTCTTCTCAAATGCCGGTGACCACTCGCCATGTCCCCTGACATTATTGGCTCTTACTCGATATACATGCAAAGTGTTTGCTTCCAACTTGTCATGTGTGTAGGAATTGGATGTCATCCCGCTAATGACAATACCATCCACTTCAATGTCATAACTTGCACTACCTGCGACACTTGTCCAATGAACCGTGATCGAGGAAGCTGTAGAGGAAGCACTCGTAATTTGCGGCACGTTGGTTTTCGTCCATTGTGTTACGGCTTCACTCCAAGCGCTGAGATGTACGCCCGCCTTGGCTCTTACCCTATAGGTATGCTTCGTGTTAGGAAATAGGTTGGTATGTGTAAATGTGGTATGAGCACCGTTATCCATCACTTGCCCATCCACTTCAATGTCATAACCAGTACTTCCGACAACGTCCTCCCAATATACAGCTATGGTGACACTCGTCGCTTCTGTACGGGTTATTTTAGGCGTGCCCAGATTCGTTGCGAGACTGA
Source organism: Paenibacillus sp. ACRRX (assembly GCF_022346885.1). Taxonomy (GTDB): domain Bacteria; phylum Bacillota; class Bacilli; order Paenibacillales; family Paenibacillaceae; genus Paenibacillus_B. The sequence continues at coordinate 56,465 of NZ_JAKRNK010000004.1, forward strand.
GTGTTTCACTCCATGCTCCAACTTCATTCCCTTGCTTGGCTCTTACTCTGTACACATGTCGTGAATTAGGGATAAGTCCGTTATGTGTATACGACGTTTGGTTGTTAATTTGAATGAGCGCTCCGTCCACAATGAGCTCATAGGCCGTCGCACCGTTTACGCTGTCCCATGTTAAGGTAATTGTAGAAGCAGTTGACACACCTCTAAAGTTTTCAGGCTTGCTTAACTTCGTTTCTTGTGTGACATACTCGCTCCACTCACTGGTACCACCTGTATTTCTTGATCTTACTCTGTAAGTATGTTTGCTGTTCGGCAGCAATCCTGAATGAAGGAAGGTCACATTCAAACCGTTATCCACGATCTGACCATCCACCTCAACGTCATACCCTATCGTGCCTACTACAGGATCCCACTTCAGTTGAATCTCATTGCTTGTCGCGGAAGTACGAAGATTACTCGGACGGTCAGATAACGTCATTGCGGAAATCAACTCGCTCCATTCACCGACTACGCTTCCATTTCTAGCCCTAACCCGATAAGTATGTTCTGTATTTGGTATAAGTGGAGAATGCGTATACGTATGTCGAAGACCTGTATCCACCACTATGCCGTCCATTTCAAGATCGTATCCTGTCGCCCCTACAGCGATATTCCATGCAGTTTGTATGCTTGTGTTAGTTGAACGAGCATGAAGATTTTCAGGAATCGGAGGCAACGTTACAGCTGTTACAAGCTCACTCCATTCGCTGCTGCCTTGACTGCCTACGCTCCTGATTCGATAGGTATGTTTTGTGTTTGGAGATAAATTAACATGGAAGTATGTTGTGCCTGAAAGAAGTGTAATGACAACACCGTCTACTTCCAAATCATAACTAATCGCACCCGCAATGGCATTCCAGGATACTTGAATCGATGTGTCTTTTGCTTTTGTTGTTAATGTATTTAACGCCGCAGGCAAAGTAGATTGTGCGATTATAGGGCTCCACTTTCCGTTACCGCTTTCATTTTTGGCGCGAATTCTGTACGTATACTGCATGTTGGGGTTCAATGAAGAATGTACATAGGTTGTTAAATTCCCTGTATCTAGAATGGTATTGTTCGTCTCAACGTCATAACCTGTCGCCCCTTGTATTGGCGTCCAGTTCAGAGTGATAGAGGAACTTGTTGGTGAGGCATCTATAAGCTGTGGAATATCAGGTAAAGTCCATTTGTTGATTTCTTGTGACCAATTACCTACAAACAAACCGTTTTTAGCTCTAACTCTATACGTGTGCATCGTTCCAGGATCCAGATTCATGTGTACGTAGCTGTTATTTAACTGATTATCAATAACAACTCCATCCACTTCAACATCATATCCTGTCACATTGCTTAGCGCATCCCAACTTAAAGTTACTTCTGTTTCTGAAGAAACCGCTATCACTTTAGTAGGTACGTCATGCAGGACAATCTCAATAGCAGATACAATGGCCCATCCGGCTCCGCCATTCCAATTAAACTGGACATTTAATTGCCCGTCCGTTACTTTTGTCACAAATGTTTGATCGCACGCAGTAAATGCCCCACATTGTGCAAAGATATCAAACGCTGTCAGCACCTTTGTGCCTTCCAGGCTCACATCAAATTTGCGCTGCTCTGCGGCAACTGCCCAGTCTTCCACTAACTTAAGCTTTACATCATACGTCCCATTAGGTAAATCAAACTTGTACCCTTCATTGTCACTGAACATCTGATAGCTTTGGTATAATGTAGGATCATTCGTTCCTTTTACAGGTTGGGAAAATTGCTGTACGCCATAGTTTCTCGTATATCCCCACGATCCGGACTTATACAGTTGATCCCCCATCCATACATTTCCCATTGTATCCACATAGGAATTCCCGTTTGCATTTACACGAATACCTGGCAAATTGGATTGGACGGGAGGTTTAACCGGCATCGTGCCTGCAGGTACGATTTCAATTGCTGAGACAGTTGCAAAGTTAGCTCCACCATTCATATTAAAGCGAATATTCAACTGCCCATCCTTTACTAGAACCTTAAAGGAACGGTCGCATGCGGTCAGGCTCCCACATTGAGCATATATGTCAAATGATTGCAGCACGGTGCTGTCTTCTAAGGTGACATCAAATTTTCTTTGTCCTGCAGCAGTAGCCCAATTCTCCACAAACTTCAACGTAACGTTGTACTCACCATTGGGGGTGTCTACTAAGTACCCTGCCTGATTCATAAAATAGCGAACAGATTGATATAATACAGGATCAGAAGTGTTCATTACTTGTTGTTGAATCTGGTCTGAGCCGTATGTGGTGTCATACCCCCAGCTTCCCTTTGTATAGGGTTTATCGATATACCAAGGGTTGCCATTTATGTCTACATAGGACACATCTTTTCCATAAACCGAACCAGCAACGGTTCCATAAACAGCTTTCGTAACAGAACCATTAACATCTATCCGAAGCGGTGTTGTCGATCCAATGGTCGACGAGGGAAGGGCATGGCTAATCCCTTCATCCATTAAAAATGGTTGAATTTGCAGCAGGATACACAGGATTAAAAAAATTCGCATGCAAATTCGAGACTTATTTTTCATATCCGTCTCTCCTTATGATTGTACTGGATCCCTAGAACTGTATACCTTTCAACCTATAATCCCTTTTATGACATTCCTCCTACGCATTCAAATATCCGAAGCATTGATATCCTGCATATACATGAAAAGTTCCTCAGGAGATGCTTCGTATTAACAAATTTCTACATTTTCTTTAATGGTATTCTTTATGAAGTTAAATAATCCTGCTCTATATATTTAAGCGTATTAATTTTTTTGATATTCATGTTTTCTTTTCGACACTTTAAGGCTAATGCTTACCAAACATAAGGCGATTCCGAACCATAAAAGCAATGAAGGAGGCTTGCAGCCAGCGCAAACCTCCCAGACATCGATTACTCCCTTTGTCCCGCACACTGCTTCTTATACTCCAGCGGACACATGCCAATTCGATTCTTAAACAAGCGGCTAAAATAATACTGATTGGTGTATCCCACCTTAATCGCCAGATCTCCGATCTTGATATTGTGCATCGTATGATCCAACAATTCCTTAGCTTTGGACAGCCGCAATTCAGTCACATACTCCAGAAAAGAAGCTCCCAGTTCCTGCTTCATTCGTTTGCTCAAATAAGTGTGATTCATATGAAACAAGGCTGCTACTTTTGATACCGTCAGCTCGGGGTCCTGATAGTGGCCATTAATATAATCCGTCACTTTAATCATCAGCACAGAGCCATCTCCCATACGCGAATCCGTCTCCTGATAGGAAGCATGTTCAGGCGACTTCGACAACTGCGGATTTAAGCCGCTCAAATGCTGATCCAGCCTGATAAGCAGCCGCTTCAGGTCGCTCTTCGGCACTGGCTTCAGCACATAATCGTAAGCATGCAATTGCAGAGCCTGCCGAGCATATTCAAACGTATCGTAGCCGCTTACGATGACCGCCACCACCTCACCGTAGCGGCAGCGAATTAAGCGCAGTAGATCCAGTCCATTTACCTCTGGCAAATTAATATCAACAAATAGCACATGCGGTGCGGCAGATTCCATCAGAGCTAACGCTTCATCAGCGTTTCTGGCCTCGGCCGAAACCCGAAATGGCAGTTGACTTTCCTGCACATACTGCTTTAACCCTTTACGAATAATCGATTCATCGTCAATGATCATAACGTTCCACATGGTGTCTTCCCTCCAATGGCAGTGTGAGCAGCATCCTCGTACTTCCCTCGCCGCTTTGAATGTGTAAGCCATAAGGCTCGCCGTATGCCAGTCTTAGTCTATGATCAACACTATACAAGCCGAAGCCGAGAACCCCCTTCTGCGGTATGCCCGCTAACAACGCCTCTTGAATGCTGGCTAGAGCTGCTTCCGGAATGTCGACTCCATTATTGGCTACCTCGATCATGAAGCAGTGCTCACGCTCATAAGCGCAAATGGAGATTTTGCTCTTCCGGTTAACTAATGGCTTGATGCCATGGTATATTGCATTTTCGACCAGCGGCTGCAGCAAAAAACGAATAATGGGATAGTGTCCCAGACACTCGTCATAGAACAGTTCATACTCCAATATTTCTTCATAGCGCACGCATTGAATGTGCAAATAACTCTCCACATGGTGAAACTCCTGTTCCAACGTAATATACTGGCTTCCACCGCCCAGTCCTAAACGAAAATACGTGCTCAGCGCCTCTACCATCCCTACAACGTCATCTGCACCATGGCCTGCTGCCATCCATTGAATAGTATCCAGCGTATTGTACAAGAAGTGAGGCTTAATCTGTTCTTGAATCAGCCTTAACTCCATTTCCTTTTTCTCATGCTCATACCGATACAACTTCACAAGCATCTGATTAAAGCTCCTGCCTAATTCACCAATCTCATCATTGCGCTGTTCATTAGACCTTACACTTTGATTCCCGTCCTCTACTTTCTTCATTACTCGCTGCAAAGCTCTTATTGGCTTCACAATGGAAGCGGCAAGCAGCATTAACAAAACCAGCAAAAAGATACCGATCACACTGCCTGTTAGCAGCGCTGAGCGCTGCATTTGCTTCATCCCTTGTGACAACTGTGACTTTGGCAATTGAAACGTTAGACTCCAGCCTGGAACGTTTCGGATCGCAGCAGTGAACAGCGCCATCTGCTCTGCTCCCTTTGATGTATCGTTTAGCTTCGCATCGAACTGATCACCAACCAGGAGCTTGCCCATCCCGTCGTATACATAAATATCCTTCGCAATATCCTGCATCTTCCCAATGGGGACGGCCGCAGCAATATAAGCAACTTCGTCGTCTACAAGCGGTTCGACACGGTGTAAAATGACCACAATGTCCGCCTGATTGGCATGTGACCGGATCACGTCACTAATGACATACGCTTTATCTGACTCGAGCAGCTTCTGGTAATAGGGTCTCAATACAATAGAGAATGGCTTGTCGTGCAGTGAACATGAATTGCCTGCAATATCAACAACCCGAATAGACTCATACGCCTCTTTCCGCGTCTTGACTAACTGCTCTATTTCGTGCAGCAGCTCTTTCTTCCCCCATCTGTGCTCGGACGCAAGCGAAGCGAGCAAATCCACCTCCCCAACCCGCTGCTCAAACCAATAGGCAATCTGATCACTGCGTGCGTTAACGATTTGTTGGGTTAAGCTCTTATTTAGCGGAATAACGGTACTTTCCATCTCTAGATGAATGGTTACGAGCAAAGCCATAAATAATAAAGCAAAGCATCCGCCGACATAATACGTTATTTTTCGTTGTAAGGATCTCATATTTGTATTACATCACGTTCGCTGTCTAGATCAAATGAGGAGAATCACTCGCCCGAAAAGGATAAAAAAAGGACAGTCTGTGCAAATACTTTTGTCTCCACCTCTTCTATACTTAACATTGTAATACTTTTCACAAGAATACCAACTATGAACTGCCTGTGCAGCACTCCTGCTCCACATTCTTTATATGGAGTAAGTACGCCTTATTTAGTGAATATATTCACTACTACTTGTACATCTTCACAGGCAAGCCAATCATCCCAACTTTCAGGAGGAATTATGCGTACACAAGCCACCAAACTATTATCTGTCGTTCTCATTTTATGTCTAGCCTTCTCACTGTCAGCTTGCGGGTCAACAGACAATACGGCTTCGAAATCAGAAGGAGCCGTAAAAGAAATCGGTGTCGGTAATGGCAAGCACGGTGATATTAAAGTTGAAGTGACATTTGCTGACGGTAAAATTACAAATGTCGATGTGTTAGAGCAAAAAGAAAACGAGGTGCTGGCCGAGCCCGTATATACACAATTAAAAGACAGCGTTATTCAAGCCAACAGCGCTGAAGTGGATGCGATCAGCGGATCTACCGCCACCAGCAAAGGATATTTGGAAGCAATCCAAGATGCAATTACAAAGTCGGGCCTTACTCTAGCGGCAGGCTCTGCAGTTGGAAACAGCAAAAGCACGGAAGAAACGGATCAGACCTTTGATGTTGTCGTCATCGGCGCAGGCGGTGCAGGCTTTAGTTCCGCGATTGAAGTGAAGAAAGCAGGCGCAAGTGTTGTTATTTTAGAGAAAATGCCAACGATTGGCGGCAATACCCTCATATCGGGTGGAGAGATGAACGCGCCAAACACTTGGGTGCAGCAAGCGTTAGGCATTAAGGATGATACGCCTGAATTGTTCTATCAAGACACCATGAAAGGTGGAGACAATCTGGGCAAGCCTGAGATGGTCAAGATTCTGGCCGAGCAAGCCCTTGCTTCCGCAGAATGGCTGCGTGACGAGATTAAGGTTGAATTCTTGCCGGATCATCTGTTCCAATTCGGCGGTCACTCGCGCAAACGCGCCTTAATCCCTGTAGGCCATACAGGTGCTGAATTAATTAAGAAACTGAAGGCAAAGACAGATGAGCTGCAAATTCCTGTAAAGACTTCTATGAAAGCAGAGAATTTGTTAATGGACGCAAGCGGTCGAGTGAACGCAGTCGAGGCGACTAGCAAGGATGGTCAAAAGATCACGTTCCATGCCAATAAAGGCGTTGTCATCGCTACAGGCGGTTTTGGTTCAAACGTGGAAATGCGCAAGAAATATAACCCGGTCCTTGACGAAAGCTATATGTCCACAGATACACCAGGGACTACCGGCGATGGTATTGTGATGGCACAAGAGCTTAAAGCGGGCATTACGAATATGGAAAATATTCAAACGTATCCGGTCTGTAATCCAAAGACAGGTGTCATCTCACTTGTGGCCGACTCTCGTTTCGACGGCGCTATTCTGATTAATCAAAGCGGTCAGCGATTTGTTGAAGAGTTGGAACGCCGAGATGTTATCTCGAAAGCCATTCTTGCGCAAGAAGGCAAGTATGCCTATCAGTTCTGGAACCAGCATATTGCAGACATCGGCAAGACAATCGAGGTTCATCAAGACGAATATGATCAATTAGTAAAAGATGGTCTGCTCTATAAAGCGAACACAATTGAGGAAGCAGCTAAATTCTTCAAGGTTGATCCGAAAGCGCTGCAGGACACAGTGAACAAGGTCAATGCATATGCGAAAACAGGCAAGGACTTGGACTTTAAGCACCGCAGCGGTCTCGTCTCCCTTGAACAAGGCCCTTATTATATTCAGAAGGCCGTGCCTTCTGTGCACCATACGATGGGTGGTCTTGTCATCGATAAGGATACCCGTGTGTTGGCCGAAGACGGGAATGTCATTCCTGGCTTATACGCAGCAGGCGAAGTAACAGGTGTCATTCACGGCGCTAACCGCCTTGGCGGCAACGCTATTTCGGATATTATTACATTCGGACGTATCTCGGGACAAAATATTGCCAAGTAGTAACCAGCTCCAATGTATATAGCCCCGCTTAAATAAATAACAGCCCCTTTGCCTTATATAGGGTATAAAGGGGCTGTTCCTGTTTTCAGTTCAACGCTATTTAACCGTAAAGCCGCTCTGATCAAGCAAGTCCAGGGAAGCATTCTTATCCTTGAACAGCCTCCAATACCGCCTGTGTATGCCCCTTAACTTTTACATTGCGCCATGCTTGCTTCAGCTTGCCATCTTCGTCAATTAGAAACGTGGAGCGGACAATCCCGAAGTACTCCTTGCCGTACAACTTCTTTAATTGCCACACACCAAATTGTTCAGCCACCTGATGATCCTCGTCAGACAGCAACAGAAACGGCAGTTCATGCTTGGCAGCAAATTTGGCATGCGATTTCAACGGATCAGGGCTAATTCCGATAATAGTAGTATTCCATTTCTCAAAGTCGCCATGAAAGTCGCGGAAATCACAGGACTCCTGCGTACAGGCCGGCGTATTATCCTTCGGATAAAAATACAAGACGACCTTCCGTCCCCGATAATGACTTAAGCTTACATCTTGTCCGTAAGAGCCTGGCAGGTTGAAGTCCGGGACAAGGTGTCCTATTTGCAAAGTCTCTGACATCGTCAGCACCTCTCATTTCCTATCATTTCCTATGTAATACGGATGAAGTCCCCTTAGCTTAACATATGTAAATCTTTGCGACCAATAATCGAAACAAAAGCAGTAAAACAAGAGGATGCCCCATGCCAATAGACATGACAGACATCCCCTTTTCCCGCAGAAACATTACCAACTAAGAACCTGCACCACGGTATTTTTTGATTCCTATATTCCATAGCGTTAATCCTATTGCAAATGCGACAATCCCAACCAGCGGCGTATACAGTGCCAACTGCTTCATCCCTTTGCCGGTTATAAAATAAGAAGCTGGGATAATACCTACAAAAGCAAATGGCAGTATCCACGTCAACAGCACCTGAATGAAACGGTTATAGATGGTCATCGGATAACGGCCATAGCTCTGAATATTATACACAAGCGGCAAAATGCCCGTCGGTGCATCTGAATAGAAAGAGATGGAGGTAAGCGCAATGTATATGCCAAAATAGATCATAACCGATCCGACAATCATCACAAGGAGCACCCCTACCTCAAGGAGTCCGAAGGGCAGATCAAGCCGCACCCAACAAATCCCCATCATCAGCGTTCCAATAAAGGAACCGATGACTGCGGGCGGGTCCACATTTTCGAGCAGGATCTGAAACAGGTTATAAGCAGGCCGCGTTAGAATGCGATCCATCTCGCCTTTGACAATATAACGTTCACTGAACCCCCACAGATTAAAGAAGCAAATAAACAAACCGTAGGGAATCATAAAGTAACCATATACAAACACCATCTCATCTCGTGTCCAGCCAGCAAGTGTCGGCGTGTGCATAAAGACTACAAAGATAAAGATCAAGTTAGTCGCCTGAAAGAGTAAATCCGACAAGACCTCGATCCAGAAGTCTGCCCGATAGGTCAGACGCGTTTTGGCGTAATTTTTCAAATATTCTCCCACAAGTCCCATATAATACATCGCCGTCTACCCCCCTTGCACGAACAAACGATGGCGGGCCGAGCGCCACAGCATAATAATCGGTATCGTAAGAATGACCAGCCAGATCACTTGTACCGCCATGACTCCTAATATGTCTCCATCTGGGACACGCCCTGTGAAGACTGAGCTCGGCAGATACGTTATAGCTTGGAAAGGCAGCCATTCATTCAGCCCCTTCAGCCAACCCGGGAAAAATGAAATCGGAACAATAACACCAGAAAACAGATCGACCACAACCCGCTTCATGCGCATCATTCCTTCATTGTTTTCAATAAAGAAAGCGGAAAGTCCAGTAATAATATTAATCTGCGAATTAATCAGGAAGCTCATAAACAGCATCCACGCAAATGTAACCCATAACTTTGGATCATGAGGCAGCTTGACAGGGAACAACAAACACGCAATGACTAAGCCAGGTGTCATAAACAACAGCAGCCGGAAGCATCCCTCTCCAAGACCTTGCATCATTTTTACGACAATGTAGTTGTAGGGTCTTATAAATTGAATCGCTACGCTGCCGTCCCGGATCTCGCCTGCAATTTCACGATCCAGATTGTTAAAATAAAACGCCCGTGCCATCCAAGAAACAGCAATATAAGTGGTCATCTGATCAGCAGTGAAGCCCGCCAAAGTTCCTTGTCCTCCGTATATCGCCTGCCACGTAAAATAATACACACCGATGTTAAGCGTGTAGATTAAAATACCGGAATAATAGTTCACTCTGTAGGCGAGCATCGTCAGGAAACGCATCCGAATCAGTTCCACATAAGTGCTAATCATGACTCACCAGCCCCCGCTTTGGCTTTTGCAGTGGCCGATTCATCCTTCACTTTCTCTTGATCCAATTGTGCAGTCGCAGGGCTTGACTCCAGCGGTTGTGATAATGCTGCTGTCACCGACTTAGTGGACTCCAATGACGCTTCTGCCGCCTGTGCAGCGGCTGTCGCCGACTGCTGCAGCATCTCAATGGCAGGTGCGCTGGCAGAACCTGTCTTGTAGATCTCACGAACAATATCATCTGTGTTCGTCTCGTGAATACTCAGATCGCTAATTGCGGTCTGACTAACGATCCGTGCGATGACATCCGATACGTTGCTGTCCGTTGGAACAAATACGCTGGCCTGCAAGCTGGAGGTCTGCTCCCAATTCACCGCCATGCCTGTAGTCAGCGCCGTAAGCATATCAGCTGTCATCGGCTTTGCAAACTCCAGTCTTACTTCTCTTCCTTTGCCCCATGTCGCCTTTAACGTATCCAATCCGCCATCATAGATGATATTTCCGTCATCCAACATAATAACCCGCGAGCATAAGGCCTCGATATCTTGCAGATCGTGTGTTGTCAATAGAATCGTTGTGCCGTATTCCCGGTTCAAATGCAGTAGAAATTCCCGAATTTCAGTCTTCACAACAATATCAAGGCCGATTGTAGGCTCATCCAGAAACAATACATCTGGTTGATGCAGCAGTGCCGCTACAAGCTCGCAGCGCATTCGCTGCCCGAGGCTTAGTTTGCGGACAGGTCGATGCAGCAGCTCCTGCAATTGAAGCCGCTCGATTAATTCATCCAATCTACGCTTAAAGTCTTCTTCGGATACTCGATACACTTTGCGCAGCAAGCGGAATGACTCGATCACACCGATGTCCCACCACAACTGGCTGCGCTGTCCGAAAACAACACCAATATGCTTTACAAAAGCCTCTCGTTCTTTATGAGGCACGTATCCCTGCACATGGATTGATCCCGACGTAGGTACCAGTATGCCCGTAAGCATCTTGATCGTTGTTGATTTTCCTGCTCCATTCTCTCCGATATACCCGCATATTTCTCCTTGGGGTATCGTAAACGAGATATCTTTTACCGCAGCTACTTCGTTATATTCGCGCTTAAACAGATCCATAAAAGCACCCTTTAAGCCCTCACGGTTCCGCTGCACCTGAAACGTCTTGCGCAGCAGTTCCACTTCGATTGCGTTCATTTGATTCGTATCCACCTTTCTCCCCTTATTGTCTTGCCAATTCTCTTCCGTCAATATACCCATTTCATTGATAATCGAGGATTAAACCTCGTATAATAGGAGAGATATGGTTATGGGGTTAACCCACAATGTCTAATATATCATGATATCGACCTGGTATGAATGCATCGGAACCGACATCTGGTACCCGCTTCCTTATTTCCGACTGCGGAAAGGACGGAGACTATAACATGAGATGGATCTATAAGAAGTGGAAAATGCTTTTGCTCACCTTTACCTTGATACTCGTTGCGGGTGCAGGTTCGTATGCTTGGTGGCTCTATGATAGCTTGAATAGCCTGAGCAAGGATCAACAGCACACGCGATTTCCGGCGTCAAGCGTCGCCACAATGGGAACGAAGCCTGCTCCTGAGCCGCCAAAGTGGGAAGGCGAAGAGCGAGTTAACATTTTGCTGTTGGGTGCGGATACGCGTGGTCTTCAGAAAACGGAAAGTCCGCGTACCGATTCCATGATTATCGCTTCCATTAATCCGTTAACGAAGCAAGCCCAGCTGATGTCTGTCATGCGGGATGCCGTCATGGATATTCCGAACATGGGGCAAGATCGCGCCAATACCGTGCTTCAGGCAGGCGGTCCCAATCTTGTGATGCAGACGATTGGCAAATGGACAGGTCTCGATATCCAATATTACGTCTATACCGACTTTGAAGGCTTTATTGCGCTTATCGATGCCATGGGAGGCATTGAGATGGACGTCGAAAAAGATATGGACTATACAAGCAAAGCAGATAAACACCAGTACGATATTCATCTCAAAAAAGGCAAGCAGCTGCTTGATGGCAGCAGCGCGCTCCAATATGTCCGTTTCCGACACGATGCGTTGTCCGATTATTCGCGCACGAAGCGTCAGCGTGAAATGCTGGGTGCAGTCGCCCAGAAGATGAAATCCGCCTGGTCGATTTTGACACTCCCGAATTTGATCCACAAAATGTCGCCTTACGTGGAGACCAACTTAACAGCTGACGACATGATCAAGCTCGGCATGCTTGGAATGCAAATCAATGTGGGGCCCAGTCAGCAGCTTCCACCGACGGAGTTATTAGTGGAGAAGCGTATCCATAACGCCGCTGTGTTAGGCGTAAAGAGCGAAGAGGAACTGCGGATGTACATTAGGCAGCTGCTTAAAGTGAATGATCCTGCGACCTCTGCTGCTCCTCACTAACAACAGCATATCTCTTGATAACGGGACACCTCTGACATAACCTATAACAACTTTACTCGTTGAACATGGCTTTATATATATGCCATTCTTTACGGACATATGGACGAACAAGGTAGTTAGCCATTCAGAAGTATACTGACAGTGCGAATATTACAGGCTCGTCGTGTTCAAAGACTACATACGCATGGTAAGACGTTACTTGTATGATCAACGCATTACAGCCTGTCAGACTCTGGTTTACAGGCTAAAAAAGTCAATCGTTCGACGACCACAATAAGGAGATGGAGAAACATGATGATGCAACCTCGCGAACGCTCCGCACAATTATACGAAGAAGCGCTCGAACATATCGTAGGTGGGGTGAACAGCCCTTCCCGCTCATTTAAAGCAGTAGGCGGTGGTGCGCCTGTATTTATGAAACGCGCGCAAGGCGCTCATTTCTGGGATGTGGACGGCAATACCTATATTGATTATCTCGCAGCATACGGTCCGATTATTACCGGTCATGCCCATCCGCACATTACACAAGCGATCACAAAAGCCGCTGAGAATGGCACGCTGTACGGCACGCCTACTGAGCTAGAAATTCAACTGGCGCGGATGCTCAAATCCGCTATCCCTTCTATGGACAAAGTCCGCTTCGTCAACTCTGGTACCGAAGCGGTCATGACAACAATTCGTGTAGCCCGTGCCTATACAAAGCGCAACAAGATTATTAAGTTTGCCGGCTGTTACCACGGCCATTCGGATCTTGTACTTGTGGCGGCCGGCTCCGGTCCGTCGACACTAGGTATACCGGATAGTGCCGGCATTCCTGCCAGCATCGCGCAGGAAGTCATTACGGTGCCATTTAACGATCTCGACAGCCTCAAGGCTGCACTGGAGCATTGGGGAGAGGATGTGGCCGCCGTTATGGTCGAGCCAATTGTCGGCAACTTTGGTATGGTTATGCCACATGAAGGCTATCTTGAAGGACTGTGCAAGCTTACACGCGAATACGGCGCATTGGTCATTTACGATGAAGTCATCAGCGCATTCCGCTTCCATTACGGTTCGACACAGACCTATCGTGTGTTCCCTGATCATGCAGCTATCGAGCCTGACTTGACCGCACTAGGCAAAATTATTGGCGGAGGACTGCCAATCGGTGCCTACGGTGGACGCAAGCACGTTATGGAACAAGTCGCACCGCTCGGTCCTGCTTATCAGGCAGGCACAATGGCAGGCAATCCGGCCTCAATCGCTGCAGGTATTGCTTGTTTGGAAGTACTGCAGGGCGAAGGCGTTTACGAGCGTATGGAAGAGCTCTCAATCCGCTTGACTGCAGGCATCCAAGAAGGTGCTGATCGATACGGCATTCCGCTGACGATTAACCGAATTCGCGGCTCCTTCTCGACGCACTTCTGTAACCACCCGGTTACCAATTATGAGCATGCTCAAGACACGGATACAGAAGCGTTTGCCGCTTACTTCCGCCACATGCTGAATCAAGGGATCAATTTGGCTCCGTCCAAATACGAAGCTTGGTTCCTCACAACTGCGCATACCGATGAGGATATCACCAAGACAATTGAAGCTTCGCACGAAAGCTTCCGTCGTATGGCACAAAGCTAGCTTCATCGTTATTACCACGTATCAGTTACACAACAATACCCCCGTATCGCATTAAGCGAGTACGGGGGTATTTAAGTTCGGGATAACGATAACAGTTAGCTGCAATTTCTCTTTATGCCGCATTGTTGCAATCCTTTTAAGCAGTTCGTGTCTGCATCAAGCCCAATCCATTCTAAAAGCAATGATTGCCCCACATTACAGCATATCAACTATCCTTGTTCATCTTGTCTGTGTAGTACACAGCTACCGTAATACAAGCGGCTCCCATCAGCCAGCTTACGATCACCTGCCATACTTGCTTCAGGTCTATAATTAAGCTGCACGCGATAAACAGCAAAGCCCCTATACAATTACACCATACAATCAGGCGGTACTTCAGCATGCTTCCGACTCCCCCGTCCGCACATGAATGTCCTTGATTATGTATCTTTTGAAAAATAGATATAGGAATACTCTACCATTCTAATTATAACGATATGAGTCATTAGACTCAATATTGTTTTGATTTTACATGTGAAATGAACGACCTATACAAAAACACCCCGCAATGGGTGTCTGTTATCCAACTGAATAACAGACCCATTGCGGAGTGTTCTATTAGCTAAGCTATGACACGCTTAAAGTTAGAGTTTCTTAATTTCTTCTTTTAGCAGCTCAGACTGGGTACCGAATACAACTTGTACGTTACCTTTGCCCAATCGCATAATACCTGCTGCCCCCAACGCTTTCAAACCAGACTCGTTAACCAAGCTATCATCTTTCAGCGTCAGACGAAGACGAGTAATACAAGCTTCGTTTGTAATGATGTTATCTTTGCCGCCGATATTTTCTAATACCTTAACAGCTTTTTCTTTGAGGGTGCTATTAGCTGCACCAGCTGTTGCCGCATTAGACTCCTCTGTCTCTACTTCGCGTCCAGGTGTCTTCAGGTTCAGCTTCACGATAAGGAAGCGGAATAAGAAGTAATAAACAACGAAGTATGCAATACCGATTGGAATGAGCCACAATGGCTTAGTCGCAAGCGGGAAGTTCAGCGCATAGTCGATGAATCCAGCCGAGAAACCAAAGCCGTGCTTGATACCCAACAGTGCTGTAATTACGCCAGAGGCACCGGCCAACACAGCATGCACCACGAACAATACTGGAGCTGCAAACATGAACGCAAACTCAATTGGTTCCGTTACACCTGTCAAGAATGAAGCAAATGCAACTCCCATAAAGATCGATGCTACAGCTTTGCGTTTTTCAGGACGTGCAGTGTGAATAATGGCAAGTGCCGCGCCAGGCAGAGCAAACATCATGATCGGGAAGAAACCTGTCATAAACATACCAGCTGACTTATCTCCTGCGAAGAAACGAGTAATATCACCCTTCACAACCTCGCCAGCGGCGTCTGTAAATGTACCAAGTTGGAACCAAGCAATGTTGTTAAGGATATGATGCAATCCCGTTGGAATAAGCAAGCGGTTAGCCACCATAAAGCCACCAGAGCCAATTGCCCCTAAACCAACAACCCAGTTACCAAATGAATCGATAGCTTGTTGTACTGGACCCCAAACAATCGCAAAGGCAAGACCTATAATAATAATCGAAACGGATGTTACCATCGGAACAAATCGTTTTCCACCAAAGAACCCTAGCCAATCAGGCATCTTGATATTATGATACCTGTTGTACATAAAGGCAGCCAAACATCCTGCTAGTATACCGCCTAGTACACCCATATCCAATTTCAAGTCATCTGGAATGAAACTGAAAATACCAGGAGTGATCTCCAATATTTTCATAAGAATGATATGAGCAAGCACAGCCGCTAATGCAGCAACTGCATCTCCCGCTAATCCTATTGCAATGGCTACTGCAAATATGAGCGGTAATTGTTTAAAGATGGTATCCCCACCTGCAAATAAAAATGGAGCTACATACTGATTCAAAAACTCGCCTGCAGCGCCCATGTGAAAATCTTTCACGTAGTCAATAGCGCCGAATCGAAGTAAAATTGCCGCTGCCGGAAGAGTTGCTACCGGAAGCATCAATGCTCGACCAATTTTTTGCAAAAAGGCTAGCATGACATGTTCCTCCTTCATGTGAATAAATAAAGTATGGATAAAAGGTTAAAGAATTATTCGATAACCTATCATCACCGTTAGGGATGAAAATTAAAGCGTTAACACTTTTTAGTGATGAGACCGTCGAGGTCTGAGAACAGATCCTTGATTAAGCGGTTACTTCTTGTATCAGAACAAAAAAAGCATGAGCCTGCAGCATGTGTGTAATTACCTTTACCCGTAATAGATAAAGGTCACACATTCCCGCAAGCTCATGCCTAGTCGTACTAGTAACACGCTTGTAACGTGGAATTATTCAAAGTCCTTCTGAAACAATCGGTACAGGTGCATAGCAATGTATGCGACCTCATCGTCTGATACATTCATATTCAACGTCTTCGCCATTAATGCCCCGCATTCCTTCGCTACTCCAAATTCATACGGCACCATATCCATCAGCTTATCCCGAAATGGATTACGTGAATGCTCACCTTGACGAATCCGCTCAATCGCAAATCGTAAATGGGTTATTAACCTCAAGTAATCGATACTATCCTTAGGAATCTTACTGCCTCGTCGGTCTTCTATAAGAACGACCAGCTCCTTCAGCAAGTGATTGTACTGCACCACATTGCCTACTGGAACATGAGCAACAGCAGATTGAATATGAATGGTCAGGAAGCCGATCTCGTCTTCCGGGATAACAACTCCAAATGCAGACCCGATTAATTCGGCTGCTTGGGTTGCTACTTCATACTCCTTAGGATTCAACGTGCGTATTTCCCAAAGAAACGGATTCTCTATCGAAATATCATTTCGGATTCGGTACAATGCATATTCAATATGGCTTGGAAGAGCCAGATGAATGTGCTCGTTCAGATCGGGAGTCAGTTGTTCGGATACCAAGGAAATAATTCGCTCGGACACCATAATAACCTCGGCGTCTATCTGTTCCAGAATCATCTGATACTGTGATAAATGCTGTTCACTTGCCAGCGAGAACTTCTTCTCAATGCGAGCATCGGAATGCTCTATGGAAGCGCTCGGCTTCGCACCAAACCCGATTCCCTTGCCCATGAGAATAGTTTCTTTGTTCGACCACACATCGTTTGCCAATACGACATTGTTGCTTAATGCACGTATAATCTCAAAGCGACGCTCGCCCGACAACATAAAGCTCCTTCCTCATGAGTAATGCAAAGAGAAGTTGGTTGTGGAAACGTTTTCGCTTCTTAGCGTTCAGCCGAAACGTAACCCCATTTTAAGTCAAGCATTTTCGAAAGTCAACTCATAATATAATTATATTTAGTTTCCTGTCCAAATATAGCTACTTCCCTAAAATAACAATTTTGAACTACCCAATTTTAAATTATATATCGTCAGAAACGTGATAGAGGAAGGGCCTATTTGTGCCCTTCCTTCTATATGTGCTACAGCATCAATTCTTGAACCGCAGGTACGCGATCGTAAACGAGACGTTGGATATCCTCTTCATGTTCCATTATCAATGCCTCTTCTGCCAACTGCTTAAGCTCATCGCGATTCAAACGATTGATCAAAACACGCGCAGGCAAGACAGAACTTGCGCTCATGCTGAACTCATCCAGGCCAAGACCTAGCAAGACTGGAATGGCTGTCAAGTTTCCGGCCATCTCGCCACACATGCCGGCCCATTTGCCTTCCTTATGTGCCGCGTCAATAACCATACGAATCAAGCGAAGCACAGCTGGGTTAAATGGCTGTGTCAGATGGGACACTTTCTCATTCATGCGATCTGCAGCCATCGTATATTGAACAAGGTCGTTTGTGCCGATCGAGAAGAAGTCAACTTCCTTAGCCAACTGATCCGCAATAATAGCGGCAGCTGGTACCTCGATCATCATGCCAACCTCCATGTTTTTGTTGTAAGCAATACCTTCGGCATCAAGCTCTTCTTGGGTTTCCTTCAGAATCTCATTAGCTGCGCGCAGCTCAGCAAGCGTTGAGATCATCGGATACATCAGCTTGATGTTACCGTGTGCACTTGCACGCAGAATAGCCCGTAGTTGTGTCTTAAACAGATCCTTACGATCCAGACAGATACGAATAGCACGGTAGCCTAAGAAAGGATTCATTTCCTTTGGCAGTTCCAGATAAGGCAGCTCTTTGTCGCCACCTATATCCAACGTACGGATGACAACTGGCTTATCAGTTCCAAGCGTTTCGACTACTGTCGAATAGCTATGATACTGCTCTTCTTCGGTCGGGAAGCTATCGCGCCCCATATAAAGGAATTCCGTACGGAACAAGCCAACGCCCTCAGCACCGTTGTTGCGGGCGCCAAGCGCATCCTGCGGATTGCCGATATTGGCAACGAGCTCTACTTCATGACCATCAGTCGTGATTGAAGGCTTGTCTTTGTACAGCTTCATTTCTTCTTGTCGCTTCTCAAACTTGGCTTTCTTCTGTTCATACGTCGACAAGGTGTCTGCATCCGGATTTACCAGAATCATCCCTTGTGCGCCGTCCAGAATAATCATATCTCCGTCTTTTACCGTATTGGTAGCGGATTGAAGACCGACAACAGCAGGGATCTCCATGGAACGAGCCATAATGGCAGAGTGCGATGTGCGCCCGCCAATATTGGTAGCGAAGCCAGCCACTTTACTGCGATCAAGTGTTGCGGTATCAGACGGCGTCAAGTCATGAGCAAACAGGACAACTGCTTCATGAAAATCGTTCAGCGATGCGGATCGCTTACCCGTCAACACACTGAGAACACGTTGGCTTACATCACGGAAATCAGATGCACGCTCGCGCATATACTCATTGTCCATACTTGTAAATATATCGACCAATTGTTGGGTCACTTCCTGTAATGCATATTCAGCATTCACAGCTTCCGAACGTACCTTTTCAATTGCTTGCCCGATAAATTCCTCATCTTGAAGCACTAAAATATGCGTCGCAAAGATCTCCGCATGGTGCTCGCCAAGCTTCGCTGCAGTATCTTCCTTGATCTGCTCTAATTCCGCCATTGCTTGATTAACAGCCTGTTGCAAACGTGTCGCTTCCGCGTCCACATCTGCTGCTGGAATCTGCTTGCGTTCAACTACAGTTGTTTGCTCTTGCATAATAAATGCCGGTCCAATTGCATAGCCAGATGCTGCTGCGATCCCTTTAAGTTGCATGTCGGTTTCTCCACTCCTTTAGAAGATATAATACATAACGCGTGTATAGTAAGGTTTCTTATCTCTGTATTGAAATTGATGACTATTAATATTAACGACCAAGGACTTAGTTCTTCTTTCCCCGTCTGATTGAATCGAAAATCAATTAATCAAGCACAGACTCTATGATGCTGCCAACAGCTTCAAGCGCTTCTGCAGCTTGCTCACCGTCTGTAATAACGGTAACGGAATCGCCCGCTTTCATACCTAGTGTCAACACGCCAGTAATACTTTTAGCGCTCACTTTACGTCCGTTAAATTCCAAGGAAATTTGCGCATTAGCGAATTCGCTTGCTTTCTTCATGATAGCGCCAGCCGGACGCGCGTGAATACCTTGTGGGTTCTTAATTGTAAATTGTTTTTCCATTTTCGTTTGCTCCTGTTCTTTAGTAAAATGTGAATCCAAATGCTTCTGCTTAATTGTGCAGGTTAATTTATTTTAAGATGATCTCCATCAATTCAGATGAGTTGGCTGTTGCTTGGCCTTGGTTTACTTTCAGTTCAGCTACAATATCGCCGTTAGCAACAATGATCGGTGTGATGACAGGCAATCCTGCTTCTTTAATTTGGGCGATATCAAAATCAATCAGTTTGTCGCCTTTTTTAACTTTGTCACCTGATTTCACATAGGTTGTGAACGGTTTGCCTTGCAGTGAAACTGTGTTTACCCCGATATGAACGAGTAATTCCAGGCCGGACTCATGTCCGAGCACCAGGGAGTGATGCGTGTCGATCAAATGAATAACGTGTCCGTCGAAAGGTGCAACCAGGCTGCCTTGTTCAGGCTCGATCGCAATGCCGTCACCGATAATTTTTTGAGCAAAAGCCGGGTCTGGAACTTGCTCCAATGGTACTACTTTACCTGTAATAGGTGCTGTAATTGAAATCGATTTTTTCTTTTTCCCAAATCCAAACATGAGAATTCCTCCTCGATCAGTCCATATTATTGTCCGCGATGCTGTATCTGATGTTGTCCTCAAGCTCTCTTCTGCGGCTACACAACAAAATCAAAAAAGGCATGCGCTGAAGCATGCGGTTCACTCCGTGAACAGCCGCTTAGCTCATGCCTAGTCGTACTAGTAACACGCTATCTTGCAGTGTAAAATTCATCACTCATTCTAACATGCTGAATCGGCGGATGCAAGCGAGCAAGGCGGCTACAGATGTATTGCCAGTATGTGCTAAGTTACACAACAGCAGTGCGGACTTTTCGTACTCTTAAGATGCTCCTGTTGCGTGCAATTCATACGATTCATTACCCTGTATTACGCACTTGAAGCGAAATGGGATTCAGATGCTAACGATATTTATTGGCTTTTATCCTCTCACTGTTGCAATTTAGACACATACAGGTAGGTTCCTAACTTATCAAATAGATCAACTTAAGGCCGATTATTAGGCTTATTCACTGCAATTGTCGCAGTAATTCATAGTATAAGGCCACATTTCCGTCTTATGTGCTTCATTTGCTTCAATATATGTGCTATATGCGCTGTAAATCGATAGGCAGCTATAATTAAGACTGGTACTCCAGCTTAAGTACCACATTATCTCCTCATTAGTAGGAAATAAGCATGATTACCCGCCTTACTCTCGTAGCAGCATAAGCCACAGTTCAATGATTCCTAATTCTAATCCGACTCATCATACTATTCGTCATATGATTCATAATTCAACTCGTCATACACTTCATCATATGATTCGTAACCCCACTCGTTAAACTGTTCGTCATACGGTCCGTAACTCAACTCGTTATATCGTTCATCATATGATTCGCAACTCAACTCGTCACACACTTCATTATACGATCCGTAACTCAACTCAACATATATTTCGTAATTCAGTTCATGCGAATGCAAATAACCGGAGAGTTCTCTCCCCGGTTAACATAAATTTCGCCTGGTTGTTTCGCTTCGATGTTTCGCTTCGATAATCCGCTTAACGTCCATTTATCTATATAGATATAGTAAGGGATTATAGTACTCAAAATACCCAAAATTAACTTCCTTCATTTTAAAGGGTATACTCTTATCCGACGATTTATTGATTTATTAATGATGTTAATTATTCTATTACTTATTCAATTATTTACGGCATCACACATCATGATCATCACAGTATCGCGTAAGCTACCTCTATACCATCCTTCATCAGCTTCGTGTTCATTTCTTCCGACAAAGCACGATCTGTAACAACTCCTGTTAACTCCCCCACGCCTGCAACTGAAAATAAGGAGGCTCGCCCAACTTTCGTATGGTCAAATACCGCATAAGTAGCTTCAGCCTGACGCATCAGCATACGTGCGGTTTGTGCTTCAAGCTCAGAATAAGTTGTAATCCCTTTTGTAATCGAGAATCCATCTATCCCCATAAACAACTTCTCAATATTTAAATGCTCGATCGTCCGCTCCGCAAGCGGCCCACACAGCTCAAACGAATTGTTGCGCATCACACCACCAATCACAACAACTTGTAGGCCCTCACTGTCCGAAAGTTCCATCGCAATATTAACCGCATTAGTTACAACTGTAATCCCCTGCCGCTGTTTCAACAGCTTGGCAATCAGATAAGTGGTTGTGCCACCAGTTAAGCAGATACTGTCGCCTTCTTCAATATAGTCAACAGCACGTTTTGCAATAGCTTCTTTCTCCAGCCAGAGCATGCTCTTTTTTTCCTGGAATGTCACTTCCCGAACAGCGCTGCCGCCTTCATATAATGCGCCGCCAATTGTACGGATAAGCTCACCGTTACGCTCTAACAGGTCCAAGTCTCGTCTTGCCGTCGCCTCGGAGCAATCAAATTGCTCTATGATCTCTGCAATTGAAATACGACCATGCTGCTTCAACTCTTGCATGATCTGATGACGGCGGAGTTCGCCCTTAGACATCGAGTCATTCATTCTTCCTGTTCTCTCCTATTCTGGTCTCGCGTCGATTCTTTATTTAAATAGATACAAATTGAGTCAAGTTGCGAGGATCATCCGGGTTCAATCCGCGCGCAACTGCTGTATAATATCCATTGTACTGCACAAATGGCAAATACAACACAGACCTTGCATCATCCATCAGTTCAGCATGGCCGATATTCATCACATAGTCTGCAAATTGTGTATCTTCGCCTTCACGCGCAGCGACAAGGACTATACTTGCTCCGTACTGCTTCATTTCTTTGGCAACTTTTAATTCATAATCACGAGCCTGCTCAGATAACAGCAAGATTACTTGTGTATCTGCATCCACAATCGACTTGGGACCATGACGAAACTCCAGCGTACCGTAGGCTTCGGTCCATGTATATGTCATTTCTTTTAGCTTCAGACAAGCCTCCAGTGCCAAACCATACATAGAACCCATCCCTAAATAGATAGTCTTCGTAAACGAATTGGATTCCACCCATTTGCGGGCAGCCTTGTCTGCCTTTGTAACGATGGATTCATTAGACTGCAGGATTGCTTCTAACTGTTGTATGGCTTGATGATGACCATAAGCCTGTGCAATCGCAGCCTGCATCATAAAGGTCATGCTGCTGAGCGATTTGGTCATCACTGTACTTTTCTCCTGTCCAAGCGGTGACACCAGGCACTCCGTCATTTTGGCCATTTTACTGTCCGTGTAACACGTAATGCCGCAAGTCGTCCAGTTCGTTAAGTCTTGTACCGATTCCAAAGCCAAAATGACTTCATGAGACTCACCGGATCTTGATACACCAACCAATAAGGTGTTTAGTGCAGATGTAACCGTCTGATTGCGGAACAAAAACAGGTCCGATGAAGGGTGCGCAGCTGCGGGGCGCCCCGTCCAAGCACGATAAGCAGCTGCCATTGTCATTGCCTGATACCACGATGATCCAGAGCCGATAAATATGACCTGCTCAAACTGCGTATTTCCAATATATTTTCTCAGCCAATCTTGTTGGTTTCTAAGCTGCTCCCAAGCTGCATGCAATGCTTCACTTTGAGCACAAATCTCGTTATACGTATGCATATTCACGTTTGACATGGATAAAGAGCCTCCTTTATAATCATGTTAATGAAATTATAAGTCATTATTTTGATTGTTTCAATCATTATATTGTAGGAGGATATGCAATTATGGGTCATCTCATCAGTTCCACCGTTATGCTCCAAGCAGCCAGGGAACAACGTTTTGCTATCACCGCTTTTAACGTTCATACATTGGAGATGCTGCAGGCTGTCGTAGATGCAGCTGAGGAAATGAGCGCTCCGCTCATTTTGCAGACAACTGTCGGAACCGTCAAACACCTTGGACCTGAATACATCGTTGCAGCAGCCCAGACTGCCGCCAAGCTCGCCAACATTCCTATTTCCCTTCACCTTGATCACTGCACTGACTACTCCTTAATTGTTAAATGCATCCGCGCTGGATACACATCCGTCATGATCGATGCATCCATGCATCCCTATGAAGACAACGTGCGCCGCACGCTGGAGGTTGTCAAAGTCGCACAAGCTGCAGGCGTCAATGTTGAGGCTGAATTGGGCAAAGTAGGCGGTGTGGAAGACGACATTGTGGTGGAAGATGAGGATGCCCGTTTAGCGGTACCAGAAGAATGTCTACGCTTTGTCGAAGAGACCGGGGTACCTACCCTCGCTCCTGCAATAGGAACAGCACATGGCATTTATAAAGGTGAGCCCCATATCGCCTTTGGACGTTTGGAAGAGATTCAGCGGATCGTCAGTGTTCCACTTGTGCTGCACGGGGGATCAGGTATCCCTGAAGAACAAGTAAAGCGCTGCGTAAAATTAGGCATGTCGAAGATGAACGTCGCTACAGAACTCAGGATTGCGTTCTCCAATGCAATTAAAGCCGTATTTGATGCCAACCCAGACGAGAATGATCCGCGCAAATATATGGTTCCCGCCAAAGCAGCTGTGAAAGCACTCGCGAAAGAGAAGATCGCAATGGCAGGCTGCGGCGGTAAGGCAGAGTTCATGTTGACAGCTACGTAAGCTTAAAACTTTTACTTGATTCGACGATATAATAAATAGATGATGGAGATAGACTTTCCAGCTTTCGGCATATGTCGTTGGAAAGTCTTTCTTCACTTATTATGATAGCACTTCGATGATGGTGGCGATTCGGCTCGTTCCCATCTCTTACTGTGCTGGATAGCAGAAAGTTGGGGGAGTATACGGATGATTACGACCGTAACGATGAATGCGGCAATCGACAAGACTTATGTGACCTCTCAGTTTCAACCTAACCAGCTTTACCGTATTCAAAATATGCACGCTTGCGCTGGCGGCAAAGGAATTAATGTCGCACGTGTGATCCGAACGCTGAAAGAAGACGTGACAGCAAGCGGAATTGTAGCTGGATACAATGGGATGTTTATTCAAGAGCAGCTATTCCAAGAAGGAATTAACCATGACTTTATCTCTGTTGATGGAGAATCTCGGATTTGTCTCAATATTATTGATCCGTTGTCCGGTACTCAGACGGAATTGCTGGAACAGGGACCCGTGCTAAATGAATCTACACAGGAAGCGATGAAGACCAAGATTAGCATGCTGGCACGACGTTCCAGCCATGTTATTCTGTCAGGAAGCTTGCCGCAAGGCTGCCATCCGACCTTCTATGCAAACTGTATTAAGCTTATTCAAGATGCGGGCGCCGTACCGGTACTGGACGCAAGCGGAGATGCGCTCCTTGCGGGAGTTGAGGCGAAGCCACTTCTGATTAAGCCTAACGAGCACGAGGTGCTAAGACTAACCGGTGGAACAACCGCAGATGAACATTCGGTAATCGAGGCAATCGCTCGTTTAATGGAGCAAGGGGTCTTAAACGTAGTCGTTTCACTAGGTGGACAAGGAGCGATCGCAGGCCTTAATCATCGTATCTACCGCGTGACAATACCAAAGGTGGATGTCGTTAATACGGTTGGCTGTGGTGATTCGATGCTTGCAGGTATTGTAGTTGCCGATAAGCGCGGGCTGCCGCCGATTGATCAGCTTCGCATGGGGGCTGCTTGCGGTACTGCCAACGCACTCATGCCAGCAGCAGGTCTAGTACGTCTGGAAGACATCGGTTCGTTGATGAAGCAGGTAGAGGTTACACTGATTGAGGGATAAATCGCAAAGAGCCGTCATGCACCCTGGTGCAGACGGCATATTTTTTATTTACGTGGATAAATATTCGCTTATTGAGCGTGATGTTAATTGCACTTCAATAACAGCAATATCCAGCTCACGGTCCCAAATCACAAAAGGCAAGCCGTTGGGAATGCATATTCTGACCGCATACTGCCTTGCCCAATCCAATGTCTTGGATCGATACGTGTCTCCAGCGCAGCGGACTTCATATCTCTCTGTATCTACGCTGATTTCTTTACGTGTTGACTTTCCCACATCATCACCTCGGTATGCCATGCTTCCAGCCATCATTCATCTCATTACATTAACCAGAATGATCACATCTTAAACCAATAAAGGCTAGCCCCTAGCTTAATTGCTCAAGGCATGAACACATCCGACTGCAACCCGGTAGGTCGCCTGAATCTCTTCCACCGCTCCACATCGATATCGTTTGAGATATTCATGTTTTAAAGCATGCAGCCACTTCTTGCTCACAGGCATGCTCTGTGACGCAAGTGAATTGCCTGCTCCGACCCGCCTTATATGCTGTAATAGTGTTTCAACGTTAGGATACCTATATGTAAGCTCATGTTCAGACCACCAGTACCGAGTCTGTAATAACTGCGATGCCGCCGATCCCCTCACTATAGATACACCTTCTGTAGAAGTAACTGGCATATTGACACATGCCTCATCTAGCCAACGTGTCCAACTGCTACCGTCAGGGTAATTTTGGCCACGTGCGGTATGTTCATATTGGCAATACTGGTCAGCAGCTGCACAACAATCGTGTAATTCTTGCAATGTTCCAGGCAAAAATGTCGTAAAAGCCAACAGACCTCCAGGATGCAAGCTTTTACTGGCTGCCAGCAGAGTGCGCTGAGGCGCATTAAACCATTGAAATGCAGCGCTCGAAAGGATCAAATCATACCGCAAGTAGGCATTCTCCATCAGCCATAACTCCGCATCAGCTGCTACAATGTCTTTTATACAATCTTGGCCCGCCAGACTCGTAATCTTAGCAACAGCCTGCTGAAGCATGTTAGGAGATAAGTCCAATAAGGAAATAGTGGACCGTGGCAGCGCTCCAAGTATAGCTGCCATCAGTGAGCCCGTGCCGCAGCCGATATCCAGAATTGCTGCTGGTGCTTGTAATTGCTCGTATTTCCTCTGATGCAGCTCAATATATGCTCGCATGACAGGATTATCCAACAGTAGCCGAATCATATCACGCTGTATATCTATGTACTTATCATACTCATGGGCGTGGCGATCAAAGCGTCGCTTCACGAGTCGCTTATCAATGACAGTAACATGTGGGGCCACATCATTACGTAAGAGGTTCATGGCAGATGGAGCTTGATCCTTATTGGTCGGAAAAAGCTGGTGTAGTTTCATGCTGCTCGCCCTCCTTTCGCACGCTCAGATATTGGAACCATGCACTCAGCTCCTGATTCCAATGGTCCCGCGCTGTCAAAAATGGTGCGTGGCCAGCTGAAGCAATGACACGCATGGCCAGCTTGCCGCGCCCTCGGTATGCTGCGGCTCGCTCCTGTGCACGCAGTGGACATAACGGGTCTTCTGCACCATGCAGCCACAGCACAGGTACGTCCGTGCTGCGCAGCCGCGACCAGGCTTCATGCAGATCTGCTTGCAGAAGATATGCTAACCCTGCATTCAAGCCTGCTGGCGAAAAGTCTGCTGCAGCCAGCGGCTGCCGGCTAAGCGCAGGCACTGGCTGCAAGTCGGCGCCCCCACGCTCGGACGCCGACCAGAACTTGGCCTGAAAATCGTGTAGAACGAGTTCGGCTGATTGCAGCAACCGTGTACGCATCCTTTCTACAATCCGCTTCGGCCAGCCTGCTGCACCTGTATCGTCCACAAAGCTCAACGTGGTACCTACCAGAACCACGCTAATTAGTTCCGCATTTGTCATACTTTCATCTGCTGCGCTTCTTTTTGCTCTGTCCTTATCTCCAATCGCTGAATCTGCAAAATCAACACAACTGCTTATTACTTCAACGTCCGTAGTTGTCCTGTTTTGTTGCGCTTCAATTACTTTTCTAGCCTGGTTTTGAATCTGATCTTTAATCTGATCTTTAATCTGTTTCTGAGTTTGTTTTTGAGTCTGGCCTTGAGCTCGATTTGACAGCCATCCTACGGCAGCATCAATTGCAAGCATGCCCCCCATGGACCAGCCAATCACATGAAAGCGCCGCCTGCTTCTGCCTGCTGCTGCAATCTCTGGCAGCAGACGTACTGCATCTATCATCTCCTCGACCGTTTGACAGTCACGGAACGAGATATAATGATGTTCAAAATGAGGAAACGACTCCGCAGCAGTCCGCCAAATATCCGCGGATACTCCCCAGCCATGAATCCACAGACAAAGATCCTGTTCATCCTCATCACTGAAACATGGATTCATTGGATTCATCAGTCGCATCCTCCTTCAAGCTCCCAACCACCTGCACGATCTGATCGGCAGCCCAGATTAAGTCCGACTCCTGATGCGATGCCATCGGCGCAAAGCGAATACGCGCCGATCCTTCAGGCACAGTCGGCGGCCGAATGGCAATGCCAGCGACGCCAGCCTCCGCCAACGCTTGCCCCGCAGCGACAGCATGCCTGTCGCTGCCAAGCAGCACCGGCACAATATGGCTGTCGCCCGCGCCGGTGTGAAGTCCGCCCGCGCGCAGCCGCGCCCGAAATAGCGCCACATGGCGTATCAGCCGGTCGCGCGCCTCGTCGGCGGCCTGTACCTCGCGCAGCCGCCTGCGTACGATTGCCGCCATAAGCGGCGGCAGCCCAGTGCTGTATACCAGTGTACGCGCACGGTTAATCAGATAGCGAATTAAGACCTCATCCGCTGCAACATAGGCGCCAAAGGCACCAAAGGCTTTGCCGAACGTGCCCATGACCACATCTACGCGCTGATGAACGCCAACGGCGTGACACAACCCTCGTCCACCGACGCCGTACACGCCGCCGCTGTGCGCCTCGTCAACCATAAGCATGGTACCGTACCGCTCTGCCAAGACGACTAGCTCTTCAAGCGGTGCAACCGTTCCATCCATGCTGAATATCCCATCCGTCACAATCAGCCCTTTATGCCGAGTTACACGATCACCGCTCCATTTTCGAAGACTATGTTCCAACCGATTCATGTCACGATGCGAATAACGAATATGCTCGGCTCGGCTCAGTACTGCCCCATCGATAAGGCTTGCATGATTCAACCGATCACTGAATACAGTATCATGCCTGCCAACCAGCGCACTAATAACCCCTACATTCGCCATATATCCGCTTGAAAAGACGAGACACCGATCTCTTTGCTTAAAGTTGGCCATATCCTGTTCCAGCTCCGCATGTAGAGGGTCATGTCCGACAACGAGCCGTGAAGCACCTGAACCTATACGCACGCCCGCTTCGCCTGCCGCAAAGCAGTCCGTTTTCACATTCATCAAAGTCGCTTCGTCCAGCCATGGGCAAAGTCCGAGGTAATGATTAGACGCCAAATTGAAAAGCCGTTTTCCTTCACGCTCCATCCAGCCATTTTCCAACCAACGTGTCACTTGCAGGACACGCATTCGACTCCCATTATCCCAATCATCCAGTTCCTCTTGCATCCAAGCATATCGCTCCTGCCGTGCTGCATAAAAGCAATCTATAGCGCGCATCGTTCGATTTCAAACCCCAAATCTTCTATCATCCCGTAATCTGCCAAAGCCTCTTGTCCCTCAGTCGTCAAATAGTCTCCTACAAACACCGAATTAGCTGCGTATAAAGCCATTACCTGCATTGAGCGCAGATTTACTTCCCTGCCACCGGAAGCTCTGATTTCTTTGGAGGGGCACACAAATCGGAATAAGGCAAGTACCTTCAGGCAGCGCCTAGGACTCAAATTGGACAAGTTAGCAAGCGGGGTGCCCGGGATCGGGTTCAAAAAATTTACGGGAATTGAATCAGCATCCAATTCGCGAAGGGCAAACGCAACTTGTACGAGCTGTTCATCTGTCTCGCCCATACCTATAATGACACCAGAACAAGGAGACATTCCTGCTTGCTTTGCAATTTCAACCGTATCGATCCGATCATTATAGGTATGAGTAGAAGTAATATGCGAATAATGATCTTCGCTTGTATTAAGGTTATGGTTATAGCGGTCAACTCCTGCCGCCTTTAATCGCTCAGCCTGCTCATCTGTCAAAATGCCTAGGCAGGCGCAAATCTTCATCGGCATCGTCGATTTAATCTCCTCCACAGCAGCTACTACTTGATCCACCTCACGCGGGGTTGGACCACGACCGCTGGCAACAATACAATACGTACCTACTTGCATGTCCATTGCCTTACGTGCGCCATCTACCAGCACTTCTTTTTCCAATAAAGGATACTTCGTTACAGGAGCCTCGGATATACGGGATTGCGAGCAATACCCACAGTCTTCTGGACACAAGCCGCTCTTCGCGTTAATAATCAAATTGAGCTTCACTTTGTTTCCATAATAATGATGACGCACTTGATACGCGGCAGCCATGATGGCAAGCAGTTCCCTGTCCTCAGCTCGAATTACCGAAAGCGCTTCTTCCTTCGTTAATATATCCCCTGCAATTGCTTTTTTGGCGAGTGCCTCCCAGTCGTGTACTGTCGTAGCCGCTGTAGTTGTCATCTCCACCATCCTCCTTGTTTGTTGTTAGACTGCTGCCATTGTCCAGACAGCATTCCATAAGATAAATTCGTCAGATATCATGTTTATGTCTATTTATGTACGCAAGCATTGTCTTAGCCAGTCCGTCCAAACGGTCTGTTCTTCCATAGCTTGAACCCATTCTTCTCGCCAAAGGCGCCATTCTACTTCAGAATAGGTCACTGGGTGCGGCAGCCACGGCATAATTCCCAAAACAGGAACACCAGTCAGTTCTTCGATAATCGCTGCATTTTCCTTCACATCAGGTAGACTTTCATCTTGGATCTGAGGTGTCACTCCTCCTATCACAACCTTAATTTCTTGTACCCCGCAATAACGCGCATAATGAATGGCAGTTACGGTATGGCTAATCGTACCCAGCAGCGGCGCTGCCACAATCATCATCGGCAGCCCCAGATCGGCAGCCAAGTGCGCCATCGTCTTGCTGGGTGTAAAAGGTACTGCAACACCACCAGCGCCTTCAATAAGCAGTGGCCCCTGTCGCCCCATGCGCACTCTGCCTTCTTCTATCAAAGAGGTATAGGAAATAGCTGACTGTTCACGCCTCGCTGCAGCCATAGGTGCTAAGGGAGCCCTGAACGTCGACGATACAATCTCCTTTTCCGGCACATTCGTTAACCATCCACCATGTTTCAATCGATAACTATCTGCAATCACATCTCCCAACTGAACCCCACTTTGCACGGGCTTCCACACTTGAGGAGGACGTTTCATATGAGCCTTAAACCACGCTGATATGCCAGAAACAGCTATTGTTTTGCCTATTTCCGTTCCTGTCGATGAAACAAAAAGGCCATCCTGCCGCCCTTTTATGACGGACATTTACTTCACCACCTCTATATGTAAACTTATTTTATTTATATTCTAGTTAACGTTTCAAGAATATATTCTATCGTAATCACTCATTAGTTACAATCATCAGATCTGTTTGCACATCAAGTATGCGAGAATGATAAGCTGGTACAACAAATAAAGCCGCAATCAACGACATGTCCCAAGACATGCCGTTGATTGCGGCTTAGCTGTATTCCCTATAGTACCTTACTTATCTTCCAATGCCTGCAAGGCAAGCGCAATTGAACCTGTAATACCTGCACGATCTTGCAATCCTGGTGTAACGATATATTGATCAGCCTGCTCCAATATAGCTGGATGATGCACATATCCATTAAGCAGCGTACGAAGCTGTTCCCGTATACGCGGCAGCAAATGCGTCTGCTTCGATACACCACCGCCCAGGATAATCTTCTGCGGCGACATAATGAGAATGTAATTCATCAGTGCCTGTGCCAGATAGTACGCTTGGAATTCCCATGCCTTGTGATCCTCGGCAAGCTCGTAGGCTTTCACTCCCCAACGCGCTTCAATAGCAGGTCCTGCTGCCAGGCCCTCCAAACAATCTGCGTGGTATGGACACTTACCGGTATACGTATCTTCTGGATGACGAGGAACTAGAATATGGCCCATCTCTGGATGTGTCAGACCGTGGACAAGCTTTCCTTCCACGACTGCCCCTGCACCGATGCCTGTTCCTACTGTAATATATAAGCAGCTGTTCAAGCCTTTAGCCGCACCCCAGGTCGCTTCACCAAGAGCCGCTGCATTTACATCTGTATCAAAGCCGATCGGCACATCAAAGTAACGTTTCAAATGTCCAACTACATCGTAATGGCTCCAATGGGGCTTCGGTGTTAAAGCGATATGCCCGTAAGTAGCACTTTGGCGGTTCAAGTCAACAGGACCAAACGAACCAAAACCGATTGCACTGACGCCCTTATCTGCAAAATATTCAACCGTTCTGCCCATCGTTTCCTCAGGTGTTGTCGTTGGAAAAGACTGCAAGTCTTCAATCTTACCGTCCGGTGTACCAATGCCTACTACAAACTTCGTACCGCCGCCTTCAATTGCTCCTAATACTGTCATGTAGGTTTCTCCTCGCTCTCCGTGCCTGCTCTCTAGTGTTTGCAATTGCTCTTGTTCTCTCTCCAACTTGCATTACCTTGCGCTCTCTTCACAAGATAACGCTTCCACCTTTAATTATAACATTTAGGGTACTTGAATCCAACAGCAGATGTTATCGCTCACCAATGTAATGTCCACATTCCAATTAAGTGGGATAGACAGTGATACATGATTAATATCTCCATTTCAAAATATATAACATCTGAGCATTGCAAATTTACTAGACTCAAGGTACGCTTGTCCTAAAGAAATGTGACATTTTAGCCGATACATAGTTAACAGTATGACTTATTTAGGGGGAGCTTGAAGTGCCACGCTTTGTTCGACAGCTTAACCGCTGGCTGCTGTTTTTTATATTACTAGCACTGTGTGCGTTTCCGATACAATATTTGTTTGCTTCCAAGTTGGGCAAAGGCAATTCGTTTTTCTCCTTTGAAATGCCTGGCGATGACGTCGTGCTGATGCTGTACAGCAACACAGCTCGTGCTGGCAGATATCTGATTCCGATTGATGAGAGTACCTCACGCGCAGCGCCATTCACACTGCAAGGGGAGACGCTAGTTCCGGCACGCTTTCTAGCGAGGAACTTTGATGCGGAAGTCAGCTATGACACCAACAATGGCAACATTACACTTGCATCGGACGAACGTAAGATAGTTTATCAATCGAAGCAAGCCCATGCTGTCCATTCTGGCAAGAAGCTAAATTATAAGTTGGGAACAGCTCCACAGATGAGAGACGGAATCGCATATGTTCCGCTGCGTGCAGCAAGTGAGACATTTGGGCGCTACATCCATGTGAAGAACGGATTAGTTCTCCTATCTCGCGATGAAGATCCCCCTGCGGACAAACAATGGGCGGATTGGAAAAAAGAGTTGACCGCCTATTTAGCTTACGAATCTTTTGGTTCCTACTCCGTGGAAGTCCAAGGCCATTTTCAGGCATTGTTCCGTACATGGAGTGAAGCAGTTGCCTATGCACGTCAAGCGCCCGGCAGATCGGTCAAGTACCGAGGGAAGCATGCGATGTTTGATCCAGCCAAGCCCCTGCCTAAGTCGTTCCGCTACAATGGAGCGCCGTTAATTCTCCAACTTCCAGAGCTGCCTCGCGGTTGCGAGGTTACCGTTCTTGCCATGCTGCTTCAGAACGAAGGGGTTCAAGTAGGCAAGATGGAGTTGGCTAAGAAGATTAAGAAGGACCCTTCTACCTTCCGAATGGATGGCAACAATACCTACTTCGGCAACCCGCATGACGGGTTTGTAGGAGATATGTACTCCATCAGCAATCCTGGACTTGGTGTGTACCATGAACCGATTGCCAAGTTGGCGGAATCTTATTTGCCAGGCCGGGTTGCAGATATAACGGGTACTTCCTTTGAACATCTGCTGTTTACGGTCGCACAGGGCTCACCGATTTGGGTGATCCATACCACTTTGTACGATCAAGTTCCTGCTTCCGCATGGCGTACTTGGCAGACACCAACGGGCCCGATCAAGGTCACTTATTACGAGCATTCCTTGCTTGTGACAGGGTACGACGAGCATTATGTCTATGTCCATGATCCGCTTGGCCGCAAAAATAAAGTGGAACGTGAAGCTTTCCGCCGTGGATGGGAACAGATGGGCAGCCAGGCGATTACCATTTTGCCTAAAAGTGAATAGGGACCTTCTTTCGTAGCGTCGTGCTAACCATGTTACATATGGTCACACAAACGACAAAAGATAGGAAATCGTCCCCTCTTGTACCAAGAAGTATTTACACAGCAAGGGCTCGGACTCATACAAAATGCTTAATTTACAAAATCTATTAACATCCTATATTTGTATCACTCGCGTTTAAAGAGGATTAACACGTCGTCCTCCGTTTCACAAACGCTCGTGAGTATAGAGCTTCCCTTCGCTGGGCAGCTCTATTTTTTACTAGCTCAGCAACGAGAAACAACGAATCCCCACCGCAAGCAGCCAAGACGGTGGAGATTCGTTGTTTCCAGACCTGCCAGAACCACAAATGGTCAGGCACCATCTATGTTCTGGCAATAGAACCGCTTGAAGCTGTACGGGCATGTATTCGTCTCGCAACTGACAACACTACATAATAAATGAGCAAAATAGCAGCCAATACCACAACAAAGGTGAAGCCATTATAAACAAGAGGGATATAGTCATGTGTGCTTTGGGATACGCTGTCCAAAATGGCTCGCACCACCACAATAGCCAGTGGAGTAAGCACTATATAAGCAACGATCAGAACCCATACATATATATTTAATAGCATTTTTCCAATTTCACGTTGTTTGTATCCTAGCATATGGAGCAGCGCCATATTTCTTTTGTTCTCTTCCACAGTAATCAACGTAATCAGCCAAATCATAATGACGGCAATAACACCGCCAAGTATTTGATTAATGACAGCACTCAGCTGCGAGGATGAGGCCTGCGCCTTCATCTGCTCGCGTAAATTCTCCACAGTCACAATATGAAAGCCTTCTGATTGACGCTGCCCAGACTCGACTGTATTGGTGAACACACCATTATAAATATCCCGTGAGATGCCAAGTTCATCAGCAAGCTTCGATTTGTTCATATAAATAATAGCTGGATTCCCATTGCCGCTTAGGCCTGTAATCTGAATGTTGATTTTTTTATTGCCGAGGTGAAGCTGCAGGGTATCCCCTACACGTATCCCAAGCAGCTCCGCTTTAGCGGTTGTCATAATGATTCCATCGCTCAACTTGGCATTTAACTCTTTCCCTGCCACATCTGTCAGGGCCAACCATGTTTCATTTCCGTCAAATGCAAGTACATTCATTTTGGTATCTTTCAGCACACCGCTGCTATCAGTCCAAAACAGCCGTTTATCTCTCAGTAAATAATAAGGATTGCGCTGCTCATGAGAGGAAGACAACCCTGGCTTATCATATTGAACATCATATCGGTAATGGATTCCTTGCATTCGATGTTCTACCGCATTCGTACTGGATTGATTCAGAGACAAACCCATAATAAATAAAATAGAGGATAGGCAAACGGTTATACCAATGAGCAAGATCATTTTTAGGCTTCTTGCCGACATTTGTAGTTTGACACGTTGGATAAACGGCAGTCTCACTGTAGCACGGCTAACCCACTTCGTCAGAACATTGACATGTTCATTCTTTTGGCGGGCAAAAAGCAGTGCAGCCACATCTTGCTGCATAAATCGATGCAGCATCCAGAAAGCCGCTCCATTAAAGACAATCACAATCGAGCCACTGCCTATTAACAAAGAGTCAACGCCGATCAATTTGGGATATGAAGGCAGCACGTATTGAGATTGGAACTGTTGAATGAGCAGATCAGCAGCAAAATAAGCCAGGCTCAGGCCCACTAACACACCTAAGAAACTGAACAACAGATTATTCAACATGTACATCCCCATCAGCTTGGCGCGTGAATATCCCATCGCGATGAGGCAGCCCCAAGACTGCTGCTGCAGCCGCAAGCGGCGATTAAGGAACATGAGGAATACTCCGGTACAAAGCAGCGTCAGTGTTAGTAGGAAGATGTTGGACATACCCGAGTTAGATATAACAGCCTGGATAAGCTCTACGGCTTCTGCGTGTTCTGCAATCGGCAGAAAAGAGGCAAAGAGCGCATCATTTGCCATTTGGTGTACCCTATCTTCATGCTGTTCGCCGTCTCGGAAGCGTCCAGCATAATAAGAGCCTTCATCACCCGTCATACTTTCGTATTGGCTAGAGCTCACAAAGATAGGCAAAAAATAATCTTGATCCACTGCATACTGACGTATATGATCTGGCGAACTTACCTTACCTACAATGTGATAGGTATGCCCTCCAATGGACAAGGATTCGCCTGTCGCCAACTTTCTCTGTCCCAATGTCGTTGCTATAATAGCAATTTCACCATTTCGCGCTGGCAATCTGCCTTCTATGACCTGAACCTGGTTAATAGCTCGACTGTCCGCATCCGTTAGCCACCGATAACGAAAGCCATTCTCTTCAGCCTGTTTGAAACGAATCTTCTCAAATTCAAATGAATATTGCTTGCTTAATTCGGATACTAGCACCGCTGCCTCATTGTCTAATCTCAGGTTGTGAATTTGGAGTAGATTGTCAAAACCGTACTGTTCAAGCTCTTGCTCGGGAATCGCTGCTTGATTAAGGATTTGCCGCTGCTGATCATCATTCAAGCCAACGGATAAATTCGGGTGAAAAGAAAAATGCTCCTGATGTTGTGTTTCTGCAAATCGTTTGTATTCCGCACTTATTCCATCAGAAGCATATCTAATGAAAAAAAAGATAAAGGATGTAACTGCAATAAGGAGCAGCACCAGTCCGATTTGCACACGATTCTTTCTCATGTCACGCCATATAAATGTCAGTACATGCTTCATTACAACACATCCTTTATCGCCAACGTTATCCCCAGCTAATCTCTTCGGCTTGAAGCGGGTGATCATTAATTACTTGTTCAACCAATTTTCCACTATTCATCTTTATAATGTGACGGGCCATTTTGGAAATTCCAGCATGATGGGTGACAAATACAATGGTAAGACCATATTTCTGTTGGAGGCTTTGCAAACAAGCTAATACTTGCTTTGCGTTCTTTTCATCCAGCGCGCCTGTTGCCTCGTCGCAAAACAACAAGGCTGGCTTTTTGATCAACGCTCTGGCGATCGCCACTCGCTGCTGCTGCCCTCCGGACAACTCATATGGAAATCGTGCTCTTAAATGATCAATATTCAGCTCCGTTGTAATTTCTTTAACATCCAGGCTGTCCTCATTAAGATACTTTCCGATTTCAATATTTTCTTGAACCGTCAAATTGGGAATCAAATGATACTGCTGAAAAATATAACCGGTATACTTACGGCGGAATTCGAGCAATTGTTTGTCATTGTAGCCTGTTAAAAGATCTGTCCCAAAATAAATCTCGCCTTGATCTGGCCGCTCCAAACCAGATATCACATGAAGCAATGTGGACTTTCCCGAGCCGCTTGGACCAAGCAGCACGACAAAATCATTTTTTTTGATTTGAAGTGTAACCTGATTTAATGCATATATTTGACTCTCTTTCTCGCCATAAACTTTGCTGACATCGTTGATCGTGATCAAATTCATGCGGTCACCTCCCATCAAAACCCTCCATCACTACTTGCTCTGTCTTTTTCCTGCTGTCAGTCATATGGAGGACAGCAAGCAATACGCTCGTTAACACCAACAAACCACTGACGATGTAGTAGATTGCAAATACCCCGTACAAATCAATCAGCACGCCCCCCATCAAAGGACCAACAATCGTAGCAAAAGTGCTAAGGCTCCCAATAACACCAAAGACACGGCTTGTATAAGACTCAGGCGTCAGCTTCTGCGCCATGACTTGAAATGGAACAAACACAAGTGCTGCGAAGCACCCGCCCACCAAACCAAATGCCGGATACCATAACCACTGCCCAATCAATTGCAGCTTGGTGAACAACGTGATACAAAAAAAGGCTCCTCCCGTACCTAAACAGCCTAATGACATGTATAGAATGGCACCCTTAATCTTGGCCTTTGACAGCATGGCTGCCACCGCTAAAGTCCCCAATCCGATAGCCCCCATCACAACACCAAACAGTGACATCGATACTCCTGATAATTGACGCATCAATACAACCAGTTGGGTATCGGTTAAGGTCAGAACGAGCATTGCAATACTAAAGGCGATAGCCCCATACATCAAGGCAGGTGTTTTCCGAATAAAGGACAACCCATTTTTAAAGAGCAGCAGGAAGGATTCGTCCTTCTTATCTTGACTCGTTTCTACCGGTACAGTCCGCTTTGACAGTCCCATCAGGAACATGGCTGAAATGAGGAAGGAAGCAGCGTCTAGATAAAACGCTAGTTGAATGCTTGTGGCTGCTACCAGCACACCCCCAACAGCAGGACCCACAATTTTGGAGCCATAATCAATAATGGTCGATATACTGACGATTTGATCCATTTGTTCATTAGGGACGTACTCCTTTAACTTCCCGTTTTTGGCGGGTGTGAACAGCGATTCAAACACACCTTTTAAAAACAACAGGACATAAATCAGCCAGGCTTCATTCGTAACAGCAACAGCTAACATAAGCACAAAACGG
This sequence comes from Paenibacillus sp. ACRRX, assembly GCF_022346885.1. Lineage (GTDB taxonomy): Bacteria > Bacillota > Bacilli > Paenibacillales > Paenibacillaceae > Paenibacillus_B. The sequence continues at coordinate 94,421 of NZ_JAKRNK010000004.1, forward strand.
GCCAGATCCGATAAAATCATTATTTTTTTACGATCAAACTTGTCGGCCAATACCCCCGTTAATGGACCAAAGATCACAAATGGGAGCCCTAGAGCCAGCGTAATATAAGCCATTTCCATCGGGGAGGCTTCTTTCTGAATCCCGAATAACGCTAGAATAGCCAACAGGAAAATACCGTCCCCTATAGCTGAAAATAATTGAGCAGACAATAAATATACAACATTCTTATTCGCCAACAAGCCTTGTGGTTTCGCTGTTTCCACGCTGTTCCCTTCTCTCTTTCACTTTAATTCTCGGAACTTAAAGAATGAGATGCGGATTGCCCCTTTGTGCGTTTAAAGTGGATCAACAAGTAAACCACACTACATATCAGACCAAAACTAAGCATACACAATCCTGAAATATAGTAGGTGTTCACTACTCCGATCCAGGCTACGCCGTACCCGCCAAAGAGCGGGCCCAAAATGTAGGTCACCGCCATGACCGCACCAAATATAATGGTCATCTTTCCTGCTGGTTCATTGCGCATCAGCTTATTCAGATAAAGCGAGAAACCAATCTGCCAGCACACGCCGCCAGCAAAAAACAGTACGAGAAACCACAATACATTCACTTGAAGATGCATACACCAGGTTACAATCAAAAATACAGCAGACAATCCGAGGGAAGAAAAGGTAAGTGCCTTAAATGGGGTCTTGGTGTCGGGGGATTCCAACCCTGTACGAACGAGCAAAGTTCCTAAACCCGCTGCAGCCATTACAAATGCGACCATACTGGCATCATTCCAAGCGAAAATATCTCGAAACAGAACAACGAGCTGTGAGTCGCCAACGGTCACAAAAAAGGACATTGAAGCCAGAATGATTAGTCCCAGGATGAGGTAGATTCTTGCATCCCAATCTGCTGGTGCTGCAGCTGGCTGTTCTACATCAAGCTGCTTGCCGTCATCTTCCTTCACTTGCGGCACTTGCAAATGTCTCGCAGAGCCATAACGTATGAGTAGATATACAACAGGAGCAGCTGCAGCGGTATAAACGGCCGCTGCTAGCCACAACGCCGCTTGTGGGGGCCATATCATAACACAGACTCCGGCAGCTAGAGGCCCTGCAAATTTGATGATAGCCGCCAGCCGTTCAAATTGACTGTCAACAGCAGCATATTGAATGGGGTCCCCCATCTGCTTCCATATGCCCGTCTGACCATTTATAAATAGTCCAATTAATCCACCTTTGAGGATAATGAGTAAAATAGCAATCGTAAAAGACTGATTTAGCAATTGAAAAACCATAATAATACCACTGGTCATCGCTGCTATTATCATTACAAGTTCATAATACTTATGATGAAGTCCGTTCCCCAAAACAGATGCCAGAGCCATTGAACCTGAGAAACTCATCACCAATACACCTAGCTGGATGGGTGTTGACGTGTTGTGAAAGCCCCAATAATTCAACATCGAGACAAGATCAACCCAAACCGCTACATTATAGACAACTGCTGCGTATAGGACGATACGAATTATCGTGAATCGCTCGTTCTGCATTCCCATGAGGAATCACTCCTCCTCATGGGGCTTGATGCCGCAAACAGCCATCATTATCAGCAGGGCAAAAGGATGAGGTGTAGCCAAAAACGCAGCTACTCCCCGCTCCACTGCCGCGACCTCTTCTTCAGTCACAAAACCATTGTCAACCATAGTTCTCATCTCGTCCGGATCTACCTGCGGCAAGAAGGAACGGATTCCAATCTCATCACTGTGGGCAGCCAGCAGCTTCAAATCCAACTGATCGTATCCGTTAGTCTGCAATATATGCCACAACTGGCGGCCAATAAATCGGTTTCCTCCTTGCGAGGATTGTTCTTTGGCATGCTGATTTAATATATATTGAAGTTCTGGGATCAGAGGATCGATAATCCCCCAAATCGCGTCGTCCACATCCAAAATAATCAACTTTCCCCCAGGCTTAAGCAGATCATAAATATGACGAGCGGCCAAATCAGGATTAGGCAAATGTTGAAACACAAGCCTTGCGATTACCGTATCAAATTGGCCATGCTCTAGACGAGAATCCAAAATATCCTCCTGCAGCACATGCACACGCTCGTTCCATACCGGGATTAAATGCTGTTGAGCATATTCGACATAATAAGGTTCAATCTCGATCGACGTAATTTTGCTGGCAGGATATTTGCGCAAGAGCCGCTCCGTTATATAACCAGGACCGCTTCCCACTTCCAAAATAGAGTCCCCGTCTTTAACACCAAACTGTTCCAACAGCTGTTCTTCCTTTGACCAGCTAATTTCCATTTGCCCCTTCATACGGTCTATTAAACGTTTCATTTTCCATTCATCCATCATCAGCTTGCTCATTTGCTTTCACCTCATTAGCGAATTATGGGTTCAAAATAACCACTAGCAATAAAATAGTTGATATAGGACGTTAACCGATCTGTATCGATTAACGGACAAGTCATATTGCTTGTACTGATGTAAGCGAATGCACGGCTTGCGCTAAATACAGGGGCTTCTCCCCCGATCATGGAAAGCTCTTCAATAAATGGAATCAGGGAGATATCGACTGAATGGGCTTTATCCGTCTCCAATATTTGTTCTACCTGGAGCTTCCAGTCCTCCCAAGGCAATTGTTCAAATTTGTAGCCCATATTCGTTAAAATTAGTATGATATCTCGGAAAGAACACTCGTGATCATTCATGATGTGGTAGGTATGATTCGTATTAAGAGGATTCGATGCAAGCTGGACAATGAGGCTGCCGGCAAAATCAGCCGGAATCAAATTAAAGCGGAAATTAATCTTGGGAAACGCACCAAGCTGCAAGCAAAAACGGATGATCTTCCAAAAGAAATCGTGATCCTGGCATGCTCCCGTGCGGCTGTCTCCAGAGATTCTACCTAGTCGATATATGTTGACAGGAATACCTCTTCTCCTGCCTTCCATCATCAGACCTTCTGCCACCCATTTGCTTTGTGTGTAACCTAATTTTAAAGCGTCATAGCAGGTGGGAACATCCTCCTCGAGAATGATTTTCTTGTGTTGAGCATCCTTTTCTGAAAAAACATATAAGGTTGAAATAAAATGTACCGGCTTGATGTTGTATGTTGATGCCAACTGTAAAACAGAAGCACTTCCTTTAACATTGGCACCTTCAAGCGACATATAAGACTGCGCAAAATTGACGGTAGCCCCATTGTGGTAAATCGAAGTGATGCGTCTCGTTAAATCATCATAACTTTCATCATCAAGTCCGAATTGGTCAGCGGCCAAATCTCCTATCACCACCTTTATTCGGCAGCTATACTCTTCGTTCCATAAGGAGTATTTTTTCATACCGCTTATGATTCGTTCTAATCCCAACTCGTTAGTAACGGCGCGTACCAGACAATAAACGTCTGTGTTCGACTCTTGCAGCAGTTCATGCAGCAAAAATACGCCGAAAAATCCTGTTGCTCCCGTCAGCAGAATAGCTGGTTTGCCGTTTGTCTGCACTGCCAACGACATGCCTCTCGTCTGAATATCGGGGGCCAAATGTACTTTACTGGCTAAATTTAATTGTACATGAACCGTTCCTTGCGGACCTGCGCTGTCGATCTGCTGCGCAATGCTTCTTATCGTTGGATTCAGCATCAATTGCATCAGCGGAATTTGCACCTGAAACTGTTTTTTGATTTGAAACATCATTTGACTCACTAAGAGCGAATGCCCTCCAATTTCAAAAAAGTTATCCTCCAATTCTACATGATCAACATCCAGCAAACTTTGCCACATGCCTCGCAGCGCCAGCTCTGTCTCTGTTAATGACGAATGCGCTTCCGGACTTATGTCCGCCTGTAGTCTGGACGGTTTTAATTCTCGTAATTTGCTGCGTTCAATTTTGCCATTTGAAGTCAGAGGAAACTGTTCCAGCACCACAAACTGTGCAGGCATCATATAGTCAGGCAGTTGATTCCGAACTGCTGCTTGAATGTCTGCAATCAGCTTGTTCTCGATCTCATGTTGCATCGGAATACTCGACATACTCGACCATTGTTTGGACGCCGCTCCCCCTTGCGAATACAAAAAGGGTGTAATTTTCTTGGTGTGGCGAGGTGCGAAGAGCACATCCACACCGCCTGTATGCACCGCATCGGACAGCAGCACTTCAACTTGATGACTCTCTCCCCCCCACTGAAGCATAACGGCAGGATCAATACCCAACTGCAGCTCGCTTGTTTGCTGCCTGTACGTATAATAATCCTGAATGAGCGCCTTTGATGCTGCCTGTTTACGCCATTGTAGAAAGTTCCACTCCTCTGCCACACGGCCGTTAGGCACACCTGTGACAATAAAGCAAGTATTCTGGTGCTGCATGCAGAACTCGCCAGATTGCAGCCCTGCTCCAATTTCAGCGTTCCAAATATAATGGGCAGTCGGCTCCCATATTTCCTGGCCATCCCCCAGATGAAGAACAGCATCATAGCGGAATTTGCTCATTTCATTTTGATATTTCCCTTGTTTATAGAGCATCTCTATCGCATATACGCTCGAGTTATGCTGCTTCAGCTCTATAAAATAACTGCTGTCGAGCATCAGCTCCGCATGCTGCTTCATTTTACGCTGCACCATCCGATTGAACTCAAGCATAGGCGTCTTCTCATCAATCCCTTGCATTACAACAGAGCAATGGAATGCCTCCCTGAACATAAACCCGCATATATCGCCTATAAAAATGCAGCCCCCCGGCTTTACGCGGCCCACACATTGCTGCAGTACCGTATCCAAATAAGAAAGATCCGGGAAATACTGTACTACTGAGTTAATGACAATCATATCTACCTGTTCCAAATCCGGTAGCTCATGAGCGTTACATTTAAATAGTCTCACTCTATCGCTAGCATCCCCAAGAATATGCAGCTGACTGCTTACATAGTCGATGGCCTTCTCGGATAAATCGGTACCGATGTATGCTTCACAGTAAGGCGCAATACGAAATAACAGCAGTCCTGTGCCACAGCCAATCTCCAATACTCGTCTTGGTTTGTATTTTAATATCCTTTTGACAGTTTCCTCCGTCCACTCCTCCATCTCCACTTCAGGGATCGGCAGACCTTGAAAGGAATCATTCCAGCCCACGATATGAAAAGTCTTATTGTTATGCTCATTCTCTTTCATATAATAGCTGTCAAATACGGTTTCCCATCGATCCACAAGCTCTTGTGTCAGCTGCGGCCATACGTCCAAGGTGTGCAGTTGATGCTTGTTGGGAATCAAATAACAAATGATTTTGGCATCTCCCTGCTCATTGTGATCTACTACGGCTACATTCTGTGAGACCAGCTTATGCGCGCCCACCACAGCCTCCACTTCACCCAGCTCAATGCGATAGCCACGTATCTTGACTTGTTCATCCCGCCTGCCCCAATACTCCAGTTCTCCTTCTGTCGTCCATCTGGCCAAGTCACCAGAACGATACAGCCGCTGCACTTTGCCAATATCCGCTCCAAATGGATTAACTATGAATCGTTCGTTGTTTAACTCCTCCCGTTTCCAATATCCCCGTGCGACTCCTCTACCGCCAATATACATCTCACCTATCAAGCCCACTGGAACAGGGTCTTGATTGTCATCCAAAATGTAAATTTCCATATCCGGCAGCGGTACGCCTATTACACTTCCTAACTTCTGCTTCAAGTCCAGCATGGATAAAGGACGATAGGTGGCATGTACAGTAATCTCCGTAATGCCATACATATTAATGAGCTGTGGACAAGCATCGCCATGCGCCTCAAACCATGGTCGGAGAGATTGCAGTTCAAGGGCCTCGCCGCCAAAAATAATATAACGTAATGCCAGATTGGGATTTTCCACCCTGCCCAAATGCTGTTCGGCATGTATTAATTGTTTGAAGGCAGATGGCGTCTGATTCAGTATTGTGACTCGCTCACGCACAAGCAGTCGGTAAAAATCATCAAAGGAACGTGTGGTTTCAGCAGGCACAATGACTAATCGCCCCCCTTGCAGGAGCGCCCCCCATATCTCCCACACAGAGAAATCAAAAGCGTACGAATGATACAAGGTCCATACATCCTGCTCATTAAACTTGAACAAAGGTTGTGTTGTGGCAAATAATCGACTTACACTGCCATGTTCTACGAGTACTCCTTTGGGCAAACCTGTAGAACCTGATGTATAGATCATATAAGCCACATCATTCTCGTTCACTGCAAGCGATAAATTATGGCTTGCATCATCTGCTGAGCACAAGGCTTCTGGCAGCACCTCAAGCTGTTTCCAGTTCCCTGTGGGCAGCAACTCTGCAGTTGTATGATCTGACAGCAGCAGCAAGCAGTCAGCATCCTGCAGCATCCAGCGAATACGTTCGGCAGGAACAGTCGGATCGATTGGAACATAGGCACAACCCGCCTTGAGGACAGCAAGAATACTGGCAATCAAATACGGGGAGCGACTCATGCATATCGCAATAAAGCTTCCTTGGGCCGCACCCGAATCCAGCAAATAACGGGCTAATCGATTAGCGAATGCATTAAGCTCGCTGTAGGTCCAGTTCTTCTCTTGCCAGGTGAGCGCCGGATGGTCAGGGTATAGTGCTGCTATTCTTTCAAATTGACGGTGCAGACTGCTTAGTGGATATGCTGTGGGCTGCTGCGCTTGTGATTGAAGCAGCAGGCTCCTCCTGTCTTGTTCTGCCAACAAACTTAAACGTGCAAGCGGCACCTCTGGCTGAGCCAGTGCGGACTGCATCAACTGAATAAAATGATCAGCAAAATTTTGCATCGTATTTGGGGTAAACAGATCCGTGTCATATTCAATACGACCGCTAAGCCTTCCGTCCATATCTGCCATAGACAGCAGCATATCTGATTTCGATGTGCCATTATGCAGCCTGATCATCTCCGTCTGTACATGTGGAAGCTGAAGGTTTACCGCTGGCGTATTCTGAAAAACAAACAAATTTCGCACCAACGGAATAGCCCATCCCTGACGGTCCGGCTGTAACTCTTCAATCACCCTATCAAACGGAAAATTTTGATGGTCGTATGCTTCAGTAGCGGTTTTAACGACTTGCTTTAATAAGTCTTTAGCTGTCATCTCTGGCTCTATATCCAAACGAAGCGGCAGCAAATTAACAAAATAGCCAATTATCCCTTCAATCTCGGTGTAATTGCGGTTAGCAATCGGGGTTCCGATCACGATCGTCTGTTCACGGGTATATCGGTACATCGCAGCTCCAAACATCGTAAACAATGCCATAAACAGGGTTGTATCCATTTCCGCACAAAATGCTCTCAAAGAACGGGTCAGCTCAGCCGGGAGGTCAAATACTATTTCTCCACCACGGTTTCTGCTCGCACCCGCGCTTTTGCGATCCGGCAGCAGGGCCACACTCGGACATTGAGCCAATTTCTTGGTCCAGTAGTTCAAATGTTTGTTCATTTTGCCTGCGCCCAACTGTTCATTCTGCCAATAGGCATAATCACTATACTGTGTTGTTAACGGTGCTAGTCTTGGTATTTCACCGCCAGCAGAAGCCGTATAGCTTGCAACCCACTCTTTTACAAGTATCCCCATAGACCAGCCGTCAGAAATAATATGATGCATACACAACGCAAGTATATATTCCTGTGGGTGGAGACAAATGAGCCGTACTCGCAATAACGGGTCAACCGCCAATTCAAAAGGGTCTGTAATCATCGTTTCAAGCAGTTGATCTGCCTGCTCCATCGCTTCTACTATGGGCAATCCAGTTAAATCTTCAAGAGAAAAAGCGAAATATTCAGCCGTTCTTAAAACGATGCGTGGACTCCCATCTTGATTAGTAAAGTTAATTCTCAAGGATTCGTGACGCTCCATCACAAACTGGAAAGCATTATAAACGGCTTGTGTATCTATCTCTCCTGAGAGCCGAACAGCAAAGTACATATTATAGGCAGACTTGTCTGCCAGCAATTGATCCAAAAACCATAATCTGCGCTGGGCGGGTGAAAGCAGGATATCTGCTTCCTTGGGCCTCGATTCAATCGTAAGACGCTGCAGCTTGCTCCCCTGTTTCCACTGTTCTAGCAGTTGGCGCTGCTGGTCAGTCAATCCCGAACGCCTTGCTTCCAATTCGTTCCTATTTGTCATCGTTATCACCGTTCCGCTGAAATATTGTTTATTGGCAGGTGCGCTCCAAATGCTCAATCATTTGCAGTTCGATTTGCCCTGCTATCTCTTCAATGGTTGGATACACAAATACACGTTCAAATTGGATTTCAATATGAGGCAGCAGATTGCGCAATCGGGAAATCAGCTGAGTGGCTAACAAGGAGTGACCTCCCAATTCAAAGAAATTGTCCTTGATGCCGATTGGGCTGAAGCCCAGCACCTGCTCCCATATCTCTACTAAATGGGCCTGCAAATCGTCTTGAGGCGGGACATACGCCGCTGACAGATGTGTCCGCTCTGATATTGCATCATCTACAGGCTGATCAACAGCTGAACTGGATTGAGCAGGATGATTTCCCTCCCTTAAGCGCTCATATCTGTCATTGATCCAACAAGAAAACTGCTCGAATGCATATGTAGGCAGGGCTGCTTTCCTTGGCTTGTCGCCATACAGTTTCTCCCACTGAATCTCGGCTCCGAGAAGCCAGCACATGGATAACCCTGTTAAGAGGGTGCCTAGGTCAGTTTCTTCTTCTGTAGGGTGTCTCATCATCTGAACTACATTACCCTTGATTTCAACGTTTTTGTGTTGACTGAGCAACTGGCTTAACACCTTGCCCGGTCCCACCTCCAGCCAGATGACAGGCTCCTTGGTCTTTGCCAATGCTAATATCCCCTCACTAAATTTGACGGGACTGCTCATATGGCTGGACCAATAGTGGATATCCTTGGCCTGCTCACTTGTGACGTAGTTTCCTGTCACATTCGAAACATACGGAATAGTCGGTGCTTGCAGGTTGTATTTGCTCAACTCGATCTCTAGTTGACTGGCAGCCTGCGTCATTATTAACGGGCTGTGGAAAGCATGGGCAGCAGACAGTTTCGCATATCCAATATTGGCAGCATCTAGCTTGCTCATCAGGCGTGACATCACTTCTGCTTCCCCTGCAAACGTGCATGATTCAGGGCTGTTGCTGGCAGACAAGTGCATCCCAGCATCTATATAACTGCTGACTTGATCAAAAGAAGCAGCAACAGCTATCATGGCTCCAGGGGGACTTTGCTGCATCATGACACCTCTCTTGACGACTATAGCCAGTGCATCTTCAAGCGTCATCACACCTGCAATACATGCAGCGACATATTCCCCAAGTCCGTGCCCGATCATGGCGTGTGGCTCCAGCCCCCATTCCATTAGGCAGCGCGCCAATGCATATTCAAATACAAATACAAGCGGCTGAATAACGGCTGTCTGTTCTAAAACTGACCCTTGCTCTCTCGCTGAACCGCTTAATAGCCCTTTCCAGTCGGAGAAACCGTCTGTACTGTGCCTTTGTAAGATTGCGATGCACTGATCGGTCCAATATTGGAACAACGGATAAGTATCATATAAACCAGCTGCCATCTCTGGATAGTGACTACCTGGACCCGGGAACATCATGACAACTTTAGGTTGCGGTTGCTTGCATACAGCTCTGCTGCTCCATTTCAGGCTTCCATCAGAAGCTGTTACCGCGGCATAACGATGCGAAAACACTTTTCTGCCCAGTTGAAGCGTGTACGCGGCATCCTCTAAAGATGTGTCTGGGTGTCGTTGCAAATGGTCATGCAGGGCAACGATCATGTTATCCAAAGCGGTATGGGTACGAGCCGACAACAAGAGTGCTTGCTCTGAGCAACACCCTCTCATTACTGAAGATGCGTGAGCCTCCTCTAAAACAAGATGTGCATTGGTGCCGCCGATGCCAAATGAACTTACTCCAGCTCGTCGCGGGTAGTCCGCAGGAGCCTCCCAATCCTGTAAAACGGTATTCACATAGAACGGACTTTCGATGAATGGAATGACAGGACTTGGTGTATTAAAGTGCAAGCTTGGCGGAAGCTGCTTGTAATATAGCATTAACGCCGTTTTAATAAGCCCAGCAATACCTGAAGCTGCATTCAAGTGCCCCATGTTGGTTTTCACAGATCCAATGGCACAGTACTGCCTGAGACCGGCCACATCCCCAAATGCTTCCTGCAGCGCTGCTATCTCGATCGGATCGCCCAATGCTGTTCCTGTACCATGCGCCTCCAAGTAACCAATGGATCTGGCATCGATGTCCGCCATCATTAACGCCTCTGCAATTACTCTTCGCTGCCCTTCAATGCTTGGAGCAGTATATCCAACCTTTGTAGCTCCATCATTATTAACAGCACTGCCCTTAATCAACGCATAAATATGATCGTTGTCAGCCAGAGCATCCTCAAGGCGCTTCAAGGCAATCATGCCTGAGCCACTACCAAATATCGTTCCGTTAGCCTCTGCATCAAACGCTCTACAATGCCCATCGGGAGAAAAAATCCCCCCTTCTTGATACTTATACCCCTCAATGGCAGGTATACGAAGGGAAGCCCCACCCGCCAACGCCATATCGGACTGATACATCAATAAGCTCTGACAAGCATAATGCACAGCAACCAATGAAGTGGAACAAGCAGTCTGGACGGTGACGCTTGTTCCACGCAAATTCAGCTTGTAAGAGATTCTTGTACTTAAATAGTCATTACTGTTCGTCTGCAGCACCATCTGCAGTTCTTCTTCAGAAAATTCCGCTCTGCGCGCCAATATTTCGTTTACTAAATAATTGTTAAACCCACATCCTGCAAATACACTAATTAATCCTTCATAGGTGTCAGCAACACAGCCAGCATCCTCCAACGCTTCCCACGCACACATTAACAACATGCGATGCTGTGGGTCCAGCAATTCAGCCTCACGCTTGTTCATTCCAAAAAACGGGTAATCAAATTTGTCGATATCCTTCATTAACGGGGCGGCTTTTACATAACGAGGATGAAGTAGCGTTTCTTCGTTAACCCCCGCCTGTCTAAGACACTCCTCCGTTAACAAAGTGATGGTTTCTTTACCCGCCTTCAAATTGCTCCAATACTCTTCGATATGATTGGCACCAGGAAATCTCCCGCTCATGCCAATAATCGCAACTGTGTTCTCCGTCGAGTTTGTTGTCACTGCCGCACGCCCTTTCGCCGTGATTTTTGCGCCTGCTGCGCGGCGCGCTGCTTGCTTGCCCGGTGCTGGCTTGCCTCATCACGATCATGACGGCGATTGGCCGTGGCATCCCGTCCCTCTAAATAACATGCCAACAATGAAATGGTTGGATATTTGAACAAGTCAACCACCTGAATTTCACGCATCAGCACTTCTTCCAAATGCTGATGTACGCGCAGCAATAGTAAAGAATGTCCGCCTGCTTCAAAGAAATTATCATGTATGCCAATCTCCTTGATATGCAAATGATGTCGCCATACCTCTGCAATCGTTTGTTGAAGCGGCGTTGCAGGCGGGACCATTTCGGACGTGCACCCCCTGTCGATAAACATATCTGGTTCAGGCAGTTGTTCTATAGCAATCTTGCCGTTATGTGTTAATGGAATATGCGGGACTTCTACGACTGCTGCCGGCAGCATGTACTCAGGCAGTTTGTCGCGTAAATAAAGTTGGAGAGCTGCTGGCTCTAATGGCTTGTCCGCTGAAACCACGTATGCCACAATCCGATCACCAGCATGAGCTTGGCAAATAATGCAGCAATCATGGACAGACGGGTGCTGCATTACAACCTGCTGAATTTCACGCAATTGAATACGGTAGCCACGAATCTTGACCCTGTCGCCTTGTCTGCCTATAAATTCAATATTGCCGTCAGGCCTATATCTGCCAAGGTCGCCCGTCCGATAAATTCTGTCATGTGCCGTTGATCCATTAGGGTCTGCTATAAAAGGGGAACTGCGATCCACTTCGGATTGAACATAACCAGAAGCCAGATAAGGCGATCGAATACAGATTTCTCCTGTCTCTCCAATCCCACTTATCAACAAATCTGAATCCGCAATCAAAAGCTGCACTCCTTCGCGGCCTTTGCCAATGGGAATGTTCGGACCGAGAGAGTCTGTTATCGCATAAATTCCCATGATTTGAGGCGTTTCCGTTGCGCCGTAGCAATTATAGCAGCGAACGTGAGGAGCGATCGTACGGATATGCTCGACCTGAGAAGGCAACAACGTATCTCCACCCAAGAAGGCGTAACGCCAGTCGCTTATAACTTTGCCACGCTTACTGCCCCCTGCCATGACCATCGCCATCGCTGGAGTCAGATGGGTGACGGTAATTTGCTGCTCCACCATCCAGCCATTCAAGTAATCTTTGTCCAGTAAGTTGCTGCTATCCGGGATACAAATGGTGGCGCCTATAGATAAAGGCACAAAAATATCACGCAGCAACGGGTCATGCCCCAGTCCAGAAAACATACTAAAGCGATCTTGTGCCTGTAATTCAAATTCGTTTACGTACCAACGTATAAAGCTGGCAATGGGTTCGTGAGTGCAGGAAATACCTTTAGGTGCAGCTGTAGTGCCCGAAGTAAACAACATATAAGCCGGATCATGCAATGTATGTTCCTTGCGCCGCAATAAAACAGCCGTCTGCTCGGCGTCACTGAACCGCTTATACTCATGTTCCGTCACCACAAAGGACACTAATCCAGACAGTTCCTCGAAAAGTGTATGCCTGGTTTGGCGAACGGAGCGAGGCAGCACAATCCCCCTTGCTCCTGACACCTTTACCATCTCTGCCACACGAGCACTTGGCTGTGCGGGATCAATGACCACAAAGGCCGAACCACTTTTGAGCACAGCCAGCATCGCGATAATTAAAAAGGCACTGCGTTCACCATAAATGGCAATCACCCCACGCTCAACCGTCCCGAATCGCATGAACTCTGCTGCCAGCTCATCACTGGAACGATCCAACTGGCGGTACGTGTACACTGTATTTTCCCAGTCAACAACAGCTGCCGCCTCTGGGTATTGAGCTGCTTGTTCTTGGAACATCACTTGAATGGGTTGGAGCAGATGATCATCTGGATGTCTGAGCGGCAATGAAGGGTCTGGCAAAACTTTTGCAGCGTGCTCCGTAAGCAGAGAGTATGACCGAAGGGGAGCATTCGGCTGCTTTACAATTTGGCTGCACAAACTTTGGAATTGGCTCAACAGCTCAAGCGCACGTTCTTGGCTGAACAGTCCTGTCGCATACACGAGTTCCAACTGAATACCTTCCGCCTGCTCCTGTGCATATAAGGTAAGGTCGCATTTAGAATCATGTTCATCCCACTCCATAATCTGGACTGCCAATCCCTCCAGCTGTGCCGCAACCGGTGGAATGTTAAGCATGTTAAACATAACCTGAAACATTGAAGACCGGCTCAAGTCGCGATCTGGCCTTGCCATTTCCACCAGCTTTTCAATAGGTATATCCGGATGAGCGTAAGCCCCCAGCGCAGATTCACGAATCTGCAGCAGTAGCTCTGTATAAGTGAGCGGCTCAGACAGATTTGTTCGCAATAGAAGCGTGTTTACGAACAAACCTGTAACCTGCTCTAAATGCGGATGGTTGCGCCCTGCAATCGGTACACCAACCGCAATGTCAACTGTGCCACTTAACCGATGCAATAATAGATTAAAGGCAGCAAATAGAGTCATAAACAGAGTGCAGCTATGCTGTTGTCCCAAACTTTTCAACTGCTCGCTTAACAAAAGCGGCAATTGTAAGCAAACACGCTTGCCCCCGTAGCTTTGCACCAAAGTTCTGGAATAATCGCTTGGCAGCTGCAAAGGAGGAATGGGGGTTTGAAGAAGCTTCATCCAATATTTCAGCTGACTGTGGTAAGATTCACTCCCGATCCACCCCTGCTCCCAATGCGCATAATCAGAATAAGTCAACGGGAGCGGAGGCAGGTTGGTTGTGGTATGACCGACAAAATCACTATACAACTGACAAAGCTCGTTCATCATGATTCCCATCGACCAGCCGTCCGTTATGATATGATGAAGCACCATCACTAATTGGTGCTGCTGCTCACCTGTCCGAAGCAGCGTAATCCGATACAACGCTGGCTCAGACAACAAAATGGGGCGTTGGCATTCCTGCTGTATCCAAAGCTTGGCTTCTTCTTCCGAGCACTGCTTTACTTCCAACTGAAAGGCTGGCGCGGCATGGACTACTGCCACCGGACTTCCCGCTGCCATTTGAATCGACGTACGAAAAGATTCATGCCTATGAATAAGCTTTTGCAGCGACATCGTTAATGCCTCAACGTGCAGATGTCCCTTTAAGGTCATAACACCAGGCAGTAGATAAGCATTTTGTGTCTCATCCAGCTTTTGCAGGAACCACATTCTTTGCTGTGCACTTGTTAAGGGAACTGTAAAATTTGCGGATTGCTGCAGCGGAACGATCTCATTTCGACGGGGTGTATAATTCGTATGCTGCTGCAAAAGCATAATCTCTCCAGCCATATCACGCAGAACGGGCTTGGTAAATACCGTGCGAATAGGCAGCTCAACACCAAACACTTCTTGGATCTTGGCAATCAACTGTGTTGCCAATAAGGAGTGACCGCCTGATTCAAAAAAATGCGCATCCAGCGTGACTCCCTTCTTGTCTAACAGCCGCTGCCATACTTGAATTAACACCTGCTCTGTCATGGACATAGCGTGGCTATTTTCGCTCGCTTCAGACATTTCTTCCTGATGGTGCTCCAACAAAGCGAGCAATGATTTACGATCCATTTTGCCATTAGGTGTTAGAGGTACTTGTTGTACCACGACGAACCGAGAGGGAATATAAGAACTAGGAAGTCTATCCTGTAAGAAACGTTTGACCTCTAATTCGTTCCATGCTGTCTCGGGTTTCATTACGATAAAAGCGACAAGCCTGGCTTGTTCTGGAGGACTGCCCGCCATCATCACCACACTCTGTGCAATTCCCTCATACGTTATCAACTGGGCTTCAACTTCGCCCAAATGAAGTCTAACTCCCCTAACTTTTACCTGATCATCTTGTCTCCCTACAAATTGCAGACTACCGTCAAGGCCGCATCTGACGAGATCACCCGTCTTATAAAGACGTTCCGCTCCATGGTGTCCTGTACCTTGAACAGCAATAAATTTGGAAGAGGTCATGTCCGGATCATCATAATAGCCCCGCGCCAGTCCCACTCCCCCGATATACAGCTCCCCTATTCCGCCTGGCAGCGGACGCTGCATGCAGGAATTGAATACATAAACTTGTACATTAGGGATGGCATGTCCCAGATCTAATACGGGATCATCGGGCGTGCATTCTTTAACAGTGGCCCACACCGTTGCTTCTGAAGGTCCATACGCATTAAAAAACTTGCGTCCAGGCGCCCAACGGGCCACAATCTCAGGGGTGCATGCCTCTCCAGCGGAAATTATAACCTTTAAATCGGGTAAGGCCGCATCCGGAATCAACGACAGGACAGAAGGGGGAAGAACGGCATGAGAGATGCGCTGTTCGGCCAGCCAGCGAACCAGTTCTGTTCCTGACAGCAGCGTTTCCATCTCAGTCATGCACAGCGCTCCGCCACTGCGAAAGGCCATAACGAGTTCAAACACCCAGGCATCAAAACTGAATGAAGCAAATTGAAGAATGTTGCTGGCTTCGGACAGATCAAAATATTGCCGTTGAGCCTGCGCCATGTTCCAGATGCCCCGATGCTCAACCAGCACTGCCTTTGGCTGTCCAGTAGAGCCTGACGTAAAAATAACATATGCCACATCATAAACAGCTGCTTGCTCGCTGCTGAAACTTGCAGGGTCACACGAGGGATCACTTTCAGCAACATCCAGCAGTACAAGTTCTGTCTTTTCGTTGATCATCTCTAGTTCAACGGTGGATACACTGATCAGGGCGGACATGTTTACACGCTCTGCCATGTACTTTTTGCGATGCAAAGGATAGGCGGGATCAATGGGCACAAAGGCGGCTCCTAGCTTAAGTACAGCAAATACAGATACAACCATATCAAGTGACCGCTGTAGACAAATGCCTACAAAGTCCCCTTTTCTTACCCCTTTATGGAATAGCATTTGGGCGATTTGATTTGCCCGCTCATTGACCTGAGCGTAACAGAGTGTGCCTCGCTCGGACGTAACGGCAACTGCATGCGGCCGATGCACAGCCTGATATTCCAGCAGATGATGCAGGCAAATCGGAGGAATTTCAGCCTGTGCATTCTGCAATAGGCTCTGCTGATCCGCAGCGGCTGTCGCAAGTCGTATACGGCCGATTTTCTCTTCGGGATGGTTAACAACCTCCTCCAACAGCTTTGTATACAATACTGCCATGTTCTCTACAAAATCTGCAGTAAACAGACTTGCACGATATATTAAAGAGCCTTGAATAGTCGTATCTGTCTCTTCCATCATCAGAACAAGCTCATATTGAGCGTCTACTGCCTCCAAAGGCACAGATTGTAAAGTAAATGAACCCCATTCCGCTTGAGCTTTATCGTTGTTAATAAACGATGGCAAGTGCTCGCCATTGCCACGCTGAGCCCGTTCCATCACAAAAGCAACTTGAAAGATCGGTGAGACCTTTGCATCACGATCAGGAGACAATCGTTCTACCAGCAGCGGAAATGGATAGTCTCCATGCTTCATCGCTTCCAGTACCTTCTGTTTGGCGGCTGCTACCAAACTATCGAATGCAAGTTCCCCTGGGCACGAAAGGCGCACAGCAACAGGATTCACCAAATAACCGAAAATACGTTCAAAAGCAGCCTCGCTCCTGCCAGATGAAAATGTACCGACCACAATCTCTTCTTGATCGGTATACCTTTGCAAAAGCGCGGCAAATGAGGCAAGCAGCAGTGTGTTTAACGTTACTCCAAGCTCTCTGCACAATCGAATTACAGCCTGTGTCAAAGGATCGCTCAATCTAAAGGAATGACTCCCCCCTTTAGCATCGTTAGCAGCGCCTCCTGCACGATCTGTAACTAGTGAGCATACCGGCAATTCCCCTGCCAATGTCCTATGCCAATATCCTCCATCCTGCTCCGCCCGCGCACTCTTCAAATATTGATTTTGCCATTCTACAAATGAGCCATAATGCTGCTCGGCTGTCTTCTTTATCGGCATAGGCATCTCCTGATCATACATGTACACAAAGGCTTGCAGCAGCATGACCACAGACCAGGCATCCGTTATAATATGATGCAAAGACAAGAGAAGCCGAGGCTGACCGTCAGAAAGGATATACAATTTCACCCTGAACAATGGGCCCGCTTGCAATGAGAATGGTTGCCGCAAATGGCTGCGGAATAAAGCCTCCGCTTCTTCATTCCACGTGTTCAGGCGATAGGCTTCATAATCAACCTTACTACCTGCAGGCTGGGCCTGCCGCTTGATTTCGCCATTGTGCAGCACAAAAGTTGTACGCAAAGAACTATAGGTATCGTACAAACGTTGAGATGTATCATGCAGTTTCTGCTCGTCAATAGGGGAGAGGAGGTCCCATGCCGCCTGCATATGATAAGCGCAGCTGTCCGGATTAACATGCTGCTGCAACCAAAGAGCCCGCTCCCCTACTGATACTATGGAATCTCGACGCTCTGCACGCTGCTGCAAAAGCTGGCGGATCATTTCTTCTTTTTCCAGGCGAGATAAGTTAGCTTCAACATTTGTATTTTTCTTCATAATCCTACTCCTGTCTAAGGCTTCCTGACATTACGATTCTGTGCCTTTCTCTAATAATAGGTGCAGCAAACGATCCATTTCCTCCTCCGATAACGTACCTAAATCATGCTCCACACGATCTGACTGCAATAAGTTGTCGAGCAGCGATTCCTCACGTACAGACTGATGCTGTGTTTCCTGCAAAATATGCCATATGTGTACAGCTGCCTGACGGGTGGTTGCTCCTTCTACAAAATGAAACAACGGAATAGATACATGAAATTGCCGATCTAGTTTGTGCTTGAGCTGCAGAGCCATAATCGAGTCCATGCCGAGTCCAATCAACGACTGATCAAGGGCCAAGCTGTCTGCCGGAACAATTTTTAACGTATCGGCAAACAGTTGCTGCAAATGCTGCTCCAATAACGGCAAAACTTCGTCTTGCTCATGCAGCGCCCCCAAAATGGACTGTACCCGTGCATTGTCCTTCGAATCCTCAGCAGATAGAACCAACTCTAATCCGGCTCCATTCTCAGTTGTCTCGAGCGGAAACACCTCAGGCGAATCTGTCCATAATCGTTTTTTCTCCCACGGTCGTGTTGGAATGAAAACGCATTCACCAGAATTTCCGATGTTATCCCAATTTAATGAAATACCGTGCTCATATAATGTCATCGCACTCCGCAGCATCGTCATTCGCTCTTCGTTTTTTTTCATAGAATGCAGGGAAAGCCCTGCCTTAAGATTATCGTTGGTGATCTCCCCGACATGTGGGATTAATACAGGATGAGGACCAATTTCCACGAAGATTTCATATCCATCCTGCTGCGCCAACGTGACCGCATCACAAAACAAAACCGGATCTCGCATATTGCTGGACCAATGCCCTGCATTTGTACGCAAGCCGTTGTCTGCGCGGCCTGTAACCGTAGAATAAAGGCGCAAGCGTGATAAACGATGTTTGACTGATGCAAGCTGAGCCTGCAACAGTGCACACAAGGAATCCATTTGTTTGCTATGAAAACCATATACATGTGACAGCATCCGTGTCTTGTTGGCAGCAGGCAGCGCTTGCAGACAGTGTTCTACTTCCTGCTTCTCCCCCGCTATAACAAAAGAAGCAGGACCATTTACCGCAGCTACAGACAGGCCAGGATATTGCGCCAGCAGCTGTTGCTGGTCACACTGCGTGCTGTGAACCGAGGCCGTTGCACCTTGCCCTGCTGTAGTCTGCATAAGCGTGCTGCGCCAGTATACGATCCACAGCGCATCCTCTAATGTAAGGACACCTGCCGTACAATACGCGGCTATCTCCCCGAGGCTGTGTCCAATTACCGCTTTGGGTTCAATCCCCCAGCTGCTCCATAACGCAACAAGCGATACTTGTACGGCAAATACCAGCGGCTGCGCAACGTCCGTGCGATCGCTCCAGTTGTCTTCATGACCGCGAAACAACTCCTCCTCAAGGGACCAGCCTGCGTATGGAATCCATATGGCATCACATGATAAAAATGATTGTTTGAACACATTTTCATTATTAAACAACTGACGTCCCATGCCTGACCACTGGCCCCCTTGTCCTGAAAAAACAAAAGCGAGCTTTGAGGCATCTAATGGGGTTCCATTTAAATCTGAACGTCCAAGGTCTTCGATTAATTCTGACGTGCTGCCTCCGATAGCCGCTGTACGCCACAAACGATGCGTCCTTCTCTGCTGTGCTGTATAGCAAATATCGTTCAGCCTGACTGATGAATGATCGAGCAGATAGTTTCTCATCTCTACATTTAATCGCATTAATCCATCCCGCGTGTTCGCCGACAACGGCAAGACGTAGAGAGAAGCTTCCTCTATCCTCTCGGATTTGATCGTGTTCAGATCATACTGCTGAAGCACAACATGCGCGTTCGTACCACCGAAGCCAAAGGAACTGACCCCTGCTAAAGCAGGCTTCTCCTGTGCCGACCATGGGATTCTCTCTCTTACAACTTGAAGCGGCATATCCTGAAATGAAATATAAGGATTAGGACTTTGAAAATTTAAATGTGGAACCCACTCCTTGTTCGTTAAGCAGAGCACCGTTTTAATAAATCCAGCTATGCCTGCAGCGGCCTCCAAATGCCCAATATTACTTTTGACAGACCCTAAATAGCACTTGTCCCGTACAGAGCGATTAATCGATAGTACTCTTCCTAACACCTGCACTTCAATCGGATCACCAAGAGCTGTTCCTGTCCCGTGCGCCTCAATATAGTTGATATGCTCTGACTGGACTCCTGCAATACGATAGGCTTCCTTAAGCACATCTTCCTGAGCTTGCATGCTGGGTGCAGTTAGCCCATTGCTTAATCCATCCTGGTTTACAGCACTTCCTCTAATAACCGCATAGATTCTATCCTTGTCGCGAATAGCCGCAGACAGCGGCTTTAAAATAATCGCTCCTGCTCCTTCTCCACGTACATAACCATTCGCCTGTGCATCAAATGTTTTGCATTTGCCATCAGGCGCTAGCATACCTGCCTCAAAAAAAGCCTTGCTAATGGCCGGATTCAGAATGACGTTAACCCCGCCTGCAATAGCAAGCTCGGATTCCCCTGTCTTCAGGCTCTGACATGCGAGATGGATGGCTACTAATGAAGAAGAGCAAGCCGTATCCACTGCCATACTGGGTCCCCGTAGATTCCAAATATAAGAGATTCGATTTGCAGCTATACATGTGGAATTGCCTGTTACTCTATAAATGCTGCTCTTATGGATGTCGGACAATTTGCTGTTGCCATAATCATTGCTGGAGATCCCTATAAACACGCCCGTTCTAGAGCCGCTAAGATGCTCATTTGTAATTCCCGCATCCTCCAAAGCCTCCGAGACTACTTCTAGCAGCAGTCGTTGCTGGGGGTCCATCTCCTCTGCTTCTCGTGGAGATATGCAGAAAGCATCATTGTCAAACTGTTCAATATCGTCCACCATACCGGCGTAGCAGATACCCTCCTGTGTAAAATGAGGAGATCGCGTGGTCGGTATTTCACGAATACAATCCAATCCAATTTTTAAATTATGCCAGTATTCTGCTATGCTGTTCGCAGTTGGAAACCTGCACCCCATACCAATAACAGCTATGTCCCCTCCCTCTCTATGGAACCTCCTATTCTCTTGTCTCTCTAAATGATGGGGAAGACTACCATAAGCATAATATCGAGCCACCGCATCGATAGAGGGGTAATCCCAAAACAAGGTAGGATCTACTTTTTGTTTGATCCAATTCTCCAGCTCTCCAGATAAAACAACGAGTTCCTGCGAGTCAAGACCGTAGTAAGAAAAGGGCCGCTCTGGGTCGACATCATGGTGTGGATAGCGCTTTATTCCCGCAATCTTTTGAATGAACCAATCACGAATATGTTGATAATTATTATGATCCATGTTCAATTAACCACCCCATGCGATTAAGCTTCCACTGAGATACATTTGCTTGCATTTGTGGCGTTGAATTTTATTACTGGATGTTTTCGGAATATGTAAAGGCTTTACGATCTTAATATCGTGAGCATGTAGTTGGAATTGTTCATTAATTTTCATCTGAATGTTCTGAGCAATGTCGTTCAGGCTAGCAGCGAGATCAAGTTGTTTACGCTGGATCACATGTTTGAACTCACGGTTCATTTCACACAATATAACGAGTTCTTCCTTCCCTTGTACGTCAATCGAGAAAGCCGCTGTACTGGCTGCGTTAATTTCCGAATGACAGCCAGCTGCTATTTGCTCAATATCCTGAGGGTAGTAATTCTGTCCTCGTATAATGATGAGATCTTTTAATCTGCCTGTTATAAATAGCTCGCCTTCATGAATAAAACCAAGGTCCCCTGTCCGTAAATAGGGTCCCCCTCCAGTGTCAGACAAGCAAGCAGCAAACGTATCAGCACTCGCGACAGGTGCACCCCAATAACCTTGGGCAACACTATCCCCCTTAATCCATATTTCTCCTATTTCTCCCTCGGTATGTTCTAATTTGGTAAAAGGTTCAACAATCTTAATTTGTTGGTGAGCACTTATCTGTCCACAGCCTACTAATAAGCGGGTTCCCGGTCCAGTATTGTCTTCAAGGAGAACCTGATGCTTCTGCATCGCTTTGTCATTAAGAAGCAGCAGCTTTGGTGATGCTAATCTTGACCCTACAGTTACACATAAGGTGCCCTCCGCCAATCCATAGCTGGGCATCATGGCTTGTTCTTGAAAGCCACATACGCCGAATTGATCTACAAATTGACGGATTGTCTCTGCACGGACGGGTTCTGCGCCATTAAAAGCATTTGTCCATGAGCTTAAATCCAATGCTGCTTTTTCCTCTTGCGATATTTTCTGGATACATAATCGGTAGGCAAAATCAGGACCGCCACTAAAAGTCACACCGAACTTGCTGATGGCCCGCAGCCATCTAATGGGTTTCTGTATAAAATCCAACGGTGACATCAAGTAGCAAGTCCCGCCGTTATAAATATTTTGTAGTACATTACCAATTAAACCCATGTCATGATATATCGGCAACCAAGTTGCCATAATGGTATTGGCAGCGTGTTCAAACCGCTGCTGCATCATAGCAAAATTGTGATGTAGATTGCGATGGCTTACCATAACACCTTTCGGACTGCTGGTAGAACCTGATGTGTACTGCAAAAATGCAATATCTTCGCTAGGGATGGATTCTGTATGATTGTAAAACAGGTGGTTGCAACTCATAATGTCGTTAAGTTGAATGATGTGGGCAGCTTGCATAGATGATGGAAGTTTATCTGCATCTTGAGGAGTTGGTGTGATAATTAGAGCAGGCGTGCTGTCTGCATAAATAGCTGCAATACGTTCTGCATTGCGAGACTTGCTTGGAGGGTAGACTGGGATGGGTATAGCTTTGGCGTAGAGACTTGCTAAGAAAGAAATAATATAATCAATTCCACTGGGCAAAAGAATCATAATCCTCTCCCCTTCCAAACCTAAATACTGGAAGTAGCCAGCGAGCGCTTGAGATTGGAGCAGCAATTCTCGGTAGGTACAACTGACGCTTTCCATCTCTCCGTCTTTTAAATAAATAAAAGCTTTGCGTTCCGGATAATGGTGCGCCGTCTCGTTTAACACTTCAGGTAAGTTCCGATACAATCTTATACCTCCTACCTTAAGTAACTAAAATATTAAATTTACAAATGTACGGTTATAAAGCTTATTCACGCATGAGCCTTGCTTGTAAATGATATAATCATCACCTCGATTAGAGAAGATTTCTAAATTGATATAACTACATGCGCTTCGGTTTACTGTAATATACTCCCAAATATAGTTGATGTCAATCGCCTTCCATAAAATTAAAGTACAAGCCTAACTAATATTTTGTAAATGGTTACATCCCGCCTTCAGGCCGCACCATCTTCTTTCCTTGATGCTAACCAAATCTAAACGTACAGGCAGTCCAACTCCCCTTTCAGGATAGTTGTATCGGGCTTAAAAAATGTTTCCTCCTCTTCATACAAATACTACTTCAGCCGGTCCTCTTTTGTTATATGATCACTCGGTGCTAAGTCAGCGTGTACTCTCTTTAAGTATAAATCGTAACGATTATCCACTTCCTTGGCGATACTCCGGAAGCGTCTTGTCTCCTCTACGATCGGGTCCAGCTCAGTCTGAATACGGACCTCCGTGCGTGGAATTACACATTTTCGAGCAGCCTCTTCCATCTCCTCCGTCTCCATCTCCCCTGCCGTCAGAAGCGCCTCTAGCTGTGCTTCCAGCTCCTTAAGCGACCCATCTTGTTGTTCTTGTTGCTCTTGTTCTTGTCCAACTTGTATATCGTTCGATGCGGCATCGTCCGTTATCGCTGCATTGTGCATTTCCTTTTCATTCCTCATGACACAGCCTCCTTACACCTATTAAGATGCTCCATAATATACAAAAGCATGACCAATACCTCTCGGAATTGATCATGCTCAGGGCTTGCTGCAAGTGCCTGGTACGAGTAATACCTGCAAACGAAGCTCGTACATATTCGATGGATCGCGGCATTATATGCCCTAACACTGATACGATCCCCGCTTGTTGCTCTTGTTAACATGCTAACTCTTATGACGCCAAATGATTGCAATTAACTAGAAGTTCACCTGTTACTGCCTATAGTCACTTCTTGTCATGTTAACTTGCATTTACTTTACAACATGCTTAGACAAGCTCCAGTTATCCTTGTGCCTTGGCTTCCTTAAGCACATGAATCATGGCATCATGAATATGTCCATTTGTACCTACAATGTCACGAACAGCTAAATGATATGGATTACCATGCGTATCCGTCAAACGACCGCCGGATTCGGCAATCAGTAAGCTGCCTGCCGCTAAATCCCACGCATTCAGGTTCAGCTCCCAAAAGCCTGTCAGTCGTCCCGCAGCCACATAGGCCATATGAAGAGCAGCTGATCCGGACGTGCGAATGTTGCGCACCTGCGGTGCCAACGCCTGAATACCTGCCAGATTCAATGGCAGCGCCCGTTCACGTTCCGTCGGGAAGCCTGAGGCAATCAAGCTGTCAGAAAGCTCGGTCTCCTTGGCGACTTCCATCGGAGCGCCATGTACGTAAGCACCTTTGCCTTTTTCCGCAACGAATAGCTCGTCTCTAATCGGATCATACACAACTCCTACAATTACTTCACCTTTATGGGCAAGCGCAATCGACACCGAGAAATAAGGAAACCCATGAACAAAATTGGTCGTGCCGTCAAGCGGGTCAATAATCCATAAGTATTCGGCCTTCTGTGCTTGTTCCAATGCACGTTGAGAGGCGTCTCGGCCAGGCTCTACGCTTTCTTCGCCCAGTATTTCATGATGCGGAAAATGGGTCATAATCAACTTCCGGATCATGACTTCCGCGCCTTTATCTACTTCGGTGACAAGGTCATGCATAGATGACTTTATACTCAGCTTCTTAAATTGTCCTAGTCTGCTCTTAATCCACTCTCCCGCTTTAGCTGCACAGTTAACTGCAACCGCGGTAAAGCTTTTGCCCGTCACCACATACGGAATTTTCTCTTCATTGCGCAATGACTTCACACTACTTTCTGTAATAAAGTGACACACCCTTATTCAAATATACGCCATCGTGTTAGCGAAGTTTCATCCCTTTGCCCTATCGGTTATGAAATGAATCATCCGGCCAGTAAGCCACTGACTATCATGCGTATGGAAAGAATAAGCAAGGTTAAACGCAGAAGCAACAGTAGTCCTTTTCCCGACATTTTGTTGGCAATCATCGCCCCCAGCTTGCCGCCAATCCATGCGCTCGGTGCCAAAATAGCTACAAGCAGCCAGTCGACGGATCCGTTCCAGGCGTGTACTGTCGTACCAAGAATTGAACTGAGGAAGATGACAAACATGGAAGTCGCTGTCGCCACATGAGCAGGATAACGGAACAATAACACCATAAGCGGGACAAATAATGAACCGCCTCCGATGCCAAACAGACCGGATACGAGACCAACCATAAAGCCTATGAGCAGCATCACCCATACATGCTGACCATATTCAGACGTAACACCCGCACCATCCGTGAACTGCTTGGTCTGGCTCCAACGGATGTTAAGCGGCTTCATCTTGTCCTTCATCACCATCAAGATCGCCATAGCAAGCATAAAGAAGCCAAATGCCAGCTCAAAGGACTGATTCTTGAACTGTTGGGTCAGAGCCGCGCCCAGCATCGATGCTGGACCGCTTGTAATAAAATAAATGATTCCACTCCGCCAATCCACACGCTTGACCTTCCGATACGCGAGCGTCGAGGATAAGGAAGTAAAAATGAGCACTGCAAGTGACGTTGCTACCGCCACTTGAGCGTCAATCGTCTTGCCTAACATGAGCGGCCCTAAATAAATAAGACCTGGAACCAGTATAATACCTCCACCAAGTCCAACGATACTGCCAAATGTCGCAGCCGCGAGCCCGATTATGGCCAGAAGCAAGATCGTTATCTCCATTTCATGTTCAACCTTTCACATATGAAGTGTAATCTAAGAGGTAGTAGCGCTTTTCTTACGCAAAAATCCGCCTTGCCCAAATGACGCTGCTGGAGCGCACTTGTGCCGCAAGGCGGACGATTGACGTACGGATGTCGCCTCTATCTTACGATATAGCGAACGATGGAAAATTATACACCTACGATATTAAAGCCGCCATCTACGTAAATGACTTCACCAGTAATACCACGTGACCAATGACTCATGAGGAACATCGCTGTATCACCCACTTCGGCTGTCTCTGTCGTACGACGAAGCGGCGCTTTCTCCTCCACATCACGCAAGATGGAGTTGAAGTCGGAGATGCCTTTGGCAGCCAGTGTGCGGATCGGGCCAGCTGAGATTGCATTTACACGAACGTTAAACTGGCCAAGGTCATTCGCCAGGTAACGCACGGATGCTTCCAGCGCAGCTTTGGCTACGCCCATAACGTTGTAGTTCTTCATCGCACGCTCTGCGCCGAGGTAAGTCATCGTCATGATGCTGCCGCCTTCAGTCATAAGCGGGTACAAACGCTTAGACACTGCCACAAGCGAGTATGCGCTGATGTCTTGAGCAAGCGCAAAGCCAGCACGAGACGTGTCTGCATACAACCCTGTTAATTCTTCCGTCTTCGCAAACGCAATGCTGTGCACGAGACCGTGAAGCGTGCCAAACTCTTCTTTGAGTTGGGCAGCCAACGTATCGATCTCTTCATCAACCGTAACGTTACACGGTAAAATGACCGAATTCGGGATAGTCTCCGCAAGCTTGCGTACGCGTCCTTCAACGCGCTCGCTCTCGTATGTAAATGCCAATCTAGCGCCCTGGGCGGCAAGTGATTGCGCAATCGCCCACGCGATGCTGCGATCATTTGCTACGCCCATGACCACAATATTTTTACCTGCTAATACTTGAGTCATGTTATAAAATCCTCCTCTTACCGCCTTAATCATGTCGGGTGCCACTACTTGTACAGCAATGTTCAGGCATGATAACGGTTTGCACTCTTTGTCCAACGTAACGTATTTTACGATGATTTTCAAGTCAATCGAGGCGCATTTTACATCATTTGAGCAAATTTTTAGTACCAGATCTTAATATTAGCTCCTGATAACGGAGCCTATTTAAATTTTTGACCCCATCAGGCATTAACCGTCAACAATCACGCTTGCCTGATCTACATAAGTAACGCCCTCATTAGTATAAGATAACAGTTCACGCATCAGTTGGAATAACGCCTCATCCTTCTGTTTGGCCTCAATCATAACGTCCAAACGTTCCGTAAAGGGAGCTATGCGTCGCAGAAAATCAAGGAGTGGCCCTACCTCGACAAAATCCGCATGCCCACGTATGTCCTTCTCGCTTTTCGGACTGGATACATGAATTTTGGGCGGTAATGGATCACTTGATACAGCATCCATTTGGGCATTCCGGGTGGACCACGTTTTCAGAATGTCAGGCCACAACTCCGCTGCATGCTCGCCGTCGTTGTTCACCCAATGGTGATGAATATCTAGCACCATTGGAACTTGCAGGCGGTTACATACGGCAAGTGTTTCCATTGCGTTAAACGTCTTATCGTCATTCTCCAGCGTCATTCTGCACTTGATCTTGTCTGGCAGCGACTCAAAGTTATGGACAAATCGCTCAGCTGCAGAAGGTTTGTCCCCGTAAGCCCCGCCAATGTGAATGTTATTTTTAGCGCGTGCATCGAGTCCCATTGCCTCCAGCATGTGCAGGTGGTGCTGAAGATCACGTATAGACTTAACAAGCACATCCTCTCGCGGGGTGCTTAATACGGTAAAATGATCAGGATGGAACGATACACGCATCTGGTGCTTCTTCACATAATCGCCAATTGCCAAGAATGACTCCTTTAAAACAGGGAACGGGTCCCACACCTGAAGCAGCGCCTCGTGAGTTGCAAGTGGAATTAGCTTGGAGGAAAAGCGATAGCACTTAATATCGTGCGCCTTGTTGTGCTTCAACAATCGCAGTGTATTGTTCAGATTTTCTTCTGCGACACGCTCTAACCTGCGAATTGCCGCTTCGTGGTCATCAAGCTTGCTGAATGAAGCATAGGTCATGGTACGGGAGGGAGAACTATTAGCGACAGTCATGGACATAGCCACGTAACCAAGGCGGACCAGCATAAAAGGGCAAGCTCCTTCCGGCAATATTTAAAGTGAATGATGTTGGGATTTATGTTCTATATTGCCCGAAAGGAGCTGCCTGTATGAATAGCCAGAGTCGGCTTTCTTCGTACTATTCTATTTTCATGTTCCGAACTGTTTTTACAATCTCGGTACCGATTCCCAGTTTGTACCCCTCCGACACATAACGAAGCTGCCGCTTCGCATCTAGAACAACGACAATTGGGAACTCGCTTCCCTTTATCATCCTAATATCTTCTTGAATTAATTTCAGCCCCTCGTAGGATGAGTCCCGTATAGCCGTGGCTGCGGCAGGAAGTCCTTTCATTGCAATGCTGGAAACTGCTTCCTCGTTACGAGCCAGCAGCAGAACAGCACTGCCGCAGCTATCAAACTCCAACTGCAACTCTCTCATCTCCCGCATTAAATGCTTGGAAGGTTCCCGTTCAGGATCGAGCCAAGCCAGTATGATACCCGCTTGTGGCAGCTCTGTCATTACTCCAGCTGAGATACAAGTAATTGTGTCCTCTGACACCTCGCCTAGTACCGGAACAGATTCGTTTTCTTGTCTGAAAATAAGCGTTGTATGCACCGTCTCATTTGGCTTAACTGTGAAGTAGCTGCAGCGTACAAGCACGGTACCATCACTTAATCGTGTACCTGTCGTCACGCGGTAGCTTCCGCTTAACACCTCATAGGGCTTGCCGTATACATCTTTCTCCCCAAAGGGAATCGACAAGGTACGGTACATACCATCTTCCAAGCGAGCAATCGTAAACGTCTGCTGGTAGGCTGCCAACTCGGCGTGTTGTTCCGCCGCTACAAAAACTATCGAACTTCTTGCAGGCATGCTCGTCTCCAATGGGGCATGCACAGTCTCAAATCGAGCCTCCTGCCATTGTTCGTTCAGCCAATATTGAGCACTCAAATTAAGCGGTTCTAGTCTTGCCGGGATACCTAGTGATCTTGCCATCGCCACAAAGTAAATTTCGCGGCTCATTCGATCAGTTACCTTCATACGATGAACACCAGCTGGAGTCATCATCCCCGTGTAGCGGTCTACATCCTGCACGATCAATATACTATCCTTAATATGTGTAATAAGTAATTGTGGATCAGATATATACTCATGACGCTCCACTTCAGATAACGACTGAAGGAGTTGTTCTCTGTAAGGAGCAATCATCTCGAAATGGATACGCGGGCATAAGACATAGGGATCAAACAGCCCGGCAGGAACTCCCTGATCAGCATACGCTGCAGCACTGTACAAATGATCAGCTAACGTCGATTGGCACGTGTCTGCCAGATCTTTATCCCGCAGCGATTCCAGCAATCTTAACGGAAGATCGCCGTATCGCGGACACTCTTGCAGTAGGAATGCCGCAATCTGCCCACTGTTGCCCTTTGCCTTCTCCAATACCACCCACACCCGATCAGACGCCAATCCAAGCTGCTGAGCCAGTGCCATCGCCTGCTGCTCTGAATAAAATGTGCCCTCGAATGCTGCACGAATGGCGGTACCTTCTTTGACACGTGCCTCGTGCCGACGCTTGGCCTCTTCTGATACGACGCATTCCTCCATATCCGTTGTCACTGGAGGCGGAACCATGCTCCATTCCTGAACCAACATCTGTTCTGTCGAAGCATGCAGTTTAACTTCAAACGTATCCGTGTCCGTTACACTGATTTTCCGGACACCAAATCCCTGCTCATTGCGGACGTGCAGCAGAAGGTCGCCAAGACCTGTCTTCAAGGTCACTTGACCAGCAGCATTCGTCTTCTTAGTCACAATAGAATAAAACTCCGCATAGTTGTAAAGCTGGAAATGTACCTCAGCTTCAACCGGAGCCCCCTTTGCATCCACCACTTGCACCGTAATCTGCTTCACTGGCGCATAGTTGTCCAACATGTTGATCTCGGCATACCACGGATGATCGGAACATATTTCTTCGGGACCGTTATAATCAGCCGATACTCGTGTGTTCACAAGCATGGCCCGTCTGGACGGCGAACGGAACCAGCCTTCGTCCAGCTTAGGCTCTGGCTCACAGGCGCCTAGGAAATGCCATCGGCCATCCGCCCAAGCTTCCACCCAGGCATGGTTGGAATCGCAATGTGCCCATCTAGGCGTGTAACATTGGCGAGCGGGAATACCGATGCTGCGCAGTGCTGCCACAGCCAATGTAGATTGTTCGCCGCAGCGCCCAAGCGCTGTACGCATAAGGGTAAGCGGCGACACCGTTCTCATGTCAGTACCGATATAAGTCGCCCGCTCATGGCACCAGTAATTGGTTTCCAAGATGGCGTCATACATAGACAAACCCCTTACACGTTCTGCCAACTCTCCATAAATGACCTTTCGGCTATCATCGATATTTTCATTGTTCACACGATACGGCAATACAAAGTTCAGAAATATCGAATCTGGTATCGCGCTCCCCCACGGCAGCTCTTCACGGACCTTCAAAGCTTGCCGCACATGATCCAGGAAGAAAGCACCATCATAGTCTGCTAGATCATTTAACGGCATGTAGGCATATAACACTTTCAGCAATATTGTCTCTTCTTCTGTCAAATGATGATCCAAGATGCCAAACAGCGCTTGTCTACGATGCTGCGCCCATTCCATTTTGATCACCAACTTCTGTTCCAACACCATCTGATCAATCCCGTATGTTACGGCTGTATTCATCCCCATTCCACCCTTCGCCAGTCTAGATGTATTTTCAATCTGTCATTCTCGCCATGTCTTGCCGTCTTCTCGAATATACAACCTGGTGCGTCCATCTGTTGACGGTACCGAAGCCTCAAATAGTCCCCCTGTTGTAGAAAGTTTGAAGGTGCCAGATTCAAACCATTGTTCGTCCTGCTGAAGAGTCAATAGGTCCTCGCAGAATCGGCCATAACGTTCATAATAATCACGCTGCCGATAGTATATTTTTCGCAGCTGCCATTTCGACAGTTCATCATCTGGAAGCTCAAATGATGCGTCTGCGTCCTCTGTAAACAAAACATAGCCCCATAGTTCCGGATAATGCATGTTCACAATACCCATCGGGCTCCACACCCAGTTCTCTTCTGACAACGCGCGCCCGCTATCCAGGTGACGTCTCTTGACATATTGCCCCTCTACAACATCAACGTGCCATTCTACCCGCGAGAAATTAACACGCCAATACTCGCCGTTTCTAGGCATGCGACCTTCTGCTGCGCATTCTTTCAAAGAGCTCCATGGCATTGCAACCTCCACGCTCCATTTCCGGTTAGCCGCATGCGGATTGTTTAATTCACCATCAATATGGACTGCTGTCTGCAGCCCTTTAATATCCCAACCATTAATGGGCGGGCCCCCGTCCCGATAAGGCTTCGGGAGCAGCAGATCCCATACCGTATTTAAGGCATTAATCTCAAATTCATAGTAATTGTGCGTATCACCGTCAGGATCGATAAAGATTTCAAAGTCGTTGTCATGGAAAATAACAGAGTCCCGCTCTGTTAGCGTGGCCCAGATCTGTTCTTCCTCCATTTCAGCACCAAAGTAAAAATATTGATCGTCCCAGAGCATTTTCAGTCGTGTTCGCTTGGTTGGAAGCGGCTTAAGATCACCCTCGATATCTACAAAATCACTCGTCCAATCTGCTGTTTCCCAGAAAGACTTATCCAGACGACCGTCAAGTACAAGCGGCTCGCGCGCGCGCTTGCATATATAATGCTGGGGGCAATAATCACCGATAGCAGGTTCTGGCACATTGCTTCTGTTTATCGTCATCTTAACTTTCATCTCCTCCTGATTAATAAGGCACGGGTTACCTTGTACATCAACTTCTCTGCCTCTCTGCTTCTCTGCTTCTCTGCTGATGATCGTACTAGATTGTTACTAGTCTTGGTGCTGTTCACACTCTATTTCCCGCGACAACTAGCCCTCGCTGCTACATAGTCCGCCAACAAACAAGCGCCATACCCACTTGCCCCTGCAGCAGCATAAGCGGTCTCTGATTTGTACTGGGATGTGCCTGCCATATCAATGTGCGTCCATGTCATATCCTCAGCTACAAATCGGCGTAAAAACAACGCAGCTGTTATCGCCCCCGCCAATGGCAATGAGCTTGTATTGTTTATATCCGCATAGTCGCTGTGCAAATAACATTCGTATTCGTCCATTAATGGCATCGGCCATAATCTTTCTCCACACTTCTCACCTGCTTCTACCAAGTACGCGCTCATTTGTTCATCGCCCCATATCCCCGCGATTCCAAGTCCTAGCGCAGCGCCAACATTACCTGTCAGCGTCGCAATGTCGATAACTTGCTTCGCTCCCAGTCGCTCTGCATGCAGCAATGCATCTGCGAGTATGAGCCGCCCTTCGCCATCTGTATTACCTACCTGCACCGTCATGTTATTCGGATAATGTATAATTGAAGAGGGCAACATCGCTTTGGCGTCAGGCACATTTTCCGCGATTGGGATTAACGCCACTATATTTACTTTGAGCTTCTTCGATACGATAATGTCTAATGCACCAATTACAGCGGCTGCTCCCCCCATATCCATTCGCGCATCGCTAATATCGTTGCCATTCTTGATGTTCATACCACCCATGTCAAATGTGATTCCTTTGCCAACCAGTGCAAGCAGCGGCAGTTCCGGAGCCGTTGTATAACGAACTTGGAGCATTACTGGCTGGTGGGCGCTTCCTGCACCAACTGCAATTAAGCCGTTCATCTGGTGTTGAACCAGTTCTTCTCCTTGATACACACAGGTTTGCACACCCTCAGCAGCGTTGAAATGCGACACGATGCGCTCGACAAATTCCCCGGGAAATAGCGTGTTTGCAGGTTCATTTACGAGGTTACGCGCCAATATATTACCTTGGGCACGAATTTTGGCTGTATGCACCGCTTGCTCCATCACTTGTACAGACAATGTCGAGAACGATCCGGTGTCTACCTGTAAATACACAGGCTGAGGTTCTGGTGATGCTGTCTTGTACTGATGAAATTGATAGCTTCCAAGGAGCCAGCCTTCGGCCCAAGCTGTCAGCCAGTCTTCCGCTGGTATCCCAAATAATGTTCTTATACGTGCTGATACTGGCATCAGATAAGCGCTCGCAAATCCTTCTACCTGAAGCTTGCGTGCAGCCGAACTGGCAGCCCGCTTCACCGTTTCGCTTGTGCACACTCTTCGATTGCCCATGTAAATGACCATTATGGTCGGCTCCTCAGCGGAACGACTGTAGAACAACAAATGATCTCCCACCCTCAACTTCCCCGCTGGAAGTGGCAAATGGAAATCTTCGCTGTCATCATGTATATATAGCTGTACAACTGCAGCATCACGGCATCTCTCTGCAACTACAATCATTCGGTCTTCCTCCCAATTGTTCAATCGAAGTCCATTCGGCATCCCATATCACGATACAGCAGTGCCTGTATACTGCTGATTGTGCACGCCTCTTACACCCATTCAAACACCGCTTCTCGTTCACCCACAATCAAGCCGCCATCATTGTAGATGGTATTAGGAACAATTTCGTACAGCCTAGCAATCGTATCTGAATTATCATAGCCAATCCGTTCTAGAATTGAAGCGATTATACATGGCCATACCTGCTCTGATCCATCAGATACCTTTAAAGCGATACCAAGCCGTTCTTTTCTCAAGCCGATGCCGTATACTCCCTTTGCTCCGCCCTTCGCCGAAATATTTGCATCCTTCAAAAGCGCCGAACAAACAAAGTGAGTATCCGCAATCATAGTCGGATATTCGTTCATCAGTGTGGCTATCCGCTCCGCGGCCCCGCGGATATTATGTTCATGAATCAAATCAGGACAAGCAAGTTTCAAATAAGCGCGGCCAATCGTGTGCAGCGGAACAGCATGAATCGGTAAACCACAACCGTCTATGCCAACCGCTATCCGCTCCTTAGGAACCTCTGTCATTGCAGCAATCACCGATAGAATCTCTTGCTGAACAGGATGCTCCGGCTTGTAATAAGACTTCTCGTCCCAATCCATATGTTTACACAGCGCAAGGAGTCCCATATGCTTACCTGAGCAGTTGTGAAAAATACGGCGCTTCGTCTCGCCGCGTTGAATTCGTTCCGCCTTTGCTTGTTCATTAAGGGGAAGCGAAGGGCAGCAATATAGCTGCTCTTCCGATATGCCCGTCTTTCGTGCGATCGACTCCAATGCCGCAATATGAAAGGCCTCTCCTCTCTGTGAGGCCGCAAATAGAGAGGCCTCTTCTCCCGTCAGGCCATATACATGTTCAATCCTTCGCTTCATGACGGGGATCGCCTGGAATGGTTTGGCTGCTGACCTCAAAAATACGACATGGTCAGGATCGCCCGCCTGATAGACAACTTCCCCACGTTCATTAACTATGCAAACTGCACCGTAATGCACATTTTCCAGCACATCTGCACGATACTCTTTTACTAACTCTGTAAATGCCTTCATGCTTGCGACACCTCCATCTTTTTTGTTCCTCTACTTCGGCGCGAATCTGAGTCTGGAATGTTCATCCAATCTTTTATAGTTGTACAACAATTCCTTATTGCCTAAATATTTTCCTGCCTGTCTACTAAATGTGCCTTTCAAAAATGAATCTTCTGATCTATTTTCACGACCAAAAATTAAAATTCATTGATTTATCGCACGCGCTACCCTAATATTTTCATTAAGGAATGCGTTTTCATGAACAGAATGGAACCGAATACACAAAGACTTACAGGAGGCGCCAAATGAAATGGAATCACTTTAAGTCCAAGCTTCTGCTCAAGTATATTATTTCTTATTTGTCGATCTGTCTCATCCCGTTGGTAATCCTGACTGTCTTTATATATCAAAATGCTGTCAACAACCTCCGTTCCGAGATCGAACAAACAAATGTGAACCAATTAACTCAAGCTAAAAAGTCAATCGACGATCGGATGAAAGAGCTTCAGAACATTGCGACACGTATCGCTTTTGATGAACAGTTAAGCTCTTATCAGGTTCATCATCCTTATTTCAGCAGAGACGCGATTAGCGCTCTAGATAAATACAAAGTGACAAGTGCTATCATCGACGAACTGTTCCTCTATTTTAGAGGAGACAAAGTCATCTATTCATCTCAGGGTTTAACAGACCTGGACGTATTCACCAAGTCTTATATGTTCCACAATTGGACGAAGGAAGCATTCGTTCAAGACTTAAACAATATGAATGTTCCAACGATGCGTCCAGCGGAATTGGTAAATCGGAACTCGGTGCAGGAATCCAAGCTTGCTTATTTGGTACCGATAACTCCCAATAGTCCTTATCCACACGGCACTATCATGTATTGGATAAATGAGTCTATGCTTACTGACCTGATTGAGTCCATCTTGGATAATTTTCAAGGTAACAGCTACATCTTTGATACAAACGGTCAGGTTTTGGCCGCTAACAATCATGGTACCTTGAATTCCAAACAGGATATTAAGCTGCTATCCGCACTTGGCCCTGGGATTCACAACACGATGCTGAACCATGAACAGCATTCCGTCGTCTCGATTAAGTCGGAGGTAAATGGCTGGACTTATGTGACATCCATGCCAAGCGCCCAGTTTTTCAGTCGCATTTTCCATATCCAGACGATCATTGTGTATGTGTTCTGTATTGTAGTGCTTGCAGGCACTGTTATTGCCATTATGCTGGCTAGAAGGCAATATCATCCGATATTTAATCTGATGCAGTTCGCCAAGTTGAACACGGAATCAGTATCCGGAATTCCTTCTCCATCGAGCAATGAGTTGGAATGGATTCAAAAAACGCTGCACGACTATAGCTCTCGTGTTGACATTCAAGAACCGTACGCTCGCAATCAATTTTTGTTTATGATGTTGAAACATGGTAATTCGAGCAGCCTGAATCCAGATTTAATGGACAAACTCGGCATCCATTTAGATCGTTCCCACCACTTTGTCATTCATATGGGATGGGACGGGACGCCAGGACTTCAAGACGACCTTCATGAGCGACAGGTTATTATGGAACTGCTGACCGAAGTAGAAATTCCAGAATATGAAGCCCATGCTTATGGCATCGAGCTGCCGCAGCCTGACCAATTGGCTCTTCTCATCAGCTTTACTACTGAGCTGGCCATACCGGTGAACACTCGTATGGAACAGATCGTTGAAGCACTACGCATCAGCGTGATGGAAAGCTCCAATCTGATTCCTGCAATCGGTGTAGGCACCTGTTACACAGCATTGGAGCAATTAAACCAGTCCTACATTGAAGCTTCATCTGCATTCGAATGCCGTATGGTCAACGGCAAAGGCAGTGTCACCTTCTTCGATAAGCTTTCCTATTCGCAGGATCATGCGTTCTGGATACCGAAGGATGTGCTTTTGAAGTTAGCCCAAAGCCTAAAACAAGGCAGCCACGATGTTGCCATTCATATGGTCGGAAATGCACTTGCTAACGTAAAAACCGAAAAACTGACTGTACCGTTGCTGCGCTGCATCTGCTTTGATATTTTAAACACAATGCTGAAGACAGCCTCGGAGATGGGCATCAACGATGTCGTGCAGGACCTGCCAAATGTTACTTCCTTTGATTCACTGGAAGAATTGGAGCAGAAGCTGCTGCGGCTCGCGGCCCAAATCTGCTCGCAAGTGGAACAAAAAACAGTTAAAGAAGAACGTTCCTTAATGGATCAGATCGTCGCATATATCGATGAGCACTACACCGACTACACACTGAGTCTGGAAACGATCTCGGTCAAGTATGCGATTTCATCCTCCTACTTCAGCCGCTCATTCAAGGAGAAGGTCGGCACGAACTTCTCTCAATACATTTGGCAGAAGCGCATGGAGGAAGTCATTCGTCAATTGTTGACGACTACGGATTCACTCAAGGACATCATCAACCGTGTCGGTTATCTGGATACGCCTAATTTTATCCGCAAGTTCAAGAAAGAGACAGGCCACACACCTGGGCAATACCGCAAGCTCTTTGCTTCCGACGAGATTGCCAGCACAGTCGAAGACTGTTAGCGTGATATGTATGACCTGTTAAGTCAAATCCCCGAGATGAACGCTCATCCCGGGGATTTTATTCTTTAACAAACTAGGGGGTAGTTTGTGAAGAAAGCTTAAAGATGTACTTCCTACTTGTACTTATCCTTGCTTCCAACGATCATATGCAGCTTGGTAGATTTCAGCGACGCGTTCGCCGCCCATCTTCTTACATGTCTCGAGATACTTATCCCAGTTGGCGAGCGGCTCTTGCCCAGTAACAAACTTTGCTTCCATTTGCTTGACGTAAGTATCAAGATCGGACAGCTTAGCCGATGCTTCGCTTTGTTCATCCTGAGATAGATATACACTAGGGAACGGTACTTTGCTAATTGGATCTATCTTCTCAGATGTTTCTTTCTTCAACCAACGTGCAAAGTCGTCTTCGAAGCCGCGCTTCGTATCTTCATTGCTGACTTTTGGCAGTACCACACCATAATCCGGTGTTAATGTCGCACGGTATTC
Source organism: Paenibacillus sp. ACRRX (assembly GCF_022346885.1). Classification (GTDB taxonomy): domain Bacteria; phylum Bacillota; class Bacilli; order Paenibacillales; family Paenibacillaceae; genus Paenibacillus_B. Next base: position 131,803 of record NZ_JAKRNK010000004.1, read on the forward strand.
CTCACGGTCTTTACCGCCAGGCACTTCCAACTTCTCTTTCGTAAAATCAGCTTTATTCGTATATTTCCACAATACGCCTTCTGGTCCGCTGCTAATCAGGTCCGCACCTTCTGTTGAGTAAAGGTAATCAACCCAACGCATCGTTGCTTCCGGGTGCTTGTTCTTGTTGGTAATTGCAAATACGCCTCTGACAAGTCCAGGGTGCTTTGCAGCTACTGGCGAACCGACTACTTCACTTTTTACAGGTGCATACATTGGATCATCTTGGCTTGGCTCGCCACCTAATGTAAAGTAAGCATGGTAGTCAGAGAATAAGGCCACTTGGTTGTTTTTCCCTTTTGCTTTCTTCTGCTCGTCCGTTTGCGAGAACGTTTCTTTATCAAGCAAGCCGTCGTTCCAGAGACGGTTCAGGAATGTGAGATATTCTTTGTATCCAGGTTCCATCGGCGTGTAGTGCACTTTATCTTCTCTGTCTGCATAAATTTGTTCATTAAAGATGCCCCATGAGCCTAGCAGCCACATCCGCACATCATCAAGCTTGACGGACACAAATGGAATTTCATCTTTCTTACCGTTGCCATTCGGATCTTCATCTTTGACTCGTTTCAAATAGGTATACAATTCTTCCGTGGTGGAAGGCACTTTATCCATGCCCAATGCTTTTAGGAACTTCCCGTTATACCAGATTGGACCACGATACCAGCCAGCATCAAGATCAATGTTCGGCAAAGCGTAAATGTGACCATCTGGTGTTGTGATAGACTTGCGGATGTCAGGATGCTCATCCAGTATCTTTTTCAGATTAGGTGCGTACTTATCGATCAACCCTTCGAGCGGAATGAGTACGCCTTGACCACCGTAATTTACTTCATCAGCTGCTTTCAACTGACCGGAGAAAAATACGTCAGGATAATCACCACTTGCAAATACAAGGTTGCGCTTCGTATCAAAGCTGTCTAGCGGCGCATTGCGGAAATCAAACTTAATGCCTGTTTTTTCTTGCATTTGTTTGAAGAATTCCATGTCCTGCCAGTTCTGCATCCCTACGTCTTGCCCCATCATCGTTAACGTGATTGGCTCCTTAACGATTGGGAAGCCATCCATATTCAGATTGGCGCTTGCCTCACTGCCTGTGCTTCCATTCTCCGCAGCTTTGTCGGATGAACCGCCGCAGCCAGATAATAACGAGATAAGAAGAGTCATGGATAATAACATTGCCCATATCTTTTTATGTCCCATGACAGCATTGCTTCCTTTTGGCATGTAAAGATCCTCCCTTTTGTGTGGTCTTTCTTGCAATTGACAAGCATTTATAATAATCATAGGCACTGGCCTACGTTATTACCTAGCCTCGTATTTCAATAGTACAATTGCCTACAGACGATGATGCATAGACCAGCGTTGGCTGAACTTCTGTTAGGATATCGATAACTTTACCCGTAAAATCAGCCTTTTACAGATCCAATCATCACCCCTTGTACGAAGTAGCGCTGCAAGAACGGATAGACAGCTACCACCGGCAAGGTTGATACAATTATGACCGCATATTTCAAGAGTGATGCCGCATCCGCTTTATTATTCAGCGCAGAAGCTACCGATGCGTTGATCGCAGCGCCGGTTGTTTCGGCCGACATCTCTTGCAGAACAAGAATTTGGCGCAGAATCATTTGCAGTGGATACTTTGATTCCTCGTTCAAATAAATGAGTGCACTAAAGTAACTGTTCCAGTGTCCTACACCGTAGAACAAAGCCATAACGGCAATAATCGGCGCAGACAGCGGGAGTACGATTTTAATGAATAAGCGCATATTGGTACAACCGTCAATATGTGCCGCTTCTTGCAGCTCTTTTGGTATAGTCGACTGGAAAAACGTTCTCGCCACAATGATGTTCCACACTGAAGCTGCACCAGGTAAAATAAGTGCCCACATGCTGTTTATCATACCTAAATTTTTGACTAACAGGTAACCTGGTACCAAACCGCCGCCAAAGAACATCGTGACCATAAACATCCCCATAAAGAATCCACGTCCGACGAAGTCGCTTCGACTTAAGCTGTAAGCCGCTGGCAAGGTCACAAACAAGTTGACTAACGTTCCTACGGTCGTATACAGAATCGTATTTCCATAACCAGACCATATTTTTGAATTTTCAAATACCCTTAGATACCCTTCAAATGTAATGCCTTTCGGTAATAGCCACATTTCACCTGAATTTACATACTTCGGATCACTTATAGACGCGCTTATGATATACAGTACAGGATACAACACGATAAGAAGTGCAATCGATAAGTAAATGTAGTTTAATATAACGAATATTTTATCTCCTCTTGATTCCTTTACAGCTACGGCTGCCATATAGCCACCCTCCTTCTACCACAAGCTGTTGCCGGTGCGTCGTGCGATTTGGTTAACGGTAATCAGCAAAATTGCGTTTACGACTGAGTTAAACAATCCTACTGCAGTTGAGAAGCTGTATTGTGCATCTACAAGACCGGAACGGTACACAAAGGTGGAAATGACGTCAGATGCACCCATATTAAGCGAGTTTTGCAGAAGCAAAATTTTCTCAAAGCCTACACCTAGAATGCTGCCCATATTCAAAATAAGCAGAATCGTAATCGTAGGCGTAATGGCCGGAATATTAATATGCAAAATCCGTTTAAATCGGCTTGCACCGTCCACAATTGCCGCTTCATGAAGCTGAGGATCAACACCCGATAAGGCAGCGAGATAAATAATCGTTCCCCACCCAGTCCCTTGCCAAACACCCGACAACACATACAAGGTTTTAAACCAAGCCGGTTCCGTTAAAAAGTTGACAGGATCAAATCCTAAAAACTGAATAATATGATTGATAATGCCAGTAGACGGCGACAAAAATGTGATAATAATTCCCGCCATAACAACGACAGAAATGAAATGTGGTGCATAAGTAATCGTTTGTACGCTTCGTTTGAAGAATCCATCCTTTACCTCATTAAACGCTAAGGCCAAAATAATCGGCAGTGGAAACCCAATTGCTAACTCGTATAAACTAATGCTGAGCGTATTCCACAACAAATCCCAGAAGTAATACGATTCAAAAAATCGTGTAAAGTGGTCGAATCCAACCCATGGACTACCCCAGATTCCCTTCGTTGGGATAAAGTTCTTAAAGGCAATCTGAATGCCGTACATCGGACCATAATGGAAAATAAGGAAGTAAAGAAATGCTGGCGCTATAAATAAGTACAGTTCCCAGTTCTGAAGCATCCTCTTCCACACTGTCTTGTTGTTCTTGCCTGGATTCTGAATCACGTTGGCTGCTCCTTGTGCGTTCTCTTGCATCGTGTCCACTCCCTCCTTTCAAATGTTAGGCTTTCTCTTTTCTCTGTATATCTCTCCATCAATCTATAATGGAAGCAGCTAGCCTTCATTATAGAAAGCGGTTACAACATGATGTGAAATCGTTGATATGTTCCAAAACGATGTCCATCAACTACACCTTGTTGCTTGGCTTTCAACAGTCAAGCTATTTAAGATCGCATCGTTGCTAGCGCTTACATTGACAATTGTAGGCCACTTCTTTGCACAACGTAAATATGTCGTTTTCGCTTCGTGCTTTTGATAGCCATAACCCTTGGTACATAAGGATTTTATGGACTTTTAACACTCAAATGACAACGCTTCCTCTGAGGCTGAATGTGTTTATTTTGTTGTCAATAAGCCGAATTTGCACTCGCTTTTGCCACATCAAAAAGCGTCAATTGTCACAATCCCTCGTGACAATTGACGCTAAAAAGAACATTATTTATTTGCGATTAGGTTCGCCGAAAAACATTTCGTGTGCCAGCGCGGTCTGGACATGGGACTCTTCTGACGTTAACTTCCGAACCAGTTCCATCTCCACCTCTGTTACTTCTTCGCCTTGAAAATTAATCTCTGCAATCGAGGCCACAATCTTTACGATCGCAACAGCCACATTTGCAGAACTATAGGCAATGACTTTCTGGCCTGTCGGGAAGATACGCAGTCCCGTTTTTTTCATTTTGCCGCGTCCATACTCCAGCAGCTCGTACAATTCCTGATCAGTCTTGAATTTACAAACAGAATTAAATTCCGTAGAGAATCCCATCTTCACCGCTCCTTTACTGTTCTTCTTTCTATTGAACCATGAATACAGAAAAGAAGGCAAACCGAACGTCTGCTACCTGCGTTCAAGAAATAAGGGATGCCCTGTCCAACATCGCTGATTAGAACCAACCTGCCACTGTCTGAGCTAATAGATATACACAAACTTCTGATGTTATATAGATATGCCTTGCATTTTACGAATAGAAATCAGCATTTCTCTTGTACCCGAACGTTGCACTGGACCTAACGCAACGAAGACGGCCGCGGCCGTCTTCGTTATCTATGTGAACCGCTGCCAACTGGCAAGCAGCGAAGAACACTGTGTATTCATTGGCCTCATGTACTAAACAAAAACAGTGTGACTTGCATCCAACGTTTGTACTAACTAGAACTGAGTTTCCTAATCCCATTTTGTAGAAAGCCGCTCTCGCTCATTATTAGATCAACTTATGGCTGCTGCCTCTTGGCATCAATTAGACGTTGAATACGCTGTGTCATGTGCTGTTGAAGCTTGGCTGTCTGCTCAGTGGACAGCTGATGATGCTGGACTTGCTCATGAAGCTGATTCTCCATCTCTAACGTCATCGCTCGCGTTAGTTGATCTGGCTGAATCCCCTGATCGCTTGCATACTCACCTAATGACTTTCCGTTCTGAATGGCTTGACGTAAAGCATCCTGTCCTAGTCCAAGCATCATTAACTGTTTGCTGACGTTAACCGTTGCAGCAGGCTGCTTACTTGGGGCTGAATCTGTACGCTGGTTTGGTGTTCCTGTTCTTATTGTGGGTTTATCTTTCGATAATGATAATGTAGATGCAGTTGTCTCCGCATAAGCGTTAGCTGGAATCATCATACCTAACAAAATCGTAATGGCTATAAGTCTAGCGTATTTCGTCATAACTTACTTCCTCCTCAGCTAATAGTTCGATTGTTTATCTTATGATCCATGAAGGTAGGGTAATATCCATTCAGTTGATAGGCAATGCCAATGAAAATAGGGCCGTACCGTGTTAACCAAGATCTGCTCAGATATTTCACTGAATAAGAATAAGTATATGGTTCACATCTTAACTAAACATGAGTCCAACCTTAAAAACATATAAAAATAGCGTACAACAGATAGAATTCACGCTCTCCATTGTACGCAAAGTTAAGTTATCGTTATCCGTTATTTACGCATTAGGCTCCGCCTTCTTCATTGGCTGTCCGTGCTGGCCATCCCGATTATCGTGATGCCCCTCAATCCATCTGTCCATGTGTGAAAGTATTCTTGCTTTAGTCCGTACACCTTCCTCCGCGGTCAATTTGCCACCCGTTACTTCTACTTCGACTCGCTGCTCAACCTGCGATTTGAACAGCAATCTAAGCTTCTTTTTGCTTACTCCTTTAGCTGCCGCCATGTCGCCAAGAGAATGTCCTGCTGCAGCTGCTTTTCTTACCTCTGCCTGACTAAGACCAATCTGTCCTAATACAGCATGCAGGGAGTCTTTAAAAATTTTCCGTTTGCTTTCTTGCTTTGCCAACTCTGCAAGACTATGTTTGCGATCAATCATCCGTTCCAGCTTTGCTGTCATAGATGCCTTAATTCGAGCCGCTTTCTCGTTTGTAATTGTGCCCTGCTGCAGCTCCTGCTGTAGCTGCCGCTCCAACTGGTCACTCAGTGCTTGTAAAAGTTGGCTGCGCGATACGCCGTTTGCAGCAGCGTATTCGACTAATGATTGGCCTTTGGACATAGCTTTCTTCATTGCATCTTCACCGAGTCCAAGCGATACGAATGCCTTATCGATGTTCATCATTCTGACCTTTCTGGCGCCGTGCATCTGCTCTGTATCGGTCACCTTGTCAGAAGGTTGTGCAGCTTCGGCAAAGTTTACTTCTGGCGTACTATTCTTTGCCCAAGCATCAATAGGCAGCAGCACACTAACTAAGGCAGCCACCAACAACAACCGCACGTACTTGTTCATTCTCATTCCTCCTGCATCACTTACTCATGGCGTTATGGAAATATCTAACCACGGCATAGCATTAGCGTTAGCCGGCCTTCTTAATAAAACATGAGTATAAAATTAAATTTCATTAACGTACACAAGAGCGTAGTAAACGGGCATAAAAAATACCCCTTATGTGGATGCTGGTTGTACTCATCCAGCTTGTCGCCCACATAAGGAGTATTATTGTTAATTGTGTGTATAATAAGTGCAGTTAATAGAAATTAAACACTTTCATAATGAAGCTGCTGCTTCGCCTCAAAACGATCAAGCGCAAGCTGGATCAATTGATCCAACAAATCCTGATAAGGCAGGCCGGTTTCTTTCCACATAAGCGGATACATGCTGAATGGTGTAAATCCAGGCAGCGTATTTACTTCATTAATAAATACTTCCATATCCGAACGGCGTACAAAGAAATCAATACGCGCCAAGCCTGAACCGTCAATAGCACGGTAAGCCTTTACTGCCAGCTCACGAATACGCTCCGTCAGCTCACTGTCTATCGGCGCCGGAATCGCCATGCTGGACTTGCCATCTGTGTACTTTGCCTTATAATCGTAAAATTCGTGTGCGGAAATAATCTCACCTGGCACAGAAGGTTTAGGCTCGTCGTTGCCCAGTACACTCACTTCAATCTCTCGTGCATCTACGAACTCCTCCACAATCACTTTGCGATCGTATTGCAGGGCCAGTTCAATGGAGGCAATTAACTCCGTGCGATTACGAGCCTTGGATATACCAACCGATGAGCCCAGATTCGCTGGCTTAACAAAGCAAGGATAGCCTAGCTCCGCTTCAGTATGAAGCAGCACCTGTTCACGCTCACGTTTCCACTCGCTTACAATAAAGTGAACGTACTTGCATTGTGGAATATCGGCATGAGCAAATGCCTGCTTCATAAAGGCTTTGTCCATCCCTACAGAGGAAGCAAGCACGCCTGCTCCTACATACGGCAGGTTCGCCATCTCAAATAAGCCTTGAATCGTACCGTCTTCTCCGTTAGTACCATGCAGCAATGGGAAGATAACATCAAGCGTCTTGCTCGGTGCCGTTTCTCTGCTGCTATCCAAGCCCGCAAATAGCAGTTCCATTGCTCGTACAGTTCCACCACTCGAAGAAAGAAGCGTGAGTTCCGATATGTCCTGAAATGGTGCATGCCGCGGCTCGCCGACGCGCCATTCGCCCGACCTTGTAATAAAGAAAGGTACAAGTTCGTATTTGTCATAATCAAATGCTTTCATAACCGCAAAAGCAGTCGATAATGATACCTCATGCTCTCCCGACTTGCCGCCGTACACGATGCCGACGCGCATTACTCTTTGTTGTCCCATAAGTCCCTCCGTCAGCGCTGTAGCGCCAATAGTTCTCTCTTATGACGTCTATCCGTCCTGCCCGCTACCAGCCCGCTAATCGGAACGTGTCCAGCCTGTTCAGTCAGAAGAAGTCAGTTATATGAAAAAAGCGATACTGAGTCGCTTCTGTCCATGCATAGGAATCTTGATAATCCCAATAACGGTGCCTGCTGTTGTTCGTATGTGCGTTAACAAGCGGCATTCCATTCTTATCAAATGCGGTCACAATCGTATTGTGCTGGTAGTGGCCGTCGCCATCCCAATCATAAGCAATGACGTCACCCAACTGCAGATCACTAGCATGCTTAACAGCCACAGCCCGCAGCCCAGTCGTACTGGAGGTAAGAAGCCGCTCCATGCTGTTCGATACGGCCCAACTGTAGCTCCAGCCTTCACTGCCATTCACCATGCCTTTATACCACCAGCCCGATTCTCTCCTACCAGTATAGTTCATAGGCGCCCCGCCTGCAAAGAGACATTGGGAGACATAATTGGTGCAATCGACCTCAAATGACAAAAATCTCGGGTTAGGCTCATTCCACCACTGTTCAGCATACTGAACAGCCTTCTCCCTAAGGTAAGGCGAAGATTTTACCGTCTTAACGGACCCTAGAACATCCATATTCAAGTACGGCAGCGGAGGTGATAACTGCCCCTGTTCACGTTCTGTCCCCAGTTGTATATTGCGCACATGCCGCTCTATCTGAGGATGATCAATCTGCGAGATAATCCAGCTTTCCCCCTCTCTCGTCAGTGTGATTCGCTCTCGATCAATACGTTCTTCTACAAATGTTGTTCCCTGCTGCTCTGCCTCTCGCTGTACATGGAACTCCATATCTACCGTCACTTCGCCCTCTCCCTCTCGAGTTCGGACCAGCTTCGCTTTGGTTTGGCTTTTGAGAGGAGAAGTGTCGCGTTCCCGATACCAAAGTTTTAAACGTCTGCTTCGTTCACTCATTCGCAGTGTGTAGTCCATATCGGTAATTGGGGCATGGAGTGTCTGATGCCGATCGTCCACCTCATGCCGATTATGCTGGTCTACATATAAATAGAGCGTATTTTTCCATGCCTGCCGCATCATTCACGCCTCCTTGTTCCGCGTCTTGCGTCTCATTAATAGAACCTTTCTTAATTAGACAGGCAGGACCGCTTTAGTATAAGGAGCATGCCCATCTTAAGCTTGATCAGTTAGTTCATTGTATGCGGGTCATGCAGATCGCATGATGAGGTCATGATGAAGTTGGCAGAATGTTAAGCCACAATCAAATATTTAGGCATTATTTTGCAGCAAAAAACCTTTACCAAATTTCTAATAAACGCTATACTGAGAGTACGAATAAAAATATGAAATCACGTTCCATCTAGTGAAACGTGTACGAAAATTTGGATGAGTTGCCCTACTTTACACACAACCCGCTCTATCAGTCATCAACACAACCATGGAGGAGGTACTATTATGGCAAGAACAGATGCATTCTCCGCAGCTCGCGAATTGAGCGTCGGAACCAAGTCTTACCGTTACTACAGCTTGGAGGCCCTTACAACACAAGGATTTAATGGCATATCCCGCCTGCCGTTTTCGATTAAGGTGCTCCTTGAAGCCGCAATCCGTCAATTCGATGGTCACGCGATCACTTCAGAGCATGTCGCACAGATTGCAAATTGGGCAGAAGGCCGTGACGAGAACAAGGAGATCCCTTTTATTCCCGCACGTATCGTTCTACAAGACTTTACAGGCGTACCTGTCGTTGTTGACCTCGCGGCAATGCGCGATACCGTTAAGAAAGCTGGCGGCGATCCGAAGCAGATCAATCCGCTTGTGCCTGTTGATCTCGTCATTGACCACTCTGTCATGGTTGACGCGTTCGGCACAAAGGATGCGCTTGAATATAACATGAACGTAGAGTTTGAACGCAACGAGGAGCGTTATCGCTTCCTTCGCTGGGCTCAGACTGCATTTGACAACTTCCGAGCAGTACCACCTGCAACAGGTATCGTTCACCAAGTTAATCTGGAGTATTTGGCTTCCGTGGCAGCAACCAAGACGGTTGACGGCGCAACTGAAGTATTCCCGGATTCACTTGTAGGTACAGACTCTCATACGACGATGATTAACGGTCTTGGTGTTGTTGGCTGGGGTGTCGGCGGTATTGAGGCCGAAGCCGGCATGCTCGGTCAGCCGCTTTACTTCGTAACGCCTGAAGTTATTGGCTTCAAGCTGACAGGCACACTGGCTGAAGGCGCCACAGCGACTGACCTGGCACTGACAGTTACACAGATTCTGCGTAAGAAAGGTGTTGTTGGCAAGTTCGTTGAATTCTACGGACCAGGGTTGTCCAACATCAGCTTGGCTGACCGCGCTACTGTAGCCAACATGGCCCCAGAATACGGCGCTACTGTCGGGTTCTTCCCCGTAGACAGCGAGACCTTAAACTATATGCGCAGCACAGGCCGCACAGAAGATCAGATCGAACTGGTTGAAGCCTATTATCGTGCGCAAGGCATGTTCCGTACAGATGAGACAGCAGATCCATCATTTACGGATGCGATTGAACTTGACCTTGGTTCTATCGTGCCAAGCTTGGCAGGACCAAAGCGTCCTCAGGACCGCGTAGAGATGGCTAACATGAAGCAAGCCTTCAACGATATCATTCGTACACCTATCGATAAGGGCGGCTATGGCTTGTCCGATGAGAAGATCGCAGAAGAAGTAACGATATCACATCCGAACGGTCAAGTAAGTAAGTTCGGCACAGGTGCTGTCGTAATAGCGGCGATTACGAGTTGTACGAACACATCCAACCCGAGTGTAATGATCGGCGCTGGCCTAGTAGCCAAGAAAGCCGTTGAACGCGGCTTGAAGAAGCCAGCATATGTGAAGAGCAGCTTGACGCCGGGTTCACTTGTTGTTACCGAGTACTTGAATAAAGCCGGCCTAATCGATCCGCTCGAAGCACTTGGCTTCCATGTAGCCGGATATGGCTGCGCAACATGTATCGGCAACTCTGGTCCACTACCTGATGAAGTCGGCAAGGCAATCACGGATAATGACATGACAGTGGCAGCAGTATTGTCTGGTAACCGTAACTTTGAGGGCCGTGTTCACGCGCAAGTGAAAGCCAACTATTTGGCTTCTCCGCCGCTGGTTGTTGCTTATGCGCTGGCTGGTACGGTGAACATTGACTTGGCTAATGACCCGATCGGTTATGATCAGAACGATCAACCTGTATATTTGAAGGACATCTGGCCATCTAACGATGAGATCAAACAGGCAGTAGCCCAAGCGATCACACCTCAGATGTTCCGTGACAAGTATGAGCATGTATTTACACAAAATGAACGTTGGAATTCTATCCCTGTGCCGCAAGGAGAGCTGTACGAGTGGGATGAGAACTCAACATATATCCAGAACCCACCGTTCTTCTCGAACTTGGGTGATGGCTTGGCTGATATTGCAGATATCAAGAATGCAAATGTCCTGGCTTTGATGGGCGATTCTGTTACGACGGACCATATCTCCCCAGCAGGTAATATTAAGGCAGACAGCCCTGGCGGCGAGTACTTGATCAAGCATGGCGTGAAACGCGAAGACTTCAACTCGTACGGCTCCCGTCGTGGTAACCACGAAGTGATGATGCGCGGCACGTTTGCGAACATTCGTATCCGCAACCAAGTCGCACCTGGTACAGAGGGTGGTGTAACAACTTACCTGCCTGATGATGCGGTCATGTCGATCTACGATGCTTCCATGAAGTATCAGGCAGCAGACAATAACTTGATCGTTATTGCGGGTAAGGAGTACGGAACAGGCAGCTCGCGCGACTGGGCCGCAAAAGGCACGCTCCTGCTTGGCGTCAAGGCTGTCATCGCAGAAAGCTTCGAGCGGATTCACCGCTCCAACTTGGTTGGCATGGGCGTACTCCCGCTGCAATTCCAAGAAGGCCAAGGCTGGAAGGCATTAGGAATTACAGGACGCGAGAAATTCGATATCGCTGGCCTGTCCAATGACGTACAGCCAGGTCAAGAAGTTCGAGTGACAGCTACTCGCGAGGATGGTACGACATTTGAATTTAACGCTTGCGTCCGACTGGACAGCATGGTAGATGTAGACTACTACCATAATGGTGGTATTCTACAAACCGTTCTTCGTCAAATGATTGCCAGCGAGCGCACTCATGCTTAATGAATAGCTTAACCTTGAACAGCACCTGCGGATCTAACCGCAGGTGCTTTGTTATGTATATTGGCAGCAGAACCGACCATCACTAACCTCCTACTAGTACTAAATAGCTAGATTTAAGTATGATTATTCATTTCTTATTATATTTTTTTCCGTTTTTTGACACAGAACGACGCACTTTTGTTACAATTAGCTCTGTACTATTCATATTATGAATCTAATGATGAAATGAGGTGTTTATAATAAACGCTGTCACAAAGCTTGTCGAGCCGGGTCACCCTCTCTTGTTCGAGTTAGCCGCTGTAGTTAAACGGAACGAGCTTGTAGTATGGAATTGGCCTCAACTTGAGCTTGAAGCGTTTATCCAACAGCAATTAGCGTTCCAAATGTACGACTATCAGCAGCGATATCCCCACTTAGAATGCAGCATCATTGAGCTTGACGCCCAACCAATCGGACGGCTTATTATTCATCAAGATGCAAGTCATATTCACATCTTAGATATCGCTATTGCTCCAGAACATCAAGATCAGGGTCATGGGACCCATATCCTGCGCACTATAATGCAATCTGCTTATGATGCCAATCGTTCTGTCTTTCTGCATGCAGACATACAAGGAAAAGCAAAAACATGGTATGAAAAGTTAGGCTTTGAGTCTCATCCTGTCGTGCAATATCCTTATGTTCCGATGGAATACATACCAACCGTCATAGATGGCGCTTATTTGAAAGGAGATTAACATATGGCAGAACCTTATATTGGCGAAATACGCATGTTCTCAGGCAGTTACGCCCCTCAAGGCTGGGCGCTATGTAATGGACAACTGTTATCTATTTCAGAAAATGAGGTTTTATTTACGCTGCTTGGTACTACTTATGGAGGCGATGGACAGACCAACTTTGCACTGCCTGATCTTCGTGGCCGTGTCCCTATTCATAATACACCCACGTACCCACTGGGCAGCAGAAGTGGAACCGAGACGGTAACACTTACGTCGGCACAACTTCCAGTTCATAGCCACGGCATCGTCTCCACGAATGATCAGGCGATGCAGCAAAGCCCTGAGAACGCAGTCTGGGCGGCCCCAAGCAGCGCCATTTATGGGGACCAAGCACCCGCGGGAACAATGAGTCCGGCAAGTATACTGCCAACAGGCGGCAATCATCCCCATAACAATATGATGCCTTATCTAACGGTCAACTTTATCATCTCTTTATTCGGCATCTACCCTAGCCAAGGCTAATTACGATTCACAGGAGGAGGTATTCTCATGTCAGAACCCTTTTTGGCAGAAATCCGTCTTTTCCCATATGGCTTTGCCCCTAAAGGCTGGTTACCATGTGAAGGACAACTACTCAATATTAATACCAACCAGGCCTTATATTCTCTACTTGGCGTTACTTATGGCGGAGACGGCAGAAATACCTTTGCACTGCCCAACCTGAAAGGAAGAGTTCCTATTCATACAAGCCCAACTCATCCATTCGGACAGTCTCAGGGAGAAGCAGCGCATACGCTAACGATTAATGAAATGCCTGTACATACACACACGGCTCGCGCGAGTTCACAGCCACCATCACTCCCATCCGCGCAGGACAACGTATGGGCAGCACCGGTTACGGACAGCTATGCACCTCTGACGGCAGCTCCCGACTTGATGTCCGTCAATGCGCTGGCTGCAGCAGGAGGCAACCAGCCGCATAATAACATGCAGCCTTACCTTAGTTTACAATTCTGTATTGCCACTGTTGGTATTTATCCAAGCCGCAGCTAATCTGAGGAGGACACATTAATGGATCCATATGTAGGTGAAATTAGAATATTTGCAGGTAACTTTGCACCTGTGGGTTGGGCCTTATGCAACGGACAGCTTCTAAGTATCCGATCAAATGCCCCTCTGTATTCCATAATAGGAACAACGTATGGCGGAGACGGCAAGACAACCTTTGCACTGCCTAATATGCAGGGCAAAGCTCCAATTCATCAAGGAACAGGAGTATCTCTTAGTAGTTATTCGATCGGCAGCACTGGCGGCGACGAGACTGTGACCCTATTGGCGTCAGAGATTCCGGCGCATACGCATGCTCCACAGTTTACCAAGGGGGCTAATCAAGAGAAGCCATCTCCCAACCTTTGGGCTGAGTCTTCCAAGAAGCCGCGGCCGAATCTGTATCAAAGCACGGCAGATGTATCCATGTCTCCATCCACTGTACAGCGTTCCGGTGGCAATCAAGCGCATAACAACATGCAGCCTTATTTGGTAATGAACTATATCATTTCCCTAGAAGGGGTATACCCCCCACGAAGTTAGTCTTGTAGTCTGAGTGCAGAAAGGAGCTTTACCGCATGCGTAAAAGTAAGCCGAGAAGTGCCTTTGTCTTCTTGGTCCGAATCGTTCTATCCATCTTGCTGATTATTCAAACATTTCCCTTAGAACTGCCGGCTATAGAAGCCGCTGGCAGTGCTACATTTGAAGTTAATTCATTCGCGGATACAGTTGATGTCAGTAGCAGCGATGGAAAATGTCTAGACAGCTTCAATCAATGCAGCTTGCGTGCAGCAATTATGGAGAGCAACCGCACAGCTGATCTCACCATCATTTTGGTCCCGCCTGGTCTCTATACGCTTACTCTTGCAGGTACTGACCATACTGGACTTGCTGGAGATCTGGACATCCACAGCTCTGTAACAATTAGGGGAATGACGCCAGATCCTTCTCAAGTAGTCATTCAAGCAGGCAGTTCCCCTGCGAGCAGCATAGATCGAATCTTCGAGTTGGTGAGTTCCCATTCGCCGGACGATCCCTTGATGAATGCTAACGTTACAATTGAAAACGTAACTTTGCAAAATGCCAAAGGGAAAGACGAATACGGCGGCGGTATTTCCGCTTATGTAAGTAATGGATCTTTGACCATTCGCAACTCCATCTTTAAGCATATAGAGTCCAAAGAAAGCGGAGTAAGCTTGGACGTCGGCGGCTCTGCCCTTTACTATGGCGGCAGCAACGGCGCACACTTGATTATTAGCGGCACAACTTTTAGTCAGAATCGTTCCACTTCTAACGGGGGGGCAGTGTTTATTACGGGCACCATAACTGCTAACCTCCAAAATAATGTATTTTCCAATAATACAGCATCACGTGCTGGTGGAGCGATATACGCGGATAGTCTTTCCGCCTCGACACCAAGTTACATTAATATCGAGAATTCTTCTTTTATCAATAATATTGCTTCTGGCAATACAAGCAGTCGCGGCGGCGCCTTAACTCTTTTTTCTACAACCGGACGTGTCGTGCAGTCCACATTTGTCGGCAACGTTTCTTCTGCCAGCGGCGGGGCGATTAGCGTGGAATCAGGATCACCCGTGACCCTGGCTCAGAATACGATTGTGCACAATCAAGCCGTTGCCGCCGGTGGCGGCCTATGGGTGCAAGCGAGCAATCCCAAACTATCGCTGCATAATAATATTGTTGCTGAGAATACGAGCAGCGGTGGCAATATCGCAGGAGCAGCCATACAATCTGCTCAGCATAATTTAATCGGACCAGGCCACGGGACCTTAATTACCGATATTGGAAATCAACTCAATGTCAACAGTGCTGGCCTAGAACCGTTAGCTGTACTTCCTGGCAAGCTGCCATATATTCCATTACAGATGGATAGTCCAGCTATTGATGCCGGCAGCAACTCTCTTGTATTAACCGCTGTAGATATGTACGGGACCACACGGATCTTAGATAGTGCTGATCCAGATACAACTGCAACAGTTGATATAGGAGCTATCGAGGCGCATCCTACCCTATCTCCGATTCCTGGGCAGAGTGTCCAGAGCGGCGGTTCTCTACAAATACCATTTCGAGTCGGAGATGTGAGCCAAGTCGTAAACGTAACCGCCGTGACCTACGATCCTGCACTGATTGCCAGTACAACTATCACGGGGTCGGGCCAAGAACGGGTGCTTGAAATACGTACCATCCCAGGTAAAGCCGGTTCAGCAAATGTTTTATTAACGGCTACCGCATTAGATGGAAGAATCGGCACACGCTCTATCGATGTGACTATAACTGCCATACCTGATCTGACGCTTACGAAGACACATACTGGCAATTTTAAGCAGGGGCAGACTAATGCCAGCTATACGCTGATTGCGAAAAATATAGGTGCTGCTGCTACTTCAGGGCCAGTCACGGTGACAGACTTGCTACCGCCAGGCCTTATCGCCACGTCTATCACAGGCGCAGGGTGGACATGTGCAATTGGTACAGCTACTGCATGCACACGCAGCGATGTTCTGGCTGGAGGGGGTCAATATCCGCCAATTACCCTACTTGTGAACGTAAATGGTGTACCGTCAACTGCCATCAACCGTGCTGAAGTATCTGGCGGCGGAGACGGCAATCCGATGAATAATAGTGTCGAAGACCCAACTCTGATTGAGTCCGGCATAGACCTGACTCTTAGTCTCGTCCCGCAAGGAACATTTAGTCAGAATGAATTAGGAACTTATTCACTTAGTGTGACAAATCAAGGATCCTTTAAGACGGACGGCTCGCCAGTTGTGGTATCGTTCACAACACCAGCAGCATTTACGCTTACTGGATTAAGTGGGTCAGGATGGTCCTGCTCAGTTGCAACCTCCTCCTGTACACGTACAAATTCACTTCCAGCTGGAGCCAACTATCCGATCATTACAGCACAGGTGATGGTTGCAGCCAATGCACCCGCCAGCGTATCTGTGAATGCATCCATTGCTGGTGGCGGAGATACCATCACGGCCAACAACACAGCTTCACATTTGGCTGTTGTAGAACAAGTACCGGACATCTCTCTCCTGCTGCAATCAAATGATACTTTTAATCAGGGAGATAGCGGCAAATTGGTAAAAGTCGAGGTTCGTAATGAAGGCGGCGGCGCTACAGTAGGCACCATTAATTTGGCACTTCAAGTTCCACCGGGACTTCAATTGACTGGGCTAAGCGGGAATGACTGGATCTGTGATAAGACAACAAAAATATGTACACGGAATACTGCCATCCCAGCACATAGTTCATCAACGATAATGGCCGAGTTAGCAGTAGACCCAACCGCGCCGGCATCCATTGAGTTAAAAGCATCCGCATCAGGTGGCGGTGAGCAGAACACGACCAATAATTCGGCAGCATATATCGTTCAAGTAGCGCAGAAGCCAGATCTCGTACCATCTATCACAGCAGTTGGACCTTACGCACAGGACCAGACCAGTGCCAAGGTACTGCTAACTGCTCAAAATAACGGTACAGGCTCTTCTTCAGGCACGATTACGCTGAAAGTTACCCCTCCCTCTGGTTGGACACTGGACAGCTGGAATTACGGTGCGGGTTGGTCATGTAATGTCAACACCGGCTCTTGTTCTTACTCTGGCGTAATCGTTGCAGGCGCAGCTGCATCAGAGGTGGAAGCGTTCTTCCGCATTGCAAGTAATGCATCAGCAGCAGCGGTAATCAGCTTAGAAGTTCAAGGCGGCAGTGACGTGAATAACGCCAATAACACGGTTAGCAAAAATGTAACAGTCAAGCAGTTGGCTGATTTGAAAACTACACTCATAGCGGACAGTACCTTCCGCCAAGGGCAGCAGAATGCCTCCTATAGGATGACGGTGTCCAATGCAGGTAATGGTCCTTCTGAAGGCAGCGTAACTGCCAAGCTTGAACTGCCGTCACAGCTGCTATTAAAGCATCTCGCAGGAGCAGGTTGGACCTGTGACACAGCGACAACCCAGTGTACGCGCAGCGACGCCGTACAGAGCGGGGATAACTATCCAGACATTATCGCCACCGTCGCGGTTGCACTCGATGCCCCTGCCACGCTGACTGCCAAGGCAGTAGTAAGCGGCGGCGGTGAGGTTAATTCAGCCAATAGTAATGCTGAGGCGCACACCGCGATTACAGCGGCAGCAGATCTGACAGCATTATTACAAGCGTCTGGAACATATGAGCAAGGCCAGCAGCAGGCCGAGATGACGGTCACAGTGGCTAACTATGGACAAGGCGCAACGACTGGACCTGTACATGTCCAGTTGGACTTCCCACAGGAGCTGCAGCTGCTCACGGTAGCAGGAAGCGGCTGGTCATGCGACCTAGCCAAAAAGCAATGTACACGGGCGGATGAACTAAAGCAAAGCGAATCCTTCCCTACCCTTCTGCTTCGCTTTAACATTCCTTGGGATGCCTTGGCGTCCTATTCGATAGCAGCGGAAGTAAGCGGGGGTGCAGAAATTAACGGTGCCAACAATAAGGCATCATTGCAAGCTGCCATTAAACAGCTGCCAGACTTAACGATCCAGTTAAGTCCAAACGGCAGTTTTAAGCAAGGACAAAGCGATGCCAAATATGGAGTCACTGTCCACAATAAAGGCGCATCCGCAACGACAGCACCTGTAACTGTGCAGGTGCAGCTGCCTTCTGATCTAACACTGGTCAAGGCTGGCGATTCGCAATGGATCTGTGACATGACCACCAGCACATGCGTTTACAATGGAACTGTTGATGTCGGCAAGTCTGCCCCCGTTCTAGTCGTCATGGTCAAGGTTGCGTCCAACGCTCCAGCAACGTTAACGGCACGTGCAACTGTTAGCGGCGGGGACGAGAAACAGACCGCTAACAATACGACCAGCTACCTCACCACCGTCACACCTGCAAGCTCGGGTGGGGACAACGGATCTGGTGGAGATTCAGGTTCAGGATCTGGGAATAATGGTGGTACTACCGGATCAGACGGATCTAGCAACAATGGGAATGGTAATTCCAATGGCAGCACCGGCGGCGGAGACGGCACTGGTCCAATACTGCCGGAGGATACTTCATTACGCGATATTGAAGGTCATTGGGCGAAGGAATACATTGTCAGTCTAGTCAAGGATAAGGTCATTAACGGGTACGAGGATCGCACATTCCGTCCAAACAACTCAATCACACGTGCAGAATTTGCGGTCCTGCTGGACAGACTCCTCCAGTTAGAAGGGGCTGCATCAGCACCTGGCTTTACGGACAAACAGTCGATTCCTGATTGGGCAGCGGCTTCTATTTATCGGTTATACAACAGAGCCATAGTGAAAGGATATGATAACGGGCAATTTAAGCCGCATGCCATCATCACTCGTGCCGAAATGGCAGCCATGATCTATCGTGCATTTACGCCGACTGCTCCAGTCAGCAAGCTTAAATTTACTGATGCAGACCGTATCCCGGTCTGGGCGCAAGAGGCAGTCCAAATCTTATCCAACACCCATATTCTTACGGGTTATCAAGACGGAAGCTATCGACCGCATAAACAGACAACTAGAGCAGAAACAGCAGCTATCCTGTACAGAATAATTCATAAAAAGTAGTATAACAGCCCTTCTGTCCGTTACTGGCAGAAGGGCTGTTTCACGAATGAGACAACTTACTTCCCCTCAAATAGGCTTATGCATATGATAATGCAGCATGATGAAAGCCCATTCATGGAGGTGTCCTATGGGAATAGAACTTGCAGCTATACACGGTGTATACGTCCTATTTGTCGCGCTTATCATCGGTTTTCTAATTTGTCGGAGGGATACAACGCTGATTTGTATTCTGGGCATTCTCGCCCTCGGATGGATGGCAGACGGCTCGCTTATTACTGCGGTCAGCGGTATATTTTCCAGTTTCGTTTACGCCATTAAAGAACTGCTAGGCACTATTCTAATTATCTCGATTATTGTAGGAATGAGCCGCGTGCTGCTCGCCTCCGGTATTAATGAAGCGCTTGTGTCTCCCTTTACACGCTTCATGCGCAGTCCGAGCCTTGCCTACTGGACGCTCGGTATCGTTATGATGGTGATCTCATTATTCTTCTGGCCATCCCCAGCAGTAGCGCTTATTGGCGCAGTGCTGCTGCCTGCAGCGGTAAGAGTCGGCTTGCCTGCGCTAGCAGTGGCGATATCGATGAACCTGTTCGGTCACGGAATCGCCCTCTCAGGTGACTTTATTATTCAAGGTGCGCCTAAGCTTACAGCAGAAGCAGCCGGCCTCCCAGTAGCCAGTGTTATTTCCGCAAGTATACCGCTAGTGCTCGTGATGGGTGTCGTTACGACGTTTACTGCCTTCTGGCTCATACGCCGGGATATGAAGTCCGGCAAATTGAATATGTCTTCAGGCCTTACTGCATCGAGCGGGTACAGCGAGTTAGATGTTCCTCGTGTACCGTTGTCTGTCCGTCTGAAGCAATTCATGGCGTTAACGATTGTGTTCCTGTTTACAATCGACGTCGTAATCTTGTTCCGGTTCCATCTTCAAGGCGGTGCAGCAACTGCACTCGTTGGCGGAACCGCTGCGTTAATTCTCGTGCTGATATGTATTCTGACTCATCGCTTTCGTGCTTTAGAGCAAACGACCTCTTATTTGGTGGATGGTTTCCTTTTTGGATTCCGTGTATTTGGACCTGTCATTCCGATCGCTGCTTTCTTCTATTTAGGCGACTCCGCCTTTACAGAACTGTACGGCAGCGTGCTGCCTTCTGGATCACATGGCATCGTCAACGATCTCGGCGCAGCACTGGCGCATACGGTCCCGCTTCATCCAACTGTTGGTGCACCTACGATGACCGCTGTAGGTGCTATTACTGGCCTAGACGGCTCTGGCTTCTCCGGCATATCACTGGCAGGTTCGGTTTCCGCTGTGTTCGGTGCAGCTATGGGCAGCGGTACCGACACGTTGACCGCCCTAGGGCAAATCGCATCTATCTGGGTAGGGGGCGGCACCCTAATTCCATGGGCGTTGATCCCTGCCGCTGCCATTTGCGGAATTAGCCCGTTTGAGCTAGCACGTCGTAATCTTGTTCCAGTTCTTATAGGTTTGACTGCAACTACAATTACAGCTATTCTATTGCTTCTATTCAGGTAGTAAGCTTCTCATTTATTCAGCGCCACACAACGCCCCGCGGCCTGCCAAACATGAGCTAGACATGCTGCTTAATTGCGCAGGCTGCAGCGCCAATCGCATCAAATAAATATATTTATATCAGTCAATTATATATAATGGCCTTGCTGAACAATCTGGAGACCAGTCCGTACCATAAATGGAAGCGGGAAACGGATTCCCTCATTCAGATTGGGCTTTTCATATAGTTGATTCATAGCCTATTCTCCTAATTGCCAGTACTTTTATAACTTCGTATTCCTAGTAACCATAAGAAATAAACAGCAATAAAGAACAGTATGCCAATGATCAAACTCATTGATCCAATGCTTTCCGTCCAAGGATCCATTGCGTCACTTTTATGCAAGAACCACTTAGCCGGATAATACGTGATAAAAGAGAGTGGAAAAGCTGTAAAGGCCCATTGAACAGGCTTGTTGTATAGGCTAAGCGGGTAACTCAAAAAGTTAGCATTGATCACCCACCCAAAACGCACTAGCGCGCTCGTGTTAACCAACCAAAAGCTTAATGCTGCCCATAATAGAAGTAACCCACCTTGAATTAAAGCACCAGCAATTAAAATTTCAATGAATTGCAGTACTTTAATCATTGACCAAGTTATTTCGATATTTTTAAAACACCACCAAAGAAGCAAGGATGCGACTCCAAAGTGGGCAACTGAAGTCAGTTCCAACTTTCCACATATGACTTGAAGCAGAATGTTATGCGGCCTAATTAGCAAAACATCGAAGCTCCCATGGTGAATAAGGCTAGAAAAGTCTCGAAAACCTGCAAAAAAGAAAATCATGATGCCATAAGAGAGTGTAAATAAACCATACATAAAACTCACTTCATAAATACTCCACCCCCCAATAGAATCAAAGTAGTTAAGAGTGATCCACAAAGCAAGCAACTGCACCATATAATGAAATATGACTGTAAATATGGTCAAAAAGTAATTAAATCGATAGCTTTGACTCGTTTTCACCTGCATGATCATCGATTTATAATATAGTAATAAACTATGCACTTATTAACCTCCATTTACACAAATTCGTTGCACTGCTCTTTTCCACACCCATTTGGATAATAATTCAAATACCACGATCCATATAACTTGTATGGCAATGAATTTTAGCGACTGTATGCTATCAAAGTTCCCTAAATAAATATTAATAGGAACGAAAACAATCCCGGCAAATGGGAGCACATATACGATTGCTACCAATGATTTTGGGAAAAACCATAGTGGAATGAGCGTTCCTGATAATAACCGAATCGTTTGATCTTTAAACACGCTTAAACTAAATAAGTTTGTTACCCAAAATGCCATGAGCGCTACAATGTAATTCAAATAAAAAACGAGTAAAAAAGAGAAAAAAAGACTTATTATAAAAAGAAACAACGAGCCGAAGGATTTGGGAAGAGACACCCCAATCCAGAGACTAACTGTCAAAAAAATCGGAAGCGTTCTCATAAGAAGCGTACTTGCAAACCGTCCCACCTCTTGAAATAACATGTTCACCTTAAGGGGAATGGGACGAAGAAGCTCTCCTGCAATCTCCCCATTAAGAACCTTCTGTTGAATCTGCGCGACAAACTCCATATCTATTCTTACAATAATTCTTGACAAAGCCATATATGCGACAAGTTGTTCTAATGATATCGGAGTATTCGCACCACCATAGTTATAAAGCGCTTTCCATAGTATGATGCCAAGTAGAACCAAAATAAATTCTGTTATAAGATCTATGAAATAGTTGGCTCTGAAAACAAGCGAATTTAGAAAAGACTGCCGACTAATTACTAAGAACGTTGAGAAATATGATGGCTTATTCATTAATGCCTGCCTCGCTCCTCGTACACCATTCGCATTAAATGCTCTATTTTGGGTTCCTCAATTTTGCAATCAATAATCGGGTAAGATTCTGTCATTTTCTGAATAAGTTTTGTTGCACTTATACTATCTTTGTTAAATAATATTTTTGCTTGGTTATTTTGATTTTCTACCAATACACCCTGATCAACATGTAGATTATCTACATGGTGTTCTAATTGAAGCAATAACATTCGTTCTTTCCCGTACTGGTTCACAAAATGTTCCATTGGTGAATCAAAAATTAACTGTCCTCGATCAATCAAGATTAAACGCTCACATACTTGCTGGATATCATCCATATCATGTGTTGTTAATATAATCGTTGTCTGCTTTTCTTTGTTAATTTCTCTTAAAAAAATTCTAACTTGCTCTTTAGCAACTACATCCAAACCGATAGTAGGCTCATCCAAGTAGACAATTAGCGGCTCGTGGAAAAATGCGCAAGCAATTTCGGCCCTCATTCTTTGTCCTAAGCTCAATTGTCGAACAGGAGTAGAATAAAACTCATTTAGTCCTAGCAGCTCTATCATCTTATCCAAATTCTTCTTAAATATGGGGTAGGGAATTCGATAAATGTGTCTAAACAACTCAAATGATTCTCTAATAGCTAAATCCCACCACAGTTGAGAACGTTGACCAAATACAGCACCAATCATGGATGCGTTCTTAAGGCGATTGTGATACGGCTCTACATTATTAACTAGTACCCGGCCGCTTGTGGGATACAAGATGCCTGTCAGCATCTTAATTGTCGTAGACTTCCCAGATCCATTCGGACCAATATAACCCACAGATTCACCTTGATTAATCGTGAAGTTTATGCAGTTAACAGCTTCCTTATCAATCCATTGAGGTGCGAAAAGATCTGCAACTCCCCCAAGTAGGCCTTTCCTTGAATCCTTCACCTTATATACCTTGTATAATTCCTCAACTTTAATAAGCCCCATATTGTTCTCCTTTAATAAGTGCTTATCGAAACAGACAATCTTTTAAATACTTCATCTCGATGCACGAATTCAGCTTTTGTAAAAGGGATGTTAGGATCTAAGATCAGTACAGATCGTAAAGAAGATGTGAGCTTGGTAAGTTCTTGACTGATCATTAAAGGGTTCATACTAGAAGTATCAATATGTCTCTAGTATCCCCGTATAACCAAACTCTTCAGATAACTTAGCAATTGAAATGATGTTATCCAAATAATTTTCATGACTGCTGTGCGGAGTCTGTGAATATATTTTCAACATTTCTCCTCCTTATACACGTAGTTGTACTTCAAGTGAATTCACTTTGGAAATCTCATGATTTACGAACCGTCTATCTCTAGGAGTAAAGATTTTCAGAGTTTCTTAACCTTAGAACATCGCAACTATTAATCAAATAACTGGAATCATTGTTACAATCATACATGAAAAAAATGACAAATAAATATTAATAATCAACGATTTTTGATATATTTCCTCAATTTTTATTTTTTAAAAACAAAAAAATTGTAAAACTACAGTTTACTGGCGCAGGGTTAAGTTTTTCAAATCACAGCTCCCCTAGTTCCATCAAAACGTTTACGTTGTCCATTCTCTCCATTACAACAACAGCCCCCTTATTTAAGAAGGGAGCTGTTCTAATATTCTCTACATTGTTATCTGGCCGCTCGATATTCTTCAGCTTTATCCCGCATCCCTGCTTCGATGGCTTCAGCATCTTCCAGCCCGTTCTCCTTCGCATACTGCCGAATATCCTGCGTGATCCGCATGCTGCAGAACTTTGGCCCGCACATGGAGCAGAAATGGGCACTCTTGGCACCTTCCGCAGGCAATGTCTCGTCGTGGAACTCTATGGCGCGTTCTGGGTCCAGCGACAAGTTAAATTGATCACGCCATCGGAATTCGAAGCGTGCCTTCGACAACGCATCGTCACGCCGCTGCGCTCGCGGATGCCCTTTTGCTAGGTCTGCTGCATGCGCCGCAATTTTGTATGTAATGACACCTTCGCGCACATCATTCTTATTTGGCAAGCCAAGATGTTCCTTCGGTGTCACATAACACAACATCGAAGTGCCAAACCAGCCGATCATCGCCGCACCGATCGCGGATGTAATATGGTCATAGCCCGGGGCAATATCAGTCGTTAATGGGCCAAGCGTATAGAACGGCGCCTCTTTGCATATTTCCAGCTGAAGGTCCATATTCTCCTTAATCTTATTCATTGGCACGTGACCAGGCCCTTCAATCATCACCTGGACATCGTGCTGCCATGCGATCTCCGTCAACTCGCCCAACGTCTTCAACTCAGCAAATTGTGCTTCATCATTAGCGTCATAAATGCTGCCTGGACGAAGACCATCTCCTAACGAAAATGCAACATCATACTGTTTCATAATCTGGCAGATGTCATCAAAATGAGTATATAGAAAGTTCTCCTTGTGATGCGCCAAGCACCACGCGGCCATAATCGAGCCGCCACGCGACACGATGCCGGTCATACGCTTAGCCGTCATCGGTATGTACCGCAGCAGCACGCCAGCGTGAATCGTAAAGTAGTCCACCCCTTGCTCCGCCTGCTCGATTAAAGTATCGCGGAATACTTCCCACGACAAATCCTCTGCCTTGCCGTTAACCTTCTCCAGCGCTTGATAAATCGGCACCGTTCCAACCGGAACCGGACTGTTGCGAATAATCCACTCCCGGGTCGTATGAATATTTTTCCCTGTCGATAAGTCCATAATGGTATCGGCTCCCCAGCGAATGGCCCATGTCATCTTCTCTACTTCTTCCTCGATCGAAGACGCAACAGCGGAGTTGCCGATATTGGCGTTAATTTTGACATGAAAATGCCGTCCGATCATCATCGGCTCGCACTCAGGGTGATTAATATTAGCTGGCAGTATCGCACGTCCCGATGCAATCTCCGCACGTACAAATTCCGGCGACAAGCCTTCTCGAATAGCTGCAAATTCCATCTCAGGTGTTACAACTCCGCGGCGCGCATAGTGAAGCTGTGTCACATTGCTCCCCGATTTTGCTCTAAGCGGCACATGACGTTCTGCCGGAAATATCTCAGCACCTGCAATTCTTACAGCATCCGTTGTCCGGAATCCGTTGTCCTCAGGACGGACATCCCGTCCCTGATACGCCTCAACATCTCCACGCTCCGTAATCCAGTCATGCTTGATAACAGGTATTCCCTTACGAATGTCCACTGCATACTGTGGGTCTGTGTAAGGACCGCTTGTGTCATAAACACGCAGCGGCTCGTTAGTCTCTATGCCGTCAGGTGTCTCAGTGTCCGCGAGTCTAATCTCGCGCTCAGGCACCTGAATGTCTGTTCGCGACCCTTCCGTATACACCTTAGTGCTATTCGGAAAAGGAGCGCACCACTCTCGAGCGTCTGCATCCATATGAGGAGTATTTTTGTATACATTTGACATTATGAGTCCTCCTTGTACTTTCCAAACCATATTGAAAGTTCATGCGGACTGTGCAGTTCTGAGGATTATGCAGGTACTTGCACCGGGCAACACGTTGCAAGTGGAGCGGCAGGGAAAGTGAAAGGAGCGGTAGTATAGATGTAGCCCTAATGAGAACTGGACGTTGATCTATCTTGCCTAAATCCGTTCATTTCAGAGGTGAAAGAGACACAAGACAAGGAGAACAGACGCATACACCATTACCGTCATCACAAATAGAAAAGCCGATCCCCGAAGGAACCGGCTTGAATGGCGTCAACGAACTGCCTCAAGATACAACAAGCGGTGACAAGTCACACAAGTCTCGCTGCATCCATATCAAGTGCCGATTACTTCCCTACGCTGGTATAATCCAGATCAGGTGCAAAGGGTTTAAGATCTTCGTTGCGATCTTGTCTCAGCCCACGCTCGGGGCTCCCCTAGTAACGCATGATTAAATTGGTTGGAAATAATTAACGATTTAATCTATCTTAAGATACACGAAATTAAAGCATTTGGCAAGGCACATTCGAAGTCATTTATTCCACTTTATGTCATAGCCCTCATCATTGTTTGCATACGCTGAGCCGCTTCCATCAATTGCGGGGCATACTCACGCATCGTCTCAACCGACATACGGCTGACTGGCCCTGACACGGATAACGCTGCCGTCAGTTTATGATTCCGATCAAAGATCGGCACCGATACAGCAGCAGCTCCCGGCTCTCGCTCCTCGATGCTAAGCGCATAACCCGTCTGCCTCACCTCTTCCAGTTGGTGCAAATACGAATCGCGGTCAATTGAATCCGGCCATGTCGACTCTTGTACAGCTGCTTCTCGTTCAGCAGACTCCGCGAAAGCCAACAACACCTTACTGGATGCGCCAACATACAACGGTAGACGGGCACCCACAGTCGCTACACGGCGAATCGCTTGCTTGCTTTGAACGGCCTGAATACGAATGCGGTTATTCCCATCGCGAACGTAGAGGCTCACCGTCTCACCCAGTTGTTCACGCAATCGTTCCATCTCTGGCAGCAGCAATTGTGCTGGATCGTCCAGTTCCGTCAGATTCGCTGCAAGCTCCCAGATGCTATAGCCCAGTCGGAACTTATCGTTATTCCGCAGAATAAAGCCGCGTTCCTCTAACGTAGCCAGCAGCCGATGAACAGTACTCTTATTGAGCTCGATCCGAGCCGCAATCTCGGTCAAACTTAAGTCCTTCTCCCCAGCAAAGCACATTAATATATCAAGCGCGCGTTCAACCGCGCGTACCGTTTGTTTTCCCCCGCGTTCTTCCATCTTAATATCGCCTTCTTCCGTTTCATTCTATGAAACTTTGTTACATCTAGTATAACTCTCCTGCTAATCAATCGTAAAGAGCCCTTTGTATTTCATATTATGATGCCTCTCAGCACACTAGTAATAAAAAATCAGCACATCTCGCACAGTTGCAGTATTATGCCATGGACTTTAGTCCCTCTTTCGACATTAGATCCTGTGCTCATCGCTTATGTTACGGGATGATTACATTCTCCTTACAAATCACTCAGAACCGTTGCTATGATAGGCTTCCCGGCATACGATAGATATAGAAGAACGAGATTCAGATCCCGTTATAATCTAAGCTACAACTATCGACATTTTCGAGAGCAACTCTTTCAAATAAGACTTAGGCCCTAGCCTTTTCTTTTATCGCCTAGAAGGTATAACTAACGAGCAGAAACAGTGAAGCTTATCTATCCAGCATTCACTCGCAAAAGGAGGGCATCATTATGAACGCACCCGTGACAACGACTTCCCCTGCTGTACAACCAGAATGGCTTGTTCCATTAAGCCCCGGCTCATTGGCAGCTAAGCGACTGCGGCTTAAACACGTGGCCATCGCCCTCTCGTTGTCCATCCTATTTGCGGCTGTTATCATTTTCCTGGCCCTCCATGCCTTTATTGCCTGGATGTTCGCCAATCCCGAAGTACCACCATTGTTCTCTAATCCTTTGGCATCAAAAGGTATGAAATATGATACCGTTACCTTCCCTGCTCGGGATAAACATACGTTAGTTGACGGATGGTACATCCCAGCCAGCCAAGCTTCTGAACGTACCATCGTGTTCAGCCATGGCTACGGGGCCAATCGTGAAGAATACTGGGTACCTATGTATGACTTGGCGCAATATGCACACCGGCTAGGATACAATGTGGTGATGTTTGACTATGGGTTTGCTTCAGAGCAGCACAAGACGAAGGCGACAGGCGGTCGTTTGGAGAAAGAACAACTCCTTGGAGCGGTAGAACTTGCTCATACACGCGGTGCTAAGGAAGTCATTGTGTGGGGATTTTCAATGGGAGCTGGAACTGCATTGCAGGCTGGGCTTGTTGAAAATAACGGCATTGATGGCATGGTTCTTGACAGTACATTTCTATTGGAACCTGATACACTGTATCACAATTTGCAGCAATTCGTTGATGTACCTAAGCATCCTTCTCTGGATATACTGCGCGGTATGTTCCCGCTGCTTAACGATACAAGCTTGAACCAAATCCCTTATAACGAAGTAAAAACGCATCAGTATACGATACCAACCTTGTTTATTCACGGAACGGACGATACCAAAGCACCCTATACGATTGCCGAACACATTGCGGCTAACCAGGACCCGGAGCTTTCCTCCTCCTGGATTGTCCCGCAAGCTCAACATGAGATGGTTTACCGGGCGCATAGTAAAGATTATTTACGTAAAGTGTCCTTGTTCCTGGAACGTGCAGAGGAACGGGAAATGCTGCTTGCGATGCGCAATGAACGCTATTAACTCTAATTGTTACTGCTTATGCGCGAATCACACATGTGCTATATTACATGCTGAAACAAGGCGTCCCACATTAGGGATGCCTTTTATTTTGATACTGCTGTAGAGGCAGCTGCTCTGCAGCAGGAATTATACACATAGCGTATGTTTAATTTTGCAATTGTATAAATAGATCAACATTATTGTTTGCATGAATTCCCATCTAGCATACAAGCATCATAATTGGCTCTGGCTGACGAATCGCCTTCATCTCTTAACTGTTCAAAACAAATAATAGGTCAACCCCTTCTTGTCATATATTTATAGCAGCGCATCATGGAGCTATGAGGCTAGGGAGGGACTGTCGTGCTAACGATTTATGGGCCATTAATGCCCGTTCGCTTATTGGAGGAAATTCAATGTTGGAAAAATCAAGAGCAGGAGCACACCGTACTTGTACACCAAATGGTTCCTGATCTCGAGCCCACCTACGTACAACTGTTAAATGAGTGGGAGCATGTTTTTATCAAGACGGAAGAAACGGCTCGTAATTGGCTCCACGCCATTCAAAAAAACAACGGCCAAACAGATGCCGCTCTGAACGACCAGATCGAACTGCTGCTTAAGGCCGCTGTATATCAGTCCGAACAGTTTACCGAGCAGCTCGACTATTTAAAGCAGTACAGTCAAGCGGTGCAGAACTTACCGCTTGTCAGCCTTGTTATCGCGCACATTGTACGCGAATCCTATGTGTTTGTGAGTGCGGCGCAGGCACTCGCAAGCATGCCGCTGGCTGCGATCAGCAATCATGCCGCTCAGCCAGCAGAGCCGAAGGCGCACATACATGCGCTGCGGTCGGTACCGCCTAGCGCCGCGCAGCCGCATGCTGCGGATGATCGCGCTGTGACACAGGCGCTGACGGGAGGCGCTGACGGCATCCGCGCGGTCATCGGCACTGGGCGCGGCCAGCGCCCGAACGGCGGTAAGCCGTGGCTGGCCGGCAGCAGCAACGGCGCTTATGCGGCTGTCGCGACTGCTGCCGCTGGTATCGGCGCTGGTGCAGCTGCCGATGCTGGTGCAGCTGCTGGCGCTGAGTCGCAGCGTAGCGTCGCACCAATTGCGGCGTCACAGGTCGCAAAGCGTCCCGACAATGTATACGTGCCGCCCGGCGGACACCGCCTGCCGCCGCTTCCCTATCCCTACTATGCGCTTGAACCGCACATTGACGAGAAGACGATGCGTATCCATCATAATCAGCATCATCAGACTTACGTCGACGGCTTAAACCATGCCGAACTTGCGCTTGTAGAGGCACGCCGTACGGGCAACTACGAATCGGTCAAAGCACTCTCTGGTGAGCTTGCCTTTAACGGTGCGGGGCATTACCTCCACACTATCTTCTGGGACACAATGAATCCGCATGGCGGAGGGGAGCCGAATGGCGAGCTCCGGCAGCAGATCGAGCGTGACTTTGGCAGCTATGAAGCGTTTAAGCAGCACTTTTCACAGGCTGCCGTAAAGGTGGAAGGTGGGGGTTGGGTTGTCCTTGTTTGGAGCCCACGCAGCCGACGACTCGAAATATTGCAAGCAGAAAAACATCAAAACCTTTCACAGTGGGATATCGTTCCGCTCCTGCCGGTTGACGTCTGGGAACATGCCTATTATTTAAAGCACCAAAATAAGCGCGCCGATTACATTACAGACTGGTGGAACGTTGTCTATTGGCCTATTGTAAATGAACGTTATGTCCAGGCGCGCAAGCTGCAGTGGGAACCCTTTTAACCTTAGCCTAACTCTACAACCCTCATCATTAACACGGCTTCTGTTTATCGTATCGTATAGTTAGATATGGCGTCCAAACGAACCCTCTATGAATGTCAGCCGATTTGCGACATCTATGTACTACAATTAAATTGGTTCATTCTCCAGTCTTTTCAGTCTTGCTTCCCTATCTCGCCAACGATACAATAGCATTATCAACATTCATTTGTTTAATATTAGTTTGATTACTAATGCGGCTCTCAGCCGCTTTTTCTTTTATATAAATCGTTTAGCGTTAAAATAAATGACATGAGATAGGAGATAAGGATGCTTAAGCCAATCGTCAAATGGGCAGGTGGCAAACGACAATTGCTGCCTCATCTTCGTGCGCGGTTACCGCTGCTCGACTGGTCAATCGCGTCCTATTACGAGCCTTTTGTCGGCGGAGGTGCTCTTTTATTTGCAGTTCACCCTGTACGCGCAGTCATTAATGACATAAATGAAGATTTGATTAATGTGTACCGCGTCGTCCAGCAGCACCCCGAGGAGCTGATCCATATTTTATCGACGCATCAGAACACAGAAGATTATTATTACGAAGTAAGGTCGTGGGATCGTGACCGGGTAAATTATTCAAATCTTACTCCTATTCAGCGGGCTGCGCGCACCTTATATATGAATAGAACATGTTTTAATGGATTATATCGGGTTAACAGTAAAGGTTTTTTTAATGTTCCCTTTGGCAAATATTCTTCCATTGACTTCGTTCAGGAGCGGAAGATTCGGACCTTGTCACACTATTTTCAATCCAATGAAATTCTGATGCGACAAGGCGATTACACGGCTGCTGTACGACATGCGCGTGCCGGGGATTTTGTTTATTTTGACCCTCCGTACGATGTATTGTCTACGACCTCCTCGTTCACCACGTATACAATCGGAGGATTCGGACGTGAAGAACAGCGCAGACTTGCCGAGTTGTTTCGGGAATTGGACAAGCGTGGCGTATACGTGATGCTGTCCAACCATGCGACTGATTTTATTATGGAGCTATTTGAGGAGTATCACATTCACCATGTAGAGGCACGAAGACTAATTAACTCCGTACCCAGTGCGCGGGGGAAAATTCCAGAACTCATTATTATGAACTATGAGCCACCTCAGTTAGCAGAAAATCTAATCTCCCTGCTACAAGAGGAGGCACCTACTAACCTCGCCTAGTCCCACAATACAAACTAAAACGTCTTGATTTGTAAATCTGAGTTTCCGCAGCGAAACTACAAATGAACAGGTCAGGACGTTTTAATTTTTTGTGAACATGTAATTCTAACCTATGTGATTCTAAAAGCAACAAATATATAAAAAAGATGACTTCTGATCAATTCAGAAGCCACCTCTCATTAATAGATCATATTTATATCTCCACAACACACAGCGGATGTTCCTGTGCGTCATGTCGTTCTTACTTCTGGTTCTTCATAAAGTATTCAAACAGATCGTCGCGTGCCTCTTCCAAATAAGCAAGACGTGGTTCACGCTCAATGCGGATTTTCATGCGCTGCGCTGTCTTTTCGAATAGGTCGACCGTATCATTTGTGCGGATGATCAGCTTTTGTGGTCG
Organism: Paenibacillus sp. ACRRX; assembly: GCF_022346885.1. GTDB lineage: Bacteria > Bacillota > Bacilli > Paenibacillales > Paenibacillaceae > Paenibacillus_B. Next base: position 163,850 of record NZ_JAKRNK010000004.1, read on the forward strand.
TATCCCTTTCTCCTCAATCAACTGTAAGAAATGCTTCAAGAATTCCTGCTCATAATTGTCGTCATAGGCCAAATGGAATCCTACCGCTGAACGTGTTGCTCGATCCACCCATAGGCACAGGCGCGGATAGTACGGACGATCGCCTTCTCCCTTAACGGCTACTGGCGCAAAGAAGAACTCCGTCTCCCACTGTCCCTTTTTGTTAGGAAAACGTGTCATAATATCGTTCAGCAGGGCTTGATCCTCACACTCCGCTTTAACAGGGCGTTTTAGAACAAATTCCGGGTCCATCCAGACGTCCTGCCATTCGCCATTCTCATTGGAGCGAACGAGCACTTGCCCGGAACGAGGCGCCGTTAACACAGCCTCATTCTTCTTGGCGCGGCCGGCCAAGTCCATAGCTTGCTCCAAGGCTATCGTCAAATAACGTACCTGCTCCTGATCCAGCGTCCAAGGCACCAACCCTGGGTCAAAAATACGGAACATCGGCCATGTCTTGCGACCACGGAAGCGCTGACCCAACTCCTTTATTTGCGCGAGGTCCTGCTTCTCCAGATCTGTACGGTCTTCAAATGTTACCATAATACATTTCTGACGATGCAGCCAAGCATAACGCTCATCACGCTCTAGCAGCATATCGTGCAGGCTTTCCAGACCTTCCCCGCCCCGGAACACGGCTAGGCCGAATAATGACTCATCGGCACCCATAATGCTGCAGTAACCCATCTCTCCATTTTCCGGATTACGCACACCAAAAATATGGTTTCCCGACATCCACGTCCAGCTTGCCATCTTCTTATAAGCACTAGCCGCTTCATATAGTCGTACCCATTCCGCCTGTTCCTTCGTCAAGACGATCTCCTGCTCAGTGACTTCCACTTGCTCTTTTGATTCTATCATTTGTTCTGTTTTCCTCCTTTGTGTGCCTGACAACGTAATCCATCGCTGTCGTGATGAACCTTAAGAACGCTGTTTCATAAACTTTGCTTTCTGGTCATCATTCCTTCAGGTCCGATGCTGTAATAACTTCGAACCTCTGCTGCGTCTGTGATCATTGTTTAGTCCTACACACAGAGGATTAGCAGCTATAACTCTCTTACGATACAAAAACCCGTTCCAGCCCGGAACGGGTTCCATGTTAACATTGATTAAAACCCTGCAACTACTGCTTTAATAACGTCAAAAATTCCGAGCGTTGTGCGGCATCGGTCTTATAGACACCTCGTGTCGCAGATGTTATCGTCTTGCTGCCTGGCTTCTTCACACCCCGTGCACACATGCACAAATGTTCGCCCTCTACCACAACAATAACGCCATGAGGCTGTAATACCTCTTCCATAATATCTGCAATCTCGGACGTAATTCGCTCCTGCACTTGCAGGCGACGTGTGACCGCTTCAACGAGGCGAGCAAACTTGCTAAGGCCCGCTATCTTGCCGCTTGGAATATACCCAATATGCACTTTACCAAAGAACGGCGCCATATGGTGCTCGCATTGGCTATAATACGTGATATCTCGAACAATGACAAGCTCTTCATGCTGCTCGTCAAAGGTGACTCCTAATACTTCACGGGGATCGACATCATATCCCGCAAATATTTCTTCATACATACGCGTGACTCGCGCAGGTGTGTCGAGCAACCCCTCTCGCTCGACATCTTCACCGATCAGCTTCAATAATTCCTTAATATGGAATTCGATTCGCTCCCGGTTTGCGCCAACTTGCGTATTGACGTAATCTTTCACGCCGGCCATGATTGCTCCCCCCTGCCATACACTCTAGGTGTCAGACACCCGTCTATAACTAAACTGCTTATCTTTTAAATTTCTTACCTGGATTGCCCTTGCCTGGCATTCCTGCATTACCAGACATCATCTTCTGCGCCTGCTGCATCTGCTTCGAATTCAGGTTGTAGCCCATTTGCTTCGCCATCTTCTGCAGCATTTCAGGGTCAGACTGCATCTTGGTCATCTGATTGCGCAAATAGAATACACCGCCTGCAAAGCCTGCCACAGCGCCAACTATAAGACACACGATCGCCGTAATCGTAATCCACATCTTCTTATGGTCACCCCAACATCATCTAATGTAATATTGCTCTACACCTATAGCGACAGACAGACTGCCACCGCAATAATGATAGCATGTCAGCCGCTCCTTTACAATTATGCCCTAATCTTCTGCCATGGAAAAAACAAGCCCACAGCTACGTGATGATTCCTTCCAAACGCAGTAACTGCTCCTTAATACCTAATCCACCGCCGTAACCTACAAGCGCGCCGGACGCGCCAATTACACGGTGACAAGGGATAATAATCGACATCGGGTTACGATTATTGGCACCTCCAACTGCACGAACAGCCTTCGGATTGCCAATCGCTTCCGCAATTGTCTTATAGCTGCATGTCGTGCCGTAAGGAATCTCTTTCAGCGCCAGCCACACACTTCGCTGAAACGGTGTACCGCCTCGCAGGTCGAGCTTAAGGTCGAACTCACGACGTTCACCTGCAAAATATTGTTCCAGCTGCTCTTTGGCTGCCTTCAGCCTTTCAGGATGGCGCTGCAAGGTCACAGGGCCTATCGCCTTTTCCGCCCATTCATGAATCTTCTCCGAACGCTCCAGAATCGAGCCAAACTCAATCGCGCACAACCCATCCAGCGTCCCCACCAACGTCAATGGCCCGATTGGCGATACCATCTCCTGCACGTACAGCGGCTCTGGTTCACCTACTGCCTGTGCTATCGCATCTTGCACCATCTGCACAACCCCCTCATCCCGCTCACGCGGCAGTGCCTTCGCGAGCGCTTCGATTGCAGCCGCCCCACCGATGCGGCCAAGAGCCCACGCGGACGTTGCACGAATCTCAGCGCGATCGTCCGCACGCAGCAGTTCCGCCAATGCCGGTACGGCTTGGCGGTCGCGAAAATTCCCCAGCGCCACAATCGCGTTGCGCTGGATCGGCTTCTTGCCGCGCCATGCGGCGGCGCTCATGCCGAATTCCGACTTAAATTGACGATTGGACAGCGCCAGCATCGGAACAAGCAGCGGCTTCGCCTGCTCCGGATCGGGCTGCAGCTCCGGCTGGTGCGTCCAGTTCAATCCCTTATTCTTCGGGCATACCATCTGACACGTATCACAGCCATACAGACGGTTACCCATTTTAACCATCATCTCGTCGGTTAGCGTATCTTTTACCTGTGTCTGGAACGAGATGCAGCGCTGCGCATTCAACTGCCCAGGCCCGACAAATGCCGATGTTGGACAAGCATCCAGGCAGCGCGTGCATTCCCCACAATCCTCTGTCACAGGGTGATCTGGCGGAAATGGAATATTCGTGATCATCTCCCCAAGGTAGATCCATGAACCAAGCTTCGTCGAAATGATAGAACAGTTCTTCCCGCTAAAGCCAATGCCTGCTCGCTCCGCTACTGCACGATCCGACAGCTCGCCAGTATCCACCATACTCATCAAATTGAGCTCCAAATCAGGGACCTGCTCACGGATGAACTCCTCCAGCCGCTTTAATCGTTCACGCAGTACATGGTGGTAATCCATCCCCCATGCCGTTCGTGCAAACATACCGCGGTAAGCACCTGGCTCAGACTTCGGGATCTCCGGCAGCTTGGAAGGATAAGCTATCGCAATGGAGAGAATGGACTGCGCTTCTGGCATCAGCAGCCGTGGATTCGTACGCTTGTCCAGATCTGGCTCCTCAAAACCTGAGGCATACCCCTTATCGACTGACTCTTGCAGACGCGCCTTCAATTCGATGAACGGGTCGGCTGTGGTGAAGCCGATTTGGTCAATGCCAAGCGTAGGTGCTGCCTCTAAAATAAGCTGTTTCAGACGTGCCCAGCGTGCTGTCTGAACAGTGCTGTCATGTATCGGCATAAGTACAGAAGCGTTACTGTAGTCAACATCTATGCCCTCTGACATAGCAGTTACGATCTCCTCTGTGATGCCTTCTCCCCTATTTACGGCACCATACAACCTCTCGCTGCATCGGTGTTCTTGTGCACCCACGTCTTCAATTAACTGATCCACAGTCGGATCGTTTCGCGCTCCTGATTGCACACCCTTCCTTATACTACGTGCGGCTTCCGCTGCCTGCTCGCGCGCCCACTTTGGTACCAGTTCGACACTATCACGCTTCGTCATTCCCGTTCACCTCCTCCCCTTTGCCCTACAAATCAGATCAGACTCACATCTACATTTGAATCCTTTTTAAATTTTATAATGAAGCATCATAATCAGCAGTGCTTATTTCGCCATACTTTTAATCGCTTCACGTGCAAGAAAATCACAATGATTGTTAAATTCATTGTCGCTATGACCTTTGACTTTAATATATTCAACTTTATGTTTCTGCATCAGCTTCCACAGTTCTTGCCATAATTCCTTGTTCTCTACTGCCTGTCCCTTGCTGTTGCGCCAGCCATTCTTCATCCAATTGTATATCCATCTTTGTTGGAAGCAGTTCACCACATATGCCGAATCACTGTAAAGCTTAACCCCGCATGTCTCATGCAGTGCCTTTAGGGCCTCAATGACGGCCTTGATTTCCATACGATTGTTGGTCGTATATGCTTCTGCTCCCGACATATCCCTTCGATACTGCCCATAAAGAAGAACGGCGCCCCATCCACCGGGACCAGGGTTCCCAGAACAGGCGCCATCCGTATAGATTGTAACTAGCTTCACCCGTATACCCCCAAACACCCGAACTCATTCTGCCCTTATAGCGACTGATCCCAAAAACTTCTCTTGGCGCCATCTCGCGCTAATTCCATAATTAAACGTATGCTGATGATAAAGTATACCTAATCCAACTGCTACTCAGACAACCCCTCCGTCGACATCCACAGCTTCCATTGTTCGAAATACCAACAAACCGCCTCATCCTGAAACGGCGCACGACCTTCGCGTATCCGCTCCATTACTGCTTCGAGACCAGTCGATACCTTGCGGTCCACAAGTTCTGAATAGCGATATACTAAGCGATTATGGTCATATTCATCCCGATCCACCACTGCCACATGCCCATTTGCATGTCGTATAACATCCAGATCATAATCAATGTAGGTATATACACCTGCATATTCATAATAAGGAGACGCCACATTACAATAATAACGAACACCATGCTCTTCAATTAACGCAACCACATTAAACCATTGCTGAGGGATAAAAAAGGTAACCGCCGGCACTTTACTCAGCCACTGCTTACCGTCAGCTTCTTGTATCGGCGTCTGGCTATTAATGAGTATGCGCATGTCCTCGCACGCATGAAGCGGATGACGCTTCGACTGCGGTACGATCCAATTCTCCAGCCACATGCGGTGAAGATGACCATCATGCTTAAAACTTTTTACGAGCACTTGTTCATAACGATCCATACGCTTTCCTCATTTATAAATGACGTAATTTTAACAAATTATTTATAGTAATAGAAAAGCATATCTTTCCCCCGATTGCAACGGTTGAAAAGATATGCCTTCCCATACAATGATATCCTGATTAGAGTGTTTGTAATCACTCTTGTTGCATTAGCCCGTAACGATACGAAGCTTCTGTAGCGAACGCATGACGTATTGCGCTCCATAACCCAATTGCTCGAAGAATGGCAGTACAACTTCTGTATGCTCATCAACAGCAATCATAATGTTCTTGACCTTACGCTGCTGGAACTTCTGCTCCAATTTGGCGACAAGTGCACGACCTACACCTTGACTGCGGTACTCCGGATGCACGGCTAATCGATAGTAATAACCATTGTTGCGGTCTACTGTGCCGATGGCAATTCCAACGATACTTGTCTCGCCGTCCTGCTCCATCTCTGCAACAACAACCAACTCTCCATCCAACGACAATTGTCTGGCAAAAGCTTCCAACGTCTTCTCACAACACTCTTCTGATAATGACGCTTGCAACAACTCTGTAGCCGGCATATAATCCGACAATCGAAAGGAACGAACATTCATGTTTAGCTTCTCCCTCATCCTGAGCTATAGTGGTTCGACTATTTATCTCTACGTCCGTCTGCTACTTTATATCTAACTTATATCTATTATACAGTTTACAATTACGACAAAAAAGACGAAATTCCTTCTTTCTTAACCATTTTCCATAAAAAATCATGGTAAATCTCTTGTTTCCTCATGTAAGCGCTTAATAGTAAGCGGTTACATACCTCTCCTACACCAAATCAATAATAAATTGGTAAAACTAGCATGATATACTCGGCCTCAAAGATAAAAACCATATACGTCAGCTGCTGTCGAAAAATAGAATCAGGCTCTCGCTCAAGTAACGTTAACTCCCCTTTGATTCTGTCATAGCCCACCGAGCTCAACTATTTTCTATATACTGCCTCTATTACTAAGCAAATGGCATGAAATTTGAGCTCCCACCGTTTGAACAACGCTGTTTTCGGGTAATGTGATAAGGTTGGGACATCAGCACATTTGACTCCGCGTTACTTTCTAAACATTTATGTTGATTTATTCCCTTGAATCATGTTTAATGAAGTGTATATACTACTACATATCTTTTAGGAGGTATTTTCAGATGGCACATCAATTACCCGCTCTTCCTTATGCAAATAACGCATTGGAGCCTCATATCGACGAGACTACAATGATGATTCACCACGATCGTCACCATAATACTTATGTAACAAACTTAAACGCGGCGCTGGAATCAGCTCCAGAACTGCAATCCAAGTCGCTTGAAGACTTGATCGCTGATCTTGACAGCGTACCTGAGAACATTCGCACAGCTGTACGCAACAACGGCGGTGGCCATGCGAACCACTCTCTCTTCTGGGAAGTTATCGGACCTAACGGTGGCGGCCAGCCTTCCGGCGCATTAGCAGATGCAATCGGTGCTGAACTGGGCGGCTTCGACAAGTTCAAAGAAGACTTCGCGAAAGCAGCTACAACTCGCTTCGGCTCCGGCTGGGCTTTCTTGGCAGTAGACAACAACGGCAAATTGTCCGTTTACAGCCTGCCTAACCAAGACTCCCCAATCATGGAAGGCAAGACACCGATTCTTGGCCTTGACGTGTGGGAACATGCATACTACCTGAATTATCAAAATAAACGTCCTGACTATATCGCAGCATTCTTTAACGTAATTAACTGGACTGAAGTTGAGAAACGTTACGCGGCGGCTTTGAACAAATAATTAGGGCAATATCTACAGAGGCCTTTGCTTCAGCAGTTATTCTGCTAAAGCAAAGGCCTCTTTGCCTTCCATACTTTATTCCGATTAAGCTTTCGTGCCCGCTTGACGTGAAAGTATAGGCGAGAATGTCGCTGGCTTCTTTCTAATCAAAACAACGCCACTGAGCACGCCTGCAAGAATCATAATACTAATAACGACCAAAGCAGTAGTCACAGACATCAAATCAGTAAGCACGCCTCCCGCTATCGGTCCGAGCATCATACCAACAGCATGAATCATGTTAAATAACGCATACGCGACTCCATAATCACCATCTGTGTCTCGATCCACGATTCCTCCTAGCGTTGGCAAGGTTGGCGAGAGTGTGAAGCCAACCGCTGCTCCAATCAAGCTCCCCACAACAAATACGAGCACGATGTGATCCACAATTGCAATTAGGGGCAGCGTAACGGCAATTCCGGCCAGGCCGATCAGCATTAACTTAAACGGGTTGCCGCGTGAAGCTAACGTTCCCGCTATTGGCGCTATACAGCCATAACTTAACGTCATTGCACCAAAGAGCAAACCTAACGTCAGCGGCGACATTTGGAACCGCTCCGTCATAAAGTTGGGAAGCAGCGGCTCTAATAACGTTAATGTAGTCTCTGCCAACAAAATAACAACGGCAATAAAGAGCACCGTTCGATGACGAAGCAGCGAGAACGTGCCTCCACTAGCCTGCCGCTCCACCCGCTCAGGCTCACGCAAAAATAGAAGCGCCAACAAAAATATAACGGCTGTTATCGCCGCCGCAAACCAAAACGGCGTATGATGATCACCTACCTCAAACAGCCATCCGCCAATAGGCGCACCAAGCAATGATCCTGACGAGATGCCTGTCATCGCAATTCCCATAACGGTCCCCCGCATCGGTCCCGAGAATAAGTCAGCCAGCAGCGCCAATGCGGCAGTCCAAGATGCTGCTGCCGCCAATCCTTGAATAAACCGTGCTAGTATTAGTGTCCCCGTCGTCTGTGAAAAGACGAACAACATCGTAGCACCTATCATACAGACAAGCCCTAGCATAATCGTTCTGCGTCTACCAAATCGATCTGTAATTCGACCAAACATAGGTGTCATTAAGAACAGCGCAGCCGCATAACTCCCAAATAGCAGCCCTAATGTCGTCGACGACATCTGATACACTTCCGTAAAATACGGAACGACAGGAATAAAGATGCTGTACAATAACATGTCGATAAATAAAATACTGATGACCAAACCTAAACCAATCCATTGCGTCCGTGTTAATTTCTTTAATAATGACATAACTCCCACTCCTAAAACTATTTCGTTTTTCTTAGTTTTTATATACGATAATGCCAAGCCATGGGCCTGGCATTACGACGGTTAATATTCGATTTCCCTTGTATTCAATGTATGCATTGCATACAGCTATAAGCTGGATGTTCTTCACTCACGGCCTAGTGCTTGCACTTGGGATTCCCGTGGTACCAATCCAAACAAAATAACATCCGCAATTGCATTCATCGCATCTGGCAGTGAAATATTTTGTTTGGCGAAAAATCGCTGATCCAATGTAGAATTAACGGCATCCGTTATTAACTTCATTAAGAAAGCAACATTCTGCTTGCGAATGACGCCCTGTTCCATTCCTTCTTCAATTAACTCACGCAGCATCGCCCAATCGTCCTTTAGCATACCATCGATCTTCTCCCACTGCGCGGGAAACAGCCGTTTCATTTGGTCCAATATTCGATTGTCCACTAATTCAAAGTTGTTCGGAAGTACAGTCATAACCGCTCTAATCTTATCCAGCACCGTTAACGAATGATCTTGCACAATTTCCCTTGCTCTTACCTCAGACTCGTGAAGTGCCTGTTCAACAATCGAATCCAGCACTTCGACTTTGGATGGAAAGTGCTCATATAACGTCCGCTTGCTAATTCCTAGACGATGCGCCAGATCATCCATTGTAAACTTCATGCCCTTATCTAATATCTCATCCACAAAAGCCTGCATTATTCGTTCACGCATCGATGTCTATCCCCCTCCTAACAACAATGAATAAAAACTAACAAAACATTTATAGTTTTTTCAGTTACATTCAATTTATTTATTATAGCTCACTCGCACGATAATATGCAACCTCTGCATAACAGTAAGCCAACACCTAGATAGTGTCGGCTTACTTAATTCCATGATGTCCATACATCCGTACTTATAAGGTAAAGTAAGATTTATTCAATACGCTATCCTCAAAAATGTTCTATTCTTCATCCATTCATCTGCTTCTCCTGTATACCGACATTATTCGTATACATGTGATAGTGTCGCAATTGGCCTGCAGCCAACAATCAATTTTTGTCCATTGCTGTACCCTTCTTCACGTCCTGACAATTCTTGAACCAGAATATTGCGCCAATAAACTACACGTGCTGCCTTCTCCGAATCATGGACCGCATTGTGAAGTTCAAGCGGATCGTGAACCAGGTCAAAATATTGCTCTACGCCTGTCTGGGAGAACCAAATATATTTCTCTTTCCCGTTGGTCAGCCAATGATTGGATGCATCTCCTTGTGCTTGCTCACCGTGCAAATAAGAGCGCCAAGCTGATGCTTCTATATTTCGTGTTCGTCCTGACAATGCAGGCAGATCACTAACGGCAGTTCCTTCAATTAAAGCATCCGTCTTCTCAGTTGGAACAGCACGTGCAAGCTTCCATATACTTTGCCCATCGACACTTGATGGAATAGGCACGCTTGCTGCCTCCAGCAACGACGGCATAATATCCCGCATCTCAATCACTTCGCTAAGAACCGCGCCTTGCTTCAAACCCAGCCATCCGCCCGGATCGTTTACGATAAATGGCACCCGAGTACTTCCTTCATAAGGCATCGATTTGCGGAACAAGTGGTGATCGCCAAGCAGCTCGCCATGATCAGAAGTAAACATAATAATGGTATTATTTAATTCTCCATACTCATTCAGCACTTGTAAAAATCGACCAATCTGATGGTCAATGTGTGTAATCAGTGCATAATAGGCAGCCATTGCTTGTTTTAGACGACGCTGCGGCACTTTGCCGCGGAATGTGACTGGATTCAATCCTTCCTGCATGGCATCGTCGCCATCCGCCCAATCGCCAACTACTGGTGCCTGAAATTCAGCGTCCGCATATAAATCCAGATAGGCTTGCGGCGGATCGAATGGCGGATGCGGCCTCACAAACGACATCCACAAGAAAAATGGCTTATCAGGGTCTCGACGACGCAAGAAGTCTATCGATTGAGTGACGGTCCAATTGGTTGGATGCAGCATTTCGGGAAGGTGCCATGGTCTTGCTACTGTCGAGGCGTTGCAATCCAATCCCAGGTCCGTCAGATCTGCTCCCGGTACACGCTCGCGCAGCCAATTCAAGTAGTCGTCCACTTGATCATAATGATCCTTTGCCGCCACATGAGAGCGATTACGGTTATGATGCAAATAACCGTCATGCAGCACTACGTTGTGAAAACCTAATAAGCGGCGCGCAGGATAAACGTGCATCTTGCCAACACACTGTGTATGATAGCCTGCCTTAGCCAATTCACCAGGAAGTGTCGTGTCATAATTCCACGGGACACCGTCCTGATAACCTACACGACCATGTGTACGTTGACTTTGACCTGTAAATATAGCCGCGCGGGCTGGCACACAAGTCGGTGTAGCCGAATAAGCACGATCGAATCGGACTCCCGTACGTGCCAGCTCATCCAGGTTTGGCGTCTCTACGACCGGATGCCCAGCTATACTAAGGCAGTCAAAGCGCATTTGGTCAACCGTAATCAGCAGCACATTGGGGCGCTGCGAGCTGTCGCTTGAAGTTGTCATCGCTTATACCTCTCCCCTGTTCTTATTAAAATAATATTAACTCCATTTAACACCCAATTTGAAATTAAGTAAACTTAATAGGCTATATTTTTTATACCACATTAAATAAATAACCAATTAAAACACCCATTTAATAAATAGTTTATATCATTTTGGAATTAAGTAAGGTATACTTTATGTATAACTTTAATTTTAATTTAGTTCTCGTAACCAATCACCAGGAAAGAAGGATACGCTATGTCAGAACCATCTATCCCTCCAATTCCCAAGCTGCTGCTTTGCATCCCTTTATTTATTACTTTTTTGAAAATTGGACCTACAACTTTCGGTGGAGGCTACGCTATTCTGCCGATTATTGATAAAGAAGTTACAGGACGCCGCCAATGGCTGCGAGAAGATGAAATGAGCGAGATCACCGCCCTGTCGGCTGCTGCCCCTGGAGGCATCGGCATTAATGTTGCTTCCTTAGTTGGTTACCGCATCGCAGGACTGCCAGGACTTCTCGTTTCAGTTATCGGTATCTCTTTGCCGACAATTGTGATCATGCTGACGCTCTGTCTTGGTGCGGCCCACTATAGCCATTATCCATGGGTACAGGCAGCACTTATAGGTATCAAGCCTACCGTTATTGCACTTATTGCCTATGCCGCCATCCGAATGGGACGTCAAATACTCAATGACAAGCTTGCCTGGATCTTGGTGGCTATATGCTCTTTATTGCTGCTGTTTACAACCATTAATCCGTTAATTATTCTCCTGCTTGGTGCGTCAGCTGGGCTTGGCGCAGCGTACAGGCGTTATCGTTCTTTGAGACGCCGCTCTACAAAAAAACATCAGGCAGAAGATCATAATACGTATCACTCCTCCACTTCTGCACGCTGAGCTATGTTTCTTTCAAGCATAATCTTAAATATGCCTGTACTTTCTCAAGCACCATATGGGCCTGTTGGATTATTGTTCAGTATGGACAGCGCAGTCGAACAATATCAAGCGTATATCAACTCTTGACGAACCGTCACAACAGAACAAAGGAAGAAGGCCATCCTATGTTATGGAGTTTATTTTGGACGTTTTTAAAATTGGGCTTTGTCTCGTTCGGCGGCGGCTATGCGATGCTGCCTGTCATCGAATATGAAGCTGCTGTCCATCATTGGATGTCAGCACAGCAATATACTGAAGCCGTAGCACTTGCTGGCATGGCTCCAGGACCTGTAGCTATGAACATCGCTGTATATGTCGGCTTTACAGCTGCAGGATTGCCCGGCAGTCTCGTTGCTTCACTCGGCATTATTTTACCATCTGTTATGATCATGTTTTTGGTTGCCACTATTTTCTATCGAATGTATGATAATCAATGGGTGCAAGCTGCACTCGGCGGCATGAAGCCGGCTGTCATCGCACTTGTAGCGTATGCGGCTGTTAACATGGCGATGCATTCCGAGATCCTTCAAGGTTATTCAATCCGCACTTATGCCAGTATCGTCATATTTGCGCTTTCCTTGCTGGGGCTAGTGAAGTTCCGGATGCATCCAATAACCGTCATCCTATTGTCAGGAATAGTGGGGATTGCCATATATGCCTAATGGACCATACCGTCGAATCGAACTTGCGGAACGACTGCCTTCTCCTAAGGCCAAAGAATTGTTCCACCGGATTCGACGTAAACATGAAATCGCCAAAAATGATCTACTTGCGGATAGCGGCTTAACGGTCAGTACGTTAACTCGTGTATTGGAAGAACTCGTCACGCTGGGACTGATCGAAGAGAGTGGCTTCGGCGCTTCCACGGGTGGAAGACGTCCGATTTTATATCGCGTGCGTGCTGATTATGGATACAGTCTGGGATTGGATATTTCACGTGTCAGTTCCCGCCTCGTGCTGCTGGATTTGGCTGGCAACAAGCTGGATACCTACGTTTGGGAGATGAATGAAGACACGACGCCTGAGAGACTGATAGAATCCGTTGTCAGACAAATTAGGGTCTGGGCAGATGAGCATCATCTCAAGCCCGAGCATATTATCGGTCTAGGTGTGGGAGCAGTTGGTCCGATTCATCGGTTCAACGGCGTGATTGAAGAGCCAGAATGGTTTGCAGCTCCCGGCTGGAAGCACGTTCCGATCGTCAAAGAATTAGAGAGCCAACTTCACTTTCCAGTCTTGCTGGATAATGGTGCAAACGCAGCCATCATCGCTGAGTCTTGGGCAAATCGTGCCAAAAATGTGCAGCACATGCTGTATGTGCACGCTGGCATTGGCCTGCGCTCCGCCATGATGTCGGATGGCAAATTAATCTATGGTGCTGTTGATATGGAAGGATCGCTTGGCCAGATGATTATTCAGGCCGATGGCATTCCTTTCCGAACACCAGATGGTAATTATGGCTGTCTCGATTCATACGCAACCATCTATGCCATTGAACGTGAGATCAATGCTCGCATTCGGATGGGACGGCAAAGTTGCTTGCAGCAAATGCTGCGCCGCGACGAGCCCATACAATTTCGCCATGTCATGGAAGCGCTGCGGCTTGGTGATCCACTTACGACCGAGATTGTCACCCAAGCCGCAACTTACTTCGGCATCGGGTTAGCCAATTTGTTGAACGTGCTTCACCCAGAAAAAGTTGTGCTCGGCGGTCCTTTAATGACCACACATGATTTATTTTTCTATACGGCTACACAGACCGCAATACGCAAGACCTATCATTATCCCAATTATCAGGTCGTGTTCAGTAAAGGAAGTTATGGTGAAGAGGCATTAGCTGTAGGTGCTGCGTTAATCGTTATCGACAAGTTGACGGAGTAGCGAGACAGTTCCTGTTCGATACAAGCTCACTAAATCCCTATATACATTCATGAACTGAAATTGGAAGGAGGCGGTTCCGATGGAACGTCACACAGGATCTGAAGCAGCCATCGAGCCGACACCAGCTGCTTGCTGTTCATCTACCCGTGCAGCAGTAGCAAATCCACGGGAGTCCTGCGGCAACGCATCTCTAGAGAATTTGCTTGTTGCCAAGCAAGTAGTGATACCTGTTTTGTTCGAACATTGGCCAATTGTACCTGCCGGCAATTATTGGCTTGGGACAGATGGACACGAAGGCTTTCCTGCGGATGCCGAAGGGCCTGCCCGTGAGGTTGCGGTCGCAAGCTTCCGAATCTCGCCATATGCGGTAACCAATAAGGAATATGCTGCTTTTGTGGACGCTACGGGATATGTAACGGAGAGCGAACGATTCGGTTGGTCGTACGTTTTTCATTTACTGCTCCCATCTCTTGAGCAGGTCAATGTAATCGGAACACCACCACAAACCCCCTGGTGGCTGGCTGTCGAAGGCGCATATTGGAAACAACCAGAAGGTCCAGGAAGTGAGATCGTTTCCCGCATGGATCATCCTGTCGTGCATATATCTTGGAACGATGCCACAGCATACTGCCGTTGGGCAGGTGTACGCCTGCCTACGGAAATCGAATGGGAAACGGCCGCAAGAGGAGGACTTCGAGGGAAGCGTTATCCATGGGGAGATGTGCTTCGCCAAGGAGGAGAGCACCAATGTAACATTTGGCAAGGTGTATTCCCAACCTTTAACCAAGCAAGCGATGGTTATGCAGGAACTTCCCCTGTTCATACGTATAAGCCTAACGGATACGGACTATATAACATGTCTGGGAACGTATGGGAATGGTGTTCAGATTGGTTCACTTCCAATCCGAAGGACAGAGGGTCAAGCGAAAGTCCGCATGGACCTGCCCATGGGACTAGCCGCTTGATGAAGGGCGGCTCTTACTTGTGTCATCAATCCTATTGCAATCGTTACCGCGTTGCTGCACGCAGCAGCAATACGCCAGACAGCTCTAGCGGCAATATCGGCTTCCGTGTCGTCGTCGATTACTTTGCACAGGAAGATAATCATACAACTTATCGAGCGGTGAGTAATCGATAAAAGAGCATCTTGAAGAACCTAATAACCTGGATGGTTTCCACGATGTTGTTAAAAATATTATTTTAATTAAATAGCTATCAAAAATGCGGAACGACTCCCCCGGCAGAGTGCCGGGAAGGAGTCGCAGTATGTAACCTTTTGTAATTGTCCATTCGAATAGAGTTGATCAGAGCGATGTCCTTTTTGCACAAAATGAAGAGAAATGAACCCATACTTATCCAAAGAAGATATCCTCTAGTGTCACTTGCTTAGGAACCACTTTATAAATATCGATATCTCTTTTGGCTAAAGTATACACAATTCGTGGAATATGCTCCTCGTTGGAGACAGAGCAGGTCAACTCTGATTCCTCAAACATCAAGTCTGTGCAGTATTGGGACAGCTCTTGCCGCATACTTTGCACATTCGCAGCTGGTACCGGCCCAATCTTCAAAAATAACTCAATGTGCTGCTGGTATTGCTTCTTCAGCTCATCCATTGAACCGTACTTCGTAATTAACCCCTGTTCCATAATAACAATACGAGAGCACAGCTTCTCCACTTCATGAAGATTATGCGAAGTTAAAAATATCGTCTTGTGCTGAGCGTTAAGCTCTTGAATTAATTGTTGGATTTCAACTACAGATTCCGGATCCAAACCCGATGTCGGTTCATCCAGAAAAATCAGTTTGGGGTCCCCAATCAAAGCCTGGGCAATACCCAGCTTCTTTTTCATACCAAAGGAAAAGCCCTTTACTTTTTTGCGTTCATGTCCACTCAGCCCCACGCGCTCTAAAATGTGGATAAGCTGATCTTGTTTTACCTTTGCGTTTTTTAATTCAGAGAAAAAAACCAGATGGTTAAGTGCAGTCATCTCATAATAATAATTGGCGGCATCAGGCATTACCCCAATCTGGCTCTTGATCATATCCATCCTTGTATGAGTTTGCCCCATAATACAAAATGCACCCTCGGTAGGACGAATAATTCCTGAAAGCATATTAATAGTCGTTGTTTTTCCAGCACCGTTTTTACCGAGAAAACCAAATATTTCTCCTGCTTTTACGTTAAACGAAACCCCTTTAACGACATAATTGTCGTTATACTTTTTTTTCAAGTTATTTACTTCAATCGCATTCATTATAGATCTTTCCTCCTAAACGTATAAATGGACACCATTAAAAAGAGGAGAGAAAAGGCGAATGGCAAGTATGATTTCCAGTCCATTAGAGTGATATAGTGAAATGGAGTCACATACTTGACAACCTGCAATATGCTGTTTGATGAGAACATGCTCCATATACCGAATGTTGGAAACAATATCCCGCCTAATAAACTGATAAACATAGAATAACTCGTTTTTGAAACAAGCGTTGTAATTAGAAAATTGATACCTATGGCGTAAGATATAAAAGTCAGCAGGCGAAGAAATTCAAGGATATCGAACCGTTGAATGCTTATAAAAATAACTGTAAAGGAAATGGACAGACATACAATCCAAAATAAGGACACACCTATATACTTGCCCACCACTATTGATGATTTAGATATTTTAGTGACGACAAAACGAATCGTCTGACTCTCTACTTCTCTGTTTAAGACGTCATGAGAGAGTGTCAGCACAAATAAAAATCCAAATACGGTCGTTAAAAATCGAATGCCCGATACATATGGATTTGAACTTTCATTCAAAAAGAGAGCAGGATTACTCTTTACAAAGTTGGATATGGAAAAAGCAAACACGACAAATAAAAGTACAATCGCAACCGATTTGAAGCTTTTAAACAATGCTAAAAATTCACGTTTGGCAATTGTAAACATATCAAAGTTCACCACGCTCTAAACTTATTTTTCTTTACCAATCGATTCTGCTGCTTTTTTCTTTTTATTATTCGTGAAAACGAGCACTAATCCTAGCACCAGAACGGCCACAAAAATAAAATGATAAGGCGGACTGGAACGAAAAATAATATAACCTATAAGACCTATGACAAGCAAAAGATGCGGCATTGGATCCCCTCATTTCGATTGATTTGAATTTGCATACCAACCTAGAAGTACAACAATTAATAGTCCGATGAGCAAATCTAACCTAAGAAATAAAACTAACGCCACCATGCAACACACACTGTATATGCCGATAAGCTTAAATCTCTCCTTCTTGGTAGAGGGAGGTATCTTGATGTGCATACAAGCACTAATAAAGTAACAACAAAGAAGAAATAATAGACTGCTTAATAAGATAGACAGCGATGTATCCAAAAGGAGGTACCTGTAGATTAATCCAATACATCCAAAGAAGGATACAAATAGCATTCCACAGCTCTGTATTACCCTTCTTTCAACCTTGGCGGGTACTGGGAACAGACGCAAGAGCGAATGCTTCTCTAACAAAAAATGAAGTTTAATCTCACTAAAAAAATAAATACTCATAATGTAGGCCATAATCATCAGATTGTTAGCATGATTCGCATTTCCTTGCATTAAGTAACTGATCGTAGAGTATACAACGGTTAATGAGGTAATGAGCGAATACTTCGATAATATATGAATATTTCTGACATATGCTCTTAGTTGATAGCTGACAAGACGCTTTCTGTGCGAGGTCATTAAAGATATATGGGATAGCTTAGCTGTCAAATTGCTTATTTGAATAATGAGGAGAGGCACAGTAGATTTTTTTGCAACTAACAGCTTGTTTGTAACTATTGGACAAACCAGTATAGCCAAGGCAAAGAGAAGTAACACAGCCACATCATAATACTGCTCTAAGAAGCTTAACCATTGTGAATCGAAACGATTGCTATGACTAAGCACCAAACTTACGATCAGAAGCATTACTGGCAGCATAAAATGATAAAAAAACTTCTCTTTATAATACACATAGGCATACTCCATTGTTTGTGCAATAAAAAGCAATACAAACAATCTGATAAAAAACATAAAGACGGCAAAGGGCTCCTGCTGGAAACACAGAAAAACGACACATAACGAGCCATATAACACAAGCTGATCGATTCCAAAAGTCTTGCACATATAATTAGCCCCGATTATACGCCACTTGGGGATCGGAGTGATTTTCAAAAACGAGAACAGCTGACCCATGTTTCCTTTGGATGGATCTTCCATGAAAATAGCGATGACATTTAAGAAGAAAAGAATAGCCGGGATTACCTTCAACACTAGCGGAGCATCTACAAATAATAACGATAAGCTAACGATTACTGAAAAAACAACTGCGCTCCCAATAGTTAGCAGCCAGGAAAATGAATCCCCTAACATTTTGGCATAAAGTCTGCTGTAAGTTCTTAGAAACATATAAACTCTGCTTTCATCGCTATTTCCCCACCAATGAAATTTGATTGTTCTCTACCCTATAGACGGTAGTAGCAACAGACTCTACCAAATGGTATAGATGAGTCGTAAATAGAACAGCCCGCTTGTTCATAGCACGCTCTTGGAAAATCTCGATTACGGTTGCGACAGAGGTCTGATCCAACCCCTCAAATATCTCATCACAAACGATTAGCATCGGGTCATACAGTATAGTGCCTAATAGCAATACCTTCTTCTTCGTTCCAAACGACAACTCCTTAATTAATTGCTTAAGATGCGACTCCACCCCCAAACGGGAGACGAGCTCCTGTATTAGTGGTAACGTGTCCGTCTGGGAAAGCTGATACACCGTCATAATAAATTCAAAATATTCCTCAGGCGTCAGCAAATCACAGATGTCATAGCCATCCGACGGAATAAACGCCGTAAGCCTTCTGACAGATTCTCGTTCCGCCAGGGGATGACCCGCAATTGACACATGACCGTCCTCAAAAGCCTCAAACCCCAAGATACATTTTAAAAACACCGTTTTTCCAATACCATTTTGGCCTACGAGGGCACAAATTTCCCCAGGGTGAATCTGCAAACTGATATTCTCGAGCAATATATGATTCTGGAATGATTTAGAGAACCTATTGACTTCAAGAAGAACATTTGTCATATTTTACAACTTCCCTAATATAATATAATATTAACAATTAAACAGCAAATACAGGTTGCAAGTGTTTAAATTTGATGTTCTTGACAACCAACGATTACAGTTGAATCATGCAAATCCGACTGTTCCTCATCTTAGCTTGGCACAATAACCACAAGACCGTGATCATATAGACTGGACAGCGGGATTAGGTACGGCTGTGCGAGAGCCACCCCTTATCCGTTACAGAAACTGTACAACTGTCCTGTCTGCACTGTGTTGTGTATTGTGCTGAGCCCTTTCTCCTTACAATCCCAACAATTTAGCGATGGCTTCAAGAACCGATTGGCTCAAACCGGAGAGGTAATTTACAAGAGCATCAAATCCTGCGAGGACTGCCTCAACAAGGGCTGTTCCTGCAAGCCACTCGATTCCTTTTTTCACCCATGAGCTCAGCGAGTCCCATTTATCAACCAAGTACCGTGCAATTCTTCTAATAAGTGCTCCCATCGTAATTCCTCCATTTCATTGTGTTACAACCTATATTTGCTGTTACAGTAAATATACGGATTAACACACCGAAATTGGAATTAGGCAAGCAGCACATATTTTTATTCGGTACACCGCATTTAAATTTGCGGTATACCACCAAGTTTACAAATTCAATTTCTGACTGTTCATCTTCTCAATACACTCTGTGCGTGAGCTTACACCCAATTTTTCATAAATCCTTCTTAAATGATTTTCAACAGTTCTTGTACTTACAAATAACTTTTTTGCAATTTGAGTGTTGGTGTTTCTATGTACAACCAGGGACAATATACGCTGCTCATTCAAAGTCAGCATCTGTCTGTTGCTGCTTCTGTCTGAATACAAAGTACATAAACTGGAGATCGGGATAATGGTTTTGCCTTCTTTTACGACGTTAATCATCCTACTAATTTGCTTCTCTGTCGATTTCTTAGGTATAATCCCACTTACACCTATTTCGGCCATATGACAGTAAGATATGTTGTCCGATAATACGATGATTTTGGTCGTTGAGAATTTATTTTTTGCAGCCGAAATAACTTCTAACTGACTGTTAAGTTCATCCATATCGATAATTATAGTATCTATGCTTGTGTTTTCCAAACCACCAAATGAAGCGCTCCAAGTGTTATCTATCACTATAACTTCTGTATGTTCCAGTTCTGCAACAATTTGTCTTAAGGCAGAAGCTCTCAAAGGGTGATCACAAACGATTATAGTCCTGCACGTTTGGGCCATGTCAGCATACTCCTTCTAAAATACATACTCTTGCCTCCATACCACCCCATATAAAGGAATAAAGCATTATTAAATAAGAATACTCGAACGAGCTTTAGCTAAGTAATAGCGCAATTAATAAAACGATTTCCCCAGATATTCAAACATAGACTGTAATAAGAGTTCTCTTTCCCCCTTCTAATTGTATTGATGCAGATTAAGAAAGAAATCTCTCCAAATAATGAGCTGATTCTCTTTAGTATGATTTATCCCGCATACGCAGACATCTAATACACTAGGCATATATTAGCAATATAGATGTGAAATAATGACTGTTCAACTCACTTGGAATCAGGTGCAGGAAATGTAGAGAATATAAAATGACTGGAGGATATAAACTATTTTCGTTCCAATGAATAATAAGGGGTACTGTGGAATAAAATCGGCACCATAATTCATAGAAAGTATCCTTCCCTATGAATGATTGGCTTGTAATGGAATTCGCTGTTGCTCTGAACTTATGAAAATAAGATTGTATTGGGGGCGATTTGGGGTAGTGTCAACAGCAAGTAACGAGTAGTTGGTACTGGGGAAAACGAAAAAAAACTCATGCTTAAATATATTTATAAAAAACTTGATGACATATAACTTTAATATATCTCCTTGATTTGGAAAAATCAACTACTTTCATATTCGATATAAGCCTGCCGCGTTGCCCAGATAAGTGAAAAGGACTTTAATTCAAATGTCTATGTATTTCACAATTCGTTAAATTAATAAAGACGATCCGCCCTACAAGCGAACATTTACGGGCAGACCGTCTTTGCTTCATTTCAAATGACAAACGTTCTGATTGGCAAGCTCAATCACCTTTAACAATGAAATACGAGCATGCGATGATTCATGTACCAAATAATCGCTCACCATCCGATCAATAAACAATACACCGTCCAGATGATCCAACTCATGCTGCATACAAGTAGCCAGAAAACCGTTTGCTTCAACAATCACTTCTTCTAATTGGCAATTCATCATCCTGACTTTTATCCGTTCAAAGCGCTTCACTAATCCGTAATATCCTGGATAAGACAAACACCCTTCCATTCCTTCCTGTTCTCCATCCGCATCAACAATCTCCGGATTGATTAACTCCCAGTACCCTTCGCCTACATCCAGCACAACAGCACGACGCAGCAGCCCGATCTGTGGCGCCGCAAGCCCCGCCCGACCACGATCTGCATACAAGGTCTCTTTCAAATCTCCCAGCATCGTGAGGATCCGTGGTGTCATCTCTGTAATTGGCTTGCATTTCTTACGCAGCAGCGGATCACCAAATGGCAATATCGTTCGTACAGTCATTTCTCTGCAGCTCCTTTGTTCACCTATATACATATAAACCCTACTATATACTAAAATATACAAAAACGGGCCGCTTGAACAGCAGCCCGCTTCCTAATTCCGTTTATTCGAGATTACTTGGCTTCCACTTTATTTGCAATTCCTTTAACTTCAAACCCATAAATGCGTGCTGCCGTGTCGCCGCCTTGTGTTGGTTTCTCCACAATCAACTTCGCATAACGTGCTTTTGTTTTGGCGATCGCATGTTTGCTCACGCCTTTCTCATTGTCATTCACTACCACGGCATCTTTCCAGTTCTCACCGTCAGTGCTCAGCTGAATCTTGAACTCACGTGTATTAAAGGAGGAAGATTCGCCGCCAGCTTCCGCATGATGTATGACAAACTCTGTCAGGTCATAGTTCTCCCCCAGATCAACCGAAATCCAATGTGGTGGATTACCTACCGCACACCATTTTGTCTTGGACTCCCCGTCCACTGCATATTGCGGTGCCTCGCCATCATTTACGAAGGAGGATGCTGTTGTCTTTTTGCCTTTTGCCAAGTCTTCCGAGCGGAACGCGGCTTCCTTGTCAACGGTGATCAGTTTTTTCGTAACAACGTCCTGACCGACTTCATTTTTTGCCGTTAACGTAATCTCATATTCACCCTCTTGCGCGTATTTCACAATTGGATGACGATCCTTGCTGGAAGATAGCGTTCCACCTGGGAAGCTCCAGTTCCACTCACTGGTCACTTCTGTCGACTTGTCTGTCACTTGGACGGCTTCACCTGGTGCCACATAAGTCTTATCTACCTCGAAGTCCGCCTTCGGGGACGGATAAGCCGGCCATTGGAAAGCAACTGTTGCCGCACGGCCTTCTTGATAATGACGGTTCACTGGCACAACGATCAGCTTTGTTTCTTTCTCTAGGCCATTACGACGCATTTCCGATACATAATAATGATCATTACCCGTCGCACCCATAAATTCTCGGGATCCGTCCGACTTCACACGGTATACTTGATAGTACATGACATCCCCGCCAGCGTTGTCCCATTTGAGACGTGCATCAGCATAGATTCCGTCACGGAAATCGTTTTCAATAATAGCTGCATGCTTAACTTCTTTAACCAGCTGTGCTTTAACTTTCTGATCGCGGATCGTTAATTCACCAAGGTTAACCGCATAGTTATTCACGGCTTGCTTGCCTTCAACTTGTACAGACACACCCACGACTTTCTTACCTGCATATGCAGACAGATCGTAAGTTGCCGTCAACCAGTCACTCTTAGCACCAACTTGCTTTGTATGCTTTGGCTTCAAAATAACGTACTGATCAGCAGCACCTTCTAAGGCTACTCCCATGTTCAGAGCAGCTGCATCCTTGTTAGCTGATTGGTAAGTCAGTGTCATTTCCATAGACTTTGTAACCGGAACTTCGGCTTTGTACAGCTTAATATTTGATGTGCCGCCAGCTGTCACGCTGCCTGTCGCTTTTAGCGAGCTGCCTCCGTAGAAGGCTTTATCAAAGTCAAAGTCTACCTTCAACTGATTGCCCTGCTCCTCGTTCACCCAACGCCATGTCGGCAGCACGTCCTGCAAGCTGCGGTTAAACCATTCACGATCACGCACCTGCTTGCCAAACACGCTAAACATTTTACCATTACCTGTATTAAAATGGGTGATAAAATCGGAATCTGTAACTACCGTACGACCCACGATATCGTTAGCAATACCACGCCATTCTTTATCATTTTCCTTAGTCTGAATCGGATTTTTGTCCGCACCGATCCAGAAGATTTGTTCATTGTCCATAAACTGCTCATTGGTTTTTGAAGCATTAAATGCCCAGTCTGGGCGATAAATACCTAGTGAAGTGACTGGACTGCCATCTTTCGGGAATAGTACCGGCCAGTTATACTTGCCTTTGTAACCGCCCGCTTCCACGTCAATACCCGCAAACAAATCGAATGGACTGCGTCCCAATGCCTTTGCCTTGTCAGGCGAATTCAAAAATGGCGTAATATAATCGTAGCTGCCCTCTTTTTTGAACTGCCAACGGAAATCGATAAACATGTTGTCCGCTACACGTTGATCACCGTCCTGCAAGAACATCTGGTTCTTATCCGTCAAGCCGCCCTGCCATTTTACAGGACCATCATTGATCATCGAATCGTACCAAATAATTTCCATTTCAGGCGATTTTACCTTTTGCAAATATTTCAGGAATGCCTGCATTTGCTTCGCGTCTTCCGGCGTCCCGCCTTGCGTCTCTTCATTGATAAACCAACCGTCGAAGCCGTAATACTTCGCTACTTCGATCAGTTTGTCTGCGACAGGGAACGAGCCGTCCGCTTTTTGCTGCAGTAATTCTTTTGTCCATTGGAACTTTCCGCCATGCTCCGTTTGTGGCATGAATACGGTTCCAAACACAGGGACGCCATTTTTATGCCCAGCATCGATAACGTCTGCGCTTGGCGGCACGATGATCCCCTCACCCGCAGAACCGCCCCACATAACCAACTTATCGATGTACTGCCAATAGCTAAATGCATACCCATGGAAGCTGTCATTGCCTTGCGAAGGAGCAGCGGACGTATTTTTGTACATCGCGGACAGCGCCATGACTTTTGGTTCTAGCTTGGCATTCGCATTTTCTTTTTGTCCCTGAACGCGATCTTTATTCAGCTTCACCGTGCTGCGGTTGAAGGCAGCATCCTTATCCGTTGTAGGCGACCAACTTAGTAATGTCTCCGGGTACCAGAAGGAAGACAGCGGCTGTGCGGCATGCGCCTGTCCTGCAAAGCCTGCCAAAGTTCCAGCGATTAATGCGGTGCCGAGAATCATTCCGATCTTCTTCTTTATGCTGCTGCGAGATAACACAGTAGGTTTCATTCGTTTCATGTCATTCTCCCCCTTAAGATGTCCAATATAGCAAGCACCTTCTTGGTAACGGTTACAATCCAATGTTAGCGCTTCCACATAATCTTCCTCCTATTATAGTTAAAATAGCCCATAAAAAAAGGGAGATTACTCCTATTCGAGCAATCCCCTTAAATAAGTACACCTTTTCTTTAATTTATACTTGCTGATGTTTCTTCATATTCAAAATACTGGTTGATTAATCGCAAAAATAAGTTCGGGAACGCATATCCTTCCATTTGCTCTGGACGGATATAAGCATATCCTTCCGGCAATATAGATGGTGTGTCGGTACCTTTAAACCGGAATACACGCATCTGCCAATGAATATGGCTAAATGTGTGCTCCGCATCCACGTGCCGTTCCACAGGCTCAACCTCAATTCCATCCGCATGCAGCATACCACGGAGCATGTCCATCGCCTCGCCGTCCGGCAGCCCTGTGAGCTGAGCCGCTTTGGGTGCCAGCAGATGCGGCAGCTCCCACATGCGGGCAAGCAGTCCCGTATCAGGGCGCTTGCGGATCAGTACTTTGCCCTCATAGGGGCCCGTCCCTTCAATCAACGCTGCGTAGCGCAGCTCCGGCTTCGGCGGCTTAGCCTTGGTCTTGATCGGCAGGATTAGTTCCTCTCCCGCGATACGCCCTGCGCAATGCTCCATTACAGGACATGGCAGACATGCCGGCGATTTCGGAGTGCATACAAGCGCACCGAGCTCCATTAAAGCCTGATTGAAATGTGAGGCCTCACCTTCTGGAATAAGCTCCTGTGCGATGTGCTCGATATGGGGGCGCGTGCTCGGCTTGGCAATATCATCATGAAGACGGAAATAACGGGAAAGCACACGCATGACGTTGCCATCTACAGCTGGCTCTGAACGGTTAAATGCGATGCTCATAATCGCGCCGGTCGTATAAGGACCGACCCCCTTAAGCGAAGCTACGGCTGCTTTGTCATCCGGTACTTCACCGTTATAACGCTCTTTTACCTCACGTGCTGCGGCTTGTAAATTGCGTGCTCGCGAGTAGTAGCCCAGTCCTTCCCATGCTTTTAGCACCTCTTCTTCAGGCGCATCGGCAAGTGCAGTAGCTGTCGGAAATTTACCAATGAATCGGTTAAAATATGGAATGACAGTATCCACACGTGTCTGTTGAAGCATGATTTCGGATACCCATGTATAATAAGCGTTCTGCTGCCGTCTCCAAGGTAGATCCCGTCGATTATTCATATACCAGCGCAGTAGTTCCCGGCTAAAATGTCGTTTTTGTTCGTCCATGTCGGCTCCCTTCATTTATGTCATCGATATATCAATCCAGAAATGTTTTTCATCATACCTCATCCACATGATACAATCTGAGGCCCTGTACCTATCTCCATGAACACAACTTCACTTCATAAATAATAGATCATCTAAAATTATAATGGGCTTAAATGGAAATCCCATATATGATAGCTCTGTCCAGCAGACAGAAACCCTTCGCCCATTATACACGAATGGTACCAGTTGTGAACGTTTTGCCAACAATCGGCGGAACAGCTTGCCTTTAGTTCCTATCCTATCCATACTGTAATCAATATCATTGACGTTATCCAAAGGAGCGATATCGATGCTTCAATCATTGCCCAAGCTGCGACATAGAAAGTTACTCATGACATGTGCCATTGTACTTGTTTTTGCATTGACGGGATGCGGGGCGAGTTCGGGCGCCAACAACAGTACCCCCGCCGACTCAGCAGCACTCGAAGGTCCAGAGGATGTAGTTGCCATCTACAAGCAGCGCTGCATGCAGTGCCATGGCACAGATCTAAAGGGACGCATGGGTGCAGAGACCAACATCTCCAAGATCGGCTCTAAGCTTACAAAAGACGACATTGTACTTACAGTGAAAAATGGCGGCAAGCGCATGCCTGCACTTGGAGGCAGCATCGAAGATGCCGATATTGAAAAAATTGCAGTCTGGTTGTCGGACAAGAAATAATACCGACTCAGCTTGCAACAATGTAAGACACAGTCATGTTGATCCATCGCGCCCATTCCCCTTATTGCTGTACGCTGGAGACATAAAATACAGCAAGAGGAGTGTTTTCGAATGAAAAGATGGATATCTACAATTGTATTGGCAGGGCTTATCGCCATACTAGGAACAGGCTGCGTGTTTAATGATAAAGCGAACGGGATTGTACTGTATGGCTTGCAAGATGATGTAAAAAGCACAGTAGATAACTATGCTAAAGATATTAAATTCAGCGGAACGATTCCCTTCAAAGACCAGACGACCCCACAGGGACGTATGCTAATTCTGAATGAAAATAGCGCTAAGGCGTTGATCGAGGCTGGAATTATGAAGCAGGTTACGGAGAAGGATAAAGTATCTAAGCTGGATACCCTGCCGACAGTATCTGGGCAGCAAGGCGTAATATTCGCCAAGCAAGATATCAAGGCATTTACCCTTGATGGTGTATCCTTTGCGTACGGTGGTAATAACATCATCGGTGACGGCCGCAAGCTGGTCGATATGTTTGCTATCGTAAGCGAGGAAGCTTACAAGCAAATGAAGGGTGATGTGAAGTCGCTCGGACTGCTGAACTTTGGCAAAGATATATCCTCCAAATTAGCCGAATTCACCAATCTGGTTGAAGCTGTACAGCTCGTACGATTCGAGGAATGATCTGACAACAAGCTTAATGATCGAAGACTACTGTCGCACATTCTATCGCTGCATCAACCTTTTCTTCTATATGGAATCGAAGCTGCGGGCCTTCTCATGAGTCGAATGTGACTATTGGGAAAGCCCTTTTTTCTTTGGATATACGTCATATTGACGTTCAATGACGATCCCTATTTATAATGGATTCGTGTACGGTACGTAATTCCAATACCTTCTGATCACCTACAAGGTCACACTGTCTCAACCACGCAGAACGCTGAAGCCATGCCAGGCTGGTGAGAAATACTGACGTGAATGCGCATCGCACCTGATGCAAGGCCGAGCCGATCCCAAGCTGCTTCGCTTAATTTCGCATGCGGCTTGCCAAGTATATCCGGCAGCACCTCTACATCTTGAAAGCCAATCTGCTTACCGATGCCACAGCCGAATGCTTTGACCACGGCTTCCTTTACCGCAAACCTTCCTGCCACCCACTCCACCATACGAGCTTCGCGCCGTTCCAGCGCCTGAATTTCATTAGGTGTTAATATTCGATGCAGGAAACGTTTTTTGCTCCGCCCCTCTACAATTCGGCTGATCCTATCCATATTCAGCAGATCATGTCCAACTCCATATATCACGTGGCTCTTTCCTCTCTTTCTATAAGCACCTTCCATTAGATATCAACTGTTCAAAGCAGCTGATATTCATTAGATACAGCCCTTCAACCCATATCGTCAGTATGGGTATACCCATAATCAAAAAACAGTTACATCCATGTCTTACCGAATATCATCCAACTGATTACAGCAAATAAATCATAAAGCTTCTTTAATCGCACCTGTATATGATCGTTATTCGCCTGAAAACAGCATCATAAGTTTTATCATTATCTTATGTGCGAACCCGATTTGCAAATGAATTTCGCTTCATTAATCACGTAACGGCTTCACTAGACATAGCATTTGCCTATTTAGCTTGCCATAATCCCTAGCACTCTCTTAAAATCAACGTTTCCCCTGAGCCAACTATCTAGTCAAAACGAGTTTCATAGAATACATTATAGTATCTTCTTAAAGATGGAGGTATGAGAGATGTCAGGTTACAACTGCTACGGCAACAATGGTGGTCACAACGGGATTGCGGGCTTAATTCACCGAATTTCAATCGGTACTCGTATTCGGGTTCACTTTGACAGCACATCACACGAGGGTATATTCCTTGGTATTCAGAGTGGTTCCGTTCTGATTTCAAGAAACAACGGCAACGCGGTATTTATTCCACTCAACAAAGTTCTGGCTGTTGACTTAATCTGATGAACCCAAGCTTCTCAGCACGCAATACAATATCGAAGTCATAAGGCCAATACTATGCGTATCGTGCTTGGAAGCAAACTTCAATATTCCAAACGGATCTTTAAACAAGAGGGCTGCGGCCCTCTTGTTTTTATATCAAATTACTTCATATTGCGATCTGCCTTCTATAATGTTAACCTTTTTAATAAATATAAAGTTAACAATAAGTGAGTTTAGAGGAGAAATGATGTTATGAATCAAGCTTACCATAATGAATTACTATTTAAAGATCGTACATACGTCTGGCATCCATTTACACAAATGAAAGAATATGAAGATAGAAACCACCTGCTGATCGAAAGAGCACAAGGTATGTATCTATACGACGCCGATGGCCGACGGTATTACGATACCGTCTCGTCCTGGTGGTGCAACCTGCATGGGCATGGCCATCCCCGCATCAAAGCTGCAATTGCCCGCCAATTGGATGCCTTTGATCATATTATGTTTAGCGGTCTGACTCATGCTCCAGGCATCGAGCTAGCCGAACGGCTTGTGAAGATTACACCATCTGGTTTAAACAAAGTATTCTACTCCGACAACGGCTCCACAGCTGTAGAAGTCGCACTCAAGATGTCTTTTCAATATTGGCAGCAGATCGGACAACCCGAAAAGACAAAATTTGTGTATTTAGAAGGCAGCTACCATGGCGATACGTTGGGTGCCGTCAGCGTTGGCGGCGTAGCGCTATACCATGAACTGTTTAAGCCGCTGCTCTTCCACGCACACCGCGTGCCTGCGCCGGATTTGCGGCAAGTATACCAAACAGCTTCAGGCAGCGAGTGTGAAGTCGCTGAAGTAGGACTTGTTCACTTACGCGAGCTGTTCGCTAGGGAAAGCGATACGATAGCTGCGATCATCGTGGAGCCGATGCTGATGGGCGCAGGCGGCATGATCATGACTCCCGCTGCATACCTGCAAGGGCTGCGGGAGTTATGCACGGCAAATAACGTGCATCTCATTGCCGACGAAGTCGCAACTGGCTTCGGGCGAACAGGCAAGATGTTTGCCTGTGAGCACGCCAGCGTAAGCCCTGACTTGATGTGCCTGAGCAAGGGGCTCACCGCTGGTGTGATGCCTCTTGCTGCAACGCTCAGCACCGACGAGATCTACGCTGCGTTCTATGACGATTACGCAGCACAGAAGACCTTTTTCCACGGCCACAGCTTCACGGGCAACCCTGTTGCCTGCGCCGTGGCCCTGGAAAGTCTGCGCTTGTTCGAGGAAGAACATGTCCTCGAACAAGCGCAGGACACCATCGCCGCACTCGCCGCTGCGCTGGGCGATTCCGGCTTGGCCAAGCTGCCGCACGTGGCAGATGTGCGGCAGCTCGGTCTGGTAGCGGCGTTCGACCTCTATGAGGATGCCGAGCGCCGCCTGCCGTTCCGCCCCGAACAACGGGTCGGGGCGGCTGCGTATGCTGCGGGCTTCGAGGAGGGGCTAATCCTCCGCCCGCTCGGCGATACGCTGTACTTTTGGCTGCCACTGTGCGCCACGCCAGAAGACGTACGTGATATCGTCATGCGTACGGTACGCGTGCTGCGCCGCGTATTGGGACAGCTTGACTAGCAGTACAGATAGCTCCTTCAAGCCCTGCTATTGTGTTGACAGCTAGCCGTTTGCTTCGGAAACTATTATGGTAGCAAACTACCATTCTATTTGCCGCTGTGCGATTTTACATGATGCAGCTATAACTTTGTGCACCAAAAGCCCTCCACAGAGACTGGAGGGCTTGAATATAAAAAATATAACGTGTGACTAAATACATCGTGTGACTTTATTTTCAAGATCCCATATAACTAGCAGTGCCACTGACCTATCTTCGCTGCAGCTCACGCCTTGAACTTCACTTAACAGGTGTATCATTATGACATCGAACCTTTGTCTGTATTAACAACGTTAAGCCTATAACTAAAGCTCACGGGAATGCCGTCTCTTTATGCCTACAACCAATTTCTAATTACAGAATCTGCTCCTGTATTCGCTACTGTCCCATTCCCGACTGCATACCTGTGTGAAATACAGTTCTCATCCAGCCTCTTCTCGATCCTGGCTCATGGTCAGCTCGTAATAGAACCCTCGCTTCTCAATCAGTTCGCCATGCGAACCACGCTCGATGACCTCACCATTGTTAATTACAAGAATCATGTCTGCGTTACGAATTGTGCTGAGACGATGCGCAATGACAAAGCTGGTTCGTCCTTTCATCAACGTATTCATTGCAGCTTGGATATGCAATTCTGTTCTTGTGTCCACGCTGCTGGTAGCCTCATCCAAGATTAGTATTGCAGGGTCAGCCAAAATAGCGCGCGCAATCGTCAGCAATTGCCGTTGTCCCTGACTCAGACTTCCGCCACTCCCACTAAGCACGGAGTCATATCCGTGCGGGAGTTTCTTAATAAATTCGTGTGCATTAGCAAGCTTGGCTGCAGCCTCCACTTCCGCATCTGTAGCATCTAGTTTGCCATAACGAATATTATTTCGGATCGAGTCGGTGAATACATGCGCATCCTGCAGTACAATCCCGAGCTGACGCCGCAAGCTATGTTTGTCAGCAAGACCTATGTTTTGACCATCAATCCGAATCGTTCCCTGATCAATATTATAAAACCGCGTCAGCAGGTTAATAATCGTTGTCTTCCCCGCACCAGTAGGGCCTACAAGCGCAATGACATCACCAGGCTTTGCCGAAAACGTTACCCGCTTCAGAATAGGCTGATCTGGATTATATCCAAAGCTTACCTCATTAAATTGTACATGACCGGCGACACGACCCATATATTCATTTTCCAACTCAGAATTAAATTCAGATTTTGTATCCATAATCTCAAAAACCCGTTCGGCACCTGCAATGCCGGATTGGATCATGTTGTACTGATTCGCCAGCTCATTTACCGGTCCGCTTAACTGCTTGGAATAGTTAAGGAAACTAACGATAACACCAACACGTGTCCATCCTGAAAAGGCCATCCAGCCTCCAACGACAGCAATCACGATGTACGTAAAGTGGCTCATCATATTCATAACTGGGCCCATCATGCCAGACAAGATCTGTGCCCTTGTGCCTGCCAGACGGAGCTGTTCATTCATGGCCTTAAATTCCTCGGCAGAGCGTGCTTCCCTGCGAAATAGTTTAACGACCTTCTGTCCGGATATCGTTTCCTCAATATATCCGTTTAATTGCCCCAGGCTCTCTTGCTGGCCTTTAAAATGTTTGCGAGTATGAACCGCAATCTTCTTGGTTGCAATCGTTACAAGCGGAATTGCGATCAGACTGACAACCGTCAGCCAGACGTTTAAGTACAGCATAAAGCCGATTGCCCCAATAATGGTCACCACGCTCGAGACAATCTGGATGAGACTCTGATTTAACGTATTGGACAGATTCTCAATGTCATTTGTGGTTCGACTCATTAATTCGCCATGCGGCGTGCGGTCAAAGTAACCTAACGGAAGCTGCTGCATATGATGAAACAAATCTCTACGCAGATCCAACACCGTATGTTGGGACAAACCCGCCATCATATACGTCTGGAGCCAAGACATCACGCTGCTGCAAGCATATATAAGAAGCAGAATAAGGCAAAGCTGAAACAAACCTTCCGAATCCTGTGGGATAATATGACGATCGACTGCTCTTCCCAACAAATAAGGGGCAATTAAAGCAAGACCTGAGCTTGCTATTGCCAAAATGATGACACATGTTAATCTAGACCGCTGTCTGCTTAAGTAACCCCATAACCGCTTTAATGTGGCGCTTGTATGTTTAGCACGTTCCTTAGGTACAGGCCCAGCAGGACGACGGCCGCCAAAGCCAGCCGCTGCAGGCAATTCCTTCGAATGATGGGCTTGAGAAGGAGATCCGTGACCTGATGTTGCTTTAGCCATGCAATACGTCCTCCTTTCTGAGCTGAGATTCGACGATATCTTGA
This sequence comes from Paenibacillus sp. ACRRX, assembly GCF_022346885.1. Taxonomy (GTDB): domain Bacteria; phylum Bacillota; class Bacilli; order Paenibacillales; family Paenibacillaceae; genus Paenibacillus_B. Next base: position 196,246 of record NZ_JAKRNK010000004.1, read on the forward strand.
TATAACGAGCTACTTCGCAGCAGCTCATCGTGCGTCCCCTGTGCCGCAATTTGTCCATCTTCGAGCACGATAATACTGTCCGCTGCTACAATAGAAGAGATACGCTGCGCAATCACGATAGATGTACTATTGCGCATCCGTTCACGCAGCGACTGTTGAATGCGCGCCTCCGTCTTCAGATCGACAGCACTCATGCTGTCGTCCAGAATTAAAATATCGGGCTTGGCAAGCAGCGTTCGTGCGAGCGATATTCGCTGCTTCTGACCTCCTGATAAATTGACGCCTCGCTGACCGACAACCGTATCGTAACCTCCCGGCAGTCGTTCAATAAATTCATGCGCTTCGGCCGCACGTGCTGCATCCTCCACTTCCGCTTGGGAAGCTTCCGGCACGCCATACCGTATATTGTCCCTGATCGTGCCGCTGAACAGCAAGGCTTGCTGCAGTACCATCCCCACCCGGCGGCGCAGTTCATGCACATCCATCTCCTTAATATTGTGACCGTCGATAAGCACATTACCAGAAGTCGGCTCGTACAACCTCGGAATGAGGCTGACAAGAGAAGACTTCCCTGATCCGGTAGCCCCTATAATAGCTACAGTCTTACCTGCTTCCACCTGAAAATGGATGTCTTTTAACACCTGTTCTTGCATCCCCTCATCATAAGCAAAAGAGACGTGTTCAAATGAAATCCGGCCATTCTGTACAACTTCATGCCGTGGATTGGCTGCCTCTTCCATGTCAGGGACTGTGTTCAGCACCTCTTTAATCCGATCTGCAGAAGCTTTAGCACGCGAAATATTCATAATCATCGATCCAATCGACAGCAACGAAAACAAAATCTGAGTCATATAATTCAAATAAGCAATTAGTTGGCCTACATTAATAGTTCCATCCCAAGTTTGCGCGCCACCATACCATAGCACCGCTACAATACTCGTATTAAGCACCAGCATCATAAGCGGCATATTAATAGCAATCGTCCGAAACGCTTTTAAGGCATGTTCAAAATAATGTTGGTTCGCCGTCTCAAATCGCTTTTCTTCATATTCTGAACGGACAAAGGCCTTAACAACCCTAATCCCGGACAAATTCTCTTGCAGCACCGTATTTACACGATCCAATTTGTGCTGTACCTTAGCGAACATAGGGATGGACAGTCTCATTAATATCAGCAATACGGCTAACAGCAAAGGAATCGTAATTGCTAATACGAGAGACAATTGTGGGCTGATGATCACTGCCATAATGATGCTGCCAAGCAGCATAAACGGCGAGCGTACCATTATCCTTAACGCAATCTGCACCATATTCTGCACCTGTACAATATCGCTTGTCAGACGGGTAACCAAAGACCCGGTCGTCATGCGATCCAGATCGCGGAACGAGAACGTTTGTATATGGCGAAACAGATCATACCGCAAATCTGCGCCGAAGTTCTGTGCAGCTTTGCTTGAAAATACCGTGCAGCCAGCACCTCCGATCAATCCCACCATGGCAACGCCGATCATAACAGCCCCGACGTGCCAGATGTGATTCAAATCCCCCTTCAGCACACCATCATTAACGATTGATGCCATTAACTGCGGCTGCAGCAAATCCATACCTACTTCCAAGATCATAAATAAAGGAGCTAATAATGCCGCTGCCCAATAAGGTTTCAAATAACGAATTAAACTGTTCATCCTGACACTCCTCTAATCATAAAGCCGACTAACGATCTTCCTGCACGATTCGATTCAGATTTCCGTACATATGCAGCAGCATTCGGCGAAACAGAAGCTTCTCTTCCTGCAAAAAGCCTTCAAAACACTGCTGCTCCAACGTCTGCAGCGTTTCCTTCAGCACCCCAGCGGCGCAGCGTCCTTTGTCCGTCAGGAATACGCGCGACAAACGATGATCCTGCTCATCTTGTCTTCGTTCCACAAGACCTGTCTTCTCCATCCGCGTGATCATAACTGTTAAGGTTGCCGGCTGTACACGCAGCTTCTGCGCCAATTCGTTCTGACTCTGCCCATCTTCATCTGCAAGACGGAACAACAACGGCGGCTGGCCCGGGTATACCTCAACATCCTGTGTCAAATCATGCAGCGTGCGGCGGTGAAGCTTCATAACATGCATCATGATATGCGTCAGCGATTCGGATTGATATATATCCATATACATAGCCCCTCATTTATTTAGTCGACTAATAAATAAGGTAGACCTCATTCTGTCGCGTGTCAATCCTCAATTCAAAATAGAAATGATATTGCATGCTTCAAATAAGTAAAAAAGACGAGAGCCTGTTTGGGCCCTCGCCTGTCAATTGAATTACAACTTTATCTTCATACGTGATAACGTCTTAATGATAACATAGCCTATCAGCCCCGCCACCGCGAACCCGATCGTATACCCGATCCGTCCCCGGTAAATGCTCTCGTAGCAGAATGAGCCGCCGAGCAGTGCCACACATAGCGTAAAGCCGATCTTAAGCACGGTCTCCCACACTGGGAAAATAACGAGCTTGCCGTTATTTTCAGCACGATTCCTAGAGTAGGCGTATAAACCTCCCACAAGTGCTAGCACGGTTAGCAGCAACAGGCTGAACCAACTATAATTTTCATAATAGTCGACTAACCACTTATTGATATCCGGCAAAAAATTTTCAATTTGATAATAGCTGTCATGAAAAATTCCAAATGCAGAGATCAGCTTTTGGAACTGCAGCACTAAAAAATACGGTACGAGCAGCATCACAAAGGAAAAAACAAGCTGAGACACCCAGCTCCCGCTAATGGTACCGATAAATAAGGATACTGCATATGCAGAGTACACCACAAGTAAACAGACTATAGCCTTGTTGATGTAACTGCCCCATTGTAAGTAAGGCTGGACAACTGAGGTACTAAGCACAACTACATCCATGATGACGTTAACGAGTACCGCAATCGTAATAAAACTCACTCCCACCAGAAACTTCGTCGTGAAAATTTGAATGCGGGAATAGGGAAGAGACAATGTAAACTCTTGAATACCAGAGCGTCGTTCAAACCCAAGCTGCCAAATAGCAAGTATAGCAGCTAACAGACATAATATTACTCGCAGACTAATGAAGCTGTATTCATCATAATCCATGCCATGAGCTTGTATAAATGTAAGTGCTGCCTCCACTTGATCAGAGGAGTCTAACAGCCATTTATTCATATGTGGAATCGGCAATACAAACAGCCCCATCACCAGCATCGCCCACATCATAAGCCTGACCTGTCGCAGCTCCTTTGCCCACAGCCCTGAGGGAAACCATTTACGCCACATCCCCGTCACCTCCCGACTTCCAACTGAACCAATCTTCCAATGTAAGCGGAAGCTCCTCGATTAGCAGCGTATCTTGCTGCCGCAATGTGCCATACAGTTCCTCCGACTCAATGAGCACCGTAAAGACACGCCCTACCTGTTGAAGCACATATACTTGCTCTTGCTGAAGCCAAGCCGGAGGCTCATGCTCGGTGAACACAATCTGCAGTTTGCGTACTTGACTGCGCAAGTCCTCAAGCGCCCACTGCTCATCAGTCCGTCCATCACGCAGCAGCACAACTGTATCTGCGATGCGATCCAACTCATGGAGCATATGAGACGAGATCAGAATGGCGCTGTCTGGTGTGACCGATTCCATGATCAGCGCAAGCAAATGCTTCTTGGCCACCGCATCTACTCCATTTGTCGGCTCATCAAGCATAATTACACGTGCTCGTGTCGCAAGACCCAATGCCGTGCTGAACAGCATCTTCATCCCTTTTGATAAGGACCGCACAGGCTTGTTGACTGGCAAATGAAACCGTTCCATAGCTTCATGAAAGAAAAAGCCGTCGAAGTTCGGATAAATGCTGCCGAACAGTTGAGCACACTGCTGGAGCGTGTACCCTTCTAGAGCTATTGGAGAATCCGGAATAAAAACAATATCTCTTTTCGATTGTGCAAGCTTATGTACGTTGATGTCATCGATCATGACTTGTCCTTGCTCTGGATCATAAATACCCACGATCGTACGCATCAAAGTGGTCTTACCAGTCCCGTTGCGCCCAATCAAGCCGATAATCGTACCCGGTTGAATATGTAACGACACACCGGACAGCACCTGCTTGTCATCAATCTTCTTATGTACGGATTCAATCCGCAGCATGTCCATCCCCCCATAAAAAATTACATTCCCGTGTAATCATCTGTACAAATTCTTCTCTCTTTAAGCCGAGATGCTTGGCTTCCACCGTTATGCGCCGCACCTCTTCATGTAACACCTCAATTCGCTCTGCCGCCATACGTGGAGCATCAGGCTCCGCTACAAAAGTACCTTTCCCTCGTATCGTCTGAATGACTCCCTGTCGTTCCAGCTCTTGATAAGCTTTGCTGACCGTATTCGGATTAATAAGCAGAATCGATGATAGTTCCCTTACGGACGGCACCTTCTCTCCTGTCTTCATCGCTCCTTTAGCAATCAATGCCTTAATCTGTTCCACAATCTGCTCATAGATAGGGGTTGTGCCACGCTCTTGAAGACGAATCATGCGCTGCCTCCTCTCTTGCACCATACTTGCTTTAACTACTTCTCACACACTATTTCTCTTCTACCTGCATGCTTGCTTTCTCTTACTCTACTTCTACCGCCATCTCACCATCTTGCTTGCGAGAGCTCATGCACTTTCGGTTGAATCCATTTGTACAGACGACTCGGGTCTATCTTTTGAATCTGTTTGTACAGATGGTCACCCTAGCCTACCTATTGAATCTATTCAAAGCTTGAGCCTTCCTACCCGACTAGAAGCAGCATATGTATATCTTTCTTAATACTGCTGAAACAATGAAGAAATTGTTCACACCTTTGTGTATTATATATAATAGTACACTTAATACACATAATACATATACAACTTACTATTGTCAATTCCGTTTCTCCACCCAAAATGGGTCGCTTACCTACAACTGTGATACAATCTTCGTAATCATCACGTTTACGCTAGCAGCTGTCTACAAAACGCTCAAGGAGGAGTTTATTATGCATTATTCTTTTCAGCTGGATATGAATCCCGAAGAGCCGCTCGTAAGAATAATTAGAGGAGACGTCTTTGTGCCCCACTTAAGTTTGGGGGACGCTCCGCAATCGGGCGTACTAATTATCTGTCATGGTTTCAAAGGTTTTAAAGACTGGGGCTTTTTTCCGCACACGGCCGCACAGCTCGCTGAGAAGACAGGTCTTATGACTGTATGCTTTAATTTCTCCCATAACGGTATTGGCAGCGATCTGCTGACCTTTAGCGAACCTGAGAAATTTGCCATTAATACGTATACATATGAGCAAGAAGATCTAACAGCACTTTTAGCCCTCATTCGTTCTGACGAATTCAACAACTCACTTGAACATGCTAAGGCGAATTCGACTGCATCAGGGGTTAGGAGCACAAGTTCATTTACTGTTCACACAGCCCAAAGCTCAGCAAGATCCAACACTTCCAATTTAGAGTCTGACCACATAAATATCGAACAGGAAGCTAATTTCTCGACCAATCAAAACAGTCAGGCCCTAAAAGTCCCTTCAGCAATTCGTACAGACAACTCGCTGGAAGACGCCCCTATATTCGTCCTAGGCCACAGTCGCGGTGGTGCAACGGCTATCCTGTACGCCCTGGACCATCCAACCGAGCTAACCGGTGTCATATCATGGAATGGGGTTACGAACATGGATCTCTATTCCGAAGCGCAAAAAGAAGAACTACGACGTACTGGCCGCTCGCAAGTCATAAACGCGCGTACTGGCGAAGCACTTCCCCTGGATGCCGTCGTGCTGCACGATCTAGAGCTGAACCGGGCACGGTACGACTTGATCGGTCGTATATCCAGTGCCTCCTTCCCGCTGCTGCTCGTTCAAGGTTCTGATGACCTGCCAGGCTTCCGTGACGGCTCTGCTCGAATTGTAGAGCATTATGCCCAGGCGAGTTGGCATACTGTACAGGACGCAGGACATACCTTTAATGCGGTTCATCCTTTTGCAGGTGCAACGGATGCGCTGGATGATGCTATACAGACCACAGCCACATGGATACGTGAGCAGTTGCAGGCGTAATGCTGATGTTTTTAGCTTATTGGAAGCTTTGACTTCGGGTGCTTGCCAAACCATCCTCGCCATACCAGCATCAATTGGCACCATCATATATAAAGCTGGCCTTCTTTCGCACGACTGACAAACGATTGAAGATACGGCGCAAGGCGCTTCACTTATCAGAACCGCAGCCATGAGTTTCGTGAGAATAGCTCATCCCGTCACAAATCTGTCGCTTGCGGTTCTGATGTAATCTGTTAGAATACGGATAATCTTATGAATGTCTATCATGAGACAGCTAAGATGAAGATCTACTCAATCGAGCAAGCAGAAAGCGAGGAGAAGTCACGATGGGCATGACGATAATTGCCGCGTCCCCATTAGCAGGACGCATTCCCACTACCATCCATCAATTGCAGCATATATTGACAACGCTTACATTAAATCCTGTTCGAATTTCTCATACTCCATTTATCGAGATAGCACTCTCCCCTAAAGAGACGATTCAAATAAGCACGACAGCTCAATTGAAGCATCAGGATTCGCCATTTCGACTCAAGAGGGATCTTGCGGAAGACGAAATCTTGATCACCTTCTCACCGGAGAAAGGACTGCTCGTTATCGCCTCCACAGAAGCAGTGCTGGAACAAGCCTGCATGAAGTTAATGATGCTGCTTCGCCAACAGTGCGCAGTGATCCCAGGCCACAAGCCGCGTCTAGAGGAGTTATTCTGGAATGGCTCATCCGACGTCCCGCACGCGGCTGCTTTGTAACCTGTGAGAATCGGCTCTAATAATAGGCTCTCTGAATTTCCTTTACATAGAGCCTATTTGTTATGCTTTAGTCCCGAATCGCCAGTTGCCCCTGGTGATAAGTAATATAATGATGCATATATTGTTCAAAATTAAGTTGCGTGTAATTGAACGCATAGATTGGAGCATTACCTGAGGCAAATTGAAGCTTTAAATGTTTGACTACAGCTGGATAAATAGGAGAGATCAGGTCCGTAAAGTCCCCACCGTTGACGTAGGGCGAAATCTCATACTGCGAAATGCCGATACCTTGAAGTATGTTCTTGGCGATTGCCCTTAAAATATCACTTCGCGGATGACATATTGTACTAAATAGGTGGAACTGTTGGTAGTAGGTTTCTATAAATGGGGAAATCGGAATATCAAGACCTATCTCTCTTATTCTAAAGCTGTACATAAAATCGGCATACAGCCGCTCTAGCTCTGATTCCGTATAGAAATCCTCATCGGATACTAGATTGATAATCGCTTGCCTGCTCTTTCCCTCACACAGCATACGAATTATGTTTTGATCCCCATAGGCAAACTCCGGTTCCTTGTTATTAGCAGTAAATTGGGGATAGTAGGGGGTAAAAAAGCTGTTGCCTATACTAATAGACACGCAGTGTTCTGGCAATTGACTAAGCAAATAATCCGTTGACAAGTAAGGACCAAATGCGTCACTCGTACGCATATAAATAAACAAATCGCAGCTGTGTAGCAGCTCAGGCGCTAATCCTGTACGTGGACAGTCCTGAATAAAAGGAATATCCACCAGCTGATAGTTCCGATTAAAAGTGAGCGAGGTTTCTAAATACTGGCGTAATGGCTTGGCGTGGCAATTGCTGTAGATGATACACCGTTTCATCCTGCACCTCCTAATACAAGGCTGATCCAACTTGCACTCTTCATATTATATGAACAAGTCAATAGGAGGTACGAGATATAAGGCCTTATAACATAAATGGGGCGTCTGCTAGTCTCACATGAAGACTGGACGACCCCCATTTGCCATAACGATCTCAATACTATTAGATTCCTGGAATTGCAGAACGCTTATGCTCTGTCTTGCGATATTGACGCTCTATCTTCTCACGAGCTTCATCGCTGACCGGTTTGCCTTCCAGATAATCGCTATTTTCATCGTATGTAATGCCCAACTCTTTCTCATCTGTCTGGCCTTCCCACAATCCAGCAGTAGGTGCTTTGTCGATCACACTGCTTGGTACGCCGACATAACGAGCCAATTGACGAACTTGACGCTTATTAAGAGAAGATAATGGCGTAATATCTACAGCCCCGTCCCCCCACTTCGTATAGAAGCCCGTTAAAGCCTCAGAGGCATGATCAGTACCTACCACAAGCAGATTCAGGTCAAAAGCAAGCGCATATTGTGTCACCATACGAATCCGTGCTTTCACGTTGCCTTTGCCAGGAATGCTAATATGACGATAATTGCCTAGCTGCTTAAACGCCTGCTCTGTCTCCAGGGCAATTTCGTTTACGGCATCTTGTACGTTGGTCTCTACTGTATGCTGAAGCTTAAAGGCTTCCGCAACCGCATAACTGTCTGCAATATCAACCTGTTCACCGTAAGGCTGAAATACGCCGAGAGTCATGTAAGGCTGACCGCTCTCCGCAGCTAACTCATCTGTCGCCTGCTTGCAGAGCGCCGCAGCCACAGCACTATCAATTCCCCCGCTAATCGCGATTAACAGACCTGACGTTCCCGATTGCTTCACATACTGTTTCAGAAAATCAACACGTTTCCGTACTTCTGTCGCCTCATCGATCTGAGGCTGCACGCCAAAACGCTTTACAATCTCTTCTTGTAAGCTCATCTGTCATACTCCCTCCATGTGCATGGTGCAAAAATCCCCGCGCATGCAAACGATGCGCGGGGTATAAGCGCTGGGCTGCGCTTAGCGGCAATGACGATCAAATGCAGCTGACAATTCTGCAGCAATCTCTTCTGCTGAACGGTTCTCAATGCTAAGACGCTCGATAAAATGGACCAGTTCGCCATCCTTCATCAGTGCGATTGAAGGAGAAGACGGTGGATATGGCGCAAAATATTCACGCGCCTTAGCTGTTGCTTCTTTGTCTTGCCCAGCAAATACGGTAAACAAATGATCTGGTGTAACGTCATTCTCCAATGCCTTACGAACACCTGGGCGGCATTGACCAGCTGCGCAGCCGCATACCGAGTTCACAACTACCAACGAAGTGCCCTTTGCTGTTGGAAGCTTCTCTTCCACTTCTGCTGCTGTGCGAAGTTCGACAATACCCGCTCTTGTCAATTCCTCACGCATCGGTTGAACCATATCCTGCATATATTGCTCAAATGACATTGACATCCGCATTCACTCCTAAATGAAATATAATCCGATAGAACGCCCTCATCGTTACCTATCGGTAATATTGTAACCATGCTCAGGAGTGAAAAGCAAGAGAAGGAAGCCAACTACTAACACTTACGTTGATGGACGGTTAGGTCCATTCAGCTTCTTGTCGCCTGAGCCGCCATTTGCCTTCGTGCTGCGATTTGCTTGCTGCTGTTGTTCCTTGGAGTCTTGGGTCATATCGGATAGCCTCCTTTCCGTCATATAGTCTCAGCTATTATGTGCTCGCTATAGACGGATTATCCGATTTTTCCGCTATTCCCATCTGCTGCCTCTTGTTCCCCAAGAGGCCGTGGAAAATCTTCGATAGTGGTCTCAGATTGCACGCGAACAGCTTCTACTCGCTCGCACGCCCGTGTAATAAAGTAGGATGCAGCAAGTAATGCAACGGACACCCACTGCAGTATAGATAAGCCAAACATTCGCTCGTCATCTGGATACATATAGGACATAAGCATGCCAATGACACCGGCTGCAAGTGCGGATAACTGGGCATCTGCATAGCTGCCCATCTCCCGCTTGCGCAGCCATAGCCCCAGGAGCAGCAGCAAACTCATGATTGATTCAAACGGCGGCAGCGCAACAGCCATGACCGCAGGCAAAGGGAGCGGCGTCAAATAAGGAGCTGGCGTACCCGAATAGGCATACATAAAACCATATACGGCAAGTCCCATCAGCAAGCCATGTGCCGCTACATCCGACAGTAAGCCGTAACTTAACTGATGCTTGCGGATATAAGTAATGGTCCAAGCCACCAGACCGATACCTAACAGAACGTTGCCATTAACAGATGTGCCGCTTAAAAAAAGTAACGCTTTGGTCTGGTTCCATATAATGGACGGCGAGTCCCATAAGTAACCGAATTTTTCATTTAACAATATACATACGAGAATAGTTCCTGCCCACTCTGTCCAAGGCTTCACAGGGACATTCTCCATCTTTAGGCGCAACGCGATCGCTACTATCCCGAAGACAAAACTGACGAGCAGCACAAGCATACTCCATTGCAATGTGAACGAACCAAGCTGAATGACCTCCATTGATGACCTCCGCTAACGTATATATGCCTTTATACTACCATAATTAGGGCAATACATGCCTTGTTATACAGCAGCAGAAGTGATGATATCCTGTTCGTTGGCCTCGGCTTTAAAAGCTACAATAAAAGTCGTCCCTGCACCTTCCTTTGTTTCTACCCGAATCACACCCTCGTGTCGTTCTACAATGCTTAAGCACAATGGCAGGCCCAAGCCGGTGCCTTTTGCCTTGGTTGTATAAAAAGGTTCGAACAGCTTGTCCACAACTGCTTTAGGAATTCCCGTTCCGGTATCCTGAACCAGCAGTTCAATATGACCGTTGCAATATCTTGTTACTATCGTTAATATCCCTTTATCAGTCATCGCCTCCATGCCATTTCGTGCTAGGTTCAGCAGCAACTGCTTCATTTCCTTCGGATTTAATAAGAGTGGGGGCAGTTCCTCTGCGAGTTCCAACTGGATTTCTTGTCCGCGCAAGTTCGCGTCAGCCCACAAGAGAGGTGAAATATTCATAATCAATTCATGTAAATAGATACTTTCCTTCTCGACAATTCGATTCTGCGCAAGCGACAAAAAGTCATTAATAATACTGTTTGCACGATCCAGCTCCTCCATGACTATTGTGTAGTAGTCTTCAAGGTGCCCTGGACTTTTCTGTTTCATTAACTGAATAAACCCACGCACAACCGCCATCGGATTACGTATCTCATGTGTAATACTGGCAGCCATTTGTCCAACCAGGCTTAAGCGTTCCATATTGCCCATCTCAGCCCGCAGCTGCACGAGCTCCGTAATGTCGTGCATCATCCCAACGGCGCCTACTATTTCCCCGGTTTCTTGATTACGCATCGATGACGCACGAGTCAGATAAGTCCGTTCGCCTACTGTGAGCATTTCGCTTTGCATCGACTCACCACACAGTACTCGGTATACTAGCAGATTGTCCGTTTCCCAAAATTGATTATCGGCAAAATACTTCCCATACTCTTGCCCGATTATATTCGAGGCATCATAATGCGGATTAATTTGACGCAGTGTATGGAGCAGCGATTGATTAACCGCCGTAATACGAGCGTTAGCGTCAACCGCGATGACACCTAATGGCGTCGCATCAATTACCTGATGCAGCTTCTGCGCCTCCTGTCTATACTGCCGCCATATAGATAAGTAGCTCTGCTGTAAATAAGCCTTCTCTCGCGTACTCTCAATAAAATGCACAACGGTACACGCTGCCAACAAAAATACAGCACCGAACATCGCCATAAATAGGAACACGTCCATTTCTAGCTTAATTCGACTATCCCACAAGACATATACATAATGAATCAAATATAGAGCCATACCAAGCAATGCAAAATTCATTACGATCATCATCCGATGTCGGGCGCTTGAATGACGAAACTTATTCACATACATAAATAAAAATGGCGTTAAGTAAACAAGGGCATCGCTCCACAAAGCGTGTGAAAAGTAAGCTTCCGGAAAACCGAGCAGCATAAAGAAATAAAGCGCAGATACGAGGGCACCGATACGATACCCCCCATAAAGAATACCAAGCATGTAGGGTATTAACCTAAAATCAAAAGGCTGCGCTGTCTCTGAAAAATAATAAAACGACAACATCATACATAGCAGAACAGAAATGGACGAAAAAACTCCTATATTGATATGGGCCTTGGATATACGCTCTGGTTTCATCGTATAAAGTTGGCAGGAAAAAGCGGGTATGTAGGCGATAAAAACTTGCAATACGGTCTCCTTTAAAGCGACAAACATACACTACTCCTCCATATTAAATTGGTTATTTCTTCCTCTGTAGCTTAGATTAAAGCATACTACTGCCGGTTAAACAATTGTTATCGATTAACTTTTAGTGTTTTTTTATTAAACCGCGGTTGCATTCAATCTAGACAAGGATACAATAAGACAAGAACCGCTAATCATTGCGAACTACCGTAAAAGGAGATTACGATGCAACAAACTGAAGTTATAGTCATTGGAGGCGGTCCTTCTGGGCTGATGGCCGCGATCTCGGCTGCCGAGCACGGGGCTAAAGTACTGCTTATTGATAAAGGAGATAAATTAGGGCGCAAACTGGCAATCTCAGGCGGCGGTCGCTGTAACGTTACGAATAACAAACCGCTTGATGAGCTCATTCGTCATATGCCTGGCAACGGCCGATTTCTGCATAGTGCGTTCCAGCATTTTAACCCGGATCTCATCATTTCTTTCTTTGAGCGTTTGGGAATAGCTTTAAAAGAAGAGGACAACGGACGAATGTTTCCCGTGTCGGACAAAGCCAAAACTGTCGTGGATGCACTCATTGGCGAAGCAGTCAGACTTGGCGTGGTGCTGCGAGCAAACGAGCCTGTCGAAGAAGTCATATATGAGGACGGTGCTGTTCGCGGTGTCCGACTAAAGAGCGGTTCCTTTCTGCGGGCGGATTCCGTTGTAATTGCTACCGGCGGCAAGTCAGTTCCTCACACAGGCTCTACGGGTGACGGGTATCCGTGGGCAGAAGCTGCAGGTCATACCATAACGGAGCTATATCCAACAGAAGTTCCCTTAACGTCCAATACTTCCTTTATTCGTGACCGGGTACTGCAAGGGCTCTCGTTACGAGATATTCACATTGCTGTATGGAATGAGAAGGGCAAAAAAGTAGTAGAGCATGCAGGTGATTTGATCTTCACCCACTTCGGACTGTCTGGTCCAGCTGCTCTGCGCTGCAGTCAGTTCGTCGTTAAAGAACGAAAACGCACTGGCCGAGAAACGGTACAGCTAACGATTGACCTCAAGCCCGAGATTTCTGCCAATATGCTGAGCCAAGATGCACTTGCCTTATGGAAGCAAGAGCCCAAGAAGGCCGTCAAGAACATTCTAAAGCAGATCGTCCCTGAAAGAATGGTTGCGCTGCTGCTTAGTATGGCTGACATCGACGAATCCATAACATTTGACCACATCCCCAAACAAGAGTGGGCGCACCTGTGTCAGCTTATTAAAGCTTTTCCGCTAAAGGCTAGCGGAACACGCTCTCTAGAAGAAGCATTTGTAACGGGCGGGGGTATTCATCTTAAGGAACTTGATCCCAAAACGATGGGGTCACGCCTCACATCTGGCTTATTCTTCTGTGGTGAAATATTAGATATCCACGGCTACACAGGAGGATACAACATTACTGCCGCCTTTGTGACAGGGTATACAGCCGGAATGAGCGCAGCGAAATAAATATCTCTTTCTAACAGGCAGAGAGCCGGAAAATCTATATTTCTCCGGCTCTATTGGCTATCAAGAGTTACAGATGAATCCCACCCTGAAAGTGATTAGTCGATTCCTCATCCGACCAGCCCCGCGTCTCCTCATCACGATGGGACAAGTCATCCTCTCTTGGGTCAACCTGTACATAAGCATCATGATGTATCCAATCTTCATTCACCACATGGGCAGGTATCGGGATAATGTCCATTCCGTAGGCATCGTTTACAATACTCATTTCAGTCATCTCCGCTTGCTCGATCAGCTGACCGCCATATGCTTCGACGATCTCCAATGCAGAAGTGATATCCTGCCGCTCCACATGAATATGAAGCTGGTTGCCAGCTGTCTCCTTAACGGGATGATAACCCAGCTCATCCAATGTATCATACGCCAGTTCGGTGCTGTGAGCATCGCTAAATTCAAATCTGATTACGGCCTGCTCCATGAAAAACCCTCCTCCTACTTGATACTGTTTGCTGTTACTATACCCGTATCAGGAAAAGATCATGCTGCTGTACTCGGTCATCATCACGACTGCTCTGCTTCAACTTTGATGTCTTCCTTTAACTTATATCCTCGCATCATCATAACCATATTGGATATAAAGGCAGATACCACAGCCCCTCCGGCCATATATAAGATTCCTGCCACTGGCGAGATCAGCCAGCCTGAAGCAGCTCCCCAGAGCATGCCAGGTAATATTCCATTTACTTTAACAAAATGTGAAGCCCCGATCTGAACTTGTTCCACATCAAAGGTATACATCTTCCACACTTCACTACCTACAAGCTCCCGCCAATAGGAATTCAGCCAGTATCCCAAAATAGCACACAACACCGGAAAGACCAGCATTAACAATGAGGCTGCCTTCAGCGTCACAATAAACAGAGCAATCATACCCACTCCAATGAGTTGGCAATAAAAAAGGACATGAACGCTGCTCCGCCACATCGTCTTAACAGCGATGGCTCCGATACGTTCACCCGCCGTATTGAGCTGCTTCCAGTACCCTGAATGAGGAAACAGCAGCGGCTTCTTGCCACGTTTACGCCTAGGTTGTTTGCCTAGCGCCTGCTTTAACAAGAGGCTTGTCAGCTTCATCTTGAAGCCTGTCTCTACATCCACATCTCTATCGAATGTATAACGGACATGGATACGCCATCTCGCCAGCATATAAATGCATATGATAAGCAGCCCTGCGAGCGCGGCCCCTGCGAACAAGTAGGACAGCATGGATATAATTATGTATCGAAAGGCAAGTAAAATAGCCACATTCCATATCCATCCCCATACAACCCTCTTCCAGCCATTCATGCGTACAGTTATCTGATTCCTTACAAGTGCGTGCAAACATCCAATCAACCCCGCCAGGAGCGACAACATAATTACACTCGCTGTATCAAAATGGTAGCCCCGAATAAGCCATGGTAATAAAAGAATGGTCAGAGCACCTGTCAACAGGGTCTGCCTAACCGCAAGTTCCAACAGGCCAAAGCGAACAAATGTCTCATACCAAACGGGGTGCTGACGAAGGAATAAAATGTCCCCGCCTTCCGACCACGTTCGCACACGAGACATCATAATAGTCACAAAGAACGGGTAAATCCATAATGTCTGAAATAATGATTGTTGAGGGATAACAACTGCATCTGTCCACCAGCTATAATAAAATTTTAATCCGAGCAGCAAGGCTGGTACGATAATATAAAGCATGACCGTCCAATCCATCACAATACGCAACGCGTTCCATTGATAGTTCAGATTCAAACGCCAACGTCGGTACGCCAGCGGCCATGGCCGCATCATGTCAGTACCTCGAAGCAGTCCATCAACGTACCTGCAGGCAGTCCGCTCTGTTCTCTTATTTCCTCAAAAGTCCCTTGGGCCACAATTCGCCCTTGATGGATCAGAATAAACCTGTCGCATATTCGTTCCGCGGTATCGAGCACGTGGGTACTCATCAGTACTCCCGCACCTCTTACCCGCTCTTCATGAAGCATGTCCAAAAAACGTTTAGTTGCCCGCGGGTCCAGGCCCACAAAGGGCTCGTCTATAATATAAAGTGAAGGCTGCAGCATGAAGGAAATAATTAACATCAACTTCTGCTGCATACCTTTTGAGAAACTTGTCGGATAATGATGAACGACATCGTTCAGTTGAAATCGGGCAAGCAGCTCGTCTGCTCGTAATTTAAATTGCTCCATGGACATATCGTAGGCGGCGGCTGCCAGTTCTAGATGTTCCCACAATGTCATCGTATCGTACAAGATCGGCTGCTCCGGCACATAAGCATATTTGCCTCGCCCGTCTTCTCCAAAGCTGACGCTGCCTTTAACATACCTCATAATGCCTAGTATCGACTTTATTGCCGTGCTCTTCCCGGCTCCATTCGGCCCGATGATGCCTACTAATTCACCAGGCTTCACGTCAAATGTAATCTGATGGATCTTCATTTCCTGAGCATCGTATCCCGCGTGCTCCATATTGACTTTAAGTATGCTCATACACGATCCTCCTCTATAACCATCCACTCATATCCCACACTATCGAGAGGGACGAGCCCCTGTTGAGCCTTGAACCAACATGCACAGTCAAGCCAACCTCATGATATGCTTATTATATAAGCAAACGTTAGTGATTAGCGCAAGTACTCGGGAACCGGATTAAGGGGAAAGCGATCAAACGCTAAGACATATGTCTCTTGCCCCATGCCGCCGCCCCACTTTCTTATATAATAATCCTGATATAGAGGAAATGTCACCTCGTGTAAATGCAGCAAGTACAAGTCTGATTTCACAGTAGAAGCTCCATCATTATGATGCTTAACCGGAAGCAATGTCTCTATCAGCTCATAGTGACTGAGACGCATTCTTCTGAACCAGTCAATATCCGAGTAATACATCGGCAAGTTCGGATCCCAAGGACCTACTGATTTAATGGCCTTCATAGAGAAAACTGCTAATGTGTCGAAATACGTATAGGCAGCCCCCCACTTCGTCCCATCCTCTACCAGACACTGGACACGTTTAAGGAGCAGCTCAGGTGTACCACTTTCAGCTTCGGCATCACTATGCATATACATAACAAAGTCGCAGTTCTTCTCAGCCCCCCAATAATGAAGCATATTTTGCGATTGACTGTGCGACAGCGGAACTGGAGGTTCGTATACACTAACTTCTTTCGGGATAGCTGCTGCGGATCGGAGCTCGTGGTTCCATGAATTATCGATTACGATAACATTAGGCCAATACGCCTGAATACTGTAGAGTGCCTTATATAACAAATCCAGACGATTTACATAAAATATACCCAAAACGTATTTCAATAGTACCAGCTCCCTGCCGCAGTCGCTCAATTGCGGTAATGATGTTCCTTATATAAGATTCATCAAGCACAAATAATGAGCAGACTATTGCCTAGTACACATGCAAATATCACAAATCAAACAAACCAGCCACCATTTTAACTTCACGGAGTTAAAATGATCAGCTTGCCAATGTTGGCGTTTCTCTCCATCTGAACATGAGCTTCATTAACTTCCTCTGCATCCCAAACAGAGTCAATAATCGGCTGTAATTGGCCAGACTTAAACATAGGCATTGCCCACTCGACAAAATCAGCTGTCAATGCTGCCTTGCGTGTTTGAGGCAGCCCTCTTAATGTGCTCCCCATGATATGAATTCGCTTCAGCATTGCTGCCATTAAATCAAATGATTCGATTTTGGAGCCGCCCAACGTTCCATACAGCACTAAGCGACCGTCAAACGCTAAACTGTCCAGATTATCTTTCCAGTAAGAGGCACCAACAGGATCTAGGATCAGCTGAACCCCCTGCTCGTTTGTCTCTTGTTGAATTCTGTCTTTAAAAGATTGATGATGATAGTTCATGACACAATCTGCGCCAAGCCTTCTCACTGCCTCTGCCTTCTCATCTGTACCTGCGGTAGCATAAACACGAGCACCTGCAGCTTTAGCCAGTTGAACAGCTGCTGTACCTACACCGCTTGCTGCCGCATGCACAAGTATACGTTCCCCCGCTTGTAAACCACCTAATTTAAAAGCGTTCAAATAAGCCGTCAGAAATACTTCAGGAATACCAGCAGCCTGCTCCAGCGATAATTGATCTGGTATCTGTATAGCCATAGCTTGTGGAATTACCACATATTGCGCGTATCCCCCACCTGAGAGAAGCGCTGCTACGCGCTCACCAACCTGCCAATTCACGACATTAGCTCCGACTTCCTCAACTGTGCCGGCCATTTCGAGGCCAAGAATGGGAGAAGCGCCTTGTGGCACTGGGTATTTACCGCGTTTCTGAAGCAGGTCTGCCCGGTTGACGGCAGTTGCATAGATCCGGACCAACAATTCATCGGGGCCGCATGTTGGCTTTTCCCAGTCGCCCCAGTATAAGGAATGATCACTTCCAATTAAACATGCTTGCATACTAGTTTGCATCCTCATTATCCTCCTCAAGGTGTGAGATTTTGCTTTCATAATCTGACCAAAAATCAAACAAATTAAAAAAGTTTAAATTTATTGTGTTCAATCTTTCACAAATGTGATTAATGTTACGTTACAAAATTTAATTTCGTACTATCATGAAATCGTAACCATTCGAGTAAGGTGGGATTACTATGCATGAACGTATTGACCGAGAAACAGAAGCATCGTTACATTTGTTCCGTGTATTTTCCAAAGCATTTAAAAGTGTGTCTGATCATTCCGCAGCCGGTTGCAAACATGAAGGTTTTAACCCAACTGATTTCGCCGTACTTGAAATGCTCTATCATAAAGGCCCGCAGCCCATTCAACAGATTGGCTCCAAGTTGTTGCTGCAAAGCGGCAATGTTACGTATGTCATCGATAAGCTTGAGCGGAATGGTTATCTGGAGCGTCATCCTAGCGCCAAAGATCGCCGTGTTATCTTCGCAGAATTAACAGCAGACGGTCGTGACATGATGGAGCGTATCTTTCCACGCCAAGCTGTCATGCTTCGTCGGGCACTGAGCGGCCTTACGCTGGATGAGAAGCAGCAGGCGATTTCCTTGCTAAAGAAACTTGGTCTGCAAGCTGAACGACTCGGATGCACCAACAACAAGCCTGGATCTTAACCTAAACAGCGAGAGCCGGTATAAACTACCGGCTCTTCAGGCTATATCGTCATTGTAGTCTAGTAAACAAAGCGCTTACCAAGCCGACGATTGTACAACTTTTCTTCGTTCACATTTGTGCTTATCGTCGTTTATTTAAACGTGCTAACAAGATACGTCGTGACTCCTCCAGCTTTACATTAATCTCGTCGTTTATCGTCTTTAAAGCTGTCGCCGGATACATATTAAATTCAATCGCTTTCAGCTTGGCTACACGAAACCACTCATTTGCCACCACATCAAGCGGTGTAGGCTTGTATTCCCTCATCTTGATAGCCAGATCCATGTACAGCTCGTTGGAATACTGTCCCCCTAAGAAATTGCTGCTGTACTTCCGGTCTAATACTGCCTTTCTTGAAGGTAAATGAGCGGCCACCGTAGCGTTACCATCCATCCCCATAAACATGGAGTACATAAATTTCCACGCAAGCGGCTTATTCTTGGATTGCTCTGATAACATCAAGGAAGTAGAGCCTGAGTAACCATACAGATTAAAGGGCAAGCGTGTCACCCGCCATAAGCCAGTTGTCTTGGGAGCCCACTGCTCCAATTGCAGCTCTCCCCATGTGCCAAGGTATACCATCGCAAGCTTGCCTGATTGCAAAGCTTGCTCACCAAGCTCTGTCCATAATCCGATATTAGCATCAAGCCCTCTGCGATTAACCTCTTGGGACAACTCAAGCCCCTGTCGAATGACTTCATTATTGCGATTAAATTTCATGCTGCTATCGAATTGGGGTACTGTTGTCTCGTACAATTCCAAAGGATCGGCATCCCACTGTGTAATGAAGATCCCTTCCTTGCGCAGCTTAATGGCCATATTCAGCCATCGCTTGGGGTCTTCCATGTAGCGTCCTAATGCCTCAGGCTCTGATGGGAAGCCGTATTTCTCCATAATATCCTTTCGATAGAACGTAACTCTAGGAGAAGATGCGATGGGTAAGGCAATTAGTCTGGAGCCGTCGTAAGATAATGTCGCATCCCATAGTGCTGGAGCAATGCTAGCCTTTAGCAGATCCGCTCTGAACGGTTCCTCTAGCAGGTTAACGATGCCTTCAATAGCATTAAATTCACCGAGAAACGTATTCTCTACTTCCATAACATCAGGAGCTTTACCCTTAACCATTGCATCTAAATACGTCTGGGCATGATCGTTGTAGGTAAAGCGCTTGACGTTAATTTTGACACCCTTATTCTCCTGTTCAAACTTGCTTGCAAAATCGGCACAACTGTCACCATAACACCATACAGTCAGTTCTTGTGGCGGATGAACATCTGAAGCACTGACATTCTCTACAGGCATCGTCGAAATCTTCTCCGTTCTGCATCCTGTTAGGAGCAAGACCAGCATAAAGGCGACTATCCAACCATACCCTCGTAACAACCTAGCATGAGTCATACCGTTTCAACCCCCAAGTTGCGCCGCTCCGAGTATCCTTTCTACAACCGAAAACTCATGAAACCGAGCGGCAAATTCATCCGCTGCAAGCGGTGGACTGATGAGATATCCTTGATATTGCATACAATGAAGCGACTTCAAATGGATAAGCTCCTCAATTGTCTCTACACCCTCAGCCATTACTTTCAGATTCATGCTTTTCCCGATCTGAATAACGGCTTGTACAATCGAGGCATTCGCTTGATCATGCTGCAAGTGACGAACAAATGACCTGTCCATCTTTAGGACATGGATAGGCAGCGTTTTTAATCGGCTTAAAGAGGAGTAGCCTGTGCCAAAATCGTCTACCGCGATCCGGATTCCACGTTTCTTCAGTTGTCGGAGTACATAGTTAGCTTGTTCCACATGCTTGTGCACGTAACCTTCCGTTATCTCTAGGATCAAATGATGCGGATTAAAGCTTGTTTCTCTTAAAATTCGGTCCACCATTGCTACAAAGTCATGATTCAAAAACTGCCTCAGCGACACATTAACGGATAGTCCAAACAACGGCATATTCCCCGTCTCCATCCAGGCATTATGCTGAATGCAAGCTGTACGCAGCACCCATTCCCCTATAGGAATAATAATACCTGTCTCCTCCGCTAGCGGAATAAACTGAGCTGGTGAGATGTAGCCTCGATCCGGGTGATTCCACCGTATAAGCACTTCTACCGCAGTCACTTCTCCGTCAGCACTTACAATTGGCTGATAATGGAGCAGCAGCTCATCTCTCTCCATTGCTTTGCGCAGCTCGCTTTCCAGCATGGATCGCTCTGGAAGCTGTTCCGGATGGAGCTGATCATAGAACATGTAAGTCTGACCGCCTCGATCCTTAGCTGCGTACATCGCAGTATCCGCATGTTTCAACAATGTAGTGAACTCTTGTCCATCTTGAGGATAGACCGCTATTCCGATTGCTGGCGATACATACAGCTCATACTCCAACACAAAGAAACTGTCGCTAAAGTGCGACAAGATACGCTGTGCAACCGTCTTCGCATCTTGCCTTGTGCTGTCTTCAAGTACAATCACAAACTCATCGCCACCCAACCGAGCGCACATATGTGAGCCGCTTAGCTTCGACATGCAACCGCTTAGTCGTTGAGCGACCCTTACAAGAAGCGCATCCCCCACATTATGACCTAGCGAATCATTAATGTGCTTAAAGCGATCCAAATCGATAAACAACAGCACAATTTGCGAGGATTTAATCTCAGCTGCCTTGATCGCCTTCTCCAAATTAATAGAGAAGTAGTGGCGGTTCGGCAGTTGGGTGAGCGTATCGTAATAGGCAAGCTGCTGCAGTCGTTCTTCTGACTTTTCCAGCATATTGGTCTGATCAAGCAATTTCTCATTCATGCGGTGCATCTCACGAAACATCTCGATCAATCGCTCGGACATCATCTTGAAGTTGTGAACAAGTGACCTCACTTCTCCAATGTTGCTGTCAGGCCACGGGACCGATTGCTGTGTAAGCAGCTTCGTTGGCATGCCAGTCGTTATTTCTTTCAAATTGCCTAAAGAACGTGTGATATAACGGGTGACCATCAAGGCAATACCGCCTGCTAACGCACACAACAAGAACAAGGTCAAAAACTTCTTCAGATACATCTCAATTGTACCCTGTAAATAGTACGAGATCGGAATAAACGTCATTACACGATGGGCCGGATGATTGCTGATCGTCTTCTCCAGCACATAATAACCATCATTCCAGCGCCTAGTGTCATAATCATATTGGTGTTCTGGCGGCAACCATCGATAGAACATCTTATCTACGTTGGGATTGGCTGTACTGCGCGTTACTTTGTCACTTAAAAGGACTAAAGCAACCTCATCAATTTCACCTTGTGGTCTATAAGTGTTCATAGAATCGAACCAGCGCGGATCGGTTGAACCGACAACATGGTCTTGTTCATCGTATACGGCCATCTTCAACAGGCTGTGAAGCGAGTAGCTATTCAGCTTCTCTTCTACTTTCCCAGTCTCGATAATGGAGCTCAGATACAGGCCTTGCTGTTCTTTTGGGCTCATATTTTGCAGCCAGTCCGTCATAAGGCGCGATTGCGTTTCTACCAGACTAAGCGAATCCGTCTCAATCTCTTTACGCATTTGTTGGCTATCCAACACCATATTGATCATAAACGGGATAAATACGGCTGCAACACAGAGGTGGGTAAGTAATTGACTTAAGGATACGGTCTTCTTCTCCGAGTCAGGAATAATCCTTGACCATGGAAAATACGTGATGATGATATCTGCAATAAAGGCATTAAGCAGGCCATTCATCGCAAACATAAAATATTGCAGCAGTGCTTCGGAGCTATAAATATCAGTCTGCAGGTAAAAAAATAATGTGGCGAACGGCGCGCCGATAACAAACCAAAACACCCCGTCCCAGAGAAGCAAGTGAGCTTTTCTTCGTTCGTACAAGTATCCGACCATAATCAACTCGAGGCCAATCAGCAGCAACGTAATTGAACCGTGTCCGAAGAAGTAAAGCCCTAAGCTGACTACAAGAGCCGAGCTCGCAGCCCAATAAGAGCCAAACAACACAAGAATAACGAGCAAAAAGGCACTGCAAATCATAAATTCCGCGCCATATGAATACTGTATGCCGTATTGCGTGGATATGGCCGCCAGAATGATGAGCAGCGCGCAGACGACACTCGCACGAAGCGAATGATAAGGCATGAGAGTACGCGGCATAGCGGTGATGCTCCTTTACATGTCAAACGCATTCCATCTATACTCCATCTGCGTATAGAAGTTCCCTGTACAATCATTTCGACACCAACCTTACTTTTTCCTACTCCACAATCAGAAAAAAACCGACAACAATTAGTTGTCGGTATCTGTCTCTAATTCGCTTGTTTACAATGCTCTTCCGATGGTTGCTTCTTGGCAGCTGACTGATGCGCTGGCATCAACCAGACGAACAACCAGCTTATCACAGCAAGTACCGCTAATAACATAAATACACTATTTAAGCCGTTCTCTAGAAATTGGCGTAGTTGGACAAGCAAATCCGGTGCCAGTTGACTCGCCTTTTCCGGTGTTAACAATTTATTCAGGTCCTCATTGGTCACTTTAGAAGCCACTTCAGGCCCAGCATCACGAACCGCCTGTGCAATGTGACTGTTCAAAAAGGTGCCGAATACCGCTATGCCCAAAGTTTGTCCTAGTGTACGAATAAACGTATTCAGCGCTGTTGACGCACCACGCAGATTCCAAGCTACGGTAGATTGTACAATGATCGTAAAACACGTAAAGGAAAATCCAAAACCAAGTCCTGAAATAAAGGTAAGCGCCATAATCATCCACATCGAGGTATGCCCGCTTATGCTGGCGAGCCATACCGAACCAACTACAACTGCTGTCGTTCCTATAGCTACCGCAAGTCTTGCGCCGCTCTTGATCAGCATACGCGCACCAACAACGGAGCCGATCAGCCAGCCAATGGACATCGGAGTTAAGGATAATCCCGAATGCTGCGCACTTTCTCCCAGCACCCCTTGTATCCAAAGCGGCATATAAGAATTAATACCGATAAGTACTCCGCTCAATAAAAAGCCTACCCCATTGGAGACGGCAATGTCTCGAACGCGGAACAGTTGGAGTGGAACCATCGGCTCCTCTGTTTTTAATTCAATTCGGAAGAACAACAATAAAAATACAACTGCAATTCCGATGAGTGTATACATAACAGGGGAATTCCAAGCAATATCCTGACCACCCGTTATAAGCACAAACAAGAATGCTGTCATCCCAATCGTAAACGTCACCGCACCTGCATAATCAATCGGCTTATTCTTACGCTCAACCTTCTCGTGGAACGTCACGATGATCATCCATACCGATATAATGCCAAAAGGTACATTAAAGAAAAAGATCCAATGCCACGATAAAGAGTCAACAAAAAAACCGCCAACTAGCGGCCCGACCAGCCCGGCAATTCCCCAGATCGAACTGAAAAGTCCTTGAATCTTGGCCCGTTCTTCAAAGTTGTAGATGTCGGCAACCATCGTAAATGTCACCGGCAGCACCGCGCCAGCTCCTATCCCTTGAATCGCTCGAAATATGATCATTTGGGTCATATTTTGAGACAAGCCGCACAACATCGATCCGACAACAAATAACACGGACCCAAAAATAAATACATTTTTGCGTCCAAATAAATCAGACAACTTGCCAAATAACGGCGTGGATACGGCCGTCGTTAATAAATATGCTGCATAGACCCAGCTAATAAGCTTAAGTCCCCCAAGATCGGCTACAATCTTGGGAATAGCCGTACTGACAACGGTAACTTCTATTGCAGCTAGAAAGGTAGACAATAGAAGTGCCAACGTAACCATTTGACGGCTGCGCCCAGGCTTCATTGTCGCTTCGTGGCCATTCTTATAGGCACTACCATTTAACGTCTCGCTAGACATATTGATCCTCCTAATGCTATCTGCTGAGAAAGGCCGAGAATCAAAATAATCTCGTCTTACATCCGCAGTATTCCTTCATGCATCTTCCAATTAAGCCAGTCTGAATATTCTTGAGCAGCTTCCGTCCATATTTTATCATGAGTGGCTACGACAACGGCAGCCCCGCGAGCTCTTGCCTGATCGCACCAGCTCATAACGTCGAGTGCTGCTTGCAAGTCCAAACCCGCTGTCGGCTCATCCAACAAAATGAATGCGGGGGCATGTGCAGTTGCAATAAACAAGCTAAGCTTGCGCTGTGCAGATAAAGAACAATCATGAGGATGACGAGCAGCATCGTGCAGCATATCAAGCTTCAACAGCTGGTTGCGGCACCACTCCTCGGCAGATAAAGTTTGATCAAGTATAATACCAGAATTGTACAAAGAATCCCGCACGACCATACATTCTTTCCAGACCTGATCGGTAATAAATGACGCATAAGCTTGTTGAGGCGCATATCCAACATAACGGGCTAGTTGTTCCGCCTTCATCATACGTAATTCACAGTTGTTAAACAAAACAGATCCGCGATAGCCGCGTAACGCGCCGGTCAATACACGGAATAAAGTTGATTTGCCCGCACCGTTTACGCCGTTCAGCAATATGCCCTGCCCTCCACGCACCTCAGCAGTTACACTGCGCAACGCTTCGGGTCCATGCGAGTAGCGGGCAGATACCGAGTCAAGTACAACGTGAACTGGCATAGTCTGTTCCTCTTTTGTCCGCGAACTTGCTGCCTCCTCTTCTGAAATGCTGACAGTAGCCATATGGGCACGGTTTACAGGGGCGACAGATTTATACGGTTGGAGCTTGCCGTCCTCCAGTTCCCAGCATGCCGCCTGCTGCCAAATTGGATACTGCAAATCCTCCGTATCGATTCGTGGAACCGTCATCCATAATGTACGAGTAGCTGAGCGTTCACCGTTCGGGTACATCCATTTATATAGCGATGCTGCAAACTGCCCGCGTCCCTCTGCGTCGAGATGGCTCCAGGCGTCATCAATAATAAGCACATCCGGCGCCATCGTCCACACCGATGCTGCTGCTATTCGCTGCTGTTGGCCTCCAGACAACCGTTCTACCTTTGCCTGCCGGTACAACTCCATACTCACTGCTGTCAATTGGACGTCAATTCTACGCTCGATCTCTTCGGCATCTACTCCCATATTTTCTGGACCAAATGCGAGCTCATCCTCAACTACACCAATTACAAACTGTTGAGCAGCGTCACCGCCAATATATCCAATTATAGGAGAAAGCTCTGGTGGGAGACATAAGGAACTTCTCTTAGACGCTTTCCATTCTTCGCCTTCGCCTGTTCCGTGAATTGAACTATCTGCTCCCTCCTCACACTCTAACCAGCCAACATGACCAGACAAACTGCCGTCATGCTCATGCATTAAACCTGCAAGCAGCTTGCACAACGTGGTTTTGCCACTCCCATTACGACCGACAACAAGATGAACAGAACCCGGCTTGATCGTTATACTGCACTCCTGTAGTACCGGCGTACGCTCCCCTACATAGGTAAAGGTCACGCGTTCTACACGCATGACCTTCTCCGCTCTGTGCAGGGGCTGCTGCAAACTGTACTCCATCTGTCGTCGTTCCACAGATAGCCCCTCCCTTGTGTATGCTCTTACATAATATTAATCGTAAAATCGATTGGACTCAAGCTTGTTTAGAGCGAGAATCTCGTCCAATTGCAAACGGACGAACATATCGTGTTCCTGCTAATTGATCACCCAGCCACTTGGTTAGAGCACCGCAAAGCAGCATTCCACTTAAACACCGCACAGCCAAAGTAATAAGCAAGATTACAGCTGCATACTTCGTATACCCAAACATAAATGCCGCAACTACAAACCATAACGGCACCATAATAGTTCCCACTAACAACATCGTAACCCACCCGAACCTTTTGTACCGATACAAATAGAAAATCGGCTCCACGATAACAGCGTAACATGCCGCTGCAGCTATTGCAGACCAAGCACCGTAGGCTACCCCGATCATAATCTGCAGCAATGCACCTATAGCATAGGTAAATAAGGCCGCGCCTGGCTTGCGAATAATATACATAGCAAGCAAACCGTAAACCATATATAATCCGGTCGTAGTTGATGTAAGTATAGGTCCTCCCCATGCAGTCAGCAGCTTGTTAAGCGGTGAGATCAAACTAGATAGCACGCTGTTAGATGCAGCTAAAAGTGCCATCAGTACCCACTCGGTAATCGTGATGGACTGTATAAATGATTTACCTACTTGTCTCATGTAAATGTTACCCCTCTTCAAATAAAAATGGTTTACCTTTATATAAAGTACAAGGGGACCTTGAGAAATGCAAGCGTAAATTATTTAACACACGCCTACGAGGCTACAGCCAGTATAGGGAAGTGACTGCGGTACCTATAGAAACCGCAGCCAACCCTATTCCCTGAGGCCGAATTCGCAGCTTTCGCCGCAGGGTCCGCTGTCCGCCTTGACCAAAGCGCTTCGCCTCCATTGACGTCGAGACGATGTGAACATGGCGAAGCGCAGCCTGGGTCACGGCGAGCAGCAGTTGACGAGCGGAGCGAAGCCGCTCGCCAACCCCGCGTGCGGGCGCCATGCGCCGCAGGCGCTGCGCATGGCGCATCTGCTCCGCTTCGGCCAGCAGCAGCGGCACGAAGCGAAGCGCAATGGCAGCCGCGTACGCTACGCGATCCGGTACGCGCAGCTGGCCTACAAGCGCGACGACCACATCGCGCGGCTCCGTGGTCGTCGCATACACGATCGATGACGCCATTAACGTCATCGATCGCAGCGTTAAGCTGACCGAATCGCGCAGCGCCTCTTCGGTCAGCAGCTTCCCGGTTAGCGACGACAGAATCGGCGTCTCACCCGGGAGCACGAGCCATTGAAACACAATAAGCGGTATGCCAAAGCCCAGCAACCAAATGAAGAGCAGCCTCCATTGTCTGCCGCTCCAATCCCCCCCTGTCCATGCAAATAAGAGGACAGAAGCAAACCAGGCAGCTTGTCCCGCCAAAGACATTGTCATCATGACGGCTAGGCCTGTGCTGAGCAGCCATATTCCTTTTGTAATCGGGTCCAGTCTATGCAGCCATGCTCGGAGGCGGACTGTTCCGCTCTTGCCGATGTTAACCATACTACAACTTTAACCCCCTACCGCTCTCCACCGCTTCCGTCAGCAATACGATTCCCTTGAATACATCCGCGACAGCCTCGTGAATCAGTGAATTTGGCATCGACTGGAGGAACATCGCCATAGCCCGTGCTTTCACGCTATCTCCATTACCCTTTAATACTTCAGATTCCAGCACCGTATAAGCCTGCTCCGCTTCTTCTTTATGCTTCACATCACAATCCCAGGCTGCAATTGTATCTTTGAGCTTCCATACCGTATTTAGTAGTTCTTGCTGTTGCGGAGATATCCCAATCCGACCTGCACGAATGAAGTCATTCATCATATCATCGGTGAGCAGCGGTTCCGTCTTACGTTTCATAAAATGCTCAGCAGATGCATCCAAAACACTCATAATAAATCCACTTACTCTCTGATAATCGATATGTTTTTTATCAAAAGCTGTATAATTCATAAACTCAAAAGTCATCCCACTTAATACAGCTGCCAAGTCCAACCAGTAAGGTTCCGCTTGAGAGCCGTACACTTCACTAACAATATGCCGGTAAGTAAAGAAGCGCTTCGCTCGGAAATCAAATATCATCTCTTTAAGTTCGCGCTTCTGCTGTAAATGTGCTTCTTTTCTTTGCAAAAAAATAAACATTTTAAATCGAACAAACTGTTCCAATGATTGGGTAATTAATCGTTCCATCTTGTCTCGCGGGGGCACCTGTTCAGCTAAAGTGTCACGAAGTTTCTCGTACATATGCTGGTGATAATATTCAAATATTGTAGTCATCAGCTCTTCCTTTGAACGGAAAAACGTGTAAATAGACCCTTTCGCGATACCAATTCGATCCGCAATTTCTTGAATCGACGTATCATGGTATCCCTTTTCGGCAAATAACGCCAAGGCGGCTTCCATAATCTGACGCTTCTTCGGTTCCAATGTGACTCGGCCTCCTCACCGATGTCATTTGACCATAAAGTCATACATCGGTTATGTTCTACCCCTAATGGTAACACAAAGCTCTTTGTGAAAGAAATATTTTAGAACGAAAACATTTGACTTTTAGGTCATCACAGTATATATTACAAGTCATGATTATTTTTGACCACTTGGTCACGCCAGTGTCCAAAGCGTCAGTAATGTGCGGTCGCGTGAGAAAGAATACAGCACTAGGCACAGATTTAGAAAGGATTAAGGTGATATTCACATGAGTAATGACCACGTAAAGTCAAGGCGCAACATGGTGTTGGCCGGGCTGATCTTAGGGATGTTCTTTAGCGCCTTGGAACAGACAATCGTGGGTACGGCTATGCCAACGATTATTAAGGAGCTTAACGGATTCTCCTTCTTTGCTTGGGTAACCACGGCATACATGATCTGTTCCACGACCGTTATCCCAATTGCAGGAAAACTGGCCGATATGTTCGGCAGAAGATTTATTTATTTGATCGGCTGGCTCATCTTTGTTGTCGGCTCCGCTCTTTGTGCGACTGCGACCAATATGGAGCAGCTTGTCATCTATCGAGCCATTCAAGGCTTGGGCGGCGGTATGCTGATGCCCATGTCGCAGACGATTATCGGTGATATATTTGACGCTGAACAGCGGGCCAAGTGGCAGGGCGTATTTGGAGCCATATTCGGCTTAAGCTCTGTTATTGGGCCGTTCATCGGCGGGTTTATTGTAGACCATATTAGCTGGCATTGGATCTTCCTGATTAATGTA
Organism: Paenibacillus sp. ACRRX; assembly: GCF_022346885.1. Lineage (GTDB taxonomy): Bacteria > Bacillota > Bacilli > Paenibacillales > Paenibacillaceae > Paenibacillus_B. The sequence continues at coordinate 225,733 of NZ_JAKRNK010000004.1, forward strand.
CCTTTTGGTTTGTTGTCTACAGCGCTTATTTTTATTGGCATGAAGGCGATTGAACAGCCTAAAATTTCAGTGTCGGGCAAGCGACCACCAATTGACTGGTCCGGCATTATGACACTAATCCCGTGCTTGGTGCTTATGCTGCTGGCCTTGTCCATTGATCATGAGACCTACCCTTGGGATTCCTTCACGACTTTATCATTGTTCGCAGCATCATTTGTATTTCTAGTCTTGTTTATCTTTGTAGAGAGACGCGCAGAGGAACCGATTATCGACATGAGTTTGTTTAAGAGCCGTGTATTTAATGTATCTTCTGCACTTGGTTTCCTTGTAGGCTTGGGTATGTTCGGAGCAATTATGTTTGTGCCTATGTTTATGCAAGGTATCCTGGGTGTCTCCTCCACTCAAGCAGGTTCGACGATGACACCTATGATGATTTCCCTTATTGCAGCTAGTATACTTGGGGGAAGAATGCTCTTAAAAGTACCTTACCGCAGTGTACTGGCTGCAGGTATGGCTATTGCCGGTATTGGTTTTTATTTGATGAGCACAATGGGGGTTGGCACTTCACAGTTCACCGCTTATATGTTTATGATTGTGCTCGGATTCGGAATCGGTCTGGTGATGCCTACGATTACCATTGTCGTCCAAAATGAGTTTCCGCGCGAGCAGCTTGGTACGGTTACTTCGTCGACTACATTTTTCCGTTCTATCGGGGGAACAATTGGTGCCACTGTATTTAACGTCATAATGAACGAAGTGGTCAAATCCAATATGGCCTCTGCCACAGCACAAGCAGACCCTATGGTCAAAGGGATGTTTGAACAGATTGGAACGGATTCCAACAAGCTGTATCAGATTTTGGTTAATCCTGAGGTGCAGCAGAAAATTCCAGCAGAAGCGAAAGACACAATTATTAATCTCGTTAAAGACAATTGGTCAGCTTCTTTCTCTACCGTATTTTTGAGCGGCCTGATTTTTATTGTGCTGGGTATACTCGTATCGCTGTTTATTGGTAAGGGAAGACTACAGCCAGGCAGCAAAGAGAAACAAGGCGTAGCTTAATTAAGTTAATTATTAATTAATAATTGGAGTCTGTAACTATACTGAATGCAAAACTTCCATGTCACTTTCCAGTGATGTGGAAGTTTTTTTATCCTTTTTTATTATAAAATATTACAATTTTTGTCTTTGTTAATCGAACTAAAAATATTATTATAGGAACATAAGTTCTTATTTTGGTTGTTAAATACTATTTCTGCTCTCCATAATTTATGAAGTCATTAATTATATAAGGGGCGTATCATAATGAACCAAAGCTTAAGTGTTATTGATTCTTATAAAGAGGAACTTCATAGAATCGCATGGCGTTTGCAATATCGAGCGAGAAGAAATTGTAATCGCGAGCTTCCACTAACTCATAATAGTCCACAGCCTGAGAACTCGACTGAGTGGGTCGAAACAATCTTATTGCATCAATTGATTTCCTCTATACCTTCAGCTACTGGGAAAAAAATTATAAATGAAATATACCTACAAGATAAGACTGAGGGACAAGTTGCTCAAAATTTAAATATAAGTCAACAGGCGGTGAATAAATGGAAGAAAAAAAGTCTCCTTTTTCTATATCAGAAGATGAGTTCTCAAGACTGATTCATTTAGCCCAACAGAACAACAATGACGCCATCGTAAAGCTAATAAATTTCTTTAAAGAAGACATCATTCATTTGAGCAGGTTTATTAAAATGCCACAAGAAGATGCCGTTCAAAGTATGATTGTGGAATTAATTGAACTGTTTAAAAAAAGAAAAGCTCGTTAACACGTATGCTATTCGAACCGAGTCTTCACCAGAAATTACCCTCAACAATGTACTTGCATACTATGATGCGGATCCCCTGTCATTACTAGTAGTTCTAATATTATCACTATAAATACCTATAATATTTTGTTCCCTTTTTTAAATCAAGGTTGTTAATTGACCCTCTGAAACACCTTATACATGAGAGCATAAAAAAGAATTAATACAGGGGGATTGTATTAATTCCGAAATTCCCTATGCTGCATCAAATAAAAAGGAGTGGTTTAGATGGCTAATATTGTAGTATTGAGGGTAGCTGCTTTTATTCCTCAAGATTGGATTCTTTTTTGGTCAACCTCTGCTGTTGATGTGTACTATAATGGAAATAACAGGGAATTTACTTACTATACTGAGAATCAGCCAAGTCTTTCAAAAATGGTCCAGCATATTGTGGTTGATTTTAAAAACAAAGTGATTACACCCTATAAGAGTGTAGGGCCTACAACGGAGAAGACAGTTAGCAAGAAAGGTGAGGCAACTCGTTATGCACATAAACAAGCAGGAGATGAAGGACTAACTTTTTCACAGAAAAGTATAAGCAGCAGCTCTGCATCTTTTTCCATTCGTGCTTCGACTGGGAATCCATTGTTTACGGATGCTCCAAATATTGATTGGAAATACGACGTTACTGTAAAAAGCGACGGTACTGTCACTGTAGTTGGTGAGCATGATGGCTATCCTGCACATGAAATTTACAAACGTGTTGATAACGGTACCCCTGTTAAGATTTATACACACGACCCTAGAAAAACGGGCGATACTCCACTTTCTTTAGGCGGAGATATGGAGTACAAGGTAGATAAAACGGTATAATCAGAATACAGGTCAAGCCTCTCCACAAGCTTGACCTGTATTAAATTACATTTTGATTAAGTACACCTAGCGTTACCACGATAACAAGTATAGAAATAGCCGTATAAATCTTTACACCCTGTTTTTTCTGTGCAACATGGCAGCCATAAGAGAACACTAAAGCTGTCCCAGTGAAAAATACATAAAAAGGAAGTGCTTCAGAAGATACAAAGTAGCTAATATCTACAAAAAAACGAAATCCCATCATTACGGCAGCTATATAAGTTGGGATAATTCCCACTAGTATAAATATAACGGTGCGTATAAAAAATGATGACACGCTTTTTATCTTAAGAACCAGATCGATACCTAAATAACAAGCTATTACGATAAAAATGTAAGATGGGGCCGTCCAAGTTATGAGTTTCCCTATTTCGTGAACAATATTTTGTTGGTATATAAATAAAAAAAGGCAAACATAAAATAGAATCCCTGTAAAATAGCTCGATACAGCAACAAATCCAAAAAATAAAGTCCTTCGCATGCTACATTCACACCTTTCTGTTCTAGTTTTTTCCACCACAATATTAATATACCATTTGATTCCAAATATCAAAAGGATTTAAATAAGCAAATTGCATATAATGGTTTGAATGTTACTATACCTCCTTTATTTCCCATTCAGTAGGAATCAAAAAACCGCTTGTGGTCTCACCCTACCTGAATGAGTGTCCATAAGCGGTCTTGTTGTGTTTATTCAGTATTTAAACATTACACGTGTTTAATAAATGTCGCATGCCAAAGTGCAAACACATACAACACCCATAGCTTACGTGAGTAATCACCTTGTCCGGCTTTATGGCGGCGGAACATATCTTCAACCGCGCTTAAGTTAATGATTGGATCGATCCCGCTCGCAGAGATATGCTCCCACATCGTATCGGCCCGCTGTGTACGCATCCAGTCACGCATCGGTACCGGGAACCCAAGCTTCGGTCTATTTAGCACCGAATCCGGAATAACCCCCTGCATCGCCTTGCGCAGTGCATATTTGGTCGTCCCTTCCGCAATGCGGTATTTCATCGGGATACGACGTGCGACATCAAATACTTTGCGGTCTAGGAACGGTACTCGCAGTTCCATCGAATGCGCCATCGTCAACTTGTCCGCTTTCATCAAGATGTCACCAGGCATCCACAGATTCATATCGATATACTGCATGCGGGATACTGGGTCCAGATGCTTAGTCCGGTCATAATATAATTTTGCCTTGTCAAACGGCTTAGAGAACGTCTCAATCTGCTCTTCTGTTGCACGCAGCAGACCTAGCTTCGTATCATCTGAGAAAATATTAGCGTTGCCTAAGAAACGCTCTTCAAGCGGCGTGGTGCCACGCATCAAGTAGTTCTTGCCGTAGAAATTCGGCATCTTCTTCAACATCTGATTCACTGAGCGCTGCATTCCCTCCGGCATCCAGGAAAGATAGCGCAAAGAGTGGGGTTCCCGGTAAATCCGATACCCGCCAAACAATTCATCCGCCCCTTCGCCAGACAATACTACCGTGACGTGCTCGCGAGCCAGTCTTGCTACTTCATAAAGCGCAATGGCGGATGGGTCTGCAATCGGCTCATCCAAATGCCAGATAGCACGTGGAACGGCGTCAAAGTACATTTCTTCCGTTATCATCCGATCATAATGCTCCGTATCGATTTGACGCGCTGTATCACGGGCAATAATGGTCTCGTTATTCGCGCCTTCAAAGCCAACACTAAACGTCTTGATGGGCTCCATTGAACGCATCAGTGTAGACGTGATCGTTGAGTCGATACCACTCGACAAGAAACATCCCCGCTGTACTTCACTATGCAAGTGATGCTTCACGGAATCCGTCATGACATCCCGAATCTCTTCGAGCACTTGTGACAATGGACGATCCATCGGGTCAAACATCGGGTCCCAATACTTACGAATCTGTGGAGCACCTTCGAATGGTATCGTAATGGTATGGGCCGGCGGGAGCTTATGTATGCCGTCATACATCGTATCCGGGTCCGGGACATATTGGAACGTCAAATAATTGTAGAAGCTGTTCATGTTTAATTGGCGCGGCATTCCGGGAACGGTGAGCAAGCTCTTGATCTCCGAACCAAACGCAAACATATCATGGTTATAGAAGTAATACACCGGCTTAATTCCAAAATGGTCTCGTGCCAGGAACAGTTGCTGCTTGTTGCGATCCCAGATGGCAAAACCGAACATGCCTCTCAAATGATGGACGCAATCCTCGCCATGCTCTTCATACAAATGCACAATAACTTCTGTATCTGTATGGGTCTTGAACTGATGACCACGATGGATCAGATCGTTGCGCAGCTCCATATAATTGTAAATTTCCCCGTTAAACACGATCCAGACCGAATCGTCCTCATTACTCAATGGCTGAGCGCCTTCCGCCACATCAATGATAGACAGACGACGGAATCCAAGTCCCACACGATCGCCGATCCACAACTTGCCATCATTCGGTCCACGATGATGAATGACCGACATCATGCTGCTAATAATATGTTCAGACGGCTGTTGACCGTCAAAATTCAATAGGCCCGCTATTCCACACATTGTTCTCCCTAACCCCTTCGCTAACACGTATAACAGTGTCGAATTAATTCGTATTATGAAATCCCTGCGACTAACGCGGAGGGCATTGCTGATACATTATACAGCCTTCGCTACATTATAAACCTTTTTGACGGAAAACGACACCGCCGACAACAATCGATTCTCAAAAATCATACTCTCCATCATAGTACAAGATACCGCCCTATGCCAATATTACTTTTACAGTAAATATTTATAACATATGTATAATTTAAGATTTAGCAGTTGACATTCTTTCCGAATAAAGTGGCCTGTATAATCTTATATTCCTACTTCGTTAAGCGAATACCATGTGACTTATCTGAACAAATTAAGAAATACCGATCCCAACGATACAATACAGACCAAAAGGAGCGATCAGTATGTTGGCGTGGATAGCAGCAGGAATTTTCATTTTTATGCTTTTATCGATCTGGCTGCTCCCGCATTACGCTGTCAATCGGATGACGCAAATGAAATGTTCTACATATGAAGGCTGTTTCGATATGCTGGAGGAATACAAAGTCTACAGTCGTAAACAGTATGAGGCGCTTTATAAAGAAGATATCACCATCATGAGCCATGACGGGTTGAAATTGTGCGGCGTGTATATTGAACAGCATCCTCAATCTAAACGTATAGTCATTCTCATCCATGGCTACACTGCCGCACTGCCTTGGTCTGCGCAATTTTTGCCTTTATTTTCTAGACTAGGATTTAACGCATTGTTGATTGACCAGCGCAGGCATGGAAATAGCGAAGGTAAATATACAACATTTGGATATAAAGAAAAATACGATGTTCAAGCGTGGGTAGACTGGGTCGTCAACCGTAAAGGTGAAGATTGTATCATTGGCCTTCACGGTCAATCTCTAGGTGGAGGAACTGTACTTGAGTATATCGCGATCCATCGCCCTCAGGTGCGTTTTGTTGTAGCAGACTGTCCATACTCCGATCTGACAAAGCTCATTCGACATCAGGTTACAAAGCTCAATCACATGCCTGCTTGGCCCACCATGACTTTAGTAAATCGCTTGTTAAAGCGCAAGGCAGGATTCAAGATGGAGGATGTAAGTCCTATTCACATTATTGCACACAGCAAGCTGCCGATTATGTTTATACATGGAAAGTCTGATATCTTTGTCCCTACTTATATGAGCGAGGAAATGTTTAACACTAAACCCGGGCCTAAGCAACTGCTGCTCATTGATAAAGCGACCCACGGCGTAGCTTACTGCTACGATCAGGAACTATACGAAGCAGAAGTAACCCGATTTGTGCAGCAGCATGTCGGAACATATGCTGTGCTATCGGAAAGCTTAGCCAACAGGGGCGAATATGGAGAGTTGGACTCCTATTCAGCTGATAACTGTCACACTCCTACCCCAGTACGCCACGCTGCCTGTTCCGAAATGGCCGCACAAGCCGCAACAGTGTCTCATGAAGACTCTGACAATGACTATGACAACGCTCCACAACAGTAACAAACAGACAGGCTGACTGTAACAAACATACAAGTCACCTGTCTGTTCTCATGTTCATACAGAGCTGCCGAATAAGCCGACAAGCAGCATGCCACACGTAATAACAAGCGACATTACAATGCGTGACATTCCCTGTTTTTCTTTGAGCACCCACATGCCCAGTATGGTGCCGAATACGATGCTGAATTCCCGAAGTGGAGCTAGCTGCGCCAGTGGGGCTAGATTCATCGCAAACAAGAAGATCAAATACGAACCTGGAGTTAAGAAGGCTCCCAATATAATTGTCTTCCAATTATGTCTCCATTCTTCCTTCAACCGTTTGGCTCTGCGCATATCAGGGAACAACATGACAAGCGCCGCCAGATTGGAAAGCTGTAATAATCCTAGCGGTGACATAAACGTAACCACACTTTTGTCGATTAGCGTGTAGCCCGTGATGCATAGTCCGATAGCAAATGTGAGCTTCATTGCACCTAACTGCTCTCTCCAACTAGAGCTCAGCAATCCGCCAATAGCAAATAAACCGCCCACAATACAGATTAAGCCGAGCCAGCCCAGGGCTGTTAAGCTCTCTCCGTACAGCAGCATGCTCATCACCGGAACGAGCAGCGCCCCTGTCCCCGCATCATGGGATACATACGGGACAACTCTCCATATTGATATGCTTTGCTAAGGAGCAAGAAGTAAAGCCCTTGGCATAAAAATGTACAGACAAGCAGCCCAATCTCAGCCCAGCTAGCGTCCATAACCATCATATTTTGAACAAAGAACGGCATAAATATAATACTCGCCAATACATGCAGAGACCATAAAAAGGTAGACTTGTGCAAGCTCCTTTTAGCAAACAAATTCCATATAGAATGTGTAAGAGCCGAGCATAGTACAAGTGCTACGCCTAAATATACGTCCATTATCGCCAAACCCTTCTTTCTTCTGCAAAGTCCATGTTGTAACCTTCTAAATTACAGGCTTATCGTAAGCGGTCACCTGCTCTGCGTCAATGAGGCAAAATTAGCGATAACCTGGCATTGAGAGCTTGTGACCAGCCCATAAATACCTTTCCTTAACAACACTTACAATTGCGGCTCTTTTCTAAATTGAAGCGGTTTGCCTGGAGCATGAAGCTCAAATACAACGATTTGATTAGTTCCTTGTTTTAAAATAGGTGCTGGCACATATAGGGATTGCTGAGGTCCTACTTCCCAATAACGGCCCAGATTAAAACCATTAATGAAGACAACACCTTTTCTCCAATTGTTCAAATATAAGAACGTATCCGCTGGCTCGCCTTCAATAACAAGCTCTGCCTCGTAGAACGCAGGCTGCTCACCGTCAAGTGTTGATGCAGGCACATCAAATTGGACCTGAGCTATGGATTCAAGAGGAATCGTCCGCACCTCCCAATGAAACTGAAACTGATTGTTTAGACGTACGCCATGCGATATGCCTTTGTGATCAATCAGCTCAGGGCCATAATTAACCCTTCCCATATTTTCCACGAGAATATCAAGTCTTGCTCCTCCCTCGGGTATTACCACTGGAATAGACGTGGGATTCCATCTCTCCACGACACCAATCAGCTTTTGATCTATAAATACAAGCGCTCGATCACGCACGTCTTGGATCGTTAATTGGCTCTCCGGTCTTGGACCCGTAATTGTAGTGGAATACATAATAAAGCCCAGTCCTTGCCCATAATGCTCCATCGGCTCAGGACATATGCTGTGATGAAGATCCGAGATCGTGTCCAGCGTGTCCCATAGCCTCACGCCTCTGAAAGGTGTCACCTCGCCATATGCAGCCTTCAGCAAATTCGAAGGCAAAGGCTCTTTCGGCAGCTCCACATATTTGCCTATGACACGACGAAAGGCCTCGAACTTCGGTGTTAAATCACCCGCTTCATTAATTGCAGCATCATAATCATAACTCGTCACCGTAGGTTCATACTTACCGCCATGGTTAGCACCATTCATAAACCCAAAGTTAGTACCACCATGCAGCATGTAAAAATTAACGGAGGCGCCGCGCGCCAATATTTCGTCAAGCGATTGAACTGCGTCCTCCGCGCTGTGTGTATGATGCTCCTCAAACCAATGGTCAAACCAGCCGTTCCAATATTCCATGCACATTAGCGGCGCATCTGGCTGGTACTCCAGCAGCTTGTCGAATGCTTCGTCCGAGCGAGAGCCAAAGTTCACAGTCGCCCAAACTCCCTCTGCCATACCTCCCTGGAGCAAATCGTCATGTGGTCCGTCAGAGGTAAACAGCAGGACATCCACACCCCGTTCAATTAACATATCCCGCAGTGCATGCAAGTAGGCTTCATCATTGCCGTAGCTGCCATACTCATTCTCAACCTGCATAGCAATAATAGGACCGCCATTAGTAGACAAAAGTGGAGTCAACAATGGGATCAACTTGTCATAATAGGCTGCGACTTTCGCTAAATAACGAGGATCACTACAGCGAAGGCGCATCGGCGTATTTAAGAGCCACGCAGGCAAACCGCCAAACTCCCACTCCCCGCACACATATGGTGTTGGCCGCACAATCACATATAACCCCATTTCACCCGCCAAACGAACAAAACCAGCAACATCATTTATGCCGTTAAAGTTAAAATGGCCTTCCCGTGGCTCGTGCAAATTCCATGCCACATATGTCTCTACCGTATTGCAGCCCATTGCCTTCAGCTTGCAAAGACGATCTGCCCAATATTCAGGTACAATGCGACAATAATGCATCGCCCCAGAGATGATGCGAAACGGTCTATCGTGCAAGAGCATTTGTTGGCCTTCCCACGTAAGCTGCGTCATATGTTCTCCTCCTAAAACATCAAATAGGTTAGGTATAACGTTCATGATAGCGCTTTTTTAGGGATTGACCATGTAATATCTTTACCTGTACATGTACAAATGTGTGAAAAAGAAGCTGCTCTCCCCAGCCTTCATACCATATGCCGGGCTTACCCCGGTCCGAGAAGAATGTAAATCTAAAACATCGACGACTAACGCAGGCTATTTTTCTCCTTGAAGTCCATCAAAAATCCATCAAGAATGATAAAGATGCCGGAATAATCCCTTTACACAGCAAAAAGCACCGTACAAACGGTGCTTCTTAAACTGATTACGATGTAATGATTGGTTCTAGGCAGACTTACACATTTACTACGAATACTAGTATAGGGCTCTGGACTGTAAATGATTAGTGTTCTACCGAAGTCAATTATAACGCTATAAGAATAGTTTCATGCCTTAAAAATCGCAATCTGTGCACGCAAATGATCCGCTTGTCCACGCAGCACATCAGATGAAGCCGCCATCTCTTCCATGACTGCGGTATGCTCCTGCGTAGCACTGGCAACCTGACGAGTACCTGCCGCTATTTCTTCCGCAATTGCTACCATCTGACGAGTCTGCTCCAAAGTAGTTGCAAATCGTTCAGTCTGTTCATTCACCGATTCGACAATCTCATGAACGGCAGAAGAAGCTTGACGTGTCACCAGTGCGATATTTTGCAAGGCTTGCTCAGCATCTTCCTTCTTGTCCGCCTCGGTGTTGACCGTCTTCACCTGCTGTGTGATCAATCGCACCGCTTCAACGACTTCTGCCTGCATTTGCACGATTCGATCATTAATATCGTCGACTGCGGTTGCGGATTGCTCTGCCAGTTTGCGTACCTGTGAGGCAATAACTGCGAAGCCAGCTCCTTGTTCACCCGCTCGCGCCGCCTCAATAGAAGCATTTAGTGCCAATAGATGGGTCTGATCTGCTATCTCTCGTACGGTGGTGGAAATACTGCCTATCTGCTCGGCTTGTCCGTTGAGGCGTTGAACCGTTGCAATCGAGGCTTGTCCAGAGGAAGCGGCATTCAACATGCCGTCAATAATGGAGGCTAGCAATCGTTCGCTCTCTGACAATGTTTCAAGCATATGTGCGGTCATACGTTCCGTTTCATCTGCTCGCTTGCGAACTGCGGCAGCTGACGTATGTATATGCTCTACAGTAGAGGTCGTCTGTGCTGTCCATGACACTTGGCGTTCGGCTCCGTGACTCATGCCATCAGCGGTTTCCGAGATCTGCTCAATCTGATGCGCTGCGTGTGTCATCGCATCGCTTAGTGTAACCGTGTTCCGGGTAGTGACTTCAACACTGGACTTGATCTCTTGAATCATGCGCTGAAGATTGCAAATCATCTTGCCAAATGCACCGTTAAGTACTTGGACTTCATCGTGGAATGGGTAATCTGGCAGCGTGACGTTCAGATTACCCTCCGCTGCTTCTTCTGCTGCCTTGGTCAAGCGGACGAGCGGCTTTACAATAAAACGGGCTGCAAGCCACCCCAACAAACATGTCCAAAATATTCCTAGCGAAAATATGATCGCGTCAAATGCCAATTCGCTCATACTTGGCGCAATGTAAGGCTTCAGTACAAAAATAAAAAAACCGCTAGTCGTATACGTCACCGTTGATACAGCTAGAATACCGAGTACCATTTTCTTCTGCAGACCAAATTTCATCATTGATCATCCCCCATGTCTGGTAACCTTTCTATATCTAGCGTTATGCTTCGACATCGGATTGCGATTCGTGCTTGCGCGCTGCAAACAACAATATCGTAATAAGCAGGAAAGCAGTAAAGGCTAGGAGCGGAATCGTAATCCAACCGTACATATCCAAATAATCATAGTTACATGGAATACCTACACGGCAAGGAGTGATTGCAGCCAAGCCTGGCACTTTCTGTTCTAAATAATGATACGTGGAGATAGATCCTCCTATAATAGCAAGAGGAATCGTGTATTTTATAATGCCGTAGTCTTCGCGGTATGCCCCGATTCCAAGCAAAAGGACGAGCGGATACATAAAGATCCGCTGCAGCCAGCACAGCTTGCACGGCTCCCACAATAGAATCTCACTCATGTAAAGGCTTCCACTTGTTGCCAGGAGCGCAATGAGAAAAGCAAAATAAAGTGCATATTTACGAATAAATGTCATACTCGGACGACCTCCTTTATTACTTCACGGCCGCTAAGGCATCTTCAATCGCTTGCTTTAACGCAGGATAGCTGTCCCACTGCCCTGTATACTCTTTGCCGTTAATGTAAAAGGCGGGTGTTCCCTGAGGCTTAGCCTGTTGTACAAAAGCCAAATCTTGATCTACTTCCTTCTTGTACGATTCATCCTGTATCTGCTTTAGCAACTGCGCGGAGTCCATGCTCGGTACCGCTTTCTTGGCGATCTCAACTAGATATTCAGGTGTCGCCCATTGTTCACGCTCATCCTTCTGTCCCGCATAAATCGCTTCATGATAAGCCCAGAATGCTTCCGGATTATGTGCATAGACAGCTTCACCAGCCAGTGCCGCTGTACGTGAATCAGGTGCTAGGAACGGATAGTTCATAAACGAGAACTGAATCTTGCCTGTATCAATAAAGTCTGCCTTCAATTGCTTGTAATTTGTATCTTCCCAGAACTTGCAGGCAGGGCACTTGTAATCTCCAAATTCTACGACTGTGACTTTAGCCTCAGGAGAACCTAGAATCGGCTGCCCCTCCAATTTAAAATCAACAACACGTTCATCACGCTGCTGCTTGCCAATCTCTGTGCTTTGTTGATTTAGCACAAATATAAGCCCCAGCAGTACAACTAACACGACCGGAAACAAGATAAGCATCAGTTTGTTATTGCTCTTCTTGCTGGAATATGACGACTTTGATTTCGACGTACTTTTACCCAACAGATTCACCTCTTCATTGCTTTTTTAGTATGTATGTCATGATGTCTATATTCGCTGACATAGGTATCTACTCCTTTCTAATGTAAACGAAAACCGACAATTTTTCTATTTCTTTTACTAGAATCGTCATTTCAATGTGATCTATGTCATCGAATGGTAACATTTTAGGTTCATTTGGTACCTAATGATAATGCGGCAGATTCCTTGATCTGAGCAGAAGGTGTGTGCAGCCTAACTTGTCTAAATCAGAAGCAAGAACTGAGGGGTACAGGAATAACATCTTCAAAGACACTTCTCCATCAAACATACAAACAGCAAAAGATGACCGACAGTCACCCGAAACTAACATTCCGGGTGACTGTCGGTCATCAGTTGCATTGGAGCAGCCTGCTCCAACCCTATTGTTTAATGCACAGCTTCACAGGATGCTCCAGCTGTGGCCGTGTGTGGCCCGGATTCGGAGTGGAACCACTTTTGCGAGCGAGTGTGTTCTGTATGTAAGAGGGAAACCCTGTCAAGGTTGATACGCTCATACGAGCAAGTTCAACGGCAGTCACCGAGGATGAGGTGCCACCCCGAGGAGAAGTTACGCTCCATGCCCGCCGTGATGCGCTGCATGCGCTCCGGAACCGCTGCTAATTTCGAGCAAATCATCAATGTCCCCCTGCAGCGCAGGTGTCAGGCTGGATGCAGTCCCAAGCAGCCATGCAGCATTATAGGGCCCTTCGGCAGGCGTGCGATCATACGTCGGTCGAACTCCTTCGAGGTATTGACGCAGTACAGGCGGGATCTGACTGCCAGCTGTCAGTAGTAAGGGCGCATGCTTACCTTTGTGAGCAAATGGCGCAGCAGCCGCAATTAGCAGCGGATCATTCCCCAGAGCAAGTGAAAAGTTATGCCCTGGTGTCGTAATCCCCCACCCGAAGCCTGTGTTCGGGTCCTTGTATCGGGCAAAAGCCACCGCATTGGCGGTAGGGTTGGCTCCCTCAATCCGCTCCACTCTTCCGAAAGCAGATAACTGCGCTGCTGTTTCCGCTGATACTGCGGTGCGCGGGCCTATTATGTAAATAACTGCAGTCTTGCGCCGCTTTGCAAGCGCATCAGCAGTAGCTTGTGGAATGCCGTCTTTTGTTACAAACAACAACGGCTCAGGCATATGTGCTGTCCAATTTACAGCAGGCAGCGTGAAGGCAGGTGCATCTAGTGAACCTACGACGACGGTTGGAGAAAGCTGCCCACTTGTACGCGACATGTATAGATCGACATCTGCGGCTGCCTGCGCGGGCTCGCTACTGGCAATCCGCCTCACATCGAAGCCCATTGCTTTCAATTGATCCCACACAGACTGGTGAACATTGCCGACTACAATTACTCGCGGATAGGCTCCTTTTTCGATTCCTTTAGGTCGCAGCCTTGCAATCTCTTGCCGCGTAGCCTCAGGAATACGATCTTGATCTGTATAAAGAAGCGGTGCGTTCAGCGGATGGTGAATCAGATGTGCTGCCGCGGCAGCTATCCCCCAATGCTCTTTGGTCACCAGCACGATGCCGTTAGGCCTTCCTTCCTCCGTCAGAGCAGGCCAAGCTATTCTTGAGACAGCGATAGCCGCCAAAACAGGGTCATCTTGATTGATACGCACCGTATTGTTGGTTACCACCCACGGTTCATTTGTTTTATTCAGCGTCGGCATCGTAGTGTATTTTCGGGAATCATCCGTGTACTTGCTGCCGTGATCTGTAGGATATCGTTGAGTCGCAAGAGCAAGACCTTCTCCCCTAGCTGCTATGTGTTCACCTTCAGAAGCTGTCATAAGATTTCTTACGTATGCAGCATTACGTTCTTTTGTAACAGCCGTTGTACATGCTTGCGCATGAGCCGTTGAGATGTTCAGGATAATACCCAAGCATGTATATACAAGTAGTGATACCGTAATCCTTCTTCGTTGTCTTCTGTTGCTGGCTGTGACAAATGGTAATCCAAGGTGATTAAATTTCAAGTGAGGCTCCACCTTTCTCATCTCAATATGCAAGTTTACGCAAGCAAATGATTTCCTTATCACAGCGTCCCCGATTTTTCAAAATATATGTATCACTTATTTAATAAACTGCTCTCATACTTCCTCTTACTCTAAAGGAACAAAAGTCCTTCCTTGCACGAACACGCTTAACCTCTATAATCCAATTGAATATCCAAATCAATTAAAAAACGGTACCCGAGCATGACGCTCAAGTACCGTTTTATATTTAAGTAACTCTTTATTCAATTACCAATCATTCTGGATCTTTGCCGAGCAGGATTGTGAGCCCCAGCAATGTCACAACTATGGTAGCCCCCATGTCAGACAGGATCGCAATCCAAAGCGTAAGCCAACCAGGTATGGTGAGCAGCAAAGCGATTATCTTCAGCCCCAGCGATAAACCAATGTTAAGTCGAATGACCCGATTGACGAGACGGGATACCCGAATAGCTGCTGGCAGCTTGCCGAGATGATCCTGCATTAATACGATATCGGCCGTCTCAACGGCGCTGTCCGTTCCTTTGCCCATCGCAATACCTAATTGTGCGGAAGCTAGGGCCGGTGCATCATTAATGCCATCCCCTACCATCGCTACACGGTACTTCTTGGCCAGTTCCTTTACTTGCTCGACCTTTTGCTCTGGCAGCAGTCCCGCATGCCATTCTGACACACCAACCGCTTCTGCCACTCGAGCAGCAGATTGCTTGTGGTCGCCTGTCAGCATGATGGTATGTGTGATATGCGCATCATGAAGTGCCTGTATCGTAGCCCGACTCTCTTCCCGAATCTCATCAGCAAGGCCAAATACACCAAGGGGACGACCATGCTCCACGACTGCAACGATGGTATAACCCTGAGCCTTCATGCGCTCGGCATCTGCTTGTGCCTGCTCGAATGCGGCCCCGTCCCGATTTAATATGCGCTCACTGCCTACTAGATAAGTCGTACCCTCAATAATAGCTTCGATTCCTTCACCCGCAACAGTCTCTGCATGTGAAGGCTCTACAAATTGCGTCAAGCCCTTTCCATTTACATATCGAATCATGGCCTTCGCAAGCGGGTGAAGCGAGCCCTGCTCAACAGCGCCGATAACATCGTAACAGCGTCCCTGATCATACACGACCTCTGCCATTACAGCAGGCTCGCCTTTGGTTAAAGTTCCTGTCTTATCAAAAGCAAGGGCGTTAATTTTGCCAAGCTGCTCCAGATGGACGCCGCCTTTGACCAGAATTCCCATACGTGCCGTGCGTGTTATACCGCTTACGATCGCAATTGGAGAGGACAGAATTAAGGCACATGGGCAGCCAACAATTAAGACAGCAAAGCCTTGATAGACCCATTTGAACCAATCCCCGTCCAGCAGGAGCGGCGGTACAACCATTACTAGCGCTGCAATGATCATAATGACAGGAGTATAATATTGCGCAAACTTATCAATAAACAACTCCGTTGGTGTCTTAGTGTCTTGCGCTTCTCGAACCAAATGTAATATTTTAGCTAAGGATGAGTCCTCATACGCTTTGTCTACCCGAACTTTTAACAGACCAGATGTGTTAATGCTGCCTCCATAAACGCTGCTTCCGACCTCTTTGGCTACCGGCAATGATTCACCTGTAATAGCAGCTTCGTCGACCCCGCTGATTCCCTCCAACACGGTGCCGTCAGATGGAATCTTCTCGCCTGGTCGCACAACGACCGTATCGTTGACTTTGAGCTGCTCGATTGGAATCGTAACCGTCTCACCGTGTCGCAGTACATTGGCTTGCTTAGGCGCCACTGCTAACAGCGAAGCAACTGATTGTCTTGCCCGTTCCATACCGTAACCTTCAAGAATCTCATTAAGTCCAAACAAGATAGCAACTAGAGTTGCTTCTTTCCATTCGCCCATTACTACTGCGCCTGTAAGTGCTACTGTCATCAGAGTATCCATATTAAAACGTAAACGGAACAGATTACGCAGCCCTTGCATAAATGTGGTGTGACCACTCAATAGCACGGCAATTAAGTAAAGAGCGATTAAGGACCACTGTGGGATACGACCATCCAACATGAAAGTAGAGACGTAAAGCACAGACGATATGCCGAGAAACCACTTCATTCGTTTCATCGAGCCGTGCTCATGGCTATGTCCGTGGCTGTGATCGTGCCCATGCGCTTCCCCATGTTCGTGGTTAGCATCAGAATGATCATGCTTATCGCCATTCGCGTGATTATGCGAATGCGAGCCATGTGAATGCCCCTCACAATTGTGATGTTCATGCCCATGCTCATGTCCCGCTGCATGAAGCTGCTCACTCTGTTGAGATCCCTTGCCCTTGCTGCCCGAGGCTCTCGTAAAGCCTTCCCCAGTTAAAGCACCTGCCTCTACGAGATATGCACCATCCCGACGCAAAATACGCTCCACTTGCTTGCGATTGACTGATGGATTAATCTTTAGAGTTCCGCTGTTGTAATGTAATTCCGCGTCTTTGCCATTCTCCAAACGTCGAATATCGATCTCACATTCACGAGCGCAATTGGCGCAAGATAAGCCTTTTACCTGAAACGACTGCCGCTCGTCACCTTGTGCTAGTTGATTAGGGAGTGTTCTAGTCATGACAATGCTCCTCTCTCATATGCTCTTGAGTCATCCGAATCAGCATACGAATATGATGGTCAGTCAGTGAATAAAATACATTTTTCCCTTCTTTACGCGACTTCGCGATACCAAGCGATTTCATCAACCGCAGATGATGCGAAGTTGTTGCGATCGAATGACCCGTTAAAACAGCCATATCACACACGCACAACTCTTCGCCCTCATCCAGATACACCGCCATTTTCATCCTTGTCGAGTCAGACAACGCCTTAAACATTTGGGCCATATTGCTCACTTCATGCTCAACGACACGTCCTTTGAGCTTGTTAATCTTAGCTAGGTCGTAGCACACAAGCTCACACACATCTTGTTGAATATCCTCTTTAATTGGTTTAGGCACCATTCTTTGTACCTCCATATTCTGAAGATTAGTAGTTGTATAACAAAACGAAATATTTGTTAATCAAGTATTCGTTTGAATGTTTAATTGAATTATATCACCACATATTCGTATATTCAAATGATTTTTTAAATGTTATTCAAAATTCCTTATTTGCCTACCCAATATGTAAAAAGCGATGGGCCGTGCTTCGCGCACATTCCATCGCTTGTCATACATTTGTTCCTGCGTTCATTGTCTACCATTAGATTCGAAACTATTCACCAGATTCAGCTTGAAACGTCTCCATCATGCGGGCGGTGCTGGACAATGGCACAGCCTGCTTGTCTACAACAGATATATATGGATTCCCCGCAATGTAGAAACGCCATAGTTTATCCGCATACTCTTCTGCGTAAGGAATGTTAATACGAGCAGCACATGCAATCTGCGCATAGGGAATTTGGATTCCTTGATCGATCCAGAGTTCTTCTCCCATCACCAGATCAGCACCATCAAAACGCTTGTTGATATCAAGCGCAGCGCACAGCTTCCCAGGCCCGTTACTAATATCCGCCGCTTTACGTGAGCGGATTGGCCTACGTGCACGCATCAAATCCGCGTCCAGTTGTGATAACGGCTCAACTGCGCGAATCAGCACAGCCTCAGCCTGCTCCTGCTCCGCTGCAACTACATTTAAGCAGTAATGCATGCCATATATTAAGTAAACATAAGCCTTGCCGCCATCTTGGAACATCGTCTCGGTTCGTTTCGTACGACGATTGCCATAGGCATGACTACCCTTATCAAGCGGTGCAACATAACTTTCCGTCTCCACAATTCGGCATCGAATCAACCCTTCGGACGTTCGTCTCACCAATGTCTGTCCGAGCAGATGTGGTGCCAGAGGCAACGCTCCCTGCCTAAACCACGACCGGGACATCCTGCCGTCTATCCCCTGATTACATCCGTTGGCATCACCTGCAAGTGAATCATGCTCCATTTGTGTCATCTGGTGCTTCCTTTCCCGCTTATTTACGACGTCAGCTCAAGTCTATTTCCGATCCCCACTTAAGCATCACCCATGCTGTCACATTCTCTGTAAGTTTCTCTATAAGTTCATGAATTATAAGTACCTGCTGCCTGCACTGGCCTACATGTTTAATAGCTCTTTTGTCACACAAACTCCTATTTAAAACAACCAACAACAACTACTCTTCATCTGTTCGCGGCCTAGCCCCTTCGCACATTTCACGATAAGAGCAGCGGCGGCATTTTCGCTCGTCATCCGTAACCTCAAAATCCATTATAGACTTGGGGGCATTAGCAGCAGTATCCGACAAATAATGACGCATCTTGGCAATGCTAGTCTCCACATAAGCTGCAAGCTCATTCATCTCATACTCTTCCACTTGGTCCAGCTTGCACTGCCCACTCAGCAAATATTCCGTACGAATATCGATCTGCTCATACGGAATGCCATAATTCTCATGAACATACCAGCTATATAGACGAAGCTGTGTGACATTTCGTTCGTCCTCCTGCCCCGTTTTCCAGTCCACAATGATATAACGGCCCGCCTGGCGGTACATAAAGTCAAGCTTAACGTAGATCATCGTATCGCCCAGATCAAGCGTATTCAGCTTCTCCAGCTCCACCAAATGACAGCTATCCGCATGCATAAAATGCTGCAAGCTTTCACTGCCAAGCAGCCGATCAACTAAAATCGGCAAGCGTGTCTTGATGGTCTCCGTTAACTGCGGCGGCAATCCGCCTCTATAATACATCTCGTGCAGCATCCGCCGCTGCTTGGGCTGTGCTGTCCAAGCCTCTATGTCCTTGGAATCCTTATAAGCTTGGTTTAACAGAAAGCGGATTCGTTTTATGATCTCCTCTGGCTCCTGTATTTTTCCATAGTGATGATAAGACTTCACCGCTTCCTCAGCCATCTTGTGCACAGCATCTCCGAATATAAGGTATAGATTCGTCATCTGCTTCAATCGATACGCCTGCCTCGCCATAGGCGGAGCGTCCAAATACCAACCATTATGCGCAGCGTAGTAATGGAAGTAGTATTTGCGGCGGCATTCTTCAAACAGGTTATGGCGCGAAGGCGACCACGACCAATCCGGATAAGGTCTTGGCGGCATGAAGGTTCGACTCCTTTATATGAATAACTTCCTAAATATACAGAACAGGCTCCCTGCAGGAACCTGCTCCAACTAATCGCTATTATATCATGGATAGTTATGAACGATGGGATAGCGCTGCTGCCTACTGTGCATCGGGGAAATGATATAGGTGACGGAGTAATAGTCCCTCCTTATCTGGCCATAATCGTGTTAGCACATCCATTCTTTGCTGAACTACATGTCGATCCAACTCGGCTTCATGGGCTGACACTCGACTGTACACGATCATGCCAACGGGCAGTGTTCGTAACCCTTCCGAACTTTCTACGTGTCTCCATGATGTGAATGGCTTCAACTGTACAGTTGGATCCAGTTGCTGCATATGAAGTGATGATGCAAGTATGACTACTATTGCTGCAAACACGATGTGAGTAATAACGATTGTTACACAGACAAGCTGTCGATTACGCATCACTTTCACCATCCGTTCATGACTATAATTTTACGAGGCATAACCATACTCTTCCATTGTATATTACCCTAGGGAGCACAACAATTTATACGCAGATATCTAATCGCTGGCCTTTGCACAAAACAAAGAGGCCCGCCCAGTAACTGGACTAGCCTCTTTTAACGTTCAAATCAGAATGCGGAATCATCTATATGAGTTTAATTCAAGCCTGTTAGTTTTTCACCCATGCCTGCTTTAAGTCCATTTCCTGAATACAAGCTTCTTCATCATAAGACGAATGCTCAATTAATGGCGATACGGGATAGAGATGCATTCGGTTCTCATGAACAGGCTTCAGCATTCTCTGAAAATACTCCACCTCAAGCGACTCCGGCTCCAACCACTTGGTGTACTCCTCCGGTTCCAGTATAGCAGGCATACGACGATCAAACTCAACCGTAAGCGCATTCCCACGGGGAGCCATAAGCAGCGTGCAGGTACGATACGTGTCACCTTTAGCATTACGCCACATGTCGTATAGCCCTGCAATGCCAAAAGTACCGTTCGTACGCAGCACAACCCGTACCGGATGCTTGCGCTTATCCGTCGTACGCCAATAATAGAAACCCGTGCACGGAATAATACAGCGCTGGCGCTCAATCACTTTGCGATACGCTACATTTTCAAAAACAGATAAAAGATCGGCATTGACGGCATCAACTGCCCAGAAAGGTACGAGTCCCCACCTGAATTTGTCCAGTATTCGTTGCCCATCCATCAGGTGAACGACAGGTACCTCTTGTGTCGGAATTACGTTATAACGAGGGCGATAATTCATATTAACCTGATCGATACCAAATAAAGCCTGTAACTCAACGACACTCGCACTGATTGAATATTGGCGGCACATCGCCTCCACCTCCTGTACACGTATCGTGTGCACAAGAGGGAATATTATACATCAAGTGTAAATAAAACTATACAGCAGTATACTGTGATACCTCATTTATAACCGTACATATTCCGCCTCTTAAATGCATAGAGAAAAGTAAAGCCTGCAAAAGTGATAGAAAAGGCGCACCAACTTTGCAGGCTTGAATATATTACGATATAGTTCCACATTTACTTCTTCACAGGCACCGCCTGCAGCGAGATTGGCTGAGGTGCAGGTGGAACAATCCCAGGTTGAGCCTGCGTAATTGGTACCGCTGGTTGGGAACCGTTTTTCCACCATGTAGAATTAGCAGCTTGATTAGCTCTATTCACGGAATTACAGAAACACATTTTGCTCACCTCCTGCTCTTTCTACTAAACAGTATATGAATAATAGAATAATAGGATTGGACGAACTTATGCTGCCGTAAACACATTCCGTTATTGGATAGCGCTTATGACCCATTATCCTTTGAAGGAGGGTTAATGATGTTCACTGAACTTAGCTGGCTTCAATTTATTATTCTTGCGTTTGCGAGCTTCCGCTTTACTCATCTGCTCGTATACGATGATATATCTATCCCGCTGCGCCGTCACTTTATCGAACCGTCTGCACAGAAGGACGAGCAAGGACAAGTAATCACAGTATTTGAGCCTCGTGGTACTGGAATACGCCGCTTCATCGGTTTAATCTTATTGTGCCATTGGTGCACCGGAATCTGGTCTGCCTTGTTCCTGACAGCGCTGGTACTATTTGTTCCGGGTGCTTGGTGGCTGCTCATCATTCTGGCGGCCGCTGGTGTCGCTGCGATCATCGAGACAATCGTACTGCGGCTTTGACCCCTTGAGATGAGACTCTTACTATATAGAAGTTATGTATTTGCAGTTTCATCAGTTAGTATGTCAAGACAATACAAATAACCTTCCATCTGCTCAGGCATGCAAATGTGAAGGTTATTTGTTGCGAAAGTTTAAAAGCTGCACATCTTCGTTAAATGAAAGCCTTCTATTTTTTCCTTCATCCTTTTCATCTACGTTATACTGAAGCAGTCTACTCTTTACATAATTTCTAGTAAAGATAAGATAATAACCTTCTCATGTTGTAAACATAAGTTTACTTCCAATATATTTACTTTAAGATACATTAATGGAGAATAATGAATTGAAACCAAAAATTTTTGTTCTATAATGAAATCACTTTCGCGAAAGAAGGTAAAAAAATACATTTTAAAAAACTCCTTGAAAATCACTTAAAGCTTATATTTTTATTAAACACCGTTTTTATTTGAGGAGGTATTATTTTAATATGAAGAATAAATGGAATAAATCTATTGCCTTTCTACTTGTGACGGTATTGTTATTTGTGTTCCCTATCTCATCATATGCATCGAATCAGAGCGCCTCAAATATCTATTCACAAGTTTTACATTTCTCCACTCCACAGGATAACTACCAAGAAAAACCATCTCAGACTAATGCTGTAGGCGCTGTAGGTGCTGTTATTGGCTTGATTGAACTTTTAGAACTTCTAGGTTGGCTGGCTGCGGCAACTATTGTGTTAATAGAAGGTAAAGCATTAGTTGATGACGTTTTCCAAGAACTATATAGAAACTCTGAGAAGACAGAGTTTAAATACCATAAAGTATCTTTTAATTACAGCAACAAAAGCAAACTGCTAATTGGAGAAGCTATGAACAAAGAGGCAGCACTTGCCTATTATGCGACTGGTAAATACAATGATGTATGGACAGCCAAAGAAAGCGATGCTATAGCTTTAGCACGTGCGGCATCTGGTGGTTTGACTCCAAAAGGGCAGGAAAATCATTATGACTCAGGTTATGTAGGCATTATGTATTACAACCATTACCACGATACCTATAGAACTCACGGACATGTATTTTATGGGATGTCAGCAAGAGAAGGTAAGAATCCAAGAACATTATATATCAATCCCTTCGTTTCTTTACCACAGGCTAGTTAGCAAACCATCTTTATTATGGCCAGGTGAATTCTATGGATTATGATTTTTTATCAGAACAATTTAAACGGCTAAGTCTTCCCAATCAATTTACGTTAAAAGAAATAGACCAAAGACTTAAAACAAGATACTTGGCAAGCTCAATCGATATCTCCTACTTTGAAGACTTGAGCAAAGATCCTCATGCTTGTTATGCCGATGGTGTTGCCGCTTATAAAGTGGACCATCCCGCAATACTGAAAGAATTATGCGAAAGAGAAACAACCTTTCAACAAAGATCCATTGATGAAAAACAAGGATGGTTTAATTACGATCCCGTCAGCGAGAGAACCGGATATATTTTTATTGAATCCAAAGATCACATATACCCGAGTGGATGGACCGTCCGCGGTGGTTCTGCTCTCTTGTACGATGAAATTATCGTCCTTTCGGGTATAGAGCCTCAGCATATGGTTGTTAAAGAAAGTTTTTATCAACAATACCTTAGAGCATTGGTGTTCGCAGGCTACATTTACGAGTAAACGTTATATCATAAATAATATCGCAAAAATAATGAAGCATTATTTTGACCTATTATCGCCATCATATTTTTACAAAAGTTGACTGTTCCACATGTAACATCCACAATTTTCGACATCACATCGACATCTTGTCCCTGCCAAAATGCCCGAAATGTGCAATTCCTTAGCGCCTCGTGATATATTCAATATAAATCTTGAACGAGGAGGAATTACGATGTCCCAACCCTCATCCAACCGTGCATTTTTGCTCGGCTCGATCGTCGGAGCCGTAATCGGAGGTGCGGCAGCCCTGCTCCTAGCGCCAAAGTCTGGACGCGAACTTCGTGGAAACATCACAGACGGTGTACAGCAAGCACGTAAAGGAACGCAGCAAATGCTTCGGAACCTCGATTTGATTGATCATAAGCCAGCTGCCTGGATTGACATCACACCGCAGCGTGCTTCCCAATCCGCGAATGCAGACAATGGGCACAAATAGCGTCTGCTTCACACTCGCATCATGCCTGGGACTAGCTGTGCTAGCTAGGGCTGCAAGGCTCTGTTCACCTATGAACAGGGCTTTTCTTGTCCTATTTTTTGCATTTAAGTTCACATCATATATGACTTCTGACGAGCTTTTAAATCAAAATAAACTTCTCATTACCTCATTAAAAACAGCTCCCGAACTCTGCATGTATCGCATTTGTGATTTCTCCTATTGCATATTTACGATTCACGTTATAACGTATGGATGTTCGGTATAAAAATCGAATAGAAGTAGAAGTCTAAACTAATTGCAAATCAGGCACAAATGTGTAAAGGAGTTGTATCAATAATGCTGCAGCGATGGTACAAATTACAAGACGCCGGTACGACTGTCCGCACCGAAGTGATGGCAGGATTAACGGCATTTATTACGGTGTCTTACATTATTGCGGTGAATGGAAGCCTGCTGCATCAAGCAGGAGTTCCCTATGAAGCAGCGATGATTGCAACTGCAATCGTGTCCTTTTTCGGATGTATGATGATGTCCTTTTATGCCAATTCCCCCTTTATCGTTGTACCCGGACTCGGCACAAGTGCCTTTTTCGTATTTACACTCGTCGCCTCACTAGGACTTCCATGGCAGCAGGCATTGGCAGTCGTGATAACGGCCGGCGGACTATTCCTCCTTATTACGGTAACTCCGTTCGCTAAGCACCTGCTTGCGGCAATCCCCAAATCGCTTATTCATGCTATGACAGCCGGCATCGGTTTCTTTATAGCTTTTCTTGGATTAAAAAATGGCGGGCTGGTAGTTGCCAACCCTGGTACTTTTGTCAAAATGGGTAACGTCCATGATCCTTATGTGGCAACTACGCTTATTACCTTGCTCGTGATGATCTGGTTATTTTTACGGAAGGTAAAAGGCGGATTCTTACTCGGCATCCTATTTGGAACCTTAGTTGGATGGCTGATGGGCATAGTTAAAGGTGACAAGATTGACAGTATGCTGCCCTCATTCGCATCATATGGTGAGCTGCTTGGTGCTGTGGACTTCAGTGGATGGACATCATTCTCGTTTTGGATCGGCGTATTTGCTTTAACGATTACAGTATTATTTGAAAATATGGGGGCGCAGTTGGGTATGATTCCTGACCGCGATCGTTTTACCTATTCTTTCAGAGCGATAGCGGTGTCCATTATCGGGGCTGGACTATTAGGCAGCAGCCCAGCCTCTACTGCAGCTGAAAGCGCTACCGGAATTGCCGCTGGTGGTAAAACGGGGCTTACTTCGTTAGTTGCGGGGCTTCTCTTTATTCCCGCCATGTTCTGTATTCCGCTCTTGCAATGGATACCTGCAAGCGCGATAGCACCAATTCTTATTATCGTTGGTGCCTTAATGCTGCAGCAGATCACGTTGATCGACACCACTGATATGAGCGAGTGGATTCCGGCGGTGCTGCTAATCGCACTTATTCCATTAACATTCAGTATCGCAAATGGTATTGCAATTGGCTTCATTGCCTATGCACTCATTAAGCTATGTATTGGCCGATGGAAAGAAGTATCACCAATCATGTATGCTATTGCGGGAACTTTTATCCTTTATTTGATCCTAAGCGTGTAAACCTTTATTAAGAAAAAAGCACCTTTACGTCCATTGTGTAACGGTGAGGCCGCTTCAAACTGATGCAGGGCTCTCCGCAGCCTACGGCGCAGAAGGTGCTTTTGCTTACCTATAAGGATACATACAGCATATGTTTTTAGACTTAATCTCCATTAAACCGGAGGAAGTCGAATTGATTTAACATCGATCATACAACAACACCAACAAGCGGCAAGCGAGATCATCAGCTTGATACCTCTTACTTTGTCATATCACCCAAAGCCGCTGGTCCTTCAGCTAACGGAAGCGTAAAAATAAAAGTTGTACCCTGCTGCGGTATACTATGCACCCTGATGTTAGAGCGATGGCCATCAATAATTGCTTTTACGATAGATAAGCCAATACCTGTTCCATTTTTGCGTGTTCTTGCCTTGTCCGTCTTATAGAACCGCTCCCAAATCTGTTGTAGATCAGCTTCCTCCATTCCAATGCCTTCATCAGATACGGAGACGAATACTTCCATTCCTGCTTCTACGGTGATCGCAATGGTTGTGTCTGGTCCTGAATATTCCACCGCATTTTGAATGAGATTAACTAGAACCTGCTCGATCCTGTCAGAGTCCGCATGAACCCAGATATCTCTTCCCTGCGAATCAGCAGCGTGTAACATCACCCGATGATGCTGCAAATGCGGCTCCATCCGAGCCAACACCTGCCGGATGGCCTCCGTTAAGTTAAATGGAACCGCTAATATATGAAACTGCCCCGCCTCTATACGCGCTATATCCAGCAGGTCATTTACTAGTCGAATTAATCGCTTGTTCTGTTCCTGCACGATTCGCACATAACGTGGTACATGCTCGGACGGAATCGTTCCATCCAGTATTGCCTCCAGATAGCCATGCATCGAAGTAAGCGGAGAACGCATATCATGTGATACATTAGCTACAAACTCCTTGCGCATCCGGTCAAGGCTGCCCAACTCAAGCGCCATCTGTTCCAATGAACGCGCCAGATGCCCCAGCTCATCGCGAGAATAAATGGGAATCAACAGATCGAATTTTCCTTTGGCAATCCGACGTGAAGCCTCTTCCAGCTTGCGCAATCGGCCAGACAAATACGAAGACAGGATCAGAGCAAATATAATCCCCATCGCCAGGGTAATGCCAATCGCAAGCCACAATCTGCGGCTCCACATGCGCACGTCTTTCTCTAACATATTGGAGGCCGTCATGACGATCAATCCCGGTTTTCCTGGAATTTCAACGGCCTGAGCAGCAACAATAGTTTTGTCTCCACTCTGCTCGAATTCGTTAAAGTATCGCCCGCCCCCCTCCGTTCCACGCACAACAGCTTTAAGCATTAATGCATCTGGCTGAAAGGGGCTATTGTGCGGTGCAAGCGAGATCCGAATGCGACTAGTCCCCCGGTCGATAATATATAAGGAACGAAGCTGCGGCGGTACAGTCAGCTTAAGTGCAGACAATACCATCTCATCACTCCAACCTGATGTGTCGGCTTCAATCATAAATTGCCCAATGCTGTCCAGTTGATTACGGTCCTGAAATCGCTGCCTCTCACGAAGATCATCTTTGAAAAAAAAGGAGGATACTCCTATCAGCAAAGCATAAGATGCTACTAGCAGGATGAGCAGCGTCATCAATATTTTAAAGAACATCCCCTTAGGACTGAACTTTATCAAGCTCTTCATCGCATCACCTCGAACTTGTAGCCGACACCCCACACGGTAGCCATATTCCAATGCGCTGAATACCCAATTTTCTCCCGAATCCTCTTAATATGCACATCAACCGTCCTAAAGTCGTTCGGATAGTCTGCCCCCCATACTTGCACAAGCAGTTGTTCGCGCGTAAATACCTTATTGGGATTGGACGCCAGCACATGAAGCAGTTCCATTTCCTTTGGCGCCAGCATAACTTCTCCCGCATCGGTAATGATTCGATTGTCAGCTGCTTGGATCAGAAGCCCGGTATATTGCAGCGAAGGCTTAAAAAAGACAGGATTTGCTCTTCGCAGCACTGCCTGTATACGAGCGATCAATTCTTTCGGGTCAAACGGCTTTACAATATACTCATCAACGCCCCCTGCGAAGCCCTTTAACTTGTCATAGCTCTCGCCACTACCCGTCACCATAATAATGGGCACATCACTGTTCTTTCGGATCTCCGCGCATACACCCCAGCCATCCACCTTGGGCAGCATGATATCCAGCAGCACCAAATCCGGCGGTTGGGCATACAGCAGTTCAAGCGCCTGTGCCCCGTCCTCGGCAATTAGATACGTATATGCGTATTTAGTTAAATAAAGCGCGATGAGATCTGAAATGTATGCGTCGTCCTCTACAATGAGTATGTGAGGCTGCTTTAACAATGCTCTACCTCCTTAACTGGCACATAGCGTAGTGCAAACGTTCCTTTTCTTCTTGTCTTAATCGTACCGTAAGGCATCCACCGGTTTCAAATCGGATGCTTTGTTGGCTGGGAACAAGCCGAATACCACACCGATGCCAACAGAGAAAGAAAAAGCTAGCCACATCATGTCAGGGGCAAGCGCAAACGGTGTACCCATCGCTCGACTAGCAAAATAAGCACCTGCAATACCAATAGCGATGCCACACAACCCGCTGCATCCGCTGATCATCGCAGCCTCCATCATAAATTGCTGCATAATGTCACGCTTCTTGGCGCCTAATGATTTGCGAATGCCGATCTCACGTGTTCGCTCCGTTACGGATACAAGCATAATGTTCATAATGCCAATGCCTCCAACCAACAATGAAATAGATGCAATTCCAGCTAACATCAATGTCATCGTCTGTGATACATTGCTGATCGTCTCGACCATGTCTGCCTGGTTGAAAATACGATAACTATCTGTAGAGCCCCGGAACTTGGACGTCAATTTAGACTCTAACACTGTCGTTATCGTATCGGCCTGTTCCGGCTCGGTAAACTTCACATACACAGTGCGTATCCCTTTTGACTGCAGCAGTCGTTCAGCTGTCGTCAATGGAATCCAGATTTTATTATCGTTGGAGCTTCCTAACGAACTGCCCTTGGATTCCATAACACCTACAATTTTATAAGCTGCACCGTTCAAGGATAGGTTCTGGCCAAGCGGGTTCATCTCAGGGTAAAGTTCGGCTGCCGTATCTGTTCCTATAATCGCGACCTTCTGGTAATAAGTCGCATCAATTGGCAATATAAATCGTCCGCTTGACACGTGATAATCGCGTACTGTCTCGTACTCTGCTGTAATCCCTTCTACAGGTACATTTGTGTTTTGGAGTCCTGCCTTTGCCTGCACATTTCCGCTCACCACTGGCGACACCGCAGCTACACCCGGAATCGTTTGGAACGACATCGCTTCATCCAAAGTCAGCGAAGAGAGCGCACCTCTGCCCGTTACAGTGACGGACAATAGATTGGAGCCCAGACTGGCGACCTGCGACTTCACTTGCTTGGCCGTTCCTTCACCCATCGACACTAGTGTAATGACAGCCGCTACGCCAATCATAATTCCCAGCATAGTTAGTAGCGTGCGCAGCTTATTTGACAGTATGCTCCGCCAGGCCATCTTTAGTGCCTGTGTCGTTCTCATGGATGCTCCCTCCAAACTTCATGGATTGCGCCATCTTGAATGCGGATCACCCTTTCGGCCTGCTTCGCAACCTCAGGATCGTGTGTAATTAAGACGATTGTGTTCCCCTTTTCATTTAGCTGCTTCATAAATGCCAATACTTCGCTGCCGGTCTTCGTATCCAGTGCCCCTGTCGGTTCATCTGCCAGAATTAGGGGCGGATCTCCCGCTAATGCTCTGGCGATGGCTACACGCTGCTGTTGACCACCAGAAAGCTGCTTTGGCAAATGAAACATACGATCTTCCAATCCTACCTGCCTTAATGCACTCAGCGCCATGTCATGCCTCTTCTTAGTCGGTAACCCACGATAGACGAGCGGCAGTTCAACATTTTCAAACGCCGTTAGCGTTGGGATCAGATGGAACCCTTGAAAAATAAATCCGATCTTTTGATTGCGAATTTCCGCCAATCGGTTGTTCGACAATTGACTTGTCTCTTGTCCGTCGAGCCAATATTGACCTTTCGTCGGAGTATCCAAACAGCCCATAATGTTCATGAGCGTTGATTTCCCAGATCCCGAAGGGCCGACAATCGCCAAGAACTCCCCTTCATAGATGTTAAGTGATACTCGATCCAACGAGATCACTTCTTCTCCGCCCATAACATACGTCTTTGTAATATCTTTGAGGATCAGTGACATCTTTCTTATCAACTGGATGCTCTCTTCACGGGGGTTCTGATGTCCCGGCAGAACAATGGCAGCATGATCCGTTATCGGTGTTAAATCATCTCTATTCATCGCCCGCCTCCGCCTCCAGAATTACCTCCTGACTGACGCTGTACACCTGATTGGCGTTGGTTTCCGCTGAAGCTCCCTCCCATTCCTCCACTCATGCCACCGAAACCACCTAAGCCGCCCATACCGTTAAATTGGTTCGTACTGCTCGCAGACGAAGCTTTTACTGCAGGAAGAATAACCGTGCTGCCTTCCTTTACTCCGCTCACAATCTCCATGTAAGTCTCGTTGTTAATACCTACCGTTACTTCAGTTCTAGTTCCGGCGGTGGCAACCAAGGCTCCACCTGCTGCTCCACTGCCTGCATTGGCTAACTGACGTCCTCCTGCTGCTTGCATCCGGTCTCGGAATGCAGCACGCTCCTCATCGGACATATTCCTTACACGTTTTCCGTCTGCTTCACTTCTAGAAGTGCTTGTATTTCCACCTTCGCCGACAAATCCTTCCTCACGCTCACCTTTAGATTGTTCCAGTCGCTGACTCCCCCCTTTACTATCAGGCATATCTATGTCCCGTTCGCCGTTCCCATCTTCTAATCCAACTCCAGCAGAACTCTTCTCGTCACCATTTTTACCTTTCATGCCGCTGCCAGCCTGTGATCCAGTTTCATTGGCCCCTGATGCTACCATAACATAGGATTTCCCATTTATTTGCGAGACGGCCTCAATAGGCACCGTCAAAATATTCTGCTTTTTATTTACCTCAATTGAAGCCTGTACAGACATGCCACTCTTCACACCAACCGTCGAGTGGAACCCGATCGTTACGTCAAAAACGGCCACACCGCCGGAAGCTGTGCCTTCATTGGCAATGTCTATGACCGTTCCTTCCAGTTTCTTGTCTGGCAGCGCTTCAAAAGTCAGCTCTGTCTTCTGATTCAGTTTCACTTTCGGGATATCCAGCTCATCGATCTGAATCACAGCTTTTAACTGTGTGTAATCTACAACTTCAGCCACCACCGTGTTACCTGATACTTGCATGCCTGAACTTATATCTGTTGAAGTTATCGTACCTGCCATAGGTGCAGTGATCGTCACTTTCTTGGCTTGTTTGTCCTGTAAGTCTTGAAGCTCCTGGTTGCTTAATGCCATATCCAGTTTCATACTTTCAATTTGATTGGCAACAGCTCCTCTTGACTGCTCATCCGCCTCGATATATTTCGTCTTTAACTGTGCGAGCTCCATCTCCTGCTTCTGTAGTTGAAGCTTTTGCTTCGCAATCTGACTGGAAAAGTCTTCACTCTTATAGGAGGCAAGCAGCTGCCCTTTCTTGACGACGTCCCCGCTTTTAAAAGTAACGCTCTCCAGTTCACCTGACTGTTGGGGCTTGACAGTTGCTGAGTAACGGGGCGATACTGTCCCCGCCCCCGACACGTTCACTACGATGTCCCCTTTTGTGACTTGTGCTGTTGGTACAGGTGCAGACTGCGCTTCTTTCGGCTTATTTACCCATAAATAAGTTGCCACACATACTGTTATCAGCACAGCAGCTGTACCGATTAGTTTTATTTTGGAACGCATGCTCCACTCTCCCCTTTGACCTAAATAGCTCCCTGCAGCTGACGCAGGGAATTACCGTTATTCATCCAAGTTGTAAGTCTACCAAAAAAGTTTGAACAACCTATGAACGACATTATAAAGGGGAAACGTACTCTGCTATAATGCTCCCCACGAATGACAAAACAGCAGCCATCCATGGGATGACTGCTTTTACGGCGAATCTATGCTCTTTCTCAGCTTCTGCTATCGTGTCATT
Source organism: Paenibacillus sp. ACRRX (assembly GCF_022346885.1). Classification (GTDB taxonomy): domain Bacteria; phylum Bacillota; class Bacilli; order Paenibacillales; family Paenibacillaceae; genus Paenibacillus_B. The sequence continues at coordinate 257,450 of NZ_JAKRNK010000004.1, forward strand.
CCTACGTTCACAATAGCTTCTTCCCAATCACTAGCCTGTTGTCGGCCAGATTCGCTGTTCCGCTTGCTCATACCGCTTAAGGAACACTGCAATAAACGGAAGCTTGGGCACCAACCAATAGGAAACCAAGGCTCCTGTGATGCCTACCAGCGATCCGACGGCAATATCAACAGGATAGTGAACGCCTACCCAAATGCGAGATATCGCAACACAACAGGCCAGAGCAAGCCATAACCATCCCCATTTCCTGCGGACCAGCCAATAAGACATACACACTGAAAAGAACAAAATTGTATGGTCACTTGGAAATGAGTTATTAATGCCATGCTCGATTAATCTATTTACATCTTTCAGTTCGGCAAATGGCTGTTGATGAGCATGTAAAAGTCCTAGCACCTTTCCAGTTAGCTCTGCAAACACAAAAGCGAGACCGGCCTGAATGACCATCATCCGGTTAGCGGCAGTTCTGGTAAACCAGTACACAAGCATGCTTAACGCCAAAAGATATATCGTATATTCCGCCGTAATGACTACGCTCGGGTTAAGAAAGGCGTATTGCTGACCTAGATTGTTAATGGCCCAAAATAACTCTATATTTAATGTCACTTAATATCCACCTTCTTAAAGTAAACGATTGTAGCTATAAGTCCAACTATTGAAGTAATCCCAATCGCCAAAAAAGAATATAAAGGGGGATACTGCGGGAGATAACCGTTAATCGTGATCACATGAACAGCCGACCATGGGTAAAGCGGCTTGAAGTCGGAATTGATCACAGATACATTCCCCAATGTAATCACAGCCGTAAATATAATGGTCGGGACATAATTTTTATACAAAAACGTGGTTAACATCGTTGGTGTAGACAGTAAAAACAACAAGACAGCTCCGATCAAATACTCCTTTAACGATTGTATCAGTATGGCTGCGCTCAGACCTTCAAATCCGCCTATAATGCCAAGCAGCAGCGTTAACCCCCACGCCTCCAGTGTCAGCACTAGAATCCATCCCAACAGCAGGATCAATTTACTTATAATAAGATTTGTCCGTGACACAGGTATCGTTAACAAGTTCTTTAATGTATCTTCCGCGTATTCACGATTAAAGAGGTACGCTGTAATGACCCCATATAATAAAGGTCCAATCAGCAACAGCACGTTTAAGTTTGTATTATAGAAGGACAGCTCAAATGAAATCGGTTCATCTGGCGTCTTGCTTTTCATATTCAAATAGGCGAGATACATCATGATAGGTGCTGCTGAGGCGCCGATAACGCTGACCAGAAACATTTTAGCCCGCTTTAGCTTAAGCAGCTCCGTGTATACGAGATCAACCAATGCTCCCACCACCAATCAGCCTAACAAAGTAGTCTTCCAACCTGTCTTCGCTTACTGTGATCTTCGACACTTCAATCCCTTGTTCCACAAACAACTTGTTTATTAGGCCTTGTTGACCAAGATGCGAATATACTCGGATATGACCATCGTCGTACACCTCATAATCCACAATGCCACATCGCTGCTCTAGCAGCTTCACTGCCTTATTGTCATTGGATACTTTAAACTCCAAATAGTTGCGATTTCTGGCTCGCAGTTCCTCGTAAGAAACCTCCTCCAACAGCTTACCCTGATGAATAATGCCAATATGATCAGCTAGCTGCTCAACTTCCGAAAGAATATGGCTGGAAATCAGCACGGTGATCTTTCTTTCCGAAGCCAAAGAAGTAATCAGCTTTCGAATTTCTTTAATTCCAATCGGATCAAGTCCATTCGTGGGCTCGTCCAGAATCAACAGCTCGGGATGGTGGAGAATTGCCCTTGCAATGCCCAGCCTTTGTTTCATACCCATCGAGTATTGACCAACTCTTTTGCTGGTTTCATGTTCAAGTCCTACAATTTCAAGCGCGTCCTCAAGCGCATCTCTCTTATGAACCCCCATAAGCTTGGCATTAATAAGCAGATTTTCTCTAGCTGTCAGGTTCTCATAGAACCCCGAATGCTCAACCATTGAGCCTATTCTTCTCAGTATCTCTTTCTGCTTGACAGACATGCTTTCTCCGAAAATCTCTATCTCCCCGTGTGAGGGCTTGATCAAGCCCAATAACATTCGAATTGTTGTGGTTTTTCCAGCACCATTTCGACCAAGAAAACCGTAAATCTGTCCTTTCTTTACATGAATGTCCAAATTGTCGACTACGGCTTGCGAGCCATATATTTTGGTCAAATTGGTCGTGCGAATTATACTGCCCATGTGCTGTACCTCCTGCCTCGCATAATAAATTCAGAACTCTTATTAACATCATAAGCAGGCGAATTTAAATAGCTCTTAATCAATTCTTAATTAACTCTTAAATGGCTGCGGCTAAGGATGCTTAGGAATTGTGATACCAAAAGTCGTGCATACACCAGGATCACTAGTAACCCAGATCGCCCCTCCATTTTTCTCGATCAAAGCTTTAGCGATAGCAAGTCCTAGCCCGCTCCCGCCCTGCAAAGAGCTTCTTGATCGCTCTGTACGATACAATCGGTCAAATACCTTCTCTCTATCTTCTTCCACTATTCCCGTGCCCTGGTCCCATATGCGTAATTCGTACTCCTGCTTGCATTCTGTTAACTCCAGGCCAACCACTTTACCGTCCTTGCCATACTGCACGGCATTTTTCATAATATTGCTAATAATCCGATTCATACTTACACGGTCCGCCACAATCAGACACGGAACGTCTGGAATAGAAGCCTTAACCTCAAGCTGCTGTCTGCGCAGTTCTGGAATAAACTCAATCACACATTCTCTAGCCAGCTCTGCCAAATCAAGCCGCTCAGGCTTCATCACTATTTCGTCTGCATCCAGCTTCGAAAGGTCAAAGAGATGGTCAATCAGCTTCTTAAGGTTATTGGCTTTATTTAAAACAATGGCGGTATATGCTTGTCTCTCCGCCGAATTGTCGGCTATATCATCCATCAAGGCATCTACATAACCAATAATGGAAGTCAGCGGCGTGCGGATATCATGCGAGATATTAGATAATAAACTCTTTCTCGCCGCCTCAGAGCGGATAGTCTGTACCTGAAGTTTATCGATCTGCTCTATTAACTCGTTAATGGAGAATATAACTTCGTTAAGTAAAGGCTCTCCATTTGCCAATAGTCGTGTGTTTCGATTGCCCTGTACAGCACGCTTCAGTGCTTGATGAGCATCTTTTAGTCTAGCAACAAAACGAATTCTAGCCAGCAGCAGTATACTGGCAGACATATAAATCACGATAAATAAAACCCCTCGTACCGTTCCCAAGGGGCCGTTCCATATATCATGAATCAGAAGGAATGTAAGAGCTAGCAGCAAACAGCAGATCAGCACGATGTTCCTGTCAGGTCTCATTTTTCTCACCTACAAACTTATAACCGATTCCCCATACGGTCTGCACCCACTTTGGATCCGACGGATCCTCTTCGATCTTCATCCGCAGCTTGCGAATATGCACCATCACCGTATTGTCGTCTTCGACATAGTCGCTGTCCCAGACATGCCGAAAGATTTGGGTCTTCGTAAAGACCTGCTCGGGATGTGCAGCCAGAAATTTAAGCAGTTCAAACTCCTTTGCTGTTAACGACACTTCCGTGCCTGCCTTGGTAACGGCATACTTTTTGAGATCAATTGTTAATCCCTCATACCGGAGAAATAGCGGCTCTTCCTGGTTGCCACGCTCACTGCCTAATACGAAGAAACGCCGCAGATGCGCCTTGATACGCGCCACTAATTCATGAATGCTAAACGGTTTTGTTACATAATCGTCCGCCCCGACGCCTAGTCCTACAATTTTATCCACTTCCTGATCCTTCGCAGTCAGCATCAAAATGGGTACGTTGGTCGATTGCCGCAGCCGCCTACACACTTCAATGCCATCCACTCGCGGCATCATCAAATCCAGTATGACTAGGTTATAACGATGTTGTTCAAAAAGACGGAGTGCCTCCTCACCGTCTGCAGCCGTATCTACTGTATAGAGTTCCCTTTGTAAATATTTGTGGATGAGATCCCGTATTTCCTTCTCATCATCTGCTACAAGTATGCGAATGTCCTTCATATCTGCACCTGCTTTTTATAGGATCACATATCCTTATACGTTATCACATGTCATTAAATTTCATTATGTACCATCATATCAGCTTCGTCCTTGCCTTTGTAGCAGTAGATAAGGCCGTGGTTGGGCGCAAGCCCGCCTTCATGCGGCACGCTGATCTACTGACGCATAGAAAAAGGGCCTAGTTCAGTCACGTTGTATGACTAAGCTATGCCCCATTGCTATTATTGCACGATCTTTAAATGAACACTTCTCCCACGCGTTGCTCGTATTATATTATTTCCTGGGCTAGCATTAGCAGTATCCATGTATACGCTCAGCCACTTTATCAGTATATTTTAATAACACTAGTATTTAAATATGTTCAATAAGTCATATTAATCGCTTAGTCTCATAAGTAATGGTGCGGACTACAAAATTTAAATAAGATGTTCTCTGTCCTTCTAGACCTTAACCCTTTACATCATCATACACTTGGATTGTGGATTTTCTTTAGCGGAACCGATTACCTTCAGCAGCATCCTATTCTCTCCTTATTCAACTGCTGTGGAAGGAACCTCGCTCGAGGTGAAACCTGTTATTGCAACAACCGCTTGAAAAGGAACAAAAGTCAAGTGTTGAAAAAAAATTGCTGATTAATTACCTGAACCTTACGGAGCTCTAAAAGAACAAGTGCCAATTGCATCCGAATGGGGCGTAAAATGCAATAGTGAATTGAAAAACTTTCATTTGTTCTTTGCCGTTCCGGGGTCCATAGTACTATTGTAATTTTGTGGGTTTGGGTTCTAGCTCAAATCGCCAGCATAACCATTGGCGAAGCGTTAGGATTTCTTTTAGGAAGCTGTTTTTGTCCATATATAGACAAATAAGCCCTTTCTAAATATGCTTCTTTCATGCATCTATTTAGCAAGGACTTGTTTGTCTTACTCAAACGTAAAAACAACAAGTATTCTCTTTGCGACAACATACCAAGGTTTCATCGCTTTGATTTATACAGCATATATGCGAGTTTCTTCGCGTTTCGGTGCCAGTCGTAATATTTTGTGGCGTAATCAAGTGCCACTGGAATATGATTTTGAATTGTTTGTTTATTTGCTTCGGAACACAGCTTTACTAATGTATTCGCTAGTGCATCAATGTCCCCTAGCCTGTACTGAAGCCCAAGTGCTCCAAAACCTGTTATATCGTCCGCAGCATCAATGTCTGATGTTACAAACATACAACCGTGAAACAAGGCTTCAGCGTATACGTTTGGAGTTCCACCCTCCAACTGTGATGTGAGCGCAAAAATCTTTGCTTCAGCATATTCACGGTATAATTCGTCTTTGTTTGTAATCGCTCCTGTGAAAATAACCCGACTTTTCAAATCAGGACGTTGTGCGAAATATTCACTTATAAACGATTGGAACTCGGGGTCTACTGTTCCTACAAGACGTACTGTCCAATCTTTAATTTCATTTGAAACTCTTGCGAATGCAATCAGTAACTCAGCATTGTTTTTCTGTGCTGTGCCAATTCTGCCAACTGTAAGTATAATATTTTTCTTTAGATCGGGGTCAGCAGTAATCGTTGTTTCTGTTGAATTAAAGAAACCATTAGGGAGCCAATGACATGTAAAATTTACATTTGGGTTTCCATTTAACGCATCACGCAAAGAGATGGATGATGTAGCTATAATATCACACTGGTCCGCAAATTTTCTTACTCTCGGGCTTGCCCAGTTAATTCTGCTCATCCAGTGACGGTTCATGTCAAGGCCACAATATACTTTACCGTCAGGGCGCAGTTTACGATATGTTTCAAGGAAATCTGTGGTTTGCTCATACATACCATGTAAAATAAGTACATCCATCTTTGTGTAATTATCATTTAAATGCTTATAGTATGCATCAGCTTGTCCATTTGTAAAATCATGGAATAGGACCTCTTGGTCCGGTAAAACCGACAAATACGGATAGTCAGAAATATTTGTTCCAAAGTACATAACAGGTCGTGCATTGAGAGCTTTCGCTAACATATACCCCGTTAGCCCTTTATCTTTTAACAGTTCCGTATTTGACCACTTTCTATAACCTTGAACAGCAGGCGTATATATGCCATCGGGTTTGCTGTTGTCAGATATCACACTATCAGACTGCATTAAATCAATTATATGCTCCAACACTTCATCTTGCCGGGCACATATTTCTACTCGCAATTCAGTATCTAGACTCTTTATGTTTGAAGTTGCCAATCGTCCTGCTGCCTCATGCATATCATATAGTTCAACGGCAGTTTCATTTGGCAATTCATTAACTCTTTTAATGAGCGGTTCAGTTTCTGATAAAAAATCTAAAATCATCTGGTTATATGTCGACATACACTAATCCCCCATACACTGTCAAAAGCGTAAGCTATAAAAAGGCGCGTCTTTTCTTTGGCTAGTATTGCTCAAATTCTTCCTACCCAATTGGTAAATATAACATAGAAAATGCCTAAATTCAATTTCGAATTCATTAAATTTCCCCATACAGCTAGATGGTCATTTTTTATTTTGCCCGTTTTGCCCTTATCGCTTGGTCTCCGCTCAAGTATTTCTTCCACTATGCAGCCCTAAACTTGATCTTATGGAGGGGTTGTATAGTGAGAGAAGGTGGATGTCAACAACAACATCTTTTACCTTACAGCTTCTGAGATCTGTAAAAATGCGGGAGCATTTATAGACAATATTATGAAAGATCATTCTATGGAGATTATTGATCGGCTCTGTGCAAGAATGAAAGTCTCACTGGTTAAACTTATATAGTTTATTCTCATATCTAATTGTGCGAGCTACAAATTTGATGTAGAAGGTTTGCTGCCTCCTTACACCTTGACTCTTTACATCATCATACAGAAGCCCCTCCAAGCAACAGTGATCGCTCCGCAACTCTTTAATCACTGTTTCCTGTAAGGGGCTTATATAAGTTACAAGCACGGTTTTTAATTTGCTACAAATCCACAGCAGCATCTTATACTTACTCGGACTTACGTCTGCTTCTTACCGCTCCTATTGCGGCTCCAAAAGCAATGCCAATTTCGACACCAACGGCCAGATTGTTCATGGCCAGACCTAGCACCAAACCAAACATCATTCCGATGGCTATGCCGCGGGATAATTTCCTTCTGTCTTTTAACTTCCATTAAATCGGTCCTCGATCTAAATACTGACTATTTTATTTTTTCAAATACTTATCCAGGAACTTGATCATGGCATTGTAGAACTCGAACTTGTTCTCTTCGTTATTAAAGCCGTGGCCTTCATTATCCTTCACCATGTACTCCACAGCCACTCCACGCTTCTTAAGTGCAGCAACAATCTGATCCGATTCCGCTTTATTTACACGTGGGTCATTAGCCCCTTGTGCTACAAAGAGCGGCGTAACAATTTTGTCAGCATGGAATACAGGGGACACCGACGTTAACAACTCCTTATCCTTGACAGGATCGCCAACACGTGTGTAGAACATGTTGCGTAATGTCTCCCAGTACGGAGGTAGTGTCTCCAACAATGTAAAGATATTTGACACCCCTACATAATCAACTGCTGCAGCATAAAGTTCAGGCGTAAACGTAATTCCCGCTAGTGTAGCGTAGCCCCCAAACGAAGCACCATAGATGCCAACACGCTTTTTATCGGCAATCCCTTGCTTGATCGCCCACTGTACACCGTCAGTAATATCATTTTGAATATTTAAGCCCCATTGCTTGTCACCAGCGTCCACAAATGCTTTGCCATATCCGATAGAAGAACGGAAGTTGACTTGAAGCACGGCATAACCGCGATTAGCAAGTAATTGCACCTCTGGATTAAAGCCCCACATGTCGCGCATCCAAGGTCCACCGTGCGGATTGACAATCAGCGGGAGATTTTCAGGCTTCTTATTTTTGGGCAGCGTCAAATACCCGTGAATCGTCAATCCGTCTCGGCTCTTAAATGAAATCGGCTGTACATCCGACAATTGATCTGGCTTTAGCCAATCGCTCAGGTTTGCAAGCTGTGTCATTTTATCCGATGCGGCATCGTAATAATAATATCTGCCAAACGTTTTATCGTTAGATACCGTAACAATCAGCTTAGTCATGTCTTCGTTATAATCATTAATGTTGACCTCGCCCCGGCTTGCACCAAGCTTGCTTTCCAGCTTGGTGTATAAAGCTTCAAGCTTCTCATCGTAAAATTGAATATGAGCCTTATCCGTAACATAAGTGACTGCTTGAATCTTATCCGTTTTGGAATCATATAATGCGCTGGATATATCCACCTCTGGATGTTCATACAGTACTTGTTCTTTGCCGTTCAGATCCAATTTCACGAGTGCTACTTTATCTCGTCCTTGATTAGAAGCAGCGTAGATAAATTTTCCGTCTGCTGAGAAAGCAACTGGACTGATCGAATCTCCCGCTTTCAGCGAGAGCAGTGTACGGAATTGCTGCTCTTCATTATCCCGATATAAAAGAGAGCTGACAACGCCATCACTTGCAAGTGCTAGTCGGATCTTGCCATCCTTGTCGGCAAGCCACAGCTGAATGGCCCCTGGGTTCTTGGCGACCAACTTTGTCTCCCCTGTCTTTACATTCAGCTTGTAGACGTCTGACACTTTGGCATCTTCTTTATTCATCGTAATCAAAATTTCTTCCTTTACACTAGACAATGAACTAACAAGGCCCACTCTTACCTTGTCATAAGGTGTTAGATCTCGTTCCTCATTGCCGTTAAAGGCCGAAGCATACAAATGAAAGTTCTCGTCGCCGCCCTTATCCTTTAAGTACAAAATATGATCGCCTTTCCAGAAGAAGCCCGCAATATCACGATCCTTCGAACTGGTAACACGCACAGGCTCACTGGAACCATCCATCTTCTTCACATACACATTGGCACGGTTTTCCCAAGGTGCCACATAAGAGATGTAATTGCCGTCCGGGGACATCTGATAAGCAAAGTTACCCGGACTGCGCATAAAGTCTTCAACAGATATTTGCGGTACGCCCTGATTGCTAATCCCTGCCATGCGCAGCTTTCCTAGATTGCCAAGCGCTGCCGCTGCTTCCCGTACTGTCACCTGACGGTCTTCCTGCAAGCTGCCATCCTGATAGCCTGTAATGAGACCAAGCTTTTTCGCACTAGCCGCATAATCAGTCAAGCTTAGTTCTCCCTGTTCCTTGCCAAGGGCGCGCACCAAAATACGTGCCATCTCTCCACGTTTCAGCGCAACCGAAGTCTGAGACCACTCGCCTTCCTTCACCCATCCGTTTGCAAGAGCTATCTTCATGGTATCTGTGCCATGCAGGTAAGTCTGTGATTGAACGACATATCGTACAAAATCTTGAACAGATACTGCAGTCGTCAGCGCTGTTCCTTTGTCCAGAATCCCTTTTGTTACTAGGGCGTCTACTCCCGCCTTGTACCAGACAGAACCTTGCACCTGACCATTCGCTGCCATTGCAGTAACTGGAGCGCTGACGGCCATAACGGCCGCCAGCGTTGCTGAAATTAACTTCAAGCGTGCATTCTTCATGCTTCCTTCCTCCTTGTAGAAGTTAGATATGTGTTAGATCTTGTATGCCTTCATCGCTTTGCGGATTTCTTTCCAGCTCGGACGTTTGCCATACATCAACACGCCCGTGCGATAGATCTTCGCTGCCAAGTAACCAAACAACAAGACAGATACAAGTAGGATAGCTATTGACACGGCCAATTCCCACCAAGCATATTCACCGACACCAATTCGCAGCAGCATCGTTGTAGGGGTAAAGAACGGAATGTAGGAAGCCACTTTAACCAGCATCGTGTTCGGTGCGGAAATACTGAAAATCGGAATATAGAAAGCAACCATCGATAACAAGGCAATAGGCATAATAGCCTGCCCCAAGTCTTCCGTGCGGCTTACGATAGAGCCTACAGCTGCATATAAGGTAGCGTACAAGAAATAACCAAGTACATATAACAACAAGCCCAAGCCAACAACAGCAGGATCAATCATTGAAATATCAAAGTTCATATCCTTTAGTGGCTCAATGTTGTGCGGCAGCATCAAGTTAGCCAACACAACCACAAGGAATACTACGATCTGAATTAATCCTAACAAGAACATGCCAATAATTTTGCCGAACATCTGAGCTAATGGCGACACACTCGTAATCAGAATTTCCATAATCCGCGAGCTTTTCTCCTGCGTCACTTCAGATGCGATCATATTGCCTGTCATCTGATTGGTCATAAAGAATAGGACAATCAGCACCATAACTACCATCGCAGATACGCCTTTGTTCGCGTCTTCTTTTTCCGGGTCCTTGCTTTCACCATCAGCCTGCACTTTCACAGATTCAAACGATACAGGTTCATTTAATTGTCTAAATTGTTCCTCTGATAAAGCACCTTTAGCTACCCATTTGGTTTTTAATAGCGTTAACGTGCTCATAAGCACATTTTCTTTGGACATACCCAAGCTGTCTGTACCTGTAAAAATAACTTTCGGGAACTGCTCTGTTGCACCCTCACCCTGCTTCTCCAGCTTCAGGTAGCCATCGATATTTCCAGCTTCAATATCTTTCTTTAATTGCGCTTCTGTTGTATTTGGATAAGAAACCAGCATCAGATCCTTGTTTTTTTGTTCTGCCATTGATTTTTCCAGCGATTGCTCAATGACCGGATAATTGCCCTGCATTACGCCAATCTTCATCGGCTCATCTTTTGAGAACAACGAGATGAGATAAGGTACGTTTACACCGATAGTCATAATGAGCGCCAATATGATCGTTGTTACGATAAACGCCTTAGTCATCATTTTAGTACGTAATGTAAAGCCAATAACCGTTCCCAGATTACGCATTCGACTCGCCTCCAACCACTTTAATGAAGATTTCGTTTAACGTCGGTTCTTTTATTTCAAATTGCTTCACTTCCGTCTGGCTCATTGCAGCTTGCAAAATATGCTGACCGGCGGACTCATCTGCAATTCGAATAAAGTACCCTTCTTCTGTCCGCGTCACTTCGCTTACACTTGTTATTTGCTCCAGTCCTTCGACTGCACCTACTGTGCGAAGCACGACTTTCTCACGTGGATATTTACTTTTCAGCTCACGCAAATTGCCTTGAATAACCGCATTTCCCTTCTGCAAAATCGAGATGTTGCGGCACAACTCTTCAACATGCTCCATTCGGTGTGTAGAGAACAAAATACTCGTACCATTATCGCGAAGTTCCTTCACCGTCTCCTTCATCAGCTCAACGTTAACTGGATCCAGACCACTGAACGCTTCATCCATGATGACAATCTTAGGGTTATGCAAGATCGAAGCAATAAAGCCGATCTTCTGTTGGTTCCCCTTGGATAATTCTTCTATCTTTTTGTTATAGTTCTCCGGCACGTTAAACCGTTCAAGCCAATATTTTAAGCTCTTGTCCGCATCTTTGCGAGCCATTCCACGAAGTTGCGCCAAGTAGAGCAGCTGCTCACTAACCTTAACCTTCGGGTACAGCCCCCGCTCCTCAGGAAGATAACCAAAGATCTGCTCCAGCCCTTTATAGTAAGGCTTGCCGTTATATTTAATACTGCCTCCGTCTGGATAAATGAGGCTTAGAACCATCCGCATCGTGGTTGTCTTTCCAGCGCCATTCGCACCAAGTAAGCCGTAGATCTCCCCCTCTTCTACATCAAAGCTCACACCATTAACCGCAGTCTTATCTCCGTACTGCTTAACCACCTGATCTAATTCCAAAGTCTTCATGATAAACGCCCTCTCCTCTCATCTTCCATTCGTATCATGTGAATCATCATTTCATCCAATGGCATAGCCTGTGTTCGTATGGGACTGATACCATGATCTCCGAAATAAGCTTCCAATTGAACCGCATCATTCGAGATTACCCGTACCACTTGCCACTCCTGCTCTATCCATGACACACCTGGGGCTCCCTCTAGGTCACCCACATCCAAACCTTCAATCCAATATTCCTTCCATGCGTCAAACAACTCGTCTTTTTCAGCTAGTGTCAGCAACTGACCCTTATGCATAAACAGAATGTAATCTGCCAGTCGCTTCACTTCCTCGATCACATGAGTAGCAATTACAATCGTGTGTTTTCCATCCTCCATCACGTGCTGCAGATCCTCAATCAGCAGCCGCCAAGATATCGGATCAAGCCCAGACGTCGGCTCATCCAATAGCAGAACCTCTGGCCGATAGGACAAAACGAGCACGATCTCGAACTTGCGCCGCATACCTTTGGACATCTTGCTTAGCTTCATACGCGGACTAATCTCATACTTGGCCATCAGTTTATGGTAAAGGTTCCAGTCCCACTTGTCATACCAGTAGGCAGCAAGTGTTGCCAGTTTATCAGGTGTCTGATCATCATCCTCAGAACTAGGCAGTTCAGGCACATAACCTATTTTTTGCTTCCAGGCGATGTCATTTTCAATGTTATAACGCTCCCCTTCGATGTGCATCTCTCCCCCATCAAGGTGAATGAATCCCATCAAGGCTCCCATCAGCGTACTTTTACCCGATCCGTTCATACCTACGATGGCTGTCACGCAGCCCTGTGGGATTTCAAAGTCAAGCGGACCGATCGTCAGCGTATCCCGTTGCTTCACCATACTTTTCAGTTGAATAACTGGCGGTTGAGCCACGTTGTCTCCTCCTCACAACCATTTATCGGGTTCCTCTAGCCCACGTCATTCCTCTGTGGTTTCCTTTGGTCTGCCTCTGCTGGAAACATCCCATGTTCGCATGATCATCTCGTCAAAGCATGCGCGCAGCTCCACCTCGCTCATCTGGACTTGCTGTGCTGCTTGTAGAGCTGCCAAAATGGCTTCTTCCACAGCTTTCTTACGAAATTTATCCTTGTCATCCTCCTGCACGTGGGCTACAAAGGTCCCTGTTCCCTGTCTTGTTCGCAGGAGCCCCTCGTTCTCCAGATCTTGGTATACGCGTCTTACGGTAATCACACTGCACTTTAATTGACTGGCGAACTCACGAATTGAAGGCAGCAATGTACCCACTTCGAGCTGCCCAGAAAGGATAAGAGCCCTTAGCTGATTCTTGATCTGTGCATAAAGAGGTTCTGCGCTGTTCTCGTTTACTTGGATGGGCATAAACACGGTCTGTCTCACCTCCTGCCTATGTAGCGCTATCTATTAAAATCAATGGATTGTATTTAAACAATAGCGTGCTCTGGCATGCTCTATTGTCTTAACCTCACTATCTCTGTTACACCATTTTTTCGCAGATCACGCCTAAACTTACATCAGATCTTTTCGTTTAAGCAGACCAAGCAGAATTTTCCCGCTATACGTATAAGTCTGGATAAGCACGGCAACCGAGATGACGCCAACAGCAAGCACGTATTGGTTCGAACTTTGGATCAGCATGACCACCAGGCTTTTTCCGGTAAAGGACACACATATGGAAATCAGCAAATATCCGATCATCATTAGGAGAACAACAATCATATAACCCTTTCCACTTACACTCCATTCGAAGCCGATGTAGAACATGTGAATGAGTACAGCACACGTCATCAAGGCCAATACATATACAAGATAATTACCTACAGGGAGCACTTCCCTTAAATCCCGCATAAACACATATTGTATTAAAAAATAAATCGTTCCGTTTAGCAACGTTGCAATACTAAGATGCATAAAACGTGACAGGATTATCGTTTTAAGCTCCACCGGCAAGGTTCTCAACTTTACGATATGCTTCCTGTGCGAGTCGTCAGCCAAGTATCTGCGTCCTCTTCGGTTAAAGACGAACCCCAGATTGCCTATCATCACCAGACTAATAAAATCCAGCAAACATCGTATGGCTACTGAATCATCCTCCTTACCCAAGTTAGCCCCTAGCATCGGTAGTGTGCATACTGCCATATAAGCGGCAAATAAAAACGTAAATAATAATCCTATCCAATACCTTTGAAAGTCCCGCTTACAAAGCATCCATGCATCTTTCCATCGTTTCCTTCTCATAAGCACACCCTCGCTTTATCTCTATTATCTTCACGATTATGCCATCAGATGTCTGATCCAAAATCGTTCCCGCATGATGGAGTACTAAGTATGTGATGTGATCTTGCTCCATGATCACTGTGATTACTGTGTATATCTTTATATACAGTATAATGACCTTATCCAATTGATGTCAATACATTTTAAGGAAATGTATGGTTTAAAATTTCTTTTTCGTGGAAAATAAGGTACATGCTTTTGTATGATAGGGTTGGAAGCACAACGGCATATAATCCCTTTTAGGGTCTAGATCCTTACAAAGAAGGATGGTGTTTATGTCTGAAATCATAGGGATTGTTGAGGAAATGTACGTGCATCCCGTAAAGTCTATGACGGGACAGTTGCTGCGAGAAGCTCAGATCGAATCTTATGGCTTATACGGTGACCGGGCCAGAGGTCTCGTTCGTGCGGACAATCCAGATCGATTTGTTACGATCACACAAGTACCGCAGCTTGCAGCTTATCGAGCTGAGCAGCGGATCGATGCCAGCCATCCTGGGGATTGGCCAGAGATCACTATTTATACGCCTGATGAAAGAGCTTACCGATGGGAAGACGAGGAATGGCTTGCTGAACTGGAGCAGCTAGCCGGCATCAAGCTGCTGCGCTGGGAGGCGCCTAATGGGTACGTTCCCAAGGGGGCCATCGAAGACGGCGACCTGCTGTTAACGACCAGCCACAGCTTAGCCGCTTTAAGCTCTCTATATGGTGCGCCCATCGATATAAGACGCTTCCGACCGAACCTACACCTTCGCCTTACGACTACAGACGCAGCGGCCTATTTGGAAGGCTCATGGCGGGATCACCAATTCCTTGTGGGCGAAACCGTAATCCAGGTGACAGGCGATTGTCCACGTTGTTCTATCATTAACGTAGAACCGTTAAGCGGATTAATTACCCCTCATATTCTCAAACATGTGGCACGCCAAAATGCAATCCATTTTGGTGTGTATGCATCTGTTAAGACACCAGGACTCATTCGCGTGGGTGATACCATTAGGTTCCATACATCGCCTTGATAGCTTTTTAACTCACACCTAGAATTTGGAGCCTCATGCGATACGTTCCACGCTGGTTGCTAGAGATCCTGATCTACAAGTAAAGCCCGTCAGGCTTGTTCCATGATGGAATCAGCCTGACGGGCTTTACTTGCTGAGCTATCTATTTCGTTAGAATGTCTTATGCCTCATTCTTGCAGATAGAGCACTCTTACGCGGTTACCAGCCTAAGATCGCGTCGATTACCGGCTTTGTATGCCCACCTGGGTATAAAATGTAAAGCAATACATACACAGTTGCACCTGTAATCGCCGTAATAAACCAGATAACAGATGTCACTCTACCCAACTTCCGATGCTTGTTGTACTTGGCTTTATAGCCCGTATACAACGTTGTTAAGCCAAATACTGCGGCCACTGTCGCCAATACGATATGGAATAACAAGAAGACCAAATAAATCGTCTTCAAGTTATCAGGCCCACCCCATGCTGTATTTCCGACAAAGATTGTTCGCGACGCATATATAACAAAAAAGATAATAGCTGCAATTGCCGCCATTGTCATCGTGCGTTTATGCTGTTCACGTTTCCCTTTAATGATTTGACTCCAGCCGATTGCAACCAACACGGCGCTGATGACGATAAATGCTGTGCTGATCGTCGGCATAATGTTGAAAATATCCACGGATGTCCGCACCTTCCCTTATAGAGGTTGTCCAACAGAGCTAATAGGCATTCTCCTTGAGCAAAAGAGACGCGCTTAAGCAGCACAGCTGCAACTATAGCTTGAACCTGTCATCCTAATATTATAACGGATTATGCTTGGTTGAAATGGCCTTCCAGTGTCGATTCTACGACATCATCATCATCCTTGCCCTCTCTGCGGAACCATTGTGAGAACACATAGGCTAAAATAGCGCCATACATCAGTTCTTGAACCATCTTCATTAAGATACCGCCTAATTGCTGATCTTCAGCTCCATCGAACCAGTTAAAGAACTGCGGCCCTCCAAATGCAGCCAACAGCGCCTTGGGGTCACCAGCGACACAGTAGCCCATCGCCTGCGCCCAAGTATCAGGATCCGTGTAAGTCGAGTATAACGGGGTATCCGCAAATATAATTAAAGCACAAGCCGGTGTAATCAACATGCCATTCAAAAAGATATACCCCATCTTCTTGACGTCGGTTAAGATCACCCATTCAGGAACGGGTGTAACGATCGGCCACCACATCATGACGGAAGTAATAAACAAGGCGATGTAATAAATAATGTGGACACCATAATTCAGCATCACATAGTCGTGGACAGCCGGAACGTGATAAAACGAGAACAGGACATTAAACAGCAGGGCAGTCAGAATCGGGTGCATCGCCCACTTGAGCTTGCGCATAACTGGACGATCCAGCAAATAACGCCACAACCAGCTTGGCATCCCTAACATAAGAAGCGGGGGCACAATGATATAAGAAACCGACATCATCACCATATGAAACGTAAACATCATATGACTCATAACGTTTATCGGTCCCCCCTGTACAAGATACAGCAGCACAATACCGATTATAAACATGAATTTCTTCCAAGCCCCTACTGGTTCAGATCTCTCGAATCGAGACCGAAATGGGCCCGTTAACCCTAAATACAAAATGATGATAAGTACGGCTGCAACCAGAATCAACGGACTCCATAGATCCGCAAAAGTGAACTGCTCCAAGCCAAACATGCTGCGCCCCCTTCCCTTACTACCCTGCTGTCATACTTTCGCCACATTTTACCCTCTTATGGAAAAAGAGGCGACGCCGCTGCATCACCTCTCATTCTTTGACAATGTTAAGGCCACCATACCCAGTATATGCCCATTACAATGCACGTAAATGCGATAAAAGCACCTATAAACATAAAGATAATGGGAAGCATATGACCTTTGTCTTTCATATGCATCCAGTAGCCCATCTGGATAATGACTTGCAGGACTGCCATTACAAGCAAGATAATAATGGTAAATGTAGGGTTAACTTCACCAGCCGCACCAACCGTTGCAAAGGCAATCAACGTCAGCACAATTGAGAAAATAAACGCAATAATATGCTTCTGCGGCCCCTCGTGCTTATGACGACGCTTCGTGTCGTCCGAAGTGAGTTGTTGTGTTGCCATCTGTTAGCCCACCTTTCCCATTAAATATACGACGGTAAAGATGAATACCCACACCACGTCGATAAAGTGCCAATAAATCGCTGAAACATAGATTTTAGGCGCTGTGACGAAGTTGAGTCCCTTTTTGTAAATTTGCACAATTAGAATCGTAATCCAAGAAACCCCGAACGCAACGTGGGCACCATGGAAACCAACTAAGGTGTAAAATGCACTACTAAAAGCACTAGTTGTAAAGGTATGACCTTCATGTATATATTCTACAAACTCATAAATTTCCAGAGCGAGGAAACCGAAGCCGAGAATAACCGTTACGATCAGCCAGTTCAGCATCGCCTTTACATCTTTACGATGCAGAGCCTGAACCGCAAATACACTCGTCAACGAACTTACCAACAAGATCATAGTTGCTGCTGCGACCATCGGAAGCTTAAACAACTCTGCAGCCGTAGGACCGTCTCCAACTTGATCGCGGAGGGCCAGGAACGTAGCAAATAGCGTACCGAACAATACCGCCTCTCCGCCAAGGAACAGCCAGAAGCCAAGCACTTTGTTGCGGCCTTCTAACGTTGCCTTCTCCGGTTCGTGAGGCCAGTGCTCTTCTGCGTGGTGTGCAGATGCGCTCATGCTTTAACCCCCTTATCCTCCAGCTCTTCCTTCTCAATATGATAACCGTGGTCATCAATTACCGAGCGCAAGAACATGCAGCCAAATGTAATCAACAGGCCTAAGCCAGAAATGATGTAGTTGTTAAATAAGAAGCCGACTACGCCGCTTCCAAACTCATCTTTTGCAAACATAAAGCCTAAGCCAGCAATAAACAAACCTATGGACATAAAGAACGGTAAAATCGATGGTGATGGCATATGGATCGAACCAATTGGTTCAGCAGGCTTCATCTCCGTATTGCCGTCCATTTTCTCTTTCCACCAAGCATCATAACCACGTACAAGTGGAGTCTGCTTGAAGTTGTACTCTGGGGCAGGTGACGGAATTGTCCACTCCAGTGTACGTCCATCTTCCCAAGGATCGTTCGAAGCATTAGCAGGCTTACGACTTGTAATAACAATGTTATACAAGAACATCAATACGCCAATACCCATCATGATGGCACCGATTGTACTAATCAGGTTCATCGTGTCAAAGCCTTGATTCGGCAAGTAAGTAACAACACGGCGAGGCATACCTATCAGACCTAGGAAATGCTGAACAAAGAACGTTAATTGGAAGCCAATATAGAACATCCAGAATGTAGCTTTCCCCAAGCCTTCCGCAAGTACGCGTCCGAACATCTTCGGCCACCAATAGTGAAGACCAGAGAACAAGCCTAATACTAGACCACCCACAATTACGTAATGGAAATGGGCTACAACAAAATAGGTGTCATGGAACTGGAAGTCCGCAGGTGCTGACGCCAACATTACACCTGTAACGCCCCCCATTACAAATGTCGGGATAAAGCCGACCGCATACAAGTTGGCAGCTGTAAACTTGATGGAACCGCCCCACATTGTAAACAACCAGTTAAATATCTTGATTCCAGTTGGAACGGCAATCAACATCGTAGCGATAGAGAACAAGGCATTTGCAACTGGCCCCAGACCAACCGTAAACATGTGGTGAGCCCATACCATGAAGCCTAGAAACCCGATAAGCACCGTCGCAAATACCATCGAGCTGTATCCAAACAAGCGCTTGCGAGAGAATGTGCTAATGACATCAGATATAATACCAAACGCTGGCAATATCAAGATGTACACTTCGGGATGACCAAATATCCAGAAGATATGCTGCCACAGTACAATGCTGCCGCCATTCGGAATATAGAAGAAGTTGCCGCCGAACAGGCGATCAAACGTCAGTAAGACAAGCCCGACTGTTACTGCGGGGAACGCAAACAGGATCAATGCGGAAGTGATAAATGATGCCCAAGTGAACATCGGCATCCGCATGAAGGACATGCCTGGCGCCCTCATATTAATAATCGTAGCGAGGAAGTTGATACCCCCGATAAGTGTACCAATACCGGATATCTGAAGTCCTAGTGTGTAGAAGTCTACCCCGTGATGCGGGCTGTACTCGGTACTTGAAAGTGGAACGTACGAAGTCCATCCTGCGTCTGGTACTCCACCGATCAGCCAGCTCAAGTTCAAGAGCAAGCCGCCGAAGAAAAACGTCCAGAAGCCGAGGGAGTTCAGGAAAGGAAATGCTACGTCACGCGCGCCGATCTGCAGCGGGACGATTGCATTCATTAATGCAAATATAATCGGCATGACGCCGAGAAAGATCATCGTGGTTCCGTGCATGGTGATTAATTCGTTAAAAGTCTGCGGATCAACGAAATCATTCATAGGTTTAATCAACTGTATCCGAATCAGAATCGCTTCAATACCGCCAATGCCGAAGAATAGTGCGCCGGCAATGAGATACAAGACACCGATCTTCTTATGGTCGACCGTCGTCAGCCAATCCATTAAGCCGCGATACCGCTTCACTGTGTGTGCCGTGTGAGCCAAGGTCGTTACCCTCCCCTAGAAGATGCTTATTGTTCACTTTATTGCTTGTTAACTGTCTTTAATGAATCCAGCTTGTAGTTCGCCAAGTAATCGACGATCTGATCAAGTTCAGTATCCGTCAGCGGAATCTTATGCATCTTGTTGCCCGGCTTCAACTTGTCCGGATCTTCAATCCAATCATGCAGATTCTTCTCCAATTTGCCTTGGTCGATCGCTTCTTCCGCGTTGTCGCGGTTTAGCAATATTCCCCCCACCGATTCACGGCTCCCGATCCCCTTCAGGTTCGGCCCCAACGAACCCGCGTTCTCGACAGCATGGCAGGACAAGCAGCTTGTTTTGAACTTTTCCCCGACAGCCGCGTCACCAACGAACGGCTTCGGCTCAGCCTTCATCTCGCTAACCCAAGCAGTGAACGTCGCTTCGCTTACAGCTTTCACTTTGAAATCCATAAACGCATGGGAAGGTCCGCATAACTCGGCGCACTTGCCGCGGTATACATTCTCCTTCGCTGTTTCGAAGAACATCTTATTCTTGTTTCCCTCAGGGTTCGTATCCATCTTGCCCGCAAGTGCCGGCACCCAGAAGGAATGAAGCACATCTTGAGTCTTCAGGTTAATCGCAATCTTCTTGCCTACAGGTATAACCAGATCCTGTGCCGTACGAACACCCAATTCAGGGTATTCGAATTCCCACCAATATTGATGAGAGGTGACATTAACCTTGATGGCTTCCTTGTCTTTGCTGTAATCCTCTGCGAAAGCGAATACATACTTAAGCGTCGGAACAGCCAGGATGATAAGAAGAATGATCGGTATTACTGTCCAAATGATTTCGAGCTTGTGACTACCTTCTACTTGCTTCGGAATATCGTTCTGCCCCGGTTTTCTACGGTAGCGCACAACGACATAAAAGCAGATGGCGAATACAACTATGACGACCAGCATCATAATTATAATGGACAACTGCATGAGCCCGAACTGCTTCTCCGCAACAGGACCTTGCGGGTTGAGAGCGGACAGATCCGCACGACCGCAAGCACTCAAGAGCAAGACGAGCCCAGCGAATAGCGGAAGGAGTCGTTTCACAGCATGCCACCGTTTCATCATTGATCAACCCCACTTTTTACGTTTTCGCAGATTATCACATCTCATGCCCTTTCCAACTCCTCAGCACACCCTAACGCACAAATGACGTTCATGGTGAGCGAACATACGCCCGATATGCTGTGTGGAGGAGTCTGCTTGGCCGAGTCAGATCCTTGGAAATCCTTTGCAGAAGGCCCCTCAGATTCATATCGGTCCATAAAAGGTGAGTCACCGGCTCTAGCACGGATGTCTTAATCCTGTCAATAAACACAATCACTCACCTAAATATAATTTCCATAATTTTATTTGTCAATGTTTCCCGCCTAGTTCACAAATTGTTCGAAAAGTCCGTTTTTTCGCGTCAAATCAACGTTTGTAAGCGTTTACAGTTTATCGTTCACACCTCTATAAGTAGTGTCGAAACCCTAATAATTGTGTCGTTTTACCGCTTATCTAGATGTTACAAATTCCAAGTGTTGCATATGTTCCATCCTTTTTCGGAAAAATAGAGCCACATCGAAAGGAGTGTACAGACGTGAATTCACATTTTGATCAACTATTTAAAGTTAAATCATGGAAAAGAAACTCCCTCGTTCACAATATTGTCATATTATCCTTCGTCACGTGTATGACCTTACTGTCAGGCTGCCATTCTTATAATGAAAACGGCGGCAAGTCAACCAAAGATCTGGCATCCAATTATGCCGACCGCACAACAAGAGATTATCGCATTTCCAATCATCCTTCGTATAACGATCTCCATGGCAATATGATGGGGGAAACACCTTTAAAAGATAACAAGTACAAGGCATCGGCCCATACGTCGTCTGAGCCCCCTGCAAGAGTTGCTAAAGCAGCAAGCAATCATGTAAGTCAGGTAAGCGGAGTAGCGCTCGCTTATGTCATCGATCTGAATCACAATGCATATGTTGCCTTGACCCTCGATGCCACTGGACTTGGTACCAAAGGCGTGGGCGGACACTCTGCGCGCGAACAGCGGGATACCAATGTCTCCGATCCAAGCAAGCTTGCAGAACAGCGATTGGATCAACCTGTTCCCCAGATCGTGAACCCAAGCAGTCAAACTACCTCCGAAGCACATAGCGAGCATCTCTCGCATGAATTCAAGCAAACCGTCGCTACTGCTGTCAGGGAAAAACTTCCTGATGTTAAACAAGTTTATATTAGTGCAAATGCAGATTTCTTCAATCATATTAGCGCACTTGCGATGAAGGTGTATCCACAAGAATCCCTTGAGCCCTATGTAGTTTCTTTAAAACAGATCATTAGCCGCTATATGCAATAGATTGTGTGCTGAGAAACGGTCAAATGAACATTCACACTTATGACCCAGTGACCGCCACCCCCTAATAGGTTGACGGTCACTGAACCTCAATGCACGCTCCCTAGGTAATTACAGACGCAAGCGTCGCGAGCTGAACCCACTAACTTGTGCCAAAGGGCTCACTGCTGTTGTTAGTATACGCGGGCCCTGCTTGGTTACCGCTATTGTATGCTCAAAGTGAGCTGCCCACTGGCCATTCATCGTTCGAACTGTCCAACCATCACGCCCAAGCCATACATCATCATTTCCACCCATCGTGAATATCGGTTCCAAGGTAATCACCAGCCCGTCTTCGAGCACATCTCCGGTTCCGACACTGCCCTCATTAGGCACCTCTGGTGCTTCATGAAGCTGTCTGCCAATACCGTGGCCGACCAAGGTCTGGACCACCCCGTAACCGCTCAACCGCCCGTACGTGCCAATCGCGTTCGAAATATCACCAACTCGGCCGCCAGGACGAGCTTTCTCCATCCCTAATCGCAGCGCCTTTAACGTATGACGAACAAGAGCCTTCACTTCCGGGCGGACGCGCCCAATGTTATAAGTCCAAGCAAGGTCTGCCAACCAGCCTTTATATTGAACGACAAGATCTATCGTTACGATATCCCCTGAAAGCAGCGGTATGGATGTAGGAAATCCGTGGCATACGATGTCATTACGAGAAGCACAGATCGAGTATGGGAAGCCATTGTAGCCTTTCTGGTAAGGATACCCTCCTTCTCGCAGCAGCCATTTCTCTACAAATGCATCGATCTCTTTAGTTGTGACCCCGGGTGCCAAACGAGAAGCCACCTCACGATGGCATCTTGCGGCCAATCGACCGGCGGCCTGTATTTTCGCAATCTGCTCCGCGTTTTTAAGCTCCAACATAGTCGCTCCCCCAATTTGTCCGCAGGCGTATTTGCATGCTCATTGACGCACTTCTAGTAGACTTATTCCGCGCTGATCTTTTATATGACAGCAGATACTTATGACGTGTGATGATGCAGTCATAACACTACATAGCATATGTCGCATTTAAGATCACCCTGCAGCTCTATGCTCAGCTTATACGCTCATATGCAAACAAGGCATCCCTTAAAGGGACGCCTTGTTCAATAAGTTATATATCAGATGTCATCTGAAAAATTTCCGTTATGACACACTGCTGTCAATCTTGCCAAGCTCCAACTCTACAAGCTGAGTTAATTCGTCTTCATAGCCTCCCATAATCCGATATTTCCGGATATATTCCTTTACGAATTTCCTAGGATTCTTAGGTCGGAAGATCCGCGTCATCTCCAACAAGCTCTCTTTCACTTCGTTGTGACCTTTTGTAGCCATGAAAATTCCCTCCCAAAGCGTTGTAGATCATGCTCCGCAACGGAGAACTAACGGACTTCGGACTCGCTTGTAACGCTGGAATTCACTGCATAATAGTTCCTATTATATCATATTCCCCAGAGCAACAAAAACACACAATCTTTACTTGTACATCTGTTTATTGGGCATACTAACCACATCAGCTCCATTTTTCTTTACAGGACAAGCATTTTGTTTCGATTCTTTAACTTATCGCCTTCTAAAAAATAATGTGCAGCTGCGTTCACCAACTTCAAAGGAGTGAATCCTCTCTTATGACCATATGCAATACCTCGTCTGACTTGACCAATAAAAAGTGCTGGATTACTCCTGTCCCCGAAAAAAAAAGAATCCATCACAAACGACTAGAAACAGCAATCACAGCGCTTTATAAGCTTCATCCCAATCTGCGCTGCTTTCTACTAGCCCGTCAGGGAGAAACCCTATGCGAGGTGTACGCTGACTGTGACAAGACATCGCTTCATGATCTTCGTTCCGCAACGAAGACTGTGGTCGGCATACTTGTTGGCATCGCATCAAGCCGCGGGCTGATGCCCGCACTCGAAGAATCAATTAAGCCCTATTTCGAAGCAGAACTTCCACAAAGCAACAAAAATGACCCTCTATGGAGCAGTATTTCTCTTTATCATCTGCTCACGATGACAAGCGGCCTCCACTGGCAGACCGGTCCTAAGCTTGGCGAACAATGGATTCATCGTTTTCACAATAGCGCAAGTTGGACTCGCTTTGCTCTTCGTTTGCCAGTACATGCTGAATTCATGAATCATTTTCAGTACCGAAGTATTGATTCCCATCTATTATCTGTATTGTTAACACGTATAACTGGTATGCGCGCAGATCAATATGCGGAACGGCATTTGTTCGGGCCTCTTGGGATCATCAACTACCGCTGGGCACTGTCTCCCGATGGGGATGCATCTGGTCATATCGGGCTTCATCTTTCAGGTAGAGATATGCTAAAAATCGGGCAATTAATGCTGGATAAGGGAATCATACGTGACAACAATGTAAGCAACAGCACAGACGCTCTGTACGTAATACCCTCCGAATGGATAAAAGAAACAATGCGCAGCCATCATGCAGGCATGGATGCCTACGGAAATTACGGCTATCAAGGATGGTCACATCGTTTGCAAGGATACGATGCCTTTTGTGCACTGGGTCACGGCGGACAGATGATTTATATCGTGCCCGAACTGGATATTGTTGTGGTATTGGCAGGCAATTCGCACGTTAGAAGATGGCGCCACCCAAGATTATGGCTGGAGCAGCATTTACTGCCTGCCTGCTTATCTTATTGAAGGATAGAGATAGACACCCGTCGTCATAACGCACTGACAGCACTGCGGCCCATACAAATGTTTAACATGCCGTTAACAAGAATCCCATTGGAATTGGCTTGTACTGCACGATATAATGGGTACAGTTCTCAATCTTGGATAAGACAGGGGAACGAGAAGTCGGCATTAAAGGAGCGACCTGCATTGAAATCCATTCGCGCATTAGGCTTGGGGACTGACATCATTCTGTTATCCGTAATCTTATTCCTTGTTGAATTTGTTCGCGGTGCAGCAATCGTCAGCTTTATCCCCATATACGGTAAAAATGAACTTCACAACAGCCTGGCCATTATAGGCATCGCTATTACAGCCCATTATTTGACAGATACAGTGTTAAAGACAGGTATTGGGTACTTACTTGATCGTTGGTCTGCTCGTTTGATCATTAATATAGGCTTGCTTATATCCTTGATCGGGATCGGACTTTTTGCTTGGGGAGAATGGAATTGGGTATTCATCTTGGCTGCCGCGCTTTATGGTGTTGGTATCTCCCCTGTATGGATTGTCTGTCTTACCAAAGTAAAGGAAGAACAGCGTGCCGCTCAGATGGGTTTCCTGTATACGATATGGCTGGTCGGTATGGGGGCAGGTCCAGTTGTGTTAAATGTCATTCTTGACTACAAACCTGAGCTGGCATTTACATTGCTGCTTATCCTGGCTGGCCTTGCTTGGCTCATCAGCTTTGCTGTTCCAGGTGGCAGACAGACGGGAGCGCCGACGACACCAGTCCCTTTCCATGAACAATGGATTGCACTCAAGGAGAGATTACGTGCCATTAAACCGTTACTTCCAGGCATGATTCTGCAGACACTTGGCGCGAGTATGCTTGTACCCATACTCCCCACCTTTGCGGAGGCCTCCCTATCATTGTCTAACAAGCAGTACTCGGTACTACTTCTTATAGGGGGCGGCTGTACAGTGCTAGGACTGGTACCAATGGGTAAGTGGTCTGATCGTCTTGGACGCAAGCCATTTCTAATTATTGGGTTTGGCATATTTGCCTTAACGCTTGCCTCATTGTCACTGCAGCCTGCCGTATGGATGGCTTACCTACTTGCTGTAATATTGGGCGTCTCTTACGCCGCGGTACTACCTGCATGGAACGCACTGCTGGCTCTTTATGTGCCGCCTGGTCAGAAAGGATTGGGCTGGAGTCTGCTGTCAACGGTAGAAGGAATTGGAGTCTTGATTGGCCCTGTCATTGGCGGTGTTCTAGCCGACAAATTCTCGGCAGCCACAGTCGTCTGGCTTAGTGCAGGATTATTCGGCATAATTGCGATTGTCTATTTACTGTTCCCATCGCGTTGGTTCGCTGAACATTAGCGCAAGATCAGGAACAGTCGTATTGTCTGGGAGAGGATGAATACTAACCATGTGGGATTGGTTGCAACAAGTCATCACAACGTTAAAACATATAGATATGAATCAAGTGGAACTTTGGTTGAAACAATATTCTAATTTAGGGCCGATTCCAGGAATTATGCTTCCCTTTCTGGAAGCATTTTTACCTTTCCTGCCGCTCATCGTGTTTGTGATGGCTAATGCGGCAGCGTATGGGCTATGGCTTGGCTTTTTATATTCCTGGATCGGAGTCTGTGCAGGTTCCTTTGCTATATTCTGGATTGCACGCTTGTTTGGGGGCCGATTCAACGCATACGTCCAGCGTAAAATGCCAGGTACCAAACGCTTCTTTCACTGGATCGAAACAAAAGGCTTTACCCCAATCTTTGTCCTGCTTTGCTTCCCATTCACACCGTCATCCTTGATTAATGTAGCGGCCGGTCTCAGCACGCTTCAGTTCCGTACGTTTATGATCGCCGTACTCGCCGGTAAATCATTGATGATCTTTATGATGGCTTTTATCGGTCATGACTGGCAAGGCTTTATTCACCAGCCATGGCGCATTGCGCTCGCCATCGCGGTCTTCGCACTGCTGTGGTTTGGCGGCAAGAAGCTGGAAGCCCGATATCACACGACTTAGAACATACGAAGGATAGTCAGACTTCTTCTTGGGAACGTTATGCTTAGGCGGTTAACCCATATCAGGAAGGAGCCTAGCCCCTATGTCAAAAGAACGTGATCGCATGAATCCGGTCTCTCGCGAGCAAGTGGAAGTCGATGGCATCTACACAAATGAGTGGGGTCGAGAAGAAGTGCTGCATCGTGGTCAGCATTATCCTTCTGACCCGCAGCTCGGCGCGACGGAGTGGGAGCTAACGCAATTTATTTATGATAATCACCATGACGGCAAGACCGACGTCCGGCTCGTAGCCAAGGCGGACGAAGATATGCCAGCGCCGAAACAGAATCATCCGCGCAAACATACGGATCGCGGCGACAAATAACAAACAACAGCCTCATCCCTTTGCAGCATTTTGCAACAAATCCAATAAAAGCGGCCCAGCATTCACGCTTGGGCCGCTTTTTATTGAATTTATACATATTTACGAATAAGCTCAGCCAACTGTGTCGATACCTTTTCCGCGCCAAGCCTTCTCCATTCGTCCCTGCTCAAGCGATATCGGACAAAAGTCTCATCCGAATCCATCGCTTCTGACAACCAGCCGCCCAAACCGCGTGCTCGGCGATCAATCTGAAGCAGCAGTTCCAATTGATGCTCAGTCGGGTAAAAGATGACTTCCAGTTCATCAAGCTCACCCCGAAAATAAGATGTAGGTACAAACTCGAATTCCTGCACAAATGGGGATACGCTGCCCAGACGCGGCGCATATTCGCATTCAGCCTTGCGGAGGCGAAAGCCAAGTCGATTCAAAGCATCTATAACAATACTTTGTTCAACGCTAGGCACAATCTCAATTCGATCTTGATCAGATGGATCAACTGCGCTTGCGATATCCAGCTCCGTCTTCAACCAGACCGGTGCATTGCCGATGGTAAGCGGCGTCTGCTGGGGCAGTGTGATAAGAGCCGGAAAATCACGCTCTTCATTAGGCTGGAGACTAAACGCCTCACTCACACGATATCGTGCTAATTCGCAATTTACCCAATGCTTATGATCATTGCTTTCCTTCAGATATTGTGTCATCAACGTTAATCTAATCCCATCAACCTGTTGCGCCACTTGCCCTCCTACTATTTTGACGACACCTTTCACTTGATCACCCGGCGCATAACGTACGTGCTCAAGAAGCGTATCTACCTTGGCATTACCGATCCCTACACTTGCTAACAAGCGATTAAACATGGACATCTCATGACCTCCGCCTAAGGATTGGAATTCTACTCATTCTAAATAGTATGCGATTTCACTTGCCTGTCTCCTGATAATACGGACCGAATTTGGCAAATGTTTCATGATTATTGTTGTTTTATCTAAAAAGGGTTGGCAAGAAAATGATGAATGCTATAATAGGAAAGCAGTTCTGCAGCAATCTTATAAAGGACGACAGATTAGGCTATCATGGGAGAGATGGACGTTGAATTTGTTTGTCATTAATCGACACGCAGGCAATGGCAATGGCCAACACGTATGGACGGATATTGAGCCGAGATACAGAAAGCTTGGCATCCCTTATGCAGCATGTGTGTCTACTACCCCGGAGCAAGCAGAAGAACAGGTTAAAGCTCACTTGGTCACCTACCCATACGCTGATGTAATTGTAATTGGAGGAGATGGAACCATCCACCGCATGCTCCCGCTGCTGGCAGGAACTCATGCGACACTAGGTATTATTCCGGCAGGATCGGGCAACGATACCGCAAGAGGTTTCGGCATACCATCCGAACCAATTGGCGCGCTTGAAGTAATGCTTGCTGGAGAGCGACGCTTGATTGACCTCATCAAGGCTCATGACAGATGGACTCTAACAGCTATTGCCAACGGCTTCGATGCCGCAGTGGCCGATATCGTCAATCGAAGCGTCTATAAACGCTGGTGCAACCTCCTAAAAATAGGACCTGTCGCGTATTTAATTGGCATCATCCATATGCTCTTTACTTACCGTCCTACCAATGTTGAAATAAACATTGATGGCGAGAAATCGCAGTATCGCAACGTGTGGCTAACCGCTATTTCCAATGTCAACAGCTATGGTGGCGGAATTCGAATATGTCCCGCAGCCAGAGCAGACGACGGCAAGCTTGATATTTGTATCGTCCATAATTGCAGTCGGTTTACCTTCATTCGACTACTTCCTACCGTATTTTCAGGTAAGCATGTCAAACTGCGTTATGTGGCCATGAAGCGCGGATCCATCATTGACGTGAAGTCTTCACAGTCTATCGTATCTATCGGAGATGGAGAACGGATCGGGACAACGCCCTTCACTGCTTGTATACATCCAGGGAAGCTGAACATATATGCACCTTATGTCGATTCAAAATAGTCGACAAGGTGTAATGTAATCATGTACACATTAGAAAGCGAGGACAAGAAAGTGGGAGAATCAAAAGTAAGAACACTGGCGCAAGAATTTAAGCAATTTGCGCTGCGTGGCAATGTGATCGACTTGGCAGTCGGTGTCATTATCGGCGGTGCCTTTAACAAGATCGTCACCTCGATCGTTAACGATCTGGTCATGCCGCCTATCGGATATATGCTTGGCGGGGTTAACTTTAAGGACTTATTCTGGCAAATGGATGGCAAACTTATGCCAGACGGATCTGCAATTACATCATTGGCACAAGCACAACAGCAAGGTGCCGCTGTCATTGCCTACGGCTCCTTTGTCAGCACGATTATTGACTTTATTATTATTGCCCTGTCTATTTTCGTCATGGTTAAAGCTATAAATGTCATGCACCGCAAGAGAGATAAAGAGGAAGTCGTCGCAGAGCCTACAACCAAAGCCTGCCCATACTGTGTTTCCGAGATTCCAAAGGCCGCAACACGCTGCCCAAGCTGTACTTCTATGCTTAACGAATCCGAATTCGTTAACGTTTAGATATCATTTGCTTAAACAATAAAGACCGTCCTCGCTTAGAGCAGCATGGCTTGTCCATACCTCTGTGCGAGCAACGGTCTTTTGTCTTCATATATATCCCATTATATCTAAGTTAGAGAAACCGTCTATTTTTCTCCATCATCGATTCAGCGATCGCTTTTAAGAATGGATCAGGTGTAAATGATTCTTCTCCAGCATCCATCTTCTTGACTACAATCTTGTCGAATGTGCTGCTGCCGCCGGCAGGAGCGAATACATAATGATCTTCGTCCTCTATCGATGCTTTATAGCCCATCATATCCAACATGTCCAGTATTTGTGCAGCAGTAGGTTTCTTCCCCTCCTCAATCATAACGAGACCGCGAAGCTTTTCTATCTCACCGTTACGTGCTTGTAAATCAAAATGGATGATGCATTCTTTCATCCTAATCCCTCCTCGTGCACAATTTCAGACAGCCAAGTGTTCGCTCTATGCAAAGGTTAATGTATCCTTCTTCGCTTTATCATAAACGCTGTTCTGTGTATACTATCCCTTACGACAGGAACAGCAAACCGTTGCAGGTACTTATTTGCAATGTAGTGAACATCTAGTGAAATTATGCTCAATTGTCGATTATTATTAACAATAAGGTTCTAACCGAATAAATCTTGGACTTCATTATTCTCTAACCTTCCCACTATTCTGCTGTTCCAACTCATAGCCCAGCATATATAAGATGATGTCTTGAACAACAAAGTGGCAACCCCCTACCTGGTCCCTTGCATATAAATATAAATAAACCGCTGAAGCTCCATCCAATCCACAATCATGTGACTTGGATAGAGCTTCAGCGGCAAATTACTTATCCTATAAATAAGCTTGGAATACCCGTTTATACAAATGGAGAGCCGCAGCGCTCACACCACTTCGCCTCTAGAGGTGCAAATGAGCCGCATGCTGTACAGGGTTTAGCTTCTGGCAATGGTTCAGGACCAGCTTCAAAGCGCTTCGTGCCAATATGGCCATCGTAAGCATTAGGCACAGCCGACTTATGCAAGGAATCAGTCACCGTATGTTGACGATGCTGGGAGCGTGGAAGCAGAAACTGTTCCTCGTCAAATGCATACGCATCCTCATCTTCAAACGCATCTGTTTGCTGAGGCACGGCATAACGAGGATACTTTTCCTCATCCACTACCGAATGGAAAGCATCCTCTGCATCATCATGTTCCGGATGTGCATATTGACCATCCTTATACTCAAATGGCCGCAATTCTGTCACTTTACCCTGCGGCTCATAGGCGGCCGCAGTCTCTTCTCCCATGCTCGGCGGATCAGGCAGCTTGGTGCCGCACTTTGCACAGTAATTGGCCGTCCATGGCGCAATCTCACCACAATCACATCGCTTCTCGTGACGCAGCTCGCACCTTTTCCATTCCAATTGTTCGATATCCTGTTCTACACGCGCATTGACACGGGCAAGCGCGGCTAGCTGATGCTCTAGTCCCGAAAGTTCATTCGTTTTATATGCTTCATAGGCCAGGCAGCCTATCTCATATGTATTCTGCTCCCATTCTTTGCGGAGTGATTCAATTTGGGATTGAATCCGATTTAACTCCACCACATTTTGGGCTTTCTCAGATGCCTTGGACGCTCCTTCTTTCATTTTCTGCAAAAAACGATTCATCCTATGGCCCCTCCTTTCCTGTCACACCAAACTTCCATCATTTAAAATTTGAAATAGATCGATTATAAACATAGTATGTTTGTCCCGCATTTACAAGTACATACGAGATTATACTTGTTGGCAGAGAGGTGAATTCACCTCTTCTCGCGAAGTTCAGTATAAACCCTGATAACCTTTAAACAAAGGCATGACAATTGAAACTTGAAATCGTAAAAAACTGATTATTTAATGCACAAATCAATATGAATCGTTAGACGTGTGAATGATCGCACTTCCCTTCCTTGGTTCATATTTCAAAGGGTCTCCCCCTTAATTTAATCTAAGGACAACGTATGCTTATACGTGTAAAAACATGTTTGTGTTGTGCTGTATTCTTCTCTTCTATTTAACATTTCGAATTTCAGGAAGATATGGCCTTTGCGGTGTCAGCATTCTGCTATCATAATAGAAGAGACTGATTGTAACATGAACCCTTCATTCAGCAGCTATAACAGAACTCTACTGGGCTAACTGTTAACTGGCCTTTACTATAAGAAAGGAATTACTCACATGAAGAAAGAAGAACAACGTGCCGCTGTATCCTGGCGGTCGAGGCCCGATGGGGTAACCTCAGCAGCACCTGTCCCGGTTGCAGCTACGGCTGACCAAGCCCGCCTTGCGGCGGCAGTTGAATCCGAGGAAGATGCCTGGTTTTTTCAAGGGCTGGCGAATCAGGGCCTATCGCTGCATGCCTCACAGCGCAGCGCGGTCCGTCACGGCGAAGGACCGCTGCTCTGCCTTGCGGGCGCCGGTTCAGGCAAGACGTCCGTGCTGACGGCACGGGCTGCTTACCTGTTAACCGTGCGCGGAGCTGCGCCAGAGGCGCTGTGGCTGGTCACGTTTACGAACAAAGCCGCAGCAGAGATGCGCTCGCGGCTAGCACGGCTGCCTGGCGTGAACTCGGCCATGGCACGCGGCGTGCAAGCACGAACGTTCCACTCGTTCGCGCTTGCCCTATTGCAGGCGTACGCACCGCCGTTCACGCTGCTCGCGGAAGAGCGTGCGCGCCACGGCTTCATGCGCCGCGTGCTGCGCGAGCTCAGCCTGCACGACACGCTGCAGGCCGAGACGGTGCTTGCCGCGCTGTCCGCGCTGAAGGCGCGCTGCCAGTCCCCTATGGACTGGCGACCGGATGGCAACGCAGAGCGCGACATGCAGCGCGCAATGAAGCGCTTTGAGGACCAGAAGCGCGAACGTGGATTAAAAGATTTCGATGATTTGCTTGTTGACCTCGTCCACCTGTTGGACAGCGATGAAGCACTCGTGGCGAAGCTCCGCCGTCGCTTCCGCTACGTCATGGTCGACGAATTTCAGGATACGACCCCTGTCCAGATTCAACTGCTCCGCCATGTGACTGATGGGCACCGCAACTTGGCTGTGTTCGGGGACGACGATCAGACGATCTATACCTTTAACGGAGCTTGTCATTTATATATGACAGAGTTCCGTACGACATACCCTGACGCGGTACAAGTTACACTCGACATGAATTTTCGATCCAATCCGGCAATTGTCGGATTGGGAAATGCAGTCATCGAACATAATAAAGAACGTTTAGCTAAGACAATGCAGGGCGTAGCGGATCTCCCACTTGGTAGAGCAGGTAACCATGTGGATAACTATTCACCCCCTCTTCGTGCTAATTCTATATCCATGCCGCGTTACCTGCGG
This sequence comes from Paenibacillus sp. ACRRX, assembly GCF_022346885.1. Classification (GTDB taxonomy): domain Bacteria; phylum Bacillota; class Bacilli; order Paenibacillales; family Paenibacillaceae; genus Paenibacillus_B. The sequence goes on from NZ_JAKRNK010000004.1 coordinate 290,644, forward strand.
CCCGCGGATGGCGAGGAAGAAGCTCAGCTATTGGCAGAGCACATTCAGCAGCTTGTATCGTCAGGTAAGCTGCGATATGCAGATATTGCGATCCTGTATCGGACGGGCCATACAAGCCGTGCATTAGTTGAGCATCTGACGATGAACGGCATCCCGTTTCAGCAGTTAGGTGCTGAACCACTGTTCTATGAACACGCGCTGGTTAAGCCGCTCCTTGATCATCTGCGGCTCGCCCTGAAGCCGCGTGATTTCGATGCGCTCGGCAGCGCAGTTGCTTGTTTGTATGTACCGAAAGATTCTGGCTTGACGTATGTGCAGCAAGCAGATAAAGGTCATGCCAAGAAGTACCCACTGGTGCATCTGGCTACTTGCCCGGGTATTGCCGAGTTCCAGCAAGCTGCGGTCAAACCTCGCATTCGATACATCAAAAAGTTGGCTAATTTGAAGCCACAGATGGCAATACGTGACATGCGCCGTGAATTTTACGATAAATATACAACTGCAATGGCTGGAGAAAAAGCAACAGCCTATCAAGAGACCATTGCCGAGACGTTAGAAGAACTGGAGAGCTCAGCTCAGCGTTTTGACACGGTCGAAGCCTATTTAAAGCATATTGAAGATCTGAGAGAACGCTATGCTGCCGCAGCAGCCTTAAAGCCAGCAAAGGCTCACAAGCGGGCTGCGCAGGCCCCTACAGCTGCTCTTGCAGGCAAGCAGTCCACAGACGAACACGATACCCTTACACTTATGACAATACATCGAGCCAAGGGACTGGAGTTCCCTTGCGTATTTTTAATCGGCATTACGGAGGAATTGCTTCCGCATCGAATATCGCTTCGGGATAAGCCACCCGCAGAGAAGGAACAGTTCTCTTCCATGCAAACCAACACAGTTGGTTCGATCGATTCGACTAGTAGGACTCGTGATGGTAAAGCTGTAAATCCAGTTCACTTGGACAGCACCATCCATTCCATCACAAGCACATCGTCCAGCGCACTTGACGTCAAGCAAACACTGTTAGAAGAAGAACGACGTCTGCTCTATGTCGGCATTACTCGTGCAAGACAGGAGCTCTTCATCAGTTCACCTGTCATCGTACACGGCAAGAAACAGGGGGTCAGTCGGTTCTTGATAGATGCCTGGCGTGGTCCTACACCAAATTCACCTGCACTGCCCGCTAAATGACAGCATAGTGTGAATACGATGGCATAACCTCTGTGCTGCTGCGCTGTTTAAAAAATTAGTAAATAGGGGAAAGTTCATTCTGTATTTTGAAATACCCCCCTGATATCTATTACAATAGAGAGTAGACGCAGAGAAATGCTTTTGAGATAAAGATTTGCATTTATAATCTGCGATAACACGCAAGAAGGAGATTTTACATGTCCAAGTCTGATATGATTCTAAAGCAGTATGAACAAGTAAAGCAGTTGCCCACATTGTATCAGTTGGCATTGGAAGAGCTTGAGACGAAGATTAAGATTATTCAAGCAGAATGGAAGATACGCAATGGATATTCTCCGATTGAGCATACCAAGACCCGACTAAAAGAACCTAACAGCATTTTTAATAAATTGCAGCGCAAAGGTTTACCCCTAACTTTGGACTCTATCGTTAGTAAAATATATGACGTAGCTGGCATGCGTATTGTGTGTGCCTTTGTGAAGGATATTTATTTAATACTAGATCACTTAAAATCACGAGACGATATTCGTGTGGTCGACATTAAAGACTACATTGCCAGTCCAAAGGGAAATGGCTACCAGAGTCTGCATGTAATCGTACAGGTGCCGCTTGTCCTGTTTGACGATGTGCGATGGGTATACATCGAGATTCAACTGCGTACATTGGCGATGGATTTCTGGGCTAGTCTGGAGCACATTATTTATTATAAATTCCAGCAGCAAGTCCCGCAGCATGTCATCAATGAACTCACGGAGGCCGCCAAAGCCGTTGATGAGTTGGATCGCAAGATGCTCGATTTGCGTAAAGAGATATTATCTTATAATCAAGAAGAGTGGATATCGGGGTTGTCCGAGGGCCTGGGCGACGTCTTAAACGACACTAAACCTTATACTCGAGTTGAAGCTGTTAACGTAACTAAACACTCGCCGTCTTAGTTCCCTGAAAGATACACGTACGTATACAGGAAAATATTCCTTCGTATGCATCTGTACAAGTTAAAACATGCTAAGTATTGACGCTAGGTGACGTCATCACCTGATTTTGCTTAGCGTCCCGAATACCATGATGACGTAAGACACTGCCGATCTCAACATCACCAGGCAGCTGTGTAGATAACACGGCACGTCTGTTATCACACTTACACACCATTTAATAGCTGCATGTTGAACAGTAGCTATTAAAATGAGTATGTCGATGTGATAAGTAAGACGGACTGGGCTGCTCTTGCCAAGAATAGGTACTTTCGATTATCAACGATAGGAATTATTCATTCGGTTAAGATGAACAGTCGCATGTTGATTTGCAAACGTCTCTACGTGTCATGGCTTCATAGCGAGTCTGCTGCGGTGCCTTGCGGCTAACTGAAGCAGTCTTAAGAAGAGCTTGTATATGACGTATGGGACTAACTCCCTAACGCCGTATACAGGCTCTTTATGTGTTCGCATATCTTTCACTTTTTCTTGTCCTGCCCTGATTCCACATGCCCTACCAAGCGATCTAGACGACAAATTTGGAAACCATACTCATAGCATGCCGCCGCAACGATAGATAATCGCCTCGATCCTTCCTCGCCCTGTACGCATTGTGTCATCAACACATATAGAAATGACTCATTATCTTGCTGCAGCCGCTCAATTTCGTGGCTGTCCTGCTTCACTTTGTCTTCCATCTTTAACAAAACGTGTTCATGACCCTTGATCAGCAATTCCAGATGAGCGTCAAATAAACGGTCTACACCCTCTTCTCTAAACGACTGGAAATAATGGTTCTCCATCGCTTCCAATACTTCCATTCCTTTATGAAGCGTATACAGCAGTTGCTTGTGCACAACGATATGTCTGGATTCCCGGTACCTGGCCCGTTTCAGCTTTTTGGTTTCTTCTTCAAACAATTTGAATTTATCGCCAAGTGACTTTAAGTTGTCCTCAAGCGCGCCCTTCTCTGCACGGAATGCCGTTTCTTTCATCTCATCAGACACAACTGTTCTTAAGAGCAGCGACATCCTACTAAATGCTGCCTCTAGCTGTTGATTAAATTGGACTTTAGGATTCGGTGGGAAAAATAATATATTTATGACAAACGCCGAACCAATCCCTACCAGAATTTGTGCAAATCTTGCTAATGCAAAATCCCACTGCCCAGATGCCTCCATTACCGCGATGACCGTTACTAAGGTTAGGCCGACCGTTTCTTCCATTTTCATTTTGAGACAAATCATAATAACTAAAATACAGATAATACCGACCACTATAGGGTTGTTGGATATGACCATCCCCGCCAACAATGCTATAGCTGCGCCTAAGGTGTTCGTCTGGAGCTGCTCCAGAAAGTACCGCCATGAACGGTAAATGGAAGGCTGCATCGCAAAGATCGCGGCCACCGCCGCAATGACTGGTGTGTGAAGCTGCAGAATCATCGTGATATAGAGGGCCAGCGTTACCGCAATCCCCGTCTTCAGCACCCGCGCTCCAAATGCCACATGGATTCCTCCTTCTAAAATGAAAAGAACTGAGCAAAATTTGTTAAAAGCTAATGCTATGCCCAGCCTTATCTTACACGCTTCAATACGTTTCATGCAAAAGGATATCTACGCAACTCTCCATCTGCACGATTTCAATACGGTCGTTTGCCGGTCTGGTCGCAGAAAAAAGCCTACAAGCTGTTACACAGCCTGCAAGCTCTCTCATTCAGGATGCTGCTCATCGCTAACTTTCATTTATTAAAATACGTATAACGACCTCGCCCTGCGGACATTTAATCACTAAGGAATTGCTCCAGCGTAGTCTTCTGCTCGTAAATAGCAGTGGCAGTATCCACACCAACATATCGAATATGCCACGGCTCGTACATATAACCTGTAATGGCTTCTCCATCCTCTGGGTAACGAATAATAAAGCCTGCTTCATGCGCGTGTTCTGCCAGCCATTTACCTTCCTTGGAAGCACCAAATACTTGCTCCAATTCATTGCTCACACTTGGGCTTGATACATCAATGGACAATCCTGTCTGATGTTCACTAGTCCCTGGTACAGCACTAACACGTGAAGCATATTCCTGACCCTGTGTATCCACGTAATGACTAAACAAGGATTGCTGACGCTTGTAAGATCGGTATCCGGATACTGCATTCAGCTCGATGTCACTCTCGTTTGCACTGGCGAACAACTGCTCTAACGCCGCTGCCGCTTCCTTACGCATATGACGCTTCTCATGCGCTTCACTAAAGGAGAACTTTACATTGGGTTCCACCAAATCTGCCGGCTCATATCCATCCGGCAGTGAACGCTGTTTGTTTACCACGACATAGATGGATTCTGGATTTGTCACAACAGACTTACCATCTTTCTCTTCCGTAGTACTCGCCATTGCGGCCTCACTCTTTACGGATGCAAGCTTGTCCACTGGCTCCTCTCCTTTGCTGTCGGCATCTTCTCCTGTCTGAGGCGTCAAAGCAGGATCGACTTGTCCTGAACCTGTCTGAGGTGTCTTTTGTCCTTCCGTAGTGGGGGTAGCTCCGTTGGAGCATCCACTTATCAAAAGGGTCGCACTAAGCGCTGCTATCATACACACGGCGGCTAACCGACGCTGTTTGTTCTGTTTCATTTCTATCATCCTTTCATTCCGCTGCTCTATCTTGTCTATTAGATTGAGACTCTATTATAACGGATTAAAAGAATTAGTTCACAGTCATCATTTTCATAATAGAAATAGATGGCAGATAGAGTGTCCTTTCTGCTCATCTAGTCATGCGAAAAAAAGAGTCTAGCAAGGCAGAACCTGTGCTAGACTCCCTATTCTACGTGGCACTAACCTGCTGTTACGGCTCCGTTGCCTCTTACATTGCGCTCTTGCCCGATGCCAATATCTTCATCAGGCTCGTTATTAAATGCCTCACGGTCAAACTCGCCCTCGCTATTGCCCACCAGAAGCGAGGCTACCGTTGTACCAGTAGCATTAACAGCAGTACGTGCCATATCCACAATGGCGTCAACACCAAGTACTAGGGCAAAGCCCTCTAATGGCAATCCTGCTTGAACCAATACCACCGTCGTTGAAATGGATGCTGGGCCAGGCACACCCGCAACACCGACTGATGCCAGCGTAGCTACTGCGATAATAAGCAAATAGTCCGTGATTCCAAGTTCGATGCCAAATACTTTGGCTACAAACACCGCAACGATAGCCGGATAAAGACCGCCGCATCCGTTCATATTAATCGTAGCTCCGAGTGGAGCCACAAAGCTTGCGACACGTTCGGACACCTTCATCCGCTTGGTGATCACCTCCAGATTGACAGGCAGCGTCGCATAGCTGCTGCGAGTCGTGAAAGCTACCGCAATCGTAGGGTACGCCTTCTTGAAGAAGCGTAGAGGATTCACTCTTGCTACAAATGTCACCAGCAATCCATAAGTGACAACCATATGAATCAAGCAAGCAATAAAGACCGCTGCGATAAACCAAGCTAATTCCTTGAGTGTCTCTAAGCCATACTTAGCAGCCATTGATGTGACTAAACCGAGCACACCGTATGGGGTCAACCTGATAATAATCTTAGTTACGCGGAACATAATATGAGAGAAAGATTGGAAGAAGCTCCTCACCGGCTCTACACGCTCCGGATGACGTCCGCCTTCCCACGTAATGGCGATCGCAATGAAGAAAGCAAATATGATGACAGGTACTACTTTCCCAGTTGCCATCTCATTAACAGGATTCGATGGAACAAGATCAAGCAGTACTTGCTTAAATGTTGGAATCTCACGCGCCTCAAAATCTTTCGCAGCATCCGTGCTTTGTGGGATACCTGCTCCTGGATCAACCACCACAGCAACGCCAATACCGATCGTAGCCGCAATCGCCGTTGTTATTAAGAAGATCGCAATTGTCTTTGTTCCTAGCTTCTTAAGTACGTTAAGATCTTTGACTGAAGTAATACTCGTAATAATCGTCGAGAATACAAGCGGCATGACGACCATTTTAATCAAGCTTACATATATAGAACCGAGAATGCCTACATCCACAGCGTCCTTACCAAATAATGCTCCAATACCAAAACCGAACACCATTGCAAGTAAAACTCGGGTTCCAAAGCCGACCTTCTTCTTCGCCAGCCACCACAATACAACGGTTAAAAGTAACGCTACGCCCCAACTGCCATACACCGAGAGATCTTGAAGCGGTAGCCAAGCTTGATCTTTCATCGACGTTCACCCCGTAATATTTATATAATAATTCCTACCTGTTTAATTGGTATTATAAAAACAAAGGGATGTTATCGTCAACTCCTTTTTTTGCAAATAAACTACTTGAACACTTCTCTTAACCCTCTCGCATCAGACACCCTCTAACATCAGTCCCTTTACTGCTTCCCTACGGCTGAGCGGCATTAGTTCATGCTGTTCCACATAATGTGCTACCCATCCCGGATCTGTTTTCGCATATTCACGCAGAGCCCAGCCAATCGCTTTCTGTATAAAAAATTCCTTTGATTCAACGTGTGCTGCGATCGCCGCTGCTAACAACTCACGGTCTGTCTTGCCTTTATATTTCAGTTGGAATAACAGTGCTGTGCGGTTCAACCACATTTGATCCGAACCTATCCAGCGTCCAGCATAATGACGACAATCATCCGAATAACGACTCATCACGCCCCCTACTGTATGGGAAGCCAATCCGTCCACTGTATCCCACCAGGATTTTGTCAGGATGCAGCGTTCGATTCGATGTATATGTGACAATTCCAGCAGCTTCAATCCTCCTTCTAGAAGTTCCATGGCCACATAAGCCAACTCTCTCTCTTCATATGCCCACAACACCTCAACTGCGGCTAATAAAACATCTGCCGATGCAGGCTTCCCGTAAGTTCGTATGTGCGATCTGAACAATTCCTTACGCTTCGGTTGGGGAATACCAAAAAAGGGAAACTGTCCGCGCATATATTTTGACATCGCTGCCGCTTTCTCTGGATCAGCGTTGGCTTTCATCGCTTGTACAATCGGTTCAATCGGATAATGACTCATGAAAACTTCCTCCCCTTATGATGCTTTGTCATTAGGATAATAGTTTGGTCTCATTATGAACTCTTAACTCTAGTTTACCCGGATCAACTGCATTATTATGTAAAAAGTATTTTACATTTAATCAATGATCTTGTATGATGATGCCACATATGTTGGAACAGTGAAAGTTGGTAGACGATGGAGAATCAAATTAAACGTTTACGAAGATTGCTGAAGTTGTCCCAGGAGGATTTGGCTCAAGCTTGTAATGTATCACGTCAGACGATCAATGCCATTGAAAATAACAAATACGATCCAAGCCTTACACTTGCTTTTCAGCTTGCCCACGTACTGCAGGTTTCTGTCGATGAGCTATTTTTGTACACGAAGCAGCAATCCTAAATCAATATCAACCCTTATTAACGGATGAAATCATAAAGCCCCGTATAATGTCAAATGTCACAAGGCCGAACAGTTCTACTCTCTAGAGCCGTTCAGCCTTCTTGTTAATGTCATATGATACTATGAAAACAGAAGCCACAGCACTGACGGTCAGAATCAACCTTTATATACAGCATCCCTAGCTTTAAACACGGTTCGTGAATTGCCATCCTTCATCACAGCAGACATCGCTGGAATCGCCTCCTGTTCGTATTGGACATCCTTCTTAGAAAAGTTCACAATCACCTGAAGGTCCTCACCATACTTGGCGGTTTGCAGCAGCCGGTCCTTCGACAACACCTTAAATTGGGTCATCTCCTTGGTCACGGCCTTGGCATGAAAAGGCGACCATACGTCCAAATACGTCTTTATCATGTCTTGATAACTCTCCCACTGCTCCTTATCCAAATGGTATAGTGGCGGCACATTATATAACAACTCATAAAGCATACGTTCAGCGGCCTCATCCTTGATCTTCAAGCTGCCCCATTCCCAATGATGCGTGGTAATGACAGAGTCGTTGTATACTAACTTAAATAAGGGCAGCGAATAGGTTGGATCTACATAAATACGCTGGTACAGCTCTTTAATCGGCACTTCCTTCGCGTATCGCTCAGGTATTCCGCCCTGTGCCGACCAGTACCCTCCTATATAATAGGGACTACTTTTATTCTCACGCATATCTTTGTCGCTCCACTTGATAACCGGCGTCTCCAAACCGTGTGCGAAAGCAATCACTCGACTGGCGAAGTCATTACCACCCTCCGAACCGATAACCATCCGCTTTTCCTTGGAGATGTACTCCATTCGCGTAAGACGCGCCTGCATATCCTGCTCCTGAGTCGTAATGTTTCCAGGCGTATAATCGTCATAGATTTCTCCTGTTGCATCACAATCAATAAACCAAGAGTTATACAAAATACCGTCCTGCAAGATACCCTCTAATCGCTGCTTCACGCTGGGAAGTGATAGAGTAGGATTTAGCTTGCGGCCGCGGTTTAGGAAACCACCGATCTTTTTTCCCCGTTTGTTTGTGACGGTTGCCTCGTTATACAGCTTGCTATCGGGAAAATACGCCGTATTCCATTCCTTATTTTCCTTCTCCTGTATCGAGTGATACGAATCATACGGCCCAATCAAATAACCAAGCTTAGCAGACTTCTCTACAAATGCTGGATTCATCAATCCGTTCGCCCAATTCGGAAGACCGATCCAGGCTTGTTTGATGCCTGCCTGATGCATGTCCTCTACCAGCTTGGTCGATTGCTCCTGCCCCCACTCGGATGGATTGGCTAACGCATCACCAAAGACACTCTTCAGCAAGCTCTTATTGAAGGCATACATTTTCTGCTCGCTTAGTTTATCGACACCACCAGCGATCGCCGTCAACATTGTTGCATCTGCTGACCGGAACAGATCTGGTCTGTACAACTGCTTCAGCTTTAACACCTGATTAAGCGCCTTCACCAGGACACGTTTGTGATAAGCATTAAGCGGCTCCTTCTTCGCCTCCCCTAGCACACTATTAAGCTCCTGTGATCCGTCTTCCGTATATCGTTCCATAAGCTCTGTAATCCATGCCCAGATTGGGCTGCCCAGCCTTGATTTCATAGCAGGCCAATTTACATTCTCATTAGTTAACACTTGGCTATTCCACATATAAATATGCGGTGCCCCGTACAGCTTCGCCACTTCCGGGTTCTCCTTGGCTTTCTCGGCAAGTGTCTTCAACCCGTGTGTCTCCTGAATATAGCCTCGATATAGCTTGGCTACTGATACAGGGTCATTGGCGGTGACATATAAGCGGAATCCATATTCCTTCTTCGGATTAAGGGTTGGAAATTCGTGTGTAAATGTCAGGTTGATCTTGGGTTCCGTGCCAAATGACACCTCGTTGTTGAACGGATTGTCCACTACATAGACAAGCGCATATTTTTGCATGCCCATCGCCATAAAGTTCATCGAGAACGACTCGCTCCACGTTAACGTCTCTTCTTTCAAGAACTGCCTCCAGTTAGGATCTTTGCTCGGAATTCGCTTCCCTTCCCACAAGGGCAGCAAGTAGTCGTCTGCCTGAATGGTCGGCCATTGAAACTGCTCTGCACCAAGTGATTGAATCTGAATGTCCAGATAATGATCCTTCTTCTCGATTACCACCTTGATTTGCTCCGCAGGATATGTCCATTCCGTCCGACCAGCTTCTTGCTTATATTCGGTAAATTCGCGCTTTTTCATTGGGACGGACGCTTGCTCCTTCACACCGTCGCTTGTAATAACAATGCCAAGCGTCGCAGGGTCCACCTCGTACGTAAAGTCATGGTATGCGGCCTTCACTGTCTCGGCGATAATCGGAGATACCGCTACCTCCGCTGTCGCCACTCCTTGCCCACTGCAGCCGGTTAACAGGCTGAATGCCATCACCGCTGATAATATAATCAGTAAAGCTTTATTCATCTTGTGCATGCCTCCTGTATCCTAATTACTGATTGCATGCACTATGTTAGCGGTTCTCTGTTACGCCAATGTGACAGGCAGAGAAAAATAAAATTCGATCTGACCACCTTCTGCTCTAGCACCGTACGCAGCTTGATGCTTCTCCAGAATGGTTTTCACTAACGACAACCCTAATCCAGTCCCGCTTAATTGCTTGCTGCGCGATTGCTCGGCAACACTGAAGGGCTCCCACATCCGTTTCAATTCAGCCTCTGTCCATTCCCCTGTGCGGTTGCGCAGGCGAAAAGTCAGCACGTGATACTCACATGTGACAGCACAGTGAATGTAAGAATCTGTCGCATACTTGATCGCATTCGTAAAGAAATTGTTCAGCACAATCTCAATCTTTGTACGATCTGCCATTACGCTAACCTGTTGAATCCCGTCCGCCAGCTCCAACTCTAGCTCTATACTCCGCTCAGCCATAACGATTTTATATTTATCAACATTCTCTGCGAGAAGCTCCATAAAGTTAAATGAGGTTATCTCATACGTATCAGCCTGAAGTTTTGACAGTTCAAGCAAACGTTCAACGAGTCGTGCCATATCATCCGCTTGCTGCTCAATTACGTCTGTAAAGGTACCATCGTCGAGCCCATCCTTCATTCCCGCGGTGTAAGCCTTCATGAGCGCAAGCGGAGTCTTTAGCTCATGTGAAATATCCGAAATGAACACACGCAAATTATCATTACGCACTTGCAGTTCCTGATGCGCCCGTTCCAGATTGTCACTCATCCTATTCACACTATCCGCTAAAGCTTCTATCTCGTCCCCTGTATGAATCTTTGCTCGACTGAACTTAAGCTCCGCGATCTGCTCGGCTGTGTCGCGCAATTCAGCAAGCGGTCGCAAGATCCGTCTCGCTGACCATGCGGACAGCAGCAAGGTCAAGACCAGAGCGCTCACGGAGATGTACAGCGTAAAGCGGTTTACGATATGTAACGTCTCGTCGGAGTAAGCGATCGATTCGCCGATGACATAAAGTTCATCATCTTTGTTCATAAACGTAACCAGAAAGCTTGACTTCAGCTTGGTCTGGCTAAATATTTTATGAACCTTCTCCTGCTGTGCAAGCTTGGCCACACTTTCCTCTGTTATCCAGAACTTGCTTAGTCGAATGCCCCTGCGATCAAGTGTCGTGATCACCGCTTCGTTCAAGGCATCGATATTCGTCTGAAAAGGAACATGGACAATATCAACTCCATAACGATGTTCCACATGTGGAAGCTCATTCGTCAGCTTGTCTTCGTCTATACGTTCCAGCGTTTCTGTTAGTTGAGCCAGATTTGTCTTTTTTTGATATAAATAGTATTTAGGAAGAAAAAACGTATTAGCCACATAACTAAGTACAAGCACAAGGCCGACGATGAGTGAGAAACGAACAAACAACTTACGGCTCAGCTTATTCATTTGGATGTTCCTTTGGCACTTCCAGACTGTAACCAATACCGCGATGTGTCTTGATCAAGTGCTCTCCAATTTTCTCGCGCAAGCGTCTAATATGGGTGTCTACGGTTCGATCATCACCAAAGTAGTCAAAGCCCCATACTTGATCAAGCAGGTTCTGACGCGTCAAAATACGGCCTTTATGTTCGATAAACGTCTTCAGCAGCAAAAACTCTTTGTTTGTCGCCTCGATGTCCATTCCATCCCTGTATATTTTTCGTCCCTGCATATCCACGTTTAGAGGTCCGACATGCACGTCCTCAGCAACTTGCAGCAGCTTCTTAGCCCGCAGCAGCAAAATCCGCGGATCAAATGGCTTACGTACGTAATCGTCCGCCCCTGCTTCAAGTGCCAGCAATTCATCCTCGACTTCTCCCTTAGCCGTCAGAAGCAAAGCCTTGGCATGGCTGTGTACCTTCACGTGCTTGCACACCTCTATGCCGCTGACCTTCGGCATCATCCAGTCCAGAATGGCCAAATCTATCGCTTCGCTGCAAAGTACATGCAGCGCAGCCTCACCGTCTTCAGCCGTGAAGGTACGAAACCCTTCCCGCTCGAAGTAAGCCTTTATAATATGAAGCATATGTGGTTCATCATCTGCTATTAATACGTTCATTAAGAGTCTCCTTGCCGATATAATCTTTAACTCGTTTACACGGATCGTTTTTGTAAGCCACATCACAACATCTTGGCTGTTCTTCCTTCTCTTGTATCGGCCTAGTATGAGGTCTGTTATGCAGTACCTTTTGCAATCTCTTATGCTCTCATTATGATACTAGAAATAAAGTTGAATCCCAAACCAGATGTTATATCATCAGGAAGTTCTGTGCTGCTATCAACTTGCTTCTCCCTATAACGGAAAAAAGACAGCATCCCATTAACTCTTCCCTTCATGACGTAAGGGAATAACTAATGGGACAACTGTCCTTAACCATATTTTCTTTCAATATTATCCCAAAAACCCGACGGTATCATTTCCTTTAAACCAAGTTTGCTTGCGACCTTTGTCTAGTGTTTGCTTCATATCTCGTACAATCTGGTGTAGATCGATTGGCTCCTTGTCATACCAGAGCAGCGCAATCGTTAAGTATACTTCATTTAACTGGGCAAAGGAAAACGCCTCCGTCAAATCGGCAGCAAGTGCTTCTTCTTCCTCTCCGAGGATGCTCACCAAGCCTAACTGACGCAAATATTGCAAGCGCAGCGTCCTTTCTGGCAGCGGCATCTCATATGCTCGATCAAATCGACCAGCTCGGTTCATCAGCGCCGGATCAATCTTCTCGGGATAGTTTGTCGTGCCAATCAAGAAGATGCCTTCCTTGGACGTAGCACCGTCCAGCGTATTCAGAAAGAAGGAGCGTGCATGCTCTGGCATAGCATCGATATCTTCGATTACAAGCACCATCGGTGCCATCTTAACCGCTTCATTGAACACTTCGTCAATCGAATGACTTGACGTGTGCTCAGTAATTTGCCAATATGCGACAGGGGCACTCACACTTCCTGCGATAGACTTCACCAGCGTTGTCTTGCCATTGCCCGGTCTGCCATACAGCAGGATACCTCGCTTATACGGAACGCGATAAGTCGTATAAAAGGAACTGTCGCTGTCGAAGAAGCGATCGATGGATCGGAAAAGCTCTTTTTTGAGCTTGTCGTCCATCACGACATCTTCTCGCTGCACAGATCTTGTAAGACGCTCCGTTTCCCGATCTACCCCATTGTTTGTATCTGTGAATACCGTAATGCTGTTACGCTCGCGCTCTCTGCGCTTAATCTGCGTCTCGTTCATAAAACGCAGCATTGCCTCATCACTGGCGGCAAAGCATACCTTCTCTGAGTCCGTTCCATAATGCATCCACACCGGAATGCGCACAAACGCCACTTCTGATGAGGGATACACATATAATAGATTCTGAATCGAACTGCTAATTTTGTAGCCTGCAGCCACATCTTGTTCGGCAAACCGGCTTCCTTCTTCATATATGACATCTCGCACACCAAAAAAGTCGTATACCGTTGCAGCAAGTTCCACTTCCGCATTCGTCAACTGCACATCATCATCCAACCGATCCCAAGCTTCTTCCAATCGATTTTCATTTGAAATGATAAGCCACGACTTGCCATAGCGCTCTGAAAGAAATAGCTGGACAGCCTTTACTGCTTGTGCAAAATGTTCATAATCCGTCATGCCTGCTTGAAAGGGTACTAATACTGGCCTATCTAATTTATTAATAATACTCACCTTATGCTCCTTTGAGTGTTGCCAGCGGCTTACAGACGGCTACTACGTCTGCAAGACCTGCACCTACAACGCTGTCGATAATTTGTTCTACGTCTTTATATGCTTGCGGTGACTCGTCAATAATGGAATCCAACGTCTTTTGATTAACAACAACCTCTTCCTCTGTTCCGATCCGCAGCGAGGCCGCAAATTCATCCACGGAAACTAACTGCTTGGTTGCACTACGCGAACGAATACGTCCAGCGCCATGACAGATCGAATAATAATTGGCAGCCCCGCCTTCGCGGCCCACCATCAGATAAGAGGCACTACCCATCGATCCAGGTATAAGGGCAGGGTGTCCTGTCTCCATATATGGCTTGGGATTATCAGGATGCTGCGGAGGCAGCGATCTTGTCGCTCCTTTGCGATGGACAAACATCCGTTCTCCATCATGCTGTTCCTCCCAAGCATAATTGTGCATTAAGTCATACAAAGTGCGCAACTCCACCTGAGTGCCAAATACGTCACGAAAAGCCTCGCGGACGCCGTAAGCCATCAAATGACGGTTAACTACAGCATAGTTTAAAGCCGAGTACATCAGATGCACGTATGTGTCTGCCGCTGCGTGGCCAAGAGGCGCAAACAAGAGGCGCGGGTCCGGCGTTCCTTTCCCGGATGCACGCATCCAATCCGCTATCGCCTTTGTGCCATGCTGATTAACTGCACCGCCCCATGCGCGGGACCCTGAATGCAGCATGACAATCACTTGCCCGTCAAACAGCCCCCACGCTTCCGCCACCTCGCGGTTTCGTTCATCCAGTTCCACCGCCTGCACCTCCGCAAAGTGGTTGCCGCTGCCAAGCGTCCCGAGCTGGCGATGCGCACGATGCCAAGCTGCTTCTGGCATAAGGTCCAGCACCGCCGCATCAAAGTGGAATTTGCTGCATTCCACATGGGTAAAGGAAGTTGTTTTCTTTGGCGTATAAATATCCGGCACATATTTCTTCGGCAGGCCATGCACGCCTTTCGTGAGAATATGCTCCAGTCGAATGTCCGAGAAATGTCCGCGCGCGTGCGTATCTACTGGCACATATTTCTCCATAGCTCGCATTAGCTTCCGTCGCACCTTCACATCCTTCAACTCATTGCGGTGCATATTCGTCACATGCACCCTCATACCGCAGCCGATATCGTTGCCGATAATTGATGGCGATACATATCCTTCTGACGCTTTCCATACAGCTGTCGTGCCAATGCAGGTGCCGACGCCCACATGGACGTCTGGCGTATAGCTCATGTACGCTGCGTGAGGGATTAATAGATTGTTATTTGCCATCTCAAACACTTTATTGGGCAGTTCTGCATACAACGCATCACTTGCATACACATGCAGTTTACCAGCTGGCAGATCTACCGTTCGATAATAAGCGGCTTCCTCTTCTGAAGCCTGTTTCCAATACGTATTCATCTTTTAAATCGATCCTTTCCATTCATCCGTTTCTATGTTGATCTTATGTGTCAAGCTGCCATGCAGCTTCCAAAGTCAGTCAGCAGCGGCCTACGCCATATCTCCGAGTCTCATCCCTGTATAGAAAAAACCGCAGACAGAATGGTCTACGGCTTGTTTTATACGCTGCATCCCCTTCTCTTTCTTTTCGTCTTATTTTGCAACAGCAAGATAAGTTGAAATTGAGCAGGCGGCGAAAATATAAAAAAGCCATAGACCTCCGTCTATGGCTCCTACATGTACAATTAAGCCTGCGCACAAGTCCGCTGACAGTTACGATACTGACAGCGCTTGTATCAAGCAGGTCCCTCCACCGAGTAGAGTACTCGTGCTGAAGATTATGCCGTAGAGTCCGACGAAAGACACTTCCTAATATGCAATTGCTGAATGCTGCTATTCGTAATGGTCACCTTCATCGGCCTCCTTTCATGAAAATATGTTTATATATTAGAGGATAAATCCAATCTTTGTCAACCCTCGTCATGCTTTTATTATCGGAGAGGAACTCTCACATCTAGTTCCTTGATGTGCTTATACCTGCTTTTATATAGCACTAAACTAAATTTTTGTTGAAGTACACACCTTCTTCACTACATGCACAAAAAAGAGCTACCCGCCCTGCCAAGCGGATAGCCCTTACCAAATACAATTGAGTTTTCACGAGGATGATGAATGAGAATTCTGTTCTATAGTTTCCGCATGCCTTCCGCATTCCAGACTTCAAACATTCGTTAGTTGTTATTTTTTCTTCAAATTGTCCCAAGCTTTTTGGAAGTCTTCCAGCAGCTTTGCTTTATCCGTCTTCCCTGCGATATAAGCTTGGATTGAGTTGCCGAATTCCTGCGTCACGCCGTCCGGATATTTGAACCAGTTCCAGCTTAACACCTTGTTGTCTTGGCTGTACTTGGTTACTTCTGCTGCGATGTCGCCCAGATCCTCAGCAGTTGCTGGGATAGTTGAGAATGCAGGAATAAACTTGAATTCCTTGGCAATATACTGCTTACCGATGTCAGAGCTGACCATCCAGTTTAAGAACGTTTTGGCTTCTTCTTTTACTTTGGAGTTCTTGTTAACGACCCAGTTATTCGGAACGCCTACCAACAGTTTGTCATTCTTAGCTGCATCGTTGTCAATTGGCATCGGCAGCACGCCCAAGTTCAAATCCTTGTTGATGCCGTCGATCTGCACTTGCGTCCAGTTGCCTTGCTGCATCATCGCCGTTTCGCCTTTTGCAAATAAGGTCACCTGTGTATTGTAATCGGTAGTTAACGGATTTTTGTTGCCGTATTTGACGGTCAGGTCAAGCATGTTCGACCAATTCTCGAACTCTTTGCTGCCTGTAATCTTGGTGGAGCCATCATTCAAGCCTTTTATAAACGCATTAGGGTCCTGCTGCTGGGCAAACGCCACATTCAGGTTATGAATCCCGAGAATCCACCATTCTTGATAGCCGTTGGAAAACGGAGTAATACCTGCGGCTTGCAGTTTCTTTGCTGCATCTTCCAACTGTGTCAAGGTCTTCGGCAGCTCAGTGATACCAGCCTTGGCAAATAAATCTTTGTTGTAAATGAAACCATAACCTTCAAGGTTCATCGGTTGACCGTACAGCTTTCCTTCCTTGGTCATAGGCTCCTTGGCGAGGGGAATCACATCTTTTACCCATGGCTCAGCAGACAAGTCCTCCAAGTGCTCCATCCACGTTTCCATCTCTTGGAAACCACCATTATTAAATATATCAGGCGCATCATTAGAAGCAAACTTTGCTTTCAGCGCCGCACCATAATCTGCACCGCCGCCTACAGTCTGGATGTCCAGCTTAATGTTCGGATGTTCTTTCTCAAATTCGCCCTTCAAGCGATTTAACGCTTCGGCGATCTCTACTTTAAACTGAAAAATCTTCACGGTCTTTACTTCCTTGCTGCCGTTATTCGCGCTTCCATTCGCGCTACTTTCGTCAGATCCTTTGGAGCCACAACCGGCCAGCATAACGGATACTGCCAATAACATCAACAAAGATAATTTCGCAACATGTTTCATCCGTAAGACCTCCCCTTAGTTCTTGCACTTTCCCTATTGCTGCATATTGTTTCTCTACTTTGCTGCTTTATGAGCAGCCCATCTACTTCATAGTCGGCAGCAGGGACTTGTTTCAGACCATTGTGCTGCCTTTTCATTCTTAGAACGAAGCATAGTGCACTTGTTCTGATTCCATTATATTTACCTTTTGCAAACGGTTGCACCGATGAAATTGACCACTCAGGTGTAAATCATTGACCAAGATACTTTTCCTTGAATACTGGATTCCATATCGACACCCACGCCGCATCTTCTCGTTTACCCTTTGACGGATCCCGCTGTAATCCCTTCAATAATGTACTTTTGCATGGCTAAGAAGAAGATCACAATCGGCAGAATGCCAAGCGTCAATGCTGGCAGAGCTAAATCCCACTGCTTGGTATATTGCCCGAAGAACGAGTAAGTCGCCAGTGGAATGGTCCGCAGTTCTGCGCTCTGCAGCATCAGGGATGGAAGCAAGTAATCGTTCCATATCCAGAGACTGTTCAGGATTACAACGGTGACAAACATTGGTTTCAACAGTGGAAATACAATTTTCCAAAACACCCCATAAGGTGTACAACCGTCTACGACTGCGGCCTCTTCAATTTCCAACGGCACCGACTTCGTGAAGCCGTGAAACAAGAAGATGGACAATGGTGCACCAAAGCCAAGGTAACACATAATAAGTCCCGTGCGGCTATCGGCCAAGTCCAACCAGCCCGCCACCTTCACAAGCGGAATCATAACCGATTGAAATGGGATGACCATCGCTGCAACAAACATCATAAACAAGATCTGATTCGTACGACTATTATGACGTACCATGCGATAAGCTGCCATCGCACTAATTATGGCAATTAACAGAATACTGATCACTGTCACGAGCAGCGAATTCATAAATGCCTCCGGGAACCGAGTTATCTCCCAAGCCCGCTGGTAGTTGCTCCATTCGAATGTCGATGGCCAGCTGGCTGCATTAGAAAGCAAATCTCCAAATGACTTTACCGAGTTAGCGAGCAAAAAATAAAACGGAACCAAGAAGATAAGTCCTGCTGCAATCATCAATAGTTCAAGCGCAAAGGTCTTGACGGAATAATCCCGCTTCATCTTCGACATTACACTTCAACCTCCTTGCTCTTCGTGATGCGAACCTGAATGAGCGTAATTAGCGCCACAACAACAAAGAATAAGAGCGCTTTAGCTGTTCCTAAGCCGTAACGGTTATTTTGAAACGCTTCCAAATAGATGTTAAGCGCTACTGATTCCGTAGATTTAAATGGTCCGCCTTTCGTAAGCGACAAGTT
This sequence comes from Paenibacillus sp. ACRRX, assembly GCF_022346885.1. Taxonomy (GTDB): domain Bacteria; phylum Bacillota; class Bacilli; order Paenibacillales; family Paenibacillaceae; genus Paenibacillus_B. The sequence continues at coordinate 309,304 of NZ_JAKRNK010000004.1, forward strand.
CAGATCAAACATCTTAAACGACCAAGAGATCGCAAGGAACAAACATACGGTTACTGCTGGCATGATCAGCGGAATAATGACAGTCCGCAATATTTGAAGCTTAGAGGCACCGTCGATCTCGGCAGCTTCCAGCACATCCTTTGGCACATTGGTCATACCAGCGATGTAGATGACCATCAAGTAACCTGCCGTCTGCCATACAAATACGATAATGATACCCCAAAAAGCCGTCATCTCATCCCCTAGCCAAGGTAGATTAAAGAACGACCACCCCGTTGTTTCCCCGATTGCCGAGAAGCCTTTGACGAAGATAAACTGCCAGATAAAGCCAAGCAGCAAGCCACCAATGACGTTTGGCATAAAAAATACAGTCCGCAGCGCATTACGCAGCTTTAACGGCTTTGTCAGCACATACGCAAACACAAATCCAAACAGATTCGTTAATACGACCCCAACGACTGTAAATTTAACGGTAAACCAAAATGCAGCAAAATAATCCGATCCATTGGTAAAAATCGCTTTAAAGTTATCAAGACCAACCCATGCTACCGTTCCGGCAACACCGTTCCAGTCCGTAAAGGAGTAGTACATGCCCAACAAAAACGGAATTCCGACGATAAGAATAAAAAAGAATGTCGCCGGTCCGACGAAAAAGAGTTGTTGTCCAAGCTGTGACCAAGCTTTGCGCGACATCCGCCTCGCCCCTTTTCATGAGAGTATAGTCCAATCGTATAGTTCAGTATCAGAGCTGGCTGCAAGAATGACGTTTAACCTTTCTGACATCATATGATATCCTCATTATGAATCGGGAGCACAAGAGGCAACACCGAATGAGATGAACGGATTGGTGTAAAATATTGACCGGGGGATTAAACATGCGTTGGAATAGTATCCGAACCAAGCTTATCTGCTTCCTGCTTATTGCTACCATCGTGCCGACAATCGCTACTATGGTGATCACATATGTATACAATTCGCACTCGTTACGAGAACGTGCATTGGAAGAAAATCAACGGCTTATTTATCAAGGTAGGCAGAACCTGCTGAATATGCTGGACAACTTGAACAGAAGCTCATTGTCTGTGTACACGGACTTTGAATTTTTCCGTATGCTTGAGCGAGGATACAATGATACGCAGATGGAAGCACAGACCTACACGATGCTGCAAAATATCGAGTCTTCGATGCGGGACATATGGCAGGTGTATTTATATCGCAGTGAAGTAAAGCGTTCCACACTAGTTGTGCAGAGTGTACCGCGTCGTCTGTATGATGTAGAGCCTTACGTCACCTCTCTTGGTTATACAGAACAAGGCATCCGTATGCAGCCTACACATATGAGCCATACTTACGGGTTCTCGACATCGCCGTACTTTTTTCCGAGCATCCAGGTCTTCACTATTCATCGGCCTATATATAAGACTCCTTCTACCAAGCAGCTTGGCATGTTATCCATTGATGTGAAACTTGATGCCATCTCGGCAATCAGCGATCAGCTCTATGTGAAGGACAAAGAACAACTATATATTCTTGACGAAGACGGTTTCGTGGTCTATTCGGACAACCGAGAGCGGCTTGGCCAGCAGGTTCAGGAGCCTTGGATGACACCGGAGCTGCTAAAGCCGGGTAAAAGCGGTCATTTTGAATATGATCAAGCCCTGTACGTGCATGAAAGCATCGACTCACCTATTGCACAATGGACGGTCATCAAGCGGATACCAAATACATACCTGCTCTTGGAAGCCAAGCGGGCTGTTTCGTTTAATATGCTGCTATTAGCGATATCACTGCTCATCATTGTAGCGGCTACTTTATGGGTTACGATTCGTATTACGGAACCGATCCGCCGCTTGATGCGTTATATGAATCAGATCCAGGCCGGAAATCTGAATGTGGACATTCATGTAGGAAGTCAAGACGAGATCGGCGTCATGTCAAAGCGCTTCCGCAGCATGATGGATACGATTAACAATCTTATTTTGCAGGAATATAAGCTGGAACTTGCGAATAAGACGAATCAGCTAAAAGCATTACAAGCACAAATTAATCCGCATTTCATGAATAACGCGCTGCAGTCAATCGGTACATTAGCGCTTCAGCATAATGCGCCGCATATCTATTCGTTGATCGCAGCGTTGGCCAAGATGATGCGCTACAGCATGTTTAATGAGGAAAGCACAGCAACGCTTAGAGCTGAAGTCGAGCATGTACAAGCCTACTTGAAGCTGCAAGGGCAGCGCTTTGAGCATACATTTGACGTTCAAATGGATATTGATCCGACGACACTTCATCTGATTGTGCCAAAGATGACGCTGCAGCCTATCGTTGAGAATTACTTCAAGCATGGCCTTGATCGTACGGTACAAGGAGGCATGCTCCGAATTACGAGCCGATGGTCAGACGAACATACATTAGAACTAATCGTTGAGGACAACGGATTCGGTATCCCAACAGATAAGCTCGAACAATTAAACCGCAGACTTCAAGAGAGCTCAGCCGAGTCTGGCAGCAGAAATCATAGAACTGCTGATTCCATGCAAATGAAAACATTCGAGTTAGAGCCTAGTTTGTCTGCTTTACAGGATGAGAGTAAGACGTTAAACATGGACGGCGTTGGGACTGCGGAAGAAGCCTTGTCAAGAATCGGATTAATGAATGTCTTGACACGATTGCACATCTTTAGCAGTCAGCATGCAAGTATGCAGCTTGAAGCAGTTGATCCACATGGAGCTAAAGTGAAGATACAGATGAAGGTGGGACAAGAGCTGGATGAAGGCACTAATCGTGGATGATGAAGCACACGTAAGGGCTGCGATACGCCTGCTTGTTGATTGGAAGCAGTACGGTATCAGCCATATAGATGAAGCCTCCGATGGAGAACAGGCCATTGCCTGTATCAAAGAGGCAAAGCCACAGATCATTATAACGGATATGATGATGCCAAATGTAAGCGGCATGAAGCTTATGGAGTGGGTTAGCGCCAATAGTCCCGACAGCAAGCTTATCGCAATCAGCGGACACGGTGATTTCAACCTGGTTCGACATACACTAAAACATGGCGGGATCGATTACATTTTAAAGCCAATCGAGCAGGACGCAGTCAATGAAGCCATAGCCAAGGCGGTTACAGCTTGGATAAAGGATGAGGAAGAGCGCTCAACAAGATACTCGCAGCAGATCCAGATGAATGAGTTCAAGCCAGTCATCACGGAGAAACTGTGGTCAAGTCTGATTGACGACCCAATCGCACAGTCCGCTGTTGTTAGACGCCTTCAGCAGACGTTTGGTTTGGCTGCCGACATTACACAGCTCCGTATGGCACTCGTCTTTGTGGAGTCCACAGATGAGAAATTTAAGCAGAAGTTCGGCAATAACAGCGATCTGCTCTACTTCTCACTTGTAAATATTATGGAGGAGTACGTGAACCGCGGTACGAAACGCGGGGCCGTTTTCCGCCATTGGAACGCACCTGGGGAAATCGTCATTGTGATGTGGCTCCAGTCAGATGCGCTTGAAGCGGTGCTGCAGGATATTAATGAAGCGCTGCACATTACGATGCACCGCCGCCTGCACTTTGGCTTGAGCAGCATACATGCGTTCCCAGAGGGTATGCCGCAATGTTACGCGGACACTAAGCGGGCGCTTAATCTGCGCAACCTGCTTCTGCCAGGACGCTATTTACACAATGCGCCCACCGTGGATGTTAAAGCAGAAGAACACCTGTCAGTTTCAGGTGCTGATGCCGCTTCACCAGAGTATACGAAGAGCATTCGTATGGCGGCATACGAAGAAAGCTGGAAACTAGCCGTATTGAGCGGCAGTGCCGAAGAAATCTCGGCAGCCATCAAGCCGTTCATAGCGTCGATCAAGACAGCCAGTTCCATCTCCCCGCGGCAGATTCGCGACTGCTATCGCGAATGGGAGACGATGCGCGCTAATATCGCGCATGAAGCCGTGGGCGACGCTGCAGAGCTGTTGCTGCGGGATAATCCCGCGTTGACTGACCGCGACGCCGCAATCACTGCTGCGCCATTCTCACTTGAAGCGTGGCAGCAGTTGTGGCAGCGGGAACTAACGGTGTTGGCCGATGCCTGCTTTGCACAGCAAGGGCAAGAGCAGCATATCATCTTCGACATCGCCAAATATGTCGAGCAGCACTATCATGAAGAGTTGTCGCTGCAAGATATGGCGACGCGCTTCTATGTCAGCCGCGAGTACATCTCGCGCAAGTTCAAGCAGCAGTTCGGCATCAACTTATCCGACTATCTGACCAGTATACGTACAGAAAAGGCCAAGCTGCTCCTGCTTAATCCTCACCTACGCATCTCGCAGGTGGCCGCCATGGTTGGTATCCAGGATGAAAAATACTTTAGCAAAGTATTTAAAAAACAAGTAGGCGTTTCTCCAAATGAATACCGTAAGAGTAAACAAGTCTAGGCGGAGTCTGCCTAAGCGTTAATTCTTAACTATTAGTCCGTATGCCAGCCAGACTATATACTCCTGCCACTCTTCCCTGCTGATTGACGTTTGTTGTGGACCTCGTGACAGCAGGGGAAGAGTCCTTATAATGCTTATTGTCCGCTATCTGCCCCATGTTCTAGTAATAAACGGATCAATTCGATATTGTGACCGTGATTTTCCGCCACCTGAAGGCAGGTATGACCATTGCTGTCCATAAGAACTGTCTTTGCACCATGATGGAGAAGAAGCCGAATAACGTCCAAGTCCCTTTCACCTGCGATAGCGGCATGTAGTGCCGTGTTAGACGGAATATAACTGACTTTAGAATGGGATAGAGCGTTTACATTTGCGCCTGCTTCAAGCAGCAGCTTCACGACAGCTGCATGTCCAAAGTGCGCAGCATAACCAAGTGGTGTCAATCCCTCTTTATTCTCAGTATTGGCCAAAGAAGGATGCCGTTGAAGTATTACTTGCGCTTGCTCAGCATCACCGGTTTGTGCAGCTTGAAATAAAGATTCGATCATTAAATAACAGCCTCCTAATTATGGGTTGAAGTGTCATCCTAACAATGAATTATCGTTAGTCACTATCCCCCGATACACATCTTCTAACAAGCCGCTAGAATGTTCGGTCATATCCAAATGATTCCCTGTATAAAATAATTAGCTTGCAGCCAGATACATATTGTTTAACCCTAGCTTACTACTTATTTACTGTTGATGAAACATACTTCATGACATGGCATAAATGAGGGAGAAGCATCGTATGGTGGAATAAAGCGATATCGGAGGCGAGATATTGCTACCTTATTAACCAAATAGTATGCGGCTCTCATAATAGAGGAGGTTGCAAGATGCAGTCAGCATCAGCATGGAAATGGATGAACCTTTTAACCATCGTTGCCGTCATTGCCATCAACGCGCTAGCCAACCTGATCCCATTTAACGGGAAGACGACCGGAGAGATATCAGCTATGTTCCCTGTGCTTATTACTCCAGCTCCCTTCACGTTCAGCATATGGGGATTGATATACGTGCTGTTAATCGGGTTTGCAATCTATCAAATATTGCCCGGATCTTCCTCAACGGCCAGCCAGATCGGGCCCTTATTTGTATTAAGCAATCTTTTTAACATCGCTTGGCTGCTCTTGTGGCATTATGCTTACCATCAGGTGTGGCTGTCTTTGATTGCAATGGCAGGACTATTCGTTAGCCTGATCTTTATTTATGCAAATGTACGTAGAAACGAATTATCGACAAAAGGAGGACGCTGGTTCGTAAGACTCCCATTTAGCATTTACTTGGCATGGATCTGTGTGGCTATGATCGTCAATACAGCGGTAGTCCTTTATGATAGAGAATGGAACGGCATGGGGCTCAGCCAAGAAGTATGGACCGTTATTGGGTTAGCAGTAGGTGCTTTACTCGCTTGGCTTGTAGGTGGTCCCAATCGGGATTCGACCTTTGTACTGGTATTCGTCTGGGCATACGTCGGCATAGCGGTCGCCAACCATAGCAATGTTGGCATTTTCTACACCGCCCTTGGCCTTGGTACCCTATTAGCGTTATTTGCCATCACACTCCCATTCCGATCTAAACGCGGCGCAGCATATACGTTATAGCACAAATACAAGCAGCCCCGCTGCTCATGCCTACGATAGACTGACATCAACAGCGCGCTGCTTGCTTTAATTATTAATGGATAACCGAAACATGAACTGCGGATTAGTCGGCATCTCAGAAGCTCATTCTGCGAATCAGCCTGTCTGCAAGCCACAATATCGGCCAGGACATAACCGCCATCGAGCCTGCCAGTAAAATATATTCCCATTCGATATCATACAGTAGAAACCAGTCTCTACCCGCTGGAACCACAAAGGCAGCAACAAATAACAACAGCATTCCTAGCACAATTAATAATCGCTGACCGTTTAACGGCGACGCGACTCTTGCCAGCACAACCAAACTCGATCCACCCAGTACAATCGTGGACAAGGTGCGGCATTGTTTTAGCGGCAACCCCGCATAGTGAGCGATAATAAAGATAAGCAATGTCAATACGCCCAGCACGACTCCATTTGGAATGGATGCCTGCAATACCCTTTTAAGAAAGCCTTTGTTTACTCGCTCCTTGTTGGGACCAAGCGCCAAGAAGAAGGCGGGTATCCCAATAGCAACGGAACCAAGCAGCGTCAATTGAATCGGGACAATAGGGAATGGAAGCAGCAGCAGACAAAAAACGATCGACAATATCGTGGAGTAAGTTGTCTTTGACAGAAATAGCTCAGAAACGCGTTCCAGGTTGTTAATCAATCTTCTGCCCTCCGCTACAATCTTGGGCAGCGCACTGAAATTTGACTGCAGCAGCACGAGCTGAGCAACAGCCTTGGTGGCATCTGCTCCATTGGCCATCGCAATGCCGCAGTCCGCCTCCTTCAGTGCCAGCACATCATTCACACCGTCGCCTGTCATGGCCACGGTATGTCCATTGGATTGCAGCGCCATTACCATCTCTTTCTTCTGATGCGGCGTTACGCGCCCAAATACCGTGTAATCCTTAAGTATCTTGGCAAGCTCATCACGGGCCTTAGGTAATGTTCTTGCATCGATGTATTTGTCTGCCCTTGCCACACCTGCACGCGCAGCAACCGCTGAGACAGTCACGGGGTTGTCCCCTGAAATAATTTTGATCTCGACACCTTCGCGATTAAAATAGTCCAGCGCTTCAGGCGCATCCTCTCTAATGATATCCTCAATAAACAACAGTGCTTCTTGATTCACATCTGTCGTCTGCCAATCCTCCAGGCTTACATCGCCCAAACGTCCAAGCAGTAACACTCTACGCCCCTGGGAAGCAGCGGCTTCCACTTGATCCTGAATAGAAGCGTAACGGTCTCCCAGCAGGACCTCTGGTGCGCCTAGTAACCAGCCTCCCACTTTCTCAAATGAGACCGCCATCCATTTTTTATCGGAAGAGAAGGGAATCCGCCTCTCGATCACGAACTCTGATGGTTGCGGGTATTGCGCCATAATGGCTTCCTGGGTCGGATTAATACTGGGAAAAGCATGTGCAATTCCCGACAATACTTTATCCAGCATCTGTGTCCCGCTGCTGCTCAATGGCACAATGTCCGTCAGTTTCAGGTCTCCTACCGTAATCGTCCCCGTCTTATCCAGACATAACATATCAACTCTTGCAAGCACCTCAGTCGCGGGAAGCTCCTGCACGAGCGCCTTCCATTTGGCGAGACGGATAATCGCTACCACAAACGTAGCACTTGTAAGGAGCACCATACCTTCCGGTACCATCCCAATAATGCCGCTGACAGCGCCAAGTATCGCCTCCTGCCAGCTCTTGCCTGTAAACCACAATTGAGTAATGACCAGCATCAATCCTACAGGAACCACGATGCGAATAATGACTTTAAATATCCGGTTAACAGCCGTCTGCAGTTCCGAGTTGATCAGCTTGAATTTCTTCGCTTCCTCGGCCAACTTGGCTGCATAAGTGGCTCCACCAACGCTGCTTACTTTGGCATACCCACTGCCAGCCGTTACGTAGCTTCCTGATAAAATGTTTGCGCCACCACTTTTATTTACCGTATCTGCTTCTCCAGTCAGCATCGATTCGTCAACTTCCAAATCACTGCCCGGAAGCACTTCGGCATCAGCCGCAATCTTGGAACCTGGCGTCAGCACAATGATGTCATCCAACACGATTTCCTCAAGATCTATATGAACAGGAGCCCCGTCTCTTAAGACCGTAACATACGCTGCATTCAGCACAGACAACTTCTCAAGGATCCGTTTAGCACGAACCTCTTGGATGACACCGATTAAGGTGTTGGTAATAATAACACCGGCAAACAACGCATTCCTTGGTGAGCCTGCGATAATTACCGCAAGCGCCAGCACCGCATTTAAAAGATTAAAGCTGGTAAACAGATTTGCACGTAATATTTGTCCAAATGTCCGCGATGGGGCTTTCGGCAGCTTATTGACTTGCCCCTGCTCCATTCTGAAGCGTACTTCGTCCGCCGTTAATCCGATCATAACGGTCTCTCGCCTGTCAGCATCTTTGTTTTCATTTGTGAAAATTGCAGGTGCGTGGATCTGTCGGTCTTTTTGTATCCCTACTGCACGATGCTGCTGCTTCTCTTCTTTCATGAATAAGTACCTCATGTCTTTCGATAATCAATATCCCGCCTTTGCCTTAACAACAAACACGACTAGATACATCCGTCATTTACATACGTTTAACTACATTAAAAGTAACACAACTGCAAAAATGGTACTAATATCATCATGCACTCCCCATTTTCTTTTCATGCGAATAAACGAAAGCTCCTTTAGCAAAAAACAAAAAAGACTACCTTCCCCATGAATTGCCCCTTACAACAGCAGGTTGTTATTGTTACACCTGACTACTGTATGAAGTGCAGCTCACCTATCAAGGCAGTCTGATTATTTGGTTATTTTGCATGCAGAGTCGTCTTTTGTCCCAGCGAGTTTACATGCTTCCCCTCAGTCAATAACACCTTTCGTCCCCAAGTTCCACCTAGAATGAATAGACATACTCCAAGCAGGCCTGTAACACCCCAAGTCTGGACCCATGAAGGAGCTGGTGTCAACCATTCGAATACTAACCCCCCCGTTATAGGGCCAAGAAAGGCCGCAAAGCCAGTGATGGCAGAATACATGGCGATAAACATTGGTCTTTCACTTTTCGGGGTATCCCCAATAATAAAATTAAACGCCATCTGATTAAAACCACCCGTCCCAATTCCTACCAAAGCATGAGCAACAAACAGACCAACAAGCGTAGGCATAACAGCAATTAACGACCAGGACAGACACGACAGCGCAATGACCGGTAACGTGCATAACAGCAAAAACTTGTTATTATACTTAGCGTTCAGGTTTCCCCAGACATACAAACTCGCCATAGACATTAAGGTTTGAACGACGGTGATGATTGACACCATATTGTATGGTAGGTGAAGCAACTCCAGCATCATATAAGAGTAAAATGGAAGAATCATATTCTGCACAAACAGCCATGCAGCCAGAAACATGACCGCTCTAATAAATTGTTTATCACGCAAAGGCTTACGAATCATCGGCCCTAACTGGGTCTCATTCGATTTGCTTAGCGGCAAATTGGGATAAATCATAAACATAACGATATCCCATACGTTAAACACAAAGATGACGATAAATAAAATGTGAAACCCTGTGCCTCCTGGATAAGCATTTAGGATCTGCCCACCTATAAATAAGGCCAGACTGCCAACTGCACTTACAATTGTATTACGAATCCCAAAGTATCGGCCCCTGACAGGTGCAGGAACGATATCCCCCATCATATTGGTCCAAATAATACCGGCACCGGCGTTAGCTAGAAAAGCAACCGTGTACATCACGATATAACTTATCACCCATACGTCCTTATCAAATAAAAACGGAATTAGCCCTGTTGCTCCCCAGAGCAAACGATGCACAGCTACAAGACCAACCATCGTCCACTTTGGATAAGTTAACTTCTGCAATAAGAATGCAATCCCTAACTGCGCAATGTTTACGAATGTCGTAATCGCCAAGACAAATCCAATCTGACTCGAAGTAGCTCCTAAGTACAGCAAATATCCGGTTAGAAAAGGACCTCCTAGCAGCGTTAAGGAAATAACCGCCGGAATCCCTTCAATCGTGGAAATCCACAAAGCTTTACGACTTTCAGAGAACTTGCGACGCTGTCTGAACATGGAGGTAAGAATGACCATGCACTCCCTTTATTAATAGACTTAGGTATGCTAACCATGGTGCTAGCCTTTTGATTAAGGCCATTCTAACCCTATGTCTATCGCAAATCCATCGCCTTATCGATATGATTATCTCTTGATCAAGCTCAATCTAATATCAGTTGCAGGCTCAAGTTAAAGCTTGTCGCATCGTACACTCTGAACATAGTATTGGAATTCCTCTAACTATTAATTAAGGCATCTCATTTTCTCCTTGTTTGACCATCTATCTTTGATTTTACAATGGGCACCCGCCGTGATTCCTGCCGCTCTTCATGAATAGGATATCCATTAGCAGATTGATGCAAGAAAGGTGGGGCTGACGTCGAAGTGGCAGGTAACCTCAATCAGCTTCATTTATTCGGCAGCTCAGTGCCCTCCATCTATCTGTAGTTCTCCGTTCGCAACTAGAAGCGCTAATTGATTACAGCAAGGAAGCAGCATAACAGTTCCCATGCTTATACCTATTACCAAGCGCAACACGACTTTTAATGATCTTAGCTGTCCCAGCATTTGTCCATGCCTTCTTCATGTCCATATCTACAACAACAAATATGATGATTTATGGCTGACAACGGAATTGGTGTGCCTATCTATCTCATACAAGAGCTTAACCAACGATTACTTGTATCACCCAACAGTACGTCCGATTCATGATGAAGTGCCAAGCACTGAGGGGGCCCATATGTTAAGGAAAAGGTGATTATATGATTATGCTTTACGGTATTCACCTTGGAGAGCATGCCGTAAAAAGCCGCAATGTCCACTAAAGCGACGGCCTAAAGCAAAAAACAGAAGAAAAAAACTACACACATGCAAGCCATCACAATCTCAGCATCGTTGCCATCGCTGTAATGTGGACGTCGTCTCAGGAACTCGTACGCTATTCCATAAGGCAGAAATTTCTTAATGTCTCATTTATCAGCGCACACTTACTGCTAATTCAAGACACCTCCGTTGCTTCTGTCATATCCTATGCGGTCAAAAACAAAGGGGCCTCCACCCTATCTGCCGTGCTGGAAATAAGTCCGAATGGAATTGACTTTACAGAAGATGCTGTGGCCACGGTAGATGCTGGTGCGCTAAAGGTGATTGTGCTTAATCGTTTTTTTGCGATGGACACGAATTTGATTGACCGCTGCTCATACTGAGCGGGCAGCGGTAGATGTGTATTATCAAGATCAGACATTAGGTATATCGAGGGAGGGTCATTAACAAGTGCCTAACTATAATGTGTTTCAAACCGATCCCAACAATTTAAAAACTCTAATATTCGGATCGGATTCGTTAGGTAATCCAACTTCACTAACTACTGATTCCAGCGGTCATTTATTAACTGTACCTATCGATGGAACTATCTCAAACGTCCTGGGTGCTACCATTACGGCTGGTACATTAACTTCAGCCGGGACGATTACCAACATCCTTGACGGCACCATCTCTAGTGTACTAGGCGCTACTATCACCGCCGGTAACCTGACCTCTGCTGGAACTATCACCAACATCCTGAACGGTACCATTTCAAGCGTGCTCGGTGCTACTATCACCGCCGGTAACCTGACTTCGGCCGGGACCATCACGAACATCCTTGACGGCACCATCTCCAGCGTACTCGGCGCTACTATCACCGCCGGTAACCTGACTTCGGCCGGGACCATCACCAATATCCTGAACGGCACCATTTCAAGCGTACTCGGCGCTACTATCACGGCTGGTAACCTGACTTCGGCCGGAACCATCACCAACATCCTTGACGGCACCATTTCAAGCGTACTCGGTGCTACTATCACCGCTGGTAACCTGACCTCTGCTGGAACTATCACCAACATCCTGAACGGCACCATCTCCAGCGTACTCGGTGCTACTATCACCGCCGGTAACCTGACCTCTGCTGGAACTATCACCAATATCCTTGACGGTACCATTTCCAGTGTACTCGGCGCTACTATCACCGCTGGTAACCTGACCTCTGCTGGAACTATCACCAACATCCTGAACGGTACCATCTCCAGCGTACTTGGCGCTACTATCACCGCCGGTAACCTAACTTCAGCCGGGACGATTACCAACATTCTTGACGGCACCATCTCCAGCGTACTTGGCGCTACTATCACCGCCGGTAACCTGACTTCGGCAGGGACCATCACCAACATCCTTGACGGCACCATCTCCAGCGTGCTCGGTGCTACTATCACCGCCGGTAACCTGACTTCGGCAGGGACCATCACCAACATCCTTGACGGCACCATCTCCAGCGTGCTCGGCGCTACTATCACCGCCGGTAACCTGACTTCGGCAGGGACCATCACCAACATCCTTGACGGCACCATTTCAAGCGTACTCGGCGCTACCATCACCGCCGGTAACCTGACTTCGGCCGGGACCATCACCAACATCCTTGACGGCACCATCTCCAGTGTACTTGGCGCTACTATCACGGCTGGTAACCTGACTTCGGCCGGAACCATCACCAACATCCTTGACGGCACCATCTCCAGCGTACTTGGCGCTACTATTACCGCCGGTAACCTGACCTCTGCTGGAACTATCACCAACATCCTGAACGGCACCATCTCCAGCGTACTCGGCGCTACTATCACGGCTGGTACCCTGACCTCTGCAGGGACTATCACCAATATCCTGAACGGCACCATCTCCAGCGTACTCGGCGCTACCATCACCGCCGGTAACCTGACTTCGGCCGGGACAATTACCAACATTCTTGACGGGACCATTTCAAGCGTACTCGGTGCTACTATCACCGCTGGTAATCTGACCTCTGCTGGAACTATCACCAATATCCTGAACGGTACCATTTCCAACATACTCGGTGCTACTATCACCGCTGGTACTTTGTCGAGTGTTACTTCCATTTCTCAAAAGAGCTTTGTAGAACAATCCACATCAAACGTTCAAGTGGGGGCCACATCATTCACTCCACTCCCAGCCATCACTACAAGTAATCTTGGCGTGTACTCCTTCTTTGTATACAATCGTCAGGGCGGCTCAATTACAACTGTTGTGGAAGTCAGTGCAGATGGAACACACTATTACAGCGATACCAACGGCGCTACCATTGCAGCGGGAGCAACAGATGTTATTGTACCTGCAAGGTTCCTCAAATACACGCGTCTGTCCTATCGATCAACCTTGTTAGCCGCACCTGCTACAATTGACGTCTTTTTTAACGCACAAGGCACGTAATATTCATTCTGGGCATACGCTATATCAATACCATTGGCATAAGCACATGACCATCATGTGCTTATTTGCCATTTTACAATTCATAAAGACGAGGTGATTCAATGTTTCTTCGTCGTCCTAAGAGCGCTAATCGCCTAGGCGTGCTCATACTGGCTAAAGATGAAGCTCCATACATCGGTGCGTGTATCGCAAGCACGATCGGAGTAGACGAATTATTAGTGGCCGATACTGGATCAACAGATGGCACCCCACAAATTGCACAAGATCACGGGGCGTATGTCCTTGGCGTTGAATGGCATGGCGACTTTGCCCGTGCGAGAAATGAAGCACTCGCGCATATGACTTCTGATTGGGTACTCGTCATAGACGCAGATGAGAGATTGACCACTCCAGTTAATGAAGTAAAGGAATGGATCAAGCACTCGAACATAGAAGGATATACAGTGATCATCCATAACCGATTAAGTGAGCATCATGACTGGCACACGTTACAGCACCGTACTATCCGCCTCTTCCGCAGACGGCAGGAATATCAATACGAGGGCAAAATTCATGAAGATGTCGGTCCAGCCATTTTGCATCATTCAGGTCCAACTTCCATTGGCAACAGCACAATTCAAATTCATCATCTAGGTACGATAGCGTCTCATGTCCACGCCAAACAGAAATTGAAACGCAATTACGATATTTTGGTCAGTTCGTTAGAAAGTCCACATGAATCTTCTGACCCATTTGTCCTTTATGGTCTAGGTGTAAATTCTACTCAACGAGGTGAACTGGTTGAAGCCTCACAATGGTTCGAGCTGGCTAGGCGAACCGTTCCCCCAATGGCAGCTTATCGACCAACATTGATCCGGGATGCCGCTAAAGTCCTGTTAGCTCGCAACCTCCCCCACTTGGCTGAAGAATGGACACGTGACGGATTAGATTCTTTTCATGATTATGCGGATCTTCAACTTGTTCATGGTCAATCATTAGAAAAACAGGGATTGTGGGATGAGGCTCTACAGGCTTATACAAATGCAAGTGAAGCCATATCCGATCAATATGTGTTGGAAGCAGGGGCAAATACGTATCTTGCACTAACAGCGATGGGAAATGCCTTACACGTCCTCGGTCGCTATCAAGAGGCTGCTCAGCGGTTCAACGCCGCACTGCGTGTACTCCCACATTATGAAACTGCTTTACTTGGACTAAGTGCAGTATTATCTGACATGGAGGTTAATGAAGAAGAGATCGTAGCCCATCTCGAGCAAGAATGGGGGGCAATCCAATTCCCAGAAGCCTCCGCACTGGCACACGTGTATGCAGAAGCTGGATATGTTAGTGCACTCTCAAAGCTCTGTTCGGCTCATCTCTTTGCACCGGAGGCCATGCGAGGACTTGCCACAGCATGGCTTCACATGGGTAGATATGCGGAAGCTCATGAACTTCTACGTCATCTGCTTCAGGCCGCGCGTGTTCATCCAGAAGATGAACATAGACTGGTCTCCCTACAAGCGATATGTGCCTGGCAGGCGTATATTCAAGGAACCATTCAAGTACCCTCTCGCGACAAATGGGACAACACAACCTCGGAAGCTTACGATTGGTTGGTTAGTCTAACCAATGCTTACTCGGTCGTCCGTACTGCTGCGAGCTCCAGTTCTATCCTTCAATCGTCAGCCGTTGCAGTCGCAGATCGATCTGAAATAGAATCTCAACACTCTCATTCCGACGAAGCTTTATACGAATTGGATACAAACCAGGGTTGTTCGTTAGCAGCAGAACAATTATTATCCGAATGGGTAAATCTCTTGGGAAGCGAAGGCTTGATCGGCCCGCTGCGCCAATGGATTCAGTATCAGGCACCTTGGGACGTATTCTGTGCTAAAGCACTGTTCCAAGCTGGCGATCCTTACACAGCCGTGCACTATCTATTGGAAGCAATGAGCGAACAGCGGTTGGACGCGGAAGGAGCTGTAATCGTCGGCGAAATGTTAATGAATGCCGGTCAATGGCGAGAAGCCGTTGATTTGCTAGAAGGTGCACGTCGGCTGCAAGAGCAGAGCGAACCATCTGGTGCGAATACGATCCGACGTGACCGCATGCTCGCGCTAGCTTATTTAAAGTTAAGCGAGAACCATCTAATGCAAGCTGTATCGCTTGAGCCAGATTCCGCTTCTTGGAAGGAGCAGTTGCAGGCGCTACAAGGCTCTATTGCTGCCGTTCAACGCATTCCTTGGCAAACGGAGCGAACTACGCTGCAAAGGAGGAATATGCGCCTTGTCACCAAGACCTCTGTTATCGGTGTGCATGATCGTCAAGAATGAGGAGCGCTTGCTGCCCGATTGCCTACTGAGCATAGCAGATGTAGCCGATGAGGTAATCATAATTGATACTGGCTCAACAGATGGCACTATTTCAATCGCTGAACAGTATCATGCCAAGGTTGCGCTGCATCCTTGGTCCAACCATTTTGCCGATGCCCGCAATGCTGCACTGCAACAAGCTACCGGTGAATGGATTTTGTCGCTTGATGCAGATGAACGGCTCGTCCCAGAAGACCAATTCGCCTTCAAGGAGCTGCTGCAGAAAGCCAATTGCACCAGCGAAGGCTGGTTTCTGCAAGTAGAGCACACCTTGTCGGAAGACCCACAGGCAACTCCAGCCAGTGTAAATCCACTGCTGCGGGTGTTTCGCAACCGTCCTGAATATCGATTCGAAGGTGCCATTCATGAGCAGATCGCTCCTGTTATTTTACGTGAACGTCCGCAAGCAGAGTTGGGCTTTAGTACTATAAGATTGCGGCATATCGGTTATCAGCCGGATATTGTCCGCGATAAACGCAAGATTGAGCGTAACGCCGAACTGCTCGAGCTAACATTAGCTCGTGAAGGACGAGAGCCATTTCATCTGTTTAACTTGGCAGTAGAACGCATCAGGCAGGGCAAGATGGATCAAGCGCTCATTTTGCTTCGCGAAGCCCGGGCGACCACTCCCATTTCCGCGACCTTTGCCCATCTAATGGTGAAGTATGAAGCTCTGACCTGCGCAGCCCTAGGTCGATATGAAGAAGCCGTACAGCTTTGTGCGGCAGGCATTTCACATTATCCAGACTATACAGATCTCCACTTCGCGAAGGCGATATATCACGATGCCGCCGGCGACCGCGGGGCAGCCCTTCGTGCTATGCGTGAAGCGGCACGTCTAGGCGTTCCGCCTTCGCATTATCATACCGAAGGCGGAGTTGGCACGTATCGTGCCTATGCGCAGCTTGCAGCATGGGCACTGGAGTCGCGGGCTTGGCATGACGCAGACGCCGCGTATCGCGCTTCTTTGGACGATGCGCGGTGTCCCGCATCGGTATGGCTTGCCTGGCAGCGGATGCGGGTGATCTCCGGTATCGCACCCGCTGTTGACACTTCGTCCGTCGCATGGCTCACGACCCAGACAGAAGCGCGACAGCTTACGCTGCAGAAGGCGCATATGCGGACGCTGGCATGTAATGAACAAATTGATGCTGCTAAACATCCCATGCCTTCCGAGCCTGCTGCATCACACACAACAATGCCGCTGGGAGGCCAACAGGACACGCCGCTCACGCCTCCCCTAACAGACCATTCTGCCCTAACTAATGCAGAAGGAGCGCTTCGCCTCATGCATCAGGCAGACATTGCATTAGCCCGCATTCAACAGCAGCCCTGCGGATCTGCAGCAGCAAAATTGAACCGCTTAGTCATACCGATTGGGACACTGGCACTAACTATTGCCGAACAGGAGGCACGGCCACATGAATAACGAGGTGCATAATCAAGTGCATAGCCACGCTGCACGTTCGTTACAAGCAGGTCGGCACCACTCCTTACATGATTCGCACAAAACAATATCCATCAATGATGTCCTCGCCAGCACACATACAACATCCATTGGGACTCATGGTGACCGTCCTCCCCCGTGCCATTACGCTGCAACACATATTTCACAGGCGATGAATGCTGAGAAGTGTATACCATACACATCCCTGCTCCCCATTACACTATGCCTGATTGTCCGTGACGAAGCCGACGTCATCGGCCGTTGTCTGGCTTCAGCTGTGCCGTTAGTACGGGAGATTATCGTTGTCGACACCGGCTCGATCGACGATACTCCCCACATCGCCGCAGCTTACGGCGCTGCGGTACACTACTTTACATGGGCGGATGATTTTGCCGCCGCCCGCAATGCCAGCATCGTCCTTGCGCATGAACCATGGATACTCGTGCTGGATGCCGATGAGATCATGGAGCCTGAATCGTGGCAGGCTGGAAACGTATTGCCGCTTCTGCTCCAAGACAGAGTCCACGCTTATTACGTCCGCTGCGTTCATCTTGCTGAACGCTGGCACATCGGCCAGCCCTGCCCGGATTCATTAGCCGTCGACATGGCTTGTCGTCTATTCCGGAATGATCCGCGCTTCCGCTTCCAAGGATGCATTCACGAGGAGATCGCTGCTTCTGTACAGACGGCTTATCCTGACGGACTACAGTGGGCCCCGTTAACATTGTGGCATGATGGATATGCGCCAGAAGTACTTCGTCTCAAGCACAAAAGCGACCGCAATCGTCAGCTGCTTTTAAAACAACTGCAAGAATACCCTAACGACCCTTTATGGTGGTATGCCTATGGCACGGAATTATTTCAGGACGAGCAATATGAGGAATGTCTCCCTTGGCTTATGCGCACATTATCTATAATGACAGAAAAAGCGGATATACCCGGTTACATGTCTGATGTCTGGCTTAAATCTGTCTACGCTCTGCAAATGACAGGCCAAATTCAAAAAGCACTTGAATTGGCGCAGCTCGGCAATGAGCTCTATCCGAACTTCCCTGATTTACTGGAACTTCACGCTTATTTGCTAGGAACCTTAAACAGATTCGAGGAAGCCTACAACTGTGCACACAAAGCCACTTGTTGCGGCAATATAGAACATTTATATACAACTACAGAGGGAGCTGGAGGGTGGCGCTCTCATTGGGCCGCAGCTTGTATGGCTGAACGTCTTCACCGCTCAGAGGTGGCCGCTAGGCACTACGAGGAGGCGGCAAAAGGCTTCAAGCAACCTGCTATACGCATGATGTTAACGGCAGCAACGGCCGCACACCGAAACGATTTCCATACTGCAATAAACAACATGCTCCTTGTGCTCGACTCAATCGCTGCCTCACCCATTGCTGCTTCTGTCGCTCATGTGCATGCTGCACTCTCTACGCTCTACTATATGCTGCAGCAACAGTTAGTTAGTGAGCCGCACACAGATACTCAACGTAAGCTGGAAATCGGACTTGAAATGGCACCTTACATTCGACCTTTAATAAAATAAACAGTTCACATTCTTTACCCTCTATGACGATGACAGATAAATCTATGCTGTCCTTAAGGAAATAAAAGTGAGGATTCACACCTTGGCAAAGTGTTGACATCCTCATTTTGTTATGATATATTTATCTCAACTTCAAGATAATTATTTTCAAGAATATGAATCCGTCTTATATTGCAGAATGAAACGTAACGTTGTCGGCATTCTTGTGCTGACTCTCCATGTTAGTATCATCTGCTGTAATATCATTAATCATCAAGGTGGTGAATAACGATGAGTAATAATACGCGGTTTGATGTATATGCACCCGAGATTCAACGTTCATTAAAGTTGTTTGTTGTGCTGTCGCGCGCTTCACGTTCGCTGATGGACCTTGCGCAGCTTGACATCAAACGATATGGCTTGAATCCTTCTGAATTTGCTGTGCTGGAACTGTTATTCCACAAGGGGCCTACTCCGATTCAGCAGATTGGCAGTCGAATTCTACTGGCCAGTGGTACGATGACGTATGTCATCGATAAACTTGCGGCCAAGGGACTGATTGTAAGACAGTCCTGTGAGAGTGATCGACGTGTTATTTACGTGCAATTGACACCTGATGGTGAGACCCTGATGGAACGTATCTTCCCAGAACATGCTCAAGTGCTGCACGACGCGATCGGTACATTATCAACGGAAGAACAAGAGAAGCTAGTCGAGTTACTCAAGAAAGTTGGCAAAGGTTCCGTGTCCCCTTCCTAGCTAGTCTAGGAGTGGGATTCGGATTATCCACCTCTTATATCTTGAATTCGAGATTAATAAATTCTAGTTATTTCGATTACTCACTAATCCCTACTATTGGGACGATTAAAGGAGAAGATATCGATGCTAGCAGATTACGGGTTGTTACTTATTCGCGTCATATTGGGATTAACCATGATGGGCCATGGGGCTCAAAAGTTATTTGGTTGGTTCGGAGGCTACGGTCTTAAAGGCACCGGTGGTTGGCTAGAATCAATCGGCATTCGCCCTGGTGTACTGATGGCCTTTATAGCCGGAGCGGGTGAACTAGTAGGTGGATTGTTATTTGGCCTCGGCTTGTTCACTTGGATTGGGGCGATTCTTATTGTGGGCACAATGGTTGTAGCTATCGGATCTGTGCATGGCAAAAACGGATATTGGGTCACGCAAAATGGGTACGAATACAACCTGATTCTAATCGTCATCGCGATTGCGGTTGCAATGATCGGAGCAGGGAGTATCTCACTGGACGCCATTCTCTAATTCTACAATATGTTCGATGAACATCATTCCTCTCTTAATTGGAAGTAATTGCATGAATAGGAGCTGTACCACCCTAGGTAATCGAGAGTTATATAACGTAATGTTTTCACCTTTATGAGGAGAGATATAGATGTTTGCTATCAACATGGACATTCACCGAGCAGAGGATCGGTACACTGCTGACCACGGCTGGTTGAGGTCAAACTTTAACTTCTCTTTTGCTGATTATGCTGATGCTGACAATTTGCACTTTAGTTCGTTGCGCGTGTTAAATGACGATTACATCTCACCTGGTACTGGCTTCGATCTCCATCCCCATCATAACATGGAGATTGTCACCATTGTGCTGGAAGGACAATTAGAGCATCAAGACAGCACTGGCAATAAGGAATTCATACTTCCAGGACAAGTACAACGCATGAGCGCAGGAACCGGAATTTATCATAGCGAGCACAACGCTTCTGAAGAGAAAAAGCTTCACCTGCTGCAGCTTTGGTTTTTCCCGGAGCTGAAAGATGCAGTTCCTTCTTATGAGACATTTACGTATGGGCTTGATCACTTGCGTGGCCAACTGCTGCCTGTTGTATCGAACAAGTCTGGCGAGTTGAATACTGCTCATATTCATCAAGATATGACGCTGTACTTAAGCAAGCCGGAAGCAGGGCAAACAATATGCTTTCGTCAGCAAGCGGCACGATCCACTTATATCTTTGTCATTGAAGGCCATTTAAAATTGCACGATGGAACACTATTATATTCACGTGACGATGCTCGAATCATTAACACCAATGAGATTAGGATAACAGCAAATGAGGATTCACACTTTATGTTAATTGATTTGCCGTAAGACACGACAGATAGCTAGCCCTAGGTCTCCTAATCAGGCCTAGGGCTAGCTATTTAGTATGAGCACGATCTCTGTGCGTCACTATCCATACTGCTTCACTTCTCAAAAAGGAGAGGAATTCCCCCTCGATTGAAACAGCGTGCTACGCAAGTAAATTAAAAACGATGGAAAGCAGCCTGATCAAACAAATATGGACGAATAGCGCATATAATTCGCTCATACGCTGGATTTAGAGGCCTCTAGCCTAAAGAGGGTTCCATTTTGTCACATGCATCTGGCTACAAAATCGCTTACAATAAGATTTATGTAAAGTTTCGGCATTCGATATTGCCGTCTAAGGAGGATATTACATTGGCAACAGAACGTCATGCTCAACAAATGTACGAGATGTGGCTGAACGATCCACTCGTGGACACAACCGCAAAAGAAGAATTACGTGCGATCGCAGATCAGGAACGGGAGATCATCGATCGTTTCTATACAGACTTAGAGTTCGGCACAGGTGGCCTGCGTGGTGTTATCGGTGCAGGAACCAATCGCATAAATGTGTATACCGTTGGTAAAGCCACTCAAGGTTTGGCTCAGTACTTAAAAGAACAAAGCGACACTCCTTCTGTGGCAATCGCTTATGACTCCCGTCATTTCTCACCAGAGTTCGCATTGGAGTCCGCGCTTGTACTGGCAGGCAATGGCGTGAAGGCATACGTGTTTGAGAGCCTGCGCCCAACGCCAGAACTGTCTTTTGCGGTGCGTCGCCTGCAAGCGAGTGCCGGTATCGTTGTTACGGCAAGTCATAATCCGCCAGAATACAACGGCTACAAAGTATATGGCGCCGATGGGGGACAGATTACGTCCGATACAGCCAAGCGTATCATTGGCGAGATTCGCGGCATCTCTTCCCTCGCTGAAGTGAAGAAGCTATCACGTGTTGAAGCAGAGGCCCAAGGCTTGCTTGTATGGCTCGGCGAACAAATGGACGAGGCTTATGTTTCCGCCGTGGCAGCTGTCAGTCTTAATCCGAACGTCATCCGTGCCACAAGCGACGCTTTCCGTGTACTCTATACACCACTGCACGGTACTGGCAACATACCTGTTCGCCGCGTACTAGAACGTGTTGGCTTCCAACAGGTGAACGTCGTAGCTGAACAAGAGCTGCCAGACGGCAGCTTCCCAACTGTGAAGTCTCCCAATCCGGAAGAACGAGATGCGTTCCGTATTGCAATTGAACAAGCAAAAGCTTGGAATGCCGATATCATCATGGGCACAGACCCAGATGCAGACCGCATGGGCGCTGTTGTGAAAGATGCCAATGGTGAATATGTGGTGCTTACAGGAAACCAATCTGGTGCGATCATGGTTCACTATATGCTGGACAGCATGAAACAAGCGGGCACATTACCTGTTAATGGTGCGGTAATTAAAACTATCGTTACTAGCGAATTGGGCGCATCTATCGCAGCATCATACGGCATGACCGTTATGAACACACTAACTGGCTTTAAATATATCGGTGAGAAAATGACACAGTTTGACGCTACTGGCGAGCATACTTTCATTTTCGGGTACGAAGAAAGTTATGGATACCTTGCAGGCAACTATGCTCGCGATAAGGATGCGGTAATTGCAGCGATGCTGATCTGTGAAGCCGGTGCTTACTATAAATCCAAAGGATTAACCCTATACGATGTGCTGCAGCAGTTGTATGCAGAACATGGATATTACCTAGAGGGCTTGCAGACCCGCACGCTCAAAGGCATGGAAGGCGTCGCGATTATACGTGGCATTATGGAGGATTGGCGCGCAAATGCGCCTGCAGAAGCAGGCGGTATTCGTTTTACGAAGACAGAGGACTTCTCGCTTGGACTCTACGACTTGCCTAAAGAAAATGTGTTGAAGTTCCACCTCGAAGACGGAAGTTGGTTCTGCTTGCGTCCTTCCGGCACAGAACCGAAGATCAAGATGTATTTTGCGGTAAAAGGTACAGATGGTACGGATGCAATGAATAGACTTGAGCGCGTAACAGCAGATGTAATGGCCCGTATCGATGCTTACGTGGCAGCTCATCAAGCTTAATACGAGGGCAGAGCTCTGTCTTTATATTAAATGCAGGGCGTTGTTACTGCCCTTGCAAGGATCTAGCAACCTTATAAGGCTGTTTAAATAAAGCTGAACTGGCTGCTGCTCGATGTGCTATTTTGTAATTAAAGAATAAGTTCCTTAACAATAAGCTGACATCAGTAATCAACTGATGTCAGCTTATCTTATTTCTTTACAGCTAATGATCGTGTTCTCTAATTGTGGAGTCAGCGCCGTGGTTCACTCGTAACCGACTCTCCTACTTCTTATTTAAACAGACATTCTCCATGAAACAAGACAAGCTGCTTGACCCCATCTTCTCGCTTGCTTCCTTATCCTAATAAGTTCATACTAGTTGTATAAAGTTATACCTAATCAGAGTCAGATCCAACTCAAAACGTGTCTGCAAAGGAGCAACTGTCATGCAACAAGAAACTTTAGATTTATTCCGCAAGCTAACTGAATTTCCCGCTGCATCCGGCTTTGAACGAGAACTGCGCGGTCTGGTAAAAGAAGAGATCTCCAAGTACACAAATGAGATCATCCATGATAATCTGGGCGGCGTATTTGGTGTCGTTCGCGGCAACGAAGAAGGTCCCCGTGTCATGGTAACTGGCCATTTGGATGAAGTCGGCTTCATGACTACCCAGATTACAGATACAGGGATGCTGAAATTTACAACGTTAGGCGGTTGGTGGGGACAAGTCATCTTGGCTCAACAAGTGGACGTTATTACACCAAACGGTCCTATTCGTGGTGTTGTCGGCTCCATCCCTAAGCATCTGCTTGATGAAGCTACAGCAAACAAACCTGTCGATCCGAAGGTCATGTACATAGATGTAGGTGCAGACAACCGTGAAGAGGCTGAAGCAGCAGGCATTCGCCCAGGACAGCAGATCGTACCGGTATGCCCGTTCACACCGATGATCAATCCTAAGAAAATTATGGCCAAAGCCTGGGACAACCGTTATGGTGTCGGCCTTGCCCTAGAGCTGCTAAAAGAAGTTTACCGTCAGAAGATCGAACTGCCGAATATCCTGTTCGCCGGTGCGACTGTACAAGAAGAAGTTGGTTTGCGCGGGGCACGTACTGCAGCTAACCTGATCCAGCCTGACATCTTCTACGGTCTGGATTGCAGCGCAGCAAATGATATGACAGGCGATCGCAATTCGTTTGGCCATTTGGGCAAAGGCGCTCTGCTGCGCATCTTTGATCCGACCATGATCACACACCGTGGATTGGTGGAATTCGTACAGGATATCGCCGATACGCACAAGATCCCGTACCAGTACTTTGTCTCTCCTGGCGGAACAGATGCAGGCCAAATTCACGTGAGCGGCAATGGAGTACCTTCGACCATTATCGGTGTCGTAGGCCGTTATATCCATACGCCTGCCTCGATCGTTCACACAGACGATATTGATGCTGCCAAAGAATTGCTCGTACAGCTCGTGAAGCACACAGATCGCACAACTTACAATACAATTATCGAGCGTTCATAAGCATGCTTTTTTGAAGTAGATAACACGAATAGCAAGCTCAAAAATCCCTCTGATTCGGGTAGCCGTTGGATTTTCATTGCCCGTCTTAGGGGAACCTAAATTAACGACAAAGCCCCCTGAAACCAAAAAATCCCCTATCTGCGTACGCACTTTAATTCATTGCGCAGGAGGGGATTTTGTTATACAAAGATATATTGTTGCTGACAGGTCTCTTCGTGCAGCTAATGGATCGGCCTCTGCTTGAGATTAGACATGCAGCGCCTGACGACGCCCTTTCCACTTTTCCCGTCCGATTACACCTCCGATCACTCCAAGCGACACCGTCACTAATAGAAGTGGAATAACAAAGATAGTCGGGCTATACCCTGCTATAAATAACGGACACATGTAACCAATAAACGTAGCTGACTGTGAAATAAACACGTACAGACTGGAGCCGAATCCAGTTCGATGCTTAAACATCCGCTGCACGTAGCCCATTGCAACCCCATACAATACAGACACAAAAAAGGAATAGAGGGGCTGAACAAGGAAGAACAAGATGAGGGACGAGGAGAACGCATATGCGGTGTATGTAAGAAGTGCTCCAATACCGCCAAGCCATATCACGTTTCGACTCCCGTAACGAGCAGACCAATACCCTGCCAATGTCATAAACATCAGTTCAAACACCGCTTGGACACTCCAGATGTATGACATCAGCTCTGGTTTGCCAAACAAATCTTTGACCACCAGCGGCAAATATAACCCACGAATCGCATCCGCACAAGAAAGCAGAAGTAGAGCAAACAGCATAATGAGCGAAAATGCTTCACCACCCGCACCACTCTCCGCATCTACAACTGCCTCATGCTCCTTGTACCAGAGCAGTAAGAGCAGCAGCATACCATATCCGGCCATATTTCCCCAGAGCACGCCCCTAAAGTCTGCAAGTAAATAAAGATTAGCCCCTAACAGCAGCCCTATAAAAAAACCGACGCTAAGCCCTGCACGCAGCCATATCTGCCCGATCTCTACGATCTCAGGTGCTATTCGCTGAAAATGATTACGTGACATCGCAAAAAGCTGCCCCATAATGAGCCCCGAGGGAGCAGACGCAATACACATTCCTGCTAGGGCTGTGCCATAGGTGGTGGCGCGCATGTATACGATAAGCCCAACCAGACACAGCGCAGCGGCCATAATCGCCAATCGCTTCTTACTCTTAATCCTGTCGCTGACTAGTCCGACCATTATCGTCATGATCATATTAAGTACCAGCGAGATCGAGAATATGGATACGATCTGCCCTTTTGACAAGCCAAGGCTGTCACTTAGATAAACCGAATTCATCGGTGCCAGAATACCTAGACCAATACCATAACAAAACAGAGCGAGCAGCAAGAGGCTCGCGCCTTGTACGTGTAAGAACTTCCTCATATCCGACATCACATTCATGTTTACCATACTCCTTTAATTGGAATATGAAGTCCTCATTCACTGCTGCATGCACCTTCTGGTACAGCTGCAGCTTACGACTTCAATTCACAATAACTTCGCATCACAACTGTGTGTAACGAAGCTCAGTCGTTCCAGTCTCAAAGCTGCGGTATGTTGTCAGCGTGAATCTACGCTCCATTCCGTCCCTCGTCAATAGTTGCAATAGTCTAACATACTCGTGATACTGCAACATTGTTCATGAACGTCATCCAGACATCTGCCTGCACAAACGCTTATGATTCGGCGCACAATTCAGACTACTCCTTTCAATTAAGATTGCGGTTGTTTCCCAAAACCATTATCGGGATTTGAAAATATTTACTCTTTAGGACAAATCATAGTTGGTGTTATGGGATTGGTCAAATCAATTTTATAACCGATCGCAATCTCCATAGATGATGTGTTTACCGTGACTGTCCCATTAAGTGAGGCGTCCGCATTTAATCTGCATCCCATTTCAGCAGGCGCACTTTTATTTGAAACTGTGCGGCTTCCGCTCTGTCAGAAGTTGCTCTTCACAGCACATTAGGAGAGGTGGTTGCTCCTGTTATTGATGACGTTCAACCCGGCCACAAGCGACCACCACTCACCTTAGTGAACAGCGTCTCCGCTCCAGTGGCCTTTCTTGGCGACAAAGTCATTGGCTCCAGGACCTGTAATGAGGCTATGATGATCCCCATTCAGGTTACAATATGCCTATAACGCAAAAACAGACATACGTGATGGTTAGTCGCGTATGTCTGTTTTTAATTATAAAAATGCTCTTAGCTCTTTCATTATCTCTATATTACTCAGCTTCAGAAGATACCGTGAAACGTTGGTTTAGATGCTGCGGATTCTCGATCTCATCCAATACCGCAATCGCATAATCAGCGTAGCTTACATAGCTTTGTCCACCAGCGTTAATCAGCAAATTGTCTGCACCTTTCTGATAGGTGCCCGTTCTCTTGCCTTGCGGATCAAAGAATGCGGAAGGGCTAATAAAAGTCCATTGAATACCTGTAGATTGCTGCAGATCTGCTAAGTTTTTGCCTTGATTTTGTGCAGTAGCCAAGTACTCATTCGGGAACTCAGGCGTATCCATCACACGTAATGTCTTCGCTTCATCTACGAATAAGCTGCCTGCACCGCCAACTACGATTAAACGGGTAGCAGGAGCACCTTTAAGCGCTTCGATCAATACACGACCAGCCTCTACATGAAGATGCTCGTTGCCTGGAGCTGCACCAAATGCATTCACCACAACATCAAATCCCTTAAGATCTTCAGAAGTGAGTTGAAATACGTCTTTTTCCAATACCCCAACTGCATTGTCAGTCAATTTTGCAGCATTTCTAACAATGGCCGTAACGTTGTGCTGTCTATTGGCAGCTTCTTTCAAAATAAAATCTCCCGCTTTTCCTGTTGCTCCGATAATAGCTATTTTCATCATGATTCCCTCCAAAAATTATTATTTAAGTATTCCCTGTATAGGGCTGAATATGTCAATAACACTGCCCCATTAACTGAATTAAATTAAACGCTGCAACACCATGCTGACGTGCTCACAATCTGTAACTATCATTGTTACAACCCAAACAAAAAAAATACATATGAGTCTACAAGTTATCCAAGTGAGCGGACGGTATTCGTATAATAAAGAATATACTATTACTCTCCTGAAAGTTCGTTACTCACTTGATGTAATCATTATAGTTACAACATAAACAAGAGTCAAGTCCTTTTTAAATAAAGGTTCAATTCATAGACTCTTTCTGTAACCATCGAGCTGCCATATCCACTGCGAGACAGTCTGCAAAGGTGCTCCCTGAACTATTCCTGTAAAGCTACAATATGAGGTGCACACCTTAGCGTCTAGTCTCACAAACAACTCCGTATGGCTTCACTCCTCCTCTTGCAGTAATTGACGCAGCATGGCTTCACGATCATTCATAAAGCTGCGTGTAACCACATAATGGTCTGTGTCTTCAAGCGCCGTCTCCCGAATACCTGCTTGATCTAGCATATAAATATCTGCCCCAGGATAAGACATCAGGATAGGTGAATGTGTAGCGATAATAAATTGGGAATGTTTCTGCACCAACTCATGCATACGAACAAGGAGCGACATTTGGCGGATTGGTGATAAAGCGGCTTCTGGCTCATCCATCAAGTAAATGCCATGTCCGCCAAAACGTTGCATAAAGGTTGAAAAGAAGGCTTCGCCGTGAGATTGTTCATGCAGCGATTTCCCTCCATATGACATTTTTATCGGAGGCCCTGTTGCCTCTTTATCCTCGTCCAATATATCTATCTGGGAAGCCACGTTGTAGTAGCTTTCCGCACGGAAGAAATAACCGTCGTTCGCTTTCTTGATCCCTCTCGCAATTCTCAAATAATGATGAAGATCAGAGTGCGAGGATTTGGTTTCAAAATTCATGTTCCTAGAGCCGCCCTCTGGATTAAATCCGTATGCTACAGCGATCCCTTCAAGCAAAGTAGATTTCCCTGATCCATTTTCCCCGACTAGAAACGTAACTGGCTTTGTAAACGACAGCTTATCTAAAGTACGGACTGCATCCAGGCAAAATGGGTACAAGTCAAATCGAGGCACTGCTTCACGCCTTAATTCGACATGCTTAATATATGCCACACTGGAAAAGGCAGACTCTATACGTGTTTTCTCCATTACATAATCACCTCATACATTTCATCAATGGGAATAGCAACTATACAATTTCACCTTCAAAATAGATGATACGATGCTTCACAGAAAAGCTCGTCCGCTGTACACTATTGTTATTTATATACGATGGCATTAGCCATAAAGTAACGAAGGAGGCTGACTATGACGAATCAAGCCCATCTATCTTCTATCCCTCTGCAGCTTGCTACCTTTGCGGGGGGCTGCTTCTGGTGTATGGTGAAGCCATTTGACCAATGGGAGGGAGTACATGCTGTCATATCCGGTTATACCGGAGGTCATGTGCCTAGTCCCAGCTATGAGCAAGTAAAAACCCAGACAACTGGACACATTGAGGCCGTGCAGATCACATTTGATCCAAGCCTCATCTCTTATGAGAAGATTCTGGAGCTATTCTGGGCTCAAATCGACCCAACCGATGCACACGGCCAGTTTCAGGACCGGGGCGAGTCTTACACAACGGCTATATTTGTCCATGATGAAGAACAGCGCCAACAAGCAGAGCGCTCCAAACGGGATTTAGCTGAGAGCGGACGCTTTGACAAGCCGATCGTAACTCCGATTCGTGATGCAGTTCCATTTTATCCGGCTGAAGCGTATCATCAGGATTATTACCGGAAAGAACCTGACCATTACAAGCAGGACCGTGCAGCATCGGGAAGAGATGAATTTCTGGATGTGCATTGGCAGTCAAGACCATAGTCTACCCTCTAGGTGTAAAATGCCTCTCCCTCCGCGCTTAGTAAGAGGGAGGGATTGCATTCTTTGCTAACAATGGACGGGACACCCCCATTTTATTGAATGGAATTGTATGATTTGATTCCAGGATTCTGGACAAATCGTATCATTTGCAGCAACAAAGCCTGTATCTCTCAAAAATGTGTTGACAGACAAGGTGTTATTCATTAAATTATATGCATGAGCATGCATTTACTATTCGATTGAACATTTTGTTCAGCACAAATAAACATGCCAAATATAGATAGCATATAAAGAGGAGATAAGTCATGAAGGATTTATTTACCCCCTATGAACTTATGGATTTGAAACTGAAAAACCGTGTAGTTATGCCTCCAATGTGTCAATACTCCGTCAATAACAAAGATGGGATTGCTACGGATTGGCATTATATGCATTATGTGAGCCGGGCTATCGGTGGAGCCGGATTAATTATTATCGAAATGACGGATGTTGAGCCTGATGGCCGTATTTCTGATTTTGATCTTGGGATCTGGTCCGATGAGCAAATTCATGCGTTAGCTAGAATTGTTGAGGGTTGTCATGCTTATGGCGCCAAGGTGGGCATTCAAATCGCGCACGCAGGACGCAAGGCCGAAGATGCGGCGGTTCCTGTAGCACCATCGGCAATTCCGTTTGACGCTAATTCTAACACTCCAAGAGAATTAACGACTGCAGAAGTGAAAGCAATGATCGAGAAATTTCGTCAAGGCGTAGCACGAGCTGTCAAAGCGGGCGTTGATGTTATTGAGCTTCATGGTGCACATGGGTATCTCATTCACCAATTTCATTCCCCTCTAACCAATCACAGAACGGACGAGTATGGACAAGATTTAACTCTGTTTGGTCGGGAAGTCATTCTAGCTGCCAAAAGCGAAATGCCGGCAGGGATGCCTCTAATTGTGCGTATTTCTGCTAAGGAGTATGTAGAAGGCGGATATGGAATTAGCGGCAGTCTGGAGTTCAGCAAGGCCTATAAAGAAGCCGGAGCGGATATTTTTCACGTTAGTACAGGCGGTGAAGGACCTATTGGAGTTGGGCCTATCGCCACCACTAGTGAAAAACCAGGGTCCCATGCAGCTTATCAAGTGCCGTTAGCCAGAGCAATCAAGGAGAGTCTGCATGTTCCAGTTATAGCGGTTGGAAGATTGGATGAACCAGCTCTTGCCGATGCGGTAATAGGCAATGAAGAGGCGGACCTAGTTGCGATTGGACGAGGGATGTTGAGAAATCCTTACTGGGCATTGGAGGCTGCTGTTCAGCTTCATAAAGAGGCGGATATTCCTAAACCATATAAGTTTGGATTTCCAAGAACAATAAAATAAACTACATGTGGATGATTCCGTTTAAAGACCAGCAGGGTTAGCTCAAGCTGGTCTCTTTTTACACCAAACTGGTGTTGTGTTGGTACCAGTTTGATTTCAGACAATCAAACTTATTAATGCTATAATGCTGAAAGGATAATTAAGATTCATTATGATCAGTAACTTACACTCAGGAGTGGAATTGTGGGATGAAGAATGCTCTTAACAATGACCTTATAACAAATTGGTTGACCTTAACTCAAATACAAATGAACGTAGCCAATGAATTGGAAGCGAATTTGCAAGAGAAGTATCAGTTGTCATTAAAAGAATTTTATTTGCTTTTGTTTTTGTCAGAAGCTTCAGAGAAAAAATTGAAACTACAACAATTGGAGTCTATGGTTGGTTTAAGTCAGAGTGCGGTATCCCGACTTGTTAGCCGCTTTGAGGCAAAGGGCTGCGGTGCCTTAAAAAGAATTGCCTGCAGTGACGATCGCCGAAGTATTTATACTTCGTTAACATCAATAGGCCAAGACAAGCTCGACAAGGCACAAGTGACTTTTGAAGAAGTATTATTAACGGCCTTTCCTGAGAAACAAATAAAGCAGCTGCTGGAGCATATGCTTCATGCCAAACAGACCTAGTCTAAGTATGGCTGCACTCAGCGGCCTTGAGCCCTAAGCCCACCATAACCAAAACCCAAACCACTTTATACGAAGTGGTTTATCTGTTTTTATGGAGTTCATTCGCTACATTGTGCTGTATGGTCACCGCTTCATGTGCATGAGCCTAAAAAGAAACACCTCCCTATCATCGTTAGAACGATTTAAGGAGGTGTCAGGATATGCTAACTAGCTTCTACATTAGAAACTGATAGTTCCAATATACTGCACTAACGGATCAGCTTACAGCAGTCCTTGTCGCAGCTCTGCAGCCGACTTCGGTGACAATAGACCAAATGGAATATCGAACACTGTACGAGCTCCGTTCTCGCCACGTTGTGCCAAACGATAAGCTGCACGAGCATATGCCACCAGCACGCTGGATGTAAACTCTGGATTGCTGCCCAGATTCAAGCCAAACTCCATAATTTGCTTTGTGCCTTCTCCTGTAATACCACTGCGGAATACTAGGCCACCGTGAGGTATATCGCTGTGATTAGCACGCAGCTCTTCTTCGGTGATGAAATGTACAATCGTATCATAATCCACAAAGTAGTTCGGCATCGTCTTAATTTCCTGCTCAATATGTGCTTGATCTGCGCCGGCTTCAGCTACAACAAAACACTCTCGCAAATGTTTGTCACGTGTAGACAATGTTGGGTTATCCCCGCGACGTACTTGAGCTACCGCCTCGTCAGAAGGAATCGTGTATTGCACGCCTGCTTGCACGCCTGCGATACGACGGATCGCATCTGAGTGTCCTTGGCTTACGCCACGGCCCCAGAATGTATATTCATTGCCTTCAGGAAGCACGGCTTCGAAGAGAAGACGGTTCAAGGAGAACAAGCCTGGGTCCCAACCTGTAGAAATGACAGAAACATGTCCACTTGCTACAGCTACATGGTTCACGCTGTCAAAATATTCAGGGATACGAGCATGTGTATCAAAGCTGTCTACCGTATGGAAAAGCTCAGCCAATTGAGGGCCTTGCTCTGGAAGATCTGTTGCCGAACCCCCGCACAATATCATAACGTCGATACGATCCTTATAAGAATGAGCTTCGCTTAAAGCCACTACCGGTACACTAGCTTGTACCATTTCCGGTTGGCGTCGTGTAAAGACGGCCACAAGCTCCATGTCAGGGTTTTGTCGAATCGATTGTTCGACCCCTCTTCCTAAATTACCATAACCCACAATACCTATACGAATCGGTGCTTGCATCTAAGCTCCACTCCTTTGTTCTACTTATCATCTTTTACTTCCATCTAGTATAAGGCAGACTGCTTGCTTTTTACAGCATAATCTTACAAGAAATGTCGGTTTATCGTACTTAAAATGAGCTTCCGATCTGTTTGTCCCACCTCAAGCCGAACTCTGCCTCCAGAGTGTATCGGATCGCATTTGTAGTAACATTATCGAGAAGCCGAGATATCCGGTCGGGATCTAGTGCAATTAAGCGATCAGGATCTATCGATATTTCACCTTCATATTGAACGTTTTGCTGTTCGCAAAGCTGTCTATATTCTGCACACTTTTCACTCATATATTGTGACACATTAATATTTCGGATTAATAGTTGAAATTCAGGTCGGTCCGCATGTTGTTTCCCTCCGTCCAACACCCCTTCTGTATGGCCCTGAACGATCTCAAGCGGTTTCCGTAGATCATGGGCCAACGCAGCAACGGTATTTTCGCTCCCCTTAGAGCAGCAAGCATAGATTATCTGAACGCAAATGACCTATGCCGCACAAAGAAGTCCTCCAGAACGTAACTGCCGTTAGGCACAGTCACGTTCTGGAGGACTCTATGATAGGTGTATATATGATCGTTACACCGTTCTCTTATACAATATCCAATTATACGAGCAGGCGTGCACTAGTTAAGCTTGCAAGTGTTGCCGTGATCACAACTTAATGCGCCAACTGCATCATCGTTTGAATATCCTCTTGTGCATCACCAATTAACTTCAGGCCAAATGTCTCAACAAGCACATCCATTACACCTTCCGAAATAAATTCTGGCGGCTTCGGCCCAATCCGGATATCCTGGATGCCTAAGCTGAACAGCCCCAGCAAGATGGCCACTGCCTTCTGTTCAAACCAAGAGAGGACGATCGACACAGGCAGCTCATTAACTGTACAGCCAAATGCATCTGCCAGCGCCAGCGCTATCTTCACGGTTGAACCCGAGTTGTTGCATTGACCAAGATCAATATAACGTGGAATTTCCGTGCCAGGCACAGTTCCATAGTCCACATCATTAAAGCGGAATTTACCGCAAGATGTTGTCAGGATTACCGTTTCCGGTGGCAGTGATGTCGCCAGCTCGCGGTAGTATTCCCCGCCTTTGCCAGGAGCGTCACAGCCCGCAATAACGAAGAAGCGCTTGATCTGACCCGCCTTCACCGCTTCAATAATCTCCGGAGCCAAGCCAATAACCGTCTCGTGATGATAGCCGGTCGTCAACACCTGATCAGAGGATATCGTAACAGACGGCAGAGCTAAGGCTCTTTCTATTAATGGCGTGAAGTCATCGTTCTCAATCTTGGCGACATCTTCTAAGCCTGCTACCTCATAAGAGAAGAAGCGGTCCGCATACGTTCCCTTGATCGGCATAACACAGTTGGTAGTAGCTAATATTGCACCCGGGAATTGTTCAAATAATCGACGCTGATCGTACCAAGCCTTCCCGATATTTCCACGAAGATGACCGTATTTCTTCAAGGCTGGGTATCCATGGGCGGGAAGCATTTCCGAGTGAGTATATATATTGATGCCCTTTCCTTCCGTCTGCTTCAAAAGTTCCTCAAGCGCGTACAGGTTGTGCCCCGTCACCACAATAGCATGACCCTCTACCGCATTCTGTGATACGGTGACTGGCTCCGGAATACCGAAACGATCCGTATGGGCATGATCCAACACATCCATAATGCGAACTGCTGCGTTACCCACCTTCAACGCCATCTCAATATGCTCCTGCACGTTAAAGTTTGAATTGGTAAGTGTCATATATAAGGCTTCATGCGTGATGCGGTTCACTTCCGAATCTTCGTACCCGAGCTGACGCGCATGCGTTGCATAAGCGGCGATTCCTTTTAAGGCAAATATAATCGTATCCTGCAAACTGGCTACTGTCTCGTTCTTCCCGCAGACACCAATTACTTTACATCCCCCGCTTGGTGTCTGTTCACATTGATAACAAAACATATCCGTTCCCCCTCACCTTGGATTGGTTGTTATATCCAGTTTACCAAGGGAAGCGATTGCAAATTGTGCGTACGATCACTTTGAATTTGAATCCTTTATGACAGGATGAACGGAATCACCTTGTACCAAGCTCACATAAATACGCTCGTACTCCACCTCTTCTTCTGAAATAAGCTTGATCAATTGCTCAGCAGCTAGGGAGCCCCACTTTCGCTTAGAATAATCTATTGTCGACAAGCGAGGTGTTGTGTAATGTGTCAATTCAATGTTGTCAAAGCCGATGATATGAATATGCTGTCCAACGACATGGTCCGTTTCTTTTACAGCATCATATAAACCTATGGCCATCTCATCATTCAGACAAAAGACAGCGGCAGGTCCCGTATACTCGCTCAAAATTTGCCCAGCGGCTGCCTGCCCTGCCGACTTGTTAAAGTCACCTTGAATCGGTATGTATTCAAGAGGCTGATGACGCTCAACAGCTTGACGTACAGCCTGCAGACGCTGCATGGAATCAAACGAGGCATTCGGTCCCGTGATCACGTAAATTTTACGGTGCCCTGCTTCAATTAAGTATTCCATTGCCAATGTAGCTCCTGCTTTATTATCAAGCAGAACCTGATTAATATTGGGATGGTTTAGTTCACGATCCAACACCACAAGCTTATGTCCGCGGTTTGCATATTGGAGCAGTTCATCACTTGGAAACGAAGCATCCAACACAATGGCGCCATCAATCATCCGTTCCGGCAGCAGCCGATGCGATTGAGCTCCGCTGCACACGATCAAGTCATATCCCTTTTTGTTCGCCACTTCTTTAATTCCTTGCAGAAGTTCTCCATAAAATGCACCGTTAAAATCAGTCAGAAACGCCCCAATAATTTTTGTTTCCCGCTTCTTTAAATTCCGCGCAGCCGCATTAGGCACATAATTTAACTCTTTTGCAACTGCTAATATTCGATTGCTTGTTTCCTCTGTTACTTTGGGGTTCCCGTTTAACGCATAGGATACCGTGGAGATGGAAACCCCCGCTTTCTTAGCGATATCTTTAATACTGACCACAACATTCGCTCCTATCGTTAATCCACCTTTTCCCTTACTATACCAATATATTTGCGCCCCCGGAAGCGTGTGTGACTGCCATTTTTAAACGTTTGCATATCTTCGTCTCTATGAATGGACAATATATGACTAATATCCCCAGAAGGTACAGTCAAAAATCCCTTTTGAATATACAGTTCATGACTAGCACCAACTGTATATTCAAAAGGGATGATAATCTCGCTTATAGGAGAGAACCCTATAACCTATAACTTACGTCGTCTTAATGTCCACCCGTCTCTCTGCTTGATTCCAACTTACCGTCGCACCAAGCGATTCCGCCACTGCTCTAACCGGCGCATAAGTGGTCCCATTAATATTAATGCCCGGAGTAATCACTTGCCCATCCACCGCGATGGTTACTGCATTAGGATCGGTGGGCTTCTGAATCAATCCAAGAACTTTGGCCACGCCCAATACATGACCGTTAACAAGCGCATCTATAACAGCAGGATTTTTTAGCTTGGCAGCATCCGAAGCCACATCAACAAATAAATTTTCCGTAAGCACTGCTGGCATTTTACTCTCACGCAGCATATGAAAATCAGCTTTTTTCTGACCTCTATCGATGACCGAAAATGGTTTTAGTTGAGTCATAGTTTCACCATGCAGCACATTTTGCAGATACGCTGTCATATTATCCGATGTACCTGAATACGTATAGGATTCGAATCCACCTGCTCCCCCACCTGAATTGCAATGGATAGAAACCATAAGAGCTGCTTTAGCTGCATTGGCCATATCAGTCCGCGCACTTAACTCTACAAACACATCAGTCGACCGAGTCAGATAGCTTGTTACGCCAATGTATTGAGCCATTAAGCGCTTTGCAGCCTCTGTTGCAATGCGGAGTGTTATGTCCTTTTCAGATAGTCCGTTGCCGACTGCACCTGAATCGGTACCACCATGTCCCGGGTCCCATACAACTATTTTGTTAGCCGCCATATTATACACCACCCTGTAAGGAATCCTCGGTTCCCCTCAACTATTTCTCTTTCTATTGATAGATTATGTAAAATGGTAGCGCATCAACAGTGCGGCAGCCCTCTCCTGCAGCCCGTTATATTCGGGTTAAAACCCATGCCAACAACACAGTCACAGTTTGTAATTATTCTGATTGCTTCATAGGTGTTTGCCGTGAGCATCTTGGCTATTCGGCAATAGACTAGTGTAGATACTGCATTTACCCAAGGAGGTTGTCATGGACCCTAATTATTATCAGCAAGTCTGTTGGCAATGCATGAATAAGTATGTAGGGATTACTACAAGCGATGGTCATTCGCATGATGGGTTTATCGCTCACATTGATCAAGACTATGTTACGCTCGCTATCCCCACCGATCAAATGATGGATCAAATGAATGGAATGCCCGCACGTCCGTCAACTTATAGGCAATTCGGCTTCCATCCTGGTTTTTTCCCTAGACGCCGATTTATTCAACGCCGCATTCCATTTCCGTTTATTACAGGATTATTTTTACTTCCATTCTTTATATGAGCAAATAGAGGAGAGGGTTTGCCCCACTCCCCTTATCTGGAGACAAAAAGGCGGTTCTCGAAGTCTTGAGAAACCGCTTTATGTCAATCCTCTATCCTCTGTTTGGCATTGGCGTTTATGCTGGGGACAATTTCCCAACCTGAACAGGATGAGGATACCCCCCCACAGATCATCACATCTTTTGTTCTCTACACCGTATTCCTCCTGCGAAAGACGTACATTTCCCCTTTGGACATATGATCCCGTATATATCCATGTTATGCTACAATAGAAGGATATAAATGGACATTCATTCGGCTGAGCGCCGATTATTCACCCTAAAGGAGGGTTGAACATAGATACAGCTAATTTGAACTTGATCATCACGTCTATCATTTACGGCATGTCCGCGCTTATGATCCTGTTCGCGGTGGTGGATACTTGCAACTATTTTATATTCAAGAAGAGGCTGTGTCGCCCGATTAACAAGCTGATAACGGAATGGCGAACGACACTCTCGCCGCGCAATAAAGCGATTGACCTGACAACTGAGGGACATTTATATGCATACGGGCAATTAGACACGGATAAGCTGATCGTCATTCACTACTATTTAAAAGGCTTTGAAGACGAGCATAATGTGCCCCATCAGTTTACGGACCTGCTAACTAAGATCTTTATGCCGGTGATCATCCTTTTACTTGGGATATTCATCACGATTGGGTTTAACGCTTCCAGCCTGATGAAAGATCCTCCTAGCGAGCTCCAGCAGTGGATGACTTCGTTTACAGGATACCTTACGCAAGCTATTGATTTATTTCCCTCGCTGATCGTATTGCTGGCAGCCTTGCTAGTCGCAGCTTATACCAAGTCGGAAATAATCAATTCCCGTAAAAAAATGATGAATCAGCACCGTTTTATCATCGAAGATCAGCTTAAAGCGCGAGGTTCCCTTTCATGACGAGGCACAATTTGAAAAGACGCTTCAGCTAAGGTCGATCCCCTTATGCTTAAAGCGTCTTCTGCTTATTTCCCAGCATCGCTGGGCGTGGACTGCTGCTCGGTATAAGCTAGACTTCTCCCATTAATAACTGCGCAATTTGCTCCAGCCATTTTTGGTCGACTTCGTGAAAGCGTTCCTTATTCGGACTGTCAATATCCAGTACACCGATCAATCGACCGCCTTGTACAAGCGGGACCACGATCTCAGATCGTGAACGTGCATCACAAGCGATATGACCGGGGAACTCATGCACGTCAGCTACGACCAATGTCTGCTGGTCCTGTGCCGAAGTACCGCATACCCCTCTGCCAAGTGGAATACGGACGCAAGCTGGCATGCCTTGAAAGGGGCCCAGCACCAACTGGTTCGTTGCTTCTTCATATAAATAGAAGCCCGCCCAGTTAATATCTTGAAGCCCGTGCCAGAGCAGCGCGGCTGCATTAGCCAAATTAGCGATCAGATTCGGCTCATCCTCAATAAGTGCGGCAAGTTGGGCGCGCAGCAAAGGATAATCTTGTTCTGGAATACCGCTGTACAAAGTAGGTTCAAACATGGGCATGACCTCTTTCTCGTTCATTTGACAGTTTTGATAATCAGCCATCTTTTATCTATCGCCTGACAATGCTCCTATCATAGCATAAATAAGGAGCGGCAACTGCTCCCTAGCTTGGAGCAGTTGCATCTAATCCTAACATTGATCTACTTACCTTAATCTATGTAGATCAGATGAATTGAAATATAGTGTAGTGCAGGCGTATAAGGTTAAGCACATACATATTGGAGGAATATAAGATGAATAGAACAACGTTTAACCTCGAAGGTGCCAATGGCAGCCGAGTTCACGTCTATAAATGGGAATCTGTCCATCCAGATATCCCTACACGGGGCATTATCCAAATTGCGCATGGTATGACAGAAACCGCACTGCGATACGAGCGATTTGCAGCAGAATTAATACAACAGGGCTACATAGTGTATGCAAACGATCACCGCGGTCATGGGAAAACAGCCTCCCGCCCAGAGCAGCTTGGGCACATGGAGAAAGGCGACTTCATGGGGATGGTACATGATATGGGCCAACTAAGCCAATATGTCCAAGAACGCCATCCGAATGTGCCCCTTGTTTTGTTTGGACATAGCATGGGCTCCTTCTTATCTCAAATGTACATTACCAAATATGGTCATTTACTGCATGGTCTGATTTTATCCGGCAGTAATGGACCTCGCGGGCTTGATCTATCCGCAGGTGTCCGTGTATCCCAAGTCATTCGCGCTTTGAAGGGAGCAGCGCACCGCAGTGAGTTCATTAATAATTTGGCATTCGGTGGATTTAACCGCAGCTTCAAACCAAGCCTTACGCCATTTGACTGGCTTAGTCGGGATGAACAGGAAGTCCAGAAATATATCGATGATCCCATGTGTGGCTATGTGTGTACAGTCGGATTCTATTATGAGTTTTTCTGTTTCCTAAAAGAGGTACATCATCCTTCTACCTTGGCCAAAGTGCCTTTAAAGCTTCCGGTTCTAATCGTATCCGGCAGCCAAGATCCTGTAGGTAACTTCGGCAAAGGACTCCGCAAGCTCAAAGCTCTGTACAAG
Organism: Paenibacillus sp. ACRRX; assembly: GCF_022346885.1. GTDB lineage: Bacteria > Bacillota > Bacilli > Paenibacillales > Paenibacillaceae > Paenibacillus_B. The sequence goes on from NZ_JAKRNK010000004.1 coordinate 349,047, forward strand.
CAGCTCGGTGTTCAAGAGGTTTCGCTTATTCTGTACCCTGGAGCCCGTCATGAACTGCTAAATGAGACCAACCGCGATGAGGTAACTCTCGATTGTATCGAATGGTTGAATCGTCTGCTGCCGCAATCCTAACGATGCCTTCAACTAGGTGAGTTTGTTTCGCTCCTGTAGACAAAGGTATAATAAAGTAGTTGGACTTCATACAAACGTTTCATATAGATTGGATAAGGATGGAGGTATTAAGGTTATGCCAAGTTTGTTAGATCCATTGACGATTCGCGACGTCACCTTCCCAAATCGGATTGTGATGTCACCGATGTGTATGTCCGCGTGCAATGAGGAAGATGGGAAAGTAAATGATTGGCACTTGGTACACTATACTTCCCGTGCAGTTGGCCAAGTAGGCCTCATTATCGTTGAAGCATCCGCTGTACAATCGAACGGCCGCATTAGCGCGCAAGACTTGGGCATATGGAGCGACGAGCATATAGAAGGCATGCGCCGTCTCGTGGAGATGGTGCATGCTCAGGGTGCTCGCATAGGCATCCAGCTAGCGCATGCAGGGCGTAAAGCGACGGTCCCTGGAGCCATTGCACCTTCTGCTGTCCCGTTTAGTGAAGAGTATGCCGTACCTGCGGAGATGACGCAGGAAGACATCCGCAAGACCATTAAGGCTTTTGCAGACGCTGCACGCCGCGCTGATTTAGCAGGCTTTGATGTAGTAGAGATTCATGCCGCTCATGGCTATCTGATTAATGAATTTTTGTCTCCATTAACAAACAAACGGCTGGACGGTTACGGTGAAAATATCATTGGGCGCTATCGTTTTCTGGAGGAGATTATTGATGCCGTGCGTCCTGTATGGCTGAAGCCGCTCTTTGTACGCATTTCCGCGAATGAATACCATCAGGATGGCAACACGCTGGAAACCTTCATTGATTACGCTCGTCGCATGAAATCGCAAGGTGTCGATCTGATCGACTGCAGTTCAGGCGCAGTCGTACCCGCGGATATTAACGTATATCCTGGGTACCAAGTCCCCTATGCAGAAGCGATACGTCAATCTACGGGAATCGCAACCGGAGCTGTAGGCTTGATTACAAAGCCTTCGCATGCCGAGGATATCGTGCGCAATCACCGTGCCGATTTGGTACTACTCGGACGTGAGCTGCTGCGTGATCCCTATTGGCCTCTCCGCGCTTCGAAGGAACTTCGCACAGACATTCCCGTGCCGAAGTCGTACATGCGCAGCTGGTAGCAGCCACGCGCTGCGATGATCTCTACCATCCAGCAGCAAGTCAGGCAGCTACAGATATACAACGCAAATCAACCTGTTGTTCTGAATTTTTATGAAATGAAACGATTATAGCCCATCTTGAAGTGGTCTGAAATAGATGCAGCTTCACAATTAGGGATCAAAAAAGAACCTTCACCGCTTACAAGCAGAGTGAAGGTTCTTTGCATAAGTTTACTTGCATGTGATTGCTTTTAGTTCTAAGCAGATGATGTGTAAACCTTATTTAAATAAAATTCAATTGTTGCAGCATCCGGCGAACGACGGCCGCCACTTCAGCTCGCGTCATATTCTCCTTAGCTCCAATACGTTCACCGTTCCCCTTTACCACACCATTCTGAATGCTGGCGGCAACGGATTCTTGCGCCCATTTGCTCACATCTACACCATCTTTGAAAGCCTTCAGATGCAGCTGAGGCTCATTATCTGTCATCTTCATATCAGGTTTCATCAATTCCATAGCTCTCATAAGAATAACAATGGCTTCCTCACGGCTGATCTTGTCATTAGAGCGGAAAGTGCCATCCGCATAACCTTGGATTAACTGGTATTCTGAAGCTATTGATACTGCATCATAATACCAAGCAGTAGAAGCAACATCCTTAAAGCTATCTTGACCTGTTCCACCATTCATCAGGCCTAATCCCTTTACCACTATAGCCGCAAATTCTGCACGCGTAATATCTCGTTTTGGTTCAAAACGGTTATCAGCTGTTCCCGTTACAACCAAGCGTGAACCCAAATCATTTACTTCTGTCTGTGCCCAATGTTGATTCATATCGGCAAATGATATCGGATTCCATACTACTACAAACGTACCGTTAACACGATTATTCATTTTTACAAAAACGGTACCGTCAACTTTCGTTAACACGGTTGGAATATGAGATAATGTGCCATCCTTATTCAAAAATACAGCCGTTGTCACTTGAGCTGGATCGGTTTCCTTAGGCAGAGCTAGCATCCGCTCCACGTAGCCGTTATGTTTGTTGAGCGATATCGTTTGACTCCCATAAGAAGCCGTTACCTCGAATCGAGTTGGATCGCCAATTCGTTTGTATTTCTGATTTTTTGCCGCAAGCTCAACCGCATGAGCGCCTTCACTTGTTGCTTTCTGAATCTGAATTTTATACTGAATTCCGTTCGGATTCACTTTGTCACCAAATGCAGCAGCAATTGCATTTACATCCAATTGTGACAGCGGCAGCTTGAATATGCCTTGCGTTGTCTTCATTTCCAATATCGTTTGCTGTTGCTTCATCTGGCTAACGATGTTTCCACTAAGGATCGTAGTTCCATGAGCAGCATCAGCAAATGGTACAGTAATCACTGTATTGGGTCCCGATTTGCTTAACAGATCTGCCAATTTAATTGGATCAAGTGTAAATGCAGTTGTCTTCTGCCCATCCTTCTCAGTGATTTCAACGGTTCCACCCAGTTCTTTCTTTCCGTTAACTTCTATGTTTGCATTTTTGTCGGCTGGTGTTGGGCTAATGCCACCCTGCCAATTTCCGCCCGACGATGTTGAGGTCGAAGGCGTTACAGTTGGCGATGGCAGAGAAGCAATCCCATTTCCATTCGCATTGATTGCACGTACCGTGAACGTATAAGCTGTTCCATTGGTTAAATTCGTGACTGCAGCGGTTGTTGTCTTCACATTTACAACCACATTGCCTGGTTGAGCAGTCAGTACATAGGAGACGATTGGACTTCCTCCGTCATCAATAGGAGCCTTCCAACGAACCGTTGCTTGACCATCACCTGCAACCGCGGTAACGTCTGTTGGTGCGGCAGGAATCGTACTAGGTACGGCACTTGCTTCAAACGATGCAGGACCATCTCCACCTGCTGTAGCAGCGCGAACAACAAAGTAATAGGTTGTGCCATTTATAAGTGGAGCGACATCGTAGCTGTACACATTGCCAGTCACTGTAGCAGCTTCCGTTCCATAGGCACCTTGCACCGTGCTGTGGTAGATCTTATAGGCAGCTGCCTGTTCTACGCTACCCCAGTTCAACGTTACTTTGCCGTTCCCTGCAAGGGCTGTCAAGTAGGCAGGAGCGTTAGGTGCAGATACCTGCGGTGTTGCCATCGCTTCATTGGAAGCTGCACTTTCTATCTTGCCCGCGATTGCCTTTACAACGAAGTAGTAGGTTGTGCCGTTAATTAGATTGTTTAGCTCGTAGTTGTATACGGAGCCTGTCACCGTAGCGATCTCTGTCCCATAGGAACCTGATATCGTACTGGCATAAATCTTATACGCTGTCGCCTCTGAAACACCTCTCCAAGTTAGCGCAGCTTTATGGTCACCTGCAATTGCAGTTAGTGCAGTCGGAACTGAAGGAATAATCGCCCCAGTTAGGCTCAGAGCGGAACTAACAACCGGTGTTAGGCCTTGTGATTGGAAAACTAATTGAGCCCCGGTTACGTCATTAACGTAGTCTGGCAGCAATCCACTGAAGGAGACAATTCCAGCTCTCGCTGTGGCTGTTACAGTGCCCACGAGCTTCCAGTCTCCACTATCCTGCTTCGACACGGTTACACGTGTAGAGTTGTCACTTGTCACCACGTTGCCATATCCATCTGTAAGGTGAAGTACTGGCTGTTGGTCAAAAGGCTTGCCATATTCTGCAGGAGCTGCAATGTCCTGCTGAAGGAGAAGCTTCTCCTTTGAAGCAAGCGGCGTAATATTTACCTTATTCGTAAGCGATGTCTTTACCCCTTCGATGCTGAACTGAATTTGCTGCGTCGCAGCATGGTGCAGTTGCAAAGGAACCGTAGCTTGCCCATTTGCAAAATTCACGGGCACCACCTGCCCGTTACCTGCTGCGTTCGCGTCAAGTGCCGTGCCATTAAAGCTGCCGTAGCTGCCATCCGGAGCAGCGGATACGCCAGATATCGTCACGTTCTTTGTACCGTTATAACTCGTATCTACTTGGCCGAATACGTCCTTTGTACGCAATTGAACATTAGTCGCCGATTTGGTTAAAGGTTGGGCTGGAGCTACACTTGCCTCTGCAGTTAATGAGCCAGCAATCCCCTGGTATCGAGCTATTAAGCTCCCCCCAAGCACAAATCCTATATCTTTCATTCCATCTGCATTAAAGTCCTCAATAAATAATTGCGTGGCACCGCTAGTTGTTTTAAGGCTAGAATCAGGAACTCCCTTGAATGAACCTTGGCCTGCATTCAGGTAAATAGACGTATCATTTCCACTATAGGCAATCATATCGGCCCAGGTATCATTATTCAGATCCGATAAGGCTATATGATTATATTTATTGTCCGTTGATTTAGTGATCGCTTGCTGATCAAAAGACGCCCCAGTGCTTGTAAAGAGTACAATTTCGTTATCTACTGGCTCGTTATAGGCTCTCGAACGGAGCAGTATAAAGTCTGTTCTGCCATCCTTATTAACATCACTGACATCTACAGCAATAGCGTATAACTGATCACTAAAGTCAGCCTTCACCATTCTGAACTGACCCGTGCCGTTGCCATATCCGACAACGTATCCGCCGCCCTTAACCGAGTTTATTCCGACAAAATCCAGGTTTCCATCTCCGTCAAAGTCCCCAACTTTTGTTTTAGAATTGCCGTTACCGGTATTTCCTAAATCGAGTCCAATATCACGGATCTGGGAGAACGAAATATGATTAGCAACTGTTGTATTGTTGATACCCAAGTATGCTTTATTTCCAGCGAACCACATTACATCCGTCTTAGAATCGTTATTAAAATCTCCCGTCACAACACCCATACCATAAAAGACCGCTTGATTCATCGTATACGTTGATCCCATTTTGGTATATTTCATCGGTAAGCTTGACGTTTCATCCCATGCGTATACATTATTAGGACTACTAATGGCTCCATTAGGACCTGCCGTTATAAAATCAAGATCTCCATCGCCATCCAAATCAGCCAAGGCTGTAGCGTAAAAGGGGTCTGCCTCTGGGGGAACAGAAGCATCTGCAACCTCTTGATGTGGAGAGCCTGCAACATCAAGCACTATACCAACCTTTTTGGTGTAAGCACCTCCGACAAGGTCCAGCTTGCCCGAACGTGTGATATCTCCAATTGAAATCGCTGAAGATCCCATATTAGTACTTGTGATCACTGCGTCTCTAGGACTAAATTGTAGAGATTGGGCATAGCCCTTTTCCGGGACGAGCAGCTGCAAAAAAGCTAAGCTGCAGGACAACCATATAATAAGCATTTTTTTTGACATGAACTTATCTCCTGTTCTATCTCATGTAATTAAACGTCATAATCCGACATGTTACATGAAAACCTCTAAAAAAATACTGAACATAAGGTCTTTTGATCCAGAAAAATATAAAATTTCATAGGAAAAAAAGCACATTTTACGGTTTTTTTAAGTCTACCCTTATATCTATCCCCCTTATTTCCCAGTGCTTGGTTTCTGCTCGAAAATTTCAATTTACAGGACGGCTGCACGGATCTGCTTTCTGTCATAGGACGAATACTCCCGCGCATAGGTGTAAAACGATGAGTGATGTTGACGTGAATTACTGAACTCAAGTCGATTAAGTCGGCTATTCACTTGCACATATACCACCTAGACCGATACCCTAAAGGAGGTCATGACGTGTTTAAGCGCATCAATCGGCTGGCCATTGAATTGCCAATGCCAAAGAATGGGGACCCCAATGCAGCAGCGGCTGTGCAGGAACTGCTAGGCGGGCGATTCGGAGAAATGTCTACTTTAAATAACTACATGTTTCAATCCTTTAATTTTCGGCAAAAAAAGAAGCTCAAGCCTTTCTATGACATTGTAGCGAGTATTACCGCTGAAGAATTCGGGCATGTTGAATTGGTTACGAATACGATTAACCTCGTGTTGGCTGGCTCAACCAAGCCCGGCAACCCAAATTCTACGCCGCTCGCCGTAGGCAAAGATGCACGCAATACGTATCAATTTATCGCGACAGCTCAAACCGCGCTTGCGGGAGACTCCATGGGCAGACCTTGGGCAGGGGACTACGTCTTTAATAGCGGCAATCTAGTGTTGGACCTGCTTCACAATTTCTTTCTGGAATGCGGCGCACGCACCCATAAGATGCGGGTGTACGAGATGACGGATCATCCCACTGCAAGGGAAATGATTGGCTATCTGCTTGTGCGTGGGGGCGCGCATATCGTGGCCTACGCCAAAGCATTGGAAATTGCCACAGGTGTGGATGTGACCAAAATGCTGCCCATTCCCGATCTGGATAATCGCAAGTTTGAGACAACACGGAAATTTGAAGATATGGGGCTTGGGCGTATCTTATATACGTGGAGCGACAATGACTACAAAGATATTGGATTGATCTGGAGCGGCAAGCATCCGCTAGACGGCGGTCCGCTCGAAGTCAAGGAGGGTGCACCCGAAGGCGCACCCATCCCAGACTTTGACGACCTGCCAGAACAATTCGCACCTGGCATCTCGCAAGAAGACTTTAACGAAATCGTCAAGCGGCTGAAAAAAAACGCTGGCATCCCGTAAACTCCCCCTGCATGTCATGAATGGCAGCACATGTATGGAGCAGCAAGTCCAGCGTTCCTCATACTTCCTGAGTTCTTAGTTCCAATTTCCCCCTCCACCACAATGTTTATATGGCTTGGTAACTATTCAAGCACGCGCAGACCCTTTGATTGTATAAAGTGTCTGCGCTTTTTATATTAAGAAGCGTAATTAGTCACCTGCTAGCAGATGAGCCTCTTGACGACGGACCCATACGGACCATCCAGCATCAGATAATACGTACAACAGCCATAATGGGCCAAAGATGCGCCAAATTGGCTCCACCTTGATGTACAGTGCCGCCACATACGGATGCAATATCCATATGACAGCAAGCGATAAAAGCATCCAGCATAAAGAAAACGATAAACAAATGTGCCCGTGCAGCTGTAAACGAAAGCCGGAGTAATCCCAATACTGACGATGTATCCCCTTCTGAAGGAGCATTCCACTTATATACTCAACACCTGTCGGTACAATTAAGCACAATAATAGCACTATTCCCCATGATGCCCCACGTTCCGCATACAGAAGAATGAAGACAGGTGCAAAACCATACATCGGCTTAAAGGGCCCGAATAAAAAACCCTCTTTTAAAAACACACCTGTCGTGGCCTTGCTATAGACATTTTCCAACAGCCAACCACCAAAGGCATACACCATAAAGAAAAAAAGTATCGCATGGACACTCCCACTACTTACGTGAGCACCCTGAAGTACCGACAATACAGGCTGCTGTTGCAACTCCATATTCATACTCTCAACTCCCATCTACTCATGTGCCCATTTATTCATGTTTGTATTATGGTTCGTTAGCAGGGAAATATTCGTATCCATCTCTTCATTTTCCAGGTTTGTATAAGGAGCGTATTGCTCTAAGTGCTCACAAATGATAGTCTAAAAATGATAACTGCATTTGATGCAAAGTAGGTGGAAACGATGACAGAAGAAAATCAACCCAAAAAGGTAAATTTGGCTGATGCCATGAAGGAAATGCTCGCAAAGAAGAAACAACAGCAGCAGGATCAGAAGGGCAACTTTCAGGGCAATGCTGGTACCAAAGCTTTAAAAAGTCAGAATACGAAAAAGCCGAACAACCAACGACGCCGCACAGGCGGGTCCTAATCCAGCACTAGCGTAGCCGAATTCCGCATTTTACGGAGTTCGGCTGCTTGTGTTATAAAGGAGTTATCTTATGAACGTTTTGCATAAACGCAGCTTTCTGATCTGGCTGATATTAGCCGTTGTGTGGATGGGCTTTGTGTTCTACAAATCCTCACAGACTTACGCAGATCAGGATTTGCGCCCCTCATTCGCAGCTTTTATAACGGAGGAGACGCTCCAGAAGTATATTCCGCATATTGAGTTTGACTATGATGGCCAGCACGTAACTTGGAAGCAGCCTTACGACTTCGTAGAGTATTTTATAAGGAAGGGAGCTCATGTCGCTGAATTTGCGCTGCTCTGCTTCCTGATCTTAAAGTCGCTGTATGCGACGTCGCTCTCAGCCATAAGCGCTGTAGCGATTGGTGGCATCGCTACGTTTTTGTACGCCTGCTCTGATGAATGGCATCAGTCCTTTGTCCCCGGTCGGACAGGGCATTTTCAAGATGTGCTAGTCGACTCGATCGGGATTGTCTTGGTGATGGCAGGGTTCTTGTTGGCGAGAATACGAAGAAGAAAAAATGAGTAGGAAACATAATGAAGGAGCCGCAACTTCACGTTGCGACTCCTTCTTGTTATTTGTACATTTCCACATCCTATACTAATCGCCCCGAAATCTCGTTGACATTATCCTCGCGTCATTTCCGTTCTTTGAATTGGAGCGTTTCATTACCCATTAGTAATTTGGCTGCCGGCAGCGAGTCGCAGCCAGATTCCCGCAATCTTTTGTATAATCTTGCTGTGTTACTACCAGTACTTTATCGTTTCATCTGCTGCTTCGACAATACGGTCACGCCTGGATAGCCCAGTGACATCAATTGCCCACGTGTCATATACAACCGCTCGTCTAACACTTGGCTATTCTCAGGTCTTAACTCGATTCGGTGCGTGTCTGTACGTATACCATAACGGTATTGTGACGCCAGCACATTCTCAGCCTCCACTTTCCAACCCATCGCATCGGCCAGTGGCTTCACTGGAATCCATAACGTTCCACCCCGTTTAAAAGTAAAAGGAACCTCAATATCACTTCCTCCGATGTGTACTACATGCTCCATATCTTTGGTAATGGCGACTGTTTTTAAGGGCAGTGCAGCGATATCCAAATCCTTATCCAGCTCTGGAGCTTGCTCAAGCTGCTCCCACTTCAGGTCTGTAAACAAAGCCCGTTCAGCCTCATCCGTCAATAGATGAGACAGCTGCGTCTGAAAGTCGTACACCCACTCCATTCGCTGAGGTTCATTTTGTACATACAGCATCTTACCATCAGCAGCACTGTAGCCTCTTAACGTACCATTCAAAACATAGTGCCACTGGCTAGTAGCAGGGTTGTAAATGGATACCTCATTCTGCTTCCGGCTCTGGCTATAACGATTTACTAACAATCGATTATCGGGCATCCACACAGCCTTCGTGTGCCAAGCAGCCGCGTACCATTCGGCCACTTCACCGGAAATCTTATCTTTTAACCAATAGCTCTTTATACGGCTATAGCCACTGCCATCAGCGGTTTCTGTTGATCTCCAGAAGTCATGGTCAGTTAGAGCCCACCTGCCACTCGGTGAGTCTGCGTACGCTTGCCCCTTATGAATCGTACCATCCTTCACCTCATAATATAAATGGACAAACGGGCTCATGCCATTCCTCGCTTTGGGATTAAGGATAATGCCTGGGGCTACTTGCCCATTGTCATAAATCCCTCCGATTTTATCGTCCCAGCGCATTAATGTTCCGTCTGGCGCACGTTCAATAACCAAATTACTCGCAGCTTCACTATCATATAAACTCACGTTGTAAAAGAGTGTACCATCTATTTCATTTCGATATCCGACCGATTGATATTGAATCTTCGATCGCACGGTCGAATCCGATACTGCCTGCAAAATACGTTGTTGATCTTGATCAGCATGTGCTTTTTCCGGGGCAGCCGTAACAAACAGCATGAGACATAACGCTGCCAACGTCACCCAACACAAACCTCTAGCTTGAGTATTATGAGTATTTATAGCATTCACTCCCTGCCTGTTCCCTTTAGAATCTATCTAGTTAGACGCCTTGTTGAGTCAAAGGTTGCAGAGTATCCTACGAAAAATCATATGTAATCTTCTACTCATCTCGTGTTTTGCGACGACGTAATGACAGTCCGCCAAAGCCGCTAATAATCGCAATATAAAAACCAAGATCATAAGCCCATCCCGTATTAAATATTTCATACACACGAATATCTGATTTAAACAACCCAATAATCAAACTAATTGGCGCGACCCAACCATGCCATATTGCCCAAAAAAATCCTGCTGGATCAGCAGCGCTGTAGCTGCCATCTCCCGGTACACAGCCAGACAGCATTACCATAGAAAGTACAGCTGTGATGACCATCACCCCTCTTGCTCGAATTGGGGACCTTGCTGGCATTACTCGCTTTTGATTCTTCATGTAATTTCTCTCCCTTCGACTCCGTTTCTTGTTTTCCAACAACACCACTTCTTGATTTTAATCCATATACTATATGACAATTTTATTTAGGATAAAACATGACCTCTGACCCTAATTACCCTGTTCAGATGCTTGCATAAACAAGTGCCTCAAACTACTCCCTCTCACAACACCACTATTTATGAAAAACATGCGCTATTATCTATTAGTTTCAAGAAAAGTTCATGCTTGAAGTTATCCACACTGTGTATAATTCGTAAATCGACTATATTCTTAAATTATCCACACTTGTTCATAACTATTGGATAACTTATTTCCGAATATTATTTCCCTATTTATTATTAAATATATGTAAATATTATGTTAAATAGCCATGAAAACTATTGAAAAAATAAGAACAACATGATCAATTATTCCCTATACTTCATTTAGCGCAATCGGTTGATTACCTGCTTGGACCAACTCATGTATACCTCAGATGAAACTCAATTGTATACGTCAATCCATTGCTTCACATGCTTCCTCTTTAAGCAGACCTGTTCTCTTTTGAAATAAGTTCGAGCACCATCTATTTACTGCCTTCCTTGTTACATCACCCCTCTCCATTATTTTCATTTAAAAAAATATTTTTCCCTTTAGTTTTGTCCTATTATCAACAACAAAAAACGTTCTCTATCAGCCTGTCTTTGATCTTATCCACACTTGTCCACATGTGATATGCATCACCTTACGCCTATTTACACACCCTATATGTTGTAGTATATTTACTGAAGCTCAACAATATATTGAATTTTTCGTGGGTTACACCCTTAATTTACCTATACATACACATATATTCCCGTGCAGCGTTTGACATCAAAATTGGACTTTCTCTCTTCTTAGTAAGGACAGTTATGGCACGGTCATTTAACCTAATAATAGTCCACAGCTACCTTCATTAATCGCCTCCCACTGCGAGCAATGAATAAACCTCTATCTTATCGTACGTTGCATGTTCTAGCGATTTACAATCCAACTGATGAGCAATCTCTTTTTCCACGGCCACCAAGGTCGCCGGACCAGTATATATATCTAATACCAATTCGACTTGTCTTAGCATAAGGGAGTTGTTCATACGCATGCTTAAAGATTCCGCTGTACAGAGCAGTTGTACATAGAGGTGATCTATTTTGCGTGCCAACCCGTTATGCCCAAATAGAGCAAATAAGACGCGATATGAGGAGGAACTGAGATGTTTACGCCCCCTATCCACACCGTGCATACGGTATTAAAACCTAACAATCGTTCACTTGCATTTGATACGGACCGCATGAAACGGTATGGCAAACGTATTATGGAAGACTATCCGCATTTGGACCGTTCCCGCTGGCATCGCAGCGTACTGGCCAAGCTCCGTCAACCGTCTGTACAGGCATCTGATGTTACACAAGCCTGCATCATGACCGCACTAGAACTAGTCACACGCGAAGAGCCTGACTGGAAGTTTGTCGCTGCCCGCTCCCTGCAAACAAAGCTGTACAAAGAAGCAGCACTTAACCGCAGTTACAAAGCTTATCCAGATAAACCCTACGGTGATTTTCTGAAGCTTGTTCGATCATTGGTTACGATCGGGGTGTACCGGGAGGAATTGTTGGCCTCTTACACACCTGAACAGATTCGTGAATTAGGTATGGCAATCGAACCTCAGTGCGACGAGCTGTTTGACTACATTGGCTTATTGACACTACGTGAGCGTTATCTGGCTGTCGACTTTGAAGGGCGCACGATGGAGCTGCCGCAAGAGCGGTATATGGTGATCGCCATGTACCTGATGCACAAGGAACCAGAAGAACGCCGCGTTCAATTGGCAAAAGAAGCTTACTGGGCCATGAGCAACTTGTATATGACTGCCGCTACGCCTACAATGGCCAACTCAGGCAAAAAAGTAGCTGGCCAGTTGTCGAGCTGCTTTATTGACACCGTTGATGATTCTTTGGAAGGCATTTTTGATTCTAATACAGCTGTCGCACGCTTGAGCAAGATGGGCGGCGGAATCGGTGTCTATCTTGGCAAGATCCGGGCACGCGGCTCCGATATACGCGGGCATAAGAATACTAGCTCTGGCGTCATCCCGTGGATTCGCCAACTGAACAATACAGCGGTCAGCGTTGACCAGCTCGGCACGCGCAAAGGCGCAATTGCCGTATACTTAGACGTATTTCACAAGGACATCCTTTCATTTCTCGACTTAAAGTTAAATAACGGAGACGAACGAATGCGCGCTCATGACATTTTCCACGGGATCAGCATTCCGGATTTATTTATGGAAGCTGTTGAGCAGCGTGAGGATTGGCATCTGTTCTGCCCTCATGAAGTGAAGAAAGTGATGGGATGGATTGACAATAACGGCCGCCCAGTTGGTTTGGAAGATTTCTTTGATGAGAAATGCGGCGAAGGCTCCTTCCGCGAGCGATACGCCGAGGCGGTGGCGAACCCCCACTTGTCCCGTATCACGCTGCCAGCCATCGATATTATGAAGCGTGTCCTCAAATCTCAATTGGAGACGGGTACGCCTTACATGTTCTATAAGGATTCTGCAAACCGCGGTAACCCTAATCAAGCACATGGCGTAATATATAGTTCTAATCTATGTACCGAGATTATGCAAAATCAATCGCCTACTGTCATGGAGCAAGAAGAGCTTGTCGTACGCGATGGACAGACTCGGATTGTGATCAGCAAGGTTCCAGGCGATTTCGTAGTCTGCAACTTGAACTCGATCCATTTGGCTCGTGCTGTGCGTGCGGATGTACTGGAGAGACTTATACCGATTCAAGTTCGCATGCTGGATAATGTCATTGATATTAATAACATTGAAGTACTGCAAGCACAATATACGAATCATCGCTATCGGGCAATTGGGCTTGGCACATTTGGCCTTCACCATCTCTTGGCGCTGGAAGGTATCGCTTGGGAATCCGAGGCGGCAGTGACTTATAATGATCATTTATATGAAAAGATACATTACCTTGCGATTCAATCCAGTATGCAGTTGGCTCAAGAGAAAGGAGCATATCCACTCTTCCAAGGGTCGGAATGGGCGTCTGGACGTTACTTCGAACAGCGCGACTACACAACAGCTAACCTTCCAGGTCCATTCGTATCAACTGAGCAATGGCGAACGCTTGCTGCAGCTGTAAAAGTGAACGGTATGCGTAACGCATGGCTGATGGCAGTAGCCCCTAACGGCTCGACGTCTATTATTGCAGGTTCCACGGCGAGTGTTGATCCTGTATACGAACTTCTGAGCTATGAAGAGAAAACCACATATAAAATTGCCAATCCGGCTCCGGATCTGTCCGAAAAGACAATTTGGTACTACAAGACGGCTTTTCACATTGATCAGAATTGGTCCATCAAGATGGCAGGAGCACGTCAACGCCACCTAGATCAGGGGCAAAGCTTTAACTTGTATGTGCGCCCTGATATTCGAGCAGTTGATTTCTTGTCGCTGCACATTCACGCATGGAAGGCTGGACTGAAATCAACCTATTACGTTCGCAGCCAAGCACTCACGGTGGAAGAATGTGAAGCCTGCAGCTCCTAATATTGTTGATCTATCTGTTCGGCTTTTCTCAAGGACATAGCTGAACAGCAGCTTATGGTCGCCCAATCTGCATTGTTTATACTCCGCATCATGAGGCGCGGCCAACACTAGAAAGGAAGTGCTCTTATGACATTGCTTCATGAACAATTAGGCCGCCAGCTAATCTTTAATACAGAAGCACCAAACAAATCCACACGTATTATTAACGGAGAATGCTCTGGCATCGTGAATTGGGATGATATTCGCATGCCGCACATGTATAAATTATATAAAGTGCTGCTCTTAAATCACTGGATTGCAGACGAGATTCCGATGTCAAAAGATGCGCAGCAATTCCCTTTGCTTGCTCCGGAAGAGCAGCAAGCGTTCAAAGTCAACATTTCGCTCTTGGCTGTACTTGATTCGATGCAGACGATGTTTGTTGGTGATGTGAAAAGTTACTTTACTGATTCCTCACTCGAGGCTGTAGCCGCTATAATTGCACAGCAAGAAGTCGTCCACAATCAATCTTACTCATACGTGCTCTCATCTCTGATATCTTCCGCGGAGCAAAAAGAAGTGTTTGAGTATTGGAAGCATGATAAAGTGCTGTTGGAACGTAATCGTTTTATCGCTGATATTTATCAGAACTTCCGCGACAACTCAACACCGCAGACGTTCTTTGAAGCACTTGTAGCAGATTTGATTCTGGAAGGAATTTTCTTCTATAGTACATTTGCCTTTTTCTATAATCTGGCTCGCGATCAGAAGATGATGGGGACGAGTCAGATGATCTCATATATTCAACGCGACGAGAATCAGCATTGTTATTTCTTCGGCGAAGTATTCAAGCAGCTTCTAGTGGACTTCCCAGAGTTAAACACAAAAGAGAATAGGAATTACGTCTATCAGACAATCAATCGTGCTGTCGAATTGGAAACCAACTGGGCTAACTACACCCTGAGTAACATCGGTGGCATTGATTTACGTGAATTGTCCGATTATATCAAGTACATCGCGAATCGCCGCTTATCCATGATGGGCATGGATAAAGCATACGATGGCGTTGATGTGAACTGTATGCCTTGGATCAAGCCGTTCTCCGACGATGCATTAAACGCTACCAAAACCGATTTCTTCGAAGCTAAATCGCGTAATTATGGAAAAGTAGGCGACGATAATGGCTTTGATGAATTGTAAGTTTTGCTAGGGACTGGGCAGCATTAATTTATATACAACTCGTGAACAATATGAACTTAACAATATATTTAGGTTGCGCTTACAATTGCTGCATATATACACTAAGCAGCTTATGATACCATCTATCTGTACGAGCAAAATTATTGGAGGTGTCATATGATTCGGATCAACAAACTAGGACTCACATTATCATTAACCGCCATTCTGGCCTCCGTTATCGCAGGACCACTGGCAGCTGCCCCACTGCAGCCAATTCAACATACGGACTGGATGCAGCAGAAAGCTTACATCAACGGTGCCAATGACGGGCTTGCATTAGAACGTCCAATCACGTTGGTAGAAGCTGTCGTGGTTCTGGCTCGCGTACAAGGGGAAGAAGCTAAAGTTAAAGAAGTGGACGCATCCGTCAAGGGTAGCTGGGCAGCACGCGCATTAACATGGGCCAAGCAAGGCAGCATCGTGAACGCGGAACAGTGGACACGCCTACATAAAACTGCGGATGCTGCTACGCTAAGTGCAATTGCCAAGCAAGCCGGCATCGATCTGAAGTTGGATGGCAGCACGGTCACTAGACAAGCTTTTATTGACGCGCTTGGCGAAGCCATCACTCTCCACCTCACGATTGGACATACCAATGATGTACATGGACATATCATGGATGATGAGAAAAATAAAGAAATGGGTTATGCCAAATTAGCTACCCTTATGAAATCTCTTAAAGCCGAGAATCCGAACACGATGCTTGTTGATGCAGGCGATATGATTCAAGGCACTATATATGTTAACTTATCCAAAGGCGAAGCAGCTACAAAGCTAGTAAACCCGCTTGGATATGATTTTATGGTGGCAGGCAATCATGAATTTGACTTCGGTCATGAACAGCTCGTCAAAGTATCTAAAATGTTCCAATTCCCTGTATTAGGCGCTAACGTCTTTGATGCTAAAGGGGAACTTTTGTTGAAGCCATACGTGATCAAAGAGATCGAAGGCAAGAAATTTGCATTCCTCGGCTTGATTACCGAAGAGACTCCAATCGTGACGCATCCTGACAATGTAAAGGGATTAAAGTTCCTTAATCCGGTGACAGTTGCCAAGGAATGGGTTCCTAAACTGCAGCAGATGGCAGATCAAGTGATCATCGTCTCCCACTCTGGTTTGACTGAAGATCGTGAGATTGCCAAGCAGGTAAAAGGAGTGGACCTAATTATCGGTGGTCACTCCCATACCAAGTTGAGCACACCAGAAGTCGTGAATGGTGTCTATATCGTACAAGACTGGGAATACAGCAAGTCCCTTGGCCGTGTAGATATGTACTACCATAATGGGGAAGTTGTGCATTTCTCCGGGGGACTGATTGAATATAACAAAGATACTAAGCCGGATGAAGAAACAGCAGCGCGTGTTGCCGAATTGCAAAAGCATACGGATACGCTGTTAAGCGAAAAGATCGCTAAGACTGCTGTGAAACTGGAAGGCGACCGCACGAAGATTCGTGCCGAAGGAACGAATCTCGGTAATCTAATTGCGGACGCGATGCTGGAGCGTACCCGTTCAATGCCAGGCTTCGAGGCAGATGTTGCTCTTACCAATGGCGGAGGCATCCGTACAACTATCCAAGCCGGCGATATTACGAAACGCAACTTGTATGATGTACTGCCGTTTCCGAACACGCTTGCTGTGGTAGAGGCGAAAGGCAGCGAACTGCGAGCTGCTCTTGAAAGTGGTGTCAGCGAGATCGAGTCTGGCGCAGGACGTTTCCCTCAGATCGCGGGGATGACCTTCACTTTTGATATGAAATTGAAGGCGGGCAGCCGCGTGAGCGACGTTAAAGTAGGCGGCAAAGCACTTGATGATAACAAGACCTATCGTGTTGCTACAAATGATTTCATTATCGCAGGTGGAGATGGATATTCCATGCTCAAGAAGGATGCGCTAAATACAGGCGTAACATTATACGAGGTAGTGGAAGATTATATTATCAAAAAAGGTGATCTTTCTCCTGCAGACGACGGACGGATCAACAAACTAAAATAAATGATTAGTAAAGAGGCTGCCGCCATATATAATAAGGCAGCCTCTTTGGCTCCCTAGCCTATCCAATTATGCAAAGAACCTTCAGGCCCTATTTTTATGAGCTTGAAGGTTCTTTATTTGACTCTATTTAAGAACGCGTATCCTCTTCTGCTAACTTTTTCAAGGCTGTAACCCGCTCATCAAGTCGACCGTAGCCTTGAACTAATGCATTGATCTGACTATCCTGATGCTCCATACTTGCCAGCACTTCTTCAACAGAGCCCATATGCTGCTCCGTACTGCTTGCAATGGACACCATACTTTCCGACATCAAGCCATATTGCTCCTTCAACTCAGCAACCGCTGAACGCATAAGTTCCGCTTGCTTGTTGACCTGTTCCGTGTTACCTGAGATGTCCCTCACAATCTTCTCTACGGCTTGCGTAGCCTGAGCGCTGGATAGAACTGATCCTTCACCACGATTGACATGGCCCGCGGCAGCATTGATCTGCTGACGTATCGCTTCCAAAATGGCAGCAATCTCTTCTGTCGCCTGTTGAGTATGATCCGCCAGCTTGCGTACTTCACCAGACACGACGGCAAAGCCTCTACCGTGCTCACCCGCACGAGCCGCTTCAATCGCCGCATTCAATGACAGCAGGTTAGTCTGTGCAGATATTTCACTAATCGTACTTACGATGCTGCCGACTTTTTCTGTCTGCGAACTTAAAGCGTTCATTATTTGAACCGTCTCACGAACCATTGCTTGCACACGTCGCATTTCCTGTACCAAAGTCCCGATCTCGGTGTTCCCTTGCCCTGCAAGCTTAAGCGTCTCCGACGATACACCGTCTAACTGCTCTGTTCCACTAACTACATGACCAAGCGACTTCTCCACCAGTTGCACGGAGTCATTAATATGATGGATATTGACGGTCTGCTGTTCAATCGTTGATGAGATTTCAGCAAAAGTCACTGTCACTTCTCGGGATATATTACTAGTCGTCACCACTCGCTCTTTCTGCTCCTGACTAAAGTTGTTGAGCATAGATACCGAGCTATGAATCTCAGACAACATGTCCTCTGCCCGCAGCTTAGCTGTCAAAGCTTCAGTGCTATGCTCTAGTACTTGCTTTTGCAGGCGTTCGCTGAAAATAGCAGCCGCACATAAAGCAATCGTAGCGAAGGCTAGATACAGCAACAGGTAAAGCAGCGGTTCCTTCTTATACAGCACCTCATGGATGACTGGATCGTAAAATACATATATCGTGGCAACAGCACTCAGCACACCAGCTGTAAGAACAGGGCGATAATTGGAGTACAGCGCCATTACACCCATATTTACATAAAACAGCACATACGTACTGAATATCGGGTTAGGGTCTGATTTAATTAGAAACACCGTCAGTCCTGTCATAATAACAGGAATTAGATACATAATGGCACCCGGTGCTATGCGCTTGTACGTCATAAATGTAGCAGTCCCGCAAGCGACCGTACCAATAACAGCTAACATATAAAGCATGCTTCCTGTAACGTTAGCCGCGAGATTCGCTGCGATGCCAAGCCCAAGCATCCCCCAAATAATTTTAACGAGCAGTCTATTTCTCAGATCCAATATGGAAAGTTCGTTCAAAAGAGACGACCTACTTTCTAAAGTATAAAATAGCAAGACTAGACTACAACTGTTTTATTGCTTGCAGAAGGTGCTGTGTCGGGGATTATCCAAGAATAGCGGTGCTTGTTCCTTCTGACCTTGCCTACATCTATAATCGTCGGTATTACATCATCTCCTTTGTAGGCGACACGACCAGATACTTGCCGCATGGGGACTTGAAAAGATACCCTCAGCGCGCGTGCAAATACTGGCTCCAACAGGCATACAAAATAATCCTTGTCATGCTTGTCCGCATAATGCAGCATCGAAGAGATCAAACGGGCTATATTCGGTCCCCGATGTTCTCTAAGAAGCGCTACTTTATCGATTTCCACGACACGATCTGGCAATGCCATCTCCGGTTGGTCTTGGAACGCAGCGACGCTGTGAATTGGATTATTTGTTATATGGTACGGTTTATATTCGATAGTTCCCACACAATGGCCTTGTTCATTCGTAATGAGCATCTGGTGCAGTACTTCTCGCCCCGATTCCAATTCGAACCCTTTCTCTTTCCATACGGTTCTCCAGATCGATTGAAACTTAGAGGCTTCTACAGAGTTGCGGACATAGATATACATCGGAAGCACCTCTCCACTCTCATTTTCTATTTATAAGTACATGTTCATTTGTACTTATTTTAATAAGAGCCTTTAGCCCTGCCAAGGCGTTTCTATAAAATTCCTACTATAGTACTAGGTTTAAAAACAACTTCTACTTAAATAGCTCATAAGTAGCGGTTATATGGACACCTATCTTGTCAATTAATCGTATATAATGGCGTTCTTTGGCACCACCTTAACAAAAAATCAGCCCCGGTCATTTCTACTATGTTAGCAGAACAACCGGGGCTTTTATGTTCAAGAACTCACATGCGCAAATCCATAATTTAATAACGTGTGCGAGTCACTCCATATTTGATCTTTAGTTGAATGCAGTGCAACCGCAATTACTTTATGACCATTCCGGTTGGCTGATGAGACAAGGCAATAACCAGCTTGATCCGTATAACCCGTCTTGATGCCGTTCGCACCTTCATAGAAATGACCACTATCCAATTGCAGCAGTAGGTTCCGGTTATATACCATCTTTTCTACCTGATTGTCGTCTGACGTTAGGCTCAAGCTTGCCTCAGGCTCCATTACAATTTGACGGAAGATCTCGTTCCCCATTGCAGCGCGGGCCAGCACGGCTAGATCCTTGGCTGTCGAATAATGATCTTGACTAGGCATGCCATGGGGGTTGGTAAATTGCGTATTCGTCATCCCCAGCTCGGCGGCTTTTTTGTTCATCTGGCTAACAAATAAATCATAGGCTTGCTGGCGAGTTGATCCGGCCGGAGCATGCTTCATGCCAATCTGCACGGCAATCGTTCTTGCTGCGTCATTGCCAGACGGCAGCATCATAGCTGAGATCAGCTCCCGCCAAGTTAACAACTGTCCTGGAGCAAGCCCAGCCTTGCTCTCATCTGGAGCTGTCCAGTTTACTTCGCTGCCCACAATAACCCCTTCCACGGGATCCGCCTGCTCAACTGCCAATAATGCCGTCATAATCTTCGTGGTGCTGGCAGGAGGCAGCGGCTTGTTCTCGTTCTTATAGAACAGCACATCACCGTTATCCGCATCCATGACAAATGCGGCACTAGCCTCTAATGAGCCAAATGCCAACTCCTTATTGTTGCTAGAGACAAATACTTGATCTTGAATTCTAGCATATACGCCACGCAAAGGTACCCCAATTTCTTCTAATACAAACAACAATCCACCTAATATGAATAGAGCTCCAATCAACCTTTTCCACTTGAAACTCGGCTTTGTTTTGTTCTTCATCTCATCCACCCTGTTCGTTTATTGATTAAGACTTAGTTTAGACAACAGAAGTGAATGAATGTTTGCGAATTTATGATGAAATTATGATGTTAACGGCAGTCTTATCACAAATCGGGTTTGAAATGAATTACTTTCCGCCCAGATGCTGCCGTTATGCAGCTCCACGATTGCACGCGAGATAGCCAAGCCTAGCCCTGAACCTTCTTGCTCTTCGCCCCTTGACTTGTCAACTCGATAGAACCGGTCAAATACGTACGGGAGATCCTGCTGTGGAATCGCTGTTCCATAGTTAACGATCTCAATCTGAGCTTCATCAGCGATAACGGATACGTTTAAGTCGACCGCATCACCACCCGTACCGTACTTCATAGCATTGGACAATAAATTTTCGAATACACGCACAAGCTTTAAGGAGTCTGCCATCATAAATAATGATTGATCTGCATTGTTCATCCGCAGCTGCAGCCCCACTTGTTCCATTGGATAGCGATAATGAACGTACAATTGGCCCACCAACTCCGACAAATTCACACGTCCTAGATGCAAAGGCATGCCACCGCTCATTCTCGTATATTCGAAT
This sequence comes from Paenibacillus sp. ACRRX, assembly GCF_022346885.1. Taxonomy (GTDB): domain Bacteria; phylum Bacillota; class Bacilli; order Paenibacillales; family Paenibacillaceae; genus Paenibacillus_B. The sequence goes on from NZ_JAKRNK010000004.1 coordinate 370,315, forward strand.
AAATCCTCAATCATGAGATGTAGTCGTTTAGACTTCTCGTAAGCGATGCTAATATAGTGGCGAAGCTCTAACTCATCCCGGTACTTGTCTTGTTCAACCAGCCCCAAGTAACCGATAATTGACGTTAACGGCGTTCTTAGATCATGAGATACATTCGTGACAAGCTCCGTCTTGGTCTGCTCCGCCCGGCGCTCCTCTTCTATCGATTTGCTAAGCTGTTCCGCCATGATATTAATATTGTGTTCGAGCTGACCAATCTCGTCTTTGGCGGATATTTTAATCCTTTGCGTCAGATCCCCTTCCGCAATATGCTGCACCGCTTTTGTCACACGAAGAATACGACGAATTAACAAACTCGTAAACAGAATAAAATACACCGCAAACCATAATAATGTATACATAACCGATAACAACATAACTCCAATTACGTCGTCCAAATATCGAATGAAGACGGTAAAGGTCGGAAAGTAGAAACTCTTGTACACAGCCGATATAGCCAAAAAACTCAATCCAGTGGTCGCACCCGCTAATGTAAAACATAACGGTAATGACAGTAACAGCTTCCAATTCAGTTTCATTCTACTGCCTCCACTTTGTAACCAACACCCCACACCGTATGGATAAACATGTACCCTTGTTTGTGCAGCTTGTCCCGGAGCTTGCTTATATGCGCCGCTATCGTATTATGCGCGCCTTGAAAAGTTTCCTTCCATACAAGCTCATACAAATCTTCTGCCCGAAACACCCTACCTGGATATCGTACCATCGTATATAAGATTTCAAATTCAATGGACGTTAAGTGGATTGCTTGATGGTCTACTTTTACTGTATGCAAATCCCTGTTTACTTCCAACTTCCCAAGGCTGATGACCTTATTTATGTTTCCGACATCCCCTTCAGCAAGCCGCGGATTAAGCTGATAGGTACGCCGCAGCAGCGACTTTACACGCGCCATAAGCTCCAAAGGATTAAATGGCTTCGCCATATAATCGTCCGCTCCTGTCATAAGGCCCATAATCTTGTCCATATCCTCCGTTTTGGCGCTGAGCATAAGAATCGGAGTTGCGTGACGCTCACGTATCACTCTTGTTACGCCTAATCCATCCAGCTTAGGCATCATGACATCCAAAATAACAAGATCAATAGGCTTCTCCTCTATCCGTTGCAGCGCTTCAAGCCCGTCATAGGCAAGCACACATTCATAACCCTCATTGATTATATATATACGGATTAAATTCGCGATCTCTCGATCATCATCTACAACCAGAATTGCCGTCATTCGTGTACACTCCCTCGTCTTGACCGTATACTTAACATTGTATATTTCACAGTAATCATAAATTTCACGCTCCTACAACTTATTGTAAAGAGCGAGAGTTATCATTTCATTGGGAAAGTATGAAGAAAACATGATGATTATATGTATGAATGTGTTTAGTGTAGCACAGTTTATTATTCTCATTCGGCCGAGAAATTCGGCCGCAAATCTGTACTTCTTCAATAGGTGTCATCTAACTTTACATTTGTCAAAATTGTAAAGCTACTTTATACTTGACATATAACCTAGCGGAACCGAGTCCGGACTAATTTTATAAATTGGAGCGAATCCCGTATGACAAAGAAAATTACGCAGCAGCACATAGCAGACGCGCTTCAGCTATCACGCAATACTGTTTCGAAAGCGCTTAACAATGAACCTGGTTTAAAAGAAGATACACGTCTGCGCATTATCCAGCATGCAATTGACATGGGCTATACGAAATTCCCTCCTGGCATGTTAGAATCCATTACCCAATTAAAGCATAGTCGGCCAGAGCACGCCGCCAATATGGGAAATCGGCTTATTGCGTTATTAACACACTCCGATTATGTAGGCAATCATTATTGGTCACCCTTTTTGCGTGGTCTCAACACATCACTTAAAGAAGCAGGCTACACCGTAGCGATGTCCATCGTTGACATGGAGGAAGAGAACGAGCTCCGTCTCCCGCCCTTATTTTCACAACAGACCCCTGCCGGTATTATAACGATCGGCTCTTTCTTGCGAGCTTATTATGAGCGTATTGAACACACCGGAATACCGGCGCTATTTATCGATACGTACGCAGACTTTACGATGAATCTGCTTAAAACCGATACACTGCTTGTAAACAATCAAGAGAGTGTGTACAGGCTGACCAAGAGCCTGCTTGAACAAGGCTGCACCGACATCGGTTTCGTCGGGGATATCGGTTCCTGCTTAAGTTACTGGGAACGTTGGAGCGGATTCCAGATGGCTCTCCGTGAATTCGGCGTTGAGTTGGACCCGGGACTTAATATCGTAAATACGCTGCCACGCCATTACTATTATGAAGCGGAACTGCGAGAAGCGCTGGCTGCGATGAAGCAATACCCGCAAGCCTTTGTATGCGCCAATGACGCCATTGCCGTTGAACTTATGAACATTATGCGTGAGGAAGGAAAACGCGTACCCGAAGATATTATTCTCACAGGCTTTGACAATATCGGTGAGCTTGCTTATTTACATTCGAGTATTCCAACAGTAGATGTTCCGAAGGAAGAGCTCGGTTTGCGCGCAGGCGAGCAGTTGATCTGGAGGATCGCTCACCCGGAACGTCCTAAGGAGTTAATCCGATTAAGTGTGCATTTGAAAGATCCCAAATATACAAAGTAGCACCGAAATGTAATATTAAATCAATATTTATTTATAAAATGCACAATTATATATTGACATAGTGTGCATTTTATTTTACATTTATATTGTAAAGAAAACGCTAACATGCCGGTGGGCCATGTACGCTTTACATGATGAATAACTCGGCACATAAATGGACTTGAGATTACTCATACTTTTATATAATAAGGTGCTCTCTCTAGTTCTCTCTACTCAAGCTGCCATTGGTTCTCTCTCTCAGGTCGGTTGTCATATGTAAAGTATGCATATTACATGGTGAGCAATATTGCCTGTATGCTGCACCTATGGATTTTATACTTCTAGAAGCAAAGCGAGGTTAGATCATGAGTAAAGTAAATATTATCGGTCCTAACATCCCTAACATGCCTTGGGAAGAACGCCCTGAAGGTCATCGCGACGTATTGTGGCGTTACAGCCAGAATCCGGTTATTCCGCGTGACTTACTGCCGAATTCCAACAGCATATTCAACAGTGCAGTTGTACCTTTCGAAGATGGATTCGCTGGTGTATTCCGCTGCGATGACCGCAACCGCTATATGCGTCTGCACGTCGGCTTCAGTAAAGACGGCTTGAACTGGGATATCAACCACGAGCCGCTTAAGTTTGAATGCGACGATCCAGAGATCGGCAACTTTATTGAAGGTTACGATCCACGCGTATGCTGGATTGAAGACCGCTTTATCGTGACTTGGTGTAACATTTACCACGGACCGACAATCGGCATAGCATACACTTATGACTTCAAGACATTCCATCAATTGGAGAATGCATTCCTGCCTTACAACCGTAATGGCGTTATGTTCCCACGCAAAATCAACGGCAACTACGCTATGGTAAGCCGTCCGTCCGATACGGGGCATACTCCGTTCGGCGACATCTTCTACAGCGAGAGCCCTGACTTGGAATTCTGGGGACGTCATCGTCATGTAATGGGAACGCTTGGCGGTTGGCAGAGCAAGAAAGTCGGCGCAGGTCCGATCCCGATCGAGACTAGCGAGGGCTGGTTGATGATTTACCATGGCGTATTGAACTCCTGTAATGGATTCGTGTACGCATTCGGCGCTGCTTTGCTTGATCTGGATCAACCATGGAAAGTAAAATATCGCAGTGAGCCTTACCTGCTCCAACCTTCCACTTTGTATGAGTGTGTCGGAGACGTACCTAACGTTGCATTCCCATGTGCATCACTGGTAGACGCAGAAACAGGACGCATCGCGATTTACTATGGCGCTGCTGATACAGTAACAGCAATCGCATATGGTTATGTTGACGAAATTATTGAGTTCGTGAAAAACAACTCTCGCGTCGAATAAGCAGCGAAATTACGCTGTTCATTCCATGTAATGGATCGTATCATGACACATTTCAACACAATGTTACAGTAACATTCGCGATTTGTGACGATACGGGTTATAATAATGTTATCAGTAACAAAGTTGCATGGTTCGTACCCATGATACATGCTTTCTTTGTAACCCCACACCCTCTGTTCCGTTGCCCGCGGAGCAGGGGGATTTTATTTTTTAGATAAAGCACAACAAAAAGAGTCTAGTTCAGAACTAGACTCTTCGCAACAGATTTTAAACCTGCCGATTACTTTTTAAAAATACCAAATGGCTTCCCTACCGGCAAAAATTCACGTCCGAAGTGCGTATTGAGTACCGCAGCCGCAGAACCGTAGAAGCTCAAGATTGCAATGCACAACTCAGCCACAGCCGCAACCGTATGCATCGTATGCGCCGCAATTCCAAATGCATCAAATGTGAGACCCAGGAACAGGAAATCAATAAATACAAAAATAGAGAACAATACCTTATGTGTCTCCATTGCACCGATCGTCATAAATAGCGTAAAAATAAGATATCCTAAAAACGCCATGCCCAATTGATGCTTATCCGCCCCTGCCGCCAGTGATTCACCAAAGACACCATGCTGGATCAACCAGGAGGAGGCTACTGCAAACCAGAAAAAAGCATAGCCGCCAAACGCTGTCGTCCCAAATGTATTCCCTTTCTTGGCATCGTGAATGCAGGCAAACAACTGTGCAAACGCGCCGAGAAAAATAGCCCAAGGGATAATAAACGAAGTACCCTCTGTCCAGCCCAGCTTCTGCGACGAAGCGACCAGCGTAACCATCGCAAGACCGAACAAACCAATGGCACTTGGGTCGGCCGTAGCAATTTTAACTTGCTGTTGTTCCGTTTTCATGTGTGACAATGCTCTCCTTTAAAGATAACGTTTGAAATTTTTATTATTTTCTGAAAAATAGCACAACAGGCCTTATTCTAACACAGTGCTGCACAGGTTTGATATGCTTAATTCAATTGTAATTTGTGGAAAATCAAACTTATTTATACGCGTATCGTATTTGTGTTTAACCCCCAGTAAATTTGTATTTGTTAACCCCATCCAAATGCCTCTCTCCTATTCCCGTAAATAAGCATTTTCCATCCTGTAAATACGTCAGCTGCACCTGCCAATTGCCCATAAAATGTACAAAAAAAGACTGCGGACAATTTTTGCTGCCCAACAGCCTTTCCTTATATGTTCTATTCGATTGGTACGATAGCACGATCCGATCATCTGCCCGTGTTCCAACGCACACTTCTACATCAAGCCGGTAACTGTCCCGTCTTCTTCCAATCGCATCCGCAATGCCGCAGGCTGCTTAGGCAAGCCTGGCATCGTCATAATAGCTCCTGTTTCTACAACGACAAAGCCTGCTCCACGAGATAAACGGACATCATGGACTTCCATTGTAAATCCTTCCGGAGCACCAAGCAGCTTCGGCTGATCAGAGAATGAATATGGTGTCTTGGCCATACATACAGGCACGCGACTTCCTGCCTCAGCCTCTATACGCTGTAATGCGCGAGCAGCACGCGGTGTAAAGCGAACGTCCCCTCCACGATAAATCTCCTGCACAACCGTCTTTATCTTATCGATCAACGGAACGTCATCTGCATACAGATAGTGGAATTGCTCTGCCGCATCCGATATATCCGCGGCTGCCGCCACCTGCTTCGCCAGCGCTTCCGTCCCTGCTCCGCCTTGAGCCCACGCTTCAGATAAGGCAGCATCACATCCGATTGCGCGGCAGTACTCCAACACGTCCTCCAGCTCATCTTCCGTATCGGAGGCAAAGCGATTAATAGCCACGACAGCTGGCACGCCAAATTTCTGCACATTCTCAATATGTCGACGGAGATTGCCGAATCCTGCACGCAGCGCAGTGCGATTCTCCTCCGTCAGCTTGTCTTTGGCTACCCCGCCGTTATATTTTAACGCTTTAACGGTAGCTACGATAACAACAACGGAGGGGAACAATCCAGTTTGTCTGCATTTGATGTTCATAAATTTCTCCGCGCCAAGATCCGCACCGAAGCCAGCTTCGGTTACGACGTAATCAGCCAGCTTCAGGCCATAGCGTGTTGCTCTCACACTAGAACAGCCATGAGCGATATTTGCAAACGGCCCTCCATGAACCAGCACAGGATTGCCTTCAATAGTCTGCACCATATTAGGCTTGATGGCATGACGAAGCAGAACGCACATTGCATCCGTCGCCTGCAAATCATCTACCGTGATCATGCAGTCTGCTGTACTATAAGCTACAATCATACGGCCCAAACGCAGCTTAAGATCCGCTCTATTTTCGGCAAGCCCCAACACAGCCATCACTTCTGAAGCTGTCGTAATCATATATCCGTCTTCACGTACAGTCCCGTTACCGTCTCCAAGGCCAATGACCGTTCGACGAAGCGCGCGATCATTCATGTCAACCGCTCGTTTCCATAAAATACGATTCGTGTCGATCTGCAGCTCATTGCCTTGGAATACGTGGTTGTCCAACATTGCAGCCACGAGATTATGAGCCGACGTAACCGCATGGATATCTCCAGTAAAATGCAAATTAATATCTTCCGCCGGCACGATCTGAGCCGCACCGCTGCCTGTCGCGCCACCCTTCATGCCCATACATGGGCCAAGCGACGGTTCACGCAGGGCAGCTATCGCCTTCCGCCCTATTCGATTCAGACCCTGCGTGAGTCCGATCGTCGTCAATGTCTTGCCCTCACCTGCAGGCGTAGGGTTCATTGCTGTGACTAAGATCAACTTACCATTATCCCGCCCTGCCACGGTGTCCCATAGTTCTTCACTTAACTTAGCGGTATACTTGCCGTAAGGTTCCAGATGATCTGGTTGAATACCCAGTTGAGCTGCAATGTTAACAATCGCTTCCATGAATAGACTCACCTGCTGTTCATATATTTGCTTTTCTTATACATCAGAACTTATTTTAACGTAAAATAAGCTGTATCCGCACCAAGAAACTTATCATTAAATGATTAATTCACAAAATTGTTCGCTTTCTAGCTTTGCAGCTTCTCTCGAACAGAACGCAGCTTCTGCACGGAAGAAGAAGGCTGATCTCGCCTGTCATCTATTTTAATACTCGTTGATACACGACCTGCTCCGGTCTCGAACAACGATTCATGCAGCGTGCGTATCACTTCAAACAACCGGTCTGTCGGTCCTTCAATAATAGTACTCATGGATGTTAGTTCATAAGTAATTCCTTCTTCTTGAGCCAAGACCTGCTGCATGCCTGCAACGTATCCGCTAAGACTTGTTGTTGCCGTTCCAATGGGAATAATCGTTACTTCTGCAATTGCCATAATAATCCCACCTCCTGTCCCTAGCATACCATTATCAATGAGGGGTAGCCATCTGTGACTGAACTGATTTTTCAGCAAGCCTTTCTTATATTGACACGTAATCATTTCATACTATTTTCATGTCCATTACACATTTATTCTCTATATTCACAACGTACAATTTTTGGGTGCATCCACACACATGAGCATGAAAATATACATTGACAGAACCTGACATGTTGCGTAAATTACCAATATGAGAATACGTAAACGTTCGAATCGAGATGTTGTCCTTGAGGTCGCATCCCACCTGTTTCTGACCAAAGGATACCAGTTAACGAGCATGGATGATATTGTAGCGACAAGTAAAGTATCAAAGACTAATATTTATTATCACTTCAAAAGCAAGGAGGACATTCTTCTTCACATTATTGAAAAAGTAATCGAGCATTATTCAGGCCGTGTTCAATCGATCCTTTCCTTGTACCACGTCGATGTGCGCGCGCGTATCGAATTTGTACTTCGTATGTTGACTTATGATGCTTATCAGCAGGATTGCCAAGCCGGCTGTCCGTTCCTGACGTTGTTTGCGCAGACATCTAATGAAACACCTGCGGTTCAGGAACGTATGCGCTTGTTTTTTCAATCGCTCCAAACCGCTTGCGAGAACCTCCTGCAAGAAGGCGTACGTACAGGCCAATTACATGCACAGCTTCCTGTGGCTGAGACAGCAAGCCTTATCCTCTCCTTATGTGAGGGAGGCATGTTCTTATCACGTGTTCATCGTGAAGATGCTTATTTACAGAAAGTGTTCGTATCCTTAGAATGGCTTCTTCGTACTCACTGACACGGACTTACGATATAAGATCGAACGGTTGTCTATTGACCACACCTCTAACATACAGGCAGAATTAGCTGATCCCAATCCATATACATACCAAATAGACCTCACATTCACTTTGATAGTAAATGTGAGGTCTATTTGCCGTTCCATTCTAAATTACGCCGTTAATAGGATCCAGTTAGTCAGATAGCGGTATCTATAAAGCTTACCCCTGCGGTTTGCCACACGTAATGCAGAAGCGATCATTCACCGTAAGCGATTGTCCGCATTGGGCGCACGACGTAATAGATTCTTTCTCCATGCCGACCTGATCTCGGACCTCTTCATAAGGCTTCAAATACTGCTGCGCTGAGGAGCGGGCAGGATCAACTGGCTCGACGTCAATTGGGTCACTTAAGACAGGAGTTGGAAACGATTTACCACAGCGGCTGCAGAACTTGGACTGCAAGGGAGCTGCAGTTCCACATGAACACACCTTCTCTCCCTTAACCCGATGCATATCTTCTTCCAACTGTTCCACTTCTATTTCTAATTTGGCAATTTCCTCACATATACGTGCCATCTGAGTCTCTGCTTCACTCTCAGATGCTCGGGGCCCTTTTCCTGCCCCTGAGGCGCGATATACCAGCTCTCCCAATTCCCCGTAGCGTTGTTGAATATCTTTACGTTTAGTGGAAATTGTCGAGTATAGCCGTGTAACTTCAACCGTTTGCTGTGCCTTATCCTTCACTTGAGAAAGACCAGAGGAAAGGCCCGATTTCATTTTGTCAAAAAAGCTCATCATATTCCCTCGCTTACATACAGTTTTGTCCTTCACTCATTATATACGACTTCCAATCTTAATCGAAACTAGCATCACAGAATAAATAAAAATCAAGTTATAATTTTTATTTATTTATAATAATTATAACTTGATTCCAAGTATGCCCAACTGGCTTTACTGATGCCTATTCTCATACATCAGCTATTATGACTATCACATACAGGAGGTTGTCCAAATGACAGACCCACGATTTTTGACGACAAATCAAGGTGCGCCGGTGGCTAACAATCAAAGCTCGAAAACTGCGGGCCAGCGAGGGCCCGTGCTGCTGGAGGACTATCATTTGCTTGAAAAGCTTGCTCACTTTGACCGTGAACGAATTCCCGAACGAGTTGTTCATGCTCGCGGAGCCGGAGCTTTTGGTTTATTCAAGCCCTATCAAAGTATGGCACCCTATACAAAGGCGGCCTTCTTGCAAAGCCCAGATATCGAGACTAGAGTATTTGTCCGGTTCTCGACTGTTATACATGGCAGCACCTCGCCCGAGACGCTGCGTGATCCGCGCGGCTTTGCTGTTAAGTTCTACACAAGCGAAGGCAATTACGATCTGGTTGGCAACAACCTGCCCGTGTTTTTTATACGGGACGCCTTAAAATTCCCGGATATGGTCCATTCGCTCAAACCAGCGCCGCACACCAATATCCAAACTCCTGATCATTATTGGGACTTCATGTCCCTCTCGCCAGAGTCCACTCATATGCTGACCTGGTTGTTCTCCGATCCGGGTATTCCCGCCAACTACCGGGAAATGGACGGCTTTAGCGTACACGCCTTTAAATGGGTAAATACAGCCGATAAAGTAACTTATGTGAAATATACGTGGAAATCGCTGCAAGGCACAAGAAGCCTGACCGCTGCTCAGGCAGAAGTCCTCGGAGGCAAAGACTTTAATCATGCGACACGTGATTTACATACGTCAATTGCCACAGGCCAATATCCTGAATGGGACTTGTACGTTCAGCTTATGGAGCCGGACGGCGGTGACCTCCATTTCGATCCGCTGGACGCAACCAAGGTATGGCCTGAAGAGCAATTCCCGTTAATCAAAGTAGGACGTATGACGTTAAACGAGAACCCCGCCAATTTCTTCGCCGAAGTGGAACAATCTGCGTTCTCGCCTAGCGCCCTTGTCCCAGGCATTGAACCTTCAGAAGATAAGCTGCTCCAAGGAAGACTATTCTCTTATCCGGATACGCAGCGGCATCGTCTTGGACCTAACTATGCTCAAATCCCTGTAAACTGTCCATTTGCATCGGTTCGCAATCATCAACGTGACGGCTATATGAATGTGAGTCAGGATCCGTCACCGATTAATTATGAACCGAATAGTCACCAACCTGCTTACACGGAAGCACCAGAATATGCGGACAGTGAAGCGCCCCTGTCCGGCACAACGATGCGCCGCACGATTGCGAAGACAGACGACTTTACGCAAGCTGGCGAACGTTATTTGAGCTTATCTTCAGAAGAGCAGGAGCGGCTCGTGCTCAACCTGACCACTGACCTAAAACAGACCAGGCATGAAGTTCAACTCCGTGCCATTTGCAACTTCTTTCGGGCTGACGCAAAACTCGGCCTTCGTCTGTCCCAAGCACTTGGCACTGATATTAGCGGATTTACGCAAAAATAGAGTCTTGTCCACTAAATTAACCGTTGACATTAGGCGTAACGTTCCTTATAATTCCTAGTAATCAGGTTAGTTTAATCAAGTATTGTTAAACGGGAACCTGCTACTGTTGACCAGACCACTGGAGACACGAATTCAACGACTGAATCGTGTCTTTTTTTGTTCATCTGGTCGTGACCATATGACCAGAATCCAAATTAAATACAGGAGGTACATATGGATGGAACTATTACAAAGCCCGATACCTTTGTACTATCAACTGAAGCACAGTATTAAACAACGTATCGTTAATGAGGAGTGGGGTTCTGGCACTGCTATTCCCAGCGAACGCGAATTAGGCAAAATGTTTCACCTAAGCCGCACTACGATTCGCCAGGCAATTGGCGAGCTAGTCGTGGAGGGCGTACTGGAGAAGAAGCACGGCAAAGGAACTTTTGTGGCTGAGCGCAGCATCACACGTACGACAACCACTTTGGTTGGTCTAGTCGAGCAATTGCAGCTGCAGCAGTTGGAGCCCCGTATTCAGCTGCACGAGTACGGCATTATTCCCGCACCACCGAAAGTGTCCAAAGCTATGCGTATCTTTGAAGGCGCCGACATGATTAAAGTACAGCGGCAAATCAGAGTTCAAGAACAATGTGCTATTGTAGACGACAACTATTTTAACATGAACCTGGCATCCTACTTGACCGAGGAAAATGTGGTGAAACCCACTGTCTACGATTTATTGGAGAAGAATGGAATACAGGTCAAACGCGGCTCTCAGAGCTTTACGGCCGTTGCCCTCGATTCCACTTACGCCTCTTACTTTGACCTGCCTCCCGGATCCCCTGCCCTTGTTGTACACACCGTACTCTTTAACAATCGTGATATGCCGCTTCAATATTCCATTTCATATTGCAACCCTGAAGTGTATTCCCATGACATCCTGCTTACTAGGTAACAACTGAGAAGCAAGCCTAAAAAATTGCAGCGCAAGAAGCACTGTCCCAATCGGAAGCCCAGTGCTTCTTGCCTAACCTGCCTGTATCTCTCTTACTTTACTGCCCTTACGTACACTCTCTCTTGATGACGCTCCACCTGTACCGGGGCCTCGAAGAAACTGCTTAACGTTTGTGAAGTCATCACTTCGTCAGTAGCCCCACTTCCCACTACCTCACCTCGACGTAATAGCAGCGTGCGGGTGAACACAGGCAATATTTCTTCCGTATGATGCGTAACGTATATTAGCGTAGGCGTATGATCCTGCAAAGTCAGGGTATAAATGCTGTCCAGCAATCGTTCCCTCGAAAATAAATCCAGCCCATTGCACGGTTCATCCAGAATCAAAATGCTTGGATTAGCCATTAGAGCACGGGCAATCAGCAGTTTCTGCTTCTCTCCTTGCGAGCAGGTGCGATATTCTCGATCCCACAAGTGAGCACAACCAAGCGTCTGCATAAGATCGGCCGCCTGTCCTTCATCCTCCTCTAGCAGCTGCTCGTATAAGCCGATCGTGGCATATTTACCGCTAATGACCACATGCTGCGCCTTATCCGTCATGTATAATTTCTCTTGCAACGATGAACTGACCCAGCCAATAGACTTTCGCAGATCACGCAGATCGACAGAACCATACGGCTTGCCAAGTACAGATACTGTGCCTGATGACGGCCAGATATAACCATTCACAATGTTTAGCAATGTTGTTTTTCCTGATCCATTTAAACCAAGCAATGCCCAATGCTCCTGTTTTTTTACTTGCCAGGTCACATTTTTCAGCAGTTCTCGTTCCTCTCTTCTCCAGCTTACCCCTTGGATATCTATGACCTCACTCATGTCTGTTATCTCCTCTCCCATTTGCTTTCTCCTGCTTATACCGCGAACAACTCTATTCTTGTTAACATTTGGAACCAGTTTACCTATTATTCGTCCTAGAATACCGGATTCGAACCTGCTTGTCGACTGTTTTTGTCAGCAGCTCACCTGAAATTTTTTTCATATAAAACAAATCAGCCTCTCTCCGTATGCATTCCGGAAAGAGGCCGTTCTTGATAAATACCAATCGTATATTTATATTTACAGTTAGATCACATCTTTGCGCTCAATATTACGAATTCCCAAATATGCGATATATATCCCGATAAGCGCTAATCCAATAGGGATCACAATAATATCATTAAGCGATATGCCGCCGTTGTTGCTGCCGACTATAAATAACAGGAGGACAGCAGACACAATAGTCGTTGATGTCGAATACTTGCGCATACCGAAGAACAGCGGAATTAAACAGATGCCAGATGCCATCACCGCGTTCATCAGCATTTTTCCGCCCATTGCCCACAGAAGCTGCGACGTCAAGGTATCCTCAATAACATGGGTAAAGTGATTAAACAATATAAATCCACCCGTAACAATGACATCTGAGCAAATAATCGCCACAAACGTAAAGATCATCACAATCAGCAGTTTTGCAGCCATTAGCTTCTTGCGGTTGATCGGATACATAAACAGCACCGTGATCGACTTTGTCCTGAATTCATGGATAACAAATTGGGCCAGCAGAACAGCGGCAAACACGATAAAGGTCGATCTGACCAAAGTCTCTGTAAGTCCCATCATCATTTTAAAGCTGTCAAACGGAATATCATTTTCTAATTTTTGCCCATAGCTGACCATACAGGTGAATGCCAATATGATTAAACTAGAAATCAGGGCTCCCCGCACATAACCAGCCATGCGGAACTTCTTCATTTCGAGTCTCATTAGCTTAAGCATGAACGCCACCCCCGTTAAGCAGCGATAAGAAGTAATCTTCTAGAGAGCTGTTCTTCTTCGTAATCGCTTCAACAGATATGTCATTCATAATTAATGTCTTGGCAACTTCATTCTGCGGTACGCTCATATCGTAGACGCGAATGTATTGGTTATCCACTACTTTGAAGTTAAACAGCTGCAGCTTATTCTCTAGCACATAGCTAGCCTGGGATATCTCTTTTGTTGTAATTTCCAAGTACTCCGTATTCTTCTCCCGAATCTGCTCCATAGATACTTCTTCAAGTAAGCACCCGTGGTTGATTACGCCTATCGTATCTGCCATTTGCTCCATCTCGCCCAAAATGTGGCTGGAGATAAACAATGTCATCCCATACTCTCTACTTAACATTTTAAATAGATCACGAATTTCCTTAATGCCAAGCGGGTCCAATCCATTAATAGGCTCATCCAGAATCAGCAGCTCCGGCTTAGTTGATAGTGCTCTCGCGATACCAAGCCGCTGCTTCATGCCCAGAGAGAAGTCTTTGACCGCTTTGCCTTCGATATTGCCCAGATTAACTAGCTCCAGCGCTTCATTGACAGCCTGCTTGTTATGATAGCCCATATACTCACAATGAATTTCTAAATTCTCGCGTGCTGTCAGCTTGTCATAAAATATCGGATATTCAATAATCGTACCCATTCGACCGAGCACGTGATAAGACTTATCCGTCAGTTTCTCGCCGAAAAGCTCGATCTCTCCAGATGTCGGCTTAATCAAATTGGTGATCATTCGCATGAGCGTCGTCTTGCCCGCTCCATTCGGTCCTAAAAATCCGTATATCTCACCCTTCTTTATACTCATATTTACATTAGATACGACTTCCTTGCCTTGATAAGTCTTCGTTAATTGAGTCGTCCTTAATAAATAAGACATGTGCATACTCCCTTCGCTCTCTTTCGATAACTTAAGTATAAAGAGCGAAATTCTCTTTTTTCTTACCCGATTCTTACAAGTTTCTTAAGCAGCCTCTGTTCAATTCTAATAATTGATTTTTCGCAGGCGGATCTTAAACGTTGTCCGCTCATTCGGCTTGCTTCTCAATTCAATACTCCCACCTATCGCCTCAACAAGCCGCTTCGTAATGGTCAGACCAAGACCGCTGCCTTGAAAAGCCTTGTTGCGGGAATCTTCCAACGTGTACATGCGCTCAAACACCTGATCCACGTGCAGCTCGTGAATCCCTTTCCCCTTATCCCAAACGGACAAGAATGCCTCTTGCCCCTTACCCGTTACGGTAAGCCCGAGCTCTTTGCCGTCACCTCCATGCTGAATCGCATTAGAGATCAAATTATTCAGAATTCGGTTAAGCGCCTCCTCATTTCCCCATACATACAAAGGCTCATCGGGTATATCGATTGACACCTTAAAACCTCGTGTTGTCAAAATATCATAAAATTGCAGCATGCTCATTCTACAAATTTCATTTAAATAAATCTTTGTAATCGGAATATCTTTGTCGCCCGATTCCAGCTTCGCCAAGTCAAAAAACTGATGGATCAGATCCAGCACCTCAAGTGTCTTGCGGTGCACATTGCCAAGCAGTCTTTCCCGTTCGCTGGACTCCATACCCGGATCCAATGTGATCGTCTCCAAGTAACCAAGCACGACAGTAAGCGGTGTCTTGAGATCATGGGATATGTTAGAAAGCATCTTCTTGGTTGAAATCTCAATCCGCGTATGTGCTGCCAGAGACTTCTGATGGAAGTCCAACAGCTCATTGATCTCGTTCAGCACACCGATCAATGAATCGTCATCGGTAAAGACCAGTACTTTCTCGCTCGTGGGCTCTGACATAATGACGTGCAGCTTGCGTTGAATATGTTCGAGAGCATGACCTCGACGTCGGATGAACTGGTATTGCCAGGCAATGACGATTATCAGTATGACAATTACAGCTATTAATATGTACGTCACCTTCTCACCCTTCCCATTTGTACCCAATCCCCCACAACGTTTTAATATAAAGAGGTTCGGAAGGATTATCTTCTATTTTCTCGCGCAGCCGCCGAATATGAACATTAATCACATTCTCATCGCCATAATAGTCATCCTGCCATACAAATCCATAGATTTGTGCCTTTGTAAATACACGATTCGGGTTCATAATAAATAACTTCAATATCTCAAACTCCTTGGATGTTAACCGAAGCTGCTGATCATACTTAAATGCTGCAAAATTGTCCACGTCTACTCGCAAAGCTCCAAAACGGAGTTCCTGCGGAATTCCTATTTCGGTTTCTTGTTCGACCGGTTCCCGATTGGCATATACGGTGGACCGCCGGATGGCAGCCTTGATCCGTGCTGCAATCTCTATCATCGAGAACGGCTTCGCGATATAATCATCCGCTCCGAATCCAAGCCCGAGCGCCTTGTCTACGTCACTGTCCTTTGCAGACATAATAAGGATAGGCACTGCACTGCGCTCGCGAATCAGCTTAATAACTTCAATGCCATCCAGCTTAGGCATCATAATATCTACAACAACGAGCTCGTAGTTGGCGCTAGCAAACTGCGCCATGCCCGCTCGGCCGTCATAAGCGGTATCTATCAGGTATCCTTCTTTTAAGAGATACTGCTTTAGCATGTCGACAATCTCATGATCGTCTTCCATGATTAAGATACGATGAGACATTATTCTTCTCTCCTCTTCCAATTAGGCCAACTCTATATTATACCCCGTATTATATACTACCGACTGCTAATCCTCCTACTTCTCCTAATAAGCCATATGAATGTCCCGACGTCAACAGCACAAAATAGTAAATCCAATCACAACTCGTCAATATTTACATACCTTGTTAATGAAGGGATAGTGAGCGCTTCTATCACCTCTCTTTTGCTGCAATTCTTTATTTTAGTTACTGGACAAGCTTACTGTCCCCTATTAAAGCTAGCTGTAAAGGAGGATAGCGATGAACAATAGAAGATTCAAAGTGATTGTGTCTATATTAGGCAGCATCCTGCTGTTTATGTCGTCAGTGTTGGGGAGCAGTGCATCACCTTCGTCTGGTCAGTCAGCGATATCGGAAGTGCACTCTCTCCCCTCAGCCAACATTGAAGGGTCCTTTTCCGGTGTCACCGCACCTATCGGGGTCAATGTCCGATCAGCCCCCAGCTTGCGGGCCACGATTGCTTATACGATTGCCGGCAACACCAGCGTCAACTTTGATGGCTGGGAGCGAGGCGATATCGTAAAAGATTATTGGACAGGGATCGATGATGATCGCTGGTTTTATTTCTTTAAAGATCAGAACAAGTATTATGTCGCTTCAGGATTCATTAATGGCAGCCCCAGCGAACCAGGCAGCAGCGCAGCTGTACCCGACATCCAGCAATTGATGAGCAATTGGTGCTGGGCCGGCGTATCCGTTGCTGTGTTGGAGCACTATGGAATTGATGTCACACAGCAGCAGTTTGTCAGTTATGTAAAGGGAGGCTCTTATAACTATCCGGCAACATCTTACGAGATTAAGCAGGGGCTGCAATATTACAGTGTCAAAAGCAATCTATTCAATTCCATACCCTCACTACAATGGGTCAAAGGTCAATTGGACAAAGGCCAGCCAATGATTACGTTTATTAGCTGGACCAACGGGTCGAACATTGGTCATTTTCTCGTATTGGATGGATACAATTCCGGCGTAAACGGGACGAACTATGTAAGTTATATGGACCCCTGGTATGGTGACCACTATTCACATACTTTCGATGCTTTTAAAAGCAACAATCGCTTTACATGGGAAGGCACGATTAGCACAAGCAAGTAATGAAGGAGGGTTGAATGGATGAGATCCTATATTTTTTTGCTATTGGGGCTGTTTTTATTATTTGGAGCCATTGTATATATAACCGTTAAAGATGCTACATCAGAACGCCCTGAGCAAACTGCATTGATGGACTATGTGTGGAATATGCAATCTGACGAGGAGAATTTGCCCACAGCAGCCAGCAAGTTAACTTTATCGCGGTTTTCTTTGGCCATTGATGATACGTTGACGGCAAATCGTATCTCTTCGTATAAAGGCAATCGGATGAGTGAACTGCTGCGCCCTACTGGTGAACGACTTTGGTTTGCCATGAATGAGCAAACACCAGAAGGCATCATCGTCGCCAATGTGAAGGAGCCAGTGAGAATGGGCGGAAAGCATCGCAGTATCGATCTCTTTCACCTCTACAACAAAGCAAGAGCAACCGTGGGGACGGATGAGCAGATTCGTTACTTTGAGTTCGAAGGGCAGAGTATGCTTGCAGCTTGTCTGCCTGATAGAGAAGATATTTACTTGACGGCAAGCGCAGCTATGTTGCTGGATCTTCCGGCAGGCCAGAAAATCCCCGCAGAGCAAGTCATTCAACAGATGAAAGAATGGATAAACCAGCGTCAGTGATAGTGCTGACGTATTTGCTAGATTCGGCACAACCTTGTCATTTTAAAGCTTGGGTAAAATACGGGAACAATCGCTGCATTGCTATTAACCGGGGCAACCCGGTCTTTTTAATTTGAAAATTAAGCAACTAAATGCTGTAGTGAACGTATTGCACCATATGTAATATACTGGCATTCATGAGGTGAGAAATTTGTCTTTACACATTAATATTGTTAATTACCATCCGGATTATGGAGACAGCATTGCAGAGATGTGGAACCGCAGCCAGAGCGAATGGGGCGGAGGGACCACCGTGATGACAGGCGCTCAGGTGCGCCAGAACGAGGCGGTATCCGATTGGCTTGCGTTATTTCTCGCTGTGGCTGGCGATGAGGTTGTCGGATACTGCAGCCTAACTGAATACAAGGAAGATACCGGTGCCCTGCACATTCAGCTTCTAAATGTTCGGCCCGACTATCATGGCATGAAGGTTGGCAAGATGCTTGTGCTGCGGGCCGTCGAAGAGACGATTCGCCGCGGCTGGCCGCGCATTGACTTGTATACATGGGGTGCTAACTTGAAAGCAGTTCCACTGTACAAGCGCTGCGGCTACTTCTGGGAAGACCGCGAGGATACCACGCATTTTATGAACTTTGTACCTCAGATCGTTAATTGTGAAGCCATTGCGCCTTATATGAAGGGAATTGATTGGTACGCCGATTCAACACGCATAATTGAAGTGATTCGGGACGGGCAAGTGGATAATGGGTTTCATACCTATACATACGCCTGGAAAAATAAAGAGAAAGAGCTGCGTGTCGACATTGAACGAAGAGGAAGAGGTATCTGCCTGATTGAAACGGAAGACTACCTTTTATCCGCAACGGCAGAGCAAGCAGAGCCTGTATTCGGAAAGGAATATACCGTACAATACCGCATCGTCAACAAATCGGGCAAGCCGCTTCGAATTGACTTCAAAGGCGAATCTGATCGCAATGTTACGTTCAACTGGGAGCAATCCGTTGAAGTATCAAGTGAACAACGATTGACTGCACGTTTCTTTGTTGACGTTATTGATAAAGAACAGAGCGAATGGCGAACTTGTCCGACGGTTCGCGCCAATGTTCTCATTAACGGTTTAGAAGCCGTTATTCAGGTTGGCATCGTTCCCAAGTTCCCCGCGGCTGTAGCGTTAAAGATTCCGAATGAAATATACGCCCTGGGCGGTCAATATGACATGTACTTGGATATTGAGAATCATTTTCCTGAATGTGCTTCGTTTACATTTGAACTGACGCCGACACCATGGCTGGAGCTAGAGCAGCATTCGTATACCGTGAACCTGCAGCCCAAAGAACGCGCTTCGCTGCCCTTCCCTTTCCGATTGCTGGATTACGGCTTCTATAGTCAGCAGCTCAAAGTTGTTGCTGCCACAACAAGCGGTGATGAAGTTACCTTTAACAGACGAATCGGCGGCGGTTTCAGTGGTCCCGGCGGGATGTGTTATGGCGAAACGGATACCGCACATCTGGCGATGAACGGCAAGTATGGGCTCGAGTACGAAAAAGACAGCAATCAGCTGCGTGTCCACTGTCTTGGCCGTGATTCGTCCCTGATCGCATTGTCCCATCCGAAGATAGGCAAACCTTATTCCGCCGAGTTCTCCAAAAAGCAGGCGGAATCGGTGAAATGGAAGCAAGAACGTGGTGCAGTTGGCTTCCAGCATACATATCGGTCTGGGGAATTTGCGCAGCTGCTGCTTCATACGCATGCTTTGCTGCATGCTGACGGAACAATCAAGCTGTGGCAGGAGTTGGAGAACGACTCGCTTACTGCGACGTCTGAGCAGATGTGGATCACGCAGCGAATCCGCAAGGATCTGTACCGCAGCGTACTCCCTTATGAAGGACGAATTGTCGAGATGGGGGATTCCCACGGCGATGACTTTGATTATTGGGACGGCGATAAAATAACCGAACCTTGGTTATTTGCTCGTGGAGATGGACTGGCATGCGGTATTTGCTGGTCAGATACGCACCAAATGAGTCTCCAAAGCTATTTCATTGATCTGGAAACTAATATGGGCATTCTGCTGCCAGGAGCCAAGCGGAGAAGCGATGATCTCATCTTGACAGTAGGCAGCTTTGACAACTGGCAGGACTTCCGCAGCTATGCCTTGAAGCGTGCAAAAGCAAATGTAACATCGCAAACTGTACGGCACGTTACGTTGACAGCTAATGGTGGCAATCCATTTGTGCAGCCTGATATGCACAAGGTGCAGGCCATACTTAGAGACACCAAGCAGAATGCATGGGAGGGAACAGTATCAGCCTCGTATGCTGCTAATGGGAAAGATAATACAGCCGTAACAACCGTATCTTTAGGTGGCGAGGCAGCCGAAGTCCAGTTAGAAATGGCTATGCCAGCCACACCAATTGACACAATGTGTGTCAAAGCGGTTTTGGGATCATTTTCTGAATTACATCAGCGCACCCTGTTCACCCTTGCGGCTAATGACGTCACTTCTACGTCAACTCACACGGACGTTGGGGCCATGTATGAAGCAAGCAATGGCCCTATAAGCATTAAAGTTAACGCCGACTATTACCCAGGGCTTCATTCCTTAATGGTTAATGACCGAGAATGGTTTGACTCCAGCTATCCCACTTATGGAGTCAAATCATGGTGGAACCCTTGGATCGGGGGCATGACCGAAGCTTTGGATGAACTGGGTCCATTATCTGTCTTGAAAGAGGATCGTTCTGTCACCTCTGCGCGTTTAACAGACTCTGTCGGCAATACATGGTCTGGCCTAAGAGTACGTCTATCCGTGTCTAAGCATAGTAAGTACCGGGGTTTAATATGGGACAGCTATTATCTCATGCTGCCAGGCGTTCCCGTGCTTGCCTATGTGACCGATATTTATCAAAACACAGGGACGTACCTGACTTGCAATCAGGCTGCAACCGATATTTTTCTCGATCTGCCGCAGGGATGGCTCCTCACGTCGGATGCTGAAGGTCAACCTCTCCACTATCCGCTTGGCGAAGGAGAACTAGCGGTTCGTGAACACCGTGATTATGTATTTGGCAGTAAAGACAACAGTGGTGTGCTGCAGTTGGTCACAGATGAATCCTTGATTCAACCTCAGCTCTATACCAATAAGGACGTTAACTGTCTGACGTTGAACAGGGAATTGTCACTGCCTCATGACAGCATCACTCGCTCAACACCGACCTTTATGGTATTTGCAGACGATGTTCTGCCGCGTGAGTCCCTGCGAGAGCTGCGCGGTATTACCTTCCCCCAAGCAGCAAAAGGGGAGGAAGCTTAATGAAGATTATTGATGCGCATATGCACTTATCCCATATCGATTCTTTCAAAAAAACGGCGAGTGAGCGATCATTTGTAGAGTATTCTGCCCGAGGGCTGCTGCAGGAATATGAGCAAGCTGGTGTTGTACTTGGCATAGGCATGGGACTGACGGAAACGGACGAGGAGGGCTTCCCTGATCGGGGGGCCTCAACCCCAATGGGACTTGATATGCTGGAGGAGTATCCGCGCCAGATCGTTTATTGCCCAGGCATTAATCCGTATAAGCTGGATAAATCCGGACTGGATGCACTGGAACAAGCCATACAACGTCCCGAAGCGGTTGGCATCAAGATCTATCTCGGTTATTATCCGTTTTATGCTTATGATGACGTTTATCAGCCTGTGTACGAGATGGCCAAGACCCATCGGGTTCCCGTCGTCTATCACACTGGCGACACTTACTCTGAACGCGGACTTTTAAAATACTCTCATCCGCTTACGATCGATGAGGTTGCCGTACAGCATCGTGACGTCAACTTTATGATGGCGCACTTCGGGGACCCCTGGGTACTGGATGGAGCTGAGGTTGTTTACAAAAACCGCAACGTATTTGCTGACCTATCCGGCTTGATGGTAGGTGATGCTGCAGAATGCGCGCGGCTTGGCCAATCCCCGCTGTTCTTCGCTCATTTGCGGCACGCGCTCACTTATTGTGATAACTATGAGAAGCTGCTGTTTGGAACAGATTGGCCACTTGCACCGATAGAACCGTACCTGCAATTTGTCAAAGAGCTGATTCCAGCAAGCTATCACGAGGATGTATTCTACAAGACGGCGCTGCGTGTATTTCCGAAAATTGTACCACTCGTAGAGAATTAAATTAAATCACTCTATGCAACAAGGCTCCCGTCCCAAATGATCGACGGGGGCCTTCTAATTGAAGGTTTTTTTCCAATTTGCCTGCGATAAATTCATCCCCTACAGGACGTAAGGAGAATCAACTATAAAATCTAGAGGAGAGATGTATATGCAGCGCCCGCGTATGCACCCGTTTTGGCAGCGTGCTTTACTCAGCGGCGGCATTCTTTTTATTACAATGACCTTGATCGTTGTCATCTTCAGCAGCCCTTACTATTTTCTATATCAACTTCTCGTCTGGGCAGTCATAAGTATCCTGTGCGGCATCATATTTGCATGGCATACAGATCCACTCCGCAACAAGAACGAGCCCCCTTCTAGCCCGCATCTCATTCGTGACAAAAAGAAGCTCCAATGGGCTTTGATCGGCTTGCTGCTCCTAAGCTTACTAACCATTCGATATCCTCATCATTACTCATGGTTTGAATCGGGCTTGCAGTGGCTTGGCGTCCCAACTGTCTTTCCATTTGGAAACGGCAAGCTTATTCTCACGGGTCTGCCCTTATTAATTGGTCTCGTTATCTTGATCAGAGTGCTTGTACGATCCTTGAACCGTCAACGCTTCTTGATTGGCTTTGCAGCTTTCTTAACCGTCACTACACTGCCGAATCAAGCTGTTGATGTATATCAGCGCTATCTAGGCACAGGTATTTATGCCATACAATCAAATAAGTCCACCCTAGCTAGCTGTCGAGTGGAGCAGATTCAGAGTCGTTGGGTAGGGGAATGTACGGTTTCAGTTCGCAATTACAGCCGACAGGAAGTTACTGCTCATATCTTACTCAAAAGAGAAGATACGGACTTTCCCTATGATTATTCAGAAATAGACTTGGGTTCTGTCACTTTTGCACCACATCTGGATGAGCATAGCACCGTGAAAGTATCTAATCTTGTATTGCCTACAGCACCGAATTACTCGGAGGAAGTATCGGGCCCAGTACAGACTTCCTTTTCTCGCATGACCATCTCGGATGGCACTCATTTGCGCGAACTGTAGCATTTTATGAAACCGAAACCTTCACCTGAAAGTACTACTTAGAAATAAAATAAATTGGAGGGGTACGATGAAAATAAGATTACTTTGTGCCTTGCTATGCTGCATCATCTTTTCAGGCTGCTCAATGTTCGAAAGCGTGAATAGCTCATTAAATTATGTGACAGAGGCTACTTCCTACGTCAATCAGGTATCCAGCTTTGCTGAGCGCGTTCCACAGCTTGTAGAGCAGGCTATTACCGATGTTGATGCCAAAGCCTCCCTGACTCAAGCCCTCGAGGAGATGAAGAATCAGATTACTTCATTTAACGGCTTGGAAGCACCTGCATTCGCTAAAGACATTCATCAGCAATTAACAGACTACAACACAGCTTTTACACAAGAAATTAACGGCCTTTTGGAGCAAGTCAATTCTGGTATTACCGACATAAACGCAATCCAAGACTCCCCATTGTTCCAGACTATTCGCAACATTACGGATACCATGGGACAAATCCAAGCGCTAGCCCCTTAACATACAACAATAACAAATTCTGCGCGGCCGCTACAGGCATCTATTCTCTACTCTGGCAGCGGCCATCCTGATTTAAGTCAGCTCGTTTACGTTTTCGAATACTCCCATGCTTCTCACCCTTGCTCACTCTTCCTTCTCCTCGAACTTTAATTCGTGCACTAAACCACTCGCTGTAAATCCAATGCTCTGATACACCTTATTCGAATTGGGGTTCGCCGTATCTGCGTACAGAATCGGCGTCAATTTCTCCTTATGCAGCAGCAAATCACACAATGATGCCACGAGCGCGCTCGCATATCCCTTCTTTCGAAACTCAGCCGGAGTATATACGCTGTTAATAGCACCATGACGTGGGGAACGAAACGTAATATTAGCGATGGATACCAATTCCCCGCCATGGATCCAACCAAACAAATTACCAGAGCTAACGAGCCGTGCAGCCAAAGGCATC
Organism: Paenibacillus sp. ACRRX; assembly: GCF_022346885.1. Lineage (GTDB taxonomy): Bacteria > Bacillota > Bacilli > Paenibacillales > Paenibacillaceae > Paenibacillus_B. The sequence goes on from NZ_JAKRNK010000004.1 coordinate 394,318, forward strand.
TGCTCAAGTGTGTCTGCTGCCTCACCCATTGCCTCCTTTAAGAAGCCAACCATATATGCGGCAACAACAGACTGATGCTCGGAATTGACAAGTCGACACTCACCAATAACGCCCTTTGGCCGTACGATCTTGTCACAATAATAAGCCGACATCTCCATTTTCTGTCTGAACACCTTTCCTGTCACCTCTGCATAAATCTCCGCAAAAGCGCGTGCATTTTCGGGATCACTCGTTATACCAGGCAGCTCGTCGTTCTTAATCGTACAAATCAGCTCCCTAAGCTGCCTCTCACGTTCCACCACGGATACTTCCTCGTCTACCCATAGCCAAGCGTTATATCCTGGAGTCTGGGCATACAATATATTGCCTGCCTCGTTTTTATACATAATAGCGGTACCGCCATCTGCAATACGATGAAACAAACTGTACTGCACCTCATTCCTCATAAAAGGCTGATGATGAAAGACTGGATCATGTGGAAATAAAGAAGTAAACATAAGTCGATTCCTCCCTTTACGTTTGCAAAAAACCCCCGTCCCTTAACGGGATGGAGGCTGCAATGACGATCATAGTTAAGTTACGTTTTGTTTTTCTATGTATTCTAGTACAACTAGTTGGAACTATCCAGAGTTTTTGTATAATGATCTCGATGATTTCACCACTAAGATAAGTAATCAGATATAAAAAGGGCTATCACAGTGACAAGGAAAGCCATACCTATCAGATAACCAAATATTCTAAGAGGTAGCGGCATTAAACTGATGGGTACTTTCTTTAAGGGACCACCTTAAATCCGTTAAACTCATTTACACGACTAACATCATTGAAAGCTGCCATCTTCAACTTCGTAAAGTAACCCATATAACAAATTCCTAGACTGTCGCTGTGTTCTTAAACATATTGCGTTAGTTCAATTAGCTATCGTATTTCATTTTCCATTTTTCAAACCATTCTTTATAACTCATTTTGGTTACTTCCTCCAATGTTTGACCTTCAAGTGAATAAGGAGCTCCCATTTGAGCCTCGTTTCCTTGAGCAGGCATGGATGTTCCACCGATTACTTGGCCTTCACAAAGCATGACGTTGACGGTAGTTTTAATATTATATATTTTTTCTAGAGGATGGTTTTTCACTGTAAATTGATAGGCCGTTATTTCTTTTCCAAAGTACTTATCAGGCTCAACGGATTGAACACCCCAACTTTGCTGATACAGTATGTTTTCGGTGCTTCCAGTAAGTTTGTTTTTTTCTAGGACATACTTTTGAACTTTACCCTGCCGAGATGTTACTTGATAACCATGTTGTTCTAGATATTGCTCAGCTGTTTTTTCATCATCACTCCCCTCCTTACCACATCCAGAAAGAACCAAAAATAAAAGACCTAGAAAAACACTTACTTTTGTAATGCGTATCATCATATCCATCACTCCCTAGTTATTATTGACGCTTCAGGTCAATGCTGGGCTCTCTTAAAAATGCTTTATTGAGCCACGATTGACGTTACTCGAAATGGATGGGCGTGTCCAAAACTGGGGGCAAATGCTGCTCCAACTATCTGTCTTTTATCCAGATCACATTGACCAGCATCTGGGGTGATTTTTTCTCCCCTCAGGGAGAAGTTTTTTAAATGAGTTTACACAAATGGTTTGACAGACCCTAAACTCTACCCTCCTCTCAACCATAAAAAAAGCCCATGACCAATTCTACAGGGGGCTTTCCCCACCACTTAGAAATTAATCATGAGCAACTAATAAAAGATGACTGTTTTGCTACCTTTATCAAGTAACTAAATTATAGCATTATTCTAAATTACTTCTCCTGAGCTTAAATTCCCACTCTTCATATTGTTTCTATCCTTTTCCTCCAGCTTTGGTTCAAGCACGCTATTCGAGCTCCGCAGTGGAATCTCACGCAGGAAGAATACAAGTACAAGTGCCACAACAAGGAGCGCAGTACCTGCCAAGAATACAGTCGTTAACGAGGAACTGAGCGCGTCACGCATCATATCGATCATCTTCGTCAGGAGCGGCTGCATCTGTTCAGGCAGCGTCTGCTGCAGTTCTTGCAGCTTCGGCTGATTTAACAGCATCTCAGGGTTAGCAAACTCTTTAAGCTGCCCTGCTACAGCCGGGTCCAGCTTCGTCATGTCAATCGCGTGGCCTGAAGCTGCTGCAGATTCAAGATTGCTTTTTAAACTGGTACTCATAATGGTCCCCATCACAGCAATTCCTATCGTCCCGCCCAAGTTGCGGAACAATTGTGACGACGCTGTCGCTACACCAAGCTCTGCCGGACTAACGGCATTTTGCACAGTAAGCGAAAATACCGGCATACCAAACCCGAGACCCAGACCAAATACAATCATAGCTATGACAGCCATTGTCACGCTGTTCATGTACGCCATAATAAGCATACCAGCAATCATAATAGGCAGCCCTAGCAAGGCATACCTTTTGTATTTGCCCGATACTGTAATCCATCGCCCTGTCATTGCACTGATAATGACCATACTAATCGACATCGGCATAGTCACATACCCAGAATAGGTCGGCGAGATCCCCTCCACTCCCTGGACAAAGAACGGCAAGTAGATCAAAGCCCCCATCATGCCGGCATTCATCAAGAAACCAGACATGTTTGAGATAACCACAATACTATTCTTAAACAAGGATAGCGGTAGTACAGGGCTTTTCACACGTGCCTCAACTATAATAAACAGCAGCAAGGATACAGCCGCTGCTGCAAATAGACCGATAATCTGGGTCGAACCCCATGCATACTCCTTACCTGCCCAAGAGAATCCAAGCAATAACGGTACTATCGTTAAGGTTAAAAATAAGGAGCCCCAATAGTCAATCGACTCGGCCTGCTTGCGCTCCACCTTGGGAAACATCAATAAAATCATGATGAAAGCCACCACACCAAGAGGTAGAAAGATCCAGAACACCCATTGCCAGTCCATATGATCCACAATAAATCCGCCCAATGTAGGCCCTAGAATGCTGGAGAAGCCAAACACAGCCATCATCACACCTGTCCACTTCCCGCGTTCACGCGGTGCAAACAAGTCTCCTACTGCAGTAAAGGCCGATGCCATAATAATGCCAGCGCCAACACCTTGAATACCTCGATACGTAATCAATTGAAAAATATCGCTCGAGAATCCCGTTAAAAAGGCACCGATGATAAAGAAGACGATCCCACCTAGAATAAATGGCTTACGCCCATAAATATCAGACAGTTTGCCGACAAGCACCGTCGAAATTGTCGATGTTAACATATAAATCGTAATCACCCAAGTGTAATAATCCATACCGCCCAAAATGGCGATAATCCGCGGCATCGCGGTACTGACGATGGTCTGGTTAATTGCGGCAAAAAACATCGCTGCAACAATGGCCATCATAATCGTAACTTTTCGTTTATGAGATAAGTGCTCCAAGTCTCTCTATTCCTCCTTGCTCGGTTCCAATCGGTTTAACATTACTGTAAAAATACGCTTCAAGTGCTTTACATCCTCGTGCGGGAGCATGCCAAACAACGCGCTTATTACTTCGTTCTGTCGGTTCAGAACGTCATCAACGAACCGCTGTCCAGCCGCTGTCAATTGCATGGATACAACTCTACGGTCTTCTTTGTTTCTTCTGCGCTCCACATACCCCCGTTCAACCAGTTTGTCGGTCATCCCTGTTATGGCTCCTGCCGTAACACATACGATATCCGCCAGTTCGTTCGCTTTTTTAGGGCCAGTCGAATGAAGAACAAATAATAGACGAAACTGGTTCATGGACATCTCCTCATGCATTTGCCGCTTCCATTCTTGTGTCAATCTTTTAACCAGCCGCTTAAACAAAGCGGGCAGCTCCAATAGTTGCGCTTGCTCCGACATGAGACAATTCCCCTTAATTCTTAACTATTTATCACTAAATCTTTTATCACTAAATAATAATAAATATAATATCTATTTGCAACCTTTTTTACTAAAAATGTTGATTTATAGCTTGCGAGCCCTCATTTCAAACCTACATTCACGAAATAATGCGTGGAAAGAAGTTGTGATTTCATCATCATTTGCCCATAATGAATACATATAATAGTACGTGTGCATACAATTGATTTGAACGTGATCAAACAAGGTTACAACCTGTTTCAATCATTCGGAAATCATGCGGGGACGCTGAATTGGTTAAAGTGAGGACATTGTCATTATGAGTTATACGCTTTCAATATCGGATATTAAATCGCTGTGCGGCACAACCTCCTATCGGCGTGGCGAAACCTATTTTAAGGAACATCGTGTTCGCAAAGTGCAATATAATGCGGAGGACGGTGTATATGAGGCGGTCGTCAGGGGAAGTGAGCCTTATCAGGTACAGATTGTGATCCAATCAACTGGCAAAACCAATGCCGTATGCTCTTGCCCTGCCTACTCTACTTATCCTTCTTTTTGCAAACACATTGCCGCTGTTCTGCTTGATATCCGTTCTGTTGAGCGAGGTGAGCAAGCCAGCATAGGGGATCGCGAGGTTCAAGCTGCCATGAATCAAGATACTCAAGTGACCACTCAACTTATTTCGTTGTTTGACCGTTTAGTCGTCGCGGAGGAAGAAGAACCACTACAGGACGATCGAATGACCGTTCGTGTGGAGTTCACCTGCAAGACCGTAATACCTCAATCCAATAAACCATTGCTCGCTGTCGAACTTAAGCTTGGCCTGACCCGCTTGTACGTTATTCCTAATTTGAAAGAATTTTTGGCTAAAGTTCTTGAAGAAACGGAGTATGCTTTTTCCAAGTCGTTTACATGGGACCCCACGCTGTATAAGTTTGGTGCGGAAGATCTTGCCGTCATGCAGCTGCTTATGGAGCTGAGCTTAAGTGAAATGGCTTATCGCGAGGCAATTCAAAGCAATTGGAGCGGCTATTCGGTCAGTTCTTACTTTAATCAAGGAAGAATGCTGTTTATTCCGCCAAACGCGCTAGATCGACTGCTGCCATTGCTAGAACAGGCACAAGCCAAATTTGAGCATCTGTCCATTGTGTATGACGAGCTTAAAGTTATAAATGAGCCGCTCCCTATCTCCTTTTCATTAGTAGAAGCAGAGCAAGGCCACTACCAGTTGGATATAAACGGTTTGGAGCAAGTGTATCCCCTCGATAGTTATCAAATGGCTGTAGCTAACGGTTGCTTGTATCGCCTTCGAACTGCTCAGTTAACCTCTATTGAGGAAATGAAGCAATTGCTCAACACCCAGCGCCAGCAGATGCTTATTGCTCCATCGCAGATTGAACCTTTCATGGATCGTGTTGTGCCAGAGCTTCAAAGAATCGGACTTATGAAGGTAGCCCCGACCATTGAAGCTAGGCTCGTTCGGATTCCGCTGCAGGCTCAGTTGTATTTGGACCGTGAAGGCAGCAGATTGCTGGCAAAGCTGACTTATGTCTACGATGACGTGGTGATTGAGCCGATGGGGGCAGATTTGGAGCATGAGGCATCATCAGAGCGGATTTTACTGCGAGATACACGGCGAGAAGATCGGATTATGAGGTTGTTTGAGCAGTCAGCTTTTAAATATAACGGTAATGCTTTGTACATGGATCATGAGGAAGACATCGTCTACTTCTGGTTTGTCCTTCTTCCTCAGCTCCAACGTCTAGTCAATGTCTATACGAAGCCTGAACTGCAAGCAGAAATGCGTACCTTGCATACGGAGCCCAAGCTTAACATGGACATCGATTCCCGTATGAATTGGCTGGATGTTCAATTCGAATTAGATGGTGTAGACGAGAAAGAGCTTAGCTTAATGCTTCACCATCTGGTAGAGAAGAAGAAATACTACCGAATGTCCGATGGCGCCTATGTCATGCTGGATCAACCTGACTTCCAGCAGATTCGAAATATGCTGGAAGAGCTGGGTATCCGCAAGTCAGACATTCGGGGTAACCGTTTTGAACTATCCGTGACACGCGGCTTCTCTTTGCTTGAAGAGCCCATTATTCCCGCTTCAGTCAAGCTGGGAAGGGCATTTAACGAATTGCTTGAACATATTCGCAATCCGGGGCAGCTTGAATTTCCGGTACCAGAGTCGCTCGATGCGATACTGCGAGATTACCAAAAAGTCGGGTACCAGTGGATGAAGACGATTGCCCATTACCGCTTTGGTGGCATTCTCGCGGACGACATGGGACTTGGCAAGACGCTGCAGGGCATTGCCTTCCTGCTAGCTGAACCTAAAGAGGAAGAAGCCAAGCTGCCCGCGCTAATTGTGGCGCCGGCGTCACTCCTGTACAACTGGAAGAATGAGCTTACGAAATTTGCACCGCAGCTAACCGCTGTGGTCGTCTCCGGCGATAAGCAGGTACGGTCTGAGATGCTCGACCAACCGGGAGATACAGATGTCTACATTACATCGTATCCCCTCTTGCGCCGCGATATCGATCAATACGCGGAACAGCGCTTCCGCACCTTGATTCTGGATGAAGCCCAGGCGATCAAGAATCACTCCTCGCAGACGGCGCAAGTAGTGAAGCAGTTGCAAGCTGCGCAGCGATTTGCGTTAACCGGAACGCCGGTAGAGAACCGTCTTGAAGAGCTGTGGTCAATCTTTGACGCGGTGTTCCCTGATCTCTTTACGAGCAAAAAATCATTCATGGAATTGTCCCGAGAACAAATTGCTCGTAAAGTACGGCCTTTCATCCTCCGTCGGATGAAATCAGATGTGCTGCAGGAGCTGCCAGAGAAGATCGAGACGCTGCAGCAGACTGAACTGCTTCCGGAGCAGAAGAAGCTCTATATGGCCTATCTCATGCAGCTGCAGCGAGATACGAAGCAGCAGTTGCAGGCAGAGGGATTCCAGAAGAGTCGGATCAAAATATTAGCGGGCCTGACCCGACTGCGGCAGTTGTGCTGCCATCCTTCTTTATTTATCGAGAATTACGGAGATGGCTCTGGCAAGTTAGAGCTGCTGATGGAAGTCATTCAGGAATGTGTCGCAAGCGGCAAGCGGATGCTCATCTTCTCCCAGTTCACGGAGATGCTGAAGATTATTAAGGAAGAGCTGGATGTACAGCTCGGATTAACCTGCTTCTATCTAGACGGAAGCACGCCTTCACGCGAGCGTGTAGAGTTGTGCCAGCGATTTAACGAAGGGGAGCAGACCGTATTTTTGATCTCATTAAAAGCCGGAGGCACTGGACTTAATTTAACTGGAGCAGATACCGTAATTCTATATGATCTTTGGTGGAATCCTGCGGTTGAACAGCAGGCTGCGGATCGGGCGCACCGAATGGGCCAGCAAAATGTCGTGCAGGTAATCCGGCTTGTCACGCAGGGCACTATTGAGGAGAAGATGGTTGAATTGCAGCAGCGGAAGAAGAACCTAATTGACGAGGTTATCCAACCTGGGGAGACATCCGTATCCTCATTGACTGAAGATGAGATTATGGAGCTACTTATGATGGACTAATGGGCCTTGCCCATATGAGCCACAAAGCATAGCCGCTGTAAATCTTTATATTTTGCACTTTGATCCTACATGTGCGTTCCAGTAAGACCGCCACTCCAGCCTATAAGGTAAGATTGGCGGTCTATTTACGCTAACGGGAAGAAATATAGCTTGTCCCTGACTCTGAGGCAGATCTCTTTTCCTTATATTGCAAAATAACAACCAAATTTTCTATACGACAGCAGGTGACCTATGAATTTAGATGCCCTTTACTTACAATATCGAGCCTTGTTATTATCTGTTGCCTACCGGATGCTTGGTTCCATTACGGAGGCGGAAGATATCGTTCAGGATACTTTCCTGGACTACTACCGACAGCAGTCACAAGCAGATCAAGAGTACATTCGAAACGAGAAAGCTTACCTTATTCAATCGGTTACGAACCGCTGCATCAATCTACTCACTTCTGCCCGCAAGCGGCGGGAACAGTACGTTGGTCCTTGGCTGCCTGAGCCAGAAGTGACAAATATTGACCAGCAGCCTGAGGAATCAGCCGTATTGCACGAAGAAGTATCTTATGCGCTGCTTGTACTGATGGAGCAGCTCACTCCAATGGAGAGAGCCGTCTTTATATTACGCGATACCCTCGGCTACGACTATCAAGAGGTGGCAAACCTAGTTCACAAGACACCCGTCAACTGCCGTAAAATATACAGCCGTGTGCAGCAAAAGCTGCATGCTGACATAGGAGTTACACCTGTTGGTTCTGAGCTGGCAGCCCAATTATCGGCTAGCTTTATCGCAGCATCCGTAAGTGGCGATTTCCACGAGTTTATCGAGCTGCTAACAGATGATGCAGTGCTTTATACAGACGGAGGTGGCATCGTACGCTCTGCGATCTTCCCCATTCTCGGCAGACAGCGTATTTTGGCTTTCATGGAAGGGGTATGGCCTAAGGGTTTCTTCGGTTCGGCCCATTTGAGTGCAAGCATTAACGGCCGAACAGGAACGGTTATTATAAAAAATCAAGGACTGGCGGCAGTTGTGACGTTCCAATTCGACCTTGAGCTTCGGAAAGCAGAGCGCATCTATGTCGTGAAGAATCCAGAAAAGCTCTGTCACGTGAAATGGAATAATGGATAGAACTGCTGAATGAGGTTTCGAAACTTTTTATTTGCTCCCGGATGTCACATTTTTAAGCTCCATTTTGTCTTCATTAGTGAGCGCCTATTTTTAGGCTGGATCACACTCACTAATGGAGGTCATCACAATGACAAGAAGAATGAAGCTAAATGAAGTATTCCCTGCGGGATATCAAGCCATGTTAGGTTTAGAGCAGGCGGTCCAAGCATCCGGTATCGACAAGAAATTGTTAGAGCTGGTGAAGATACGCAGCTCCCAAATTAATGGCTGCGCCTTCTGCCTTGATATGCATACAAAAGATGCGCGTCGTCTTGGCGAAACAGAGCAGCGGTTGTACACGCTGTCTGCTTGGCGTGATACACCCTACTTCACTCCGCAAGAACGGAGCCTTTTAGCATTGGTTGAGTCGATTACACGGATCAGTGAACACCATGTACAAGATGATGTGTACAACGAAGCCGCCAAATACTTCACAACCGATCAGCTAGCCGCTCTAATTATGGCAGCAATCACCATTAACGGGTGGAACCGCATCGCTATTACAACAGGGATGATGCCAGAATAACCGAACTTCTACATGCAGGAACGGAAAATATATGATGGACTTTTCCAAACCATTTCTTTATTAACTCGAGTCTCCACACAACAACAGAACCTTCAACTCCGCTACCCCGGTGTTGGAGGTTCTGTTCCGTATTAATGGTATAGTTCCACTTTCCTGTCTCCATCCATTAGAGTGGGTTCTATAGGCTGCTTCCAGATGTAGATTTACAATTAATACATAAAAGGCACGCCGGCAAGAAAAAAATGTAACAAATATCACATTGCTTCAAATTTAAAAGGTATATAATGCCATTGTAACTAACTATGAAACATGGAGGTGTCGACATGTCCTATGACGAGTCCTATATGTTTATATCGAATTGCAGCATCCCGAATCAAGAAGTACCAGATGTCCCCTGCAAGCTGCTGGCTGGAGAAGGAATGAAGCTAACGCCTCCATCCTTGTATATGTTGGGGACAGGTACAGTGCATATGAAGAGCCCGCGTCAGCCTCCCCCCCATCTGCATAATGAAGCAAACCGTAAGCTCTGCACACGGCTGCATGACGGAATTCCGCATATACCATGCATAACGTGCCTACGCCCCCTGCCTGAACTGCCCAATCCACTACAGCATGTCCACTTCGCACTCACTAACAAGTGTAATCTGCATTGTATCCATTGCTGCTGCAATGCCAAATTTACTCCATCCACCCACCCAACATCCCATACGCTATCCACCCTAGAAGTACTTCAACTATTGGACAAGATCATAGCTTTAGCACCCGATACCGTCACCTTTACGGGCGGAGAGCCCATGTTGAGACCCGATTTTTTTACTATTTTGCATTACATGCACAGCCATTTTGAAGGGGGTATCCATTTATCCACAAATGCTACACTGATTACGAAAGAAAATGTGAATCGTCTATGCTCCTATATTGAAAGCGTTCACATCAGTCTAGATGGAGTAGATAATGAATCCTGCCAACAAATTCGCGGACCTGGCGTATTCGAGAAAGTGATGGAAAGTGTAACACTTCTCCAAAGCTGCGGCAGCTGTCACATCTCCCTTTCAATGGTACTTATGGAACATAACCGTCATCTGGAAGACGCATTTTATGACCTGAACCACCGTCTAGGAACATGTCCCATAGTTAAATATTTCATTCCAACAGGCAGGGGTAAGGCCTTTCTCAGATCATACTCTCCGTACCCTCTACAACCTTGCACTCAAACACAAATTACAGAATCCGAACACTTTGCTGACATAACCGAGCCCTACAAGTGCCACTGCGCCCACAACATGATTGTCATTAACCACGATGGGACCACATCCTCTTGCTGTCTACCGATCAATCCCGACTGTGACCCAACCCCTCTCAGCGATCTGCATTGACAGTGAGGCCTTCATCTTCCAGCTGCTTTTAAACACAAATATAAATAGAGTGTATCGACTGTAACTGACTTCATTCATAACGGCATTTCCATATCTGTGTGAATCCATATCAGGAATTGGGTGATAGCTTGAACGTCAGATGGAAGCGCGATGATTCGTTAATCGCTTTAATTGACAACGAGGCCAGTCCCATAAATGCCAAATTGTCGACATGCACCACATACGATGTCTGTGCTAACAAAAATGAACCAGAACATCCGTTGAGCAGTGGCAATCCAGAAAACCGCGAATCTGGAATACACTCCGCGCAAATTATTCGCCAAGTCGTACCCAATCTGAATATGCATATCGCTAAGCTAGCACATATGCCAACGGATAGCAGCTCAAGCTTGCTGCTGAAAGCTTTAGAAGAAATGAGTCATACTGATGTCCGTATTATATATACAAACTGCATGACAACCGATCGATGCTATGAACGGGACTTAAAAGAGGTGTGCGAAACGCTTGCAAGGCAAGGAAAAATATTGATCTATCCTTTCGATGACTGTACAGTCAGCTTTTCTCCCGCAATTTCCAGCTCGGTGATCGGCGTCTGTGGCAGCTCTATGAAAAGGACTTATGAATATTGGTATAACCCGTGTTCTCCCTTTAAAGTTGTAGCTGACGCAACTCCAACACTTGTTCCAAATGCAGAAGGACATTATGTTATGTTCGGCGGACACCGCAAAGCTGCAGCTTTATTTTGCGGTATCGTCACTAAGATTGTTAAAACAGATCCGCATGTATCAAACCGGACACTGATGAAACTACTTCGGGATCTAGCAGCACGTACAGAATGGGTCGAGAGCCAGCATGTCACGTGCATCCCTCATAATGAAAACATAGCTCCTCCATGCGGTTGTTGTTATAACGATTATTTGCTTAGTGAAATGATTCAATTACTCTCCGATCATTTACAACTATCTCGAGAATTGCTGCCGAACCTATGCGATCATTCCTTACTGCATCCTCAAATTGGACTTAAACCGGACATGTGTGTCCGTATTTTAAAGGCTATTGAACAGAAATTCAGCATTAAACTTAATTTTAACGCTATCTCACTACATCACTTTTATTCCATATACACATTGCTTGATCTGATTGACGGAGCTAGTCCATGCTATTCGCATGAAGAATAATATTTCACTCCCTGGCAATTCGCAGTAAAAGGACGCCGCTGCTTAAACGCTGCGACGTCCTTTTATTCTATTCAGATAAGGGCTGTATTTCTTATAAATAGGGCGGGAAATAAGTGACCTCTGAGTCGTAGCGGTCTCCTTCATAACTAACTCCGTTCCAAGCCAAAATCACGATTTTACCCTTGTCCAACTCACTTTCCAATATATCAGCGTACTGTTTCGATACACCCATGGATCGCATTTTCGCACGCAGCGTATCTCCATGAGAGCGAAACAGATTTCCGATGGCAGTTAGCATGCCTTCCTCAGCAACGCCGATCTTAGACGCATTCGTCTGCTCAGCTACTCGCTCTGTTCGATCGTTGTCGTGTGCCAGAACATAGAGATTATCTTTGTTATATCCTTCTCTGACCAGTTCTTGTATCCGACGTTCTGCCTGAATAGCATTTTCAACCGTAAATACTTTTGTATTTGTCATTGTGTGATTAACCATCTCTAATTCCTCCTTCGGCATTTTCCAATTGCTATCCAATTGGTTATTTTTATTTAACCGCACCTCTCATCATATAAACATTAAGATTTCTTAAGAGTAAATACAGACAGCTCAGGTGCACACCACAATCGAAACTTAGCCCTTGTTGTGCCAATGCCCCTATTGACATATAGAGCAGATTCGCGGAGATGCCCCTGAATCCGATACATGCCTTGAACATACTTTTCTCCGAGCGGTGTCGTAATAAATGACCCTAACAATGGGAAACGCACTTGACCACCATGACTATGTCCAGACAACTGCATATTGATGGGATAAGCAGTAAAGCGGTCTGCCACATCAGGCTCGTGTACAATTACTAAGTTAAACTGATCAGCTTTGAGTTGAGACAGCGTACCCGTTACGTCAGGATCACCCAGCATAAAATCATCGAGGCCTGCAATCGCAATCGATTGCCCATTAGGAAGCGCGAGCTGCCGAACCTCATTAACCAAAACGGTAAATCCTGCGTTCTCCATCCCTTCTTTATACATCTTGTTGGCTCCACCACCTCGATCATGATTGCCATATACAGCATACTTGCCAATAGTTGATTGGATTCCGGCCAATACTTCAAATACTCTGTTTGCGCCAGCTCCATAAAGGTTGTAATTATCAAACAAATCACCATTAAACACGACAATATCAGGGCGGTGTTGATTTATAGTGCGTACCAGATCCTGCAGCTGCTCTAATGAATAATCTACTCCCACATGTGTATCACTGAATTGCACAATAGTCGTCCCGTCAAAGCTGGCCGGCAGCTGCCCAGACTCAACAACATGCTCGGTTACGATCAGCATATTCGGTTCTACCATCGAACTGTATATATAAGCACTTATTCCTAACATCACTAAGACTCCGATTGCAGTTGTTCCCCATCTCACTGCCTGTTTTAACTGCTTCATCATTTACTTCGTCCCTGTGCATTTATAACAGTTAATTTGTCTATAGATAAAAAAGCGTGGCTGATTTTAGCGGAAGGGAAAGATACACTGCGTTTTTGATGGTAGCCAGCCACAAGCAAACTTGCGACAAGGGCCAGCAGAACAATAAACAGCAGTTTTGGCATTTTGGCGTTCATGAAAATCTCATCCTGTCTGATCTAGTTAACGGCCAACTGCACCGTCTCATCCCTGATTATAAGAGATTCATGTTACGCCAATATGACAAGCGGCAGTTCTTGCTTGCAAAGTGTCTTATAGACAATGGATGTTCTTTTGTTATCCCATTACTTATCCTAGGACGAAAAAAATATGGCTGGAACAGTACTTGACTGGGAATTAAGCATCAAGTATATTGGTGGTATAAATCCAAACACTTATAACCCTTACGATGGAAGCACCCGTAAGACAGGTCTATGCAGACCTTTCTTGCAGGTGCTTTTTTGCATTACTGCAACCGGGTTTCCATTGTTGAGGCTTGGATGAGATTAACGTATGTATCTTAGGAGGGAGACTATGAAGATTATGAAGAGATTGATATTTATGTTGTTGCTTTTGCTTATTAGTATGAGCTTCCCTTCGTCAGCTGCGGCGATTTCCGTCGTATGGTCAGACACCACACAAGCTGCATTTAATAAGATCCTTTCGGCAGCACCTCCTGCGTATGGTCCGCGGCTGCAATCAGCTCACAATTCACTTGTCACCCAACAGGGACAAGAACGTCAGTTGGACACAGACATTGCGGCCCAACATGCTCGCAACAGCCAGAACGAAGCAGCTGTGCGTAAGCAAATTAAGAGCATAGACACGAATCAATTACATCAGCTAGAGAAGCGTGTTCAAGATGCTCGCAGCCGTCACAAGCCGCTGCAAGCCTACTACACTTCTCTCCAGCAGCAGATTACTGTGGCTCGCAAGCTAAAGCAGACGGAGTTCGCAGCTGCATTGCGGGTTCAGGCGGATATCGTTAAGGTAACTGTTCAACTTGCTAGAGAGGATATTCGCATGTGTGAGCTAGCTTATACGAAGGCCAAGCAAAGTGCAGCTCAAGCGATGAAGCGAGTACGCACCACATTATCCGATGCAGTTGCTCTGCGAGCCAAGATTACATCCTCACGACAGACTGTCGTCTCCCTTAACAAGTTGGCTCCTTCAGTTCTCAAGCCGTTCAGGCAAGCGGTCAAAGCAGCCGATGCCAAAGCCTGCATCGATGCCTTAACACCAATCGTCTCGCTCTCTCGTCAGATCGTGGAACAGAAGCAGCACATCATGTCGTTGCAGAAAGATATTGCAAACGTCATTTTAAAAGCTCATTCACAATTAAAGCCAAGTGCCTAACATCATAGCAGCATGATTAAAGCAAGCTTTTCTGAATCCATTCTACGGGATACAATGCTTATTAGTCGTCTTTCCGTTTAAGTTGAGTGATTGTTATGCATGGGGATGCAGCTTTCGGGTCATCATAGCCACATAACATGGACTACCGGAGGGATATCTGTTGCCTATTCAATCTATTAACGGAACGATGCTTCATGTCCAGACATTTGGCGAAGGCATACCGATTATTTTTATTCACCCTCCGCTGCTGACCAATGCTAATTTCCGATATCAGCAGATCGATCTGTCTGACGATTACTGGATCATTACGTTTGACATCCGTGGTCATGGCAAAAGCGCTCATTCCGATGCATCGATTACCTATCCATTGATCGTAGAAGATATTCATCAACTTATGGACAAGTTGGGCATTGAAAGAGCATTTGTATGCGGATACTCTACTGGAGGATCTATTGCATTAGAAGCAATGCTTACACATCCGAGCCGATTCTATGGCGGCATTCTGATCAGCGCCATGTCTGAGGCTACTGATATGAAGCTGCGTAGTCGAATTCGACTGGCCATCAGCCTTTCTCGTTGGCGGCCGTTGCTGCATTTATTACGGTGGGCCATTTCATGGGGCAACGCGGACAACAAGCTAACATTCAGACAATTGCTTCAAGATGCCAAGCAGGGACACCGAGACAACATTCATCAATATTATCAATGCAGCTTGAACTACAATTGTACAGAGCAACTCCGTCATATCACGGCCCCTGTATTGCTGCTCTATGGAGCAAAGGATACGAATTTTAATAAATATCGCAGCAAACTTCAACAAGGCTTACCTGATACCAAGCTCGTGATCTTTCAGGAGGAACAGCATCAACTGCCAACCAAAGCTGCTGGTGAAGTAAATAAGACCATACGTAGATGGATTGACCAAGTTATTCATCAATAGTTAACTAGTAATATCGTATAGGTCCTTGCCATACTAGTAACAACCGAAAACCGTCATACACGCCTAATTGGCGAAGTATGACGGCCAATAGATGTATAGAAGGACAATACCTATTAGTAAGCGGTTCAATTCATACAATAAGTGTCGGGATATATATCCCGACACTTATTGTAACTACCTTATAGTACATATAATCGATTACCGCCTCAATCAAACTTCCAACAAGACAAGCTCAAATTACCATATTGATAATTGCGGAACAATTTTGTTGCTTGTCTCTTGGTATCTCCAGCGCCCATGGCTAACAGCAGCGGAATAAAGTGTTCGGGGGTCGGCACTGCTGCCTCAGCATATGGTGCTAACTTCTCATATTGAAATAATGCTTCCGTATCCCAGCTTGTCAGTTTATCTTCAAGCCATTGATCGAATTCAAGCGCCCACTCATCGTGTGCTGCAGCTTCCCAGTTTACACGTCTTAGATTATGCACTGTGCCGCCGCTGCCAATAACCAATATCTGCTGTTCACGCAGCGCTGCCAGTGTCTTCCCTATCCGGTACTGCTCCTCATTGGCAAGGTGTCTGTTAACGGATAGAGCAATAACTGGAATATCAGCCGCCGGATACATCAGATGCAGCACTACCCAGGCACCATGATCAAGACCACGTGTAGAATCAATACTTGCAGGGATACCCGCAGCTTCGAATACTCCTCTAATCTCATCAGCTAATGATGGATGACCAGGAGCTGGGTACTTGACCTCGTACAATTCTCGCTGGAAACCACCAAAATCATAAATAGTTTCATAAGTCGAAGCACCTGACACCAACTGCTCCGAGCTTTCCCAGTGAGCTGTAAATAAGACGACGGCCCGTGGCTTAGGCATACTTAAACCAAGGTCGTTCAAGAAAGTTGTGTAATCGTGCTTCTCCAAAGCTAACGAAGGAGCGCCATGTGCGATAAACAAAGATGGAATCATATTTAACCCTCCTATCGAAACTGCCTTTATACAACAAGAGGCCCTACGGGGCCCACTTGTTGTTAGTACATCGAGTACGCTATTTCCTTATTGTTCTTTCTTGCGGAACAACAATTGATCAAGGCCGAACCCACGTACAGTCGCTCCTGCAAAATACAACGAAATGACCAACAGTGCCAAATCTAATTCATAACCGGCTCCCTGACCATCTCCCAACAATCCACCTGGCAGCTTAACCGAAATTGTGGCACCGATTAACATAAAGGCAAACAACACCGACACATACCGGGTAAACAGGCCGATAATTAACAATATACCGCCTACGAGTTCTAACGCTGCTACAAAATAGCCGAGGAACCCAGGGATTCCAATACTTGCGAACCAGCCAGATACATTGTCCAACCCCATCTGGAACTTTGTAATACCATGAGCCATCATAATAATCCCCAACACCACACGCATCAATGTAACCATAATCTCATTTATTTTCATGTTCACTTCTCCTCATTAGTTGTTATATTGTAATACTTTATTCATATTAAAATACTCTTGGATACTAACAAGCTACAACATCACTCTCAACCCTCCTCCTATTCAAAAGTATTCTAATAGAAATAACTTTTTGTTATTTATGAACTATAAGTTATCATGAAGATTCATATTCCGTCAAGCTTATTTTTTTGTTATTATGAAACTAATATTCTTGGAACTATACTTCTATGGGGGCCATACAATGAACATCGGAGCTACAATTCGAGCTATACGCAAACAAAGAAAAATGACAATACCCCAACTCTGCGAGTGTACGGGATTATCTAAAGGATTCATCAGCAATGTTGAAAATAACCGCACCTCCCCTTCAATTGCAACACTGGAGAGCATTGCTAATAGCTTGAAGGTACCGCTTCCTTACCTTCTGCTCCATCAAACACAGCGGATGCAGGTGGTACGTAAAGCAGATCGCGTGCAAACAACAATGCCAGGCATAGATAACCTTAAAGTAGAACTGCTTTGCGATAGACGAGACATGCGGATGATGATTTGTGAAATGCCCCCTGGTGGAACTACAGGAGCCAATACACATATAGGGGAAGAATGCCACGTCGTTGTCAGCGGCAAAATATTGATCGAGCAGGCAGAGGACCGCGAAATACTTGAGCAGGGAGACTCCTTCAGTTGGAATGCAAGCGTACCGCATACGGTAACAAATATCGGTGATGTTCCTGCGGTTGTACTTATCTCGGTATATAAAGAGATCCATCTGGATGATGTTAAATAATTGTCCCGTACTAGGAACCGTGTGCGCACATGAGACAGCGTATCTAAACATCAGTAATGATAATCAAGTTTGCATAATCTAGGAAAAATGGATGCCGCAAAGGCCGCTCTTATAGCGACTTTTGCGGCTTTAAAGCTTAGACGGCTTCATTGCTTTCTCTGTCTTTTACTATGGATATTACAATAAATGAATAAGCGCAAGCACAATACCAATTATAAATCCGCATAAAGCCCCGTTTACTCGAATCCATTGCAGGTCTTTGCCGATTTTCTCTTCCAGCATCGCAACTAATGATGCGTCATCCATTTGATCAATATTTTCTTTAACGAGTTGACCGAGCCGATAATGATTAGCTCCGACCGCACTCACAATAGCCGACGTAACTTTAGCCTCTAATGCAGCAATCCAATCTGGATCACGCTCCAGATTGCGAACTACCTTGCGGTATGTTACCAATACAAGACGCCCCGCAGCTTCCTGTTCCTGCTCCAAGCGATTCACAAGCATATCACGAACATCCTGCAGCCGTGCTAACAGAGCTTCCTCGAACTGTTCCTGCTGCAATTGGGTTACCAGCCATGTCTTCGCCTGCTCCATGTAAGCCTCATTACTCGCTAACTGGAACATCTGTACTCTGATTTCCCGCACTATCGTCTCCCGATACGCATTATCAGGACGCTGCAAATCTTGCAGGCTGGATACGATCATATTTTGCAGCATCCCCCCAAGCTTGTCGTCATCCATAAAGCCGGCAACTGCCTGAAAGGCAAACCCCATAAAGCCCCCCATCTTTACCTCGGACAGCTTTTCACCAGCCAGCTTGCTTAACATGAGCTTGGTCTCACGACGATTGACCCATGTCGTTGCTTCAAGCAGCACATAATCGAGCGCCTTCTCGTCGTATCCTGCCTCCATAATTTTAGCGGCTAACTTCTCGGCAGAATCCTTCAGGTCTATCTTCTTAACGTATGCGATCAGACCAGATTGAATACTTGGGACAAGCTTCTCCAACGGTATGCGGTGAACCAGCTGGATAAGCCACTCCAACACCTTTCTGCGCACTCTTCTCTTGCCCAGCGCTTTAGTCAACGCGGAAGCGCCTCGTTGAATTAGATTCATGCCTCGCAGTTTCTTTTCAATGCTTTCCTTGTTTAACAGCTCTGTCTCCATCGCCGCAACGAGCGACTGTACGATGCGTGCTTTGTTCTTAAGCAACAAAGACGTATGGGGAATCGGAATACCCATCGGGTGCCGAAATAACGCCGTCACAGCAAACCAATCGGCAATGCCGCCAACGAGCCCCGCTTCAAATCCACCTTGCAGGAGCACTACTGCTACATGCTGTGGCAGCAACAGCGTTATTACGAAGCCAGCAGCCATCACAACTAGCGATATAACGGCTAAATATTTGGAGTTCATAGTTCCTCCTTTTGCTTATGTACATATATCCACATATGCCTTCATTTATTTCACTATGAAGTTTAACCCTATCCGCATACAAAAGCAAAGGAGACATCAAAGAACAGACATATGAGTGAACAACTTCCTGCTTGAGCCGTACATCTGTCCAGTCCAAAAGCAAGATAGTGTCAAAAATAGACTTCCCATTCGATAATCATCTACGCCAAATTGCTCTCTCCCTCATAAAATGTAGAAACCACAAAAGTGGACAAGATAGGGGGAATGAGCAATGAACAACAAACAGAAAGGAAAGTTGGAGAATCAAGTCTATTCCAATCGAGTCCTCAGGTCGGAATTTGATCATAAATGGAGAACGACTATAGCGGATAGTGGATATGTGATCTACACCGCAATCGATGACGATGCCAGCATCACGGTTACTCTTCAGGGTGGTTTACAAAAGCTGCTCCTCTTTAACAAAGGGGGGAAAGTACTCGTTGGAGGCGGGGGAACCAGTCATTACAGCAAGCCTCATATCGCTATCGACCTATAACAGCGAGCTGTAAATGCAGACTAATTTAAGGCTGTTCATCACCGGATGTCCAGATGGTGAACAGCCCCCATTACACCATAGCTGTGATTTGAGAAGCTTACGGCTTCTCGGTTATAATAAAAGACAAGATCTGGCTGTACATCTTCCATAAGCGGGTGATTCCATGTCAAGTTCAAGCTCATTGCTAACCAAGAAAGCGCTTGCTTCTTCATTAAAAGATATGATGATCCATGCCCCTCTCAGCAAAATTACCGTTCAGCATATCACGAATAATTGCGGCTTAAATCGGCAAACTTTTTATTATCATTTTCAGGACGTTTACGAGCTGCTAGGTTGGATCTACAAGACGGAAGCCGTAGAAAGTATCGCCCAGTACCGTAGTTATACAACATGGACCAGTGGACTCCAGAAAATATTTGACTACATTACACGCAACAAAGCCTTCTGCTCCAGTACGCTCGACTCCTTAGCCCGTCCCCATCTCGATACTTATCTATACAGCGTGACTTCAGAATTAATGATGGACGTTATCAATGAAGTATCCTCCAATATGTCCGTCAAGGACGACGACAAACATTTTATATCCAACTTTTATACACTCGCCTTTACTGGCCTAGTCATTCAATGGTTAGAGCAGGGCATGAAGGAAGATCCGGCAGTCATCATCGCCAAATTAAGTGAGCTAGTGGAAGGCAATTTCGTTACAGCCCTCCATCGATATGAGAATAGACACCATTAGCAGCTGCCAGGCCTCCTCCTACTCTTTTATCGGCCTATTCAGGCATTCTTTATTGTTTATCATTTGTATTAATGCTGGTCTAAATACCTTTCTAGCCTCCCAATAGCACTATGTTGATCTCTCCGCAATATCGGTTAAAACCACATCCTACATAGGCAATCATTATGTATATCATTTATACAATATCCACAAGGTGACTAGAAATCATACAATCCCCGTTCATTGATGATATCTCAAACCAGCCAATTGGATTATATTTGAGATGTCTAAGCAACACAGTGAGAACACACCATTGGCAGCGACTGTTATGAGCGATAAATACGGTAACAAACAGGTATATTTTGTAGGTGGCGGAATTGCGTCAATTGCTGGTATCTCGCGTTTGTAGAACAATTTTGTGAAATACCGACGACGTTGTATTTGCCGAGGAATATTCAGTGAGAGCTGCACGCATAGCGGTGTATACACTTCTTGGCTTTAACAATGGCCATCACACCAATTAATTAATATCAATAGGATATCAGAACCTTATTAAGCGGCTTTCTAGCCTCTTTCCGATAATGTAAACCAGAACATATAAAAGCAGGGAGCAACCTATAAGTCTTCTCAGACTGTTAGGTGCTCCCTGTTCCTTCATACGTTACAAATTATTTTTTGGTCTGACGGGGACTTGTGTTAACAAGCACGGCTAGCTTCTTCTCGCCCTTAACCATCGGAGACTGACACTGCGGGCAGCTTGGTTCAGTTGAAAAAGAAAAGTTATCCCTCATCCAGCCATTACAGCTCTCGCTTGTGCAAGACCAAATAGGTGTTATTTCTTCAGGAATATCGTCCTGTGGCTTCTTCCGTGAATTGTACATGAACCGTCCCTCTTTCTCTCATAGAATTGTAAACGGTAAAAAATAAATACCCCAAACGCTCGTTCGGGGCACTGTGACTATGCGTTGGCCTTCTGCTAATCTCAATATAACCATTATAGCACTATTTTATCTAAATCTGAATGAAAAATTTTCTTGTTTTGCTTTTGTTTTGTAATCGGTGGAATTGCACAATAATTGATAACCGTTCTTAGTCAGATGTACCTATCCTGATCTCCTATCCTGCATACAATATCCAAGACATGCAGAGGAGAGATTTCATTGGCTAAATATGTTATTCTGAACGCAGATGACTTCGGAATGTCAGAACGAATCAATGAAGGCATCATACACTGTCATCGCTTCGGAACTGTATCAAGCACCTCTATTATGGTCAATATGCCTGCTTTTCAGCATGCTGTTCGGCTTGCGCGCCAGTGTCCAAGGTTAGGTGTCGGTTTACATTTTAACATTGTATCAGGAAAGCCATTATCACCGCCTCACCTTATCCCAACTCTGATAGGTTCTGATGGTCTGTTTAACGGCCAACTGCATTCATGGATACAGTCTGAACTAGAGACGGAATTGCAATATCAACTCGACAAGCTGGTTTCAAGCGGTATTCACCCTTCTCACATCGACACCCACCACCATACGCATCTGGAAGCTCCCGCAGTCTACAGCGTTCTGTCCACCTGTTCACAGCGTAGCGATATCCCAATACGTTTGAATCCATTAGCACTCCATCTTGTCCCTCGCCCAAAGGGTACTGATTATCTCATTATGGATACGTATGATGACCCAGGGGGTCTCCAGCGTTTGCTTGCTCACATAGAAGCACTGCCAGATGGCACGACAGAGATTATGTGTCATCCGGGATATGCCTACAGACCAGCAATCTCAGAAGCTGATCGTCTTGATACGCGAGAAGCAGAGCTAAGAGTATTCACGGATCCGCAGTTGCTTATTGCGCTCAAACAACATCCTGTCCACCGCATTCGTTTTAACCAACTTCCGCAACCTCACCAATTATCCCTCCCTGTGCTCTTTGAACAAAAGTCTCTAACAAATAAAAGACGAAAACCTATTTCAAAGAAGCTTGTTTTCAAAAAAAAGAAGAAAAAACATACCCGCAAATATGGGCGAACAGTCCGCTCTACCCAATCAACCCAAAAGAAGCGCAGGCCGAGATCGTTCCTTTATCCGTTCTATAAATATATATACCCTAGGAAACAAAAATAGCACTGCAAAAGCAGCAAAACTTGCTTCACACAGCAACTTAGGGTTTCGGGTCAACTCAGCTCTGCCTGAAAACCAAAAGACCGGTATCTCCCCCAGATGAGATACCGGTCTTTCATTGATTTGTGCCCCGCACTTATATAGGATCTCACCTTACACAGGACACACTGCTGGCATTAGAGTACAATTTCGTTGGATGGGGCGGACAAACCACTGACATTAGAACCGCGGCCATCGCCAACCGATAATACATATACTTTGTATGCGATGCCGTTTCGGATGGCATTACCTGTTACATCCAGATCCGATGTGGAGAACGTTACAAACGTATCGCCAGTAGTACCTACAATTTTAAAGCCGTAAGGGGCTCTGTTGGCAGCATCCAGGTTAAAGCTTGCTGTCATGTAAGTAGGCACGACCATAACCTTGTAATAGGAAACATTGTTGTTGCTGGACGTTCTGTCAAAGTAAGCCTTAAAGCTTGCGCCGTTCCAATCATTCACAGCTAACACATTCGACACAGCAGCAGGCCCATTCTGATTCAACAAGGCAATCTCAGCCGAAGCCGCAGAAAGCGCGTTGACTGGATTCGATCGATTGTCCGATATCGTAAGTACAAATGCTTTGTACGCCACACCTGCTGTAATCACGTTTCCTGTAATATCTCGCGTATTATCCGACAACTGCTGTCTGGCAAACGCATAATTGCCTTGTTTGGCTACACGAGTGTATCCCCACTCGTAAATTTGATTTGCTGTGTTTAAAGTAAAGGAATTCGCTTGATCCGAACGAACGATAAAAATTCGATACTCAGCCACGCTAGCTTCACTAGCAGGGGTCAAGAAATTAACCTCAATATCTCTAGCTGTACCATTGGCACTGATCGGTCTTGCAACCACATTTGTAACTGCAGTCACACTTGAATGATTGGACAACATCATATCCGGCGAAGCTGCAGACAGCGCATTACCAGAGTAATTGTCAAATCCGGCCGAGAATACAAATATGCGATAGGAAACACCACTCTTAATTGGCGCACCATCTACATCTCTGGCACTAGCTGGCAAGTTCATATTAAGATTGCTGCCCGTCTTGCCCACTGGAACATAGTTGGAAGCGTTGACCTTGGCTGCTTCAGCCACATTAAACCAGCTGGCATTTGATGATTTCACAACCATAATACGATAATGGCTAATCAGGGACTCATCCGTCGCACGGTTAAACAACACCGTCATATCGCGGCCATCATTATAATCGGCTACATCAATGGCAGATACGTTGGTCGCAGCAGAACCATATCCAGCCGAACCTCCGCCAAGCGTAATCATATCCGAGCCGTAAGATAACGCATTAGAGTAGCTGCTGTTGCCTACAGCAAGCGCAAATATTCGATAGCTCACACCGTTTTTAATGGTTGTACCGTCTACATCTCGAGTACTGGCAGTCAGGTTAACACTCAGGTTACTGCCCGTTTTATTTACGACAGTATAGTTAGAGCTTCTTACATCATTAGCATCACTTAAATTAAATCGGCTTGCATTTCCCGACTTCACCACCATGATGCGGTAATGATTCACATTTGATTCATCAGACGCCCGATTAAACAACACCATCATATCCCGGCCATCATTGTAATCAGCAATATCCAATGCTGTGACGTTTGTTGGCGCATATAATGTTGAGTTTCCTGATAATGTAATTACTTCAGAAGATGTAGACAATGCAGCATTGTTGCTGTTATTGCCTATAGCGAGCACAAATACACGGTAGCTTACACCATTCTGGATGAGGGAGCCGTCCACGTCTCGCGCACTTGCAGACAGGTTTATACTTAGCCCACTTCCAGTCTTGTTAACAGTCGTATAATTGGCGCTTTTTACACTATTTGCTTCAGCTAAGTTGAATCGATCTGCATATCCAGACTTCACAACCATCACACGGTAATGGCTGATGTTGGATTCATCTGCAGAACGGTTAAAGCTCACTTGCATGTCGCGACCATCATTATAATCACTCACATCACGAGCTGTTACGTAACTTGGCGCGTTCGTATTCGAATTGTTCGTTAAGGTCAGTACTTGTGAAGGCGCAGACAACATGTTATATGAACTATTATCTTTAGACAAACTCATGACAAACAGTTGGTAGCTTTCATTATTTTGAATGGAAGAACCATATATATCACGTGCGGATGAAGACAATGCTGCGGTAATGCTGGAATATCCCGTCTTCGACACATCATGGTATCTGCCATATGATACTTTATTTGCTTCTGCAAGGTTAAAGCTAGCTGCGTCTCTATACTTCACCGCGAATACCCGATATCCACTAATTTTGGACTCATCAGCTGAACGGTTGAAACTAACTTGTACGTCGCGACCGTCACCATAATTATTTATATCCTCAACCTTAGTAATAACTGGTGCACCAATCGAGCTACCTAACGTAATGGATGATCCCGTACTTAGCTTATTCGCCCAAGTGCTTGTGTTATTGCTTATGGATAGCGCATAGATCGTATACGATACGCCATTACGGATCAGATCACCCGAAGTGTCTCTAGATGAACTATTTAACGTTGAAGTTAACGTCCCGCTATTCTTATATACGGTTGTATAATTCTGACTGCTTACGGCATTCGCCGTGTTAAGATCGAAGCGATATACCTCAGATGACTTCACTACCATAATGCGGTAACTGTTAATATTGTCATCATACTGCGGTCTGGTGAATGTAACCGATAAGTCTCTTCCATCCCCATACTCGTTCACATCTGCCACTTGCAAGCTGCTAACTGGCAGCACGGAAGAATTAGAACCAATCGTTATGGCTGGGATCTGATAGGACAACCCATACTCATTATTTTTGCCGACCGTAAGGATATACATTACGTACGCTTGGTTATCCTTGATTACATCCCCATCAACGTCCCGTTTACCGGTAGTAATGGATACACGCTGATCCTTCCCATCTTTATAAATGGTCATATAATTACTCGACGAGACCGTTCTTGCTTTAGACAGATCAAAGCTATTTGCTCGATCTGACTTTACAGCCATAACACGATATTGGCTGACACTCGATTCATTCGAAGCTTTCTTAAAGCTGACCGTAATATCACTGGCGTCACCCCTATTGCCAGTTAACTCAGCAGTCACATTCGTTACAGGTGTGAATTCGTTATAATTGCCATTATCCGTTGGTTCGTTACCGTTGTTGCCTTCGTTGGAGGATGAAGTGGTAATGTAAACGCTGGACGTTCTCTCATTCCAGTCAATCTTCTCTCCCATCGCTTCACTGGCAAAGCGTACAGGAACTAACGTTCTCCCTTTAACGACTTGTGCCGGAACATCCAACGTAATATTACGATTGTTCAACTTCGCTGTTTTGGAGCCTATCTTGAGAACCATTTCATTTCCGTTTCTGGAAGCTGTGACGGTCTTCGTAGACTGATTCCAGGAAATCGAAGCATTTAAGGCCTCAAATACGGTTTTTAACGGCAGAAGCGTTCGATTCTTCACCATAATGGGGGCAACATCAGTCGCAAGTCTAGAACCGTTTAAATAAATCTTTATCGTGGGCGCGGCTTGCACTGCTGGCAAATTTACCGCAGAGAATAACATCCCAAATGCAACAAGCATCGTAACGATCTTCTTCACTATTCTACCTCCTCAAAATACCCTCTGCAGGGCGGCATGAAAAATACCTGTATAATATTGACTCCTGTTTAGAGGAAATAGTTTTATCTTTTTACAAATTTTTTTGAACTTTTCGTGACAATATGGATAATTAATGAAATAAGACCATCTTTTATGCTTAATTTATAACTATATAATTACTTTAAATATATATTTAACCATTATTACAATTAAAACCTTGCTTCTCTAACGCAAAAAAAACTGCCTGCAAAGCCAAAATGACCTTGCGGCAGCTCTTCTTATATTTTGTAACCTATTTGGTAATGTCTCGCCATTCGACGATAAATTCCCCTTCACCGCTATCATGCTCGAATCGACTGTGCTCTTCCATAGCGTTCCCGCATTCACACGACATTTGATCCGAACCATAATTATCGGTTCCAAAAACGATACCCTCACTACGATAGTTGCGTCGACCAGGGACCACCTCAAGCTCTGCTCCACACTTCAAACAGCGAATCATGAATCCAGCTTCCGTATGATCGACTCCTTATTCCATATAGTCCTTTAGACGTTTACTGCGGCTTGGGTGCCTTAGCTTCCGCAGTGCCTTCGCTTCTATCTGACGAATACGCTCACGAGTTACCCCAAATACTTTGCCCACCTCTTCGAGTGTGCGTGTACGGCCATCTTCCAGCCCAAAGCGGAGACGCAGTACATTCTCTTCCCGCTCTGTAAGTGTATCCAACACGTCGCCTAACTGCTCCTTCAGGAACTCATATGCCGCGGAATCTACAGGAGCAAGCGCATCTTGATCCTCAATAAAGTCACCAAGCTTGGAGTCATTTTCTTCCCCGATCGGGGTCTCAAGCGAGATTGGATCTTGGGAAATCTTCATAATTTCCCGAACCTTCTCTACACTCAACTCCATCTCCTTGGCAATTTCCTCCACCTCTGGCTCACGTCCCAGCTCCTGTACCATCTGTCTTGAGACACGCGCCAACTTATTGATGGTCTCAATCATATGAACAGGAATACGGATCGTTCTAGCCTGGTCTGCAATAGCACGCGTAATAGCTTGTCTGATCCACCAAGTAGCATAGGTACTAAACTTAAACCCCTTCGTGTAGTCAAACTTATCTACTGCCTTGATCAGACCCATGTTTCCCTCCTGAATGAGATCCAGGAGCTGCATGCCACGTCCTGCATAGCGTCTGGCAATACTAACAACCAATCGCAAGTTCGCTTCCGCCAATATACGCTTGGCTTCTTCATCCCCATCTGCAATTCGCTTGGCCAAGTTCACTTCCTCTTCCGCACTCAACAGGCCGACTCGACCGATCTCCTTCAGATACATACGTACGGAGTCATCAATCTTCATGCCTGGCGGCAGCAGGTCCATTTCTACATCGGATTGAGTATGCACCTCTTCCTTTGCACTGGCCAGACTTCTCTCTAATTCATTACGCTCATCGTTAGCCAATCCTTCGCCCCCCTGAACATCCACATCTGCATCTGCATTTACATGTATTCTTAAGTTGCTGCTTATTCACGACTAGGCTTTGATTATTGACATAATCAATAATTCATGTTATATTAAAAGTTAATTAAAATAAATAAAATTTGAGTACACATTATAATAACATAAACCTTATATCAATTCAACACTTGAACACCATAAATGATTTCCATTTTCACTTAATAGCATGGCCCGATTTTACAGATTATAACCCCCGACAACTCTTGCCGGGGGTTTCTTGCGTGCTTGCAAGATTTAGGTTATTTCCGTCCGTAGTCGGCCTTAATTTCACCCCAAACCTGCGTCTCCCATTTAAGCAGCTTATTGTCATAAGTATTCTTCTGCAGCCACTGCACCGCCCGGTCTACTAGATCCCACACTTCCCTCGTCGATTCGTTCCGTTCAAGCGTGGTAGCGACCTTCTTTTCCCTCACCCACTTTAGTGCTGTTCGGGAGTCGCTATATACAGTCTGAGTGCTTCCCTTCTGCTTCAGATAAGCTAGAGAATGTACAATAGCCAGAAATTCGCCCAAATTGTTAGTGCCATTCGGAATCGGACCTCGAGCAAACAAGACTTCCCCTGTCTGCGTATGGACACCTCTGTATTCTATCGGTCCCGGGTTGCCCTTGGTTCCCACATCAACCGAAATACTGTCATAATCAATTTCCGTCTGAACTGCTGCTGCAGTCTTTGTCTGTACCTGCTTCGATCCGCCAGCCGCTTTCTTTCCCCAGTGCTTGGTCCAGCCTTCACGATATGCCTTCTCTGCCTCTGCTTTCGACGGGTAAGACTTGTACTTCGCATCTTTGTAATTGTCTACCTGCGATTTGCATTCTGGCCAACTCGTGTAGATCCCCGGTTGATTGCCAGCCCAGACGACATAGTACTTTTGAGCTGTCATCTCATTGCCACCCTCCTTGCTTATTCAGACGATGCTGGCACTTCAATGGCTGTTGTCACGTCCATGCCCAGAAGAAGCCATCCCTATCCCAGGCGACTCGTCCGCGATGCAATTTGCGGAATGCCTTCTTAACTTCCTTTTCAAGCGAAGCATTTCCATTTTCATTTACAAATACAAATGATTCACCGAAGTGGGTTCTCACGTAATCTATGACATCAGCTTGATGAGCAATACCTTTGAATTCAATTTCGGCTATCATCCACTCTGCTACCTGCTGCGCTGTAATCTCCATCAGGCTCCACTCCTTGTCTTTCACTTGCTAGCATGTATCCATCCATTATAATGGAGCAGCGCCATAATTCATATTCTTGAATTGAGGATGACTCTTTAACATACAAATAGCTGTCGAGAAATTCTCGACAGCTTCCATATACGAGTAGGCATTATGGCCAGCAAATTACGTCTTAAAATGATAAGCTCTCTCCATCTTCCGGTACGCGAATGTATGATGTCAGCCCTTTCTCTTGGAGAAAGCTTCTTAATTCTGTTCTAGTTAGCAGACAATGATTGACCGATTCCATATGAGATACGACCATCAGAGCTTCAGGAGCCGCCTGATGCGTGCGATGAATATCTTCCTTGGTCATCAGGATTGGATCACCTTGCAGAAACTGCGCTGCTCCGCCGTTTACCACGATAACTCCCGGCTGATGCTCCTGTATCGCCGCCTCTACGTCATTGCACCAGATCGTATCCCCCGCTATATATAACGTATGCTCATTAGGATGTGTCAGCACCAAGCCTGATACTTTCCCCATAAGCTGTCCAATCTCACCGGTACCATGCTGTCCATTCGTAAGTTGAATCCGGACGTCACCCACATAAGTACTCTCACCTACTGCCTCTACTTGCTGGAAGCCATCGGCTCTGATTGATGCTGCATCCTGCTCAGATTGCGCAAGAATACGCATTTGCTTTGGCAAAAGTCTTTTAGCAGCATCGTCAAAATGATCTAGATGTAGGTGCGTAACTATCGTCACGTCAGCTTTCACGATCTCCTCCGCTGCCACTGGCAGTTCAACGAGAGGATTGTGTTTATCTGCATTTGGCGTGTTCGGAAATGAAGGATAGGCTCCTTTTTCCGCTAGAAAAGGATCTATAAGAAATTCAACGCCTCCAAATTGGACCCGCAGCGTCGCATTGCGAATTTGGGTAATGTTCATAATCTGATCTCCTCCTTTATCTGTCTCCTTCTATAGGATAAAATGTAAGCAGCCTATTTGGACATAGATAGGATCAAGAATACGATATGCAGCACTTGATTAATGAAAGAGGTTGTGATGAATGCTGGATCATACAGACAAACAAATCTTGAAGGAGCTTAAACTGAACAGCCGCATTTCCATGAAAGAGCTGGGGCAGAAGATTCATATGACTGGGCAGGCGACCGCAAATCGAGTATCAAAGCTAGAGGAAGAAGGCATTATTAAACAATATACCGTGCAGCTTGATGAAATTAAAACCGGTTATCCGGTCCACACCTTTATTAATATCTATACAAAAGAGTTTGATCATCGTCCCTACTTATCCTTTATTGCCGCGCAGTCACCCCATGTGATTGCCAACTATAAAATTAGCGGCGAAGGCTGCTACATGCTGGAGTGCAGGTTCGCCTCCAACGAAGATTTGGATCATTTCTTAGTTGCGTTAAATCGATTCGTCAATTATAAGCTGTCGATCGTGATCAATCAAAGTATATAGGAGCAGGGTCCCCCCTCTTGATACATCTTGATGACGGAAGCCCGTTAGAAAGGATCTGCGGGCTCTGCTGCTTTGATACCTATTTCTATGGTGAGATGATAGCACTAGCGCACATTTCATAGAGCACCTTATCAGATAATTAACACAGTAAGCACCGCAGCAGCCAGCAGGAAGCATAACGGCGAGAAGACCCTGGTATCCCACCTGGCAAACAGCGTTCCTTTCTCTGTCTTGAAAAATCCTACCCAACGGAACTCTCCGATTGCTCGCAGTAGGAACACACCAAATATTACCCAACCGCCCCACTGATACACCCAGCCAGGCAGCAGAGGCTCCGTTAATCCACCGATACCCATTATAATAGCAGCAGCAAAAGCAAGCATGGCTGCTACCCCTAACGTACCTATCTTACCTGGCGTAAATAATCGTTTATTTCCTCGAACCGGGATCACTGCCTCGATCCCCCATCGCCCGCCCAACATCCAATATACGTGCAGGACACTCAATCCCAGCAGCACACAACTTACAGATAATGATAGTATCGCAATCATTCAATCCCTCCTTCTGTCTGAATCACGTACTCCCACAATAATGCAGTTAGCTGATCCGCATTCGCAGTAGGCCCAAGATACTTATTACGCTCATACCACCCCAAGTAAAAATGGTAGATCACCGTCGCCAGCGAAATTGCCTTTTCCTGTGGAAAGCCACGTTCCACTAACAGAGAAGTCATAAAGTCTATTCGATCGTTCTCAACCTTTTCCAACAAGTCACGATATTGAAAATTCTCTTGTCCCATTCTCCGCAAATAGTAGACAAAATCCTTCCCTGTATGGGTTGAAAACATCGACGTCAACAGTACTTTAATTCGAGCATCCACACTCTGCTCCATTAGACTACACTGCATGACCTCATAGGTGGCTCGACGTACCCACTCATCAACGAGACACCTGATAAACTGCTCTCGATCACCAAAGTACCAGTAGAAGCTGCTTTTGCTGCATCCCAACTCTCTGGCCATCTTCTCAATCAACAAAGCATCGGCTCCCCCTACCGCAAAATTACCGATTCCTTTCTCAATCCATTCCTCTTTTGTCACAACTATCTTAGGCATATCTGAGCCATTCCTTTTCTGTACGCCACCGTACATATCATTTATTTCCATTATATCTCTGCGGGATGTCATTTTCAAGACATGTGTACGAATACGACTTGATGATGGATGGCAATCGCGATTAAGCTGTGCAAACACTTTATGCTCATAAAAAAGAACCTCCTATTCCACAAAATTTGTGGGTCAGAAGGTTCTTCTGCTCTTCTATAGAGCGCTCTGAATCTCATCAGATGTCTTAAATTATAGAAAATCCCTGCGAATTACATGTCGCTTAAGGTGCTTTTATCGTCGTTCCTTGCACGTAATCATCTGCGTCTTTCCACTGGACACGGATTGATTTGGAGGTAAACAGATCAACTCCGTCCGACACTTGGAAATGAAGGTGCGCTTCGCTGGAATTGCCTGAGTTCCCGCATTTTCCAAGATCATCACCGGCCTTCACGACGTCCCCCACCTGCACAAGCGCTGAACCTTTTTGTAGATGTGCGTAGAAGCTGAATTCTCCGTTGCCATGATCAATGATCACATGATTGCCAGCAGGCTGTGCACTGTTCATTACACCTACAGGCACATTGTCCGCTATATCATTTACAACCGCCACAACTTTACCTCCAGCAGCAGCTAAAATCGGTTGGCCAAAAGCATAATAACTTTCATTTTTCGAAACATCGCCCTTATAGCTGTACCCGTTCTTCTCCATCACAATGTCATAGGCATAGCGCTGCGTTTCATGTTCGTAATGATAGTTAACCAAAGCATTCGTTCCGCCCCAAAAGGTGAACCAATTGCCATGGAAGGGCAGTTGGAACTTCGTTTTTGTACGCTTAGCATCAGTCTGCGGATATTTTTGTAACGGCTTAAACAAAATACTGTGAATGGTGTGCTTGCTGTCAAAGATAGCCTCTACACCTTTATCACCTTTGCTGCTCACCCACGCATATCTTTGGAGACCGTTCACTGGCAACTTAGAAGACAGTTTGTAAGATCCAGCGCCTTTATGGAACGGGATACCAACTTTCTTAAACTCATTTAACGGAATCTGTTTTTTTAATGCCGCGCTAAGTTGTTTATAAATACGCTCGTATTTCTCTTGCAGCAGCAGCTTTGGCAGTTGGTCGGGTGTAAATAAAGCTGGTTTGCTTGGTACGGCTTTATTTTGTTGTGTAGACGCTTTTGCTGGTGAGCCGGAATTCGTAGTGTTGGACGCTCCTGCAAAAACTGTCATTGAGCCGGCAGATAAGGCACAAATCAAACTTAAGAGAACGATATTCCGTTTCATTGTTCGATTATTCATACAATCCATCACTCCTTTTATGTCTATATAAGGAGTGTAGACGACGTAGTTTATCGGGTATGAAACGGAAGTTTAACGGAACCTTAATTCGATCTGAAACAACTTAACTGTTCACTCGTGTAAAGCCTTCCTCCTGCAAATAGTCAACCGCTTCCTCATATGTTTCAAATACCGTGTCTAGATTTAAACCTGCATAGACATACCACATCTGGTCTTCATCTTCAAAACATAGGGTAAGCATATGCTTATCAGCATCCAGCCACCGTTCTTCTGTAGTTTGTACAACCGGTTCTGCTGGTGTTGATGGCGTGCCAGCCAGCGAGCGGATCGAATTTGTGATCAGCGTCCTCAATTCATCTGCGCTTAAGTCACGAATATTTACCATGCCTTTGTCGTCTGTAGCATAGCCTTTGATATGGCCGGCATAAACAAATCCATTGCCATTTGGATGCAGATGGTACACCACTGTCTTCTTATCGTAAACACTTTGCTCATAATGATAATTCATACGTCCAAGTGATACTGACTTCCGCTGCAATTCAGGGAATGAATCCGCTATCGCCGATTTTTGTTCAAAGCTGAGCATGTACGTTCCTCCATGTAACTAGATTAATACCGTGTATTATACCATAGCCTCAAAGCTCACCTACATTCTGTAGAACTGCTTCTTGGCTGTCAGTAACCTGATTGATGAGGCATCGCTCTTCTACAAGGACTCGCCCCACATATATACATTGCTGTCCTTGAATTTCAGCTAAAACCCTCGAGCATTCGCCGCCCCCTGTCCCTTTTTTATGAATATCATAACTGTACAGTCAGTACAAAAGGAGACAATACGTGATGCTCCAGCAATCAAAAGTAAAAACATTTAAATACCGTGTTGGCAAAAACAAGTACCTTGTCATTAAAATATACCAGTCAGCAACTGCAAAAGCCGTTCACGGGAATGCATTGGCTAGTAATGCCATTAATTTAAAAATTTTTAAAGCTATTCAGAAAAGGAGAAAGAAGCGGTATTTGCAAGGTTAATATTGTAGTAAGGAGTGAAGAAAGATGTCCAAAGTCCAAAGAAAAACGCGTACCAGGGAAGGTTCTAACCGTGTAAATGTCAAACAGTCGGCTAGCGCAAGCACAGGTCAAGGTGGAAATGCATTTGCGATAAATGCATCAGATGTAGGTGTAGTAAGAACAGATATTAGACCTAAAAAGTAAATGTCGTAAGGTATTAAATTGAAAAGAAGACATCCTTCATCCGGATGTCTTCGTCGATATTTTTAGCTTACTAATGTGATTATTTGCCTCTTCCTACACTGCGAGCTCAAAGTCACTAAACGATATTGCCAATTAGGCATAACAATAAGGTGATCGGCACTGCAAAAAACAGAGGTACAGCTTACGGTTATAGCATGGCAGAACACTATGGAACTAACCCCCTTAACATCAAGGTAAATAGGACAGCAGCAGTGTAATAAGTACTACTAATATCAATCCAATCAGCAGCTTGGTGATCGATAACCATAACTCATCTAGGTATTAGGCTATAGACCCGGTAAAGATTTCAACGGTAGAAGCTTATTCCCCCATAAAGCATGCGCCGATTGTTAACGCCCACAAGAAGGTATCTGCTGTCCGCTCCCTTTGCCTCATTTTCCATCTTCTACACCAGCTTCTTCGAATGGGCTCCCTATTTCATACATATAAAATTATGAAACTGTGCCTCTTTAAACGATCGGTATTCCGTCCATTTTTCGTTTTGATGCATCACTGCACCGATAAGAACGGCGAGTAGTCTTTTTTACCTGTTTTTTAAAAATAGTTAAAAATATTTAACATTCGACATTGTTCGACACATTTTTCACTGGCATGTTGGCTAAATTGTGGTAATATAAATGAAAACTAAAAAATTGCTAAAGATTATGAACGAACAACCTGCGTAAATTTTCGAATGACCACCAACTTCTCCGTACATACAAGAACTTGCTTCTTTCTGCGGACTACTTACCTAAGTTAAGGAACATCTCATTTACTCACAAGTCTAATGTGTATCCTCATCAGAAATGCCTACCTGAAATTTTTGCACATCCACCATGTTGAGACCATTCCTGCATCTCCCAAGATTACGCAAACGCAGCCATTTCTTGCAACCTGAACAGAGGTATTGAGGGCATATCGACGTCTCGCGCATGCAAAGGAGGTAAGGATAATGTATCAAGGATTGCCAATGTGGCAAAAGCTGTACATGCATGTCAAATGGTTTACTACTGACCAAGAGTGGACGCCTCAAGCAATCAACAAAGTGATAACCCCTACATTTTTGTTCTGGCTTTGCTTTACTGTAGCAGTGCTTCTCCTGACTGCAATCTTTAATGAGTCTATTGATCGTATTGGTATCGTTCGCAAGGTACATTCTTCACTCAATAGTTTAAAGCGCTTTCAACAACTTGTCCTTCGTGTCGGCCTGGGACTTGGACTTATCTTGCAACTATTTACCGGAACTTATCTTGCTCCTACGCTCGTATCCAACGATTGGTGGGTATATGCGGTACTTGTAGTGGCGATCCTTGGACTCCTGCATCGGAAGAGCCTCTTCGTTAGTGGAGCAGCACTGACTACCCTATATATTAAAGCGCTTACTACTTATGGTCTGTTCCATGCACTGGATTATATGTTCTATCTCGGCATTATGTATTATTTGTTTGTAGCTGAAACCAGATGGTATCGAACGGCAATTCCTGTGCTCTATATTTGTACAGGACTCTCTCTCGCTTGGCTCGCTATGGAGAAGATGACACTAGCTAAGCTTGCTTGTTCTTTAATGCATGAGTATGGTTTGCCAACGCTCGGTTTTACCGTGGAAGACTTCGTGCTAATTAGTGCTTTTATCGAGATGGGTCTTGCGTGGGCGTTTATCGTCGGACTTATGAATCGATTTACAGCATTGCTGCTAACGGGAGTCTTTCTGGCCACAACCACCGTGTTTGGCTTCACAGAGATCGTTGGACACACTGTCGTCCATACATTGTTGATTATTTTCTTGATCGTTGGACGAGAGGATAGGAAGATTTTGTTCGAGTTTAAGCAAACATCAAAACTGCGTTACACCTTCGTTGCCGTAAACTTCTGCGTGATGTTGTTCGGCATGATGCTCGTTTACGTCTGGATGGGGCAGCCTGCCAATGGATTTGTCGTACAAAATCATTCGGTAATTACAAATCACTCCATTCCACATGCAGCTAATACAAGTCCAGCGAGCACTCCTCATCATTAACAACTTGTTTCCCATATGACAAATGATAAGCGCTATCATTTAAAGTTTCTCATGGGTTGGCTGGTTCGAGCATACCGATGGAGTGGATGTTGCAATCTGCAACATCCTTGATGCAGCCGAAGAATAGTTAGAGGACGTCCATTGTAGACGTCCTTCTAACCACAGCTAACTATCCCTTTTTTATTCAGGTCTAAGGGCAAACCGTAAGGAGCGATTAATAAATACAGGCAGCACCGAAATATGTCCCTCTCCCTCAAACTCTTTGAACTCCACTTGAAAGTGTGGATACGACAGACCAGATAAACGTTGGGCAAAAGCATTTACCTTTTCAATATGACCCGTAAAATGCCCTTTCTCATTCTCACCTGCTCCAATCAATAGCCTAATGTGATGCTCGCTTTGTGCCAGATCAGCCGTAAATTGCTGCTCATGTGCGAGAAACTCTGCCTCATTCCAATGAACGGACGGACTGCCCGACAAATAATTTTCGAACAATCCTGGCTTCGCAAACATCGCATAAAGAACAAACAATCCACCTAGAGAATGCCCAAATATCGATTGTCTCGAGGCATCTACTTGGTATCGCTCTTGAATATCGGGCAAAAGCTCCTCTGCAATAAACTGCAGAAAGGCTGCGGCCCCTCCCTCTTTATACGGCTTCGTTCCATCCGCTTTAAGGTTGTAAGGACTCGTACCGGCAATCGTATAATCACAGTAGCGTTCTGGAGAGAAAGGTCCTTCCGTTTCATATCCGATGCCGACTACAATTGCAGGGATCACGCCGCTCTTATCCGGATTACGGCCTTGTAATCTTGCCGTCTCCACCATCGTGCAAAATACAGAATTGCCGTCAAGCATATAAATGACAGGATAACCGGCAGCAGGAGGCCCCTCGGCGGGCACTGCCACTTGAATATGATACTTACGATTCTCTGCTCGCGAGCGAACAAACCACTGCTCAGAGCCTGGAATCTGCACAGGGACTCGCTTATTGCCTTCAACAGCCTGTGCGCCTTCTATGCTTGTCTCGTAAGGCATATCTTCATTTCCTCCCCATTGAAAATAGTTCTCACTATTAAATGATTATATGATAATGTGCAGTGCGGTCACCATGGACGTTATTCTGTTCTACGCATGGACAAATTTCCGTGATCAGTTTCCTCAGTTTCCTTTAGCTCATCCTCTCCTTCTATACGAGTTCTCCTGTTATGGACCCGACATTTCATTGTGCCAACAATTTCTATCACGACAAATAATCCCCTTGGGCAATACCTGAAAGTCCATCCACAAGCGATGACTTTACATGGCCTGCCACAAGGGGAGCACATGATAGTAACGAGCAAAATAACCTTATGAGCGGCATGTTTACCCATCATTCTCGTCTACATTCTTGTTCAGCTTATAAATCTTTGACATTGTTATACATGACGGAAAGGATTCGTCTAAAAGTCTCCACCTCTTCTTCCGACAGTCCTTCAATCGTTTTCTGATATGCTTCTATAGAAGGAGCAAGAATCTCTTCTTTGACGTCTCTTCCTTTATCGGTTAAATACACGCGTAAAGATCTACGATCCGTCTCATGCGTGACCCGATAAATAAAACTCTTTTTCTCTAGTTTAAACAGCATACGTGCAATATTAGTCTGATCTTTGCACAATCGTTCCGCAAGTTCCTTCTGGGTAATCCCTTCATTTTCCCATAACACAACTAGTATTTCCCATTGATCAACGGTAATGTCAAAGGGATTAACTACCTTCTGATAATAATTGTTAAGCTTTAAATCTGCCCGATGGACAATAACACCGATATACTTTTCTAATTCCAATGTGAGCCCCCGAATTCATAAACTAATAATAGTTGCTACGACCATTATAGGTATCAACCTGTATCGTGTCAATGAAGGGAGATGGCCCAAATTGCTTATGGCAGTGGTACTACAGCTATTCTTGAGTGGAAGAGACCGTGCGAAGTCGTGATCCGCCCATACGATTCATGACTTCGATCGCAGCCTGCTTATACCCGCCAGCTTGACGTAATGTCTCCCCTATCACGTGAGCCTGCTGCCTGTAAGATGGATCGTGCAGAACCTCTAACAATGCGGCTTTCAAGCTCTCCGGTGTAAGCTCCCGCTTATCCACAACCACACCGGCCCCAAGTTCCTGTACTCGCCTAGCCACCATTGGCTGGTCAGAAGTTAGTGGAATAGTTACTAAAGGCACATTAAAATACAAAGCCTCACTTGTGCTGTTCATGCCAGCATGGGTTATAAAAGCATCTACCTGCTGCAGCACCTCTAACTGTGGAATGTATGGTCTTACAATAAAATTGTCTGGGATAAGATCAGCCACCGATGTCAAATCCGTATCTTTGCCTGAAGATAAAATAAATTGAATCGGCAACTCTTGAAAGGCCGAGAAACATAACTTGTAAAAGTTAAGGTCTCTATTTAATATGGTGCCCATCGAAATGTAAACGGTATGCTTGTACTGTTCGTGGGAAGTTTCGAATGAAAATGTTGGAGCATCTGCACGAGGGACGATGGAGGGACCTGTGAATACAAAGCTGTCATCCAGCTTATCCACCTGCGGTTGGAAATACCTGCTCGTATACACAATCTTAA
Source organism: Paenibacillus sp. ACRRX (assembly GCF_022346885.1). GTDB lineage: Bacteria > Bacillota > Bacilli > Paenibacillales > Paenibacillaceae > Paenibacillus_B. The sequence continues at coordinate 432,940 of NZ_JAKRNK010000004.1, forward strand.
TTTGCCCAAAATGCTTGACGATTTCATCCACTGGTGGAGTGGCCACCTGAAACTTGGTAGCTAACTGCTGAGACAGCTCCTCGATTACACTATAAAGCTGCTTCATTTCCTCGGTGTCTTCATAAGATCCTTTACTTAATCCTAAGGGCTCAGCAAAAGCGAAGGAAGCTATCGAGCATGCCGCTGGTATACCTAGTCTTTCAGAAACAACCTGCCCTCCCCATCCCATTAAAGAATCGTATATCATATAGTCATATTCGCCCTGCTCAACGGCGTCCAGCACATGTGGAACCATTCGTTCAACAAGTCCTCTAAGTATCATGTAGATAAATTGGTTGGGATGCTTAAACTCAATTGGCTTTAAATCCGGGTCGTCTGAAAAGGCCTGTCTGTCAAAATGGAACGTTATGAATTTGGCACCCGTCTGTTCTACACGAGTACGGAATTCTTCAGTACAAGCGTAAATGACTTCCTCACCGCTATCCACCAATTGCTTAACCAAACCTAAAGATGGGTTAACATGTCCCTCCGCAGGCATCATTACAACTAACACACGTGCCATCTTCTCCACCTCCGATAAATGTCGTCTTTTCCTTACATAGAATTGGGTGTACTCGAACTCCGAGCCTCTTCATAGGATTGCTTACCCTCGGCACTTCGTGTCGTAATACGGAACGATGCCAGCAAGCTTAATAGCACAAAGCATAGCTGGAGCGACAAAGCTATTAAGACGCCCGCCAAGATACCCCATTGGAACGTCTCACTTAAAGCAATAAGTGCACCGCTTAAACCTATGCTTAGTCCAATACTAAAAGAGTCGACAAATTGCAGTGTCGCAGACACTTCGCCTTCCTTCCCTGCCTGAGCGTACTGCAAAGCAATTGCCCCAGTAGTAGGGTTAGCCAACCCGACGCCAAATCCAATAATGATCTGCGACGTCAAGGCGAGAACAATCCCTCCGCTTGGTAATCCGACCGCCATGATCACAAATATGACCCCAACGATCATAATACCGATGCCATACGTCACCCTGCTTCTCCGACCGCGACCAAGGTCTCTTTCGTCAAGTTTGGATTGTACCCATGCAGCTGTTGACCAACTTAAAGCTCCCGCAGCAACAATGAGACCCGCCACTTCCTCTGATAATCCCTTCACTTGTGTAAGGGCCAAAACAACGTAACTTTCCGTCGCAAAGTAACAAGCCACATACAATGCTCTCGTAACCATCGTTGCTGGCAAGCCCTGCTTAACCTTAAACGTGCCTTCCGGAAGCAGCATCCGCAATGGCTGAATCATCATAAATACACCAGCCACCGTGAGTACAATGCCCCACCAATTGATAATCCCGCCTAAGCCAGTTAACAGTAAACCTGTGCCAAGGGCGAGTAAGATCGCATATATTTCTTTTTTACTCCCTCGAGGAGTTGTTGATCCATTACCAGATAAATTACGAAATGAAGGGAGCGTCAAGCTTAGAGCGAGAGCAATTAGCGGCAGCACAATCCAGAACACCCATCTCCATGATACATAAGCAGCAATAAGTCCTGCTACATAGGGTCCGATTAATGCGGGGATGACAAAGGCCATTGAAAACGCAGCTAATATCTTTGTGCGAAGGGCATCAGGATATCGCAGTGTTACGCTGTAGTACACACATGTACTGAGGGCACCTGCCCCAAATCCTTGCAAAGCTCTGCCTGCAATCATCATGTACATATGGAAGGCAGTTGCAGCAATCACAATGCCAATAATAAAAATCGTGAAAGATAATAAAATAGAACGTAAGACACCGTGCTTGTCGAGCTGTTGGCCTATAACCATCGTGCCAATGATTTGTGACAGCAGAAACGCGCTAAATATCCAGCCATACAAATGAATACCTTGCAAGCTCTGCGCCAATGCAGGTGCAATGGTTGTAATAGCCAATCCTTCAAACGCTACAGTCGTCAAAATCAACATGATGCCAATCGTTAGTGACCTGTAAGGCGGGCTGAAAATGCTTATTGTTGAGTTTGTCTCTAACCACCTCCTAAAAAATTATTATTTGTTATAACAATACTAGTCATAACAACTATCGAGCGTAATAAAGGCAACTCCCCAAACTTATTCTCAATAAATTGGTTACGCTGCCCGTTAACTCCTATTAGTTGCTATGACTATTATATCCATGACCATTAACAGTGTCAACACCATTAATCTCCTGAAATTGGATAATACCTCTTCCTTAAAAAGAACATCATCTTCTATTGCTTGCCTTAACAAAGCAGTTCGTCAACTCGTTATGGAATCGAGCGTAAGATGATTAGAGAAAGCTCGTCTTAATTAAAAATGGATAGAACGTTATTTATTGGAACTACTAATCGCGTGATAATAGGCTGACTGAAGGGATTTGTACCCTATTCCTACAATTGCTAAAGCAATCACGCCTGCTGCTATTGCAACGCTAAACCCCATTCGTTCGCCAAAACCATCGACAACCCATCCCCCCGCTGCTGATCCTAGAGCAACCCCGACACCGAGCCCTGTAATGGCCCAAGTCATACCTTCCGTTAATTGCGACTCGGGGACGATTTTCTCCACTAGTCCCATCGTAACAATCATAGTAGGAGCCACAGACATACCGGCGAAAAATACAACGAATGCAAGCTTGACTATGCTGTCTACGAAGATCAGCGGGATCATCGTTACCATCGCCACCGCAACCGTTATTAGAAATTGACGGTATAGCGGTGTCCTTAATTTAAGCGTACCGAACACCAAACCTGCCAAACAGGAGCCGATCGCGTAAATGGACAGCACATAACTAGCCGCCACTGTGTTCCCCTGACTTTCTGCAAAGGCTACACTAACGACGTCTATTGTGCCAAATATGGTACCCACAGCAACAAGCGTGAATGCCAACAGCCGTAATGAACCAATCTTAATTACAGTACCTGCACTCTTCAAGCTAAGGGGACGAACAGTAGGCTCTGTACTCCTTTGCATCGTAAATAAGACTACCCCTATCAATAAGAAAATACACGATAATAGCGGACCCGCTTCAGGAAAGAACATAATACTTAGTCCAACAGAAATGACAGGACCTATAATAAAACAAAGCTCATCTACAACAGACTCAAAAGAAAAAGCAGTATGCAGCATAGGAGAACCACGATACAACTCCGTCCAACGTGCACGAACCATGGCCGACATACTAGGCATACACCCTGCTAGCAATGCAAATAGGAACAGCGTCCAGACGGGTGCTTCGTATCTTGTACATAAGAGCAAGGAAATAATCGATACCACGCTAATTCCCGCGGATGGGAGCAGCACTCGGGATTGCCCCAATCGGTCTACCATACGTGAGATATGAGGAGCGATCAAAGCTGACGACAACGCAAACGTAGCTGCAACAGCACCAGCAAGCCCGTATTCACCGCGCATCTGCGACAGCATCGTAACGATGCCAATCCCCATCATCGAGATTGGCATTCTGGCAATAAAGCCTGCTGCAGAGAATCCCTTTGCACCAGGAGCATTAAATATCTCACGGTATAATTTAAACATACGACACCTCCATTCAAAAGTTAAACCAGCACACAACTTTCCCTGCCTTGGTTACTTCATACTAACTCACTGCGCGCAGAACAGTACTAGAACTAAGACAATTTCTGCGCCTAGCGTCGAGATCATCCACATTGACATACACGTCGTATGTGAAATACTATATATACATACGATTCGTATGTCAATTACTATTTCTTGATCAACATTTGCGTTCATACTTTTCTGTGAGGTATTATAATGCGACTAATCAACATACCTGATAACCTTTTCTCGTTACCTCCTTGTGCACGATCAGCGGATATAGCAGAGAAGATAACACTATACAACAAATACGTATGGAAGCAGGAATCTGAATGGCTCGAAAAGCAAGAGCAGAAATGATTGAAGAAACACGCACCAAATTATTGAGTGCGGGCAGACAAGCATTTGGCACGATCGGTTATGCAGACACATCTATGGATGACCTTACTGCTTCCGTGGGGCTGACACGCGGTGCGCTTTATCATCACTTTGGCGACAAAAAAGGTCTGCTGCAAGCTGTAGTCAAAGAATTGGATGTTGAAATGGATGTGAGATTGGAACAAATTTCAGATGCAGCAGTTGGGCATTGGGAGGGCTTTGTCGGTCGCTGCCGCGCTTACCTTGCCATGGCGCTCGAACCAGAAATTCAACGAATCGTGCTTAGGGATGCACCCTCGGTGCTGGGTAACGCATATTCTCAATCATCCCAATCACACTGCCTAGCTTCCATGGCCCATATGCTTCAACAGTTGATGGACGAGAAGGTTATTGTAAGGACGGACAGCGAGTCATTAGCAAGGCTCCTGAACGGGGGACTGGTGGATACCGCTTTCTGGATTGCAAGCTGCAAGGATGCAGAGGCAGGCTTGGCAACAAGTTTACACAGCCTTTCCATTGTATTAAGCGGGCTGCTGCTGGATAAGTAATTCATTTGATCTGTCATCGATTCTAATTTAACAATCATCGTATGGCGTATATCTTCCACCTCTTTAGGGGATAGCTTAATAATCTGGTCTGTACGATAGCCTTACTCAATCAATATCTCTTCATTTATAACCACAAATCACTCGTGATTGGGCAAATCACTGCTTGATCGAGATGAAAAATTGTGAAAGCTGTGCTAAAATACATAATTGCATCTGTCATCTTAGGGAGGTTTATTTCATTACCATGCTAATTATCGGTATCGCCGGCGGCACCGGATCGGGGAAATCAACGGTCGCCAAAGCCGTCATTGACCGTCTGGGGACAGACAAAGTAACGTTTATCTCTCAAGATAACTACTATAAGGAATATCCAAATCTCAGCTTTGCCGAGCGTGAGTCGCTTAATTACGACCATCCACTCGTGTTTGATAACACGTTGCTGATGGAACACCTTCAAATACTTAAAGAAGGCCAGACTGCTTTAGCACCCGTATATGACTTTACCCTGCATGCGCGTTCTAGCGAAGTTATAGAGCTGAAGCCCTACAACATTGTCATTCTGGAAGGGCTGCATGTCCTATCGGACGAGCAGCTGCGTCAGTGCCTCGACATCAAGGTGTTCGTAGATACTGATCCAGACGTTCGTATACTCCGACGTGTGCTGCGAGATATTGAGGAACGTGGTCGGACGATTCAATCGATTCATAATCAATATTTAAATTCGGTTAAGCCTATGCATGAAGCCTTTATTGAGCCTTCTAAGAAATATGCAGATATCATTATCCCGGAAGGCGGCCAGAACGAAGTTGGTATTCAAATGCTAACCTCGATGACGGAGAAATATTTGACTTGCGACTGGAAATCCACATAGAACAATATAAAAAGGCAACCGCATTTTATCGCGCTTGCCTTTTTATGAATGCATTGAAGTCGTATGAGCACCTTCATTTTGCAACATAAACTTTATTCCCTATTTTAGCAACCACCACCGTTCCCCCCTCGCGGTTACCCCACATTGGAAAATGATCTTTGATCGCTAACCCTCGTAAATACTCAAAGTCCGGATGAATGACATCCTCTGTCAAAAACGCCGATGTGGTGCTTCCCGGTGCCCTGGCTTTGTTTAAGGCGTCAATGATCGCCTGTTTTGATCTAATTCCGATACCATGCCCGTAATAGAGATCATTAGCCAATAAAATGACGTTCTCTCCCTGCCATTCCGGAAATTGTGGGTCATGATCAGGATTCTTGAAATAGAGAATATCTCCTGGATATACTTCACGACTAGTACGTTTAGCTACAAGCTTTAAATCGCTATCATAATTCCAATCCCAAATGAACAGATCCTGAAAGTAGGCATTAAAGGCCTCCTTCTTAATCATATCAAGAGTGGCCTTATAAAGAATAATTACGATCGCCGCTGAACATTCAAATGCATAAAGCTTGCCCTGCTGAAAAATATCATTGATTGCGTCTGAGGGCAATACATCCGGTCTAAGTTGAAACCCGCCGTTCTCTGCTCGCACCCAAAACTGCTCGTTGCATCGCGAACGTTCAAATACTGCAAAATCAACACCACTAAAGTTTAAAGCTGTGGCAGCTTCTACTATACTCGTACGCATCTTCAATTCAAAGTCCAAAGCTTCGAGCGAATTATAATAATAGGTCTCTGGACTTCGTTCCTTCTGTGCCAGTATTCCTTGTTCGAATTCAGATAGCTTTAGCGTACTTATCGGTTTCGAATGCAACTCCGAGATCTGAATCATTACTTATCCCAACCTTCTGGTCAATAGGCTACTGTATACATGTATGTACCTTGTTCGAAGTTGGTGCCACTGAGGGCATGAGAGATGTTTAAGATGCAACGTGAAGCTAGCCAGTCCTACTATATAAAAAAGACAATCGCTTAAAATAGCGACTGCCTTTTGAGATGAATCAAGCGAACATTTTCACAACCTTATCGATAAAAACAGAGATGAGATGGAGCTAAATGATATCGGACCCATAACCGACAAGAAACAGCTAGAGTGAACTCCTCATCTCCATTAATACTTACTCGTCACCCTCGACATTATGGTACACCTGCTGCACATCATCCAGATCTTCCAACGCATCAATCATTTTCTCAAATTGGGCTTGTACATCTTCTGGGAGTGTCACATAGTTCTGTGGCAGCATCGTTAGTTCTGCAATCGTAAACTCGGTCACACCTGCTTGCTTAAAGGCTCCTTGAACAGCATGGAACTGGTCTGGTTCAGCGTAAATAATTACTGTCTCCTCTTCCTCGAGGATGTCGCGTACGTCTAATTCCGCTTCCATCAAGATCTCAAGCGCCTCATCTGCCGTCTTGCCTTCTAGACCGATAACAGCCGTCTGATCAAACATATAGTTAACAGAGCCCGTAACGCCGAGGCTTCCGCCGTTTTTGTTAAATGCAGATCGTACCTCCGAAGCTGTACGATTCACATTATTCGTTAATGCATCTACAATGACCATCGAACCGTTAGGTCCAAATCCTTCATAACGGAGTTCGTCATAATTCTCATCTGAACCGCCCTTTGCCTTCTCAATCGCACGGTCAATGATCGCTTTTGGTACGTTGTATGTCTTGGCACGCTCAACAACAAACTTTAGAGCCTGATTAGACTCGGGATTCGGTTCGCCTTGCTTCGCCACCACGTAAATTTCTCTTCCGAACCTAGCATATATACGACTTGTATTCGTGTCCTTCGATGCTTTCTTCTCTTTGATATTATTCCATTTACGTCCCATACTGTTCTCGCTCTCTTTCCACATTGAATGTGTACAATCGTAATTATTATATCTCGTATAAGGAACCTGAGCAAATTAGATTGGGATTTGTTTAGGTGGAAATAGGCCAATGACAAGTATGGGCGAATCCAATAATCCAAGAACAGTATTTATTATCCAACGATAATGGGAGCACATTTCATAATAAACAGGGGCGCTGCCGTGTTATTCTAAAGTGTAAATTGCTTTTTTGTCTTTTGCTATCCATGTCACTACGTATTCTGGCCTCGTACTAAGAACTCCTCTTCCTCTTCAGCAATTAACTTTTCTGAATTTCTACTTTAAACCACTTCCCGCTACCTCAACCTGCATAAAAAGCGGCTAAGCCGGATTTCATTCCTGCTTAACCGCTGAAGATTCTATATGATATATGCCGATTAAAGACTTGGTGTATAGAAATTTTGCGTGTAATACACTTTATAGGAACCGCCAAAGGATACGCCAACTCCTAATCTAGCAAAATCACCTAAAATATTGTTGCGGTGACCTTCGGAGTTCATCCAGTTTTCATGCGCAAAAATAGCACTTGTTTGACCTGCTGCGATATTCTCCCCAGCTTGCTTGTATGCAACCCCATCCTCTTTCATCCGGTCAAATGGAGTTTCACCATCTGGATTGCTGTGGTTAAAGAAGTTTCTCTTGCCCATATCCGCACTATGCTTACGGGCTGTAGTTGCAATCTGATCATTCCATTGTAAGGGCTTCTTGCCGTGACGAACACGCATCGTATTGGTCAGGTCAAACACCTCTTGCTCAAAGCTACTGCGCAGACTCTCGCTCGGAGTTCCGTAATAACCTTGGAACGCCAACTCAGTCTCTTGTTGGATCAATTGAATGGAAGAAGCTTTGGATTGCAGCTTCGTATCGTAGAACACCGTAGCGTAAAGGCTTCCAACTTTATGAAGGCTATACTTGCCACCATTATCTTTATATTGATAGATTGTGTTCCCTTTCTTGATTTGGTTCAAGGCAGGTCCAAATACAGCAGTGATCTCATTCTTGGTAGATCCAAAGCCAACTCCGCCAGCCTTCCACTCTTTTGCATTGGTATACAATGCAACTACCTTATGGTTACGCACTCCAACCTGCAAATAGCGCTCATAATCTTTGTTGTAAATGTACCATTCAAAACCATATTCGCTGCTATCTTTCCGACTCGGCTCTCCCACGAGCTTGATAAGCTGATCCTCGTTTAATCCAATGGATACACCTTGGAACTTGATTGCGGCAGCCTGCTCATTAGACAACATGCGTACTGCAGCGTTCGACTTGATTGGCGCTGCCGAGGCAGGTATTGCCTGGATCACACTACCTGTTACAAGTGCAAGACCTGCGACTAATACTATCAACTGTTTTCGCATCAACTATCATCCCCATTCTTAACGATTTACGCTTGGACGATGAACAATAGGGGCGCTTTTTCAACAAAAAAAGCGCCACCCTAATGGTAGCGCGAAAATATACGACTTCTCGCAATTAGGGCAACCCGGCTATCATCGCACCTTAAAGTGCATTAGACCCGTGGCTTTGCGTCCCCTGCTTTCGCTAAGGTTTGCCATTATCCATATTTAGCGTTTTGATACTATTATGATACCACGGGAATAAAAGGCTTGTACATCTCTACTATTTTATATTGAACAAATATAAATTCACGCTTATGAATCTATATACCTTTGCCTCTATCTAATTTGACAAGTAGCTATTATATAGGGGACAATAGACCAGTTGTAAAAAGAAAAGGAGTGGTAGATTTTAAGTATGCATTATTCTAGAAAAATACTATATGGCCTCTTAGTTATCACCCTATTGATGAACCTTGTACTTCCTCCTTCCATGGTACTTGCCAGTGAAGGATTACTGAATGCATTGTCCATCGTAGGGAGCAATTCCTCGCAAAGCGTAACCAACTCGACCTATGGTCAGGGGAATAACAGTGTCACCAATGCAACTTATGGGCCGATCACGCAGAATATCATTACTTCGGTCACGATGAAAGATGAAACAGGACGTAATATTACAGACGTTAGGCCTACACCGGGCTCACGTGTACAGATTGATTTTACGTGGGGACTGCCAGCGGGCCATACCTATGGCTCTGGTTCAACCTTTACATTCCAGCTTCCCGACAAATTTAATGTAGATCGTATTTTGACTGGGAATTTAACTGGTGATTATGGTACATACGTCGTAACTCCAGAAGGGCAAGTGACCCTAACCTTTAACGAAGAAATTCAAGACGGACAAGAATTAAAGGGTGACTTCTTCGTATGGAGACAATTTAACAAAGACAAGTTCTCTGGTAGCAGCGAGCAGCCCATTACGTTTGTTATTCAGGGTGACTCCACCATTATTCCTGTCCATTTTAATACGAACATAAGCAGTCTTATGGACAAAAGAGGAAATCCCAATAAAGGCATGAACCCGAGTGAAATTAATTGGGAAGTCGATCTCAACAAAGGCGAGCAGAAAATTGAGCAGGCTGTATTTGCAGATAAACTCCCTATTGGTCTGAATATTGATCTGAACTCCGTTAAAGTGTTCAAGTTAGACGTACATTTAAATGGTAGCCTTGTTGAAAAAGAACTCGTTGCTGGTAGTACACCACAAATCACCACAGACGGATTTGGACTTAATTTAGGTGATATCCACAATGCTTACAGAGTGAAGTATACGACCAAGGTTACATCAACTTCGGATCAAACCTACAAGAATACAGCCACAGTAAGTGGAAGTAACCTTGCTGCTCCCATGGATAAGTCAGCTCAAGTAACTGTAAGATTCAGTAAGCCGCTTGATAAGAAGGCTGTCAACTATGATCCCTACACACAAACGATTCATTGGGCCGTACAGTACAACTATAATGAACAAGCCATTGAACAGTCTAAAGCTTGGCTTCAAGATACGTTTAACAAGAGTCAGCAGGAATTGGTAAGACCGTTTGAAGTGTTTGAAATGACGATTGATGCCAATGGAAATGCTACACAAGCAACAGGAACTCCACTAACTGAAGGCACTGATTATACGGTTAATGATTCCGTTGGATATGGATTTAAATTAGAGTTTCTAAACGATATTCACGACGCTTATGAGATCAAGTATGCGACAAAGGCAATTAATCGGGTGCATGCAGATGCCACCATTGTTGAGAACAATGTTAAGATCGTAGATAACCCTACAGGCGTGAATGCTGCGCAAACGATTTCCCAAGTAATTTTTAACAAGTACCCAGGTACAGTTGATTATGCTAGCAAGACAATTGAATGGAAGATTTACCTTAACCTTGATCATAAAACAATGCAGGATGTTATCATTAAAGATAATTTTGCAAGCCAAAAATTAACTTTCATTGAAGACAGCTTGGATATTCAAGGCCTTAAAAAAGGTGTCGATTATACAGTACAACCTGACGCAACCTATAATGAAGGACTTAAGATTACATTCAAGAATCCGATCTCTCAACAATATGTTTTCACATACAAGACTAAATTCGACCCAACTGCTAATAAATCGAAATATGTGAATACAGCTGTATTGGATTGGAAAGAGAATAATATTTCACAACCGTCCATCTCAAAAACAGCAACCGTCGTGCCAGATAGCTATACGCGGGACAACGGGAATAAAACAGGTGTCTATGACGCAATCACAAAACAAATTACGTGGACGATTGATTTCAACTATAATCTCCATGGTATTACAAATGCCGTCATCCGAGACTTTTATACCGGTGAACAAACGCTTGTAGCCAACTCGCTCACCGTTCATCAACTGAACCTATTGGGCGCTGATAATAAAGTCAGTGTGGGTAGCCTTGTTCCAGAGGCAGACTATTCGTTTGATAGCACGGTCAAAAAAGATGGGAAAGACGGCTTTGAGTTAAGCTTTAACAAGCCAATTAATTCTGCTTATCGGATCACGTACAAGACGAGTCTGGATGGGCATCCGGTTACAACTTCCTATTCCAACGAAGCTTCGCTGCGAGACGGCGCAGGCTCTATGACAACATTATTTGAGAAGAGTGCTACGGTTGCACCAAAGCATGGCGGTGAGTTTGTAAATAAACTGGGTAGACAGGGGACTGGGGCTGACGCAGAATTTGCATTCTGGCAAGTAAACGTTAATCGCAGCCAATCCTACATTCAAGCTGGCTCGATTTTAACAGATACGTTATCGCCAAATCAGCTTCTGATACCAGATGCGGTGAAGTTATTCCATACCACAGTAGATAAGAACGGGAATTTAAGTAAAGCAGGACTCGTAAATTCAGATCAGTATACCGTAAATATTGTAGGAAATACGTTGTCCGTAACGTTTATCAATGAACTCCGTGCTGCTTATATTCTGGAGTATAAATCATTTATTAATGCCGATAACGGCGAGAATATTAGCAATAAGGTATCCTTTAAAGGTCAATCTGCGGGCAGCGTTGACAAAAATACGAGCAATCAGTTTCAGGTTCAATTCTCAGGAGCTGGCGGTGGAGCAACTACCCCTGGCAAAGGGAATCTCACTATCATTAAAGTGGATGCCAGCACAAAACTTCCATTAGCTGGCGCCAAATTTGGACTATATGACAAGTCGGGCAATACTTTGTTGCAAGAGCTTGTTACTGACGTCAACGGAGCAGCCACTTTTGAGAATTACAGATTAAAAGATTATAAACTTAAGGAATTAGCTGCTCCTACGGGTTATGTGATTGCAAGTGAATATCAGAACGGAAAGCTTATCACACTTCGTAAGGACATGGCGCCAATCTCAATCGGTAATGTGAAGGATGAATGGGATGTCGAGCTGACGAAGGTCGATATCGATACACCTACGAAGGTTCTTCCTAATGCTGTGTTTAAATTGCAAGTAAAAACAGGAGTAGAGTTCAAGGATGTAGATGGTTATACAAGCTTAAAGACAGCTCTAGACGGTAAGATTCGACTGTCTGCACTGAAGCCAGGAAGCTATCAACTTATTGAAGTCACGGCCCCACAGGGATACAAGGTGGATACAACCCCACTTGGCTTTACCATTGTGACAAACCAATCTACGCTGAAGACACTGATCGCTAAAAATAAGTTGATCAAAGGAACCGTCGAGTTGACGAAAGTAGATGACAGCAAAGTTGCCTTGCCTCTTGCCGGAGCAAAGTTCCAACTACTAGATGCTGCAGGCAAAATAGTGCAGGTTGGAACAACTGACCAATACGGCAAACTGCTGGTTAACAATTTGTCAGCAGGAACTTATAAATTTGTGGAGACAGCCGCACCTAAAGGCTACAAGTTAAGTACACAGCCGTTAACATTTGAAATCGTGGATGAGAAGAAGCTGGAAGTTACATTTACAAATGAACTGCTTCCAGGCAGCGTTAAGCTCGTTAAAATCGAAGCGAGTCACCCTGATATCAAGCTGGCTGGAGCTCAGTTCCGTCTATTGGACGAGAATCAAAAACCGATAGTTGATGCATCTGGCAAAGAGCGTACGCTTCTGACTACTGATAAAGACGGACAAGCACTTATCCCTGCTCTTAAGCCAGGTAAATACTTCGTCGAAGAAGTTAAAGCGCCTTCTGGCTATATGATTGACCAGAAGTTAACTGGATTCGTTGTGATCAGCGAGAAGGAGGCGGTTGTGACGGTAGAAAACATTCGCGAGCCGCTTTCAGGTTCCGTTAAGCTGATCAAGATTGAAACAAGCCATCCAGACGTGAAGCTTGCTGGGGCTCAGTTCCGTCTATTGGACGAGAATCAAAAACCAGTAGTCGATGCATCTGGCAAGGAGCTTCCGCTTCTAACTACTGATAAAGACGGACAGGCACTTATCCCTGTCCTCAAGCCAGGTAAATACTTTGTCGAAGAGATTAAAGCACCTTCTGGCTATATAATTGACCAGAAGATGACTGGATTCGTTGTGATCAGCGAGAAGGAGGCGGTTGTAACGGTAGCGAATACGCGCCAACCGGTCACACCGCAGCCACCAGTTGATCCAACAACTCCTCCTGACAATGGAGGTAAGACTCCAGATCAGCCGGGCGGTGATACGGACAAGCCAACCGACAAGCCCGACGGTAACACGGACAAGCCAACCGACAAGCCTGACGGTAACACGGACAAGCCGACCGACAAGCCCGATGGTGAGACGGACAAGCCAATCGACAAGCCTGACGGTAACACGGACAAGCCAACCGACAAGCCTGACGGTAACACGGACAAGCCAACCGACAAGCCTGACGGTAACACGGACAAGCCAACCGACAAGCCTGACGGTAACACGGACAAACCGACCGTTAAGCCAGGAGGCAATAGCAATAATAACTCTGGGGATAATACCAACACCGGTACAACGGATGAAGTGAAGGATACAAGTGTAAATGATAAGACAAGCAATCGTGAACCAGACCGTGACAACAACTCTGGTAACGTTCTGCCGAAGACGGGTGAAGATAGCTCATTGCCTATGCAGCTAATAGGTGCAGCCTTGATTTTGCTGGGAGCAGCGCTTATCGGGATACGCAGAAAATGGTTTAGAGCATAATATTGTATATAAATACGCCTGCTGAAAGCTCAGCAGGCGTATTTATTATAGCCTATAATCCTTAACAACATTGTATTGCACCACTTCATGCACATTCAAAAAGTAACCCACAGGCAAAGGTGCTAAAACTGATCAATCAGGACACTGGGTAGCGTTAGATCTAGATATCAGGGAATCCGCCTCTAATGCTCTCCTCCTATAAGCTGAGCCGAACCTAACATGGTTGGCTTATAGGTGAAGACTAAAGGAGCATTCACCTCGGCGAATAAAGTAATTATTGTGGGATATTCGTTCGGAGGATACACTCACCAGATGAGCAGGTCGACTACCAATTAGCGTTTACTAATAACAGCACCCCCCAGTCCGTATTGGTTGGGGGGTGCTTGTTGGAAGCAAATCGATGTTGATTGCTCCATTACTTGCTGCTAGAATTCATCATCGATCGGCATTTGAACTTGTCTTTGTTGTTCTCTCTTTTATTGCAAGAAATCCTTCAGAACAGGTTTTCATCCTTATTCTTCACCGATTACTTCTTTGCGATTACTCGAATAACTACTGGATTTTCCTCTTTATAAACAGCATAGTTATTTCCCTCAATCATATAGCTTATTTGAAACCCTATAAGCTGTAACTTTTGTACTAATTCATCTAATACAATAAATCTTCTATAGTGCTCGTTATAAAAGTAGGAATTCTTACCCACTTGTTTTCCCAATCCAAAAATTTCATCTTTAACACTTCTAGCCTCTATAAAAAACTGTCCTCCTGTTTTCATAGAGTTGTATACGTTATTAAGTAGGATATCTTCTTCTTCTTCCGTAATTGAATGTAATGTAAAGCGACTATATACATAATCATAGTTATTGATCTTTAGCACATTCGAGCGAATGAAATCTTTTGCTGCAAACTGAATATTCTCATTGGCATAGTTCGCCTGTAAGTTCGAAATTGCATTTTGTGATTGGTCAATCGCAATTACTCGTATATCGTTCCCAGCAAAAAATAAAGAATCCCTTCCATTTCCACAACCTAATTCTATCAATGTTTTGCCTTTTTCCAAAACAGGTAGAATATCGGTTGCAAACTTAGTTGGTTCATTAGAAGTCTCAGCTTTTGTATAATAATTATCCCAGTACGAATAATCCAACAGTTATTTCCCCTTGTAACTACTTTATTATTTCTTACTTTTTTGCAATATAAATATCCATTGCTTTGTTTCATTTTGAGCCTTTATGTCATCATAAAAAAACTCTTCACTTACTTTTAATTCAAAACCTTCTTTATATAAGACTTCAAAAATATCATTATATTGCTTTTCAGTTCGATAAATTGCACTATATTCACTTTCTAAATTTTCAGAATAAAATTTATTTAAAGTTAATCTTTCTTTCAATGCAATTGGCTCTGATAAGTAGATGATACACTCTTCATCAAATCTTCCAACAAGACTATTAAGTGCTGTCTTTACCTCATCGTCATTAATATACATTAGAACTCCACCCGATATAATAAACCGGTTAAATTTTTCCTCTATAGGAAAATCATCTTCATTATTCATTAATTCCTGAATGGAAGAATGAATAAAATAGGTCGTATCTTTTTTCTCAATATCTTCTCGCGATTGTATTAATTCAATAAATTCCTCTACATAATCAACACCAACATATGTATCTGCAACAGAAGTAATATATTTTGATATACGTCCTGTCCCACAGCCAACTTCAAGCACACGACTATTGCTATCTAAACATAAAAGAGGAAGCCTGTGTTCTATTTCAAAGCTGGTCCATATTTCAATCTTGCTTTTGTCCTTGTCACCACATAAAACTACTGGCGCATCGACATCAATAGAAACCTTTTCAACAGCTCTTTTTCTATAAAAGTCTTGTAGACTTTCATGATCAATATCAACATGTTCATTATATATTCTGTTCATAAATCTTCCCCTTACTCCGCCTCTATAGTTCCAGTTCTAGTCCATTCGAAAACTTTATAAATGACGCATAGCTATGTCCGTGTCGTTTATCAAGCGGCGGTAGTTCCATGTATTCTCCATACCTTGATGTCAAAATATCATCATATCTCTCCGGTGCACGAAATGCATGCCCTTCAAAATTTACAATTATCGTTTGATCATACCATTCACGTTTATAAATATGACCTGCTAAATTATGGCACACTAGAAAAGTCGTTTCTTTTTTGTTATAAAATTTAGAAAAATAATCAAAAATAAAAATAGTAACCTTTCGAGGTATGAAAGATAACACTTTAAATAGCATTTTACTGTATATAGTACTTGCAGCTTTTTTTCCAACCTGCGCCCATAATATTTTTCTACAAATTTTGCATATGAACATAGAGAGCTTTTGTATATACTTGTTTGGTGAAATATTGTCTATTGGAAAAATGTCCATACATATGCCGTCTTTTTGTTTTAAATGTTCTTGCCCTGAACGTATATAGGATGTATTTTTTAATCGTAACTTTCCAAAAACCCAATTATAATGTTTATCGTTTTGTTGGTTTTGTAAAAAAAACTTTTCTTTATTCAATTCGCTTTCGCAAATTTCGCAAAATCTATCATAATCCTGTCTAAACATTTGGATATCCACGTCATCATCCCACGGAATAAATCCTTTATGTCTAATTGCTCCCAGCAATGTCCCATCAGATAAAAAGTATTGTATATTATGCTTTTCACATATACGATCTACTTCTATAAGAAGTGAAAACATCTCAATTTTCAATTGTTTTAATTGCTCATCATTTAATTTTATATAATCTACTCCCGGTTTCACACTCCGCCTCCTACAGCCCTTTCTTTTTTGTTAGCCTTACTTGTGTAAGCTAATATTCTTTCGTAATCATCAAAATAATCGATTTCCGACCAGAACATCCCTTTTATATCAATAGTTTCTATGTTTTTCTCTTCTATTAGTGAATATAATATATTTTCCCACCATAGTTGGTGCTGTTGATCTCCAATTAAACTCTCTAGTTTCCCTTTGAATTCAACAAGGAATTTTGGTCTTATCTTTCCCATTCCTACATATTCACACGTTCGTTCTTTTAAAGGTAAATCCTTGCCGTACTTTTTTATATATCCGTTTTCTAGCTGCAAAAAATAATCGCCTTCTACGGTTCTACCTGTATCAACCATTAAAGCACAATCTTTTTTCGTCTCTACAATCAGATTTAAAATAGTATCATCAATATAAACGTCACCATTCATAATAATAGTTTCTTCTGTCAATTCTTCTCTAGCAAACCAGAAGGAGGCAATACTGTTAGTTACATTATAGAATGGATTAAAATAATATGTAACATCTAGGCCTTCTAAAGCTTCATAAATCTTAGTTCTACAATATCCAACACATACGATTGGCTGAATATTTCTTTCTAATAACATCAGTACACTTCTTCTAATCAACGGAATACCATCAACTGGCAATACACATTTGGGGATTTCCTCAATCATTCTTGATATTCTTGTTCCTCTTCCTGCCGCCAACAAAATAGCTTTCATGATTTGACCCTCCCCCAACTTTATATTTCTTACTTGATTATTCCCAAAATATGAATTGTACTAGCATATCAATATGGGTTATCATTAGCTGACCTTCCTGCACTGTCAGTAGCATTCCCTTGTTATAACAAACCCTTCTTATTCATATCAATTAAAGCATTTACTAACTCACTGTTATCATCTTCTGTTAATGCACCTATGTGACCAACTCTAAACAAGACCTTACTAAGTGATCCACCATTTGGGCAGACATATATTTGACAATGATCCTTTAAATATTTAAAAATTTCATCTGCAGGGACTTTCCCTATTGGCTTTAGAGGCGTGACAGCATTCGAAAGGGAACTAGACGTTATCATTAATGGTAATCCTTTAATCTTCGTTCTAAAATCTTGAGCAATACGAGCGACTTCTTCTACAGTCCTATCAACTCCTATACTATCTATTTTTCTTAATCGTTCTCTTAACTGTAAGAGTATGCTAACAGCAGGGGTATACGGTGTTTGCCCTCTTAATCCGTCCAATAAATAATTCTTGAAATTAAAGTACAGGCTTTTTACATTGTTTCTCAAAACTCTTTCCTGGGCTTTTCCATCCAACACGACAAAAGACATACCAGGTGGTAGAGCAATTGCTTTTTGTGAACTTAATATTGTTGCGTTAACATTATATTCACTCATATCATAACGATCAGCTAGAAATGAACTTATGGCATCTACTACAAGCATCAAATTATTCCTTTTGCAAAAGCCGCTAACTAGCTCCATATCATACAAAACGCCAGTAGATGTTTCATGCATATTTATTAAGAAACCTGTAAAATTATTATTTTCGTATGATTCTAAATGTTGATTCGTTAATATCTCACCATGATCTAAACAAATTTCTTCCGATAAGAATCCATGTATATCGCAGATCTCTTTAAACCTGGTGCCAAAGGTCCCTCCATTTACGATGAGCAGTTTATCGCTCTTATCAAAGAGGTTCATAATTGTTGCTTCCATTGCTGCTGTTCCAGAGGCTGTTAGAAAAATTACTCGAGCTGATTCCGATGCCTTTACACATTTATTCATAAGCATTTCATTCTCAATCATAAGATTGGAAAATTGCTCTGTGCGGAAATATGGTATTTGTTCAGAACCGATCTTTAAGATATCCTGCTCCATCATAACCGGACCCACTGAAAAATTTAGCATTCTTGCCTCCAATTAATTATAAAATAGTTTCTGTTTTTTGGTTTCATCCAATCATTACCATAACAACACTCAGAATGACGTTACGATCCAGCACTATTCTCACATTGTGTCGGCAAGATTAAGAATTAACTAGTTATTAATAACTTCATTTTTAATGGTTCGATGAATTACTTGTCCACATGTACCATCTGCATTGCTTATGCTATTAATAAATCTGGAAATTCGCTCTTCTTTTTTGAAATCTTCGTTGCATGTTACCATATCAACAAATTGAGATACCGATACTTCTTGATTTGTAAAATAACATCCCAAATAGTCTGCAAAATAATATTTATCTTTTTCTAGCTTCGTTTTACTTAGTAAACCTAAAACAGGCTTCTCCGTAATAATGTATTGCAGCATAACAGAACTATAATCACTAATGATAGCATCAGATACAGCAACTGCTGGATAAGTATCACCATTATTATCGATAATAATGTTCGTAGCTTGTTTCAGCTTATTCTCTATCTTTTCAAATGCTTCCAAAAGACGAGGGCGCAATGTTTTTATTGTTAGTTCTGTAAGCGGGTGTGGGCGCCAAATTAAAGTATAATTCTCATGATCCATAAAATAATTTAAAACTAGTTCTGTTTGTTCAAACCACGTGTCAATAGATAGAATATCGGCGATGCCTGTATTAAATAAAAATACCCTTTTATTTTTTATCGTTTCTTTCCAGTATAATGGTATTTCTCTAGGCTCATTTAACGTTGCAAGCATAGCATCAACTTTAGGGGACCCCAGGACCAATATTTTATCAGCATCCGTTCCATTTGCCACATAAGCATCTTTTAAATTTTCCGACTGCACAATGATTTTTGTTGCATTTTTATACGATGGCATTACGTATATATCTGGTTTTTCTGAGCTACCAGCTACATAATAGGGTACATAGACTAACATGTCTGTATATTGTGCGAGATTGTCAGAATAGAAACGAGGGTTAACCATCGTTAGCGAATTATATTGATCAAACGGATTATGGATATAAATAATATCTGGTTGTCTATTCTCAAACTCGTACATTTCAAACGGTGTAATCTTTATATCCTTTGGCAATTGATTTCCTTCATAACAAAACCTAATGATTTGCCCTTGAGCATCCTTTTCATAGTATGGAATAGGTACTACATAACAAGTACAATTAGGATCTTTTTCTGCTTCTCTATATATACTTTCTAATGAGTCCCACATGGATACTTTGTATGGCATAAACGCTATTTCTAGTTCTGTTTTCACATTATTTTTAATTATTGATCTCACATCATTCATGATCTCTTTTATTAAATTGATGCGTGTTATAAAGATTTGCTCATCCTGTTCTCCTGGTATCAAACTTTGAACCGTATGGATTGCCTTTTGAACAAGCTCGCTTACTTCCTGTTCCTCACCCATTAAATTAGATAAGAACATTAAACCATCATTACAATCTTGTATCATTGCAGTTGTACTATTTTTACCACTATAGCTTAAATAATCAATGCCTTCTTCTATCGTATTAATAAATTCCATTATTTGCTTTTTTTGTTTTAATCTCATAATCTCTCTCCAATTAATTTGGTTAGTTAATCCCTCACATTTAACTCTAACCAACAGTTTTATTATTATGTTTCAAAGCTAAGCTAGCTCTGGACAGATACTGCTTAGACACCTTTATTATCATTTCATATAAGGTACCATTTGAGTATAGACCATCATCATAATTAATCTCACAAACAGTACGTTGTTGTATATATTCTATCGACAAAATACTACAAAAGATTAATAGTCGTTGGCTTGAATGAATGCGATTACAGATTGCAAATTAGGAAATAATTTTACAAAATAGAAAAGTGTTGCTTAATGAAGCAATTATCCTCACCTGAAACGTCACAATGTTATCTAAACAATATCCTTTAGTGCATTTCTGTAAGCATCTACGCACCTCTTACATCTCACCAAAAAAGCGAATTCAGTCATTGAAATCTCTAGTTACCCTGTCGCTTATTGTGAGGATTTTTCATTGCTTGTTTCGATTTTTTCGAGTTCCATCTTCAAATATGGTGAACTACGAAATAATTTGATCTGCTAGTAGATGGAATGCATGCTTGAAGATAAGGTAGTAGGTTGTTATCATGTCATATTCGATGTACAAAAAAACCAGCATCCACACTGTTCTTATAACCCGCAGATACATCACAAAGAAGGGACTGATTGACAAACTACAGACTAGTACTATATAGTGCTAATATGATCAAAAAAACAAAGACCTCAAATCGCAGCATCGTCATGCGAGTAGCTACAACCCTTTTCCTAGAAAAAGGATACCAAGTCACCAGTATGGATGAAATCGTTGCCGTCAGCAAAGTATCTAAAACCAATATTTATTACCACTTCAAAAGCAAGGAGGAGCTTTTAGCCGCCATTGTCGACCAAATGGTCGATCATTACAACCACATTATTGATAATATTGTGCAAAAAACACATCTTCCTGTAGTTGAACGAATTGGCGAAATTACGATGCTGCTGTCTGAGCATCAATCTAACAGTTTAGGCGGATGTCCCTTTCTTACGATTTACGTCCAAACATCCCATGAATTTGAGTTTGTGAGGGAGACGATAGGTTCATTTTTCCAAAATCAAATGCACACGATAGAAAATCTACTGCAAGAAGGTATTACACGCAAAGAGTTCAGCAGTCAGCTTCCCCCTTCGCAGCTTGCTGCTCTTATCCTGTCTACTATTGAGGGGGCCCTATTTTTACAACATACTAGAAAAGATCCTTTATTACTGCCTAACATCCTTCAAACTTTGGCTTTTATGCTGAAGTAATTTTTTTACCCACAATTAGTACTATATAGTACTATATAATATAAAAATGAGGAGGAAATTAGACGATGAGTACTATTTTTATGACAGGTGGCAGCGGGTTTATTGGACGGCATGTACTGGTGGCATTAGCAAAGGCTAATCATAAGCTCTATGTCCTCGTTCGTTCCAAGGAAAAGCTGATTGAGGCGATGAGAGGAATCGGATGGAACGACTTCTCATTCATAACACCTGTACAAGGCGATCTCACCAAGCCTTCTCTTGGCTTAAACCCTGCCGATCTGCAGCTTTTACACCATGTAGATATCATTATTCACGCTGGTGGCCCAATGGATATTCTTTTAACAGCAGAGGAAGCACAGCAGGTATTTCTAGATGGCGCTCGAGAAATAACCAATATTGCCAAAATGATTCATGATTCTAACCCATTAAAGCACTTTATCCACGTTGTCGGATTCAAATCGCCTTATTCGGAGCAGGATCACGAGAGCCAACGGCATAACGATCAAGACTCTAAAGAACCTCCATATGAAAAAATGAAGTTTGAAGCCGATCTCTTCATTCGGCAGGCGCTACGTCCATGGGGAATTCCTCTTTCTGTCGTTAACCCCAGTGTAGTCATCGGTGATTCCTACACTGGCATTACCGAACAAGTCGGAGGATTAGGCATTCTAGTGGATACCGTACGTCGAAACTTGATGGCTCTGGTCCCTGGTGGGAAGGATTACTGGCTTCCACTGGTGCATGTCGATCACGTTGCGGCATTTATCGCCGCTTTAAGCGCAGAGGAGCGCCCTGTTGATCATACATATTATTTATTGGACCAGAAATCAAATAGCCCCGACATGATAGAACTTACTCGGCTAGTTTCAAAAGAAGTGCGTGTAAACGGTCCGTTTGGTGCTATTCCCCATCGCTTCTTAAAAGCCATCCTGAACCTTGGTGCAGGCAAACTCGTGAACATGCCCAAGGAATCTATAGATTTTATTGTTAATACTGATTTTCCCGTCTCACCCAAGCTTGCCTTGGCAGAAAAAAACAACCTTGACCTGTCGGTATCACCATCGACCTTGCCTTTTGTCATTTCGGATTTAGATTACCGAATTTCGCATGGAACGATTCATGTACCTCCTCCATTTCGTCTTAATAGAAGAGCAAATCTAGCCACTATCGAAAGGGCGGGGGAAGGAACACCTATTCTAATTCTGCACGGTACATTCAGCACCGCATATAATTTATTGCCGCTGGCAGAGCAATTATCGACAGCAGGCAATCCCATATATTTGATTGATCTCCCTGGATTCGGCCGATCTCCCTTTCACCATAACCCCTCAATTATAGAAGGGTTTGAACAAGCTATCATGGAGTTGATACTCAACATACCATCAGAAGTGATCATCGTGGGGCATTCATTTGGGGGATATCTTGCGGCCAAAGTGATGGAAAAACTGCAAGATCGTGTTCAAAGGGTCCTTTTGCTGCAGCCTGTACTACATGCTATAGGTTCAAACTACAAATCTTCATTTTTGACCCACACTATGCTGCGGCTCATGTCTAAAGCCGCATTAACGAAACAATTATTACATGCTCAAGGCTTTGAGCATATTGAAGAAATTCCAGCTGACTACATCCCTTATATACATGATGAACTGAAATCTGCTCGTGTGCGAAAAACAACAACAGAGGTGATGTCCGCGCTTACCCAGCCAGGTCATATCACCCTCAACCCCAACAGTTGGGACTATAACAAGGTCTCCATTCTATGGGGCACAAAAGATCATAAATTCGAAATTCCGAACCCTTATCGTGATTTTCGTATTACACACTTGCCCCATGCCCACCAGTTCCCCATTTCACATCCGGAGGATACCGCCCGCTGGATAAGCAAGTTGATAAACAATTAGCAATCACTTTTGCGTGAGCAAAAGCCCCCGATCTTATAGGTCGGGGGCTTTACATGGGGGCAAGGTGATGTGCTGCCGCAAGCTACATGCTCAGTTTATAACCGCAGTTCGGACAGAAATTAGCCCCTTCGTTTTTTGCACCGCAGTTAGGGCAGAAGTTGACTTTTTTACCGCCCTCAGAAGAAGGTACCGTAGATGCAGTTTCAGACGCAAGTGGCTCCTTCTGGCCTTGATTCATATTTTTCATCATTTCGTTTGCTATATTCATTCCCATCATCATGCTTGCCATATCCGAAGCAGCCCCACCCCCTGTTACTTTGCCGGACGCAATACCGTCCGTCATACTAACCTGCTGATACTTTTGCAGATTGCCGATCATTTCATGGGAGGCTGTCTTCGTAATCATATCTTGAATCTCTTGAGGATAACTAAAGCTCATGATCTGGAAGCCTGTAATCGTCATCCCATTGTCTATCACTTGCATATCAAGATCTTCACGGATCCCATTGGCTATATCAGAAGCATTCGCCTGTAAATTAAACATATCCTTCCCTTCTCTACTGATCCACTTCATTAACAGTTGATCCAGCACAGACGTCAATCGGATTTTAACATCCTCAACCAAGTAACTCTCTTTAATGCCAGCAACTTTATCAATAAGCGCAACGTAATCGTTGACTTTAAAGTGGAATGTGCCGTTAGCACGAATAGGCATACCGCCTGGTAGTTGTGGAGTCGGGATCAGAATCGGATTCTGCGTTCCCCATTTGACGGTAAATTCCTTTGTGTTCACAAAAAGAACTTCCACCCTCATCCCACTGTTAAATCCAAATTTAAAACCTTTTAATGTGGATAGGAAAGGAATGATATCAGAATCAATCTTATACTCTCCTTCATCCTCAAAAACCCCTTCAATCTTGCCGTTATTTATGAAAATAGCGTCCTGACCTGGGCGAATGATTAACTTACTTCCTTTTTTAACTTCTTGATTGCTCCACTTCCAAAAAATCATGTCATCTCTAAATTCTTCCCATTCTACAACATTCGCAAATTGATTTCTAAAAAAACTCATTCTGTACCCATCCCTTCCGATTCAGTTAAAATGATCCCCTGCTGCCGCTATGTGAGTGACCTCCTGAGGTGGTCCCTCCTCCGCCACTTGAGCCACCATTACTGCTCTTTTCAATTTTCCTTTTTGTAGTGTTTGAACGCAGATACCTGTCCTCGTAATCTACAAGGCCTGAGGTAGCTGCATCCTCGTAGGTTCGTGAATTTACGGTTATACGGCCACCTGAACGAAGAACCATCGCCGTAACAATAATTCCTCCGAGTATCACTGAAATACCCAATTGAATCCAAACATTATAAAATATGTTGTTCGGATTTACCTCTGGCTTGAACCCCATATATTTATGCGCAGTTTGGATGTATTTTTCAAATGCCAGCTTGTAATCACCGTTTGTTAAATCCGGAGCGATCTTGTCACGTATATGATCAAGCCTCTCGTCATTCAAGTAAAGCTTTGCTTTGTAGAATCCAGCCAAATACAATTCGCGAGAATTCATGTCCAACGTCAAAATCACGGCATTGCCGTGAGGCTTATCGTAACCAGGTGCATGTTCATCGTAAAACTCTTGTGTCATTCTTTTTACATCGGTAGGGGATTCGTTATTGACGGTAACAATTATAATATCTGCTTCTCTTTCGACTCCGTATTGATTGGCCAGCGCATTAATCTCGTTGTATTCTTCCTGACTGAGCAATCCCGCTTCATCATAGATTAACTGCTTAATATTTGTTGTACTCGCTTCTCCCGCTGCCAAATGCATCGGAACAATCAGCATCATGGCGATCAAGAACAGAACTGCAAAGAGTGTATGCTTTCGTCTCACTAAGTTCTACCCCCTATCATCCAAAAGGTCAGCAACTGCAGTATCAGGAAAGAGATACCGGAAATACCTGCAAACCAAGCAGCCACTTTTGCCTTACTAATCGGAGGCTTGCCAACTACCTTTCCCGTTTGGCCATTCATAGCAAAGGTGTATTTTGATTGATTGTAATCATAGTGGATCACCCATACGGGAAGCAGCACATAATCAGCACGCTCTATTGTTGTATCGATTTGCACGTCAGCATAACTTACGCTGGTATATGCATTCGTTGTAGAGTCAATGTAAGCATCGATGTAGCCGTATATTTTATCTTTAGCCCGCGGAAAAAGCTCCTCATCGTTATAACTGTATCTTTCGGCAATGTAGCCGGCAAGATAGGGGGTTTTAAAGCTTTCTAGCTGATCGTAAGCAAAAGGCTCTAATTTATCCATGAGTTCATCATTCATTTTCTCGGCAGCATCAATCGGCACTTTTACATAATCCAGGCAGAGTCTCCGGTATATCTGAAAATAATCCGTCTTCGTATACTCGTAGTCACCGCTCGTGTAGGTGCTGACTTTTGTCCCACTTCCATGTACCTCGACATCATTATGCAGATCATAGAGCCAAAACGGGACGTACATTCCAGTTATCCCCTTGATTCGATTCGCTGACATAAATCCCCTTGGTGTCAAAGTACCTCTCCTGCACCATTTTCGAAAAGCCATCATCGCCTGTTCTTTACTAATTGTAAATGGAATGATCTTCGCTGGGGCCAGCTTCCCGATCAAACGGTCGCCGAGAACAACTGCCGAACCGCAAAAGCTGCAGATCGTTGCGCTCGTCTCCGCCTCAGTCATAATGACCGCACCACAACTCGTACAATGATACTCGCGTGCTTCATCTTCTTCTGAAAACACATGTTTTGTGAGAGGGTCCGGAATTTGCTCAATGTTGTCTTTTCTTCCACAGCTGTGACAGGACAACATCCCTGTTTTAACGTCAAAAGTCATCCCACTGCCACAGTTTGGACATTTGTACTCGATAACTGGCATCTGCTCACCTCTATGACTAGGGAACTGTTAGTCCTTATTTTTAATTTTCTCTTTGATTGCAGCCAATTCATCTTCTGTTTGCATATGTGTGCTCTTCTCAAATTGTGTGAATAGGTCGTCCAGATTGTCATTGGCTTCTGCTCTAATCTCCGCTATTGCCATCGCTTCATCGTAGGCTTTATTAACCTCTGCTTCCATTTTCCCGAAAATGGAGTCTCCATCTCCTGAGGGAGAACTAATAGAGTTCATCAGCTCTTGAGCTTGGGCAGCCGTCCACTTCCCATTTAACTCGACACGCCGGGCTTCCAATTGATTACGGAACGATTCGAGTTTATCTTGTATTTGTTTTATGCTTGCTGCGTTTGAAGATATCAAATCATAAGAAACTTGTAATCGATGTTGTTTCTCTGCCTGTACTCTCTTTCTCTCCAGGAACTTTTTCGCGTCCCCCTCATTCCCGTCAGCTACTGACTTCTCAGCATAACGCTGCAGCTTGTCTATCTCCGTTTGGCATTCATCTAATGCTTTTTTCGACCTTCTCTCATCCGCCAATACAGAGGCTGTTTCCGCTTTCACTTTTCTTAGTTCATCGTTCAAGTTCCGCATATATTCATCGACAACTTTAATCGGATCTTCTGACTTATCCAACAAAGAGTTAACGTTAACTTTCATAACCTCTCTGAACCTCGACAAAATTCCCATGATGAGTTCCCCCTTGAAAAGATTTCATCTTCATATCATACCTCAATTAAGCCAGAAAGGATTCATTTGAAGAGATTTTCGTGCCGCGAGTTGAAAACAGCCGCTGTCAATTCCCTTGTCGAACCACTGCCATTGTCTCATCATCATGTTTACAAGTGACGTGCCACAATCCAACCTTATCTGGTTTTCTCCAAGTATGCAAAAAAAGCACCTATACGGTGCTTTCCTCGATGATCATCTTCTACCACCCGTTAAACAGAGGATGGGGTCCGGCATGGGTAGGATTCATCCCCTATTTACTCGTCTTCTAAACTGTAGATAATCCAATCTTCTGGCATACCACCCATCTTCTTATAGAATGCTTGTGCACGTTTGTTACTGCTTGCCGTGTCCCATACCATAGAAGCGTAATCATGTGACATTCGATATGAATTGCATGCTTGGAACAAACCGGCCCCTACTCCTTCACCACGCTTGCCTTCCACAACATACAAGTCGTTCATGATCGCAATCTTGTGTGCTTTGATTGTACTGTATGTGAAATAGAGTGTTGCAAAGCCTACAAGTTCCCCATTCTTCTCGGCAACAAATTGAATGCCTTCCTCTTCTCGATACAGCATCTGGATTAGACCGAATAGGCTCTCCTCCGCAGGGCGGGGACATTTGTAAAAGTCAACGATATACGCCTGCATAAGCAAGCTGAGCGGGTGGATATCCTGCTGACTCGCTTTTCGAACCACATAATTATCCATACTTCGCCTCCTCATTCTGGTGTATTTCAAGTACTAGCAGCAAGGGGATGCGCAGGCTAATAATAACCGCTACATGCTCTGTCGTAGCGCACGCCGAGTCGAGTTGAACTTGTGCCCCATTCCAATTCTCCCCTTACGATAGGACAACAAATTTTGACGTGATTTTAACTGGAAGTGATATAATTGTAATATCTTACTGACCCCATTTGTAGTGTCAACTCCTAATAATATTATAGGGTCAGATTGAATGATCAGGAGGGTTATCATGGTCGATATCACACTGCTGCTGGATGTAAACGCTAGAGAACCGTTATACTGCCAACTGTATCAACACATCAAAAATGATATTATAAGCGGCAAGCTGGCCGCTAAGACACGATTGCCTTCCATCCGTGCGCTTTCATCCCATCTCCATATTAGCCGTAATACGGTAGAACTCGCCTATCACCAATTAATAGCCGAAGGCTATGTTCAAAGCAGGCCGAGAAGCGGGCTGTTTGTCATTCAATTAGAGCATGAGAAGCTGCCTGCTCCCTCTCCAGTGCGTAGTAAATCCTTTGAATTAAGCAAGCATGACCGGCCTGTAGTACAATATGATTTTCGATATGGCGATGTGGACGTTTCGCACTTTCCGGTTTCCACTTGGCGCAAGCTGTCCAACCAGTGCTTACAACCCGAAGAAGTGGAGCTTTTCTCTTACGGGGATTCTCAAGGCGAATATGAACTTCGCTTTGAAATTACGAAGTACCTATACCATTCAAGGGGGGTAAACTGCTCGCCTGATCAAATTATAATTGGAGCAGGCACTCAGTATCTACTGGGCATGTTATCCCAGTTAGTTGGAGCTAATGGGCGCAGCATTGGAATGGAAGAACCCGGCTATAATGGGGTTAGAGCCATTTTTCAACATTATGGATTCAACGTACACCCCATTCCACTGGATCAAGACGGGCTTAACATTTGCAAGTTATATGAGAGTAAATCTAAATCCGTCTACATTACCCCATCCCACCAGTTCCCATATGGAATGGTCATGCCATTCGCCAAGCGAATGCAATTGTTGAAGTGGGCAAAAGAGCAGAACGGTATTATTATTGAGGATGATTATGACAGCGAATTTCGTTACGTTGGCAAACCAATTCCTTCTTTACAGAGTTTGGATCCTCATCAGCGCACCGTTTATTTGGGAACCTTCTCAAAATGTCTTCTTCCCTCTCTGCGCATAGCGTACATGGTGCTGCCTCCAACTTTGCTGGAGCTTTATCATAAACAAGACTACCAATTGTATGACCAGACCGTGTCCAGGTTTCACCAAAAAACGCTGGAGTTGTTTATGAGGCGTGGTCATTGGGAAGCCCATATTCGAAAGATGCGTACTGTATACCATAAGAAGCATTCCACGTTGATTGCGACTATTCATGAGGTGATGGGTCAACACACTACAGTGATCGGACAAGATGCTGGCCTGCATATTTTATTGCGTGTACATAACGGCATGAACGAGTCAGAGCTAATCCATGCCGCAGCAAAGGTAGGCGTTAAGGTTTATGCTGTGTCCCCTTTTTGGATTTGTCCACAGCAAGCCGATACATCGATGGTTCAAATCGGCTTTGGCGGGTTGAGCATTGAGGATATCGTAAAGGGAGTCCATGCTCTGCAACGTGCTTGGATTAGTAAGTATTTGTTGTAATGAACATGCTCCTATTTTGCAAGCTGGCTGCTTTGATAGGTACTGTATGCGTGAGTGCCCAAAGGATTAGAAAGTTGATCATATGCTGCTGATTGAGATATGAATTTCTTGATGCCTCGATAACCGAGTACAGCAAAAATCCACAACCTGATATGGCTGCGGATTTGCATAATAAAGGAGAGGAGCAATAGTCCTCTCTGAAGAAAACTTCACCAAGATACTGCGGGTCTAGTTACAGTTTTGATGTCACTAAAAAGAACTTAGTGTAATATCAAGTAATAAATCGTGGACTAGATCTAATTTTCATTGGCTGCTGTTTAGTCGGATTCTGTACCTCCAGTGTTCACACGCCTTTTTGCTCCACCAACATGATATGGCATTCCTTTTCGGCGGAAGGCTTCATCTCAATTCCCTTCGGAACAATAAACATCTCACCCTTGGAAATTTTCACCTGACCATCACGAAAATCAAGGATCATCTCCCCTTCGAGCGCGATAAATATCTTATCTGTATCTTCATGAACATGCCATTCAAAATCCCCAGCAATCTTAACGAGTTTACATTGATAGTCATTCATTTCACCAATGACTTTTGGAGACCAAAGATCGTTGATTTTAGATAGCTTCTCATTCAGATTAATAGCTTGATAATCCATAACAATTCCCCCTCAGCCTTTTAAAGTTTAAGCAAAGCATTCTTTATATTTTGTAAAGCATATTCGATAGCTAATGGGCCGCCAGTTATAGCGGAAGTATCCATTAAATAGATATTGCCTTTCTTTACGGCATCCAGATTGTTCCATACTTTACTTTGTTTTAATTCATTCATTAATGTTTCCTTTTTTGTAATGTCACCTATCAGGAAAATATGGTCTGCTTGAACAGTTGACATTCCTTCAAACGCAGTAAATTCATTATTAGTACCTTTAAAGGTATCATCTGGTGTAAGCCCCAGTCCCTTTTCTTTATCAAACGCAAGTATATAGACAGGATTACCTTCACCTAGAACATTATAAGTTTTTCCATCCCAAGACAATATAAGGGCTACTGACTCTCCTTGAATCGACTTTAAGGCTTCACGTCCAGTTGTGATTTCGTTCATCATTTTATCAATTACTTTTTCCGCTTCGGCTTCTTTTCCAATAATCTTAGCTACTGTACGGAGCCCATATTGCCAGTTGTCATAGATGTCTTTAGAGTTCAACGTAATGACTGGCGCAACTTTTTCTAATGAGTCATAATTTTTTTCATGATGTTCTGTGGCTAAAATATAATCAGGCTCAATAGATAAAATTTTTTCAATACTGGGAGACAATTTATCTCCTAATTCCTCAGCTGAATCCAGCTTTCCCTTTAAGTAAGATAAAGAGGACAGAAACTCTTTATCAGTAGAAGCAGCAGGCGGCTCACCTAATGCAACTAAAATTTCAGGATAAAAATACCATAAAGATGCTATTTTTTCTGGTTTTTTCTTGATCACAAATTCTTTACCTAAGGCATCCTTAAACGTTCTTGGCCAATCAGTTGCAGCTGCATTGACTGATGATGCAGATGCACCTTCTGTTGTTGATCCTTTGTTTTCAACAGGTGCTTCATTACAACCTGCTAATATGCCTGCTAATAATAACATTGGGATTAGCAGGCCTTTAACCTTTTGCATACAGGATTCCTCCAACATGATGTTTATTCCGTTTGCCATAAGTATAGTAAAGTCGTTTTTAGATTAGAATGGATGCCTGTTGAAATTGGCATGGATTATTAATGAATTTCTCACGATATTGAGTAGGAGAAATACCAAGTTGTTTCTTGAACACTCTACTAAAATAAAAAGGATCAGCAATTCCAACAGTTTGTGCAATTTGTTGTACAGGTGCATCACTTGCAAATAGCATTTCTTGCGCCATGTTTATACGATATTTTAATAAATATTCTGCTGGTCCCATACCTGCATGTCTCCTAAATACATAAGAAAGTCGATTTCGATTTACGTTATTTTGTTCAGCAAGCGATGCTATTGTAAGGCTTTGATCATAGTATTCATGAATATAATTAGACACTCGTTCGAATAAAATATGTGATTCATAGCTATTTTGCCTATTATCGACACATAATAAGGCTTCATTCAGTACATCGCGAAACAGCATTTCGGTCTGAAACATCGAAATACCTCCGCGCTGATTATACACATGCCAAAGACGCATAATTAACTCGATAAGACGAGGAGATTGTCCCGTTAATAACTCAAAATGCTGATGAGAAAAGCTTGACTCTTCTAGTTCTGAGCTGCATATCCGGTATAAAACAAGAATGTACTCCCAGTCCGTGTTGCCAAACATTTTGTGGGCTAGTTTCATTTTTGGACCCCCATGCACCACTTTTCCTGGCGAAAAGATGTATGGTTTTCCATTAAATTGAAATTGTGTCTTCCCCGTAAGTGGAAACACAAATCCAGGCAGAGAGTCTGTATAATCAGCGTGAGGCACACCTGGATTTCTAGCATATCGATATATTCCTTCTACTTGAAAAGGAATGTGCGCAAAATGCGCTGCTAATTGATTAACGTCGATTTTCACATTGCATACCTCATTTTAATAGTCGTTTGTTGGGCAACCCTGAAATCGATTGTGTACTCCTGTGAAGCTCTTGATTACAAGCAGTACATACGATTCAACAAGCTGCTGTTGAAAACCGCTTTCAGGTCGGTTCCCCTCCCCACATATCCCATCTAATAGCCGCAATATTCCGGATCACTTCCTTCACCTGGGCTGTATAAACTCGGAATCAATTAAAGGTTGCCGCCTGTGTGCGAGAGGGTGAGCATGATGATACTCCTTAATTTTCACATTATTGATAATGATTATCGTTGTCAAGTTATACGGGCAATAAAAATGCCGAACTCGGCTAATATTCAAACAACAGGGTAACGACATACTCAAGGTAGAAAAAAATAAGGAGGGATTAACCTCCATACCCATACGTTAAGCGATTAGATCCAGCCACTTGACTCTCCCCTTGACTGGAACGTTATACTCGCTAAAGGGAAGAGAGAATAGCCATATTAAATGTAACAAGGGGAAGTGTCCATGTTTAAAATAAGTGAATTTTCGAAAATTAGCCAAGTTTCCGTCAAAACTCTTCGTTATTATGATCAATTGAATTTGCTCAAACCCGCTCACACTGACAAATTTACAGGGTATAGATATTACTCGGCTGACCAAATGTTTCAGCTCCATCGTATTATGGCATTTAAGGAATTGGGCTTCTCACTGGATCAAATTCGACAGCTGCTGGGTGAGGATATTTCGCTCGAACAAATCAGAGGGATGTTTAGAATCAAGCAGAGTGAGATCCAAACAAATCTGGATAAAGAACAAGCCAGGCTCGATCGAATAAAAGATCGTATTTGTTCCATTGAAAAGGAGGAGAATAGCCAAACTCCGCACGAAGTTGTGCTAAAAGAAGTGAAATCGCAACTTGTGATATCTTACCGAAAAAAGGCCGCACTTTGCCAAATTCCTGATATTTTCCAAGAGTTAGATAGTCATTTAGAATGTTATCAACCGTCAGCTCGATCCAAAATGGTTCTTTGGCATGATTGTGAGGAAGATGATGACGAGATTGATATTGAAGTAGCACGTCTGATCACACATCCAATTCCTAGTAATTCTCCTTTTATAGTCAAACAATTGCCTGAAGTTCCAATGATGGCCACGCTGATCCATCATTGCTGGACAACAAGGCGTTGCACCGCAAGTACGGAGTTGGCGTTATGGATTGAGCGAAACGGTTATCGAATGAAGGAGAACGAGCCGCGACGCGAGATTTGTATTCCTCATGAGAACTTAAGTGATCCAGAAGCTTACGTTGCAGAGGTTCAAATTGTCGTCGAGCGAGCTTGACTGAAGATCATGAGAAGGAGATAAGAATTTGACTAGACAACAAATGCTTTTGACTATGAATTTATTTTTATTGACCTTTGTTCTGGGAACGAGTGAATTTGTCATTGTTGGTCTCCTAACTGAAGTTTCATCCGATTTAAATATCACGATTTCAACAGCAGGAGCTTTAGTTTCGGTGTTTGCCATTTCATTTGCAATAGGTACACCTATTTTTACGGCCATATTTAGCCGACTCTCAAAGTACCCACTAATGCTTGCTTTAATAGGGGTATTTATTGTAGGTAATCTGATAACCGCAGTATCTAGTTCATATGAGCTTCTTCTTTTTTCTAGAATTATCACAGCTATTGTAACTGGAGTGTTAATTTCACTGGCAATGGCAGTTGCAAGTGAAGCCGTGTCTTCTGAAAGGAGGGGCACGGTGATTTCAATCATCTTTGCGGGCTTTACAATTGCAAGTGTAATCGGGGTGCCTCTTGGCACCTATATCGGCCAATGGCGCGGTTGGCATATGGCCTTTTGGTTTACTAGCCTATTAGGAATCGCTTCACTAATCGCAAGTTCAGCGTCCATCCCCAAAGGACTGAAAGGATCAAAAAGCTCCTTTAAAAAACAGATTGGCCTATTGACTCATTCTCGAATCATAATCGCATTCTTAATACCAGCATTGAGCATCGGAGCGACCTACACTGTATATACGTATCTAACTCCTCTGCTGCAAAAAGTGATCTCTGTTCCAGATCAATATATTAGTCTTGTATTTTTACTTTACGGAGTTGTATCAGTCTTTAGTACATTAATTGGTGGTAAATTAGCAGCTCGCAATGGGATAGCTAAGCTCCGGTATGTGTTCCTTGTTCAAGCGGCCATTCTCATTTCGCTTTACTTTTCATCCAATTCGATTGTAGGGGGATTAATTAGCATATCATTGATTGCCCTGGTCGTTTATACAATGAATTCCACTATGCAATTGTATTTTTTAGATTTGGCAGATCAGCATTTTCCATCAGCAAAAGACCTGGCTTCATCATTAACGCCTGTATCAGTCAATGTCGGAATTGCGATTGGGTCCTCCCTTGGTGGAGTAGTCACAACAAGCATGGAACTAATCGATGTTTCCTGGATCGGAGGGATAATTGCTATAGCTGCCTCAATACTGACCTTTGTCAGCTATAACTTAGACAAAAAGACTCTTGTTGATAGCAGGTTGTCCGCTTAACGGGAAAAAAATATGGAATAAAGGTTGTATTGTTAATTTAATAAACCAACGGCAGTCTAAGACTATATTCTTCTTGTATTAGTCCACCGTTGGTTCTTACACTGGACTACTCTAAAACTTTCTTTGTGAAAACTGCCGAAATTATGATGTATAATGTTACCCTTGTTTTTTAAAAGCATAATAATTTCTAATTAGTCAATATTTTAGTAAAAACACCATTTCAATACGTTCAAAACTACCATTTCTCATCCAGTGATTCCTTACTATCTACCTTTAACTCGGGCTTGGCCCATAGGTTCCCTCGGATGTGAAGCGGCCTATACCTTTCAGGGTAGCATCAAAGAATTGAAGAATAAGCTCATTCTCTGTTTCGATACAGTAATATGAATCGATATCTGCTTTACCTCCTTGCAGCATATTAGCAAGTAGAGGGGAGACAAGCGGTAAATCCGTCAAACTTAAATGCTTTGCGCCTTGAAAGTGAACAGTATAGGCCTCTTTGAAATAATTATTTGTCAATCGGTTTGCCGCATACACAGAGTTAGTATCGAGTTGTTTCCATACATCATCGGAATAAATGTTTAGCAACGGAATCGTATACGCTTCATCTTTTGCCTCAAAATCATCCCTCTTTTGATTGTAAGCAAGCTCGCTAAAAAACGGGGCGTCAATATTGACAACCGCTCTTACATCTTTACGCTCTCTACCTACCCAGACACTTGCCGCTCCACC
The DNA here is from genome assembly GCF_022346885.1 of Paenibacillus sp. ACRRX. Taxonomy (GTDB): domain Bacteria; phylum Bacillota; class Bacilli; order Paenibacillales; family Paenibacillaceae; genus Paenibacillus_B. The sequence goes on from NZ_JAKRNK010000004.1 coordinate 468,164, forward strand.
CATGGAGTGTCCGAACACCCCTATTTTATCTTGATTGATTTGCTGATACACAGGGTCTTTGTCATTCTTGGATTTTTCAATAATAGTATTAATGACAAAATTCATGTCGTCCGTTCGCAATTTCATCCACTTTTGAATGAGTTGATAGAGTTCAGCCTTCGTGTAAATGCCTTCTTTATTGGAATCCCGGAATTCCTTCATATATTCTGAACTAATAAGAGCAATTGACCCGTTGTCCGCGACTGTATAAAAAGAATGATAGGAATGATCGATCGAGCATACGACATAACCGTGGCTCGCAAGCTCCATATAGGTAGAGGTGTTGCTTTCCTTAATACCGTTGGCACCATGGGAAAATACTAAGAGCGGATAGGATTCATCAGCATTTTTAGGATGCCAGAATTTAACATTTAAAAATCTGTTTTTACCGGTATCCTTGAATTCTTCCATGCGGCTCTTATCTGTATAGGTGTAGGTTGCCGTCGCCACATCATAAGAGCCAGTAACTTGCGGTGATTTATACTGCGGAAACACAAGTATAGGAATAAGCGTAAATACTAGCATTAGTGTCATAAAGACGCCTTTTCCAATTATGCGGGAAGTCTTATACTCCCGGTTGTTAAGGTTATTGCGAATCAGGGAAATCGTTCCGATTCCTGCTAGTATGAACAGGAATATGGCAAGCAATACCCAGCGGAAGCTCCAAACGATCACTGATGAAAGTATAAGAATTACGAATACGAAGAATGCGGCAATTCTGACCCCACTCCTTAGCTTCTGGTGGCTTTTCTTCGATACAATACAGTACATGGCGAAAGCAATCTCGAAAATCAAAATGATAAAAAATAATAAGTTGCCCATCGTGTTGCTCCTTTCGGGTTCTAGCTAGTTTTTAGTAAACCCAGCATACAAAACTGCCGAAAGGATGTATATTGAATCGAAGTAAGCTGTATCTACAGGCCACTAAGTTGCAAAAACGGCGAAAAGCCCTAGACTCACCACCTAGTTTTCTTTCTTCAAAAACTTTAATCCTTCGTTTATTTCTTTGGCTATCTTTTTATCATTGCTCCATGAGAGCAGACGAAGAATGACATAGATTACGACGATTTGTAATGCTAAAATGAGGGCTTCAGATGCGCGGTGGATAATACCCAAAATAGCTGCAAGAGAGATCAATATCGTCTCTAAAGCCACGAAATGAATGACCACTCTTATGTACATGTTCATCTCGCTTATATTGTGAAGTGGAGACAAAATAAATCCAACCAATACACTTAAAAGTGAAAAAAACATGATGATATAGATTGACCCCAAATCAAAGGACATGTCCGGGTAATACAACTGTCGCAACATCGTAATCATAATGATGATGGATGCAAAGATGATTAAGAAATTCTGGATCCCCTTTTTAATAAATTCCTGCAGTTTCACATTTGTCCCTCCACTCATATTCCAAGCATATGTTTAAGAACAGGGACATACTGCCTAGAGATAACAATACGTTCCCCATTATTGAGTACGGCTTCAAATCTGCCGCTTAATGATGGACGAATGTATGAAATATGGATGATATTCAAAATTGTAGATTTGGATGCACGGAAACATTTCTTTTCTTTACACAATTCCTCTAACTCGTAAAGCTTTTGTTTGACTTCAAAAACGTTATCCTTGCAGTAAATAAAAACCTTTCCGTCGACGGCCTCAAAATAATAGATATCGGTCAGTTTAATACGGTGAACTCTATCGTCATGATATCCCAGCAGGGTCAAACTTTCCATTTTTAACTTGTCTACGATTTCGTGGACTTTATCATTTACCTCATGACATCGGATAAGAATTTCCTCTTCTAGGTCTTTGCCGATCTCTTGGATTGAAACTTTCATGAACTCACTCGCTCGCATCGTCATATATGATTTTTGCCACGGTCTTGTACACCGCAAAGAAAGCATCTAAAACTTCGGGATGAAGATTCTCTATAGCATACGTACATTCTAGCAAATCTTTCTATAGACATACAGCAAATACCCCGACCTCTTGTGATTGGGGTATTACATGGTGGAGGCAAGGGGAGTCGAATCCCGGCCCGAAGGATACGCTGCGCAGCACGTACCATATGTTGATGATACCCAATCAGCAGCATTTTTCGTTACTATCCTCCTAACTTAAACCGCAACTATAGGCTTTATTTTGAAAATGTATAATTTATCACAAATTTTTAATACTAAAGCAGGAGAATCCAATGGAAAAACATAATTAAGAGAAACGATAGTTCAAATCTAGGAGGTAATTATGAGCAGATTAGTTCATTTTGAGATTCATGTCGATGACATGGAGCGTGCCAAGAAGTTTTATGGAGAGGTATTCGGATGGACATTCCAGGATTGGAGCAGTTATGCTGGCATGCCTTATTTCGGAGCTGTGACGGGCAATGAAAATGAACTTGGAATCAACGGAGCTTTGATGCAGCGCCAAGGTCCTTCCCCGGAACCATGCCAGCCTGTAAATGGCTATGCATGTACAATGGGGGTAGCGGACTATGATTCTTCTGAAGCCAAAATTCTTAATCATGGAGGCAAGGTCGCATTGCCTAAATATGCTCTTCCTGGTATGGCGTGGCAAGGTTATTATCTAGACACTGAAGGCAATATTTTTGGTATTCATCAACCAGATGAGGACGCAAAATAGACTTTACGCTATATATCTTATTAAACATCGTAAAACCCAGCCCCATGCGGACTGGGTTTTACGATGTTTAATAGGCGATGACGTTTATAGTGGCCGGATGTCGATGCCGTACTCGGCCTCTATGCCATCCCTTTGGTCACCCGACTACAAATTGCAGCTCCATTTTAAATCTCATACAGGTGTTACTCCTGATCTTATCTTGTAGAAATAAAATCTTTATATGTAATTATCATATGAACTATACCAAAAATAACAGTTGGTACTATGGCAAAATATTTATAGAGCCATATTTCCGCTAATATGAAATAAATAACTGGGAATATCGCCATACATAAAAGTACAAGTATATTTTTATGTCCAGTAAATAATAGAATCCATAACACATAATAAGCAATCAAAAATATTGCCATACCAATTAGGTCATTACTTTTGAAAGGTATCGTTTGTGTTGATACAACCATCACAAGAAGAGCCATGTAAACAAATTGGCTTCCATGCTCTATAAAATCTAATACTTTATGACTTCCTTTGGCCCCTCCTATTGATATTAAATTTGGAATAGTAAAATAAAGTATGTTAGGGATCATGGGTAACAAGACAACCAAAAAGCCTTTCCAAGAAAACCCCCAATAAAAATCCATGCAAACTTGCTCCTTTCGAGCAAAATATAAATAGCCTCAACCTATGAAAACAACTTCACTCTGCCACAAAAATATATTTTCGCAATGATACTTCTCCCATTATTTTGTAATATTAAGCCCTATCAAAGCATGACTTACTTAATGGGATAAGCTGTCTGATCTCTGACTAGAGCCCGAGCGGTTTACCTAACCTGTTCGCGTCCAAATAAGAAAAAAAGCGACCCTATAAGATCACTTCATAGCTCATCTCACACTTCCTGCACGCGGGCGAACCGCTGTCCGAAGATAACGCAGCACAGGCTTCTACAATATAGTTACAGTTATGAGGCCACCTTAAATTCGAACGACTAGCCATCATAAACAGTTGCTTCTCCCTTTTACCGGACCCGCGTTCTTCATCGAGCACTCAGATCTTCACCCCCTTATAGGCTTCTGCATATGATGGAGAAAATGAACGAATCTAAAATGGAGGTCATGACCATGAGTTTGCAACAACAGGGGCATCAAGAACAAGCACTGTATCAAATGGATCCAACTACTATGCACAACTTAAAATCCATACAAGATCACATAGGGGATATTTGCAATAACCATGTTAATAAACTTGTCCGAGTAGAGACAGTGGATGGCGATGTTTTTGAAGGGTTACTTATCCACTGCGAAAGAGGAATTTTATACTTAAGACTCCCTAGCCATGGGCCTAGTCGCGGATTAGTCCCAAATTTCCACAATGATTTCATTTTGCCCCTAGTGCTGTTCAATTTACTCGCCATTTCATTAATATAAGCATGATCAAGCTTAATCCTCTAATTAAGGAGTGAAATCTTATGGCATTTACACCGCCTCAAGGACCACAAGGAACACAGCAGCCACCATCCTCCCCTCCTCCACAATTCACACCACAGCAACCCGCTGCTGCTGCGTTCGCCATCGACCCTGGAGCAATTTCCGGTTGTTTATTCCGCAACACATTTGTGTGGTTGAGAAATGGGAACGCGTTCTGGTTCTTCCCAACCTTTGTAGGACGTACATCCGTTGCGGGCTTTAGATGGACCGGTCGAAGATGGATGTTTACTGGGGTCGATCTAAGAAGCATTGTGTCATTTACATGTCTATAGAGAAGGAAATAGTAACCCAGTACCTTTTCGGTGCTGGGTTATTTGTATAATAAAAAAGCGAGTTGACTACTTTTATTGCATATTGGGGGACAATTAACCGTATCATTTCATGCGGAGCTAAACACAATACCATACTATAGTGAAAAATCGGTAACGCCCTTCTTATATGCATATTTCAGAGTATATATTTCTTCATTGCCATAAGGCATTGTAGCGATTTTTATACGAGTATAATCAAGCCTGCTATCTCTTAAAACTCTTTTCACCAAGGTAATACTCCGTTCTTCTTCCGTAACAACACAAAATACATTAAGAGCATACTTTTTCGGGTCGGAAATGCATTTCCCCATATCTGAGCCATCAACATAGCCTAGGTTAGCATCTGCTAGAGATATCTCCAAGTATTCCATTACTTTATCTCTTAACCAGTGGTCACGTTGACTACCCTTGGCACTTTTAAGTGGATATTGTACCACTAACCAGAATTTTTCACTCATTCAGATTTACCAGCCAATCTACAGTTTATATATTTCATCCTATCCCGTGAGCGAAGACTCAGAGTTACCAATGAATAATTTCATATTAATAATTATAACAAAGACACTTTGTATTAGAGGATGCTTATTCCTCGATAACGTTCTTAGCGGTTGGATATCCATGCCGTGCTCGTTCACAGATGCAATCTTCTGACGTATCCCACTATTTCTTTGCGTGCGGGACTGAACCCCTGACAGGGGCTACTCCCATTTTCTACTCCACATTAAAGAACACCCAGACCTCATGAACGGGGGGCAGTCCCATTGAACTACCCAGGGGCTTTTTCCAATGTCTATTCTAAGGGGTGCACTTCAGTCCGCGGATGACTACAAGAAGTGGACAGGATTCAGAGCAGAGTTCGGTCACTTGTGATTTCGTATTATTGAGTTTCCTAAACTAGCCGCAAGGTAAACAGGCACTTCCATCTTCTTTCCCCTTTACTTTTTGAGGCAAAATCTTCAATTGATATTATATTCCTATTTCCCTCATTTTCACCATTACTTTCTCGATCCTGCCATCCATATCCGCTCCATCAAACTTCGGAAGCTTTAGTTCACTTACGATTGATCCGTCGCGCATAAACATAATACGCTCCGTCCGCGCCGCAACCTTGGCGTCATGAGTTACAAGCATAACCGCAGTACCTTCCGCATTGATTTCGGAAAATATGTCCATAATGTCCTGCGCAGATTTTGAGTTGAGCGAACCCGTCGGCTCGTCACCGAAGATTATTTTTGGGCTATTCATAAGCGCTCGGCATATTCCCGCGCGCTGAAGCTGACCTCCAGAGACCTGTGTAATGTCGCGCTTTTCAAGCTCCGTAATGCCTACCTTTTTCATAAGCACTCTTGCCTTCTCCGAAATTTTTGCAGCGTTTTTTCTGTTGTCGCGCATTGACGGAAGAATGATGTTATCGAGGATATTCAGATTTTTCAGCATAGTCGGCTGTTGAAATACAAATCCCATTTTTAGTCTGCGTATATCTGAAAGCTCATTCTCCCCGACCGCCGATAAATCCCTGCCGTCAAAAACGACCTTTCCGTCATTAACGCCATCCATTCCGCTTAGTGCAAACATTAGTGTTGATTTTCCCGACCCCGAAGGGCCCATAACCGCAACGAATTCGCCCTCGTTTATGTAGGCAGACACTCCATCGAGAATATTGCGCTTTTCATCGCCCTGGCCGAAAGATTTTACAATTTGATCACCGATAATAATCTTCTTCATATGCCTACTCCTTTATATTTTCAGGAATTTTTATTTGTCCCGCGCCTGATGTGCCGATCATTGTTGCGATAAGTACCGAGCATATCATCATTAATGGACTAAACAGATACGCCGAAAGCGGATTGATCGCAAACTTAAACGTAGACGCTCCAAAGGAGGAGATCACCGTGCCCGCAAGTATCTCTCCGAGAGTGTTAGCCAGAAGCGTGCCGAGAATAATTCCGACAATCAGAACGAATACCGAACGCGAAACATACTGTGCCTTAATATCCGAGTTTGTAAAACCAAACGCTTTCATGACGACAATGGAATATCTGTCTTTTGTGACAAGCATCTTCATAAACAACAGTGTAACCAGTACCGTGATAATGAGGGCAACGGCAATTGCGGCACTGGAGGCCTCTCTGACGGAATTTATTATCGAATCGAATGTCTGTGTAACAAATTCATCAATATCTGAAATCTTTGCAAAAACAAACCTGCCCGCATATTCCGAAGTTCTTTCTTTGACAAGAGATTTATCCGAAAGCTCTGCGCAGATAATACTCCACATAATGTCTGCCGAATTATCGGTAAAAACCGCCTTTGCGGTTTTGCCGCCGTTGGTAATGTCAGAATAAATTCCGCTTATCTTGAGATTATTCTCTTTCCCCTCAATCACTAGCGTAATGATATCACCGACCTTTTTGCTCAGCTCATTAGCGTTTAAAGCCGAAAGTGCAATTTCATTTTCTTCAGAGGGTGCTCTACCCCCGGAATATGCTATAGGAAATATCGAATGGTCGCCGAGTTCAACTTTTATATTTTCCTCCGATCCGTTTTCCGTTTTTGCTTTGAATGCTTTTGTTGTAAGGATGGCATACTTTGAAATGGCACTGTCACTGTTCAACTTTTTAATAATTTCAGCGGCTTTTTCAGAGATATTGTCGGTCTGCTGAATATCCATGCGCATATCGTAGTTCCCAATCCCCATATATTTGATAAAGCTTTTTGAGGAAATCGTGTTGTACAGGTTCTGCGGAACAATAATGATAAATGCCGAAATCACCAACACCGCAAGCATTGTGGAGTAAAGTCTTTTCCTTGCGAGAACATCTTTGATACCGAGAAAAATATTTGTGTGCAGCAGCCTGTTTCCGCTCAGGCAAAAACGCTTTGCTCCCGCGTTTTTCTCCTGTGAAGTCCCAAAACGTATTGCTTCCGCAGCGGATATTTTCCGAAAGCGTCTTAGCACTCCACTTACATAGGCAGTAATTGCAAGGAACACAAGCAGTATGCCGATTATTCCGAAAAGCAAGGCAAAAGAAGAGTTTTCGCTTTCGCCCATGTAAAGCCGTATATTTTCAAGAAGCATACCTTTGAACATAATCGAAAGTGCAAAACCGAGAATACTGCCTACCGCCGCAATCGCTGCATACTTCGCAAGATAAATCTTCTTTATGTCGGAAACACGCAACCCTATTGCCTTCATAACGCCAATTTGGCAGTAGTCTTCTTCAATCTTCGCAAGAAGCGTAAAGCGTATGCACATAAATGCGATTGCAACGACAAGTGCGCTTACAAGAAGTATAACCGCAATCATCATCCCGTCTGAAAGTGCGTTCATCATTTTGAAAAGTCGATATGTAACCGTTGGTCCGTTCGCCTCAAGTCCTGCGGAAGCATAAGCAGTCTCAAATGCGCCAAGCGCCGACAAATCCTTTAATCTGAACTCAATCAGATGCTCCGTACTTCCAAGGTTTTTTATTTTCGTGTAATCATTTTTACTGACAAGAAATCTTTTTGAGGCGGAGAGCGTGGAATTCATCTGCGAATCTCGGAGAAATCCCGCAACGGTAAATTCCTTTCCGCTTATTACTGCCCTATCACCGACCTTTGTGGTCTTGTCCCTCATATAGCTTATTGGAACATAAAGTTCGCCGTCGGTTACGTTTATGATGTTTCCGTCAAGATCAAGAAGATAATCGAATTTTTCGCTCTGTATGCTGAAACCGTTATCCTGAGCACTATTTGCAAGCGAACTATCGCCAAAAATAATCTGAGCACCGTCCATGTTGAGAAATTCAATCACCTGAAAATCATCGACATTGTTATTTTGCTTCGCAAAAGATGTAAGCCGCGCAATATCAATTTCACCCGAATGCATCTGCATAAAATGCGGAGTTTTAGCTTGTTTCATAAGCGTATCTAGCGCACCCGAAAGATTGACGACGAGTATAGCCGCGAGCGAAACAAGCATAGCCGAGGCAGCGACAAATATGATTGTTGTCAGCGTAATTGCCTTGCTCTTTAAAATGTCATTACGGATTATTCTGTTATACATAATTCACCTCTGTATTCAAGCTTTTTAACCGATTTCAAGTTGTACAGAATTACTGAAGTAACACATAACAAAATCCCAGCGATAATAATGAGCAATCCCATACCTCTGCCAATGCCAATGCCTTTCCGTCTGCTCAAAACATAAACCCCGAGCCCGAACGCTGTAAGCCCGCTTCCTATCGCTGAAGTAAGCTGTACTGACCACAGAAGAAGAAATTTTCGCGAATTATTCATTGCTGCCAAACATCTGCATAACGACGGACATTAGACTTCCACTTTCGGCACCAAGCAGCCTTTCTACGTTGAAAACAAACGCATGCATGCGTGAAGCGCGCTCCTCGTTCGTCATTTCAACCATATCATCATCAAAAACGGTATTCATATATACCACAACCATTTCCATGCATTCATACGGGAACGGCGTGCTGAACAAGCCTTGCTCAATGCCCTCGCGGATTACTCCCGTCAGTATCGGGGGAACGCCGTTTATGATGACCTTTTGTATTTTCTGATGCATAAGCGCGTTCTGCGGCTTGTGCATGTGCTCCAAAATTTCTTTACTACTTCCGTCACTTATGTTCAGGGCCATTACAACTCCAATAATGCGCTCGTTTAAGGGAATACTCTTGTCTACGCCAATTTTCTGTGCCGCACTTAAGAGACGAACACTATACCGCTCAATAAGAGCGTTCATAATATCCTCCTTCGACTTGAAGTGATGATACAGCGTTCCTCGCGCAATTCCGACCTTTTCGAGAATATCGTTTGTACTCGTGCCGTCAAAGCCTTTCTGCCCAAAAAGCTTATCCGCCGCGTCAAGTATTTCGTTCCTGCGTTCCTCGGCTTCTTTGACAACTCTCATTTTAATACCTCCTTCGTTACCGACCGACTGCCTGTCGGTTAAATAGTAGCATGCTATTTTGTGATGTCAAGGGCATTCTAAATTACGTCAAAAAATGGTCACCTAAAACACACCAATAAAAAAGAGCTTTTGCCCCGATGTACTCTATTAAAACGTATCTGTTTTATCAACATTACTGTCTCAACGTGTATCGAATATGTAGCAGAAATCATTTATTTTCTATTAAATTTCCGACAAATTATCTTCAAGATAGCCGTTTAATTTATAAAACATACCTGATGTCTACAATTTAAAAGAAACCCCCACCGTTATGAGGTATGGGGTTTTACATGGTGGAGGTGAGGGGAGTCGAATCCCTGTCCGAAGATAACGTAACACAGGCTTCTGCAGGTGTAGTCACTGATTAGATGATTTGAGCTTCACCCCATGAGATACCTTAATATCACTCAAAATCATCTTCATTGAAGTTTATCCCCTCATCAGTATCCTGTATAGTGTAAGTGACTTTTTCACATCGATAAAAGCTTGCCTCCTCATTAGTGTATTCGCAAAATAATCTATCATATTTTACTTCTTAATACATAATAAATTAATAATTCCTTAATTTTACTACCAAATCCCCTCTATACCTGATAAACTGACAAATGATATTATTTTCCAAGGGGGACAACATGAAGAACTTCACAAAATTCCTATCTATTTTATTCGCCGCAGTAATTATTTTATCTGGATGCTCAAGTAATAATGCTGCAGATTCGCAGGATCGATCTGCGGATGAGAAGCTGGCATTATCCTATGTCACAGACTACTACAATGGAACAAAGAAAGAGGACAGATTGAAGTTTGTTGATGAGAATGTGCATCCCGATGTGCAAGGAAGATTACGCGTTTGGGCTAAGTCAGGGGCTTTGGAAGATCAGAAGCTGAAGGATCCGAAGGTTGCAGAATCTGTGCCATATGAAGACGAAGACTTAAAAGGAACATTAGTACTCATTCAATCGGCAAACGATAAAGAAATAATCGTGATGATTAACGATAATAAAGTTTACATGGGTTTAGCTCCATCCGGGAACGCTGAGGATTCGTTCCAAGACATACGTAGTTCATTTAAAACAGCTAAGTAGTTAAGTAACAAAAGAGCCACTAGATCTGAACTGAACCCATCAAGTAGACAGTAAAATAAAATGATTAAGCAGCCTTAGCTCGTATTTCCATCGGGTTAAGGCTGTTTAGTTTTTTCTATAACCAAGGCGGATACCGAAAGCTTCGAACCTTGGCGTCATAGGTGACGATCATAATCGCAATACCCACCACTTTGATTTCGGAAAGAATGCCCATAATTTCCTATACCGAATTGGAGTTGATCGGATCTGTTAGGTTCATCGTAGAAGATATTTTTCTGGCTGTTCATAAGCGCTCTTGCTTTTCCCGTGATTTTTGCGGCGGGGCCGCCCAGAATATTGCGTTTTCCATCGCCCTCCGTGCTCGTTCGCTGGGGCTTTCCTTCGCATCTTCTCTTCCGCTTCCTGCGCGCGGTCGGCTCTTTCAGGTTTGGTGGAGGCGAGCCGTGGCTTTGCAAAACCACAATTACTTCCTGCAAAACCATTTACGATCAATGTACGCTCTAAATCAAATTCGATGCTTTACGCAAACGGTAAATAATTGCTGCAGCTTCCGCTCATGATTACGAACTGTTGAATCCACGAAAAAAGACACCATCTAAGGTGTCTTCACTGATACTACGTATGTCCGACAAGCGCATGTTGAAGTTATGACTTAAAAAGCAGTTCATCCTCAGTTGTGAAGTGCCCCTTAAAGTTAGACAGATATTTTATGCAACCGATTCTTAACTGAACCTAGACAAAAAACTGCACCGTTGAGGGTGAACTGCTTTTTCATTTCACCTGATCATTAACTAATTCGACCTTATCTTCTACCTCGAAGATCTCATTCTCCATGTAGTAGTCCTTCAATTCATCTTGGACGCTCTGCTCGGCTAACGGCACCTGGCTGCGGTATGCAGCCCGGCAGATGACATGGGCGGCCACTGGGGCTGTTAAAAATACAAAGAAGATGCCTAAGATGAGGCGGATGCTGAAGAAACCGTCGGAAATCAAGAAATACAGTAATGTTCCAACGAGCGCGCACAGCACGCCAAGCGTAGAACTTTTAGATGCAGCATGGGACCTTGTGTACACATCGGGCAAACGCACATTTCCAATCGCGCTGATCAAGCTAAAAATGGCTCCGATGAGAATGAGGATGGCCCCGATCACTTCACCGCTTGCGTTCAATAACAACACCTCTTTCAATAAATCTGGCAAAGGCAACCGTTCCGATAAATGAAAGGATTCCGATCAATAGTATGAGATCAAAAAAGGCATGCGTGTGCAGCAGCACGGAGAATACGGCAGTACTGGCGATCAGATTAATACCGACGGAATCTAGCGCCTGAACACGGTCTGCACTGGACGGTCCTTTTACAATCCGATATAAATTGGCTAGTATGGCCAGCATTAATATACATAATGCAGTGATCAACACCGTCTCAAATATCATTTTCTCGTCACATCCTTTATCGCTTTTTCAAAAACAGATTTTGATTTTAATACAGAATCCCGGGATTCTGGCATGTTCAGACCGTGGATGTACAGCTCCTTCGAATCAGGGGTTACCTCCATGATGACTGAGCCTGGCGTCAAGCAAATTAATAAGGATAGGAGCGTAATTTCCAAATCCCCCTCCAAATCTGTTTCCACCTTGAAAATCCCTGGCTTAACATCAATTTTAGGACGGAGCACATGCTTCATGACCATCATCGCAGAAGTATTCAGCTCATGGATAAAGAGAACGAACAGCTTACCGATTGCGGCTAGCGTGTATAGATAAAACGGCTTTTTAAAGAATCGGTGGATGCACATTAAAATAAACAGACCCACAAAGTAACCGCTGATAAAGTTTAATATGCTCATATCCTCTTGCAGAAACATCCACAAGTAGGCAATGAATATGTTGAGTAGCACCTGAACGGGCATGGCTGTTCCCCCCTTTAATCAAACACCGCCTGAATATATAGACTTGGATTGAGCAATTCCTCGGCAGCTTGGGCAACATAACCCGTAATCGCCTCAGCACCGATTCCCATAGCAACACTAGCCAGCGTCAAAAGAGCGATCGGAAGCAATAAGCCTTTCGTTGTCCCTTTCTCTTCCTCAACACTCAGAATCGTCTCACCCCAAAAAGCGTTCATAAACAATTTGATCATAGAAAACAGAATGAACAAGCTGGCCAGCAGCCCGATTCCTCCAAGCCAATAGTAACCAGCTTCAAAGACACCTTGCGTCGTAAATACTTTACCAAGAAATCCGCTGAGCGGAGGAATTCCAACCATAGACAAAGCAGCGATGAAGAACATCCAGCCTAACCCGGAGTGAAGACGAATCAAGCCGCTAATTTTCTTCAAGTCACTTGTCCCCGTGAGATGAACAATCGTTCCCCCAATCATAAATATAAGCCCCTTAATCAGCATGTCGTGAATCAAATAATAAATAGAGCCTGCTATGCCGGTGGATGTTAAAGAGACAAGTCCAGCCATAATAAATCCAACGCTGATGACCACATTGTAGGTTAATATTTTTCTCAAATCCCAAAAGCCGATCGCTCCAAGTCCGCCTAGCACCATTGTAATAGCGGCTAATATTCCGATAAACAGATGGGTAATTTGCGGTTCATGATAAAAGATGAGCGTAAACATTCTGAAAATGGCGTATATCCCTACCTTAGTAAGCAACGCTGCGAATATGGCAGCGATGGCCGTTGGAGGTACACTATAGGACCCGGGTAGCCAGAAAAAGAGCAATAGTCCCGCCTTCATAGCAAATACGATCAGGAATAATAAGGCGACGGTGGTAATTAGCCCATCCTGGCCAACCTCTGCAATCCGGATCGATAAATGGGCGAGGTTCAATGTGCCGGTTATAGAATATAAATAGGCAACTCCGATCAAAAAGAACGCCGATGCAATTATGTTCGTAAAAATATATTTGAGCGATTCGCGAAGCTGCCTCTGGGCTCCCCCCAATGTGATCAGTACATAGGAAGCCACCAGAAACAGTTCAAAAAAGACATATAAATTGAATAAATCCCCTGTCAAGAACGAACCATTGACACCTGTAATCAAAAACAAAAATAGAGGATAAAAATAAAGTTTTTCTTGCTTGCGGCCAATCGATGAAAAAGCATAAATCAAGCAGCACGCCGAGACAATAGAGGTAGCCAATAGCAGCAAAGCACTGAACATATCACCCACGAAACTAATGCCGTAAGGCGCTTGCCAGCCACCCAACTGTAAGCTTTGAATCCCGCCATCTCTGATCTGGTTCATCAATAGAACTGAAATGACACTGGTGGCTAACAATGCAGCCAGACTAAGAATCCGCTGAAGCTTAATATTTTTCTGGAATATAATGAGGAGCATCCCCGTCAATAGAGGAATGATAACCGGCGCGATCAACAAATTATTCATTACTCATTTCCCCTTAATTGCTCCATGTCATCCGTCCCGAAGCTTTGATAGGCGCGGTAACACAAAACTAATACTAGCGCTGTCACGGCAAAATTAATGACGATCGCAGTTAGAATTAATGCTTGAGGAATAGAGTCCGTAAAACCCGCAGCTTTCTCTTCCAGCAGAGGAGCACTCCCCGTCTTCAGCCCACCAGAAGTGATAAGCAACAAATTAACCGCATGGCCCACAATCGATGACCCGAGCACAATTCGCAGTAGTTGCTTAGATAGAATCAAATAGGTTCCAATGGATATTAAAATACCGACCAGTATGACCATTAGTGTCTCCATATTAACGATCCTCACTTATGCTTAGAATAATATTGACTGCGGTACCTATGACAGCCAAAGCAACTCCGGTATCAAAAATCAAAGCGGACGCGAGCTCAGTATCTCCAAAGATCGGTAAGTCCACATGACCGAAGGTCTGGGTTAAAAAAGGTTTACCAAATACCGTGCTCGCCATTCCGGTCGCAACGGCAATCAACACACCTACCGCTGAAAGCTTTTTGAAATCGACCCGAATATTTTCCCTTACCTTCTCGACTCCAAAAGAAAGATACAGCAGGACAATAGAGGATGCCATACTCAGCCCCCCAATGAATCCTCCTCCCGGATCATGGTGACCGTTCATAAATAAATAGATCGAAAAGGTCAATATGATCACGGCAGCCACTCGGGTTACACTTTGCAATATCACATCATTCGATTTCATTCTGTTCCCTCCTTTTGGAACGCTGATGAACGAATATATATACACCTAGCCCGGCAATGACCAGCACGGATATTTCCAGCATCGTATCAAATCCGCGGAAGTCCACTAATATAGCATTGACAATATTTTTGGCGCCCGCCAGTTCAAAGGCATTTTCAAAAAATGAGGATATGGGTTCAAATAATTTATGCCCATTCGCGGACAAGGCGAGCAGTGCCACCGTTAGACCCATCGCGATGGATATGACCAAATTCGTCAGTTTGAAAGGAATCCGCTCGATGCTTTTCGTAAGCTTCGGTAAATGATAGAAGCACAGCAAGAACAGAACCGTTGTCACCGTCTCCACCACCATCTGCGTCAATGCCAGGTCAGGAGCCCTAAAGATAACAAAGAACATAGATACCATATAACCTAAAGCGCCTAATGCAACAATAGCCAGGATCCGATTGCCGGCAAATAAGACAGTACATGCGGAGATGATCATGCCAAGCACAAGTCCCACATCAAAAATGCTGATAGCTGCATTACTTGTGAAATCGAACTGGAGACCATGGAGCAGCAGAAGCGAACTTATCAATACAATGACAAAGAAAGAAAAAACATAGATCAGATACTGTCTCAGCGAGCCTGTCATATACCGGTTGGTCAGGGATGCCGAGAGCCTCTCCGTACCGGATAAGCCCTGATTGTACCAATGATTCAATGTTAATCCCTGAGGATAATTTCGCATGACCTGGATCCACCGCTTCTTTGTTCTGAAGAGAAGGAGACCGACAACAATGACACCGATTGTCATCGCGAGCTCCATATTGAGCCCATGCCATGCACTGATTTTCAGGTCGTATGGAGATAGCGGCATCATCGGCAAAATCGCGGTTAACGCCGGGGTGAGAATATACTTACCCAATACATTGGGGAAGAAGAAAATGAATATCACGAGTAATGCCAAAATGGCCGGTGAAAACAGCATCCCCCAAGGCGCTTCATGCACTTTTCGTGTCAGTTTTTCAGGACGATATTGTCCGCCAAAGGTCTTGAATACAAATATCATGCAATAAACAAAAGTAAATATGCTGGCTATCCAAGCAATGACCGGAAACAGGAGACCTATGTTGCCCAAACCGAAAATACCGGCCCCGGATACATCATTCACCGCTGCAAAAAACATCTCCTTACTCAAAAAGCCGTTAAACGGCGGTAATCCCGCCATGGATAAGCCGCCAATCAAAGCGATTGTGAACGTAACCGGCATGACTTGCATCAAACCGCCTAAATAGCGAATATCCCGCCGGCCAGTCTCATGGTCAATAATACCAACAACCATAAACAAGCTGCCTTTAAAGGTCGAATGATTAAACAAATGGAATAGGGCAGCAAATGTAGCTACTGTAAAGATCGTGCCGCTCTCGCTAGGTCCAAAATAGACGGCTAAAGAACCGACCCCAAGCAGACACATGATCAACCCCAATTGGCTAATCGTAGAATACGCTAACATCGCCTTAAGATCGGTCTGTCTCAGCGCTGTCAAAGAACCATACAGCAGCGTAATGATACCAATGCCGGCCACAAGCCAGAACCACACGGAGCTACCCCCAAAAAGCGGAGTCATACGCGCCACTAAATAAATGCCAGCCTTGACCATTGTTGCCGAGTGGAGGTAACTACTCACGGGAGTTGGTGCCTCCATCGCATCCGGTAACCAAATACCGAACGGAAATTGCGCGGATTTCGTAAATGCCCCGAGCAAAATGCATAGCATCGCAGGAATAAACAATACATGGCTTTGTATGACTTCCAGGTTAGCGAACAATTCCCGAATGCTGTACGTATCTCCCATCATGATCAGCATAATGAACCCGGCTAACATGCCGAATCCTCCAAGAACCGTAATCAATAGCGCCTTTAAGGCACCCTGGCGGGAGCTCTTGCGCTCGTACCAATAGGAGATCAATAAGAAGGAAGACACGCTGGTTAACTCCCAAAATCCATACAGGACTAAGAGGTTATCAGAGAATACTACCCCCAGCATAGCACCCATGAACATGAGCAAATAAATATAGAAATTATGAAGAGCCTCTCTGGCCTTAGACATATAAAATATAGAATAAATAATGACCAAGCTACCAACACCACTGATAAGCAAACCAAATAACAGACTAAGCCCATCCACATAGGAGATCAAATTCACATCAAGGGACGGAATCCAAGATAATGTGTATTTATAGGTGTCACCCGCCGCTACACCAGGTATATACTGTAGCAAATAGACAAAAATAGACATAGGTACAAGTAAAACGAACCATCCCGTATGCACTAAGCGATTGAAATACTTATATAGCAAGGGAACAAGCATTGCACTGATAAACGGGAGAAAAATACAGGTATAGAACATAGCCAAGCGTACTCCTCCTTATTCATGACTTCTGCTTCCGTATCTACATGTTGACTCTTGTCGCAACATCAACTATAGTCTTACATAGTTTATCGAGTCCTAATACTAGCATTGAGGTGAAATACTAAAAATGATTAGCGTATATAATGAGAGCATTCTTGTTTGCGTTTATTATGGTCCCAATAGCGAAAGACTAATCAAACGTGGCTGTGCAATCGCTAATATAATGAAAGCTCCACTGTATATATTGACCATTGATCCGAAGCCATTCGACGAATTGGATGCCGAAAAATTACTCTATATCGAACAATGGAAAGAATATGCCCACGCTCACGCTACGGCCCAATTTATCATGAAGGATAATGAAAGCCGTCCTGTCTACAAGGTCATTGCAGAAGTAGCCAGAGATAACAACATTACACAGATCATTCTTGGTCAGACAGCGCACAGCCGGTGGGAACAAATTACGAAGGGATCTATCATTAATTCTTTGGTACGCGAGATCCCCTTTGTCGACCTGCATATCGTTTCCGTTGCCCGTTACATTCGGGATGAAGAAGGCAATTATCAAAAGGGAATTCGTGCTTATTTGATCAAAGATGGGGAACGATACCAGCTAAGCTTCAGTCACGGAAAAGAAACAGTATATGAAGGCATTTTCTTTAAAGAAGTGGATACCGATTTCGATAACGGAATTTTCCGTTTTATGAAAGATGCTTCAACTTTACATGTCCTCGTAACTGACGGGATTGTCAATGAACTAACAAACGTAGATATTAATACAGCATTGGGTCTGGACGACTCTGTTAAATAAAAGTTTAACTAACCTTCTCCGCATGTTCCATGCGGAGATTTTTTTTCAAAACACAGGTCATTTATAAATTAACATCCACTTTAATTGTACGCTTCTCAGTCCTGTCGATTCCCAGATACTTTAACGTTTCTGCGGTGGAATGATGATGCAGGATCGACTTTAAGATGGAGATGGAAACTCCCCTATAGTACGCATGGTAACCAAAAGTCTTTCTAAGCGTATGCGTCCCGATTTTCTCAGATATTCCTACCTCCCTTGCTGAGTGGTTAATAATTCGGTACGCCTGCTGACGGGTAATCGGGCGACTATCCTTCTTGGATTTAAACAAATAATCCTCAAATTTCCAATCGGCGTTCGATAAATACTCGCTTAGTATCTCCCCGACCTTGTTGTTTAAGTAATAATCCTTTTCTTCTCCTGTCTTTTCATCCTTAATATAAAGAAACTGTTTAGCATGCTCGCCATCCCAAACGTCCTGTACAGTTAGATTGAGCAAATCCAGAAGACTAATCCCGGTGTTAATTCCTAATACAAAAAGCAGCAGATCCCTTACAGAGTGTTTTCTCAACTCCTCTTTCATCGCTTGTATAGTTTTGACGTCCCGAATCGGATTAACAAATTCCACAGAAAATCCCTCCGAATAATGTTACTTAATTTAATATTAACAGTTATTAAGTAACATAACAAATAAAAAAATCTGACAGTTAGTCTGTCATAAAATAAAAACACCACATAAGATATTATTTGTTTTTCAAAAATCTATATGTAATAATCTAGAGTTCTCTACGTTTTTATTAAGAGAAAACAGCAAAAACCACATCCTCATGCGGATGTGGTTTTACATGGTGGAGGCGAGGGGAGTCGAACCCCTGTCCGAAGATAACGCAACACAGGCTTCTACGGGTGTAGCTACAGTTTTGATGTCACCCGAGCAGCGCCCCGTAACCGGCTATGCTTTGGGTCAGCCTGATTGTCTTCTTCAGCACACCCCAGGCGGAGATGTGACAGCGTATCCCACTAAAGTTGAGCCCCTATCCCGCCACATGGGCGATGGAGAGTAGAAGCACGCTAACAGGTTATTAAGCTGCTAAAGCGTAGTTTGTTTGTTGTTTGCCGTTTAAATAGGCGTTCGCGTTGTTGAAGTGGACGCAGCCCCACTACCCGCTACCCGCGCCCGAACTATCCCCGTCGAATCCAAGAACGCCCCCATAATGATAAGCGACACATCTCGCCCATCTGGGGAGTTGGGTCTTGAATTAAAGAGAAAAGTAAGACACGATAGTGTATTTCCTTCCACACTATGCAATTGTCAAAGTGTATATCATGAATGTCAGCAGCGTTCAACAGTAAAGCTTGTTATCGTTACCGACAAACTTATTATAACACAGATCCGGTAATGGTGTTAGCCAACTTGTTGCCAGCGCTACATTCCTTTTCCTTGGAACCATTTGAGAGTGCTGCCACATCATGCTCTAGCATGCCACGAGGCCTCTCTGTCCCTAAAAGTATGACTTAGACCGTGTATTAGCTATTAGCTGCACTGCTCGCACTTGGCTCGCCTTATGCTCCATGAACTAACATTAATACTTCTGCTTCTCCCGCAGCGCTCGCTGAATCTGGCGATCCGCGTCACGTTTCGCAGCCGTCTCGCGCTTGTCGTAATTTTTCTTACCTCGACCAAGTCCGATCAACAGCTTAGCAAAGCCATTGCGAACATATATCTTAAGCGGTACAAGCGTGTACCCCTCTTGCTTGGTCTGACCTATCAGCTTGCTAATCTGCGATTTGTGAAGCAGCAGCTTGCGTGCACGTGTCGGGTCCGTCGGATTAAATCGATTCCCCTGCTCAAACGGACTGATATGCATGTTGTGAATGAACACTTCACCTTTACGGATCGTCGCAAATGAGTCTCCAATGTTGGCTTTACCCAGACGCAAAGACTTGATCTCCGTACCTGTCAGCACCATACCCGCTTCATATGTGTCCTCGATAAAATAATCATGGGACGCTTTTTTATTCTGGGCCAGCACTTTATTTTCACTTTTCTTACCCATGATTGTACCCTCCAACGTTACGACCTATCCATACTTTTAAAAAAAGTAATTCGTTCTAACCATTGTTCTTTCATATGATGAAAATGAATCATATAGTGCATCTAAACATTACACACCTCAGAACAACGACTAGACTTATATTGTACCAAATAAAGCACTACTCACTCAAGCTATTCCCGCAGTTGGACATAGTTATTTAAACAACCAGCTTATCTAGGCCACAATATGCACATCGCGTACACCTTCCATTTTCAACAGTGACTAGGCAGCAAGCCTATAAAGATGTCATACTGTCTGCCATCACCTTCATTTCAATTCGTACTGATCGTGATGTGACTTGATTCATCTTTCCATCTCTCGTCCTTTTTTAAAGAATATACATTTCCCAGTATCTCATCTCTTCATCACATCTAATTCATAAAAAAGTATAACGCACGACAAAGTTCTTCTTGCTATTGGGCTAATCAAGTAGACAGTGTCTTCTCGTATGCAAAAGAGCCTCCAAAGCCGCTGTAAAACGCGGCTCTGAAGGCTCACAAACAATTGAATTATAGTAAATCCACCAATGTAAGACACCCCTAAGTAAGCTTTGGCACTCACTTATTCATGAAACAGTCTCTTGCATTTAGCGATTTTTACGTACAAATTTAGCCGTTCCGCTGTTGGACTTGCCCTTCTTCCGCGCCGCTTTATCTGCGGATTTAGCCTGCTTACGCGCTTGCGCGTTCGGCTCGCCGATAAAGATGCCGCTCTCCGAAGTGGTCTTGCGTCCCTTCTTGCCGCCCGTCATCTTACCACGACCTGAGCGATAATCGCCGCCTCGACTGTTATCTGACGCACCGCCAAAGCCGCCTGGTCCGCCTCTTCGGCCATAACCTCCGCGACCGGAACCAAAATCAAAAGCGCCCTGCGCACGTTTAGCTTCTCGCTCCGCGTTGTCGATCAAGTTATCCACCCAATTGGCATCATCAGATGGGGAAGCTGAACGGGATGATTCATCCCGTTGACCTCCACCTTGGCCAAATTGAATGCCGTTCTTGCCCTTAGCAGGTTTATGGCCTCCGGAACGCTTCTCATAAGGATTAACGGATCCTTGATGATCCCGGTGTCTGCCGCCTGTACGGCCGCTGCCCTGACGTTCACGGTGACCGGATCTATTCAACCATTCCTCGCCTGCATTGTCCTGGTGTCGCTCTGGATATGCATCTGCAGGAAACTGGGACGGTAGGCTTGCGTCCTCACCCTGAAGCTCACGGCCATCTCGACCTCTGCGATCAGCGCGTATACCTTCGGCTTGTCGCCCTTGTCCGCTGTGGTCGCGACGGAATCCAGCATCGCTTTGCCCGCCTCGGCCTGAACGTCCGCCTGGCCCACCATTGCCGGTCCCACGGTTACCTTGGCCAAACTGGCCTCCGCTGCCTTGACCGCGGCTATCACGTCCGCGACCGCCTGCACTGCCTTGGCCGTCACGAGCACCGCGGCCCCCTTGGCCAGCTGCACTGCCGCCTCGGGCTGGTCGTCCGCCCGGCCCGCCATTTCCGCCACCTCGACCTACACGACCGGACTGGCCGCCGCTGTTGTGGCCATCACGTCCACGACCTGCGCCGCTTTGATTGCGTCCATCTCGACCACCGTCACGGGACTCACTCCGGCCACGCTTACGGCGCTCAAAGCCGAATTCGCGTCCTGCGCCCCGATTGCGCGGCGAACTGTCAGCAAGCTCAAAGTCAATCGTATGGTCATCCATGCTTACACGTGCCACACGAATCCGAACAGCGTCGCCAATCCTGAACATATTGGACGTACGCTCGCCAAGGAGCATCATATGCTGCTCATGGAAATGATAGTAGTCATCCGACATTTCGCTCAACCGGATTAGACCCTCTACCGTATTCTCAAGCTCAATAAACATTCCAAAGCTGGTCACACTGCTAATAATGCCGTCAAATTCTTCTCCGACTTTATCCAGCATGTATTCTGCTTTCTTCATCTGCTCCACATCACGTTCGGCGTCTACCGCGACACGTTCACGCTCCGATGATTGCTTGGCTATATCTGCCATACGTGCCTGCAGCTGCTCATGCCGCTTCTCAGGCAGTGCACCACCGTTGTCGATTACCTCACGCATGACTCGGTGAATGACTAAGTCAGGGTAACGGCGGATCGGCGATGTGAAGTGCGTATAATACTCCGCGGCCAATCCGAAATGACCTGTGCTCTCTGCATCATATTTCGCTTGTCGCATCGAACGCAGCATCATCGTGCTAATGACAGTCTGCTCCCGTGTTCCCTCAATCTCTTCCAATAGAGATTGCAGAGCCCGCGGATGAACCGAATTCCCTTTGCCCTTTACAACATAACCAAAATTGGCAGTAAAGGTCATAAAGCTAAACAACTTCTCGCTGTCCGGCTCTTCATGAATACGATAAATGAAAGGTACGCGCAGCCAATGGAAGTGCTCTGCCACCGTTTCATTGGCGGCCAGCATGAATTCCTCAATCATCTTCTCTGCAATTGAACGTTCACGCTTCACGATATCAACAGCTTTGCCCTCTTCATCTACAATAACTTTCGATTCTTCGAAGTCAAAGTCAATTGCACCGCGGTGCATCCGCTTATCACGCAGCTTTATGGCAAGCTCTTTCATCAACATAAAGTTGTCGACCAAATAAGCGTACTGCGCGCGAACATCCGGGTCTTCGTCCTCCACGATCTTGCGGACATTGGTATATGTCATCCGCTCTACCGTACGAATCACACTTGGGAAAATATCGTGCTTTACCAGCTTGGCCTTTTCATCAAATTCCATCTCACAAGACAGCGTCAACCGGTCCACTCGCGGATTTAAGGAACATATCCCATTAGATAGACGATGCGGCAGCATTGGGATAACTCTGTCAACCAAATAAACACTGCATCCGCGTGCATAAGCCTCTCGATCCAGTACCGAACCATCCGGAACATAATAGCCGACATCTGCGATATGAACCCCTAACTTGTAGTTACCGTTAGGCAGCTTCTCAACGTTTACGGCATCATCTAAATCTTTTGCATCCTCGCCATCAATCGTTACGATTGTTAATCCCCGCAGGTCACGCCTTCCCTGGCTAATAATTTCTTCTTCACTAATGGCATTCGGCACCGACTCCGCTGCCTCCATCACTTCACCGGGAAACGCTTCCGGGAGTTGGTGCTTGCGGATAATAGACAATATATCAACGCCTGGGTCATCCTTATGCCCAAGAATCTCGGTTACTTCCCCTTCTGCCGCTGCACGTCCTTCCGGATAATTGACGATTCGAACAACAACTTTCTGCCCCGTAACCGCACCTAGAAATTTATCCTTCGGAATAAACACGTCCCGATTAATTCGACGATCATCAGGAATAACGAATCCATAAGAGTCTAGATTTTGAAATACGCCAACAACCTGCTCAATGGCCCGCTTGACGACACGAATCACTTCGCCCTCCATGCGGTTACTGTCGGCTGCCTTGCTTGTAACTCGCACCAGCACGATATCCCCGTGCATTCCCGTCTTCAAATCATTCGCGTGAATATATACATCAGGATGCCCTTCCTCATCCGGGATTAGGAAGGCAAATCCCTTCGCATGCGCCTGCAGCCTGCCGCGCAATAAATTCATCCGTTCAGGTACCCCGTAGCGGTCTGAACGGTTTCTAATAATATGACCGGACTCTTCAAGTCCTGTTAATGTTTTCAGCAGTTCTTTAAACGCCGCCGCATCCGATATGTCAAAATGCTGCTCTAATTCCCGATAAGTCATCGGCTTGTAAGCCAATTCACGCATAAAGTCCAATATCTGCTGTTCTGTTATCATTCCTTCACCTCGCACCCTGCCTCTTCACCCACCTGCACAGTATACCAATATATATCTTAGTATACACGAAATTATTTGCTGACATCCGTGCGAATGAACAGCTTACCGTAAAAGGGCTCATACCACATTCCCCTTAGTCTATTTCCCCACAATGACGTAAATAAAAACAGCCGCTTTTTCACATCTTAAAAACACAAAAAAAACGGAAACCTGTGGTTCCCGCTTCTTGTTATCCATAATTATTCCATTCGCAACTATGCTTTAACGAAATAAGCCACGATCAAAGCTACGATAAAGAATCCAGATGCCAATCCAACTGTTAATCGTTGTAATACCAAATCCATACCGCGTGCTTTTTGCTTTCCAAATAAATGTTCCGCACCGCCGGAGATGGCGCCTGAAAGACCAGCACTTTTACCCTTTTGCAGAAGTACCACGCTAATCAAGCCGACCGAAAAAATAATGAGCAATATTTTGAAGAAAATTACCACGATTCCACCTCCTAATGGTTGCCTCATAAGAACGTTCACGAAAAGCTATAAGCTTAAAAACAGCATTATTATTGTAACATAGGAACGCCTGTCACACAAGTATTGAACATGATAGCAAACGAACACAACTTAGATGATCCACAGCCTATTGCTGTGCTTGTTCAAGTCCTTATCCAAGCCACAACATGAAACTTCACCTATGTGCAGTAACCCTATATTTTATCCTCAGATTGAAGCTTACTCTTCGGAACCTGATTCCACGAGACGAAGTCCATTGTGGCGCAATGGGCCTACGTATTGATTCAGAGGGAACGAATAACGAATCGCCTCTGTAATAAAGCGCTTAGCTGTGCGGATGCTTGCTACCACATCATAGCCCTTAGCCAGTTCTGCCGCAATCGCTGC
Source organism: Paenibacillus sp. ACRRX (assembly GCF_022346885.1). GTDB lineage: Bacteria > Bacillota > Bacilli > Paenibacillales > Paenibacillaceae > Paenibacillus_B. The sequence continues at coordinate 492,834 of NZ_JAKRNK010000004.1, forward strand.
GGAATACGTGCAGCCTGCCCCATGTGTATACGTTGTATCAATAAGGTCCGCTTCCAGAATCTCAAATACACGACCGTCGTACAGTACGTCAATTGAAGTCGGGAGGCCGATCTTGGAACCGCCTTTCACAAGCACATACTTAGCGCCTTGTTCATGAATGCGAACAGCTGCCTGCTTCATATCCTCTAACGTATGAATCGGAGCAGTACCAGCCAATTGCGCTGCCTCAAACAGATTCGGTGTCACTACCGTTGCCTTTGGCACAAGCACGTCACGAAGCGCCTCATTTGTCTCTGGGTGCAAAGCTTCATCGGCGCCTTTACAGATCATCACCGGATCTACGACAACGTTTGTTATCTTATGCTTCTCAATTGTACGTGCTGCCAGTTCAATAATGCCAATCGAACCCAGCATCCCCGTCTTCATCCCTTGAATGCCAACAGACAAGATCGTCTTTAATTGCTCTTCCACAGTAGACAACGCGATCGGGAACACGCGATGTGCCCACTGATCGTCTGGATCCATCGCAACAATGGTCGTAAGCGCAGTCATCCCGTATACGCCGCGCTCCTGAAAAGTCTTCAGATCGGCTTGAATACCTGCGCCGCCGCTGGAATCCGAGCCTGCAAGTGTGAGTACTTTATTAATCGGTTTCATTTGATCGATACCCCTTTATTGCATCATATCTTCCCATTATAACCGATTATAATGCCAATTCCTGCAGTAACCAATTATTTTTCTACAATGTTGATGCTTCCCGCATCTGCACGCACCTGAATCACTTGATCGCTTTTCCCTTTCGAAAGGGGGACTTCCACGCTGCCAAAATTAGAGCTTGCAATATAAGAACCTTCATACTGTGGTGAAACTATAATCTCGATACTTCCGAAATTGCTGCTCACTTTAGCGGAATGTGGCAGTTTCTGCTCCATAAAAATGCTGCCCGCATCGGCCTTTACCGTAACCGGCTGCGTCGTATCAATCAGATCGATAGTCCCAAATGCAGAGCTGGCATCCAGCTTGGCATCTACGTTATCTGCAACTACTTTTCCTGCATCTGAGCTTAATGTAGCTTGTTGACCCTGCACTTCTTTAACGATCACACTTCCCAGTTCGCTTTTCACCGTAAGGTCATTAATTTTCCCGCCCTGCATGGTAAACGTTCCAGCCGATACTTTGCCGTTCATTTGTTCCAATATAAACTCCTTAGAAGCATGTATCACAATACTATGCTTGCGATCATACGTCCCCAGATTCATCAATCGTATCCATTGCAAGTCATCATTATGCTTATAATTAAGTTCAAGTGTCTGATTCTGTACCGACGTATGAGTGATCTTCTTGATCGTCTCTTCAGGAGCCTGACCTGACAACTCAATCTTGTTCTGACCGTCCAGCTTCCAAGTGACGTCAACTGCTCCCTCGTTCGCCATAATCTCTATTCGCTTAAGGTCAGCTCCGATCTCTATACTGTGCTGATAGCTTGGTAGCTGAGACTTAAATATCTTATCCATGCCGAAAAATAACATGCCGCCCATGCCAACCACGATGCAGCCTATTGCAAAAATATTAAGCAGTACTCTCTTCACTTATCTTCTCTCCCTTCCCACGTTTGCGATCCAATGTAAATAAGCGAGATTCAGCTTTCCATATAAGCGGCATATCGCGGCTATTGCCTGAGCTAATAGAATACCGATACCAAATCCAACTATATACATGCTTAATTCCGCTCCAAAGAAAGTAGCACCAAAGCTAAGCTTTAATATATAGGCAAACGGCGCTAGCAAAAACCCTAACGAAGCTCCGATCAATCCAATACATACACCCCAACCGCTGATTAACAACGGAATAACAATAATACTCACAAAAAATGCTCCGATTACGCCAAACACTCGACGTGAAACCACGCCTGATCGTTCTTTCTGTGGGTAGTAAGGAGGCATTTCATGCATCGGAGGCGCAGCATGCGGCGGGCCATAATTAGAATCCCCATAAAACGGTGGTGCCTGATTGTGTGCTTGCTGGTTGAACGGCTTTATATCTGATTCTCCCATAAGCTCAACGGCCAATTCCTCGGGGTCACCTAGTTCCTTGGCAATCTCCTCATCTGTTCTGCCTTGTTGTTTGCCAAATTCAAAGTGTGCATCGTATTCATCCAATATTTCATTTCTATCCTTCTCCGGCATGGATATCAGTCCAAGCTTGAGCTTTAACATAAAGTATTCTTTATGCACCTGACTTCACCCCTAAATCTATTAAATTGAACATCATTACGTTCAGAACAGATATGTGCTCGATATTCTCGTGTACTTCCATAATCTAATCCTTATCCTATTCCACTTGATTCTTCACTTCGTTCTTGTTCATTCTCGCTGCCTGATTTCTCTAACAAAGTTGTCACTCCACTGACAAAGCTCTGCCACTCCGTCACAAGCTCATTCATATAGGCCTTGCCCTCAGGAGTCAATGTATAATATTTACGCGGCGGGCCTTCCGTAGATTCTTGCAGATAGGTCGTACAATGGCCATCTGCGACCATCCGCCGCAGAACCGGATACAGCGCACCTTCTGCTACCTCCACATGTTTGGATATTTGTTGGGCTAGTTCAAAGCCGTAACGATCTCGTTGGTTAATTAGTACCATTACACACAGACCAAGCACGCCTTTCTTAAATTGAATGATCTCCTTCAATTAGCTTCCCCTCCTTTACTTTCAGCACAATGACAATGACATTTCGCACCTGTTAAGCTGTCGTTGTAACAAGATATGCGTCCAAAAAAGTTATCGAACGTTGTATTTATCATTCAGTATTGTTTATTGTACAGTAGCTAATATTGATTATATCGAGACTTCACTTTTCCAACAAGTGGTTTTCCACAAAACTAGCCTCAGGTCTAGTGTATTTGCGACTCCAGTCTCGTCATTTGTTATTGTTCCTGACATCATATTACCGCAGTGTAATTGAACACTTTACTCCATATAATCCTATTCCTTCTCATATTGCGCTAGTCTCTTTCGATACCTATCTCCTTTTGATATGGTTATCATCTGAAAAAGCTATCTTAAATAAATCGAACTTTTTGATAAATTCGTTCAAATGTTTAGTATAATAGAGCCGTTTCCAGTATTCACTAACAAACACTTGAAAGCGCAATAATTGGATGGATGAACATATAGGGAACTACAATTTTATCCCTAACAACAGGATAGATAACATGAGGAGGTCATGATCCATGTCGGTTGGAACGTCTAACCGGGGGTCGGCTTGGGAGCAGTATTATGGCCCGAACCTTGGATACGTGCAAGAACAATACGAAGAGTATGTAATCAATCCTGAGGCGGTAGACGCACAATATCGGGAGCTGTTTGAACAGTACGGTCCGCCTCCAATGGATTCGTATAGTGAGCCAGCTCATTCAGCTGCATCGACTGCAGCTGTAAATAGCAGCACGTCTCCTATCGGGGAGGCCCAGCTTCAGCAAGCTGTAGCCGTCTCAAAGCTTGCTGATCATATCCGTCATTTTGGCCATTTGGCTGCAGACATTGATCCACTCGGTGCTGATTCAATGCCGTTGCTGCAGCGTTTCGAGCCCGAGTCCTACGGTCTGACACGCGAACAGCTGCAGTCGCTCCCGGCATCATTGGTCTGGAATGAGCCTCCGGCAAACGTCCGTACCGCATGGGACGCCATCGAGCAGTTAAAGAAGTGCTACACTCGTACAATTGCTTACGATTTTGGCCATGTTCATGACGTTAATGAGAAACGCTGGCTGCGTGCACAAGCGGAAACCGATTCGATTGAGCTGACAATTGATGAGAAGAAGAAGCTGCTCAAACGTATGATTCAAGTCGATCTGTTTGAAAAGTATATGCACAAGACCTTTGTTGGCCAGAAGCGCTTTTCCATTGAAGGAAACGATGCGCTTGTGCCAATGCTTGACGAGATTGTACTGTCCTTCGCTAAAGACGGCGGAAAGCACATCTTGATGGGAATGGCGCACCGCGGACGCTTGAACGTACTGGCTCACGTGCTTGGCAAGCCTTACGGCGCCATCTTCTCGGAATTCCACCATTCACCGAACAAAGACTTGTACCCATCTGAGGGTTCCACAGGCATTAACTTCGGCTGGACGGGCGACGTTAAGTATCATCTCGGTGCAGATCACGATTTCGAGCAAGATCAATTGCGAACTACCATAACACTTGCGAATAACCCGAGCCATCTCGAATATGTAAACTCGGTAGTTGAAGGCTTTGCCCGTGCTGCACAGGAAGAACGCAGCAGCCAAGGATATCCGGTTCAAGATACCGATCGAGCATTAGCTGTCCTTATGCACGGCGATGCAGCATTCCCTGGCGAAGGTATCGTTGCCGAGACACTGAACTTTGATAAGTTGCGTGGATTTCAGAATGGAGGCACCCTCCATTTTATCGTCAACAACCGGATTGGCTTTACGACGGAAAGCTCGGATTCACGTTCCACCCTATATGCAAGCGACCTAGCCAAAGGATATGAAATTCCGATTCTGCATGTGAACGCAGATGATCCTGAAGCTTGTATTGCAGCCGTGAGAATGGCATTTGAATATCGTGATACGTTTAAGAAAGACTTCTTGATAGACCTGATCGGCTATCGCCGTCATGGTCATAATGAGATGGATGACCCAAGCTCAACGCAGCCGCTTGTATATGAGAAAGTCAACAAGCACCTGATCGCTCATCAAATATATGCGGAGAAGCTGAAGCAATCGGGCGTTCTAACAGAAGCAGACGTTCAACAGATGAAGGACGACGTTGAAGCTACATTTCAGCAAGCATATGAGAAGATGCGGGAACGGACAGCAACAGAATATCGCAATCAGAGCGATAAGCTTCCACGTGCAAATGCTCCAATTCCGACAGATACGGGCATAGCCGTAGAGCAATTACGTGAGCTAAATGAGGCTTTGATTCAGCATCCCGAGTCATTTACGCCTTATCCAAAGCTTGACCGTATCTTGAAGCGCCGCGCGGCAGCCTTTGTGGAAGAAGACAAGGTAGACTGGGCTTTGGCGGAAACACTCGCCTTCGCTTCCATCCTTGCAGAAGGCCAGCCAATTCGCCTGAGCGGCCAAGATGTGGAACGCGGAACATTCGCGCAGCGCCACCTGATGCTGCACGATCCAACGAATGGCAGCAAGTATTGCCCGCTGCACTCCATTCCGCAGACAAAAGCTTCATTTGCTATACACAACAGCCCGCTGACTGAAGCGGCAGTACTCGGCTTTGAATATGGTTATAACGTCTTTGCACCTGAGACACTTGTGATCTGGGAAGCTCAATATGGGGACTTTGCCAACGTAGCGCAGGTCATATTCGATCAATTCATTGCCGCTGGCCAAGCGAAGTGGCACCAGTATTCCAATCTGGTCATGCTGCTCCCGCACGGCTATGAGGGTCAGGGACCAGAACACTCCAGCGCAAGACTGGAACGTTACTTGCAGTTGTCCGCTAATGGCAACTGGATGGTTGCCAACTTGACGAGTGCAGCGCAGTACTTCCACCTGCTTCGTCGCCAAGCTGCGATCGGTGGAACCCTGCAAGCACGTCCGCTTGTTGTCATGTCACCGAAGAGCCTGCTGCGTAACGCTCGCAGCGCGACACCTGTTGCCGCTTTGACGGAAGGAACCTTCCGTCCGATTCTGGAAGAACCGCTGCTCGGCAGCAAGCCTGCTAAGGTGCAGCGTCTGCTCCTATGCTCAGGTAAAGTGGCGCTCGATCTTGAAGCTGAATTGGAGAATTACCCAGACCAAGACTGGAGCTGGCTTCATATCATTCGTGTAGAGCAGCTCTATCCGTTCCCAGAAGAAGAAATCACGGAAGTTATTGGCCGTCTCAAGTCTTTAAAAGAAGTGATGTGGGTACAAGAGGAGCCTCAAAACATGGGCGCTTGGACGTTTATGGAATCTAGACTGCGTGCACTGCTGCCTAAAGCAGCATCACTTGATTATATCGGACGAGGCGAACGTTCTAGCCCTGCTAGCGGCTACGCGGATGTGCACAGCCACGAACAACGTCAGATCGTCCATAAAGCATTAAAGCTGCAGCAAGCTTAATCATACGCGCATTGAACTCAAGGGGGTAGCCATCGTGGCAGAAATTAAAGTACCTGAACTAGGCGAGTCCATAACAGAAGGAACTTTGCATAAATGGCACGTGAAGCAAGGTGAGGCCGTGAAACAAGGCGATGTACTTGCCGAACTTGAAACCGATAAGGTCAATTTGGAGATTAGCGCAGAGGAAGACGGCGTTCTAGAGCAAATTCTTCGTCCAGACGGCGAAAATGTTCAAGTTGGTGAAGTCATTGGGGTTATCCGTGCTGGAGGTAGTGCAAGCGCACCAGTTGAGGCGGCTGCAGCTGTGGCTCCACAACCAACCGAAGCCTCTGCACCAAGTGCTGCTGTCCCTGCTGCAGTACCGACACCGGTGGTACCTGCTGCTGACAATAGTGACACTTACGCGACTCCGCATGCACGCAAGCTCGCTCGTGAACAGGGCATTGACTTGCGAGAAGTGCAAACACGCGATCCGCTCGGACGGATCAAGCAGGAGGATGTTCAGGCACAAGCTCGCTTGAACAGCGTACCTGCAAGTGCAGTGGCAGCACCTCGTCCGGCTGCAGTTCCACAAGCAGCTAGCTCCGCATCGGAAGCGGCTGCACAAGCGGGCAAACCGGTCGAAGTTCGCAAAATGTCGCGTCGCCGCCAAACAATTGCCAAGCGGCTCGTAGAAGCGCAGCAGTCCGCTGCGATGCTGACAACATTTAACGAAGTCGATATGACAGCAATTATGGATGTGCGCAAGCGCCGCAAAGATAAGTTCAAAGAAAAACATGATGTGAACTTAGGCTTTATGTCCTTCTTCACCAAAGCGGTAATTGGTGCGTTAAAGGCATATCCGCTCCTTAATGCCGAGATTGCTGGCGACGAACTGCTCGTGAAGAAATATTATGATATCGGCATTGCTGTATCCGCGAAGGAAGGCTTGGTTGTCCCTGTCGTTCGTGATGCAGATCGCCTAGGCTTCGCTGATATCGAGAAGCAGATTATCGATCTGGCCGGCAAAGCACGCGCCAACACGCTAGCGATCTCTGATCTGCAAGGCGGCACATTCACCATCACCAACGGAGGCGTATTCGGCTCCCTGCTGTCGACACCAATCCTAAACGCTCCTCAAGTTGGTATTCTGGGTATGCACAAAATCCAATTGCGTCCAGTTGCTATTGATCAAGAGCGTATGGAGAACCGTCCGATGATGTACATTGCACTCTCTTACGATCACCGCATCGTAGATGGTGCGGAAGCGGTCAGCTTCCTAGTCAAAGTTAAAGAATTGCTTGAAGATCCTGAGTCATTGCTGCTGGAAGGATAGGCAGCATAATAGGAGAATTGCTTAACCTTGATCTTAGAGCATTCTCTATGTGCACATAAATGGCTGTCCACTAAGCAGAAATATAGCTTAGTGGACAGCTTTTTTGTATAGCAAAAAGAAGCCATTCCCTAGTCTTCGATGACATAGAGAATGGCTTCTTATGCTAAAGCAGCTTATTTCGTAGCTGGCTTCACAGGCTTAGCCGGTGTTGCTGGTTTACCTGATTTATCTGATTTATCTGATTTGCCTGGTGCTGCTGGCTTAGCTGGTGTTGCTGGTTTACCCGATTTATCTGATTTACCTGGCGCTGCTGGCTTAGCTGGTGTTGCTGGTTTACCCGATTTATCTGATTTACCTGGCGCTGCTGGCTTAGCTGGTGTTGCTGGTTTGCCTGGTTTATCTGATTTACCTGGTGTTGTTGGCTTAGCTGGTATTGCTGGTTTAGCAGGCGTTGTTGGCTTAACTGGCTTCTCAGCTTGTACTGGCTTGGACAAATCTATGGAATATTTAGCAAAGCCACTTTCAAGCACGTTAATAAATTTGATTTTTGATGTGTTCTTAACAAACTGCTTAGCTTCTGGAGCAGAAGTAAAGGTCACATTAGCTTTTCCATTTATAGGTGCAAACGTCCAGTTGTTATCTGCTGCTGGATTGATATTTTTTTGGCTTAGAATGTAATCAATCACTACTTGACGGTTTTCATCTGGGGAATCGATGATAATGTTTTTGCCATCCAGACCAGGGAAAGCACCGCCACCGCTTGCACGATAGTTATTTGTTACGACAATATACTTGTCTGTCGCTTTAACAGGCTTGCCTTTATACGCCAAGTTTTTAATACGGTTGGCATTTTTGTTGGCTACTGTACCATCAATGGCATATTTATTCGGTTGTGTAACATCGATTTGATAAGTAACACCATCGATCACGTCAAAGTTATAAGTAGGGAACATTTCGTTTACAAGCGGCTGTTCTTCTTTTTTCTTCACATCGATCTGGTTGAACTGGCCAGCAGAACGCTCCAGCCACTCTTTTACCTGGGACCCGTTGATCAGCACCGCTTTGAGCGTGTTCGGATAAATGTAAAGATCAGACACGTTCTTGATAGCAATCGTTCCTGCAGGGATGTTGGAGTAGTAGCTTACACCATTACGACCGCCTGCTTTGAATGGCGCGCCTGCAGACAGCACAGGAATTCCGTCATATTCCGTACCTTTAATATTTTTCTCTACAAACCATGTTTGTGCATTGGTTACGATTTGAATAGATGGGTCATCTTGAACAAGTGCAAAGTAGCTGTAAATAGGAGAAGTTGTTTTCCCTACCGCAGAACGCACCCATTTTACAGTATGATCGTGTTCATCTTTTACCGCATCCAAAATAGATGGGTCTGCATCAGCAAGCGACGCTTTCTTCGCTTTATCATAAATAGGAACTGCTTTGGTAGCGGACTCAGCCACTTTCCATTTTCCATTCACTTGTGTTAATGTCAGGTCAATTACGCCCAGATTGTTGCCCCAGTAACCAGGCATAACCGCAGGTTTACCGTTAATGGTTCCCTTGCTTGCATCAACACCTGGGATACTATCAAAACCAGGTCCCGGGAACACAAGATGGGAATGTCCAAACAGGATAGCATCGATGCCATCAATCTTACTCAACTGGTAACTAGCATTTTCCAAGTTTGCAGCCGTCTCTACAGGGCCTAGACCGGAGTGAGGAACCGCAACGATAATATCAGCACCCTTTTGTTTCATTTCAGGAATGAATTTGTTAGCGGTTTCTAGAATGTCTTTAGCTATAACCTTGCCTTCCAGATTAGACTTGTCCCACATCATAATTTGCGGAGGAACAAAGCCGATGACGCCTACTTTCAAAGTAACCTCTTTACCACTCTCATCTTTAAATTTGCGTTCAAGGATTTGATAAGGTGTAAACAGGTTTTTGTCATTGTCCGGATTTTTATCCTTATCGTCTGCATAGACGTTTGCGTTAATATAAGGGAACTTAGCACCTTTCAGGCTGCGGTTCAGATGGTCCAGACCAAAGTTAAATTCGTGGTTACCGATATTCCCCACATCATAGTTCAGCAGGTTCATCGCTTTATAAACAGGGTGAGTCTCACCATCTTTTAACGGATCGATCTTGGCAACATAATCACCAAGTGGGTTGCCTTGTAGCAAGTCTCCGTTATCAATAAGGATGCTGTTTGTTGCTTCATCTCTTGCTTTCTTAATTAATGTAGCGGTTTTCGCCAGGCCGAATTCGTCGGTCACTTTGTCCTGGTAGTAGTCATAGTTAACGATGTTGGTGTGAAGATCTGTCGTTTCAAGCAGACGGAGCTTCAGGATCGAACTGTCCTCGGCTTTTACCGATGTAAGGGGGAAAGACAAGGCCCCAACCACCAAAGAGGTACTGAGCAGAAAAGCAGTCAGCATTTGCTTGCGTGTTTTTTTCATGTGTGAATTGACCTCCTATATGTATACAAATGCCAAGCAGAAATAGTGTAGCACCTGCAACTTATAATTGGTAGATAACTAAATGAATAAAGCGCTAAAATTTGGGTTTCTTCTGTAATGTATGGGTAAATAATTTTTAAAATTTATCACAGATGAGCTGTGTACCTCCTACATATAGTATAATTTCTTATTATTTTGAACTATCCGTATTACACAATAATTACCCCGTTCTTGTTAACGTCGTCCTTTGTTGCCAGCAATTCCTCTTGATTAAGCGGCTGTATTTACTCTTGGTCAATCTAATTATGAAAAAATATGATTGAAAATTTCCTTGAACCTCATCACTGCTAAATTTAAATTTATATATATACAATTATATATATCTGAATATATAGACATGAGATCATTTTATTTGTATAATCCGAATACATACTAATAAATACTAACTTAGGAGAACTGACATGAAGAAAACATTTTTACCTGTATTATTATCACTATTATTGCTAGTTTGTTTTGCCCCAAGTGTATTTGCATCCAATACTATAGAAAGATGGGAACAAAAAAATGATTTTCCTGTTTCCAGACTTTATCCTCATGTTGCAGTCGCTAACCAAACCATATACGTAATTGGAGGCTCCTCTTCTGGGTATACTGGCTTTTCTAATAATGTATATGCATATAATTCTAGTACTGACTCATGGATAGAGAAAGCTCCTATGCCAACAGCAAGATATGGAGCAGCAATAGCTGTTGTAAATGATTTAATTTACGTAATTGGAGGTAAGGATCGAAACGGCTATACTGCTATCGTTGAAGTTTACAATCCTAAAACTGATACATGGTCAAGCAAAGCAAAACTACCTGCTACAAGAACTTACACTTCCGGAATTGCATTTAACAATAAAATTTATGTTATAGGAGGGTACAATCCTTCAGGCTCAAATTCCAACACCATTTACGAGTATAATACAGATACTGACAGTTGGATTGCAAAATCAAATATGCCTTCCGCTAGATCTGGTATTGGACTAGCTATCTTAAATGGAAAAATCTACGCCATTGGTGGAGAAGAAGCAGGTAGCTCGAATTCTCAAACAAGTAAAGTTGAAATCTATAATCCTGAAACAGATACTTGGGAGAGTGGAACACCTTATCCTGAATCTGCTATATATATTGGCGCAACAGAACTAAATGGTAAAATATATGGAGTCGGGGGAGGCAAACCTACAGGCAATATCAAAATAAATTCAGTCTATGAGTTTGACCCGGCGAAAAATGAGTGGTCCAAAAAATTAGATATGCCTACAACAAGGAGATCAGGTGTTGTATCTTTTAATAATGCGGTTTATTCCATAGCAGGCGAAACGACTACTGCTAGTAATAAAGTTGAAGTATATTATCCTGGAGTAAGTGATGAATCTACTGATCCTACTAACCCGACCGATCCTACTGATCCAGAACAATCTAAAGGTAATCGTGCCATCCTTACCATTACATTGACAACTGGTTTGGAAAAAGAATTTGATTTGTCGATGGACGAAGTTAATTCCTTTATCTCATGGTATGAAAATAAAAACGGTGGTAAAGGTACAGCATCTTATGCCATCAATAAACATAGCAATAATAAAGGTCCATTTACCAGCCGTAAGGACTATGTAATTTTTGATAAGATTTTGACGTTTGAAGTAAGCGAGTATACAGCTAAGTAAAATATTAAGGAGCTGCTAAGTTGCAGCTCCTTAATATTTTGTTCCTAATTAAAAAGATCCTTTAAAAGTATTATTCTTCAAGCAAACAACCTTATTTTACAGTCTTGCTCTTACATATCATTCCCCTCATAACATGCAATCCGATAGAAATGATAGCAAACATCCTCATTATTAAGCTTTGGAAAGTAGTACATCAAAATAAACAATTCAGAACCAATCTAAAACACTTGAACAATTCAATTCTTGAACATAATCTGCTTCGGGAGACTGCCATTGATATCAATTATTGACTTAAATGAAATCTCAATAAAGGATGCTACACCACTTGGCTTTACTCTCGCTGATCACCTATTATGGTATAGCTTGCTTATCAACCACCACAATACGATGAAGGATTAGCGCAAGGCAGTTTTAGCTTCTAACTGTTTAATATACATAGTTATCTAAGCAAGCCGCTCGAATTAAGCTAAAGGTAGACTATAGATGCATTATCCCTACAGGGATTCAATATTCTAGCGGGGTACTTTGCGGATCAGGCATTTGTATTTTGAAATATTATAAGATAATATAATTGGTCAATTAGCTGTATCCTTATCCTTTAAAATAAAAAAAGGGATACCCCTAAGTAAATAACTACTTAAGGATATCCCTTGCTGCGTATAACACTCGCTTATTCAGCGAATTACTTTCTCAAGTTGTAGAAAGATTTCAAGCCGTCATAGCGAGCAACTTTACCCAACTCGTCTTCGATACGAAGCAATTGGTTGTATTTCGCAACACGGTCCGTACGGGACGGAGCACCTGTTTTGATTTGACCTGCATTTGTTGCAACTGCGATGTCAGCAATTGTGCTATCTTCGGACTCACCAGAACGGTGGGAGATAACTGCTGTGTAACCAGCGCGCTTAGCCATTTCGATAGCATCGAATGTTTCAGTAAGTGTACCGATTTGGTTAACTTTAACCAAGATGGAGTTACCGATTCCTTTTTCGATACCTGTAGCAAGACGTTCTGTGTTTGTAACGAACAAGTCGTCACCAACCAATTGAACTTTGTCGCCCAATTTCTCAGTGAGCAATTTCCAACCATCCCAGTCATCTTCGGACATACCGTCTTCGATTGTGATGATTGGATATTTTTCAACCCAAGAAGCAAGAAGGTCAACATACTCAGCGGAAGTGTAGGATTTGCCTTCACCAGCAAGTGTGTATTTACCGTCTTTGTAGAACTCAGTGGACGCAACGTCCATACCCAAGAATACGTCTACACCTGGTTTGTAACCAGCTTTTTCGATCGCTTCGATGATCGTAGTGATCGCTTCTTCGTTAGAGTTCAAGTTCGGAGCGAAGCCGCCTTCGTCACCTACAGCTGTGTTCAAGCCTTTGGATTGCAATACAGATTTCAAGTTATGGAAGATTTCAGCGCCCATACGCAGTGCTTCTTTGAAGTTAGGAGCACCTACAGGAAGTACCATGAACTCTTGTACGTCGATGTTGTTGTCGGCATGTTCGCCACCGTTGATGATGTTCATCATTGGAACTGGCAATTGTTTTGCGTTGAATCCACCCAGGTAAGTGTACAATGGTACATCCAATGCGTGTGCAGCAGCACGAGCTACAGCCATGGATACCGCAAGAATTGCGTTAGCACCCAATTTGCCTTTGTTATGTGTGCCATCCAATTCGATCATCAGACGGTCAATTGCTACTTGATCCAAAGCGTCCATACCGATTACTTCTGGTGCAATGATGTCGTTAACGTTTTTAACTGCGTTCTCAACACCTTTACCCACGTAACGGCCTTTGTCGCCATCACGAAGCTCTACAGCTTCATGAGCGCCAGTGGATGCGCCAGAAGGTACGATTGCACGGCCAAAGCCGCCGGATTCCAATTTAACTTCAACTTCTACTGTAGGGTTGCCGCGGGAGTCCAGGACTTCGCGAGCGTATACGTCCATAATCATTGTCATGATCGATACATCTCCTTTTATGCTAATGTAATCTATTATCCCACATGTCGGGTGGACATGTCTGTTACTTTTTCAACATCGACTTACCTGTCATCTCAGTTGGCTGCGGCAATTGCATCAGATCTAGAATCGTTGGTGCAATGTCAGCCAGAATGCCTTCTTCACGCAACTCGAAGTCATTCGAGGTTACGATAAATGGTACAGGGTTCGTTGTATGTGCCGTGAACGGGCGACCTTGCTCGTCGAATACCATATCAGCGTTGCCGTGGTCCGCCGTAATCAAGCAGACGCCACCTTTCGCCAATACCGCTTCAACAACTTTGCCCATACATTCATCCGTCGCTTCAACCGCCTTAATGGTTGGTTCCAGCATGCCGGAATGACCCACCATATCAGGGTTCGCAAAGTTCAGGATAATCGTATCGAACTGGTCAGAGTTGATCTCGTTCACTGCTGCTTCCGCAACTTCATATGCACTCATTTCGGGCTGCAGATCATAAGTAGCCACTTTAGGCGAGTTAATCAAGACACGTTTCTCACCTGGAAGCTCCACATCACGACCGCCGCTGAAGAAGAATGTAACGTGCGGGTACTTCTCAGTCTCAGCAATACGCAGTTGTTTCTTGCCATGTTGGACAAGGACTTCGCCAAGCGTATTATCGAGTTCTTTCGGAGAATATGCTACATATCCGCCAACTGTCTCCGAGAAGAGGGTCAAGGCTACAAAGTGCAAGTTTCTAGGGAACTTAGGTCCACGGTCGAATCCGCGGAAGTCTTCGTTCGTAAATACTTGCCCCAATTGAATTGCGCGGTCCGGGCGGAAGTTCAAGAACACGACGGAGTCGCCGTCTTGCACCAAACCAACCGGTTGATCATCCTCACCAACAATAACAGTCGGCATTACGAATTCATCGTATACCGAGCGTTGATAGGATTCTTCTACCGCTGCGATTGGATCGCGGTATTTAGGTCCATCACCGTACACCATGGCACGATAAGATTTCTCGACGCGTTCCCATCGTTTGTCGCGGTCCATTGCATAATAACGGCCTTGAACCGTTGCAATCTGACCCACGCCAACTTCAGCGATCTTCGCTTGCAATTTCTCGATGTAACCGCGGGAGCTATCAGGTGCAACGTCACGGCCATCTAGGAAGGCGTGAATGTATACTTCTTTCAGCTCTTCGCGCGCACACAGATCCAACATTGCGAGCGCATGATCAATATGGCTGTGAACCCCGCCATCAGACAACAAGCCGTAAATGTGCAGCGCCTTGTTGTTTTCTTTTGCATACTTAACTGCACCAAGAAGCGTTTCGTTGGAGAAGAAATCCCCTTCGCGAATCGACTTGGTAATCCGAGTCAAGTCTTGGTATACAATGCGGCCAGCACCAATATTTAAGTGTCCAACCTCAGAGTTCCCCATTTGCCCTTGCGGCAAACCTACTGCTTCACCGCAAGCAGTCAAAGTTGTATGAGGAAACGTGCTCATATAACGGTCGTAGTTCGGCTTATTCGCCTGTGCAACAGCATTGCCGACCACAGTATCGCGAAGTCCGAATCCGTCCATGATGATAAGTGCTACAGGTCTAGGTGCGGACATCTTACTTCGCTCCTTCCACCAAGGAGATGTAGGAAGCCGGTTGCAAGCTTGCGCCGCCTACCAATGCGCCGTCAATATCACTTTCTGACATATATTCACGCACATTTTCAGGTTTAACGCTGCCGCCGTATTGAATGCGAACAGCTTGTGCAACTTCTTCGTTGTAAAGGCCAGCTACTACGCTGCGGATGTAGCTGATGGTCTCATTTGCATCCTTAGCTGTAGAAGATTTGCCTGTTCCGATAGCCCAGATTGGCTCATAAGCAATAACAACTTCGCGTGCTTGCTCAGCGGAAACGCCTTGGAATGCGCCTTCTGTCTGAACTTTGCATACATCGTTTGTCTTGCCGGACTCACGCTCTTCGAGCGATTCGCCTACGCAGACGATCGGCGTAATGCCGTGACGGAATGCAGCGTGAACTTTCTTGTTCACAATCTCATCCGACTCCGCGAAGTAAGCGCGGCGCTCTGAGTGACCAATGATCACGTAATGAACGCCCAAGTCTTTTAACATAACGCCGCTAATCTCACCAGTGAAGGCACCGTTATCTTCAAAGTGCAAGTTTTGTGCGCCAACTTTAATGGATGTGCCTTTGAACGCTTCAACAAGTGCAGGCAGGTTCGTGAAAGGTGCGCAGATTACACTTTCTACGCCTTCCACTTCCGCATTACCTTTGATTGCTGCTGCGAACTCAAGTGCTTCCGGCACAGTTTTGAACATTTTCCAGTTACCTGCGATGATCGGTTTTCTCACCTGATTCACTCCTTAGCATGGGGACAGCTTCATGCTGTCGACCTTACTTATCGTTTAATGCCACTACGCCTGGCAATACTTTGCCTTCCATGAACTCAAGGGAAGCGCCGCCGCCTGTAGAGATGTGGTCCATTTTGTCTTTCAAGTTAAACTTCTCAACTGCTGCTGCAGAGTCGCCGCCGCCGATGATCGTGTAAGCTGCTGTTTCCGCACAAGCATTAGCTACCGCACGAGTTCCGTGGGAGAAAGGCTCGATCTCGAATACGCCCATAGGTCCGTTCCATACAACAAGCTTCGAGTTCTTAATAACATCAGCATAAATCTCACGTGTTTTCGGTCCGATGTCGATACCTTCCCAGTCAGCAGGAATGCCGTCAATATCCACATTCTGTGTGTTAGCTGTAGCGCTGAAATCATCAGATACTACGATGTCCACTGGAAGATAAAGATTTTTGCCAAGTTCCTTCGCTTTCTCAATAAAGCCAAGGGATTCTTGCAATTTGCTCTCGTCCAACAAAGATTGACCAATCTCGTGGCCTTGTGCCTTGAAGAACGTGTATGCCAAGCCGCCGCCAATAATTACGTTGTCTGCGATCTCAAGCATTTTGTTAATAACATCGATCTTGTCCTTAACTTTGGAGCCACCAACGATGGCAGTGAATGGACGCTCTGGGTTGGAAAGGGCTCTGCCCAATACATCCAGCTCTTTCTCCATCAATAAGCCTGCAACTGCTGGCAAGTGATGAGCGATGCCTTCTGTAGAAGCATGTGCACGGTGAGCTGCACCGAATGCGTCGTTAACAAATACGTCAGCAAGCGCTGCAAATTGCTTCGCGAGTTCTGCATCGTTTTTCTCTTCGCCTTTGTGGAAACGTACATTTTCCAAAACGACAACGTCACCGTTGTTCATGTTGGCAATTTCCGCTTGCACGCTTTCACCGATGGACTCGTCAAGCTTCTTAACTGGCTTGCCAAGCAATTCACCAAGGCGTGCCGCAGCTGGTGTAAGGCGCATGGAATCAACCACTTCACCTTTAGGACGTCCCATATGGCTCGCCAAAATCACTTTAGCGCCCTTTTCCATCAAAAACTTGATAGTTGGCAGCGTTTCTTGAATACGCGTGTCATCTGTAATTTGACCATTTTCCAATGGCACGTTAAAATCTACACGCACAAATACGCGTTTTCCGTTAACCTCAATGTCTCGTACACTCTTCTTGTTCATCCCCATGTTCCTCCTATCGAATATGGAAACCATTCAGTTCCGTTGAATTCTGATGTAATCGGTTAACATTCTGTGTCATTCTGTGTCTGTTCGATGTTCTGTCGGGTTCTACAGCGCTGTTGCGCCGCTTTATTTATATCTCTGTATATATGAATCTGAATAAGACTCATATAGCAAAAAATAACGCTCTAGGTTCTATAGATATTCTATATATGAAATGGTGATGGAATCAACATTGTCTTGTTCTCTATTGGTTGTATGGTTCTCTATATCTATAACTCATCCGTCCATTTATCGTCTGCAATCAGGCAAAGAGGAGACCCTTGCGGTTTCTCCTCTTTGATTGTCATGCTATATAATTACAGACCTTTTTTAGCGATGAAAGCTGCCAAGTCAACAACACGGTTGGAGTAGCCCCACTCGTTATCGTACCAGGAAACAACTTTAACCATGTTGCCACCGATTACCATCGTCGTCAAAGCGTCGATTGTAGAGGAAGCTGGGTCGCCGTTGTAGTCACTGGATACCAATGGCTCTTCGGAGTAGTTCAAGATGCCTTTCAAAGGACCTTCAGCTGCTTCTTTCAAAGCTGCGTTAACTTCTTCAACAGTAACGTTTTTCTCAAGTTCTACTACCAAGTCTGTAACAGACACGTTAGGAGTAGGAACACGCATGGACATACCATTCAATTTGCCATTCAATTCAGGCAATACAAGAGATACTGCTTTAGCAGCACCAGTCGTTGTAGGAATGATGTTTTGAGCTGCTGCACGAGCACGACGAAGGTCTTTGTGCGGCAAGTCAAGAACGTTTTGGTCGTTAGTGTAGGAGTGAATTGTGTTCATCATACCTTTAACGATACCGAATTTGTCGTTCAATACTTTAGCGAATGGCGCCAAGCAGTTCGTTGTGCAAGAAGCGTTGGAGATGATTGTATGGCTAGCTGCATCATACTTATCTTCGTTAACGCCCATAACGATTGTGATGTCTTCGTTAGTAGCTGGTGCGGAGATAATAACTTTCTTCGCGCCGCCTTTCAAGTGCATCTCAGCTTTGTCTTTAGCTGTGAAGATACCAGTGGACTCAACAACGATTTCTACGCCGTTAGCGCCCCATGGCAAGTTCTCAGGGTTACGCTCTGCAAATACTTTAACTTCTTTGCCGTTAACGATAAGCGCGCCTTCTTTAGCTTCTACAGTAGCGTCCAAAACGCCGTGTGTTGTGTCATATTTCAACAGGTGAGCGAGCGTTTTAACGTCAGTCAAGTCGTTGATTGCTACGATTTCAACCTCAGAGTTGCTCAAAGCTGCACGGAATACGTTACGTCCAATACGTCCAAAACCGTTAATACCAACTTTAACCATTGATGATTCCTCCCATTTCCTAAATAGAGAATTTTTTTTAATTTATTGCTCAAGACGGCCCATAGGCACATCTAGACCACAGATTTGTACGATCTCATTCGCTGCTACTTCATCCGTCACAAGAATATCCTCATGACCGAATCGAAGTACTGCCGTAATCGCTTCACCCTTGCCCTTACCACCAGCAACGGCGATGACAGCCTCCGCTTGGGAGATGTCTTCCATACGTAAACCTAAAGTAAGCATCGTATGTACGACTTGACCCTGGCGGTCAAAGTAATAACTGTAAGCTTCGGCTATTGCCTCAACGTCCCGAAGCTGCTGCACGGTCGCCTGATCCACATGACGACGTCTTGCCATCACAAGTGCATCTCCGATGCCATGCACGACAATACGTGCCTGCCGAATCACTCGCAGAATATCCTTGATGTTCGGCTCTTGCTTCAGTGACTGGTACGCATCTTCACTAATAAGATCAGGCACATGGAGCAATCGATACTGGGCGCCAACGCGCTTCGCCATCATCGAGGCTATCGTATTGGCCTGATATTCGAGACTCTCACCCAGTCCTCCCCTTGCGGGAACGAACCAGTTGCCCTTGCGTGATACGGAGCTTGTTAATTGATCGGCAACCGCAGCCAACGTAGATCCGCCGGTAACCGCAATGACGTCATCCTTGCCCATCACGCGATCCAGCACTTCGCATGCTGCCTTGCCCAACTCCTGCTTCACGGCACTTGAGAGCTCCGAATCGCCAGGTACGACGATCACTTGCTTCAAGCCGAACTCTTCGCGAATTGCATCCTCGAGGTGACGCATGCCGAGCAGTTCCCGCATCAGCGGTTCCAACTGCGTGACAAGCTTTCGTCCCTCTTCACTGATCCGCATGCCTGCTGTCTCTGTCTCGATAAGACCTTGTGCTTTCAGCAGATCGGTCTCGGCTCTCAGTACACGCTCTGTCATCTGTAACGATGACGCTAGCGTTCTCCGGCCGATAATATCGGACATCATAATCTCATGCAGGATCGTATAGCGCTTCTTTAACAGTTCCAAGAGGTCGGGCAGAAGACGCTTATTTATCTCTAGCCATTCACGCATTTCTCTCCACTCCTGCACTCCTCAGAAACTGTATTCGAATATAACGCTGGACTCAATGTGTCCCAATGACACATTTTACGTCCCACCATCATTCTACCGAAATTTCCGTAAAGTTGCAAGTATCCCGCATCTATAATGGGCAATTGTCGCATATCTTATTCATTTGGCTCTATATCAACAATGAAAGCGTATTCTGTACATATAATTGTTCTTATTTAGAACAAATAAAAGATATTAAATTTTTGAAAAATTCGTTAAGGACTTGTTTTGCAGCATATAAACTCCTGCATAAAGGTTTGTGTGCCTATTTTTTGTTATCCCATTAGGTGTACAAATAAGTACTAACTAGTCCTAACCACTTACCCTTTCTTTCCTCTTCATAAACAACTTGCATCATTGATAGAACAAAGACACCAACATCTTAACAATGTGGTGTCTCAAGCCTAGCGTTTCTAATCCATTAATGAAATCCCACTTTTTGTTGCACTTTGTGTCAAAATACTTTATAATACATCTTGCATCATTTTTTTAATGCGCCCGTGGTCCAATGGATATGACGTAGGCCTCCGGAGCCTGAGATCAAGGTTCGATTCCTTGCGGGCGCGCCATAAATACCTTGATGATGCCTGATAATGAAGTTTACGTACATATGAATAGGCTACTTGAATTCAAAGACATCCGAGTTCTCTCCTTCTCGCATAGGGAGTTGAAGACGGGTGTTTTTTCTATATCACCCCATCTCCACCCTGCCTGTCCTGCGCAGCAATACTTCAGTACCTAATATACTCGATATCGATCAGCCCGCTATTCCAAGAATTGATCATTTATTTTCAATATGACATTTGACTCCTTTTACTATTTATGCCGCATATACAACTGTAAACAAGCACATTATTATGCGTTGATCAGCTTGTTTGACCATCTTTGACTTTTGGCGAAAAATTAGATATGATATGGCTACAACTTCAAGCGCCTTATGACGTTTACACGTTTAAGGATACATCATTTGGTTTATATTTTAGCTATTGAGGATTAGGAGGGGTTATACGTGAGTTATGTACCTATGGTTGTCGAGCAGACGAATCGCGGCGAACGTGCTTATGATATTTATTCTCGTCTGTTAAAGGATCGAATTATTTTCTTAGGTTCAGGAGTTAATGACATTGTAGCAAATTCCATTATCGCTCAGCTGCTGTTCTTGGCTGCGGATGACCCGGACAAAGATATCCATTTATACATTAACAGCCCAGGCGGATCGATTACGGCGGGTATGGCTATATTTGATACGATGCAGCACATTAAGCCTGACGTATCCACTATCTGTGTTGGTATGGCAGCTTCGATGGGTGCGTTCCTCTTGAACGCAGGAGCAAAGGGAAAACGATTTGCTCTGCCTAACAGCGAAGTAATGATTCACCAGCCGCTAGGCGGCGCTGAAGGTCAAGCAAGCGACATCGAGATTCGTGCTCGTCGTATTTTGAAAATGCGCGACAAGCTGAATCTAATCTTATCAGAGCGTACAGGTCAACCGCTCGAACAGATCGAGAAAGAT
Source organism: Paenibacillus sp. ACRRX (assembly GCF_022346885.1). GTDB lineage: Bacteria > Bacillota > Bacilli > Paenibacillales > Paenibacillaceae > Paenibacillus_B. The sequence goes on from NZ_JAKRNK010000004.1 coordinate 513,978, forward strand.
ACAGACCGCGACAACTTTATGACAGCGCATGAAGCACAAGCTTACGGACTTGTCGATAAAGTATTGGAAAAATCGCCGCTTATCCCTTAAGCAGCGCAAAGTAATTAGCTAAGAAGAAGGCTTTCTTGATCTCATCAAGAGCCTTTTTTATTTTGACACTATATCAGAATGTAGCTGGTATAATCCTTAGGAAGATGCTGACGTGATCGAACTGACAACCATTCGGGGTAATCAATCCTGTTGGTATGTTAGAATCCAACTAAGCGCACATAGAGCTAAGCACAAAAAAAGGACCACATCGTTTCACGAGACGATGTGGTCTATATATGTTCTAGGGGTAAACTGTAAACCATGAGAAAGATGAAACGGATCCCTTGTGCATTCGGATGATTCCGGCTGTCCAAGGTCATGAAGTTGTGTGGCAACCCTCCTCGAAATAGTCATCTGTCATTCGGTCCATAATCAGAATAAGGCCCCTACATTAAGCGAAACTGAGCACAACCTTAAAATAACATAAAATGTCCTAGTTATTTAGTTTAGCTCTTCAGTCGTTTGACCGAATCTAGCAAACTATCACTTAACAAGGATAGATTCGTCTTCACACGTTCATCGATAATTTGTCCTTCGTCGTTAAAGATATGCGGATCGGCAATTACTTGCATAGGTACCACATTGACATACAAGGAGCGCATTACCGTCCGCAAGTTGTTGAGCGCATTAATGCCTCCTTTCCCGCCTCCAGCAGTCGCCGCTATGCCGCACGGTTTGCCATTGAAGTTTTTGCTGTTCAAGAAATCAAGTGCATTTTTCAAAGCACCGCTCATTGCACCATGATATTCGGGCGTACAGACCATGTAACCGTCGGCTTGCTCTACTAGCTGAACAAGCTTGCTCACGTTTACATCCTCATATTGACTGCCTTCATTCAGATAAAGAGGGAGCAAGTCTTCTCGCAAATCAAATACGTGACAATCCGCTCCTGATGCTTCTAACTGCTGCTTCAAATATGCAATGACACGTTTGGAATTAGAGTTAGCACGGGGGCTTCCCGAAATTAATAAGATATTATTCATCATAATTCACTCCTTAATTTGCTTCGTATGAACAGCAAGCATATAAAATGGATCATTCCCGCTTTGGATGATTATACCACGAATTTGAAACGATCATAAAAAAGACTGCACCCTCAGCAGACACTAATCTACTTCAGATGCAGCCATCTCTATCGTACTGTATCTAGCGCCTGCCGTACCTTCACACTTCTGATCGAGCACGCCTGCTCATGAAGCTCTTGCGGCTTGTTGAGGCACACAGATCAACACGATGATTAGCGCCAAGAACGCAATTAACACATTGGCAAATATGCCCCAGAACCCAGCTTGCGTGTATGCTGATGGATCGGCCAACAATATAGCGGAGTAGATAGCACCCGACACTGCTGTTCCGAAGCTGCCCCCTAAGGAACTGGCCATCTTATACAAGCCTGATGCCACACCTACCTTATCTTTTGGTGCACCGGATACGGCCGTATCTGTGGATGGAGTGGCTGAAACACCAAGCCCCAAGCCCATAATAGCAAACCCAACCACCGTCAGCACAAGATAAAGTACATCCGGTAAAAAGGTTAACATCGGCAGCGCAATGCCTATCGTCGTTAGGAAGCAGCCTAACGCCATCGGTGGTCGCGGTCCTTTTTTCTTAAGAATAAGCTCACCTACACGAATCATGATCAACGTTGTGACCAAGTACCCCATTGTAAGCAGACCCGCATGAAAAGATGAGATCCCTTTTGACTCCTGCACAAAGGACGACATGACAAAAATAGCACCCACTGCACAAAAATTTAACATAAAATTGGATATTGCCGCACCGTTATAGGCTGAATTTTTAAAAAGGCTCAAATCAATAAGCGGCTGACTGACTCTTTTTTCAACCAATAAAAATAGGATGAAGAGAATAACAAATCCCGCTGCCATTCCTAACGTTAACAGGCTTGTCCAACCCCATTCCGCACCTCTTGTAATAAACAAATTTAACATCAGCAGGCCTGCTATAAAGATGACAAGCCCGACATAATCCACCCGCTGCTTCCCATCACTAACCGCCACCTTGCTCTCAGGTGTGCCTTGAATGAGGAATATGGCTGCGATCGCCACTGGGATGCTCAACCAGAAAATCCACTGCCAGCCTAACAGAGAAGCAACAGCACCTCCGAAAAAGCTGGCAATTCCACCGCCGCCCCATGAGGAAATTGACCAGAAGCTAAGTGCGCGCTGGCGCTCAGCCCCTTCATAGTACTCGTTGATAAGTGCCAACGACGAAGGCATGATAAAAGCTGCCGACAGTCCTTGCAGCACACGACCGAACATAAGCAGCGACGAAGTATCTGTTGTAGTCAACGCACAACACACACATCCAACAATGCTCAGTATGATACCGATTTTTGTCATTTTTACGCGTCCGATCTTATCGGCTATTCCTCCAGCTACAACGATGGATACACCTGCAATTAAGGCCGCCATGCTTACCGCCATATTTAATGTCGCCATCGGCAGTGCTAACGTCTGATTCATTACCGGAGTCACGACCATCATGGACATTGTAAAGAGCCAGAATGTTGATACCGCCAAGCAAATACCTAATATTAGTCGATTGTCTCCTTTATACGTATACATCCTCTTGAAGTCACTTCCTCTCCAGACAATCCTGTAAAATTATTGCGCAAAATTCCACGCTCTCATATTTATTTGCCAGTTTACGCGTTTGCCAGCTATGCGTCTGTACAAAAGCTTACACAACTCAGCCCGCCTCCACGTGCTGCACCTACACCATTCTCACACCTTATCTACAATCTTGCCCTTCCGCTATCAAAAAGTATGCGGTATCAGTTCAACATCATTAATATGGCGAAATACGTGGTTAATCAGCCTGCACTGAATACATCATGCTACAACTATACAAAAATCCCTTACCCATCCTCCATGAACATGAGGACCTTTGGTAAGGGATCTTATGCGTGCATGTTATCTATTGGCTTATCGGCCGCTCTTCAACTCGGTCCAGAGACGGTCGTATAATTGAATCTTGTCACCTACGTCAAGCAGCCATTCCGTGCGGCTTAATTCATCTTCAGACAAGTTAATCATCTTGTTATCGTTATACTCTTTACTGTGGAATGATTTAGCAGCCGTATTTGGATCGCTGTAACCGATCGATTCATAGTTCTTTGCGCTGTTCTCAGGGTCCAGCATAAAGTTAATAAATTTCTCAGCCAGCGCCTTGTTCTTCGCATCTTTAGGAATGGCGTAGTTATCAGACCAAATCGTACCACCTTCTTTAGGTACAACGTACTCCACGTCAGGATTTTCAGCTTTGACATAAGCTGCATCCCCAGACCATAATGCACCAATCCAACCTTCTTCTTGCATCATTTTCTGTTTGATGCTGTCCGTGTCAAATGCGAGCACATTAGGTACAAGCTTTCGCAAATCATCTACAGCCGCTTTAATATCTGCTTCACTGGTTGTACTGTTGGATTTGCCAGCTTTCTTTAAAGCCATCCCAATTACTTCACGGTTATCTTCAAGCAATAGGACCTTGCCTTTATATTTCTCACTCCACAAGTCTGCCCAGCTTGTAATTGGCTCTTTGACATACTTCGTGTTGTAAGCAATGCCGGTAACTCCCGACGTATAAATAATAGAATGCTTATTGCCTGGATCAAACTCAGGGTTCTTGAAACGGTCCGCTACGTTTTTGAAATTCGGTATATTTTTCAGATCCAACTCCGCCAATAAGTCTTGCTTAATCATACTTGCAATCATATAGTCGGATGGCTGAATCAAATCATATTCCGAACCGCCAGCTTTAATCTTGGCCAGCAACTCCTCGTTGTTGGCAAATATGGCATAGTTCACTTTTACATTGTTCTCATCTTCAAACTTCTTGATGACATCCATGTCAAAGTTATCCGCCCAGCTATATAAGTTAAGCGTCTCCTGTGACTTAGAAGAACAACCTGCAAGTGCTGTTACTGCCAACAAACCGGCCAATACGACCGCGTACCATTTCATTTTTTTCAATTTCCTACCCCTCTCTGATCCTTCTTCAATAAAATATTAGAATGGCAGCAGCGAGCCGCCCTTTTCCTTATCTGACTTACCACGTCCGAGCAGCCACTGTGCCAAGATAATAAGCATAACGCTGACCACGATCATAATGGTACAAAGTGCATTAATTTCTGGCGAGATGCCACGTTTGACAGACCCGTAAATGTAGATAGGCAACGTTGTCGAGCTCGGACCCGATACAAAGAAGCTAATCATAAAGTCGTCTATCGATAACGTAAACGCAATCAAGGCACCTGCGATTACGCCCGGCCAGATCGATGGCAGCGTGACAAAACGGAAGGTTTGCCACGGATTCGCTCCCAGATCGTTAGCCGCTTCTTCCAACTGCTTGCCCATGTTGGCAAGCCTAGACGATACGATAACGTAAACATACGAGATACTAAACGTAATATGTGCAATAATTACCGTCATTTTGCCCAAGTCAATCTTCAACTGACTGAACAAAATAAGTAAGGACAAGCCCATAATAATGTCTGGCACTACAATTGGCATATACAACAGCCCAATCACACCCTGCTTGCCTCGATTCTGCATCTTACGAATCGCAAGTGCAGCCATTGTTCCTAGCACGGTAGAAATAATCGTAGAAGTAAAGGCAATCGTTAAGCTGTTGCTGAGCGCCTCCATAACCGTACGATTATCAAATAAGGAGCTATACCATCTCCATGTAAACCCGCTCCAACTGGTACTCATTCGTGAGTCGTTAAACGAGAACACGATAATAAGCAGTACCGGGATATAAATAAACGCCATCAACAAAAAGGAATGTATGGAAAGCCATGGATGTCTCTTGCTTGCTTGTACTGTCTTCATGCTTTCGCCTCCTTAGATGAATCGTAATTCGAGCGAAGCGCACGGTTGAACAATCCGATAATCACAAGCGAGCTGATGACAAAAATAACTGACAATGCAGAACCGAACGGCCAATCCCTTGCTCCCAGAAACTGATTCTGGATGATGTTGCTAATCATCTGTGACTTGGCCCCACCCAATATATCTGCAACTACAAACATCCCCGTCGTTGTCACAAATACAAGCACGCTTCCCGTCATCATGCCTGATTTGGTCTGCGGCAGCGTAATGTGCCAGAATGAACGCCAACGAGAAGCGCCAAGATCGCTGGAAGCCTCCAGCAGTCGCTTATCCATCTGCTCTAACGATACATAAATCGGCAGCACCATATACGGGATAAACGTATATACCATTCCTAGCAATACAGCTCCCTGCGTATACAGCATTTGAAGCGGCTCTGAGATTAGCCCGATATCCATCAGCAGAGAATTCACTACACCTTGCGTGCGCAGTAAAATAATCCAAGCATAGGTCCGAATTAAGAAATTAATCCAGAATGGGACGGTAATCCCGATTAACCAGAACTTCTGCGCTTTCGGTCCCAACGTCGTCATATAATAAGCGAGCGGATAGCTCAACAAAAGACAGAACACGGTAGTCAATACAGATAGCCAGATCGTATCCCAATAAATGCCCAAGTATAACGGCTCAAAAAAACGCGCATAATTGTCCAAGCTAAACGCCCACACGATGTTACCCAAGTTATCTCGCTGCATAAAGGATACAAATATAACCGCAAGCATCGGGATAACCATAAAGAATGACAGCCACAAGACGACAGGTGTCAAGACACCGAAGAAACGTTTATTCATCGTCCGACCGTCACCTCATCCTGCAAGTTCCAATGAACACCAACCTTTTGCCCGATATTCCAGTCCCTCTGGTCTGTAAAGTCCAGCACACTGGTAACTGACGTCGGCTCATCTTCAAGATGAATGATCAGCTTATGCACATTTCCGAGATAAACGATATCCTGTATAATTCCGGTTTTGCGGGTGTCTGCCAGCTCTGGTGTTACTCGAACCTTCTCAGGACGTACCGTAAACAATCGCTCATCGTGGAAAATGTTATTTTCGCCGATAAACGTCGCTGCAAACAACGTCTCCGGGCGTTCGTACACATCCCGCGGAGATCCAATTTGTTCGACTTTACCCGTGTTCATAATGACAATCCGATCAGACATCATCATAGCTTCTTCCTGATCATGAGTAACATATACAAATGTAATGCCTAGGCTGCGTTGAAGCTGCTTCAGCTCAGCCTGCAAGTTCTTGCGAAGCTGCAGATCCAATGCACCAAGCGGCTCGTCCAGCAGCAGTACCTTAGGTTTATTTGCAATCGCCCTTGCGATTGCGACACGCTGCTGTTGTCCGCCTGACAATTGATGCGGATAACGCTTGGCGAGTGCCGTGAGCTGCGTCAGTCGGATCGCTTCATCAATGCGTTCCCGCTGCTCCTTGGCCGGTATTTTTTTCATTTTTAAGCCGAATTGAATGTTCTGCTCCACCGTCATATGGGGGAACAAAGCATAGTGTTGGAATACAAGATTCAAATTCCGCTTGTTTGGCGGCAATTGTGTAACATCTTCGCCATCAAGACGAATGATTCCGGTCGTCGGTTGTTCAAATCCTGCGATCATACGCAGTATGGTAGTCTTTCCGCAACCACTCGGTCCGAGCAGTGTTAGAAACTCCCCCTCATCGATTGTCAGAGACAAGGGATGCACTACGGGTTGTCCAGCGAAATGCTTTTCTACATTCTCCAGACGAATCATAAGCATCAACCCCTTCCCGTTATCCGTGGACAACGTCATTATAATGAGATAAACCTCTATCGAGGTCCGTTAATCAACGAGAGCGACCGCGTATAGAGGCATATTATTGACGACTAGCGGAGTGATATGAGAGAACCTCCGATATTGTCATTAAAAAAAGCCATATCCATTGGTATGGCCTGATCATTCGTAGATTAATTTTGCATATTCAATATACATTGTTTTGCGAGGCGATACAACTAGTTTTGCGTAATTTCGACAGATACATACCTGCTAATTCACGGAATCAACGCATTTGTTCCATGTAAAGGATCACTATCCACTATTTTAACGCAATTATCAGCAAAATTAAAGGTCCCCGAATTTGACATCCGGGAACCTCTTATGTTACTTCCATATTCAGTATTCAATACGAGTGTTTTATTTTAAAGCATATACGACTTGTACTGTCGCTTGCAGCTTCACTTGCCCACCTTGCGGCGCCGATGATGGTGCAGAATCCATCTTCATCATCTCTGCCTGATAGCGAATTGGTGAATAATCGTAACCTGACTCCGTAATATTTACGACAACATCCAGCGTCCGGCCTGAAGCTTTGCCAAGCGCTTCGGCTTTCTTCTTCGCATGTGCTACAGCTTTCTCCAACACCGTTGTTTCAACACTATCTTTGTTCTCCACGTCAAAGCTAATTTGATTGATTCGGTTAGCACCAGCCTTAGAAGCAGCGTCCACCATCTTTCCAAGCTTTGTCAGATCGCGGTAATTAACTAATACGTTATGTGTAGCCTGATAGCTCACGATCTTAGGTTCTTCGTTGTCTTTATATTGATATTGCGGCTGAACAGAAAATTCAACTGTCTTTAGATCTTTAGCCTGCACACCGTACGACTCCAAAGCCTTCTTCACCTTGTCAAATGCAGTTGCATTCAGTTCTTGTGCCGCGCTAGCTTCTACCGCTTTCGTCACAACACCTAAGTTTACGTAAGCAATATCAGGCTCCACCTCCAGCTTGCCAACACCAGTTACCGAAATCAGATCACGCTGTTGTTCACTCGCTGCATAAGCGATAGATGATTGTGTCACATTACCAACTCCTAACACTCCAAATACTAAAGCGCCACTAACTACCATCGCCACTCCCGTACGTTTTAACCAATTATGCATCATCCATACCTCCGTTTAAGTTATAGTTTGGTTATTATCTTCTCTTCTAAACGGTAGCTGGACAATTATTGTTGCAGGTAGGGATAACTTTTTTATTTTTAGCTCAGAAGCCATTTGTATTGCGTCAAGATAATACCTATCACTAACACTATCTTGATCACAGCAAAAGAATTGTTTGATAATTCTGCAATTGTGGCTGTTCTTCTTTCAACCTCTGTTAATAGGATATGCTTCCTAAAATAATTACGGGGAATAATGCTTATATTTAATTCAAAAAAATACAATTATATATTGTTATATTGATCTATTTTTTTCATTTCAGATGGCTTAAGGGGCATTGCTGACGCGATCAAGCTTCCAATGGTTAAAAGAACCTTACTATACTTATACTGATGCTATGGGGGTTGCTCATCATACCAGCTTGACACCTGTGCAAAATAGTGAGTATCTTAAAGTTAGCACTGATAAGTATACCTCAATAAATCCAATAGCTTCTCTATATCTGCAAGTGTCTCAAAAGATGAAGCTATTCAAACTGGAGTCTCTTGGCAATATTAAAAACTGGAGTTGATGTAATGTGACAATACTGATAATTATTCTTTTATTAATAATTATAGGATTGTTATTGAATATTAACTATAAGATTCCACCCCGTGATCTTGCAAAAGAAGCTTTAGAACGGGATAAGGATAACCGCAAATAATTATCGGGTAAACAAAATGAGATGAATCGTTGTAAGCTTCAATATGAATCCCTACTCAATTTTAATTTTAATTGTTGCTTCTAAACGCTTTCTTTTAACTTCGTTGTTCTCTATATGTTTCTGTATTTCATTAGAGACACTATACTCAGCAAAAGCGCCAATCGTATAATCACCAGCTGGCAGGCGCAAAGGTCTGGCAACCTCCTGATGGAATAATTGTTCTCCATTTGGCTTGTCAAAATATCCATATTTATCCCCTATATAATGGTGAGCCAGCATACCTCGCCAGACTGAAATCATTTGATCGTCAAAATGCAAGGTACTTGTATGGAGCGATGCGGCTCTAGTTTCCGAAACAAACAAGCCATCCTCATCTATAAGAAAATAACTAACTAAAGGATTTCCATGCTTTATTGTGATACTTGCTGTGCTTTTTACATCCAATGATGACCAAATGTCAAGATTCTCTCCCTCCTTGTAGCTTGTTTTACTACTATTGATTCGTAATTTAAAGAAATCATCTTCCTTTTGAGCGTATGCCTTAGAAACAGATGTAGACTTGAACGTATCATAAGGATCGATATAAATATTTTTAGTTTTTGCATCATATCTCGTGAAGCCGATACCTGATTTTTCAAGCGAGCGCACAGGTATATACGTAACCTCTTCTTTTTGCAGAAATGGCATACTTGGATTTTGTTCAAGTTCTTTTCCCATCCAAAATACTTTGCCTGAATATAGCTTGAGTTGCCATGCATTTGATGCATTAACAGTTGTACCCGTTAGCAGCAATACAAATGCTAACAGCGCAATTCGATATCCCTTTTGATTCATTCACCTAACCCCCTTTACTTGATTACGTCATTTACCAAAAAATGTAGCGATTGTAATGCCACTTTGATAAATAAAAACAAAAAAAGAGCACCGAAAAGTTCTCAGAACTGATCGGCACTCTTTCTAATTGTAAAGGGTCTTTAATTTTAATTATTGAAACTGCAACCAATCTACATCTACTATTCCTGTATCACGCACAGTCCAGCTGCGATAGTTAGGGTTCTTGAACGTAATATGCACTTGCTGCTGGCCACTTACTGCCGCAGACAGATCAACCGTATAATTTTTGTAGAACGGTGCCAATTGGCGTGTACTTACAGGCAAAGCCACATCTGCTACTAGTTGGCCCGTTGCGCCACCTAGGCGGACTTCCATCCGAGTGTCCTTCGCTAACACAGCTGCACGGACTGTTAATTTCGTAGCGCCTTTGTCACCGAAGTCAACGTCCTTAAATGACATCCAATCCGCAAAGTTTAAGTCGCGAACATTCACATAACCGCTCTTTTTAAAGAGCCCGTTAGAATCATTGTACTTCTCAGCTTCTAGCACAACACCGCCCTGCGCCTTAACAGGCTCTACGACTTTGACCGTAATATTACGCTTAATTCCCGGCTGGCCATTAACTGCCCCCGTCTGTGCGGTTAAGATCGCATCACCCGCGCCAACGGCAGTAACCTTGCCGCGAGCATCCACTTTAGCTACTGCTTCATTGCTTGATGTCCACGTTACATTCACATTAGCCGCTGTCGAAGGCATGACACGGATATTAACGGTATCCGTCCAGCCTGTCTCCATATTCAGCTTGTCGCCAGTCAAATGCATAGCTTCAATGGAAGTAGCAGCAATCGGACCCTGCGTGAAGTTAACACGCTCTCCACTTCCCCACTTCCAGCTAATAGTTTGTGGTGCACTTGCTGTACCATCCTTGCCAACGGCAGACAACTCCAACTTCACATCGGTTTCGTTGCTGCGAGGCAATGATTTCAAGTAGTACACTTCGTCATAGATACGGCCAATCGATTCCCGTTTGCCGTTCACAACACGCATAAGATCGTAATACCATACATCCTGCTGCTTATCGTTAAAGGCCCATTTCACATACATCGCCGCTTGCTGATCATCAAACATCGCTTTTTCAACCTGGAATCCTGTTGGGGCCGCCGGAGCTTGCGCGGTCTTCTTGTTCGTCAGCTTTAACTCGCCAATATTAGCCTTAAACAATGCATCTTCGTTTGATTGTGACGATACACGAAGGCTGATTGCCGCGATTGTTCTGCCTTCGAACGACTTCAGATCTGCTGTTGCAGTGCTCCATTGCTCGCTTAACCCACCGTTCAGGTTCACTGCCACTGGATGTTTCGGATCATCTTTAAAGGATAACAGCGCTTGAATAGCAGCACCTTGCTGCACATTGCCGTTGGCTTTATACGTCACAGACAACTGAACGTCTTTGGTGACAGGCAGATCCGTCTTGTATAAATGAATGTCGGTAGCATTATTTTTATTTAACGTACCTTCAATTTTAAGTGAAGATCCTCCGTTCCATGCGGTCGTGTAATCATAACCTGCAGCAAGTGCCTTACCAGCAGATTTCGTCCACCACTGCCAAGTTGGCAGTATATCCTGCGCAGCCATGTTGTTCCACTCGGCATCACTCGACTTCTGACCGTTCATAAAGAAATCAAGACCATGACCGTTATTAAATCGCGTCACAAAAGGATACGATCCCACAACTGACCGTTCCGATATGTAGTGTGCAATGCCTGGCCAGCTTTCATATTCCGTACCTACTGCTCTGCCGCTCTCTGCTGGATTGCCAAGAGGCCCAGACCAGTACGCCTGCTCCCGCTGTTCTACATAAGACTGTGTATTCAGGTCAAATGGATTCGGGCCTTTGTTCCACACCATATCCGTTCCAAACAACGCAACACTTGTGCGCGCACTACGCGCTGCGTCATTACGGAAGATCGCCTCTAGCTCCAGTCCGCGGTCAAAACGGAACTTGTCGTTCTCAATGCCGGCAAATACCGACGCATAAGGGTCAATGCCCAGCTTGCGGGCATGATCAGCGCTGCTTTCCAGACCTTCCGGCGTGTAAGCATAGTTCATAAAGATGCTGTCATTGGCGCGCTTGCCATCGCGTTCATCCTTTAACCACGGCGAATTCTTCTCGTTAAAACCATTGACATAAGAAATTTTGCCGTCAATCGTCAAGCTGTCGTACCAGCTTAAGTACATGCCCTGTGCGCGCATATATTTAAGCATCTCCATCAGTGAATCTGCATGGGCCTTGCTAATGGTTGCCTCTTGGTTAATAAAATAACCGTCAAAGCCAAAATACTTCGCCATCTCGATCATCTTGTCGGCGACAGGGAACTTGCCGTCCGGCGTCTTCTCCACTAGCTCGGCAAAATTAATATTACGGGGCCAGAACCAGCCGCCGAGGCTAATGACACCGTTACGGTGAGCTGCATCCGTATAGGCCGGGTTCGGGATGTTAACGACGCCGTAGTCTCGTCTGCCTTCCTCAGTAGGTGATCCCGCTATCGGAAGACCATGCCAGGAAGCATATATATCCTGGTACTGCCAATTCTTTAATACGTTGCGGCTGAAGCTGTCATTATAACGATAGCCTTCGAACCATTCTTCTTTATCATAATCAGCGGACAAATTCATCACTTGTGCTGTAGTCGTCAATTCCGGATGCGCTTGTGTGGGCTGGAATGGCTGAATCCGTTGAGCCAACGGAACACGGGAGCGCATATATTTTGCATATGGATCACTTTCCGGTGTCCACTCCTTCATCTGCTTAGCATTGTAGCCATGCAAAAAAGGCTGCTGCGGCCCGCGCGGCGTCTCCTGCGCTGAAGCAGGGCTTGGCCAGATCATCATGGTGGCTAATAGTGCGGTTATTGTACACAAAGATACCGCTTTGGATGCTTTACGAACGAGGGATTTTTTCTGTAACGTGTGTGTGGTCATGTTAACACCTCTCTAGTGGGGTTCGTATAATGATAATCGTGAATTTGGAAAAATTTAATGCTAGACGCGTCTATACCTTTAACGTAACTCCATTATGATCAACATCATAGTGTACTAATTAAAGAAATGGTGTATAAAACACATAAATGTAACCGCATACATTTTAGAAATGTTCATGCATCCCTCCTTAAGACTCATACATTACACTAGCAAGGTTCATACGATTTGAATGCCATTAGGCCTATTGAACGTGACTTTCGACACTTTTTTTATTTCTCTTTTTAAATGGTCACCCTACTTGTTGGGCAGATTACCAAAGAAGCATCCTGTCCATTCGACACACTGATTTACAGTATGTATTCAGAACTGGAATGAACAGATTATCAAACGAAACACAACGATCCGGCTCCACAAGCAGAAGGCTCATCTGCCCGCCATTCTTGGAAATTACTTTTGCACAATTTTCGCTGTACGCCTTCTCACTGTCACTTCCATTCGTTATGATGAAGTACAAAGGCATCCTGTTGAGTCGAGGTTAGCTACGACTCGATTTACAGTTGTGGGATGAATGATGATGCTGGCTGGAATCGTGGGAATCATGATAACAGCTAGCTGTTAAATAGCAGCATGAGGAGACGATATGAAAAATAAATTTGCACGATTCCTGCTAGGGACTGCCATTGCCATAGCACTCACGTTACTTTTAAATTCAACGGTAGGCTCACTCTACACCGTACTAAAATGGAGCGTATACGGGATAATGGCCACAATTGTTGTTGTTGTTCTCATGGAGAATCGTTCTCCCCAGACAACGCTGTCTTGGTTGTTTGTTTTATTCTCGTACCCCACTTTAGGCATTATCCTGTACCTGCTGTTCGGGCGTAATAGCCGAAAGCGCAAGCATGTTCAGACCTATATCAACATCGCCAAGCAGGCTAGACTGGATGCTGGAGTGGATACTGAAGTGAGGAAGGCCACCTCTCTGATACATATGGATCATATAGGAACGCAGACTCCTGAGAAACCGGAACTCGTTTCGCATTCGGAAGTTGTAGCTGATCGGATACGTTTAATTGGCGGCGATAACTGTGTAGGAGGCAGCTCGGCTGACTTGCTGACGAACGGGGATGAGACATTTAATGCGATTCGAACAGCCATCGCTGAAGCTGCTCATCACATCCATGTTCAATATTATATCTATCGTTCCGATCGTCTCGGGACAGAACTACGCGATTTGCTTATAGAGAAGGCAAAACAAGGCGTTCAAGTTCGCTTTATGTATGACGGACTTGGCAGTCACGCCTTAAGAGACAGATTTTTAGCACCAATGAGGGAAGCCGGTATTAAAGTAGCGGCATTTGATCCGATATTTGCGTATTCACTGACCCAGTCGGCCAATTATCGGAATCACCGCAAAATCGTCGTTGTGGACGGACAGGTTGCCTTTACGGGTGGTCTTAACGTTGGGGATGAATATATGGGCCAGTCCAAAATGGGCTTTTGGAGAGACAGTCACCTTCGTATCGAAGGCTATGCTGTGCATGATCTCCATCGCATATTTCTTCAGGACTGGATCTATGCTGCAAGTCGGACCTACAAGGAAACGTGGAAGCAGTTTATGCACAATGAAGATTACTTCCCCAATCACCTTGCAGATTACAAGGGAAGCAAAGGAGGCATTCAGATCATTCCTGGTGGACCTAATTATAAAGACGCCAAAATGCGTGACGTCTTTCTGTCCTTAATGGCTGGTGCCAAAGAGTCGATCTGGATCACGACGCCTTACTTCGTACCCGATCAGGAAACACTAACGTTCCTACAATTAGCAGCTTCCTCGGGCATTGATGTCCGCATCTTGTATCCAGGCAAGAGCGACAGCCTGCTCAGCGATCAGGCATCCCAGTCTTACTTCGCTGTGCTGTTGGCGCATGGTGTGCAGATCTATCGATACAAAGAGAACTTTACGCATGCAAAAATGATGCTTATAGACGGCAAAATTGCCTCTGTTGGCACTGCGAACATGGATATACGCAGCTTCCGTCTGAACTATGAAGTAACCGCGATCCTATACGACATGCCTGTCATAGACGATATTCTTTACAGCTTCTATGAAGACTTCAAATGCTCAACCCCGATTAATCCGCGTGAATTCGTCCATCGCAAAGTAAGTAAACGAATCGTCGAATCGCTCACACGATTATTATCACCATTGCTCTAGACCCAACGCCCCTATATAGAAAAAAGGAACCGGAGAACGGTTCCTTTTTACATCATGCAGTGCTATGTAGCGCGGTAATAAACCGCGTCTTAGTTCTCTAACTCTTCTTTGCTGACAAGCGTCACTAAAGCGCTTACAGCCTGTTCTGCGTCTGCGCCTTCAGCCGTAATGCTAATTGTAGTTCCAGAGCTGATTGCGAGACTCATGATTCCCATGATGCTCTTCGCGTTTACTTTCTTATCTTCCTTCTCCACGAAGATATCCGAGGAATATTTATTTGCCTCTTGAACGAACAGCGCTGCTGGACGTGCATGCAGTCCTGTCTTCAAACGTACGACAACTGGTTGTTGAGCCATGCGAATCATACCCCCTATATTTAATCCTTGTTTCATTAGTTGTGCTTACATCCATTTTACGTGAGTGCAGTGCAATTTACGATATGAGAATAACAAATTCATCTGCTTATGAATGAAAAAATAAGATCTGACCATCCTAACCGAAATTTCACAAGACCCAACTGTCTTCCTACTTCCGGCCTAATCTACAACGAACGACTTCGATCCAGCTTTTTCTCATCATATTATAGCATTATAACCGATATTAAACTAGCAAAAAAGTACTAGCTGTTACGAATTCGTTCCGCCATCTCATCCAATTTGCGCAAGCGATGGTTAACACCAGACTTGCTCACTTTACCCTTCAAGAGCTCGCCAACTTCTTTCAGATTGATATCTGGATGTGCCAGTCTGACCTCGGCAACCTCCTTTAATTTGTCAGGAAGTGTATCCAGACCTATCTCCTTCTGAATGAGCCTAATGTTATCGATCTGGCGAACAGCCGCACCAATCGTTTTATTTAAGTTAGCCGTCTCACAGTTCACGATTCGGTTGACCGAGTTCCGCATATCACGCATAATTCGTACGTCTTCGAACTTAAATAATGCCTGATGGGCTCCGATAATATTGAGAAACTCAATAATTTTCTCGCCCTCTTTAATGTAGAACACAAAGCCTTTTTTGCGTTCAATACAGCGCGCGTTTAAGGCAAATTCATTGGCAAGATCCGCTAACGCCTTGCAATGCTCCTCATACATCGAAGAAATCTCCAAATGATATGAGGACCCCTCAGGGTTGTTCACTGAACCACCGGCCATAAAAGCACCACGCAAATAAGCCCGCTTACAGCAATTGTTTGCTACTGAGCCTTTATCTATTCCTTCAGTGAACAAAAAGCCCTCAGATACGATATGAAGCTCCGAAAGCATCTCCTGTACCTGAGTTGGAATCCGTACAATATATACATTATTCTTCTTTAGGCGCATCTTCTTACGTACAAGCAGTTCCGTATGCACCTGAAAATGCTTCTTGACGAGTGTATAAATACGACGGGCGATGGCCGCGTTCTCCGTCGAGATATCCAATATGACTTTGCGATTAGAGGAGATCTGAACCGAACCGTTCATACGCATAAGCGCAGACAATTCTGCCTTTTCACAGCACGTATCCGATTCAATCAGCGTTAATTCCTTCTTGGTCTGTGCCGCAAAAGACATGGGTCATTCACCTCTTTCGTAACATCCAATCTTCAACTAATTGATAAATATGATAGCTTAATTTGTCCGCATCGTGTCTTAAATAAGTACGGAACAACACCAATGAATCCGCAATGACCTTGTAACCGTGTCGTGTTACTTCGTCCAAATCAAGTTGGACCGCTTTGGCCCCCATCTCAGCGTACTTATCCTGTACTTGTGGAGGGATCTCACCATCATTGACGATGACATAATCAAATAACTGATGTCCAACGTGCTCTTGAACAGCCTGAAGGTGATCACCCACTGTATAATCGTCTGTTTCTCCTGGCTGGGTCATTACATTACATACGAAAAGCTTCACCGCATTCGACTCTACAACTGCCTTGGCTAAATCAGGCACAAGCAGATTGGGGATAATACTAGTATATAAGCTGCCTGGTCCGATCAGAATCGCATCAGCCTCACGGAGTGCTTCCACCGCTTCTGGCAAGGCCTCTACATCTTCAGGCTCCAGGAACACGCGCTTAATGCGTTGACCGTACTTCGGAATGTTGGACTCACCCTCTACAATCGTGCCGTCCACCATCTCCGCCTTCAGCACTACCGCCTGCTCAGCGGCAGGGAGCACCTTGCCTCGTACGGCAAGTACTCGACTTAATTCTCGGACACCTGCCACGAAGTCACCTGTAATATCAGTCATCGCTGCCAAAATTAGATTACCTAAACTATGGCCAGCAAGCCCGGTGCCCGCGTTAAAACGATACTTCAACATCTCGGACAGAGAAGGTTCTACATCTGCCAAAGCTGTCAGTACACTGCGGATGTCTCCTGGCGGCGGCATATTCAGCTCGCTGCGTAGAATACCTGAGCTGCCGCCATCATCTGCAACCGTCACAATAGCCGTAATATCAAGCGGTTTCTCTTTTAGCCCGCGCAGCATGACAGACAGCCCGGTGCCGCCTCCCATAACTACGATACGCGGACGCTCCCGCTCTTTTAACTTATGCCCCATAGCGACCTCCCGCTAGTGTCGATCTCTCTCCGCATCGCGGTGACTGACACGCACATTTTCCGTATCGCTTGCGCCAATCATACGACCTATATATTCAGCTACTGCTACTGATCGATGCTTGCCGCCCGTACATCCGATACCAATGACAACCTGACTCTTGCCTTCCTTATAATACTGAGGAAGGAGAAAGTTCAGCATATCAAGCAGCTTGGTCAGAAATTGTTGTGTCTCCGGCCACTTCATAACATAATCGTACACATCTGCATCCTGCCCCGTCCGCGGACGAAGTTGTTCCACATAATGTGGGTTCGGCAAAAAGCGTACATCAAAGATTAAATCTGCATCAATTGGCACACCATATTTAAAACCAAAGGAAGTGACGTTGACTGACATCAGATGCTGATTGGCATGCATAAACCGGGAAATAATACGTTCCTTTAACTGTGCAGGCTTCAAATTGCTCGTGTCGATCACTTGTGTCGCCCAGCCCTTTAAGTCCTCTAGCAGTTTGCGTTCCATTCCGATTCCGTCCAGCGGCATTCCGTCAGGAGCCAAGGGATGGCGGCGTCTACTTTCCTTATAGCGCTGCACCAGCACGCCGTCCGTTGCATCTAAAAACAAGATTTCATAACTAATAGTAAAATGTTCCCGAATATAATTAAGAGACTCGGACAGCGCCGTGAAAAATTCACGGCCGCGCAAGTCAATCACAAGTGCAACTTTAGCGATCTTCCCTTTGGACTGCTCTATCAATTCCGCAAACTTAGGGATAAGAACAGGAGGCAGATTATCTACACAGAAAAACCCAAGGTCCTCCAAGCTCTGTACAGCAATCGTCTTCCCAGCGCCAGACATTCCCGTAATAATAACCAGCTTCGAGACTGCTGCCGTTTCCGTCGATTCCATCATCGATTCGTCCTCTCCTTATACGAGCCGATTACGAACGCAAGAACAAGCCTGCCGCTCCGATCATGCCGGCATCATTGCCAAGTTCCGCCGCAACAATTGATACGCCGCGCGTAACCGGTTCTGGTGTTAATTTCAAGAACGTCTCTCGAATTTGCTCAAATAAAAATTCGCCCGCCTTCGATACGCCGCCTCCGATAATAAAGCGTTCTGGATTAAGCGACACAGCAACTGCTGCCATCGACTTACCCAAATAAAAAGCGGCACGGCTGACGATACGAATAGCCACCTCGTCACCAGACTTGGCTGCATCGATAACATCTTTTGCCGTAATTCCGCTCTCCAGCAAAGAAAGAGATGTACGATCTCCACGTTCTACCGCATCATTCGCCATGCGGATAATACCGGTTGCCGAAGACACCGTCTCCAGGCATCCCATTTTGCCGCAGCCACATTGAATAGCTTCGAGGTCAGGAATGACCGCCATATGTCCAAGTTCCCCTGCTAATCCCGAGAATCCTTGCACAATTCTACCTCCGATAATGATGCCGCCTCCGACACCCGTACCGAGCGTATAACATACACAATGATCTATTCCTTTACCTGCTCCGCTCCAAGCTTCTCCTAGTGCAGCAACGTTGGCGTCATTGTCTATTTTGATTGGCTTGCCTAGTCGTTCTTCTAATATGGAACGAATCGGCACATCCTTAAACCCTACGTTAGGGGCAAGAACGATAACGCCTTCCTTTACATTCGTGAATCCAGCTACACCAGTGCCGACTCCAGCCACCTGACTCCAATCATAAGGAGATTCCTCTACGATATGACGAACGTACTTCTCGATGTTATCGATTACCGTTTCGGGACCTTTGGGCACTTCTGTCGGTCCTTCATAGGTTTGCACCAAATTCCCTGCTGCATCCACTATACCGACTTTAATAGCCGTACCTCCCAAATCGACACCTACGTAGATTTGCTCAGACATGCGTCATCCACCTTTATTCATAATCGTATGGTACTTCAGTACCCACTATACGCGAACCCACTAGTCAGGTCAAGAGAAGTGGTCACTGCCTAAATACAGCGTTTTTGCCTACTCTTTAAGCAGAAACGGAGCCCTAGGGCTCCGTTTCCGACGTGTCTTAAACGTTATTAATATACTGTGAAACTTATATGAATTCGGTAACGCCAACAGGGGCTAGTGCAATTCCATATGAATTAATTACCGCTCCAGTCATGTACTGCGCTACCCTCAAGGAATTTCTCCGCGTCGAGCGCTGCTTGGCAACCAGAACCTGCTGCCGTAATGGCTTGGCGGTACTTCTGGTCTTGTACATCGCCTGCTGCAAATACACCTGGCACGTTCGTTTCCGTCGTTCCTGGCTTCACTTGAATATAACCGTTATCGGTTAAGGTCACTTGTCCACCAAGGAAGCCTGTGTTAGGCGTATGACCGATAGCTACAAACAGGCCGTCTGTTGTGATGACTTCTTCTTCGCCCGTCTCGTTATTCAACACTTTCAGGCCTGTAACACCCATACCTGTAGATTCTACGTTAATTGGCGTACGATTCAACGCCCACTTGATTTTCTCATTGGACTTCGCACGGTCCTGCATAATCTTGGAAGCCCGCAGCTCGTCGCGACGGTGAACCAATGTCAGCTCAGAAGCAAAGCGTGTTAAGAAGTTAGCTTCTTCAAGGGCCGAATCCCCGCCACCAACAACAACGATCTTCTTATTGCGGAAGAAGAAGCCGTCACATGTTGCGCAAGCACTTACTCCTTTGCCCAAGTTGTCTTGCTCGCCAGGAATGTTCAAGTATCTGGCAGATGCACCCGTTGCAATAATCAGCGTCTCTGTAACCACTTCACCAAGACCATCCACTTGCAGCTTAAATGGACGCTCCGACAAGTCCACGCTTTGCACCATTCCTGTCTTAAATGTGGTGCCAAAACGTTCCGCTTGCTTACGCATGCTATCCATCAATTCAGGACCTGTGATGCCCTCTGGGAAGCCTGGGAAGTTCTCTACGTCCGTTGTAGTTGTCAGTTGGCCGCCTGGTTGTGGTCCTTCAATAACGAGCGGATTCAGATTGGCACGTGCCAAGTAAATAGCTGCTGTATATCCGGCAGGTCCAGTTCCGATGACAACTGATTTATAAACTTTATGTTCCATATATACGCCTCCTTGACGGTTCCTGTAACCGTGATGTATGCACTGCTTCGTCTATTCAATTCTAAGCGTTAAATAACCAAGAATGACCCCTGTTAATCTGCTTTATTGCAATGGCTTGTGACCACTTAATGAATGTATCTTTTTCCAATTATGATGTGCAGGGCACAGCTCTTCAATACGCTTTACATACTTGCTTACGGTAGCGGCCGTTACTCCATAACGATTCGCCACATCCTGGAACGAAACCTTTTTGTCATGAAGCTTGCCTGTCACATATTCAATTGCAGCAGCCCAAGCATCTGGCTTCAACATTCGAGGTGTATCGGGATACATTGCATCAATAAATTGGACCCATAACACTTCAGCATCATGTATGATAAATAATTCGTAATGATCGCCCATCTGATCTCGCAGCATATTAATGACTAATTGCCATTCTGGCTGCCATTCTGGTGGTCCTTGCAGCAGATAAGCTGAGCTCACATGAATTGTTTCATCACCGATCAGCACGTCTAGACTTTCCTGCACACCCATTCGTCGCAATACATACAAGCATAACTGCTTCACGTATGTCTCCTGTTCGCGATCGGTCAAGAGCGCTCGCAGTGCGCCCTTTGCCTCATCATCACCAAGGAGGCTCATGGCTTCCAGTGCTTGCAGCTTAATCTCCAGTTCTCCAAAGCGCAGCGCCCAGAACAAGGAAGAACGAACAAGCGGATCAGTCTTCACTTGCTGTTCCCATCCTGCTTCTGTACCACCTTCCGTATCCTCATTCCATGTTGAGGTTGTGTCGGATACTTGAGCAGCGTGCCGGTGTCTCCGACTCGCTTCATCGTAAGGTAGTCGATAATGATAGCTTGGCATGACCTGCCAAGCCTCCCCAGGACGAGCTTGCTGGAGCTGTTCCAGATAATACGTTGCAATTCCAGATTGAGGATCCAATCGTCGGCATGAAGCCCACCATCTCGCAGCCTCATCATAACGTTCCACATGACACGCAGCAACTGCCGCATAATGATATACACTCGGCTCACGCATACTGCTCTTCGTCACGATACGCTTTAAGTGACGGTATGCTTCTGCGTGTTCACCGAGTATTCCCATCGTAGTCGCCAGCTTAAACGCATGTTCACGATGGAAAGGCTCGGTCTTTGTCAGCATGCCTATTAACAGCTGTACTTTATCTTCATGCCCTGCATGGCGTTCGAATATGGCCAAGTTACATAAGGCGTGCAGGTTGCCGCCGTCGCGATCCAGTACTCCTTCAAGTTCGCTGCGTGCTTCATCAAAACGTCCCATATAATAATACGCTAATGCCAAGTTGTTGCGTGCCGCAAGGAACTCCGGGTCGCCTTGCAAAATATGAAGCAGCAACTGCTCCGCCTCTGCAAACCGTCCTTCCTCCAACAGCACGCGTGCCATAGAGTGGTCTCGTTCTTGTTCATCCATATCGTTGTCTTCTTCTGACAAAGGGGACTCCCCATTCAAGTCCGTCTGTTCCTGTTCAGTCGTATGTGCTGATGCCGACATCAGGTCCTCTGCTTGGTTCCCTTGAAGTGAATTCCAATTGCCAACCTGCGTTATCGAACTTGGGTCAGCTTGCTTGAGGTCCTCTGTCGGGCTCTCCGCATTGTCTCCAAGATTCATACCCGCTTTGTGCGCAGAGCCGGTACGTCCTCGAGGGAATGAATGAGAACTTCTCATTTCAAAACGGAGCATTTCCAGCATCTCTTCTGCCTCTTCCGCATACATTCCATAAGGCTCAAGCGTCAAGTATCGCTCCAGCAGTACCTCTGCGGTGTTAAAGTTGTCCAGATAGGCCCAGTTGTTCGCCATATAGTAGTAGCATTCGGTCATGTCAGGATCCAGTTGTTCGATCACATGCTCCAGAATGCGATTCGATTGTTCGAATTGCCCGGTCTCGGCAAGCGCACCGGCCAAATTACATTGGTGTACGGGGTTTGCGGGCTCACTGTCTGCCGCTCTCCGGAAATATTTTAATGCCTTGTCGTAATGCAACCGCTCCAAAGCCTTCATGGCGCGATCGGCATAGGCTGCAGCATCCACCGGAAATGCAATGATTGCAGATTGAGTATTCAGTATAGGTCCGGCTGATTCAGACTTCTGTTCTGCCATCGCCAAGGCACCTCCTTACACATCTTCGTTATACACATACCCTCAAGTATAACATAATGACGTGCAAATCCCTCAACCCTTTCCACAAAGCGCTGTTAAAGGGACAATGTCCCTCTGCAGCAGACCACTCAGAACACTCGCCTATACACCTTTATACTTAAACAACGTGCTGATAGACCCGCCATTCGTAATAATTCGGGTAGCCTCTGCCAGCATTGGCGCAACGGATAACACTCTGAGGTGCTGCGGACAATCCTCTGGAAGAAGAATGGAGTCAGTTACGACCACTTCTTTGATATGAGCGTGATCCAGCTTGATCAAGGCATCCGCACTGAACAAGGGATGCGTCGCGCAGACGTACACATCCTTCGTTCCACGTTCCTTTAAACTGTCCACCACATTCACAATGGTAGTGCCTGTATCGATCAAATCCTCAATAATGATTGGCGTACACCCTTCAACGTCACCGATAACGTGTGTAATGACAGATTCATTGTGCGCTGGACGCTTCTTAATCATAATGGCAAATGGAGAGTCCAATTGATTGGCCAGCTTCTCCGCCGTTGAGGCCCTTCCAGCGTCTGGGGATACGATAACAGGGTTCACGATTCGCTTTGCACTCAAATACTCGCTAATGAGGTCTAAAGCAGTCAAGTGATCTACCGGGATATTAAAGAAACCTTGAATAGCAGGCGCATGCAAATCAATCGTAATGACACGGCTGGCCCCAGCTGTAGTGAGTACATCCGCTACCATTTTAGCCGAGATTGGCTCTCGTGGCGCGGCTTTGCGTTCTTGGCGGGCGTATCCGTAATATGGAACAATGATATTAACGGTGCGGGCTGAGGCTCGTTTGGCCGCGTCAATCATCACAAGCAGTTCAACAAAATGCTCGTTGATCGGATGTGAGAACGATTGGACGATAAAGACGTCGCAATTGCGAAGCGTCTCCTCGTAATGCACATAAATTTCGCCGCTCTTGAATTTAGACAGTGTGACATGACCGAGAGGCACGCCTAACTCCTGGCAAATCTGAAGAGCCAGTCTTGGATTCGATGAACCCGAGAACATGCGTAATCTACTGCTCTGCATACGTTACGGTTCCCCCTTATCAATGAGACAATCGATAGTGAAGCTTAACGCAATGAAAAATGTTTTCAAATAATAATAATTCTTATATTATTATAACTCGTGCATTCAATTCTAGCAATCCTTCAATCTTGATGAATAGGTGCATGCCACTACGTATCCTTGCAGGCAATTCTCCAGACCTTTTCATCTATTAAATCCCGATTTCGCATAAAAATTAAAGAGTTAAGCAGTCCTCCCATTAGCTACTACAGCAGGACCAGCCCCTAAATAGCATATGCAGAAGTAATGATAGAATGCTGCCTAAGGCACAAATATGACATATAAATCTTGATCGCTGGCACTTATAGCAAAAAAAGCAGTACTTCGCTGCTGCGCGCTGCTCTACCCTGCGCAACAGCTTCAAAGCATCCTGCCTCTTTTTGTGCTGTTATTTTATTTTTCCAACCTCTGTATACCTATCGCGACGAGCTGATTGGTGACGACGCTGCAGCTCTCCTAGCACTTGATCAAATGGCAATCCGCTAGCCCGCATCAGTACAAGCATATGGAACAGCAAATCACCAAGCTCGCCTGTAAGCTCTTGAAGATCATTGTTCTTAGCCGCAATGATAACTTCGGCTGATTCTTCGCCTATTTTTTTTAATATTTTATCTATTCCTTTATCAAATAGATAAGTCGTATACGCATCAGTAGGTCGCTCCCGTTCGCGTTCGGCAATCGTGAACTCAAGCGCAGCCAACACATCAAAGCGCCCTCCATGCTCTGGTTGTTCCCCAGCGATGTTTTCAAAGAAGCATGTCTCGCTCCCTGTATGGCAGGCTGGACCGTTCGGAACCACCTGAACAAGCAGCGTATCCTTGTCACAGTCCGTGGTCATTGCAACGACACGCTGCGTATGCCCTGAGGTCGCTCCTTTATGCCATATCGACTGACGAGAGCGGCTCCAGAATACGGTCTCGCCCAACTCACAAGTGAGCTTCAGTGACTCACGATTCATATAAGCCATCATCAATACCTTTTGATTAGACGCATCCTGCACTATGGCCGGAATAAGTCCTTGATTATTCCAATTTAATGAATCTGCTATTTGCTGCACCTTTGTATCTGGCCAATTCCCCCATGGAGCAGACTGTGTTGCCCTTTCACTCATCGTATCGCAACTCCTTTCAAACGCAGGTCTTGCTTCACCTCATCTATGGATATTTCTTTGTAATGGAATATCGAAGCTGCAAGCGCTGCATCTGCATTTCCTTCAAAAAACGCTTCTGCGAAATGCTCTACCTTACCCGCTCCACCGGATGCAATGACCGGAATTGACACCGCATCTGTAACCGCACGTGTTAAAGCTACATCAAACCCATCCTTTGTTCCATCAGCATCCATACTTGTAAGCAGGATCTCGCCTGCACCCAAAGCTGCAGCTCGTTCAGCCCACTCCACTGCCTTTATGCCTGTCGATGTACGCCCACCATGGGTGTATACTTCCCATGTCTGCCAATCTGCATTGTATCTGGCATCAATCGCTACCACGATACACTGGCTTCCGAATCGTCTTGCTCCCTCTACAATCAACTCCGGCTGTCTGACAGCTGCTGTATTGATACCAATCTTGTCAGCCCCTGCTCGAAGCAAATGACGCATATCATCAACATGACTAATTCCTCCGCCCACAGTAAAGGGAATCGAAATATTTCCTGCTGTTTCACGTACAACTTCCACCATTGTAGCTCTTCCTTCAATAGAAGCAGATATATCAAGGAAAACAAGCTCATCTGCGCCTTCACGATCATATAGCGCCGCGAGTTCTACAGGATCACCCGCATCCCGCAATTGAACAAAGTTAACACCCTTTACAACCCGACCGTCCTTGACATCAAGGCAAGGAATAATCCGTTTGGCTAACATAAGTCACTCCCCAATCCTTGCTCGCTGCAAATGAGTTGCCGTCCGTGCCGCGTACACTATTCTGTCGTCTGCATAAATGTCTCAGAATCATATATGTTGTACCGTATGGTCTTAAATGCTTTCAGCCAACTGCAGCGCTTCCACTAAGTCAATAGCCCCCGTATAAAGTGCCTTACCCACAATTGCACCGCCAACACCTGAGCTAGCGTAAGCAGACAATGCCGCCAAATCATCCAAAGTACTCACACCGCCCGAAGCAATGACTGTACGTCCCGATGCAGCAGCAAGCTGTACAATGGCTTCCACATTAGGCCCTTTCATCATGCCATCACGAGAAATATCGGTAAATATAAACGTCTCTGCTCCTTTATCCGCCAGTTCACGGACTACTACATCTGCCTGAATTGTTGACGTCTCCAGCCACCCGCGAGTAGCCACATAGCCATCACGGGCATCAATGCCTATGGCAATCCTAGACCCATAGCGAGCCAACACACGCTCTACGAAGGCACGATCTTCAATCGCAGCCGTCCCCAAAATAACACGGGCCACGCCAAGCTCAAGCAATCTATCTACATCAGCCTCCGAGCGTAAGCCGCCTCCGACTTGAACTGGCACCTTAACGCTGGCAGCAATTTGACCAATGACCTGATCATTTACAGGACGACCTTCTTTTGCTCCGTCAAGGTCAACCAAATGGATCCAATCGGCACCGCCTGCCTCCCATTGTTGAGCGGCTTCAACCGGGCTGTCATGGTATACCGTCTCCTGATCATAGTCACCTTGAATAAGGCGGACACACTTTCCACCGCGTATATCGATGGCTGGATATACGATAAATGATGCCGTCATTGCTTCCTTCCCCCTTGTGAGCGATGAGTTTGCAGCTACTATTTTGTCCTTTTTTCATTCGACGTTCCCGATTCCTGACTCTGTATATGTGAAACCCGCTATTCCATGCAACGTATATTGGCGATCTGTTTCAATGATTTGCAGCCATATGGAACTATTGTGATTGACGTTCTTGTCTAACTATTAGATAAACGAAGTGTTACCATTTTCAGAAATTGCTGCAGCAATTGAAGTCCCAGTTCCCCGCTTTTCTCAGGATGAAACTGCATGCCATATATAGATTCGCGCGCTACAATAGCTGTCACTTCACGATCAGCATAGTCACATACAGCTATGAGGTCCGCAGGATCACTTGGCAGTACATGATAAGAATGAACAAAATACACATGTCCTGCTGTGAGTCTATTAACCAATGCATGCTGGGACTGCTTCCATTTCAGCTCATTCCATCCCATATGAGGCACTTTAGCAATTCCCTCTTCAAAACGTACTACCGTTCCCTTTAGAAGCCCTAGTCCCTCGTGATCTCCGTGCTCTTCACTGCGGTCAAATAACAACTGCATTCCTAAGCATATTCCCAGCAAAGGCTTGCCCGACGACACTAATTCCTTTAATACAACATCAAGGCCTGTCATACGCAACGCATCCATGGCATCGCCAAAAGCTCCGACACCTGGTAACAAGATAGCATCCGCCGCACCCAGTACATCGCGATCGGCTGTAATGACAGCAGTTGATCCGAGTCGTTCTACCGCCTTGGACACGCTATGCAGATTTCCCATTCCGTAATCAACGATCGCTATCATAAGTTACAGCACTCCCTTCGTTGAAGGGACCCCTTGTACACGTGGATCAATGGAAGTGGCCTCATCTAACGCTCGGCCAAGTGCCTTAAACACTGCCTCAATCATGTGGTGCGTATTTTGACCATAATGGACAATGACATGCAGCGTCATTCTAGCCTCTAACGCCAGCTTCCATAGAAATTCATGCACAAGCTCCGTTTGAAAAGCACCAACCTGCGTAGACGGATACTGCGCCTTATACTCAAAATGCGGACGATTGCTAATATCAATGACGACTTGAGCAAGCGCTTCATCCATTGGAACAAACACGGAGGCGTATCTCTTAATTCCGGCTTTGTCACCCAGCGCCTCGCGCAAAGCATGCCCAAGACAAATGCCGATATCCTCAACGGTGTGGTGGTCATCAATATCGATATCTCCATCCGCTTCCACCGCTAGATTAAAATGACCGTGCTTCGTAAACAGATCCAGCATATGGTTCAGGAAAGGAACTCCTGTATCCAAGCTGCTCTTTCCTTGTCCATCTACCACAAAGGAAAGCTGAATATCTGTTTCATTTGTCTTGCGCGTGATTGCTGCCTCGCGTACTATCTTACCGTCGGTTGTCGCTGCCATCGTCCTGCCACCTCTCGTTCTAGTCAGTTGAATTCCAATTACGTTCGTGCTCATATGTCAAATCTCAGTACTTGCAGCTGTGAAAGCTGTTCATCCCCTACATTCGCTCCTGATCCAATCTTATTTCGATGGCTCTGGCATGGGCCTCAAGCCCCTCATGCCGGGCAAGCGCAATAATCGTATCGCCATGTCTCAGCAGCGCCTCCTTGCTGTAACGAATCAGGCTTGATTTCTTCGTAAACATATCGACATCCACCGGCGAGGAAAACCGAGCCGTACCGTTTGTAGGAATAATATGGTTCGGTCCCGCAAAATAATCGCCTACAGGTTCTGAACTGTAGCTTCCTAGGAAGATCGCCCCTGCGTTTTCAATACCTGCCAACTCGTTCATTGGCTCTGTAGTAACAATCTCCAAATGCTCCGGTGCCATACGATTCACTAAGGCAATACCTTCTGCCATGTGCTCTACGATAATAATAGCTCCATATTGCTCGATAGATTGCTGAGCAATCTCCCGCCGCGGCAGACTCGCAAGCTGCTGCTCTACCTCCGCCTGCACCTGAAAAGCAAGCTCGCTCGAATTGGTGATTAGTACAGCTGAAGCCATCTCATCGTGTTCAGCTTGAGAGAGCAAATCGGCTGCCACATATGCAGGGTTGGCGGTCTCATCAGCTAACACCACGATCTCGGAAGGTCCGGCTATACTGTCAATATCGACCACCCCGTACACTTCACGTTTTGCTAGCGCCACGTAAATGTTGCCCGGCCCGCATATTTTATCCACCGGCTTTATACTGTCCGTCCCGTAGGCCAGCGCCGCAATCGCCTGTGCTCCCCCGACACGGTACATTTCCTTTACTCCAGCCTCCGCTGCCGCAACCCGTATGTAAGGATTAATACCCGCACGACCGCTAGTGGCCGGAGGAGTTACCATCACAATCTCGTCCACGCCCGCCACCTGCGCCGGAATCACATTCATTAACACCGAAGAAGGGTAGGCTGCCTTGCCTCCCGGAACATACACGCCAACTCGCTTCAACGGGCGAATAAGCTGACCAAGCAGGGTTCCGTCAGGCTGCACATCCATCCACGAGCTACGTTTCTGCTTTTCGTGGAAAGCGCGAATATTGGCAGCAGCTTCACGGATCGCAGTAACAAAAGAAGGCTCCACCTCTTCATATGCTGCCGTCATTTCACGCTCTTCTACTCGTAGAACGTTAGCAGCAAGCGAGACTCGATCAAATTCCAATGTATAACGAAGCAGAGCTTCGTCCCCTTCATTGCGTACAGCATTCAAAATACGCTTCACGGTTGCAATTTGATCAGGTGATCCGTAATCCACTTCACGATGCAGCTTGAAGTCCACCGCCCTTACGATTCGCATCATGCTCTCCTCCTCTTCGCCATTTGAGCTATCTCTATATATGGTTGGACCGCTCTGATTTCAATTTTATTGCTTGATTGCAATATAAGTTTGCAGTTGATCGCAGAGCTGCTGAATCGTATCGTTTTTCATCCGATAGCTGACACGGTTCGCAATAAGTCGGCTTGTGATACCAAACATCTCTTGCAGCTCCACCAAGCCGTTCTCCCTTAGCGTCGTTCCGGTCTCTACCATATCTACAATACGATCAGCTAATCCGATTAGTGGAGCAAGCTCAATAGAACCATTCAGCTTGATTACCTCTACCTGCTGACCACGTTCACGAAAGTATTGTGACGCCACATTCGGATATTTGGTCGCTACCCGAGGGTGCGTTGCCGGTTTCCATTCAGGCAAGCCAATAACGGACATTCGGCAGCGAGCGATGCCAAGATCCAGGAGCTCGTATACATCTTTATTCTCTTCCATTAGTACGTCCTTACCAACAATGCCAATGTCAGCTACTCCATACTCCACATAGGTAGGTACATCCACTGGCTTAGCCATAATAAACTGCATTCGTGCCTCCGGAATATCGATAATCAGCTTTCGGGATTGATCCTCATCTTCAGGAACAGAAAGACCCGCGGCGCGGAACAACGCCGACGCCTGCTTATAGATTCGCCCTTTAGGCATGGCTACTTTCAGATAATTGTGCCAATCCTGCATTGATGTCACCTTCTCCTCATCCATGTTCCGTTACAAACTGTACAAATGTAAGTACATCTTTGAACACTTGACCGCTCCTTAACATCATTTCGTCCTCCAACCTATGGACTTCAACAAGCTGCGACACATCATCCACCCGCCGTGTTATAACCCGCTCACCCGCAGCACGGAGCCTTGTAGCCTCTGCCAGAGCTTCTCGCCTCCGTACAGCATCATACTGGATCAGAATGGATGGCTGCACGCCCACTTGTTCGTGCACGCGAATCGCATCCAGCATCCTTGTTGTTTTTAAGGCAAAGCCTGTCGCTGGTGCTGGCCTGCCGAATTGCTGCAGGAGATTATCATATCGGCCGCCACTCATGACAGGGAAGCCAAGTTCCGCCGAGTACCCTTCAAATATCGTCCCTGTGTAATAAGAAAAATCACCGACCAATGTCAAGTCGAGCATCAAATGCTCGGATACACCGTAAGCTTCAAGTACCTCCCACACCCGCTCCAAATGGAACAATGACATTCGAGCGTGCGGCTCATCAACAATCCCTCTTGCCTCTTCAACGATACGTCGTCCACCTTGCAGCTGAAGGACGGCCTCAAGGCGTTCGATCTGCTCCTGCTCTATGGGCAGAGTACGTATCATCTCACGGTAGCCCACAACATCCCGTGCTACGAGCAGCTGCATTAAACGCTGCTGATCCGCTTCACGATCCGGCAGCGTGTATCCAAAAAGGCCTTGCAAAAAGCCATGGTGGCCTACAGCTACCTTGAACCGCTCTATGCCCGTTGATTGTAAACAAGCTATCGATAAAGCAATCACTTCAGCATCAGCCTCTGGAGAAGCATCACCGACAAGCTCAGCGCCTGTCTGATAAAATTCGGCCTCACGACCAGCTTCCTCTTCCATCGAACGAAATACATTTGCATGGTAGGACAAACGTATCGGAAGCGGTTCTTCATAAAGCAGTGATGACACGACACGAGCTATCGGAGCTGTCATGTCCGAACGCAGCACCATCGCGGTGCCCCGTTGGTTCAACAGCTTGAATAATTTATGATCGGAGGTGGAGCTGGCCATTCCGACGGTATCATAAAACTCCATAGTTGGTGTCACAATCTGCTCATAGCCCCATCGCGACATACAATTCAGCGCTTGCCGCTCGATATATCGCAATTTGCTGACCGCCTCCGGCAAGTAATCTCGTACACCCGAGGGCTTCTCGAACATTTTGGGTTTAGACATGCCGCTCTCTCCTTATATACGTCCATCATTCTTTATTATATTAACGTACTACCAAATTACCTTATTAGCAAATGAAAGAAATTAGAAGTTATCTTACCACGACCAACAATTGCCGTCAATCCTCATTCTTTCTTTATCGCTTCACCTATGAAGTACCCTTATTGCCATGCTGTGTATGCTTATAACTATCCAAACTAATGTAAAAAAGACACCTGTTTACACAGGTGTCTACAGCTTCTATACTCTTGTCCGTGCCTCACTATAAGATGGGTCATATATGTTTAGCTCATGAACAGAGTTATTCCCTTGATGAACGGACTATAGCTCGATCATAGTTAAACGTATACCGCCATATCCTCTACCGTTCCAATGTTTGCTTACTTGACCCTGTCTGGTGTGCTTTCTCAGTCTTCTTGCTATTAGTTGGAGGCGAGCCAAGTGCTATCCAAGCCCATGAAATGTGCTTGAAGGACCAGGACACGACAACCCAAGACAGAGCTAATGCTAATACGTAACCGCTTGCAATATATAGTGCATACAAAAGCTCATTCCCCTGATGCCATGCCAGCTTACGATAGCCCGCAAGCCATAACGGGTGGAGCAAATAGATCCCAAAGGACAACTGTCCTAATCGATTCAAGACATTGAGACTTCGTTGAGGCAGCTTGCGAACGAACAAATGTCCAGTCTGCAACAGTACGACAGCCGACAAGGCTGTGTGCACACACCACAACGCTTCGTAACCGAGCGAATTAAATTCATACCCTGTTGAGCGTGTGATGTACCAGATCTGAACGTGGGATAAACTAGCCAGCACCCAGCCTGACCAGAGCAGAGCATTCCAGCGACGATAGACGCTATAACGATCAATACCAGGGTTGCATACTGAATCTAGCCACGGCTGGATCCGCCCATAATGTAAGCCGATATAAGCCCCGAGCGCATACATCCCCATGTAGGACAGAGAAATGCTCCCCTTTTCTACAATATGGAATTCATATTTATTCCCTAGTACAAATACCCATTGAATCAGGAAACCTGCTGGTATGATCCAAGGGCTTACAGCTGGCCTTTGACATATTTTCAGCAGCAGCGGAAACAACACATAAAATTGCAAGCTGATAAACACAAAATACAAATGTGTATAGGCAGAACCGGTTATCAGCTCTTTGCCAAAAGACCCCCATGCCTCCGTCCAATCACGGTCGTGTCTGACCGTTACTTGCACAAGCAAGAAATAACAGACAGAAGCAACCGCATAGGGTAACAATATATATTTTAATCGATTGCGGTAAAAGACAATAAGCTTGCCTGCCCCCATCTCCTTCTTCCCATAGTTATAGAAGAGAACAAGGCTGCTCAACATAATAAAAACAGGAGTACCGAACTTAAAGAAGATATTAAACCACGTATAACCGTAAAAGAAAGGCGATTGTGTCATTTCAATAGATGCAAAGGAAGTGGCATGAACCAAAATAACCCCTAATATAGCCATAGCCCTTACAATTGGGAGTGCAGCAATCCATTTGGTATCCAATGGGGCCTCCTAACACCAAGGCAAGTCAACAGCATGTACAAGATGCACAGCCTCAGCTACATAAGTATTAAAATAATAACATCACATTATAAACCTGTGTCTTCTCTTCCAACACTTTTAAAAATGTTAACCTTGTATAGGATGGGAAGAAGACTTCTTATTCTGAGATACCTGAGCAGTCAATGGCTTCGGTAGTGATCCAAATAAGATCCATGACCAACCGAACCTGCGAAAAGCAAATGCGACAATGTACGATGAAAGCCCAAGTGCCAGCACAAAACCTCCTCCTATATATAGAGGATATGCCCAAGCTTGCCCATGATGCCAGGGCCACTTTCGATATAACAATAGAATGAAAGGATGCAGCAGGTACACACCAAATGTAACTTCACCAAAGCGATGAATAACCGTTACGACACCTGACTTCCACTTCCGCTCAATATAAGAAGCGGCCTGAATCAGCACCAAACATGATAAGAGCGCATGCACATTCCATATCGCCTCATACCACAGTGTGTTCATCCTCCATTCGCCCAGATTGGTCCAGTACCAAATCTGAACTTGCAGCATGGCCATAAGGAACCAGCTTAACCACAATAAGCGATTCCACCAATGATGAGAGGCTGGAGTCTCCTTATTACCGAGAGAATTAAACCATCCTTTAAGTACCTCCGCTTTTAACCCTAAGTATGCGCCAAGCATCCAATAACTCATATAAGAGAACATGACACTTCCCTTTTGAGGAAGCATCAAATCGTATTTGTTCCAAATGACAAATCCCCACTGGAGGAGTAGACCAATCAGTATGGCATATTTCACAACCAACTTGGAACGAAATGCAATTAACAACAACGGAAATAGCAAATAAAATTGAAGAAGTAGGAATACATAATATAAATGCGTATATGCCGAGCCTGTCGCTAACTTCAGGACAAAAGATTCCAATGTATCCCAAAGCCCTCTTCCTCGGTAAGCCATCATATGCACAACAGCAAAATAACAAATGGAACTAACTAAATAAGGGAGCAAAATCAGTTTGAGCCGCTTGCGATAGAAGGTTCCTATTCTAGCCCAATTGATATGATCAGAAGCATAGTTATAGAACAATACAAAGCTGGTTAGAGCAATAAAGGCAGGGACGGCAAATTTACTAAAAATATTGAAGAAGATGTACACATAATACAAATCAGACTGCTGCGCTTTGACAGCAGCCTCTGATGTACTATGAATAAACAATACCGCTAGCATTGCTAGTGCGCGATAGATAGACAACGATGAAATTGTCTCTTTCTTACTCAATGTGAAGCCCCCCTGGTCCGAGGACTACTGGATGTCGATTCTAGGCTGTAAACTCGGAATCTGATTATAGGATTAGAATACACTATTATTGGTTATGTGTTTAATGTGGTTCTATTTTATGGGCAGTATCATATTTCCCGGGAAACAGTTGGATGGTACGTTTTACGTTATCAACCTGATAACGCACACCAAATGTTTGTTGCAAATCCCTCAATGGCAAATACCATCTCCCTGCTTGTTGGAATGGATTTTGCTTAAACGCAACCCCAACCCCATTCCATGTCACCTGATAAGATGATCGTTGCTTTGATTTAACGCCGCGATTGCGCAGCTGCTCCATCAAGTCTTGAGTCTTAATATTCTGATTGCCCCCGTTAATCCGGAAACCGTTCCGTGTATTTTTATTATTGATGCCTCGTTTGACTGTAAAAGTAACGTTAATTCCAAGTTCTTTGCAAATACGAAGCACGTCTTTATTAAACGCACCATATGGAAAGGCGAGTACACTATAGGAATTTTGCAGTTCTTCCTTTAACCGTCGCTCAGCCATCGCCAGATCCCCACGAACACGAGTTAAATATTGATCTCGGGATTCTGTCTGCTTCGTCTTATTGTTGTAAAGATAACGCGTTAACATCGGCTTCATGACACCACGACTATTAATCGGTGCATAGGCATGCGAATTGTACGTGTGGCTGAAGAAGCTGAAACCTGCTTGCTTCATCTCACGCATCTGTTCCCATGTCAGCTTACGTCTTCCGACATGTGCCCGATTATCTATCGTCGAGGCGATAACAAAGTTGGTTGCTGTCAAATTATACTTTCTGAATAAGGGATACACATACGAATAAAACGTCTCGTATCCATCGTCAAATGTAAGTAGTACCGCGTTATCTGGTACTGGCTTCCCATTCAACATATATTGCATATAATCATTCATGCTTATAACATTAAACCCATTCGCCAACAGGCTAGTAATCTGATCCTCCAGTTGCTGAGGAGAGATAAACGTTACATCTTTGGGATTTTGTTCAATATTATGGTACATGATGGTAATTACTTCATTCTCATAATATTTCGGTTGAAAACGAAACATTGGATTCATTTGCACCGTATTGGAGAGGTCGAGCACCTTTCCTTTATTCGAAGTTTGAGCTTTAATTCCATAGGCTTGCCCCAACGCTGTAACAGGTATGTACCACTCATTGTTGCGTTTTACAGCCTTTCCATCCTGCCACTGTTCTTTACCCCATGAGATCGCATATTCCACTCCCTTGGCATCTGAAGGCGTAAAGCCAATTGTTGATAGTAATAAGACCAATACCAAGCTTAATAATACATGACGCTTTTTCATCCTTAACCCTCTTTTGACTTATGAAGTTCATCCCATATTGAAATTAGCATAATTTCCTATAGTTGTCATTCATAATTTTTGGTACTCCCATAATGTTCTGTTTACAATAAAATAATCCTTCTGGCAATACAATCACAAATCGCCAAAAGGATCATTCAAATGTCGGTCCTCTTACATATATAACTACAAAATAGGCTTAAATCTTACACACCAAACTCCTTTTACATGTCTTAATGCAAATGCCTGGAATTCAGCTTCGCTCCTTGGTCCACATCACGAATGACTTGCAGCGGATTCCCCCCTACCATCTGCCCTGGGAACACGTCCTTGTGAACAACGGAACCTGCAGCCACGATAGCGCCATCCCCTATTGTAACCCCAGGGAGAATAGTGCAATTAGCTCCAATCATGACCTCGTCTCCAATTCGAACGTCTCCCAGTCTGTACTCCTTGATTAAGTACTCATGTGCCAATATCGTGGTATTGTAACCAATAATCGAATTGTTGCCCACATGGATTCGCTCGGGGAAAAAGACATCCACCATAACCATAAGCCCAAAGGCCGTATGTTTCCCAACCTTCATTTTTAATACTCGGCGGTATATCCAATTTTTGAGCGGCAGATAAGGGCAGTACCGCGCAAGCTGGATAAAAATAAAGTTTCGAATCCCTTTCCAGGGACTAACCGTGCGATAGATGTGCCATAAACTATTCGGTCCCTCAACTGGGTACCGCTGCGTATTACGCACCTTCGTTGCACTCCAATCCGACAATCGCGTATAGATCACGCATGTCATAGATAATATGGCTTGGGTTGTACTGGCGCAGCACCTGTTCACCCTTAAGCGACCAAGCGACACCACAGGAGATCACGCCTGCTGCGTTAGCAGACTGTATATCCGCTGGACTATCTCCAACCATTAAGGTTGTCGCAGGGTCTGCATTTAAAGCTTTAACTGCCATTAACACCGGCTCCGGATGGGGCTTCGCATGTGTCACATCGTCAACCGTGACAATCACACCCATCTGTTCGAACAATTCGAACATACCCAGCGCACGTTCAGTCGACTTTCTCACTTTGGTGGTTACGACTCCCAATTGAATACCCGCTGTCGCAAATCGATTGACGACCTCTTTTACATAAGGAAAAGGCTGTACAAGCTCGTCATGTCGCGTCAAGTTGTAAGCACGATAAGCAGCTGCCAAATCGTCCACATTGTCCCGCTTCGTAAATATTCTGAACTGCTCCTGCAGCGTTAAGCCCATGCTGGGGATGATATGCTCGCGTGTGAACGGGGACGGCACGATATCCTGCAGAACATGGAGAAATGTCTCGATGATTAACTCGTTCGTATCAATAATGGTGCCATCCAAGTCAAACAATACCGTTCGAATCATGATTGCTTATTCTCCTTCTTATCCTTGCTGTCAATTACACCCGATGTATCTGTTGACGCTTCTGTTTGTACACTTTCTGCTGCAGTCGTATGGGTAGCAGCACTTGATTGTGGAGGTGCTTCTACTCCTCCTCCATGAGCCGCAGTAGCTTTCGCCACACGCGTACAGACGATCGGATCGCTGTAACGAACGTTTGCTTTGCCTGTCAGTCGGCGCACCACAATGAGGATGATACCTGCAATGACCAATACGATAGCAAGCAATTGTGAAATACGAACATTGCCGTATTCAGGGCTTAAGAATCCAGGTTCAAAGAGCACTGTCATAGGGGACCAGAGCGCATCAACAAACGATTGGACTGCACTTGATCCTTGGTAAGCCAAGCTATCCGTACGAAGGCCTTCGATAAAGAAGCGGCCAAGTGAGTACCAGATCAAATAGCTGATAAAGATCTCACCCGCACGTATCTGACGCAATCGCCGTATGCCGAACAGCAGCAATATCCCAACAAAATTCCATAATGATTCATATAAAAATGTAGGATGATGGAACGTCCCACTCACATTCATCTGATTTACGATAAAGTCAGGCAGATGCAGCGTGTTTCTTAGAAACGCTTCTGAGACTGGTCCGCCATAAGCTTCCTGATTGACAAAATTGCCCCAGCGTCCAATCGCTTGGCCGATTAATAGCGAAGGCCCACAAATATCTGCGATCCGCCAGAACGTGTAACCTTTATATTTGACAAAAATGAGTGCAAAAATAACAGCAGCTATTAAAGCACCGTATATCGCAATACCACCGTGCCATATTGCAAAGACCTCAAGTGGATTATCCTTGTACTCATCCCACTTAAATGCGACATAATACGCCCGTGCACCCACAAGTGCAGACGGCACGCCTATCAAGAGCAGATCCATAAAGAAATCTTGCGAAATACCAAAACGCTTTCCTTCCCGCATTGCGAACAGCAATCCAACAAGAGCCGCGGTCCCTAAAATCAGACCATACCAATGCACACTTATTGGACCCAGCTGAATAGCAATCGGATCAAGCAACAGGGTTGCCATGAAGTTGTTCTCTCCTTTTTAACGAACTACAATGCGATGACAATATAATGTAGAAAATACGCGATTATAGGACATCCTGCACGGTTCACACATGCCTACTGTGTTTATCAATTTCGACGAAATGCAAACTAAATAAAAGCAAATACTCAGGCTGCGCAAGGCTAGTTAGAATGTACAGGGATATCCTTAATCAAAATCTTCCGTGTCCTCATTGATTTGTTCGGTCAACTTATTCGTAAATTGTAACGCCGCATTATATCCCATACGCTTCAAGCGGAAGTTCATCGCCGCAACCTCGATAATAACAGCCAAGTTCCGCCCAGGGCGAACAGGGATCGTAACCAATGGGATGTCGGTATCAATAATTCGAGTGGTTTCCTCATCCAGTCCCAATCGATCATACTGTTTATCCTGCTGCCAGTTCTCCAAGCGAATAACTACGCTAATACGCTTGTTGTTGCGGATTGCTCCTGCCCCAAACAAGGTCATGACATTAATAATGCCTATTCCGCGAATTTCGAGCAAGTGACGAATCAGCTCAGGGGCCGATGCATGCAATTGATTGTCCGATGTCTGACGAATCTCAACCGCATCATCTGCTACCAGACGATGGCCGCGCTTGACCAGTTCCAGTGCTGTTTCACTCTTCCCGATGCCGCTGCCGCCCGTAATAAGCATGCCAACACCGTATACATCAACGAGTACACCATGAATTGTGGCTGTAGGCGCAAGCTTTTTTTCGAGAAAATTAGTAATTCTGCTCGATAATGTTGTTGTTGCAAGAGGTGAGCGAAGTAATGGAACCTCATGCTCCTGGCAAATCTGAATCAGTTCTTCAGGCACTTCAATTCCACGTGTTATGACAATACATGGTATCTCATCAGCTACAAAGTGGCGCATCCGATCCAATCGTTCTTCTACAGGTAACGTCTCAAAAAACGTTAATTCCGTCTTGCCCAACATCTGTACACGCTCAGTTGGATGATAGTCGAAGTATCCCGCCATCTCCAGGCCTGGTCGATGCAAATCATCGACAGTAATGACACGTTTCATGCCTTGTTCCCCTGCGAGTATTTCCAGATGAAATTGCTCGACAAGTTCGGACACCTTCACCTTCTTGGCCATCTTCGTTCACTCCTTCTCATCTGCATATTACCGGATTGCTATGTATATTTGTTGTAAATGACAGTAAGCATGCAGTTCTATCTCAATGTAACCATCGTAAATGAAATTTAGATTGAAATCAATGTGTGCTCTTTTTCCCAAATCACGATCCATCAAATATTTTTTTACTTATTATAGGCACTAAAATTATTTTTTACATTTTATTGATATTGTCTGCAAATAGAGCAGGAATCCAGTCCTGTTCTACCGAATTGATTTCTATGGCTGATCCATACAGGAGGTGATAGCAAGAATGGCCGCGCTCTAAGCTGCTGCCAGAACAATATAAAACAGACTCCGCTTCATCAATCAGATGCATGATGGAGCCATCGGAGCAATATTCATATGACAAAGGAGGTAATTAATTTATGTACAGAACCGCATATCGCCCTTCAGTTCGCTCTTTATCTGCGCTGCTTATTGGGGTACTGGTCTTCCTGCTTATCCCCATTTCAGCATTTGGGGCAGCTCAATGGGCGCCAAACACCCTTTACAAGAAAGGAGACATTGTCACATATCAAGCTGTTAACTATGAGTGTATTCAGCCGCATACCTCACTTACAGGCTGGGAACCACCTGCAGTTCAGGCATTATGGAAAGTAAGCACACAACCCTCAGACACCATCGCACCTTCTGTTCCCGCTGCACTGCTATCACCTGCTCACACATCCAACTCTGTATCCCTTACTTGGCAAGCTTCTACCGATAATGTTGCCGTGGCTGGATACAATGTATACAACGGCTCCGCTGTCGTAGGCACTACCACTAACCTCAACTATCAAGTGAGTGGGTTGGCGGGCGATACACTTTACACCTTTAAAGTAGCTGCATTTGATGCCGCTGGTAATGTATCCGCGCCAAGCGCCAGCCTTGATGTTCGAACTGATGCAGCTCCGCCGGATGCTGTTGCTCCTACCGTTCCTACTAACGTTCGGAGCACATCAATAACAGCCAACACAATTGCGTTGGCTTGGAATGCAAGCACTGACAACGTAGGTGTCACCCAGTACGAGATCGTTGTCAACGGGCAAGTTGCCTCCACAAGCACAGCAACTGCTTGGACAGCAGCAGGCTTAACCGCCAACACCGCTTATACCTTTGTAGTACGCGCACTTGATGCTGCTGGCAATCGTTCAGCCGACAGCACGAGTTTAAGCGTTACTACTTTATCGACAAACCCGCCACTCACAGCAGCGAAAGTATTGGTTGGGTACTGGCATAATTTCGACAATGGCTCAACCAATATTCGACTGCGTGACATATCGCCTAACTATGACGTCATCAACGTTTCCTTTGCAGAGCCTGTCGGTGACTATGCTACGATGGCCTTCACTCCCTACAACTCTACTAAGGAACAGTTCAAAGCTGACATCCTGGAGCTGCAGGGCAAAGGTAAGAAGGTAAATATCTCGCTGGGCGGGGCTAACGGCACTGTCGAGCTCACCACTGCTGCTGCGAAACAAAGCTTTATTACTACGATGAACAATATTATTACTGAATACGGTTTTAACGGGATCGATATCGACTTAGAAGGAAGCTCCTTGTCCTTAAACGGAGGCGATACTGACTTTAGGAATCCAACCACTCCTAA
Organism: Paenibacillus sp. ACRRX; assembly: GCF_022346885.1. Classification (GTDB taxonomy): domain Bacteria; phylum Bacillota; class Bacilli; order Paenibacillales; family Paenibacillaceae; genus Paenibacillus_B. The sequence continues at coordinate 554,410 of NZ_JAKRNK010000004.1, forward strand.
GATAGTAAATCTGATCGCCGCTATACAGTCGATCCTTACTGCACAAGGCCCTAATTTTATGCTGACCATGGCGCCAGAAACCGCTTATGTGCAGGGTGGAATTACTGGATATGGCGGTCCATGGGGGGCGTACTTGCCCGTTATTTATGCCTTTAAGGACCGAATGAACTTTATCCATGTTCAACATTACAACACAGGTGCCATGACGGCCCTCGACGGTCGTTCATACAGCCAAGGCACAGCTGACTTCCAAGTCGCTATGGCGGAGATGCTGCTGCAGGGCTTCCCTATTGCAGGCAATGCAAACAATAAGTTCCCTGCGCTCCGTGAAGACCAAGTTGCGATTGGACTTCCTTCCACACCAAATGCAGCAAGCGGGGGCTTTACTGCAGCGGCAGATATCGACAAGGCCGTAAAATATTTAAGCAAAGGCATCGGATATGGAGGCACTTATCAATTGTTGAAACCAGGCGGTTATCTTAACTTCCGTGGTGTCATGACCTGGTCCATTAACTGGGATAAAAAGTCGAATCTTAGCTTTTCTAACCCGGTTCGTTCGACCCTCGATGCTTTAAAATAGCAGCTCCCATTCAACCCTTCCCAGAGATTTGAAGCCCGAGCTGGCCTATACCTGTTATAACCTGCTACACCCTGCATTAATGACGATTTGCTGTGAACTCATGTAAATATGTATGCCCTGTTGTTTTTTAATACATTAAATCAGCCTATATCCATACTAATTAAACAAAAAAAGGGCCTAGTGCATATGCACCAGGCCCTTTTCGTATCAGGATTACAGTTCGAATACGTTTAATTCGGACTCTTTATCGAATACATGAACTTTGTTCATGTCGATCGCTAGTTTAACGTTTTGACCATCTTTAGAGTTAGAACGGCCATCTACACGAGCGATAACATTCGCATTGCCCATGCCACCCAAGTATAGGAACATTTCATGACCCATGTTCTCCGTAACTTCAATAGAAGCTGTGAAGATGCTGTTAGGAGATGCTTCCAAGAACACAGGCTCCTCATGAATATCTTCTGGACGCACGCCGAGAATCACTTCTTTGCCTACATAGCCCTTTTCTTTCAATGCTTGGGCTTTGCCAGCTGGCACGATAACATCCAAATTGCTGCCTTTGAAATGTAGATCGCCGCCTGCTTCTGTTAATGTTCCAGTGATAAAGTTCATCGTAGGAGAACCAATAAATCCTGCCACGAACATATTAACTGGATGATTGTACAATTGGTCTGGAGCAGCGGCTTGTTGAATATAGCCGTCTTTCATAACGACGATACGGTCACCCATCGTCATCGCTTCAATCTGGTCATGCGTTACGTAGATAACAGTTGTTTGAAGACGCTTAGCAAGCTTCGTGATCTCCGAGCGCATCTGTCCGCGAAGCTTCGCGTCCAAGTTGGAAAGCGGCTCATCCATCAAGAATACTTGTGGCTCACGAACGATCGCACGGCCGAGTGCAACACGCTGACGTTGTCCACCAGACAGAGCCTTAGGTTTACGATCCAACAAATGCTCGATATCGAGAATGCGCGCAGCTTCACGTACACGTTTGTCGATATCTTCTTTTTTGAACTTACGCAATTTAAGACCAAACGCCATATTTTGATACACGTTCATATGTGGATACAACGCGTAAGATTGGAATACCATCGCAATGTCGCGGTCTTTAGGAGCAACATCGTTCACTATGCGGTCGCCGATAAACAATTTACCTTCAGAAATTTCTTCAAGACCTGCGATCATACGCAAAGTCGTTGACTTACCACAACCGGACGGACCTACAAGCACGAGGAATTCCTTGTCTTGAATGTCAAGATTGATATCAACAACAGTTGCCTTATCGGATCCTGGATATTTCTTATATACATGTTCTAAGCGTACGCCTGCCATGAGTATTTCCCCCTTAACGTTGTCTTCTTGAAATCGGTTACTTCCTATATTCTTATATTACCTAAACCCTGTACAATTGACTATACACAAACCTCACAAAAAAGCGCTTACCTATTTTGTTACTTTGTACAATAGTAATATCAGTTTAATCAATACAGCATCCGAGAAAGAACGTACATCAAGCCCCGTCTCTTGCTTGATCTTATCAAGCCGATACAGCAGCGTATTGCGGTGAATATACAAACGCTTAGCTGTCTCACTGACACTGCAATCGTATTGAAAGAACGTCTGTAACGTGCCCATCGTCTCCGAATCGCCGAATTGTTCCGTCTTAGTTACAACTCTTTTCATAAACTGCTTACGGACGTCATCCGGTATACTGTATACAAGCTGCTCTAGATGAAGTTCCCACGGCAAATGGATATTTTCCGTGATGTGGAACGTACGTCCGAGATAGATCGTCTCCCGCATACGCGATACAATGCCTGGTATTCCCTTCACTGGAGTAAACGGGTAAGCTACAGTAAGATTGGACTCTCCAACCCATTCCGCGGCCAACAGCTCATATAACCCCAAGCAGAAGGAGGTCAGCATCTCTTCCATCGTTTCTTTATTGTCAGGGTCCTCTTCTTGCTCCCCAGAGCCAGCAAGACTTTCAGGCACTAATATACACCATTCTTTATCTGACAACGGGAAAATAACAAGATCTCCGCCAAAATAAGACTTCAACAGTTTGTAAAGGTGCGCATAGCTTGGGCCTTCACGATGTGAATGCTCAGCAACAAGCAGGAAGGGAATGACCGGGGCAAACATTTTTGTTTTCCATGAAAATGAATCCGGCACCTCCGCTTGCACATCCTTTGCCTGAAGGCGTTCCACAATCCATTGCCCGAATTGTACAGCCTGCTGCTCGTCTCCTCCAGTAGTTGATGACGAGCTCTTCCGACTGCTCAAATCAAGCCATAACAATGTCTCCAACCATTGACGCTCGCGCTCAGATAACAAGTTAGCTGCACAATGCAGCAAGTCGGTCTGGGATGATCCTTGCTTCCATAGCATATAACACCGATCTTCGTGTTCGATTAGAGTCGGTGGCATTACATGAGTCGGTTGACCAGTTGCTTGGGCAGACTTCACCCAATTTTTCCAGGTTGCTGTGGATATTGTCGTCTTATCTAAGGGTACATTGATGATCCGTTCGATTTGCTCACGCAGATTCTGCTTGTCCATCTTCTTCCTCAGCCCATTTCCTCAACTTTCTAGTCATACTGCCTTAATTGTAACATACGGACCATCGTGTATCATCTCAGGCAAGGCAGTGCACCTACATGGAGTCATAAGTCAGCTTGCAACTAAAACAAGCAACCAGCCCCTTATCGGAGGCATAGGTTGCCTGTAGTCAGTTACTTAGCTGGCCACTCTAGGCCAAACCATTACTACAAATATATACAATACCTGTCATCGTTAATGGGAAGATACACCTACCGCTTTCCTCGCTAAATTCGTATGATGCGGCAATGCCATCGAGGCCGTCTGCAAAAGCCGGGTTAACGTCAATCTGTTGCTATTCAGGTCTTCTACTGACAAGACCGAATCTGCCATCGGCCATTGCGGCAGCCTTACCGTACTGGTGCGCAGTGTGATCTCCGCCGCACTTGCACTACCCAACTTTGCACCACGTGTAGGCTCGCTTAATATGACCGAGAATCGTAGATCTCCATCTCCTCCGCTATGTGAATGCGTTATAATGGGAATCTTGACCGTCTTCTCCGTTTCACCGTCGGCGAACTTCAGCACGCCTGAGGAAGCCGCATAGTGTACCCCCGCAACTGCAGTTCCGTCCTGTGTACCATAGACTACGCTCGTAACCCCCTGACGGTCACCAGTCCTTTGAACTCGTAACTCGACATATGCACCTTCATTGGAAACTATTGTTGAATCTGCGAACTGGAACATCCCACTAGTTTGCGTATTAACGTAGATTGCTTGTTTAGACTCTAAGAAGAATGGAAAGAAACTGATGTCTACCTTTCCGTCTCCCGTGAAGTCCCCAGCCAATAAGTTTAATTTTGTGCCTGCATTGTCTTCAATAATAGCCGTTGCTGGACCGTAGCCTTCACCAGGAATAAAGTATTTTACGACTATATAATCACCCGAAATATTTATTATATCTAAATAACCATCCTGATTGAGATCAACCAAGTTAGAAAGAGATCCAAATAAAAAAAGCTGTTCTGGCGAAATGTCATTTATGCCTACAGAGCTTCCATAATAAAGCCTTGAGCCAAGAGAACTGCTGGTCGTGAGAAGATCACCATATCCATCTTTGTTGTAGTCATTAACATAAGCTTCATCACAACCTAAGATTTGCTTTTCATACGAGAATGTACCGTCAGCTTGTTTGTTAAAGATAACAAGCGATCGTTTACCTAGAGGATCACGCGTGACGAGAGCTAAATCCATCTTTCCATCGCCATTCCAATCTCCACCGTACGCATGCTCAATGGGATCAGACACTAGAGCCTCCCTCATTACCTCTGTGTAGACATAGTTTGCACTGCCCTGCAGCAGAATAATGTGATTCGTATTATCCACATATAAGATATCGACTACTCCATCATTCGTCACATCGGCCAGCTCATAAGAGCGCTTGTTAGGAACTGAAATATTAGCTTCTATAACAAAGTTGCCTTCGTTATCTTCGCCCCCTACAAGGAGTTTATTCGTTCCACTATTGATTATTTCGTCCCTATGGTCGTTATCCAGATCGATGATACGATCAAAATTTTGAAGATCAATATCTTGATGAGTATACAAACCTTTGCCAAAGTTCTTATACATTCGTATCGGGTTGTATTGGTCTCCAGATCTCAGAAAATCCACAACCTGATTGCCGTCAAAGTCACCTTTATAAAGGTATGTATCCATCATATGATCTACATAGTCCATTTTCTCATAAAGAGGAACATTGGCCGGAATTTCAGAAGGATTTGAAAGGGTTACGTTCCCCCTCAGCACTTTGCTTGACTTCCCGTTAGCACTGTTCGCTGTAACCTCCAACTGATACGTTTGCCCCACGGTAAGTGCTGTATTCCATTTATATTGGTATACGTCACCAGACACAGTAACAGGCAGAAGTTTTTGATTGAGCTCATGAATTTCATAGCTTTGTACAGAGCTTCCATTGCTAATAGCAGGCCAGGTCAACGTCATAGAAGTTGTACTGACATCCCCAATCCCAAGAAATGCATCTTGAGGCCAGACAGGAATGTCCCCCACAGGTACAGATTCATCATCTTTAATCTGGATTGTTGCCGTTGCCGGGTCGCCAATTTTAATACCACGGTCTGGATTTCCGAGTCTGATGGAAAAGGACCGCGATACGTCTGCCGCGTTATTATCAAGAATAGGGACCGTCAACCACTTCGCCGTTTCACCATGATCAAATTTAAGCATACCGGTCGATCGGGTATAATCTTTCCCAGCTTTAGCTGTACCGTCAACAGTTGTATAATTTATATAGCCATACCCATTACTCCCGTTACTTCTCGATATTTTGACCAAGAGCGACTTTTCATTTTCAAAAACGTCCTGCTGCGCTTGTATAAAATGAATACTACCTTCCGCGGACTGATTCTCATAAATACTGATCTTATTAGAAGTCAAATTATAATCTATAATATCTGGTTTTCCATCATGATTAACATCTTCGAAAAGTTGTGTGCCCGTTGGAATGGAAACATATAAGGACCCCTTGACATCCAAGCCAGTTCCCTTTTGGTTCCATCTATAATACCAGTCACCGCCAAATGGAGTATATAATAATTCGGGATAAGCATCGCCATTTAGGTCCACAAGCTCAACTTGCTTGGGTAAATAGCTCGAGTTAAATAATTGTCCAATATCAAGTTCAATGTATTGGCCAAACTGCCCTGCTGCATCCCCATAATATATAGCCATCTTTTCATAGGGATAGGAGCTGTTAGGCTTAGGAGCAACAACATCTGCGTAACCATCCGCATTAACGTCGCCAATAGCAAACATAAATGTAGTGCTGTCTGCAGCAGGAAAGCTCTTTACTTGCGTGAAGGTGAGGTTTGCGTTACCGTGTAATACAACTGCACCAGCAGACAATCCTTGATAAGCTATATCTCGTTTGCCATCCTTGTTCCAATCTCCACTTACCAATTTAGTGATAGGTGCATTACCGGCCGCATTATAATCCTGATGACCCACTTCTGTATAAGTGAAGTTAGAGGCGCCTTTATAATAGTTTATACGCTTTGGGGCTACCACAACCAAATCTAGAATCCCATCGTTGTCAAAGTCTCCTGCTTCTATGTGTGTTACATCCTGGAACAAAATTTTACTTTTAAAAGTATAGGTCCCTGCTGATGTTAGCTGATATATCTGAACCTCTTTCTTACCTATCGCGATCACCTCTGAGGTACCATCACCATCCAGGTCCTTTATCCGTACAGACACCAGCATAGGATCTGGACCTTTGGCCGTAAAAGGTTCTCGAGTAAGCGTGCCATTGGCCTGACTCTTATACAGAATGATCGCAAAATTATTGGTTACAACCGCATAGTCCTGTTCACCCTGATGGTTCAGGTCACCTGATGAAATAAACTTTATGGAATCCTGAAATGAAAAGTCTCGAACCCATTCAAACACATTTCTAGAATTGCTTGTTGATGCCGCGTAAGCATCAAGACTAAAGAGGGGAAATAACAGTGTGAGAAGCAAACATATTGAGGTAGTAATTGCTACATAGCGGCTTGAGAAGTAAGTGGTCATTGTCAATTCTCCTTTATCGTTATTTTGATAGGAGTAATCGCAAAGAGGCATCTTGATGAATGTTATGTGTAAAATGTAAACTATACAATATGTATCGTAACATAATCAGTTTTATATGAACATCTAATTCTATAAATAATGTGTATAAGATACATATCTGAATTGTCTATGATCCATAATCCATATGCGTACCATCTCAGAAGTTGTCGAAGAAAATAAAAAAGCCTCAAGGTTTCCCTTGAAGCTTGTAAGTTCATAACTGGTGAGCCATGAAGGACTCGAACCTTCGACACCCTGATTAAAAGTCAGGTGCTCTACCAACTGAGCTAATGGCTCGTAAATGGTGGAGGATGATGGATTCGAACCACCGAACCCGGACGGGAGCAGATTTACAGTCTGATGCGTTTGGCCACTTCGCTAATCCTCCAAATTTACATGGTGGCTCGGGACGGAATCGAACCGCCGACACGAGGATTTTCAGTCCTCTGCTCTACCGACTGAGCTACCGAGCCATGTTATATGCAGTTATGAGTACAAATAAGTATTGGAAATTCATCCTTAACTTCTTTGTAAAGAAAATGGCGGAGCTGACGGGATTCGAACCCGCGGTCTCCTGCGTGACAGGCAGGCATGTTAGGCCTCTACACCACAGCTCCACACATTGGTAAAAATGGTGCCGGCGAAAGGAGTCGAACCCTCGACCTACTGATTACAAGTCAGCCGCTCTACCAACTGAGCTACACCGGCATATTATGGTGGACGCTGACGGGATCGAACCGCCGACCCTCTGCTTGTAAGGCAGATGCTCTCCCAGCTGAGCTAAGCGTCCTGGTTTGTTGCGATAAAAAAGATATGGTAGCGGCGAAGGGGATCGAACCCCCGACCTCACGGGTATGAACCGTACGCTCTAGCCAGCTGAGCTACACCGCCACATCAAATTAAAACTTCTTCAGTTAAGAAAAACACTGGCGGAGAGAGAGGGATTCGAACCCTCGCGGCTGTAACACCCTAACGCTTTAGCAAAGCGTCCCCTTCGGCCTCTTGGGTATCTCCCCGTAACATTAGGCGAACGCTTCAAGCTTGTCCACCGTATTATACGTGCTTCTTAGCCGAAAATCAAAGCTTGCACTTTGAAAACTGAATGCGAAGTGTACATGCTCTACTTAGAATGATTAGGATAAGCCCTCGACCGATTAGTATTCGTCAGCTCCACACATTACTGTGCTTCCACCCCGAACCTATCTACCTCGTC
>NZ_JAKRNK010000005.1 GCF_022346885.1 Paenibacillus sp. ACRRX
GTTCATTATCATCAACAGAAATAGCCCACCAATCCTGTGAAGGATCAGTGGGCTAATGGGCTTCCCTATACTAATTATTCATATTTAAAATGAGACAAAGAATCTTTTAACTGTGTAGACACTTCTTCCAACTGCTGCGACAACTCTACTAAACGAGTAGAAATGTTCAGTTGTTCGCCGCTAAGAGATGCCACTTCCTCAGAAGTTGCAGAAGCTTCCTCCGCGACCGCGCTCACATTACTCATCGCTTCAACCAGTGTTGCTTGTGCTTGACTCAAACGCTCGATCGAGCCAGTCACATGCTGCAAATTACCAATCATACCGCCCATCTGATGCTGTACTTGATTAAATATAACGTCAGTCTCGCGAACAGAGTCCGTCTGCATCTGGAAGATCGGGAATGCAGAAGACAATGCTTCAACCGTCTCGATAATTTCTTGTTGAATCTTTTCCGTAATTTGCCCAACAACGTCAATTGACCGATGAGACTGATCCGCCAGATTGCGAATCTCGTCAGCAACTACCATAAAGCCTTTTCCCGCCGCACCTGCTCGGGCCGCCTCAATGGTGGCATTTAACGACAAAATGTTGGTCTGCTTGGTCATGTTATTTAACACGTCCAATATTTGACGAATCGACTTTGTGCTCTCACTTAATTGATTCACTTTGCCAGCAAGAGAACGCATCATTTCTTCTGTCGACATCGTACGCTCCATCAGGGAAGTCATGTTAGAAGCTCCCGAGGAGCTGGACTGCTCGACATCCTGTGCAGATTGATCCATTCGTGTATTAGCCTCAACAACACTGATCATCTGCTCCGCCATATTGTGTGTTAAGTCGTGACCACGCTCCGCCTCAACTGCCAGACTGGTCGCGCCTTTGGCAATCTCTTCTGTAGCAACTGCAATCTCCCTTGCCGATATCGCCGTGCTGCGTGAAGCATCAGACAATGATGCTGCTGTCTCCAGTACGGAACGCGCACTTTCCTCCGTTTGTTTCACAAGTCCAGTTATCTGCTCCATCATTACGTTAAAGGCTGCAGACAACTTCCCGATCTCGTCTTGTGTCTTCACCTCAGCCCGTACAGCCAGGTTCCCTTGTGCGCCCTCATTCATCAGACGTTGAATGGTCATGAGCGGCTTAGAAATCATCCGCATAACCAGCAAGCCAATCACAATCGCAATAATGGCTGCAACCGCCATACTAATAAAGGTAACCAACAAAATGATAGAAGCATCCTTCACAAGTTCTTTTACAGGAACAGCTCCGACCAGAACCCACTTCGTAGACTGCATCTCATGGAATACAGTCAGCGCACGTTCCCCACTATCCGTGGATACCACCGCGCTGCCTGACCAATTGTCAGACTCCTTCTCGCGGTCCGGAACAAGCCATTTAGCCGCAGCAGTTGTCAGCTTTGCTCTGTCCTCTGCATACATGTACTCGCCTTGCGTATTGATCACTTGGACAGAAGAACCTTCTCCAATCTCAATGTCCTTTATCGGGTTGGAGATGGACGCCAGCTTCAGTTCCATTATGATAACGTATTCGGCAGTACCTGTGGACACATCTTTCATCTGACGCGCCAGTCCAATGGTTGGCGTCGTAGATTTGTTGATACCGTTAGGCATCGTACCTATCCACACAGGTTGACCATTGCTATTTTTTACTTCTTCAAACCATTTTTGATCATAAAACATCTGTGTGCTGACATTATACCCTTGTGCAGACAACGTCTGCTTCTTCTCCGTTAAAGGTACAAGATAAATGTTCTCCATTAACTCATTGCCCAGTGTATACCCTTGAAGTGTCTTTTGAATGCTGTCTAACGTTTGGACCATGTCATATGTATTTGCTTTAAGATCATTCAAACTTTTTACATACTTGGTCAAGTTCGGGTCGAACATAATTTGCATACTCATCTTAATGTACTGATTAAGCTGCATATCCAGCTTTTCTGCGCCCTGTATCATCGTCTGATAGCTAGTCTCAGATACTTTACGTTCAATAGCACTTTTGGACACCATGTAAGACAGCATCCCCACGATAAATACAAATGCAATAATGCTAACGACGAAAATGACAAACAGCTTACCGCCCACGGATTGAAGTGGGTTTTTTAGCATTTTGAGTCCCTTCAGGTCTAGCAGGCTCTTCATACTGGAAAGCGTTTTCTCGACGGTTCGCTTGATGCGCGGAACACCGTTCATGACTCGTCCAACTCCCTTGTCTCTGTATGATCTTAAGCATGACTTGCACTATGTATTGCAGGCCACCTCTGTGTACAAGAAGATAGAATGATCCCTTGTTGGACAAAGGTGACGTGTTAACGATATCCCATCTGCTTGTCACTTTAATCCATAATCTATGCTGTTTAAATTCGTGGATGCAAAAGGTAGTAAAGTAATGTGCTGATAGCATGTAAGACATTTTAAGGGGATTAAACCAGCTCGCGGTCAAAAGCTTCTACGATATCCAATCCAATTACTTCCACTTCGCGATAAAACTGAAAGTCAGGATGTTCTTCTATGAGCTTCTCTCTCGATGTTGTCCGCAATTGCGGTTCAGCCATAGGCTCCTCAGAGCCAATCACGAGTTGATCTACTCGCTCTTTCTCACTGTAATCAAAATCTATAGTCTTGCATGTCACGTCCACGATATGTAAATATCGGCCTGGATGGTACCCAACGTGCTTAAATGTTTTTTTGATTGCTTCATAGGTTAACGCCAACTTAGCCCACTCCTTCTTAATGGTATAACCTCTATAATAATATCGGCAGTTTGGATTCATTTCAAAAGACTTTTTTGCAATTTTCACATAAAAATTCAAAAAAACTTGTTAAATGTCGAATTTGCAACATAAAAAAGCGCAAATGCAGTGTGCAAATGCGCTCAGCCAGAGGATAAAACACAATATTTAACATCTATCGATCTTGGGGGGATACGGATGTACCAGCTGTGTTTCATCCCCTGGAGATGGAGCATGCCCCGTTAAACTGAACAGGAATGACGGTTTTATTAAACTTTGCGTTGAAAACGCATACATGCACCTGCCTATATTGTGCACTAGATGTGCATCAGTAAACAGTAGATAAACTATAGATTTAATGGCATAATTAAATAAATATTAATATATGTTTAAATGTTCATTTATAATTATTCGTCATCTTCGTCCTCGAAATGTCTCAAATGGCGTTGGAACATCGCCTTGACCTGTTCATGATTATGTTTTGCGATAAGTACATAAGCCATATCCCCTGCCTGGAACTTAGTTGCTCCATTTGGCGCAATCACCTGTGTGTCCCTCATTACAGCGGTAACGGAAGTGTTCATTGGAAGTGTCAGTTCAGCCAGCGTGGCGTGTTCCACAACGGAGCCTGCCCAGACCTTAAGGCAAATCATATCCATATGTGTATCCAAGCCAGGCAGTAGTTCAATCGTATGTACATGCTCAGCCTGTCTTCCCCTGGCAAGTCCGAGCTTTCCGGCCAAAGGCGAGATCGTTGCGCCTTGAAGCAGTGCAGATGTCAGAACAACAAAGAAAATAACGTTAAAAAACAACTTTCCATTTTCTAAATGTGCCGTTAATGGATAGGTCGCTAATATGATCGGGACAGCCCCCTTGAGACCCGCCCATGCAATCAACGTCTTTTCTTTACGATTGAACTTCGTAAATAGCAAGCTTAGCCATACTCCAATAGGTCGCGCAATAAACATAAGAATAAGGGATAATGCCATGCCTTGCCATGCAATACCAAGCAGCTGCTGCGGAAACACAAGCAAGCCAAGTAAAATAAACATCATGATCTGCATCATCCAGGAAAAGCCCTCGTTAAACCTAATAATCGAAAACCGATAAGTAAGATCCGCATTACCTAGAATAATGGCCATCACATAGACGGTAAGAAAGCCACTGCATTCCATTATAGCCGCTCCACTGTACGAGAAGATGCCGAGTCCTATGGCAAGTACGGGATACAAGCCGGCATTATCGAGACGTATACGATTCAGTAACTGGACTGACAAATAACCAAAAAGAAGGCCGAGCAGCAAACCCGCTCCCATTTGCCAGACAAAAAGTACAATCATTCTTACCCATGAAATCGCTTCTTGTTGTTGAATAAGTGTAATTATTGTAATGGTTAAGAAGACGGCCATCGGATCATTTGTACCTGACTCCGCTTCTAAAGTAGCCTTTAACGTACGCCGAATCGGCTTGCCGCCCAATACGGAGAATACAGCCGCCGCATCAGTCGATCCGACGATAGCGCCAATCAACAGTCCTTCCAACCAATCCAATTGAAGGATAAACTTAGCACATACCCCCACCAAACCTGCTGTGACTGCCACTCCAATAGTAGATAAAGACAATGCAGGAGACAAGATAGGCCGCATCCTGCTCCAGTTCGTATGCATCCCGCCTTCAAACAAAATGACGATTAGTGCCAAAATGCCAAACAATTGTGTCCGGTTTGCATTGTCGTAATAAATAAATGGATTCAATGCCATCCCCAATACGATAAACAGAACGAGTGAAGGCACGTTAAGCTTATTGGTCATCTTGGCACCGACAACCCCAACAAGAAGCATTAATCCAAGCAGAAAGAGAAGACCATCCGTTGTCCATATCATAGCCTTTCATGATCACTCCTTCTCATACCTTACACATCATAACACCTGTTATTTTATCAAATCACTTGATCTCGTACAAAAAAGAGCCCCTATTCAACACTCGTGAATAAAAGCTCTGTTTTCTCATAGGATGAGCTGCTTAAATATAGCCTTTGCTATCGCTAAGTGTCCTGTTGTGCCCGGATGTACACGATCACCTGCGATAACGGAAGGATACAGATGCTCCAGCATCTCATTCATAACAGCCTGTATATCGATAACCTTTATTTTATTTTCCGCGCCAATCTGTTTCACGATCGCTCCGTATCGGTCCATCTCTGCCCGCATCGGATCTTGCTCATTCGGTTCTACATAAAACGGCGTCAGCAGCATGACATCTACTTGCCACGCTAATGTATCATATACCAGATGACGCAGCGTAGCCTCATACTCCTCCGCATAGACAGCATCCTCTGGCATCCAGGGCGCGTCAAATTTGCGCCATACATCATTAATTCCGATACAAATGATAACACCATCAGGTTGTAATTGAATCACATCGTCCTGCCAGCGGCGCTTGAGGTCTCTCACCGTGTTACCGCTTACCCCCATATTGACGAGTCGAATCAAGGTAGCTGGATGTTCAGTCTGAAGCAGTGCATGCAGCAGCGCAACATAACCGTTGCCCAGCTTATTGGCGCTCCCCTCACCAACAGGACGCACTCGATCACAATCTGTAATAGAATCACCAATTACAACCAGCTTGTATCCATCATGTAATTGCATGGCAACCATCTCCTTTAATATCGACGTATCTATCAAATACATAGTTTGATTATCCATTGAATGCCAAACTTATCCTGATTGTACCACAGCCATTTGCTTTCGTCCGTGACTTTCTCTGTATTACCTTAATTGACCTCTTTCTTCCTGCCCTAATATCAAGTATACTGGGATATGTCTATTTTTCCGAACAATTAAACTGATATTTCTCGTATATGTGCAGGAATAGGCCTGTTCGTTTCTACCAGATCACCGAAATGATCGGACTACGGGAGTTAACTGTTCATACATACGGAAGGAAAGAAGTCCGTCAGCTGCGCTAGTCGCATACCTGCACCCTTCAATCCCTCGTTGACGAACAAGCTCTTCAGCCTGATGTTGCCGGTATCCCACCTGATACTGCTCGATCAGGCTTTTTCGTGTTCTGTGCACCCTAACATCCAAGGAGGAGTCCCACTATGAAAATGCTCAAAGACAAGATTTCACAAGAAGGTATCGTACTAAGCGAGACCGTACTAAAGGTAGATTCATTCTTGAATCACCAGATGGACCCTGTGTTAATGATGGAAATGGGTAAAGAATTCGCGCGTCGGTTTGCAGACCAGAAGATTACAAAAGTTCTCACAATTGAATCTTCCGGTATTGCACCCGCTTTAACGACAGCACTTGTATTAAATGTGCCGCTTGTTTTCGCTCGCAAGCAAAAATCCCTGACGCTAACCGAGGACCTGATCGTTGAAAAAGTGCACTCTTTTACGAAACAGACAACTAACGATGTCACCGTGTCACGAAAATATTTGTCACCGAATGACCATGTGCTTGTTATCGATGACTTCTTGGCGGTTGGAGAAGCTTCCTTCGGTCTTGCTCGCATCGCAGAGCAGGTCGGCGCAACCGTGGCTGGCATCGGGATCGTCATTGAAAAATCGTTTCAGCCTGGCCGCGGCAATCTAATAGAAGCTGGTTATCGTGTTGAATCATTAGCCCGTATCAAATCTCTCCATAACGGACAAGTACAATTTGTAGAAGAGTAATTATTGAAGTAGACCTATATATGCTTTCACCTTGAGGAGGAAAAGTTGTCATGCAACCAGAAGATCGCGTCTTTCAGCGCAATCGCCATCCATTTCAAACATTCTCACTTGGACTGCAGCACGTACTCGCTATGTATGCAGGTGCGGTTATCGTTCCCCTTATTGTAGGCGGAGCTCTGCACTTCACCCAGGAGCAGCTTACTTACCTGGTTGCTATTGACCTGTTAATGTGCGGCGTAGCAACATTGCTCCAAGTATGGAAAAATAAATGGTTTGGCATCGGCTTCCCGGTTGTGCTTGGGTGCGCATTTCAAGCCGTAACCCCAATGATTGCAATTGGTAGCGACCCCGATTATGGAGTGTCGTATATATATGGCGCGATCCTGGCCTCCGGCCTCTTTATCGTGTTGTGCAGCGGCGTGTTCGGCAAGCTGATTCGCTTGTTCCCGCCCGTAGTGACAGGTTCAGTTGTGACCATTATTGGTGTGACCTTAATCCCGGTTGCTTTCACAGACTTGGGCGGCGGAAGCGGCGCCTCAGACTTCGGCAGTTTGCAAAATCTCAGTATCGGGTTCGGCGTCTTGATCTTCATTATTCTAATGAATAAGCTATCTTCCGGCTTTCTTCGCTCCGTATCCATTCTGATCGGATTGTTTATCGGAACGCTTGCAGCCTCTTTCTTCGGTCTGGTCGATTTTGCTAAAGTATCGGCAGCTGAAACGTTCCATATGGTAAAGCCGTTTTATTTCGGATCACCTGAATTTGCGATTACTCCCATTCTGACCATGATAATCGTTTCTATTGTAAGCGTGGCAGAATCAACAGGCGTATTTATGGCGCTCGGCAAAATACTGGAAAAAGACGTAACCTCCAAAGATTTGTCGCGTGGATACCGTGCTGAGGGGCTCGCTATTATGCTTGGAGGGATCTTTAATTCATTTCCGTATACCACCTACTCGCAAAATGTCGGTCTGCTGCAAATGAGCCGCGTAAAGACACGAGACGTTATCGTAGTAGCTGGCGGCCTGTTGATCCTACTCGGATTCGTTCCCAAAATCGCTGCATTTGCAACTCTGATTCCGCACAGCGTACTGGGAGGCGCCATGGTTGCGATGTTTGGTATGGTCGTATCCTCAGGCATGCGAATGCTAGGCGCAGAGGTAGACTTAAATCGACACGAAAACTTGTTTATTATAGCTTGTTCCGTTGGTATGGGCCTTGGTGTAACAACTGTTCCTGGCTTGTTTGCCCAACTTCCTACCACTTTGCAAATTCTTACCGGTAATGGCATCGTAGCAGGTACTTTTACGGCAATTGTGCTGAATCTGATCTTTAACGGCTTAGGTGAAAAGAACTCAGATGCTGCTTCCAAAGCTGCCTGATCCAATTTCTACTTAACAGGCATCACATTTGTATGTCCTTAGTTCCTGCTGGTCAAGGGCCAGCAGACAAAACCGGAATAAATACCATGCCTAATAGAGAAGCCGTGTACGTCACATTGTGGAGCATACGGCTTCTTTTTTATGACATCGCCCTCGTTTGAAGGTGATTCTCTGTCATAAACCTGCATGCTCTATTTTGTATAGGCGTGTGATCGAACACTACAAACCGTCTGGACGGTTTGTAGTGTAACCTGTATTCTAGTTATATAAACGTTTTTCATTTTGACGGATTAATGCTGGAGGTGGGCATCCTATGTCTTCAAAATCTGAACAAACACGCGAGAAAATCATGAAGGCTGCCATTTATATCGTCAATAAGCAAGGTGTGCAGCATTTGACCCTAGAAGGTGTTGCCGCCCAAGCAGGCATTAGCAAAGGAGGATTGCTGCATCATTACGGCAGCAAAGAGTTACTTGTTAAAGCACTCCTGGAGTATACGACCCAAGGGTATTACAACGATGTACGTGCCTATGCTGAGGAGGAGAATCCCCGACCAGGGAGCTGGACACGCGCCATGATTAAGGCATCTGCTTGCGATGAATTATATCAGACCGACTTGAATACAGGGATTGCAGCAGCGTTGTTAACCAATCCACAGCTCTTGTCGCTTACACGCGAGCACTATGAATTTATGCAGCAGAAGTTGGAGCAGGATGGCCTCGATCCTGTCTTGGCTACTATAATCCGCTTAGCAGTTGACGGTTTATGGTTTGCTGAAATGCTTCACTTGGCCCCGCTAGATGCTCAAATGCGCGCAAAAGTATCAGAGCAGCTTATGCAGCTTACTTATCTAGGTAATAACGAACCTGAACAGGAATAAAGGAGTTTTACGATGCAAGGGTATATATTTTTGGCAGTTGCCATTGTTACAGAAGTATTCGGGAGCACCATGCTCAAATATTCGAATGGATTTAGCAAGCTTTGGCCTTCTCTTGGAGTTGTTGCAGGTTATGGAACGGCTTTCTATATGCTGGGATTAACCTTAAAGACGCTCCCTCTCGGAACGGCATATGCAATCTGGGCCGGTATCGGCACCGCACTCACGGCGATTATAGGATACTTTTTATTTAAAGACCAGCTCAGCACCTTACAAGGTGTAGGTATCCTGCTTGTCATCGGTGGTGTTGTATTACTTAATTTCGCAAAATAACTGTAGACCTGGCTTATATAGAGGAGAAAGCATCCGCGCTGCCTGTTAAAGGCAAGAACGGATGCTGTTTTGTTTAACTAGCTCTTATTTTAAATAATAGCTCTAGAACCCTCTCGTTCACTCTGGTCGTGTCAAAATAAACTTCTCTCCAAGCTTCGTGTAATCATGACCTGCCATACGGCTAATCGGATTCAGCTTCTCTGCTAAAATGCGGCCATTTTCATACACATCCTCCGCAATATGAAACCGAACAACCCGCGCTATCAATAGATCGCAGGCAGGCTGTTCGCCTGTCCCACCAAGAGGAATCACCTGTTCCAACCTGCATTCCATCCGAATCTTAGGTTCTTTAATGCCCGGTACAGCGACCAAATCACTTGGCACTGGGGTCAACTGTGTCCGATCAACCTCGCTCTCATCTGGAGCAAGATTGGCCGCTGTAAGGTTGACCTGCTCTATTATCGATTCATCTGTAATATGAATCACCAGTTCACCGCGATCAATCGCGTTTCTGGTCGTATCCTTGATTACGCCAGCTTTGCGCTGCACCGATATAGACAACAATGGTGGTTGGCTTGCCACGATTGAGAAGTAACTGAACGGGGCAGCATTTAGCGTGCCCTCTTGCGACAGCGTCGTTACAAAAGCGATCGGCCGCGGAATGACACTCCCGATTAGCAATTTGTAATTCTCATGATCGGTTTGCGCCGTTGGATCAATTGTAATCATCATATCCCCCATTTGCTTGCACCTGCTTAATCTGCTGCAACGTATTCTTTAAACCAAGCAGCTGCTGCATCCACTTCCTGAGCTGTAAGCTGATGGCCGAATCGTTCCCAATGTACCTTAACAGTTGCACCCGCGCCTTCAAGCAGCACCTGCAGCTCCTCTGTTTCGTGTGGCGGGCAGAGCGGATCGTTGCTGCCCGCTCCGATGAAGATCGGCATTCCCGTCATATCCGGCAGTTCTACGCCGCGACGCGGTACCATTGGATGGTGAAGTATTGCCCCTGTTAAGGAGTCTGCATAGTGGAACAGCAAGCTGCCTGCGATATTAGCACCATTCGAATAACCGATCGCAATTAAATGATTTCGATCAAATCCATATTGAAGTGCTGCCTCATCTAGAAAAGCATGGACCTCCTGCGTGCGTAATATGAGATCTTCTTCATCAAACACACCTTCTGCCAGCCGTTTGAAGAATCGGGGCATGCCATTCTCCAGCACATTTCCTCTTAGGCTTAATACCGATGACTGTGGTGAAATAATAGTAGCCAGCGGTAGAAGATCACGTTCTGTTCCACCTGTACCATGGAATAGCACAAGCGTTGGTGCCGAGATATCCGTGCCTTTAATAAAAATGTGTTTCATCATGATTGTTCCCCTTCCAATTCTCGCAACGTAATAGGTAGTAAGTTCGCTTCAATCTCAGCACGATGTGGTTCAAACCATGCTGGCAGCATCAATTGCTCGCCAAGCGCATCTGCAGATTCGTCCTTTGAAAACCCTGGAGGATCTGTCGCAATCTCGAATAGTATTCCCCCGCCCTCGCGGAAGTAAATAGCATTAAAATATTGACGGTCGATCACAGGTGTTACCTGATATCCGTGCTGTTCCACTACGTCTCGCCATTGTTCATGCTGGGTATAGTCTGTCGCGCGCCACGCAATATGGTGGACGGTGCCTGCTCCGCCACTCCCCCAATCCATGCTGGCTCTTGGAACATCAATGATATTTCCGATATCGCCTGTGCCTCTATAACGAACATAACCAACATCTTCAGCAACCTTTTCCAGTCCAAGCACCTGCTCCAGCGCAATTATCGTTTGGCCCGGATTGACACTGTAAAGTACAGCCCCACCAAACCCCTTAATCGCTTTATCGGTCGGTATACCACCAAACGACCACTTACTATTGACTCCTGCTTCACGCTCCACCAGTTCTAATTTTAATCCTTCATTATCTGTGAATTGTAAATAGCTTTCTGAAAATCTTGAACCCTTCATCATGGATATACCGAACTTGTGCAGCCGCTGCTCCCAAAAATCCATCGTACCAGGTGGAATAACATAGGAAGTAACTCCAACCTGACCGCCGCCCACTCGACCCCGCCGCGACTCTGGCCATGGGAAAAACGTAATGATTGTGCCTGGACTTCCTGCTTCATTACCAAAATAGAGATGATATACCTCAGTTGCATCAAAGTTAATTGTCTTTTTTACTAATCGAAGTCCAAGTACCCCTGCATAAAAATCTACGTTTGCTTGTGGGTCTCTTGCAAATGCGGTGATATGATGAATTCCTGCTGTGTGTAAAGTCATCTTCATCCACTCCTTATTTTATATCGTGCGGTGATAGCTTCCTGATGTGATACTCAGAGCTGTAGTATCTGTGAAGCACATTTTGGTGATATCTATCTCCTTGTTTCTTGTATCAGCCTAAAAAAATATTCCCATTCCTACATTCTCGATATCAAGATTTCTAATATACATGATCTCCGAGCGAAATCGTTCGAGCTGTATCATCTTGTAGTTCTGGATTGAATCGCAGCATAGGTATAAACTGTTCTTATTTCTTAAATTTAATGCTTGCTTCTCTTTTATATATATCTTTATTCTATTTATCTTGAATTAAAGATATATGATTTACGGACTATTGTCAACCCTCACGTTGGGAAATAGTCCAATCCTCCTCTATTCTTGATCTTCTCCCCGGATAGCTCCATCCAGCAATACCAAGCAAATCAATAAAGCCGCCAACCCTACTTTCTCAGTAGAGTTGGCGGCTTCAATACTTCATCTTATAGATGGAGGGTATAGCCTCTTCGTCAACCTCTTGACGGCTGGATTAGCCCTGCGGGAAATAACCAACCGCAACAGCATGTTCAATCATCCGTCGAATAAAGCCTTCATCGACAGGCGCACATTCGACCTCTGTCTCAGCGAGAGCTGCTGCCGTATGCATACAGCCATAACGGTAGTTGGAGTTCTTGGCTCCGTCCCCTTCCAACTGAGCCATGGCAAGATGCAGAGCTTCTGTATCCTTAGGGATCGCAGCGTCAAACAGCCAGTTGCTGTACGCGTTAAACTTCATTAGTTCTACGTCGTATCCACAGCGATTAATAAGTTCAATAAAGTCAGCGTACAATACTTGCTGGGGATTACAAATATGGAATACTTGGCCGATCGTGTCTGGTCTTAACGCTAAAGCCACAATCGATTGACTTGCATAATCAATCGGTGTAAAGTCCACATACCAATTTGCTTGTGGCGCCTTCCCAAGCAACAGCATCGCTTTGATCATACGATAAAACGCGTTGCTGTCGATATTTTTCTGGAAGCGGCCATGCTCCGAATGACAAGTCAAATTACCGGCGCGGTAAATATTAACCGCTGCCCCTTGTTTAGCGGCAGCAAACAACAGTTTCTCCGCTTCCAGCTTGCTATTCGTGTATACATTCTCCGCAGCAAGATCGGTTGCAAGCCCCTGCTCCTGCAACGCTGCATCCCACTTGCCTTCAAGTGCCAAATCCTCTGGTATGCCCATCGTTGACACGTGGTGGAACCGGACACCCTGCTTCGCCATAGCCATATCCAGCAAGAACTTCGTACCTGCCACATTGGTCTTCGCGAATTGCGCGACATCTCCGAAGTGACGTACATCTGCCGCACTATGAATGATCGTATCGACACATGAACGCAGCAAGTCTTGATCGTCCTCGGACAGCCCTAAATGATCGCGCTCTAAATCACCTTCAACAGCTTGTACACGATCTTTCATAAGAGTTGCAACCGTCTCGCCGAAATACTGCTTCATCGTATCCTGTAACCGACTGAGGCTTGCACCTGGCGTCGATGGTCTGACTAAGCAGTATACTGTGGCATCTGTTCGTTTCAATAGTTCGAATAAGATATGGGATCCCAAGTATCCCGTTGCTCCAGTTAACAAAACATGCTGCGGCTGCTTAAAGTCCTGTGCATCAAGTTGGCTTTCTAACCGGACAGGATGCTCATTCAAATCCGTTATGATCCACTCCGCTGACTGCTCTTCTTCCGTCACGCTGGACAACTCCGAAAGGATCTGTACACGCTCTGCTAATTCACTAAGCAGCTTATATTGGAAGAAATCGTTGATTCGCAGATTCGGAAAATGCGGCTTGAGCAGCGCCAGAACGTGAATAACACGCAAAGAGTCTCCGCCTACCTCAAAGAAGTTGTCATGGATGCCAATCGGCTTTACATGCAGCACCTGCTCCCACGCTTCCGCAATTTTGCGCTGCGTTTCATTTACTGGCGCAACGTATACACGCTCTGCCAGCTGCTGCTGTTCGATCTGCATCGCTGCCAATCCCTTGCGGTCAATTTTACCGGTTGGCGAAATCGGCATCCCCTCTAGTTGTGTCATATATTTCGGCACAAAATAGGAAGGCAGCTTATCTGCTAAGAATAGTCGTACATCTGCAATGGATACCTGTGATTGATCCTTGGTCGTAAAGAAAGCAGCAAGGACATTTTGATCCTCATCGTCTTTCTTCGCAACAATAGCCACGTCCTGGACATTTGGATATTGAGCCAACTTATCTTCAATTTCCCCGATCTCGATCCGATGTCCACGAATTTTAATTTGTGAATCCTTACGTGTCACATACTCAATCGTCCCGTCAGCCAACAATCGCGCAATATCACCCGATTTGTATACGAGCTCACTTGCCTCAAACGGACTGGCCACAAATGACTGCTCCGTACGCTCAGGCTGATTTAAATATCCTTTGGCAAGCCCAACCGTTGAAATATATATTTCACCAGGCACATTAACAGGACAAAGCTGATCATTTTCATTTACAATATACACTTTATAATTGCTAATCGGCTTCCCGATCGGAATATTGCTTAAAGTTTCCGGTACTAACTCACTCACTTTATGTGTAGTTGTACAAACCGTACACTCCGTTGGTCCATAGACGTTTACAATCTCGATCTGCTCACCGAACTTACGCTGGAATGCACGAACCTGCTCGCCATAAAGTGCTTCGCCCGCAACCGTAATCAGCTTTACTTTGGACAGCTTCTTGTACCCTTCATCTGACAGGTGTGCCGCCAATTGATTAAAGAACACTGTCGGCAGGATCGTAATGATCGTCGTATTGGTCCGCGCAATGGCCTCTGCAAACTCCTCCACAGAGACACGTTCTTCAGCGGACAGTAGGTACAAATGCGCGCCAAAGAACAATGCGCCTACCGTATCCCAAACCGATGCGTCAAAGCTGTAGGTCGCAAATTGGGTCAACACCTCATGCTCATTAATGTGGCAATCCTGCTGTACAACAAACCCGAGATTGACAACACCTTTATGGGCAATAAGTGCACCTTTGGGCTTGCCCGTCGAACCTGATGTGTAAATGATGTAGGCGAGATCATCAGACTGAACATCTACTGCCGGATCAGCAGACGAATACACGCTCAGGTCAGCATCAATATGAACAAGTTCCTTTACCGTCGAGATCGTGGATGATAAATGTGCAGCCTTATCCGCAAATTGTACTTTCGTCACAATAAAAGCAGATTTCGTATCCTCCACGATGTATTGATTACGTTCCTCTGGATGTTCTGGGTCAACTGGAACATACGCGCCGCCAGCCTTCATTATGCCTAACAAACTAATGACTGTCTCCAGACTCCGATCCATGTAAATCGTCACAAAGTCACCTTTGCGCAATCCCTTGGCTAGCAGCATGTGAGCGACCTGATTCGCACGGGCATTTAACTCTGCATAGGAATAACTAGCTTCGAGCGATGAAATAGCCGTTCGTGATGCAAATCTGTTCACTGCAGCCTCAAACATGCCATGAATGGTCTGCTCTGTAGGATAATCAACGTAGGTATTGTTTAACTGCCCGTACACCTTATGATCATCCTCAGTCAAAATATCAAAGCCACCAATTAGCACCTTCGGATCATTAATGACCGCATCAAGCACTTTACTGAAATAGACAGCATACCGCTCAACGGTTGCACGCTGCAGCAAAGACTGATCATATCGAATATTTAGCAAGAACTGCTGCTTAGCCGTATGAACGTTCCATTCAATAATCGGTTTAACATCACGACTTGATTGTGCATTTACCTGAAACACACTATCTGTTTCTGAAGATTCATGCAACAATGGGCTGCTTGCCAACTGGCCTTGTATGAAGTCCGTCAGAGCTTGGAACGTCTGCCCGCCTTCCAGCGTAGCAAACACTGCGCTCAAGGGTCTCTCCATACTATTGGTAGCCACCATCAGCTCTTTTTCACCCGATATCCGGTATACCCATACCATATATGCAGCCGTTAACAAAGCGTGAAGCTGGCCTGCTTGAGTTGCAGCAGCCAGCTTGCCATTCCACTTTCCAGAAAAATCAAAGGATACCTCAGTATAATCGTAAGTACGCAAATGTCTTGCCGCATCCAAAGGGACTTGCAGCATAGGCAGTATGGTATTTTTGTCAAGTGTATTTGGTTTCATAGAAGTTGCGATCATGTACGTTTGCCTCCAACACCTTATCTCTAATATAGGCTTCTCTTTTTTTATAGTTGAAAGTTAATGGCCATGTTGCTAGTCCAGATTACTTTGAATCCTCATCTGCATTCGTATCTTTGCTCACATGGAACTTCGTAATCAAATCTTCCAGCTGTTCGGACAGCTTAGTTAATCGATTCGATTCATGTAAGATAGAAGACATGGATGCCGTCTGTTCTTCCACGGTAGAGGTAATGGCGCTGCTGTTCTCCGCAGTTGTTTGCGCAGTCGCCAGCAATTCTTGAACGGTTGCAGTCAGCTCTTCTGTTCCTGCTGAAATTTCTTCCGTAGCACTGGAGACATCTTGAATTTGCCCAGTTACCGCTTTGGTCGCATTTAAAATATCATTAAAGAGACGTCCCGTTTGTTCTGTAATCACGATTCCCATTTGCACATCTTGTGTGCCTTTCTCCATCGCCTTAACTGCATTTACGATTTCCAACTGAATCTCGCTGATCAGTTCCGCAATTTGCTTCGCGGAATTTTCCGATTGCTCGGCCAGTTTGCGAACTTCTCCTGCAACGACCGCAAAGCCTTTGCCATGTTCACCTACACGTGCCGCCTCAATGGATGCGTTTAGCGCCAGCAGATTGGTCTGGCTTGAGATTCCGGTAATGATATGTAATATATCTCCAATTTCATTTGAGCGGCCTTCCAATGTCTTAATGGCTTTGGACGTATGATCGACAGATTTCGTAATCAATCCCATCTGTGTCGCAACTTGTTGTACAATTTCGTTCCCCTTGAGCGACTTTTCCTCCATCGCATATGCTTCATCAGACACTGTTGAAGAACTGCTTGCGATCGTTTGAATAACAGTGGCCATCTCAGCCATCGCACGCGCACTGTCTGTTGTTGCTTGCTCCTGCATATGAATGCCTTGCGATACTTCTTGCATATTTTTCGTTATAACGTTAGCTCGCTGCGTGTTCTCTTCTGTAATCGCCAGCAGCCCTCTCGCCGATTCCGTCACTTCGACCGACGTCTGCTGTACTTTTACGATCATATCGCGGATTTTAAGCACCATTTCGTTAAATCTCTCATTTACGACACCAAGATCATCTTTGCCTGTATTAATCTGAACGTCGAAATTACCATTACTGACTTCTGCTATACCTTTAATCAGATCTTTAATTGGTGACAACGTGAGTCGTACAATGTAATACTGAATAACTAACACCACAACCAGAAGAACAAGCAAAATAAACAATCCGTTCCAAAGGAGTCGTTGAAGGCCTTCTGGCACCATGCTTGCATCCGCATCAACTGCAAAGTAAGCGAAAATTTTACCGCTTGAATCTTGGAGTGGGTAAGCGATCGTAGTCCAAGTACCAAACATGTCTGAGTAGAAGCTAGTAAATGTAGGCTCTCCTGATTCCATCATCTTGCCCAGTGCTTTGGCAACTTCTCCTGGCTGTTCGTACAGATCCCCGATATTCACATTATTTTTCTTGAAATCTTCCATTAAATTGTTAGGCATTGCCACTAGAGAGGTTTTGTTACCATCCTGAAGTTCGACGCCGAACACATAAGCCTGTGCAATGTTAGGGTTATACTTGGATACTTCACTTAAATACTTGCGAAGCTTTGTTTGTATAGGTCCATCGTAATCCTTCTCTTGAATAGCAGCCGCTATCGCTTTCGTATCAAGACCTTTGACCCAGTTATCAGTCACCGTTTCGATCTGTTTGTGCAACTGATCCGTTAATGTGTACTCCGTATTCAAATAGTTGACCGTGATGAGAATCGTACCGATTAAAATGATGTTTACGGAGGTTAATAATAAGTTTTTCACAAAAAATGACATGCTTTTCAGTCTATTCACCTGGTTCACTCCTATAATGTTTTGACTTGATGACAGCTCCTTGTTGATTTGGCACATCGCTCTCCAATCTATATTTCCGTAATGAAATGAAAATGAAAAATGAAAAAGTATATTCAGTATATATTTCGACATTTTTCTACCAAACTTAATAGTTAGGACAAATTTAATGTGAAATATTTTTCATATGATCACTTTTTACTATAACACATAGTTATAAAGACCTGTTATTCCAGGCCGGTGAACTCTAGATCAATATTAGCAATATAAATAGGCTATTATCTTCACTTTCTATATGCGCACAAAAAACCAATGTTTATCAGGAGAAATTCCTGGTAAACATTGGTTTGAAGTTGGAATATATACAATACGTACATCATTTGTCGAAAATTATGGTGCGGTAGAGAGGACTCGAACCTCCACGGGCATACGCCCACTACCCCCTCAAGATAGCGTGTCTGCCATTCCACCACTACCGCATGTTTTACCTTTTAGAAGGGACAGTTGCTATTGTATCGTGTTCAGTGACGAATGTAAAGTCCTTATTTACAAAAATTCAATTTCATTTCCTATATATTTTTTATCAATATTCAAAACAGTTTGCCATTAATATAGATGCATTTACATTCAACTCCATTCATGAACTGAAATAAAATATCCACATACTGGTACGATGTTACAATGCAGCCACCCCTATTTTATACATTTATGCACCCAATATATACACAAGTTATACATCAGCTGCTTTATTAATGCTTAAATTTAAAGCTTTTACCTTCACCATCCGTCATAAAAGCAAGCATTTAGCTCTGGCACTACGCCTCGAACTTGTCGTACTATATTGTCGTAATCTATTTTTCAAAAAATTAGAATCTCACCTGCATTCATGAATACACGAATCTTCCCCTACATCCTTATCTGCCCCTAAGTATTTGTTAACGCTTTCATCTCAACAAAACGATATTCGCCACTCGAGAGGAGCACCACGTATGAACCGTAAATCTATTTCGTTGTTAAGCGTCCCTTATGGTAAGGGCGCCGCCAGAGCTGGAGCTGAAGCCGGCCCGGCAGCTTTGTTGGAAGCTGGACTCGTTCGTTATTTAAATCAATTGAACCTACAAGTGGTGGATGAGGGTGCTGTAACCCCTCCGCCTGTTATAGAAGAACAACCTCCCGCAAGCAAGAAGCTGAAGCATCTGCACGAGATTGTCGCCCTTAACAGCGCATTGGCAGATCGCGTAGCAGCTATCGCAAGTCACGATCAGTTCCCGCTTATTCTCGGCGGAGATCATAGCATTGCCATCGGTACACTGGCTGGCATTACACGCCATTACAACAATGTAGGCGTCATTTGGTTTGATGCTCACGGCGACCTGAATACAGAAGATACAAGCCCTTCCGGTAACATTCATGGCATGTCTCTGGCTGTAAATCTAGGTCAAGGTCACCCGCTGCTTAAGCAAATTAGACAACACAGCTCCCGTATTAATCCTGCCAAAGTAGTCATTATTGGGGCTAGATCACTCGATCAAGGAGAGCGTGATTATATCCGCGAAGCAGGCATCACCTGCTTTACGATGCATGACATCGATCGCAAAGGGATGCCTTACGTCATGGAGCAAACATTACGCATTGTAGGCGACGGAACGGATGGGGTCCATCTCAGCTTTGACATTGATAGTCTTGATCCTTACGAAGCTCCAGGCACCGGAACTGCCGTCCCCGGAGGTGTAAGTTTCCGCGAGGCGCATCTGGCACTTGAACTTATGTATGAATCAAACCTCATCACATCGGCTGAATTTGTAGAAGTGAATCCACTGCTTGATTCGAATAAGCGCACCGTCCAATTGGCAATTGGTCTTATTGGCTCCTTACTGGGTGAACAAATTTTGTGACCTTACAACATGAATAAAAGGAGGCACCACTCTTGAATCATACAATTAGAATCATCGATCAGACCGAGAAATACGGAGCGCGGAACTATACCCCGCTGCCAATCGTCATCTCGCAAGCGGAAGGTGTCTGGGTCTCAGACCCGGAAGGCAATCGTTACTTGGATATGTTAAGCGCATACTCAGCACTTAATCATGGACATCGCCATCCGGCTATCATTCAAGCCTTAAAGGATCAGGCAGATAAGGTGACGTTAACCTCGCGTGCTTTCCATAATGATCAGCTTGGACATTTGTACGAACGGCTCTCCAAGCTTACAGGCAAAGCTATGATTCTCCCGATGAATACAGGTGCAGAAGCTGTTGAAACAGCTATTAAAGCTGCAAGACGCTGGGGTTATGAACATAAAGGAATCCCTGATAATCAAGCAGAAATTATCGTATGTGACGGCAATTTCCATGGCCGTACCGTGACGATCACCTCCTTCTCGTCTGAGGAGGCTTACAAACGCGGCTTCGGCCCGTTCACACCAGGCTTCAAGCTGATTCCTTATGGCGATATAGCTGCGCTTGAACAAGCCATAACACCTCATACAGCCGCGTTTTTGGTCGAACCGATACAGGGAGAAGCTGGCATAATTCTGCCTGCACCAGGCTTCCTTCAGGCAGCACAGGACCTGTGCAAACAGCACAACGTCCTGCTGATTGCTGACGAGATTCAGACTGGTCTAGGCCGTACTGGCAAGATGTTCGCTTGCGACTGGGAAAACATCGTGCCTGACATGTACATTCTCGGCAAGGCGCTTGGCGGTGGAGTCATCCCAGTGTCCGCCGTTGCAGCCGATACCGAGGTACTCGGCACGTATACGCCTGGCTCGCACGGCTCAACCTTCGGCGGCAATCCACTCGGCAGCGCGGTCGCCGTTGCCGCATTGGATGTTCTAACGAGCGAGAAGCTTGCCGATCGTGCGTTAACGCTTGGCGATTACTTTATGGCCGGACTTCGCAAGCTGCAATCGCCGCTTATTAAGGAACTGCGCGGCCGTGGCCTTTTAATCGGGCTGGAACTGAACGAGCAAGCTCGACCATACTGCGAGCAATTGCAGCGCTTAGGCTTGCTCGCCAAGGAAACACACGACAATACCATCCGCTTTGCGCCTCCACTTATCATTACGACGGAAGAGTTGGACTGGGCACTAGAGCGAATCGAACAAGTGCTGACAAGAGCTTAGCATCTAGACATCCCTTTGCTCGGTATGGGAAATCATTCATCCATTTATTCATGGTCTGTATTTAGGTAACGGAGTTACGCTATAATTAATAGTAACCAGAAAGAGGAGCCTGAGACGGTTCCTCTTTCTGGTTACTACTTACCTTTGGTTTGGAGGAGTACGAATGACCATTAGTTCAGAACAGGATATCGATGGTCTCCAAGAAATTGGCAGAGTTGTTGCTTTGACGATCGCGGAAATGAAACGCTGTGCGCAAGCCGGGATGACGACCAAAGAACTGGACGAAATCGGTGAGCAAGTTCTACGCAGCAACGGCACCGTGTCAGCCCCGAAGAAGGTATTTAACTTCCCAGGGCATACATGTATTAGCCTTAACCGTAATATTGCACATGGCATTCCGGGCAGCACCGTGATACAAGCCGGTGATCTAATTAATGTTGATGTATGTGCGGAGAAGGATGGATATATTGCAGATGCGGGACACTCCTTCCAAATACCTCCCTATACTCATGCCATTACCCAACTTTGCCAACATACGCATAACACGATGATGAATGTCATTTCTGCTTTAAAACACGGTGTACGGATAAATGAGATTGGACGCATCATGCAAGCTGAAGCTGCAAGGGGCGGTTATAAGGTTATTCAAAATCTGTGCAGTCACGGAGTAGGAAGAGCCATTCACGAATCACCAGAAATCCTTCCCGTATATAACAAACACGATAAACGTATGCTGAAGGAAGGAATGGTCATTACAATTGAACCCTTCCTGTCTACAGGTGCAGACTATGTAGTGGAACAATCGGATGGATGGACGCTGCGGCTTCCTGATAACAGTCTAGCTGCTCAACACGAGCATACCATTATTATTACAAAAGATAAGCCGATTATCGTTACAGTTGCATAAGGAGTCATATGATCCAATAAAATTAAACCGGACCATTTAGCTGCAAGCAAAGACACTGCATATGGTCACGATTTACGCCAGCATGTTCGTTCCTAACGCTTAGATCCACTAGAATCGCTAACAAGGCAAGGGCACCGATCTATGATCGGTGCCCTTGCCTTGTTATATTACATCTTGCTTATACGCTTAGCGAATAATTAATCCTGCTTGGTTAAAATAAGCGGACCATCCGCCGTTATCGCCAGTGTATGCTCGTACTGAGCAGATAAGCCACCATCACGCGTTCTAGCCGTCCAGCCGTCAGGATCCCGTTTGCTCTGCCATACGCCTGTGTTAAGCATCGGCTCGATCGTAAGAACCATGCCCTCTTTCAAGCGTGTACCCTTGCCCGCAGGGCCATAATGCAGCACTTGCGGATCTTCATGCATTTCTTGCCCGATGCCATGCCCAATAAATTCACGCACAACAGAGAAACCCTCTGACTCTGCAAGTGTCTGAATCGCATGTGCAATATCACCAAGACGATTTCCTACAACTGCTTGCTCAATCCCTTTGTACATGGATTGTTCCGTGATCTTCAACAGATGAGCCGCTTCTTCAGATATGTTGCCTACTGCGTAGGACCATGCGGAATCGGCCAACCAGCCATTTAAATTTACAACCATATCAATCGTAACGATATCACCGTCTTTAAGCGCGGTTTCGTTCGGAAAACCATGGCAAATGACATCATTAACCGAAGCGCATGTTGCAAACGGATAACCCATATAACCCTTCTGCTCTGGTGTAGCGTTATGCTCCTTCAAGAACCGCTCAACAAAGCGATCAATTTCCAAAGTCGTAATACCTGGACGGATCAGTTTAGCGATCTCTTTATGACAGGCAGCCAGCACTTTGCCAGCTTCATGCATCTTCGCTATTTCTTCCTTGCTCTTAATAATAATCATCTTCTGCACCTCTTTGCTCGTTGACATAACCGTTCTGCTTCATACACAGTATGATGCGTGTCGCGTTCATGATTATGATCATAACAGGAATCCGTGAGAAAGACAAAATGGAAAACGAACGCATTCACATGCTAATTGTAAATTCCAAAGAAGCCTCTCTATGTGTATCTTGTCATTGTACAATTAGTCGTTTTTTATACCAGGTATATACAAAATAACCGATCGCATTCGTCAAGAACATCACAAGTACCCAACCCACATGACCGCGTCTATCATAATATACATTCATGACCGCCCATTCAGTAAAGAGCAGCCAATAACTTACGACTCGTTAAAGTCTTTGTTATAAAATTATCGTTTGTAGAAGAAATGACGGTGTTTCTAGCGCCCGGTGGCGACTTCTCAACATTGTATCTCTAGTCTAACGTGTCATTTACATAGTCACTCGTTGCCGCATCTACCTCGTATTGGAACAGGATAGGAGTAGATCCATTATCCCATTCTGTCTTGGCTAGATAACCCCCTTCTACTTAACCCTGAAATAAATATCAAAAAAACCCTCGCATCGCGAAGGTTGTCTGGATTAAAGTTATGGTGCGGTAGAGAGGACTCGAACCTCCACGGGCGTACGCCCACTACCCCCTCAAGATAGCGTGTCTGCCATTCCACCACTACCGCACATATGGGGTTGATGCTATTGCATCTCACCAGAAATAATAACTGGTGAGCCATGAAGGACTCGAACCTTCGACACCCTGATTAAAAGTCAGGTGCTCTACCAACTGAGCTAATGGCTCATGATGTCTGAACTTAGCTGTTGCCACACTTTCTACTACAGTTGAGCAGTTAGTGGTGACCCGTAGGGGATTCGAACCCCTGTTACCTCCGTGAAAGGGAGGTGTCTTAACCCCTTGACCAACGGGCCATGTCGTTCATCTTCGTCCGTCACCTCATCGGCGACAAGTAAGAGTATATCAAACGAAAACGATGTTGACAAGCCCTTTTTTTAAACCTATTATTTCCACCTTTATAACTACATCATGTACCCATTTTCTCTATTTTATTTATATAAAATAGATACTAAAGACCGTACTACTTCAACTGCGACAACAACACGTTAGTTAGTATAACCCCATAAATACCATTCATTCCAGCCAGAAACCCTAATCCATAATATAACTAAGGAATAAAGTCGCTGTACCGAAATATACCGTCAATGAGAAGATATCATTAAGGGTTGTTATCAACGGACCAGATGCTACCGCCGGATCGGCATTACATTTAAACAACAGGATCGGGATAATCGTGCCCGCCATCGTTCCAATAATAATCGTCAAAAACAACGAGCTCCCCACAACAAACCCTAACGCTATACTGGACTGCCAAAATCCGGCGACAAGCGCAACGCTTATTCCGCATACTGTTCCAATCAGCAGCCCAACCATCAATTCCCTCCACAAAAGACGGGTGATGATCCCTCTGTCCAAATTTTCCTCGGATGCCAGACCGCGTATGACAACAGCCAAGGACTGTGTACCTGTATTCCCTGTCATGCCGGCTATCATCGGCATAAAGAAAGTAAGGGCGACAGCTTTGCTGAGCGTATCTTCAAAACCGCTAATAATACTGCCGGACACAAGTCCAAGAAAGAGCAGCATAATCAGCCAAGGCAGACGACGACGCGCAGCTGTGAGCGGATTGGTACGAAAATCAATCGTCTTGTCTGTCGCAGATAATTTATTAATATCCTCGTGCGCTTCTTCGCGCAGAACGTCGATTACATCATCAATGGTGACCACGCCGAGCAGCTTACTGCTGTCATCTACAACAGGCATTGATAAGTAGTCATACTGTTCAAATAAACGGGCTACGTCTTCCTGATCCGTATCAGCTGTTACCGAGATGACGTCTTCCTGCATCAGATCTTCAATACGATCCTCTTCTTGAGCAAGCACCAGTTCCCGGTAAGTTAAACGCCCCAGAAGTTCTTTAGCCTCGCTGACCACATAAAAATAATGTACATGCTTTGTCAGCTCTGCAAAGGACTTCACTTTCTCGACCGCTTCCCTAACGGTATACCGGTTATAGAACCATACGTAACGATTCGTCATCAGACCACCAGCCGTCTCCTGTCCGTATGTCATCAATTCACGTACGGTATCGCTCTCGGATTGCTCCATCAGCGACAGCATGTACTCCTTGGCTTCATATGGCACCTCTGCCATCATATCCGCCAAGTCGTCATTATCCATCCGGTTAAGCGCCTCAGCTGCACGTGCACGGCCAACGAGCTGCAAAACCTCCATTTGCAGCCTCGGCTCGAGTTCACGCATCATGTCAACGAGGGGTTCAAGCTCAATGATATCAATTAAGAGCGATCTATGCCTTAACTCCAGTTCACGATAAGCAACTGACAGATCATACGGCTGCCATTTCTTGAACTGCTCCTGCATATTGGCACGGTTGCTCACATGGTCACTATGTAGTATTTGTTCCGCTGTTTCTGCTAAATCTCTGCCTGCCACATACAACGATGCCCGCTTTTCTACCTTTGGTCCCTGTTTCATCTATCCATCCCCTTAGAGACATCTATCTGTATATCATGTCCCATCCTTTCCATTAACACCATTCTGAGCATGGTAAACAAAAATTACATGTATTTAAAGATCTGTTCAAGGATTTATCCAAGGATATAACCCTCTTACAATCGTTCAACACAAGTACATTAGGATACCATGTTGGTTACCATGCTTTTCATTTAAGTTTTATTATGAATGTATCGAGAATGGCAGTGAAGATGCGAGAACATCCTAAACCATGAAATAACGAGGATAAAAGGAAGGGACACGTGCAGTACAGAAAGAAGTAAAATCAATAAAGTCAAAAACAAAAAAATCCCTCTCGGGATTCTCTTCATAAGCATTAAATTAACTGGCGGAGAAAGGGGGATTCGAACCCCCGCGGCTGTTACACCCTAACGCTTTAGCAAAGCGCCCCCTTCGGCCTCTTGGGTATCTCTCCATGTGGCTCCCCGAACAGGACTCGAACCTGTGACAACTCGATTAACAGTCGAGTGCTCTACCAACTGAGCTATCAGGGAATAACAATTTTAAATTTATCATAAAGAACGATAGGTGTCAATACTACTTCTCTGCATTTGAACCGGCAATATCCGATTCAACAAATTCTGTGCAGCAGGAGAGCCTGTCTTTATACGTCATCTTGACCCTCCTGTCACACCCTACAGCATCAAGCTAGCTTGGCATCGTACCATTGTGACAACTTTACAATCAAGACTCCCATCCGTTCCTCGTCAGGCACAAGTACACGTGACACACCCTCATCCTGCAGCGCAGCAGCAGTGATTTTGCCTACTGCCGCCGCTAAGGTGCGCTCGGCGAATATCCGGCGCAGTTCAGCTGCAAGTCCGTGTTTATGCGCATATTGAAACAGAAAACGCGCTTGCGGCGCACTAGTCATCGCAACGGCATCAATCTTGCCGTCAAGCAATTCCTGCAACAATAGCTCCAACTCTTGCTCCGCAGGAGGCGTATGGCGATATGGCATCAATTCCGTCCAACTTGCACCAGCTTCCTTCAGAAAGCTGACCAGCGTTGGAGCAGGATCGCCATGAAGCTGCAGCGAAACATGCATCCCACTCCAAGCGTTAATGCCTTGACTCTGCATACCACGCACAAGCCCAAGTGTGGAGCCGTCGTCATCACGCACATCCGGTGTGATCCCTAACTTGCGGAGCGCATTAATTGTTTTGTAACCACGTGCTGCATGCTTCATACCTGCAAACCGCTGCAGCAACAACTCTCGCTTACCTACATCTGCAGCTGCTTCTATTAACATGTTAAGCCCCATACCAGTCGTCCAGACAGCCCAATCCAATGGTTGATTCTGATCCAAGAGCTTGTCTACCTCATTGTCGAGATGATCGAACCCTGCAAGCAGTGTTCCTTGTGTGGCACGAATAAGCGGTGTTCCGCCCTGCTTCCGCACAAGTGTGGACATTTCTTCTGCCTTGCGCGGACCTGTCAGCGCTACTACTTTGCCTTCCAACTTCGCCATCGATAATCCCTCCTGTAATATAGATGCGAGCTTGTTATTCAGCTATAGCTTTAAGCGTAAGCTTGCCCCGGCATTTGCCGCATACGTACTTCTTTACATCCACCTTGCGTTTGCGCATATAACGCTGGCCGCATGCCTGACACAACAGGAAGTATCGATAAGGTTCCGTACGCTTCTTCCGAATGTCTGGCAAAGCCTTGCAGTACCTAGATCCGCCTACTTCAGCAAGCAAACGTTTAAAATCAGCGTCTCTATGCTGATAGCCTCTTCCCTCCAAATGCAGATGATAATGGCACAATTCATGCTTGATGATACGTTCCACTTCTTCTGCACCATTAGTCTCCCATTGCTTCGGATTAATTTCAATATCATGAGACTTTAAAAGATAGCGGCCTCCTGTCGAAGATAAGCGTGTATTCCACCGTGCGTGATGGCGGAACGGTCTTCCGAAGTCACGTGCAGATATTTGCTCGATCCAGCGCTGCAGCCCGTCATTGGACCAGTTGTTCGTCATTGTGTCCGCCTTTCATCCATTTAACTGCCAACCTGTGCTAAAAGATGATCCTACTTGAATTTGTACTTGAACTCCTTTACACTGTCAAGAGTATCCCATATGAACTTTGCAAATTATACCGATAGAAGTGACATGAAGGAGAGGACTACCCGATGTCGAAGATGCGTTATATCATCTTTCAACAGGACACACAACTGGAGTTCGTCGCAATGCCAGCGGATTACGCCTATCAACTAAGCGCGTTGAATCTCCGCTTAAATAAAGAGATTGGCAAGCTGACCGCGAGCAACGTGCCCAGCCTTCCCTTTGCAGTAGCGGAATGTGATCAACTTGAGCTGCTCCGTGAGCAGGACACGCTGACAAGCGGGATCGAATATATGACACGTCTGGAACAAGCCTTTGCTGCCATCCAGGAAACGGAGTATCCATTGATCTCGCTCCTAACCGAGATTCGCGCACTACTTGCGCAGTTGGAACAATGGTATGAGGAAGAAGAAGAGTTGTCATAATTACGAATGATATGAATAGACCGGAAGACCTCTGTATCTAATGCAGTTGGTCTCCGGTCTTTATTTCTTTCCTGCGGACCTGCACTTAATTCAACCCCTGCCCATAAGATAGCGGTACAACGAGAATCCGCATCTCCCCAAAGGAGGTATACTAATGCCGCAATGGTTGAGCAACCAATTGATGCGCGCCTTCCAGAAGAAGGACCGCCGACAAATCAAGCTGCTGAATGAGTGCTGGTTTTTTTACCGTACGAATCCACAAGCTCGCTATTAAATGGAAGCAGCGACGTCTGCAGCGAGCAAATCATGCCTCTTCCCCCCAACCGCCCGAGCCTCCAGATGGTAGCAGCGACTCACATCAGCAACCTTAATCTGCGGGCTAGCGCCCATAAGTCCCGCGCATCACATACGATGGCGGGATTTTTCAAATAGTCACAATCTTTAATGATACTCATCCCCTCTTCAAAACACGAATTAATTCATGTCCAGGCTAGAATTAAGTATCTTAGTCACCCTTCCGGATGCTTTGCAATAAGCTTTCACTGCTTGCTTCCAGCCTCATCGGATAATTAACCGTTAGGTCCGGAGCTGCCGCTTGAACCTGACTGTATACAGCTTGCGAAGCATATAGCCTGCAGTTTTCGGAACTGGATTGAGCTATAAACTGCCTCAGCGAATCAGGATGATCAATCCCTAATGGGATCGTAACAATATGATCAATGCCTGCCTCTTCTGCTTTTGCAGCCATCCACTGCCCACCTTTTAAGCCAAGACATACAAAGCCGACTTTCGTACCTGCCTGAAGCTTGGATAGATCAAGCAGCGCGTTAAATTCGACTGCCGCACCCAGCACGATTAATTCGTGCTTGTCTCCAATGAGTGCTTGTACTTCCTGCTCATGGTTTAAAGTGGTCACAACATATTGCGCGCGGCTTAAGCTTTCTTCTAGCAATGAGGGGGAGTACTTTATATCCTCCAAATAGAGCGTTGATGTACGGGCTCCTGTAATACGGACAATTTCTTGTTCATAAAAGTCATAATCATGCTCTTTACATTCGATAAATAACACTTCAGGCACTTGGCGAACAGGAAGCTGAAACAGTTGCGTATAAGCAAGTCCCGCTACGGCTAACTCCCGTATATCCAACTGGCGTTCGCACGCTTCATTAGACATGCTGTTCAACAGCTCATACATAACGACTCGGTTTTGCTTAAGCTTTCTTACCTGCTCATTATGCTGTACTTCAGTGCCCTTACCTTTCTGGATCGAAACAATGCCTTCATCCTTAAGCTGTATATACACCGCATTAATCGTGTTCCGATTAAGTCCAAGCTGTTCAGCCAATTGAACCGCAGGCGGCAAGAGCTCGCCAGGCTGAATTTGCCCAATCCCGATCAGCCACTTCAGCTGTTCTTTCACTTGCGTGTTAATACTATAGGTTAACGTTGGGTCCACCTGTATTAATAATTGATGCTCGTCCAAAGACAACTCCCCCCGCTATTATTAATCTGTTCATCATCAACTCACAAATACATAGTTAAGTAGGATTTTATGATTTTAGCATATCGGAAATGCACATATCACGCAAGCAACCATTCCCCGCTCCTTTCCGTACTCCTACAAGGACATGGAAGCGTTACACTAAGTTTAACTATACTATATTGATGATAGACTTGTAGTTTCATAACACCCTTGACTTTCCCCTGCACGGGAAACTGTATACTACCATTATGTTATAGATTGGAGGCAATATTTTGTTTAAAATCAGTGAGTTTTCCAGGCTAAGCAAGGTCTCTTTAAAAACACTGCGTTATTATGACCAGATTGGCATCCTAAAACCGAGAAAGGTGGATCACGATACGGGCTACCGTTACTATTCCGCAGATCAGCTTCTTGAGCTCAACCGAATCTTAATCTATAAAGAATTGGGTTTCACATTGCCACAAATTACACAGTTGCTCCATGAGGATATTACATTGGAGAATATTCAAGGGATGTTTAAGCTGAAAAGAAGCGAAATCCAGCAAATCATCGATGCGGAACAAGCCAAACTCCTCAGGATTGAGGAGCGTATGCAGCTTATAGAAAAAGAGGGGCAAGTTGAAACAGGGCAAGAAATCAGAGTCAAAACAGAAGATGACAAACAGTTTCTTTTTCAGAAAGCACGCGGGAGAGAAGAGGACATTCCAGACCTATTTCGTACATTTAATCAGTTATTAACAAAGGAAATTCGCGAATTGACTCAAGGGCCTCAGGTTGTTTTGTGGAAAGAAATAGACGGAAATGAGGAAGAGTTTGAGTTTGAAGTCGGTTATTTTTTAACCTGTGAGCTGCTATTAATTCCAGACCTATTTCAGCTGCGGACTCTTCCACCTGAGCCGATGATGGCCACTATGGCTTTTCGTTCAAATTCTAGCTTTGCTTGTACAGCCTGTGTTCATTTAGCTAAATGGATTGAGAAAAATAACTATCAGATCAAGGAAAACGAATCTGGAAGGGAAATATATTTACCATTATCTCCAGAACAAGATGCACAATTCATAGAAATACAAATTCCAATTATTAATAGATAACTAGAGAAGGAGTGGAGTGAAGTGAAAAATAAAGGGATCATCTATGTCCTGGCACTGGCTGTTTTTCTGATCGGAACCATTGAATACATTATTACAGGAATCATTGAAATGATCGCTTTGGACTTGGGAGTATCTACTTCCGAAGCCGGGTTACTGGTAACTGTGTTTGCTCTTGCAGCGGCCATAATCGCTCCGATTTTGATTGCATTAACGATAAATGCAGATCGCAAGAAGCTACTGATGGTCACCCTTACTGTGTTTATTGCCAGCAACGGACTTATGTTTGTAGATCTTGCTTACGAAACAGTACTATGGGTACGAATTATTCAAGGGGCTAGTGGAGGAATCACAACCGTAGTAGCCATGGCAGTAGCGACACGACTCGTTGAAAAAGAAAAAAGGGGCAATGCCATCGGTATCATTTTGATGGGGCTTAGCAGTTCGCTAGTGCTCGGTGTTCCCATCGGCACATTTTTTAGTGAGATGTTTGGATGGAGATTTCTATTTATTTTAATCGGTTTATTAAGTGTTCTTCCATTACTTATTATCTATAAAAAGGTTCCGGCAATCAAAGAAGAAGAAAAGGTTACCCTCAGAATGCAGTTCTCCATTTTAAGGAATTCAAAAATTCTGACTGCCTTGGTTATTACTTTATTTTATATCGGCGGCTATTCTACACTGTTCACTTATATAACGCCTTTCTTGCAAGCCACATCCTCTCTTTCCATAACCGAAATTAGCGGTGTTCTATTCCTGGCGGGAATTTGCAGCTTTGTCGGATCAAAAGTGGGCGGACAATTGGCAGATGCAAAGGGATCGAAATTTACAATTTGTCTCGGGCTCCTGTTACAAGGGACTTCTCTTCTTTTATTCACTCTAGCAGGTGTCAATTTCTTTTTATTAATCTTGGTGTTCATGATTTTTATGTTAGCAACGTGGAGTATTTCTCCTGCCCAGCAATTATATCTGGTTACGCTAGCGCCTCGAAATCCGGACATTGCCCTTAGCGTAAATACTTCGTTCATCCAATTTGGTTTTGCACTGGGATCAGGATTAGGCGGGCTTGTCATCAGTCGTACATCTGTCCTGTATTTGAATTGGCTGGGTTTTGCTGCTGTAAGCATAGCTTTACTTCTTGCCATCTTGCTATTTAAAAAAATCAGTATCAAGTCTGGAACCCCTATTGCTACTAAATAAATATGAAATGGACTGTACTAGGGTGAAACTAAAATAATAATCCGTCTTTTTCAAGCGGGGCAATCATGTATTCCTCATCCCTTAGCGTGA
The DNA here is from genome assembly GCF_022346885.1 of Paenibacillus sp. ACRRX. Classification (GTDB taxonomy): domain Bacteria; phylum Bacillota; class Bacilli; order Paenibacillales; family Paenibacillaceae; genus Paenibacillus_B. Next base: position 31,339 of record NZ_JAKRNK010000005.1, read on the forward strand.
GCTTAAAAAAATAAGAAAGCATTTGACATGAATAAAAATCACATTTATATTTTAATAAATAACTAGTAACCTATGTATTTATTATTTTATATTTTTCAAAGGAGTGATTGTTCATGTCTCAGTCCCAAATTCAATCTCAACCCGCTGCACCTCCGATTCCTGCGCCTCTTCCAGCTTCAACGGAAGCAGGCAGCTATTGGACTAAGATGTCTACTGCTGCACGGTCACCACTTAAAGTATCCCTGCGCTCGTCGGCTATTGGGTTTGCCGGCGGGCTCATCTCGATCTTGTTACTCGCTTCTCTAAGCAGTTGGACCTCAACACTGTGGATAATGGCTCCCTTCGGTGCCAGTGCTGTCCTGGCCTTTGGACTTTGGGATGCGCCTTTATCGCAGCCCCGCAACATTATCGGCGGGCATTTGATCTCCACTTGTATCGGCTTATGTGTGTATCATTTATTTGGGTCAAGTCCGATGACGCTTGCACTTGGTGTTGGCGTTGCAATCGGTGCCATGATGCTCACCAAGACGACTCATCCTCCGGCAGGTGCCGATCCGATTGTCGTTATCACAGCTGGCTGCAGTTGGTCATATCTAGTCAGTCCCGTGCTGATCGGCTCACTCCTTATCGTCCTGCTCGCCCTGCTAATCAATAATCTGGAACCCGGAAGACGCTACCCGACGTTCTGGTATTAACCTTTGAGCAAGAGGCTACAGCTTCTTTCGTTGCTTCAGCCTCTTGATGCTGGCTAGCACAACTTCGTCGATCTGTTCTGTATTAAGCGGTTCATCTTTCTGTTCATCTTTCTTTTGCTCTTCCTCCGCTTTCTCTTGATTAGCCTTGATAAGGGAAGCAAGTGCAATAATACTGCCAAAGGCTCCTAGGTAACCTGCAATTAAGGCAAGATCGTCGGATGTCAGCTCATATTTATTATTGGTGATGTTCTCCGCCATATCGGAGAGTTGGGATTGCGCCAGAAGTGGATTACTGACGGAGATCCCTCTGTTACTCTTCCTGCAGCGTTTCGCCATAGTCCCATCCCTCCCCTTTATAGGAGTCCATATCTGCCTAACTGTAGCATATGAACATTTAGGTGGCAGTGTCAGGGCGAGCGCCTATCTCAATAGCAAAAAGCCTACCTGTCTTCAAGACAGGTAGGTTTAACTTTACACAAATTGTACTTTGTACAGCTTATTTTTGAGTTCCATTTATTGCTCCGGTGCCCGCATCGTTAATCCGACTCTACCCTTTTTAAGATCCACACTAAGTACCCATACCGTTACGTTATCTCCCACAGATACAACATCCAACGGATGTTTAACGAAGCGGCCACTTAGTTGTGAAATATGAACCAGTCCGTCATTTTTAATCCCAATGTCTACAAACGCACCAAAGTCGATCACATTACGAACCGTTCCTTGCAACTCCATGCCCGGTTTTAAGTCTTCGATCTGCAGCACATCCGTACGGAAGATTGGCGGCGCAAGTTCTTCGCGCGGATCACGCCCTGGACGGAGCAAGCTGTCCACAATGTCCTTTAATGTGGGAATGCCTACGCCAAGCTGATCAGCAAGAACCGCAGCATCTGCTTGAGCAAGCTTATCCGTCAATTCTTTTGTTCCGATTGCACTGTCCATTACGCCAAGCTGCTTAAAGAGTTGCGCAACTACCTTATACGATTCCGGATGAATCGGTGTGCTGTCGAGCGTATTCATCCCATCCGTAATCCGCATAAAACCGATACACTGCTCGTACGCTTTTGGCCCTAAGCGAGGGACTTTCTGCAAAAGTCGGCGTTCTGTAAACTTGCCGTTTTCCTCTCGATACTTGACAATATTTTTGGCCAAAGTTGTATTTATTCCTGAAACGTAAGATAGCAGCGATGGTGACGCGGTATTCACATCCACACCAACATGGTTTACGGCCGATTCCACAACCGCGCCCAAGCTTTCTTCAAGCCGCTTAGGTGCCACATCATGTTGGTATTGTCCTACGCCGATCGCTTTTGGATCAATCTTAACAAGCTCAGCCAGCGGATCTTGCATCCGGCGTGCGATCGAAGCCGCACTTCGCTCTGCAACATCCAGATCCGGGAATTCCTCTTGTGCTAGCTTGGAAGCCGAGTATACACTCGCTCCGGCCTCATTAACAATGACATACTGCAGCAGCTCGCCTTTCTCCGCTTTACGTTTGCTGATCCAATCGGCCACAAATTGCTCTGTCTCACGCGATGCGGTGCCATTCCCAATAACGACTAACTCCACATCGTAACGATCAGCCAGTTCTGTAAAGGTACGTTCCGCTTCCTTTACCTTGTGATGCGGCGCCGTCGGATAAGTGACCGCCACCTGCAGCAGCTTGCCCGTATCATCAACCACTGCCAGCTTACAGCCCGTACGAAAAGCCGGATCGACACCAAGCACTGTCTTCCCCTTAACCGGAGGCTGTAAAAGCAGGCTGCGCAAATTGCTCGCAAATACTTGAATCGCCTGTTCTTCTGCTTTCTCCGTCAGTTCATTGCGCACATCGCGTTCTATAGACGGCGCAATTAGGCGCTTGTAAGCATCCTCTGCCGTCGTGATTAGCAAATTACGAACGATAGATGCCCCACGAATCGTCTTGCGTTCCATATAAGCCGCTATTTTCTCAGTTGGCACATCGAGGCCGACTTTTAATATGTCCTCTCGTTCGCCGCGATTAATGGCCAGAATGCGGTGTGATGGCAAGCGTTTCACAGGCTCCTGATAGGCATAATACATTTCGTATACGGTCTCTTGCTCTTTATCCTTCGCTTCCGTACGCAAAATGCCTTGATCAAACGTATATTGGCGGACCCATTTACGTATATCAGGGTCGTCTCCGATCATTTCTGCAATAATATCAAGCGCTCCCTGAAGTGCTTGTTCATGACTTTCGACACCTTTGTCAGCATCAACATAGTTTGCTGCCTCTGCCTCTACACTACCAGTCTTCGGTTCAGTCAGTATCCAGCTCGCAAGCGGCTCCAGACCGCGCTCCTTAGCAACGCTTGCCCGTGTCTTCCGCTTCTGGCGATAAGGACGATACAAGTCCTCTACTTCTTGCAGCTTGATTGACTTCACGATAGATTGCTGCAGCTCATCCGTAAGCTTATCCTGCTCGTCGATCAGACGCAGCACTTCCCGCTTACGTTCCTCTAATCCACGCAAATACCCAAGTCGTTCTTCGATAGCACGAAGCTGGTTTTCGTCAAGCTCACCTGTCATTTCTTTGCGGTAACGAGCAATAAATGGAATTGTATTTCCTTCGTCCAACAGCTCGATGGTACGTTGAACTTGTCCCTTCCCAAGAGACAATTCAGCCATGAGCTGCTTAAGCAAACGTTCTGGTTCGCTTGCTTTCATCTGTTCAATCGACGCATCCAACGCCTTGTATTCTTTCGTTTCATCACGTACGGTCATGTATAAACTTCCTTTCCATACCTGTTCGTGTAACCCTTTACAAGCTTATCCCTTATTGTCGCAAAAATTAACTATAAAATCCACTCTTTATGTATTGCAGCTTTTCCAGAACTTTAACACTTGCAAATGGCTCGATGTCCATACTGCAGCTACACATTTCTTCTACCTCTCTGCTTTGATCTAGGCAGTGAACAGGTACGGATATTAAAGAATAAAGAAAACCACGACAGGAAACACATCTGAAAACTTTATTAAGGGTTAGTCTTCTGTAGTATGCTGGCACTCATTGTCTGTCCGTCTCTGACCAGATCTCAAACCACATCAGTTATATTTTGTGTCGGATCCATATGCAGCGTCAACAATGCAGAGTAGAGCAATACTCCTATATGGATGATCACGTGCGCACTTCTACCTATAGATACAAAGAGAAGGGATCGGCTCGATGCGCCAATCCCTTCTCTAACTAATGTACCTACTAGAAATCAATTAAGCCGATGCTAATCTGCAGCGCATCGTCCACCTTACGCATCGTCTCTTCGTCAAGATGCGTAATCTTGTCTGTCAGACGCTGCTTGTCAATCGTACGGATCTGTTCCAGCAAAATGACCGAATCCCGATCAAAGCCATGAGTAGCCGCATCAATCTCCACATGGGTCGGAAGCTTCGCCTTCTGTATCTGTGCAGTAATTGCGGCTACAATAACAGTCGGGCTGAAGCGGTTGCCAATATCATTCTGAATGACAAGGACGGGACGTACCCCTCCTTGCTCCGAACCAACGACGGGTGACAAATCGGCAAAAAAAACGTCGCCGCGCTTTACGATCAATGTCTACACCCCGCTAACTAAACGGCCAAGCGTGCCATCTGCATCTTCTTCCGCATAGAACGCCTCGGATGCCATCGTCAAATTAATCTTGGCCATTTCCATATAGCCTCGCTGCATTGATTCACGAATATGACGCTTCTTGCGTTCATTCAAATACAATTTCATCGCTTGTCGAATAAATTCACTACGATTAGAATTCTCCATAGCAACAATGCCGTCCACTTCCTGCAACAATTGGTCGGGCAAGCTGATCATAATCCTTTTGGTGTTCTGAATGTTGGCCACCTGTCCTCGCACCCCCAAAACCTTTCCTACCTAGTAACCATTATGTCAATCCATAGAAAATTTATACAAAAGCATATATATGCCTCATGCAGATCAAGTATGTTGATCTAGGAGCAAATTCCATGCAATACGAAATATTTCGCAACCCTACTCTCTATTCGAGCCCAACTGCCGAAATTCCTTCCCGTCAGCATGATCAATTTCATGTAAATTTAGGAACCTGCTAACATGATGAGCAGTCTGACGCATCCGATGATGAGTGCCATAGAGGGTTCACAACAAGATCTGGCGCATTTGCACTCACATACACACGCGGAATACGATGTGCTAACATACAGGCTACCTCATAATGAATCGTATTCAACTTATCAGCAACTTCATCTATTAAAATATGCTGACTTCCTTGCGCCCCGATCAGGACCACTTCTTCACCGGTCTGTATCTTCGCCGCATCTTCACCAAGTGCTGAAAGCGACAACATACATTGATCCATACAAATGGTGCCAACGACAGGTACTCTTTTGCCGCGTATGAGCACTTCCGCCTTGCCTGTCAATAAGCGAGAATAACCATCGGCATAGCCAACAGGAATAGTTGCAATCCATTCGCCTGCTTGCGCATGGTAGCGCGCCCCATAGCTTATAGCTTCACCTGCTTCAACCTTCTTGACATGTATAACCCGGGTCTTTAATGCAAGTACTGGCTGAAGATCGATAATCTGATGGTTGACCTCGGCAGAAGGGTACAAGCCATATAAACTAACCCCGATACGCACCATGTTATGTGCATATTGCGGTGTATCAATGGCTCCTGCACTATTGCTTGCATGTATGACAGGGGGCAGCAGTCCTGCTTGCGCCAACGCTTCTAAGACCGCTTGAAAACGTTGATGCTGCATCGTTGTGTATGATTTATCCGTTTCGTCGGCACAAGCAAAGTGGGTAAATACCCCCTCCACTTCTACGCCATCAATCGCCGACAAACGTGTCATAAACGCCACCGCATCTTCCGGTGTACGTAATCCGAGTCTACCCATGCCGGAGTCAATCTTAACATGGACTTTCAATCGCCGTCCACCAAATGACGCACTTAATGCAGGACTAACATTTTCCAGTTCTTCAAGAACCTCCTGCGAGAACACATTTAATGTTATGTTATGGCAAAACGCCGTCGGAATCCCTTCCGGCGGCGTGTAGCCTAGTATGAGGATCGGCATCACAACGCCAGAATGCCGCAGTTGAATGGCTTCATCAAAAAACGCTGTATTCAAATAATCTGCGCCAGCCTGCTCGGCCACTCGCGCAACTTCAATTGCACCGTGACCGTAGGCGTTGGCCTTCACACATAAGCTTAACTTCACCTCGTGCGGATGTGCCTCTCGAAACGCTTTAATGTTATGACGCAGTGCATCTACGCTAATTTCTGCCCGCGTCGGACGATAGTACGTTTCCATATCAGTCACCTTCTTCACTCTCATCTCACTCCGTATCAATCCGTTAACAAACTTATGTTAATGCCCAACAGAGTGACTGTCAACGAACAACACAGAAATAAGAAATGGAAGTTAAAGAGATGAATGCATTACATTTTTTATTTTCCAGGCTGATCTACCAAGGATTGCGCGACTTTTACCATCTCATTCTGTGGAAGGTCACTGGACGTCAAACGGTACTTCACACCCTCATACATCCAGGTGAGCGACTTCTGCTCATCACCAGTCAACTGTCCTAGCGTAAAGCCAAGATCAATACCGTGACCCCATATGACACCTACTTCTACATCCTTGGGACGAGATTCCATCAAGGTATACGTATACGTGCCTGAATAACGGATCAGCACGGCATGGTTGTCACTATTTGGTACTTCCAGACTCTCTTTAATCGCAACCCCGTCAGGTGCATAGGAAGGTGTGATAATACCAAAAGGACCCATGGCTAAGTTCGGCTCTCCTTCCGGACCGGAGCCGGTTTCCTTCTTCGGTTCAACTGCTACCGGCTTATCGCCGTCCTTCGTGCCTTCGCCTGCTGCTACTGGCTTATCGCCGTCCTTCGTGCCCTCGCCTACTGCTACCGGCTTATCGCCGTCCTTCGTGCCTTCGCCTGCTGCTACTGGCTTATCGCCGTCCTTCGTGCCTTCGCCTGCCGCTACTGGCTTATCGCCGTCCTTCGTACCCTCGCCTACTGCTACTGGCTTCTCGCCGTCCTTCGTGCCTTCGCCTGCTGCTACCGGCTTATCGCCGTCCTTCGTGCCCTCGCCTGCTGCTACCGGCTGCTGAGCACCTTCTTTAGCTGCATCTGTAATGACCGGCAGCGGATCAATATTAGCGCTGGCTGTCATGTTAGCCTGCATATCAAAAGCTTCCTTGTCAAATTTCTTGTCGAAGTTGAATTGATCAAATTGCATTTCAACAACAACACGCGCCTCAGCATCCGTAACCTGAACCTGTTTAGGCTTATAATCACCTTTGTTCAGCCATATCTTCTGCTTCACCAGCGAATCGGTCTGATAGTTGGCCGCCACCTCAAACACATAACTTTCACCTTCCGTAGCAAATTGACGTGTATTATCTGCCAAAATGCTATGGATCAACGTCTGATACAAGTAAACCTGTCCTTGGTTATCCGGCCAATCGCTTTGGAAACGGAAGCTCTTCTTCAAACTCGGTGTAAGAACAAATACGCCTTCATCATTACGAAGCACAATTTGCTTAATATCCTTCTTCGGGTTCGTCAGCTCAATTCGATAATAAGTAGGGTCTTGATACTTCACCTCTACTTTGTACTGAAGCGGCTGTTGCCCGGAGTGGAGCGTCATTGTACCTATGCCTTCATAACTTTGCAACTTGCTCATCTTCTGGTCCAATTCTTTGACCACGGCGGACGCGTCCTTCTGACCGCATCCGGCCAATAGAAGCGTAACACTCATCACGATGGCCAATACCCATGTGATCCGACGCATGAGATCATCCCCTCTGACATGTAAATTCGACGCCTGCAGCGGCATAATTACCGGCTTGGCTTCATCACTGATAACATGTCTATGTGGGTACTTGGCCAATTATGCAGACTAGCCTGACAAGCGTGACAAGTTTAGCAAAGGGTTCCCTTTTTTAAAACGATAGAAGGAATACATGCAACAATTTATAAAATCCCCCACTTCTTTAGCCATTTTAATTTCAACCACTTAGCTCATTCCCCCTCTTATCGTATCGTCTTCACTGGGTATGCAGATGCGCTATTGGCAGCCTCCTCGTATTTCCAAGAGGTTTTGGCACCTCGTTCAATACCACTTAGCAACTTTGTACGAGTGTTGATACTTGTTGAAAGCTGACTGTAGGAACAATTATTTTTGGCGAGCATCTCGTCCGCACGAACACAGCGCAGACCTTTGGCGCGAATGTCCTCCAACAAATAGGGAAGCCCAGTCAGCATTTGGCCCGGAGCCCCTTCATCTGCTCCCAAAGTACTCCCGCAATCGTGCAGCAGTATAATAGAGCCTGGCTGTACTTGCTCAGCTATGTAACGTTTCCATCGTGTTACATCCGCTTGCAGCTTCCAATCTCGCCCCATTACGGACCAGAGTACAACCTGGTACGACTTGCGAAGCAAGAACAAATCACCTAGGTTAAGCAGTCCCCAAGGCGGGCGATAGAACGCAGGGCGCTCACCAGTGATCTGCTCCACGATGGCAGCAGAACGTTCAATATGCTGGCGCCTCACACAAAAAGGAGTCATGATCCAATTCGATTTGTGCGAGTAATTATGAATGCCAATCTGATGTCCTTCCATGTGCATACGCTTAATTAGCTCCGGGTACAATTCCGCTCGACTGCCCAATACAAAAAACGTTGCTTTAACTCCATGCTCCTTTAGCATATCAAGCAATCTAGGAGTGTAGTAAGGGTCGGGACCGTCGTCAAATGTCAACGCGACATTCCTCTGATGCTTGCCCTTAATAGCTGCGCCAATACCGCATATTCTCGTTATCACAAATGGAACCAGCATATAAATACACAGTAACGTTAAGCACACCAGTAATATAAACGTCAGCATGGAACACCCACTTTACCATGCTTCTCCAATAAAGACTGCTTGGTCATCATTAGCATCATCGGCACAAGCTTTTCTGTATTTTGCGAGACACGCTGCTTTCCTTCTGGATGAAGCATTCTCAGCAGACAGCGAAGATAATAAGTAGAAATAAACGTAAACAGCTTGGAAGGCAGCGGGTGAAGTTCAAACCCTAATCCGCGAATAATCCCGCGATGCAGCAATGTAATTCCCGTCAGTGCCGATACATTCGCAAGCTCCGGTCTGTTTTCCATCGCATCGCTGATCTGTTGAATCGCTGTACGCAGCATTCTTGCTGTTCTTATGGCTGCTCGGTCAGAGCCAATAGAACGTGACATTTCCAGTACTTGTTTGTTATCTAAATGAATTTCACCGACCCAATCTCCAGATCGTATCCATTCACCATTGCTGCACTGAATGTTAGTCCCATGATATTTTTTCACCACAAGCTTACATATGCCATATCTGGTAACCGATACACTCCTCATCCGAGTGATTTGGTCAAACATGGATTCCCACAACATCCATCCCCATTGTGATCCATTTCTGATAGCTCTCCTGATGACACTCAATACATTCACCGCTTTCTATATGTGCCTAACTTCCTAACGTTCAAATGAACGGTTTGAGAACATAAACTTGCTCCAGATCTCGTTCCTGCCCAGCCCACTGTAATTACGAGGATACAGACAAGAAGTAGTCTAACGATTTTTATCGAACGTCTATTTGACGATTGCATGCGCATAAACCCTTACAGGTACTTATTTTCTATTTGCAATCAAGCCCAACCCGCTCACTACACTGAGAACAATGGCAACTCCAAGTGCCACCAGCGTTCCCTTGGCACCCGAAATAGAATAAATTACTCCGTCAATCAACATAGCAGCAACACTTATAATAAATGTCCATCTCAGCACCTGTTTTGATTTAACCACTCGTACCATCTCTCTTTCGTTTAACTGTTTCTTCCTCTGTTCTACTTTAAGGAACAATCTTTTCTTTTTTGTTTCTTATTTCTTACAAAACCCTTACGTTTACAATTAAGGCCTGCTTCTTCTGATAAACAGGGTTCAAACCAAAATAAGCCGTCATCTCTTCCAACCAGAAGAGGCAACGGCTTATTTCACTAAGAGGCTGGATCAGATTTCTGTCGATACAATAATCGTGACACGACGATCCCAGCAGCGCCAAGACCGATAAATAATACAGCCCTGACCGCCACGGATACGCCAGGCATATCCACAAATATAATTTTAAATAACGTTAAAAATAAAAATAGCAGACCTGCTAGCCTTACTCTGCGTTTGTTAAATGTTACACCTATAATAATGACTGTAATTGCATACACGATCCACACGCCAGATAAAACAAGGTGGCGCAAATCATAGGTATAAGTCATCATTACCGTTTCTGTTAGCTGTGTAATAAAATATAGAATCAAAAGCGCTTCCGCCCACATCAACCCTTGTACAAATGGCAGTAGACCACGCGGTTCCTGACGCTTCCTTATGAATTGATACAGTAAAGGTATAATCGTCAGCAATACGATCCAAGACAACGACTCTGGCGACAACACGGCCATAATCGGATCTTGCATCAATCCAACTGCACCAAACAGCAAGATCATAGCGCCCATGATCTGCTGGAGCCTGCTGCGCACGTAAACACCCATTACAAATGCAATCGCACCTTCTGCTATTACGGCAGCTGCCGCATAGTCGGCCTGCACGATATGCAGCAGCCACAGCAGCCAGCCTAGTGTAGCAATCGCTATATAAGCAACTGCGGAGCGCTTAGGGCTGTGCACCCAGATGGCCGTAAACGTATACAAGATGGACCACGCAGCAAGTATAGCCGGGTACACCATACTCGAGTTATGCGCATAGATCACAAAGAGCCACATGGCCATAAGCACAAACCCGGCAAATAGCGTTCTGCTTTGCACAAATCGCTGGCGATAAGTCAGCCATAAAGAAACTAGGAAAAATACAGCGTGCTGCACCATGACAGCCAGCATAAACACATAACGGCTATCGTCAAAGTAGCCTGATACATAAGCGAAAAAAAGGGGTACATGCAGCATGCCAACCGCTAATGATGCAGCTATACGAAATTGGAAGGCAACTGATATAAGCAATAAAATTATGGATAATATAGTCTCGTACCCTGCGAATCCCCATGGATTTGGTGAAGCCGAAACCACAAGAAAAGGAACCAGATACCCTGACAGCATCATCGTAATGATCAAAGTCTGAGAGCGATAACGTGTGGCAGTCCATACCCCAATACCAATGGATAACACATACAAAAGGAAAGCAGCAGTCGATGGGATAAGGCCGTACAGCATATGTGCGGCAAATAGCGACAACACCAGAATCACGTTCGCACCACCCAACAGCACCTGCCCAAGTCCAACACGCCCACTCCGCATTTGTCCCAGACCCAAGATATACATCGCCACAGCTGCTACAATACCTAACGCGCAGCGAATCGGCTCTGTAATAATCCCGGCGGAAACTGCAGCCATGAACCCCCACAGCACACCTAGCAGCAACACCACAATAAATATTCTGGGCAGCCATACTCTGGCAAGCAGATGTTCCCAATCTGTGTCCCGCTTCGGCTTCTCTATTGGCTTATGTGGGAGCGATGTGGTTTGTCCTGCTGTTTTAGAATCTGACATCGTCAAAAGTAAGCCAACATTTTCAACGTGGTCAGGCTGTTTTGACTGCATATCTGGTACAGCACCACGAAGCAGCTCCAATTCTTGTTCCAGGTGCCTGACCTTGGATTCCAGACGCTCGATTCTTTTTTCTACATCCATATGAATCCCCCTTTATAAAGGAATTGCTTGACGTACAGCCCTTCGGCGATATGCTGCTGTGCTGTATGGGTGTATTATAACAAAATTTTTAAAATGAAAGAGCAGTCTGCTCCTACATATTAGGAACAAACTGCTCAGCACACATTACATCTATCCATCTTTTTTCATCATTAGAGTATATGATGGCCCTATTACTTAGACGAATTCTCGTCTGCCGTTACAATAACAATTTCAGCATTTGTTATGCCCGGCAGCGATTTTGTCATTATTGGAGAATGATAAGCTACAATTTTCATGCCCGCTTTTAATTGAATGTCTCCGCCAAGTACAGGGATGACTGTCGTCTCTTTGGAGATGTTCAAGATAACATCGTTATCCGTCGATTGATCAGAACCAACATTTACATATACTTGTCCTTCACCTGCACGATCTGTAGCTATGATTGTACCTTCCACTTTCTTCGTTTCTGCCGTTTTAACCACGATGGACTCTGCATGTGTTTGCGCCGGATAGATGGCAGCAAGCACCTCGCCATAACGGGCTTCCACACGAACGTCAGCCTTCAATGCTTCTTTAGTTAATGGCTTTCCGTCTTCGCTCACAATACGAGTATTCTCATCTATGCTTAGGATGACATAGTTCACGCCGCCCTTTTCCAGAGGGTTGCCGATTACGGTCAGCTTGCCATCCGTAACATTCGTAATGATACCGGCTGTTCCCGGAGCATCTGCCTGAACATCTGTTGTATCAACCATGACGTAATTTGTTGTCGATTGAGGCGGCAAACTCATTGCAACCGCTGGACCGTAAAAGGCCTTAACGGTCATGCCCGGTTGAATATCACCAGCCTTGATCGCTTTACCATCCTGATCCAAGAGCTGCGCTTTATCTGCAAAGTGTAGAACGATCGTTTCCATATTCATATTGTAGAGATCTGCCCCTTTAACGACGATCCCATTCTCGCGCACTTCTGTTACTTTGCCCAAGATAGCCGCAAAGCTATGATCTTGAACGACCAGTGTCAAAGCGGTTCCACGTGCACTGTCCGTACCGTTTGCTGTATAAAATGCCTTTACGACCTTTTTCTCATCGATAATCGTTTTTAGAGGTACTGTTTTTCCTTTGGAATCGATAATCTTCGTATTTTTGGTGAGGGATAATACCATTTCACTTTGATCTGTGGCAGCAAGGCCACGACCTGTTACTGTAATAAATTTACCTGTATGATCATTCACAAAATCGGTGATGAATCCCATTGTACCTGGAACTGCTTTCTGTTGTTGGACTGTGGAATCACTCTTAACAGGTACTCCGTTCTGCGCACTTGCTGCTAACGGCATGGCTGCTATCGCCAGTATAGATGCGGTTGTCAACACTTTGTACATTTTGTTCATTTGTCATTCCTCCATTGGTGTGTCTAAGGTTAGAGCTTTCGCAATTTAATGTTGTTGATCTTGCTGAGCATCCTGTTGTTCAAATCCCTAGACGGTACGTTTCTGAAAAATGTTTCACAAGTAAATCATGAAGTATTTCCCAAACAACCACGCAAGATGGAATAATCACATGCCAGCTCAAGAAAAATGTAGATTCTATTCCGATCTTGAATATGTTCACTTCTACCATTTTGACCGTGCCATTAAGGATGGATATGCCATGCCTGCATAACCCCTTAAGAAATCCCACCTAACATCCTAATTTTCACGCATTGTTCCTGTATGTCTGTGCACGGATAATAAAGATATATTTGAACTAAGGGGGAACTACACAATGGCAAAGCCACTTCAGTTTCTGCTCCTCACGCTTGCCTTAATCTTAACGTTAGGCTTGACGGCTTGCGGCGGTAGTACTACGAATTCATCTCCGACAGACAGCAAAGGAACAACTTCGGGTGGAGCAACTACTAATCAGCCCGAGCAGAGCACACAAGAACAAGTGACGATTACGTTCCAGAACATCTATCCTGATCCGAACACACCCTCCTACAAAATGATGATGAAAATTGTAAGCGATTTCGAAGCAGCAAACCCAAACATCAAAATTGAACTTGATTCTTTAAATACGGATCAACAGAAACTGAAATTAAAAACACAAGCTGCATCCAAAGAAGTTCCTGACATTACGATCGTAAACCCCAACGAACAAATGAAGCCCTTCGTGGATGCCGGACTGCTGGCTCCACTTAATGACATACTGGATCAGAACGGCCTTAAAGATACGTTTCTAACTGGTATTCTGGACTATTACACCTTTGATCAAAACGTATATGCGCTGCCGGACGGAAACAATACCGCAGTCGTGTATTACAACAAGGACATGTTCGCTCAAGCCGGTGTTGAAGTGCCTACAACGTTTGAAGCTATGATTGACGTCGTAAAAAAATTAAAAGCGTCAGGCATTCAACCGATGGTTATCGGGGAAAAAGATTCGTGGACCGGCTCCTTTTTGTTCATGAACATCCTGCTGCGCACGAATGGAGGCCCCGGCTTCCTACAAGATGTTCTGGATAAAAAACGTACGTTTAACGATCCGGCCTTTGAAGAAGCTGTTAATAAGTTTCAGGATCTTGTACAGGCAGGCGCTTTTCAAGATGGCGCGACTTCTTTTGATTACAATGCAGGCGAGAACTTGTTTAAATCCGGGAAGGCCGCCATGTACTTTATGGGTACATGGGCAACAGGTGGGATCGATGATTCGTCTGTTGCGGGCAAGATTGGCGCCTTTAAGTTCCCTACTGTTGGTGGGAAAGGGAACGTCGATGAATACATGCTCGCCCCTGGAAGCGCCTTTGCCATTTCTGCAAATAGCAAACATTTAAAAGAATCAAAAGCATTTTTGAATTATTTCATGGTGAACTATCCCAAAGTTAATTTTGATCTGAAAAATGCAGTTGGCCTTGCCCAAAAAGTTGATGGCGACTTTAAAGCAGCTGGTTATTCGGATCTGGCAATGGATTTGCTTAAGCTGGCCGAAAATGTGAAAGGCGGTGACCTCGCCTTTGATAATATGATTAATCCAGGCACAGCCCAGGTCCACTTGACGAGTATCCAGAACTTATTTGTACAGAAGAAGGATGCAAAGGAAGTCGCTGCCGAGCATCAAGCAGCTTTTGCAGCGAACAGCCAATAAGGACGAAGGACCACACAATGTGAGAGGGAGCATACCGTTCCCTTTCACATTTTTTATCGCTGTTCCTGTTTTTCAATCAGCCTTTTTAACACTTAACCACCTATTCAATTTTACTAGAGACTTATGTTCAAGGAGGCTTCAACTATGAATGTGTTAAAAGTTCCGGCCAGGACCATCGCTGTCTTCGTACTCCCTTGTCTCCTGCTCTACACAGCGCTTGTGTTTGTCCCGATTCTTGTCTCTGTTTATACCGGAACACTTGACTGGAATGGCATTAACGAGGCTGCATTTGTGGGCCTCGATAACTTTAAGGCGCTGTTTACTAGCGATACGGTCTTCTGGCCGTCCGTCAAGCGCACATTGCTGTTTGCCGTCTTCTCTATGGCTGAGATCCCCGTTGCATTATGTATTGCCATCTTGTTATGCCGTTACTTAAAGCGCCCTAACTTTCTCGTCTCCAGCTACTTCCTGCCTGTTATTTTATCTGTCGTTATTATCGGTCAACTGTGGAAAACGATATATGATCCCGCTTCAATGGGCGGGATGCTGAATCAGATTCTAATCACGTTTGGTCTGGAGACGTGGACCAAGTCCTGGCTCACCGATCCTGAGGTTGCGATGATTGCACTGTACTTTGTTGCACTGTGGCAGTATCTAGGCTACCATGTGCTGATCCAATTTACGGGTGTCACCAGCATCCCGAGCGAAATCTATGAAGCGGCACAAATTGATGGTGCCGAAGGATTGACAGCTGATCGCCATATTACGTTTCCATTAATGATTCCAGTATTTAAAATCTCCATCATATTGGCCTTTATTGGCTCCCTGCAGGCATTTGACATGATTATGGTCATGACCGGGGGAGGACCTGCACACGCGACAGATGTCATCTCTACGCATATGTACAACATGTCTTTCTTATCGATGAAATATGGATATGGCAGCGCGATCGCCGTATTCCTCGTGCTGTTGTGCCTCATCTCAACTATGCTCATTAATGCGTTGTTCCGCACATTGGAAAAACGACATTCTTAACTCGTCAGGAGAGAGATGTATGAACAATCAATTGCGAATGGAAGCGGTCAAACCGCTTACGATCAAGAACAAGTCACGCTGGTCCTGGAAAAAGGGACTTGTCATGACGCTGCTGTCCGTCTTGTTTGTCACGCAAGTATATCCACTGTTCTGGCTGCTCCTTTATTCGTTAAAGACCAACGAAGAAATTTTGTCGGGCAGCTTCTTCTCGCTGCCCGCTGTCGTCCAATGGCATAACTATGCGGATGCCATGCAGGGCGGGAAGTACTTTAAATACTTGTGGAACAGCGTCATGGTTACTTCCGTCACGATGGCTGCTGTCATCGTACTAAGTGCCATGGTCGCATATGCCATCTCACGCTTCCGCTGGCGTTACGGGCAGGCCGTGATGACTGTGTTCCTTGTCGGTATGATGATCCCGCTCCAGTCTACCCTGCTGCCGCTGATGGTCATTTTCAAACATATCGGCATTCTGAATACACATCTGTCGCTCATTCTGCCTTACATTGCTTTCTCTACGCCAATTGCTGTCTTTATATTAAGCGGCTTTATGAAATCGATCCCGCATGAATTGGAGGAATCCGCAGTCATGGATGGAGCTAGCGTCTATCGTACATTCCGTACTATTATTCTTCCGATCTCACTGCCGCCAGTTATGACCGTATGTATATTAACGTTTA
Organism: Paenibacillus sp. ACRRX; assembly: GCF_022346885.1. Taxonomy (GTDB): domain Bacteria; phylum Bacillota; class Bacilli; order Paenibacillales; family Paenibacillaceae; genus Paenibacillus_B. Next base: position 47,625 of record NZ_JAKRNK010000005.1, read on the forward strand.
TTTCAATCTGGAATGAATACATTTTGGCGGCCACCTTTATCTCATCCGAGCGGTTAAAGACGCTGCCGTTTGGCATTTACAGCTTCGTTAGTCAATACTCCGTCAACTATGGCGCGATCGGTGCTTTTCTGGTATTGGGTGCACTGCCCGTGATCCTCATTTACTTTTTATTGTCGGAGCGAATTACAAAAGGAATGGTAGCAGGAGCCGTTAAAGGATGAGACGCCGCGTACGTCGAATACAAGTGTGGAAAGGTGTCCATTTGTTATCCTGAAAGGGGTTCATCGTTATGGCACGCGGCTTCCGCACCATTCACGGCCGATTGTTTATCTTATTATTTATTAGCATGATGAGTCTGCTGCTCATCGTGTCGGTGCTCTATTACAAGCGTGCAACCGACTTGTTCCATACAAAGATCAGCAGTATCGCAGAGAAAAGTGTATCCCAGACCGTCAACTATTATGACCTGCTTCTGAAAGGCTACGACAGCTTAACCAAATCGATTACCGGAAACCTGGATATTCAGCGTCTCATAGCCGATACCCGTGTCACGGATTCGGCGCTGCGCATGATTAATACCCGTACCATTACCAATCTACTCGGAGCAATCTACTATTCCCGCAAAGACATCATCGGCATCCATGTAATGTCGTATACCGGCTCTTTCTACAGCTATGAAAATTACATTAATGCAATTGATCAAAGTTATGCGTCAAGTCCATGGTACCGCCAGCTCAAGCAGTCTAACGGAGAATTGATCTTTTTGGGCGTATACGACCAATCTATTATTGACCGGATGGAGACCAGATCGGTATTTGCTTTTGGACGTCAAATGTACGACCTAACCCAACATAAGCCAATAGGCATTGTATTAATCGAGATGGACTCGGCCCCCATTATGTCCGCGCTGGATAATTTAAGACTAAGCGCGAATAGCGACGTCACGATTTTAGCTAGAGACGGTGTCGTTGTAGCCTCCACCAAAGGCAGCTCTACATCCAAATCAGATCCAACTGCAATGGATCGGGGGCTGGCTCCGTCTAATTCTTATGCCAAGCTGGCCAACTTGCTGCTTTCACGTGATGTACTTGTGAATCAACAAATGGACTACATGCTCGTCGCCGCCAAGCCTATAATGGCCGATTGGATCGTGTATAGCGAAACACCTGAGAAGGATCTGAATGTTGAGCTGGATCAGACGAAAAATTATTTATTGCTTGTTATTTCGATTTTGATCGTGGTGGCAATGGCTCTGGCTATTTTTGTTTCACGCACGATATCCTCCCCCTTAAAACGCCTCATCCATGAGATGCGTCGTGTAGAAAGAGGACATTTCAAAGGTGAACTGCAAGTACAGTCCTATGAAGAAATTAATATTTTAGTATCTTCCTTTAATCAAATGGTCAATCGGATGGATGAGCTGATTGAGCGGGTGAAAGTCTCTTCTATCAGCGAGAAGAACGCGCAGCTTCAAGCGCTCCAGTCCCAAGTGAACCCACATTTTCTATATAACACACTGGATATGATCTACTGGATGCTGGACGAGAAAGAAAATGATAGGTTGGGCAGTGTCGTGCTATCCCTTTCCCATCTGTTCCGTTACAGCAGCAACTGGGAGGATTCTTCTCAAGTTACCTTGCGCGAGGAACTGGAGCAAATGCGTCATTATTTAACGATAATCGCATCTCGCTTAGAGGGAAGGCTGAGTCTGCGCATCCATATAGATGACCAGTATTTAGATGCTCCACTGCCTAAGATGACGCTCCAGCCCATTATTGAAAATGCGGTCAAATATGGGCTGGAGCCTTTACCAGTGGAAGGCAAATTGAACGTGTACTGTCAAGCTTCAGACCAGGCGCTGTATATTATCATTCAAGATAACGGAATTGGTATCGTGGCAAATCGTCTAACCGAGCTGCAAGAAGCTCTTCGTCAAGTCACGCTCCAAGCGGTGAAGCCTGACACGGAGCCGGCAGCAGCAATTGCAATGGAACGCAAAGGCCGAAAAGGGGTTGGACTGCTTAACGTTCATCGCAGACTCGTCCTTATGTATGGGGAGAACTTCGGTATCCAACTAGATAGCACGGAAGAGAAAGGCACCACAATCAGGCTCTCGATGCCGCTTCCGTCCGGTTCCGCGGAACACGTATTACCTTCGACAAAAAGGCCTTGATTCATGCTTGGGAGACATCATCTTGTAAGGAGAGCCGCCTATGAACATTTTGATTGTGGACGATGAAAAGGTCATTCGAGAGGGAATGGTTCGGACCATCCAACAGCACGCTCCCTCCTTTCGCTTATTCATCGCAGCTTCACCTGAAGAAGCTGTTCAGGTGCTTCGCTCGCACTCGATTGACTTGGTGATGACGGATATCTTGATGCCGGGCATGACTGGCTTGGAGCTCATGAAGCTGTTTTTTGAACGGACTCCCCGTATGAAGTGGGTAGTGATTTCTGCCCACTCAGAATTCGCATACGCGCAGGAGGCCATTCGACTAGGGGCCAAAGATTACTTGCTCAAGCCGATTGGTAAAGAGCGAATAGTCGCGGTTATAGACAGACTCCATGGCGAATGGCAAAATGAAACAGCCTTGTCTTTAGATGCTGCCGAGTTAAAATCGAGCTTAAAGTATTTACGCGAGGCCATCTTTCAACGTTGGGCCTCAGGTCTTGATATCGGCTGCTTTGATATGCGGCCCCTTATACAGCGCCATGCTGCATTTCATCTTCTGATGGTGAACCTAAATAGTGATCGTAGTACGCATGTAGAACATTTTATGGTTGAGAACGTTTTATCGGAATTAATCGATCAGCATGGACACGGCTTTGTTGTCAGCTTTGATAAACAGAACTTGCTGGGACTTGTTACGTTACACTCAGCATGTGATATGCTGAATCTGACGGAATCCATCAAGGCTCAGCTGAAACGGATCGTAAAGGTCCCGTATCAAGTGCTACCTTCTGCTCAGATGTCTGACTTTGGATTAATACCTGAGCAATTAAGGAAGCTAAGATTGACTGCTTCCGCGCACGTCTATGAGCCAAAGGAATGGGGTGGTGAACGTGCAATCGAGCTTGCGGTACAGTACATGAAAGCTCATTTTCACGAAGACTTATCCTTGGAACGGATGGCTGCCTACGTTTACCTGAACCCAGTCTATTTCAGTCAGCTATTCAAACAGAAGGCTGGGCAAGGCTTTAAAGACTACTTGATCAGTCTTCGTATGGATCAAGCCAAGCTGCTGTTGTCCAGCACAGGACTAAGACTCGCAGATATCGCAGCTCGCATCGGGTATCAGGATATACGGCATTTCGCTCAGCTTTTCCGCAGAAAGTTCGAGATGACACCGACGGAATACCGACAGCAGCGTGAGCAGCCACAAATCAATATTCATAATACAATAACGGATCAATAGGTGAATTTGTATTTTCAAACGCACTAAACCCACTAAACCTTAATAAGATAAGATACTAGACAAACCAAGTAACAACCCTTCTGCAAGATTAAGAACTTAAGATATGAGGCATAACAACTATGAAAATTGATCGCTTGCTATCGATTGTAATTGTCCTATTAAATCGTCGTTCCGTACAAGCTAAAGACTTGGCTGAACTATTTGAGGTATCGGTACGCACGATATACCGCGATATTGATTCACTGAACATGGCTGGCATCCCGATTGTGACACAGCAGGGGTCAAACGGCGGTATTCGTATTGCAGAAGGCTACAGGCTTGATCGCAGCCTTCTAAGTAACGATGAGCTAGCTTCCATCGTTACTGCCTTACAAAGCTTGGCTTCCGCCCATCAGACAGACAGCACTCATCTGCTGGTCGAGAAGATTCATAGCATCATCCCGCCTGCGCAGGCAGAGACGTTTCAGTTCAAGACCAGTCAATATCGAATTGATCTTACGCCATGGGGCAACCAACATAAATTCGAGGAGAAACTCGCGCTGCTTAAGCAGTCAATCGAGACGTTAACACAGGTAACGTTTACGTATTGTGATGCGGCAGGAACTGTCACGGAGCGAACCGTCGAGCCTCATACCCTAGTCATGAAAGGTCAGAAGTGGTATTTGTATGCATACTGCACGCAAAGGCAAGCATTCCGCTTCTTTAAACTATACCGTATCAAAGAGTTGAATACGGCAAGGCAATCGTTTAAGCGCCGTCCCGTCGATCTAGAAGCACAGCCTTGGGATGAAGAATGGCACAAAGCTGACAACCTCATTCGACTTGAACTTGCTTTTACACCGCAAGCCAGGTATATGGCTGAAGAACGGTTCGGTGTCGACGAACTGTATACAGCTGATGATGGTTCTTTGCGAGTGGAACTACATTACCCTGAAGACGAGTGGTTGTATGGCTTCCTGCTGTCCTTTGGCACAAACGTAACCGTCATTAAACCGATTCATGTAAGGGAACGCATACGTGCTATGGCTCAACATATTCAGCAATTATATGATGGAGACAAATAAAAATACGGCTGTAAGTAACCTGACAACCAGTTGTCAGGTTACTTACGTTATACTCGCTTTATGAAACACAGCTGCTTCTTGTTTGCTGGCTCATTATTTGATAAATAACATTCGATAAACCAAAGGAGACAAGAACGATGACCCTTTATTGCCAAAGCTGCGGAATGCCTATGGAAGATGAAAAATTGTACGGTACGACTTCACAAAGGGAACCTGAGCCTCAATATTGTCATTATTGCTATCAGGATGGCGCGTTTACACAACCCGATTTCAAGGTAGCGGATATGATTAACTTCTGCCTGCCGATCTTAGTTGGCGAAGGAATGCCAGAACAGGAAGCAAAGAAATTACTTGAACACTCGCTGCCGTCTCTCAAACGCTGGCAGGCGCAAGAAGGTGGGCGTCCAATCCCAGAATTAACTCCTGATAGATTCGAAACACGGGATCGCTTCTTTATTAGCGGCACTAGCGCGCGCACAACTAACCTCAAAGAAATGTCAGGTACTGGCGTCATTGCTGGGTTATGGTCCGACTTTTGGGCGCAGCAGCAAAGCCCGCCAACTCAACCAATCTACTCGTTATATACTCATTACGAAAGCGATGCATCAGGTGAGTATGATTATGTACTCGGTATGGAATGTGTAGATGAGGAGAAGCAGACCAACAGTGCTCTGGCAGAAGCGGATCAAGCAAATGTATTTGAGGTGCCAGCAGCACGATATGCTGTATTTGTAACACGGACCGGGCCGCTTGTTGAAGTTGTTGTCGAAGCTTGGCAAGCGATATGGAACTGGTCGCAGCAGCCAGGCAATGTTCGTACCTATACAGGCGACTTCGAATTGTATAACGAACGCAGCATGAACCCAGAAGCAGCGCAAGTAGAAATCTTTATTGCCGTGAAGTAAACGGACCGGATTGGGGCTTTTTTGCCGGATATATCCTTGGTATTGTACCAGCAAAGTATTAGCAAAGAGGCCCTTAGTCTTGGCTGCGCCTCGTTCATTCCGCTGCTCAGTTTGGAGTATCGATCGCAAAAAAATAGCCTCTAATCTGCTCCAGATTAGAGACTCAAACGCGTTGCATATATATCGTAATAGAACAGAACAGAAATCCGTAACCGATAGGAGATTGGAACCTAATTAGGTTCGGTTGGGGTATGAGCTTCGTGAATAGTCTGATGAAATTGTTTAATCATCGATTTGAACAAAAACTGCTCTTGATTGCTCAAACCCACTTGATTTTCCTGCACCACATATTGTTGAATGCTGCGCTTCATGATTTCATGACGACGTTCCGCTTCTGCTAATAACACCGAATCACTCCTTCTTAGTAAAGATTTCCTAATAGGACTATTCAAGTATATCGAACATCGCCGCTTTAAGAAAATGCAGTGTAAAAGCATAACAGGGTATCTCCTGCGCTGAGCTTGGTTGAGAGCAGCAGAGCTATCCTCATTTAAAATAATGCTCCCATATCCTCCGCCATCCACCCTAATATAATTGGTAAAACGTTTCCATAATCCTCTTTAACCAATTGGCCTTGTTCCATTGCTTGACCTTTAGTGTATTCATAATCTGCTAGAAGTCCTGCTATCTTACGAGGAGCTCATTGCTTTATATCTGCTGCGCAGCATCCATGCTCGTTCCTTACGGCGCATATACTTCGGTAAGGCGCGATAGATGCTAATCGCCTCGTTCCAAGACCTCTTGGCCTCATCCTTGCGGCCCATCTCTTCATACAGCAGTCCCATGCGATAATAGGCTTCGCACGAAGAAGAATGCAGTGTATGCAGCTCTTGAAGAGCCTCAAGTGCCTTATCCTTATCGGTGCGGGCATACAAAGCAGCAAGCCGCAGATAAGGCTGTCCGTATTTTACACGCGGATTTATATCCAACGCTTGTAAAATTGCTTGTATTCCTTTCTCTTCGTCATCGGTATGGACATAACTTGTTCCTAAGTCGTCCCAATATTCCGCCGAATGCTCCATTCGATCTTGGATCGGCTCCAATACTTCCCGCGCTTCTCGGTAACGCTTACGCTCAAGCAGCAGCCTCCCCAACTCGTGCTTTAAGGATACATTGTGTGGGTTTGCACTCAGCTCCTGCTTCAGTTTCCCGATTCGTTGCATACGCTTTATAGGCCGGATGAAACTTGGGGATAAACCAACATACCTGCGCTCTAGCATGTACGCAATAATAAGCAAGGCAATAATCGCGATAAAAGGATTGCCAAATAGCCAATACAACAATCCAAAGCCTAGTAATTTACTCATCTATTTTATCCACACCCTCTATTAAACTACGAATATTATACCATATCTTGGATATAATCATAGGTGATTTTATTCTCATTTAACGAGAATGCTGCTGATAAAAAGCCTCCACTATTGCTGCTGATGACGTTTAGGCAATGCCAATCCTACTGCTAACTGTCGGTAGATATCCACAATTTCTTCCAGCTTCATTCTGACGAGTCCACTTGAAGATGGCGCAACAAATGCCGCAGTCCCCTCTACTATCGGCTCAGACTGATAACCCCAGACAGCATCCTTACTGCTGAACGCATGATATACTCCTTTGCCTACAAAACAGACCACCTGCGGTCGATACAAGGTTATTTTCCGCAAGAGATTGATCCGACCCGCGGCATATTCCTCAGTCGAGATCTCGGCAGCCGTACGTGTAGGCCGAGATACAATATTGGTAAATCCGTAGCCAAGTGCTATCAGATCCTGATCCTCGTCTGCATGATAAAGGCGGTCCGTCAATCCGGAACGGTATAAAATAGTCCAGAAGCGATTGCGCGGATTTGCGTAATGATGACCTGTCTCACCAGAGCGAAGACTAGGATTAAAGCCAACGAACAATACCTTAAGACCTTGCTGAATATGATCCGGAATTGCAGCAAGCACATCTGTTCACTCCTTTCCTTTACAAGCACATTTTCTTAAATATAACTTCCATAATATGAATAAGTTACGAATCAGTTTCTGCATATGAACAAGACCTGATCCTTATGGAAGTAAACTAGCCTGTCACGCGTCTAACGGTCCTTCTACGACAAAGCACCCTGCTAATGGCAAGGTGCTTTATTACGCTTAAGCCCATCTTATTTGCTAGGAATAAACTGCTGCACCCATTGACCAAAGCCTCGTGGGTTACGTGTCTGGATAAGCACCGATCCTTCTCCACGGAAACGACAGACTAGTACCTCACCGCTCGTGACAGATGATACCCATCCCTTCGATGACTTCTCCAGCTTATAATCAATATAACTTGGCCACGCGACCAGATGACCATTATCTACAACAACCTCTTCCCCAGGTCCGAGCTGAATCGGATGAATGGCGCCATACGAGGATAGAAACACAGTACCCCGACCACTAATTTCAATGATAAAAAAACCTTCGCCTGACAACAAGCCTTTACCAAGGCGCTGCATTTTGGTAGAGACGTCAATACCGCTCGTTGCAGCAAGAAACCCGTCTTTCTGCACAAAAAGCGAATAGCTTCCATCCAACTCAACCGCCGTAATTCCGCCAACAGAAGCTGGCGCAAGCGTGGCCTGACCATGCCCTTGCTGAGATGTCAGCTCTTGAAAGAAAAACTTCTCCCCGCTCAGCATCCGGCCGAGCCCTTTCATAATACCGCCCTCCATCGACCCGCGCAGCTGAATATTCGGGCTCATAGATACCATTGCACCTGATTCAGCTTTAATTGACTCGCCATGCTCTAATTCAACCTGCAAGAGAGGGAATGCTCCTTCGTACAATATTTCATAACGCAAATGAATCACCCTTTCATTATGAGAAATGGAAGTATGAAATGGCACATAGGATCAGCATCCGCATGCACATCTCGCCTCTATAACTTGTAATACGCATTAAAACGACAGACGTTGTATGTATATACCTAATTGCACCTGTTTCATACAAGCTGATAAAATGAATGCAGTCGATAAGCGCATACGCTTTATCATACTCGTTAGATTAATATTTCAACTTCAAAGGAGCAATATGAAATGTACCAATATATAGACCAACAATATACAGAAGTGGATTTTAGCAATAAAGACCTGCGGGATGGCGAATTACGGGGCTGTACCTTTACCAATTGCCGATTCCGCGGGGCTCATATGGAAGAAGTATGGACTACAAGCTGTCAATTTATGAACTGCGACTTTACGGGTGCCGTTTTAAACGCCTCTATACATACACGCTCCGCCTTTACGAATTGTATATTTAGCGGCACGAACCTATTTGTAGCCAAGTTTGAGGAATGTAAAATGACAGGATCAGACTTTGCCAACGCCCAGTTAGACGGTATTACTATTCAAGGCGGCGATTGGTCTTACACCAATTTGCGGCATGCTAATCTGGTTAAGCAGCAGCTACGACACGTGAAGTTGGCTGAGGCAGACTTGTATGAATGCAATTTGGAAAAAGCAGATCTAAGAGATGCCGACCTGACTCGCGTACGGCTTGGCAAAACTAAGCTTAAAGGCGCGGACCTAAGGGGAGCGATCGTAGACGGTATCGACTTTAAGTCAATAGATATGAAGGACGTACGCCTTGATGTCACACAAGCTGTAGTAATGGCTCGATCATACGGTGCCAAAATAGATTAATTGATGATCACATCATATAAAAGCCGCCTCTCCTCGCCTTACAGATAACCGAAAAACGTGTTATCGTATGACGAGTTAGAAGCGGCTTTCTTACATGAAGTCGTTATTTGATTCGCTAACAAACAGTCTGCTTATTTTACGAGAACCCATACGTCCGAAGCGCCAGGTGTTTCGCCTTTTGTCCACCATTTAGCTTGATAGACCTTGCCTTGGTAGGCTACCTTAGCCTGTCCATCATATGCAGTCGTTTTGTTCCATTCTAATGTCACATTGCTAACCACTTTCCATACATCTGAAGCCCCTGGCTCATCCCCTTGCGTCCACCATTTCGCTTCGTATTCCAAACCGTTATGGGTGACACGGTCGCGGCCAAGATATACTTTACTGCGATCCCAAGTGGTGAATTGCCCTTTTGCTTTTGTGCTTGCTTCAATGGCTGCACTTGCCGCTGAACGGTTTGCTGCTGCATCTACAGCTACTACTGTGTAAGTGTACTTCGTATCCGGCGTTAAACCGTTGTCTACAAAGGAAGGCTGTACCGTGGAACCAACCAACTGGCCGTTACGGTACACTTCATATTTTGCAACACCGACATTATCGGAAGATGCATTCCAAGCTAATGTAATACTTGTCTCTGTTTGAGCAGTAGACTTGACATTGCCCGGAACTGTAGGTGCTTCTTTATCAACTACAGCTGCTTTTGTGCTTACAACAAATGGTGTACTTGCTCCAGAACGATTACCCGCTTCGTCTGCAGCCACAACTGTGTACGTATACGATGTTGCCGGTGTCAGTCCGCTATCCATAAAGGATGGTTCTGCAACTGTGCCGACCAGCTTGCCGTCACGGTATACCTCATACTTGGCCACACCTACGTTATCAGTGGATGCCGTCCAAACAAGATGAATCCCTGTCTCCATCTGATGAGGAGCCTTTACGTTTGTTGGAACAGATGGCGCTTCTTTATCAACCACTGGTGATTTTGTGCTAACAGACAACGGTTTGCTGGCTGCCGAGCGATTGTTTGCTCCATCCACAGCAATTACCGTGTATGCATAAGCTGTAGTTGGCGTTAAACCTTTATCGCTATAGGATGGTGCTGTTGTGGTGCCAAGCAGCTTCCCGTCACGGTACAATTCGTACCATTTGATACCTGCGGAAGCCGATGATACATTCCATTTAATCTCTATGCTAGTTGTCGTCTGCGACGGAGAAACAACGTTACTTGGAACTGTAGGAAGTTGAACTTCGGAACCATCGTTCACAAGGTTAACGTCCATTACTTGATAGAATGCATTGGGTGTATCTGCAATCTCCCATACGCCAAGAATTAAATGATAACCGCTGCGATCCTTTGGAACATTAACTTCATGGGAAACTTTTGTTTGCGGTTTTTTGCCGCCATCATCAAAGTATGCAATTTGTTCGAGATCCGCACGCTTCAATGGTTTGTTAGGGTCCCAATCTTTTTTCGTAATGTAATATTTCCATTCTTTTGTGCTGTGCGGAGCTGTCAGGTGCCAAGAGATGGTGTTCTTACCACCATTCATTGTCACTTTTGACCAGCGGTTAGCTGATTGTTCATACAGCTCCGTGAAGATACCGCCGCCAGTTATTTGGCCATCTTTAGGTCCGCCTTCTGGAAAGTTCCCTAATGCTTCTACACTTTGCGGTTCATATTGGACCGCTCCGCAAGATTTATTTTCACCCTGCTTGCACAACAATGCGCGGCTAGCAGGGCCCTCGATATACCCATGTGCTGATGCAGTATCTGCAAAAGCAAAAGTTGTTGCTGCACCAACTGCCACCAACCCCATCGTTACTAAAAGCGTTGAAACATTTGTTTTCCACAATCTTTTTGTCAACATCAGATCAATCTCCTTATTCATTCGTAGTATATCGCCCGTTGAAACTTACTTTTGGATAAGCTGACTGTACTTGATGAGAGTGCTAAGAGTTGAATAATTGCATATGTCTCCCCTCATATGCGTAATTATTCATATTACACTCTTGTCCATATCTTACTAAATGCCGACATTCCTCGAAAGGTTCATCATACCTAGTAGAAATCTTATCGTTTCACATGAATGTATATACGAATGTATCCGTTTTCCAATAGATCACTCATGACTGTAGTCTTAATTTAATCGGGACAATGTTCTACTTTCTTTTCATACATTCGACTACTTTAAACAAGAAATGGATAATATGAGGCAGCAAGACTATAACAAAAAGTGGTAGTTATATTCTATAAAATTAAAGCGGTATAATTCTTACAGACTATAAAACGTGAGGTCACTATACCTAAAGCACTACTAAATTTCCATGCAAAAAAATGAATTTTTGTACAAAATAGCTCTCCAAACACCTTGAATTTCTTCCCCAAGAGCTTTACAGTGTTCATGCAAGCCAAAAATTTGGCTAAATTTTAAATAACGAAGGAGGAATTAATAATGATCGAATTTTTAAGGAGGAACCTGTGGGCTTCAGCTTTTCTGTTTGTTATCCGGTTATACTTAGGCTATACCTGGATTTCGGCTGGGCTCGGCAAAGTATCAGGCGGATCATTTGATGCAAGTGGATTTCTGAACGGCGCCTTGGCCAAAGCAACCGGTGAACGACCGATTGTCCAAGACTGGTGGGCATCTTTTCTGAAGCATGTTGCGTTACCGAATGTAGAATTATTCAGCATCATGGTACAATGGGGGGAAATACTTGTTGGCGCAGGTCTCCTGCTAGGCGTCTTAACAAAGACTGCGGCTTTCTTCGGAATTGTCATGAATATGTCGTTCCTCTTAAGCGGAACAATTAGCGGCAGTCCGATTATGATTATATTGTCCATGTTTGTTCTTGTTGCATATACCAACGCAGGACGGATAGGTTTAGATTATTATGTATTCAGCAAGCTTAGATCGAGATCTAACACTAACAGCGACAGATCCCCTCACAGCAGCGCGGCTCCCTCTGCATGACTTAACTTCACAGCCTGTCCCAGCAAGAAAGGTCCCCAGACGCAAGCCGAAGACCTTCCAACATGATATTGTATAAGGCAGTCTGATAAACGGTACTACTTTATTAAAGCGCATGTATGGCCCGTTCGATTCGTTCCAGCGCTTCCTTTATGACACTGCGTGACGATGCCATATTTAATCGCTTGAATCCGCTTCCTTCCACTCCAAAAGTATAACCTTCACTTAACCACACCTTGGCCTGTGCAAGTGACCAAGATTCAAGAACGTCGTTATTCATACCGAGCGCCCGAAAATCGAGCCATTTTAAGTACGTGCCTTCTAGCGCAACAGTCTTCACAACTGGCATTCTTGCAGCTATAAAAGAATCAATCAGAGCATTGTTCTGCTCCAAGTAATGTATAACTGCTTGCAGCCACTGCTCACCATGTGTGTAACCGGCGATTGTTGCCTTGATAGCGCCTACATCCAGACTCGTGCAGCCTACACGGTTAATTGCGACGTTATACGCCTTGCGAAGCTCTTCATTCTGGATGATGATATTTCCCATCTTAAAGCTCGCAAGGCTAAACGTCTTGCTTGGCGCAGTTGCCGTAATCGTGATCTCGGATACGCCCGCAGATAAAGAAGCGATCGGGATATACTGAGCCGTGCCGTAGACAAAGTCGTGGTGGATATCATCCGAGAAAATGATCACATCGTTCTCCAGACAAATATCCGCGAGCCGCTGAAGTTCATCTCGCGACCATACTCTGCCTACCGGATTATGTGGATTGCAAAGGAAGAATAATTTGAGAGCAGGATCTTGAGCTTTCAAGGCAAAGTCTTCGAAGTCAATCTCATATCGCTCATTGATCAGCTTTAACGGGTTGGTAACCAGTTCAGCACCGTTTAGTTGGATCATTCTCGCGAATTGTGGGTAAACCGGAGGCTGAATCATGACCTTTTCACCAGGCTTAACAACGGATTGAACCGCAAAAGCCATTGCTGGAATCACCCCAGGGGTGGTCAGAATCCAGTCACGCTTCACTTCCCAAGCATGACGGCGCTGCATCCAGCTTATAACCGCCTCATAATATGATTCCGAACATAACGTGTAGCCATAATTCGGAATGTTCATGCGCTGCATCAGTGCATCCTGTATTTCCTTGGCAGCAGGGAAATCCATATCAGCAATCCATAGTGGAATACAGTCTTGCTGCAATGAATGCTGCGGCGTGGCTTTAATTGCATCCATACTCATTCTGTCCATGATTCCATCAAAGTTGTACATATCATTCTCCTTGTCTGACTTCCAGCTGTATTGAGCTCCTAGTCTTTATATTAACGTAAACGGAATCATATTAAAAATAATGAAAGCGCCGCATTTCATCCGGTCAAGACAAATGAACAAGCAGCTATTCAGAGGAGTGCGTATCCTATAGTACTTTCTGAAAAGGAGATGTGAGCAAATGAAACGTAATTCTTGCGGTTGTGGTCCTAGCAAACCAAATATGGGTGGCGTCTCTCCGTATGGCATGAGCCCTAACATGATTAGTCCTGCAAGTGCAGGTCCAGGAATGGGCCCTAATATGAATCCTGGTATGGTCAGCCCCGCTTCCACAGGCCCTCTCAATCCGATCGTAGCCCCAGAACAAACGATATTCAAAAACTTCTACCATACAGCAACTCAACCTATCGTTCACCCCGTTAATATTGTCAATCAACATCATACTATTCCAGTACCTCAGCACTTCTGCTCCTACAATGTAAAAGACGTGAACTGTGGCGTGCGCAACAAACGCAGAGGACGTCGTTAATCCCCATTTGTTCATTAGAGCCCAATTGTAGATGAGAAGCGCCTGCTCAACATGAGCAGGCGCTTTCTAAACATTAATTACATAATTCCAACGTGACGCTAACTCTCTTCAGCAATCCCAATCATTGTGCGAATAAAGAAGTGCATTCACGTCGATTCTATATTCACATCCGTGTCACAAGTTCGCCGCACCGTGCTTCACGGATCCGCTTTGCTGAACTCATTTTTATTTTTGAAGGGGGATTCATACATGTCCATTCCAAAAAACCGTCGAGAAAATGCGAATAAAATTCGCAAGCAAACTCCACATGCACATGGCAAAATCAAATCATTCCGTGAGCTGGCTGAGGAATAGACTGTTTATTCGACTGACGTGAGCTAAAGTTAAGTTTACGTCAGTCTCCCTTCATTGAATCTCCCCCTACAGGAGATTGTATAATAGATTCAGGAGGTGCTGCAGCATGACTATTTCCATGCCAAAAAAGGAACCAGCAATGTTGTTGTCCAAGGTTCCTGATTCTGAGTTGTATTATACAATCGGCGAAGCCGCAAAAATGATTGGATCAACTGTAAAAACGGTTCGCCATTATGATGAAGTCGGACTTCTAAAGCCCACCAAATATACCGAAGGCGGCCATCGACTTTACACAACAGCCGATATATGGCGCTTGGAACTCATTGTAATGCTGCGTTATTTGGATTTTGGAATTGAAGATATCCGGCATATGATGTTTGATGATACTCAAGTAGCAGAAGCTCTTGACTGGCAAATAGAAGCGCTAGCAATCAAAATGAGCACACTTCAAAATATGATTACGATCTTAAAAGAAGCAAAACAGCATCATTCTTCAAAGGATTCGCTTAATTATATTCATCAATTAATGGACACTATAACAACAAGCACTAAACAAAAAAATCAATACATAGCCGATAAAATAAAAGAGACGAAGTTATTTGCCGACACCCCACCTGAATGGGAAGATTCAGTGCTCTTTCTCTTTAACAAATACATTGTAAAAGACCACAAAAAAAAAACAGCCCGACAAACTTTTGCGTGGAATGAACTTAAGAAATTAATAAACGATCCACAGTTTATAATGGAATTTAAAGAAAGCACTTTTCCTTTTATACAAAGCAACCCTAAATTTGATGTTGAAGTGTGGAAAAGCAATTTGGAAATGAGATTGTTACGACTTCAGGCTGCTATTGAACAGCACGCAGCTCCAAATAGTCCGGTCGTACAAGCAATTGTAATGGAAGCTGCGTTGATGATGCAGTCATCCGAAGAGCAGCTTCTCGACAAGCGAGCCTATTTACGTCAATATGCCCAACTCGCTTTGAGACCACGACCAGAATTAATGAAACGATTTGATCGCCTTTGCATGATCATTAATCCCGAATGGCGCACATTGCTTCAAGCAGATAAATTATTACTGCAAGGCATCCAATGGATGGTTGATCATTTAGAGGACGACGATAAGTAGCAGAATTCTGGCACACCAGCGGCTAAATAATAAGCTGACACTGAAGTACCCCGTGTCAGCCTCTTTTATAATTCAAATGCACTCTTTATGCAGGACAGCTCATTGTTTTCATCAAGAAGATAAATACCGCAGCCTATCGTCCCGCCAGTCTTCCATAATCCTGCTGCAGCAACTGCTTCACAGGCTTTTCTCGGAGACGGTCCATCTGATATAGTCCCATCGTCTGCACCCACTGGCTGTGATTCACATACCAGTTGTATATCGACCAATAATCGATACCGGCAACAAAGCCTTCTGTCCGCGGCAATCCAGCAGCAGTTACGGTCGCACACTCTAACAGTGCACGCAGCGTCTCCTGGTACATCTGCACCTGTTTGTCAGCATCACTATTGTCTTCTTGGCTCCAATACCCGTACTCTGTATTCAGGATCGGTTTGTCCGGCCATAACTTGTGGGCCTCCTCCAAAAACTGTTGTGTGCCCTCATATGCCGTCCCCCCGTGGAATATACCAAAATACATCGTCCATGCCGCCACATCAAGCGGTTCCATAGACTCGTCATGCGCTCCAGGCTGATCGGCTGCGGCGCTCTGCGTAATTAACCGATCATCCGCATAATTGGAGCGAACATCATGAACAAGCCGCTCGTTGTATATTTTACGCAGCTTTACTTCCTTGCTTTCATTTTGTGTGCTCCACAAGAGCACTGACGGACGATTAAACTGTGAATAAATCATTTCGCGCCACATTTGATCAGCGAGCCGTTTCTGCTCCTGCGCCTCGTAATGAATCGCCTCAAATTGCCAGAGCGGTATCTCGCTCATCGCAGCCAAGCCAAGCCGATCTGTCAGCAAATACGTATAAATATGATTCGGGTAATGAGCGGTCCGAACCATATTCGCATGTAATTGCTGTATCTGTTGCAGATCTGTCTTGATGCGTTCCCACGCAGCTGTCCTGCCATAGCGCGGCCACTCTTCATGACGTGCAATACCACGCAAAAACACAGCATGCCCATTCAGCTGAATCTGTGTACCAGATGTCCGAATCGTCCGAATACCAAATTGAGTGGCGAGTTGATCACGCTGCTCCAACTGCTCTCTGCACAAGCTGAGCTCAGCAACGTACAAATGTGGATGCTCCATATCCCACAGCTTAGGCTCGTGGACATGCAAATGCCAAGTTACGACAATACTTTGCCATGGCTCTAGTTTGACACTTCGTGGCTCCCAATCGTCCACTGCCACAACAGATGCTCGAATATCGTCTGCATAAGGAGAAGCCAGCAGCTTGTCTGTTTCAGTTGTTGCCTCGTAAAGTTTACCTTCAAGCGTGGCCTGCGCACCAACAGCGGAACGATTCTCAATGACTGCCTTCACGAACAAACGTCCTTGCTCATTCTGTGGCACAACATCCAAGCGTGCTATATGGATGGTTGGTGCCGCCTCCAAATACAAATCCTGAATGACACCTGTATAGTTAAAGAAGTCGGTATCTGCCCTCGCAGGAATCATATCTATGCGGCTTCCCCAAGGCGGGTTGTCTATTCGGATTGTGATCATGTTAGTGCCTTCACGCAGCATAGATGTCACATCTAACGCAAACGGCGTAAACCCGCCCTCATGATAGCCTGCCCACTGGCCATTGATCCAAATATCACATACATAGCTGATGCCTAAACTTTTTAGCGTAACCGCCATCTCCAACCAATGGATAGGAACATGGAATGTCCGGCGGTACCACACGCCATCCTCATACCGTTCCGCTCCAGCAGAACTCTCTTCGCCTGACATCCGGTTCTCAGGCCCAGGAAGCTCGATAGCAGTCCACTCGGAATCATCATATTGAAGTTCCGTACGCCCCTTCGCATCTGCTTCTACCTCGCTTATCCACTTCATACTGCGTGGTGTCAGCGATTGGTCATGATCGGCAGCAAAACGTTGTTTGCGCCATACACCATGTAAAGATAACGTTTGTCGTTTTTGCGGTTCAAAGGTGGGGACTGGTATGCCGCTTTGAAATGCAATAGCATGTTCCTTTACTTGCTCGATCTGAAAAGTTGGTAGCAAAAAACCATCTGTCATTTGCTGCGGTAATCTATTACACATACATCTCCCTCCATCATACGGCTTCAGCTTGTGGTTGGTTCTGAATATAGGAGGGGCACCGCTGATTTGCCGTGCCCCACGCTTATAATTATTTAATAGATACAGCCTTGTACCACTCGTTTACTTCCTTCGTCACTTGCTCGCCACCATTATGCTTCCACTTCTCCACGAATGTATCGAAGTCATCAATCGACAGTTTGCCATAAATAATTTTGTTAAATGTTTCGAACTCTGATTGACGCAGCAGATTCCATTTGCTCTGCATTGTAGGCGTTGGAGCACCGTTAAAATAATTTTTGCGTCGAATCTCTTTTTGATCCATAACAATCTTGGCGCCATACCAATTCTCCGGCTTGCGCTTCTGTGCGAGCAGCTTCTCGTATGGTGTCTCTGGCTTCTTGCCCTCGGCCAGCTTTACAAGCGTACTCATGTACAAGTTCGGAATGACCGCTTGATTGTTGTTAAAGCCCGTGATAAACATAAATTCGTTGTTGTAATCCGGAATACTCGCCGGATCACTCGTTGGCTTGCCATCTACTTCATCCCAGTCATACCCCTTGGCAAAACCAAATTCGAACTCCCCGCCAACTGGTGGATTCGCATAGTTCTCTAACAAGTAATTATAGTAAATAAAAATAGCTTCCGGGTGCTTTGCATGTTTGCTAATCAGCACATTGCCGTTTGCGCCTGTGCTGCTCTTCCACTTGGTGCCGATCTTGCCATCAGGCCCTGCCGGAATCGGATAAGCCTTGTATTGCGCATGGGGTACATTTTTGGTCAAATCCGGGGCTGGCCAATCGGGAATCCACTGTGCTCCGGGCAATATCCCTGCGTTGCCTTTCGTCCAAATCTCAGCAGATTTCCCTTCATCCCATAAGGCCGCATCAGGATGAATGTATCCTTTCTCCATCCACTCATGCAGCTTCTCTAAAGCCTGCTTAGTACCCGGATGGATCGAGCCGTACTGCAGCTGATTATTCTCGCCCATGTTCCACTGCTCGGGCACTTCGCCATAGGCAGCAAACACCCACTCCAAGGATCCCATCCAGCCATTGTACCCGCTCTTCATTGCACCGGTCAGCGGAAATACTTTATCAGGAGCAAGCCCATCCGGGTTATGGTTCTTGAACTGATCCATCATGTGTTCCAAATCGGCAATCGTATTAGGTGCAGACAGCTTTAACTTTTTCATCCAATCCTCACGCAGCCAAAGCACCGTGTTGTCATTATCCAGATTCTCCAGGATCGGCAGCGCGTACTTTTTACCGTCTTTGATGTACGGATACCAAATTTCAGGATGCTGTTTGGCATGCTCTTTCAGAATGGGCGAAGCATATTTCTCAAACAGATCATCAATCGCCATAAACTCTTCCGAATCGATCAACTGGCCTATGACGACAGGGTCATCATAATAAGGAACAAAGTCAGGAATTTCTTCTCCTGATGATAACGCTAATTGCAGTTTTTGTTTGTACTGGTCCGTATTGGCCGGCTCCCAGATGTTGTTGATCTTAATACCCAGACGCTGTTCAGCCCATCGGCTGTGTACATTGTTATCCTTGGTGTCACCCTTTGTATATTTACGCTGGCGTCCTACACTTGTAACCTCAACAGGAGTGACATACTTGCCATCTTTAATCGTAATGTCTGCCATCGCAGCTTGTTCTGCGCTTGGCGTGGCTGTATTGTTATTGGAGTCAGAACAGCCCGCGAGCATGCTTATGATCAGTATGCTGATTAGCACCATCTTAAGCCCTTGCCCCTTGTTGACCATGTGTATATCTCCCCCTTGTGTTGTAGATAGGTTCATCTTATCAACCGAATGTAGGCGTTTCCATAAGGGTTTGTTGTGTTTGATAAGAGTTTGTTAGTGTTATTCGCAGCTATGCTGATGCCGCTCTCGATATTCTTGTGGTGTCATGCCATAATATTTTTTATACACTTTAATGAAGTAAGCAGGGTCTGAATAGCCGATCTCTTCGCAAATTTCATAGATGCGCTTTGTTGTCTCCATAAGCAGCCTGCTGGCCTTGTCCATACGAACATTCATCATATATTCACTTAGACTTTGGCCCGTTTCCAGCTTATATATTTTCGATAAATGAGTGGGGTGCATATGAACTTCATCTGCAATAGCCCGCAGGGAAGCGTCCTTATGTAGATTACGCTCAATAAACAGGTGTACTTTGCGAATCGTACTCTGTCGGCTGCTGTGTACCTCTTCTTTCTGTACCTGCTGAATGAGCCGTAACATGTCATATGACCATCGCTCCAGCGCCTGGATTGAACGGAAAGGTGCTCCGCTGCTAAAGGAGGCCATTAGCTCAGGACTCAAGTCTGTCAAGTATTGGCCGTTGCGATGAATAAGCTGCATATAGGCCGTGCTAATTTCCATTCCGGCAATAAGTACATGTTCATAGGATTGCTGCCACTGCTCGGATAACTCCGCAAATATTTGGCTTAAACGCTGCTCTGCCAGTTCCCATTGGGACATTTCCAGCAATTGCAGCAGCGTCGGCGCAGTATGGAGCGCGCGCATGGACTTAGCCGCAGGATGCAAAGCGGCGGATTCGAGCAGAATTAGCTCCTGTCGTTCGCCCACCTGTCGCCTGAAATCGATAAGCGCTTGCTCATAAGCAGGCCTTACTCCAGCTGGGAACGTATGCGCTCTAGTCAGCAGCAGCGATACTGGTTCCTTGGCGATCGACTTCAGCTTCTGCTGCAGTCCAAGCATCATGTGTTCCAGAAGTCGGGTGACCTCAGCAGACACTAGCACGCTGTCACTCGGCTGGAGCAGCAGCACAATATAACCATGCTCTTCGCGGCAGCCCCATACTTCAAAATCCGGTGACAACCATTCATCTGCTATATTAAGCACCGCAAATTCCGCCCAACTGCGATCCGTTGTCGTATTTTGCGACGCTGTCTGATATTCATTTTCAAGCCGAATCAGCATCATCCACACTTCTCTCTGCTCAACAAAGGGAATTTGGTAGCGGTCTGCTTGATCCTTCCAACGGCTCGTGTTTCCTTTACCGACAAGCCATTCCCGCAGCAAATGGCTTCGTATAAGCGGCAAGTTCTCTTGCAGGCTGTGCTGAAGTTTCTGATACACACCTTTGTCCGCATCCCTCCGCTCCAACTGCTGAACAGCCTTATTGACCACACGAAATAATTCCTCGTCCTTTACTGGCTTAAGCAAATAATCAAATGCCTCCAAGCGCATCGCCTGCTTCGCATATTCGAACTCTGAATAGCCGGACAAGAGCAAACACACGGTGTTAGGCTTACGCTTCTTGATCTCTTCTATTAATTCCAGCCCGGACAGTTCAGGCATTGATATATCCGTAATGACGAGATCGATCGGATAAGTATCCATAAGCTCCAACGCTTCGAACGGGGAATACGCTTTATGTACCACATCAATCTGGAGTTCATTCCAAGGCTTGTGATCAGCTAGATTGTCCACCCAATGAGCTTCATCGTCTACGATCAGTAAGTTTCTCATCGTTCACTCTCTCCTTCTTCCGCGCTGCCTCGGTTATGCGGATGCCTATATTGTTCGTTCTGGTCTAGGACCATCCATTCCAGACGAACGATAAGTCCTTGCAGTTCGGCTTGTCTGATCGTTATGTCGGCCCCTTCCGCATAACGGTACAAAAGTCGCTGTCTTACATTCCACAGTCCATAGCCTATCTGCGGATTGTCAGCGGCTGTGACTGCGTGCAGCAGGGCTGCAAGCTGCTCATGCGATAAGCCCTTGCCGTTGTCTTCAACCTCAATCCACACTAGTTGGCCGGACCGCCCTCCGCGGATAAGGATACGTGCTGGCCGGATTAAGCTGCTAATGCCGTGTACGATTGCATTTTCCACGACAGGCTGTATGATCAGCCGCGGTACAATCAAGCTGTGCAGCGATTCAGCGATATCGATCTCAACCTGTAAACGCGAGAAGCGCATTCGCTGAATGTCTAAATAGCTGCTGACTACGGCCACTTCATCTTTCAGCATCACTTCCGTAATATCTGTACGTGTCATGTAACGATAATAATCGCTTAAGTTGTGTGCCATCGTAATGGCAGCTTGATCCTGCTTCATCTCAATCATATTAATAATAAAGCCAAGGCAGTTGTATAAAAAATGAGGATTGATCTGAGCTTGAAGCTGCTTTAAATAAGCATCCTTCGCCCTCAACTGCTCCATCAAAATGTTCTCTATCAATTCTCTCATGTCTCTGCTCATTTCATTAAACCGATCAAACACAAAGTTAAACTCGTCGTTGCGATCTGTCTGAATCTGAACGGCGTATTGTCCGGATTGAATGCTTTTAAGCCCACGCATCAGTGTCTTCAGCGGGGCAAGCACATGACGATACACAGTATAAGACATCGAGAGGGTTAACAGAAACAGCACAACAAGCACCCCGTAAAACAGACCATTTACCACAGATAACGGCTTCATTGCATCATCAAGCAGCGTGCTGTCGACCATATACCAATTAAGACTGTCAGATTCAACTCCAGTGACCAAATACTGCTGTCCGTTAGCTTTGAATACATACTGAAAAGTATGCTCTAATTCCCTTCCCTGGAGATTGTTAACGATAAGTTCGTTAATGGAGCTGCCTTCACGACTTCCTTCAATCCACTCATCCCGACTGTGATACAAAATCGTATTACCACGATTGTGTTCCATCGCCCGATCCAACGTCTCGCGTATGTTAGATTCCGGGAAGGAGGCGCCTACAATGGTTGTCGCATGCAGGCTGGCTGCTCGCTCGCGGATAATACCATCCAACGTGAAGCGGTAGAAACGTCGGTCTGCGGAGGGCTCATTCCGTCGCAATACCCACCGGGCAGTTAATTCATGATGGAATAAGCTTTCCTGAAATATTTTACTATCAAGTGCAATCATTTCTTGATTCAGCACAGAGTATATCCCGTAAGAGCTTTTCCACTGGGCAAATGTGTTCTCTTTGTATGCAAGCTTGTCTTGGATGGACCTTCGATTCTCAATCCGGTCATAATTTAAAGCTTCCATTGATATAGATGCAAATCGCTTCACAGTAGAATCGGTCAACAATGTTAACTGAAAGTCTGTCATTTGACGTACCTTGCTGTCCAATTCCTCTGTCAGCAGCATCAGCTTCTGCAAGCTGGAGCGACGTATCTCGTCTTGTAATATCGCCGTTGTACGCTGGTGAGCGATTCCGTAGACAACTACAATAATGAAGAAGACAAGTGCCAGCCCCAAGTTCAGCTTCTTGAACAGGTTACCACGAAATTTCATCTGTCCCCTCTTTTCCGCGCAAGTGCCTAATGAATCCCTACCTGCCTAACAAAGCCATATAGGCACTCTCTATGCTGACTAGTAAGATGAAGTATATCTGAAACCGCATTCATTCGAAAAGGGGGCAATTTCTATGAACCAGACCGTTCCGAGCTCACAGCCTTCCGGGCCTGCCAATATCAAGCGAATCAAACCCTTCGTCAGTCCGCTCCGGAAACATACCTGGATGCTGCATCTTATGGTGCTTCCGGCGGTCATTTTCACCTTTATATTTGCTTATCTCCCGATGTCAGGCATCTTGATGGCGTTCCAACACTACAAGCCCAAGCGCGGCCTTTTTGGCTCTGAATGGGTGGGGCTGGAGCATTTTCGGTATATGCTGCAAAATGATTATTTCCTCCAGATCGTAGGCAACACATTATTTTTTGCCGTTATTAAAATTGTGTTGAACCTGATCGTTCCTTTTGTATTTGCGCTGCTGTTGAATGAGGTTCGAAAATCGATCATCAAACGATCTATCCAGACGTTAGTCTACTTGCCTCATTTTCTATCCTGGGTTGTTCTGGCTGGCATACTCACGGATATGCTTTCACAGACCGGGATCGTAAATCAGTTTTTGACCTGGCTGCTTGGCATAAAGCCGATCTTCTTCCTTGGAGAGGGCAATTGGTTCCGGGGGGTAGTCATCGTCAGCGATGTGTGGAAGGAATTCGGCTTTAGCACGATCGTATTTTTGGCCGCTTTGGCAGGCGTCAATCCATCCCTGTATGAAGCGGCGGAGGTGGACGGCGCCAACCGTTGGCAGCAGACAATTCACATTACGATTCCGGCGTTGATGCCAATCTTGATCGTAGTTGGCACCTTGGCGCTCGGCGGCGTGCTGAACGCCAATTTCGACCAGATCTTTAATATGTATAATTCGCTCGTGTACGACAAGGCGGATATTATCGATACGTTTGTGTATCGTGAGGGCTTACTAAGCGGCCAGTATAGCTTTGCGACAGCAGTCGGCCTATTAAAATCATTAATCAGTCTTGTCCTGATTGTCATCTCGTACCTGCTCGCCTATCGATTCGCGAACTATCGAATATTTTAATAAAGGGAGGAGATCACCATTATGTATCATAAGACAACCGGCTATCGAGTCTTCTCAGCATGTAATTATATCTTTCTCATTACGTTATCCGTCCTGTGCATATTACCGCTTATTCACCTTATGGCGGTGTCCTTTAGCGGACCTGCCCCGGCGAATGCGGGATTGATTACCTTTTGGCCAAAAGACTTTACGATTGAGGCGTATCAGAAGACATTTGACAACCCAAACTTCTTAAACTCCATGTGGATCTCCGTCCAACGAACCGTTCTGGGCACGATTCTGAGCATGACGGTCACCACTTGTGCCGCCTATGCCCTCTCCAAGGAGAAGGTACTAGGAGGACGCAATGCCTATATGTGGTATTTCATATTTACGATGCTGTTTAGTGGTGGAATTATTCCGGGATACATTCTCATTACGAAGCTTGGCTTGATCAACACCTTGTGGGCGTTAATCTTACCGGGTCTAGTTGGTGTCTACAATATTATTCTTATGCTGAACTTTTTTCGCAACATTCCAAGAGAACTCGAAGAAGCTGCTGTCATTGACGGGGCCAATCACTTTCAGACCTTCCTGCGTGTGTATTTGCCTATATCGATGCCCTCTATTGCGACCATTACGTTGTTTATTATCGTCGGTCATTGGAATTCCTATTTTGACGGCCTGATTTACATGCGCGAAGTAGAGAAGCTGCCCCTTGCCACGCTGCTGCAAACGATTGTGGTGCAAACCGACTTTACTAACATGGACCCGGAAACGGTTAAAAAGCTGTCCCAACGGACCGTAAAGTCGGCACAAATCTTTATTAGCCTTATTCCGATCTTGGCCATATATCCATTTTTGCAAAAATATTTTGTTCATGGGATCGTATTAGGTGCGGTGAAGGAGTAGATTATGCTTTAAATTGGGTTCCTAATTTTTTAAGACTCGTGACTTGTATCCAAGCTTAAATATATAAACCTCCATACAGTATTAGGAGCATAAGAAGGAGGTATGTTGAATGGCTAGATTAGTGGACGAGGAAGTTTCCTTGAACTCCAGTGTTCTTGGAGAACTCGACATTCCAATTACGAAGACCCCCCAATTGTTTGGGACCCTTGGTCTGGATACTTCGAATACAGGCCCTACTCTAAGAATTGAATTCGACTACACGTTAGAGTTCAGTTATGTTAAAAACAGCAGTGTTCTCATTAGTATTTATCGCGGTGAAGGTGCTGATGCCGTGCTGGTATTTCAGACCCAGCACAGCGGCGTGGCAGAGGATGACCATAAGTGTGCCATAAGAAGCGTTGCTTCAGCTAGCGGCGTGGATTACTTGCCCCCTAACCCTGGTTTTCTCATTTATCAAGCATTTGTTTCCACGACGAATACAAAGTCCTCCAAGTTAAAACGTATCGGCCCTGAGAGCTTTGCTGCTAGAGCATACTCAGACTAGTCACAGCGTCAACCAAGGCTCCCCTAGTTCTTTAAACTTGTGGGAGCCTCATTGCCGTGGTTCACAGCTGGGCATGAACAGCAACCGTCAGTACTTATAAGAAAAGGGACAGCCGCAGAGCCAAATCGGCTTTACAGCTGTCCCTTTACGTTATAATAGGTGCGTTCGGCGTGTAATAAGCTAGCTTAATCGGACCAAGCTGTAATTTTTCTTCCCTTTGCGAATAATAATAAATCGTCCATCAAAGGCAAGATCCTCACTCACATCCATGCCAACATCCTGAACCCGCTCTCCATTCATGGAGATGGCGCCTTTCGTAATATCTTCACGTGCCTGGCGTTTGGACGGTTCGATTCCTAACTCCACCAGCCAATCCACAATGTTCATCGTTTCTTTGGAAGCATGGAACGTCGGCATATCTTTAAAGCCCTGCTCAATCTCATCTGCTGTCAATGATTTGATATCCCCGCTAAACAATGCTTCCGTAATTTTCTTCGCTTGGATCAACAGTGCTTCCCCGTGGACAAACTTCGTCATTTCTTCTGCTAACACTTTCTGTGCTTCACGCTTATGAGGCTCTGTCTGCACTTTTTCTTCTAATTGGTCAATCGCTGTCTTATCGAGGAACGTAAAGAACTTCAAATATTTGATGACGTCTCGATCATCTGTATTCGCCCAGAATTGGTAGAATTCAAACGGTGTTGTTTTGTTGGCGTCGAGCCACACCGCTCCACCGGCAGTCTTGCCGAACTTCGTACCATCTGCTTTAAGCATCAATGGAATCGTTAAACCAAATACTTTAGCCTCTGATCCTTCTTTTCTACGAATCAAGTCCAGGCCGCTGGTGATGTTCCCCCATTGGTCAGAGCCACCAATCTGCAGTTGAACATCCTCATGCTTGTAAAGATGATGGAAGTCCATCGACTGCAAGATCTGGTAAGAGAACTCCGTAAAGGAGATACCACTATCCAAACGGCTCGCGACGATATCTTTTGCCAACATCGTATTCACGCTGAAGTTTTTGCCGTAGTCGCGCAAGAAATCAATTACGTTAAGCTGATGTGTCCAGTCGTAGTTGTTGACCATTTTTAATTGATTGCTGCCGTCGATATCAAACAGTTTCTTCATCTGTGCTGTTAACGCGTCTACATTCGCCTGCACTTGTTCCATCGTCTGCAGTTGGCGTTCAGTCTGACGTCCGCTTGGGTCACCAATCGTTCCCGTCGCTCCGCCAATCAAGATTACCGGACAATGTCCTGCCAACTGGAAGCGTTTCATCATCATAAATGGGATTAAATGTCCAATATGCATGCTATCACCCGTTGGATCTACACCGCAGTACAAGGAGATCTGCTTCTCCTGAACTAATTCGCGCAATCCTTCCGCGTCTGTTTGCTGGTTAATCGCTCCGCGCCATTCTAATTCCTCAATAATGTTCATGACTTTCCACTCCTTAAATAAATAGATATCATTGCATTGATTCATGTCATTCATGTCATTCGTGTCGTTCCATAGACCTGATAGGAACCGGTATAAACACAAAAAAACGTCCCTTGTCTATTGTAGACATAGGGACGATTGATTAACCGTGTTACCACCCAGATTGCACCAACGACGCTTCTGACGCCATTCATGCCACTCTCGGCAAAATATCGATTGCCATTCCGCTTAGCATTACCCAAGATACTCCAGAGTGTAATTCGCAGGCTTGTGTGTGCTAGGTTCCATCAACCCCCAGCTTTCTGGCAACAGGGACAAAGCTGCTACTAATCTCCTTCAACGTACATCGTTTATTAGATTACAGACAGTATATTGAATTAAAATTTTTTTGTCAATCGAGATGGATTGGAGCACATTGATAATGCCTAAACTTCTTCCTAATCGAAATGCAGCCTCAACACCTCATGCACACAGATCAATACGCTTTCATCAGTCGATTGACCTGCTCAGATCCAATAAACATAAGCACAATGTAAGTTATCACAAAATAAGGAAGAACTCCTGTTGTCGAATAACCAATGACCCAACCGAGCAGCGGCGGTAAAAAAGTGCTGCCGGTATACGCAACGGCCATTTGATAACCCATGATACCTGTGGACTGCTCTTTGCCGAATCGGGTCGGTGTCTCATGGAGCAGGCAAGGGTAAATAGGTGCACATCCGAGGCCAATCATAATGAAACCAACCAGGGAAAATGAAGTCGGCAGCGGTAATACGAGAAGAACGGTTCCGGCCAGTGCAATCATTTGTCCCGCACGGATTAGCACACGATTGCTGACTTTAAAGGTAACAAATCCGGTTATCAGTCTGCCAACTGTGATACCCGCATAATACAAAGATACCCATTGTGCGGCTGTGGCGGCTGTGAGCTGTTTGGTGTTGACTAGAAAGCTGCCTCCCCACAAGCCAACAGTGGATTCAACGCCGCAATAGAGCAGGAAGGATGTGAGCGTTAACTTTACCCCCTTGATCTTTAACGGGTTTGTACGTGCCTTTTGCTCGTTAGCTCCCTCAGGAGCTGTGTCTCCCCCGTCATCGGTTCTTTCATCACGACTTTCAGGTGATACACGTTTCCAGAGCGGCAGTGTACAAAACAACAGCACGACCAGTGCGAGCTGAATGATAAAAATAGTCGTATAACCGTCTCTCCACGATTGCCCTCTTGAAATATAAAAAGACATAATCATCGGGCCAATGGTAGCTCCAACGCCCCAGAAGCAGTGCAACCAGCTCATATGATGCGCCTTATAATGTGTCGCTACATAATTATTTAATCCTGCATCCACTGCCCCTGCTCCCAAGCCAAGAGGGATCGCGCATAGAAATAGCCAGATCAGCGAAGGCGCAATCGAGAACCCGAATAATGCCCCTGCTGTCAGCACACAACTTACAAAGGTTACTTTCCCTGTCCCAAAACGTTTAAGTACAGTTCCACTTGCCAAGCTGGATACGATCGTTCCGCCAGCTATAATCATATAGAGCATGCCAGCCGTCTCGATGGGTGCTCCGTAATCCATTCGCATGACCGGCCACGCCGCTCCTAACAATGAATCTGGTAAGCCTAAGCTAATAAAAGCCAAATAAATAATAACTAAGAATAGAGTTGCCATGATGAAATTAACCGCCTTTATCGTTTCTGTTGCAGCACAAGACCAGATTCCAATGTATCTAGCGTCTGCACAATCATGCCGCTAAGATAGTCGGCTGCAAAATCCTCTGAGAGGAACATATGAGGCACCGCACTTTGAGGAAGCTGTGTACTGCATTGTTCTATAACTGCCTTGACATGCACCTGTTCAATTCTGTGCCCACACAGTACCACTAGGTCCGGATTAAGGACACTGGATACCGCAACCGTAAGCTTCGCAATTGCACTGCACCATGTGTCAAAAGTATTTGCCAGTGTCCAGTCTCCCCATGGGATGCCAAGCGGTATATTCGCGACTTCGCCAGCAAAATTGCCTTTCCCCTTATACAGCCTGCCATTCATAAAAATACCCGCCCCCGGTGGATACCGCTGTGGAAAATAGAAATAAACTACCGTCTGTTCCGGGGTTACGCGCATTCGATTGCTAAAGCCTATAACTGCTGCATTCACGTCATTTTCAATGATAATGGGTCGATTATAACGGACGCGCAAATGTTCAGCGAGCGAGACGCCAAGTAAGGATTGATAATCAGACACAATCATCTTCCCCTCGTACTCTGCACCTGGCAAACCAAGGCCAATCGCCTGAATAGAAGGATAGGCAGCAAGTAGACGATCAATTATAGATTCTAATTGCGCCACATCCAGTTGATCGACGTCCACATCTGTCTCGTAGACAGGATCACCAGACAAATTAACCACCGTGCCATGTATTTGGATGCATCCGTCCCTTTCAAGGGGATACAAGATGAGAGCCAATGCATAGTCCGAATGGTAGGCAAACAGCATAGCAGGCCTTCCGCCCGAGGAAGAGGAGAGGCCCGACTTCATTACTTCTCCTTGCTTGACAAGGGACTGCAGTACGGTATTAACCGTCACGACGCTTAAACCGGTTGCCAACGCAATTTCTTGCTTGGTGGCGGTTCCCTTGGCTTTTAACATTTGACGAACGAGATTCATATTAATCTCTTTGATCACAAGTGCGTTTCCGCTAATTGGTTTCATCCTACACCTCAATGATAAAACACTTTTTAAAAGTATTTTAATAAGTTTAGAACTAAAGTTACCACGTCTACACATACCTGTCAATCTCAACTTCGACTCCCCTAGGCCGCCATCATCAGACAAAAAATAAAAGCCGCTTTATACTTAGCAGCTCTTATCCATTCAAGTCGACTCCCAATTATAATGTTTATCTGTACATTTGAACATTTCCTAAGCCATTTATCCTCCTATCCGCTCCTACGTCTATAAAATATTAGCGTTATTACTTTTATTATTTAGATCACTTATCCTTCAAGTCAACCCGTCGTGTACGAGACTTGGGAAAATAAAGGGCTACACTCGTCCCTACGCCAAATTGACTTTCCACCTTTAATTGCCCATCATGTTTCGTCATCACCTGCTGACAGTAACTAAGGCCAAGCCCAAAATGAGTAGACTTCTTTTTTGTTGTATAGAAGGGTTCTTGAATACGTGCAAGATCTGCTGGCAAGATGCCTGTTCCATTATCACGAAATTCGATCAGTGCTCCCTTCTTATACGTAGCAATACGGACTTGGAGCAGCCCCATATCAGGTTTCATAGCTTCAATTGCGTTAAAGCATAGGTTGACCATACAATCTTTCACGTAAATAGAATCACAATGGACGATCAGCTTTTGCTGCTGTAAATCCGAGCACTTTACCATACTTACACGATGCTGCTCCGCATAAGGCTGGATTAACAATAACGCTTCGTCAACCAGCATATCCATCTCAACGGCTTCCTCATGCAATATGAGGTCGGAACTGAATTGACGTATTTTATTCACCATTTCTTGTACATGATTTGTGATCCGATACAGCTCGTCAACGGACTGTGATGCCGTATCATATGGGAGACCGCCTAGCGCTTTCTTCAATTGATCAGCCAAGTATTGAATTTTGTTCATCTCGTTCTTGATAGAATGATTAACGATGGACGTAACCGATAAAGCGGCAGAAGCTTCCTTTGGGCCTATGGTCATACAGCCCTTCAGGTTTACCTCCTTCACCCCTCTTTCCATCCACTGCCGACCAAAAATGACAAGCACGCTAAAGATCAGTCCAGCAGTTCCCCAATGAGATATCAGTACTCCCTGTCGGATAATTTGTACAAGAACCAACGTATCATGCATGCTTCCTATGAACATAATAAAGAGCCCTGCAACAAACCATTTCCCATCCTTTGTCAAGCGTGCATATTCAACCAAGCTGCAGCTTAAAACATAACTAAGACCTCCCAGCACCATTATGACAAATATAAATATGACAATAGGCAGTCCAATGAGACCAAGAACATACAGGAACAGCAGCACTGTGCCACAGACCGCGTACACCCGCCAGAGCCATCCTTTATACCGCAGCACCGAGCGGTCGAACATTTGATCCACGAATAAAAAAAAGACGACGGGTATCCCCATCATATTGAGTAGAATCGGAAACGGTTTCAAGCTGAACCATACGATAAAAATACTGCTTAACGACCATTTAATACCTGTCATTGCGATCATGTAATTAGCAAGCGCACATAACAATAACATAAAATATAAATACACATATTGCTTTCTCGTTTGCTTAAATACAAATAAAAAAAAACAGCCAGGCTTACGTAAATGACAGCCAAGCCAAACTTGCTCAGATCTTGCCGAAGCAGGGCCTGCGCGGTAATTACAGAATGATCAGCGCTCATCCAATGAAAGTTCTCATAAGGGGGAGCACCCCGTAATAATAGAATCGGCAGAAGGAAAAGAAAGATAACTGTCAACAGAACTGCTCGTTTTGCGGCGATTTTGACCAATTTCTAATCACTCAATGTCTTTGTTCTTTTTCTGCCGATACTTTTGATCTGGCTTTTCACCGTATCCAACGACTTATGGAGCATGGAGGCGATCTGATGGCTTTTGAATCCTTGCTCTTTCAAATCATAGACTTCTCGCTCCGACCGCGACAAAAATCGTAATCTCCATTCAATCAACAGTACATCTGCACAGCAGCCATGTATCGACGAATGGCCAGCATGCGCAGCGCGAATCGCATCCACGATATCTGAATAATGCTCCTTGGTCACGTAATTAACAGCACCCATATCAAACGCGTCCAAAATGATATTGCGCTCATGATAAGAGGTCATCATAATGACCTTGCAGTCCGTCCGGCTCGTAATTTCCTGTGTGGCATAAAGGCCGTCACGTTGATTCGGGTTCAGTTCCACATCCATCAGAACCACATCGATATCAGCATGAAGTGCTGCGTCAACTGCTTGTTCCTTCGTATCTGCTGTATAGGCTACCACGATGTCCGCTTCCTGATTCAGATCATGAACGATATGCTTTATCCAGAACGGATCGTCTTCTACCAACAACACTTTAATTTTATTCATAGAAAAACGACCTCCTTATGATAAGAAAATTGCTTTTCTCACTACCTTTTCCACTTATTCGTTATGCCACAACGCATCGGATAACCGATTATACTTCACATCCTTTCGAGAGTGTATTTCACTACATGTCAGTTCCTTACGCTTCATGTTCATATGAAGGGATGGACTGGCCGTACACAATAAGCAAATACAAAACTGATCCTGTCCATGCCATACCATCCCCTCCTGCTGCAATTATGTAATATTACAGCTTATGTTCATATGAATCTATTGTAAACTATGAATACGCTTGTCGGTTAGTAGGCCTTCATTCCCATATCGGAACAGCATACGAAAAGCCTCTACAATATGCTGCATATCCTCTAAATCTCCAAGCAGCACGGAATGATGAAATACGATACCGCAATCGTAAGCAGCATCACATTGCGGAAGCGTAAATCGCTCTGTGCGCAGTGCCTGCGTATAAGACTCCTCCAGCTTGTGACGCCTGGAATGCGGCGTATACAGCGGATTACGATGCAGCGGAATATAAGGCTCATGCAAATAGTAAGCGCCTAAGCCAAGCATTTGCTGCAAGCTGAGAATCGTCTGGCTGGCCGTGCTGCCGAATACGTCTGGCTGGATTCTTACAACAAATCCATAATAGGATTGTCGATCGACTTGTGGCTGTGTGCGCATCGTGAGCACACCTGGAATCTCACGCAAATGTTCATTGAGATAACGCACATTGCTTGCACGAACATCATGGTGGTCATCCAGCTTACGAAGCTGAGCCAGCAGAATCGCTGCTTGAAACTCCGACAAGCAGCGATTTGTGCCAAAGCGACCGCCAGTCTCACTTAACTGCATTGCCCCCAGCCTCAGCTCCGCATCTGGCAATTTGGTCCGTGCGTTCCAGGCGGACGCCTCCATCTTGGCTAACAGCCTCTCGTCCTTCGTAATAGCCGCGCCGCCTTCGCCGCAGGTAAGCACCTTTCCCTGCTGCATCGAGAAGGCGCCGATATGGCCAATCGTGCCTGCCCGTTGGCCGCGCCAGACGGACCCATGACTGTGGGCGCAGTCTTCAATTACATATAGATTGTATTCTGCGGCAATCTGCATAATTGCGTCCATGTCTACCATGCTGCCATACATATGGATGGGGAGAATGGCTTTTGTGCGCGGCGTAATGGCTAGACGCACACCTTCAGGGCTCATACAGAATGTGTCTGCTTCAATGTCTACCATAATCGGAATTGCATTCACCGATAAGACGGCAACGGCTGGCGCAATCCAAGTCAATCCGGGTACGATCACTTCATCCCCATAACCAATCTCCAATGCCTCCAAGGCAGCAATTAGAGCAGAAGTACCGTGATCCAGCGTCAAACAGTGCTCAATACGATTATATTGCGCAAAGGCAGCGGCAAACTGCTGCTCCTTGGTCTCCCTGCCCATATAGGCGCCGCTGATCGCCCATCTGCCGCTGTCAAGCACATCTAGCAGCTCCTGACGAGTATCTTCATCTGCCATTGGCCAACAAGGCCAGCTTTTGGTTCGAATAGGTGCTGCCATGTCAGCTCACCACACTTTGCTTGGATTGAATTTGTTCCTGCATGACCTCATGAATGAGATCGTTGGGTACTAAGGTAATGTAGGAATCATGCTGCATTGCTGGCTCACCTAATCCTTGCAACAGCACCATACCTGTATGGCCTGGCCGACTCTGACGGTATCCCCGCTTGTTGTCAGAATGCAAGATGTGCTCAACAGCAGGAAGCAGTTCCTGACGGGGCTGAATCCATGCGCCGATCTGATTCAGCAGCTCGTGATGCAGATTAACCGCTTCTCGGCTTAGAAGTCCGAGCTTCTCCGCAATTCGCGCTGCGCACAGCATACCAAAGGCGACACTTTCGCCATGGTTGTATTGCCCCTTCGAAGCCAGTTCCAGCGCGTGCCCGATCGTATGGCCATACTCCAGAATAAGGCCGGTTTTCTTCTCGAAGGGATCTTCGCGCATCACGGTACTTTTGGCCCGAATACAAAAGTCGATAATGTCCCCCAGCTCACCCGAATGATATTGATGATCTGGCCGAAAGATCTCCTTAAACCGGTCGATCTCCTCTGGCGCAATCGTTAATAAATTTTTAACGGCTTCGCACAGACCCGCTCGTATTT
This sequence comes from Paenibacillus sp. ACRRX, assembly GCF_022346885.1. Classification (GTDB taxonomy): domain Bacteria; phylum Bacillota; class Bacilli; order Paenibacillales; family Paenibacillaceae; genus Paenibacillus_B. The sequence continues at coordinate 81,615 of NZ_JAKRNK010000005.1, forward strand.
CCCGAACGGGCAAGTTTGAGATATAGCTGAGTTCTGCACATACGATACGAGGAGCGTAGTAAAAACCGACTAAATTTTTGCCGCTGGACAAATTTACGGCCTGTTTTAATGACAACACCGAATCAGATGCGGCCATTAACGTTGTTGGCACATGTATCAGCGGCAAGCCGCGAAATAACATCCCCGCCACCATGCCGGCGATATTCCCGGTTACACCACCGCCCACCGCCACAATAACTGCGCGCCGATCTGCACCAAGGCCAATGACTTGCTCGCACAACTGTGCGACGGTCGCCAAGTTCTTATGCTCCTCGCCAGGCTGGAATCGCAGCACATGAACTATTCCAGCTCGCTCCAGTTCGGCGCTGGTTTCTTCCAATATACGCGGCGGAATGCCTGTATCCGCAATAAGAATAAAGCAGCCTGGAATCGATTCTTGGTTCGTAAACCATGAAGACAACTGCGAGATCACATGCTTCCCATACCAAAAGTCATATTTATACGAACCAAACTGGATCGTTCTAACTTTATGTGTCATGCCAACTACCTCCAGTCTCCGCTTAGTGCCCGGTTAAAGACGTACGAGCAGAAGATCATACCTGCAATCGACAAGCCGAAGATACATAAGCCTGGTCGGAGCAAAATGTCCCATTCCCATCCTTTCAACCATAACGTACGTACAACAACGACATACCAGTCGACCGGATTAAAATAAGAGACCACTTGAATCCATTTCGGCAGCGAACTCATCGGCATCATCGTACTGGATAAAAATTGCATCGGCATCAGCGATAAATTAACGATGACCATCATACTGTCCGTATGGCGAACTAGCAGTGCAACACCATATGATATAGCCGCAATGCCAATCGACATTAAATAGCCGAATCCCGCAATACCCAGCGCTGTACCAATATTTAAGCTTCCTTGCGCCCCCATCAGAATCGCAATCACCATGACAATAACGGCTTGCATAATGATTACCATGGCTTGATGTGACAGCTTGCCCAGAATAACGGCAGAACGGTTAGACGGTGTAGAAATAATTTTCTCGATGACGCCTGTCGAGATATCGGCCAGCACTCCCATGCCTGACCATCCCGCGCCAAACAAAGTCGTCATAACGACAACGCCTGGTGCAAAGAACAGCAGATAATTGTCCCCAAATTCACTAAACTGCCCAGTATGAATGACAGGTTGAAAAATTTGACTAAACAGCAGCAGCCAGATTAAGGGGGTTGCGATACTTGTCAGCAGGTAGATCGGCAGCTTGACCAATTGAGCATGGCTCCGCCAAAAGATGCCGCTAAAATCAAACCACAGCCATTTCCAATTAAGCATATTGAATACTCCTTTGTGTATATTGCATCATAACGTCATCCAGCGTTGGTTGCGTGACACGTACCGACGTGATCTGTACGTCATAGTGGCTTAACAAATCAAGAATCGGGGTAACCTGACGATGGCCCTGATCAACCCAGAAACGCAGCTCCGTACAGGCCTCATTTATCTGGATTCGCTTTACGACCAACTGCTCATGCTCCTCTAGCAACTGACTGCGCAGTTGTTCTTCTGTAATATCAGACGAGTGTTCCGCCACTGTAATATAGACCTGATCGCCGCCTACCTCTTGCTTGAGCTGTTCAGGTTCACCAAGACATACACATTGGCCTTCCTGAATAATCATGACACGGTCGCAGAGCCGATCGGCTTCCTCCAGGTAATGCGTGGTTAGAAATACTGTCATGTTCTGCTCCCTTTTGAGCCGCTCCAGTACATGCCATAATTGATAACGATGCTCTACGTCCAATCCTGCAGAAGGCTCATCCAGGAACAATATTTTCGGATGATGCAGCAAGGCTGTCGCTATTTCGAATCTACGCCTCATCCCTCCCGAGAAGGTCATAAGCAAGTTGTCTTTTACTTCCAAAAGGTGTACATAGTCCAGTACTTCCATAATTCTGTCGTTCATCTGTTTACGTGGGATGTGATACAGCTTGCTGATCCAGCGCAAATTCTCGTAAGCCGTCAATTGATGATCGTGTCCACCAATCTGAGAAACATAACCGATATGTTCTCGAATCGCCTTCTGGGATGTCATCGTATCCCGATTTAAAATAAATATGGAACCTTCTGTCGGTTCGAGCAGCGTGGTCAACATCTTAAAGGTTGTGCTTTTTCCTGCGCCGTTTGGGCCGAGCAGACCGAATATTTCCCCTTGCTCCACCTGAAAAGACAGATTGCGAACCGCCGGAAACGGTGCTTTGTCGTATTTTTTAAACAAGTTGTCCACTTGAATGACTGGCAATAGAAGCGCTCCCTTCGTGTATAAATGCTTATCTCATTTTTGCAGCCTCAACTAGGGTAATGACACGGCTTAACGTGTTGTATTCCAAATGAATCAAATGTTCGTAGTGCCCCTGCAATGCCGCCATATCCGCACTGCTTCTCCGCATTAAAGCCATTGCCAATTTATTGCGGAAGGCATCCCATCCCTGCACAACAGCCTGAAATGCAGTATTACCTGCCTCCCCATCATGGCAGGAGCGAAGATAATTCCGCACCAGTTCTCTGCTGCGTGTCACGATGCGCTGATAATCCAGCACTTGATGCTCATAATGGAGATGACGTTCACCAGAACGGATATACGCAGACAACGCTTGTAAATAATCACTGCCCTCATCCAGATTCGATTCAAGCGGATAATGCTTCAGCACGTGCCGGAGCATGTCAACTCTGTCATTGTCACGCCCAAGAACGGCCTGTGCCTGCTCATAGTTTTCCAGTTCCAACTGCATAAATGGCGTAAATTGCTGCGCATATCGGTAATTAAATGACGTATCAATCAACTTGGCCAAGTGCGCTGAACAGACTTCATAATAATCGCCGTTAAATAAATTAAAGATGATAAATTTATCTTGTTCCGTCTTACGCACTAATAGATGAAAATGCCAGTGATCATCATCAAACGTCTTGGGTGATGCCGCATCATATTTCAAATTAATAGATAGCGGCAGGACGCCCCGTCGGTCTAAATAGTGCTGCGCGTAGGCAATTGCTCCGTTCACGTCCAACATATCCGGGTAATATATGCGTGTGCCAAATTGCACCAGAAAATCGTTAGCACGATGAATGGGAGAACCGCAGCTTAACCTTCCCTTATCGACAAACAACTCAAAAAAGGAGGACGACATACTCATCAATTCGAAAGGAAACCGAAAGTTATAGTTAACGACTAGCATGTTATACACGGCTGCGGACACACAATTATAAGCATGTGTGAATGTCATTCACTGTGCAGCCCCCTTTGCTTGCATAAGCAGAACCTGCTGCTCCAATCGCTTCACAACAAGCGTCTCATGACGATTCAGATCCCGATACATCCATAGCAGATGCTCGTATCCTTCTGCCTCGCGCCTGTTGATAGTCATTGCAAGCTGGAGCCTGAATGTCTCCCACCATTTCACCAGTTCACGATCTTCCTTTGTGATTGGAATTCCGATAGCTGCTGCGCTGTTCAGCAGTTGCTCTCTGCTCTTGGAAATAATGATTTGGAACCCCATGATTCGATACACCTCATCATGAAGATCTGTTACTTCCTCCTTCAAAAAAGCGTTACGAATATATTCGATAAAGGCGCAGCCCTCATCCAGATTGTGCTTGGGTGAGTAAGCCTGCAAAGCACCCAGCAGGCGGTCTGTTATGTTCGCTTGCTGGAGCAAGTGCCGAGTATGCTCAACGTTAGGAATGTGAATGACCATAAAGGGCGTGAATTCCCCTTCATTGCGATAGTTAAATGGCGTATCGATCATATTGGAAAAATGATGCATATTTACGGTGTATTTTGTCCCATGGAACATATCAAACATTACAAAATGCTGTTCGTCGATCCGTTCCACTACCATTTGAAAATTCCAGAAATCATTATCAAATGGGGCTGGATCGAGCACAGAATACTTCAAGTTAATCGCAATCGGCAGCACCCCTGTATGCTGTAAATGCTCATCAGCATACGCTACTGCACCTTCTAGATCACGTACATCTGGAAATTCAATCGTCCCCCCTATCTCCATCACGAATTGTTTGGACACATCATAGGGATGAGACAGCAGCAGCTTCGTATACAAATGCTGAAGCTTTAGGAATTCGGGATTAAACAGCAGCGTCTCCAGTTGAAACGTTAGCGGATACGCTTGGGTGATGTAGTTATACACGCTTGCGAGTATGCAATTATACGTCGATACCAGCTTCATATTGGCTCATAACCTCCTGCAGACAATGTAGTTCGAGGTATATTAATTGCTCGTATTCTTGTGCTAAGCGAATGAATGCCTCACGTTCCTGCCGATGTAAGGCCATGCCGAGCAGCCTGCGAAACCTTTCCCAGCCGCTCTGCAGCTGTTCCAACCCAGTCAGCTTGACACCACCCATACAGCGCTTCATATACTCGGCAACAAAATGACGGCTTTTACAAATAATGTGCGGATAATTCATCAGCTTATAGATGTCGGAATCCTTTGGTCTCTCCACCGCATATCGGGAGATACCGTCTAGAAACACGCTTCCCATATGCAAATTGATGTGCAGCGGATAATGTTCGACAGCGTGCCGCAAACTGGATAATCCAGTACCGCTGGCCGAGAGCTTACGCTGTGTGGCTTCCCTGTCGGTCACATCCATCTGCATAAATGGAGTAAATTGGCCTGTATTCCTGTAGTTAAATGGCGTATCAATAGCTTTCATCAGGTGTTGTTCGTCCACTACATAATATTTGTCCTCGAACTGGTCGTACATCTTAAACCTATCTGTTCCTTCTCGACCAACTATGATATGAATGTGCCACGCATCATTGTCGAATGGCAGCGGTTCGAGCACATCGTAGCGCAGATTAATAGCTACCGGCATAATGCCCTTTGTGCGTAGGTGTTCGTGTGCATACATCATAGCTGCCTGCGGGCTGCTTACATTTGGAAACACCATATGGCAATCCGCCTGCTGCAAAAAAGGAGTTACGACTTCCTCAAATGGCGCTGATGTCAAAAAGCCGTCATAGGAATTAACCAGTTTAAAAAAAGGAGGGCTAAAAATAAGGGCTTCCAGTTCAAATTCAAGTTTCTGTACGTGTGATAAGTAATTGTAAATCGTAGCAATGACACAGTTATAGGTCGTAACCAGTTTCATGTCTTGCGCTCCTTTTATCCGAAATGGCTGCTCACTTGCTGTTCCTGAAGAAACGTATCCATATGTGCGACAGCCTTGCTTGCACCCCCGAGCGCTTTTAATTCCACTTGCACTTGCAGTGCAAGCGTATGCTCATCACGGCAGGATATTAGCTGCTGCGAAAGGTCACGGATCTGTTCACTCGTGAAGCCATCCGCTTCACAGATGAAGCCAAGGCCCACTCGTTCCAGACAACTGGCGTTATAAGCTCTTTCAAAGAAGTCAGGAAACAATAGACAAGGCACCCCATGCTTCGCTGCCGAAACCATCATACTGTGTGTGCCCGGAAATATCGCCAGCTGGGATCTTCCCATCATGGCTTCACCTGGCACAAATCGCTCAAAGCGTATATTAGGTCCTTCCAATCGTCGCAGTTGCTGTTCTGCAGCATCATTAAACTTGCCGATGCCAAAAACGGCTTGCATGTCGGTCCCCCGATAGCTGTCGGCTAACAGCTCAAAGCTGTCAATCGTATTCATGCCAAACGGAAGGGAGGACAAGTAAATAAATACAGTTGCTTGTTCAGGCTCGGGATGATCCAGTGCGTTCATCCAAGAGGGAACCTCGGCAAATTTGCCTTGAGGGGCTAGATGCCCAACATATTGTACGTGTGGGTCCTGATAGGCAAGCTCTGGTTCCAGAGTCGGACTTGTTGGTGCCATGAGCAGTGAGCTTCGATTAAATAACAGCTCGCTCAAATGCAGAACTGGCTGCAAGTCGTACTTGTCCAGCACTTGATTCCAACTGCCGCGCAGACGACGCAGCATCATGGCCCGAAGCGGGATGTCAGGCTCCTGCGGTGAACAAAAGTTGGGATGCAGCGGCCAGGTCACAATTGAAGCGACAGGTACATGTTCCAGACTAGCCGATATTCCAATGGTGAACTGCTCGTCGTTAAGGATAATATCCGGTACATATTCCTGTATCACTTCACGTTCTCGTTCAACGGTACAGATAATCTGTTGCGGTTCTGTGTGGCCTGAGGCGAATAAAATATCTTCGTACGTATGCAGGCCAAAATAAATTTTGTTGGTGAAGCTCGGCTTAGGTGCCGACTCATACCATTCCGCTTGCTGCGGAAGCAGATCCCGATAAGACTTCGGGCATAGAAAGGCAGCCTGATGGCCTTGTTTAATGAGTTGTTCGGCGATAGCAATACCACGCACCACGTGCCCCAACGTCTCCGTCCAGTTGCTGGTCACGAGCAGCACTTTCATGGACTCTCCCCCTTCTCGGTGTAGATGATCAGGTCCTCTACCGAAACCATAACCTTCCCCTCGACAGAAGCTGTACCTTTTCCTTTCGTAAATGCGCCTTTCTGTGTCACAATCTCGAAGTAGAGATCCAAGCGGTCTCCTGGCCTCACTATGCCTGCATATTTGGTATAGCCGACAGACGCAATCATACCGCGTCGCGGTCCCCCCTCATACGGTGAAGCAGCAAAGGCTGATAGTTGTGCAATCGCCTCCGTCATAAGAACTCCCGGCATAATCGGTTCCTCGGGAAAGTGTCCTGCGAAGAACCATTCATTTCTGGTGATCTGTTTATAGCCTCTGGCCATAACCCCCGGAACACATTCTACGACCCGATCAACGAACAGGAAAGGGCTGCGATGAGGAAGAACAGATATCACATCCGTCATAAGAGCACCTGTTTGGCGGGTACTTGAACTTGTTCTAGATAAGCCAGCTCACGCTGATATTGCTCACGGGAAGGCAGGCCAAACCACTCTAACGTAACTGCCCCGTTATATCCGCTGTCGGAGGCGTACTGCATGATTGGCAGTATGTCAATTTGGCCTTGATAGAGCTCGGTCAGGTCCGAATAGTCACCCGCTGGATGGTACACGTTGGCAAATACGAACTGTGCTGTCCGCTTGCTCGCATTTTTTAGATGAATATGCTTAATGACAGGGAACCAACGCTGGATATAGTCGAGCGGATCAACTCCGAACTCCCAGACATGGTATACATCAAAGTTAAGACCGATCTGCTTCCAGCTTCTCGTTGTGATCGCCTTAACGAAGCGGTCTACGGCATCCGGCTGATCCAGGAGCGTACCGGGATGCGTTTCAAACACGACCTGTACTTTCCTCTCGGCAGCCATATGCTCAAGCGTATCCAAGCGATCGAGCCACGCTTGCCAGACACTATCGTTTGCCTCCGCACTTGACATTTGACCTGTAAACAGCCGAAGCACTGGAATATTTAATTGCTGGCATACCTCTAATTTATGTCTGAGCTGCTGCTGCCATTGATGCGTAGGCTGTGCCAGATCGGTCAAGTCCTGATATCCGCTTAATACACGTATAGGAAGCGCATCCTGTTGGCTGGATTGAAGATAGTCGAGGATGGCGTCAGCGTGCCGGGTCCAATGAGGCTCCCACAGCTCTATCCCTTGAAAGCCGGCATCTGCACCAAACTTCATCAGCTCGGCAAACGAGTGCAAATGGTAACGAAAAGAAACGGTTGTCATCGTCCACTTCATGTCTCAACACCTCTTAGTCTAAGATCGATATAGGTGGAAATCGAATGCATGCTTTCAAAATTAGTTAGGTCCTCTGTGCGGTAATCTATCTGAATCGCATAACGTTCTTCTAACTTCGTGATCAGCCAAATTAAGGACATCGAATCAAAATGAAGCGGATCATGCGCTCCTATTTCCTGATCCAGACTTGAAAACAAATCGGACTCCGTTACCATCTGCCTGATCTCATCCAGAACGTTCATAAGCTATCTCCTTCATCAATTGTCCTTTTAAAATTTTGCCTGCCGCCGAGGTAGGAATATGTTCAACAACCCGGAATTTACGTGGGATTTTGTAATCCGCCAAGTGCTGCTTTAACCAATGCGTAAGCTGTTCGAAAGACTGCCATTGTTCAGGTCCCCATACGATAAAAGCTTCCAGTATATGTCCATAAATCGGATGAGGAAGGGCTACTACGCAGCAATCGTGGATATCCGGATGACCCCGCAGCGTATGCTCCACTTCCGTTATTTTTACTTTTAAACCGCCGATGCTAACAAGATCATTGGCACGTCCCGTAATGGTAAGCCAACATGAATCATTCATTTCCACCACATCCTGCGTAAGCAAGATCCCTTCGGCAGGTTGAGCGGCGCTAGACGATGCTTTATCATGGGGTATCCAATTCTCCTGCTGTGTTACATAAGGCGAACAAGGCAGTTGAATGCCTAATTGCTGCTCCTCATCAATCATCCATGACAGATGTGAGGCAATGCTGCCAACAGAGCCTGGCTGTAAGGCGCGAAAATCCACTGCAATGTAGCCGACTTCGCTCATGCCGTACTGCTGTCCGATGCCAACGTGCAGCTTGTCCTGATATTGCTGCAGCAGTTGTGCGGGAAGAGGCCCGCCTGAGCACAACATAAGCGGGAGCTTGCAAGGCAGCGCATGCCGTCGCTGCTCCAATTCGGTCAAGAGCAGCTGATAATGGAAGGCTACGCCGTACATATGCGTAATAGATTGCTCCGCTATGATATCTACGATAGCTCGCGGCTTGATCATTTCCGGGAATACGATCGTTCCGCCGCGTCTTAACGTATGGACGACTGCGGACACCAGCCCAAACGTATGGCTGACAGGAACGAGGCAAAGTACACGTGCATGTTCATCCGGTGATCCATCTTCCTCGCTGTAGCTTGACCACTCTGCCAGCAAAGCGGCACTGTCTCGTTTGATCAGTTTTGGAATCCCTGTTGATCCCGAAGAAAAAAGGACAAGCGCAGCGTGATTATGCTCTACTTCCTGTGCCGTGTTGCTGATAGGTGCTTCTTCCTCGTAGGAACAAGGGCGTACTTGGAAAGGCACATCCAATTGAAATGCAGGTGCTATACCCGCTCCTGCATCCGAACAAATGATAATATCCGGCCGATACTGCAGCAGACGCGCCTGCTTCTCTGCTTCTGTTAGTCGCTGATCCAGAATCATGATACACAGCTCACTGCCCCATGCAGCCAATGCCCATTCTAGGAACGTACCTGAATCTGGGAGGTCAAGAGCTACTTTCCCAGTCTTGCTGTCTAATGATTGCAGCAGCTCCATTTTATCGTTTACTGCGCTTTGCAATTCCGCATAACTTTGTGTCCAGCTTCCAATCTGAACTGCCGAATGATCATCATGCCGCGTCATGAGCTTCATTACGTTACACTCCCCTTTATGTCCAGAACTGTCGGGCCATTCCAACCCCGCGCTCAGGCTGAAGCTGATCGTAAAACTCCTGCACCGTGCATACGTTCGCTGCTCCCCGACCAGCAGCGTGCTCCTCAGATTCCATCACCCAGCTGACGATACCCCCTGCCAACTCTCGGGTAGGATTATCAGGGTGTGCTGCTTCGCGTGCCCACTGTTTCGCTCGCAGTGAAGGTACATCGCATAACAAGATAAGCACGATATCCGCAAGGCCATCCTCCAGCCAGTCCGCAGCCTGCCGCAGTATAATCCCTACTCCATCTGCCTGTGGGCTGGGACTTATGCAGGTCATGGGACCATATACGGACAATTCTTTATTAACAAAACCAAGAATCGAGCTAGGAACGATCTGCGGAAACATGATGGGGCTGACCTTTTTGCCTGCCAGCAAATCCTGCCATTGCTCTTCCTCTGTCATCGCATCGATAAACATACTGCCTAGAATGATCCCTTTACGAGTGCCTGAGATCTCTGGTCCGGCAAAGCCAGATTGGGTTGAGACTTGTGTTGCACTTGTATAAATAAGCGGGCTGAACGGTGAACGAATAAATCCTCTTAATGCGCCTGTATCCAGCACCCCCGTCTGTTGATGCAGGCCTGTAATACAATAGCGAGCATTGAACTCTTTTAGCTGTTCGTCGTTCAAAAATGAGGTTCGTTTTGCCTTAGTCATTCATCCTTCCCCCTCCCCAAAATCAAGGAGCAGTTGTTCCCGCCAAATGCACTAGAATTGGACATCACAATTTGAAGCGGCGCTGCTCTGACACCCTCTGTCACGTAGTCCAGATCTAGCGTGGGGTCTGGCGTGCCATAGTTGGCTGTCGGCGGAATCCGCTGATCCATAAGCGCCAATATGCCGATGACAGCTTCTACAGCTCCTGTTGCTTCCAGCATGTGTCCTGTCGTTGATTTGGTGGAACTAACAGGAATCTGATAGGCTTCCTTGCCAAACACCTGCTTCACGGCTTTTGTCTCACTGCGGTCGTTCAGCGGCGTACCTGTCCCATGTGCATTGATATAATCGATGTCCGCAGGGGATAAATTGGCGCTGCGCAGAGCAGCCTGCATCGCTCTGGCCAGACCGTTTCCTTCTGGGTGCGGCTGAGTTACGTGGAATCCATCCGCGCTTATACCCCAGCCTAATAGTTCAGCAAGCGGCTTGGCCTGCCTTTGCCGTGCGTGTTCGCGTGTCTCCAGCAGGAGCATAGCTGCCCCGTCGCTAATTAATAAGCCATCGCGCTCAAGCGAGAAAGGACGCACGACTCCACTCGCCATCGCACGATTGGAATCAAAGTTGTTAAACACAAACGGATTCAAAATATGAATCCCGCCAACCAAGGCACACGATGCTCTGCCTTTGCGGATCTGATCATAACCGTAGCCAATCGCATTTGCCGATGCTACGCAGGCATTGGAAAATGCGATGTGGACATTCGTGGAACCAATGTACGCTGCCGCCTCTTCTGCAGCGCGGAAAGGATCACGTTGACGAATGAACGAATCATCTACGGCAGCTTGCAGTCCCGAATTGCCGCTCGTCTTTCTGCCGTATTGAGCGCTATAATAAGACTCTAGACTGACACCTTCCCCCACATTACCGATCGCCACCACAGCATCTTTCAGCAGCTCTCGATCCTTCATCCGATCCAGCCCTGCCATTGCCAATGCTTCGTCAATGCAATACCTGCTGAAGGCACGGAATGTGCGATCCTTAACTTTTAATTCGCCACCTCTCTTTGCATGATTCAATGCAGTTGAGAAGCTTTCGATGTCAGTGAAGCCGTGCCGTCCTGCAAACGTGTGACTGCGTATCGCCTCTATCCCTTTGCCAAACGGTGTAATAACACCTAAGCCCGTAATGACTACGGATTTATCCATGAGCTACTGTCCGTTCTTCAAAATAAGCACACAACTCATGCAAGTTCATTCGGCCGATCCGCTCGATATCATCGTCAGGCACTTTTGTATCGTATTTATCCTCCAGATTGACGATTAACTCAAACATCGAGATCGAATCCAATTGAAATACCGTCTCCACAGCACCCTCTGTATCAATCACTTCCGGAATGGCGATATTCATTTTCTCTTGGCAAATTCCCGCAATAAAGTTCTTTAATCCATCCACCTTTGCTATCATCCACATATCCCCCTAATGTAAGATTGCTGACATTCCACACTCGATCGTCGCCATGTCAATCCACTTCAATTCATTTACCGTGATCCTCGTTATCCGTTCACTTTCAATGAACCTCTATCGATTCCCCAATAACCTTCTTCTCAGGCCTAATGTCTACCAAATGAATAGGAATGTTCAATTCACTGCATAACTGCGTAATGTCCTGAGCTGATGACCAATAATTGCGCTCCTTCAAATGCCCTTTTCTCAAACCTGAAGAGACGATGTAAATATCCGGCTGAAAACGTGCTAGCACGGATGGAACGTCTATCTTATTTTGCTCTGCCAGCGTCTCGCTCGCCCATGCTGGCATATGATCATCCCCATGAACCCATACCAACTGCCGAGTAATGCGATGTAATTCCTGCAGCAATATACGCTGCATATAAGGGTGAAACACGCGAATGTAATCCGACATAATAACAACATCAAAATATTGATCCGTAAAAGGCGTATCACATCCAATCAAATTGAATGTTTCTCGATCGCCCAACTCCTTCATGAACTGCTCATAGCCCTTCTTGCGATGGGTAAATACATGAGTCGTATTAAGCTCCTTCGCGATGGCTGGCAGCTCAATACCAAGTAATAAGGACTTGCTTGTACCACTTACATGGTTGTCTCTAATCTCTTTGAGGGTTAGTGGTGAAACTTTATTGGCAGGCCATATGTGTGTGAGGTCTAGCTGATGCATCTTTTCGAGTACAGGCCCAATAAGCAGTCCCTGATAATAGACAAACAGCTCTGTTTCCATGCAGTAGTGCTTGCGGTGCATCCGAATGCGGTTATTTCGATCGGACAACATTTTTTGTTCGGTTAGCGAAGTCGGATGAGGCAGATGAAGCGCATAAGCTTGTCTCTCACCACGGAACGATGCGCCGGCAAGATACAGCCGATACGCAAATTCGATATCCTCTGTTCCCCAGCCCATAAACGTGTCGTCAAATCCATTTACTTGTCTCGCTAACGATGCAGGTACAGTGATTGCACCTGCTAGCCCGAACTCCCACGGGGCTGGCAAGCCATCAAGCCGATCCCGCAGCATATTAAACGTAGGCTCCCGAAAATCTTGCCAGATGGAGGCGTCTTTATTGTGTTCCACCCATTGCTGAAAGTTATAGGGATTTAAATTTTCAATCGCGCTTAAACCATTGCGATCTGTATCCAAAGGAACACCATAGATCACGTGCAGCAGAACCACACGGGAAACAGCAGGTGTCTGGGTAGCGTACCGAGCAGCAATCCCTTTTGCAAAAGTAGACGGCACAACAATACCCGCATCTAAAAAGCAAATGAGATCTCCACTAGCTTGTTCAAGTCCTTTATTTCTTGCTCTGGCGCGATTCGACAGTTCATCCCTTGGACGGAACACATAAAGAAAAGTCTGAAACTGATCACGAAACGATTCCACCGCTTCCTTTGTTCCATCCGATGAGCCGTCATCCACGACGATTACTTCCATTTCAAGCTCTTGATCAAGCTGCTGTGAAGCTAAAAAGGTCAAGCCTTGAACCAAGTGAGGAGCCGAGTTATACGAAGGAATAACAAAAGATATTTTCACAAAATCCCCCCTACCCCGAATAAATGGCAGGAAACGAGCCTGGAAGAATGCCCGGGCGTGTATCATATTGTAAGATCATGACATTTCATTTCCTAAAATCAGGATAACACTGCTCCTTTCATCTCGGGAGGGTGAAAAAATTTAACCCTTGCACTTTTTGATAATGCTGGTTATGTAGGAGCAGCAGTTTTGAACCTCGGTCAATAGAGCGGTGCTTGGAATAGAAATGTTGATCCTGTGTGAAGAGCGATTTGGGGGCTGCGCAGTTTAAAGCGCTGTTTATGGATACAAAATATATGAGTAATGGTTATCGTTAACATAACTAAATATAGCTATATCAATGGTATTCGTCCCATTCGAAAACGATTATAAAATATGTTTTACTATACATATACATACACTAGACTAAGGAGAACCTCATCATGATTAGCAAAAAGTCAAAAAGGTTTATCATGGGCTCAGTAGTATTCCTTATCGTACTGCTGCTGCTTCCCGTTATCGTCGTTAATGTGACACCTTCACTGACAGCTCTGTATGTCAGACATTTATTTAAGGAACCGATTGCTACGACGCCCCCAGGCTATGATCAATACAGCAGTAAAGTGGCCGTTCATAAGGACCTAACCTATCCTTCACAGTATAAAAACAATACGTTCAATATTTATATGCCTAAAGCTGCTGAATCGAAGCCGAAACCACTCCCTACTATTATTTGGGTACATGGTGGAGCCTTTGTCGGTGGAGACAAAGATCAGATTGATATTTACTCCACTGTGTTAGCCAGCCAGGGCTACATCGTGCTGAATATGAATTATGAGCTTGCTCCTGAGGCGACCTATCCAGCACCAGTCGTGCAGCTGGATGAATTTTATCGGCATATAGAGGCTATACACACAAAGTATCCAATCGATGTGCATCAGTTATTTTTTGCTGGTGATTCAGCTGGGGCCCAAATTGTAAGCAGCTACGTTACCATCCAAACGAATTCCGAATTGGCAAACAAGATGGGATTGGAACAGGTTGTTCCCAAAAACTCGCTCAAAGGGGTGTTATTGTATTGCGGACCTTACAATATTGAGAAGTTTAACAAGCCTAACCAATCAGCAGTGATCCGTTTTGCACTTAATCAGATTGCATGGAGTTATTTAGGAACTAAAAATTGGCAGGAAACAGAAGAAGCCAACTTGGTTTCGGTTGTTCATCATGTGAATGAGCAGTTTCCACCAGCGTTTATTACCGATGGAAATAAAGGCTCATTTGAGGACCAAGGCAAAGAGCTTGCTGCCAAATTGGTAGCGCAGCAAGTAGAGGTTGACACCCTTTTCTTCGCAAAGGATGTGTATGAGACAGGGCACGAATTCCAATTTAAGCTGGATACGCCACCCGGGCAGCAAGCGCTGCAAGCAACATTAGCTTTCTTGCAAAAGCACGTGGCACAAGCAAAATGAATGGATTAGAACGAAGTGTCGATGTTTAATTTATTCATAGTTATGCCATATCCACATTCATGAAATCAAAACGAAACCCCATCTTCGTGTATATTACGAGGTGGGGTTTATTTCTGCTGGAACCGTATGCTTAAATCCTCCGCTACACCTTTTACCGTCATCATCCAGCACCACCTTACATCTCTAATCATCTAAACATCCTACCATACTTCCTAGCTCTCTCGCTGGCGTCAGTCTAGTAGTTATCTCTCACTTGACATGTTATCGATAGATATAGCTACTATACGATTTCTTTAACAACTTCGACAGTATCTGTCATTCTATCCTATGTGTATGCGATTTGATTTATGATACCATTCGAGGTGAATCTACTATATGCATAGTATGATTACATTTCTATACCATTGGAGGGAATAATCGTTGAACAAGAAATCTCGTCTGTCTGTAGCATTGGCCGTCTCAAGTGTCCTCATGTTATCCGTCGTTTCAAGTGCTTTTGCAGCTGCTGGTCATAACAATGTCGCTGCTGTTGGCACTGCTGCATCTAATACGAAGTACGGTACAAGCTTCCAAAGCACATATGCGCTAGGACAAACGCATGCTCAGGTCGCTGTACTCAAACAGAATCTAAAAGACTGGAGAGCATATGGCAGCAACGAAAGTTACTTCGCAGGAGTTGCCAAAATTACCAGTACAAATGGAAATTTTGACCAAGCAACCAAAGATAATCTCAAAGTTTTTCAGACGGTCAAAGGCCTGACTTCGGATGGTATTTATGGGGCTGGAAGCCGCAACGCGCTGCATGCTGCCATCGGTTCTTCACCTGTTGGGTATGTCCGCCTCAAAGATACATCCCACTATATTAATTACAATGATACAACGGCTGGGATTGCTGCTGATGCGAGCTACAAGCTCGATCATAGCTGGGTAACACCTGCAACAAAGACCGCATTGGATCAAGTCGCCTCCAGCTTTTACTCCACTTACAGCAAAAAGCTCGAAATTAATGATGGCAGCCTCATCGATGGCGACGATACTCCAGAGCATGCGGGCCACAGAAACGGCAAAAATCTCGACATTCGCAACAAGTTCGGAACTACTGCCATGACGCCAGCGCAAGAAAAGAAATTTTTAGAAATTGCGATTGCAAACTCAAGCGTAACCAAGATCCGCTTTAGTAATACCTATGGTTTAACAAGCTCAAAACTCATCCAAGACTCCACCCATGCTGATCATTTCCATCTCGACTTCTAATCTTCCCCAATGAAAGACGCCTACTATCAATGAGATTTCTACATGAAAGATTGACAATTAACCAGATCGCAGCAGTTGTTAATTTAACCTAAGAGACTTCCTACTTATCATTAAAGCTGGATTGATATGCATCTTTATACCTCACTTAGGTCCAGTCACACATAATCATATACACGTCGCGACCCAGCCTCGGGCAGCTCTTATCCTAGGCTGGGTCATTTATTGTTTCCGTGGTATTATACTCCAAGAACAGAAGAACTACTGGCGATAATACGAAGTTAGACGATGTTCTTGCCCTCTTCTAATTACTCATTATAACTATACTTAGCTAGCAATTTTCCCCCAGGATCTATTCCTGTTCTTCAAATCCATATCAAACACGGCGATTCTAAATTTTTCAGGGAATACATATGTCATCAAACGCACGCTATGAATATCTCACTAAGTTGAACTTGGATCGACGTGTTGCGTATAGCGACATTTTGGATAATTACTGCAGCCATAAAATCGTCCCTTCGAACCCTTACGAAGCACCAAATTAGCGTTACATTTTGGACAAACAATCTCTTTTGTTGGATTGCTTGCAATCACAGCCTTCGCGGTCGTAGCTGCTGTTGTATTAACTGCTAAGATCATTTCAATTAATTCTGCACGATTTATTAAACGAACATGGTTTGATTTAGCTAAATCATAGGCTGCTACTGTGTAGTCACTATTCGTTATGACCCAAGCTTCATTTGCTGAATAATACGCGATTGATGCTTTGGCTTCTTGAACAGCTTTTAAACCAACATTCTTGCTATATCTTTTTGCCTGTACGACAATCTTTTTATTACCCTTTGTAATGATCAGATCGGCACCATAATCACCTGATGCATTTGTAACTTGGGTTTTGTAGCCATGTGCAGTAAACAGATGCCCGAGGTACTTTTCAAATTGAACACCGTCCATTTTATCGATCTCTGCTATACCAGACCTCTTTAAGCGTTCGGATTTCTTCGTTTGAATTAGAACGGTCACCGTCACGAACACAGCAAGTACAACTCCACATGCAATGATTGCTGCTGTCCAGGAATGAGTAGCATTAAAGGTTCCAAAAAGTGCAGTAAGTATTGCGAGTCCTAATATCCCATGAATCAATTCCTCTTGTTGTTTAGCTTTACTCTTTTTTCTTGCCAATACAATAACCTCCCATGATGACTATCTTATAGCAATTTCGACATAAGGAGGGTTTTTCCTGTAAATGGGCATGTAAAAAGGCGATGAAAAACGCCGCAGTTAATGCACTGTGTTTAGTAACCTTGTGTCGGTTCTCCCCTAATTCGAAATTTCCACTAAGGAGATTTTTGTCATGTGCTCGTCAAGTCTCACCTAATTTTTTATCAGCTTTTCGACATAGTTTCTTCAGTAATACAATCATAAAGTTCCCCCTAAATTTTACACATCACAAAAGGGGTTCGGTATACCGTGTCAAATACATATACATGTAACATATTATGTAATTATAGGAGGATTGAAAAATTGAAGAAGATCGCAGTATTGTTGTTGTGTGCATGTATGCTCGGTTCGTTAGCAACAGGAGCCGCAGCCCAGACCAATGTTGTTGAGACAACCCCGGACTACGTAGTATCACTTGATTCCCAAACGATACCACATGATGCACTTGCTTCAGGAGGCCATGCATCTGCAATAACTCGGTACGAATTACCAATTGATATGAGTGCGCGAGTAGAGTTTGTAGACCCTCTGCTGCAGCAATCAAATAGTGAGTTCTCGACTCTCGGCGGTGATCGAAGAGTATACGTAGGATCATCGTATGTTATGGGAAGAGCACAAATAGTCGGATATTCAGTAGGACCTATCCATAATCAAAAACTGCTCGCAAGCGTCGCAAAAGGCAAAACATATCAAAGATCAGATACGTTAGAAGTGAGTGGCACTATATCCATAAGTGGGACGTACAATGTAAATGTTTTGAACCTGGTGAAGTCAAGCTTGACCGGTTCGGTATCAGGTACAGTGAAAAAAACCTATGGAACAACAGAAACCTATTCAGGACCTCCAGAAAGCTCCCCTTACACAACGCGTAACTATTATGGCGCTATCAACTACGACAGATACGATACTACAGTTGTCCAATATGATGCATACGACGAATACATTGGTAATGTTTATCAAGGCCGTGTTACGGAGATCAAGTACATTCCAGTAGATAGTGTATTGAGACCAATAAACATTGAATACCACATCGATCAAAATTATTCATAAATCTCGGTTAAACATAATAGAGGCCGAGCAGATGTAGCTCGGCCTCTATTATTAAAAAACACCAACCTTAGAACGAATAATCCGTGCAGCTTCAACGAATTTGAAACAGATGCGACGCCAGCATCAAACCGATGATCCACCGTCCTATCGCACACGCCTTCAACCCCGTCGATGGACTCGTCTCACATATGTCCCTCAATGATGCTTTGTTTCTAGTCAATCAGCGTAATTTTCCAAACGCCATCTTTGTCTCTTATAAACGTGGTGGTGTGTCCTTTTACTTCATCTACTTGTTCACCTGTTCTGTAATTGAAAACAATATTAATTCTGCCGTTCTCAGATGATTGGTCGATGATATAGGGTGCGCCCACAAACTCATATTGTGCTGAATCTTCAAGCAGAAACATATGATTATCAGCCCAATCTTTTGAAACAAAGCATTCGCGGAATGCCTTTTCATCTTTAGCAGCCCACGCCGCCAGATTTTTTATAAATAAAGTAACAATATTCCGGTATTTCTCATCATATTTCATTTCATCTAAGGATAAACCTGTTTGAAATGGCCCCAGCTCATCACCATTCACTCCTTTGAGTACCTGTTCATTTTCCCCTATTTGTTCACTTGCATGCTCTCTCCTATCCGATGTTTTTACATGATTACCATCCTCGTCCATAATCGAACCTTTTTCAATTGCGACTTGACCCTCTTCTTTCTTATCAACACAGCCAGTTAAAATAAGACATAAACAGAAAATGGCGACTATAAGAACACGCAAAGTTTTATCCTCCTTAACATATTAGTAAACTATATAAATTACGTAATTATACATAGTGCATTATCACTTGATTATCTTTTACATTAAATTAATGATGCGTGGTACATCTTTTAATTTAATCCCTTTTACATAGCACCATAATTTTTGGAATTGTTTCTAATATTAGAAACAAGCGGACCAGACCATTGTTACACATGAGGGTAGCAGGAACCTTTATAGAATCATTACAGTAAACGTAATCTGTGTTAATCCCACTATCTCCTTTATAATTGCTAATTGTAAAACGAAAAGGTCACCTAGAATGTTGCTAGTTAAATAATAAAATTCCTGTAACAGGAGGCTTTTTTTGTTTGTAGTGAAAGCTCAATGTTTTGCTCGATGCTATTCAGTCGATCCACTAGGTTGACTTCCTCCAGTAATTTGTTGGTACAAGTCGAGGCATTTTGTTTAATTGCAGCAGATATAACACGTCTATTTCTGATCTTCTCTTTAATTGCTTTCTCTTGAATCGTATCTATTAAATAAGACAAACCAGCAGGAGGCATCAACCAACAAAAAAAGGCTTCTCATTCGTTCTTGGAACGAATGAGAAGCCTTTTAAGTTATTGCAAGACGGACAGGATTATATAATCCTTGATGCATTCAGGACGCTAAGTCCCTATTACATCATACCGCCCATTCCACCCATGCCGCCCATGTCAGGCATAGCTGGTGCATTCTTTTCTGGTTTATCAGCGATAACCGCTTCAGTTGTCAAGAACATAGCTGCTACGGAAGCTGCATTTTGCAATGCGGAACGAGTAACTTTAGCAGGGTCAACGATACCTGCTTCGATCATGTTAACCCACTCGCCAGTAGCTGCGTTGTAACCAATACCAACTGCTTCTTTTTTCAAGCGCTCAACGATTACAGAGCCTTCTTGACCTGCATTGTCAGCAATCGTGCGGATCGGCGATTCAAGAGCCTTCAACACGATGTTAATGCCCGTTTGCTCGTCAGTAGTTGCTGCAGCTACAGCAGACACTGCACCATATACGTTAATAAGAGCTGTACCGCCACCTGCAACGATACCTTCTTCAACTGCTGCACGAGTTGCGTTCAAAGCATCTTCAATGCGCAGCTTGCGCTCTTTCAATTCTGTCTCAGTAGCCGCACCAACTTTGATTACTGCTACGCCGCCTGCCAATTTAGCAAGACGCTCTTGCAGCTTCTCTTTGTCGAACTCGGAAGTTGTTTCTTCGAGCTGCGTACGGATTTGTTTGATACGAGCATTGATATCATCTTTAGCGCCAGCGCCATCAACGATAATCGTGTTTTCTTTGGTAACACGGATTTGACGAGCTGTACCCAATTGATCGATCGTAGTCGATTTCAACTCAAGACCGAGTTCTTCTGTGATTACTTGACCACCAGTCAATGCAGCAATATCTTGCAGCATTGCTTTGCGGCGATCGCCGAAGCCTGGAGCTTTAACAGCTACGCAAGTGAAAGTACCGCGCAGTTTGTTCACGATCAACGTTGCTTGTGCTTCACCTTCAACATCTTCTGCGATGATCAAGAGCTGCTTGCCTTGTTGAACGACTTTCTCCAGCACAGGAAGAATTTCTTGGATGTTCGATACTTTTTTATCTGTAATCAAGATATAAGCGTTGTCGAGAACGGCTTCCATCTTGTCTGTGTCTGTGATCATGTATGGAGATACATATCCACGGTCAAATTGCATACCTTCAACCACTTCAAGCTCTGTGTTGAAGCCTTTGGACTCTTCAACTGTGATTACGCCGTCTTTGCCGACTTTCTCCATTGCTTCTGCGATCAATGCGCCAACTTCTTCATCAGCAGCAGAGATGGAAGCAACTTGAGCAATCGCTTGGGAATCTTCGATTGGCTTAGCAATCGATTGCAGCTCTGTTACAGCTGCACGAACCGCTTTGTCGATCCCTTTGCGCACAACCATAGGGTTTGCGCCTGCAGTAACGTTTTTCAAGCCTTCGCGGATCATCGCTTGTGCAAGAACTGTTGCTGTAGTTGTACCGTCACCGGCAACATCGTTAGTCTTTGTAGCTACTTCTTTCACGAGCTGTGCGCCCATGTTCTCGAATGCATCTTCGAGTTCGATTTCTTTAGCGATTGTTACACCGTCGTTTGTGATCAATGGGGAACCAAATTTCTTCTCCAATACCACGTTGCGGCCTTTAGGACCGAGTGTTACCTTAACTGCATTTGCAAGAGCGTCCACACCGCGGAGCATGGAGCGACGAGCTTCTTCAGAGAACAAAATTTCTTTTGCCATTATGAAATACCCTCCTCTAATCCATTCACATTATTAATTCATCTATTCAACGTTCAAATCCGCACACAGGCGGCATCTACAATTAGTAGCTATAGCGCAAGCTGTATCAGGCGATTAACCAACGATCGCGTGAATGTCGCTTTCTTTCATAATCAAATATTCTTTGCCTTCAAACTTGATTTCTGTACCAGCGTATTTCGAGAAGATTACGCGGTCACCTTCTTTAATGTCGAGCGGAATACGTTGGCCGTCTTTCCATACGCCATTACCTACAGCGATTACTTTACCTTCTTGTGGCTTTTCCTTTGCTGTGTCAGGCAATACGATACCGAAAGCAGTCGTTTCCTCCTTAGCAATGGTCTCGATTAATACGCGTTCTCCTAAAGGTTTGATCATGAAAAAATAGCCTCCTTTAAACAAGAGTGATTATGGTATGGAACTCACAGCTAAAGCTATGTAGCTCCTAAAAAACGGATTACCCGATTATTAGCACTCGAATGTGGTTAGTGCTAATAACAATTTATATGATACTGATTTTGGTATCGATTTGCAAGTGGTTTTAACGTAAAAACTTCAGATTCGGGCTAATTACTTTACGACAGCATTCTTTCGACAAGCCCTCACCGCACTCCTATCCATTTCAACAAAAAATGCAGTTTCCGCTCATACATATATACATTTATGCATGAGCCGGAACTGCATCTCCAGGCGAATAAGCTATGAAACTGTGATTTGCTTGATGTTAGGATACAGAGGAAGCATCCGCTGTCTGCTCTTCCTCGAACTGCTGCTCCCACTCTTGCTGCCGCGCCAACTGCTTGCGATATATAAAGGCAGACAGGAACACACTGAATTCATATAGTATAAGCAGTGGAACCGAGACCAGAAAGTCTGAGATAAAATCAGGCGGTGACAATGTAATACCTAGAAACACCAGAATAAAATACGCAAACCGACGCATCTTCCGCAGGCGAATCGGATTCAGCAGCCGAATGGCTGTCAAGAACATAATGACAAGCGGAAGTTCAAACAACAGCGCCATTGGCAGCAATATATTAAACATGAAGCTTAAATACTGTGTAATTCCATATGTCTCTTTTAAATTTAAGTACTGATTAATACTTGAAGTAAACTCAAATGCCATCGGAAACACAACAAAATAAGCAAATGATAGCCCGCACAGAAATAAGATAAACACATACGGAATATACTTCACTGTCGCTCTGCGCTCCACAGGCTTTAACCCAGGACTGACAAACGCCCATACTTGATAAAGGGTGCATGGCAGGGTCACCGCAATTGCGATAATAACAGCTATCTTCATATAGATGCCAACCCCATCCCATAGGGAAAAGCTATGAAAAGCAAATCCATTCGCTGGGGGTCTTGAAATCAAATACTTGTAGATCGGATCAGCCGCAAAGAAACCGCCAACCAAACCTACAACAAGCACAATTAATACATATATAATTCGCTTACGCAACTCGGTAATATGCTCTATGATCGACATTTGTTCATCCGACTGCGACATGCTTACACCAACCTGTTCCTTGCAAAATATGTTCGCTAGTGCCCCCGCATCTTCGGTCGGCGCGCGACACTATAGATGGCATGAGAAGCAGGCTATTCCGGTAAACGGCGAGACGGTTCAACTGGAGGTACAACCTCAGTAGTTGGCGCAGGCTGTGGTGCTGCGGCTTGGGATACTTGTGGCGTTGGTGCTTGGACAGGCGTAGAAGCGGCAGGAGTAATATCCTTGCGGTTGTTGGACGAATTCGTCTCATCTCCATCGCCCATAATATCACGCGCGCCTGCCTTAAATTCACGCAATGTGCGCCCGAACGCACGGCCAAGCTCCGGCAGCTTGTTCGGCCCGAATAACAAGAGAGCCAAGATCAGAAGTAATATAATTCCCGGTACTCCAATACCACTCATGTTGAATCTGCTCCTTTCGATTCACGCCATACACCTATGGACTGTGATATAGATCATATCATAACACTCCCTCATAAAATACCAGGAAGTGTCACAACTTTATGAATATAATTTGAAAAAAATTGAAAAACCAACCTATCTATTCGTGATCATGATACCTTCCACTTGCTACTTCAAGTGCATGCGGCAACTGATCAATGACTGCCATCAAATTGTCGTGTACGCCTTTTGGACTTCCCGGCAAGTTAATAATTAGTGTCCGGTTCCGAATCCCGCATACACCTCGTGAAAGCATCGCACGTCTTGTCTTTAGCATCGACGCCGCTCTCATCGCTTCTGCTATCCCAGGGACGATACGATCTACAACCTTAAGCGTAGCTTCCGGCGTCACGTCTCGTGGTGCAAGGCCTGTCCCACCTGTCGTCAAGATGAGATCTGCTTGAAAATAATCAGCCATCTCGATTAGCGAAGCTGTAATGTCGTTCAACTCATCGGGAACGATCCGGTATTCAACGATCAGACCACCAATCTCTTCTTCTACTAGCTCACGAATCACTTGGGCACTCGTGTCCTCTCGTTCTCCACGCGAGCCCTTGTCGCTCGCTGTTAGTATCGCCACTTTCCAACTCATGTCTCTTCCTCCCTTCAATCATTGACCATTTATAATATCTAATGAATAGATTCCACTCATCATCTAGCCGATTGTATAGTCTCCATGCTGTCCGCCACTTTTCAGCACTAGATACGTAGGACCTATGATCATATCTTTCTGCATCGCCTTGCACATGTCATATATGGTTAGCGCCGCTGCTGAGGCTGCCGTAAGGGCTTCCATTTCCACGCCAGTCTTGCCTGTCGTCTTCACTGTAGCCTCAATAAATAGTGTATCATCATCGTTGTCGCGAAATGAAATATTAATACCTGTCAGCATCAAGGGATGACACATCGGAATCCATTGTGCTGTATTCTTCGCTGCCATAATACCCGCAACTTGAGCAACGGCCAGGACGTCTCCTTTTTGGACTTGTCCCTGCTTAATACGCTGCAGCGTATCTGAATGCATCGCCACTGATGAACATGCAACCGCAGTCCGCTTTGACACTTCTTTGTCAGACACGTCCACCATGCGTGCACGGCCTTCTTCATTAAAATGTGATAGTGGATCAGCCATCATCAAGCTCCTCCTGTTCCCTTCCCTTGTTAATCCCTGTGCGCTGTCGTATATATAATCTCGTCCTCGTGTACGAGCACGTCTACGCTCATGTCATGCGATTCCATCGGTACCGCCTCAAGGAGCTGCCAGCTATAAAGTAAGCTGATCCGCACAGGCCTGTTGCACACCTTCTTCATGCCGCCATCACCCAACTCAACAGCGGATCTAGCTTCAAACGACAAGACTTCGAATAGCCGTGACCAGAAGCGGTCATAATACCCTGCACCCATGCCTAGTCTACCGCCTTGACGATCAAATGCAACCCCAGGAACCAAAATCATATCAATCTTACCCCATGATTCTTCTTGCAGTGGCGCATCATTAGAAGGTTCCAAGATACCAAACGCCCCTGGCTTCATCGTAGTGCTGTCATTCCATTGATGCCAAGACATGCTAGTATTTTCTCGATGTGTGAGTGGAATATATACCTGATCCCCTTTGTTTCTTAGGTCTGTTAAAAGCAATCGAGTATCCAACTCGCTTGCAAATGGCATATAGGCCAGTACAGTAAGTTCATGATCAAGCTGCCTGCGTATATGATCTATGACTGGAATTGCCAGGCTGCATGCTTGTGAACTAGCCAATTCCCGATTAATTGTTGATACTTCCTGACGCCGCTGCTTCAGCAGCGTTCTAAGGTGCTGTTTGTCAGCGTAATCCCAATGCTGTTGATTATATTCCATGAACGTCCCCCATTTCCTTGCAATAGGCTCAAGTCGTTCAGTACTTTTCATACATTTTCATCATTTTCAACTTTTAGTGTACCATCGTTACCGCCTTCCTGCTACCATTCCGGTCATAATCACGCTGATAACGTCGCACTTCCTCCTATTTTCATGTAAACTAGGGATAGTTTGTTCAACATGGAGGAGATCTGAATGCTGCTGCAGGTAAACGGCATAAATAAAAATTACGGGATAACTCCCGTCTTAACCAATATAACGTTTCATATGAACGACAAAGAGCGGATCGGTCTTGTAGGCGTGAACGGTGCCGGCAAATCGACCCTACTACAAATTATCGCCGGCGAACTCACAGCTGACGCTGGCACCATCTACCGCGCCAAAGAAACAAAAATGGGGTACTTAGCTCAAAACAGCGGTCTGCAATCTGATCGGTCAATTTGGGATGAAATGATGCTTGTTTTCTCCCATTTGACCGACGCTGAACAGGAATTGCGCGATCTTGAGCAGCAAATAGCAGACCCAGCGTTGGCGGAAGATACGGTTCGTTACGAAGATGCGCTGCACCGATACTCCGTGCGTTCCGACTGGTTCCGCGAACAGGGCGGGTACGCAATGGAAGCAAAGGTGCGCGGTATTTTGCATGGTATGGGATTCGGCGGAACAGATCCCGACACGGCAATTCACACGTTAAGCGGAGGGCAGAAGACACGTCTGGCACTAGCCAAAATGCTGCTGCAACAGCCCGATCTACTGCTCCTTGATGAGCCCACTAACCACTTGGATATTGATACGTTGACGTGGCTTGAGCAGTATTTGCGTTCCTATCCCGGCGCTGTGCTTGTCGTATCCCATGACCGGTACTTTTTGGATGCGATGGTTACCTCTATTGTAGAGATCGAGCGGCATCAAGCTAAACGGTATTCCGGAAATTATACCAAATACATGGAGCTGAAGGCCGCTGAATACGAACAAGTTATGAAGCTGTACGAGAAGCAGCAGGACGAGATTGCAAAGCTTGAAGACTTTGTGCGCCGCAACCTTGTACGGGCTTCAACAACCAAACGAGCCCAAAGCCGACGCAAGACACTAGAGAAGATGGAACGAATTGAGAGACCAATCGGTGAGCTAAAACGAGCGCGTTTCTCCTTCGAGGTCGCAAGATCAAGCGGCAAGGATGTCCTGCGGGTGCGCGACGCCTCATTTTCCTATGAGAATAGCCCTCCATTGTTCCAACAAGCAAACTTAGATCTAAATCGTGGCGAAATGGTGGCGCTTATTGGACCAAACGGGGTTGGGAAGTCAACCTTGCTCAAAGCATTAATAGAGAAACATTCCTTAACATCCGGTACGATTAACTGGGGTACCCATGTCATGATTGGATACTACGATCAAGAACAGACAACACTTAACCCTAATCATACTGTGCTGGAAGAGCTATGGAATGAGTATCCTCATATGGAAGAGGTTCGTATTCGCACTGTACTGGGCAGCTTCCTCTTTAGCGGCGACGATGTACAAAAGAAGGTCAGTACCCTAAGCGGCGGGGAGAAAGCACGTGTTGCATTAGCCAAGCTTATGCTGCAAGATGCCAATATGCTCATACTGGATGAGCCAACCAACCACTTGGATCTGTTCAGTAAAGAAGTATTAGAATCTGCCTTAATGGAATATGAAGGGACATTGCTCTTTATATCCCATGACCGTTATTTCTTGAATAAAATGGCCGAGCGGATTGTAGAACTTGCCCCTGATGGAATGACATCCTACTTGGGCAATTATGATGATTATACGGCGAAGAAGCAGGAACTGGAAGAGGACCTTGAGATGAGCACTGTGCAGTCCGTCTCTGCTGCCGCTGCAACGTCTAAAACGACATCCGTAAATACGGGTTCTAATCAAGCAGCAGATGCTCGGGGAGCCTCGCAATTTGAGCAGGAGAAACAAGCCAAACGTGAAGAACGTGCGCGTCAGCGCCGCCTGGAACAGATTGAAGTTCAGATTGCAGAATGGGAAGCCTTTATTGAAGAGCAAGAGGCGCTGCTTACGGACCCTGAGGTCTATAACGATTATGTTCGAGTTCAAGCCATTCAGCAGCAGATTGATGAGCAGAAAGCAAAGCTGGAAGCTGCGTATGCAGAATGGGAAGCCAATATGGAGTAGGAACGGTACTGACAAGAGCCTTCTGGCAATCAGCTTGGTCTGCAAATGCAGCTAAGTCTAATGCTGGTTGGCTCTTTTCTCCTTCCCCACCTCCATATATATCTTGTTATCCTTACACAACTATATTTATCCACAGATTAAAATCAGAAATTTCCCATTATCGACTTTAAAAATACCTTATTATCATAGGACTTTCGTCCCTTAATCCAAGTTTATCCACTGACTTATGCACACTATCCACATTTTCCACACTAAAAGTTGAAAACAATATCCCCCTTTTCCGAAAAAACCAAAAACCTATTAAATAAGTGTTGTAAGCGTTTTCCACATGATATTACTGAATATGTGGATAACTTTTATCCACAACCATTGGAGATGTCATTTTTTCATGAACAATATAAAAAGGGAAGCCCATTCGCGCCCACACACGAGAACGAAAATAAGCCTCCCTACTAAACTGCTGTTTTCAGCTATTCATTTAACATTGCATTCATTCCACGCAGATTAACAAGCCGATCCGTTTCTTACTTCAAACTTATCAAGCCATGCAATCTCCAAGCATTCTTACGAAGACATTACCGACCATTGCTCCAACGAAAAAGTCGGCTCCGCTGTGAAATCAAATCCGACGAATTGCTCATGTTTCCATTTGAGATATCCAGCAGCACCTATCATTGCCGCATTATCTGTACAATATTCAAATGGTGGAATGACAAGCGGCACTTGCTCCAACGCACATCGTTCGGTGAGCGCCGCACGCAACCCTCTGTTAGCAGCTACACCGCCGCATAAGAGCAGCTGCTTTGCTCCATATTCCTTAATGGCACGCATCGCCTTGGTAATTAACACATCAATGACGGATTCCTGGAACCCGCGTGCGATCGCAGCTGGCATTGGAGGCTCGCCTTTCATCTTCGCTTGATTCACTACATTAAGTACAGCGGACTTCACACCGCTAAAGCTAAAGTCGTAAGAATCAGGCTCCAGCCAAGCACGCGGCAGGCTGACAACTTCCTCTGCTTCAAGCGCAAGCCGATCAATGTGAGGACCGCCTGGGTAAGGAAAGCCCACAGCACGGGCTACTTTGTCGTATGCCTCGCCCACTGCATCGTCACGAGTCCGTCCTATGACACGAAATTGACCTTCACGCTCCAGCAATACCAGCTCGGTATGTCCTCCGGACACCACAAGTGCCATGCATGGATATTCGAGCTTTGCTACAAGCTGATTCGCATAAATATGCCCAGCAATATGATGTGTCCCGATTAAAGGAATGTTTAATGCCAATGCAAGTGACTTGGCCGCCATAATACCTACGAGCAGTGCGCCTACGAGTCCTGGCCCTTGCGTCACCGCGATTGCATTTAGATCACGCAGTGTCAATCCAGCTTGTTCCAGCGCCTGTTCAATCATGACGGTAATCGTCTCCACATGCTTGCGAGAAGCGATCTCTGGCACTACGCCGCCAAACCGACGATGCACATCAATCTGGCTTGACACCACATTTGCCAGTACTTCTTGGCCGTCACGTACGATTGCTACAGCCGTTTCATCACAGCTTGTCTCAATTGCAAGAAGAATACCACTACGGCACAACTTTATTTCAATTTGTTCGTTCGTTGACTGTATTTGCGTCATGTTACCTCTCACCTACTTCGTTCTGGGTGCTGCACAGCTGCTGCAGATCCGTCCACATAATTAAGGCATCTTCTTGATTATCGGAGTAATAGCCTTTACGAACACCGGCGGGTTCAAATTTGAATTTGCGATACAGATGCTGCGCAGTAAGATTAGTCACTCGTACTTCAAGTGTCATTTTCACCATGCCGAGTGCGATTGCACGAGCAATCAACTCCCGCAGCAGCCACTCGCCCCACCCTCGTCTTCGAAAGTCAGGATGAACCGCAATGTTAGTGACATGTGCTTCATCCAGAATGGTCCACATACCAGCGTATCCTGCTATTCTTCCTTCATGTTCGATAACAATATATCGGGCAAAAAGGTTGGTGGTCAATTCATTATGAAAAGCATCATTCGTCCATGGCACTGTAAAAGAGGCGTGCTCGACCTGTATGACCTGCTCAACATCCGTAATTTCCATCCCACGCACATATGTGACAGCCTGTAATTCAGCTTGGTCCCGTTTCATTTCCTTCATCCCGCCCTGCTCCTTCCACTGCTTTTTCCTTATAACCTCTTGTATATCCAGCCAAATGTTCAGTTCAAACATCTTATGGTTTGAGCTAATTGTTCGCCTGCTGAGCGTTAAGTGCATTTAATTTGGCTTCTGCTTCAGTCACTTGCGTGTAGTTCGGCTCTAACCGATGTACATCAGACTGCTCACCACGTGTTAGAGCCGCCTGCCCTAATACACCAATCCAGCCTGCATCCATTTCACAAGGAATGACTTGAATTCGAGCTCCAAACTTAATCGATAACTCGTCCAGTATGTCTTGCTGCTGAATGGTCTCCCCGACAAACAGAACGTTCTGATTCGAGTCTGCCAGCAATAATTGCTCCGCTTCTCTGGCTACATCGACAAACATACGTATGCTGTCCTCCCGCTCCACTTTACAAGCCTGTTCACGACTGCAAGCTTGAGAAGCGTGATCCAGCAGTGTATTAAGCTCAGCATGAAATCCTGTAAAAGAAGAAGTATATACTTGTCCTCTACGTGCATTCATAAGCGGATATACTGTAAAATTACCCTGCTTATCGGAATAATTAGCATCCACGCATCTATCTTTTGCTGAAGCTGCATATATTGCAGTCCCTGTTAAAGCCAGCGCCCTTAAGCTAGAGACACCGATAACCGGCTTATTCCAGGCCCACGCTATCGTTTTGGCTGCTGTTACTGCAATACGCACCCCTGTGTAAGAGCCTGGCCCCATACCAACTGCTATCCCATCAAGCTGCGCTTCACCCCATTGTTCCGTTTGCAGCATATCATGCATAGCTGGTACCAGCTTGATCGAATGATTACGCTCCGCATTATCGTGCGTGCACTGCTTAACTTCCCCGCCTTGCACGAGGGCTACGGCAAGCGTTGCTGTTGACGTGTCGAAAGCAAGTAATCTGCGATGTTGTTCCGTTTCGTACGACATATTACACTCCGCTCCATTTCAATTGATTCAACCAGGTTACATAAGGTTCTCCATAAGCTGTCATACGAATAATACGCTCGTGCTCTGCTTCATACTGCAAGTACAGATGCAAGTACTTTGGTGGCAGAATGGGCGTAATAATGCTGGACCATTCTACTAGCGACACTCCATCTCCGTAAAAATACTCGTCAAGACCAAGCTCATCCGCCTCAGCCATGCTGATCCGGTATACATCCATATGATAAAGCGGCAATTCCTTGCCGTTATACTCTTTAATGATCGTAAATGTGGGGCTGTTGACAACATCTGTGACTCCCATCGCCTTGGCAATAGCCTGTGAAAAGCGTGTTTTGCCTGCGCCCAAGTCTCCGTCCAGCGCAATAACTGTCCCTGGCCCACAATGCTCAGCCACACGTGTCGCCAAACGCTCCGTATCAGCTTCGCTCATAGAACGAAACGAAAAGTTTGCCGTCTGCACACTTGATCCCCTCCTGCATGAATTGTTCCGTGCAGCTTGCCGCATGACGATTCAATATAGCAAGCCTAACTAACACCTCATTATAACATAAATAAAAAGTGATTATAGAACTCAGAACATTTGCAAGCGTCCATATCAAAACAACAAAAAAGCTGCGCAATTGGCTTCATAGAGCCTTGATCGCGCAGCTTCGTGCAGTAAAACGTTATGCCCTATCTATTTCGATTCCCACTTAGGTCGATTCAATCAGACGCTCTACCGATACGGTTTCCGTATTCGTCGGGTTGGCACCTACCTGAACGGTCGCCATTCCGTTGGCCGTATCGACATGTTCGATCCACACTGATTGTTCTCCATCTAATTTTACAGGTACTGTATCTTTCATTTCATATATTTGCTTGGCACGTTCTGCGTTCATCGTGAACCTCCTCATATGTCGGTATGTTTAATTTGGCTTAAACTCGTCCGAAACATACATGACTTCCCATCTCTTTCCCGTGTAGATTGACCATCAAATTCACATACTGAACCTACACAAATGCTAATGAAGAACAGGAGAATGATGATGCATACCGTATGGAAAGGGGCCATCAGCTTTGGACTTGTCCACGTTCCTGTAAAAATGCACTCTGCCACCGAAGACAAAGATATCTCACTGCGTATGATTCATTCGGTATGCGGCAGTCCGCTAAACTATGTACGCCAGTGCCCTGTTTGCGACACAGAAGTAGCATGGAACGATATCGTTAAAGGTTATGAATATGAAAAAGGACATTTTGTGCTTTTTAACAAAGACGAGCTCGAAGGTCTTCAAGATGATGCCAATCGAGCAATTGCCATTTTGGATTTTGTAGACTTGGCGGAGATTGATCCCATTTATTATCAAAAAACCTATTATCTCTCCCCAGATCAGGCAGGTGGCAACGCTTATCAACTGCTGCGCGAAGCCCTAAACAGTACCAACAAGATTGGCATTGCAAAAGTAACGCTGCGCGCCAAAAGCAGCTTAGCCGCTATTCGTGTGCTTGATAACTGCCTTGTGATGGAGACGATGCATTATCCAGATGAAATTCGCAGTTCTGGGCAAGTTCCAAACATTCCTGAGAACATTCAAATTAATCCGAAGGAGCTAGAGATGGCCCAAGTACTGATTAACCAGTTGTCCAGTGATTTTGAGCCGCAAAAATATACGGACGAATACCGCGAGCGCCTGCTTACACGGATTCAAGAAAAAATTGCCGGCAAAGAGATTACAACAGCACCAGCGGCAAATAACGAGCCGCCAATCGTGGATCTCATGGCTGCGCTGCAGGCCAGCATTCAGGCCATGCAGCCTGTCGTGCCTGACCTCGGCTCAGCAGCAGCAAGCGGCAAGGCTGCACCTCAGGTCGGCGCAGAAGCAAGCCGGACAACTGCGGCGCAAACTGGCACTGCTGGCAATAAGGCTGCGACAAGCGCGACTCCAGCTGCAAGCAGCCGTGCAAAGGGCAGGAGCGCAGCCAAAGGGCCGGCTGGCCAAGCCGCCGCAAGCGCTAAGCCAGCCGCAGGCTCCCGCAAGCGGCGCACCGCGGCGGGGGATGCATCAGCCGCGAGCAGCAGCAACGCTGGCGCTGAATCGGCTGCCGCCCCGCCGCTGGCCGTAGACAGCACGCCTACCCGCACGAAGCGGACACGCAGCCGCAAAGCGGAAGAGCTGCCTGCGGCAGCAGGCAGCGACAGCGCGGCAGGTGCTCCCGCGCCGCGCAGGCGTACTCGCCGCGGCACGGAGGCGCCGTGAGCAAGGTACGGCAGCCAGACCAACTGCTGCCTCTGGACATCCATTTGGATCAGCGCTTCATGCCGATGGCCCCGCTGCCTATTCAATCGCTGCCAGCAGGTGAAGATTGGCTGCATCAATTAAAATGGGATGGTATTCGGCTGCTGGCCTTCATCCATGAGGGTCAGATCGAGCTCTATACACGCAAGATGGAAAAGCGGACAGCAGATTATCAGCCTATCGCTGCTGCTTTAGCCACCTACCTTCCCCTTGAAGGGCATTCTGTCTTGTTAGACGGTGAAGCTGTCGTTTTTGATCCGGAACTGCAGCGTCCATCCTTTTCCCTTATTTTAAAAAGACAACGCTCGGCCAACTCCACAAGACAACAATACAGCCTTACGTATGTGGTTTTTGACTTATTGGCCTTAAATGGTAAGGATATGCGTCAACTCCCCTATGAGCAGCGACATCAAA
The DNA here is from genome assembly GCF_022346885.1 of Paenibacillus sp. ACRRX. Lineage (GTDB taxonomy): Bacteria > Bacillota > Bacilli > Paenibacillales > Paenibacillaceae > Paenibacillus_B. The sequence goes on from NZ_JAKRNK010000005.1 coordinate 114,629, forward strand.
CCTTGCTGGAGCTTATGCCAGAACGTACTGCCTCTTTGTTTGTAACCGATGTGTTTTCTAATGGCCCTGCCCTATGGCAGTGGATAGAGGCAAACGAGTGGGAGGGAATCGTTAGCAAACACCGCAATTCCCCTTATCTGCAAGGCAAGCTGCACCGGGAATGGGTAAAACTGAAGAAACGTTTGAATCTCACCGCACTTGCTGTTGGCTACGTTATTAATAGCGGCAGGATTGCAAGCTTGATCCTGCTGCATACCGACGGTGTCTATATTGGCAGAGCGGCAAGTGGATTAAACGAAACGCATCGCACCCTGCTGCAGGAATGGTCCCAACAATATGGCGTTAACAAGCCCGTTGTCGGACGCATTAATTCCTTTCCAGCTGAATTAAACCGAGAACAGCTGCAATGGTTCACGCAGCCGCTTCTTTGTGATGTGACGGCCCTTGAACTTACCAGCGCAGGTGTACTCAGGCATCCGAAGCTATTAGCTCTGCCAAGCAAGCAGCACCTGCAAAATTAAGTGCCAATACGTAACCCCAACCATTTTCATTCTCGAATCAATGGCATGGCAATAATAAAGGAGGCCCCCAACCTATGGCAGCTAAATATTCACTCCAAATCGAAGGGTTTGAGGTCCCTTTATCCAATCCTGACAAGCTATTGTGGCCTGAACTTGGATTAACAAAAGCCGATTATGTGAAACTTTTGCTGCCTGTTGCTCCTTACTTGATTCGTTATTGCCAGAATCGTTATTTAACAACGATTAGATATCCAGATGGTGTGCATGGGGAGTCCTTTTATCAGAAAAATTGCCCGCAGCCCACGCCTGAATTCGTAAACACAGCATTTCATGGTGAACATGAGTATGTGCTGCTTAACAACTTGCCTACGTTGATTTGGCTTGCCAATCTAGCAAGCCTGGAATTTCACCCCTCCCTGCACACCATAGGAGATGAGCTTCCTGAGCAATGGATTATTGACCTTGATCCTTCTATTCCCGTAGAGCCGCGGATCATGGAAGCTGCAGCACTTGTAGGGCAGCTGCTGCACTCCTTAGGTATTGACAGTGTACCCAAAACCTCTGGTGCAACCGGCGTCCAAGTCGTAATCAAGCTGCAGCGGGGACCGACATTCGCCCAATTGAAGTCATTCGGCTTATTCGTAGCGCAGTACTTATGCCAGCAATCTCCGAACCTCTTTACCATCGAGCGACTGAAAAAGGATCGCGGCACTCGCATTTACATCGATTATGCACAGCATGATATCGGTCGTACGATTGCGGCTGCGTATACGCCCAGAGCCACCCCTTATGCCACCATCTCTATGCCTTTGACTTGGGAAGAAGTCAGCCGCAATCCGAGTCCGCGCGACTTCACGCTGCTGAATGCGGCGACACACTTATCGCAAACCGGGGACTTGTTGGAGCAAGCCCCCGTACAGCATTTGACAGAGACGCTGCAAGCCTTCCAAACGCAACTTCGAAACTGAGACAAAATCAGTGCATAACAGACCAAATAACCCGAATCGGATAGGACTCCGATGTCGGGTTATAGCAGGTATGACAGCTAATTGCAACAGCAGCAAGCCAGTCAAAATATTTTATAACTATTTGAGCATTACGGCTTACACCATAATTTTGCACATATCATTTGTAAATTGAACAGGGTCTTGAATTGGCAGGCCTTCAATCAACAGTGCTTGGTTGTACAATAGATTCGTATACAGATTCAACTTCTCTTGGTCTGATGCTTGCGCATCCTTCAAGGATTGGAATACTTCATGGTTGACGTTGATTTCCAGCACTTTATCCGCTTGTACATCTTGGCTGTTTGGCATTGCCTTTAATATTTTTTCCATCTCGATGGATAGTTCACCCTCCGTGGACAAACACACCGGATGAGATTTTAATCGTTTGGATGCTTTTACTTGCTTCACTTTTCCGGTCAGAATGCTCTGCATCGCTTCGAACAACGCGTTATTATCGTTGTCATTCGCTTCCTCAGCCTGATCGTTTTCATCCGCCTCAATACCCAGGTCTCCGCTGGATACGGAACGGAACTCCTTCTCTTTGTACTGCATAATCGTCTTAATCGCAAATTCATCGATATCATCGGTGAAGTATAGAATCTCATAACCTTTGTCAGCTACCATCTCAGCTTGCGGCAGCTTCTCGATACGCTCGATGGATTCACCAGACGCATAATAAATGTACTTTTGCTCTTCTGGCATTCTGGATACGTACTCGTCTAACGTCACCAGCTTCTTCTCGGTGGATGAATAGAACATCACCAAGTCTTGCAGTGTTTCTTTATTAGTGCCGTAATCGCTGTACACGCCGTATTTTAACTGTCTGCCAAAAGACTTGTAGAACGTTTCATATTTCTCGCGCTCATCCTTCAGCAAGCTTTGCAGTTGGCTCTTGATCTTGTTTTTGATGTTCTTGGCGATCAAATGCAATTGGCGGTCATGCTGCAGCATCTCACGTGAGATATTCAAGGATAGATCTTCGGAATCGACCATTCCTTTAACAAAGCCAAAATAGTCTGGCAGCAGGTCTGCGCATTTGTTCATAATGAGCACGCCGTTGGAATAGAGCTCTAGACCTTTCTCGTATTCCTTCGTGTAATAATCAAATGGCGTATTCTCTGGAATAAACAGGATTGCCTTGTACACCACTGCGCCGTCCGCGCTGATATGAATATGCTTTAACGGTTTATCGAAGCCATAACGCTTTTCGTTGTAGAAGCGCTCATAATCTTCGGTCGTCAGTTCATTTTTATTTTTACGCCAGATCGGTACCATGCTGTTGATCGTCTGTTCTTCTTGGTAGTCTTCCAGCTCATTCTCTTCGCTGCCTTCTTTAGGACGCTGACCCTTTACATCCATCTTAATCGGGTAACGTATAAAGTCGGAATATTTCTTAATAATCGATCTGAGGCGATACTCTTCCAAGTACTCGTCATATTGATCATCTTCTGTGTTCTCTTTAATTTGCAACGTAATCTCGGTTCCTGCTGTATCCTTCTCACACGGTACAATCGTATATCCGTCAGCACCTTTAGACTCCCACTTAAACGCCTCATCGCTGCCGAACGCTTTGCTGACTACTGCAACAACGTCCGCAACCATAAAGGCGGAGTAGAATCCAACCCCGAATTGACCGATAATGTTATGTCCGTCTTTTGATTCGTTTTCAGACTTAAAAGCCAACGACCCACTCTTGGCGATTACCCCAAGGTTATTTTCCAACTCCTCCTTGGACATCCCGATGCCAGTGTCTGTAATCGTCAATGTTCTGCTGTCTTTATCAACTGCTACTTTAATGTAATAATCTTCTTTGTTAAATACTAACTGATCGTCAGCAAGCGCCTTGTAGTACATCTTGTCGATTGCATCGCTTGCATTGGAGATAAGCTCTCTCAAGAAGATTTCTCGTTGGGTGTAAATGGAGTTGATCATCATTTCCAGCAATCGCTTGGATTCTGCTTTGAACTGCTTCTTGGCCATGAATAGATCCCCTTTCAATGTAAAGAAAATAATAGAATCAACGCTGGCTCACCTTGCTAACAATTAGGGTGTGCAGCGGTCATATATATAGTTCGCCATGATTAGCACTCTTTCCTGTCGAGTGCTAATACTTCTTTTTATATACCACAACCTAATTTTCGATGTCAATACGGTAACGAAAAAAATAGAAAAATATAGCATATGAAATCTTCTTTAGTCAATCAATCGTCTCGTCCCTGTTAGAACAAATGAAAATGACCCCCTACACTCTCATTTACACAAATTCAACATCACCATTACGTAAGCTTAACAAGTGACTGCTATAATTCGACTAAATACGAGCAAGTTAACGATTGAAGGGGGATTTATCGATCATGAACAACAAATGGCTGATGGCTGCTACAGCAGCACTTACACTCACAGTAGGCACCAACGTAATACCTGTAAATGCACTAAATGGTTCCCCGGCAGAGCAGATTACGTATACCAACAACGGGCAAGTGGTGACACCATCTTCTTCTGCGGTGGATATCGATGGCCGTTTATATTTGCCGCTTCGTGCGCTTAGTGAAGCCTCTGGCAAATATGTAGATTGGGATGAGTTCCGTGGCAGCGTAGCACTGACAGACAAACCTGAGTTAACTGGAAAGTATAAATTAAATGCACCTAATCTAAACGAAGGGGTCAAAATGGGGATCGGTTCCTCTTTAACTCACATACCTGGTGACCCTGATAACGTGTTTTATTCAACAGCAGACCGCGGTCCTAACGGAGAAGTCGAGGTCAACGGCAAGAATCGCCGGACTTTCCCGCTTGCCACTTACACGCCAAGCCTTTATAAGATCCAAATTGAAAAAGGCGAAATTAAAATATTAGAGCAAATACCATTAAAACTAAACGGCACCAATCCTGCAACAGGTAATGATCGTATTACGGGTCTACCGAACATTAAAGGCCGTGACGAAGTGCCTTTTGATGTCAAAGCAGAGAAAGAGCTTGCCTATGACCCCTATGGGCTTGATATCGAAGGACTTGCCTATAATCCAAAAGATGACACGTTCTGGATCTCTGATGAGTACGGTCCTTCTATCGTCCATGTAAAACGCGATGGCACGCTTATCGAAAGGATCGTGCCGAAGGGCTGGGGCGCGCAAGTGTCCGCCCCGCTCGTGCCAGCACGTGAAACATTGCCAGCCGTATACAACAAGCTTCGCCAAAACCGTGGTGCAGAGGCGGTTGGCATCACGCCTGACAGCAAATATATGTTCATGGCCATGCAAAGCCCGCTTCGCAGCCCGGACAAGTCCACGGACAATTCGCGCCAGCTGCGGATCATCAAGCTTGATCTAGCAACACTGCAGCCAGTAGCTGAATATGCTTATGTGGCGGAAGACGCGAAGCAATTCAACAACCTGTCCCAATCAGACATCGTAATCTCTGATCTGGTCGTAGTAAACGAGAACACGCTGCTGATCGATGAGCGTGACAAAAACGCGGGCGACAAGGCACAGTTGAAACGAATTTATGCGATCGACCTGACTAATGCATCTAACATTCTCGGCAAATATGATGATGAGAAAGCAGGTAAGACGCTGGAGCAGATGACGATTGCCGAGTTGCGCGCGAACGGGATTCTCCCGCCTTCTAAGCGCACTGTACTCGACGGGGTTCAGTTTGGCTACCCGTACGAGAAGATTGAGGGCTTGTCGCTTGTGAATGGCAATACACTCGTGATTGTCAACGACAATGACTTTGGCGTGGGCAGCACATCTTCGGATAACGGCACTGAGTTGTGGACGTTTAAGCTGCCTTACTCGATTAAGTAACCCTAGTCCCGTGTGCCCCTTCCCTTACTGAATCGTTTCACAACGATTCCATATGTATTAACGGCCCCGTCTTGAGCCTTTGGCTGGACGGGGTTTTGTTGTTCATTTGCATACTCGTCCGCTCACCATATTCCCTCGCTAATTTCCTTCCCCATTCGGTCTATCGGATGACGGTTAAGCATCGATAATCAAAAGGTTGATATAATGGACTCCCCACTTTAAAATGAACTCCAACACCGACTGGTGCTTTATACCCTATTAGATTTGCAAATATTGAAATATTCCATAACCTCCCTTATGATAGAATTACAACCAAGAAAGGAAGCTGGAATATGAAGAAAATAATAGTACTTTTGCTTCTGCTTGTTGTACTCGTACCCTCTCAAGCGTTTGCAGCCGCATCATCGTCTAAGGTAAATATTGAAAAGACTTATTTTGAGTCTTACAAGGGCAAGGTTAACGAAGTGAAAGCCGCCCAGAAGAACCTGAGTGTCTTGCTGTGTCCAGATGTTAAGCCTCTCACAGAGCAGTATAAAGCCTCAGCAGCTAGATACACTAGCTTAGTTAAGAGTAAAGCGAGCAAGGACACGCTGGCGCAAGCCAAAGCAGAGAAGGTTCGAGACATCAAAGCGCTTAACGCCGCGAAGAAGATATGTTCTGCTAAAGTAAAGCAGCACAAGATAGAAAGTGATAAGGCACTGAAAGAAATCAACGTATTAAAAGCAGCCATCGTCAAAAATATTAAGACTCACTTGGCTGGCAAGGATGGCATGAGCGAGAATGACTTCAATTCCTCTGTGCAGAAAAGTTTGTCGTTTATGTATAGCAAGTTTGATGTTCTGTTGAACTCGTTAAGATCTGTGTAGATATTTATGCATAACTAGTAACAAGAGAGGAGTACGTATAAATACGTCTCCTCTCTTTCTTTTTACACTTTACAACCGTGGATCAATCTCCTTCTCTTTAGCTACTTCAAATAACAAATTGGATACAATCTCCTGATACTCTCTGTTATCTGGTTTAATATCTTCAAACTTAAAGGATAACATTTTCTTTCCAAGGCGGTGCTCATTTATAGATGTTCGAAGTTTCTGCTTTATATTTTTCTGTTTGAATAACTTATGATACTTATGCGGGAACCGATAATCATAACCATATATAATTGATAAATAATCCGGGTTCCTAACCTTCATAAAAGGTGCTGCATCCCCATTATTTACTTCAGGTTTAATTACGACTCCTTCCATATGATTAAGCATTGTAAGCGATGCAAAATAATGCTCTGCTCTCTCATAGCTATCCGATTCGGTCAAGTCTACAGTAAGATATTCATCTTCAGATAAGAACTGATACATATCAGAAGTAGTCCAATCTGGTATTTGTTCTTCACCGGACTCATAGATTATTTTTAGTAGCGCAAATGGTTTAAATTCAAGTGTATCGTCCTCAGCATATAATTCAAGCTGCCTTTTATAGGTGATATATGCCTTTTCGTGTTCGTGTAGTGGTACGTAAGTCTCTAAAATACTGTGCACGTGCTTATAATTTTGATATATGTTGTCTCCATACTTCTCACTTAACTTTGCCTTTGGTATATGAAATTGGTCCTGCTCAAACCCGCTAGCCTGATATTGATCCGCTAAATGGTCAAATTCTTGTTGGAAACTATACTGCTTAAGAAATTCAAACTCACTCTCTAGGGCTGATTCAATAGGCTTAAACTGACGTTTAATCAAGGCATCACCCAAGGCCTTCCAAGGGAGCAACTCGCCATCAATAATGAGCATTTCTATTCTATTATCCTGCATATATCCACCGAATTTCAGCTGCAGTTGATCGTATATTGCTGTCAGCTCAACCTGATTAATCTTATAGCCATTTCGACTAACTGCAAAGCATCGTTGACGCTCATTATGCAAATATATATTACATCTTGAACCCATATATTTGGGTTGTAATACAACTTTATTTACTGAGCGAGCTGCATAATAATTTAGACCTGAAGTTAATGACTCGAGCTGATACGTCGCTTCATCCTTATCTGCAGGAGGCATCGTACCGGAAATAAAATTGACCTTATTCCGCGAACAGTATTGGAGTCGGCGAACCTCATCAACATCGAGATCTTGAATCGTAATTTTTCCTTGTTCCACAAACAAATCTTGTAAGGATTCCGCTATAATGACCTGTTTCGATTTGTACGCTTTAAAGAACGGTTTAAACGAGATTTTAACAGATGTCAGCGCATTTCCATGAACGCTTCCCGTATCCAAATGAATTTTATTTTTAATACGGAATGCAGTTTTGGCCGCGATATGGCCGTACACATGATAAGGATGATTTTTTACCGCTTCTTGCTTCAGGAATTGAAGTTGTTCTTCGAACGGCACATTTCGATCAACTCTAAAATTACGTTGATGTCGGAGAGAGCTTGTGTCCAACTTCCCAATATACTTGTTTTTGCATGGTGCGTGTGTTACATAAAAAGATGGACCATTTACTCCACAGAACTTATAAAAAGGTTGTGATAAGTTTACGAGCTGACAAAACTTATCCATTAGATCTGCATCATGTAGCAGGACCTGAGTCGAGTCAAAGTACGTATGAAGCAACTCCTGCTCCACACCACTAACTTCACCTTTTATATACTTGTGTACAAAATTTTCATGGTTTCCAAGAACAAAAAGAAAATGTTCTTGATTTACGTAAAGGAACTCTATCGTCTCTCTTGTTTGTTGACCTTTATCGATCCAGTCCCCCACTAAGATCACTTTAGTATCCCGCACTTGATCTGTTGCAATCAATCTTCCGGATTCAATCTGATAGCCATAACTCAAAAGCAACCCTTGAAGATCGTTAAGACACTCGTGTACGTCACCAACCATAATATACTTTAGGTTTTGTGGCAAAATAGTATGAAGATAGTCATCACGATTTTCAATAATCACTTTATATGGAGAACTATCGTTTGGACACACTGTTGAATAAAAATCTTTAGCTCGTATCTTGTGTATATTCGAGTATCCTTCCCGCGATAATGAACCCAAAACATCCTTTTTAAAACGATTAATATGATTAGTAATGATCTTCTTCGAACGTTCGGAAGCATAATAGTCTTCGCGCTTGCGATAGTCAAATAATATGACCTCAACATTATACTTATTTTCAGATGCAATCTCCCTTACCTTTGCCCGAAAATCATCGGCTAATCCTGTTGTATCCAATACAATAAATTCCGCATTTATAGGAAATGAAGTGACCATTTTAAGTTTCTCAAACAGCAAGTGAAAAGCTTGAGAGCTAGCTTCCAGCATGACTTGATCATACTTGTCATAGTCACTCCCCAAAACCTCCTGCCGAATAGCGTCTGACGAAATATATTGGATATTGAATTTAGCATTTTTATGTATATCTTCAAACCTGAGCTGCGGAATGAGTACATCCTGTGCAAATGTTGTCTTGCCGCATTCTGTCGGTCCAATCATCATAAAAATAGTGTGTATTTTCGTCCGAAGTTCCATCTCAATCCCCTCTTTTCTTCAGCACAATTCCTTGTGTAGTACTGACCTGATTTACACTATCACCGATAGCTACGAATTCGTAGTGAAGATTCATTTCCTTCAAGAATTCCAAGAACCAGGCTCTAAAACGTTCCTGCCCCATTTCCCACTTATGATCATCATGCCTAAAGCCATCCAACTCATAAAAAGTATTAAAGTCAGCGTTCGGTGTTGTAATAATAAAATGTTCATAGTTAACATGTCTGCATACATGTTGAATCAAATCTTTCGCTTCATTCTCACTCATGTGCTCAATTACTTCAGTCATGATGACATCCACTAGTTCGCCGTTATACGTTCCCAAAAATTGATCAAGAGAAGGATAGGTTGATATATTATCGATTTCTTTGATTATTGCTTTACGTTGCAAGGCATCCAATATTTCTTCATTCGTGTCAATTGCATAATAACTGTGATCCATTTTCTTGGCAAAAGGGATGGCATAAAACCCCTCACCGCAACCAATGTCCACTAATGATTTATTAAGAGGTAATACTCCACCAATATAATTTCTTCGTTGGAATGCCGTCCCCCCATAATCCAGACGAATGTCATATCGTCTTGTTTTTTCAATTTCAGACTTATATTTATTGAATCGTTGTCTAGAGGATAAAAAGTTCCGCGCAAATAAACTCCGAATATAAAAAGGCGCGTCTATTATATTAAGACTCTTAATATATTTGTCGAGAATACTATCAGATATATCAATATATTCGTTCCCTAACATAGATAAAAACAAGCAAAGAACACTAGTCACATGAAGCAGTTGATAGAGGCTCCTCCGTGTCGTTACAGTTAAAGCGTAACTTTTATGTGATCGATGCTGAATATGAAAGGTGAAGTCTGGTAAGTGCTTTTGGAAAAAATCAATATATCGAACCATCTCAATATGGATCATATTGATGAAGAGCGAATGATCATAACCTTCCAAGTCAAGTTCATCATCTGATCTCTTTAATGGTGCATTAAAAAATTCATTGATCGCATTAAGCGGAAATAACGGCGTGTTGTAGCGTGACACATTCAAATATTCAAAATGTTCGTTTTCATGCTGTTTGTACGATATCTCGTTATCAGCATCTTTAAAGTAAACATTATACGTAGACTCATCCGAATACCAGCCGTATGCCATTCCTTTGCGAATTGAACGAAGCTGCATTCCAGAGTTCGGATTTTTCTTGATTAGAAAAGTAAACTGGGGATTAGCAGATTTTAATTGTACAATAGCCATCTTTTATTCTCTCCTCTCCGAACCTTTCGGTCGGTCTACAATACGAATCAATATTCTCGTAATCTATTAATCCTTATAAGGATCAATCTCATCCGCCCCTGCCATACACACCCCAATCGGCCTTAATACGTTCAACACCTCGATCGTCTCCGCATGGGCATCCAGCACCTCTTGAAGCTTACGGTATACAAATGGACTTTCATCCGTCCCTGCACCGCGAAGTTCGACCCCAAAGTCACGAACCGCGTCCAGCATCTGCTGCGTACTGATCTGTCCGCCGCTGCGAGAGCGGGTCTTCCAGTTCATCTTGCCGGCTGCCTGCGTTCGACTCATGACACGTCCTGCGCCATGAACAGTGCTATAATACGCATCGCGGTTTTCCACTGTATCTTTGCCCTTGACGATAACAGAAATATCGCCCATGCTTCCGCCGATAAAGCCTACTTGTCCCGGTGCCGACGGTGTAGCTCCTTTACGCACAACTACAACTTCTTCTCCGTTATGTGTCTCTTTCCAAGCGTAGTTGTGGTGAGTATGAACCTCAAAGTCTGCTGCAGTTCCGAGAATCGACAGCACTTCTTGGATCACATAATCACGTCCTGCATATGCGTAACGACCCGCCAGCTTCATTGCACGGTAATACATATCTCCCAGTTCACTGTTAAGATCAAGCAGTACTGGCGGTTGATCCATCTTTTCGCCAGGCGCTTTATCCATAAAGGCTCTTCCCGCAGCCAAGTTTAGGAAGCCGCTTGCCGTCTTATGTCCAAAGCCGCGGCTACCGAAGTGATTTCCGATCCACAGCCGCCCCGTCTCCATTTCCTCAAACAAATCCACGAAATGGTTGCCGCTGCCTACTGTGCCAAGCTGATTGCGGGCCAACACTTTCAGCTTGTCGTGCTCCTGCTTGCCGATCGCTTCATACACAGACCAATCAGGGTCATCAAACAACTCATGATCCACCTTCTCCTGATTGACACGACCCATCCCAAATGAAATACTACGCGCGATCTCATCCATGATCTGAGCCAGCCGAGGCTTAATATCTGCAGCATACAGATTGGTACGCACCGCTTTGTTACCGCATCCGATATCATAGCCAACGCCAGACGGTGATATTTGACCCTCGTATACGACTACGCCGCCAATGGGCTGACTGTACCCTTTGTGGTGATCTGCCATCAACAGCGCCTGTACGACATTTCCGGTATCAGCACATAGTTTGGCTTGGACCAAAGCCCCTTCCTCTGGGTTTCCCCACACACGAACACCATCTATATTTTGATAAGCCATAAGCTTTAACCCCTCTGCCAAATAATTTTTCCTCTACATGGATACTCTAAGCCCTTTATCCCAGCTACTTGATCGATACAATGGCCAATTCATTACTCAAGAGTATCCAAACAATAATATCCTGCCTTATGCCCACACCTCATCCAATGCTGACCGAAACAACTTGTTAAGCTGCTGATCCTGATTGTCAGTAGACGCAGACATTTTAGCAGCAACTTGATCATAAAAGCTTATTTTTTCTTCCAAAAACGCGTTGATCGCATGTATTTTAGGCTCATAATCAAGCTCATCTCCCGCCATTTTCCGCACGAGCAGCTGCTGAATTGCAGCCCTAAGCTCGCTATTGCCTGACACGATCCCCTCAACCAGCACTTGAAACTCGATGGGAGGCATCGTGTTGTACTTCTCAATCCATTCGCAAGCCAGTATCGGACGAAGTACATAGAAGTATTTTTTGATCTTCACTTGCTCACCCTGTAAATACTCGCGATAGTTTCCTTTTGCCATATGAAGATAGTGATACATACACGATCTGGGTGAAAAAGTGGACGGTGCAAGGCAGCGTATCTGCTCTGCAATAGAATAGTTCTCCTGATACCGAATTGGCGATTGCAGCCACTCCAGCAGCGGCGGATTAGACTTGCGGAACAGCTTCAGCGCTTTCTTCAGATCCCAGCCATTCACATCCAGCATATTGCTAATCGGCCGCTCAATCACGTCTCGCTGCTCAAATATAGATAAATACCATTCCAACGGTCTGATGTATATAAATCTAACGTCGTAATCGCTGTCTTTGGACGGAAACCCCCAGGCACGGCTGCCCGATTCGCAAGCATACAAGATTCGAACTTGTTCTTCCTTTTCGATTCGTGCCAATTCCTCCAAGATAAGTTGTTGATAAGCTGACATGAGGTCTCACTTCCCTTACTTTAGTTTGAATGTGCTGTCCCCGAATCCAGTTAATCCAAGTTCAACGCTGCTATTTGCTCCGTCATCTTTGAGTATTCCTGTATGGTCTGAGCGATATAAGATAATACAGTATCACTCCAACCATAAATGTAGAACGTCTGCGGATCTTGATCCGGCACCATGACGTGCCGATAAGGCGCTATATCGATAATAAAAGCCTTTACATCACGGTTCACCTGCGAACGATACCGCTTCAGTTGTTCATAGAACGGACTGCCGCTATTCTGCTGCTCATCTGTAATCATAATGATCTGATCGACTTTTCTCCGCTCCTGAATTAGCTTTTTTACCGCCGCTCCTGTATCTGTTCCACCACGCGTATGGATGTGCGCCGCTTGTGTCAAGATACTATCCTTACGTGAAGGTTTAGCGTCATATACATCCGTGTCAAACAACCAGAACAGCGAATTTCCCTGTGTCTTTTTGTACATGGCCAAGGCGAAGATCGCGCCTGTTTCAAGATAATGGCCTTCCATCGAGCCTGAGATATCTAGGAAAATAGCCGTTTGCTCTCCCAACTGCGGGAGATTGTCAAACGTCAGCTCAACCGCTTCACGTAAAGCATCACGAAGCTCTACATGCTCTATCTGACGAAACGCAGTCGCTAACCGGAATGGCAAAATTTTAGCTTTGCGCAGCGCCTGTTGATCGGTCAGTCGACTCACGACATAATCCAAATGGCTCTTCTCATCCAAGACGCCTGCTCGCTGCAGCGCGTTCAGATGACGAAGCAGCGCAAACGTCGGCATTTGGTACAATAATGCTTCCCATACAGCTTTCAAAGGCTTAATCGCCCCCGTTACTGTCTCATAGGGCAACTTGCCTCGTGTAATCCACGCGATCTGTTCGGATTCTGTCGCAGCAAGCTTCAATTGCTCTAGCGCCTGTACCTGCGGCAGCAGATCCAGATTAGCCTCTTGGCCGCGCAAATATCGGAACAACGCTTGCTGCCTCAAATCTTGCGGCTTCGGATGGGCCGTTGCAATGGCGTCCCCTAGGCTGTAACCGCGGCCACGTCCATTATATTTGATCGCCCAATACTCAGTTATACCAGACAAAAATTGATTCACCTGCCGCTTAATCGCGCGTCCACCCTCACCGCGTCCTAATCCACTCACAATGGTTAAGAAGTCGGACAAATCAGAAGGAATCCGCACCACCTGCATAAAGATCTTCGCGAACAAGTCCGGACGATAGAGAGATAATACAGCCAAGCCAAACAGCGGCTGGAGGCGCATAAAGCCCTCATTACGAGCAAATACGATTGCTTTTGCCATAAAAGTTGAATTCGTGTTTGCCATCTCATGATGAAGCTGTTCCGCCTCACTTAACAGTTCATGTTGATCCGCATAAAACGTATTACTCATCGTATTGGTCAGCAGCGTCTGTACGTATTGCTCCTCTATAGAACGCGTATAGGCTGGATATTTAGCTTTATTTAGAGTGTTTGGTCGCAAGGCGCCAAACAGCTTCTTTGTCATATTCAACAGTATCAGCTCCTTAAAAATTAGAAAGGTGAGGAAAAAGCGGGATAGGTATGCTGCAGGAGTCGAACCTGCCGTATTGCCCGGGTAATTCAATGTGTCGATAAGCTCGAAGTAACCCATCCCAGCGCCTCACCAAGGTATTTCATCTGATGTAATGAAGCGAGGAAAAAATGGAAAAGGCAGATGGTGTCCATTCACACAGACACGACGAATACTTAACCCATTTAAGTCGAAGAAGCCCTTTCCAGCGCCTCGCTTCCAATTCATTTATTAAAGATCATCGAGGAAAAAGGTCGGAAAGGCACAAGACTGCTCTACCACTGAGCTATTCCGCCATAGGGGCGGAAGTTGGAGTCGAACCAACGGCATGTCGCTTAGAAGGCGAAGTAACCCTTCCATACGCCTCGATGATCTACTGGGGCTGCACCATGTGGTGTCGGCCTCTGTATGTATCATCCCTTATTTCCAAGCAAGGGAACATGGTGAAAGTATTACGACAGGTAAACAACTTTTCCATATCGCCCAGCTTTATCCCCTGTTACAATAAAAGAACGATGCAGGAGAACGGAGGATTTCGAGGTGGCCAAGGAAAGCTTTGACAAAGAAATTCAATTTTTGCGGATGCTGACGCTAACGAGTGGTGCCTACAGCAGACAGCAGTTTGCAGAGCGGCTCGGTATTTCCGTACACACGTTTGACAAGACCATTAAGAAGCTGAAAACGATCGTAAACACAACTTATCAGCAGCTTGCACCAGGACAGGAGAAACAATTTGCGGAATCAATTCGCTACAGCTATTACGAGTCAATCGATCCCCTTCTGTTGTTTGTATTTCGTGCCAAATCAGTAAAGGAATCCGAATCCTACAGAATTTCCCTGCTGCTGGCCGCCATGGATGAACAGGCACTCACTACGATGGAGCTTATGGACGTATGCTGCGGCGACCTGAATCCCGACATGCCGCTTCCTGACGAGAAAACCATTCGGTCGGATTTGAAGTATTTGGAGGAAGTTGGCGTCATTAAACGTGAAGCGGGCACACGACCTTTCCGCTATCGTCTACATAACGATTTGATCCAGGAGTTATCGGACGAGGAGCTTTATGACTTGTATGACTACGTGGATGTGATGTCCAATACACAGGTGCCTTCTGTGCAAGGTTATTTGCTGCGTGATGGGCTGAAGAAGCACCTTGCTCGCAATCAAGTGGAAAAGCATGCGATGGAGCCCTTTTTGTACAAATATCATTATTACTCGCGGATATTAGATGAAGCACACCTCTTTACGCTGCTGCGTGCGATTCGGAGTCGACGCAAGGTTCGTTTCTTGTACTTCTCACCCAAAGCTGAGAAGAGTTATGCCTCCCAGAATACGAATCCGTTATTCGAACGGGATCATGAGGGTAAAGTGGAACAGACGCTGCCGCTTAAAATCATCTACGATCATCAATATGGACGGTGGTATTTGCTGTCGAACGGCAGAGAGGGCTTGCGGAAATACCGCATGGAAGGCATTACACAGCTGGAGGAAGCGGAAGCAGTATCCGAGGAACTATGGGAGAAAAGGTCTAGCGAGCTGGCAGAGAAGATCCAGTACAGTTGGCTGATTGATACGGGGCGACCGATAACCATACGTGCCCGCTTCTTTAACCCGGGAGATTTGGAACCTAACTTTATTCGAAACCGCGTCCTGCTTCAGGGGCAATGGGGACAAATCATAGAGGAAAATGAAGACTTTTTTGTCTATGAAATTACCGTTAACGGTACCTTTGAAATTAAGCCATGGCTGCGCAGCTTTGGCTCCAGTTGTGAAATATTAGAGCCGATACAGCTCCGTCGAGAGATGATTGCCGAATGGAAGGAGATTCAAGCGTACTATGAACCTGTTCGAGAAAATATTTAACTATCAAGTCCTCTCGCGTCTTGAGGATTCCGGTACATTTATGATCACCTCACACGAAAGAGCTTGGCTCAAGACGATGCTAAATCATCCTGCGGCAGCCGAAGCATTTACTGCGGAGACACTGGATAAATTGTTTTCCCTTTTGGAGCAGGATCAGCGAATGGATACGAGGGATTATTTACTGGAGAAAGCCAAAAGCACAGAGGGGCAAGTCTACCATTCCCTTCTACGCTCTTTACGAAGACATATTACGAGTAAAAGTGGCATCTGCCTCACGTACCAACTTAAGCGCGGGCAAGTGCAGTCCGAGCAATCCGGACTGCCGTACAAGCTGGAATATTCGATGGTCAAAAGAGAATGGTACCTGCTCTGGTATCACCTCCGCCACCGTGCTTTTATGAGTACACGGCTAAAAAACATCGTCACTGTCTCAGCTGAGCCAATTCCATCAGAGAAGGCCGAGCGTATTCTTGCCCACGTGGCTCGTACGCTTGACTCCCGCAAGACCGATGTGGTAATTGAGATCGTCCGCGAGTACAACCAAGAATTATCTCGAATTCTGTACGCCTTCTCCTGCTTTGAGAAGGACGTTGCCTATGATGAGGAGCAGGATACATACCGTGTGCGAGTCTGCTTGCCCGGAGATGAGATGGAATTCCTGCTCTCGAAGATTCGTTTTCTCGGAAAGCGGGTGCGGGTGATCGAGGGGAACTATTTGAAGAGACGGATGCTGGAAGCTTCTACGAAGGCGTTGGAGCGGTATGGGATGGAGCATACATAAGTTCCGTTTTCATTTTCTATATGATGAATAATAAATACATTCCATGGCGTCTCTCCTCGTGGTAGAAATATCACAGGTTCCAACGAATCCCCGGATATTAATTTTAGTGGAACCAAAATAAAAACAGACGCCGTTACTTGGCGTCTGTTCGAATAAATATATTTACCACGGATGGATCGTTGATCCTCCACCACTTGTCATTGCAACAATGGCGATAGGCAGTAAAGTAGTTACAACAAAAGCAGATAAAGCAGCTAACTTGCTGGATTTGTTCTTCATGTCGTATCTCCTTATTATTTATTTGTTAAATAGGAAAGCACTTGTGTAAGCTTGGCATCATGTAAACCACCTCTGAAGGCTTCGCTTAGCATTATTCCTATGCACCTGTCAATGTCATGATGCCTATCAACAGATATGAACATTATAATGCTATCAAGCAAACATTCAAAAGCTTTATTATGCTCATTTATCAACAAAAAGTATTGACTCTTCTTTTCATAATAGAATGCATACTCTGAAACGATGGATGGGTGGCTAGAAGACATAAAATCTTTTTCATGCAGCAGTAACCTTTCAATTGCTTGTACATCTTTCTGTTTTAAGTAAAGCTCCATGAGATCGAACATAACCGCGACCTTATGAGGGGCTGTACCTAGTCGGTTTTCTAGCTGAATTATAGCTAAATCAATATCCCCTTTCTTACCGTCCAGTTTGGCAGTCAGAAACGAAACCTGTTCCTCAATAGAAGGAATACTAGAGAAGTGTTTTAAGATATTAACATACTTCTCTGCCAAGTCGTATCGATCCAGAAAGAAGTACGAGAAGGCTGTTAATTGAACGGCATATGCTTTTAATGTACCTTCTGAATAATCAAGAGTGATCACTTCTTTACATAACTTTATGCAATCCTGGTATTTACCCAAGTGATAAGCATGAGCGCCTAGCTTATAATAATATGTAATTTGATCGGCTACTGAAAGGAATTTAGCGTGATATTGAATATTTTTTCCCGGTTCATAAGTCTTGCTTAACTTTGTAAAATCATCTCGCTCGATCAGATAAGATTGGAATAGTGCTTTCGCCAGAGTAGGCCGAATGCCGTGATCGTCGGAGAACTCGCTAATCACTTTAAACAAGGCGAGCTTTTGAGGGATTTCTTTTGTTTCGATTGCAAGGTCGTATAATCGTTCGACGGACTCTTCAGAGGTTTCGCGCTGATTAAAGGCGAGGAATGTAGTAGCGATTTTCATAATCAGTGGAACGGGCAACGAATTAGGAAGAGCTTCCTCCAATACCGTAAATAGTGCTTCCGAGCTACATTCTGCTTCGATGTAGAATTCTGTGATCACATCAATCGGAATATCTAAGGTCGAAGCAATAACTAGAATAGTGCGGAACTCTGGAGAACGTGTCTCCCCTGTTTCAATTCTGGATAACGTAGCTTCTGGAGTACCTGATAGATCGGAGAGCTGCGGGAGTGTCATCTGTTTTTCTTTTCGTTTACATCGTATCAGTTCCCCCAGCCCCATTGTTAATGTGGACGCGGAGATTTCAACCAACTAGTACACCTCGCTTAATTGATTATTAATTAATTGTATATTAATCGACCACCTACATATTACCATATTTTTTTAGATGCACCAAATACAACATTCCACAAATGACCATTACGGTCGTAATTAATTCCTAAAATAGCTCAAGTGAAGCGGATGAATAACAAGACATCTGCTCTTGGTCAACTACAGCATGCATCTCTAGTTTCCCCAGTTATATCAAGCGTTTGTTTAAGGTCTTAAGCTGCGTAAGTTGAGTTAACTAGTCATAGATCGCAATAAAAGATTTTTCATTATGTTGATATACATTAACCAGTAATGAAAAGACATCAAAAATAACCACGAGGGGTATTCCCTGTGGCTATTTCTATTTATTGAGACATGACTTCACACCGAAGATAAAAAACGCTTGGCCGATGCTGCTGATGACAACCGAAATGTGACTGACGGGAGTTCCAGCAGCCTTCTCCCATTAAGCAATGAACTCAGCCATGATGGTACTAATATCAAACGGAGTAATGCCTTCATTCACCGAAAACACGGTTTGTGCGTCATCTGCGTGCTGCACAATTCGGCCTCTGGCCTCCGCATGGAGCATAAATAAATCGTACAGGTTTGGCTTTGTTAAGGTGGTCATTGCTTTCCCCATCAGTACCATACCTTTTTGATTTCCCTCGACATTGTTGAAATAGTTAGGATGATGCTGCAGCGCTAGATCACACCAAATCATTTTCCGTTCTACCACATCCAAAATGATCGGAATTGCGATTCTTGTATCCGCAGTAACATCTATTCGATCTACTACAGTGGAAGGTTCAAAGATTTCTCCAGAATTGGGATGCTGCCTCATCATCCAGCCTGCAAAACACTCTGGTAAATTACAATAGGCCTGCCCTGTAAATGAGTTCAGCGTGGCTACGATGTAACGGCCCCCATATTTAACAACAGAAGGAATATCAATATCGATAAACTCACAGGCCCCATGTGGCGCCGATGTAATATCGCCACTGTGAGCCGCTTTATACTGGGCTGAACGCAGATTCGTATAGGAAATATGTTCGACATACTGCCACTGCTCATCATACATAACCGCAGAGAGGTCAATATCAACTCTTCCTGTAGGCGTTCCGTCAATCTGCCCTTCCTTCCACCACAAGTAGAAGCGGATTGTGTCTCCTTCAGTCAGCTCAAGCCGACTACCGCGAACGATGGTACGAAGTGCCTTGCTCGCCGACCTTTGAGAAAAAGGCACTACATATTGCCTTAAGCTTGCATCGACATAAACGTCCCCCATAGCAGGAAGCTCAGCGAATCTCTTGATGAGCGTATTTTTGCACGTTTGTACTATCGCCTCACAAGCTTCCAAATTAATATCGGGAAGAGTATTCTCGATAGCTACCGCCTTGGCGACATTCCCTTTTGGGAAAAACGTTCTCAGTTCATGCCCTTTATTCCTATTGCTAAAATGAGCCTTTACTTGCAACAGCACAGGTGTAGAGACCTGTTCGGCAATTGCAGCAAATTTTTCAACGACCGAAATGTTGTCCTCACCCATTCTTAACATATGGTCCAGCCGCCTAGCGAACTCTCCTGGACGGCTTTGCAAGATGTCCGCAGCCAGACTTGTATCCTTGAAACGCAGCGCATGTTCAACCTTACTGCTGAACGTTTCATAGGGTTTATTATTGCGTAAAATATCAAACGCTTCCTTGCAGCCATGAAACTTATGTTTATATTCGGCAGGGTGCAAAATTTCGCCAAGACGAATCCAGCGATGTTTATACCGCAGCATATCCTCCACACGATTCCCACATTGCTCAAGCAGCTCCAACAATAGACGTCTCTCTGGTCGCTTGAACTTACGAAACTTCGATATACTCGCAAGACTTACATCTCCATCTGAAAGTGCTATCGCTAACCGCAGTACATCTGTTGCCGTTCTTATGTATTTGCTGATAAGCTTCGAATTTGACTTCTCATATTTGAGCAGGGTTCCTATTACAAACCCTACGTTTTCTTTTAAAGGGATCTCGTCCGGCAATATCGAGCTTACATCCTCGTAATTGGCGATCACCCACTCCACATCTGCCTGATCGGTTTGGGAGATTGAGCCTTTTGCCCCAATAAGATTACGAATAGTGTGATCAAAATCGGCTGCGCTTCCTAGATCTATTATTTTCAAATCAACCTGATCCAGAAGTGGAATTCGCTCCAATGCATCATATTCGTTCAGTTGGAGTGTGATGTAGTGAATGATAGCGTTAATATAAAGCTCTGCCTCACTGGCAAGCATCACTTGCTTGGGGAAGTTCGGGTACATGGGCCTAAAGTTTACATTCCCACCAATTAACTGCTTCAAGTCTGACACAAGCTGATGATACAACTCCAGAAACTGTTCCACTGACATCGTTTGAACGACTTCCATAAGCGGCTGGGATAAAGTAAACCCGAGATACTCTATGTTTTTCAGTGCCGTAGCTAAATATGGTTGGGGGAGACGGTGTTGACCAGGTTCTACAATGAGCTTGCTTGCTCTTCTTAAATAAATAGCATTTCTCATTGGGCCTAATCCCTCCTCATTTTCATAAAATAACAATCAGGAAACTTGCATCTCTAGTATCAACTAGGTTTGGTTTAAGAAGGAAGAGATGCAATAGCCTGATTGTGATCTCTTCAGGAAAGGTGCCACCCTAATTTGAATCTCCAATGGTTGTAGAAGGAAGGATGGCAATAGCCTGAAGTGGTTGGAGGTTATCAACTTACTCAAGGTGTTCTTAACTGAGCATTGTTGTCGGCCTCTTGAGTAGTATCATCCCATATGTTCAGGTAGACGAACATGGCGAAAGTATTACGACAGTGATTATTTGCGAAATTAGATAGGCACTCATTACCACGATTGACGAGTACATAAGGTGTATTAATTGACTAATAAGTTAGCCGAAGCAGCCACCTTGTTTTCCGTATATTACGTCATACTCCATTTAAGCCTTACTTAAGTTCCAGACTATTTTCGTTTATACTCGGCCCTGCCTGCTAATAAGAGCGTAAGCTTAACAAATAATAAAAGGCGAAAATTGGCATACTAAAGCAACAAGTCTCCAGCATGCTCTTATGCTGGCAGACCGAGAAAGAACTACGATGCGGAGGATTGCATGATGAAGAGAAAATGCCAGCCTGCCCTGATGATCCTACTTGCCTTTCTGCTGCTGATCTCAGGTTGTGGAGGAGCAAGCTCCAAACAGCCTGGACCTGAAGCTGGTGCAAATCAACAGGCAGAAGAAAACAAGGAAAAAGAAAAGGAAGATGCCGTATCAAGCCCATCCCTTGCTACATATACACCGCTTGACCAGCTCAAGGAGAGCTATGACGTTGTCATTGTTGGTGCAGGAGGTGCTGGCATGACCGCGGCACTTGAAGTGAAAGCAGCAGGCTTGAGCCCTGTCATTCTGGAGAAGATGCAGGTAGCCGGCGGTAACACAAGCAAAGCATCTTCAGGAATGAATGCATCGGAAACCAAGTTCCAGAAAGAACAGAACATTACGGATACTAATGATCTGTTCTATGATGAAACGCTAAAAGGCGGGCATTTGACCAACAATAAGGATATGCTTCGGTACTTTGTGGACCATTCTGCTGCTGCCATTGATTGGCTGGACAGCAATGGTATTCGCCTGAACAACATTACGATCACAGGGGGCATGAGCAAGAAACGCACCCATCGTCCTGAAGATGGCTCAGCTGTCGGCAAATATCTTGTATCTGGACTGATCAAAAAGGTACAAGAACAAGGAATTCCACTCTTTGTCAACGCCAATGTTCAGGAGGTCACAAGCAAAGACGGGAAGGCAACTGGTGTAAAGGTTGATTTCAGCCAAGCAAATAAGAACAAAACAATTGCGGCCAAATCTGTTGTGATTACGGCAGGTGGATTCGGCGCAAATATGGAGTTAATCAAGAAGGTGAGACCTGACCTTGAAGGCTATGTGACGACGAATCAGGAGGGCAGCACAGGTGACGGCATTAAGATGGTAGAGCACATGGGCGGCACCACGGTTGACATGGATCAAATTCAGGTTCACCCTACCGTTCAGCAGGAAAATTCCTATTTGATTGGTGAAGTAGTACGCGGTGAAGGTGCGATACTGGTATCCAATGAAGGGAAGCGCTTCGTAAATGAGATGGGCGCTCGTGATAGCGTTACAGCAGCGATTAACAAGCTCCCGGAAAAAAATGCTTATCTGATCTTCGATTCCGGTGTCAAGTCGCGTGCAAAAGCAATCGATTATTATGAAAAAATGGGGTTTGTTAAACAAGCAGATACGATCAAGGGGCTGGCAGAGATTATCCGTGTGCCTGCCGCTCCCCTGCAGAAGACGCTTGAGGGTTGGAACACCGCTGTGAAGAGTAAGAAGGACGATACGTTCAACAGAAAAACAGGGATGGAGCATGAATTATCGGGTACTCCGTACTATGCGATCAAGATTGGACCAGGCATTCACTACACCATGGGTGGTGTAAAGATCAACACCAATACGGAAGTATTAGACAAGGATGGCAAGCCTATTCCAGCTCTATTTGCTGCAGGCGAAGTCACAGGCGGTCTGCATGGTGAGAATCGAATCGGCGGCAATTCCATCGCAGAGATCATTATTTTTGGCCGTCAGGCTGGGATGAAGTCAGCGCAATATGTGAAGAGCGCAAAATAATGAAAAGATCCGTGCAGTGATTTTCTTGTAACGATTAAGAGGCCCCTAGAAAATAGCGGGCCTCTTCTTGTGGGGTACAAGTTGACTACCACAAGATATCAACTACGCTTACACCATCCGGTTATTCGTATGTAAGATGTTTGTAGCAATGATCAAGGATGTAGCTCATAAGATGGAATCGTAATTAGAGTTGGTACTAGTTCATTGCGCCCTCTTTCTGCTTATAACAAAATTCCTTATTATTCTGACTAATATATAAACTATAATAGCCAGCACAGATACGCAGTCTATTAAAAAGTAAAAGATAAGAATTTCGAGCGGAATGCCTGCTTTATCATTCATGTGAGAGGAAAACGCCTCCGTCGGTTCCACAGGTATAAAACGCTGCGATTCACGATCCAGCTTCAATTCATGGGTATAACATCCAAACTCCCGAATAACAATCTGTTTTCTACCAAAAAGGCCGCTAAATGCTGGTACTTTCTTAGATGAGGTTTCTACATAAAATGGGTGAACCGTTCCACCAATCCACCCAATTTCTTGGATCCAGTTTGATGATACCTGAGCCACGACGTCTTCGTGACAATAATCCTGGTACAGCTTCTCTACAGCGATTTTGATCGTATTCTTATCCTTATCATCGATATAGTAATTATGCAATAATGGATAATGAATCAAAATAATAAACACGACAAACCAGAACATTTTATTTTTGAAGAGTTTCATATCAAGCCCTCCTCCAGATCCCAAAATATAACATATTTTTATTTTTGTATATAAGATTTCGCATCCTGTACACAATACTTTCCTAATTTTTCTATCTTCCCTAAACACGTAACCCCATCCAACCATCAGTTGCCGGGCAGGTAGGATGAGGTGTGACCTTTTTGATTGTTGTGCCGCCAAAGTTGTTGCTACGATAGTTCAAAGTAGCAGGTTAAGTACAGCTAACAAAATTGGAATAGGAGCGGCTCAGTATGAAAAGAATCGTAACATTGAACACACGAAAACTAATGGACACAGCAAGACACGGCGGATGTGGTGCATGTCAGACATCTTGCCAGTCTGCTTGCAAGACTTCCTGTGGCGTTGCCAACCAACGTTGTGAAAATGAAATGAACAAATAGTAATTGAAGCTCACCGCCGTCCCTATAAGGACGGCGAATTTGTTTATGCTGGTTAGTCGTTGCAATTTGTAGGCAAAAGGAGTTTGGTTAGCAATATGATTCATCAATATCAACTGAACGGATATAACATCGTGATTGACACCTATAGTGGCTCAGTGCATGTTGTGGATGATCTGGCGTATGAGATCATTGCACTTTATGAGCATGCAGCTCCCGCACAAATCCTGACCTTAATGAAGGAAAAACATTTTGCTGAGGATAGTATTAGAGAGACATTTTCAGAGGTTGAAGAACTCAAAAGGAATGGGCTGCTCTTTACAGAGGATGTGTATGAAGAACTGTCTATTGATTTACAAAAACGAAAAACATATGTCAAAGCACTCTGTCTTAATGTCGCGCATACCTGTAATCTGTCATGCGAATATTGCTTTGCCAGCCAAGGGAAATACAATGGTGAACGAGCCATCATGAGTGTTGAGGTTGGACAACGAGCAATTGATTACTTGCTGGAACATTCGGGTCATCACCGAAATCTGGACATCGACTTCTTCGGCGGGGAACCGCTTATGGCTTGGAAAGTCGTCAAACAGATCGTAGCGTATGCACGAAGTAAGGAAAAGGAATGGAAGAAGAAATTCCGCTTCACCTTCACAACGAATGGGATGCTGCTGGACGATGAGGTCACCGAGTTTTTGAATCAGGAAATGTACAATGTCGTCTTAAGCCTCGATGGCAGAAAAGAGGTACATGACCAGTTGCGTACAACCGTGACCGGCAAAGGCAGTTATGATCATATCGTACCGAAGTTCCAGGATTTCATCCAAAAGCGCGGCGACCAGGAGTATTATGTACGAGGAACTTATACGCAAAACAATGTGGACTTCACCAATGACATCTTCCATATCGCAGATCTAGGCTTTGACAAAATCTCAATGGAACCTGTCATCTGTGATCCACGGGAACCCTATGCTCTAACCGAGAAGGATCTCCCGGAGATTTATCACCAATACGAAATTCTTGCCAAAGAAATGATTACGCGCAGCGAGCAAGGCAAAGGATTTACGTTCTATCATTACATGCTTGATCTCTCGGAAGGTCCTTGCATCCAGAAGCGAATCACAGGCTGTGGCTCAGGCACAGAATATCTCGCTGTCACCCCAGCGGGCGAGTTGTTCCCCTGCCATCAGTTTGTAGGGGATGAAGCGTACAGCATGGGCAACATTTGGGAGGGCATCACACGACCTGAGCTGCAGGGCCAATTTAAAGAAAGCAACTGCTACGCGAAGTCAGCATGTAAGGATTGCTGGGCTAAACTGTACTGCAGCGGCGGATGTCCTGCCAATGCCCTGCATGCGACGGGTTCCATCAACGGAATTTATGAATTTAGTTGTGACGTTTTCCGTAAACGAATTGAATGTTCCATGATGGCAAAGGTTGCCGAGTCCATTCGAGAACTTGAAGCTTGTGAGGCGTAGATAGAGGAACGAGGGGTTATGTAGTCATAACCCCGTCAAATAAACAATAAGAAAAGAGTATTTAAGCGGCGATCGATTCCCGATATTGTATTGGGGATAGGTCGCCGAGTTATTTCTGATAACATTCATATTTGTAAAATTCAATCTATTCAGCAATCTATCTCTTTGCGTTAAACGCGTTTTGAGATTTCACTATATATAGCTTTTCTATCTCAGAGCATCGCTTTTCACTGTCTGCTATTGCAGATCATGTAAGAGTCCCTGCGGTTTAGCAAATTATCGTCATCCGCTACCTGTTTTTTTGTCATGGGAGCTTCATAATTAAAGCGGGGCGCACACCATCACGGGCTAAACTAACATTCGCATAGCTACGAATACTGCAACTTGGGCCAACAAAATAGGCACGTGAAGGCTTGTTTCCCTGTGTTCGCAGCCACCACCAAGAACAGCCGACTTCTTCGCCGTTTCTGATGATATAGTTATCTTTGTCTGTTTTATCATATACATATAAGCTGCAGCCATCGTTTTTTCTCGTTTTGGCAAAGTCTGTTCCAATGGCACGTCGCAATTCCTTGCCGTGTATCACAGAAAAATCCTTTATCTCGGTAACGCTAAGCAAAAAAACTTTATCATCTGTATCGGGGCTGCCTACCCCGTTGTCCGTACAATGAGTTGTTTTTATCAATTCCTGTTCGACGTCGCCAAATGCATTATTATAAAATTCATTGTTCAACCACTTGCGCAAATCGCAGTCACTCCACGTAATATCCACGCAATCCTGCCATTTAATTTCCACACTGCTGCCATGGTACCGCTTGCAGTCCAAAATATACTCGCTCAAAATAAATAGCTCGCTGCCCGAATTGTGGAGAACACGCCATTGTATCGGTAGTTCTATACCGTCATCTGACTGTGGATATAAGCCGAAAGTAATGATTTCGCCGGGCTTGAAGTTCCTGTTCGACGTGAAAGCAAGATTATCGTCTTCCAAATAGGCTCCCCTCCTTATTTTTCTCTCCATCTTTGATTAATTATATAAAAAAAGACCAGGATAAAAACATCCAGGCCTTCAAAAAAATGATCAAAAGCTTTGTGAATCTCGACATGAAAGTTCAGCAAGGTATGGAACCGGCCGAAGCTTCACGTTAACTTCCATACGATTTGAGTAGATAGAGGTAGCTAGCATGATGGGAGGAGTTCCCCAAATCCCCCCTTCAATCTCTTCTCATTTATGAATTGCATCTAACGCTTGTCGTATTTTTCTTGCAAACACAAGAGGTCTATCAATAACTTCCATATTAATATAAATCAGGCGAGGCTGCTCGAATAGCCACTCATTATGAACAGACGTCACTTTTATACCTTGCCTACGAATGGCTGTGACGATTTTATTAACTTCTTTTTCTAGGAATGCCGCTCTACCTAGACAAAGCGCTCTACCCGTTCTTTTATTTAAGGATTCGAACGAAAAAGAAGAAGTTACGCTAAATCTTTTTCCCAGAATTGTTGCTCTTATTTGATTTCGATTTATAGTAGATACGCATTTTCCGCCGGCAAAGCCGGGTTGACCCCCAATAATTCTTGAGAACCGCTCACATATCGAACCGTTGTTAGGCATGCTTCTTCCCCCCTGTATTCATATATAATATGACTACAATTACAGGATGGATTCAGATTATCGCCTGATATAACGTTTTCAGTTACTTTCCAATCATATAGTTGGACTGAAAATGAAGGGCTCAAAAAAGGGACTATCCCAAAACCATTTGAGATGCCCCTTCTTTACTAACTTCCTATTAGCATCTCAACAAACTTAATATCAGCTGAGGCAAATTCATACTCTACTAAGTCTTTAGACTGTGCCCATTCATATTCATCATGATCAATCAATACGATTTCACCACTAACAAAAGTAGCTTTATATGCAAACAAACGTATATGTGTTGATCCATAAGTATGCTCATTTACACCAAACGATTCGTATGGTTGAATTACAATATTCATTTCTTCCAACAGTTCTCTCTTAAGGCAATCCTCAACAGTCTTATTATTCTCTATCTTGCCACCTGGAAACTCCCACAAGCCTTCTTGTGATTTCCCCTGCTTTCGTCTGGCGATTAAGATCTGACCAAGTTCATTTTCGATTATAGCCGCCGCCACTTCAATCATCTCAATCACATCCTATCCAATTGCCTTATTTGCTACTGGCACCAATTCCGGCGGCATCTCTTCCTTTAGTCGCCAAACAAAACTCATCGGTTTATTCCCTTCATGCTTCATGTACTCGGCTTCTCCTAAGAAAATGAAAGGTGCGGTGTAATTATTCTGATCCTTATATTCACGGACAAATAAGGCGATTCTTGTCCCCATCTGCTTATGGTTTACATATCGCTTAGCCGTATTCGTTCCTTCAGAAATTCGACTTTGGGTCTGCCAATGAAACAACCTTTCATTAATCGCATAATCTTCGTATAAGGTAGACGGAGAAAAGTCCTTGTTAGATTTATTCAATGTAATAAAGAAAATATCTGTTCCCTTATCATCAAAATACTTTACTCCTTCACGGAACGCAGGAGCATTGTCTTCATTCCAGAAGTCAAAAGCTGCTAACACTTGATCCATCGAATATTTGCAGTGCAGATCTAACGGACATGCATAGGGGAACTCATTCTGTTTATCAACAAAATTGATATGCGCATAATTATATTTTAGTATCTCTAAGATTTCATCCCTAAACATCTTACAGGAAACAATAGACTGAACTCCCTCGATAATGTCGTGAAAACCTTGTTTTTTAGGCTCAGATCGATAGAAGGTATAATAGAACATGTGTAACATCAGACGCTCTTCTTCTGTTTGTACTAGTTTTTCTTCCTCAAGATAATCGATTAAAAAACTTAGATGCCTCCGCGAGTTCATGCTTAATAATGCTGGAATACGTTTCGTCAGGATCTCCAAGTTCTCAAATTCCAATGGATCGATCAAACCCGCTTCAGCCATTAACCCCCGGAATGTCCGGTTTCCATTTCGCCCACCGTAAACATCATAAAGACTTATTCCATGGTACCGTGTGAAATTTTCTAACGTTAAGCTTAATCCGGTATCTTCTGTAAAATACTTCAGTTTAACGACCAAGCTCTTTCGGTTGATTGTTGTTTGCTTTAGATTTCTTAAGATGTGCTCTTTTGTTTGTTTCTCAAGTTGAATGAAGCTCCCTCGTGGCAGGCTCGAAAAACCATTTTCAATATAATGCTGAACTGAGTGCTTTGTTTTTCCAAGCAGTGCTCTGAATTTTTCCTGAAAATTATATTCTTTATGAGCTTGCCCAATGAAATCTAGAACCGTTAAGCATTCCTTGCCTTCTGCCAAACGGAGTCCACGACCCAACTGCTGTAAGAATATAGTCAGACTCTCCGTAGGACGTAAAAATAGAATCGTATTGATCTCTGGGATATCTATCCCTTCATTATAAAGATCGACGACGAAAACAACCTTCACATCACCGTTAACCAATCTTACCTTTGCATAGTTACGCTCTTCGTCGCTGGACTTCCCATGCAATGCAATAGCAGATATTCCCGATTCATTGAAAACTTTAGCCATATAGAGGGCATGGCTCACACTCACACAAAATCCAAGTGCTTTGACGTCTTCTAAATCTGCTACATATTTTTTCAAGCTGTTCATGATTTGACTAGCTCGGATTTTATTATGGGTGAATAAATGCTCCAACTCATTCAGATCATAGCCACGTCTTGTCCATTTTACTTTGGACAAATCAACATGATCCGTCACACCAAAATAATGAAATGGGCAAAGCAGTTTCCGATCAATTGCATCAGTTAAACGAATTTCAGCCGCAATTGTGTCGTCAAAATAGTGCATAATGTCCTTCCCATCCATCCGCTCAGGTGTAGCCGTCAACCCTAATAAAATTTGGGGCTGATAATGAGACAGAAGCTTTTGATAGGAAGGCGCCGCCGCATGATGGAATTCATCAACTACAATATAATCATAGAAGTCTGGTGTTGTTTTCTCAGCTAACTGTAACGTGTTAAAGCTTTGTATACTGATAAACAAGTGATCAATTGATTCCGCTTGATAACTCCCAACATGAAGTTCTCCAAAATTAAGGTCCTTAACGATAAAACGAAATGTATCGAGACTTTGTTTTAATATTTCCTCACGATGAGCAACAAATAGCAGTCTTGCTCTACGGTTTCGCTGAGCAAACCGCTTATAGTCGAAGGCCGAAACAACAGTCTTCCCTACGCCAGTAGCAGCAACCAGCAGATTTTTCGTTCTCCCATAGATCACTCTTTGAGCTTCTAGCTTTTCAAGGATTTCCTTTTGGTAATCATAGGGTGCAATGTTGAACTGAAAGGATATTTGATTACTGCTTTGTTCCTTCTTCCTTCCAAGTGCTTGTTTAAGTAGTAATTGATGATCCATATCGGATATGGAGAAACTCTTAAACTCTCGGTCATTCCAATAGCTTTCAAAGGTAGCCTCTATTTTCTTCAAGACATCATAAGCATCCTTCTCGGTAACCTTCAAATTCCACTCTAAACCACTAGTGAGCGCAGGATTAGATAGGTTAGACGAACCAACATAGGCTGTAGTGAAGCCTGTATCTCTTTTAAATAGATAGGCTTTAGCATGAAGTCGTGTTCGATCGATATCATAGGATATTTTGATTTCCGTATTCGATAACTTACTGAGTTCCATTATTGCCTTATAATCTGTTGCCTCCATATAGGTGGTCGTTATGACTCGCAAACGCCCTCCATTTGAAGTAAACCGCTCTAACTGTTCTATGAGGAGACGCAATCCACTCCATCTGATAAAGGAAACTAACAGATCTACTTGATCCGAAGTCACAATCTCATGTTTAAGCTCACTCATCATATTGGGCTCAGAATGGGAGCCTGTAAATAATGAGCTTTGTGATAATGGTGTTTTAGGACGATTAACCCTATCTTCCTTAATACCACGAATATGGTTTAGCTTCGAATATATATAAGTTAAGACCTCTCCGCGTTCATCTAGCTGCCATTCACTTATTTCCTCGTGGTCCAATATATTTTTAAGGGTTGCAATAATATCATTACAGGTACGAACCTGTAATAGTAGTGCATCGTCATCATCGTTACTTTGTTCCCGAATCATTTTTAGGGCTCTTCTAGTCACTGCAGCCAAATAATTCGAAAGTTGTTTTCTTGCTTCCTCCGGGTCAAGTGATTCTGTACCTATCTCGTATAAAGAAGGGTCCAGATCAGAAATCTGTTTTCTCGTTAGGTTATTTATGATTTGTTCATAAAGTCCCAGCTTCATAAAACACTTCAACCTCCTTTGAAGTCCACTTCTTATATAAGATATGGATGAAGACCCCATCCTTACTGAAGAGGTTTTTACTTTTGCCCTTCATGTTTCATGCATTTAAAAAAGTTAAGCTTTAATCGTCTTTATATGTAAATAATTATATACTTATAATCTATTAGAGACAATTTTAGTATAATGCTTAGAAAGGATAACATAAACAATTCATAACCCTGTTTCTTTCTGGGCTTGGTGGTCAAAACTCAGAAGCGCATAACCAATAAGGACCGGCATTGCGATCTTTGTTAACTTGTGTATTCAAACATTCAGAAAAGCATAAATTTATATGCGTATAAACGCAGCAATGCAAAAAAACACCCCATGACTCTCATGGGGTGTTTCTCATTTATGCTTAAACCGTCTTTAAGAACTCCACAATCGTCAGCAGACCCTTATCAAAGTTCTCCAAGTTAAAGTGCTCATTAGGCGCATGCAGATTCTCGTCCGGCAAGCCGAAGCCCATCATCACAACAGGCGCCTCCAGCACACGAGAGAACGTCTCCACGATCGGAATCGAACCGCCATCCTTCGTGAACAAGGCACGAGTGCCATAGACGCTCGCATAAGCGTCAGCCGCCACTTGCAGCATACGATCCGTTGGATCGATGTTGAAGGCGCGGGCTTTCTCGCCGTCTGTAATTTTCAAAGTCGCGCCTGGCTGAATGTGCTTGTTCAGGTGCGCTTTGATCTTGTCGAGCATGTCCTGCGGATCTTGGTCGCCGACTAGACGGCACGTAATCTTCGCATGCGCTTCCTTCGGAATAACCGTCTTCGTGCCTTCACCTTGGAAGCCGCCATATACGCCGTTCAACTCCAGCGTCGGACGTGCGCCAACGCGCTCCACGAAGGAATAACCCTCTTCTCCGTAAAGCGTGTCGAGGCCCAGCTTATCCGTAAGCGCCTGCTCGTTCATATTTTGCTTCGCAAACTCCTCACGCATCAGCGGCGACAGCTCTGGCACGCCTTTGTAGAAGCCTTCCACGGCTACACGGCCCTGCTCATCATGCAGCGTCGCGAGCAATGCCACGAGCGCGTGCAGCGCATTTGGAACACCACCGCCAAAAGTACCGGAATGCAGGTCCGTGTTAGCGGTATTCACTTCTACCTCCAGCGAGCACAGGCCGCGCAGACCGGTGCTGATTGCTGGCTTGCCTGGCTCAAGCAGCGACGTGTCCGAGATGATGACCGCGTCTGTTGCCAGCTTGTCCTTATTTGCATCCAGGAACGGTGGCAAGCTTGCGCTTGAGATCTCCTCTTCCCCTTCGATGCACAGCTTGATGTTCACTGGAAGCCCATTCTCTTCCTTTAAGATCGCTTCAATTGCCTTAATGTGCAGGAACAACTGCCCTTTATCGTCTGTCGCGCCGCGTGCGTACAGCTTGCCGTCACGGATCTCCGGCTCAAACGGCGGAGTCGTCCACAAGTTCAGCGGATCTACAGGCTGCACATCATAGTGGCCATAGACCAGAATGGTTGGGCGGCCTGGCGCATGCAAGTAATCAGCGGTCACAATCGGATGCCCATTCGTTTGGTGCACCACCACATTTTCCAACCCAATGCTGTTCAGATGTTTCTCAAGCCATGAAGCTGCTTTGTTTACGTCCTCTTTATGAGCAGACAATGCCGATATGCTCGGAATCGACAACCATTCTTTTAGTTCAGTCAGATGCTTTTCTCTATTTTGTTGAAAATACGTTTCATAACTCATAATCAGTAACGCCTCCTTCATATGTATAACGTTATTGTACGCCTTTTGGACAATTTGTGAAATTACGAAATTGGAAATAACCGAAATGCCGAAATAGCGACATGGCGACATGGCGACATGCTGGCATGATGACAAGCTGGCATCGGGGTAAGCAGGCATGGTGACAAGCACATCATCACCCCTCTTACAATAATGGCGACAGCATCCGCGACACACCTTCTAGCACCCGCTGCCAGCGTGATCGCTTGACGAATTGCTCATAATCAATCTCCTTGCTGTCTGCAAAGTCCATCTCAAAATCCTGTGCCAAGCAGTCGATGACCGCTTCATCGAACATAACTGCATTCAACTCAAAGTTGCTGAAAAAGCTGCGCATGTCCATGTTGGCCGTGCCAACGCACGCCAGTGAGTGATCCATGACCATCGTCTTGGCATGGGCAAAGCCTTTGTAATACTCAAAGAAGCGCACGCCCGATTGCATCAATTCCTCTAAGTACGAGCGCGCTGCCCAGTCGACGATCTTGGAGTCCGACTGGTGCGGAATAATAATTCTTACATCCACACCGCTTACGCCTGCTGTCTTTAAGGCAAGCTGCGTCCCCATGTCCGGGATAAAGTACGGTGTCATAATCCATACACGCTCGCTCGCGCAGCTCAGTGCCCCAAAATACAGCTCCTGAATCGCATCCCAGCTCGTATCCGGCCCGCTTGGCACGATCTTCACCTGTTCATTCCCGGGACAGATATGACGCGGAAAGAACTCCCGCTCCAAGAGCCGCTGCTGCGAAGCAAACGCCCAGTCATGCAGAAACACCGCCTGCAGCGTGTATACGGCATCCCCCTCAACCTGTAGATGTGTATCTCGCCAGAAGCCACTCTTTGGACTGCCACTCACATATTCATCACCGATGTTAATGCCGCCAACAAACCCAATCCTGCCGTCCACGACAACTATTTTTCGATGATTCCGATAGTTGAGGCGCCGCTTGAAGAAGGACACCCATACCGGCAGAAACCAGTGGAATTCAATACCTGCATCTTCGAATTGCTTCACATAACGTCGTTTCAGTTCGATGCTGCCGACACCGTCGGCAATGACACGAACCTTTACGCCCTGCTGTGCCTTGTCAATCAGCAGCTTTTGGAACATGGCTCCTATGGAATCGTCCTTAATAATGTAAAACTCCACATGAATATGATGCTCTGCCCCTTTGATCGCCTCGGCTATCGCTTCATATGTGGCATGCCCGTTCGTCAGCACCTGCGTGCGGTTGCAGCTTGTGATCGGACTTTCTGATAAGGTTGAAATGAGACGGAATAGACGATCCTGCCGTTTCATTTCAGCATTTTGAAGCTCCTCTACATCGCGAACAACATGGAGAAAGTCCAACTCTTCGATCACATGATCAACAAACCAGCTTTTACGAATTCGTCTTCTGGCCGTATATTCTTGCGCAAGAAAATAGTACATGACAAATCCGATTATCGGGATACAAAATGAAATCCACAGCCAGGCGACTGCCTTAGCGGGATGCTTGTACTCCAACACAAGGATGGTAAACAACTGAAATATATAGAACAGTAGTCCGATGATCCACCATATCATTGCACACAATTCTCCTCATCTTATCATGGCCTATGTTCAGCCTTGCCCACATGTACCTGTATTCATTCATTTATCATAGGGCTATATAGACACAATAAGAGCCAGACAAAACAGAGGCTGGTCACGTTTTGTGGTCATGTTTTGTCTAAGCAGGGAATAAAGTGCATTAAGAGGAACATGCATGACCAATTCGGGAGGTGATGTTATGAAGCGGCGATGGTTCAACGATTCGATGACATTGCTCGTTATAAGAGATGCAGAGCAAGCAGTCAAGCAAGTCAATGTCCCGAAGATGCTGATCGTATCCGTACCGATTGCGGCCTTGATGTCGATCTCTGGTCTTATCCTCACCATGCAGTTCACTTCTGCCAAAGAGATTAATACGCTTAAAGGACAGCTTAGCAGTCAGTCTCTAGCGCTCGATGTCACAGTCAAAGATAAAGATGAAGCCATCCGCAGGCTGCAAAATGAAATCGTCCGTCTGTCCGCTGAAGCAAAGGACGTCAAACATCGCGTACAGCAAATGAGTGATCTGGAGAACAGACTCGAGAACTTCGTGGAATCTCATCTGGGCTCCGAATCCGCTGCCAAGCCCCCTAAACTGTCCTTGTCACGAACATCGTGGACGGAGACTGAGCAAGTTGGCGGCGAAGCATGGTACGCCGACACGGATGAACTGATTCAGCTTGCCCGTCAATCCAGCTTTGAGCTGAAGCAGGTCCAGCAGATGCTGAACACGGTGGCACAATCTGCTCCCGCAACCCTGAATCAGGCGATTCAGAAGCAAACGACGATAGCCGGCACACCGTCCATCTGGCCGACGACGTCACGCCGCCTCACTTCCAGCTTCGGATACCGTCAAGATCCGATGACTGGACGTGCTGCCTTTCATGCGGGCATAGACATCGGCGGCGAGGTGGGCGATCCGGTATACGCAGCAGCAGATGGACAGGTTATCGCAGCAGAGTTTAATCACGCTCGCGGCAACTACATCATCATTCGACATGTCAACAACCTGGAGACGTGGTATATGCATTTGAGCAGGCTTTCCATCCAACCCGGTGATAACGTGTCAAAGGGCGACCTGATCGGCAAAGTAGGCAACACTGGGCGCAGCACAGGGCCCCATTTACATTTTCAAGTGGTCCAGCAAGGTGCGCCTATTGATCCCTCTCCGTATATGCAGCACAGCCATACCCAAGTGGAAGCAGGCGGCAAGGACACCTATTAAAGCAAGTTGAGCTGTATGTATCCTTCAAAATATGTAATCGAGGTGAGCTTATCATGTTAGGTAAATCCAAATCTGCAAGCACACGCTCCATTCCATCTACAGACACACTGATCAGCTACGGTACGGAAATGGAAGGAATCATTCACTCCCCTTCTAATCTACGTATTGACGGCGCGTTTAAAGGGGAAATCAGAAGCGATGGCATCGTTGTGATTGGGGAAAAGGGAGAGGCGCATTCCAATATCGAGGCGCAGCAAATCATTATTGCGGGTAAAGTATTCGGGGAGCTAAAGAGCAGCGGCAAGATCACAATCACCCCGTCGGGAATCGTGTCTGGTAATTGCGAATCACAGTGGCTTGTCATTCAGGAGGGCGGTATTCTTAACGGAAGCAGTCAAATGGAGCGGCTGGAGCAGGCTGGGGATAACAAGCAGAAGCCAACAAGCAAAGTTAATGCGGAGGGGAAGCCCAATCCAGATCACAAAGTGAACGAGAAGCAAGCGGGTTAATCCCCCTTGCTTCTTGTTCCATATAGAGGAGGTAGGAATACCGATTAGGGGGTGCTGCTTTGTGCTGTGCTTGCTCAGTGCTTGCTCAGCACGTTCTGCCACAGCGTGGATGGATAGCTGAGCAATGGCAGAAACTGCTCAATTCAATAGAAAGACCAGATTAATAAGACAAGCGTTCGTGCTGAATCAAGCAATCATAAGGAGTGCCTGTTGCCATGGCCGTCCATAGGATGCCGAGCATCTTGTGCTCACGGACACAGGTGCTGCATGCACCTAATGGAATATGCCCGCGGAAGAATCCCGTGCGGAATTGCATGGTGCTTCGTTCTGCCGATACAGGCTCGCGACAGCCGAGGCAGTACACCGGCTTCTGCGACAGATGGTGTGACGTATCCAAGGTCTCCATGTACAAGGCAACCCTCCTGTTGGGAAAAGTGTAAACTTTTCCATTTGCTACATTTCGTATCAATAATGTACGTTATAACGAGCTCCTTGTCAAGCAGATTGCTCCAATTTGTTACGAAGCAGTTCGTGAATTCGCACTCTCTCTTGATCATCCACCAGCCAGTAATAGATACCGTTGATTCTAGCGCTCCGACCTTGAACCGCTATTTTTTCGACCTCTTTCAAAGTTGACATATAGTGCACCATAACATTTTGCCAATCTTCAAATCGAAAATTCGTTTTGATGTAATTTTTCATCGTGTCGAGTAAAGCTGTCCAGTGTGTCATCCCTTGGAGAGATGCCGCGCGCTTTAAGACCGATTGCAGCACTTCCCGCTGACGGTCCATACGACCGAAGTCCCCGTTCGGGTCCTGCTTGCGCATCCGTACATAAGCCAAAGCCTCATATCCAGCCAAATGCAGGTCGCCCTGCGCAAAGTGAACCCCATCCAGTTCAAACGGAAATTGATTCTTTACTTCTACCCCGCCTATCGTATCAATCATCGTCTGAAAGCCTTCCATATTTGTCTTTACATAATAATGGATCGGGATCTGGAACATCCCCTCAACAGACGCCACTGACATCGCCACACCGCCAAACGCGTAGGCATGATTGATCTTGTCCTCTTTATTTCGACCGACAATCTTCGTCAGCGTGTCGCGCGGGATGCTCACCATCGTCACCCTACCTGACTTCGGATTTATGACAGCAATCGCCATGCTGTCCGACCTTCCGACGTCACCCTTCCTTTCATCCACCCCTAAAATAAGGACCGTAAACGGCTGACCTTCATTTAAGCTTGGGTCTGTCAATAACGGGGACGTGTCCACAGGCTTGTTAGCAGACTTATTACCGTTATGGACTTTTGTCATGTTTAACGGGACAAGCTTTCTCGGCGGCAATGGCTCATACATCGCATTAGCCGTGCTCCTCAGCTTGTACCATAACGTTCCACCTACCGCTGCGGTCACTAGCAGAAGTGCCGTCATCACAATAAAGACGACCTTATGCCAAGGTCGCCAACGGTTCCATATTTTTATCATCGGATCACTCCAGAGCGCATGTCAGCTTGGTACCATCCCCGAGACAGCGCTAATCTAATTGATAACGCATCTTTACTGTAATCCACATCCGCTTAGCTGGTTCCGTTAAGAACGCTCTACTCATAGCTTAACCTGCATAGACTCTTATTCGTATAGCCCATCTTATTCGCATAGGCCATCCTGCCTTAGCTCTTGCACGCAATTCTGCAGCGCTTGCTGCCAGTGGCGCAGCGGCTGGAATCCGTTCAACCGCAGCGCCCTCCCGTCCATTACGGAGTAGGACGGTCTACGGGCAGGCCTTGGAAATTGTGAGGTTGGCACAGGCCGCACTGGCACCTGCATCCCCGTCTCCTTCATAATGGCGCTCGCAAAGTCGTACCAAGAGCAGGGACCCGCGTTTGTTACATGATAAGTACCATACAAATCCGATTGAAGCAGATTCACAATCGTCTCCGCGAGATCAACCGTATATGTTGGGCAACCAAACTGATCGTGAACGACCTGCAGCTCAGACTGCTCGCGAGCCAGCCTCATCATCGATTTCACGAAATTATGCCCGTGTCTACCAAATACCCAAGAGGTACGTACGACAAAAGCGCGCTGATGAAGCTGCTTAATAAACTGCTCTCCCTGCCATTTGGATGCCCCGTATACATTGATTGGACGCGGGCGGGCAAATTCGTCGTACGGTTTCAAGGACCGCCCGTCGAAGACATAATCTGTGCTGACATACATCAGCTTGGAGCCGACTGCTTGTGCGGCAGCAGCTATATTCCGTGTTCCATAGGCGTTAATCCGGAAAGCCGTATCTGACTCGCTTTCTGCCTCATCCACCTTCGTGTAGGCTGCTGCATGGATGACCGCTCCTGGCTGTTCATGGCGCATCCATTGCATAACAGCTACCACATCGGTGACATCCAGTTGCTTCCTGCCACATGCCACGTAAGGAATGCCGCGTTGATCCAATGCGGCTTGTATATCCCTGCCAAGCTGCCCATCTGCGCCAGTAATGAGAATCGGTTGTATTTTCCGTATCATCAGTCGCCCTCCCTTTTAGTCACCCGGTAGTTCTGCATCTACGAGTAAGGGCAGCCGCTCATCTTTGTCCGAAAGGATAGGTGAGGACGAAGGCCATGGAATATTCAACGTCGAGTCGTTCCAGCGTATTCCTCGATCAAGTTCGGGTGAATAATAATTGTCTACTTTATACAATACCTCGGCATACGGGGTTAGCGTACAGAAGCCATGAGCAAAGCCTGCCGGTATAAGCAATTGGAGTTTGTTCTCAGCACTCAGCTTTACGCCGGTCCACTGCCCGAATTGAGATGAATGGGGCCGGATATCCACCGCCACATCCCATATTTCGCCCACCAGTACACGTACCAGCTTAGTCTGCGCTTTAGGGGCCAACTGGTAGTGCAGTCCCCTGAGCGTACCTTGAACAACAGATAACGAATGGTTATCCTGAACAAATGTAATGTCGATGCCTAAATCATGCAATCTGCTGCTATGATAGCTTTCCATAAAGAAGCCTCTGTCATCTACATGAACGGTCGGTTCCAGAATCCAGACGTCATTCAGCGTCGTATGCGTCACCTTCATCACTTTGCCCCCTGCTCATCCCGATGTAGGTCCTGCTTAAGTATGAGACAACAATAAAAGGGGCATTCATCCTGCCCCTTTATGCGCTTGCTGAATTAAGGGTAGAAAGGTGTTTGAATAATTACAGGTGTATTTCCCTCACTAATAATCAAGCTGCCGCTTAACATCGGAGAAGCCGATACAATGGAGTTGTTGATCCAATACAGTTGTGTGCTCGCATTATCCAAAGGTCCAATACTTCTCAGGAGCATACCTGTATACATTTTGGATGGAGTGCGGTTATCCTCGATCGAGTTATCCTGAATGATTACATTTCGGAACAAACGATTTTCAAGCAGTGCAATACCTGCGCTGTTGCCATCCTTGCCGCTATACAAGGAACCCGCATTAACGACCGTGTTTTTCTCCACGGTTACGTCTGTTAATACGCCATGCACATCCCAGGTGATACCGTTGCTGTACGAATTACGAATCATATTGCCCCGAATCAGCATATCCGTGATGTTGGCTGTTGTGCTGAACAACGTGAGATCAATACCCGCTGCGTTCGGGGATAAGGTCATATAACCTCCACCCGGATTTTCGAAGTCAATAAAGTTATTCAGAATGGAAAGGTTGGTCCAGGAGTAATTTCCTTTGTTGTAAAATTGAATCCCTGCTGCTGCCGCATTTGTCGGTAAAAACCCACCGCCCCGTGCATTTACCAAAATGTTGTTGTTCTTAATGGTTAACGTGCCTACATGGTCAATTGAAGCCCATAGACTCATACCAAATACGGCTTTCTGAATCCGGTTGCCTGCAATTAAATTGTCCTTATTTTCATACGCAGGATTGTCAGTAGGACCGTAAATGATACCCGTCCGGTATTTGCTGATCGTATTGTTCAGCACGCTCTTGGTCGAACCGTGAATCTCAATGGCAGTGTTCGCTCCAGGACCGCCCGCTTCGATGAAATTACCTGACACAAGGACGTTATTTCCTACTAAATACATACACGAAGTGTCATAGAAGAACGTCGCTCCAGATCCCATGTTCAAAAATTTATTGCCCGTAATCGTCATATCTGCCACTACGTTCGCCATAATCGAGTGGATCGCTAGGCTGTTCTTCACCGTAATATTGGCGATCTTAACGCCGCTTCCGGTATACATCATAATCTCGCGGCGTGCGTTATAAGAATCGGTCGGTTTAGAGGAAATCGGATTGTTTATTGAATTGGAATCAATCGTAAAATCAGTAATCGACAGGTTTTTGACTGGCAGTTTAAATTCGAATACGTTGTTGTATACCCCTATTTTATTTGCGATTTTAAGCGTACCAGTGCCGGCAAGCGATACCTTTTGCGGCATTTGGATAAAGGTCTGGCCCGGTATAGTCATCGTCCCTAATATATATGTGCGTCCCGCGGAAAAATGAACGGCAGCATTGGTCGTTAATTGAGAAGCATAATTAACAGCAGCCTGAATATATGGGCGGTCATCCTGAACCGAATTGCCAAGCGCTCCAAACCATTCGGGATATACGGTTTTAATAGCAGCAGTCCCTGCTACGTTCCCTTGACCACCGAATATTTTATACAGCCCCGCAACAATTTTTCCGTTAATATATAAATTTTTCCCTGAAGCGACTTGTATTTTAGCATTCTCGCCAAATGCAAGCGTAAGGTTGGAGTTAAAAATCAAGTTGTCGTTTAACACATAGGTTCCGGTTGGAAAATAGATCGTGCCTGTCAATAGATTGCTTGCCTTGATAAGTGCTTTTGTATCATCCTTGATGCCATTTCCGACGGCGCCAAACGCTTTGATACTAATTCCTTGCGGCTTAGGCGCATCTAATGCAGATGCTTTCATCGGAGGGAAGTCGTTCACTTGCAGCATGAAGACGCTTAACATCACACAGACAATTAGCAGCCACCTTCCCAGATACGGAATCTTCGTCCTCTCTTTTCGCAATGCTCTCACCTTCTTTCAAAGTATGATCCCCCCTATCGATAAATTGAGCAAGTAGGAGCAATCGTAACATATACTATGATTTCCCACGTAAAGTTGCTTAGTCTGACAACTAATATTTCGTATTTTTATACAACGACAACAAGCCGTTACATAAACGCAGCGGCTTGTTCGACTAGTTTACCTATTGAATTCATCACTTCGGGATTGCGGTAAATGGGAAAATACTTTTCTTGCAGCAGTCCTATCCCTAGGCACTGAATCGATAAATTATATAACTCCTCATTTCGAATCCGCTTACCTACGTAGAAATCAGCTGCCTGATGCTCATTAAAGCTTCGTTTGAACCGATATAAATTATCATTCCCTGAGTACCCGCCCCCAAGGTGCAATACTTTGCAGCCAATTGACTTGGCCCACATCGCGGCTTTATGAATAAGCAGATTTACAGGCGCGCATTTCAAATGCTCGTTGTCCGATCCCATCAAATGATAATGCGCATAATCACCATAATGCATAAACAAACATGACGTAATGACCTGATCATTGCGAATAACTTGCAGTAGTTTAATATTTTCCCGCAAATAACCGACGGTATTCTCAAAGAAATCTTTTTTAAAATAATAATAGGAATTGGCTTGTTTCTTGCACATCGTCGAATAGTATAGCCTTAACAAATCATCGAGTTCGGATAAAGGAGTGAGTTTCACCACCAGCCCTTCACGTTCTGCCCGCCGAATGCGATTGCGGTTATCGCGTGAGTATTGGCGCATAATACTTTGTTCGTCCATCGTCAAATCTATGAATATCGTATTGCGCACGTACTCTGGATTGCAATCCTGATAGTACTGAGCGTTGTTCAACAGCGGATGAAAACGTACAAACTCCGTTACTATACGCTCTGTCTTGCAATACTCATCAAACTCCTGCTCAAAGCGACGAAACATCGCTTCACGTTTTGCAGGGTCATCCACATTGCTTATGGGCCCACCGTATCCGTATGGGGTCGTAATATCATACACAGGCTCTCCATTATGTAATTCCGTGAAACCAGGCTGCCGAGATGCATCTCTTAAAAGGAAGGGGTAGCAAATATAGCCATCCCCTTCACGATATACGAACAACTGCGCTTTTCCTTCGCGGTTCTCTTCGTAAATGCGGCAATAATCAGCAGTAAAGTAAATATCTGCTTCTGGTATCGCACGGATCAATTCATTCCATTCCTTATCCTGTTCCAAGTTATATACAACGACTGCTTCCATGAAGCTCCACCCTCCACATAATGCTGCCTGACTCGGCATGCCATCAAGCAATGCTCTTATCCCTGTATTGATACATAGATCTTGCCCGAGCCGGAACGGATGTACGCCGGCTCATGCCCTGGAAATTGGAACGCTCGCGCCACATTCCAGATCTGGTCCGACCGCGTACCCAGCTTAATTTCTTTGCAAGCTTTGACATCCTCAACCTTATAAGTCTGAGGTGTGATACCCATCTCGGCCGCCATAATGTCCTGAGGTGTGGACACCGCCTTACCTGCAGCAATCTGAGGGAGGTACTGCTTCATTAATTCCAAGCCGATCCGGTTGCAACTCTCAAATAAATCGTAAACTGTATGCTGTGGCTCAATAGGAAATCTCTTTACATCAATGATATCTCCCGCATCAACTCGTTCATTCATCCAATGCAAGCTTGTGCCATATTCTTTACGCCCTTCCATAATAGCTGCGGCATCACACATAGACCCCCTCATCTCAGGGAGTGGTGCACCGTGCAAATTGATGACACCAAGCTTGAATCGATTCAGATGTGATCGCCTTAGCACCTTATGGAAGCGCACACTTACGCCAATGTCAGCCTGCACATGCTGCAGATCGTCCATATCAAGTATAGGGATTCCTCTTTCCTCTGCCACTTCCAACATGTTGCGATCCTGTATCGTCTTCCTCCAAGCCGACATCGGTTCGCGGGAACATACGACACCTGCAATCCGGAAGTCAGGACGTGTCAGCAGCCATTCGAGGCACTCAATAGCGATGCCCATACTACCCAATAAGATTAGATTCATCATCCTTCCCCTCCTTCTAGGCTTCTTGCAGGTTCCCTCCGCCTCCTTCTATCCACCGTCAACTACATCAACATCTGCCGTTCTTTATCTAGATCCATCACAGCCTGACTCGGATAAATAGCCACATCCTTACGTGCAAAAACATGAATGACAGTCAGCCATAAGATACGGATATCAACAAGGAAGCTCCAATGTTCGACGTAATGAGCATCCAATTCAAATCGCTCTTCCCACGAGAGCATATTCCTACCTGAAATTTGGGCAAGGCCTGTTATTCCGGGCCTCACTTTAAAGCGAGTTAATTCTTTAGATGTATAATAGGGATTATATCTGACAAGCAGAGGACGAGGCCCGACCAGACTCATATCACCTTTCAGCACATTAATAAGCTGCGGCAGCTCATCCAGACTAAGGCGGCGCAGGAAGATTCCTGCCTTTGTGAGCCGACTCTCATCAGGAAGAAGATCCCCGTTTGAGTCTCTGGCATCCGTCATCGTACGAAATTTGTATAAATGGAATGACTT
Source organism: Paenibacillus sp. ACRRX (assembly GCF_022346885.1). Classification (GTDB taxonomy): domain Bacteria; phylum Bacillota; class Bacilli; order Paenibacillales; family Paenibacillaceae; genus Paenibacillus_B. Next base: position 158,111 of record NZ_JAKRNK010000005.1, read on the forward strand.
CATCTCTTTGCCAGGACGTTCTTGGAGAAACCAGATTGGGTTTCCAATTCGAATCCGTACAAATAAGGCCGTTAACAGCATAATTGGACTTAACAACAACAGTAAGATCGATGCTACCGTGATATCAAAGCACCTTTTCATCTCTATTACCCCACATTACCCATATATTTGCACAGAATATGTTTCATTTGTTCAATTGCCGAGTGTACTGTAACATCCTCTGCTTTCACTTGCTCCATTCGTTGGACAAATAACGCCAACTCGTTGGTTATGGCTGTATATCGCCCGTCATGACAAGCTTGCGCATGCTCTCCAAGTTCTACCGATTGGCCAGCTTCCAACCGCTTGGCATCGCAAACGCTAGACGTTGTCTCTGTCCTCATCTACCTCGCCAGTGCATATAACATCGACTGTATGCCCTCGATTACTCGTTCTTGCTGGCTCTCCGTCAAGTTAGAACCTGAAGGTAAACATATGCCATGTCTAAAGAGTCGATCGCTGACACTTGTACCTTCCTCATGCTCATAATAGTCCGTGCCTTTGAACAACGGCTGCAAATGCATCGGCTTCCATACCGGCCGGCATTCGATATTTAGCTGTGCCATATGATCCACCACTTCATGGGCGGTTATTCCATACACGTCTGGTTCCAAGGTCAAGGCTGTCAACCATCTCGTAGACATGCCGAATGCTGCTTCTGGCATCATAACGATACCTTCCATAGGCGATAAATGCGCTTCATACCGAGCAAATATTTGCCTTCTTGCCTCCACTTTCTGCGATAGTACAGCCAGTTGTCCTACTCCAATTGCCGCCAGCACATTGCTAAGTCGATAATTGTATCCCATGACAGAATGCTCATAATGTCTTGCAGCATCTCGTGCTTGGGTCGCCCAATAACGCGCTTTCTCCAATGCCGGCAGATCATTTGATAGTAACGCTCCGCCACCCGAAGTCGTAATAATTTTGTTTCCATTAAAAGAGTAGATACCGAACTTGCCTATCGCGCCGCTCATCGTATGTTTGTATGTTGCGCCGAGCGATTCAGCGGCATCCTCAACAATGGGTACGCCATATCGCTCGCAGACGGCAACGATCGGGTCCATATCCGCATTTTGCCCGTACAAGTGAACGACAACCACAGCTCGTGGCAGCTTTCCTCTCCGTGCGGCATCTTCGAATGCACGTTCCAATGCTTGAGGCGACATGTTCCAAGTATCAGGCTCCGAGTCAATAAATACCGGTTCAGCCCCGACATACAAGATCGGATTTGCACTCGCTACAAACGTCAGAGTCGAGCAAAATACTCGATCTCCTGGACCGATGTCGAGCAGCCGCAAAGCAAGATGAATAGCAGCGGTGCCGGAGCTTAAAGCTACTGCACCCGCACAGCCTGCCTTGCTGGCTAATTCACGTTCAAATTGGTCCACCATAGGCCCAAGCGGTGCAATCCAGTTGCTGTCGAATACAGAGGCCACATACAGCTGTTCCTCCCCGCCCATATGCGGCGGGGATAAATAAATTCGTTCTTGATTCATCACTTGCACCTACCTACTGTTATGAATGATGTTATGATACTTGATTGGCTTGGCAGGAACACCAACAGCCGTACAGAAAGGTGGCAGAGAACGTGTGACGACTGCGCCTGCGCCAACGATTGTGTTCTCGCCTATCGTGTTCATCGGAATCACTACAGCATTGGAGCCGATATCACATCCGCTTTCTAACAATACATGACCTGAGATCCGTGCACCTGGCAGTATCGTTACACAAGTCCTTAACGTAGAGTCATGCCCGATCGAGGCACCATAGTTGATAATGACGTGTTTATCCAGCTTCACGTTTGTCGATACAATCGTATGCGCGCATACGATTGCTCCTTCGCTAATATCCGCATCCTCTGCTATAACGGAGGTTGGATGAATAATCGTGGCATAGCGGGGAGCCAATCCTGTTCGTTCAATGCGATCAAGCGTGCTTCTCCGTACGAGAGAACTGCCGATGGCGCATACGACATAGACATCGCGAATGGCCTCTTTGGTTAACCATTTCAGCGAGCCCACTACCGGAATATCGTTTAGCTTCATCCCGTGTATGTCCTCGTTATCGTCGACATAACCGATCAGCTTCCAGGTATCCTGGATACGATTAATATCCCGGACGCACTGCGCGACTTCCCTGCCTTGGCCGCCGGCACCTATAATGATTAATGGGTTCATATTTCATTGTTCCTTCTTATTTCAGTATCGTCTACATCGTCACCTGGACTTTCTCTTGAGCAAAGGATGGAATAAGCTCGCGCCCGATAGAGTCATAATAGAAACCTGACTTATGCATGTCTTCCAAAGGCCAGCAATTGCGACCGTCGATAAGGATGGGAGCTGCCATTGCGCTCCTGATCATCTGCCAATCTGCCTTGACAATCGTCTCCCACTCCGTCAACACGATACACGCGTCGCACTGCTCCACTGCTTCGTATACCGATTCACAATAGGTAACGGAATCACCAAGGTGCTTGCGTGCTTCTTCAGCTGCAATCGGATCATACACCCTGACGTTTGCCCCAAGTCGAGTCATGATCGGAACGACCGTTAAAGAAGGAGCATCACGCATATCGTCTGTATTGGGCTTAAACGATAGTCCTAACACGGCGATTCGCTTCCCCTTAACATCACCTAAAGCCTTGTTCAGCTTCTCGATGACCAGCAGTCGCTGCCGTTCATTCGTTTCAATCACGGCATCCAACAACAAGAAGTCGTACCCTTGCTCACGGGCCATGTACTGAAGCGCATAAGTATCTTTTGGGAAGCAGGAGCCGCCATACCCGATGCCTGCTTGCAGAAACCGATGTCCGATCCGGCCATCAAGCCCCATGCCGTGTGCAACCTCTTCCACATCCGCCCCCAAGCGCTCGCACAGGTTGGCTATCGCGTTAATAAACGATATTTTAGTCGCTAGAAACGTGTTTGAAGCATATTTAATCATCTCCGCGCTCTCCAGCGTTGTCTTCACCATCACAGAGCCAAAGGGTTCATATATTTCAGCCACAGCATCAGCCGCTGACGGCTGTGTTGCGCCAATGACTACACGCTCCATGTTTAAAGAGTCATAGACCGCCGAACCCTCACGAAGAAACTCCGGATTGGATACGACATCAAAGCGCGCATGAGGAGCTTCTTCCCGAATCCACTGCTCCAGCTTCCGCCCCGTACCTACGGGTACCGTACTTTTGGTGACTACAATTTTATATGCATTGATCGCTTTGCCAATCATGCGGGCGGCACTCTGAATATAAGTCATATCCGCTTCACCGGATTCCGACATAGGTGTTCCAACTGCAATAAAGATAAATTCAGATTGCTGCACGGCTTCTTCAATATTTGTCGTAAAGTGAAGTCTGCCCTGTCGCATATTTTCGCTTACAAGCACATCTAATCCCGGCTCATATATAGTAATATCAGCCTGACGAAGGCGCTCAATCTTGCCATGGTCCACATCGCAGCAAGTGACGTCATGCCCGGCATGTGCAAAGCTGGTTCCCGAGACAAGTCCAACATACCCGGTGCCAATAACTGCAATTTTGCGTTCACTCATCTGCTTGTTCCTCCTGCTGCGGCTGAAGGAACCTGAACCTCTTGAACCTCTGTCGGAATAAAGGAAGAAACGGTAATACGCTCAAGCGTATCGCCCAGATAAGCAATCATCGCGTCTCTAAGCTCATCCCGCTGCAGCGAGAAATCGATCGTCGCCTTCAAGAAGCCCAATTTGTCCCCGACGTCATAACGAATTCCTGCAAATTGGTAAGCAAGCACAGCTTGATGTTCATTGAGACGGCGTATTGCATCCGTTAGTTGAATTTCACCACCAGCTCCTGGAGCCTGTGTTTCCAATGCTTCAAATATTTCCGGTCTCAGCACATATCTGCCCATAATAGCAAAGTTCGAATCTACCTGCCCTGGCTGCGGCTTCTCGATGAGAGATCGCGTATTAAGCACGTTTCCTTCGCCAGGGTTGTCATAAGGTTCAATAATGCCGTACTTGTTAACGTCCGCATCAGGCACCCACTGTACACCGACAACCGAACTGTGATAACGATCGTATACGTCGATTAATTGTTTCGTACATGGAACTTGCGACTGCACAATATCATCACCAAGCAGCACTGCAAATGGCTCATTGCCGATAAACGAGCGTGCGCATAAGATAGCATGGCCGAGCCCCTTTGGTTCCTGCTGACGAATATAGTGAATGTTCGCCAAATTCGAGATGCCGCGTATTTCCGCTAATGCTTCATACTTCCCAGCAGCAGCCAAGCTTTCTTCCAATTCGAACGATTTATCGAAATGATCCTCAATTGCACGTTTGCCGCGTCCACTTATAATTAAAATATCTTCAATGCCGGAGGCTATCGCTTCCTCGACAATATATTGAATGGCCGGTTTATCCACGATGGGGAGCATTTCCTTAGGCTGAGCCTTGGTGGCTGGCAAGAAGCGTGTGCCTAGACCTGCAGCCGGTATTATCGCTTTGCGTATCGTCATTTTAACGCCTCCGTCTGTAATTCTACGTGTAGTGCTCTCTAACTATCGTCCTGTGAGGACATCACATCTCATTGCCAAGCCCTGTTGTCACTCTGTCACCTGTGCTGTCATCGTTTCCTTCGCATATGCATACGCCGCAGTCAATCCGCTGTTCAGATCAATACTCGGCTCCCAGCCAAGGCGTTCTCTCGCCTGGGTATTGCTTAAATAGCTGTGCTCGATGTCACCTGGACGCTGCTGGCCGAACACGGGAGCAGCTGCCCCTGTTATGTTCTGAAGGTATCCGTACAAGTCGGACACACTCGTCGGCTGACAAGTGCTGATGTTCACCGTATGGTTTCCACCTGCTTCAAGCGCAAGCAGATTGGCACGCGCTACATCTTTGACATGAACAAAGTCGCGTGTTTGTGTGCCGTCTCCATAAATAACGGACGACCGATTGCTCAACATATTGTCAACGAAGATAGAGACCACTCCACCTTCGCCCTTCGGAATTTGACGCTCCCCATAGACGTTGGCATACCGCAGTATCGTATAGCTTAAGCTAGGGCACTGCTCGTGCTTTAAGCGGATATAGTGTTCAGGTGTATATTTGGACACACCGTATGCAGACATCGGCAGGATGGGGTGCTGCTCGTCTACGGCCAAATAATGCGGATTGCCGTATACAGCGGCTGAGGATGAATAGACTATTTTGCTGACTCCGTACTTTGCACAGCAATCAAGGACTTGGAGTGAGCCCAAGATGTTGACATCCGCGTCAAATCTCATATCTTGCTGTGAGCGCTGGACATCGATTTGGGCAGCAAGATGAATGACTGCCTCCGGCTGTTCTCGCTCGAATACCGTCATTAACTGCGGCGAGGTGATTGACATTGAATATCTGACCGCTGAATCTGGCGTATGGCGCCAGTCCCCTGAACTGCCGTCATCCACAATAGCAACCTGATGGCGTGCTGCGATCAGTTGATCAACAACATGCGAGCCAATAAATCCTGCTCCCCCTGTAACGACAACTTTCATAGGGTTTCCTCCCGTTGTTTTGGCTTGTTGTAAGCTTCACCACTTACAGCAGTCGAAGTATTAGAAGCACCAGACCTTAAATACAAGCGCTCGTACACTTGCCCAAAAGCTTGAATCACATCATAGGGGTGAAAGTCGCGGACAACACGACGTTTGCCGTTGTCTCCAAGCTTCTTCCCTTCTTCCCTATGCAGAGCAATATATTTCATCTGTGCGCATAAGCCAGACGCATCTCCAGCTTCAATCATGAGTCCGGTTTGACCATCAATAACGGTATCCATCAATCCGGTAGACCGCGCGACGATCACAGGCTTGCCTGCGGCAGACGCTTCCAGCACTACATTGCCAAGCCCTTCCCGATAGGAAGGCAGTACCAGACAATCCAATGCTGCATAATAGAGGGGCAATTCATGTTGATAGCCAGCCTCGATAATATGTGAATCTGCCTCAATCGTTTGCTTTGTCAGTTCCGTGATCGGGTCTGCTTGTTCTCTCGCACCGACAAGCAGAAGTCGAACATTCGGCAGTTGAGCCTTAGCCAGTTGGAACGCTTCGACGAGTGTGTCCACACCCTTATCCCTTGTCATGCGGCCGACAAAACCAAACAATGTCGCCTCACGCGGTACGCCCAGTCGAAGTCGAAGCTCCTCGGCTTTAGCAGCTAAATCAGGTGTTACCTCATAACGTTCAGCCATGATGCCTTTGCAGCTGCCGTTGTGAGGGACAGTTACCTTTCTTGCAGCACATATACGAAGCGATGCCAATTTACGCCTAAGGCTGTCGCTTACCGCTATAACTTCATGCGCATTAGCAGCGGCAATACGCTCGGTCCAAGTTAGCAAGCGTCTCTTCCAACCGGACAATGTCTCAAGCCGCAGCCCGTGACACGTATACACCCTCGTCGGCACACCGCATATACGCGCCGCGAGGCCAACGATAAGCCCAGCCTTTGGCGTACCTGCGTTGACGATGTCCGGCTTGATGTCACGAATGAGCTTAATCGCCTTCCATAAGCTTTTTATATCCTCCAGCGGAGACATCTCCCTATTCATCCGGAGCTCCCTAAATGCAGCGCCTTCCAACGCTTCATCAGCAGGTCGACTGCTGCATACAACGGTCACCTCATACTGGCGGTCACGAAGATATTGAATCTGCTGCTCAAAAAAAGAGACGCTCTCCTGCACGGTAACAGCCAGCAGGATACGTCTCTTTTGTGTATATTCAGCTTCTTGTGCTCGTTTACTTGCCGGCATAGCCCATCACCTCTGCGACCGACACGGATGACTGCTCCGTTCCCCTCTCCCTTGCTTCCCGGTAAGGTATATACCATTCACAGAACTTTCTTAGCCCTTCTTCAATTGAAGTCACAGGTCTATAGTCGATATCCCGTTGAAGCGCGTCAATATCGGCGTAGGTAACTTCTACATCTCCAGGCTGCATTTCTTTCATTCGAATATTAGCTTGGACACCTAGATTCTGTTCAAGCAAACGAATAAACGTCATCAGCTTCACCGGCTGGTTATTGCCAATGTTGTATACGCGATACGGGGGTTCTTCGCCATCACGAACCGGCGCTTTGGGAACTAGTCGCATAATTCCCTCTACAATGTCATCGATATAAGTGAAGTCTCTCATCATCTCACCGTTGTTAAATACATCAATCGGCTGCCCAGACATCATCCGCTCAGCAAATGAAAAATAAGCCATATCCGGTCTTCCACATGGTCCGTATACTGTAAAGAATCGAAGTCCTGTTGTCGGCAGATCGTATAAATGACTATAGGTATAGGCCATCAGCTCATTTGACTTTTTAGTTGCCGCATATAAGCTTACGGGCCGATCCACTCTGTCCTCAACCGAAAATGGCACCTTCTTGTTCGCCCCGTACACCGAGCTTGAGGAAGCGTACAGCAAATGCTTCACCTCATGTGTTCTGCATGCTTCCAACATATTAACAGTCGCTACAACGTTGGACTGGATGTATGCATGAGGGTTAATGAGACTGTAACGAACACCCGCTTGCGCTGCTAAATGAATAACAACATCCGGCTTCGTATTTTCCATTAGCGCCATAATCTCGGATGCATTTTCCAACTGCATGCGATGAAATGAAAATGAAGGGTATTTACTTACAAGTTCGGCAAGTCGCATTTCCTTCAATTGAACATCATAATAATCATTTATACAGTCAATTCCCGTAACCTGATGGCCTTCACGCAAACATCTGTCCGCGGTGTAAGAACCAATGAACCCTGCAGCTCCTGTTATCCAAATCTTCATCCTTCCACCAACTTTGCAACGGATATACGCGATTGTTGACGAACATCTTGAGCAAACGATTCCCAAAATGCAGTACGTCGCGCGTTTAATACCTCATTCGAATATTGTCCGGCTTCCTCATAATTCTTCACGGCAGCCTCCTGCATGAGCTCTGGACTTGCGGCCAACAAACGGATCTTATCGGCGAGCTCTGCCCAGTTTCCTTTAGGCGTAATCCACTGTTCCGGCAGCAATTCGGGTATCCCCCCTGCTGTCGAGCCTATGCTTGGCAGCGCTCTGCTCATCGCTTCAATCAATGCTCGTGGCAGGCCTTCCTGAAAGCTTGGCTGCATGTACATATCGAGCTTATCCAGCCACTTCTGTACTTCTGTCCCGCTCGGAACCGGGTCATGGAACACTATACGATCTGACACGCCTAGCTGATCTGCATAGCGACGCCACCTCGATTGATCTCCTTCGCCCAATACGTGAAAAGATACATTTAAGTCTTTTAATTGCGCAATAGCTTGAATAGCTATATCTACACCCTTGTACTTGGAAGCAAGCGATCCAACCAGGCCAATACGCAGTTCAGCCGCTTCCCCCGATACCGTATACCGTTGCTTTATTCGCTCCAGTCGATCACGAAGCACCTCTCTCGGTGCGGAACCGACTTCTACGTTGGAGCAATGAATCGTACGACCTTTTGTAGGATAATGTCCTTGTAAAAACGACCGTGTCACATATAGTGCATAAGAAGCTTGTTTGACCAACCGTTTCGTACGCAGCGTCATGATAGGGGCATATACTTTGCCCTGCCAAGTTCCATAGTTCCACAGCGCATCCCAGGCATGACCAACTACCTCTACTGCCCATGGTTTGCCCATCCGTTTCGCAACACGAATCGCTTCTGCTCCAATCTCACTTGGCAAGCGTGCGATCAGTGCATCCGCCCCCTCAAGCTGCTTTCGAATAATAGCTTGAGCTTGCTTGCGGTTCGTTAATTGAGCGATTGGATTGCTCAAATTGGGTACAGCCTGGAATGTTATGTTGGGACCGCTCGACAACTTGCGGTTGACAGGCTCTTGTTCTGGTCCCAGCTCAATGATACGAGTAACTACCGTTAATTCTGAACAAGCCTGCAAATAGCGCTTCCATACGTTGTAATCAAAGTAGTTATGGTAAACCTCATTTGAGCCATGTGTCTGTTCCACTTGTACATCATAAGCAAATACAAATTTCATCCTGTCGCGCCTCTCCTCTCTTGTTCACGGTGCTGGATTCCATGGCCGTCACTCGCCAACAACTCATCGATTAATGCTTCATATTGGCCTGACGCATGTTCCGCAGTGAACCTCAGATCCGGCTCTAGACTTGTGGCAGCTGCGTCTATGCGCAAAGCCTGCAATTGCTGCCGGATTGCCTGTGTCATGGCCTCCACATCACCGCATGGTACGGTTACAGCACCCTTGACACCAGCGAGTACTTCCGTAGTTCCTGTTGCTGTTAAAGTAGCGACTACTGGCGTACCACAAGCGATCGCTTCAATTAATGCGGTTGGCAGACCTTCCACGTCAGAACTTTGTACATAGAGGTCCGCACGCTTCAAATAAGGCAGCGGGTTAGCCGTGTAACCAGGAAGATCTACATATTGATCCGCTCCAAGCTCAGAACGAATGTGTTCTAGCCGCGTTCTGTCAGCTCCTTCACCGATCAGAATGACACGGATAGGCAGTCCAGATCGTCGCAGGCGGGCCGCCGCTTCGATGACTAAGTCATAGCGCTTCTCAGAAGACAGCCTGCCGAGACTTACAATAACCGGTGCTGCTGATCCAGATTCTACAGCAGAAGCGCTGCTTTTCTCGTCACAAAACCAAGGATGACGACACTCTTCATCTTTGCGATCATTAAATCCTTGATCGATAACCGCGTTGTAAATGACCCTAATACGGTCTTGAGGGATACGAAGCAAACGATGAATCTCATCGCCCATCGCCGCAGAGCAGCCGACAACAGCGTCTGCCCGCTTATAGCACAGGCGGCGCAGCGAATTGGTACCGGGTGGTCGCTTACGGCTGATCGCGCTATGCTCGCACACAATAACCGCGTAAGGCCGCTTGCACCAACGCTTCGCAGCAACAGCCATCACGTTGTTCTCCCACAGGTTCGCAATGACAACGTCTGGTTGAACCTTGTGCAGCGACCGGATCAGGCGCGGCAAGGCAAGTCTTAGCCTAGGTGCCCGCATCTCCGTCACCTGTACATAAGGCGGTACTTGCGCACAATATGGACCTTCGAAACGATTGACGATCAGATGAAGCTCGTACTTCTCTTTGTCCAAGCTGTTGAGGAGCATCGTCACAGCTCTTTCCGCTCCACCGCCAGCCATAGATGTGATCAAGACGGCTATACGAGGCTTGCGCATCTCCTGTTGCTTCAATTTTGTCACCTCAACTGAATGAATTTATGCTCTTTGCCGCTGTCTCTTCAGGTCGAGCTTGCTTCAACCACTTCCATGCTTTTGGCCGCATGAGCGCTGCCAGCAGCAGTATGATCAGAATAAATATAAGTTCATAAACCAGATCCGCCACAATCGCATGAAATGACATTCGTTGGAATGTCATCGTAAGCGGCAGCGCCAAATATTTAATAAAATGACCTCTCGAAGCCCAGACAAGCAATCCACCGATCATCGTAAATACAGCAATGACTGCCCATACACCGCCATTCATCCAGGCTTGTGCCAACGGGGAGAAACCTTTTCCTCCGCCTTCCGCATAAATATATGGATAAAAATACCACACATACCAATCCCCAATATTTAACGGCTTGGCATGACCTGTAATTCCCTTGTATACAGCCGAAGGCAGGACATATCCAACGGCAGTCGTGTAACTTGGGTCCGCTTCCGGGTAATCCGTCACCGACAAAATATCAGCCGTAACGATAAAGGAAGAACCCGTCTCCCCATTCGAGAACGCCCAACTCTGCTCCGGCATGCTATCCATCGGAACCCCTTCAATTAAGCTCATCCTAAAATTAGTAAATAAAGGCGACAACAACAGCAGCATAAGTCCAACTAGCATGACTTGCTTCCACTTCGTCATTCTAACGTAGCCACGATCGATCATCACACCGAGACACGGCAAGATCGTAATTAAAATAAACCCTCTGCTGCCGAGACCAAAGAAGAAAAACATGCCGAGCATAAGCGTTATGAAATAAAATAAGTGCCGCTGCTTCTTTGTTCGAATAGATAATGCCAAGGTAAGCAAGGAGCTGGTAATAATCGCCTTCCACGGAAGAGATAACCCCTCAAGCTGACGCTGTGCCTGAAAGTTGCTTAATCGATTCGATACCCCAATGACACTGAAGCCACCAAGCCTCATCTGGTCGTAAATCATCATGGCAATCCCCATTAACAGCACAATCAGCGAGGGCCAATATAAAATATCGAAAATGGAGTTTTTTTCTTGCTGCTGCAACGGTAATTCAGGAACTTTCCGCTCAACTACTGCACCAATACGTCCATTCCATTGAACATTTATCGAACTTAAACAAGTCATCAGCACAATTCCGCCGATCAGACTTATATTCGCCAGTACATACAATTGAAGAATATGAACTAACCGTTCCTCTGACAAATTGTGCAAACTGCCTATGGCATGATCCAGTGGATAAGTAATGGAATACATCGTCGTAAATAACAGAAACATTGCAATCAGACTGCTAAAAAAAGAAGCTGACTTGGTCATACGCATTGACCAATAGCCAGCAATCAAGTTCATTAACACAATAGACCAAATATAAAAGGTAATCGGGTCCTGATCCATTAACTGGAGCGCGCTGTAGATGACAACTGGCACTAACACAACGCCTGTACCTGCCAGCGTTATTCTCCCTAGGCTCATGTTCTTATCCCCGCTCTCTTCCCAGCATAAAGAGCGGAAGAGTTACCGTTTTTTCCTCCGCCTGTACAAGCCGCCACTGCCGAATTCGATGATTCCAGATCAGATAAGCAAACAGCATATTAGTCACACTGACGATAATCATCGCATATCCAGCACTAATTAAAGACATGCCCAACTGAATAAACAAATATTGAGCAGCTAAGGTCACACCTACGCCTGCCGCATTAATAATTAACTGAGCTTTAAATACTCTTGCAGCCGTAAGCGCAAAACCGAACAAGGAAGCTACACATCCGATTACAGCTCCTAGCACCAGCAGAATTAACAAATCGTAATATGCGTCATAACCGCTGCCATACAGCAGACTCAGCATCCATTTGCCTGCGACTGCAATTATAATCATTGCAGCGACCCCCATACCACTGATGACATACATGGACTTGTTAAGCACTGACTTTACCGTGCCTTCATCGTGCTGTGCCCACGCTCGTGACAAACGCGGACTTACGCTTTGACCGAGCGAGGACACCACAGTTGTAATGGCAACCGTGACATACAAGAGCGCTGAATAATAGCCTAATGCCTCATGTCCATAAGCATCTGCAATCAAGTATCTTGGCACATTGGCTTGAAGAGACACCAGCATCATGACAATTCCGAGCGGCCAGCACTGCTTGATTAATCCCCACCATTGAACAGGCGAGCTGCGCCATTTGAAGCCTTTAAGACGTACGGCTCGCGGCCAATCATACAGCATCAGCAGTAACATCCAGCTGCCCGCATATGCCGCCAACGCTGTTGCAAGCTCCCCTGCATAATAATAAGTACCCCCAAACACCACAAGAGAGACGATTCCCCGCATCATAAGCGAGCTCCCGCTCCAGTCCATCTTTTCATGCTGCTGCCACCAGCCGTACAAGACGTCACTGATCGCTTCGAAGAACTTGGCTGCTCCCATCAGTATGATCGCGAGAGCCGCCGTGCGATCAGGCAAGTAAACAGCTGCAAAACCTGCTACAACCAGTAGAGCCATGCACGAACTGACAATACGCAAGCTTATGTACGCCCCCGTAGGATGGTGCTTTGAAGCATCCGTCGCAATGACACCTCTGAGCTGTAGATTCGCAAGCATGAATACAGGCGCGCTGATTGCGAGCGCCAAGGAAAACAAGCCGACATCCTTTACAGAACCCATGCGAGCCAACACAACCAGCATCCCAAGTTGGCAGGCCGCGTATACTACATTTCCAAGCAACGTCCATGAGAACAATCGAAATACAGATTTTTGCTTATGCGCAAGCTTTGACAAGCGAGCTTGATCTCGCTGCATTTGTCGTGTGCGCACACGCGATATACCTTCTGTCTGTGATTCCATCTCTGTTCGGCTCCTTCTTTACACCAGCGACAGCTGTTTTTCTCCCACTTCTGTTACCGTCTGCTTATCCTTCGCTTCGTACTGAGCCATCTGATAAGTAGGCACCAACTGCCTAAGTCCCTCACGAATGATTTGATCGCTGCCGCCAAGCGCCTGCTCCAACTTAATAAGCTGCATATCAAGCACAAGCTTCGGAATAATGGATGGTTTGCCGATAAAGATGCGCTCATGCATGGTTGAGGTTAGACCTTCTTCGTCGGTTAGCAATTCTTCAAACAACTTTTCACCAGGCCGAATACCTGAGTATACAATTGGAATATCTATTTCCGGTTCATAACCGGACAACCGAATAAGCTGTCTGGCAAGATCCACGATTTTGACCGGCTTGCCCATGTCCAGGACGAATACTTCACCGCCGTCAGCAAGTGCTCCAGCTTGAATAACAAGCTGCACAGCTTCGGGAATCGTCATAAAGTAACGAATCATATCGGGGTGAGTAACCGTTACTGGGCCTCCAGCCATGATCTGTTTTCTAAAGTGAGGAATTACGCTGCCTCTGCTGCCTAATACGTTGCCGAATCGAACAGCTGCAAAAATCGTACTGCTGTCTTTGCTAAAGCTCTGAACGATTAATTCAGCAATTCGCTTTGAAGCTCCCATGACACTCGTCGGATTAACTGCTTTATCAGTAGAGATAAGCACAAATCGCTCTGCGGCATAGCGGTCAGCACATGATGCCACGTTGCGCGTCCCTATTATGTTGTTCTTGACTGCCTCAGCAGGATTACATTCCATAAGAGGTACATGTTTGTGCGCCGCCGCGTGAAATACGATTTCTGGACGGTATTCGTTAAATAATTGGTCCATTCGTGACATATCCTGAACATCCGCAATAAGAGTCTCGATTGCCATATGCGGATATTTTTGACGTATCTCGTTCTCGATCAAGTAGATACTGTTCTCACCATGGCCCAACATCAATAAGAGATTAGGCTGGTGCAGGGCAATCTGCCTGCACAGCTCAGAGCCAATCGAGCCACCAGCGCCCGTAATCAACACCGTCTTTTTAGTTACATAGGAAGCCGCCTCAACTAGATCCATCCGTATCGGATCCCTGCCAAGCAGTTCTTCTACATCAACTTGTACGATATCTTTAATGGATAGCTTGCCTAAAATAACATCATTCAGATGAGGGACAACCCTCACTCTGGCCTGCGTCTTCTTGCACATCTCCACAATAGGCTCCAATTCTTCCGACGATGCCGAAGGAATGGCAATAATAATGTCATCGATGTGATGACGATCCACCATCTCGGCAATGTCATGCCTTGAACCTTCCACTTGAATGCCATATACACCGCAATGCAGCTTCGTCCTGTCATCATCCACGAAGCAAATTGGCTTCAATCTTGCAGACGACTGCTGCATCATTTCTTTTACAATTAAAGCACCACAGCTGCCAGCGCCGATGATCATCGCATTGCGGGTAACCGCTGCATCGTCGACTTGTTGTTTTATGACATGTCCTCTCAGCATGCGCCAGGTAAATCTTACTCCTCCAACGCCAAGCAAAAGCGTCTCAAAGGTCCAGAGCATCGTGCTAAATGAAATTTCACGGTCAACGAACAACCAGGTCCCCGCATAAGCTAGAAATATACCAAGACCGAGCGCTTTGATTAACGAATACATTTCCCCAATGCTCGCATATTCCCATACTCTGTTATACAATTTGAAGCCGTACAAACAGGCGATTGACAACACAATAGCCAGAGCACCAAACGACAAACTTTGAATACGGTATTCGATCATCCATGTCGAACCGTATTTTAAATAGTAGGCGAGAATTGTGCTCATACCCGCCAATAATGCATCTAAACACATGAGAACGGCTATTCGCTTATAGGTTTGCATCTCATCTTTCCTCTCCTTACTATTAAAACGTACAGCTATGCCGCGTTAAGACACCTGTAGCACATGCCTTGCGGCATAACTCTACTTTTAATAAAAAAACGTTCGGGCATCTAACCCGTCCTCACACCGCACCCTTGACGAAAACGTCTAAGGCTCACCATTACCCACAGCGCGGCCGAGTATCTCCGATGATAAAGGTACGGGAGATATCACCTGTCTTCTACCGGTATCCCACCAGATGAAGACTGCGTTATTTACTTTTTATCCTCTACTCGTCCATACTTCAGCTCACTACGATTCAGTAACAAGCAACAACAATATCTCGATCCTCGTCAAATGATGGACATTCAAATTCGTTCACTATCTCGATTGGCTGTAATATTGATTCCAACTGCGATTCCATCGTTCTTCTGCCCCATTTAGAACCGCCCCGAGAATGTTGGCATTTACACGCTCCAATTGTGTACGTGTCTGATTCAGCATCTTGGCTGTCGTCCTACCGGACTGCACCACGATTAGTACTCCTTCGCAGCGCGAAGCGATCAGCTTGGCATCGTTAAACAACAGTACAGGCGGTGCGTCAAACAATACGATGTCGTACGCTGCTTTTGCTTCCTCTATTAATAGATCAAAGGACTCAGAGGCAAGCATTTTGCCTGGATCGTCCAACGCTTTGCCTGCGCTTAACAGCGTAAGGTTACGAACCGAAGTCTCTTCCCCCGCTTCACTTGGATGTGTCCGTTGCATGAGTACTTGTGACAACCCTTTACTGTTGCCCGTATCAAATACATCATGGAGCTTGGGTTTACGCAGATCACCATCAACAAGCAGTACACGTTTGCCTTCAATGGCAAAGGCTATTGCCAAGTTGCATAACGTGGTCGTCTTTCCCTCACCTGGCCGTGCAGACATCATGCCAATTACGCTTGGCGACCACACTTCATCGTCACGCTGCATGTATTGGAGTTGTGTACATAACGAACGATACATCTCTCCTATAGGGGATAAGGGCTGGTACTCCATCGTGCGGGCGAATTTACTGCTGTGTCGTGACATACGTCTCTTTCCCGCCCTTCACTTGATTGGTGTTGACGCGCACGGACTTGCCCACCATCTTCAAATGCTTGCCGCGCATTTTTGGGATATAGGCTAATGTATTTAGCCCTGATGCTTCTGCAATATCTTCCTCGCTGTAAATGCCCTCATCAAAGAAATAAATGACAAAAGCAAGTGCAAATCCAAGCACAAGCGACAACATGGCAGCCACAATGATGTTCATCATCTTGTTAGGCTTAACAGGTGCTGGCAGAACTGTAGCATCTGCCGCTGTCAGAAGAGTTACGTTGTCCACTTTCATGAGCTGAGGGATTTTCTTCACGAACAATCCCGTTACTGTGTTAGCAATTTTGGCTGCAAGCGCGTAGGAAGAATCCTCTACCGTTATCGTTACAACTTGCGTTTCATTCATGGAAGATACTTTAATCATGGATACCAATTTGTCGAGTGTATAAGGAATATCTGGATTGTTTTGAATGACATCGTCCAGTATCCAGTTCGTGCGGATTAATTCCTTATAGGTTTGGATCAATTTAATGTTGGCGTTAAGATCGTTGATGTTAATACTGCCTACACCCTCAACATCTTGTGTCTTATTGACAATAAATTTGGTAGATGCCTCATATACAGGTTTCAGGACAAAATAGCTGTAATAAACGGAAAATCCTATCCCTAACATCAGCACACAACTGATCAACCATTTACGCTTCCATAGGATCCGGATCATATGTTTAAGGTCTAATTCCACGATGCTTCTTTGCCTCCTTTTGATTAGGTATTACCTTTGTCGAGCCGGATCTAGATTAACCAAGTAACAAGCTCGCGCTTTATCAGCTTTTCTGCGTTCTGCTGCATCATCATCGCGTATGCAGCAGAAATATGTTGTTCCACAGCAGCGTAGCCTTCTCGTAAATTAAAGGAGCGTCGCTGTAAACAATGCGCGTCGGAAGCTAGGAAATGTGCACATCGCTGTCGAATTAATTCATATGCGGTGCGCATCGTTTTTCTTCCATAACCGCCTAACAGAGACATCGATGTAATTTGATACATTACTCCTTGTTCCATAAGAGCTATTGCTACATTGGGATTGTCCATTATGATCCGATGACGTTCAGGATGGGCGACAACGATACGCCACTGCCGCTCCTTCATCCACTCCATAAACTGCGGAAAGTAATCCGGAATATGATCGTTCGGCCATTCCACTAACAAGTATTGGCTCTCCCCAAGCGGCTGAATGTGGCCCATTTGATACTCCAAGTCATAATCGGAGGTTAGTCTGAACTCTTGTCCCGGCAATACATTTACGTGAATTCCGTGCTTATCAAAGAGCTCATTTAAACGTATGACCTGAGCCTTTATCTGCTCAGCACCATTTCGATAGTTAACGGAATGGTGCGGGGTGGCAATGAGCGTACGGATACCTTGGCGTGCAGCCTCGTGCCCCAACCGCAAGGCATCAGCTGCATGTTTTGGCCCGTCGTCCATTCCCGGGAGCACATGGCAATGAATATCAATCATCTATGCAGCACGTCCTATCCTGTGTAGCAGATCGTATAAAATGAAGTGCGAGATTGCTCGAAATGATGTAAGATATGAAGCATAACCATGTTATGACGTATGAAAACGAGTTCTGCTTGTTGATAATGCAATTGTGGATAGCGAGCGGTACATGTGGTGTATCTTTTTTTGCTGCGGCATCATGTTGATTAATTTTTCATTTAATAAGCGAAGCAGCAATCGTTTCTCATTGTGATTAAGCTGCCATCGAACCGAGTATTCGTACATTCCCTCGGTTAATTGGCTCCATACTGGACAACCATCTATGGACAGACATACATCTTGAAGTTCAAATTCAAATCGTAGCGAGTAATCCGTCTCTTCTTGAAGCGGCAAATTCAAATTGGACAGCATTCGAAGTCCCCCAGGACTAATTGCCGTGATCAACACTTTGCTTGTCTTGACAGCCTCTATTCGATGTTGGTTAATGTGTGAGATAGACATGGAGGCGATAATCGGATTATGAAGAGCGATGCGAAGACTCATGGTGTAAGGAGGATTGTTGGCACCCATATTATGAACCCCTGTAAATGCCTCTATAGGCAGTATATGAATTTACGAATGACTAATGCTTATTTTGCCACTTGTGCAGCATGAATTTTCTAGGAATCAACCACCACGATACTATTTGTTTCGACAATACTTTTTTTCACTCTTTGTGATACAATATGTAACCTCCGACTCCTTTAATTTACGATACAAAAAGTATCGTGTCAATCGTTTTTTGTGTTACTTATGTGAATACTTACTAATAATACGCTTTCATAGATACATTCTGTTACTTTGATGTTTGTTAAGAGCGCACCATCTGATTTAAGGTGTTTGAAGGAGGCTGTTACTCATGAGTACAGGTAATCGCATTGCAGAGCTTAGGGAAGCTAAAGGATGGACTCAGGAAGATCTTGCAGCCAAATTAGGGATTACTCGCGCCGCATTGTCCCATTATGAGAAAAATCGACGTAAACCTGATTTTGAGACATTAACTTTGTTGGCGGATTGCTTTGAGGTGTCCATTGACTTTTTGGTAGGTAGAACCCTCATTCCAGATATGATCCTGTCTGAACCTGTTCGTGCCTTTGCAGATCAACTAGAATTGTCCGATGAGGATATGCTGCAACAATTTCATTTAACAATTGATGGTCATCAATTAACCGAAGAAGAAGCCAAGCGATTTATTGCCTTTGTGCGTGCTGAGCGATTGATGCGTTAGGCATGACTGGAAATGTTATCGATTCAACTTCAGAAAATAACCGCCTGGCTGGCGCTATGGCTGCAGCACAAATAAACCGTGAAGGGCTTGCAGCCCCTCACGGTTTCTCATTGTCCTTCGTAAATTGTTACTGTCCACCCATCTTTAGTCTTTTCGATGTTTCTCCAAAATCGCCTTAATATGATCAGGAGCTTCTTCTATCGAAATGCCCAACTGATCCATGACTTGAATAATATCCAGTGTAATATGGGAACGAAGCTCATCTGGAGATTGAGCCTCCTTATGCTCGCTGAGGATATTGGCCCGTTTCTTATCTTCCATCTTTATTATTACCCCACTTCACGTTATTTGTACACATTTGTGAGATTTGTCATGGATGCGTGAGACTTACCTTATTATATCGTATCTTTATGAGGTAATCTGTCGGACGATGGAGATACTTACTAGGACTTCAAATTCTATTTTTGTCGAAACTAACATCAATTTTATGAATAGTTGTCATAATATTGGTTTTTTTCCGCTCTAACGTTACTTTTTTGTAAATAGGCATGCAACAGGAAACTGACTGTTGCCACTACAGCAATCGCAGCGGACACGCTCATCACAGCATGGAGTCCCCCGCTGTCATAAGCCGCACCTAAAGCAACTGGTCCTATCATTCTGCCTATGGAACTGATCCCACCTGCAACCCCCATGTAAAACGGAGCATTTCGACCAGCCCTCGCTGCCAGAAAGGCAGGGACAGCGGGTGATACAAGCATTTCCCCCAACGTGGCAATAATCATGGCTATAATAAAGCCGTTATAAGTCGGGAGAAGCAATATAACAACGTAAGCCAGGCCATAAAGCACTGCACTCCATGTTAGCTGTGAAGTGACCGGTTGGGCGATTGTGCGCTTCATCCACGATGTTATCGGTTGCCCCACAAAAATAAGAATACCATTTAACGTCCACAGCCAGCTGTACATCTTCATTTCCATACCTTGATCGGTTATGTGAGGGGCAACACCGCTCCCCCACAAGCTGTTCGCCATCCATATCATCATCGATCCTACAGATAGGAACAAATACAAGCGAACATTTCGTAATTGATCCCAAATCGTCAAGTCTGGAATCGCACCTTTATCAGGCATATGATCCAATTGGGTTCTTGCTCCCTTAACTGACGGAGTAGAGCTTGCCTTCACCACCGGGGCTGCCTCTTCCTTCATATGCTGCAAGAAGTAATAAAAAAAGACCGCAAATGCTGCCGACGTGCCTGCATTTAGAATGAAAGTCAAATTAAATGAGATGTCAGCCAAAATTCCGCTTAAAGCCGTTCCTAGGGCCACACCAATATTATTGGCCACGTAAACCACATTAAACAGCTCGTCCCGCCGATCTGCCCAGCGGAACCCAATGAAAGATTGAATAGCTGGCTGCGATAGATTGCCTGTGAATCCGATAACAAACATCGTCGCAATGTATCCCCACCAACTGGAGTAAGCGGTTACGACTAAGGAGGCTTGAAATACCGACGTTACAGCCAGAGCTCCTATTAATAACTTTCTGACACCAAACTTGTAATAAAGGGACCCTCCGGCAAATTGTCCTAGAACGCTGCCTAGCATTTGCATCATAATAACAAAGCCAGCTTCTGCTAACGAGCGATTAAGGACTTGATGCACAAAAATAGTCGTTAGAGGCCACATGAGGGCGGCACCTGTCGAATTAATCATACTGGCCCAAATAAATACGTTCATCTCACGTGTATAGCTGCGAAACATACCCACTGGAGAATACTTCATATCTGTGATCACCGTCTGTCCGTTTGAAATGAAGCATATGTAACACAAAGAACCTCATCCCCAGGTTCGATATATGCTTGTATCGGCTAACTCTCAAAAAATCAACCATTACAAGTATATATCGTAGCCTAGGGTTAAGGTTCGTTCAAGGAATATTTTCGCAGTCTCTTCAGAACAGTTCATATGACAGAGACAACAATATCTACAATGTGGTCAAATTAACATTCTTAATTGCCACCAACTCGACTTAGCTCTCGCATATTGGCTTCAAATGCGGCCAATATCGCATCATCACCAACTAAGCCTTTTGCTTCAACCTTTGCAATCTGTTCCAGCATCCGCTTGTAATCCTTCGGTATGACACGTACGAACTGAGACAGCTTCGTCTCCCAATCCGCCAATATTCGGCTTCCGACAGCACTCTCCGTATGTTGAACGTGCTTCTCAATCATTTGCTTCAAATAAGCCTGTTCCTGCTTATCTTCGACGCGCTCCAGGAGCACCATCTCCAGATTGCAGCGATTCACAAATGAATTGTCCGTATCCAAAATATAAGCTACACCACCCGACATTCCCGCTGCGAAGTTGCGGCCGGTCTGCCCCAACACAATAACTCGCCCGCCGGTCATGTATTCACAACCATGGTCGCCCACACCTTCAACAACCGTCTGCACACCTGAGTTTCGGACGGCAAAGCGCTCGCCTGCTATACCTCGAATAAAGGCTTCCCCGCTTGTTGCACCATAGAATGCCGTATTCCCGATTATGACGTTGTCCTCTGCGGCGAAAGTTGCCTTCGCAGACGGCTTCACAATAAGCTTCCCGCCGGACAGTCCTTTGCCGACATAGTCGTTGCTGTCCCCCTCCACCGTCAACGTCATGCCACGCGGCACAAAGGCACCAAAGCTCTGGCCTGCCGACCCGACAAAGTTAAAGCGAATCGTATCCTCAGGCAAGCCGGCTGCTCCGTACTTTCGTGTGACTTCGCTTCCGAGAATCGTGCCAGTGGCGCGGTTGACGTTCGTAATTGGGAAGCTGCCTTCGACAACGATGCCGCTCTCAAGCGCAGCCTGCGCTGCAGGAACGAGCTTCTGAATATCCAGTGTCTCTTCCAGCAGATGATTCTGCTCACGAACTTTAATCCGAGCGGAACCTTCCGGCAGCTCCGGCTGGTGCAGAAGCGAGGACAAGTCCACATGCTTCGCTTTCCAATGGTCAACCGCTTCTTTTACATTCAAGCAGCCTGTCTGACCAATCATGTCATCCATCGAGCGGAAGCCCAACTCCGCCATAATCTCGCGCAGTTCCTCTGCTACAAATGTCATAAAGTTCACAACGTGCTGCGGATCACCTTTAAAGTTCTTGCGCAGCTCTGGATTCTGCGTGGCTACGCCTACCGGACATGTATCCAACTGGCATACACGCATCATAATACATCCAACTACAACGAGCGGCGCAGTGGAGAAGCCGTATTCTTCAGCACCTAACAGCGCTGCAATCGCCAGATCACGACCCGTCATCATCTTGCCATCTGTCTCCAACTTCACGCGGTCACGCAAGTTGTTCAGAATGAGCGTCTGATGGGTCTCGGCAAGGCCAAGCTCCCAAGGCAAGCCCGCATGGCGAATGGAGCCTTGCGGTGATGCACCCGTCCCGCCATCATATCCGCTGACGAGGATAATGTCAGCGCGGCCTTTCGCAACGCCGGCTGCAATCGTGCCGACTCCGACCTCGGACACAAGCTTAACGTTAATCGACGCACGGGGATTGGCGTTCTTTAAATCATAGATCAGCTCTGCCAAGTCCTCGATCGAATAAATATCATGATGCGGCGGAGGCGAAATTAAGCCTACACCTGGCGTAGAGCCACGCACTTCCGCAACCCAAGGATATACTTTTCGTCCTGGGAGCTGTCCGCCTTCTCCGGGCTTCGCCCCCTGCGCCATTTTTATCTGAATCTCTTCTGCATTCACCAAGTAATTCGAGGTTACACCGAATCGACCCGATGCCACCTGCTTGATTGCGCTGCGGCGCCAGTCGCCATTCGCGTCCTTCACGAATCGTGCTGGATCTTCGCCGCCCTCACCCGAATTCGACTTACCGCCGATTCGATTCATCGCGATGGCTAAACTCTCATGCGCTTCCTTCGAGATGGAGCCAAATGACATTGCTCCCGTCTTGAAACGTTTGAAGATCGAGGAAACACTTTCCACCTCATCAAGCGGAACAGCCGGGCCGATCGGCTTCATCTCTAACAACGAGCGCAGATTGTTGTTATGATTATACTCGCCTAATACGAGATTAGAGTACTTCTTATAAAGCTTATAGTCACCTTTACGGCAAGCTTCTTGCAGCGTATGGATCGTCTGTGGGTTAAACAGATGCTCCTCGCCGTTCTTACGCCATTGGTAATCTCCACCTGAATCGAGTTCTTTATCACGGCCCTCTTGGTCCGAGAATGCACGATTATGGTAGCTGAGTGCCTCAGCGGTAACTTCCTCTAGGCCAATGCCGCCGATTCGCGATGGCGTCCACGTAAAGTACTCATCTACGAACTCCGGCTTCAGGCCAATTGCTTCGAAAATCTGAGCGCCACGATATGATTGAACGGTTGAGATTCCCATCTTCGATAGAATCTTCACGACCCCTTTAGTTGCTGCCTTAATATAGTTCTTCACAGCCTTCTCATGGGAGATGCCGCGCAACAAGCCTTGGCGAATCATATCATCCAACGTCTCGAATGCCAGATAAGGGTTCACTGCACTTACCCCATAACCGAGCAGCAATGCATAATGATGGACTTCGCGCGGTTCGCCTGATTCCAGCATCAGGCTGACCTTCGTACGTGTCCCTTGCCGGATCAAGTGATGATGCAGGCTCGACACAGCAAGTAATGCTGGAATGGCGGCATTCTCAGCATCAATGCCACGGTCAGACAAAATAATAATGTTATGTCCCTTGCCAATAACACGATCCGCTGCTTCGCACATCATCTTAATTGCGGCACGCAATCCTTCTGCTCCAGCAGATGCCGTGAACAAAATAGGAATCGTGATGGATTTAAAGCCAGGTCTGCGAATATGCCGCAGCTTTGCAAACTCCTCATTTGCAAGCACAGGCGTCGCAAGCTTAATGTGACGGCAGCTCTCCGGCTCTGGATGAAGCAAGTTGCGCTCCGGCCCAATCGTTGTGCCAGTCGCTGTCACGATCTCTTCACGAATCGCATCGATAGGCGGATTCGTAACTTGAGCAAATAATTGCTTAAAGTAGTTGTACAAACGTTGAGGACGGTCCGACAGCACAGCGAGCGGCGCATCGTACCCCATGGAACCGATCGGCTCCATGCCGCTCATCGCCATCGGTTCCAGTGTCTTGCGCAAGTCTTCGAACGTGAAGCCAAATGCCTGCTGACGCTGCTGTACATTCTCATGCTTCGGCTCGATTACCTCAGGTGCTTCGGGAAGATCCTCCAGACCAACGAGATGCTCATCGAGCCACTGCTGATATGGGTTCTCCGCTACGATCTGCGCCTTGACTTCCTCATCTGATATAATACGGCCTTCCGCCGTGTCGACAAGTAAAATACGTCCTGGACGCAGACGATCCTTATATAAGATACGTTCTGGTGCGATATCCAGTACGCCCACTTCCGAACTGAGTACGATCAGATCATCCTTTGTTACATAATAACGTGATGGACGTAAGCCATTTCGGTCAAGTATAGCGCCTATTTGTATGCCGTCCGTAAAAGCCATAGCCGCCGGTCCGTCCCAAGGCTCCATCATCGTGCTGTGGTACTCGTAAAATGCTCGCTTGGCCGGATCCATACTCTCATGGTTGGACCATGGCTCAGGTACCATCATCATGGCTACATGTGGCAGCGGTCGCCCTGACAAATACAAAAATTCAAACGTGTTATCAAACATTGCCGTATCCGATCCATCCGGGTTAATAACCGGCTTGATCTTCGCCAGTTCCTCTCCAAATATGTCAGACTGGCATAACGTCTCACGTGCGTGCATCCAGTTTACATTGCCGCGCAGCGTATTGATCTCACCGTTATGAATCATAAAACGGTATGGATGGGCACGCTCCCAGCTAGGGAACGTATTGGTGCTGAAGCGAGAGTGAACAAGCGCAATAGCCGATTCAAATGCTGGCTGCTGTAGATCAAGATAGAAGTGCCCTACTTGTTCTGTCGTCAACATCCCTTTGTATACGATCTTGCGGCAAGACATAGAGGGAATGTAGAAGGTGTCCGCTCCAGCTTCGCCAGTATAACGAATGGCCTGCTCTGCCCGCTTGCGAATTAAATAAAGCTTACGCTCAAATGCGAGATCTTCCTGAATGTCCGCACTGCGGCCGATAAACACCTGACGCACATAAGGTTTAACAGACTTTGCAGATTGTCCCAATGTTTCATCATTTGTAGGTACCGTACGATATCCGAGAAAAAGTTGTCCTTCCTCTTCCACGATACGACGCATCGCTGCCTCGTGACGTTCACGCAGCTCTGTATCTTGCGACATAAAGAGCATGCCCACACCGTAACGACCAGCTTCTGGCAGGTCCACATCATGAGCCTTCATCTCCTGTACAAAGAAACGGTGCGGAATCTGCAGCATAATGCCTGCTCCATCCCCCGTATTCGGCTCACTGCCTTGACCTCCGCGATGCTCCATACTGACCAACACGGTCAACGCTTGACGAACGATATCGTGGGACTTCTGTCCTTTGATATGAGCGACGAATCCCATACCGCAAGCGTCTTTCTCATACTGCGGGTCGTATAATCCTTGCTTCGTAGGTATACCGTATTGTTTCATTGGGAAGCAACCTTTCTATATGTTATTTAATTCAGGTATGTCCGATATTTATAATTATTCATTTTAGTTATTATATCATTTTAGCACCGTACCTATTTGGTGGCAATTTATTATTTTTATGGAGCCGATAACTTTTCTTTTTATTACGAGTTTCCAATAACAGCAATATTCGCTAAAATTCATAAGAAGCCCCGTCCACAAAGGGATATTCAAGTTTGTCCTCCCTATTGTGGGCTTGCATTTTTCGCATACTTCTATAAGTTAATACAGCACACCAACAAAGAAAACGCATTCATGAATAATTGTATAATTATACGTATTTATGAATAAAATTTTGTGTAGAAAGCTACAAATATTCATCCGATAAGTCTAAATGATTCCTCTCTACTCCTCCTACCCAGAACAATCTGTACATCACAAAAAACGCAGCCTCCATAAGGAGGGCTGCGTTAATAGTTGGGGTCAAAACCCCTCTTATCGTTGAATCTATTATCTTTCTACTACGACTATTAAAAATTCTTGCCTATACGAAATATAGAGTTCCTATTTCACACTTACACGTACGGATGTTGACTTTCCATCAAATGTGATTTTGATGGATGCACTGCCTTTAGCAGCTCCAACTACAGTACCACGCTCCACTTTAACCTTGGTGCTGCTAGGCACCCATGTCGCTTGTGGTGTGACATCAACTACTTCACCTGTGTCATAGATCGCGCTAACTTTCCAGGAAGCACTTTGGCCTACTGTCAGTTTGATCGAGGTAGGTGTTGCTTCAAGCTTCACGAGGCGCGGCTTCACATGAACCGGCACTTCCAGCTTATTGCCTTGGAATTCGCCAACTAGCTTCGTGCTGCCAATAACGATACCTTTAACACTGGAGCCACGAACAGTGGCTACCTTTTCATTTTCTGACTTCCATTCGATACGCGAAGTTAGGGTAATCGATTTGCCGTTGCGCTGCTTACCTATTACTTTGACAGATTGGGACTTGTTTGCAGTTAAGTATACAATCTCTGGTGCGATCTCAAACGCTACGATTTCCTCTTCGATCGTGCCTTTTAAGGAAATCTTTACGTTAGAGAACGTTCCGTTAAGTGTCACTTTGCTTGCAACAAGACCTTTCATCTTCCCTTCACGAACGAGCAGGTTAGGGGAACTGGACTCCCATTTAATCTCTTGGGATACATCCTTCTCTTCACCATCTGTATAAACTACCGTTACCGTTGGCGAAGGTACTTCTCGACCCGTCACCAAAGCAAGTTCTTCCGTATTCGCGCGCAGCAGCAGTGCTTTGCGATTTACTACCGTTTTCATCGTTAACGTGTAGCCATGAACATTAGCCGTTACTTGTGTCTCGCCTGTGCTGACACCTACTAATTTGTCATCGTCTACTTTAGCGATGGCTGGGTTCGCGGAAGTCCAATTTACAACCTCGCTAATATCAATCTTATCGCCACTGAATGTAATGCCCTGTACTTTAGGGAACGGCTTGGATTCATCTACGAACAATTCTTCCTTGCGCTCCTTGATGCCGTTTGCATCCGGCTTTACCGCTTCCGTCCATTCGATACTTTGAATAGATGGATATACCGTAATCTCAACAGACTTCGTTAAGCCTTTATAGCTTGCTGTAATCGTTGTCGTACCCGCACTTTTAAATGAAACGAGCCCTTTTTCCACCGTAGCGGCCATCACATTGCTGGAAGTCCATTCTGCGTCAACCGTAACTTCCTCTTGACCACCTTGATTGTTTAATACAAATGTTTTCACTTGAATCGGGTTATCGCCTAACATGGCATGCTGCTTCTTGTCTGGTGTCATTCGCATCGCCAAATGGGAGGTGCGAACTACCGCTGTCACAGATGCTGTGCGACCCAAGTAAGAGGCTGTAATCGAAGCCGTGCCGACATTAACAGGCTTAACGACCCCTTTTTTCACTTCAATAATGTTAGCATCACTAGTCGTCCACTCGGCATTCTCAGTAACAACATCAACACTGCCATCCGGCTTCTTAGCCGTCAAGACCAGCGCTTGCTCTGTTCCACCGTAAGTGAACTCCAACAATTGATTAGGAGCAATCTTAAGCTCATCGTACGGAATACCTACGGTCAACTTGATCTTCTTCTCGATCCCTTTATGCTTAACCGTAATGTCTGCGTTACCTTTAGCTTTTAACTTAATGCTGCCTTTGGATACCTCTGCAACTTCTGTATTCGAAGAAGACCAGGCTGCATCTGCCGTCACATCGTTTTCCACGGAAGATCCTTTATCGAAAGCATACACTTTCCAATTGGGCTTCATACCAAGCATAACGTTCAGCTCAGATGCCACTTCTTGTCCTGAATCTGCATTACGTACATAAATTTTGTCATACAGAAACTCCGACGTAACTGTCTTCTTAATGACAAACCCCTGGTATTTAGCTGTAACTTCCACGCTGCCCTTGCCTACGCCTTTCACCCAACCTGCATCCACTGTTGCGATGGTAGAGTTCTGTGAAGACCATTCCGCAAGCCCAGTTACGTCTCGTAGTTCAGTTGAACTGTCTTTTTGAATTGTGGCCAGTACTTTTAATTGAATCGATTGTCCTTCCACAACAACGGATACCGGATTAATAGATGATTCGAATTGCAGGCCGATGACTTTCTCTGCCGCTGCATGAATTGTCGTATTAAACGGCAGCATACCTACCATAAGCGCAAGAACCAGTAGCCCTGCAAACCAAGATGTCGACTTATGTCTAACGTTCACCCTATCTTCCCCTTCCTTGTTCCAGTTACTATTAATGAAGCAACACAGTATATATTTATATAACGGTCATCGCAACCCGATTATTTATGTTCTATCGACAATTTCCATTAAATATGTTCAAAATGGGACTATCTAACTATCCCCCTTCCTTCTCTTACTAAATTGAAAGCTAGCTGTCACGCATACCGATGGCTGCTGTAACCGTATTTTCGTACACTAAGGACATCAAGTTATTCGGATAAAAACGATATAGGAACCAGAAAGGTGGATATCATAATGAGATCACGTAAACATCCCTTCACAGTCGGAATTGGAGCTGCGCTTTTGATGCTGACAAACACAATTAAACGCTCCGCATATTCAAGCGCTCCCGCAGACAGTATCGTATTGACAGGTACGCAGCAGCAGAACAAAAACGCTGTTCACTCCATGCAGAAGCACGTTGTATCACAACGAACTTTTAAAGCAACACGAATTGTAAATGGACAGCAAGCTTGCCTGGTCTTGTCCCATTCCACTTTTCGCGAGCTCACTACCCATGGCATCTTGCAGCAAGTAACGGAAAGAGGCTTGCAAAATGTGACTGCAAACCTGTCATTGGATTGTACGATCACTTACAGATTTGGACGCAGTCCCAATCAGGAAGAACTTTCCCTCTTGGGCGATAATCATGTGAAGCCTCAATATGGCGGTTTTATCGTTGTTGGGCAAGGAAATCCTTATTATAGCAGCCTGATCGTGACGGATACGATATCTGCTGAACACAGCCTCTCAGGAGAAGCGATTCAAATAGCGGTGATCACATGCAGCAAGGATCCCAAAACATTGGTTTCCGACATTCTGCAAGCCGGCAGCGATATTCAACTGGTTCGCTCACGCCGTGTTTCCGCTGGTTATCCTATAAGAAAAGCGTCCTATCACAGTTAATGTGAGCGGGCGCTTTTATCATTTTACCTTCTATATAATACATATCTCTTTTGACATCTTATTATTACATCTGAGCAGCAGCACAATCTGGCCTAACTGTGCCAAAAACAACTTCAACTACTCTCACAAGATTTATTTACCCAGAAACATCTGCACGGCTTTATTAGACGGATGCTGTACGGACAATCTCGTCCCCAGCTCATACACCCCGGCGCATGCCACCATCGTTAACAGATACGTCGCAAATAGCATTCCATATGAGTTGTACCAATAAGAGCCTATAGCTTTTAAGCCTTCCAAAATAAGTACATGTGCCAGAAATATAAAAAACGCATACTTCCCCAGCCTCACAAACACTTTCATCCATGCTGCTTCAGCAGCAACCAAAGCTAATTTCCAGAACCATAGGATGGAACAACAGGCATACACCAGCACGCTCACCCGGTAGAAATGCAAAGAATTGCCGAGGTCAGAAGAAGCTGCAAAAGAAAAATGGACATCGATAATGGTAATGCCAAGCGACACCATATAGATGAAGGTAAAAACAGCAATGGAGCTTCTGCGGATAAACTGTGTTACCTTGTCCAAATGCATGCCGACAGCCATCCCTGCTATAAAATACAACATCATCCCCATAAAAGTAGGCACGATCATAATCTCCCATCCCTTTGCGATAGCAGCAGGAAGATAACGGAATGAAGTCATATAGTTAAATTGGTAAGCCACATAATATAGCAACTGCAGCAGCGCAATTATAATGGTGAACTTCACGGGATTCCATTGTAAACCTTTCCACCATAAAGGAGCGAGTATAATCAATTGTAGAAGCAAGGGGATAAAGTAGAGTTGATGAAACATGCCTTTGCCAAGCAACAGTGTAACTACAAGGTCCTTAACGCCCCATGGCCCTTGAATAAACCAGGCCATCACAAGCCCAAGGACAGTCCAAAACAAATAAGGCAGCACAAGAGCGGGTACTCTTTTTGACAACATCGTTTTATACTGCAAAGTCTTTCCTTGGAGACGGAACGTGAGTAAGAGGCCAGAAATAAATAAAAAGACTGGAACTGAAAAACGCGCCCATGCATTCAACCATACGAGCGGAAATGCACCCGCCTGCATCTCTCCTGCCCACTCGGCATGGTCTGAATACTGAGCCGCAATTCCCATCGACAATACATGGATAAGCACAACACCGACGATAGCAATCCCCCGCATCGCTTCGAGGTCCCATCGTTTATTAGCTTGAGACACCTGTAGTCCTCCCTTAATTAATAGCTTCCCGGTATCGCAGCGCTGTTAAATTTCGATTACACACGAATTCGCCACCCAATTGGAAATTCCTTCTTACTCCATCCTCATTATGAACTTTTCAACCTGTTGCCTAAGTTTTAAGAAGCCAGTCCCAAGCCATCAATGTGAACACTTTACAATAAAATAACCTCCTGACCGCGGATCAACCGACAGTTCAGGAGGTTATATGAGTTAAGTGCTATTAAGCTGACAGAGAAGCACTGCCTGCTTCCGCTCTGCTTTTACGAGCACGAGAGATAAAGAATCCAAGTGTCAATGCAGCAAATGCCGCCATGTAGATTGCAAGCACTCCTGTTTGGCTCCACATATGATCGAAGTCGCCACTTGAGATGACTGCTTTGAATCCATTAACTGTATATGTCATTGGCAACCATGGACCAATTGCTTGCATTGCAGATGGTGTAAGCTCCATCGGGAACGTACCTCCGCAAGATACCAATTGAAGAATTAGCAAGACGATCGCAATGAAACGTCCTGGGTTGTCAAACACCGTAACGAGTGATTGGATAATCAGCATAAATGTCATACTTGTGAAAATACTAAACGTGATAAACAAGCCGACGCTCTTCACTTCTAAGCCGAGTCCAGAAAGCATAATCCAGTCTGCAAGCAGCGCTTGGATAACACCTACAGAGATAAACAACATCGTTTTACTGAAGAAGCGGCTCCAGCCGTTAGCAAGCGGATCTGGAGATTCTACCAATGGAAGCACAATTGTCAAAATAAGTGCTCCTACAAACAAGCCCAGTGACAAGAAGTAAGGTGCAAATCCTGTACCATAGTTCGGAACTTCGTTTACAGCCGACTCTACGACTTTAACAGGCTCCGCGTACATCTTGATACGTGCATCAGATGACTTCACGGAAGATGCCTCATCTGCAGCGTCTGTCAATTTGGTAGCCAGCTCATCAGAGCCATCGTTTAACTTTTTAACGCCATCTTGCAATTTGCCAGTACCTTCATCTAACAGCTTCGCGCCGTTAGCCAATTGGCCAATTGCTTTCGTCGCTTCACCTACGCCACTTTGCAGCTTGGATGTACCTGCTGCAAGCTGATCTGCACCTGCTGCAAGCTTCTTGCCGCCTACAGCTGCTTCACCCAGCTTCGTACCAAATTGATTCATGCCGGCCACCAATTGACCTTGGCCTGCCTTCAATTGACCTGCACCAGCGACAAGCTGCTGCTGGCCTTGGTTAAGCTGCTCTGCTCCTTGCAGTACCGCCTGGCTTGCGCCAAGCAGCTGCTTCACGCCAGGATCTTGTGCGAGTGCAGGGTTCGCTTTTACGAGCATTTGCAAACCACCAGCAAGCGCCTTGGCACCTTCCGTCAACTTCGCGCTACCTTGAGCGGAAGCATTCAAGCCTTGCTCCAGACCCGCTGCGCCCTGCTGTGCTTTGGCTGCACCTTGTTCCAATTGCTTGTGCGCCGCTGACAATTGACCCAAGCCGCCACTTAATGTAGTTGCGCCTTGTTTCAAGTCTCCTGCGCCTTTATTTAACTGTCCGATCCCTCCGCTAAGAGGTGCTGTACCTTGCTTCAATTGAAGCGCACCGTCAGCGAGCTTCGCCATGTTTGTTTTTAATTCTTTCGTACCATCAGCAAGCTCTTTCGTTCCATCATGAAGCTTAGTCGCTCCATCGCCGGCTTTTTGCAAGCCATCAGCTACTTTTTCGACTTGCTCAAACATCAATGTTGTGTAAGCCTCAGTTATCGTCTTGGATATTTCAGCATTCACTTGTTTCACTGCCGTACCGCCAATCTGAGCGGCCAAGAAGTTGTGACCTTCATTCGTGCGGAACAACAGTTCTGCAGCTTTAGGCTCATCTTCAAGCAGTGTAGTTGCCTGTTTAGAGAAATTACTTGGAATCGTAATCGTCATATAATAACGATCGGCCTTCAGACCTTCTTCTGCTTCCTTTTCATCAACAAACTGGAAGTCAAAGTCTTTACGCTTCTTCAATTCATCGCTAAGCTCTTTACCAGCTTCAAACGTCTTTCCCTCAAATGTAGTGCCCTGATCTGCGTTAACGATAGCAACTGGTAGATCCTGAAGCTTCGCATAAGGGTCCCAGAACGTTCCCAAAAATAATCCACTGTACATCAGCGGTACCATAATGACCGCGATAACCGGGATTAGCAGCTTCGGATTCCGAAACACGCGGCCCCATTCAGCAGCAAATAATCGTGTACCTTTCATTACATCTCACCTCTATATTTATTTTGCATTTTCCACTCCAATGTGATGAAATGCATAGATAACTCACTTGAGAACTCCCTGACTGTAAAGCCCAATTGGTCATTGAGGGTATAATAAAACGCCGCGTCATGTAAGTAGAAATGGCTCTTCTCTCTTTGCATTCCCACTTGTTAGCCGTGACGTTTAGAGCAGCACTGAATCAGGACACCGATATACCTTTTACAAAGTAATTCAAAAAGTGTTCTTTAATTGTCTCTTTATCTAGAGGCTCATACAGCTTGCTCCATTCCGTCGTCAGCGACTTGTACAACTGAACCAAGACAAAGCTCATAATCTTGGTATCACCTGGCGCGATGTCGCCTTTATCCATTGCCAGGAGCAGCTGCCGTTCGACGTAGCGAAGAAGTTCACCCTCAATGCGATTCAACGCTTCTTTAGCCATTGGCGTACCGAAGTCACGCAGTTCTTGCGACAGCTTCAGTGCCAACTCATGGCGGCTGCGGAATTCAAGCGCCCGATCAAGTACGCGGTACAAGTTATCAAAGAAGGAGCTATCTTCCTTAATCTCACCGTCTGCGATATCTTTCATCTCATGGATGACTTGCATTATGATCTCGTCAAACAACTCTTCTTTATTCGTGAAGAACGTGTAGATCGTACCTTTACCAACCTTAGCAATCTTGGCTACTTGATCCATCGTAGTCGCCTTATATCCAAACAGCGCGAATGACTGAGTGGCTGCTTCTACTATTTGCTTCCGTCGATCCACTGACATTTCATAACTCCTTTCTTTTATCTATTTTTTGGTGAACTCTGGAGACCGTCCGACCAACTGACCGTTTCGTTTATTTGGTCACTCGTTATCATGAAAACTACTTTATCACATTGAAAATCGTTTTTCAATACCTTTTTCAAAATTTTCATCACTTTCATTTATACAAACATCCATTCGATTGGTTGATGCTTCATTTTACAATTCAGGTTATAATGGTTAACGGGTGAGAAACATGCGAAAAAAAAGAATCCTTCTCCTATCTGAAGGTTTCGGTACGGGCCATACTCAAGCAGCCACTGCTTTATCAGTCGGAATCAAACAACTAGCCCCTGACGTCCAGGCTCGCGTCATCGAACTCGGCAGGTTTCTGAATCCAACCGTTGGTCCGCTAATTTTTGCAGCGTATCGCAAGACGGTAAGCTCGCAGCCAAAGTTAGTCGGAATGCTGTATCGCAAGAAATATAAGAAGTCATTAAATCGACTTACACAGCTTGCCTTGCATCGAATTTTTTATACGCAAGCTTCCAATGTCGTCAACCAGCTTCGTCCTGATGCTATCGTATGCACACATCCATTTCCGAATATCGTCGTGTCCCGCTTAAAGCGTGCCGGACTTGATATTCCGCTCTACACGTTAATTACGGATTACGATGCACACGGCACTTGGCTGGACCCAGCGGTCGATACTTACCTTGTATCTGCCGAAGAAGTTCGAACTAAGCTGCTGAACCGCGGAGTTGCTCCCGAACGCATACTCGTGTCCGGCATTCCCGTCCATCCTAAGTTCTGGAATAATCTCTCGCCAAACGATGCCCGCGCCCAACTGGGTTTGCAGCACCTACCCACAGTAATGATTATGGGTGGAGGCTGGGGGTTGTCCATGGATGACGAGTACTTAACGTATATGACCAAGTGGCGTGATCACATTCAACTGCTGTTCTGTATGGGCAGCAATCAGAAGATGATTCAGCGTATGAAGCAAGATCCAAATTTTCAACATCCAAACATACATATTTATGGGTATACCCATGAAATCTCTACGATTATGGATGCATCAGACTTGCTTGTGACAAAGCCGGGCGGCATGACCTGCACGGAAGGGATGATGAAGGGCATTCCGATGCTGTTCTATTCCCCGCTTCCAGGGCAAGAAGAAGAGAATTGTGATTATTTTATAGACAGAGGCTACGGCGAACGATTAACGGACAAAATGACAATGAAAAAGTGGCTGGATCAATTAACAGAAGAGCCTGATGTGATTAGTGAACTGAGGCAAACTCGCCAACTATCCAAGGATGAGCTTATACGTTGCCCACGCGAGGTACTCAGCTTACTACAACTCGAAGAAGCATGACAATAACGGCCTTATATACATCATAAAGGAGAGATATTTCCTATGTTATTTAGACCGATTGGTGCCGTCGGTTACGTGTTTATCGTGCTGGCTATGCTGACCAAGATATATAAGTGGACAGACAGCCTGCTTGTCGCAGGTCTCTTGGCATTTGCCGGTCTGATTTGCTTTGGCTTAGCCGAGAATGGCTTCGGTAAACGTCACTGGCTTGTCAAGTATACAGATTACGCTCCGCTAGTCGTGTTTGGCTTTGCCTTTGCCTTGCAGATGTCGCAGCAATCCTCATCTGCTGCACTGGTGCCGGCCTTGTGTATTATTCCATTCAGCGCGCTCAGCGCATATGTGTCGAATCTCTTGGCCCGCAAGAAGAAGTATCGTACGCTGCGCCGTATCGAGGAGATGCTGCCTGACCCGCCTGGTCCGGACGATGCCAATCGGCGATATTAGCCATACAGCAAAGGATACCCTGCGTACTACTGATGCAGGGTATCCTTTGTTTTGTATCGTCGAGGACTACAACTGTTACAACACTTGAAAATAAAATAAAACGTCCTCCCGATAACAGGAGAACGCTTTAAGCAAGTCATATCTATTTTTCACCCTTATAACGGTCATATGCGGCTTGATACAATTCCAGATATCGCTTGACGTTCATCTGGTCAATCTGCTTCACATAAGCTTCCCATTGGTCAAAGCCAGCGGCGCCAGAAGCAAACTTGTCGCGCATCTCATCGATGTAGGTTTGGATATCGGTTTGAATCGTTGTCAGCTCTTCTTGTTCCTCCGGCGTAAAGTTAAAGCTTGGCCATACATCTTCCATTTTGATCGCATACGGTTCGGCAGCTTCTGCATTTTTCATAGAGGAAGGCAGGCCTTCTGCTCCCTTAAAGAACTTCTGCTTCACAATACCAGGATAATAACCTCCAGGCCAAGTTAAGTACTGACTCACCGCTTGATCCAGATTCAAGCCGTCCGGATTTTTCTGAATGACATCCAAATACTCATACTCTCCGCTGGCATTTACTTTGTACGTGATCCCCTCAAAGCCCATAAAGAACATTTTAGCTCCTTCATCCCCATAAAAATGGTCGATCCAACGCATAGCAGCCTCCGGATTCTTCGCCTTGTCCGTCAGCACAAACATCCCCAGATTACCGAGCGGCGAGCCCATGTTCGTCAGCATTCGATCTCCCTTAGGCCCTGTTAGAACAGGCATGCCTACATACCCCGCCTGATTGTAAATCGCTTTCGGATCTACCCCGTCCAGAAATCCGTACACCCCCGCACTTGCTTTAGATGTAATATCAGTATCTTTCATCGTAAACGTTTCTTTATCCAGCAAGCCATCCTTATACAGCTTCGCGACATACTGCATCATGTCTTTGTACGCATCGGTAGTTGGAACAAACCGCAGCTTGCCTGTGGACGGCTCCAAATCAACGTTTTTGTTGGCAATCCCATTCTGGTTCAATCCGAAGGCCCCACGCAGGAAGTCCATCATAATCCAGACACCTTCAGAGCCCCATGGAATCTCATCCTGCTTCCCGTTTTTGTTCGGGTCCTTTTCTTTAAATGCTTTCAGGACAGTATACAATTCTTCTAATGTTGTAGGCGCTTTCAAACCAAGGTTGTCCAACCACTCCTGTTTCATCCATGGCGTACCATAAAACAGGGATTTGAATTCTGGATCAAATACTGTAGGCAAGCCGTATATGCTGCCATCCGGCATCGTCATCCCCTTCTTCACAATCGGATACTGCTCCATGATCTGCTTGAAGTTAGGGGCATATTGATCAATCAAGTCATTTAATTTTAAAAAGGTGCCTTGGCTTCCATACTTGATCAGATCTGTCTTCGGCAGCGCAGAAGCAAAAAATAACTCCGGATAATCACCACCAGCCAGCTTAATGTTACGTTTCTCCTTCAAGCTGTCAAACTGAACGGTCTCCCATTCAACATGAATGTTAGACATTTTTTCATACTTCTGCCACAGCATAAGCTTGGCCCAATCCGCAGAAGCATACAATTTTCCGGCGAACGCTGTCATGTTTATTTTCTCTTTAGCGACCGGCATCCCCTCTTTATTCATTAGCGCAAGCCGTTCGTTGGCTTTGTCCGGATCAGCAGCTCCTTCTCCCCCGCTGCCTCCACACGCTGTAACAAGCATTGCAAAGCTGAGCAGCACACTAAGCGTAACCGTATACCTTTTTGTTGGACGCATCATTCATTCCCCCTTGGTTATCTGTAGCTCCTTACACATCACAGGCAGTGCTGACTAAGGCTCGATCACTTCCCAACGTGAATGACGTTACCCCTTTAACGCTCCAATCATGATTCCTTTGACAAAATAGCGCTGCAAGAACGGATACAAGATCAACATCGGCAGATTCGCCACCACTAGCACCGCATATTTTAATCCCTCTACACTCATCTTCATCCGTACGGCAGATTCGGACGTCAACTTAATAAACTCACCGGAATCGCTCTGGATCAGTATTTCACGCAGGATGAGCTGCAGCGGGAATTTATCCTTGCTCGTCAAGTAAATTAAGGCGTTAAAGTATGAATTCCAATGACCAACCGCATAAAACAGTATCATCACCGCTATAATCGGCATCGATAACGGCAGTACGATTCGAAATAATGTCTGAAAATGATTGCAGCCATCGATCATCGCTGACTCCTGCAGTTCACCTGGTATCGACTGTTGAAAGAACGTACGCATAATAATGATGTTCCAGACAGATACGGCATTCGGAATGACCATGACCCATAACGAATCCAGCATGTTTAAATTTTTGATAAGCAAATAGGTTGGAATTAGTCCGCCGCCAAAAAACATCGTAAACACAATCATGCCTGTAATCATGCCTCGCCCCGCAAAATCCTTACGTGATAGTGGATAAGCGGCGCACACGGTCATCACTAGGTTAATGGCCGTACCAATGAGCGTGTACAAAATCGTATTACCATAACCAAGCAGAATGTCTTTATTTTGAAATATTTTGGTGTAGGCCTCCAGATTAAATCCTTTCGGAATCAGCCATACATCCCCACGAAGCACATGTTCAGGATCACTAATCGAAGCGCTTAATACAAACAGGAGTGGATACAGTACAATGACGGTCAGGATCGTCAACAATACATAGTTAATGATGTTAAATATGCGGTCGCCAAGCGAGCGATCTATCATGTTCTGTTCCTCCTACCATAAGCTTGTCTCATTCACACGTCGTGCAATGTAATTCACGAGTATTAAGAGCGCAAAGTTAACAACAGCGTTAAACAATCCGACCGCTGCCGAGAAGCTGTATTGCGCATCCAAAATCCCGGTACGATATACATAAGTGGAGATAATGTCCGAACTGCTCATGTTTAATGAATTTTGCATCAGGAATACTTTTTCAAAGCCAACCGACATCACACTTCCCAAGTTCAAAATAAGCAGAATAACGATCGTTGGCGCAATCGTAGGTAAATTAATATGCCAAATGCGCTGCAGCTTGCTGGCGCCGTCTATCGTCGCAGCCTCATGGAGCTGTTGATCCACACCCGACAGCGACGCCAAGTAGATGATCGAGCTCCATCCCATTGTCTGCCAAACATCTGACAAAACATATAGCGTCTTAAACCATGCGGGCGAGGTCATAAAGGTGATTGGCTCACCGCCGAAAGCCACAATCATATGGTTGATGATGCCTGTGCTCGGGTTTAGAAAAATAAACAACATCCCTACAATAACGACCACAGAGAGAAAATGCGGTGCATAGGTAATCGTCTGCACAAGCTTTTTAAAGCCCTCTGCCTTTACCTCATTGAGCATGAGTGCCAGTATAATCGGAATGGGAAAGCTCAAGGCCAGTGTATAAAGACTGATCAGAATGGTGTTGCTTAGGAGTCGTTCGAAATAAAAACTGTTAAAGAATCGTTCAAAATGCTTAAAGCCGACCCATGGGCTATCCCAGATCCCTTTATTAGCTATAAAGTCTTTAAACGCAATTTGGATGCCATACATCGGCAAGTAATGAAACACGATGTAATACACAACGACAGGAAGAATAAGCAGGTAAAGCTGCCAATTCTTTGTAAATGCACGCCGGGTCAGCTCCGATCTACTGTGCTTTCTGAGCAGCAGAGCGGATGTCTCCAATGTGGAATCCGATGACTTCATTGCTTCTCCCTCCTCTGGTGGGACGTACGTGTCGAGTAATCATCCGTTTAGCCATTCCCCACTGCTGAGACAGCCAGATTCGGGAGGGATGATACAGTCACTACTCCTCCGCCTTTACGGATCGATTCAGTGGCTGCACAGCCGACCGCAACGCTCATTCGCCCTGCAAGCGGAGTAGCTACAGGCTCCTTGCCGTCCAGAATCATATCCACGAAGTCTTTACAAATGATCGGATCAGCGCCGCCATGTGTTCCCTTTGCTTCCTTCACTTCATATACACGGTCAGCTAATTCACGTTCTGTATTTGAGCGACGTGTGTAAACGTATACTTTGTTTTCCAGTTCGTTATTTTCCAAGCGTCCCTCTGTCCCGATAAACGTATAGTTGCGCTGATAATCAGGTGTAAAATGACATTGCAGGTACGAAGCTTTGATCCCGCCTTCCAGCTCCATGATCACCATATTATTGTCCTCTACATTCACCTCTTGACGGAAGGCACATTCGATTAAGCGCCCAGGACTCACTTCTGTACAAGTGTCACGCTCCTCACACTTCGGACAAGTCAAATCGTTCGGCTTATCACCGCCATAGAAATCAAGGCCGCCAAATGCACTGACCTTTGTTGCATAACGCCCTGTAATCCAATGAATGATATCGATATCGTGAGAGCCCTTTTGCAGCAGCAGTCCTGTACTATTCTTGGAATTGGCGTGCCAGTCATGGAAGTAGAAGTAGCCTCCCCAACCTACAAAGTGCCTTACCCATACCGCTTTAATTTCACCAATAGCTCCAGAGTCTACAATCTCTTTCATCGTACGGTACATGTTCATGTAACGCATATTAAAGCCCACCATCAGATGCTTGCCAGATTCCTGCCACACATTCAAAATGTTATCGCAGCCAGCAACCGTAATCGCCAACGGCTTCTCGCAGAAAACATGTTTGCCAGCCTTCAGTGCTGCGATTGCATGCTCTTCATGGCAGAAGTCCGGTGACGTGACTGCGATGGCATCGATATCGTCGCGTGCGATCAATTCCCGATAATCCGTCGTTACGAATGCATCTGGGTTAATATCTTCCTTGAACTCCTGCAGCCGTTCGGGGTAAATATCAGCTGCCCCTACCACGATAGAGCGCCCCTCCGGCTGATGCCAATATTTCGCGATTGTGCCTCTGCCTCTTGCACCAATCACACCAATTCTGACTTGTTTGCCTGCTGTCATTTCCTCATTCTCCTCTCGAACTCTCTGTCTCTTTGCCTAATAAACGAATTAAAGCAACAAAGCATAAGTCTAAATATAAAGCGCTTACAAATAATAGCAGCGAAATGGTGACCCGTAGAAATTGTAATCCCTATACACAACACCAGATTAGACAACGCTATTGCAAATGTCCTCAGATCATATTAATGCTCACAATGGAGCGTCCACTGGCGATATACAATAGTTTATTCTAGGGTGCGTAGTTGCTTAATCCTGACTCATTCGCTAATAAAGATGTCGTAGGCGCTTGGTGCAAAATGATCTTGATGTGGGAGTGATGTGCAAATTCTAAATTGAGTTTGGGTATAATATTGGAGTTTGGGTCATGATGTGCGCTCAATCAGTAATTGGTAAAAGTTTCTTACTCTGCTTGTCGTCATTATATTATGCGAAAGTTTACGCCGTCAACACGTTTTTTGGATTAAAATAAAAAAATTCAAACTTTATGATTTGGGGCAAATGTAGTTACTTTTTTGCACAAAATTATGCTATCATCTTCGTCGCCATAAGCAGTACGCACTTCCCGCAGCTCCTCCAATCCCACCTCGTAATTCCACTTGCTCAGACAGGAATAACTTGTCTTACAGCGAATTAACAATTATGGGTGTACATCAAGCGGTAACCAGCAT
The DNA here is from genome assembly GCF_022346885.1 of Paenibacillus sp. ACRRX. Lineage (GTDB taxonomy): Bacteria > Bacillota > Bacilli > Paenibacillales > Paenibacillaceae > Paenibacillus_B. Next base: position 198,953 of record NZ_JAKRNK010000005.1, read on the forward strand.
AATGAAATGCTCAGGAGGAGATTGATCATGACTAAAGTATTAGTATTGGGCGGAACTCGCTTCTTTGGCAAGAAGCTCGTCCAATTGCTGCTTGAGGATGGGACGGACGTTACGCTAGTAACCCGTGGACAAACCGTGGATACATTTGGCGATCAAGTGAAACGCCTTCAGTTGGATCGTACAGATCAAGCGGCGTTGGCCGCCGCTGTTGGCGAGAGCGAGTGGGATGTCGTGTACGATAACATTTGTTTCTTTCCCCAGGATGCTCTTAGTGCCTGCGAGATATTTGCCGGCAAAGTGAAGCGATACATTTTCACCTCCACCATGGCCGTATATGAATTCGGAGATCAGATGCACCCGGAAGACGATTTTAATCCTTACACGTATCCGATTCCGGTAAAGCTTCCTGCTGAACCTTCCTATGCGGAGGGGAAACAGTTAGCCGAGGCGGTTCTGTTCCAACAAGCACCGTTTCCAGTCTGTGCCGTTCGCTTTCCCATTGTGCTTGGTACAGATGACTATACAGAGCGGCTGTTGTTCCATGTTGAGCGTGTACAGCAAGAACTCCCCATCGGGATTCCGAATCTGGACGCAGTAATGGGCTTTATCACTTCCGACGAGGCGGCTCGCTTCTTATTCTGGCTGAAGAATCAGCATTTCGAAGGCCCTGTGAACGCTCGCTCCGATGGGGAGTTGTCCATCGGTCAAATTATGAAGCTGATTGAAGCCGAGGTGGGCACAAAAGCGCTCATTGAGAAGCCATCGGCAGCAGACGACACTCTGAAGCAGGCGGACGGCTCTGCGTCCCCGTTCGGAATCACGGCCAGTTGGCGGATGGACACAAGTAAAGCAGTGCAGCACGGGTTTGAGTTTGACAAAGTTACGGAGTGGTATCCGAGGTTGATCAAGGAATTGGCATTGGCATCAGAATCAAAAGCAGCTGATTGAATTCTATAAATCCTTAAAAGAAGACGGTCCCTTCAATAAAGGGACCGTCTTCTAGGTTTAATCTCAACGCCATCTTAACCTGTAACAGGGTAATTAACTTACTCTAATTTCGTACAATTCGTAATCATTACCACCGAATTTGGTTACCTCGAATCTGAAATTTATATAAATGCTGCTAAATGCACCCCAGTCTTTTGGCGAATAATAATATTGGTTTACTTGGCTGGCAGACTGCTCGAAACATTTCACTAGTGATCATAGCAGCTTCAGACAACCATGTACGAAATAAATAAACATCACTACTACAAAAAGCTCAGCTTCACATTCTATAAAAAAGGTTATTAGAATGCTCTACTCGCACTCTAATAACCTATATCATCAGCTATCTAAATCAATCCAAACTCTCGTCCTACCCGCTCCAGCACATCAGCCGCAAACTTCAAATCTTCCTCCGTATGCTGTGCCGTTACAATGAGGCGTACACGCCCTTTGTCCATCGCCACTGTCGGATAGACGATACCTTGTGCACACAGACCTTCTTCCAGCAGCCGCTTCGAGAACGCAAGCGCTCGCGCCGACTCGCCCACAATAATGGGAATGATCGGCGTCTCACTGTCGCCCGTATTAAATCCTAACTGCTGCAGCTTCGTCCGGAAGCTAGTTGCATTCGACCACAGAAGTTCCGTCAACTCAGGCTCTCCTTGCAGCACTTCAATAGCTGCAATACACGATGCCGCAACTGAAGGCGGCAGCGATGTACTGAACAGAAATGCACGCGCACTGTTCACCATCAAGTCCTTTGCAACTTGGGCAGTTGCTACATAACCGCCTACAGAACCAACGGCCTTGGACAACGTACCAATTTGGAAGTGTACACGTCCCTTTAAGCCAAAGTGGTCGGTAGAGCCTTTGCCATGCTTGCCAAGCACGCCGCTCGCGTGCGCATCATCCACATATACGAGCGCATCGTAGCGCTCGGCCAGCTCTACGATGGCTGGCAGCGGCGCAATGTCGCCGTCCATGCTGAACACACCGTCCGTCACAACGATCTTCTGACGGAACGATCCACATTCTTTCAGCACCGCTTCGAGCTGATTCATGTCCTTATGGGCAAAAATACGCCGATTCGCTTTGGTTAAACGAATGCCGTCAATGATGCTTGCGTGATTCAGCTCGTCGCTAATCACAACATCGTCTGCTCCCAGAATCGTGCCAAGCACACCTTGATTGGTCGTAAACCCAGATTGAAACACAAGCGCAGCTTCCGTCCCTTTAAATGCAGCAAGCTTCTGTTCAAGCTCATCATGTATGGCCAGTGTCCCGGTAATGGTCCGAACCGAACCCGCACCTACACCATATTTCTCCGTCGCTTCAATAGCAGCTTGTTTCAGCTTAGGATGATGAGTCAGTCCCAAATAGTTGTTAGAAGACATCTGCAGCACCCGTTTGCCGCCTGCTAATGTCATCCATGCATCTGATCCGTCTTCCCAGACGGTCAACGGACGATAACGTCCCGCTTCTTTAAGCTCCTGTAGTTGCTGCGCAATGATATCAAAACCTGCCATACTTATGACCTCCCTACTCATTTATCATACTCAACTCACAACCATCTGTTGGTTATACCAAACTATTGTGTTCTACCTTCATCTCAATACTTCAAGATTAATACCCATATTTTCATAAAATATAGATGTGTATACACCTGCGCACCTATAACTCATTCCACACGTGTACACTATAACCTCTTGTACGATATGACAAATTAACAGCAAAGCCAGCTATAATAGCCTTAGCTCAAGTACATTGCCGTCATTTAATAGAACCTGGCCTCCAACTGCCACTCGTGCACTTTATGACACAAATAGCCTTCTGACTGCTGTACCGTCCAACTGTCATGTGCATGTTTACGTACAATTAAGATGATGTCCGGTCGTGCCAGAACACAATCTTACCGCAATTCCCAGAAGCCATTAGGGCAAACGCCTCTTCGTACTGATCCAATGTAAAGTGATGTGTCACCAGCGGAGACAAATCAATTCTGCCGCGCTCCAGCAGACCTTTTAGTTGATACCACGTATCATACATCCGGCGCCCCGTAATGCCGTGAATGTGAAGTCCCTTAAAAATAATGTCCTGCGCTAAATCAAACGGCACTTCCTTTGTAGGAATGCCTAATAAGGAAACACGTGCTGCTTGTGAAGCCGCTTTCAGAGAATCCCTGATCGCATCAGGATGTCCGGACATCTCCAGCACTACTTCCGCACCTTCACCGTCAGTCGCTTCCATAATGACATCAACCAGTGACTCTTCGCGGCTGTTGATTACAACATCAGCTCCCATTGTTTTGGCCATCGCAAGTCGATAAGGATTAATATCGACCGCAAATATCGTGCCGCTGCCGCAAGCCTTTGCTACTGCAATTGCCATCAGTCCGATTGGACCAACGCCAACCACCGCAACGCTTTTCCCTACAACATCACCGCTAAGTACCGTTTGTACGGCGTTGCCGAGCGGATCTTGAAGACATGCAATCTCTAATGGTAGGTTAGGATCGTTATGGATCACATTGCTGGCACGCACGATTGCATATTCCGCAAAGCATCCTGGAATCGTTATGCCGAAGCTTTTCGTATTTTTGCATACATGGGCATTGCCTGTACGACAAGGCTTACATTGACCACATACGACATGTCCTTCACCAGATACATAGTCGCCTATCTTCACATTAGTTACTTCATCCCCGATTGCTTCCACAATACCTGCAAATTCGTGTCCAAATACGTTAGGAGTTACCACAGTTTTTGAAGCCCACTCGTCCCATTTATATATATGAACGTCCGTCCCGCAGATAGACGAGGTCTTTACACGCACGAGCACATCGTGAGGTCCGCAAGTCGGAATGGGTACTTCTTTTAACACGGCACCGGGCTTGCGCTCATCTTTCACTAATCCGATCATCGTTCCACTTAACATTTGATTGCCCCTCTCCGCTTTTTTTCATAAAATAGAGTACATAACGATTTACCGATCCATCCTAAATACATCAAATTTCATCTTGTATATTATATTACACATTTGTACGTTATATTGCACATGTATTTTTGTAGGATGTTGGATGGCTTTTCGTGTACGCGCGGAAGAGACAGAGAGGGGACAACCATGCAAGAACAAATTCACCAGAAGATCGGTAAGAACTTGCAAGAAATTCGCAAATCTCGTGGGCTAAGCCTCGATGCCGTAGCGGAGCTAAGCGGTGTAAGCAAAGGAATGCTCGGTCAGATTGAGCGCGGGGAATCGAATCCAACCATTTCAGTTCTATGGAAAATTGTAAACGGCCTTCGTATCTCCTTTGCCACCTTAATGGAAGATTCTGCGCCGCAGGTTACGATCGTGAAGATGGAAGACACCACCCCGCTGATTGAAGAAGACGGCGCTTATCGCGCTTATCCCATCTTTCCTTTCGAGCAGGACCGCGGATTTGAAGTATACAGCGTCGTCATTGAGCCAGGCAATTCGCATACGTCTGAAGCACACTATGAAGGCGTTGAGGAATTTATCATGGTGATGGAAGGCGAACTGCGAGTAGAGGTTGGCGGTGAGACATATACGCTGCAGCCAAGCTTGGCCATTCGTTTCTCCGCGGATCAGCCTCATACGTATTATAATGATACGGATAAGACGATTCGTTACACCACACTTATTCATTACCCTTCTTCTAATAAGCGGTAAAGTATCTATGTTGATAAAGGAAGGAGCGACCCAGTTAGACTAGGTCGCTCCTTCTGTTATAGTTGAAGCACGCTTGATCAGTGTAAATGGCAGCAGCATTCGAAATGGAAACGGATAGGGATTATCCAAACCATCCAGCAGTACTTTAGCCGCTGCATACCCCATCTCGTATTTGGGGATATGAACGGAAGACAGGGGCGGCGAGCTGAATCTGGCAAATTCAATATCGTCAATGCCGATAAAGGCGATATCCTTTGGAATGGACAACCCCTCTTCGGTAACGGCACGCATCGCAGCAATTCCCATCATATCACTCGCGCAGAACATGGCTGTAGGTTGGTCCTTTGTCCGTACAAGCCGTTTCATCTCTGCGTAGCTTCGATCCGCATCCCATTCTGCATCGATCGTCCAGGCTGGATTCACTTCGAGTCCCTCTTCCTCCAGTGCAAGCCGATACCCACGGTATCTCTTCTCTCGCTCCAACTGTCCCAGCAAACCTGCTCCGCCAATAAAGCCAATACTACGATGCCCAAGCTCGATTAAATGCCGAACCGCTATACGTGCGGCGTTCATCCGATCATATGAAATAACGGGTATGCCCGGGTCTGCAACATCAATACCAACGATGTTAGGCACCCGTTCCTTTAACCACTTGTATTGTGATGCTTCCATTCCCTCCACACAAATAATTCCGCTGAGATTACGAGACTTCAGCAGCGAATCAAACAAAGACTCGCTTTTTAATTCGGCTTGTGTATGAAGGAAAGACAAAGACATACCCGCTTCCAGCAGCTTGGCTTCTATTCCTTGAATAATAGGCGAAAAGTACGGATGATTATATTTGTTGTCAGGAAGCGAAAGAATGCATCCCACCGCATGAGCGGATGTTATCGGCTGAGACTGCTGCGGGCGCGAGCTCTTCTTATGCTTAGCTGCATGTGGCGCACGGTATTGAAGCGCTTTGGCCGCTTTCCATATTTTCTGCTTCGTCTCCTCGCTGATACGTCTGCTGTCATCCTGATTTATGACACGTGAAACCGTTGATATTGAGACTCCTACCTGCTCTGCGATATCTTTAAGTGTGGCCATGCTCTCCTCCCCAAGAAGTGCGACGTATAGGCTGCGAACAGTATATGGTAAATTATATCGGCCCTGCCCCGTAAAGGAAAGAGGGCTTTTACGTTTTAGTGTTGGAGATTATAAAAAGAACCGCTCTGCATCATGACCAAGATTACAGAGCGGTTCCCTTTATATAACTTTAAGCTATAAATAATATGATGAATAAGTGCCATTTTACTTCACTACGCTGCCACCATACAAGAAACGATGTTCCCACGAGTTACCGACTACACTATCTGTACGTACCCCGCCAGAAGCTTTTGAGTATGTATGCAATACTTTGCCGTTACCCATGTAAATACCCACGTGCGTAATACGCTCTGTGTTCTTGTTTACATTTTTATAAGCTGACTGCTTCGAGCCGCGGTATGTGCCAAAGAACATCAGGTCACCGCGTTTCAGGGAGCTTATGCTCTTCTTAACTGTTGAATTTGATTTTACATAGGCGCCCTGTTTGCGTGAATCTGCTGGCAGTGTGATCCCGATAGCTTGTTTGAACGCATGTCTCACAAAATCAGAACAATCAAATGTCCGTGTACTGTTCCGATCAGACCCATATTCGTAAGGTGTGCCTAAATATTTTAACCCCGTACTAATGACTTTTTCTACTTTGGAGCTTGCTGACAATGCAGAGGACCCTGATTCCTTATCATCCGGAACTACTGCCTGTCCGCCGACTTTTATGTATTTGCTGCTAGAACTTAAGTATCCAACCTTGCCTTTCTCGTCGCGGACTTGATACCAACTGCTGTTCGGCCGACTCAAGATCGTAACCTTCTCGCCTTGCTTCACCAAACGGATGATCTTACCGGATGTGGATGCCTTCTCTCGCATATTAACGGACGCTAGGATTACTCCAGTCGAAGAGGTAGCAGTCGCAGCTGTTCGTGATGCGGTAGCATTTTGTGCATTGTATTCATTAATGACGGCTTCAAGTTCTTCCATGTCAGGATCACTTTCATCCATTAGAAAATTATCTGTATCCGATAACGCTGGCGATGTAATCATAAAGTCCGGTTCGGAGGGAGCGGCCTCCACCCCTACAGCCGGCAACAGCATTTGCGACGCCATCGTCATCATCATCATACCTAAGAGTAGTTTTTTCATTTTCTTCATGAGTAGCCTCCTTGTTGTCCTTGATCCCACTTTCAGAATCACTTCGTATTCGTATGTCGCGGGCAGGTTCATGTGTGAGTCGATGTTCACATGTTCAAATTGTAAACTTCTAGGTTAGTACTATACAGTTTTCATAAATTGTATCTCGATTCCATACAATATCTTCACTATAACAGTTCATTTTGTCGAATTATATCGGACTATCCGCTTAAAAATGACTAAAATGTAACCTTTAATTAGTTCTTAAGAACTATAAAATAACATTTTATTATACTAAACAAGAATTTATTGGGTATAATTATTTATATTTTTGAACATATGACCATTTAGATATTGAGTAATATCCAACATAAATTTCTCTAACCTATAAGATTTCCTGCTGACGCTTGAATAGAACCTTTACTATTACACACTTCTATTTCTAACAAAAATAAAAAAACCAGAATCAACAGCGTAATTTCTGCCGCGATTCTGGTTTAATTTAGTTATGCCAAGTATTCATCATATATGCTGAAGCTTCTCCGGCTGCGGTTCATCCATTGGCTCCACATGGACCTGCACACTCGTAATATTGTGTTTCTTCAGCATCCGTCTTTCCACATCGTCACAGATCTCATGGCTCTCAATGAGTGTTAATCCCGGATCAACCTGTACGACAACATCGACAAGCACATGATTGCCATGCAGCCGGGCCTTAACGTCTCGGATTACACGTACACCTTGTGTCTTCTCAATCGTCGTACGCAGGGTTTGGAGCTGATTCTCATCGAATCCATCCGTCAACGCATGTGTTGCATTTCTGAATATTTCCCAAGCTGTCTTTAAAATAAGAAAACTGACCGTAAGTGCAGCCAACGGATCAAGCCATGGCAAACCAAACTGAGAGCCAAAGATTCCGACTGCGGCACCGATACTGACCATCGCGTCAGAGCGGTTATCTTGCGCAGCAGCCATTAAGGCTTGGTTGTTAATTCTCTTTGCTAGTCTGTAATTGTACATATATACAAAGAACATGACCACCGCGCAGCCCAAGGCCACCCATGCCGTAATCAAGCCTGGCGTCTCAGAACGTCCTTCTATCAGTGACATCAAGGTAGAATACAGCACCTGCAATCCTACCGTGGCCATAATAAAAGAAGCGATCAGCGCAGATACCGTCTCTGCTCTAAAATGACCATATGGATGATCGTGATCAGGCGGCTTCTGCGAAATCCGCAGTCCAATAAGCACCGCAACTGACGCAACGATGTCGGTTAAGTTGTTCCAGCCGTCCGCTTGAAGCGCAGCCGAATGAAAGGAGAACCCGAAGCCAAGCTTCGTTAATGATAGCGCGATGTAAGCTACAATACTGAGCCACGCCCCTCTTTCTCCTTGCTTCATTTCTGCGTACACGTCCACCACGTTGTGCCCCTCCCTGCTATTCCATTCCGGCAACAGAAGTTTCCGATACATTCATGTTAACAAATCAAATATGAGTGGGTCTAGAGAAACAGTGTTGAACCCTTTTAAAGGTGTTGCAGCCCTTTTGTTTTGTTGGATCGGCTAATAAAAGTTGAAACAGCGCAACTTGAACGCACACACATCGTTCCATCTCCATATATAGGATGTACAAGTTAAAGGATAAATATGTATGTATAATTTGACCATACACTGGAATATAACGCATTAAATCCCCGTCTTGCTACCCTTTTGCAGCAAGACGGCTATTATGGCACACTTTTAAAGTGGAATAACAATTGGTTCGCCAAAAGAGGGGATAAACACAGGAGGAATAATATGCAAAACGCTGCAGGATTCTCAATAATTGATCGGTATGGAGATACACCAACATAGCATTGTAGTTTTATTACTGCATGCGCGCACTATCACTTCATGACTTCTTCATTTCACCACACGTGCCAGATCCTATTTACCAAATTCAAAAGCAAGACTACATAAGAGCAGCGTTCGTACAATAGAAAATTGGAATAACGCACTTTGATCTCATTGCTGAAGCTGCCCGCGCATATAGGTATGATTTAAAAGTATCATTTTGCAAAAATAAGAGCAGCTTGCTTGCTGCTATTGTCCCATTCCACCTTGGCTTTGACTTCATGAGCCAATGCCCTTGCCGGAACGTAGACTTGTCCATCGACGAGTAGACCGTTCAGCATGACCGGTGTCTTATTGTCACTGCATACAACTTTGACCTTAACCGCCTCTGCGCCTGCATCTTTCAGCTTCGGCTGGCCGCTGTTATTCGTTTGCTCCGATTGACGCTGGATTAATTGCACAAATGTCTGCCAATGCGGAAGCAGGCGGGATGGACAGGCTTTGCCGCTCCAATGCTTGTGCGGGACAACATTTTGCAGCGGAATGTCGTGTTTTATCATCAAGCTGGCGATAAGTTCCGCCGCGCTGCGCCAGGCCAGCATCTCATTCATCCCGTCGTACATGCAAATTTCGATGCCGATAGACAGTGCATTGCCCGGACCAGCGCCATCTCCGGCATGCCAGCCTTGTTCAAGATCTTGCAAATGCTGATAGATCGCCTGATCGTCAACCGTATAGTGCCAGCTCTTGCTTATACCGCCGCTGCCATTAAGTTGAAAACGAGCGTGTGCTTCCGCTGTCGCACCTCTCGCTGTATTGTCGGTATTATGGACCGTAATGTAACGGGGCTGCATGCCTCGGTTTGGTTTATTTGGGGCTCCTGCGGGAAGGAGCATCGATTTAATGTTCATAGGTATCCCCTTTCTTTTTCGTAAATTGATAAGCGCCGGTCGCAGACAGTCCAATGACGGAGATCAGCACCAGCTTCTCCTGAATGAATGTAGGAACCAGCACAAATACGGCTGCTACCAGCAGAGCCGTCACATGTGTCCATTTGTCAGCGAGGCCGAAGCCTCGAGCTACGCCGACGTAGGCGGCCACAAGCGCCGCAAGTGTCAGAATGTCGTTAGAGATCACTTCCATTAGTTATGGCCTCCCATCCATGGCAAGTTTGATTAGTCCCATAATGACTGCTCCGACAACGGTCGTAGCAAGCCAAAAGATCGTCTTGTCGATGCGATCAAGACGGTGATGTGCCGAGCGCGTGGATTCGAGCGCTTTATGGGCCGCTTCCTTGGCGTCGTCCGCCACTTCGCGAACGTCCGTCATCGAGTCGAGCTTCGTCTCGACGCGTACGACACGCTCACGAATCTCGGAGAGCATGCGAGTCTGTGTATCCATCCGTGATTCCCCCTTTCAAAAGTAAAGCCCTCGACATGGGCCGAGGGCTTTCTGGCGTAATCCTTATCAAATACGGATAATATGCTATTATTCTTCCAAAGATTGATTACTATGTTCTTTCTCCAATTGATCAAAGACTAGCAATGCTACATTTACCTGCTTTCGCTCCTCTAATAATCGGTACAAAGAAGCATCAATTGCATTTAATTGAAATTGTAAATTTTCCTTTTCCTTTGTATAAGTCATAAAACCACCTCATTAGCTCTATAATTGTGCTACTTTTTCTCATGAATTATCAAATTTACAGCATCCTGTAACTCTTCTGGCACACTTTCGATGTCACGACGTCCTGCTAGTATTAGTTCTGCATATATATAAACCATATTTTCTATCATTTGATGCTCACTCCTTTGTCGATAGCTGACTTAATTCCTTTTTCAAAGCAAGCATTTCTTCGTACACACCTGCTAAGGCAGACATGGTATTCAGGTTTTTCTGTTCCAACTTAAAGATATGATCTTCAGGTTTCTTTGCAAATTGTGTAAAAATAAGGTCATCAATAATAGCGGCTTTATGAAGTTCAATGCTTTTAATAACATTCTCAGTTGTAATTTTTTGATACCCTTGAACAAAAGGAAGATAAGGTTGAACGAATGTACGATTATCAACATCCAAGATGTAATATCTTGCATCTTTCTGCCCATCAAAAGGATTATCAATTAAGTGGCCTGCATAACGTTCCTCAAATTTATGAACACTATAATTGCTAGAAAGTTCACTTACAAATTTATCTAGTTCAGTTTCACTGCACATAAGTTCTATACTTTTATAGATCATATTTTCATCCCCTTACATCGTTAATTCATACAAGGTTTGTGTAATATTTCCAGTCCCTTGCTGAATTCCTCCAACAACATATCCTTTTCCATTAAGACTAGCCCCTTTTGCATAATACACATTGGACGGGCAAGTAGGTCCTAGTATCCAAGCATTTGTAGCAGGGTCATAACAAAAAGTTTTACTGCTAGTTGAATTTTGAATTACATACATTTTTGAATTTAACACCCAGTGTGGGGATTGGGAGACTTGCTCTGGCAAATCCGCAGCTTGTGTCCAAGCGTTAGTATCAGGGTTATATACATGACATTGATTAGTCAGCTGACCAAGCGATATTTCGCCACCTATAACATAAAACTTATTATTGATAAACCCTCCAGCTGCCCAAGCTCTTTGCATAGGCATACTTGTAAGACTCGTAGCATAGTCTACACTGTCCTGCCATTTGTAAAAACTGTTATAGTAGCTCCCCCCATTCCATCCACCTGCCATATAAATAGTATTTCCATCACCTGCATGAGCGGCACATGGTCCTTGCGCATCAGTAATATGGTTCTTAGAAAACCATTTATTGCTGTTTGTATCATACATAACGTGCGTATAATAATGATCTGTACCCGAGCCAACATGAATGTATTGGCCTCTTGCCGCAACCCAACCATCTGTTTTTTTGTACAAACAATCAGCTAAATATGTCCAAGTATTTGTATTAGGGTCCCATCTCTCATTCGTATAGGTTCCACTGCCACTGTAATCATTGTTGTATCTACCGCCTATATAATATAAATAACCATTTACACCAACTGCTTGACCTTGTTTTCTGGCATATTGAAAATTAGACTTTTGAGTCCAGTAAGCGGCTGACCATATACCTACCCATATGCCACCTATTTTCGTAAAAATACGCTTAGCCTGCTGCCAAGCTCCACCCACTTTTGCATAAACCAATTTGCCAGCTTTCCATGTGCCAGATTCCTTAACACTGATAGGCATTAGATCCCCCTCCTTAATATTGAATCCAAATTTCGCCCTCATTCCCCTCATGATTAGCAGGAGCACGGTTGGAAATATGGGTTGCACGAAGGGGGGAGCCGAACAAAAGTGCAGTATTTTGCCTTGTAAGAATTAAAGGTCTGTGAATCATATTTTCATTATTATCGTAAGACCAAATGGAAAAATCCGAACCGTTGTTGAGACCACTTTCATTTCCCGCTAGACCAATACCCCATCGTAAGCGGGTATTATTTCTTAGCTGATAATGAAGTAATCCTCCATCATTTGATCCAGCATTTGAATAAACAGACCCCTGATTATCAACAAAAAATTTCCAACTATCTCCTGAATTCATTCTTATAGCTGAACTTATATTAAGGTAACCATCTTTAGAAATACTCAGCCTATTTTGGTTCCCTACCAAAAATGTCACATCATGATTAGAAGCCGTGCCAATGAGTAAACCAGGAGCACCTCCAGTAAATCCTTGATCATGCACCTCAAAGCGGCCATCTACTACGTCTGTTCTTACTTTGATCTGAGCATTACCCGTAGAATAGATATCAAGTACTTTAGACCAGCCCTCAAGATTGTTTGGGTTTAATTGATTCCCTAGCATCGCATGCCCTTGATTATCTATGGCAAACATTCTTGTACCAGCACCATAGTTCCCATTGTAGATTCGCAAGGTTGGGCGACCACCTACATCATCCGACACCATGTGAAAATTAGCTAACGCTGGTGAACCAATTCCTAGCTGAATGCCGCTTCTATTCACGTTCATACGTCCATTTAACTGCAAGTCCACAGCTGTAAGAGCATCAGCACTATCACGTCCATTTATTTTCCAAGTCTTATTATTCGCATCATAGAAAGATTGCAATTTACCAATCCCATACTCTGCTCCATAAGAGTTCACTTCAAAATATCCTTGTGTGACACTAATCCCTTTAGCCTTTAGCTCATTATCCACAATAACCTTTCCAGTTAATGTGTCCCCGTTCTTATTAACTGCCTTTTCCTGCAGCTCCTGCAACGCTTCATACGTCGAATTCATCTGCCAGTTGAGCCAAGCCGCAGGGGGCTTATCCTGAACCTTCCAACCTTCATCCAACTTACTTTGCGGGGGCTTAACCCCCTTGGCTTTCCATTCGGGAAGTTCCTTTTCATATGCCATAAATGATCACCTCTAATTTCATTTCGTGTGCGAATCTAACATACTCAGTGAAGCTGCTAACTTCACATAGGCAGCTCATAATCATTCCCTGGTACATACAAATCGCCAAGTGTGCCGCCGAGGGTCATCGCTTCATCGGCGAGGCCATATTCGCTGGACGACTCCAGTGTGTCTGGCAAAGAAGCCAATGCAAACGTTCCGGTCAGTTCAACCTGGCCAACACGAACACCTGCTGCGACAAGACGCTCAACAAGCGACACAAACTGGCCAGGGCTCAAGCCGACGCTGTTCAGCTTCTCATAAGGCACTTCGTTGACATGAATCGCGGCAGGCTCTGGCTCCAACGGATCATTGTAGCGCTCTGAAAGACGAAACTCCTCAGGTTTCGTGTTCAACGCCAAAGCCAACACCTCGATAACAGAGTCCAGATTGCCGCTGGCATTCATACGTGCGAGCTTGGAACGAAGCAGCATACGGTAAACCTCATCTGTCGCTTGTCCACGAGGTTGACCCAAATTGCCGCCGATCATATCAAGTGCGGCGCCTTCTGCATTCTCGATGCTCTTCCACGAAGAGATGCGCACAATTGTCTCACTTAGCTCGTTCATCTGCATCAGCCAAACATCAACAAGTTTGGAGAAATGGCTTCCTTCTCTAGATACCAAATCCGGCAGCATCCCCATCACTTGCTCCAGCTTAAACATGACTCACCGCCACCTTAATCCGATCCGGGGCCACTCTTGATACGTGATAGAGCGGAACATCCACATTACCAGACACATAGTCACGATCACCCAACTTCACCTTCAAGTCCATAACTTCCTCGACCCCAGGCACATTCTGAACAGCTGTCAAAAGACGGCTAAATACGATACGCGAGCCTTGAGCCAGGCCCGTATAATCCTGCTGATCAGCACCAACGCCGCCAACATATTGGGCTAGGGCAGTAATAATCTCTTCTTGTCCTCTTGAAGAGAATGCAGTATTGGCAGACACAGACACCTCAACATGAACGTCCAACATCTTCATGCGGCTGAACTGTACCTTATGGCCGTGGCCACTAATATCTTTCACTTCAAAACTTTCCTTGCCATCTGTACCGATGCCCGCCGCCTTTTTGTCAAAGATCGCTTTGGCTATCTGATCGGACTGACCACCATATACATAAGCACGGATAGACTTAGGCGGGATTCCTTGTTCGTCTGTTTGCATCGTATCGTTGACTTGCACCGCGGCAGACTTCACATCTGGTAACTGCAGCAGCGCAGAGACGATCGCATCAATCGTGGCGGCATGGCTGCCATCACGTGCCGCCCGCAACCGATCACGAAATTCCACGTCATTTTCCTGTTCACGACCGTCCTCAGTTTCCCGAAGATTGGTTATACCCGTAATTTCTTTCAATGGGCTAAATGCCTCAACGATTGATCCGGCAGGAACATTTCCCATAATGCCAGGTATAACGGCACTGATTGCAACAGCTCCTTTACCATTCTCATTCAAGGTGCACACCGCGGTGGTTATAAACCATATCCCCGATTTCGTTCCTATTCGATAACCAGGTTGTACGAGATAGCCAGGCAACCCTTTCAGTTCCACCATGCCATGTGCAGGCTGCTCCAGCTTGCGGCGTAAACCGTAAAACACCGCTAATGCATCCAATTGGACACCAGTTGCATATTGAATATAGGATTCATGGTAAACTTGCTCCACATCTTCCCACAGCACCGACAAATGCCATGCAAACACTTGAAGCATCATACCAAGCGGAGACGACTCCGATGTATTCATATCTTGTCCGAGCCTTTTTCCAAGCTCGTTGACCATCTCTTCGTAAATCTCGTTATAGGTCTTGCGTTTCAATCCCGCTGCTGTCAGCATATCGAAGTGTGACCTCCTCTCCGTCCGTGCCTGTTAGGGTCAGCTGAACTATAAGCTGACGGGTTACTCCATCCCATTCCAACTCCATGTCATCCACCGATTGAATACGCGGCTCTTCTGCTAGACATAACATGATCGCTTCACGAATTCCCTCTTCACTAACTTGCTTTCCAAGCACCTTCTCATGATCAAGTCCCATCTCAGGGGCAAAAAAATACTCGCCTAAGCGAGTTCCCATTCTGATTCGCACGGATTGTGCAAGCTCATCACGTCCATCAATCCAAGCTACTTGCCCATCTGACAGTTGAATATCTCCATCAAGCAGCTGCCAAGTTCTCATCCAGCCGCCACCTTTCCAACAATAATACCCCCACCACTGTGTGGTTCAGTAAATACAACCAATACACGGTTCCCATTCTCAAGCATCACATCAGATGAAAGCTCTAGCATGGGCAGTTGATAGCGAATCGCCCCACTTTCACCCTCCAATTCCACATCTGCACTGCCTGCTTCCAAGTTAAGGATTGTCCCTATTTGTGCGCCCGCTGTGCCAGACAGCTTGTGCTCCATCCAGGCATCCAACGCTCCAACCGCTCGATTGGCACCCATATCGCTCCTCCTTCCTCGACTATGAAACGGTTATCTATACTATTTAAAACAAACTAGGATTCCTTCACTAAATCCACATCCGTAACAAATTGCTCTGCCGAGATTGTGTGTCTACCTTGTCTTACTTGGTACACCCCATGATAATCCACGCTTTCCAGCCAGACGAGTGCGCCAGCATACAGGCGATGGTTCAATAACGAAGTTGCCCGAACCCCCTTTATATCTCCATCTTCAAATGTTTGTGGACTGTCAAGCAAGCCGCTGTTCGCAGCTAAACGAATAGCGGTTCGGTTGGCAGCAGACCCGTTCGGTGCTTGAAAATGCAGCTTGCCCTGCCTTGTGTAAGTCATAATTCCACAAGCCGCAGCGGCTCGGCGAATGGCCGCTACAGGATCCCCTTTTACAATAAAGCCCTTGGCATACGTATAATCAGATGGCAACGATATTTCTCCATGAGGAATCTGCGCTTGATTTAGGAGATCGCGAATAATTTCACTTGCTTTTATACCTTTGCGATAAGACTGCACCACATGATAGACAGATACGGTTAAATCGTCTTTCACTTGAATGGTCGTAATTTGATCCATCTGCTCGCGCTTCGTTCGAATTTCAACGACATTACCTTGAAGTACCGTTCCCAGACTACGACCGTATCCCGCATTAACAATGACTCGCATGCCATTACGAAGACTAGCCCGTGTATGCTTCGATAAATTGTACAATTCAATGGTAGATTCGTTGGCCTCTTTATCATCATCAAAGTCAACCACAACGCGCATTGTCAGGTCTTGGTACGTAAATTTGTACCCCCCAACAAGCACTTCACATTGGCGATTATATAAATATTCCATCGTCTTCTCCCAAATGAATGTGCACGGATCGCCCAAGCGTATCCCACGTCACATGCTCATTCAGATTATCTCCATAAGGCACAATCTCTTCCAAGGGAAACAAGGGTGTCTCTATGGCCTCAAATAAAGGCACGCCCCATACCAGCTTTACTCCTAGTGCAAGCGCATTTTCTCCTACTAGCAAATCCACTGTGAAATAATCATGTTTATGGTTGTATCGAATTTCAAACGTATACGTACGACCACCTAAGTCCATCTCAAACGAGTAAGGAACCAACTCCTTATCAATGACAACAATTGCCATACACATTCCTCCTTCCCTAGAAGTGGCTTTACCATCATATAAGTACCTGTCATTTATAGAACACGGATCACCATTCCAGACTTGAGTATGGTATGGCCGTTAATGTTAGGGTTCAATCCTCTTAATATATCGGGGCTTGTACCATACCTAGAAGCTATTGAATTCCAACTTTCACCATATACTACCTTGTGAGTTCTTACCGCATGCTTCAAATTCGGATTCATAGCTTTTTGTTTAGCGCTCGCCTTTTGCCCGATGGACAAGATCATGCCTACTGGAGGTGGAACGTGAGCATCTAAATGTGAGTTCCAGCTACGAAGCTGATAGGGGCTTGTGCCGTAGTAAGCCGCAATTTGCTCCCATGTCTGTCCTCTACGCACCGTATGTGAAAGCGGTTTGGGACGATACGTCGCATTTTTTTGCCCCACACGACTTTTGGGCTTAACGGCCACCTTCCGTTTGGCTGGTAGCTTCTTGTAGCTTATCGTAACTACATTGATTTGTTTGAGCGTCATGGAAAAGCTCATCCCGTTAGAGATGGAATTGTCATGTGCCGTTCTTAAGCTTGTAATCGCACAATTTAATAGCAAATTACGACCTGAATATTGAAGCAGCGTGCCTGCGTTCATTGCTTTAACTAAACGATGCCGGTATTGATCTGCTTTAGGTCCAATCAATAGCCCTTCGAGATGGAGACTAACCGTATCTTTCTGGATGTGATCTGTTATCGTTCCACCTTTTTCAACGTTATGGGTACTCACCTGCACAGCATACTCCGGCTCTTCTGACGTTACAAATAAATCGATTCCACCTAAACGGCTTAACTTTTGTGCTGATTTTTGTGGTGGTTTTGGCTTTGAAACTGCCTTTGACTTTGGAACTGACTCTTGCTTAATGAGAAGTCACCCCTCCCGGCCCTGTCTGCGGCTTAGGCATCTTGCTTGCAATACTTCGTTCGAAAGAGCGGAATGAAGCATCAAACTGCTCGCGCGCAATCCGCTTAATTTCATCGATCATTCGCATATCAACATACCCGTTCACATTCAGATTCATCACCACGTTGCTATTCGCATTTACATCCATTGTGCCTGTCCGCCCTGGTATCGCTAGCGGTACATTCAACGTCGGCGAAGTTGATACAGGAATTCCTGTGCCAGTCATATCAGAGTAGGGGCGATAGGAAGTACCTGCAGTCGTTGAGACTTGAGGCCCTATGCCTGCTTGGAGTGTTACAGGCGCACGTGATGCGTCCGCCATTGGTAAAGTAGCTCCAGGCCTGCGAATGTTATTCGGTAACGTGGCAGGAAGCGTTGTAGGTAGAGTCGGCTTTTGAAGTTCGTCCTTTCCTTGATCCTCGTCTTTCGGGAGCAAAAACTTCTCAGCCGCCCATAAACCAGCATCAAGCGCCAACCCTCCCAAAAAACCGGCCGGTGTAAGCCGCAGCAGTTTGGTTGCTTTACTAACCGCTTTAGCGCCTTTAAGCAACTTGCCGAACCACCCTACTTTTTTGGCAGCTGAAGCTGTTCTTGTTGCGGCGGATGCCGATTGAGCAGAAGCTCTAATCGCGTTCGCAGTTGTAGGAGCTGCTGCTTGCTGAGCTGCCCCTGCTGTTACATCAGCCGCCCCGCGCATCGACTGTACCGCCTGGACCATATCAATAGAAGATTGAGCAACAGTTGCGACATTGGTTATCGTTGTAGATGGCTGACTGCTTCCATCGTCAGGCTGCTGCCCTTCTTTACTGCTCCCGCTAAATAAGGCATATCCTGCTCCAATCGCTCCGGCTGCACCTGCAATGCCTAAAGCTGCTCTGCCTTTCCGGCTTTTCGGCAGCATGTGGGATAATCTCCACGCTGGTCCGTGCCTGTCTGTTCTTGTGCGCGATGCGGAGCCATTCTCACCCTGCGCTGCACGTCCTAACTCCTGTCTACCCGTACCAGTGCTAGGCTCAGGAGGCGGTGCGGAAGATCCACCCAAAGATGAACGCCTTCTTGAGTTCCGCTGATTCGCCCCTGTATTGCGTCGATTATGTCTGCTTCTGCCCCCGTTATCCGACCTTCTCCTTGACTCCTGCGTAGGCTCTGAATCTTGACGTCCTTGACGACCACGGGCACGGCGCGAACCTCTACGCCTCGAATCACTTTGGTTATCAGGGGAACCTCCTCCATTCCCGCCTGTTCTATCACTAGCAGGAGCACAACAGCTACAAGTGCAACTTCCATTGCTGTCACTATTGTTATTGCCGGATTCCCCCCCTTTACCTTGAAACCATTTACGATACTCATCAATAGAAGTTTTAATTTTCAGAGGGCCTTCAAACAGAGCTACAACTGTATCCCCCAAATCCTTAAAAGGCTTCAAAACTTCATTACTGCTAATTATGGTCTTGCCAAAATCAGATTTCTGGAAATTCTCCGCCCATGGCAGCAGCTTCGTTTTATCGTCTGTAGCCTTGGTGGCAGCCGCACCTTGTGCAATCGCTGCACCAGACTTTAAAGCAAACAATTGCCTCATGGCAGCACCCTGGTGAACCATAGCCACCTGAACTCGGTCCAACGCCAATTCCAACTGAGTTGTATTCAGGATTGGCTGTAGGGCATAAGCACCTGCTGCTGACTTCATTTTCATGCTGGAGTACAATAAACTGGACTGACTACGAATCGTACTTGTCAGTACATTCAACGTCAATTCAAGCTCATCTATTTTTCCGTTCATCGTGCGGAGCTCACGATGCGTATTTTTAACAATCCGATCATCCATTGTTTATTTCCCTCCTTTCCCGTATATCCATTCCATCGCCGCCGCAGCCTCGCACAGTTCCTCAATGCTCATGCTGCACGCCTCTGTATATGAAACGCCGCCCCGGTTGTTCAAGACGACCTGCCAGAACAGCTGCCGGAGCGGATTCAGGGTGATGGAATGCCTATACGTCGGATGATTCGGATTCCAAGGGTGTATCTACCATCCCCAGGAATCGTGCACATTCCAGCCATAACGGAGTCAAAAGATCAGATTTATCTTCAAGCCCCTCCCAATGGAGACGCGGAGATACGATGACGTGCTGAAGGAAGAAATCCATCGATGCTTCGAGTTTCCAGCCGCCATCGGCTTTTAGCGCGACATCATACAGTCGCATTAGAGCACGCGCTCCTGGATGCTGTAGCACCAGTTCCTCTCCATCAATCGTGACGATCTTCTGCTTGCTCATTTACATTCACCCTTTCTTCTTATGTTCAAGGTATTACACCGTATGTGTATATTTCAGCAATTGAATTTCAAATTCACGATCTTCCAGCTCAGAGCCATATGCAGCCGCTGGGAGCTTTTTCATGATAGCTTGCTCACTGCCAATACGTTCGCGCGGTTCATTATGGGATACTACCCAAATGTCAAATATTTTCTTCTCACGAGCAAGTTGATGAAGCAAAGTCAATTGCGGAGAAGTTGACATCAAGGTTAATTTGATGGTACCCAGCGGATTGTTCTTATGTGCAATCGCAACCTCGCCGTGTGCGCCAACATGGGCAACTGACATTTCTTCATCCTTTTCGCACGACACAAATGTGTTCTCACCGAACCCCGTAATATAATTGCCATTGACGATAACCGACACATTCTTTGCATCATAAATACCAATATTCATTAATAAACACCATCCTCTTATTAGCTAATTTCAACCCTCAATGACTTTTGCCGTTATACCGGACTTAGAAACGAATAACCCCTTTGACCAGCACTTGATGAACTGCGCCGGCAATCTCAAACCAGAACGAACCGCCTTTATAATTGCGATTAGCGCGATCTCCCGGCTCCACCTGATCCCGCAGCAGGAACGAAGTGCCAAACAATGGCTCGCCGCTTTCATCCTCCGCAATAATCCCCATCCGGAATGCCTCATGCAGTACGTTAACCACTGCACTTTCGATCTGGGCAATACCTGCATTCGTATACGGAATCTTATCCGATTGATTGAGCAAGTTTTGAACCTGTGCTTCCATGCGAGCACGCACATAATCACGAGACATAATGACGTCGATATACTCGCCGGATACGGTCTTTCCTTCGGATGTTCGTGCTTCACCTTGTTTATTCACATACGTAATGGCACCATTATCATGAATCTCCATTAACTGAGTAGATGTCAGCTTTAATGGAGAAATTCCCGTACACGTTTTGAACTTCCACGTAACAGAACCAACATCCGCAGAACCCACGGAACCCACCAATGCCGCATCTGGATAAGCAGCAGCATCCGTGTGGTAAAATACGGCCGTACGCGTGTATCCCTTGGCTTTAAGCGCCTGAAGCTTGGTCTTGTCAGCGATACGAGTGACATACAAGCGGTAGTCTTCTTTCTCCAACTCTTCGGCTAGTGCCTCTACTACAGTCGCACTGTTGTCCGCTGAAAGCAGATAGTACCAGCTGTTATCCAGCACTGCCCGCAGGCGTACAGCAGGCTCCTCCGTCTCATCATGAGCAGCAATCGCAATGCGTTTGGGCGAGTGGTCTCCCTGACCAAACAACGCCTGTGCCATCTTATATTCGGTTGTTGTCTCTGCAAATTCGGCTTTTACAGAGTCCAGATCGCCAAATTCTTTATAAGCGAACCCGCCAGTTTTTTTGCCGAGAATAAGCGGTGTCGCCAAAGACAACCGTCCTGTCGGCTTCTGTAAATCGATGGTTACTTGCACGTCTTGTACTGTCATTAATCATCCACTCCCTTTTCTTCTTTTGAAGTCAGTTCAATCTTGTCAATCGACGTAAAAGAACGCACGAAACGATCTTTCATCCGTAGCCTTACTTGAAGTCCAAGCCCGGCATTGGGGTCTGTCTTCCATTGTGCGGGGCTGATTCGAACCATTGAGACCGATAACCTCGCCAGATGCTCTAGTCCCTCGGTCCACAACCAGCCCAGCATATCCCGACATCTTTCTACCATTTCCATGCGGTCGTCACCGCAGATGAGCAGCAGCCATTCCATCTCTACAAGCTTCTCGACATCTCCAGTTCCCGTGTCTAGAGCATGCGGGCTGCAATCGATATAGGGCTCTGTCACATCGTAGACGAGTAATGGCAGTGTGTTATTCGTACGCAGCGAATCCATGCTAACTAAAGGCAGCTTAAGGGCTTCTCCCATAGGCACAATCCATTGCTGGACGATATTGCGGTACGCAATCAATGCACATCACCTCCTTTGTTAACATCGCAGTCTACCAAATCAGCCTCTCTCACCTATCGAAACAAGCTGGATAAGAGATGATTTCCCTGTGCTCACGATGTCCACGTTAATAGTATAAAACAGCGAACACATGTTTGGTTTATTCCTTTTTACTATTTTCTTTTTGATTTCTTTTTAATATTTATAAGAACATTTGTTCTCTTTTTGTGGTATAATAAAGATACCTGCCCACGGTGTTCCATAGTTCGGATGGAAATGAAGGAGGACTTGCCTGATGATGATATCAACTTATTTTATGGAGATGCCAGAAGAGGAGCGGCTGGATGCCAAACAAGCCAAGGCACGGATTGAACAGGTGTTTTCCAAGTACAGAATGTGCAAGGTGATGAAGTTTACCATGCGTGAAGCTCGCATTACGGCAAATTATGAAGCGAGGGAGAACGGAGCTACGAATCGGATTGGCGATCCTACATCTGCAATCGCCATTCACAATATGGACAAGGCGAACGAATGCCTCGCCTTCTGCGGGCTGATCGAATCCATCGTCGATGAGTTGGAAGCGGATGAGCAGTTGCTTATCCGAGAACGATATATGAAGGCGGCACGAATGACTGACACGAAAGTATACAGTTTCTGCTTTGACCCGCCAATCAGTGCAGTCACCTATGGCCAGATCCGCAAGCGTGCCTTTGTTAAGCTGCTCCATGCCTTTCAATACGCACTGAACACTTCACGACCTACATAGATTTCCGTGTGTACTGTTGGTCATCCCACCTGTATCTGATTAAGCAAACGCACAACAAGGGGACTTCCCAATAGAAGTCCCCTTGCTGCTATTCATACACCTGTACCAGCTCACTTTTTCGTGACCTGCATGCTATAAAGAAGCCCAGACTGTCCTTAACAGACAATCCGGGCTTCTCCATTTATATTAACTTTATTTCTCTTCTGCTGGGTACAGCTTCTCACGCAGACCTTTAATCTCATCGCTCTCCAAGTACTCGTCAAACGTAGTAACACGATCAATGACACCATTTGGTGTAATCTCGATGATCCGGTTAGCTACCGTCTGTACGAACTGATGGTCATGCGACGTAAACAGCATCGTGCCGTCAAAGTCGATCAGACCATTGTTAAGCGCTGTAATGGATTCGAGGTCCAAATGGTTCGTTGGCTCATCAAGCAGCAGCACGTTGGCACCCGTCATCATCATCTTAGACAGCATGCAGCGCACTTTCTCGCCCCCGGACAATACGCTGGCTTTCTTCAGTGCTTCTTCACCAGAGAACAACATACGTCCCAAGAAACCACGCAGGAACGTCTCGTCCTGATCCTTCGAATATTGACGCAGCCAATCTACCAGATTGTCTTCCACGCCATCGAAGTATGCAGAGTTGTCTTTAGGGAAATACGCTTGAGAAGTCGTAACCCCCCATGTGAATTCGCCTGCTTCTGGCTCCACTTCCCCCATTAGAACCTGGAACAGCGTCGTTTTCGCCAGACCGTTTGGTCCAACAAGCGCGATCTTATCCCCTTTGTTTACAACAAGATGCAAGTTCTCAAACACTTTCTCACCGTCAACCGACTTCGTTAATCCTTCGATGGTCAGGAGCTGCTTGCCTGCTTCACGTTCGGACTTGAAGTTGATAAACGGATACTTGCGGCTGGACGGACGAATATCGTCCAACGTAATCTTGTCGAGCATTTTCTTACGAGCCGTCGCCTGCTTCGATTTCGAAGCATTGGCGCTGAAGCGTTGAATAAACGCTTGAAGATCTTTAATCTTCTCTTCCTTCTTCTTGTTCGCGTCGCGTACCAGCTTCGTAGCCAATTGACTCGACTCGTACCAGAAGTCGTAGTTACCCGCATACAATTGAATCTTGCCAAAATCAATATCCGCAATATTTGTACACACTTTGTTCAGGAAGTGACGGTCATGAGATACTACAATAACGGTACCTTCATAGTCCATCAAGAAGTTCTCCAGCCAGTTAATGGACTCCAAGTCCAAGTGGTTGGTAGGCTCATCGAGCAGCAAAATATTCGGGCTGCCGAACAACGCTTGCGCAAGCAAGACACGAACCTTCTCGTTGCCATCAAGCTCAGACATCAACTTCTCATGAAGCTCTCTTGGAATGCCGAGGCCGATTAGCATTGCTGCAGCATCCGACTCAGCTTCCCAACCGTTCAGCTCCGCAAATTCGCCTTCCAGCTCACCTGCGCGCATGCCGTCTTCTTCTGTGAAGTCCGTCTTCGCATAGAGGGCGTCCTTCTCTTTCATAATGTTATACAAGCGTTGGTGACCCATAACAACTGTCTCCAACACTTTGTTTTCGTCATATTCGTAATGGTTCTGTTTCAACACCGACATACGGTCGCCAGGTGTAATATGAACTTCCCCGCTATTGGCTTCAATTTCACCAGACAATATTTTCAAAAATGTTGACTTGCCCGCCCCGTTCGCGCCTATCAGACCGTAGCAGTTGCCCGGAGTGAACTTAATGTTAACGTCCTCGAACAGCGCGCGCTTGCCGTAGCGGAGCGTGACGCCTGTTGTACTAATCATGGCATTCCCGTCCTTTGTAACAATTATAGGTTTCCAAGCGATTATTATAACATACCTGTGGAAAATATGCATGCGCGGACAACGGAATGCATTGTAAATTTCGGTTTCCAAGGTCAGGAAGTTTGGATATAATAATGGCATGAAGTGAAAACCTCAAGTGATTCCATTTCATAACTTACTATGAACCTGAAGAAAGCGAGGGATGTTATATGGTGAAAGTATCCATTGTATGTGACGTTCGGGAGGTAGGGTTCATCCGTTAGCCGTTCATTCGGCGTTCCTGCAATAACTGATCCATCCAGCACCTGTGTGGAAAGGTGTGAACCCCGTCTGCTCCCGAACTTGTTCACTGTCGCTTAGTCGTCCGTGTCACTGCAAGTTCACAATCGAGGAGAAGACGTTAACTCATATAGAGCTATTTGCTCGCTGACGTCTTCCTACCTAATAGGGAGAAAACAGACTTGAACAATAATCCATTTAATAAGACAAATGACGATAGCACATCATCATTACGTGCACATATCATCGATAATAAGCTTGAATCAGCATCTATTATGGAACATAAACATACAGATGCTCCTGAACTGGTTGCAATGGAGGCTGCTTACACCGTTGACGATGGTCTGTCAGAGCCTATTTCTCCAAGCTGGACCAGCTTGAGCTCACTAGGCTGGGACGAGTCGTGGTCAGAAGTATGGACCACGTGGCTCGCAGAGCTGAACGAAGCGGCTATGCGCCGCTTCGGGGATTCGCTTGTGCCAGCGCGGGTTGCGCTTGCGCACAAGCATTTGTACCGGGTGTACGGCGAAGCTGGCGAATGGCTCGCGGAGCCGTCAGGCCAAGCGCGCGCGGCTATGCTTATGCCGAGCGATTGGCCAGCAGTGGGCGACTGGGTGGCCGTCGCCCCCCGCCCTGCTGAAGGGCGGGCCACGATTGCCGGCGTGCTGCCGCGGCGCGGCGTGTTCGCCCGCAAGGTGGCCGGCGGTCGGAAGGACGCGCAAGTGATCGCGTCCAATGTTGACATCGCGCTGCTGGTCACCGCGATGACGGTAGATTTTGAGCCGCGCCGCTTGGAGCGGTACGCGGCTCTAGCCTACGATAGCGGTGCTTTGCCGCTTGTCGTGCTGACGAAGGCCGATGCCGTCGCTGATCCGACTCAAGCAGCGGACTACGTCGCTCAAGCGATGAATGCCGTACCTGGCGCGCAAGTGTACACCGTCTCCTCCTTAACAAATGAAGGAATCGAAGAACTACGAGCAGCACTTCCCTCTGGGAGCACGGTAGTGCTGGTAGGCTCTTCCGGTGTCGGCAAGTCTACGCTTTCGAATGCCTTGTCCGGGACACAGCATATGCTTACCCAAGACATCCGCGAGGGTGATGGCAAAGGACGCCACACCACTACACACCGCGAGCTGCTGCCGCTTTCACATGGTGCCTGGCTGATTGATACGCCTGGCATGCGTGAGGTTGGTCTCGTCACATTGGAAGGCAATGACGGCCACGGTCTGTCTGATGCCTTCGAAGATGTCGAGGGCTTCGCTGCCGAATGCCGCTTCACCGACTGCGAACACCAACGAGAGCCAGGCTGCGCGGTGCAGCAAGCCCTCGCAAGCGGCGAGCTTGAGGCAGCCAGATTAACCGCCTACCGCAAGCTGCAGCGTGAGTTCGCCTTCATGAAGCGATCAGAAGATGCCCGTGCGCTGCGGGAGTACAAAAGCACAAACAAGCAGTCTGCCCGGAATTATAAGGCAGCGATGCGGCAAAAAAAACGTTAATCTATTAAAATATTACCAATGAAACCGTTATAAAAGCTTCATAATGGAGCTTTTATAACGGTTTTCCTCTGTCATTGTTATGTACTATTTAGTATAATGTGAAAAGATTCCCTTTACATAATTCTGGAGTGCTTGGTAATTTGGTTCAATTTCAAAACACTCCTACTAAATCACAAAGGAGCATAAGGAAAACATGAAAAAGAAAAAAAGTGTGTTAGCGATCGTTACTATGCTATCGCTAACGGTAGCAGTTGGCTCGTTGGCCTACGCGGATTCCGTTGTACGTAAAGTCACAGCTTACCAGAATGGTGAGATCCAGCTGCGGGTCAATGGCGACATTATTAACACGGGCAACACGAGTCCTCTAGTTTATAACGGTAATACATACGTCCCTGCTATTTATTTAGCCAAAGCATTAGGCGCTTCAACCAAATGGGACGGAAATGCTAAAGAAGTAGTAATCACTGGGGGGAATAGTCAGCAAACAGAAGACTCGGCGACACTACCAACAAAGGATAACTCTGATATCGATAGCACAGTAAAACCCGATAAAAACATAGACTCGTCTAGTAAAGCAGTAACCTCTTTTCCAGCCTACTCCGCTAGTACAAGCCCAGACAAAATGTTTAAAGAACATAAAGGTCAGGCGGTACATTTATTCAACTTATACGGAAAAGCATTAAGAACCGGTGATCTTTCTGCATTAAAGAAATTTTATTTCGATAATATCAAAGATCATAATATTGAATATAAAATAAACTACGCAGAGTCTGACTTTAAAAATGCCAAAGAACTTATTGAGAAATTACGCTCTGTGCATGGCCAAAAAGTCATGGATGAGTTCGCAACAGATTTAGATGAGAAAGTTAAAAATTGGGATCTGATGGATGGAGCTAAAGGCTCACAGATGGATAATAATCTGTACTTGGAATATAGCATATTTATTCAAAGCAAAGATTTTTATGATGGGGT
This sequence comes from Paenibacillus sp. ACRRX, assembly GCF_022346885.1. GTDB lineage: Bacteria > Bacillota > Bacilli > Paenibacillales > Paenibacillaceae > Paenibacillus_B. The sequence goes on from NZ_JAKRNK010000005.1 coordinate 226,222, forward strand.
TCATTTCGAGCTCAAAATGTATAACCATGGCGGGAAGTGGGTACTTACTGGCATAAGCCTAGGCTAGATACTTCTGCGCAATACAAGATTCTCAACTCTGAACACATGACATGGTAGAGTGAATTAAGTATGGTATACGCATGACGCAGTCGTTATATTTCAAACGGCTGTGTCATGCACTGGTTAATGAAATAATCGTTTACTCTCCTACGACTTTAATCACTTTTCAAAAGCTTTATATTTTAGACTTATGTTCCCTTCTGCAGACAAAAAGCTGTCTTCAGGTCACAAGTCTCTCCCAAGGCCATGAGGCGAATTTGCTCAGCATCAATCCCAAGACGATCCCGCTCAGCCAGCAGCCGATCAATCGCTTCCTTTGGCGTATCGTCTGCCAGCTTAAAGGCCCCGTAATGCATCGGCAGCATTAACTTAGCTTTCACATCGATAAAAGCCTGCAACGCTTCTTCAGGAGTAACATGCTGCGCTCCCATAAACCATTCAGGCTCGTATGCACCAATTGGCAGCATGGCTATATCTATGGCAAAGCGCTCACCAATCTCACTAAAACCGCGGAAATAACCACTGTCGCCTGCAAAGTAAATCGTTTCTTTCACTTCATCACACTTGGCATCCACATGTTCAAACACATAACCGCCCCAATGTGATCGGTTCGTGTCCGTCAACGTCCGTCGTGTCCAATGCTGCGCTGGCACAAATGTAATGCGAACATCACCTATAGTTGCTGACTCCCACCATTTTAACTGAATCGTGTTCGGGAATCCTTTTCGTTTCATCTTTGAACGCAGCCCAGACGGTACAATGACAAGCGTGTTGTCATTGGCAAGCTGCCTTAATGACTTTAGATGCAAGTGGTCATAGTGCGAGTGTGAGATCAGAATCACATCAATCGGTGGCATCTGTTCAATCGGTATTCCCGGCTCAGTCAGACGCTTCTGCATCGCCATCGTTGACGCCCAGATGGGGTCAGTTGCCATATTTAAACTTCCCATCTGCAACAGGAAGGTCGAATGGCCAATCCAGGTAGCCGTAGTGTCCGTCCGATTTGTCATCAAACGCTGCATATCTGGCTCAACATGCGGCACCGCAAAGGAGTAGTCCTTGTGCTGCAAGCGCACTTTCCGTTCCGTCCGCCAACGCTGGAACTGCTTCCACGTCTTTTCTGTCATAATATCGTCCATATTGCGATATTGTTGTCGCTGCATATAAGCCCACCTCATCATATACCAAATAACTGGACCAAATGACATCCTTACTTCTGCTCTCGATGATACATTTTATTGATTAATAACCCTAAACCACACTGCATAAACCCCTACTCGTCTATTCAAACAGGGGTATGTTCTATTTTTTGGTGCTTTTTTTTGTCGTATGTTATTCTTGCTGTTTTCCTAATCTGAATCTGCTTTTCTCAGTTACTTCCCCTACAGCCTCTTATTCCCCATATAACCTATGACAGCTAACTTTATATTTAAGTTCTTCTCTAACCCGTGCAGCTTGCCTCTTCAGTGCCTTTTCTTACGCCATCATAACATCAATGACTTGCCCACACCAACAGCAGTCATTTTCACTTATGTTACCAGCATTGTCATGCCCCTCTACTCTGTTTGCCCACCCTATGCTTGGATGATTCATTGAGCGGTAACGTCGAATCATGTAAAATGGAAATACCTGCTTCACTAAAGGAGGAAATGAGATGCAGCTATTACGCATAGAACCAACCCCAAGTCCGAACTCGATGAAGCTTCACTTGGATACTAACTTGCCTGACGGAGTAAGACGAACATACACTCTGCAGCATAAACATAATGCTCCGGCGCTCATTCAGCAATTACTGGAAATCGATGGCGTAAAGAGCATTTTTCATACCGCTGACTTTATCGCGCTTGATCGCAAACCCCATGCAGATTGGGCCGGTATACTAGCCCACGTGCAGCAAGTATTCGGCTGGTCCAAGGATGCTGCGCAAGTCGAATTGGATGAGAATGCTGCATACAGCTTTGGAGAAGCACAAGTATATGTGCAATATTTCCGTGCCATTCCGATGCAGATTCGAGTACAAGGCGATGGTAAGGAAGAACGAATTGGTCTGTCCGCTCGATTTTTGAATGCCGTGCACGAAGTGGCCAGCGCCACTCTGATCAAAGAACGCAAGCTCAGCGATTATGGTATTCGTTACGGCGAGTTGGCTGACATTGCAAGAGAAGTGGAACAAGAGTTGGAAGCAACTTATTCAGACGATCGTCTGAAGTCACTAGTGGAGCAAGCAGTCGCTAAGAAATCTGAGGAAACTCCATTTGTGGAGGAGCGTACAACATGGGATGAAGCTACGATCCATCGTATGCTGACAGATGCGGATTGGCGAACACGTTACGCCGCACTAGATCAACTACAAGCTACCGAGGAACATCTCCCATTGCTAGGTCAACTGCTTCATGACCCGCAAAGTCAGATTAGACGGCTCGTTGTTATATATCTGGGCGCTATTAATACGCCCGCTGTACTGCCGCATCTGTTCAAAGCTCTGACGGACAGCTCTGTCAGCGTTCGTCGAACAGCAGGGGATACCTTGTCCGATATCGGCGATCCTTCCGCGATGGAGCCGATGAAAATAGCGCTCCAAGATAGCAACAAGTTGGTCCGCTGGCGCGCCGCCCGCTTCCTCTACGAGGTCGGTGACGAACAGTCGATAGCGGCCCTTACAGCTGCGCTGGATGATACCGAATTCGAAGTCGCACTTCAGGCACGCATGGCGCTTGAACGTATTCAATCGGGTGAGGAAGCTGCTGGAACGGTATGGCAGCAGATGGCACGCTCGCGACAAGACGAATAATAAAGGCCCTATCTCATATCTTATCACATGAGATAGGGCCTATTTTTTAAAGCTTGTATGAAGTGGCGATTTGCTGCAACTGCTCAGCGATACTTGCCAAATGATTCGCGGAGGAGGCAACATCCTCCATTGCAGCGTTTTGCTGCTCACTCACCGCTGCGACCGTTTCCATTTCTGCAGCGACACCATTGGTCATCTCAATTGATTCGTTAAACGATGTCATCATCGTCTGATTAGCATCAGTCAAATGCTCGCTAATGTCAGCTAAATGTTTCATATGCGTATTCATGGACTGGACAGCGGCAAACATCTCCGATAAACGTCCCGTAACAGATCTGGTCAGTTCCTGTCCGACTGCGATGGACTCCGCTCCATCCTCCATAGCGCGAGACACAGACACCGTGCGCTGACCAATCTCTTCAATGATACTTGTAATCTGATCAGTCGCTCCACCTGTCTGCTCCGCCAGTTTTCGAACTTCACTGGCTACAACTGCAAAACCTCTGCCATGTTCGCCAGCACGTGCCGCTTCAATGGCCGCATTAAGGGCGAGCAAATGTGTCTGCTGTGCCAGATGCTGAATAAACACCACAATTTGCTGAATTTGAACCGATTGCTCGTTCAGCAAATGAACTTCTTGAAGCGAATGTTCGGATCGCTCTTGGATAGCCTTCATCTGCGTGTTCACTTCTTCTATTGAACGCTGGCCTTCCACTGACCATTCATTAATATGAATGACATCTGTTGTTGCGGTATTGACCAACTGAACGACACGCTCAAGTTCTGCTTCCGCATGCTGGGCCATCTGATGAACATGAGCAAGCTGTTCTCCTGTGGCGTTTGAACGAGAATTAACTTCTTGTAGAGAAGCCGACACTTGCTGAATCGAGGCTACATTCTCTTCCGAATTGGCAGACAACTGCTCTGCAGAAGCAGCAACAGTATCAGACGCCTCTCTTAATTGCATCATCATTTCAGACAATGATTCAGCCATCGTGTTCACGTTCTGCTCCATAAGCCCTACTTCATCCGTACGATTCTTTCCTATATCAAGACGTGTGGACAAGTCCTTCTCTGCAATGCTGCCGCTTAAGCGCTGCACCCTTACTATAGGCTTAATCACGTAGCGGGTAACCGCAAGCGAGCACAACCCGATGCATAAAAGAAGAATGACTACAAACACAGACGCTCTCACATAAATCACATTCGCATATTTCGTAATATCCTGTTCAGGGACCACGGACACGATATTTAATCTTAATGGATTATCCTTGTTAAAAGACACAAATGCGCCTTCTTCTCCCTGTGTCAGGTCAAAAGTACCACCATTTGAGGCAAGCATAGCTGCATACTGTTCACCTTCCAGCTTGTCTCCAGCCTTCATTCTAGGATAAGCAATGACCTGATTGTTTAAGTCCAGCAGTCCAATATAACCGCTCTCCGCCACTTTAAATTGGCTAACCATCTCAGCAAGACTATGAATACGAATATCCAGCGCAATAACATCGTCAGCCGTTCCTACTTTTTTGGAAAACGTAATGACCATGTCCTTTGTCATGTAATCCTGATAAGGTTCTGATATATATAATTTACCGGGCTTCAAAAGGGCCTCTTTATACCATTCCCTTGTAGTTGGATCAAAGTTGGTGTCTGTCGAGCGATCACTGTCATAAAATACCCCGTTCATGATCGTATACGCAGACAAAATATCATGATTGTCCTTAGCCATTCCTTGCAATCGATTCAACAATACCGATTTGTCTTGAATCAGACTCGCACGATCCTTCTCCAGACTGTTTATCATGTATTCAGCATCTTCATAAATGTCGCCCAGTACCTGTTCAATGGTTACTTTCATCTGATTGGCTTCATTACGAATCAGCTCGCGCGTATGACCTGCCGATGTTTCCGCAAGCCCGTACACTAAGCCCATTGTCGGCAGTACAATCAACACAATAAGCATAAGGATAATTTTCAATCTTAGCGATTTGCGTATGTTACGAACCCAACCGTAATTCATGATGCGCCCCCTCGTTGCTCTAAGTCCTGAAAATTACACATTTTCTTACCTTTATCGGTATTTTGGTCTTACTTGTGAATACTTGCACCACTATTAATAGCTAGGTAAATAATGGAATACTTATCACACTCGCAGCGTTTTCTTCATCCATTACATCCGCAAACGTCTTTATGCTGGCTCCCTACTGACAGTTCCAACCTAAAAAGGCCCCCGCTGCGCGAGGACCCAAAGGCTTAGCCGTTGCCTTAAGTTTGAAACAGTGAGGCTTCTCCACGTTCTATGCCACACTTCTATTCGACGGCCGCAGGGCAGCTGAACCGATGCCAAGAAATATAATTGTAAATAAGAGCAGTACACCGGCGTGGATCATTACTGACGCCATGCTGCCGCCAGATGCTAACTTTTCAATCGCATCCAACGCCCATCGCTGCGGGACAAAATAAGAAACCTTTTGCATATAAGGCTCCATAATAGATATTGGCCAGTAGCAGCCTCCAAGCATACTTGTTGGCACCACAAACACAAATCCAATCTGAGCATAGGCCTCCGAGCTCGGAAACAGTGCGCCAAGCATACAGCCAATGCTAAGTCCCGCCCATAGAAACAACTCCAAGAACATAAATTGCTCGATACCCGATATACCCATATCAATACCGAGCAGCACCCTTGTTAATAATAAAACAATACCAATCTGGATTGAACCGTACACAACCGCGCCTCCAAAGTATCCGACAGAAATCTCCCATGATCGAACTGGAGCTGCATACGTGCGAATCATCGTATATTTCTGCTTATCCTCCAGCATGACTGTGATCGAATTCAAGCCTGTCATCAACATAAACATCATAAATAGCCCCATGGAAATTCGTAAATTGACAGGTATTTTCTGACTGTTATCCAGCTTCTCTACTACAGGTTTATTGTTCATGTAGGCATGTATGCCCTGCTCGGCATGTGCCTCACTATCCAACTTACCGGATTGCGCCAACGCCGATGCCAATGCAGTCCATTCTCGTGTTCGCTGCTCCAGTGCCAATTGGATCATCACGCTGCTTTCATTTACACCAAGCCGCATCAGTCGTACGTTCGGCATTTGACCAGCCATCAGACGATCACCATAATCTTGAGGGATAAGTAAAGCGTGGCTCAACTTTCGGTCCGTTAATTTGGTTTCCATTAAGCCAGCATCGGACTCAGCCGACAACACAAACGATTCGCCCAACTGCTTAAGCAGTGCTTTGGACCACACGCTTCCATCCTGATCAACATATGCAACCACAGGCTTCGCTTCCTGGTGTACATTAACTTGAAACATAATAAAAGCAACCAGACAGGAGGGTAATATAAATGTAAAGACCCACGAACGTTTATTCATGAGCAGTCGGTATATAAAGTGACGTGCAATATGAAAAGTGTTCATCGGATGACCGCCTTTCGGTGAAGAAGAAATGAGATCACAGCTATAATTCCCGTAATAAACGACAGCTTAAGCACCGATGCAAATACCTGCACGGAACCTTTTCCCATCATCATATCCAGCAAAGACTGCATCCCCCAGTATGGGATCGTATAAATGCCGATTGATTCTTGTATAGACGGGATCACAACGTAACCACCACTGACAGCAACCATCGAAATGATCAAGGTCTGCATAAAAGAGAACATCGTTTCCTGATTCTTGAACCAACCAACTGCCAGTAAGCCTATACAAAGAGAACAAAAGATGATCAAAGCTGAGACAGCCGTTATGATCCCCAAACCCCCATGCCACTCCACTCCAAACACGAAGCGGGATACGAACACGATGACGGCAGCTTGAACAAGCCCAACTATAAAATGGCCCAACATCTTGCCGAGTGCAATCTCATACGGTCTAGTAGGAGCGGCCACCATACGCATTAACGTTCGATTTTCCCGATCCTTATACATGGATGCCCCAAAACTCAGCCCCGTATAAAATAAGAACATGACTAGTATGGACACGGAATAGTACTGCATTGCGCTAACTGATCGGCCAGCTGTCGTTCCCACCACAACACCATTTGTAGCATTTACCGCACTGACAGTCTCTGTCGGCTTGAACTCTATTTTTTCATGAGGCTGCAAGGAAGCTATGGTTTGAACCGCACCCATTTCACTAACAAAATATTCAAACATCGTCTCCATAGTCATATTAGCAACACTATCGTTCCCGCGTATTGTCACCAGCTTAAGAGGAAGACGACTTGATACCTCTGCAGCGGGCACGATTATCCCATAATCAACTCGTTGATCCTTTAATTCATTATCCAGCTCCTTACGATCCGAATAACTTTTGAATGCTGCATACTTCATCACTCGTTCATCTTTCGTCCAAGCCTCAAACGCTTTTTTTAATGCACCTGTATCCTGTTGAACGACACCTACTTTAACCACCTTGATCTCACGTTCCGTTTGCTGAAAGACTTCCATCCCTGACAAGGAAGAGCCGAGAAGAAAAATAAGCAACACCGGCATTATAAAATTGCGAATATTGGATCCTTTATCACGGTAACGAAGCGCCAGCTCATGACGTGCAATTGTCCATATTGTCACCCGTAACTCCTCCTTAGTCTCTGAGTTGGCGTCCAGTTAGCGTCAAGAACAGCGTCTCCAGATTGGGCTCTTCTCGCTTCATCGAGCGGATCGACAGTTGATGCTTTGTCATAATAAACAAAATATCTTGTAAACTTCCTTCCCCTGGCTTTAACAAGAGCTCCATCGTATTTCCAACCAAACTTACTTGACGAACATGCGGGTGCTTCTGCAGTTCGTCAATAGCTGCCGCCCCATTGTGCTCGAGCGCTTCAACAGTCTCAATCGTGAGTTTATCGTCTGTTCCGAACTGTTGGCGAAGCTCCGCTTCCGTCCCGGTGGCGATAAGCCGCCCGTCATTCATGATGCCGATTCGAGTGGACACGGCAGACACCTCTTCCATGTAATGGCTCGTATATATAATCGTAGAACCATCCTCGTTCAGCTTCTTCACCGAGTCCAAGATGTGATTGCGCGAGTGCGGATCAATCCCTACCGTTGGTTCATCCATAATGATGAGTGGTGGTCTATGTGTAATCGCACAAGCAATATTAAGTCGACGCTTCATGCCGCCCGAGAATGAAGATGCCAAATCATGCTGTCGTTCAAACAGCCCGACACGTTCCAAGGCTTCATCAACCCGTTCTTGCAGCAGCTTGCCGCGAAGTCCATACAAACGTGCAAAGTAAAGCACATTATGTCTTGCAGATATCATTTCATAGATAGCCAGATCCTGCGGCACGATGCCAATCTTGCGCTTCGTCTGAAGCGGGGATTGTTTAACCGATTTCCCCTCCAACACGATATCGCCACTATCAATGGGAAGCAGCCCCGTAATCATCTGGATAGTCGTACTTTTGCCCGCTCCATTAGGACCAAGAAGTCCGTATATTTCACCCTTTTCGATCTGAATATTTAAATGATCTACCGCTACGCGGCTGTCAAACCGCTTTACTACTTGCTCAATGCGCAACAAGCTCATGTACATACAACCTCCCTTATTTTGCAGTCAACTCATATCGGATCTTTCTCGTTATCCCGAGTTCAATCAACACTTATCGTCATATCCGGTTCTTGGTTCAAATATATCCCATTCCTGTCTTTACATCAGGTAGAGCAAGTCACTTCATAGGGATGACTTAAGTCATATTTACATCCGTTCGCCATATGACTCTCCTCCAGCATGATATAATAAATCAAATAAACGAGACGATGAAAGAAAGAGAAACAAAGGAGTCGATACACTCTTGGCCGTGTGGATGCAGTTTTTGTTGCGATACAGCTTTACTCTTGTTCCGTTTGTATACGTATTGTATTCGGACATCTTTCCTTATCAGGGGGATGACGTGCAGCATTATATGTTTGGTGGTCTGCTGATCATGGGCTTAACCGAATTCCGTCGAGCATGGGGTGGGCCTTATGTGCAATTGCTCATCTTTCTCGGCGAGATCGTAACAGCCGGCTGGCTGACGTATACTTGTTCCGGCATACTCGCGTTCCTTATGATGGCTTCGGTCATATCTCTGCCTACACACTGGTCCCGTTCCATGGCCTTTGGCGGCTGTTCTACCGCTTGGATTGGAATGAACCTCGCGCTGCAGCCTCATGAGCCAATGTGGTATGTCGTCATGAACATCTGCATGCTGGCTGTCGCCGCTTTTGTCATGCACACCTTTTATCAGCAGCGGCTACACAAAACGATTTTAGACAACAACGATGACCTTCGCAGGCAAACGTATGAGTTAACGCAGGCAAGACAAGAAGTGATGCAGTACGCGCGCATGGTAGAACATATCGCTCAGGCAGAAGAGCGCAATCGAATCGCGCATGATCTGCATGACGAACTTGGACATCAGCTCGTCCGATTAAAGATGATGATGGATGCCTCTGTTGAAGTGTCACGTATGAATCCCGAGCAGTCCGTAAAGCTGTTCTCGGAAGTACGAGACCAATTAAGCGGATGCATGGAACTGATGCGCTCCACCGTCAAGCGTATTAAGCCTTCTGATGCAAGCATTCGTGCCTATTCGCTTGAAAAGCTTGCGCTTGATAGTGGCAATTCCCATCTGAGGGTGACATATCAGATAGCGGGTATCCCATACACCTTATACCCAAGCATGGAGATCACGTTGTTTCGTAACGCGCAAGAAGCAATTACGAATGCTATCCGTCATGGAGACGCGACTGAAGTTCATCTGATGCTTCAATATGAACCGGATCGGCTCATTCTTGAAGTGTCCAATAATGGAAAGATTCCTGAGACTTTGATTGCCGCAGGAATGGGAATTAGAGGAATGAATGATCGGGCCGCCGCTCTGAAGGGGCGGGTGGAGACCGTATTTGAACCCGCATTTTTGGTTCGGACCATTGTGCCGCTGCATGATACAGGTACTGTCAAGGGGACATCCTAATTTAACGTTAAGGGGACACAAGAGGATGAACAAGTCAATCCGAATCGTCATTTGTGATGATGATATATTTATACGTGAGAGCTTAAAATTAATCATTAATTTGCAGCCCGATATAGAGGTAATAGGAACTTGCAGCAATGGCCGTGAAGCCGCAGACCTTGCATCAGCTACAGCCGTGGATCTTATCCTAATGGATATGCGGATGCCGGAATACGATGGTGTAGAGGGCACACGCCTCGTAAAATGTGGCAGTCCATCCACACGCGTGCTTATCTTAACTACGTTTGACGATGAGCAATACATTATTGACGCGCTGCGGTATGGGGCAAACGGCTATCTCCTAAAAAACAGCCCTCCCGAACGACTAATTGATTCGATACGCAGCGTGCATGCAGGGAACGTGCTTATGGACCCTGCCATAGCGCTGAAGCTGACTCAGCTTCTTCAGACACCGAAACAGCAGGAAGCGGCCATGCACACTTCCGGTGCAGCTTCGCTCAGACCAAATTGGAGCAGCTTCGACCTGACCCCGTCAGAGCAAGCCGTCATTAAACATATTGCGGACGGCATGACAAATAAAGAAGTTGCCTCTGCCCTATTTTTAAGCGAAGGAACCATTAAAAATTATGTAACTGACATATTGTCCAAACTGGCACTTCGTGACCGAACACAGTTGGCTATCTGGTATTGGAAGCAGCGTGACCACGCCTAGCACAAGTAACTGCTGTAGGACTGACTTCTAAATGCTAAATGCTTCTAGGTGCTTCTAACTACTTGCGGCTTGTTTTTACGTACTTGCCCTTATTTTCGGTTGTGCTGCTCTTGCCCTCGTACTCTCGCTGTATTCGCTCTTCCCTTGGAACTGCGTCTCGTACAGCAACGCGTACAGTCCGTCCAACTTAAGCAGCTCTGCGTGATGTCCACGCTCTACAATACATCCTGCCTCAACGACCAAAATCTGATCCGCTGTCAAAATGGTCGACAAACGGTGGGCGATCACAATGGTTGTTCGCCCCTTCATCAGTTCGGACAGCGCTTGCTGGACATAGGCCTCTGATTCAGAGTCCAGATGCGAAGTTGCTTCGTCCAAGATGAGAATGCGCGGATCATTCAGAATCGCGCGCGCAATCGCCAGCCGCTGGCGCTCACCGCCTGACAGACGGTGCCCGCGTTCGCCAACTATCGTGTCATATCCTTGCGGCAGGCTTGCGATTAAGTCATGAATATGCGCCTGCCGGCAAGCATTTTCCAGTTCCTCTTGCGTCGCCCCTTTCTTGGCAAACCTGAGGTTGTCTCTGACCGTCGCATGAAACATAAAGGATTCCTGTGTGACATATGCAATTTGTGCGCGCAGTTCCTTTATCTGTACATCTCGGACATCCAAGCCATCGATACAAACCGCACCCCCGGTCACGTCGTACAACCTGCTTATCAATTGAATAAGCGTAGACTTCCCTGCGCCACTGGGACCTACCAATGCAATCATTTCACCTGGCTGTACATCAAACGACACATGCTTCAGCACAGCTTCATCGTTCAAGTCATAGGCAAATGATACATTATCAAATGTGATCCTCCCCATCACTTGCGGCAAAGGAAGTGCATCTTCAGGACTCGTTACGGCTGGCTGCATATCCATATATTCAAATATACGTTGAAATACCGCTTTTGCCGTATTAACCTCAATTTGCAAATTGAGCAAAGTACCAAAGGGCTGGTACAAGCGGGACAAATAAGCAGCAAACGCTACTATAGCCCCAATTGACATCTCACCCTGCATCACCGCGTATCCCCCATACAAATAAATAATGGCTGTGCCAAGCGGGCCTAGCGTCGTCACGAACATAAAAAACCAACGGCCGACGAGATTCAGCCTAATTTCAAGGTTCATAACCTGCTTATTTTGCGCTTTAAACTGTTCTGCCTGCGAAGCCTCTCTACCAAATATACGAGTTAGCGTGGCTCCAGAGATACCAAACACTTCTCCAAGCTGGGAGGACATATTTGCCCTTACGCGTTGTGTCTCACCGCGCAGTCTCTTCCGGATCTTGGATACTTTACGAACTGGAATCATAGATAATGGCAAAATAAAAACGGCAATCAACGCAAGCTGCCAATCGAGTGCAAATAATATCACGACTGTGGACACCACTATAACCGCCTGCGTCAGGGAGGAAACAATGACACTTGTGACCACATTTTGTATGGCAGCAACGTCATCTGTCACCCGCTGTATAACTTCACCAGAACGTGAAGCGGTGAAGAAACTTATCGATTGACGCTGTAGATTGCTAAATAAGCCTTCTCGCAAATTGGCCATAATGCTTTGTGTTACTTGCGTGTTCAAGTGGCTTTGCCATACGCTAATGACCCCGCTTAACACAGGTAGTGCGACCAGAAGTCCCGCCATCATGATCAGCGCACCTGTATCTCTCGCTGGTATCGACACATCAATAATTCGCTGAATTACAAGCGGAGGCAGCAAGCCAATGATGGCCGCTCCAAGCGCCAAACTTATAATAAATACCAGTCGACCGCTATATGGTCGGAACAACCCCCAAATTCTGCTAAATGGTACCTCATCGACTTCCGTCTGATCCCCTGAATGCTTAGGCTCACGATATCGAATCGTGCTCCCGTCCCATGCATGACGCATGTAATCCCCCTCCAGCCATATAAAAATATGTAAAATTTTTATGGTTGCTTAGGCCAAACCCCATCTTATATACTGTTCAGTATATTGTAAAAATGATGCGCTGCATCATCATAGTGCAAATAAATCCTCATCCAATTCTGATGAGGTAGAGGTTGCGATCGTTAGGAGTACCGCCGGCGGAGACAGGAAGTGTCGCTGATGCCGCGGAAAAGGAACGACCGCCGAAATCCATAGGTCCGCTTCCGGGCGTAAGGGTTGGGGCTGTTGCCGAAAGGTGCAGCACTGTCATGCAAGTATTACCCGTATCTGCATGGTGCGCTATCTTTAAGGAAGGGTATGATGGGGACGGCATAGGATTAACCGTTTAAGCATCTAACGCTTTTATCGGTTTTTTTGTGTTGTAACCTGCTCCTTTCCAGCTCATACTACACGTATTAAGGAGTGAACTGGACTCATGAGTCAAGGCAACCAACAACAATTAAAAAGGCATCTCAAGACGAGACACCTTACGATGATCGCGCTTGGCGGTTCCATCGGAACAGGCCTTTTTCTTGCCAGCGGCGGCGCTATTGCGCAAGCAGGACCGGGCGGAGCACTACTCGCTTATGCCGCGGTCGGCATTATGGTTTATTTTCTGATGACAAGCTTGGGAGAGCTTGCAACGTATATGCCGGAATCCGGCTCCTTCAGCACGTATGCAACTCGATTTGTCGATCCAGCGCTTGGCTTTGCGCTCGGCTGGAATTTCTGGTTTAACTGGGCGATTACGATCGCTTCTGAATTAGTAGCAGCAACCCTGATCATTAAATATTGGTTCCCTTCCAGCAACTCCTTTTTTTGGAGCGTACTGTTTCTTGGAATTATCATGTTCTTGAATCTCCTGTCTGTTAAAGGCTATGGAGAATCGGAATACTGGTTTGCCATTATCAAGATTACAACCGTTATTATTTTTCTCGGCGTCGGTATTCTCATGATCTTTGGTATTCTTGGCGGCGAAAAAGTTGGTTTTATCGGGTTCGACAACTTTACGATAGGCGACGCGCCGTTTCATGGCGGATTTTTTGCACTGCTCGGGGTCTTTATGGCGGCAGGTTACTCATTCCAGGGAACTGAACTCGTAGGGGTAGCAGCTGGTGAAAGTGATAACCCACGAGAAAGTGTTCCACGTGCCATTCGCCAAATTTTCTGGCGTATCCTATTGTTTTATATTTTAGCTATCTTTGTAATTGCCATGCTGATCCCCTACACAAGTCCGAACTTGCTTAAGGGTGATCTTACCGATATTAGTGTAAGTCCATTTACGTTAGTGTTTGAAAAAGCGGGCATTATTTTTGCCGCTTCTGTGATGAATGCTGTTATTCTGACTTCGGTACTGTCTGCCGGCAACTCCGGCATGTACGCTTCTGCACGTATTTTATGGGTACTTGCCAAGGAAGGGAAAGCGCCTCGTTTCTTGGGCAAATTGAGCAAGCGTGGCATTCCAGTAAACGCTATTCTCATGACAAGTGCAGTTGGTATGATTGCATTTCTGGCTTCTTTCTTTGGTGATGGCGTCGTCTATTTCTGGCTGTTGAACGCATCCGGAATGTGTGGATTTATTGCATGGCTAGGCATCGCCATCAGCCACTATCGATTCCGTCGCGCCTACGTAAAACAAGGCAGAAGTCTCGCCGACTTGGCCTATACGGCTCGTTGGTTCCCATTTGGGCCTCTATTCGCCTTTGCCTTGTGTATTGTCGTCATCATCGGCCAATCACTGCCTATTGTGACAAGCGGTGACTATCACTGGCTTGACCTGCTTATGCCTTACATCGGTTTACCGCTGTTCCTGCTGGTATGGCTGGGCTACAAGTTAAAACATAAGACTAAAATCATTCCATTGGAGCAATGCCAATTGGATTAAACATGTAACAATTCTAATTTATACAAATGTTATCAAGCTCGTCTCGACCCTTACTTTAAGGTTGCGGCGGGCTTTTTTTGTGCAACTATCATGCTATTTGCACATAGACCACAACCCACACCAGTTGCACAGTTAGCAGCACTATAAACTAGATGGAAACTGTTGCATAAAAAGAGCATTACATCCACACACTAAGACCGTAAATTGGAAAATGGCGGAAGGATGGTTGATGTAGACGTGGATGCAGTAACGATGGCCCGTGCCTTGTTTGGCACTTCAATGGCCTTTCATATTATATTTGCCACGCTTGGCGTAGGATTGCCCCTTATGATTGTGTGCGCGGAGATCATGTACTGGAGGCGTAAAGACCGAGATTACGCGATTCTTGCCCGCCGTTGGACAAAGGCGCTTGGCATACTGCTTGGTGTTGCGATTCCATCGGGCACAATTGTTGGTGTCATGCTAGCACTGCTTTGGCCCGGATTCATGGAAATTGTAGGACAGGTCATTGCGCTGCCCTTCCAAATCGAGATGTGGGCTTTTTTCTTTGAGGCATTGTTTATGGCCATTTATATTTACGCAGCGGACAGGTTGTCCAACGGCTTGCGGTTGCTGAGTGTCTTCTTTGTCATGGTCGGGGCCAGCGCGTCAGCCGTCCTGATCACGGACGCGCAGGCCTGGATGAATACACCTACAGGATTTAAGATTATTAACGGTCAGATTACAGATGTTGATCCGTGGGCAGCTTTCTTTAATCCTAGCTTTTTTACCTCCGCGCTGCATGTGCTTACAACCAGCTATATGACAGGTGCCTTTTTTATCGTGACCAGTGCTGCTTATTATTTGCTGAAGCGCAATCAGGAAGCGCGAGTTATTGCCTATCATCGTAAAGGCCTGATGCTTGGTATCGTCGTTGGTTTGATCATGTCACTTTTGACGGCCATTAACGGCCATGAGACAGCCCAAGCCTTGCACCGCAACAACCCTGAGAAGCTGGCCGCAGCCGAGGCGCTGTTCGAGACGACAAGGCATGCGCCGCTGCTGATCGGCGGCATTGTGGATGCAGACACGCAGACCGTGAAGTACGGCATCGAAATCCCTGGTTTTCTCAGCTTTTTGGCAGGAAACTCCTTTGATACTGAAGTAAAGGGATTAAACGAAGTCCCGCGTGAAGACTGGCCGCCACTTTTCGTCCATACATTATTTAACTTAATGGTAGGAATCGGATTTGGCCTGTTAGCACTCGCCCTGTTTACGGTATTTTGGCGTTTCATCTACCGCAAGTCGGAACGGCAATTTCCGCGCTGGGTCGTATACGTCTTTTCACTGACAGGCCCCCTATCGCTGCTTGGCATTGAGATTGGCTGGATCTTCAGCTGCTCAGCTAGACAACCATGGACCATTTACCATGTACAACGCACATCGGAAGCTGCTCTGAAAAGTGACAGCATGGGCACTCTCTTTCTGCTGTTTGTGTCTGTCTATGTGCTGCTGCTTATCCTGACTTCACTTGTCATGCGATTCTATTTCAAGCGTCATCCAGTGTCGTCTGAATTGCGTGAGCACAAGGAGGCCTCCTTATGACAGATGCTACGATTGCCATTACCATTCTGTGGGTGTTTTTGTTTATTTACTCACTGCTTGGATCAGTCGATTTTGGAGCAGGCTTCTGGTCCATGCTGTTCGGTCGTGACACTAACGATAAGGATGCGCGAGCTGCTGTAGTCGCCAACAACTTCCTGTCACCATCCTGGAAAGTAACGAATACATTTCTTGTCTTGTTTGTGGTAGCACTGGTTGGCTTTTTCCCCGGAGCTACCTATTCACTGGCTTCCTTGCTGCTCGTCCCCGTCTGCCTTGTGCTTATATTGCTGACCATACGAAGCGCCTTTATGGTATATGCATACTCAGTATCCAAATACGGCCGCACGCTCCGAATTATATCGGGTATAACCGGGCTGCTCATCCCCGGCCTGCTTGTCGGTGTACTAGCCGTGACACTTGGCGGCTTTGTAGAGGAACTGCCGGATGGTGCCTTAGCCTTGGACTACGGCGCTCTGTTAAAAAGCCCTACGTTGTATGCACATCTCGCCTTCGGCTATGCAACTGAACTGTTCTTTTCCGCTTTGTTTCTGGCGGATTATGCACAGGAGGCGCACGATGCATCCACATACCGTGTCTATCGTCGTCTTGCTGTCATCTTCGGACCACTTAATCTGCTGACGGCCTTGCTGGTCACCTGGTCCATGCCAGCTGAAGCATCTTGGCTCGTCGAGAACCTGAAGCATGAGATGTTATGGTTCCTGCTGTCCATAGCTGCTTTTGCTGTTGGCTATTTTTTCTTGTTCGTGAAGCGAGCAGACGGCTCTATTGGACGCACCCGTATTACGGTAATCTGTGTTGCTATACAGTATGCAATAGCCAGCTTCGCATATGGTAGAGCACATCTGCCATACATTCTATATCCGTATGTCACATTGGAGTCCGGCATCACCAATCCGGCCATGTTCCGCTCACTCCTGATCGGTTATACCGTTAGTACAATACTGCTTATCCCTGTATTTATACTGTTTTGGAAACTGTTCTTGAAAGATAAGCGTTACCTTAAACAAGAATAGTTAGCACAGGGAATAACATAACAATCTGCATCTCTAAGTCGCACAATAAAGAAGTCCCTCTAGTTCGATAGACATGACATTTCGAACTAGAGGGACTTCTGCGTTATGTTCTATTCTAATACCTGCTTATTCCGTACAATCTCACTCGACACGTTCCTGCCGACCTGTCATAATGCACTTATTTTATAGAAAAAGCTTTGTCGGCACGGGGTGCTTTTAATAAATCCCAACTATGATCAATCCTCATTTCTTCATCTGACAGTAAGAAATAAGTGTACCGAATTCCATCCTTCTGATCTGGCACCGGATCATCCCACGTCGTATCGAGATGATACCATAGCCCCTCCACCTGCACGATATTCCAAGCGTGCAGCGTATCTCCAGCCTGACCTTCCAGCACAATGCTTGGTATGTCCGCTTCTTCCAGCAAGGCTTGCATCAACAAAGCATAACCTTGACATACGGTCTTCTTATCTACTAACGCCTCGTAAGCGGTAAACTTTTTCAAGCTTTCATCATAAGCAACATGAAGTACGACATAATCGTGGAGCCTCTTCACTGCCTCATAGTCGGACACTTTCACGGGCAGCAGTTCCTTAACGATTCGTTTTGCCTCTTGGCGGACATATAAAGACTCTGCATACGTTTCACGGTATTCAACGGTCACTGTAACCAATGCCGACTGCTCTGAACCTTTCCAATGAAAAGAATAACGGCTGACATTATAACGAATAAAGGGATCTGAGTGAAGAGCGACATTTATGGCCTCAGACAAATTTGCGGTCAGCTTCCCTGTATCTCCACTATAGTTAAATGCAAACATGCCTTCACGCTCAGCCAACTGTTCTGTAATCCACTGTCTCATTGAAGTCGATTCACTAAAGCTCATCTTGGCAGATTCCGCTTGCGCTGTAGACCATGATATGGTCTGAAAGACAAACAGAAGCAGCAAAAGCGTAACCAGCAGGCCTCGTATCACTTTGCTCCATAATCGTTTCGGACGAACTCGTCTAAGCTGCATGCCCACATGATCAGGGGCTTGACCAACGTGATGCCGACACACTTTCCCATTCAATACGATCACCTCCGGTACTGGCAAGCCCTTTACGGATGCGGTGATAAGAATGGTATCATAGCCCTTGTGAGAACACTGTCTAGTTATGGGAATGTTGTTACTATTGCCATTCGCTGTTGTTCGCTCCCACTCGACATTGACTGTCAAGACGCAACCTATGCCGCTTCTCATTCTCTTCACAATGGCATATTTGAGCAGGTTGGAACCCCAACTATTTGGCGAATGCAGACGTGAATTGACTGAAAATACTTTTGAAATGGCAGTATTTTGATCATCTGGCTTTGCACAAGCTCAACATTACAACCCCTGCCCATAAAAAAAGCCATCACCTCACGATGAACATGAGGTGATGGCTTCTCTATTAATCATCCTGCCAACAGTGCTGGACAGCATATAAGCTAACTTTATTCACGGGGAGCAAAATGTCCCAGTAAACTACACATCAGTAGACAACCGCGAGTACATCTGAAGGTCATTAAATGAACCTTTAGATCGTTCACACTGTCTAAGTGTGCCTTCATACGTAAAGTGGAGCTTTTGCAGCACTTTAATGGAATTAAGATTGGCCGGTTCTACTCTTGCTTCAATCCGATGCAAATTCAATTCTCTAAATGCATGCTCGACCAGGCAGCTGACCGCTTCGACAGCATAACCTCTGCCCCAGCATGGCTTGGCAATATCATATCCTATCTCGACCTTGCCGTGTTCGAAGTCCAGCTCGTTATAGCCACAGGAGCCAATCACTTCACGAGATTCCAGATCAACCATCGTATACCGAATAGCTTGGTTAGTCTGGGCAAGTTCATCTAAATATGTAATCATCGCGACTACCTGTTCTTCACTCGTAAAAGGACTAATATTCATAAATCGGGTCACATCCGGATCAGACCAGATGGTCAACAAGCTGGACGAGTCTGCTGCCTGCATTTGTCTCAGACATAATCTGTCTGTATACAACTCTGTAATCAACACTTTTACCTCCATTATTATCAAAATGTCTGGTTAAAATATTGATATCCATCTGCGCATCGTTCAGTCCCTTCGTAACAAAAGATATGCATATTATACTATATATTTACAAGCAAACAACAGCATCCATTCACTCGTATGTCTATACCGCTGCCGGTCTGTCTTTAACATACGTATCATAAAACGGCAGCACCGCGTCCCAGAACCGCTCATCTTGCTCGGAACAGCTATGTCCTGGTGTATCTACCAGAACATGCGGCTGCTGGTACGGCAAACGTTGTATCGTCCCTGTCAGTTCCGTTGCCGGAATAAATGTATCACCATTGGAATGCACCATCAGCACCGGAACTTGAGCATCGCCCTTATGCGCATTATTGCTAAGTGTAGATGCTAGATTCAAGCGGTCATAATCTGCCCATGGAATACGTGCTCGCCAGAGCCATATTCGTGGAATCATCCACGCGAGCGGGAATAATGGCAGCTTGCGCCTTCTCAACTCGGCAGCCACCATTGTAAAAGGCCTGGACGGCATCGAATCCGTGACGATTGCTGCCACCTCCAGTCCCTCATCAAGTGCCAGAAGTGTGCCGAAACCGCCCAATGAATGCCCCAGAACACCGATTCGTGCTGGATCAATCTCGGGGCGATTCCGCAAATATTGAACCGCAGCCTTTATATCGTCCCGAAACAGCAGGGCGGAAGGCGCTCTGACTGCTTCGCTTTCCCCATGGCTGGTCACATCATACAGCAGCAGGACATATCCCGCATCCGACAATCGATCTGCGTATCGAAGCACACGGGCTCTGTTAGACCCCCATCCATGCGAGATCACAATTGCAGGATATCGCTCTTGCTTGTCACTCGACGAATGCTTGATTTCGTCTGGCCAGACCAGCCAGCCAGTTAACTGTGCATTCCCCTCAAACGTTACAGTATCGTAGCGCTGCTCCGGCTTGCGGTGAATCGGAGCTCTGCGAGGAGACTGACTCTTGGCAGCAAGCCACCATATCACGCTCCAGCATGCTAGAAGCAATATTGCTGCCACAGTAATGACGATAATGATTATGCTCATGTCTACGCCTCCTCTATCATATCCGATTCAGCAGCCTTACAGTTGTCTCTGTACTTACTCTCTGTCACTATACCTAGGATAAACTGTATTCCCACTTACATATCACATCTATTGTAACATGGAATTTAATGTAACATAATATTTCTGATGCAACTTTACACTGTGACTTTATCTTTTATGCAGCCCTTATTTAGGAAAGCAATACTGCATCCCATCGCCATACCGTCTTAAAACGACTGCACCGTCTGTACCCAATGCCTGGCGTGATCCTCCAACTTATCGAACTGACGATTATGAATATAATCGGCGCGCGCCAGCTTCGAACCGAGGCCAAACGCTGATGCTCCCGCTGCCCAATAAGAGGCTGCGTTCCCAAGATCAATTCCTCCTGTTGCCAGAATCGGGATATGTGCAAGCGGGCCTCTCACCTCACGGATATACTCAGGCCCGAGAGCACCAAGTGGAAATAGCTTCAGCGCCTTAGCGCCCGCCTTCCATGCACGAACCATCTCGGTAGGTGTAAACACACCCGGCCATACATCTATCCCGCGTGCTGAAGCATATTCGATCACCGCTTCATCCAAGTTAGGTGAGATTAAAAACTGTGCACCACTTGAGATTGCTTCACGCGCCATCTCTACATCCAGCACAGTTCCGGCTCCTATAAAAGCTCTATCCTCATAAAGCTGCCTCCATCTGTATATGATGGCTGGAGCGCCTTCCGTATTCATCGTCACCTCCAATAGTCGGATGCCGCCCCTTATTAATGCTGAAGCAGCTTCATCCGCCTGATCGCCGGTATAACCACGAAAAATGGCCACAATCCGCTCTGCTAACAATCGTTCCGTTATACACCCAGATCCATTTGTTTGAGTGCTTTGTTCAGGTATAAGACTGGACATGAATGGCCCTCCTTCATCTTTATGTTCGATTAGACGTGAGATTAGACGTGAGTTGCGTCCCCATAAGGCACATCAGACCATTTTTCTACCCGACTTTTCGCAAATGCCGCACTGCCAATCACGCCGCCATCATCAATAAGCTCCCCTTGACGAATCGTCAATCGCTCAAGATAGCCATGATACACCGAAGATTTTAAAGTCTCGCGAACAGAGGCAAGCAAACGTTCTCCAGCCAGCGATGCGCCGCCACCAATGACGACTACGTCGGGACTGTACAATGTGATCGAATAGGCCAACCCTCTGCCTAGCACTTTCCCCGTGTGCTCCATTATTTCCTGTGCGAGCACATCCCCTTCATCATACGCTGCTGACACGTCAGCAGCCGACAGTGTTCCCTGCTCATATGCAGCACGCAGCAAGCTGTCTTTGCCTGCTTCCAGCGCTTCACGAGCTTGTCGCACGATCCCTGTTGCTGAGACAACCGTCTCTAGACAGCCTACCAAGCCACAGCCACATGGCGTCTTTTCCCCATCAATGACCACATGACCAAGCTCGCCTGCCATAAAGTCGCCGCCGTAATAAAGCTCCTCGTTCACCACTGTCGCACACGCAAGCCCTGTACCGATTGTGACGCCGTGCACTACGTTTGCACCGCGTCCTGCGCCACTCATCGCCTCACCAAATATATACATACGAACGTCATTATCGATAAATACGGGAACGCCAACTTTATCTCCTAATATCCGTGACACCTCAACGTTGTTCCACTTTAGGTTAGAAGCGAATACGCTTACACCACGCACCGGATCTATAAATCCCGGACAGCCCGCGCCAACCGCAATAAGATCTTGGCGATCTACCCCCGCCTTCGCGAGCAGCTCCCCAATCATATTAGCCATCTTGGTCAGAACATGCTCACTGCCAAGCGCAGCCTCTGTAGGTGCTTTTATTTTTTCAACCAATTCATAATGCTCGTTCACCAATCCACATACAATATTCGTCCCGCCCAAATCCATGCCTACCATATAACGCATGATTTCTCCTCCTCAGACAACGACTCTAATTGATTTATGACATAACCTATATTATAGCATTATCATACTAGCTGTTGATTGAAAATGTAATTGATTTTGTTTGAATAAAAAGCGGCGTCTTCCTTCCACACTTCCAGAATTGTCACTATTAATCCAAAAAATTGACGCAAAATTGACGAAAAAAAAGCAGCACTAGGATTGGCTGTAAGTTTATAATAATGTGTATACGCAGGTGTGATCTACATCACACCACAAAGGCGGCGATACGCCTGCATTCTGGATTGCGATACAAGAGGTGGAAAGTATGACCTACGTCAATATTAGCGACATTAGCCCACAGTTGTTTGTCACGGTGCTATTTTTCTTGCTCATCGTTTGTCCTTTAATAAGCTTAGGCGTCGTACGTTTATTTCAACAAAGAGTAAAGAGTGGCATCAGCTATATTATTTCTGCCATTATCTCCTATGTTGTGTTTATGATCATAGCCGAGATTGTCGCAAAAACGTGGGGCTGATCGTCTATTGCCCTGACAAGCTGCTCCCAACTGCATAGCTTATTCCTGCAGCTCCCTTCTGAGAAGGGGGCTGTTTTTGGCAGATGACAGATACAACTCCTGTCATGATGCAATAAAAAACATCCTGCTCTAGGATAGACACAGGATGCTCATACTCCTATCGCATCGCATATACGAAGTCCTCTGCTGCTTCTGCCGTACAGCTTGATCTATACAGGCAGCAGATGAATATTAGCTTGCTCACACGACTCGATCACATGCTGCGGCCACACCGATACTTGTACCTCCCCGATATGGGCTTTATTTAGCAGAAACATACATAAGCGGGACTTGCCGATACCTCCACCGATTGTATAGGGGAGCTGGCCTTCAAGCAGTGCACGGTGAAAAGCAAGTTCAGCACGTTCCGGACATCCCGCTGCAAGCAATTGAGCCTTCAAGGTAGCTGCATCCACTCTAATTCCCATCGAAGACACTTCAAATGCGATCTCCAAGAGGGGATTCCACAGTATAATATCGCCGTTAAGCGACCAATCATCGTAATCGGGTGACCTTCCGTCATGCTTAAGGCCTGACTTCAATATGCCTCCAATCTGCATTACGAAGATAGCGCCCTTTTCTTTCGCATAGGCGTCCTCACGTTGTTTAGGAGTAAAATCAGGATACATATCCTCCAGTTCCTGCGTCGTCACAAAATAAATGTCCTTTGGCAGCTCGAGATGCAGCTGTGGAAACTCGTCTGCTATCGCCTTGCCGATCGTCTGCAGCACATTGTAAATACGCCGAACCGTATCCTGAAGAAAGTCGAGATTACGCTCCTTCACGGTAATGACTTTCTCCCAATCCCATTGGTCGACATAGATGGAATGCAAACTATCCACGACCTCGTCTCGTCTAATCGCGTTCATGTCCGTGTATAAACCTTCACCCGGCGCAAAACCTAATCGCTGCAAAGCCATACGTTTCCATTTCGCCAAAGAATGCAGAAGTTCAAGCGGCTGGTCTCCTACATCCGGTGCTGTAAATGCAACAGGTTGTTCCGTTCCATTCAATTGATCATTAATGCCAGTATAAGAAGGGACAAACAGCGGTGAAGGGACTAGCGTTACTTGCAAGGCCTCTGCAAACAAGGAGTCAAACAATCTTTTTACTGTATTGATGGCGGTAATGGTCTCCCTGTCACTCAATGTTGACTCATAGCTTTCCAGTAAAATGAGAGACTTCTCTAACGCTTTCATAGGTCAACTCCTTCTATCACATTTTGGCGAATCCTTGATTATTATCAACTTAATTGCTGCTCTATTAAAAAAAAATACTCAAATTATTGAGTATGATGCAGTTCATTTAGCACGTGCACCCATCAGGCAGCGGGAATCGCACATTAAATCGCGTATGCTGATTGCCCGACTGCACCTCCAAGTTAGCTCCATGTCGATTCACGATACTTAAGCAAATAGGAAGGCCCAGTCCCGCGCCATTTTCCTTGGTAGTTAAGAAAGGAGTGCCTAGCTGTTCTAGAATGTGGCCTTCGATCCCTCTTCCCTGATCCTCAATTATTAAGTTCACACCGTCAGCTGTCTTCATCGTACGAATGAAAACAGTTCCCCCTTCGTCCATCGCCTCGATGCTGTTGCGTACCAAATGATGAATTAATTTTCTAATTTCCGCCACATCCAACTGAAGATCAGGCACTGACTGCAGCTCTAGAAGTACAATCTGGCCATATTCAGCAGCTAATGCCTGCAGCAAAGGATACATCTGATAGAGAATCGAGTTTAGGCTTTGTCGCTTTAGCTCCGGCACTTTCTCCTGCGTAAGCAGCAAATACTCGGTCAAAATCGAATCCATGCGCTCGGCTTCTTCCATCATCATATGAAAATAACGCGCATCCTCCGCATATAGCGGCTTCAAGCTTAAAAAATGAAGAAAAAGTCGGATAGAGTGCAAGGGATGCCGGACTTCATTCCCCATCGTGGAGGCCATCTGTCCAATAAGCTGAAAGGAGCTTACTCGCTTCAGTTCCTCCTCCATACGATGATTCGTCCGCAAATTCTCGATCATAACGTTCAGACGCATTGCCAGTTGACCGATTTCATTGGAGGCTTGCACTGTTATACGCCGCGTGAGGTCCCCTTGGGATACGGCTTCTACGCCGTCTAATATTTGAGATAATGGATTTGATACCGATCTACTGACCCATGTTCTAACAATTTTGTAGCACAGCACAATTAGACACAACACAGTGGCAATACATCCAAGTAAAATATAAATAAGTTTACGCTCAATCAACCGTTCTGGAACTGCAACAATTAACGACCAATCAGCAGCAGGAATATGAGCAGAGAAAAAGTACATACCGTTTCTATTTACCGGTGTTAGATTATGTTTAAGTTGATTAGCTATGATGTCTTTGTATAACGTAACAAAGTCAGCATCATAGTTCTGATATACATTTAAATTCATCGTCAGTTTGGCATCTCGATGATAAATCACCCCGCCGTCTTTCCGTGTAATCAACGTGTAGCCTTGCTGCTGCTCTGTTAACTGTGCACCGAGTTGATACACTTCATCCAGCATCAGATTCATTCCCGCAACTCCCATCAATTGCTGCTGATTATCATATACAGGACTGCTGACTGAAATCATAGGAGTGTACATATAAGGATCAATATAGGGTGAAGTGATGTAGGTGTTGCCGGTTCGCTTGGCGCCGAAGTAAAAATCATAATCTGGATGATCCTTATTCTCAGGTTGAGAAGTATCTGCATCGTTGGGATTCATGAGGTCTTTGGAGTTATTTTGTACGATAGTGTTGTTTCTAGTTCTAGTATATCTAATATCCCCTTGGCCTTGATCTCGATAGGAGGAGTCGTAGGTGAACCAATAACCCTGAATGTGGTTACTCTCCTCCTCCATTAAATTATGAGTCACATTTGCAATTCGTTGACGATGATCGGGGGTATCATACAAGTACTCTATGCTTCTTGCATAGTGCTCCACAATAGTAATGTTCTTAGTAATAATCTTGTCTACCTTACTTGCCAAGGAACTTACTTGGCTGTTTTTGCTGGATACCGCATAATCTAGATATGTGGTTCTTGCCACCTGGTAGACAAATAAAAATAATAGAATAAACGCCACAACCAGCGAGATTGTAATCTGCAATACGATCTGCCAGTGAATTCGATATCTCATGAATTACGTTCCGTCCCCATCTTCAATTCATCGTTTGGTTAGAAAAGCCCCATTTTCTTGGCCTTATCTACCAGTTTCTTGGAATTATTTGTTCGCCAGCCTAACTTCTTTGCGATTCGTTGAAACTTGTTGCGAACCGACTGAAGCTCCATTACTTTTTTGTCTGCAATCTCTGAAAAGTTTAGTCCTCTATCAAAGTACTGCAGCAAATCTTTATCATCTAAACTGAGCTTGTTAATCAGGATTTCACGGTAAGTCCTTCTCATCTGCTCCCGCAAAATGTTCGAGGCCGATGCGTGAATGCTTGAATGATTCCCATGAGCTTCACGGATGGCTAGTGGAATGTCGAGATAGTTGTCCTTGAGGATATAATTGTAAGCACCATTGATGAATACTTCGGCTACAAGTTCCGGTTCGATGCAGCCTGATAATACGATAATTTTAGCGTTGCGGTCATAGTAATAAAGATCTAAAATTGTATCCATACTATCCAGCTTGTTAGGATCTAACTGCATGTCCATTAAGATCACATCAACATGCTCTTGCGCGTATAGCGCTAGCGCAGCTTCCCTGGATGAGCACACAGATATAAGCTGAATATCTACTTCCTTGTCCAATTGAGCGAGTAGTACACTTCCCCATGCCGGATCGTCCTCTAACAGCAGTACTTTAATGTTGTTCATTGCACATTCCTCATCTTTGCAATGTGATAGTTAAAACGGTGAAACTTTCGTTTTGTAGGAAATGAGTAACTATAAACTAACAACATAAAGCAACATGGTGTGTGTATCTTGAAGATAAGTCTCAGAAGTGTATCGCGAGGTGTATGTGACAGTAATACGTTAAAGTAGGGATTAAAAGTATTATCAAGGGAAAGAAGCATATAATCAAGTGTTTTAGGACCTAAACGGCATAATTATTATTTCTTTTTTGCTTATCGGACGCCTCTCCTTCCAATTACACAAACTTCCAATAAAAAAAGAAGGGTATTCACCCTTCATTCACCTTCTCTTCCGTTGTTCCTGAAGAGATGACTTCTGTAGGTTGAATACCCGCTGCTGTATAAAACTTCTGCTTCTTCTCATTAAATTGCTTAGTAAAATCGTTAAATTGCTGCTTCAGTTGTTCTACCTGCTGAAACACTTGGTTGCGAGCTGCAACCGATTCCTGAATAGACTTGATGTTTGTATCCGATGTCTTTAGCGCCTCATACACAGATTTCTCCGCTGCAATCAAATCCGTATACTGCTTATGAAGCGTTTGGAATGTATCATACCGCTTCGTATATGCCGTGATTACTTCGTCCGCCTGCTTCTTCAACTGGTCATCCTTAAGCTTATCTGCCGACTTCGTAAAACCCGAAGCCACCTTGTAACCTTCATCCAACTGCAGCTTTGCGTCATCAAGTGCTTTCTGACGATCATCTAATGCCTTGGACGTATTATCAATAAGCGTCTTCACGTTAACGTTGTTCTCTGCACCATTCGTCAAAATATTACCATATTGATTCTGATCCTTCGCTTCAAGCAGCTTTAATTGCTCAAATGAAGCAGGAACTGTCGTTTCCAATGCCGATGCCTTCTCAAATGAATCGAACAACTGTTGTGTCGGTGCCGTACCGCAGCCTGCAAGTGCAACGATAAGTGATACCATCATAGCCGTCGTACCGACCAACTTCTTCATAGCTGTCAAACTTGTTCCCTCCTATCCCAATCAAAGACGCTCATCTTTATGGAAATTGCATACAAAATGAGCATTCGGGTTGTACACTTCAAATTCATAGCCTTCAGAACGAATATAATCGATGACTTGCTGCAATTGGTTCAGCGTCTGCTTCCGATCATGCATTAATATCACTTCTGTATCTTCCGTCAATGTCGCCTTCACTTGCGCCAGAATTGCAGATGGATTGTTCGCATATTTCCAGTCCAACGTATCCAGCGTCCAGTCCCACATCTTAAATCCAGCATTAGCAATATCAGTACGGAAATCTTCCTTTATCTGTGGCGCACTGCCATAAGGAGCACGAATCAATATCGGCTTAAAGCCGGTTATTTCCTTCACAATGCCCTGTGCTTCTGTAAATTCATCGATAAAGTTCTTGCTGCTGCCGCTCTTGTACAACTTCGCAAAATTATGCGTCATACTATGCAGTCCCGGATAGTGTCCTTCTTCATACATACGCTTAACCTGATCCGGATTCTCTCGCATGTTATCGCCGAGCATAAAGAAAGTAGCCTTAATATTATTCTGCTTCAGCACATCCAGAATCTCATCTGTGTGGCTGTTCGGCCCATCATCAAATGTCAAATAAGCAACCTTACGCTTCAAGCCATTATATAAAGTAGGTGATTGCTTCTCCTTTGCAGCCGTTGCAATGACCGCAACCTCTGTCACAACCGTCGACTTCTGCTCTGAAGCTGCGTTAGCCGTTGTTCCCCACAGACTTTGACCTAGCGAATAAATACCGACTCCTATCGCTATGATCAAAAACAATAAAATGGTGCGCCCTATTAACTTCTTGTTTCTTCGCTGACGTCGGCGGCCTACCGACACGACGTTACGTCCTCCCATGTTGCAGCTCACTTCCTTTATAAACTTGTTTCGACTAAAAAATAGCTTTCGACAATATACTATATAGCAATTCTACCAGATGGTAATGACAGATTCATTACAAGAGCACTAGATTCGACAATAAAAGAGATACAATGTTGTTACTAAATGGAGAGCTAAATATGCTTATGACTGTAAATGCAAGGATATCATTTCCACACCAAATAAATTTGCGTCAAACATGAGCAGGCTTTGATTGTTACTCAGGAATGAAGTCCTAGTTCTGACTTCTTGCTGTCGAAACAAAATGGTACATACAAAGTTATACAAGATTTGCGAATCATTTGTTGCGATAATAAAAGTAAACGTTTTGTGAAAATGAGGAAAATTCGCTGCCTAATGAAGATATCGTCCGATGCATGCTGTGGTCGATCTCCCGATTTTTAAAAGCTGTTTTAGTTGTATGTAATGCATGCAAAAGTGTGAATGGACATGATCTGAATTACACGTTCCATGCCCCAAAACATACAAAAGCACCTCCACATCCAGTTAAATCCCAGGAAATGAAAGTGCTACGTATTCACAACAATCACATGTTCATAGAAGTCTGTTCCACTTTTTACTTTGGATCATGCAAGCTTCGGACAAGCCCCTTTAAAACCGAATGCCCGGCCAAATACTTCTAGCCAACTGTATTAATAGGACTACCAGCCAAGTATGCCTGAATATTGTCAGCCGCAATCTGCAGTAATCTGCGCCGTGCATCCTGTGCCGCCCATGCCATATGCGGAGTGATGACTGCTTTCTCCTGCTGCAGCAAAAGCTGACCTTCAGCAGGCGGTTCTTCTGTCAATACATCCAACAACGCAGCAGCTAACAACCCTTGCTGAAGCGCATGCGCCAGATCGGCTTCGTTTACAAGTGCACCACGAGCCGTATTAATCAATACCGCGGAAGATTTCATCTGCGCAATGAAATGCTGGTCTACCATTTTCCTTGTGTCCGCAGTTAATGGGCAGTGAAGCGACACGAAATCTGATCGATAGAGCAGTTCCTCCTGGGATACAGCCTCAACATGCGGGAACAGCATCACATCTGGCGAGCGTCTGGTCGCAACCAACACATGCATGCCAAAAGCATGCGCTAATCTGGACACTTGCTGCCCGATGCGACCGAAGCCGATGATGCCAAATGTCTTCCCCGCCAATTCCACCTGCGGGGAGAGCCAGAAACTGAAGTCTGGCTGCCGCGACCAGCGGCCACGCTTAACGGCATCGTCATGCCGTTCAATGCGATGGCACCAGGAGAGCAGCAGTGCCATCACGTACTGTGCAACCGCATCTGTACCATAGGATGGCACGTTGGTCACTACAATCCCTTGCTGCCCAGCAGCATGCACATCCACAACATCATAGCCAGTCGCCAAGACACCGATATATTGCAGCTTCGGCAATTGAGCAAATTCCGTACGACCAAGTCTTGTCTTATTGGTAAGAATGATATCCGCTTCACTAGCTCGTTCTACAATTTGATCCAGAGCTGTCCTCTCGTATACATCCATTCGAACCTCATTAAGAGGCAATCCGCCCGCCGCCGCGGCTGAGCGAATCTTCTCCCAGCTCAGATCACCGGGATTAAGTGTATAACCATCTAGAATAACAATATTCATGATGTCCCTCCCTCCGTTAAGAACAAGCGCCTGATCCTTATTCCGATTGTTGCTTTTCTAGAGCCGCCTTTAATAAGTCGCCCAAGTTAGAGCCAATCGACTCCTGTTTGCTGAATTGCTGTACAAGCTTACGCTCCTCGTGCTTACGCAGTTTTCCGCCGCTCGCGTCCAATTTCTCCACGAAATTACACGGCAAGCATTGAAAGAATTTGCCGGCCTTCCCTTGCTTAATTTCCATCTTCTTATGACAGGTTGGACACCGTCGATTAGATAACTGCTTCTCCGCTGAGCGCTTATATTCACACTCTTTGTTAGAGCAAATGAGCACTTTCCCTCGTTTGGTCTTGCGCTCCATGAGCCGTGAATTACAGTCCGGACAATGGCTGTGCGTTAAATTATGAGGTTTATATTCTGCCTCACTCTTCTTCACGCCACTAACTAATTGTTCGGTCATCTGACGAATTTGAGCCATAAAGTCTCCCGATCGACGATCACCACGGGCGATACGTTCAAGCTCCTGTTCCCACTTTGCCGTCAATTCCGGTGTTCGCAGCTCCGAGGATACCAGCTCAATCAACTGCTTGCCTTTGCCTGTCGGCTTCATCTGATTACCAACACGTTCAATCGTATCACTAGATATAAGCTTCTCGATAATGTCCGCACGTGTAGCGGGAGTTCCCAAACTATGCTTCTCCATCTGTGTTAATAGCGTCGCCTCCGTGTAACGGGCAGGTGGCTTGGTGCGATCACGCTGCACATACACACGTTTCACGGAAACCTTGTCGTTCTGCTGCAGCTGAGGCAGACGTTCTTGATCACGTTGTTCCACTTTATGAGCCTGATCCTCATCTTCTTCTTGCCAGTCGTTGTCATATGCCTGGCGCCAGCCGCTCTCTAGCGTAGTACGTCCCTTGGCTGTAAAAGTCTCATTCCCAATAGCTAATGACAACGACACTTGTTCATACACCACAGGTGACATAAACAAAGATAGGAATCGACGGGCAATCAAATCATACAGCTTGCGCTCTTCATTAGTCAGCTGTGAATAGCGGAGCGGCTCATCCGTAGGAATAATCGCATGATGGTCGGTTACTTTGCTGTCATCCACAATACGTTTAGTAACCACAAGCTGCGTCCGCTTTAACTGTTTGGCTAACGAAGCATATGGACCGACAGCCATCCCCTCAAGCCGATCCTTTAACGTTCCAACCATATCGGAAGAGAGATATCGGCTGTCTGTGCGCGGGTAGGTGACCACTTTATGTTGTTCGTACAGACGCTGCAGCACATTAGAGGTTTGCTTCGCCGAGAAGCCATATTTGCGATTCGCATCACGCTGCAGCTCAGTCAAGTCATAGGCAAGCGGATGCGGCTCCTGCTTCTTCGTCTTCTTGATCTCCCTTACAATCGCTTGCTTACCTGATAATTGCGCAAGCTTCTGCTGCGCTTCTGCCAAGTCAAACATCCGAGCATCTCCGCTGCTTCCACGCCACATTGCCTCAAATCCACCACAATCCGCAACAAGCAGATCGTATTCCTGCGAGCTGAAGTTCGCGATCTCACGCTCGCGTGTCATCAGCATGCCAAGCGTTGGGGTCTGAACACGGCCAGCTGACAATGGTGTCTCGAACTTACAGGTAAGAGCCCGGGTTACATTTAGTCCGATCAGCCAGTCAGCTTCCGCTCTACAGCGGGCAGACTCATACAGCCGATCAAAATCCGTACCCGGCTTTAATTTACGGAATCCCTCGCGAATGGCTTTGTCTGTCTGGGACGAGATCCACAGCCTCTTAAACGGCTTGTTCCACTTCGCCATCTGCATGATCCAGCGCGCAAGCAGTTCTCCTTCACGGGCTGCATCAGTAGCCACGATTAACTCCTTCACGTCTCCACGCTTGCATAACTGTTGAACAGCCTTATATTGATGTGCCGATTCCCGTAATACGGTCAGCTTCATTCGCTCGGGAAGCATCGGAAGATCTTCGAGCTTCCATTGCTGGTATTTACGATCATAATCCTCCGGTTCAGCCAGACCAACCAGATGACCAAGAGCCCAAGTCACAATGTACTCGGGACCTTCGATATAACTTTTATGCTTGGTGCTGCAACCGAGTACCCTTGCAATTTCGCGTGCTACCGAGGGCTTCTCTGCCAATACTAAAGATTTCATACGTTCTCCTTCCACTACGCACACATGATGTATTTGCTGCCTATATTACAATTCCAATCCTTTATTCGTGTGAATGCTTTATTCTAATCGCAGCTGTTATCATGAATGTCCATGACCGCCCATCCTATTCCGATTAATCTGGATGGCATTGTCATCATACAGCAGGGGCCAGTGACAGGCATTCATCCAATACGCCCGTATCACTCATTATATCATGTAGAGTTAACCGCTCACCTGATGACTACTTGGTTAAAACAAATACAGATAAGCCAGGAAATGCTGATTCAACACTACTTTAGAGTGCACGTACCGCTCCGCCATCTACCAAGAACGCTTGTCCCGTCATATAACTATTTGTTGGTGAAGCCAGAAAAGCAATCAATCTTCCCATTTCCTCTGGTTGACCATAACGTCCCAATGGGATTAACGCTTTCTCCCGCTCCTCAATAAATGATTGATCAACACCTTCATGATTTGCCGCCAGCCGATCCAGTTGAATTACACGATCCGTCGCGTATCTGCCTGGCCCCACTGTGTTGATCAGAATTTGATCCCGCGCCAAGTCAGGCGCAAGCGTCTTGGCTAATCCAAGCACACCTACACGGAAGGTAGATGACAGCATCAAGGATTCAATTGGCTGCTTATGTGTGCTCGAAGTCATGTTTACGATCCGTCCAAATTGCTGCTTGCGCATGTATGGCAGAACGGCTCGAATCGAACGCACATAACTTAGCAGCGTTAACTCGAATCCT
This sequence comes from Paenibacillus sp. ACRRX, assembly GCF_022346885.1. GTDB lineage: Bacteria > Bacillota > Bacilli > Paenibacillales > Paenibacillaceae > Paenibacillus_B. The sequence continues at coordinate 259,139 of NZ_JAKRNK010000005.1, forward strand.
TGCTGCCAAGCCTCATCGCTGAGCTGATCAAACGTGCCAGGTGACGGCCCGCCGCAGTTATTGATCAAAATATCAATTCGTCCACGCTGCTCCATCGTATTAGCAACAATACGCTCAATATGCTCGGCTTTTGTGATGTCTCCCTGAATCAAAATAGGCTTGCTACCCGTTTGCGCTAGCATTCGGGCCTCTGCTTCATGCAATACCGCTTCATTTCTGCCCACTAGCGTAACCAATGCACCTTCTCTGGCTAGTTCCTCAGCAGCCGCATATCCTAATCCCTTGGAGGAAGCCAAAACGATAGCAACCTTACCTTGCAATTGCAATTCCATGACAGGCACCTCTTTCAAATCGAATGAGAAAATTGCTGTAACCATATCTGCTTCTAGTTTAGGATATTATAACAAATAGAGCCACCATCTTCAGTCTGCCTTCATCTCTATCCCTTTCCAGACCAGCACATCTCCTTTCACCACCTTATGTACAAAAGAACGAATGAGTTGCACGTTGGCGTGACAAGCTAAGCTAATGCAGCATTCTAGCTCTAGCAAGTCAGGTCACTTATAGTTGGAGGGCAATGGTTTGAAAATGATGAGCGGCAGCGGTCAGGAGAAACGCCCCGTGTGGCGAGACACACTCGCCTTTTTCTATAAATTTATACGGCATCCTCATGAGATTGGCAGTCTCATTCCTAGCTCGGAAGCACTCGCAACTGCGATGACATCCTGCCTAATTGGTACAAACGTAACTAAGGTTGCCGAACTTGGCGCAGGGACGGGTGTAATCACTCGCCATATTATGAGACAACCCCAACTGGAAGCGGCCCTCATTTTCGAAAAAGATACAGAAATGAGGACTTCCTTATGTCAGCAATACAGCAAAGCCGTATGCGAGGAAGATGCAACTCAGCTCACCCGTATTATGCAAAGAGAAGGCTTGCAGCATCTAGATGCTGTCATCAGCGGTCTTCCATTTGCCATGTTCACAACTGAGCTCCGCGAGCGAATTTTGGACGAGGTGGATGCGGCCCTTGTCGTTGACGGCTTATTTATTACGTTCCAGTACTCCCTCCAAATGAAAGCTATGCTTACAGAACGATTTGACATGGACAGTATCCGGCTTGTCCTGTGGAACTTCCCGCCCGCATTTGTATACTGTTGTCGCAAACGAAGTTAATGGTCTATCCTTATACGTCGCTGCTTGTAGCGCAGTCATCATTCGTTTTATGATGAGTACTAGACGAACGGCTATCGGGCTCGTGCGCAGGTCACACTTGTGTGGAGCGCGGCAGCCGCAGCAAAGGAGCTTCAGCGAATGCGATTAAACAGCTTCCACTTAAAAATAATCGGACTGCTGCTTATGATCGTAGATCATATTCATCAATTCATACCGGGAATGCCCGTATGGATGAATTGGATTGGGCGTATCGTGGCACCGATTTTCTTCTATCTTGTTGTCGAGGGATTCTATAAGACAAGCAGCCGTAAACGTTACATCAGCAGAATGTTAACGGCTGCAGTCGGGATGGCGATTGGAAGTCAGCTTCTCATGAGCCTGTTTCCGAATCCGGAGTATCCAATCTTCAACAATATTTTTTTATCACTTGCCTTTGCTCTCCTTCAGCTCACCGCACTAGAATGGACAAAAACAAGTGGTCGAACGGAACTCGGAGGTATCTTTGTGCTATTGTCTTCAATCGGAGGATTGATGACGGAAGCCTCTTTACTTGGTGTTGCAAGCGTATTTATTTTCTATGCTTTCCGTGACCAGAAGCATTCGCTTATCGCTGCATACACTCTAACTATCCTCACGATCAACATCGGACTCGACCTGACTGTATTGCCTTGGGTTGAGGTATTCACATGGGATAATCTCCTGTATGTTAACTACCAGTGGATGATGTGCGGGGCAGCCATACTCTTTGCTTTATACAATGGAGAACGTGGGTATCAGGCTCGTTGGAGTAAATATATGTTCTACGTCATCTATCCCGTGCACATCTGGCTCCTTTATGGGATTAGTTACGCCCTATTGAGCTGAAATATTATCTTATCCGAGGTGGATTCGAATAGAACCCCTCGCACGGATAATTAAATTGTGCACAATTGAATTATGAACGATTTATATGTATAATAAACGCAATCAGGGATTCATTCCTATTTTTATAACAAAAGGAGAGGGTTATCTTGTCTACTATTTATGATATTCAAGTCAATAAGCCAAATGGCGAAGTGCAATCCATGAATGATTACAACGGAAAAGTGTTGTTAATCGTCAACACGGCCAGCAAGTGTGGATTTACCCCACAATTTACCGAATTACAAGCACTCTACGAGCAGTATCAAGATCAAGGTCTTGTTGTCTTAGGCTTCCCTTGCGATCAATTTAACAATCAAGAATTCGATAATATGGAAGAAACGATGGAGTTCTGTCAACTGAATTTTGGGGTTAACTTCCCGATGTATGGCAAGGTGGATGTAAAAGGGGAACAAGCTTCTCCTTTGTTTACGCATCTGACACAAGCAAAGAAAGGTCTGCTCGGTTCCGATATCAAGTGGAACTTTACAAAGTTCTTGATCAACCGCAGTGGTGAAGTTGTAGATCGTTATGCGCCACAGACTAATCCCTCGAAGCTGGCAAAGGATATCGAGAAGTTGCTGTAAGGAGTACTCATCATGCGCGAGTTTACACAGAAGAAGCTTACGGCAGCTACGGATGAACAATTAGCACTTGATAACCAGCTGTGCTTTATGATTTATTCCGCTTCACGGGAAATGACCAAGTTATATCGTCCCCTGCTGGAGAAGCTCGATCTAACTTATCCGCAATATTTGACCCTGCTTGTCTTGTGGGAGCAAAATGGAATAACCGTCAAAGAGTTGGGACAGCGTCTCTATCTCGACTCTGGCACGCTGACACCACTCCTCAAGCGTATGGAAACGCAGGGCTTGTTGAACCGACAGCGTGATCCGGCAGATGAACGCAAAGTGATCATTACGTTAACGATGCGCGGCCAATCGCTCAAGGAGGAAGCCCGCTGTATACCAAGCGAGCTGTACAGCCATGCAGGTCAGTCAGCAGATGTACTCGAGCGGCTGTTCGCTGACATGAAGGAACTGCTCGCTCACCTGCATCAGGCCAACCTGCGCCAAGACTAGCACGGTCTGCCCGAGATACATCGTTGGCTAGCTCTACAGTCATAACTAGAACGTCCGACGACCCATGCAATCGTCGGACGTTCTTCTATTGTAGTGCCAATAGTCCATAAGCCCGCAGGGTGCGGAGCGCTTGAAGCGTCAGAACGCCCTGCCATTCCCGCTTCGCTTGCGGCCATTCCGATTCGTATTGCCCCCATGACCATGCTGGGTGCCAAGCTCCATCCGGCTGCTGCTGCCGAATCAGAAACTCCAGATTCGTTGGAAGTATAGCTGCGAATTGTTCATAGTACGGAGAATCTGGGCTGTCGGCAACTTGCAGCGGTGTGAGGCAGTATCCGTTCCAGGCCTCAGGATCTACAACGACACATTGCTGGACCATCGTTTCGATCTGTGGACGAATGTGTTCCAGTTCCTCCTGCGGCAATCGAGCAGCCATACGCAATGTACACAACAGCTCATGGAATTCGTTCAATGGGGAACGATCCAACAAATATTGTACGGCATGCTCGGTAATCTTCTCCCTGAACTCCATCGCAACGTGAGGGTATTCATAAAGGTAACCGACAATCTCAAGGTTCGGATTGCCCCACCCGTCGTAGATATCGCGATAATCCCACCACGGTGCGCGCGGATGCTCGTCTACCTCGTCTGGTACGATGTTCCAGCCTTGCTTGCCTGTCTGGTAAGCATCCAGCAAATAGGTAATCGCATCAGCTGCTAGTGGATGCTCTACGGGCAAGTTCACATATGACATCGTTTGCAGCGCTACAGTGGTTGCAATAACCGATGAATTGTTCATTCGAATATCCGGTTCGAGTGCTTTGCCGAACCCGCGATCTTTATTTTGAAATAAAGCCAACTGCTCGATAACCGCCTCAACCGAACCCGCTTCAAACTCCCACTCATACAGCACTCTTTCTAACGGTCGTGCTTCCTGCTTTAGAAATAAAACTGCACTTTTCGCCTGCTCTGATGACCACGTTGTCATAAGTTTTGCCTCCTTTTCTCTTATTACCAATTTAATACTATTCCCTAAACCTATACAACCTATAACTTTCTAAATGGGATGAACATAAAAAGAGAGGCAGCTCCTCGTCATCATGGATAACGTAGAGCTGCCTCTCTTGCTTGCTGGTGTTATTTCACGAACTGAACATCGTAACCTTTTGCCTTTAATTGATCAATAATCATATCCTTAATAACAAAATGGCCTGCGCCGACAACTACAAAATGAGTGGAAGAGCCTTCCTTGTCCAGCAGTTCCATCAGCTTTTTCGCCATATTTTTATCGCGTTCCCCGAATAATCGCTGAGCCTGTTCGCTTTGTACCATATCTTCCGAGCTAGTGAAAGACTTCGTAAATTGCTCAAGTTCAGCTTTCGCCCATTGCTTCTGCCATCCCTTAAACGCTTCTAACACTTCGTTCGATTTCTCAGTCGGGGTTAGAATCTGATCCAACGCATCATTTAACTCTTTCTCTTGCACAGCAGCCGGCACGTTGTTAAAGAGATCGCCCTGCAGCTTCAATCCTTCAAGCTCATGAATCGGCTTGCCCGTCAATAATGCTGACGAAGTAAAGTACATATCGATTCCTAGTGCTGCCGCCTGCACCATCTCGTCAGAAGATCCTGTCATCATGGACATAGAGAGATTATTGGAGATCGCCCATGGCTTGAAAGAATCAAATGCATCTTTTGACACGTTTAATTTGTCGAGCGCCTTCTGCAGCTTCTCGTAAGTTTCCTTCGAGATATGCTCACTCAGCTTTGTGCCGTCCGTATAAAACATCAATTGGCTGAATTCAGCCATTGCATCTGGATTGCCTTGCAGATCCACCTCTACCCACAGGGAGTCCGACTGTTTAAATGCATCTCTAACACTCTTTTGCATCGGATACATAACAGGGTCACCCAAGTGAATCGAGCCTAGCAAATACATTGTATTATTTCCTTTTGTTGCTTTCCACAGCAGTCCTTTTGACCCGCCTCCGACAGCATCATAAGCATATTCAACAAGTCGGCTGGCCATAACAGCCGCCTGCTCGACCGTGCTTGGCTTATTCAGATCAAGCCCTTTACCTGTACCGTTAATAATGCCTTTCGTCTGCAAATAAGCGATCGGCTCATATTTATCAATTTCCAATGTTTCAGGCCATTCGTACTGTGCCAACACACTGTACACGGAAGTCATAACCGTTTCTCTAGTAATCATGCCAGTAACATGAGGTGCAGCAAAAGTATGTTTTTTCTTTAGTGCCAGTGCATCCAGCTTGGTAGATGTCGCTGTTATAAGAGATTGAAACTTGTCTTGTGTGATTGGTTTCTGGAAAGTGCCGTCATAGTACCACGTTAGTGGGAATATGCCATACTTTTCCCCTTCATTTAAAACTTTGATCGACCATGGGCTAATTTGTGGTACAGAAGCAGACGCCTCATTTGCTTGTACGGGTACGACGACACCCAATATAGCGATCAAGGCAATTAAGCCACTAGCCACACTACGCTTCAACATATTCCATTTGCTAGTCTTCACCAATATTCCCCTCTCGATAGAATATATGTAATATAAAACACCTTCCCGATTATAGCCTAAATCTATTTAATAATACAAGATTCGTAAGGAAGGATTCCCCTAATTACGAAGATCAGTTTCCATTCTATGTGATAACTTAGTGAATTTATTTTAACTACTTACTTTTATATAGTTTATATGATACACTGGAACTAATCTATTAATTGTAACCGAAAATATACATACTAAGGAGCCATCCCCATGCATACATTTGAAACTATTGTTAAAGATCGTCGTTCCGCGAATAAATTTAAGACTGATGTTGAAATTAACAGGCAGGATTTTGAAGACATCTTTTCATTAACCAAGTATGCACCTTCTGCCTTTAATCTGCAGCACACACGTTACATTGCTGTTACAGACCGCGAGAAGCTGGATCAAATATATGAAGCTGCCAACAAACAATATAAAGTCAAAACGGCTTCGGCCGCTATACTTGTGCTCGGGGACACGCAAGCGCACAAGCAGGCTGCCAGCATTTATGAAGGCATGCTGCACCTTGGGATATGGACGAAACAAGAGTACGATATGAACGTAGAGAGCACGACGCAATTCTATGAGCAAAGAGGCGAAGCATTCCAACGCGAAGACGCTATTCGCAATGCAAGTCTGTCAGCCATGCAGCTAATGCTCATTGCCAAGGACAAAGGCTGGGATACTTGCCCGATGATTGGCTTTGATCCTGAGCTCATGCGTTCCATTCTGAGTGTGCCGGATACCCATGTGCCCGTCATGTTGATTACAATTGGTAAAGAAGATACCTCCAGCCGCAGACCACGTGGATACCGCAAACCCGTTGGGGAGTATGTCAGCTATAATGCTTTCTGAGCCCACCAGGATCACAGTTATAAGTAAGCTGATCGATCTGTAATTCATAAAGGCTGCCCGCAGTTCATTCTTCATGAATAAATTGCGGGCAGCCTTTTATGCAGCAGTATGCTATTGGGTTAGGAAGGTCGATTAGTTCATGCCTTAAGAAGTGAATCTAGGCTGCTCTTCTGGGAAACCAAAGCTTACATTCTGCGCGCCACATCGGAAAAGTAGAACTTGTCCAGACGATGTCGTGATTCCGTATATTCAAACTGTGTGCCATCATATAAATACGTAAAATTTTTGACGACTACAACATAGTCTGTGCCATTCAAATCCAGATATCTGCGATCGTCGTCCCCACACGGCTGAACCTCTATGACACGATGCGCATAGCTGATCTGCAAACGAAGCTGCTGTTCAATGTATGCATAAATGGAGTCTTCCGCAATCTCTTTGGTCAGCCCGCTTATCATATCGGTCACAAAATAATTGATGTCTAGTATGACATTCTCATTTTCCGTCCGTCTGACTCGCTTGATCAAATGCAGATCTGTCTTTGACTTCACGCCAAGCAGCTTGGCTGTCTCCCGATCTGCCTTAAGATGTAATATCTCTTTTACATGAGTCGTAAAGCCGCGCTTTAACCGTTCATTCGCTTCCTTGAAGCTGACAATTCCGCCAAAGCTAAGCTCGATATTTTTCTTGCGGGTGACATACACACCTTTGCCGTGTATCTTCTGGACGTAGCCGCGTTCCTGAAGCAGATCCACGGCTTTGCGCACCGTACCGCGACTCGCCGCGTAGCCCTCCATCAATTCTGTCTCCGATGGAATCTTGACACCATCTTTCCACTTTCCATTCTCGATATGTTGAATAATTTCATCCATAATATGTTCGTACTTGCTCACGACGTCATCCCTCGTTCCTGCCAACGTTCTGGTTGGAACTATCGTATCATACTCCTGCCGTCCGAATCATCTGCCCCGTTATTTTTTAAGATAATACACAACGGATTCATAAGGTCTTAAATTTATTTGTCCTAAGCATGAAGCCTCTTCTCCTGGTGCTGTATCCGCATGTTCGTAATTGCTCAGCAGCATTTCGCAGCCCCAACCAACATACAAGTCCTTCACCTTTTCATCCAGTGTAAAAGAAACCGACTTGCCGTAGTAATTGTTAAGCACGATCAGCGCTTCGTGCTCCATCACTCTTGCATATGCCCATACTTGCTTGTCGTTCTGGTCCAAACGTTCGTATCTCCCCATCGTAATGACAGGCATCTCGTGACGCAGCTGAATGAGCTTCTGATAGTAATAAAAGACAGAATCAGGCCGTAAGAGCGCGTTCTTTGCGTTTACATCTTTATAATTCGACGCTGCTTGAATCCACGGCTCGTGATCAGAGAAACCAGCATACTCCGAATCGTCCCATTGCATGGGGGTACGAGAGTTGTCACGCGACTTCTGCTGAATGGCGGCCATCAGTTCATGAAGCGGTATCCCCTCTTTACGTTTCAGATCGAATATATTCAACGTCTCCACGTCACGATAATCTTCAATACATTCAAACTTCGGATTGGTCATCCCAATCTCTTCACCCTGATAAATATAAGGTGTGCCCTGAAGCATGTGCAGTGAAGTAGCCAGCATCTTGGCTGACAGCTCTCGGTATTCACCATCGTCCCCAAAGCGGGATACGATGCGCGGCTGGTCATGATTACACCAGAACAGCGCGTTCCAACCTCCGCCTGCATACATGCCTTCCTGCCACTCGGACATAATCTGCTTTAATTGCTCAAAGTCAAACTCTGCCTGCGACCATTTCTCTCCATTTGGGTAATCCACCTTTAAATGATGGAAGCTGAACGTCATAGAGAGTTCGCCGCGCACAGGATTTGAGTATTTAATGCAGCTATCTATCGACGTGGAGGACATCTCTCCGACCGTTAATAGGTCCTTGCCGGCAAACACCTCACGGTTCATTTCCTGTAAATATTCGTGCACGCGTGGTCCATCTGTATAATATTTGCGCCCATCTCCAACCGTTCCATCTGAGCCGATGTCATCTGGAAATGCCTGATCTTTGGAGATGAGATTAATAACGTCCAGCCGGAAGCCCGTCACACCCTTCTTCACCCAAAAGCGCATCATCTCATACACATCACGGCGAAGCTCTTCATTTTCCCAGTTTAAGTCGGCTTGTGAGGTATCAAACAAATGCAAATAATGCTGACCCGAGACTTCGTCATGTGCCCATGCCGAGCCGCCGAACTTGGACTGCCATTGGTTGGGCTCATCCTGCCAGATGTAGTACTCGCGATAAGGCCCCGCCTGATCTTTAATCGCCTCACGGAACCAATGGTGATCCGTAGAAGTGTGATTCACTACAATATCAAGCATAATTCGAATACCACGCTGCTCCGCCTCTGCCACCAAACGTTCAAAATCGGCCATCGTGCCATAGCTCTCATCAATCGCGAAGTAGTCGCTGACATCATATCCGTTGTCCCGCTGCGGCGACTTGTATATCGGCGTAAGCCAGATATAATCCACGCCAAGCTGCTTTAAGTAGTCAAGCTTCATCGTCACACCGTTTAAATCGCCCGTCGCTTGTCCATTGCTGCTCTTAAAACTCTTAGGGTAGATTTGATACACAACCGACTTGCGCCATTCATCCATCGCCCACGCTTCCTTATGATCAGAACCTGTTACCCGGTCCGTTGACAGTTGTTGTTTCTCGCTCTGCATGCAGTCCATATCCGGTCACTCCTATCTCTATACTTATCCATTTATCGGAGACGATAAGGTTTCCCTCACGTTCCGACCTTATCTATATTTGGTGATGTTCAAGTCATAACGGTTCAAGTCTATATTCCTATAACGCAATTAAGCGTTGATCAACTGACATGCACCCACTTGTACCCTATCCCTCTAACAAAAGGGGCTATCCCTCATTTCCTGCGACACTTTCGGGACAGCCTATAATGAAACAGAACGTGTATTATGCCTTATTGTTTAAACGTTTGGAACGTGACAGTACAAAGGTCATTACGACTGGGATAACAACGGCAATCACCATGCCGACAAAGAAGCTGGCCATGGAATTTGGCATAATTGAGATAAATGCCGGCAGTCCGCCAACCCCAATTGCAGGCGCCAGTACGTCATTGAGCGTAATAAATATGGCGGCTGTCGCCGATCCGATAATCGCCGCATAAAACGGATATTTATTCGACAAGTTGACCCCAAACATCGCTGGCTCCGTGATGCCGAAGTAGGCGGACAAAGCAGACGTCGACGCCATGCTCTTGTCATTCTGCTTCTTCGAGATCCAGAACATTGCCAGTGCTGCGCTGCCTTGTGCAATATTAGAAAGGGCAATCATCGGCCAAATAAATGTGCCGCCATTCTGTGTGATCAACTGAAGGTCAATCGCGATAAACATGTGATGCATTCCCGTTATTACTAACGGCGCATAAAGAGCGCCGAACAACAATGCGCCTAATACCGGAGCAAAATCAAATACGTATACGATTCCGTCCGCGAGCAAGTTACCGATATGTCTTGTTACAGGACCGATAACGCCGAGGGCGAGTACACCTGTAACAACAATTGAGGTAATCGGTACGACAAGCAGCTGAATCGCACTTGGTACACGTTTCTTTAACCATAGTTCTACTTTGCTTAATACATAAGCCGCCACTAAGATCGGCAATATTTGTCCTTGGTAACCTACTTTTTCAATAGAAAACCATCCTAAAATATCAAAATAGGGCAATTTAGCTCCATCTAGACCTGCTGCTGCTTGACCATAGTTCCATGCATTAAGCAAATCGGGATGAACTAGCAGCAGTCCAAGTACGATACCAAGAATCTCGCTGCCGCCAAACCGTTTGGTTGCCGACCATCCGACCAAAGCCGGCAAAAATACAAATGACGTGTTCGCCATCATATTAATGAGGTCCCATACCCCTTGTAAATTCGGATACACTTCAAGCAGGTTCTTACCTGCAAAGAAGAGATCCTTGGCACCAATCAAGTTGTTTAGCCCCATCAGGAGACCTGCGGTAATAATGGCCGGTAAAATAGGCATAAACACATCAGAGAATATCTTGACTAGCTTCTGGAGCGGGTTCAGCTTCTTTGATCCCATTTCTTTCACGTCTGCTACTGTCGCTGACTTCATCTGTGTAAGTGCGATTAATTCAGCATACACACGTTCCACTTCGACAGGTCCAATCACGACTTGGAATACGCCGGCATTCATAAACGCACCCTTCACCAGTGAAACCGATTGCAACTGTTCCAATTGAACCTGCGACTCGTCTTTAAGTGCAATACGCAGCCGTGTCACGCAATGCGCGGCTTGTTCAATGTTGTCTTTGCCACCAAGATACTCTATGACTTGCTCAGCCGTCTCACGGTAATTTTTCCCCATTGATGTCATCTCCTCTTCCATTCCCCGCTTGTAGCAACAGCTAGCTGTTACCGCTTACAAGGAAATATTAACTCGTATATACGTGTTTGTCAACACTTATATATACGAGTTGTCAAAGTTTGAATTTCACTTAGAACAAACAATGCTGCGTCACATCGATCAACTATCAATCCCTACCCTCATTTATGCATAGGTTATGTCTTTTATACACAAAAACACCCTGCTTGTAATCATAAATGAGCTTCTCATTTACAATTCAGCAAGGTGTTATCGCTGTATTTCCTTATGATGGATTACATTGTTCGCAGCTCAATTCTGCTACCCGTCGGATCGATTATAGTCGGATGCAAAGCGGAAGTGTCTACCGGGATACCAAGCTGCTGCAGCCGGGATACCGTCTGGTTCAGTACTGCTAAGTCTGGAAACAATAACGAGTACAGATACAACCCTGTGCTATTTGCAGGTGGTCGTTCCGTTCCGGCCCAAGTATTCAAACCAATATGGTGATGATATCCGCCAGCACCAATAAACAGCGCATGATCAGCCATGCTCATCTCGATCTTAAATCCCAGCTGTCCAACGAAGAAACGGTCTGCTTCCTTCAGGTTGCCAACGTGCAGGTGAATATGACCTATGATTGTCTGCTCCGGCAGGCCGAGCCATGATTCGTTTCCTTCAGCAGCACGAAGCAGGTCCTCTACTTGAAGTGCCTCAGTCGTGCCCACCTGTTCCACTCTGCCCTCCCAGTCTGAACGAGGACGATCCGCATAGATTTCAATGCCATTTCCTTCTGGATCACTTAAATACAAAGCTTCGCTGAAGCCATGATCCGAAGCTCCCTGCATAGGCGTCTTCTGCTCCGCCAAGTGTAATAGTGCCCGGGCCAGATCAGCACGTTCCGGCAGCAGTATGGCAAAATGGTACAGCCCTGTCGTCCGCTGTGGTTTTAATATAAGGCCCTCGCGCTGCTCCAGAACAAGCAACGGCTTACGGCCATCAGCTGTAAAGGTTACTTTTTGTGCATGTTGTTCGGCAATTTTAAAACCAATGACATCTCGGTAAAAGCGCGTCATGTTTTCCAAATCAGCAACGAGCAAGTGCACATGACCTATCATTACTTTGGGATGAATAGATACTGTCATCATATTGTGCCTCCTTTTAATAGCTATATAGTCATTATGCTTCCGTCAATACGCTAAGGCTTCATCACTTCTAAATCAGGGTGCATGAGGAATAATTAATTATCAAATTATTCTAGTTACTTTTTGTTAGTTAGTATACATTAGTTATTTTACTGTGTCAAATCAATTGTCCTTTTCTGTACATTTTTTGGCATTTCTGACGAATAAGATTATAATGAGGTTATATTTATAGAAATTAAAATAATGAGGGACTGTATCTATTCATGGCGAGATTAAGTAACAAAAACAAACGCCCTCGTTTCCAAATGACGCGAGAATTGTTTCGTGTATGGAAACATGCGGGTCGTTCTTTTATTTTGTTTGAGCTTGCATACAAGCTTCTGACGATTGGGCTGTTTGTCCCTTTTTTATCGATCCTTTTTAATAAAATATTGGATCTTGGCGGCTTCCAGGCTGCGGCTAATCATGATCTGCTTCGATTTGTGTTCAGCCGCTACGGGTTGTTAAGTCTGATTGTGTTGGCTCCGCTTGCTTTTATAATCATCTATACCGAGTTTGCGGTACTGACCTATATTGCGTATTACGGTATACAGGGGCAGCGTGCACGTATTCGTGCCGTCTTGCTCCAAGTAATATCTCGACTGCCCAGGCTGCTTGGAATTGGTAGTATCGGAGCGGCGGGATATTTATTATTGTTGTTTCCACTGCTTGATATCGGATTCGGAGCTTCGCTGCTGCCAAGCATTAGAGTGCCCAACTTTGTTACCGGCGAATTGATGAAAAGTTTATGGGGTCTTGCTGTTCTTGGTGTATTTCTGACTGTCGTGGTGCTATTCAATCTGCTGTGCATGTATGCCCTGCCTATTTTAGTATTAGAACGCAACGGACGTTTCTGGACTACCTTCAAGAAGAGCAGCCGTATGTTCTGGCGCAGCAAATGGACACTGCTTCTAACGACTCTGGAATGGCTGGTCTTTGGCATTATTGGAATCATTATTGTATTCTTGCTGCTGATCGGTATTATTGTTTTGCTTAGCTTGATTTCCGAAGATTGGGCTAACGAGTTGGCTTTTGGTTTTGTCATCAGCGTCGGCGTATATGCCTTGTCATTGGTGTGGACCCCGCTGTTTATGACCAATCTGACCTGCTTATATGTCAAATTTGCCAATCCCTACGATATTGACGTCCACATCGACGGACTCGATGCCGCGCAGTGGGAACGGCGAAACGTGCAGAATCGCACCTTCATACATCGCCATCGACGGAAATTTGCAACGTTTAGCATGCTGCTGCTGCTCACAGTAGGATGGGGAATTACGGCTACACTGACCGACTGGGGGGAGACCAAGGATGACTTTGTCATTATGGCCCACCGAGGTGACGTACGCTCCGGTGTCGAGAATACATCCGGTGCCTTCGAGGGAGCTATTCGTGCAGATGCGGACTATATTGAGCTCGACATTTTACAAACCAAAGATGAAAAGCTTGCCGTTATTCATGATACCAATTTGAAGCGGCTGTCCGGTCGCAATGTCAATGTATATGACCTTACGCTAGCGGAACTCCAGAAGGCCACGTTAAAGCAGGATGGTTATGTGGATCGGATATCCTCACTTGATGAGGTCATCGAACAAACGAAGGGACGCATCAAGCTTAATATTGAGCTCAAGACCCACGGTCAGGAAACGTCCACCTATGCAGCGACTGTTGTAGATACGTTGCGCAGGCATAAAATTGAGTCTGAAGTTATTCTCCAGAGCCTTGATTACGACCTCGTCCTGCAGCTTAAAGCTTTAAATCCACAGCTTAAGGTTGGATATCTTATTTTTGCAACCTTTGCAGACTTGAATCGGTTTCAGTGTGATTTCTTTGTTGTTGAGGAATCGTTTGTTAACGCAAGACGAATTGCATCCGCAAAGCTGGCTCATAAACCAATATACGTATGGACAGTCAACGATGTGGAATCTGTTGAACACTTTTATACCCTTGGCGTTGATGGCATTATAACAGATATTGCAGCTGAGGCCCGTGATCAAATTAATCTGCTCAAGCAGCCTGGGGACCGTCTTACTACGCAGACCATTGATATCGGTCAATAACACTACGTCTCAGATAGACCTGAGCGCGTATGGAGGACAGGTATCCTGAAACCACGAAGAGAGGAGTGAGATATAATAAATGATAACTATTCCTGAGCAATGGAAGCAGACAATTCTCTCAGTACATGATCAACAAGGAGCGCAGTGGTTGTCAGGGCTAAGGGGATTAATTGCTGCTTGTGAAGCCAAGTGGCATATACAGGCTGGTTCCCCCTATACACTCTCCTATAATTATGTTGCGCCCGCTCAACATACAGATGGGACTGCCCTTGTGCTCAAGCTCTGTATTCCTGGGCAAGAACTACGAAGTGAGCTTGCCGCGCTCGATTATTATGACGGTCAGGGCGCAACTAGACTTGTTGCGTCAGATGTAGAGCAGGGCGTGCTTTTGTTAGAGCGTGCAGCGCCTGGACAAGAGTTGAGAACGGTTCGGGATGACGAAGTCGCAACCCGAACCGCCGCCGCCGTCATTCGACGGCTGCACGAGAACAAACGCTGGGATAGGGGGGCGGTGTCCCCCTTCCTCAGCGTAGCGGATTGGGCGCAGGGGCTCGCTAAGCTGCGCCAGACGTATAACGGCGGCACTGGTCCGCTGCCGGAGCATGTCGTGCAGCAAGCCGAACGCTGCTATGCGGAGCTGCTCTCTTCCACTCGTGAGTGGAAGCTGCTGCACGGGGACCTGCATCACGGGAATATATTAGCTTCCCATCGTGAACCTTGGCTCGCAATTGACCCGAAAGGAATCATCGGTGAGGCAGAATATGAAGTCATTCCATACTTGTTAAATGAGGTGCCTGCCAGCTTTGAAGAAGCAATTGCCGTTACAGAGCGGAGGGTGTTCATATTCTGTGAAGAGCTTAATCTGAATCGCGAACGCTTGTTGGATTGGGCTTATGCCCATAGTGTATTATCTGCATGGTGGTTTGTAGAAGACGGGATGGACGGGGTAGACAATGCGCTATTCAAAACATCTATTTTTGAGCAGCTTCGGCTGCAACGATAAGCAAGAGTTGTCATCTATGCTTGTCGTTTCCCATTCCCTCCGATAATCACATCTTCTAACCATAAAGCCCCTTCCATAAGGACCGCAGCTGCAGTCGTTATGGAAGGGGCTCTACATATTTAGAAAATGAAACTTTTGCGCATTCCATTTCCGACAACGACTATTGTCTTGTCCACTACCTAATTAGAACGCCGCCAAAAGGAATAACTTCTCTTAGCACACGCCGGACAAAACCATCACCTTCAATATCCCGCTCCAGTTGACCGTCGTTTCGTCCCGTTTGCAGCAGTACATAACCTTGTCCAGTCATTTCCCAGTGGTAGTTCATATGTTGGCTCGCAATTGAATTGCCGTACACACAGGGCTTCAACGTTGCATTTTCTGGATAGGCCACCAAGCTGCCAATATCTACAAAAGTAGGTTGTTCCTCATCCAGCTTCATAGGATGAAGAGGACCATTGGATACAATGCCTAACAGGCCGTCTTCAGCCGAAAATTTCATTTTAACAAGTTCTCTTGTGATCACCGCGTTTTTAAAAGTTTGGACTTTACGCTCGACACGCATACCTTCCGTGTAGAACAAAATATGTTTCCATTCAAACAACAGATCCGAGCCCGCTGTAATCGGAATCGTCTGCATACAGAAACCAGCAGGAAGACCCAACATAAACTGAGCGGGACCACTCAGTCTGGATTGGATCAACTTACGCTTGCGGTACATTCCTGCAATGTCCATAAACCGATCTTCACGCTGCGAAGATTGTCCCTGAAACGATATAATTTGCCTTGGATGCAGCACATTCAGCATCTCTCCATCTTCCAATCGAATCGTCACTGCTTGGGAAAGGACCGACTCGGCTTCACTCTGAATATGCAATTCCATTCCTCCATATCCCTAACGCCGCCGCTGCCATACCATGACACGCAGCACACGTGTTAATACAAAATACAACAAGAGAAGCCCAATGCCTGTAATCACTACAGCTGCTATGCGGCGAACCTGCTGCCTCTGCTCCAGATCCTTCGTCTCAAGCTGCAGTATACGCTGCATCAACTGTTCATTTTGTCCGCGCAGCTTCTCATTATCAGAGGCTAGCTGCTCCGTTGCTTCTCTATAGTGTTGTTCGCTCTTTATAATCGATTGTTCCATCTGGTCATACTTAGATCTAAGTTGCTCTACCTCTGAAGGAATCTCAGTTACACCGGTCACCCAATCCCAAAAGCCAGCTTCCGCTTGAGGGACTGGTCCGAATGCAAAGGCTAGGCCCGTAAACATCAGCATTAATAATAAAATAGCCTTTGTACGCTTATAGATATTTATAAGCTTGTCCCCCTCTCATCACGGATATATAGGATTAGACAAAACATAAAGCAATGATTCATGTGGAAAATGACTGCTGATATGGAATATATACGATATTTGTCGAAACTAGTTTCTTTTCCTGCTGTGTATATTTTATATATAAACCGAATATAACATCCATGCAACTACTTCCTTCAATTGTTATTTTAATCCTGTATGTTGGGCCAAAGGAAACACATAATAAATGAAACCTGTCAGGCTTATTATTAAATGTCTAATGTCTAAGCACATCAAAATGAGGTCGGAGAAAGTCTCCAACCTCTTCATAAACGTGTGATTATATTAAAGGTGATACTTCTACGGCTGGCAACAATGTTACTTTTTGCTCCGCAGCAGTAAATATACAAAATAAGGGACACCCACAATAGAAATAACAATTCCAACAGGCAGCTCAGCTGGAGCAAACACGGTCTTCCCGATAAAGTCGGAACCAACTACAAGCAGCATGCCAATGACTCCAGCCACAGGTATTACCCGGGCATGTTCAACGCCAACTAGACGTTTGGCAATGTGAGGGGCAATTAAGCCTACAAAACCAATACTGCCCGATACAGCTACACAAGCACTAACAAGCCCTACACTGCACAAGAGCAGCAAGAATCGATCCCGTTCAAGACGAACCCCAAGGCTCTTAGATGGCGCGTCACCTAACATGAACATATCAAGTTCTCTCGACTTCACCATAATGACAGGAATCAGCAAAATCAACCACGGAAGAACTGTTAATATGTACATCCAGTTTGCATTCCATATACTGCCCGTCAGCCACACTGTCGCCATTTCGAAATCATTTGGATTCATCTTTAACGACACAAACAAGGTTAAGGCACCAAATGCTGATCCTACCGCAATACCTACAAGCAGCAAGCGCTGTGGGTCCAGTTGACCATGACGCCATGACAGTGCATAGATGATAAGTGCAGAAAGTACACCTCCTACCCATCCGAACAGTGGCATCGCCATCACGGAAGCAAAGCCTGCTTCTTTCAGCGTACCGCCGAAAAAGAGCATAAACATGACAATGGCAGCCCCTGCGCCTGCATTGATGCCAAGCAAACCCGGATCTGCCAGGCCATTACGTGAAATCCCTTGGATAACCGTCCCTGCTATGGCAAGCCCAATCCCCACCAATGCGGCAATGACGATACGGGGTAGGCGGAACTCGAAAATGACCAGATCATGTTCTGGCACAGGATTATGGCGCAACAGCGTGTTTACCACATCTGTAATGGTCATATCGAATTCACCATTCGTCAGACTGACGTAGATCATAATCAATGTCAGGGCAATCCCTGTTCCCAGAACGAGCCAGAACCGGCTGCGCGTTAACAAGCTAGGCATGCTCACGTCCTCCCTTTTTTCGGATCAGATAAAGGAAGAATGGGACACCGATAATCGCTGTCACCACACCTACTGGCATCTCGAACGGATAATTCAAGAACCGACTCAACACGTCGGATAGTCCCAAGAACACAGCACCAATAACCCCTGCGCAAGGAATGACCCACTTATAATCGACACCAATTAAGAACCGTGTAATGTGCGGGATAATTAGCCCGACAAAACCTATCTTACCAGCAAGCGCTACGGCTATCCCCGTCAGAAGAATAACACTAAGCATGGTAACCATCTTAATAAGTGCTGTCTTCTGTCCTAGACTAGTCGCCACCTCACTCCCGAGGGACAACACAGTGATAGAGTTAGCGATAATGACGGCGAGCGCTATACCCACAACAGCAAACGGAATTGCAAATTTGATAAGCTCAGGGTCCATCTGATTCAAACGTGCGTTATACCAGAAGCTTATATTTTGTGATATTTGAAAATAAGTTGCAACTGCAGCTGACACACTGCTGAGAAACGTCCCGATAATGGTGCCCAGAATGGCCATTCGAACAGGGGACGTACCTCCCGGTATGATGGACGCCAGCCCAAATATAATGCCTACACTAAGCGCGGAGCCAATCAACGAGCCGATAATCATCTCCATCGAGGAAGCTCCAGGCAGCATAATCATCATCAAGGTGATGACAAATGCCGAGCCGTCGCTAATCCCGAGAATCGAAGGTGATGCCAAGTAGTTGCGAGTCATCCCCTGCATCAAAGCCCCAGATATGGCAAGGAACGCCCCAATAAGGAGCGCTCCAATCACACGTGGCAAGCGAGAGTGCATGACGATTTGGTGGTTGACATTATCAGGGTCAAATCTGACAATGGCTTCCCACACCGTGCTGGCGTCGATATTTTTGGCACCATACAGTACGGACAATAAAATGGTCAGTACGATAGCAAACGGAGCCGCTATTAATATGATGGCCGTTATCGATTTTGAACTACGCATGATGTTATCTACTCGCTTTGCTATTAATTAGTTGTGCAGTTTTTCTGCTGCCGCTTCAATAAACTTAATCTTGCTTAACGCAGTTCCACCTTGAGCAAGCGGATCTACCACGTTTACGTATACTTTGTTGTTCTTCACAGCGTTCATGCTCTTCCAGATTGGATTGCTCTCTAGATCTTTCAGAGCGTTTGGATTGTCTTTGCTCTCAGATTCAGCAAATTGAACAAATAATACATCCGGATTTATTTCACTCAATTTCTCCAAGGAAACCTTTTCTTGAGCTTTAGCAGCCAATACTTCTGCTGGTGGCGTCAATCCAAGATCAGAGTACAATATCGGGTTAAAGAATACGCCTTGTGGATAGATCATGATGCTGCCCGCACGAATACGGAGGCTTACTACTTTCTTGTCTTTTAAGCTATCGCCGATTTTAGCCTTCGACTCTTCGATACTCTTTTTGTACTTCTCCAGTTCTTCGCTTGCTTTCGTTTGCTTGCCTGTCAACTCAGCCAGCAAGTTCAGGTTCGCTTCCCAGTCCGTTGCAATATGGGAGACCGGAATATAAGTAGCGATTTTGTTTAACTTCTCGCCTACTTCTGGCTTAGCTTTTGTGGAACCAAGAATAACGTCCGGTTTCATCTTCAAAATGGCTTCAAAGTTAGGCTGCATCTTTTCCCCTGAAGATTCTGTCTTAGCTGTAACAGATTGGAACAATTCTGGGAACTTTCCTCCCACCGTAATACCGCCAACAGGTTCAACGCCTAGTACAACAGCATCTTCCATCGATTCCATGCTGCCTGCGATTACGACACGCTCCACTTTAGAAGGAACTGTATATTCTTTATCTAAATACTTAATTGTAACGGTTTCTTTGGCTGCATCTGCTTTAGGCTGTTCTGTAGTCGTTTGCTCGGCAGCCCCCTTTGTATCTGTTCCCGTAGTTGCTGCAGTATCTGTTTTGGAACCACATGCCGAGATCACGAGCACAAGAGCCAATAACAGCGCCCAGCCCATAGCTTTCTTTGTCTTCATTGCTTGAATATCCCCTCTCTATTTGTTGCATCCAATTGATAACTATTATCATTATCAATGAGAATTATATACGAGCTGACTCATCTGAAACATGGACGAATCACGGAATTGTCATGGACATTTTTCATTAAACAGCTCTAAAGTATGTTGTATGATGCTTTCATGCGACCACGGAGAGCTCTCTCGCCATGGCTCAGAAGTGATCCGATAAGTACGATTCGACTTCACCGCCCTGATCTTGCTCCACTCTGGCGAGCTTTGAATATCCTTCCAACGTGCTAACGACTCATTCTCCTGGCATACGAGTACTAAAATGTAATCTGGATCGAGTTCTTGAAGTTGAGCGATACTTGTCGGTTCATTTAGCTCCGGCGATTGCAACGGACACCTTGACTGAATACCAAGATCACCATAGAACACCTCTGTCATCGCCTCATTGCTGTAAATATGAAATTCATGTTTAAAAATACGCACGATGAGACAAGTAGCATCCGCAATACGCTGCTTCAGAATAGCTGCGGCGTTGCTGGCTTGGTGATCATACTGATGCAGCCAACGCCTGGCTTCTTCCTCCAACTGCAGGTGCCCAGCGATTGTCATGAGTTGATCCCGCCAATTCAACTGATGCGGAACTAGTAGCAACGGCGCAATTTCCCGCAGCTTCTCACTATGTTCTGCCTCCAAGTTGTCATAACAAAGAATCGCTTCCGGTTTCGCCTGTCGCAGTGTCTCAACGTTGTCATCCCAGTATTCGTTGTACCGATAAGCACTAAGATGTACAGGGATATCATTACGATACGTATCATAGTAATAAGCTCCCCATTTCGGGTGAAGGGGTGCCGCGTAGGGAATAAAATGAAGTGGAGCGAGATACCCAAGCAGGTTAATACCTCCGAATACCGCTATCTTGCGCTGCCTGTTCTTCATATAAACTGTTGGAGCTACACCAACCTGCTGCTTAAACTTGCGACTGAAATAAAACTCGTCCTGATAACCCACCTGAGCTGCCAGGTCTTTGAGTTTCATTTCGGCTCTTGTAAGCAGTTGCTTGGCCCGTTTCATTCGTACGGAAGTCAAATAATCCAGCGCGCTCATGCCATACATTTTCTTAAACAGCTCCGCATAGTATTTGGCGCTAATATCCGCCATACGGGCGAGCTGATCCATCGATAGACTCTGATCATAATGGTTGTCCATGTACAGCTTAGTTGCTTCCAGTGCCGTCAGACTATCCTTAGGGGAATTTCGCAGATGTTTCATCATGTGATATAACATCTCCTGAAACATCGCGTGCGCACGGAACCGCTCAAGTCCATCGCCCTTTTGGAACCATCTCAACAGTTCGGTGCCGTACATCGTCCACGAGACTGATGCGTTCAGCATTAGCTCCCCTTCATTCGGGAATAAGTCGTGCGGAGGGGCAACACATTTAGGCTCTCTAGGCATCCCGCCGTCTTCCAGCACTTCATAGGCGATCGCCACAAGCTCAATCGTATCTGAAGCTGCTACATAAGCGCCGAAGGTCTGTCCAGGCGGACAGGCAAATACGGAGCCACTCTTTGCTGTATGCTCCTGCTCACCAATCGTTACTTTTCCAGCCCCCGATAGCACGATGATTAAAATATGAGTAAAGGTAAACTGCTGCGTCCACCGGACCTCACAATTGCGATGAATTATATTTACATCTCTAAGTCGAATAATCCATGCATCCACATCCTCTGCTGGGAACGATAGGTTCTCTGTTATTGCCGCTTTACTATCCATGAAGGTCCACCACACTTATGATTAATTGACGTTTGCCTGTTTACAGTCCAATGAGATGACGTTATCATTTAGCCCCATCATCACATTCGTAATTGATAATTGTTATCATTTATATGAGTATATCAAAAATTTCGCTGGAAATCGCCTCATCGCTTTTGATTAAGTGTGGGAAGATGTCAATGGTTATCGATATTGCGCGGATGACGAGTCCACAATGCAGTTGTTGTTATAATTCACACCCAACTACAGGCAGTTGAGCACAGCGCATCCTGCCAACAGTAGGCAGTTCAGTAAGTCAGCACAGCTTATTAATACCTATTTGAAGCTGCTTAACATGCATTAAGATATCATTTGTGCGCATAGTAAAGCAGGCGGTAGCCTGATTGGCGACGCCTGCCTACATTGCAGCGTTCTAGGAAGAACCTGCGGGCTCATATTAACATTTTGCCAAGGTGAACGGACACCTATGGCCCCGTAATAGACAATTACAGCATTGCATTGCAATCGTTCGGTGAGGACTTCAACAGCCCTCTAATTGAACCTCGGCAAAACAGTGTTCCCGTTCCCACCAGAATTCACCTCGAATTACTATACTACTGATGCGTCAAGTCATACAAATAATGTATATAGTCAGTAGCAGTACCTGCCTGCCCTAACTGCCGCAGCATCGCTGTAACGTTGCCACGATGATATGTGCCATGATTAACGACATGCTGAATCAAGTCCGAGTAGCTGGTGTCCAAAGTCCCATAATGAGGATGCGAGATTTGCTTGGCTTCATCAAGATCGCCCTGCTGCTCCATAAAGTCAACGTAACGCCCAGCTAATGTGTGAAATTGTGCTTCTAATTGCTCTATGTTCCAAGTTTCCGATTCTGTTCGAATACGGCCAACCTCGGTTATCATCTCGTCAATATTGATAGTGTCATTGCTGACCGTTAACAGCCATACGTTGTCTACACTGTAGATATGCAAGAGCGTCTCCCGAATGCTCGGAAACACACTTTTCACCTGCTGAGTCCATGTAGTCGTATCTGGTAGAGCTTTCAAATGCTTTATTAGCTTTTCATTGGCCCATACATGATAACTATACAGCTTTCTGGCGTTACTCCCCATCAATACCACACTCCCATAATTGGATCTAGCCCTTTTATCATACCTTCGCTTTACTGACAATTACGGTCAGTCATGCGCAGACTTTCGTAATAATGAAGCATACGTGTCGTCACTTGAATTAGTTGGTCAATAACAAATTCAGGTTCAGTAACACGAATTGTGCCTCCATATGATAACAACAAGTAAGGCAAAGTCTCCAGCGTGCGCTCATCAAGGCAGAAACGAGCAGCAGTATCCGAGCGAGCGACCAACGCATGTCCCAATAACCAATGCGCACACAGGTCGTCAAGCGCCTGCTCCCTGCCTTCAATAACCAAAGTTACGAGCTGTTCTTTATTGTCTAAATTCGGAAGGAGCGACTGCATAAAGAATTGTTTCGCAGAGAAATCTTTTGGTTTCTCATACTGAATCTCCGTGCGATGGATCATCTTGATCCGATCCACTCGAAAGCTGCGGATCTCCTCCCGCAGGTGGCAGTGGCCCACTGCATACCACTTGCTCTTCCAATACACGAGGCCATACAGATTAAAGAGACGTGTCTCAATCACAGTCCCATAACCTTTCATATATTCAATGGATACAGCAACAAGATCCACGCCCGCAAGCTCTAACTCCTGAAGAGTCCCTCTAATGGATTCATCAACAGGGGGATGGATGACGTCCAAACCACCCGAATATCGGTTCATCGCGCTGATCTGCTCTTCGTTGCTGTACAGCCTCAGTTTCGAGATTGCCCCTTGTAATACGTCTTCATGCGGATACCCTGCTTCAATCGCAAACTTTGCTGCATGGATGAGCGTTTTTTGCTCTTCATTGTCAAACATAAGCGGAACGTCCTGAAAGTGAGCTAACAGACTGTATCCACCATGATGACCCGAATCCGATACAATCGGTACTCCGCTGGCGCACAAAGCGTCAATATATCGATACACTGTGCGAATATGGATCTCGAGCTGCTCCGCGAGCTGCTTCGCCGTCATCCGCCGCCTTGTCTTTAACAGCCATAGGATAGATAGCATGTTATCTACTTTTGACATATATGCCGCATCCCTTCACTCGATGATTAACTGGTCAAGTTGGCTGTGATACCTTATTTCATCTGAAAAGCAATCAGATACTTTACTTCATCTTAGAGGCAATCATCATCACCCATCGCAGATACCTCTTTGACACTATTTGTGTCATTTAGTGTATGCTTTTTATTATGCGATCTTGAGAGATTGCCGACATGTGGGTACTCTGAAAGTTCTACACTTGCACAAATCAGCCTCATCCTTATGGATATACCTCTCCTCAATCTCCCTGTCCTACCATTTAATCAGGGTAAACGGTATACGGCCAATGGCTTGCCATGCTTGAATTTTTCACTTATTTCATCCAACGCCTGTAGGGTGCCACTATCTAAGTTCAGCTCCACGCTGCGGCGATTCGCTTCCAACTGCTCAGCTTTGGTTGCTCCTACAATAACCGTAGACACGGCCTGCTGATGCATCAGCCACGCCAATGACAGCTCACTCGGGGAGCACCCCAAGTCCGACGCAATAGAACGAACACGTTCCACCAACGGAAGAGTCGAATCGTTAATGAACCGTTTAATATGATCATCCTTCTCCGCACGAGATCCAGCGGGAACTACTTCTGATGATGTATATTTTCCCGTTAGAATTCCACCTGCAAGCGGGAAATAAGGAATAATACCGACTCCTTGATCCAGACAACACGCCACCAACTCTTGCTCCGGTGTCCGATCGGCTAAGGAATAACTTGTCTGTGTCGACACAAAACGGTTCAAACCGCATTTTTCACTAATACCAATCGCTTTCATCAGTTCCCATGCCGCGTAGTTAGAAGCGCCGATGTACCTTACCTTTCCCGAGCGAACCATATCATCGAGAGTCCGCAGCGTCTCTTCAAGCGGTGTCTCTGGGTCAAACGTATGGATCTGATACAGATCAACGTAATCCGTTTTCAACCTGCTCAAGCTCTGTTCCAACTCCAACATCAGATGATATCTGGAGGAACCGCGCTCATTAGGACCTTGTCCCTTGACCAATCCTGCTTTTGTCGCCAGTACTACCTGTTGCCGTCTGCCAGCAAGGGCATTGCCAATGATCCGCTCCGATTCCGTATGTGCGTAGATGTTCGCCGTATCGATAAATGTAATGCCGCTGTCAACGGCGTGATGCAAGATACGGGCGGATTCCGTTTCATCCGCTCGTTTGCCAAAAGAATTCGTGCCAAGCCCTAATATCGATACCTTCATCCCGCTGCTGCCAAGCCTTTTATAATTCATGGTTAGTTCCTCCTGCTGAAATAGGATCTATGACTTGATGTTAAATTGAGGAAGTTACAGTCTGTATTTTATCAGAATACTGTATAAGAAGTGTAATTCTTGAAACGTCGAAGTTGATTTCTAAAATTCAAGGGGTATAATAGTATAAAATTACATCCGAATGTTCAATGATCGGGAGAGTAGTTCATGGTGGTAGTCCAAGCGAGCCGGGTTGGTGGGAGCCGGTACATTGCCAGGAATGAAACGGACCCGTGAGAAGATGCGCTGAAAGAAAGCTTAGCAAGTACGCGCGTCCGGCCAAGACCGTTATCCTGTCAGAGGGGTCAAGCTGCGGCTTGGCAACAAGAGTGGTACCGCGAATGCAATAGCCTTCGTCTCTTTTATTAGAGACGGGGGCTTTTATTATGTTTATAAGGAGGAAATCGCATGTTAAGTCAAACGCTGTTAACCCATTTAGAGCATGCTGCAGCTGCAATTTTAGAAGAATCCGGTAGTCCCATTGCGACATTCAATCCAATCACAATCGAGCAGCCATCACGTATGGAGCACGGTGATTACAGCACCAATATCGCCCTCCAATTAGCCCGCTCGCTGCGCAAAGCTCCGCTTCATATTGCTGAACAGATCAAGACAAGACTGGAAGAGGACGGGATGTTCGCAGGGCTAGTAAATAAAATAGAGGTTCTGCCTCCTGGTTTTATTAATTTATTTATCAATTGGACAGTGTGGGCTCAGCAGGATATGCCCGTTTCCCATGCGCATAAAACAAAAATCGTAATCGAACATACGTCGATTAATCCTAACAAATCTTCGCACATCGGGCATCTTCGTAATGCCTGTATCGGAGACACGCTTGTCCGGATGCTTCAAAGAACAGGCTGCACGGTCGAAGTCCATAACTACATTGATGATCTCGGCAACCAACTTGCTGATACGGTAGTTGGCATGCTGCATACACCGATTAAGCATCAGCATGATCGTTTTGGCGATTTCTGCTGGGACTTGTATGCTCATGTGAACAAACAATACGAGCAGGATATGGAACTTCAGCAGCAGCGCTCTCATGTACTGCATGCCCTTGAAGAGGGTAACAACAATCTTGCATGGACTGGCATGCTCGTAGCTGAACGGATCGTACGTGAGCACATCGAGGAAATGGGCAGCTTCGGCATCTGCTATGACTTGCTTGTATGGGAGAGCAATATCGTCAGAGAGGGCTTCTGGAACTCAGCCTTTGAATTGCTCCAGCAGACAGACTCATTTTATCAGATCGATAAAGGCAAGCTTGCCGGATGCTGGGTGCTGCGACAGTCTGAACATGAACCACAGGGAGATGGCGCGTCAACTCCTGATGATACGACAGCCGATTCCGAGCATCATCAGGACAAAGTACTCGTTCGTTCGAACGGCATCCTAACGTATACGGCCAAGGATATCGCTTATCATCTATGGAAGTTCGGACTTCTGAACCAAGATTTCACTTATTCACCGTTTACAAATTCCTTATGGACGACTCGTGCCGGAGGAACTACACGTTCATACGGACATGCAGATGTAGTCATTAATGTAATCGATTATCGACAACAATACCCTCAAGCAATGGTCAAGCAAGCGCTGCAAACGCTCGGCTTCACGGCCCAGGCTGAGAAGCTGCATCACGTGAGCTACGGTGTGGTGTCGCTAAGCCCAAATGCCGCAAGCGAGCTGGGCATGGATACTTCTGATGGCAGATCCTCTTATGCCATGTCTGGTCGTCAGGGCATTGGGATTAAGAGTGCCCAACTGCTCGATTTAATGGAGAAGGTGATCACAGACAAGCGCTCAGATCAGACTGGTATGAGCAGCCGTGATATTGCGGCCGCAGCCATTCGATATTACCTGCTGCGCTTTAATCTCCAGACTGAAGTTGTACTGGATCTTCAGCAAGCAACAGAAATTACAGGCAACACGGGCGTATACGTCATGTATGCACATGCACGTGCGACGACTTTACTGCAGCGTGCAGCACAGGAGCATCGTATCGAGCCAACTGCACCGAAAGATATCTCCCATCTCGAAAAAGCAGAATACGCGCTGCTGCGTCATATTGCCAAATGGCCAGATACATTACAGTCCGCTTGCAAAGAGCTAGCACCGAACACGATCTGCACATATGCGTTTGAGCTTGCAACGCTGTTTAACAACTTCTATGCGGTGTGCCCTATTCTGAAAGCAAGCCGCGAGAGTCAAGTCTTCCGTGTATGGCTAACAGCCAAATTCAAGGAAACACTTTGTGACGCGCTCCAAGTGTTAGGCTTGCCGACACCGGAACGCATGTAAGCCGGCCAGGTATGGCGGGCTATTTCGACAACGGATCGAATAGCCCGCTACCATGTAATCAGCACATTGGCCCCTCACAACACTCGCATTACACCTGTTCCAGTACCGCTTGGATATGCAAGCAAGCCTTTTCAACCGTCATGATCTGCTTTTCGCCGCTAGAGCGCTCTTTCAGCTCGACTAGGCCGTTTGCTGCATCCTTGCCTATCACTATACGCAGCGGTATGCCCATTAAGTCGGCGTCTTTCAGTTTTACGCCAAGCCGCTCATCCCGGTCATCAAGCAGCACCTCAACGTGATGCCGGCGCAACCATTCATACAAATGCTCTGCTACTTTGGTCTGCTCTGCATCTTTTACGGACACTGGAACGAGGTGGACCTGATAAGGAGCAATCGCTAGCGGCCAAATAATCCCGTGCTCATCATGATGCTGTTCAATGGCAGCTGACAACAAGCGGGAGATCCCAATGCCGTAACAGCCCATGACCATGTTCTGTTCTTTTCCTGCTGTATCCAGAAAAGTCGCTGCTAACGTCTCGCTGTACTTTGTACCCAATTTAAAAATATGTCCTACCTCAATCCCTTTGCTAAACTGAAGTGCACTCTCACATCGAGGACAACAGTCGCCTTCGACTGCATTCCGGTAATCCCCTATTCTCTCTAAAGTGAAATCACGTCCAGGCACTACGTGATCATAATGATAATCCACTTCATTGGCTCCCATGAGCGCGTCCTTGACCCCCGCCACAGCTTCATCCACAAGTATTGGAATAGACAACCCTCTAGGTCCTGCAAATCCTACAGGTGCTCCCGTAACACGGGACGTTGTCTCTGCATCGGCAAGTTGGAGCTCTGCTACACCAAGAGTATTCTTCACTTTAATCTCATTGACTTCGTGATCGCCTCGAACAACAACCGCAACCGCCTGTCCATCTGCCACATAAATCAGCGTCTTTATCATTTGTTGCGAAGCTTTACCCAACGCCTGTTTAAGCTGTCCGATCGTACGAATATTAGGGGTGTGCAGCTTAGTCATTACTGGATATGGTGTGATTGACTCCCCATCTGCTGTCATCTCACATTTGTTCTCATTCCTTGAACTGTGTGCAGCAATCGATTGCGCCTTCTCTAAATTAGCGGCATATGCACACGAAGAACAGGAAACAATCGTATCCTCCCCGATGGCTGCCAACGCCATAAATTCATGTGTCCCTCCCTCTCCGCCAATAGAGCCCGGATCTGCTTCTACTGCACGGAACTGCAACCCCATACGGGTGAATATCTGATGATAAGCCTCGTACATATTCCAGTAAGAGCGATCAAGCCCTTCCCAGTCCGTATCAAAGGAATAAGCATCTTTCATCAAAAATTCACGTCCTCGCAGCAGCCCGAAGCGAGGGCGCCGTTCATCCCGGAACTTGGTCTGAATTTGGTACATCGTCAAAGGAAGCCTGCGATAGGAATTCACCTCGCCCCCAACTAACGTCGTGATCACTTCTTCATGCGTAGGACCTAACGCAAACTCTCGTTCATGCCGATCATGGAAACGTATCAGCTCAGGACCGTAAAGAGCATATCTTCCAGATCGCTGCCATAATTCAGCTGGCTGGATAGCAGGCAGCAGCACCTCTTGAGCCCCAGCCATGTCCATTTCTTCTCGCACAATGTGCTCCAATTTACGAAGCACACGCCGTCCTAACGGCAAATAAGAGTACACCCCTGCCGCCGTCTGCCGGATATACCCGGCTCGCAGCAATAACTGATGGCTTACCGCCTCCGCATCGGCTGGTGCTTCACGCAGAGTTGGCGATAGCAATTGGCTTTGTCTCATTCGAAATCTCTCCTTTATGTCAAATGTGAAGCGTATCGCTGTATTCAGATGAAAACAAAAAAACACATTCGTCAGGGACGAATGTGCTCGTGGTACCACCCTATTTTCACCGGCGTACCCAAATACTCCGGCTCTCGACGTTATAACGGAAACGTTCCGGCGATGAGTACTCGTTTGCTTACTGGATAAAAAGCGCATCACGCCTATGGCATAATGCCCTATCCCTTTCCTCGTCGCAGCTACAAAGTAGGAAGTCGCACATCATCTGCAGGAACCTCCCAACCTATGGGTTCCCTCTCTGGATCAGCCAAACATGCGCTTATGTCCTTGATCATCGCTGTTAATTATAAAATTAAAAGCCAGTGTATCATTAATGACCTGTACTTATCAAGCAAGAAATAAAGTTAACATGTTATTAACCTGAGCGCTTAAACAACAGCAAGTTAGACACAAGATAAACAAAAAAATGAATGGACCAGACAATCGCCCGGGGAGACGATTGCTGATCCATTCAAAGAGTGGGGTTGGGTAAACATATATGTCATAAGAAGCGGGGGCTTCTTCTATGACTGCTCTCCTGTCGCAGCTGCGACAGATTCTTCGGACTCTGCCGGAAGATGGTGATGCACGATATCATAGATCGTGACTTTGAATTCAATAATGCTGTCATCCGCTTTCTCACGGCGGGCATGACCTTCCTTGAACTGTTGGCTATTGACCCAACCTTCAAAGGATTCCCGATCCTGCCAGACGGTACGCACGACATATTCGTCGTACTCTTCGGATTGAGTGCTCGTCATAAGCTCCAGACTAACAAAGCCTGGCATATGATGAACACGCTTGGGCTTCGCAAAGCGCTGCTTCAGATGATTCCCTTCACCCTTACGGGTACGGAGTCGGTTAGTAACGGCGATCATGTTGGGTTCCTCCTTCACAAGATGAGATTATACAGACGAGACGGCTATTGGAAATATATAAGGACGTGTTTGTTCTTGATGGATACGAACTCGTATACGAAATACTTGCTCAAACATCTCGGCCGTCATCACTTCATTCGGCGTGCCGCTCTGAACGATGCGGCCGTCCTGCATCACAATCATGCGATCACTATATTGGGCCGCTTGATTCATGTCGTGCAGCACCATGATAATCGTCATGTTGAGCTGCTCATTTAAGCGATTCATCAGCTCGAGTACCTCCAACTGATGCGCAATATCCAAATAAGTCGTCGGCTCGTCAAGGAGCAGCACTTTCGGTTTCTGGGCAAGCGCCATTGCAATCCAAGCGCGCTGCCGCTCTCCGCCTGACAAGGAGTCCAACTGGCGATCTGCCAACTGTGCAAGCCGTGTCTCATGTATCGCCCATTCAACGATGGTCTGATCAGCCTCCGAGGAGCCTGCCAGCAGACTCCTGTAAGGATGTCTGCCATACTGTACAAGATCACGTACCGTCATTTCCGATAAATCAGGCTGGATTTGGGTAAGCATGGACAACATTCTTGCAGCGTCCCGCCCCTTCATCTTTGCAATATCTCTCCCATTCAACATGACGCTTCCCTGATGGGGAGTCATAAGCCGAGCCATAATCTTAAGCAAGGTGGACTTGCCGGAACCGTTTGGTCCGATAATGCTTATCCTTTCACCTTGTTCTGCCTGCAGCGAGACCTCGTGAAGTCCAAATTTCTCAGACAGCCTATAACCAAGCTGATTGACATTAAGTACGCCCAAGGATGCCGCCTCCCCGTCTCAATAAATATAAGAAGAACGGTGCGCCGACAACAGCCAGCAAAATACCAACCGGCAGTTCGAGCGGATCAAACCAGCTTCGTGCCGCCGTATCTGCAAACACGACCAATGCCGCTCCGCCTAGAGCCGACACCGGCAGCAAGTAACTGTAGTTGTTGCCTACGATGAGCCGCACCATATGCGGTACAACTAGGCCAACAAATCCGATAAGACCAGACACGCTTACCGCAATACCTGCTAACAACGTGCTGATAAAAATCAGGAAGAGGCGGCTCCGCTCCGTCTTCTGACCAAGCAGCTTAGCTGCATCATCACCAAGTATCAGTATATTGGCATGACGCACCGCGAATATTGACAGCACGATTGCGACTGCAAAGTATGGAAGAATCATCTGAAGATGATACCAACTTACACCGCCCAATCCACCAGACAGCCATGGCAATACAGCCTGAACTCTGTCGCTGTACAATTGCATTACACCGGAAGTCACCGCACCTGCCAACGCATTGACAGCTACACCGGCCAGAATGATGCGCAGCGGTGAAGCACCACGCTTCCACGCCAAGCTGTATGTCACCATAACGGCGATAAATGCACCTATGAAAGCCGCCGCTGGCACCAAATATATCATTTCAGGTAATATCAACATAATAATGACAGCCATTAATCCTGCTCCAGCCGACACACCGATAATTCCCGGATCAGCTAGCGGATTACGCATTACACCTTGCATAAATGCACCCGATACAGACAGTGCCATTCCAACCACAACTGCAAGCAGTGTACGCGGCAAACGGAAATTCCATATGATCTGTTCCTCTGTAGACGGTTCTCTATTCACCAGCACGGCCCATATGGTACGTACCGGAATGGAAACCGCGCCGGTCGACATGCCGTACAAGAACGCCGCAATCAGAAGCAGCAGCGCGACTATAATTGCTACTAATCGCTTCCACCTGCGTGGATCTTGACCAAGGGCACTTGTTCCGGAAGCTTTACTCGCTTCCAGTTCGGCATTCATCGTAAATCACTCCGCTTCTTTTAAATGAGTCGCCAGCACTTGCAAGGAGTCAAAAATCTTGGTACCTGGGTTCGTGCCAAACAAGTGAGAAGGAAGGATGACAATATGATCTTTCTTCACCGCAGTCAGGCTGCTCCATGAAGCATTTTTGCTAATCTCTGCATCAAATGCTTTCTTCACCGCTTCAGGATCGCCATGTGTGATCAAGAAAACGACATCCGGATTGGAAGCGATGACACGCTCTGCGCTCAACTGTGCATATCCCGACATCTTCTCCATTTTAGGAAAATCAGAAGCTACATTTTTGCCACCCGCTCTTGTAAGCAGATCACCAGGCAAAGAATCCGGCATAGCAGCAAGCAGTGTACCTGGAGCACCATAGACGATCAAAGCTTTCTTGGGATTGTCTTTGTTAATCTTGCCTGCAAGCTGCAGCTTCACATCCATCGCTTGTGCGGTCGCTTTGGCTCTCTCGGACTTGCCTAACAATTGGCCAATCTTCAGCACGCTTTCCTTAATCTCATTAACCGATTCGGAATTAGTTAGGAACACTTTAGCCCCTGTCGCTTCGAGCGCCTTCACGTCCTTCACGTTTAGGCTCTTGCTGCCGATAATAAGCTCGGGTTTCAAGGCTGTAATTAGCTCATAGTTAGGCGTGTGTGCCGATCCGATTACAGCTGCATCAAGTACAGCTTTTGGAAGCTTAGTATTAGAAGTTTTCGGACGTCCGACCAGATTGCCGCCAAGTGCAGCTACGATCTGTGCATCTCCTGCCGCGAGCGTGACAACGCTTTTTACAGGCTTATCAAATGTTATTGATCGCCCTGCAAAGTCTGTTACTGTAATCTTCGATACCGTTGTTGTTGGCGCTGCAACTGCAGCCGTGCTTAAAGAAGAAAATACAAGAATCGCAGCAAGTGCGAGCTTAGAAGCTGAGCGATTAAATACACGTAACATAAATGACCCCTCCTAGAAATATGAAATAAGGAATAGC
The DNA here is from genome assembly GCF_022346885.1 of Paenibacillus sp. ACRRX. Classification (GTDB taxonomy): domain Bacteria; phylum Bacillota; class Bacilli; order Paenibacillales; family Paenibacillaceae; genus Paenibacillus_B. The sequence continues at coordinate 292,180 of NZ_JAKRNK010000005.1, forward strand.
GGTAAAAAAAAATGAAGCTGCTTGTTCGATTCGCTCTCGTGCAGAGGCTAAAATTACAAAGTTTGTTTATCGATTCGTATTCGAATCATAACCTGCTGCTTATGTAAAATGCCTATTAACTATAATGACAATCATTCTCATTTACAAGCTTGATCATAAATGATAATGAATATCATTGTCAATAAAAATAGTTAAACACTTTTTATTTTTATGGGTGCCTCATCGACACTTTCACCGAATCACTAGTCCCCTCTGTCCATGTACGAACACGATGTATAGTAATGCGGCGGATACCATTATGAGAAGTGTAGGCACTTCCCCCTTGAATAATAGGTTAATAATGAGCTATACTACTACTCAACTAAATGATAATTAAACGGCCTATGAAGAGCATCCAACTCGGAGGCGTTTTCGTCAAGGAATCTCATTCCCTAAGTTTACCGGCACCGCCCGTTACCGCGGAACCAAAGTGGATTGAATGCATTTGCATTCGGTCAAGTTGGGTGGCACCGCGAGCAAGCGCTCCTCGTCCCATACGGATGAGGGCGCTTTTTGTATTTTTTTAGACAAAGGAGTGCGGTGCAGAATGTTAAGCATGGATTGGATCAAGGAATATCAAGACGAGGTACAAGCGGTGGCCCTTCATAAAGGAATCGATGTATCAATATCGGAAGTGCTAGCGGTGTATGAGCAGCGGAAACAGCTGCAGATTGAGGTAGATGATCTGCGTCAAGTGAGAAATCAATCGTCGCGGGAAGTTGGAGCCTATATGCAAGCAGGAAGACAGGAAAAAGCCGAGGATGTCAAACGGCAGGTTGTCCGTATTAATGATCAGTTAGCTGGACTAGAAGTCGCCTTGCAAGAGGCCGAACAGCAATTGTCGGCACTGATGCTGCTTGTACCAAACATCGTATCACCAGATACACCGATTGGGCGCTCAGACGCCGACAATGTGCCTGTGCGTCATGTCGGCATTCGCCCTGAGTTCGACTTCGCGGTACGGGATCACGTGGAACTCGGTAATCTCCACGACATCGTAGATATTCCAAGAGGCGTCAACACAGCGGGAAGCCGCAACTATTATTTAAAAGGTACAGGGGTGATGCTTCATCGCGCCGTGCAGCAGCTTGCGCTCGATTATTTGGTGCAGCGCGGCTTTACCTTGATGGACGTGCCGCTGATGGTTCGCGGGGAAGCTCTGGTGAGTACGGGATTCTTCCCATTGGGCAAGGATCAAGTATATCGGATTGCCAATGAAGACAAGTGGCTGGTAGGCACATCGGAAGTACCACTCGTCTCTTGCTATGCTGACGAGGTCATTGAGATGAACAAGCCGCTTAAGCTTGCGGCAGCTTCCACCTGTTTCCGCAGCGAAGTGGGCTCTGCAGGCAAAGACGTCAGCGGGCTGTACCGCGTGCATCAATTCGCCAAAGTGGAACAGGTTGTGCTCTGCGAAGCCGATCCCGAGCTTTCCGAGCAGCTGCTGCAGGACATCACGCGGCATGCTGAGGAGATTCTTCAGCTGCTGGAGCTGCCATATCGTGTGATGGCCGTCTGTACAGGCGATATGGCGCAGAAGACGTATAAACAGTACGACATCGAAACCTGGATGCCAAGTCGGCAATCGTATGGCGAGACACATTCAGCGTCGAATTTGCATGACTTTCAAGCACGGCGAGCCAACATCCGCTACCGGGATGCCAAAGGGAAGCTGACATTTTGCCACACCCTGAACAATACAGCGGTAGCGACACCGCGCATTCTGATCCCGTTGCTTGAAAATCATCAGCAGGAAGACGGCTCAATCCGGATTCCGGATGCCTTGCAGCCCTATATGCACGGCTTAAAAACGTTAGTTCCTACTCTCTAAATACAAACTAACAAGCCTTTCACCTTATTTGTTGGCAGATGCTCCGATGTAGTGGCCACAGAGCGTTCAAATGATCGTATCTCTGGCCCTTCACGTGCGGCAGCTCCGCGATGGAGGGAAGGGCTTGTTAACCACTCATATCAAATTACTTGACACTTGCAGGTTCCTTAAACGCAAGCAGCTGCTTGCTATACGGTTCGTGCCAACCCGCAGCTATTTTTCAGACGTCCATGATCTTAAAATGTTACTTCTATTCTTAGTTTTTTGGGAGATCTTGTTTAAGCACCTTTTATGCTCTGTTTCATCGGGATGGGGTTACATATAGTAGATTATAGGGAGTTGGGAAACGGGAATAAACAGAAAGAAACTACAAAAAAAGGCCTCGATAATTATCGAGACCTTATTCAACATCCTAACAGAACGGAAATTATAAGTCTATATTTTTCTGATTCGGCGTGGCACAATGTCATTACGTTGCGCAACGGAAATGACAACAAAACATAGGAGACAGTCAACATGTCAATTCCGGAAAAATGTAAACACTATATCCAAAACACGTCAATTGGTGATCAGATTACACAATGGCAGCTCTTGCGTCACTGGTCTTTATCTGAAGTATATCGGATCAAGCTGGCGTCAGGCGGTTCGCGGATTATAAAATGGGGAGGCAGTGAAATGGCCCGTGAGGCTGATGTCTATATTCAACTGCTGGCACCGCTGCATATCCGAGTTCCTCATCTATATGATCATTGGAGCAATACCTCCGGTGGCCTCATCCTTATAGAAGATGCTGGCACGTATGACCTGGAAAAGCAGCCTGAGTCCGAGCTGTTCCTGGAAGCCGCAAGAGAGTTAGCCAGACTTCGTGTATCCTCCATCAAGCATCTGGAGCTAGGCGCCGTTCCGCTGCACGTTCGCCAGAAGTACGATATATCAGCGCAAGCTTTTATCGATCAATTATTCGAATTGCAAACATATGATGATTTCCAATATAATCCATCTCTTGAGTGGGCTGCCAATACATTTCCCACTAAAGTGAAAGAGCTATATGCTTGCATGCCTTATGCTCTTGTTCACCACGATTATTTTCCAAAAAATCTGATTGTTCAACATAACAGAATTCTCGTAATCGATTGGTCTAATGCCTATCTCAGTCCTCATCTTGGCGATCTGCATGGGCTCATTCAAGAAGCACAATCACGATCAGGTGTGAGCAGAGACCACATGCTTCATGCCTATACACATGAACTACAGCAAGGTGGCTCAAACTATGCTTGCTCGCACATTAGCATCGATGAACAGGTTGACCTCGGTGGCTTATGTTGGTATATTCGAACACTGCATTGGCTGATCCATAGGGGGAAGGACATCATCCCCGGTTCTATCGAATGGATTCCTCCACTTCTCGACGATCTGTCACTGTTAGTCCAACGGATGCAGTTAAAGTGATGGTTTTACGTAACATGTAAATCACGACGAGAATTACGACTTCGTAATTGAGTAGATCAGCATAAACCATCTCAATCTACTCAATTACGTTCTCTCAACTACCACTATTGCAGTAACAGAAGCCAAATTTAATGTGCACGATTACAATTGTTGTATCCTTAGGATTTTCCTAATGCCGTCTGAGTGATAAGACAAGTCAATACATAGGTTGTATTCAAATTGTTTCAATGCTTAACATCGTATTGTATTTTGATAACGAGTGACTAAGTATGCTTATAACAGATTAGCAGATGTCATACTTCAATAATTAATTCTACTCTATTCACCAACTATACTGTCTCATTCAGAACCAGTTCAATCACGGTGTCGTGCTTATCTGGAAGCTGGGTCGACGGCAAATTTATAAACAAGCAGTCTTGAAATACTGCCTGATTCGTTCCGTTCCACGGAGTGGTAATGTTTACTTCGGAACCGTCAGCCAGTATGCGGGCCGTACGGACTCTGCCTGCAAGCCCAGGCAGTGCGATCGGGCCTATGCCGCGTTCTAAAATGTGCGCGTAAAGCTTGTTGCCACACTGCGTATACCGCCCCCACTCCGGCTTCTCGATTGAAGATGCTGCGCAGCCATAGATGCTGTCACTATTATGCGCCATCCATTTTCCTACTTCCGACAGAACAACTAGCGACTCCTGTGGAATCTCGCCGTTCGCATTCGGACCTACATTAAGCAGCAGATTGCCGTTCTTGCTGACGCATTCCACCAGACCGCGAATAACTTGGCATGGCTGCTTATAATTATGGTCATGCGCATGGTATCCCCAGTGATCATTTAATGTGATGCAAGCTTCCCATGGTACTACTTCCCCTGCTTCATTCCGAATGCCTTTAGCTGGCAGGATCTGTTCTGGCGAGAAAAAGTCACCCGCATACATTTCTGGGTTCGCTGATAATAGATTGCCGCCTAATCTGTTATCGATAACGATATCAGGCTGAATGGAACGCATCATGGTCACTAATTCTGTAGCGCGCCATTTCTCGCCTGTCATCTGCTCATAGGAAAAATCAAACCACATAATATCGACTGTACCGTAATTGGTCAACAACTCTCTCACCTGGCCATGCATATAAGTCGTATAGCGGTCAAAATCTTTCTGCGCTTCAGTCGCCTTATACGCCTCATTGCCGCGCAGCGGATGGTGCAGATCATCATAAGCAGGATAATCAGGGTGATGCCAATCGATGAGTGAATAATAAAGGCCTACCTTTAAGTCCTCGGCGCGGAATGCATCCACATATTCACGGATCAGGTCACGGCCCGCTGGCGTATTGGTTGCTTTATAGTCCGTTAGCTGAGAATCGAACAAACAGAAGCCGTCATGGTGCTTCGTTGTCATGACGGCATACTTCATGCCCGCTTGCTTCGCCGCCCGTGCCCACGCTCGCGGATTGTATCGTACCGGATTAAACTCTTTAAAATACGGCTCATAGTCCTCATTTGTTGTGCGTTCATTGTTCCGTACCCATTCGCCGCGCGCCGGAATCGCGTACAATCCCCAATGAATAAATAGGCCAAAGCGGTCATGTGTGAACCATTGTGTACGCTTCAGATGTTCTGTTGTCATTATTAGGCACCTCTTTAAGTGGATGTTGTTTTCTCTATTGTAGGGGGAAACGTTTATAATACAGATAGAGAGAACTAACTCCTTTTTGCACAATACTAACTTGTAACGGGCGGTGGGTCTTATCATGAACAGCGGGCAACAGCAAAATTCATTTTCTCCATCTGCATCTAAGCAGGTCGATAAACGGCTTCCAACAACATCATGCCAAGATAGGAAGCGTGTCGATTCCTCCAACAAATTTGCGCTGCTGAACAGTTATATGACCAACGTAAACGTGTCCGTACTGGAAGCCCTGTACACAACTTGTACGAATGACTGGCAAGAGTTGAACTTTATACCTGCCTTTAATCGACTTTATCTGATCTGCGAAGGAGAAGGCAGAATCGAGATCGGGGATAGAAGTTACTGGCCTGTTCCCGGGCAGCTCGTTATCATGCCAGCACATGTCAACCAGTCTTACACGACGATTAATGAGCATCCTTATAGCAAGTATTGGTGCCATTTCCAGGCACTCGTCGGTGATCGTCACCTGTTTCAGCTTATGCAGGTTCCCTACTGCATAACGTTAGCACCTGAACGTTGGCAGCAGGCATTGCACACATTTCAGATGCTAACGCATGTACATCGTACTGCTGGCTGGACAGCTGCATTCCGTACACAAGGACTCCTGATGGAGCTGCTCAGCCTATATTTAGAGGAGGCAGGCTTTGAACAAGTTTCCCTGCCCGTTTCCGCTGCCGTAGAAAAGATTAACGAAGTGCTCCATTACATCGAGAATCATCTTAACGAGAAGATTAGCGTACAGCAGCTGGCTTCGCTGCTGCATCTGCATCCGAATTACTTTATTACTTTTTTCCGAGAGCAAATGGGAGAATCCCCAATCCAATACATAAATCGGGTGAAGGTGTCACGAGCCCAGCAGTTATTGCTGACATCGGATCTGAATGTGTCAGAGGTCGCAGATTTGATTGGTATGGATGTGTATTATTTCTCCCGATTGTTTAAACAAAACACCGGCTTCACACCAACGGCTTACAAACAGCAGCATGTAATATTCAGCTCAGATACGGTGCGATAACTACATGCATCGGTATAGTCTTATGCTAGAAGAGTGGACTTTTATATACTTGTAGACACATTCAGGGGAATCGGATATACTTGGCTACAATTAGCATATTATAGTTTCAAATTTTGCTATCTCTTATTTATAGAGTTATCCTCTGCTTGAAACACTATATATAAGTCCCTTCCCTACAGTAATCTCCCAAAATATATCCTGTTGAACTCTAACTATCCCAACTATCCGATCATATACGTCCTGAATTGGAGATCAACTTCATTCAATATTCCCTAAACTTATTATGAATTTCTTTATAACCCTAAGGTTATTTGTTCAACGCCCAAGACTAGACTGACATGTCCTCTCGATTCCTGTACACGCCTTTTCACGTTTGATATGTTGAATATTTATTCTCCTACTACTTGTACAATCATCCCACTTTACATTGTTACGTCACAGCATTAAAGAATCGTAGCCTTACACTCACTTCATGTCGAACTAGCTTTTTTTTTGCAAGATCATGTTGACCATTTGTCAATTTGGAATAGGTAAATAGAACCAATTTAATGTAATCCACACCATTTTGATAGTAATATATGGATTACTAAAAAACACGGTGGTAGAATAAGATTGAATTTTAAACATCTTGTAAATTAAAGGAAGGAGGGTCATAATAGCTTTCGTTTTACATAAGTGTGCGATAACAATTAAATAACTAGAAAAGAGGAATGCAGATTTGAAAAACAAACCGATCTGGAAAAAGACGCTTCTTTCTCTCTCTGCTACACTGTTGGCAGCATCGCTGTTCCTGCAGCAATTTGCATTAGCAGCCCCATCAAGTACTTCCGGCAGCTTATCCATTCCACTTGACTTGGCGAACCGCCTGGATACCTCGGCTCTCTCCGGTCAACCATCCGTGTATGTCTCACCCAAATTGAACACTGGTTCAGACAAGCCTGTTCGTGTCATCGTTCAATTAAGCGGACAACCCGTGTCGGTCGGCAAGTATGCCGCTGCTGAGGGGGTAAAGAATCTTGCTGCTGAATCGACGGAAGCCGCTATTAATCATCAGCAGCAGTCGTTGGTCGCCACAGCCAAGACTAACGGCATCGACCTCAAAGTCAACTACACTTACAACACCGTGCTAAACGGAATGGAAATTACCATTCCCGCATCTCAGATTCCAGCACTGGCCAAGCTGCCAGGCATCAAATCCATCCATGAGAACCGTACATACTACTCGATTCCTGTACAAGAACCTCTCAACTTTGATATTAACAATCCTAAGTTTGAAATCCTCCCACTAAAACATATTGGCGCTGATGTAGCCTGGTCACAAGGTTTGACAGGCAAGAAGTTAAAGGTCGGCGTTATTGACACCGGTGTCGATTATTTACATCCTGATCTAGCCGCTGCCTACAAAGGCGGCTACGATTCGATTGACAATGACAACGATCCGTACGAGGGAATCCCAATAAGCCCACAAGATGATCCAAAACATATTGGTTATAGTGGCAGTTACCACGGTACACATGTAGCTGGTACGATTGTCGGCCGTGCTGCCAACAAAACATCGGATATTGTACAACGTGGTGTTGCATATGATGCAGATTTGTATGCTTACCGCGTCCTAGGTCGCAATGCCGAAACAGGCCGGGATTCGGGATCTTCTGCTCAGGTCATAGACGGCATTGAGCGTGCAGTTAAAGATGGTGTTGATGTAATCAATTTATCTTTAGGTGCTGATGTGGACAAAGACCCTCTCTCACCAGATTCGATTGCTATCAATAATGCAGTATTAGGCGGAGTAGTTGCCATTATTTCCAACGGTAACGCCGGAGATAAAGGACCTTATTATTACTCCGTAGGCTCTCCTGCAACTTCTCAACTCGCTATATCTGTAGGCGCGACTACAGTGGATTCTGTGTTCTATAACACAACTGTAACTGAATCGGTATACGGGCAAACGCTACCGCTTAACATCATGTCATGGACGACTGGCCAAGAAAATTTCAATCAAATCCTTGGAACACAACCAATTGAAGCGGTATATGCAGGTTTAGGACATACTTCGGACTATGCTAATATTAATGCTAATGGCAAAGTTGTATTTGTATCTCGTGGAAATTACTCTTTCGTGGAGAAAATTGAAACAGCTAAAAAATTTGGGGCCAAAGCCATTATCATCTTTAATGGAATTAATAAAGGAAATAATGCAGATTTATCCCCATCCATTCCCGATCGAGACGACTTTGCTAAAATATATGTAGGAGATGGATTTAATTACATTCCTACATTCGAGATGCAAGGTGCACCAGGACGTGCTCTAGCTGTAAAGATACTTTCGAATCCAGGCAAACCATTTACGTTCACCTTTGGCGCATTCAACAAATCCATCATCCCTGGAGATCAAGTTACAACCTTTAGCTCCCGTGGACCAAATGCAGATGGACAACTAGGCATCAAGCCTGATGTAGCTGCCCCAGGAAATAACATCTTATCAACCATACCTGCTTACGCAAAAGCCATCCCTAACGCGTCATATAATCAAGCTTATGGTCGTCTTAGCGGAACAAGTATGGCCGCTCCACACGTAGCAGGCGCAACTTTACTTCTGAAACAGTTGCATCCTGAATGGACTCCATTTGATATTCGTGCTGCTTTAGCTAACACAGCAGACGGGATCAGTGATGAGAAAGGTACTCGTTATGATGTCTACTCCCAAGGTGCTGGACGCATCAGTGTATCACAGGCGGTATATACACCTGCCGTACTCCAAACTGTCGAAAACATTACCATTCTGGACAAAAATCTGAATCCTGTATCTGTCACTAACTATGGCGACAACGCAAGCTTTGGTGTTATGCAAGCGGGGGAAGCTGCCAAGACCATTGCACTACAGTTAAAGAATACCTCCTTATCTGCAGTTCAATATCAAGCTTCCGTTCAGCTTCATCCTCAAGTAACATCTGATCCTAATGCTTCAATCCCTACTCCAGATGTGAATCAAATCGATGTGAAGCTGGTTGGACTTGGCAATGGTGATACGGTAACCGCTAATGCAAATTCCGTGCAGCCGTTCTCCATTCAATTAGCGCCTAAAGCTACTGCCGTAGCTGGTGTCTATGAGGGCGAGATCGTACTGAAACACGCTACGCTTCCAACGTTGCATTTACCATTTGTAGTACATGTCAACAAAGGAACACCTAACGGATTTGGTTTATACGACTTAAGCTTAAGCAACAAAATTATTCAACCATACGGTGTTGATAGCACTTCCACCACAAAAGTAAATGTAACATTAGGTGCCAAGACCAAACTTATCATCTTAAATGCATACGGAATTAACGATGAGTTGATTGGGGAGTTAGGAGCCTACGGAACACTAGACAGTAAAGGTCAACTAAACATCATTCAGCCGCAACTGTTCACCTTCACTGGTATTGATGGTTCATACACCGACGGCCAAAAAGATGCCAATGGGAACCTTATCGTTAAATATTTAAAAGAAGGTACTTATAAACTTGAGGTCCTTGCTCCAAAATTAGATGCCAATAATGCCTATGTTTACAATGAAACCGGGCAGCAACAATTCCATAGTGCTTATACTGCTTTCGCAGTCAGATCTTATACAAACCAGCAGGTTCAAGGTACTGTTGATAAAGCCCTCCAGCAATTTAAAGCTACAATTATTAACACCACAACTACGAATCGTCCAGTACTTGGGTTCCCGCAAACACCAAGAATTAAATATGCTGTGACGAAAAGCTCTCATACTTCTTACATCAATAGCCAAGGCGTACTCAAAGCATTACCTAGCAGCGGGTCTGTGACTGTTGATTTGACGGTCGCTATCTTCTCAGACGAATTAGCCTCCTACAAAAAAGAAGCCATTGTCCGTGTCATCCTTACTTCACAAGGTACGGGCAGCAGTGGCGGCTATTATGGCGGCGGAGGTACGACGACTACTGATAATAACATCAACAGCAGCACACCATCTGTAGCGGCTGTCATTAATCAAGGACAAGTCAGCCAAGTCGTCAAATCTACCACTAAAACAGAAGGTACGGTTGTAACCGGAACGATTTCAGATTTCGACTTAAAAGCAGCACTGGAAAAAGCTCCGAAATCACCTACAGCTGTCATTATAAGCGTCACTGCTGACACTTATAAGCAGCAAACACGAGTGGTTCTGACACCTGCACAGATCAAGCAGCTTGTAGAAACACAAATTGGCAGTACCGTTGTAGTCAGCAATGGAACCCAATCGATTGCCCTGCCAGTAGAAGTATTAAAAGGACTCGATAAAGACGCAAGTGTAAGCATTGAAATAAGTTCCGCAGCAGATAAACAGGCGAAGCTTAAAGAAATGTTCCCTGAGGCTCAGTTTGTTGGTACGCCAACTGCTTTTGCCGTCAATGTCTTAAAAGGGAGCACATCCACACCAATCGTCATATCTGCTAAGCACTTTATCAAGCGTGCCTTTATTGTTCCAGGAAGCTTGGATACGACTGGCGCATTGTTCCTGAAAAATGATACAGGTGCACCGATTCCGGCGTTAGTTACGAAGAATAGCGATAATACAACAATTGTAACTATTAATCACCCTGGCCTCGGCACTTATGTTGCCGCCTCCCGTACAGTGAATTTTAACGACATCACGCAATCTTGGGCGAAATCTCGGATCGAGTCACTTGCTGCCAAATTCATTGTAAACGGCTCAACAGCAACAACTTTCTCACCAAAGAAAGATGTGACTCGTGCTGAATTTGCTGCTATGTTGGTTCGTGCACTGGGGATTGAGTCCCAAGCAGATGCACCATTCAAAGATGTCAAAGCTACAGCTTGGTACGCTGAAGACGTAGCAGCAGCTTATGAAATTGGGCTTATCAACGGTGTGAACAAATCCACCTTTAACCCGAACGCCAGCATTAGCCGTCAAGATCTGGCGGTTATCTTGGCCAGAGCTGCTGCTCTGCTGCAAGTACCAAAGAGCAATCCATCCAAGCAAGCCTATGGAGATGCCAAGGTAATCTCCGGTTATGCGACGAACAGCATTAAAGATGTAACGGATAGCGGCTTGATGAAAGGTGAAGACAAAGGCGGCGTATCTTACTTCCGTCCTGAAGCACCAACGACACGCGAAGCTGCGGTGTCCGTCCTGTTCGCCCTGTTGCAGCAAGGTAAGTTTATTAACTAAGCGTAGTACGTAAAAAAGCCCCTTATGACGTCATCGGCTCGTGAGAGCCTAGAATGATATCGTAAGGGGCTTTTGTATTTCAAATATATAAACTCATCACTTATTCTTATTTATTCGCATTAAAACTTACCTTTCCCTTTTACAATGTTCCAAACCTCACTACAATATAATGGCCTAGCTATGACGCCATCCGGTAGTCTGAACATAGAAAAGAACTGTTCTCTCTTTTCATAGTATTTTTGTTTACTTTTCATTACCTGTATCTCGTTACTAAAATCTAAAGATTCATGTAATTTCATATCTAACACATTCATTCCCAGTAAGATTCCAATATTTCTACACAATTTAATTGCTTTTTCAAATGTTCCTTCCGGATTACAGACAGCAAATCTTACTGAAATCTCATCAACCTTTTCCGACTTCACACCTGAATTAATTTGTATTTCTATAATGCAAGTTTCATCCGCATAAGAATAATAGCATTCTGGATCATCATCAGACCAACTCTCTTTAGATGTGTATGAATTGACATTCAACATGGATTTGAGTGCATTTGTAACATTTGTAAATAATACTGAATGACTACTATATGTTTCCCATCCATCATCGGTAAGTTTAACCATATTTTCTTTTGGGTATATAAAAAAATTATAGGATTCCACCCCCATCTATCTTCCTCCTGCTCCGTATACTTGATGAAATAATTCATCAGGCGTTACTTTCCATATGATTGTTAAGGTTTCTTCAGCGAGCTTACATGTAGCCTCACCCGTTCCCTTATTTTTCCTTACTTTCCCATTATATCAATTTTCTTGACGCTCTGTTAAAGTTGCCACCTAATACTCTGTCATATGCTTCATCATGCTCCAGATGATTTTTGCAAGCCTTTGCATGCCATATCTAAGGGTTTGATTCTTGGTTTTGCCTTCCACTAGCTTGTATTAGTAATACTTGTAAAATAATAAATTACGTCACTTCTTGTTATCGCCTTTAGCGACTTGGATGTGCTGAATGGCTAGGTAGGGGGAGAAGGTATTCAGTACCCGTCTTCCCTACCCGACAAGCAATAGCTAAAACAGGCCAATGATGGTCGCATCTGACGATAATCGACCTGCTCAATGTAAAGAAATAGTGTTATTTAGATTATCAAATTCAAGCATTGATGTGCGTTCAAACGTTTGGGAGAAATCTTCACTCAGGTATTACATGGATAATATGTGTTATTAGTTGAATGATGAGTTCATTCGCCCCAACCACCCAAAAATGAAACCTTGAAAGGCACTAAGCCAATCAAGGTCTCTCAAGAAATTACTCTAATGATGAAAACTCTAATAAATCTGCTTTTAACTCAGCTAACAAATCATCAAGGTTCGTGAACTTTTCGGTCTTTACTGACAGCGTATTTTCACTTTCAATCTCAACAGTAAAAAAATCGTAAGTGTAGTCTGACAAAACTGAGATGGAAGCCATAAAATTTTCTTTGCTCAGGGCATATTCCAATTTTGCATCCCCGTACAAAACCTCGCTTTCAATTACGATACCTTTATCCAAAGAATCAATAAATTTCGTAATGTACTGCTTCAATGAATCAAACATCTGTTTTCACTTCCTACTCTACTTTTTAGTATCGACAATTTTAATATTAGTACCAACAGGATCAGGTATCGTTTGTCCTCATTGTAATAGTACCGATGACGCGCATTGGACACCGCACGCTCTACCATAAGCCCATCGCCGTTATAGCTGTAGCTCGCTGTACCTTTGGCTCCAATCGCCTTGGTCAACTGATTCTTCTTATTGTACTCGTACTGCGCTTCCTGAATTGGCAGTTCGCGGCTGCTCTCCAACGTCAAGCGGTTGTAACGCCCGTCATACGTATAATGTTCATTAAACTCACTTGACGTCTTCACCTGATCCAGCGGCGTATAGCTGAACTGGGTGACATAATTTTTTTGCTAATAAAGAAAACCTTGAGAGGTTGTCTAAGACTGACCATTCAAGGTTTTAAAGTTATACAAAAGCCATTTTAGATATAAAATATCTTTGAATTGTGACCTCATAAACAACTTTAGAGATGCACACTCCTCATAAAGTTTACTAATATATCATTATATTCTTTCCTATCCTCTTCATTTGACCATTCTAAACTTGGAAGCCTCATATTGATCTTCTTTAGGATCATTCTGAGTTTACATAAATCCTCAAATTTAGTTAAATTAACTGAATAAAGTAATTCTAAAACCTGACCATCATACATATCACCAGCAATCGGGTTTTCATCCAATATATCCATCTTTTTTTATTGCAATTTCAATAAAAACATTTTGTAATATCATCCTACAAACATCCGTTAAGTCAACTTCCTCCTCAGTTTTGTCAATTAATCTGTTATACCAGTTATCCAATGCATACTCGGTTTCCACTGTCTGTTTTTGTTGATTCAATAAATAAATATCTTTTATCGTTTTATTCATTATTTTACACCTCCAAAAGGTTCAAATAAGTTTTCAATCTTAATCAAATTCTTATTTGCCTTATTCAAAGCATTTTGTAGTGTTTTTCTTGTGATATCTGATAAATTAGGATTTTGGAGCGAACCTTCTAACCCTCGTTTTATTTTACTTAATCCCTTGAACAAATCTCGCATCTCTTGTAGATGGTTCCAATATCCTCCCTCAGGTTTTGGAACAGGATTTCCCTTCAGGTCTCGTAAAGTTTCCGAAAAATCCATTCCCGTAAGATGCTTATTAACTATATTATCTAAAGTTATCAGATTTCTTTTTTGGGCCCGTGATAAATCCCCTAAACCTGACGCTCTTGGTGCATTCTTATAAAAACTAATAAGATTAGGCTGTCCATTCTTCCATTTTATCGTTGTATTCGCTGCTGGAGTACTTACTTTGATTGGATAGTATCTTCGCACTGCTAATATTCAAGTCCGTAATCTGGTTCCGATTGTTGTACAGACCACTTACCGTCAAATTCACGTTGCTTCCCGATTACTTCACCACATATCCTGTTTTCTTGTTCGGATCGTTAATGAATATTGAGTACATTCGGCATTGGATAACCACTCTCTCAAAAGAAAAGCCATAGAGAGCATAAAATCCCGCTATGGCTTTCACGACTATTTCCTTGCTTCAAGAATGCTACTTTCTCTTTTTCATGTAGTTTTATTAAAATTGAATGATTGTCCTGTCTGTTTATCTAAATTTCCAGCCATGGCAGTCACTTCACAACTAGGTGAAATGTCGAACATTTAATCAACATGGAAATTAATACTTTTCTACTAATCTAATTTTACATACCACTGATACACATATGGGAGTTCTTTATCAAAAACAACAGTTCCTAACCATTCATCCTCATCTTGAAATACAAGTACTCTTTCATTAGGAATTAAACTCAACTTAATCACTTCTTCATGTGATAATCCCGGCTTGCTTGGTCCAAAGTAATTAAAATTGCAATCGATTTCAAGCCTTTTCATGTTAAATCTCCTTAACTTATCTCCATTTATTTGGTACTATTTTGAATAATTTAGATAGCGCTTCAGCTTGCTCTCTTGTCATGGGTGGTATTTGGTGGAATGATGGAACCATGTAAAGAATTATATTTTGTTGGATCTTTAATTACATCCCAACCCATACCAGCTTGTTTCGGTATCGTCACAGATGTTGTGCGGCTAAGCGGTCGTAAGAAATTAATTAGTGATTGATTATTTCTAAATTGTCCTAGTAAAGAAAAAACCTCGAAAGACATGGTGTCAATCAAGGTTAATTAAATGCTCGTTTACGAAAGGATCTCAATAGATTAACAGTAAATTAAAGACGATTCTTATTAACGCCAGTAATAGTCTCAAATAAATATATTCTTAAAGAATACTAAAAAGATTGTTTATGCAAAATATTCATTAACTATATTAGTTAATATTTCTTTTTGAAAGTATGACTCGGCTAAATAATCTATAAAAAACTCTTCCACTTCAGTAATTTTGAATTTACTTAAATAAGCAAAAGCCAAAAATAGCAAATCTGAATGTGATTCAGTAGAGTAATAATAAGGATCATTTGTAGGGACGTCTTGGAGCACTCAAGTACCACACCTGTAAAACGCGCATCTCCATGATTAATAATTGCTTGTAATATGGTTTCTAAAATCATAGAATTATCTTCTCTAAAAATCTTAGTGATATCTTCAAAAGTTAGTACTTCAAGGATTATTTTTTTGCTTTTCGATTGCGTATAATTCCAATGTTGTTCTTTCATCTTCATAATATTTTTCCCAAAATCCATCGAAAGACCAGTTTTCTGGAAGTATCCTCAAACAACCTTGGTCCTGAACCACTGCCCAGCCACTCGGCAATTTACCCGATATGACCTGGAATAGAGTAGAAGGATATGGGACAACACTCCCATCATCTTTCTCGATCCTATATATGATGTCACCTCCTAAATATCTAGAATATAAGGAAGTCTCTCCATCATAAATCTCGATGGACAGAACAATATAACTTTTATTCAGCGTTATTCCTTCATATTTTTTTCTTCATTAAGTACATGCTCGACCTTCAACTAATCCCCACCTTTTTTTATTAAATGAGAGACATGCATGCTTATCTTCTCTCGTCTCCCTAATAATTTATTTTAATAAAAATTAAGGATCATTTGTTTCAGATAAATATATGATTTCTCAAAACCTTAAAGACAAAGGAAGCAAATCCATTTGACAATAAAATGAAGATAAGGAAACGTGTATTGCTGTCCAAGATTTCCTTTTTGGAAAACTTTTCATATTGAAATCGTCTTTCATTAAGTCTGTGACGTTTTGTTTTTACTCTGTCTGATCAGGATCAGCTTTTTCTCTGCCAGTCTGGAAATTTTGATAAAACTTTAAGAAAACGAAGAGACAAAAACAGGTCAATCATGATGGCACATATCCATAATACACCTGATTGTCGCAACAAAATTGCGTCAGTTGGGTTATACAATTCATGCTTTTTTTTGTGCGTACAAACGAAATAACCGTTTCATTATACGGGTATTCCGTGGGTTAGATATGTTATTGGTTGAATGATGAGTACATTCGGCACTAGGTAGCCCTCTCCAAAGAAAAGCCATAGAGAGCATAAATTCCCACTATGGCTTTCCGAACTATTTTCTTGCTTCAATGATACTACTTTCTCTTTGTGATGTAGTTTTATTAAAATAAAATGATTGCCCTGTCTGTTTATCTAAATTTTCAGCCATAGCAGTTACCTCGCAACTAAGTGAAATGTATCGTGCCATCCAAAGTGAAATGTCGAACATTAGGTCATTAAATACTTCTTGGAATGAATCAGTGGTAGTTGCTCCAAGCAAATATTGATAATCTGGCCAGTCTTTACTATTCTGTGTGTTTCTTAATTCAACCTCAAAGCCTAAAACCTCAGAATAACCCACTAAATCATACGGCTCATCGTCCATATTTTCATATCTAAAATTAGGTATATTTAGTCCTTCTTCTATTTTTGAGCCTAAGTCTTGTAAAGAACCTTCGAATTGAATAAATACATGTGAGTAAGCACCATGAACCTTATCTGTAATCTGCATGTTATCCTCCTATTTACTTGATGGCTTAAACTTAATTGAAAAACCCTCTTTATTGGGCTTAAGTCCTTCAAATCCCGGTGTCTCTGAGAGAATTTTTCTAAATTCGGGATTGGCTTTTAGACTATTACCAAACTTCTTGAACAAAATATCACTTTCAATATAATAATCAATATCATACTTCTTCAAATTAATTGGTTGGCCAAATGTCGGTTTATTTGGATTCCCAACAGTACCAGTCTTAAATGAACCTGTATAACCTGCCTTAATGTTCGGGTCAATTTCTCGAAATTGTTGTAAAAGATGTTTTTCAGCAAGTTGGTCTAGTTTCGTATGAAGTTCAGAAAGTTTAGGATCACCCTTCCCCTTATAAAAACCAATAAGATCAGGCTGTCCATTCTTCCATTTTATCGTTGTATTCGCTGCTGGAGTGCTTACTTTGATTGGATAGCTACTAATCCCTCCGCCATTACTATACGATGAATAAGAGGTAGACGGTCCTGCTCCTGCCCTGCCGAATCCCCCTCCGCCGCAGTTGTGCGTCCAGATCCGCAAGTCCGTTACAAAGTAATTGTGGTACCCCTGCACTCTGAAATTATATACCTTTGTTGGTTCTTGATGCACCGTAATGGATTCAATCGGGTATTCTTTGCCGTCCCTGTCTACTAATACATCCTCGACAACTAAGTCACCGGCTTCCACCCATCCTTTGCCTACAATCCAGAACGGATGCTCCTCTGTTGTCGTAATCTTTTCTTGTTTCACTTCGATGACATATACTTCATCGGCTGTGCGATTAAAGGTTTCTTCCACGGCTTTATACGCCGCCTCACCTGTTTCCTCGCTTTTTGCTAGTACCTTGTCACCGACTTTGATATCCTCAATGGCCTTTAAGCCCTCATCCGTTTGAATCTGGGTTCCTGCTGAGAAACATTTAAAACTACAATTTATTTTGTTCTCACCTTCAGGGTCCACACCATTTAACGGATTGTTCTCCACATACGTATACCGATTCAGCGTATCTGGCTCTTCGATCTTGCCCTGGTTCTTATCCTCGCTTATAAAACGGCCCATGCTTGGGTCATACCAGCGTGCTCTTAAGTATTGCAGGTCTGATATCGAGTCCCAATACTCTCCCGCATATCCGAAAATGTTCGATACTGTTTCTTTACTTTCCAGCGGCAGACCCCAAATATCGTAGCGATATTCATTTAACTTGGAGCCCTGCTCGTCCGTCAGAGCAACGACATCTCCATGCCCATTGAGCTGGTAGTACTGTACCTTACCGCTTGCAGCGTCCTGTCGACCAATAATCGCTCCATTGGTATCGTAAATGTACACATAGAGGATACGCGGCTTCCCATCTGCTTCGATCACAGCTTCAGCTACGATCCGTTTGTCCTCATTGTAATAGTACCGATGACGCGCATTGGACATCGCACGCTCTACCATAAGCCCATCGCCGTTATAGCTGTAGCTCGCTGTGCCCTTGGATCCAATCGCCTTGGTCAACTGATTCTTCTGGTTGTACTCATACTGCGCCTCCTGAATCGGCAGCTCACGGCTGCTCTCCAGCGTCAGGCGGTTGTAACGCCCGTCATACGTATAACGTTCGTTAAACTCACTTGACGTCTTCACCTGATCCAACGGCGTATAGCTGAAATGAGTGAGATAGTTATTTTCATTACGATACTGAATATTGCCATTTAG
This sequence comes from Paenibacillus sp. ACRRX, assembly GCF_022346885.1. GTDB lineage: Bacteria > Bacillota > Bacilli > Paenibacillales > Paenibacillaceae > Paenibacillus_B. Next base: position 310,679 of record NZ_JAKRNK010000005.1, read on the forward strand.
ATCATATTCATAGGAAAAATAGTTAACTACTTGACCACTTTTCCGATGCTGTATCAAAATTAAACGTCCGTTGTCATACTGCATATTACTCGAAAATGCACTGGCCATCGCTCGGCTCATCACGTCGCCATTTTTCCAGTAGCTGTACGTAACATGAGGTGTGCCTATTATGCTTGAACTGCTTATGCTCAGATCTGTCACCCGATTTCGACTGTCAAACTGCCCTCTAACCGTCATATGAAAGCCCTTGCTTATCTGCCGGACACTGTACCCCGTCTTTTTTCTCAGATCGTAGCTATTTGCAAGATGTACCCCATCTGGGTATTGAATCTCCGTCAAATAACCGGATTGTAGCTGATAGTTATAACTTGTCGTCCCCGTCTGGTCTACCATACTCAAGCGTTTGCCTTCCGTATCATACGTGTACTGCACAATCAGATCCGCTGTTGCGGAACGAAGCAGGTTGTTCATCGTGTCAAATTGCTGCGTTGTCGCTACGCCTGCTTTGTCCACATATTGAACCACGTTGCCATTGGCATCATACTGGTATTTCTCCACCTGACCTGTCCCATTTGTCTCTGTGATTACTCTGCCGAGTTCGTCGTAAGCTTTGGTCACCGTTTGGCTGCCCGGGAATTGCAGCTTCGTCACGTTGCCAAGCAGATCATAGGTGTATTGGATCGTCTCTTGGCTGGCATCTGTTACCCCCGTTAACTCTCCTAACGAGTTATAGGCATAAGTGGTCCGGTTGCTGTTGCCGTCTGTAAGAGCGGCTATTTTCCCGATTGAATTATACTCGTTACGCACCTCGGGCTTGAAGGTCTGCTCCTTCTTCACCCACACCTCTTCCGCCACAAGGCGCTGCAAGGGATCGTAACGCTTCAGCTTTTGGTTTGCTTCCGCATCTGTGTACAGTTCAGTAAGCTGTGCATCATCGTATTGCACCGTCTCTGACGTCTGATCCGCATACGTGGTCTGTTTGATGCGACCAAACGCATCATAGCTGTACCACGTCCGGTTCCCATAGGCATCATCCTGCCACAGCAGACGACTTGTGCGCTCGTCATAGCCATACTTCACTTCGCCCAAGCCTTGCGTCTCTTTCAGTTTGCGACCCAGTGGGTCAAACCAAACCTGTTGGACTTCACCTAACGTATTTTTAGCCATGATGTGATTCGTGCTGTCGTTGTACACATAGCTGGCCTGCGCTTGGTTCGGCATCGTGACAGATGTTGTACGGCCTAAGCGGTCGTAGGTGTACGACGTGGTCTGATTAAGCCCATCTGTGTACGCAAGCAGGCGTCCAGTCAATGGATCGTACTGCGCTTTCTCCACAACTACGCTTTTTCGCCCATCGGCATTGGTCACTTCCACATCCTGCTGCGTAAGGAACGCATGCTGATACTCAGGTCCATACTGATATCGGAATACGGTCGGCTTGCTGCTGTTATTGGTAGTCACCTTCGTCACATTGCCAAAGCCGTCATATTCAAAGTTCCTGTGACGCAGCAGTGGTCCACCCTCGGCATTGGCATACGTCTTCGACTCGATCACTGAACCTTGCCCGTTCCGTACATAACGGGTTACGGACTGCTGGTTTGCATCGAACTTGGTCGTTACCGTTTGCGGCAAAGCAAAGGTTGAGTCGTAAGTCGTAACGGTGCTGGCCCCCATGTTGTTGGTCTCACTCGTGATGTTGCCATTACGATCATATTGACGGTTGACCGTCAAAGCAGGGCTTTCTGCGCCGCTGATTCGCTTCTTGGTCACGATCTGAATCGGATTGGGATTGCCACTTGCTTCGTCATACGCTTGCTGTGAGATGTGCTGGGTGGTGCCTGCGTCTTGAATGTTTTCCAAGTTGTAAAATCGAGTATTTCCGTCGTTCCACAACTTTTTATATTTAAACGAAGTTGTGAGCAATCCGTCAGTCATCGAAGTGGAGTACATTCTGTCACCATAGTAGGAATAAGGATCTGATTCGTATTGGAACGTATGATAGTTGCTGACTACACTCTGAAGATTTACATACTCGATTATATCTTTACGTTCTATTATTCTGTATTGAAGCTGCTTGGTGGCACTACCCAATTCTCTAATGAGAGAATCATAAGTAAACTCTGTCTTTGCACCAGTGGGATGATGAATCTGCTTGATTAATGCAAAGTCATTCCGTGTATCTGGCTTTTTGGTTCCTACAACTGTGAATTTTGACTCCCCAAAGTGATAAGAATAATAGGTGTTTCTTTCCATTACATCCTTAACAGACTGCAAATATTGCAGATCAGAAGCACCTGGTACCCATCCCTTTTGATAGGTAACACGATCTATCCCATTGCTCACCACAATATCATTAGTTCCATATAAAAACTGAAGTTGTTGCCCGGTACTGCTTAATACTTTGAATAGTACATAATCTCTTCCAGCTAATCTATAGTAATAAAAATCAAAAAAGTTTCCGTATGCATCTTCTTGGCGTAATAGCTCTCCATCATAGGAAAAGAAGTATTTTGTTCCATTTTTATATAGAAGTGCATATTCTGATCGAACATCATTGACTATTTTACTGGTGTCTTTTGTAAAACGCACATCGCCCCATGGATAATTTTCAATTTGATCATTTCCGTTTATTGTATACACAGAACCACCAGGCATCGACACATACTTGTTATATCCACTGGTTTGAATATAGGGAATATCCCATCTCCACCCTTTCCCTAAGGGCATGAATCGATCCAGTTTCCTAGGCGTTGTCCATGAATCATACGTTATTCCTAACCTTTTCATATCATATATGTAGTAAGCTGAAGAGCTTCCCGTTGGATATAATTCCAGGAGATATTGTTTACCCTCGAACGAAGTGGAAAGATGGGTGATTTTCTTCGTTCGATCCGCGTATTTCTCCTCCATAATGGCATTTAGGTCATCATATCGTCCCCCCACCATTTGAGCGTACTCTTTAGGGGCTTCTCCAACCAATTGATTGTTAAAATACACATAATTCGAACTGGTTCCATATTCAAATAAATACCTCATACCAACGCCTGGTTCCAATACATATACTTTGACATTCATCAGTGGACTGAAATAAAGACCATCCAACCATGTCTGAGTTATATTTTTATCATAGAGTTCAGCCGCATTACTGTTATAGGACCTCGTTAATTTGAATGAAAAACCATTACGACTCGGAATCCCGATATCTGTTACTTTCAAGTTTAATGAGCCATCCTGCATTGAAATATCTTCCACACCAGTACTCACACTATAGGGTGCCTGATCCAGTTTGACGTGTTGATTTTTGAGAGCCAGCTCATCATAGCCGCTGCTCGTCAGACTACGTTTGGCACGCCCATACACGGACCCCGTCACGCTATGGAGACTTTCCTTGTCCCCATAGACATTTCCTGTCACACTCGCCCATGCATCTCCTTCAAGTAACAGATTAACACCAACTACACCATACGTTACATCCGTCACCGTAGGCGGCACATACAGCTTCCCTTTGCCGGGAAACAGCTGCTGCAGCGTACCCAGCAGTTTAGCCGCGTCACTGTTTTTGTCGAGTGCAGCGCCTACATCCTGTAAGCTGTACCCGGCGTTCAGCATTTCAATAATATTGGATGGTGATACCTTATATTTCGCTGCCAGACTATCAATGGTGAGCAAATCACTTTGTTGCTGATGTTCCAGTGCCGTAACTGTTTGCTGGTTGCTCATAATCCCAGGTGATAGGATTTCTAAAAAGAATATCATAATGAGCATTACTGAAATCCTCTTCATTACATTTGCCCCTTATCTATTGAAATTTCACAGAAATGCTCTAATTTATTGATACAACATTTCCATTAGCATCATATTTAATATGATAGACTTTTCCTTGCGAATTTTTTACCATTATTAACCTTCCATTTTCATCATAAATATATCCACTACCAGCATACATAGTCTTAATAAAAACAGGGCTTGAAAATGATGAAATTTTGTCGTTTTTCCCAACAACTCTTACTATCCAACTGTATAGTGTTTCATATTTTAGAATGTTTGGTGGTATCTTATACCTATTTTCAATAGCTGATATGACACCTGAGTCATGTACAACTTGCCCGTTACTATCTTTAATAATTACTTGAAATTTTGATTGGACATCCTGTGTCACAGGGCTTGTAAAAGCCCAATTCAGAATGGGGTCAATCCCCTTTACTAGCTGAGGACTAGAAATATTTACACTACCCGGAAGCAACTTAGACGGAGCATACGGAACGTTAGGGACATACGAAACTATAAGGTTAGCATCACTCCAATTATTGTATATTGGTTGACTATAATTTCCCACAGCCATCCCATTGTTAACTCCTGTATCCAACCACCTTTGGACAAGATCCTCCAAATTATTAACAGGCTCGAACGTAAACGATAAAGGGTTATTTTGAATATACGGCCAGTCTTTGTTGATAGACCCAAGCAAAATGTGTTTCTCTGTCATAAAACTAGAAGCGTTAACAGATAAAATAACAGAATCTTTTGGAATGCTTGATATATCAAATTTGATGACTCCAGTATAGTAGCTGAACATCTCATATCGTACTCCATCAATAATTGTAAATCTAAATGAGTTACCTATAGTAGGCATATCAGTGTAGACGAATTGTGCCCTTGAGCAACCAAAGGATGGACATTTAGTCCCTTCTATTTCATCTACTATATGGTGTCCACTTTCCCTTTTTGCTATAGCTAATGTCGACTTAAAAGTGACTGGGTACTCCAATTCACTTCCTTCATCTGTCACTCTTTTGATAAAAGTTTTATTCTTTTGTTGTTGAATCTTAAGGGGAAAGACATCCTTTTTGATTATTGCATCTTCTAAGTGAGTATCTATGGGTAGATAAGTAGTAGGTTCCTCATATTTCTTAACCATTTCTACTAGTGAGAAGTTCTTAGGTGAGGAGGAGGGCGACGTTAACTCATTAGCTTCTTGCATGCCATTAGGTGGCTTTCTTAAAATCACGTTAGTTTCCCGCCAAATATTAGGCGAAATTACCTCAAAAAGGTTTAAAGGATGCATATTTTCTACAACATTAGCAGTATTTTTGGGAACAGACTTTGGTCGTTCTTCTATGTTTGTTGTCCCATTTAGTAAATCTACTTCTTGCCCATATACATATGAATGATAGGACCAAAATAATATGATTACACAAAGAAATACATGTTGTAGTAATTTACTCTTCATCACATCACCTAACTCCTTTTAAAATGCTTTGTAATAATTTTGAATATACTACAATTACGGATAAATATTTGTCGATATTTGTAATTTATTTTTTTGATTTAAATCAATTTTCACAGAAAAAACAATGTAATATAGTCTGGATTAGATATCAATGTAGTTTAGATAACAATTCTAATTAAATAGTATTTAGAATTATTTTAGACTGGGCATTATTGGGGATATTTCAGTACAATAAAAAAGGGAGTGCTTAGGTCTCCCTAAACACTCCCTTTATCGTTTTGATGTCCTGATGAATCCGATCATTTTTGAGGTTTCCCCAAAAAATCTAGATGCCACAATCTCTCAGCCCTATAACTCCCATCCCCATCGACCATTGACGACTACAACTTCCCGCCACGCTCCAGCCAATTCGTTGGGAAGAACGAGCCGACTCGAGTCCCTGCCTGCTGCTCAAGTGCACGCTTATAAACATATTCCCCTAACGCAATATCCAGTATGCCGAGGCCAAAAGCGCTATACACGACAGGCTTGCTCTGCTCCCTTGGACGAACATTGCCAAGCAAGATGTCGCCGATCGTGCAGCGAATAAATGCACGGTCCCCTGAGTGCTGCTCGGCCAAATGGACAGACGTCTGCGCTCTGCAGCAATGATCCACATCGTCGACGATATTGTCGACGGACAAGATTGCCTCCGCGCTTATATCCCGCAGCGACGTGTGCAAAATGACGCTGTCCGGCGAGCACATAGACAGATCATGGATGTGCGGCTGTACTGCCGTGGTCGCCAGCGAGATCACCTCCGCCTCTGCCAAGATCGATGTCATATCCGGCTTCAGTATAATTTCAATATTGCCCGCATATTCCTGGCATTTTCGTTTGAACTGCTCAGCTCTTGCGGAATCGACATCGTAGACGTACACGGTGTGCACCTCTGGCCTGACGCTCAGCAAGAAGCGGAACGTCTCATAGTTAATCAACCCGCAGCCGATCATCCCCACGGTGTGGAGGGGCATGTTTTCCCACAAGCGATCTGCTGCGAGAGCCGCACCTGCCGCCGTACGCTGTGCGCTAATCACGGAGCTCTCCATAATCGCCTTTGGCCGACCATTCTCCATTGCATTTAATATAAGTGTCGCGGACGCTCGCTCAAGACCTTGTTGAATGTTATTCGGAAAGGAGGCGATCCATTTCAGTCCAGCGACGTTGAAGTCTCCCCCAAGATAAGCCGTTAGCGCAATTATACGGTCCCGCTCCTGCTTCGGAAAGCGGAGAAAAGTAGAGTGAGGCAGTTCACTATCACCGAGACTGTGCGTTTGATAGGCAGCTTGGACAAGCTTAATCGTTTCCTGTTCATGACCTTGCAAAATATCAACAATCTCGTCACCTGTCAAAAGCACCATTTGCCCTTGTTCGATCGCTACACTACTCATCGATTTGTACCCCTTTTAAATGTGATTGGACCCACTCTTCCGAATAAACCGTATCCATATAACGCTCACCGCTATCCGCTAATATCGCCACACAGGTAGAATTGTCGCTAATTTCCGCTTCAAGACGCTTAATCGCCATAATAATGGCTCCAGAGGACCCGCCTGCCAAAATAGATTCCCGCTGCAGCAGCAAGCGGCAACCCTCCACACATTCCATGTCTGTCACATGCACCTGCTGATATTCCATGCCTGGCTGGAATAGCTCTGGTACTCTGGCAGCACCATGGCCAGGAATTAATCGTTTGGCCCTTCCTTTGTCACCGAAAATCACGCTGCCTTGCGCATCCACCGCCACAATCTTCGTATTCAGTCCGTGCTGCTGAATATACTCAAAGCACCCTCTGAACGTCCCGCACGTACTCACGGATAGGAACAAATAATCGATTTGGCCATGCAGCACGGTCATAATCTCATTCATGAGATGACGGTGTGCTAACGGGTTGTCAAGATTGGCATATTGGTTGCACCAAAAGCTGTTAGGCGTGTTTTCCTTTAGCCAGCTAACACGATTAATTCTCGCTTGCAAATACTCACCCGTTACAGGATCAGGCTCGTTAACCATATCAATGATCGCGCCGTATGCTCGGAGCACCTTGATCGTCTGCTGATTTGTCTTCGGGTCAAGCACGCAAATAAATCGCAGTCCCAAGTAGTTAGCCAACTGGGCCAGCCCTACAGCAAGATTGCCAGAGCTTGATTCAATAATGGTGGTATCTTCATTGATGTCGCCGCGTTTCCACGCTTCCTTGATCATGCTAAGAGCGGTGCGATCTTTAATACTTGAGCCTGGATTGTACATTTCGAGCTTGCCGTACAGATTAAATCGGTTTTGTGACACAATACGCTCTAACTTTAAAAGGGGGGTATTGCCAATTAATGATAGAACTCCATTGTCCGGAAATGCACGCGCTTCTATTGTATTTACCATCCTTATCATCACTCTCCACCTGATATGGCCTCTCTGGATTACACTCGTGCTACCATTTCTTTGCGACTGTCAGACACTTCTACCCAATAACGTTCTTTGTGAAATGGGTACGTAGGCAGCGGCACCCTATAAGGCCTTGCTCTCTCGTATAGCTGGTCCCATTCCACTGTTGAGCCAGTCGCCCACTGCTGAACCACTTGTTCAGCAGTTAGCTTCGCAGCAGCTCCTGCTGCCTCGGCTTTCTTTCCATCGATGTGGTCTGTCCACTGCTCAGTCTCAACATCTAGTGCTTGAACGGTACCTCTGTAATACTCGCGTTCATCCATTTTTCCCTGGGCAAACCCTAATAACTTGCGATGAAGTTCATCCAACCCAGCTGCCGTTAGACCAAGCCGTTCCTCGAATTCTTCCCTGCCGGATTGGAGTGTGTAGGCTATATCCATCAGCCTGTATGGACGTTCCTTCACTGTGTTGTCAATCCGATTGGCTCGTTGTGATGCTTGGTCTGACAGGCTGTCCTGCAGAAGCGGCTGAATAAATGCGGCCAAGTCCGCAGCATATTGGCGCAGCGATCGCTCGCTTTTGGCCGACAGCGGAATGGCATATTCTCGCTTAGTGTGGTTATCACTCTCAGCTGGTTCCTCCGCGTATAGATGCTGCTTGTTGAAATGTTCCTCTACAATCGCATGGGCGATCACCCCGCCGCCGCCGAAAGAACTAATCCCTGCTCTTCTTGGCTTGCGCTGGCCAAGCGTGTCCAAGGTGTCATGCCATGGTGTATTCTCTTGAATGACGTAGAGCGGGCTATCTTCCAGCTCCAAATAAGGATTCAGCTCTTGAATATTAACATTGGCCGGGATGATACCATGCTGCATGGACAATACAATTTTGAGCAAACCTGCCAGCCCACCTGCCGCTTCCATATGCCCAAGGTTGGATTTGACGGAGCCAATGCCACAAGCAAAAGAAGCTTTCGCTTCAGATGATCCACTTTCCAACGACTCCTTCATCGTTTTGCTCAGTGCATTAACTTCTACAGCGTCAACCAGGCTGATCCCAGGCCCATGCATTTCAACATAGCCGAGCGAACACAAATCGACGGAGTGACGCTTATAGGTTTCCTTGATCAGATCAGATTGAGAAGTAGATTTTGGTGCAGTGAATGCGCTGGATCGACCGATGTGTCGTGTCGTGCACCCTCTAATCACAGCATGGATATGATCATGGTCGGCGATTGCTGCCTTTAATGGCTTTAAGACTACAGTAATGACACCTTCTGATCGGACATATCCATCTGCATCCTTGTCAAATGTTTTGCAGCGGCCGTCACTGCTCAACTTGCCCAGCTCATCAAACACTGTAAATAATCGCGGACTTAGTATTAAATTGCTTGCTCCGATGATCGCTGTATCACACACGCCGCTGCGCAAGGCTTCCACCCCCCGGCTTAGCGCCGTAAGCGAACTGGAACAGGCGGTATCTACCGCTTCGCTCGGACCCGTAAGATCAAAGTAATGAGAGATCATGTTCGGGATCAAGGTTCGCTCCATGCCTGCTGCGGCATGCAGATCCAGATTGTGCCCGCTTTCGCGGAGCACGTCCATATAATCCGTATAAGCCACAGCCATAAATACGCCAACTTGGCGAGTAGACAGCTCGGACATCTTGTATCCGGCATCTTCTACTGCTTTCCAAGAGGCCTCCAGCATAAGGCGCTGCTGCGGGTCCATCTGCCGTGCTTTTTCTTCAGGCACACCAAAGAAACCGGCGTCGAATTTATCCACATCGGCGATAAAACCACCCCATCTGGCCTTTGTATGTTCGCCGGATACTTGGCGCCAATCCCATCTATCGGCAGGAATCTCCGTAATAACATCTACGCCGCCAACTAAATTGTTCCACATCTCTGACACGTTACGTGCACCTGGTGTGCGAGCATCCATCCCGATAATGGCGACAGCCGACTCCATCCACTCTACGTCCAATTCGTCCGAATCTACTGCTGCTTGCTTACCAGCATCATGGAAAGGAACGGCTTCATCCCTGTGGAATGTTGCCGATGAATCATTTAAAATGCGATCGGTGCTCTCTGTACAATCGGTGTCGAGACTTCCCTGCTGCCATCGCTGCAATAACTCGACATAACTGGCGGTTAATTGCTCCTGATAGTTGCTCAGCAAATAATGAATGATACCCGTTGTCGTAGCAAAATCAAAAAACTGCGGTGGAGCAATCCGAATCCCGTACAATTCATCCAGCTTAGCACTCAGTGTAATAAATTTGATCGAGTTAAAGCCGCTCTCAATCAGATTGGCTCGCCTATCTAAATCCGTTACCGCCAGGTTCATCATCTCGGCAATCACAGCTCCAACATCCTGTTCGAGCCAGCCTTGTAACAACACTCGAAGCTCTTTTTCGGATGGCATGACGGGAGTTGAGATCGCCTCCTTAGCTGCTGCCTGATGACTGAGCATCTTTTCAGACTGGCTGCTTGCCCCGTTTCCAGTATTCGGCCATTCCCTATGGCTAACAGCATCGTTAGAAACAGTACCGCTTTCACCTTTCGTTGCAGCTGAAGCATGCTCTTTAGACAGTTTTAACGCTACATCGACTCCATATTGATGCCCAATGTCATTCAATGTGTTGGCGGTTAGCCAGTTGCGATCAATCTTGCCGTTAGCAGATAACGGAAACTGCTGCAGCCGCAGCCAGACAGCTGGCACCATATATTCTGGCAATGCTTGGCCCAGTATTCTTTTGAAGGCCTGATGCCCATCCGCAGAGGATGAAAATGCAGTCTCGGCATCCGCAATCCAAAATGCAACCAGCGTCTTGTCCTCCAGCGCCTCGCCTTTTGCCACTACAACCGCCTCTTTGATCCCTGCTAGCTTCTGCATAGCGGCTTCAATTTCACCAAGTTCAATCCGGAAGCCTCGCACCTTCACTTGATAATCAATTCGCCCGTGGTACTCAATATCTCCGTTGGCCAAATATTTGGCACGATCTCCCGTACGATACAGCCTCCCTCCAGGCTTGGCGGCCAAATGATCGATCAGGAAAGCTTGCTTTGTTCGTTCAGGATCATTTAGATAACCACGCCCCACCCCTTCTCCGGCAACATACAATTCACCAGTTACACCGATTGGTACCGGCTCCAGATAACGATCCAGTATATACAGTCTCGTATTTTGAATCGAGCGACCAATAGGCATGATGGTACGATGCTCCTCTGGCGGAGCATACAGTACATAGTGAGCCACATCGTCCGAACATTCTGTTGGGCCATAGGCATTCATCATTGGAACGTGAGCATATCGTGCGAACCATCTTACGCACAAATTAGGCGGCAATGCCTCGCCAGTTACAATCATCCACCTTAGACTATGAAGCTTGGCTGTCAGGTCAGGTCTTGCCTGAATGACATCAAGCACAGCATGAAGCAAAGAAGGAACCATCTCCAAAATGGTCGTACGCGCAGCAGCGATGACATCGAGAAATGGAACGGGATCCATCACAAGCTCATCCTCAACGATTCGAGTCGTCCCTCCCACTACGATAGCGGAGAGAAACTGCCATACCGAGATATCAAAGCATTGAGAAGCATTTTGCACAACTACATCGCCTGGCCCAAGGGACAAATCATTTATTTTGGCAAACAAATGATTTAACATGCCCCGCTGCTCCACCATAGCCCCCTTCGGTTTACCCGTTGAGCCTGATGTGTAAATAACATAAGCCAGATGATCCGCAGACACGCGTATATGTGGATTACGACATTCTGATTGTTTTCCGTACAACTGTTTTATAGGTAACATAGCAAGCTTCATTTGATTCGCCTCTTGGATAAGAGGTTTTGATTTGTCTGAGGAAGTAAGCAGGACTTGGGCATCACTGTCACGGATAATACCAAGATGTCGACTTGAAGGATGCCGTGGATCAAGCGGAATGTAGGCAGCGCCAGATTTAAAAATCCCGAGCATCGCAATCAGAAAATCACAGCCACGATCCTCCAAAATGCAGACCCGGTCATCGGGAACCACGCCTCTCGTAATTAATGCAGTCGCCACTTCGTTCGAATATCGATTTAATTGCGCATAAGTAAGCGACGTATTGCTGTCAACAACAGCTACAGCATGAGGTGTTCGTTCAGCTTGCTGCTCAAACAGCTCATGTAAGCGGAATTCACGAGGATAAGACGCTGCCGTATCATTCCATTGCACAAGCTGACGCGTCCGCTCAGCGGCACTTACGATTGGGAGCTTGCTAATTGGCAGGTGCGGGTTGTCCGCGATGCTGTGAAGCAGTGTTAAAAAGCTGTCTGCCATGCGGGATACGGTATCACGCTCAAACAGGTCGGCATCGTAACGCAATGCTCCTGCAAAGCGCTCACCGAGCTTCGTCATGACAAGCATCAGATCATTCTGTCCTTCTTCGCTTGGCAGATCAAATGGAGTCCACAATGCTGTGCTGGTGCTGTTCGCCTGCTGCGCTTTGCGGATATCATCAATAAAAACAAACATGACTTGCAGCAGCTGCTGCCGGCTCGGATCAGGCTTCAGCCCAAGCTTGTCCAACAGCAGGGCAAATGGATACTCCTGATGCTCCAGCGCTGCCAGCACAGCCCGCTTCACCTGGCTGGTAAACGAGGCGAACGTCGGCTCTCCCGCACAGTCCGCTCGAATGACGACGGCGTTGATGAAGTACCCGACTACACCAGCCCATTCCGGCTTTGTCCTGCCTGTTGCTGGCGTGCCGACAATCAGTTCTTCCTGACCGCTATAACGGTGCAGCAGCACTAGATAAGCGGCGAGCAGCGTAACGTACAGGGTGCTGCCTGTCTCCTGCGCTGCGGCTGATAATCTGCCTAGCAGCGCGGAGTCAAGTTCAAAGGCGACGGAATCGCCATTTCCTCGTTGAACTGGCTGACGAGGATAGTCCACAGGCAAATGTATCGACGGAAGCTCACCGGAGAGGCGATCACACCAATAAGCAGCAAGCGACTCGCCTTTAGGCCCTGCCAGCATCTGATGCTGTTGTACTACGAAGTCCTCATACTGGCAGTCAAGTGGAGGCAGAATGACTTCTCTGCCTGTCAGTTTTGCACGATAACAAGCTTCCAATTGCTCAACAATCAAATGGTACGACCACGCGTCCATAATGATATGATGTGCTGTCAGCACCAGACAGCAATGATCATCCATTCGGAACAACTCCGCACGAAACAAAGCGCCTCGTTCCAGACGAAACGGCTCCTTGCTGCGTCGAGTCATCTCTGCTCGGGCTTGTTCGACGCTGAATGCCCGACAATCGTAGGTTTGCCACCATACACGATGTTGGTTATGGATGACCTGCAGCACATCAGGGCCGTCGCTCCGAAAAGTGGAGCGTAAAGCAGGATGCCTCTCCGTCAACTGTTGACAAGCCTGCTCCAACGCATGTTCGTCCACTTGTGAAGTCAATCTTAAGCCAAGTACTGTGTTGTAAGCTGTACTTTCCGGGTAAAATTGATGCATCATCCACATCGCTTGCTGGGCTGGCGACACAGGTGCCAGTTGAAAACTATTAGCACTACCCGTTAGCTTGGTGAACTCTGGCCGATAAGCAAGCAGCTCTGCCCGCATCGACTCTGTCATGACGCCGCCTTCATCGCTGTAGCGCAGCCTGCCTTCGTCTACTTTAAAGGCAATCCCTTTCAGCATCAGTTCATGAAGCAAGGCAAAAAACCGCATATGGCTCCTCCTTTTTCTTATAACTCCATCCATACTGCTTCATCTTGCTTCTTTTCTTTTTGGCCCGGAACACCGTATTCTCTCTGCTTCATTTGATCCATTCGAGGAACGTTATGTTCTACATCAAGCCATTGCCTACGTTCCGCGCCACTGGAATGCTCTGATGCAACAGCTTCAGTCTGTTTAATGGCAAGTTCATGATTAACGCCTTCCAGCAGCTGAATCAGCTCACGCGTATTCAAGCCATCCATAAGTTGGACCATCGTGACCTCAAGGCCAAAATCCTTCATTATCATATTTTGGATATGGATCGCCACCAGCGAATCGAGGCCCAGTTGGATAAATGGCAGTCCCTCATCTAACAAATTTACAGACTGATTCGACTGAATGCCTATGCTGTGCCTAGCCAGCAGCTCGTAGACATAAGTCCTTGCATCTGTAGAAGCATGGTGAGTTGGCGCTTGGATTTGCTGAGTTGGAGCCACATCTGCTGCTGCATAACGCACCCAATAGCTCTCCTTTCTCAACGGATAGCCTGGCAGTCTCAATCGCACAGGGCTGGAAGAGCTGTTAGTATACTGCTCACGCCAAGGAACAATGCCTCCATTCACCCAGGTATTGGCTACATCAATTAGATGCTTGAAATCGTTCGGCGGCAAACCATCTCGTAGACTTTGTGGTCCCTGCCAATGAAGAGACGTTTTAGAGTATGCAGCAAAGGTAGGCGCAGCTGTGGGATATGATCCTATTGAATTTGTGCCAGTGTTCAGTGAGTCTGAGGTGTAAATATTTGGAGTGTCTGCAGTTGTAAGGCTTGTATCGGATACATGCCTTTTGGTAATCACATGAGGTGAGGTCTGATTGTTCAAATAACTTTCCAAGCCTAACAACAGATCGGACACGTGAGCAGCGATGATCACGACACGTTCCTTCATCGGTTCCCGTCCAGTCTGAAGCGTATAAGCCAGCGATTTTACCAATTCGGGGTTATCATAGCCTTTACTGCTAATCCATTTTCGAAGCATATTGGCATATCGTATAAGTCCATCTGCATCTGGAGCAGACAGAGGAAATACATATTGTCCAACAGATCCAGCATTCCTTGCATTTGTGGAACGTCCAGCATCTGCCGCATTCATGGCAGCAACATGTGAAGAGGATAAAACGTTACCTGCGACCATTTGCGTGGCAACCTGCGACAGTACTTGCGTTGAGCAGGCAATCTCCTGAGCTGAGGATACATATTCTTCAATAACAAGATGGGCGTTCGTGCCACTGAACCCAAAAGAGCTCACCGCAGCACGTCTTGGTGCAGACGCAGCAGTATTCCATGGCCGCAGCTGCGTATTTACATAAAACGGACTCTCGCTCAACGTAATGTGGTCATTTAAAGCTTCAAAATGAATTGTCGGTGGCAGCAGCTTATGCTGCATCGAGAGAAGGACTTTAATAACACCTGCTGCTCCGGCAGCCGTCAACAGATGACCGATATTACTTTTAACCGAGCCAAGGGCGCAGTATCCTTTCTTTTGCGTGTAGGTCTGAAAGGCAGCTGTCAACGCTTCGACTTCGATCGGATCACCTAATCTTGTGCCTGTACCGTGAGTCTCGACCATCGTAATCGATTCAGGATCAATGCCAAATCGCTCGTATACATCACGCTCCAGCTCACTTTGAGATTGACCGCTAGGGGCTGTAATCCCGTTTGTTCGGCCATCCTGATTCACCCCCCACCCGCGAATGACACCATAGATAAGATCCTCGTCCCGTACAGCATCCGCCAGACGTTTGAGCAGGATGACGCCAACGCCTTCACCTGGCACAAACCCATTTGCCCGATTGTCAAACGTAAAGCAGCGTCCGTCCGGCGACAGCATGCCTGCCTTGCTTGTCATAATATGCATCGCGGGATTTGTCAGCACGCATACGCCGCCTGCCAGCGCCAGATCGCTATCCCCCAATTTTAAGCTGTTGCAGGCTTCCGCAATCGCAACCAATGAGGCAGAACAGGACGTGTCTATTGCCAAACAAGGACCTTTTAAGTTAAGGAAATAAGAAATTCTGGCGGGCAGGATCGCGATAGAGCGTCCTACAAGTCCGTATGCGCTCATCCCTTCATTGCCCATGAGATGATCGTAATCGTTCACGGAGCAGCCTGCGAATACGCCGCAGCGGCTGCCAGCCAAGCTGGAGGGGGCTATGCCAGCGTCCTCCAGACTCCGCCAACAATGCTCCAGGAACAATCGCTGCTGCGGGTCCATAAATTCGGCTTCGGCAGGAGACAATTGGAAGAAATGCGGATCGAATTGGTCCGCTTCCTCCAATACGCCCATCCACTTGGAGTAGCTTTTGCCAGGTGTCTTGGGGTCTGCGTCGTAGAACGACATATCCCACCTATCCGCGGGCACTTCACTTATGCAGTCGCGTCCTTCCGCCAGATTGCTCCAAAATTGCTCCATCGTGTTCGCCTGTGGAAACTGCCCGGACATCCCAATGATGGCTATGGCATCGGAGTCTCGCTTAAGGCGGGCTGCTCCATCATTGCTCTCATCATAAGAATCACGTATCGGTCCAGAAGGCTGTGGGGAAAGTTCGCGTCCTAGCTTCGGTTCTGTTGTAGACACTTGCTTGTGCAACCATTTCGATTCCGGTATAGAGTCTTGTATCTCTTGACTCAAATCTTGCCTTGCATCTTGTGCTGATACAGGCCCTTCCGCTAAACGTTGTTCCTGCCTCGAGGCCTCGCTAAGTCTGTGCTTAGCCTCCGCCAGACTAATATTTCCCTCCTGCAGAGACCGTAAGATCGCTTGTGCGTTCATTTATCTCCCTCTTTATCTGTCAATTTAATACTTTAGTTGCCAAATAACTGTGTGATCCGTTCTTTAACTTCTGCTTGATGAATCGTCTGTTCGTGCATTTCGATCTCCTGTTGGATGACCTCTGAGAGCTGCTCCCGAATCGCCCTTGTCAAATGGTGCTTCAAGGTCAGCAGCGATGCTCGTGGCTTCAATGCCATATTTCGTGCCAGCTCCAACGCCTCCGCCAATACATCCCCTCTTGGTACAACGGGAAACGGAACGCCGCGACGCTCCAGCTCGCCCCCTCTATAAGCGCTGCCCGTCAGCAGCATTTCGCTGCCGAGCGAATACCCCAGCTTGTACGGCATAATAAAGGTAGCGCCCATACCTGGCGTAAAACCGTATTTCATGTAATTGGCTGTGTATACACTTTCTCTACTTAACACCACAAAGTCGGCAAAGAGTCCCATCGACAATCCCCCGCCGATCGCATGTCCCTGCATAGCTGCAATGACTGGAACCGGACATTCCAAGGACAGTTGAAATACGGATGCATCTGTAAATACGGCCCGGCCTGCATGGATGGACAATAATCCTTCCTTCGTGCCCCCAGATGAGAAATAGCTGTCATATCCCGTCCAGATCACTGCACGACAGCGCTCGTCCGCCCCGATAAGCCGAAATGCCGCTTGCAGCGAAGCGGTCATGTCAGGGGTAAGCATGTTTTTATGCTCGCGGTCTTCCATCTGCAGCAGCATGATTCCAGGTTCTATCTCTTTCATTTGAACGATTGATTGTTTCATAACTGGCGTTCGCTCCTAGGATTCCCATGGAAATAGTCCTGTCGCGGCATAACGGCTGATTCTTTCACGAGTTGAGGGGTCCGCAAACATCGTTTGATTGGCCCTAATCGCCTCTGGCTTGGCAGCTGATATGTCATCACGAAGCTTGGACATGTATAACTTGTAATTCACAATACCTTCCCTTGATATTCGAGTCAGCCGCGGGATGTGCTTGCGCAACAGCAGTTCACTGTCGGGTCCAACTGCATCAGCAAGCCCCCACTCATACGCTTGGCTTCCACTGATTGCTTGCGTGGATAACGTTAAGTAGTGGGATCGCTGGTAGCCTATGCGGCGAATGAGAAAAGGCAGCACACATGCCGGAAACAAGCCAAATAGCATTTCCGATAAACTGAACTGCGCCGAATCTTCTGCAATAACCATGTCACAAGCTGCTGCAAAGCCCACACCACCCGCATTCACCTTTCCTTTTACATGTGCAATTGTGACATACGGTCCGTTGGCAAGTTGTTCCCATAACGCATAAAGGGGGGCAGCTACATCGAGAGCCTCTGACCCTGCCGCATCATGCTCGCTTACATGCTGAAAGTCGGCACCAGAACAGAACACATCCGGCAAACCTTCCAGCACAATGACCTGGGTATGATCACCGCAATTAACCAGCGCGTCCGAACATTCGAAGATCATAAGGTCATTAATCGAATTGTCTGCATCTGGCCTGTACAACTGGATATATGCCACTGGACCTTGATGACGAATGCGGATGGTCTCGTAAAGGCTGCTCATGTGACATTGGACCATTTGTACACGCGGTGATAATCGCGTATCTCATCAAGCACGAGTCGCGGTGCCGTATGCCTGATCACGGCCTGTGGAATAAACAGCGGGTCGAGCTTGGCGTTGCGTGTGCCGAACTTGACAATGTCGCTTGCTTGCAGCACGGCTTCGTACTCATCCATCGCGAGTGAATAACGCGTCGATAATTGGCGGCCAATTGCCAGTTGACGTTGTCTCTCCTGCCCTTCAGGTGTCACGACACCACTGAAAAATTCAGCGCAGCATCCTGATCCGTAAGAAAAACAGCCGATTCGTTTCGGCACGTCAAAGTTGCCTTGATCAATTGTGCTGGTCAGCGCAAGAAACAGCGTGGCCCCCATAATGTTGCCGACTCGCTGACAGTAGTGCAGGCCAGGAAGCACACGCTCTTCAAAGTCCTGCTCAATCTCGGCGGACTTTGCTTTGACCATCTTGCGCATCATCGTGCGATGGGCGCCTTTGACCATGCCACCAAAAGGCGTATGATATGCCATGTAATCAAACGTTTCCCGGTAATGAACTCCGCTTACCCGACGTTCATACTCCAGATAAGTTTGCTCACAACAATCCAGATAGGAGAGCAGCGATAAATCCGCATTTCCGGCTTCACTATCCGGTACTGGTCGGCAAGTATCCATGACCTCATAGCCATAATACCCATTGGCGCCAGGATCGACCTGAAAGACAACCGGCTGCTCCGAGACGAGCAGTGCTACGGCGCCAGCGCCCCCACTGGGCTCCACAAAGGACCAGTCCGGCGACAATTCATCTCCTTCTTCAACTTTCAAGTAACGAGAGATGTCCGTAGCAACGACCAATACTTTAGCACCCGGCGATACTTGCGACAGCACAAAATTAACAGCCATCTGAAAGCCAGCGGTTCCCGCATAGCAGGCTTGTTTCATTTCAAATAGCCTGCAGTTTCGCGACAGCCCCAAGTAATGGTGAACATAAGTACTGATGGATTTGCCAAAATCGATACCCGATTCCGTACATGTAATCAACATCTCGATCCGGTTCTTTTCAGCTTCGGACATTGCGTCAATTATTGGCTTTGCCGCATTAACCGCAAACGTTACCGGGTCCTCGTACGGGAGGGCAACTGACTTTTCTACCATTAACAAATTTTCAAATCGGCCTGTATCTAACTTGCGATATTTGGCCAGTTCCATCACATTCAGGCTTACCGTACCTCCAAAAGCATTCATTGCTTCTATTCCCGCTGAGATCATCTGCCCTCTCCCTGCTTTCCGTTCATAATCGCTGCAAAATAACGGCTGTGTTCATGCCGCCAAATCCCATGCTTAAACTTAATGCGTTCCGGACTTCATGGTCCATCGACTGATCCGCGACCCAGCGCAGCGCTGGATCAATCGGATCATACAAGTTGCGGGTGGGATGCAGCTTGGAACTCTTGATCTGGAGAAGTGTTGCCACTAGCTCCACGTTTCCCGCTGCACTGAGTCCATGACCTGTAATTGACTTGGTCGCATTCAGATAAGCCTGTTCAAGACCACAATCTCTAATGACCTGTAGTTCAGTCTCATCCCCAATTGCCGAACCTGTTCCATGCGTATTGATATAATCAATCTCGCTCGAATCCACACCTGCGGAGATCAATGCCTTCTGTACGGCACGTGTCTCCCCCTCCGCAGAAGGGTTCGGGTTCCGATTGCCGTCCGCTGCCATGCCCCAGCCAGCGATGCGAGCATAAGCTTTCTGCCCGCGCTCCGCAGCATGCTCCGCACGCTCAAGAACTATCGCACCGCAGGCTTCTCCGTAAATAAAGCCGTCCCGCGAACGGTCAAAAGGCCGGCAAGCCGCGCCAGGATCACCCGCATAACGATCGGAACCCATCGCGCCAAGCGAACGTAATGCCTGGCACTCCAGGTAGGACAAATCCATCAGCGCCCCCAAAGCAATGACAACGTCCGCTTGACCGGAACGAATCACCTCTGCTCCAGCGATTACCGCCGCTTGGCCGCTTGCTGAGGCCCCGCCTACCGTATAGGCAAATCCTTTGATATTGAATTGCTCCGTACATATGCCGCATAAATCACTATCCATAAAAGTAAGTGCGTAGGTTGGCCTCGTGTAGAGCGGCCGATTCGCATAAGTATCATAGGTGAGCAACTGCTCACGCTGCTGTACATTTGAACCGCCAATAATGAGACCGATTCGTGTCGGATTCACATTGTCCAACCGCGCCTCTTCCCACGCTTCCAGCAGTGTGACCAGTGCGGCTTGACTGGTCAGCGATGCACCTCGCCACAACCGCTTGGCGATGCGGTCCGCAGGCAGCATCGGGGCCAACTCCGCCCCGATAAAGCTGCTCTCCTTCTGCCGTCCCGGCCGCTCCATTATGCCAAAAGCATGATCACCACGGAAAAGGGCCTCAGCAAACGCTGATTGCCCTTTTCCTACTGCAGAAGTTATTCCCGCACCGGTGACCCACACGTTAGACGAGCTGCAATTTGTCATAAATCAGATCCACCAATTCACCAATGTTGGATGCGCCAAACAATTCAACACGAGGAATATGCAGTGACAATGATTCCATCGTCATCATTACAATTTCGGCCCGATCGACAGAATTTGCGCCCAGATCCGTCAATCGATCTGTATATTGGAACTTGTGCCCTTCTAATTCTGGCAACAACTCCCGACTATGGTTGATGACAATGTTAAAAATAAGATCCTTGTTCATCTAAACGCCTCCTAATGTCATAAGCAGCTTTTCTGCTTGCTGAATGTCAAGCTTTCCCGCCTGCACTTGCTGCAGCACGTGATCTACAGACGGCTGTGAACCATCATAATCAGATAATTGTGAATTGAGATATGTGGCGAACTCGCGCAGTGTCGGATAGTCGTACAGCTTGGTCGCTGTAACCGTTGTGCCGTATTGACGGTTTACTGCGCGCAGCCATTCAACGCCAACGATCGAATCCAGCCCCAGATCAATAAATTTCACTTCGGTATCAACCTTATCAATAGTTAAATACAAAGCTTCAGCTAGAGTTTCGGTAAGTTCTTGCAGCAGTGAGCCCATTTGCCTGCTTCCTGTTGAGATATCGGGTATGGAGATGCCTGCAACTGATGATGAAATGCTTCGCGTCTCTGATATCGTCTTATGTTCGGCAGTTGTCTGATTCGATAAAGTTCCTGCCTCGGCTTGATGCAATTGATTAGCTAAATAGGAAGCTAGGTCACGTACATTCGGATAGTCGTACACTTTAGTGGCCGCAATAGTGGTGCCATAGCAGCGATTAATGGTACGCATCCACTCTACCCCGATAATCGAATCCAGTCCCATCTCGATAAACGGCTTATCTGTATCGATATCAGCAGCACTCAAATATAACGCCTCCGCTAAGCTTGACGTCAATTCTTGACGCAGCCGCTGTGCGAGCATTGAAGCAGCTTCCGGCGAACTCTTGACAGTGGTCTGATGGAGGTAGCCTTCGTACGTTTGATCCTGGCTCTCCACTGAAGTGAGCGATTCTCCAACAGGTGGTTCTCCTACGTTCGGTAATCTACTTAACCTTTCATTACCTAGCTGTAGTTCACCGTACTGGGGCGAAACAGCTTGCGCGGCAGTCGTTACACCATGGAGATTCTTTTCAGCTGTATAGTTCGACAGCGGTCGCAGCTTTACAGTTGATCTCTCGGCAGCTGATGAATGCTGGACCTCTGGAGGCCTATTGCTGGTAGGCTTAAGTTTGATGCCTGTCGGCTTCGCTGCTGTATGCACTTGAACAGCAGGCGATGGAGCACCAGGCTCAGTCGAAGCAAACGAACGTTGCAAAGCATCTCTCGATGCCGTCTGCTCATACTGACGATTTGACGATTCTGTTCGGAGTGTGTCTCGTTGAATCTGAGTCGTATGACCAACTGCGTCCATTGCTGCTAGAGACTGACCAAGTTGGCTGATCTGAATTGAGGCCTCGGCAGTTGGAAGCCGCTGACCATTACGTTGTGATGCATCCACTGAGTGCTCGTGATGACTATACTGGCCTACGCTCTCGGACCGCGCAGACACGGACTTCCATTGCCCAACCCAATAGTGTTCGCGTGCAAACACGTAAGTCGGCAAGCTTAGTCGCTGCGGAAGGACACTTTGATACATCGGTTTCCAATCCATGTCCAGCCCCCGCGCCCAGATTTCTGCCAGTTTATGATGCTTATCTTTGGCAAACCAGGCCTCAACCGCCAACTTCAAATCTTCGTCTGCGAACAACGAAACCAGATCTTTGCTTCGTTTGGTATGACCTCGGTACAAGCCCGAGATCGATTCTTCCCCTGAAACGTAAAGCATAAGTTTATCGCGCAATTGCTGCACAGACGCGACTACAATGCCAATTCGTTCTTCAAATGCCTGCCGACCTGTCTGCAGTGTATAGGCTGCATTTGCAAGCTCGGAATCTTCCAGCTTGCCTGCATCCAGATAGGTCAGCCATTGAGCAGCCTGATCACGCAAGCGTTCTTCATTCCGCGCTGACAACACAACAACAACCGGTTTCACTTCTGTTGAAGATGTCCGCTCTGTTTTCTGCTTAATTGGCGGAATATACTCTTCAATGACCGCATGTGCATTGACGCCACCAAATCCGAATGAGCTTACTCCCGCGCGGCGCGGCACCACATTGCCATACTCATCACGGAGCGCTGTCCATTCCTGCTTATGCTGTACGATATAAAACGGGCTGTCCTTGAGCTGGATATACGGGTTCACCTCATCACAATGCAAGCTCTGGACAAGCGTCTGATGTTTGATTTGCAGTAGAACTTTGATCACACCAGCAACTCCTGCCGCCAGTTCCAAATGCCCAATATTGGTCTTGATTGAGCCCAGCCCACAATGCGATTGAGTTGTTGCTGGCAGACCACTTTTTTCATATAAGGCCTGGAACGCCGCTTTTAAGCCATTAATCTCGATCGGGTCACCCAGCTCAGTCCCTGTTCCGTGAGCCTCAATGTATGTCACCGTTCGAGGATCAATCCCTGCTTTGCCATACGCCGCTTGCAATAGAGCCGCTTGTGCCTTCGGGTTAGGAGCTGTTAATGATTGCGCACGCCCGCCATGATTAACGGCAGTCGCACGAATGACGCCATGGATCGTATCACCATCCCGTTCCGCCTCATCCAACCCTTTCAGTACCAGCATGCCTACACCTTCACCGCGAACGTACCCGTTGGCAGCAGCTGAGAAGGTCTTGCAACGACCATCCTCACTCAACATTCCCGCTTTGTTAAAGCTGATATGTGGTTCTGGCGACAAGATGGTGTTTACTCCACCGACAATGGCCATACGGCAACTACCATTCTGAATAGCCGCCACGGCACGGTCTAAGGCTACCAATGAACTGGAGCACGCCGTTTCGATCGGTTCACTTGGCCCGTGAAGGTCCATGAAATAACTGATTCGGTTAGGACCTACGGAAGAAACACTGCCGGTAGAAGTGTAGCCTTCAATCGGCAAGCCCGCACGATAGACATGCTCGCTGTATCCACTGCTCGCAGTACCGACAAATAGACCAGTGTCGGAACCTGCCAAGCTGGCAGCTGCATAACCAGCATCCTCCAGCGCCTTCCACGCATACGTCATCAACAGCCGCTGCTGCGGGTCCATCAGCTCCGCTTCTCGCGGTGAGATGCCAAAAAATTGCGGATCAAACTCAGCGATCCCATTCAGGAAGCCGCCCCATTTCACATTGGACTTGTTGGGCTCCATGGCAGGGTCACCGAAATAGGACTGCCAATCCCAACGATCAGCTGGAATTTCGGTAATGCAGTCCTTGCCTTGCAGCAGATTTGCCCACAATTCCTCCAGGTCATCAGCCATTGGAAACTTGCCGCTCATCCCAATAATAGCAACTTGTCCTGGCAGGGCTTGTTGATTAGATGCTGATCTCCCGCCTAGAGGGTCTGCGAGTGCTTGTTTGGCACTTATAAGTGGTCTTGTTTGATATTGTGATACGCCAGACAGGTCAGATGCAGAGGCTCTAGCTGTATGCTCTGTCCCATGTGTATGAGTAGAGCGGTGTAGAGAAGTTGATACGTTTGAGGCGTTCTGTGCAAAGCGTGCACGACGAGGTAACGGAGCTATATCCAGCTCGTCTACAGCTTTCAGGCTCCCAGCTTTGTTTAGCAGCTCTTCGCTCAGTGCTTCAGATGGCAGCAGCAATTGAGCAATCGTCTCGTAGTGTTCTTTAACCATGTAGTCGGCAAAGCTTTGGATCGTCGCGTACTCAAAAAAGATTG
This sequence comes from Paenibacillus sp. ACRRX, assembly GCF_022346885.1. Taxonomy (GTDB): domain Bacteria; phylum Bacillota; class Bacilli; order Paenibacillales; family Paenibacillaceae; genus Paenibacillus_B. The sequence goes on from NZ_JAKRNK010000005.1 coordinate 334,734, forward strand.
CCGGAGTTAGATCCACTTTAAATTGTTCATTTAATCGATTCGTCAGCTCCGTAAATGTAACTGAATCAAACCCATAATCGCTTAATTTTAGCTGTGGCTCAATATCTTGCGGCTTCACCTTAAGCAGTTGAGAGACCAGTCTGGCAAGCGTCTCTTCTATCGCTGTTGTAACAAGCGAAGCATGTCTGCCTGAGCCTCCTGTTTCTCCGCTTGTAGTGGCAGCAACAGCCGTAGCGGCTGCGGCCTCGTTCCAGCCTGACGTCTGCTTGGCGCCACGATCAGTACCCCTCTCATTGCCTGTCATACGCGTTCTCATCTGCGCCAAGTCGCCTTCCAACACGATTAGATGCGGCGCTTGCAGAGATAGCCCATCATATAATGCCTTTATTCCAGAGGCTGTTCGCATCGGAATAATGCCGAGGTGATGACGCAGTCGTTTCTCGTTCTCTACGTCTACCGTCATCCCCCCCTCTTGCCAGAGCGGCCAATCCAACGTTAAGGTGCTGCCTGAGCAAAGCCCAGTCTGCACCGCCTCTGTCCGCAATTTTGCATACGCGCTTGCAAAAGCATTAGCTGCCGCATAATCAGCTTGCCCTGCGTTGCCCAATGCCCCCGCAAGCGAACCGAATATAATAAACAGATCGAGCGGGAAATGTCGACTTGCCTGATCAAGGTGAACGATTCCCATTGTCTTAGCCGCAAAGACCTCTGTCAGTTCTGACGGGGTCTTCTTCAGGATGTAGCTGTCACGTGTTACGCCAGCGCTGTGGATAATACCATTCAACTTCCCGTAACGGGCATGAATAACATTCATAAGCGTATCAACCTGACTGCGATCCGCCACGTCTGTCTGCATATATTCAATCACAGCAAGCGGCGCTTCATTCCTTAATGCACTCAGCTTGTCTTGCACTCGTTCATCAAGTGGAGAACGACCAGTCAGCACCACTATCGGCCGCTCTGCACGATTAAGGATGTCTTTAGCTACAATCTGCCCAAGTCCTCCTGTGCCTCCCGTAACCAAGTAAACCCCTTCGTTTTGCCATGGCACTTTGCCAACTTGATCTTGAGTATTGTGCTCCTTCCATTCCTGCACGTAGCGCTTGTTATGACGATAACGAATATGAAGGTCGCCATGTTGGCTTTGGATGGCATTGACGCTTAACAGATGTGCCAGTTCAGCAAGCGTATTTGCGGATGAGGCTAGATTAGATGCCACCGACTCGGGCTTGTGGTCAAATTCGACTAACTGCCACAACAAACGCGGATGCTCCAAATGGGCCGTTCTCAGCATAGCGCTCAGGCCAGCAAGGAGCTTGCCATCATCAGTGGTTGGGATGACTACTTGCAGCAGCACTTTATCTGTGCCGCCAGCTGTTAACACACGCTGAATATGTTCAAGCAAATGGATAGCATAGTACTGAAAGTTCAGCCCTAAGTGCCGCTCGTCTGTCCGCAACGACAGGCAGGCAGCTCCTGTCATCTGGTCTGTGAGCAGTCGATCGTCTATATCTTCCAGCCCGCAAAGAAGAATATCATGGCGGGTCCACGGTGCTGCATGAGGCGTATGCACAGGCAGATCACTCGCCCGCCATGTTGGTTCATAGACCAGAACACCGACGCCCGCCGCTTCCGCCTTAATTGTTCTGGCTGATAAGCCCAGAAGACGCCATAACACGTTGCCCGCTTCATCACATACGTCAATATCAAAGGTATGTGTCGTGTCTGAGGAAGGTCCGTTTGCGCTGAATCGTGCGATCGCCCACATTGTAGAAGTCGCTGTATCAAACATGTTCAATTCATGTAAAGCGTAAGGTACGGTTAAGGTGACTTGCGGCAGCTCATCCAAACTATCAGTTAACCCCTGTATCAGGACAAGCGTTGCCTGTAAGCTTGCATCCAGCAAGCCTGGATGCAGCATAAAAGGTGCGTCCGCTGCAGACCCAGATTCACGTTCGGGCAAACGCAGCTTGACTATAGCTGCATCTGTTCCTAGAAATATCTGTTCCATACAACGATGTTCTGCTCCATATTCGAGACCAGCTTGCTGAAAAGCTGAGTAATACTGTTCCGTGCTCCAGCGGCTTGGTCTGGTTGTTTCAAGTAAACGCTCCAACTGAATACGCGGTTGTTCGATCTCGGTACCAATCGTCACGCTGCCCTGCGTGAATGACGTCTCCGACTCTTTACCGTATATTTCAAACGCGATTCCGCCATTGTCCTCAGCAAACAAGCCAATATGGATTTCACCCTCATTCCCATTGATGACTATGGGTCTTGTCCATACGACATGCTTAAATGTTAGTCGTCGCTCTTGTTCCATTAGAGGCGCAGCGGCCTCAAATACAGCTGCCCGTACCATTTCCAAGCATGCAGCTGCTGGTAACACGCTGCGCCCGTTTATAACATGATCTGCCAAAAAACCTTCTTCGCCCGTAAAACGGGAACTAAACCGCTGCTCCGTTAAATCAGATGTATTCCGATGTAAAAGTGGATGCAAAACGGTTCCGGCTGCAGTTGGCACTTGCGTTGAACGAGACAGCACTGCATCTGCCTGCTCCACTTTAGGCACCCAGTACTTGTCGCCGGCAAATGGATAGGTTGGCAAATGAATTCTCCTTGGCGAAGAAACATAAAGTGTACGCCAATTCAGCCGAGCCCCTTTCACCCATTGCTCTGCTGCACTGCATAACTCGTTCTGGCTCATCCGACTGCGCAGCTCGACTGGAACAGCGGATTGCATCATCGCACCCTCGCTTCGATAGCTGCTAGAGGGGATTATCCCTGCTACCAGCTCTGTCAGCTTGCGGATTAGTTCATCTATAGAGCTCACAACACAAGCAAGACGCACTGCCATGGCTTCCCTTCCTACTTGCAGGGTATAAGCCAACTCGGACAAGTGAATTTGCTGCTGATATTCGCCGTTCTCCACTACGTGGATTGAACCAGCCTTTGCAGGGCCAGTGGATGCAACCGAAGCCTCATAGATATTGGCAAACTTCTCCCAATCATGTTCGAGCAACAGGTCTACCAACTCGTTAACGGAGCTTGCTTTGTACGTATATACCTCCCAATCTGACAGTTCCCACAACTCCGCAAGCCGCTCGGATAAACGATGACGCAGCAAATGGTCCACGTTCTGGTCTACGAAATAATGCGCAGCATCCAGCTCACTTGCAGCAACATGAAGCAGCTCACCTAACTGCTGCAAGATGTCCGTTTTTACCTGTTCACGCAAGTCGGCCGTTGGCGCCTGGTCGACTCCAGCAGCTTGTTTTGTTAAAAAGTAAAGCAGCTGCTGGGCGCTTGCTAGAAGTCTGTCTTCACTACGCGCAGACAGCGGGATGACTACTGCGCCTTGTTCCCCCCTCGCAGCGTCCGACCTATTGGTTTGAATTCTGCTGGAATTCGGTACATACTCTTCAACAACCAAATGGGCATTACTTCCGAAAGCACCAAAGGAGCTTAGCCCAGCCCGTCTTGAATATATTTTTAGTTCACCATCGATCGCCAATTCAGGTCTCTGCCATGGTCCTCCATCACGCTCCAGATAAAAGGGGGTATCTGCAAACGGTATAAACGGATTCGCATCCTCGGCATGAAGGGACGGGAACAACTCGCCACGCTTCAGTTGCAGCAGCAGTTTCGTTAATCCAGCAATACCTGCTGCCGCCTCCAAATGCCCAATGTTGGACTTGGAAGAGCCGATTGCACAAAATTGCTTATCCTTCGTCCACGCAGAATAGGCACGGTTTAATCCTTGAATTTCAATCGGATCGCCAAGCGAAGTACCCGTTCCATGTGCTTCCACATAACTGATCGTACGTGGATTAACGGCAGACTTTCCAAGCGCCTCCTTGATAACTTCAGACTGTGCAATAGGGTCGGGAACCGTAGCACCGGATGTCTTGCCGACATGATTAATAGCAGAACCCTTTATAATACCGTAGATCGGATACCCCTCGCGCTCTGCCCGTGCAACAGTCGTTAACAGGACAGCACCTATCCCTTCACCAGGCACATAGCCATCGCCGCCTTCACCGAAACTGCGGCAGCGCCCGTCCGAGGACAGAAATTGCGCCTGCTTCAAGAACATATACTTGTGCGGATGCGTGACTAGATTGACACCCCCTGCAAGCGCAAAGTGGCATTCCCCACTGCGAATACTTTCACGCGCTAGGTGAATTGCAGTTAGCGATGACGAACACATCGTGTCCACCGCCATAGATGGCCCGTGCAGGTTAAGGCTGTAAGATACCAAATTAGCAATTGCCGCAGGGCTGTTTCCAAATGACATTGGAACCCCTTGGTGGGCCAAATCTGCGCCAAACAGCTCATAATGACTCCAAAACACGCCTGCAAATACGCCTACCGTATGTTCCCCGCCAGATACGTAATGATGCTCGGCTCGGTCCTGATAATAACCGGCATCCTCACACGCCTCCCAAGCCGCTTGTAAAAATAAACGAGCCTGTGGATCCGTTGTCTCCGCCTGACGTGGTGACATATTAAAGAACAGTGGGTCAAATTTGTCGATGTCATCCACAAATCCGCCGAATTTATAAAAATGATCGACCTCATATCCAAAAGAATGCCCTTCCCATCTATCCTGTGGAAAGCCCGTTACGCAATCACGCTTGGCGAGAAGGTTGCGTTCGAATTGCTCCACATTTCCTGCAAGCGGATACCGTCCGGACAGTCCAATAACAGCAATATCGTCCGGTCCGTAACTGACCTCGATCTCGCTTGTGTCCTCGGAGAAGGAAGATAGAGGTTGGCTCGCATGGTTACCCATAAAGGTATCCTGTATAACCCCCGCCGCTCCATACAGCACAACAGCCTGTACTGTATCTGCCGCAAGCACCGCATCCAACGCCTGTAAGCCTGCCTCGTTAGGTAGCGGTCGCAGCCCGGAAGATGCAAACAGCATCCGTTCCATCTGCGCGTCGATTCGCATGCCCCCATTTGCCCATAACGGCCAATTGAAAGACACAGTTGCCCCATGTCGTGCCCCTGCTCGAACTTGCGCGTCCCGCTGCGCTGCGAACACATCCATAATTGCGTTAGCACTGGCATAGTCCGCCTGGCCGATATTGCCGATAACAGCGGAAATGGAGGAGAACAGCACAAAGAAATCCAATCGTTCTTCGCGACTTGCCTGATCGAGCGCATACAAGCCATGTACTTTAGGGTGAAATACTGCGCTTAGCTCGTCTGTATTTTTACGTACAATGTACTCGTCCCTAATGACGCCTGCACTATGAATAATCCCGTTAACCGTACCGAGCTGATCTTTTATGCGGCTGAAAGCGGCGGTTACCTCTGCATCATTACCCATATCCGCCTGCAGCACGATCACTTCTGAGCCTTGTTCTCGCAGACGCCTGACACGTTCTTCCTGTTCAGGTCCTAATGTTGAACGGCCGATTAATGCCAGTTTTACGGGGAAATGTGCCGTAATATGTTCCGCAACCAGTAGCCCTAGTCCGCCTAATCCCCCAGTGATCACATAAGTGCCGTTTGGCTTGTACGCAAGTTCGGATTGCTCAGGACTTTCTAAAGTGTACGGTTGTTTCCGGTTATAGTGCGGTATAGGCACCCATTGTCTGATATGACGTTCTCTAGTTGTACCTTTATAAAGTACCGTCTCTTCCCCGCGACTAATTGAGTTGGATTCCTGCTGCAACAACTTTATAACCTGGGGCATGGACATCTTCAGCAGACAGTCTACCAGGATCACTTTACCGCCGATACGGGGCTGTTCTAGACTGGCTGTCTTTAACATTGCCTCCAATGCCGCTGCATAGGGCCCTAATTCATCGTCCATATCCGCCACGACCAGGTAGCGCACTTGCTCAGTTGTAAGCTGCTGGAGCTCATGTTGAATATGCTTAAGTGCCTGCTTAAACATGAGCTCGAGACGTGCAGGCACGGTCGTGAGCTCTGAATCCAGCGCCTCCACATCAGCAGCAGCCTCGGCAGATAGCACCGACTGCAGGCTTGTCCGCAGCTGAGAGGCAGCACCGAACAACCATAGCTTCTGCCGCACCCCCGGCTTGACCGACGCTGTACTTCCTAGGTCACCTAAGTGACTATTCGTCTCATTCCAGCCAACAGACTGACTGCTAGGGACACGCTCCCATTGGCGCTTGTACAATAAAAGCTCATGATCCACAGCCTCAGCATGTCCGGATGCGCTATCTTCCCCAGCGCGCTGCTGCTTCATCATATGTGCGTCTGGCAGTGAGGCGGCTGTTGATGAAGTTGATTCTTGCACACGGTCACCTTGCTTATTTGCCAGTGTGGATGCAGCGGCCTTCGGATCTTCATCAACTGAACTGTCAGGATTGGCAGCCTTATCTAAATAACGGCCTTCAGTGCGACCCTCATGTCCATCATTCGATTGCCGAAAAGCTTCGGCATACTGATCCGCCAAATACTCGGATAAGCGTTCAATCGTTGCGTATTCAAACAAAAGCGTCGGGTACAATTGCGCTTCTAGTCGCCGTTCCAGCAATTTGACAAGGCCAAGCAGCTCTGTGGAATCCAGTCCCAAATCGTAAAACCCAGTCTGTGTATTCAGAGCTGTCGGCGCGGTATTAAGGACAACTCCAATCTGCTCCCGCAAATAAGCTTCAGCGAGCAGTAAAGGTTCTTGCTCCTCTACATTCCGCGCAGCGTCTGGGTCTGTTTGTACAGATGGCAGCTCTTTGTCTACAGAAACAGAAAGTGTTTCTCTGCCTGGAGATGGGGCTCGTTCCTGCTCCAATTCCACTAAACGTTGTATCGATTGCAATTCTCGAATACGCTTTAACGTTAATCGTTCAAATTCAACCAGCAGTTCCCCTGCCGCATCGCGAATTTCTAAATTAGTAGAAAATACATCCAGTGCCCCTGACACATTGGCCTCATCTGCAGTTGACCGGTGTGTATACGTATAAATCGTACTTGGCAGCGTCTTATAAATACAGAAACGACCAATCATAAAAGGAATGTATGCTTTCCCCTCATCAAAATAATGACTGCGTTCTCCACTCAGACGGAACGAGTAGCCTGCAAAGGTTGAACCGTCAAGAAAAGCCGGATGAGCATAAAACTTAGAGCGATATTGTTCCGAAAGCTCCCCTAGCTGCAGCTCCATAATCTCTTCTTGTCCACGACGATAAACCGTTCCTAATGTCTTCATAAATGTGTAGTGGTTAATGTCCGCTTCTCGTGCTACGCCATAGACGTCATCCATGTCCCATTTTTGATCAGCCTGGTTCATCATGGACTTGATATCCCTGATCTTATTTGTCTGGCTCTGCTCCTGCCTTGTGAACAAGGTACATTCCATGTTAGCCTGCCATTCAGGCTCTACGACTTGGTCGCCACGTACCTTTCTGCTAGTCACCCGTACTTGAACATGCGTTGGTTCTGGTGTAAAAGTAACGTTGACTTCCTGATCAAACTGCGGTGATGTCACGATAGGCTGAATAAACAAAATATTGCGCAGCTCAATAGCCTGTGTGCCCAAATAGGGCAAGGATAAGCGATATACCATATCCAGTAGCGTTACTCCAGGCAGCGTACGAATCTGATGGACCAGATGGTCCCGAACGATATAGTTGGCATGCGTAACTCGCTGCAAGTAACTTTCTTGCTTTTGCATTTGACTAATCATTAGCAATGCTCCTTACCTCGTAATCTGGACAGGCTCAAAAAATCCTGCAAATGCGTCCTCTTCCACCGTCTCCTGCCCTCGATGCAATTCCTGTTCAACAAGCAGCGGTTGTGGCCAGAATCTTCGTCGGTTAAATGTCACTCTGTCGCCCTTTGGAACCAAAGTGGCGCGCAGTGACTCAGGAATCCCTTCATTGCTGACAATAATGTGTGCATTGTTCCCGCCTAATCCGAAGGAGCTGATGCCAGCTCTCAGCACGTGCTGCTCTGTTTGCCAAGACCGCGCCTCCCTCACCAGATAGAATGGAGAATCATCAAAATTAAACCTTGGGTTTGGATGACTGCAATTTAGCGTTGGGGGCAATTGCCCCGCCGTCATTGAGAGCAGCACTTTAATAACGCTGGCCGCGCCCGCCGCACTTAAAAGATGGCCCAAGTTCGTCTTGACACTGCCGACACCGCAATATTGCTTATTTGAAGTGTATTTGCCAAATACTTGCGTAAGTGCCTTCAATTCAATCGGATCTCCAATCAGAGTGCCTGTTCCATGCGCCTCTACGTAAGTAATGGTGTCTGGATGGATGCCGCCATCCTCAATAGCCGCTTCTATCAGTTCGCGCTGCGCTTCCGGGTTCGGCGTGGTCACACCCATCGTATTGCCGTCATTGTTAATCGCCGTACCGTCAATGACACCATATATTTTGTCGCCATCCGCAATAGCAGCTTGTAATGGCTTCAACACAAGTACACCGCAGCCTTCACCCAACCCAACACCGTTTGCCGCAGAATCGAACGTGCGGCAGCGTCCTTCTGGCGACAATATTTTGGCTGCGCTCAAATCCAAATACATCGACTCGTCGAGCAGTATTTCCACGCCACCTGCAAGCGCCATCTCTGCTTCACCGCTCTGGATGCTGCGCACTGCCAAGTGAATCGCAGTCAACGAGCTTGCACAAGCAGCATCAACGACCATATTAGGCCCCTTGAAGTTATAGATGTGAGATAAGTGGGCCGCTATAAAGTTTTGTCCTGTCGCGACGAGTACATCCTTCGAGGTAGCGCAATATTTACTACCGAAGTTGCTGGTTCGGGTACCCGTAAATACGCCCACTCGTTTGCCCCACAGGTCCCGTTTGCCAAAACCGGCATCTGCAAGCGCTTCGGCGCTGACCTCAAGCCATTGTCGCTGCAAAGGATCGATTTGCTCCGCCAATGCCTCCGAGATATGAAAATAGCTTGGATCAAAATATTCGATCTGCTCCAGAAATGCGCCCCATTTGCTAAGACTCTTGCCTGCTTGGTGCCCACTCGGATCGTAATAGTCCCGCCAATTCCAACGTGATAACGGAACTTCCCCAATGCTGTCTTTGCCAATGCGCAGGTTTTCCCAGTATGCTGCTAAATTAGACGCCTCCGGGAAGTGACACGCCATGCCGATAACGGCAATTTTATCCCGATTGGCGGCGGCCCTCTGTGGTGCGGATGGTAAGCTGAGCTGTCGTATAGAGTTAACGGTTTTTTTGGTGCTAGTCCCCATTTCGGATCGAATATTCATATCTGTTTTTAAGTCTTTATGTGCGGTTATGTTAGGTTTTATGTCTTTGTGCAGGTTAGAAGGGGCTTGAATATTTGCAGTTGTATTTGCTAATAGGGCCTCACGATGATGTTCGATCAAATATTGCGTCATGCTCCCTATCGTTCCTTGTTCGATAAACGCAGCCGGGTCTACAGCTACTCCATGCAAGCTTCGATCCATCTGCCGCACAATTTGCGCCAGCATAATCGAGTCTATGCCAAATTCCTGAAAGGGCACATGACTTGCAAGCTTCGCCGGTTCTGTCTTTAGCTCCTTGGCGAGCAAGGCAGTAAGCCATGCTTCTGTCTGCTTCAGCAGATCAGTATCTGATTCGTGTGTCAGGGAAGATTCCGTATGGGGCAACGCCATCTTAATGGCCTTTTCGTCTGATCGAGCAGAAGCATCGACCATGTAACGATCCAGCAGTCTTGCAGGATTCCACTTGTCCGACTGCACGACTACTGGCATAACAACAGGGCCAATACCGCCTGATACAATCGTGTCCAGCCAATGCAGCCCTTCCTGATTCGTCAGGCTGTACAGGCCTGTATCGTCATAGGCTTTATTTCTCACCTCACCTAGTCCTGTCTCTTTCCAGCTTGGCCATTGTATGCTGACGATTGGGCACGTGGCATGATAAGCCTCTGCGGCATAATCCAAATAAGCATTCGCCATGGCATAATCACTTCTCCCTGCACCTAGCGTAGGGATGATGGCCGATACCGAGGAGAACAATACAAAGAAGCGTAAAGGCTCTGCCCTCAAGCTCGCTAATAACACTTCGAATCCGGTCGTCTTTGGTTCAGCCACCTGCAAGAATACGTCCAGAGGCTTGCGAATAAAGGCTGGATTATCCAAATCCCAGCTTCCCGCGCAATGAATAACACCAGCAATCGAGCCCCACTCGGCGCGAATCGCCTGTACATGCTGCTCCACAAGCTCTCGCTCTGACAGCGGCAAGGCCAGCACTTTAACTTGTGCTCCAAGTTCTTCAAGCTCACAAATAGCGTCAATCTTTGCTTTTGTAGTTGCTGGCAATTCCGTATCCCACAGTTCACGTGGTGGTAGCTCTTCCCTTCCGGTCAACACAAGCCGCTTGACGCCGTGTTGTTCAACATAATGCCGTGCGCAAAGGTAGCCTAGACCGCGTGTCCCTCCCGTAATCCACAACACTTCTTCTTCTGCAAAAGCAAGAGTCCGACTAATTTCATCGACGCCATTACGGGCTGGATCAAGCTGAGCATTAGCACCTAAGCCAGCTGCTCGAACGCTTTCAATTGCTTGCAGCTCTGCTTTGTACCGTACATTCTGTCGATAGCATACCTCTGCCGCTTCCCCACCTGCTTCCAACTCGGCGGCGATGATGTCTGCAATATGCTCTGCTGTCGCCAGCACATCTACATCAACGTGGCGTGAGATTAAATGTCGATATTCGCTTTGCAGCATCCGGCACAATGCTGCACGAGCGGCACCTGCACGATGGATCGACTCGTTTTGCAGCGCCTCAAGCCCCTGCGTAACGCCTAGTAGAATGAGTCCCTTCTCACGGCTTTGTTCTACGGCTTGCTGCAGCAGCGTAATCCCGTCCCATGTATGATCGGTTTCCACCCACGGCCCGCAGCCTGTAACGTCTATCCAGGCACGATATGTATCGGATGCCTGATCCTGTTGACCTGCTTGCACTGGTGATGCACTCTCGCGGAGCAGCACTACTTGATGCTTCGGCAGCTTCCGGCTAAGTATTAAGGCAATATGTTCTGTAGCTGGGCTGGTTAGTACCGCAATTGCCCCATCATACTCCCTCTCTTTAACTAAAGGCTGTGGCACCCACCTTTTCTGGAGGCAGCTCCATTCTCGTGTCTCTGCCGTCTCCAACTCTTCCTCCAGCGTCTGCTCTACCTTTAATAGATTAACCTGAAGCCCTTTTACAGCAAGCTGGCATGTCCCTTCAGAGTCGTACAACAGCATGTCGATCTCAAGCAAATCATCCTGCTCATCCTTGACTTGCCTTTGAACCATGACCCACATATCAGAGGTGCACGCCCCGTAAATATCTAGTTCATGTAATGCCATGGGTAACCCGCCCCCACGCCAAGTGAATTGTCCGGATAGCGCAATATCACTTTCTACCGCGCTCTCAATCGCTGCCTCCAGCAATTCGGGATGGAGCATAATCGAGTCTTTTGTTGTGTTGATTGACGGTAATTGTATGCGAGCAAGATGCTTTCCGTCTTGATGATAAGCCGCCTTAATATAAGGCATGTGAGCAGGGATACTTAACACCTTCCAGCTTAGACCCAACTCCGTCACGACTAATGATGCTTCTTTCTCCGCCGCTGTATGAGACAGCCACTGCACCTGACCCTGACAGTAAATAGAATCCTGGCCATTCGCCGGAGCATCCCGATATATTTCGTATCCAATATCCCCGTCTGCGAGTGGCACTAGTGCAGTATGCACCTCATGCTGCTCTGTATCAGCGCTGATCGATTCAGGCCATATCACATCATGCAGCCGAATATAAAATGATTCGGCATTGCGCGCTGCCGTCGTGTCTGACAGCGACAGTGCAGCACGGGCCATTTCCAGGCACGACAGTGCAGAGAAGCTTGAGCCGGAGCTGGGACATTTTGATATGGCTGTCAGTAAACCGCCTTCCTGACCTGACCATATCGAGCTGTATCGATGCTCCTGCAGGTTGGAAGTGTTGCGATGCAAGTAGGGATGGAGAAAATCGTGTTTTGGAAGCTCAAGAAGCGTAGTGGAATGCTGCGCTTCGTTCGCCTGCACAGGTCGTGGCAGCCAGTATCTCTCTTTTGCGAATGGGTATGTCGGCAATGCCAGCCGTTTGTATGCAGTATGTTCAAACAGAGCAGCTGTGTCCCAATGTTCACCTTCTACATATCGCTCCGCAAGTTTAATCAGCTTATCTCTGTAGGCTGCACTGCTGTTCCCTTTGCTTGAGATCCCTTTGCGAACATGTATCGCGGTGCTGTCTTTCACCGTTGTATGTACATCTTCTTGTCCCACATAACAACCTTCCGCATCTTCTCCAGCGATGATTCGTGCTAACTTTTGCCTAAGCTCTTCGTTACTTGAAACAACAAGGGCTGATCTTACCCCGAAATGCTCTCTGCCGACGAGCAATGTCGCGCTTATATCCAGCAAACTTTCCTGCTCTTCATCCTGTTTCAGCCAAGCCGCTAATGCTATTTGCTTCGCCTTTAGCGCCTCAGCCGTCTTCGCCGACAAGCAAATCAAGTAATATGGATAACTGTTCTTTCGCCCTTTCTTACGCTGCTGTTCGGGGGCTTCTTCTAGTAAAATATGTGCATTGGTGCCACCAAACCCGAACGAGCTGACGCCTGCTCGCCGCGGTAACGCATTTCCTTCATTATCTCTGAGCGCTTTCCATGGCTTGTGTGTATCCAGCATATAAAAAGGGGTATGACGAAGCTTAATTCGATGATTCAGACGCTGAAAATGATGGAGCTTGGGCAGCTGCTTATGTTTAAAGGCGAGCAGTGTCTTCATAACCCCAGCCATACCAGCTGCCGCTTCCAGATGCCCGATGTTGGACTTCACCGCACCTAGTCCGCAATAGCCTTTCTTAAGTACAGCTCCTTCCTCTGTCGCAAGCTGCTGAAACGCCGTACACAGCCCCTGAAACTCAAGGGGGTCCCCTTTAGGTGTGCCTGTTCCATGAGCTTCGATGTAACTAACACTCAATGGGGATACGCCTGCTCGGCGATAAGCCTCACAAATGACCTCTGCTTGTGCTTCTGGATTTGGATACGTTAACGTATGCGTCTTGCCGTTATGATTTATGGCACTGCCTTTAACAATTCCATAAATTCGATCTCCGTCAGCGAGAGCCTGAGCTAATGGCTTGAGCACCACCATGCCTGCGCCTTCGCTGCGAACGTAGCCATCTGCGCTGTCGTCAAACGTCTTGCAGGAGCCTGTCGGAGACAGCATGCCTGTCTTGGCGAACGAGATATGGCGAGTCGGTGTCAGCAGCAGGTTGACGCCGCCGGCAAGCGCTACTTTACACTCGCCCGCTTGCAGCGACTGCACAGCTGCATGAATAGCATTCAATGAGCTGGAACAAGCAGTATCGATCGGAAGGCTTGGTCCTTTAAAATTAAAAAAGTAGGAGATTCGATTGGCGATAACTGCAGAAGCAGTTCCTGTGGAATGATACGTCTGAATGACTAACGAAGGATGTTCTTGAAGTTCTTTATAGTCGTAATTAAATACGCCGATGTACACGCCTACATTGGAGCCTGATAAGCGCGAGGGGGTAATTCCCGCATCCTCAAAGCTGTTCCAGGCCAGCTCCAACATGATGCGCTGTTGAGGATCCATCGTCTCCGCTTCCCGGGCCGACAGACCAAAGAATTGAGGATCGAAGGCATCCACATCGTCTATAAATCCCCCCCATTTGCTGTAACTTGTATTTCCTTCTCCATGCGTATCTCCCCAATAGGATGTCCAATCCCAACGATCATGCGGTATCTCATTTACACTGGAGCGGTCTTCTGCGAGCAGTTCCCAGAATGCATCGTAATGTGCGGCTCCCGGGAATCGACAAGCCATGCCAACGATGGCAATCTCCTTTCCCTCCACAACTTGCTCTGGCGCATCAACTTCGCCACTTGTATGGTCCATACTGTACATCCGCCTCCTGAACAGAATTAAGACACGCCAAACAGACTGAACAATAAAAACGTTCAGTCTGTGCTTATCCCTTGCTTGCGCATTTCGATGTGAATGTGACCTGCTCATCCGGTCTTATCTAAGACTCACGTCACCCACGGCTTCGTTATGTCGACCTTACTTGAGCGAACTCATGCAGATACTTCAACAGCACATCCATTTCTGCATCTGTACCGATGGTAATTCGCAGCTTGTCCGACAGTCGCGGAGCGTCAAAATGGCGAACGTAAACTTGTCTGCCCTTCAAATACTCGTAAATATCAATCGCGCTGTCATGCACTGGCTTACATAATACAAAGTTGGCCTCTGAAGGCAGCACTTCAAAACCAAGGTCTGTCAGCGCCGCTGTTACCCGTGCGCGAGTAGCCACTATCCGCTTGACAGTGCTTTGCAAGTAAGTTTGATCTTTAAAGGCTGCTTCCGCCAGTAATTGGCTTAAATGACTCACGTTATAGGAATCTCTGCATTTGTCCAATGCATGCACAAGTGCAGGATCGGCCAAACTGTAGCCTACACGGATTCCACATAATGAGTAGGATTTGGAAAAAGTACGCAGCACAACCAGATTAGGATATCTTCCAACAAGCTCGCATGCAGAGGCTTCTGCGGGTGCGAAGTCCATATAGGCCTCATCAATGACTACAAGCCCATCATAACGCTGCAGCAATTCCTCAATCTCGGCCAAGGGCAGCATCAATCCGGTCTGTGCGTTAGGATTGGCAATAAATATGCCCTTCGCTCCTGTCTGTACTAATGCCTGTATATCGATTGTGAAGTCATCTCTTGTTGGCACGTATTCCGTGTGAACACGGTGGATATCAGCAATCGTTTTGTATAACGTATACGTAGGGTAAGGCGTAGCAATGGAGTCTTGTTCCTCAAAACAAACTTGGAAAATGTAAGAAATAATCTCATCAGAACCGTTTCCACAAAATAGATGATCAGAGGACAACTGGTAATGTGCCGCGATCAACTGCCGCAAGCTTTGGCTAGTCGCGTCAGGATAATAACGGAGCTGAGCATAATCAAATCCACCCAGCACTTCTTGTACTTGAGGCGAGGGAGGATAAGGATTCTCGTTGGCGTTGATCTTGATAACGCGGCCGTCCATCTGAGGTTGAATTCCCGGCACATAGGGTGCAAGCTGCTCTATCGACTGTTTAATATACATAGACTACCTCCAAGCCTGCAAATTGAGATGCTCCCAAAATCATAGCAATTAATGGTAAACATTTCAATTCAAATCCTACGATTTATGTCGCATATTGCAACACTTGTCGACGCAGCAGTTCAGCGGTCTCGTCGCATAGTTTGCGGCCAATCTCATCAACATGACGCTGCTGCCAATGCTCTAGATTAGTACCTTTCACCCATTGATTAAAGGCACCTAGTGCTGGTCCGCAATGAATCTGATAGTTTACACGCTGTGCTGGATCTCCGTTAATCGCTGCCAGATTCGACATCGCAAAATACCATTTAAAAATAAGCGCCATCTTATGCTTCGAATCCCGTTCCGCTTTTTCGGTTTCTGCCTTCGATTTGTAAGCTCGAACTGCAGCGTACACTTCATCAAACGTCTTCTGAAAAAACTTCTCCTCAATCATCTGCCGTGTGCGCTCATCGATCTGTTCAATCGAATCGAAATTACGATAAAGCTCATATAATTTATTTGCCCGAGCAGAAAAAAATCCGCCCTTCTTTAATACTTGAACCTTTGCACCAAGCTCAAACATATCACCTGCCGGAGCATAATCCATATCTTGAATATCCGCCTGCTGCAGCAGTTCTTTAACCGATTCGCTAGTATTTGCCTCGACTGTGCATTGATTGATCGATCCTGTTACCAAGTAATCTGCTCCCATCATGTAAGCGGCGAGTGCTGCCTCAGGAGTTCCTATCCCCCCAGCTGCCCCTATTCGAATTCGCTTGTTGTAACCAAAGCGCTTCATATAGTCATCCCGCAGACGGATCATAGCCGGCAGCAGTGTATAAGGAGAACGATGATCTGTATGTCCACCAGAATCAGCCTCTACCGAAATGTCATCCGCCATTGGAACTTCCCTTAACAGCGCAGCTGACTCAGGTGTGATGCTTCCTGCAAGCAGCAGCTTGGATATGATGCGTTCTGGAGCGGGGCTTAAAAATGAAGTCGCCACCTCCGGTCGTGATACTTTTGCGATGATACAATTTCTAATCTGCACACTCCCATCTGAATGACGACTTAATCCGCAAGCACGGTAGCGAACCAGAGCAGCATTTACACTCATATAAGCAGAAGCCTCGACAAGTTTCACACCATATTGGACATACAGATCAACCAGCTGCTCTTCCTTCTCTGGGTGCTCTGGATCATGCAGAAGATTGATCCCGTAAGACTCCCCGCTCGACAATTGTTGTTGAATGGTGCGAATCGCTGCTTCGACTCGATCAAGGCTGAGTCCCCCAGCTCCGAACACACCCAGCATACCTGCTTGGCCTGCTCGCACGACCATTTGTTCAGAGGCGATCCCTTTGTACATGGCTCCAACCATATAAGCATATTGAAGCCCATAATCCCGCTTGAATTGAGGATCACCAAGTGTCATCCCGATCGTATCTTGTACCCATCGTGATTCGTCCGGCTGATCAAGCTGCCGAACTTCCTCAGCAGGAATATCGTTCGGAACAAGAAGCGGGGTCGCTTCCTTCCGAATGGATGCGATCAGCTTCGTTAATACATTGCCAGGTCCAATCTCCCGATATTCCTCTACCCCCAGTCCCATCAAATACCGAATCGTATCGGTCCACCTTACCGAATGTGTAATCTGACTTGCTAAATGCTGTTTCAGTTGATGCTGTTCATATGGTCTTGCCGTCACGTTTGATACAACAGGAATAGTCAGAGTGCCAAAGGAGAATTCACTTAGAAAAACGCCAAAACTATCGTAAGCTGCTGTCATCATACGAGAGTGGAATGCACCACTCACCTTTAGCGGAATAACGAGGCGGGCACCAGCTGCCTCGCACGCCTGCTGTGCTTGCAGCATATCCGCCTGCGGACCTGAGATCACAATTTGCGTTAAATTGTTGTAATTGGCGATATCGATCTGATCAAGACCGTGATCCTCAAGTGCTTGTCGAAGTTTGTCCTCGTCTAGTCCGATTACTGCAGCCATTCCCCCACCGCTAGCCTGGCTCATTAAAACACCGCGGCGCTGCACAAGACGAAGCCCGGTTTCAAAGTCAAAGGCTCCCGCGGCGTATAGCGCATTGTACTCCCCTAAGCTGTGACCGGCGACAATATTCGGGAGACCAAACTCGTTTAACGCCTTCAAATAATGCAGCGCATTAACAACATATAGCGCAGGTTGCGTATACTGAGTCTGACCAAGCAAGTTATTTGGGTCCTGCACACACAGTTCCTTGATTGAATACCCCAAAATGCGGTCGGCCAGAGCCGTCATTTCCGAATATTCGTCAAATAATCCCTCTCCCATACCGCGCTGCTGAGAACCCTGCCCGGGAAATACATATGCCCTCATTGATTTCGCCTCCTTATGATTCGACTTATGATTCGAAGTATAGTCCGGCTTGGATATTTTCTTATTGTCCGACTTATGAGGCGACGCGTACTCCCCTTTATCCGCCGACTTATGATTTGATGTGATTCTTGTTCGAGTATGCTTTTGCATTTGCTTCAGACTGTCCCAATTAGCAGCATCTTGTCGAAAACGAGACATAATTGTCTTCATTTCCGACTCGGATTGTGTCGCAAGGCACCGCTTGGCCATATTCGCCATTCCCCCGGAAGGACCTAGATCGATAAACACAGCTGGTCCTTCATGCTCAAGTGTCTCAAAGCTTTTCTGGAGCGAAATAGGCTGGCGGATAACTTGCCACAAGTAATCCGTTTGCAGCTCCTGCAGCGGTCTGCCGTCTACTCCTGATACGAGGGTAAGGTTCCCAGGCATGAATTTCTTTTGTGACAAATAGTGTTTATAGGGTGCTGCTGCATGGTCGATAAATCTGGAATGAAAAGCATGGGACACGGGGAGAAGTTCACGTACAATATACTGTTGATGCAAGTAAGTCTGAACAGCCTGAATTGCTGCTTGGTTCCCTGTAATGACGAAGTGGGTGTCCGACAGCTGAGCAGCAAGCTCACTATGTTCATGCAGAAGGCCGTTATCCGTATAGATCGATACATTATCCAAAATTGCAAGCATGCCGCCTGCTGCACAATAGTTGTCAAGGGTCTTTGCCTGCTCGATAACCATCTCTAGGCCATCTTGCCACCCCATCATCCCTGCCGCAGTCGCAGCAGCAAATTCACCCATACTTTCGCCCAGCACATAATCTGGATATATACCGTACGAGAACATGAGCTGAGTCATCGCAGTCTCAATCATATAAATAGCAGGATGCGTAAACAAAGTACGATCAAACGGCTCTGACTGCTTTTGCTTCGGATCATACAGCTTGTCGAGTAACGATTCACCAATCATCGCAGCGGCAGCTTGATCAAGTCGAAGCATCCAGTCGCGGAACACTGGCTCCTGCTCGAATAATGCTCGTCCCATCCCATAATATTGAGACCCTTGTCCAGCGTACATAAACACAATCGATTTGCTCATAAGTTATCTCCTAAACTAATTCCTGGCTTTCGAAAATGAGCGGCGGATGTCTCAGATGTCTATACGTAATTGCTGTGCAAATGCGGGAATTAGAAGTGGTGAGTCAACAAAAGGAGCTGCCAGCGTGGCATGACGAGGATACGTTATGGCATACGCATACGGACCTGCGATGAAGGAAAGGAAGCGGTACTGCGGAAAAAAAGCGTAGCGACCGTAAACAGAAGAAGCGCTAGCTTTCACATCAACTGTTTCATAAAAATGAGGCGGAACAGTTAATCCCGTCTTTAGCACTTTGGAAAGTGATTCTTTGGCAGTCCACAGCAGTGTTAAAGAAGCTGCTTGAGCAAATGGGAGCTGCTTGACGGTGTTACACTCACTTGCTGTAAGCTGGCTCTTCAACACATCCGTTTTCTCCTGTTGGACAAGCTCCATATCAATACCTAGCGGATTCGCTTCATGAAACGCGATTGCTGCTGCACCACCGTCACAATGCGTGATGCTGACCTGAATGTTAGAATGACCATCCACTGTGACGATCGGCTGCTCGAACTGACCGTGCCGGATCGCTATTCGCTGCAACGGAATATCAATGCCGATCCATGCTGCTACAGCGTGCTTGGCCGCGTAACGCCCAGCCAAATAACTTTGTCGGCGCTTTACGAATCGCAGCTTGTCGAGATATGCCGCTTCGCTGGGATGGAGCCACTCCGCAGCTCTTTCTCTCTTGCCAGCCAGGCCGCATACTGTCATGATCGCTCGCTCATACCGGTTTGCTGTATGCAGCCTTAAATGACAAGTGATGCGCTCCGGACTGGAACGAATGTGATTCAATCGCGTCCGTTTAACCCTATCCACGCTAACCATAGCAGGCAGTACCTCCCTGAGTCTACAATGAACGCAAACATAACAAACACGCCTGCGGACACACCCTCCCCCGTTCGTCTGCAGACATGCACACTACCTGTTTACGCTTATATGAACTAGTGTCACCTTAACGCGCCGCAACGTCGATTAAGGGAGACCTAGTCTATCAACTTCCAAAACAAATACATACGCTTATACTTTTTGATACATATAAACCTACTCTTACACACTTTTGCACACCTAATCTTTCACCCATACCAAAATACACGATTATCGTAGCGGATAACAAAAATAATGTCAATTTATTTTATTTATTCTACAATTCGACTTTTTTTTCATTTTATAGAAGGTATACTACTTCCAAGTCAAGCCAATCCAAAAAAGGAATGATTCTATTGCACTGGTACGCCCTTTTTGTTGAAACAGGCCAAGAAGAAACGGTCCAGCGATCGCTTAAACAGCAATTTGATCCAACCATACTGATGTCATTAGTACCTAAACGTAAAGTTCCCGAAAAGAAGATGGGACACACTCAGCATGTACTAAGAAAGATGTTTCCTGGGTACGTCCTTATCCAGACAAGCATGAATGCTGATCGCTACCATTCCTTAAGACGCATACCTCATGTTCTACGTATGTTGACAAATGGTCGAAAGAACGAGCACAACCCCGAATCCTTTCAACTCTCCTCCATCCACGATGTTGAAATCGCACACTTACTAAAACTGCTCGATGCCACGGAAATTCTTGAGTACTCTACCTTACAAATACTTTCAAATTCGAATATTCATGTCGTCGCCGGTCCTTTGCAAGGGATGGAAAATCTCATCAAGAAAGTAGATCGACACAAAAATCGGGCAACGCTTCAGCTTCCTTTTCTTGGCGAACCCAGATCTATCGAAGTGGGCATCCATATTATGTATCCGCCTCGAACTAGCGAATGACATCCCATAAAATGCTGCCTCATTCATCTCGTTCTACGTAGATTAAAATACCGCTGTTGTTCATCTTAGAAGATTGTACGAATCGGATTAACTTCTGCTTGTCCGTTTTGTCTGAAGGCAGCTTCGGCAATTGCTTCGTTAATACGAGTCGCCTCGGTACCATATAGGATGGAAGCTGTTTCTCCATGCCTACCAATACCTCTTCGCCTGCAGCTTCCGTCAGTGGGGCGTCCACTTCAACAGCTACTGTCAGCAGCTTGCCTTGGATGTGATCCTCTACAACAAATATCGTTGCATCCAATACAATCGACTGAGCAAACAAAGCCTGTCTAATCTCATTCAGATTAATGCGGCGTCCCCATATTTTGATCTCATCGTCAGCTCTGCCTATATAATGAACATCCCCTCCATGATCAAAATAACAAATATCACCTGTTCGATAATACTGCAGGCCAGACATAGACACGATTCTCCTACGAGTCTCCTCCGCATTATCCCAATACTCGTCTAGAATCTGGATGCCGCTTACAAGCAATTCTCCTGCCTCTCCGTGCGGGAGGGGCTGCAAATGCTCGTCCACGATTCGGATATGAATACCAGCTAATGGCTTTCCGATTGGATAAGGCTCTACTCGATCTGGCTCCAGCTCCGTAATGGGATACGCCAAGCACGCACAAGTTGCTTCAGTCGGACCATACCCATTTACAATTTTAAGACCGGGAATTCGGCTTAACCACTGCTGGGTGGCTTTGACATTTAACACATCTGCCCCTGTCCATATCGTCTTAACGCTGCTCAAATTGTAATCGTCCATCGTACCACTGTCCGCAATCATCGTGAGTATCGGAGCCACCGCCGTAAACTGCGTGATTCCTTCTTCTTCCACGATGCCCATCACCGTTGTTGGCAGAATCAAGCCATCATATAAATAAACAGTTGCCCCCCGATACAAAGGATAGAAAGTGTCCACAACTACAGCATCAAAGAAAAATGGCGCCAAGTTCAAACATTTGGAGCTCTCGTTTAAGCTCATATGCGCGTTAGCCGCTTCAAAGAAAGCGACTAGACTATCATGTCGAATGACTACGCCTTTAGGGGAGCCTGTTGATCCAGAGGTGAACATACAGTAAGCAGGCGCATCCAGACTTACAGCCGGCAATGCAATTGCTGGGCTCATATGCATCTGAGCACTCCATTGTTCTGTATGCGAATAAGCCAGCAGCTCTTCTGACGGAATATGCTTTAATCCAGGCGCCAGATCGGCTATACGCTCGCCATCCTCTTCAGGCGCGACTACAGCGCACGGCTGCGCACTGTCGAGGATATACTTGATGCGTGCGTCGGGATTCCCCGCATCAAGCGGTACAAAGACGGCGCCCGCCTTAAAGCAGCCATAAATAGCAATCATCAGACGCACATCTTTGTAGGTCATTACACATACTCGCTCGCCCTGCTTCATGCCCATGCTGACCAAGCGCCTTGCAAACTGCTCACTCCAATAGTTAAGCTGCATGTATGTTAAGCTTGTTTCATCATGTACAACAGCAGCTCGATCCGGCAGCCTAACGGCCAATTCAGATAAACGCTGCCCCACACAGCATGGCTTCAACTGACTAATCGTCATATAACGGCCTCCTCTCCCCTATCCTTTGCTGTATCACCCTCTTATCCAGATATGAAGGCTTGTTGACGCGCGGCAAACAACGCTTCCTGATCCAGCTCTTTCATCCGTTTGCATTCCTCTACTAGCTCCTCACTGTCGACTTCGTCAATTAGTCCATATCGTCTATACATATTCGATAGACTTTCTGCTTGCTCGCCAGCTTCATAGTAAGCCTCACCTGCTGCTTGAAATCCCATAATCTTCAGGAATCTAGCGTACAAATAACGGGAGCCTGCCAGAAAGGTATACGCCATGTCCAAATGGTACAGCCGTTCCTGATGATCTGTGAACCAATCAAAGCTATCAAATCCAGAAATCACTTGATCATGCAGCGCGCAGCTGTCGGTGTGCTGCCTCAGATGACTACTATATGCGTCCAATATTTGTTCCTTTTGAATGCGGCTGTCCTGTCCAATGTCAAAGTATGCTACGGCGCGATTCGTTGGCAGGCTGCACTCATACATTTGCTTCAAATCCGACGCAGCGTATGGGAAGTCCCCATAATCATCTATGACAATATCCACCAAGTTATAGACTGTATCCTGTAGTATGTCATCGTACTGATAAGATGTAATAACGTAAGAGTGAGGGGTATGAGCGGTTTGGTAATGTTCTTTGTGCGGAACATAGAAAGAATCCAGCAGCAGCAAGATCGAACTCGAGTTATCTGTTACCTTCGGAACAAGTGCAGCAAGTTGTTCGAACGTTTCAAATTGTTTCCGTACTAGGCTGACGCCAATGAGGTGCAGCTGTGCTTCGTCGCGCAAGCATGACGTGTCATATATCCAACGGTTTTTCTTCTGCTGCATGATTTGGGCAAGCACTTGATCCGAGCTTTCTAATGCATTGTAAAATAAATAATCGACAGGCAGCCCTCTACCATTCAAATAGCCGCTCAGTTCATATTTCCAGCAATTAAAATATTTGCCTGCATGCTCAACTGCTTTCAGCAAGCTGCTGCTCAATTGGATCACCTCGTTCTATCTTATTCTGGCACTCTAATAGCACCTTGCTGCTTGTTCAACACTAGCTTCATAATCTCACCAATAGAAGTAAAGTTGCGTTCTAGCAGGTCCCTACCTTTAAACTTCACACCAAATCGCTTCTCCACAGCAACCGCCAGCCGAATCATAGCGACAGAATCCATGCCATACTGTTTAAGCGGGATATTCTCATCCGGCATGTGCTGATCTGTATCTATCACTAATATTTCTAGAACAACCTGTCTGATCTCATCCGCAAGGTTCATAAGTAATCCCCCACACCTACTTAATGGTAATACCCTAGCATCCGTTAATACGGCAATTGAGAAAAGTCTAACAGTTTGGGTTCCCCGAATGTATGACCAATATAGCGGGCATACATGTCCGGTATAGCAAACTTCTCCTTGCCAATACCCTCCGGCAAATACTGCCTTACATACCGCTTTGCTTCCGTCTTAAACTGCTCATCATCCTCAATACGTTCAATGTCCTCTATTTCGTTTACTAGCCGCTTAATATCCTTCACACATTGTTCCAGACTTAACCGCAATCCCTGCTCAGAAACTTCGAAACAGGTGCCATTTCGAATTAACCATTCAAACAAAAATAGTCCTGTCCCCGCATCAAAGTTGGTCTTTGCATCCGGCTGATTCGGATAACGAAGCATCCGCTCAAATAATATATACTCTGCAATCTCTCTTCCAAAGGGCACATCCAACTCACAAGCAGCTACTACGGACTGACAATCCACCTTAATTTCTTCCAAAATACCAACGAAAAAGTTCAACTTCACCTGTAAATTGGTATCAAACGGGCGAGGGCCATTATGATGGTAATAATCGTGCAGATATCCCCATACGGATCGAGCACGATACACCGATTCAGTGGAAAGAGCATCAGACACCCATCCCGTACCAAACAACTGCATTACTCGCGGGAACGTTTCCGTCAAGTAAATAAGCTGGAATTTGTTAAAGAAAAACATGGCAAATGATTGACTCTCTACCTTTTCCTTAGTTTTAATATTTTCCGGAAAAAACACGATGCAGTTGCCCATCATAATACCTGTCGAACCTGTAATCAGTCGACAAGACTGACATCCATTTTTCGGATGCGGGAGCATCGCCGCAACGCCTTCCAATTCAACTGGTTCTTCGCGCAGGACCAGAAAGCATTCGAGAAAATGTCCTTTCGGTGCAGGCCCATTTGTCGCTACTAACGGCGCAATAATAAAAGAAAAGGTTTGCGCAGCAGGTGGTACAAAACATTTTAATGAATGATCGAAATATGGAATGGATTCAAGCCCATTTTGCCGCCACTCTGCAATGTCGGCTTCAAACGCCTCTGCCATCTCTGGCATTAGCAAGATCTCATATATATGTCGAACAGACGGCAGAAGCTTGTCCAACCATTCATCTGCTATTTCATAATTCGCTTTGACACGGCCATCGGGCTGTTGTAGTTTACGGAACTCATTCACAATAGGCACAATATGCTGCCTCACATATTGTGCGGGCTCTACTGCTGTTAATAACATGTTTAACACCTCCATCAATGTATGTGGCTGCTAACTGCCCGCGCCGTCATAACGTTTGACGCCGTAATTAAATAACAGACAAGATAACGTAACCAACATCGGGCCGATCACATACGTCACCCACAGCAGCGGCTCACTGTTTACGCCTCGCGTCAAGATGACGACTGGGTAATAAGAAACAAAAATATATGGAACAACAAAGCTGACGATAAACTGCAACCCTTGGTGATAAATTGAAACAGGGTAGCGTGAAATAACTTGTAGATCAACCACAACCATCATCGAAAATACGAGCGGCTTTTTGACAAAAAAGTTCAGTGAGCTAAGTGCGATCAAGATGGCGGATTGTACAAGCACGGAGTTGATTAACAGATAGATGCCATTGAGGATAAACAAAGGTGTCAACCATATGGACAGGTGCTGCAGGGAGTAGTACAGCAGACCCATGCCAACCAGGGTCTGACCGAGAAACGTATGCTGGAAGTGACGGAACATCAGGTGGAGCAGTGGATGCAGCGGCTTTAATAGAAAATGGTCAAACTGCCCTGTAATAATCAACTGTTCCAATTGCATGACCGGAGCCCAAAATAGCATGCCAGCCAATCCCCAGGATAGCAATCCAAAGCCAAACATCAGCATGACCTCGTTCAGCTGCCAATCATCAAGCGTACTAAAATGGTTCATTAAAAAATAAACGACGGAGACAAAGCTGAGCGAATTCACGATGTTGGCTACGATATCTAACGTAAGCGGGATTTTGTATTCCAGCTTGGCTTTTGCATATTTCATAATAAATTTACGGTACAATGCTGCATGATCGCGAATCACGGCTTACCCTCCTTGAATGACAATCCGAGATTTGCAAAAATGCCACATCAGCATAATAACGCCTACAAGACCGATACTCCAAGACAGCCCGATAAGAGTAAGCGACAGAAAGCTCGCGTGATCTACATTGCCCAGCAGCACGTTAATGGGATAGAAGTATAAATAAGGATATGGGAGTAAATTGGCTATCCAAAGAAAGGTATCCGAGAAAAACCAAAGTGGAATAAACACGCCGGAAAATACGTTGCCGATGTCTTGAATGAGAAATCGAAGCTGCCAAGTTTCGATAATCCAAAAGGCCATAAGTCCGATGATGTAATCCATACAAAAAGCGATTAACACCGCATTCATACAGCAGAATCCGAAGTAAAGCCAGTTGGATAGATTATAGGGAATCTGTATGAAAGGAGATAAAAACAATAGGCTGATGAATAGTAAAGGGAGGCCTTTGCTAATAAAATCAACCACGATCCGCGCCAACTGCTTCGCGAAGAAAAACAAAAACAAATTATACGGCCTGATCAGCATAAGCTCAATCTTCCCCTCCCTGATCTCCTGAGACAGTTGATCGGAAGCAGAAGCCGTCGTTAGAAAACGGATCATCATGCCGATAAAAATATAGGTCATCATCTGCGAAATCGTAGTGCCCTTCGGTTCGTTTAAGGCAAATACAGCAGACCAGAGTGAGTACTGAAGGAATACAAATACAAAGTACGCCAGCATCGGCATATACAAATTAGATCTATACACAAAAGAAGTGGAAATCGTTTTATGAAAAATGCGAATATACGACTTCATGGACGACATCCTTTTTTCCCGTCTGATACACATGCTTGATGATGCTTTCCAAATCTGCTCCACGGATCTGAATATCCGTAACCTCATAACTGTTAACGATACGCTTGATCACTTCCTGCACGTCTTCACTTCGTTCTACCGCAAAGCATA
This sequence comes from Paenibacillus sp. ACRRX, assembly GCF_022346885.1. Taxonomy (GTDB): domain Bacteria; phylum Bacillota; class Bacilli; order Paenibacillales; family Paenibacillaceae; genus Paenibacillus_B. The sequence continues at coordinate 361,071 of NZ_JAKRNK010000005.1, forward strand.
GCTGGTTGCCTTCCCGACGCTGTACAGTCGTACGCAGCAATGGCGGCAGTCGATCGATTGCTTCTTTAAACGTGACGATAATTTGCTTCTCCTTGCTATACAGCTGCTCCAGCTCTTTCGCCGAACCGTCAAACGCCATCTCGCCGCTGTTAATAATTAGAATCCGATTGCACAGCCGCTCGATGTCAATCACGTCGTGCGTCGTCAAGATAACTGTCGTCTTGCGTTGTTTGTTCCACTGCAGGATAAAGTCCCTGATCTTTTCCTTCACCATAATATCAAGACCAATAGTTGGTTCATCCAGAAACAAAATTTGAGGGTGATGCAGCATAGCGGCAGCAAGCTCCATCCGCATACGCTGGCCTAAACTTAGCTGACGCACAGGTGTATGCGCAAATTCGTGCAGGTCTAACAATTCGTTAAACTCGTCGAGACTTCGCTTATAGCTTGTTGAAGACACTTTATAGATGTCTTTGTAGAGCTCCAACGAGTCAATTGCAGGCAAATCCCACCACAATTGACTTCGTTGGCCAAAAACAACCCCAATTGCCATTGAGTACTTACGACGCTCGATGTAGGGGGTGCAGCCATTGACCCGAATATGACCGGAGCTTGGATGAAGGATGCCGCACAGCATCTTGATCATCGTAGATTTGCCGGCGCCGTTGGGACCCAAATATCCAATAATCTCTCCCTCGTCTACAGAGAAAGAAATATTACGAACGGCCTGGCGAGTAACAATATGTGGACGAACAAGGCTGCGCAGCTTGCCCATGACACCTCGCTGCTTCACTTCCACCTGGAACTCCTTCGACACGGAATCCACTGTCATAAATGCCATGGCTTCATCCCCTTCCATCAATCGTGATCTTACTTAAACGTTCTCTCTCATTGTGCTATCTGGTCGTAATACCAGCCTGTTGATATACACGAGCAATGACTTTAGCCAAAATAGCCACGCCTCGCTCCAATTCTTCTTCGCTTGCCGTCAAGCTGATTCGGATGCACTCCTTGATATGGCTCCACGGTTCGTTAAGCCCGCTGAAGAACGTAGAGCCTGGAACCACGATCATGCCTTCCTGCTTCAGCTCAACATAGAGCTCCGCATCGCTGATCGGCAAATCTTTAAACCACATCCATGCGAAGATGGATCCCTCGCCTACATGCAGATGCCAAGGTACTTCGTCTGGCATCAGGCGGTCTAATGCCGATTCCCAGATCAGGAATCGCTTATGGTAGAACGTCTTAATGACGTTCGTAGACACCTCTGCCAATTCACCTGTCATAATGGCTCTGGCTGCGAGCGCCTGACCAAATCGCGATGAATGAATATTCATGTTCGATTGGAACGCTTCCAGCAGTTGAATGTACTTCTCGCTTGCAATCGCTACCCCGATACGTTCACCTGGGAGCCCTACTTTTGACAAGCTGACACAGTGGATCACGTTCTCTCCCCATACCGGTGTCATATCGGTAAATACCATGTCCGGAAATGGCGGCGCATAAGCCGAGTCGATAATGACCGGCACATCCTGCTCCGCGCACATCGCTACAATCCGATCAACTTCCTGCTCTGTCATTAAATTCCCACTTGGATTGCAAGGACGGGAGAACAAGACGGCACCTACAGACTTGTCAATCTTCAACTTATCGATATCCGGCCGATATTTAAAGCGATGCTTCTCTTGGATATCAAGCGTTGGCTTATACGTCTTCAGCACGTCCTTGGACAACACTACGCCGCCATAGCCCGTGTAGTCAGGACATAGTGGCAGCACTAGCGAACGCTGGTTGCCCTCTTCATCAGGGCCGCTGAAAGCATTGGCCGCCATAAAGTACAACGACTGACTGCCTGGCGTGACGAGTACATTATGCTTCGTCAAGTTCCAGCCGTACTCCACATTAAACCAGTGAACAATGGCATCAATGAACGGTTCATACCCTTGGCTGGAGCCGTAACGTCCGATAATTTCTCCGAATTCCTGACCCTCAAGCAACTCATGTGCATATTTGCGCCACAACGCCTCTACCTCAGGCAATACTAACGGATTGCCCGCACTTACGTTGACATAGTCTCTTGGCGTATCCGTTTCATTTGTCTCCTTGATATCTTTCATGATCGAACGAACGCCTGTCAGTTCTGACATTTTTAATCCTGTTTTGCTAAGCTGTACGTTGGACATCGTGAACCTCCCCATTTACCCATAATCTGTGGTCGTGTGGGCATGTATCGTAAATCCCATGGGTATTTCGCCGTAATCGTGCATGATGTGCAAACCTTGTCGTTCTGCTGCTGAAATAGTCGTAATGCACGCATCTGCAAACCCTGCTGCGCAATCAATCGCAGCTTGGGCATTGCTCGGGACAAGGCGAATATCGGTAGTGTGCTGTGCGGCAAGTCCTGAAGGGGCAGGATGAGTTGCAATAGAAGGGTCTCGGTGCAGGCTGCTTGTATTGGAGGCAAGAACCATCTTGTAAGTGGGCATTATAAAGCAGTCCATTAACACTAGCTTATCCAGGTTGGAAAATACGATTTTGTGCAAATCGGGGTACACCACGCACCCTAATAGGGCTGTGCCCGGCTGTTCCCTTACATCAACAACCGCCTCTTCCAAAGTTGGATATAATAATATGGCGCCTGACTTTCCCATCCGATCAAACCAGGTTCTTGCGGCAAGCTCACAATTGGTATTCTCAGGTCCTAACGTGCAGATGGTATGAATACTCTTCAGAACAGACGAATGGGTAACGTTGTGCAGCGCATACGTCATGGACGGGTCAACCTCACTTTCTAAGTCAAGAGTAGAGGTATAACCCATTGATTTACAAAAAATATGCATACCCGTATAATAGATTTACGATCTTTTTTTGTTAAATCAATAGGTCGTAACCAGACGTTTGCTAAGATTCCTCGCCAAAGTGTGTCTTAGCAAACGTTTATTTATTAACACTATAAAATAATTATGCAATGAATAAATATTGAATAAATAGTATTTTTTAGTCACAGACTCAAATATTACTAGAAATTTATCACACTTTATCCCAATAGTAAAGATTGACAATACAAATCTTTTCGTGATATATTTTTCCTCAACTTATAACCGATATGAACGTTGATGGGAAAAGTAAGTAAGGCTGTTGATTGCAAAGCGACCGGAGATAGTGAGAGCCCGGGAATCCTCCTTATTGAAAGCCCTCCCTGAGTTGCACTCTGAACTTGAGTAGGAGATTGCCGGCTGCCCGCCGTTATCGGGATCGAGGTGGGCTGAATCTGTCAGCCAACTAGGGTGGTACCGCGTGAGCATGCTCTCGTCCCTTTCAGGGATGAGGGCTTTTTTTGTTGTCTTTGGGTCCTTAGCTCCGTAAATGAACATCGTTAATTCTATTATTGAGAAGGTTGGTGGGTCACTTGTCATTAAAATGGAATGCCTTGATATCGCCTGTTATTTTGGATTTGCCGCCCTCTGGCATCCGGCGTTTTTTCGATCTGGCTACAGAGGTAACAGGCATCATCTCGCTTGGTGTGGGCGAGCCAGACTTTGTTACGCCGCGATTGATCCGAGAATCGGCTTGTTATTCTCTGGAGAAAGGGTATACGATGTATACGGCAAATGCAGGTCTGCTGGAGCTCCGTGAAGAGATTTCCAGCCATCTGCAGGATAACTATAGCGTTCAATACGAACCACGAGACGAGGTATTGGTCACGGTTGGTACCAGTGAAGCGTTGGATCTGGCGCTGCGCGCCATCATATGTCCTGGTGATGAGGTGCTTATCCCGGAGCCGTGCTACGTATCATACTCTTCTTGCACCATTATGGCGGGAGGCGTGCCCGTTCCGATTCGCACTACGGCGGAACAGCATTTTCAACTAACAGCAGAGCAGGTAGAAGCGGCGATTACTCCGCGTACCAAAGCAATCATCATCAATTATCCGAACAATCCGACTGGGGCCATTATGGGAAAAGTCGAGCTTGAGCGAATTGCTGCCGTCGTGCAGCAGCACGGTCTGATCGTGCTTTCTGACGAAGTATACGATAAGTTAACTTATGAAGGAACACATACTTGCTTTGCAGCACTTCCCGGTATGAAGGATTACACCATTCTGCTCAATGGTTTCTCCAAAGGATACGCCATGACCGGTTGGAGACTCGGTTATGTGTGCGGCAACCGCGAGGTGATCGCAGCCATGACCAAGATCCATCAATATACGATGCTGTGTGCGCCGATTACAGCCCAGAAAGCTGCCATTGATGCGCTGAGACGAGGTCAGGATGATATTACGACGATGGTCGATTCATACAATCAACGTAGAAGATTGGTAGTCAAAGGCTTGTCTGACATTGGCTTGCCATGCTTTGAACCAAAAGGAGCGTTCTACGCCTTCCCTTCTATTACACATACAGGCCTTTCCTCCGAGCAGTTTGCAGAGCGAGTATTAAGGGAAGCTAAAGTTGCCGTTGTGCCAGGCAATGCGCTAGGTGCAAGCGGCGAGGGGCATATCCGTATCTCCTATGCCTCTTCAACAGAAAATCTCGTAGAAGCACTGGATCGAATCGGGAAGTTTATGAAGTCGGTTCTCTAGAGGAAAATCGTTCTGCTATTCTGCCATATCAACAATCAGACAGCCCTATTCAACAATATTCATATTGTATATACGATAAGAAGTTATTGCTCATTTTACCGAATAGAGCTTGGAATTTCAACTACTTCATAATATCCTAACAAGCCTGTCGCCATCTGCGGCAGGCTGTTCGTTTTGGGCGCAAATTCGCCCCTCTTATGCCAATGCAATCCCTTTGTTCTTACGATACGCGGTTGGCGCCATGTTCATTCTAGACTGAAATACCCTAATAAAAGTTGGATAAGACTTGAACCCTGCTTCGTATGCAATGTCCGTAATTTTCATATCCGTACCAATAAGCAAATTGCAGGCATGGGCGATCCGAATACGTTCTAAGAATGAATAATAGTTCTCCCCAACAACCTGCTTAAAGGATGCGCTTATATAGGACACGCTGTAATTGAACTGTCGGGCAAGCGTCTCCAGTGTAATATCCTCTTTAAAGTTCTGATACAAGTACGAAATAATCTCCCACATTCCCTTCAACGGCGCACCTTCGTGTACGCCCCCCTCTGACTGCACAGCAGCCTGCCGATAGCGGTCGAACAGTACAAACACCTGTACCAGCTTGGACAGAAACATCACACGACTCCAAGGCTTCTCCTCCTGCACTTCTTCATGCATTTGCTGCAGCAAAGGCAGCATTTCAGCCGCAGTCTGCTCGTCCAGCTTGTAGGTAGTATTGGCATCTGACTCAGCCTGCTTTAACAATTGGTGCAGATCGAAGACGGTATCACCGCCAAAATACGCCTTGAGCCCGATCGCACCAACATACAGAAACAGCTCTTCCCCAGGCTCGATGTCTATCTCGTGTACTTGATGGGGAAACAGTAAAGTAAACGTGCCAGGTACCAGCTCTTTCTTCATGCCATTAATAATCTCTGTACCTCTGCCCTTAAAAGCATACGTATACTCGATAAAGTGGTGAACATGCGCAGGTACTGGTACGCCAAGCTGATGTATTTTTAAAGTGAACGGGAATTCCCCATGAATCTCTTCGTCACCATGTAAATTGTATGGAAACATGATAAATCCTCTTTCTGTCATGCCTTTAAATGTGCCATCTGATGTTATTTATTTCGGGCTTGGCATTTCCTTTTCATTTTATCATCAAAAGTGATAGATATTCTAAAAAATTGATAGGTACACCTACCTGTTGTTATCTACAATGAAGGTGCAACTTATGACAGCCTGCAATTATAAGCAAACACTAAACAAAGCAAAGTACAATAGTGTGCGAATTTGGGTGTGATTACATGGGTCGCGCTTCATGGCAATGAAAAGAAATGTCATGAATGGTTATGGATGTTATCCGCATAAAAGACTTTATTTTACTGAAGGAGCGATATAGATGAGCTTGATCAAATATGTAAATCCGCTGCAAGGCACAGACTCCATTTATCCTTATTCAAATGGAAACACACTGCCGCTAATCTCGATGCCATTTGCCATGAACGCATGGGCGCCGCAAACAACCGAAGCCGGTGGCGGTTGGTGGTTCAGTCCGCATCATAACCGTTTGGAAGGCATACGCGTCACACATCAGCCTAGCCCTTGGATTGGTGATTACGGCCATATGACCTTTATGCCGCAAACAGGGCCTTTAAAAGTGTGGGCGCCTGAGCGTTCTTCTTCGTTCCGCAAACAGGACATGATCGTCCGTCCTGATTACTTTAAAGTTCGCCTGCTTCGTTATCAGACGACGATGGAACTTGCGCCAACTGAGCGCTGCTCCAGCATTCGCCTGTCTTACGACCGTCGCGATGAAGCCCGCTTTATTTTGTCGCCGTTCCCAGGCGAATCAGCAATGCTGATCGATCCGGCTAACAGCACATTGACAGGCTATACGACTGCCAAAGCTGGCGGAACGCCTGACAACTATCGCATGTATTTTGTTGTGAAGTTTAACTGTCCAATCGATGCTGCTAATAGCGGTTTATCCGATAACGACAATAAGCCGGTCGCTTCTTTGATGGGCATGGGTGAACGCATGGGCGCACATGTTGGTCTCGTCCTGCCTGAGAATGGCATTGTCGAGGTTAATATCAGTACATCCTTCATCAGCCAAGAACAGGCCTTTACGAATCTGGATCGTGAAATTGGCGCACGCAGCTTTGATGAAGTGCACCAATTGGCAACAGCCGCTTGGGAAAAACAGCTCGGTGTCATTGAAGTCGAAGACCAAAGTGAAGACAAACTAAAAACTTTCTATACTTGCTTGTATCGCACATCGCTATTTCCGCATGCGATTCACGAATACGATGCTGAAGGCAAGCAGATTCACTACAGTCCGTACAATGGCAAGATCGAAGCAGGCCCGTTGTTTGCAGACATCGGCTTCTGGGATACTTACCGTACGTCATTCCCGTTATATAACCTGCTCTATCCTTCCTTTGTTAATGAAATGATGCAGGGTTGGGTAAATGCATATAATGAGGCTGGTTGGATGCCAAAATGGGCCTCCCCAGGCGAACGCAGCATGATGCCGGGCACACTGATTGACGTCTCTTTTGCAGATGCAATCGTGAAAGGCAATACGGATTTTGACGTAGAGGCAGCATTTGAAGGCTTGCTTAAGCACGCTACAACGGTATCTGAGGACAACCGATATGGTCGCAAAGGCATGGGTGAATACTTGAAATTCAACTATATGCCAGCCGATATTCATACACATGAAAGTGTATGCAATACGCTGGACTACGTATATGGTGATTTCTGTGTAGCGCAAATTGCAAAACATCTTGGCCGTGAAGCAGATTACGAGCAGCTGATGGAACGGGCAAAAAATTATAAAAACCTGTACGATCCATCTGTTGGCTTTATGCGCGGCAAGCTGCAAGATGGCAGTTGGTTGGAACCGTTTGATCCAACGTTATGGGGCGGACCTTACACAGAAGGCGGCGCTTATCAGAGCAGTTGGGCAGTTCAGCATGACTTCCTCGGACTCGCTGAGCTAATGGGCGGTCGTGCAGGCGGTAAAGAACGTCTGGATGCGCTGTTTGCCGCAGACCCAGCGTTCAAAGTCGGTTCCTACGGCTTCGAGATTCACGAGATGTCCGAGATGGCGATGATCGATTTTGGCCAATTTGCAATCAGCAATCAGCCAAGTTTCCATTTCCCGTACATCTACACGGCGCTGGGCTACCCAGCCTTGACGCAGCAATGGGTGCGCAAGACGATGGACGAGTTGTTCAGCTCCCGTCCTGACGGCTTGCCTGGTGACGAGGACAACGGCAGCTTGTGCGGCTGGTACGTATTCGGTGCCATGGGCTTGTACCCGCTCAGCCCTGGTGTCCCTGAATACGTGATCGGTACGCCGTACTTCGATAAGATGACCGTTCATCTGGAAAGCGGCAAGCAGATCGTCATTCAAGCGGACAATAATTCCGCGGACAACAAGTACGTTGCTGGCGTCAAGCTGAACGGCACGGACGTTGAGAAGCTGTACTTCACGCACGAGCAGCTGACGGCTGGCGGCACGATCCAGTTCAGTATGAGCGACAAAGCGCAAGCGGAAGTGGCCGAGATCGAGAAGCTGCCTTACTCGATGTCGAAGTAAATTTCAGTATAAAGCATAAACGAGGAGATAGCGCTCCCTATCCTAATGGTAGGGCGCTATCTCTTTTTTTATATGTTGATAGCAGTTTTGTCTTTTCCACATATTCAGTTCGTTTACGCCATCGCTATTATGGATTACAGCTCATTAACCATAAACAGTTTGATCATGCGACTTCATGTTTATTTGCCCCAATCTTGAGGGAGACTTAGTAGAACAACATCTTCTTGCAGCGATGAATAATAACTTTTCCCCATCTTAATTTTATTTTTCAACATCCATGCTTCAAGTGTAATTGAATCAAATTTCCATGTTTGAGCCTTACTCCATACTCCTAAAAAATTTACCAGAGCCATTAACTTGAAACCAAATGGTTTCATATTATATCATATAATAAGCACACTAATAAGAAAGTTTGTATTTGATCGCGGTTAGCACGAATTTCAGAGCACCCATCCGTCATTTTTTAAATGATGGAACATGGAACATTCAACTGTAGCCACACTTCATCACCTTATTTTTCCACTACATTTAAAATGGAGGTTCATCATGACACAGCAGCAATCACTTCCCGATATTATCAAGACCATTACATTAAACGCCCCCATCCAAAAAGTGTGGGAGACCGTAGCCACTGGTGCAAATATCGCAGCCTGGTTTATGCCTAATGACTTCGAACCTGTGCTTGGGCATCCATTCTCGATTCACTCCCCTTACGGTGTGTCACCATGCAAGGTGACAGTAATTGACCCGCCGCACAAGCTGGAATTTACGTGGGGACCGGATTGGATCATTACATTTGAATTAAAGGAAGGCGCAGATGGCACGACAGAATTCACGCTTACCCACGGAGGATGGAAAGAAAATACCAGCACTGAAGTGGGTATGTCGCACGCTGAAGTTCGCAACCGGATGAACAACGGTTGGGAATCAGCTGTGCTGCCAAGATTGCGCGAATTGGTGGAGGCTTAATGACTTCCGCACCAAAACATGATGTCTTTCAAGCGATCGCCGATCCAACTCGGCGTAAGCTGCTGCGTCTGTTAGCGGATCAGGAGATGCCTGTCACTGCGATCAGCAGTCACTTTCCAATGAGTCGCACAGCCGTGTCGAAGCATTTGCGTGTGCTGGCAGAAGCAGGCCTTGTCAAAGACAAGAAGATCGGTCGCGAGACGCGCTACCATCTGCAGCCGGAGCCGCTGCGCGAGCTCAAGGATTGGCTTGCTTATTACGAGCGCTTCTGGGATAACAAGCTGAACCTGCTAAAGCTGCTTGTAGAAGCAGACGACCTGGATAACATTAAGCCTACAAGGCCGAAGTCGCTGTAGCCTATTGAAGGTATTAGAAAAAGGACAGTCTCTACTCGCGAGACTGTCCTTTTTCTTGTGCCGAAGCCTTGTTGTTCATGACCCATTCCGTGCCTAATGCGGCACCTGTGCATCAAAGTCATCCCGACTTGACTTGTCACCATGGTAGAATATGATATCCCCATCTGACAGACTAAAGCGGTTACCATAAGGATCTGTGTAGCTGTTACGGTATCCTTCCAGCTGCCATTGGTTCATCAATGGTCCGTAGATGTACTGTAAATGCGGTGCATTTACGTTGCCGTCCCGGATCGATTCCAAGTTAAAGTTAACAACGATATAACCGTTACGCAGGAAAATGGGCGACTTCTCGTCCAGCTTGTTCTTCCGTCCATACTCTGCTAGGTTCGTCCCTCTCGACACCGCATACACGTCTGCTGGAAGACTGTAGTCCCCGTACCATTTCTGCACCGAGGCATACGCCCGCTGGTAGTCAACTCCTGTTGGAATCTGTTTCGGACCAATCAACGTCCTCACCTGATAAGGAAGGATCATCCAATTGTACTTTCCAACGAGCGTCTTCTCCTTGGCTTTTCGGATATACTCCTGTACGAATTGCGTTCGGCTCATATGTCCGATCTGACCAAACGTGTAGTAGTGATCATAAATATACAAAGCCGTATCCGTCATTTCCTGCTCCGACACATTACGCATCCTGTCATTCAAGATGACATATCGTCGTTCCGTATCATCTGGCGATCCGATTCGCACAAACCGCTTGGTGTTCGAGTGGTAATACAAGTCTACCGCTTGGCGTTTCGTGCCTGTCTTGTCCACAAAGTAGAAATTGGGCGTAATTCTAACGCCATCCTTGCTGTCGAACATATTCCCCTTTGACTTTAGCTCGAACTTAAAATGGTAACCTGTCTTAACAGCCACGTTCTTGTAGCCGCTATTGGGATGACTGCCTGGGGCTATGCTGAGCACATACGGATTGTTGTTGCCTCGCGGTTCACCATCGATATCCCCTTTGCCTACCCAATAGGAGGTTCCTTTTGGTGTTGTTCCATTGTTCTGGCGGAACACAGAGGACCAGTTATAATCGGCGATGTCCGTAATCTTGAAGTCGTACAGCCGTCCGATCACTTCAATCGGAATCGTATCCGAAGCCCTGTGATGCTGCAAATCCGTATTGGCATTGCGCTGATCTGTCACATCTGACGGAGCATTCTCCGCCGTGCTCCGGAATTCGACCGTATAATCGCCTTCGTCTACCCACACCGGAAGAAAAAAGTCGGCCCGTTCCTGCGTAACTGGAATGGTAATCCAGGTCTGCTTCGGATAGAAAGTTCCTCGATCCGCCGTATACACGTCAAATGGGAACCGTACTTCTTTCATCCGGAAGTACTTGGCATAGTCCCGATTCCCGTACCCAGGGATATTGCGATGCTGCCCGCTTGTTGGCATAAACACGGAAAACGGTCGATCCAGAATAAACGCGGCTCGATTGGGATTCGGCTTAGTCTTCTGATTGTGCGGCTTGTCATCCGTGGCTTTCGCATAAATAACGACAGGCGTGTGGACAGTGACCGTGTTCATGCCGTTAATGTCAAAGCTCTTGTCTGCCCCACCTTTAATGTTGCCTGGGATGAGCTCGTAATAGATCTTGCCTGTTGTAGGTTGATTCAGTTTATTAACAAGTGTGTTACTAATGACCAATCTATCTTTATATAGGACGTTCTCATCAATCATAACAGGCTGAGGTATTCCTATTGGTGTGGGTGCTGTCTTATCCACCAAATTATTATTCATGATCGTAGTTCCATTAAACACCACCTTATCATTATTTACTTTGTTCTCCTTGACTTCTGCCTCTGCTTTTGATTTAAATAACGAGTCTTCTGTTGGTGTTAGGGGTTCAGTTGCCCCACCGGGTACAGTTTGCTTACCTAGATTGACCTTACCGCAAGGCTGCGGATGGACGTGGCTATCGACAGCCTCTTTGTTGTCCGATTCCAAATTCGGAGGTGTGTACCCTTGCGGATTTAGAGTTATTAAAGTACCGTATCCGCCCAGCGCATAATTAGACACGGTAGCACGATTCAATTTATAAACCTCAAGATTATCGATCTGCCAGTAGTTGTACTCGCGTTTTATAACGATATTCTTCGTAACAGGGACATCAAGTTCCATAGGCTGAGCTGGTATTCCAGGCACTCCAGGCACTGTAGATGGAACTGCTGGAATTGTCCATGTTTTATGATAAACTTTCGTTACAGTTACAGTGTATGTAACCTGCCCTGTCATATTGGCCCACTTGCTTTGATATAAATAATTCATCCCCAATACATTTGCAAAGAGGCTTTCAGATGTAGGTATTCCCTGGTTTACATTAAATACTTCTGCTCCACGGTTATCAGCCCTTAACATCCCGGTCACTGATGGTACCATTACCCCCTCAGAAGTTATACTCCTTTTACTCGGCGCACCTATAATGTATGTGCATTCTCCGTCTTCTTTAGGATCACAATCTTCCACTGTAACAGTGCTGGTTTTCAATTCGTCTATGTTTTGAGTAGGATCTTTAAAATGTGCGGTTATGGTGCTGCTTCCTTCAACTCCTTGTGAAGTAACTCTCCCTGATTGATCGATTGAGACAATTGACTTATTAGAGCTACTCCAACTTAAATTCGTATGGGAAGTTAGATCATACGTTCTCCCATCCGCCTTAGTTAGATGGGCTTTTAGTTGAAACGTAGCGGCACCATCTGATACACAAAATTTATGAGAATCCACAGTTAGGCCAGGTTCTTGTGTAACTTTTATAATGGCATCATCAGATATCCGATATGTACCATTATCCCAAATAGCCCTTATTCTTACCGTTCCGGACTTTTGGCCCGTCACTTCACCTTTTGCATCAACCGTTGCAATTGATTCATCTTCTGAGGACCATTTCGTTTCTGAACGTGTTCGGATATCATACCAAATCCCCCATTCATCAGACCCCCATGCTTTAGTTCTCACACTGCCATTTAATTGTTTCTGTTCCCCTACACCAATAGTGGAATCAGGGTTAACATCAATTTCTTTTTCTTCATAAATCTCACCCTTCCAGACAATGTTAACTGGTGTTTCATACATGACACTCATTTTAGGACATCCGTTAGGCCGTTTCATAAACTCATCATATTGGCTTTTCTCTCTGTCCCCCCCAGTTTTAGTCGTAATCTTAGCTGTTTTTTTCCCGATAACTATAGGATCTCCAACGGGATAGTATGTATCTGTATAAATCCACATGACTGTATCTAACTCTACGTTATCTACCGCACTACTAGATATAACATTCCCATTATAGGACCATGATGTAGCTGGCCATCGCGATAAATCTACCTCATCTGGAATTTCACTCAAAACGGGATAGGGTGCTTCACACGTCCCTCCCATATTAACAATGGCACTAGATCCCGTATAATCAGCCTTAAATTTACCATTGTCTAATTGATACCAATAGACCCCAGGAACTGATCTCCTTTTATCAGACTTAATTATTTTTGGTTTTGGACTTACTTGTTTTTTGGGAGGGTTAGGCAATGCAAAAATTTGATTTATCGGCATCACATATATAATAGTGTTTGCTAAAAGGGCTAAAATAACAATCATGCTTATATATTGCCTATTCTTCATGTTTTCCCCCAATTATTTATAAATTCCAACAAAATCTCCATTGTCCGATTTCAAGCTATAAGATGCTGTCCCATTTTTATCAATAACAGACATCGTCCATACTTTCTTCGTTGTTCCTTTTGAAAAGAATTCGGACACATTGCTTAAAGGGATTGTAGGAATATGATTAATAGTAGATATATCATCTTTTATCCTTGAAGCAGAAACCAATGAACTTTCGATGCTATTATTCATACTGTTTACCGTTATTTTGTTAGAATTGGAGGTTATAGAAATTTCATTAAATATTAAATAGTAATCTTTCATATTTTCCGAGATAGATTTCACAAACAATTTGGCATAGACTCCTGATCCCTTATTAGCTGTATCCACCACGATCATTCGGTGTAACTTCATGATGGCGATATTATTTCTCAACGAGATCTGCTTATCTGTTATAACAGAAAAATTATTCTTGATTCCATTATTCTTAAGATATCTATAAGGAGTAAGCGACTCAATATTGGTTCCCGTTGTTCCCACTTCTCTTAATTCGTTTAACGCCTTATAATTACGAGCATTAGTTCCTTCCACATCGGCATATCGTAATAGAATAGAAGTAACTTCGGCTCTAGTCGTTGTTTTGTCCAGCCTAAAAGTTCCATCCTCGAAGCCTTCACTTATCCCCGTACCTTTAACTAAAGCAATATAAGGAATTTGTGATTCAGCGATTTTACCAGTAAAAATTTCAGGAGTAGGCAATAAGGTTTTTTTTGTATTATCTAGCGCTTCCTCAAAACTTGGTTCTGATTTTACCAGTCCATTCGAGAGCCATTTCATCATTTCGTACCTTGTTAATGAACGATCTGCTCCAAAATTGTTGGGATAATCAGAAGCCTGAATAAAACCTAATTCAGCTAACTTCATTACACTTTCTTGGCTCCAATGTCCTTTAATATCTGGAAACATAACATGACTATTTTTATTTTCTAGCTTTGTAACACGACTTAAAATAGTTGCATATTCGGCTCTTGTTATTGTTGCATTAGGACGAAACGTGCCATCGGGATACCCACCAATATATCCATGTTGAATAGCTTTCTTAATATCTGATTCCGCCCAATGCCCTGTTATATCCGAGAATGATACCGATTGTGCATTCGCATGTGAGGGCTCCTGTGAATGAATAAGTACGCTCCCCATAAACAGAAACGCAACTAGAAAAGTAGATAAAAGTTTTTTCAAATGAAATGCCTCCTTCTAAATTCATTGTATCCAAATGTTAAAAATAACATCGAGTCAACTGAGAAGGATGATTTCAATCCCCCTTTCAGTTAACTGTGTTTCCCACCAGGGAACCATTACGAAAATTTGCTTGTAAATTTCCAAGTGTACTTCCTTTAGGCCCTATTATTAAAAGTGTCTTTCACCCTTTCCTAAATGTGGTACCTGTGCATCGAAGTCATCCCGACTTGACATGTCACCATGGTAGAATACGACATCCCCATCTGTCAGACTAAAGCGGTTGCCATAAGGATCTGTGTAGCTGTTGTGGTATCCTTCTAGCTGCCATTGGTTCATCAAGGGTCCATGGATGTACTTGTAAATGAGGTGCATTTGTCCCTGCTGTGCATCTGGGACTGGCAATGACATCGATCCTACTGCCATTCGAATAAGCTCGGCCTTTGTCACATTCCCATTCGGCTTAAACGTCTGATTGGGATATCCATTTACATAGCCAGCTTGGATCGCCTTTGCAATCGCTGCTTCGCCCCAATGTCCCTTCGTATCCACTAGCTGTGTTGCTTGTGGCTCCGCATAAGCCGCTTCCTGTCGGGGATATTCACCTATCATACTTGCCAGCAAAATCAATGCTGTTAAGGTTGCAATTAACTTCCTCCTAACGTCGATATTACTCGCCAATCTTACTTGACCTCTTTTAATTGAGCGATTATATTCGGTTGATCTTTTTTATTGTTTCGCAGCGTAATTTGCAAATCTTGTGGATCATTCTTGAGATACGCATATTCGAAGCTTACCAGTGTTTCACCCGGTTTAATTTCCCGCCCCAACAACTCAAAATGGGAGTGATATTTATCGCCCAATCCTTCTTCCAACTGATCAAAGCGTATATGTGTAATCTCACCCTTCTCGTAAGTGTTGTTACCTATTGCAAGCCAAGGTTGCTGAGAACTTAGCGGCATATCAAATTCATTGTTGGGGCTGGCCGTCACCGTTGTCTTTAAGGCAAGCAGGTAAGGATTCGCGCTTTGATCAGGTGTATGTTTAGCGTCAAAAAAATCAGGCTTTAAGATGTAAACTCGATTGAGTTGTACTTTGATGTCACCTTGATCCCCAGTATCCGGACCTACGATTTCGTATTCCTTCACAGTATAATCTTTTAATTTCTGTTCAAAATCCTGGTCTGTTGCGACAGCGTCGGATGGCTCAACTTCCTTAGTTGCTTGTTCAGCAGATTTCCCCGCGGTTGACTGCTCGCCTGCTGTATTCGATGATACAGGGTCAGACGACTCCTTTCCTGAGCATCCCGCTAACACCATTACAGAAATAGCGATGATCACCAGCCATATTTTCTTCATCTAAACATTCTCCTTATCTATAAATTAGTCGTAATTACCTTCTTTTGAACCATCTTTTCATCAAAGATTCCGACTCTTGTGTCATTAATGGAACAAACTCCATCAGCCGTGTCTCTACATCCTCACTTGCATGGAACGGGTCTGGACTATAGGGAATGGGTTTTACTCTTAACTTAGGCACTCGCTTTTGAATATCTTGCAAGACTTGTTTAGAAGCAAAGGGAACGCCCAATATCCATCTGCCATAGTCAGCATTTTGCTGCTCTTGATAGAATTGCATAATATGAGGCTGTCTCCACTCACTGCCTGCCCCAACCACGATAGGGATATGGGCACGAAGAAATTCTCCGTAGTAATCTGAGCGCTGATAATAGCCTATATCATAGATAATATAATCCGGCTTTGCAGCCAATAGCTCTGCCATACTTGGAATATCGCAAGACTTGATATATTCGACGCCGCGCATTTTAAAGCGCTTTGTACTCATTGGTCCATAGTCCACACCTTCATATACACATTCAATCTTCTCATAATCAGACGCTGTGCTTGCCTCCACCAGACAGACCGAATATTTTTTCTCTGCCAGCATATGAGCAATCATGATCGAGGTGTGGGTACTGCCAACTCCGCTAGCAATTCCTGCAACTGCGATCACGATGCTGCCCAGTCCATTTGTTCGAGACGTCCCCCCTATTGGTGTTGAATCTGAACGTTCTAACGATATGTCCAAATTTCTGAGGTCACTCTTTAATTCGGCTGCAGACTGATAACGATCCGTGGGATTCATTTGCAGCAGCTTATGCACGATACGATTAAGCTCATCAGGTGAATCGGGGTTGAATTCAGATACGCTCTTCTGCTGGATATAATAATACTGGCCCCCGCTTAACAAGTAATACATCACCGCACCCAGCGCATACAAATCGGTTCTATGATCGGTTTGCCGATTCTCGAACTGCTCCGGCGCAGCAAAGCCGATTGTGCCTAATTGAACGGTGTCTGTCTGCTGCCCTTCCTTAAAGCTTCTGGCAATTCCAAAATCAATAATTCGAACATTGTCATTTTCATCAATCATAATATTAGAAGGTTTCATATCCCGATAAATAATCGGTTCCGGCAGCTCATGATGGAGGTAATGGTACAAATCGCATACTTGCAACGTGTACTTGAGGATAAGAGATAGTGCCATCCTTCCTCCAGCCCGTTCATATCGTCTGGAGAGTGTCTCGCCGCGTATATAATCCATAACCAAATAGCTGAATCCATCAGCATCAGGCGGATAATAGTCTACAATTTGCGGCAAATAAGGATGACTTAATTGGGTGAGTAAATCTGCTTCTGCAATCAGATGTTCCATATTGGCATGTTTTAAACGAGTCTCTTTGACAGCCCATTTCTTACCTTTCAGCTTCATATCTTCTGCTAGGTAGACGGTGCCCATGCCCCCACGTCCAATAATGGAAATAATTTGATATCTATTACCTAACATATCGGCAATTTGGAGTTTATTTGTTAGTTCGTTCACCTTAGTCACTCCTAATCAAGTAAAGATTATGTATTGCCTATCCATACTCGTTCATAGGCCTTCTTGCGCACATTAATCTCTATTGTAAAAAAAGGAATCAGCAGCTTTTGTTTGTATTGAGCTTCAATGCCTAGATAGGCTTTGCTTTTGTCAAGAAAATTAGGAACATCTAAGTGTATGATTTCGAGCCTGCCGGGATCTAAAATAGACTTGTCCGCATATTGAGTCATAAAAGACTTTAAGGGGCCACGAGCGTATTGAATAACTTTTTGATTCGCCCATTGTTCTCCTTGGTTGTATGCATTGTTAGCCATCCCTCGCAATTGAAACGCTAGATCCAACATCTCTTTTGGAATTAATGCTGCGGGTCCCCCCAGCACCTGCCCATTGCTCTCCATACTCGTCAACGTATCATTCGCCTTTGACACAACATCCGCAATTACTGTAATTTTGCTAGTCTGTAACGTCTTTTCCACCGCATACATGTAAACTGCCAGTTGTTTTGAGGACTGGGATACTGTAGAGCGCAAAGACATGTCTACAATCGATAACTGAATTAGTGCGATTAATGCTAGCACAAAGGCAAGAAACCACGGCAGTATGAGCGCAGCTTCTAAAGTTAGGCTTCCTTCCTCATCTCGTGTGAGCTTCATCTCTTTTCAGCCCCCTGTTCGTATTATGAGTTTAATAAGAAGAGGCCGCCGATTTTGTAATATGGAATCTATTCTTCTGAACTTCCCCACTAGCGATTCCGGTCAAATTCAGCACACGAATTATCCCCGGCAGGAACCACAACTTGACAGATGTTTGTGAGTTCCCCTCTGTATAGGTAGCCAGCTTAGATAAATCCTTATCCGTATTTAATTGAATAAGTGCCTGCATGCGGGCCATCATCTTTGTTTCATTGCCATGTATCAACATAAAAAGACGCAGATAGTCCTTATAAGTTAGCATGATCTTATCAAAGCCTGGCCTATTCATGATCTCTACGCCGTCAGGATGATTTTCAGGGCTCAGCAGTTCCACAATATCTGTGGCTGCATGCAAGGCTGCGTACGAGATGGCCCCTAAAACAAAAGTCCAGGGTGTTGCTTTTAAAGGAGCGTTTGTTGGATCTAATATAAACTCTGTCATTCTTAACAGAAAACGAGCAGAAAAAAGTTCTGCGGAAGCGGCGCTTAAGTTTCCTTCACATGAATTAAAACCATACAAGATGTATTCCGCTTCTTGATTTTTCAGCTTGTGTTTACTAAGATTAGGCTCAACAATCCCCTTCTTTACATAAGCAAAATGGTTGAACTTTGATAAACCGTACTCATCTACATATAACTTATCT
Source organism: Paenibacillus sp. ACRRX (assembly GCF_022346885.1). Classification (GTDB taxonomy): domain Bacteria; phylum Bacillota; class Bacilli; order Paenibacillales; family Paenibacillaceae; genus Paenibacillus_B. The sequence goes on from NZ_JAKRNK010000005.1 coordinate 379,682, forward strand.
CTGAAGTCTAATAATTTATCACCGATACTTCCCATCAATAGATCACTGAAGCCTGCGCTGTGCTCCTGCATTTCTTCAGGGTCCTGGGGGATTTCCTGAGGATATTGTACAAGACTGTCTGTTGTTGGTAGATAGGCACTATAATAGGATTGCACCTTATCGTACTTTGCTCCTGAATTTACACAAGCCACCGTTACACGCTTAGCAATTCTTAAGCTGGCTTCAGCCAGATTTTGCTTTGCTTTCTTCTCTAGCTTTTTTCTTTCCGCTTGGTTGCCTTGGTGCTCTGACGTCATCTCATTTAACTTCTGTAAAAGTGACCCCATCTCGCTTAGTTGTGTGGAATCCAGTTGACCTAACGAACTTAAGTTAAAGCTGGAATGAAAACGATCATATGCAGACGACACTTTTAGGACATGTTGCTTTAGTTGATTGAAAAAGGCATCTCCATACACTTTGACACTGGCAAAGTCAGTCGTATCACGTTGATTCATTTGCCGAAGCTTTGATACTAGTTGCTCTTTTTGCACCTTGATCTCATGATCCAGCTTCATAGCCGGCTGCACATTCTTATCAAAGGACTCTTTATCCTTTTGAATTTTCCCTCGCAATTTATCCATACTTTTTTTTGTTTCGATCAGCAGTCTCAGCAGTTCTTCCCACTTTTCTCTCTCCGCTCTTTTGGCACTTGCCTCATTTTGCAAGGCTACGATTTGACGGGCCAGACTTGCAGATGTAGCCGGATTGTTGGAGGTTTGCATCGCAACAAAGCTGATTTGTCTTTCAATATCCCCAATCTGTTGATTTAAGTTCCGTATTTTATCGTTTAACGACGTTTCAGTCTCATTGCCAATTCTGTTCAGGTTCGCTCGATAAGTAGGCAAGTTACTGTCCAAGCCTTCTTTAATGGATTTGGCTGCCGTTAGCAGCTTATCAATATGATCCTGTCTCTTCTCTATTTTCTTTTCAAGCTTCTTCGCCTCTCTTGCAAATGCTACCGAACCGTGCATCATGGCATCGGCTTTGCTGCTCGTAAAAGCATCAATAATCCCCATCGTCAGCTCAAGCGGGGCACGATATTTCATTTCCTCTAGTATTTGCTGCTTTAATACTGGGTGCTCTTTTAGCGTATGACTAGCTGCGGCACTTATCGATTCCAACATCGTATCGGTATAGGTGTAACTGTTATTGTCCAGCCCTTGTGGTAAATTATTTTTGATAACCGTCTGCATGATCGTATCCATACTGGTTTGACCCGCATCCATCCCGTACAGTCCGTAATCTTGCACCTTTACGTCAAACGAGGACATAACAGAGTCAAGGGCTGTCTTCAGAGCCAATTCCGACTCCCTTTCCGCAAGCTTTATCCTTGCAAAATCGATGAGCACAGCGTTAAAGAAAAAAATAGGAGCTATTAGCACGATCAAGAACACGGAAACCGCTCCCCGGTCCCCTTTAACAAAACGCTTCATATAACCCCTCATTCCCGTACAGTCCCTAGCTTATTTCCCTGTGAACATATTAAACACAGTGATAAGATCTGTATAACTAAATACTTTGCCTGGCTTATGCACTTTGTTCCGCTCTACAAAAAAATAGGTCAACCGCTCAGTAAAATATGTAGCAAAGTCAACCGTTCTCATAAACTCTGCCGGCTCAGCAATTCTAGCAATGGCTTGCTGCTTCACAATTCCATTCCCAAGAAAACTGGCTACAAAAGAGGGGAGCTTTAATTGGGTTTGAAGACAAACCGTAATTTTGCGGTCAACTATTTTATTTTGGTAATTGATATTCCCCTGAAAATAGCTTAAATTTGCGGATGCATACTTGTTTATCTTCTGTTGCACCAGCCCACTCCCCCCTTTACCTGTCGGAAGCGAGACATTGGTGCCCTCATTCGGGATCTGGCATAACCCACTATCACTGTCGCTGTTTACGCTTCCCGTGATTCGATGCATCAAAAATACGAATGAATCCGTTGCGTTATCATCAAACAATCGCCAATATAATTGATTTTCTTTGCCGCCATGCTGCGCATCGATCGCGTACTTGCCCGTAATGGGCTCTCGCTTAGAATTGTCCCAGTTATGTGCAATTCTTTCAGCCGCCGTTGTTGCTGCATAATATAAGCTGACTTTTTGATACACGTACAGACTAAAAAAGATAAACATAATGGTTATAAGAAAAATGATAGGAAACAGCATTGAAGCCTCGATCGTAAAATTTCCTTGCTCGTTTCTGTACAGTGATGCTCGGGGTGAATGACACTTTGCTGACATTAGCATCCCCCTCTCTTCATTCGGATCCGGAGCAGCATTTTTTCAAAAGCAGACCCCGTCTTTCTACTGGGACCGATCATAAGCAAAGTTAAGTTATCCGCAGCTCCCGCCTGATAAGCTTTATGGATGAGCTTCTCGCTTATTGCTTGATACTTATTGCTTGTTCTGCACGCTAACTCCGTATGCCCCTGTAATTCCTCTTCCGCAAAGGCATGGTGAAATCCATCCGTGCTTAATAGAAACAAGTCGTTCGCACCATACTTTCCTGTTCGTAGAAATGGCTGTATCGTACCTTCCATTCCAATACATTGAAGTAGGACATTACGCTTGGGGTGCGTCCTTGCTTCCTCTCGGCTTAAGAGCCCATCTCTTAGCTGAGCAGCAACCCAAGCATGATCCTCAGTCAACTGTGCAAGTAGGACCGTATCCAGCGACATTTGATATACTCTGCTATCTCCAATATGTACAATTGCATAATCTCCATCGCACAGGAAGACAATGCTCATCGTCGTGCCCATGTGATGGCCTCTTTTTTGTTGTTCAAGCTGCAGCATACGCTGCGCCTCAAAGCAGAAATTATAAAGGCCTGTCCCGATGCGCCCAAAAGGATTATGTTCCCTCCACATGGGATCCAGTTCATGATCCAGCCAGCGCTTAAAGTCTTGAACAACTAGTTCACTTGCTATTGCACCTTCTTGAAGCCCCCCCATCCCGTCAGCCACGATTGCAGCGCCATAAGGCTGACCTGATGGGGCAATACCCAGGCGCAGCCAAGCCCTATCCTCATTTTGTTGCTTCTTCCCAATGTGTGTGGCGAGTCCATACACGTACGGGACACGGTGCGCCCGTTTCACGTCAGCCCCTTATATGGAAGGTAAATTCCGTCTTCACCGTACGGAACGTGTCTCCCTCTTTCAACACGTACATTTTAAATGGCACCATTGTCTCCCCATTTAACGTTGTTCCGTTTTTGGAACCTAAGTCTTTAGCCATGTATTCAGATCCCATTCTTAGCAGTTCTACATGTGTCCGTGACACGCCTACCGTATCATCTACATAATTAACTTGGTCCGCATCACGGCCGATCATATACCGATCCACATTCAAGCCCAACTCGGAGCGATGTCCGTCCTTTGTAATCTCGAGATAAACAGTGGGCTGTCCCATTGTAGCCCCTATTCCTATGCCGTTTAAGAGCACCGTTTCCTCCACCGGTGTTAACAGCACCGTCTGATCAGTCAACTGCGGCTTTGCGGAGAGCTCCTGAGGCAGCTCTTTCCCTTTTTTACTTTTCTTTTGCTTGACAGGCTTGATGGATGCCGCATTACGTGCTTCCACATCTAAGGGAGCATTTGCTGTCTTGCCCCCCCCAATAGGCTTATTCATTTTGGCGAAGTTCGGGCGATACACCTTCGCATAGGTATACACAAGATTAACGCAAAGTACAGTGACACCTAATGCCACAAGCATTGCAGGCTCTGTGTTCACGTCGAGATACCACTTCCATATGGCCGCTGCGCCAAGTACCGCAATAGCGTAGAGATAGATTTTCTCGCGCTGTGTGAGTGGCGGCAGCTCAGTTGGCGCAGCGGCCGATGCAGCGGCTCCGTCAGCTGCCGTCGCACTTGATGCAGGCGTCTCCTTCGCAGCCCGCGGCTTCGCTTTAACTGACGGCACCGATTCGTGCCGTAACGGCGGTATCGGCTGAGGCACCGCTGCGGCTGCAGGCGCCTCCATGCGAGCTGCTGCCGACTGCTGGGCAGACGTCTGCCCATGCTTAGCTGCATGCAGCAGCTGCTTCATTTCGCTCCAGCGGAACTGATTCTTGCTGAGCAGCTCCATCATCGGCTGGAAGCCATAGCCTTGGAACGGCTTTACATGCCCGATGAGGCGCAGACACAGCTGCTTGAACGCTTCTCCCGTACCAGGCTTGTCAGGAATCGACTGGAAAGGCAAATATGTCAAGTACACATCCTCCATACTGGAGCCAATGTATATCAGTTGTTCGTCTAGTATGAAGTGCTCCTCCATCAGCATATATTTGCCACTGTCATCCAAAGCACTGGCAATACCGTATAATAATCCGTAATAATCGGACTCGGATAAACCTCTGATGTTGATCGTATCCAACAATTGGGTGCGAGAACCGATGTCGTATCGAATCTTCATCTGCATATCCATCTGTTCGAATGTAGCCGGCAGCAGCTTCGGAATCGTGTTGGACTGCAGCATCCGAACCTGAATTGCGGCCATATGCTGGACAGTTAGCTCCTGCTGCTGACCGAATTCAATATAATTTCCGTTGTCATTTTTGTAATTGTAATGTAATTGATAAATAACGTTCTCCATACGGTTCTCCCTCTCACATTAAGAAATAGTACCAAGTGGTTGTAATCCCCGGTAACACGGCATACATAAACGGAAACTGTAAGTTTTTCTGTTTGGCGATGCTGGTCACGGCTTCTTTATCCCGAAACGCGGCAACACGAAACAAATAGCCGAATAAGCCCCGGATACGTATGAAGAACTGTTGCTTCCAGAGCAGAATAACAAGACCGATTAGACCACCATATACGATGGAATACATAATGCTGTATAAAGAGAATTCCATGCCCGTGATCCCGCCAATAGCAACAAACAGCTTAACATCACCTGCGCCAATCGCTTTAAACGCATAGAGCAGCACAAGCACAACGAATGCGACACCCGCACCAAGCAATGAGAAAAGGAGGCCGTCCCAGCCATTTCCTATCAAATGGAAGGCCACTCCTACAACGAATCCAGTAAGTGTTAGCCAGTTTGGAATTCTCTGTTTCGTTGCGTCTGTATAAAATGCGATGAGTGCGAATACCACCAAAAGATAGTATTGAAACGGCATAAAGAGACCCCCTGTAACATTTTTATTACTTTCTACTTATCTATCGTTTTAATCTTGGTATCAGAAGACCTGAGTAAATCTTCAACCCATTTCACGATTTTTTCTTTAAACAGTAAAACGATGATAACAATAATCGCAATAATCAAAATAATTTCCAACGTCCCAATCCCATCTTCATCTTTCCACAGCTTTTTAAAGAAGTTTGCCATGTTCAATTCCTCCCCTAAATATGGTTTACAATCTCGTGTTTCCACTACTTCATCATCATCATGGCTGGCGCTCCGACGATAATCATGACAACCAAGAAAATTATCATCATCGGAAACACCATCTTGGACGAGGCCTCTTCGCCCAGCGTCTTCGTCACCGCCTTGCGCTTGGCCCATAAGTCCTGCGACAAACCTTGCAGCGATGCGACGAACTCCTCACCTCCTCTGCGGTAATTCATCAAGACGGTAGTAACAAATATGGATATCTCCTGCATGGCGCATCGCTTGCTGAAATCCTCCATCGCCTGCGGGAACGAGTAGTTGTTGCTCACTTCCGAAGATACTTGCTGAAGCTCCGCATACAAAGGATGATCATGCATATGCTTCTTCTGTTCAACGCAGCGAATGATTGCCTTTTGAACCGTCTCACCAGCATTTACGAGCAATGTGATGCGACTAAGAAATTCCGGCAGCTCCAACGTAATCGCCTGCTTGCGCTTTTGTATTTTTTTGTCCAAGTCCTTCACCATCGAAAATGGAACCAATACAGTAAGGAGCAAACCGATGAATAAATAGGTCGTATCTCCTTCTGCAACCGCAGGAAGCACAAAACTGATTACGAGCAGCAAAAGGACAAAGGACACCATCTGGGCTAAAAACATTCTCGTATGGCTAATACCTTTACGACTGCCGTATAACTGCACAATCTTCTGATGAATGTGCAAATAAAATCTCGAAGAACGTTCCACGATACGAAGTCGATCGATCAGGGCCAATGAGGAAGGAGCAAATGCGTTTAACTGAAAACCTTGTCCATTCTCCTTCACGAATTCGTCATACTGCTTTCCAGCCATCAGCTTCAGTCCCAAAATAAGCAGAACGACGATACCTGCACCTGCAAGCATCATTCCTATCACACCTTTATGTTCATAATGCGCTGTATAAGGAACAACGCTCCGATTAAGATAACAAGCGCCACCGTCATAATGACATAACCTACTCCCGTATACAGTGGTGCCATATAGTCAGCCGACATATATCCAAGCAGAGCCACCAACCCGAAAGGAATGATGCCAAGCGCCCTTGCTTCGAATTTTTTCTGTGCAATCATGACCGAGATATCCTGCTTGATCTCCAACTTTTCCCCGATAATATTTGCCGTTCTGCGAATGACTTCGACTATATCGCCACCGGAACGCTTACAGGTAACGAACACATCGGCAAAATTGGCTATATCCTCAATATCCGCTCGTGCGCTAAAGTCCTGAAGCGCCGCTTCAATCGGCTCCCCCGTTGCAACCCGGTTATTGATAATCTCGAACTCTCTCAAAATATAAGTGCTAGGATCGGGATACAGCAGTCTTAGATCCTTTAACACCTCCCGGAAAGCGTTCTCTACCGATTTGCCTGCCGCAAGCGACGAAGATAGGGAATATAGAGCTTGTTTAAACTGCAAGCTTAATTCGTCCTTCCGTTTCTGCATCAATTGCTTCCTTCGCAGCTTGGGATACAATAAGCCCAACAAGGCGAGCAGCACAGCCATAATGACATTTTTATAGAAAATGATGCCGATCGCACCTAACATGACGCCAGCAAGTATTATGGCAGACAATCGTTCTACTAGCGACAATCGGTAAATGGAATAATCGATTACCCCGCCTGCCTTAGCCAGTATACTGTCTTTGTCGGATTTGCTGCCTGACTTAGATGCAGCACGTCCCTCACGATCCGGTTTGTCTTTCCCCTGGTGAGTCACTTGACCTGCTGTATTTACATCTTGATCAACTTTTCGCTTCCGCTTGTCGACCATTACAAATACCACCCAGAGAACAAGGCCAATTGCAACAGCTATTCCGATAACTTGCATGGACTTAAGACCTCCCTTCCATGACTAGATCGATATCTTTGAAGCCAGCCATCTGCAGCTTCATGGCTTCTCGCAATCGATTGCCGGTAGATACGAGCCCGCCGATAATTTTGCCTTCTGGCGTTTCCCCTGTCTCTACGAATTGATAGAGCGGATTCAACTCGATCTCACCGTTAACAACGCCGATAATTTCGGATATTTCTACGACCTTGCGTGACTTGTCCCGCAGCCGCGAGAGATGGACCATGATGTCAATCGCTGAACTGATCTGCTTCCGTACAACTTCAACTGGTAGATGCGCTCCGCTCAGCACCATAGTTTCAAGTCGACTCAACATATCAACCGTTGAGTTCGCATGCCCTGTTGACAGCGATCCATCATGACCAGTATTCATCGCCTGCAGCATATCAAGAGCTTCGGCGCCCCGTACCTCTCCGACGACAATTCGATTAGGCCGCATCCGCAGCGAGCTTTTGATCAGTTCGCGGATCGAAATCTCGCCTTTGCCTTCCGTATTGGCGTTTCGAGTTTCCAGACTAACGAGATTGGGGACGCTGCGAATCTGCAGTTCAGCCGAATCTTCAATGGTAATAATCCGTTCATCGTCCGGTATATAGTTGGATAACGCGTTCAGGAAGGTAGTCTTCCCCGATCCTGTACCTCCGCCAATGAAAATATTGTATCGGGCCTGCACAAGCATCTTCAGGAATTGAGCCGCCTCTCCAGTCAAGGAGCCGATCTTGACCAGATCTTCAACATCAAGTGGCTTCTCTGGAAATTTTCGGATTGTCATCGTTGGCCCTTTTAGTGCAATAGGAGGCAACACCACGTTAACCCGTGATCCATCCTCCAGACGCGCATCCACAATTGGCGAGGATTCATTTACGACACGGTTCACTTTGCCAACGATAATCTGGATAATATCTTCCAGCTTCTCCTTACTTTCAAATGCTGCATCATAACGCAGCACCCGGCCGTCACGCTCAATAAATATTTCATCGTGACCATTAATCATTATTTCTGTAATCGATTTGTTGTTAATGAGAGGCTGCAGTACATCCAGCCCACGGAAAGAATCATAAATACGCTGAATAAAAGTCTGTTTCTGCGATGCGGTCAAATAGTGCTGTTCCGAATAGCGGAACACGGTATCCTCAACGAACTCAAGCAGCTTCTCGTCAGACACCTCACTTGTCACGTCCAGATCGCGTCGAATCTGCTCCTTCAGCTGAGCTACAAGCTGCTCGTCGTTCATATTGATGCCCCCTGCGCCCCGAACGAACGAGCAAGCTGCGCAATTTGATCGTTAAATGGCTTACTCGACAGCAGTTGCTCGCCATCCGTAACCGCTTTCCATTGGGGTACATACGGTAGCCGGAACAGAGACGGATAGGACTGCAGAAGGTCCGCATTCATGTCACTACCCAGGTGCTTATTTAAGAGGAAACGACTCTTATCCATCAGCTGACTAACAACTGCATGCTGTTGAAGCATGATACGCGTCTTCGTCAAACAAGACAGATCGTCTAGCAGCAGCCACAGCACCGTATCGCAGCGCCTTAATAGCTCGACTGTTCGGGCATCTGTTCCGGTATCCAAATCCACAACGATAAACTCGTACAATCCCAGGTTCGCAATCGTTTCTACTAATAGTGTCGCACCCTCAGCTGACAATTCCTCAATCTCACGTATATGACGATGAGAATTGAAGTAATCAAAGCCCAAGTTGGATTCACTCGCCTTTAACGTTTCAAAACGAGCAGCAAATTTCTGATGATCCGTATTCATAAAATAGAGAAGCTGCGAAAAGTTCTGGTTGTCCATCGTCTGCATGTACGCTTCGCTTGAATTGAGCAGCTCCAGGTTCAAATAAAATACGCTGTGCGCTTGCGAAGCCAGTCCAGCAGCCAGATTCACGGCCGTGACTGTCTTGCCGCTGTTGCCAATTGCCGAATAAACAGCTATCACAGATGTCGTGGTGCTGGCGCTTTGCTCCGCTGCATAGCGGCCATTGTTATCCACATAAGCTTCAAACACTTTGGATAACAGCTGATTTAACGGCTGATATTTGTAAAATACCGGGACAGATGTCACCTGATCTTCCAACAGCACATTAGTCTCTGTAAGATGCAGCAGCAGATGTCCAGATGATAGGTCTAACGATGTCATCTCAATAGCGCCCGGATTAATGAGAAAAATGACACTGCCTTGCATGGTGCTGGTAAATTGCTTCAACGTCCCTTCATTGGAGAAGGTACGGATGACAAAGCGGCCCGCAAATTCCGAAGTGTGTATGTAATGCGACAGCATTTCCAAATACTGCTTATCCTGATCCGCAACGACCAGCTCTAATTTGGCCAAGGATGTCTCCTCCTTTCGGCTATTACATTTGCATAAAACCGCCAATAATTAAGATAAGTGATATAACACCTAAAATGATGGATATCCGCTGCTGTTGCTTCAATGCCTTACACCCCAATCCCAGATACGATCTGATGCAACTTATGGAACATTCAAACAGCGCTTCGGATAATATCCGTGTGCCGCTGCTTCCTTCTCGCTTACAAAGGTCTCCTCAATCGTCGCCGTAAATGCGCAATCGCTCCGATAATAATACTTAATGCCGTTCTCTTGAACGCCATACACGACAGGCTTGCGGACCAGTCTGCCCCCGCCCAGTGCATAATTGTTATACGCTTGATCGCCAATCGGAATGCCCTGCAAAAATGCAATCATGCCGATGTCGTTAATCGTGTTGTTCCATTCCTCTTGGGAGATGGACGGAAGTGAGAACATATAAGTAATGCCATACCGAGTCACATATTGATTGTGCTTATTGATAACACGTGCGAGGTCTTGCTGAATAGTATCCACAATAACCCGCTGCCGTACCTGCTCGAAAGTATCTGCTTGTTGCAATAAGTCAACGCTTACACTAGTACTTAGATCAGCTCGATAACCCTCGTACCAAGTACGTAAAGTAGGATCGTAGACGCGTACATAGTCGTCCAGCGTAAACGCATAGCTGCGGCCTACTGAGTCACTATAAGCGTAAGGTTTCTTCGGGCTGAACACATGTTTGGCTTCAAGCACCCCTCTTGCATTGCGATATTCCTCAACCGCATACGTATAATACCCGTCATAATCAACAATCACGATCGCCGGAATATAAGCCTTTAATACGCCTTGTCCAATCGGATCTTCCTTCAGACGAAAGTTCAACACCAACGTCTTAAAAAAGGTGTCCACAGCCATTTCCTTGTTAGCCCGAAAATATTTGAGCGATTGATACTGCACTTCGAAGTCTTGCTTCTCATTCAAGCTGAGCATCTTGGCAGCATCCTGTGCTGCCGTGCGGAGAGCAGCGTCATACTGCAGTTCTAGACGATTCACGGTCTTCTGATCGTCAATCCGAAAGCCCATAATGAGGAACATAGGAACAACGATTAAGACAAAAATAAGGGCAAGATTAGTAATCTTCATTTAATACCATGCCCCCGTAATTTGCCGTAATCACAGCCGCGTTACCAGTGTTGGAGCCGTTGAGCCAATCCCGAATCAAAGTGCCCTGCGTCCGGTTGCGGTTTGCGACCTTAACGGTAAAAAAGTCTCCGGCTGTTAGTTTGTACCGCCGCCTACTATCTCTCTGGTCCCACGTATTATCTGGGAACAAAATCGCCTTTACCTCTGCCGAGTAGAACCCGTCGTAATGTACCTCGAACTCATTCTGGAACGTGCCCGGATCTGTCGGATTCGTATACACCGGATCGTATTTCTTGTGCAGATGCTCAAGTTCCACGTCATACAGGTTGCCAGTTGACGCTAACGTACGCTCAAATTCGTTATACATCGTCGGAGTGATATAGCCTTTGCTGCGCACCGCATCTACGAACTGAACGGCAGCCCCGTGCGCCACTAATGCAGACAAGTCATCCTGACGCTCTGACGCTTCAGATGCTGGGTATACGTACAGCAACAACACTGCGATCAGAATGGCAAATAATTTAGAGATAGCGTTCATTTGTCATTTCTCCTTACACCCGTACAAAGCGAATGCGCTGCAAACCGCCGTCCGTACCTCGGACATACTCCGACCGATAGGTGCTCCGCACTTGAATCATTGACAAATCGGTCGTATGAAGGTCAAGATCGGGGCGAAACGTAACGCCCCCTAGCTCAATCTCAACGCCGATGGACCGGATTAAAGCTACTGTTTGCAGCACCTGCGTCCCCGAATACGTCTCATTCGAATTGTCTTCGTTTCCAACCATCGTATTTTTATCAAACTGCTTTGCCTGATTATGAGCAGCTTGTACTGCCTGCTCCATGCTTCTTAATAGCATGATGCAAGCTGTTAGCGCCCCGAGAAACAAGATGAAGGCAGCACTAAATATAAGCATTTTCTGAAATGAATTGTCCATAACTGCTAAGGTGCTTGTTGAAATTGAATTCCACGAACGACATTATTTCCATCCCGAATGACCGTCCCCTTAAATTTTCCGGAGGGGTTAATATATGAATTTAATGTCTCGTCCAAAGCTGTGTCCAACTTAACGTTACGATCTTGGGGATTATTGATTTCACCTGTATCCGTAAACGTATTCCCATAAAATGTTGAGCTGTTGCCAGATGATCCGGCCGATTTTGCGGTCGTAACTTGCACGCCAAACTGATCCTTCTTCATATATTTTCGAATTGTATTTAATACCTGACTGCCGGAAAGGGTTGTATTGTCATAAATGCTGAATTCTGTCTGTGATAGCTCCGTCTGCAGATCCGAAAATTTGCTTTGCGCTTCCTTAGAGGCATCCTGTGCCGATGTAAACAAATTTACCACTAGTGTAATCAAGGCAATCGTCAAAAATAGTCCCGCTGCCACCAACAGCGCTCTTTGTGCATTACTCATGCTTCATCCTTCTCCTTTACACCTTTTGAATTTGGTTAACAAAGTCGTCCATCTGCATGACGCTCATATAAAGGAGCGGCAGCACCAGATACAGGAAAACCAATACATACATCGGCGCAAAGCCGATCATATTCCCCCAGCTGACCTTCTGGCTGATCACCCGCTCATGATGTTCTTTCTTCTTCTCTTTGTAATACTCTTGCTCCAGCTCCAGGTCGTCGAACGCCTCCTTGATCGGAATCTTCTCGACTGCGTTCAGCAGCCGCTCCACGATACGGACAAAAGGTACAAATGGCGAATCCTCTTTCAGCTGTTCGAGAGATGCGGTAGCACCGCTATCATAATGCAGAAGACAGGATTGCAAGGATGGCCTAAAAATGATCGCAAATCGCTCCATCCATTCCAATATCTGTTCCACAGACATCCGCTCAAATTCGGACAGTATTAAAATAATGGCATGGAACTGATCGACCTCATTCTGCATGTCCATCGCCCGTAGGCGCCGCTGGAACTGCAGCACCCATATCGGAACCGAATAACCGACCACGCCTACAGCTATGGCGAGCAGTAGTTCCCACCACTTGTAGTACTCCTGCTCTAAGGTTTCGAATTTATCACCGATTCGGCTTGCAGCAATATTTAACGCCACCGTATCCATTGGTGAATATGCTAATTCTCCTATTTTGTGGACAATCATATCTCTGCTGTGTTCCTTTTCCTGCTTCACAGCCTCAATCACCTTGCGATCGAAATCGGTTATCTGCTGCGCCTTCTCCATATCCTCTCCGTTCATCGCACCAAACAAGAGGCTCGACGAATAAGGAGTATGTAAGAGTTGATACGAGCTGTAAATGTGAAGGTAGAAAGAAAAAATAACGGTAGCGGCAAACAACAAAGTACCAAAAACGATTCTGCGCAGCGTCAGCCACTCCAGCGTTAAGCGTGAATTTGCCTGTTTCAATAGCAGAACTAGACTGAAATGCTCTCGTGTGTGTGCGCCTGGTACCAACTTTTCAATCAGAGCACGAATGGGCCTCCAACCATACAGCTTCTTTTCCCATATAACTCCGGGTGCCTTGGCGATATAATGGCCTTCATCGTTTTCCAACATTTTGCGGATGAGCACGTAGGCTACGACAATGACCGCATATACCATAATCTTCATCACTATACCCAACTTGCTGTCATAGAACTGCTGGATAGCAGGAAAGTAAGTTCTTGCCCAGTTCTCCAGTGGGACTGTAAAGAAAATAGGCGCGATAGCAACCCCCGTTAATCCCTTAAGCAAATAATTGAGTTTTTCTCTGCGCAGCAGGTCAAAGTTCATCTCCTGAACCAGCTTGCTGACAGCATTCAGGTACATCGAGCCTTTAGCGATCATACGATCGCCGTGTTCCATGACAAGATGTGAGATTCCGGCGAAAGCTTTCAAATATTGGTTCGGAGCCACATCATAATAACGCTCCAGTTTAGCGGCTGGATTCTTGGCTGTTAGCATATCGTGAATGCGTTCTGCATGCATCTGTGCTTCATACGATGCAGCTTGAGCTGCATCGTAGATGGCTTCATCCACCATTCGGTGCTGCTGATACTCATGACGGACATCGCCCAGATAATGAACAAAGTGCCTGAGCAGACGATCTTCCAGCCGATTGATAAACAAGTCAATAAGCAAGCCGTTCATAATTAATGCACCCAGGATAACCCACAACATAAACACGATATCCTGCGTTACAACGGCTAACACAACGACGATACTCCAAGTAATGCCTAACGTAAGAAAGACAATTTTCATCGTTTGCTTACGCATCGTATATTCATCGTAAGCGTGAATCGTTTCTAAACGCCGTCTAATTTTCAGCGTATATCCATGCAGGCCAGGAAACCTTAGACACAAAACATAAGCACGAAGATAGAAGTTCCGCAGCGCCAACTTTCGTTTGTGCGAGGGGAAGAAATCTTCCATCATCCCTTTGGTCTCATACCGATGCTTCTGCTTCCGGCCCAGTAGTGTATAGACACATAAGAAGAGCAGAGACAATGATATGCTTACGAGCACGACCAGCCATCCGTTAATCGACATGGCCATCCCTCCAATGATCAGCAACAAATCGTTTAAATGCCTCACCGTCAGCTTTATTCATGTGGAATAGCATTTCACGTTTGTTGTGATCCGTTATCGGGAATACAGCTTCATAATGACCATCCCTATATTCGATCACATTGCGGTAAGTAAATGGCTTTCGATCCGTACTTCGTCGGAAAAACTCTGCAGAAGCGTCCATAAATCGGTCCAACTTGCCTTCCAGGCTTGTCTCTTGCTGCCATTGAGCCGGATAAGGATCATGTTCCTCTATTGGGATACACTCCGTAATTCGCTCGATATATCGATGTCCGTCCTGCCTTTTGACCAGATGAATATCAAAATTAATGACGCTCGCAACTTGCTGTTCAGCAATACGCTCATTCTGGAAAACCCCTGTCTTCAACAAAGAGTTGCGAAGTGACCATATGAGATCTTTGAACGTCTTTGCATGGTGGGAGAAGATCGTAAATAAGCTGGCGACCTGTCCCATCTGAATCATCCATGCAGCTACAGGATCGGTAGCCACTTCCCCCAGGATATTTACTGAGCCGTCCGTCTTCTTCTGTACGTCAAGGCCCTGCTGACCTGATATATGATCCGTTTCCCGGAATGACAAAATGTTCCTCATCGGGAACAACTTTCTCAGATGGAGCTCAAAGGACATCTCCTGTATACGCAGTGTTAAAGGTCCCGGAATATATTGCACCATAGCCATAAGTAATGTTGTTTTTCCTGAACCCTGCGACCCTGTTACTGCAGTGATACGAGCCCCCTTCATCAAAAACTTAATCATGTCTTGGACAAGCTCGCCATTCTCATCCGAGATCAGTGTTTGCAAACTCAAGTTAGGCAGCTCGAACTTTCTCACAAAGAATGCCCACGATTCAGCAAATGGCGGTCTGACCACAACTACCCGCGAGCCGTCCTTCATCTCATTGACTTTATACCCATTGCTTTCTGTTAATTGTCCTGGATTGTTATATTTATATATGTTCTGACATACACGCTTCAGTTCCAGATCACTGCCAAAGCTGAGAAAGGATAGATGAATCGACTTTCCGCGATAAAAAATCCACACGCTCTCATACCCACATGGAGCACCTCTTCGCATGTCTTCCATCATTAATGCATCATCTTCCATATCCTTTATGGAGGACGGAACGCCCGACACCCCACCTGATACACCATCTATCGCCATATCCCGAATTTCATCAATAACGCCAAATCCTTTGTAATACTGGTACACACGCTGAACAATAATTCGTATCTTGTCATCCAGTGTTAATGGTTCGGCTTCCAATTGATAGATACGTGCAATTTCCTCGGCTGTGATCAGATAGGATTCAGTCTGTCCTTTCTCAATGAATTGCCGCGGACGATCAAGTTCGTGGCTTGCAATGAGTCGACTCAAGCCATTTGTACCGAATCGCTGCTTATATTGGTGCAGTAAAATATCGAATTGATCTTGAACGGATAGCCGCGTTGGATCATCAAAAGAAATGGCAACATTAGCAGTTGCTTCTGTGAAGCCATATGCTTTATAAAGCAGATCAATGATATATTCCTTGACGTAAGTCTTGTCATTCACATCACCGGTAGTACATCCCTTTAATGCACGTTTTAACTCTGCACGCTTATTACGCCGTCGCTCAAATTCAACTTCAGATAACCCCATGTCGTACAGGTTGGCCCCCGTCACTTCATTTAAAGTCTTCTTCACAAATGATGTAATCGCATCAATTGTATAAGCGTCGGCGTCAGGTAGTTCAACGCTTCTAACCGGAACCGTTCGTTTGGACAGTTTAAGATACAAATAAGCGATGCCCATTAACAGAATTAGCGTAATTAAAATAAAATTAAGCATCCCATAGCCAAACATCTACGAGACCCCTCTTTCAATGGCTTTTACGCTGACATTAATTCCGATCTCCGTTAAGATAGCCTTCGATAGCTTTCGCACCTCGTTCATAAAGTAAGTCGTATCTGTATCTTTGGCAGAGTGCTGCATCCGCATAAAAAAGCTTCTAACATCCCGATCATTACAGGCATCTCGGAAAGGAGTACAATATGGCACCGTATACATAGGAACCCGTACATTGTATTTCCTCGCAATGTTGGATAATTTGTATTTGGAGTGCGGATCATACTGCCCTAGTAGAATCATATAGGGCTTATCGTTCAGTGCTTGTGGCCAATCCTTTTTCGCAAAGAATCGATCCAGCACCTGAACATTCTGATTCAGACACACAACAATCAGCTCCGATTGTGCTAATAGTTGATTCGTAACCGGATTGCCGCAGCCACTGTGGACATCCAAAAGCACCGTGTTGTAGTACCGTTTAGCATAGTCAAAAATAGGCTGTAATGTATCGTTCATCGCATGATACGTCGCTTCATCCGCTTTCTCCGTACCGCTTAACAGATCCAACCGTTCTTGTATTATCGGCTGCGTATAGTCCCTCACACCCTCCGAGGTGAGCCTGTTGCTGCGGATCATCCGATCGAGCGCATCAAGACCTTTATCATCGAACGTCGGTTTACTTACCGAGCCTCCTCCTGACAATTTGGAGAAAGCCGTTTCTAGTGTCGAGCGCGTATGCTGTGTCTGAGCAACTAAAGTGCGAGTTGAATATTCCAGTCCGATCATACAAGCTGCAGCAATAACGTTAGATGTCGTGCCGACCTGCCCATGCACGCTACCCCAGAATGCGACTTGTCCCATACTTCCTCACCTTCCCCGCCTTCTTCCATATTCGGTGAACCTCTTTATCCGGAAGCTCTAATATCATTTTCAGAACTCCTATCAAAGCTTTGCGGTATGTACGTGTTAAGCCTTTTAGCTGGATGACGCTTCGGTACTGGTTATCAATCTTTATCGCATAATCTCGTTCGTCTGGTATCAAATAGTGTGTAGGCTCATCCCATTGGATCGGGTATCCGTCATACAGACTATCGATATACTCCTCGTTAATAGAGCAAACAACCCCGTTCATTATTTTTGAAACAAGAACCAACTCATCCTTCACGTACTTGGAAAAATATTGATCCAAAATACCTAGATTGCGAATATTATGAATATTCTCCATCGTGTTATACAAAATGAGTCTATCGGCCTCCCAACCATCTACGTGCAAAGAATTATTGTTGTCTATGATCATATATTCATAGTTAAAATCGGCTTCTTTCTGCATAAAATAATTCTGGACGTCTGCTGCACTGCCGCAGCCGTGGATCACATCAAAATCATCGTACTCGTGAACCTGCAAGTCCCCTTCGACACGAGGAAAGGCAAATTCATAATCTTGAAGTAGTGTTGCATCTACAAGAAGCACTTTGTGACCATTAGACGCAATGAGCTTGCATATATAGAGCAGAAAGTCCGTTTTGTCGGAAGCCCCTATAAATTGAACGATCTTCATGGTTTCTCTCCCTCCCGTTCTGGAACAGCAGGGTTGGTTCCGTCAGGAGATGAATGAAAAATGTCTATTTGGCTTAAAGCTTGTTTGGGTATCGAGTCTGAGGTGTCTGAAGGTGTGACTGAAGGGTGGTCTGTCTCTTGTTGTTCTTGCTTCAATGGTGAGGTATTTTCCAACGTTGCGTCAGGTGGCTGCTGAACAGCAGCTTGTCCCTTTTTGCTCTGGAAATTGTGACGTTTTGTCACATCCATGGCCGCAAGATCCTTGTCCAATCGAACTCGAAGTCTCTTTTCCAACTCCATTGATGCTACTTTTACAATGTTGGGGTCAGATTCGATCAGATCAAGTACTCTTGGATTAGCTGGGTAAGTAGGTATTGCATGATTCTGCATGTAAGGGTCAACGTATGTAAGGGAGTAAATTTCGGCATTCTCTATGTATGCATCTACAATAGCGCTCGACATCGTCAATATTTCTTGTTCGTTCATTTCATGCCATACTGTACCGTTCATTAAATCTTTAACCTTCTTTTTGGAAAGAACAATAAAGTCGTGTCCTGTCGGAAACTTGATACGCACATCGACAAAATCTTCTTTTTTGAGCTTTATAGGAAGGTTGATTAAAGAGAATTCTTGTAATCTGAGATCGTTAGGCGTTATCCCTTCTTCAAACAGCATGCCTTTGGAAAGAGGAGTGTTCATTTGCAATGAAATTTTTGTATACTTGCCAACTGCTTCGGTAATATCTACCGGATGCTGAGGCGCAGCTTTCTTTGAAATACTGACTTTCGTTAAGCTCTTCTCCGTAAGTAAGGTACCAGCAGGAATATCCTTACTTAATACGTAAATGCTCGTAGTCTGGGACTGCTGCTCCTTCATCTGCTTCTCGTAGAGCGTGATTCGCTTCTCGTACTCTTCACTCTTTGCTTCCTCGGAATCCTTCATCCATTGATAGCCGAAATAAATGGCGAAGCAGGCAAATAACAGTACGATCATCGCCCCAATACCACCAGCAAGCAACAAATTCCGGGTTCTTTGGCGGATGATTGACATAACATCCCTCCTAAAAAAATGATAATTGTTTACTCAAACTGGAAATGATATCATTGAACTACATTTTAATAGTTCATAAGAACTATTAAATATAATTATAGATCAAATTCAGGTAACACGATTCACCTCAATTACTACATTTTAGGAATATAGAATTACATCCCTATAATATTCCAATTCAGATATGATGTAAATGCTTATATCTAAAAAAAGATATTTTCATCGAAACAAAACTTTTTTTGTCATATAAAGGTATCACTTACATAAGTGATCATTCATAATTTTTTCAGAGGTGTCTGATGTACTACGACTTAAGATTCATTACTATAACGGTTGGATAGTTGGAAAGAATGACGATAAGGAGGAATGAGCTTTGAAAATTGGCGAGAAACTTCGCAACATCCGTCATGCGCAGGGGCTCACATCTACAGAACTTTCTAAAAGATCAGGTGTTACACAATCCACGATTAGCGACATCGAGAACGACAACCGCTCACCCCAGATCGATACCTTAATTAAATTGTGTAAAGCCTTAAGTATAAACATTAGTGCACTGCTAACCGTAGAAGAAATGATAGAAAATACTCCCTCTTTGCGAGAAAATGAAACCGAATTCATACGCTTGTTCCACGAAATAAATGAATCCCAAAAAGAAGCTCTTGTATCGTTGCTGCATTCATTTGTACATCATAAAGCGAAATAAAAATGCATACGAAAAAGTGGCCCCTCTCAAAAGGAATGACCACTCTAAAAACTCATCTCTTTTATTCATATAATTGCTCCATAACCCGAATGTGGAGCTCAGCAGGATCATGTGCTTTTCGCTAGAGAAGACTGTATCCACAATGGGAAACAGCCTTCTCTTCCAGCTTATACATTAGTTCTTGAATGTTTCTGTCAGCACAGGAACAACTTGTGACTTGCGAGATACAACACCCTTCAGCAGCGCTTTATTGTCGCTCAAGGTAACGTTGTATGCTTTCTCAACTGCGTTAGCGGAAGCGCCAAGCGCAAGTGCTACGGAATCGTTGTTCAAAATGTCAGTTACCACAAATACGAACAAATCCAAGCCCTTGGTCGCAATAATGTCAGACAAAGCCGCTTCAATGTCTGATTGGCGGGAATAGACATCGTTAATGTCTACGACATTTACTTGTGCAATCTCGACCTTCGCGCTGCCCATTGTGAACTCTTTCGAGTCCAGTGAGATCAGCTCTGCAATCGATTTGCTGCTAACGTCTGCACCAGCTTTGAGCATATCCAATCCGTACTGCTCAGCATCCACACCAGCAATCTCTGCCAGCTCGCGAGCCGCAGCAACGTCTTCAGGCGTACATGTCGGGGATTTGAACAACAGCGAGTCCGAAATGATAGCGGACAGCATTAAGCCAGCCACGTTCTTCTTAATCTCCACACCGTGTTCTTTATAGAGCTTCTTCAAGATAGTTGCTGTGCAGCCAACAGGCTCTGCGCGATAGTATAAAGGCGCGCTTGTCTCAAAGTTCGCGATACGGTGATGGTCAATCACCTCTAGCACTTGAACTTGATCAATGTCGCTAACGCTTTGCTGACGCTCGTTATGGTCAACAAGAATAACCCCTTTGACCTCATTAGCCACCGTCTCTACAAGACGTGGTGCTTCTGCTTGGAACGTGTCCAGCGCGAATTGAGTTTCGCCGTTCACGGTACCGAGACGTACCGGTTCTGCGTCGTAACCAAGTTGCTGCTTTAAGTCCGCATAAGCAATAGCGGAGCAAATCGTGTCTGTGTCTGGATTTTTATGTCCGAAAATAAGTACTTTTTCCATTCTCTTATCCCCTTAAACATTATTTTGGCGAGAAAAGTATACCTTACAAAAGCAATTACAATCAAGATTATAACGCAAACCAGAACTAATTCCTATGCCTTTAGTAGGAATAAGGTGCTTCTTTTTCATTATTTTTCCTCACTTAACTTCGACAATACCTGTTGTAAGATGACAAATGTCTGCTCTCTTGTTAACAGTTCAAGTGGCGCAAACTTGTTGCCTCCGACACCTTGCAGCAACCCCCGATCGACAGCTCCATATACACTTGCAGCTGCCCACGGTGCTATTCGCTTGTCATCGGCAAACACCGCTTGTCTGCTAGGCCTTTCCTCCGAATGTACAGCCACCGCCTGGTCAAGCTTGGAATACAATTGAAGCAGCAGTACCGCAGCTTCCTGCCTAGATATATTGCTCCATGGGGAGAACGTTTTAGCTGAGGTTCCTTTAATGATTCCAAAATGATAAGCTTTGGCTATCCATGGGTCTGTCGTATCTTCGAACGGTGATGGTCCGGTAGGCAGCGGCCGCCCCAAGCTGGACTCAGCGACATGAACTGCCATCAAGGCAAAACCGTATCGATCCATAGGCTTGCGATAATCTCTGTCATAATTGGTGTCTACGATGCCGCTGTTCTTCGCGAGATTGTAATCATTCAGCGCCCAGGCGCTTACCTTGTCCTTGGGATCGGCTGGATTGACTTGAAAACGAATGCTTGTATCCGGCTGCAAATAAGACTTCACCGTCACTGTAGCAGAACCCACTTGCTGCGCTTTTATACGACCGGATGAATCCACAGCCACGATGTTAGGATTGCTGCTCTCAAACATCATTCCCGTCGCAGCAGCATCTGCTGGAGATAACGTATATTTGATCTGAAAACCTTCTCCTTGAGTAAGGCGGACATAATCTCCTGTGTACACCTTTGCGTTTGGTATCATATCAAAAAAAGCAGTCTCGTACTCTATTTCCACAGGGGCTCCTTTACGGTCAAATAACCCCTTAATATGTACGTTGTAGGTGTCAGTGTCAGATAACTCGGGTAGTCCTTCTGGTCTGAAAATAAGGCAGAACGGTATGCCAAAACCACCCGTGTTGATGTTAAAGTAGCTGCCCTTCTTGTCTTTATGTTCCTTGTCTAAAGTCCATGACTTCCCGTCGGCAGTACGCGTAATCGTAACCTCCACTTGATCCAGCTTGGTATTATCATATTTCTCAGGATTCAAAGATACCGACCAAGCGTCATGCGAGTTAAACATTTCAATCGGGAAATAATGCGCAGAAGGCCATGCTATATAATCATAACTGACTTCTGACGCCGCACGACTGCGATCAAAGGCATACATAGAAGAATAAGGGTAATCAAACCCACTCTTTGATCTATTGACCATACCAAACATCGTTTTAGACATCGCAGGGTTTATAATCCAGCGCCGATGGCCCACCCGATCGATGTTTGACGTATCACTATCAGACATGTAGCCCAATACACTAGCATAAAAATTCGGACTTCCGGCATACAGATTACTTGTGGTTGTCCCCTTATAACCTAGTCGAAAGAGTTCCTCCTCCATACCTTCGGGTCTTGAAGGATAGTGTGTAAGCTCATTATTTAGCGCATTAACCAAAGCTGCCGCCTGTGCCTGATCCTGAAGGCCCCATTCGGGCTGCACATCATACGGCAATCCGGACAAGTATCGGACAAAGTTTACGGCGTTTATACCATCTTTAATATATTCCCGCTTCACTATGCCCGGTTCATAAGGCTGTGTCATCTTAGGCTCTTTCTCGTAAATATGAAGTCCAGCCATGTACTCATTCCCTGCCGCCATCGGCTTGTAGGCAAGCCAACGCTGCCTGATTTCTTCCTTGCTGCGCGCAGCCACACTGACCTGCACATCACCTTCACTTACGGCTGATGCAATCTCTCCATGCCATATGCCGACCATTATAGCTGCTGTCAGCAAGGTGCTTAAACATACGCAACCTATTCGAAGTAAACGTCTATCCCGCATTTGATCCCTTCTACCACGCATCAAGCTTTCAACTCCTGCAGCTAGTATAAGATATGAATCTGCTTTCACTCTATCATAAGCTGAGAGCATTTCCTATCCGACTAGTGGATAAAATCAGGAGCGAGTAATACGATGTTCTCTATTCCACCCTAAGGACAAGCTTTTTGCCATAAAAGAGGCCAAGCCGGCATCTTCCCCCAGCTGGCCTCTGTACACGAAACTATTTAGGGTTTAAGGATTTAAGTCACGCGCTTACTTCTTCCAGGGAATTCATGCAGCAAGCATACTCTCATTTTGGAGTAGATGCCTAACAAGCCACATCCTATCCGGTAGTCTACTTCTTCTTCCAAAGTGCCGGGACTGCAGGAGGCTCCCACCCTACAAGCGAGGTATGGGCAATATTGCAGACATACGTTACACCGTTATAGGTCACTTCATTGCCGACCGCATATGCCTTATTAGGTGCCCATGCCCCACCGACTGGCACTGGATCAGTCGTGACCGTAATAGCCGGGCTGCCCGCCGACTTGTTGCCTGCCCCATCTCTGGCTGCGACCGAAATCGTATAGTTCGTCGACGGCGCCAGACCTGTTAACGTATATGATGTACCCGTGCCCGATGTCACAGCAGCCGCAGCCCCATTTACCATGACTACATATCCAGTCACGCCAACGTTGTCCGCAGAAGCGCTCCACGAAAGCGTAATCGTGGTATCCGTATGCCCTGCAGCCGTGACATTAGCTGGTGGGGTTGGCGCTTGTGTATCATTCTGCGCAAGCGTCTTAACCGTCAGCTTCTTACTGAGCGGTGACGCATTTCCTGCTGCGTCCCGCGCCTTCACTTGAAAGCTGTACGATGTATTGGGCGCTAGGCCAATTAACGTGTAAGTCGTGTCAGTAACCGTTGCAGCAAGCGCGCTGCCATTGTATAGTTCATAAGCTGCGATGCCCACATTGTCCGTCGCTCCGCTCCAAGCGAGGGTAACGCTACTATCCGTGACGCTTGAGGATGTTAGCGTCTTGGGAGCCGTGGGCGGTGATGTATCCGACGAAGCCGGAAGTGTCTGCACTGCCACAGAGCTGCTAGAAGGCGATACGTTGCCTGCTGCGTCTTTCGCCCTCACACTAAACGTGTAAGTTGTATCTGGTAACAAGCCGCTCACCGTGTATGTTATGCCATTTGCTGTCCCGATTAACACCGTACCGTTGTATACATCGTAGCCACTCACACCAACGTTGTCCTGGGAAGCACTCCAGGATAATTTGGTCGACACACTTGTGATCGAACTAGCCGACAAGTTGGATGGCGTAGTAGGGGGCAATAGATCGCTGCCGGAAGGTACGATGCCAAGATCACTGGCTACACGGCCAAGCAGCGATTCACCTGCACATTGGTATTTGGGACTTGTGTGACAATCCAAACTTAAATCCCACAGCATTGCCCCGCCAAGCCCTTGGCTCTTCATGTAAGCAGTCTTGTAACTAGTTGAATCCAGGTCATCATAGCTGATATAGGTGCCCGTGCTGGCTTGGTACAGGTACGGAACCTTCGCGGCATCATTCCAATAACGAGCATATCCATTCTTGTTCATGTAATTCACCTTTAAATCCCCATAATCAAACATTCCCGTTGCTCCCGTCTCAAACGTATCCCAAGTTCCCCTTGGAATATAGTTACCGTTAAAGTCGGGCGTACAGCTCTGGTAAAGACCGTCCTGCCCAGGTCCTGGAGCGCAATTTTTCCAGCCACGCCCATATAACGCTAGCCCGAGTACAATCTTGCCGCTAGGCACACCAGCTTGCTTATACGCATGAATAGCGTAATCTACGTTAAAACCGCTGTTGTTGTCCGGATCACGAGGATCACTGTATAGGGGGGCATTGTTGTTCGTCCGCTTTTCCCAATCCCCATGGAAGTCGTAGGTCATGATATTCATCCAATCTACAAGATTGGCTACTTGAGTAATTTCGGTTGTATTCAAATAAGAAGAATTAGCACGGGTTGCAATGGTCAGGAGATACGCACGTCCGTCGGCAGTCCCTGCCGCATTAAGCTTGTTGCGTGTTTCTTGGAGGAGTGAAGTGAAATTCTGCTTGTCGGCAGGCCTGCTGTTATTGCCGCTTAAGCCCCCTTCAACCGGGTATTCCCAGTCAATATCAATGCCGTCAAATCCATAAGTTCGAATAATAGTTACTGCTGAATTAGCAAAATTCTGGCGTGCCGAGGGGTCAGCCGCTGTATCGGAGAAGCGATTGGACCACGACCATCCGCCAACGGACAACAAGATTTTTAAATGTGGATGAGCTGCTTTCAACTGCTTCAGCTTATAAAAGTTGCCGCACTGCCCTTTCTCGCACAGCTCCCATTCAAGGGGGACACCATCGCTATTATTGACGTCTGCCCAAGGGTCACCGAGTACAATCGCTCCATTCGGAACCGTTCCTTTCTGTGTAGGAACTCCACTGTTTTTACAAGGCCACGTCTGCTTGTTCGGATTATCCGGTGCATTTGACGGGTTACCGTGGATGCCATTCCAACAGATGTCGGCAAATGCATAATTCAGATGCGTCAGCTTACTGGCATCGATGTGCTCAACCTGATAATTTTGATCATAGGTGGCCCAGTCTGTATAATACCCGACAGACTTGTAGCTGGTATCTGCCGCTGCTCCTGCAGCTGATTCTCCTGCCCAAGGCCAAAATAAAGACAACAAGAGGCACAGCGTTAATATTAATGACCACCCCCTTTTCCAACTTATATTGAAGTTGATCCAACCATTTCTGTTCACTATTTCATCCTCCCTTATCCTTAATTGTTAAACCCCTTTCATTTATATTAGTGCTTTTTGATTTTAGAAAAACTTTAGCAAAATTATTTTAGAACCAAAGCAATCAAGCTTTTCGCACCAGCTGTACGCTATCATTTCCATATCTCCCCACAACAACTTCTCCATTCTTGCGCGCGTAAATGATACATAAGGCATTACGTTTTACATAACTAGAAACTATGAATATAACGAAATTGAGTCTTAATTGACACAGCTTTGTAACGATACATATATAAGCTGTTCGATATAGTTATAGAGGTTTACCACAACATGGAGAGGACATCATGAAATGAATTGGGTATGCAACAAGCCTCACACGAGTAAAGATGTATCAGTGTCATTAATTAACCTTGTCAAAACACATATAGGGGGCATTCACTATGCCTGAGCCTCGACAAGGCAGCAGCCGCTATATGCCTGCCCTGGACGGTCTTCGAGCGCTCGCAGTCATTGCCGTTATCGCCTATCACCTGAATCTGGATTGGGCTCAAGGCGGATTTTTAGGTGTTGGTGTATTTTTTGTTTTATCCGGCTACTTGGTTACGGACCTGCTCCTGGCTGGTAAACAGCAACGCGGCAGCCTTGATCTGCATACATTCTGGATACGCAGATTTCGCAGACTTCTTCCTGCGCTCGTTGTCATGTTGGTCCTTTGCGTTGCTTGGCTAACTGTATTTGAGCCTTCGCGACTAGCACCGCTGCGTGGGGATATCTGGTCAACTTTCGTATACGGCAACAACTGGTGGCTTATTTTCCATCATGTATCGTACTTCGAGAGCTTTGGACCGCCTTCGCCTTTCCTTCACTTATGGTCACTGGCCGTAGAGGGACAATTTTATTTGGTATGGCCAATCCTGTTGGTTGTGGGGTTAAAGTTCGCCCCAAAGCGTGGACAGATGGTAACGTGGATTACAATAGCAGCGTCCGCCTCAGCCATCGCGATGGCTTGGCTGTATGAGCCGGGAGCCGATCCAAGCCGTGTCTATTACGGCACAGACACGCGAGTATTCGCGCTGCTGATTGGTGCTGCCCTTGCCATCATCTGGCCCAGTCGCCGACTTAAGGACAATATAACATTTAAGGCGAGATGGATGCTGGATATCGCAGGTGCTGTAGGGCTAACAACGATACTCTATATGATGTGGAGTATTAGTGAATACGACGATTTCCTGTATCGTGGCGGGTTTGTGTTGTTATCGGCAGCCAGCGCACTTGCAATTGCAGCACTTGCTCATCCAGCAAGCCGCTTGAGCAAGCTGTTAGGCTGGAAGCCGCTAAAGTGGATCGGTCTACGATCTTACGGTATTTACCTATGGCATTATCCAGTCATTATGCTGACTAGTCCTGTCGTAAATACGAATGGCTTCGATGCCGTCCGCGCCATTGTGCAGGTGTCTGCAAGCGTGCTGCTCGCCGCCTTGTCATGGCGATATATAGAACGACCAATTCAGAATGGCATCATTTCCACGTTGTGGCAGCAATTCCGGGTGAGCAAATGGTCTTGGCGCCTGCTCTCATGGAAGCAGTGGATGGCTTCTGTCTGCTGTGTCCTGCTGCTTGCGCTCTTCTTTGTCGGGATGAGTGATCTGTCTCAGGTCAAAGCTGCCATTGCTGAGCAGGACAAAAAGGAATCGGCCGATCACGCTGCAATAGTGCAGCCTAAACGTCAGGTGCCAGATGCAATGTCTGGCAAGCACGCACAGGAAGCGCAGATAGAGCATAAGGGCAAGTCAGCTAATACATCCGCGCAGCTCGACAAAACCTCAGCTCTAGGTCATAACTCTGACCCTGCAGGCTCGAATAAAACCAAATCGCCTACTGCAGAGGGTACCAATAGAAATAAACCTGTTAGCGAGCATCCAATTCGATCCGTCCCAAATGGGACTATCGATGAAAAACAACGCTGGTCGGTGAGTGCAATTGGGGATTCGGTGATGCTGGATGTAGCTGCCGATCTGACTAAGCTGCTCCCTGGAACCCTTGTAAATGCTAAGATTGGCAGACAGATGTCTGCTGCTGATGATGTGCTCAGCTCGCTAAAGCACGAAGGGAAGCTCGGTGATTGTGTCATTATCGCCCTAGGCACTAATGGTGTATTTAGTAAGAAACAGCTTGATACGCTGATCGCCTCTCTTGAAGGCGTTGATCAGATCATACTCGTAAATATACGTGTGCCGCGTAAGTGGGAAAGTCAAGTTAACGATTACTTGGCCAATTCTGCGGCGACTCATCCGAACATTACTTTAGTCGATTGGTACAGCGCGAGCGCCAATAAAGACGCCTATTTTGAACCTGACGCGACACATTTACGTCCCAAAGGGGCTAAAGCATACGCCTCGTTACTGGCTCAAGCAGTTAAGTCGGTGTCAAAGCCTGAGGCAGATTACTATTCGTTACAAGAAAATGTCGTATCTGCAGAGGATAATAAGGCACCGAAGGCGACGCTCTCCACTCAAATGGAGTCAGCTACTACCGAAGCAGCGCTAGAAAAACAACAGGCAGTGAAGAATAGCAAATTACTTGTTGAGCAATCCATCATAGGGGCTGTCCATACCATATATGGCAGGCCCTATTTCTAATTATAGAACACCAAGCAGCAGATGCTTCAGGCCAGTACTGTCCAGTAATTGCAGCATTTGCTTTGGCCTAGTCTTCGGCTGCGCTCTATCTAGGTGCTCTTCCCAAGATTTGTGATTGTGCCGTGACGTTCGCAGCACAAGTAACTTGTGCGGTATAATGGATGTATGTTAATTGGATCTGTGTATAAGCTCTACCACATTCACAAGAAGAGGAGTATGACGCATGACGATGAATAGACTGTCTGACCAAGAAAAAGAAGGCGTTTACAAAGCCATATACAACCGCAGAGATATCCGTACTTTCTTAAAGCAGCCCGTGTCTGATGATCTATTGGTGAAACTGCTGGAAGCCGCCCATCACGGACCTTCCGTAGGCTTTATGCAACCTTGGAATTTTATTGTGATTAAGGATGACGAAACAAAAGCAAAGCTGGCCGAAGTTGTGGACCGTGAGCGCCGCGCCTTGGCGATCCACTATGAGGGTACCGATCGCGACACCAAATTTATGGAGATCAAAATCCAGGGTATATTGGAGGCTCCGGTAACCGTATGCATCACCTGCGATCCTTCGCGCGGAGGCGATCACGTGCTTGGTCGCAACTCGATTCCTGAAACTGATATTATGTCCGTCAGTTGCGCCATCCAAAACATGTGGCTGGCCGCTTATGCTGAGGGCTTGGCTATGGGATGGGTCAGCTTCTACAAGAAGCCCGACATTCGCCGCATTTTAAACATCCCGCTTCATATTGATCCAACAGCGCTCATTTCGATCGGTTATACGGAAGATTATCCAGAACGTCCGCTGCTTGAGGCATATAATTGGGAGAAAAGAAGAGAGTTAAATAAATTAATTTACGATACCAAATGGGGACAGCCAACCAGCTTGGAATAAACGCATGTCATTCCATATTGATCAAATGAGTGACCCGTTTAAGACCAAGTGACCCTAATTACGAACCTACAGGGACTGTCTCACCGCGATCCATTCACGTCTCAGCACAGTCCCTGTACAAGGTTCATTACAACTCCACTATTCGAGCTCAGCTAGCTAGGGCTGCGCTCGATGTAATATCTGTCCAGCCACCTGCTCCAATACCGCCTGCTTGCCAAGCGCCGTAAAGGCCTCATTATAATTTTGCCGTGTCGTCAGTCGATACACATATCCACTTTTGACCGCCTTAAGTCCCGTCCAAAGCTTGCTGTCTTCTAATACGTTATGCTCATTATCGGACATTAGGACAATATGATCCGGATTAAGCGTGGACAGCCCTTCAAGGCTTGTCACCTTGCCGCCCCAACCGTCGGGATCAGGTGTGCCTGGCGCTTTAGGCAGCAATAGATCTTCAAATAACAACTCTGCCACTCCTGTGCTGGAATAAATCCGTATTTCTTTTGCCGTCGGTTCAATCACCGCAAACGTCGCTTCCTTTGTCACATTTTTAATCTGGCTGCGAAGCTGCTCCACTCGGTTATCGTATTGTTTGAGCCAGTCACTCATCGCTTGCTCTTTATCCAATGCCTTTGACACAAAAGCAAATCGCTCACGAAAAGCATTAAATCCATAAGGCACCCGTACAGTCGGAGCAATCTTTTGCAATTCCTCGTACAGTTCGCTCTGTGTTGGCCCTGCCAAGATTAGATCTGGATCTGCTGCGGCAATCGCTTCGATATTCACAGGCGTCTGAAACCAGCCGCCGATCTGAACATCTGTACCAAGCTTTTCCTGCAAAATAGGTGTCACCTGCTTAGGATCGCCCATATCTGTGTTGCCCGTTAAGATAGGCTTGTGTCCCAAAATCAGCAGTTCTTCTGTTGAGCCAGAAATGTCAGCGATTCGCTGTGGATGAAGTGGAATTTTAACTTCTCCTTTAGCATCCTGGATCACACGTGTCGAAGTGCTTACCTGTCCACTCGTCCCTCCAGATGCAGCCACGCCGCTCGTTGGATTGTCATTCTGCCCCTTTGCTGACTCCGACTCCGCACCGCAGCCAAGTAGTGAGATCGACAGTATAATTGTCGTCATCCATACAACTCCTGCTCTACCAAACTTCATCCAATACCCCTCCTATGATAACCATTCTCATTTACATAAGTGTCATCTTACGCCTCCTCACCAGATATTTCTAACGGGGAACGGATAACAATACCGTATAGCGGATTTATTTGGCGGATTGTATACACAGCAATAACGCCAGCACATAAATGTGTGGCGTTAAACTGTTGTTATTATAGTCGTCCGTCTATCTGCGCTGACGCAGCACCTCGGAAGGATTAAGCCCGAACTTCCCGCGGAATATGGCTGTGAAATGACTCAAATTGGCGTACCCTACAAATCCCGCCGCTTGTGTTACATTAACATCGCCTTTCCTTAGTAAGTTCATGGCTTGTTCCAATCGCTTATCACGCAAGTAACGATATGCGGACGTTCCAAAGCACTCTTTGAAGCCAAGTTTAAGCTTAAAATCATTCAGTCCAACAATTCGTGCCAGTTCCAGCAGCGAAGGTGGACTTTCCATATGATAGAGCAGCACTTGAGCGGCTTCCTTCACCTTATCCATGTCCCGCTTGCTCAACTTTGCAGCAGCAGTATGCTCCTCACTGTCGAATAGAAAGGTATGCATGTAGTTAGCCAGCAGCTCCAAAGCTTTGCCTTCCAAATACATTCTGCGTACAGCTTTCTCATATGGACATTCAAGCATCTGACGGACGATATGGGCGGCGGCTGTATTTATCGGCAGTTCAAACTTGCGGAAAGATTGTGATCCGATTATCCGATCAAAGTCCATAGTCCGTCCAGCCGTTCCCTCACCCATGAGCCGGTTGAACTCCACAAGAGGGATACCGATAGCTAATGAACGCATAGGTACTCGATTATCGTATTCAAACACTGCATCAAACTGCTTCATAAAGTGTAAATAACAAGTTCCTTCACATATGTCGTGCCGTTCCCCAGACACATTGACCTGTCCTGCTCCCTGTAAACAGATACTCAGCTCCACCATCGCCGCTTCAGATGTTACATATACATCCTGCAATCGGGATAGGCGGTAATCCGAATGTACAATTTCCAACTTCGTATTTGTCGACAGACGTCGAATAACTCCCGCTCCTACAGGATTACAAAGTGTCATGGAACTGTCAGCAAGGTGGAGTTGAGGCTTCAGTTGGAGGCCTCGCCAATATTGCGTATAAATATCATGATATCCTGTACTTGCCATTAACGTGTACCTCTGCTGCCATATTGGATTTCCTTATTTCACATTCCATAATTGAGAACAATTCTCAAAATTATAGCTATTATAAAATAAGGAGCTCCAGCAATCAATGTGCTTCCTAGCTGCAATTATGCCTCTCGTATATCTACCCAATCCGCAGATGCCGGATGGCGCAGTGCCTCCAGCACTACTTGAGCATCATATCCGTCCTGGAAGTCAAATAATGGGGACATATTGCCTTTGATTGCCTGCAGCACATAATGGAATACCGCATGATCTGTCCCTTCATTTATTACACTTACTTGAAGCGGCTGCCCGATCTCACCTTCCAGCAGCTGCGCCCAGTTCTCGATAGCAAGTGTACCGCTTGTCCCGTGGACAATCATTGACACCCGTTCTTCACCTGCAAATCCTGCCATACCGTTGATGGATACAGGTGTCCCGTCAGCCAATCGAAGCTTGGCTTCCACACCGATCTCACAGCAATCTGCTTGTTCTGACAGTTCCAATTCGCTCTGGACATGAGTGACTTTTCCGAATAATTTTTGAATGACATGAATCCAATGCACGCCCACTTCCAGCACAAATCCACCTTGCTTTCGGGATGAGATCCACGAATTGTGCTGCCAACTCCGCGGCCAGCTTGGGAATCGCCAGACAAGCTCAATTTTGCGAATGACGCCAATTTGATCGTTATCCAACTTCTGCTTGAGTGTACGCATTGTCGGTTCATGGGGAAGCGAGAAATGGATGGCATGCACAACGTTCACTTCCTTCGCCTTATCCAGCATACGCTTTGCCTCTTCCAAACTATTAGCAAGAGGCTTTTCACAGAAGACGTGAATCCGCTTCTCCAGTGCAGCCATCACCACGTCGTGATGATAGGCTGGTGGTACTGCCACGTAAAGCAAGTCTAGATCCGATTCCGCTAGCAAAGTTTCGTAATCAGCAAAGTATTCCAACTCAGGATACTGCTCTTGGCACTCTCGCCGAGACTGCTCATTGGACTCACAGATCGCGATTAACGCAATATGCTGGTTGTACTCCACATTTTGAACCAAGCGAATCATATAATGTCCCATATGACCCAATCCCACGATGGCCATTTTAATTTTAGGTACTGTCATCCATTTTCCCTGCCTCTCTTAAATAGACTTCCTGAATCCCAGATAAGGAATACAACTTCTAGATGTTTGAATACAGCCTGTTGTCTTTACTGCTGTGTTTTCCTCAAACAAACGGCTTTCACCCCCTAAATCATACTGTAATTGCATTTGTTAGCGTAGTTAAATATTAACATCCGGCAAGAATCAGAGCTTGAACGGGAATAATATTTGTTATTATTTCTTTCAATTCTAAAATATACCTAAAGTTTCTGCTACAAATAGGTGACAATGTCCCTGTATTTGCTGAAATTCATCTTTATCTGTTGTAAGCTTGCTAAATTATGATAAAATCTTTATCTAATTGTTTACGGTTATACGCTTGAAAGAAAAAATTTATACCATTAAATTATTATTGGGTAAAGAGGGTATTCATAAAGTGAGTCAGTCTGATATGAAAATTGTTAAAATTACAGGGTCCTTGCATAAGGACAAGCTAGACTTCGACATTTCGGAGTGGAAGCTCTTAATCGAAACCAATCGTTACTATGAAATAAAGTCAGAGGAAGGTCCAGTCGTCAAACGTATCTTTAAAGAAAAAATGAATCAAATTATCGAGGAATCCAAACACTATGTAAATGGCTCACTAACCTGCTCGGTATTTTGTACGACAGATCATGTGCAAGACATTATGAAAGAAATCAAGCATAAGCTCATGCAGACGATTCAAACTTATATGCACGATCTGCAACTTAACATCAAGGCGTTGGATGGTTCTGCATTCGGCATCAAGCCTCAAGCTACTGTTAAGCTTGTGGAACAAGAGGACTAGTAAGTCTCTATTGCATAAATTAGATCACTTATATAATCTATCTGCTTTAAAAATAACAGATGATAAACAAGACAACTTGCGCAATTAAGGTGGCGCTTTTTTTTGTGTGCATGCGAATAACGCACAGCACATCTGATGATACGTGAAGAAGTCGGTATTAGTCCCCGAGTTCTTGATTTATTATCCAGTCTATGGTAACGTGTAGCTATATATTTATTAGAGGGAGGTGTGACAGGATGCAATTAAATGTAATGGCTGAGCTATTGAGTGCGCTTCGTTCGCAATTGCTAGGAATTTTCCATGATTCCATTATGAACGGGATACGTGTGTCCATTTCCAGCAATTCGAACCGAATATCACATTTTAGCGAAATGACCATCCTGTCACTGCCTTAACGGACAAATTTTACAATCCGAAGGCCGCGAGGACATGTCCTTGCGGTCTTTTTGTATTATCCTCAAGCAGGCAGCGACAGCTAGGGTCATCAGAGAGGAAGATATAAATGATGATTCAATGCCAACAAATCCAAAAGGGGTTTGGCGCCCAGTCTATTCTGCTGGATGTCACCTGCGAAATAAACGAGTTCGAACGTGTGGGGCTTATCGGCCGCAACGGCTCGGGCAAAACAACACTGCTTCATCTCTTGAATGGCAGCGAAAAGCCTGACGCTGGACAGCTCTCTATTCGTAAAGGTACGAGAATCGGCTATCTGGAGCAAGTTCCTCAATGTGGTGAACACGACACCGTTAGTGACGTGCTGAATCAAGCTTTCCATGAGCCGATGCAGTGGATGGCGAGCATGCGTGAACTGGAGCAGCAGATGGCTGATCCCAGTCAAGGCAGTGGCATGTTAGAGCAGAAGCTGCAGCAATATGGAGAGCTGCAAGAGCGTTTTGAAAGAGCCGGAGGCTATGAAATTGAAGCTCGGATTGGTAAAGTAACAGGCGGTTTGCGTATCCCTGAATCCCAATTCATGCGTCCGTTCCGCTCTTTATCAGGCGGGGAGAAAACCAAGATCGGACTGGCCGCGATGCTGCTTGCATCACCAGAGCTGCTGCTGCTGGACGAACCGACCAATCACCTGGATATGATGGCAATTGACTGGTTGGAGCAGTTTCTCCAATCTTACGCGGGAACTGTTATCATCATCTCGCATGATCGGTATTTTCTTGATCGGGTAGTCACCAAGATCATTGAGCTTGAGGATGGCGAAGCCTTCACTTATCATACTAATTACTCTGGATTCCAGCAGGAAAAGGAAGCTCGTCTTCTTCAACAATTCGCGGATTATCAAGAACAGAAAAAGAAGATCAAACAAATGCAGGAGGCAATTAAGCAGTTGATCGAATGGGGCAACCGTGCCGATGCATCGAAATTTCACCGCCGAGCCGCCTCCATGCAAAAAGCACTTGATCGGATGACCAAGTTAAAACGTCCGATATTAGAGCGGAAGTCTATCGAGCTGAATTTGCAGCAGCGCGATAGATCTGGCGTGCAAGTATTAACGCTGGACGGTGTTGGCAAAGGTTATGAAGACCGTGTGTTATTCAGAAATGCCAGTGAGCTGCTGTGTTATGGCGAACAGGTGGCACTAATTGGAAATAACGGGTCAGGCAAAAGCACGCTGCTCAAATGCATTTTGGGAATGGAGAGTCCCGATGAAGGTGAAATTCGCCTTGGCTCTCGTGTTGATATTGGTTACTTGGCGCAGGAGAGTGCACCCGAAGAGGAGAACGCTACCGTGCTGTCTTACTATCGCACCGAAGTTGGTATAGAAGAAGGCGAAGCGCGAGGCCGCCTTGCCAGCTTCCTCTTCTGCGGCTCAGATGTCTTTAAGAAGGTACGCAATCTGTCTGGCGGTGAATGGAGTCGGCTCCGTTTTGCGCTGCTTATGCATCGGCAGCCGAACCTCCTTGTACTGGATGAGCCGACCAACCACTTGGACATCGATTCGCGAGAAGCATTGGAAGAAGCACTCGAAGATTTCCCAGGAACACTGCTCGCCGTATCACATGACCGCTACTTTATGAATCGGTTAGCGAAGAAAATATGGTCGCTGGAGCAAGGCAAGTTGGTGACTGTGCACGGCAACTACGAGGATTACAAGGCAAAGCATGAACTGAATGTGCACCAGCATTACCCTAGCAGCAGCAATAGTGAGCCGTCAGGTTACAACCGAGTGGAAAACGCACGTACACCGCATTCGCAGCAGCGCACCTATGGGATTAACAATAGCAGTGCTAAAGCTGCCAATGATTCTGCTCGTGCGCGAGAAATGAACAAAAATGACGATATGCCTTCCTATACGGAAACGAAGTCAGTAGGCAGCAATCGCTCCCGTAAGGTGGACGCAACTCAATTAGAGGCGAACATCCACTCCCTGGAGCAGTCGTTGCGTGAGCTGGACGAAGCGATGCTGAACCCCACCCTCGCTTCGGATGCGGGTAAGCTTGCGGCTCTTCACAACGAGCGCGAAATGATGCAAGCTCATCTAGAACCGTTGTATGAGCAGTGGATGCATGCATTAGAGGAACAATAAATGCAAAGGTCGAGCAGCTATATGGCTGCTCGACCTTTGTCCGTTCACAGCATGTTTCCTGAGACTAACTCTCTGACTGTTCCTGATCGTTTACACCTAGCAGCGAACGCGCCATATCCAGCGTCGCCTCATCTCCAGTCAACAAAGCAAATGCCGCCACATCTACTGCATATGCGGCCCACAGCTCGATGATGTGATCACGCATGCGAGGCCAGACGCGACCACCTGCCGCTTCATACTGTGCGATCACTTCTGCAAGCACATCCTCGCCAAACGTAGCCAGACACAACTTGAAGTCAGCTGCAGGATCACCTACTTGCCCCTCCGTCCAATCAATAAACCCGCTTACACGCTCCTCAGCATCTACCAGTATGTGTCCTGCATGCATATCCCCATGGATAAGCGCTGAATGCTGCGGCCAATAAGAGTCATCACCTGTCCAAGCCTGCCAGCGCTGCCATAACTCATTCGAGACGCCAATCTTCTGCTTGATCTCCTGCATACGCTTGATCAGCGAAGTTCGCACCTCTTCAGGGCTTAGTACCCGGATACCTCGCGCAGCAGCTTCCTGATGATCGATACTGTGCACAGCTGCCAGCGACTGAGCTAGCGATTCGATAAATGCTGGTTTTAACGCCTCCGGATTGATGTGCCACACATATTGACGCGCTTCCGGATCTATGGTGCCTGCGGGGGTCCCCTCTAGCATTGGGTAAGCTATAAGTTCAGCTGTATGAATACGCCATTGCGGCACAGCAATTGGCAAATGGCGACTCACTAATGCCAGTACGTCCCCTTCATAGCCAGCACGTTCCAACACATCTTCACGGCGCGGCACTCTTAGTACCCACGCCTTGCCGGATTCATCATTTGCAAAGCCGACGAGAAAATCCATTCCAGATTCATTTATGTTGATCGTATGAGCATCCAACTTTAAGCCATGCTTCTCTGCAAGCTGCAGCAAATTCGTTATTTTATCGGGATTCATCGACGTCATAAGTTCACTCTCCTCTAAATTCATACCTGTTTATGGTCCAAAAACAACACAAAAAGCACAAACACTTCTGTCTGTGCGCAGGTATACCGGAATAAAGTCATTCATTTCATGACTGAAACCATGAAGTTAGAGCAAATAGAACACAGCTGCGCCACATACACAGCCACGCCGCAAGTTCCATGCTCGACTCTCCTAGCTTTTCTCAACGTTGAAGACCTATCCATTTATGATAAGAATTCATGTCAATAGACATACCTATCCCGATATCCTGCACACGGCAGAATTATAAGCACTATGCAATTAATTGCGAATAGCGTTCAATCGGAATCTGTAAAATGCCATTACATGAACCCTCCGTTCCTAAAAATTACAAATAGCTTACCACGAATGGCTGGATTGCACAATTTATATTTCTGCATTCAGGACGGCGGTATCCACAATCACAGCTTCTCCTGCACATAGCAATTTCTGCATTCACCTCTTGTTGAAGAATGGAACCCTTACTCTATAATTTCCGACCATTACTTCGGCCTAGGGCAAACAATTGGGCATAAATTATCGTTTCGAAACGTAAGTTGTAGGTAGCAGTCTCACATTCACATACGCAAATAAGGTGCCGTACTCTCAGGTACAGCACCACTCTGAATATTTTCGATGACTAGTAGAGCAGGCATTGACTCATATTCATTTGATATCCTGTGTTTCACCGTTTGTACTGATAATCTTGTCTATTCTGGCTTCTAGTTTCTGCTTATTAGCTATCACCTTGGGTGTTAACTGATGCTGCGTGCACAAAAGGATGTACTCATCGTATCGTGCTTGTGTTGGACGGTTATCAAGGAAGCGCCTCACTTCTTCCGTCAAATCCATCATAAATTGTGGATCGCTGAGTTTCCCTTTTATTTCCGCGTAATATGCCGTTTGCTTGGTCGGTTTGCTGTATTCGTAGAACAACTTCACCTTTGTAGTGATTCGCTCCACTTCTGCTTCCGTGTAAGGCTTATAAATTGTGCCTTGTACTTCCTTAACGTACTTGTTTATGGACACCCCCAGGCTAGGTCTGGCCTGATGAGATAATGTGTGAATGGTTGACATCAATGATCGAACCTCTTTCCATGTAAAAGTAAAATAACAGTACTTATCTATAGTATACCCTCTATTAGTAAAACGGATAGACCATTCGCAAATCAAAAAAGAAGAAGGCTTTACCAGCCCCCTTCTCATTCACCTGCTGCCTATCAACAATTGATATCTTACTTCACTCGCAGCAAATAACCATTTGGGTTAAACGTTAGATGAAATTTATGCTTGTTCATATCGATAATAAATTCACCGTGATCAGGCAGGAATCGTCCTACCGCTTCCATCGGTCCAGGCAACAGCTCAGGAATAACAGGGTGACCTACAATTGTATCTTCCACAATGATATAACTTCCTACCGTAACCAGTTGATGATACAGCATTAATTCCTTATAGACATGCTGCTCCGTGTGATCGGAATCTAAAATGACCAATACGACATCCCCTGGATTAATGAATGGTTTAACACGATTTAATGTATCAACCGAAGCCGAATCTCCGGTTAGATAAGTAATGCGGTCATGCTTGGGCCGTTCGACTTCTACAATATCTACGGTAACGATTCGCCCTTTGTTCATGAGATCACACATATGGGCCAAGTACAGTGCGCTCCCACCCTGATTGGTTCCGCACTCCACAATAACGTCTGGTTTTACGCTAAAGAGAATCTCCTGATACAGAAACAAATCCAATGGACATTTATATACGGGATGCCCCATCCAATAAGTATCCATCCATGCGTGGCTATTATAGTAATGTAAATAGAACGGTGTCATAAAATCAAACATGCCTGCGCCCCCTTCGCGCTGTCGTGGTTTCCCAAGACGAACCTTCCATCCCAAGATTCTACATTAAATGCTTCAATAGAATAGCTTGTTCGGACTGATCCACTATGGCAGGGTCAAAATCCGCTCTTCTATACGCCTAGACAATACCTGCTTCCAAGGCTTTATGTATTGCTTCTTCCCGATTACGTACGCCAAGCTTAAGGTACAGGGCCGACGCGTAGTTTCTTACCGTTCCATCGGACAGATATAAAGCGGACGCAATACTCTTATACCGCATACCTTTGGACAATAGCTTTAATATCTCCACTTCTCGCGGGGTCAGATCGTAACCTGGCACTTACGTTGCAGGCGCAGTAATTGAGTCTAATGGAGTCTCCGTCCCTTGACTGGAGTGAATCTGATTCACCTGTTTGTTTGCAAAGTCTTGATCCAGGACCATCCCGCCCCGATATACAAGACGAATCGTATCTGCCAACTCACGTGGTTCACCTGATTTGAGTAAATAACCATCTGCCCCGCTCCGCATGATTTCCACTGCCAGATTAGTGTCTGGGAATGCAGTCAAAATTAAATGCGCGTACCCGGCCACTGTTGTTTAATCATGCGGTTAGCCACCAACCCATCCTTATTCGGCATATCCATGTCCATCAGTACGACATAAGGCTCCAACTCTCGGCATCGCTCAATCACCTGTTCCCCATCTTCTGCAAGGCCTGCTACTTGCAGATCTGGATGCTCCCGCATGTTGATCCTGATACGGCGGTGAAATCGGGTGGCTCTGTCCATTACCGTGCCAAACAGCCTTTGTTCAGGCAGGAAGCCAGTGCGCAGCTGGATAAAGCCTTCAGGTAGCACACTGCTGTTGCCGCTTTACTTAAAATAGCATCCCGTATACGTTAATTTGTCTCCTCCTGTGCAGGGTGTACTAGTTTTGTATCATAAGAACAGAAGCTTGAAAAATACCCCACTCAAGAGATACGAGCCATAATAAACAACAACAAAGCCGTCAGATCCACTTATCAATGTGGATCTGACGGCTTTATAGCTGTTTGCATGATGCAATAGCAACCCCTTCTATACTTGGGTGCTTATATATCCGGATCATTTGCACAGAGATCGCAGATGTGCAGCGATCACCGACCTGATCATCTCCGGGTTCAGACGGCTGGGCATCACTACAGCATGCACCGCCAAACCGTCGATAACGGCATACAAGCGCTCCGTTTCAATCTCAAGGTCTAACCCCTCACGCAACAAGTCTGACTTGCTCAAGGCTTCCATTACACTTGAGATTACCCGTCTGAGCTCATCGTATACCTCGCTGCACAGCGCATGAAGAGTCGGATCTACCAGCGCTTTGGCTGTAAAGCCAAACCATACCTCCATTTCCGCGCTTCGTTCTTCATCCATAGGCAGAATTTCGCAGAGCAGCTGCTGAATATCCGCCATCAATTCCCCTGTATATTGGATGCTGCTGATCCTGGTCTTAACCCGCTGGGAGACAAGCCGCATCGAGAAAGCCAACAGCTCAGACTGGGTGGAGAAATAATGACGCATCGAGCCTGCGGATATGCCCGCTTCCAACGCAATGTTACGCACCGATGCGCGTTCCAGTCCATCTCGCAGGATGACTCTCCAAGTAGCTTCCGCTAATTTTTCTTTTTGTTTGTTATGATCTACAATTTTAGGCATGCTCTCAGTATAACAGATGTTGTCTTTTTAATACACTCGTGCTAAATTAAAAAATACAGTTGTGTTAAAAAGGAGTGGAACTATGATTGGTTGGCTCATACTGGCTTGTGAAATCGGATTTTGGGTATTTATTTTGTTAGGTTTGTTCGTCAGATATAAATTAAAGCAGCCCACATTAGGTGCTGTTTTACTGCTGTGCACGCCAATCATTGATGTATTATTAATCGTATTTACGGTCATTGATCTTCGTAACGGTGCTGAGGCCAATGTGTTCCACAGCTTGGCTGCGGTGTACGTCGGAGCAACAATTGCCTTCGGCAAGAGTATGGTACAATGGGCGGACAATCGCTTCATCCACTTATTCGGTGAAGGATTCCAGCGCCCGGCTCAACCGTCCAGACAACCCCACCCCTCACGTGCCAAGAAAGAACGGCTTGGCTGGTATCGACACGTGCTAGCATGGGCGATTGGTACCGCCTTATTGGGCAGCATCATATGGATCGTTGACCGCCCAACTGCAACGGATACGATGCTCGGAACGGCGCGCTCCTGGACGATCATCCTGTTGATTGACTTTATTTGGAGCTTCAGTTATACGCTATGGCCCAAAGAAAAGCTGCAGCAATAATCCCTTGCTTATTTGACTTCGATGATGATGAAGGTATTGATGAACCGGTACCTGTCGGTGGAGTATTTACACAGCCGCATTCATGGGGCCTGATAGTCCTCAGCCACAACCTTGGGGTGGTCCCGTCTCACATAATCCTGGATCTCACAATCCTGCTATTGGATACGTCCCTGCACAGGGATATATTATGTGGGCTTGAATTCCTATCTTTGTGCCATATAAGAGGTAATGTTGTAATATGTGTTTATTCCAAGAACATCCTAAAGGGTGTTCTTTTTTGTTAAATTTTGTTGAATGTAAATAGCGACCCGCACTTTCCTTACAGGGCGTTGAGTTGCTGCGATTCTTGAGTACGAAAAATCGCAGCAACCTCCGCGAAATAAGTTTTAGACAATCTCATGACTTTGAATCATTAAAAAATGGAAAACCAAAAATAGAGTATTAGACTGAAAGATTACTTTATTTTCTTTCGTCAAAGTTTCCAATGTCCTTTTGACAGTGTACATTAATGGATTTTCATTTATAACAGTAACTCATCATGTTTCTACACATATGTTGCTTTGAGTGAACAAATTTATGATAGGAGAGTTTGAATTATGTCACAAGCAAATCTGCCCAATATTACCCCCAGTATTACCATTACGAGAGATGACGCTTTAAATTTGATTTTGTCATCTATTGCAATCGAAGAACTTGGACTAGGACACATCATAAATGCAGAGGCAGAAAAGATCCAATATGCTATAGGTACTTTACCGGGTTTAACTGTCCCTACAACGATAAGTGATCTGCTGGTGGGCCAACTGGAACTGTTTCCAGTGCATTTGGCAGCTTCTATATGACCGAGACAGGCTCACTAAATCTTACGTCAACGCCTATCGTTGTACCACTTGATTTGCCATCCGCTGTATCCGACAATATCAGCTACGCAAATGCCAATGCTATTACCATTTTAGAGTCCGGAACCTACCGGGTAGATATTACTATGAGTGGAAGGTCTTTAAACACCACAACTATTACTCTTGTGCTTGCTATTAATAATGTACCACAGGGCAACACTATACAGTCGCTTGAATTTTCTACGTTCGAACTGAATACTTTTGTATTCTCCAACTTCTTGTCGTTGACTTCAGGAGATCAATTGAGTCTTCTTATTTCTTCCGAGCCTGACACCTTGTTTTCTACACCACAGCTTGGTCAAACAGGAGGTTTAGTCGTACAGCGGGTTAATTAATGGATTAGGCTTACTGTTGTGACTGCATGTAAAATTTAGCTAATTCCTATCACACTATAGATTTTATATATTAGGCATAAGCACCGCTTTGACGGATCGATCTTTACAGGTCAACCAGTCTCGCAGGTGCTTTTTGTGCTGGTTGTTGGAAAATGATTATGGCTAATACAACATAAGATGATGAGCCACGTTTTTACCTTTATGGAGTCATCCTTTAAAATAAATGATTAAAAAAATGAACCATTTGAATCTAGCGAGCCAATACATCGTGTATACAAATTCAGGGGGCCCTCAAATGACTGATCAGCAACTCCATATATGGCTGGATCGCTTAATAGACGGTGATCTATCCGCTTTTGACTTTATTTATAGCCAGACCAAGCATAAGGTTTATGGTACTGTGGCAGCTCTAGTATCAAATAAGGAAGACGTTAATGATATCGTCAGCGAGATATACTGCCAACTGTGGAAGGCTCTGCCGAGCTATGATCGCTCGCGGCCCTTTCTGTTCTGGCTTAACGGCATCGTTATTAAGCAAGTACACAATTGGCGAAGACAAATCTGGAGAAGATTCCGCCTGTTTGAAAGGAACAACCGGTTAAGCGAACGTTTGCCTATAGAAATGCCAGATGAACCGTTGCTTGCCCACGAGATACAGTTGGAGATCAGGAACATCCTTTTATCACTGCCATTTAAGCAGCGCATAGTCATTATTTATCGCTATGACTACGAATATACGTACGAGCAGATTGCAGAGCTGCTTGAGATCCTAGTCGGCACAGCAAAATCAAGAACCCATCTGGCGTTAAAACAAATACGCAAACGGTATAACCATCAGCTAGAACAGGAGGGAATGTCCAGCCATGTCTATCTCAAAGAAAATTAAGCAAAGTCTTTCCGGATCAATGGAGCAGATTCATATACCTCAGGAGCTTGACGAGCGTATAAGGCAGTCCTTTATTCAGCATCATCAACAAAAGGAGAGTAAATAAATGAAAAAAAATTATAGCACTTTGCTTAGCAGAGGTTATTATCCCGACAGGGGCTTACGCATTCAGCGGTTCGTACTTTGCGAAGGAGAACGCTAACCTTAATGGATTGGTGAATCATGGTGTTAAAGAAGCCTTATCCAAAGGATTGTCCATACCGATCAACGAGAAGGTCACCGATCAAGGTCTTACAATCCATTTTAAAGAAATGTACGTGGAAGACACCAAAATACTTATCCATTACCGTATTGAGCAGAAGGACGGCAGCTTGATTCCATATGAGTTTGATACAACGGGATTAAACGTACTGTCAGATGGCAAAAAGGATGGCCAGCAGGTAGAAAATCCAACTTATCAAGAGGCTCAGTATGAAGGGTTTAGCGTGTTGAATTTCCTAGGCAGCGACCATGACAATCTGCCTTTCTATTTGATAGATGCGAACGGGGCTGAGATCAACACGGGTATAGCGGATCAGGATAAGCCTGAAGGGGTACTCGCCTTTGTTACCAACGGCCATAGTCTGCCCCAATCGATCAGCATGAAAGTAGATGTGAATCGGATCGGCAAAACGAAAGGCAGTTGGAAAGGAACGATTGCCATCGATCAAGGGAAAGCAAAGCAAGCGACGGAAGTTGCAAAGTAATTGGCGCTATCGCTTCAATCGTGCAGCATAGTTCACGTAGACGTCATATTAAGGCGAGCTGTGTGACTCTCGTGAATGCACCTCTTGTATGTATGCTTGCGTGCGATAATGCGCTTTGTATGTACAAAAATAAGGCTGAAGAGCAAGGTAATTGTATACATGTAAGTATGAACAGAAACAGGAGGATATCCGACGAAGGGATACCCTCTTGTTTCATTGTTAACTTAAGCTAACCTTTCACTATGACTGTTTGCTCTTCACTTTTTTCGTGCCGTTTTATTTATCTCGTAACCAATGGTTTTAACTTCGCTTCGATCTGTTCTCGTTTCTCCTCCAGAAACGGTGGCAGTGCCAGCTTCTCTCCCAGATGCAGCATATCCTCGTCAACATCAAATCCCGGGCCATCCGTCGACAGCTCAAACAAAATACCATTTGGCTCGCGGAAATATAACGCACCGAAGTAATAACGATCTACAAAGCCTGAGCTTGGCAAGCGCATTTCTTGAATACGGTCTACCCATTTACGCAGTTCCGCCTCATTCTCCACCCGAAAAGCAACGTGGTGAACGCCGCCTCGTCCAAGACGCTCTTCAGAGAGGTCTGTTCGCGGCTCGATATGAACCTCTGCTCCCGTGCCACCCTCCCCAGTCTCATACACCTGAGTGTCTGGCTGGCCTTCTACAAGTGCAGGATAAGTTCCCTTGAGCCGGAACCCCATAATCTCGGTAAGCACATAGGCGGTCGCTTCTGGTTCCCGCACCGTAAGCTGCACCGGACCTAATCCAACAATACCATACTCTTGCGGGATGGAACTGCCTGCCCAAGGTATTCCGCCAGCTACCCCCGTATTCTTCTCGTCAGAGACGAGAATGAGACGCATACCTTCTCGATCTCGAAGCGCAAGCGTCGCTCGACCAAACCGCTGCTTAATCTCTTCATGCTCAACTTCAAACTGCTCCAGACGCTGCTTCCAGTATGCCAAAGCTTG
Source organism: Paenibacillus sp. ACRRX (assembly GCF_022346885.1). Classification (GTDB taxonomy): domain Bacteria; phylum Bacillota; class Bacilli; order Paenibacillales; family Paenibacillaceae; genus Paenibacillus_B. Next base: position 424,328 of record NZ_JAKRNK010000005.1, read on the forward strand.
GTCACTGGCAACACGAAGTGAAGTCCCTGAGATGCTATCTACCCCGTCCCGGTTTCTCCCAGCGTTCGGAATCTCAAAAAACGTGAGTTCCGTACCCGGATTTGCCTGATCATCACCATAGAATAGATGATAGACGGACGTATCGTCCTGATTGACAGTCTTTTTAACCAGGCGCATACCCATGACTTGCGTGTAAAATTCAAAGTTTGCTGCTGCATTTGCCGTTAATGCCGATACGTGATGAAGTCCCTTTAATTCCATGATGGATCATCCTCCTGATTATATGTTGGCCTAAACTTATGATTTGAATAATGAATAAAGGAATACTTAGCAGTTTTTAATAATTATCTTGATTTAAAGATATATGTTTTCGAGATAAATGTCAACTCATTTCAAACTGCCCATTCTTAAGTGATCTAGTAGATAAGACTGGTTACAACCCTTATGAGTTGCTTGGGTGAGAACTGGATATATTGCAATGCAGAACAGAAGATCTGCGTAAAGTACTGCTTAATAAGGTGGTTGCGCAGAAGATGCACTAGTCGGCGGGTACAGTACAGAATTATATTTCTTCAATTTACTTGATATTGTAGGCGTAGGGCTGTGAAGAAGCTGTGGGAAAAGCACGCGTGGAACGAAATGTGTAATCCAATAAAAAACTCATGATTGTATTGCGTCATATGATGAATTCTTCTCGACCCAGCACACGTCAGAATAAATCATGAGTTATTGATTTTAGGTTAAAGCCTATTTCCTCAATAGCTGTGAAGCACATAGATACAGTCTGTTTTTGTGTTTATAGTTCTGATCCCCAGTGTTTGGCGGGACAAATAAGTACAGCGTTTCGTACTCAACTGCATTTTGCAACAATGCCTCTTGTAACATGGCATACTTCTTGTATTCCAACAGCTTCTTCACATCATCCGTGGATAAATACTTGCCGTTGGCGATCTTCGCTCTCACTCTACTTGCAAATGTCTCTTTTATCATTGCCTTGGTATGGATATGCTCAAGTATGTCGAGGTCACCTTCGTGTATTCGGTTTTCTTTTAGCAAGGATATTAGCAAGCTTTCTAGTGCAACATAAGATGTCCGATCATACTCACGACTAATTTGCTGAAGCAATCTACGGTCCATTCGATGTTGTGCTGCTACCTTAGATAGAACTAAAAAGTACCTGTACGTCAAATGCTCCTTGGCTTCCGTAGGCAAGAGCAGTTCATCAAGCAAAGGATACAACCCATTTAGAGCTGCTTCAGTCAAATCACTATATAATCGAGATTTCTCCTCATGAGACAGATGGAATAGTGCAGCGTTAACAATTTGAACGACGTCACTAGCAATTGCCTGCCTGTAGAATAATTCATGAAGGAGCAGCAATGTCTCTTGGTATCGCAAATTTTGACCTCCAATCTTAATCAATGAGATGACATGAGGTCCGTTTCATCGCTCCAGGGTTAACAGGAAAGCAACATATGAACAAACCTGCGTTTGGGTTGTTTTACAAGGATTTTATTTATAATGAAATACGTCTTTTTACGAAATTAATAGCATCTTCTATGTATGTTCTAAGCATGAGCAGCTCCATTGTTCTATTTTGATATAGAGGATAATCCCAATCATAGTTTTCTACGACTACCACGATAAAGCTGCCTCGCTCCGTGTCAAACTCAGGAAGCCAACCTACATCCAAAATAAATCGTTCATCTTCAAAGGCCACTTGCAAAATATCATGCTTTAATGACCATATCTGTTCTGCTAAGGGAAGTTGTGGGTCAAAATGAAATTCATTGTACGTTATCTTACCGGGTGTAAAATCAATAGCTGTTAGCACTAATTATCTCTCTTTCTTTTCAAGTTTGATATAACTGAATGGGGAAGCTAGGTACACTTCAGTTTTAAGTGCCTATATTCATTCAGCTATTAACTTCGCTTGTATGCCAGACATGAGATACCAACAATCTGTTTATTACAATAAGGTAAACATTACTGTTTAAAGTCGATAGGATTGAGAAGGAAACTCACACGTGGTTCAAGTAGATATATCTTTAGTTTCTTCTTCAATAATTACTATATTTAGACGGCTATTTTCCCAATCATAAATCTTGCCGAACATCACCTCCATGCCACATCTTGTGCAGTTAAATAGATATCTTGACTGTTCTGACTCTTCTTCGCCCTTGCTAAGGTCACAAATTGTAATTCTAATTATGGAGTGGTCCCAGTCCGTATATCCACAGCAGTTACAGACAAGATCCTTACCCCAAATTCTAATTATAGCCATGTCTACCTCCTACAGATTTTTTAATTGATTCAACTAAAGGGTGAGCAAATAAACCATTTGGAGCATGTATATCACATGTAATTAAACACTGTTACTTTTATAAGAATTACCTGCTATTGTCCAACCTCCTCCATATTGTTCTCGTAAATACGAAAATACGCCGCTTTGTCTATCGGTTTACTAAATCAACTTTCTGCACCATTTAATGCTTCTCTTTTTATGATAAACGCAGTCATGCTGGCGCTAAAGACGTTTTGAAATAGTTTATTTCATTCTTTGTCAAATCAAGCAAATCAATTCTCAATAACTTTTTGTCTATTCCTATGTGAAATGATATTCTTTCGCTTTTTAATATAATATCTGTATCATCTTCAAACATTAAGATAGATATCCCATTATTCATGATTTTAATTGAAAAATCCTGTATATAATCGCAAGTGTCTTTCCCTGTTAATTCAAAGCTCGGTACACCTCTTTCATCATAATTATTTAACAAATTACCTTCGCAAATAGATATGGTATTTGAAGTGACAAGTGTCATGCTACTGATACGACCAGACAGAGAGTCTATCCCAATTTCAAGTAGAGACTTCTTTAAATCTCCTGTTCTCCAATAAATTTTCGTACCCTTAATAGTAGAATAATTCCATTCAATATTAAAAGGAACATAATCATCAAATTCTATAGTCTCTTTGAAACCCTCATTTTCAATTCCATTCACTTTTAACATTTAAGATCCCCTTTTACTAAATAATACGTGCTTAATAACGAGAAGTTCACCGACATCCTAGCCTATGAGAAAATTAGCTCACATCCATTATTTTATCGTATATTATCCCCGTTCTCGTAGCATAATTGTGCTCATCCCCACATCGGCAATAGTCATGATTTCTGACAGGTTCGTTCCGGTTATTGTGAACTATGATCTGAAAATACATATCTCCATAGTTGGATGTTATTGATCTGGCCTGAATTGTTTGACCTACAAAGCGAAAACAAGATGACTTCGCCTCATACAGGTAAATATCAAAGATAAAAAAATGGAAAAGGAACCCTCCTTGATCCTTGCCAGCTTCAAGTCCCCTCATTATCTTAACGTGCCTAAACACCGCTAATCACAACGTTTGTCCACTGTCTATCGTTATCACCTGACCTGTCAGCGCTTCCTGTTCTAAGGTTGCGCAGACCAGCTTGGCGACATCCTCCGGAGTTGAGATACGCCGCAGCAGCAGTTGTGGAATGAGCCGCTGCATCTGTGCTTCCCTTCCTTCCCACCAGCGGGTGGCTACTGCCCCAGGCGCAATACTGCACACTCTAATGTCCGGAGCTAGCGCCCGAGCCAATGACTTGGTCAGCCCATGCACTGCTGCTTTGGATACCGCATAAGGCAGCGACGAGCCCGAGCCAGTCAGCCCCGCTATACTGCCAATGTTTACAATAGCCCCCTGTCCACTGGCCTTCATTAAGGGAGCAACGGCTCGCGCGCAGTGGAACATCCCCTTCACATTTACATCATAAAGCTCATCCCAGATGTCATCAGTAGCCGCCTCCAGGTCATCCATCGGGATGTGACGTGTAATACTCGCATTGTTCACAAGCAGATCTACCGTGCCGCAGCACTCAACAACCTTCCGGACCATCGCTCGTACTTCTTCATCCTTGGACACATCTGCTTGAAATGCATATGCTTGTCCGCCATTGCGCTCGATTAAACGAACCGTATCCAACGCAGCTGCTTCCGAGCGTGAATAATTGACAATGACAATTGCCCCCCGCTCAGCCAGCGTCAAACTTGTTGCTCGTCCTATTCCGGTACCTCCACCCGTTATCAGGGCAACTTTATCTCTTAACTCCATTTTTATCGCTCCAATCTCCCGGTCACATATTTATCTATTTTTATGATCCAATCTAGCTTTGTCTCCAAATTCAAATCAGTCTGATTATCATGCACGGATAGAATACAATAGCGTACAAACACCGATAACATACCTTTCCGATTCAGTTGTGTTGCGAGGTTTCCACTTCTCCTCAGCCGTTATTTTTCAGGAGCTAACTGCGCAATTCCATTGCCGAACGACCAATTCTCTACCGTATTCTCCAGCAAAATAATCATCACATCCGCTGGCCTTATTCCTGTTCGCTCCTGTAACAGCTCCGCCATCCGTGCATACAAAGCCTTTTTCTTCGCCAGAGAACGTCCCTCTTTTAACGTAATCTGTATATACAGCAGTTCATTCGTTCGGCAGATATTCATGTACTGAGGGTCATAGTTGAATTCATGTGCTTCATGCTGCGTGATCACTTGAAAATAATCGTCCATAGGTACATCAATCGTTTCGGTTAATGCAAGGTGAACGGCCTGACTGATTATAAGTAACTCTTCCGCTTCTTTACCTTTGATGAGATCAATACGGACAAACGGCATTTGATTCCCCTCCTACTATACGATGCAGCATTACTCCAGCACGAGTTGTGCTGTTTCTTTACACTGCTCTATTTGTTGTGCTCCTGTACGCTCCCCTGATCGTTGTGCTTCTGTTGATGATGTTATTGTATAACCGCACATCAATTTTGTATAATTGAATTAAATGAACTACAAATTCAATTTATTTGAACTAAGGAGGTCAAAGATGGATCTCAAATCATTAAACACATTTCATAAAATTGTCTCCTTAGGTGGCTTTAATCGTGCGGCCGAGGAACTGAACTACGCCCAGTCCACTGTGACGATGCAAATGCAAAAGCTCGAAGCCGAGTTGGGTGTCCAGTTGATCGAACGCGGCAGGATCTTTCAATTAACGGAGGCGGGCCGCTTATTTCATGAGCAAAGCGCACATATTGTACGGGATGTGGAGCATCTGCAAGCCAACATGTCAGACATGCTGTTAGGTGAGGCTGGCAGCATTCGGTTAGGAGCGGTGGAGCCGATTGCAAGTTATCAACTGCCTGATATCCTATACTCTTTTCTGGAGACCTATCCGAGGATTAAGTTATCCGTGGATATTGCCAACTCACCTGTCTTAGCCGAACGTATCTTAAAAGGGGAGCTGGATATGGCCATCTGTTCGGCTCCAGCTATCGGCAGTGATTTATACTTCGAGCCGATATTTACAGAGAATCTGGTATACCTCATACCCGAGGATCATCCTTTGGCTGCGCAAACGTCCATCTCTTTTGGTGATATACGGAACCATCGCATCCTGCTAACCTCCAAAACATGCTCCTATCGTCAGCGAATCGAGCTTGCGCTGCGTGAGATGTGCGGCCATCAGGTAGACACACTGGATATTAGCAGCATGTCCGCCCTTAAATCTTACGTGGAGAGTGGACTTGGTATTGCTTTGGTGCCTGAGAGCATGGCAAAGGCAGACGGCTCACGATCTGTCACACGAAAGATGAACGACTACCCGATCACAGTTCCCTTTGGTATCCTATGCAAGACAGCAGACTATCCGCTGAAGCTTGCATGTGCCAAGCTTCGTTATCATTTGAAGCAAGCGTTTGATAATCGTCATTCCAACTCGTCTTAACCCCAACCCACGATCATCAAATTAATTGTCTATATCCAACCATCTGTAATAATTGATCATCTCGATGTGAAGCATGGTTGCATAGAATAGCAGTATAGAATGACAGTATGCATACTCCATACCAAAAAGGGCCGCCTCTATGGCGACCCTTTTTATTTGAAACATTATATAAATACTACGTTATTTTATGACGTTTATTATTTATTAATCATCCGCATCATCATAATCATATGTATTTGACGTCGGTACCTTCTTACGATTTTTATTCGTTTTCTTGGCTTCGTTTTTGCGCCTTTGCTCCTCTTTCTCACGCGCCGCAGCTTGCTGTGCCCGTCGCACTGCTGCACCCGCTTTCTGTTTTTCTTTCTACGCTGATCTAATCTGGTGAGCTTTTTCTCTTCTTCATTCCATCTATTCTTCAAATTGAACCATAACATAAAAGCTTTAACGCGATAGTGGCATCTTGGATTGAATACCTCTTGGCTCCAGTACAAATGACGCATTACGTCCGCTGTCCTTCGATTGCTCCGTCTGACTTACCACATACCCTTCGCCTTCCATCTTGCATTGATAATCCAACACCGAGCAAACTTGCAGCACATCGCGGAGCGACTTGCCCTTCATCGTCGGGAGTCTGATATCTGCTGCTTGTTCCGTTAATAAATAGATGGTATCTCCCTTATAACTTTCACCCGACTGCGGATGCTGGGATACAATACTTGATCCTACCCCCAGCACTTGCGTGTTCGCACCTAGCTTGTTTAGCTCCTTGATCGCTGGTTCTACGCCCTTACTTGTAAGACTTGGCACAATCCAATTCGAACTGCGACTAGGCTTCACTGGTATCTGTATATGTATAGATGCTGTCTGCTGTTTTTTATCTGCTAGAGATGGTACCGCTGTTTGAAGCTCGTGAGGTTGTTGAGACAACTCCGGTGCTATCCGCAAATACTGCAATGACTTCAACATCATCTCCCTAAACATGAGCGAAGTAATCCTACTGCCTTCTCCCTCAGTATGTTGGGGATTATCAATGATTGTATAGAGCAGCAGCTTGGGCTCATCGACAGGCGCATATCCAATAAAGGAAAACATGTCCTTATCTCCTTCATATCTACCTTCGCTTGCTTTAATCGTCGTCCCCGTCTTTCCAGCGATCCGGTACCCTTCGATGTATGCATGCTTGCCTGTCCCCAGCTTCTGATCAGACACCACCTGCTCCAAGTAATGGCCTACCTGTGCGGCGGTCTTCTGGGAGGTCACGTCTCGTACAACCACTGGCGGGACATGGTTCACCCCTTTGTTCGATGGATCAGTCATCTGATGCAGCAGATTAGTCTTCATCAGCCTGCCACCATTGGCAACCGCGGAGATGCCCGCTGCCTGCTGGATTGGGGTAATCCACACTTTGCCGTGGCCGTAAGAAGCGGCTGCATAATCAGCTGGGTATTGGTATACAATCGGCTTAACCAGCTCGCCTGGGAGCTGGTTCCCGGTCCCTTGACCATATCCAAATTGATGAATATAGGTAGATAACTTGTCACCACCTAGTTTGACAAATGCGACGTTGCTGGACCGCTTTAGCCCTTCCAAATACGTAATCGTTCCCCAACCCTCTGGATTAATGTCCTTAATCGTTTCCCCACCTGCCGTAATTTTGCCGGAGAGGAACCGATCCTCTGGCTGAAATATACCTTCCTGCACAGCCGCAGCAAGTGTAATAATTTTAAACGTAGAGCCCGGCTCATAATTGGACTTAATGGCATGATTATAAAAAGCGCCCATGTCTGATGTTTCCCAATAACGATTCGGATCGTAATCAGGCATATTCGCCATCCCCAGTACATCCCCTGTATGGGGGTCCATCGCAATGGTCGTCATACTCTGTGGTCTATACTTTTGGTAAGCCGCTCGCATCGACTCCATAATTATCGTTTGAATACGAGCATCGATCGTCAAATAAATATCCTTGCCGTCTAATTTCGGGCGATACACTTCAGTGGACGAGGGCAGCTTCACGCCTGTTCTGTCCTTATCATACTGCAGCCAACCGTCTGTTCCATGCAGTTCACTGTCATAGAACTCCTCTACTCCGCTAACCGCTTTACCTTCCATATTGATGTAACCAAGGACATGGGAAGCCAAGCGCCCCTTAGGATAGAAGCGCTTCACTTCATCAATTAAATAGATGCCAACCTCCCTCTTCCCCGTCTTCTTCCCCAGTTCGGAGGCTAGCGCCTTAACACGATCACCCAGAGCTTGGTCGATCTTATAACCTTCAATTCTGACTTCCCGCTGTTCATAATAGCTGCCTTTTTTATTTTGGGCTGACACGAGCTTATACAATTCGGATTCAGATTTGTGTAACAGTTCAGACAAGCCAGACACAATCTCTCGCTCGATATCAATTCCCTGTTCCCGTATCGTTGCATCCGCCTTGAGCTGTTGAATAAGCTTCGGATTAACAACTACCGTGTAAGCCGGTATATCGACAGCCAGGATGACGCCATTACGATCCAAAATAGTTCCTCTCTTAGCCTTTAATGCTGTCTCTGTTGACCATGTCTGTCTCGCTTTATCCATCCAGAACTCATCGTTAATAACTTGGTACCATAATATTCTTGAAATTAGAATAATAAATCCCAAAATACATAATCCCATTAACAATAGGGATCTCGCTTTAATTCTACGTTCCATAACCCACTCCAACCCAATTATTTTGGTAAATTTGTAAATATATATTCACCTATTCGAGTGAACTGCGCCAATCACCTGCCGATAATGGTTATCCTTTCTTTTATAGACACAATTTACGTCTTAAATATTTCATTATTTTTCCATACTAAAAAGGCAGTTCATAATGAACTGCCCAACCTCTGTATATTTTCTACTATTAAATGCTTTGGATATGCCCTCTGCTGCTAACGCCCAATCAGCTCGTTCACTTTGTCCCAATTTAACTTCTTAATCACAGTAGTTAACAAAGTAGCTGCTTGATCAAAGTCCGCTTTTGACATAATCGAATTGTGGCTGTGAATATATCGGGTTGCAAAGCCTACTACAAGTGACGGACAGCCAATTCCATTCGTATGGAACTTGTCCGCATCCGTTCCCCCGCCAGCAAGCGCATCTACCTGCACGTTGATGCCAATCTCTTCTGCCGTGTCCATCACAAGATCGCGCAATCCTGTGTGAGGAATCATCGTCGCGTCAAACAACAGCACAAGCGGCCCATCTCCAACATTACACGTCATATGCTGTGATTCGCTGCCCGGCGTGTCATACGCAATGCCTACATCTAACGCAAACGCAATATCCGGCTCAACCAGCTTGGCTACTGGTCCTGCTCCTCGGCAGCCAACTTCCTCTTGTACCGTCGCTCCGGCGTAAACGATGTTCGGATGCTCTTCATCCTGCAAGCGCTTCAGCACTTCTACTGCGAGGGCACAACCTGCTCGATTGTCCAGCGCTTTGCCGACCCACAGCTCGCCATCGCGCATCGTCGTGAATTCACTAACCGGAACGATCCAATCGCCCGGACGAACCCCCATCGCTTTGGCATCTGCCTCATCTTTTGCCCCGATATCGATGTACATGTCCTTCAGCTTCATCACTTTCTCGCGCTCAGCCGGCTCCAGTACATGCGGTGCTTTCGAACCGATAATACCAAGGAGATCGCCTTTGCGCGTCTTCACAGTCACTCGCTGGGACAATACATTATGCGGCCACCAGCCGCCCAATTGGATAAAACGTAAGAAGCCTTTAGGTGTAATTTGCGTGACCATAAAACCTATTTCATCTAAATGTCCGGCCAAAAGTACTTTAGGACCTTGCTCCTGTCCCGTCTTTTTGCCAACTAAGCTGCCTAGACGATCCTTAAGCAGCTCTTCGCTAAGTGGTGACAAATATTCCTGCATCTTGTTATGTACTGCGCCTTCGTGTCCAGGAACCCCGTCAACCTCTGTTAGGGTTTTCATTCGAAGTGTCATTTCATCCATCGTAATTGCTCCTTTTGCAAGATATATTACCTCTTTCGGCACAGGTTAACCAAATACCTGCTTGAAGAGAGAACGATAACATTCATAATAAAACATCCTATTAGCCTCTAAACGTCTTCAACTTCCATTCTTGCTTAGCCCTCATGTATAGAAAAGGCCATTGTATGATCTTATACTATAGAGAGTACTCCAACCCAATCAACGTCAGCTTATATGCCAGGTTAGTCTGCGGGCAGAAACCCACGAATCTTACTCATCATGTAATCTCTATACTCTCGCAGCACATCTACATCGTACTTTGCATCGGCACTCGTACCTTCATTATAGTGCTCAAGACACTGCTGAACTAATAAACGATACGGATGTGGCAGCGCACTAACACCCCATTCGCCTCCCTCTCGTTTTGAAGCGATGGTTCCCTCTGACAGATACATCACGATACGGCACAAATTAAGTGTAAAGTATACCGGATTATCCAAAATCCCTTGACTTACTTCTTCCATATCATATAGGATCGCTTCTACATAAAAGGAACGATCAATTGGCTCATAGAGCTCTGATAGAGGCGTGCCATATAATGCAATTCCCCGATAATAGGTTACGGTAATATGCGCCGCTAAGTCCTTGTCTTCATATCCTCCGCACAAATAGCTCTCATCCGTTATATATCGCTCGCGGTGAGAGTCCGAATAATGTAATTCAAAAGGAGTCGGATACACAAATGACTTGAGATAATCTTCCAAAATTACACTAAATTCGATCCCGCGTGTACTGCCTATTTCCTCATGCAGCGTTAAAGCGATGTTGACGATTCGTCTTTTGGACGCTTCGGATAGACTCTGTTTTACAACAACCAGAAAATCAATATCGCTGCTGTCTGGATGGTAACACCCCATCGCTAATGAACCGTGTAAATAGATGCCTACTAGGTTATCCGTAAGTTCTTCCTGAAATAAAGCTGCTATTCGATCCAAGTTATATTGAATGTCCATATGCCACCTCCTATGGAAAATTATAATAAGCAGTCTATATGGATACAAGATAAGAAACAACACGACAAGCAAAAAGGGACTTTCGATAACGAAAATCCCTTCTCCTCCTATAATTAGATGCAGCTTGGTATGACTATAATAATCAAGCAGGGCATTGAGTTTGTTCTACTGCCCGTTTGCTGAATAGCTTAGACTAACCATCTGGCCTATCTTCTGCATCTGCATTAAACGGAAGGTGCTAGGCACAGTTCCTTGTGGGAATAAGGGAATGCCGTCTCCAAGAACTTTAGGTATGATCGTAATGCAGAGCTCGTCTAGTAGTTTTGCTTCCAGAAAAGCAGTAACAAGCTGCCCTCCCCCTACCAGCCAAACATCCCCTTCTGATCCGGCTTTTAACCTTGGTATTAAAGTTTCTAGCGTTTCATCTGTAAATGTCACGTGCGGAGCAGGGGGCTGTGTAGTTCTGGACAGGACATAACAAGGCTTGTCGGCATAGGGAAAATCATCGGCTAGCTTTAGCACTTCATCGTACGTGAGTCGCCCCATTACAATAGTTCCAACTGTGCGGTAAAACTCACCATAGCCGCCGTCTCCTCCGTCCATCTCGATGTCATTAAGCCAATCGACAGACCCATCCGGTCTTGCAATGTATCCATCCAAGCTCATGGCAATGTAAAGCACTACTTTATTCTTTTTCATATTTTAATCGCTCCCTTCTATACATTATGATACATTTAAACTACGACAAATAATGACGTAATTAGGTGATGTAAATGAATAATCGAAGATTAATGATCATGCGGTTATTAGATTCCAGGAAAAAATGTACGGCCCGTGAACTAGCTGAACGTTTCCAAGTCTCAATACGTACCATTCAGCGTGATCTGGATTATTTACAACAGATCGGAGTTCCTCTCTATACCGAGGTAGGGGTAAATGGGGGGTACCGTGTTCTGCCGAACAGAATATTGCCGCCTCTTCAACTTAATCAGCAGGAAGCGCTTGGTCTGTATATGATGTTTGAATACTTGGAACAGGTACCCGATTTCCCATATGGATCGATCCGTGCACAGTTAGCAGAGCATTATTTTGTAAGCTTACCTAGTGACGTACAAGATATGATTATTCGTATGAGGCAGCACATTACGTTCCTTCAGCATCACTCTGTACAACAAGAAACTGAACCCATAACAACCCAAATATTAGGTGCTGCAGTAGAAAAGACAGCTATTGAGTTTATGTATGCAGCGCGCAGCGGGATGAAGTTGGTTCGTGTGTATCCCCTTGGCATTTATTATGAGAATGGATATTGGTATATGCCTGCTAAAAAACAGGAACGAATATTGCTTTATCGGGTAGATCGAATGAAGCAGTTGAACGTATTCGATCAATCTAATAATGGACTGCCAACACTTAAAGAGTGGTTGATCTCAAATGATGAAAGGGAGAGTGTCGAAGTGGTACTGCGTTTTACTGATTTTGGAGAAAGGCTTGCTGTTTCAGATCCTCTATTTACTCACGTTCAGCACAAGGAGTGGCGTGGACAAGTTTCTCCAGATGAGTTCCCATTTGTGGCACGGAGACTGCTCTCCTATGGCCCCGAAGTGAAGGTCATAACCCCTCCACAGTTACAAACATTGATAGTGGAGATGTTGGAGCTTAATTTAGGCCAGTATAAATATTAAGGAAAAAACCATCTCATTATTTCAGATCCACATTAAACCATCCTATCTACTTTTTTTGGATTTTAAACAAAAAACGCCGATTGCACATCAGCGTTTTTTGTTCCATTAATTATATTATGCTGCACAGTTCGAAGCTCAAACTGATCAACCTCGACCATAGCTTACATATTACTAATAGATCCTGTTCTATCGTTTATGACTTTCACTTTGTTGTTTACGTTTATGATAATTTCCTGCCCAGGCTGGCCGTCCAGATTCGCGAACTCTTTAACCGTCCAAGCAAAGGAATCTATTCTGTAATCGCGAGTTGCACCACTTCGATCATCTACAATTCGAATTCTGTCTACAAGGTTCAGAATTACTTCTGCCCCAGGCTGACCGTTTGTATCCACAGCATCGATAATCGCCCAAGTTCCATTGTTCGTCTCAAATTGTTTTGTGGCTCCTGTAAGATCACTAATAATGATCAGCTTAGAGCCTGCATTCAACACAAATTCGTCCCCTGGCTGACCATTCGTATCTGCTATCTTCGCTAATGCCCATGTCACATTAGGCATCTTATAGTCCCGAACTGAGCTGGTTCTATCTGTAATGACACGTACAGCGTCGCCAATATTCAACACTACCTCTGCACCCGGCTGATTATTGGTTTCCGCTGTATTAACAACAGCCCAACTCCGATTCCCGGCAACTGGGTACTTCGTTGTACGATTGTCACGATCATGAATGATGACCGCATCCCCTCCGGCTTTTACGATAATTTCTTTACCTGGCAAGCCATCCGTATCCTCTACCTTAGCAACCGCCCACACCGTATTACCAAATGTGTAGGTACGAGTCCCTCCCCTATGATCACCAATCTCAAGTTGTCCCCCGTTCCGATAGACCATCTGCATCGTTCCGTCACCACGTAAATCGTACGTGCCTAAGTACGTACCTGAGGCGGCATTGGCTTGAGAGGAAGTCCATGGAGTCATCCCTAACAGCATAACAGCGCTTACAAGAATAGAAAGAGTCTTCTTCATGTGCATCACCTTTCCTTCGCTTGTATTGGTTGGCCACACGGTGTAATACATTGGCGCTCTTCTATATCCATTATATGACATTAATTAACCATTGGTCTATATGTCATTTTAATATAATAGCGTGTTTCCCTTGCATTTCCTTTGTATTTCACCGTTTCGTAAAAATCAAAAAAGCTATTTATGCCATAGAAAAACAACCGTCCCCTCTCTATAAAGGGAAACGGTCGCGTGATTAACACCATGATTCTTCCCGGATACAGTGATTCAACATCCTTTACTCACTTACGAAGAAGGAGGGGGGATATTATATTTTGTCTCTTATGATATGTCCTTGATCAAACTCTATCTCTACAAATCCCGCCATAGAATGCGGCAGATAGTCAATCTTATGATCGCTGCCTATCACTATAATGTTTCGCATCTCATTCTCGCCCCCACCTGGCAGTAAGAATGCTTTCGTGAAGGCATACGTTTCACACAAAGTTGTATGCATCGCCTCCATATATTTATCCTTCTTCGCTTTTCCCATCAGATTCATAATGAGCGCACCACTGGACTGGAGCTTCTCTTTGGTTAAATTAAAAAATTGCAAGGTGGTTAGATGATGCGGTGTTCCCTCTTTGGTGAAAGCATCCAAAACAATGTAATCATACGAATGGGGTGCTTGCTTGCCCAGAATGGAGCGACCATCCCCAATGACAACATTGGTCTGATTGTAATTAAAATAATCCCGACTGATTTGCAAGACCTTCTCATCCAATTCCACAACCGTAACTTGTTTGTCAGCCCAATAGCTAGGAATGGTCCCGATTCCATGTCCGATCATAAACAAGCTTTCAAATGACGGATGGTTATACTCCATCAAATGGATAATTGCTCGTGGGTATTCCAGCACGATTCGTTTGGGATCTTTAAGGTCTATTGCGCCTTGAACGGCATGATCCGAAAATTGCATGAATCTGAATTTACCCATTTCACCATATAATTGATTCGCTTCACACACGGTAATCTCTTGATACAAACTGAGTTGTTTTGTTAATTGATGCAAATTAAACAATCTCCTTAATCTGATAATAACAGGCATTATGTTACACGCCAGTCATCCTACTTATCTATAGTTAGAACCGGCAATCGTCTTCTACTGTTCCAATTCAATTGGTGAATAGGAGCTGCGATAGATGTGCTTCGGCCAACCTCAGTCACCTGTCCAGCTCGTTACCAACCTACCCTGCTTCTCATCCCAGCGCCAACGACTATCTGACCCGAGCAAATGTACGCCTCCATACCATTCATCTATTCCATTTATGCGTACACGATCCTTTTTCCCCGCCAGCACTTCCTTACCCAGTTCGGTTAACTTCACTTGACAATGTTGAAAGGATGGCGGATTGTTCCTATAATCTGGAAGACCAGCTCCCCCTTCGATATACAGCAGCGGTTGTGCTCTTTGCGACAAGCCTGCCAAGTGCCGCCAATATTGCAGATCCCCCAATCCAAGCCCATGAAGTGTGTTCCCTATTCGCTGGAACAGATCCATGGGAGAGCTTACACCGCTGCGGACCAACTCCAGTGTCGTCTGCTCGACGATGCCAAGGCCGTTAAAGGTGGATGGCAGCCGTGATAAATGAAGTCGAAATGCATCACGCACAAAGGGCAGCGCTGCCGTCTGCTCCCCTTTAAGCAGTGCGTATAACTGATCTGGTTCAGATGAACAATACGCCTCCCATACCTTCGTGCCTGTCTCCAACTCTGCTTGGCCAATAGCTTGCCAAGTACCAGATAAGGTTTTCATTTGATCAGCAGACAGCTGTCCCAACCCCCTAAAGAGCTGAATACCGGGATATGCTCCAATACATAATAAGCTGAGCTTGGTATTTCCGAGCGGTCTTTTGGCAAACCAATGCAGCAAGTAGCACAGCATCGTCTGGTCAAATAAATCATGCTCAAACCAGAGCACGATCTCATCATACTTGTGATAGTTGGCCAATTGGTTCTCCTGTGCCTCACTTCCGCGGATGAATTCCAATCTGGGAATTCCCAGCGCTTGTTCTAAATAGCCCGCGCGCACTGAGCGATTCGGATATGTCGTGGGATCCACAAATACAGGACCTTCCGGATACACCTCCCTCCAGACTAGAATATCTCCCTGTACGACGCCTTGGCGCAGCGTTTCTGCAACGTGATCTCCATTCACAATATGAAGCATTCGGGTTCCTCCTTCGTAAAGATGATGAAATACGGACACAAAATCAGCTATGGGCAGCGTTCCTTTTAGTTTGCTGCGCGCATCAAACAATCTCTTCTTGAGCGTAGCTGCAGGTGTATTCAAATAAACGGATATTTCCTGTAACGAATAACCATGAAAATAAAATAACTGAACGGCAATACGCATGTTAGATGATAACTGCGCTACACCTGCATACAATTGCTGCAGCATTGCTCTTTGTTCTGCGATATCTGCTACGTCCGGCACCTGCTCCGCCACTTGAATGTTGTCATCAATCGGTACTTGGAGCCGCTTTTTTCGGCATTGACGATGGCATTGACGGATCACGATTGTCTTAAACCATCCGGGAAAAGCAGCCGGTTCTCGTAATTTATCTAAATGAAGGTATGCTTCCGTAAACGCTTCTTGTACCGCATCCTCCGCCAAGTACGAATCACGCAGCTTATCATAAGCAATGGCATAAGCCATGGCGGAATAATGCGACATGACATGCTCAAATGCTGCCCTGTTTCCTTGTCGCGCCTCATCAATCCACTGCAACACGTCCTTTGTCGCCTCCTTTCGTTCGTCCTCTATAATAGTGCCACCTTTGGCACAAAAGGTTACACGAGTATTTCAAGTTATTTCATTTCAAATGGTTGAACCTCTCATCATAATCGAACGCTAGATATAACAGGAGATACCTAGTCTTAACTGTTCCAATCAACTAGCCTCCCTAAAATAATAAACAGAAATAGAAGGAATTTGGGAAATGAAATTGAATACCTCATAGTATTACGTATCATACATTTGGAGGTCCTATCTTTGTTACTTTACTTTTGATATGTATCAACTGCCTAATGACCCCATATTTATTAGGAGCTGATATGTGATGAGATATGAGAATTCACTCGATGGTATTTCTACTGATATGTTAAAGGGCTTTTTCGTGGATTGGCCTAATCCTCCCAGTCCGCAAACCCATCTTAGATTGTTAAAGAACAGCAGCCACGCCATTATTGCCATTGATGATCATACAGATCAAGTTGTTGGATTTATTA
This sequence comes from Paenibacillus sp. ACRRX, assembly GCF_022346885.1. Taxonomy (GTDB): domain Bacteria; phylum Bacillota; class Bacilli; order Paenibacillales; family Paenibacillaceae; genus Paenibacillus_B. The sequence goes on from NZ_JAKRNK010000005.1 coordinate 441,109, forward strand.
CGGCGATAAGCGATGGAGTTTTATCTGCTTACATTCCATTCCTTGAAGTTATACCCGAGTACAAAAATAAAGGCATAGGTACGGAATTAGTCACTCGAATGCTAAAAGAACTGGATGACATATATATGATTGATCTATGTTGTGACGATGACGTAGTCCCTTATTATGACAAGGTAGGAATGACAAGGACAAATGGTATGATTGTAAGGAATTACAACAGGCAAGCTGGAAATTAGAAACATATAAGCCAAAAACGCTTGGAAATCTTCCAAGCGTTTTTAATACAACTAATGAACATAAATTCAACTGAGATATCAACTTGGATATGATGTGATCTGAACTATTAAACATTAGACTGCGCCGTCTTTGACAAGACGATCAGCAGTTATTTTTTTGGCGTCAAAGCATACAATCTTAATCACAATACAGGCGAGCGCCAGTCCAATAAAGATGAATCCACTCCAGATCGCCCCCCTCACCCCTGCCATAGCAATAAACCATCCACCTGCAGTTGAACCGATCGACACGCCCAAATTAATAAAAGCAATATACAATCCTGTGGCAAACTCCGGTGCTTCCTGTGCCTCTGAGGTCAACCAGATCTGTGTTACAATCAGAGAGCTTGTATGGGCAGCACCCCAGAATAGCATGATCAAAATAACGAGAATCAAAGCAGAACTAGCTGCATAAAGGAATAGGAATGCCCCCGCCAGTGCAATCGGATGGAGAACTACCGTCCGCACCCGATTTAAGCCGATCCATTTACCTGCTAACAAATTACCCGCAACACCCCCGACACCAAATACAACCAGCATAACACTCAGTTCTTCCCCACTCATCCCAAATACCTGCTCTAAGTATTCAGCAGCATAACTGTACACCGAAAACATCGCAGCAAATATAAAGGTAGCTGCACCTATGTTTAACCAAAGCGGTACTTTGCGGAGAATGCTAAGCTGCTTGCCATAAGATACTTTCTCGCTCATAGGCGATTGTGGAAGCATAAGCGCAATTCCGATGCCAGCAGCAAGGTTCACTACGGCGCAAAATATAAAGGAGGCTTCAAACGAAACCTGCACGGCCATATATGTCGTGATTGGCACACCTAGCACCATGCCCATACTCGTACCAACAAAAGCTTTGGCCGAGGCTCGTGCAGCCTGCCCCTTCGGATACAGCGATACCGCTGCTACAAATGCCAGTGAGAAATACACGGGATGGAACATGGCAGGAACGATCCGAAGCACCATTAATGTCCCAAAATGAGTGGCAAAAGCTGAGCATAGACTGCTTGCTGCAAATATTAGCAAAGAAAGGATCATTATCTTTTTGCGATTAAACGAAGAAAGAAGAAGCACCATAGCTGGCCCAAAGAGAGCTATGACGAATGCAAACAGGCCAACAAGCATACCCGCTTCTGAAGTACTGACATGGTATCTTTCCGTAACAAATGGAATAACGCCCACAATGCCAAATTCAATTGTATACAGACCAAACAAACCAAGGGCAATAAAAAACAATGGATTTGCAAATCTATTGTTCGAATCCAATTCTCGTATCTTTCGTGCTGCCACTATAGGCCACTCCTTCCACATACGGTCTGCACACAGCGCCTAAACCGATTAATATCGCATGCAGGTTCTTGTCTGTTCCATACGTTATCCACTTATACCGTCATACACGGCTTGGCATAAATCAATCGTGAATTGTCCTGACATGCCTTCTAAAGCCGTATTAGTAAATGCCACTACGCTTAGCTTGCGCTGAGGATCGACGAACCACGAATGTCCATAAGTGCCACCCATGCGCCAGGTGCCTGGTGATTCCGGTGTATTTGCTGCGACGGGGTCCTTCAGCACCGTGATGCCGAGTCCGAAGCCGCGACCTGGCCAATAGGCCATTGGCAAGTCACCGATCTGGTTCTTCGTCAGTTCCCGCACAAGCGCTTCCGGCAGCAGCGGCGCTCCGCCCTGACGCAGCGTTTCCAGCAGGCGCATAAAATCACCTGCGCTGCCTACCATGCCAGCACCGCCAGATGGGAAGGCGGTGTGATCAAGCGCACGGCGAGGATCAAGCCGGAAGCCGGCCGTACCCTCGAGGAAAGCAATACGATCCGCGTCGCCTAGCCGTCTAGGCTCCGGAACGTCATTGGCATATGCGACAGCCAGCCGGGCCGGGTCGCTTGCCACAAAGCCTGTATCGCGTAAACCAAGAGGATCGGTTACTAATGTGCGCACGGCTTCGCCAAGCGAAAGCCCTGTCACTTTCTCTATCACAGCACCGAGTACATCTGTTGCAATGGAATACTTCCATTCTGTTCCTGGTGTGTAGAGGAGTGGAGTCGAGGCAATACGATACAAATTTTCCTCCAGTGTCCACTCAACAAGATCCATCCCATCTGAGACCTCTGCATGATGATATGAACCGTTCTCTTCTTGAAAGAAACGATAGGTCAATCCCGCAGTGTGCGTCATCAACTGACGAATCGTAATAGCCGGAATAGTACCGTCCTGCAGCTTCGGCTGAAACAGAGGCAGCCAGTGATCCACATGATCGTCGAGTTTCAGTTGGCCTTGTGCCACCAGAACAAGAGCCGCCGTTGATACGATCGGCTTAGAAACCGAGGCAAGCCGGAACAATGCATTTTCCTCCATTGGGCGCTTGCGCTCGCGATCTGCCAGCCCCGCAGCTCTGCTATATACAAGCGCACCATCTATTGCCACTTGAATGACGGTACCGATCAAACGTTTGTCCGTAATGGTACGATCGGTTACTTCATCGATTAACCTTGCTAAATTGTGCATAGTTTTTGGTGTTTTATTCAACATCCTTCATCCTCTCTCCATCATTAAAGCGTTGACCGCTTTACGATCATGAGTTAATTATATAAATGTTGTTCGCTTGCTTACATAAGCCGACTAAGTTAAATTAACCTTGTAACATTAAAAATCAAGTTAGTTTTATGTATATTGCTTAAATATAAAGGAGCCGATCACGATGGACCACGTTGATAAACAAATCCTCTCTCATCTGCAAAGCCAAGCTAGAATGTCCATGACCGAACTTGGCAAAAATGTGGGATTATCTCAGCCGGCAGTTACGGAACGAGTGAGAAGAATGGAAGAGCGAGGCATCATTACCGAGTACCGTACAATCGTGTCTCCGGAAAAAATCGGGAAACATGCTGCTGCTTACATGCTGGTTCGAACGCGAGAATGCCATCCCTTCCTTGACTTTTGCCGCTCAAACCCTGATGTGGTCGAATGTTACCGCATAAGTGGTGAGCATAATTACTTGTTAAAGGTCATAAGCAGCTCTACGCAATCCCTGGAGGAATTCGGCAATCAATGTGACAAGTATGGAACATATACGATTCTTATCGTGATGTCTGCTCCGATTGATCACAAGTTTTTAATTCCTACGATTCCAGACAACAGTTTCAATTTGCTGGACTAGTATCCTCGTTATGCAGTAGGCAGCACAAAAAGGAATCCGGCATTGGAGCCGGATTCCTGCGACAGCTAGTTGGATATTCAATTATTTCTATCTTACTTTTTAGACTATTAATAAGATAAACGTTTAACGCACATAAATTTGATGGACGCTGTCTTCCTTTCAACAGTTATTACAAATCTAGTCCAAATCGCTTTAACTCAATAAAAATCCCTTCTAAGCGCTTGCCTTTCTCCGTTAATGTGTACTCCACACGCGGCGGAACTTCTGGAAACACTTCTCTTATAACTACCCCATGCTCCTCTAATTCTTTTAGACGCAATGAGAGTGTCTTCGGGCTGATTCCATCCATGGATCTGAGTAGATCGCTAAATCGCATCGTTCCCTCTATAAGCAAATCACGGATAATTAAAAATGTCCATTTTGTTCCAATCACATCAAGTGTTTTAGCAATCGGGCATTGCTGACCGGGCGTCCCTTTAGTCAAAGTAACTTGTCCTTCGTCACTCATCAGAGTTCCTCATTTCTTTTGCAACTTCATTTATCCAAGTGTAACACAATAGTATCTTAATGGAAACTATATGATATAAATATCACTACTTCCCAAAGTATATTAACTACCCATATACTATACTCACCCACTACACAAGGAGCTGATCCAGTTGAGAAATATACTTATTATTAACGGTCATCAGAAATATCGCTCATCAGAAGGCAAGTTAAACCGTACCTTGTTTGAACACATGGCAAGTTTCTTAAGCAAACACAATCAGGTGCAAACGACTGTGATTCAGGAAGGTTACCATATCGACGAGGAACAGCAGAAGTTTCTATGGGCTGATGTCGTCATTTATCAAACCCCAATCTATTGGTTCAGTGTCCCAGGCCTATTAAAAACATACATGGATGAGGTATATGCTTACGGTTCATTCTTCAAAGGTGCGGATCAATACGGCAGAGGCGGCATGTTAACGGATAAAAAATATATGCTGTCCACAACCTGGAATGCTCCTGAGGCAGCATTTAACGATTCTGCTCAATTCTTTAATGGAAGCAGTCTGGATGAAGCGTTAAGCCATCTGCATCGTATTCATAGCTTTCTTGGCATGTCACCTGTCGAGAGCTTCACTTGTTTTGACGTCATCAAAAACCCTCAAATTGATACGTTTATTACTAATCTTAAACAGCATTTGCAAGCGACACTCGGATAACTAATGAACCGATAACTATATAACATTTAGGAGGAATTAACATGTTACAAGGTCAAAAAGTAGTCATCATCGGCGGCAGCTCCGGTATCGGATATGAAACAGCTAAGCAAGTTATCGCTCAAGGTGGAGAAGTGATTATCGCCAGCCGTTCCGATCAAAAATTAAAAGCGGCTCAAGCTCAATTAGGCCCTCAAGCAACAGCCTTAACTGTTGATACAACACATGAGGAACAAGTACAAGCTTTCTTTAATCAAGTAGGCCATTTCGACCACCTTGTGGTAACCGCGGCAGAAACATCAGGCGGTCCGTTCCTTCATACGGATACCTCTCAGTCCAGACAACTGTTTGAAAATAAATTCTGGGGTCAATATTACGCAGCTAAATATGCTGCACCTCACATTCGCCCTGACGGTTCGATTACCTTGTTCTCTGGTGTAGTCGCCTACAAATCAATGGTGGGCTCCTCAGCACTTGGTGCTGTTAATGCTGCCGTGTCAAATCTGGGCCAGACCCTGGCTTTAGAATTGGCTCCACTTCGGGTCAATGTTGTATCTCCGGGTATCATTGATACGCCTGCACGCAGCAAAATGTCGGAAGAAGCTCGCAGTCAATTTTATGCGACGCTTGGCAGTAAGCTGCCCGTGAACCGTGTCGGCCGTGCGGAAGACGTTGCACAAAGTGTACTTTATCTGCTGCAAAATAGCTTTGTAACGGGCACCGTGCTTCATGTCGAAGGCGGCCATATCTTGATCTAAGCCAGCCGGACTGGGAAAAACACACTTCTAAAAATGCTAACAGCCGTTAATCCCAGAGGGATTAGCGGCTGTTGGTTAAGATCCCGAATAGCAAATTGCTGTGCGTAATAAAGAATCTCTTCCGGGTTATGCACTACATCGATCATTACTCCTTATCTTTCTTTCACAGGGTCGCTTTTATAATTATTGAAGTACCACTCTTCTACCCTATTGTTATGATCACACTTTCTTAGAAAGTCCATAATGAAAGAAACATCTAAGCGTTAGATATAGGGGGTATAGAACACCATCAAATTTCACCCTAATTGGTGTGAAGCAACCTCAATATTTTTTTATGTTTGGAATCGTACTCGAATTGTTCCTCGTCATCTTCCGCCTCTTGACATTTCTTTTCGATCGCATCGATAAGTGAGCACATATCCAAACTAGCTGCTTCTGGCACTGAAGCAAATTCCAATGCAGTCACCCATAATGGTACTGTAGTCCTGTCTCTATATATTCTTTGACACTCCCATCACAATTCCTTTAATGAAGAAAACACTGCATGCGCGGAGATGCTAGAATCAGAACAACATTTGCGTTGTTCACACCACTTGAAGTACACAAAAAAAAAGCAAGCCCCATATAACAGGAGCTCACTTTTTCACAAATAAAATTAGTTATAAAAATTGTTTATTTCATCAATAGTTGCTTTGAAACGATCATTAGTTTGTACGGCATTTCCATTTCGATCAACCGTACCTTTGGCACCTAAATAGAAGCTAAAATATTTATCATCGTCTTCTAAACGCTTAAATTTATCGGTCGTATCCTGATATCTTTTCTTGTAGCTGGAAGACTCAAAATACTTGCGGTCAATCTCCATTTGAATCCCAACCGTCGTATAACCTAGATGTTTCTTGGCAACTAATTCACCATTGTATCCATAGATCTTATCCGCCTTTACACTGTCATAGATCGGATCTAAATTTTCAGGTGCACTTTCGAAATAATGATGTGGTTGGATGTACACGCGGTCAAAAATTTCCGTCTCATCAACCATATAAGCAATCGTCTCTACAACCCTTGTGTTGTTGTCTCCATAACCGAAATAAGGCGCCCACACCAATGATCTTGCGCCTTTCATCTCAGCACTGTCATTGATGTATTTTGCAATCTTCTCCAGTAGTTTTACTTGCGGCTGGTTTTTAATTTGGGAGTAACGGTAGTCTTTACTACCGAAGTAATAGATTGCTTCATTGGGATAATAGAAACCCGCTACCGTGCCCCAATTTGATCCCAGTTTGTTTTTCATTTCATTCATATAGTCCACATATTTGTCGAATAACCGATCTACCTCAGTGTCACGTATGTTCTTGTCATGTACAGGAAGCGGAAGAACAGCTCGGTAGGAACTATTAGCGTCTGTAATCGTATCAACGGTTTGATCCACGTACTTAATCAATTTACGATCCTCATAGTTGTCTATCGTATTTTGAAAGCCACTGCTAATAATAAATCGTTTGACCGTATCAAATCGAGTGAGATCATTGGTATCATACGGCGCATAATACGTATTATTATCAAAATAACCACTATACAAAAATGCAGCATTTTTAGCGGAAAGAGAACTACTAGCCCGGCTCTCCATTTCCTCACGTTCTTCTTTGGCTGCATGGGCTTCTATGCCACCAAACAAGCCTGAAAACAAACTAAGTGTCAACATCACTGTCAGCATCATGGAAAACCATGTCTTACCTGATCGATTTGAAATTCTTGTATTCATAGCTTCGACTCCTTTGTAAAATAATGATTTGCGATTCACCGATGTCTGTATGGATGAAAGGCATACATTAAGCTTACTAGGATTAGCCCAAGCGTAATACTAGACACGAATGACATCATTCGGTGATATGATGACAGAATCTTACTCTATTCATGCTTTTCCCCTATTGCTTGATACGACTAGGCGTGACACCCCAATATTTGCGGAAAATTTTTGTGAAGTAACTGACGTCTCGATACCCAATCATCGAGGCCGCATCATATACTTTAGCTCCGTCCATCAATGCAGATTTGGCCCGCTCCATCTTTCGCTCCAATACGTATACTGAAAAAGAAACCCCTGTTTCTTGCTTAAATAACCGACTTAAGTAAGAAGAATTGACATAGAATCGGTCAGCAACAGTATGCAGCGTATACTCTTGCTCTAGATCAGAATCCAGCAAGTCCATTATGTCCTGTACCGTTTTGTGAACAGCCTTTTTGCCGTGGCACAACGAATAGGATACAATCTGGTTTACCGAATGCTGCAGTACCTGGTACATTTGTTCAGGAGTAGTCAACAGCTTCAAGTCATGAAGATACTTAAAGTCTGAACCCACTACTTCCTGTACGGACCAGCCGTGCCTGCGTATAAATAAGGTCAGTATCCCTGTAATATACATGAGCTGCTCCATGATCACCTCATAAGATGCCTTTGACGCATGTAAATTCGCCCACATATCGGCTATCGCTTGCATTGCTAACTCCCCATCTGCCGCATTCAAGGCCATCTCAAGGCGCTTATCCGCTTGTTGGGACGCGCTTGCTTCAGCACCTGCATGAATATCTGGTTCAACGTAAGGGATCGCAATGCCTCCTCCATAAAGAATTCGATGCTGCAATGCCTTGGAAGCTTGAACGTATAAGGGGTACAATTCATGAAGGCCCCCAACTTGAGCACTAATCCCCGCGCTGACAGAAACCTGCAGACACTGGGTGATGTGGCTAAGCAGCTTCTCAATCGTGGTATGAACATACAATAACTCTTGGCGCACGTCCTCGTTTCCCTCGATTTTGGCTATTGCGACAATACAATCCTGCTTATCTTTGCACAAGTAATATGTGGTAGCCGGCAGCATCTCTTTAATGAGATACATAAACTGGTCTGAAGACATCCGTTCACCTGGCTCATGTCGCTCCATCAGGTCTATATCCAGAATGATTAACGCATAATGGGCATTTACATCAATATCCAGCTTTAACGATTCCTTAAACACTGCTATCTCTTCTTGAATGTAATGGCCGTATGTCAGGTTCTCATAGAAATGCTGGTTTAATACAGGCAAGAATTGCGTCCATCTCTGCTCCAGCCATACACGGTTGCTTCGTTCTATGAATTCGTTGTGCACGCGATGTGCCGCATCCATCACAGCCTGTAGAATGGACATTTCGCCTGCTGGTTTCAGCAAATATTTAAATACCCCCAACTCAATTGCGGTCTGGGCATAATTAAAGTTGTCATGGCCGCTTAATATAATGAGCTTGATATGAGGATATTGACAACCGACCAGACGCGCCAGGGCAAGTCCATCCATTCCAGGCATCTGGATGTCCATCAACATTATATCTGGCTGCTTTCGCTTGATTTGCAGCAGAGCCTCCTCTCCGTTACGTGCCGTCCCTATCATGTCGATACTGTGCTTGTCCCACGACATGCGGGCTAAATTATCCAATAATCGAATCTCGTCCTCCACAATAAGCAGCTTCATATAACGCGCTCCTGATCAAATGAATATTCGTGGCTAGCTGATATGGACGTCTTGCCTGCAGGATTAAGGGGAAGCATCATCGTCACCTTGGTGCCCATCCCCCACTCGCTAGTACATATAAGCCGTGCCTCTTTGCCATAATACATTTTCATGCGTGAGCATACATTACGAAGTCCGTATAAACCCGTATCGGATGCTTTCAAATAAGATAATGGGCTGACCTCATCCGCAATCTCTTGTAAAGCTTGATGGATATGTTGAAGTCTATCTGCTTGTATGCCACTCCCGTTGTCATGCACGGACAGGATCAGGAGTCCCCCCTGAACATAGCCGGACACGATCAACATCCCTCCGCTTCTCTTTTTCTCGAGTCCATGTATAACGGCATTTTCAACTAAGGGCTGCAGGAGCAGCTTTAATACAGGAATCGACTTGCATGCTTCTTGAACCTCGTACTTCACTTGGAAACTGTCCAAGAATCTCGCCTGCTGTATCCGAATATAATAATTGAGATGCTCTATCGTTTCAGCAACTGTAAACGTATCTTTGCCTTTATGCAGACTTAGTCTGAAAAATTGAGACAAATTCAGCACCATCTCGCTGATTTCCTCTGCCTCGTAATTTTGCGCCGTCCAGTATATGGAATCCAATGTGTTATACAAGAAATGTGGATTAATCTGCGATTGCAGAAATGAAAGCTCCGTTTGTACGATCCGCAGCTGCTGCTCGTAATGATCTTGAATGAGATGCTTTTGATGTGAGGCCATTCGATTATATGCATGCATGAGGTATCCAAACTCATCTTTTCTCCTGGTCCTCAATCGAATATCGTAATGGCCCCCAATAAGACTTTTCATGGCATCCGTTAGCTGCCATAAAGGAGCAGCGATGCGATTGTAGATCCCCCACGAAATAAACAAAGCCAGCAGCAGACTGCTTATAATAATTAAGTACGTATACTGACGCATCGTCTTTGTTTCCTCGTAAATCTCCTCGTAGGGCAGCATCACTTCTAAACTCCATGCATACTGTGGGGAATCAACACTCACTTTCAGCCTCTCCAGCTCTGTGATCGCGTTATCCTTCTGAATCTTATCTGGAGCTGCAGCTATTGTATGGCCCTCTCTATTTCTTAATACAACGCTAGTATGTTGAGACGTTAGCAAAGGCTTAAGAATCGCGGCAAGCTTATTTTTGTGCAGGGTCATTATGATTAGGCTTGGTGCCTCCCCGCTCTGAGACAGATCTAATAATCGTGAAAAGGAAAGGGTATCTGCTGCAATTAATTGGTCAGCTGACCATCTGTTTTCTTTCTTATGTTCAGGCATCAAAACGGTTGTTCGTTGACTAGATTGCGCCACTAGTCTTGCTATCCACGCCTGCTCCGCTGCTTCATCTACGCGCCGTCCACCGAACTTTGTCGAAATAATCGTATTTGTCTCTGCATGGTATATCGTAATTTGGGAGACCACTTGACTTACAGCCGTAATATTGCCAAGCTCTCTAAGAAGTTCGCTATATTTTACAATTGTTAGCGGTGACAATTCCGTCTCTTGAATCGCCATCATGTCTAGTACTTTCGCATTTGTAGCAATCAGATTCGATAACACATCCACATGCTGTACGGTCAGCTCCAAATTGTTCATTACCGACTCGAGCTTGTGCATATTCTGCTCGTTTGCTTGCTTAACAATAATGTGATTGGCCCGATTATTCACGTATAGACTTACCATAACTAGAGGGAGGAGAACGAGAAGGAAATAAGCGGTGAGGCGTACATGTGAGTTCTGAAGAAACTTATCATATGCATAGGCGAACATCTTCATTGCTGAACCCTCTGCGGCACGGTTTTATACCAAGCATTTACCTCTTTTGTAATTTGGCTGCCGCCGTACATCCTCCATCGCCCTACATAAGCATCAAAAGATTCGATTGGCTCCACTCCAACAATGATGTTAATAAAATCATACTGCATTTCATTTAATGCATTCCATTTTTTCTGCATGGTAGGCGTCGAGGGGCCCCAGAACAGATCACGAACAGCATGCTTTTCCACCCTTTGAATATTATCGTAAAGCTGATAATGCTTACCGTAAGAGTCCAGACGCATTTTTTGCAGCTTTGGATCGTGGACATTTACTAACGAAGAATAGATGCCCCTATATAGATGCTTGTCATGCTCTTTAAAATTGGTTATGATCTCACCGTTCTTTCGAGTCCATACTTGATGCTCGAACCCTAATATTAGGGTCTCTCTTCCCTTGCCTGCGATAAAATTCAGCAGCCGAATGACATCAGCCGAATGGTCACTTCCACGTGTAATGACTTGGTAGCCATGAACGAGTCTTGATCCTTCCACCCCCTGTTTACCATTCTTACCGACCGGATAATCCAGTGAAACCCAGCGCGCTTTCGGGTCCTTTTTAATATTATTGGCGATCGCTCCGCGTGTATCATACCAGGCACCAGCGAACAACCCGATTTTACCGTGTTCAATGTTCGCCAACATCGTCTGTCTTGTGTGGAGCGGGAAGTAAGGATCGATCCATTTCTCTTGGTACAGCTCCTTAAAAAAAGACAGTGCTTCTTTCATCTCAGGTAGTGTGTTGGCAAATACAAGTTCGCCATTTCTTTCCGTCCACTGGTTCAGTTGGATGCCAAATGCACCAAACAATGGAGAAGTGTACTGCAAGCCAGCCAACATGGATAACCCGTAAGTATCATGCTTGCCATTGCCATCCGGATCATTAGTCGTAAACGCCTTAATGACCCGCTTATAATCATTAAGCGTTACGGGACGTGGCAGCTTCAACTTGTCCAGCCAATCTTGCCTTACATACATAAGTTCATTTCCATTCACGAGATAACTGCTGGGGATTGCATAAATGTGCCCGTCAAATGTAACCTGGTCCCAAGCCTCTTGCGGGATAACACGCTTTAAATCAGGTCCGTATTTTTCAATCCAATCCTCAAGCGGCATTAACTTATTTTGCTGGACGTAAGTAGATAGCCGAACTTTAGAATAAATACTAAGCATATCCGGAAGATTCGTATCTGATGAAATTAAGGTGTGAAGCGTATCCTCATAACTTGTTACAGGTGGCATATAAACATCGATGTTTAACCCCGTTTGCTCTTCGATATAGGTCAAATAGGGATTATGATTTTCATCCAAACCGTCTGGATAAGTAAAGCTTAGACTATTAATAACAATAGAAACGGGATGCTGACCATGCGAAGTTTTGTTAGAGGGAACTCCCGTAAAGATCGGGGCAAACTTAGGGAAAAATGCAACAAATAAACCGATAAACACAACCAGGTAAATACTGATAAATAGGTAGTTTGTCTCTCTACGAATCCGTACCACCGTAAAGATCACCCTTCCATTTTTGTACAGAATTAATTACAACCGCCTCCTTATGGTTCTTATATGTGCCATCTTGGGTTGAACTTTATGAATCAATTCCTCTATAATCTGATTCCTAAAAAATTAGGATAGGCAGACTTTTGTCCTATCAGACATACTATCAAAGTATAATACATTTTAGTAAGCGCATACAATATTGTTTGACCTTTGTTCAAATCTGCTTTACGTTTGCCCATACAAACTAAAAAAGAGATACTCTGCGTCTTGGCAGGCAGTCTCTTCTTGGCCGTATCTTATAATATTCAACATGCTCATAAAGATTAAGCTTGACCAACCTCTCAATTATCATGAGCTGACGTTTGAAACAACATTTCCCATTCCTGCAGCTGCTCAATAATCCCGCTTAGCTTCTCTCCCCTTTCTGTTAACTCATATTCTACCCGAGGTGGAATCCGGGTTAGGCATAGTGATTTATGATACCGGCCATCTCCTTGAGCGCTACTAGTGAAATGATGATACTATAATACTATGATTTAGGTGATCAAATGATTTATATATGCTCATAACTTTGAAGGGGGATTCCCAATGAAATCCGATTTCGATTTTGTCTTGCTTAAGCAAGAGATTAAAGATGCAGCGGTGCAGGCCTTCAGTGAGATTTACAACAATAACCCGCACAATCCCATCATCAGCTTTGCGCTATACAGCGATGAAGGTGCCATGACAGTGTGTCCGTCCATGAATACGATCCAGCATTTGAATCATGCAGTTAAAGAAGAACCGGACCAGGCACTCTATTACAAGTACGAGCCTGCGGAATGGGCATTTGAAGCACAGGGAGCAGATCAAGCATTTGAAAGCATCTGCACAAAACTAAGGAACTATATTCTAAATGCAGAAGAATCTGATGATGATAATGACGCCAGCTTCGTTTCGTTCAGAGATACTTTATATGATACATGTATCGAAGTGCTAGAAGAATTGGTCCGTGCCAACTTCTTTTCTAATATTTCCAAGAACGACATTATCGTCCTATTCTCAGTTACAGACTATGAGTTTGATCGAAACTCTTCTTTAAAAATGATCAGCCGGCTAAACTCAGCCCCTGTCATAAAAGAGTACACCGCATGGTTGGAGGAATGGTGCGACTAGCACCTTTCCCCTCCTGTGCTGTGATCCACCCGAATGGAGCCATTTTTTAATATGATACTCACCATTACATCTCTCTAGTCGGATTTCGTTTGCTTAACTTTGATGCTCCATGAACGATTAGATAAGAACAGCTGATGTTCGTCCTGTTTTATGAGCTATTAGAGATCATTTTAGCTGCACGATAACTAAGCGTATTCCCGCCTACTTTAAATACAACAATCCCCCCCACAATAACCAGAACTCCAATTAACTTATTAAAAGTAAAAGGAACCTTCTCTAAACCTAGCCAACCAAACGAGTCCCATAACAAAGCAGTTCCTAATTGTGAGGTCATCATAATGGAAACAGCATACGTAGGCCCAAGCCGCTTTATCCCTTGTACCAGACAAGTCACAACGCCAACTCCGATAATGCCGCTGAACCAGTACCATAATTGCATATGGTCCAGTATAAATAGCTGTTGCCCTTCAAAGATAAGTCCCATCGTCATCGAGGCCAGGAACCCCATCCCTAACACCAGCGTTGTCGTTGTCCAAGTGCCCGCTTTTTCATTTACTTTGCTATTAAAAATATTTTGCAAGCCCACTAACGTACCTGCCATACATGCTAATAACAAGCCTATTATCATAAAAAAACCTCTCATCTGCTATGGTGTGATCTCATCAGTTTATCTGATCTACGCCTTACGGACGTACTTCTTAAAAGCAAGCTTATTCATAAATATTATGATTAGCGAGTGCGCTTAATCCTCCTCGATCTTTGACTACGATTGTTCCTTTATGGCGTTCGATCAGACCTTCCTCGCAAAATTTGTGAATTATCCGATTCAGATGCCTGTAACTCGTCCCAATCAAATTAGCCGCATCCTTCAAACTGATAGGACTGATTTGCCCTGTTAATAATGGATCTGATTCATCAAAGGAAACAGACAATAAATAGCTGGCAATCCGAACTTCCACGGGATACATCAAATTAAAGCTTAAAGAATTGGATTTGATACAAAATTTCCGTGTAATGATCTCGAGTAACAGACGAAGCAGCGGTGCGTTGTCTTTTCCATATTTGCTAAGCCACCGCTGGTGAACCACAATAATATGGACTGGAGATACCGCCTCAACCGTATTTACAATGTCAGTTCCTCGTACATATTCAATATCCCCAATCACCTCTAATGGCTTCTTAAAGGAGAGGATAAGTGCTTTTCCTTCCGCTGAAGTCGTGTACACTTTTACTTTCCCTTTTACAAGCATGTATAGGTGTTGAGCTGGATCTCCTTGTGAACAGATCAATTCCCCTTGATGATAGCTGTACAGGGATAAGTTAGGTTCAACCTCTTCATTAAATATGGAATCAATCTGATAAGCCTGCAAGTAATGATGCAGCAGCTCACGATCCTTTATTTCTTTCACACACGACCTCCCCTTTCTCTCATCCGAGCTATTTACCGCTTATCGATTTATAATTTTAGTATGACAACACCAGCGATCATCATCCCGATCCCGATAAACTGTGGCAGTCGCATCTTTTGTTTTACGACACCAAACCATCCAGTACTATCCACAATAAAAGTTAAGCTTAATTGAGCAATCAAGAGCGCTGATATCATTAGGGTAACACCAATCTGATGGATAGCCGTGACATTGCTGAAAATAATAATCGCTGCGAAGGCCCCGCCTGACATATATAACGGCTTCACTTGCTTGAATTGGTGCCAACTTCCATCTCGGACAAACAGCAAGATAAGTAATGCTACCACAAAGCCCGTAAATTGAGTAATTGTTGCCGCTTGCCAAGTACCGATATCTTGGCTAATCCGCGAATTAGCTACTCCCTGCAGTGTAATAAAAGCACCTGCCAACAATCCAAATACAATTCCTTTCATGTTCCTTGCTCCTCCAATTGGATTTATTTCTTATTAAAAGATAAATCCAAGTATTTGGGAAAGGACATATGTCCTGAATTTCGTTTAAGCATACGCATTCATGATAAATTTGTATTGTTCATAAAATTCTACTTATTCTCGCATTACCCAATAGTACGATTATTTCCGTAAAAAAACTCTAGCATCGCTTTAACAGCAATGCTAGAGTTCAGAAGATTAAACTATAGTAGTTGAGCACAGTAAAGCCTGATCTTTGAAAATAATTGAACTATTAGAGCCGATGATTCCCTATTAAGTCGCACCTACCGGAAATGTTCCACATGTTCTTGAAGAAATGCATCCAGCGTACGCGGATCTCTGCCTATTATTTTCTTCACCGCACTTGTGGGCTTTTCCGGCAGCGCCACAGACATCGCTTGAATTTCGACCACATGGTTGGCAAGCCAAGGCGGCAACTGACCCAGTTCGATTAGATCCGTGCGGTGTTTTTCAGGCGAAAGGTTCATGTAACGAATAGGGCGGTCAAGCAGAGCCGTCAATCGGTCCGCAACTTCGGGGTAGCTGAACACCTCCGAACCAGTGAGCGTGTGAATTTGTCCTGCCCACTCTTTTTTTGTTAATACTTGGGCAGCAACGTCGGCAATATCTCGACAATCAATAAAGTTGCAGGCTGCATTCCCCATTGATCCAAAGAACATATTGGCAGCCTTTACTGTAGATGCCTGCCTTAATAAGTTTTGCATAAATGCATAGGGCCGCAGTATCGTATGCGTAATACCTGATTCGTACAAGACCCATTCAATTTCTTGATGCCACCTTGCTACCTCCACCGGTGCGCTGAGATCATACGCCGGGCTTGATATTTTCACAATATGATTGATTCCCATCTCTTTGGCGATACGTATAACTGAAGTCTCCAATTCAATCTGCTTTGGGCTGTTGGACATGGCAAGGAATAACTGACTGCCCCCTGCAAAAGCGCTTCGCATCGATTGTGGATCAGAGGCATCCATAGCAGCTACCTCAATCAAAGACTGATCCAGCTCCTCAGCCAACTTTCCGAGACGGGCTACAAGCTTCTCAGGTTCTCTGCTTAGAGCTCGTACAGGAACTCCGAACTGTGTTAAACGACGTAACAATGCGTTTCCTATTGTCCCTGTTGCACCAACGATAATAATCATTTTTGTTTCTCTCCTTTAGATGATTTTGTGCGGACTGTGGAATGCCATCGCCAAGTTACACTCACACACGCTATCGTAGTAGATAACGGGAAATCAATGCCAACTCGGCTAAACCAGACTATGTAGCTGTTCGGCCACCACAAGTCATGCAGCATGGTTGTTACTTCAGCTGCAACTAACCCAAATCCGGCGCCAAACAATGCAAAAGCTCCAACTGCCACAACATGCGGTGCCTTTACAAGCCACCGTTTATGGATACCTCGGTTTTGCAGCCAAAAGCCAACCATCAAAGCTACGAATGCGGACATCCCCCCAATAGAAGACAATGCTCCTATCTGGAGCCCTTTGTCACCGGTGATCAACCCGCCGATGCCTGCCATAATCGCAGGGGCAGCATAAGCCATAATCACTTCGCGCCATAACACAAACTGCTGAGAGGAGCCTGCTTCCACTCTCCTGTTATTTTCTGAAAAGCTTGGGTAAGACATTCGTAATCTTCTCCTTCCTTGTCCATGATGATTCAGCTTCAATATAATTAGGAACCTAACTATATAGGGGTAAAAAGGAGCTAGATTCACTAGCCCATTTTACACTTACTGATGTGCGGTAATGGAATTATCGCCCTTAATCGGTCAGCGACGAGATCCCATGTGTAACCCTGCCTAACAGATCTAGAAACACACTGCGCTCCTCTACGCTTAGCAAGCCAACCATCGCTTCCATCCTGGCAAAGTGCTCTTGTGCCATGTCTTGCAGCTTCTTCGCTCCCTGCTCTGTCAAAACAACCGAACGTTGACGACCATCAACAGAACTGGCTCGACGGGATACAAGTCCGTCCCGCTCCAAAATATCGATAAGCCCCGTTACAGTAGCCCTTGTAACGCCAAGATGCTCCGCTAATTGCGAAGGCAGCTCCTCCCCTGCGTTATCCTCAAGGTCCGCCAGCAAACGATATCTGCCCGTCGATAAACCAAATTTGGAGAAATGGACTTCTGCCGCATGTCCGAGCTTTGTTCCCGCTGTCATTAGTCTGGCCGCCACAAGTACAGCCTGTGCGTCTACGTCCAAATCGTAACGTTCGATCTGACGCTTTAATTGGACAAGCGAAGGAATTGCTTCATACTCATTTGGAATATTATGTTCACTAGTCATATATATAATATGGTACCTAACTACTTCGTTGTCAACCCTTATTTTCCCTTTACATACGAAAAAAATTAGATTATTCATAATAGATAACCTAAAAAGGGTGCTTCAATGTTAAACTGAAGCACCCTTTTCCAGGAATCAGATTAGCATACAAGCAGCTAGAGTGTCTCAGCCGCCTGTCTTACTAAGCTTAGCAATTGATCCATATCTACTTCATTCCCTTGCCTGATTTTGATCGTTTTTCGCTCTGGAGGCCCCTCAAACAATCCTTCTGGGAGAATGAGCCCCGTTACATTAAAAATGGTAAAGCTCACTGCATCTTTCGACGTCGAGATTACAGCCGCGTATTTCCCATTTTTCAGAAAATGAGGCTTTTTATATTGGATACGTTCCAATGCATCTGGTAATGCTTGATGAACAACATCGCGGAGCCGAACTGCTAACTCCCTTTGCCAAGGTTCTTTAATTGCTGCTATAAAATCGACTACTTCCGGATTCTGGGTCATTGTTCATGCTCCTTTTTAGTTTATGTAATTTTTCCCTATTTCACCTACTAATAAAAAATATCTTTAGTATTGTTGAGGCTCGATTAGACTTTTAGAACAGAGTGATATTGATCTGAAAATAATGACCACACATTTCCTATGTCTATTAGTTGTCACTTTATACTTGCGTATCTGCAACCATAGAACCACAGTACTCGCAAATAGCGGTTGTGTTCGGTAGTGTCAAGCTGTTTTGAGCACCGCAGCTAGAACAGACAATCATTTTCATAGGTTGTGTAGCACTTGCTTCTGTCACGTCTGCCGCTGAACTTACTCGCTGTGCTTTACCATCATCTGAGTCTACACGTTCACCCCTTTCCGATTGAATTGAACTCCCGGTTGCTTCCGTAAACGATTCATTTTGCTGAATGGCGCGACGCGCTTCCGACTTCCTGTCCAGCTTCGCACCTGCCCCGACCAGCAGCGCACCCGGCATAAAAAATAAAATAAAAAACAGAATAAGCAGATCAATCCTGGCATTCTGCTCTGACCAAGTTGAAAATACGGCCAGCAGCACCCCTCCATAAAACAACAGGAGTAATCCTCCGAATACACGCATCAGATTACTAATTCTGAAGATTTTCATTAGCCTTTTCAATTTCGATTCTCCCCCGACTCTATTTTAGTATCATCAGTTGATCGTTGCGGAGCTGAATCGAGTTCGATAACTCCTGAATCATACCGCGCAGTTCATCTGCGGAATAAAGAGTATGCTGATCACGCACAGCTGAGCGCACTCCCTCTTCCAAACGAACGGCTTTTTCCATCAGGTGTGCCTCCTCCAGTACCATAGTTGAATGAGAGATTGGATCACTATATTGGGCTTGCTCATCCAACTTATTAACCAATGCCAATAGTTGATCCCGTTCCGGATGCTCCCAGCGCTCAAGCTCCAATCGTGCCCCATGCACAACCATTTGTAGTTTCTTCATTGAATGCTGACGCTTTCGCTCATCTTTCTCCAGACGGCCAACAAAAGTTTGGATCATGCCTAGCAACAAGGCCAATATAAACGCTACAGCAAAGGTAACCAAATGAATCCAAAAATAAACTTTAGAGGGTACGTCTAGGATCAGCCAAAACAATATAATATGAACTAAGACAGCCACGTTATAGAAAAATAATATCATACCAATAGACAAATAATTCGGGAATGCAGCCTTGAAATCAGGTCCACTGCTTAGCAGCTTGAAGGTGAACGTACAGCTAACCAATTCTGCCGTTACTAGTGAAACTAGTGACAACCACCATGATAAGTCACGAAAATCGACCTTACTGAAGGCCACAAACAACGTAATTGTGACTGATATAAGGGTCAAAAAAATAACCGATGTTATCCATTTGACGCTCGTATTACGTTTCAACACCTCGCATCCTCTCTACGTGAGCTTATGGCCGCACTCCACACAAAATTTTTGCCCCTGCTCCACATCATGACTGCATTGGCTGCACGTCAGTGCTGTCTCTCTTCCACAATGTGGACAGAACTTGACATTGGCAGCAATCACCTCTCCGCAATGTCTGCATGGGGTGGGCATTGGTTGCCCACATTTCGTACAATGCGAGCAATTGGGCTCGTTATCCGCACCACATTTTGAACATGGATTATAAGGATCACCGCAGTTGGGGCAGAACTTTGTATGTCGCGGCATCCAATCGTCGCAAGACTGGCATTTCACCACGTCAGGTAACTCTGATCCGTCTTTTGCTACTAGCGGAGATCCGCAACCCGTACAGAAAGCGGCATCCTGCTCGTTTTTCCGTTGACACTTGGGACACAATTTTTCGTCAGCCATGACCTTAAGCTCACTAGACAGCCGAGACATCGCGCCTCCAATCGTACCACCTACCCCGTATCCCATGCTAAGCCCAATCCCCGCTCCCATCAGATCAGACTGTATACTGCCTTCGTTCTTTGCCGCATGGCTGAGTGTATCAAACGTCCGCTCCTGTTGATAGGTGAACCCGATAATATTCATCTCAGCCCTTTTTGCTAACGCTTCCTGTAATCGCTTCGTAGCTGGATCATCTTCTGGTGTATTGATGGAGTCAACATAGAAGTTAAGCAAGCCAATCCCATACTCTTCAAATATTGGCGCCACTTGCTCTTGGATATGTTTTGAAATATCTGATATGTAAGCGTTAATTTCCAAAATGCTAATCTTTCGATGTACCAAATAGGAAGAAATATGTTCGTGAATGTTCATCATCAAGACACCACGGAAATATTCTGTCAGCATCTCTTGATTAAAAAAGGACAGTGTCCCAACAAGCTTGTTCAGAAATTTACGAGCGTCCATAATCTGAATGCCAAACTGACCAAAAGAGCGCACTTTTACAAACAACTGATACTTTGGATCTTGCAGTTGAAGAGGTGAGCGTGTGCCCCACTTAATATTTAGCGAATGAAGCTTATTAACATACCATACCTCTGCCGTAAACGGTGAATCACCACCAAAGGGTAAATTGACAACGTGATTGAGAATAGGAATGTTAGCTGTATTAAGTGTATGTCTGCCTGCTGTAAACCGATCATGCGCCTGCCCACCCTTATATAGGATTGCTTCCTGCGCTTCATTTACTATCAACTGCGTCCATGTTCCTAGCTCATGGTTTGGATATTTCCATGCGAACACTTCAGGTGATCCGTCATATTTAATTACATCAATAATTGCCATACATGTTATACCTCCGCTGTTCAGGTTGATAAGAAGACAAGTGCCTATCCATGATAACTCCTACAACTATAATCACATGGAACACAAGCATATAGTATCAGCTCTAACACTGTATTCTGAATAATTATATAAGCTCTACTTTAATAGTATAGATGACAGCCCTAGCAAGAACCATCCTAATATTAGTAAAATATATACTCTCTATAAT
>NZ_JAKRNK010000006.1 GCF_022346885.1 Paenibacillus sp. ACRRX
GACAGAAGTCGCTCTGTGCTTATTACGTCGCAGAGGGTGAGCTGACGGTAGGCGAGTTAAGAGCGGCGCTGGCAGAGGAATTGCCAAGTTATATGATTCCGTCGTACTTTGTACAGCTGGAACAGATGCCGCTTGCACCTAATGGCAAGCTGGATCGCAAATTGCTGCCTGCTCCTGAAGGAAGCTTGCATACAGGCGCGGAGTATGTTGCGCCGCGAGTTGATATGGAGAAGACGCTTGCGACTGTATGGCAAGCTGTATTAGGCATCGAGCGAGTTGGTGTGTTGGATCATTTCTTTGAACTAGGTGGCGACTCCATCAAGTCCATTCAAGTGGCATCTCGACTGCAGCAAGCGGGCTATAAGCTGGAAATTCGGGACTTGTTCAAATACCCGACAATTGCGCAGCTGCAAGCACATTTGCAGCCAATCAGCAGATTGGCAGATCAAGGCGAAGTAACAGGTTTAGTTCCATTAACCCCAATTCAACATTGGTTTTTTGAGCAAAATTTTGCTGAATCACATCATTTCAACCAGTCAATCATGTTGTTCCGCAAAGAAGGTTTTAATGTTACAGCGCTTCGTGCAGCACTGAATAAGCTGGTGGAGCATCATGACGCTTTGAGAATCGTCATACGAAAGACAGCTCAAGATGGATATGCATCTTGGAACCGTGCAATTGCAGACGGCAACCTGTTCGGTCTGGAAGAGGCTGACGTTACACAGCTGGCCGATCCTGGTGCAGCCATTGAAGCAAAGGCTAATGAGATTCAAAGCGGAATGAATCTGGAAGCTGGTCCGCTTGTGAAAGCAGGTTTGTTCCACGGTACGGATGGAGATCATTTATTGCTAGTCGTCCACCATATGGTCATAGACGGCGTGTCGTGGCGGATCTTGTTGGAGGATATCGCATCTGGTTATGAACAAGCTCAAAAGGGTGAAAGCATACGTTTTCCAGTAAAAACAGATAGCTTCCAGATCTGGGCGGAGCAGCTCGCTGCATATGCGAATAGCCCATCCTCAGAAAAAGAACGCGCATACTGGGAGAGTATCGTAAAAACAGAAGTATCTTCGTTATCTAAAGACTTCGAGGTCGAACGGACATTCCAAAGGGACACCGAATCCGTTGTTGTGGAATGGAACAAAGAAGATACAGAGCAATTACTGAAGCAGGTACATCGTGCTTATAACACGGACATGAACGATATTCTGCTGACAGCACTTGGGATGGCCGTTCAGCAATGGCGTGGACTTGAGCGTGTGCTTGTAGCTCTTGAAGGTCATGGTCGTGAGTCCATTCTGGAAGATGTGGATATTACACGTACGGTAGGTTGGTTTACTAGCGAGTATCCGCTCCTTTTAGAGACTGAACCGGGGAAAATGCTGGCCTATCAGCTAAAAAAGGTAAAAGAGGATTTGCGCCGGATTCCAAACAAAGGAATTGGGTACGGCATTTGCCGTTACTTATCTGCCGGTGATGAACAACTATGGGCGGCAGCTCAGACGCCTGACATTCGATTTAACTACCTTGGACAATTCGATCAGGATCTGCAGAGCAACGAGTTGATTGTATCGCCGTATTCCAGCGGTTCGGATATTAGCGATGAACAAGCACGTAAGTATGCATTGGACATTAACGGCATCATTACAAACGGCGTCTTATCGCTTGATCTCAGCTACAGCGGCAAAGAATTCCGCAAGGACACGATGATTGAGCTGGCAGCTTGCTTAAAATCATGCTTGCAGGACATTATTAACCATTGCACAGCGCAAGCACGTCCAGAATTAACACCAAGCGATGTGCTCCTGCAAGGGCTGAGCGTTGATGCTTTAGAGCAGCTGACGGAGCGTATGCAGCATACTGGTCATATTGAAAATATATATACACTGACTCCAATGCAGAAGGGCATGTGGTTCCACAGTGCCATGAACAGTCAAACAGGAGCGTATCATGAACAGACTCGGTTCACGCTCGAAGGTGAGCTGGATGTAGATTTGTTCGCCAGAAGCTTGCAAACATTGGCGCAAAGTCATGCTGTGCTGCGTACGAATTTTACTAGTGGACCGCTTGGTGAACCTGTACAAATCGTGTTTAAGGAAAAAACGCTTGGCTTCACTTTTGAAGACATACAAGACCTTGGTGAAGAAGAACAAAAGGCATACATCCAAGCGATGGCAGACCAAGATCAGGCGCGAGGATTTGATCTGGAGCGTGATGCACTATTACGTGTATCCGTTATACAAATGAATGAAGTAAGTTATCAAGTGCTATGGAGCTCACACCACATATTGATGGATGGTTGGTGCTTGCCGCAGCTTACACAAGAGCTGTTTGACACGTATGCCGCATTCGTGCAGCAGCAACAGCCAGCTCAGTCAACAGTTCCTGCGTACAGTCACTATATCGAATGGCTGGAAAGGCAGGACAAAGAAGCGGCTTCTGCGTATTGGTCCACCTATCTGGGAGATTACGATCAGCAGACAGCCCTTCCGCAAGAAACTACATCGATTCGAAGCGAGGCCTACGTCGCAGAACAACTGAGCCGTGAATTGGACGCATCACTTAGCAAAGCGATCAGTCGGGCAGCCAAGCAGCATCAGGTGACGCTGAACACCTTGCTGCAAGCCGCATGGGGTGTCATTTTACAAAAATACAATGGCACTAACGATGTGGTCTTCGGCAGTGTCGTATCCGGTAGACCTGCGGAAATAACAGGTATCGAGTCGATGATCGGATTGTTTATCAATACGATACCAGTTCGTGTGAGATCCAATGCAGACGACAGTTTTGCCGAACTAATGGGACAATTGCAGGAACAAGCTCTCGAATCCGGTAAATTTGATTATTATCCATTGTATGAGATTCAAGCACGTACGGTACAAAAGCAAGATCTAGTTAGACAAATTATGGTGTTCGAAAATTATCCGATGGATGAGCAATTGGAGCAGGCAGGCGGCGACGAGCGTGGCGTGCTGGCCATTACAAACGTTGAGGTGGAAGAGCAGACCAATTATGACTTCAACGTGATCGTCATTCCAGGCGAGGAGCTTTCTTTCCGGTTTGATTACAATGCCAATGTGTTCAGACATGCGGACATGGAACGGCTGATGGGTCACTTGCTGCACATTCTGGAGCAGATTGCGGCTAATCCACACATTTTAATTAGTGATCTGGAATTAACGACCGAACCAGAAAAGGTAGAGATTATTGACACCTTTAACGCTACAGTAACAAATTATCCACGTCATACTGCGCTGCATCGATTGTTCGAGGAACAAGTTCAACGAGTACCAAATGCGATTGCTGTTTCGTTTGATAACCGTGTTTGGACTTATCATGAATTAAACGAACGGGCCAATCGCCTTGCGCGGACGCTGAAGTCGCAAGGGGTAACAACCGACCATTTGGTAGGCCTAATGGCAGAGCGTTCCCTTAATATGATTGTCGGTATATTGGCTATCTTAAAGGCCGGCGGTGCTTACGTGCCTATCGACCCAGAATATCCGGAGGAACGCATTCGCTATATGATCGAAGACTCCGGTGCTCAGCTTATGCTGACGCAGCAGCATCTTGTAGATAGAGTCCCTGGCATAAGCAGGATCATTGTGCTTGATGACGAACTAGCGTATGACGCTAATGGAACGAATCTGGAAGGAAGCAGTGATGCGACAGATCTGGCATACGTCATCTACACGTCAGGCACGACGGGCAAGCCTAAAGGAAATTTAACGACTCACCGCAACATCGTACGGGTAGTAAAAGGTGCAGCATATATGAGCATTTCTGAGCAAGATCATGTCTTGCAGTTATCCAGCTATGCTTTTGACGGTTCAACGTTTGACATATTTGGTGCGCTGCTAAACGGAGCGAAGCTCGTTTTGATCCCGCAAGAGATACTGCTGGAAGTTCGAATGCTGGCCGATTTGATAGAGCGTGAACGGATCTCGGTTATGTTTATCACAACTGCGTTCTTTAACGTATTGGTTGATGTCAATACTGCGTGCTTGCACCACCTGCGTGCTATTTTGTTCGGTGGGGAGCGTGTATCTGTTAGTCACGTTCGCAAAGCGCTCCGTCATCTTGGACCGGGAACGATTAAGCACGTGTATGGCCCAACGGAGAGTACGGTCTTTGCGACCTGTTATGACGTCTATGAAATGGAAGATCAAGCGGTTACGGTTCCGATTGGAGGCCCTATCAGCAATACCGCCATTTACATCGTAGATAGCAAGAACAAGCTGCTGCCAGTCGGAGTAGC
The DNA here is from genome assembly GCF_022346885.1 of Paenibacillus sp. ACRRX. GTDB lineage: Bacteria > Bacillota > Bacilli > Paenibacillales > Paenibacillaceae > Paenibacillus_B. The sequence goes on from NZ_JAKRNK010000006.1 coordinate 4,259, forward strand.
TGGGGAATTGTGTGTGGCGGGCGATGGCTTGGCCCGTGGGTATTTGAACCGAGCTGATTTGACGGCAGAGAAGTTCGTCGAGAATCCGTTTGCAGCGGGTGAAAGAATGTATCGAACAGGGGACCTGGCGAAATGGCTTCCAGACGGTTCAATCGAATACGTAGGACGTATCGATCAACAAGTGAAAATCCGCGGTTATCGGATTGAATTGGGTGAGATAGAAGCCCAATTGCTTGATGTGCCGGCTGTACATGAAGGAATTGTTGTCGCAAGAGAGACCGACACTGGTGAAAAGCAGCTTTGTGCTTATTTCGTGGCAGAGCAGCCAATTTCTGCAAGTGAACTGAAGGCTATTCTTGGACAAGAACTGCCTGCCTATATGCTGCCATCACATTTCATCCAATTGGATCGCCTACCGCTGACACCTAACGGCAAGGTAGATCGCAAATCGCTGCCAGCACCGGAAGAGCATATGCACGCTGGGACAGAACATGTTGAACCGCGTACGCCGCAAGAGGCACAGCTTGCTCGTATCTGGAAAGAGGTGCTCGGGTTAACGACCGTTAGTATGACAGACCATTTCTTTGAGCTTGGCGGACACTCTTTACGCGCAACTATTTTAGTCAACAGGCTGCATCAAGAGCTTCAGCTTGAGATGCCACTTCGCGAAGTGTTCCAGTACCCAACGCTCGAAGCGATGGCTGAGCGTTTGACTATAGCAGGACAGCACACATATGTGAGCATACCGGTTGCACAGACCAGTGCATACTATCCTGTTTCATCCGCACAGAAACGGCTCTATATTTTACATCAGTTGGACGGAGCTGAACTGAGCTATAACATGCCTAACATTATGCTGCTAGAGGGAGCACTGGATCGTAGCCGCTTTGAAGCTGCTTTCCATGGACTAATCTTACGGCACGAAACGCTGCGGACTGGCTTTGAATTGGTAAATGGCGAGCCAGTACAGCGAATAGCTGAAGAAGTGGAATTCGCAGTCGAGTATATGGAGGCTAGCGAAGAGGAAGCCGCTGAGCTTACACGCTCATTTATACGCTCGTTTCAGCTGGAGCAACCACCGCTGCTGCGGATCGGACTCATTAAGTTGTCAGAGCATCGTTATCTGTTGATGTTTGACATGCACCATATTATATCCGATGGAACTTCGATGGGAATTCTAGTGAATGAATTTGTTCGCTTGTATGGCGATGAGGATCTGCCGTCACTGCAAATCCAATATAAAGATTACGCTGTGTGGCAGCAATCGACCGTGCAGCAAGCGCAAATGAAACAGCAGGAAGCTTACTGGCTGCATACACTTGCAGGGGAAATTCCAGTACTCGAACTGCCAACCGATCACATTCGTCCAGCGACACAAAGCTTCCGCGGAGATCTGCAGCAGTTCGTACTTTCCCCAGAGAAGAGCGAAGGCTTGCGGCAGTTGGCCACGAACTGTGGGGCGACCATGTATATGGTATTGTTGGCGGCATATACCGCTTTGCTGCATAAATACTCAGCACAAGAGGATATCATCGTCGGCACACCGATTGCAGGGCGAAATCATGCAGATCTCCAGCCGCTGATGGGTATGTTTGTGAATACACTAGCCATTCGCAGTTACCCAGCCGGCCATAAATCATTTATATCCTATTTGGATGAAGTGAAAGAATCGACATTAGGCGCCTTTGAAAACCAGAATTATCCCTTCGAGGAACTGGTAGATAAAGTCCAGGTTGTACGAGACATGAGTCGTAATCCTGTGTTCGACACGATGTTTATTTTGCAGAACGCAGAGCTAGGCGATATGAACATCCATGGACTGAAGCTGCAGGCGGTTCAAAATGAACATACGATCTCGAAATTTGACCTAACATTCCAGGCTGAAGAAGCAGATGCGGAAATCATATGCAGCATTGAGTATTCAACGGAACTATTTGAGCGTGAGACGATTGAACGGATGATAGGGCACTTTAAGACCTTCATTGACGCTGTGCTGGATAACCCGCAAGCACACATCTCGTCGCTGGCGATAGTAACCGATGCAGAGAAGCAGCAATTGCAAGCAGCATTTAATAACACCGCAATGGCGTATCCGCGCGACAAGACGGTGCACGAGTTGTTCGCAGGACAAGTGGAGCGCACACCTGACGCGCCGGCCGTTGCTTTTGGCAGCGAGCAGTTAACTTATCAGCAGCTAGAGCGGAAGGCGAACCAGCTTGCGCAAACGCTGCAAGAGCGTGGAGTAGCGGCCGAGCAGCCCGTTGGCATTATGGTGGAACGTTCGCTGGAGCTGGTGGTTGCCGTATTGGCCGTGCTAAAAGCAGGAGGTACCTTTGTACCGATCGATCCAGAGTATCCAGAAACGCGTATCCGCTACATGTTGGCAGACAGCGGGGCGGAGCTGGTGCTGACGCAAGCGTCACTGTTCGAACTCGTTCCGGATGAAGTCGATAAGCTGGATGTACACGCTGCGGGGAGCTACACGGGAACAGGTGCAGCAGTGCGTAATGTCAACGAAGCTGCTCATTTGCTCTATATTATTTACACATCAGGAACGACCGGCAACCCAAAAGGGGTTATGCTGGAGCATCGCAATATGGTCAATCTGCTCTACTATCAGCAGCATGGAACGACCATTCCAATGCCTTCTCGCATTTTGCAATATGCTTCTAACAGCTTTGACGTGAGCTACCAAGAAATATTCTCTGCCCTACTGTTCGGCGGCTGCCTGTACATGGTAGATAACGAAGTACGCAAAGAGCCGCTGCGGTTGTTCCGAGAAATTGAGCAGAACCACATCAACGTGCTGTATCTGCCGGTGGCGTTCTTGAAGTTTATTTTTGCAGAAGCAGAATGGGCAGAGGCTTTCCCAGACTGCGTCGAGCATATCATTACTGCCGGTGAACAATTAGTCGTCACGCCGCAGGTACAAGCGTGCTTGCAGAAGCAGGGCATCAGCCTACACAACCATTATGGCCCGTCGGAGACACACGTGGTGACCACACATACGATGCAGCCTGAAGACATCGCGGTGGGTCTGCCGCCAATAGGCAAACCTGTGGCGAACACACATATTTACATCGTAAATGACAGCTTCGAACAGCAGCCAATAGGGGTCGCAGGAGAGCTGTATGTGTCTGGTGATTGCGTAGGCCGCGGCTATTGGGGACGCCCAGATTTGACGGACGAGAAGTTCCTTGCTAATCCGTTTGCGCCAAGCGAACGGCTGTACAACACGGGGGATGTGGCCCGCTGGCTGGCTGACGGCAGCATTGAATATATCGGCCGCAGCGACCATCAGGTGAAGATTCGCGGCTTCCGTATCGAGCTTGGCGAAGTGGAATCCCAGCTGTTAAGCGTGGCGTCGGTGCAAGAAGCAACAGTCCTTGCACTGGAAGACGAAGCGGGACAGAAGCAGCTATGCGCGTATTTCACAGCTGAGGGTACGTTAACGGCAGGAGAGCTGCGGACAGCGCTGTCACAGGAACTGCCAGGATATATGATCCCGTCGTATTTTGTACAGTTGGATCGACTGCCTTTGACACCTAACGGTAAGATTGATCGCCGTGCACTGCCAGCACCGGAAGGCGACGTGCAGACCGGAGCGGAATTCGTGGCGCCGCGTACAACGGCGGAGATGCAGCTTGCACACATTTGGCAGGATGTGTTGGGCTTGAACCGCGTAGGTGTGAAAGACAACTTCTTTGAGCTAGGCGGCCATTCGCTGCGAGCGACCACTTTGGTGAGCCGACTCTACAAAGAGATGAACGTTAACTTCCCGCTGCGTGGGGTGTTCCAGCATCCGACAATTGAGGAGATGGCACAAGCTATAGCAGGCATGGAGCAGCAGCAATATGCGGCTATTCCGTTGGCGCAAGAGCAAGCCTATTATCCGTTATCGTCAGCACAGAAACGATTGTATATTTTGAGCCAGCTCGAAGGAGCGGAGTTAAGCTACAACATGCCAGGCGTGCTGCTGCTTGAAGGTCCGCTGAACCGCGATCGCTTCCAAACAGCATTCCTGAAATTAATTGCGCGGCATGAGACGCTTCGGACGGGCTTCGAAATGGTCAACGGTGAGCCCATGCAGCGAGTACATCGAAATACGGAGTTTGCAATTGAGTACAAGCAGGCTGCAGAACAAAACGCTACCGAGACAGTACTTGGCTTCATTCGGGAATTTGAGCTGAATAAGCCTCCACTTTTACGTGTTGGCTTGATCGAGCTGACAACGGAACGCCATATTCTCATGTTTGACATGCACCATATTATTTCCGATGGGGCATCCATGAGTAACTTGGTGGATGAGTTTACGGGCTTGTATGCGAATGAAGAACGGACGCCGCTGCGTGTGCAGTACAAAGATTATGCTGTTTGGCAGCAGTCAGACATGCATCGCAAAGAACAACGGCAGCAGGAAAGCTACTGGCTGCAAATGTTAGAAGGCGACTTGCCAGTTGTAGAACTCCCAACGGATTATGACAGACCTTCGGCCCGCAGCTTCGAGGGTGATCAAGTCGAGTTCGAGATCGATCCGGTTATCACACAGCGGTTGAATCAACTGGCAGCTAATCATGGAAGCACATTGTACATGGTGTTGTTGTCTGCTTACTCGATCTTGCTGTCCAAATACAGCGGGCATGAAGATATTATTGTGGGTACACCGGTTGCTGGTCGTAACCATGCTGATTTGGAGCCTTTAATCGGGATGTTTATCAACACACTTGCCATTCGTAATTATCCAAACCGGGACAAAACATTCCAAACTTTCCTCGCGGAAGTCAAGGAAACGACATTGGGCGCGTTTGAGCACCAAGACTACCCGTTCGAAGAGCTTGTTGAACGACTGAACTTGCAGTGGGAGCCTAATCGCAATCCGATTTTCGATACTATGTTTGTCTTACAGAATACCGAGGAGCGCGGGGGTTACATTGATCAATTAACGATTTCACCATATCCGATTGATAATGGAGTAGAGGCGAAATTTGATTTGACGTTGTCCGTGTCCGAAGAAAATGATGTCATCAAAGGCAGCTTCTTGTATGCGAGCAAGTTATTTAAAGCGGCTGGCATTCACCGCATGATGCGTGATTATGTTGCTGTACTGAGCCAAATATGCCAAAATCCACAAGTTCAGATCAAAGATTTGAACTGTGGAGAGCAGAGTGCAGGCAAAACAAGCTCGGTTGAAACGATACAATTTGCGTTTTAACCTGCCTTAGACTTATTGAACTACTCATTTAACGGGGGTGTCTGTTCTCACCAGAGGCACACACTCCCGCTTTATTCCATACATCAGATAGGATAGGAGAGGTTCATAAATGAAGTCGGTGTTCGATAAGGAAGAAGCTTATTGGAAAGAGAAGTTTAATTCAGAGGACAGCATGAGCATTCTACCGTATAGCAGTACAACAAGCCAACCGGCAAACGCAGAACAGAAACCAGACTTGTCTGTCATTACTCATGCGCTTCCGTCCGAGCTGTCGGATCGAATCTTTTCACTTGCCAATGGTTCCGATATGGCTGTATACATGATCCTGCTTGCGGGCGTAACCTGTATTTTTCATAAATATACCAGTCGCGATCACGTTCTTCTTGGAATGCCTGTTGTAGGGTCATCCCTTGATGAGAAATCAACTCCCGACGATATTCTTATTATTAAGACGCATATCAGCAGCGACAGTAATTTTCGCTCCTTATTAGGACAAATCAAAAACGCGATCGGGGAAGCGCTGGAACATCAACATATACCATTTCGTAAAATGGTTCAGCATCTGAGCATGCAGTATGACACCAGAGGCTTGCCACTCATAAATACAGTAGTATCGTATTCTGATGTACATACCGATTCAGTTGAACAAAGTGCAGCTGTAGAAGTACTATTCCGCTTCCATCGTGATCACAACCGTCTCCATCTGAACATCAGCTATGACAACTCCCATTATGATGCCGACTATTTAAATACATTAACCGATCATTTATGCCGCCTCCTCAGCACTGTACTCTTCCAAACCGAACTTGAAATTGGCAAAGTTGAACTTTTATCCGAGTCAGAGCAGCACCAGCTTCTTCATCTATTTAATGATGTCTGGACAGATTATCCGCGTCAAGCCACTCTGCATGGTTTGTTCGAAGAGCATGTGGAACAGCAGCCAGACGCAATTGCGGTCTCCTTCGAGAAGGAAAGATTGACCTACCGAGAGCTGAATGAACGTTCCAATCAACTGGCCAGAACGCTGCGTGCTAATGGAGTGCAGTCAGACAAGCTGGTTGGTTTGATAGCCGAGCGTTCCCTTGATATGATCGTGGGCATGTTGGCCGTTCTCAAAGCTGGAGGGGCTTATGTCGCCATTGACCCGGAGTATCCAGAAGAGCGGATTCGATACATGCTCGAAGATTCAGGCTCACATGTAAAGCTGGTACAGCGTCATTTGCAAAATCGCGTACCGGATATGACGTCCAAAGGTTGCCTTCTTCTGCTGGATGATGAGCAATCGTATAATGCCGACGGCTCAAATCTAGAATCACTCAACGAAGCTGAAAGCTTGGCTTGCGTCATTTACACGTCGGGTACGACAGGGAAGCCCAAAGGGAATCTTACGTCTCATCGTAACCTCGTACGGATTGTACGGAATACGAACTATATTGAAATTACGGGACAGGATAAGGTGCTTCAATTGTCCAGCTACTCGTTTGATGGGTCGGCTTTTGACATATTTGGAGCTTTGACGAATGGTGCTCATTTGGTGCTGGTACCGCAGGAGACACTGCTTGACGCAACAAAGCTAGCAGCGCTCATTGCTGTCGAACGTATCTCAGTTATGCTTATAACAACGGCATATTTTAACGTGCTTGTGGACGTTAATACGGCTTGTTTGAATGAGGTGCGTGTCATTTTATTTGGCGGTGAACGTGTATCTGTCGCACATGTGCGCAAAGCTCTTCAGCAAATCGGACCAGGCAAGTTGAAACATGCCTATGGCCCTTCGGAAAGTACCGTGTATGCCACTTGGTACGATGTAAATGAAGTTGCTGAAGATGCGGTCACCGTTCCGATAGGGCGTCCCCTCAGCAATACAAAGCTTTATATCGTTAATGACCAGAATGGATTGCAGCCTATTGGTGTTGCTGGCGAATTATGCGTTGGTGGAGAAGGGCTTGTCCGTGGATACTTGAATCGCCCGGATCTGACGAAAGAGAAATTTGTTCATAATCCGTTTATTCCCGGAGAACGGATGTACCGGACGGGAGACTTGGCAAGATGGCTGCCTGATGGCAATGTAGAATACGTAGGCAGAATAGACGACCAAGTGAAAATTCGCGGTTATCGAATTGAGGTCGGTGAAGTAGAAGCCCAACTGCTGAAAGTGGAATCTATACTTAAGGCAACAGTTGTTGTCCGCGGCAGCGACAGTAGTGAGAAGCAGTTGTGCGCATACTACGTGGCTGATCGTCCGCTCCCAGCCAGCGAATTAAAAAGTTTACTCGCGCAAGATCTGCCGAGCTATATGATTCCTGCGTATTTGATCCCGCTTGAACGGATGCCGCTTACAACTAATGGGAAAGTGGATCGTAAAGCACTGCCATCACCTGAAGATTATGTGCAGGCGGAGACAGAATACGTTGCTCCACGTACTCCCCATGAAGTACAGCTTGCCCGCATTTGGCAAGACGTGCTCGGCTTGACGAAAGTAGGCGTTAAGGACAACTTCTTCGAACTGGGTGGGCATTCGCTGCGGGCGACTACGTTGGTAAGCAAGCTGCACAAAGAAGAGAATATTAGCTTGTCACTGCGTGACGTGTTCCGTTACCCTACCTTGGAGGCACTAGCAGCGTTCATCGTTGACGCAGAACAGGAGACACATGTCTCAATCCCTGTAATAGAAGAAAGAGATTATTATCCACTTTCGTCTGTGCAGAAGCGTCTCTATATTTTACATCAATTGGAAGGTGCTGAGCAGAGCTACAATATGCCGGGCGCGATGCTGATTGAAGGTGCGCTCGACAGGGAGCGGTTAGATGATGCATTCCGTACGCTGATTGATCGTCACGAGACGCTGCGCACTGGTTTTGAGATGGTAAATGGGGAGCCTATTCAGCGGGTATACACAGCGGTACCGTTTGCGATAGAGGTGATGCAAGCCCATAGTGCGGACCCTGCAGGTAGTATGCAGAGCTTTATACGAAGCTTTGATCTGGCGAAACCACCGCTATTGCGAGTAGGACTAGTTGAGCTGGCACCAGAGCGTCATATTCTCTTGTTTGATATGCACCATATCGTTTCAGACGGAACCTCGATAGGAATTATGATCGCGGAGTTTGTTGGTCTTTACACTGGGGATGTGCTTAATCCCCTTCAAATCCAGTACAAGGATTATGCAGCATGGCAGCAGTCCCCTGCACAACAGGAGCGGTTGCAGCATCAGGAGACCTATTGGATGCAGGCATTACACGGCACATTGCCGGTGCTTGAAATGCCGACAGATTATGCAAGGCCAGCAGTAAAGCGTCACGAAGGTGCTATTTTTGAATTTAATATTGATCCAGAGCGGAGTGCGGGCTTACGCAAGCTTGCGGCTGACAGCAGGACAACGCTGTACATGGTGCTGTTGGCGGCATATACTATCGTGCTGCATAAATATTCGGGACAAGAGGACATTATCGTCGGGACACCGATTGCAGGCCGGACGCACAGCGATCTGCAGCCCCTGATCGGGATGTTTGTAAACACACTTGCCATTCGAAATTATCCTACAGGCACGAAGACGGTCTTGTCATATTTGGAGGATGTCAAGGAAACGGCATTAGGTGCATTTGAGCATCAAGACTATCCATTTGAGGATTTAGTGGAAAATGTACACATCACAAGAGATCTAAGCCGCCATCCGGTATTTGATACGATGTTTGCTTTGGAGAATACGGAGAAGCGTGAATTCGATCTTGATGGACTTCAGGTAAAGCCCTTTGCCAATGAATACAGTATGGCCAAATTCGACCTAAATCTGACCGTGACCGAAGACGAGGACGGACTCCTATGCAGCATGGAGTATGCTACTGCCTTGTATAAGCAAGAGACGATTGAGCGGATGTCCAAGCACTTCCTGCAATTAATAGCAGGTATGATAAATAACCCGCAAGCACACATCTCGTCGCTGACGATGGTAACTGATGCAGAGAAGCAGCAATTGCAAGCATCATTCAACAACACCGCAATGGCGTATCCGCGTGACAAGACGGTGCACGAGTTGTTCGCAGGACAAGTGGAGCGCACACCTGACGCGCCGGCCGTTGCTTTTGGCAGCGAGCAGTTAACTTATCAGCAGCTAGAGCGGAAGGCGAACCAGCTTGCGCAAACGCTGCAAGAGCGTGGAGTAGCGGCCGAGCAGCCCGTTGGCATTATGGTGGAACGTTCGCTGGAGCTGGTGGTTGCCGTATTGGCCGTGCTAAAAGCAGGAGGTACCTTCGTACCGATTGATCCAGAGTATCCAGAAACGCGTATCCGCTATATGTTGGCAGACAGTGGGGCCAAGCTGGTGCTGACGCAAGCGTCACTGTTCGAACTCGTTCCGGATGAAGTCGATAAGCTGGATGTACACGCTGCGGGGAGCTACACGGGAACAGGTGCAGCAGTGCGTAATGTCAACGAAGCTGCTCACTTGCTCTATATTATTTACACATCAGGAACTACTGGCAACCCAAAAGGGGTTATGCTGGAGCATCGCAATATGGTCAATCTGCTCTACTATCAGCAGCACGGAACGACCATTCCAATGCCTTCTCGCATTTTGCAATATGCTTCTAACAGCTTTGACGTGAGCTACCAAGAAATATTCTCTGCCCTACTGTTCGGCGGCTGCCTGTACATGGTAGATAACGAGATACGCAAAGAGCCGCTGCGGTTGTTCCGAGAAATTGAGCAGAACCACATCAACGTACTGTATCTGCCGGTGGCGTTCTTGAAGTTTATTTTTGCAGAAGCAGAATGGGCAGAGGCTTTCCCTGACTGCGTCGAGCATATCATTACTGCCGGCGAACAATTAGTCGTCACGCCGCAGGTACAAGCGTGCTTGCAGAAGCAGGGCATCAGCCTGCACAACCATTATGGCCCGTCGGAGACACACGTAGTGACCACACATACAATGCAGCCTGAAGACATCGCGGTGGGTCTGCCGCCAATAGGCAAACCTGTGGCGAACACACATATTTACATCGTAAATGACAGCTTCGAACAGCAGCCAATCGGGGTCGCAGGAGAGCTGTATGTGTCTGGTGATTGCGTAGGCCGCGGCTATTGGGGACGCCCTGATTTGACGGACGAGAAGTTCCTTGCTAATCCGTTTGCGCCAAGCGAACGGCTGTACAACACGGGTGATGTGGCCCGCTGGCTGGCTGACGGCAGCATTGAATATATCGGCCGCAGCGACCATCAGGTGAAGATTCGCGGCTTCCGTATCGAGCTTGGCGAAGTGGAATCCCAGCTGTTAAGCGTGGCGTCGGTGCAAGAGGCAACAGTCCTTGCACTGGAAGACGAAGCGGGACAGAAGCAGCTATGCGCGTATTTCACAGCTGAGGGTACGTTAACGGCAGGAGAGCTGCGGACAGCGCTGTCGCAGGAACTGCCAGGATATATGATCCCGTCGTATTTTGTACAGTTGGATCGACTGCCTTTGACACCTAACGGTAAGATTGATCGCCGTGCACTGCCAGCACCGGAAGGCGACGTGCAGACCGGAGCGGAATTCGTGGCGCCGCGTACAACGGCGGAGATGCAGCTTGCACGCATTTGGCAGGATGTGTTGGGCATGAACCGCGTAGGTGTGAAAGACAACTTCTTTGAGCTAGGCGGCCATTCGCTGCGAGCGACCACTTTGGTGAGCCGACTCTACAAAGAGATGAACGTTAACTTCCCGCTGCGTGGGGTGTTCCAGCATCCAACAATTGAGGAGATGGCACAAGCTATAGCAGGCATGGAGCAGCAGCAATATGCGGCTATTCCGTTGGCGCAAGAGCAAGCCTATTATCCGTTATCGTCAGCACAGAAACGATTGTATATTTTGAGCCAGCTCGAAGGAGCGGAGTTAAGCTACAACATGCCAGGCGTGCTGCTGCTTGAAGGTCCGCTGAACCGCGATCGCTTCCAAACAGCATTCCTGAAATTAATTGCACGGCATGAGACGCTGCGAACTGGCTTTGTGATGGAAGCTGGAGAACCTGTGCAATGCATTCATGGCGATGTTGAATTCAACATCGAATACATGCAAGCATCAGACGAGCAGCTCGAGTCATTGATACAGCAATTTGTTCGAGTTTTCGATTTGAAGCAGGCACCTTTGCTGCGAGTGGGCTTGGTCAAACTTGAAGATGAGCGTCATGTGCTCATGTTTGACATGCATCACATTATTTCGGATGGAGTTACGATGGGGAACTTGGTCCATGAATTTGCTCAGTTGTACGCAGGAGAACAACTGCCAAAGCTGCGTATTCAATACAAAGATTATGCCGCTTGGCAGCAATCTACAGCATATAGCGATAGACTGGCACGCCAAGAGACATATTGGCTGGATCGGTTGGCCGGCGAATTGCCTGTTTTGGGACTTCCTACTGATTATGTTCGCCCACCAGTCCAGCAATTTAGCGGCGATGTCGCCTTGTTAACACTTGACAAGCAGCAGCATGAACAGCTAGGCAAGTTGGCAGCTGAAAATGGATCAACTTTATATATGGTACTACTCACTGCCTATACAGCTCTGCTTCACAAGTACACGGGCCAAGAAGACATCATTGTCGGATCACCGATTGCCGGTCGCAATCACCCTGACGTAGAGCCGCTGCTTGGTATGTTTGTAAATACACTAGCCATCCGTAATTACCCAACAAGTGAGAAAACATTCCTTGAGTTATTGTCTGAAGTGAAGGATTCCACTTTAGGAGCTTTTGAACATCAGGACTACCCATTCGAAAGTATAGTAGAGAAAGTTCATACCTCGCGAGATTTGAGCCGCAATCCGTTATTCGATACGATGTTTAGTTTGGAAAATACCGAACGAGAAAATATCGAGTTCGATGGGCTTCAAATTCAGCCTTATCCGCATCAGCATACAATTGCCAAGTTTGACTTAACTTTTCATGCCGAAGAGAGCACAGAAGGAATATTGTGCGGGCTAGGTTATGCTACGTCTCTGTATACTCGAGAAACTGCGGAACGCATGTGTCTTCATTTTCAACAACTGATTATAGCCATTCTACAGAAGCCGGAGCTGAAGCTGTCTGAGCTTCAACTGTCGACTACTGAAGAGAAGGAACTGGTCCTGCATACATTCAACGACACCACTACGAATTATCCACGTGAAATGACAATTCAGCATTTATTCGAAGAACAGGCGCATCTAACGCCTGAGGCGGTAGCCGTTTCGTTTGGGGAAAGATCGCTAACGTACAACGAGCTTAACGAGCGAGTTAATCGCTTGGCCAGAACACTAAGAGCCAAAGGTGTCAGCGTTGGCATTATGGCAGGGCTGATGGCAGAACGTTCCCCAGAAATGATTGTGGCGATTTTAGCGATTCTGAAGGCTGGAGGAGCATATGTCCCCATTGATCCTGATTACCCCGAAGACCGCATTCGTTACATGATGGAGGATTCGGGTACACGGATCATGGTCGTCCAGCATCATTTAAAAGCGAATATCCCGCTGCACTGTGACACCGTTATTTTAGACGATGAGGATTCTTACCATGTTGATGGTTCGAATCTGGAGCAGCACAATGGCGCTTCTGACATGGCCTATGTAATTTATACATCGGGAACAACGGGCATGCCTAAAGGGAATCTGACATCACATCGAAATATTGTAAGAGTTGTGCGGGATACAAATTACATTGATATTCACACAGAGGATGTGGTACTCCAGCTTTCAAGCTATGCGTTTGATGGATCTACTTTTGATATTTTTGGTGCACTGCTAAACGGGGCAAAGCTTGTGCTAGTACCAAGAACCACCGTAATGGACGTGGGACAACTGGCTGATTTGATTGATAGTGAGCAAATTACAGTCATGTTTATTACAACGGCTTATTTTAATGTACTAGTCGATATGAGACCGCAATGTTTACGTCACATACGCGCCATCCTATTCGGAGGCGAGCGTGTCTCGGTCAGCCACGCACGCAAAGCATTGCAGCATCTCGGGCCTGGCAAGATCAAGCATGTATACGGTCCAACGGAGACTACCGTATTCGCAACCAGTTACGATGTCAACGAGATAGCGGACGATGCTGTAACCATTCCGATTGGCCGACCGATCAGCAATACAAGTATTTATATTCTGGATCAAAATGATCACCTTCAACCAATCGGCGTAACTGGAGAGCTGTGTATTGCAGGCGACGGTGTAGCTAAAGGCTACTTGAACCGTCCGGATCTGACGAATGCAAAGTTCGTAGGCAGCCCGTTTGTTGCAGGGGAACGAATGTACCGGACCGGCGACTTAGCGAGATGGCTGCCAGACGGCGCGATCGAATATGTAGGGCGTATCGACGACCAGGTGAAGATTCGCGGCTATCGAATCGAACTGGGTGAGATAGAGGCTCATTTACTGCAGCATGAGGCCGTTCAGGAGGCAATCGTGACCGTTCAGGAAACTAGCCATGGGGAGAAGCGGTTGTCTGCCTATTACGTGGCAGAGCGGCCAACTACTGGAGGAGAACTGAGAACTACATTGGCTCAAGAACTGCCTGCATACATGATCCCGTCGTACTTCGTGCAGTTGGAGCGGATGCCATTGTCGCCAAATGGCAAGGTCAATCGAAAAGCGCTTCCTGCTCCTGAAGAGCACGTCCTAACAGGAACGGAATTTGTAGCGCCGCGTACGCCGCAAGAAGTACAATTGGCACATATATGGCAAGAAACACTAGGATTTGATCAGGTTAGCGTAAAAGATAACTTTTTCGAACTTGGCGGTCACTCTCTAAGCCTGATGCAATTAGTAGAGCGTGTATATAACGCAACAGGTGTACAAATTCCGCTGCACAGCGTATTCCAGCGGCCTACCATTGAAGAAATGGCCATGGAGATGCTCAAATCCGAATTTGCGGAGCAGATTAGCAGCCCGTTTGTAAAATTAAATACAAATGGATCAGTGAACGTATTCTGCTTCCCTCCTGGCTTAGGTTACGGACTCACTTATTTGGAACTGGCCAAGGAGTTGGAACATGAATGTGTGCTGTATGGCATCGATTTTATTGATGACGCCTCAAATTGGGACGATATGCTGGACCGATATGTAGATACGGTGGTCTCCATCCAACCTAAGCCGCCATACGTCTTGTTAGGTTATTCCCTTGGCGGGAACTTGACCTTTGAAGTGGCCAAAGCTATGGAACGAAGAGGTTATCCGGTATCGGACATATTAATGCTCGATTCCTTGAGGAAGCTGTCTGTACATGTAGTGGACGAGTTCGAAGACGATATGGATGACATGCTTGATGGCGTGGAGGATCTCAAGCAGATGCTGCTGCTTAATCCATTACTACGCGAGCGGGTTAAGCATAAAATGCGGACGTACTGGTCATATGGAGTTGAGGTTGTAAATTCTGGAATTGTAGAAGCCAACATTCATGCACTCTTGGCTGCACCGTCTGAAGTGAACCGACCGGATAATGTGACAACGGCGCTGTGGAGAGAAGCTACCCGTGGCAGTTATCTCGAATATTCACTTAGCGGCGAGCACGAAGATGTACTGCAGCCCGCATATTTGGAAAGCAACGCTCGTGTCATTCGGTCCATTATCCATCACATTATTAAACAAGAGCTGGACGCCCACGAGGTAATGTCGTGATGCTGCTGGTCGGCATTTGTAAACACACAAATTGATACTGCATACTTACAGACCGATCTAATACTAGATGACATAAGTGACATAAAAAACGGTCGGTTTGTGAGTATTCATCCACGACTATGGTTTGTAAAAGGGGAGACAATGGAGTGGTCATGCAAAAACAAAAAGGCATGTTGACCCTATGGAAATCAGCCATGTGGTTGATGTCGTTCGTTAAGTCACACAAAGGCTGGATGATTGCCGGTATTATTGCAGCTATAGCTGCAGCGGTGATCGAGATATGGACAGGAAATTTAATACAGCAGCTCACGACAAACGCAGAACATGGTGAAGGGCAGCTAGTTGTAAACACGGTATATATGGTGCTCATTGTGATTGCAGTAGGTGTGCCAGCAAAATATGTTATGGTCTATGGTGTCGAAAAGGGCGGAGCGCGTGCAATGCGGGATCTTCGCAACCATACGATGCATCATATTGGGAAGCTGCCGATTCATTATCTAGAAAAGCAGCATTCTGGCGACATGGTGTCACGAATTACAAATGACGTCCAACTGATTAACCAGTTTATGATTCGTGATTTGCCGCAGTGGTTTTACCATCCGCTTTTGTTTATTGGCTGCTTTAGTTATTTATTATGGATTAGATGGGAACTGGTGCTGCTTAGTTTGCTGCTCGTACCTATCTCTTTGTTTGTTGCACAGTGGATAGGCAAGCAGCTGCAACAACTTACAGAAGAAGCTCAAGCCAGCACAGGACAAATGAATGTCATTCTCCAGGACACACTCGGGGGGATGGCGCTCGTCAAAAGCTACCTGCTGCAAGGATTGCTTTTTCGTTCTTATCAAACCCTCCTTCAGCTCACCTTGCAAAAACGCTTGGCAGTAAGCAAACGAGAAGCGATTGTTACCCCAATTTTGTTTACTTTAATGATTAGTCCTGTCGTATTTGCGGTGTTATATGGAAGCTATTTAATCTCTAAAGGGTTGTTCAGTACGGGAGAACTCATCGCTTTTCTGTATCTGCTTAATTTGTGTCTGGAGCCGCTTCAAAATATTCCCACACTGATTACCCATACATTTGAGATGAGTGGAGCATTAAAACGAGTATATGAGATCGTAAAGCAGCCAGTCGAACGGCAGGAGGGCAGTGTCATCAAAGTTTCAGACGCACCCCCAATTGCGTTTGAACAAGTCAGCTTTGCTTATGAAAAGGGTACACCTCTGCTGCAGGACCTAAGCTTTACGATTGATCATGGGAAAACCGTGGCATTAGTCGGTGCGAGTGGTGGTGGGAAAAGCACGATCATTAAATTAATTTGCGGCTTCTATCCATTAGCATCGGATAGAGGGACGATTCGAGTATTTGGCGAGTCGCTTCATGACTGCAATCCAGAGGACCTTCGTTCTCATTTGTCAGTCGTCACCCAAGATTCCTATTTGTTCAGCGGAACGATTTCGGACAACATTTGGTATGGTCATCCGCATGCAACGCTAAATGATATCATAGCGGCTGCCAAGTTAGCCAATGCACATTCCTTTATTATGGAATTGGCGGAGGGGTACCAGACTGACGTGGGAGAAAGAGGAGGATTGTTGTCAGGCGGACAACGTCAGCGGGTTGCTATTGCTCGTGCCATTCTAAAGGATGCGCCTATCTTGCTGTTGGATGAGCCTACATCGGCACTAGACACGGAGACGGAAATGTTGGTTCAAGAAGCACTTAATGTCCTTATGAAGAACCGGACAACCATTGTAATTGCTCACCGCTTGTCTACAATTCAGCATGCGGATGAAATATGGGTTATGGAAAATGGGAGTATCGCGGAAGCGGGCAGTCATGCTCAATTGCTAGAGAAGGGCGGAGCGTACGCACGGCTGTATCACCAGCAGTTTATAGTGACACCGACTGAAGGAAAGGAGGCGGTCAGCATATGAAAGCTCCCGAGTTGATAGCATACGCAAAAGAAGTCAATAGCATGATGAACTTCATGAGCAGAAAGCGCAAGCTTCAATATTATGTCGGTATGCTGACGAGCGGCGCTGCCAATACCTTGTTTATTTTATCTTTTAGCCTTGTGGTGCAAAGCTTGGTTAACTACGCAGAGTCGAAGGATATTTCCCTTATGTATCAAGCTTTATACATTTTGGGAGGCTCGATTTTGCTGCTTAATATCCTCTCTCCGCCATTTACGTATTTGTTCCATCGAAGTGTTGAGCTTACACTCGTGAACATCCGTGAACGTATGTATCAGAAGTTATGCAGGCTGAAAGCTTCTTTTTTAGAACGAACGCATAACGGTGAGTTCCTTTCCCGCATGAATAATGATGTGTCTACCTTGGAAACCACTTACTGCGGAATCTTGTTTGCTATGCTGCTGGAAATCATGATTAGCCTCGGCTCAATTGTGATGATGTTTGTGGTTCATTGGCAATTTGCATGTGTATCGCTGCTTATATTGCTTGTGTCCTTTTACATTAGCACTCGTTTTGTTAATGCGGTGCGTGCGATGTATGATCGTTCCTTGCAAATAACAGCCAAGTTAACGGAAAAATTTACGGACTTTCTAGCGGGTATCCAACTGGTAAAGCTGTTCCGAATACGGCCCATTTATACGCAATACGAAACATTAAATGAGGAAGCCACACAAATTGCCCAACAAATTGCCCACAAAAAGGGGATGCTGGCGGCTGTCAATCATTTTGTGAGCTACATTACATTTTGTGGGATTATTGTGATTGGAAGTTTATTATATGCGTATGGAATGATTAGTATGGGGGCTGTAGCTGCCTTAGCCGTGCTGCAAATTCATTTGACGCATTCTTTTATGAATTTTGGAACTACATTATCTCTTGTTCAAAATTCTTTAGCAGGGGCACAGCGGATCGAAGAAATGCTAGCGGAAGAGGAAGAGCCGCGGAGAATTGGGAACGATGCTAGTACGTCTGTGACGGGAGCAACGGTGGAACTAAATGAGGTCGAGTTTGCCTATCAGGCGGAAACACCCGTAATTTGCAACGTTTCCATGCAGGTACAGCCTGGACAAGTAGCGGCCATCGTTGGCAGCAGCGGCAGTGGAAAGAGTACATTAATTAAGCTGCTGCTTGGTTTTTATCCGATTGACCGGGGAGATATTCGTATCCAGGGCAAACCATTTGGTCAATATACGTTAGCGGAAATTCGTCAGTTGATTGCTTATGTCCCTCAAGAAGCGTTCTTATTTACGGGTACGATCGAGGACAATATTCGTTACGGTAACCCACAAGCTTCGCATGAAGAGGTAGTGTCAGCAGCCCAAGCCGCTTATGCTCATCACTTTATCGAGGAACTGCCTGATAAGTATCAGACACATGTGGGGGAACGAGGTGCATCCTTGTCTGGGGGACAACGGCAGCGAATCGCAATTGCCAGGGCGCTGCTCAAAAATGCACCAATTCTGCTGCTTGATGAAGCCACTTCGGCGCTTGACGCAGAATCCGAGCATTGGGTGCAGAAAGCACTGCAGCAGTTGATGGAGGGGCGTACAACGATTCTGATTGCCCATCGGCTGTCTACCGTTGAGAATGCAGATATCATATTTGTAATGAAAGAAGGAGTGATCGTTGAGCAGGGGGATCACCGAAGTCTGCTCCAAGAAGGGAATTATTATGCCAGTTTACAGGGACAGGCCGGCTGATGGCGGTTGCTGCCAGTAAGTGCGAACTTCAATCGACATGCAACAGAATTGTTAATATGGTGATCACATTTTGATATGTAACTGTCCAAAAAGGAAGCCCCTGAAGTCTAGACAGAGGGGCTTCTTCCTTTCTTTAGACAACATATCTGTCGTATTAACAAACGCCTCAACGCTTAACAGCGCCGAAAAAAGACAAGATAAAACCTCATGATTCAGATGAAATCTGATAAGGCAGGTCCTGTAGTTCGAGGTTCTGCTCGGATCCACCTTCTAATATGACCTTTGTGAGACACACACGCGGCATTCTGCCATCTGGGAACCATGGTCGTGTAATATCGATAACGATTAACAATCCTTCGGCGTCTCCAACTCCCGCAAATTGTTTCCCATCGCCACGCCACATTTTCTGGGACAACACATCACATATCTGCGGCAACTCATCCTCTACTGAAAGTAATGGGAGCCCAATCTCACTTATACAGAGGATGCTATCGTGTCCAAAAGCAGTTTTTGAAAAATGAGTAAGTGAATGATGTGCAATCAATTCAACTAGGTTGCTCTGTGGATCGTAAAAATAAGTTGCCGTTGCATTCCAGTCCTCGAAAAAGAACTGATTTTGATTATCTTTTGAGAACAACTTAATTCCTTTCGCTTGCAGCCAATGTCCTGCTTCATCTAATTGATTGCTAGGAACCATAAAGGCAAAATGATAGTAATTTTGACTGTCGGTAGACCGCTGGAACGTCAGCTTCGATGCCCCAGCTCGAAGAGAGAATGAATCTATTGTCTCATCCTCAATCGGAAATTGCAGCAGTTCACTATAAAATTGTTTCATTTCGCGATAAAGATGCGTTTGCAGCACGATTTCTTTAATACGCATGTCATTTTCCTTCCTCTCATGGACTTCTATCATTGTCGAGCCCTTTGGCCGCATGTAAGTCATAAGTCTATAGAATTAGGTACAGCAACAGTGTAATAAACAATCGCTACTTAATCAACATAAATGTTTATAAAGTAACTAACGTATAAGCATGTCAATCGGCTATTCTTCTTCATACCAAAAGATGTATAGTTCATAAGCATCACAAAAGGTTGTAAACAATACTTGCATATCTTATCAATCCTAATTATTATTTGAAGATGTGATTAATCCAATCTCCGGATGAATGGAATATACCCATCATATATCATAAACATCTCCAAAAAGGGGTTCAACCAATGGATTTTTACCAGCAACGAATACTGCCTGCCTCACGTCAAATGAAAGATCTAGAGAAAGCGGTTGCCTCCTCCTTCGAGTATCTGGTCTTGCTTGATATGCACGTCGCTCAACTAAAACATGCATGTCAGATGGTACACCGCGCTAATAAAAAGTTATTTCTGCATATTGACTTGATCCAAGGCCTCCAGAATGACGCATACGCTACTGAATACCTCTGTCAGGAATATCGTCCGTACGGGATCTTATCAACGAAAGCAAGCGTGATTCAGAAAGCAAAGCAAAAAGGTGTGGTTGCTGTGCAGCGTATATTTTTGATTGACAACAGTGCACTGGAAAAGAGCTTTAAGCTGCTGCAGAACACACAGCCGGATGTCATTGAAGTATTGCCGGGTGGAATGCCAAATGTCATTCGAAAAGTGAAGCAGAGTACGAATCTGCCGATCCTTGCGGGAGGCTTTATCTCGACGAGTGAAGATGTAGAGCAGGCTTTACAGGCTGGAGCAGAAGCGGTCACCACTTCAAACAAGCAATTGTGGACATTGTATGAAAAAAAGTGATTGACAACGCTTACAATTTAAAATAAAATTTGAGCTAAGTTAATAAACGTTACGGAGACTTGGAGATCTACTTTCAAACGCGCTGTTAGCTCAACATTGAGCTACTGCGTGTAATTGATAGTAGGTCTTTTTGTGTTCTTAACGCCTAACCGCATCTATAATTGACAACAGGAGGGTTTAATATGTCAGCATTTTGGGGAGAAGTGATCGGAACGATGATTCTGATCGCACTCGGTGGCGGCGTATGTGCAGGTGTTTCACTTAAGAAATCTTATGCAGCTAATTCAGGATGGATCGTCATCACGATGGGATGGGGCTTGGCGGTTGCAGTTGCCGCCTATGCGGTAGGAACGATCAGCGGGGCGCACTTGAATCCAGCGCTGACGTTGGGACTAGCCTTAATAGGCAATTTCCCTTGGGCAGACGTACCATCCTATATGGCGGCTCAATTGATTGGTGCCATCGCAGGCGCAGTCATCGTATACTTACATTACTTACCGCACTGGAAACTAACCGAAGATCCTGCGACGAAGTTGGGCGTATTTGCGACAGGTCCAGCTGTCTATCATCCATTCTCCAATTTGATCAGTGAGATGATTGGTACATTTATATTGGTTCTCGGCATTTTGGCGATCGGGGCTAATAAATTCACGGACGGATTAAACCCGCTTATTGTTGGGTTCCTCATTGTCAGCATCGGACTTTCACTGGGTGGTACGACTGGTTATGCGATCAATCCGGCACGTGACTTGGGGCCAAGAATTGCGCATATGATCCTTCCGATTGCAGGCAAGGGCAGTTCGAATTGGAAGTATGCTTGGATACCTGTTGTAGGACCATTGCTTGGGGGAGCGCTGGGAGGTTTATTTTACAAAACGGTATTCCTAGGTACGTCAGATTCTATGGTATGGGTTGTATTAGGGGCAACAGCAGTTATTCTTGTCCTTGCACTGCTTATTTCCTCAAAAGGGACAAGTCGTCAAGCCTCAATATAGATGAATAAAGGTCCGCGCATGAAAAATAGTGTAACGGCGTAATGATGGTGTAAATGCTGAAATCAGGATAACGGGGGAATCTCACATGGAAAAATATATTTTATCGCTTGATCAGGGCACTACAAGTTCAAGAGCCATTCTTTTTAACAAAGAAGGACAAATCGTTCACGTAGCACAGAAAGAATTTACGCAAATCTTTCCTGAGCCAGGCTGGGTAGAGCACAATGCACAAGAAATATGGGGGACGATTCTGGCTGTTATCGCGACGTGTCTGATCGAATCCAGCATCAAGCCAAGTCAGATCGCAAGTATTGGCATTACAAATCAACGCGAAACGACGGTTGTCTGGGATAAGGAGTCCGGACGCCCTGTGTACAACGCGATTGTTTGGCAGTCGAGACAAACCAAATCGATCTGTGATGAGCTGCAAGCAGCTGGGCATAGTGAGCTGTTCCGCTCCAAGACAGGATTGTTGATAGATTCATATTTCTCGGGCACAAAAGTGAAATGGATTCTGGATCATGTGCCTGGTGCAAGGGAGAAAGCAGAACGTGGTGATTTACTATTCGGCACGATCGATACTTGGCTGATCTGGAAGCTGACAGGCGGCAATGTACACGTCACAGATTATAGCAACGCTTCACGTACATTAATGTACAATATTCATGAGTTGAAATGGGACGAGGAACTATTGGAACTGCTAACAATTCCAAAACAAATGCTGCCTGAAGTGCGCTCATCTTCTGAAGTATATGGTAAAACAGCTGACTTCCATTTCTTCGGAGAAGAAATTCCGATTGCAGGCGCGGCTGGTGACCAGCAAGCCGCTTTGTTCGGTCAAGCCTGCTTCAAACAAGGAATGGCTAAGAACACATACGGTACGGGCTGCTTTATGCTTATGAATACCGGTGATACGGCCGTTCAATCTTCCCATGGCTTGTTAACGACAATAGCTTGGGGAATTGATGGCAAAGTGGAATATGCCCTGGAGGGCAGTGTATTCGTGGCCGGTTCCGCTGTACAATGGCTGCGTGATGGACTTCGTATGATTAAGGAATCTAAAGACAGCGAACTGTACGCAAGCAAGGTTGATTCGACAGATGGTGTGTATGTTGTGCCTGCTTTTGTTGGGCTTGGTACACCGTATTGGGATAGCGAAGTGAAGGGTGCTATTTTTGGCTTGACACGTGGAACATCAAAAGAGCATTTTATTCGGGCTACATTGGAATCCCTTGCTTATCAGACCAAAGATGTACTTACAGCGATGGAGGCTGACTCCTCGATTCAATTAACCAAGCTGCGTGTGGATGGCGGTGCGGTGCAGAACAATTTCCTGATGCAGTTCCAGAGCGATATGCTTGGCGTGCCGGTGGAATGCCCACAAGTATACGAGACGACAGCCCTTGGTGCGGCTTATCTTGCGGGTCTGGCAGTAGGATTCTGGAGCAGCCGTGACGAGATTGCCGCCCAGTGGAGCATTGACCGTACGTTTAAGCCTGCTATGCTAGAGGAGCAGCAAGCGGAGCTTTATGCTGGTTGGAACAAAGCAATCGAGGCGACAAAAGTATTTAAATAATGGCAATAATATGTTACAATTTTAAATAAGTTAATATTTAGATTCGGTTGGAGAGCAGAGAAACCGCAATTGCACTATAGTCTAGTACTATAGTGTTATTGCGGTTTTTCTTATTATATGCCGTATCCATGACCAGGAGGGTCCATCAGATGTTAAATACATTTTCCGCAACAGAGCGTAGATCGATTATAGAAGGAATGGGTCAGCAGCCACTTGACGTTATCGTCATTGGGGGCGGGATTACAGGTGCAGGAATTGCTTTGGACGCTACAACAAGAGGGTTGCGCACAGCATTGTTCGAGATGCAGGACTTTGCAGCTGGAACTTCAAGTCGTTCAACCAAGCTGGTGCATGGTGGGCTCCGGTATTTAAAGCAATTTGACGTGAAAACCGTAGCAGAAGTAGGAAAAGAGCGTGCAATTGTATACGAGAACGGACCACATGTGACGACTCCGGAATGGATGCTCTTGCCACTTCATCGCGGGGGAACATTTGGTAAATTCAGCACTGGTATCGGGTTGCGTGTCTATGACTTCCTAGCTGGCGTCAAACGTAGTGAGCGGAGACGGATGCTAGCGGAACAAGAAACGCTAAAACGTGAACCGCTCTTAAAACGGGATGGGCTGCTGGGCGGTGGATACTACGTAGAATATCGCACAGACGATGCCCGGCTGACGATTGAAGTCATGAAGGAAGCTGTGCATCACGGTGCGATGGCAGTGAACTATATGAAAGTAGACTCGTTTGTCTATGAAAATAGTAAAATAGTTGGTGTACGAGTCGTTGATCAATTGAATGGCCATGCGCATGAGTTTCGCGCCAAGAAAATAATAAATGCTGCAGGACCGTGGGTTGACGAACTTCGGAACAAAGATCACTCGAAGACAGGCAAGCATCTGCAATTGTCAAAAGGAGTTCATCTTGTTATTGACCAAGCCAAGTTCCCGCTCAAGCAAGCGGTATACTTTGATACACCAGACGGGCGCATGGTGTTTGCGATCCCGCGTGACGGCAAGGCTTATGTAGGGACAACTGACACGTTCTACAAAGCAGATCCCGTACAGCCGATTATGACAAAGGAAGACCGCGATTACATCATGGGTGCAATTGCGTATATGTTCCCAACAGTGAAATTAACCGTTGATGATATTGAATCGAGCTGGGCAGGGGTAAGGCCGCTAATTTATGAAGAAGGCAAGAATGCATCCGAGATTTCTCGCCGCGACGAAATTTGGCAGTCGCCTTCAGGTCTGATTACCATTGCTGGCGGAAAACTGACAGGCTATCGCAAAATGGCCGAAATGATCGTGGACTTGGTCATGCGTCTGTTAGTTCAAGATGATGGCCGTGCTTTTGTAGCAGCCAAGACTAAACAAATGCCAATCTCTGGCGGACACGTGGGCGGTTCAAGTGCGTTCCCTCGTTACATTCAAAGCAAGGTGGATGAAGGGGTTCGCCATGGACTAGATCCTGCATTAGCTAAACGATGGGTACAATCTTATGGTTCTAACGTGGATGACATTTTCAAGTTTGTGGACCGCTATCGTGATCAAACGACAGCCAGCGGACTGCCACTGGAGGTGCTCATACCACTTGTATACGCAATGAACGAGGAATTGACTATGAAGCCTGTTGATTTCTTCATCCGTCGTACCGGCGCACTGTTCTTTAACATCCAGTGGGTACATCAATGGAAGCAGCCTGTCATTGCTTTTATGGCTGCTCATCTGGATTGGACGCCTGAACAGCAAACAAAATACATGAAGGAACTTGATACTTGTCTGCATCAAGCTGTTGTTCCGCAGGTTGAAATGGCGAAGTAGTTCGAAGTTCAGCAATTTAATCATAAGTGACTGCCCAAGGAGCAGGTCCCAGTAGGATCACTACGCATAGGACTGCTCCTTGATTGTTTCAAAAGCTTGTTTGGGCTTCATCCTTATCTGCTGCTATTTCTAAGATGCTCAGGCTGCACGTTGATCGGTGCTTCAGCACCAATCTGTGCGTCACCAGGTATATTACTGTCGCTCTGTTTTGAGCCGAGCCTATTCATCTGACTGTAAACTGTACCAATAATAACGAAGAGTGCGCCGATATAATGAAAGTTGGTTATGGTTTCACCAAGAAAAATGGCAGATAACATATATCCAAAGATAGGTGTAAGAAATAAAAAATTATTTGCTCTGACAGGGTCTTCTTTCAATAAGGAGAACCAAAGCAACATCGCAATAATTGAAACAACAATTACTTGCCAGAAAAGCCCAAATCCAAAGTAGACATCGAGATGAAAGTAGTAATCAGGCTCTAATAAAAACGAAAGCGGTATAGCCATTGCACTGCCTAAAATAATCTGCCAGGTATTTACTACAATTCCGGGCAATCTCATTTGTATTTTACTAAAGTAAATGCTTCCGATCCCCATTGAAAAAACACCAATTCCCAATGTAATGAACCCGAATAACGTTCCATTAATAATGTTTATATAAGGATATAGGGCAATTCCTAGGCCTAACGCTGAGAGACACATGCCCACTAACTCATTTCTTTTGATGGTTCTGTTTAAAAAGATGGAGCAAAGGAAAGCAACAATAAACGGATTGAAGGTAAGTAATAAATTAAAAATGCTTGAATCTACATGGTCAAGGGATAAGAAACAGCATCCCACATAAATAGTCGAATTAAGTAATCCTAGAATAATTAAATTTCCCCATTCTTTCCCTTTTGGAAAAGGATACTTTCTGTTAGCGATATACACGATAGCAAATAGTATAATCCCTGCGAAAAACAATCTTGTTGAGGCGAAAAGTAGTGGACTTGAAGAGACTAAACCTATTTTTGTAGCAATTGCTGCAGTAGCCCAAATAAACGCATAAAGGATTCCGGTCGTTGTTCTCAATGTAATCACAACCTTTAGAATAAGTCTTACATCGAGTATATAAGCTTGAAATCAATTAATAAAATTGATATTTTGAATGAAAACCATCATCTTTTTAGATGGATGTGAGGGGGCGAATCTTTGTGGAAATTCGGCATTTGGTTACCCTGATTACGATCGTTGAGTTAGGCGGTTTCACCAAAGCCGCAAATCATCTTGGATATGCTCAATCAACCATTACTTCACATATAAAGGCTTTGGAAACGGAACTAGGTCGCCCTTTATTTGATCGGATAGGAAAACAGGTGATATTAACGGAAGTTGGAAAAAAACTGATGCCTCATGCCAAAAAGATGTTAGAAATTTATGACGACATTCAAGAAGTAACTTCTACAGAAGGTGAAATTTCAGGTCATATCACCATTACGGTTGCAGAATACCTATTACTCTATCGTTTTCCACCCATTTTTGAAGAGTTCAAACGAACATATCCTCATGTAAGTATAGAATGGCACCACGTGGACCCATTTACATTTCGGGAAGAACTTTCAAATGGAAGTACGGATATCGTTTTTATGTTAGGAAAAAAAGTGAAGGATTCGAATATCTATTGTGAAACAATAGTAGAAGAGCAAATGATGTTTTTATACCCCAATGATTTCAACTTGAACAATCAATTGGATTTGAAAAAGTGCAGTTTACTTGTTACCAAAAAAGGGTGCAGCTATCGTACCCTTTTGGAGCAGTTTGTAGAAAAATCCAATATAGGAATTCAAAGCAGGATTGAGTTTTGGAGTATCGAGTCAGTAAAACAATCAATTATGAGTGGCCTAGGAGTCTCGATATTGCCTCGAATAACTGTGGAGAAAGAGTTGTGTGAACATAAGTTAGTAGGAGAAAAGTATGAAGAAACGCTTTCTACATTTATGTTGTATCCCAAAAACAAGTGGTTATCGCCGGCAGTAACAGCGTTTATTCGTATCGTCAGAAAAAACGCACAATTTTGGTGATAGGGGCAAAGCGTAATACCGGGCAGCCTGTCGTTTGAACGTTTTGTGGAATTGTTACCAGCATTGAAAGTAAGATACTACTCCTTTCCAGTTCACCATCGTTGTCGATACTCGCAGTCATCTGTTTCGGAGTAGCTTATGGTATGGCGTTAATACTGAATCGTCATAAGTTAATCCTGTTGGCTTCTTTTATTTTGCTTTTGGTTATGATTGGGACTTATTTTTTGTTACCTCAGTTCAGTATAGCCTTTTGAATGATGGTTCTATTGATTAAAAAAGAACAAACCAAATCAAAATAAGTAATAAAGTACTCCTTTAGACATGCTGTTATGTCTGGGGAGTTTTTTTGTTGGACTCCTTTAACAGGGAAAGAAAATACCTTAGCAGGTAGCATGGAAGCACAATATAAATGATAATGATTATCAGTTAATTCGATGCACACAAATTGATGATTGGTGAGGGGTTTATGATGAGAACACGTAAGAGGAGTCAGATATTCGGTGGTGTTGTCATAGCAGTTCTATTCAGCACTGCTTGTGGAAATACAACACACAATGATGCGATTTTGGAAGTAACAAATGAAGCAGCTCAAGCTAATAAGAGCGTGAAACAAGAGACGATGAACAAACATTATCCTGTTACACTATCCATCTACTCGGATGAAGGCAAAGAAATGAAGCAAACAATAGAGACGGAGCCGAAACGAGTAGTCGTCGTAGGGTCCGCGATGGCTGAATTAATGATTGCATTCGGACTTGAAGATAAAGTAGTTGGTCTTGGTTACTTGGATCAGTCTTTTTCTAAATATGAAGATCAAATTAGCCAGCTGCCGATTCTTTCAGATCTATGGCCATCCAAGGAGTCGGTAATTGATTTGCAACCTGACATCATCTATGCGATGTCCTCAGCTTTTAAAGAGGATCGCTTAGGTGAAATCTCATTTTGGAACGAGCGAGGAATTTCTGTCATAACGGCTTCAAATTTTACTATCGGACGGAGTATCGAGCACTATATGGACGACATCCGAAATTTTGGAGTAGCTTTTGACGTAGAAGGAAAGACAGAGGCCTTTATAAAGGAGCAAACTGCGAGAATAACCAAAGTGAAACAAACTTCCAAATCAGTTCAAAATAGGCCTAATGTATTGTTGATCGCAAGTGCAGGACGTGAAAATTTTGATTATTACCCACCTTCCTGGAGTGTAATTGATGAAATGATCGAAGGCTCTGGAGGTAAATACGTGGAGTTGTCAGACGGATATATGGAAATGTCAATTGAGGCAATTATTGCTGCTAATCCGGAGAAAATAGTGTTAACTCAATTTCAAGATCCTAATAATGAGACAATTAAGACGAAGCTGCTCTCCAATGACAGGCTGCAAAACGTTGAAGCCATCAAAAAGGGAAATGTCATGGTCGTAGACTATACCAATGCCATTCGTGGAAGTCTTCAGCTTGCAGATCTGTATGAGGACGTGGCTGCCTTTATCCATCCTGAACAATATGGAGGGCAGTCATGATGTTATCGGTAAAGAAGATAACGATGGATAAGACTGCTTTAACAAATTTTGATGCTGCAATGCAGAAACGCACGTTTTTTATATGGATAATGCTCCTATTAATTGCTGCCGTTATTTGTTCTGTTGGACTTGCCTTGTCGATTGGGCAGGTATCGGTATCTTTCGGAGATGCGCTGCGTATTGTGACGCTGCGATCGACAGGGATATCGCTCGGTGATATGGAGGAGCTTGCTTCTGGTACAACCATGGATATTATTTGGAACATACGATTACCACGCGTATTATTAGCGATGATTGTTGGGACGGGTTTGGCTTTGTGCGGAGCGGTTATGCAGGCTGCTGTACAAAATCCGCTTGCCGATCCCTATATATTGGGAATCTCGTCTGGGGCCTCTTTAGGTGCAACATTTTCTATTATCCTTGGCTTTGGTGCGGCAGGAATTTTCGGGAATTTAGGTGTAGCATTCTGGGCCTTTTTGGGTGCTTTCGGCGCGTCTGTGCTCGTGCTTGTTTTGGCTAATGTGGGTAGTAAGATGTCTTCCGTCAAGCTAGTGCTTGCAGGAATGGTCATTCATGCATTATGCAGCGCCTTTTCCAATTTTATCGTTTATTTTGCTAAAGATGCGGAGGGCATCCGGTCGATAACGTTTTGGACAATGGGCAGTCTGGCTTCGGCAAAATGGGATCAACTGCCATTGATTGCCGTCATAGTAGGAGCTGCAGCGCTCTTTTTTATATTTCAGGCGAGAATATTAAATACAATGCTAATGGGAGATGAAGCTGCCATAACGTTAGGTATACATCTTAATACTTATCGCAGGTTATATATGATGCTAGCCTCGCTCTTGACAGGAATTCTGGTTGCCACCTGCGGCATTATTGGTTTTGTTGGGTTAATTGTTCCTCATATCGTCCGCAGTATGGTAGGTTCAGATCATAAACGACTGTTGCCTGTTACGATTCTTGTCAGTGCCATTTTTTTAATATGGACAGATGTATTGGCCCGATCGATCATTCCAAATGGGGAACTTCCGATTGGTATTGTCACTGCGCTTCTTGGTGCTCCAATGTTTATGTACATGTTAATTAAAAGGAGTTACGGATTTGGAGGGAAATAGATTGGAATTAAAAGTAGAGCATCTCGTTGTGGCGCTGTCTGGAACAGACATCGTTAAAAATATTTCACTCCATGTAGACAACGGACAGTTTGTGGGTATTATCGGACCGAACGGCTGCGGAAAGTCGACCTTACTAAAAAGTATATACAAAGTGCTTAAACCGAGAAAAGGTACTGTCTTTTTGGATCAGAGAAACGTCATCACATCTAATCCCAAATATATCGCTCAACAAATGGCTGTTGTCGGGCAATTTAATGACATGAACTTTGAGTTCACAGTTTTTGAGATGGTCATGATGGGCAGAACACCTCACAAGCATCTAATGGAAGCTGATCGTCAAGAAGACTATGCCCTCGTATATGCGGCGCTGGAGAAGGTAGATTTACTTGCTTACGCGGATAGAAGCTACTTAACACTTTCGGGAGGGGAGCGACAACGTGTTCTATTGGCGCGTGCCATTGCACAGCAGCCTCAGTTTCTAGTCTTGGATGAACCAACCAATCATCTGGATATTAAGTATCAACTGCACATGTTCTCAATTGTAAAATCGTTGCAAATAGCCACGTTAGCAGCTTTGCATGATCTGTCACTTGCTGCTATGTACTGCGATATTATTATTGTGGTTAAAGAAGGTGAAATCGTAGCAAGCGGCAGGCCAGATGAGGTGTTAACTAAGGAGCTAATCTATAGCGTCTATGATGTTGAATGTGAGATCTATCCAAATCCTGTAGACGGCAGATTGGCCATTGCCTACATCTCGACCTAGACATTAATTTTCACAAGATAGAGCCCGTGCTTTTGCTATTAATGTGTGAATATCATCACTATTCATGAATTCTACTATCGTTAGTATTGATAATGATTATCATATATAATGAAATAGGATTTATGGAGTATAGCATATACGGAGGATCTATGAATACGACTACCTATGAACTGCAAGATGTACGAATGTTGGCGGAGCCTGGTACACAAAGTCCTGCCGCATTGATTCTGTCCTATCCAGCTGTTATTGTGCCGACTGAAGCCATCGTATTACGTACAGCAAGCAGCATGTATAAGGTGAATGAGGGGCAGTGTATTGTGTTGCGGCATGCGGAAGAATGTATGAGCATGATAACAGCAAACAGGACTGAATTCGCACCTGTTTACGCCGTTATTTTCCAAAGTTATGTACTGAGTGAGCGTACGGACACCTGTCTGCTTTATCGTATTAGCCATGAGAATATACCCGCACACGGGGCTGTTATGGAGTTTTCAAGGCATTCGTTTGCTTTGCTGATGAGCCTGATGGCACAGCTTCGGCGGGCATCTTGGTCACGGAATGCCTCTAGACTAGATTTAATGCTGGATGAGCTGCTGAGCAGTGTCTTTAGGAGCAAAGCAGGCGAGTTCACCTTTATGTCCCATAATGATGCGATCAAAGACGCGGTTATATATGTGAATCAACATTTTGACACTTCGATCAGCCGTTCTTTTATGGCACAGATGACAGGGTTTAACCAAAGTTATTTTTCGTCCCTTTTCCATAAGGAGACAGGGTGGAGCTTCGCCGAATATTTGACTCGGATCCGTATTGAAGAGGCGAAGCGAAGATTATTAAGTACAAGCGACAATTTGAACGATATCGCTTATAAGACCGGGTTTGCCGATGGTTCTTATTTAGGAAAAGCATTTCGAAAAGTAGTCGGCTTGACACCTAGCGCTTTTCGTCAAAGGAGGGGAACTACACGTATTATCGGTATGCAGTTTCTCGGGGCACTGCTTGCAGTAGGCATTAAGCCACTTGCAACCACAGCTGAGGTGCTCCGTTCATCTTTACTCCTGCTTGAAGATCTGGAAGGGATTGTTGAGATAGATGAGCTTCACATTGCTGAGCAGTTAAAGCCTTTAGCACCAGACTTCATATTAATTCCTTCCTATTATTATCAGTATCCGGATTTGCTTAAGGCCTTGGAGAGGGTCGCACCAGTCGTTACGCTTGAGTGGGGGAAGATGGACAAGCTGGATGAGGTGAGAGTGATAGGCAGCCTCTTCGGGCGTACAATGGAAGCTGAACGATGGATTACTAGACTCCAACAAAAAGCCCTAGCAGCCAGGCAGGCCATACGACAGTGTATCGGTGCTCATGAAACGGTAGCGCTATATGAACAGTGGCATGATCAGCGCTGGCTTATTCCTTATGATTCGGTGCGGTCTGCGTTTAATCTTTATCAATTGCTTGAGCTTACGCCGCCGCTACGTGTTCAGGAAGAAGTGCTCGACCAGGCCAAGCATCTTTTTATACAGGAGCAGGATTTGATGAACTATGCAGCAGACCATATGTTTTTTATCGTCCCTTGCGCAAATACCGAAGCTTTTGAAGGGAAAATGATTTCACACGGCGTATGGCTGCAACTTCGAAACGAACATCAGTGCCATTTCTATGTACTACAGTTGGAGGAGTTCTGGATGGATGAAGGCGTATCATTGGAAAAACAGATGGATGTATTGGTAAATTTGTTAACATCAGGCCAGTGGATCCAACAATAATCCCTATTGGAAAACCAACCTCTGTACATCGACGGCACATGAATAGCATGTGTATAATAAGGGTTATCGTCGCGAATGATAATCATTATTAATGGAGGTTGTTATGGTTAAATCCGATACATATATTCTCAAATCTTTTGTTGTGATACTTTTTGTGTTGATGTTGACGGCTTGTGGCGGGGGAAGTACTGACACTGCTGCGCCTAATAAAGCCACATCAGCCGCAGAGAGCGGTGGCAAACAAGTCTCTCAACAGGAGCAAGAGTCTTCCGATTCAAAGACTAGCAACACGGATTCTGTTCAAACCAAAACGATACAAACTGCCACAGGGCAGCTTGAGATACCTGTTAATCCAAAGAGGATCGTAATGGATGGATATTTGCCCAATATGCTCATCCTGGGCATTAAGCCGGTTGGGGCTATGCAGTGGGATCTAGATAACAAAGTCATTAAGGATCAAATTGCCGGCATTGAAAGCGTAGGCGAGCGCTCACTTGAGAAGATGCTGGATTTGGACCCTGATTTGATTGTGACTTGGCTCGATCCGAAGTATGATGGAAAGATTATTGAACAATACAACAAGATCGCGCCAACCATTGTACTGCCTTACAACTATTTCAGCAGTATCTACGAAAGTACTCGTTATTTTGGGGACATATTCGACAAGCAAAAAGAAGCGGAGCAATGGTTGACGGAATTCGATCAGGATTCAGCAGAAGCACGTACGAAGATTAACAAAGTTGTGAAGCCAAAGGATACGTTTGCTTTGATGGGCGTTTTTGTGGTGGATAGTGCGTTCTACATTTATGGAGATGGCGGCTATCGTGGTGGAGAGGCAATTTATCAACATTTGAAGCTCAATCCACCGCCAAAGCAGAAACAAGAGATGATTGGCAAACAATCCTCGAAAAAAGTATCCTTCGAAGTTGTTCATGAGTATGCAGGTGATTACATTTTCCTTGACCAAGGCAAAATGATAGCAGAGGTGTGGGGAAGCAACGAGGGAGTATGGAAATCACTTGATGCCGTAAAAAACAATCGAGTATTTGACCTCGATCCCGACTTGTTCTGGGGTAATGATCCCATTTCTTTGAAACTACAAATTAAAGAATTGGCCAAAATGATTACAGAGCGGGCAAAGTAACACACGCTAACACAAGAAAACAGCATTATGTAAACTATGATTAAAGTCGCGTACTCCGCGGCTTTTTTTGTTTTTTCACTGCTAGGTCTGTTATACAAATGAAATCAAAACTCGATCACGTTATACATAGAACTAGATTAACCATTGAACAATTGAATTTACGTATAGAATTTATCTATTATCGAATGCATTGACCTAGAGTATTCTCGGGTGCTAAAGTAATTCCAATCTTATTCTTAGTTTTCCTGTAGGAATTATTAGTTTATGAAATGAAATAATGGGAGGCATACGTTTATGAGAAAATTATCCGTGTTTGTAATTGCAGTTGGCTTTGTCTTTATCGTATCTGGCTGCGGGAATGATACACAGAGCACGAGCGCCAACACGAGCGGCACTGCATCCTCAATTGCATCCAATTCAGCAACCACCATCAATAAAATAATTGTGGGTACAGGGAGTGATTTTGAGCAAGTAGCTTTTATAAATGAAAAAGGTGAGCTGACAGGTTATGACGTAGAGGTGATCCGAGAGATTGATAAGCGCCTTCCACAATATGAGTTTGAGTTTCAAACGATGGATTTCTCAAACATATTGCTCAGCCTTGAAACCAAAAAAATTGATATAGCAGCGCATCTATTTGAAAAAAACCCGGAGCGAGAACAAAAATTTCTATTTAACCAAGAGCCTTACGCCTACTGGCGAAACAAAATCATCATTTCGTCAGATAACAAGGATTCTATACAGTCGCTTGATGATCTGAAAGGCAAAAAAGTGCTCATCGGTCCGACTAGTGCCCAGGCTCAAATTCTTGAGAATTATAACAAGGAGCATAACAACGCGATTCATATCGTGTACCAGCAAAACGATGCCAATGATGATGTGCTTCAGGTGACTTCAGGGCGTGTGGATGCAACTATCGGGGCAGATTTCCTTCTTCCTATTAAAGACCCGCAGGGGAAACTCAAAACAGTGGGAAATGCATTAAATGAAGGCAACATTCTCTATGTATTTCGTAAAAATGATTCTGCATCACAGGAGCTTGCCAATACCGTTGACGCCACAATTAAAGAACTTAAAGCTGACGGGACACTTAGCAAATTAAGCACGCAATGGCTTGGCCAAGACTTTTCTAAATAAACAGTAAAGCTAACTACGAACTAGATGTCCCTGCAAGGAAGGTGAGAACGAGAGATGGGCCAACATCCATTTGAAATTTCCTATGTATTTGAATACGTTGTAAAGCTGCTTCCGTCTTTGAAAGTTACGTTGGTTATTGTGTCCAGCTCGATCCTGCTCGGTCTGCTGCTAGGACTGCTCGTCGCGTTGCCTCGACTATATCGTATTCCAATCCTGCAACAGCTGTCTCAAATTTATGTATCTTTTTTTAGAGGTACACCCATTCTTATTCAGCTCTTCCTGTTCTACTATGGCATTCCAGAATTACTAAAGCTCTTTCAACTTGATGTATCCAGAATATCTGCGCTGTACTTCGTTATTTTAACTTACTCCCTGCACAGTGGAGCTTTTATCTCTGAAGTTATCCGAGGGGCCGTGAAGGCAGTGGACCGAGGACAGATTGAAGCTGCTTACGCTGTTGGAATGAATGGCTTTCAAGCTTTCAGTCGAATTGTGCAGCCACAGGCACTGGCCATTTCTGTACCCGTCTTCGCAAACGTAGTTATCGGTAATTTAAAAGACACTTCACTTGCTTTTACACTAGGAATTATGGAAATAACGGGGAAGGCGCAAACACTTGGAACGATATCACATCGATTTGTTGAGATATACATTTCGCTCGCGGTTGTCTACTTTATGATCAGTTTGGCGCTTGAGAAGTTGTTTCATCATATTGAAAAGCGGCTGCTCCGCCATGAAGCAAAAGCTGACTCTGTCAGCACAGCAGAACGCAGTAGAAATGTGTTCGTCCGTCTATTTACGGCCGTTACCGTTAAAATTCGCAAAGAGGAGGCGGGTTTATGAAGCTTGATCTCTCCTTTATTGGAACTGCTCTCATGCAATTATTATCGGCTATCCCAACTACATTGGCGATTACGGCAGTGTCGATGTTATGTGGATTGGCCATCGGCACGATTGTAGCCTTGATAAGATTGTACAAAGTTCCAGTATTGCATTATATGGCTGCATCGTATGTCACTTTTATTCGCGGCACACCTATGCTGACCCATCTTCTGCTCATCTACTTCGGGCTTCCCTTGATTGTCGATTTCTTGTCTGCCCAGTTCGGATGGTCATTCCGATCCATCTCTATCCCGATGATTGCATTTGCTTACCTTTCGTTTTCCATTACGGCAGGGGCTTATTTATCTGAAGTGGTTCGCTCTGGTCTGCTCGCCGTGAATAAGGGACAGATTGAAGCTGCCTATTCCATCGGGATGACAACTAAACAAGCGTTAAGTCGAATTGTATTCCCCCAAGCCTTTGCAATTCTATTGCCCAGCTTGTCCAACAGCACAATCAGCATGCTGCACGGGTCAACGCTTGTGTTTACCGTTTCTGTTGTAGATATTAACGCCAAGTCCCAGATAATCGCTTCATCAAACTGGAAGTTTCTTGAGTCTTATATTGCAGCTGCGATTATTTACTGGGCTTTAACCATTTTGATTGAAAGGCTGACCCTGTTCGTGGAGAAGCGTTTTCAATTATATAACGAAGGCGGCGTGACGTAGCGCAATGCGCGCAGATTCGTAAATACATCGAAAATCGATAGGAGCAGCTAACCATGACCATAAAGATCGGGATTTTAGATCAAAGTATCGTGTTCCCTGGGCAGACACCTGGAGAGGCTTTAGGCAATACGGTCAAGCTCGCACGTTTGGCTGAAACGCTTGGTTATGAACGGTTTTGGGTGTCTGAGCATCATGACTCGAGCCAATTTGCGGGTTCATCACCTGAAGTTCTCATCGCTCATCTGCTTGCTCACACGAACAGCATCAAAATTGGATCAGGAGGGGTTATGCTGCAGCATTATAGCCCTTACAAAGTGGCTGAGAACTTTAACTTGCTCGCCTCATTGGCTCCAGGACGGATCGATCTTGGAATCGGCCGTGCTCCAGGCGGTCTGCCGCGTTCTACCAAAGCACTGCAGCCTGCAGAGGATACTCGCAAACTCGAGGAGAAGCTGAACGAGCTTGAGCAATTTCTGCTTGGACCGGCAAAGGATGAGCATCCGCTCGCTGGTTTGAAGGCCACTCCACTGCCAGAACGTCCTGCTGAAATTTATATCCTTGGCACAAGTGTATCAAGTGCTGAAATAGCTGCAGAGCGCGGCCTGCCATATGTATTTGCCTTGTTTATCAATAATGATCCGGAGGCGGCGCGCGAAGCTTTTCATACATATCGGACGAAATATAATACGGCCCGAAAATCCGAGCCCAGGACGATTCTAGCTTTATCTGTCATCGCTGCTGATACAGAGGTAGAGGCTGCTAACATAGCGGGCGATTTGAAAAGTGTACGTGTTACATTAGCCAGTGGCAAGACTATAAATGTTGGATCCGTGGAGCAAGCAGAAGAATTTGCACGGCAGGCGGGTGAATCGTACACTGCTGAAGTGCGCGACGCTGACATCACTAAGGGCACAAAGGAAACGGTAAGGAAGCGGATATTGGAATTGAAGGCGCAATATGGCGTATCAGAATTTATTTTCACTACGGTAGTCAGTGATTATGAGAAGCGTGTACGTTCCTTTACTTTATTAAAGGAAGCGTTAGAGGAACTAGCTGTATAACAAAAAGGGAGGTGTAGGATGAGTCAATTAGCATTCGATATGGAGTCCTATTTAAGTACCTACGGGAAGTTAAAACAAGCCATTGAGGGCTTGACGGACGAAGAACTGACATGGAAGGCTGCGCCGCATCAATGGAGTGTGACGGAAGTACTGGCTCACTTAGTGGATCACAGTGTAATCGTTTCGTTTCGTATACGAGAAATATTATCTGGTTCAGACGTTCGATTACCCTTCTTTAGCCAAGATCCATGGGTAGCTGGACAGAAGGCAAATGATGGAGCTGCTGCAGACGCCCTCCAAGTATTTAAAGCATTACTTGAGTACCATAGCCTGCTGCTTCAACGATTGACACCAGATGACTGGTCAAAGACAGGTATCAACTGGAAAGACGAGTCGATCAGTCTTGCGACAGTCATACAAGCATTTATCACACATGTAGAGACTCATCTCGCGCAGATCGCACGGATTAAGCTCGGAAATAGTGAAGCGCGTAATTCAAGCTGCACGTTCTGATTTGACCACTAAGAAAGAAAGCAGGTGCGCACCATGCCAGATGGAGCCATTATTATTCGGGATGCGGAAGCGTCGGATTTTGAAGCGGTTAAGGCTGTTCTAATGGATGCCTACGCTCAGTACGAATGGCTGCTTTCAAAAGATCGTTGGGAGAAGTACCGGGAAGAAATTATCGACTCCGTGAGCAATAGTCAAGTAAAAGCTCGAATTATTGCTGAACTGGATGGGGTTGTCATTGGAAGCGTATTTCTGTATGACTCCTCAGAGGCGGCTTACGGATTACCTCAATTAAATATAAACACTCCAATTATGCGCTTGTTGGCAGTAGCAAGCAACGTTAGAAGGCGAGGAGTAGCCACACAATTAATCTGGGCAGGGATCAGGCGATCTCATCAATGGGGAGCAGACATGCTTCATCTTCATACATCAGAAGTAATGGGTGCAGCCGCGCAGCTTTATGAGCGTCTGGGCTTCGAGCGAGCGCATGACAAAGATATTATTAAGGGTGATGCTGTTGTTAAAAGCTATCGATTTCATGTGAAAGAAGCAACACAACTGTGGAAGGGAGCGCTGATCACCTAGAATTTTTCGATGTTAAAATAGATTTATTCTATTATACAAGCCTCATATATTCAGTTATGCTGAATGAAATTAATACCACTATTCATATGTGAAAAATAAGTATTGAACTGATATAAAAATAGTTCTTATAAAAGCGAGGTGAAGCGAATGGGAAAGCTGCTGGAGATTGATCGATTACAGATCGCCTTTCGAACCGACCAAGGAGATATCATTTCCGTCGATGAAGCCAGTTTTGACCTTGCATCGGGGGAGACCGTTGCCATTGTAGGCGAGTCAGGCTGCGGAAAGAGTGTAACCTCATTATCCATTATCGGGTTGCTTGGCAAGAGCGGTTATGTTTGTCAAGGCGAGATTCGGTTTAATGATTGCTCGCTTACGAAGGCCTCATCAGCGGAATTGCGTAAACTACGAGGCAATGAAATCTCGATGATCTTTCAAGACTCGATGACTTCGTTGAATCCAGTCATCCCGATTGGGGAGCAAATTGAAGAGCCCATTCGCTTACATCTGAACCTGTCCCGTCAACAAGCAAGAGCGGTTGCTGTAGATATGTTAAGAAAGGTGGGCATTGCAAGACCAGAAGCAATCAGCAAGGAATATCCCCATGCGTTGTCAGGCGGGATGAGGCAGCGAGTCATGATTGCTATTGCATTAGTATGCAAGCCTAAGCTGCTTATTGCAGATGAACCGACAACAGCACTTGATGTGACGATCCAGGCACAAATACTCCAGCTTATGAAGCAATTACAAACAAACAATGGCACGTCAATCTTGCTTGTTACACATGATTTAGGTGTCGTGGCAGAGATGGCAGACAAAGTAGTCGTAATGTACGCAGGACAGGTGGTGGAAACAGCGGATGTGTTCACGTTGTTCCGAGCACCACAACATCCCTATACGCAAGGATTGATGCGATCGATCCCGCACCTCAATCGTGACAGCAGCAAGCGGATGCATGCAATCCCGGGTACTGTCCCTTCGCCGCAGCATATGCCAACAGGTTGTCGGTATCATCCTCGCTGTCGCTATGCTGTTGGTCGATGTCGACAAGAACAACCGACCGTGCAAAGTGTCGGCGGGGAGCATCTGGTGAGATGCTGGCTGCCTAGTGAGACGGAAAACACATGGGTTCCATTGGAGGGGCATTTAAGCGGGGGAACCTTATGACTTTACAAGCGGAAATAATTAGCCGACAAACCAAAAAAGCACTGCTGCGCGTGGAGCATTTAAAAACATACTATCCTTTGCGAAACGGCCTATTTTCACGTGCCACTGGTCATATCAAAGCTGTAGATGATGTTAACCTGACGCTGTACAAAGGCGAGACCCTAGGCTTAGTTGGGGAATCGGGCTGTGGCAAGTCAACGATTGGACGCTCTATTATGCGTTTGGAGCAGCCTTATTCGGGTCGTATTTTGTTTGATGGCGAGGACATTACGCACTTCCCCGTCCAAAGATTGAAGCATGTG
This sequence comes from Paenibacillus sp. ACRRX, assembly GCF_022346885.1. GTDB lineage: Bacteria > Bacillota > Bacilli > Paenibacillales > Paenibacillaceae > Paenibacillus_B. The sequence continues at coordinate 43,623 of NZ_JAKRNK010000006.1, forward strand.
CGGACGCGTATGCAAATGATCTTTCAAGATCCTTTTGTTTCGCTAAATCCACGAATTCGGATTTGTGATGCCCTCGCGGAGCCATTAATGGTTCACAAGCGGGTAAGACGCAGTGAGGCACAGCGTGAAGTAGCGGCTTTACTTCAGACGGTTGGCTTGCCTCGCTCGACTAACAACCGCTATCCGCATGAATTGTCGGGAGGACAACGACAACGCATCGTCATTGCTAGAGCGATTGCGCTTCGGCCGAAGCTAATCGTATGCGATGAACCCGTGTCGGCACTTGACGTTTCTATCCAGGCGCAGATTATGAACCTGCTGCAGGATTTACAGGAGGAACTGAAATTCACATACTTATTTATCACCCATGGTATGGGTGCAGTAAAGCAGATGAGTACCAGAATTGCTGTGATGTACCTAGGGAAAATTGTAGAGTTGGCCCCAACACAGCATTTGTTTCGTCAGCCGAAGCACCCCTACACACAACTGCTCTTGCATGCTATCCCATCGCCAGATCCGACTCTTAGAAAACCAAACAATCAAATCCTTCTTGGTGATGTTCCAAGTTCGATCGATCCACCCTCAGGCTGTCGATTTCATACGCGCTGTCCTTATGCACAAACACAATGCCGGACTGTCGAACCTGCTCTTACAGATGGCGATCATGCTGTCGCCTGCCATTACCCATTAGAATAAGGCGAAGCTTGAAGGGGGAAGTGATGATGGGGCGGTATATCATACGCAGGCTATTGATTTCGATACCTGTCTTTTTTGGGATCACCATCTTAAGTTTCCTGATTATGAACATGGCGCCTGGTAATCCTGTTGACATGTTGATTAATCCTAATATTCCAAAAGAAATGCTGGATTTAAAAAAAGAACTTCTTGGCTTAAATGATCCATTATATGTTCAGTATGTCAAATGGTTGAGCGGATTGTTAAAAGGGGAACTTGGTTATTCCTTTAGCAGCTTTGCCTCTGTCTCACAGTTGATCGGCGAGCGAATCGGGCCTACCTTGCTGCTGGCTTCATCCTCCCTAATGATAGGTGTTGTAATTGCCATCCCTATAGGAGTAATTAGCGCAGTTAAACAAAATTCTAACCTTGATTATCTATTGACGGGTTTATCATTTCTCGGCATATCTATTCCCCCCTTTTTTTTCGGACTAGGCTTGATTTATATCGTAGGAATTCAATTAAACTGGCTGCCAACAGGGGGGATGACAACGCTTGGAGGCACAGGAGGGATCGGTGACATCCTCGCTCATTTGATACTTCCTGTTATGGTTCTGGGGGTTACGATCGCTGGAAAAAAGGTGCGTTATGTACGCGCGAGCATGCTGGAAGTACTCCAGCAGGACTATTTACGGACTGCCCGTGCAAAGGGAATAAATGAGTTTATGGTAACGAATAAGCATGCGCTTCGTAATGCGCTCATCCCGATTATTACAATAGTAGGTACTGAGATACCCCTGCTGCTCGGTGGAAGTATTATCATTGAACAAATCTTTCAATGGCCAGGTATCGGACAGTTGACGATGGAAGCACTCTTATCCCGGGATTACCCAACATTAATGGGATTAAATATCGTGGCAGCATGTATCGTACTCACCACCAATTTGTTAACGGATATCCTGTATGCGCTAGTTGATCCGCGTATGAAGTACAGCTGAGGGGAGGGAGAAAATGTCCGTAACGAAGTTGTCGAAACTGTCATGGCGAAAAGAGGTCCCTGCCTCCGATATGAACGAGTCAAGTGAACAAGCCGATTATGTGGTTGAGAAGTATGTCAGCCAAATTAAACGCAAGTTCTTCAAGCACAAAATGGGGGTATGGGGCTGTATCATAACTTTGCTGCTGCTTAGTGTCGGGTTGCTTGCCCCGTGGTTGGCCCCATACCAACCGAATGAAGTTACAGCATCTTTCTCTGCTCCTCCTTCGCTCACAAACTGGTTAGGTACCGATCAAGTTGGGCGAGACGTATTAAGTCGGCTCATTTACGGCATGAGGATATCCCTGCTAATTGGCTTCTTCACGGTCATCATATACGTCATATTTGGTTCTTTAATCGGGATGCTGGCAGGATACTTTGGCGGCTGGCTCGATACGCTAATTATGCGTATTACGGATATCTTCTTAAGCTTCCCTTATATGCTGGTCGTGTTGGTCATCGTGAGCGTATTAGGTGCTGATGTGTTTACGATTATACTCGTACTTGCTCTTTTCAAGTGGCCTACCCTTGCCATGCTCGTCCGCAGTAGTGTCATGTCCATCAAGCAGACGGATTATGTTCGAGCAAGTATTACGTTAGGTTATAGTACGCCGCGCATCTTGTTTAGGCATATTTTGCCGAATGCGGCAGCTCCTATTATCGTAAATGCTACCTTCGGGATTGCCGGTACCATTCTCAGCGAGGCGGGTCTTAGCTTTCTTGGCATGGGTATTAAGTCCCCACAGGCAAGTTTGGGCAACATGCTGCATGATGCCCAATCCTTGACGGTTTTAACGGAACAACCTTGGTTGTGGGTGCCCGCAGGCGTTGTCATCTTAATGATAGTGCTCTCTTTTAACTTTGTAGGGGATGGCCTGCGTGATGCGCTTGATGCAAAAGCTTAACTAACTTCCTAAGCTTTCATTTAGCAACATTAAGTCATTACAAACTGGGGGCGAAACAATGAGAAAAAGCGTTTGGTTACAGCCATTTATCTTGTTAATGATCCTGCTGCTGTTACTATCTGCATGCAGTAAGTCAGAGTCAGCAGATGTTGGAGCACAAAATAAAACCTCAAATGATCGAGCTAGCGAAACAATCGTCAAAAAAACAATCACAATTGGCATTGTCAACGCTCCAGTTACTTTAAATCAGATCAATACACAAGACAATTCGGCCTCGCTCGCCCCGATCAGCTTATTAAACGATTCTTTGTTGGATGTCACGGATACAGCACAATTTATTCCGAAGTTGGCGGAATCTATAAAGACAAAGGATAAACAGACCTACAGGATTACGCTCAAACCCAATGCCAAATGGAATGATGGTACTCCATTTACGACTGCTGACGTTGCATTCACCTTAAAGCTTGCGCTTAACCCGAAAGTGGATACCTCATTTAAGCTGTCATTTATAGAAGGATTGAATGAGATTGGTAAATTAGAAGAAAAGACAGCAGACATTTCCGGACTTAAAATAATCGATTCTTCTACCTTCGAAATTAAAGCCAAAACACCGATCGACCCGCTTGTGTTTAATGAACGTTTTGGTGTAAAGGTCAACTATCTGCCTGCTCATATTCTAAAGAACGTTGACCCTGAGCAGCTATCCACACATGAATATTTCCAGAAACCGACGGTAACGATTGGCCCTTATCGATTCACTAGTTATCAGAAAGGACAATATGTGGAGCTCTCCAAAAATGAAAATTACTACCTTGACGCCCCAAAGATTGACAGAATCTTTATAAAAGTGCTTCCGGCGCCGAATCTTGTAGCGCAGCTTCAAACCGGAGAAATTCAGATGAACTCTTTACCTGTGGGACTAGTCCCGATCACCGAATATGACAAAGTAAAAAGCTTTGAGAACGTTAATGTAACTTCGGCACCAGCCTCTGAACCTGCTGAGTTGTTCTTTAATACAGAAAAGCTGCCTGATAAGAAGGTGCGTCAAGCCATCGCGTATGCGTTGAATCGACCGCTTATCGTCAATCAGCTCTTAAAAGGTCAAGCTGAAATTATTGACGGTGGAATTCCAAGCTCTCACCCTTACTTTAACAAAAGCATTAAGCCCTATGATTTTAACCCTGAAAAAGCAAAACAATTGCTGCAAGAGACGGGGTGGGATTTCAAGCGCACCCTGACATTCTTAATACCCGTAGGCAATAAGGTTCGTGAACAGGCAGCAGACATAGTAGTGCAAAATCTAGAAGCAATAGGGCTGAACATAGACGTCCAAAAGTTTGATTTCCCTACACTAATCGACAAGGTTGAGAAAGGCGAACATGATATTACCATCTTTACAAGAGATTATTATATCGAGCCCAGCCTTTATTTTACAACTTATAGAAGTAAAGACCCTGACAGTGTCATTCGTTATCATCATCCACTAGTCGATGAGCTGATTCAAAAAGGCGAGCAAGAAATCGACGAAACGAAGCGTCATGAGATTTACAATCGATTACAAGAAGTATTACATGATGAAGTCCCAACGTTAGCTGTTTATTCAGAGAAACGATTACAGGTAGTTTCCAAAGCTGTGCTTACAGGTAAACCTTTAAATCTAGGTACGTTTAACCAGGTCAATCAGTGGGATGTAGTAACAAAGTAGGTTATAAGGGATTATTCCGTTATAATAAACCGTTTTAAACAAATCAATGGAGGTGTTAGGAAATGGCAGATTTAAGCTGTCTCGTATGTAAGTCGGAAATTGAAGTAGAAGAACGCGCAACTACAGGTGAGATCGTGGAATGTGAATCTTGCGGTCAAGAGCACGAGGTTCAAGTGGAAGCCAATCTTGTCACGATAGCTCTTGCTCCGGAGATTGAAGAAACTTGGGGAGAGTAGGAAATTAACATGGATCAAAGCAGTGCTGTTTTATTATGTGTGACAAAGCTGAGAGAGGAAGAACAACGTATTATGGCTCATCTTGGCAATCTTGGTATTCGCGTACAAGTTAATCTGGATTCCATGGAGTTACCTTTAGCAGGTTCTGATGCACACTCATTTGGACTTGCGCTCATTCGTTGTCTTTCTCAGAAAAGTGCGATGAATCGATCCCGCCTGCTTGAGTTAGCTGGTATGGAAACCATAAATTCAACCCACGCAATCACCATTTGCACCAATAAGATCCATCAAGCCATCGTGTTTGAGAAATTTGGGGTTCCCCAGCCTCATTTTAAAATAATCTTTACTCCTGCAAAGCTGTTTGATGCTTTGCAAGAGTACGGAGACCTCTGTGTCATTAAACCTGCAACCTCATCATGGGGGAGAGGAATTGCAAGAATTACAGGCAAAGATTGCTTAGAGGGATGGATAGCGGCGCGTGAATCCGTAGATCCTGGTCATCAATCCTTTCCCGTCTTAGTACAGGAATATGTGGAGAAGGGGGATTATGACATCCGTGTTGTCATAGTCGGCCGAACACCGATTGTCGCATTCCGTCGGGTCTCCACTGAAAACTGGAAGACAAATACGCATCTCGGTGCAGATATTGAACTGCTTACGATTAACGACGAGATCCTTGCTATTTGTGAACGATTAGTCGAAGTGTTAGGCGAGGGCATATACGGTGCAGATTTGTTTTTTGATTATAAACATTTGCGTTATGTTGTCTGTGAAGTGAATCAGAACCCTGAATTTTCAAAATCGTGGAAAGTCCATGGGGTGGATGTGGCTTATCATATTGCACATTATGTAAGTGAGGTACTAGGTCGGGAAAACAGGGTAAACTGCACTATTAATTCATAGTATTCAGGGAGGTATAATTGTTAAATGGGTGAAACATTAATGAAGTTAAAGACCGTCATTCAAAAAGAACATTACTTTCCCTTATCTTTTGTATTATCGAGAGTGCTGAATTCAGGCGTTATTATGAGTATAGAGAAGAATGATCATGAATTAAAAGGATTGGAGAAAATCATTGCCAAGCTGACAGGAACTGCCTATGTATCTTTGTTTAACAGCTATACAGGGGCGATTCACGGTGCATTGTGGGGGCAGGACATTGTTTACCAATCCACTGTAAGGTTGGAGCAGCCAAGTAAACAGGAACAAAAGTTCTTGCGTTGGCTAGGTATCAGTCTCGTATCAGATCCGCAGACAGAGCAGGCATATACTTCAATTGCGCTGACGTGGGAAAATCTAAATCAATTAAATCCATCCATCTTCGCTGTGAGCGGTCTTGCCCCTGTTCTTGTGCTCGATTTTACTCCATTAGGATTCGGTCCTGCTGCTGCAATTGCTATAAATGACGAGAACATATGGAAAAAGGCAGAGCGGTTAAAAATCTTCGGTGCCTTTGATCTGCAAACGATGTGGACGCAGGAAGAAAGTGAACCAGAGCTGCAACCAGCAGCTCAATTCAACTACAGGCTCAGCCCGCTCGTAGCAGCATGCGTGAAAATAGCGTTATTAAGGAGGCATCCATCCTAATGAAGACCGATTTTATTCGTAAACCGCTCAAGCTGCCATCAGACGATTCGGTTCGAGAACCATTGGCTTATGGGGGCGGACCAGCGGTAATCCCTGAAGACGTGCGTCGGACCAATTTTCCGATTATTACGAAAGAAGACGTGATTCAAATGCTAGTCTCGATCCAGCAAGACGGTGATCAGGTCGTGGATGAATTTAAGGAGGCGTATCGCCATTACGTTGGAGCTAATTATGCGATAGCCACAGCAAGCGGCACATCAAGCTTGCACCTCGCACTTGTTGGCGTCGGGGTTCAGCCTGGTGATGAGGTTATTGTCCCGGCGTTCACCTTTATTGCAACGGCGCAGGCGGTTGTAGCTGCCAAGGCGATCCCTATCTTCGTAGATATAGACCCGATCACATACTGCTTAGATCCTGTGCAAGCAGAGCAGGCCATTACGAAGAAGACCAAAGCGATTATGCCTGTACATGTGCATGGTCTGCCAGCTGATATGTCCGCATTAAGACGGCTGACAGACAAGTACTCGCTCCGTCTTGTTGAAGACGCCTCCCATGCGCATTCGGCTTCCATCCATGAACAAGTGGCAGGCTCGATTGGTGATGGCGCAGGTCAAAGCTTAATGGCGGACAAAAATTTCCCTGTAGGTGGAGAAGGCGGCATCGCTTTCTTTAAAGAGAAGGAAGACTATGAACGTGCCCTTCATTTTCTTGATTCATCGGGCATCGACTACCGCATGTCCTGGATCGCTGCGGCCTTTGGCTTGAGTCAATTGGATCGCCTTCCGTATTATGATGCCATTCGAGCACGGAATGCGGCGTATTTGACAAATGCGCTAGCAGAGACAAAGCTGTTTAGCGGACCGCTCGTGCCTGATGGATATAAGCACAGTTATAACATGTATCGTGTGAAATTATCACCGGAACGTCTCGGATTAGCAGACCTTGAAGATTACCGTGTAAAAGATGCGGTTCAGCAGCTTATAAATGCAGAAGGCGTTTATGCGAGAGAGTGGCAAAATGTGCCGATTCCGGGGCATCTCCCCTTTAAAAATCGTAAAGGCTTTGGAGCGGGATATCCTTTCACCTTATCGGATCGTAAAGACTTTGGGTATGATCTAGTTCGTTTTCCCGTCACATTAAACATGCTGCGCAACAGCTTGACGATATGTCGAGAATTAAGGACACCGATCGAGTATGAGCGAATACAAGCCTACGCGTTGGCATTTAAGAAGATTGATGCGAATCCGCATATCATTCGCGAACTAGTGGAGCGGGGCGATAACCTTAAAGTGTTGTATGAAAGGGACGCCAGATTAGGATGAACATAACCGACAACCGAAAAATACGAGCAGCCATTTTAGGTGGCAGCGGGTTCACAGGCGCTGAACTGTATCGATTGCTGCGCAGGCATCCCCAATTTGACATTGATTTTGTATCCTCTGAATCCAAAGCGGGCCAATCGGTCGACAAGTACTACATCAGTTCGATTCATAAAAAGCAGATAAGCCCGCTTAAATTCAGTAAAATGGCCGAGCTGCACGGCCATTACGATGCAATCTTTTCGTGTTTGCCTACAGGGGCTTTGCCTAAAGTGATCCAACATGTTGCGGAGCATACCGATTACATTTTTAATGTCAGCGGTGATTATCGCTTAGCCGATTCTGATCAATTGCAGCAACATTATCCCGAAACGCTAAAGTACAATTTTAAGGGCGGCTGGCATTATTTTATCCCAGAATTCAGTAAGATTGATCTTACGAAGAAGATCGTCAATCTACCTGGTTGTATGGCGGTGGCCGCGCTGTACACGCTCTATCCACTCGTTGCGCACGATCTCATTGATCCACGTGTCATAACGGATGCGAAGACAGGTTCAAGCGGCGGCGGCAAATCAACTACTGAGCATCATGCAGAGCGCGCTCATAATTTTAGGGCCTACAAGGTTCATGGCCACCGTCATAAGCCGGAGGTTGAGCACGCGCTAGACTACCATCTTCACCATACAGTAGCGTTGCAATTTTCAGTCTATAGTCTGGACTTGCCCCGTGGAATTATGGCCACTACCTATTCTTTGCTAAAGGAGGGGGTAAGCGCCGTCGATGTAAAGAAAGCTTTCTACAGCACGTATGCATCGAAGCCCTTTCTCCATTATTTCAATTCGGGCAGCGGTTCTCCTATGATAAAGACTGTAGTAGGTACAAATTATGCCGAGATTGGTGCATATGTAGAAGGGCAAAACTGTGTGTCCATCGCCACTATTGACAATCTAATAAAAGGTGCCGCAGGTCAGGCGATTCAGGCGGCTAATCTCTATTTTGGCTTTGACGAGGAGACAGGCCTGCGATTTGAAGGTGAAGGAGCGTGGCCTTAATGAGCAGCCAAAGTCTGTATGTAATCAAGCTGGGCAGCAGTACGATTGTCCATCACCCTGAAATTTTTGAGGAAATCAATCGCATCGTAAAGCGAGGGCATCAGGTTCTGCTTGTGGCAGGCGGTGCAGAAGCTATTCGACTCAAATATGAATCAATATCGCGTCCAATGCCTTTTCTTACTTTGCCATCTGGTGATGAAGCGAGGTACTGTGCTCCTGATGAAATGCCTATTATCCGTGCAGCTTATCATGAGAATATTTTATCGATCATTGATAAGCAGTTAAAAAGTTATGGTCTATCTGTATACGCCCAGCTTGGTGGCGATCATAGTCTCATCTCGGGCCAGAAGGCCAAACCAATTAAGGCCATTAAGGATGAACGAACTGTTATTATCCGAGATTCTTTATTCGGACAATTCACAGGCAGTCACACGTCATTTTTGCGGTCAGCTTTAACGGCTTTTGATGTGGTGTGTCTGACTCCACCGATCTTTGATCCTACATTAGATACGTATATTAATATCGATGCCGATATACTGGCAGCTCATTTAGCGATTGAACTGGAAGCCCATCATTTACGCTTTGTTACCGGTACTTCTGGTTTGCTGCTAGATATTCGTGATCCATCGTCCACGATTTCGGATATCTATACAGATGATGAATTAAGCTTTGTTCAAGGGCGCATGAAGCAGAAGGTACGTGCTGCGCAGCTGGCAATTCTTGAGGGAGCTTGTGATGTCTTCATTTCAGGCCCGCATACGCTGCTAGGCAGCAAGACGTGGTTCTGGAACGTTAGCAGGGAGCTGGGAGCGCTTGATCTGCTAAACAAAGTTGCACGAATTCCTTCTGTTTCCCAGGATGAGCACGAACTCGCCAATTATTTGTTGGATGAGATCAAGCTTCCCTCCGTGTCTGGGACTATAGATGAAGCAGGCAATATCGTATTCAGAAAAGGGAGCGGTCCGCACACGCTGCTTCTGCTGGGCCACATCGATACAGTGCCTCATGTGTGGCCGGTTCGTACGGATACAAACGGAATTACAGGCAGAGGTGTCGTAGATGCTAAAGGCAGCTTCGTTAATTTTATTCATATGCTGCAAGAAGTTGATGTACCGGAGCATGGCTCATTACTGGTCATAGGAGCTGTCGAAGAAGAGATATCGTCTTCCAAAGGTGCTTACTTCATTCGTGATCATTATTCCGCAGATGCGGTTATTATTGGGGAACCTAGCGGAGAACACAATCTGACACTCGGTTACTACGGTTTGTTTAAGCTGCGGATTACCATTCATCGGGCGCAGGAGCATACTGCAGCCAAAGATAGCATTAGTGTAATTGACGAATTGTATCATGTAGCGGGAGAAATCCGCCAGCGAGTTCGCGATATCGATTCCCAATCGTTATCATCGCTGATTGATATTAAACATCAACAGGCAAGAGGATTTCTCACGGTAACAAGCATTTTGAATTTCAGGGTGTCGCAAGCGGCGGGTAAAGATTATGCAGAAAAGCTTGATTTAACATTTGGCAAAGAAGTGACGATTGAGGTATTACGTGCGACACCCGGCTACGCTAACGCACGCTCGGGTTCACTTGTAAAAGCCTTTGTACGCAGCTTTTCCAAGCAAGGAAAATCAATACATTATATTAAGAAACGTGGAACAAGCGATATGAACACACTGGCAACCACTTGGAGCACGGTTCCTATGGTGGCCTATGGCCCTGGCGATTCAAGTTTGGATCATACCAATGATGAGTACTTACACTACAGAGAAGCAGCAGCGACCAGAGTAATATTAAAAGACGCAGTAACCGAATGGTTTCGGTTGCGACTGGAGGAGTAGATGAGGGATATGATACCTACCCAGCAGTCTGAGCGTCGTGAGCAGACAAATGAGATTTCTTTGCTTCTCGAAAGAGCAAGGGAAGCAAGGGAATTAATTATCGATATGGCAGCTGCGGCTACAGGCTGTCATATCGGTGGAAGTTTGTCTGCTATTGATCTATTGATTGGCGCGTATGCGAAGTATGGGCAAGATCCGGATACTGCCATTATTCTGAGCAAAGGGCATGCTGCTGCGGCATTATACGCTGCACTTCATGTGAATGGAATCGTGCAAGATAATCCAGCGGAGAGCTACGGCCAGGAAGGGTCACTATTTACCGGTCATCCGAATCACAAATTGCCTGGCATCCCTTTTGCCACTGGAAGTCTGGGCCATGGAATTCCTTATGCGGCAGGCTGGGCACTGGCACAGAAGATGAAACAAACGAATGGATTAGGGATTGTGATCGGCGGGGATGGTGAACTGCAAGAAGGACTCTGCTGGGAAACGGCTCAGATCGTGCAAGCACAAGCAGTGCGTAATTTTATTTATATTATCGATTGTAATGGTGGGCAAAATGACGGGTATGTTCATGACATATCTCCGATCCGCAATCTGCGGCAGCGTTTTGAAGCGTTTGGATTTGTAGTCAGAGAAATCGACGGCCATCATTTTGAACAAATTCTTGCAGCAATAGAACCTGATTCAGAGAGACCTGTTGCTGTTCTCGCCAATACGATAAAAGGCAAAGGTGTAGCAGCAATAGAAGGCAATCCCGAAGCTCATTATGTAAAGATATCGGAAAAGTTGGCATATAGATGGAAGGTGAGTCTCGCATGACAATGTCGGGCAGGGATTCTTACAAAGCTGAGCTGGCTCAGCTAGCTGTTCTTAACGACCGGATAGTGTGTATTGAGGCAGATCTGGGCGGCAAAAATCATCCCTTTCAACAACAGCATCCTGAGCGCTTTTTTAACTTTGGAATTGCGGAGATGGCAGGAATAGATATGGCAGCTGGACTTGCAGAAGCTGGATATGTCCCGTTTTTCTCCACGTTTGCCTCTTTCGCCGCCCTGCGTGCAGCTGAAAGCATCAAACTTGCATTGGGCTACATGGGCAAAAATGTGAAAGTAGTCGCGGCATATGGTGGTGTATCCGGGGGATGGTTTGGCACGACGCATCATGCTCTGGAGGACATTGCTATCCTCCAATCGTTGCAGCAGGTTCGAATTGCTTGTCCACATGGGGAACAGGAGACCAGAACAGTGATTCAAGAGGCAGCAGCCTCGACAGAGCCGTATTACATCCGACTTTCTAGAAATGACACTTTTGACAGTATGAAGCGACAAGCGGACACAGACTGCAGGGAGATCATTGTCGAAGGGGGTGAAGCTGTCGATCAATCCCCATTATGTATCGTTTCGGTGGGGGAGCAAGCAACGGAATTATGCAAGCAGATTGTTCAACAAAATCCTGCTATCGTTCATGCGCATTTATGTTACATCGATATTCAAAGTATTAAATCCTATATTGAAGAATTAAGTGCTTTGTCCAAACGTCTGCTTGTAGTAGAGGAGCATCGCGCAACCGGAAGTACAGCATCGTACCTTGCCTTATTGCTGCCAAGGCATGAGATTTATTCACATCACTGTGGTGAACATTGGCCGATTTATGGAGGTTCACATACCGATGTGCTGAACTATTTAGGATTTGGACTGGAACCGCTGCAACAACAAATTTGGGATATCGTAGGTGGTGCAGGTGGTCTTTAGCGTACTAAAACCCAAAAACTTCCGTCATTACTTTATCGCGGACATCGTTTCCGGGTTCGGGGTAGGGATGAGTACGATTGGTGCCAACTGGTATCTAATGGATAAGACCGGGTCTATCGGCTCAATCGGCTTTATGTTGTCCCTTAACGTAATTGCAGGTTTTCTGATCTCGGCATTTGCAGGTTCATTCATTGATAAATGGAATCGCAAGACGATTATTTTATGGGCAAACATCGTACGTGCCGCAGCATTGCTGTTAATAACTGCTGCTTTTGTATGGACGGGGTTCCGCATTGAGTATTTGTATGCCTTTGCGATTGTTAATGGCATGGGTTGGGCTCTGTACATGTCAGCTTCACGAAGTCTAGTGCAAGAGATTGTCCCTGAGAAGGATCTGATACATGGCAACTCCTTAATTGAGATCAGTCTGCAAGTAGGCATGTTTATGGCGGGTGCCCTGTCAGGCGTATTATACAAATATGTGGGCTTCGAAGTCATACTGCTGCTGAATGCGCTGGCTTTTATCATAAGCAGCTTGTTTCTCAGGAGGATTCAATATGCGCCACTCCCACTAGAACAGGAGACGGACTCCTTTTATCAAACGTTCAAAGACGGCATTCGTTATCTAATAGAGCGTCCTTATATTTTCTTATTAGGGGTTGTATCGATTGTCCCGCTTGTATCCACCATGGTATATAATGTCGTCCTGCCGGGTTACGTGAGTACTGCTGTGCAAGGAGACTCGGTTGTATTTGGACTGGCGGATATGAGCTATGGAATCGGTGGGTTGTTGTCGGGGTTTATAGCTGCCCCATTGGCCAAAAGAATATCTCGTCATGGCACAATCTTACTGTTTTTCCTTGTATCTGTACTCAACTTACTCGCCATTGCCGTAAACTCTACAATTTTGATCTTATATCTAGGCAGCGTGTTAGTTGGGCTAACGAACTCTTCCTTACGTATCCTAGTGACAACGTCCTTGATGGAGTCTGTCTCAAAGTCCTACATGGGGCGAGCGACTTCGGTCTGGATGGCCATATCCTTGCTTTTGCAAACCGTCTCGGCGACAGGCCTTGGGATAGTGATTGATCGCTATTCCCCAGGAGTGGGGTTTATGTGTATGAGTGGGCTGATGTTGATCGGACTTATCGTATATTATGTGCTAAGCAGCAAAGCAGCGCATAAGCAGTCAGTAACAGTAAAGGGAGGCCAACACTTATGACAACAAGCAAAACAGTAGCTTTTGTTGAACCGAGCTTCTATGGTGTTAGTTTTGTGAAAGCTGCTTTTGAGCAGGGACATAGAGTGATTTCAATCGTATCTTCGCCTAATAATCCACAGAAATATGGGTATGAAGGTATTTATCACGATCTTATTGTGGCTGACATTAGGGATGAGGAATCGCTCTATCAGGCGATTGTTCAATCTCCATATGCCGATCAACTGGATGCACTGATTCCAGCTACGGATTACGCTTCCCATTTGACGGCTAAAGTGGCTGAACGCCTTGGACTCAAGGGGGTTCCCTTTGAGGCAGCATTAAAATCTAGAAATAAAGATTTGGCGCGGGAAGCCTATGCGGAGCATCGTGTTCCTAGTGCGGCTTTTAGGAAGGTGAGAACCTTCGAGGAGGCGGCTGCCGCAGCAGCTGATATTGGGTACCCCATCGTATTAAAGCCCACTAATTGTGCAAGCAGTCAGCATGTATACTTTATTAGCAGTGTTAATGAATTACAAGCAGCTATGGATGTTATTGTCGAATTTAAAGTATCCTATATGGATTTTAAAGTTCGTGAGGAGTATTTGGTTGAACAATATCTAGAAGGTCCCGAATTCAGCGTAGAGTTGTTCGTTAGTGAGGGTGTACCGCTGTTTTCAGTCGTTACCGAGAAAACAACTTCACCTTTACCCTATTTTGTTGAGGTTCTCCATACGCTTCCTACTTCGGTACATACAGATCGTGAGGACGAGATCGTGCACACGGCTGTTAAGGCGCTAAGAGCGATTGGAATTACGAATGGGCCCAGCCATGTCGAAGTAAAGCTTACAAGTGACGGAGCACGAATCATTGAGGTAAATGGTCGGCCGGGAGGCGATAATATTTCTTCAGACTTGTTAGTGCAGGCATTAGGCGTAGACATCTTCGAAGCAACAGTTAACTTTTATTTGGATAACCCGATTGCGATTCAGAGGAAGCATGAGCGGGCGGCGGCGATTGCTTATGTGACCGCAGAGCGTGAGGGGATTTTTGCAAATTTAAAGGGGCTCGAAAGTTGGAGCCAGCACCCTAGCGTTGTCCGGTATCAAATTAGTGTATCCCCAGGTGAAATCATTTCGCCAGCTAAGAGCTCAGATGATCGCTTAGGTTACGTTATTACCGTTGGTGATACGCCACAAGAGGCTAAAGAACTGGCTCTATCGCTCGTGAACAGTTTGCAAATCGTTTATCAGCAGCAGGACGCAGGGATAGCCAAGGTGTAGGCAGGAACTTCACCAATCAAGCATCCTTTTGGTGGCAAAAATGAAGTGAGCACGGGCTGTAAACAAAATTATTCATAAAAAGGAGTTGAAGAAGCCATATGGGTATCGCTGTAATCTATGGCAGTTCACGTCGAAATGGAAACTCGGAGCAATTGGCCAATTTGTTAGTAAATGGATTCGAAGCGGATCACATTTTCTTGTCTGACTATAAGATTAACCCGATTAATGACTACCGACATTCAGACAAGGGGCCCTATCCAGATGATGACTATCATCACGTAATTGATCGTGTTCTGGCACAGGATGTGCTTGTATTTACAACACCAATCTATTGGTATGGAGCATCAGGATTAACCAAAACGTTTATTGATCGTTGGTCGCAGTCTCTGAGGGAAAATAAATCGGAATTTTTATCAAATCTGTCAAGCAAGACAGCATGGGTTATTGGCATAGGAGACGACCAACCACATCTCAAAGGCATTCCGCTAGTACAGCAGTTCCAATATATATTTGAATATACGGGAACCCATTTTGCTGGTTATATCTTGGGCAAGGGCAATAAGCCAGGTGATATACTTGAGGATGCAATCGCTGTGGCGGCGGTGGAACAAATCCGCAAAGCTTGGCATCTTTAATGTTATTAAATAAGCTAAATCCGTTTTTCCGTATGAACAATCCGTTTTCAGGTAGCCGTCGATGCGTTTTTCTCCTAAAATTTTAGAGAGTAAAGCATCATTAGCGGATGCTGCGAAAGGGGATAGTGTGAAGATGGCAAGAACTCGATTTAGTATATTTTTTAGTGTATTTGTGGCCATGGTAGGATTGATGATTATTGCACCTATCATGCCTCCACTTATTCGTGAATTGGGGTTAAGCGAGACACACTCCGGCTTAATTATTTCTTTGGGCTCGGTTGCGATGGCCTTAATGGCGCCGGTGTGGGGGCGACTAAGTGATATAAAAGGCAGAAAGCCCGTTATATTGATTGGCTTTTTCGGAATGTTTGTAAGTTACATTTTGTTTACAGCAACGATGTATGCTGGACTGTCTGGATTTATTAAAGGTGGACTATTAGTTGCCTTACTTATTGTCGCACGTGCTATGGTCGGCTTCTTTATTCCAGCGGTCCCTTCATCTGCGCAGGCTTACATGGCTGATGTTACCGAAGAGCATGAACGATCCGCAGGTATGGCCTTAATTGGAGCTGCCAACGGATTAGGACTTGTGTTAGGGCCAGCCATTGCTGGTGTGTTTGCCCTGATTGGATTGATCTGGCCTTTGTATATTGGTGCAGTTCTCCCTGTGATTGCAATAGTTGTCGTACTGCTGCTAATACCAGCCCATAAACCTGTTATTCACGAGAAGGTTCCGAAGGTAAACCCGTTTCAAAAAGGAGTCCGTCTTTATTTATTTGCAGGGTTGATCACGATGCTCAGCATTGTTAGCTTGCAAGTGGTGGGTGGATTTTATTTTCAGGATCAATTATCTTTAACAACGCAGGAGACCGCCCGGATGCTATCCTTGGGTTTGATGTTTTCGGGGGTTGCGATGATCATTACACAGGGCTTCCAGATGAAAAAACAGACATGGCAGCCCAAACAACTTATTCTGGCAGGTGCATTACTGTTTATTGTCAGTTTAGCACTCTTCTTATTTGTAATTAACTTGGTGAGTTACTACATTGCATTCTTCTTGTTCGGGGTTGGATCAGGCCTCATGATGCCTGGCTTTATGGCAGGATCGTCGCTAGCCGTATCCCGTGAGCAGCAGGGGGGGATTGCAGGACTTGTGGCATCGGTGCAAGGGATTTCGGCAGTGATTGCTCCCATTATGAGCACAAGTCTATACCAAGTTGATCGGCATCTTCCGTTTGCGGTAATCGCCGGTTGTGTCCTTGTGTTGGTGTTTACTATGTTTGCCGTAAACAACAAGCATGCTGAAAGTAGATCGATAACAGGTCAATAGACGATGGATTTCTAGCTTTACAGCAGATTATGATGCCGAGAGGCACATTTTTTACAGAATATATTGATAATGATTATCTTTATCGTTATATTAGTAGGTAATATCGTTAGTGCTTAACAATTGCAAACCAGCCTTACAGTTGAACTTTTTCTTCGAGGTTTTTCCTTGGGGAAAAAGTTTTTCTTGTTTACAATAATTTTGGGTTGGGTTAAAATTGGTTAAGCGCAAACAGGAGAGTGGTTGAACATCTATGTGTATTCTCCTACTCCTAAAATCTACGCTTTTAGCACATATATATAACCTAATCGGTTTATATTTTATATTGGATCGGAGGAGAATGGCCTTGAACTTGCAACTAGACTCTTGGGATTTGGACGGAATGTTCGGGGAGTTTCATGATGTTACGCCTTCTTCCCCATTACAGGAACAGCACCATTACCTTTACACTTTTCCATCTCAGAGTGGAACAGGCAACTTGCATCGGATTTGTTTGCGAGAGGGATTGGAAATTAATTGGTTCGATGCAAAATTAAATAATCCGGTAACGATGGATGTAGGTATTCACTATCCACATTTAGAAATCGCTTATACGATGTCGGGCAGCGGCTGCTGGCAAACGTCTGCACATACGCAGGATTACGAGATATCCTCAGGTGTATCTACACTTGTCTATATGCATGAGACAAAGATGCATGCCGAGTTTTCCCAGAATGAGCATCTGCTTCATATGGAATTACGAATTGATATGCGACATTTACAAGCAGTCGTGCCTGAAATGGATCGACTGTCAGAAAGTTCATTTTATTGCAAGCAAACGGTAGGATCGCCGCAAATTCCGCTTATCGTGGAGCAAATGAAGCAATGCCCATATAGGGGGGCGCTTCAAAGGCTTTATTTAGAAGGGAAGTCGCTTGAGCTTTTGGCGTTCCACTTAGATGGGATAGATCATGAAGCGAAGGAACAACAAGTAAAGTCCAAGCTCACTGCAGATGATATCCAATGTCTGTATCAAGCGAAAGAGATCCTTTCTCGATCATGGAGACAGCCACCCAGTTTGCTGGGGCTGGCTAGATTGGCCGGACTGAACGATTACAAGCTTAAGCTTGGCTTTAAAGAGCTGTTTGGTACTACTGTGTTTGGTTATGTACGTGGATTACGAATGAATGAAGCGCGTACTATACTGGAACAAGGGCAAGCAAATGTAAGCGAAACCGCCATTATGGTCGGATATCACAATATGAGCCACTTTGCTGCGCTTTTTCGGAAGACTTTTGGTTACAATCCTAGTGAAACTGTAAAGCTTGCTTCATCCACTACAGATGCCGAGGTCAAGCTGTTCTGAGAAAATAAAGAGCTACAGTATTCCGGAAGCGTCGCTTCTTGACCCCAGAGCTCCAAAATCGCTAGACAAAATACTGCCATGCTCATCTTCACTACCACTAACTTGTAGGGTATTTAAGACCGTTAAAAAAGCAAAATCGCCCTCATCTTGATAACAAGGTGTGGGCGATTTTACGCTTACTATTAAAGTTAGAAAATGTCAATCAACTCTAAAACAAAAGAGAGGGAATGACCCTCTCTTTTGACGAGCTTTAACCTAACCATACTATTTGATAAGACGAGCATTTACCCAATCAGCATGGTCACTGTTAATACCATCTTCACCATCTGTGACAATAAGTTTTAGCTCATTCTTTCCAGTAAGACTTACGTTTACTTCTTTTGGCGCTACATTATTATGCATTTTACCACTAGTGAATACAACTTGATTGTCTACAACAACTTGAAACTCCACAGAACCTACAGTACCTACCTCATTATCTACCCCAACTAGCGCGGCAAAGGATGTATACTGCCCATTCAGTTTGTAGACGATTTCACTGTTAGCGTGTGTGCCCAAACCTTTTGTATAGGTTATGTTATTTAACTTAAGTGTATTTCCACCAACACTATGATCTTTTTGGATGGTTCCCCAACCTGTTGTGGCAGAAAACCAATTAATATCGCTGAGATACGTTGTAACAGGTTGTGGTGCTTCAAAGATTTTAATCTCACTTGCAGATGCAAAACCATTTGCTCCACCACCTTGAGGTACTTCAAGTCGAACATATTTAGCAAGCGTAGGTGTGAAAGTTACGGTCTTTTCTGTTTTGTCCTTTGCCCACGTGCCTGTAGCAACCTCAGTGAAGGATACCCCATCAAGACTAGTTAGAATTTTATAATTTGTAATAATCCCATTTTCTTCGCTTTGGCGTGGTAAATATGTCAGCTTGTTGAAAGTTAGTGGATTTGCGTACTTTGCTGTAATATTGTAAGGGAACTGATTTTGTTTATTCCATTGGGTGTGCCAGATACTATTTGTATCTCCATCAAATGCATTTACTGCGGCATTATTAGTACTTGAAGTCTCTTGGCTATTTGATGTTACCCCAATAATGCCTTTTACCTTATCCATTCCATCAGTCGGTTTAATGATGTTATAATCTGACCCAAACCAAATGGGTGCAGTTAGAAGAGGTAAACTCAATGCATTAATCTTATTTTTTGTATCGTTTGTTGCAGGTAAACCCCATTTATCAAAGAAAGGCGTCAAGTCATAGTGAGCTACTTTTGAAGTGTTTAGAATAAATGCCTGTTTTTTCTGATCATCTGTAGTTGGCAGATCTGCTTGTGCTAACTCACGATATAATCGATGTAGCGCTGGATAGAAGTTATCCCCAAATGCAAGATTAAGCTGCCACAACATTTCTAATTTTGAATTAGAGTCTGAGAAATTCTTGGTTGGCTGATCTACAAACGTGAAAGCAGCTAAGTACTCGCCTTGGGACCTTGCAGGCTCAGTAGGTTTAAGAACCTTCTTAGCGGCTAGAGAATATATATTTACATTCACCTCAGTCATCCCATCCCAATTCCAAGGTGCTTGTTGTCTCAAATGACCTGCCTCATGATACTGCCCCCAACCCGTTCTTGTAAGGTTTAAAGCATCGGCACTTGCTCCCGTATCTTTAGGCATAATTGCCCCATCCCAAATTGCATATGCATACGCTCCTGGTATGGTTTTTTCTGATTCGATAAAGCCAATCAAATGCCTATCTAACCGATGCCTAGGATCAGAATCAGAATGAGATAGTCCAGATATTTGATCCTGTGCTGTAATAAACTTGTCATAAGTCTGTAAAACAGCAATTGGGTCTTGATTCAAGATATGATCTTTAGCTGTAGCATAATAGAAGACAAAGAGAGCTCTTTCTGATTGAAGAACAACAGAAGGTGCATTAGGATAAGTATTCATCATTGCCTGCCAATCCGCATTTGTATTCTTGCCTAATACAAAGAAGGGAACAGGACTCCCCCCACTCACTACATTTACATTAATACTACCTTCATTGTTGCTGTTATCAAATGACAACAATCCGCCATTTGGTGAGGAAATTGTATTTAGGCCTGGTTGTAATGGATAAAAAAGCGCCCATTCTTTATCATGACGATGTATCCCAATAACCGCTGTAATTGGTTTGTTACCTGAAACTTCAATCTGAATTTGTTCATTGGGTTGTGCATATAACCCTGTCGGCTGATATATTTTTCGAGCATTAATCAATCTACGCTCTCGATCGCCTTCCGCCCATATATCTCCAAGGGCTTTTACTTCAAAATTCCGCTGAACAACAAGAGTACTTTGCTGTGTAATGGCTTCCTCCGATGGTGTGATGACTGGCTCTGAAGTTTGGGCTAGTGCCCAAGATGGCGAGCCAGCTACTACAACCGCTGTTACCACCATAAGAAATAAAACCTGAAGTGACTTCTTAAGTTTTCTCATCAAATCCTCCTAAAATAAACTAAATTTATGCATAGCCAGCATTTAAATGCTGGCATATCCATCTTGGTGTGCACTAAATAAATTTCATACTAATGTTACATTAATAAATACCATAATATACCATTAATTTAATGACACCATTTATCTCTATTGCTTCAATACCATCTTTATTCTCCTCTAAATAAAAAACTCACAATATAAGCTGTGCGCAAGCGAAGGCGCGGGAACTAACGTGCAGGATAATTGAGCAGCCTCACTAAGTACATAAGATTTGTTCCACAGAGAGAACAGGAGGAACATAAGTGAAAGATCATTGGGAACGAACAGGTAAGCATATGTAGCTTACTCTCGAGACCCTGAATATTATGATTAGCCATGCTTTTCGGGACAGGCGCCTCTATAAGCTTACCAGTGGTCTGGTGCAATTCTAAATGAAAATGGCGTCTATTATCTGAGTTAGAAGATACAATTTCTTTGTCTGATTTAATAAATCGTTCGACAGCGCAAATGCCAAACCGGATTGCAGATCTAAGGCGTCTAATCATGCAGACGATTCAATGAGGTTACATATTGTGTGGTAACCTCCCGGAATCAACCGCTTTAATAGGTTAAGAGGGATTAATCCTCTAATGAGAACCCGATCAAAGCACCTTCAAGTCAATGCTTTCATGTCGCAAGATATGGGGGCAATTTTGAAGGTGTTTTGTGTTGTGTGCAAGTGCGAGCTATCTCATGGAAGTGTGCACATAGATCTTCAAATGAGCAATAAACTAAAATGAAGCATTAAGAAAAAATATGTTCCTTAATGAGGATGATTTTCTATTGACCATTGTGGTCAAATCCAATATTTAGTAATTTGTAACAGGGGAGGGATTCTGTTAATAACTATTTATGTTAATGACTTGATAGATTGATCCTATTGAAAGGACGTGTATCTTATGAATCCGATAACGATAAACGATTTTTATCTGCCAGAAACGATGAAGGATCCGATTACGTTTTATAAGCGGTTAAGGGAACAGCAAGAGCCTATTATCTACCTTGATGACGTATATGGTATGGGGGGAGCCTGGGTTGCCTTAAATTATGACGATGTTGCAGTTATTTTAAAAGATGAGCGGTTTGTTAAAGATACCCGTAAATTTGTGCAGCAGCAACACAATAATTATTCGTCCGAAGAACAGTCATCCACTCATAAAATGCTTGCCCGTTTAATAACGATGCCGAACATGCTTATGGTTGACCCACCCGATCACACTCGCTTGCGTAGGTTAGTCTCCAAGGCATTTACTCCACGTATGATCGAAGATTTGCGTCCACGTATTCAACAGATTACTAATGAATTGTTAGAGGCTGTACAAGGCAAGGGGAGAATGGATCTTATTGCAGACTTTGCTTACCCATTGCCTATTATCGTTATTTGTGAAATGTTGGGTGTTCCTGCTTCTGACAGAGATCAATTCCGCGTATGGACACAGACCCTAATGAGTTCTGCTCTAAACCCGAATCAAGGAGAAGCCGTCCTAACATCACTCGATCAATTTGTTCAGTATATTAAAGTGTTACTAGTCCAGAAAAGGAAGAACCCCGGTCATGACCTGACAAGCGAAATGCTAAATGCCCAGGAACAAGAAGACTCGCTAAGTGAGGATGAGTTGATTTCTACTATCTGGCTGCTCCTTATCGCAGGACATGAGACAACGGCCAACCTGATAGGCAGTGGCATGCTTGCATTGCTGCAGCATCCCGAGCAGATGGATATGCTCCGAAAAGATTATTCTTTATTGCCATCAGCAGTTGAAGAAATGTTGCGTTATGCCGGGCCGATTATGTTAGGGAGCCGTATTGCAGGAGAAGACATCACTTTGAATGGAAAAAGGATCTGCAAAGGGGAAATGGTACTTGTCTCTTTGGCTGCCGCTAACTTGGATTCACAGAAATTTATTGAACCCGATGTGTTTAATATTACACGTGAGGAGAACCAGCATCTGGCCTTCGGGAAAGGTATCCATCATTGTCTGGGTGCACCATTAGCTCGGCTTGAAGGTCAGATTGCTATAGGCACGCTGCTGCAACAATTTCCTCATTTATGCTTGCTAAATGACCCTCATGAATTAACTTGGACATTCAGTAAAGTTCGATCCCTTGCAAGTCTGCACGTGACATTCTAGTTTGATTAATTGACGTAGTGTCCATCGTATGTTGAGAATGTTGACGAGTAACCCGATCCGTACTACAATATCACAAATGAAAGGGTGTTATTGTAGTATGGACCGCTTAAACACAGTTAAACGATATCCGAAACGCTGCTCCGAACAAATGGATAAATACGATGAGACGTTGTCCGGAGCTTAATCAAAAGCGTAATTGCTTTTATTTCATCGACTGATAGCAGGTTAAATTTGGTGTGAATTCTCACGCTTATTTAGTTGTGCTTTCAGTTGGTGTTACAGATTAAGAGGCTGTAGACATGTTTTGTCTGCAGCCTTTTGTGATATAACCGATTCAGTCCGTTGCTGAATTTGGTATAGCTGTACCGTTTTGACGTGTACATCAAGCAGAAGGATTGCCCCAACCAGGGTGCGATGCTTTCTGCTTTTTTTATTTTATATGCGAGAAAAGAGGAATAATAGATGAAGGTCAAACGGTTAAAAAATATTATGGAAAATACTCCGAGTTTCTGAAACAAAAGACTCATTTACGTGAAGGGCATACGCCGCTATTTGGCACAGTGTGGAGTCAAAGATAGCCATGTCGTGCAAGCCATTGGATCATTAAGCGGCGGCGAGCAATCCAAGGTTAAGCTGTGCAGCTTAATGCTAACAAATTGTAATATGCTAATACTCGATGAACGGACCAATCATTTAGATGCGGAGACCAAAAAAGCGCTCCAACAAGCTTTAATTGAATTTACAGGAAGCATTATTCTAGTATCGCATGAGGAAGCCTTTTATCAAACATGGGTTGATCAGGTGTCCAATATCGAACAATTTAATGATAGAGGAGAATAAATCAGCATGGCAACAAACATAAATTCCGGATGGAATCAGAGAATCACTTTATTTCTAACGGCTCAAACTATATCTTTATTTGGTTCCTCTTTGGTCCAGTATGCGATTATTTGGTATATTACGTTACAAACTTCCTCAGGCATCATGTTGACGTTATCAACCGTTTGTGGCTTTCTTCCGCAAATCGTGATCTCCTTGTTTGCCGGAGTCTGGATTGATCGATATAATCGTAAAAAATTGATAATGTTGGCTGACGGTGCGATCGCTGGATCAACACTCATTCTTGCCATATTGTACTGTGCAGGATACGAAGATATTGTGCTGCTTTATCCATTGCTGCTCGTTCGTGCGGCAGGCACTGGCATACAAGCACCTGCTGTAAGTGCACTTATTCCTCAAATTGTGCCACAAGATAAACTGATGAAGGTAAGCGGAATAAATAGTAGTATTTCATCTCTGATGATGTTTCTTTCGCCGGCAGCGGGTGGTGTGATGTTGTCTATTGCTCCTTTGGAAACTGTGTTTATGGTAGATGTCATTACGGCAGTCGTAGGAATTAGTATTATGCTTATAATCGAAGTACCTACATTAACAAGACCGGATGGTCAGCACAACTCCAACTGGCATGAGATTAAGCGGGGATTTATTTATATGAAAGAGCATACCTTCATCAAACGATTGCTTATGTTCTTATTTATTGTTCTCATATTAATTAGTCCATCTGCTTTTCTAACACCATTAATGGTGAGTCGCTCCTTTGGTGCAGAAGTGTGGCGATTAACGATTAGTGAAATGACGTTTAGCGCAGGCGCACTTCTCGGTGGTGTGTTGATTGCAGCTTGGGGAGGCTTTCGTAATCGGATGCATACTACCCTGTTGGCGTGTGCACTATATGGGCTCTTCATGATCGGACTCGGGAGTTCTCCCGTGTTTATCGTGTATTTGGCAGCAAACTTCCTTATTGGCATCACAATGCCATGTTTTAATTCGCCGATAACGGTGTTCATACAAGAAAGGGTGGATCCACACATGCATGGACGTGTGTTTAGCCTAATGCAAGTGTCCAATTCATGCGCCTTGCCACTTGGTATGATGTTGTTTGGCCCACTTGGGGATGTGATTCATGTGGAGAATATACTTATCGGTTGTGGATTGTTAGTTATGGTATGTGCCATATTGGCTTATAGAGTGAAACTCTCGACTGCAGATGAATGGACGTGAATGCGAATAACCCACAACTTAACAGCATGCTGTGAATGAATATCTTCTTTAGTAATTATGACGGATAGAAAATTATCTATCTTATGGTGTATTTGTAATCGAAGCATGTGAAGGGTGGCTCACTATCATATGATGGTTAGGGGGGCCATCCTTCCCTCATTAAGGGACAGGATGATAACTGTATAGGATGTAACAATTACCGTGTTATAATTACTTTTAAACGCATAATAACACACTCAATACTCATATTATGTTTTCTATCTGCTGAACCCTTAAACCTAACCGCAGATCACGATTTGAACTTTTGAAGCAACTGGGAGGTCCAATACTATGAAAAAAAGGATCGGAATCATCGGCCTTGGAGATATTGCACAGAAAGCGTATCTGCCTGTACTAACTCAATTTGATGATGTGGAGATCTCAGGGATTATGGCCCGCACGCCAGAAACCGTTGAAAGAATTGGTAATCGCTATCGGATAGATGGCCGATTTACGGATTTAGATGCGCTGCTGCATCAGGAACTGGACGCAGTATTTATTCACACGCCTACCGAAATACATGAACAAATGGCGATCCAATGTCTTGAGCGCGGCATTCACGTATACATAGATAAACCGCTCGCCTATCATATCGATGCTTCAAAGAGGATGGTGGAAGCTTCGGCTAAGTATGATCGGCTGCTTGCCGTCGGCTTTAACCGTCGCTTTGCACCGATGTATCAGCAGGCAAAGGCTTGGTTGGATGAAGTAGGGGGATTCGACTTGTGCATCGCTCAGAAACATAGGACGAAACAGCAGAAGCTAAGTGCCAAGGAAACGTTGTATGATGATCTGATCCATATGATCGATTTGCTCCTGTGGATGGGAGCCAAACCATATGAGATTGCTTCCTATATTCAGGAAAAGGATGACCAAAATCGGTTGCTGCATGCGACAGGCCAACTTGTATTTGGCAAGTCGCCGGCCTTGTTTAGTATGAATCGACAAGCAGGTGCTGATATGGAAAAGGTAGAACTTCACGGAGGCGGCAGATCTGTTGAAATTTTGAATCTTGAATCTGCTGTGTGGAATGATCGCTCAAGTGGTCAGCAAGTGAAGAAATTTGGAAGTTGGGACACGATCGGTGATCGACGTGGATTTGCTGGTGTTATCCGACACTTTTTGGAGTCACTGGACGTACCGGAGCGATGCAGCATTCGAGCTGATCAAGTGATGGCTTCCCATATTCTAATTGAAAAGTTGCTTTTATCTGAAACATAGACTCAAACGTGTGATTTGTTTACGGAAATACGGAGTATAACATCTATCAAGTGATAAAAATAAAGGCGCCATTCGCAGTTGAACTGTGAACCGTATGATGGACCACTTTGCAAAAAAGTGCCCTGTGACGGTCTCAGTATAGATAAACTCGAACGGTGCTTTTTATATTGCTACTAATATCGATTTGAAAACGTATTACTAAACTTCTCTTAGAAAAGTGGAATGTTTACAATTTTAAACTACATGGCGGGTTATTTACTCAATTTCAATCATAAATAACTCGAAGTTTATCACTTGCACCAATGTGATAAGATGGGTGAAAAATTATTTTCCAGACAAAGGATGTGTATCGATATGAAGCTGAATCACATTAATCTTACGGTCACAGATGTCCCTGCGGCCCAAAATTTCCTAGAAACCTACTTCGGCCTTAAGAAGATCGACACAAGTGGTGATGTGCGCGGAAGTGCATTCGCAGTACTAATTGATGATGATGGAGCGGTAATCACGTTAATGAAAGGAACAGGGGTGAATTATCCTAAAACGTTTCATATTGGGTTTATTCAGGAGAGTGAAGAGAAAGTGAATGAACTCAATCAACGCCTGAAGGATGATGGTTACGATGTTGCACCTCCGAAAAGATCACATGGATGGACATTCTATGTCAAAGCTCCTGGTGAGTTTACGGTAGAAGTACTGGCATAAATCGAGGACATCGTTGAAGCAATCTATCCAATTTCTGGTGAGATATGTTGTAAGCGTCGTAAGTTTGATATGAAATATAGTTCAGTAGGTAATGTCTAGGGGCAAAAGCGAACTGGATGCAGAAGACATATAATGAGGTAATTTCTCACTCAATATAGATATTTGTTAGGAGCCTTAGATGGCAATTGGCCATCTAAGGCTCTTTTATGTTGTCATGATCAATACAGTTAGATTTTTACTGCATTTCCACTGTTAATATAATATTCATCACCATTAACAGATCGGAAAGTAACACTTCTAGCTTCTATCAGGATGACATATTTTGAAGCTTGCCTATTTCCCTCTGTGGCTTCTTAAACAGCTGCATTAAGTTATCAAAGTTAACAAGCACAGTGCCCACGATAATCGTAATGGCTCCGACAACGGTTAACCAGGTAATGGATTCACCATAGAACAGCACCCCAATCGTGAGTGCAATTAATGGCGAGATGTAAAGCCAGGTTGAGGCAAAAATCGGGCTCGTCTTGGCGACTAGCCAATAGAATAGACTATGACCAATCATCGAACCGATGACAATGAGATAAAGCATGGAGCCAATCGCTTCTGCTGATTGTAAACTCTGAAACTGCCACTGTTCTGTACATGCAGACAGCAAGAGCAATAGTGCACCACCGTACATCATTTGAGCTGCATTTAGAGCAATGGGTGATGTTTCTGGGAAACGTTTCGTCACGCTTTTTGAATAAATGGCTCCGAATGAATAGAACAGTTGACCAATTAAGATGATAAAACTGCCGACAAGCAGCCATATATTTGCTGATAACGTAATCGTAGGTAAAATAATTAGCGTCACGCCAATAAGGCCAATGATGCAGCCAATTAAAGAACGCCGGCTAGGCGACTGACGCATGATGATGACTTGCAGCAACAGAATCATTATCGGAGCAGTGGCTGAAAATACGGCTGCAATTCCTGAGGTAACGTATTGTTCCCCCCAATACAAGGCTGCAAAGGTACCAAATGTTAAACCAATTCCTGTGAGCAGCATTTCCTTACGCAGAAGGAGCGAGAAGCTTGCTTTTTTCCTCCACATCATCCAGACGAATAAAAGTAGACCTGCCACAAAAAAGCGGATACCCGAAGATAAAAATGGTGGTGCAGAGGCATCAACACCGATCTTGATAGCTAGAAATGTTGTGCCAAAAATGAGACAAACGAGTAAATAATTTAAGATGACCATAATTTCTCCCCCTCTGTGAATGATCATACACCTTAAGCTATAGAACAGATAAATACGAACAGAACAGATGAATCGTCATTAGTGTACAATAGTGAATTAAAGGGGAGGCGGCTTGCATGCTGTTTAAACAAGTATACGATCACATTATAGCGAGGATTAGCAGAGGCGAATGGAAAGTACATGATAAGCTGCCTTCAATTAGACTGCTAGCCCTCGAATTGGGTATTAACAGACTGACTGTATTTAAAGCGTATCAATTGTTGAAAAAGAATGGTGTAGCCTATGTCAAGGAAAAGTCAGGCTATTACGTAAGTCCTGAGCAAGTGGATCAATCTTCGTATGAGCATGACGCGAGCTTGGCTATCGAATGTTCTGCTGTACAGTTAAACAGCAAATTATCTGACATCCATAGAGTAACCGCTGCCTATCAATTCTCACAAGCACTGATAGATCCTAATTTGCTGCCCAACTTATTTTTGTCTGAGTATGTGAAGAAGGTATTTGATATATATCCCAAGCTAATGGGGACTTATTCGACTGCACAAGGGGATGAGGAGCTGCGTGATGTCCTTTGCCAATATGTTAAACGAAAATATCGGGTTCATTTGCATACCAATGAAGTGCTGATCACGACAGGTGCACAGCAGGCCATAGACTTGCTGTCCAGGCTATTTGTAAGACCGCTAGATGCGATATTGGTGGAGCGACCGACTTACAGCGCTGCAATTGATGTATTCCAGGGCCAAGGTGCTAGATTAATTTCGGTTGATATATCGCCAAAAGGGTATGATTTGGACAGGGTAGAAATGTTGATGAGAAAGCACAAACCGCGCTTCTTTTATATGAATCCTACTTTCCATAATCCAACAGGGTATACCGTGCCGATCTCTCAACGGAAGCAGCTTGTAGAGTTGGCTGAAAGGTATCGCTGTTTGATCATTGAGGATGATGCATTTCACGAGATGTATTTTGATGAACATCCCCCTCCACCCTTATTCACATACGATACAGAAGGATGGGTTGTATATCTCCGGAGTTTCAGTAAGTATGTAGCACCAGGTTTACGAATTTGCGCCGTATTTGCCCGAAAATCTGTGATAGAGCCACTTATAAAGGTCAAATCATTGGCTGACAACGGAACGCCGTTAGTGACCCAGAAAATATTCGTCCATTACTTTCAGTCCGAGCGGATGCAACAGCATCTGGAAAAGCTGCGTATTGCACTTCAAATCAGGAGAGATATTATGGAAGAAGAATTAGCAATGGCACCGATCGATTGGAGATGGACCACTCCTAATGGTGGGCTCAATCTATGGCTCCAGCTGCCAGGCACTATTCCCGTAAGAGCATTGTTAGATGAGTGCTTCCGACGATCGATATCCTTTGTACCTGGTCAGATTTGTGATCCATTGGATGAGATGCAGTCTTGGATCAGACTGAGCTATTCATTTGTAAATGAGGAACAAATACGTGCCGGAATTCGACAATTTGCAGAGATCGCACAACGGATACAGGAACGGTGAGATGGAAGACAATTAAACATTTGGTTTAGTTAATGCTAAAGGCGATATCTTGACAGCGATATCGCTTTTTTTATTTTACGCACAATTATGCTGCTGTAGATTTCATTCGATCACTCCCTTCAAAAGCAGTAAATTTCATATTATCGCAGATTCTCTAAAGAAGGAATTACTAATGTCTCCAATGGAGGAGAGGGACCATGTCGAGCAAGAGAAAAACGGAATGAACTTTGCACCACTCATTAGTTAGACTTTTGATTACGATCCTTATGAATTCAACAACCTCACCCCCAGTGGCAATGTATACAAGCTCGACTTAGAGAGATGCTCTCTACGTTGACAGGTATATTTTGTTTATTTCCCAATAAAATGAACAGTGGTTATCTATCTATGAACGAAATGTTGAGAAGGAGGATGTGAATGACCAAGACTTTACATTTCCAACTAGTATCAGGTTACACCAACGAAAATCTTACTTTACATGTAGGCACTAGCCAGCATGTACTGCAAGTGCATACGGAGGAAACACTCCAACAAGCAGCAGTAAACAATCAGGCGCTTGCGCTTCTCTCTGAAGAGAGTCGCAAACACTTCACACATTTTGTGAATGTATCGGACGAGCACTTTCCCACCGATCGATTAAGGCGAATTCGCGTGACCTCACCTGACAAGGATCCCACGATATATCTCCCTGCCTTGCATCATGTATCGATTCATATCCCTGAACATCACAACCGAAAGTATTTCGAACGCATGCATGCTAAAAATGGTCGGTTTCATCATCCAAAGCTGGAGTCTATGGGAGTCACTAGCTTGCACAACAGCATGAACGATGCTGAGCTCATACAAGCTAGCGTAGATGCAGAATATTTACAAACGCCTTGGGACATCGCCGTCGCAATCCTGTTCTCGAACCCTGAATTGGCATCGAACCAGCCTTATACGGCAAGCATCGTCAAAAATTCGCATATTGCCCCGTCCAGCAGCGTCAATCCCACACAATACAATCAGGTGTACAACTTGGCAACAGTGATCAGTTCACAGGGCATGGCGTCTTCTACTGGCGGCTGGGCAACCATTACCGATTCCGTCGATCAATTTGGAAATCCGCTTTACTACGATTACGATTTCGGAACGCATAAAAAAGGCGATCGCATCTTGATATACAAATGGTCAGATTTGACGACTCAGAATGCCACGGCTCCAAATGCAGGAGCGATGCGAACCTCCAGCAATGACATGACGCTACAAAACCAAACATGGAGCGTGAACCAAGGGAAGACGGCTAATCAACAGCAGGACGGAACCAGTAGTGTTACCTTTCGGAAATTGTTCGCGGCGCCAAAGCTTGCCGCAGATGCTTCTGAGCCGACCTTTAAATGGACGGTAAAAGAACTGACGCCTAATCATGGATTGTCGATATACGCGGATTCGCTGGCGTTTAAAGACAACAACACTTTCTCAATCGATGTAAAAAACACCTATTTGCGCACGTTGACAGCTTATGCAGAGTTTTTTAATGAAAACGGTGATCCGATCCAAAACCCCGAAGGTTGGAACGAACAGCTTCCGTCTACAATTAGCGGCTGGTTCGAGACAGATTACAAAAAATTCATTTCAAGTCTATCGGCTGTTAATACCATTATGGGTATCCCGATGCCAACTGACCCAACGACTTTATCATTCACATTTCCAAATGATGCAACAAGTCTCAGACTGTTGTTCGGGGGATTGGGTACATCCAAATGGGACGAAGATGTCGATCTTTCCGGTGCACTGCTGACGGGTTTTTTTCAATATGGTATACCTTCTCTGTTTTTGGCGGCAGGCGCGGCGATTACAAGCACCAAATGGTTTAGCGATTTCGTAAAGGACATCGACAATGTTGTCGCCGTTTTAGGGGCATCCTTTGGGGTCGTTGGTGGAGGCGTGGCAACAGCTGCGGCTCTTGGTAACACCAAAGCAGTTTTAAGCAAATTCGCCGATGCCGTGGCCGGCATTTTACTTGGCCCAGGACTTGAGAAGCTTGTTCTTTACATTACGGGGCAAATAACGGTTGCGGAATTGGAAGACAGCATTCCTTTCGTGGGCTGGGCACTGCGGGCAGCGAACATGGCTATGGATTTTGCCGAAATGGCGGTCACGACAGGGGAGGTTCTATCTTCGCCAGCAACACTAACCTCCACTGTAACTCGCGCCATGGACCTGCAGTTCACATTAAGTCCTGATCCGGAGCATGGTGAAGCAGGGCATCCAGAGACAGCCGTATGGCCAGGGGTGGCAGATCATTATCAGGTGACTGTCCAATATCAGGGCGGAACGAACTTTGTACTGAAGGGCAGCATGCCAGAAGTGACATCTAACACACCACTGCAGTTAACGTTTGCAAATATTCCTGTCGGCGGCAGCCTTCAGATTATTGCTGGAATTTATTCGACCAGTGGTTGGTTGTGCGGCAAGTATCAGGGTGACTGGTTGCCGGCATTCCCGGACGACGGTTCCACTTCACTTCGTCAATCGGGTAATATTACAGAAATTCTCGTGCCACTCACGCAAGATACGCAGTACAACTACAAGGAGAAAATTATATTTGACGCTGATAGCCAGAAGCATATCTGGCATGCTGGCGATGTGCCAACAGCTACTGTAGCGAGCCTTGATTGCAGCAGTGGGGGCAACCATTTATGCAAGCCGGTAGGGATGTCATTAAATGGGCAAGCCTATCAAGTAGGCTACGTGTGGAGTGCTTCCAGTCAAAATTATTTGGCGCAGAACTTATCTGTGTTAGCCGATCCACAATCCCGCTTCAAGCTATCCGAGGTATCATTTGCTATCCAGCCAGCCATCGCCTACGATCAATTCGGCCTTGAGCCAGAAGATGGACAAGAGCAGGAAATCAGCTTGAATAATTTTATCGTCGACACCAGAAATAACGAGTTTCACTTACGTCAAGTGAATTTGGAAGATGAACAATCTGGTTTTGGCTTGAACGATCCAGATCTCAAGAGTTGGGGCAAGTTTAACCTATCAACTCTCGATGCTATTGTCGTTCATCCGACCGGGGCGGTTATCGCTGTAAGTTGGGAAGACAGCAAGATGGAAATTTTGCAAATACCTGCTGAACCGACGGATGATGCACAGGCACCTGATGCGCAGATGGTCTCAGGCCTTGGCGTCAGACAAGGACTGATGCAGGGACCAAGAGCACTTGCGGTTACACCGGACGGGCGTATCCTCATTCTCGAAACATTAAATCAGCGCATTCAATCGTTTGACGTTCAAGGTAATCCGGTTGCCAGTTTCCTAGGTGAAAAGCTATTTACGTTAACGGCAGCGGATTATGCTCCCGATCTGAACCAAGGCATATTCTCGCCAGCCTTACAGCAGCAATTTCAAGAAAACGGGCTCACACATATTTTTGATCTTGATGTTTCACTTATAACTGATTTAAATTCTGGTGTCCTGACATCAAATCTGATAAATGCATTTGCTAACGAGGGTGTGTACTTGTCTTACGACAGCGAAAATATGGACGATCATACGCTCAGCTCCTACGTGACGGTCGTTACCCATGATCAGGAATGGACGATTTCTGATCCAACCCGAAGCGCCGTTTACAACATACAAAAAGCAAACAGCTCACTAAACGTATGCGACGTACTGACCAATGTAACGATTGATGTCCGCGCTCAAGGCAGCATCTGGGTCGTGGAGGATTGGAATGGTGCTCAGTCATACTACATTGCTCAGGATGAGGTTAATAGTCAAGTGTTGAACGTTAATCGCTACTTGTCTTATATCTCGCTGTACAATCCAGAAGGCCGTACGGACATCACATATTTGGACGTATCAGCAGAAGCAAAAGGGTATGTCTATGTGTTGTCTTATGTAGAGGGGGGCGGAGTGCCAGGCAATTATATGATGGATATTTACGATCCAAATGGCATGTTCCTTGTACGGACGCCCGATTCGAGATTGCAGCCAGAAAGTCCTCAATATATATGTGCAGCCAAGTTCGTTATCGACATCTGGCGCAATGTGTACACGCTCAATTACGAAGCGATCGTCGGTGCGAACAATCGCATCGAACCTAGCATTAGTCACTGGATTCCGACGCTACCGTTGTTTGATCTGGGTCTTGATAAGCAGCCTGACTTCGATAATCAAGATGTAGCTGCCGTGCAAGCCGATTTTGCGGCGAATGGCATAACATTGAGTAGCTCGACGCAGATCGTGACGGTTAGCACAAGTGGCTATTGGCAAGTGATTGATGGAGCACAGACCTATGATGTTATTCGCAGCGGCAGCAGTCTGGAAGTGTACGGTATCCCAGTTGTCTAGCAATCCGGGTTGAAGTGCCTCTAACTTCGGACAGCTTGAAAGTAGCAAATAAGTGCTCAGTGTCCTTTCTCATCCATTTACGCGTTAAGGGGGAAAAAACGTGGCAGACCTATTCACTCAAGTATCCGTACAGCTTGGTTTGACGGAGGAAGACATCCACCGGGGTACGCTAACTACAGGAGCTTCGACAGGCCCAATGTATTTATCAACCAAGCCGCAGTTTCCTACGGCGGTGACACCCAAAATAGTCTCAATTCAAACGGTGCAGGAACTGCAGACGCTTGTCGGCAACATCAAGGAAGCTGGTGTCTTACAAGACGTGCCGGAACCATGGCCTGATGAGAAATGGGATGCAGATGCTAAGCAATTAAATGAGTCGGACAATCGTAAAGTCTATGCCGCCCTACGTGCGATACTTGCAGGCAAAGATACAGAGATGACAAGCTACACTTCCATTGTGAACAAGCGGTATTTTCCGATAAAAGCGGGTGTATTCGCCTGCGAAGATATTGTAGTCACTCCAGATCAGCCTCTGATCATTGAGCCGCACGGACATGATCCAGTTGTGTTGACCTGCAACTCGATCACGCTAGAACCAGGTGGGCAAATTATTTGTCAAGCTCCCGTTATTCTCTCGGTAAATACATTTACGAAAAAGTAAACAAATCTATTCTAATATTAAGGAGGCGTTCTTAATGAGCGTAGTAAATCAAATTCGGAGTACGTTTATGAGCCGTTATGGCCTTACAGATGACATCCTTCACAAAGGAACAATCACAACTTCGGGTACAACCTATATTTCGGCCGATCCAGCTCTTCCATCTGTTGTGAAGCCAGTGTACGTAACCATCAATTCCGTCGACGAGTTTAAAGAGTTCGGCGGCAATCCAGATCACTTGTATACGAGTGGTGTTATGCAGGAGCATCACAACGTCGCGGATGATTGGCCAGCCGCGAAGACCTCGCTGGCATATTCCGAGCTATCGCCACACGAAAAGGCTGCGATATGCCATGCATATACAGCGTATATATACGGGAACTCACAAAAGGTTCAATCATATCGGGATGTGATTCAGAAGCACTACTTCCCCGCGCAGCTCGCGGTGCTTGCGGCGGAAGATGTCGTTGTGAAATCAGGGGATCAACTTATTCTTTCTGGAGACGGAGATGCTCCTATAACATATTCCTTCAATACAATAACGGTTGAAGCTGGCGGCCAAATCATTAACACCGGCCAAGCAACACTGCTGGCCAATGTATTAACGCAACAAGGAGGGGACTCATCAACATATACATACGTTAGTTTAGGTACGGATGCGAAGGACGGTGCAGCAGGAGGTAATGGCGGTAATGGAAGCTCTGGCACAACGGGAAGCTCTGGATCGGATGGCAAAGACTCTTGCGATACTAAACCAGGCCAGGGCGGAACTGGCGGAACGGGAAATCCAGGGTCGCCAGGCGGCAGCGGTTCTCGCGGTTCGGATGCTGCACCAGTTAATGCAACGCTCGACACGGTCGATGGACCGGTCACATTAGGATCTGTAGGTGGTAATGGGGGTAATGGAGGAACAGGAGGTCAAGGCGGAACAGGTGGAACAGGTGGCCCTGGTGGGGCCTCAACAAGCCATTGCTCGGCAGGAGCGCAAGGCAAGGGCGGTACAGGAGGAGATGGAGGAAACGGGGGCACGGGCGGGGATGGCGGCAGCGGCCAATCTGTATACTTCAACTATACAACGCTAGTCACCGGCGGTTCGATTACTGTTGTGACACCAGAGGGTAAAGGTCAGGGTGGGCAAGGTGGAAAAGGCGGCAATGCAGGCAACGGAGGTTCTGGCAATCCACAGGGGGGCGGTGGCCATGCAGGTCAGGCAGGTGTGAATGGCACTAACGGAAAGCTTGGAACTGTTTATGTCAATAACGTGCCTCAGCCACCATCCCAATAGATAGATCGATTAAACTAGTCCGGCTGTCAAACATGGCTATCGAACAATACTTGTCACAAAGCGGGCTGACAGCCGGGAGAAACTATGAGGAGGTAGAAGAACATGAGTTTAGCTTACGACATTGTCATTCAAGGAGCTAACGGAGCCAAAGGGGATAATGGCTCGGATGGACAAAGCGCAACGCAAAACGGAACCAACGGAATAAACGGAAAGTACGATAAAAATGACAGCCCACATTGCACGTCCGCAACGAATGGGCAAGCTGGACAAAATGCGCTGGCGGCTGGAAGCGGCGGAGAACAGGGCGGAGCAGGAGCAAGCGCGTTCGACTTCGTGCTTCGCTGTGAGCAGTTCGTTGCACAATCGCCGATCACCATAATTAGCCAAGGCGGAGATGGCGGCAATGGAGGAGATGGTGGGAACGGAAGTA
Organism: Paenibacillus sp. ACRRX; assembly: GCF_022346885.1. GTDB lineage: Bacteria > Bacillota > Bacilli > Paenibacillales > Paenibacillaceae > Paenibacillus_B. The sequence continues at coordinate 79,673 of NZ_JAKRNK010000006.1, forward strand.
ACGGCAGCAGCGGTGGCAATGCCGGGCAACAATCGTCCAAATGCGAGGACTCATTGCCACCAGCATTGGGGGGAATTGGTGGTAACGGTAGTAATGGTGGTAACGGTGGTGCTGGTGGAAATGGTGGCAACGGAGGAGACATTATTGTCAGTTACCTATCTGCATCGCTGACGCAACCCGTCTCGGCTCAATCGTCAGGAGGCGTAGGTGGAGTTGGTGGAGCAGCGGGAATCGCCGGTGTAGGCGGAACGGGAGGTGTGAACGGCGTCATTGATGGCCAGCCGCCGACAAGTGCGAATGACGGTGTGAACGGCGTGTCCGGGACGCCGGGAGCACCCGGTATTCCCGGTAGCAGCGGAAGCGTATCAGTGAAACCAACGGCACAGTTATAACGGCACAGGAGGATTATCCATGACTTCGGATACGATGACGTTTATCGGGAAATGGGCGTTCAGCAGCACAGATGGGAACTCCTACATAAGCCTAGACAAAAACACTGGACTGCTTACTGTTGTTGCGACTCAGTCCGCTCAGGAAGATCAGCGTTTCAATGCGTATGGAGATACCGGCAGCGGATTTTGGCTGCAGGCTAGTAACGGGAAATATGTCATCTATAACGGAAACGGATACGCGGCAACAGATCCCAGAACAGGCACCCCTTCTTTATTCGTTCTTGAGACGTCAGATTCATCCGTCCGGCTCGGCGAGCAAGCAGCAGGAACGAAATATTACGTCAATATGAACGGGGATGCAGTCAATCGTGTTCCAATTGAAAGCCCTCCTTCTACAACACTGTTAGAGCAATTATCCATTTCGCCGGGACTGGTACAAATTCAGGCGTCAAAGGTTGCAGAAAGCATGGACTTGACTTGGGTCTATATGGCTGCTGCCGATTTAAGCAGCATTATCTTTTCAGGATCTGATCTATCGCATGCCGATTTGTCAAACTGTAATGTTTATGGTGCGATTTTTCAAGGGCTGGACACGAATTTGTCGTACGCTTCATTCGCAAATGCCAGTATGTCTTATGTCATGATGGCTGAAGTTATTATGTCGAATGCAGATTTGACGAATGCGATAATGACTTACGCACAACTGCCTAACAGCAATTTGCAAGGAAGCATTTTTGCAGGCGCTAACCTGACGGACGCTTCGCTTATTAACGCCGACCTTAAGGGCGCCGACTTGACTAACGCCAATCTGTACGGAGCAAATGCGAACGGTACTCACTTCGACCAGGCGAATTTAACAAAGACTAACTTTTTGCGTGCGGTTGTAATAAATGTTCACATTCCTGGAGCAACGGTTGCATATGCGAATCTTGATAACCAGGATTTGACCACAGCAGAGATCGATTCCCTTACAAATTTCACTGGAGCTAGCATGCAGAATGTCCGCTTGAGCAATTGTTCCTTGCTGGGCGTGACGTTCTCCCATGCGGATCTGACCGGCTCCTTATTTGATGGAGCCAACTTAACCGGTGCGGATTTCAGTTATGCCAATTTGACGAATGCTTCGCTTAAAAATGGAGTAAAGTTGTATAGCTCAAGCATGTCGAACGCTACATTAACAAGCGCAGATCTGACAGGCGCTCAGCTTGGAGCGAAGGATGAAGCCTTTACGCTTAGCACGTCGCTCGTTCCGGATTTGAACAGCGGGGCCATTACGTCATCCATACAACAAGCATTTCAGGAAGCCGGACACCCGTTATCAAACAATGCAATGCTGACGGTGCGTATCCCGGATCAGAACTGGGTGATTACTGATGGCAATACCGTCTATACAATTACAAACGGAGGTGCCGTATTGAATGTATGGACGTATTCCGATACGAACGATGCAGCTGTATTGGCTGGAGCTTACATGCCAAATGCCATCTTCACTGACGCTAACTTGTATGCGGTCAATATGTCTGGGGTCAATTGGTACGGTGATGCCGCCAAAGCCAATAACGCCGATTTGGAAGAAGCGGATTTGGCAGGAGCCAACCTGGGCAGCATGGATTTCTCACAAGCCCGCATGTACGGCTGCAATTTGGATTCTGCTAACTTGGTGAGCACTAATTTTAATGGCGTCTATTTACGCGCTTCGATTAATAAAAAACAGGCGTCACTTGCCTACGCTAACCTCCAAGGAGCCACCTTCGTAGAGGCGCAATTACAGGGAGCTGTGCTGACAAATGCCGCCATATCGCTCGATCAAGGACCATTCTTCACATTGCCCTCTTCCTATGCGTCCAGTCTCAATAATCAGACGATATCGTCCGATTTACGAACTCAATTCGAGATGAACAATTATCCGTTGGAATCAAACGCAACTGTAACTGTGAATATTCTGGGCAGCTATTGGACGATCAATAACGGCTCTAACTCTGTGTACCCGGTTTACAATATCGTCGAAATTGGCACCACATTATACGTATCAGGTGGGCCGATCGGCGTACACTTGTTTGACCTGCCACAATCAATGAGTAATGAGTTGGATCAGCAAAATGTAGCGCCTGATATTCAGACAGCGTTCAGCGATAACGGATATCCGCTGCTACCAACCGCTGTTATTGACCAAGTGATCGTTCAAGGCAGTGAGTGGCACATGTCCAATATCAACGCCGACACGACGCAATTGCAAGAAGGATATGCAGAGTTCTATATTCTTAAGAACACTGAGGATGAAACGCTGCATGTCTATGGCTCAGTGTTGATGGTTGTCCGTATTGGAGATGACCAGACGCTGCAGCAGGTACGAATCGCTCTCGCTACAACACAAGTGACGCAAGACGTTATGGATGGTACAACAACGTGTCCGAACGGACAAAAATTGTCGCAGTATTTGAATCAAACGCCTCCACAGCATATTACGTGGGAGCAGATGATGACGGCGGCAACGCCGCCAAAGCCACCAGCTTGCATTCCAGATCCGTGGCATTGGTGTCCGTGAGAGGAGTTGCCGTTTATGGCCCTATCAGGAAGTGGTTTTATGAACAGCTCATCCGGATCAGCACCGATAGATATTGTGACTTTATTGGCAGGCTGCCATTCTGAGCTGACTTCAGCTGATCCTTCAATTAATGCATCTGTGCTTTTGCATATCAACAGCCAAAGCAATACACGGTATGGACTTGCAACCTCTATCAGCAAGCAGGGGCAGGCGAGCTCGGTCTTACACCTGTGTACCCATATAATTGGTCAACAGAAACGTGCTAAGGCGCGGGATCTCTCGCGAGGGACTGCTGTTTATGTGTGGGCGCAATTTGCTACTTGAAGCAAATGCGGAAAGGATGGTTGCAGACAAATGTCAAAGCGAGAACTAAACCGCAGCGCTAGCGATAATACCAGACGGGATGCGATAGCCGTTGTCGGCATGGGATGCCGCTTCCCCGGCGGAGTCAACAGCCCGGATCAATACTGGGACTTATTAATCAATGGAAAAGATGCTATTGTCGAAGTGCCAGCAGATCGCTGGAGCATTGCAGATTATTATCATCCTAACCGTGAACGAAATGGTAAGATGATTACACGTTTCGGAGGATTCATCGACGGAGTTGAACGGTTCGATCCCGAATTTTTTGGTATATCACCGCACGAAGCAGAGCATATGGACCCGCAGCAGCGTCATCTGCTTGAGGTCACGTGGGAAGCGCTGGAAGACGGGGGACATGTCCCTGCCAAGCTGCGAGGAAAGGATGTCGGGGTGTTTATCGGTGCATTTGCGCTTGATTATCATGCACTACAATTTGGAGATCCGTTTCAACGTAATGTCAGCCCCTATACGGCTGCAAGCAGTATGGCTACGATGTTGTCGAACCGGATTTCTTACATCTACGATTTTAGAGGCCCTTCCATGACCATCGATACCGCCTGCTCCTCCTCGCTTGTCTCCTTGCACCTTGCCTGTGAAAGCCTGAGAAGTGGCGGGAGCGAGATGGCTTTGGCGGGAGGAGTGCTCCTATCGTTTACTCCCCAGTATACAGTCGTCGAGAGCAAAGGTGGTTTTCTGTCTCCTGATGGACGCTGTAAAACGTTTGATGCGTCCGCAAATGGATATGTTCGTGGAGAAGGTGTTGGGGTGGTCGTACTGAAGCGCCTCGCAGATGCCATGGAAGCCGGTGATACGATTCAAGCGGTTATCGTTGCCAGTGGGATCAACCAAGACGGTCATACAATCGGCATTACGGTTCCTAATGGCAGTGCGCAGCTGCAACTGATTCAAGATACGCTGCGCAAGGCCGGTCTGAAAGGCACCGATGTCCACTATGTGGAAGCTCATGGGACAGGTACGCCAATCGGTGATCCCATCGAGGCTAAAGCTATTGGGACAGTGTACGGTGAAGCTCGTCTGGAGAGCAATCCTTTGTACATCGGTTCATGCAAAACGAATATCGGACATACCGAATCGGCAGCTGGCATTGCGGGTTTCATAAAAGCCGTGCTTTGCCTTCAACATCTCCAAATTCCACCAAATTTGCATTTCCATGAACCGAATCCTTCTATTTCTTTTGAGGATTGGAAATTGAAGGTTCCGACAGAAATAGAAACGTGGCCCGCACACAAAGGTCCGGCGATCGCAGCTGTCAATTCTTTCGGCTTTGGCGGGACTAACGCTCATGCTATCTTACGGGGGCCTTTGCAGCACGAGGAGACACGAACAATAAGAGCCGGAGATGCTAGGGTAAGAGCTTTACCAGAAAGAACTGTCGCTTCAGAAGAACAAGATTCCGTCAAGGAACGGGTCTATCTGCTGCCGCTATCGGCACGTAAAGCCGAGGCGCTCCCATTAGTAAACGAAGCTTATCTGCAACGTTTGACCCTTACCAACAACGTCCCATTCCCATCATTTCAAATGGAGGACTTATGCTGGAGCGCAGGTATGCGGCGCGAACATCACAACTACCGACAGGCAATCGTATTTCGACAGCGCGACGAACTGGTGCAGCTCCTCGACGCATCAGCTCATGGTGTTTCAATGAAGGGGATCATTCCCGAAAACAAAATATTAGGAGACGCATCAAAGCTCGTGTGGACCTTCTCCGGTATGGGGCCGCAATGGTATGGAATGGGGCGGCAGCTACTGAAGCAGGAACCGCTATTCCGTCAGACGATGGAGCGCTGTGACGCTTTATTCTTTTCGATTGCCGGTTGGTCAATACTTGAGGAACTTCGGAAAGAAGAATTAGACAGCCGCATGGACGAAACGGCTGTTTCTATGCCGATAAGCTTTATGCTGCAGGTGTCACTGGCTGCATTATGGCGCTCATGGGGCATCCTTCCAGGTGTGATCGTCGGTCATAGCGCGGGAGAAGTGGCCGCGTTTTACGAAGCAGGCGTTTACACACTGGATGATGCGCTGCGGGTCGTTTATCACCGCAGTCGTTTGCTTGATCGACTAAGCGGTACAGGGTCAATGGCGTTCGTTGCTGTTTCGGAGATGGACGCGGCCCAACTTCTTTCAGGGCTAGAAGACAAGGTATGTGTCGCTGCAGTCAACAGCCCTGTTTCAATCACATTGTCAGGTGATACACAGGCGATGACTGAAATTTTGAAACGCGCGGAGGAAAAATGTCTGTTTTACCGCTTGCTTCGAGTGCAAGTACCATTTCACAGCCATTACATGGAGGAGATCAAAGATGAACTGCTGGCCAGCTTAAAGGATATACCCACCCGGCTGGTCTCGATTCCACTGTACTCTACGGTAACCGCCGGTCAGGTCAATGGTCAGGATATCACTGCTTCTTATTGGTGGCGTAACGTAAGAGATACGGTTGCTTTTGCAGCCGTCATCGATCAGTTGATCAAACAAGGTTTTAATGCATTTCTGGAAATTGGGGCTCATCCGGTACTGTCTGGGCCTTTGACGGAATGCTTGGGGGGGAGTTCAGGAGTCGTGGTTTCCTCGATCCGTCGCAAAGAGGATGAATCAGAAGCGATGATGCATGCTCTTGCTGAATTGTATACCAGGGGTTTCGAGCCGAACTGGCAAGCGTTGTATCCGCACGGAATGTGGATGAAACCACCTTCTTATCCTTGGCTAAGGAACGCGTATTGGAACGAACCGGAGTTCATACGCCATATCCGTCAAGGTTATCGGGACCATCCGCTGCTTGGCAGACCGCTGCCAGGGGCAATGAAAGCTTGGGAAAGCGAAATCTCGCTGCTCCATTTCCCATATCTACAAGATCATCGCGTGCTGGATCAAATTCTATTTCCCGCAGCAGGCTATATCGAAGCAGCCATGGCTGCATTAACTCAAACGTTGGGCGATGGTAGCAGCTGCGTGCTGGAAGACATGGAGTTCCACAGAAGTTTGATATTATCGGATTCGAGTGCTTCACCTGTAATGCAGCACTATTTGGATATAGAGAATGGTACCTTCCGGATATATGCTGCGGCGGATGAGCAGCGGCAATCGTTCGTCCTTCTCGCATCCTGCCGCGTGCGACAGCTTCAGGGTTGGCAAAAGGTAGATCAGAAGGATATCATAAGCGCTCGGTGCACGACCCCGAATATAATTGAAAAAGACAAAGCGTACCGCATTTTAAAAAATTCGGGCTTTGATTATGGCCATTCGTTTCAGGGCATGGAGCGGGTATATCTTGGGGACGACGAGACATGGGTCGAAATCGTACTTCCAATGGACGAAAGTGAAACACGCGAGTATAGTTTTCACCCGCGCTTGATGGATGCTTGCTTCCACGCACTGCTTGCTGCCGAGTTTCCGATCGAAGGCGAGCTTCCTCAAGAGTCACAGCAGCAAGAATTTCGCATACCTGTCCGCCTAGGGCAAGTTAGCTTTTATCGCAAACCCGAAGGTCGTTTATGGGCCCACAGTATACTAATCGAACGTAATGAGACGTTGACCAGAGGTAATCTGTTAATATATGACGAACAGGAGAGACTTGTCGCACAATTCATGGACTTCGTGAAGCAAGCCGTCGACACTGGCGGTGGTAGAATGGACGGTAAACAAGCAGGGCGCTGGCTTAATCGTTTGGAGTGGCTTGAGTTGGAACGAATGTCACCTGAGTCTAATCCATCTACAGATAGCAGCACTCCGAGCGTATGGCTTTTTTTTGCCGACGCAGTAGGAATAGCAGAAAGAACAGCGGAAAGGTTAAGAAGCCGAGGGCATCGATGCATGTTGGTGGTCTCTGGGCATACTTATGCATTCGGTGGCGAGTGGCAGGAAAGTTGCATCGATCCTGAGGCTCCAGAACATTATGATCGATTGCTCGCCGATATGTCCCGAGCGGCTGGTGGTTCGACCGTAGGGGTTGTGCATGGTTGGAATCTGGACTTGCCATCTCCGGAAGAAATGACCATAAGGGATGCATCCTATAAATGGAGGATGATCAAAAACCGCGGCTGCCATTCTGTGCTTTACCTTATCCAAAGTATCGCTCGTAATCAAGCTGCCGCAGGGATTTGGATCGTCACACAAGGTACCCAGAGCATACCCGGAAATGAACGACCGATTGCTGTCTTCCAAGCAGCAGCTTGGGGACTGGGGCGCTATATCGGTCAGCAAGAACTGCGTGAGTATGGAAAAGGTCTAATCGACTTGGATCCTGGGGCAACGGTAGACGAGGCAGCACTATGTCTCATGGACGAAATCACAAATGAAAATGATGAGGAACAGCAGGTGGCTTATCGGCAAGACCGACGCTACGTGCTCCGGCTAAAGCGATATCATGAGCTGCCGCCCTCCTTGCCGCTGCAATGCCGGAATGATGGGACTTATCTTATTACAGGAGCCTTCGGAGCGATCGGGCAAGAAGCAGCTCGTCTGCTCGTTGAAAAAGGGGCAAGACACTTGCTGCTGCTCGGCCGGAAAACTCTGCCTGAACGCGAGACGTGGGACGATGCGATCATTGACAGTCAGGATGCTAAACGGATTGCTTTCATCAGGGAGCTAGAAGGAACAGGTGCGCATGTATCTGTTATAGGTATAGACATTTCTGACAAGGATGCAATTTATCACTTCATCAAGGGATACGAAACAAACTGTTCTTTACCGATTCTTGGGGTCATCCATAGCGCTGGAACAGTGAAGGATGTTCTTTTAATGCACATGGATAACAACCTATTTGACGAAGCTTATGATCCAAAAGCAAAAGGAGCTTGGAACTTGCACCAAGCCTTGCTACTGCAACCTCTTGAATTCTTTGTCCTTTTCTCATCGCTTGGTTCCTTGCTTCCAGCCGGAGGGCAAGGGAACTATGCAGCAGGTAATGCGTGTATAGATGCTCTTGCTGCTTATCGTCGCTCACTTGGCTTGCCAGCTCTTAGCATTAACTGGGGACCTTGGTCAATCGGGATGGTCGATAAGCTGCAGCTAATTGACATATTCCGTTCAAATGGAATCGACATCATCACACCAGCATTAGGTATGCGACTGTTAGAATATTTGATTGTTCAAAATATTTCCCAGGTCGTGGTACTTTCCGCCGGTTGGCGTGCGTTCCGCAAATTATATGACGGAATCAAGATGCTTGAGCTGCTTGACGAGAGTGAGGACCTAAGTAAGGATCTGTCAGCTGCGAAAGAAGCTATCATCGAACAGATCCAAACTCTTTCATCATCTGCGAGGGAAGCTGTGCTTATCGAATATGTGGAGGGATTCATCTCTGAATTACTTCATTTTGCTCGTGAATCGCTAGATACGACTAAATCACTTCCTGAGATCGGACTGGATTCGATGATGGCCGTCCAATTGCGCGCGCGGCTGCTGAATGAGCTCGGTGTCTCGCCGATGGTCGGGGAATTACTCAGCGGAAACAGCATTTCCTTATTATGTGATAAGGTTGTACGGCAATTCAATGAACAACATACTTTAGCCATGCTTCAACTCGCTGTTGAACAGAAAAAGGAGATAACTAACTTTAATCCAATTAGAGTATGATCGATTTGAAAAGAGGGGCTGCCAGCCTCTCTTTTTTGTTTAATCAGCTATGTAACACCATTATCAAATTGATTCTAATAATTTAAATCTAGGTCATCCTTTACCTAATCAAGTAATGTAAAAATCGAGGTGCAAGAAGTGTATAAGAGAGGGCGACATTTCCTATCTTCATTACAACTTCAGTTAAATTTCATCTGGATTTCATACAGCTTTAGTATACTCGTGGATGCACTAGCTGAGATTAAAATTATACATCGAGGTGAGCATAAGTGGCAGTAAACATTCTGGTTATCGAAGATGATCTTTATATTCAAGAGCTTATTCAAGAATTTCTTCGAGCTCAAGATTATGTTGTAGAAGTAGCTAGTGATGGAAGTGAAGGGTACAACAAGTTTCAACAAGGTACGTTTGATCTGGTCCTGCTGGACGTTATGCTGCCGAACATGGATGGTTATTCCGTGTGTAGAATGATTCGCAACAAACACTGCACACCCGTTATCATCATGACTGCGTTAAGTGAAGAGAAAGACCAGCTCAAAGCATTCGAGCTGGAAGCAGATGACTTCATTTCAAAACCGTTCTCTTTTAATGTGCTTGTCAAACGAGTCGAAGCTATCCTGCGGCGGTCTAAAACAGAGACCAAGCCCAAAGAGCTGTATTTTGACCGTCTCCGCTTGGATTGTGATAGCTATAAAGCTTATATTGATCAATCACTTATTGAAATCACAGTTAAGGAATTTAGCATACTTCAATACTTTTTAGAAAATGTGGGTCGAACGATTACGAGGGAGATGCTGCTGGATCGGATTTGGGGATATGATTTCTATGGAGATACGCGGATTGTAGACGCACATATTAAAAATATTCGAAAAAAGTTAGGATTGCCTTACATTCGAACGGTTAAAGGAATAGGTTACATTATAGATGGTGGTGAAAGTTGAAACGTCGTGGGATTACATTCAAAATATTTATAGTCACTACCATTTTACTTGTCGTGTCGGCTCTGATTTTATATCTTACGCTTTATTTTTTACTTCCTCCTTATTATTATCATAACAAAAAAGCAAAGCTTGAGGCTGGCGTGCATACATTAGTCTCCCAAATCGAAGCGAGTAAATGGGACAAGGCAAAAGATATACTGAAGGAGTTTGAACATCAGTACAACGCCAGTGTAATGGTTCAAAGTGAGAAAAATCAAATCATTTTTCCTAATGTTGTTTTTCTCAAAGATACTGATAACGCTAAAATAACGGGCTCCACTATGCCTCCTGTAGTAAGAGATGATACTTTTAATAAAATGATGCCTGTTTCTTTTGTAGGTGATCGTGAGCGATATCGTTTGATGGTCACGGCATCACTCCAGCCTGTTGATGAGGCAGCAACCGTTATATTGACGTTTCTACCCTACATGGTAATCGTAATTCTACTGCTTTCCTTTGTTGGTGCATATGTGTATTCTCGACTCATTGCACGACCACTGCTTGGCCTAAATGTTATGGCTAAAAAGATGGCCATGCTTGATTTCAGTACAGATTTCGACTTCAAGTCAAATGACGAAATTGGAGAGCTGGCAAGTTCATTAAATAAGCTGTCTCGCAATCTGCAACGCTCAATGGAGGAGCTTCATCTGGCTAATTCACAGCTGACAGACGACATCAAAAAAAAGGAAGAACAAGAAATCCAGCGACGGGAGTTTGTTGCGATGATTTCGCATGAATTGAAAACCCCGATTACTGCGGTATCAGGCCAATTGGAGGCTATGATTCATAATATTGGACCTTACCGCAATCGAGATAAATATTTGCTGCAATCACATCAAATTACGCAAGAGATGGAGAAGCTTGTTCATGAGATACTTGATATTTCGAGCCTAGAAAGCCAGGAGTTCAGGCCGCAAATCCGAACTTTGAATGCTACGCTGCTGCTGACAAATATAATAGAGAACTATCAATATTTTTGTGATACCAAAAAGATTAAGCTTGTAAGCGACATAGCGGAGAACGTCACGCTGCAGGCTGATGAACGTTTGTTGTCTAAAGCAGTGTCCAATGTATTAAGCAATGCAGTCAAATATACCCCTAAGGGGGAGGTAGTAAGTGTACACCTTTTTAAAACTTTGGATGGCATACAACTGGATGTAATGAATTCAGGCACGCATATCGAAGCGAATGAGCTACCTCATCTCTTCAAACCTTTTTATCGACTAGAGAAGTCACGAAGCCGAACGACAGGAGGTAGTGGACTTGGTTTATACATTGTACAAAAGGTATTGGAAGCACATCATGCCCAGTATAAATTAACAAATGAAGCCAATGGCGTAAAGTTTTCTATGAGTTTCCCAAGAACCTGGAACGATACTTAGTTCCGGGTTCTTTTTCTTATTCCATTCATACGTACTTCATATGAACTTCAAGTTGACCCAATATACTAGGCTCCATAGAAGCGGGAAACATACCGATTGATGATGTTACCGATATGGAGGAGAAGCTTATGAATATACACCGTGTAAAGATTAAGGAGATGTTAACTGCTTGTTGCTTTCTCGCTCCAAGTCTTATCGGTTTTGCGTTGTTTTATTTAATTCCATTTGGTACAAGCATCCTGTACGCCTTCCAGGATCGTCTCACGGCTGCATGGACGCTCGTTAATTATTCAGATTTGCTTTCCAGCTTGTCATTTCAAAAAGCAGCAGCAAATACCATCCGATTCACCGCTATAAGCGTACCGTTGCTTGTTACTTTATCTCTCATTGTGGCAATGCTGTTAAACCAGCGTGTGTTCTTCAGAAACTGGCTGCGAACAGCATATGTGCTGCCATTAATCGTGCCGGTGGCTTCTATCGTGCTCTTTTGGCAGATCATGTTTGATTGGAACGGGGTATTTAACGCTTTTTTGCAATACGCAGGTTGGAGTCGCATCGATTGGATGAAATCAGAATGGTCTGAGGCGGTTATCATTCTTATCTATGTATGGAAGAACATTGGATACAACGTTGTTTTGTTTCTGGCGGGCCTACAAAATATTCCTGAGCAATATTATGAAATCGCAGATCTGGAAGGGGCAGGGCCAATACGTAAGTTGTTTGGCATCACGTTAATCTATTTGACACCTACGATGTTCCTGGTCATCCTGATGTCCGTATTAAATTCATTCAAAGTGTTTCGGGAGACGTATCTCATAGCAGGAGCTTATCCGCAAGATCGCATTTATATGCTGCAGCACTATATGAACAATATGTTCTTATCGCTGGACATTCAGAAGTTATCTGCAGCAGCGACACTTATGGCAGTCTGTATTGTCGTATTGGTTGCTTGCTTGTTCCTAATCGAGCGCATGTTCCGCTCATTTATGGAGTAAGACGCATAACTACATGGGTTCAGGAGGTTGCACAAGTGGGCAAAAAATTTAAAGAAAATATGCTGTCACTCTTACGAACGATTGGATTAACGATTTTTGCACTTCTGTTATTTGTCCCGATTTTAGTTACAGTTGTTAATTCTTTGATGCCAGAACGAGAGATTTTCGCAAATTACGACATGCTTGGAAGTTCGAGCAGGAACGATTTCGTTAACTTGAAGCTGATTCCCGATTGGGTCTCCTTTGGACAATATTTTAAGGTGCTCGTATCCACATCGGGATATTTACACATGTTCTGGAACTCTGTGTACATGGTTGTGCCAATAATAATCGGGCAGGTGGCAGTGGGGGCATTAGCAGCCTACGCTTTTGCAAAATTTCGTTTCCCGGGTAAAGAGTTATTGTTTTTCCTTTACCTGACAGCGATGTTAATGCCATTTCAAGTCACGCTTGTACCCAATTATTTAATGGTAGACCGTCTTGGACTTTTAAATAGTTCCAGTTCCATCATTCTCCCAGGGATATTCGCTGCGTTTGGGGTGTTTTTGCTAAGGCAATTTATGCTCCAGATTCCCACGGCCTACATGGAAGCTGCCAAAATAGATGGCGCGAGTTATTTACGCATCTTTGTGTCTATTGTATTACCAATGGTCAAACCAGGGATTGCAGCACTTATTGTACTGTTATTCGCTGACAACTGGAATATGGTCGAGCAGCCGCTCATCTTTCTCCGTGATGCGGAATTACAACCGCTCTCCGTATTTCTGTCCAGCCTGCAGAAGGAAGCCTTCGGGGTTACATTTGCCGCTTCTTGCCTTTATATGGCGCCTATGGTGCTGCTATTTCTAAATACGGAGAAGTATTTTATTGAAGGGATTCAACTTTCCGGTATTAAAGGGTAACGCCTCTTAACATCGATCATTCACCATAGTACAGGGAGGAATTGAAATGCTGGCTATACGCCGCCATCTGCTGCGTTATTTGTTTATTGCGTTTTTTGGACTATTGGCCGTGCTGACCTTGTTCAGCAATACCTTTCAAACGATGATGCTGCCAAAAGTGACGACAGAAAATGCCGCTACCAAATTGTTATCTCTAGTCATTGAAGGCAGTGGGACGATCACCTATAAGGAGCAGGAAGATTTGATTAGTGACAGTAGCACAAAAGTGACCAAAGTTCATGTTAACAAAAACGATGATGTTAAGAAGGGCCAAGTACTTGTAACATTCGATAATTCTGCACTTAAGCAGCAGTTGCTAGATGAAGAAGATGGGCTGAAAAGGCTGCTGTTAGATATCGATGCACAAAGAGAACAATACATTGCTGCGAAAAGAGAAGAAGATGCAGAGGCATTACGGCAGGTAAAGCGTGAACTTGACAAACAACAATTAAGTGTAAATACACAACAACGAAAGATTGATAGCTTGCGCAGTGATTTGTCAAAAAATAATACGATAATGGCTCCTTATAGTGGGCGGGTATTGGATATTCAAGCGAGAGAGGGCGGGATACTCTCCAGTGGATCGACAGCGCTAACCCTAGCAAAATCCAGCGCTGGATTCCATTTTTCATTTGCCACAGATGTAAACGCATCTGAACTCATGCAGCTCGGCGAAAGTGTACAAGTCCGTGTGAAAGATGAAAAAGAATGGACGGTGACGGGTACGATCACAAAAATCAAGGAAAGTTCAACACCTGATAATCAGGGGGCAAAAGGAGAAATAGGTGCTATGAACAACGAGCAGGAGGATACGAAGAAGATCATTGAGGTCACGATGAAGGATAACAATTTGAAAGGAGGTGAGCAGGCAAGCATGTACATCGACAAACCGCTTAAGCAGCAAGGGTTGGTCTTACGTAAAGAGGTCCTTAAGAAAGATAGTACAGGAAGTTATGTATTTGTTGTGCGAGAAAAGAAAAGTCCGTTAGGCAATACGTACACCGCACAAAAAACACCTGTGAAGACGGGAAGTGAAACAGAAGATGAGGTAATTATACTATCTGGTCTTACCCCAGTAGCGGATATTATTGTAGAAATGAGTGAACCGTTGCAAGATGGCAACCGGGTTCGACTAAATTAAAAAGGAATGATAATAATGAACAAAAAATGGTTGCTACTCTTTATAATCGCCATGTTATCTATAACGGCTTGTACGTCAAATCATGCAGATCCTGTATCGGATTCTTCCCCTTCACCCGAAGCTGGAGGCAAGAAAACAGTCGTTGTTTCCGTACTGCATGTAAACCCTTTTCTAGAAACGGTCGTTGAAAAGTTCGAGGCCTTGCATCCTGACATTTATATCGAACTTAAAAGCTATCCCATTAGCGGCGGCTTGATAATGACTGGATTAGAGACTGAGAAGTATGTGCAATCGGTACTTACTGAAGCGATGTCCGGGAAAGGAGCGGATTTGATAGAAATGAGAAACTTGCCAGAAGACAAATTGGTGGATAAACAGGTATTGGCTAACATAAATGATCTCATGACAAATGATTCATCGTTTGATAAGCAGCAGTATTTCCAAAACATATTCCAGTCACCACAAGGTGCTGAAGGTCTGTATTCCATGCCTGTTAATCTGATGCTGGATATGATGGTGGGTAAGCCCGATCTTTTGAAAAAGGTGAACGCTAACATTGACGATGGGGCATGGACATGGGAGCAGCTTAAGGATATCACTAAGAAGATACAGGCTCAGCAAGGCAAGGAAATATACGCCTTTGCCGGACTTCCACCAGAGATGATCATGTCTTACTTCCTTGAGGATAGCTATCGAGAATTTGTTCTGGATAATCAGCAAGCCAATTTTGACTCCAACGAATTCAGATCACTTATGCAAAATATTAAAGCGATGTACGATGAAGGGCTGATTAATGCCAATGACGAGAACCAAGAGGGTATGAGTACTTCCGGTGACGGAAATAAAAATAGCTTGTTCTCTTATACGGGAAGTAACAGAGCAGAAACTCTATTGAGCAAATTAGTAGATTCGAATAGTCAAATGTTCCAAAGACCAACGATCAGCGGTCAACCTCGCGGTTGGACTTACAAATCTAGCAACAGCTTTGGTATGAATCGTAACTCCAAAGTTCAAAAGGAAGCTTGGGAATTTCTGAAGTTTATGCTCACAGAAGAGGTGCAAGCTTCGGACTACATGATGGGGATTCCCCTGCATAAGGGAGCAAATGAGAAAAAGCTTCAGGAAGCAGCGCAAAAATTGGCTGCAACTGTGCCGGATGCCAAGTTATTGGAGGAACAAATTCAGTACGCGCAAAAAGTCCTTGAGACAGCACACCCAAGCTTTTCTATTGATAAAAAAATCGAGACTATCGTCCAAGAAGAGTTTGATTCCTATATGAATGGCCAGAAGTCAGTGGAGGAAGTAAGCAAGTTGATCCAGAATAGAGTCAGTACCTATTTGAACGAGTAAAATCACTGACGGTAGGATGTAGAATAGAATCACGAACTAATAATCGCAGATGCCCGCCACATACTATGGGGCGGGCATCTGCGATTGGCTTTAGAATCAGGTAATCAGCTTAACCACCCAAACATCAAAGGTGCTGGAGAATACACACTATGTTTAGCTGCTCTCTATTAATCAAATTTCTTTCCTGTAATCTATTATATTATCTTTATTAATATCACACATCGTGGTAAGCTCGATCATGTAATCAAATATGTAATAAAATGTATTTGATGATTAGAAAACTCAAATGGGAAAGGTGGTAACGTTATGAGGAAGTGGATGATGGTTATTTGGGCAATGGTAATGGTTTTGTCGCTTAGCAGCTCTGTATTTGCAGACGGAAATTTTACAAGCAGCACCGTGAACTTAGGGAAGGATGCTAACGGAAAACGACAAGTACAAATCAGCTGGAATCCGCCACCTGGTAAGGAAGTGAGCCATTATGAAGTAAAGCGGCATGACGTTTTTTATGCTTGGTTTTGGTGGGATATATGTAATAATACAACACAAACGACTTGCATAGACAACAAAATATCGCAGAAGGGAACATACGATTACTTTGTGATTGCACATCTAACGGATGGAACAAAGATTGAGGCACCGGTGTCACGCATACCCGTAGCGGACTACTTGGGCGTGCCTGCTGTCCCGACCATAACTGTTTCTTCTTTGGGCAATCGAAATTATAAGGTCGGGTTCTCCATCACAAGCGGAAATAACGCGGACTTCTGGTATTTGTACCAAAACGGGAGCTGCACGTCTACCTGCTACCCTTTTCAAGATATATTAAATGAAAATGGAAACAATCCTCAATCTGCCTCTCTTACTCTAACACTCCAACCTGGAACTTACGTATATACTTTGAAACTAGTAAATACTTATGGGGTAACCTGGGCCGTTCCATACACCTTAGTTGTACCCTAAACCCTGATCCTAATCTAGCATTTCAAAAAAAGGAGCTGTTCTACAAGTCACAAAAATGCACTTGGGAAACAGCTCCTTTCGCTAATTGATTATGAATATTAGCATCAGATGAGTACCCGTCATTATAAATATTTTGTTGGTTTAGTTCAGGATTACTTTTTGCTGGGTAGAGTATACCCCGTTCTTTACGGTTTGAAAGATATACCAGTATTGTTTGTTAGAATCAACATTTGTGTGATCCCAGAAGAGGGTTGTTCCTTTGGTTAATTCTTTTTTGAATACTTCGATTAGATTAGTCCTATTCAACTTAATAACCCGAATGTAATCATAGTCGGTCGTAGGGTTCGTCCATGCAATAGTAACGGGAGAAGTGCTAGTAAGATGAAGGTTAGTAACAGGGTCTGGTGCGGCGGCCGAAGTGATTGGAACGATTGTAAACATCAACACGAGGCATAGAAACAGGATACGGAAAACAGAACGCCCAGGCTTGCTTTTCAAAGAAAACATCCATATTCCTCCTTTTGTATGGAAAACTTAATTCTTTTGTTACAGTATCTAGATACTCCTCCTTTCTTGCATTCTATTATATGGATGGTTTTACCTGTCATGACCTAATAATAACATCTTTTTGCTAACTTAGGTTGGATTTTATTACAAATAAATCCATTATTATGTTTGTGTGCAAGTCGTTCCAGTTATGTGGTTTGAGGGTGCGGATCAAGGGCTTACACCTCATATGAATATGTACAGCATAAATAACCTAATAGTAAAGAGGCCAACCTGTTAATTAGGATCGGCCTCTTCTCTGGTACGGACCGTTGATTCGATGGCATTCCATAAGATCCGCAAATGTCCTACGATTCTCGTTAAGGTTCTTCACAATCTCATGTAGGAATGAGAAGAAATGCTGTTGTTTTCTCTTAAAATAGAATAGAGTTCCTCAAGTTTTTGAATCTGATAGGTGGCAATAATATCCGAATGATTGGGTATCATTTCGGGGTTAAACCAACACGTATCTATTCCAGCTAGATGACCACCTTTTATATCCGCACTTAAAGAGTCTCCAACAATTAAGGTTTGCTCCGCCGCAAAGTTAGGAATTCTTGCAAACACATAATCAAAATATTCCTTCATTGGCTTTTGAAAACCAGTATCCTCCGAAACAAAAATGTCTTTAAACATTGGATATAGTCCCGAATCACGTAAACGCTTATACTGTGTTTTGGATACGCCATTTGTTACAATATATAAATCGTATTTCTGATGAAGATCCATTATTAAATCAAAGGCACCATTAACAAGTTGATGTCCTTGTTCCAGATAAGTCCGGTAGTTATTTTCGAGTACAGTCCCATCCACGTCTTTGCCATATTGTTTAAATAAAATAGAAAAGCGAGTGTTTACAACCTCATCACGATCTAATTTCCCTTCTTCAAAGGATTTCCATAGCGTATGATTAATTTTTTTATACTGTGCTTCAATTTCAGGTGTCAGTAGAGCCTGTTCACCTTTAAACAACATCTCCAAAGCTAACTTTTCAGCCGCACCAAAATCCAATAGCGTATCATCTACATCAAATAGTAATGTTTTGTATTTTTGCAAAATAATCTACCCACCAATTCTCTACTCGACTATTGTCCATAATATGAAGTCCATCCTAAGCTGCATAACTTAAATAAGTCGTTAAATAAGTAATTCTTTGTTGCTGTTGCTACAATAAAAGCGGCACATACATGCAGGGAATCGTTCCATGTCTGTATGTACCGCTATTGTGCTTATTCATGAAAATTCATTTAGAACATTCGGCGTCCAGTCTTTTACACCGTTGTCTTCAATAATACCCAGAACCACATCTGTAATATCTGGATCTGCAATCAGCTGATCTTGAACACGGAATTTGATATCATCAGCATCAGCTAACGATAAGCCTCTACGTAATTCAATCATAGCATCGACGTGGTAATAGCGTCCTTCTTGAGTAATACGAAGATCATTGATATCGGTCACATCTTTATCAGAAAGAATAATTAAAGCCACTCTCTCAGCAACATCACGAGGCGCCGACACTCCGATTAACCCAACCATATTATCATAACCAACCCGGAATGCAACACCAACCATGAGCAGCCCAATGAGAATGGTGACAACTCCATCAAGTGCCTCAAATGAGGTTTGAGAGGTGACGATAACTGCGATCATGGCTAATAGTGCACCCGTCACTGCGACCAGGTCTTCGTAAAATACTAAGCGGGTAGGAGGAGCAGAACGACCCACATGTTTAAATGCTGCTGGAATAAATCCGAAGCCTGTTGTTTCAACCCTTGCTTCTTTGTTTATTTCTTTCATCGCTTTTAACAAGATTGCGCCATCAACAGCAAGGTTTAACAATAAAGCGGCGATGTTAATCCAAAACGCACTGCCAGCGCCAGCTTGCACAGGGTGCTGAATCAAATGCCATCCTTCTCGAACAGTCTCATAAGCCATGATCGTCACGACAATGACCGCAATCATACAAAAGATGTTTATTACTCGTCCAAATCCTGTAGGGAATTGACGGGTAGGTTTCTTTTCCGCAAGAATACTTCCTGCAAACACAAATCCTTGATTCACGCTGTCTGCTAGTGAATGCATAGCAGATGCGAACATTGCTCCGCTGCCGCTCATAGCTGCTCCTGTACCTTTAGCAATTGCAATAAAAGCATTGCCTACCATCGCGAGCGCAGAAGATTTATTTCCTTTCTTAAGTAACTGTACTAAATTTTCGCGTTCCGGTTCGGGCTCCATTATTTCCTCCTAAATTCGTAAAAAGAATGATTGCATAATCTCAATTATTTTATAATACAACGTTTTATTCATCAATAATTAATATGAATAACTGACATAACAAGTTCAACAGTTAAATCGTAAATCTGTACAATGTATTATGCATTAGAATACAAATCATTCTTATTATGGTTACAAAAAAGCAGCACTATAACAAGTGCTGCTTTTTTAAAGATTAAGTTCCTAATTTAGCCCCTTAAATTCTCCTTTTGAAACAATATAAGTCCTTATTAAACTTAGTTATGATTGTTATCTTCTTATAATACGCTGCTCACTAACAATAAAATGCTTCCCAAGCAGCCACATACCCCAACTTATCACTAAGAAATATAGTGGCATTGTTAATAGAGAACCATTATGAAGAACACTCATTCCCCATGTTATAAAGCTAACGAGCAAGTAGTAACCTAGACTAAAAATAGCGCCCGCCGTTCCAACCACATCATGGAAACCGACAAGTGCAAGACTTAAACAGTTAGGCAGTGCAATCCCTGCGCCCAGCAGCATAATAAACATGGATCCTAATATGCATACAATGGCCATGATTCTTGGTAGTGTGTCCACTGCACCAGCAACTGTCAATACAAGCGCTCCAACGCCCATTACAAGAAGACCTGAATGAATGATTTTCTCAGGGGCATGCCTTGTTAATAGTCTTTTGGATATCATTGAACCGAAAATCGATGCCAAGGCAACCACAATCCCGAAGAAACCGTAAACACCTGGTGATAATTGAAAGTACTCAATAAATAAAAAAGGGGCCTCGGCATAATAGCTGAAAATAACTCCATTTATGCCGCCAATCAACGCGCCAAAGACTAGAATACGTTGTGACAACAACATTTGTTTAGCGGTCGATGCAAGAGCTACCTTTTTTCGTTTTGACTTATCAGTTGTTTCCGGCAACTTCAATAGGGCATAAACAAACAAAACAACACTCAAAATAACAAGCGTAAAGAATACCGACCTAAATCCAAGGGCTTGATCAATCCAGCCTCCGATGAGCGGCCCGATAGCGGGAGTAAATGCGATTACTGCAGATATCTGCGCAAACATGGTGTGCCGTTGCGTCCCTGATAGACTTTCACGAAGTATCGTTTGTGTAATGATCGATCCAGTAGCGGCACCAAAAGCTTGAATAAAACGACTTAGCAAAAGTGCATCAACAGATCCTGAGAAATAGCACAATAAACTTCCAATTCCATATAAAACAAGGCCACCCAGCATGGCTGGTCTTCGTCCGATATAATCCGATAACCATCCCCAGCAGAAAACACCCAGCGCAAATCCGATAAAGTAAATGCTTAAGGTTAGCTGGACCGCACTATTTGAGGCACGGAGCGCCAGTGATATATCGGGTAGTGAAGGTGTATAGATAGTTTCACTAATCTGCGGAAAAGCCACAAGTACGATCATTAATAATAAAGACGGGACTGCATTATTTTTGGTTTTCACTTTATATTCGCCCTCCTACAAGCTTATATAACTTCGAAAAGTATAAGCTTAGCTAGGGAAACGGGGGCTTCATTATTCTAATTCGATTACATATACTCATTTTTAAGTTCACCTTGATCAATAAATGTAGGAGGACTAAACCAATATCGCTATAGATCAGCGAATTATACCAAACATAAATATATCAAGTTTTACATATTCCTTCATTTAAGTCAAGTGCAGGACTTTTGTTTTACTTGTTACTATTTTTAATACCATTAAATAAATAGAGAGACTATAATAAAAAATAGTAGCGAAGAAATTTCGGCTTAAGATTTGAATAATACCAACTTGGAGGTTTAGGAGAGTGGCAAAGCGCTTCAAAAAGCCTGAAAGCAGGATTTATGCCATGCAGCTGGCAACGATTTTTTTAGGCTTTATTATTTTTGGTTTTTCAGAAAATATAAAAGGACCAGCAATCCCACGAATTCAATTTGATTTTATGTTAAATGAATCACAGCTCGGCATGTTATTGTCGCTTAATGCATTGGGTTACTTAATAGCCTGTTCATTTACTGCTTTCCTGACGCGTAGATGGGGAATTAAAATTGTAAGTATTGCCGCCTTTGGGTCTATGCTCATTTCAGGTATTCTTATTTACTTTTCTCGAAGCTATCCGGCTTTTTCCGCATCTTATTTTCTAATGTATATCGGCAACGGGATGCTTGAGATTGCGCTTGCTATTCTAGGAGCACGGATATTCGTCAAAAATACAGGCACGATGATGAACTTAAGCCATGGTTTCTATGGGCTCAGTTCTACCGTCGCACCCTTAATTGCAACAGGGCTTATGTCGGTGAGTGTGTTTGGGTACACGCTGGATTGGCGCGGCATGTACCTCGTTATGTTAGCGTTATCCATTATTCCAATCTTATTTGCATGGCGAAGTACTTTCCCAAGCGATAATATATCACATGAAGATCATGTTTCATTAAAGACTTTGATGAAAGACCGTGCTCTATGGCTTATGGTGCTGATCCTCTCATTTGGTGTTGTATCGGAATTGGCTGTTGGTGGATGGTTAGTCAATTTCCTGGAAAAGGCTTATTCCTGGGATACGACTACAGCCTCAGGTATGTTGTCTGCTTTTTTCTTTTGTTTTGCGCTCGCAAGACTGCTATTAGGTCCACTAACCGATAACATTGGCTTTAATTTATCGCTTATTATTTTTTCCACGTTTTCTGCAATATGCACGTTTGCAGCCATCTTGGGTGGGGAACGATTAGCATTTCTGTTTGCAGGTGCTGGAATAGGTATTGCCATGATTTATCCCACGGTTATGGCTTTTATCGCGAAAAGGTATCCCAATGGGAGTGATACCGCTATCACGTTTACAGTCACCTTAATGGGAATAGGGAGTGTCATTGGCAATTATATGATAGGGGGAGTGATTGATGTTGTTAAACATCTATTCGGTGCGGATACTCAAATGGGCTTAATCCGCGGTCTCCAAGCTGGGTACGCATTCATCGGTTTGTGTGCCGCCATTTGTGCTGTATTCAGCTGTATTCTATTCCGATTTTTAAGAAAGAGAAACGAACTTATTTGATATTCATAAGTGTCATTAACAACAGAACTTGTTTTTTCGTTGAAAAAGGACGATAGCCCGATGTTATTACACATTCGGGCTATCGTCCTTTTTGAGTGTTAAGCTTCATCGTTTATTTGGTTCGACCATAAGCTTTGGCATAACGTAAAATACGGCGATAGGCAGCGGGGTTAAATGTTCGGTAGACATATATAGCAGGTCTGGTGTTCACTTCTAAAATCCATGGCCGCATGCTTTTGTCGAGTGCGATATCAAGCCCCAATTCTTTCAAGCCCTTATAATTTTTACTTAACTGCTTGCCTACAGCTAATCCCATTTGGTTAAGCTCGCTGCGAAGTTGACGAATGGAGGACTGACTCATGTGAGGGCTCATTAAAGTAGACAAGGATTCCATTTTACCACCATTGCTTACATTCGTTACAATTTTATGAGCAGCTGCTTTCCGACCAAAGATGGACATCGCTTCCCAATTATGGTTCAAATTTTTTTGAACCAACACTCGAAGATCGAACTTTCGGCCTTTGTGGCTCAGCATGTGAATACCCTGTTGCACCAAGTACTTTCGCTTTCCGATCCGTGACTTAATTTTATTGTGCAAAAGATCCATGGAAGGAAATGAGTGAGTAGAAACTCCTTCACTTAGTTCGAACGAAACATCGGAGCGTCTTTTAGCACGCATAACCCCTTTACCGTGGGTACCAGTGTCAGGCTTTACGTACACCATTTTGTATCTACCCAACATCTCTCCCAAGCGGCTGAAATTGTATTGGGCTGTTTCTGGAATGTAACGCTTCAATGAGGTGTTTTGCAGAACGCGGGTTTTTTTCCATTTACTAAATACATGTCGAGCAGACAAAAGAGCATCACCTTTTCTGAAAAAAATGTTTGTATCTGGCTGCACTGGCGTAAAAGGCTAACAATTTGATTAACAATATCAATGTATGACACGGGGCACGATTAGGAATGGACAAAAACCTATTTGGCATCTGCTAATGTCCTTGACAAGTAGCTGCTTGATTTGTCTTCAGCCACAATTAAATTATAATAAATGATGAAGAGCATTCGATTACAAGTAGGGGATGAAGTACAGTTGCCTAAATCCATCGTAGAAAAGCTAAACTTAAAAAGTTACAAGCAAGCGGCCATTATAAATCAGCCGGAAGGAACCGATTATTTTAATGCGTTGACAAACTACGATACCTTTTTCAAGGAGAGAACGTACGATCTGATATTTGCTTTTGTATTAGACATGGAGTCCTTAAAGAACCTGGTCAACCTTGTTATCGAGCACCAGTATATGAGTCAACATGGATATCTCTTTGCGGCATATCCTAAAAAGGGCAATAAAGTTTACCCGACGTTTATCCATCGCGATGATTTATTAACAGGGCTAGGCAGTGATGAGTCTGGATACATTGGATCAAGTAATATTAAGTTCGCACGTATGGTCGGGTTAGATGATGTCTTTACCGTGGTCGGTTTTAAAGAAGATGCTAAGCACAAGGGACGGATTTCTTCTCAGTCAAGTCAATGTGTAGATGATTATATTTCTTTGATCCCATGTGTGGAAAGGGATCTTGAGGATAGGCCCGATTTGCTGAACTTATACCAGTCGCTCACCCCTGGATACCGTAAAGATTGGGCACGTTACGTGTATAGTGCCAAGCAAGAAGCAACAAAAGTTAAACGCAGAGATGAAATGAAGATGATTCTTGAGGCGGGATACAAGAGTCGCGAATTATATCGTAAAGCACATCCACAGACCTAAGACGCAAAAGCCATCAATCTTACAGATTGGTGGCTTTTGCTGTGATTACTATATGTAGTAAGTCCATGAGATGGAGAAAGGTGGGTATTTTGTATAATAATAACAAAGTTTAAAGAGCCGATTGACAAAATATAGTTCTGTTGGTAAGCTGACTTGGATGATAATAATTATCATTATCATTTAATGTTGTTTCTTATTTTTAGTTCTATTATTTCTAATTGTTTGGTTTCATAGAATAACTGAATCTTTACATTATTTTGCTGTAGAAGGAGAGAAATCATGTTAAACAAAATGAATAAGCAAATAGGTCTTATTGTGTGTACGCTAGTGATTGTAATGATGGTTTTGGCAGGCTGCGGCAGTACAAGCACTTCAGACGCATCAAGTGTGGACAGTACTAAAGCTGTAACATCTGCCGAATCAACTAAATCGGATAAAAGTGAATCAGAGAAGTCTGAAGAGAAGTCTGGGACGCGAAAAGTAACGACTGTGATGGGGGAAGTGGAGGTGCCCGTTAATCCTCAGCGAGTCATCGTCAACTGGTATGTGGGAGATGTATTTACACTGGGCATTAAGCCTGTGGCGATAAACGCTCGTGCGGATAAAGCGATGCCATTTTATGATCAGTTTGAGGGAATTCCGATCACGGAGAAATGGGAGTCCGAGGAAATTTTGAAATATGATCCCGATCTGATCATTACTTACGATCCTAAGGATTATGAGGATTTCTCCAAGCTTGCCCCGGTTATTGTAGTTCCCGAGGGGGAAGTAAGCTCATCAGAGCGATTATCTTTCCTTGGCGCAGCAACTGGACATGAAGCAGAGGCCAAAGAAGCGATTGCCGTTTTCGAGGAAAAGCTTCAAAATGCAAAGGGAAAGCTGAGCAGCGGTATTTTTAAAGACAAAAACTTCAGTATTCTTCAGGATTGGGGCCGAGAATCATACGGCGTTATGTACGAGACGGGTTCACGGGGTGGCACACTGCTCTACGAATATATTGGACTGAAAAAGCCAGAGAAGCTCGAGCAATTGGTTAAGAAGTCAGGAAAGGGTCGTGATTCTCTGTCCTATGAAGTGGCTTCGCAATATTTTGGAGACTATGTGCTCTGGTTTTTGAAAGAGGGATACGAGTCCGAATATGCAAAATCAGTGATCTGGAACAGCATCCCTGCGGTTAAACAAGGAAATGTCATACAAATTCCAGGTGAGTATAGCGGTTTGTTCTATTATTCCGATGTTGCGAGCATGACAGCACAGTTGGATTATATCTTGGATCGGTTGCTCGCGCTAGAAAAGAAATAATAGCGTATACAACGGACAAACTAAAGGTGTCAATATGTTAATGGAAACAGATAACAGCAGCAAGGGAAGATTGAAGTTTAGCTTGTTCATGCTCACTGGTAGCATCATGCTGATTTTAGCAACTGCAGCATCAATCTCATTCGGTGCCGCAGACATGAGCCTTGAAGTGGCTTGGGGTGCTCTTTTTCATTTTGATTCTGGAATTCCTGAACACCATATTATTCGAATTTTCCGTTTGCCTCGAACAGCAGCGGATATCATAGTTGGATGCAGTCTGGCTGTGTGTGGAGCCGTTATGCAGGGAACTACCCGTAACCCACTGGCCGATTCTGGACTACTAGGCATCAGTTCGGGTTCGACATTTGCGATTGCCCTGTGTATGGCCTTTTTGCCAGGACGATCTTATGTAGAAACGATGATCTATTCCTGTATGGGTGCAGCTATCACAACAGCTATTACTTATTACATGGCATCAGTCGGTAAGCGCGGAATGACCCCACAGCGTCTCGTGCTGGCAGGAATGTCTATTTCAATGCTATTTGGTTCTTTCAGCACCTATATTGCACTTAAATATGACATTGGACAAAGTTTGGCCTATTGGACAGCTGGAGGAACGGCTAACGTGGAGTGGATGCAGCTTGTTTACGTGACGCCAGTATTCGTAATCGGTTTGATTTGGGCAATTACCCTCGCTCCATCTATTACAATACTGAACTTCGGGGAAGAGCTTGCAGCAGGTCTTGGACTACGCGTAAAACGGATTAAAGGCGCTGCCACCATAATTGTCCTCGTATTAACTGGACTTTCTGTTATTGTCGTCGGTCCTATCGGCTTTGTTGGACTCATTATTCCGCATATTGTTCGATATATCATTGGTGTGGACTATTGTTACATCATACCAGCTTCCGCTTTGTATGGCGCAGTGTTTATGGTTAGTGCAGATTTACTGGGCAGAATATTGGGACGTCCTCACGAAATGCCACTTGGAATTATCTTTGCATTGATCGGGGTTCCATACTTCCTCTATCTTGTACGCAAACAAAGGAGGGAGTTTGGTTGACTCAAATCATTAAGAAGCGATTTGCATTAGCAAGACCGATTGGTGTTATTTTGTTATTATCCGTATTGGTAATCCTACTTGCTGTAATTAGTATGAACGTGGGGCGATTAAATCTATCTCCGCTCGAGGTACTGCAAGTCATCATCGGTAAGGGTACCGAGAAGCAAAATCTAATCGTGTTTGAGCTTCGTCTGCCTCGAATTGCTTTGGCAGTGTTAGTAGGCATGGGAATGGCCATCTCGGGCTGTGTGATGCAAAGCCTGCTCAGAAATGATCTGGCCAGTCCGGGTACGCTAGGAATCAGCTCAGGTTCCGGATTATTTGTAATGCTGTATATTACCGTTTTTGCGGGGAGCGGATTTTTATCACCCATGTTCTTACCGCTGCTGGCCTTTGTAGGTGGTATCACAGCAGCGATGCTTATATTTGTGCTTGCCTATCGAAAAGGTAAGGAGCTGTCACCTACAGGTTTGATTCTGACGGGTGTGGCCTTAGGCAGTGGATACGGCGCATTAACGCTTATGATTACACTTGGTCTAGAACAGAAACAGTATGATTTTGCACTGCGTTGGCAGATCGGAAATTTATGGGGCGATGATTGGAAGTACATTATGGTGTTGTTGCCTTGGGTTATTATTATCGGTTTTTATGTAGTGTTCAAATCGAATACTCTAAATACGTTAAATCTGGGCAATCAAACAGCTACTGGTCTTGGCGTCGCAGTTAAACGAGAGTTTATCGGTCTGACGATAGCTGCCGTCGCATTATCATCCGGCAGTGTAGCACTCGGGGGTAACTTTTTCTTCGTGGGATTGATCGCACCTCACTTGGCTCGTAGAATTGTAGGTCCTAACCACAAGTTCATGATTCCAACTGCGGCATTGGTAGGAGCGTTAATTATTTTGGCGGCAGATACCTTTACCCGTACGGTCAGTATGGGTGCAGATATTCCGACCGGTGTCATTATTACAATCTTTGTCACTCCCTATTTCCTCTATCTTTTATCAAAATCAAATTAGTATATGAGATGAATACAGACTTAAGAGATTGCAATATCTTATTGCTATCACGTAGAACATGATAAAAAACTTAGTTGGTACTACGAATCATTACAAACAAGTGCATCTAGTATTGGAAAGGGTATAATAAATGAACAGCAGTAAATCCTAAAGCAGGGAGTTTCAGCTGAACGACATGAGAACTGAGGTGATAGGATGCCAGAACATGAAACAAACCTACATATGGGATGGAACTTTAATAACAGTTATGCGCGCCTTCCCGTATCCCTATTTACGAGACTTAATCCGACTCCTGTTCAGTCACCGAAGCTGGTCATTTTAAATCATCCGTTGGCAAACTCTCTAGGGCTGAATACCAAAGCGCTGGAAAGTATCACTGGTACAGCTATACTGGCAGGCAACAAGATTCCTGAAGGTGCTGCGCCGCTCGCTCAAGCCTATGCAGGTCATCAATTCGGACATTTTAACCTATTAGGGGACGGACGAGCGCTTTTGCTTGGCGAACAAATTACGCCGTCAGGAGAACGATTCGACCTTCAGCTCAAGGGTGCAGGACCAACACCTTACTCTCGCAGTGGAGATGGGCGAGCCGCGTTAGGGCCGATGCTGCGCGAATATATAATCAGTGAAGCGATGCATGCGCTTGGCATTGCAACCACCCGCAGTCTGGCAGTAGTGACAACCGGTGAATTCATAATCCGAGAAACGGAACTGCCAGGTGCAATCTTGACCCGCGTGGCTGCCAGTCATCTTCGCGTTGGTACTTTTCAATACGTATCACAATGGGGTACTGCTGAAGAACTTCAGGCACTGGCTAATTATGCATTAGAACGACACTTCCCAGAAGTTAGCGCCAATGAGAACCGATATCTGCTCCTTCTTCGCGAAGTTATAAAGCGTCAGGCTGCGCTTATTGCGCAATGGCAGCTTGTGGGCTTTATTCATGGAGTGATGAATACTGACAACATGACCATTAGCGGAGAAACGATCGATTATGGGCCTTGTGCATTTATGGATGCCTATGATCCGGCAACAGTCTTCAGTTCCATTGACACTCGAGGACGTTATGCCTATGGAAATCAGCCACAAATCGCTGCCTGGAATCTCGCCAGGTTTGCTGAAACCTTATTGCCGCTGCTGCATACTCATGAGACTCAGGCAATTGAATTGGCAGAAGAGGCTATTTCAGATTTTGCTGAAATGTATTTCCATAACTGGCTCACAGGAATGAGAGCTAAATTGGGCATATTTAACGAAGAGAAGCAAGATGAATCTCTGGTCGATGACCTGCTCAGCATGATGGGCAAGTATCGCGAGGACTACACCAATACCTTCCGTGCCTTAACTTTGGGTCAATTCCAGAATTCCATCCTGTTTGGAACTGCGGAATTTACGCAGTGGCATGAGCAATGGCAGGCTAGACTGACCAGACAGCAGCAATCAGACGCCGCCTCGCAGCAATTAATGCGGAACAGCAACCCTGCAATTATCGCTCGCAACCATCGGGTAGAGGAGGCGCTAGAAGCAGCGGTGCGGCACGGAGACTTTAGTGTGATGCAGAAGCTAATTGATGTACTTTCCAACCCATACGCTCACACCTCTGAACAGGATGATTACGCTGTATTGCCTGAGTCATCTGATTTGCCTTATCGAACCTTTTGCGGCACCTAAATTAGGAGCATCCTATTATGTGGGAACATCACCCATCACAGTCGAGGAAGCAATCTCTTGTATTCGAATGAATGTGTTAGAGGTTAAATGTTGTTCCATATGCAGTGGCCAAATGAAGTGAAGGAAGGCGAAGGCTCATCGAATGAAACCTTACTTCTTAAGGAATACTCACATTTCATTAACAGCATAGCATAATGAATAATGAGGTATTTGACTGAAAAAAGTTCTCAATTTGTAATTATTATAAAATAGCTTGACAGATTGCATCATTTCGTAAATAATAATGATTATAAAGTGTGTTCAGAAAATGTTACAGGTTCTGAATGGGCTTTAATCACTACACTACATTTAAAGGAGATTATAAATATGTCACTTATCGGAACAGAAGTATTGCCATTTAAAGCATCAGCATTTCACAATGGGAAATTCATCGATGTAACAGAAGAAAATTTCAAAGGTAAATGGAGTGTAGTATGCTTCTATCCAGCAGACTTTACATTCGTATGTCCTACTGAGCTTGAAGATTTGCAAAACCAATACGAAACATTGCAAAAGTTGGGCGTAGAAGTATATTCCGTATCAACAGACACTCACTTCACACATAAAGCATGGCATGCTAGCTCTGAAGCTATTGGTAAAGTTACTTATATTATGATCGGCGATCCTTCTCATGTAATTTCCCGCAACTTTGATGTATTAATCGAAGCGGATGGTCTTGCAGACCGTGGTACGTTTATCATTGATCCGGACGGTGTGATCCAAACAGTTGAAATTACAGCTGGTGGTATTGGCCGTGATGCAAGCGCGCTGGTGAACAAAATCAAAGCAGCACAGTATGTTCGTAACAATCCGGGCGAAGTGTGCCCAGCAAAATGGCAAGAAGGCGGAAAAACGCTTAAACCAAGCCTTGATCTCGTAGGCAAAATTTAAGGTGTGATAATATGACACTAGACCAAGAATTAAAAACTCAACTGGAACAATATCTCCAACTCTTAGAAGGAGATGTTGTTCTAAAAGTTAGTGCAGACGCTGATGAGGCATCTCAAGAGATGATTGCACTGGTTGATGAAATTGCCGGCATGTCTGCAAAGATAACGGTGGAGAAAGTGCAGTTGTCTAGAACACCAAGCTTTAGCGTAAATCGAGTAGGGGAAGACACTGGGGTAACATTTGCAGGAACTCCGTTGGGTCACGAATTTACTTCATTAGTGTTGGCTCTGTTACAGGTTAGCGGAAGACCTCCCAAGGTTGAGCAAAGTGTAATTGATCAAATTAAAAGTATTCGTGGCGAATACACATTTGAATCTTACATTAGCCTGAGCTGTCATAATTGTCCTGATGTTGTACAAGCTCTGAATTTGATGAGTATCTTTAATCCTGGTATTACTCATACGATGATTGATGGTGCAGTCTTCAAAGAAGAGGTTGAGAGCAAGGACGTTATGGCTGTGCCAAGCGTTTACCTTAATGGTGAATTTTTTGACAGCGGTCGGATGACGGTTGAAGAAATTCTTGCCAAGCTGGGTACTGCTCCTGATGCATCAGAGTTTGACAATAAGGATCCTTATGATGTGCTTGTTGTTGGCAGTGGGCCGGCAGGTGCAAGTGCAGCCATTTATGCAGCACGTAAAGGAATTCGTACTGGTATCGTTGCGGAACGTTTTGGCGGTCAGGTCAATGATACTATGGGCATTGAGAACTTTATCAGTGTTAAATACACGGAAGGTCCTAAGCTCGTTGCCAGTATTGAGGAGCAGGTGAAAGAGTACAATATCGATGTCATGAAATTGCAGCGTGCCAAGCGTCTGGAAAAGAAAGATTTTATCGAAGTTGAACTCGAAAACGGTGCAGTTCTCAAGAGCAAAACGGTAATTGTATCAACAGGTGCGCGTTGGCGGAATATTGGAGTTCCTGGTGAAGTGGAGTTTAAGAACAAAGGGGTAGCTTATTGCCCGCATTGTGATGGTCCATTGTTCACGGGTAAAGATGTTGCGGTTGTTGGCGGCGGTAACTCAGGTATTGAGGCAGCGATTGATCTTGCAGGTATTGTAAAACATGTAACGGTATTGGAGTTCGCGCCAGAGCTCAAAGCCGATGCTGTGCTGCAAGACCGACTTTATAGTCTACCTAACGTTACTGTTCATAAAAACGTGCAAACCAAAGAAATTACTGGAACGGATAAAGTAAACGGAATTTCTTATGTCGATCGTGAGACAGGAGAAGAGCATCATGTGGAGTTGCAAGGTGTATTTGTACAAATCGGTCTCGTTCCAAATACAGATTGGTTAGCCGACACGGTTGAACGTTCTCGTATGGGCGAGATTGTGGTAAATAGTCATGGTGCTACAAATGTACCTGGTGTGTTTGCTGCTGGCGATTGTACGAATAGTCCCTATAAGCAGATCATCATCTCGATGGGATCTGGTGCTACAGCAGCTCTGGGTGCGTTTGATTATCTTATCCGCAATTAATTATCGTTATATAATAAGTTAAACGGAAGCCCTCATTTTTACTAGATGAGGGCTTTTGTATGTAGTTGTAGGGCATCGGTGCCCTGAGGTGCTTTTAGTTATACATACTTTAAATTTAAATGGGATCGTTAACTATATGTTGTTGTATGCCTAAATGAATATAAACCTCCACTTGCTACTTTGTATGCCATAAGCGATACTAAGCATAAGTGGAAAGGTTTGTTAGGGTTGAAGTAGTTGATTTGGTGCGAACCCCAGGTGCACATGAAATCCCCGGGAGATCCGCACCTCTTGCTGCACAAGGGATTTCGGCAATTTGTCAGTTGAATGTCAGTGAAGTTATCCTTGTATATTGGAGATCCGCACTTTTGGAGCTGGGAGCCTTAGTGGGACAAGGACTCTTTGTACCCGCTGTCGCACTCTACGCGAGTGCGTGGATAGAAACCTATGTACTGCAGAGTCATGATGAGGGAATTTGTGTCGCACTCTACACGAGTGCGTGGATAGAAACCCACATCTATGGGCAGAACGAATAGATTTATTGGAGTCGCACTCTACACGAGTGCGTGGATAGAAACCTCACTCAACTCAATTACTTCATTTAGTTCCTTCTGGTTGCACTCTACACGAGTGCGTGGATAGAAACTCTAATATCATCGTAGCCTCTTTTTCGGGATAAGTAAGTCGCACTCTACACGAGTGCGTGGATAGAAACAAATGCTGATATGTCTCTTTGTCGTCCACTGTATAGTGGTCGTACTCTACACGAGTGCGTGGATAGAAACTGGTTGTAGTGTCAGCTCATGTATTAACCCAGCTCGGTCGCACTCTACACGAGTGCGTAGAAAAAATACCTTTCCAGTTCCGTCTAGCTGTAGAGGGGAATAGGATATGGAAAACTACTAGTTTCAAAAAAATTTGCTACTAGGTGAGGATAGGAATTCTGTGTAAAACCTATACTTTGTTGGATTTGGAGGGGAATTGGTGTTCGAAACTAACAACAGGGTATTGTAAAACGTAAGAGTGTAGCAGTCGTGGCCTGAGGCCATTTATATCCTCTTAACACTCTATTATTCAGGTCAGCCTGCCTGTGAGATGATTGCCAACTTAGCATCAGTGGAAGATGACAACACCCACCTGCAGGCTGATGTTAATGAATAAATACGATACAGTCTACGAGTCATTCCCTCAGAAGGGCATACGCGACTCGTGACATTTAAAGAGTGGATTGGAATGTCGCTACTCGATGTGTGGGTTACGGGAGATTATTAAAGTTCATAGTTGTGTACAAATACGTTTGGTTAGAAACATCGTAAACGAGTTTGTCTACATCGGCTTGTGTGTACTGGAAATCATCGCAGTTTTTCGTATGACTCCACGAAAAGCCGTTTAAAGCCAGTGTTCCGCCAGCTTTTTTTATGGGTACTGCAATAGACATTTCAGCTCCGTCAAAGAAAGCTCTTTTCCCATTGCTGCCCGTTGTCTTGTGGTAGTAACCAGCAGAAATAGATGAAGTCGGTACCATGTTTAATTCGTAGCTTACTGTATTTAGACCGGAATAATACGGGTTTTCAGCCAACCAACCAAGTTCGCCATCTCTATTGCCTTTATAGTATTTGGGCGTATTCTTATCAACAGAGATAGAACCAATGGTGCTGCCAGATGAATTTGAAACAGTCAATTTTACAATATATTCTCCTCGAGAATCTTTTTCCCCAGCCAGCTTCAGATTTACGGTTTGTCCTGTGATATTGCTAATGTTGGTTTCTTGCCAGGTGCTGCTGCTCGCACCACCGAATATAACAGCTTTCCACTGGGTTCCATCCAAGATAACACCACCGTCAAAAGTTGCCCCTTGTTTTGAATTAATCGAAATAAAAAATTCAGGGTAAATTTGACCAGCGATTGCATTGATATTGGCGCTGCTTGGTATTTTTAATTTTGTCTGGCCGCCTACAACAGTCTCAGAGAAATTGGATTGTTTAATTTGAGATCTAAAACCATCTCCGCTCTCTTCGGCAGCAGATACAATAGAAACTGACGAAAGCATAAATATTACTGTAAGTACGGTAGTAAACCATTTTTTCATAAAATACCTCCTGTTTTTTGACCTATTGGCGCAGCAAACAATGATACCCTCTTGTACACAACTGGATTCGCAACAATTCTGACTAAGTCTTAGACCATAGATACACCTCCTTTAAATAAATGGTTATAAATACCTTTTAATCTACTTAATCTTACTCTATATACACCCATAATACGAATATGAAACTAACTGCGTATAAGTAATGATCTGGGTCGGTATATGCGCTAAAAATAAGCAATGATTTCTCGTTGCGGAAAGAGACTCATAAAACCAGGCATGATAGGTGCCCGCAGAGGCTACCACTTATC
The DNA here is from genome assembly GCF_022346885.1 of Paenibacillus sp. ACRRX. GTDB lineage: Bacteria > Bacillota > Bacilli > Paenibacillales > Paenibacillaceae > Paenibacillus_B. The sequence continues at coordinate 113,874 of NZ_JAKRNK010000006.1, forward strand.
ACGGAATAAAAATGACATTTCTTTTTTTGATATTATTCATGCCATTGAGAGAACGGAGTTGGGCTTGATCAGGACAGATGAATGGGGATGACATCTATACATGGTGTATATGCCATAGGAGATTCTTCAGGCTTCATGTCTTCCCAATTGATCGTTGCCGCGGTTCAGAGAAGTCGAACCGCTATGGGATAAACACGGACAAAAGTATTATAGAACGATAGATTAGCATAGTGATAGTAATACGTTAGTTAATCAGAGGGGGCAGTGAGCATGGAAAATAGGTGGAACGAGCGTTTTAATTCGGAGGAATATATGTTTGGGGAAGAACCTAACCTATTCATTCAACAACAAGCCTCTAGGTTAGATAAATGTAAAAAAGTTATCGCATTTGCAGAGGGGGAGGGCAGGAATGCTGTTTTTTTGGCAGCAAGAGATCATGAAGTAACAGCAATTGACTATGCGGAGAGCGGCCTCCAAAAAACTAAAAAACTAGCTCACAAGTATGCCGTTCACGTGCAGACGAAAAAAATAGACTTATTGGTGGACAACGTGCCAACCGAGGAATATGATGCCGCAATAATGGTATTTGGTCACTTTTATAAAGAAGCTCAAAAACGGATACTAGATAAAATGAAAAATACTGTAAAGACTAAGGGTATTATTATGCTTGAGGTGTATTCCAAGGATCAATTAAAATATGGTTCAGGTGGACCAGGCGATCTTGAAATGCTTTACGACCCGCAAGAGATCCTGAGTTGGTGCGAGGGTCATGAGGTGATCCATTTCTTTTACGGGGAACAAGAACGAGTGGAAGGAAAGGCGCACACCGGTTTAGCTCATGTCATTCAGCTAGTGTTAAGAAAATAAGAATATGTCATGAATTTAATCAAGAATAATTAGCACTTATATCAAAAGGTCTTGACTAGTTGTTGTCTCCAACTACAGCCAAGACCTTTATATTTTTGTATGAAGAACAGATTAGCTTCCGGTCCAAATGGAGTATGCATAGTGGTACAGAGTAGTATCATTTGCACTTAAAGCTGATCCACTATAATACACTTGAAGCGGAATAATATCATAGTAGTGTCTGGAAACAGTCACATGAGCGCTATACTGTCCAATAGCTGGTTGCACACCACTAATCGTGACCGAAAATGTACCGTTAGCACTGGTCGTTGTCTGTGCCTGATAGACTTTGTTGTTTAACTTGGTTAGGAAGGCGACTGTAATGGGAGCGTTGAAGGCAGGGGCGCCAGATGCATCTTTTGCTAGACCCGTAATGGTGATTGAATCTTTGAACCGCCACATATATCCTTCACCGTAGTTAATTCGTTGTCCAGCATTTACGTCAGATATGGTACTGACATGCGTGATGTTTACCTGCGTAGGTGCCTTGAACTCCGTGAAGGTAAGCTTATACGGTTGGACCGCGTTGTAAGAGGATAGCGACAGGACGCGAATATAATAGGTTCCTTGCGCAAATGAGCCGAGTACATCTGTATTTTGATTAATCGTGCCTAGTGATTGTAAGTTCTGATTGAAAAGCTGTACCTGATAATTTGTATTTGGTGCACTATTCGTAAAGTTGATACGGAACGACTTGGCAGCGGTGACCGTGAGCTTTACCCAGTCCTCATCGTATAAATTGTCGAGCGTTTGCTGCAACAGGTTGATCGAATCGGTCAAGGGCTTGGCCCGCCATACATTGTCGTCAGGCTCTGCACTATCATATACAGGAGACTCCTGTATTGTGAATAAATATGGATTAGCTGCATCGAAGCCTGCTTGTGCATTGACCGCTACATAATAGATGCCTGCTGGGGCAATTCGGCTTATCTGTTCATTTGTTTGGGGGCCGTAGGAGGATATTTCTTGCTCGACTAGATTGTAGGTGGTTGTGTCTAAGCGGAACAAATGAAGATTATAATCAACTGCGGCGTTTTGCACAGTCTGGAGATAAACGGTAACTTTTCCCGGAGTCGTGGTCTGAAATGTGTACCAACGCTCACCGTTAGCTTCAGAAATTTTATCTGAATATACAACTGATGTTACAACTGGAATAGCAGAGTTAGGATTGTTGTTTATCGCAGCAGGGGCGGTTGGAGGTGGTTCAGAAATGGTGGACGTTGACAAAGATTCGGGGTGTGTGGATATAGCCGTAACTTGTTGCAGCTTATCTCGCTGAAGGTGAACTGGTACGCTGTACTGTTCTGGTTGATCGTGATTCAGCGTGGTTTGAGGGATGCTGGGAAGTGCAGCGGCGATATCGCTTTGGGGCCATACCGTCCCTCCCAATAAGGCAATGGATAGCATCAATGAACTTAAGAATGACCGATTTCTCAATTTACTCATTCGAACACCCTCTCCTTGAAATATGTAATTGACAATTTTATCTTCCTCCTTTTTCTCTCCACTAGCAATAGCTTTAGCGAAATTTTATATAATAGGGGTACGCAGGGGGATCGAAAGCAAGCTTTTATAATCAAAATGACATCCCTGAACAGTTCGAAACGCTGCGACAGCAGCACGCGACACTTTCGACGCCAAAGCGTTTGAAACGTGAGATAGATGATGAAAGTAACGATGTCCTAATTGAAAGCTTGAGTCGAAAAATGAAGGTGTTAGAGAAAGAAAATAAGGAGCTAAGAAAATGGTTAAAAGTCAAATACGCCAAGTTGTATATGAGTCCATAACTATTAGTTTATGAAAAACTAAACATATATGTGATATAATCCGAATTGGACAAGTCCCCTACTTAGATTAAGCCAAGTTGATCAGTTCATCTTTTTTGAATACATATATGTAACATTATGGATAAAGTGAAATCGAAGCAGCTATTAACCGATGAAAGGATAGTAAGAAATATAGGAAAAAGAGGGGGAAACGAAATTGAAAAAGAAGGACAGGCAATCCGCTTACTCTTGGGAACTCCGGAAGACAGCATAGAGATAGATAACAAACACATTTCTAATGGAGGTCGACAATGAAACGATTTATTCCTGCGTTGCTATGCCTTATGTTAATCCTTACGGCTCATTCAGGTTCGGTGCAAGCCAAAGTGAATAATGGAAGTACCGTTAGCGAACAGCACTATACACGGATCGGTGAGGATTACGAAATCCTTAATGGGACTATGCTTCTATCAAAAAAAGACGGAACTGTATGGTATTGGGACACACTAGCTTATTCTTCCCATGCTTCCGATCCATTTTATCAAGCCAAACTTAAGCAAATTCCGGGCTTGCGGGATGTGAAACAATTCTCGTTCGATGGCAAGAACGGGGAAAGTAGATTAATGACGAATTACGCTGCATTAAAAAAAGACGGAACCGTATGGTATTGGGATTCTAGGAACAACACCTATCCTGTAGATTCTAGGATTGCTCCGAAGCCTATTAAAGATTTGAATCATGTAACATCACTCGTCGCCGATTATACCGGTAACTCTAAAAATTATAAGACCTTGTTTGTATTAAAATCAGACGGATCGGTCTGGTGCTGGATAGCTCAACAAGGCAAAGCTTCATCGACTTCTTATTATAAGATTCTTGATAATGTCGCATCTATAAAATCTGTGAACGGTCACGTATACGCAGTTAAAAAAGAGGGTTCGGTATGGAAATGGAGGACATACATGTACTGGCCCCAAAATAGCAAATTTTATGACAAAAATCCAGAGCAGATCATAGGGCTGGAAGACATCGTCAACATAGAGATGGGCGGCACTACAAACTATGCGTATAAGAAAGATGGCACGGTCTGGTCTTGGAAAACTTATGATAAGGAAAGTACTCCGATCCAAATACATAGAGCAACAGGTGCTCGAGGAATTGTTCAATTTAGCTCACAGCTGAAAGATTCGAATATCGATACTACTTATGCTCTGCTAACGGACGATAAGCTCTGGTCAATAGACAGCGATAAAGTGTTCCCCGAGCTTTCAAATATCGCTTCTGTACACCACAAGGACAAGGGCAGCTATATGGAAAACTATGTACTGAAAAAGGATCAGACCTTGTGGGCATGGAAAGATAATGTTTCTGCTTTTCCGAAGCTTGTTGTGTTCACGAATGAATCAGCAGCTGGCAATCGTTCTGGGTCAACAGAAAAACCAACAAGTGATCGTGCTGAGACCAAAACTCAGCCTGAGTTGATACGGATGACTTCACCGGAAGTTAGCCTTTCTCCGTTTATCACGATGCTGCAGCCTGGCGGACAACAGTCTATTGCTGTCAACAATGTGCTTCCCGGAACTAAAATAACATACACCATTGACGATCCTAGCATAGGATCTATAACGAATGTGAATGGCTTACCAGTCATAACAGCGAATAAATCTGGACAAACGATTGTACGGGCCACGACAAGCAGAGCTGGTTTCCCAGAAGAGACGACTTACATATTGTTGTATGTTGTGGATGGCAGCATGGTATCTGATACGTATTTCAGTGCTGTCCGTTCGATTCCTGACGCTGACAAGCAGAATTCGGCTATCGTAGAAGGACTCATGCAAGCAGGGGAGCTTGTGATCACTGCCGCAAGCAGCGATAAGCCGACTCCTGTTGACGGTCAGATCGTCATAACGCCTGAATTGATTGACAGGCTAGCAGGAAATGCATCAAGGGCGAAGTCAGCGGTACAGCAGGCGCTGTCAGAAAATAAGATTGTTCCTGCGAGAGATCTGATCGTGAACGCGGAAATACTTTCTTCGCCTACACAAAATGAATATATGTTCAAGCTCAATAAAAGTGGGTTAGTTGGCCGGAAGGATATTGACTATATAACTGTTTATGCAGGGGATGCGAAACTCGTATTTAATGTTGCGACAGCACAGCGACTGTTTCAGTCGCAATCAGTTATCGTCATTCAGCTGGTGAAAGAGAATAACGGCGTATATCGCATACAATTTTTAGATGAGCAAGGGCAGGAGCTTTCAGGTGTAGCAAGCAACATTCAGCTCATTTTGCCTGCGAATTATGCAGACGCAGTACACAGTAGTATGTTTTATGTGAATGGGAAAACAAAGGAGCCAATCGGTGGGAAGTATAATTCGTCCAAAAACGGCATGGAAGCGGAAATCAACCGTTCCGGAACGTATCTCGTGGACGATAATTCGAAATCATTCCCTGATATTAACGATCGAGATCCAGAATTAAAGCAAGCGGTACAATTTCTAGGCTCCAAAGGAATCGTCACCGGAAAAGACAATGGCAATTTTGAGCCCGATTCCCTGCTCACCCGTGCAGAGTTCACGGCGATGCTGGTAAGAGCGTTTAACGTTATGGATGAAAAGGCAAAGGAAAGCTTTTCGGACGTACATCCGCCGCAATGGCATCATCCATTTATCGCTTCTTCTGAAAAAAATCATATCGTCGAAGGTTATCCTGATGGCACATTTAAGCCGGATCGTACGATAGAACGGCAAGAAATGACCGCCATCGGCGCCAGATTCCTGCATGAGAGGAAGCATTATTATTATCCTTCGAATCCGGATGAATACTTAAACCGATTTGTAGACAAAGAAACGGTATCCAAGTGGGCGAAGCCAACGATGTCCTTGGCGGTGAAGCAGCGCTTGATCGATGTTCCCGCCAATAAACAGATAAAGGCAAAAGAGGCTGTTACGCGTGGGGAAGCCGCACGAATGCTGTATCGTCTTTATTTACAGCTATAACTCATAGTTGTACTTGAGATATGTTAATTTGTGAACTCTTCGGTATAAATAAAGTTTAAGACTGATCCATTAAAAAACAGCGGCGGACCAAGACTGGAAAAATAAAGTCTTAGTCTGCCGCTGTAGTCTTTCAACTAACGTGCCCCGATAACTTAAAACTAGAAATTAGAGTATACATCAAAAATCTCAATTGATCTTGTCTGATTTAGAAATTTCTTATTATCCATTTGGCATTTCGTTCATCCTCAACTTCAAACAGTACAACAACTGCTTGCTCCACTAGATGTAACACTATTTTCCGGACTTCTTCTGTAAAGTTATTCCAGGACATTCAACTTATTGATAACATTCTGAAGTCTCAATTCGGCGGATTTCTCGAAATCGAAATTTTAAATTACTACTCCCCGTTTTGAGAGAACCCGATCCATTTCATCATAATGTTCTTTGTCGCTTGAGGCATAGATCAAATCAAAACTATCGTTATTTTTCATCACTGTTATTATGCTGTCATCATAATTCCCATAAAATTCGATACCAATCCAATGCCGAAAGGAAATACCTTTATTGTTATAGTTATCACGAATAAAATCCAAGTCGGTTTTTTTAATGGAATAAAATGATTCACAACCATATTCAAGAGCGAATCCGGTTTGTAAATAGGCCATCGCATGAAAAAAATCGGTCAATGTTTCAAAATCCTTTATCCATACTTTTTCATCGAAACTCATATAGACAGGGGGATTGGACCTGGATAAATCGTTCTTATGGATTCCCCAAACACAGACACGTTGATTCTCGCAATAAAAAATTAAATACTCGCTATGTTTGAAGTATTGGAGTTGTTCGGGTTTGATCAAACTATCTTGTGTATGATTCAGCCGCTCGTCTTTACCAAGTTCCACATAATAATCTATAAATACCTGGGGCAACTCACCAAAATTATGTTTAATAGTTTGTATCTCATCATAACTAAAGCCATTTCGTTTTGTAATATGAAATAGCTTCTTAATTACTGTAAAATCAGTCACCCGTATCACACCTTATCCTTGTATAATACTCCATCGATTGATTTAACCATCAAGAGAGCATATTACACACCCATTGTACCATATCATTATTCACTATCTTGCCCGTTAGTTTCTCACTATCGCCAGTCTACAACTATATAAAGGATTAGACTGACGTTGCTTCATTAAGTAATGGCCAGTTTAATTGAAAGAGGGAATAATTACATATATAAAATAAGGAAATATATTGTTAAGATTTGATAGGTAAAGTATTCCACGGAATATGTCGGAACAGTTGCGACTCTCCTTTTTACTAACTGAGCAGGTTATTTATAGAATTACTCATTACTTATCGGAAAATTAGTATTAAAGAGGTGAATGAAAGCGTGCAGTCTACGCGTTATATAGATGGATTATGTTTTTCTGTCTTATAGCAACCATCTTTTTGAAAACTGCCTTAACAAAAACTAAAAGGAATAACCAAATTGAAATTATTTTTAAATGTCATAACTTATTTAGTTACAGCTATTGCCGCAATTCTCGCATCTTTTCCATTAGCAGCAATTTATCAGGATTTAAGTGGTAATGATAATACGTTTTTCTTACATAATATGTTCATCTGGTCACCAATTATCGCGATTGTTTCGTTTATTATCTGTTATTTTTTAATTAAAAAAATAACGATCAAGCCGATACTTTTGGGGACAATAATCGGCTTTTGGTTTATCAAAGTTAGCATCTTCATTCGCGACACAATTGATCTTTATATTCTGTTAATGCCAATCCTTCTTGTATTTTTATCACATTTCTTATTAAAGAAATATAACAATTGGCTGCATATCAGTGGTTTTACACTTGGAGCAACATTCGGTTTCATTACATCCTACGCAACAGTTCTTTTTATAAGACTGGTTAATAATTCATTAACTTCGTATTTTAATTTCCAGCACAACGAATTAATGATAGTTATTGCTGGAACTGCTATTTTCACGATATTAGGAAGTATTATCGGACTCAAAAGATGTAAACAGACACAAGAGATGTAGTAGTTTATCTCCACATAACTAGAACTCGGAGTGATGAACTGCGAAAATATTATTTTCCGTATCAGAACGACTTGTTCATTTTATCGAAACTTGTACTTAACAATAAGGATGCTTTAATTAAAACTCATTGAGTTGCATATGCAGCTCTTTTTTCTTATTGTGCTAACGGAGAACGTTCATTCAATGATACAGCGACAGTAATGGACTATATTTTCTGTTGACACCTCGATTTCCTCTGTAATGATGACATACAAGCTGTCACTGAGAGTGTGGTAGGATAAAATTCTAACTTGCCCCGTAGTAACTGAAATGAAAGGAGGAGGCATCAATGAGGCGTATGGATCGCTTGATCGCAATCGTGATTGCGCTGCAGCAACGACAGGAATCTGCGCAGGTGCTTGCTGACAAGCTGGAAGTGTCTAAGCGAACAATTATGCGAGACATGCAAGCACTCTCTGAGATGGGCATCCCACTGTACGCGGAGATCGGTCCGACAGGAGGGTACCGGTTGTCAGAGGGCTACAGTTTACCGCCATTGCAGCTTGATGTGCAGGAGACTTTGACGGTGCTAGTTGCGCTGCGTGCACTGACAGCCTATGCGGATACGCCATTCAATCGGGAAAGATGGACTGTTATTGATAAATTACGTCATGTTCTTCCGCCGGCAACCCTACATCAAGTTGAGCCTTTACTCGAATTGATGCGGGTAGAGGTGCCAAAACGTTCGTTCAAGGCGCCCCTTTTAAACGAACTGCTCGCTTACTGTTCAGAAGGGGCTTGGATGAACGCTCACTATCGCTCAGAGAAGCATCGCCGTTGGCTGCTGCTGAAGCCCAAAAGAGTTTATGCGGAGCACGGCTTCTGGTATTGTGAGGCATACTCGCCTATACATGGGGAAATAAGGACATTTCGTGCCGATCGATTCGATGAGCTGCAAGATGCAGACCCAGCAGCTGCTCAGGATCAAGTGGGGCTGATATACCCACCTAAAAAAGAAACCGCAGACAACTACATACGGATTCGAGCTGAGTTAAGTTATCGAGGAATGCTGATGGTCGAACAAGACCCTCATATAGGGGAGCGTGTGCACGCATTGCAGGATGACCTGTGGGAGGTTGATTTCCTCTGCCCCGCATCTGAATGGGAATGGGCAAAGAGGTTCTTTTTCTCGCTTGGCTCTGACGCTCATGTACGGGAACCAGATTTGTTGCGAGCTGATCTCTACGAAAGAGCTAGGGATCTGTGTAATCGTTACCGAGCAGAAGCTGAAAAGGAACTGGTCGAAGATAGCCTCTTAGATGCTAAGAGAAATTCACATGTATAATATCCAATACAATTATTAGAAAAGGGGATATCATTATGAGTGGTGTTACACAAATACGAGATCATTTATTAGAAGAATTAAATTTAGTCGTCCGCACTGTTGAATCACTGTTGACCAAAATTCAACCGGAAGAGTGGGAGTATCGCCCAGCTGAAAATATGCGTACGCTATTGGAGTTGACACATCATCTTGTATCCATCCCTGCTTCCGATTTGGCTATTTTACAAGAAAAGACCCAAACAGAAGTAGAGCAAGTGGAAACACAAGTAAGCGGGATCAGGGACCCATTGGTTCTAGCAGCACAGTTTCGTGCCAACTATGACTTATTACAAGCCTACATGTTGTCATTAACTGAGGCGGAGTTATTAAACAAGTCTACAAAAGCGTTTTATTTGGACCATGGTATCGTTCAAATTAAGTGGCTGATCGAAATTGTTACACATTCGTTTCACCACAGATCGCAGCTTTATAACTACCTGAAACAGTCAGGCCATGAACTTCAATTTTTTATGCTTTATGGCTAAGATGTGTACAAACCTTGAATAGTGTTCCGATTTGAAATCGAAGCGAGTGGAGGAAAAGGAGTCATATTATGCACATAAGAATATTAGAAGAGAGAGACAACCAACACATTGAGTCCATAATTAGGACTTGTCTGAAGGAATTTGGGGGAGACCGAGAAGGATTGGCCTGGGCCGATCCACAGCTAGGCAGTTTATCCATGGTCTATCAAAAGGACCATTCTAGGTACTGGGTTGTAGAGTATAATGGAAAAATAGTGGGGGGCTGCGGCATTGGGCCCGTCGACGATATGGAAGGCATTTGCGAACTGCAGAAAATGTACTGCTTGCCAGAAGCTCGTGGGACTGGTATTGCTCATCAGCTGATGGTAACGGCGCTTGACTTTGCGAGTAAACATTACAAGCAATGCTATATTGAGACCTTAAGCAATATGGAAGCGGCTAATCAGTTCTATAAGAAATATGATTTTGTTGCACTAGAGAGGCCGCTCGGCAATACGGGGCACTTCTCGTGCGATGTATGGTATCTAAAGACGTTTACTGATAATTGATGGTGCAATAGCAACAACAATGCTGCTAAATAAGGCAGTTGATCATTAATATGATAGTTCCATAAAATACCGTGGTAGGAGGCATAAGCGCTCTTGAACTCACAGGATCATACAGAAACAGAATTTAGCAGAGAATGAAACAATGTAATAAGAGCCCTCACCCTGAAGACAAGGTGAGGGCTCTTTAACGATGGGATCTGTTAATCAATAACCCTTACACAAATGTAGAAGATTAAATGGCCGCAGTGCATACTATTTATTATGACCGTGACCTCTTTAGTCATGAGTGGCCACTGATTTACTATCAATTTTGTAACCCAAAAGGTTCTTGCTCGTATTAAGTTTACATGCCTGTTATGAGAACGTAATTGCGAATTTGGATGCGGCATGATATTAATGTTGTTTACTTCATTAGTGGAGTCTCTTTTTATCTTATAGATACACATTTAACCTACATAAAAGTTGAGGTCATTCATCTTATGAGTGTGGTATTTACAGATCATGCCGATATATGGTATCGGTCAGCTGAACAGAAGGCAGCCCAGTATTTTGCATCCCTTCGCAAGCAAGTCATAGAAGAGACTTATGTCCCTGTCCTGACAGAGGACATTCAAATGTGGAAAAAGAACCATATTCACCGTCATTCCTTGCTGTCCTTTTTTTCGAAGCGAAAAAGAAAGCCTGATTCTCGGGATTACCACAGTTATATCCAGTGGCTGAATTATACTGGGAAACTGGATGAATATTTGGATCGAAGTGTTTCCTATATTTATTTACGGGATCTGGGCAAGGCACTTGACTCTTCTGACACACAGACTCGAGTTCAGCGTGTAGTTGCCGATGTTAAAAATCATTTACTTCATTCCAATCCAGTGAACATGGGAAAACAAACAGAGTTAATGAGCCTGAAAGCCTTATATCGATGGGCTCAGACAAAAGGCATCGAATCGGATATTATTTGGGTTATTGATAAACTCAAGGCTGTATCCACACATATTCCGCAGGAATTGAATGCCGAGCATGCGCAGCGCAAGCTGATCAAGATTATTGTTGGGGTATTGTTGCATGTCATAGAAGAAATGGATGATACAACTTTGCCGGCAGAACGCACGAAGAGAATGGGCGAAGCTATTAGAATTGGTTATTCCTATGGTCTGACTTATCCGTTTATCGATGATCTACTTGATTCCCAAATTCTAACCTCACATGAGAAAGAACAATATTCTAAGATGATTAGAACGGCTCTTCTGACTGGATCTGTGCCGGAATTAGGCGAGTGGACAGGGAGTAATCTGGAGTTTATTCAATATGTACATTCAGAACTACGGGATGCTTTTGAATACATTAAGCATCAGCAAGGGAAGGAAACACAAAAGACATTTTTTGAGCAGTCTTACGTGTTTTTTCATGCTCAGGAAATCGATCGTATGAAAGAGCTGTCTAACGCTGATTACACCAATGAGCAGCTTTATATACCCATCATTTTAAAATCTTCTTCATCCCGATTAATTGTTCGCTCTGTCATTGGTGCATCCACGGACGAGGATTTTGATCAGCGTACTTTCTTTTATGGCATTTACAATCAGTTGGCTGATGATTTCGCGGATATGTTTGATGACATGCAAAATGGTGCAGTAACACCCTATACCTATTATTTAAAATATCGGGACCAGCGTTCAGATCTGATAAACCCCTTTGAGTTGTACTGGGCGGTCATCTCGCATTTGATCCATCATGTGCATCATTCAGATATCAAGACTCGTGAGGTCATCCTGAATCGAGCGATTAATGGTCTAAAACGTTTCAAGGAACGCATCGGCACAGAAAAGTATAATGAAATGATGGAGATATTTGCATCAAGAATTCCGGCATTCAACCTTCTTATCCAGCAGATGGTTCGTAAAGCGGATGATGTGGATTTCTTTGACAAACTGCTGCGTGATCAGATGGTGATCTCGCTTAGAACCGATCGAGAGGAAAAGGAATTTTTCCAAGATACTGTTAGGACAGTCCGTCAGCAGATCAACAATCTGCTGCAGATCCCTAAACACAGCGGAATTCCACCGATGAAGGAATCACTCATTGATGCTGCAAATTACAGCCTTGAAGGGGACAGCAAGCGTTTACGGCCCATATTGACTTGGGTCATGGGTGTGAATGAATACGGTCTGCATGCTGCGGCTATCGCACCGCTTCTGAGATCATTGGAGTATATGCATACCGCCTCCTTGATCTTTGACGATCTGCCATCGCAGGATAATTCGTCTATCCGAAGGGGACGACCAACTCTGCATCAGGTCCATAATAGTTCTACTGCAGAGTTAGCCGGCCTTTATTTGATCCAGAAGGCGATTGAAGAACAATCGTCGCTTGATGGGTTTGATACAAAGACAGTGCTTGCCTTGATGCAATATTCCTCTCAAAAGGCTGGCGATATGTGTGTGGGGCAGGCGATGGATTTGGACTCCAAAGGAAGAGTATTGACCTTGGACCAAATGAACATGTTGTGTTTCTACAAAACTGGAATCGCGTTCGAAGCCTCTTTGGTTATGCCTGCCATACTCGCTCAGGTAAAGGGAACGGAAATTGCGACTTTGAAGCGATTTGCCTATCATGCAGGTATTGCCTTTCAGATAAGAGATGATTTGCTTGATCTAGAGGGCGATGTGCTCCTACTCGGTAAGCCTATTGGCATAGATGTTGATAACAACAATTCAACTTTTGTGACTGTACTAGGTCAAGAAGGAGCCAGAAAAGAGATGTGGGAACACTACTGCTTCGCAATGGAAGCGCTAGAAGAGATTCCCCGCAATATTCCCTTTCTGAAGCATTTATTGGATTATTTTGTTAATAGAGACCGTTAGCACCGTGTGTTTTAGATCAAGATCCTTAGCAATACATTTTAACCAGTGTGGATGATTCATGTTTTGGAAAGCGTTGGACGTGTACGGGGAGCCTTGGTCATTATAAACGATCACGCCCGTCACGTCTTTCATCTTTTCGAGTTTTCACTGTTTAAATTAAAAATATGTTAAGAATCGGTATCATCTATTAAAAATTCATAATATAATAAAGAATGTGTCGGAATCTGTTGTCGATTAATTACATACTGGTCGATTAGTGGCGATTTATGATCACCGGTGTCAGTCAGAAGAGGGGCAGATCGATGAAAGCACTCATTTTTTCAGTATGCATGGCTGCGACTCCATTTCTTGTGTATGTCATATTTAGAGGATACCGTAAAAGGGAGCAAAGTCGCCTTGGTGACATGGGCCTACTGCAATTAAGTAACACGAACAACGCAACCCTTGCTTTTGATCAAACTAGGGAGCAGGCGGAAGGGACTGTGCGGATGCCCTCTGTGCTCATCGTGGATGATCAGTCGTCCATTCAAATGCTGCTGCGCGAAGCATTTAATTCCATGAATGCACAGATTGTAAGTGCTTATTCAGGTCAGGAAGCAGTTGAATACATTCGAGAACAATCCTTTGCGGTTGTGTTGATGGATGTTAAGCTGCCTGATATGAGCGGGATGGACTTGCTTCTCAAGTTTCGGGCGATGCGTCCCCAACTCCAGGTCATTATGATGTCTGCCTTCAGTGATGTTAATCGGATTGAATCTGCTAAGTCTGCCGGAGCAATCGGTTATTTCTCTAAGCCATTTGATATTGATGAATTAAGATCCTTTGTTGCATCTAGACTTTAATTGTACCTTTATTACGTAGTCGGAGGATGTTATGAGACGACGAACTATTCATACGCAGATGGTTGTTCGAATCGTCATAACGGTAACGATCGCACTGTCCTTTATTTTCGCGTTATCTTATGATGCGATTCGTTCAATCATTCAGGACCAAATTAATCAAAGTTTATTAAGTCAAGCTCAGATGGCTGCGCATGAAGTAGATGCTGCGATTCGACAGCAGAAAACGATGGTCGAGACGTTTGCACGTGTTATTAATGGCATTTACAATTCGGACGATCCACTGGGCAATATCAACCATGCTACCCGAATGTTTGCAGAGCAGCCCAATCCATTAGTCTTTGGTTATTGGTTCACCGCCCAATCTGACTACAAACAACAAGGTAAGTTCACTTCGCGATATGGATATAATGAGAATCACCAACTTCGCAGCTATTACAGTCCGTCACATACTGATGATTCGCTCCCCATTTTCAGAGATAATCCAATGTTTGACTACTATCACGGTGCAGTGAAGACAGGCGCTACATATATCACGTCTCCATATCTGGATCCTCATTTACGAATTCCCATGTTATCCCTTAGCACTCCTGTATATGATAAACAGCTCAAGGTTAGAGGCGTTGCAGGGATCGATATCCGCTTCAATGATTTGCACACCTTATCTACACGGCTCAGTTTTTATCCTAACAGCGAAACGTTACTAATATCCCAGCAGGACGAGGTATTGTACAATCCCGACAGTAAAATTAACTTGCATGACATTAACTATCCTTTTGATACGGACATTAGCAATCTTGTACATGAAATTAAGCAGAACAAGACACAAATGGTAAACGCCAGGTATAAAGACAAGGATGTTATTATATTTGCCATGCCAATTACAGAACCTGGTTGGACAGCGTTAATAATGCTGCCTACATCTGTCATTGACCAAGTATTGGCACGAGTATTGCTGATATCATTGATAACCTTCGCAATTTTGGTGATTACCGTCTACATTTTAGTCCATTTGTGGGTAAAACGGCTAATCACGAAGCCCTTAAAAGTACTGGTGCAGGCGTCGCAGCGCATTGCAATCGGCGATTTTAGTGGTACTGTTCAAATTCAAACGGAAAATGAATGGATGCAGCTAGAAAAGCATATGAATCAAATGCTGGAGACACTGCGGCATCATGCGAAGCTGGAACAGGAAATGAAACGTATGAGTGCGCTGAAAGTCGTAGGTGAGATGGCTGCTGCCATCAGCCATGAGATCCGGAATCCGCTGACCACCGTGCGCGGGTTTCTACAGCTGCTTCGTAATAAGCCAGAGCATGCTGCAGAACATGTTTATTTTGACACGATGATGGATGAAATTATTAGAGCAAATACCATTATTACAGAATACTTAACGTTGGCGCAGAACAAACTGGCCCATTTTACCCCGCAATCCTTAAATCATATTATTGAGCAAATTTATCCTCTTGTTCAGGCGTCCGCTACGGCCAATTGCCAGCATATTGTGATGGATTTGCAAACATTGCCAGCTGTAATGCTGGATGAAAAAGAAATACGGCAGCTCCTGCACAATGTGATCCGGAACGGACTAGAAGCGATGGAGGCCAACAAAGTGCTGCAAATTAGAACCCGTGCTGAAGATGAGGCAGTACTGTTGGAGATTGAAGATGAAGGCCCGGGATTTGAACCCTCCATCTTATCTATTGCGGGTACACCATTTATGACAACGAAGGTAAATGGGACTGGATTAGGCTTGGCCATCTGTTACAGCATTGTGCAGCGTCATCACGGCAGCTTGCATATAAGCTCGAAACCAGGGAGGACAGTCATTTCTATTAAGCTTCCTCTCGTCTTCCCCGCTCCTGGCACAAATAATTAAGACAGGCATCGCATGAGCACAGTAGCTTTTGGTGAAATCTGGCGGCTGTGCTCTATCGCTGTCTTCTGTTCATTCCATGATCACATCTCCCTCAGCTTTTCTTCTTATTCTGCCCGGTCTGCTATTAGATGCCGACACGCATCATATACAACAAAGAAGAGGGAAGAATAACTCCTCGTTTGCATGAGTACACATAAACATACACTTAAGATGATGAATGATATTTATATTATACGTCGTCTTGTTAGTGCGCTCCAAAATGATGGTGTAAAAATATAGAATATAATGGTATTTACTCAACTTGGGCAGCGTTAAATGCTCCTTTTATGTCGCACTTTATTTCAAAAATTAAACACTTAGTCATATGTCAACGAAACAACATTTCATTTTTTATCAGTGTTGACCAATGTTATATAAAGACGAGGTTTTCGGCATGATAAGCATGAGCAATAGCTAATGAACACAAAAAAGTATTGTATAAGTATGCAACATTGTGTATACTGGTGTCAGTCCACGAGACATGCAATTGTACTTACATTCAGATAAAGTGGGGAATTAATAATGACTAAGATGAAGGCATTTCAATTGGCAACAGCATGTATGCTGCTTATGGCTCTCGTTGTAGGTTGCGGCACGAAAGAAGACGCATATGATAAGGTGATTAAAGAGAAGAAGCTGGTCCTTGGGACAAGTGCAGACTACCCACCTTTTGAATTCCATAAGAAGATCGCAGACGGCAAGGACGAGATTGTAGGATATGATATTATGATCGCTAAGGAGATCGCTAAGGATCTCGGTGCAGAACTAGTTATTGATGATATGAAGTTTGATTCTGTTCTTCAGGCCGTTTCTTCTGGTAAAGTCAATTTTGGGATGGCTGGAATGGACGCGACAGAGGAACGAGCAAAAGTAATGTTGTTCTCGAATTCAGTGTATAAGGCTGAAGCAGGGGTTCTAGTCCGCGCAGAAGACAAGGACAAGTTCAAGACACCTGAAGACTTGAAGGGGCTGAAAGTTGGCGTTCAGAAAGGTTCTACATTTGAAGATGTAGCCACACAAATTCCGGACGCTAAGCAGGATCTGCTTGTTAAGGTGAACGATCTTGTTCTCTCACTGGAAACCAAGCGTGTAGATGCCGTATTGGTAGAGAAACCAGTTGGGCTAGCCTATGAGACTAATAATACGAAGGTAGCTCTTTCGCCCGTAGTGCTCAAGCCGGCAAGCGAAGGTTACGTTGCAGGTGTGGGCAAAGAAAGCGTAAAGCTGAAGGAAGCAATCGACAAGACTATTGCACGTCTTAAAGCGGACGGTTCACTTGATAAGTTTATTACAGAAGCCAATGCATTGGCAGATGCTGCTGCAGATGAAGCAAAGTAAGGAATGGCGGATATAAGCAAACGACAGGTGCGGCGTAAAGCCGCGCTTTTTCGTTGGAAAACATATAGGCAAGATGTAGAAAGGGTTGTTTAACATGAATATGTTCCAAGCATTATGGGAATTCAAAATGACTTACTTATCAGGAATGGGCATGACGATACTGTTATCTATATCAGCGATCATAGTTGGTTTTATATTTGGATTAATACTTGTCTTGATGCGGCGGTCAGGGATTGCTCCCTTAAAGTGGTTCTCAGCAACTTATATTGAAGTATTTCGGGGAACTCCATTACTTGTGCAATTGTTTATTATTTATTTTGGACTATCGGAGTACGGGGTTGACTTGCCAAAGTTTACTTCCGGTGCGATTGCCGTTGCTTTAAATAGTGCGGCTTATTTGGCGGAGATATTCCGTGCAGGTATTCAAGGTGTTAACCAAGGACAAGTGGAGGCTGCCCGTTCTTTAGGTATGACCCAATCGATGACAATGCGTTATATCGTGTTGCCGCAAGCATTACGTAATGTAATGCCTGCTATCGGTAACGAATTTATTACAATCATTAAAGAATCTTCAATTGTAACTTTTATTGGCATTGCAGATCTTATGTTTCAGACTGAAGTTATTCGAAACACAACTTATTCATCCATGGGACCGCTTTTGGGGTGTGCGCTATGTTACTTTATTATGACGTTTACACTATCCAAAATGGTCGGATTGATGGAAAGGAAGTTAAAGTATAATGATTAACATCACAAACTTACACAAGTCGTACGGCCAATTACACATTTTAAAAGGGATAGATCTTGAAATTAACGCAGGTGAAGTCGTTGTGGTCATTGGGCCAAGCGGGTCCGGGAAGAGCACTTTGCTGCGCTGTCTGAATTTGCTGGAGACACCAACGAAAGGTGAGATACGATTCGAGGGTGAGATCATTAACGATAAGAAACATGATATTAATGCCACACGCGAGAAGATGGGAATGGTATTCCAATCCTTTAATCTGTTTCCGCATATGTCGATTCTTAACAACATTACGATTTCACCTATTAAAGTGAAAAAGATGGACAAACAGAGTGCCGAAACAATAGCGTACGAACTGCTTGAAAAGGTAGGATTAAAAAACAAAGCGAGTGCTTTCCCAGCACAGTTATCTGGAGGTCAGAAACAGCGGATTGCAATCGCCCGTGCATTAGCAATGCAGCCGCACGTTATGCTGTTTGATGAGCCAACTTCGGCGTTAGATCCTGAGATGGTAGGCGAAGTGTTAGAGGTCATGAAGTCACTTGCAGCCGAAGGTATGACCATGGTAATTGTGACACATGAAATGGGATTTGCACGTGAGGTAGGGGATCGCATTATTTTTATGGACGGCGGAAATATCGTGGAACAAGGAGCTCCGGAATTGCTCTTTGCAAATCCACAGCATGCTCGGACACGAGATTTTTTAAGTCGTGTGTTATAACCGGAGCAGATGATCTTGGACGTAACATCAATAATAAACATAAATGTAATTATGTAAACTAAATTCAGATCAAAAAGTACTCGCCGAAGCGGGTACTTTTTTTGTATCATTATGAACTGTTTAATTTCATCAATATCCACTTTAATGACGTTTTTGTCATCTTTCTATAAAAAAATGAAAATCTGAACCCTTTGGGGCCCAAGGGTTTGAGCGTCATGTAATAATCTACCTGCGCACAGGTTACAAAATTGTGATATGATTCTTTCCGAGCCGAGACAAGTAATGTACGGGGGATGATTTACCGGTAGTTGAAATGGGACATACCATTTTAATTATCTCGGGGTGAATCACATTAATGGTTGGCAACAACCCATGATGAGTAGGGTACTCCTTAACCCGAATCCGACAACTAACCCCGCAGGCTTTATACTAAGGAGGTACACATAATGAAGAAACGAATGACCCTCAAGATTGCAGGAGTTATGCTTGGACTTGTCACAATGTTCCATATTTTGCCTGCATATGCTTCACCTTATATAGCAGTAGAAGGAGATACTTTCTATTCTATATCGAAGAAGTACAAGGTAGGATTGGAGGCGCTGTTAGCAGCAAATCCTACGATTAAACCGAAAAATATTTATGGCGGCTTGGAGATTCAGATCCCGGACATAGTGAAGAACAAGGCCGCGAAAGTAGAGATTGCGTCGATTCCGTCACCGAAGACTGAAACAGCGAAAACTGCTGACAAGCAGCCAACAAAAGCATTGTCAGATACAACTCCTGCTACGGAGAAACCAGCTCAGGCCAAGCCAGCAGAGAAAAAGGCGGCAAGCGTGGCCTCTTCTGTACCTAGTAACGTTGTTACTGTTGCTGGGCGTGACATGAAGTATAAAAAGAAGTTGAATGTGAAAGCTACTGCATATACAGCACATCCGAGTGAAAACGGGAAATGGGGCGCAGTTGACTATTTTGGTAATCCATTAAAATTAGGCACTGTTGCTGTAGACCCTAAAGTGATTCCACTCGGCACAAAATTGTTTGTTACCGGCTATCAATTTAAGCATCTGCCACAGGGTGGGTATGTTGCAACAGCTTCTGATATTGGAGGCGCAGTGAATGGCAGCAGGATCGATCTGTTTGTTCCTGTCAGTCAAAAAACAGGCAGCACATTCGGAGTGCAGAGCGTTCAGGTATATGTATTGAAATAAGGAATAGAAACGGCTGGTGTACCTAGATAAGGGACATCAGCCGTTTTTATTTGTTTAGAGCTGGAGTGAGCCAGACAACAACTACCGTTCTTTCTTCTCCTTTTGGTCATGAAACAGTTCAGGTACGGTCACAAAGTTATAATTCTGAGCACGCAGCTTTTTAATAATGCTCGGAAGCGCTTTGACTGTATTTTGTAAGTACCCATTCATACCGCTTCCACCGGCATGCTGCAATACAATCGAACCCGCAGATACTTCATTTAAAATATTCCGCTCCATTAAAGAAGAAGGGATACCCCGCCAATCATTAGAATCTACGTCCCAATTAACGACCATATAGCCATTTTCTCCTGCCCATTGCAACTGATCTTCTGAAATTTCGCCAAATGGAGGACGGAAAAAGCGTGGTTTATAACCAACTATGTCGTCTACGATGGCTTCGGTCTGCTTGAGCTGGCTAATAAACGCTTCTATACCCGATCTGGTTAGAAGTGGATGACTGTACGTATGATTGCCGATCACATGTCCTTCAGCGACAATGCGTTTAACCAGAGCAGGATACTGCTTGGCTCGGTAACCAACTAAAAAGAATGTAGCCCGAATACCTTCATCTCGTAATATATCGAGCACAAGAGGTGTAACGCGGTTATCAGGCACGTCGTCGAATGTTAAAGCAATCTTCTTTTCATGAGTACTGTTACTGGCTCTTAGCTTGAAAATGTGAGGATAACGTGTTCTAAGTTGGGCGATAGACAGCTTACGCTGACCTATAATCTGTTTTTGATTGCTTACAGCAGAACGTGCCTTTTGCTGTTGCTGATTCTGTTTCGTCTGAAGGTGCTTTTGTGTCTGCTGTACTCTGCGATATTGTTTTAATTGATTAGACTGCTGTTGTTGTTGTTGTTGTTCTGTGCGAAAGGAGAACTTGAATTTTTTAGTTTCTCTCTCCTTTGATTCTTGGGCATGTTTTTCCATATGCTTTGTCATATGCGAACGTATCGGCCAAGTAGTTCCATTATGCACCGTACTGTTCGATCGCACTTCAGCAGGTGTCGCTGAAGTGGAACTGCTGTGATTGGAAGTCTGGTCAGGGATGTTTGGTAATGGATAACCCGCTTTAGGTTCATGCATCCCGCATCCACTGCTTACAATCAGAAAGGATAAGACAGCGGTTGTGCATAATCGACGCATTTCGATCCCCCCTCCGCTTGTATTCGATGTCATTGTTATGTCCTTCGACATATGGAAATATGCTTGTAAAGGCAAACCATTTATCACGCCTATTAGCAGATGTTTCTAATATTCTGAAAATTTTCGCAAACATAAAGAAAACGTCAATTCAGATGTGATTTCTATCACGGTCGCATAGAAGGGATAATGACATAGTATAGTTGTTAAACCTCGAAAAGGAGTATGACTGTGCATACAATTGTATCTAACGAACGCATCTCAGAAGGCATTTACCTGATGACGGTAGAAGGGCGATTCACTGCGCGCATGGGACAATTTTATATGCTCCGCTCGTGGAATCATTCGCCGATTTTATCACGTCCAATTAGTATTTGTAACATTGAACCGGACAGCATCCAATTTTTGTACAAGGTTGCAGGTGAAGGTACTCGCATGTTCGCTGCTTTGCGTGCAGGTGATCAGATTCAATTGGAAGGCCCATTAGGAAATGGTTTTCCTAATGTAACAGGGAGAACCGCATTAATAGGCGGGGGAATCGGGATTGCTCCATTGCTCTATACGGCAAAGCAACTGGACAAGCCTGATATCTATCTTGGATTCAGAGGACAATCGTATCTGACAGAGGCTTATGAGCCTTATGCAAATGAAGTTTATGTGAGAGTAAACGGGAACCTGTTAGAGGATTTAGACTTATCGAAATACGAGAATGTTCTTGTATGTGGTCCATTGGGCATGATGAAGGCCGTTGCATTAATGATGGAGCATACGGATACCAAGGTGTATGTATCTTTTGAGAAACGAATGGCATGCGGTATTGGAGCATGTTATGTGTGTTCAGTCATGAACAAAGACAAAAACAAAAAGGTTTGTTCGGATGGACCTGTATTTTTGGCAAAGGAGGTGGATTGGCATGCGGAGCTTAGCTTGTAGTGTAGCAGGTATTCATTTTAATAATCCGATCGTTATGGCATCTGGAACATTTGGTTTTGGGAAAGAATATGCCAAATTATATGATATTAATCGATTGGGCGGCATCTCTTGCAAAGGCTTAACGCTGCATCCGCGCACAGGGAATACAGGAACACGTGTATTTGAGACATCAGGCGGCATGCTGAACAGTGTAGGGCTGGAGAATCCGGGAGTTGAGGCATTTCTAAATGAAGAAATGCTGTACTGGGAAACGATCGAGCCCGTTAAGATCGCAAATCTAGGTGGAAGTAACATCGAAGAATATGTGCTGGGAGCACTAAAAATCACGCGTGACGCCGAGGAACGACGCAAGCAGAGTCGTATGGCTGTGGACATGATAGAACTTAATATTTCTTGTCCTAATGTCAAAGAGGGCGGGATTGCCTTTGGCGTAAACACAAATATCGCTCGTGAAGTTATACGCGAAGTTCGTCAAGTCACATCGCTTCCGCTTGCAGTGAAGCTGTCACCAAATGCTGAAAATATTGTAGATATGTCAGTGATGTGTCAAGAAGAAGGAGCCGAATGTGTCTCCTTAGTAAATACATTTTCCGCAATGAAGATCGACATTTATCAACGCAAAAGTGTCTTTAATAATGTGTATGCAGGGTTATCTGGACCAGCAATCAAACCAATTGCACTTCGTATGGTCCATCAAGTATCAAAGGAAGTGACTATTCCCGTGATGGGTATGGGTGGTATTGCATCAGCATCAGACGTCATTGAGTTTATTATGGCAGGGGCTTCTGTCGTACAGATTGGTACTTATAATTTCATGAACCTTCGTGCTGGAGAAGAACTGATCGCGGGAATCCAAAGCTTCATGGAGCTGGAGAACATTAATAGCTTGGACGAGATTAGGGGCATCATATAAAATGAAATGGAATATACCGTCTAACTCGATACAATGCCGGATTGAACGGATAGGTAGAGATTGGCTGGTTACCCTCACAGGTGGAGAGATGCCGGAGGATCATCATATTGGAGCGGTATCGATAGCATACCGGGCTCCGGAGATGCAGTCAGGCTGGAAAGTGGACACGCTCAAGGTTCCTAGGCACAAGGAGCATGTGCTCACGAATCCTATGGCTTTGGAAGCGGCTGCTACACTGGGCGGCACTGTGACTGTTGCAGCAGGCGTGCATTTTGATCAGTTGACTGCAGAACAAATTCAAATCGTCGTGGATGAATGTTGGCGATTGCTGCGCGAAGCATTGAATCATACAGATTAAACATATGGGAACAGGTCGGAATATCCGGCCTGTTTATTCTATATAATTTCAGAATAAAGGATGAAACGGATCATAACTTTCCACGTATAGATTATCATTAAGTTAAAGAAGCTAACCTTGAGGAGGAACTATACACCATGTCACTGTTCAAACGTTTAAGAGATGTTACGATGTCGAATGTGTTTGCCTTAATTGAGAAAGCCGAAGATCCAATTAAGATGACGGATCAATATCTCCGTGATATGCAAGAAGATCTTGAGGAAGCAGAGCGTGCCGTTGCACAGCAGATTGCGATTGAGAAGCGCTTTAAGCAGCAATACGAGGAGCAAGAAGCACTCGTGAAGAAACGCGAGGAGCAGGCTCATCTTGCTGTAGGCGCAGGTAACCTTGAACTGGCTCGTCGTGCGTTGGAAGAGAAAAAGTCCGCTGAGCAGAAAATGACTGAGTTCAAAACTAGCTATGATCAGAACAAAGCTGCAGCAGACAATCTTCGTAGCAAGCTGGAAGAGATGCGTAAGCAGTACACTGACATGAAGAACAAACGTGAAACGCTTGTAGCTCGCTACAATGCTGCAAAAGCACAAAATGAAATCAACAAAGCAATGGCTGGTTTCAGTTCAGATACAGCAATGTCCGGTTTGAAGCGTATGGAAGACAAAATGCTGCAAATGGAAGCACAGGCAGATGCCAGCAATGAACTGAGCGGTAATTCTCGCTCTTTGGACGACGAATTCGCCCAGCTTGGTAAAGACCAGCAGGTCGAAGACGAACTGGCAGCAATTATTAAGAAAATGGAACAGCAGAAATCCGATGGCTCGAGCAGCTAATTGATTACAACACCCAATGCTGAACGAAGACGCTTGCTTACCGCAAGCGTCTTCGTTCGCCAACATGTCCGGAATCAGAAAGAGGAGGAGAAAGCTTGGACATCCTTAATGTAAGCTTTCAGAACATTCAAGCCATGGCACTGTGGACAGGAACAGGTGTAATCCTGTTATTTATCCTCATGTGCATTGATGCTTTATTCACGAAATATAATGATATACAAGAGATGAAAAATGGGAACGTAGCGGTAACGACCCGCTTTATAATGAAGCTGTTTGCACAAGGCTTCATATTATCCTCATCCATTAAAGTCGCGTACAGCTTGGGCGAGGCGCTAGTTATGTCTGTAGTTTCTTTTATTATGCTGCTCATTATTGAGGCCATTGTCCGAATCGTGCTTCGAGTTGTTTTTAATCTTAATCTGGAAGCGGGCACAAAGGACGGAATGATGTCCCATGCGTTGTTAGCCGGCTCTTTGCACGTAGTCGGAGCATTTATTATCGCAGCTTGTCTGTAACAGAGTAAAATGTTCCCTATCTAGGGGTGCAATGAAAGGAGCAACTGCACATGGGATTATGGAAAAGAGTGCGCAAGCTCATGGAGAAACCGGAACCGGTCAAGCCCGAGAAGACACCTATGAGTTTGCAGCCAGGTGATGTATGTGAAGTATCACTTATGACTTATGAAATTATTGGGCGTACGGAGTGGAAAGCGCGTTCAACGATATGGCTAACGCTGCGTGATGGTTCGCGTGTTCAGTACTTACAAGTAGAGAAACGTGAGCAATGGAATTATAACTTATATGAAGCGATTGATGGACGATTAGATGCTGTCGACGAAGTTCCAAGTGAGATCGAACTCGATGGTACATGGTACTACATGGAAGATCAGTATAACGGCCTCGTGCAGGTTCAAGGCCAGACACCGTTTGGCGTACCTGGGGAGCAGTACGTATGGGAGTATCAATCGGACAATCGGAAACGGCTTCGAATTGAGTGGCAGGATGGTCGCTTTCAGCTATATGAAGGCGAATCTGTATTACCTGCTGACGTTCGTGTCATCCGTCAGTCTTAATCGAGGCTGAGATGAAGAATAAATCTCTTTATTGGCTCAAATGGCTGCTGGTCGTCACCTTTATTGTTCCCCTGTTGACGGCATGCGGACAGATGGATATTTCAGAAACGTACCCCCTGGAATCGGTAACTAAAGAAGGCAACAGCAGTTCCTATGTTTACCGTGCTGCTGGGGTAGAAGTTCCTGCAGTTGCCACTGCACTTGCCGATAAGAGGAAGCCGGAGCAGATCTCAAAGGAAGATAAGGAGCGGATGTTCCTCGTCTATCCAGATGAGGTGATACAGCTTCAGCGTGACACGGAAAATCCGGAAGATACACTTATTGAGGTAGATTCCAAAGAGTACGTACAGAAAAATTACGATCGTAGCTTCCTGGAGATGTACATTCAGTACAAGATCGTAGACACATTGTTTGATTCACTAAGTGGATTTGGCAAATATCGAGGTTATACACAACAACGGCAATATGCTCCATCGAAGCCGTACCGGGCACCTACTCAAGAAGATAAGAAAAAAGCACCTCCAATTACGGTAGAACGTAAAGGTTCAATCTTCCGCCGTGGTTCGAATCAAGATTCGACAGTCGGTAGTGGAGGGAGTATATTTAACCGTACTCCTTCATCTAAAGGCTCCATCACGCGGGACAAAAGTGGGGGATCCAAATACAGTTCCAAGTCACCCACAATTAAGAAGTCCAAACCACCACGAACTCGGATAGGTAAAGGTGGCATTACAAGGCGTGGGCGAAGGTAGCTTGCCTTACGAATTTTAGTATGAATGCCGCTGTTCTGCATTGCAGAATGGCGGTTTTTTAATATTATACAAGATAGAAGATATATCTTCGAATTCACTTCGTGTAAATTCCGTTGCGCACGGACTCATTTTGAAACATAGAGCTTGGGTATAATCATCACAATCATTTCAAGTTACAATAAATAAACATAATTATAATTATGTAAACTATTTTAAATGATCACTATAAGTAAATAACAAAAAAGGGGCCAGTACATGAACTGGCCTCTGATTGTAGAGCAATTTCATGTGGTTATGTAAGACATTTTATCTAAAATATATGTAAACAAGTATCCCTAACGATCAATCGCTTCAGACATCGTCTTATCCGTCAAGTGTGCATAGATCTCAGTTGTTTCCGTGGAGGCATGTCCCAGCTGTTCTTTGGTCTTATAAATATCATTTTGCAAATAATAGTCAGTAGCAAACGAGTGGCGGAGCTTATGAATAGTCAAGGCAGGCTTGCCGAACCGTTTAGCGTATTTTAGCACCATTTGCTGCATGGCCCGCTTGGTCATACGGTTGCCTTCTTGTTCTCCATTTTTAATAGCGAGAAACAAAGCCTTTTCTCGCTTCGGCGCATGATATCGGGTACTGCGCAGCTGAAGGTATACTTCAAGATGATCCTTAGCTCGTTCTCTATAATAGACTGGGGTCTTAAAAGTCTCATCATTATGACCTTTACGGTAGACGTATATCAGTTTATGATTCATATCAACGTCATCGATATTCAGATTCACCACTTCACTGACCCGCAGACCCGAGTTTAGAATTAGGCTGGCGATAGCAGCATCACGTGCTGCATTCAGCTGGTGAGCATACAGCGCTTGTTTATTCGAAGCGACATCAGCAGCATAACCTTCACGTATATAGTGAATGAATGCCTCTAATTCATCTTCTTCCAGCAGCTTTCCTTTTAACTTGGCGGCGCTATCCTTAGGTTTATGTACTCGTTTAATCTCAATCTTCGCCATTACGTTACGTTTGAGCAGCGGGTACAAGTTCTCGTCCTCGGCAATCTGGCTTAAGTAGTGAAATAAGGATCTCATCGAGGAGAGCTTACGAGATATTGTAATACGGCTATTCTTTTGTTCCTTATAGGTAGTCAAGTAGATCCGATAGGCAGTAATGTGCTCCATCCGCAACGATTCCAATTGCAGCAGGGTAACATCCTTCATCAAGGGACCTTCACTTATGCCTTCTGTTATAAGCCATCCTAGAAAAATCTCATAATCACGTATATATTCCAGCAAAGTAGAGGGGGATAAGTCAGGAAGCTTGTATTCCATATATTGTTGAATGTACCATGGCATTGTCGGAAGCTTCTGTTCCAAGTGTACACGGTCTTTTTGTTTCTGAATCGTCATTTTCAGCTTGCTCCTTCATGTGCTCATCATTTCCATCCTAATCTTTATTTTAACATATCAAAAAAGATTTGACGGTTTCCTTTTCCAGATGTAACGTATACTCTTAGTACAGTAAGATTACCAAGAGAGGTTGCGAAACATGTCATGAAACAAACGTACTCGAAGAAGCAGAAATTCCAGCAATTGCTTTACATTTTACTTCCTATATTTGTGACTCAAGTTGCACTGCAGCTTATGACTTTCTTTGATACGGTCATGTCCGGTCATTTTAATAAGGAGAATCTGGCGGGCGTCGCCATTGCTACGAGTTATTGGGTTCCTATATATACAGGACTAAGCGGTATATTTTTAGCTGTTACCCCAATTGTGGCGCAATATGTGGGTGCGAAGCAACGTGACAAGATTGCATCGAGCGTTATTCAAGCCGCTTATTTATCGATATTGTTTGGTATAGGCGTTATTATCCTAGGTTTTTTTGCTGTGGATCCCTTAATTAATCGGATGAATCTAGAGGCAGAAGTTAGCCGTGTGGCTAAAGAGTTTTTAAGTGCTATCGGTATTGGAGTCATTCCTGTATTTATTTATACGGTCATACGTGCAACCATTGATGGACTTGGTCTCACTCGTGTCACGATGTTTATTACGTTGTTGTCTTTTCCTATTAACGTTATTTTGAATTATGTTTTTATTTTCGGCAAGTTTGGCATGCCAAGATTGGGTGGTGTAGGCTCAGGGTTTGCAACATCCATTACCTATATCATCATTTTAAGTGTGGCTATTCTGTTTATGAAACGTAACACGATGATGCAGGATCTTGGCATGTTCAGACGATTAGAGAAGGTATCCTTAGCGCAATGGAAGGAAGTACTGCGCATTGGTTTGCCAATCGGATTGTCTATCTTCTTTGAAGTCAGTGTATTCTCAATGGTTACGTTATTGATGAGTGGATACGATACAATAACGATCGCCTCCCATCAATCTGCATTGAACTTTGCTTCATTACTGTACATGCTCCCGCTCAGCATTGCGATGTCCTTAACGATTATGATTGGCTTTGAAGTAGGGGCCAAACGTTATGAGGACGCCAAGCAGTATGCAAGATTAGGTGTCTTTTCAGCCATTGGGCTTGCGGGAATATGTGCGGTGTTTCTAGTGATATTCCATTCTAATGTAGCTGCCATGTACACAAACGATCCCACTGTCAAAGAGATGACAGAGACCTTTTTGATGTATGCGATCTTCTTCCAGCTGTCAGATGCAATAGCGGCTCCTGTACAAGGAACTTTACGTGGCTATAAGGATGTTAATATTGTATTTATAGTTGCATTTGTATCCTATTGGGTCATCGGCCTGCCAGTTGGATTCGCACTCTCATCTTGGACATCTCTTGGTGCTTATGGCTTTTGGATCGGCCTAATCACGGGCTTGGCATTTGGGGCAATCGGCTTGTATGTTCGTCTCAGCGTTATTGAACGGCGTGCTAAACGAGGACTGTTAGGGAATTAAGGAGTTAAGGAGGGGGCGGTTATAAGCCGTCTCCTTTTTGCTGTTTGTAAGTGATGAAGCTCAATGCGCTTCATAATATATTTTACTAAGGGTGGAAATATCCAGCTGCCGACAAAAGCGGCCGGGTCAGAGTACATCGTCTTCTTTATGAGGACAAATAAGGCGGAGCTTCCTATAAAGTCAATCATAATCATTTGTCTTATAGCCGACGCGGGCACGACAATCACAATAAATTCATCATTTCGTTTCTTCCATGGCAAAGGCATTTACTGCTTCCTCCATTTCACATCATAGCAGGACTGTTTATCTTTACTTTATGTGTGCAAGGGATTGTCTTATGTGCCTTGCTTCAGCGCTAGATAGCTAATTGTGAGGATAAAGATGAAAAATGATATATGCGCGGTTTATTGATTTTTAGATAACCACTACTTCACACTTCCTCCTTGTTATAGCATATAACCTTTATCCTATTTATAAATAATGCACAGCCCAAAGGATTACAGTTGGGCTTTTTGTAATATCCACTAGGGTGGGACGATAAGAGGTAGTGGATAATCTGGCTATTATTATAAATGCTTATTACCTTGGTATGTGGCTCCGTAAGCAGTTTAGCAAGAAATAACGGGCAATATACCTTCACTTGTTCGGAATATATTTCGTGCCTTCAAAATATATAATGTGTATTATATGCGCCGTATTATCACTATAATACACATTTAATCAAATGTAAGCGAAAATAAATTCGCATATAGTGTGTATTACTTATTGAATAATCATTAAATATGACGTATTATATAAACAGAGCAAAGGAGGTTCTAACAATATATGCATAAACGACTCGGTGTCAGCGGAACTGGAAGAATTGGAAGATTGGTTATACGCAGCATGTTTATTCATGGAGATGGGACTTCAATCGGCCTTATTAATTCTTCATGTTCCCCCGAACAATTAGCACATCTTTTGAAGTATGATTCGATACACGGGCGGTGGGACGAGGAGATTAAGTCTGATGATCATTGCTTAATTATTCGTGGTCACAACATTCCAATCGTTAACGAACGTAACCCCGAACTGCTGCCATGGCAAACGTATGGGATTGACGTTGTCGTGGATGCAACAGGCAAATTCAAAAGCCGTTCAGAAGCATCGAAGCATCTCCAAGCAGGGGCTAAACGAGTGGTTGTAACGGCACCTGGAAAAGAACTGGATTGTACTATTGTAATGGGTGTCAATGAGCATACTTATGATCCGGACCATCACGCGCTCATTTCCACTGCATCCTGTACGACCAATTGCTTGGCACCGCTTCTGCAAGTATTGGACCAGGAATTTGGCGTACAATCGGGCTGGATGACGACCGTTCATGCTTACACGAATGATCAGAAACATCTTGACAATGCACATTCTGACTGGCGAAGAGCAAGAGCGTGCGGAAGCTCCATTATTCCGACTTCGACTGGCGTAGGCAAGGCGCTAAAAGATATCCTTCCGCATCTGGCGGAATCCATCCAGGGTATCTCATTGAGAGTACCCGTACAAAATGTGTCCTTGGTTGATCTTACTGTTCAATTGCATTGTGAAATAACAAAAGAGGATATAAGTCGCGCATTTACAAATGCGATTCAAGAAGGTCTGGGGCCATTTGTAGAGTATAACGAAGAACCCCTTGTATCTTCCGATTACATTGGCAATAACAAATCTGCAATTATAGATGGATTATCGATTCAGACGGCGGGGCAACAAGCTAAACTATTGGCTTGGTACGACAACGAATGGGCATATGCATGCCGGGTAACTGATTTTGTGAAGTATATGTTCGTCCAAAATGAAAAGGGGGAATTATTGTGCGGGACCAAATCAATGAATTAATTTCTGATTATGTGAGACAGAATGATCTGGGTACAATTATTTGTCGACATTGCGACGACATCATCGATACATTGCCCACTAATAGTGTAAAGACGAAGTATATGGTATGCGA
Source organism: Paenibacillus sp. ACRRX (assembly GCF_022346885.1). Taxonomy (GTDB): domain Bacteria; phylum Bacillota; class Bacilli; order Paenibacillales; family Paenibacillaceae; genus Paenibacillus_B. Next base: position 144,563 of record NZ_JAKRNK010000006.1, read on the forward strand.
GAAAGAAGCTTGTCGTAAACAAGAGGGGAGTGCTTCGGCTTGACAGTATTAAGAGTGAGCTCATTCCAAAATGGCGGCAAAGAACATATAGAACTTCTGGGTGGAAAAGGCGCTCACCTTGCGGAAATGACAAAGGCGGGACTTCCTGTCCCGCCTGGATTCACCATCACAACAGACGTCTGCAGACATTATTACAACAATAACCGCCAACTGCCTACGGGCTTGAGGGATGAGATCGAACTTGCACTTACTGAGCTGGAGAAAGAGCAAAAACGAGTGTTTGGCGGCACAGACTGTCCACTGCTTGTGTCGGTACGTTCTGGTTCCGTAACGTCAATGCCCGGCATGATGGATACGATTTTGAATTTAGGATTAAATGACGAAACAGTAGAAGGATTAGCGCAGCAGACCAACAATCGAAGATTTGCTTACGACTGTTATCGCCGCCTTATCCAAATGTACGGCTCGGTTGTCTATCATATAGAGGCGATACATTTTGAGCGTGTGCTCCAAGAGGAGAAGCAGCTCCATCAATGTAAGGACGATCAACAACTTACAGAAGAATCGTTGATCACGCTCGTTCGGAAATTCAAACGACTTATTGATCAACGTGCCGATAAAGTATTTCCGCAAAATGTAAGGGATCAATTACAAGGGGCAATAGAAGCCGTGTTCTTATCTTGGTCGAGTCCAAGGGCGAAAGTATATCGCAAAGTTCATCTTATTCCGGATGATCAGGGAACAGCCGTAAACGTGCAGGCAATGGTATTTGGCAATATGGGAAATAACAGCGGAACAGGCGTATTATTTACTCGTAATCCCTCTACTGGGGAGAACGTCATGTTTGGTGAATATTTAATGAATGCACAAGGGGAAGATGTTGTCGGCGGTACAAGAACACCAATTCCGATTGCAGCTTTGCAGGAAACGCTGCCTGAAGTTTACCAGGAGCTATCCTCCTCTGCGGAGCAGCTTGAAAGGCACTATAAGGACATTCAAGATATTGAGTTTACGATTGAAAATGGAAAATTGTATTTCTTGCAAACACGCAGTGCGAAGCGGAATGCGCGTGCTGCGCTCAAGGTAGCTGCTGATCTAGTCAATGAATGTATGATATCAAAAGAAGAAGCTTTGATGCGCATTGATGTACAGCATTTGAACCATTTATTGCATCGCTCCTTGCAAACCACTGCTGATCACGTTGTCATAGCAACGGGACTGCCTGCTTCTCCAGGCGCAGCCTGTGGGCAAGCCGTATTTGATGCAGACACTGCAGACGAATGGAAACGTGCGGGAAAATCGGTTATTCTGGTACGTCTCGAAACGACACCTGAAGATATTCACGGCGTTATCGCTGCTGAAGGAATTCTTACGCTGCGTGGAGGCATGACAAGCCATGCTGCAGTTGTTGCCCGTGGGATGGGCAAACCTTGTGTGTGTGGTTGTGAAGTTTTAAAGATTGATGAAGAGCAGCAGCAGCTTATCGCCAAGGATATCGTTATTCGTGAAGGTGACTGGCTTACACTCGATGGTGGCAGCGGGCAAGTTATCCCTGGTCAATTGGAGTTAAAAGAAGCGGATATTTTCCCGGAGCTACTGTTAATTCTGGAATGGGCAGATCAGATTCGTTCCTTAAAAGTGATGGCAAATGCTGATTCTCCGCTGGATGCACGTAAAGCAAGGGAGTTTGGAGCAGAGGGTATAGGGCTGTGTCGAACTGAGCACATGTTCTTATCCCCAACGCGAGTTCCAATTGTGCAGCAGATGATTCTGGCTGACAAGGAAATGGATCGCCAAGTGGCGCTAAACCGCTTGCTGCCAATGCAGCGTTATGATTTCGAAGAAATGTTCCGTGAAATGGATGGTTATCCAGTGACGATTCGCTTGCTGGATCCACCACTACACGAATTTCTTCCAAATGTGGAGGAATTGACAGAGCGTTTAATGGTACTGCGTTCAACTGAGGGTGTCATCCATACCGAACGTTCTGAATTAGAACGGATGATAAGAAGAGTCCGCGAACTGCAAGAAACCAATCCGATGCTAGGGCAGCGCGGATGTAGACTAGGGATTATGTTCCCTGAAATATATGAAATGCAAATTGAAGCGATATTCCAAGCAGCGCTCAGATGTATATGTGACGGGATCACAGTACATCCACAAGTTATGATTCCATTGGTGGGGCATGTTAATGAACTGCATTTGCTGCGGAAATTAGTTGACCAAGTGGCAGAACAAGTGTTAGGGCATGAAAAAAGAAACTGTCCGTACAAGGTAGGCACGATGATCGAAGTGCCTCGTGCAGCCTTAACGGCAGGTGAGATTGCACGATCAGCAGACTTTTTCTCCTTTGGCACTAACGATTTAACCCAGATGACATTTGGATACAGCCGAGATGATGCTGAAGGCAAATTTTTAACGCACTATGTCGAGAATAAGCTGCTTCCGCACAATCCATTTCAAGTATTAGATACAGAAGGGGTAGGCAAGCTGATCGAGATGGCAGTCATTCAAGGCCGGTCAAGAAATCCCCTGCTGACCACGAGTATTTGTGGGGAACACGGCGGCGATCTGGAATCCATTATGTTCTGTCAGCGTGTGGGATTGGATTATATCAGCTGCTCGCCGTATAGACTTCCAGTTGCTCGAATTGCGGCGGCCCAAGCTCATATACGCATGCAATGGGAACTGAAGCTTCAAGAAGAAGCAGTCTGAATCTGGACTTAAATGTAATGTACATGCAGCCGGATGGTGACATATTCGGTGACTCGTGAAGATCGAGAGTTACGAATATCCCATCCGGGATGCTATAATCTTGTCATAAAGAAGTAGCTCAAAAGTCCGCGCCTCTTCTTTAACAGATATTTATAGCATGAAGCGGAGGGATACAACATCGAACTAACAGCAAGACAATTAGAGATCATTAAGATCGTTAAAAAACATGCTCCCATTACGGGAGAACAGATAGCAGAGATGCTTACCGTCAGTCGACCGACGATTCGTGCGGACCTATCCTTACTTGTCATGCTGGATTACATTGCTGCCAAGCCGAAAGTGGGCTATTTTCTTGGTGAGAAGGCTGAGAAAAAAGAATCAGACTCCTATGTTCTGCGTGAAATGAAGGTTGGACAGGTTCAAGGCATGCCAATCGTGGTAGATGTGAAGACAACGGTACAAGACGCAGTTGTCACATTGTTTCTGGAGAATATCGGAAGTTTGATCGTAACGGACGAAGAGGGCAAGCTTGCGGGTGTTATTTCACGTAAGGATTTGCTTAAAGTGACGTTGGGTAACCCCAATGCATCCTCCATGCCGGTCAGCATGGTGATGACTAGACAGCCGAATATCGTGACGATCACGCCAGAAGAATCTGTACTGGAAGCAGCACGCAAGATGATCCACCATCAGGTTGACAGCTTGCCGGTTGTTTCTTGTCCGGATGGTACGTCAGATGCGGAATGTAACGTCGTTGGCCGGATTACGAAGACAACGATCATCAAGCTGTTGCTCGATAAAGTAGAGCAGGAGTAAGCGGGAGGACAGAAGTGTATGGGGAAGGCGTCATATACAATTACCGTCGTATCCGATTCCGTAGGAGAGACAGCGGAAGCGGTCGTGCGGGCTGCCATACGGCAGTTCGAAGCACCACAAATCAAGATCAAGCGCCATATGAATGTACGTAATGAAGAAGAATTATGTATTGTAATGGAAGAGGTCGCCGAATCGGGGGGATTTGTTGCATATACACTCGTCCAACCCGAATTAAGAGCAGCGATTAAAGAGCATGCCATTCGATTGCACGTTCGAGCTGTCGATGTGATGGGGCCGATGATTCAAGCTTTTGTGGACACATTTGCTGATCAGCCCAAACGAATGCCCGGACTGCTCCATCGGTTGGATGAGGACTATTTTCAACGAGTAGAAGCCGTTGAATTTGCCGTGAAATGTGACGATGGCAAGGATCTGAATGCTATTCTCAAGGCGGATATCGTATTGCTTGGGGTATCTAGGACGTCAAAGACACCATTAAGTGTATTTTTGGCACATAAAGGCAAGAAGGTTGTGAATTACCCTGTAGTTCCCGAGATTCAACCGCCGGAACACTTATATCGTATCTCATCCAACAAAATAATTGGTTTGACCATGAATGCGGAGCATCTTCTCAAAATTCGCTCAGAAAGATTAAAATCGATGGGGCTTCCTGTGTTGGTGCGATATGCATCGTTAGAACGTATTGTTGAGGAGTTAGAATATGCTCGTTCGTTATTTGATCGGTTAGGTTGTCCCGTCATTGATATTACAGACAAGGCAATTGAAGAGACGGCCGGAATCGTGATGGATTTCATATCATAAGATAAAGAGGAGGGAGCTGGAGATGGATCGTCAACTAGCTCTGGAGATCGCGCGTGTTACGGAGGCGGGTGCCCTAGCTTCAGCCTCATGGATAGGGCGGGGTGACAAGCATAGCGCAGATCATGCTGCCACTAGTGCAATTAGAGAAATGTTCGATTCGGTGCCAATCGATGGCACCGTAGTCATCGGCGAAGGGGAAATGGATGAGGCACCGATGCTTTACATTGGTGAAAAGGTAGGCAGTCGTAAAGGCCCCGAAGTGGATGTAGCGGTAGATCCATTGGAAGGAACAGAGGTAGTCGCAAACGGGTTAAACAATGGAATGTCGGTTATCGCGATTGCAGAGAAGGGACATTTCTTGCATGCGCCAGATATGTATATGCGGAAGCTGGCAGTTGGACCCTCGCTTGCTGGGCATCTTAGTCTGGATGATCCCATTGATCTAACATTGGAGAAGGCGGCACGTACACTGGGCAAATCTGTACAGGACTTGACAGTTATGATTCTACAGCGCGAGCGGCACAGCGACTTGGTACAGGCATTAAGAAACAGCGGCGTTCGAATCAAACTGCTCGATCATGGAGACGTATCCGGTGCAATTGTGTCCGCTATCCCGGAATGCGGTGTGGATTTATATGTAGGTTCAGGCGGTGCGCCAGAAGGCGTACTTGCAGCTGCGGCTTTGAGATGCCTCGGCGGCGAACTTCAAGGTCGACTTATGGTAGAGAGTGAAGAGCAATATGCTCGTTGTTTAAGAATGGGTATTAAAGATCCGGACGCATTGCTCACGATGACAGACCTTGTAGGTACAGGTGATGTTATTTTTGCGGCAACAGGGATTACCAATAGCGATTTGCTAAACGGGGTACGTCATTTGCCTGGTCAACGAGTTGAGACACATTCTGTCATTATGCGAGCGAATACGGGTACAATTCGTTATTTACGGTGTGTGCATAACATGTCGGTAAAATTAAAGTACGCAGCAGGAATGAATTAAACAATCTGTTACCGAGAAGTCGAGCATTATGCTTGGCTTTTTTTGTTATTTTGGATATTACAAAAGCGAGTACTGCTTATGGCGTTTAACTAGTAAATAATAGTATAGTAGAAGGTGGTGTTTTTTGCGCCACTTTTCGTAATTTATACGCTATTCCATTTTGTAGCCACATAGTAACCTACAATGTTTGTCGAAAATTTTAGTGATTGGGGTCTTAAGAGTAATTCAGGCTTCGAGTCAATTGCTAGATTAGCAGTTAGGAGTAATAGAAATGGATCAGCATATGTTTTTGCCTCCTGTGCGAATTGTTGATATTACGAACAATAAACAGGAAATCCCGCCTGGGGTATCGTTAATATCTGCGCCTGCATTATGGGAAGAAAGTCAACGTGGGGATGGAGTCGTTATCGCGATTCTGGATTCTGGCTGTCAGGTCGATCATCCGGACTTGTGCGGTAGAATTGTCTCAGGAAGAAACTTTACGAATGACGGGGGAGTTGAGGATTACACAGATCAAAGTGGGCATGGCACTCATATCGCAGGAACAATTGCGGCGAATTTGAACAATTATGGCGTGGCAGGAGTTGCTCCCGAAGCAGATCTGCTTATTCTGAAAGTGATTGGCTCAGATGGATCTGCACGAATCCAACAGGTTGTAGATGCTGTGGATTATGCGATCGCTTGGAGAAATGGTCCGCAGCGTGTGCGTGTCATCTCCATGTCGCTCGGCTCTACGCATGATAACGCAGCCTTGCACGAAGCTATTAAACGTGCTGTCGCAGCTGATATTGCAGTGATATGCTCTGCTGGCAACGAGGGAGACAATTGCGCGGATACGATAGAGATCAGTTATCCAGGCGCCTATCCGGAAACACTATGTGTTGGAGCTATTGATATTGACTTGAATATGGCACCATTTACGAACACAAACGAGACCGTAGACCTGGTTGCGCCCGGCAATGAGATTCTGTCAACCTGGATGGATGGGAAATATGCGGTCATGTCTGGAACCTCGATGGCAGTACCTCATGTTACGGGAGCAGCAGCACTCATTATTAATGAACGTGAGCGGGAGCTTGAAAGAACTATTAGCGTGCAGGAAATTTATGAGCAACTAAAAAAGCGAACGGAGTCTCTTGGTTATAAGCGAACAGTGGAAGGGCATGGTGTTTTAATGCTGGATACATAGAGTTATTAGAGTATATAACTTTGGTAGCGCTCGCTTTGAAACAACAGATGTGATACTTTATGGGTTATCACTATTAAATAAGGACTTGCCAACTGGCGAGTCCTTATTTCTTCCGATTAGTTAATGGATTTCCAAACTGCAGAGGAACTACTAGGTGTGTCGCCCAGCGTCCACCAGCGTGCTTCGTAGTTAGCGCCATTGTAAGATACTTTGTCGCCAGCTAAGTACACGGTACCTGCACTCCATGCTGGGTATGCAGTACCACCATCAGTTAATGTCTTCTTAGACAGTGCTACTGAGGCAGCAGACTTATTGCCGGCAGTATCAACTGCTTTAATCGTGTACACATAAGTCGTGTTCGCTGTTAAGCCAGTATCATTGTAAGAAGTTGTTGTCGATGTTCCTACTAAGGTTCCATTACGATAAACTTCATAATTTTGAATACCAGCAGAAGCAGTAGAAGCAGACCAAGTTAATTGAATGCTGCTTACTGTCTGAGCAGGTGAAACCACATTGCCTGGAACTGTAGGAAGCTGTGTTCCAGTTCCATTCGTCAAGTTCACGTCAATAACTTGATAGAAAGCATTTGGTGTATCTGCAATTTCCCATACGCCAAGAATAAGGTGGTAACCACTACGATCTGTCGGAACGTTACATTGGTGGCTGACGGATGTAGGTGGTTTTGCACCGCCGTCATTGATTTGGCAGAACAGCTCCAGATCGGAACGTTTTAATGCTTGGTTCGGATTCCAATTAGCTTTTGTAATGTAATATTTCCATTCACGTGTAGCATGGTTAGCTGTCAGCTTCCAAGTGAATGTATTTGTACCACCGTTTAAGTTTACTTTATTCCAGCGTGTAGTTGTTTGCTCGTACAATTCAGGGTAGATGCCGCCGCCTGTAATTTGGCCGTCAGCAGGTCCGCCAGTAGGGAAATGCCCAGGAGCTTCAATGCTTTGCGGTTCGTACTGAATAGCACCACAATTCGTGTTCGTGCCTTGCTTACATTGTAATGCACGGCCTGCTGGAGACTCGATGTAACCATGTGCAGAAGCTTTTCCAGCAAACACAAAAGAACATGCAGCCAGCAGCAAAGCCATAAATACGACAGCTGCGAGTGGAGATAGTTTAGGTAACGAGAGACGATATGAATTCATTATTTGGATCCTCCTATTATTGGTAGATTAGGTGTATAACATGCTATGCATGTTATTCCTGTTAAACAGCTTGTAACGTCTGAAAGTTCACCTCCGGCTTCTGCTATTCCTCAACTTCCTTGGCCAACGTGGTGCGTGGTACATACAGAATAAAAGCGCTAATCTCATGAAGATGAGACTATTCCACACATCATGAATGAATATACCTTGCTATCTTGCTTACTCCATAACACACACAGTTCTCAGCAAAGTTAAACGGTTAAACAAAGTGATGTCATCGTCTTGAGTTGATAGCGTTTACAACCCAGGTGCATAAACACCACAATCGCTTGATCTACTCCGCATGATGATTATCCTTAAACAGGTAACCGTTTACATAAGAACCGTACCGATGGCCTCTTCCATAGGGATAATTGAAAATGTGAAAAGTTGAGAGTTAATAAAGGTGTACACCTTATATTGCTTGGGGCTTGTCTAGCTGCGTAGATGAATCGTATAAGGTGTGCTGTAAAAAAAGTAATAGGCAAATAATGGAGTGGAAGTTGAGTTAATTCTATTATAACGAAACAGAAAGAGGGGTCAAGAAATAAATTGTGTGAAATATCACTCGCGAAATGGCGCAAACGGTTGTGTATTCTAGTTAATGATGCACAATATTTGCGTCATTAAACCTAAACTGCGTATAATAATGATTATACGCAGTTATTTTTGAACTAGAATTTGAGATAAATGGTGCTGAATTGTATGATATGAAAGGAGATTTGCTTAATGACTGCTACAGTTTGGAATCGAATTGAAATCGAAGACAAGTACGAAGAATCGCTTACTGCATTTCGCCTGTGGATGACAAATGCCGGATACACCGTATATACACAGCGTAATTATATTGGAGATGTGCATCAATTTCTCAGAACCTTAAATGGAAAACCGGTAACAGACATTAAAAATTTGCAAGTCTTGTCTTATCTCGCACAGGTGAAATCGACTGGTGTGAGTGATTCTACACGCAATCGCAAACATTGTGCTCTTATCAGCTTTTATCGTTCATTAAATGAATTGGAGATTACAGACGTAAATCCAGCGCTGCAAGTGAAAAAGTCTAAGACGGAGTCACAGCGTGCTCCCGTATATTTGGAACCGCCACAGATTAGAGAGTTGATTCAAGGGGTAGACGGCAAGTACCGCAATCGTAATATAGCTATTCTAATGCTGATGGCATATGGAGGCTTACGGGTAGGTGAAGTACATAGACTTAATCTTTCCGACTTTCATCGAGAGCGACGTACCATCGAGGTGCTGGGTAAAGGGCGCAAGTGGAGAACCGTTCCGCTGCCTGAGCCGGTTGTACAACATCTGGAATTATCATTGCTAGAACGGTTGCAGCCCTGGCGAGCCGGCGAGGATGCATTATTTATATCGCAGAAGGGCCGTAGACTCTCAATTCGCAACATCCAATCAATCGCTAGTCTGTTATTTGAACAAATGTCGTGGAATGACGAACAAAATAAGTATGCGGGAAAGGGCAGATCGTATTCATGCCATAAGCTTCGCCATTCGTTCGCAACCATGCTCGTACGCAGTGGCACGGATATCCGTACGGTTCAGGAAATGTTGGGGCATGCTTCCATTCAGACAACGACAGTATACACACATGTAAACGATAAGCAGAAAGAAGAGGCAATGTCTCGTTTAGCAGCATGGATGTAGTGGGTTGTAGCGACGTGATATGAATAACTGACGCAAAACGTTCCCAAACTATATAGTACAATAGGAATGGCTGGCTATTGCTTCACCAAAGGAGGAGTGCGTATGAATGCAATCAAGTCAAAGCTTCAAGCGCTATTCCGCCAACGTTGGCTTGTAAAGTCTTTTAAGATCGGTTTTCCGTTGGCTGTTATTTTATTTGTTATTATTCAAGGAAAGAAAGAACTTTCTCGCTTTTCCATCTCAGAGTCGTTAAAAGCGGTTCGATTGTTGTCGAGCGAGAACTTTACAGGGCTAATTATTTTAGGCATATTGGCAGTTTCCACCATGTTTTTCTATGATGTGATGCTGCTGCGCTCAATCAGGGCCAAGATGAGATGGAGTAAAATTTTCCGTGTATCTTGGATAGCTAACACGTTTAACGGTATTTTTGGTTTTGGAGGAGTAGCAGGAGTCGGCGTTCGAACTGTACTTTATCGATCCGTGTCTAAAGATGCGTCTAGATTGCTGCTCGCGATTGCCTGGATGGCACCATCTATGATTAGTGGCTTGTCCTTGTTATCCATTCTTGTTATTATCGGCGTATTCCCAGCGCATGAACTGTTGAATGCTAAAGGCTGGCTATGGATTGTGCTAATCGGGATCGCGCTTTTTTTTCCGACTTATCTTTTGCTTTCACGTTGGAAAGGACGTCAGCATGCCAATGTGGGATTGACATTTGGTTATACGCTAGTGTCCTTTATTGAATGGCTGGCAGCTGGGACAGTTGCTTACTCGATATTAGTATGTTTAGGAGTCCCTGTAAGTTACATACAAGTGATTGGCATCTATACGGTTAGTGCCGTGGCTGGAATCATTAGTATGGTTCCAGGCGGATTTGGTACATTTGATATTACTTATCTCATTGGGATGCAGGCACTGGGCGTTGAAGATCATTTGGTGTTTACAGGCTTGTTGTTATTCCGGATTATTTATTATTTTATACCATTTGGATTGGGTCTCATCTTCGCTGCATTTGAATTCGGCGAGGTCGCCGTGAAAAAATGGGAAGATCATCCTAAATTCAGTTCTTACATTGAATCGGGAAGTATATTCTGGTTTATACAACGCTCCGTCTGGATGAGCTTATCTGCCTGGTCAATTACTATTCTATTGTTTATGACGTCCATCTTTCTGCTGGCTTATGGCGTCACGACACCAGAGCTCGGGCAATCGTTTGTCCGGATACCGTGGTTGAATTCACAGAGCGCTTATCCAATTGTTAACGGTATGATTATTGGCTCTGCTTTCCTTATTCTGATGATGTTAAAAGGGATATTCGAAAGAACGCTGCGCGCCTATTATATTACATTAATTGCACTGCTCATAAGTACGACAGCTACTTTTTTATTGGGAACAAGTATCCGACATACTTTGTGGCTGCTTGGTATGCTTTTATTTGTATTTTTACTGCGCAGCCAGTTCACAAGACTGCGTTATCCCATCACGAAAGCTGCGACCATAGTGAGCACATTATTTATGCTCATCGTCGTCTGGATGTACTTGATTATCGGCAAAGTGTTCAGTTCACTGCACGATTCGATTGAGTTTGGCAGCTATTTGCTGTCACAAGGTGAATGGGCAACCTCCATCGTCACAGCAGGTATCGTATTTGTATGTTTGTACAGTATTGGCTGGGCAGCATTTGAACACCATAATCGTGAGCCCTTTGGGCGTGAATGGTCCTATCATGATCGTCATTATTTTCAGACTGTTCCAAACGGCTGGATATATGAACATGTACCATATAAACGGATGTACGAAACAGACATTCCCAACATGCAGCTGCCAATTGTTATCCGAGGTAGGAGAGTACTGGTACTTGGCCTGCCGCAAATTGATGCAAAGTATCGTGCTAAAGTGATGCAGCAATTGTACGCCCAAGCTGATCGATTCGGGTATGAAGTTGTTTTCACGCAGGTCAATTCGGAGTGGATGCCGCTGCTGCATGACTATGGCAACGACTTCTTCAAAATTGGTGAACGGGCGCACATCCGAATGGAAGGTACCATCACGGAAGAAGTTCCTGATATGAGTCATGTGGAAAGGTATGACTTTCCGTTGGACCAATCTGTGCAGAATCATCTTCTGGCCAGCATAAGTCAATGGTCAAATGTAAGTGCAGAGTATGTACAAGGCTTTACACGTGCATTACATCTGATGAACGGTTCGCATTATTTGTTTGTACTGCAGCCCGCTTCGCATGAGACATGGACCGGTTATGCCATTGTCTTCCTAGACACTGCGAACAGGCGGCTTATTATTGAGGATATGCGCTGCACCAGTTTGTCCCAGCAGTATGAACCAAGTGAGGTGACGGATGGAGATCATCATTTGCTTCATACTCTGTATATGTGGGCACGTCACAAAGAAGTCATACTAGAGACGGGCTTTATTCCGCTCGCACACGTCGAGACGTCTCTTGCGCCTTATTCATGGACGGAACGTTCTGCCATTGCCATGTATCGACGCTTGCGAGGTCAATTTCTGCTCTACAATCAGCGTTATCGCTGGCAGACATGGAGTGAACCAGAATGGGAGTCGCAGTATGTAGCATTTCCGAAGCGAATGTCACTTAATACGTTAATGTGGAGATATACACGCTGGCTCCAACGAATCCATAGACAAAGTTTATTGGAAATCGGACGTACAAATACAAAATAAGAACATTTTGAAAACTATAATGAAAAATCATGAAAATAACACTCAAAGGCTCGGAATCACGGTTCCGGGCCTTTAGCATGGAAAAAACCGCTTCCATCTCATGAATACGCCGCTTTCCGCGTGTAGGACAGGGGGGCATATGGTGCTACAATAAGTAATGAAAGAAGGTTAGAACAAGGTTGTTAGAACCTATTTCACACACTAACTGATGACTTCTCTATTTATAATTCAGTAATACAGCTTAGATAATAACTTGCAGAAGGTGATTGTACATGGAAGGGCTAATAGGCTTCGCAATTTTGGTCGGATTTAACTTAGCAGGTGTATGGCTGCATAATACGCTGAATATTCCTTTACCGGGGAATGTGCTTGGGCTTGTGTTATTTCTAGCAGCGCTTGGCTTGAAGGTCATTCGATTGGAGTGGGTTGAACGATCAGCTCAATACCTTCTGAAACATATGCTCTTGTTTTTTATTCCTTACGTAGTGGGTATTATCGCGTTCTTCCCGGTTCTTGAAGCCCATTGGTTCAGCATATTTGCTGGAATCGGCGGCAGCACGCTAGCGGTATTGTACGTAACCGGCATGGTTGCCAAGAAGCTGCAATCTACAGATCATAATGAGCCTGTGACCAATAAGGTAGGCCAGGGGGAAGCAGCATGAATGCAGCAGACATTCTCCAAAAAGTTTGGTTTGGCTTAACGATAACGGTTGTGGTGTACATAGCGGCTCGCGCACTACAACAACGTATTAAATGGATGCATCCTATGATTGTAAGCGCCGGAGTCCTTATATCGATCTTGTTGATTAGTGGCCTACCGCTTCAGCAATACAAAGAAGGGGCCGACCTATTGTCACTGCTGCTAGGACCTGCTACGATTGCTCTCGGAGTCCCAATTTATAAACATCGTCAACACATTAAAGAACAATTTCGTGCGGTAATGCTGTCGATAACGTGCGGATCCATTGTTGGGGTAGCAAGTGTAGCTGCGATTATGTTCTCCTTTAGCGGAGGCAAAGATATTGCGATGAGTATGCTGCCAAAATCCGTGAGTTCGCCGATTGCAGTTGAGATTGCCAAATCCCTTGGAGCTGTTCCAGAATTGGCTGCTGTCTTTACGGTATTTACGGGAATTGTGGGAGCACTTGTAGGCACAGCCTTCCTGCGGAAGTTCGGTATTAGAGATGAAGTTTCGTTGGGGATTGCGCTTGGTACAGCAGCCCATGGCTTCGGAACAGCTAAATGTTTAGCTGATTCTGAGAAGCAAGGAACGTTTAGTGGTTTGGCAATGGGACTAATGGGTGTAATTACATCTGCGCTGTTTGCTGTCTTGTTTTTGGTTATATAACAACATTTATAATTAATTGTGTTAATTGTATGAAGTCTCTCCTCGCGGAGAGGCTTTTTTTGTTTGAATTCCATTCATTAGGGTCCCCGATTGTAAAAATAGACGGTTGTGAAAATGCGATCAAAACACCGAGTGGAATATTAGAAGGGCAAGTCAGCGTGCCTTTGAGTTTGGCTATAAGTCTTTTCCAAGTTTCTATTTCCTTTACGAAAAACTTACCGGCAAGTGTTTGATGATTTGTCCGGTTACTCCGAAATAGCAAGAACGTTGGTTCATGTGAAGATGATGAATGCTCTGACACCGATGGGATTAAAATTGTAATCTAGATTAGAGGATATGATAAGAAGCCACCGCTCATCGTCAGGTGAGAAGTGGCTTTTACATTTATTTTTTATAATGTGAAATTAATCACATTATATGCTGTAAATTTGTGATATAGTAAAGACATCAAATAAGAGGAGTGATTACAATGAGAACATTCAAAACATTTAACGATACAAACAAGGTCACTCAGTACTTCCTGCAATTGTGTTACAACTGTGATGACAAACATTTATGCACAACCGAGGAAGAGTGCAAGCAATGCTGGACAAACCATCATCAAGTAGACGTAGATAATGAACATAATGAAACACGTGATATGTTAGCAGCGTATTACGCATAAGGAACAAAACTTTTTTATCCCCTACATTGTGAAAAAAGTAACATTCTAAAATGGGAATTTGCTCATCTTTTGAACACAACGTTTGAAGAATTGAAGAATTTGAAACATACTGCTGTTGAACCTCCGACCTATTACGGAGGTTTTTTGTTTGAAAGTGTATTTCAAGGCAAAAGGCCGGTCGGTGTCTGTAAGTTGCAGTCATGTGGACTTCCAATATACTTCAAAATAGAATATGATGTACGATAACGGAAAACAACTGTAGTAAAGATGTAAAGAGGTGAGAATTCATGGTGTTCAGATTGGGCAAGCGTATACACTTGGAAGTGTGGTATGACAGTTGGTGTCCACTGTGCACAGGGATTCGCAAGCGATTAATAGCTATCGATTCCTTTCGCGTGCTGCAGTTCCAATCGATTCGAGATGATATAGCTGTAAGCCAATCTAGTGTGAAGCACATTCCTTTGCCTGAGTTGGAACAGAGAATGCATGTGAGAGAGGTTCAGTCGAACCGCTTATATAGTGGGATTGATGCTGTTATCGTGATATCCAAAGCGATTCCGCTCTTATGGATTTTTTGGCCGCTGCTAGTTATCAGTCGTTGGATCAGGTTAGGCGAAAGACTGTATGATTTTATTGCTTCGCGTCGTATAATTGTACCCGCAGGTGCTTGTCAGGATCAACAGTGTGATTGGAGACCACCAGCGTCCAATAAGGATAGTAAATAACCTTTTGTATTCATTGAAAGGGTATTTACTATCCTTAAGATAAAGAGTGACATAAATATTATTATGTAAACCAATTGCGTTTCAATCCTATCGTTTGATCCACTTATAAGTGTCTAATTTCTGTCATGTTAAATGAATTGCAGTGGAATAAACATCTTAAAGAGCAGACAATCCTAGGGATAGCCTGCTCTTTAGTCATTCATAACTATTAAATCATATTAAATAAGTAATTAGTCTGCACTCCACACCAGTGGGTGAGTCGAATCAATAAGTTCGACAGCCTTGGCATTACTAATCACTTGGGCTTCGTCTTTGCAGCCAGGAATTACACTTGTCACTGCAGGGTGGCGTAAACACCAAGCTAAAGCCCACTGCGCCATATTGACATCATGCGGCACTTCATTACGCTGGATCAGCTCGACTTGCTTTAACGTTTCGTCTAGCTCTACTCCATTATGCCGCGCACGGACATCATTTTCTCCGAATTTCATGCCTGCTTTATACTTCCCAGTCAAAAATCCGCTTGCAAGAGGTACACGTGCCAGAACGCCTAAATTGTGCGCTTCACACTCAGGAAATACGTCTTGTTCTGGGCGACGATCCAAACGATTATATACGATCTGGATTACGCTTGCTCCAATCTCTGTTGCATTTACTGTCTGATGCATGCTGTTGCTCTTGTTTAAAGATATGCCAATATGTCTTATTTTACCTGAATTCATCTGCTTATCGAGCATCGTCCACAGTTCATCATTATTAAAAGCCTCATCATTACCAGAATGGAATTGATACAAATCTATGTAATCTGTATTTAATGCTATTAATGATTTGTCCAATTGTTGCAGCACGTCACTAGCACCATATTTATCAGTGCGGTTCATGTGCGAGTGAAACTGATGTCCGAACTTTGTTGCCAGAATCCAATCTTCACGATTATTTTGTGCCAAATAGCCGCCAATCAATTTCTCTGACAAATGGTCGCCATAACATTCGGCTGTGTCAATGAAGTTGATACCAACCTCTTTTGCCTGATGCAGAATACGATCCACTTCTGCCTGCGTGTAATCATGACCCCATTCGCCGCCAAATTGCCATGTTCCCACACCGATTACGGAGACTTTCATACCTGTCTTGCCTAACACACGATATTGCATCATTGAACATGTCCTCCCTGCGTCTGGTTTTATGAATAACTACAGTGTAGCATAAATGGCATCGGATATTAAAATCAGAGGGGGCTGCGTCAGGCTCTAATCCAGTATCCACAATTCTAGCAATATATAGGAAATGACAGAATAGGATTGAAACCTGAATGAACGGGAGTATTATTAATAAATAAGGGAGTAGGGCAACTTTTGAGTTTTGTTTACGTATGGTTAATAATATACATACATAGTGCTCCTAAGAAATAATGAAGCAAGAAAGTAGAGGACAAACATGAATAATCAAATGATCGATGGAAGATATGAATTAGTACAGACCATAATGCAATCGGATGACGGCACTTGGTACCGTGCACAGGATACATCTCTTAAAAGAGAAATATTTTTATTGTTAAGCACTGGCACACCTGAAGACTCATTAAGAGAACTAACAGCTGAACTGTCTCAGTCATCTAGCGACTCTTTCTTCCAGTTATTGAATGCGGGAACGGATGGTCCCAATGCTTTTATGGTATTTAATGCGTACAAGGGTATGCCCTTGTATCAATATGCAGAGAAGCATGCAGTGCCTTTGCAGACAGCGCTCCAGATTGTATTTCTTGCGGGCCAACGGCTCCAGGAGGGAGGCCGATTAGGCACGTCAGCTTTCTCTGTGAGCTTTGATAATCTCTGGATTACCGATCAGCATGAATTACTCGTAATGAATTACTGGAATGAAGCTAGAAGCAGTCGAACAGGCACGTCGGGCTTGTCACAATTGCTTTATCAATTGTGTACGCTTCATGCACTGGCACCGCGTCAGTACGATATTTATGTGAGTAGAATGCAGTCAGCTTTAAAGCATGAGCTGCCGGCTCAACGCCAATCCGTCTTGACACTGGCTAGACGGGTATATCAGGACGATGAGTCAGTATTGGGTTATATGACCACGATTACAGAGATCTTAAATCAGCCTAATCTGCCGATTGTAGACAGTTATGCCCAGTATGAGGTGAAAGCAGCTCAGCCGCCTACTTATGAGTCTTTGTCGTCCACCACACCAGAAGCCTATGTTGCAGATTCGACGCTGTACGATGAACCTGAGACAGCTTATGATACAGTCGAACAGGAGGAGCGACCGCAAACGCTCGTTCGAGAACGGACACAGCCTGATAAGCGAGTACAGCAGGCTCCTAAGCGGAAGCTGAGAACGCCGCTTATTATTGCAGGCTGCATTTTATTTGTCAGTTTGCTTGGCGGAGCAATTATCTGGGCTAATTCTTTAAGCAAATCAAGCGATGCGGCAACTGAACCAGAATCAACAGTCACAACGCCAAACGATGCAGATCAACATAAAGAAGAAACATCAGAATCCAATCAAGTAGATAACGGGGATGGTTCTACTTCTACTGATAATGGATCATCTGCGGGAACTGACTCAACAACAGGACAAGTAGAACCGGGTACTACAAATAAAGGTGGTACGTCAGAGAGTGGAAATACTGATTCTACCAGCAATGAAAATGGCGAAGGAAGCGAACAGCAGCCAAATCAAGGACAAACAACCGATCCGGGTACAACAAGTCCGAACACAGGGGTGGAAACAGAACAACCAACTACGGGTGGAACCGATGGGACAACTACTCCTGGCACAAACCCGGGAACAACTACACCGCCGGTCACTACTGACCCAACGGCGCCAACGGAACCGACAGTTCCAACAGATCCTAATGGCAATACGACACAACCAACGACACCAAGCGGAACGGCACCTAATTTGGTTGGTCTTACACAAGCCGAAGCAGAGAAAGCGGCATTGGCGGCAGGCATGAAATATAGCTTTGCCAAAGAAAACGCTGAGGGTCAGGAAGCAGGCAAAGTCTTTAAGCAGGAGCCCGCAGCAGGAACAGCAGTGAAAAAAGGAGACCGTGTCACGTTTTACATCGTTCGTGAAGCGAAGAAGTAATACACAAGCTTATCAGATCAAATTAAGTTAACATATACAAGAGGATACCTCCAAGATATGCTGTTTCGGGAAATACAGATAGTATTTCCAACGGAGAGGCCATCAGAAGAGCCAAGTTACGACTTGGTTCTTCATGCATCTCTGGTAAAGCGACTGCTGTCGTAGAAAGATCGTATATTCTGTCTGATGCACTTGATTTCTAGCGATTATTGCGCTTGCCTGGGAAATAAGCATAAGGAAATGGCCGCTTAAATTATTATATTTCCTAGGTTCTCATGTATGGATAAACATCAGTTTTAACGATATCAGGAACAAAACTTATTTTTGCTTTAATTTTGACATGCCAGCGTGAACAAGTTTGACCTTTACTTGAATATTGTCCAGATCACCAGGGGAAAGTGTAATGTTTCTGCCGTTACCTTGGCGTTTCCAATGCGTTACCTGTTGGCGGTATACATATTGATGCAAGCTGTATAGATCCGCATTATGATCCAACCCCACCTTGAACGTGTGTTTTATCTCAGCCTTCACTTTATCTTCTGCAAGTTCCTCTATTTCAGACTCTGGCAGTGGAGCCAACATTTCATCAATACTACCAGTAATATTGGCTTTAATGGTATAGGAGAGCACGGCTCCTTGAGTACGCACGTGAATGTCCCATTTCGATGTTTCCATCGATAATAAGACCTGGTGTTTGTTATTGTCCCGCCCAATAGCCAATGCCGTTCGTGCTGAACTCGAATTAATCCATCTTAAGCCCAAACTGTCCGCTTTGGACTGCCATCCTTTATACGAATTGTCGTCAATTACAAATATACCATCCACTTCATACTGCTCATTGGGTTTAATGTCTTTGAACCACTGCTTGCTATTTGTGGCCAATGAGGGCAGGAGTAGGGTTGCCCCGGGTTCTACTAGCTTTATTAACATTTCACGCAGTGACAGCGGCTTGATATAGGCTTGTTGCTCGTACATGTCCATCGGATTATGAAGCAGGGAATTGATAGGCGCCAAGTTAAATGTGTTATTGACTGCAAACAGCTCCTTAATCGAAACATGCGTACCAAACACCCAAGGTGAATATCTAATTTCATGATAACGCAGCATCGAATCCATCATGCTTTTCATATTTTGCGATAACACTCGTTCGTGAAACACAATAGCAGTGGTATGTTCCCAAACAATAGGCAGTTGTGAGGAATTATAAATATTATTGATCGCTGCGTCTAACGTTACACCTTCCCCGCGTCCTAGCCATACGGGTACTTTATCTTTAGGCTTAACTCCTTCTTGCTTGGCTACATTTGAAAAATCAAGGGATTGCGTATATACAATGTATTTATCATTCTGAAAATCGATACCAATAGCTGTGACATAATTGTTATCCTGCACATTTTTATAATCCCAGCATCCGCTTAAGCTAAGTAGCAGCAAGAGTAAACTTCCAACATACAGCCCTCGAATTGGGATACGCGCACTCATTATTTCTTATCTCCTTCCCGTGTTTTATCCAACGGATAAATATATTCCGGTCGTCTATTTTTCCATTTAGAGGGCAACTCAATCAAGGATTTGGCAATATCATGAAACGATGGTGGGGACAATGGAGCCAGGTAAGGAATCCCAAAGGACTCCAGTGTTGATAAATACAGCAGTATTGACAGCATGGCGATAAAGAATCCATACATCCCTAGAAATGACGACAAGAGAACAACACCTAATCTGATTACACTCACAGTGCCGCTTAGTGACTGATTTACTAGTGTGAAGGTCGCAACTGCAGTGACAGCGGCTACAACCAATGTTGTAGGAGAGCCAAGTCCAGCCCTTATAGAAGCGTCACCTACAATAAGACCGCCGACAACAGCTACAGTCTGGCCAACGGCCTTGGGGAGCCTAACACCAGCTTCACGAAAAATCTCAAACAGTCCTAACATTAGGATTAACTCCATTGATGCAGAGAAAGGTAATCCGGATCTGGCATTGGTGACAGTTGCGAGTAATGGCAGAGGAAGCTGCTCTACATTAAAGGCAATTAACGCAATCCAGAATCCTGGGATAAATATAGATACGAACAAGCCTACAAGTCGCAGTAGACGTTGGAATGTAACAAAGTAATATGGAAAATGCGCATCCTCAGGTGATTTTAAAGCTAACATCAGGTCAGCTGGACCGATCAGCGCCATGGGAGTCGTATCAACCATAATGACAAATCGTCCTCTGACGAGTGATTGCACGACATGATCAGGCCTGCCAATATAGTCGAGCAGCGGGAATAGGGCATATTGGGAATCGCCAATTGCATCACCTAGCTGCGAGCTGCTAATCAGCGCATCAATGTCTAGACGATTAAGGCGATCTCTGACATCGGCGACTAAATCAGGATTTGCGATATCTTTAATGTATAACAGTGCGACGTCGGTATGTGTGCGCCTGCCTATCGTAAGACTTTCGACCTTCAAGCTGTCGGACTTCATTCGTTTGCGAACTAGTGCAATATTAGTCGTAAGGCTTTCTGTAAAGCCATCCTTTGGCCCTTTGATCGAGATTTCCGTACTTGATTCCTCTGGAGCCCGATTAGGCGGCTTGGCAATATCAATCGTATAGTAACGCTCAACATCAGGAAAGCACACCAGTAGGTGACCATCGAATAAACGTGCTTCTGCTTTTAACAACCCAGAGGATGACGCTAATGGAATCAATGACAGACTAGAATGGTCGTCTAAATGAGATACCTCTTCTACCGACTGCATAAGATCTCTGAACCTTGGTATTATATACTGATTAAACTGCTGGAAGTCGGCCATTCCCTCGCACCATGCAAACACCACCTCAATTTCCTGATGTAAAGTGTTGTACTTGCAGGTGTGGAAATGGATATCTGAGCAAGTTAAAAGATGTTTTTTTAGGCTCAATATAGTTAATGGTGCTAATTCATTTAGTCGATTCGGCAATTTGTCGCTAGAAATATTTGTTGGATCCTCATTCATGTTAAATAGTCCTTTTAGATGTGTTGGAAAAGCAAGCAAGAAGGGCAAAGATGCCTGAGCATACAAGGATTCCAATGGTAACAACAGGATAATAGTAGTCATGCAGCCATGAAAGAAACATCATGTCGCTCATACTAATCTGTATTACACTGATCAAGAGCAGTCCGGATATTATGCATACGGCAGCCCTGGCCCCTTTACTGCGAAAGGGCATGAGATCGTAGATCAGGAACATGGCCAATGATATGCGAATAAACGCTCCAGATAACCATTGGAAAATGGAAAAGAAGTCTACGTGATTGATGTACTTGCCTACGGTAACCAGTCGCCATTGCTCAAATGTAGGGAACCGTAAGCTGACAGCTGTGTCTCGGCCAAAGTTAGCGATTGCTCCAATGTAGGGACCTATAGTAAGCCCACCTAAAAAGATTGCTAACACTGCCATTCCCCAAAAGTTAACCTTGGTAGACATATGATGATGCAGGAAAAGTACCATAATGAGTTCAACCATGCCGGCGCCTCCATAGATCGTTCCCTGGAGTACGGGAAGAGTTCCATTCTCAAGAAGGGGAAACATCAACGAATAGTTTTTATACTGCATGTTGGCTCCCATCACAAAGTAACCTAAAACAATAACGACCGGCAGCAGCATACCTGAACATATAGCTATCGATCGAATACCTGCAAGAGCGCATGCTGCGGATAAAATTGCCAACGTTATGACGATAACAAATAGCGGAGTGTGGGGTAAATACGATACGGTTGTCCAACTGGCAGTATCCTTTAATGTGATGAAGGCTACTGTTAGCAAGTACGTAACAAGAATGATAATGACTAGCCATGCCACAAATGGGCCTGTTTTTCCGTTAAGCCATTCAAATAAAGTTTGCTTGCCTTTCTTTTTTATGGTCCACAGAATGACCGGGATCCAGAGCAGGCTAAGAGCCATAACCATTACAATGCTTAACCATCCGTCTCTGCCGGATTGCTGCAGCAGAAGAGGGATGATAATCACATGATTCAACATGCCGGTTGATAGCAGTAAGATCATGCACACTTGTAAAAAGCTAACGGAAGTCTTGGGTACGCTCATATGAACCTCCTTACAAACAGTTGCATGTAGCATTGTGTTAATTTGCTCCAAAAGAAGAGAGTTCATCCATGACCAATTAAATATACATATAATATATTATGTAAACTAATGATAAAAGATGTGCAGCCAACCATTTTTGCATTCTGGATAAGCTTATTAAAGCAATCATGGTTTGTGATTGGAATGATCTTTGTAAATGAAAAAAGAAGAAGCGATACTCGCTCCTTCTTCAGCTATATTTGGTTTCTATTTTAGTGTAAGCCACAAAACGAATGGGGGAGTCACTAATGTTGATGAGAGCATACATCTACAACTATACATAATGAGACTGTCCTATTTGTGGCTTACAGATTAGGCTCTCGCTCTGAAAACTCTTGAAGCAACCCGCCTATCTGTTCAACCAGTGGGGCAGGTGCTTTCTTCGTTGAACCCGCATCAAATGGTGGCTGAGGATCGTATTCCAAAATCAACTGGACTCCTTTACCCAGATCATCCCCGAACTCCCAAGATACTAATTGGAGAGCCATATCAATACCTGAAGATACACCAGCTGCGGTTACGATTTTATCATGGCGAACCACTCTTTCTTCTGTTGGAATGGCTCCAAGAGAATGAAGCAGGTTGAAGGAGGCCCAATGAGTGGTCGCGTTCGCTCCATTCAATAAGCCTGCAGCGCTCAAAATAAGCGAGCCAGTACATACCGAAGTCGTCCACTTCGTCGTTTCATGTATTTTACGAATCCAATTCAATGTTTCTTCGTCATTGATTGGTGTTTTGTAGTTAGGAGGGCTGCAGCCGGGAACAATAAGAATATCGGCTGTATTAACCTCAGAGAAACTATAATCGGCATACAAACCACCCATTTTTGAATCTAGTTTGATGAGTCCTTTCTGCTTGGCTACAAATTTCACATTACATTTCATTGTTGCAGCAAATACTTCGTATGGACCAATTGCATCTAATGCTGTAATACCATCGTATAGCAGGACAGCGATTTCCATGATGATCTCTCCTTTAAGCATGATGTTAATTCATTCACGCTCCAAGTATACCATACCCCCCTATAGTATACTGGTGTATATATTGTGAAGTCTTCTTATTTTCGAAAGTACTTTCTACTAATAATCCCCAGAAATAATGCTGATCTCTTTCAAGTCTGATTGGGATGGACTTCATAACTTGAAGCATAGGCGCAATACGGTAAGCGATAAATCGGGGTGTAACAATGAGCCCGCTGCAGCAGCGGGCTTTAAATTGATTGTTGATTAAGCTAAAACTGCCAGCACATCATCAATTTTTCGTTTGTGTGACAACACACCGTAATTCATCCAGGCTATAAAATCAACTTCATACACATGCCCGTGTTGAACAGCAGGAAGCTGATTCCACAAAGGTGTGTCCAGTAGTTCTCTGCCTTCTCCTTCACGTTTATCGAACGTAATAAACAAGTGATCTGCATCAAGCTGGGCGATCCATTCATTCGTAAGGGATATCCGCCTTTGTCCAGTAGTCAGCTTATTTACAAGCGGGTGGGGTGTGAGTCCCAAATCCTTATAAAGAACACCACCAGTATAACCTAGTTGTTCACCTCCATATAGATTAATTCCACATGCTGAAATACGGAGACAAGCTACAGTTCCGTTGCAGACAGACCGTCGGAGTATCTCACGTGCGGCAGCGGCTTTTTGCTCATAACTTTGAATTACTTCTTCTACCTTGCCGGATTTGTCGAAGATGGAAGCTATCGTTCTGAGCGTTGCTCGCCAGTCCTCTCCCATAAATGGAAGCTTAAATAGCGGGGCAATATGACGGCAGTCCTCAAGTTGCCAGCGGCGGTACCCTTCATCCAACAGAATAAGATCCGGCTCATATTGGGATAGTTGAGCCCAATTCCCTGACGAAATATCGAAATGTGGGACCTGATGAAGTCCTAAATATTCTTGCTTTCCCCATTGCGCATGTGAATACTGGGCAACTGGAACAATATCCAGCGCAAGCAAATAATCCTCAAGAAATGGGGCAAACACGCGAATATTGCCTTGATGTGTGCGACGATACTGGCCGGGAGTAACACCTACGGTACCTTTAAATCGCCTGTTGAAATAGTATTCGTTGCTATAGCCGACCGATTGTGCAATATGATGCAAACGGTCGTCGCTCATAAGCAGCAATTGCTGAGCGCGCTCAATACGTACACCATTCAAATAGTCGAGTGGAAGCTGTCCGGTGATTTCCCTGAATAGCTGTGTGTATCGAGAACGATTGATTTGTACCATTGCAGCTAACTGATCTACTGTTAATGCTTCAATGTAATGATGATCTATAAAGTCAATGGAACGTTCTACTGCAGCTCGGTTAAAGGCGTCCTGATTCTCCACGCTACTTTGCTGGCAAAGCAGCAGAAGCTCCTGAAAACGGATATGTCTTGTCAATCGTTGTGTATCCCCATTGTCACCACGATTGTAATACAAAGATTCGAGCAGCAGGACACAGTGGGAGAAGGGATGAAAGGTAACCAAGCCATGCTGTACCAAATTATTGCCTATCGATGCCTGAATACGAGCATATCCGGATTCAGTCTTACCAATCATTTCAAAGCTTAGTTGGTAAAAAGCAAGTCCTTCTCCTTCACAGCGCATGTCACTGCCTGTCCCTGGGGCAAGCATAAATCCCATTCCTTTTTTGAGTGGAAACCGGGTTCCATCTACGAACAGGATTCCGTTCCCCTGTGTTATGATGATCAATGTCCAGTCTTGAACTACTTCCTGTAAAGTATTAGAGTAAGCAGATCTGCTTAACAGTTCTATCTGGTTAAGGGAGTAAAAAAGAACGTCTGCTGATGGCAACTGCTGTGTGTGATTCACTATTTCTCGCCTCTTTTGATTGAGAATTATTTTCAATTATATTAGTGTAAAGCAAAAAAGAAAGCTCATCAACTGAAGTTGACAATCTTTCTTTTTTAAATTCAATCTTTACATGTGGCAAGAGGTTACTTCACCATATATCGAAGCAAGTCATCCAATTTCATTGAATTGGCTGTAATAGCACCTGACTGCCAATGCGTACGGTCCATCTTATACACCTTACCGTTCTTAATTGCCGGAATGTTCTTCCATAATGGCCCGTTCAGCTTGTTGTAAGCCTCCTGATTTCCAGCGTCATCCCATGTCCCGTTGGCAGGGAATACAATTATATGATCAGCTTCCAGCTGAGGGATGACTTCCTCAGAGACGATAACATGGTAGTCGGTCATATTTGCTGCCATAGGTACAGGTTCAAGCCCAAACTCTTTATAAATAACACCTGTATAGCGGTTTTTAACTCCGAAGAGAGCCATACTTTTGTCTGCAACGTTTAAACGAATAACAGCCACTTTCTCTTTGCCCACAGTTTTCTGTAATTTAGCCTTGCTTTCTTCGACTTTTTGACGATAGTCCTTCAATACTTTTTCAGCCTTTTCCGGAATGCCTAAAGCATCAGCAATGGATTTTAAAATTTCTGTAGAGTCTTCGAGCACTTCTTCCTTTATGCGATATGTAGGCGCTACTTTTGAATATTGCTCATACTGGGCTTGATTAGCCCCCCCATCGAGAATGATGAGATCGGGACTTTGCTCGAGCAGAGCTTCGATGCTGCCAGTGATGTCGAATTGCGGAACATCAAGCTGAAGATAGTCCTGCTTGCCCCAGCTCGGATGGTACCATTGTACAACCGGAGTCACATCTAATGCTTTCAAATAATCCTCTACATAGATTCCTGCCACCCTTTGGGGGTGAGTGGGAATTGTTACGTCTCCAAATTCGCCGCTAACAACTCGTGTCTCTGGTTTAGTTTGCTTGCCAGATGCACCATCTTGCCCTTGGGCATTTTCTGTATTAATTTGTTCAACTGGTTCTGGATTCACTGAATTCGACGTATTACAAGCAGTCAAACTCATCACCACAATTATACCTAAGGTTAGCGTAATAACGTTGCATCTTTTTTTAAACATATTATTTCCCCCAGACATTATTGTTATTGATTATCATTCTCAAAGAGGTTGCTTTGTGAATGTTAACTTATAATTAGTTTCTATTCAATGCATATTCTCTGAGAATTTCTTATCTAATCTCTTATCAGACTTCATTGAGATCGCAAGGCATAGATTCAGAACCAGCACAGTGCATCGTAAGGTTGTTTTTGGTAGAGCAGGTTAGTAGTAACATGAGTTATGCACTTTGTGGTAACACCTGGTAGTAATTCTGGGGTTTAGGTGTACCCCAAAGAAGCATTAAATAATGCTGTAACCAAAATAATCGAATACGTCTTGCAAAACGTTTCACTTCTACATCAAAATCAACGTAGATTCGCCCTTTACTTTTGTAGATTCTTTTGTAGGTTTGGCAACGAGTGTGGAAAAGGCAGCGGACCATTTCGCCGTGGGTGAAACCTTCATCACGACTCGTTTTTTCTTTGTTCATTTCAAATAATGCACAAATACCAACGATCCATGGCTATCCACAATCGGCATTTCACCGCTTCACGCAGCATCAGGAGCATTTGCTTATCGAGATCCAACTTCATAAGACCCTCTTCCTTGGTTTCAGGTTAATGCCAAATCGAATAGGACAAGGGATACTCTAACCCAAGCTGCAGGCAGATAAAGATATTGTTGTTGCGACAGTGCCGTATCATTTGCACGAGTAGAGATGTAGAATAATAGGGAGAATCAAATACTAAAGTGAATTCATTATGGCTAAGATAAAAGCAAAGGTTACCCCTGCTTTCACATCGCTGGACAAGTCGCTGATCGAGCGATATGCGGCCAGTAGTCCATCGAAATGGGGAGAGAATATCTCCAGTGCGCAAACACATTTGGCTACGAAAGAGCGAGTCATTGCCTGTGGGGAAAAGAAGGCAGCGGTTACGATGAGAAGTTTATCTAATATTTGAGCAAAGAAAAATTCCAGCGATGCTATTCATCAATGTGAGATAGATAGCAGCCAATCCGGACATTTTGCCGCTTTGGCTGCTAACCCCTTATTTGAGATCGAAAATCACGGAACAGAACACCGCCCGTCGTTCATGATTTAGGCTTTGAAATTGCCAGATACAACGTACTCGCCGATGCGGAGAAGGATACCGCCGAGGGCGTGATGAAAGCAATACCTGAGCTGTGCAAAGCAGGTTTTCACTTGTACAGCTCGCTGCTATAGAGCATAAGGGGACCTAAGTGTTGGGCTGACTACCCTACTCAAATTCATCCATCAACAACGATGATACTTCATAATTTCGGCTTGCCAAACGCGCAAAGTACCCCAAGAAAGGACGGAGTGACTCCGCGGACTTCACGTCCATAACGCGAGTCGCGCATATGCCATGCTGATACGAACGTATACGCCACAAGCACCATTGTCAGGTTTTGTGGATTATTTCTGGTATTTTGAAGGATATGCACCACCTCATTCAAAGGAGCTTTCGCTACCTGATGGTTCGATTGAACTCGTGATCAACCTGCATAACGATAAGATTAAATTGTTCAGCCGAGAGTACAAGGACCCATTACGGACATACGGCAGCTCTGTTATTTGCGGGCCGCATTCCGAATATTTCATTATCGATACTTCCGCAGAGGCCACTGTTTTGGGCATACATTTCATACCGGGCGGCATTTCCCCATTTCTTAAAATGCCGGTGAATGAACTACATAATACGCATGTTTCCTTGGATGCACTGTGGGGAGCAAGCGCCTATGATCTGCGTGAGATGCTGCTTCAATCACAAACGGTAGATGAAATGTTTCGAATACTTGAAGCAAATCTGATCAAGCTGGCTTCCCGACCACTAATACGCCATCCGGCAGTAAGCTTCGCACTTAACGAGTTTATGCGGTTGCCGCATACAAGACCCCTTTCGGATGTGATTGATCAAATCGGTTTAAGTCAACGGAGATTTATTCAGATCTTTAAAGAAGAAGTGGGGTTGACGCCCAAGCTTTTCTGTCGTCTTCGTCGTTTTCAGGAGGTATTGAACAGATTAGACCACACGAAATGCGTCAATTGGTTGGATGTTGCCATCGCTTGCGGATATTATGATCAGATGCATTTTATTAAGGATTTTCAGGCTTTCTCCAGTCTAAATCCTACTGATTATTTATCAGCGCAAGGCAGGCATCACAATCATGTTGCGATCCATAACTAAGGGGTCAATTTTTTACTATACCCTCGTTTGAGGGGCGGTTAAAATAGTGAAAAAAGAGAGGTGAATGTAAATGGTTAATGTAACCCCGTTTCTATGGATCAAGAACACTGCGGAGGCGATTGAGTTCTACAAGAAGGCTTTTGATGCCGTAGAGAAATATCGCTTGACGGAGCCGGAAGGCAAAGTCGCTCATGCTGAAATTGTAATCGGCGAAGCTCTCATACAGCTCGCTGGCGAATATCCCGAATACGGCATTTTAGGGGCGGAAACGATAGGCAATACAACGGTCGGTATCCATCTTTTGGTCGACGATGTAGATAAGCTGTTCCATCAGGCGGTTGAAGCTGGAGCGACAATCGTCAATCCGATAGCCGATCAATTCTACGGTGAACGAGCGGGAAGTGTGAAGGATCCATTCGGACATTATTGGATGATCTCAACCACACTTGAAACCTTGGAACCTGAGGAAATACAGAAGCGATTTCTCGCCATGTATGCGAGTTAAGCTGGTTACATAAATAACTTAATAAAGATAAATAAACAAAGCAGGTCCGCATGACCTGCTTTGTTTATTTGTATCCTCGTAAAACAAAAAGCGGTTTTTTGGCGAACTGCAGATGCTGGATGCATTGGCAAATAGGAGCGGCTTTATAGTTCAGTCGTCCTTGCGTAATCATGAAGATTACTGCCTTCCTTTTCTAGCTGGTGAACATATATTTTATAATGTATAGCTTATTTGCAACGAATAAAGGAACCACTAACAGCAGACTTATTCATATAGAATATCACCAAAACCGTAATTGGGATTGGTGGTTTTTTTATTGTCTACTATGATTTCTAGAATATCGAATGTGATAAGAATGTCACATTTCCGATCTTGCTTGTCATCTCAATCGAGCGACGGTGGCTAATGTAAAACAATAAAATAAGGGTGCAAGAACTGCCAGTCAATATAAAATGTTCCGACACATCCCAGTTAACTAGCAGCTACAGCTCTTGCATGATGTTGTTGGTTACCAGGTCCAAATTTTAGAAAAGTAAGGAGAGGATTTAAGTTGAAGAAACGTCGAAATCAAATCCCACGCGTACTTAGCATACTGACCACTGTACTGGTGATCAGCCTCGCTGCAGAAACAAGCGTGTACGCTCAGAAGCAGCCACAAGCGAGTCGAACTGACACCGTCAAACGGATGGCCTTCATTGTCCATAATGCCCTCCCACAAACAGACTACGTGCCCTTGATGGATTATACGAGTGGGCCAGTTGATGGCAGCGAGGTAGAGGCGTTTTTGGACGCTTTTTTTGCCAAGGATGCCATCAAGCAAAAAGCAGGGACTATTACTGTATCCGTTGTACAAGACGGTAAGGTGCTTGTATCCAAGGGCTACGGTATGACTGACAAAACGTCGAAAACGCCTGTAGACGCAAGTCGATCAACCTTTCGAATCGCATCTGTCTCCAAAGTGTTCACGGCAGCCGCCATTATGCAGCTCGTTGAGCAAGGAAAGATTTCACTTCAAGACAATATTGAAAAGTATCTGGATGGTTACAAAGTCACCAATCCATTCCGTACACCCGTCACGATCGAGAACCTGCTAACGCATACGACCGGATTTGAAGTGCGCGAACCTGCAGATGCCAGCTATTTGACCGATGCTTCTCAGAAGCCGATTTCACTAAAAGAAAGTATCTTCATGCAGTTCCCGCCGGTAGTTCGGAAGCCCGGAACGTCATACATGTATGATAATTTCGCCTCGAGGCTGCAAGGATACATCGTACAGCAGGTAAGTGGAGAGCCCTTTGGGAGCTATATGCAAAAGCATCTGTTTGAACCGCTTGGCATGACTTCAAGCAGCTTTCGGCTAACGAAAGATCTGGCTGGACGCATGGTAACATCTTACGATATGGCGAATAACGCCATTCCAGCGTATGATTTGTCGCCGAGCGAGTGGCCGGAGGGCAGTATGATATCGACAGCCTCTGATATGGCGTTGTTTATGAGAGCATTCCTTAACGATGGCCAGGCCGTTGATGGTACTGTGATCCTGTCGCCTCCATCTGTGAAGGCGATGTCGGCGTACCACATCGCCATCCACCCGGAGATGCCAGATATGACATACGGCTTTGAGTCGTCTGTAGATCTGTCCAGTACAAACGGTGAAGATGTGATCTCAAAAGGCGGCGATATTCTTGGCTTCAGCTCTTTGCTGTGGCTGCTACCTGACCGTAAAACAGGTGTCTTCGTCTCTTACAATACGAATCAAGATGTACGAAAAGATTTATTTGCCGCCTTTATGGATCATTATTATGCTGATCGTAAACCCTCATTTGGACCGATGGGCTTTCAACCGCATTCCAAAGCCACACTTGCCAAATTTGAGGGCTTGTATTCCGATTTGAGGATTAAATTAATGACCAAAGTTGAAGTTACAGGCGACGGTACGCTCCTGGTAAGTGATCCTTACAGCCATAATAATAAGCTGACGCAGGTGGATAATCTACTGTTTGTGGATGAGCAGGGGAAGCCGCTCGCGTTCAAAATGGATGCAAACGGTCGCATTGTTTATCTCAAATATGCGAATCAATTCAGCTACGCTGCTAAAATCGCGGAGAACCAGCAAGGTTTCCCGGACGTATCAGCTGATCATCCCTATAACAGTTACATTCATGGCTTGAAATCGCTCGGTTTCTTAACAGATGATCTGTCTAAGCCATTTCATCCTATACAGCCCATTACTCGAGGAGCCTTCAT
The DNA here is from genome assembly GCF_022346885.1 of Paenibacillus sp. ACRRX. Classification (GTDB taxonomy): domain Bacteria; phylum Bacillota; class Bacilli; order Paenibacillales; family Paenibacillaceae; genus Paenibacillus_B. The sequence goes on from NZ_JAKRNK010000006.1 coordinate 175,526, forward strand.
TCATGCTTTTAACGCAATATGGAATATTTCTGAGTCTACCAACCCATCTTCATTTAAGGATATTGAACACTCTCCCTATCGAAAAGATATTCATGCCGCTGCAGAGGCAGGCCTGTTGAATGGGACAAGCGATGACTTGTTCGAACCAGACCGTCCGATTCGCCGAGAGGAAGCAGCCGCTATTGTTTTTCGCATACTGGCGGGATCGGAAATTCGAGAGCCGAATGCTACGGCTGCGTTAGCGCCTGGGACGTCAAAATGGGCTGTCGATGCAGTCAGCTCTGTTGTGAAATGGAAGCTGCATGGCCCGGAGGTGACCGAAACGAATGGCACAATCGACTACGGCTCGCAGCGAGATCTGAACAAACAAGAATTGGCAGCGCTACTATTTACGATGCTGCTTCCGAATTAGGGAGGAAACGTTGGTGAGAGGGGCGTAGTTGCCTCTCTTTTTTTGTTTAGATTACTGTCGAAATGTTCTTTTTCAAAAATTTAAATTGGAATGATATGATAATAGAAAGCTGCGGATGATTATCATTATAGGATATAAATCGCGACAATCGCAGGAGGGGATGATGACCGTGATGGATTTAAACATTTTGATTATAGAAGATGATGCTGCAATTTTCCGTTCCTTAAAGGAGAAGTTGGAGCAATGGTCGTTTCACGTCATGGGACCGGAGCGATATGACGATGTAATGCACACTTTTATTAGCCAACAGCCGCAACTGGTCATCATTGATATCCAACTCCCGATGTACGATGGTTTTCATTGGTGTCGTGAGATTCGGGCGGTTTCGAAAGTACCGATTCTATTTCTATCGTCGCGTGATCATCCGTTAGATATGATAATGGCGATGAATATGGGAGCCGACGATTATATCCAGAAGCCGTTTCATATGGATGTGCTATTAGCCCAGATTCAAGCGATTCTTCGCCGGACTTATGCTTATGGGGAGGAAACGATCGATCTGATCGAATGGAACGGCTCCATAATTGATTTGAATCGAGGGCTAATCCGCAAAAATGGACAGGATGTGGTGTTAACGAAGAATGAGTTCTTTATCCTTGTATTGCTGGTTAAGGCTAAGGATACCGTTATATCTCGCGATGATCTAATCCGCAAGCTGTGGGATGATGAACGTTTCGTCAATGACAATACGTTAACTGCAAATATTACTCGGCTGCGCCAAAAGCTAACAGTGTTCCAGTTGGAGGAAGCCATTGTCACGAAGAAAGGGCTTGGCTATATGGCGGCAACGTTATAAGGGGGGAGTGACTTGTTACTCCGTTATTTGGCTGATAGGACGAGCTGGATTGTTTTCTACCTGCTTTCCTTGTTATTCGTGGATTTGCTAATCTGGATCGACCCTGGCATTTCGATCAGAACTGAATCAATACTGTATTTAAACTCGCTGCTCATTTTGTCTATGATCTTATTTGTAGGTTGGCGCTTTGGAAAAGAAATGAAATATGCGCGCGTGCTGTCGAATCTAGCTGAACAGATAGATGAAGACTGGCTTGAGATGATGCCGCCTCCTAGCTTTTATCACGAAGAAGCCACAAATCAGCTTTTGCAGACAGCGGGTTACTGGTATTCACGTAAACTTTCAGAAAGCCATGCTGCCCAAGCTATGGAAAAGGATTATATTACCGCCTGGGTACATGAAGTGAAAGCCCCGCTGACCGCCATGAAACTGACAATAGATACCAATAGGGGCAATCCGGAGCTACGTAAAGTTGAATCAGAATGGCTGCGGATTCATCTGCTCATTGACCAACAGCTGTACATTTCACGTTTGTCATCGCTAGAGTCGGATTATATGGTGGAACAAATCGGGATTCAGCAGCTTGCGGTCAAGGAAATACGCGAGTTGGCCCCCTGGTGTGTGGAGAAAAATATAGCCATCGAGATTGAAGGAGAGGAGGCTTTGGTTACGACAGACCGCAAATGGTGCCGCTTCATCATTCGGCAAGTGCTGACCAATGCGGTAAAATACAGCTACGCAGGCGGAACAATATTGCTCACGACTACAGTCACGCCTGATGGACATGTCCGATTAGCAATCAAGGATGAAGGGCAGGGTATTGCCGCCCATGACTTGCCTCGTATTTTTGATAAAGGATTTACCGGGGAAAACGGAAGATTGCAAAATGCGGCAACCGGACTGGGGCTCTATTTAGCACAGACTGTCGCACTCAAAATCGGGATTGGATTAACGGTGCAATCGGAGACGCACGTAGGAACAAAGATTGGGATGATTTTTTCTACAAATCGTGAGTTCGAACCGGTACGGACATAACAATCTTGGAATGAGACAATTAAGTCTGCCAATGTGTTTAAATGACCTTTTTCTCTTAAATAAATGTTGGAGCAGAGCGGGAGGCTAAGAAGATGATTCAAAGCAATATGAAAAAAACCGTGCTGCATGCGCAACAACTCCGTAAATCCTATGGTATCAGGGGTAATGTTCAGCAGGTGCTCAGAGGCATTGATCTACGTGTCGTAGAAGGGGAATTTGTCGGCATTATGGGACCGTCCGGTTCGGGAAAGTCAACGTTGATTAAGGTGCTGGCAGCAATGGATAAAGCGACGGCTGGAAAAATAGTAGTCGAAGATGTCGACATCTCGACTATGAAAGACGCTGAACGGTCTATTATCCGATGCAATAAGCTCGGATTCATCTTTCAAGATTACAACTTGTTAGATATGCTGACGGTGAAAGAGAACATTCTACTTTCCATATCGCTTAGTAAAATGCGAAAAAAAGAGGTAGAGGCTAAATTTCAGGAAATTGCATTGGATCTTGGCATCCTGGATATTGCCGATAAATACCCCCATGAAATTTCTGGCGGGCAGCGGCAGAGGACATCTATTGCACGAGCCTTGATTCAGCACCCTGCTCTACTATTCGCGGATGAGCCAACAGGCGCGCTAGATTCGAAAGCAGCCACCTCACTATTGGAGATAATAGAGGCGCTTAATCGGCAGCGCAGCATTACTATAATGATGGTGACTCATGATCCAATCGTATCGAGTTATTGCAGTCGAGTCGTGTTTTTGAAGGATGGTATGCTGTATTCCGAATTATATCGCGGCAGCAAAACGCGGCAAACTTTCTTCAAAGATATTATGAACGTGCAGGCCGTACTCGGGGGTGACCACGTTGACCCTGCGTGAGCTGGTCATCCGCAGTATGCGAAGTAATATGAAACATGACTATCTATATTTTTTCGCGTTTATGATGAGTACTGCCCTATATTTTGTGTTTGCTACTTTGGCCAATGATTCTTTAATTATGGCAGCTATCTTCAAAGATATTCAATTCGCTTTGTTATTTAAAGTGGCTGGGATTTTACTGCTTGCGATTATGATCATATTCATGATCTATGCGAACGGCATCTTCCTGAAGAGGCGCAGCAGGGAAATCGGGTTGTATCAGCTTGTTGGCCTTACCCGCAGGACCGTGGGGCTGCTGCTCATAACGGAAAATGTATTTCTTGGCATAGGAGCGCTCCTTATCGGAATTGCCAGCGGGGCACTCGTGTCACGACTTTTTTTACTCATTCTATTGAAACTGGTTGGTAGTAAAAGTGTACTAACCGTCTCATTCTCCAGCTCAGCTGCCATGCAAACTGCTATTGTGTTTGCTGTTCTCATCGTCCTTACATTAATACAAACGTTGTACAAAGTTTACTGCACCACGCTTATTGAACTGCTCAAGGTGGATCGTCAGGGCGCTCAACCAACACAGCCTAAAGCAGTTTTGTCCACTATCATGGGGCTGCTCGGCATTTTGTTGATCGTAATAGGTTACATGCTCTCCAATGAAACGCTTGGTCCGGAATTTTTTTTGCAATTACTGGCCATTCTCGCCTCAACCATCCTGGGAACTTATCTAGTATTTCGTGTAACGATTGGTTGGCTGTTCTACCTGATTCGTAGGAATAGGAATGGGCAGCTTGGACTGAAAAACAGTTTATCACTGGCACCGATCATGCATCGAATGAAATCAAATGCGATATTTCTAACGTTGATTACGGTTTTGTCCGCAATGACATTGACAATGGTGGCATTCGCGTACTCGATTTACTACTCGGCCGAAAGTGAGGCTCGGGCCATGATGCCATACGATTTCATTTTTGAAAATAATGAGCACGATGCAAATTCATTTCGTGCTGATTTGGAGTTGACAGGCCTTCCATTTGTACACTATCCAATTGAGGCGGTTCGACTGACAGGTAGTTTTGGAACAGGGAAGGAGGATAGACGCAACTTTTTGCTACTTGCAGCAGAACAGCTGCAGGCAAGTGGTGCCGATATTGTTGTGCCGGAACAAAGTGAGGCCATCTGGTATAGTGGCCTAAGGAAAACAGTAAGCACGGAGCGGGATCCTGTTCATTTTCCGCAGGCAGCTTATTTGGGAGCATACAGGGGGTATGCCCTAATAAATGTGATCCATGGCATTGATCGTTATATGATGAACTTTAACGTGCAGGGCAGTCAACTGATCGTCTCTGAGGCGACGCTAACAGATATTCGCGAGCAGATGCCTATGCTTACAGAGCAGGAGGTTGTTCGTATTGATACTTATCAGATTGCGCTTATGGGTGATCGCGCAGCAGCTGCTGATTTCTATGCGAAATATGTCAAAGCAGACGAGTATAGACCAAGCTTCTACACGTATTATAAGGAGTCGCATCAAAAATTTGGACTAATCCTCTTCACTGCAGGCTTTCTCGGACTTATATTTATGACCGCAACAGGCAGCATATTGTATTTCAAGCAGATAACAGAGGCGGAGCTGGAGAGGAAGAGCTATACGATTCTGCGGCAGCTCGGATTCGGGGAGCGTGAAATGATGGGCGGCATTATACGTAAACAGCTGTTTGTGTTTGCGATTCCGCTTGTGATTGGGCTTGTACATGCCTACTTCGCCGTAAAAACTGCCACAGCGCTGACACTGTCAGACATCACCATTCCCGCAGCTATTGCCATGGCAATCTACACGCTAATTTACTTCATGTTTGCTGTTCTTACTGTTCGTTATTATCGCCAGATGGTAAGGAAAGCGCTGTAGTGATCAGAAATCCACTGTCTTATCTGACCGCCTTGGGATGATATTTTGCAAATAATACACCAATCAAGAAGGCAGTACGGTCTTGGACAATTTACCTAGTAATAATGTTAAATGACATAACGGCACGATCACAGCGAGAGCAGCACGACACATACCCTATTCGAAATATGGTTACCGCAAGCTGTAGCAACTTTAGGAAAATTTAATAATTACCCTATTTCTTTTTAATAAGTTTCACCTATCCTTGTCGTAGCAGGAAGGGGCACACGATTGAAAAAGAAATGGGGTTTTTGCTGTGGATATATTTAGAAAGACCAGTAAAAATAAATGGATTCGAAGTGATTGGGCGGCTGCCTGGATGTTTCTCACACCAAGCTTGATCGGATTCGCCTTGTTTTATCTGATACCATTTGCTACCGGTGTTGGGTACTCCTTGATGGATAGCACGATCGATGGCCAATTCGTTGGCTTGGATAATTATAATACGCTGCTGGAAAGCGATTCCTTTCGCAAAGCAGCGTCCAATACCTTCTTGTTCACTGTTGTGACGGTTCCAGTCATCATTGCGATATCTCTTGGCTTAGCCATGCTCCTAAATCAGAACATTTATTTTCGTAACATGCTACGAACTGCTTATGTAATGCCGCTTGTCGTTCCTGTCGCATCCATTGTTGTCATTTGGCAGATTCTATTTGATTGGAACGGTTCGCTGAATGCAATGCTCCATGTATTTGGGATCGAACGTGTGGATTGGATGAAGACAAGCGCTGCGAGAAATGTTGTGATGGTCGTGTATTTATGGAAGAACGTTGGATATAACATGATTTTATTCTTGGCAGGACTGCAGCAAATACCGAAAGATTATTACGAAACCGCCGACTTGGAAGGCGCGGGGCGTCTTCGGCAGTTCACGAGCATTACGCTTGTTTATCTAACATCTACGATGTTCTTCGTCATCATCATGTCCATTATCAATTCGTTCAAAGTATTCCGGGAAACGTACCTGATTGCAGGAGATTATCCCCATGACAGCATATATATGCTTCAACACTATATGAACAATACGTTTATGTCGCTCGATATTCAGAAGATAACTGCAGCAGCAACCATGATGGTAGGGTGCATCTTGTTCATCGTGCTCCTATTATTTGCGATTGAACGAAGGTTCCGGCAGTTTATGGAGTAGCAGGAGGTGAGACAAGTGCAAAAAACAAATTGGTGGCAAAAAGCAGTACTCACGGGTATGTTATCGCTCATAGCGCTAGTATTGCTGTTCCCAATCGTGATTACGTTCACAAATTCATTAACGACTGCCAAAGAAATCAACATCAATTACGAAGCGATTGGGAAGCTGAACTCAACGGGATTCGTCAATTTGAAGCTGCTGCCAGATTTCGTATCTTTTGAACAGTATTATAAAGTTTTAGTAGAGAACACTAGATTTCTGATGATGTTCTGGAACTCCGTTTTCATGGTCGTACCAATTATTGCAGGACAGACGCTGATTGCGGCGTTAGCTGCTTATGCATTCTCTAAGCTGCGATTCCCAGGACGGGACAAGTTGTTTCTGGTCTATGTATTGACGATGCTTATGCCGTTCCAAGTGACGCTCGTACCCAACTATATTATGGCGGACCGCTTGGGGCTGTTGAACTCTCCTAGCGCGATTATTCTACCAGGTGTTTTCGCAGCATTCGGCGTGTTCATGCTTAGACAGTTTACGATGAATATTCCGTATGCCTACATCGAAGCTGCCAAAATGGACGGTGCCGGACATCTTCGGATATTTTTGCGGATTATTATCCCGATGATTCAGCCAGGAATCGCGGCGCTTGTCGTTCTATTATTCGTCGATTACTGGAATATGGTGGAGCAACCGTTGATCTTCTTAGACGATCCGTTTAAGCAACCGTTGTCCGTTTTTCTATCGCGAATTAATCAGGAAGAGCAAGGCGTTGCTTTCGCGGCATCTATGCTCTACATGACACCCATGGTGCTGTTATTTCTATATGCGGAGTCTTATTTTATCGAGGGCATTCAACTATCTGGCATCAAAGGTTAGGTGTACTGGTTAGGGAGGGAACGGAATTGGATCGAAAACGAAAGATCTTATGGATATTTATCTTGTTTATGATAACACTTCTGATTTTTACGCTGTATAGCAACACGCTGCAATCACTATCTTTGCCGAAAGTAAGAGCAGAGAAAGCGATTCTAGGCAGTATCGAGCATTCGCTCGAGGCGAGCAGTATATTGCAGCCGCTGGCGGAAGTGAAGCTACTTAATCCCGCAGGCTGGAAAGTTACGGCTATTGCTGTCAAAGAAGGGGATCGTGTGAAGAAAGGGCAGACCTTAATCACCTATGACAGCAAATTAACGGAACGAGAACTAAAAGACGAGGAAGCGCAATTGGCCAAGCTGAAGTTCGATCTGCAGAACAGTCAAGATCAGTTTATTGCATTCGCCACGGATGGGGACGAAGTGAAGGTGCGCAGCGCCCGACGCGATATCGAGATTCGTAGAATTGATATTGGAGTACAGGAGAGGAAGATTCATTCGCTTAAAGAAAAAATCGAGAACAACAAGAAGATTATCGCCCCTTTCGACGGAGTTATCACCCGATTGAATGCCATTGAAGGGATGGCATCGATGAGTGAGCCGGATGTTCAGGTTGCGAACAATCTTCAAGGATATCGATTAGAGTTCATGATCGATTCATCGCTCCTATCCAGCCTGGGGGTCACGTTGAAAGAGAAGGTGCCGATCGAGATTCGTCCCAACCCTGGTCAGGAAATTAGAAATATTGAAGGGACGGTCTATGAGATCGCTGATGCAGCACCGCGGTTGGATACTTCTTCGAATCAAGAGCACAAGACCCCGACAGCGACAGCACAGAAAATTATTCGTGTGCAAGTGATCGATTCAGAACTGAAGGGGGGTGAACAGGCGTTCATCCAACTGAAGAAACGCTCTTCACAAGAGGGGTTATTAATCTCCAATGAGGCGATTCACCAGGATCGAGAGGGCAAATATGTGTACCGGATCGAACAGCAGAAGGGCGCTCTAGGCAATAATTTTATTGTAGTTAAGACCAAGATTCGTTCCAGTGAATCCAATGACAAGGAAACGCTGATCCTGTCATTTGATTTTGACATGAATGATCTGATTATTCTTGAGAGCACAGAGCCGTTACAGAACGGCAATCGCATTCGACTGCAATAATGATTGAGAAGAAGAGAGGAATCATACGATGAAAAAGAAAATCATGATGGGCATGATGTGTATCTTAATCGCTGCAACGACCGCTTGCGGCAGTGGAGATGGATCTAACAAGGATGCTGCTAGTAAAGCAAAGCGACAGAACAAAGACGGGAAGACGATTGTTACCCTAAGTTCACTTTATGTCTATCCTTACTTCGAGGCGCTGGAGAAGAAATTCGAACAGAAATATCCGGATATCGACTTGCAAATTCAAGCTTATTTGGGCATCGAGGAAAAAATGACGGAAACGGCCATTGAAAAGTATCTTAAACAGATGAATTCAACGATGTTAACAGGGGAAGGCGCAGATATTATTGAAATGAGCTATTTGCCAGTCGAGAAATATGTGTCTAAAAAAATGCTTGTCAATATGAACGATAGGTTAGAAGCCGATCAAACGATAAATAAAAGTGACCTGAACATGAATGTGTTGAATGGGATGAAAATAAATGGAGGTTTGTATTCTGTCCCTTCTTCCTTCTTCGTCGGTACGTTTGTCGGGAATGGAGATGCCCTTGCGAAGACAGTCAAGGTGGACGAGAAGAACTGGACTTGGACACAGTTCGAGGAGGTGGCGCGCAAGTTTAAGGCGAGCAGCCGCAAAGATCAATTCGCCCTAACGAGTTACGCGCCAGAACGATTCCTGCAAATCTTGGTTAAGAATAATCTTACTGATTTCATAGATGCTGATAATCGTCAGGCGAAATTCGATACACCGTTATTCATACAGAGTTTGAAACAAATTCAAAAAATGTACGACGAAAAAATCTTATCGGCAAGTGCAGGCAAGCCGAACAACCAATTGTTCTATCATACCTATTTATACTCGCCTTTGGATGTAGCTCAAGTGGCATTCAATTTCTATGCGAATCCGAAATTATTGCCTACCCCGCATACGAAAGAAGATGTGCCTGGTACCACCTTCTTAATACCGAATCAACTTGGCATTTCAGCCAATTCACCAGTTAAAGATGAAGCGTGGAAGTTCATCGCATTCCTTATGTCAAAAGAAGCGCAATCCATGAATGATGGAGAAGGCTTCTCGCTTCTCGCATCCGTCAATGAACAGATGCTTCAAGACATCAAGAAGCGTGTTAAGAACGGTGAGATTACAACGAAAATGACGGATCGCCACTACGATGAACTGAAACAGCTCATTCAATCTGCGAGCAGCTTGGCCCAGGCGGATGATAAGTTGCTATCCATGATTGAAGAAGAATCCAAATCGTATTTCAGTGGCCAGAAATCGGCAGAAGAAGTGGCTAAGTTGATTCAGAACCGTACAACGACTTATTTAAATGAGTAGTTAAGCATCAAATGAATGTTATGAAAACAACAATGTTGGGCTATGTAAAATAGATGGTGTAAAGATGAACTCCCCATATAGGGAGTTCATCTTTACGTTATGACAAACTCTAATCAATAAGAAACATTCGTTTTCACTAGTCGAAATTACTTTCTATATCTTCAGTACCTGAGCTAGGCCTTGCCGCACCGCTTGTAGATCCATCCGAATTTTGATAAGGAGGGGAAATGTCCTCTTGATCCGGCATCATTCTGTCTTGATAAACATCGGATTCCTTTTTATTCAGTTCCGTATCATCTCCTACACCAAAATTCAACGCGTATATAAAACCGCCAATTAGAATAATAATGGTGAGGCCAATGCAAGCCGCCATTCTTTTTCGCATGATTCTGATTCCTTTCTTTTTCCGAAATGTATCATTACATATTTTTAATAACTAAATCTTTTTGTTCAAGCAATACCGCTGTATCTGAGTGTTTAGCCACGTCTGGAGAGTGGGTGACGACAATGATGCATTTATTTTCTTTATGAGCAAACTCTTTGAATAGTTCGATAATATCAAAGGCAGTTGCTTGATCTAGATTCCCGGTAGGCTCATCGGCAATTAATAAATCCACGTCGCAAGATAAGGCTCGGGCAATCGCCACGCGTTGTTGTTGTCCACCGCTAAGCTGCAATACCTTTCTTTTGGCTTCTATTTCCGTTAACCCTACCTTTTTTAATAATTCATGCGCTCTCGCTTTTTTGTCTTTCACGTCAACTTCCGTAATCTCCATGGCCGTTACTACATTTTGAAGGGCAGTCATATACGTAATGAGGTTGTAGGATTGAAAGATAATCGAGACATGTTTGTTTCGATAGGACTCCAACCCCATTTTCTGTATATCTGTTCCTTTGAATAGGACAGACCCGCTTCTAGGAGTATCTAATCCGCTTGCTAGACTAAGAGTCGTTGTTTTTCCTGATCCAGATGGTCCTAAAATCGTATAAAAATGTCCGGCTTGAAACGAAAAGTTTACGTTATCTAAAATCGTATATTTTTTATGATTGTTTTTATAATGGTAATTCAGATTTTGGAACTGCAATATTGCGTCCATATAGACCCCCCTATTCATGTTTTAATAAGATATCTTTTGGATTCAATCGGAGAATCGATAATGCTGGAAGAATGGTTGATAAGATTGCGATCACTAGACCCAGCATACCTAACTTCAACAAATCTTCGGAGGTTACTCGCACATCAATATCAAGAACCGGCTCCACATCCTGACCTTGGTCAGGAATCATTCCAAACGAGAATCCGGGATTATTTTCAGCCTCCTGTTCTCCCACATAAGAAGCAACTTCATTCTGCAATAAACGATCTCCCATTTTTTGAGACACGGTCCCGCCTGTAAAGACAGAAAGGCTGAATGCTAGAGCAGCGATACACAATACTTCTACTAATAGTTGTCCGATTAATTTTCCTTTTTTCTCGCCAATCGCGAGCAGAATTCCTAATTCTTTCCTCCTTTCCTTTATGGCCAACGTAATAATAAGGCCTAAGATAATGGCTCCCGCAAAAGAGACCAAGTATATGATCCATTTCGAAGTCGATGCTACGTTCTCAATCGGGCCCACCATTTTTCGATATAATGCATCATGGGCATCGAGCTTAAATAGGTCGAAGTCAATGCCTGTTTTCTTGCCTTCTGCTTTGAAATCCTCAATATGGTTTGGATCATTCAAGTAATAAATGGCTTGGTCAATGGGGCTCCCTTTCGTTTCTTTATTTTCTGAAAACTCTTTTAATGATCCGTACGAAACATATACTTTGTTCGACGGATGAAACAACGGCGGTGCCGATTCCATGTTACCGTCTATCGTGGACGTTTCGTATATTCCGATAATCTGTAAATCTATTTTCGATGCACCATCTTGTGCTTGAATTTTTAGCTGATCACCAACTTGCAGATTGTTTTGTTCAGCCAATTCTTTTTCAACGAGGGCTACTTTCTGATCCTTGTCATCCGGTGTTATGGAACGGCCATCGATGACTTTGTTCGTTTCGTCCGTAAATTCTTTTAGCAAATCAGAAACACGAACGCCTTGAATGAGTGTATTTGGCATTTTCATGCTCCCTTGGTTCCCGTCTACGGAACCGCCTAGCGCGTTATCTCCTTGATTGGTATTAATGGGGGTATAGCCATCTGCTATACCTTGACTGTCTTTTACATAGTTGAACTCTTTTACATGTGGGGATTCGGCTAACTTATCTGCTTCCTCTGTAGAAATTTCCGGACGATGTATTCTTTCATTTGGATTCTCAAGTCTCTGTTTTTGTACATACTTTTGAAATTTATCCCCATCTAATCCTAGCGTCACATCAACTCCTAACTTTTTCCTGACAAGATCATTCGCTGCCTTTGTGACATTCTGTATGGCGAATCCCGCTAATACTAAATTAGTAAGCACCAAAAAGACGGCGAATAGGATGAATGACTTTCCCTTTCTTGCTTGTACACTTAAATAGGCGCGTTTGATAAAATTCATAATTTCTAACCTCCTTTTTGATATCTATAATGTATAGGAGTGATCTGGAGTCTACATGAAGTTAGCGAGGAGCTTATCTAGAGAACGTTATGTTATTATCTGGAAGATAATTCGGTGTCAACATAGAAAAACCCGTGAGGCTGCCGAATAGCAATCTCACGGATCGTGTGTATCTCTTGGAGATCTCTATGTAGCTTGAGAACCAAGATTTTCTTTGATTATTTTTCTACATGGACATCAAGGGTTTGGACGCCAAGAACTTCATCGAGTTGTTTTTTCATTTGCTCCTTCGTGATTGTACCTGCTTTTGATTGATCAAAAAGGGCTTTTACCTTTTGTTGAGTAGCATCATCAAAGTGAATCGCTTTTGTTTCTTTCTTCATGTTGTGAGCCGGACTGAAATCTACATCCAAATCGATGCCGAGCTCTTGCAGCTGAGCTTTTACCTGCTCTTTGCTAAGTGTTCCGGTTCTCATTTGCTCAAGAATCGCTTTCGCCTTTTCTTTGGCAGCTTCGTCAAGGTTATCGAATATTGACGAAGTCATCTTTACCATAACGCCATGAGCTGTTTTGCTGAAATTCACATCCATGTCAATGCCAAGCTCTTGCAGTTGAGCTTTCACTTGTTCTTTTGTAAGGGTGCCGGCTTGGGCTTGCTCAAGTATCGCTTTTGCCTTTTCCTTGGTAGCGTCATCGAGGTTAACAGGGTTCACTTTTCCAACTTTGAATTTGATGCCGTCATGAGCCGCTTTGAGAGCAAAGTCTACATTGACACCAAGTTCTTGCAGCTGAAGTTTGGCTTGTTCTTTCGTAAGAGTCCCTTTCTGCAATTGATCGAAAATGGCTTTCGCCTTGCTTTGAGCCGCTTCATCAAGGTTATTTGCTGCCTTTACCTTAACAGTCGCTGTCAGTAGTTGTCCATTCCCGATAGATTGCGCAGGTACCTCGGCAGCGAATGCGGATCCCAAAGAGGTGAATGTGAGTACAGCACCTAAAGCAGTTGTGGCTAATGTTTTTTTCATAATTGTCAATCTCCTTTGCGAATGTATTGTAGTTTACGATCTCATTGTATGACCCTTATCTGGAGTTACTATGAAGATCATGTAGAGTTTTGGTGAGGATTTTCGGTCTCTTCATATAAACTCCAGATAGCACGGCTATACTAATAATAGAGGTGATATCATAATGAACTATCAGATTCTTGTGATTGAAGATGATCAAGAAATTCGGGAATTAATCAAACAATTTTTGATGACCCAACAATATAATGTTGAAGTTGCATCCGATGGAATAGAAGGTATGAAACAATTCAATAAGCAATCCTTCGATTTAATTCTATTGGATGTCATGATGCCTAATCTTAACGGATTCGAGGTCGCCAAGATGATTCGGAATGAGTCCAATGTTCCCATCATTTTGCTAACTGCTTTAGAAGAAGAACAGGATCAATTAAAAGGTTTCGATCTCGGAATCGACGATTATATTACAAAGCCTTTTTCATTTCATCTATTGATACGGAGAGTCGAAGCCGTGTTAAGAAGAAGCAAGGATCAAGGAACGAATAATAGCCTGGTATTCAAGGAGGTTCAAGTAGATTGCAATGCCTATAAAGTATACGTCAACGAAGTTGAAATCCCATTAACGACCAAAGAATTCGAAATCATACAGTTGCTCGTTCAAAATGAGAAAAAAGTGCTCACCCGAGAAAGCATCGTCGAGAAAGTATGGGGATACGATTATTACGGGGATACGCGAGTCATCGATACGCATATTAAAAATGTGAGAAAGAAGTTAGATATACCTTACATTAAAACCGTAAAGGGGATCGGCTACAAAATTGATGACTAAATGGTTGAACATGCTGAAAATGAAGCGTATTACTTATAAGCTGTTTGTGACTACGTCCCTTATTCTGTTATCCTTTGCCGTCCTGATTTATGTATCGCTGTATTTCTTTCTGCCTACCTTTTATCAGCAGTACAAGACGACTCAGCTTCAGACAGGGATCGAAGAAATCATAACGAAATCGAAGGAACTTGATTTGCAATATGGTGTGCTGCTTCTTGATGCCTTTTCCAAAAAAAATAACGCAATCGTCTATCTTCAAAATAAAGAGGGAGCTATCATTTACTCTCCATTTTTTTCTTCCGTTCGCAAAGGCTATTCACTACCGGCAGAAGTGAGAGTCGAAAGAGCAAAACCAATCCTGAATACAAACTCCTTCGATGTCGCCGTGCCTATTCAGTTTATAGATGCGAATTTAGTGCTTGTCGTGTCTGCTACCTTTCAACCGATTGATGAGGCTTCGCAAGTATTAGTACTTTTTCTCCCTTATTTAAGCATTATCGTTATTGTAATCGGCATAGGCAGTGCTTACTTTTACTCAAGGTTTATCACGAAGCCGCTTCTGTACATTAATCAAGGTGCGCAGAAGATGGCGAACTTGGATTTTTCGGAACAAATCGAGGTACATTCTACGGATGAATTGGGGGAGCTGTCTACCAGTCTAAATGAACTGTCAGTGAATTTGCAGCAAACGATGCAAGAGTTGCACAATGCGAATCGGCAGTTAAAGAGCGATATTGAAAAAGAAAGAGCAGTGGAAACAAAACGAAGGGAATTTTTCGCGATTGCAGCGCATGAATTAAAAACTCCTCTTACCGTGATGAAAGGGTATCTGGAAGGAATGATCTATCATATCGGTCCGTATCGCGATCGCGATCAATATTTGCATAAAAATCATCAGATTGTCGAGGGAATGGAGCAGTTAGTTCGTGAGATATTAAGCATGTCGAAGTTGGAGCGCGATGCATTCAAGCTGCAGCTGGAAGAAGTGAATCTTTCGCAGCTCGTGGATAAAATAACTGCTGATCTTGAATATTTTGCGGCTCAGCGAGAGATTCAACTTATGAAGCATATTGCCTCAAACATAATGGTTCACACTGATCGTCTGATGCTGGTGAAAGCATGCAAAAATATCATCCATAATGCGATTATGTATTCTCCACAGGGAGAAAAAGTATGCATTCAGCTAACCCGAGATGTGCAGGAAGGCTGCATTCAATTTCAAGTCATCAATACTGGCGTGAACATTAAGGAAGAGGACATGCAGCAGATTTTTGAACCCTTCTATCGAGTTGAAAAATCTAGAAATCGCAACACGGGGGGCAGCGGATTGGGATTATATCTTGTAAAGCAGATTTTTGAAGCTCTTGGCATCTCATACTCTATTAACAATATAGAGCAAGGAGTCGAATTTGAAGCTGCCATTCCGATATCAGAACAATGAACGCTTACAAGAAACGGGCTTTAAAATGGCTACTCTTATTTAATTAACAGATATAAGATAAGGAGCTTTCGAGTATGTGCTCGAAGCTCCTTTTTCTTGTATTCATACACGCTTATTTGAATCATATCCATATAAACTGAGTTTACTTTAGAAGTAATTGTCGTACCGGAGACGGATATCATATATAACTGTAAAATGAGAGTATTCTCATTTTTATGTTGGCATTAACTGTTATTAGTAGTAAGATAATAATATAAAAGTGAGAGTTATCTCATTTTTAAAAGGAGTGAAACGATGCCAAAAGTAAATGAAGACTATATTCAAAAAAAGAAGACACAAATATTAGATGCAGCCTTTGTGGTATTCAAACGAAAACCACTATATGAAATGACTATGCTAGATGTTATTAAGGAAGCGGGTATAAGCAAGGGGGGGATATATAGGTATTTTGGTGATATTGATGAAGTGATTATAGCTTTACTTAATAGAGAAACAGCTAGAAACAATTATAAGCATAAAATTGATGAGATACTTGCAAGTACAGAGACCACAGTAAGTATAGTCGAAGCTCTTTTTGATTTTCTGGCAAACTATATTCATAACAGTCCAGCTACACTTGGTAAATTTCAATTTGAACTTACTGTATATTTTGCAAATCATCCTAATAAATCGGAAAAGTTTAAAAACAGTCTTACAGAACAGGAAAATGGTCAATATTTCATAAGCACACTTTTTAACGAGATAACGAAAGGAGTAAATAAGGGAGAGCTTCAGACGATCTTTCCGCTAAATGATATCTTTACTTATATTATCACCACAATTGATGGTGTGGTTCATAAAGTTGTATTGCAAAAATGTTATAGTGTCAATGCAAATCGCATTGATGTCATACAGATTTTTAAGATGATATCAAACTCAGTATTACATATGTTAGGGGTTAAATGATTGAATATCCCAGGGGGACTATGTATGAAAAATAAAGAATTAAAAGAGGTTATGATATTTTTCATAATTACTGTTTTCTTAAGCCTGTTTGTATTTTGGGGGCCACTTGCTTTATGTGAAGTTCCAACTATTGGCTTTAATAGTGGGGCAGTTGGACCGGTTTGGGCAATAATATTGTTCATGATGGGAGGCTTTGTCCCTTCGATAACAGGTATCATTCTTACTGCCGTTTTTGAAGGTAAAAAACAAGTAAAACAATTTATGAAAGAAGCATTTCAAGCTAAAATTGGATTAAAGTGGGTTCTGATAATTATTCTAACAGCAGCATATTTTGCTGTATCTTGGATTGTTATCTATTTAGCTTTGGATGGAAACTTTCATTACGCTAAATTTTTATCTGTACTACCTACTATTCTTCCTTTGTTTATACTAGGCCCATTATCAGAAGAGTATGGTTGGAGAGGCTTCGCTTTAAAGAGATTATTAAAAATTGTTAATCCTAACATAGCGAGTTTAATAATTGGGTTAGTTTGGTCTGTATGGCACTTGCCATTGTTTTATATAGTAGGTACTAATCAGCATGAGCAGCAACTGTTATTTTTTACTTTCATGATATCGGTTACGAGCAGTTGTTTCATTTATACTTACATCTATATCAAAACAAATCAAAATTTGTTTACAGCAGTATTATTTCACTGGGCTTACACCTTTTTTTCAGATGCAGCGCACAGTAGTATTATAAGGAGCGATTTATTTAATGTGCTGGAATTTTTCCCAGCACTTCTAATTGGAGTAGTATTTTCATTTTTGTTGCATCGGATCAAGCCGATATTAAAGACTATCAATGCTAGCAGTACGATATGAAGATAAAGCATTGAACTATTGGGAAATTATATGATCATGTCTGTTATCCCTATAAACAGGTCTGTTTGATCAAATCAAACAGCGACAGTCACGGACTATTTTAATCCATCACTGTCGCTGTCTTCATTTCTAGCAGGTCAAATTCTTAGCTTTTGTGATAAATTTGGTCGATATGATATCAACCTAAGGTCAATTAATGTGATAAGTAGCCGTGATGTGATTGATTGTATACGAGGAAGGCGCTGCAAATTGAATGTAAAAATAACCGTCCTCAGTTGCCGTGAAAATTCTTCCTACGTTGCTGTTAAAGAAAGTCCCGAGATGGTAGTTGGTATTGTCGTACACGGAATAATACGCATAATTGCCTTGTGCATAAATCGTGAGCTGTTGGCCTTTCTTCAAATAGATTCCTTCCAGCGAGCTTAGTTCATTAGGGTGAAGTGCATAGTGCTTAACGAACTGCTGTGTTTGTCGAACATCAGGCTTGGTAGCAGCGATAGGTGCAGTGGAAGCATATGCAGGTGATGCTGTAGCGAGGACAACCAGTACAGACATGGACAAAAGCAATTTCTTCATACTGATTCAACTCCTTTGATATATGTTCAAGTAGTATCTCGAAGTTATGTTAAATATAATTCATTATCAGATTCTTGTAAACATATAATTCCGATTTTTATTGTAGGAAATAGAAATGCAGATGGGGTTGTTTAGAACGCTGGGCGACAGGTTAGGGGACACGACAGATGTTATGAGGGGTATTGCGGGGTATGTACCCTTTGGACCTTATTATCCTTGGGCGATGTGTGCTTTTAATGAACCTAACCAAAAACCTTCCCGGTCATTTACCGAGAAGGTTCCAGTTAGAATTATGTTATTTAGAAGATGCAGATTTGGTTTTGACGTGCTCTCCAATCTCTACCTTTACATCTTCGATCTTGTTTTTCCCATCGAGCAGCTTACTTGGCTTACCCTTTAGGAAATAGTCAAAGAAATCCAATGTATATGCATTAATACTGCTGTGAGTACGATACACGGTCTGTATTCTAGCAGCATCATTCGGTACAGATGGATAGGTAATTAACGGAGTGTCTGAAAATGTACTATGGTCTGCATGACGGAATGATACGGAATAACTAGAGCGTACTGCCTGCTTATAGCGAGAAATCACATGTTTCAACATCTCGGTCATCTTCTTTTCATCCTTTCCTTGTGCTTGTGCAACCTGCTTAGGATCAGTACTTTCTAAATTTTTCAATCCGTCGTAGCCAGCATTCATCAGCATAAATGGACCTGGTATTCCGCTCTCAGGAATCAATTTGCCAAAGAAGCCGCCGTCCATATTGATGCCAGCTTTTACACGATCATCCTGGAGCATCACTTGAGCAGCTGTAGCACCTCCGAATGAATGACCGAGCATTCCAACTCGACTCAGATCAGCCTGCTTCCAAATATGATAGCTTTTCTTCTCTGAAAGTTGTGCTAGGCGATCTAATACAAACTGAATATCTTTCACCCATACTTTGGTGATTAATCGATCTAGGTAAGAGGTATTATCATCATTAGCGCCGTTGACTTTGACAACTTTTCCGTTAGGAAATGTGGTTACTAACGAATTATATGTATGCTGAACACTTACAACGATGTAGCCTTGGCTTGCTAGTGGCTCTGCAATAAATCGATACGTATCATTAAGCAGCCCGAAGCCGTGTGATAAGATGAGTACCGGATATCTTTGTTCCGATTCAGCAATAGGTGCCTTGATCAAAGAATGAGTAGTAGATGAGAGCAAGGGTAAAAATTGAGCAGCAGGGATTTTATAATAACCTTCATATGCTTTTGCCAATGATGTTGGATCCGTTGCATAAGGTTCGCGCTTATGAGAGGCGCTTGATGCGTTAGTAGGATACCAGACTTGAATCATCAGCTCACGATGATCCGACTTGTCTGCCGTAAATGTTTCCGGACGAGCTTTGTCTATCCAATGAAAACGATCTGTTCCCACTTTATATGGGCCTTTAAGGGCAGGGAATATTACAGCTGTCTGCTTAGACGAAGTCGTCGGAGCCTTAGATTGTTGGGTAGCAACTGCTGATTGTTGCTCTTTCTGGGATGGGCTGCTTCCAAATGCGTTTATTACGCTATTCCCGATAAACAATGAACACAGCATAATTGTCACTAAAAATTTACGTTTCCCGATAAGCTTTACTTCCATAATGCAACTCTCCATTTCAACAATAGGTTTGTGTGAGTAAATACTTGCTTCCAATGCATTAGACTCTACTACAGCAAATTCCCCTTCATTGGCGGTAAATGTGCTGGAAGTCGAGATGGCTCTATTCCTAAGTGTCTTATGAAGTAGTCCCATTTCCTGCGGATAAATACGGTACTTCTAAGTTTCTAACATATATGTCGGATGACAAGAAGATGAGGACATTACCGATTGTACGCTTTATGGCGTTCCTAATATGTTAAATCAATATTCATCGGGGATATAAAAATATTCGGCAGCCTCGAAGCAGTTAATAAGTTCCACCTATCCTTGTCGTAGCAGGGAGGGGAACACGATTGAAAAAGAAATTTCAGAACCGCACAACGACTTATTTAAATGAGTAGTTAAGAAAAAAATGAATGTTAATAGTAAATGGCATGGATCTATTGCGACGCGCTAGGTCCTTTTTACTTGTAATTACTTATTGAAGTCATTGAATTACTGAGATGAGAAAAAGAAAGAGCTTATTGCCATTTATGAAGATAGAGTGGCTGCTTATTCAACATTAAAGGAACGATTATCAGAAAGATTCATCTTGGTTATGGGATTCCTGAGGAACCAGTGGAGAACAAAACGGAGAAAATGAAAAGACGTCCTTTGCGGAGGAGCTACTGCTTTAGCAGTACCTTCTCCAGGGCGTCTTCCTTCATGGTCACGGTCAGTATACCAATCCGCTAGGGATCGGGCTGAGACCACATGTAGGTTGTTGTTATATTTCTGAAAGCGATAGAATCACCGATTGGCACCGAACTAAAGGGCTTTTTTCAAAGAGCGGATGACTTTGCACGGATTGCCGACAGCCAAACTATCTGGCGGAATGTCCTTCGTAACGACACTGCCAGCCCCAATCACGCTGTTCGCTCCGATCGTCACGCCTGGCAGGACTATAGCGCCTGCACAGATCCATACATTATCACCGATATTGACTGGATGTGTGTATTCCAATCCCGCTATCCGTTGCTCTACATCCATAGCATGTTCTTCCGTTATAAGGCAGACGTTGGGTGCAATAAATACGTTGTTACCAATTGTAATTTCCCCGCTGTCCATGAGCTTGCAGTTAGCATTGAGAAAAAAATTATCTCCTACCGTGGTATTATACCCATAAGTACAGAAAAGGGGCTGCTCTACAACGCAATTATCTCCGGTCTTTCCCAGCAGCCCGCGAATGGCGATCTCTCGTGCCTCGCGGTCTAGCGGGTGTATATTGTTATATTCGTATAACTTGTTCACGGTATCAGCACGGTCAGCGACAAGCTCAGGATCGCCAGGTTGGTATAACATACCAGCATGCGATTTTTCTTTTTCGTTCATAACATCAACTCCTATATTCATAACAGCAAAGGTATTGTAATATAAGGGATGATAAGATACAACTATAATATTGCGCCATTGGCATCATCAAGATCGTGAGACAGAGATGGCCGGATGTGGCTCCGTTATATGCTTCTACAAACCATGATTGACCATTGTATCTGGTCAATAAGGTTACACCCTCTTTTATTGTTCATCTCCTCTTAGTACCACCCTGAACCTCTTTTTGCAAACGTAGGATAGACTTGGCGCACTTGATAATACTTCGATCTCTCAGCGCATCCCGTAAATCCGAATGGTCTCTTGGGCGTCAAAGTTAGATCGGTGGAATGGTTCGTGAGCACTCGTTCTTCTTGAAA
This sequence comes from Paenibacillus sp. ACRRX, assembly GCF_022346885.1. Classification (GTDB taxonomy): domain Bacteria; phylum Bacillota; class Bacilli; order Paenibacillales; family Paenibacillaceae; genus Paenibacillus_B. Next base: position 196,746 of record NZ_JAKRNK010000006.1, read on the forward strand.
CGATGACAACCAAACACAACCGTCACCACGATGCCGGGGCAAGCTCGAAAACCCGTAGTCATACGTCACAACGTCCCGAACAGTAAGGCGCCGCCGCTACCACAGACTTGCCCTTGCCGTGGCTGACGATTTTGATACTATTTGATAGATAGCCATGGTCGCGCTCCTTTCCATGCCAATCTGCACAATGATTTTCTGTGATATTTAATAACAAGTTCGCGTTTGCTATACTGATAGCAAATAGCTGGTTTTGGGAGGATAGTATGAACGAATTAAAGCAAATTGAACAGAAGTACAATTTTACATACCCGAAATTATATAGACAGTTGTATTTAGACGGTATGTTGGATTCGGGTGGAGAATATGGGCAGGATTGGTACGAAAAGTATTATGCTAAATTAGCCCAAAACCCGCCTATGCTGTTTTTCGGCTTTGACTTTGAGTTGCTAAAATGGAACAGAATCGTTGAAGAAATCGAAGCATTCAAAGACCCCGACGATTATCGTCAGACGAAACCAGAGTTTCAGTTTGTTCCATTTGGTCGACAAAAAAGCGGAGATTTGTATGTGTTCCAATTTGATAAACAAAACGGTGAGGATGTACCTATTACGTTGATTTATCACGATGATATTACCGCTGTTGTTTTGGCGAAAAATTTACAGGATTTTATTTTTAGGGACTTGCTTGAAGATTTAACGAATATGAAGTATTCCAATACAGCAAGTGGCGATTTGAAAGTCAATTCTGCCAACATATTAAGAACACACCGAAAGTATTTGAAGCATAGTCAAGTTGCAAAGTTGGAAGAAATATATGGTAGAGATGTTTTTGAATACATAGAAACGACCTCAACGGGGCGCGAGCTGCCACTGGAAGGGTTAATCTCAAACGATGAATTAAAACAAGTGTTAAAACAGGAGATTAGTTTCGACGCGCTCGACAACGAGTTTGAGTATTGCAATTAATAGACACGCACAAGACGTCAGCACATCTACGGGCTGACGTCTTTTTGTCTCTTCGATTTGGTTTTCTGAATTATCCATACCCCATAGTTCAGATGTTTTGCATTCCCCCCAGATATTGCAAAAATTGACCGCTTCCACACAGCAAAGCGTTCTTCGTTAAATGTTCATTCTCTAAGTAACGGGGAGCAATTCATTAATATTGATTCGAAGAAACCGGAACGTTTTATGATGTCATTTTATTGGGATTCCAACGATACCTTGCTTCAAAGCTATATATAAATGGAAATTTCTAACGAGACGTAATATTAAATCGGTTATTATGGAGTATTAGTATCTATTGTATTTTACCCTAAACGAGATGCCTAAGTTTAGGTTTCATCATTTAAAAAACCAACAGGAAGTTCACCTCTGAAAAGAGTAGCAGAACATATTTATACGAAGCTCAATATAGAGATAATGTATAAAATGGGACATTGAAGTCACCAGGGAGGGGCCCGATCCTGCATGTTTTTTATGCTTCGAACGATAATGTTCGTGATCAGTGCCTTCGCACAGAAAGATTCATGTAAGTTCTTTGTTTACCCCGATGCGCTATGAATAATTTTTTTGAAGTTTTTCGAGAAATAATTGAACCGAAATCCGGTTCTTTACGCCTTATCTATATAGAGACAAATGTGAGAGGGGAGACATCATGGAAGTGGAAAACGAACAGCGGCTAATGGATGAGATTAGGCAGGGGAATAAAGACGCTTTCCGGACGTTGGTGAATCCGGTGATTCCGAAGGCTTATCGGACCGCATATATGATGCTGCAATCCAAGCCGTTGGCGGAGGAAGCGGTACAGAACGCACTAATTGAATTGTATTCGACGATCGTGAGCGGCAAAGAAATTAACAAACTTCATGGTTGGTTTAGTCGGTTGCTAGCTAACCGGGCGATTGATATCGCGAGGAAAGAGCAAGGGAATAAAATTACCGTTGATATCGATGGCATGGAGATCCAGGACGCAGCTTCTACACCACTTGAAAATTTGCTCATGAAGGAACAGTCGGAGCGGCTGTTCGAGTCGATAATTACATTGGAGTTGCATCAGCGGATCGTTGTCGTGTTGTATTATTTTCAGGAACTAAAGATTGAGGAGATCGCCACTCTTCTAGACATAAAAGAAGGTACGGTCAAGTCCCGACTATATCATGCCAGACTAAAACTCAGCGCTGTGCTTCAACGGGCGCAAGGGCAGGCAAAGGAGCTGACGATATGAGTAGAGAATGTGATACGGATTTGAAAGCAGGCTTAGCGCAAGCGCTGGCAACGATTCCGGTACCCCAATCATTGTTTCAATTCGCGGAGGAACTGCCCGGCAAATTCGATCGAGGCGAACTGGAGCTGGATGGAAATTCGAAGATTGAATCGCAACCGATTGGATCTAGACGGTCCAAGCGACAGAAGATTCCTGTCGTCTTCAAAGGCACGGCAGCGGCGGTGATCTTAGTGGTAACGTTCTTTGCAGGTGTGACCATGTCTCCTGCTTTTGCTTCGCTCGTCAGAGGTGTGCCTGGCATCGATATCGCTATCGATTGGCTGAAGCATATACGGGAGCAAGACGGTGTCCAGACGGCGATGAACCACGACTACATACCGATCGATCCGGTGACGATGAAGAGAGACGGCACGATCATTACGATCAGCGACATCTATCTGACAGAAGAGGAGCTGCTGTTCAAAAGCTTCATTCAGACTGACTCATTCGATTTAACCGATGAGAGCAGTCCGGTATCGATTTGGATTTCTCCCCTCAATACCTTAGCTGGTCAAGGATCGACGACCTCTTCGTCTGTCATCACGGCAGCCGATGGCAGCGGGAAACCGGTGCTTCATGAAACGTATAAGTATCAGTTGTCCGATGGCGTTGTTAAGCAGTTTTTAGTGCAGGGCACCGAACTTGAGCTAGAGGTTACCAAAAGAACTTTTATCGATGAGGGACGTAGATTAGATATACAGCAAATGGGGATTATGAAAGTGTCGATTCAGCCTGACAAGCTGCTGCACAATAAAGTGTTAGAGCCGAAGCAGTCGCTGCCTATTGGTGATTCTGATCTCAAGGAACTGAGCTTGGAAAAGTTGACAATTCAACCGACGACGATGAATCTGATTTTGAAAGGGCCTGAGGGATGGTATTACGAATTTCCGAGAGACGATGAGACTGCCCCGTATTTGAAGGACGATCAAGGCCGGGAGTATCGGTACGATCCTTCAGGCTCCGGTCTATTGTATTATGAGGGCGGACAACTGCAATTGCCGTTCTCATCGTCCGTTTATTTCGAACCGAATGTCCGTTCATTGACGCTTCATATTGGAAGTCTCCGGGTAGGCGAATTCGAGCCAAGCGAAAAGCTGGATTTGCCTTTAAACGGCGAAAATCCGCGTACGATACATTTTAAAAATAAGGAAATCGTTATCGAGGGGGCGGACTACTTGCCTGAAGGGTATCTGCATTTGAAGATCAAAAAAGACAGTCCCGAACAGAAGAGGCTGGAGGGCGTATCTTTTGGCATTGCTCAGGAGGAGAATCTTACAGAGAAATTCGATAATGAAGGAACCGAAGCTTACGATGCTTACAGGAAAAAACAAAGAGAGGACATGAAGTCCTTCCATGTGAACGGCTTCGGCATCGCCGAGGATAACCGCAAGTCGGAACATCTGAACGTCTATATTCCAGCGCCCAAGCTAGACCAGTATACGCTCACACTGTCCCGAACCGGAGATTCCATTACGGTGAACCGTGACTATACGGTTTCGTTGAAACCTTGATCAGCAAGGCCTAAATCAGAAACACGCCTTCAATGGCGTGTTTTTTTGCTATCACATATTTGAATCAATTTTATAAGAAGAAAGATACTGCAAATAAAATCGCTAAGGTTCAACAAGTTATAAGGAAAAGTAAGGAGGAAGAAGGAAAACCAAGAAATGAAGAGTTAATAACGCAGCACGAAGAAATTGATGCAATAGATAAAGCCAGAGAGTTGCTTTTTAGTTAGGCTAAAGGTGTTTTGTTATTATAAACTTTACACAATCATGCCACATTACTATATCCTCCCTTATAGATTGTCCCATAACCGTACTACACGCAAGGCATATGCGCCTCTATTGCGTAACATCCCACTGTTTCTACTTGCGCTCGGCGGTTGTTGATACTGAATTTCTTTCAAAATATCTCTCATTGAATAAAACTGATATACTATTGATAAATGAGGTACTGTGTTGTACGATGTATATGCAAGAGGAGGTGTGAAAGGCGGAAAAGATATGACGAATATATGAAAAAATAAACCAGTTAACAAAGTATTTTAAGGAAAAGAAATAATTTCAGTGATGTTCAAAAAGAGTACTGTACCTTTCTTAGAACGAAATAGTGTTGGGAAAACAACAGTTAGGAAGATAATTACAAACTTACAATATTAATAGAGAAGAGGAATACCTTTTGAAAATACGTAGTCAAATTACATTTGCAAGTCTGGCCCTTCTAATAACTGGAAGCTTCCTGCTATACACATCGCCAACCTCAATTGTAAAAGCAGAGCCCACTCAAAATGTATCTAGTTCCTTACAAACAACCACTCAACGATCTCATAATTCCGTCAAGCAAGCAATGCAGGATACATTGCAACTTGGATTCCCGGGGATACTTGCTAAAACTTCTGAGGGTGGAAAAACGTGGGGTTATGCCACTGGGGTAGCGAATCTGAGCACAAAGAAACCAATGGAAACAGATTTTCGCTTTCGAATTGGAAGTGTAACGAAGACGTTTACCGCAACGGTTGTACTTCAATTAGCTGGAGAGAACCGCTTGAATCTAGACGACTCCATCGAAAAGTGGTTGCCTGGTGTCATTGAAGGAAACGGATATAATGGTAAACAGATCACCATCCGGCAGATATTGAACCATACAAGTGGTATCGCTGAATACTCAAGATTCAAAGGCGCTGATTTTATGGATACAAAAAAATCGTATACGGCTGAAGAAATAGTGAAGATGGGGATTTCTCTGCCCCCAGACTTTGTCCCAGGAAAGGGCTGGTCTTATTCAAACACAGGATACGTATTACTGGGTATTCTTATTGAAAAATTAACCGGAAACAGCTACGCAGAAGAGATTGAAAATCGAATTATTGAACCGCTTGAATTGTCGAATACATTCCTACCTGGAAATTCAAGCGTTATACCAGGAACCAAGCATGCTCGGGGATATTCCCAACCAGACGAAGCAAGTGAGATAAAAGATGTTACACATTATAATCCAAGTGCAGGTAGCTCAGCTGGAGATATGATTTCTACTGCAGACGACTTAAATAAATTCTTCTCTTCCTTGCTCGGTGGCAAACTACTGAAGGAGCAGCAATTAAAACAAATGCTAACTACAGTTCCTGTAGGAAGAGCAGGAATCGATAGATATGGTCTTGGAATCTTTGAAACACAGCTTCCAAACAGTGTCTCGATATGGGGGCACACAGGTGGTATTCTAGGGTTTTCTACTTATGCTGGAGGTACACTTGGAGGCAAGCATACTTTGGTCGTAAGTCTGAACAGTTTGGGTAGAGATAACAGTCCTAATCCTTTTAATAATATTTTACTTGCTGAATTTAGCAAGTAGACAGAAAGGGGAAGCGGAATATTATGTAATAGTTTTTATAATTAAGAACATACCTTTCTGGTCCTAAAACCCAACTTACTAATATAAGATGAGTGATTATGGGATTAAGACGACAACTTTTTAAACCTTGCCCTTCTCAAAACACGCCTAGAAAGCCCGGGCAATATAAGACGTTTTTGAGCCTCTATTGCGTAACATTGCCTGCTGTTTCTGCTTGCGTTCGACGGTTATTGGTACTGAATTTACTATTGATAAATACAGTACTGTGTTGTACGATATACATGCAGGAGGTACAGTATATGAATGTAGAAGATTGGAAGTCACAAATTAAGCGAGGAACACTCGATTTATGTATTCTATTGCTAATAAAGCAACGACCATATTATGGGTATGAAATTATAAGTAAGTTAGAGCAGTATCCTATTGTTGCTGCAAAAGAAAATACAATTTATCCACTGCTTAGAAGATTATTGAAAGAAGAATATATTTCTTCATCTTGGCAAGAAAGTACAGAGGGCTTGCCACCGAGAAAATATTATACCCTTACAGAAAAAGGAAACGAATACTTAAACGCGATGTCCTTAGAATGGGATAATTTATTAACGGCTATATCAGAAATTAAAGGAGAGTTAAATGATGGATAGAATTATGAATGACTATCTTGTAAAAATTGAAAAGTATTTGAAATCTATGTCCGACTCCGAGCGTATCGACATTGTAAAAGAAATCAAAAGCGTAATGCTTGAATTGCAAAATAATGGTTTTTCTTCTGAGCAAATCATCGAACGGTTAGGAAACCCAAAAGAATTAGCGAAAGCATACTTAGGTGAAGCCATTTCAAAGAACAATAAATTTAGTTGGAGTAAATTCGGAGCAATATTTGCATTTTGTAGCAGCTTTGCAGGCGTCAGCGGTATGTTACTTTTGCCATTCATCAGTACTCTTTCCATTGCTTTAATGATTGGTGGAGTTATTACGCCAATGGGCGGAATTATTAAATTTGTTGGGTATCTTATGGGATATGATATTGCCGGAATAACAATCGAAATGGGAACATTTACACCAAGCCCAATGCAGTTCTTGCCCATTTCTATTGTGATTGGTGTCTTAATGTTTTGGCTCGGGAAAGTCTTATGGAAGCTTACTATTAAATATATACACGCAATTAGTCAGAAAAAGAAAACAGTGTAATAATATAAAGAACGGGGCGCGGCGGTCATTCATAGACCAACCGTACCCCGTTTTTACTATGCGAGGGCAGCGTCATGTTTACGCGTAAGTGCTTCGACGCGTCGTTTGTGTATCCATGACAACGCTTCGTAATCGTTGAGTCATCTCGGCTCGGCATAGGGGATATAGGAAATATCGTACTTCGGGATCGACGACAATTATCGGATGACGGTATCCTAATTGTTGTTCATGCACTAAGCAAAGCAGAAGGAAGGCACCACCTAATGCAGCTTTAGCAAGATGATATTTACACCTATGTCCTCCCTTATGGATTCGTACTTCATTCTGTCCAGGCAATCAATGACTATAAGAGAATGCTCAATAAGAAAGAAGGTAGGAGCAAAATGAATTACTTGTTTGAGAACCTTGCCGAAATGAACGGGATGACAGATCAAGTTGTAGCAACAGATATGTTAATAACAGCTAAGGCAGGCGTCAAAGATCTAGCAGTTGCGATAACAGAAACAGCATCCCCGGAAGTAAGAAACATATTAAGAAGTCATTTAGATACAGCTATATTATTTACATGACTTGAATAACGAACACGCTGCGAGCGGCTGTAATGGGTAACGCCCAGTCAAATCTGGGCCGTGCGAAATAACAACTAGGAGTGGGAGCAACTACAGCGTATCTACCGACGACACCGGATGCAGTCTACAACTATAATTTCCGAGTCTAATGTAGTGTAGTGTTTAGAAATATGAAAATGAGCCCACCACCGTAATTTGGAAGCTTCTTATTTCCAATTTTACATGCAATGGGCTATTTATGTTCAGTGTAAGGCAGTGTAAGATACAGAGGTTATTAGTTTGTTGATTTAAAGTATTTTAATAAAATTCCCTCTAAAACTTGCTTAAAATCGTTTTTATTATAAGAAGAGTTATCAACTTTTATCTTGGTTATGTTTAAGCTGTTAAAAATTTCTTCTTCTAGTTTCCTTCTTGCTTTAAGAACCTGCAGCGTTCCTTCTAACCCTTTGTAATTTTGTTTTTTCCCATAACCTTGGTTCGTATAATATTCAATAAATCCCTCTGACCATTCCTGAGGTCTTTCCTTTACAGCTTTTCTGAAAGATTGATCAAGATCGTTCTGTTCTACGTAAATCATCAAGGGATTCAGTCGCTCCACAATTATTGCTAGTTCAATAACGTAACTTATAACGTCTTCCTTCTTCGCACCATGTTTAATCATCCCCGTGGTTACAGGATTTTGTATAAAACAACCATCAAAAACAAAGGTGTCTGCGCCATTCAAAACTTGATCTGCAAACTTCTTCCATCGTTCTGTTATCAATTTCCTGTTTTGATCAAGCGACAATTCATAAATATCATGTTTGAAAACTGCATGAAGCAATTCATCTGGAAAACCTGACCCGTATTCATTTTTTATTTTCCGATATTCTAGGAAGTAATCGTTACCTTGTTTAATCATGAGATTACTCAACAAATCTTTAAACTTTTCATGGGTACTCAATAATTCATCGCATTCATCTTTCTTAAAGAAAGCGACTCCATCATAATCAGCAGGATGTTCCAGATTTCCTTCTAAAAACAGCTGGGATGTAATGTTCATTTCCGTAAGAATTTCATGAACAAGTTGAGCTGTTGTTGTTTTCCCGAATCCTGGCAATCCCTCAATCAAGACTAACTTCGATCTCATATTAAAGTTCCTCCATTCGCTAATTGGAGGATAAGCAGGTAAGGATCAATAGAGATGCGGTTTCCCACAAATAAAAGCGGATACCATCCGGTATCCGCAGCATGGGTTTATAATACACCTTTTCCTGCATACCCTGTAAGATTAAAGAAAAGCATACCAAATAAAATAGTGTAGTCACTATTACAGGCATCATTTTGATTGTTAATCTTTACAGAGTAATCCACATGATAAGGTTTATGCTCCTTTGTTTGCATCTCTATTCCCTAGATTAACATTAAGCATAGATAAGTTCAATCAGGGACTTTCTAAACAAAACAAAAAGAACGCTCCCGCGCCACACAGCTTACGGTAAGGGAAAAGGGATATTCTCTCTTGCGGAGTCAAGCAGCTCCTGCAGCTCCATCGCCAGCACCCTAAAGCTCCTGTGTTCGAGGAACCGACTCCTATTGCCGCTCAACCCAGTAAGTTGGAGGGGCTTCATCCAAGAGTACTGGGGGTCGCACAAAAGCTATTCCAGGATGGTCACTTCCGTTCAGCTGTTCTAGATAAGTATGTAGCGTTGGATAATGATGTTAGGCGTAAAAGTAGGCTACAACATGATGGACAAAGCTAATGCAAAAAGCTTTTACTAATAAGGCAACTATTCTTAAGGTAGCTGGTGGTGACTCACCGCAGCTAGGAACGATGTGGTTATTTTCAGGTTCTGTGATGGGGGTTCGTAATGTTCTTGCCCATGACCATTTCGATACATCCATCAGAACAGGAAGCGTAGAGCAGCTATACTTTGCATCAATGTTGTTCAGACGATTAGACCTCGCGGTGAATGTTGAAGCAGAGCAACTCATGGCGGAAATTTCTCAGATCTCGTTCAAACTTGACGGAAATGAATCCTTTTTGAATAAAAGACAAAATAAAGAAGTATCTTTCTCCATCAAAAGAATTTGTTGATGGTCAATTGCACAGGCTTTGTTTCGACAAGTTCCTTACATTAATTCGAAGTGTATACTTTAATGACCAAAATGCAGGTATCGACTTGTTATTGGAGTGGGATGCACCGATCTTTGATCACATCACCAATGACGACCATTCGATTTAATCACTTACATTTATAAGGCAGCTGGCGATTTAAATACTCTGAGTTATGTGTTGAATAAGGTAGGACGAAAAGGTCTTAAAGAACTGACGGACAAAATTGATAAGTTGAATGAGGAATCATTGTATCCGAGTCAAAAAAATGATAGTGAGATCTGTTCTGCAGCTGCCGCGAAAATCGGCAGCTATTATTTTTGTAGTGGATATTCCTTCTAGCAGATAAACAATAAACTGGCGCTCTGGACGAGCGACTAAGATTAGGATGGTTTGCTTCGAATCGGATAATGCTTCTACAGTCTTTGTATACATCTCTTGTTTTGCGCTCATCCCCGAAAGAGGTCCAAGACATGATGCTCCGTGTATGTTTGTATCCATAAACCCAGTCCAAGCTTTTGGAAGTTGCAAGAGTATTAAGGTATGACCTGTTGGAGCTGTATCAAAAACGATATGGTAGAATTCATGTTCGTTAGTAGATAATAACTTGGTGAATTCATCAAAAACGGCAATTTTAACCGTACAAGCGCCTGAGAGCTGCTCTTCAATCTGTTGTATCGCTTCCTGAGGGAGAATGTCGCGATAAGGTCCGACGACTTGGTCTCGATAATCGCTTGCAGCTTGTTCAGGGTCTAAGTTAGCTGCTAAGAGTCCAGGTACACCATTTACAGGTGTGGGTTCACTACGGATCGTTGTCTCAAACAAATCATCCAAGTTCGAGGCTGTACTGATTAAAAGGACTTTCTTTCCTTGTTTAGCTAATGTCGATAGCGCTGGAGCTAGCAACAGATGTTTTACCCACGCCACCTTTACCAGTGAAAAAAATATAGCGATGATGTAGATCGTAGGTACGAATTTCATGGGTAACACCTCCTTTGCTTAGCAGCAGCCACTGCCTGGTTCACAACAACTTTGTGACTTCGGCTGCACCTTGATGGTTTTAAAGGTTTTTTTACCGATATTCCCTGAGTCAAATGAAACCCCTGTCCAAGCTGTCAACTCTTCACGCGTTGGGTACCGATTTTCCGTCTTCAGTTCACCATCTACGAGTGTGATTGGGAATGCATCAGGACCATGCTGTTGAAGATAAGAGAGTGCAACCTGATTAATCGTAAATGCTTGAATGTCCTGAGACAGGTTGAAACGTTACATCACATCCCTGCTTGCGTATTGCATCCAGATCTGCAGCAATGCGAATGAGTTCAGGATCAACACTCGGTGTATAAGCTATTGATTATATAAGTGCATGATTATATAATGATTGATGTAATCAAGTATGTCACACGAAGGAGATGCTTCAAATGAAAATTGAAATCTTTGATCCTGCTTTATGTTGCTCAACAGGTGTCTGTGAGCGATTGATTATATAATGAAAAAAATTGAAGATAAGGGGGAGCATAAGATGTCGATTTCCATTGAAGAAATGGCTGAACAATTCAAGTTACTAGGAGATAAGACTCGCTTAAAGATCGTAACGATATTAAATCAACAAGATATGTGTGTTTGTCAGTTAGTTGAACTGCTTCAAACGACGCAGCCGAATATCAGTCAACACCTTCGAAAATTGAAGGATGCAGGCTTAGTACAAGAAGAACGCAGAGGACAGTGGATTTTTTATTCCTTACAAGTAGCAGAACAACCACATCTCCACGATGCGCTTCAATATTTACCGAAACTTGAGGAAGAGGTCCAACAGAAAATATACAGCATGTTATGCGAATAGGAGGATGATTTCCATGGGTGAGGGGAAGAGACTTTCTTTTCTAGATCGGTATCTAACGATTTGGATCTTTGGGGCAATGGCTATTGGCTTATGCCTAGGGTATTTAATTCCTAATTTCTCCGAAGTGCTTTCCAGTATGCAAATTGGAACGACATCTATACCACTTGCCATAGGTCTGATTGTGATGATGTATCCGCCGCTTGCAAAAGTGAAGTATGAAAAGCTTGGACGGGTGTTTAAGGATTGGAAGGTACTCCTTCTATCCTTAGTACAGAACTGGATTATCGGTCCCTTTCTGATGTTCTTCCTAGCTATTTTATTTTTAAGCGATATGCCTGAATACATGATTGGGCTAATCATGATTGGGCTTGCAAGATGTATCGCGATGGTCTTGGTGTGGAGTGATCTAGCCAAGGGGGATCCGGAATACACAGCTGGCCTTGTTGCATTCAACTCGATCTTTCAGATCCTGTTTTATTCCGTTTTTACGTATGTGTTTATCACCGTACTACCAGGTTGGTTTGGGGTTGAGGGCGCTGTTGTTGATGTCTCCATGGGACAGATTGCAGAGAGCGTGCTGATTTATTTGGGAATTCCTTTTGCAGCAGGGTTACTGACACGCGTGATTGGGATCAAGCTGAAGGGTCAACAGTGGTACGAACAAGTGTTGATTCCGAAGATAAGTCCACTTGCCCTTATTGCACTATTATTTACGATCGTCTTGATGTTCACGCTTAAAGCAGAATTGATTGTCAAGCTGCCTCTTGATGTAGTGCGTATTGCGATTCCGATGATCATCTACTTTGTCGTGATGTTCCTTGTATCCTTTTTCTTATCAAAAAAGTCAGGAACCTCCTATCCAGTGGCTTCGTCTTTATCTTTTACGGCTGCAAGTAATAACTTCGAACTAGCGATAGCCGTAGCGATTGGCGTATTTGGTTTGGATTCAGGGGTTGCCTTTGCTGCAGTAATTGGGCCGCTTGTTGAAGTACCGGTATTGATCGGGCTTGTAAATGTATCGCTTTGGTTGAAGCGAAAGTATTTTGAGCCTGCAGTAAATAAGTAAAACTAGGAGAGATTAAGAATGAGTAAACCATTGATGTATTTTCTATGTACAGGAAACTCTTGCCGAAGCCAGATCGCAGACGGCTGGTTAAAAACGTTAGGTAGTGATCAATACGAAGTCAAGAGTGCAGGTTTGAAGGCACACGGTCTTAATCCAAGAGCTGTCCAAGTAATGAAGGAAGCTGGAATTGATATATCGAACCATACATCTGATGTGATCGATCCTGAGATCCTCAATCGTGCTGATTATGTCGTAACTCTTTGTGGGCATGCTGATGAGCATTGTCCTATAATCTCGAACCCGAACGTGGTGAAATGGCATTGGGGCTTTGATGATCCTGCAAAAGCGGTTGGAACTGAAGAGGAAATAATGGCTCAATTCCGTGAGGTGCGAGACGCAATAAAAACCAGAATCGAATATTTCCTAGCAGAAGGAAAATAATCAGCGCTTTGAACCGATTAAAAGGATTTATAATCGTATATCTTATTTATAGGTTCGACATTTAAAAAGAATGTCTTTATTCGCCCAGTCACTAGGGATCATTTCTCGGATGACAATAAGTGTTAAAAGAAAATAAACCATTAGACTGGCGATAGTGTTAAACTACGGGAAGTTTACAATAACAGAGGATGGAAACATTATGGAGTTAAAATTCGTCATTCTGGTAAATTTTCTAAGATACTATATTTTGTGAAAATTAACTAGCGCCACAGACTCATAAATCGTAAGACTAATTTAATTGCTAAACAATACGCTCTAATCATTAATGTTATTTTTTCTTGGTGTGATACAAGATCACACTGAATTAATATCAGTCAAAAAAAAGCAACCATTATGATTGCTTATTTGAACTTGAGGTTGGGGAACAAGGAGGTAATATTAATTATATTCGAAATTTAGCATGAGGTTACAAACCTAATGAAGTGTAGGATGATAAGCCTTCTAGATGCATGTATAATAGCCAGCCTTAAAGGGTGACGATAGGGGTAGGCTTTGACAGAACAATATAAATTTATACGGAAATAAATTTATTATGACTCATCTTTCTGATTCGACTATCCGATGATTTTATCATTGGACCGTTATATTGCGCCCCTCTCAAGTTGTTATAAGACAATATGTAATCAGTATGGTATTTTCATTCCCATATGAAAAGCCAAAGAAAACAATCTGTCACTGTAACACCGAGAGAGGCCGTCGATAAAAAGGGGAGTGAGTCAGATCGTGAAATCAACCCGTTTAAGATTATTACCATTTCGCTTCGTAATTATGCACATTTATAAACGTCACAATTTTGTTCTCCCTTTTCACATAGCCGATCTTCTCATTTATAAGTAGCGTCATCGATAATCACCGAAAACAAATTAAGGTCTGGCAATAGAGGTTTCAAGCACTCCAGAACAATAAAAATTTTATGATCCGTTCAACTTATCTTTATAACCATTCTTTTAATAGCTATATATTTTATAAAATAAAAACTACTTCTCATTGTATGTCTAACAATGGGAAGTAGTTTTTTGTCCGTTGGCTCAATACTGTTTTTGATTCAATCCTATACTACTTGATTGCGTCTGAGAAGCGTACCCAAGATTATAGCCTAAGTTGTGAGAATTCGCGTATGAAGATGCAGAGCTCTCAATTTGGTTACATGCTTGTAAAACAGATTGCATTTGTTGAACGGCTGTGTGATGTCCTTGAAGTGCCGTCTGAATAGTTTGTGCTGCTTGTTGTTCACGTTGCACCAATTGCTCTAATACACGAGCATTTTCTTGTTCTTGCTGTAGCAAACGTTGATAATTACCACTAGCTTGCTCTGTTTGTTGTATCAGCTGCTGTATAGTACTTTTAATTTGTTGCGTTGATTGATATGGCATATTCAAAACCTCCTTTCAAATAGAGTGTGTGAACCAATGATGCACCCCTTAATAAAGTGCACCGCAAATTAGAAATTATGCAGATTTTTTTAAAAACAATATCAAAAGCATCACAAAAATCATGTGCGATACACTATGGGCATTAAAGCAATAGGGGGTACTAGCGACAGCAGCCGAACGTATTTTAATAATGTTCAAAACTAAACAAAAGTGATGACTTGAATGTTTACTGAAAAACGCTTATTAACGTTAGTTAATTGTTAAATGCTCAAGGGAATAAAAATATAAGTACAATATTTTTTATATTTACATTCACTGGGTAACATAATAATGATATTGGGCTATTTGCCTCTCGTGCAGATAAAGGAAAAATAATTTTCAACTTACAGCAGCAGGAGGACTAGAACTAATGAATGAAAAACTATGGATTACAGCATTGGGTGGAGTTAACGAAATAGGCAAGAACATGTATGTATTAAAGTATGGAGAAGATATCGTCGTGATTGATTGTGGTTCCAAATTTCCAGATGAAAGCTTTTTGGGAATAGACTTGATAATACCTGATATTAGCTATTTATTAGCTAACAAAAATCAAGTTCGAGCATTAGTTGTTACTCATGGTCACGAGGATCATATCGGAGGAATTCCTTATTTATTAAAGCAACTGCAAATCCCTTTATATGCTTCACGGCTGACCTTAGGTCTAATTGAGATCAAACTAAGGGAGCATGGTATTCTTAGTGAAACAATAATGAAATGTATAAACGCTGATTCACAAATTGAACTTGGAGCCATCAGTTGTTCCTTTTTTAACACGAATCACAGTATCCCAGATAGTCTCGGTCTCGTATTTGACACACCTGAAGGCACAATCGTTCATACGGGCGACTTTAAATTTGATATGACACCCGTGAATAAGCAATATCCAGATCTACATAGAATGTCCGATATTGGTAAAAAGGGCGTACTGTTGCTTCTATCTGAAAGTACCAATGCTGAGCGTCCAGGATTTACTCCATCGGAAAGTCTCGTTGGCGCTCATATCGAAGAGGCTTTTAACAGAGCAGATCGTAAAGTTTTATTTCCACTTTCGCATCGAACGTATATCGACTCCAACAAGTTATTGATGCTGCCGCTCAAACAAACCGTAAATTAACTTTACTTGGTAGGAGTATGCTTAATGTAGTATCCGTGGCGCAAGACTTAGGATACTTGACAATACCAGAGGGGATGCTCATTGATTCAGAAGAGGCCAATAAACTTTCACCCCATAAAATTGCTGTACTTTGTACCGGTAGTCAAGGTGAACCAATGGCAGCCTTAGCCCGTCTTGCAGGAGCAGCACATAGACAAATGAAAGTAGAAGTAGGAGATACGGTAATCATTGCTGCAAATCCTATTCCTGGAAATGAACGCAATGTAGCAGAATCTTCTTTAGATCCTTATCGCCAGCATGGTTTATATACGCCTGATAACAAGAAACAGCACCCTTAGCTGCCATAGAAGTTCCCCACAAGCTAAGTACTTCCCCATAATGTAACGGCTCGTTTTTGGGGTCACCACTTAATATACCCATAAAATTATTACTCCCTTACTTAAATTTTTTTGAACCCTCTAATTAAGCTTCCTCTTTTACTAGTAACTTATTCATGCCCAAAATCATTTTTGACTGTTTAACTCATGACTGATTTCATGAGTAAAGTAGCCACCCTAATGAAAAAGCGAACTTCATCTTGTAGAAGTTTACTTTACAGTTGAGTAGAGTGCTAAACCTTCGAAGTGTAACGATATACAGAATAGCACGGGTATTTATAATCAGTTCTTTGATTACGTATATAGTTAGGAAATTATTGTTTTTTGACGTATTTACCGTAATCCGGAATGGCGATACGCAAAGTCCTTCGCTAATTTTTCCAATCCATCAGACAGTTCTTCACCAGCAATTGGTCTTCCGTGGCCAGTTACAGCAACGGCTGGCTTCAAGGCTGATAATACTTTCACAGACTGCCAAGCTGCTTGCCAATCTGTAGTGAAATATCGAGGAGGTCCGTTTAGCTCCTGCTGTTGTGTAAGAACTTTATAGAGCGAGTCTGAACTTATTGAACGTCTTTCGTTAGTTCAAATCCATACCCGCTATAGAAATGACATATATACACCCTTACCCTCTAACATCTTAAATCCGAGTTGCTTGTACAACGTACGAGCAGGGGCATTATCATCATCTGTTTCGAGCTGTAATCGTGCGGCTTTATTAGAAATAGCTAAATCAATTGCATGCTCCATTAGCTTCCTGCCTACGCCCTTCTTTCTATGCTTAGATGATGAATATAAAGCCTCTATACGCAATACTGGGGAGCCTTTGCTTATTGAGAAGCTCCAGGAAAGGATGATGAAACCAATATATTCATGTTCCTGCTTAGCTAAATAACAATAAGCCGAGCTGTCATTAATAAACCTATTTAAGATTTGTTCACATTGTTCTAGCTGATCTGGTGATGGATCTGACTCGTCTACTCCATTGGATGAAGAATTTAAGTAGCCTGCTATCAAGCTTATAACTTTAGGAATATGAGATTTATCAAGAAGTATGATTTCTATATCCAATATAAATCCCTCCCGTCAAAATTAAAATCTTCAATATAATAATTATTCATGAAATTATGTCTGTTTCCTGCCAGTTAGTTTCAATAAGAAGGACGTTCCCGCGCCTTCGCTTGGGCTAAGTCCTCCTCATTATATTCTCTTTCCAATTACTAATCAAAGAACGTACGCGGTTAGCATGTAGTGCTTAAACAGGGGACTTATCTTAACCTAAGCATTAAGAAAATACTTTATTTTCTATTGACACCGCTGTCGTCACTGGAAAGGAGCAGCGTGCAATTGTTTGCAGTTGACAGACCTGCGCCCATGCGGATCTGGGCCGTGCGAAAGAACAACCAGGAGCGTGAGCAGCAGCTGACGTAGCATCTTAAGAGGAGTAGGTTCTGATGCGAAATACATTGTGAGCAAGCTGGTGCGTCATCTAACAAACTGGTAAAAATGTACTAGGATATCGTAAAAGCTTATATCTCCCTTTTTATCATTTAGGCGCTTGCCCATTATTGCATGTTGTGCACTCCTTTATATAGGTATCTGCATATATTAACAGCAAACACTGAATGTGAAGAGGAGAATGAGGATGCATCATCATTTAGGTCATCACTATCACTGGCATAATCCTGTGCCTAGCAACTGGAATAATAACTATCAGGGTTATTATCCTCAATACTGCTATAGGTATAATAACGATAGTAATCCCTACGGCAAAATAATATTAAGAGATTATGGTCAATGTCCACTTGTAGTGAATATTGATCATGCCGCAAAGCAAAACAATACTTATCGTACCGCTTTATGGACAGGTAAACATTTTCAAGTGACTCTAATGAGCATCAATGTTGGCGAAGATATCGGTTTAGAAGTTCATCCGACAACGGATCAATTCATACGTGTGGAAGAAGGTCAGGGACTTGTTCAAATGGGGGATCGAAAAGACAATTTAGATTTTCAAGTGATGGCTTATGAGGACTATGCAATTATGATACCTGCGGGAAAATGGCACAATATAACGAATACAGGACATATACCTCTTAAAATTTACGTGATCTATGCACCGCCTGAGCATCCATATGGTACAGTTCATGAAACAAAAGCAGTCGCCATGTCTGCAGAAGGATAGTTAAATCTGATTCTAGAATCAACTTTATTTTGCCCCGGTTCGTAAGTCAAGCCGGGTTAATTACATATTACTCAATTTTATTATCTGCCACCACTTATCTAACCGGAAATGGTACGATATAATCACTCCAGAATGATTATCGAGCGTTTACTTCCTGGTTTATAGGCACGTGACCCCATATGGAGGTTTCACACGCAAATCACAACAATAAAACCAAGTGCTGCTAAGAATGATAAAAACAGTTCCGAAAATTCAAATAATGAATTCTCGAGCGTAGCTCCAATTGCAAACAGTGAAATTAATTCATCTCCCTGATAACCGATTCCAAAACTTTATGAAAGGAGAAACCTTTCTAAGTATAGATCGGATTAAAAAAAGGAAACTGCAATGCATTGCCATACTAATAACAAATTGTGCTTTTTAGGAGGAGCCTGTCACCAAGGGATATTTATGTCCTTTTGGTAACGGGCTTTTTTTGTCATCTCATAGTCAGAACATATTATAAATTAGGGAAGGGTGATATCTAGGTGTTAATTCTTCAACTAGCTATTATATTAATTGCGTCCAAGGCAGCTGGGAGTTTAAGTGTAAGGTTAGGTCAACCGTCAGTCTTAGGAAAACTTCTAGTTGGAATTGTACTTGGACCATCCGTTTTAGGCTTAATAAATGAGACAGATTCTTTGGCAGAATTTAGTCAAATAGGTGTCATATTATTAATGTTTATTGCGGGTTTGGAAACAGATGTTAATGAATTTAAACGCACTGGTAAAGCCTCATCGCTAGTAGGGTTTGGCGGAATTATTGTTCCACTTATACTAGGTTATTTTGTAGGAATCACTTTAAGTCTCACTACGATGGAATCATGGTTTTTGGGATTACTTCTTTCTGCTACAAGTGTTAGTATTTCCGTCCAAGCACTTAAGGAAATGAATCAATTAAAAACTCGGGAAGGCACAACTATTTTAGGTGCAGCTGTAATAGATGATGTAGTTGTTATTATCGCATTAGCATTCTTGATGAGTTTTACAGGTTCAGATGTTAGTTTAACTATTGTTATTCTGAAGAAAATACTATTTTTTGCTGGTGCAATACTTATTGGCTGGAAAGTAGTTCCGTGGTTTCTAAATAAATTTTCATTCTTAAAAGTTACAGAAACAGTAATATCCTCAGCTTTAATTATCTGTTTTGTTTTTGCATATATAGCAGAATTCGCTGGTATCGCTGCCATAATAGGAGCTTATATTGCAGGTGTAGCAATTAGTGTAACGGACTTTAAACACGAAGTTATTCAAAAGGTTGAAACAATTAGTTATTCAATTTTTGTGCCTGTATTCTTTACTTCTATTGGTATCACCGCTCAGTTTACAGGGATAACTAAAAACTTAGGTCTTATTGTTCTTTTAACCATCATTGCAGTTCTTACTAAGCTAATTGGTGCATCCGTCGGCGCAAGGATAGCTGGATTCGGTTGGAATAGTTCTTTAGGAATTGGTGCGGCTATGGTATCTCTTGGTGAAGTTGCTTTAATTATTTCAGCAATTGGTCTAGAATCCAAATTACTAAGCCAAGACATGTTTGCTGTAATAGTTGTTGTCATCTTAATTACAACAATCGTAACTCCACCCATGATGAAATATTTTTTTGAAAAGAAATACTATTCAAAGAACGAAGGTTACGAACCTGTTAAACGAGAACAAATTTAGAGTAAATATTCTTTAAAGGCTGAGAGATACATTTTACTTTTTATACGTTCAGTAATATGATATTCGCCACTAGGATCATTTGGTTTCTATAGTTTTCTAACACATATAACATTGTTTCTAAAGCATTTAAGCAGGGTATTATTGAGGAGTGTACAAAGTAAATAAAGTTATTGACTGGAGCTGTTGATGTAGCGTGATTTTTCAATTAGCTAATCGTCAACCTTTGAGGAATAAATATTAGACTTGGCCATCGAGAGCTTTTTCAATTATACTCGAATCAGAAAATAAACAATTAGATAGAGGGCAAGAACTTGTGTTGCATCGATTGTGAAAGCATCAGGGGTGTTAGTTGTAGTGAGTCAATTCCAGTCTACAACATTATCTTCTTAGTCAAAACTCTATTTTCCCTAGTTTAATTGTATTATCGTATATAGAGGGAAGTGGTTCATTATATGAACTACTTCCCTTTATTTTTTGTTCAATATTGATTGGACTGTCAACACTAAATCAGTTTACTTTTTATGGGCTCGTTTCCTGAACCCGATAGGGATTAACTAACTTAGGGGTTCCATGAACAAGATGATGATCGAACTAATTAATGTAATCATCAAGTTCAAGTTTTAGATCTTTTAGATTATTAAAAGTTTCCTGTTTAAGAAGCTCTGTATTTAATTCTTCGAATGTGGCTTCGACAACAGCATTTTCGTAGGGACAACCTTTATACTCAGATATATCCGGCTAATGTTGAAAGTAGCTACATAGAATGACAAGTATCAGCGATGTACGCATGACCTTGATTAACTTTGGATAACATATTCCCACTGGTAAGCAAAACTAAGGGGAAACGTATGTCTTTCAGAGTTCGAAATCCTATAGATGAAGCTCGTAAAGCTGCAGAGCGTGCGGCAAGAGCTGTTGCTGAGGCAGCTGAGCGTGTTGCCAGAGAAACAGCAGAGGCAGCCGCTGAAGCAGAACAAATAGCAAAAGAAGCACAAGCGACCTTAGAGCAAAAACTAAAAGAAGCAGAAGAACCTGCTATTTAGGGCTGGATAATCAGTTGGTGATCACGCATATAAGCTATGCTGAAATAAGTGCTAATTAAGGAAATAATGAGCATTAGATGAATGAATTCGAAGGCAGCGATGTGCGAAGCTAGTTATCTGGTAGCTCTAGTTATCTGGTAGCTAATGAAAATATGTAACATCTTATCTTATTTTTTTCTCAAATAATGCACTGATAAAAATGTGTAACATCT
The DNA here is from genome assembly GCF_022346885.1 of Paenibacillus sp. ACRRX. GTDB lineage: Bacteria > Bacillota > Bacilli > Paenibacillales > Paenibacillaceae > Paenibacillus_B. Next base: position 217,676 of record NZ_JAKRNK010000006.1, read on the forward strand.
TATTAGAACTCAAGTGTAGTAAGGGTTTAACGAACCCTTTAGACATATGTACAAAATACGGGTTTTGTGAAATAGTATTATCAGTAAAAAGGAAGATTATCGTTGTCCGTCTATTTAGCACATCCAATTGTTGTCTCAGAAAATGATTCTCTGCCTTTACTTTTTCAAGTTCTTACGTATACTCAGGGCCTTTTCCACCATAGCTATATTGCTTACCAACAGGTTGCTCTATACGATGGAATTGACATACCATTTCATCCAAGTCTTTAACTGTGTCATATTTCGTATTCCTAGCTGATCCATGACTTGTCGTCTTGGGATACCTGCTAGTCTCATTTGAATCGCTTGTATCTTCACTTCCATGGGATAGATCACTCTCGTTCCCAACACAAAAACACCTACAAGGTTGTCTCCATATCTTACGACATGAAATGATTCACTTGAAGGTTTTTTGATTTGTCTCATATTAGGTGGTCAGTCCCTACTAGAGAAATTGAGCTTTTTAGTTATTTCATTTATTTATTGAATTCATTAACTGGAAGAAGTATTCAGGTTTATGAGTCTTATTTAGGTTATACCATGAATGTAATGCATCTGGTGTAAATACGTCTATTTTTTTCAATACCTCCATTGCAAATTCTAGAGGAGCTATTCCTGATGCAGTAACTAAATTCGTATCAGATACTACAGATCCCAACTCATAGAACTTATCACCTTTATAGTTAGGACATACCATTTTAGTATATTCTAAGTTATTACTTGTATGCTTTCTAGTATCCAAGTATCCCATATTCGCGAGGGCATCAGTTGCACCACAAATTGCAGCAACAATAGTGCCAAGCTTTAAAGCATGTCCAATTATTTCCAATATAGGTTGATGAATCTCTTCACTCCAAGTAGTCCCTCCTGGTAAAATTAAAAGATCTTTACTCTCAAGAGTACATTCATTAAGGGAAATATCTGGTTTTATGCCCAGTCCTCCCATAGTAGTAATCATTTCTTTATTAGCTCCTACTGTAATTACTTTTAAAGGTGCTAAATCTTTTTTGAAATATCTTCCTGAGTTTAGTTCAGCAATTAAATATCCATATTCCCAGTCCGACATTGTATTAAATACATATAGAAAAGCTTTTTTTGTTTGCATCCAATAACACTCCAATCACAGTTGATATAGCTATTATAATATGACTTCCCTGACAGTTAACGTCAGGGAAGTTATCATACTTGATGAAATTTTATTAATTCCGACAGAACTTCAGGATCTGACCGTTAGCATAGTGAAGACTGCCTATCAAGTTGAAATTCTAAATCCATGGCAATAAAAATACCTCAGATGCATTCATCTTATTCACCTTTTATAGTTGGCTTATTTTATCCTGTATGATCCAGGAAACTTAAATGATCAATGGCGCATTAGTTAGGGCTTACATGGTTGTCAGGGTGAATTAGATTTCCCTTCATAGATGTCTATTGTTTATGAAACGCTATTTCGACACCTTCATCAATAAAGATTCCTTCAGAAATATGGATATAACTCATCGTGTTTCGAATCCAATACAGATTAGGTTCAACTTTAAATAACTGGGTATCATGTTGGTCATGGAAAGATATAATATAGGAGTCTATCCCCTCTTTAATTATGAAGGACGTTTGATATTCATCTGCGAGTTGATAGGGACCTACGATGTTATCAGCGCTATTGAATTTCATGATTCTAGGTTGCTTTGGAGCATCAGGTTCACTACTATCATTGGGTTGGTTTAAAAATTCTAATATTTGCTGCTCGTAAAAAGGGCTTACCTCTTCATTCGTTAATAGAACTGTCACCTCTTCGCTTGTCAAAGAACATAAGCAATGCGACGAATTGCCCGGCCAACCACCAGAGTGACCAATAGAACCATCTTGAATAATAAAACCACAACCATATGAGCTATTTAACGGTGAAGGAGTAAGGGCGCGATTCATCATTTCAAGTGATACTAATTTACCCTGAAGGAACCCTTTTACAAATCGGGCTATATCTTGAGCTGTGGCATAAATGCCCCCGTCACCATAAAAATCGTACTTCTTATTGATATCTTTAAAAATGGGATCTTCTATTACATGGATATATTTCTTATTTATAAAATCAAATAGCTTACTGACAGCAGTTGGCTTAGATTTTGGCTTCGTTGTGGTGTTTATAAGTTGAAGAGGTTGGGCAATCATTCTTTGTAAATAATCCTCATAAGATAGTTGACTTGCCTGTTCGATAATTTTAGCTAGCAAGACATAATTTGTATTTGTATAGAGCCAACTGCTACCTGGTAGGAAGTAAGGCTCCTTGTTAAGTAAAATATCTTCAATATTTTCAACTGAAGAATTATCTATATATTCTGGAATTCCGGATGTATGCGTCAATAACTCTTCAATCGTTACATCTTGAAAGGTACTTGTGTCAAACCATTTTGTTAAGTTGTCGTTAAAATGAATCACCTTTTTTTCTATTAATTGAAGTACCATCACAGCTGTGTACATTTTGCTTAAGGAAGCAATGTTAAATAGTGTATCCCCCGTAATCGGAACTAAATTTTTCATATCTGCAGCGCCTATTGTCACATCTACAATTTCGTTATTGCTCTTTTCTACATAGACTGCACCATTGAACTGGATTTTTTCAAGCGTAGAATAAATAGAGTTGAACATAAGTAAGCCTCCTAAATATATTAGTCATCTAATATTTTTGAGATGAAGAACTCAAATGAACTCTTCAGCAGCAATTTCTTTCAATTTATTCGTAATTCTTTCTAATTCATTACGTTCAGCATCAGTTAGTTTAGAAAATAAACGATCGGCCACCGAACGCTCGACATATTCTTGCTTCTCAAAGTACTCCACACCTTTAGTTCCTAGCGTAATAAAAACTTCGCGGCGATTATCAGGATTGATAGTACGATGAATAAACTGGTTCTTCTCCATCTTCGCAATAAGCTGGCTTACTGCACTAGAACTATTGTTCATTTCTATAGCAATCTCACCTACCGTTATTTTGTTGGCTGCGTATACAATATCCAGCAACACGGCTTGCTGAGTGGTGATAGAACTAGCTAAATATGGTTCATAATATTTAAAAATCAAGCGGTTAATGGCATAGTCCGCTTCATTAATTTGTTTAACTTGTTCATATAAGTTCATGATCTCACCCTCTGGAATATGTTAGATACCTAATATATTAGAGGAGGAGCTACGATATGTCAAATTTTTGGTGATGGATTGTAGTGTTCTTCATCCGTTAAATGAGTGCAAATAATTTTCGGATTTTTCCGGTACATATCGTGCTTCCCTGATGGGCACATTGAAGAAAAAGTGAGTAAACGATCCAAAAGATTCATGACCAACATGCCGGTGCTAAACACGAATCGTTAGTCGCAGATCTAGGTTAGAGCAAAGATGTTAACAGGTTATTGAAAAATACACTTAAGTTGATATTTTAATCAATTGCCTTGACATATTCGTGGCTACCGAATATTGTGATATTTCCGATGAAGATTGATTTAACATCAGGTACGCCACAAGTCGTACTGTCGGTAGTGTCCTCATCTTCTTGTCAAAAGCAGATAACAAGAACTTGGGGACATAAAACAAAAAACCGCGATTTATGAGGTATGTAATGTCTCAACGTTCTTGTCGACCAACATTTGTGCCTCCTCCTTTAGGAGTATTTGCATTGATCTGTTTAATAGTTTTTGGATTTTGAAAATAGTGTGCCTGTTGTCAGCTATATACGTCTTCTGTTGCAACATCATATGGATGTTCCAACGTAGCTAATTCGTAAAAAACAATATCTCTAATTTTGTTACTAAAAACGTCAGGATCATTGATTTTCCAAAGATCCTGGCGTTTCGCTTTTCTATTAAATATGCACCATATTATTAGATATTAGGCTAAAAAATAAGGTTTCTAAAAACTCCGTCACAAGTTTAAGCCATTCTAATTGATAACTAGTGCGAATGATTTGTTGCACGTCTAACAAATAATGCTAATAGCAGACCGATTACGGCCACAATCACAATAGCGCCAAATGTAAATTGTGTACCTGCTGCAACTAGAGTTTCAGGGCTTGCTTTTGAATGCTCTACTGTAAAGCGGTGTTGTCCTATTGTCATGAGTGTAATTGCTAAAGCAGTACCAGCTGCGCCTGCAATCTGCTGAAGTGTATTTATGACAGCGGAACCATGAGAATACAACTGTTTTGGTAAATCATTAAGTGAGTTTGTTGTCGCCGGTATAATCGTTGTTGATACACCTACATGGGGTAGTACCAGCGCAGCTGACACCATTTGATCATATTGCTGACGGATCAGTTCCCAATTAATCGGGCGCGTGAGTACATGCTGAAGGTTCGCATATGCATCAGTCATTCCCGGCTCCGGGCGGTATAACTTTTGTGTGTGAATAGCTTTTAATCGAGGCATAAGTTTGTAACCAAGTAAATGACAAAAGGCAAATGCAACCTCACTCTGTCCATGAGAATCAACATAATTCTTTTCCACTTCCATATCGGTGCAATGGCGCAACAACCCTTCCATCATCGCAGCGACTTCTGATGAAGAACACGATTTTAGCTGCGAGTAGATGCAAGTCGAATTTTTCTCTACATGCCAATAAATCATAACACCGCGGCCGCGGTATCGGATATGTCATTCCGTCATGAGGTTCTGATCCCATGCCCCGAATTTCTTTGAATCGGAGGCGCAAGATGTTGTTCCCTCACCCCATATTTCCTGCATCCGTACTTTGAAGATAGCGTTCACTACTTCGGAAATCGCGTTGCGAAGGTTATCTTTGTGAATGAATTTACGCCGGACATAAAGAAGGTCTTTATAGCTTTCACCATGATCACCGGCACTGACACGCTTTAAACCGGTATTCGTTCCCAAACCGTAAAGAGATAAGATCAACCGCTTTTGTAGCGTATCCCGGTCTAATATCTCTCGATGACCCACCGTCTTGAACATTTCTGTAAACGAAATACGTAGATCGGTTTCCTTCAAAATATCCAGTAAGCTGGTCATTGGCCAGCGGCGCGTAATTTCACCTTTTATCCGGATTAAATTAACCGGCTCTTCTTGAGGTTCCAATGGAGAAAGCGAGATCCAGCCTTTACCTTTATCAGTAATTCGTACTTTAGGGTTCTTCGGCATTCCCTCGTTTAATTTTTCAAGGCCTTGAATCATTTCCTGCTTTAGCGTAGTGATAAAAGAATCTGCATCCAGCGGCTGATTTAAAGCTTTGTAGTTTTCCTCCTGGCGTTCCTCGAAGTCTACCGGTAGGTCCTCATCCGGATTCCGATACCGGTTCGCTCCGGATACCCAAATTTCTTTACATCGTAACTTATCCCGAAGCATTTGTAAGGCGCTGATTTCATAGTTGATCCTGTTTACTCGTTCTTGTCCCTTTTCATCTTTTTCGATGATAATTTCTTTGTAGTTATTACGGATCACCCCATTGATCGGAATTTCGTCGGTTAAGGGAAAATAGTGCATTCCCGTTTGAGTGTATTTCTTGATTAGCTCAAGCGTGAGGATAACCGGACGATGAATGTCGTTATTAGAACGAAAATCAAGAATGCTAAGAATTTCAGGAACTATCCGGCGGTAATGGCTGCCATAGGAGGCACGAATGACCGTATGGATTTTTTCGCGGTATGCCGGTCCAGTATGTTTAAATTCTTTGACCAAATCTTTTAGTGTTTGTTCGTTTACAACTGGGTACAGGACATCTTTAATGATTCCCTCCGGATGCTCGATGGCCGTCTGTGCCATGTTAAATAAAATGCCATACTTATTGCTGACTCGTCGTAGATCGTTCAGAATTTCCTTATCGATTTTTCGTTCGGCGCGTACTCCGATACGGTGAATAATTTGAATAAGCAGATCGACCAGGTTATCCGATATTTCCATGCAGCGTAACCAAAAGAAAGTTGACAACAGCGTATATCGAATCGGATCGGGATGTCGGCGCAGCTCGCGTAGATCCTCAGTAGAAACGCGCTGCCGGTACTTTTTCAATACCTTGTGGGGAATGTCTCGAAATAAATCATCCGGAAGCTCCAAATTGCGAATAGTCCGCAATTTGTTAACTTCCTTCAGAACGCTATCCACCCCAGCACGACCAGGATCTGCCTTTAACTCATTAAATGATATTTGGATACTGTTGTCACTGGAGGCTTCTTCTTCGTCAATCTCTAAAAACGAAATGCTATCAATTAGAGAGTCTAACTGAGCTAAAGACGTGGAAGGTAGTTTTAGATATGTCGCTTGAAAGAAGGATTCTTCATATTTGTGAATGGCTGAACGGATCAAACGCTCAATGCGGTCTGGTGTGGGAGGTACGATTTTTAATTCATGGAATCGACGGTAAACGCGTTCCTTTAAATGCTCAAATTCATGATCCTGATGCAGAACATGTTGACATAGCCATTCTGTCATTTCCTGAGCATCTTCTATCGTATCCTCGCGGAACCCGAAGAACTCCCGGATCTGTGTTCTGTGGTAGGTGATCGAACGACCAGTCCAATCGTACTGAGCATATAATTCTGGCTCAGAGAAGATTTGCTTTGCAATGTACGCGATCACCGCTTTGGAAACTTCGTACTTATGAGTTGGGAAACGGGCTTCATTTTGAAAAAACTTGAGTAGCACGGCAAATCCAATCCTGGTTTCCCCGGTCTTGTTCTCGATCAACCTCATCTCGTTCGGTAGGATCGTATAATGCTCGATTAATTCGTCCAGTTCCCAATTTCGCTTCATGTTATCCCCTCCAAAGTAAAGTTCCTATTACAGTGAGTATCGGAACGTAGTGCTTGAAATAAGTAGATCCAAGCTGTATTTTTTGGACAATACGAGTCTTAAATAGATCGAAGTTCCATATACAAAAATAAATTCGGAACTTTAAGTTATTCATGGGGATTAAGCTAAGGGGCAGGTTAGTTGCAATAAAAGGAAATCATTTACGACTTATCAAGATCAGGAAAAGGAATCGTTTTCCACCAAGCTTTTCATGACTTCGACCACCATCGAAGCATAATTGTGGTAAGATATTCAACAGCTGACACACGTTAATACGTTCAGGAGGGGACAAGTTGGAAACAATACCGAATATCGTAGAAGTGGCAGCGCTCGTCGGCGATCCTTCGCGCGTCACGATGTTGCTTGAATTGTTAGGAGGTAAAGCTCTTCCTGCCAGCGAACTGGCGCGTGCCGCGCGTATTACGCCACAAACGGCAAGTTCGCATCTGGCAAAATTGGTCGAGGGGGGCTTGCTCGTCGTGGAAATGAGCGGTCGACACCGCTATTATCGGTTGGCTGGACCCGAAGTCGCATACGCGCTCGAAGCGCTCAATGTCATCGCAACGCAAAAGCCGATTCGGTCACTCAAGGAATACGACCAGTCAAAAGTGTTGCGGTATGCTCGCACTTGCTACGACCATATCGCGGGAGAAGTGGGCGTGGAGCTGACTGATCGGCTACTTGCGTTGGGAATGATCGAACGATCCGGTCGAGACTTTGTAGTTAGCACACAGGGATATGACCGTTTTAAGCACTTTGGCATCGATGTAGATAGCGTGCAAAAAGGAAGGCGCCATTTTGCTAGGCAATGTCTGGATTGGAGCGAGAGGCGACACCATATCGCGGGTGGTCTTGGTACCGCAATTACCAACAGATTATTTGAACTTGAATGGATTACGCGGATTCCCGGCGGGCGTGCCGTTCGCGTAACGGCCGCGGGTCTGAAGGGCTTGGCTGACGAGTTTGACCTGAAACTTTGACATGCAATTCACCTCAGCAACGTTGCATTCATTATTCGGTGAGAGTCGAATGATTTTCCCGTTATACTACTCGTTGAGGTGAGAGTTTAAATGAATAAAAAAACGAAATTAGCAATTCAGCTCATTCAGCCCAAAATACTGTACTTTGGCACTCCGGTCGTATTACTATCAACATTGAATGAGGATGGGACGACGAACCTCACACCGATGTCATCTGCTTGGGCTCTTGGGAATCGCATCGTTCTCGGGCTTGGCGGAGGCGGGAAGGGATTCGCCAACCTGCTCCGCTGTGGAGAATGCGTTGTCAACCTGCCGGATGCGTCACACTGGGGGCAAGTAGAAAAATTATCCAGGTTGACTGGGGCCAATCCAGTGCCAGATTACAAACGGGAGCTGTACCGATTTGAACACGATAAATTTTCAGCTGGTGGATTCACACCGCTTGCTTCAGATATCGTGAAACCGCAGCGAGTGGAAGAGTGCCCTTTGCAAATCGAGGCAAAAGTCGTCAACCTCCATCACTCAGAGGGATTTGCTATTATCGAGGTAGAGGTACAAAAAGTCCATGCTCATGAAGCGATTTTGCTAAGTGAGCAACATGTCAATCCAACCGCGTGGAACCCGCTGATTTACAGCTTTCGCCACTACTTTGGCCTGGATAAAGAGTTGGGCAAGACCTTTAAGTCAGAAACATGATATGGACACTAGTTTCGATGAAGAAATGAAAAGGCTAATTGAATCATTTGGAAATAAAATATTAGAAAACAGCGTTGACCGCTGAACTAACGGGTACGTTAGTTCAACGAACAGGCTGCAATTGGTACAATTATCACTCATAAAAAGAACTCTCTACAGAAGTGGAGGGTTCTTACATTTTTATCCATATGTTTGCGGGTGGTGTCAGCTACGCTGGTACTACCCCCACTTGTCAAATTGAACATTGGGTCTCTGCTAAGACCGTAAAGGAAGGAATCAATCTTTTTCATGCTTTCTGTATGTAAATGTAATGTACATTCTTTTTCTACAAAGTATCTATTATGTGAATAAGATTTCAGTTGCTCCTTTTAAGATTTTCTGATCCATATAACTAGAAAACGGCAGCTGAATGGCTGCCGTTACTTTTTATGTACTTGGTTCTGCTTCCCCTTCCTTTCTATGCCCCCGGGTATCCACAGTTGCAGAACCTCTAGGCGTAGCAAAAAAGCCCAAGCGAACGACAAATAGCGCCGTTCTCTTGGGCATTTATGTTGATATATGAAAACACTAAAGAAAAGGAGTAGATTGCTAGTTTCCTCCCATAGAAATGAGGAGCTGCATAACCGTCCCGAAAGGCAACTTTTTCTTGCGGGTAAAATCTTTTTCAGGTTTTTGGACATAGGGTGTTGGTGCGGCTGACATTTCTCTAATAAGGAATGTCAGCTTTTCTTTAAGTGACACCGCATATTCATTCATTGGCATAACCCCCTCGTTTTTCAAGGGGCTACGCTACACATTTCCAACTTCCAGTCAAGTCCTATTTGCGGTTTTTATGCAAAAAAAGAGCGGCTATCTACTCGATAACCTGCTCTCATGCTTGATTATGGTGTCCACGCCTTATCTTAATGACATTGCCTTCGAGGGTTCCTTTTTTATGAATTAAGGCTTCTTGTTGTGCAAGAAGTATTGAATGTGTTTGTAAACGTCTTCACGAATTTTCACATCATGATTATGCTCAAAAATGTTAATATCAAGGAATTGACCATTCTCATATTCATATCTGAATATTTTAATCCCAGATCCAATATCCTTGGTGTTTCCCAATGTGTTTATCATTTCTCTGTACGTCATATCCTTTGTTATTTTAGCCAAATGAGACGACGTTATTTTTCTTATCTCATTTGTTAATCCTAGAATTTCATTATTATTTTCATCACGTGACTGTGCGTTATGGTTAGAGCATCCAAGTAATGTCGTCATTAAAGAAAAAAAAACTAAAATAAAAATAAATGTATTTTTCCGAACATGCATTGCAACGTCCCCTTTCTTTTTGGTAGCGTGTATCGTTTACAAATAAAATAACTCATGGCCCTTCGCTTCTAAAAATCTTCTTTCCCAATTTATATGTCAACATCTTCTTTTTTATTATTTTGAGTCTATCATTGACTGCTCGTCAGAAAAACTTCCATCGTAACATGTGATCTTTAAGGTGAGAAGAGGATATATTCGGAAATGTCCCCGAGTTCTTGTCAAAAGAAAATGACAAGAACTCGGGGACATAAAACAAAGAAACGCGATTTAAGTGGTATGTGATGTCACAACGTTCTTGTCATCCGTCATCTTTTTTATCCATTATGACTGAGACAAAAGTCCTTTTACAAACAATGGGACACTATGCTTATAGAACTCTTCCTCGGTGACGAGTTGGGACTGATATTGCCCGTGAATCAGCTCGCTCATCTGAAAACCGTAGCACATCGAGAGAAAAGACATGGCGGCAAGACGCTCATCCTGTCTGGCTATAACTTTTTTCTTGTGCAAGCGTTCAAAATATTCAACCAGCAAGGAGTGCAGCTTCGCCGGCGGATCGGCCAGCATTCTGTCCAATTCGGGAAGCATTCCTTTGTCGCGGATGCCAATCATAATGATGTCCGCATTTTTATGGAAAAACAAACGGTACTGCAGGCTTACATTCAGCAGATCGACTTCTGGATTATCGGTCGCTTCCTCTTTTAACAGCTTCTCAAATTGCGGGATATCCGAATGTCTTTCAATGATGGCTTCCAATATGCCTTGCTTGCTTCCAAATTGCCGGAAAATCGTAGATTCATTGACTTTAGCTTCCGCTGCAATGGCTTTGGTGCTTACTCCCCGATAGCCATTCTTTTTAATAAGCCGTGTCGCAGTCTCAATGATTCTGTCAGAAGTATTCATTGTATTTCTCCTTTTGCAGATGTTAAACCTATTCTACTACAAGTATTGCCCATGTAGCAGGGTTGGGATTATCATTTTCATAAACGTATATTCAAGGAATATCATTTCTTTTTCCCCAGCGGCTTGGTTCTGTAATCTTGACATGATCAGGCACCAATTGCGTGAGCGTGCCTAATTTTTCGAATGTAATCTGGATTCGGTCAGAGGGCAACAGCCATTGTTCAGTCTCGATTGCGCAGCAATCCGGTATTGTCCCCATTCCTATAATCGTGCCTGGGAGCGGCGTGAAAACTTTGAGAACCTCCTCCATCACTTTTGCAGGGTGTGCAGAATACTCGGATGTGCTTCCTTTCCAATGCAGTCTCTCCCCGATGCGTACATCCACTTCCAGTGACAGTGGGTTGTCGATTTCATCAGGCGTAACTAGAAATGGTCCTATTCCTTTGCTGCGATCAAAATCTTTGCAGCGCGTCGGTCCGGTCATCGCCAGAAAATCCGGCCACTGCACATCGCGAATAGTACTGTCGTTAAAAATAACATAACCTGCAATGCAGTTCCCCTTCCCTGTAACCATGGCCAGCTCTGGCTCAATATCCAGGTAAGAAGAGTACGATGGCCAATGAATCGTATCCCCATCGCCAATTAATGCATTATGGTTACACTTGTAATAACTGAAAGTTACTTTATCCGGATCTTTCTGAAATTTTTCAGCAATTTTTTGTTTAAGCTCTTCTCTTTCCGGCCCTGTGTATTCTCTTTGCAGCAGATTTACGCCAGCATTTCTAAGATGTCTTGGCGTCAACCCGAAATCGATAAGCGCAGCCGGATTCGGAACCGGCGAGAGCAGCTTTACCTCTGCAATCGGGCAGATTTCATTTTCATTGAATTGATGCGTCTGTTCGACAGCATATTGCATTAATTCCTTAGCGGCATCATAACTTGCCGGCAAATAATGAAGATAGCTGTCCATACTTTCAAGACTGTCAACGAATCTTCCCTGCTTTTTCAAGATTGCGGCAAATGAAACGACAAAGTTATCGTTTATCACAAGCCCAAACAAATGTTCCTGAGATGTCTTGGTTTTAAAGGTTACTAGCTTCATGTTGCAGCGCCTCCATCCATGTTGTGTCTGTTACTAGCATATTACATAAAGATAATGCATGCAAGTACTTGCTTGCATTTGTATTTTACATTCTCTATACTAAAGACATGCCTCACCCCAAAACATATACACAAAGGAGAATTTTCATGAAGAAGTATGGACGTATTATCCAGAAACCCCGCGTTAAATTTTTTGAAGTCGCAGATGGTGTCTTTGCCGGTATATCGCCGTATCGTGGCATCAGCTGGGCCAATGCCGGGTTCATCAACAAGGGTGAAGGGCTAGTGTATGACACGTTCTTCGATTTGTTCCATGCACGGGAAATGCGGGATGCTTTTAAGGAAGTAAGCAACGGTGCCTCTCCCGCATATGTGGTGAACTCGCACTATAACAGTGACCATGCCTGGGGAAACAAAGTGTTTGAAGATGCTTGTATTATTATGCACAAGGAGGCGTCTAGAGAGCGTCTCACAGAAAATATCGCCTGGATGGACAGTGTCATCAGAAGAGGAAAGGATTCACCGGAATCGACCTCGGGAGAACGGTTTTTTGCGGCGGAATTTGAAGGATTCGACCTGGAAGGCGTAGAATGGGTGCTCCCGAATATTGAGATAAAAGACGATATCAACATCCGTCTTGGCGATACGGAAGTTATGATTTACAACGTAGCTCCTGCCCACTCTGACAGTGACTTGCTGCTGTGGATGCCAAAAGAAAAAGTGCTGTTCGCCGGTGATGTCGTATTTAACGGTTGTACAGCATACAGCGAAGAGGGAACCCTCAATTGGGTTAAAGTGCTTGATCGCATTATTGATGAAATTAAACCCGAAATCGTTATTCCAGGGCATGGCGCCATCTGCGGCCTGGACTTCGTGAGGGAGCAGAGAGAATACCTCCTGAACCTGATCAGCGAGTTTAACAAGCATTACAATGACGAGATTGATGCCTTGTCCCTGACCAAGCAAATTGATATTTCCCGCTTCCTTCATTGGATTCAGCCAGAACGCTTGTATGTTACAGTGGACATCCTATTGAAAAGCAAACGAGGTTTACCACCCCTTCCAATTTGGAACGAGGTGCCTGCTAAGCTGGAAGACATGAAAGCTTTTTTGGCCGGAAAATATGGTAATCAAATCAAGCCATGGGATCCTATGAGTGTTTGGCAAGAATAGCAATTTGAAGCTTGCCTTCTAAAAACATTAGAACGGCCCTGTCGCAAACGATGCGAACAGCGGCCGTTCTTTTGAATTGTTCCACTGAAATAAAATCGACGCTTAGAAACGATTATACAAAATGAAGAATTGGTGGGATTATTTTTTACAGCCGCTTTTAAAAATCTCAATCATCTGTTCCTCAAACATGTCCGAATGAGTTGCCTTGTATAAACGCTAACGGTGCAGTATGTAAATCGTAATTTCACGTCTTCTCTTTTTATGAAAAGTGATGAGATATATTATTTAAATATAACTACCGTTCTTCTCTTGCATTGACTGCTTCATGCTCAACAACATGTTATACCTGTTATTGATCATTCAAACAGCTTAAAAAGTAAAAACGATTACCTCTCCTCTTAGGGACCAGGCAATCGTTTTTGATTATTTCATTAAGTACTCCAAAATTTCGCATACGTTAGACTCCACACTGTTTGTGTGGGTATGTATCGTGATTTCCGGATGCACGGGCGGTTCATAGACATCAGAAATACCGGTAAATGCTGTGATTTCGCCTTTTATTGCTTTTGCATATAAGCCTTTCGCATCTCTACGTACACATTCCTCCAATGGACAATGCACATACACTTCAACGTATGACTCCAGCTCTGCTCGGGCATAGTCTCGCATTTCCATATAGGGTGCAATCATGGAGATGATCGTCGTAACCCCATTGCGGTTCAGCAGCTTGCTAATATAAACGGCACGACGAATATTCTCTAGTCGATCTTCTTTACTGAATCCAAGCTCTCGTCCTACGTTGTGTCTAAGTTCATCGCCGTCCAAGCATTCGACCCTAACGCCTCTTTCCTGAAGAGCCGCTGTCAAAGCTAACGCTGTTGTCGTTTTACCAGAGCTTGGAATCCCTGTTAACCATATTGCTGTCCCAACCAATGCACTGTTCCCCTTTATGATAAAATAGCGATCCGTTCAAGTGCACGTTCTCCGTAAATAGAATCAAACGGCTGCTCCTCCATATGGATGTAACCTATGTAACAATCACATTGCCTCATACGGCACGGGCGTTCTTTAGAGATTCCATCTAGGCCATCTTTATACAAATTTCCGATCACTTGACGGTCCTTATAGCAGCGCTTTACGCGCCCGTCGCCTTGGACATAAAACACATTTTCTCCTGCACGGCACGGCTTGTCCATACTGTCGTAATCTTTGGCATTAAGGACAAAGTAAGGGTCCATCTCGGTCAAAAATGCGGTATCCTCGGCAGAATAGTATTCTGGTTTATCTTTGTAGGCGTTCACCCACATATAAACATCATCAGGTAGTGCATTCCTTAATGAAGAAATGGAGTTGAACGCACTCTTAACACCGACACAGCCTACACTGAACGGTATTTTTTGTTCATAAAGCTTGCTGCATTGCTGTAAAAATCGCTTTTCCTCCGTCTGCCCCGGATGGTAGGTTACCCAAAATGAAGCAGTAACCGGATCCAATTCGGCTGTCCAATCGAGCCTAGCGGATAAGTTGGTTTGGATAGCGACCTTAGTAACGTGCTGCATGTGCGACAGCTTAACCAAAGCTTCCCTGTACCACCGATGCGTAAGTCCTTCGCCATATGGATTAAAAAACAAGGACAACTGATGCCCGCTTCCTGCTTGTGTCCTTACCCACTCGACAAATGTCTGCACCTGCAGCCGATCCTTTGCCAATGTCTCTTGACTATCTATATTCTTGCTAAAAGGACAATAAGGGCAGTCATAATTGCATGAGCTCAAGCTCCCGCGAAAATAAATCGTCGCTTTCATAACAGTACACAGCTTTCCATGCGCGCCCGTATTTCTGGAGAAATGAACCAATCCCCTATAGAATCGGAGTACATGAGCCCTTCATCCGTCAGACGCAGCACCTCATGCTCTATAACAGCCAGATCCGTATGCACAAGCAGATTCAACTCGGGATAGTCTACTAGAGCTGACGATGTGAATCGCTCCGCGTAGCTGCTCAATGCCAAGCCTTCTGTATGAAGCAGTGCTTTTAGGATAAAGCGTCGCTGCTGATCATCCTTGCTTAACACAATGCCATAATCTGCATGGGTATAATCGGCTGAAGCCACATAGTCGGCAATGATGCTTGCTGTAGCTGAACGACCTACACTGTATCGCGAGGAGTAATGGACTGTTCTCGTGTAAGATCGTGCGCCACAGCCAAGTCCAATCATGCCCTCCTCCTGACAACCATAAGGGAGTAATGATTTCTCCGACATAGCATCTGCTTTGGCAAATCTCCGCATCGAGTACTGGGTATATCCATGTGCACGCAAACGATCCCGCGCCACACGATAGAAGCTTAGTCTCTGATCCTCGCCACTCTGCCTGATCTGCTCTGGCTTTACGATCGTGTGCTCACGAGTATATAACGGATAAATAAATAACTCCTCTGGATCATAAGACAACGCCTTATCCAGCGAATATATCCAGCTATCAAGGGTCTGGCCAGGAAGGCCATAAATCAAGTCCAGATTAAGGATCGGAAATTGATACAGCTTGAGCTGTCTCAGAGCTCTTTCGACTTCCTGCGGCTTTTGAGGACGATAGATCGCATCCGCTTCAAATTCTACGAAGCTTTGAATGCCCATGCTGACCCGATCCACCTGCCTACTTTTTAAAATGTCCAAGCGTTCGATGGTGATCGTCTCGGGAGATGTCTCTACCGAGATGGAGGCTTGGTTTGGATTCATACCCATCACATGTTGAGCAATATGAAACAACCGATCCAGCTGGGTAGGTTCCAGTAAAGTCGGTGTACCGCCTCCAATTGCAAATCTGGCAACCGGTTTATTCGGAATGAGCGGAGCCCATTGTGCAGCTTGTCTTTCCAAAGCATCCACATAATTGGTATGTACGTCGGCCCTCTTGTCAGGCAACGTGAATAAATTGCAAAAACCGCAGCGTGCTCCGCAAAACGGAATATGCATATATAAAAATAACGTATCTGCTAATTCCTGACTCCACAATTCGGAAAGCGGCAGCTTCCTCTCTAATTCTCGATAGGAGGTTTTGTGTGGATAAGCGTATAGATAAGATCGGTAAGGCTCTGATGTGAGGTTTTCTTTCCAACTGCGCAGAGCCTCCGAATTCTGGATGATATCCGTGTAATTAGGGTAGACCGTATAGCTCATCATGTTCCCTCCTCTCACCTTACAATATAAATTCGCGATAAGGCACGTTCCACACGACCTCATGCGCTAGTCTATGGCCGTTGTAGCCATCTTCACCGAAGGCGGTGCCATGATCAGAGAACGCCATGCAAAATACAGGCCGTTCTCGTTCTCTGAATGCCTGAAATAATCGACCAAGCTCACTGTCAACATATCGAAGTGCCGCGCGCTGCGTCTCTATGGAGTCTTTCTTTGCTCCTGGTACAAAATAATGATTGGGCCCATGAATCGCTGATATATTCATAAACAAAAACATACGTTCTGTGTGATCCGAATTGTGCAGCAGCTTGATGGCATGGTTCACCTGGTGCTCAGTAGAGCGTTGATTCGTAACTCCAAAGGTCATCCGCCAATAGCTTTCTTGGAAATAGCTTGGAAGAACTTTGGCGAGCGGAACTTTTTTGGTGAAAAAGATGACTCCACCTATACAAATCGTACGGTAGCCCGCTACCTGTAATCCAGATACGAGATCCGTTGAATCAAATTGCCATGTAAACGGATGTGTCTTTAATCCCGTATTTTTCGAATGAAACAATCGAACATGCTCTGACTTGTTTGTCGTAGCGGGGGTCGGCAGAAATCCGCCAAAGAAAGCATGATGGGCTGCATAAGTGAAGCTGCCGGGCGAATGTCGCTTTTCCCAATGTGCGTCCCCGCACAAATTCGGACAGTTTGCTTCCTCCAACACAGCGGCGTCATATCGCAGCGTATCCAGCGTAATCATCAGAATATCATGACTGCCTACAATTTCGTTCATGTTAAACATCGTGGTGATCCTCTTCCATTTTAAATATTCGTAGAGCGTGAAGCCATTCTCATTTCCCATTCATAGGGATCGTGTCCTTCATAATGGCTATGATACAGTAAATCCCCAAACGGATTAACATCCAATACATACGGTCTATACGAACCACTGCTCAGTAGTACATCTATGCCTGCGACGGTAGAGCGTTGAAATACCGATAACGTTTGTTCAGCGCATCGTCGTACGGCAGCTTGAAGGTTGTCAGACATGCCAACCTCCTCCAAACTCATTCGATCACTATCGAGATGCAGATTCGTTATAGGTGTTCTGCTTGCCCTTGCAATACTGTGACAAGCTTGACCTGCTACGACAAGTTGCCGGATATCAAAAGTGCGATCCTGATAAGTCGCTTTTGGAATCCATTGCTCTACATGAGCGCCGTGTCCCAATAACCAGTTGATGATTTGGCGAATGACTTGGTGTTCTTTATAGTTCATCAGCTTTTTTACATTATAAAATACAGGTGGTCTACGGAGATAGTTCTCCACACCTATCGTCGTCACGGCCGATTCCGCTCCTGTAACGGGATTTACCTGATACGCGATTACACCACATGCGCCAGAACCAGTTGCTAGCTTGATAAATAGACGATATGTTCGCTCTTTTGCCATTGCATCCCGAAGTGTATCGTAATCCGGTATGGCTTCCGGTGCAGCTAATCTTCTTGGCACCGGTAATCCAGCTGATGATAAGATCTGGTGCGTATACCTTTTATCGAACATGGCGGCTATGTCCTCGGGAGCATTCATCCATCGCGGGGTATCCCATAGTTGTGCTGCCTCCCTGTCCAGTCGAGATAACAACTTGCAATACCCACGAAACCACTGGGAGGGATGATAGAGTTTTCCCTTAATCTCCTTCAACCCTTTGGCCATCCTTACCAAAATAGGCTGAACAACGCTCTTGTTGTATCTCAGCCAACGCTCGTCTATTTGAGTGTTAGCCGCATCAGGGGCGCCAAGTGCAATCAGCTCACGTTCTACTTCAAAATGTTCCCCGGGCGCGTCGATCCGCAGCAATGGAGATTCAGCAAACATTAGCCCCGAGCTTTGTGCAAGCGAACTTAAGGATACATTTCCCTGCAGCACATCCCTATAATCCAAAACAAAGGCTGGGGGCAACCCCAGCCGAGCTCTTGCCGCTTGCAGTCCGGTTGTTCTTCTATTACCGGAGTTGCCTATAATAATCATCGATTCCATCGTTATTCCGTCAAGGAAGGATAGCGATAATCCTCGTCTTCATCTGAATCCTGTTGATCGCTGATATCTACATTCAGCCCTGACTGCTTCCAACGATTCATCATTTCATCCGACATATAATGATAGCTTAAATCAAGGTTCTTCAGTTTCATTACCTTTTCGCTATGGATAAGTGCTTCAGCTCCCTCATCTGTCAAGGTCCCCATAGAAAGATCCAACGTATGTAGTTGATCAAGAATCGGTGCATTGGCTACCGCAATAGCAATTTCATCTTGAATTTCACTGTCTTTGAGCCCAAGATAGGAAAGCAAAGGGAATTTTCCAGGTTCAATCAACTGGAGCACATCCTCGAGACTTCCATCAAAACCATACTCTTCTACCCCTAAATAAAGTTCTAGCTTCTTTAAGTTTTTGAAACTACCTTCACTTATGCTAGTAATGACGTCATTACTAAGACCGCCGCAAATAATAGTAAGCTCCTCCAGTTTGTCATGGTGAGCCGGAATTAGGCTGAGACCTGTGCTTCCTTTAATTGTGAGAGAGCGAAGCTCGGGATAGGCAGATAGAATCGGTCCTAGGTTAGATTGATTAATCCAAGAGACCTCGCATTCTTCATAGGACATATCGCCAATAAATAAACTCCGCAGCTGCGGAAAGCGGTCTTTCAACCGAACAAGAACTTCGACAATTTCACTGGAATCATTCTCGTAGGCGCCGCCCCAGTCACCGATGACGAGACTTTCAAGTTGCAAGCTCTCATCCTTGTCTGCCATTTCCACTATTAAGTCTACGATTTTGACACCTTTCTCATATTGATCATAATCGACAGATAATTTACATTCGGACATAACAACAATACCTCCTAAAATGAATACTAACTTTTATTATAATAGCCATACTTGCGAGTTACAAATGTTTGCCAATTAATAAATAAATCCTACATAATTGACTAACAGAAGAGAACCCGATATCTGGATCTTTTTCTGTAAAAGTCAAACTGGCATACAGCTTCACGAGTGCCTCGAATCTACACTTAAATTTTGCTCTTAAGAGCGTATATTGGGGGCTTATTAAATAAATTCGAACTTCTACCTGGATCCACAGGTTTATCATCCTCTCTGAACGTGAGTTAACAGTTATCTTATTGTCACATAAGGACTTGTCATTGTAATTTCGCTATCTTGCTATTACATTCCAAAATGCACACAAAAGCCTGTTTTCAGGGTTATACTAACTTTTGTTAACCGTCTTGCAAATCAAGACTGCCCAAAGGGGAATAAATCGGCTTTTTCAAAAATGTCGATCACGCATTAGCCGCATATTTTCGTCCCTGCAAACGGCGCAAGTCACACGGGCAAACGCTGGAAGTCAACCAACGGCTGAAAAAACACTTGAAGGAGGCATTTTAATGACAACTAAAAACAGCAGTCCTCTCTATTGGACCTTGCTTTCTTATGAAAATTGGAAGGTGCATATCGGCGCAACTGAAGCAGGCTTATGTTTTGTGGGCTCGCAGAATCAGCCATACGAAGAATTGGCGACATGGACAAATAACCGCTTTCCTGGACACGGGCTGATTCAAGATGATGAAAAGCTGCAACCGTATGCAGATGAACTTGTTCGATATTTTCAAGGTCAACTTAATCAATTCACCATCCCACTCTTTTATCGCGGAACGCCTTTTCAGGCAGCTGTATGGAAGGCACTTTGTGATATCCCTTACGGTCAAACCCGGTCTTACTCGGAGATTGCTCATCAGATTCAAAAACCGGCTGCGGTTCGAGCGGTTGGTACTGCCATTGGCTCAAATCCGATTCTAATTACGGTTCCTTGCCATCGGGTTATCGGCAAGAATGGATCGCTGACGGGTTATCGCGGCGGAATGGACATGAAAACAAAACTGCTGGAACTGGAGCAAAGCACACCAATCCTTGAAAAGGAGCTGCACCATGTCTGACCAACGTATACCATCATTAGTCAATCTTAACTGGTCCGAGTTGCACCAGACACTTGACGAACAGGGCTACGCCAAACTACCATGTCTTCTTAATTCCGATGTGTGTGAAAGTCTGATGGAAGGCTATGAAGATGAATCACTTTATCGCAAAACCATCGATATGACGCGTTATCGTTTCGGAATCGGAGAGTACAAATATTATCAAGCTCCCCTTCCAGATCTGTTACAACAGCTTCGTGATGGCCTGTACCCGGAGCTCGCCAAAACGGCCAATCGCTGGCTGGAACATTTGAATCGATCACCCGAATATCCTGATACTCTGGCTGCCTTTCTCGATCAATGTCATCAGGCAGGGCAAACTCGTCCAACCCCGCTGATTCTTAAATATGAAGTAGGCGGCTACAATTGTCTCCATCAGGATTTGTACGGTGACATCTTCTTCCCCTTTCAAGTCGTATTTGTGCTAAACCAACGAGGCGGAGATTATACAGGCGGCGAATCTTTACTCATCGAGCAGCGGCCGCGGGCGCAGAGCAGAGGTCATGTCATTACGCTGAATCAGGGTGAAGGACTAATCTTTCCAACCCAGCAGCGACCCGTATCGGGTACACGCGGCTATTATAGGGTGACTCTGCGACATGGCGTAGGTACAATCACATCGGGAACACGTTACAGCATGGGGATTATTTTTCATGATGCGAAGTGAACGAACAACCGAATCCTCGACATACAAGTTTGATTCAACAAAGAACTGCAGTCTCGCCTATTATACGTATACAAGGCATGGATCGGCAGGTGAACGAGGATGACAGTCAAGTATTTGTACAAAACACCAAAAACACTGCTGAATAAAGGAACTGGTTTTTTGTCCGGCTATAGTCATTCGTTAAATCCTTATACAGGATGTACCTTCGCCTGTTCCTATTGCTATGTGCGGCAAATGCCTGTCTCCACTTTTCGCAGCGCGGAGTGGGGAACTTGGGTAGATATTAAAAAAGAGGCTGCGGTCACATTCCAAAAGGAGTTGCGCAGAGCCAGAGTCAAGGGCCCGGTTACCATCTTCATGTCATCCAGCACGGACCCTTACCAACCAATCGAACACAAGGAGAAAGTTACGCAGTCTTTACTGGAGGTTATGGTCGACAATCCCCCAGACTTCTTGCTTGTTCAGACACGCAGCCCACTTGTCAGCAGAGACATTATGTTACTGCAACAGCTGGGGGCCAAGGTTCGGGTAAGCATGACGGTAGAGACCGACCGGGAAGATATTCGCAAGCACTTTGCCCCCTATGCTCCTCCCATTCAGGCAAGACTTAAAACACTACAACTGCTTGCTAAATTCGGTATTCCTACACAAGTTGCCATCGCTCCCTTATTACCGAGCAGTAAGCGATTTGCAGAAATGTTGCGTCCCCTGGTTAACCGGGTATGTGTAGACGATTATTTTATGGGGGACGGCAGTGGCGGTAAACGAACGCGCAATTTGGGCTTACAAGCGTTATATAAAAATCTGGGCATGGAAGAATGGTATCATCCATCTGCCTATCAATTGGTTTATGAGCAAATGCGGCAGCACTTTTCGGAAGATGAACTTTACATCAGCCAGAAGGGTTTTGAACCCTAACGTGATCATATGTAAAATCATGTCTCCATTTATTTTCAATCCTGTGTAAAAGTAATAGATGAAGTTGAGTGAAGCCTATGGACTTCAAGAAATATATTGGCAAGACAGAACAGGTAAGAATTCCGGAGCCCCGCAATCCTTACCTGTTTTCGTTTCACCATCATGTATAAGTTTAATTTAATGACGTGAACATTGCCTAATGAAGTCTTATTGCCGCGTTAACATGTTCGCATTGTAATACTCGGTATTTTCCACCTCACGACTTTCATTCTCAAACCTACGTTTGTTACATATTTTTATTTGCGTTTCATACTACGAATAATACGCTTGGTTTCCTGGTCTACTCGGAAAGACTCCGTTATTTTCTGCAAAGCTTTGTTAAATGTATCGTTGTCCAAAGAATTAGATTTTAAGTATGTCATCGTTGGCTCAGGCATTTTGATAAAGCAAATCGATATCGCCCAAGCTACAGCCATTTTTACATAGTATGCTTCATGTTTAATACCATCCAGCTTTTTTAAAACGGCATCCAGATAGATATCGTCTACATAATAATTAAGAAGCATCACGACAGCGAAGCGAAGATCGTATTCATTTGTGGATTCAAAATATGGCTGAAGAAAATCCCATACACGCTCTTTATGCTTCTGAGTAACCTTGAGACCTGCACAAAAACTATCACATACCGACCAATTGTCGATGCTTGGTATAAACGCGGCTACATGATACAAAACTTCATCAATGTCCGCCTTCAAGTAGCCAATAATCATTCCGTGCACCATAACCTCTTCAAACCACTCTGCTTGGTTTCCAATAAAATTGCCTGTCCAATTGCCCGTTGCCATTTTTTTCGCGATCTTGCGAAGCTCTGGCAATCGTACACCCAATACATTATTTATATTGGGGATCAAGGCCGCAGAAAAAGCTTGGTACCCCGGCTCTGCCAGCTCGAGTAGCTGTTCCTTCAATGTCATTTCCATGGTAGTAACTCCTTATTTACTCAAACGAAATCACCCACAAATATAGGGAAGCCACCGAACCGAATGGCGAATATTTACGCCGATACTGCTCAAATTCTACTTTTGATAAATCGGAAAGACTGTACAGTTTCATTATCCCTCTTCGGATCGCAATATCTCCCCAACTGACAACATCCCGTCGTTCCATGGAATTGATAAGCAACATCTCTGCAGTCCAACGTCCAATGCCATTTAACGTTGTCAGCTGACGAATCACCTCATCATCGGGTAGATCGCGAAGCGTTTCAATATCCCATTTACCTGTTGTGATCGTTTCGGCAATGGAATGGATACAGACCGCTTTTTTCATCGTCATCCCGCATTTCTGGATATCGTCTGTGCTCTGTCTGGTTATATTTTCAGGCGTGATTTCGCCTAATCTCTCCTGCATTCGATCCCAAACGGTATGAACGGCTTTAACGGACACCAATTGCCCCACTATTGCGTGTACAAGCGCGGAAAATAGATCGGGAATGATTTCACGTTCGACTTTCCCCAAACGGTCGATGGCTCTTCCCAAGATTTCATCCTTTTGCTTTAGATAATCGATTTCGTTTTGCCCATACTCATAAAACTTGGTCACGACTCTGTTCAACCAGTTATCCTCCAATCGTGAATGATAGAACCAATGTGTCACCTATTACTATACCTAAAAAGGCTGTATTTAAGTGAAAACTCGAATGAAACAGCAAGATTAAGAAACGAATTGAATTGAAACATAATAATTCCTCACAAGCATCAGTCACCGAATAATCATTCCCATTAAACCCACAAAAGTTGAAGCCTGATGACTGGCAATAATACATCCATCTAAATCCTCAACCTCGACACTTAGCTCATTAAAGTTACAGTCGCTAAGATCGACTCCCTTTAGCTTTGATCCGATCATACAAGATTGATCGATATTACAACGGGTAAAGTTTAATTTTTGAATAGTAGAACCATAATAGTCAGCGCTTTCTAAAGAACAATCTTCAAAACTTACTTGTTTAAATTTAGCGAAGCGAAAATTTGAAAAATCAGCTAAGCAGTCCAGAATACGGACATTTTGAAGTCTACTCTGAGAGAAGTTTGTACCAATTAGCTTACAATTTCTAAATTCAATACGATGAAAGAATGAACTTGGAAAATTAACATTTGAAAAATCGCAATTCTCGAAAACAATATCTGTAAGTTCGATTTGTTCCAACGATGACTCTGTAATGGTTACATTTCTAAAAATCATTTTATCCATGGAAACCTTGACAGCATCCTGGTACTCAATTGTTATATTATCAATAACTCCATTACTAATCTCATCTCTTGATTCTAATGAGTGAATAGTTCTTGTTTCGAGCAACTCAACTGGAATTTTAGGCTGCTCAATCTTAAATATCATATTGTCCTCCATCCTTCATCCGTTGATAGATCAGCTATCAAAATGATTATTGCATTTATTCTCCACTAAAACTTTTGGCCCATTCAGCAACCCTGCGACTACTTTCTTCCTCTGACAAATCTTCAATCCTAGTCATAATACTCCACCTTACTCCAAAAGGGTCCAGTATACTACCAAATCGATCACCTGAAACAAAACTTGTAACTGGTTCCCTTACTTTTGCTCCTCTTGATACTGCATTTTCAAATACCTGATCAACATTAATTACATAAATCCCTAAAGAATAACATGCATTGTCTTCATCTGGCGGCAAGACCAATTTATATGCCGGATTCGCTGCTCCCAATTGCAAAAAACCATTTCCAAAATCTAATTCTGCATGGATAATTATTTTATTGCCATTCCCATCAGGTAGTTCAGTAATATCCTTCACCCTTGCATTGAAAACAATTTTATAGAACTCAATTGCTTTAACAGGATCCTTCACGGTTATAAATGGTGTTATCGTTGTCACGCCGTTAGGTGTACCATTCTTTGTATGTTTACCTGATACGGCCGTATATTTTATGCTTTCAGTCAACTTTACTCCTGCTTTATTCATTTACAAGCTCTCCTTATTTTATCATTTATCAAGTGATACCAACGATCCATCTCGGTAATCAACGATTATCTTCATTATAAAAAAACTTCAGTGACATCTACTGTCAGTCAAGTTTTTGAAGTTGATCATATCTACTTATATTTAAATTTACTTCCGCGATCGTTTAGTTATATCTTACCTTCATCCATATAGTCCAGCATCAGGACCTGACTGCGAATGGACGCTGGATGGATGATTTTAACTGGATTTGTATATATAAAACCGATATATTATGTGGGAGGTAGAGCACAAAGTGTTCGTGTTCGATATGTGTAAATGAAAGAACGCGCATGTCGAAATCTACACGTTTAGGCTCATATTATTTATATTGGGGAGGGCCTCGGCATGGACAAAAATTCTGTTTATGAAACAAATAGCTTCTATTGGGATACAAAAGGAAATGAATATTTAGGAGCAATCGTTCTTCCTTTTTATGGCGCATTTGTATCAGAAGAAAAATGCCAGCTTTTTGGTGATGTCTCAGGGAAAAAGATGCTGGAAATAGGTTGTGGAAACGGTCAATCCTTACAATATCACGGGGAACACAAAGCCTCTGAACTATGGGCTGTGGATATATCAGAAAAACAAATCAAAAAGGCAGCGCAGCATTTGAAGGCATGCGGTCTTTCAGCAAAATTGATTTGTTCTCCCATGGAAGAGGAATGTGGTATGCCAGTTGATTATTTTGACTTTGTTTACTCGATTTACGCCATAGGATGGACCACCGACCTTGAGGGTACATTTCGCCGGATCGCTTCTTACCTAAAAAAAGACGGTGTATTTATTTTCAGTTGGTCTCACCCTATTCACAGATGTGTTGCTGCAGAAAATAATAGGCTTACTTTTAAAAAATGTTACTTCGATGAATCTTGGTATTCGATATCTCTTGATGAAGGTGTGATAACCTTATCGGATCGTAAACTATCAACCTATGTGAATGCGTTGGCAAAAGCGGGATTCGTAATTGAGCAAATGATTGAGCAATCTGATGATGAAATTATGCGGGACGATAACAGCGAGTTTGCACAAAGAGCGAAAATGCTTCCTGTAACTTTTGTAATCAAAGCAAGAAAACTATAGACTATTATGACAAAAGCATCTGCCGTCTTCAAAGTTCGAGTAACCTGGAACTGAGCCGCTTATTCCATCTCAACCTCCGTAACCACTAACGCTTTCAGAAGAAACTAAACGACCGTTCCCCGGTAAAATACTGAGAAACGGTCGCAGCATAATAATGTTTTTTATTCTTGTCTTCGTTACACCATTCATATTTCAATGCCATTTTACCGAGCAATTACTTCAAGTACATCGCCGGTTCCATCATCAATAATACGTATATTTTTGTCATCAATGAGTTGAATTGTGCCGTCCGGCTTCAACGTTTCATGCTGCTCCTTTAATCCGTGAGCAACGGTTTTGCGAATCAGCCCTTGATTCTTGAATACCAACGTATACAGGTCATGTTCTCCACTCTTTCGATTAGAATATTCAATTGTGACTACAAGTAGATTCTTGTTAGTCCCCTTGAAATTTAAGTTGAGAACATGAGTATTCAAGTTAATGTCTTTTATGCCTAACGGAATCGAAGTCTTTTGTCCCGTATAAACATTAGTAATCTCTAGATCCCCTTTTCCTGCTCGAATTGTATAGTTGTATCCCATCATGCTGCCATAAATAGTATCCGTATAATTGTTGAGTCCTGTCACGGTTACCTTGCCCGTCTTGGTGTCTTGATTGGCCACTTCCCCCTCCAAAGCAGATGCAAGGAATCTAATCGGCACATAAAGATGACTAATATACCATACAGGTTCTCTGCCCATATCCACTTCTTTACCATCAACTTCGGCAATTCCGCTTCCCATGTGGACAACAATACGCTTCTGATTCCTTTTCAAAACCGCCGTCTTGTCACTTTCCATCTCCCAATGCAGACCTGCGTTGCTGCCCAGCGAGAAAAAACTTCCGTAAGTGACACCGTCCTTAAGCAGCGTCTCAATATGGTTGATACGGCCGTCTTCCCATTGCAGTTCCAACTTCACGTACTTGGATGCTGCATTCGTTTCATGTGATCCAAGCGGAAAAAGAAATGACATGATAACTAGAATGGCAACTGCATTTTTCCAATTGTTCATTTTCATAGCAACCTCACCCACTTAATGTATTTTTCATTCTATAATAGAAACGCGTATATCTTATAAAAAGTTGCTATTACAATAGGAGTTGGAACGCAGAATGACGATTTTCGAATTATGTTCTTTCGTGTTCTCTTATTCTTGATAATGCTATTGTGGCTGCTAATTTTCCATTATGCATTCCGTTTTTAGAAACCTCTGTTAACTTTTCTTTAGCTGGAATGTATCTATGAAAACCAATAATCTCACATGCTCTCTCTTGCACATACATATCTTCATCATCTAAATACTTTATTAATGAATCAAGATCTCTTTTCGGTGTTAATGCCATGATTGAAAAAATATACTGACAACGAACATCATCATTTATTAGTTCGTTAGAACTTATCAATTTGTTCAGCTCTTCAATACAAATTGAGTCTTCAGCAAGCTCAGTATTACTAAATTCTATTTCTGAGGGATAGTCTTTCTTTAATTCATCCCAATCCAAATTAGGATGTTGTTCGAGTTTAGTTATAAATGAACTTATACTTCTAAAACTTGGAGATAAATCCGTTTCCTCATGATTGATGTAACTTATCCTGTATTTGCATGCACCTTGAAAATGTAAGCCTATGTAGTTTGAATGATCATCTGTCCATAACGGAATAATATCTTGATAAACCTCCATTTCAGACATAAAATCAGCTGTTTCAATGATTTCATCAAATTCCATTAATCTTAAAAAGTATTTTTGATCCTTCTGTTGTTTGCTGTGAGTTTCTAACTCTTCAACTAATCTAATAGGTAATGTGATGCTGAATCTATTAAAAAGATCTATAAACATATTTCTGCTCCTTTGAAAAAAGATACTTTTGAGCTAACCTACTTGTTAATTGAGAAAAGGCCGCCTTATAGCAGCCTACATGTAATTCAACTATCGTGTCCCGTTAGTTTAATATTCATATCCGGTTTCTTCATTTGGTTTTGTACAAGCTGCATCTAGAATATATATGCCATTCTCAATTCTTCTGCGCAATAAATTGTTTGAATCTTACAAAATACTGCTCTGATGCCTCCCAGCGCCTCCAGTCCAAAAAGGACATGTCCTGCTTACCATATTGATCCGGTGGCTGATAATGCCGGGAAACATAAGTTCCGTTGTCCAGTGAATAAAAATAATACGCTCCATCAGGAGTCTTGATTTCAATCCTAGCATCTAGGTAATCTCCATCTTCGTCTATACGGGCCTGACGGAAGGTGTAACATTTTGAGCCGTCCCAGAATCCGTCATCCTCCGCTTCTTCTATAGATAACGCCTGAATGACAGGGTACTGCAAAATGTCTTGCACATCCTGTACCTCAATGTTTCGTAAATAAAGCTCAGCCATATTAACGCAGGTCAGAAACATCGTCCAGCAATCGCTAATCTCTGCTAGCGCTTCTTGAGACTCTTCCGTAATGTTCTCCCACTCAGACTCCTTATCAACGGTTTTCCTCAACAAACCGATGGAATGATCTTGCTCTAGCCAAATGTAATACTGATGCCGTGTATCTTCCATATAAACGCTGAGATCCCGCTGATCCCCGTCAGCATCAATATGTTCCTGCTGAGCTTTGAAAAATACGCCTTTTTCCTGAAAATCAAAAGATGGCGTGTCATTCGGCATTAAAATACACTGTGTCAATTTTAATATATTTTCCTCATTGATCGTATTATGGGTAAAATATAAATGAACAGGTTTCTCTCTCGTGCGGGTTACATTTAATTCTTTTAATGCGGATCGTCCTTCTGCAATAACGGTTGCCAGCGTGTCAAAAGAAAAGCCAGCATCCTCCTCTTCCATGTCCAGAAAAACTTCATCGATCAAAACCTCATGAATACCCACCGGGAGCTCCTGAAGTACACCGTCTCCCTCCCACACATTTACTAGGCATGCGATCGATTTCTGCCCGTCCACTTGGAATTTGTACTCATCATCCTGAACTAAAACCGCAGCGCTGAGATCACCTTTTACAATTGTTTCCCCATGATTGTAGGAACCGCACAATATTTCAGCAACCAACAGATTGCCCGACACATAAATTTCCTGACCGCCTACAGCTATATTTTTCGCGCTCAAATTACCGATTACCATAAGTCCTATGGCACCATCAGTTTCTTTATTAAAGAGATTGTCTACGGCAAAATTTCCATCAATAAAAAGGAGGATTACCTCTTTTTGTTGCGGAAAAGGCTGCTCCCAATCCAGATTAAGAGCAGGTAGTGTCAAATCCCCTTCATAATATGCGGCAAGATGTTCCTCATTAAAATCCTGATAAAACTTGGCCCACCAAGAGCCTTCCGGAAACTTATCTGCAAGCTGACTAAGTGGAATGAATTGAAAAAGGGTGTCCATACCTTGTTTTCCTTTCACTAGTAAGTTTTAACTATTTTCTCATATGTAAAAATTAGGGTCAATCTCAACTTTTTATTGCTGCGCCCGTCAACCAGCCTGCCCGTTAGCGAAACGCAGCTACCGATCTTATGCTTGCCGGATCGTAATCAGGCTTAATCAGTATTAGGGCTTAGCTTTCAGATCAGGACGCCTTAGGCGAATTATAATTCTGGTATATCGAGACATAGTCGCAGACCTGCTAACTGGCCAGGCATATTTTTTATAGGTAATTGCAGCTCGGTCAATAGCATTGCCCATTGTGAAGGATGTTGAAACGGGTAAAATCCGGCAGCGCCTCCACGAACTATTATCTCATCCTTCGCTCCTTTAATGCGGGTGAACGCGGCAATGGCAAGACCTGCTATGCCAAAATTATTGGATGCAGCATGATTGAGCCCGCTATCACCAAATTGAGTAAGGCAAATGTCATCGGATAAATCTCGTGATGGAATTTCTTCTCCACATGTGAATAAATTATTTTTGAATTCCTTGGAAACATACTCCCACTCGGAGTCCCACGGCATTCTATACCCGCTTTTTTCCATAAAAGATGCCGCTTCTTGTAAGTTAACATAGGCAGGAAATGGCCCATCTTCGCTATAGAAATCAGGTCTTTCTAGATCATTTGATAGATTAATATTTTCCTCCAGTACCCACTCGTAAACAGGGAAGCGGCTCATTAGGAATGGGTTTATATGAGTATTTTCATTTCCATCAGATTGATGGATAAGTTGAGAAATCATGGACCAGTCGTTAGGTTCGCATATATTTCTGATGCTCTCAATATGTTGAGAGCAGGCTCCATAAATAAAGTCTCCACCAAATATTAGATTTAAAGGTGTTTCATAAAGCTCATCATAAAAACATGGTATTTCTATTTCTTTACCATTACTGGGGCTTTTTAATAGATATGGTTTTGCGAGTTTGAATCTGCCTGGTAATTTCTCGATTATCGAATTGCAAATATCTCCGCGTCGTTCACGAGAAGCAGATTGCCAATTTTCCAGGCTATTGATTTCTGTAATATTGTACATTGGATGCACCATCCTCTTCAGCGTATTTTTCTCAGCTTAAGCTGCTTATTTATCAGGACGAGTGGGATCGATTATTGAATGCTGATGATTTTCTATATAAGCGTCAAAAGCATCTATGCCTTCTTGTAAAATTATATACGCTTCTTTAGGAGTAATTGGGACAACCCACAAGACACTAATTACTTCTTCACCTATTTTTATTTCTTCTAAATCTTCACTTTCTCCTCTGAGTTCATCAATTAAAAGGGCCTTTGTAGTCCAGTTCTCTGGTGCGAGTGTGCTCTCAGTCATTACTCGTGGTACTCCCGAAGACTTTATATTTTCAATATTATGGGCAATTAAGTCGCAGAAATATGTGAATATACGATCAATGTTTTCTTGCCCCAAATCGGGTTTTAATGCTAGCATCCATTCAGTCTCAATAGGTTTTCCAGTTTTTCGAATGGAATTAGATAGGCCGACTGTTGCGAATCTTGCAGGGATATTATCATTAATTGATGGGAAATAATATATCTCAATATATACGCCAATCTCTGGTTTTGTCATTATGACTCTATATTCCGGCATAGACCATTCTTTGATATACATATTAAGTATAATTGTTCTTCTGATGTCGAATTCCAGAATTTTTTCTCGGCATGACTCTTTATTGATTTGCACATCTATCACCTTTTTCTTTAATGGCTTTCTCCGTTTTCGTATCATGGAAACCATTTGGAGCTTTAAGTGCAAGGAAGCAGTTTATAACTCTCTCGTTGTCTCTTGTTTTTACTCCACTTGGTTCTGGTGTTCCACCCTTATGTTCTTTGAAAACTTCATTACAGCTTCCTGAGCTCTATGGATAATATCATCTACTTCGGAAAACTGACGATCCATAGATGCTAGCACCTTCAGCAAAAAAAGACCAAGACTTTGATCTCCTAGACACAATTCCGTTTCGGCGAAATATTCGATGTCTTCGAGTTTTTCTATATTTCTTTTATGATTGATGTTTTTAGGGAACTCGATGTATTGATGGAGGGTTAAGACTGCATCTTCTCCCTTCGTTTTAAAATCGTGAACAATTCCGTTGAATAGGGTGTCTTTGAATCCTTCCTTGAGCCTGCCTTTTTCATTCAATGCATCAGGATGAAATGTCGCCAAATATTTTTCGTTTCTTATGGCCTGATCATTCATGATGTAGAGTACTTTTTCTTCGTCAAGAATCTTAACGATTTCATCAAATGACTTGAACCGTAGTCTTGTAAATCTTGCCGGAGAGAATTGCTTTCGCAAAGAATCTTCATGATTTGAAAGATATGCTCTAAATGAAATTTCAGCATTTCCTTCCAAGAGTTCTTTGAAATAAGCAAGATGCCTTTCATCAACCATATCTGCCTCCTATGCTTCTTGAGCATTTGGGTGTACATTAGTGAGATCTGCAATCTGATAGCCAATTGGATCTGACGATACACTAGGTGCTCGCCATCCGAGAGATCGTGCATAGTGCCGAAAAACAGACGTTTGGGAACGATTAATCCAGATCTCTAGCCCAACTAACCAACTCTTCATTTTCTAAATGATATGGATTTTTGTAAATATTAGAGTAATAGTATTCCGACTCCAATAAGTCTCTAATCTTATTGAAAACATGATTGGTGGCATGAAATCCATTGCTGATAGGAGCAGTGAAGGCAAGCGAGCCATTATGAAAACCATCTAAAGAGCCAGCAAGCTCTTGTTTGACTATTGTTTCAACCGCTTCTAATATTTCTTTGATAGGCTGCTCTTTGTAAATTTGAACACAAAAATTCCCACCATGCTCTATTAACTCAAAATCTCCGTTTGGATGGAGCTTTATTGTATCTCCTTTTGCAAGCCCTAGAGCTAGCCCTGGAGATGCACATAATTTAAATTTTTGATCGCTTAGGTATTCTGCAGGAAGCTCTTCTAAAACTGCTTCCTCTGAATAGGTTCCAGCAAAAACCTGAATCAATGTTAATTTATCGTTCATATGTTGCTCCTTAACTGCGTCTATCTTGCATTACATGTATTCATGTATTTTATAAGTTAACGTGGCATCTTCATGTATGATCAGGGTGCTTTAACTCTCTCCACCCATGTTTGTCGAGTATGTAAATACTTTTTGAGCCAATGCATAGCAAAGTGTCACCAACGACCGAAATATCTTCGCATTCTACAATTTCATCAATCTTCTGAAGCCTGGACTTTTCTTTTGTATAATCAAGTAAAAATAATCCTTCATTCGAAGCGAAGTAGATATGATCTCTATAAAACGCCATCTTTGTTAAAATCATATCGTCATCGTAGTGGCTGACAGCTTCGAACCCGCTGGCTGCATTTCCGCGCAATATGGTTCCATTAAATCCGCATGTCCAAATGACACCGTTGGAGGCACATATTACACTCATCATAATCTCGTCAGTGAATACTTGGCAAAGCCTCCAAGAGTGCCCGTTGAAGTGATATATTCCATTCCGTCCGACTGCATATAAATCTTTGGCGGAATATCCATCGATGTCAGCAATGTCATCGCCGATATTAAATTGATTTATTGCATGGTTGGGCTTTATTGTTGGAGCGGGACTTCTTAGTTCACCTGCGATATCATGCCATTGATTAGCATCACGAACATATATTTGCCCACCACCACCGCATGCGTACAAACAGCCATCAATCTCCTTCAAAGAGTTAAGATAACCATACATCGGTGCAACCTTTTTCAATCCGGCATCTACTATTTTTTCTGTGCCTTGTCCCCCAGGCCAGTAATATGAAATATCTCCGTTTTTCGAAAGTGCAGCATATTTACGTTGACTACCCAGCGCAGACTTAACAACACAAAGACATATAGTTGAAAAATAGGGGATGTCTAAGTGACGCCATTTGTTCTCAGGAGCTTGATCGTCAAAATAAAAAATCCTGGTGAACTCAGACGAGTCATCTAAATCATCCGGCTTAGATGCAAACATATAGTAATCATCTTCGATCGCAGCACACTTGTTGAACGTTATTAAAATTGCATTCATAGGTTAAAATCCGATACCATAGCGGACCTCCTTGAGTCATCTATTAAGCCAGTTTTGAGAAATCTATCGACACTTTTCTATTGGAATCTATATTTCTCCAGTCCCTCAATCACTACTCATAACCCTGTTAAGAGGCAGGTAATGGAACGACCTTAATTTTGCAGAATAAATCTGTTCTGAAGAGAGGATGACGTCATCCTCTCTTTGGATATCGATTTGCTGCCAAAACGTCTAGTCAGCTTTGCACGTATTGAGCCGATTCAAATCGATAATTTCGTTAATGCCATACTCCTCGAATTTATCCAGCAGCGGGTCACTGCCGTGCTTCAACTTCAAATCCATTTCTTCTGAATAGAGAGGGATGATGGCATAAAAGTGTACGACTCGCCCATCCCCCATGTCCAGCGAAAGAAAATCTTCATCCACATCAAGAGGAGGCAGCAAAATGATTCCGCTCATTTCCGTTTGCTGTGATAGCGGTTCAGCCGGATCCCCATTAGGCATCGTATGCTCCCAGCCTAGCCAAGTATCGTACTCATGGGGAAAACGAGCTAACATTTTGAGCCATTTAATAGGCCAAAAATGTACGTGATTTTCTAAATCTTCTTGCGAGATCCGCCAATCCGGCGGCAAGCAGATCATCAATTCCGCGAATTCGTAGTCTTCTGCGCCTTCTGGCGTATTCATGGGCTTAAAGCTCATGCCCGTTGTAAATAACGTATAATAATTGCGTTCGGGTGTCGGTTTTATGACGTGGACATCAATATGAACGACATCCGATAGGATTTCGTGGAAAACGGAATCGATTTCTCCGATATACTGGCGCACGTGGTCTTCGATTTTCTCGCTCCATCCTTCTTCCCCGTACTCCGGTGGCTGCCAAACATGCTGCCTATCGCCATAGCGATAGATTGGGTACCCTGACTCCGAATATTCCGTCAATTTTGACACGGTCGTCTCTCCCTTGCTTCCTATATTTTCATCTAATTCATCATACCATAATGTCTATATACAAGTAATAATTCCCAACCCCGTTCATAGGTAAGTCGTACTCCACTTTTCGTTTGCCACCCCTGATGGCAAACAGCACCTTACTAACCTGTTGCGATGTGATTTCCTTTGCTGGAATAACGCTAGTCATAACCCTCGATTAATTGCCATACCTGTGCAGGTGAAGCAGAAATATTAATAAAGGTCGTAGTTATTGCCATATTTATTACTTTCCTTTTTAGTTAACGTTGATTGGTAGTGGAGCATGAGGGGCTACCAGTTTTTGTTCGCGCATTTCTTCCCAGAATGCAGGCGGGATGATCGTGTTCAATGCAGCTTTGTCTTCTGCAATTCGCTCAGGTCGACTAGCACCAGGAATGACAGCAGCAACTGCAGGATTAGCCAGTGAAAATTGTAAAGCAGCTGCCTTGATGCTGATGTGATGACGATCTGCAATATTTCTGATTCTCGCAACTCTTGCCATAATTTCTGGTGACGCTTGTTGATATTCGAAGTGAGTTCCTCCAGCAAGAACACCTGAGCTATATGGACCACCAACGACAATATCCATATTGTGTTTTTCAGCCGATTGCATTACCCGCTGCAGCGAGTGCTCATGGTCTAATAAGGTGTAACGACCAGCCAGCAACGATACATCTGGTTTCGTTTCTTCCAATTCAAGCATAAGTTCAATCGGCTCTACTCGGTTTACTCCGAGTCCCCAACCCTTAATTACTCCTTCTTCACGTAAACGTGTGAGTGCACGGAATGCCCCTGTTCGGGCAATTTCAAATTGCGATAACCACTCATCACCATAAAAGTCTTGCGCGACATCATGAATATAAACAAAGTCCAGACGATCTGTTCTCAAGCGTGTCAAACTCTGCTCGATTGAGCGAAGGGTTGCATCCGCGCTATAATCATTGATGATTTTATTCTTACGGCCGAATTCGAATAGTCCCCCTTTTTCTCCCAGATCACGGGCAGAAGTATCCTCAAGTTCATCCGAAATGATTCGACCTACTTTCGTACTTAAAACGTAATCATTACGACTTCTTTTCGACAGTGCTTCACCAAGGCGAATCTCCGCTAAGCCAGAACCATAAAGAGGAGCTGTGTCAAAGTAACGTATGCCACTCTCCCAAGCAGCATCTACAGTTGCGATAGCTTCTTCTTCTGGGATGTTACGATACATATTACCTAGCGGAGCAGTTCCAAAGCCTAGTTTTCCTTGCAGTATATTTCTCATATGAGTAAACCCTCCTAATATTTTTTAAGCTGTATCTGTATGTCGGAAATCAATGACTGTCCAATCACTTAATGTCATTTCATCGTCTGGCAAATTTGATTATGAGACATTTATATCGATAATAAAAGTACGCACTTTTAAGTAATATGGGAACTAAAAAGTACCTACTAAAATACTGGAGTACATCCCATGACTGGCGTTTATCTCAAAATTAAATAAGAAAATGGCCTGACAGCAGCAGGCCATTTCAAATCAAACGGGCAATGAGATCATTATATAAGCGATTCTTCTTGAATGTTGGTAAACAGGTACTTTTATTTATTCAAATAAAACCGTTTTTTGCTCCAAACTACTTTTCTTGGCCAATTCAATCACCTTAATCGTATTCATCGCTTCAATTGCGTTTACAGGTAACGGAGCATTATGGGTGATCGCTTGATAAATGCCTTGATAGAAATTTTCATAAGAACCCGGTATCGTTTCTATTTTTTTTGTGGTGCCATGTTTTCCATTTTCAGTCGTCAACTCACCATACCACTGTTCATGGTCTTGCCCCCAACCTGGGCTTCCTGGCACGCTGCCTTGGCGAAGAGCATCTTCTTGTGAGTCCAGACCATATTTAATAAAACTCCCTTTACTGCCGTGAACTTGAAATTTCGGACCGGAACTTTTAACAATTGAACCACTGTGCAGAATGACTCGCATTTTTCCATAATTTAAAATGATATGAAAATAATCATCCACTAAAGCATCCACTCTTTGTGCAAATACATCACCAAACACACTTATTGGGTTACCAAATAAGTACAAAGCCTGATCGATTAGGTGTGCTCCTAAATCATAAAGCATGCCTGCCCCAGGTCCAACTTGTTCTCTCCATCTTTCTCTTACCTCTGGCCGATACCGGTCAAAATGCGCTTCATATAAATAAATTTCGCCCATAGCGCCGGATTCGATACATTGCTTCACGGTCAGAAAATCATTATCCCATCTCCTATTGTGAAAAACGCTTAGCAATTTGTTCTGTCCGTTCGCTATTTCGATTAGATCTTTTGCCTCTTCAGTCTGAATAACAAATGGTTTCTCTACAACAACGTGTTTCCCAGCAAGCAAGGACTGTTTGGCAAAAGAATAATGTGTAGAATTAGGAGTCGTAATGACGACTAGGTCAATTCTTTCATCCGATAGCAGATCTTCTATAGAGGATACGACCTCCATATCTGGAAACTTCCTTCTCACTTTATGAGGATCACTGGAGACAATCTTTAGAATTTCCATTCCCGCAAGAGATTGTATAAGTGGAGCGTGAAAAATCTCACCCGATAATCCATAACCTACAATACCGACATTAATGATTTTCATTTGGTTTCCTCGCTTTCTCAGGAGCTTGTTAAGCGTCAAGTTTATTCCATTATAATTATTTTACTGAATATTAACAACAATAATTAAGTTTAATAATTATAAATACAGTTATTTAACTTATATATTTTGTATATCATGCAACTTATATGCACATCAAAATGATGATAAATTGTGTTTGCATTGAATTAGGCAGCAACAAATAATAAAATAAAGGGAGAATAATCAGCTAAGGTGGACAAGTATGAACCAAGAAGAAAGAATAAAGTCGATTCTGGACTATTTAAAATCGAATATAAAGATTAGTATGGAGGAAATTTGCTCCCTGTATGAGGTTTCTTATGATACAGCTAGACGCGATATGGTGAAAATGGAGCAAGATGGGTTAATTGTTCGAATTCGAGGCGGAGCAATGCTGCCTTCTCTTACCAAGCATATTAGTAGTTATAAAGATCGGTCAGAAAACACGGAGAATAAACGCCGAATTGCACATGTGGCAGCTTCCCTAATACAGGACGGGGACTATCTCCTTATGGATGCAGGTACTACTACGCAATATACTTCCGAATTATTAACAACCCCAAATAATGTTATTGTGACCAATTCCATCGACATTGCGGCTGTTTTGTGCGACAAACCTGAAACCATCACCCATTTGTTGGGTGGAGAATTAAATACTTGGCATCGATACGCATTCGGCCCTCGTGCAATCGAAATGCTTTCTGATATCAAAGTAGATAAATTGTTCTTAGGTACATGCGGGCTCTCACTTGAAGGCGTGTTTGCTCCTACAGTAGAAGAAGCCTATATGAAAAGAGAAATGATAAAAAGAGCAAACCAAATTATTTTGCTTGCAGATTCAAGCAAGTTTGAAAAAAGTTTATTTCACCGTGTGTGCCAATTCGATCAAATCGATTTAATAGTTACTGATACCGCGCCAGAACAACCATTTGATAAAATTTTCAAGGATTTTGGAGTTAAGGTCATGGTTGCGTCCGACTAGACTGCTATTTAATGGGAAAAGCCGCAAATATGCGGCTTTTTGTATGTTCTTGTTGTTTTAGCTAGTTAGGTAAACAAATTGTGTGTCATCATTAAAAATCAAAATTGTCAGGATCTGGACCTACACGGTGATTTTGATTCAAATCATCCATAAGTTTCATATCTTCATTTGTGAGCTCAAAGTCAAAAATAGCAGCATTTTCTACAATACGATGCTCTTTGGTTGATTTCGGAATGGTAATAATGCCATGCTGTAGATCCCAACGTAAAATAACTTGGGCTACAGATTTATTATATTTAGCAGCAATTTTAGTCAAAACTTCATTATCTAATAATTCGCCTTGCATTAATGGTGACCAAGCTTCCAGTTGGATGCCATGTTTTTCACAGAATGCTTGAAGCTCTTTTTGCGTTAAGCGTGGATGACATTCCACTTGGTTGATTACTGGTTTAATTTCTGCGTCTTTTAATAAGTTTTCAAGATGGTTAACATGAAAATTACTTACTCCAATTGCTTTTACCCGTCCTTCTTTATAGAGGGTTTCTAATGCACGCCATGCTTCTTTGTATTTGCCTTCAACAGGCCAATGAATCAGATAAAGATCTAGGTAATCTAACCCCAGTTTTTTTAGGCTTGTTTCATAAGCTGCGATTGTCGATTCATAACCCAAATCAGCATTCCATACTTTTGAAGTGACAAATACCTCTTCTCTTGAGATACCTGCTGCTTGTAGTCCTTCACGGATGCCTTGACCTACTCCTTCTTCATTTCCATAAATCGCTGCGGTATCAATGCTGCGGTAACCATGCTTGATAGCTACTTTAACGGCGTTGACCAACTCTGGCCCTTCTTCCACTTTAAACACTCCGAGACCAAATCCCGGCATTTTTACACCATTGTGTAGAGTCACTGTATCTTGCAAATTCTTTATCATTAAAAATTCCTCCTATATTAATTAATCTAACTGAACCGTTGATTTTAAAAGTTTGTTTAACCTTACCGGCAAAATATATTATGTTATACGACAACCTAAAATAAAAGTACGTACTTTTTTGTGCTATAGGTACTTAAAAGTGCCTTTTGCCTTTCCAAGCTTACTTCCATTCAGACCAAATTAACTTCATGAGGTACTAACAGCGCTAACCATTCGAATGAGTCTCTATAATAAGCAAAAAAAACCGCTTAGCCATCCTGGCTAAACGGTCCATTATGCTACATCTGGATCGACTCTATCATCTCCACTACAGGCTTCTGCCACGAGTCCTTCTCATCGACTGGAGCGCTAAAGCTAATTTCAAGTAGTGCTCCATCTAATTCCGCCCAACCAAGGAGTCGATAAGTGTCACCCTTCTGGGATGGCATGATGACTTCAATGACTGCAATGTGCTTCCTATGTACGAGCATCGTCTCATTCTTCAACCATTCTAACTTTTCTCCTTCACTGTCATGTTCCAAAATCGCCTTCATCTTCAATCGTGCCTCATCGATTCCGGCATCGGTTACCGGTTGCTCTGGATCATGTCGCAGCTCGAGCTTCACTTTCTTATGTTTATAAGTATAGACAAACTTCGAGTTCGATGTCTCATTCGATTGCAGCTCTAATCCCTGCGGGAGCTTCAGTGACATCAAATTGGAGAACACTTTGCTCATTCCTAGCTCAACAGACTCATTTACCTTATTGATTTTTTGTTCTAGTTCCTGCTGCTCATGCTGTACAGTCAATGCGATCTCCTTGCCCACACCCGCCTCTCGCTCTTGAGTGCCTTGGAGCATACTGCACGCAGAGATGATTGCCACTACGATCGTTAACAATGATACAGCCAGCCATTTTTTCATCACTATTCCTTCCTTATCTCTTCAAATTTTCCAACTACTCATTTAAATAGATTGTCACACGATTTGCGACCAAATCCGCAACCTCTTGCGCCGATTTCTGTCCACTGAAGTAAGCTTTTGCTTCTTCTTCAATAATGGTTTGAATCTTCGAATTATTCTGTTGCGGCGTGATTGCCTGGGCAAGCATCTGCTTGATTATACTGATGTCCGCCTTCTGAACTGAGATCGTGGATCCCATTGGCGACTCAATAGCGCCTTTGTCCTCAAGATCCTGAAAAGTCTTCTCGTTTACTTTTTTATTGACCGAGAACCCTTGTAGACCAGGCATCATCTGGCCCTCCTCGGACAATAAGAACTTCATGAATTCCCATGCTTCCGCCTGCACATTCGAATTCCTATTCATTCCTAAGTTCTTATGCATCACGAATGTACCTCCAACCTGCTGCCCAGCAGCGAGGGGCTTATGATAGATCTTCCCTTGTTCATAGAACATCGCTGGCCCTACGAAATAATCTTCAGGTGATAAGATTAGAGAAGGTGCAAAGAAATAATCACCTGCGTTGACTTCTGCATCTGTAACTACCTTATTCGCATACATCATCTTCACCTGCTCCATCAATCCAACAAATACACTAGCATCGAAGCTCACAGGGCGCTTCTCTTCATGGACAATGCGAGTATAGTTATCAACGAACAGGTTATTCAGCATTTGCTCAGGCGGCGTATTCCCCATCGAATACGTATGCCCGCCTGATGCCGCCAGACGAGTGCCTACCGATGTAAACTCCCCCCATGTCCATGTGCTGTCATCAAATTTCACACCGGATTGCTCTATGGCCTTTGCATCCCCCATAAGACTGTCTAAGGAAAACCACAAAGGCAGTGAATAGAGTCCGCCCCTCATCTTAGCCCCATCCAAAATGTTCATCTCATACAACGTGGAATCAAAAGCAGGGTCCTGCTTCATCAACTCACTCAAGTTAACAAGCGCTTCTTTGTCTACGTATTTCCAGACCGGCAGACCACTCACATCCAGAGCGATCAAATCAGCTCCTTTACCGGACAATAGCTCTGTATTCGTGGTATTCACATATTTTTCGAGATCCCCTTCTTGATTGGAGCCTTCCCCTTGGCTGTATTCCTTGATTTGAATATCCACATCGGGATGTTTCTCTTCATACCGCTTCTCTGCCTGGGAATACACAGGGTCCTTTTGGAATACGGATAAGACAACCATTTTCTTGCCGTCTTGTCCTTCCTGTCCTTCTTCCTTCACCTTACTGGACTGTCCACCAGTACATGCGGTCAATGCCATCGTTAATCCAACGATTAAACTGAGTACACCTCTTTTTTTCATCGTTAACCTCTCCTCTCCATTCTCCATGCGATCGATGCGGCTCATGCGCATTAGAAGACTCTAACGCGTTGGCCTTCTGTAAGCGGCTCGCTGCTTTCCACAATGATGCTATCTTTCATGTAAACTCCTTGTAACACCATCGTTTCTTGACCATTCGTTCCCCCTAATTGGACGGGGGACTTCCGAACGACGTAAGTATTGCCTAACGGCCCTTTACGCTCTTCGATGACTAGCACATACTTGTCTTTCCCCTGTTGATGTATCGCTTGGTTCGATATGAGCATGCCACCTGCGGGCTTCTCCGATTGTGTCAGTTCTACGCTTACGAGTTCATTCGCTTGAACATTTGGATGTTGGACCTTCACCACGACCCGTTGACTTGAAACCGTCTGAGACCCCCCACTTCCTGATCCCTCTTGTAAGGCAGTACCTGTTCCTGGCCCCGCCACCTGACGAATATCGGTAATGATCCCTTCAATCGGGACTTTTGCCCCTTTATGTTCAACTTGAACGTTCAACTTCTCCTCCGTCCGCAGTTTTAGGCCCATCGTATCCGGAATGACCATTTCAAATTGATAGCCTTGCTGCCTACTCGCTAAGCTGATATCAGGACCTCCGCTCCCAGAAGGCAGTAGTTCCGTGGCAAGTATCTGGGTCACAACGCCGTCAAATGGCGCGATGATGCGTCTACGTTCACTCTCCTCTGACTGCATCGTGTTCACTTTTCGCTCCTGGACTCCCAAGGCGATTTGGGCGCGTTCTAACTCCCGGTTCGTGCGGCGAGCCTGCATCTCGTCGTTATTTTGCATGGCTTCAATATAAGCATCATGCAAGTCAACGAGTGCAAGCCGCTGCTGTGCAATGTCCGCCTGAACGTCAAGAATAGCCTGTGCAGCTGCAGAATTTTTATATGTGATTAGCGTCTGGCCCTTAGCTACACGATCCCCTTCTTTCACATAAATCTTCTGAGTAGACCATTCTGCCGTATTCGATAAATTGATCTGTTGCCGAGGCAGCAGCCGAGCAGTACCACGCCACTCAGTTACTAACACGCCTTGCCTCCCTACCTCTGTTTGTACCTTCGGTAGATTTATCGTCAGCAAAGTATTGCTCGATAGGGTAAGGAAAAGAAGCAAGCCGCTGAATACCCCGGTGAACCACACTATTTTTCGTTTTTTTCTAGCATCCAGCGCTTCTGGGAACTCTGTAGCCATCCTAACCCTCCTCTCATAGCTACCCTTTAATCCCCGACATTTGAACACCTTCGATAAAATAAGACTCCGCATATAAGAACAGCAGAACCATCGGTGTCATATAAATCAGCGATGCAGCAAAACCAATGCCTTGGGCTTCCTTATGGATTCTGGATAAATAGAGCGATAATGGCTGCTTAAAGGCATCCTCCAAGAAGATCAAAGGCTGCTCGACCATATTCCAATGTTCAACGAACAACAACACGATTAACGCCGCAATTCCCGGCTTCATCAAAGGCAGCATAATTCGAAAAAAAATGTAGTAATGTCCAGCGCCATCCATCTGCGCTGCTTCAACCAACGCATAGGGAATCGAGAGCATAAATTGTCTCAGCATAAACACACCGAATGCCGCGAATATTCCTGGCAAAATAATCGCGCTTGCTGTATTCATCAACCCCAACTTATCAGCAATAATATAATTCGGAACCAGGGTCACTTGAAAAGGCATCAGCATCGTCATCAGATACACCCGAAACCAGCCTTCTCTCCCCTTGAACCGAAGCTTGGCAAAAGCATACGCTGCCAGTGCACTTACAACCGTCTGTCCCGCAATGATCGCCATGACCATCGTGACGGAATTCCAGAACATGAATAAATACGTCGGCGTCTCTAACAGGACTTTTCCGTACTGTTCGAAGGACAGCCAATCCGGGATGAGCTTCAGATTTACGAATGCAGCAGTCTCCCCTTGCGTAACGACTGGCATTTTACCCACCAGACCGTAATTGCTGCGAATTTCATGCTCCG
The DNA here is from genome assembly GCF_022346885.1 of Paenibacillus sp. ACRRX. Lineage (GTDB taxonomy): Bacteria > Bacillota > Bacilli > Paenibacillales > Paenibacillaceae > Paenibacillus_B. Next base: position 260,918 of record NZ_JAKRNK010000006.1, read on the forward strand.
TCATAAAAGAATTTGTGAATGTAATCACAATAGGTATTAGCATCAGAAGCCCGATGCATGCCATCACCAGGGTGACAAATAGGTTCCGAATGAAACCCTTCTTCTTCATTCTACCTCCCGTATCATTCCATAAATTGTGTATATCGCTTTTCTAATCGAAGCAGCATTGTTACGATAATAAAGATAACGATTACCATCATTGCCGCAGCTGCAGACAGCTTCTGCACATCCATCGCGAAGAACATATTGTTCATATAATGTTGAAGTGTATAGATGCTGTCATGCGGGTAGTCTCCTGCGATTAGGTACGTTTCTCGGAAAATTTTGAATGTATTCATAATCGACATCAGGATGACGAAGACCATCGTTGGCGTTAAATAGACGAGTGTAATCCCGTAACATTGGCGCCACTTGCCCGCCCCCTCCAAATCAGCCGTCTCATAGTAATCCCGCGGAATGCTTTGCAGCCCTGCAAGGAATAAAATGATGTTGTAGCCGATATGCTTCCATAGGTAAAAAATAGTGATCACACTTCTTGCCCAGACCGATTTCATCCAATCTACTTGTTCAAGCCCGGCAGCATACAGCCAAGCATTAAGTGATCCATTCCAATCAAAAAGCACTTGCCACACCATCACGATGGATGCCACCGGTACGACCAGTGGCAGGACATAAGCCATCCTTAGAAATTGCCGCAAATAGAGATTCCTGTTCAGTACGAGTGCGATACCTAGTGACAAAAGAAGCATTAGAGGGACATTCACGGTCGTGAACCAGAACGTATTCGAGGCGGCTTTGCGAAAAGAATCACTGCTTAGCAGCTCCTGATAATTCGAGAGTCCAACAAATGAACCGCCAACCGTTCGGTCCAACACGGAGTAGACAAGTCCCATTCCAAACGGAATGAGATAGAATAGAGCAAAACCGATCGCACTTGGCAGCAAGAATGTTACAGCAACTAGCCCTTCTCTTCGGCGGAGAAAATTCCGCTTCATGACTCCTCCGAATCATAAAATGCAACACTTATATTACCTTCTTGAAGGTTTACTTGGAACATCGCCCTGCCATCCGCTGCACGTTTGTAAATGACGATAGATTGATCTATTCCTTGTGCTTCATTCGCATGGCCGACTGCCACTTCCGGCTGATAACCATCGATTCGAAGATCCAGTTGTTTCAAGAATACATTCGCCATCGCGATCGTTTCCGATGGTTGTAATTTCGAAGGAAGCGGGGCTGATGGCTTTGTACCTATTGCTTGAACAAAATGTAACTGCCCTGTTTCCGCATCGACATTGGCTACAACCTCTTGATGCGGCTCTTCGAATGTCTTTCCTTTCTCCATCAATATGAGATTCAATTGATGAATCCGCTTACCTCCATTGATCCCCTTGGTAATTTGTGCGCTTGCAATGTCGAAGTCCTTCGTCTCAGGAAATCCACGATTAATGCGAGCAAGCAAGTCTTGTGCCGTCTTATGCTTGCTAATCTCATCCGCATATAGATTGGTCGTGACATAATCCGAATCCTCATCTTTGGTGACGAAGCTGCGCACATCCTCCGTTCCGGTTAGATTGAGCAAGGCACGAATCTGTGCCGCTACGGCAGGCGCGGTATGAATGACAACGGGTGTGAGAAGGATAACCGCAAGTACACATGCCACCATGCGAACTTTTACAGTTGATTTTGCTTTATTTTTTTCATTGCGATACCGTGCGTAAGAAGCTTCTAGAATGCGCTTTTGCATTTCCGATGGAGTTTCCATTGCCTCCGCACAATCCTGTAGCTTATCGCGCAGCTGTTGTTCAATGGACATATAGTTCTTGCTCCTTTGCTGATTCAAAGTATGGGCTAATCTTGCGAAGCTTCCCCAGTGCAGCATGATGTCTGGATTTGACCGTGCCTACGGGAATGCCCAACAATTCAGCCATTTCATCGAAGGTATATTCGTGATAATAGCGCAGAATGATTACCGTACTGAGTTTGTAGGATAACTGATGAACGATGGTCAGCATCTCCTGATGCGTCTCGGACTCCAGAACCTCACGATCCGAGAACATATGCTCTTCTACCTCCAAGAGCCGCTTCTTCTCGAAGATGCGGAATCTCCTCCAGCTTTTGGTTCGCCACTTCTGTATTTGCTTCAGCGCGATGCCATGCATCCAAAATCGAAAGGGACGATTCGCATCGTAATTGTCGATCGAGCGCCACAGCTGAAAATAAATTTCGTTTATAACATCTTCTATTTCATTTTTTTCCGTCATCAGAAAGACAACGGAGCGGTAGATTTCGGGGAATGACCATTCATAGATCACCTGAAACGCAGACGAATCCCCATCCTTCATCCGTCCAATCCAATACTCAATATCAATATCTTTCATGAAAAAAGGGCCCTCCTAAGTAAGCTTACACTCTATATTGCCACGATCATTCGAAAAGGTTCGATAAATGCCCTAAAAAATTTAGGATAAATCATTTCGTTTGGATGCAAATCACTTTTACTTCATCAAACTGAGCACATATCTATATATCAAAAGTACATACATTTATCGATTTTTAAAATAGCGCGTCATAGCTTTTTTAGCTTTTGCCAGACTAGATAGCCTAGCTACCTGCCAATTAGAAGCCTGCTTGCTATGATGTTAAATAATTATAGTGTTATGTAAGATAACCGTTAGTTCTTCGGATTCCAGCGGACTGATAATTTGGCAAAATACACACCATATATACTTCAAGCAACCACGCTCTCTGAAATAACACGTCCATAGTTAAGATCTTGTACCCCCAAAACAAAAAAAGCCACTAAAATAGCGACTTTGATTGGGATGATATTGTTGTCCCCCGACATATTTATTATTTTGGTTCTAAAACGTTAGTCGTTCATTCAGCTGCAATCCTCTACTAGTTCGAGCGCCCTGTTCATCTCGTCAAACTTGCTGTTATTCGAGGAAACCTGAGCTCTTGTAGGCGCATTCGGCTCAATATACAGCTTGGCACTATTTACGGCTAAAGCTGCGTCCGTGAAAGCTCCAGCAATAAGATACAACTTACTGCCGTAATTTGCCGTATCTCCAGCCACAAACACACCGGGAAGATTGGTTGCCAGTTTCTCATCCGCTTTAAAATTCCAATCCTCTCTCGCTAGCCCCCAATTCAGCATAGGACCGAGATCACCGCGCAAGCCATGATTAATTAAGACGGCGTCCACCGCGAGACGCTTCAGCCCCGTTTCCTTTGTCCATTCCCCGTCCTCATTTAATGGTGCAATCGAAACAGCATCAAGCCGCTTGCCATTCCCGTATAAATCCGTAATAACATATGGCGTAAGCACTTGAACGTTTGATGCCTTCATCTGTTTCACATTCTGCTCCAGCCCGCCGAAGTGTTCCCGTCGGTGTACGAGCGTCACCGATGCTGCGATTTCCACTAGTGCATTAGCCCAATCGATAGCCGAATCCCCACCTCCAGAGATGAGTACTCTCTTATCGCGAAAGCTTGCCAATTCCGTGACGGTATAATGGAGATTTGTCTTTTCGTAATTCTCTGCTCCAGGCAGGTCAAGCCTAGCAAGCTTCAGCGCACCATGGCCTACTGCCAAAATCAGCGTCCGGCTCCAGTGCTGCTCTCCGGTTGCAGACGTTATGAGCATCGTACCATCAGCCATTCTCTCCAGCCCGGTAATTTGTTGACCCAACACAATAGTTGGATCAAATGTTTGAGCCTGTCGGGTCATGACCTGGGTCAGTTGCGCGGCGCGAACGGGTGCCAGGCCGCCGACATCCCAGACGATCTTCTCGGGGTACATCAACGTCCTTCCCCCAAGTTCCTCTCTCGCCTCGATCAACTTCGTCTTCATATCGCGCATTCCGCTGTAAAAGGCAGCATATAGACCCGCCGGTCCTCCACCAATGATGGTAACGTCATAAAGATCTAGTTTCTTCGCCATTCTTTCCCTCCTCTGTTCCTGATCTCCCCTGCAAGTTGAGCTAAGTCTTCTTGCGTTTAAATAACAAATACATGAAGAAAGGAGCACCAATGCCTGCTGTGAATACACCTGCTGGAATATCCAGCGGCTGAAAAAGCATTCTTCCCGCCAAATCCGCCAGCAGTAGAATGATTGCACCTATAAACGCGGATACCGGGATAATGATCTTGTAAGAATTACCGACAATCCTCCTGGCGATATGCGGTGCCATCAATCCTATGAACGAAATCGTACCGGCTACGCCAACCGCAGCGCCGGCAAGCGCAACGCTATAAAATAAGAGAATCATCCGACTAAGCTGAATCCTGCTTCCAAGCCCACGAGCGACATCTTCGCCCAAGGATTGCACATTTAATTCTTTCGCCAGCAGCAGTGACAAAGGAATGAACACCGCTACCCACGGCCAGAGCATCTCGACATAGCTCCAATTGGTACCATATATGCTCCCCGTCATCCAATTAAGCACTTGAGCGGCCAGATACGCCGGCCCGCTAATAAGCAGGAACGTGGTGAGCGCCCCCATTGCGGTAGAAATGCCAATGCCGATCAGCACCAACCGGAACGGCGACACACCTTTTTTCCAAGCTAATACATAATTGATAGTAGCCGTAACCAATGCACCGCCGATAGCAATGAACGGTACCCAGTGAATGCTGTAGCCCGTCACGAAAGTCATGAAGGCAACCACAGCTACCGATGCTCCTCCGGTTATACCCAGCAGATCAGGCGAAGCGAGCGGATTACGAATAACGCCCTGCAATAATGCACCGGCTGCTGCTAATGCTGCACCAATGAGAATAGCCGCTACTATTCGAGGCAGACGGAACTGCATAATGATCAGGTTGCTGGCTTCCATATTTCGGCCGGCAAGAGAAGCAAACACCTCCTCTAGAGGAACGCCAACGCCCCCAAGCGATAAACTAACAAGCGACAAGGCGACAACGATAAAAGATAAAGCGATAAACATGAATGTATATTTCGCTGTATGCGGATTAAGCATGTTGTTTCCTCCTGGCCACATGAATCAGAAAGGGAACTCCGATAATCGCCGTTGCGACGCCTACTGGAACTTCTTTGGTTTCCAGAATAAAGCGTGACGCTAAATCTGCAGTCACTAGAAGGATCGCACCGACAATTGCCGTATAAGGAAGCAGCCATTTGAAATCATGCCCAATCATATATCTGCACAAGTGAGGGACGATAAGCCCGACGAAAGCGATCGGACCAGCTGCTGCTACCGAACTTCCCGCCAATAGTACGATTGCCGCAGCCGACAGTACGCGCACCAGTGTCAAACGCTGTCCCAAGTTTCTCGCGCTATCGTCTCCAAGCGCCATAATGTTTAACGAGCTCGCCAATAGTAGTGAGATCGCTAACCCTATTACCATATAAGGCAGTACCATCAGCAAATGCTCCAAATCTCTTCCTTCTACGGAGCCGATCATCCAGAATAGCGCAGATTCGAGCGACTGCTTATCAATAAGAATAATGCCCGATGTAATAGAGGAAGTGAAAGCTGCCATACAAGCGCCAGCCAAGGTCAGCTTTACCGGCTCGAACCCGCCTCCTTGCAAGCCCAGCGTATAGACGGCCGCTGATGTTGCAACCGCGCCTGCGAAAGCAAGCCAGACCATGCCGCTCATCGTTAACGAGGAGCCGAACGCGAGCAGGCCAATGACAATAAATAGCACTGCGCCCGCATTTACGCCGAGGACGGAGGGCGAAGCAAGCGGATTCCTTGTCAGAACTTGCATAATTGCCCCGGCTACAGCTAAGCTTGCCCCTACCAGTGCCGCAACCAAGGTTCGGGGAACGCGAGCCGTCGTCAGAATAAGATGTTCGTTGGAGCCGTCGAAATGACTGTAAGCCTGCCATAGGTCTTTTAACCCGAAGTAATGAAGACCGTACAATACACTGCACAACATACTAATCAGCAGCAGGATCGCGCTGACAGCTAGGCCGGCGAGCTTTCGCTTGCTGCTTCGCGTTAGAAAAGAACCATTCATGCCTGCACCGAGTCTCCTTTTCATTGGCAGTTCTAACAACTAAACTGCCAGAATCGTCAACAAGCTGACGCGAATACAGCGTCAGCTTGTCGATCCGATAAGCCTTTATTATTTTACATCAAAGTATTTAACGAGTTCATCCAGCAGCAGATTAGCCGCTTCATATCCACCTGCCGAGTTCCATATGGCTTCATCGACTTGAATAATCTTATTGTTCTTGCTAACACTCAAGTTCTGGAACAACGGATCTTTTTTCCACTCCTCCACGACCTTCGCCGCATCATTCTTGCCTGGAGACTCTGATACGAAGTAGAATAGCACATCACCATCCATACTAGGTATCGTCTCTTTGGACATAACTTCTATAAAGGAGTCTTTATCCTGCGATGCTGGCCGGGCAATGCCTAATTGGCTCAAGAGCACACCGGAGAACGTTTGCTTCTGGTAGATACGAACTTGTTTGGCGGAGAAGCGGACCACTGATACTTTCGTTTCCGCTTTGCTGCCAAGCTTGGCCTTCACATCCGCGACACGTTTGTCGAAGGCCTCCATAACCTGCTCTCCTTCTTTCTGTTTGTTTAAGGCTTCGGAGTAAAGCTTGAAGTTGATTTTCCAATCTCCTGCAAGATCATCGGAAAATATCGTCGGAGCAATCTGCTTTAATTGGTCATAAATTTTCTCCTGTCTGACCTTATTGCCGATAATCAGATCGGGCTTGAGGCTCGCGATCATTTCAATATTCGGCTGCAGCTCGTCTCCAACAACGGTGACCCCTTCCATCTCTTGCTTGATATGGTCGTACCAAGGATCGCCAATCCAAGACTGAACGGCTCCGACCGGTTTGATGCCGACTGCCAACAGCGCCTCCGTTCCTTCATTGGTCAATATAACAATACGTTCAGGGGTGCCTGTGAGCGTTTCTTCCCCCATCGCATGTTTAATTACTCTTGTGTCACTCGCCGGGCTTGCAGCAGGACTTGTGGAAGCTGCTACATTACTACTGGGCGAGCTGCTGTTTGCCGATGTGGCGTTCGTTCCTCCTGTTGTGCATGCGCTTAACAAGAGGGTGAAACAAAATAATAAAGTTGCTGCCATTGCTGTTCTCGACTTGCGATACATCGGTAATACCCCTTCTCTCTTATAATGATAACGATTCTCAAACTCATTACCAATATAACGCTGCTGCCTTCTAGCAACAATGGGAGATCTAAACATAACGGATGGATTATTTCGACACTGCTCCTGCTGCATCGCAGCTTCTTTAAAGCTTGTGGGAGAAGCACCTTCGTATTTCTTGAAGATACGGCTGAAATAATAGCTGTCGGTATAGCCTACGCTCTCTGCAATTTCCTTCAAGGTAAAATCGGTGGACAGAAGCAAATGCTTCGCCTTGCTCATCCGTAATTGAATCAAATAGTCGATCGGGCTCGTTCTGACTTGCTTCTTGAAGGCGCGCAGCAGTTGCCTGGAGCTGCAATCAAGGTGTTCAAGCAGCGACTCAAGTGTAATCGGCTCCCGATAGCGCTCATGAATATAACGTACTGCTTGGGCCACTAGATCAGGCTTGACTGCTATCACATTCTGTCGTTCCATCTGCTCCAGTATTTCATGGACCATTTGATAAAAAATCGCTTTAACTTGAAGTTTCTCTATTAGATTCGAACGATGCCACTCCTTGCTCATGGAGGTGACATGATGGAAGATGGAGATCGGGTAATGAGGCTTGAACACATACTGCATTTGAAACGGATTGTGCTGCTCTATCAATTTGACAGTTTCTTTACGGGCTGGTAGCGCTAGCACCGCTTTATACATAATCATATAATAATCCAGCAGCTCCTCTGCCGTAATATCAAGATAGAAGCCCTTGCCCCCATGGATCAAGGAAAACCGGCTGACGTGGTGTGCAATGCCGTCCAGCTGGAGTTGTGCGCTGCCTCTAGTCACATATATGAAGGCACTTGATGGCAATCTGTATGCATGCAGCTCCTCTTCTTGCTCCATTTTTGTATGCCGTACATCTATGATCTTAATGAATGCCTGATTCCATAGCAAAGCTTGATCATTCAATTTCACTGTCTTGCGCTCCTCTTCTCTTTTACTCTATGTTGTGAGATCTATACCTTCATCTTATATGATACTGATTATCATTTGCAACGATAATTGCATGTCCATTTCCCAGCGGCTCTTGTTACATATTGCCATCTTCGATTCCTTACAAAAACTACTTCTGATCCAACAAAATTGGGTTCTGACGGGCGCTGGATTACCACATAAAGAGTAACATAACGTGGAATGAGGAGGGTCAGACCAATTCAGCTATGTTCATATTTCCATTTAGAAGCAGTGTGTCATTTTTAATCTAATTTATTAATAAAACCACACAGGGCATCCCAATAAATGAGTTCGACTGTTATAATGAAAAATTCCTTCAAGCTACCCGCTAGCATATGTAGTCAGCTTAATTGCAATTAACATATTTTTAGATTAACCAGTCGCCAATTAATATTTGACGACTGGCCGCTTATCCGCAAAGTAATACTAATAAATTGATTACTTTAATTTATCGTAATACCGCCACTTGCATATCCTGCAACAGAATTTATTAATGATATTCCAGTAGCGGTTGCAGAGAATACGAGCAGAAGTCGGTCTTGAGGTGAAACTGGAATAGCTAATCCAGGTGTCAAACCATTGCTGACTTGACCTATGGCAATAATTCCTGTTAGCGCAGGTGCCAGTGTAACAGAAGCTCCAGGTATTGCAACAAATGTGTTATTTGGTGTTGTTGATCTAAATAATTGTGCAGTGATGGTAATTGTTGAACCAACTAGTGCTAGAGCTAAGGTCGTGCTAAAATATGCTGCAATATTCGTAATTGTCCCTGCGCGTGGTACTGAAAATGCAAAGTTTAGTAGAGTTCCTCCTGCTCCAGTTAAATCTATAGTGCCTCCAACAATGCTAACACCTGTTCCTGAATTCCCAAATCCAACTAAACTAGAGGTTCCAATAAGTCCACCTGCAATAGTTGTTAAAATAACAGGAAGACCAGATGCATAAGGTATAATTGCACTAGATCCTGTTACTCCCGTCGCTCCAGTAGCGCCAGCGACTCCTGTTCCCCCAGTGGCACCAGTAGCACCCGTTGCCCCAGTAGCGCCAGTTGCACCTGTTGCTCCGCCAGCAGGCCCAGTGGCGCCTGTCACACCTGTATTACCTGTAGCTCCAGTAGTACCGGTTCCTGTTGCTCCTGTCGCTCCAGTAGCACCTGTACCACCTGTACCGCCAGTAGCTCCTGTTGCTCCTGTAATTCCACCAGAAGGACCTGTTGCTCCAGTCGCCCCAGTAGGTCCAGTTAATGAAGGTGCTGTCAAGATGCTATTAAGCTTAGACTCTAAGAGCATCTCATTCTTGAGAGCAGTCATTAGTGTATTTTGTACACTATCATCAATTGCTAGCAAATCGCTGATAGTCGCTGGTATTGTTAACCCAGGTAAAGTTCCAACAGCATATTGTATTTTTTCGGCTTCAGCATTAATGACATGACCTAGGCCTAATTCATCTATCGCAATTGATGCTAACAATAAGTTTAACGCATCTTCTCTTGATAATGTGATACTTGGTGTTATATTTGGAAGATTCGCTTGTGACATGATTCCACCTCACATTTATATTTGCTCACGCATTATCTTATGTCTCAGAACTAGTAAAGTTCGTGATTTATGCATATATCCGCATATGACTATCCATATAAAACATAGAATATAAAAGTACATTAATGAAATGAAAAAAAGAGGGTGCCTGTGCCCTCCTTTTAAAAAGATATCTATAAAATTAAATTGTTATTTGCTAGATTAGAGTTTTATCTAAAGGCATTTAATGAATTAGGTTAGTTTTATTCCAACAAATTTAGTCTGATTATTACGCATTAGCTTCACTGGTACAAGTCGCTCATATAAAAATGGGAGGTTTTATTGTCGCAAGCCCCTCTGCCCAAGGGTTACCGAGTAAACGACTGGTACCACTAGAGCCATATGACACTGAAATTTATCATATGCATTTTCTTATAATAAGGTTCCGTAATGAATAACCTCTAGCATAATAATTAATGCAAACCTGTAGGCAGACAATAACGTTCCTGAATTAACCCTTGAGCACCAGCCATATTCAATCATGAGCATTCCCGCCTCGAAAAGGAACGTTTAGAAATTGATACAACTGGTGCCAAAGAGCCATAGGGATGAGATGTCTCAAAAATAGTATATGAATTTAACAAGTTGATTATTCTAATAACTTCAATCAAACAAATAAGACTAATGCGGCTGTACCCACTACACTCTTTGCAGATGGCCACGCTAGCGTAAGTGTACTCGCACTCGCCCCACATACGCAAAACGGCTTTCCTTCTGGCCACGTTGATGGTCTAGTAATCAGGTCCACTGGATTCTTGGGCAGCATCACACTTTGTCCCACTCTGTGCAGTCAGCCACGCTAACGTTAGCGCGCTGGTGCTTATTCCGCTCGTGCTAAGCGCGGCTCCCTGCCCCTTGAACACATGACCTTGCCTATCAGATGTCCAAATATAAGATCCATCCGCTACCTAGATACAAATCGTATGATAGCATGTTATTTTCTTATTAAAAATACAAAATTCTATAATCTCATGGCACATATTTTAACTGTCAAGCTATAATTCAGGTTCGTTATCAGTACCTCTGATCGCTCAAGAGAAGAGGGGAATGCAAGCATTTGCTTCCCTCGCCTTCACGATTAACACTTACCTTTATGTAAGTACCTGTACTAAAAGTGCATACTTACATTTTTATAGTTCTGACCTTATACTCAAGAAGTAATATCACCTAAGGAGGAAAAATCTATGAAAACTCTTGTTATCGTAACACACCCAAGTATAGAGACATCCATCATAAATAAACGGTGGGCAGATGAACTCAAAAAATATCCAGAAAAGTATACTGTACATGAGTTGCATAAAGTTTACCCTGACGGAAACATCAATGTAGAAAAGGAACAACAATTAATTGAATCACATAGTAATCTTGTTTTACAGTTTCCTGTTTATTGGTTTAATAGTCCGCCACTGCTGAAAAAGTGGCTTGACGATGTATTTGCTTATGGTTGGGCATACGGTTCAAATGGAGGCGATAAATTAAAAAACCGCAAAGCTGCGTTAGCTGTATCTGCCGGGATAAAGGAAGAAGACTATCGTGAAGAGGGTAGATACCAGTATACGCTCGAACATTTATTATCCCCTTTTGAAACTTCTTTCCGGTATTGCAATGCAGATTATCGCTCGTTCTTTGCTTTTTATGGTACTGAAAGTTTTGAGCCAAATGCTGGCGAATTGGACAAAAGCGCACAAGATTATCTGAATTTTATTGACAACCTGTAATGAGATAGCCTAATTAGGCCAAAAAGAAGTAATTCCTACTGCTGTACATCCTCTAGAGTTAGATCTCTGTTATTCTCACCCCACTCACACATCATATTTAACAATGGGATCAGGGTTTGGCCACGGGCTGTTAATGAATATTCCACTTTGGGAGGGACTTGAGGAAATTCCTTGCGGTTGATAAGACCATCTGACTCCAGTTCCTTTAACATAATGCTTAGCGTCTTAAAAGAAATGATTCCGATACTTCGCTTCAACTCATTGTGCCGCATAACCTTGTTTTCAGACAGCCAATACAGAATAATCATTTTATACTTACCGCCTATTAAGGACAACGTATACCCAAAGCCGGTATTTTTTAATTCCATGCCAGTAGGGACACAGGTGTCGCGCACAGTTACACTCTCCTTTTAGCCATGTGTCAAGGGCCAATCACCTTCTATTGTTGCGGCTGCTTCCAGCAGGAAAACTGAACTGATTACGTTCACTTCAGCTTTCCAAGGCCCTGCTGACCATTCATAACTAAATTCTACGTTTTCGCTTGAATCATCTATGACACAAAACATCTCAATATCCGAGAAGGGTCCGTCTGTACCCCGGGATACAGATCCATAGACTCCTATTGCGAGTACTTGTTCTTTGTATAGCTTATGGAGTTTAGCCGCAATTTCTTGGCAGATTTGAAGTCTTTCTTTTCGAGAAATTTCTACTGGTCCATTCATGTTCATCTACATACATCTCCCTTTACTATATTACTAGCGAGTGGACTTTGACACATGAATGGAGGACCACGTGCCTAACGGGGAACTTTATCTGGATACATGAGTTCGTTCACCTCCAATTTACTATATGGTAAAGCTACAATAAAATAAGCCGGCGCTATCGCCTCATTGGCGACAGAACCAGCTTAAAGTACCTATATTAAAAAACTTTTGTTGTCCATGATTCACAATTCCATGTTTCTGTAACAATATCCCGATAGAATTCAGGTTCGTGAGAGATAAGCAGGATACTGCCTTTGTAAGCTTTGAGGGCACGTTTCAGCTCTTCCTTCGCATCGACATCCAGATGGTTAGTCGGCTCATCGAGTACGAGCAGATTTGTTTCTCTGTTAATGAGCTTGCATAAGCGAACCTTTGCCTTCTCACCGCCGCTTAGCACAGCGATCTTGCTCTCAATATGCTTCGTAGTGAGACCACACTTCGCCAGCGCCGCACGTACTTCGAATTGGGAGAACGAAGGGAACTCATTCCATATTTCTTCGATGCACGTGTTATAGTTTGTATCCTTAATTTCCTGCTCAAAATAGCCGATATCCAGATTGTCTCCACGTTCAACAGAACCAGAGATCGCTGAAAGCTCGCCTAGAATACTGCGTAGCAGTGTCGTCTTCCCGATACCGTTCGCACCAACAAATGCGATCTTCTGGCCGCGCTCCATACGAAGATTCAATGGTCTAGACAACGGCTCATCGTAACCGATAACAAGATCTTTGGTTTCAAATACTAGCTTACTGGAAGCTCGCGAATCCTTGAAGTTGAACTGCGGCTGGGGCTTCTCCTTCGCCAGCTCGATGACATCCATCTTATCCAGCTTCTTCTGCCTGGACATCGCCATGTTGCGTGTAGCAACACTTGCCTTGTTACGCGCAACAAAGTCCTTCAGATCGGAGATCTCCTGCTGTTGACGCTTATAAGCAGATTCCAACTGCTGTTTCTTCATTTCATACACTTGCTGGAACTTATCATAATCACCAACATAGCGGTTCAACTCTTGGTTTTCCATATGATAGATCAAGTTAATAACGTTGTTCAGGAAAGGAATATCGTGCGAAATGAGAATAAATGCATTCTCATAAGTTTGCAGATATCGCTTCAGCCATTCGATATGCTGCTCATCAAGATAGTTTGTGGGCTCATCCAATAACAGGATGTCCGGCTTCTCTAGCAATAGCTTCGCCAACAACACTTTGGTACGCTGACCGCCGCTGAGGTCATTTACGTCTTTGTCCAGACCGATATCATTCAGCCCGAGTCCACGAGCTGTTTCTTCGACTTTGGCATCAATCAAATAGAAATCTTGATTAGTCAACGTATCTTGAATCGTACCTACATCTTCAAGGAGCTTCTCCAGCTCTTCCGGTGTTACGTCCCCCATCTTGCCGTACATGTCATTCATTTCTTGTTCCAAGTCAAATAAGTATTGGAAGGCTCCCCTCAAAACATCACGGATCGTCGAGCCCTTGCTCAACACGGCATGCTGATCAAGATATCCAACACGCATCCGCTTGGACCATTCCACCTTACCTTCATCTGGCTGCAACTTGCCAGTAATAATATTCATAAATGTGGACTTGCCTTCGCCGTTGGCGCCAATCAGTCCAATGTGCTCGCCTTTGAGCAGACGGAAGGACACGTCCTTAAAGATCGCACGGTCTCCGAAGCCGTGACTTAGTCGTTCTACGTTTAATATGCTCATGCATGACACCTTTTCTTTTATACTTTGTACTAGAACATTATAAACGTTGTAGCGACTAGAACTCAATGTATCCTCTTCTATTTTATGAAAAATAACATTTACTTCTGTTCCAACCCCGATTCTAACCTGCTATGCAATCCCATCAGAACTGAACGCTAAAACCTTTGAATTTAATAAGTGGTGAATGGCTATGTCGTCAGCTCCATCATTATGTCGTCAAGAAGTCTGCTTACTTCTTGTTCAGAAACAGCGGGTGTATGGTAACCTACGCACAAAGTGAGTATATTACGATATGAGCTTACACCCAGACAGAAAAAGGGGGCGTACATAATCGGCGAAGTCATATAACCATTTACTGTATTACAAGCTGCAAATTGGATAGTGTGTTCTGAGATGACGCCGAAATTCGTCATTAGCGGCAATGCCATTTGCAGCTGACTGACCATCTCATGCTGCTTGGCCATCCCTGCTTTTGCAGTAGAAAGAGGCATTGCAGCCATCTTCTCCATTCCTGCTGCAGAAGACAGGCCGGGAGTATGCTTTTTAATTGCATCCATGGCGTGCTTCACCTTCTCTAAAGTTGCTTCAAATAGCTCGCCGTCGTTCATCTCAATCTCAGGCATTTCCATACCGGATAAATTACATAATGCTCCTGTTGTGCGGCTCGGCAAATACCGGCGCAGATCGACTGTTATGCCAATGGCCTTTTCCTTGGTACGAGGCGCCATGTAGACTGCTTGCTTGGCAATAGAGCGAAAGTACGCCGCAAGCACTCCGTCATTGAGCGTTGCCCTAGCTGCCTTGGTTCGGTTAATGAGCTTTTCTGTCTGGTATTGTTCCAGACTTCTCACTGCAATAACAGGAGTTAGATTCTCTTGAGAAGTGGATGGGAAAGACCAAAGGGAAGCAATTCCTGCTTGCTGTTGGTGGGCTGACCAAATATCTGTTATTCCCGCTGCAGCAAACAGTGGAGTTTGGTCCCTAAAACCTTGTTTGCCCTCCATCATGACTTGATGGATCGTTTGGTAAGACTCTCCCTCAAATAACCGGGTATATAGCGTGGCCAATAGCTGGATAAACTCTTTCACCCCTGCCCCATCCATGCAAAGATGTGATATTTTCAAGCACAACGAATCATGTCCAGATCTAAACAGCCGTGCCTCTAGCATTGGACCGTTAACCCAGTCAATCGGCTGGGCTATGTAGGCTTCTATTAGGGAGTCTCTTTCATGATCTTGACAATTTTGAACAGACAATATCGACTCGATCGCACGTTCTGTATATTTTTCCCAATAAGGTGTTTCAGCTTCTACAAATCTACTGTTTAAAATAGGATTTTTGACAGATGTTAGTTGAAGAGCCTTCTGTAATAAATTTGTATCGAGCTGCCCAGCAAAATGTAGTACAGTCCCAATTTGTTGGACTGCAGTAAACAGCCCCATTAAGTAATTCATCCGATCCTGTGATGCAGCTGGATATATAATAACTTCTTGTTCTTCCTTCATAAGTAATCCGCCTCCTGTCAATAAATGTATCGATTATTATTTTTATAATTAAACAAACAATATAATGTTTCGTCTACTTATATAATAAACGTATTTTAAATATATTTATAAAGATAGTCAATATACTTCTTTTTCGGGAAAATAGATCGTATATCAGATCGGTATCATA
This sequence comes from Paenibacillus sp. ACRRX, assembly GCF_022346885.1. GTDB lineage: Bacteria > Bacillota > Bacilli > Paenibacillales > Paenibacillaceae > Paenibacillus_B. The sequence goes on from NZ_JAKRNK010000006.1 coordinate 276,471, forward strand.
TGCATTCTAATTCCAGATTTTTTTGAGGGTAAAATAAAAAACCGCGATCATCGCGATTACTTCACAAACAACGGAGGACACGACTCTTATCTGTCTACATTTGAGCTGAATTCTGCAATTCCTGTGATAGGGCTTCTCTCGTCTCTCTGAGGTACGTGGGCAATGAGTCCCATATCAGCCTAGGCCTTATTTATAAAGCGGTAACAGCTGCCTCAAACTCCCCCTCCACTTCAGAAAGCTGTTCTAGCGTATCTGCGAGAACGCACCACTCTTGTAACATCGCAGCAGATTGGCATTTGCCAAATAATCGGGCTTGTAGTTCTTTTAAATGTGCTAACTGCGTATGACTGCCAGCAAAAAATCTTGAAAAGTCCATAGCCCGTTTCGCACCAAGCGGTAGTGCAAAATGTATAAGATGTTCGATCTCTCCGTGGACAAGATTTCCGCTTCTGATATGTTCGGCTTTAGCGAGAATGGCGTTTGTACCGACCACGTAATTAGAATCAGTTCCATATATTGCTTGTTGCTTATAACGGGATTGAAATAAACGGAGGGAGCGCTCATAAACAAGTTCTACTGAAGGGGACTCTATCCGCTCAGGTGACAGCCAATAACGGTAAGAGCCTTGGCTGCACTTGATTCGTTCCGCCTTCCAGGCCAGATCCAACTGCTCTAACGGCAGCCATACATACGGATATCCTGCTGGATCGTGCAGCATTATTTCTTGTACATTGATGTCTAATGCAAGAACATAATGATCACTTCCTCCCACATATCGATAATTTGGATTGTAGGTTAAATGCCCCATATCCAAAGGCCCTAACATGATCGGTGATACGGCAAGATCTTCTCTTAATTCGTCCAACGGCATTAGTGCCCCGTCTTGTTTCACTTTTTCTTGAACATGAAAGCCGAGTATATCAAACGCTCGGTTAACACCTTCATCAGGGCTGCTTGAGCAGCTATCGAAGAAGATCCTATTAGATTCTGAAAGAAAAGCTCCTAACGCGAATCCTGTCATAACTTCAAAGAAGCCAGGCTCAACATCCTCACCGATCGTCGACAACAGCATCGAAGCCGAATTGGCATAACAATATGCGCCATTTCCCAAATAACGTGTCATATCATTCATCCTTTCATAACCGCTCATGTATTTCTTTGCTCTTTATTCAGCGAGCTAGATTAAAAGCGACACTATTATTCATGATGCCAGTCGAAATGGATGTCTTACTTGTTAACGCTTACCTTCCAACAAAAAGACGATCAACACTGATGATTCATGTGGTTGATCGTCTTTTTGTTATTATTCGAATGAATTAGACCCGTTTTCCCTCAATCATCGTCCATTGTACTTCATACTTCTCATTGAGAAGAACAAAATCTGCGTCATAGCCGAGTTCAATTTTCCCTTTGTTCGTCAGACCTAAAATACGAGCAGGTGAGGTTGAAGCCATTTGTACAGCATCTGTGAAGGATATTCCATGCGCTGTAGTTAGTCGCAACGCTTCATTCATTGTTACCGTACTTGATGCCAAAGTACCATCCGCTAACCTTGCAACTCCCTCGGATACCGTGACATGATGGCCACCAAACAGATATTCTCCATCCCCCATACCCATCGCTTGAAGCGCGTCTGTAATCAGTACCATCCCTTCCGGTCCTTTAATACGATGCATCAGACGGATGATTGCTGGATGAAGATGAACTTCGTCGACGATCGCTTGCAGACTTACATGCGGCTCCTCGAATGCGGCAACGATCAGACCGGGGTCCCGATGATGAATTGGTCTCATGCCATTAAAGCAATGTGTCACATGACTCGCGCCTGCCCCAAATGCTTCCTTCGCTTCCTCATACGTGGCATCAGAATGCGCAACGGCAATGACAACTCCTTGCTCCTTTAAATAGGAAATCAGCTCTAGTCCACCCGGCAATTCTGGAGCAATCGTCACCATTTTTATAAGCGAACCAGCTTCCCGGAATATAAGCTTCATTTCATCCAGATCAGGATGGCGAAGATATTTCTCATTCTGCATCCCTTTCCGTCTCGGATTCAAATAAGGTCCTTCCAAATGAATGCCAGCGATCTTAGCTCCTTGCTCACGACCGACCACCGATTTCACGCGGCAAATCATGTTCAGTAGATCATCGATCGTGGAACTTACAGTTGTCGCCAAGAATGAAGTGCATCCGGTGGCCGCACATGTCTGAGATACTGCTTGAATACTTTCTTCCGTGCCATCCATCATATCGTAGCCATTTGCTCCATGAATATGAACATCTATCATCCCAGGGATGAGCCACATCCCTTTGCCATCTATCCGTTCGTAGTCCTCGTCGAATGTAGAAGCTTCTTGCGTCTCAATGCGCTCTATCTTCCCATCTGTAATCCAAACTGAAGCGGAAGGCAGGATTTGATGTGGGAGCAATACGTTGACATCATGAATGATTATGTTGTTCATTTCTATTCAACTCCGTCCTCAGAATTATTTGTTGTACATTCAATCAGTGTGATATTATTCTGATCTAATACTTCTCTCATTTCACTGTTAACAGACTGATCTGTCACGATAATATCCACGTAATCAAAATCTAACTTAAATCTTGACTTTGCCGCGAATTTCGTATGATCCACAACAAGGATCACTTGATCCGATTGCTTGGCCATTTCCTTCTTCACTCGAACATCATCTTCATAGGGATAATAGAGTCCGTCTGGCTGAATGGACGTTGCCCCGATGTACGCCTTATCTGCACGAATTTCACTAATTTTATCGATAACAGAAGGACCATATAATAGTCGATTCTGCGCATGCAAATAGCCGCCAAGTACATAAATGTTCAAATCATCTCGTTTGGAGAGAATGCTTACATTATCAATTGAATGTGTAACGGCAGTAATCTGCTTCGCTTGAATATGTTCCGCGACAAATTGGACAGTTGTCGATACGTCCAAAAATACCGTCTCATGATCGTGAATCAGCTTAGCCCCAAGCTGACCGATAGCGTTCTTACTGGTGGATTCTTCAATGAGACGTTCCTGATAGGAAGAGAGCTCTTTCTGAAGACTGGGAAGAGCTACCCCGCCATGCGTCCGAACAACGACACCTTCTTGAACCAGTTTGACAATATCTCTGCGCGCTGTGTCTCTGGATACTTGAAAAATCGAGCATATTTCGCCAACACTCATGGATTGATGTTGCTTTAAGTAATCAAGAATGTTTAATAATCTTTCTTCTTGAAACAAACGGGGTGCACTCCTTTAATAATGATTTTATACTTTAACATAAGTATATATAAGTACGTGTAATATTACAATAAGTATTTATAAGTAATTATCGTGATTAACTACACTCTAGAACCTATAATTCACTTACATTATAAGATATACTGCTGAATTACTTCCAACCAGTATGTAACGCCTTTGTGCTGCCCTTATTCAGACAGGCAACGGCAAATAACCTCAGCAGCTTCCGGCCGCCGAGGTTATTTATTGAGTTATACGTTAGAACCTAGATGCGGTTTGTTAATACACGGGAACCGGATTAGCAGGCACTTTGATATCCGCATGTACTGTGCTTGTACTGACCTGAACCGGCTCCGAATTATTTCGAACTCCAGCTGCCTTTATGACAAAATGATAGCTTTTGTTTGGATCAACGTTATTTAATGTATACTTATATTCGGTTTGACCTGCAACAACTGGAATATATACGCTCCAATTTTTGTTCACCTTGTCATCCTGCTCATAAATTCTGAATCCTCTGACAGACTCTGTGACAACCGAAGGGGAATTCCATGAAATAACGGCTTTGCCACCACTCTCGATTTTGACTTTCGCTTGCTCTACCTTAGCAGGCTTATCGTCTGTTCGCTTGATGCTGTACTCGTCGTATTTCTTTACGCTCTCCCCTTTTGCCGCCGTATATGACGTAAATTTGAGAAGTTCATTAGTGATCGAGACATCGGTGAACATTTTTTTGAACGGCTGAGCATTGATAACGGCAAAATAATCATTATAGCCTGGATATTTCTCGTAAAATTTTCCACCTACAGAGTTTGTCATCAGATACACGGTACCCTGAGGATTGACTACATTACCTTGGGGATCTTTAATTACGTTTTTAATAGGCTTATCGTTCAGCATTTGATAAGATCTCATATACATATGGTCATGTGCTTCGAACACAATATCTATGCCCATCTCATCGAATACAGGTATCAAGTACTTCTTATAGAATTGGATGCGGCTATCTTCCCACTGCCCCGCATTGTCGCCTGAGGAATACGGACCTTTATGAAAGGATACGAATTTCCACTTCTTATCGGTTTTTGCAACTTGATTCCTCATCCAATCCAACTGGGCATTGAATTCAGGATCTACCCAATCCAGTTCACCTTTTTTATTGAGTGCTCCCTCGAACTGGGAGTTAAATTGCATAAAGAGCGCATCCCCATATTCAAAAGCATAAACAGAACCCTCATGAGTGCCTGTAACTACGCTTTTTGGCAAATTAAAATGGTTGTAAAAATTATTGTTATCTGTCGTTTCATCCCCGTCATAGTCTTTGACTTCATGTCCGCCAAGCACAGGAACAAAAGGAACACGAGCAAATTCATACTGCGGAACGCCTAGAAACCATTGCCATTGGGATTCCAAATCGCCGTTATCCACCAAGTCCCCGGTTAAAATAAAGAACTTCGGATCGCCAATATGATCAATCGCCTTGCGGAATGTATCTTGCCACAGCTCAAATGTAGATTTACTGGAGCCCTGCGAGTCGGAGCCTACAACAAAGCGGAAATCCGCATTATTCACTTGATCGGTAGTAAAAGAACCAATAGGGCCCCATCCATCTGCATCTCCATTGCCAGCACGGTATTTGTATGCCGTAGCCGGCTTGAGCTGATTTGCAATGACCTTATGGCTTGCAAATTTCTCCTTTTTCTTAGCTGATCGATCACCTTTCACCATGAAAGTCTCAATAATAGTGGAACTTCCGGTATACACAGTCGCTTTAGCTTCTGGGAATACATCATTTACTACTTCTGCGGCTTCAACAACCTGCAGCTTTGTTCCTGATACGTTTTTTGGTGTGTACCATGCAAATGCCAGACTAGTTTTGGGATCTCCGTTGAATGTCATATTTAACAATTGGGGAATTTTCTGAGAATTTAGTGTTTTGCGCTCGCCGCTGACCACAACATCTCTTATTCTGCTCGAGCCCGTATTTCCTATCGAGTCACTTCCTGATACTCGTGCATTAGAGTTCACAAGCCAGCGAATATATAATCGATTTTGATCATTGGCTTCGTTTGGAAGCAGAGCATCTACTAATGATCCTGTAGCATTGTAGTCAGTTCCTAGTAGAAGCGTACCTTTGTTTACGTCTTTCCAATTAGTTAAATCTGTGCTTATTTGGACCTTGAAATCTCTTGGTCCTGAGGAAGAGGATTTCTGTTGTGAGGATAAAGTGATATTTTCCAGGCCTTTTGTTGAGAGGGTGGCAATCCAAGCCTTTTTGTCTTTACCATTATCCCAACCTTGATAACGAATGCTTTTTTCGCTTTCTTCAAAAGTAAAGCCCTGTCTGTTACTTCCCCCAACCTCTTGTACGATCGACGAGGAATCTTTATAAAGGCCTGATGAAGCATTAAACACCCCGGGGTCATTTTTAATGCTCGTAAAATCCCATTTTGCTGCAATTTCAGTACTTGCCACCACTGTCTGTTCTTCCACCTCGTCAGCAAAAGCCAAATTGGTGAATAACAACATAAACATGACTAACATAGCAACTGCTCGATAACATTTCTTTTGCAAAGCACGATTAACCTGCATTTCATACCCTCTTTTCTCATAAAATATAAATCTTTATCCAAAGAGATGGTAACACACTATTATGTTATGCCTAAGTTATTTACTTAAACTATAAATTTTAAGTTAAAAAACTTGATTTTATGGCTCTTATTAGATTTCTATTATGTTGAAAATCGAATTTCCTGCACTACGAGACATAATTTAAATTGATTCAATAATACCCTCGATTTCATTTTGAATATCTACACTCGACTCAGCTTGTTATTCTGCATAGATGGAGTGGATGTTTCCTTCTGGATCGGCAAAAAAAGCGGCTGTATGTCCCCAAGGCATGAGCGTAGGCTCTTTAATTGCAGTGCCGCCATTTGAAATGATTTTCTCATAGGCTAATTGGACCTGTTCAGGCGAATCACATGGGAAGCATAGTTCCAAAGCTTGTCCCCTATGCGCTTCGGAATAAGAGTGATGGCCATTCGTATTGGCCCCCATTAATTGTTTGGAGCAAATGGACAGGCGAACGCCACTATTTTCAAACTCCACGTACTCTTCAGAGTCGACAATAGTTGGGAATCCAAGCACATCCCGATAAAATCGAGTCATTCGGGGAACGTCATTCGTTAACAACGTAAGTACGGTTACTTGAGGTTTCATATATAAAACTTCCTTTACGGATTTTTTTAGACATGAAGCTAGATTACAGAATATCAGTCTTTAACCTGTATTGAGATCCTCTAGGAACTATTTGTAGACCCCTACAGTCGAAAGCAATCTATTGCTAGTAAGTCATTACGTTATAGGACACTTAAATTTCATTAGTTTGCTAACTACTTCATACTAAAGCTAACCTTGGTTATTAATGTTCAATATTGTAGCAAGATCAATTATGGTGCTCTCTATCCTTTCAACTATTTATTCTTCTGCTTTGCAACTTGCATACCGCCGATGATAAGCATGATAACCCCAATTACTGCTAGAATAATCCGAACTAAGAATGGACTCAATGAAAACACAGTTTCACCTTGCCAGTGCAATCCGAACAACCTTTCATTCAGGCCCACAATCGCCAATAATGGCTTAAGAAACAAACTCAGCGCTAATAATACTATCCCCCAAATAATATTGCTATTCATTGAGTCATAACCTCTTTTCCAATTTAGATAAATGAAGATTAGTTCAAAATAAAACGATCTATCATTGCCTTATTAGAATTTTATCCGATAATGTTATTATTTGGATACTTATCAAGTCTCGTGCAATAATAGAAGAATGTCGACCTAGCTGAAGCCCAATTTTGCGGCAGTACCAACCCAATCAATGCAGCACTTCTAGTTGTCCTCGTTCAATTATGTAAAGCTCATGGTGGGTTCTCCTGTAAATGATGGTTGTGTGGTAACTTCCATTTTACACGACTCCATCCATAGGCTTCTTTGTGATTTTAGCTGTCGCACTTCATATTACAAGTTCGTCATAAAATAAAATTTTTATGTGATTTGGTGTACAATATACATAGAATTATTTTATAGATTAGCTGGAGGTGATCATATGAATTTACTTAATATCTCATTTGTGATATTGATAATAGTAGGATTATTATTCGCCGCTTATGGTTTACATAAAAAATCTCAATTATCAATATTCTTTGGTGGGATGGCTTTCTTAGCACCAGTTTTTCATTTCATTGGTTGGACTCCTGTTTTACCTTTCGTTGCTCCGATTGCATTGGTAATTTCATATTTTGGGATGAAAAAGGTAAACCCGCTTAGACAGACTCTTTAAAGGGTCTTTTTTTATGCACACCTTAACACTTCAACTGTTCTATAATTTGACTTCTGACACGATGAAATAAGCATTTGCTCTACTCGTTTTATCAAACGCTAAGTATAACCAACGAAACCAATAAGGCCGTTATCCAAATATTTTGTAACAACCCCTTAAGGTTCCCAAACCTAAACATTCCCTCCACTATATTTTACTGTTAGGTTCCGTAGCTGCTATTTTCTGTAGGCTCAATACTTAAATTACTAGGGAGATTGTGCAACCCCCATTTGCACATAGCCTCCAGAATTGGCATCAAAGTTCTGCCCCTTGGAGTTAAAGAATATTCCACCTTAGGAGGTGTTTGCCGGTATTCTCTCCGGTTGATAATATTGTTTTCTTCTAGCTCCTTCAACTGGGAGCTCAGGACCTTGTGAGTAATGTCTGGAATGCGCCGCTTGAGCTCACCGTAGCGTATAACCTCTTGGTTGATTAGTTGATACATGATTTTCATTTTCCATTTGCCTCCAATCATGGTTAAAGTATAGTCAAACGGAGTCAGGCTATTTTGTTTTTCCGTAGATTCGTTCTGTTTCATCATCTCATTGGGTTCCCTTCCCTTAAAGTAAGTACACACTTTAAAGTGCATACTATTTTTTTGAAAATATGTGTTAGTATGAGTTCCAAGTGCAAGCAGAACTTCTCTCTGGTTAACAGTTTAAACCGAAACTGCCACCGCAAAAAGTAATGAAAGGATAATAATTATGCCAAGCTATGATGCAATCGAGTTTAATATGAGCGATTTAAGTGAGCATGAAATGTATAAATTGATGATCGGTTCAGTTGTACCGAGACCCATTGCGTGGGTTTCGTCCAAAAGCAAAGAAGGCGTATTAAATTTGGCACCCTTTAGTTTTTTTACTGTTGCTTCCCGTAACCCACCAACACTGCTGATTTCCATCGGCCCGGGCGTAGGCGAACGAGACGGTACGGTCAAGGATACACTGACCAATATTCGTGAGCTCGGAGAGTATGTTATTAATATGGTTTCCGAGCCACTAGGCGAAGCGATGCAGCGTTCCTCCGCTAATGTAGCACCTTCAAAGAATGAGTTTGAACTTGCAGGAGTCACGCCCAAGCCCTGTAAGTATGTCAATGTACCAGCTGTACTTGAAGCCCCGATCGCTTTCGAGCTAAAACTCGATCGAATTATACCCGTCGGCGGAGATCATCTAGTTCTTGGAATCATAGAGCATGTGCAAATGGACCCCGCTTCGTATGCAGGAAATTTTAAAACAGCAGTGGATAAATGGAAGCCATTGGCAAGCTTAGCCGGTGACTATGCCGGACTGACAACTACATTTTCACTTATACATGTAGCTGATAAAAATATTTAGCGGAGCAGATGTCATCTCCGTCATGACAAATCTTTCTCCATTCCAATTTTCTCAATGTTTATGTCAAGACCAACTCTTTCAAGGATACTTTTCCCTTCAAGAACACCGAATTGAAGAACCGGCCATTAGCCGATTTCACTACAGCGTGTCCACAGATCAGGTTGTTTTCACTTATCGTAATCATATCGTATAAATGCGGGTTTCGCGAGATAGCACGAGCTGGCTGTATTCCATTCACCATACCTCTAAACGAGGAGAGGAAAGATGGATGTGTTATTTAAAAACAAAAAAAGAGTAGCAATCGCTTCATGCATAACAGCAATAACTCTTTTGGGAGCCGCAATTCCCGTAAGTGCAGCGGATACGCCAAGCAATACTATACCAACTGTTTCTTATGGAAATACTACTTGGACAGAGATACGCCTCTACCAGTAGTTGTTGTTCCAAACACATGGAATCAATTTGCTTAAGATTTTCGTTAAGATTCTTGGGATAAGGATACATTTGTAGCATTGAATGCATCCGCTGGTGTGTCTCTTGCAACTACTTGTACCTCTCAATACACGATTAGTGGAAGCACTGAATATAACTTCGCATTAATAGCTAAGGCTACTATAAGTGGTAATTGGGGGCAAAGCTGGGGGAAAACCCTCTACTGTAACTTACACTGCAGAAAAGGGATTCACTTATGAGCTTTGGAGCGCTAATAAAATCAAAAGAACATATTAGTCGTATCCTCGAGAGGGTAAAACAGGACTGGCTGCGCAGAGCAACGGCAGTAATGGAACTTATAAATGGTTCTTCCGATATAAATAAATGATATAATAACCGTTGATAGAACAATCAACGGTTATTATATCATCCATTAAGGAGTGGTATAAATATTCGAATTTAGAAAAAGTCACGTAACAGTCATTTTTTTTATTTTTATAGTTATTATGAGCAGCTGCAGTTCAAAAAATGAGACAATTCCCACTAAAGTTGACTCACCTAATATTTCTCAATCACAGCTAGATAAAAGTGATGCTGATTTAGTACCCAAACTAGAACGTAATAATAAAAATCAAGTTTCTTATCTCTTTTTTAATGAAGCGGATGTGACTAAAACTATTTTTTTATCCTTCTATGCCAATTACGATAGACGGACAATAGCTAAGGTGGAGCTTTTACAAGACAATAAAACAGTAGTGAGTAATGTTAAACTTCATGATAAAAAGATCACGAATAATGGAAAATTCACAATTTCACTATCTAAATATATCCCGCAATTTAATAAAATTAAATTTTTTGACGAAAATGATGCTCTTATTTTTACACTTCAAACAGGTCAATACTTTCTCGAAAAAATAAATATTAATAATAAAAATAATGAAGATTCATGGTTTTTAGATTCCTACAACACCTTAGAAGATGCTGGTAGATTCAAAATAAATGCGAAGATCAAGAAAAAGGGGCAAAACAAGTACAGCTATAAAATATTATTACCAAAAAAAATAAAAGATCAAAATATTTTGAAGCAAGAAGACAAATCGTCAATTAAAGATAATAATTTTAGTTTTAATTACGAAAGCCAAATTGACTTAAAACAATTTGGAAATTATGAAAGCATATCTTATGATATGTCTGTTATTCAAAGTGATATTTATGGAGGTCAGTCCTTAATAATGTCTGTGAATATTCCTTTATCAAAAACTAATATAATTAACAATTAAAATACGGAATATGATTTTTAGACCCATTCTAGTGGCTTCCAAGTAAACCACCTGATGTTCTTACGTTTATGATTTATCCTTGTGCCTAAATCAATTATGAAACTAGCTTGTCCCCTCGCCTATTAAGTTTTTTGTAGACTACTATTTGATTATCAAAAACATTATGGGACTGCCTTGACGGCCTCTATTTCAGTGGTCACGAAAAAAAGATGGAGCATTATCAGCGGACATTCCTATACAGAACGTCCGCTGATAATGCCTTTCTTTATAGCCTCCAAAAGGTCAAAAGAGGGGTTAAACTTTCTTAATCGCTTTGAAATCTCTAAAAAGCTAATTTAGCATATACAGCATACCAAGTCACTTACAAGCTTGAGATACACTTCCTCCGCCATGAATTAACTTCATCAAGATAATTTCCTAACTTCCCTCCTTTATCTTCTTTTATCTTGGATTGCTGGATCAAGCAAGCAACGCTGTCATGGGACGAAAGTGAGTGTCATCAAGAGAAACCGTGAAAAATACTCGGTATCAGCAATGTGTGACGTCCTACGAATCTCTAAAAGCACATACTATTATGAAGCCACAGAACACAAGTCAGAAGACCATGTTACGAGTCATATCGTTAAAATGTTCAATATGAACCGTAAAGCTTACGGTACTAGAAATTTAAAAGTTCAACTTCGTTAGCGAGGCATGATCGTATCTAGGCGTTGAATCAGCCGAATCATGCAGCACAAAGGCCTAGTCTCTACTTATACAGTAGCTCAATATAAGCCACAAAAGACAACATCTAACTAATCCAAGCAAGCAAACGAACTAAATAACTACCAATGGCTAAGCGATGCGTTAAGAGATCGTTTAATAGCCATCTTTAATTAATTCAACAGCTCTCTCAACATACTCGTCTCTGCCTTCTATAATGCCTTCAATGGTTGGATCAAGAAGAATATCAGGCTGCACTCCTATTCTTTGCGTTGGTTTATTCTCAGGATCAAATACACCGATTCCACTTATTGCAGTTTTTATATTTCCTGGAAAAGTAAATTTAACTACATTACCATCAGCTCCGGCAGTTGGCCTCCCAAGAACTATTGAATTTTCTGTATTTCTAAGCGACATCGTTGTAAACTCACCGCTACTAATAGTTTGTTCATTGATTAAAATCACTACTTTCCCTTTATAAACCGCGTCATTTGTATCTTGAGGCTTCCCTGAGACAAGAGTCTCAATATAATTAAATTCACCCGGTATTGCACGATTAGGTAATGACACTTTGGCAAACTCTTTTTCAGAAGGGATCAGATACTGGGCTAATGTATAGGTAAGTTCGCTAGAAGGGTAATTTCTAAGATCAACAATCAGACCTTTAGTGTTCCACCATTCCTTCATGATTGCATCAATCTCACCTTTTCCCAACAGACCGGCATTGATATAGTAAATTTCCCCGTTCTCAATTGCTTGAGATTTTGTATCAACAAGGAAATTAATCACTTGTCGAGAACCCGTCACACTTACATCCATCGTTTTTCCCTGTCGGATTATGGTAACGTCCGTATTCTTCTGATGAGCTCGCAATAATGCAAGAAAGAAAAAAGTAGCCGTGTCTTCTCGAGACTGTGAGATGTATTTTCTTCTTTCTTCTAATAATTGATCTATACTATTGTCCCCAACTTTTAATATAATGTCTCCGACTTCAAGTCCACATTTGTTAATTACTTTACTTATAACAATCTGATTGTTAATTTCAGTAAAGTTTACGGGAAACTGATATTTTCCAAAATAATCAGTAATTGACTCTTTATTTTTGCCCACCAAATAGGCATGAGAATCATGTATTCTAGTTGTCAGTTCCGATAAGGTCATGAAATAGGAATCATAATCAGACCCATCTATTATTTTAGGGATAAACTCCAGAAGCACTCGATCCCAATCCTCTCCGATAACATCTTTATAAGGATAATAATATTCGATAATATTCCAATAACGGAATAATCCAAGTAATCTGTAGCCTGCATCATCAAATTTCATACTATAATAAGGGTTTTCATTATCCATAATCGGAAAGGGTGAATTACCCTTAAAAATAACATATGCATTTTCTCGTTCTGAAATATTTGAATCCAAAAGCTTTGATAATTCAAGGCTCAGATCTGTACCGAGATATTCCTCGTCCTTACCCCAATCTGTAGTTGGACTGAGCTGTATAGAATTTTTGGAAAACTGGTATAGCTGCTCTAGATCCCTGGGAACGGTCCCATTACCTAATGAATGAACCCACTTATAGAGAATTGAGTTTACATCTGAATTGTCTTCTAAAATAGAAGGCATCACCCGAAATAGTTCATAATCCCAATTTATATCCCCAGATACAACCTTAGGATGGTAATATTTCACCATTCCCCATACCTTACTGACCTTAGCCAAATCCACGATTTTTTGTTCAGAAAGGCTGGAAAATTTCATCCCACTTCCTTGATCAAAATCTTGCTTCTTCTCTCTCCCAGGTTGAAGAGTCTCTTGTGATGTTGAATACCCTGCAATAATAAAAATAAGCAACACACTGAAAAACACCAGGTACATCCGCTTCCTTCTTTTACCTTCTCCCACCTATTTCCCACCTTCCAGCTCAACAATTTAACTTTTTGTCTTTCAGGCAAATCTAGGACCTGCTTCATCTATCTTAGCAAATCTACATGGTATTATATACCATACTTATAAACTATCCTTCATAATCCCTCTTGTAAGAAAATTCCTGATAATCGTTAGCCTTCGCTCTCAGGTAACTATTAAAGATAACTTATGTGTTCCCTTTGGATAAATGAATGGCTCTTCCCTTACAATTGGAAACTTAATCTCACTAAATCGTAGGAATCTCGTATATGTTTTGATCCAAAAAATTAAAAATAAAAAAGCAGCACGGGACATAGCTGCCCAGAACTGCTGCTCATTTTCTTCTGCACTTAAAACTTTATGAAGGTAACCGTAAATTTGGTATAGGCATATCTTTCACTTTCCACCTTAATCAAAGCTTGATGCGCTTCGATAATGGATTTGGCTAATGCCAAGCCAATTCCTACCGATTCATGCTTTTTAGAACCGCTTGCTTTATAGAATCTCTCAAAAATATGCGGCAATTCCTCAGCAGCAATTCCTTCCCCAAAGTCTTGAATCACCAACTCCGTATAAATTGGTGTATCTTCGATTGTAATCTTGATCTTATCGCCGGGATCGGAGTGCTCAATCGCATTCTTCAGCAGGTTCAATAATGCTTCTTGCATCCATAGTTTATCGTGTGCAACGACTACTTCCTTCGGGCCATTCCAGTCAATCAATATATTCCGATCAGTAATCATGTTCTCCAAGCGATCTATAGCATCCTCAACGGACTCAACCAAATTGGCCGGTTCTTTCTCAAATGAAATGGCTCTTGCATCTATTTTCGCTACCTTCAACAAATTTTGAATCAAGAGATGCATTCTAGAGATTTGCACATCGTTATTTTGCAGCAGCTGAACTTGCTGCTGGCGCGGCAAGCTTTCATTCAGCATCATCTCATTGTAGATGGATATCGTAGAAAGCGGCGTTTTTAATTGATGGGATATATCCTGCAGCATTTGTACTAAAAATTCTCTCTCTTCACGCAAATCCTGCATGCTTTTTCGAATAATATGTTTCATCGAACGAAAGGAAACCACCAGCTTAGCGAGATCCCCTTCTTTGTTTTCATTGATGACAACTGAATAATCCCCATCGATGATTTTTTTGGCTGCCGAGGTAAGCTGTCTAATTTTCTGGAAAATCATCTTATACTGCATGTAGCTTGCCAGAATCAGTACACATCCGAAACAAACCAATCCCCAATACATAAACTGATTATGGCTAGCGATATGGTTATTTAATAGAGGAAAAAGCTGCGACTCCAGTCCCTCATATAATCCATACTGCCTTAAGATCGCTCTCCCTTTTTCCTGATACGGAATTGAATCAGAGGAATGGCTTGTTAAGACTTTCATAATTTCCGCTTCGTTCTCAGGGTTATGTTCGACCAATCTTGCGGTGATTTCCCCCCAAGTTGTAATGGAATCGCTTTTCAATTGATAGTTGAACAGTTGTTGGGTAATCAATTGATAAACGGTAAATAACGTTAACAGAACGGCCAATATCGCTATGTAGCCTTTCAACTCGGTATTTTTCATCATCTTACTCTCTGCTCACATCCTTATTCCAGCGATAGCCCAATCCTCTTTGCGTGACGATAAACTGCGGATTTTGGGGATCATCTTCAACCTTGTCTCTTAAACGCCTAATGTATACAGATAACGTATTTTCATCAAAAAAAACTTCATCTCCGTCCGTCATATTTAGCAGGAGTTCATCTCGTTTCAATGCTTTGTGGGCGTTCATCATGAAAGCTAGGAGAAGCTTATATTCTGAATTCGTTACTGGAACGCTCTCTTGATTTTTGTACACCTTGACTAGGTTCATATCGATTTTAATATTTTCAGATGTAAGGATCATCGAAGTAGTTTTCAGCAGCGCTTGCTTGCGTAATTGCACTTTCACTCTGGACATCAGTTCCTTCACGCGAAAAGGCTTCGTGATATAATCATCCCCTCCTATATCCAGTCCCATGACCACATTTGCTTCTTCATCCAGGGCGGATAAGAATACAACCGATGTATCGCTATGTTTTTTGAAATGCACACATAAATCATAGCCATTTCCATCTGGAAGGCCAATATCTAGAATAATTAAATCAAAAGTATGATGATCATACTGATGCTTCGCTTCTTTGACACTAGAGGCTCTAATTACCTCATACCCCTCATTTTTCAATGAAAATTCGATGGCTAGCCCAAGAGCTTCATCATCTTCAACCAGCAATATGTTACTCAACGTGTGGCCCCCTTCTCCTCTTTCAATTTCGGCCATAGGCCAACAAATCAGAATAGCCTGACTATACACATAGCCAGGCCCTCGTTATTATTCTTCCCTGATCACATCAATAATATTATCTTTTTGGATTTTGCGCAGCGGAATCAGAACAGATACATAACTGATGATTAAAGCGGCAGCAAACGTAATGATACAAGCTATATAAGGAATCGTCCACTCAAGCTTCAAGACACCAGAAGCTGCCACATATATTATATAGGAAAGTATACATCCGAAAAAGATCCCTTGTAAGCTCCCAGACACACCGTATATCAATGCTTCATAGATAATCATTTTTTTCAAACCTTTTTGTGACATACCAATTGATTTTAACGCAGCCAGTTCTTTACGTCTGATGATGATGCTGATCGTAATCGTATTGATGATATTAACACTGCCAATCAGAGAAATAACCGCAATAAAACCATATACGAGCACTTTAATCACAAGCTCTGATTCTTTCCTTATTTTATTCTCGTCCAGATAATTAACGATTGTAATCGAGTACTTGGTTCCAACGGTCTGCTGGATGTCCGCAACTGCCGCGCTAGATTGATCCACATCCTTTAAGTTGATTCGAAAACTAGCGTCCTGTTGGCTAACTTCAGATACATTACTAAGCGACTTCAACTGTTCTAAAATGGCATGACGGTCTACGGAAGAATCATGATGATCTTGTTGCAGGTAGATGGTTAGATCCGATTTCGTGGACTCTTTATTCACATATTTGGATGCAAATGCGATATTCATGATCGATGAGAACGTAATAAACAAAACACTACTTATAATGATCGATAAGATCGTAATGTTATATCGATTTTTATTTCTTTTTACATTTTTCATGGCCAGGCTCAATGGAAAAGATATCGGCTTTTTCAGCACGGTATTTTTTTGTTTTTTGATCGATTCTTTCCTTATGGATAATCTACTGCTGATTGCCAGCAGGGGAGATATTCTGCCTGCAAAGAAAGCCGGATAATAACTGGATGCTAATACAGCTGCCAGCGTAATGATCGAGCTGATCAATACGATTTGCCAATCAATGTGAAAGAACGAGACACTTGCACCGTCCTCTAATATAATGAAGAAAATAAACTGCAGAGCTGCAAGAGCTAATATGCTGCATACAATTCCAATCGGAATCGCGATAACAGCCAGCACAGCAGCCTCCCTCATGACAATGTGTCGAATCTGCTTGCGCGTAGCTCCGATGCTTCTCAATAACCCGAACTGCTTCATCCGTTCAACGACGCTGATTTGAAAGGCGTTATAGATGACGACAGCTGTCGCGACCACGACTATACTGATGACGATGACGAGCATGGCCAAAATCGAGCGATTCGACTGTGGCTTCAACACTCGTATCAATTCTTCATTGATAACAATATTTTCATTACCAGTAAGTAATTTGACTTCATCTAACACTTCGTTAAAGTTCGCTGTCTGGTTGATTTCGAATAATATCCGACCTTCCCCAATGTCAAAATCACGTTTATAGGTTAATAATCGTCCAACTTTACTTTTCTGTGTAAACTCGCGATTGTCTAGTAACCCAACCAGTTTATAGGTTTCTCCATCCAATTGAAAGGATTCTCCGAGCTTAAGATCTTTATTGATATAAGGAAGCGTCCATGAATCGACCGCTGCCTCATGCTCATTGGCAGGTAGTTGGCCATCCAAAAGGCTATAAGGTAAAAATTCCAACGCACGATGATCGGCGAAATTCATTTGTACTGAAACGTCCCCAACCGGGATGTTCTTGCCCTGAGACATCAATCCATACGATGCGATTTGGGGATTGTATCTGATCTTATTCAGTATCGCTTCATCGTAATTGGAGATGCCGACATGAAACGAAAACCCATTTAGCTTTTTGATGTTTTCAATTTGGGAGAGCTGTGATCCCTTCATAAACAGACAGATCGTGGATATTAACGCTACTGAGAGTACGATTCCGACTAAGGTCAAAATGGTACGCTTGATATTCCCTTTTAGATACCGGCTGCTAAGTTGTTTGTAACTGCTGATCAACTTCATTCTCCCCCAGTCTAAGCCTTATTCACAGTTAGCCGTTGATCTGAAATGATACTACCGTCTTCAATCGTTATCACCCGGTCGGAAGCCGATGCAATCGATAAATCATGCGTAATCAACACAATAGTTTGATTGTATTTCTTGGCTGTCAATCGTAATAAATCCATGACTTCCTTTGTATTTTTCGTATCTAGGTTACCTGTAGGTTCATCGGCCAGTATCAAATGAGGACGATTAATTAGCGCCCTGCCAATGGAGACCCGTTGCTGTTGGCCGCCAGATAATTCGGAAGGCAGATGAGTCTTTCGGTCATGAAGCCCCAGGGTTTCAATAATTTCATCGAGATACGTCATATCTACCTGTTCCTCATCTAATAGCATAGGCAATGCGATATTCTCCTGGACATTCAATACCGGAATCAAATTAAAGAATTGAAAAATAAATCCGACTTTTCTTCTTCTGAATATGGAAAGCTCATCGTCCGAATAATCGTAAATACTATTTTCCCCGATGAATACTTGTCCTGAAGTTGGTCGATCCAACCCTCCTAATATATGCAGCAGTGTACTTTTCCCCGAGCCGGACACACCTACGATGGAGACAAATTCTCCTTGTTGGATCGAGAGCGTAATCCCTTTCAACGCATCAACCCTGTTATTGCCTTCGCCATAACTTTTCACTACATTTTCCATTCTTACAACTTCCATATCTTCACCCACTCATTACGTAAAGTTCAACCTTATGTGTATGCATTCATGTACTTAATCTTTTACATCTACAAAGTTTACTTTGTCTTCGCTATCTGGATAAACACTTCTGATTTCATCTAAAATCTTATTCACTTTTTCTTTCTTTTTATAATCAAAACTGTCTTTTTGGAAATGAATCAATGAGATCGTTGACTCTGCTTCCTTTATGTTGTTATAAGTTTGGTCGTTAACAATAACCAGATCCATAGGGTCATACCCGATCCAAGCCTGACGTTTCACATACTGTACGGATACTTTCTGACCGTTCAAATCGATTTGGTTATTCTTTATTTCGTAATCACTTAAAGAGAAGAGCAGATTTTGACCATTCGATAATTCTTTAATTGCGGTAACTGGATCTGAAATAATAGATGAGCTTTCAGGATCTTGTCTAGCTCGAATCATCCCCTTCTTGATGAACTGCTCAGCTGTAGAACGAGTAATAACTGAATATTTGATATCTCGGGTATCAAATTCCTGTCCCGCTTCATCCCGATCTTGCTCTGCAATTTTTGTAGTTATTGTTGTTGTAATCAGCTTCATTTTGTAGTCGATCACTTCTTTGCTCCTATCTTTGTACAACTCTTTGACTTTCTTCATCTCTTGATCTGTAGCGATCACTAAAATTCCATTAGCCGATTGCGTTGGGCCTTCCACAAAACGTTTTACGCCGAACCCGATACCTGCAAAAATAGCGATAACCAATACGAAAACTATCAACTTCTTCATTTTGACTGCCCCTTTATAAAAATCATTTTATGTCTGAATTATATACAACTACGCTTTATAAGTTAATGACTCTTATCTAACGATTTGACCTCTTCTCTTACATTTTAGTAAGAATGATAGAGATTGCTGATTTTCTTAGGGCAGTATTTAACCACTATATGGATACCGACATGACGTGAGTTGTATCTTCATGAGAAAGCGGAACGCCAAAAAGCCCTAACCGATGCGGGCATAGGGCTAGAACAAGCGACGCCGAATGAAATGTACACGTGACGCACATGATCGACCACAATCACTTGTGAGGGAATAACCTCCTTTAACTCTCGCCGAACTTCCGTGCTCATTGCAAAAGGACAGCATCTTTTATTTGTCCACGCGCACCTAGCTATGCTAGGCACAACCAGCCGGAGTGAGTCCAGTCGAGGTAGGAGCCAAGTCACTTCGTAGCTGACAGACAACTGGTGGAGAGGAGAGATCCTAAGGTTGAAGCCCTGAAACAAAGGAAAACTCCCCTTCAAGCAGCGGTTTATTACTAAACCTCTCTATTTGAAGAAGATCATATCAAAATCGGTAGCCTGTTCCATTATTTATAGTAGCGAGGTTACGAACTTCACCTCTGGAAAGCGGCTATTCGGTCCTTTCATTAAGATTCCACCCTGATTTTTCAGATACATATCGAAGAAATCCAGTATATAGGCATTGATAACGGAGTTTGCTCTCTCGGGCGCAATCTTTCCTGTAACGCCTAGCATTTTGAACAGCGGAGAAATGAACTGTACGTCAATAAAATTCAAATGCTCCGTATTGTCGATATAGAGGAATTGTCCCCCTGCGGTAACCGTTTCGCGCATCCGTTCAAGCTCTAACTTTTTGTATTCCGTTACTTGATTCATCCACTCTCTTGTGTTGCCCATACGGTTAAGCTCTGCATCCGTGTAGACCCGGTTATCCATCACCATTTTTAATCTATCAAATTCGCTTTCCGAGTTCATGAACAAAAACGGCTTTCGCAGGCCCTCTCTGTCACGCAGTCGATAAAGCGCTCCATCTAAGTCGATTCCAACCGTGATTCGCGGATCGTAAGCAGCGTCGTAGGCCGTCGCTCCGCCGATGGAATGACCGAATACCCCGACATGACCGAGATCAAACCTCCCTTTTAGATGACTTGGAATCTGACCCGATTGGATGAGCTCGAATTGGTCTAGCGCAAACGCCACATCGTCGGTTAACACTTTTCCCAACTTGTCGCGATTACCGCTTTCCGTCCGATAATCATGGTCAGGCGAGAATAAGCCGTTGGTTGTGCTGGTCGTGATTCGACCGTCCGGAAACTCAGTTGCAAATGTATTGTAGGTGTGGTCGATCACTGCCACGATATATCCGTGACTAGCGAGATTTTCGGCTTGTGACGTATGGAGGAACCTGGAAGATCCGAAACCGGGATTCGCAAGGATCAGCGGGTATGAAGTCTGAGCCGAAGAGACCTCGGCCCCTGAATAAGCATTGCTGGATACGTACTTCAGGTGTTGAAGAGTAAACCCAGGAAGGCCATAGTTCGCGGCCATATAATTCAAAATCTGGGTATCGGGAATAAAGGGAGCGTACTTGCCAGTGCCAGCTTGAGCTGGATACCATACCTGAACCATCAATTCTCTCTTACCATCTCTGGCTTCGTCGAAAATCTCTTCCCTTTTTGTATCCACGAAATGAAAAATTTGCGTCCCTACCTTAAATTCGCCTGTCGGTTCAGGCAGTTTAAATACAGGAAAAGCATATATGAGACCTGCTGTTACGACCAGCATTATCGCGATAGCGGTATAAGCCGAACCCAACATGAATCTTGGGATTTTTTTTGGGCCTGTTTTTTTAAAATAGCTATAACCAGAAATGGCTAAAAACAGCATCGTTATGCTGTATGGGAAAAATATCTGAACTCTGTATCCTTCCACTGTCCAATGAATGACCAGTAAAAGTGTGGCGATTCCGCTGGCTACAAATACTGGAAATCTGCGCCTACCTTTTTTTAATAGGACTGTTAATGCAAACAAGCCGATGTTTGACAAAAAAAGCAACAGTTCATACAGCCTCATCTCGATTCTCCTTTTAAAAAATCTCTTTTCATTTGTTCCAATCTTATCCTGCCAGACTGGCCTAAGCTTTCGATTTGCCTTACATCTACCTTACAATTGTGTAATTCGATCTTGCGGTATTAGAGGACTCGTAAAACAGTTTCTGATATTTTTAATGAAACCCATTTTATTGAATTTCGTGAACGATGCGAGGTATCTGCAGATTTAGATTTCGTAACCGGATCAAATTAAATTTCAATTGCAGCTTCTTCAATTCATACTTTCTTTATCATTGTAATAATGTAAAAAAGCACCCTAAGAATGCAACATTTTCGCATTCTCAGGATACTTCCCTCTCCCTGACTTTTCATTTAACATAACCTTCCATAATAGGTTTTGATCTCACAAGCTCTATTGCAAATTATCGCAGTTTAGCGGATCTATAATAGACACATTTCGTATACCTTTTTTATCGTACATCCAACTATTGTTTTATCAATACTATTCACATAATTTAGCTATCTAGCATAAGATATATAGATTTTTTAGTAGATAGGAGGAATAAAATTGACAATCATTAATCGTCAGCGCTTAACAAGTCAGACTACCAATACCGTGGTCGCAGCCTCTCAAGTACAAGCCATAACAAGCTTACTGGCAGGATCCGCACCTAATGCTGTAAATGTAGGTAATGCTCCTCTCATTTGGCCTTCTCTCAACAAATATATTAACGACAATAACGATGCTCCAGCATTCACTATAATTCCTGAACAACCATTTTCTTCTGTACCGGAGCCGCAATTTCTATGGAACAGCTTAACTCCTATTCCTGGAGAGAGCTTGGGGTTTGCCACCATGACATCACCAATCTTGATAGAAGCTAATACCCAAGCTGAGTTTGTTCTGTTTCTAGCCGTATTTGCAGATAATGCTCATACCGCTAGAATTGATATTGTTAATGCACAAACCTTTGCCCCAATCCCATCGACCGATGCAAGCGTTAACTTGTTAGACGGTTCACTTGATCCCGTAACAAGTGTAACGACCGACACTAGTAATCCTTATAATTGGCAAAAGATTCGCTATTATTCTATTCCAATTACGTTGACCGCTGTTCCGACTGATCAGCTGGTACGCTTTGTTATTTCCTTTTCAGTCAGCAATTACTTGGATAATGGATCCATAAATACCGCTGGCTTGGCTTTTGTTGCGGACTTTTATCAATTTGTGGGAGATGATGAAATCGTGAGTGCATTTGGAGGACTTTTACTTGATGAAGTTGGAATTTTGAATCTATCCTCTACATCGATCAGAGTGCCATTGGACCTGCCGTCTAATACCTCACTGAATATCAGCTATGCTACACCGGAAGTCATAACAATTACCGAGGCGGGCACCTATCGTGTCGATATTAACTTGGTAGGAACGATCGCCATTGCCCCCTCCCAAGTTGGAGTGGGACTCGGCATCAACAACACCCTCCAAGCCGATATGTTTCAGGAACTGATAGTGAATGCAGTAGACTTTTCCACGTTTACCCTGTCCAACTACTATGTTTTAGGTATTGGAAATCAATTGAGCATTCTTATGTATTCCATACCCAACTTGCAGTTTTTCTTTGCTGGTACGGGTATTTCAGCAGTACTATCGGTTCAGCGCGTATTCTAATATAGTTGTAGACTCACTGGATGTTCTTAAAGTAGAGAAACGAAAAGGCCAACTATTCGCTGGCCATACCCCTGTTGAGTAGACAGAACTAAAAAGACAGGTTTAAGCAGCAGCCGTATCTCGGTATTCCACCGGGGAACGGTTGTTCAATTTTTTCTGAAATCTACTTTGGTTAAAAACAAGATATATTTCCGTACTTGTTGTTCTGCCTCAGCTAAGGTATTCGGTTTGCCTAAATAAATCTTTTCCGTTTTAGATTCCATCTAAGATCCAGACGCTCTAATCCTTCGATTTCCATCGCTAATTTTTGTAGTTCAGTTAGATGATTATTTCTTAGGTCTAATTCTAATAAATTCCGAATTGTGAAATCTCTTCAGGCAAAAAGGAGCAAGTGTCTCTCGACACTTGCTCCTTACGTGTTTTTCATACGTTCAACCTCTTCATTACCTGCAGCGATATAGACGCCAGCCTTTTATATGCTTCTGACACTACCATCGCACCCTTCCGACCAATCTTTGATCAATATGTGTATTATTCTCGTTTCTTCCCAACTGCACCCATAAAGATGATGAATTCTTCATCACCGTCTAATTCTAAAATATCATCAACCAATTTTTGATCATAGATTCCAATTGCACAAGCACCTGCACCGATCGATTCACTAGTCAAATAAAGGTTTTGGCTTACATGTCCAACATCGATGAGGATTTTTTTGTGAGCTGAAATATCATACTTCCATTCAGAACGATAGGGTGTTGTACTCCATGCAAACATTACCGAAGCTTTTTTTACAAAATTAGGAACAAAAGGCTGATCCAAAGTAATCGCATCAATTTTTTGATCAATTTTATCTAATTCAAACATAAACAGGAGCTTGTGTTCCATGGGAAGGTATCTATAAATTCCTTGTTGCAAGCCCTCTACTCGCATAATAAATAAATATGTCTCAAATGTATGTGTTGCCCCACTGCAGGGTACAGTTCGCAATGTACACCCATTCTTCGTCATACTCGTTATCCCTTGGGTAGCCCATAATAAATATGATAACTCTTCAAGACTTAATGATTCATCAGAATAAAACCTTGTACTTCTTCTTTCATTTATACATTCATATATGCTTTCTTTACTTACAACATCTTTTCTGATCTCTGGCAAATCAATAATTAGTGATGTTGAGTTATAGGACTTAACAATTGGTGGTTGCGGAAGTCCCTTTAGCTTATCTGTTTTAATATGTTTAAATTCAAGAAAATTCGATTTCAAAAAGTTTCTATGTTGTTCATATTTAGCCATAATAGACTCTCCTTAGATGACTTAATCGTTTCTTAATAGTTCTAACATAGCATGTATTAAAAATTATATTGTGATCTCATTCACAATATAATTTTTTACTTGAATACTAATGTGGTCTCGGTTAATGTGGTCTCGGTGTCAGCAGAAAATAAAGTCCTAGACTGTCGCTGTTTCATTTAACTAACGTGTCCTGTTAGCTTAACAAACAACTTTTCCGTTGGGTTTGAACCTATCCTCTCGATTCCATCCTTCGGAGATATACATCTCAATTATAATGAACTCAGCCGGATTCCTTGCACGATCCGCTCCTGGAGACTCTACGATGAATCAAATTATTAGAATCAGAAAATATAGAAAATAAGACCTTTGCCCTCGGCTACAGTTTGGCTATAGAAACGCCGGATTTCGTTAAAATTCTGAAGCATGTAGGCAAAGAATTCATCTTCATCCTCGTCTGAAACAGTGTCAGGTTCAAGCGGATATACCTCTTCCTTAACCATGGCCGGGAAATCATACCGCAAGCGAAGCTGCGCTTCATCCAGCTCAGACATAGCCAGAAGCGCTTCTGCAACTTGCTCGGCGCGTAAGGAAAACGCCCCGAATGAGCCGAAATCGATGCCTTTGTCAGACGTCAGCGGAACAACATAGCCAAGAGGGGGCTCTCCATCAGCAATATCGCCACAAAGCAAGTAGTGAATCGCCTCCCAGGATCTATCAATGTCCAGTCCGGGATAATCGTCTATTTTCAAACTCTTCAATGCAATGTCACCTGCTGTGATTTGCTGCACCATGTTGTCATCCATAGCAAAGTAATATCCGCGCATTCCCATGTCGTCATCCTTCTTTCCATTATTAGTAGTGACTATACTACCCCATCAAAATGTAACATCTGGTAATTGTGTATTTCAAGGAACATTATACCCATGTTGCCGTCAGGACTACTTGTATGAATGTATATGTACTATTGCCCTCATAAAACAGATATTACCCGCACGCTATTCATAGAAAAAACCGTTCCTTATTCGGGAAACGGTTCGTTATTTTTATAAAAGCGACACAATGATTGTATTTTTATAATAGTAAACCCATTAATGGATCCCATTTATTCCGGTGCATTCGGACCCACATCTGCTGCTTTAAGCGGTTTGCGACTACTAGCAGCATTTGAAAATTCATCAGCTCCTACATCGGTTTTCGAGCGTAGTTGTCCATCCATATCATCTATCACTTTCACTCGTTTTTCAAGTTGGATGTCAGTTACTGCTTTATTTATAGCTGGGCTGTTGGCAGATAGTTTATGCAAGCCTTCAGAAATGGTAAAGTCGGGATTTATGGCTAATATTTCAGAAGGGCCGCGTGACGCATTGGATAATGTGCTACCAAAGCCGAGGTTACCCTTAAAGATAGTGTCGGTGCTGCTAGACTCGTGATATAAGATGCCCGTCTTATTAGCGACGATATTGTTGGCCACCCAGCTTCCAGTCGGGGCGTATTTTTTTGACGTATTCGTTGAACCAATCGTAATACCATCTTTACTGTTAACAATGGTGTTATTTACGACTGTTGCACGATACACTCGCCATTGGGAGCTCAAATCTTCATCTGAAGGGTTCGTTGGTTTCCCATCTTTTCCACCGTCATACTTACCGCTGTCCAGAAATATAGCATCACCTGTTATGTCTTCCATATAATTGTTATAAATTTTATGATCATTTCCATATATCCGAATGCCCATTACCTTCTCCTTCACGCCATCTCCAAAAAAGAAATTGCCGTAAAACTTGTTATTGTGACCATGTCTGGCTGTCAATCCACCGCGGTTATTTATGAATGTGTTATACCTAACCTCATTGTTGCCTGATTTTACTGACACAACCTCTAGATCGCCGTCACAATTCTCGAATAGATTGTATTGGACTTTGTTTTGACCTTCGGATAAGGAAATCTTCGATACTCCAAGACGAATCGTTTCATTACCGTTTGCTGCTGATAATTTAACATTACGGAAATGGTTGTATTCAATCACGTCACGCTGAGAAATTTGTTTAACAGCTCCATTTATATATCCACTAAAAGCAATTACTGGTGCAGGATCGCTTTTCCCGTTAAAATCGTTGCGATCAATCTGGTTGTCGGAGCTGTTCTCACCTTTAATCTCCAGCCAGATCATCTTATTTCCAGTTGCAGGGACAGCAAACATATTGCGTGTCAATCGGATATGGTTCGAACCGTCAAGCTGAACCGCTGCACTGCGGGTGGTAGTTCCGGTGTTCGTAATTTTCAGTCCTTCAACGACAATATGAGATGAACGGACAATGTGTAACACGTCAGCACCCGCAATAATCGCTCGCCCACGGTTTGCGGCTTTAATCGTAATCGGATTTGTACTTGTGCCATGTTTACCACTGATTTGCAGCGCTTTGCTTCCTTTGTATGTACCATTTGCCAACACAATGGTTGTCCCTGGATTTGCCTCATCAATTGCTGTCTCTAGCTGTGCAGAGGTCGACACTTTTACTACCTTTGATACTACCCCTGATTCAAGTGCAACGTCATAAACGACGTCTGTTACTCCGGGCGCACCACCAGCTAACTGATTTTCTGCTGACGAATAACCTGTTACTGGAAACAAGGTTACTGACAACAAGGTCATAAGTAATAATCGTCTAATTTTGCTAGGTTTTATCAACATGATCACCTCTGTATATAATTGTAGTTGTAATCCTACCTTCTATATATAACCTATTTTGAATAAAAGGATCTTAAAAATTGGTTTTTTACGTAACATTTATACATGAGACAGGACGTCTATCTATGATTTAACATCCATTTGGTACTGCAATGCATAGCTATGACTCTTTAAACATCCTAAGCCTAGAATTTTGCTTCATTAAATTAAAAACCACTCTTTTAGTGCAATAAAATAAGCAGGCTTAAGCAGCCTGCTCAACAATGTATAATATTCAACTTCAAGTCCCGCTAAAGTTTTCTTTCCTTATTGCCCTTACTAATATTGCCTACGTCTCGTCCCATAACGACCGATTCTAAGAGAAGAGTTCAGCGCTGGGTGTTATGGCGGATGAGGAATAAATAGCTGACTACTGAAAGGCTGCAGAACATGATGATACTAACAGTAAAAACGGCAAACATGCTGTTTTTCTGTTATTGATGCACGAATCTATTATCATCCATATTTGCTTGTATAACGTCCACCCAATTTGTATTATGCATCATCTCGGAAGAATCCCCATCAAATGCCTTCATGGCTTCCTGATCATCAAGCAGCCGATATCTCAACCAAGCCGTTAAGTAACCCCTATGGTTGCCACCATTACCTTCAATCGCTGTATGAGCTGCACCTTTTGCCATCCCCATCATAACAGGCGTGCTTGCGTTAGCACTATGCAAGGCTAATTGATTCGTTGATACCGGTGAGATTAAAAAATCTCTTGTACCGCCCAAAATGAGGAAAGGAACGGTAATTCGTGCTGTATCGTACACATCTTTTGGATCACAATGCTTCAAATCCGGGAGAGCGATGGATACAACCGTCTTAATCAACGATCCACTTTTATAGTTGGTATGAGCATTAATGACGCCAGTAGACCCTTGAGAATGTCCAGCTACACCAATATGTTCTATTTTTATTTTTTGATAAAACAAGCTGTTAGTGAGTTGGTTTTCATTTCTCAAATAATCAATAGCCTCTACAATTTCTTTGCCTGTTCCTGTCGTTTTGCTATAGGAATCGATTACAATGAATCCCCAGCTAGCAAGATGCGATAAGAGCTCATCATAACGATCTGGCGTGGCACCTGTTCCATTCCCCCAAGAAATAATAGGATAGGATTCGTCTCCCTGAAATGCTGGGTAGTATATTCTAAATAAAGCCTCTTTGCTCGTACTCTTAACTTCTTCTACTTTTACATGATAGCTTCCTTGCTGTGCATACCGCTGCTCAATGCTTCCTTCTGTAAGTTCTGGTACATTAGAATGAATGATTATTTGCATGAATATAGTTATTGGAACTGCAACGATAAGGACAACAACTGACAACCATAAAATCCACTTTCGTTTTTTCCAAACCGACATAGACGTGACCTCTCCGATAGTCTATAGGTTTCTCTATCGTTTTCTCTGTTAAATAATAAAACTAATGGGATATACGTGAAAGATGCAGTTAAGTTTCATTAAACAAGATGCTAGATTAAACAGTAGATACGGAGAACTGAGAATAGCTCAAAAAGTATGATTTGCTGTAAGTACAATAGACTGTCACAGCTCCAAGTTAGCAATGTACCACGTGAATTCAAAAACAGGACGGGCAGATAAAAGAGGTGTTTTGAAACTCGGTTATTTCGTCCTCTTTGACGGTAAAAAGGTGGGATTATTGTATTGGATTTTAACGAAGATTGACTCATCAAAGAAGAGACCTTTTAACGGTCTCTTCTTTAATGGCAATTCTACTATTGAGCGTCAATTAATAATTTTTAACTTTACAGCAAATGGTCGGGTCTTGTATACCACTTGTAGACCTCATTTAAAAATGAGGTGAATTTATGAAAATATCAAGATTAAAACGTATGTAATGGATACTTGTTCAAAACATATTTTTTCCCTTTTATTAATTGCTCTGCACTCAAAGTGAGTCCGTATATATCGCTTGAAAATGACACACTTCTCCCCAATAAGAAACCTACCATATAAGTTTCCCAATCAGGATAAGCTTTGCTTGCCAGTTTTGCAACAGTTTGCAAATATGACATCGCTTCTTCTCTAGTAATGTAGTTAAGAAAGCAACAAGTTCTTGCTAGGAACCCAACACGCTCATAATCCCATGCTTCCATAGTCTTAAAGTTGACAATATCCTCTGGTGAGGTGAATTTAACTTTTCCTTTAGAAACGCTAAATAAAGTTTTACAACCTTCATTAAAACTATCTACGATTTCTTGTTCAATTCCCTCTGGACTTCCTTTACTCTTGATGATTTCTAAAATAATATCATTATACTTTGTACGATGCCCTTCATTGAGCAACCATTCTATTGTATCTTTTGCAGTTGCAGAATCTACAATTTCCCACATTTCAGCAAGACCATTTATATAAGTCTCTCTGTGTTTCTCTTCAAAATTTAAAATGCTTGCTTGCGAATAAACATGGTTATTGGAAACCAGTACGCTTCCAAAACACATCAATTTCTCTTCATTTTCTGATAATTTGTTCACTTCATAGAAACTAGGTTTTCTAGAGAACCAACCCAAAATACTCACTCCTATTTCTTTTTTGTAAGGATAACATTTCTTTTCCTACTAATTATTCGCTGATACCACTTTTTAACCCAAGTAAAATTATAACAAATTCAATTATAATACATATTTTAATTAATGCAATAAATTATTAATATCATTTCCGTTTTAGAAAGCAATAAAGCCCAATGTATATGCTTTCTTATAAGTAAATGTAAGCATAACAATTATCAGATAAAAGGCTTTGACCAACTTCCATTGAGAAGGATTTTCCATTGGATTCCAAGCATGTTCATCACCAAGGACTGGTACAATTTTCTAATTATTATTGACTAAACCAAATTTACTATATTATTATTAACATTGTATTCCACTACCAAATTCAAGGAGGTTGTATAATGAAAAAGAAACTTGCTATTTACATCATGACTGCTCTACTGATGTTGTCTGTTGCAATTCCTGCAAGTGCTGCTTCTTACACCACGAATTTGTCCAATATTAACAACGATGAAATTACAGAAGTTAATCCTGAAAGAACTAATAAAATCGAAATATTGTATGAAGAGAGATCTAGGTTAATACAATCAAACGACCATGGAGAAAAACTTGCTGAAAATCAAATGAAATTAGAGGGTCTAGGTGTAGAGTTTCTTTCCACTAATGAGGTTCAGCAAAGATTTGGTAATGATGCTCCAGCTGAAGCTAATTTAAATTTAACTAGTGTCAATAACTCGGACTTGATTTCTCCTTACGTTAATCCTCCTGAAAAGAAAAATATTGTTTGGAAAAGTTATCGAGCGGATATGGTTAAGAATAGCGTTACATATGAAGTACAACATCTAACTGCAGAATCTAACAGCCAATCTTCATCATTAAAAGGAACAACCACTGCTGTTGTACAAACAAGCAGCTCCTTTGGAGTTGCAGTCGAAAAATTAATATTTACTGTATGTAAAGCAGGGGCATCAACCGTATCTAATGGAGTAAGTATTGCAATATCATTTTATGACGCATTGAAATCTTTTATTAGTGATGCAAATTTCAAAGCTACTACAACGGTTGATAACGTTAAAGTCACCTATCAAACAAATCAATATCAATCTATTGATTATATGTATGTTAAGGTAAAATCAAAGAATGACAATACTCAAGTTTTATCTTTTGTAACTAATGAAGTTTCAGGTGACACAACTGCAATTGTCCCTATTTTTAAGTATGGTGCTAATGGTGCTACATCTGGATCATCATCTAGCACTATAAATAGACAATTTTCATATAAAGCACCAAAACATCGGGATAGCGCACAGGCAGTGGCCTCCTATCTTGATCCTGTTTATCAACCAGGTCAATCATTCTTAAATGAGCTTCAAGTTACAGGGATTAAGGGCGCGAAAGTACATTTTATCCCTATGACTGTTGTAACTTTACCAGGTTCTCTTAATTAACTTTTATCAAAGAGCATAACATCTTGGAGTATGTACAAGGTGTTATGCTCTTTACTCCATTTTTTACGTGTCAATAGTTTGTATTAACCGCGATTTGGTACTCCCCCCATATAGGATTCATAGCACACTGTATATGAAATCGAATACTACGTATTATTGACGATGATTCATTTTAGCGCCTCGTCAAACGCCAGTTCGATCTGATCAATTTCTGTAGAGACCGCAAACAGAATATAAGGTTCCTTCACCTTTACTACGTGTTTTTCAAGCAGAGCATATTCATTCGGGCGATAGTCTTTAAATTTGACCGACTGAGTGTCGATTCGTTTTATAATGTTTGACTTGACACTTTCTACTTGCTTTACGTCTGTTACCTTAATTACAACAATTTCATCCGCCATGACGTTGGACTTAGCAGTATAGAGAATAAATTCTTCAACTTGTTCAGAGTCAAGGCCGTATAGCTTTTTCAGCTTACTCTCATCCCCTTTCTTCAACTTGTCCAAGTTGACAGACTGCTTGATCTGCTCTTCGATCTTGGCAGTTGATACGTTGATAGATGGCTGTTTAGAAGTACATCCAATCATTAGACTAACTGCAAGAATGAATATAAGCATTGCTAACCACATTCTTTGTTTGATTATTTTATCATCACTTTCCATAAGGTCTGTTTCCCCTTCTCCGTTATTCTTTTGTATCCGTCAAATTGTTGATCGATGGATCCTCTACGAATGTATTCATGTTATAAAGTATCAGCATGTCATGGATTTGATGCTGCTGCGCGAGCGATGCAACATCCCCCTCATAATATCTAAGATCCACCATATAAATTTCACTGAAATGTGAGGTTAGGAACGGAATAAAGCTATTGGCATAGGAATCCTTGACCACAAGCAGCTTCTGCCCTTCCTTATGGCCTGTATTAATCTTAATAAGAGGGTGGTTGCCATTAAAAAATACGGTATACTTGTCCTTTTTCTTCATATTTTCCAACTCATACATGGAATCCGTGCGTTGCTGCTCTTCAACGTATTCGACGGTATACTCCCATTCATTCTTCGGTATATACAATTCTATACTGTCTGGACTCAAATTTCGAAATCCACTCTTCGAATACAAGGAGCCATAGAAATCATGCGTCAAGATTCGTATATCGAAGTCTTCATCCCTCTTATGAGTGAATCCCATCTGCTTGCTTAGCTGCTGGTACGCATAGAAAGCACCTTTACTTGTCCAATGGTGATCCGTTTTGTAGTAAATCGGTTCATTTTGTCGAGAAGAAAGCACTGGGTACACATCGACATAATGGATGCCTGGATTTAAAGATGTTCTTACGTCATTCAGCAAGACCCGTTCACGATCACCCGAGACGTAATCCGGAAGCTTGCTTTGCAGCACACTGACAGCAGTTGGAACGAGCATTATATACTTGGTAAGCTCTGGCGTTGAGGAGTGGAAGGAATTAATCGTTTGGACCTTCTCTTTCAATTCACTTTCACTTCGCTCAACAAACTTCTGAAGTAAATACCCATCCTTCCCAAGGTACACACCATTGCTTTCTTTCTTGCCTATCACGCGATCCACACTGGATTTTACATCAACCCATATCTCTTTTGCCACGAATTGATCCGTCATATACTTCTCAAAGTCCGATGTGAACTTTCCAGATATAAAGCTGTGAAACGAAAACACTGGCAGTTGCTCCAACTTCCGATTTTCTGACTCTGAGAATACCTTCTTAGGCAGCAGCAGATTGAGAAACAGAATAAGACCGATAAAGATCAGAAATAATATCGCCATTACGTATTGCGACAACTTGTCATAACGATTCAAGCTCAATCACCTCCCCGTTAATCATTTTTGTTCCGTCTTTTAGAATCTAAAGTACAAGAAGGGATTATACGTTTCATTGACCAAATAGGCCGTCGAAAGAAGCAGAAATATAACGTATAGCATGGACATGAAAATAGCCCCGCCTATCTGATACTTGTTATTAAATGCTGATATCGCCTTCTTTGGAAGTGGTGTAGCCAATAGTGCAGCTAGCAGCAATACAATAAGATTCGTAGATAAATAATAGTAGCTATGATCGTTAGCAATCTGATGTGTGCTAAAGTTAAACATTGTTCCTAGAAATTCCATCGCTGTCGACAACTGATCAAGCTCAAAAAATACCCATCCGATCACGACAATCAGGAGTGTATAGATATGCCCTACTATGCGAGGGAGATGCTGCAGCCACTTGTATAGGAAGAGCTTTTCAAGCGCAATAAAACATCCGAAATAAAGACCCCATATGATGAAATTCCAGCTTGCGCCATGCCAAAATCCGGTCAAAAACCATACAACAAACAAATTGCGTAACTGCTTTACGATTCCTGCCCTATTTCCGCCTAGCGGAATGTATACGTACTCACGGAACCAAGAACCTAACGACATATGCCATCTCCGCCAGAACTCTGATACGCTGGTTGAGATATACGGATAATTGAA
Source organism: Paenibacillus sp. ACRRX (assembly GCF_022346885.1). Taxonomy (GTDB): domain Bacteria; phylum Bacillota; class Bacilli; order Paenibacillales; family Paenibacillaceae; genus Paenibacillus_B. The sequence goes on from NZ_JAKRNK010000006.1 coordinate 309,814, forward strand.
GTTCTTCGTAAACTCGAAGCCTAACATTTTACCGAGACCGCGTGCCATATCCGAATATCCACTAAAATCAAAATAGATTTGCAAGGTAAAGGCGATAATGCCAATCCATGAAGTTGCTACGGTCAAATCCGCCGCAGGAGTAGCTTTAATGTTTGACCAGAGCATGCCGATATTGTTCGCAAGCAGCACCTTTTTCGCCAGACCACTAATGAACAATTGCGTTCCTTCCCCAAATAACGATAGTGTTATTTTTCGGCTTGTGAGTTGCTTTGCAACATCACCGTATGCAATGATCGGTCCCGCCACAAGCTGCGGAAACATCGTTACAAATGTACCGAAGGAGATGATATTTTTCTGAACAGGAACTTTATCGCGGTACACGTCTATAATGTAAGACATGGTTTGAAACGTATAGAAGGAAATGCCGATCGGAAGCGGAAGCGACGTTACTTCTAGATGCAAGTTGAACAAAGAATTAAGATTCTCGACCAAAAATCCGAAGTATTTGAAAAAACCGAGTATTGCTATATTCCCGATGAGGGAGCAAACCAAGATGGCTCTTGCAATACTTTTTTGACTACGAAATCTATCGATTAGAAGTCCATTCGCATAATCAAACACGGTCGAAAATATCATTAGAAAGATGTAAACTGGCTCTCCCCACGCATAGAAAACTAAACTTGCCAAGATCAAAATTACATTTCGCAGCCGATTCGGTGTTATAAAATAGATAAAAAGTGTTACAGGCAAAAACAAATACAGAAAAATCAGGCTACTGAATACCAAAGCTCGGCGACCTCCTTCATGAGAATCTTATTTCAGTTCGCCTTTCAGATAGTCGAGCAAAAGCGGATAGAATTCAGCCTTGAAATGTATGCCATCCTCATCATATAAGGCTAGATTCTGTTGGGCTACGGATGATACATTTACATACTTCACTTGTTTTTTGCCGGCCAGTTCCTTTAAAAGTTGATTGTAAGCGTCAATATTGGAGTAACGCGGCTCTTCTATTAGTGCTTTCTTGGTTACTGGAGTGACTGACAATATCGTTATTTTGGTTTGCGGCAGCGTCTCTTTGATCTTGTCGAGCAATTTCCCGTATTGCTCGATCCCGAACTGCAACGGATTATCTGTTGGCCAGAGAATGTCATCTGAGCCCAATGCTATAAATAAATGTTCCGGATTTCTTTTAGCCAATTCGGCCACATCATTGCCTTTCAAGGCGAAGAAAGCTGTCTTGCCGGCTGCTCCAAATACGTTCGCTTTGTCCAGTACATCATGGAAACTAAATCCCTCGGTAATAGAATCTCCATAGAATACACTCGTATTAAACAGAGATTTCAGTGCAGATTCCTTTGCTATTGCTGTTGTAGCTTCTTTTTGCGGAGTCGCTTCTTTATCTACTGCTGTCGAAGCAGTTCCGTTCTCTTGACTTACACAAGCTGCCAGGGACATGGCGATCATCGCTGTCATCAATAGGGTCATCCACTTTTTCATAATCATTTTCCTCTCTTGTGACTTACTTTTTTTATGAAATGATGTGTGATAATAGGACTACTCTCTTCATCACAATAGATAGTTTAAAGAAGTAAGATGAAGATAAAGTGCAGATGAGGTTGAATTTAAATAAAAAAGAGCAGCTCTTGATGTTTACAAGAGCTGCTCAGCTATAAATGAATCAGAAATGATATATGTTTATTTAGAAGGTATTTTTCTTTTCTCAAGGAAGAAAAAGAAAAGTACACCGTCCACAGTGTTGTTCGCGCCATAGGAAACCCCGTGCAGTTCCAGTATCTTTTTGGAAATGGCAAGCCCTAGTCCCGTTCCTCCGGAAGCGCGATGTCGGGAAACTTCGCCCCGATAAAAGCGATCCCATATTTTCTCGATCTGCACTGACGGAATATGGACGCCTGTATTCTCGATGCATACCTTAACGGATTCCTGCTCCTCAGTCATTGAAATGTTAATGGAATTTCCCTCGGGTGTGTATCGAATAGCGTTGTTGATAAAGTTGACAATAACTTGCTCGATTCGGAGCTTATTGGCCACGACTTCAATCGGAGCTAGCGATACATTCAAACTCAATTGCTTGTGTGCAATGTCGTTATACAGCTTTTCACAAGATTGCTCGATCACAGTATCAATTCTGAACGTGTCCAGCTTCATTTTGTATGTTCCTGATTCATATTTTGCTAATTCCAACATGTCCACGATGAGAAGATCCATCCGCTTCACTTCATTTTCCATGGCAGAAAAGTAATAATCCCTCTTATGGTTGGCCACGCCGTCTTTCAAAATCGACAGACAGCTCTGAATGACACTCAGAGGGGTTTTCAATTCATGCGATACCCCTGAGATGAATTCCTTTCGTGTATTCTCCAACTGCTTTTCTTTTTCAATGTCCTGCTGAAGCTTTTGGATATAGGAATTTAAGGTGTCCGATAATTCATTAATATTACGCGAGAGATCCCCAATCTCATCTTTTGTTGTGATGGGGAGCTTTTCAGAAAAATCCAGCTCAGTTATTTTCTTTGTCATTTGATTGATCCGCAATAAAGGACTTGCGATACCCTTGGAAAAATAGAACGAGGCCAGCAATATAAGTACTAGGACAAACACTATGATATAAAGATAATAATCCTGGATCATCCGAATCGCTTCATCGACTGGCTGCAGGGAGGTCATTGCAAATATATATGCGTCCTTCCCCTCTTGGTCTTTAATAGCCGTAACAAACTGTTTATATTTAATATCATTCTCTTCGTACGTACCCTCTAATGTAGCTGCTGCCTCTTCCTCATTCTTTAACAGCAAATCCGCTTGAAATGCTTTAATTCTGTCCAAGAATAAGTGGTTCGTATAAATAAATCGTGTAGCTTCATTTTTTGCAGGTAACATCGTTTTCGTTATGGTTCCGAATAAGAAAAGGGTTGGAAATTTCGTATTATTCAAATCTTCAGACCCTTTTTCGTTTGGTAAAAGCTCATGTTCCTTTTTTGCAAGCCGATTATTCTCCCAAGTAACAGCAAAGTTATCTGTGCTGATTATGTATGGAATAACCTCTGTCCCTTTTCTAAGTCCTTGAATTACGATGTCGTTTCCTTTACGCAGAAATTCGTTTCCTTGCCGGATTTCCTCAAAGTCACTAAAGCTATATAAGGGGATTATGATAGTTTTGGCAGCGAAATTATCATGACTGACTTCATTTATTGTAACTTCAATTGAGTCATCACTGCTCTCTTTTACATTGCCGAATTCATCTAATACAGTTACCCAAGTATTGTGCTCTCTATAAAATTCCTGCTCCAGACGTCCAATGTCTAACGAATGATTATCTTGGTTAACATAGTTTTGAGCGAATGTTTCAAGGCTCGCTTTTACATTCTTTACTTTCTGATGGACATAATATTGCTTAAAAAATACGGTCTGGCCAAAAAAAATGGTGGCGAGGATCAGTATACATAATGCCGTTGTTAAAACAAATAATTTGAATACGATACCTTTTTTCATGACAATTCCTCAAATTTATAGCCGGATCGAACGACCGTAACAATGCATTTGGCCTTGTGCCCTAGTTTGTGGCGAAGGTTGCGGATATGACTATTGACCGTCCGATCGTCGCCTACGAAGTCATAGCCCCATATTTTCGTTATCAATTGTTCGCGGTTGATAATGATTCCTTTATTCTCCATCAAGTAAATTAATATTTCAAATTCCGTATGAGTTAAGCTGATGTGAACCTCATCTACCGAAACAGTACGAGAAGATAGGGAGACCGTAATGCCGCTGCTGGAGATGATTGAACTATCCGGTTCTTGCATATGTCGGTTTTCCAGCAGTCTCTTTGCTCGTGCCAATAATATTTGAGGACTATAGGGTTTGGTCACATAGTCATCTGCTCCAAGTTCGAAACCAAGCAGTGTATCATCTTCATCAACACGAGCGGTTAGCATAATAATGGGAACATTTGATGTTTTGCGAATCCGTTGACATACAGACCATCCATCTATTTCAGGCAACATAATATCAAGAATAAGCAGATCCACCTCATGATTCTGAAAGGTTGATAATGCTTCTCTCCCGTCGCCCGCTTCTAGAACATGATATCCTTCGTTAAGTAAGTAATCTTTCATAATTTCGCGTAAAATATGCTCGTCTTCTACAATTAAAATTGTATTCGTCATGGTTGATCCTCCATTGAATGGTGTGATTTGTTATGCTCCCAGGAGAATTCACTGCAAAGATAAATTCCTTCATCTAAAACGACTAATCGTTCAATAAGCTGGATATCATTCTTTACTTGTTAGATAAAGCATAAACATAGCTCGATAATAATTTGAATAACCCCCCTATTTGAGGGGGGGCCGTGCACAAATATTATTTTATCATATACTATAAACGGTTATCCTTTTGGAAATTAAGACGAAAATGCGCTTTGTCATGGTACACTGCGAACTCATATCCCTGATCTTTATAGAATTTAATGATTTCCGGTAGCACTTGCAAGGTTTGTGGCTTCTCGTGCATAAGAACAACTTCCAAATCCTCTGTCGTTTGTTCTTTTACATTTTCGATAATTTTATTTGGGTTTCCTTTTAACATCCAATCATGGGAGTCAATCGTCCAGTCCCATACTTTAATGCCTACGTTTGCGATTTGATCGCGAATTTGTATGTCCTTCAATCCAGGGGCTGATCCATAAGGGGGACGTACCAGCTTTGGATTCGTACCTGTAATATCGCGGATCAAGTTTAATGTTTCCACCATTTCGGGGACAAACTGTTTATTGTCATATAACTTGACCGCATCATGTGTCATACTATGTGCTCCAACATAGTGTCCTTCTTTTACAGCTCTTTTGACATAATCTTGATACTCCGTATTTTTCAAATTACTGCCCTGCATGAAAAAAGTTGCTTTTACATTATACTCTTGTAATACGTCTAGGAATTGGCCCGTTAATGAACTCGGTCCATCGTCAAAAGTCAGGTAGACTACCTTCTTATCTTGCTTGCTGACATCGCTGCCCCTTTCAGCTGAAATAGAGGAAAGTTTCCCAGAATTAAAGAATATAAGGAGAGATACGACCAGGATAATTCCTATGGACATTCCTATTTTCGTGAATGCACTCCTACTTCTGCCAAATCGTGATGTTTTCATATAATCGATCCTTTCTATGTCATTCACTTGTTGAGATGAATAAATACTTGTTGTATTCTTTTTTCTTACAAGTGATAGATTAATATAGAAAGATAAAGATAAAGTGCAGATCATGTTGAATACATTTAAAGAAAAAATGTGTGGGTTAGCCAGCTAACCAGAAGACAGTCTACACATGCCATCTAACGCAAAGAATAGGCACATTAGATTCTCTGAGTATTCCTCCCCCCCTTTGTCGGTATGGAACCGTCACGCTGACGCTGTCATAACACAAAGCATAGCCCCTGAATGAGAAAACAGTGCCCCCTCCACACTGGAGGGGGCACTGTTTCATTCTCTTACGGCTTGGCGGTTCCCTTAATCTTATCAAAGTACGGGGCAAGCTTGGAGCCGAGCTGCTTAAACTGCTGTTGTTCTTCTTTGGTCAGCTTCTCCTCATGAGTGACCCCATTTTTATCGGTGATCTTCAGCTTTAATTGCACGATTTGCTTGGTCAGCTCCATATACTCCTTAAATTCTTCTTCCTTGAGCTTGCCTTTAGCTGCTTGAAGCATTCCCTCGATCGCTTGATACTCTTCCTGTGAAACGCCATGCTGTTCAATGTCTGTAGAGGAACCGAATATATCATCGGCTAGATAGGAAGCAGCAAGTGCGACAGACGGAATCAGGATTGCTACTGCGACAATACCTACAAGTATTCGTTTTTTCATGGGAGATCTGCCTCTCTCTTCGTTCATATAGTGTTGATAGGACTGACGGACACGTCCATACAAATCGGGTGGGCAGTGCATCGAATCAGCTACCTGGTGAAGCACTTCACGCAATTCTTTGTCAATGGACATACGCGTCTCCTCCCGTCATTTCCGAACGTTTCCGGAGTTCTTTCAGTGCCAGATGATGCCTGGATTTCACTGTGCCAACAGGGATCTGCAGCATGTCTGCGATTTCTTCCAGAGCATAGTCGTGAAAATAGCGCAGGATGACAACCACGCGTAGTTTATACGATAACTGGCGGACAAGGCTGAACAGTTCATGCTGCATTTCGGACTGCAGGACAGCTATCTCCGTCCACTCGAACTGTTCGCAAGTCATCTGGCGGTTTCGTTCAAAGAGGCGAATTCGACGCCAAGCCTTTCTTTTCCAATCTTGGACCTGGCGGACAGTGATCCCGTGCAGCCAATACCGAAACGGTCGGTTCGAGTCGTACGTGTGAAATGACCGCCACATGCTCATATAAACTTCATTCACGATATCTTCAATGTCCTGTTTGTTGTAGACGAGAAAAGCAACCGTCCGATATACGTCTTGGTGAGTCGCCTGATAGACAAGCTGAAAAGCCGATTCGTCGCCCAACGTTTCTTTTTCAAGCCACGGAAGTAATTCTTTATCATTCATGGGGGGCCCCTCCCTAACGTGTTACAACCCTTTATTCGCTCTCGCGGGGAAAAAGGTTCAGTAAGCGAATAAACTTTTTTATGATACTCGCCATTTTAGGAACTTCTTCTGGTTCACGGTTACACCGCTTAACGTGGTGAAGAACGAAAAAACGCTATTCTTCTGTAATATATCAGTAATCTTACCTTGATTGGACTTTCACCAACTAAAATTAATGGCTTTCTAGACACACAACATAAAAAACCGCTCCTTTTCGAGCGGTTTCCTCTTAAAATAAAGGTTATCCATTCTTTGTTGCAATGTTTGCATGAAAAATAAAAATTAATAATTTCCTACATAAAGAATAGAAACACACTATACCGCATTACGTTCCATTACAAGAACCAAACAACCCTTTTCAGACCATGGTTCATGTTCTGTATTAGGTCCATAACAGAGATAAGAACCTGCTCCATACTCAACATCATTGCTGATAAGAGCTCCATCTAATACGAATAATTCCTCGGTATCCTTATGCGTATGTTGAGGGAATTTTGCCCCCGGTGCAAATCGCACGACATAACGCAGTTCACCATTCTCATCTCGCAATGGGATTTGTTCTATACCATCCATAACAAATTTCCACTCACTGTTTGTGATATCAACGGAAAATAAATTTTTCATGTTATCATCTCCTTCTATACAAATAGTAATTTATAATGATATATTACTCAATATGAACAAAAATGAACTATTCTTCAGGAGAAATGAATTATGGAAATCCGTTTGTTACAGACATTTCAAGCTGTAGTCCAATGTGGTAGTCAGATAAAAGCAGCAAATCTGCTGCAATACGCACAATCTACCATCACCTTACACATCAATCAATTAGAAGAAACACTCGGCATCGAACTGTTTGAACGTAAAGGAAAACAAATGGTGCTAACCGAAGCCGGAAGACTTATGAAAGAACAGGCAGATATTTTATTAAATCAAGTGGATGTCATCACCGAAACCGCAAAAGAATTTTCAATCGGTCAAAAAGGACTTATTCGGATTGGAGCAATTGATTCCATTGCCAAAACAAATTTGATTACCATACTAACAACGTTTATGAAAGAACATCCTCAAATTTGTCTTTCCATCGAAAGTGGCGTAACCCAACAATTTAGTCAACGGATTATCGCTAACGAACTTGATATTGCCTTATGTCCTCCTCCATCACCAGAATTAAATCTTGAATTTTATCCGTTGTATGAAGAAAAGCTTTGTTTGATACTGCCAATCGACCATCCATTATCTACACAAGAAAAAATTTACATGTGTGATTTGGAAGAGGAAAGTTTCATTTTAACTGGACAATTGTGTGATTATCGGCGAAAAATAGAGCATGTTTTTCTTCATCATGGCTTTCATTTACACGCTAATTACGATGCAACCAACATGGATATGGTTTTAAATCTTGTATTACAAGGCTTTGGTATTGCTATGCTGCCTAGCAATTTCGTTGCCAATTCACATCAATACGCTGTTCGTGACATCGATGATATTTCAGTCGTTTTACCTGTTGGATTAATCCGCAAAAAAAATAAAGTCCTCAGCCCTGCTACAGAAAAATTGGTAGCTAACCTAATTTCATCCTGCTAAACAAGCACAAAAACCAGTTCATGTTTGTCAAGCAGATCTACCTTGGTACCTAACAGATTTTTTATTATAATAATGTTTATGGAAATGACAAATAAACCTCCATTGGCGAGGAAGTTTATGGATTTTGTTGGATATTGTTAACGATGAACAAGCTTAAGCATTAGCTATGGTATACGCATGTTAAAATAGCAGCCACAGGGTTTATTAAAACCTTGTGGCTGCTTTTCATATCACACAATAGATACCGAAAGTTAATGTTTAGTTTACTGACTATAAGCACATGCAACGAAGATTGCTGACTGTCGAGAAGGCTGCTCGTCCCGAAACAAGGATAACCTTTAGTTGTATTAGGAGATCCTGCCCATTGGTCGGGATTATTCTGGCACCTTGTCCGTTCGAAATTGGAACCGGGGCATCGCTATAACCCCGGTTCTGAAACCATTGAGCCGGAGTACACGTTAGGCTTGTTCTGCCCAGTTCGCCGGATATGTTACATAGATAAATCGTGCATATTCTGGCACAGAAAATTGAATCTTACTTCCTTTTGGAATCAAGATCACTTCTCCTGGACCAGCTGACACCTTTGTACCGTCAATGATAACATCCAGATGTCCCTCAATCACATAATCAATTTCATCATAGTTAAGTGTCCAGTCAAAGGTTGTTTCTTTCATCTCCATGATACCGCAGCCAAGTCTTGGACTTTCCTTTAGCGAGAAAAGATCTTTACAATAGACAATATCATTAGGATTGCCTGTATCGAGACGATCCTCTTCTGTTACTTTCATATTTGGCACTTTAACAGAAGTAATCCCTCCAGGACCTCTATGAACATTCTGTTCAATAGCATTTGCTCCTATTTCTTCCATGATAATTTTACGAACCATCTCTTCAATCATTTTTTTATCGATACTCATGGGTACCCTCCTCTATTTCTTAGGTGCAGTATTTTGGAACCATTTTACTTGCAATGAGCATTGCAACCATTACAGCTGTGACATACTTTTGAACATCGATTCTGTTATTGGCTAAAAGAGATGTGAAACAAATTTCACTACGCTATATGACTTCTTTCTTCGTAATCACCATACGCGGCACGAAAAACGACGCCGCCATATATAGTTTGGATAAGACAAGTTGTGTTGTCATGTTCCCATATCTATTCCTGCACTAAACAATTCCTCTGCCATTTCCTTATTTCCCATAGCATAAAAAAACACAAAAAGGCCTAAAGTTATACCGCTTCCTGTCAAATAGGAATGCTATAACCTTAAGCCTCTTTGCTTTAGTAAGACTACGCCTTTGTAGTCCTATATTACATTATAAACGCGAATGAAACACGCTGTTCCACACGCTGTAAATTTAAATTGCATACTCCCTTATAGTTTATCCTCTAACTAGCTATTTACAATAGATAAACCTAAACTATTTTGTGAACATTCTTCAACGTTGAATCCTTTACCATGCTCACAATCTTGAAGAGCATGTTCAAAACAATTTTGCAACAATTCATTAACCTGAATTTCAAAATTAATTTTTTTGAAATCTAAATGGGGAGGAAATATTCGATTTATCTCCTATTGAACCTATAGGAAATAGAGAAAATAGAAGTTTGAACGTGATATTTAGATATTGTTGTCGTTGTTTACGCTTACCTCGGAATTGATCCAATAATTACCTTACCTTATACTGACATTTAGTAACCTATTTATTCAGCTAGCAACAAAAAAATTCAAGAGAATGGAAAGGTGAAAATAATAGACTTGGGTTCGCATTTAATCAGAACGTAAGCTTTCGTACTCGTCTACTCTTTAAAACTATCGTTCAGCTTTTTGATTACTTTTGACTTCAAAACGATAGTGCTCGGAACTAAAATACGGAACGATTACAAAGGAGAGATTTCTATTATTCACACTTACTCTAGATTAAAAAAAACGTTGTCCATCGCTCTAGCCTCGACATTGCTTTTATCATTAGGTACTTTGTCAAATGTAGCATACGCTTCAGAGAGTGGACAGTCCTTTCCGACGAGTGCATCATTCTCAAAAACTGCCCCTCCGATCTTCGAAGAAAAAATTGTTGTTAAACTTAAACAGCAAGCCTTCCACCCAAGCAAAGAAGGAAAACTTCAATTGCAACAAGAAATACTTCCGCTATCCGCTATACCAGAATTATCGTTTGACCCGCTAATCTCGCAGCAATACTTACCATCAGCTAACAAAGGCGTTGCTGCTAGTCATTTTACATCGGTGTTTGAACGCTATTATTATTCCAAAATTCCCGCTGGCGCTGACGTCGAACAGTTGTTACAAAAGTTGCGAAGCTCCTCGCTCGTTGAAGAAGCCTACTTAAGCAAAAAACCAGAATTAGCCAATGCGCCTATATCAAACACAACACCTGTCCTTCCAGACAACGATCCACGCTTCTCTTTACAAAGTTATGCACAAGCAGATCCTCTAGGTGTTAACGCTCCGTATGCTTGGCAATTTGAAGGTGGAGATGGCAAAGGTATCAAGTGGGCCGATGTCGAGTGGAATTGGGCTTTAAATCATGAAGATCTAGCTGCTCACAACATACAACTTTTGCCAGGAGCCGTTAATGATGGAGATGGTAGTCACGGTACGGCTGTACTCGGGGTTGTATCCGCGGTTGACAATGCTATCGGCAATATTGGGCTAGCAAACAAAGCAACGCCAATTGTATCCTCATTAGTTCGTTCAGGTGGTACAGCAGAAGCAATTTTAGCAGCCACACAAGTGTTATCTCCGGGTGACGTTATTCTGCTCGAAATACAGATCGGTTATGGCGGTCCTTGGTTGCCTATCGAAACACAGCCGGCAGAGTTTGATGCAATCCAATATGCAACAAGCTTAGGTATTGTCGTTGTAGAAGCGGGAGCCAACGGTGGTGCTGATCTCGATCAGTACAAGCATTGGGACAATAAATATATCTTCAATCGGGATCTCCCAGATTTCAAAGATTCTGGAGCAATACTTGTAGGAGCGGGTTCATCAACTGCACCTCACTACAGACTCGGCTTCAGTAGCCAAGGCAATCGAATCGACGCTTACGGTATTGGCGAGAACGTTGCTACCTTAAGTTCAACAAGTACTGCTTCGACAACAGGTTATACTGACCATTTTAATGGAACATCTTCTGCTTCACCTGTCGTTGTAGGTGCGATTCTACAACTTCAAGGAATCGCTAAAGCCAAATTCGGCGTGCCGTATTCGCCAGATGAAGTTCGTAGAATACTGAGATGGTTACCGTTCAATACCCCGACTTCCGACATAGCAAATGATAGAATTGGTACCCTACCTAATTTAAAACAAATTATTACGAATTTACCTACCCCAGGTGCTGTACCTAACGATACAGTAGCACCACTAGCACCAACCAATCTAGTTGTTAATACTACCAATAACACAGTTAACTTGAACTGGACAGCTTCTACGGACAATGTTGGTTTGATCGGCTATGACATTTATGTAAATAACGATCCTTTTGCTAAAGCAAGATCGACTAGCAATTCTGCTACGATCAGTGGATTAACAAGTGGTTCATATACGTTTACTGTCAAGGCTCGGGATGGCTTTAGTAATTTGTCTACGGCAAGTAACTCGGTGCCGGTGCAAGTTGCCGCCTGCCCAGCTCCATGGAGTGACTCTTCCACTTATGTTCAAGATCATATTGTTTCTTATAACGGAGTTAAGTATCAAGCCAAATGGTGGACGCAAAATGAACGTCCAGATCTGAAAAGTGGTCCCAACGATGTTTGGACTGTGCTCGGCCCTTGCTAAAAAATAAGAACTTGATTAAATAATAGAGAGGTAGGGCATATCAATTCCCTACCTCTCTATTATTATCTTCGATAACCCCACTTTAGTTCTGTAAGTAAACTCCAATTACAAAAACAATTGTCTTAAATAAAATATTTATATGGCGTTCTGGATTACACATGAAATAATAGATACATATTCTACAGGAGCGTTTAGCAAGCGCTAACTCGTTTTTAGGAGGGCTCTTGCCCGCGGAGAAAGCGTACTTTGTACCGCTTTACGCGCTCCTTTTTGGGGTGAGTATCTGCTATACTGTAAACTATGATGATTAATGCGGGATATCATTTTCAAACGGGATTGTAAACCAAAGTAAAAGATGGTTGAGAGGCAGTTGGATGCTTGTCAGCCGTTGGTTCAAGTGAAACGTGGCTAAGTTAAAGGGTAATTAAGTATTTTATTGAGTGATATATCGTTTTGAAAGGAAGAAAATATGATCTATTTTACCGCGGACTTGCATTTTGAACATGACAAAATTATTAAGCATGCGCATCGCCCTTTTCGCAGTGTGGGAGAAATGAACCAAAAATTAATTCAAAAATGGAACAAAAAAGTATCCTATACGGATGAGGTATACATTCTGGGTGATGTGACAATGAAAGGCGGGATGGTGGCTAATCATTATTTATCACAGCTAAATGGAACGAAATATTTGATCAAAGGGAATCACGATAACTTCGTTGATGACGAACCGTTTGACCAAAGTCACTTCGTCTGGATCAAAGATTATTATGAATTAAAACATGGAAATCATCATTTCATCTTGTTCCATTATCCAATCCTTGAGTGGCATAAACAAAGACATAGCTCAATTCAACTGCATGGGCACATTCACTCCGATATTTCGTATAACCTAGAAATGCTTGAAGAAGGCATTAACCGCTATGATGTTGGCGTGGACGCGAATCTGTATGCGCCTGTGAGTATGGAAGAGATCTTGAAGACTTTGGACAAGTGAGAAGTTTGAGAAAAATAGTTGTTCGTAACTAGTCCTTTAAAACGCATGATACGCTTACTGCATGAAGTCTCCTAAATGAAGGTTGCCTTATGACCAGGTGCGAGAAAAACAATCGAAGTCGCTTCAATTATTCGCAGCGGCATGCCGTTCCCATTGTTCAAATTATTAACGTTTCGGATCTAAACTAGCAGGTCTATGCTGCTGTACACGGTGGAGATACCGATATCTCGGGATAGATGCCTTTTACCAGCAAGAAGATTGATGATGTATGATCTATTATCAAGGCTTTTCCTTGTTATTCTGCAACACCAGTGAGCTCATAAAGCGAACAAAGAGGCAGCCGGATCTCGGGTCCACAGCAATATCCACATCGATCCCGTACACTTCCCGATACACCTCTTTCGGCCTATTTTCGATAATTAACGTAATCACATTGTTTTCCTCTTAAAAATATATGGTAGCATCTCTAACAACCGTTCACGTGTGATGGGATCTTCATAATTCCATGTAGCATCGATATAATGAATCTTACTGGAAGTTAACTTGGCTATAACCTTGATCTGTGGGCAGTGAGCAACTGCTTGCAATTCTAAGGGAGAACCCAAGATGAAGTTGCGATCTCCCCTGCTGCAACTACACGTTCTTTATAAGGAAGCGCTGAGTTGAAGGGAACAGTTGGAGCAATTTTCGACAATGCCTTTTTTCGGCTAGCTGACTGTAAGTATTAATAATTAGATCGGGTTCTAAGTTCATGATCAACTCTAAGTCACCAGAATTTCCAGCATCATTACGTTTCGCACCCTTTTGACAAGAGCCATTGCTTTATAACATCAAATGCCTGTTGTGCATCCTGTTCGTAGAAGACGGCCACCTCTTGCTGGTAAGCATAATTCAATCGTACATAGCCACCCAGTTGCAGGTAAAACAAAAAGCAAGTATATGGGGTCTCAATGGACAAATCCGGTGGAAAATCCGCTTGGCACATTCCGGCCAGCTCGGGCAGTGAAAGCTGGTTCTGCCCTGATGGAAAACGCAAAAAGAGATGGTTCCGAGTTCCCGTCCACGGTTCATAATAGACGGCCTCCTCTTGGCTGCTTCCATACACCTGACGGTATATTTCGTCCAGAACCAAGGCGTACATGCCATCGTCTTCCTGATCCCGTATCTGCAGGGAAATCGTCTTTATGTGCTCCGCATGCCGAGGCAGCCAGAGCAGCCCAGCCGTCTGAGGATGTACCGCCAGGAAATCACCGTCCATCGTTGTGCCTATAGCCTTACACTCGCCGATCTGTTGCTCAGTAATGGGGCTATCTTCGCCATGCTCCCATAACCCGTACTCGGCAAAGGGTTTTAGCACCTCCGAATCAGGCAATTGGACATTGATCCATCCTCTGTAAGTTCCTTCACCAAAGCGCTGCAAAAAGCGAAGGTAGCCTGGTGGATAAATAGCAGCATCTTCCTTCGCCAGCAGTAGGTTCTGGCTCTCAGACAGCGGCTTTTGCTGAGATACGATGTACATGAATACTCCCCCTGTCTTTCAATTCGCTGATGGATTTCAAAAAATGGACATGCAAGACTTCATACCACCGTGGCCACAAAACCCACAGAATTGGATTAGTTACCATTCATAAAAATTTTCCTTGATCATTTCCTCAAATGAATCTGCTAATAACTTGATCTCCCCGGTATCGTGATAACAGATGCAAACCTTTCCCGCTTGATTAATGATAATCGGGTCGCCGGACCCATCCATGGAAATGACATAACTGGTTCGTAAAACATCTGCAAAGGGAAGTTCCTTGCATTGCTCTCGGAACTCCAGCGTCAAATCGACAACCGTTTCATTTCCGAGACTAGAGCCATTTGAGAATGCATGTATCGCAAGACCAGCATATGCTCCCCCAAAGGTCTTGATAAAGTGGACGTAATCCTCATGAAAGATTACATTCAGCCGTTGCTGAGCCTTAACAATTTCCTCTTGGCTCGCCGGCATGCCTACTAGTGTTCTATGATCTTCCCGATGAAGAAAAAGTTTTAATCTCTCCATTAACGCGTTTTTCATAGGTTATCTCCTTCCCAGACAATGCTGTTTCAGGATAAACTTCGTCTGTTTTTATTGGAATCTCATATCAGTGTGACTTGGCTACGTGTAAAGCCATCCATCCGCCGGATGATTTCCAGGCTCTTTTCAAGCGATGCATAAGAATGCTCGATCGTGCTCGCTACAGCTCCATTCCGCTGTTTCTCATAAATGGTGATCACTGGTCAACAACCCTTTACCATATGTAACTTGCTAATCCCACTGCCCGCTCCTTATCTCTTTGATGTCAGTATTCGCGAGCTGCATCGAACCAGCATTGAGCCATCTCCTCCGTTATAGGCTGGCCAATCAGGTGATCAGACTGGCTGAGCTGCCATACAGCTTCGCCAAGGTCTTCTCTTTCTGTGGTTTCGATGCCTTTGAGGGTATTGAAACGTACGGTAAAAGCGGTAATGGCTGCTTCGGCATCAGCAAGGCTGCTGGCTTGGGCCAAGGATGCCTGTGCAATGTTATAAGCTTCATTAGCCAGTTTGGCAAGACGTTTAGGCCAAGACGAGAATGGGCGGCCATATTCGGTCATCCACCACGCAGGTTTTCGTAACTGGCTCACTGAAGCATGACCGGTCCACGGACGGGTTTTAGCGCGTGTTTTCATTTGCTGCCTTAGGCGCTTACCTGTGGCCTCTTCCACATTGTAGGCGATAAATCTGTCAAGAAACGGCCATGTGTCCAAGGAGGGCAAGTCCTCCAAATCAGGCATGAAGCGCAGCTCCAGATTCGTTAACTGGGCATGACGAACCAACAAATCCATGTCACAGAAGTTCCCCCACAAACTGAGTGAGTCAAGATTGGGGAACCGGTCCAGAGAGTCCAGCGAGATAGGCTGTCCCAGCGGCGTGTTTTGCAGCGTCAGGCTCGTCACCTGGTGCAATTCACCAAGGTCAGGCAATGTGAAAGGAGGATCATTCTTGCGTCGACTGGTGCGTGGCGCTAGTGTCAGTGAAGACGGCATATTTCCAGTGGCCGATAAGCGTAATAGATCGCCAGACACGCTCAGGCGGTAAGATCCCTGTGGAAGCTTCAAGCTCAGGCACCCTTCGGTCTGGCCCAGCTCAATATGCAAGCCATGTATAATGGATTGGCTAGCGTCCACCACCGTATCGGCAGACAGGAGCGGAGTCCACATCATCTCTTCAATGGGACGTTTCTGCGCCCAATCCAAGAAGCTCGCGTCACTACCTGAATAGTACAGAAATCGCGGCCAAGGCGAGCCCGCCGGCGTAGCAAAGGCATCGAATACGGTCCAATCGATGCGTGCGTCTGGTACGACGTGGAGGTCCACCTTTTTTCCCAATTGCGACGGTCCGATAGATAAGCTGCCCACACCGGGACGAATAACAAGAGTGTGGCTGCGAGGACCCGTCAGATCAATCGGATAACTACCGTTTTCTCTAACAGAACTAGAAGGTTGAGCTTGGTTATCATTTGGCACTTCCGTCATCCTTTCTTCTACGCTTGATTTAGATGCTCCATTTTTGAAAACCATAATTGAATAAGCAATCTTGTATTTTTGAAATTCCTCTGCCGACATCAGTTGATCTCTCAATTGCCCCATGCACGTTCCATCTCAATCTCTTGAGAAAACTAGCTTCATTCACGCTTCTTTAGACAAATTTCACACAAAATAGGAATCCTCAAACTCAATAACATCGTCAGTATACGAAAAGTGATTGGCCTGGAGTCTTATTGATATTCCGTTGGAGAACTCTTCAAATGAGTTTGCAATCACCTATTGATAGCTCATACCTGGGTGATATTTAAAGATTTGTCCCGAGATGCCGTTTCCCCCCCTGATCTAAATCCAAAATTAGACACGAGGATGCTTCAAAATCGGTAAACGGAATCCATTTTTTGCTCCCAATTAGAGGTTTGATCCGAGCTTCGTCGATCCATTCCACCTGCTCCTCGTCCTCAAACAAATCATTCATCATGGACCATGTTTCGATGATATCCGAGATAGACATAAAGGAGTTATAACCGATAAAAGGTACTTGCTATTGTTGTCCGTTCCATGTCGACAGAAAGTTGCGAAAATGAATTGGTAGTTGAACGTTTAATGTACTTTCCTAAAGGATTAGTTCTTGCTCCGTAGCAGGAGGGTTAACGGTAGAATAAATCGATTGCGATATCGTTTCAATTTGTTTTAGAATACTTCCCCATACGCCGTTAGCCATGCATGGTCCACCGCCACTTTTAAAATTCATATTTCCCAAATCTATTTCTGAGAGCTTCTTCGTATGGTATCCACTCCGAGTCACTCCATAAAGACAAATTTACAAGTTCCGACAGCTTATCTACGACTTGTGCTGGGCTATTGATCTTTATCAAAGCGTCAAGATCCTCATTACGGATATCCAACGCTGCTCGCAGGTAATCATCATTAAGACGCTCTTCTTTGAGTTCATATTCATCCCTCGCCCACTGTTCGCAAAAGATTCTTTCGGCCTGGATCTCTCCACCCTCGAAAATCGACAACTCGAATATTTCCTCATTTATATACCCGGCAGTCATCACCGGTCCCTCGATAAGTCGGGACAACGTAATGCCGATCTTCTTCACAGTCCCCCATACGAAATAATCGTGGAGCACGCTGATCCAGTTCTCATTGCTTTTGCTTACATACATGACAACTTTGGTCACCTGAGCTTCATTTTTACCTAGTGCTTTGAGATGCGCCTTACTTAACTCTCTTAATACTTCGATAGTCTGCTCAAGGTTTTTCGACCTGATATGCAAATTTGCAAATGATCTTCCCACAGGTAACCTCCTACGACTAAGGCTGTTTTATGCTCATTACCTAATCTAGTAGCCCTATATAATTAGTATCTTATATTCATTATAGTGATCGTTTGTCCAAATTCCACCTACTTTTTACCTGAATTATGGAAATATGTACGATTCACTCCTCATACAATCAAAAGGCGCCCCATGGACGCCTTTTGTCTTGCACACCTGTTTTATTTGAGCATTTGATATACTTGCTCAACATCCTTATCCCCACGGCCAGACAGATTGATGATGATAATTTGATCCTGGCCCATCATCGATGAAAGCTTCTTTGCGTATGCAATCGCATGCGCACTCTCCAGGGCAGGAATGATTCCCTCTGTGCGGGACAGCTCCTGGAAGGCCTCCAGCACTTCCTCATTGGTGACGGTTGCATATTCAGCCCGGCCCGTCACTTTCAGCTGGCTATGCTCCGGCCCAATGCCCGGATAGTCAAGTCCTGCTGCAATTGAATAGGTCTTCTTAGGCTGGCCTTCCTCATCCAACAGCACTAAACACTTGAATCCATGAATGATGCTCGGTACTCCTTCGGTTAAGGATGGCGCTTGATCGGGCTCAACACCAATCAAGCGAACGGTCGGCTCGTCGATGTAGTGCGCGAATGCGCCAATCGCATTGCTGCCGCCACCTGTGCAGGCCACTACCGCATCCGGCAGACGTCCTTCTTTCTCCATAATCTGCTGCTTTGATTCTTCGCTAATAATCGCCTGAAAGTGCTTGACCATCGTCGGAAATGGATGCGGCCCTACTGCGGAACCTAGCAAATAAAACGTATTTTCATAGTTGCGAACTAGATCGTCCAGCGCTTCATCTACCGCATCCTTCAGTCGACCTTGGCCTTTATGAACCGGTACAACCGTCGCTCCGAGCAGCTCCATTCGAAACACGTTAAGCGCCTGCCGGCGTGTATCTTCCGCTCCCATGTAAATGACACATTCCATATTAAACATGGCGCAGGCCGTTGCTGTAGCAACGCCGTGCTGTCCGGCACCAGTCTCAGCGATAATCCGTTTCGCGCCCATCCGCTTAGCGAGCAGGATTTGGCCAATAGCGTTGTTGATCTTATGCGCTCCGGTATGATTCAGATCCTCGCGCTTTAAGTAAATCTTCGGGCCACCCCAAGCTTTGGTCAGCCGCTCCGCATACGTCAGTGGATTCTCGCGACCAACATATTCGCGCAGGTAATAGCGAAGCTCTTCCTTAAAATCAGTGTCGTCTCTAAACTTGTAAAATTGCTCACTCAAATAACTCAAAACTTCCTGCAATTCTGGCGGGACGAAGCTGCCCCCAAACTCTCCGAAGTATCCCTCTTGCTGCAATTGTTGGTCCATAAGTAAGCCCCTCCACCAATCGAAATAGAAATAGAATTGGAAATCTACACCTAGCATTTTACCATAAATTACTTCAGGTCTGAATTGCTCTAGACCTCCCTACAATGATATTTTAATCTACGTTCTATGCACTTTTGATAAATACATGCCTAGTGCTTGCCATTCGTACAATCAGGTTTGTATGGAAACACATGACGGTTTTTTTACTTCATAAAAAAAGTTCCTAAATTTCTTTAGGAACTAAACACATTTTTCTAAATTAGAAGGATGTACCGGATTGAAGCTAGTTAAGCCTCTTCCAATAGACTTCTCAAATAGCGAGAACGAAGAAACAAGAAGTAAATGGACCACGCTACTAGAAATAAAAATATAATACTCGTTGCGAAACTTCCTATGGAAGTGGACACTCGTGTTTGTAGCATTTGCAGTGCAAATACGGAATGTAGTGCTGCGAGTATGACAGGGATAAAGAAAAGGATCGCTAACTGTACCGTGATAATCTGATTCACCTCGCGGTTAGTCATGCCTATTTTCCGCAGCTTTCTGTACTTCCCTTTTTCCTCCTGAACATCGGTATAAAAGCGGAAGTAAATAAAGCTTCCAGCCGCAATAAAAAACACGATACTGATAAATGTCCCCACAAAGAGCATTAATTTGTAAGTTAATTGATCCGTCTGGTACCAGTCCGGTGATGAACGATACTTAAACGCACTCCAATCGGTTCCAATTTGGGCATTAATTTTTTCTGCTGCTCTCGATGCCTCTGTCCAATCCGGAACTAAATAACCATAATACACTCCTTTGTTTAATACAGAATCCTGTTTCTCGAAATCTGTATCATTTAATACATACAATTTTCTATACGAGCCCTCTGGAAATAGGTTGTCTTGGACAGCATCGATAATCCGAAGTGAATTGCTTCCCAAGTGTACGGCTTCATGCTCCTTAATCGTTATACGGGTATTTGCTTTGTTTGTCCACACGGGGACTTCAATAGCTTCTCCAGTTTGTAACTGCAATGGTTCGCGGTTCAACAATTCCGCAATCCGATTATAACCTTGATTGGATATTGCTCCGGTCTTCTGACTTGAATCGCTGTCGAACTCTAGGAATGGTACCGAGACTGTCGTATACAACAGCCCTTCTTCAGCTAATATTGAGGAAATGATAGCAAGATTTTGATCACGGTGAGCATCAGAAGAATAGGAGGAATAATTGAACGGTATCGGATAGCTCTTCGCGTATTCCTCGTCTACCGACTGATAAATGGCAAAAAAAGTTGCCATTGTCGTGAATGATACCGTGCAGGTAATGGTGATAACAAACAATAATCGAGCGTTATCTTTCATACGATAAACCAAGTCTGTAATCCAAACTAAGTTCGTTTTGTGAAAAAATAATGGTGGAAGGGATGTCAATCGCATTAAGATAAATACACTAAGCTGAGAATAGAACAGGTAAGTTCCTGCTGAAACCAATATCGCGATAACGCCCAAGTCATAAGGGATCGCAAATTCTAATACGACAATGAGATAACCTGCCGCAATCCATATGAATCCTGTTATGGAGAGCCATAAAGATGCTTTAGGTGGATCTTTTGGCTTTTGATTCCCTTTAAGGAGTTCAATGATCTCCTTAGATCTCACTGCAAACGGGGCGAGCTTAGAGATCAAGCCAAATATGATTAGAAAGCAGGTTATTGTCAAAATAATCGCTTTCACTGGCATGTAAAATTCGAGTTCTGAAACTTCCAGAATCATCGAAGCGAACATTAAAAAATATTTCGATAAAAAAAGTCCAGCGGTGATTCCTGTCACCATTGCTGTAAGCCCAATAATGATATTTTCCCATGAAATCAGTCGATTCAATTGCTTGCGTGTAGCACCTAACATCATCAACAAACCAATTTCTTTTGATCGCATCTTCAAAAAAGTCCCCACTGAATACAGGATAAACAGTAATGAAAATATGGAGATCGCAAATTCTCCTGCAGACAGAACAGCATGAACGGGGCCGGAAGTGAAACTCTCTCCGATCTTAGGATGAAACAGGTTCACAGCAAATAGAAAAAAGACCAATATGGAAAAGGTGCTGCTGAGAAAGTAGGCTAGGTATGCTTTGTAATTTCTTTGCACGTTTTTAATTGCGAATTGTCGAAAAGTCACGAGAATCGCCTCCCATAAAGGACAACACTTCCATAATGTTGCCATAGAAGTCGTTCTGATGTTCCCCCCGATAAATCTCGTTATATATAGAACCATCGCGAATGAAAATAATTCGGTCGCAATAACTCGCAGCTGTTGGATCATGAGTAACCGTTAATATTGTTGCTCCCATTTCGCGATTAATATTGCGCAACAACTCCATTACAGCACGAGATGATTTGATGTCCAAGTTTCCCGTTGGTTCGTCCGCAAGTACTAGTGCCGGTTCATGAATGATGGCTCTTGCAATGGCTGCACGTTGGACTTGTCCTCCCGATATTTCATAGGTACGCTTGTCGAGAATATCAGTAATCCCCAAAATTGGAGCAATGGCGTTTAACCGTTCATTCATTTTCCTTACAGCTACTCCGTCCAGCGCTAATGGCAGGAAAATATTTTCCCGTAAGGTCAACGTATGTAATAGATTGAAGTCCTGAAACACAAAGCCTAGTTCGCGGCGCCGAAACACAGCCAATTGCTCAGATGGTAGTTGATGTGGTTCTTTTCCATTGATGACAACCGCTCCAGTGGTTGGATGGTCAATTGTCGAGACGACATTCAACAGCGTTGTCTTTCCGCTCCCCGATGGGCCCATAACGCCAACAAATTGACCTTTCGGTACGATGAAATCTATAAGTTTTAATGCCTGGCAAGACACTTTTCCCTCATAAATTTTTGATATTTTACTGATTTCCAGCATATTCATGTGTGAACTCGCTCCTTTCTTTCCTTACTCTAAGGTTATAAGAAAGGAAGGGATGCCGCTATCGTTCTAAATAACATCAACATTACAAATCAGTCACCTTGTCGAATCAGGATGATAGGGCAATGGAAAATCAATCTTGACTTCCGTTCCTACTCCTAAAGAGGATTGGATCGAAACCTTGTGACCTAACTCATCACAAATTTTCCGGACGAGATATAAACCGATGCCCGTGGATTCACCATATTTGCGTCCGTTGGCACCAGTAAAATACAAGTCAAATACTCTAGGAAGGTCTTGAGGGGAGATGCCTATGCCTTCATCGTTTACGGTCAATGTAATGAACGCTCCTTGTCGACGTACCAATATCCTGATCTGACGATTTCCACCATCAGAATATCGGATGGAATTGGTAACCAGTTGCGTCAGTACAAACTTCAGCCATTTGCGATCCGAAAGAACGGTGGCATCCCCTTGCACATCGGCTGAGGGGAAGATGTGTTGGTGAATAAAGTGACTTTTTAAGTCGTTAATGACTTCAAACACCAGCGGCTCTATGGGCACCGTTTGAATATAGAAATCCTGTCGAAAAGAGGACATTCTTGACAAGGTCAGAATCATATTTAACTGGTACTCCATACGGGCGATCTCCATTTGCATTTCCTCCGCCCCCTCCGAGTCCTCACGATCCTGAACAATCAGATGCAAAGCGGAAAGCGGTGTTTTGAGCAAATGGACAAAACGATTCATAAAATCAATCTGCTCCTGTTTTTCCTGTATGGATCTTTCCTTTTCGCTCTGCAATAACTGATATTGCCTTGCAAGTCCTCTCTTGAAAGTATGAAGCAACGGTGATGTAACGTCCATTTGCAAAAAAACCTTTGCATCTTTCAAATCGGGAATATTGCTCAGCCACTTATAGCCGCCGCGTCCAGCCACATAACGGAATATCAGATAAATCAGCAGCATAAAAATACTCACTAGAAAGAGATACACGATATTGCTTGCAACCATATTTACATCCAACCAGCGAAATGTCGAATATAAAAATATAAACTGTATGATATGAAGTATGATATAGGAAGTATTATCTTTAATAAATAACTTCACTCTTTGGCCACCTCGTTCCAAGAGACATTCAAACGATAGCCTAACCCCTTGACGGTTTCAATGGCATTTTCTATTCCGAGTTCGGTGAACTTCTTGCGTAACCGGGCTACATTTACATTCAGTGTGTTCTCGTTAATGAATTCTTTTTCGTCCCACATCCGTTCAAATATTTTCTCCCGCTTTACCGTACGTGGATACTTGTGGATAAGAAGGTCTAGAAGATCACCCTCTTTTTTCATAAGTGATATTTTTTGCTGTCTGTAATGTAGTTCTGGACGTTCGGGGAAAAATGTTACTCCATAAAAATGAACTTGCCGTTCGGTATCAGCACCTCCGATTGATAATTCCCCATACGAACGGCGGATTTGACTTTTCACTTTGGCAACGATGACATCATAGTAAAAAGGTTTAGTTACAAAATCATCTCCACCGTACTCTATTGCCATCACCTGATCCAATTCTCCTGTTCGAGCAGAAATAAAAATAATGGGACAAGGTGAAATTTTTCGTATTTGTTTGCACCAATAGTATCCATCAAATTTAGGCAGATTCACATCCAGCAAGACGAGATGAGGCATGATTTGTTCAAAGGCTTGATCTATGGCATCAAACTGCTGTGTCACAATAGGTTGATATCCGTATTTGTCCAAATGATTGGATAGAAGCTCGGCAATTCGCTGATCATCTTCTACAATAAGAATCCGGTACATAAATCCTCCCTCCACACGCTTGGGTCATTTTGATCCGTACCAATTGCAGGTTATTCACTAACATTATAGATGAAATTGAGCAGACTTTGTAAAATAACGGAAACCATCTCATGTGTTGAGGCTTAGCTAATAAATAAAAGTGCCTGTCCTGCAATACCTTATAGCAATTACAACGCCTCAGTATACAAGTTCGTAGCTGTCATAATCGCTAATAAAACGGCAGCGCTACCGTTCATTCTCATAGTTTAATAACAAGGGTTATTGGCAAAAAATAAGAAGGAGCTTATCACGACGTGACAGCTCCTAAAAATCTAATGGGTTAAAATAAACAAGATTCTGTTTTCTCCGTTCCCTTAAATTGTGCTCTACGATGTGCTAAGCAAAGAAGGCCATACCGAAATTTTCTCACGGCAGGAAGGACATAAGGTTTCCCCCGCTAAATAAGGCAGGTGTCCAGCCAATGTTTGTTCTCCAATCGATGCGGCACGCTCCGCTAATGTCCGTATTTCTTCATCTACAAATGACGTGACCGGAACAATCACATGTGGTTCCTGACCTGTGTGAAAGACGGGGTCGCGTTCATAAGCTTGAAGAATTCCTGCACAATCTTCATTAGGCCAGATGAATACATCTTGCTCGCAGGCAGGACACACGGCCACATACTCATCACCTTCACTAAATGTCATCAACATGTTGGCAGGGAGATATGAGCCGCGATAAGCAGCATCCGCAACAAGAATGTAACGCTTCTCGGTATCATCTATGGATTGTTGGGCAGTGTAGGCTAATACTTCCTCTGTAAGCGCTCGGAGCTTGCCAATTGCCTCTACATAGTCACCATATATTTCCGAACAAACGGAGCTGCCCACATCCTCAGCTAGTTCAGCCCAAGATGCCGGGAATGGCGCCTCATCCCGCTCACCACGGCTTACCTCAATGATTCCGCAATTGATATACAGCTCTTTGCGCACTTCTGCATCCGATGTGGAGCATGCCAGCTGTGCCAAATACGGCATCGCCGCGTAGGTAGCCGTATATATCGTATTTTGATGGAACAAATACTCCTGAAAGAGTTCGTCAAAAATCTCCTGGCTGTATTCCTGCACTAGCTGCTGCAATAACACAGGCGCGTTGTCTGCAAAACCGTACGCTCCTGTAAGTTTTCCCCATACATCGCTATTCCACTTTAGCAAGGCTTCCCTCCGTTCCACATTAACAACTTTATCCTTTCTACTAATTGTATCACAAACAAACACTAGAATTAGTGCCTGATACCCTACACTTCCCTCTTAACTCAACAGCTATTCTCTGATTGCCATAGACAGACTTGTACATTTACAATAAGAAAATGACAAAGACTAAAGTCAGATTGACAGGAGGAGGATATTAGATGCCGCAATTAATTTTTAGAGGAATTCCAGCCGAGGGCATACGTGCAATTAGCATCCCTCTCGTAGAGGAAATGGCCGCAATTTGCCAATGCGGAACGGATAATTTCACTTTAGAGTGCCTGCACGTCACCGCTATATTCGACGGGAAATATACCGATTCGTACCCTTTCATCGATGTATGGTGGTTTGAGCGGGGGGAAGAAGTGCGCGATAAGATGGCAGAGGCGATCGATAGGCATGTCCGTTCTCTCGGTATACCCGATTTGGAGATTTCCTTCCGGGTTGGCCGCGAGGACAATTTTTATATGAACGGACGCCGTTATGATTCGTAGCTAATAACAATGCGAGTGGCGACAAATACGGGACCTCCAGCACGTTGATTCTATCCTTGCCGCCTTGACATAGAATACCGGATACGCCTAGACCGTTTACAAGCAGGTTGCCGACAACTCGGTCAATAAATTATTATTTAGTCGCGCAGAAAGCAATTAACTGCAACAAATCCTGAGGATCACATATTTGCTGTACCAAAGCCAAAAACTAGCAGACCCGTATAGACAAGAAGGCGACCCTTATTTGGGTCGTCTTTCTAGCTTCTAGAAATAGTTAAAATTGCTAAATACGAAAATGTCAGAGATGCTCTTCATGACGGGAATTTTTCAGACTAGATTCCGAGGCCTTCCGATCTTCAAATTATTACTTGTTCTATATCATCACATTTTTCACTAGTCGGCTGATATAAAGAGTGAAGCTTGTATTCGCTTTAAACTTGCTCGTACCCAAAACCGTTGCTGTCACTCGTGGTACGGGTCACCGCACTGTCTGTAACGGCAAGTTTTCATACTAAAACAGATTCTAGTGGACAACCCTTCAAATCATTTGCAGGAAACCCTTTGCCCCGTACCGCTGGTACTTCGACTTCAACATCAGGCCCATGTGTTTGGAGAACGTTTTGAAGTTTATGATCCATGCCCCTGCATTCGAGATTACATTCTTTGCTGCGTCGATGGCATCATGACGTTCAAGAAATGTCGAACATTTTAAACTAATTCGTTTAACCATGTTTCCGTTCCCGTCTTGGATGTTATTTTAGAATGTTTTTCTCCAAGTGTAATTGTCGAAGAAACAAAAACAAGGGAAGACCCAGTGAAGGACCTACCAGTAGTGTACCTGCAATCGGCAGCCATAAATATTTCATTCTCTTTCTGGTGCCTTCTAACAGAATGAATCCCATAAGCACGATCGCGGTAACTAAAACATCCATCCATGCAAAAGCTCCGATACGCGTGCTGGTTATGGCTTTAAATAGAAGAGTCAAATCGAGGCCATTGTGCACGACCCAAGGGATGAATTGCGAATAGGGCAAGACGAGTCCCAAAAAAGCTAATACTCCATAAAAGTACTTCATTTATAACCCTCCATTATTTTGTAATTTCAAAAAGCTTGCAAAAGTCCGTTTGCTCCATCTTCGCTGCTACGCGCGCCCCGGCCTCAACCCATGTCCTTCAAGGCTCCGTTCCAATCCTGCTGCGCGATTTTTCAAAAAACTTGCCCCTACTTATGGTACGGTTCACCGTTACTAATCTTCAATTTATATGCTCATTACTTCAATGCAAAAGGCAGCTGATTGTTTGACCAGCTCATTGTTCAACTATCGTGTCCTGTTACCTCAATCGACATTACGCGCCTGGTCCTACAGCTAGAATTGTCTTGGGAAGACCAAAGACGGCAGCCCGCAGCGTAGATACAGAGTTATGTGAAGCAGCATCTCATCAGAAAACGAACTTGAATTCTCATATTTCACTTCTATAATTTATTCTGTTACCTCGCTATGTTCCTCATGCAGCTGCAATATTTCGATGTCATTAAAATTAGTATATATCCTGAATTTATTATTTTTCCAAGAGGTTTCGCCTAATGCCTTATTCGCGAACTTTGAGAATAATTCCATATGTTGAGTATTCGCGAAATTACTGAGTTATCCTGTCCGTTTGTTTAATCGATTAGTTATGATCACAACTTTCATGATTAATGACCTCACCTTTGCCCTACCATCTATCGGGAATGAGTTCAAGTCCTTGTCATTTAATCTTGACAAAAACCTTATCACTAAATGAAAAAGCCGCGATTCTCGCGGCGAGTAATAAAATAATATTCTTGTCAAACGACATTTTTAACATAAATAAGAAGAAAAACAAGCGCTGGTGGCTCACTGTTGTAGACTGCCAGGATAGGCTGTATCTATATACCACTCTTTATTTTATTTTCTTCCAATCCACACCATTAGAAGAAATTGCCACTTCCTTCGCGTTATAACCGATAAACATTTTACCTGATTGAATGACTTCCATCTTATTCATAATGTTTAATTTCGTTTCTTTCCAGTTCAGCTTATCTTTGGACGTTAATAATCGAGTGCGTATAACTCCAGAGCTGTACCAGTATTGTGTAAACACATAATACTGGTTATTTAGCTGAAAGATAGGCGTACGATAATCATCATTACTGTACTTATGAAAAATAGCTGCACTTTTCTTGAAATTAAAAGTAATTCCATCCCTTGAGGTCAATTGATTAGAATACATGTCAAATAAACTAATAATTCCTTTGTCTATTGGCTGCTCTTCATATACATAGTAATTCCGTTCCGGTACGAATTTTCCGGTTGCTATATCGGTCGTATTCCAAGTATAAAACAGCTTTTTGTTTACGGCTCCGGATCGAAGCTTCCAATTAATTAGGTCCGAAGAGGTGTAAACAATAAGCTCTGCTCCTACATCGTCCTTTGGGTTAACCAAAAAATGATTGATTTCAGTTGTTTTTTTGTAATTATAATATGAATGTCCGCCTGCGATGGCTGAATACCCGCTTCCATTCCACCATATAATTATGGGGCTACCCGTCCATAGGATATCGTTGATAGATCCCTTCTGAACCCAATTTAAACCGTCTGGTGAAGTAAATACATATACCTTATTCGACTTTTCACTTGTTGCCAACAGAATCCGAGTACCGTGCACGATCTGGATGTTCCCGATCCCAAGCTTTAATCCATTATCTGCTTCTAAGGTGAATGGCGTCCAATTCACAGCATCGGTAGAATAATAATGGCTTTCTCCATTAAATGTGTACGAATTGGATAAATAATATACACCTTGGACAATCCGAATCTGATGGTATATAGCAGATGAGGGCAGACTACGAGATACCCACGTTTTTCCATAGTCTCGAGTGATGTTTAAGTATTTATCTGATATGGTAAGAATTTCTCCTTTACCATCTGCAGTGATACTATTGATCGCATCTTTCGTCGCGCGTTGAAAAGCAACTGGAAATGTAACAACTTGCTGAGTTGTATTCAAGTTTAACTCTTCAGCACTTGCCGTATCGGAGTTACTAGACATGGAGATAATCACTATTACGATTGAACTGATAATAAAATAAATCCATTTGTTAGTTTTCATTATTTCTCCTTCTGTAAAGTATAGTTATTGGGATAAATTGAGTCATTATTATACATTATAGGATTTTCTTATTTATGAACAGATAAACACATCTAGTTATTACATATATAGGGTTTCATAATTGTAATACTTCGCATTTTCATCTTGTCAAATTGGTAGTCTATGTAACTAATAAATATCCTATCCACTAAGACGTCATGCAAAAGAGCTACCATGCGGCAGCCCCTTCATTTTAAACATCTGTAACCACACTTGTAGTTCCATAATCTTATCGTTTTGCTTTATCATTTTTTCTCACTAAACTGAGACGGACTGGTTTCACGGATGTGGAAAAGGATATCGAACTGTTCCGACAGAGATGCATTAAAATACTGCGGCCGATCAGGGATGATTTGAGCGATGCCGTCAAAGAACGGCTGCTCTTTTTGTGCCCATTCCTTTGCCTGATCCTTAAGATTGCGAACATCCAGCATAAACATTTCATATGGAACTTCGCCAAACTTATAGTTGGAGCTGTTCACGTCCTGCTGAATCGTATCTGTCGCAAGCTTGCCTTCGCTGAAGGCGGTGAATTTCCCCTTGGTTGTGGTAGTTCCGATGGCCACATATTGATCGCCAAAGCGCTCGTTCAAGAACTGCCCCGCCACTTTCGGGTACATTTCCTTATCAATTACGCCTTTTGCTACATGGATATTATGTCCCCACACCATCGTTTTACCGCCAAATGCTTGCTGGGCCCATTCTGCATGATCGGCTAAGTATTGATCGTGCAGCGTTACAATCTGTGCATAATCGCTAGGAATCATCATTGCCGTGAAATTCTCGATCACCTTAGCCGTCCCCTTCACCCATACAAGCTCGGATGCGGCATTTTCATTGTTCATCTGTTCCGTCTTATTTTCGAGCAATTTTACAACTTTGGCTGCATTCGCATTGAATTTCTTCTTCTTCTCAGGTGTAAGCTTCATATATTCCGGCAAGCCTACAGCCGCAGCTGGTAACTCCTTATAGCTTTCCTCGACTTCGGACAGTATTTCAGGATGATGCAGTTTCACATAGTCAATCACTTTATGAAAGACAGCTGGCTCAAAAGTCTTCAAGTCGAGTCCGATAAATTGGATTTTCTTCTCGTGTGCTGGGTCAGCGTTATAGTCCTTCATCCATTCAACCATCGCAACAATCTCATCGGCTGGGTACAGCAGCTTCAAAAATTCTCTTGGATTCCCCTTTCCTGTGTGGATATATTCATTCAGCTTTAAGCCATTGCCCCAATCCTCTTCGATTCCGAAATTCGTAAAACCCATCTCGGTAACTAAAAACTTGACGAGACGAAACTTCATTGTAAATATTTCAGAACTTCCGTGTGAAGCTTCTCCTAATCCCACATAATTGGCGTTCCCAATCATGTCTTTGAACGGCATCATATCATCGAATGGCTGCATAGGATCGATCGTCTTTAGCGCCTTTGCTTGTGAATGAATTGACTCAACCACACTCAACTTGACAGGTTGAGCGACTACGGTAGGTTCCACCTGTTTATCCTCCTTCTTCTCCCCACACCCTACAGCCAGCATAGATGCTCCAATCATGATAGATATCCCTGCATATACCATTTTCTGTTTCATTTGTTTCCACCTTTTCTCGTGTTGTAATATTGTTCACTGGTACGTTTTCTATTTTATTTTTTAAATCTCTCAATTTTCTAACTTGATTCTTACGAAATCATTAAGTTATTTCTGAATGTAGGCACCCCCTAATCATAGGTCCCTTTTCAATGCGAAACGAAGAACATTACAACTAGGAAGAAAGCAAGATCCGATCAACGATTATCTTGAATTTAAAGGCGAGCACGCACAAATATCGCTCCGCAAGAAAGAGAATAAACGAATGCATTGGTTGCTTTTAATCAAAATTTAATAATTGTTTTCGGTTAAATAAGTTCCATTTTAGATGAATATGGTAAAATATAGATCGAAAGTTTTAAGTAGTTTATTTTTTTAGGGGAGGAGGATTTCATCCAAAATCTAAATAGGAGGTGTAGCAATGATTACACGAAGCAAAATGATGGCTTTGAGTCTCTGCTTTTGTATGCTGCTCGCTTTATTACCTACATCAGGTAACGCCAAGGCAGAGGTTAATGTCGCAGGTATGACAGATGTTGTACCGAATCCGTGGAAGCAGCAAAATATCGGTTCTCCCGCATTAGCGGGCAGCGCTTCTTACGATCCGGGGGTTGATCAATTTACTGTAAGCGGCGCTGGCACAGACATCTGGGGCAAGTCAGATCAGTTCAATTATCTCTATCAGCCCTGGACGGGAGACGGCGCTATTATTGCCCTTGTCTCTTCTCAGAGCAATTCACACGATTTTGCGAAGGCAGGAATCATGATCAGGGAAACGTTGAACCCCAACTCCAAGCATGTCGATTTGCTATTAACGCCTTCCAACGGGTTCACGTTCCAATACCGGACTGATACGGGCGGAACATCTCAGAGTATTAAAATTGCTTCGACGAGCCCGGCCTGGATAAAGCTTGAACGCAAAGGCAATGTGATCAAAGGATATGTATCCAACAACGGGTTGAACTGGGGCGATTTGGGCAACTTGACTCTTAATATGAATGCTTCGCTGTATGTTGGATTGGCTGTCACCAGCCATAATGTATCCAACTTAAGCACGGCCACCTTTGACAAGGTAAAAGTCAATGCCACCGGTGATGTATTCCCCCCTACAGAACCAACAAACTTGCAAGCAAACCGTATAACGGATACAACTGCGAACATATCCTGGACCGCATCGCTGGATGATGTTGGGGTAAAGGGCTATGACTTATACAAAGATAATGTCCTGACACAAGCGAATGTCAAGGATACTACCTACACCTATACCGGATTAACACCGGATACCACCTATCAATTCACAGTCAAAGCTAAAGATGCGGTAGGAAATATATCCAATGCCAGCAGCCCTCTCACCGTGAAGACGACAAGCCAAACCGATACGCAGGCCCCAACTGCTCCAACAGGACTTGTAAGCCCAAGCAAAACATCTTCGTCAGTCAATCTAACCTGGACGGCATCTACAGATAACGTAAGCGTCTATGCGTACGACATTTATAAAAATGGCACACTCGCCGGAAACACGCCTACGACATCTTTTAATGCAACAGGACTTACAGCAAATACCTCATATACCTTCACCGTTAGAGCAAGGGACTTAGCAGGAAATATATCTGCAGCTAGCAATGCGTTGTCTGTCAAAACCAACCCCACCTCTTCCGATCCTTATACGCCAGAGGTTGTCGCTAACAACTTGGAAACACCATGGGCTGTTGATTTTGCATCAGATGGGCGGATTTTCTTCACCGAACGCAACAGCGGCAGAGTTCGTGTCATTGTGAATGGGAAGTTGAAATCCACGCCAGTCATTACGCTAGGCTCGCCTTTCTATTACATGCCTAAGAGCGAAGGCGGCTTGTTGGGACTCGTCCTCGATCCTAATTTCACCACCAATCATTATATGTATATCTACCATTCCTACAAAACATCAGACAACAAAGTTGCCAATCAGGTCGTTCGGCTTAAAGAGAATAACAATATCGCTACGGTAGACAAAGTCCTGATTACGAACCTTCCAGGTGCGGTCTATCACAATGGCGGTCGGCTGAAAATAGGTCCCGATAACAAGCTGTATTTCGCCGACGGCAATTACGGTAACAAAGACGATACACTTACTTATCTCGGCGGGAAAATATTCCGACTGAATTTAGACGGCACCATTCCTAGTGATAATCCGTTTGCCTCCTCTCCCATTTATAGCCGTGGACACCGGAATCCTCAAGGATTAGCCTGGCAGCCAGGAACAAATCGTCTCTTTGCATCGGAGCACGGTGAATCTTCTAAAGATGAGATTAACTACATTCAACCCGGCAACAATTACGGTTGGCCTAAATATGAGGGTGGGAATCAAAATCAACCAGGGATTACACCTCCGCTCATTTATGCGAATGGCACAACATGGGCGCCTTCGGGTATGACTTTTGTAACTCAAGGGCCGTGGTCAGGGAACCTGCTTGTTACCAATTTAAAAGGCAAACAGATCATTCGTATGATCATTGGAGAGCAGAACGGCAAACCGACGATCAAGAGCAGTGATCTTACTTACTTGTTTGTGAATAAATATGGACGCATTCGCGACATTGTCGAGGCACCAGACGGATCACTCTATTTCGTTACCAGTAACAATGGCGACAAAAACGGTGACGGCAGCCCGGATAAACTTATTCGATTAGCACCTAACTTCTAGCGAATATGAATTATACGACTTGGCCTGCTTAAGCTTCTAGATTAAGGATAGACCTCTTATAGCAATAGGGGGTCTATTCTTCATTCATCTTGAAACGAGCAGTGTAATTATGAAATTCACAAATTATTCGCTGATCAGCATTATTGCAGTTGTCATTCTCTTGACGGGATGTGAGAGTGAATCGAAAAGGAGTTCTCATTTAGAAAAAGAGGCATGTTGTCAATGAGCAGCCATCATATAAAAAAATAGGTATCACTCGCACAATTAGATTGCACAATTGATACCTATTTAATATTGAAATTTTCAGTGGCCTCGTCACGATGTGTATGTTAATTACATCTGTTCTCCAAGGCATGTTACGTAATCTTAAATATTAAACCAGCGCAATTCGCCGCCCTTTAGCTCCAGTTCAAAGCTATTGCCATTCGCATACACCGTGGTGTTCCGTGGCTCAGGCGTATTGTTGACAACGCAATACGTTCCTGTTTCTGGATAAACATGAATTTCCGTATGGGCATCCGAACTAAACCAGTTGTGCAATTCTCTATCTTTGCTGCATGACCACAGTAGTGCACGATGTAACAAACGGGCGTTTTCCGCACTATACGGTAGTCCACCAATATAAACGCAGCGACCGTTAAAGTAACTATTAACAGCTAACTGCACCTCTTTATCCTTACAAGTTAGAATATCAGCGCTAGTCGCATATACATTTTTCTTACCTTCACCAAAGTTAATGTCACCATCCATATCGGCGGTTATAAAGTGAGACGGCTTGACGTCCCAATTGTATTTATCGTAACCGAGGGTGAACCCGCGTTCTAGCTCCACACCTAGAGCATCGCCTAGCTGGAAGAAGCGCCCCTGATGTTGGGCAGCGGAAGGTTCGCCTACACCGATAAAACCGCCGCCACCAGCAATAAATGCGCGGATTTGCTCAACAATATACGGATCTGTCCAGTTATCGCCGCCGCCATGAGCGGTGCCAGCGTCACCGACGTTAATAATAACATCAATATCATCTAACAACTGCGGCTGCTCACGAATGTCGTCAAAGCTTATGAACGAAACATCGAACGGAGCGCCGCTCAAAATTTCTATAATACCTGCATAGCTGTAGTTTTGTTTCTGATACAGCGCATGATGCACCATGTGGCAGCCCCAAGAGCGCATTTTCCCCCAGCTATTCAAGACGGCAACTTTAGCTAAGCAGAGCGGCTTCGTGCGCGCCTTCTCATATAAATCGCGGAATTCATCCGCTACTTGCGATACATAATCAACAAAGTCTGGGAAGTCCAGCGCCAGCTTCAAGTAACCGCCATAGCCAATACGATCTACAGGCTTACGCAAGATCGCACGCCGTGCTGTTAACCAGTTCTCTTGCGCTTCTGCCGTTGGATTGCCACCAGGATGGAACGTATCCGGGAAGAAGTATGGCAAGAAGCGCCCTTCTGTATATTTCACCCCAGGAATGTCGCTAATTAGGCGCAGTGTCGAACCATTACCGAC
>NZ_JAKRNK010000007.1 GCF_022346885.1 Paenibacillus sp. ACRRX
TCGGGGTGGAAGCACAGTAATGTGTGGAGCTGACGAATACTAATCGGTCGAGGGCTTATCCTAATCATTCTAAGTAGAGCATGTACACTTCGCATTCAGTTTTCAAAGTGCAAGCTTTGAACCATATAGATTAGCCTAGCTAATCGCTGTTTGGTGGCGATGGCGGAGGGGTTCCACGCGTACCCATCCCGAACACGACCGTTAAGCCCTCCAGCGCCGATGGTACTTGGACCGCAGGGTCCTGGGAGAGTAGGACGTTGCCAAGCAGATAAGTAAATTAGAACTGTTTCACGGTATATTACCGGGGAACAGTTCTTTATTATATTCTCAATTTATGACCTGCAATAGAATAAGATTAGAGCACGTGTTGACATGTCTTGCAGGAATGTAAGCTGTCCGACATCTAATTCGATAGTAAACTCAATCTCTTTTCGTTAAAGTGATAAGATGGAGGGGAGGTCGAGTATTATTAATACCATAAATAATTTACCTTGTCGCAAGCTGAAGATAAACAATCAAACCCAGACTGTGGTGAAGGTAATATCACATAACAAGTCATTACGTGCCGTTCTTCAAACTCAACAGAAAGCTTGCATACAGCATGTTCGGGCACAACCTGCATCGTCTGATGTACAGGCGTCTCCTACGCACAATCGATCACAGTGGAAACTTTGGACGATCGTTACCGTGTGTGTGGCACTCCTTTTACCTATTCTGACTTGGACGGGACTAATAGTAGCAGGCAGCCAATGGATAGATAAAGCAAAGCTGGATATGTTTTATAATCAAGTGCAGCGACATGCAACTTTGCCTAATGGACAGCCGCTTGTCCGGCCAGACGAGATGCCATCTTATATCGGAGATACGCTGCTTGCTATTGAGGACCATCGATTTTATTTACACCCAGGTGTTGACCCTGTAGGGATGATTCGTTCGATATGGGTGGATGTGATCAAGCAAAGTAAAGTACAAGGTGGCAGCACCATAACGATGCAGTTGTCACGAAACTTATTTTTATCTCATGAGAAGAAATTTGTACGCAAATTCAAAGAAATTGCGATCGCCTTAAATTTGGACTGGAATTACAGTAAACAAGACCTGCTTGGTATGTATTTAAATAAAGTGTATTTTGGACACGGCAATTATGGAATTGAGGCAGCAGCCAATTATTACTTTGGTAAAACAACTCGTACCCATGGCAATGCACCGACGATAGATCTTGCCGAGTCTGCAATGCTGATCGGATTGCTCAAAGCGCCAGAGCACTATTCACCGTTTAAAGATTTGCAGCGTGCACAGCAGCGCCAACAGGTTGTTTTACATCGGATGTACAATTTGGGGTGGATAACCCAATACGAACTTCAGACAGCTCTTCATAAGCCATTAACACTTGCCCAGCGGTAAAAAGGTTAACGATAACGAACTTGAAGGCCAGGCCATATAAGGTCTTTAAGTTCTGTCTGTAGATGCCCCTTCTTACATTGGACAATGGTTAACCTTTCGCTACTTCAATGAATAGGGTACGAGCAGAAGAAGTACCGACGTCAGTTTACTGCATACTGGCATCGTCTATACAGATTCTTTATGTCAAATTGAATTTTTGCTTATCTTTTCTCATAGGGAAGCGTGGGACTAGACGCTCGATCTTGCCCAATGATATGATGGGTAATGGGTGAATAAGATGACAAATGAAACCATAAACCAAGAACCGACGAACAATAGCAATGAAGATACTGCTTCAGCAGAAAAATTTACTGAGCTGGTGAATGCTGTGCATCATAACGCGCTTGTTGCACTGCGTACATATTACAGCGATGTACAAGGACAGGTATTGAACCACGAAGTTTACGGCCCAATTTTTATTTATCAAGTGAAGGATACAGCTGATGACGGTTATGTATGTGGATTTTTCCTGCGTGAATTAATCGAAGTGTTCCAATCAAACGATAAGCCGGAGCAATGGATGGCGTCCTTCTTTGTAGACCTGATGAAGACGAAGGGCGGTAAATTATTGCCAAAATCGCCTGAGTCTGAAGACGAAGCGAAAGCGTTGATTGATCAAGTGCTGATCCCGCAATGTCTCGCAGCTGTTACAGAGGAGTTCCCTGATACTGTACATGCTGGACTGGGATGGAATGAAGAGCACGGTCCCGTGTTCGAAGCAGGTTTTCCAGCGATTGTCGAAGGAAACAACACCTGTGCATTTCCGATCCATATTTTAATGATGCAGCTGCTGCTTAATCGTGATCCTGCAGATTTGATTCTACAAGGGTTATACCAAATCCAAGAAGACCAAGGATTGGAAGGTTAATCCGACCGGAAAAACGGCAGCAATGCCGTTTTTTTATGTGGTTGAACGCACCAAACCGCTTTGTTAAACAAGTTGGTTACTACGGTACGATTCGATTGCGGATTAAATAGACAACGGCTTGCGAACGATCTTGCACACCGAACTTCTGTAAGATGTGATGTACAAGAGTTATCCCGATCTCTTTTCAATATGTAGTTGCTTTGGGAAATCCACATTACAATTTGAATAACTTGCGTATACATTATACAGAACAATGACCACCCTTGTATAAATATGGGGGTGGTCATTATATATTCGAATCGAGGTGTGAGAGTATGAAAAAGGTAAAATTAATTGTTTTAATTATTCCGACATTAATAATAATATCAATAATTTTATTAATGATATTAAATAAAGATGACTTCAATTCGATAAGGGGAATTATCAATTTGCACTTTTCAAAGGATAATATTGTGGAATTTACAGGTCCCCCAAACTCAATTTATTATATCAGCAGATCCAAAGAAAACGATGAACCTATTGTTCAATTAATGAAGCAAAAGGGATTTTTACAAATGGATCATCAAGGAGCATCATATTTTTTTGAGGATGGAAAAGTTAAAAAAATTATTACAAAAAAAATCTATGCAAAGAATTATTTAATTTGGAAAATAGATTCCAATTAGCTAAAATTGATCTGTGACCTGCAAGAGGGCACTTTTTTCGGGGTGTCCATCTTACGGGTCACAGTTCAACTCCTTATCTCACCAATTATTCACACAATCAAGAAAGTGCATTTAATGATAAAATAAAATCACATATTTTCACCGTCTTGGACTTTGTTGGTACACGAATTCTTCCTGAAGAGATTACTCTAATTGTTGTACTCCAAACAAGAAGTTCATCTTCTTAGATGGAGCGAGTTTTTGTCGAAGAACGATTCAGTTTCCAGGCACTGCTTGATAAAGTGATCCAATCAAGACATGCTTAGTTCTAAACAATATCTACAATCGTAGATATTGTTTTCATTTGAACTTAATTGTAAAAGAAACCTCTTTGTCTTGGTAGTAGAGCCACTCTTTATCCTTGTCCCTTGATCTTTCAACCAACCCTTATTTTTCTGTCGAACTAAGTGTAAGTAATCCAGTATAATAGAAGTAGGTCAGGAGAGGGGGAGGAAGGTTGTTGATCCTTATCATATTCGTATATGCGTTTGTGTTAAATGTTATTGGCTATCAATTGATGGTCATAGACAAGCAAAAGGCGGTCAAGCATCGTAGACGCATCCCCGAGCGCAAGCTATTCCTGACAGGGTGGCTAGGTGGAGCGCTCGGTATTTTGTTGGCAATGTATAAGAAGCGTCATAAGACGCAGCATGTGTCGTTTACGGCGGGAGTACCGTTTATCCTTTTCGTTAACGTGATCGTGTACAGTTTCATCATTATCAAATTCGGGTAAGTACAAGTAAATCGCATGTACAATATTTATTCAGTTAAGATGTAAGTATATACGGAGAAGCGAGGGATTATTATGGCATTTACTAATGTATTGGTAGCTTATGATGGATCGGAACCTTCCCGCAGTGCACTAAAGCATGCGCTTAGCATGGCAGAGGCTAGTGGAGAGGTACGTGTGCATGTTGTTCACATTTTCCAGTTGCCGCAATATTTCCTTGGAGATGCATTCTCAACAGCTTCCCCCCAAGTGAATCAAGAAGTATATGAGTATGCGCAGCAGATTGAACAGCATGCAAGAGAGCAGGTTAGCTTCTTAGGTGACCGCGCTGCGGTGGAACTGCTGCAAGGCCCTCCTGGTCAAGCCGTGATTAAGTATGCGGAACAACACAAATGCGACTTGATTATTTTAGGCAGCAGGGGCTTGAGTGGTCTACGCGAGTTTGTGCTCGGCAGTGTCAGCCATTATGTCGTCCAGACTGCTAAGATACCCGTATTGGTGATGAAATCGTAGCGTGTACGTGCAGGAAGTGATTTCTACACTATAACTGATTGGCGTATTACGTAATTTAAAAGATGAACCAGTTCGTTGATCTGCCCATTAGGCAATGCGAACTGGTTTTTTTGTGGGAATAGACACGAATGCTGAGTCTAATATACGAACAATATTTTATATTATATATTTATCGTTCGCCTATTGGGTTGACACTCCATATATGACCTTGTTAAACTGAATGTATATAAGACGATAATCGAATGATATATCATTTCGTATATTTCCGTGAATATGGGCGGAAGTCTCTACCCGAGGACCGTAAATCTTTGGACTACGCAAATGACGATACTCCCTGCTTCCATTCCTATAGGATGGCTGTCTTGAAGTCGAGGATATGTGCTGCTTTTGCGGCGTATCGACTGGATGAATGGCCGAGCCATGGCAGGCAGTCGTATTGTGCTGTTCAATTGTCCCGGAAGGCCGAGTAGAGATGAGCTCATTTCACTCAGCTTTTTTTATTTGTCCATACTATGCAGTAGAGCTTGGTCAGCGCTTGTATTTGAGACGGTTAAAGTCGTTAATTAATTTTGAAAATAAAGATGTGTACTATAACATGGATCATGTCGAAAGTGGGTTGAGGACGAAATGGGAAGCATGGAGAATAGCGGCATCGAACAGGGTGTACTAAAAGTTGGCGTCATCATGGGCAGCACATCGGATTGGGATACGATGAAGCGTGCGTGTGATATTCTGGATGAATTGGGCATCCGTTATGAAGCGCGTGTTGTATCTGCGCATCGAACACCAGATGAGATGTTCCGTTATGCGGAGACAGCAGAGGCTCGAGGCATTCGAGTTATTATTGCTGGCGCAGGCGGTGCTGCACACTTGCCCGGCATGGTGGCTGCGAAGACCATACTGCCAGTTATCGGTGTCCCTGTGAAGTCTTCAAACTTGAACGGCATGGATTCCTTATTATCTATCGTACAGATGCCTGCAGGAGTTCCGGTAGCTACTGTTGCCATTGGCCATGCTGGAGCGACGAATGCTGGACTCTTAGCAGCACAGATGCTGGGCATGCATGATGAGGCCTTACGGACCCGCTTGGCAGCTCGTCGGGAGCAGATTCGCGAACAGGTCGCAGAGACGGGGGCGCTACAATGATGGCCCCGCCGAGAATTACAGAAAGTTCAAATGCAAAGGAAGCTCTAGCTGTAAATCAAGGTGGAGGAACATCAGCACGCATACTGCCAGGCGCAACAATAGGGGTACTGGGTGGAGGTCAGCTAGGCCGAATGTTGGCGCTGGACGGTCTGCGTATGGGGTATCGTTTTGTTACTTTAGATCCATCGCCAGATGCGCCTTGCGCTGAAGCAGCACGTCACATTCAAGCAGACTACGGGGATATAGAGGCAGCTGGACGTTTGGCATCCATGTCGGATGTGATCACCTATGAATTTGAGAATGTCTCGCTTGAAGTCGTAGAGAAGCTTGAACAAGGAGCTTACCTGCCACAGGGCGGGCATCTATTGCATATGACGCAGCATCGCTTACGTGAGAAAGATGCGTTGTCTAAGGCTGGAATTCCGGTAGCGCCCTATGCAAAGATTGAATCACTCGCAGAGCTGGAGCAGCAAGTAGCGGCTTTTGGCGGTCAAGGCGTGCTCAAGACGGCAACTGGAGGTTATGATGGCAAAGGCCAGCGTATGATTCGGCGGCAAGGGGATGCGGCACAAGCATTTAAGGAGCTTTCCATCCTCGGTGCTGAATTGGTGCTTGAGGCGTTTATTCCGTTTAAGCTGGAGTTGTCTGTAATTGCAGCCCGTAATCCGGATGGAGACATTGCTACATTCCCAGTAGCGGAAAATAGACATGCAGATCATATTCTGCATCTGTCCATCGTACCGGCTCGTGTACCTGAAGCTGTACAGCAGGAAGCAGAACGTCTAGCGCGTCAGATCGCACAAGCGCTTGATGTGGTGGGATTGATCGCAGTCGAGATGTTTATGACGGCTGATCATCAGCTGATCGTCAATGAACTTGCACCTCGTCCACATAATTCGGGGCATTATACGATGGATGCCTGTATGACTTCACAATTTGAGCAGCACCTCCGGGCGATATGCAATTTACCGCTTGGGGATACAACACTTCGTACGCCCGTTGTTATGGCAAATCTGCTCGGTGAACATCGTAAAGACATGTTACAATGGCTAGTGGAGGATGATGCAGTGTCAGAGAAGCTTCAAGTAACACCGAAGCTGCACTGGTACGGCAAGTCCGAGGCTTTGCCCAAGCGTAAGATGGGGCATATCAACCTGTTGGCGTCTGATGTGGAATCTGCGCTGCAATGGGTAAAGCAGACGAATATTTGGAGGAATCAATAACGATGATTGAACGTTACTCACGCCCGGAAATGCGGGCCATATGGACGGAAGAGAACAAATTCAAAGCTTGGCTTGAAGTAGAACTGTGTGCTTGTGAAGCATGGGTAGAACTGGGCGTTATTCCGAAGGAAGACGTGCAGCAGCTCCGCGCAAATGCGACATTTGACATGGATCGTATCTATGAGATAGAGGCAGAAACTCGTCATGACGTTATCGCTTTTACACGTGCGGTATCCGAATCTGTGGGACCTGAACGCAAATGGGTGCACTATGGCCTCACGTCTACTGATGTCGTAGATACGGCGCTTGGTTATCAGCTGAAGCAGGCGAATGAAATTCTAGAAAGCGACATCTTGAACTTTATCGAAATCTTGAAGAACAAGGCGCTTGAATATAAAGATACGCCGATGATGGGACGGACACATGGTGTGCATGCAGAACCTACTACATTCGGTCTCAAAATGGCACTCTGGTACGCCGAAATGCAGCGTAACCTGGAACGCTTCCGCCATGCGGCGGATGGTGTGCAGTACGGCAAAATATCTGGGGCGGTTGGTACGTATGCCAACATTGATCCGTTTGTGGAGAAGTTTGTGTGCGAAAAGCTTGGCACTAAAGCTGCTCCTATTTCGACGCAGACTTTGCAGCGTGACCGCCATGCCGAATATATGGCGACGCTCGGCTTGATCGCGACTTCGCTCGACAAGTTCGCCACGGAGATCCGTGGCCTGCAGAAGAGCGAATTCCGCGAGGTAGAGGAGGCCTTTGCGAAAGGCCAAAAGGGTTCTTCCGCAATGCCTCACAAGCGTAATCCAATCGGCTGTGAGAATATCTCTGGTCTTGCTCGTGTCATTCGTGGACATGTCATTTCGGCCTACGAGAACGTAACGCTTTGGCATGAGCGCGACATCTCGCACAGTTCTGTGGAGCGTGTTATTTTGCCGGATGCAACGATGCTCTTGAACTACATGCTGAACCGTTTCATGAA
The DNA here is from genome assembly GCF_022346885.1 of Paenibacillus sp. ACRRX. Classification (GTDB taxonomy): domain Bacteria; phylum Bacillota; class Bacilli; order Paenibacillales; family Paenibacillaceae; genus Paenibacillus_B. Next base: position 7,616 of record NZ_JAKRNK010000007.1, read on the forward strand.
CATTGTGAAGAATTTGACGGTGTTCCCTGAGAACATGAAACGCAACATGCAGCGTACCTATGGCGTGCCGTTCTCCGGTCGTGTGATGACCAAACTGATCGACAAGGGCTGGGCTCGTGAGCAAGCATACGACACAGTGCAGCCTCGTGCGATGCAAGCATGGGAAGAGCAGCGCAGCTTCCGCAGCATCATTGAGGAGACACCTGAGATTACAGCGGTACTGACAGCCGAGGAGATTGAAGATGCCTTTAATCCGCAATGGCATTTAAAACATGTGGACACGATCTTTGCACAGGTAGGTTTGCTGTAATAGTACAACGCAGTGAACTAACATAGCTAAATTCGATGTAACTCGACTATATAGATGAACAGCAATTCGCTTAGTCGTGCTTAACGACGTAGATAGCTCAACTTAGTGAAATTAGTACAGCTAACTATAATGTGTTGGGACTTGATTCGAACGTATGCAAGAATAAGGATGCAGGCTAACATCATGCTTGGGGAGGCAGTTATCGTGACAACCGCAGCTATACCGACCGCAGTGAATCTAGTGAACGCTCCGCTGGTGTACAAGGGCAAAGTACGCGAGCTTTATGACTTGGGGCAGCATTTTCTAATCGTGGTTACGGACCGAATTTCGGCATTTGACTATGTGCTGGACCCGGCTGTTCCGGAGAAAGGAAATGTGTTAAACCAATTAAGTGCGTATTGGTTTGATCAGACCAAGGAACTGATTGGCAGCCATGTTGTGCATACAGATGTGGACAAGCTGGGCGATGTTATTATAGACAAAGAGGCACTCCGTAATCGGATAATGGTCACTAAGAAAGCGGAACGCATCGATATTGAATGTGTGGTGCGGGGTTATATTACAGGCGGTGGCTGGCGTCAATATACGAAGACTCAAGCTGTTAATGGCATTGAGCTGCCTGCTGGGCTGCGCAAGAATCAACGCTTTCCAGAGCCTTTGTTTACACCTGCAGCCAAAAATGATGTGGGACACGACGAGGATATTCCATTTGATCGTATGCAAGAGATCGTGGGAGCCGAGCTCGCGGCGACGCTGCGCGATAAAAGTCTGATGCTGTACGAGTACGCCAGAGCATATTGTGAGCAGCGCGGCATTATTCTTGCGGATTGCAAATTCGAGTTCGGCATCGTTGATGGTGAGGTTATCCTGATCGATGAGATTTTTACGCCAGACTGCTCTCGGTTCTGGGCCAAGGAAAATTATGTGCTCGACACAGAGATCGACAGCATGGACAAGGAACCTGTGCGGACGTATCTGGCTCATTCGGACTGGGACCAGAACAGCATGCCTGCTCCATTGCCTCAAGAGGTAGTCGAGGAGACGACACGACGCTACGTCGATATTTGGACGAGACTAACCCAATAAATTCAAAGAACTCCCGGACCGCTAGTTGGCCGGGAGTTCTGCTATGAGGCGGGGAATTGGCCTGCCACTGAATGATCTTAGTATGGCAGGAGGGGCTCCGCTATGACGAATCGCTGCTGGCATCTGTATTGACGTTGCAGGGGCAGTTATCCTTCTCAATCGGATAGAACTGCAGGGGTGCCTGTCTTCGCCCTACGATGCCAGAATAAGCGCGTGGGTGCTCTTGCTTGTGCTTGCGGGGGAATCCAGCTGCCATCAGCAGCCTTTCTAACTCGGGTCGCTTATCAGCATTATTGTCCATAATAATCACCTGTTACTCTTTATTAAACAAAGTATTCAAGTCTAAACCTGGATGGAACTAAAAAAGGAGCGGCCTTCTAACAGGCTGCTCCTTCTGCTTAATATCGTATCACAAAGGGCTTTCTACGAGTTCCCACTATTGACGAATACATGCCGTACGCGGGTTTCTTGCTGCCTTTCTGCACATGAATGCCTGCTTGCTCCAGTCTGGCGATCGCATCTTTCTTCGCTTGCTCGAAGTCAGAATCGGTGGTGTCACCTATCTTCATGCACATTCCCTCGCTTTGCATTGATCTCAATTCCCATTATATACAGAGTCCAGACACTTTTGAAGTTTATTTTCAAAATCTTCCGTGATTTGATCCAGCAAACGGTTGCGGTTAGCGTCATGGAGAATCTCCGCATCGAGCGCAATGACATAAAGATAAGGCTTGTCTTGTATACGTAGTCTGGCAGCTATATATTGGCGGTTGGATTTCTCATTTCTACCGGTATGGGTGAAGGAATAAGAGTAGTTCTCCAGCAGAATGGCACGGAGCAGACCAGTCCTCTTCATGGACTCCAGCTTTTTGACTTTGTCTGGATCAAGAAATAAGGTGAAGCTGGCTTCAAACAACTTCTCAAGCAGGTCAAAACTGATTAACAAAAATGCATAAATAATAGCGTCTTTCTCATTCAGGTCCTGTTCCCGCTTTAAAGATAAGCTCCGGTTATGGGTGGTAACAAAGTCGACGAACGGCATAAAATCTCCGCGTTCAGCTGCACTCCGTGCGGTAACGAAGTCACGATAGAGCTGAATACTGAACCGATAATAAGATTGATGAACCGCATTAAGGTCCACATTTTCCATAATAGCTCCATCCATCAGATTCAGCTTGATCACACTATCGCCTTTCTGATGCTGCAGCGTAAATTCATAAAGTTGAATGGCAAGGACATAGGGGTTATTTTGCACGAAACTGCGGAACAGAAGGAGCAGGATATCTCGCATCCGGTATGCGCCTAGCTGTTGGTTCGCCATCACGAGCATCTGCATTTCGCTGTGCAGTGTCGCTTCCAGTTCCTTCTTTTCTTCATTCTTCCTAGCTAATATGTCGAGGACATACGAGGCTACACCAGCGAGGATCAATATCGTCCAAATAATCGGAAATTCTGCTTTATCGGTGTAGGGTTCAATATAAGTATGAAAGAAAGAGGAGGCGAGGTCCGAATTCTCAACCCATAAATCGAACATAAAAACAAATGCCATGACGACCAAAAACCAATAAAACTTTTTCAAGGGCAAACACCTCATATTCGGGCAGCGTATGTAAGGCTGGATTGGGCAAACAAAGGGTATGCACGAGGTTATAAAGAGCATATGCAAGAGTTGTCTAATACAACGAGTCATTCAGGAATGCATATAGTTCCATCATACTCCATGTGGAAAAGTTTAGGAATATGTAATTATGAAACGGAAGCAATGATGTAGTTTCGTTAGCACTGCTGAACGGATGTTGGCACGCAGAAAAGGGCGCAATAAGTGTTGACAATAAATTGAAACACAAGTATAGTTAGTTACATGAGTAATTAACTAGTTTGGTGGTGGTGAAATGGGATATCTGATCGATGACAGTCGCCCGATTTTTATGCAGATTGCAGAACGGATTGAGGATGACGTCATTGAAGGAAGATTGCCCGAAGAAAGTCAAGTGCCTTCAAAGATTCAGATTGCTGCTTTTTATCAAATTAATCCGGCGACAGCCGCGAAAGGGGTATCCCTGTTGGTGGATGAAGGGATTTTGTACAAAAAGCGCGGAATTGGCATATTTGTAGTCACAGGAGCTCAGGCTCTATTGATGGAGAAGCGAAGAGAACAATTTTTTGAGCAATATGTGGTTGCGATGATTCAGGAGGCAGAAAAGCTTGGTATTACAGCGGAACATTTGACGGAAATGATCAAGAGGGGGGCGAAGCGTGTTGAGTAAAACAATCGAAGTGAATGGATTAACAAAGACCTACGGCAGCGTGAACGCCGTAGATCATGTCAGCTTTACGATTGAGGAGGATAAGATTTATGGCCTTCTTGGGAGGAATGGTGCGGGTAAGACCACGATTATGCATATGATCACAGCGCAGCTTTTTCCGACTAGCGGCGAGTTAAAAGTGTTCGGGGGAAATCCTTATGAGAATGAGTCTATTCTCCGGCAGATCTGCTTTATTAAAGAGAGTCAGAGATATCCTGATATTTTCCGCGTTGAAGATGTGCTTGAGATAGCGGCTTCCATCTTTCCGAATTGGGACCGTGAATATGCATATGCATTGATTGCTGATTTTAAATTGCCTTTGAAGCGTATGGTCAAGAAGTTATCCAGAGGGATGACGTCAGCTGTAGGAATTGTAGTAGGTCTGGCAAGCCGGGCGCCCCTTACGATATTTGATGAGCCTTATTTGGGACTAGATGCAGTATCGCGCAGTTTGTTCTATGACAGACTGATTGAGGATTACAGTGAACACCCGCGGACAATCATCCTTTCTACTCATTTAATAGATGAAGTAAGTCAATTGTTGGAGCATGTGCTGGTTATTGATGAAGGACGCCTGATCATGGATGAAGATGCTGATGATTTGAGAGGAAGGGCATTTACGGCAATGGGAACATCGGCTAAGGTTGAGGCTTTTGTAGCGGGTAAGGAAGTGATTAGCCGGACTCCTTTTGGCGGCATGACTTCAGCTACTGTAATCGGAAGTTTATCTACTGGCGATAGAAAGCAAGCAGAAGCACAGGGGCTAGAGTTAACCGCAGTATCTCTGCAGCAATTAATCGTTCACCTGACGAAGAGCGGTTCAGACCGCAAGGGGGTAGAGGCATAATGAATCGTATTGCAGCTGTAGTGAAGATGCACAGTAGGGATAAGTGGTCTTGGTTCGTGCTCCCTTGGCTTATTCTGTTTTTAAGCTTTTTCGTTAATTTTATTATCGCTTTTTCCATCAATAATGATGAGGGCTTCACGAGCGGCGGTTTGGCTTCGATCTTTATTTATTTGTTTGTAATAGGGGTTGTAACTATAGCACAGACGTTTGTGTTTGCAGTCAGTTTAAGTATCAGGCGCAAGGATTATTTTCTAGGGACGGCCATATCGATAGCTATTGTAAGCGCCGTATCTACTGTCATCCTGCTTCTGCTTGGTGCGTTGGAACATGGAACAGCAGGCTGGGGATTCAACCTTCACTTTTTTCATTTAGCCTATCTTAATGATGGCACATTCATGCAGCAATTATGGATCTATTTTAGTTTCTTCCTGCATTTGTTTTATTGTGGCTTTGTCATTTCAAGTCTGCATCGACGTTACGGTCGTAATGGGTTATATGTATTCTTTATAGCTTCATTTCTGGTTGGAGCTGCGGGATCCTATCTCTTGACTTATTATAGACTTTGGTTAGACATATTCAGCTGGATTGGACAGTACACCATCTTCCAGCATTCCTTGTGGATATTTGTCTTGACTGTTTTGTATGCGGGAATATCGTATTTGCTGCTGCGCAGAGCAACTGTATAAACATTGTTATCACATACCGTCCGATGACTTCGGGCGGTATTTATGTATTCAGAATGGTTTGCGGCTTATGTGGTTGGTTGACGAGAGACGATGAATTGCGGGCACAGTAAAGGAAATAGCGAAGCTGCTTCGTTTTTGGATGTTGATAATGAGTTTCTATAAATAAAAACGAACTATAATATTTAATTAACAATTAATGTTCGTGTTTTACGGTTGACAGGGGCGTTTGAACACTGATACACTATACTCAAATCTAAATATAACGTATGATGATAGCTCTCGTATAATTCCGGGGATATGGCCCGAAGTTTCTACCCAAAGACCTTAAATTTTTGGACTACGAGAGAAAGCGTCCAGCAAACGTATGTATATCAGACCAGTCGCTTATGTGCGATCAGGTGCAGTTTTTTCTGCGTTGCTCGCGTTTTCTTTCCGGTCTAGACGGTCCTAGGGCAGTGCTCCAAGCGCTTTCTCTCGGACCGTTTCTATGTCTCTAGGTTTTGTTTTAGGAAATGCCTCATAACACAATGTCAGCAAGCACGCCCTGCGAATAGATCGCAAGGCACCTACCTTATCACTCATTCTTGGGAGGAAACGATTCCATGTTCAAAGCAAAAGTTTATGTCACGACGAAGGCAAATGTACTCGATCCGCAAGGAGCTGCTGTTCAACAGGCACTGCACACGATGGGATACGGAGCAGTGGAAGAAGTGCGTATCGGTAAATATATGGAACTGACGTTGAACACGAATGATCGCGCGGAAGCAGAGGCGGAGCTCGAGAAGATGTGCAAACAACTGCTCGCCAACACGGTCGTTGAAGACTATCGTTATGAGTTGGAGGACTAAGCCCATGAAGGTAGCGGTACTCGTATTTCCGGGTTCCAATTGTGATTGGGACTGTGTACATGCGGCAGAAGAGACATTAGAAGGTGCAACCGTAGAGCGTGTCTGGCATACGACAGAAGACTTGACGGGGTATGACTTGATCATGGTTCCAGGCGGTTTCTCTTATGGGGATTATTTGAGAAGTGGGGCGATTGCTCGCTTCGCGCCTGTTATGAGCGCGGTCGCTAAGGCGGCGGAAGATGGCGTGTTCGTACTGGGTATATGCAATGGCTTCCAGATTCTTACCGAGGCGGGCTTGCTGCCAGGGGCGCTGCGCCGCAATACGGGCTTAAAGTTCAGATGCCACTATTCGAACTTGCATGTGACGAACAACAGCACAGCATTTACGAGCAACTATGAAGCGAATGAAGTGATCCATATTCCAATCGCGCATGGTGAAGGCAATTATTACTGTGACGATGAGACGCTGGCGCAATTGAAACGCAATAATCAGATCGTGTTTACGTATGAAACGAACCCTAACGGTTCGATTGAAGATATAGCAGGTATTGTGAATACACGCGGCAACGTGCTTGGCATGATGCCGCATCCAGAGCGTGCGGTTAGCGATCTGCTCGGCTCGAAAGACGGCGTGCGTATGTTTGCATCAATTATGAAAGCCTGGAGGGAACGTCATGCAACCAACGTTAACTAAGAGCGAGACGACATCATCACTGGAGCAAGGTAAAGCCAACATGCTGAAGGAACCAACACCGCAGCAAATAGCTGATGGTCGTATCTATGCAACCATGGGCGTGACTGATGCAGAGTATGCGCATATTTGTGAATTGTTGGGCCGCAAGCCGAATTATACAGAAATCGGTGTGTTCAGTGTCATGTGGTCTGAGCACTGTGCCTATAAGAATTCCAAGCCTCTTTTAAAACGTTTTCCGGTAACAGGTGATCGTGTATTGGTTGGACCAGGCGAAGGCGCGGGTATTGTGGACATCGGTGATGGTCAAGCAGTCTGCTTTAAGATCGAGAGCCATAACCATCCATCCGCAATTGAGCCCTTTCAGGGTGCAGCAACGGGCGTAGGCGGCATTATTCGCGATATTTTCTCCATGGGCGCACGTCCGGTAGCACTATTAAACTCACTTCGCTTTGGTCAATTGACTGATGAGCGCGTGCGATATTTGTTCGAGCATGTTGTATCAGGGATTGCTGGTTATGGCAACTGCATCGGGATCCCGACGGTTGGCGGCGAAGTCATGTTTGATTCAAGCTATGAGGGAAATCCACTAGTTAACGCCATGTGCGTTGGACTGATTGACCATAAAGATATTCAGCGCGGGGTAGCAAGCGGTATTGGCAATCCTGTCTATTATGTAGGGCCACCAACTGGCCGCGACGGTATTCATGGAGCGACGTTTGCATCCGAGGAACTTACGGAAGAGTCGGAAGCTAAGCGTCCAGCGGTTCAAGTCGGTGATCCGTTTATGGAGAAGCTGGTCATGGAGTCATGCCTAGAGCTTATCCAGTCCGGGATTGTGATTGGTATTCAGGATATGGGAGCGGCGGGCTTAACCTGCTCCAGTGCGGAGATGGCAAGCAAGGCCGGCAACGGACTTGAACTGCATCTGGATGAAGTGCCGCAGCGCGAGCGCGGCATGACACCGTACGAGATGATGTTGTCTGAATCACAGGAGCGGATGCTGTTCGTCATTGAAGAGCATAATGAAGCGATTGCAATGGAGATTTTTGATCGGTGGGGCGTCATTTGCCGCAAGGTAGGGCGTGTGACAGACGACGGAAGGCTCCGCCTGACGTATGGTGGTGAAGAAGTAGCCGACATGCCGGTACGCGGTCTGGTCGATGAATGCCCAGTGTATGAGAAACCGTCCCAAGTGCCTGCGTATTATACCGCTAACGAGGGGATAGATACGAGTTCTTACCCGGAAGTTGCCGATGTAAACGAAGCATTGCTGAAGGTGCTCGGCTCACCAACGGTTGCGAGCAAAGAATGGGTATACCGTCAGTATGACAGCATGGTACGTGCAAGTACGGCGGTAGCACCAGGCTCTGACGCCGCAGTCGTTATGGTACGTGGCACACGCAAAGCACTTGCTATGACGACGGATTGCAACGGGCGTTATGCTTATCTGGACCCGTTCATGGGCGGTCGTATTGCCGTTGCGGAGGCAGCACGCAATATTGTGTGTTCAGGTGCTGAACCACTTGCGATTACAGACAACTTGAACTTCGGCAATCCGGAAAAGCCGGAGAACTTCTGGCAGATGGAGCAGGCCGTAGATGGTATGGCAGAAGCGTGCCGTCATTTATCAACTCCGGTTATCGGAGGCAACGTCAGTTTATATAATGAAAATGCAAAGGGAGCTATCTACCCGACGCCTGTTGTCGGCATGGTTGGTCTCGTTCACGATGTGGACCATATTACGCAGCAAGGCTTCAAGCAGGAAGGCGACATCGTCTTGCTGCTGGGTACGACCCAAGCAGAGCTTGGCGGCAGCGAGTTCCAAACGGTTATTCATGGGGTGACGGAGGGCCGTCCTCCAGTTGTGAATTTAGATTCAGAATTAAAGCTGCAGCACGCAGTGCTTCGTGTCATACAAGCGGGCCAAGTGCAATCGGCTCATGACCTTGCCGAAGGCGGCATAGCGGTAGCATTGACGGAGTCTGCTATTAGCGGCAGCATTGGTGTAACGGCGGATTGGCAGATCGAAGGATTGCGTAAAGATGTGGCCTTGTTTAGTGAATCTCAATCCCGCATACTGCTGTCGGTTCATCCGCAGCATGTGGAAGCGGTCCTTGAGAGTTGTGCCCAATATGATGTGCCTGTTCAGCGCTTAGGCGTCGTTGGCGGAGACCGAATTCAACTGCGGGTGAACGGTGAGGCTGCCATCGATGTGGCACGGATCGAAGCGGAACGGGTGTGGAAGGATGCGATTCCATGTCTGATGCAATAAAGCAGCATAAGCATATGAAGGAACGTGAAGAGGCGGCTCAAGTTTACGACTTTACGCGTATGGACGAGAATGGAACCTACTTTAACGAGGGTATTGGCAAGGACGGTCCTTTTGATCGTCTGCGCGAGGAGTGTGGGGTATTCGGCGTATTTGGTTACGCCGATGCCGCTTCTCTTACTTATTATGGCCTCCATACGTTACAGCACCGTGGCGAGGAGAGTTCAGGAATCTGTACCTCAGACGCCAGTGAGTTCAGCTATCACCGCGGCATGGGACTGGTAAAGGAAGTATTCGACAAAGACCGTCTCGCGAGCCTGAAGGGTGATCGTGCTATCGGTCATGTACGATATTCCACATCCGGTGACAGTCGCTTGACGAATGCGCAGCCGCTCGTCTTTAAGACGCGTGATGGTGATTTGTCCGTCGCTACGAACGGAAACATCGTAAATGCGCCTGTCATTCGCCGCGAGCTGGAGAAAAAGGGCTCGATCTTCCAGACGACGAGTGATACGGAAGTCATCGCGCATCTGATTGCTCGTTCTGAGGCTGACCTAGTTACCGCTGCTAAAGATGCGCTGCGTCAACTCGAAGGTGGCTTCGCGTTCCTAATTATGACGAATGATCGGCTGCTAGTTGCATCAGATCCACAGGGCTTGCGTCCGCTTGCAATGGGCCGAATCGGAGATGCATATGTCTTCTCATCTGAATCGTGCGCACTTGATGCGGTTGGTGCGGAATTTATTCGTGCAGTCGAGCCGGGAGAATTGCTCGTATTCGACGCGATGGGCTACCGTTCAGAGCGCTTCGCTCCTGTGGAACGTCGTGCCCTTTGCGCGATGGAGTTCATTTACTTTGCACGTCCCGACAGCCAAATGCATGACGTGAATCTTCATACTGCACGCAAGCGTATGGGGATGGAGCTTTCCAAAGAAACATTCGTAGAAGCGGACATTGTATCCGGCGTGCCTGATTCCAGCATTTCCGCAGCGATCGGCTATGCGGAGCAGTCCGGCATCCCTTATGAGATGGGGATGATTAAGAGCAAATACTCGGGTCGGACCTTTATTCAGCCGAGCCAGGAGCTGCGTGAGCAAGGTGTTAAGATGAAGCTCAGCGCAGTTCGCAGCGTAGTGGAAGGAAAGCGTGTCGTCCTGATTGACGACTCGATCGTACGCGGCACGACGTCACGCCGCATCGTAAAGATGCTGCGTGATGCTGGGGCACTGGAGGTTCATCTTCGTATTGCTTCGCCGCCATTCAAGCATCCTTGCTTCTATGGAATTGATACGCCAGACAGCAGCGATCTAATCGCTTCGAATCATTCAGTAGAAGAGATATGCAGCATCATAGGCGCTGATTCACTTGCATTTTTGTCGCACGAGGGCACGGTGAACGCTATAGGCGGCGCATTTACTAAAGAGAAGAACGGCGGGCTGTGCATGGCTTGCTTTGACCATGATTATCCGACGGAGCTGGCCACTACAGCAAAAGCTTCGAGCTGCAGCTGCTAGGAATAGGAAGCTAGGATTTGGAATACAGAGTTCTACTATAGGAAGTACACAATGGATATCACTATTATTTATGCACAAGGGAGAGGAACCCATGTCTGAAGCTTACAAACAAGCGGGTGTCGATATCGCTGCTGGCAATGAAGCTGTTGAACGTATGAAAAAGCACGTACGACGCACTTTTCGTCCTGAGGTTATGACCGATCTGGGAGGATTCGGTGCCCTGTTCCAAATGAATCACAAGAAATACGAGGAGCCTGTACTCGTATCGGGAACAGATGGTGTCGGCACGAAGCTGATGCTTGCCTTTGCGATGGATAAGCACGATACAATTGGTATTGATGCGGTGGCGATGTGCGTAAATGATATCGTTGTCCAAGGGGCTGAGCCCTTGTTCTTCCTCGATTACCTGGCGTGTGGAAAAGTAAATCCAGAGCGTATTGAGAACATTGTCAGCGGCATCGCAGAAGGCTGTACACAAGCAGGATGTTCGCTTATTGGCGGCGAGACAGCAGAGATGCCGGGCATGTATCAAACAGAAGAGTACGATATTGCGGGCTTCAGCGTTGGGGTAGTTGATAAGAGCAAGCTCATTAGCGGGGCGGATATTCAAGCGGGTGATGTAGTGCTCGGCTTGCCGTCAAGCGGTGTGCACAGCAATGGCTTCTCGCTTGTACGCAAGCTGCTGTTGGATAAAGCAGGCTACAGCCTGCAGACATCAGTACCGGAGTTGGGGACGGACCTGACGCTTGGTGAAGTTTTATTGACGCCTACCCGCATTTATGTCAAGCCGATGCTCAGCTTGATGGAGCAAGTACGAGTAAAGGGTGCTGCACATATTACGGGCGGTGGCTTCCTGGAGAATATTCCTCGTGTTCTGCCGGAAGGTACAGCGGTTCAAATTGATTACGGCTCCTGGCCGATACTGCCTATTTTTAGTCACATGGAGCAAATTGGCGGATTAACAGCGGAAGAGCTGTTTACAACATTTAATATGGGAATCGGCATGGTCATTGTTGTTGCTAAAGCAGATGCAGAGGCCGCAATAGCTTCCCTTAACGCTAGTGGTGAGACGGTATATCGGATTGGTACTGTGCAGGAAGGCGAGCGGCGCGTGCTTATTCCGGGAGCGGGGCTATGATGCAGCGCTCCTTAAGCGCCTCGACGAGCGCTGAACAGGAAGCTCCTTCAACTGAAGGAGCTTCAACTTCGGATAAGCGGCTTCCCCGGATTGCGATCTTTGCCTCAGGTTCCGGTTCGAACTTTCAAGCGATCGTGGATGCGGCTCAAGCCGATCCGCAACACTTCGGAGCGGTAGTTGCTTTACTTGTCTGTGATAAGCCGGGAGCTTATGTCTTGGAACGGGCTAAGGCGGCAGGTATTCAGTCAGCTGTCTATACGCCAAAGCAATATGAAAATCGAGAATTATACGAACAGGACTTACTTCAGCGGCTTCAAGCGGAAGGGATCGAATGGATCGTGCTGGCAGGTTATATGCGAATCATTACGCATGTACTGCTGGAAGCCTATCCGGGAAAAATGATGAACATCCATCCGTCGCTGCTGCCTTCGTTCCCGGGACTTCATGCTGTTAAGCAAGCACTTGACTATGGGGTGCGTGTAACAGGGGTTACGGTACATTTGGTAGACGCAGGAATGGATACAGGGCCAATTTTAGCGCAGCATGTTGTACAGGTAGAAGCAGGAGACACGGAAGAATCATTGTCTGATCGTATCCATGCGATTGAGCATGGGCTGTATCCGGCGGTTATCTGCGATGTGCTGGCAGGAAGATTAGCGCCAATTCGAGTCTAGTAGCAGAAAGAGCAGTATAAGCAGCATGACAAATAAATGATAAAACCTATAGATCTTGAATAATAGAGTACAGAACAACGATGTGCAGCATAGCTGATCCTAATTACACTCAAGGGAGAGAACATGATGTCGATGAAGAGAGCATTAATCAGCGTATCGGACAAGACTGGAATTGTAGAGTTAGCAGAGGCATTGGCAAAAGCAGGCGTTGAACTGATTTCAACAGGGGGAACAAAGACGCTGCTGGAGCAAGCCGGCGTGCCTGTAATCGGGATTTCAGACGTGACTGGCTTCCCCGAAATTATGGACGGCCGTGTCAAGACGCTGCACCCTGCGGTTCATAGCGGATTGCTGGCGGTACGTGACAATGCGGAACATCAAGCGCAAATGCAAGAACTGGGCTTGTCTTACATTGACCTCGTCGTTGTTAATTTGTATCCGTTTAAGCAAACGATTATTAAACCAGACGTTACGTATGAGGATGCGATTGAAAATATCGATATCGGCGGGCCTACGATGCTGCGTTCGGCTGCGAAGAATCATGCTTTTGTGACAGTAGTAGTTGATGCTGCTGACTATGGTCGTATCATTGAGGAAGTACAGGCAACAGGAGATACAACACTGGAGACACGCAGACAGCTGGCTGCAAAGGTATTCCGTCATACAGCAGCTTATGATGCAGTCATTGCTGGTTATCTCAATGAACAGGTAGGCGAGACATTCCCTGAACAATTAACGGTCACTTATGAAAAGGTTCAATCGCTGCGATATGGTGAGAACCCGCATCAGCAGGCAGCATTCTACCGTGCACCGCTTGCTTCTCGAGGCAGCTTGCCAACGGCTGAACAACTCCACGGCAAAGAGTTATCCTATAATAATATTAACGATGCTAATGCGGCGCTGGCGATTGTGAGCGAGTTTGAAGGACCGGCGGTTGCGGCGGTAAAGCATATGAATCCATGCGGTGTTGGGATCGGGGAAAGCATATATGAAGCCTACCGCAAAGCGTATGCGTCTGATCCGACGTCGATCTTCGGCGGCATCGTAGCTGCAAATCGACCTATTGATGCGGACACGGCACGGTTATTAAGCGAGATCTTCCTGGAGATCGTGATAGCTCCTGAATTTACGACAGAGGCACTTGAGATTCTGTCACAAAAGAAAAACATTCGTTTACTGCGTACAGGTATCGAACCTTCTTCTTCGAAAAAGAATGCCGCTTGGCAGCTAACTTCAATTGATGGCGGATTGCTTATTCAGGAGACGGATTTGCATCGTCTAGAGGCTGATCAGCTGCAAACGGTGACAAAGCGTGAGCCTTCGGCAGAAGAGTTGGAGCAGCTGCGTCTGGGTTGGAACGTTGTGAAACATGTGAAATCCAACGCGATTGTACTCGTAAAGGACGGCATGACGGTAGGTGTTGGGGCAGGCCAAATGAATCGTGTTGGAGCTGCACGGATCGCGATTGAACAAGCAGGGGAGCATGCACGTGGAGCCGTGCTGGCGTCGGATGCTTTCTTCCCGATGGGAGATACGTTGAAGATTGCGGCAGAAGCGGGGATCGTTGCAGTTATTCAGCCTGGCGGTTCCATCCGAGACGAAGAGTCCGTGCAAGTGGCAAACGAACACGATATGGCGATGGTGCTCACAGGCATTCGTCATTTTAAACATTAATATACGTTAGTTACGCTCGCTGCTCGATTACAATGGCAAGGGATAATTAACTTCAAGGTGGAGGCGACAAAAATGAAAGTAATGGTCATTGGCGGCGGAGGCCGTGAACATGCTCTAGTATGGTCACTTCGCCAAAGCAGCAAAGTGTCGGAGGTTGTGTGCGCTCCGGGAAATGCGGGTATCGCCGAACTAGCGACGTGCGTGCCGCTTGCGGTGAATGAATTTGAAGCTATTGCAAACTATGCGAAAGAGCATGAAATAGATCTCATCGTGGTAGGGCCGGATGATCCGCTTGCGGATGGGATTGTAGATGTGCTGCAAAGTTACGGATTAAAAGTATTTGGTCCAAACAAGGCTGCAGCGGAGATTGAAGGCAGTAAAGTATTTATGAAGCATCTCTTGCGAAAATACAATATCCCAACAGCGGCCTATGAGACTTTTGATGATGTTGAGCTTGCTCTTCGTTATGTACGCAGCCAGCCGCTGCCAACGGTTATTAAAGCCGATGGGCTTGCAGCAGGCAAAGGCGTCATCATCGCTCATACGTTGGCGGAAGCAGAAGCTGCGCTGCAAGAGACGATGGTGGACAAGAAATTTGGCAAGTCCGGCAACCGAATCGTCATTGAAGAGTTTATGCGAGGACAAGAGATATCGATTCTGGCATTTGTTGATGGAGAGACAGTACGTGCTTGTGTGCCAGCACAGGATCATAAGCCGATCTTCGATGGGGATCAAGGTCCGAACACTGGCGGCATGGGAACCTATAGCCCAGTTCCGCATATCGATGCGTCTGTCGTAGAAGAGGCGCTGAAGACAATTATCGAGCCTACAGCCAAGGCGATGGTGGAAGAAGGCAGGACATTTAAAGGTTTGTTGTTTGCAGGCCTTATGATTACGCCGGAAGGACAGCCGAAGGTCGTGGAGTTTAATGCACGTTTTGGCGATCCAGAGACGCAGGTTGTATTGCCTCGTTTGAAGACAGACATTGTTGAGGTGTTTGAAGCGGTAGTGAATGGAACGCTGCATGAGATTCAACTGGAGTGGAGCGATGATGCTGCCGTATGTGTAATCGTTGCGTCTGGAGGCTACCCAGGCACTTACCGTAAAGGTGATGTAATTACGGGACTAGCGAATGCGGAACAGAAGGCTTTAGTGTTCCATGCAGGCACGGCGAGTAACGAAGCGGGCGACATTGTCACAAGTGGAGGCCGTGTGCTAGGTATTGTAGGGCGCGGCAGTGATGTGAAAGCTGCACAAGCTGCCGCTTATGAAGCGGTGAAGCTGATCTCGTTTGACGGCATGTATTACCGGACGGATATTGCCGGCAAAGCCTTAACTGGCGCGTTGGTTTAAATAGTTAAGAACGATATTAAAGACTTGCTTCATCTCTTAAGGGAGAAGAGGCAAGTCTTTTTTTTATGGATGTCAGCTTAGCTTGCCCCATTTAGAACAATTATTTATCAAACTTCTTTAACCTAAGGAATAACCAGACGACAACTCTCTCATACTATGTTGAAACTACATCAGGACGGCATAACCGCAGCAGGAAAGACACCTGATGAACAGAGGGTGAGACAAATGATGCTGTGGCGCCGTGCAGGATTGGAGGGCCTGTTAATGTACGAACAACAATCATCTTATCCGTCGGATGAGTTGACTAAGCAATACTTGAATCAGGAACATGCACGAGGGGTGGATGAAGTGAATGCATGGGAGAGTATAAATGGTACTGACCAAAACAGCCCGGCAGCAGAAATTGATGCGGTGTCTGACTCGCTTCAAGACTCCGATGACAACGAGTGTGTAGGCGACGCTTGTCCAGTTGAACGTGGCGCCAAGGCGACGAATCAGATGATCAATGAATCCTATGGATTTCATGCGGACGATTTGGATTATGAGTTGAAATAACAACGCCACCTCGTTACAATGACCAGCAACAGAGCAACAGGAATACCATGGATATATTACAGGCAAAGGCCGCGGCATCTGATGCTGTGGCCCTTTTCCTGTCGGTGGGGAAAGCAGAGACTCAATAATAGATTAGGTTATTTTACGATCTGCGAATGAACGAACTTAACAGAAGAACACAGAGAAGCACAGAGGAGCATAGAAGAAAATAAAAGAGCAATTTACATGTACAGCATGAAATAGGTTGAACATCATTAAAGCCAACATTCTTAGTAGAAAATACATGGCGCAGCTTTGGATGGAATGAACAATTTGATTAAGGAGAATGGGCTAAAGAATGGTTGACATTACAGGAATACGATGATAAAATCCAAATTAATATAAATACAAGTAAGTTAATCGGAATTATAAGATATAACATATAAGGAAATACTGAACGGAAGTGGGGGAATAATGATGGAACGATTTGTAGAAATAAAGTGGCAGCAGGAACGTATCGCAGCTTCGATACATTATCCTGTAGAGCGTACACCTTTTGAATCCCGATCTGAGGAGAAATCATGCAAAAGGGTACCACTGACAGTTATATGCCATGGCTTTGTGGGAAGCCGAATCGGAGTTGACCGTTTATTCGTAAACGCCGCGAGGCGTCTGACAGCAGAAGGTCATATTGTGCTGCGATTTGACTATGCGGGCTGTGGCGAGAGCTCTGGCGAGTACGGGCAACTTGGCATCGACGCTATGATCGAGCAGACTCAGGCCGTTCTAGATTATGCCCTCTCTTGTGGAGATGTAGATCCTCAACGGGTAACGCTGATCGGACACAGCTTGGGTGGAGCAGTTGCATTGTTAACGGCAGTAAGAGATCAACGCATTAAACGGCTGGTGTTGTGGTCGCCAGTGGCTTATCCATTTAACGACATCATCAACATTGTTGGACGCAATCGTTATGACGAATCTGTAAAAAGCGGTAAGACCGAGTACTTGGGTTATCATTTTACACCTGATTACTTCGATTCCCTCGGCAAACACCAACCTTTCCAGGAGGCCGTAAAGTTCCAAGGCGATGTATTACTGATCCACGGTACGTCAGACGATGTCATTCCAGCAGATTATTCGTTCTTGTACCAGAAGTTGTTCTGGATGCGCAGTGATGGACAATGTGACAAAGAGATCGTGTTCCAAGCGGATCACACATACTCTCATGGCAGCCACCGTGAAGCGGTATATGATCGCACAATTGAATGGCTTCAACATTGGGAGCGCCGCCAGCAGCAATGGGCACATTGGAGCATTTAACTAGATCCAGGCAGACACATAAGAGGGTAATATTTCTATACAGTTCATACGAAGCGAAGCACATGCGGACCTGAAAAGGGCAGCAATGGCTTCGTTTTTTGTTATTTTCTCAAAGTACTTTCGACGGGCAAGTTATTTACAGATCAGAAGAAGTATATCTTATCAATAGAGGAATCCAGATGATTGGACATTTGATAAATAATAATGGATAATAATGTTAAAATAAGTGAATCGAGCAGGAGGTAATCCCATCGATGCGTGAATCGTCCTTCTTTCGTGGTCAATGTTGTCTACTTGTGTTATTGCTGTCCCTTAGCCTCATAACCGCCTGCACGCAAGCTACTACTGTCAATTATCAAGAAAAGTCAGACAAGCCCACTCAAGAGGAAATGATCATACCCGAGCAGGAAACCAGTGACCCGTTACAAGTGCTGGCTCCGTTTACAGGATTAGCGGCTCAAGAACAAGCGATTCAACAACGCCCGATTGCCGTGATGGTGAATAATTACAAGGCTGCGCGCCCACAGTCAGGCTTATCTTACGCGGATGTGCTAATCGAAGTGTTGGCTGAGGGTGGTATTTCACGTTTAGTTGCGATCTATCAGAGTCAGAATCAATATGCAGGCAGCATTGGCCCTGTCAGGAGTATTCGTCCTTATTTGATTGAACTTGGGGAGAGCTACAAAGCAGTGCTTGTTCATGCGGGGGGCAGCCCTGATGGTTATCGTATACTCCAACAGCAGCACAAGCCCTACTTGGACGAAATTTCAAATGCAGGTTCCTATTTTTGGCGGGACAAGAGCAGGAGAGCACCTCATAATTTATACACGAGCCTCGCTAGATTGGAGCAGGGGATTGCGAAGAAGAAGTACAAGCAGACAGAAGCTATTCCTGTGATGTCCTTTTCTGTAGAGGGAAAGACTGAACATGCTGCTCTAGCATACACAACCGAAGCGGCAGGCAAGATTATGATTGCTTTGTTAAAAAATTCAGAGCTGGTGGAGTATCAATATGACGCTAATCGTGGAAACTATATCCGATATGTGGCAGGCAAGCAGCATGTCGATAAAGAGAACCAAGAGGCATTGCGTGCAGTAAATGTCCTTGCGGTTGAAGCAAAGCATCAGGTATTGGACAAAGCAGGCAGACTGAGCGTTGATGTGGTCACTGGAGGCAAAGCGATCTGGTTTCGTAATGGACGGGCGGCATTTGGAAATTGGGTGCGTCAAGCGGGTGGACCTATCCAGTTTCAGGTGGATGGGAAAGTTATCCCTCTGCAGCCAGGCATAACCCATATTATGATTGTGCCAAGTTTAGAAGCGAAGGAATCACATGTAAAATGGAGCGAATAGGATAATATTGTTATAAAAAATCGAAATTTGTCGAAAAAATAAGAAAATGTCAGATATGTTTATGAGAATTGCCGCGAAATGTTACATTTTACGTTTACGATTTATTTACAAACGACGTCTTTTTTATGATAAGATATGTAAGGCTTGAAAAGTTTACAGCACACGCAATTAGGTTGCAAAGGAGATTTCAGAATGTTCAAGAAGAAGGACGTGTTTTTTGAAACGCTGCAAAACATGGCGGATACGCTCGTCACGGCGGCTGAAACGTTTGCAAAAGGTGTCGAAGATCTGAGTAATGTTTCCGAGTTCGTGAAGGAAATGAAAGATTTGGAACACAAATGTGACGGTTTCACGCACACCATCATTACAGAATTGAACAAGACCTTTATTACGCCGATTGAACGAGAAGACATCATGTCGCTTACGACGGCGTTGGACGATGTATTGGACGGTATGGAAGCAAGTGCCTCCCGTTTTGAAATGTACCAAATGTTTGAACGTGATGAAATTGTAGTCCAATTTGCGGATGTGCTGAAACGAAGCACGTACGAGATTCAGAAGGCGATTCGTCTGCTGTCGCAGAAGAAATTGCTTGCTATTCGTGAATACAGCATCAAGTTAAATGATCTGGAGAACGAAGGGGACGCGCTGCTCCGTTCTGGAGTGAAGGCGTTGTTTGCGAACATTAAAGATCCGATTGATCTCATTAAACGTAAGGAAATCTATGAACGTCTGGAGCAGACTACGGATAGCTGCGAAGATGTTGCTGATATGCTTGAAACGATCGTGATGCGTAATTCCTAAAGTTGTCATCGGCTGAAGACAGCTCAAGGATTGAAGGGGGTTAAGGGAATTGCGCAGACGTTCCTAGCAAGCTTCTGTGCAAGATATTCGTATGGATACGTCATTATTAGTTATCGGGATCGTTATTTTCCTGGCACTTGCGTTTGACTTTATTAATGGATTCCATGATACGGCAAATGCAATCGCTACATCAGTGTCGACAAGAGCTTTAAAGCCGCGAACAGCTATTATTATGGCTTCCGTGATGAACTTTGTTGGTGCACTTACATTTACGGGAGTTGCGAAGACGATCGGGGGCAGCGTAGCGGACCCTACGACGTTAACTAACGGCCTGGAAATTGTAGCGGCGACTTTGATTGCGGCGATTATTTGGAACCTCGCTACATGGTGGTTCGGCATTCCTTCTTCCTCTTCACATGCGCTAATTGGCGCATTGGCAGGTGGTGTATTTGCTGGAGCTGGGATGGAAGGACTTAATGTAGGCGGCTTCAAAAGCATCGTATTAGCGCTTATCTTTTCGCCTATTATTGCTTTTGTAGGCGGTTATATTTTGATGACTATCCTCAAATGGATATTTGCAAACAAGAGCCCGCACTCGGTCAACAAGGGCTTCCGTACTTGTCAGGTTATTACAGCTGCTTTCCAGTCGTTCTCCCACGGGACAAACGACGCGCAGAAAGCCATGGGTATCATTACTTTTGCGCTTGTTACAGCTGGGTTCCAGACAGAAATGGAAGTGCAGACATGGGTTAAGATCGCAGCGGCAACAGCGATGGCATTGGGTACATCTATTGGCGGTTGGAAAATCATTAAGACAATGGGCACGAAGATCTTTAAGATCGAGCCAATCAATGGATTTGCTGCTGACTTGACGTCGGCTACCGTTATTTTGTCGGCTACGTTAACTCATTTGCCTACAAGTACAACGCATGCCATTACGTCAGCTATCCTCGGTGTTGGATCAGCAAAGCGTTTCTCTGCTGTAAAATGGGGAGTCGCAGGACGTATCGTGATTGCTTGGTTTATTACGATTCCAATCTGTGCGGTATTGGCTGCTGTAATATTTAAGATTATCGATTTTATTTTCTATTAAGATACACTCATACTTGCCCGTTGTGCGAGTAATGAGAAAGAGCCGTTCCTCGGAGGATCGGCTCTTTTTGGTGTTTGGGGCTTGGAGTTTGGAGTTGAGATTAAGTGCTTAACGGGTTGGGCGTAAAGGACGCGAGGGTCGGTTCTTGGTTCTACCGGTTCGTCTTGGAGCTTGCTTGCGACGTCTAGGAGAGCGCCCGGTGCTGGGCGGACGTCTCCGTCTGCGGCGGCGTGACGGCTTATAGAAGTATTCGTCGTCTTCGTTGTCTTTGTTCTTGGACTTGCCGAAGACACCGACAAGCATTTTGGCCATTGGCGCAAACTGCTGCACACTTTGCATCACTTTTTGTACTTTGCCCATGGTGGAAACAATGCCTTCAACACCACCCATACGGTCAAAGATGCCTTTTAAGTCGCCGATGTTAAATCCGCTTTTGGATGTCGCGGCGGCAGCGGATGCGACGGGAGTTACAGGCGCTTGATACGGTACGACTGCATTGGAACCAGGGTTCTGAGGGGTTAACCCAGAGGTGGTAACCGCTTGTTCCTCACTGCTGCGGTAGGAAACTTTGTATCCGGTCCCCTTGACGGGGGAGGCAGGAGGATACGCCGTGGAGCTATGTGGATGCGGCAGCGGATACCCGGGGCGGGAGGAATGAATCTGGGCAGAGCTCCCGTTATGATGGTTCTGCTGCTGCGCATTCGGTATGTGTAAGCTCGGCACGGACATGAGCTCTTTAGGTGTGTTCATCGAATCACCCTTCATATATGCAAATTAGGGGTTGGCAAATGCCCCTGTTTGCTATACTGTATGTCGTAGGCGAACAACTCGTGTGGACTTTCGCCCGTGGGCGAACGCCTAATCGAATTGTAAGCGCTATCGGGTACGGCAGTTCGTTAACGCGAAACTACTGTACTGCTTGAAAAGGTTGGATAAAGGAAGTACAATGAGTGTACATGAGAACCTGTAGGAGTGGATCAGTTTGCAACTGAAAAAGTTAAACGATAAATCGATTGATCAATTATTTGAATCTATTTTAACGTTGGAATCATTGGAAGAAGCTTATATATTCTTTGATGATCTTTGTACGGTTAATGAGATACAGTCTTTATCTCAGCGTCTGGAAGTAGCACGGATGCTTGGCAAGGGCTGTACATATAACCAAATCGAAGCAGAGACGGGAGCAAGCACGGCGACAATCTCCCGTGTAAAGCGCTGCCTGAATTACGGCAACGATGGATACAAGATGGCGCTGGAGCGTCTTGGACGTTAGGATGAAGCAGGGGCTATTGATTATTAGCCATGGCTCAAGGGACGAAGCTTGGGTAACATTAGTGGATGAAGCGATTGATAAGGCAGTATGGCCGGAGGGCCTGCCGGTCGCTTCTTCTTTTTTGGAATGCGTTCCGAACAGGAGCATACAGGATGGGATTGATGAGCTGGAGTCACAAGGCGTCGAGCAGATTGGAGTCGTCCCTTTATTTGTGTCATCGGGAAGTACCCACGTGGATGAGATCGCGTGGGCACTTGGCGTGAAGGAAGAGCCCTTGTGCGATTCTGACTTGGAGCGGTTCAGGGTGCACGCAGATATTGTATATGGTGCGCCCCTTGACGAGGATGATTCCGTATATGCAATGGTAGCTGCGCGGCTGCGTGCATTGGATGTGGACGGGAAGCGTGACGCCGTGATGCTGATTGCACACGGCAGTCCACATGAGCCGTTTCAGACGCGCTGGCGGGATGGGCTAACACGGATGGCTCATGAATTGAAGGCGCGTAACTGGTGTGTAGTCGCTGGACATGCTTTGCTCTGCTGCGATGATGTTGGTGGTCGCGTTCAGGAGATGCAATCACTGCTGTCTGCGGGCAGAGAGCACACTGCTGGTGGTCGAGTGGCGGTTGTTCCCATTTTTTTAAGCCAAGGATACTTTACTACGAAAGTTATTCCTGAGCGGCTATCGGCTGTTATGCCTAAGTCTGCGCCTGTGCGACAGGACTTTTTGTCCTCCGCGTTAGAAATCGAATCTCAGAATGGGAACGCTGAAATGGAAGCAGATGAGTGTGCGCTGTTGTATGACGGGCAGACGCTGCTCCCTCATCCTGCACTGACGGCTTGGTTGGAGCAGGAGGCTAGGCGAGTACTATCAAGCTCATAAATTAGCCCATTTTATCCTGTTTGTAAGCAGTTAAATTGTAATAAGTGGATATCGATAGCTCGAGAGAAGTGAGCAAGGCGGATCCTTTTTAAATATGAGGGTTTGAAATTGCGGCCTGAACGGTTAAACTTAATAAGATGGACTAGCCATACATCGAGAGAGATTGACGAAATGCTTGATGGATGGCTTTTAGTACGGAACCGTCTCTGCTTTATTGACGATTCCGCAGGTTGTGGGATGGCGTACTTATGAATAGATTGTAAATGGGTGAAGGATACATGATAAAAAGAGCGAGGCTGATTTATAATCCGACCTCCGGACGTGAGGAAGGCAAGAAGAAGCTGGCAGATATTTTGCAAAGGCTGGATGCCGCTGGTATCGAGACGACGACGCATGCGACCGAGGGCGAAGGTGATGCCAGTCGGAGCGCGGCAGATGCGATTGATCGGGAATATGATCTTATTATCGCAGCTGGAGGCGATGGTACAATAAATGAAGTCATTAACGGTATGGCCATTAAGGAACATCGGCCGCCGCTTGGCATCATCCCATTGGGGACGACCAATGACTTTGCGCGTGCGCTTGGTATCCCGCGGAATTGGGAGGACGCATGTGACCTTATCATTCGTCAGGAGACCCGTGCTGTTGATGTTGGGCGTGCTAACGATACGCACTTCATTAATATTGCTGGCGGTGGCTCTTTAACGGAACTGACCTATGAGGTGCCGAGCAGGCTTAAGACGATGATCGGGCAGTTGGCTTATTATATGAAGGGGCTGGAGAAGATGATCTTTCAGCTTCGCCCGACCGAACTGAAGCTGAAGATTGACGGCCACGGTGAGTTTCATGACGAATTTATGCTGTTCTTGATTACCAATACGAACTCGGTTGGCGGCTTTGAGAAGCTGGCACCAGGAGCGTCGATAGACGACGGTTTGTTTGACGTTATTATGCTGAAGAAATGTAATATTGCAGAGCTGATTCGTCTCGCGAGTATGGCTCTGCGCGGTGAGCACGTGAATGATCCGCACGTCATTCATATTCAGTCGAAGCGTATTGAAGTGACGTCTTCTGACTATGTCCAGTTGAACCTGGACGGCGAGTACGGCGGCACGCTGCCGGCTGTGTTTGAGATGCTGCCGCGTCATTTGCATATTTATGCCGATCTATCAGGGGAGTCGACGTATCGCTAAGTTCATTTTCTCAGATATGACGTCGTGTATTTAACGATGTGATGAATTCGATGTGCTAGTGAGCTGTTAGAGTTGAGGACATGGCAAGCAGCTTTATCGTACAGGCGCGTGAGCGGGGGCTACGCGTCTTCTTTTATGCATCGGATGAGAGTGTTATGGGTAGTGCTGCTGTATTTCGATAGAGATAGCTGAATAAGGCGGTCGGTTTCGCTGTGGAATAGGGTCTTGTTATATAGGCAGGCCAACAGGACGAAACGGGCCGTTTTCTTGATGTTAAAGGGCGAGGATTACATTTTACCTGAATGAATCTGTGGATAGAAATGATGGATACAGCGTTAAAATGCAGTTATGCACAGCATAAATCCAGATTTGTCGTCTATTGATGTAAACGGACGGATACTACACTACGATTGCGCACAGGTTATAAACATCATACACAGGGCAATACATGACAGTGAGGATTACGGCTTTTGAATAGATAGGATTCAAGGGTGCATGGATAGGATACAAGAGTGAAAACACGATTGAAATCTAAACAGAACATAGGCACGTATGCAAGTAATTCAGATAAAGTACAGCTGGATTTGTAGGTAAAGTGGCAAGGTTTAAAAGATATAGCTGTACGGGCTGATACCAACTATTGATGTATGCCGGATTATTAGGAAGATATACAGATGGAGGAATAAAATGAGTAAACAGGATAACAAACGAAGCAAGAACAGTAATCGCAGAGGGTCGGGAAAAGGACGCACGAATGCAGTGGCTGCTGTATCAACCGCACCTGTACAGAAAAACGATGAGGTTGTACTGGATATTATCGGCTTGACCCATGAGGCAGAAGGCGTAGGTCGGGTAGAAGGATTTACATTGTTTGTGCAAAATGCGCTTCCAGGCGAAAAAGTACGCGCTCTGGTGCTGAAGGTGAAGAAGCAATACGGCTTCGCTAAGGTGTTGGAACGTGTGGTGGATAGTCCTTATCGTGTGGAGACGGAACACCCTGCTCATTATTATGGCGGCTGCCAGCTTCAGCATCTGGCATATGACGAGCAATTGCGCTGGAAGCGTCAGCATGTTGTAGATGTGCTGGAGCGCATCGGTAAATTTGAAGTGGAGCATGCTGGTGGCGAAGCAACTGGAGTTACAAATACAGGAGCTGGTGAAACACAAGTCAAAGTGCTGCCGACTATTGGCATGGACAACCCTTGGCGTTACCGCAATAAGAGTCAAATGCCAATCGGCCAGAACGAACGGACTGGCGGTCTGATCGGCGGGTACTACGCGAAGGCTAGTCATCGGATTATGGATACGGATGTAAGCTTGATCCAGCACGAAGTGCACGATGAAGCGATGCGTGTTGTCAAGGAGCTTGCGCGTAAACATGGCATTCAGCCTTATAACGAGGAGTCACATACTGGCTTACTGCGCCACGTAGTAATGCGGATCGGCTTCCGGACGAATGAACTGATGATCACACTGGTGACCAACGGGAAACGTATTCCGCAGCAAGAAGAATTCGTAGAAGATCTGGTTAAAGCTTTGCCGCAATTAAAAAGTGTATGCCAGAATATTAACAACAAGCAAACGAATGTTATTTTGGGCGATAAAACCCGTTTGTTATGGGGATCTGAATATATTACCGATTATATCGGAGAGATCAAGTTTGAAATTTCGGCGCGCTCGTTCTATCAAGTCAATCCAGTTCAGACGGAAGTATTGTACGAGAAAGCGGTCGAGTACGCCGGCCTGACGGGCGAAGAGACGGTAATCGATGCGTATTGCGGCATCGGCACGATCTCGTTGTTCCTCGCGCAGCGCGCGAAGCGAGTACTTGGCGTAGAGATCGTCGCGGAAGCGATCGACGATGCTCGCCGCAATGCCGAGATTAACGGCATCCAGAACGCGGAGTTCGCCGTAGGCGCGGCGGAGGAAGTCATGCCGCGCTGGCAGGAGCAGGGCGAGACGGCTGACGTTATCGTCGTCGACCCGCCGCGCAAGGGCTGCGACCAGGCGCTGCTGGATACGATGCTGGAGATGCGCCCAGAGCGTATCGTCTACGTGTCGTGCAATCCGTCAACGTTGGCGCGGGATTTGCGTATCCTTGCGGATGGCGGGTACCAGGTGGTTGAGGCGCAGCCGGTAGACATGTTCCCGCATACGGCGCATGTTGAATGCTGTGTGTCGCTCGTGAGAACATAGTGATTTAGAGCCACATTAACCTAATGTTTTTCTGTAAAGCTCAAGCAGTCACTTGCTTGGGCTTTTTTTATAAGTACCCGAGTTCATCGAAGATACTTGATACTGTAGGCACTAGAAATGCCATTGTTGTTTGCTCTTTCATTCCAGGATTTCGCAGAAGCCGGTTTGCTGAGGATATATGCAACAATGATCATTGGTGGATGAAGGAATCACTCAGATCTATAGTGTTAAGAAACCAATCATTCATTTTCTTTATTCAGCAATTGCTCTGCATAGATAATACAACGTTCTGCAAATTCCAGTGATTGATCTGTTATAGGATACAGTCCAGTTGTCTCTGACGGCATTTTTCTTACTTCCCAAAACTTATTCATTAACTCTTCATTTCCATCAAATGTATCATTGGAAACTGCAATCAACTCACAACCAATCTGATAGCCAGCTTCAGATTCAGGTAATATGCTATGCTGCTGACACCATTCAATTCTCCGTAATAGTGAAATATATTGTTGGGTGATTCGGTCGCTTTTACTAAGACTAGGAAGCACTTGTTCTAAAAAATCCTTCTCGTCATCTTGAAAATATTCAGTCCATTTTTTCGAATTATGTTTGGCTGTCTGTACTAAATGTGAAATTCGTTTCCACGATATTTCTCCCTCAAGATCAAACATGTTGATGAGCGAGGTCGTATTGGAGATGCTAGTTTGGAGCGAAGAAAGTTGTTCTTGAAGATGATTATAGTGAGCTTTTAGTATTTCTCGGTAGGATAGCTTATCCAATAAATTCTGAATCTCTTCGAGTGGAAGCATGAGAGATTTTAGAAGTGTGATCTTTTCCAAAGTAAACAAGTTTTCTTCGGAATAGCAACGGCGTCCGCTTTCGTCCTTAAAGCTAGGTGTAAGGAGCCCAATTTGATCATAATAGCGAAGTGTTCTTACAGAAACATTGCTTTGTTTGGATACTTGTCCTGTTGTCCAATGACTCATGATATTCCTCCAAAAAAAATGCTTGCAGGTGACGTAGCGTCACCCAATATATTTGAATTATATCACAGAGACAAAGGGGTAAGGGAATGACTGATCACTTAACGCATTGGAAACAAAGGGATAATTGGACATGGAAAGAGTTTGTAGCTTTGCTGTTGCTAGAGTTTGTATTTGTTATCGGATTTATTAAATTTGTAGTAAAACCCGTATATACGCAATGGCTTGGAGATGAGCTGTATTCAGGAACATTGACAGGGCTTACAATAGCAATAGTATTAATGCTGGGCGTGTATTTCATAGGGCTACGTCCTAAAAAGCTTTCTTGGAGTGAAGTGGGTTTAAGATCCTTTCCTGCGAAGGATTGGTGGCGAATTCTGTTATGGACGTTCTTGATGATTATAGGCAGCACCGTCGTAATGATCCTTACCAGCTATATCGGCAATACATTTGAAAATTCTAAGACGGAATCAATTCAGCAGAATGTTACGGTCTTCAGTGTATTCATTGCGTTTGCATCAGCAGTGATCATCTCGCCTATATACGAAGAGATATTCTATCGCGGTTTTATCTATCGCTGGCTGCGAACCCGATTAGGCATTGGTTGGGCAATGTTTTTGAGTGCGAGTATCTTTACGATAGTCCATATTCCTACCTATAACGCGATGCCTGCGAATTTTCTTGGGGGGATCATATTTGCATGGGCGTATGAACGAACAAATTCTGTTTGGCCTGCAGTATGGGTACATGGCTTAACAAATGGACTATTTTTATTATTGACTCTGGTAATGTAACGGGAGAAAGAAAAAGAGTTACCTAATTCGTAAACAAGCACTTCGAGGCAATGACGACAAATGTGACGGGACTCATCACATGGCTAGTAGAGTTTAGGATTAGAAGAGATGAATGATAAGTGGGGCTGCCATTTGGTAGCCCTATTTGCTCGGTTTTGTATTTACCATTTACTATTATTGTACTTCCTCATTACTCTTCATCGTCAGCCCTTGAGCCACTTTAATCCCATATGATGTGCGATGTGTCGTTTTAGGCTTGGACGTGACGATATTCGGTTCCTCTATAGTTTGGTCAACCAATCCTTAATTCATATAATTGAAATATCAAGACGCTATTCTATGTATATGGGGTGGCGTCTTCTTTTATTAGAGTAAAAGCTCTAATAGAAGATCCTTCTGACTTAAACCCTCTTTAAGGGAAAAACTTCCTTTACAACGACTACCAGTACATTATAATACAATTATCAGACAGCATGATCGGCTTATCAAAAGATAGATATTGGAGGTATGGTCATGGTCAATCACAAAAGAAAAATGATTTCCACAGCCCTCAGCACAGCTCTAGTCGAGACTATGTTGCTTACAGCCAGCACAGTCTATGCTCAAGGTACTCAGACGGCGAAGTCAGCAGGAGATAAAAAGGTTGAAGTTATTAAATAGTGATTGTTAATGAAAGAACATACTATCTACGAAGACAGCATTGAGTCTGACAATTGTGAAGCGGTCCGGTAAAGGCTGTTCATTTGAATGACAAATAACAAAAAGAGAAACGGCTGATTTCCTTTGTTAAAAAGGGCTTCAGCCGTTTCTGTTCATAACGTATTAAATGTAATGCGCATTATTTTTTAAGAAAACACTTGTATGTAAAATTGGATATGCTGGGTTCTTTAGGCTAAATTCCGCAAAATCTTTAATGATATTAATTTTCACCTATTTAACAACTAGAGGCTCGAATCTGAGTGGAATTGGTAGCTTGTCTGACATTACTTGTGAAAAGCAGGGTTTCGAGAATGTAGTAAGATTTCAGCTTTTCTGCATACTTGTGATCACATATGTGGCAGTATTGTACGGTGCTAATAAGAAGTAAAGGATGAGTAGAAGGGTTCGAAAGGTTGTAAAAGATTATTGAACCCTGCAACTAATATCGATCAGGTGATTCAGAGGATGCAAGTGCTCCACTTTTCATTGCCATAACGCTTATTTTTATAATTATCAATCTTCCATGTGTCGGCTTTTCTCAATAATACAAACAGGTATTCATCATTAAAGTTAGTTTCTGTTTTGATATAAACTTCTGCACGATTTTTATTTTTAAGTTCAACATTTGTTTCAATAGAGTGCGCTATTCCATTGAACTTCACCGGAAAACCAAAGCTCTGTCTGTTTTTTCCTCCATATACCCTCTTTTTATCGGTACAGTATTCAACAAAAATAGGGCCGATCAGCCCCGAAAATTGTTCGTGCCAATCTGTTCGTTGTACATAATGATATTCATCACCTGTATATTTTTCTCTTAATTCAGCCTCTTCTTGTTCATGCTGTTTATAGATGTGATCTTCAAAGTTGTTCCATTTTGATCCGTATTGTTGGACGATATCAATTAAATGCTTGTGCAACTCTTGTTGTTCCATGGGATAACACCTCTTCAAACATAAATTTAGTTATTACTTGTCCGATAAGTTATTTCATACCCTTCGTATCAGCCTCAACAAGACTTATGGCCTCTTCCATAGTCTCTCATACATAAAATACTAACCTCAATTTATGACTTATACAATCATTCTTTGATTCAAGTGTAATTGGTTACACTAGGTTAGACAGAAAAGAAAGGGCTTGTAGAATATAACTATCATACTCAGGAGCGGATCTCTACATTGGCTACACAATCACGACACACGATCTCTGCGCAGAGGTAATTCAATAGGCGCTGTCAGATTATTAAGCTGTGTTATAATTGAAGTAAATGTGGATATCGGTGTTATGTGTCTCATGCTTGAACAGAAGCTGAACATGTATATATTTGCTGGTAATCATGGTAGGGTAAGACCTAATGACTTGGAAATGCCTTTGTGTCACAGAGCTTCCCGGACGTGAAGCGAGGCAAAAAGTTTGGAAAAACGAGACTGTTCAGACAGGGAATGTTGTTGTAACCTAGAGCTACCCACCTTTTTGTTGGCATGGTTGGTTGTACTTCCATGATACCCAACAAGCGAGGTGGTTTTTTTGTCAAGATGAACAATGGTAATAATGTTATTCTTACAGACTCAAGGGAGTAGGTCTATTTATCAGGTGCAAAAAATATAGAACAAGGAGTCGTACATGAGCTGGAGCAAATTGAAACAAAATCTGGAGAGTTTTCTATGTCCTGCGTTACATGGAAGGGTCGAATATCGTGCAACGGGTTACCGTTATTCACCTGATAAAGCAGGTATTTGTTATATTTCGGTAGATAAAAAGAACGTATTTAATATGAGTGATAAAACTAGCTTAATCAAATGGTATCAAACGGATCTGGAAATTAAGAATGATTCAGATATCCAAATTCCGATCGGCAATGAAGAAATTGAAGCAATTAGAAAAGATACCAAGGGAACAGTGCCGGAGGATCGGCTAAAAGTCATTGCAAGAAATAGGAAAATTACAGAGTATGCAAAAGAGCTTTTGTTGGCACAATCCTCATTAAGTAAATCAAATTTTACCGTTGTGGCTAATCATTTTTTAACTACTTCTATAGAGGAAAGCATAGAGAGCGATGATATCTTATTGAATATTCTGGCTTTGGTGGACAGACGAGTTGGAAAAAAGCGAATTTTAAATATGGCTGAGAAGATGAAGTTAAAGCATCCCATTGTGCAGTTTTTTTATGAACTACGGCGTAGTACGTTGTGACAATAAATATGTCGTGTCAGGGTTGTTCTCACTGAACACTCGCCACATGTAGAGGTAACTCCATTGAAAGCTATATATATCCGTTTGGCTTGGTGATGCACTAGGGCAAAAATTCGAATCGGCAAATTCACGGGGGGACAATTCAACACCTTTTTAAGCGGTCTTATAATCGTGTTGATCGCAATCAACACCTTGCTTGATTAAGCTAGCCTTTCAACCATGCATAAAAAAGCGACAACCATTATATTACAATACAATAGCATCATAGCTATAGAGTTGTTGTTAAAAATAGAAGGCAGCATATGAAGAGTCTTGGAGATCTTTCCAAGGTTCTTTATTTATACGGGTATTTCGACTTATATAAAAAGGAATTGGTATCGTTCTGTCGAACTATTACATGGTTTTATAAATTTCTACAAGGGGACGATTATGCATCATGTTTACAAACACAAATTGGAATAGCGAATTAAACCATAGGCGATTCCGCATGAACTTTGCGCACCTTGGGTTTCTTGCACTATTTCTTGCGCTAGTCTTTTACTTTATTTTTATGCCGCTTAATAAGGCAGTCGCAAGCGCTGACTCAACGGCTTACGCGCAGGATCAATTAGATGCCCTTGAGATGCTGAATGAGGTTCGCCTAAGCGTTGGCTTGCCGCCGTTAAAGCTTAATAAAGAAATAACCCAAGCAGCCATCAATCATGCAAAATATTATAATTTGCACGGTCGCGGAAAGAAGGTTACCTTAAGTGCCCATCAAGAAAAAATGGGACTGGAAGGGTTTACGGGGACTGGACCTTTTGAACGAATGAAAGCCGCAGGCTGGAATTATGGAACTTCATACCGAACGGGTGAAGTCATGCATTTTGGACAGAAGAGCAGCAAGATGGCCATGCAAGGCTGGCTGGATACCGCCTATCATCGTGACATTATTTTAGGTTCTGCCTATAACGAGATCGGTATCGCGCTTGTTGATGGAACAGCTGTTGTTAATCTAGGCGGTTCATACCAGTCCTCCGTGCAAAGTAACCGTATCTTTGTTTATCCTTATCAAGGGATGATCAATGTGCCAGTAGGATTCTACGGGGATGAAGTGCCGAATCCATTGGATCAGTTCAATGTCGAGCATTCAGGCTATATTATTTCTGCGTCAGTCTCTGGCAAGCTGGATTGGCATGAAACAAGCATCACGGACGAGAAGGGAAATAACGTTCCTTTTTATGAAGAAGTCTCGAGCGAGCGTACCCTGTTCCTTTATCCGAAGTCCATATTGCAGGGTTATCATACATATCGTGTCAATTTGGCATACCGTACCGATAGCTCATCCGAGACGCAGCATCTATCCTGGTCCTTCAAGACCGGCAAGGGCCATCAGTTAGTGGGCATATCAGGAGCTGCGAAAGAGATTCTGATTAATGAAGGCGAAGAGGCCTCTATTCGGATTACAGGACGATATGACGATAATGTCACGGAACCCCTAACAAACCAAGTACGTTATGTCAGCAGTAATGCAGTAGGGCTAAAGCTCTTGTCCCCTGCTACCTTCAAGGGAATAAAGGCGGGTAATTATTACGTTACGGCTCATGTGGGGAATCTGTCCTCTGAACGAATTCAGGTCAAGGTTCTACCACGTTTAAAGACGAAGACTTATCCGCCACTGAATGCAAGCAAGCCTGCAAGCACGGTAACAGAAGCTGAATTCTGGACGATGTTCCTACAGCAGTATCAAATCCATATTGAGGCTTACTCACCAGCAAAAAAGAAACATGCCGCTGATGCTGCCTACCGGATTGCTGAGATGCGAAACATCCCGCTGATTGGATTGGCTAGCATTCCAGCTAGAGATAAGCCGATTACGAGAGGGAAAGTTGCAGAAATTATAGCTGCGGCTGACGGCGTCCATTACGTCAATTACAATGCCATCTGGTATGTGCTTGGTATGAATTATATGAAAGGGACTATGGATTCAACGCTCAATGGCTTTGAGCCAGACCGTACAATGACTCGCGGCGAGGCTGTTCAATTGCTTACAGAACTGAAGCCCAAGCTGAGGTCATTGCGCGCAAGACCAGCCAGTCGGACACCTGTTGAATACCTGCCTCCTTTACCTGAACGAGAAGTCTACAAAAAACCTGAAGTGATCAAAGATTATACGTTCATTGCCACCTATCATCCTGATCGTACCCTAACGGTTGAAGGTAAATTCACCATTCTTGCTGGCCAACAGACGATGATGATGGTACAGACGGGTGGGAAGAAGTCAAATCAAATTGAAGATGTAACGGTATCCGTTGATCGTGAAGGCAACTTCAAAGTCACATCTGGCCCGTACACAGAAGACTCCTTAAACCTATACTTGAAGACACCTGGAACTCTGTATTGGATCTCTGTCGAAGCCAATGCGATGAATGCCAACGAATATACACCCAAGCCATAATGTTAATAGTGGTTTCGTATGAACCTTTTTAGGGTGAATATATCTCGAATGTAATAAAACGAACTCCTTGTACTTTAGAAAAGGTGCAGGGAGTTCGTTTTTTGCCACTTGCAGCATAACGAGTCAAGATCTCGACCGTTTTTCATAATGTTTAACTCATGTTGCAGCTTCTTTTTTGTTTTATTGAAGGTACTGGAAGTTTAGTCTGGATATGAAATAAGTTTGAAGAATTGGAGGGTACAATGGAAATAGCTAATAAGTTGAATCAGACTAGAATTGCGAACGAATCAACTACAAAACAAAAGGCTTGCTCAATCGTATATGCAATTATTGCCGGAGTTATTTTGGGTTTAGCAGCAAAAATTGTGGATAGTCCTGATTTTAACCCCATATTCACTAATATAGGTGATCGTTTTGGCATATGGATATTTGTTGCAGCACTCTTATCGGTTTTCAGTTATTCTCCCAAATTAGCGGCAGTAAAAATATTCGTCTTTTTTGGGTCGATGCTTACCGTTTATTATGTGTACACAACGTTTGTGCTGCATTTTTTCCCGGAAAAAGAAATTATTTTTTGGAGCATATGCGCGGCTGTATCACCTGTTTGTGCTTATATTATGTGGTATGCGCGTGGAAACGGATTGTTTTCTATTATTGTTTCGGCTCTCCCAATCACAGCATTGCTGTTAGAAGGATTTGAATTACGCAATGCTTACTTACCCGTTCACACTCATTACTATTTAATACCATGGCTCATGGGAATATACCTAATAATGATAGTTGTTTTGTTACTTACAATCCCGAAACACAAAAAGAGAGTTTTGGTTATTCTACCGATATCTATTATTTTATCTTTCATCATGATATATTTTAATGTCTTTGCCCGTCTATTTCCTAGTATGAAAAGTATACTGCAAAGCGTGATTTGATAGCATTACTATAGTTTCAGCAATAGTGTGTTCAGAATGGACCGCCTAATTATAGGGCGGTTGGCTGGATGCTGTGATCAAATTTGGCAATGGTACGGAGGCGCTGCATTGATGCAGCGCCTTTACTTTGCGGATTGCTCAAAAAGCTTATGTTACGTTCACTACCATAAAGGTTATGTTTGTGGAAATTACTACAGGTATGGTAAGCATGGATGTAGCCAACATAGCGTCCAGGAAAACAAACTTCTTAATTAGTTTGAGCCTAAACTTATATAGTGATACTGAAAGGGATGTCTCTCTAGCTTTATCTTGAGCTAGATAGATCCTAGTCTAAAGGCTAGGCTCAGACACTTCCTAAGACGGTTATGGCTGGCGAATAAGGCCGTTATACTGGATTTATAATGTAGAGCGTGAACTTATAAATCCAAAGGAAGTGTGTGAATATGAAGGCAACTGAAGCGGCTGCCGCAACGCCGACAGGCAAAGTGAATTGGGTGCTTTTTAATCCAAAAACCTATGCAACGATCCTCTATTTTTTGCTATCTCTCCCGTTAGGGATAATCTATTTTACAATAGCGGTGACGGGTCTTGCTCTATCGATCGCTTTAACTCCACTATTTATCGGAATACCGCTGTTTTTTGGAGTAGCTAAAATTTTGAATGGGATTGTAAATTTTGAACAAGGCATGATTCGACAAATTCTAGGTTTACCGACTGCCCCTATTTCATATCCCTACAATCACCAACAGTCTGTAGCTGGGCAAAACTGGTTTATGCGAATGGTGAGAGGTTTTGACAGTGGGCTGTTCATTCGAAATCTGCTGCTCGTAATACTGAGATTTGTAACAGGAATTATCTTCTTTGTTATAATGGTAACAGTGTTGTCAGTAGGACTTGGACTTATTGCTCTTCCAGTCGTGCATATCATTTTGATGAATGAAATCCAGATTGATATTTTGGAGAATAGCTTGTTCAGTTATTTTCATATCGATTGGACCTATAATCAGCAATATATGCTGTACGTAGGCGTTGGCATTGTACTATTTTGGACCGCACTTCGCGTCGTGAATGGGCTTATGCAAGTTCAGCGCAGAATCATGTATGTGGATGAGCCTTATCAAAAAATGCAGCCGCCAGTACCAATGCAAGATCCGGTTCAGTCGCAATATTATGAGCGCCCGGTGGATCAGCCCACCCAAGGGCTAATACATCCAGCCTTTAGAGAGCTTTAGAAGCTCTCTTTTTTTGTTAGTAGTGTGATATCTATTCGTATCCAAGCGGACATAACGCTTGAGCCTTTTTTATGATAGGGATGGTTTTTGATTATGCGATACACTCGATAATCCTGTTCAAACAATATCGTTATTTTAGACTAAAGTCCATTTCCATCTGACTTAAGGTCAGAGTCTGTTCAAATGAATATAAATAGTATTTTGTTTCATTTTTTTATATAAAATATTCCAAGAAAACTATTGATCTCAGTAAATAATTTATCTACAATATCTAGTAATGCCTGTAATAACTTACCACGAGGAGCGTGAGAAAATGAAGAAAAAAGCATTTGTAGCTATTATTAGCGCATCAATGCTGGCCTGCATGGGAACTGGCGCTTTAGCAGCAACTAAGCTGCAGGAAATTAAAGCTTACCTTAACCCGGAGGTAAGAGTAAAGGTCGATGGAACTTATGTTGATTTGCGTGATGTTAAAGG
This sequence comes from Paenibacillus sp. ACRRX, assembly GCF_022346885.1. GTDB lineage: Bacteria > Bacillota > Bacilli > Paenibacillales > Paenibacillaceae > Paenibacillus_B. Next base: position 43,404 of record NZ_JAKRNK010000007.1, read on the forward strand.
CAATGCAATTGCACCAATCACCTATCAAGGAGCAAATTATTTTCCTATTCGCTCCATCTCCGACGCACTTGATATAGCAGTCGGTTATGATGAGACTACCAATACTATTATTTTAGGCGAGAAAGTCGACGGCGTTTCTATTGTAGATGGCTTCAAAGATATGTATTATACGAAAGACGCGGCTAAAACAACCTATAAAGGCAAGGATTATAAAGAAGCATATTTCAACGATGGATCTGGCGACCGCAGCAGCAACTTTATGCTCTATCCAAATAAAAAGCATCAAACACTATACCTTCAGATAGCAGCTGTTAACGGTGATATAACGGACCTTACTATACAAGATGGCGATACTAGTACTACTTTGAAAAAGATAGATGTGATCAAAGCTGAGGAAGGTTTGGTCACTGTCCAAGTGGATATCGCTGGCGTTAAATCATTGTATATTCACGGCAATGTAAAAGGTGATACTGCTGTCTTTGTACCATTGACTACTTCGTATTATAAATAGGTCTTATCTAACAAAGGGTATCTCCTTCACGAAGGAAATACCCTTTGTTTCTATTCCAGCATTTGAAAGCCGCTTTATGTCACACGTGAGCGCCTACTTAAAGGGGATAATACCAATGTATCAGGCTTTTGATAAAATAAAAGCTGAATTTATATACGACACCAGTATAAGGCAAAGTGTTGAATGGTAATCATGTTGATAGCAAGCATTATGTTGAGCTTTCCCCTCAGCGGTGGAGGCATTTTCATTCGGACATAGAGGATTGGTGTTAGTTATTGCATGATGGATAGTAGAAGGGCTTTGTAATATGGCAGTAGATAAAAAGAATGTATTTAATATGAGTGATAAAACTAGCTTGATCAAATGGTATCAGACGGAACTGGAAATTAAGAATGATTCAGATATCCAAATTCCGATTAGCTATGAAGAAATTGAAGCAGTCAGAAAAGATACCAAAGGAACAGTTCCGGAGGATCGACTAATCGTAATTGCAAGAAATAGAAAAATAACAGAATATGCAAAGGAGCTTTTATCAGCACAGGCTTTATTAAGTAAATCAAATTTTAACGTTGTGGCTAATCATTTTTTAACTACTTCTATAGAGGAAAGCATAGAGAGCGTTGATATCTTATTAAATATTCTGGCTTTGGTGGACAGACGAGTTGGAAAAAAGAGAATTTTAAATATGACTGAGAAGATAAAGTTAAAGCATCCCATTGTGCAGTATTTTTATGAACTACGACGTAGTACGTTATAATAAACAATTGCTCATTCACCTTTATCAGGGCAGCTTTTTGAAAAGAGTTACTGATGATGAGAGACAAGTAATCATTGATGACTGAAAAAGAAAGGTAAGTGTCAAATGAATCGGCATCATTGTCCCTGTTGCGGTTATCCCACACTAGAAGAAAGACGAGGTTGGGAGATTTGTTGTTTATGTAATTGGGAAGATGATGGACAAGATGACCCCCACGCAGATAAAGTTAGGGGCGGTCCAAATCAAGACTATTCACTTACAGAGGCTCGGGAGAACTTTAAAAAGCACTACATCATGTATAGAGATAGACAAAGGGTTCTAAAACAAACGGATAAAGAAATTCAAACAAAGAAAAGCTTAATACATGCATGTGAAAAACTTAGAACAGCAAATAATGAATCTACTCCACAAATATGGCAGGAAATCGACTCCTTCAAAAAGACACTAGATAACATGGTTCACGAGCGAGTGGAGCGATACAGCAACAACATAGAGAAAAATCAAGAGATCATAAACCTAATCAATTCGGATGACCCTGCTACAAAAGTAAAAGGCTTAATTTCCCTAGCGTTACATGCGGACGATGGAGAGTTTTTACAAGAACTGATGGTTCGATATAGTCAGCACAGAAACGAAAATATAAGAGGAATAGCCATTCTATGTTTTGGGCATATTGCAAGAATACACAGATCCGTTAATAAGGAACTGATTATTCCTCTTATCCATCATGCATTGAAAGATGAGAGTTCGTTTGTTAGAGGGCATGCTCATTCAGCCTTAGATGATATAAATATGTTTTGCAAGTAATCACGCTTCAGAGATTATCTCTGAGGCGTTTTTTATGGTGGAGTGGGTGTGGGGAATGCACGAAAAATTTTGATTTTACAGGGCGAGATGTGCTGCGTTTGATACAGTTTGATTGAAAGCGGAAAACGTCGTGGAAGAGACTATTGTACTTGAAACACTAGTTGCTCAGTCCTTCTTACATAAGTTTCTGCTGCTGCTTTATTCTGCAATTGAACGTTGTTGGAGAAACTTAACAAGAATAACTATAATGAAGGTACTGACACCGATGTCTCTTATGATACTGAAGAGATTTTATCGTGAGAAGTGCAGCATATATTCCTGTTTCTATAGATAAAGAAGGATAACAAAAAATACTAGATAATCAATTATTCATTAATTTTATTGAGGAAATGGGGAGTTATACGGATATTAATGAAGTAAATTCTCAATCAGAAGGGATTTACAAGATCGGTATACTCTCGCGAAAATGACATCAAGCTGGTGTTTCAAGGCGGCTTGATCCTATCGCAAAAAAATCGTAGTCAGGAGGTAACAGATCATGAATAAACCTTGGCATGCCTCTATGCATGGGACTCCCTGGAATGCAGAGAAGATGAGTGCTGCCGTTAAACAGTTGCGAAACCGGGCAACCGTCAGTTTCGTTGTTGGCGCGGATCTGACGGAGGATCTGCTTGAACTGGATGCACGGGTGTTCGCCAAACGTCCGGATCTGATTCTGCACATATGGAACAGGGACGAGAAGGCCCGCTATAAGGAGGAATTCCTTGAGACACTTGCTGCTATGAAGCATGCAGCCGCTCTGAAGCTGGATCTCCGGCAACAGCAAGACTTGACTAAGCTTGGTACGATGAAGCAATTACAATTTTTAATTGTGAATTCGCCAAAAAAAGCACAAAATCTGGATTTTATCTGCAATTATAGCGAATTAACCTATCTTGAACTGCATGGCAAATTCAATAATCTGGCCCCTGTAGCGGAATGCATTTGCCTGGATACGCTTCTGTTGAACTGCACGATTGATCAGTTGGATGTCGTAGCAGACCTGCCGTTGCTCAAGTACTTGTCTATCGATAGCTGCGAATTGAAAGGTTCGCTCGATATAATAGCCGATTCGAACGTAAGTATGCTGATCTTGTCCTCTGTACGCAACTTAACCGATATTCAAGCCGTAGGTCAAATGCACAACTTGAACTTTCTGCGCTTATCGCTGTCCAAGGTAGAACGTTTGTGTGATTTCTCGAAGATGGACAAGCTCCGTCAGTTGGAGTTGAACTGCATGAAATCACTGCAGGACATCGAAAATCTGTGGAGTGCTAGGAGGCTTGAGGTTCTAGAGCTTCAGGAGATAAATACAGCCATAAAGGCAGAAGCCTTTGCTCCCTTGGGGGACATGGAGAGCCTGCAACAGGTTGATTTTCGTTTTATCGATTTCAACAAGGGACGCATCGCGGCCATGAGCGAACAAATGGAGAGGGCAGGAAAAGGGCAGCTTTTGTATGAGAATATTTCGGAAGATCAACGCATACGCTCACTGGCGCTGGAGCATCTGGCCCCAATTTTAACGTAGGAGCCGTTTGTCCGATCGGCGGCTCTTCTGTTCAAAAAGGCTGGAATGGATTGTCAAAAGTTAATCAGACAACTTTTTTAAGGGTTGTTTGACGATACTGAACAGGTGTCATGTACCCCAATGATCCGTGAATACGATGCTTGTTAAACCAGTTCACGTAGTCGTATAATTCCAATTCCAGATGATGAAAGCTTCGAAATTCCATCTGGTAGATAAATTCCGTTTTAATGACCTTGTAAGTGGCTTCAGCCACGGCATTATCGTAAGGACATCCTTTCTTGATGAGTGACCGGCCAATACCAAAGGTTTTAAGAAGTTGGTCCATCGTGTGGTTGTTAAACTCGCTACCGCGATCCGTATGAAACCACTGAATCTGGCTGAGATCACCCTCAACCGTTGCAAAGGCACGGGAAATCAGCGCAGCATCCTTTGCTCGACCTGCACTATGGCCGATAATTTCTCGATTAAACAGGTCAATGAGGACACAAACATAATGCCACCGATGCCCTACTTTCACAAATGTCAGATCGCTGACGACAAAGCGTTTTCTTTCCATTTATTCAAACTCACGATCCAATACATTCGCCGACTTTGCCTCATTACAAGCCGATTTCTGGGGCTTAAATTGGGCAATGGTATACGTAGAGACACGACTTGTTCTCGCATGATTCGGCCTATCCGTCGTCTGGAGACGATGAGCCCCCGTTCCATAAGCGTTGCTTTCAACTTTCGCGTACCGTAGGCCTTTCGATTCTTATGGAAGATCTCCACAATGGCTTTCGTACATGCCTCTTCTTTGGGCTGTTCCTTTGCTTCATAGTAGAACGTGCTTTTGGCAATTTCGAGGATGTCACACATTGCTGATACCGAGTATTTATCACGGTTATTTTGGATGATAGCTACTTTCGTCCCATGATCAGCGCGGCTTGCTTTAAAATGTCGTTCTCCATCAGGAGACGTTGAAGTTCTTTACGCAAAGCGATTAATTCATTTTCTTCAGATGAACGATTGTCCTTCTCTTTGAAGGAACCAGTTGCATTCGATTGCTTAATCCATCGGTCCAAAGCCGAAGCCGTGAGGTCGTATTCCTTCACAATCGCTGCTCTGGATTTCCCATTTTCATAGAGTTGCACCATCTGTTTTTTAAACTCGGTTGTAAACGTTCTTCGTTGTTGTTTGGACATGGTAGAGATCCGCTCCTTCATATGATAGATCTATTCTACAAACCCTTATTTTTATTGGCCAACTAAATGTAGCCGATCCAGTTGACAATCCACTAGATATACTTACACAAAACGGGTTCGATATCGGGGATGCCTTAAAAGAACCTGAGTCCATTGCCCACCCTCCTTGAAGTTTGATCTAGGTGTTGCCAGGCTTTAATCTTGGGTGTTCAAAGATTATTCCGATCAAGGAGTAGCATTACTATTTCCCAAAAATGAGAAGTAATTACTGATGTTATAGAATCCGAAGGCTTACCATGCACTTTGTCATCTTTTGATCGGAGACTACCCCATTTAGTACTGATCTTGGGGCAAGTATATGAAAATGTGAAAAATAAATCGACCTTTACCCGGCCTTTGAAATCTTTCAAAAAGTACATTTTTTGAAGCGCTCGTTTTAGGCTGAGGTAGTCTCTCAAAATGTCTAAAATCACATTTGATACATCATAACTGGGAGAAGGACATTTTGAAACAGAGTAGCTGGAGCTATACTGTGGCTGACAACTAGCGGAGGTTGTTTAAATCCGAAAATATATCATGCGATAATGGCAGTCAATGGAGGGGACCTATGCTTAATTTAAAGGTGCGTAAATTGTATTATTGAAGCAATACCCCCATAATTGTGATTGTTCTATGAATCAGCATCAAATGACCAACCTGGAATAGTCTGTAAAGTTGAGCATTGACAACTTCTGTTTGAAAAAAGAGAATGAAGAGGTAACTATGAATAGATACTTGCAGTTAGGGGATGTAACATGAAAAAGATAATGTATTCAGCTTGTATCTTCTTGGTCGGATTGTTGATGGCAGCGGTAGTTCAAGCTCAAGGAGCGATCAAAGTAAGCCTGAATGATACTACAGTAGAGTTTAAAAACTCACCGATCATGAGGAATGGAACGGTCATGGTTCCATTTAGAGAGTTATTCGATTCTATGGGGTTAATTATCAACTATGATGCAAAGACAAAGAACATTCGAGGAAGACAAAATGAGGGCTCGATTACCATAATCTCGCTATATGTTGGGGAGAAAATGGCCTATGTGAATGATAAGCCCGTAGATTTATACCACCTTTGTGTGTAACCACCTTGAAAACGAATGTTTGGAAGAAGATTGATAGCATCCGCAGCAACTTGCTTCATATGATTTCTCAATTGCTCTTTGACGGTAGGTGTCATCAAGTCCTTATTCCAGAAGAAGTTACTATCATAATCTAATTCAATTCGATATGTTCCCAGAATCCACGGTTCAACCGAAATTTTAAATTCTGTAATTCCACTATCTGTCACAACAGAAGAGTATTTTTTCTGAAGATATGGCGAGAGCTGTTGTAATGTAATTGCTGAAGATATAATCTGTTTAGCTTCAACGTAAAACACTTTTACATCTTTTCCGTCTTCTACGGTTATTCGATATTTTGATGATTGTTGAGTAGGTTTGCTAAACACATATTCATATGCAGCTTTACCCTTGCCAAAAGAATCATCACCTGACACCCTTGAGTATTTTATATTGGTCAAATCTTCAGTTTCTGTACGGATACTAATTTTCGGATATGCTCCATACCCTTTTTTATCCGAATTATTAATGGAATTCACCTTCAGAATCAGTCCTAAATCGTTCTCACCTAATTCGTTAAATGTCAGGGTAAAGCCTTTATTCAATAATTCGACTTCATATGGAAACTTGATCGCTTCCCCTGATTCAAAACCAGCCTGTTGCATCGCCTCCTTTAGAATCTCTGCCGTTTTTCTTCTATCTTCACTATTGATAAATACCCGATCAAAAGCAGTTTCGCCTTTACTATTTTTTAAGTTTGGATCAGCACCATTATCTAGTAACCATCGAGTCATTTCTGAGCTGTGACTGGAGGCCAAATATAATGGGGTAGAATCAATAGAATTTATAAGATTTACATTTGCACCAGCATTGACAAGCACTTTTACGGTCTCAAAGCTATCAGCATCCAAAATCGCGTTTAATAAATATCTTCCCTGTCTATAATCTAAATCAATGTATGGATGATCTTCGATTACCTTCTTCACACCTTCAGCATTCCCTTGTGAACATAGACGTTCCAATAATATTTCTGGAATTTCATTAATCACAACTTTGTTTTGTGAGGCATTCCAACTAACTGTTGCTCCTGTTGTTTCACCAACGAAGCGAAGTGGAATATATGTATTTGAATTGATTACTTCTGGCGCTATTGTTAAATATCCTAACATACAAGTTGATCTCATTACATCTGATCATATGACATGGGGTGCAAATGGAACTGGTTCGGAATTCGGTTTGCCTTATAGTTTTAGATGGACCCCAGAATGGGACGATAGAGATCTTTAAATATCGTTGCGCTATTATGCCGTTTGAAGTCAAAGGGTTTTGCTTTGACTTCAAACGGCTATTTTTTTAGAGATTAATCAGCTAACAAAGAGCAGAAGAGTTCGAGAGATTGTAAAAAATTCTTGAACCCTGCAACTCCTATCTATCAGGTGAGTTAGAGGATGCAACTATTCCACTTTTCATTGACATAACGCCTATTTTTATAATTATCAATTTTCCACGTGTCGGCTTTTCTTAATAACACAAACAGGTATTCATCATTAAAGTTAGTTTCTGTTTTGATATAAACTTCTGCACGATTTTTATTTTTAAGTTCAACATTGGTTTCAATAGAGTGCTCTATCCCATTGAACTTCACGGGAAAACCAATGCTCTGTCTGCTTTTTCCTCCATATACCCTCTTTTTATCGGTACAGTATTCAACAAAAATAGAACCGATCAGCCCCGAGAATTATTCGTGCCAATCTGTTCGTTGAACATAATGATATTCATCACCTGTATATTTTTCTTTTAATTCAGCTTCTTCTTGTTCATGTTGTTTATAGATGTGGTCTTCTATGCCGTTCCATTTTGATCCGTATTGTTGGACGATATGAATTAAATGCTTGTGTAACTCTTGTTGACCACGGGATAACACCTCTCCACATATAAATTTAATTAATACTTGTCCGACAAGTTATTTAGTACCTTTCGGATCAGCCATAACAAGATTTATGGCCTTTTCCATAGTTTCTCATACACTAAATACTAACCCCAAGTGATAACTTATACAATCCTTCTTTGATTCGAGCTCCTGAATAGGAGGAAGGGCTTTTTATAGCGAAAAGGCGAAACGAAATATTATAATATGATTGAGGATAACAATAATTAAGGCGTAAAGCAGATTGGCTTTACTATGGGAAACTAATTTACGGAGGATATATAATGAATAAAATGTATGAGTTTGGTTTTTTGTGCACAAATAAGGATGAAAAGGAGCTGATGAATGCTCTGTACAGTTTTTTAGATCCACTTCGTAGGATATTCTCGAAAACTAGAAATAAAGGGATGTTAGAAGCGAGACTTCCATATGTTTATAAGCATTTTTATTGGAATTTGAACAAAGAGAAGCAAGTTTATGTGGAGGTTTATCCAAATAAAGATGTAGAAGGGCAATATAAGTTTGCAGATGAAAACGTTGGATGGGTATTGTTCGCGAATCTAAAAGATGTTACACCACCCTATCATGTACCTATCGAGGAACAAGAAAAGTACCTTGCTGATTTGCTAAGCGCATCCCATTTTAACTATGTTAAATTATATGAGTACAGTGATGAAGAGGAAAGACTATAGACTGGCATAGGTATCGTCTAACAATGTACATACACAGTGGTCAAAGAGGATCTTAATATACCTATATTTTAGAACAATAGGAGGAATTAGTATGTGTAGTTTAAAAGAATATGTTTTCACGAGTGTGAGGGAAAGCATTTTATCTTGGGATGGCGATCTTCTGAGTGACATTTATGTTTTATCTTTTTATGTTGAAACCGAGGATGATGATTTAAGAAAACCAAGGCTAGTTTTTGGTTATAACACGGAAACGAATTACAAAGAGAACCTTACGAATGCATCGAATCGTGACGAGGCAAGGTGGAACTATGCTTTCTGGTTGCAGAATGAGGAAATAATAATTGGTGATAATTACGAGGATGAGAACTTTGAAGCGCTTATTCTAAGAGATCAATGGGTGAAGGATTCCAAATGGTACTATGGTGACGAGTTGGAAGAAGACAATTTCGACAAAGCTATGGATTTAGGGAAGCAGATCGTTGCTGATTTTTATCAAATCGTCAAGGAAACGGTGAAAAGATTGCATAATGAGGGCATGATTAAGAGCGTGTTTGACAAAGACATACCTTTAATCATTCATGAGCTAGAATATGATGATGCAATTGCGGAGATGAACAAAGAAATTAACCCTAAGATTTGTATTGATGAGTTTGTTGAATGGATTGACACTATGTAATTACTGAAGATATGGCATTAAGGTCATCTCTTTTTGATGAATTATAAATTGAAGCGTGACACCTCAATAGGTAGTAATTTATATAGAACAAGGAGTAGTACATGTCCTGGAGCAAATTGAAACAAAATCTGGAGAGTTATCTATGTCCTACGCTACATGGAAGGGGCGAATACCGTGCATCGAGCTATCGCTATTTATCCGAGAAGTCAGGGTTTTGTTTTATGGCAGTAGATAAAAAGAATTTATTTAATATGAGTGATAAAACTAGCTTAATCAGATGGTATCAGACGGAGCAGGGAATTAAGAATGATTCAAATATCCAAATTCCTATCAGCAATGAAGAAATTGAAGAGGTCAGAAAAGATACCAAGGAACAGTTCCAGAGGATCGACTAATCGTAATTGCAAGAAATAGAAAAATAACAGAATAGGAAAAGAGCTACTGTCGGCACAATCATCATTAAGTAAATCAAATTTTATTGTGACAGCAAATAAGTTCTTATCCATTTCTATAGAGGAAAGCATAGAGAGCGATGATATCTTATTAAATATTCTGGCATTGGTGGACAGACGAGTTGGAAAAAAGCGAATTTTAAATATGAGTATGATGAAGGTACTGACACCGATGCCCCTTGTGATAAAGGAGAGTTTTATCAATTGTTGGTTTCCTATTAGCGAAGTAAGGAGGTTTTCCGATATAAAACTAGAAAAGTATCTAAGATGCTTTTGGAAGCATAGGAGGTAGTGTTATGGAAAGAGACCTGTTGGAACAGCTAAACCTCTGGCATGAAGAGGATGAATTTGAAAAAATAGTAGGCAGGATTGCGGAAATTCCCGAACAGGACAGAGACTATGATATAGTTAGCCATTTGGCGAGAGTATTAAACAATCTGGAACGTTACGATGAAGCATTACAGCAACTTTCGACGATCAAAACGCAAGGTGAGCATGACTCACTTTGGCATTTTCGTGTGGGTTATGCCTACTACTACCTATCGCAATATGAGGATGCAGTAACTGCATTCGAAATGGCGAATAAACTTGATCCCGATGATGAAGATACTTCGTTGTTATTGAAATGGAGTCGTCACGAGGTTGGACTAACAGACCATCAAGAGAAATCAGGGACAGTGCAGCCAAACGCAATTGCTTCGGTGAAGAATGATATTGAGGCGAATGAGATGCTTGAACAGGAAAAGGACTTTGGTTTTGCCCAGGTGTACGCTGTGGAGTTAAAATACAAGCAGCCGCCGAAGCTGGACCGAAACATGCTTTACGAGAAGATGGAACTTTACACGGGTAAGGTTGATCGCGGAGAACATCATCCGGATGCCGCGGGACTTGCTGTGTGGGAAGCGAACAGTCAGGAAGATCAGAATTTGCTGCATTTTTTCCATTTGAATTATATGGTTGAATATACTCAAGGCGAAATGCCGGCGCAAACCAGCCTGATGGATACAGAAAGCCGCCCGGTTACGGACTACGAGTCGGCCATTCAGCAGTCCTGGCATTGGCGGGAAGCCGCTCAAGTCGTGAGTGATTGCGAGCACTCGCTGCTGTTGATCGACATGATGGCATCGGGACTCGATCCCAAATCGCGGCTGCAGCTGTTCACCGGCTCGCTGCGGGCGGTGCTGGAAACGGTGCCTTGCGACGCCATCTATTTCCGGGAAAGCGATAAGCTCGTCGAACCTAACGCTTACCTGGCGGCGATTGAAGGAGGCGAACTGTTATATGGTGCTCTGAACCTTCGTTTTTATAATGTTGAAGGCACAGGCAGCGGCCGCCCTGAAGGTCTGATGGATTCATTGGGACTCGCCGCGCTTGGCATTCCGGATGTTCAGTGTCATTATTACGATCTGGAGCCTGATGAAGTAGCCGGAAATTTGCTTAATATCGCCTATTATTTATTCGACCGCGGGGACGTTATTGTCGACGGGGAAACAATTGGCTTCACTGAAGAGATGCGCTGGCGCTGCGAGCACCAATACGGGCTGGCTGCACCGCATCGGGTTGTTATCGATATAGATCCGGGAGAACCTTATTATGCCGGCAGTCAAGGCGCAGAGCAGTCGTAACCAGTAGTTACCTATCCGCGATGGTGCCTATGTTGCATAAAGTTCGTATTTTCAGTCTGTGCAGCCATTATCGACCCGCTAAGATTAGAAGCTGTAGGTGGGGGATATTCGATTGCTACGGTCATCAACAACGTTAGGTGATACTTGCAATTCATTGGTGGAAATAGCAAAGAGGGGAGTAGCCCCCTCTTTTTTGCTGATTTATATTTTTTGATAGTGATGTAAGAGATTCTCTACTTTATCTTGGATAAGCTGTTTTAATGATTCAGGCTTTATGGATACAACATAATTACCATATCTCATAAAATAATTAGCTATAAACTCTTCTTCTCCTTGATTATAGAACCCTTTAATAACGGTTCTATTGCCATTTTCTATTTTCATAGAAGGATAATGTTCTTTATAATAAAGATCCTTTGCTTGTTCTGCAATCTCTACTTCAAAGTTAATCCCCTTCTCAGATTGATACATTTCTAATGAGCGACTAACGAGTTCGTCAATAGAAAAATGAGATTTGTTTTCCTCTTCTTCTATAAAAGTTATTCTATCGCATCTGAAAACTCTATATTTATTTGTTGTTAACTCTATTCCTGTGGCATACCATTGACCAAACTTAGCAGAAATTTTGAAAAATTGAACAGGGTAACTTTTTGTCTGATTATTTTTTACATATTGAATCTTACAATGGCTCTCATTAAGAATACTTTTTAGAATGTTATCTAAAAAACGACTAACATATTGATGCTGATATACTTCAAACTGTAGGACTTTTTTCATTTTGTGAATCTGCTCTATTTGTTCTTTTGAAAGACAGTGTTCAAACTTTTCATTTAGCTTCGTAACACTTAAATGAAATGGTGTTGATTGATAAGATTCTAACGTCAACATGGCAAAGTACAGCGCATACACTTCATCAATCGTAAAATTAATGGGGGATAACAACCTATTTTTTAAGATGCCATATCGCCCATGTCTGCCATGTTCCGAAAAAATAGGCATACCTAACTGTTCTAATGAACTAATATCACGTAGAGCGGTACTTTTAGAAATATTGTATTTAACCATTAGGTCATGTAAATTAAAGAACTCTCGACTGTTTAAGTATCTTATCATGTCATTTAATCTTTCTGATTTCTTCATCTGAAAACCTCCTTATAAAGGTGTCATGATTTGATACCTTTATATATTATGATGAGTTCAAGGTCATACATCAAAGGAGATTGATACCATGAGTACAACACTAGAAGCTGCCATTTTCTTATCCATGAACGGAAAAGCACAAGAAGCCATACATTTTTACAAAAACCATTTTAAAGCAGAGGAATTGTTGGTTGTTACCTATCAAGACATGGCAAGTCGTGACAGTTCCATACAGCTTACAGATGAAAATAAAAATTATATTTCTCACTCCGTCTTATCCATCGGAAGAACAAAAGTAATGATAGCGGAAGATACAATGGATACCAGTGAACAATATGCAGTTGGTAATAACACTTCATTATGTATTCAAAGTGCTGACTTAGCAGAAATTCAACATTTTTATAATAGCTTAATTACAGATGATAGAGTAAAAATCATTGTTCCTTTATCCAATAATGTGTTTAGTAAAGCATACGGTATTATTGAAGACCCATTCGGTATTCAAATACAATTAATGTTTGATCATAGATTACAATGATGGACAAACACTGCTAATAGGAATAAGACAGGGGGGCTAATAGTAGCCTCCTCTTTTTTGCTTTTATATAAGCGACTTCTTAATCTAGGTGCTATAGTGATTACAAAAGCTATCCATTCGCACAGTACCAACAGGTCATTGGCATACACGCTTAATTGAAATGCAACATTCACATTTATGCATAGGAGATTGAGTTATGAATGCTAAAGATGTCAGACCAAATATCGAACAGATCAGAAACTCTAGAGACTTATGGAAAGAGTTTGCATATCAAGACCCAGACATCAACTATTCCAAACGATATGCAGCCGCAGTTGCTCTTCAATATGATTGGAAGCCTGAGGACTTCGATCTCATAAAGTTTCTAATGGAGAATGAGGTTGAGAGTAGGATTTATGAAGGGCTATAGATTTGGACGACCTCGAAGAGGCGGAGAAGCTTTTTGATATCCTTGAAAATCAAGCTGAAACTGATCCACAGATATTATATTATAGAGCAAAAGAATTAAAGAAATATGATGGGGCTATTTCTTACGCAATTTGATAGTTGGCAATACACAGGATTAGGCAGATCCATGAGTGAATCCTGGTTGATATTTGTCTTGGGTTTTTAAAATAAGGAACAAAAAAGCATTGATAAAATGCTAAAAAAACGCTGAGATGGCACTCGAATCGGGGACCAACCCAACTGCATGTTTGATCGGTTCCCCTATGAGAATGGATTAGTTGGCATCATGGATTCTGAAAAAGGTTTTTTCGGTATTAAAGGGAACTAGAGGGAAAAGATGAAAATGAAGGTATTAGAACGAACCTATTTGAAGGGAGAAACAAACATGACAAAGGGAAACGACATTAGCAATAAGACGGAATTGTCACCAGAACAACACGAGGGACTGCTCAAAGCTTTGAAAGCCCGTTTCGAGAAAAACATGAACCGCCATGAAGGGCAGGAATGGGCTAACGTGCAAGCAAGGCTCGAAGCCAATACGGAAAAACTGTGGTCGCTTCATGAAATGGAAAAAACCGGCGGCGAGCCCGATGTTGTTGGGTATGACCATAAGACGGGCGAATACATATTTTATGATTGTGTGGCGGAAAGTCCTAAAGGCCGCAGAAGCGTGTGCTACGACCGTGCAGCGCTGGAGTCAAGGAAGGAGCATAAACCGCAAAACAACGCGGTTGACATGGCAGCCGACATGGGCATTGAGCTTTTAACGGAGGAACAATACCGGGAACTGCAGCAGCTTGGGAAATTCGATCTGAAAACATCAAGCTGGGTGGTAACGCCTGCAAATATTAGAGAGCTTGGCGGTGCCGTCTTTTGTGACCGCCGCTATGACACGGTCTTTGTGTACCACAATGGAGCTGAATCCTACTATGCTGCAAGGGGCTTCCGCGGCTCGCTAAGAGTCTGATGATGATTTTTTATGGGGCGGAGCATCACTTGCTGGTGATATCCAATACTATTGATGCGGATGAACATCAGCATTCTTTTTTACAGGTGACCATCTCTTTGGAGGACGAATTTGACATTGATGTAGAGGGACAAAGCTTGAGTTGCGCCGGCATCATTATCCATTCCAATGTGGTTCATCGGCTAAAAGGAGCGGGGCACCCTTTGATGCTTCTTCTGATGGACAGCACCTCTGAGATAGCGGCAAGCTTTAAGCGATATATAGAGGGTCGGAATTATCATGTATTTCCGCCGGGGATGATGAAGGCTGTTCGCGAATTTGTGTCAAAAGAGTATCCTGGCGTTAAGGATACGGACAGCTATCTTTCTTTTCTGGGACAACTTATGAAGCTAATGGGCGTGGATCATGTAAATACAGCTATTGTTGATTCGAGAATAAGAGAGTTTATACAGCTTATAAAAGATTGCACCGACTCCGAGCACTCCGTAAGTCTATACGCCAGGCAAATGGGTTTGTCCAACAGCAGATTGTCGCATCTCTTTAAAGAGAATACAGGCATATCGCTTAGCGGATACATGCTGTTACACAAGCTGCAGAAGGCAACTTATTTTATGTTTAAAGGGCTCAGCATTACGGATGCGGCTATGGCGGCGGGATTTGACAGTCCGTCGCATTTAGCCGCCACCAGTAAGCGGCTCCTGGGAATGACGGCGAAGGATATTCGCAAAGATAGCGTCTTTTTAAAAGTTTCCTGCCTGCATTAACCGTACAATTGGTGCAGGAGGTGTTTCCAATGAGAGCATACTTGAAGGAAACGGAATTGCTGAACTATTCTCATCCCCTGATCCGGCAGGTCATTCACAGTCGCCAGTGGGATCGTATGCCCAGGAAGGAACAAATTCTTGGCATTTATAACTACGTCCGTGACGAAATCCTGTTCGGCTATAATAGGGCGGATGATATTTCGGCGTCAGAAGTATTGCAGAATGGCTACGGTCAGTGCAATACAAAGGGTGTGCTGTTTATGGCGTTGCTGAGGGCTGTGGGAGTGCCTTGCCGCATGCATGGATTTGCCATTGATAAAAAGCTGCAAAAGGGAGCTATGAAAGGGTGGTATTACCAACTGTCGCCCCGGGAGATCGTTCACAGCTGGGTTGAAGTGTTATATGAAGGCAAGTGGTTGAATATCGAAGGGTTTATACTGGATATTCCCTACTTGACCAAGCTTCAGCAAAAATTCGGACATTGTACGGGTTCATTTTGCGGTTACGGTGTTGCTACAGATCATTTTCAAAACCCGGAAATTTATTGGAATGAAAACGATACCTACGTGCAAAAAGAAGGAATCGTTCGGGATTTTGGGATTTACGACAGTCCCGATGCCTTCTTCTCCGTTCATCAACAAGGGCTCAGCCCACTCAAGAAAACAATCTATAGCTGGGTCGTTCGGCATCTGATGAATCGAAATGTCAGCCGTATAAGGCAGGGGTAATTGAACGGCTTTGAGAAGGACATAGTGATCTGGATAAATACCTGTCTCCTCTTGCCATTGCATGGGACACGATAGGCCAACGTGTATTTAGATTGAGTTGTAGATGTATTGGCGGAAATAGTAAAGAGGGGCTGAGAATCCCTCTTTTTTGTCTAATTCAGTTTTATAAAGTACCTATATTTCGGAATTCGGCAATATTGAGGGACTGACTGCCGAACTTGGTCTCCATTTAACTGGACTGGAGCAGGCAGTACCTGTGCTGACGGAAAAAGAGGTTTACACCTTTATGGCTACAAGACGAAAGGCCGGACGATGGACGGGTCTCTGCGTTTTCTCTGCGCAAGCGGGGTGGCACTGCTGCTAGTTCTGGATACACTATTCGAAAATAATACGATTATGTCTAATAACAATTCGATGGAACAGGACACGCTGCTGGGGCTGATCGGAATGTTCGTGCTGATTGCTGTGGCAGTCGGGATCTTCATGCACAGTGGGATGCACCTTGAACGCTTCAAGAGTCTGGAGTAAGGTTTTCAGCTGCTATATGCATTAAAGATGGAGCTTCAACGCAAGTAAGTCCTCGCACTGTCTACCGTACCCTGAACCGCAAAAATGTCTCCTGATTGTGCATTCCATGGCGTTATTGTTGGTGCCGAAACAATAACGGGCTTCCAGACATTGAGCTCATCTCTCGTTGATCGACAGGAGGGCTGATGTTGGAAACCTTAATTGTATGGTTTGTGGCAACCTATCAACTGCCCTGAAGGTTCAAGAATTTTAGTATTCTATCAGCTTGGTTGACAATGAGGTGGCCCGTATCCGGCAGCAGCTCGATCTCAGCTTGTTGTGCAATTGGTTTAAGTCGATTCATACTCTTGCTAGCCGGTAATAATTGATCAGAATCGCCAAAAAGCATTAAAATCGGCATCGTTAATTGATGAAGGGATTGATCACTAAATAGTGGCATTTTTGCAGTTCGTGGTCTGAAATACTTGAACACAAGTGATGCAAATGGGGGATCTTCTCCCAATACAGATAACGATGATGAAGAAATATGACCAGCACCCACTAATTTAAGTGTTTGTAGCTGTCCCCATTTGCCAAGAAGTGAGAAAAAGATTGCTTTCCAAAGAAAACTGGCTTTTTCACGTGCAAGCCCTCCGGGACAGAGCAAAACTAAATTATCAACCTTTTCCGGATAAGTGGTAGCGAAGCTCAATGCCATCCAGCCGCCTAATGACATCGCTACAATTGAGCAGGAGCTTAATCTAAGTGCATGTATGGTTTCATTCAACCATAGAGCATATGCACCACTTTTGTAGCCTGGTCGGCTTGCTGCGGATAATCCGGCTTCTCCAATAATGTCGATAGCGTAAGCATGGTGAGTTTTAGAAAGAGAAGCTACATCACCGTACCAAGTGAACGAGTTCGATACGCTTCCATGGAGGAGGATCAGAGGGGGACTGTCCTTTGATCCTGACTCAATGACAAAAGTCGGCCCGAATCTTGTCTCAACTTCGTATTGGTGGTTTTCCACGGGCCAGCTCGCAAGTATTTTTCGGTACTGTCCTAAAACATCTCGTTTGCCCACCTCGGACTTGTATATATTAACCATTTCACTTCGCCTTTCTTTCTATTCCAGAAGCCATGCTTCAGCTTCTTCTGTACTTTCATACAATCTAAAATGATTGCCTTTGTTCGTTTCCATGGCCATTTCTTTAAATCTGCCTTTTTGAATGGTCTCTGGAGGAATAATAGCAGCAGCTTTTATACCGTAGTTTATAAATTTTTGAATCATATTACCGGCTACTTTGGTTTTAAGCTTGAAGAAGTCTTCTGATATGGTTGCATAGTGTATCATAAGCGCATTTGCCTCATGTTCCCAGCATAGAGCTATTAGATCAAGTGCATCATTCTCTGTACTTAAAGGTTCAGTTGTAGAAATCAGTTCAATATATTTTTTATTCTCTATTTCTCTAACGTGATACTTCATGTTGTCTTTTTCCTCCATCACTTCATTTTCAAACAACTTCAGGCGGGTTTCACGGACCCAATTAAGTTCATTATGATAGGTTGAAATCATGTTCTCTGAAATCATTTCCCATATTAAGCTTTCCCTAGCGCTTCTATTAGGTGAATGAAGAGCACGTCTGTGTTTCTCCTTCTGCATAATCAATTGCAGTTTGATTTCATTTTCGTATGTGGAGAGTGCCTTACTTAATTCTTGATCGCTTAACATATCTGACCATGCAAGCTGTACCAAAAATGTTTTTTTTATTTCTGGAGCTTCTGGTGATGAGACAAGCCACTTTTTTAGTTCATTACGTCCTTCTTCTGTTATGGTATATATTTTTTTTGAAGGAGAGTTATCTTGGTGAACCACTTCGTTCGTAACAAAATCATCATTTTCCAGATTCATTAGAGCTTTGTAAATTTGATTATTATTACCGGACCAATGCATGAAGGAGGAATCCTCAAAAATCTTTTTTAGTTCATATCCTGTTGAGGACTTCCAATTCAGTATGCCTAGTATTGCTGATTGGATTGACATGAATACACCTCGTTATAAATAACATAGGTTAACAGTAACCTATGCTATTGTCAGTGTCAATTATTAACTTCGATGATCATGGTGGTTGCTGACATGTTCCCTTGAACGCTGGATATCTGCACAGCGTCAGTAGTTCAACTTATTCGATGTGTACACATAGTAAAAAAGTATCCTGCACTCAGCGCCCACCAAATGTGGAGTCGGTGACTTTGTTGGTGTGGAAGGACAATTAAATCGAGGATGTTATACTTAAGTAGGATGGATCTTTTCAAAAATATTTATAGGCTAAAGAGGAGGCATCTGAAAATTGAAGTTCTATCGTTATGTGTTAAGTATCCCACCCTTGGATTGGGAATGCTGCTTTCTTAGTATTGAAGAGTATAAGCGGAGTTTTACGAATAAGTATAATCAGAATATAGCGTATTACATGCAAGTTATCGGGGATTGTCAACAGCATCTCATTAATGTCGACAACCTCGCTGTTGTTACTTATAAAGATCTGTGTGCGAGTGTTCATTCTGCTGAGCTGCGCTGTCCAGCCATGATTTTCCCTATACCGAGTGGCGATCAGCGAGGTTCAGCTTTGTATTGTATCATGTATAAGCTTGAAGACGACGGGGATACGTTTATTTACTCGCCTGTTCCACTTGTTCATCTAGAGCAGGATCAAGCAGGTGAAATAGAGCTTTAGATAAGGGAGATTACTATGAGAGATTTAGAAAGTCTTAAAGAGCGGAAAAAGTGTATGCTTTTTCAATCGCTAATGCGGCTCTTTCCTTGTACTTGGAGGTACTCATGAATAGAAGGGACCTAAGAGGCAAGCGAAGTGGAGGTAATAGCTCGGGAACTGCAGGCAACTGAAACTCAAGATCATTGTAGCTCCTTAAATTAACAACAAGATTTACATAATGGGCAATCGTTTGTTCGTCTATGCGCTTATCATAGGTTGCTATAATATTTCAACTAACGGTAAGGCCGTTAACGGATATTGTTTATTGTATGGTCCTTTTAGATTTAATGACCGTTCCATCTAAAATGCCAGATGTGTCGCAGGTTTAATGGCAATGCTCCGATTCGTTAAATTAATGGCTGCGCGTTTAAACTAACAACTTACACTCGCATAAAAAAAAGTAGGGACGATAGCAAGCTTAATTTCAATCCTTTCTCACCACCATAGCTGATTGAGATTCTTCATATTGTAAAAGTTCGTCAACTATGGATGTATAGGTGGCTTCAATAAAACTTACTTAGCTAACTATTGAAATTCATATCTGACTATGTTACTATATTCACAAACAAGAAGGAGGTTAGTTTATGTTAACTACATTTCAAGCCATGGCAAAAAAATTACCAGGTGGTCTGCAAGTCGAAGCACAATCGAGAGGGTTTAAAATCCTTATGGATGAGCCTGAGGAGTTGGGTGGAACCAATACTGGGATGAATCCGGTAGAGGCAGTGTTGTGTGCGCTTGGAGCATGTCAGTCCATTGTTGTTGCTGCGTTTGCACAAGTACAAAATTTCACATATGAAGAATTTCACGTCGAACTTGAAGGTGACCTCGATCCAGATGGATTTATGGGACTTGCGGATGTAAGACCAGGATTTCAGGAAATTCGTTTCGTGATGCATTTCAAAACGAATGAAAGCCAAGAGAAAACGGAAGCTTTTGTAGAATTTGTTGAGAGAACATGTCCAGTTGGAGATTGTCTTGCCAAAGGTGTGAAATTGGTTAAAGCGGGAGTAGTCACACACTAATACATCCACCTAAGACAGACTAGAAGTGTCTTGCGGGTCCTAAGGAGAATAGCTGTGGAAATTAAAATGTCAATCATTCCAGGTGGTAAAACGGGTAGAGCAGGAACGATAGATGTTAAGGTTGGCGATCAGGTAGTTGTAGGAGATGTCTTGATACAGGTTGAAACGGGAAAAGGAAATCGTGAGATTACAGCGACAGCAGACGGATGCATTAAGAGGATTCTGTGTGAAGAAGGTAGCGAAGTTACCTCAGGCCAAGTTTTGTTTGAATTGGAAATAGCCAAAGCAGATTCGGCAGAATTATCAAGACAAGAATCAGCAGCTGTAGAGCAGCAGTCTTATGAGGAAGTAAGTACAGAACTGCTCATTATAGGCGGAGGCCCAGGAGGGTATGTTGCTGCGATATATGCCGCCAAACATGGCATTCAAGTCACATTGCTTGAAAAAGAGGAACTGGGTGGCACTTGCCTAAATGTGGGGTGCATTCCAACTAAGGCTTTCGTTAAATCTTCAGAAGTCTGTCATCATGTCAGAGAATCTGCATTATTTGGTATTAACGCAGGCTCTTCCCTGCAAGTTGATATGGCTCAGGTCATTCGACGTAAGAATGAAGTGAAAGACAATTTAATTTCAGGCATATCCTATTTGATGGATAAAAATAATATTAAGGTGATTCGAGGGCAGGCTTCATTTTTATCGTCTACTACAGTACATGTTACCGGTAAACAGAATTATCATATTACTTCTAAAAATATCATTGTTGCAACAGGCTCCAAAATTTCCAAAGTAAATATTCCAGGCATTGACCATTCATTTGTGATGAACAGTACGGATGCGCTTTCATGCGAAGAATTGCCAAAAAGCATCACCATCATAGGTGGCGGCGTGATTGGCATGGAGTTTGCTTTTATTTATCGGAATTTTGGCGTAGAGGTTCATGTTGTAGAATTTATGGATCGTCTTCTGACCATGCTGGATCGTGATATTTCAGATGAAATACGGCTTGCGGCTGAACAGGCTGGAATCCATATTCATACTCGTTCAAAGGTTTCCCAAATTCAATGTGCAAATGAAGGGCAAGCCGTTGTCACCTACGTAGACAGCAGCGGAGAGCATCTTCTTGTTAGCGAAAAGGTGTTGGTCGCCATAGGACGAGAGCCAAATCTTGAGGGGTTGGAGCTTGAGAAGGCCGGCGTGTTGTTGAATGAGCGTGGAAAAGGGATTATGGTGGATAAACAAATGAGAACAAACGTGAACCATATCTTTGCTATTGGGGATGTTACGAATATTATACAGTTGGCTCATGTTGCTTCTCATCAAGGCATTGTTGCTGTGGACGTGATACTTGGGCAACCTGATGAGATGAACTATATAGCTGTTCCAAATGTAATTTTTACATCTCCCGAGATAGCTAGTGTAGGTATGCTT
The DNA here is from genome assembly GCF_022346885.1 of Paenibacillus sp. ACRRX. Classification (GTDB taxonomy): domain Bacteria; phylum Bacillota; class Bacilli; order Paenibacillales; family Paenibacillaceae; genus Paenibacillus_B. Next base: position 65,017 of record NZ_JAKRNK010000007.1, read on the forward strand.
GAAGACGAGTGTAAGGAACAAGGAATGGACTATCAGGTGAGCAAGGTTTCATTTTCGAGCAATGGTAAGGCATTAACGATGAATGAGCCGAATGGCTTTATCAAATTAATCAAGGACAAACAATCTGGGAAAATCGTTGGTGGTGCGATCATTGGGCCTGATGCCTCTTCTCTCATCAGCAGTCTTACCCTTGCAATAGCCAATGAGCTGTCGGAACATCAAATTACACAGACGATCTTTGCCCATCCAACAACGGGTGAAGTACTTCACGAAGCTGCCTTCGGTTTAGGCATTGGAGCGCTGCACCAATAAAGGGCATGTTAAAAAGTACACCAAGCATCCATTATAAAATTTGGTATAATCATGATAAAAGAAGGAAAATACCTAAAGAGAAACTAATTGGATTGGTTGGTGTACCATTTGTTTAATTTAGATGACTGTCTCGCATTTGTCACAAATCGCAGTGCAAAGATATTCGCGGAAACGTTGGAGAAGGAATTTCGACCTTATCATATGACTCGAAGTCAATGGATTGCGATGTATTATATTTATAAAAACGAGTCCATTACCCAGCGGGAGCTAGCCGATAAATTGTCGATAAAGGAGCCCAGCGTGGTTAGAATGCTTCAGAAAATGGAGCTCGAGGGTCATCTGCGCCGCGAAGGAATTCAATCCGATAAACGGATTAAGCAGTTGGAATTAACGGATAAAGGCGTGAAGATATGTCTAAGTTTGATGCCGATCGCTGAAAAGTTTAAAAATGAGACCATAGCAGGTATTTCCGAACAAGACCTGCGGATATTTAAGAATGTGTTGAACACAATGGTTGAGAATGCATCTGCAGAGAAGTCGTAACTTGATTCATCGTTATATCCTATGAGTATATTAGAATCGGCCTAACTTAGTATGCCTGCCCATGCATATTTCTAAGGCCGATTTTTTTATGGAATCGAACAGGGCGATCTAACTGTTTCCGAAATGGACAACGTATGTGCCGAAGCAGTCATTTATCGCTACAATTGCCGATAAAAGAGCTCAAACAGAAATATTGCTTGAACTCTTTTTATAGTAACTTGCAATCATCACCTTCGAGTCAATCCTATTTTAAAGATCGGGCTAAGCGAAATCCAAGATCATCGATAGCAAATGTCGGGTGACTGCGACGACGACAAGAAGCTCCACAGCCTCGTTCCTCTTCTGCCCAGCTGCCACCTCGGAAAATGCGGTAGGAACCATATACTTTCTCGTCATATAAATCCCAACACCACTCCCACACATTCCCGATCATGTCGTACAGCCCCCATGCGTTGGGCTGCTTTTGTCCTACTTTATGGATTTGGCCGTTTGCATTTTCACTGTACCAAGCGATCTTATCCATTTCTCCGTACCTATATCCTGTAGTTCCTGCCTTACAGGCATACTGCCACTCTGCTTCTGAAGGAAGGCGATAACCGTCTGCATCCCAATTACAGATGATTTCTTCAATGTTATTCCTTATTGAATAACATTCATTTAATCCGGCTTGTTGAGAAAGCAGATTGCAAAAGGAAACAGCTTCATGCCAGGAAATATTCACAACCGGCGTCTGATTTGTATCGATAGAAGTGGGGGATATAGTCGTAATCGCATCATACAGGTCGACTGTTACTGGATACTGGGCAAGCAGGAAGGGCTTGAGTTCGGTCTTCCATGTCCTTTTGGTTCGATCGTCCCTTAACTCTATTTCTCCACCTGGAATCTTAACCATTGGATAATGATAATTATTTTTTAATACTGCTGGCACTCGACATGCCCCCTCAACTTCAGGATGAACTAATGCTCAGTTTTTGATTTGCGGTATCAGTATTTCGCTGCCGCTTACAACAGCAATTCCTATACTGTTCACTGTTAGCTTGATAATTTTCATCATAATCCTCCAGTTAACCTTTTGACATAGTCCTCACAGATATATCGATTATCTTCACCGTTCATAGGTTGAATATTAGCTACTTTAAAGAAGCTGAGCCCTACCACCATGGCCAGCAGGCCGTAAGCAGCGCTGCCCGAGTCATCCACCTTCATACTCCCCAGCATCTTTCCATAGTCAAAGATTTTCATGATACCTTGCATGTCTTCCTTGTACCCGGCTGCTACAACTTCTTGTAAACGGGGGTCGAGCACGGCTTTAGAAAAGAAATGAAGGAAAAGCTTTGCCTGAACTTCATGGGGGATATGCATCCGTTCAATACCCTCCAGTTCCGAAACGTTGATTGCCATTTGCGCATCCTCACTATAAGGTGGGAGAATGTTCTGCAGTGTAATCTCAATCATGGTCTGTGGAGTCATTGTATGCTGAATTTGAGAATTGATCTTCAAACCATAATAAGCTAAAAACGACCTGAAAGCTTCAATAATCAAGTTGTCTTTATTCTTAAAGTAATAAGTGACAACACCCTTTGAACAATCCGCATACTCAGCGACTTTATCCAGCGTCATGCCATCAATCCCATGACTACTAATACACAGTAGTGTGGCGTTAATTAAATCTGCTCGCCGCTTAGGCTCCATCCCTACTTTAGGCATTTTATTACCTCCTGGGGTCATGAATAGGTAACTGAATTATTTTATACTGACCAGATAGAATAAATAAAACATACAATAAATGGAACTGGGTGTCAAGCGATTATTTATCCATTTTCCTGCTGCTTATGTAAGAGGTAGAGCAGTCGCAATCTCAGTGGTTTGTTTTACTAATGCTGCGGTTGTGGTCTATTTTTCTATGAATTCTTTTTTTTAAAATAGGCTGTATAATGGAAACTATGTTCTGTTTATGCAGTTATGAGGAGGAAAGAAAAGTGAAGCGAACGAGAATATTGCTTACAAAGCCGAGCAAAAATTATAAAAATTATATCCATCTCATGATTACAGAGACTTCTACAGATCAAGATATTTTAAATATCGTAAAAGGCCGCTTAACATTACGCAAGAAAACCACTAATGCGGTATATAAACAATATCCACCAGAAGAAGCGGTTCAGCAGCTTGAGCAGCTGTCCTTGGAATACCAAGCGAAAGGATACAGCGAAGAGCCAGAATCGATATTGGATGCAATTAAGGTCCCTGAAATTCAAGTATTAGATAAAGCGAAGTGGCATTACGAAGGGGAGTTTCCGCAGGATTTAACAAGAGATGCCGCATATACCGCAACGGGCATGTTTATCACTTGGATCATAAATAACAATTGGTTTACAGAGGATATCGAGCAGGAATTCCATGCTGAGATTGAGCAAGTCAAGAAGCGGCAGCTTATGGGTGCTGAATTTTATCGAAAATGTCTGGATGGCGTGTTCTCAACGCAAGAACTTTCGGATGAGATTATACCATTCGTGAATGAATATTTGGATATTCAAAACGACATATATACAGCTGAGGATTATGTCCAAACCTTGCAAGGGGATGAGCCTACCTTCTATCACATTGCTAATACGTGGGAAAATTATGACTTGATTGAACCTGTAATTGAACAACGTTTTCAACAATTCATGGCTAGAATCTAAAGATGTAGGGCAATGAATATAAGGAAGCCGTTAGGACAAAACCTGATAGATTAGAGATGAAAGGGTAGAAATAGCAAAGAGGGGACGTCCCCTCTTTTTGTTGGATATACGGCGCTGGCCTAGCAGGATACAGCGTTTTTAACCCTATACCAATACTTATAAACTTCTGAGTATCCGAGCTTTGAATAAAGTCGAAGCGCAGGTTCATTGTGGGCTACAACCGCTAAATAGCTGTGTGTGGCGCCATTTGCGCGTCCCCATTTGAGCAGATTTAGTATCATCTGTTCGCCAAATCCTTGATTTCGAAAAGAAAGATCTGTCACGATATCATATAATCCTATATACTCTCGCTCTATGACCCCAAGGCCGCAAGCAATAACCTGGTCTTCGAAACAAAGGGATACAAATCCTTTTTTAGTCTTAATATTGGACAGCATACGTTCCATAATGTCTTTGTGTTTATCTATAACACGATTTAGTCTACAGTAGTTCTCTATCCATTCAGTGCTCATCTGATCTTCTATGATAACGGAATTTAATAGGGGTTCATTAATGTGGTGTAAATCTAAGGTTTGTACACTTGTCAAATCAACTAAGGAATAGCCTTTCTGCTCTAACACGTGATCCAAATTTAGGGGCTGAACAAAGGGAGTAATTTTAAATGTTGGCTGCAACTGATGGACGGAATAGAGGCTCTCACAATGTTCAATTTTAGTATTCAAATCACAGGTGGAATAATGCAGGGGATTTATCGAATTGGCACGTTTGGTATAGCCATCGGCAAAGCGTAATATCCATCCATCATAAAGCAGCGTGGATAGCGAGGGCCAGTTGTTCAAGGATAACTCTTCAATCCATTTGATATCCATAATTAGTAATGATCCTCCTATTTATATTTGTATAATTATAATTTTGTATTAATTAATATTCAATATGAATATAACGACAAGTAAGTCTACAAGATTGATGGCGAAAATGGTGATGGAATGTTTCTCTTACAGCAGATGCCTTGCTGAACGAAGATGTTGTTAGGTTTGCAAGGTAGGTCTGCTAGGGGATAGGGGGATATGGAGGTAGCGTTGAAATAGGATTGAGGCATGTAGACCTAAAGATTCTAGGAAGAAATAAAGCCGCTTGCGTGGTGTACGCAAGCGGCTTTATCATGTCTAACCCAATATACATGTTGTTATTTCTTACCGGCTCCAGACATGACCTGAACGATCTCATCCAACAGCAGATCCAGTGTAATCGGATCGTCATAGTTAAACTTGCTGTCTAAGGTATACACATGTCCTTGCTTAACAGCGGGAATCGTCTTCCACATGGAGCTATCCATTAGGTTGTTCTGAGCGGCCATTGTTTCGCTACCGGAGTCGTTTAGGATAAAAATATCAGAGCCCATATAGTCCGGCAGTACTTCGCTGGAAATGTCCACAAAGCGCTCATTCTTATCGACAAGCTGCTGTGTTCCAGCCGAAGGCTTGAATCCAAGCTGTCCATACAGCGTCGTGTTTAAGCCTTGGTTGCCCATGATAAACATATTCTTACCCATAAGCAGCAAGGACACAGCAGTTTCATTCCCTTTAAGCTGCAGCTTGTTCCTAGTGGCGGCTGCTTTTTCTTCATATGCCTTGAACCATGTTTCGGCTGCTTCAGTACGTCCAAGTACGTCTGCTGTAAGCATGACACGATCCTTGGTAGGCGTAGCGTCATCCAGCCCGGTCACGATGGTAGGTGCAATCTTCTCCAGTGATGCAAGTCCCTTCACATCCCAGTCATCAAAAATGATAAGGTCAGGCTCTAAGGCCAGTACCTTCTCTTGTGAGTAAGGATAACCAACATCCGTAATCCCTTTAATCATTTCGGGATAGGCAATCTGGCTGGCGATGACGCTAAGGGTCGCTCCAATTGGCTTGACGCCAATGGCCAGCAGGTCACCCGGGTTGCTGCCGACATATACGACTTTCTGCGGTGCAACTGGAATTTCAACTTCGCGGCCTTGAATGTCTTTGAACATTCGAGTTGCTGCTTTATCGGTATCCGTATTATTTGCTGGCTGGTTCGATGCTGATGTCTGGGCAGGAGGTGCTGCTGCGCCACAGGCGGACAACATCGCTATTATAAACATCATACAAAGAAATACAAGTGTGCGTTTGTTTCTAAACATATGAAAATAGGGCCCCTTTCAAAGATAAAACAAATTTTCAAGATAATGATAATCATTATCAATTAAATTATCATTTAAGAAGTATACACCATGTCCTCTGTCAGGTAAATAGAAATATCGTGTTTTTAATGTAGGGCCTATTAGAAGAAAGTGATAATGATATGTGGAAGGGGATACTAATATGGGAAAAGTCTTATCATCAGCTCACCAGCGCACACTGCTTGAATTAGCGGTACGCGCTGGATGCTAAAGTTTCATACTATATTTATTTAGTAGAAGGGGGAGTAAAGTAACTGGCTGCATTAGGTTATGTTTCAAATCATCATTCTTGCTTCCGAAATATTTCTTGATACTGGCTCGGCGTACTATGGGCATACTTTTTGAAAATGCTAATAAAGTACTTGTAGTCACTAAAGCCGATATCCTGCGCGATTGTATATACTTTGCTATCTCCTGCCTTTAATAAATCGATCGCGATTTGGATGCGATAGCGGTTAACAAACTCATTAAATGTATAACTCGTTTCTGCCTTAAATTTTTGATTTAAATAATAGGCGCTTAAGTCGAGCTGCTCCACGAGATCATGAATGCTGATCTTCTTGGCGTAGTGCTCTTGTACATAGGCGATCATTTTGGCTACATATTTTGATGTTTTGGTTTCTTTTTCTAAAAAACGGCTGTTTATAATCTCTTCTCTTTCTTGCTTGAAGCTGGAGATGACTTCATATTTACGGATTAAATCTACTTTTGCTTTGGCAGATTCCAGTGCTCGGATCAGTTGGTCATCCTCTAATGGTTTTACGAGAAACTCGGTTACACCTAACTGGATAGCTTGCTTGGCAAGATGAAATTCATTATAGCCCGAGATGATGATACTGCTAAACGTGTGCTGCTGCAGCCCCTCTCTAATCATTGAGATGCCATCCTTGATCGGCATGTTGATATCCGAAATGACGATATCAGGCCGAAGTTCGCAGATCTTCTCATAGCCCTCTTGTCCGTTCAGGGCTTCTTCAATGACGATACAATCATATTTCAGCCAATCTATACTAAATCTTATCCCTCTGCGAATCATATCTTCATCTTCTACCAGCAGAACCTTAAACATCATTTTCACCCCATTCGTAAGGAATTGTAAGTGTCACACAGGTGCCTTTTCCTTGCGTACTGTCTATGTGGATACCAGATTGCTCACCATATAACAGCACTAAACGGCGATGAACGTTGTATAGCCCAATATGCTTTGTCGTATTGCTCTGACTCTGTAGGATTTGGTTTACTTGCTGCAACGTCTCTTCGTTCATACCGTGGCCATTGTCATGCACTTCCAGTATTAGCTTACCTGCAGATGTATAAATCCGTATCTCAATAAGCACCTTGCTTTGGTGTTGATAGCCATACTTGATAGCGTTTTCAATGATAGGTTGCAATAGCAGCTTAGGGACGTATACCTCCTGGGTTTCCTCCGCTACGGATATCCGATACTCCAGACGTTCATTAAAACGAATGTGCTGCAGTTTAAGGTAGTCTTGCACATAATTCATATCATCCTGCAGTTGGACACTGCGATCGTGTCCGATGCTGTACCTGAGCAGTCGGGATAAAATCATTACAATGTCTTGTGCTTGATTGGCGTCTATTTTAATGGCATAGCGTAGGGTTTCCAGCACATTAAACATAAAATGCGGATGGAATTGCGATTGCAGCTGTTTTACCTCAATAATGGTGCTGAGCTCTGACAATTCTTTGTTTTTCTCCATCAGATCTTTTAATCGATCCAGCATCACGTTGTATTCATCCCCAAGAATCTCAAATTCATCATTGGTCTGAATGTCGACGTACCCGTTAAAATTCCCCTCGCGCAGCTGCGCTAACGCATGAATTAACTTGTCGATAGATTCAGAATTGCGGGTAGACATTTTATGAGACATGATCTGAATCATGATCCATAACAATACGCTCGCAGCAAGGACAAACACAGACACCGTATAGTAGGTGTATTGCTCGGACTTGTAAGAGTTAAGCGTGACGACTTGAATCGGCGTATCAGGTATCCGTTTGGTATACATATAATACTTGCCATTATTTAATAATACATGCCCCTGGTTATCGAACGTAGGGCTGAATTTATTCAGAACCCCTTTGGTTGCATTGCTTGTAGTGGCAATAATCGTATTATGTTGGTCGGTGATCATCGCAATTTCGTTATTTTGCTCGAAAATAATTTTCTGAATGTCCGATTCGTACAGTTGATAAATGATATATCCAAGCGTTTGCCCGTTCTTAATGATCGCTTTGCCAAACGTATAGCTCGTATCGCGATCATGGGAGTAACGGAAGCTGTTCATTTCGCTCAGCGTATCTTGTGGCCGTTGATGAATCCGGTTAATCAGATTGCTGAAAGCAAAGTTGGACGACAGCACTTCCGGCGGAGCAGAGCTAGCCAGAAAGATGCCTCCCGTACTGACAATATGGAAAATACTCTTCACCTTCTGATGGTTATTAAAATCATAAAATTCAGAGTACACCTTATCACTGCCCAAGTGTGAGTTTACGTAGTTTGTCACAGCAGGTGAGGCAGCCATCCTATTAATCTCGTTGTAGTATTGCTGATACACTTCTGCCATGGACTGACTAATGGATTGGGCAGCCTCGGTTGTCTTTTGAGTCAAATTCATTCTGCCATTAATGATAGTAAACACCAGAAACAATATCATTAACACGGCAAACGGGATAATTGTATATATTCGAAATAAGTGACGGGTTGATTCTTTGAAGTTGCGATACTTTTTATGTTCCATTGTGCCCCCCATCCATACCAAGACCTTTGTTTTATTATACCTTACTGCTGGACAAGGCTGAATATAATCACTTCATCCGAAGGTCATCCAAATACAACCAAGTCGGCCCCTTGATGCAGGTACCGACTTGGAAGTGGTTGAAGCTTATCTGATTAAAGTGAAACTTCTTTTTGCCCGGACAGTTTAAGGAAGGTCAGCAGCGACACGACTGTAATAATGGTAAGGATCGTGGACAGTGCTGCAGCAACCCCGTAGTTCCCGCGAATAACCTCGGTATAAATGGCAACCGTTACGGTCTTTGTCTTGCCCGTATATAGGATGATCGAGGTGCTTAATTCGGTAATGATTGTAATCCAGCTTAAGATAGCACCAGAGACGACACCGGCAAGCATCATCGGCAGTGTAATCTTAAAGAAGGTTCTCATCTGGGAAGCACCCAAGCTGATTGCTGCTTCTTCAATTCCATCATTGATCTGGTGCAAGATGGCGGCACTTGATCGAATCGTATAAGGCAGCCGCCGAATAACAAACGAGATAATCATAATTAACGCAGTTCCGCTTAATGCAAGCGGCTTGTCGTTGAACGTAATCAATAACGCTATCCCTAAAATGGAACCCGGAACGATGTAAGGGAACATTGTGAAAATATCAAGCGTATTGGTTAAGGCGTTCTTTCTGCGAACGGTTACATAAGCGATTAGTATTGCTAACAGAATAATAACGACAAGGGATACGATAGCTAACACAAACGTGTTCGTAATGACGCTCCCGATATTGTTAAATGCATCGCGATAGCTTTGAAGCGAGAAACCTTCTACAAAGATGCGGCCGTTTGATTTCAAGAAAGAAGTATAGATGACGTACAATTGCGGTAACAGTGCAATCAAAGTATACAGATAGATGACGACATGTGCTGCAATATTGCCAATTCCTTTTTTCTTCTTGGATTCAATCGGATTTAGTGCACTCATCGTAAACGATTTACGATTGGAAATGAATTTTTGCATCAGGAAGATCGCTGTTGCAAAGAGAACAACGATGACACTGATTGCAGCTGCAAAGCCATCATCGCCGCCGACTTCACTGATAAATTCATTAAAAATCAGTACAGGGACGGTCTTAAATCCTTCACCAATAAGCATCGGTGTACCGAAATCAGCGAGTGCACGCATGAATACGAGCAGTCCGCCTGCGAGCAGCGTTGGTGTAATGAGTGGAAGCAGCACTCTGCGCATTTTGTTGAAGCCTTTGTAACCCATGCTTTCGGCAGCTTCCATTAACGATTGGTCCACATTTTTTAGTGCTCCGGATACGTACATAAAGATAAGAGGTACCATCTGTAAAGTTAAGACCACTAGTATACCTGTAAAGCCATATATATCAGGCATCGTAATTCCAAACGTGTTACTAATGAATCTGGTAATGACGCCGTTTCTACCTAACAGCAGGATCCAAGAGTAAGCTCCAATGAATGGGGCTGACATCGATGAGATCAGAATTAATACTCGAATAGTAGCATTACCTTTAATCTTAACCGTTGCCATAATATAGGCTAGCGGTGTTGCAATGAGTGCAGCAAGGAATGTCACACTGACGGTTACTTTAATACTGTTAAATAGTGCATTTAAATAATAAGGCTTGCTGAAAAATTTTGTAAAATAGGCGAAGGAAAAGTCACCCGTCGTGCCGTTGTATACACTTTTGATCAACATCGTAAACAAAGGTAATGCAAGAAAGAGAACATAGAAGATAAAGATCAGGAATGAAATGTTGGTCCAGACATCAAATCGTTTGCGTGTCCCCTTCATAGCTGACCGCTCCTTGTATAATTCAATTCACCTGTTGTGTCATACACATTAATTTTATCCTTTTTCACTTTTAGGAAAATAATCTGACCAGGCTCTAATATGTGTGTGGATTTTGATTCCTGCGTAATTTCAATCCGCTGACCGGATTCCAAGTCCACAAAGTAATGAGTGTTCTGGCCTAAAAATACGCTGTGTACAATGGTTGCTTTGATGCCAGTGTTATCCTCAGTGATGATAAACTCTTCAGGACGAACCGAGATTTTGACGTCAAGAGTGGCTTGCTTATCTGATCCCATTAGCTTAATGTTCGTGAGTTCTTCGACGTATTCTACACCGAAATGTAAGTTATAGTGATTGTCTTCTTTTGTAAGACACCCATTGATAATATTGGTCCGGCCGATAAAAGTAGCAACAAACACATTTGCAGGACGCTGATAAATTTCTTGAGGTGTGCCCAAATGCTGAATGATTCCGGATTTCATAACGGCAATCCGATCAGATACCGCCATAGCTTCTTCCTGATCATGCGTTACATATACCGTTGTAATGCCAACTTCTCTTTGAATATCTTTAATGGCATTCCGCATGTCGACCCGAAGCTTGGCGTCCAGATTCGATAGAGGCTCATCCATTAGTAGGACGTCTGGTCGGATGACGATCGCTCTTGCTAGTGCAACACGCTGCTGCTGACCGCCTGACAGATTTTTTGGCATCCGATCTTTATATTGTTCGATTTGAACAACTTTCAAAATCTCATCCACTTTGGAGGCAATTTCAGCTTTGGATAACTTTCGATTCTCAAGGCCGAAAGCGATATTACCTTTGACCGTTAAATGAGGGAAAATCGCATAGCTCTGAAATACCATCCCGATATTTCGTTTTCCCGGTTCCACCTGATTAATAACTCGTTCGTTAAAATTAATTGTTCCGCCTTCAATGCTGTTAAAGCCAGCGAGCATACGCAGCAGAGTTGTCTTTCCACATCCCGAAGGACCAAGGAGGGTGAAAAACTCACCCTTCTTAATCTCCAGGGACAACTCAGGAATGACGGTAGTATCTCCATACTTTTTTACTAAGTCTTTAATGGATATATTCACGCTCATAGTTGTCACCTAATTCTCTATAATTTATTTGATGCTTGTGAACATTTCGATGTAATGCTCTACAATTTTGGATTTATTAGCACTTACATAGTCCGTGTCTTCTTTAATCATGTTGATGTCGGCATATGGCTTCATATGGTCGCCAAGCTTCGTATCTTGACGGAGCGGACGGTTTGTCAATTGCGTACCAAACGCATCCTGAGCATCTTTAGAAAGAATGAAGTCGATAAATTTCTTGGCATTATCCATGTGTGGAGCACCTTTTGTAATCGCGGATGCTGCATCCAGGAATACGGCGCCTTCTTTTGGATACACCACTTCTACCGGAGCACCGTTTTTCACATATGTGCTAGAAGGGTCTTCATAAGTTAAACCAACCACATATTCACCATCAGCTACACTTTTGTGAACCGCGCCGGAACCGCTTGCAATTTTACCATCAAGGTTCTGGATCAACTTGCTGACATAGTCCCAACCTTTATCATTCTCATAATCGCCGCCCATCGCTTGGAGCATATTGGTCAGCTGTGCGAATGCGGAGCTTGAACTCGCTGGGTCAGCCGATGCAATTTTACCTTTAAGCTTTGGATTAAGCAGATCTTCATAACCTTCAATTTTAATGTCGCCAACGAGGTTTTTGTTTACGAGCAGCACGCTTCCATCTGAGATGTAAGGAGTTGCAAATCCTGACGTATTACGATGTCCCTCAATTAAGTTTTTGTCTTCTGGTGATACGTAAGGCTCGTACAAGTCGGCATGTTCACGATAGCCTGCCATAGAACCACCGAACATTACGTCAGCATAAGGATTTTGTTTTTCTGATTGTAAACGCTTTATAATTTCGCCAGTCCCAGCCGTTACAAGCTCAACCGTAATTCCTGTTTGTTTTTCAAACATTGGGATGATTGTCTTAATAATTTCTTCACTGTTCGGACTGTAGATGACGAGTTTATTGGATGCCGCTTGCTCGGACTCGTTATTTCCACATCCACTTAGTGCTCCCATAAACAACATACAAGCCATCACTAATATAGAAAGCCTTTTCATTTTTATTCCCCCTGAACTAAGATCGTTTAGTTGCATGTTCATTGTAGCAAGGATGTTACCGGTTACATAATCCCATAATCCGCAAACATCGTCTAAAATTCGCAACCTATTTTTAATTTGAAGTATCGCTATCGAAGCGTATTCTTGTTATTATTTCCTATAAATAGGTCATTGGATGGGCTGTGAAGGATAGGAATAGTTATGTAAGGGAAAACACGCGAAGTGAACATGTATTAAAGGAATCTTATGCGTACAGAACAAGCGATCATGGACTTGGTATCAGAAGTTGCCAATCAAGATAAGCATATTCGTGCAGTAGCTCTATATGGTTCACGCACGAGCCCGAACGCACTCAAGGATGTATCTCAGGATTTTGATGTTATGTATTAGAGAGGAAGTGAATGCATGTCGCTAGCTCCAGATAAAACGAAGCTGTATCCTAATGACAAGATTAAAACCATTTGTTATATCAAAAATTTGCCAGGTAGACCAAACGTTGAGATTGGTGACTATACCTATTACAGCGATAATACCAGCTCTCCAGAGCGTTTCTATGATCACATCCAGCACCATTATGATTTTTTAGGTGATAAGCTGATTATCGGCAAGTTCTGCGCCTTGGCTGAAGGAGTTACTTTTATTATGAATGGTGCGAATCATCGGATGGATGGATTCACTACATATCCCTTCAATATTTTCGCTGGAGGCTGGGAAAAGGTTACTCCAACGATTGAACAGCTGCCTTTCAAGGGTGATACTCAAATAGGTAATGATGTTTGGCTTGGTCAACATGTCACGATTATGCCAGGTATATCAATTGGTGACGGGGCAATAGTTGCTTCTAATTCAACTGTAGTCAAAAACGTTGAACCGTACACAATTGTTGGCGGCAACCCTGCAAAAATGATTAAGAAGCGTTTCAACGATGAGGTGATTCAGTTATTGTTGGAGCTACAATGGTGGAACTGGGATGAGAAGAAGATATTTGATCACCTTGAGGAATTGGTTTCGATGAATGATATTGACACACTAAAGCAGCTGCTTAGTGAGGAGTAACTGAATTTATTAAAGGTGAGGAGAGGGGAGAGCAATGGACGGAAACAAAACAATATATGAAACCATCGATGCGTATATTTCACAATTTTCTCCTGAAGTTCAGGTTATTCTTGAAGCGGTAAGAAAAGTAATTCGAGATTCAGCACCAGGTGCAAGCGAAAAGATCAGTTATCAAATGCCTACGTTTGTCCTGCATGGCAATTTGGTGCATTTTGCAGCCTATAAGCATCATATTGGCTTTTATCCGACTCCAAGCGGAATCAGCGCATTTGAACAGGAACTATCAGCATTCAAAGGGGCTAAAGGCTCCGTGCAATTTCCGCTTGATCAGCCGATGCCTTATGAATTAATAAGCAAAATTGTACAGTTCAGAGTTGCTGAGAATCTAGAGAAAGCAGAAGCTAAGTTAAAAAAGAAGCAGGACGGCGGCGGTAAAACAACAGTATAAGCAGGACAAGGGACATGCCTCAAGCGTGTCCTTTTTTATTCAGATAATAATCATTATATGTGGTAAAATTTAGGTATCCCTTCTGAGGAGGGAAATCGTGTAAGCATTATCGAACTGTCGTTCTGCCTACAAAACATGAGAGGGATGTGATGTGTCTTGAGCAATTTGACTTTACGATATTTAAAAGTATTGATCGTTTTCTTTACGGCACTTTTTGGAACGGCAATTTTTGCAGGCAATCTGATGGATTATCATTCCAACTATATGTTTGTACAGCATGTGCTGTCGATGGATACTACCTTTGACGGGAATGCGCTTATGTGGCGCTCCATAACGAGTCCGATCCTGCACACGGTGGCCTACGTTGGCATCATTGCTGCGGAAGGCTTGTTCTCTTTGTTCGCCTGGATTGCAGCAGTGAGGATGCTTCGAAACGTAAAGCAAGAAGCAAAGTTGTTTAATAATGCAAAGACTTGCGCATATATCGCCTACATGTTGGCATTCTGTATTTGGTTTTTTGGCTTTGCCATTGTGGGTTCAGAATGGTTTGCGATGTGGCAATCCGATACGTGGAATGGCAAACAAACCGCGATGGACATTACGGAGGTCATGATCGGTTTTGTCATCTTGGTGTCGCTGCGTGATAAGGAACTGGTAGAGGTCTGATCAGAACGTCACTGGATAAACATATCCAGCATCCGCCACATTTCCACCTCTCCTGCGATCTGGAGCGGCGACTGCCCATATGTCGCTCAAAAGGTCGCTTTTACGCCCTGTTAAGGTAACAGTCATCACTTTTATATCCTTGGGATAGTGGTATAATAATGCAGCAACTAGCGCTGTCAATGGATTCCATGGCAGAATAATACCAAAAAAAGAGATGATTACACTGAGTACAATAGATCCCAGTATAAAGAGAAGGACTACGTTCCTGCTGAACAAATATTTCACAGGTGACACGCTTGATTATAAACAAATTATCGCGATAATTATCCCGATATTTGTGGATCAAGCTTTTATTATTTTGATGAGCTTGTTAAATACGGCGATGATCAGCTCATCAGGTGTTGCAGCCGTCAGTGCAGTGAGTATGGTTGATTCGCTGAATATCTTTTTAATTAACGTTTTTGTTGCTGTGGCAACGGGCGGAACCGTTATCGTAGCGCAGTATAAGGGCAGCGGCAACAAGGAGATGGTTGCCAAGTCAGCCGCGCAGGCCATATCTGCCGTGGCCATCTTATCGATCCTGATTAGCGCGCTGGTCATTATTTTTCATAATCCAACGTTAGATTTATTGTTTGGACGGGCTGATGCGGAAGTGTTCGACAATGCGAAATTGTTTCTGATTGGTAGCTGTATCTCTTACCCCTTTATTGCGATTTTCCAAGCTATAACGGGAGCGCTGAGAGGGATTGCCGAGACCAAAGCATGCTTGGGTTTGTCGCTTATTATGAACCTTACCTACTTGGGCTTAAATATTTTGTTTATTACGTTTCTGGATATGGGGGTCGTCGGGTTAATTATTTCGATGATCACAGCAAGAGTATTGGGCATGGTTATTGCGTTAATCTATTTAGTTAAATACAATCAGACGCTGCGGTTCCGCATCCAAAATGCACTTAAGCTTAATTTCTCTATTCTTAAAAAAATTATGATTATTGGCGTTCCATTCGCGGCGGAGCAGATGTTTTTTAATGGCGGAAAGCTATTAACGCAGACGTTTATCGTCCAACTTGGAACGATGGCCATTACAGTGAACGCGATTGGCGGTTCCATCTCATTGGTATTTCAGATCGGGGCAAATGCGTTGAGCATCTCCATAGTAACGGTGGTCGGCCAATGTATCGGGCGACGGAACACTCAAGATGCGAGGAAGTTTATTAAGTCGTTTATATGGCTGTCCTCGATATTTTTTGTTGTGATGGCGGCGATTCTTTTACCTTTATACCCGTTCATCGTGAGCTTATTCTCTCCGCCAGCCAAGATTGTGCCGGATATCTTTCAACTGCTGGTGCTGATTGCAGTCACACAGCCATTTTTATGGTCAATTAGCTTTATTTTGCCTTCCGCCTTACGAGCAGCCGGTGACTCGAATTTTACTTCGATTACGTCGCTGCTTACGATGTGGGTACTCCGTGTAATTTTGGGCTACGTGTTAGGGATAACACTCGGTATGGGAATCATGGGTGTTTGGATTGCGATGGTCATTGAATGGGGCGTTCGTGGCTCGATCTTTGTCTGGCGCTTCAGAGGCGAGAAATGGTATAGCCGTAAATTGATATGATGAGTCGGGCAACGATCGAAGAAGTAACTAGCCACAAATTGTATAGATAGAAAGCTATGAAGAAAGCATGCTGCTGCGATGTATACACATCGACACGAGCGTGCTTTTTCTTTGCAATTGGACATATGAAACGGATCACGCCTAAAGGATTATTGAGTATGACTATACAACCAAAGAATCTATGTTAGGTTCTTCGCTCCTCGCCTATTTTAATATACAAAAATTTATAAAAACAGAATTTATTCTAAATTGATGCTTTAAACAGAAAAATGATAGTATAACTGAAAATTTAGCAAAATCTATTTCTCCTATGCTGCATGCATACGATGAACGTCGACGCGGAGATGGTTTGCAAAATTAATAAATTTTGCATATGTCGGCATACTAAAAATGTTTTTTGTGCCCATTGCATAGGAGGAATTGTTGTGAATCAGCTGTTTCGAAAAAAGTCACTGAGTCTTATGCTTGCTCAAAGTGAGAAAAAAGAACTGGCTCGGGCTATGTCCTTAATGGATTTAATTTTTCTTGGCGTAGGCTGTGTGATCGGTACCGGTATTTTTGTGGTTACTGGTGTGGTAGCGGCAGAAGCTTCTGGACCTGCAATCATGCTATCATTTGCACTCGCAGGCATAGTCTGCGCACTCGCCGCATTTTGTTACGCTGAGTTTTCATCAGCTGTACCTGTTTCGGGAAGCGTGTACACATACACGTATGCAACGTTGGGCGAATTGTGTGCTTTCCTGATTGGATGGGATCTTATGCTTGAGTATGTACTGGCAATCTCTGCTGTAGCAACGGGCTGGTCAGCTTACTTTCAATCCTTGCTTAAGGGCTTTCAAATACATGTCCCCGCCATTGTGTCCTCTGCTCCTGGTGTAGGAAAAGGAGGAATTATCGATTTACCCGCCGTGCTCATCATATTGGCCATCACTGCACTTGTTAGTAAAGGGGTAAAGGAAAGTATTAAATTTAACAACATGATGGTATTTGTCAAATTAGCAGTTATCTTGTTATTTATCGTTGTGGGAATTTGGTATGTTAAACCAGACAACTGGGTGCCATTTGTTCCGTTTGGATTTAACGGGATTATTACAGGTGCAGCTACTGTGTTCTTTGCTTACATCGGGTTTGATGTTATCGCATCAGCATCAGAAGAAGTAAAAAATCCTAAAAAAACGATGCCTATTGGCATAATCGCGTCCTTATTTATTTGTACCCTTGTTTATATGGTCGTATCGGGTGTATTAACAGGGATGATTTCGTATACCGAGTTAAATGTGGGTGCCCCTGTTGCACTAGCACTACAATCAGTTGGACAAAATTCAATAGCGGGTATCATTTCAGTCGGAGCTGTATTTGGGATTACAACTGTTATTCTGGCTTTAATTTATGCGCAAGTTCGCCTAGCCTACGCCATGAGCCGTGATGGATTACTACCGAAGAAGTTCTCGCAAGTCAAAGCCAAGACTCAAACTCCATTCGCTAACACATGGATAACCGGGTTTGTAGCTGCAGGAATTGCAGGCTTTATTGATTTAACCACCCTTGCTCATTTAGTCAATATGGGTACATTGGCTGCATTTACGTTAATATCCATCGCCATTATCGTTTTACGCAAGAAATTCCCGGATTTAAAAGCTTCTTTCCGGGTTCCGTTTGTGCCGGTACTGCCCATTCTTAGTGCATTATTCTGCTTATATTTGGCGGTCAGTTTGCCTTTAATCACTTGGATTTCATTTGTGATATGGATTGGCGTAGGGACGGTCGTATACTTTGTATATTCACGCAAGCATAGCCATTTGAATCAATAAGAGCTTGTACTGTAGGCAAGTTTTCATTTACATCTCCGCTTATTTCTAACATACTGAGAATAGAAGGAAGCATGCTTGTACAGGATAAGGAATGATGCCGGACGGAGACGTTTCCGTCAGGCTGTGTCATTTTATGTGCACAAGCTGTAAAAGCTTACCTTTCATCAAGACAAGCCATTAGGGAGAGTGATCCGATGTTAAGTGAGAAGCTGCTCGACAAGTTAAACGATCAAATGAATTATGAATTTTATTCCTCGCAGGTATATCTGGCCATGGCGGCCTACTGTTCGTCGGAGAGCTTTGATGGGTTTGCTAACTTTTTCATCGTGCAGGCGGAAGAAGAGAAATTCCATGGAATGAAAATATTCCACTTTATTAATACATTGGGCAAGCGTGCGGTGATCAGCGGGATGGAGAACCCTCAGAATGAGTACAGCTCCTTGCTTGACGCTTTTGAACATTCCTATGCGCATGAGCAGTCTGTAACAAAGCGTATCTATGAATTATCCGACATTGCGTGGAATGAACGCGAACATGCGACAATCAACTTCCTCAAGTGGTTTATCGATGAGCAAGTGGAGGAAGAGTCAACCTTCGACAGCATCATTCAAAAGCTTCGTCGTATTGACAATGACAGCAACGCTTTCTATATGCTTGATTCCGAGCTTGCGAAGCGTACGTTCACGCCACCGGCGGGCGAAGCTTAAGCTTATAGTCAGTCTAGAGAATAAAGAAGCTGCTTTCCCTAAGTGTAACAAGAGGGGAGCAGCTTCTTTTTTATCAATATACGCAGCGAATAATTGATCGACCTGCAGGTGGCACGGACAATGAGTGATCCCAACGGAATCACAGCGGGCCTCCCCTAATTCATGGCGTCCAGAGATGTGGAAAGTGCTTGAGCAGCAAATTGCTTGTCAAGCCATCATCACTATTCCAGACACAGTCGAGAAAGTGCACTTTGTTGGCTTGAACAGCGGGTAGTTCGTTCCAGCCTGAAAGTTGACGAAGTGCGGCTTGGGCAGCACTTATATTTCTAGCTGGTCTAACAAGGACGAATAAACGATCACCCATGACATAATCCTCTAACTGTTCCGGTGGAATACAAAAGTACCTGCCCATGTTAGGCCGCACCATTTGCAGGCGCGGATCCATACGGAAGCCAAGTGGATGGTAAACCAGCTTGGCCAATCCCCACATCCGATTCAGCAGATACAACCTTTGATTATGATCATAAAATAGTACGACTGCCGTCTCCGTATCGGTCTGTTGGGAGTGAAGCTCTCTTAGTTCTCTCCACATTTGCTCGATCTGCTGCTCATATTCATCGAGCCAGGCATGAGCTTCCTGCTTGATGCCCAAAATATGAGCTAGCTTGTGCAAACGCTGAGAGAGTGGGGCGTACTCATTAAAGGTAAACGTTGGCGCAATCGAAGCAATCTGTTCGTACTGCTCACTCCCATAACGGCTTAGCAGTACAAGGTCAGGATGCAGTGCACGGATCTTATCTGGAATAGCGGGAAAACCGATTTCCTGTGTATCTTTCAGCCTTGCACGAAACCAGTCCACATGGTGTTGGCGCAAATCGGCTCCCACAAGAGGAACATGAAGTGCAAGCAGATCGCCAAGTGTGCTGGCGTCGTCATAAACGATTCGCTGCGGATGAGTTGGAATGAGAATCTGCCTTCCCCGCCAATCTTTAATGCATTGCTCCGTGCTGTGCAGTTGTGAATACTGGCTTGGTGTCAGACCTGTAATGCGTCGAAAGCGACGGCTAAAGTACTGTTCGTCCATGTAGCCAACTTGGTGTGCCACTTCCCATACACGCATTGTTGATACGGTCAGCAGTTCTTTCGCTTGTTCGATCCGGAGCGCGGTCATATAATCAATTGGTGTCTGGCCCGTTAAGCGCTTGAACATACGACAGAACTGCCAGCGAGGGAGCTTAGACATAGCAGCTAGTTGTTGCACGGTTATATCTTTATGGAAGTTTGCTTGTAAAAAGGAAATGGTATCTATTATGGCTGCTTTAGGATCGGCCGCTGGGACTGGCTGAGCAGTTAGCTGTTCCAGTAATTCACCAAGCAAGGCAAGGAACTGCTGTTGATATTTGAGCCAGGTAAGATCGTCATGTACAGTCGAATATTGAAGCAAGTTTTCTATTATCTCTAATATTTTAGAGACGGAACATTCTCCGTAGTTGAGCTCCATTCCCCATACTTTAGCTAAGTGAAAAGTCTCTCCTCTACGGTGTTCCACTTCAAAGGCTAGTTCATAGAGCAGGCCTTCTTCACTTACGCGTTCTAGTTCGGCAGTTTGGGTAGGGGCAAGAAGGAAATAGGATTGATGTCCCGCTAAATACTGCTGTCGATTCACGCTCAGCTCGACATGTCCTTTTATGATCAGCAGCAAACGGTATTCGGCTGGTCGTGAGACTGTATTATTAATGAGAGCCGGCTTGTCCGACGTTATTTGGCGTATGCTGTTTAAGAAGTAAGAAAGGGAACGCAGCTCGGAGTTCTTTTTCTCTGTTTTGTTCAAAGCCATGGTAGTACCTCCAGCTCAGCTTTAATTGAGAATTATTATCGCTACTATATATCGGAAGTGTATAATATCAAAAAGCCATTTTCAAGGTAAGTCGAAAATGGCTTCGTTCTATAGTGAAATTTGTTATTTAATCAGCATATTTGGGAGTTCATCTAGCAGCAGGTTGGCCGTTGTTGCATCGTCATAATTCCACTTGTAATCCACTCTGACCATCTTTCCATTTTTGACGGCAGGGATACTGGTCCAGATCGGACTTTTCATAAAGGTCTCTAGTTCTGCTTGTCCGCTCTTGTCCACATTCGTGAGTACAAATAAGCGATCCCCAACATATTCATGCAGCAACTCAGCGGACACTTCAGGATAGGCTTGTCCGGCATCGATAACCTCCTGTACTTTGGGAGCAGGTTTAAAGCCAAGCGGGTGATATAAAGTACTCGTTATGCCAGCACTTCCCATGACGTACCACTTCTTATTGCCGAAGAAGACCAGGGCGGTTGCTGTTTCACTTTTACCGATTACTCCGTCCTGTCGCAGCTTGTTCCAACTATTTTTTGCTTTTTGCTCATAGCTCGTAATCCATCTTTCCGCTATTTGTTCTTTTCCGAGTAATTTCCCGAAGTTTCGTACCGTATCTGCTATCGATAATGTGTAATCGTAGGTGATGGTAGGGGCTATTTTAGAAAGATTGTCGTATTCTTTATCATTCATCACATCACCTAGCATAATGAGATCTGGGGTCAGTGACAGTGTCTTTTCCAAATTAATGGGGAAGCCGATATCCTCTAGCTGTTCCACTTCCGGAAATATCGTTTTGTCATAGTAACGTTTATCCAGTCCTACAATGGGTACGTCAAATATTTTCAAGTCACCATAACGATTGCTATTGAGGACAATCCGTTGTGGGTTAACTGGCACTTGAACTTGGTTTCCCTCCGAATCGGTGAACTCTCGCGTAGAGGGAGAGGGGGACGTCGATTTTGTTTTAGATTCTGAAGCAGTCGTCGGTGAACTTACCTTCTCATTTGAATGATCGGATGCTCCGATATTAGTGCAAGCAGCCAGCAGCAGGGCAAGCAGCAGAAATGCAGTTGTCAAGGTATTGAATTTTTTTCTGGAGTATCGTTTCATGAATTGTCTAATCCCCTTATCATAAACATAATTGACACAATTATTGATAATCGTTATCAGTTAGTCTATCTTAGAACAATTATGCTCCTGCACTCAATGGACAAAAAATATGACTTTTGTGCAGACTTTGCTGATAGCAGTCACTCTACGGTTGATTTAGTGCATTGGCAACAGAGGCATTGATTTATCGTCATATACATTCGAAGGAGAGGATGGATGTCATGGAGAATCAATCTTCACGTGTACAGGATACCGTTATTAGAAATTTCTTCACGACTGATGGCAGATTAAAGAGCTTACCCGCTCAACTTAAGAAGAAGTTGATTATATTGGATCATATGGCAGCGCAGCTGGAAAAGGGAAGAAAGTACAAAGAAAAGGAGTTAAACGAGTTTATTAAACTATATCATGATGATTTTGCTACGATTCGCCGGGAGTTTATTATGCATCAATTCATGTATAGGGACAATGATGTATACGAGTTAAATCCAAGGGAGATGTGGGCGCGATGGGAAGCACTGTCGTGAGGATCGTCTTTATAGTTATAGATTAAAGCTGCGATGCGTCATTTCAAAAGAAAACAGACCGTAAACACCTGTGCGAATGACAGGCATTTACGGTCTGTTCTGAATAAGGCGTCTAGTTCGCTGCAGAACAGGACTGAACAATGCTCCACACCGCGTATGGGCCGCTGTTCTGATCTGGCCGTTGATTTTGAGACCACCATTTGGCCTGATAAAGGACACCATTATAAGATGCCTGATGCCCATTCAAGTAGGCGGTGGAAGCATTCCATTCGTTATTCGAGCAAATGCTGCTCTTGACGGTAGTTACGCTGAGCGGAGCGCTTGCCTCGGACAGGTTGTTGCTGCCGTCTCTTGCTTTGACAGTAATCGTGTAGGTTGTGCCTGGGTTAAGAGAATGAAGGGTTGCGGAAGTACTGGATGTCCATGCGCTTGGAAGCAGGTTCCCATTCACAAATATATCATAGCCAACTAAAGTCACATCATCCGTGGTCGCATCCCATGTGAGGGTTACATTGTCCTGTGCGGTAGCTGCAGCCACTAATCCTGTTGGTGCGAGCGGAGCAATGATATCATGCGGCACGCTGCCGGGTGCTTTCAGATTCTTAATCATTTCCCTGAGATTAGGCATGAATCCGATCTTGTCGCGAGCCGGGTCAGCTGTCGGTGTATTGTACGCAGCACTCTTTATCAGTCTGCGCAGCTCAGCCGGTGAGTATGGGGTGCCAAATGTTGCCTTGGCGATCCCTTGCATGGAGATGGCCGATGCTGTCACGATCGGAGACGCTGCTGATGTGCCGGCAAAGTCCTTCATGTAACCCGTGGTAGAGTTCGCGTCAACGGCATCGAGTGTGTGCACATCCCATGATCCCCATGCATACGCATCGATACGATTGCCGTGCGTACTGAAGCCCATGCGTTTATGGGGCAGACTGGCGCTGGCTGCTCCAACGATTATCGCACCTGAATCGCGGAAGTCCGGGTGATTCGGATTCAGGATGTACTTACCATCGACCGTTTGGAACCGATCCAGGTCTACGTTGCCGTTACCGGCTGCTTCAACAACGGTGATACCGCGATTGACCGCATATTGAATGGCGTCGAATTCCGCAGGATATACTTCGATCGGGATATACCCTGAGGCAGTAGGATAACTAGTCTGTGCCTCAAGCAAGATGACATCGCCTGCTGATAACGTATTGGCTGCAACGATGATTGCTTCCGCGGTATTGTATGTATAATTTGTGCGGTGCTGGGAAGAGGCAAATGGCTGCGCTTTACTTGCCAGGCCAATATTGCCGATCGTATTATCTACCGCAGCCACTTGTCCGAGTACGGCTGTACCGTGTCCGAAGTACAAGGCATTTAAGCTGCCAGGCAGCAAGGGAATGGCGTGATTGACCAGGTCCTCATGGTTAAAGGCCCAGCCTTGTTCGACATCAACCCACTTGATGCCTTTGCCATCGCCCCCCTCGAACTGCCATGCATAAGGCGCATGAATACCTGATGGAGCGGGAGAGGCATAACCTTGAAGCGGATAGTTAGGATCATCGTCAGGTTGTACGGGTGTAGAGTTAGGTGTGAGTGGGATAGATGGGGCCATTACTGGCTGCGGCTTGATGTAAGCTTCCTCGACAAGCGGCGAATCCTTGAACTGCTTTAGAAGAATGTCCATGTTAGCACCGTCTGGAATAGACACGGTATAGTATTGTTCGAAAACGGATAGATTTCCTGGTGCTGAAAAGAGGGACTGTGAGTTGTTATCTAGTATGGAAAATAAACGACTGAAGTTTAATTGTGGGACTTGTGTAAGTGCGGCATGAAGTGAAGGATCTTGAAGTGCCTTAACTTCGGCATCAATTTGATTTTGATACGGTATATCGACATGCGGCTTAAACTTGACGACAATCTCTTCGGGATACTTGAATGTAGGAGACAAGGGAGCCGACGGAGGATCTGCTTCTACTGCGTTAGCAAGGCCGCCATGGAACGATGATAGGGACATAAATAATACGGTGGCCATGATGAGGGGGATGATACGATTACGTTTCATATATTCTCTCCTCTTTCGTATAGTAGCTGTCGAAAGCTACTATATATGGACGTGCGCTTCTGGTCAAGCCCTATGTATTCGTATACAAAGGGCTCAGCGGATGATAGCTAGCGTTTTCACCTTGGGGAAAAAAGCACGCAAAGCATCCTCATGATAGCACAATCCTTCTAAATTATTTATTATAGTAAAATAATGGTATTTTATATATGATAGAGAAGGCAAGATCAATACGATTTTGTCTATCATATTATTTAGGAGGGTTTCGATGAAGTCAAAAAAGTCTTTACTTAGCGTATTGGCGTTAGGGGCTTTTGCTATCATGATCAGCACTGCTCCTGTATATGCGACAGTTACTTCTTTCGCGAAATGGCCAAGCAGAATCCATACGATGAACGTCTCGTTGAGTTCAAAAGATGCTGCTGCCTGGAACGAAGGGGCTGCCAAATGGAGAAATGCTTCACATTTTAGCCTGACAACGGTTGTAGGTGCAGCGACAAAATATTATGCCTACGATGTTAACGACTCCAGAGTAGATTGGGACGGTATTGCCGATTATACGGTCACGAATGGAATGATCTCGAATGCGCAACTAAGAATGAATACGTATTATACCTCTACTGCCAAATACACATCAGCTATTAAAGCAGCTGTCACGGGTCATGAGATTGGCCACTCCCTCGGTTTGAATCATACTTCTATTGTAGAAACCAGTTCCATCATGCATCCCTATACGTTTAACAGTGACGGTACAAGAGCACGTGCGCTATCTCCTTCTGCTTCTGATCTTGCGGTTGTTAACAACTTGTATCCATTAATGAACGGGGTAATACAAGAGGGCACAAGCTCAAACCAAAAGGCGAGCGGTGTATATCTGCATCCGTCTTGGGCTGTTCACTATAAAAACGAGCAGCAGTTAGCCAAGGCGGCTGATCTAGTCGTCCAAGGTAGAGTGGTTGCCGAGGCGGGCAGCAAGTATGAAGAAGGGGAGTATCATACTTATGTTACGCAAGCTAAAGTTAAAGTTAAGCAAGTGATGAAGGGAGACCGGTCTCAAGCAGGTGCACAGATCCGGATTGCCCAGATGGGTGGAAGTGATGGCAGGTTGAATGTATATGCTGAGCATACAACTTATTTGCAAGCCAATCAGGAAGTGGTTTTGTTCCTGCGCAAATCAAATGATGGTACGTATAAGCCTCTTAATGAAGACGATGGTGTGTTTATTCTTCAAAATGGTCAGTTTAACAATATATCTAGTCAAAATCAGCTTCACTTTTAAACGTGTATTTGTAAAATTATAGCGGCGCAGCTGAAACAATTGGATACCAAGGAGCGTTAAGATACTGAGGTGATGTATCGTGAGGAAATTAGTTATGATCCTAGCCATTCTCCTTCTCAGTGCCTGTATGAATAACGAGACAGCAAAGAAGGCGGATCCTGCAACACTAGAGCCACGTTTGCAATCCGCTGCTTCTTTTCCTTACCCCTCGGTGAGATGGAATCATCAAACGTACCGAATAACCGACGTCACCTTATCGGAAGTAGACGAAGAACTAGGAGAAATCGCAGGTTACTCTCTGGATGAGACCGAGACGTTGACCGAACCTTATTCCAACTACTATCGAGAAGGTACCAAGCTTTATGCAATCAAAGGAGAGTCCAGCAGTAAGGCGATTGCGATTAAGGCATGGGAAGGGATATACATTCAAGCGGTTGCTGCACCTTAGTATTATCAGTGCGGTATTTGTCGTTAACGTTTATGTGAATTTACAAATATGACTATTTTTATTGTTGAAGCGTGGTATAATTGCAGGAAATAGATGGGAGTGAGGTGCGATATGCCCGTTCAAACATTTAGAGCAACTGCAAGTCTGCAGGAAGGCATGGTCGTGAAGGCGCAATCCAGAAATTTCGAAATTACGTTAGACGAGCCTAAATACTTAGGCGGTACAGATACAGCTATGAATCCGGTAGAGTTACTATTATGTGCGCTGGGAGCCTGTCAATCCATTGTTGCCCGCGTATATGCCCCTAAGTTCAACATTGAACTGGAGGAATTCCGAGTAGAAGTGGAAGGGGACCTGGATACGGACGGTTTTATGAACAAATCAGACGTTCGGCGAGGGTACTCGGATATCAGGTACAATATTCACGTGAAGTCAAATGCTACGCTTGAGCAGGTAGAGGAATTCGTTCAGTTTATTGAGCGAACTTGTCCGGTAGGAGATTCCATCAGCAATCCAGTTAATCTGATGCTGAATCGAATTGTATTAGAATAACGGCATGTGTCCGCATGAGACTGTTCGCATTTATAAATAATAAGCAAGCCCCCTTATGGGGGCTTTTCCTATTTAGTGGGCTATTATGAGATACGAATCAGCTTATGTTGTGCCATTATCCGGTTTGTATGAAGTTTTCCTATATGACATTTGTCATGCCTCGTACTTGACGTTTATGACTACTACAAACCAGATGAATTTCCTATACTGAAAATAGGAATCTACAGCCGTGCGAACGGCGGAGACGTTCTATGCGCCCTATAGTAGGAGGAAAAAGATAAAATGAATCAATCCAAGCTGGCTAACTTAAAGAAAAATGTCGCACCCTACGAGCAAATCGATACGAAGTCGAGTATTAAGCAGATCATAAACACTTTAGTACCTCTGGTTCTGCTTTGGTACGCTGCATATTTAAGCCTTTCCGTATCTTATTGGCTCACAGTCCCAATTGCAGTGCTTGCTTCTGGATTTGTCATACGTACATTTATCATATTCCATGACTGTTGTCACCAGTCTTTCTTCAAGAGCCGTATGGCTAACGATATATTAGGCACGATTACAGGCGTATTGACGCTTGTGCCTTATCAGCAATGGAAAAATAGCCACTCGATCCATCATGCGACGAGCAGTAATCTGGACAAACGGGGTACCGGGGATATGTGGGTGCTGACCATTGATGAATATAAGGCAGCGCCTTTATTTACGCGTATCGCATACCGTATCTATCGGAATCCGATTGTCATGCTGGGTTTGGGCCCGATCTTTATCTTTTTGATCTCTTATCGCTTTAATCACAAAGGAGCAAGAAGAAAAGAACGGATCAATACTTATGTAACGAATGTATCTATTGTGGCTTTATATACGATTTTGGTTTGGGCAATCGGTTGGCAGGCATTTGTGCTTGTACAGGGCCCGATCTTTTTCTTGTCGGGTGTACTTGGTATTTGGCTGTTCTACGTGCAGCATCAGTTTGAGGATTCCTACTTTGAGCATGAAGAAGAATGGAGTTACGTACAGGCGGCTGTAGAAGGCAGTTCTTATTACAAACTGCCAAAGCTGCTGCAATGGATAACTGGCAATATCGGGTTTCACCATGTTCACCATTTAAGTCCGAAGGTGCCTAACTATAATTTGGAGAAGGCGCATAATGCGACACCGCCCCTTCAGAAGGCGACAACGATCACGCTGCGCACCAGCTTGAAGTCTTTACGCTTCCGGTTGTGGGATGAGGAGAACAAGACGTTTGTCAGCTTTAAGGATTTAAAGCAGCTCCAGCACAGGCTTGGTCGCTTATCGGATAAAGTGAGCAATCGCAGACCGAAGGTGCAGGGCGAATAACGAATGATCAGAAAATAGCCGTTTTGTGCTACTATACAATTAAATACGTATTCAGCTTAGAGTAAGGAAGGAGGAAGACGAGCATGCAGAAATGGTATCAAATATTTCACCGTAATACGGGACTTAGTCCGTACGTATGGGTCGTCTTTTACATCCTTCCTTTTTATTTTATATTTCGGGCTTCTTCCACCTATGAGGTCGTTATCGGGATTGTGATGATTGTTGCTTTTTTTATCTGCTACATGCTTTCTTTTGTTTCAAAAGGTTGGCTTGTTTACTTTTGGACCTCCTTACAGATCATCATCTCCGTTACGATGACGATGCAGTTCGGATACGTTTATTTCTCCCTGTTTTTGGCGTTTTTTATTGGCAACATTCAGCATTGGATCGGATTTGTAACACTATATTCTATCCATTTAGTTACGACGGTTGTGACCATTAATGTTGGATTTGTGACCAAGAACTCGCTGCTCATTACGCAGTTGCCTTTTGTCCTCGTCAGTCTGATTGGAGTCATTCTACTTCCTGTGACAACTTATAACCGTAACAAGCGGGACAAACTCCAAGGTCAACTGGAGGATGCAAATAAGCGGATCTCTGAGCTCGTCAAGCTGGAGGAACGTCAACGAATTGCCCGTGATCTGCATGATACTCTGGGTCAGAAGCTTTCTTTGATCGGCTTAAAGAGTGATTTGGCTGGGAAATTAATAAGCAAGAATCCAGCTCAGGCCCAAGTGGAAATTAACGATGTCCGTCAAACAGCCAGAAGCGCCCTTAAAGAAGTGCGGGAGATGGTGACTCAGATGCGGGGCACACGGCTAGAAGATGAGATGTTCCGCATCAAGCAAATCTTAAAGGCGGCAGAGATTGAGTTTACGATGGAGGGCGACGAGAAGCTAAGCAATACCTCTTTGTTAAATGAGAATGTACTCAGTATGTGTCTCAAGGAGGCTGTAACCAATATCGTGAAGCATAGTAGCGCTTCGACATGCTCGATTATGATCCAACCGTCAAGGACTGAGCTGTGCGTCAAGGTGCAGGATAATGGCATCGGCATTGCAAGCGAGTCTCCTTATACGAGAGGTAACGGGCTGCGGGGTATGAAGGAGCGGCTTGAGTTTGTAAATGGATGTATGGAAATCTATTCAGATAGAGGTACAACGGTCATCATTAAAGTACCAAACGTATTTAAGCAGCCAGAAGAGGAGGGAAGCTCATGATCCGAATCGTAATTGCGGAGGACCAGAGAATGCTGCTTGGAGCGCTCGCTTCCTTGCTTGATCTGGAGGACGATATGAGTGTTGTCGGCAGGGCAAGCAACGGTGAGGAAGCTGTAAAGCTTGTGCATCTCCACAAGCCCGACATCTGTGTCATGGATATTGAGATGCCTGGAAAGAGCGGGCTTGATGCAGCCGAGGAATTAAAAGGATTTGGCTGCAAGGTGATGATATTAACAACTTTTGCACGGCCTGGTTATTTTGAACGGGCACTCAAAGCGGGAGCCAATGGTTATTTGTTAAAAGACAGCCCAAGTGAGGAACTGGCGGATTCCATCAGAAGCATTATGGCAGGTAGACGTATTTATGCTTCAGAACTGGTAGACGAGGCTTATGGAGAAGAGAATCCATTAACCGAGCGCGAGAAGGAAGTACTGAGTCTGATTGCCGATGGGAAGAACACCAAACAAATTGCGGATCAATTGTATCTTACGACAGGAACCGTGCGGAATTATATCTCAGTTATTCTCGACAAGCTTAATGTAGGAAATCGAATTGAAGCCATTACCCGTTTTAAAGAGAAGGGCTGGTTCAAGTAAATAGAGATCAGAAGAAGATGTGGCTTATATATGGTAATATGATCTTGATAAGTAATAACGGGGAGCTGACGCTCCTCTTTTTGTTATACAACGAGGCTTATTTTATTACTGATGAGCGAATTGGTGAAAGGAATAAGGAGAACAGGATGACATCTACTATACATATACCTCGATTAGGGGTAGGTGCGGTTATTCAAAATGAGAACAACGAAATTTTGCTCGTGCTGCGAAACCGGAGTCCCGAGAAAGGAACATGGAGTATCCCGGGGGGAAAGGTGGATCTGTATGAGTATTTGGAGAGCTGTGTTATACGAGAGGTGAAAGAGGAGGTAAACCTGGATATCGAAGTGAAGGGCCTATTAACTACAGCGGAAACGATACGAGCCGAGGATGGGGAACATTGGGTATCCGTTATTTATGATACCATTGTTCGAAGCGGTGAGGCTTGTAATATGGAAGAAGACGGAGCGATCGGCGCAGTACGTTGGTTTCCGATTGATCAGCTTCCTGACAATTTGGCATGTTTCACCGTACCTGCAATAGAAAAGCTGCGGGAGCGAGCCGGCCTCGAAAAGTAAGGAATCATTCAGCTACAGGAAGAATACCTATGCTCTAAAACGAACGAGCATCGCTGTCGCTAACTTGAATGTTCGAATTCGAGCGGTTTATAATAAACGTAATCTTTCCATTTGGGGTGAAGCGGATGTCTTACCGTATCGTTCGAGGTAGCTAGTTTTCGGGCTGGAAAAATACGCGTGCCAGCCATCAAGGGGGTAGTCTGCCCTTTTGATCTTACGAACTATGCTGATGAACGACAGGTTGGACGGTTTCGCAATTATCACGTTTTAATTATGGAAAGGGTGTTTATAGATGAAAGCTTTTGATTCTGTTGCTTATTACGATAAAGTAGGCCGCATAAATGGATGGGACTTCTCTCAGATGAAGTTAACCTCGGAAGGTATTGGATGGGATTTCTATCAAGAAGTTGTTCGTGCATGCATACCATCAGACTTCTTGCTTGATATTGGAACGGGCGGCGGAGAAGCTGTATTGGCTATAGCCGACTCCGCTCAACTGATCGTTGGGATTGATCATTCATCAGGCATGATCAAGACAGCGGTTCAAAACTTAAACCGAGCGGGTATCCCAAATGTACGTTTTATGCAGATGGATGCAGAAAAATTGCTGTTTCCAAACGAATTCTATAACGTAGTGTCCTGCCGTCATTCGGGATTTTACGCAGAAGAAGTAGCCCGAGTATTAGCACCGGATGGCCTATTTATGACGCAACAAGTAGGGGAGCGGGACAAGATCAATCTCAAAGCGGCGTTTGGCAGAGGACAAGCGTATGAGTCTATGCCAGAAACTTTAATGAGGGGGTATATCGCCGAATTAAGTGCTGCTGGCTTCCGGGATATTCAATTTGATCAATATTATGCAACGGAATATTATGAGACCCCGGAGGATCTCTTATTTCTGTTAACGCATACACCAATCATTCCTAACTTCGGTGAAGTGAAGGGTGATATGGAGGTGTTTGAACAATTTGTAGCGGATCATATGACGGCCCAAGGGATTATAACCAATGCTGAGCGTTTCATGATTGCTGCGAGGCGAAGAGGCTAACGTTGGTGAGCTGAATAGTATTAAGGAAAGGGTGCTTGCGATGCAGGCACCTCTTTTAATGTGGTTTATGCTTGTATGAAGGCTATTATTTTCATGTAGCGTATTCCCAACAAAACTGCTAAGTTAATTAAAGGCCATAAGGCTGACGACCAACTTTATTGTAAAATATAAATATATAGAACATACATGATCAACATGGAATGGGGAACAGGTATTGAAGACGTTTAAAAAAGTATACATCGAGATTACAAGCGTATGTAACCTGGCCTGCACTTTCTGTCCGCCAACGGAAAGGAAGGCTAATTTTATTAAGCTGGATACTTTTAATCACATATTGGATCAAATAAAGCCACATACAGACTATATCTATTTGCATGTCAAGGGTGAGCCTTTGCTTCATCCCAAAATGGATGAACTGCTGGATGCGAGCCATGAAAAGGGCTTTAAAGTTAACATTACAACCAACGGTACTTTGATCCGGAAAAATAGACAAAAGCTGCTGGGCAAGCCTGCCCTGCGGCAGATGAATTTCTCGCTTCACAGCTTTGATGGGCATATTGGTTCAGAGGATCGCGACGGGTATTTGAAGGAAATCCTTTCATTTGTACGGGAAGCAAAGCAGTATAACGTTATCTTTTCGTTTAGACTTTGGAATCTAGATCAAGATAACGTGACCAATCAAGTGAAGAATCGCAATCGCGAGACGCTGGAAATTCTGGAGCAAGAGTTTAACCTTGATTATAAAATAGAGGAAAAAGTGATACGCGGCAGCGGCTTGAAGATTGCTGACAACGTCTATTTGAATCAGGACCATGAGTTTGAATGGCCTAGCCTGAGTGCCCCTGAGGATGATGGCAAAGGTTTCTGTCATGCGCTTCGCAGTCAGGCGGCGATTCTCGTGGACGGAACCGTTGTGCCGTGTTGTCTGGATGGAGAAGGTGTTATTAATTTAGGCAACGTGCACGATGATCCATTCTCCGAGATCGTAGAGAGCGAGCGGGCGAACAATTTGTTTTATGGTTTCTCCCGGCGTGAGGCTGTCGAGGAATTATGCCGAAAGTGCGGTTATAGAAAGAGATTTGGAACATAAGCTGCGGTTCGCTGCCTAACATTGTCTACAATTTACAGTTATTAACCGATCATGGATTGTACCATGCCAATGATATAACTATTAAAAACAGCTCAAATCGAATGATGATGGGGCTGTTTTTTGTTATGTCCTGCGGGTTTCCTCTATGTTGAGAGCTCGGCGATGCGGGATAGATAGCAAATGGAATATGAACATATCATGTCAGGTGTATATCGATAACTGTTAAATAGGACTTTAGTTGGTATGTTGTGGATAGTCGTTTAGGTATCATTTTAATAGTGCAGGACACTTATACGGGGAATGACAGATAGGAGCGATAAATGTTGATCGAGATTACAGAATCCTATATTGATTCGTTGGCACCCAACAGCTCTGCCATCAAGAATGCGCAGGGACTCGTGAAGAAACGCAGCTTCGTGAGATTTAATCGCTCGCAGGACGCGACTTTGCTGTTTGGTGAATGTTCAGGTAGCGGTAAATCCAATTATCAGTGCTCGGCAGATTTTATTCATCCAGAAAAGCCAGTGCTGCGCTGCTCCTGTCCGAGCAGACAACTGCCTTGCAAACATGCACTTGGGCTGTTATACGCCTATGCTGGGGGAGCGGAATTCTTGGAAGCCGAAGTTCCAGAAGACATCCTTTCGAAGCGGGAGAAGGCGGAGAAACGTGAAGAGCAGAAGACAAAGCAAGCGGCTGAAGGCATTGAGACGAAGCCCAAAAAAGTAAATAAATCAGCATTAAAGAAGAAGATCCAAGCGCAATTGGATGGACTGGAACTGTTGGAGAAGCTCGCGCTTTCGCTCATACGTGGAGGATTGGCGACTATAGACAAGAAAGTGCTCAAGACGATCGATGAGCATGTCAAGCAAATGGGCAATTATTATTTGACTGGTGCTCAGATTGAGCTGCGTCAATTATCTTTACTGCTCAAGCAAGCAAGTGAACAAGATGAGCTTTACACGTACGCGATGGAACAGTTGACACTAATCCATGCGCTTGTGAGGAAAGGTCGAGCACACTTAACGGCCAAGCTTGCTGATCCTGATCTCGCGCTGGATCACGAGTCGACAATCGAGGAGTGGCTTGGCCATGCGTGGCAGTTGGACCAACTGAAAGCGTGTGGGCTGATGAGGGAACAGGTTGAACTCGTACAGCTTGCGTATTTCAGTTATGATGATCAGGCAAGACAGGAGCTTGTGGATTTGGGTTATTGGCTGGAACTATCAAGTGGAGACATTCATAGAACAATCCAATACCGCCCTTATAAGGCGTTAAAGCATATGAAGGAAGAAGACAGCTACTTTGATGCTGTACAGGTATCCGCTCTATATACATATCCCGGTGAAATGAACCGCCGCGTTCGTTGGGAGGACATGATTCCGCGACGTATGGAGCTGCAAGAGATAGAGTCGCTATCGAAGCTTGGGCAGCGATCTTTTGCGGAAGCAATTAAGTTGGTGAAGAACCAACTTAAAAATCCGTTAAGTGACCGGAATCCGGTGATGCTTCTGCATGTGTCGGAGGTTCTTCAGAATGAGCAAGGCCACTATGCCCTTGTCGATCAGGCAGGGCATCATCTGGCGCTGGAGGATATCACTCCGTCAAATCAAGGATCAGTAGAGCTGCTACCTTATATTCCAGCTGAACAATTGTCGGATGCAACGATGCTGGTTGTGTTCGAGTATCATATGGGTTCAGGTAGACTCGTTGCACAACCGTTAACCATTATCAAAGGCGCGGATATGATCCGACTATTATATTAGGAGGCTGAAGAACATGAGCACAGCGCTGTTGCAAGAGCTTCATCAAGAATTACGTCGGCTGTATATTGCAGGCAGTGATCTAGCGGCAGGGGACTTCCGCTTGAAACGCATGCTGCCCCAATTTCAACAGCTTGGAGAGCGTGCGCCTGTCTTCAAGCGCCTTGCCGAAGGCATCACAGCTCTTGTGGAGCCTACGGATTCACTCCAGCATAGTCCTGCTGAATGCTTGCAGGACGTAACGCTGTTACTGGAGTCCGTGCTTCGTACGCTGGGCTCCACAGCGGTGAGTGGGGAGCTTGGCCAACTGCACAGTCGTCCGACGAGCTTAACGACCTTTTTGCCTTACCGCAAGCTGGCTGATGTGGAGCGGGCGTTAACGACGACGGGAAGCGGACGACATGAGATTATTGTACATGCATTTGAAGAGGGCATGTTTCAGGACTTACGATTGATGAGATTAGCGATCAACGCGTTGCAAGATCCGTATACGGACATTGTAGACTACACGATGAAGCATGTACTGCCAGGTTATGGCGAGCAGATTGTACCGCATTTAGTAGAGAGTTTCGATGCCACAGGCGGTAAGTTGGAAGCGAGAAAGCTGAAAGTTATTGGTCAGGTCGGTGGCGAGGATGTGCTTGATCTTATCTATCAAGCGGCCGAGTCGGGGTCAGACGATGTTCGCATAGCGGGGATCGGAGCATTAGCTAAGCATCAGCGTTATGAGTCGTCTTTGCTGGAGTGGTCCAAAGACAAAAAGAAGTCGATCCGCGAAGCAGCTTACTTTGCTTTGGCTGAGATGGGAACGGACACAGCGGCAGCGCGTCTGCATGAGGCTTTTTCCGGCAAGGACATTGAGCTGGCTGCTGAAGCATCCGCCAAGTGTGCTTCAAGTCAGCTGATGGTGAAGCTGGTCAACGATCTTGGTGTGGAGCTACATAGAGCAGTGGAACTTAAGGATGACAAAAAGAAGATTGAGGTATTGTGGGCGAGAATTCAGCATTATCTCACAGGACTGGACGAAAAGCGCAGCGAGGAATTGTATGCACGCTATAAATATACAGTAGAACAATATGCTTTCTTTATTTCATTAGGATGGATGGAGCTTATTGATTATGCGGCGAGCTACCTGAGTCAAGAAAACACAGAGGAAGCGCTGCATCTGCTGCAACAATTGGAGCAGAACAATGCACGTTATGTACCACATGCGTTCCGCGCTGCATTCCAGCAGTTGTCTCCTGCTGAATTGTTTGATCAATACGTTGAATCGATGCGTAATAAATGGAAGATTGCTACTAATAAAGAAACCAACAAAAGAAAGCAGCAGTTGTTCAGTGTTGTAGAAGGACTGGTTATCGAGCGAGGATATAAACTTAGCCCTACGTTGTGGGGGGCACAGCATGAGCAATCAACGCTGTTTGCGGCTGAGTTAATACCTTTGGAGCAGATGGCAGCGCAATGGGATAACCGGTGGCTTGAGTGGCTTATGGAACAAGGAGCAACCGAGTTGGTATGTGCGTTTGCGTCCCCTGGACACAAGGCTTGTCAGCAATTTATGCTGCAGCAGTTAACGGAGCACGCAGGTTTCAGTACTTCCACTGCAGGACTGTTACTGGCTGGGCTCGAGCGTGCTGAGGTTGATGAGCATGTTCGTCATGAAGCGTTAATGACCCTTTTGGAGCATAAGCGGAATAAAATGGGTTACGTATTTGAATGGAACGTATGGGAGCAGCTGTGTCAGCTTCCAGCAACGTATCAAGAGCGGTTAGCTGCTGTTGCGCCTAACTATCGGTATACAGCAGGCAGCCAGCTGGAGTATGTACTGCGAATGATGCAGGCGGACGGCACAGGGGTTAATGCAGGTAAGCCCGTATAGTGTTTGCGGGCGATAGCGAATTGAGAACGTAAAGGGAGATGAGCAAATGGCTGCACGACAAGAGAATCAGGAAATGATGCGACTGCCTGCGGAACTATTGTATAAGGAAGAGCTTGAGGCGCTGCGCAAAGCAGATAAAGGCAAGGTGCCAGCGGGTTGGCAGATGTCGCCGCAGTCCGTGCTTACGTTTATTGTCGGTGGTAAGGCGGGGAAAACCGTTATTACGCCCAAATATATGGGAAACAAACGTTTGGTTGAGATGGCTATCGCGACACTGGTGACGGATCGTGCATTGCTGCTGATTGGCGAGCCGGGCACAGCCAAATCGTGGCTGTCTGAGAACTTGTCTGCTGCCATCTACGGCAATTCTGGACTTGTTGTGCAGGGGACGGCTGGCACGAGCGAGGAACACGTACGTTATTCGTGGAATTATGCCATGCTGTTGGCTAACGGACCTACTCCTGAAGCGCTTGTGCAAAGTCCGATCATGCGGGCCATGGAGGCCGGCGGTATCGCGCGGTTTGAGGAAATTTCCCGCTGCGCATCGGAAGTTCAGGACGCCCTGATTTCTATATTATCCGAAAAGACAGTCTCGGTGCCTGAGCTAAGCCGTGAAGTAAGTGCACGCAAAGGCTTCTCGATAATTGCAACAGCTAATACGAGGGACCGCGGCGTTAATGAAATGTCAGCGGCTTTAAAGCGCCGATTTAATATTATTGTGCTGCCTACACCTTCGGATATGGACACTGAGGTTGAGATTGTTAAGAAGCGTGTTCGTGAAATTGCTGCTTCTTATGATCTTCAAGCTGCGGTGCCGGCGGACGAGGCGCTTATCAAGGTAGTGACCATTTTCCGTGAGCTGCGCAGCGGTATGACGATCGATAAGAAGGAGAAAGTGAAGACGCCTGCAGGGGTCATCTCAACAGCGGAAGCTATTTCGCTACTGACAAACAGTATGGCGCTTGCTGCCAGCTTTGGCAGTGGAGAGTTGACGGATGAGGATTTGGCTGCTGGTCTTCAAGGTGCAATCGTTAAGGATGACGTAAAAGACAAATTGGTGTGGAAGGAATATCTCGATAACGTGATGAAGAAGCGCGGCGCAGAATGGCGCGGCTTGTATACGGCGTGCAAGGAGATGAACGAGTGAGCGTGACTGCGGAAGGAGCTGTACATATATTTGGTGTACGGCATCTGTCGCCTGGCGGAGCCAAGCACCTGCTCGATTACTTGCAAGAGGTTAAGCCTACGGCTGTTCTGATCGAAGGCCCTGCTGATGCGACAGCAGAGATGCGGCATCTCACTCATGCTGCGACTCAGCCTCCTGTGGCGATACTGGCCTTTACAGATGATCTGCCAGTTCGGACGGTATTGTGGCCGTTCGCCGCTTACTCGCCTGAATATCAAGCGATGAAGTGGGCGCAGGAACACGACGCTTTGGCTGCTTTTATTGATTTGCCTGCTGATGTTACGCTTGGCTTGCAGGAGCTTCGGCTGCAGCAGGAAGTCAAAGAGCAGGTCGACGAGCAAGAGGGAGCACAAAGGGCAGGAGAACAAGATAAGCCACAAGAGCAAGTACAAGGGTCAGAACAACAAGATAAGCCGGAAGATCAAGAGCCACAACTAGCCAAGAAACGTTCCTTGACGGAAGACGCCGTCGCAAAGACGGAGGCAGATAAATCCGGAGAGCACTCTATCTATAGCCGAATCGCTGAATTGGCTGGAGAGCACGACTACGACATGTATTGGGAACGGAATTACGAGCACAACCTGAACGCCGGGGCTTATCAAGAAGCGATACTAGCTTTTTCCGCTCAGATGAGGGAGCTGTCAGAAGCGAGCGAGCGGCGTTATGAGCGAAGAGAATATGCTTATAATGCTGTGCGGGAAGCTTATATGAGAAGACAGATAAACGCCACCATCGCGGCAGGTCACGCCCCTCACAAGATCGTAGTGGTATGCGGGGCCTACCATGCATCAGCACTAGTTGATCTGACGGATGCGATGACGGATACAGAGCTTAAAGCCTTGCCTCGGCGCAGCGCCAAGCTTACGCTGATGCCATATTCTTACTATAAGCTGTCATCTATGTCTGGTTATGGAGCGGGAAACAATGCGCCCAACTATTACGAAATGATGTGGCATCGGATGAGTACGGATACGCTGGACGAACTGTCAGAGTATTATTTATCAATGGTCGCAAGAGGGATGCGGGACACTGGAACGCATCGCTCTACCGCTGAGGTTATAGAAGCGGTACGTCTTGCAGAGGCGTTAGCGGCGCTGCATGGAGGCAGTGCGCCGACGTTGCGCGATCTGCGGGATGCGGCGCAGACGCTGCTGGGCAGAGGCGAATTATCCGTCGTGGCAGATACGCTGGCGCGGGTAGATGTAGGTACGTCTATTGGCTCATTGGCGGATGGCGTGAGTCAGACACCGATTCAGGATGATCTGAACCGGCTGCTCAAGCGCTTGAAGCTTGATAAATATAAGACGGCAGTAGCAACGGATGTAGCTCTTGATCTGCGTGAAAACCGCCGTGTGTCTACAGAGGAAGCGGCGTTTTTGGACTTAAACCGATCGTTCCTGCTCCATCGGTTGAATTTGCTTGGAATTACGCTTGCGAAGCTGCAGCCAAGCGGACAGGATCGGGCCACTTGGGCAGAGCATTGGGTAATGCAGTGGTCGCCAGAAGTAGAGATTCAAGTCGTCGAATCAACATTGCTTGGCGAGACGGTGGAGGTTGCTGCTGCTCATGTACTGCAGCAGAAGTTAGATGGCTGCGGTACGATTGCTGAAGCCTCAAATCTGATTCGAACAGCATGTGAATGCGGTATGTTGGCACAGATGGAAGCAGCACGCCAAACTTTGCAGCAGCTCGCCGCTGATAGCCGGGATGTGGTGCAGATTGCTGCTGCGGCACGAGATCTGTCTACCATCATCAGCTATGGTGACATCCGCAGAGTAGACACGTCACCGCTAATCCCGCTGCTTGAACAATTATTTACACGAGCATGTCTGTTCCTGCTGGACTGCAGCGGCTGTAACGACGAAGCTGCTAATGCGATGTGCACAGCAATGAATGAGATGAACAGTGTAGCATTGGATCACCATGAGCATGTGGACGATCCCTTATGGCTGCGGGAACTGCAGCACCTGGCAGAGCGGGATGACAGAAATCCGAGGCTATCTGGATTCGCCTGTGCCATATTGATGGAGCGCAATGCAATCACCGTCGAGCAATGCTCCACTGAAGTAGCACGACGCTTGTCGCCGGGTGTGCCTGCAGACTTGGGAGCAGGCTGGTTCGAAGGATTGTCACAGCGTAACCGATATGCGCTTCTGTCACGGATGAGCTTATGGGAGCAGTTAAGCAGCTATATTCAATCGCTTGATGACAACGAGTTTGTCCGTGCGCTTGTCTTCCTGCGCAGAGCATTTAGTACATTTTCACCTCGCGAGAAGACGATGATAGCAGAACTGCTAGGCGAGTTATGGGGTGTGCACGCAGAAGCAGCAGCAGAAGTGCTGACAGGTGAGCTGAAGGAGGACGAAGTTAAAATGATAGATGAGCTGAACGATTTTGACTTTGAGGACTTTTAACGATGAGTACAACAGTGGATTCTCGGGTGGTATCCCGTTGGCGGCTTATTCTGGGACAGGCCGTAGAGCAGCAATTAGCTGGATTTAGTGCGGACAGAGTAGTGGGTTTAACTGAGGAAGAAATAATTATGGATCAAGCACTGGCGGCGATCTATGACGAGACAGGCGAAGGAACGAACGGCAATAGCGCATCAGCATCAGGCGGCAGAGGTGCAGGATCGGGTAATTCAGCACCTCGGCTTTCAAAGTGGCTTGGCGATGTGCGTACCTTTTTCCCAGAGGACGTCGTCTCCATCATTCAGCATGATGCAATGGAGCGCAAAGGCTGGAAGCAGCTCCTGTTCGAACCCGAGGTGTTGGCGAAAGTAAAGCCAGATATTCAGCTTGTCGGCACGTTGTTATCGCTTAAAGGAAAAATACCGGAGAAGACCAAGGATACAGCACGTTCGCTTGTCCAAGCGCTCGTAGATGATCTTGTGAAGCTGCTGGAAAATGATATCCGCAGAGCTGTGACAGGAGCTCTTAATCGTAGGCAGCATACACCACTGCCCTCAGTTAGCGGCATCGATTGGAAACGAACGATCCAGCGGAACCTAAAGCATTACAATGCGGAACGGCGTCAGATCATTCCGGAGAAGTTCTACTTTTTCGATCGGGCCCGGCGCAGCAACGAATGGACGGTAATTGTCGATATCGATCAGAGCGGATCGATGGCGGAATCGGTCATTTGGGCTTCTGTCATCGGTTCCATTTTCGCAAGTATTCCTGCGCTGAACACACGAGTTGTCGTATTTGATACTGAAGTGGTTGATTTGACCGAACAATGCGCTAATGACCCTGTTGATATGTTGTTTGGCGTACAGCTTGGCGGGGGAACTGACATCAATAAGTCAGTTGCTTATTGTGAGCAATTTATCGAGGAGCCAAAGAAGACGCTCTTTATTATCGTCTCTGATCTATATGAGGGCGGGAATCAGTCTGCGTTGATCCGGCGGATGCGCGAACTGCGTGAAGCAGGGGTGAGGACGATGTGCCTGCTGGCTTTATCTGATCGGGGACAACCTTTCTACGATGAACGTCTTGCTAAGCTTCTGTCGCGTGACGGAACGCCTTGCTTTGCATGTACACCATCCTTGCTGCCTGAACTGGTAGAGGGGGCACTGAAAGGGCTGGATTTGTTTGAGTTAGCGAAGCGAGTTGGAACCAAACCTGAGTAAGCAGATGTTATTCATCCAACTTGTGAAGGATTGCGTTGATATATAGGATTATAAAAGGGGAGCAGCCTGCTCTCCTTTTTTGTTGTGATGCCGGAGTATACGAGGGGATAAGTCAATCTGCATGTAAGGAGAGGATTAGGTTCAGTACGCTTTCATGTTTTTTATTCCCTCCGATGGGTAAACCTATAGTGACATTTGCTTTGAGGAGGACCAGCATGAAATTAACACGGGACCAGCGTATCCAACTGCACGAATTTAACAACTTAACGAAGTCGTTAAGCTTTAATATGTACGACATCTGCTACACGAAGACTAAGGAAGAGCGAGAGGCTTACATCGAGTATATCGATGAGCAGTACAATGCGGATCGACTAACCAGCATCTTAAACACAGTGTCCGATATTATAGGGGCACACGTTCTAAATACGGCCAAGCAGGATTATGTGCCACAGGGTGCAAGTGTTACGTTACTGGTATCAGAGGGACCTGTTGTAGAAGTGCCAACCGAATCGTTTGAAGAATCACCTGGACCGCTTCCCAGCAATGTAGTGTTACAGTTGGACAAAAGTCATATTACGGTGCATACCTACCCAGAGTATCATCCGGATGAGGGCATTAGTACATTCCGTGCAGATATTGATGTGTCCACATGTGGGGAAATCTCGCCTTTAAAAGCGTTGAACTATTTGATTCATTCTTTTGATACGGATATTATGACGATCGACTATCGCGTTCGTGGATTTACGCGTGATATTAATGGGCACAAGCTGTTTATCGATCACGAGATTAATTCTATTCAGAATTATATTCCGGAAGAGATCAAAGACATGTTTGACATGATTGATGTGAATGTCTATCAGGAAAATATTTTTCACACAAAGTGTAAGCTGAAGGCATTTGACCTGAACAATTACTTATTTGGTTATACAAAGGACACGATAAGCACGGAGGAACAGCAGGAGATTACAGATGGGCTAAAGCTGGAGATGGATGAGATCTTCTATGGGAAAAATATTTATTAAACGTCGCAGCATGAATGATGAATTATCGATGTATCGGTTCTATGATTAGCTATATTCAATCAGCAGAAAAGCTTCAGGCATTGGCCTGGAGCTTTTTGCATGTGATGACGATGGAAAAGCATTAAATTACAATGGAATGATATACCATTTTGTGTAATTTTGATATAATCATCGTAATGGTTATATATCATCATGTATCGGCATAGTTCTGTCCTATAACCTGAAATTACAGGAGGATGTGAACGTATTGAAGCTCGTACAGGAAGACGATCCTAAGAAGAATGGAGTTCTCAGACAGCGCCAG
Organism: Paenibacillus sp. ACRRX; assembly: GCF_022346885.1. GTDB lineage: Bacteria > Bacillota > Bacilli > Paenibacillales > Paenibacillaceae > Paenibacillus_B. The sequence goes on from NZ_JAKRNK010000007.1 coordinate 107,255, forward strand.
TTATCGATTCGGATGAATGCGTTTTTCTTTGTTACTTTTATGTTGTTTACCGTATTAATTGTACGGCTGGCTATATTGCAGTTCGTTGAAGGCCCGAGCATGAAAGCACAGGAAGCTCAGCTTGGTTACCGCGAAGTTCCCATACCTCCGCTGCGAGGCACAATTTGGGATGCGTCCAACACAAGACTTGCGTATTCGACCTCAACGCAATCTCTCTATTTTAATGTGGAGAAAAATTATGGCGATCCGAAAAAAGCGAAGCTGACAGAGTTGCAGGCAGCTAACCGCAAGGAAGCTCATGCGTTGGCACTCCAGTTGGCTAATGTACTTGCCAAGTTAGGGGATCGCTCGAACGAGAAGCTAACAGCGAAACTTATTGTTAGTAAAATGGATTTGGAAGGAGCTTTGAACTTTGTATATGTGCCAAGGCTTATTAAGACAGGGTTAAATCAAAAAGAGATCGCTTATTTGATGGAGCATCGTCCAGAATTTAAGGGGATAGAGGTCGTTGAAGATAGTGTTCGCAATTATGACAACGACACGGTTGCTGTACAAACCATTGGTTACTTAAAGAAATTTAAAGGAGTGCGCGAGAGCTCCGCTCATTATAAGAAAATTTTTCAGCAGCGCAAGGACATGCCTACGGAAAAACGTTATTTGGATTATGAAGATGTTGGTTTTGATGGCATAGAGTTAATGTATCAGGATGTGCTCCGCGGTCTCAATGGCGTTAAGACCTTCCCTGTTAATGTAGCGGGACGAATTATTGGAGCGATGGAACTAAACAAGCCAGAACGAGGCAGTGATTTATATTTGACCATACATAAGAGTATTCAGCTTCGTGCGGAGCAGTCGATCATGGAGCACCTAACAAGGTTGCGTACTTCTTCGAATAAGTTCGAACACGCAGCTCATGCGAGAACGGGGTATGCGGTGGCAATGGAGGTTGATACAGGTAATGTGGTCGCGATTGCGAGCATGCCTGACTACGATCCGAAAGTATGGAAAAATGGACAAATCAGCATTAAAAACTACGAATTAACGAGGTTTTCTACAGGGAATGGGGCCATACGTGAAGTGCAGCCGCCTTATGCAGATGACAAGGAACGGATGAGAAGGGCGAACTCGCTAGTATATTTAGGATCTACCATGAAGCCGTTAACGATGCTTATTGGGATGCAGGAAGGTCTGTTCGACCCAGATGATACATACCCAGATCAAGGTTATGCCCAATTTGGGCGCAGCGGGTATGAGAAAAACGTGTGGAATGCCAGCAATCGTGCTTGGGGAAGAATCAGTCCTGCGCAGGCTCTAGAGCGATCTTCAAATGCCTTTATGGTAGATATGGTAGGCAAACGTCTCTATCGAATGAAGGAGCGAGATGGTAAGAATGGCTTGCAAATTTGGGATTCCTACATGGATGCCTTTGGCCTAGGGGTACAGACAGGAAGCGGGCTGCCGCTAGAGTCGGGAGGCATGAAGGATTATATGGTTGAAGCGGAGCGTAATAATGCTCAATCTGCATTAGTATATGCTTCATTTGGTCAGCAGGGGAAATATACGGCTTTACAGCTTGCACAGTATACGGCTACGCTGGCTAATCGCGGCAAGCGGATTAAGCCGCAGTTCGTCAGCAAGATTGTCGATGGCAATGGCCGAGTTGTGAAGACATTTGGTCGGGAAGTGCTGAACGAGACGCACTTTGATGAGAGGTACTGGCGAGTAATCGAGGGTGCGATGCTTAAGGTTGGCACTCAGGGGTTCGACGGCTTTCCGTATAAGTACTATCGCAAGACTGGGACATCGGAGCAGGACGTGGGTGGAAGACGACTTGAGAATGCGGTGTTTATCGCCTATGCGCCGGCAGAGAAGCCCAAGCTGGCAGTTGCGGTGGTAGTTCCAGAAGGCGGCTATGGCTCGTATGGAGCAGCGCCGATTGCACGGCAAATATTTGATGCTTACGACGAGGTATATGGTCTGAATGGCATCCCGAAGCTCAAAAAGATGCAGGAGAAAGCGAAAGGAAATGAGCAGTCATCAACGACTTCATCTACGCGTTAAGTGAGCTACGTATCCTGAAGCAATACGAAAAATCGCGTAAGTTCTATCATGAACAACTGGAAATGGAATGTAATGAGGAGGAAGGCCCGAGTGAAGACATCGGAGCATCCTTTTAAATGAACTTATGGGCAGGAATGCTTAGTAGCGGATAGTCTTCATAAAAATGAAAGATGAAACGTATACATGCTGCTTAACGCTCTTGCTAAAGATAAGATATAAACAGGGGGGCTTATCAATGCTCTATATAATGATTTATGTAACGCCAATTGTTGCCGTTATATTTTTTATTAATGGTGTTGCGCTTGCCAAGAAAATAAAAAATGGAGATGAAAACACAGCTAGTCATACAGGCTGGGGTGCTGCAATGCTTGGTTTTATTATTTATATGTTGATTTGGAGTAACTTTTTAACTCAATAATAAGAACAGTCATCTGCGTTCCTAGCTGAACTCAAGGGAACACAATAGAGCAATACAATCGAATAACCCCTCTCATAAAAACTAGAATTAATAGATTTCATGAGAGGGGTTATTATGTATTTTTGAGAGTTAGGGCTACTTTACGAAGCAGTACATAAATCCAGGGTGTAATCCATTTATAATGCCTGATTAAGCCCTAATATCTGATCATTAACATTTATATTACTTAATCCCCCGTGATAACAAACCACAGATGAAATGTCGAGATCTAAATACTTTTTTAATGAGAGACAAGCTGCATTCATATCTAGTGTGGTCGGGACATGAATTCCCCCAAGAATCCCGTCTACACCGTACATCGAATCTCCAGCAATGAGAGTCTTACTTTGTTTTAAATAAAGACTGATATGACCAGGGGTATGCCCCGGAGTATGAATGATACGAATCGTGCCGCAAAACGGCAGTTCCTGACCATCTATTAAGATATCGTCCACTTTGCCCTTCGGGGGGGTTACAAGGTGACCATCTTTTAGCAGTGGCAACTCCCCTTGAATATATGGCTTATCCAGTTCGTGTGCATATACTCTAATATTATTTCCACATTCTCGCAGAATCTCAGGGAGACTCCCTATATGATCCACATCCTGATGCGTCAAAATCACAGCTTTTAGTTTGTCCAACGACACGCCTACGTTTTCCAATGCCACACGTAAATCCTCAAATTGTCCCGGGAATCCTGTGTCTATTAAAATAGCCATTTCTCGATCCCATACAAGAACAGGGTAAACAATATTTCCATGAAAATCTAGAGAAAGCATCTCAACTCCCTTTGAAATTTCCATAATAGCAGACCTCCTTGCAAAATGTAATTTATACATAAAATAAAATTAAAGTTCTCACGTTTAATCTCTTTTTTATCCGCTGCTTTCCTGTATGAATTGCTTTCACTTTGTAAACGAACATAGGCCCTAAAAAGATATGGGGCTTCAAGCAGGTGGCAGAGAATGTGGAGCATACTAGACGAAGTTAATAAAATTTCCCCTTCATTGTCTCTCCATTCTTAATTATGTTAAAGTGTTCAGGTAAAGGATTGTCATATGATGTAACCTCAGGCGTACAAGGAGTGTAAAACGGAATGAACCATATCTTAATTGTAGAGGACGATCCCAAAATTGCCGAATTGCTGCAATCTCACATTATGAAGTATGGAGACGAAGGGATTATAATTAAGGATTTTCAGCGGGTGCTGCACACCTTCGAAGAGGTGCAGCCGCAGCTTGTGCTATTGGATGTGAATCTGCCCAGTTATGACGGATACTATTGGTGCCGCCAGATTCGCTCGGTTTCCACCTGTCCGATTATTTTTATTTCGGCGCGCAGCGGGGAGATGGATCAGGTGCTCGCGTTAGAAAGCGGCGCAGATGATTATATAACGAAGCCTTTTCACTATGAGATCGTGATGGCCAAGATTCGAAGCCAGATTCGGCGTGTATATGGCGATTATGCCACGAAGGAAAGAGTGATCGAGCATTCTGGGATGACATTGTACCCGGAGCGAATGGAACTGCGTCTGAAGGACAAAAATGCCGTATTAACACGCAAGGAGACGCTGCTCATGGAGACGCTGTTGAAGCAGTGCCCACGCGTAGTAAGTCGAGAGGCTATTTTGGATAAGTTATGGGACGACTATAATTATGTCGATGATAATACGTTAAGTGTGAATATTACCCGTCTTCGGAAGAAGCTGCTGGAGCTTGGGATTGAGGATAGTTTGGAGACGGTAAGAGGTTACGGGTATCGACTAAATGTGACATGGCATGATGAGGTAGAAGGATGAGGCTGTTTATTAGAGATCATATTCCACTTATCTGTTTCTCAATCATTCAATCTTTTATAATGCTGCTTGTTTATTGGTTTGACGGCTATGACCGGCTCCCGACGGCGTTTTATGCCATATTTTTAGGGCTTTGCTTGCTCCTTGTCTATTTAGTTTATCGATATGTCAGCCATCGTGATATGTACCAGCGGCTATCCCACCCCCAAGAAGTCGTGTCCAATATTGATAATGTCAGCACGGCTCCGTTTCCAAAGGCATTTAATGAAGTGCTGACAACGCAATATCGGTATCACCATCAGCAGTTGAAGTCATGGGAACGCAAGCAGCAGGATCACCTCACATTTATGAATCAATGGGTGCATCAGATGAAAACTCCATTGTCTGTCATCGAATTAATAACACAGGACGCAGATGATACCCGATTCGAGAGCATTGGGGAAGAGACAGATCGTCTGAGGCAAGGGCTTGAAATGGTGTTGTACATGGCTAGATTAGAGACATTTGCACAAGATTTTCACGTGGATAAGGTTGAACTGCGTGAACTTGTCAATGAGGTCATACAAGACAACAAACGGTCGTTTATTCGCAGTTACGTGTACCCTGAGATTATGGTGGATGTCGGGTTTGTTGTGGAGACGGATGCGAAGTGGCTGCGCTTTATTTTGCAGCAGGTGCTGTCGAATGCGATTAAGTATTCCGCAGGGAGCCGCGAGAAAGTGACCGTGTCAGCCTTCACAGAGGAACGAGCTGTTATTCTTGAGATCAAGGATCATGGCATCGGCATTCCAAAGTCAGATTTGTCACGTGTGTTTAGGCCCTTCTTCACAGGTGAGAATGGCAGGGCTTATAAAGAGTCGACGGGGATGGGACTTTACCTTGTCCAGGAAGTGATTGATCGGCTGAATCATGAGATCAGACTGGCGTCAGAGGCTGGCGTTGGGACGACTGTGCAGATTGTATTTCCGTATGCTTTGAATTAGGACGATGAGCGATGAAGGCTTATCGTCTTTTTTATTTTAGGGGCGAATCAGCTATCTTACAAAGATGTAAGATGCACGAAAGGCAGCCATATATGAAGCAGGAAACAGTTGGATTAAAATGGGGTACATAAGCTGAAACAAGGAAAGGAGAATAAAGACATGGAGATATTAAAGGTCCGTGAGTTAAGTAAAATTTATAATGAGAAAATTCCATATACGGCACTGTCCAACATTGACTTGTCCATAAACAAGGGAGAATTTGTAGGTATCATGGGTCCATCCGGCAGTGGCAAGACCACCTTGCTAAATCTGGTATCCACGATTGATTACCCAACATCAGGAGAGGTGATTCTAGAAGGGCAGAATCCGCATCAGCTGCAGCCCGACCAACTCGCCTTATTTCGTCGGCGTGAGCTTGGGTTCGTGTTTCAGTCCTTTAATCTGCTCAGCACATTGACCGTAAAGGAGAACATTTTGCTGCCGTTAACACTTGATGGCACCTCGATTGCGGAGATGCATACCCGGGTAGAACAGGTAGCTGGCAAATTAGGAATCTGTGATATTCTTGGCAAGCGTACATTTGAAATATCGGGGGGACAAGCCCAACGAACAGCGATTGCCCGCGCTCTTATCCATAGGCCTAAGCTGGTGCTGGCGGATGAGCCAACGGGGAATCTGGACTCCAAAGCGGCAAGAGATGTGATGGAACTACTGACTGTGCTGAACAAACAAGAGCAGGCAACGATGATGCTTGTGACGCATGACGCAATGGCTGCGAGTTATTGTGATCGTGTCGTGTTTATAAAGGACGGACAGTTCCACAACGAGATCACATGTGGTGACAATCGTGAGGTATTCTATCAGAAGATCATTAATGTGTTATCGCTGCTGGGGGGTTATCGCCATGACTTTTCGACAGTTCGCGTTTAATAACGTCATACGTAACAAACGGATATATCTCGCTCATTTTTTAAGCAGCTCATTTTCGGTCATGGTATTTTTTGTGTATGCATTGTTGCTGTTCCATCCGAACCTGCAAGGTGAGCTTGCTTCGACAAGCGATACGATGAGTCATCTGGCGACGATGGGGATGAATATATCACAGTACTTGATCTTTATCTTCTCGTTTTTCTTCTGTTTATATTCGGTTAGTGCGTTCTTGAAGACCCGCAAACGGGAATTCGGCATTCTGATGGTTCATGGGCTGTCGCATAAGCAGCTGCACCGTCTTGTATTTACGGAAAATATGATCATCGGCGGTGCGGCAGTGACTGCGGGAATATTGACCGGGTTAATCTTTGCGAAGCTTGTGTTATTGATGAGCGCTAAAGTGCTGTACATCGATAAAGGATTACCCTTTTATTTCCCAGTGCAGGCGATATGGATTACAATTGCAGCCTTTGCAGTGTTGTTCCTGGTTGTCTCCTTCTTTACCTCACGGTTAGTAAAAGTAGGACATTTGGTAGAGTTATTAAAATCAGAAGAGAAACCAAAACCAGAACCAAAAGCTTCCGTTTGGTTGTCTTTGCTTGCAGTTGTCTTAATTCTGGCTGGGTACAGTGCTGTGTTTTATTTTGTAATTGAGCGTGTTTATTCCTTGCTGCTCTTGGCATCAGGTGTCGTGCTTGTTGTAGCAGGGACGTATTTCTTATTTACACAGCTAAGCGTATATGTGATTCATTCCTTACGTAAAAAGGAACCGGTATTTCTCAGTAAGACGAATATGGTGACGATCTCGGAGCTAGCTTATCGTATGAAAGACAACGCAACCATGTTTTTTATGATTTCGATTATATCCGCTGTAGCATTTACGGGCATCGGAACCTGTATTGCCATTGCTGATCCGGGATTAGAAGAAATGGAAAACCCTTATGCGTTCACTTATGTATCAAATCTTCCTAATAAACTGGAAAAAGAACATGTCGAGTTGATTAAACGAGAGCTTACAGCTTCTGGTTTCAGTTATAAGTTAGGTACAGCAGTTCCCTTATTTACGGATAGTGGGGTGAGCGTGATTAATTTGAGCGATTATAACAGCTTGGCAGTGGCGTTAGGGCATCCCACGGAATCGTTATCGAACGATAATGAGGCTATACTGCTACCTTCAATTGTCTCAGAGAAGACCAGTTATGAACGGGGAGAATACCCGGATGAAGTGATGATCATGCAGCATAATGTAGAGAAAGCGATAAAGATTCAGAAAGCAGTCCCTTATCTTGTACTTCCCTATTATGGAGAAACGATCGTGATCACAGATGCAAAGTATAAGACCTTAATGGATGAAGCAGCCACCAAGAAGGTAGAGCAGAGCAAGCGTTATCTGTTTGCAGTTCCGGGCTGGCAGAAATCGAAAGAGCTCTCCAATCAACTGGCACAAACAATCGGTAATGATTATGATAACGGCAACTATTATTTTTCTGCATTAGTATTGAATTGGATCTCCTCCAAGCAGGAAAACGGCATCCTATTTATCGTCAGTACCTTGGTGGGTGTTGTATTCTTTACATTTGCCGCTAGCTTCTTGTACTTTAGACTATATACGGATCTGGAGCGTGATCGTCAGCAGTATCAGATGATTGGCAAGCTAGGTTTGACAAGAAAAGAACTGCATCAAATCGTAAGCCGTCAGTTAGTGTTGATGTTCTTTTTGCCTATCGTGATGGCATTAATTCATAGCGGCGTAGCTTTTATTGCACTCCAGCAGTTGGTCGATTATTCTGTATTAAAAGGGTCCATTATGATTTTTGTGTCTTTTGTATCGATTCAAATCGTGTACTTTATGGTTATCCGCTGGCGTTATTTGCAGCATTTGCGACAGAAAGCCGTATAGAAAGTATAATGTGTCAGCACAGGTGCATGTGGTGCTCGGAGTTATAAATAGCATTATAAACAGGATAAAAGGCCTAAAAAAAGCCAATACTGGAGCTATCAGCTTATATACATAAGGTGGCAGCTCTTCTTTTTTTTCAGGGTAAAAACCGGGTGTTATCCGGAGTATTCACATGTGGTTATAAGTACCTTCAGTTACTTTTCGCACAGTGGCGCGGTTTATGGTATGATATAGAGAGTTCAACTCCTTTCATTACTAATACAAAGTCATATCTACAGGACGCTGCTTTGGATTAAGCAACCGTTAGGAGTCCTTGCTGATGAGTAACCTTTTCTTTGTAAAGAACCAGGAGATCAACTAGATCATTCTTCGAGTACAAAATATGGTTTATCAGAAAAGGAGACATGTAAACGTGCAAATTAATTTAATCTTTACCAATAAAGGCAAAGTGGCGATTGAGAATTTCAACAATGAAGAATTGATTGAAATATTTACACGGTACAGCAATACGCTCACCAAAAAGTATGATATCGAAATTATCGTTCCGGCCGAGGCTAACTCGAACATTACTGAAGAGGGCGTATTAACAGTAGTGGCACAGCAAGTGAATTGTGATGTGGAGACTTTCTTTAAAGAGCTGGGAAGAGATATTAAGGTACCTCTTAAGAAACGACTTGGCACAAAGCTCGACACCGTATTCAAAATTAAGATCGTGGAATAGAACCACATCTGAATTGGCAGGCAACCTCCCTTGGTGGAGGTTATTTTTTTGTCTGCAATTGGCTCTTGGACAGTTATGTCTGGATAACCGATTTTCATGCTATACTGAGCTTAACTTTATCCTATGTGAAAGGATTCGCATCATGAAATTCATAAGAACGCTGATTTGGTTTATTTATTTTTGGTTGTACTTGTTATTTTTGATTCCCAGTATGCTAAAAGCTAATTCGCTATATCGAAAGGGACGTTTTGACGAGCTTGATGCCTATACAGCCAAGCAGGTAGGACGATGGGCACGATCTCTGCTGCGCGTTGCAGGGGCTAAAGTGGAGGTTCAGGGCCTTGAACATATGCCGAAGGACGGCGCAGTGTTCATCGCTAATCATCAGGGTAACTTTGACGTGCCGATTATGCTGGGTCATATTGGAGCGCCTAAGGCGTTGATGGCGAAGGTGGAGCTGACAAAGCTGCCATTTATCCGGGTATGGATGAAGTATTTACGATGTATTTTTGTGGACCGGAAAAATGTGCGTCAGGCGATGAACAGCTTAAATGAAGCTGCTGAATTGGTGAAGAACGGCCATTCTATCGTAATATTCCCCGAGGGGACACGCAGCAAAGGAGACCATATCGGCGATTTCAAAAATGGAGGTTTTCGCGTAGCAACGAAGACAGGGGCCCTGATCGTGCCGATACGAATTAACGGCTCCTATAAATTAATGGAGGCGAACGGGAACTGGATTCGTCCGGCTACCGTCAAGGTCACGATCTTGCCACCTGTACCGACTGCAGGTCTTACCAAAGAAGAAACCGCAGCATTGCCAGAGCAGATTAAAGAGTTAATTGTGAACGCATCCTAGATGGTTGGTATTCGGTGTCATTCGGGATAAATGCGGTGATGTTTGGATGCCTGTAAATAAACTGATGAAGCGACTCCCGTACACATATCTTGTTGATAAGATAGGTGACGGGAGTTTTTGCTGATGATAAAGTGCGGGCTAGGTGAGTATTACGTACAATATTTTAGTAGACGATTGCTTATCCGGATTGGTAAAAATAGTTTTTTTATTCAACTTGTCATGCCTTATAATGAAGGCGTTTGAAAGGGGGCGGGCGTCTTGGTGTATAACAGGTAGTTCCGTAAACAGAGGTGGCTATCGTTATGGCAATCAAGCGTACGATGAATTTACACGAGTTGAAGGTGAACCTATCTTCATGTCAGGTACATCGAATGATGGAATAGCTTCTGTAAGTAAGAGTAGTGTATTGATTTTGGGATGCCACATTCCTCACTGTAAGGTTTAAGTCAGGGGCGTATACTGTTAAAGGTTTTGTTGTAGAAAAGTTTTAAAATACATCAACGAAAGAAGAAGGGTGCATGTGAGAAGTAAACAGGCTGGTCGGTTTGCATCATACTCGATGCAGGCATTTCGCAAGGATATGCTTGCAGGGGTAGTTGTCGGGGTGATCGCTATTCCACTAGGAATGGGGTTCGCCATTGCGTCGGGGGTAAAGCCGGAGTATGGGATTTATACAACCATTATTGCAGGGATCTTAATATCACTGCTTGGAGGTTCCAGATTCCAGATCGGAGGTCCGACAGGTGCATTTATTCCTATCCTGTTAGGTATCGTTATGACCTATGGATACGACAATCTGTTGATAGCGGGTATTTTAGCAGGGATTATACTATATCTTATGGGGCTATTCAAGTTAGGATCGCTTATCCAATACATTCCACACTCCGTGACGATTGGCTTCACGGCTGGAATTGCCGTTCAAATATTTACTGGACAGCTCGGCAATCTATTCGGGCTGACGGGACTTGTAAAACACGAAGATTTCTTATCCAATATGAAAGAGCTGGTCATACATGCAGGTACTTGGAACGGGTACAGCGTGCTTACGGCAATCATTTGCTTCTGTGTAATCTTATTGGTTCAGCGGTTCATGCCCAAGATCCCCGGCGCGCTTGTCGGCTTGATCGGTTCAAGCATCGCTGCAGCGCTGTTATTTCCGGGCCAGGTAGCAACGATTGGCTCCACGTTCGGTGAGATTCCGAACACGCTGCCCAGCTTTCGTCTGCCAGACTTGTCATGGAAGACTTGGGTGCATATGCTGCAGCCAGCACTTGTGATTGCGATGCTTGGGGGCATAGAGTCGTTGTTGTCGGCTGTTGTAGCTGATGGTATGACAGCGGATCGCCACGACAGCAACAAGGAACTGCGCGCGCAAGGTATTGCAAATATCATTACGCCGTTATTTGGCGGCATTCCGGCCACTGGAGCGATCGCCCGCACGGCGACAAACATTAAAAATGGCGCAGTATCACCTATGTCAGGGATTATCCATGGCATCGTTGTCCTGCTGGTATTATTGTTGTGCGCCCCTTATGCTTCGGCTATTCCATTGGCCGCAATGGCGCCTGTGCTTATGCTGGTCGCCTGGAATATGAGTGAACGAAAGGCGTTTGCCCATTTGTTGGCTACGCGTACGGGTGATTCGCTTGTGTTGGCGATCACTTTTCTGCTGACCGTCCTTGCAGATCTCACCATTGCCGTAGAGGTTGGCTTGTTAATGGCTATCATTCTGTTCGTGAAGCGTGCAGGGGATACTTTCCAGGTAGCGCAGGTGCTGCCGGACCCTGAAGATGAGCAGCATAAGCTGGGGCCACACATGGTAGATAAAGACCATGACTGTCCGCAGATTATGATCTATAAGGTCAACGGACCGCTGTTTTTCGGGGTGGCTCGTATGTTTACCACAGGACTTGACGAAGCAATTGAACGCAAGCCTAGGGTCGTTATTATTAGAATGGCCTCAGCTCCCTATATGGATATGACAGGAGCAAAGATGCTAAAGGAAGGGCTGCGCATGCTGCAAAAGCAGGGCACAAAGGTGCTCATCTCGGGAATACAGCCGCAGCCTCTAACAATATTAAAGCGTTCCGGGCTGTACACCATCATTGGGGCGGGTGCTTTCTTCGATCAGACCAACAAAGCAATTGAGGAGGCAGCGCTGTTGGTTGACGAGCAGACATGTACTGCTTGCAGTCATCATGCCTTTCATGAGTGTGAGAGCTTAAGCTTGGGCTTATCCGTGGGGGTACCCTCCAAACAAGCTTCATCTGGATCCTAAATGATAAGCCAACATCCACGACGTGGGTGTTGGCTTATTATCATTTCTTGAATATTTTTATTTAAACAGTACCTTGATACAACCCGTGTTTAAAGAAGCTGTACCACTCCTCTAGCGACTCTCCTTGATATACTTCCAACAGATCTAAAATATGCTTGGTAAATTCGACCGCGGCTGTGCCATTGGCTGTTATTACATCTCGATCACGGACAGATTGAGCCTCTATGTAAAGCTGCTCGCCCTTATAATCCGGAGCTGCTTCTTGAAGAGAGACCAGCGAGTTGCTTGTATGCTTGTGCTGATCCAGATAGCCATATCGACCTAAGAAGGTGGTCGCGTCACAGATAGCAGCTACTGGAATAGCTTGGCTGAAGCAGAAGTCCACGAGTACACATGCTTGCTGGTTATGCTTCTCACGCCAGCCTGTGCCGCCTGGGATAATCAGCATCGCTGTATCTTCGTTAGGCACGTATGTTGGCAGACTGTAGTCTGGCAGCACCCTAAGTCCGCCCATAGACGTTTTAGGTTCTGCATCTACCGCAATCGTCTTAACACAATAGCCAGTAGAGGGCTTGTTTATTTCGGCTGTAGCGTAGCTAGCCTCCCAATCGGAGAAGCCATCCGTAATAAAAAGCAGCACTTCGCGAATATTCGTCCCCATTTGTGTACCTCCCTGATATAAGAACCTGATAGAACCTAATAAACTATGTCTAGTATAAGCTACCTTTGCTGACAGCTATAGTCAGTCAAATGACGACCGTCATTATTTTTATTGTAAACAACATGAATGGAATGAAAGATTTCATCGAAACGGACGGAGTACAACTGCTGATGATCCGGTTATTACGGATGCTCTACATTATTTGCGCAGCTAACTCCTGAGAAGCATATGCCGGAAGGATGTACGATTCGTCAGGTCGTTTCGCCAACCGATGTGATTCAATTTGGTGAAGTACTGTCGGCACTCTTTGGTGATACGCAGGAAGCAGAACAGTTACGTGCATACTATGGGAAAGCTGCTGCGCGTCATTAGAGTACTGCTCAGAATTTAAAATGTACGTAGGCGAGTACAACGGCGAGGCTGTCTCCATTGGTTCGCTTCTATCGACAGAAAATAGCGTGGGTATATACGATATTGCTACCAGACAGGAATACAGGGGCAAAGGATTAGGATCTGCCATGTTTCACTATCTCCTGGAGGAGGCCAAGCGAATGAGTGATGGAATTTGCGTGCTTCAAGCTTCACCGGAGGGGCTTGGCATTTACAAACGAGCAGGTTGTAAAGAGGTATCCGAAGTCATTGTCTATGGAAATAGGCATCTGATTAATTAACAGTTATACTTTCGAGACCGATCCTTTTGGACCCCACCTTGAGCGATCCTGAACAGTTAGCGAGTCAAGGCATTTGGATATCAGGGAGAACGTTCCGTGATAAGAAAAATATAGAAGAATAATATTTGATGTCGTAATTTTATAGATAATATGTCGCCATTTTGAACTATTATCGCACAGTGAATATGATATATTGTAGGCAAGTGTCATTATTCTATAGTAATAAGGAGAGATTGATATGTCACTTCGTATCGGTAAAATTAGTTATTGGCATGTACATGCCTGGGATTATACAAAACAATCGGAGGCACATCCCGATACCCTAATAACAGCAGTGTGGGATGAGGATCAAGAACGTGGGCGCAAGGCGGCAGAACAGCTTGGCGTTCCATTCTATGATTCGTTAGCAGACTTGCTAGCAAGTGATATCGATGCTGTTATCGTTGATGCGCCAACTAGAATGCATCGTGATGTGATCATTCAAGCAGCCAGAGCAGGCAAGCACATTTTTACTGAGAAGGTGTTAGCGCCTACATTACAAGAAGCGTTGGAGATCGTGAAGGCGGTGGAGGAGAATGGCGTGAAGCTGACAGTATCCTTGCCGCGTCTCAACGATGGTTATACGCTGACGATTCAGCGCGTCTTGAATCAAGGGCTGCTCGGCAAGGTAACACAAGTTCGTGTGCGATTATCTCATAATGGGGCGCTTGCAGGTTGGTTGCCGGAGCATTTTTACAGCTTGGAGGATTGCTTCGGCGGCGCGCTGATCGACCTCGGCTGCCATCCGATGTACCTTACACGTCTGTTTCTCGGAGAGGAACCTACAGACGTAACAGCGCAATACGGCTACGTGACCGGTAAAGCCGTGGAGGACAACGCCGTATCCGTACTGTCTACTTGGTCTGGTGCAGTCGGTATCGTCGAAGCTGGGTTCGTAAATGCGTTTTCCCCGTTTACGATTGAAGTTCATGGAACAGAAGGATCTTTATTGTACGGCACCCCAGAAGAAAAGCTGCTGCTCCGCACGACTCAGCATGGTGATGGTCAAGCTTGGGAGGAACTTCCGCTGCTGCCGAACCGTGAGAGTGCGTTTGAGCAATGGGTAAGCCATATTCAACATAATACAACGGCTGATGAAAATATAGGAATCGCTCTCGAACTGACCAAGCTGATGGAAGCTTCCAATCGTTCCACCACAGAACGTCGTTTGATTCGATTAGATGAACTTGCACGTGAGTAGAGGATGAAAGGAGGCTAACCGCTTGCATCCATTTCCATTTGATGTCATGCGTGAACGGAGAGAGGCGCTGGAACGGCTTGACCTGCACATTCGTTGGGGACATTACGAGATAAGAGTACTGCGTTTTCATTTGACGACATTTGGTCCAGGCAAGACGGTTGGCTTCCATCAGCATTCAGAGTTTGAATTTCATTTTATCCCGCGTGGACGGGGCAAGGTCGCGATGGGCGGACGGGAGTTCGATTTGAGTGCAGGGATGTTCTACCTGACGGGGCCTGGTGTCATGCACTATCAGGAGGCGCATCTTGAAGAAGCGATGGATGAGCTGTGTCTGCACATCGATATTGTGGACAGGACAACAGGAATGAAGCCCGAAGATAGTCTAGCTGTTGATCGCTGGGAAGCTGCGGACTCCAGATTATGTATGGAGAGGCTGCACAAGCTGCCGCTTGTGCCAACTATGGACACTTACGGAGCGATGTCATGCTTCCTGGAGGCGTATCAAGCTTGCATCGCCAACACAGTCGGCTCCTATACGACGATCAAGCAGAGCGTCCTGCAAATTGTGCTGCGAGCCGTCCGCGCTTATGAGATGGGGGACGAACCGGTATCGCTGCCCTCGCGTGACTTGCAAGCCATTCGTTATCGGTTGGCACTGCAGTATATTCGCGCCAATTATGCGGGTGTTGTAACGTTGGAAGACTTGGCAGACAAGCTAAACATTAGTTCACGTCAGCTTCAGCGTATTCTGAAAACTTATCATGACAATGGTTCATTTTCGAGCATTGTGGAGGATGTTCGGTTGGAAGCTGTGTGCCGACAGCTCAAGGACACAGCGCATTCAGTCGAGAAGATCGCTGTCAGCGAAGGATTTGCGAATGGGAATTACTTACATGCTGTATTCCGCAAACGCTTTGGCATGACACCTTCTGAATACCGCAAGCGGGAGTGGCTGCATAATGGGGAGGACACAACACATGAGTAAAACGTTACGGATCGGTATTATCGGAAGTGGTGGTATAGCAGGCGCTCATGCACGCAGCTACCAATCACTTGAGGGCGTCGAGATTGTGGCGGTTGCAGATATAGCTCCAGGACGGGCGCAGCAGTTTATCCAACAATGGGGGCTAGAGCAAGCTCAAGCCTATGACGACCACCGTCAATTGCTGGAGCTGGATCTGGATGGCGTAAGCATCTGCACGCCTAATGCTTCACATTATGCGACGACAATAGACAGCTTGCAAGCGGGAGCACACGTCATGCTGGAAAAGCCAATGTCCGTGACGCTGGATGAAGCCGCAGAGATGGTGCAGACTGCCAAGCAGACGGGACGAATGCTGAACGTAGGATTTCAGCCGCGGTATGATCCGAACATGGCTACGATCCGTCAGTTGGTTCAGTCCGGCCAGCTTGGTAAAGTATATTACGTTGAGACTGGCGGCGGTCGCCGCAGAGGTATGCCGGGCGGCACATTTGTAAGAAAGTCGCTTGCTGGAGCGGGGGCGATTGCGGATATTGGCTGCTATTCGCTTGATATGGCGTTGAGCGCGCTCGGCAATCCGAAGCCGATTACCGTGTCGGCATACTCGTCTAATCACTTTGGTACAAATCCGAAGTATCATCCGCAGGCAGATGCATTTGAAGTAGAAGACTTCGGCTCGGCACTAATTCGATTCGAGAACGATCTGACTTTACACTTTAAAATATCGTGGGCGATGCATATGGATTCACTGGGAGCCACGATGTTTCTTGGCACGGATGCGGGACTAAAGGTGACGCCAGCAGGTACGGGACCATGGGGCGGCGTATTTGACGGGAGCGTAGGCTCGATCACGATGTATCATGACATTCAAGGTCACCATACGGAAAGTCCGATTCCGATTATTACGCACAATAAGGACTTGTTCCTGGAGAAGGTACGCGATTTCGTTGAGGCGGTGCAGGAAGGCAGGCAAGCGCCAATTCCGGGACAGGAAATCTTGTACAATCAAGCGATTATTGATGGTTTCCTCCGTTCAGCTGCATTAAAGCGGGAAGTTGAAATTACAGTGCCCGCCATATTGTGATCGATATCTCCAAAGAGTGAAAGGGCAGTTATCGTTGCAATCAATCTTAACGGGGCAACCAATCTTAACAGGGACGGCTCAATCATATCGAAAATGAAGGAATGCAGAAGGACATGGAGATTTCTTCTTTGGGTCTAGAACAGCTTAAATAAAAGAAGGTGGAGCGCCTAATATGACAGCTCCACCTTCTTTAGCTATAACACAAATAGTCTGATTATACTTTGTATCTTTCAATCAATTGGCTCAGCTCTTGCGACATCTGATGGAGCTCTTCGGCCGCTTCAGTTAACGAGCCCATGCCAGTTTTCTGCTCGCGTGCTGCGGCAGCAATCTGTTTTGCATGTCCAGTCGATAATTTCGCAATTTTAGCGATATCCTCAACTGAAGCAGCCACTTCCTCTGAACCGGCAGACATCTCTTCCGAGACAGCGGAAGCTTCTTGAATCTCATTGGTAATGCTGCCGATCTGGCGCAGGATCTGCACAAATGCTTCACCAGATTCCTTCACCTTGTCGGCTCCTGAATGCACGTTGTAGCTAACAGCAGCCATCGCTTCGATCGCCTGTTCAGTCTCCATGCGCACATGCTCAATGACACGTGCTATTTCGTTGGCTGAATCAGCAGACTGCTCCGCCAGCTTGCGCACTTCGCCTGCCACAACAGCAAAGCCTTTGCCATGTTCGCCTGCTCTTGCTGCTTCAATGCTTGCATTCAACGCTAGCAAATTAGTTTGCGCGGCAATATTTTTAATAATTACAGCAAATTGTTGAACTTCCTGTGAGCGCTCACCCAATTGATTCACGATGGAAGCGGACTGGTGCACAGAGCTTTCAATGTCTGTCATCTGTGTTACCGCCTGCTGGACGAGCTGGTTGCCCTGCTCTGCTTGCGATGTGGTATCAATGGATGATTCCGCGATCATCGAAGTTGTCTCGGCAATCCGTTGGATACCAATCGCCATTTCTTCCATTGCTCGTGAGCTTTCTTCTGTAGCACGAAGCTGGTTCTCAGCTCCTGTTGAAGCATCTTCTGAGCGAGAAGAGATGGAATTAACCGTCTTAGACGTGTCGTCGACATGGGCATTTAATTGCTCGGACGAAGCGCTTAACTTCGTTGCTGCACTCTTAATTTCTAAAATGACGGTATGAATGGAAGATTGCATCATATGCAGAGAACGACCCAACACACCGATTTCATCTTTCTGTTTTAACAATCGTTCCGACACTTCCTCTGTAAAGTCGCCTTCGCTAATACGTTTTAAGCTGCTGACAACGACGTTAAGCGGCTTCGTAATCCGAAGCGACAGCATAACACTAACTGCTACCGCTAACACAGCGAATATGGTACTAGTTAGGAAAATGATAAAGCCGATCTTGTCAGCACCTTCATCCAGTTCCTCCTGCTCTACAACGGCGATATATTTCCAGCCTGTTGTCTTGGAAGTGAACAGATTGGCAACATATTCGGTCTTATCCAACTGCACGTTAAACTTCCCGGCATCCATATTTTTGACGTCTGCAAACTCCTTGGCCTCCAGGTCTGCGACATTTTTGGAGATGTTGCCTTTATGTTTAGGGTCCGCTAGAATGGTACCGTCTTTAAATAAAAGCATGACGTAACCTGTCGTTCCGATCTTAATATCGCTTAATTCATTAGTTAATTCTTCAAGGCTGGTGTCAACACCGGCCACTCCAAGCGGGGCTCCTTGTTTATCCTTCACGACAGCCACTGTGCTGATTGCAAAAGTATCGGTTCCCGACAACACGTAAGGATCAGTCGTCAGGACCTCTTTAGGATGCTCAAGTGCTTGTTTGTACCATGGACGAAGACGCGGGTCATAATTAGCCACCATTTCCTTGTCCGGTAAAACTACGAAACCGCCATCCTGTGTACCCAAAAAGGCGGAAGAGGTCTTCGGATGTGCTTGTATGTATCGTTGGAAGTCTGTTGCGATAGCGGCTTCTATATGGCCAGCCGTTAACGAATGGCTTTTGGTTTTGTTTGCATTGTTAACGTAAGAGGTAACGCTGCCCTTGGCTTGGCTCATGACGGGATCATTAGCCAAAAGAAGTACATTTTCTTTTAGGGTTTTAAAATAAAGGGCGATGCGGCTATCAACCTGATTTAGCTCGCGATTCGTCGATTCGACAAAGTTGTCCGACAGTTGGGATTGCGTCGTGACATACACGATAGTGCCGATCGTAGAGATGGGGATCAAAATGGTAAGAAGAAAAGCTGCGATTAATTTGGTTCTTATGCTGTGCAGCATGGTGTATTCCCCCTGACGAATGGTAAAATATCATCAATATATGATGAAATATAATTCATCATACGACATTATTTGTTTTATTTCGACACATTTTTTATAAACCTTAATCATATTGATGTTGACGATAATAAAGGGATAGGCGGTTACCAGTCCAGGACTACAGCTGTCCGGGTCCAAAGGACAATTGTCCCGAATAAAGACCGAAATCTCAATAATTCATTCTTACTTTTAGATGTGCAGCGGACGAGGGTCCTGTACGGCTATGATGCCAGAACTATATACTTGAGGTGAGTCCAAAATGGGGATGCAGCAAATGATTAAATACATGGAGCAAAGCGACCATATTTATGCGATGTTGAAGCAGTGCCCTTATGAAATATTGCGAGAATGGAAGCTTACTACGCATGCCGCGGGCACTGTATTATTTTCACAGGGGGACGTACAGGACAGCTTCTATATCCTTGTAGATGGGATAGCTGATATCAGCGTGGTTGGGGAAAATGGCAAGAAATACGTTCAATCTACTTATACTGCCGGAAATATGCTTGGGGAATTAGAAATTGTTGATCGGCTTCCTTTTATCAGTAATGTGGAAGCGGTTACTGATGTTGCATTGATGGGACTGAAGCGAGATCATTTTCTGAAGTGGCTGCAGTTGGACCGTAATTTTAATGAGTACTTTATTCGCAGCATCTTAAAACTGCAATATGACATTTTAAAGAAGGAGGGAGACAATAATCTGTATCCGCTGCATCAACGGGTGTGCAGTTATCTGCTCAGCTGCGTACCGCAAGGTCAGAAGAACACGGACGGGACGATCATCATTCAGATCGATAAGCAGCAGCTTAGCAGACAGTTTGCGGTGACTCCTCGAAGTATCAACCGTATTTTATCGAAATTAAAGGAACATCATATCATTAACTTACACAAGCATGAGATTATCATTCGAAATATGGATCAATTGCGGTTAGAGGAACAGATCAGCCGATCTTAAATCAAACGAAGAAATGATGATTTCCATACACGCTCGTAGTTCATAGTTAGATAGTTAAAATCGTTTGGCGTAATATGAAAGCCTTGTCATTTGATAGTAAGCGTGTCAAGGGCAAGGAATTGTAAACAGGCAGCAGGTTAAACTCATGGAGGAGGTAAAGCACATGGTAAAACATCCTTTGTTCGTAATAATCGCATGCGCTATCAGTATTGGGGCGGGCATCTATTTAAATTCCTCGTATATCGAGATTTTTGCTTCTGTGGTAGGCGTGGTGAATGTGTGGTTACTGGCAAGACAGAAAGTTATTAATTTCTTGTTTGGTGCCATTGCGGTCGTGAGCTTTATGTACATTTACTTTGACAATGGCTTATATGCGATGGTTATTCTGGCGGCCTTGCAGCTTATCTTTAACCTATATGGCTGGTATTACTGGGTAAAGAACAAAGGGGAAGAAGACGTTGCACCAACAATTCGTTTGTCTGCACAAGGTTATGTCATTTGGACGACTATTATCTTGCTCTCATGGGGACTCTGGTCGTACATTCAAGTGAAATTTACGGATGCAAGTAATCCGTATCTGGATGCATTAATCGCTGTTATTGGTCTTGTTGCACAGTACTTGCTCAGTAAGAAGATTTTGGAGAACTGGCACTTGTGGATTCTGATGAATGCCATTTCTATTGTGGTGTATTTCTCAACTGGTCTGTACGTCATGATTTTACTTGCTGTTATTAATCTGTTCTTGTGCATCGATGGGCTGCTGGAATGGAGACAAAATTACGAAGTCAACCGTAACCGCAAAGGGGCAACGGGAACAGGATTTTAAGGTCGATCAGCGACTCGCTGCTCTATTGAGGGATCAGGGATCAGCTCAGAGTGACAGAATGGGGTTAATGAGGAGGAATATAGGATGAGCTTTCATATTGAAGCAAGCATTGGTGATATTGCCGAGACGATATTATTGCCTGGGGACCCGATGCGTGCGAAGTATATTGCTGAGAACTATTTGGAGGATGCGGTATGCTACAATCGTATTCGTGGCATTCTAGGGTATACAGGTACGTATAAAGGCAAGCGTATATCGGTTCAGGGTACAGGGATGGGCATGCCGTCGATGTCCATTTACGCGACAGAATTGGCACATGACTACGGTGTCCGCAACCTGATTCGTATCGGATCAAGCGGATCTTATCATCCGGATATCAAGCATATGGATCTGGTACTGGGCACAGGGGCATGCACTAGCTCTGCGATGTTTAAGCATGAGTTTGAGAATTTTAACTATGCGCCTACAGCACATTTTGACTTGTTAAGAGCGGCATATGACACCGGAAGTAAGATGAGCCTGCCGGTACGAGCTGGGCTTGTCATGACGGAGGATCATTTCTATGACGGCAATGCACATATGTATGAGAAACTGGCGGCCTATCAGGTGCTGGCAAGCGACAACGAGACGGCTGCGCTGTATATGGTTGCTGCCAAGTATAATGCTCGTGCGTTGTCGATTCTGACGGTGACTGATCACATGCTGACCAATCAGACCGTCACGTCTCAAGAACGTGAGACCGCGCTTCATGATATGATTCGTCTTGGTTTGGAGACCGCTTTTACGTTATAACTGCAAGCGTTCATCAATAAATAAAGCCATGATTCTAGGCAATTCTTTCGTCGGCGGACGGAAGAATTGCTTTTCTTTGTTAATAAATCTTACTAATTTCTTAACATCTTATCATTCTCTTAAGTCCAGAAACCTTTTCCATTAAGAGACGTCATATCCTATATTCACCGTCCATAGTAATGGACTTAGACGAGAAGGAGTGGACGTAATCATATGAATAATTATGTGTCTAATGGATTCAAAGGGGTATTGGCCTGCTCATTGGTTGCACTGCAGCTGGCGACTTTCGGTACTGCGGCGTACGCGGAAGAAGGAGATGCTGCAAGTATACCTTCTATATCAAGCGAAAACGGTGATCCAAGCCTCTCAACAGCCTGGGAGGATCAGCTCGTGAAGAGCAGCCAGAGTGTTAATGATAGCAGCGCGGTGAAGAGAGAGGGCAGCCGTCATGTACTTACGATGACTGACAAAAGCAGTCAAATGGTACATAATGGAGAGAAGGTACAGGCTGCACAAGTCATCACAATTCGCAATGGAGTCGCTTATGCCCCGTTGAAGAGCTTGGCAACTCGCTATGAGTATACTGTTACTTATGATGCGGCAACTAAACAATCGGCTGCAAGCAGCGGCAGCCAGACCATTCGATTCAAGCCGGACTCCAAAAGCATAGTTGTAAACGGGAAACCTGTTACGGCTGCAGGAACCATCTATACCTACAAGGGCAGCATGATGGTTCCGCTGAAGAGCTGGGCCCAATTGACTAATAGCTCGCTTAAGGTATCAGGCAAAAGTTATACGCTTGAATGGGCAAAGAGTGAGGTGGTCAAGTTTAAGGAGCCTGTAGCGGAATTCCAAACGGACAAGGAAGAGTATCGCATGGGGGAGCATATTCGATACGAGGATACAAGCTACGATGAAGAGAGTAAGATTGTGAAGCGAACGTGGAAAGGGAAGCAGCCCGCTTATTTTGAACCAGGCATACATGAAATTACACTGGAAGTACAGAATCAGCATGGGCTGAAGCATACTGTAACCAAGTCAGTACGCATTACTGATAACCAACTGTATACACAGGCCGATTACGCGATGCTCTATTCTCCGCAAGGCGGTAAAATTTCCGTCGCCGGTGGTGATGTGTTGAACTATACGCCAGTTCCTTATCATGTTGTGACCAGTCCCATGACATTTGTTCGCAGTAATAGTCCAGAGCACCTGTTGGGGGATGAGGGTATTGCATATCGAGATGTCCTGTCAGGGAAGTTCCGGATTAATATCCATAACCAGAATCGTTCACAGCAGGACTTAACGGTGTATTTGTTGGCGACAAACCGTAATCAGACAGATGCCAACTTGACTTTGGACGCCTTTGGCATGGGTGGTCCAACACAGTATGTCTCGACTAGCGGCAAGGTAGCGGTATCTCGTTACTTAGGGTCTCACGCGAAAGGCGAGCAGGTTAACGCGATGAAGGTACCCGCAGGAAAAACGGTTGTGGTCCTGCCGGACATCAGCAAGGCACCAATTAAGCCCGGCCTGACGATGACCTCCTATTCGGAAATTAGCACCGATGCCGAGCTGGAATTCTCGGTTGTCATTTTAGACCCTGCCAAGGAGCCTATAAAAGCGTTGCCGCAGCTAAGCTTGATGGACCGTGACGGCAAGCACGTCCGCGGGACATTCAGTGAAGGGAACCGCACGCTTGAAGTTCAAGGACTGCACGGCGAGAAGGCGGAACGGCTGGTGATCGGTGATAACGCCAGCGATATTTTTGTAGATGGCGTGGATCGTGTTACAGGGCTGGATGAGATTAATATTGGCAACACAGGCGTGCTGTATAACATGGAGGTGGAGGTGGCCCCTCGTACTGTCGTAGCGTTAAATGCCCGTGGCGGCCACTATGCAGGAGCATTCCTTGTGAATGGGCAGGTCGTTAACATGACCGATGACAGCATTCTGCTGAATCCTGACGAGGCTGGTGTACTATACCGTACTGGCAACCAGTCAGAGAAGGTGAAGTTTAGTTTTGTGCTAGCTTCCGGCAGCAACCTGCCACTTCACATGCTGTTCCTGC
Organism: Paenibacillus sp. ACRRX; assembly: GCF_022346885.1. Taxonomy (GTDB): domain Bacteria; phylum Bacillota; class Bacilli; order Paenibacillales; family Paenibacillaceae; genus Paenibacillus_B. Next base: position 130,829 of record NZ_JAKRNK010000007.1, read on the forward strand.
CTATGCCGGAAATGAAGGAGTAACCTGAAGAACAGTCGAATAGAGATGTGATCAAGACGCTTCTTTCCAAGGGGCGTCTTGATGGTGTGTTAGCAGCATCTGAATGGACTGATTAGTTTATAAATGAATGAACATGCCGAAAAAGGGGATAAACAGATGGCTAGGGAAACCATTTTATTGGTCGATGATGAAAAAGAGATTATAGAGCTGATTCAAATCTATTTGAAAAATGAGGGTTATAACTTGCTGCAAGCATCTAACGGGGAAGAGGCGCTGGCCCTGTTGCAAAACAACCGTGTTGACTTGATTATATTGGATGTCATGATGCCTAAAATGGACGGTATCCAAGCCTGTATGAAGATTAGAGAGGAGAACAATACCCCGATTATTATGCTGTCAGCAAAGAGTCAGGATATTGACAAGATTACGGGGTTAAGCATCGGGGCGGATGATTATGTAACTAAACCGTTTAATCCGCTCGTCTTGCTCGCGAGAGTGAAGTCTCATTTGCGCAGATACAAGCAGTTTAATCAGGCAGCGCGGAATAGAGACGATAACGAAATTCAGATTGATGATCTGATCATTAACGTAGCTACTCACTCCGTTACCGTGGATGACGTGCCTGTGAAGCTGACGCCGCGTGAATTCGCTATTCTGAAGATGCTGGCTATGAATCGTGGGATCGTGTTGAGTATGGAGAAGATCTATCAGGAAGTATGGAACGAGCCCTTTATGGAGTCGAAAAATACGGTGATGGTTCATATTCGCAAAATTCGTGAGAAAATCGAAAAGGACAGTCAAAATCCACAGTACATTAAGACCGTATGGGGAATTGGCTATAAAATGGAATCATCGTAGGAGGGCGAGAGCATGTCAACTAACAAGCTGCTGCATACAGTACGTTGGAGGTTCCTATTAGTCTTGATCGCGAGTGCTGCTGTTACTGGATTGTTTATTCTGCTCGGTAATTTGCTTGCCACTTACTTACTACCGATCAAACCTTATAATATCCCGTTAATTTTAACAATTAACAACATTGGCTCGAAGCCTACGGCAATTGTGTTGGGGATCATCATTTTTATTTTTAGTTATTATCAGTTCAGCCGCAGTGTAATTGGCTACTTGGAGGAGATCCGCACGGCGGCGCAACATATTGCCAAGGGACAATATGATACGACTTTGCCGATCAAGGGTTCAGACGAGCTGGGTGGAATTGCATTTGAGATTAATCAGGTAGCGTCTGAGTTAAATTCTTATTTGCAAGAGATTACATATGGATTAGGGGAAATTGCAAAGGGCCAGTTCCAGCATACGATCCCGGTAAAGCCGGAGCATGAATTGGGGCGGGTTGCGGAGAGCATCAACGAGATGAGCGCGCAATTGAGTCAGTCCATTCAAGAGGAGCGAAATGCTGAAAAGACAAAGAATGACCTGATTACAGGGGTATCACATGACCTCCGTACACCGCTTACATCCATTCTCGGATTCTTGGAGTTGATCGATAAAGATCGTTATCAAGATGAGATAGAGCTGCGTTATTACGTGAACATAGCCTATGAGAAGGCAAACAGCCTTAAGAAGCTTATCGATGACCTGTTTGAATATACGAGGATCAATAACGGCTTACCGCTTGAACTGAAGGAGCTGCACATCGTCAGTTTCATCCGTCAGTTGGCAGAAGAATTTGTACCGAGCTTAGAGAATGCGGGGATGACCTGTCGTATCCATACGGAGCATGAGACACTTAAAGTGTTGGCTGATGGTGATCGGCTTGTTCGTGCGTATGAGAATCTGGTGTCTAACGCGATACAATACGGCCGCAAAGGCCAGTATGTGGATATTGAGATTGGTGTCTCGCGGGAGGGAGCTGTTGTAAGCATAACGAATTATGGCGATCCGATCTCAGAACGGGATCTGCCGTTCATATTCGACCGGTTCTATCGTGTGGAGCAGTCCCGTTCTAAGGCCACTGGCGGCACGGGGCTTGGACTTGCAATCACGAAGAGCATCATTGAAGTGCATGGTGGACGCATTTCTGTAATGAGCGACCGCCGCCAAACTACATTTGAGACCAGACTGCCGCTTGTATCCGAAAGTTCTAAACCTTTATTAATAAATTGATAAGTAATCGATAAGATCTGCGACACGAAATCATTAAGAACCCTCCTTTATACTCCGTTCTAGGAGATTTAATTAAGGAGGGTAACGATTATGTCATCTAGAGAGAAGCTGCCCGAAGTGCAGCTCGTCAGGGCAATGGCGATTATCGGAGTGCTGTCCGTACACTCTACTTCTTTTGCCACGCTTGCCATGAAAGATTCAAACTTTTATTTGCTGTATAACTTTTTTAATGTGTTTATGAAAATAGGTACACCTACGTTTCTCTTCCTCAGCAGTTTTGTGCTGTTCTATAGCTACAGTCAGCGTACGTTGGACAAGGCACTGATCAAGAGCTTTTATGCACGACGATTAAAATATATTATTGTGCCGTATGCATTATTTTCCGTGTTTTACTTTGTGCTGGTGCACTTTCTGCATTACCGTGACCGCTCATTGGAAGAGACATTGGGCAAGTTTATCGTCAGTCTTGCTACTGGCAAAGCTTATACGCATCTTTACTTTATCTTTATAAGCATCCAGTTCTATGTGCTTTTTCCGATTTTTTTAGGTCTGTTTAAGCGTAAACCGGTTGTGGCGAAATGGGCTGTACCTATCGGTCTTGCTTTGCAATGGGGCTTTATCCTCTTGAATAAGTACGCCCTTCAAGTGCCGAATAAAGGGAGCTGGTCCTTATCGTACATGTCATACTTTATGTTGGGCGCTTGTCTCGGCATCTACTATCCGAAGTTAAAGGCATGGATCGTTATAAGCCGCGAACATGCGACTGCCACGAAGATAGCGGTATGGGGCATGCTGTGGCTTACCGGTATCGGAGCAGGGGCATGTCATATGCTGATGTGGTACAATACTCGACTCTATGGTGCCGCATATAATACATTAGCGTATGAACTGGCATGGAACGTACATACCTATGCGGCTGCATTAATGGCATTCCAATTGGCGCATCTGCTGTGCAGGCATGCCAAGCCGTGGCTGGTTCAATCCATGCATCGCTTAGGTGAACTTTCTTTTGGCATTTACTTGATCCATCCTTTCTTTCTGCTGCTTTATCGCTCGTTCCCTCCAGAGCATGCTTCCAGCAGATTGCTTCATTTCTGGTACGCAGGCGGATTCCTGTTTGCGTTAATCTGTTCATGGGCAACGGTCTCGCTTGTGGTCCGCGTGCTGCCGCATGCTTGGGTGGTGTTCGGACAGGTACCTGCCGTACCAAGGAGTCGACGAGCGGTACGTGTCGTAAGCAGCAGTTAGGCTGCGGTGAGCAGTATCGACGGCAATAGATGCAAATGGTACGTAAGATGAGTTAAGCATTATGATACTGATAGATGGACACAAACACAATAAATCAGGTTGTAGGTAAAAGCTCGCAGCAATGCGGGCTTTATTTATTGGGCGGTATGTTCTCTGTGGTTATTAACGATTTCTTAAGAGGCGTGCGGCAGATTAGGAAAATGATAAGGATTCGTTAAGGATTGGCGTACGCATTCATTAAGTTCTTCCTTCTAGACTTGGTATATACAGAAAGCAGGGGAGGAAGCCTTAATGAAAGCAAACAACTTTATACACATAAATAGTAGGTCTAATTGTCCCAAAAGGAATCGTATTCACCTTCGAACAAAGATCCTGTTAACTGGTATGCTTGTCCTATCTTTGTTTACAGGGTGCGCATCAAGTACGGAGGCGAAGTCAATAACAGCAACCGTAAACGGACAGAATGTGCAGGTGGAGTCTGGAATTAAGCTGATCGACGGACAACTTATGGTGTCGCCGGCATTTATTAAGTCGGTGTTTGGGATGCAGGTGGAAGTGAGCAAGCAGCCCGTTGGAGCTGCAACTTCCGCTGCTGCACCAGCTTCCAAAGTCTATTACAAGAACCAAGTTGCGGTGCTGATGTATCACGATCTCGCAGACAAACCGGAAGTGTCTCACATATTGCCGGTATCACAATTCGAGCGCCACATGAAGCTGCTGGAGACACATGGTTTCAAGGTCATCAGTATGGATGAATATATAGACTTTATGATTTTAGGCAAAAAGGTGCCAAACAATGCGGTGCTGCTTACTTTTGATGATGGATATGAAAGCTTCTACACAAAGGCGTATCCAATCTTGCGAAAATACAACTACACGGCCACTAACTTTGTCATCGTATCTGCTATTGATAACCAAACAGGTCGTAAGAAGCTGACATGGGATCAGATGCGTGAGATGAAGCAAGCAGGGATGAGCTTCTACAGCCATACATACGATTCTCATAAGTACGGGGCAATTAATGCCGCGGGTAAAGAGAAGCCGATGCTGACACGCCACTTGTATTTAAAGGATAAGAAGCGGATAGAAAGTGATCAGGAGTATATCACCCGAATAACTGCGGATCTGTCCACAGCGGAGCAGCGATTGAAGCAAGAGCTCGGCAATAAACGCAGCGTAATTGCCTTTCCTTACGGTGCCTATAATAATGACGTGATAAAGGTGCTGAACAAGCTGGGTACTCAGCTTTCTTTTACGGTAAAGAAAGGAATGACAACAAAGGACGACAAAAATGCCTTTCGTTTTGACGCGGGGAACAGCAAGCAGACTCCAGAGGCATTGATCAACCTGATAGGTGGAACAACTCTTGTCAAAAACGTAGGGCTTCCGATTACGGTTACGATTGATGGCAGGACCATTTCGTTCAGCAAGAAGCTTTATCAACGGGAGGGAAGCGATGTGATGCTGCCTCTGCGTGAATTTTGCGCCATTCATGACATTAAAGTAGAGTGGGATCATAAACAGAAGCGGGTGCATCTGAAGGCGGAGACCTTGCCTCAACATAAGGAACGGGCTTAATGCAGGGGAATAGGGTAGGAAGCGGACGCAAGCCATTATCGTGTTATTAGCTCTGAATCCCCATGAGGAGGAGCACACATAAGATGAAAAACCCTCCGTAAAGGCGGGTTTTTCCACATTTGGTGATGCTTTAAGGTAGATAATCCGCCTTACACCGTGCCAAGACATGGGTGCAGGTGGAGAGGTGAGTGTACATATCACATTCAACATGACGATTCCATGGAAAATAAGAATAAGGATATTTATCCGCAGCCGCCAATACCAGTTCAATTCTCCAACCGACTAAGCTTGTAATCGGTAACGCTTCGGTTTTACGTTTACAAACAGAATGCTGAACGCAATCAGCACAAGCCCCGTCAGCAAGCTAGCGGTAACCTTTTCATGGAAGAACATGACACTAATCAAAATAGACACGACGGGTATAAGGAACGTAAAGGAACCTACTTTACTGGCTTCACCTGTACCAATCAGGGTAAAGTAGACGAGCCAGCCGAGCGCGATGACAAACACCGATATAAATAGTGTAACTCCGATAAAAGAACTGCTCCATACAATATCAGCCCAGCTTTCCATGAAGGAACCTGATGCGAGCATGACGATGCCGCCAATCAACATCTGCATCGTCGTCATCCAGACGGAATCCACCTGTGCGGCCTGTTTTTTCATATACAGTGAGCCCATGGCCCATGAAAGCGCACTGGCAATTGCCAGTATAATGCCCCAACCTGATATATTTCCGGAGAATCCCCCGATACTCATGACAGACACACCGGCAAATCCGAGCAGCAAGCCAACCATTTTGAGCCCGTACATCATTTCACCAAACCATAACCAAGAGAATATCCCTAGCAGGACGGGCTGAAAAAAGACGATTGCAGAGAACAGACCAGCAGGCATGTACTGCAGGCCAACGGTTTGAAAGCCATAATACAGCACGATGTTTAATACAGAAGCCAACACGTATATGGGCCACGTTTCCTTGAAACGGAGCTGTTTGTACCTGGTTAGCGCAAAGGCAAGCAGGATGATGCCTGCAACAAAGGTTCGCAAACCTGCAAATAAAATAGGGGGAGCATAAGCCAGTGCAAATTTGGACAGCGGCCAGTTAATGCCCCAGATCAAAATTAAAAATGTGAGGTAACCGGCTACCTTCACACGTGAGAGTTGAGGCATGTGGGATCACTCCTTGTTTGTTGTCTGTTCTCATGATACAATGCATCCTGGCATTAATAAAATGAATGTTTATCATGGGAGGCATAACAATTCTGTTATGACAAATCAACAACTGCAGCTATTCGTTAAAATAGCGGATACAGGGAGCTTTACGAAGGCGGGACAGGAACTTAACCTGACTCAGCCAGCTGTAAGCCGCGCCATGTCAAGCCTGGAGACTGAAATGGGCGTGAAATTGCTCATTCGAGATCGGCGCAACGGCATCCTGTTAACGGATGTGGGGAAGCGAATATTAGTTTTGTTTCGAGATATATTACAGTCGTTTGAAAAAGTAGATCAAGAAATTGCACAGGAAAAAGGGTTGGATATAGGGACAGTACGGGTGGGGGCTTTTCCCGTCGCATCCTCTTATTTCCTGCCGAAGATCATGAGTGTAATTACGGAAAAATACCCGCAGCTGGAATTTGAGCTTCATGAAGGCACGATAGACGAAATAAAAGACTGGTTGGACAAACGAGTAGTGGATGTAGGGCTTATCATTCCGCCGGACGGTGATCTGGATACGATTCCGTTGTTTAGGGAGAAGATGTATGCCGTAATAAGAGAGGGTCATCCCTTGCAAGATTGTTCTGTTATTGCAGTAAAGGATTTGAGCCACGACTCCATGATTATGTGCCGGTCCGGTTACGAGTCTCCGATCGTCGATTTATATCGCAGAGCAGATACGAAGCTTCAGGCGAGGTTCGTCGTTCGAAACGTGAATACAGCATTAAACATGGTTCAGGAAGGTCTGGGCACCGCTATACTGTCACAGTTATCATTATGGGCGCTGCCGCCTAATGTACTTGTCCGCGAATTAGAACCGGAGGCGTTCAGGGACATTCGATTGGCAGTTCCTTCGCGTTCAGATACTTCTATCGCTGTTAATCTGTTTATCGAGACGGCGCTTAAGTTGTTCGGAGGTGATCAGGGTGGCGGCAATATATAAGTGAACTAACTGACGCCAGGAGGAGCAGCAACCAGCCCGACCACGCTGTGCAAGCTTAGTCCTGTTGTTCGGCTGCAGCGGCTGCTTGGCGCTTGGTGTTGTCCACTTGCAGTGAGATGACAGGACTGTCCTCATTCTTGGACATAATACTTGCGCCCACAAATGTTGCTCCTTCATGAATAATAAGGTTGCCGCTCGTAATATTACCATACAGTCGGCCAGTTGGCGTAATCGTCAGCTTGCCGCTAACCCGCATGTCGCCGTGTACTTGACCTGCGATTACAATGTCTGCTGCCTGGATGGAAGAATGGGCGACTCCGCTCTCGCCAATGACGACATCGCGGGAGCATTCGATCTCTCCCCGGAAGTTGCCCTCAATACGCAGGCTTGTCTCGCATATAAGCTTGCCTTCTGCCTGAGTGCCATAACCGATCAGCGTGTCGGTTGGCTGCACAGAGGCTTTATTGCTCTTAAACATCCTCGAACTCCCCTTTATTCATGATTATTTTGCAGCGAAGTAGGTATCGTCACTTCGGCAAATTGCTGCAAGTATGGCAGTGGATCAACAGGACTATCATTTTCGACTACTTCAAAATGCAGATGTGTTCCCGTACTGCGGCCGGTGCTTCCCATACCGCCAATCGGATCTCCCTTGGCTACTTTGGCACCGCTTTCCACTTTCACGCTGGAGAGATGATAGTATCGGGTAGTTAGACCAGATTCAGGATGTCTAATAATAATATAATTGCCCCGAGATTCGCTAAGTCCTGTATCTGTTACTCTGCCTTCTGCAGCGGCATAGACTGTGTCTCCATGACTGCCGCCAATATCAAGCCCCGAATGAAGTGCTGCTTTGGAATTAAACGGATCTTCCCGATACCCGAACAAGGATGTAATACGAGTTGATTCGGTCGGCCAGAGGGTTGGTGTTCCATGTAAAATATGCTCTGTCTCTTTTACTTCCTGCAGTGTTCCATTTACGTTGGACAGCAGAGAAGTAAAGGTGTTTGGCATCTTTCTCAGCTTATCTCCCGTTGATTTGGCCAGCGCGATCATTTCCTCGCTCGATGCTTCACGATACTCGCCGCCCATCGGATTAATGGCATTAAGGGAGCGAGCTGATGATGAGACAGGTTGAATGAGAGCAGCTGTCTTCTTGCTGGATGATTTCGTCTTTGTCAGTTCCTTCGGGTTGCTGTACGTGCTTACGAACTGCTGAAGCTGAGTCTCCATCTTTGTGATCTGCTGCATACGCCCTTCAACATCGCTGGCAAGAGCTGTAAGCTGCAATACCTGATCTTTTAACTGATCGATCTCTTTCTCTTTTTTCTGCATATGGTTCGTATATTGTGATGATTCAGCCGTCAGTGAAGTGACGGTGAAGGATTGGTAATAGAGATAAGCGGCCATGCCCAGCAGCAGCGCTGAGAGGGCGACAGGCAGGACAGCAAGCATCAGCTTGGGCAGTTGGATCTGCTTCACGGATTGATGCGCGTCGCGCATGATGACGATGGTGAGCTTGGAAGAAATCCATTCTTTCTTCATTATTTGTTTCTTCATGAAGGGTCAACCTTTCATTAAACATGTCGTTATATGACGAAATGTATACAAAATTAGGGATCGTTGTCGTAAAAGCACACTGCTATTAACATATCACGAACATTACGTTTTTTCTATTAAAAATGTCGGTATGTTCATATGATTGATTCCAAGGGCCTATTTATTCGGTAATCGTCAACAAGGAGAGGGACTTCACTCCTCTTTATGCAGCATAATTTAGACCTAGAAGAAGCAGGACATTTCTATCCAACCAACAGAAAGAAAAGACGACTGATATGAACAGTCGCCTTAATTTATAACTATTTAGCTGAGTTCTTTCTGTTATCGTTCAAGTGCTGCGCGCAGGACGAGCTGCCTTAGTTCTTCATAGTCGGATTGGTTAGCAGCAAGCCACTCCATCGAAAATGTTGAGTGGTCAGTTTCCAGCCTGTTTGAGGATATCAGCTGTTGGATCGCAGATAAGACTTCAGTATGACCTAGCTCCAGTTGATCGAGTATAAATGGAATGGCAGGTAAGCCTAACTGAATGAGCTGTACTGCTTTTTGCTCTTTATTTGCTTTCGAGTTTACTATAACAGCGACACGCTGCGGGATATGTTGCAGATGCTGCCGCCATTCAGTCAGAAATTCTTTTCCAGTGTCCCAGGAGGCTGATGATGCTGACTTTAATTTAACCTGAGCGATATCCTCGATCGCAATAGCAATAATGTACTGCTTCAGTCCGTTCTCTTTGGTGGCAGACAATTTGTCTTGCAAAATAGGAAGCGCTGCATGGCCGAGTTTAAGTATATGTGAAAAGGGTACGCTGTTTCGAGTGTAGTCATATGGGTTGGAATGTAAGGCAGTAGGGAGTGCAGAAGCGCTCCCGTTGTTGTCATGGCCTATGGCCATGATCTGGTCTAATTTTTGGTCTATAATCTGTTCTATTGAGGCATCTACTTGCCGCACAAGTAAAAAAAAGGCCGTTAATATTAGACTAACTGAACAAGCAACAATAATTGTAATTAATCGATAGCGTTTCTTCACTAATGAGACTCCTCCTCATATCGAGCTTTTACAAATCATAACTCAACGATAAATCCCTACAGGCTCGCTTTATACTACTGTTACGGCGGTAGGACAGCACGGCGGCTGTTGTCTAACTTTCAAAAAATTCCATCTCTAATCTTAGACGATAATGGGAGACAATTGTTGTGCGTAAGTCGAGTCGGAAGACAGCTTTTATTTTGATGGGTTCTTCATAGTAAGCTGGGAGCCGAGTAATTATAAGCGTTGGACGGGGATTGGTACTTCACTTTCCTTTGCGAAAAGAATGACAGCATCTTACAAGCTGTGCGTAAAATGTTATAATATACGTACAAGTGTTTGGACGAGAATAACGAACCGATTACATATAGATGGGGAGGTCAGACTACCGATGAGACAGCGGCATGAACCGATCCGTTTTGCTGAAATGGAAATTCAAGGTGAAGAGCAGAACATGTCGATTCCGAATAAGCGTGAGCAGATGTCCAAGGATCACGCTTTGTCTGATTCAGTCCCTGTGGAAGATCTGGAACGGGAACAAGATCAGACTGCCGCAGATCCTTTTGGAGCGGATGACTGGTATGAGGATTTGGAGCAGGAGGATTGGAACGCGGCGGCATGGCGAGAGGAGGCCGTTGACTGGCAGATGGGGCTTGAGGAAGCAGATATGTATGTAGCTGCAGATGTGGATATGTGCTTATCGCAAAGTGGGCCGCATTCGACAAGCCGTACGGGGCAGGTAAATGAACGTGGGGAATTTACGAAGCATGAGCTTGAGTTTGCTCCATTTGATATAGAGCTTGAGGAGACGGATATATGGGGATGGGCCCGCAGGCGGCTGGATGCTTCGCTGCATCACGAGCAGGTAAGTGTTGAGGAGCCGCTAGCAGGTGGATGTGAGGAGATGGACTCGGGACTGGTGGATGCAGAAGCGGAACGTTATGTACAAGCATTTGACGAGACGGCTGATTATTTAACCCAACTAGCGTTGGCAGGGGAGAATATAAGATCTAAAGTGCTGGTCTTTGAACGGGTGATGGCTGGGGCTAATAGCAGCAAGAGGGAAGAAAATGACTTGCTACCACCTGTACAGCGGGAGGTTGGTAATGTACGTAATCCTGACCAGCCAGAGCACGGAAGGAACTCGATAGAGGAATCATTTATCCATTTTGATAGTGCTGTAGATAATGTCGATGCTCGTCCACTTGAGGACAATTACGCTGTGGAGGTAGAAGGGTCTCAGCTGATGCGCAGCAGAGAGCGGCAATTTGCTGACCGCGCACGTGAAATGGAGCCATTTATTGGGCCGGAAGCACGGTATGTGCCCTTTGCTGCTTATTGGCCTGCGTACAGCAATATGAATGCCGCACAGACCAAATGGTATTTCTATTGGCGTGCTGAGGTACGTCAAGGAAGGTATCCGGATACGGATTTATCCTATCTCTTTATTTATATGTATGAATTGATTAATGGCGTGGGATGGGAAGAGCCAAGCCAGGGGTGCAGCCTGTTGTTGCAAGTATGGGACGCATACCGAACGTCTTTTCCGCGTTTGGACTTTTACCTGCCGGATTGGATCGCGGACTTTGTGCTCGTCCATCGACTTGATGTTCCACTGCAGGTGTTAATTGAACGACTGCCGCATGGCTTGTCGGGTGAACTAATGGAGTTGGAACTGCTCGAGTGTTTGTCGGCCAAGCCATTGCATATAGGGCTGAAAGCTGTTGACAAGTTGTCTGACTATAACGTCGCGAAAAGCAAGTTCTATGTAAATGGAGGACAGGCACTGCTGGAGACATATGTACCTAAAGTGCTGGCTCTTGTGGATGCTTACTTGGAACGTACCGAGGGATTGCGTCTTATTGAACGCTACCACCCTGGTTCCAGCGGTACAGTACGACATGAGCGTCACTTGTTCCGCAGCGCGGTATACGATACGACGTTATATGGGCGTACCGTGACGATTGGATTGGTGCGGCTAAGTACCCATGTACCGCTGCGGGGGATGATCACGCAGCTCGTACGGGTGACAGAGAATACGCTCCGCAGATTGGTTGGCTTTCGCGGCAAGCTGCGCGGTATTAAGGTGGCCGCAGAGGTGGAGGCGCTCGTTACACGTTATCTCGAGCGGGAGTATGCACGGGCTAATGCGCCAGCGCGAAAGATGCCGCCAGTTAGCATTGATACGGATAAGCTTGCCCAGCTTCAGACGGATTCGGACATTGTCCGCGAGAGGTTAACGATTGATACAGAGACTGAGGCCGAGGAATTAGACTTGCTGAAAAATGTAGGCACAGTTAAGGTCTCGCCACAGATTGAAAATCAGCACTCAGAAGTGGAGAAGGTGGCTCACCAACATCATTCGGCGAGCGGGATGATGAAGGTTTGGAACAAGCTGTCTTCGGATCATCGGATGCTGCTGGATTATCTTGTGCGCAGTGACGCCTCGATGGAGATCCATGAGCTAGCTGTTCTAATGCCAGGTATGATGCTTGAACTGGCGATAGATGATATGAATGAATTAGCACTAGAGGAACTGGGCGATCTGCTTCTCATCTATGAGAATGGCGAAGTTGTGATCGATGATGAATATATAGCTGAGTTGATACGTCTAAATAATGCATCCAACAACAAGGGGAATGGTGAGGCTTTAGAGGTGGACGAGCAAGTTGGTCTGGAATGGGAGAGCTTGTTGAAGTCGCTGAAATCTGTAGAATTAGAGGCTTTAATGATTCTTTTTCGAGGGGAAGGGGAGCAGGGGTTATTCGCTATTTCGCAGCAATACGGCACGATGCCTGCATTACTGATCGATGACCTCAATGAGAAAGCGATGGAGATGATCGGCGATTTGCTCGTAGAAAATAACGTGATTATTGAAGAGCACCTTTCCAAAGTCGGGGCATGGCTGAGGAGCGAACACTTGTCTAAAGAAATGAATAGGTGTTGACGTGCGAACGTAACCACTACGACCTGAATGAGTCTTATCTTATTTTAGCTAGAAAATAAAAAGTTGACGTTAGACAAGAGCAAGATCATGAAGTGGAACGAGCAATCATCTATTGGCGACGAGAAACGAGAAATAGCAACGGCATTTGGCCTTAAAAGGAAGATCCGCAATTCTAGGGTAAGCCATGGGACGCACGGTTATCCAAAGATTGAACTTTTTAGATGATATTTAGGCTGTGGTGTCGAGTACCTTTTTGGGCAGCGTATTTGCAGCTGTAATGATGAGGATCGATCTAGGCTCAGACATAGTTGGGGTGATAGGTAATGAATGAAATTAAAATTCCAAAACGCATAACTACTGCATTAATCAATTCGTTGACGGCAGGCGTGGTGCCGCGAATCGGGTTGGAGCATATTGCGGTTGGACGCAAGCCCGAGATTGAAGCGATATTGGGAGACTTGGACAACATTGCAGAAGGCGGTGCGGCATTTAAGCTGATTACGGGGCGTTATGGCAGCGGGAAGAGCTTCCTGCTGCAAACGATTCGTAATTACGCGATGGATCGCGGCTTTGTGGTAGCAGATGGCGATTTGTCGCCCGAGCGCCGGCTTGTAGGAACCAAAGGGCAGGGACTCGCGACCTACCGTGAGCTGATGATGAACTTGTCAACGCGAACAAGACCGGATGGGGGCGCATTGGAGACCATTTTACAGAAATGGATTGCAGTGCTGCAGCAGAGTGTGATGACGGAGCTTGGCTTGAGTCCGAATGACGCTGCACTGACCGTGGAAGTGGAACAACGAATCGTTGCTGTGACCAACGAAATGCAAAATATGGTGCATGGCTTTGACTTCGCAAAGGTGCTGGCTGCTTATTGGTCTGGATATAAGCAAATGAATGACGAGCTTAAACAGGCGGCCTTACGCTGGCTGCGCGGCGAATATCCGACAAAGACGGATGCGCGCAAAGAGCTTGGCGTCGGTGTTATTATCGACGATGATAATTGGTACGATTATATGAAGCTGTGGGCCGAATTTGTCGCAAGGATCGGGTATAAAGGATTGCTGCTGTTTATAGACGAAGGGGTTAATTTATATAAAATAACGAACAGTATTTCCCGCAACAGCAACTATGAGAAGCTGCTGACGATGTTTAACGACACGATGCAGGGCAAGGCGGAGCATCTTGGCATTTTCATGGGCGGCACCCCGCAGTTCGTTGAGGACGAGCGGCGCGGGTTGTTCAGTTATGAGGCGCTGCGTTCAAGGCTGGTGGCTGGGCGTTATGCGGGGGCGGGTTTACGGAATTATACAGGGCCTATTATTAAGCTGGACATGCTGTCTTATGAAGAAATATTGATTCTTCTGCGAAGATTACGGCATGTGCATGGGCTGCACTTTGGCTATGAAGTGTCCTTGACGGATAGTCAATTGATCCTGTTTATGGAGCAAGCAGTCGGGATGTTGGGCGCGGATGAGCTTTTGACGACAAGGGAAATTATCCGTGATTTTGTGGATATGATGCATACGCTGCATCAGCATCCAGATATATCGTTCGAGTCGTTGCTAGGGGAACGCCTGGTGAAACCTGCGGTATCTGATCCGGATGAGGCCAATGATTTCTTGGCGGAGTTTGAGTTATGAGTGGACATCCCTTCTATCGGTTGGCGCCCTTTGTTCAGGAGTTTATTTATAAACGTCGTTGGGATACGCTGCGTGAGGCCCAAGTGGAGGCATGCCGTGTGTTGTTTGATACGTCCAATCACTTGTTGATTGCGTCGGGTACCGCTTCTGGAAAGACGGAAGCGGCGTTTTTTCCAGCGCTGACGGAACTACACGAACGGCCGTCGAAGTCAGTTGGCATTTTGTATATTGGACCACTGAAAGCATTGATCAACGACCAATTTGAAAGGCTAAACGATTTGATGCGTGAAGGGCATATCCCAGTGTGGCATTGGCATGGAGACGTGGCGCAGGCGGAGAAGACCAAGCTGATGAACAATCCGGCTGGGGTGCTTCAAATTACGCCAGAGTCGTTGGAAGGGCTGTTGATGAACAATCCCAATGCAATCCCTGCTCTGTTCCATGACCTGCGCTATATCGTGATTGATGAGGTGCATGCTTTTATGGGGGCGGATCGAGGGATTCAAGTGTTAAGCCAATTAACGCGGATCGAGCGGATGGCGAACTGTAGTCCACGTCGAGTAGGACTATCGGCAACGCTGGGCGATTACGAGACGGCGAGCGGATGGCTCGGAGCCGGAACGCCGCATTCAGTCGAGATCGTGGCGCCACAAGGAGGGCGGAAACTGCGATTGAGCGTGGATCATTTCTCGTTCCCCGATGCGCGTGATGAGGAACAGGCGGAGCACTTGGCAAATGCGCGTAAGGCTTATTACGATTATATTTACGATCACACGCGCTTGAAGAAGGCTCTCGTCTTCACCAACAGCCGCTCGGATGCGGAATTGATGACGCTGGAGCTGCGGCGGGTGGCTGCTCGGCGGCAGGAGCGCGACGTGTTCCATGTGCACCATGGCAGCATCTCGGCGATGCTGCGCGAGGAGACGGAAGCGACGCTGCGAACAGGGGCGGGCCCCGCGGTTGCGGCAGCAACGGTGACGCTAGAGCTCGGTATCGATCTTGGCGAGCTGGAGCGGGTCGTGCAGTTGGGCGCGCCGTATAGCTGCTCCAGCTTCGTGCAGCGGCTTGGCCGCTCGGGGCGGCGCGGCGATGCGGCGTCAGAAATGCTCTTTGTTGTCCCCGAAGAGGAGGACGAGGAAGCGCCGCTGCCAGCTAGGATGCCGTGGACGCTGCTGCGAGCGATCGCGGTGATTGAGCTGTATGTGCGCGATAAATGGGTGGAGCCCATCTCATTGCGGCAGAAGCCGATCGGGGTGCTGTATCATCAGACGATGAGTATGCTTAAGGGAATGGGCGAGGCTTCGCCTATTGAGCTGGCGCGCGCCGTGCTAACGCTGCCACCCTTTCAGCATATTGAACCTGAGGAGTACAAAGCGTTCCTGCATTATTTGCTGCAGACTGATCATTTACAGCGGACCGAAGAGGGCGGGATTATGATCGGACTGACCGGGGAGAAAATCGTTAACAATTTCCGATTTTTGGCGGTATTTAAGGACGATGAGGAACACGCTGTGTATAACGGAACGGAGGAGATCGGCTCGATTACAACCGTGCCGCCTCCGGGGTACTGCTTCTCACTGGCAGGCAAGCTGTGGAAGGTCGTTGAAGTGGATACGAAGCATAAGGCGGTGTATGTGAAGGCCGCCGAAGGCAAGGTGGACACGCTTTGGCTGGGTGCTGGCGGAGACGTGCACACGGCTGTCATGCGGAGAATGCGCGAGGTGCTGGCGGACAGCGATATATATCCGTATTTGGCGCCGCGTGCCGTCAACCGTTTGGAACGTGCTCGACGACTCGCCCGTGAAAGCGGTCTGCTGAAGCAGACCGTCGTCCCTGCGGGAGGCGACTCCTGCTTTATTCTGCCGTGGACTGGCACGAAATCATTCCGTACGTTAGAGCGTGTACTGAAGCTCCGCCTCGCCGACCGCCTTGGCCTGCGCTCTATCGTGCCGCTGGAGCCGTATTACATGACTGTCTCTGGCCATGCGGACGCGGCCACGCTGTCGGACCAGATCCAATGGGAGCTCCAACATATAGATGATCCAGTATCGCTGCTAGGCTCGGAGGAAGCGCCGTACTTAGGAAAGTACGACGAATTCGTGAAGCCGGAGCTGGTGAGAAAGGCGTTTGCGGTGGACGGGTTGGAGTGGTGAGTATGGTTTAGGCATGGGCTGTTAATAGAAATACTGCTCGTTTCAGTAGTTTTTATATTCACCGATCAATTAGTATTCACTTTGTAATCGTAAATTGGCGCGAACCTCTATCGGAGGTAATTTCATGGGGAGGTTCGTGCTGGTTACTTGGCGGGCTAAATGAAAACTACGTTTTTGTATGAATGAACCATTGTGTGATGCTGTCTTTCAAGAATACTACAACGAGAACCATACAAGTAAATAAAGATGGAGGCTGACTTCATTAGATACAAGCAAGGTACTTTCTAAGGTGGTGGTTATATTGATAAAACCATATACAAAACCAGTAATAACGGAACCTTATTTTGTTATTCCCTCTTGGCTGGACGAAAATGTGCCATATAAGGATTACGTCATTTTAACTGCTGAGAGCAGTAGGGAAGATGTTGAATTATTTTTAATACATTTATTTGGATATAATCAAATAGACGTTACGCAATCTTTAGAAGCTTCTTGTCATGACTTGTTTAAGGAAGATGGAGTAGTCATACAAGGAGGAGTAGCTTTTTTTAATAATGAGAGTCAATTTATATTGCCTAGCTGTTGCTGTGGATTGGAAGACTGGTATGAGGTCCTCGATGCAGTAAAGAATAGAACAAGCAGTTGGCTAGGGCACGATCCAAGTCCTGAAATTACTTATCATGATAATCTCGTTCGAGTGTGGTCGGATAATCTTGAATTATTGAGTAATTCAGATGAGGCGAGTCTTTATTACATAGAGTTTGAATATGAGGAATTGCTAGATTGCTTAGAATTGACAAGGTCTGATTTAGAAAAGTTTATAAAAGGGCCGTTGTATTACTGGATGAATAGCAAAAATGGAGATATTGCTGATACGATGAAGGTAAAAATGGAGCAATGGTTCCTAAAATGATAGGGGGTAACTCCAAGAAACATTAAATAGACTAGCCAGTTCTCGGATCAGTGTATAAAGAATCAAACGGATATCACCTAATACATACTTTGTAATGAATATAAGAAGACTATTAGATCAGCTGACAAAAATAATTATATGTTCACGAGTGGATTACAATTGAAATCGCTGTCAAAACATAAGAGAAGGTGAATTTCGATTAAAATACTATTTATTTGTAGCCGCAATAAGTGGCGCAGTCTAACAGCAGAGAAGATTTTTCATGGCTATAATGGTTACGATGTTAAATCAGCGGGAACAGAGGAAAATGCAAGAATTAAGGTCACTCAGGGACATATTGGTTGGTCGGATCTGATATTTGTGATGGAGAAAAAACATAGTAGCAGACTACGAGATAAGTTTGCAAATAAACTGACCAATAAACAATTAATCTGTCTTGATATACCGGATGATTATAAATTCATGGATGAAGAATTAATAGAAATTTTGAAATCGAGAGTATCTGAATATATAGAGGTGCCGGATTAAAATGTGACTGAAGGTTTGAAATTTTGTTAATTTAACTAACGGAAAACAATAGCATAACAAAAAAATAGCGGCAGTCTAAGACCTTATTTTCAAAGTCCTAGAGCGCCGCTATTTCATGTTAGAACAGTCTAGCATATCATGAGCACCATCTACACGATATTCTCCGTTCGCGCCATTTCTATCGCTTCTTCGCGATTGCTGACGCCGAGCTTTGAGTAGAGAATGGAGCAGTAATTGCGAATCGTTCCCTCCGATAAAAATAACTTGGCGGCGATCGATTTGTAGCGCAGTCCACCCGATAGATGTTCCAGAATCTCCATCTCGCGTTTCGTCAACCCGTATGGGTAGTTTTCCCGACTTAAGCTTATCTTTTCCAACTGCTCGGGCTGACGCTTCATCTCTTCGAATACTTGCGTCGCAATCGATTGGTCGATCCATGTTCCACCGTTATAAATGAGTTTCAAGCCCGTCCATGCCCTGCATACGAATTTCCATGAGCACAATATCCGGTTAGGATCGCTCACAATGTTCTATGGCTTCCCGTCCGCTCCCCGCCGTACCAACGACGATAAAATCAGTCTGCTGCGTCAAGATTTGCTTCAACCTGTTGGTAATGATCACCTGATCATCAACAATCAGTAGGCGGATCGCTTCATGCATTGGTTCTGACTGCAACGGAATATTACATATGACGAAAGTTCCTTCTCCTGATCCAGAATGAATAGACAACGTGCCATTAAATTACTCAACAAGGAGTTTGGCCATTAAGTTTAAAGCCGACATCGCTCACTTTATTGAGCGATGTCGTTTGCTTGTAAAGAAGTGTAATGAACAATCAGTCGTCATTGCTGCTGCCCAAGTATTAAAAAAAGAGGGACATTAAAAAGGAGCTTGCGGTGCAGCAGTTCCATTTTTCTATTGGAACTAACAATTAGATTAGTGGAGTATGCAGATGCTTTGTTGTAAAATATTTCAATAGGAGGTGTAATTGTGCGATTAATAGTGTGCGTGCTGATCGTATTGATATCCTTAACAGGATGTACAGCAGAGCCAAATAGCGATGTCACTAAAAACAAGAATGAATCTACTAAAATTACACTGACACCCGTTGACTTGTTTAAAGGTGACCATGCAAAGTTTCAACCTTTCCTTGGTGCGATGTCCGGAGCATTTAAATTACGGTATGAAGGAAATAAACCAAATGCTAAGCTGGATATTGATATTTGGAAAAATGGAAAAAAGGTAGCTTCATCTGGCTCCATCGGCGATTTGTTCTTCAGTTGGGACGAACAAGCAAGTCCAGAAGTTGAAATCATGATTTCAGTTGATATCGCTTCCTTTTTTGAGGGGAAGGACGATAATATCAAGATTAAAGTCAATACTGTGCAGGATTCAGGACATAGTCTTGTTACCTTTACTACTCCTTGGAATAAAGGGCTGACTGCTCAAGGATTGATCGAACACAATGAAAAGCTTACCTTTATTGCTAAAGAACCTGTTTATTTATGGGGGATGCATGCTACGAGCACTAATCAAATTCGTACGGCGGACTTCACGCCGGAATCTTTAAGCAGACTCGAACAGGCGATCATTTTCACGCTGCGTTTTGAGGATTAAGCTCAGAGAATTACAGAGAATTCGAGGAAAAAGCAGACTACGTTAGAATACGCGTTGAAAGAACTAGATAGAATTGAATTTTTGAAATAATGGGATATATTTCTTTTCAAGGGTTTAGATATATAAATAAGGAGCGATATTCATGTACGATACGATTATTTATGATGTAGACGGAACCTTGATTGATACGGAGCAGGCAGTACTTGGCTCTCTGCAGAAGATGCTGCTGACGGATTATAGTCAATCGTATGAGCGAGAAGATCTCTTATTCGTACTGGGTATTCCAGGTTCCTCCGCTTTACCGCAATTGGGAATTAAGGATATCGATAAAGCAAACGAACGATGGAATGAATATATGAAGGATTTTTATGCTTCTATTAAAGTATTCGATGGCATGTTGGATGTAATTACAAAGCTGCACAATCGACGTGTCCCCCAAGGGATCGTTACTTCTAAGACAAAGCAGGAACTGCAGGATGATTTTGTACCGTTTGGTCTAATGGATTATTTATCCTACGCTGTGTGCGCGGATGATACAAGTAAGCATAAGCCACATCCAGAACCCTTGTTAAAGTTCATTCAAGTATCTGGGGCTGACCCGAAACGTGCCATTTATATCGGAGATACGATTTATGATTATGAATGCGCACGCGATGCGGGCATCGATTTTGGGCTTGCTTTATGGGGATGCAAAAATCAGGTGGGCATTGACGCAGCTTATAGATTAGAGCAACCTCAAGATATTTTGAATCTGCTGAATAAGACCCGCTAGATATGAATTAATAGAGATATAAGGGGGGATTTTTCTATGGTTGTATACCCTGTTTGTACGACAAGGGAAGAAAAGTTAGCGATGATAGAGGTATTAAAAAATCGGTTGCTTGCCAAGCATAAGCACGCGATTATGGCCATCGGTGTGTACGGCTCAATTGGGCAAGGAACAGATGGGCATTATTCGGATATTGAAATGCATGTGATCACCCAGAACTCCATTCGTCTTGATAGCTATGAGTTCATATATGATAAATTCAAGATCGAAATCAGTACAGCAACCTTGGATGAGGCTTATATCAAAGCCAAGCAGGTTGATGACATGTGGCCTATTAAAGCGGGAGTATTTATCCACGTATTATCTCTATACGATCCTCATCACATCTTTGAAGAACTTAAGCTTCTTCCTCTGCAAGTGCCAGAAGTCGAATTACGAGAGGTCATGAAGCAATTTATGATATGGGAATCGTATGAAACGATGGGGAAGATCAGAAACAACTGGGAGAATGGGAACGTTGGGTATTTGGCTATAGGCGCAAAGGATTTAAGTTGGCAGACGGCCAAGTTAATTGGACTGGCGAACAAGCAATATTTTCGTACTAGAGCAAAGACTTTTCAGGATTCATTAGCTATGAAGGACAAGCCAGCAGGATATGAAGAATTAGTTATGTGTGTTCTGGAGGGAAATGAAGCGGATAAGGAAAAGGTATATGTATTGTGCGAACGATTATGGAGTGGCTTAAATGAGTGGTTCGAACGGCTGGGAATCAAATATAAATCAGATGAGCTGCCTTTTTAGGAATTGGACCAATGAAGGACTGAACCCGACTGGGCTCAAATAGGAGGGTAAATGAAACATGGATAATCAAGTGAACTTTGGATGGTGGGATTTAATAAAGATTATATCCAAAGAATTAGACATCAATGATATAAGCTACAGTTATGATGCATCCACTTCACTATTCGTGCATGGGATGGAGATTGATATGGACGATTTAGATATCATGGTGCAGTGGGATTGCTTTACTAAATCCTATGATCTGTTCCAGAAGTATCAACCATCAGACATTTCGTATCATAGCTTTGTGCATTACCATTTTTATATAAACGGATTAAAAGTACACATATTAGGTTCCGAGCAAATTGACAACTTAGCAGAGGATCTAGAGCGGGTAAGATTGATCACTACACAAGGTGATGTGATATGGTCTAAATCGCTCTTTTTTTATCGGCGCCATCTAGTAACTGACCATCCAATGGTACAGGATATTGATGCTTGGATAGAAAACAATAAGGCTGGCGTCGAAGTGCTTTATGGCAATAAACTTGATCATTTATATGCATATCGTGGAGGGGAGTAGCGGTGCAGGAAAATCTTATTCAGAACAATAACTGATTTATATCGGCAGAAGAAATGATACAGAAAGCAGGTAAACTATGAAACGTGTGAATGTTGTATATGCATTAATAACGGATGAATCGAAGACGAAGATCTTAATGGTAAAGAACAAGGATAATGGGGGATGGACACTTCCTGGCGGTGGAGTTGAGGATATGGAATCACTTGAAGCCGCAGCAGTTCGTGAGGCGAAAGAAGAAACAGGATATGATATACGAGTTTTTGGGATTGTTGCTGTCAATGAGGCAAAGATAGCACGAAACCATGAGCATGCACTATTTATTACTTTCCGCGGGGAGATCATTGGCGGTGTTGAAACGGTCGTTAGACCAGAGGAAATTGTCGAGATACAATGGGTGGCGATTCAAGAAGCAGATAAGCTGCTTCCATATTATAAAGAAGGACTATACGGGTTGATTAGTCAGGAGAGAGAGATCACGTACTCTGATCAAGGAGTAGTCTAGAGGCATCGATTCTCATCATCGATCAAACTCAACATGACACAGATAACGGAAACCCATTTCGTATATTACTAAATACATATTTTTGATGTTATAATAGTCATGTTCTACTGTAAAGCCATCTTACTTTTAAATATGAAGGAGGGAATACCTAATGAAAAAGCGGTCGATTCAATATTTATCCTTTGGTATTGGGTATTCTACTGCTGTTTTTTTCTAGAATTGATATGGACGGGATAGGTCTGTCTAAATCCAGAGAAAATAAAAACAGTGCGCATATATAACCATCTATAGATGATATATGTCCTATTTAAAAGGAGAAATTACGAATCATGAACTTAACTAATCATGTAATTCAAAGATCTAATCCAGAACAGATAGCAAAACCTGTTGGAAACTATAGTCATGTAACCAAAATAAGTAGAAATGCTGATATATATGTATTTTCTGGTCAAATCGGCATCGATCCAAACAATCATATTTCTACAGACTTTAATCAACAAGTAACCAACACCATGAGCAATATTGTTGAGGTACTTGCTTCTCAGCATCTTACTCCTGATCATGTAACTAAAATCAACATCTGGGCCACAGAAGAAATAGATTGGAATCATTTCTATGAGATTTGGAATCATGTATTCGGGAATACTCCTCCTTCAATGACGATAGCTTATGTTAAAGGACTGGGTCTTCCAGAGTTGAAAATAGAATTAGATGTTTGGGCAGCTGGATGATGGTAAGCTCAAAGTGACGACTTGATATGAACATATCCCCTCTTGTTATACGGAAAAAAAGCTCATGATCTAATGAGTGTAATGACTGTTTAACGGAGGGGATTATTTATGTACAAAAAGGATGAATTTCATTGGTACAATCAATACGTGATGGGAATGAATCTATGGGTGCCCGTATGGTTAAGTGTAATAGCATCGGCGTGTATGAGCATGCATTAACAAGAGGGAACTCATACGAAGTAGTCGATGAAGACGCAGAGAAATATAGGATCGTTGGGGATCAGGGGAGAAGAGTATGGATTCCTGCTTCCTATTTTTCAAGAGAAGATGAGATGATATTAATGATGGAAGAATGGCAATTTGATGACGATACGGATACAGAATATTTTATAGAAGTAACGATAATGTTTAAAGATGGATCTAAACGTTGGTGTCTCCTAACAACCCCGGAAAAACTTATCGAGTATTTTAACAATGAAATAATTGATCCTCCAGGGATAAATATTAAGCATTTAGTTATTATGAAGTCTATGGAAAAGGAAGCCGTGGAAAAGACCTTGAGACATTTGGACAATCAGGGTGAATTGCAAGAGGTAACTATATTTTTAAGTAAAAGTTAGCGTATGACTTAAATCATCAACAAAGAGGTCTTTATGGAGCATAAACCCAAATATTTGCCAAGAGATAAGCACGACTTTGAGAGCGTAAATGAATTATTTCATCTGGATCCGCCTATAATCGTACCGCTAATTCCCCGACTAGTAGAGTGGCTGCAAGATATCAATTGGCCTATAGCTTCGGATGTAGCCAAGCTGCTGCTTAAATACCCCGAAGAAACAATACCTCACATCAAAGCAGTTCTAAACTCAAAGGATGATATTTGGAAAAACGGGTGCTTGCTCTACTTTGTTCAAAAGCTCCCGGAACTCTATATATCCCAATTTAAGAATGAAGTTACAAGGATAGTTACAGACCCCACTCAAGGAGAGTTACTCGAAGAAGTAAACGAGACAGCAAAGAGGATATTCGTTTTTTGATAAAAAATAGGATGTAAGCACCATAAACATTTATTAATAAGAGAAAGAGAAAGCGAGGTTAACCCGTGAGCTTTTCATTTGAACTAATCATAATCCAATGTCTGTGGCTGGCCGTAATTGGAATATCCTTATATGTATTGATATTGCTCATTAAATTTGCCCGAAGAGGGATTAAGGCGCTAGATATTTACATTCAAAGGAATCAATAAATGATCAATATAGGCTGATTCCATCTCTATAGTTCTACGTAACTAGACTAGGAAACAGGTGAGCCGAAATGAAACTTAAAATACTCATATTAGTCGAACCTTCATTATTTCTATCCTCATAATTCTAATTGGGGTGGGCTGGAGTGTAATCCAAGCCTATGATGCTACTAATAATTACGTTCCTCAAATCGTTCTTAGTTATACTACAGTAGAGTATGTTGACTTCAATGTTGATGTTGGTACACAAAAAGACCCACAGCTTGTTCCAGATACGCGATGATTCCAGCGCTATCTAATATGGACAATTATGCTGTGGGTTTATTTCGTATTATGAAGCTGGTGTTGTGCTGCTCTTGTCGCCATGCTTCAACTTCACCTCGCGATATACCTTTAAGGTTCCTTTCAGCAGATCGGCTTCATCGTCCGATAGCTCCTCCTTATGGATGCCGAAGAAAGCGGAGTTGCGCAGCCTTGGATCAAGCTGAATGTAGGTTCCAGGCGAGGGTGGGAACTTGCGGCCCAACATATCGTCCACACTCACTTCGAAGAAATCGGCAAATAAGACCAGGGTTGCAAAGTCGGGTTCGCGCGAGCCCTGCTCGTAATTCGAGACTTGGGCACGGGATAGGTGGAGCCGATCGGCTAATTCCTGTTGGGTGATGCCTTTCATACCTCTTAATTCCGCAAGCCGTCGTCCAAACAAAGGAATCACCTCTACTAGGATTCTAATGTCGTTCCAGTAACAGTTACGTAACCGGAGAGATGACTTCATTATAGGAAACTAAGAGTTTCCTTACCAATTATTTTGACTAAAAGTTTCACATTTAATTGACTGACACACAATGTGTCTAATATAGTAGGAGAAGGAGAGTTACAAAGACTTGCTACTGCTTCCATATATGAGGTGACAGGTATGAGAAGGATAAGGCTGATCCAGCTTAGAGGGAAACAGACTTTGGACCAAGTCGCAACTCAGATTGGAATTACGCGGCAGATGCTGGGAGCGATCGAGCGAGGAACCCGTACACCATCACTCGCTGTGGCAAAACGGATTGCTAATCATTACGGCATGTCTGTTGATGCATTGTTCTATGAGGATGAGAATAGGGACAATTCGGAGCAAAGGGGCTGCAAGAATGACGGATTGGATGGGTAAGGTCTGGACAGAACGTATGAGTCAATTGATGGACCAAGCAGAGCAGCTAAGTGATATCCAACGTATGAAGGTACAGTCTGAGCAGTGGGAGCGTCGCTTAATGGCGGCACTTGAATCGGAACATGAGCAGTTGATGAAGGACTTTATACAATTACAGCTCCTTATGTCACAGATTCAGAAAGAGTGGCTGTATGCACGCGGTCTGCAGGATGGCGCAAAGATGCTGGCCTTTGCCATGAAGTCGGAGATGTAATCGGCGATGCGTGTACAGGATAGAGCTATTTATTAATCTTACATACTATTAATTTGTGCTATACTATAAAATAAATAGGAAGTTAAAAAACTTATATGGAGGACATCACTGATGAAAGTATTAGTCATAGTTGCTCATCCTGATCTGGAGAGCTCCGTTATGAACCGAGCTTGGATCGAAGAACTGCGCACGCATGCCAATGTAACGGTACATGATCTCTATACAAGTTATCCCAATGAGCTAATTGACGTCGAGCGTGAACAACGTCTATGTGAGCAGCATGATCGTATCGTCATGCAATTCCCATTCTATTGGTACAGCTCGCCGCCCCTATTGAAGAAGTGGCAGGACCAAGTGCTGACATACGGTTGGGCATATGGCTCAGGAGGGGACAAGCTGCATAATAAGGAGCTTATGCTGGCGGTATCGGCTGGAAGTGTAGAGGAGAAATACCGCGCAGGCGGCGCAAATCATTTCACGATGAGTGAATTGTTAAGACCCTTCCAAGCAACAAGCAATCTGATTGGAACGACTTATTTACCGGCATATGTGTTTTATGGGACACACGAGGCGTCTGCGCAGGATGTACGGCTCAGCGCAGAACAATATGCGAAGCATATTTTGGCTCCGGTGATATAAATCCAAGGGTATGCTCGCAGGGGGATACAAGCAGGCAGGCCGGCTGAAACCCGACCTGCCCTGCTATTAAATGCCTGAATAGTAATTACGAACAAGAGAAAATACTTCAAGTTAATACACGTTAAATGCCCACAAAGAATAACCCCAAATGCTCGCTCGTTCGATTCCTTGCATCCGAATATACCGACCTTGTATGTTTAATCCGTCAACAATTTCAATACCGCCGAGACTGGATGATGTCTCATAAATATCTGTCCAGTGCGTTGCATTATCCGATATTTGCAGCTTGTAGGCTTTGGCATGAGCGGACTCCCAGTGGAGACGGACTCTTGTGATGAGCGTCTGTTCTTCTAGATCTATGCAGATCCACTCCTGATCCGTTCGCTCGCTACTCCAGCGAGTATAAGGATTTCCGTCCACCACATTTTGCCGCACATTTTCATGCGTTTCTTCGGAGGAGGCGGAGACGGTCTTGTACAATGCTTTGTCAATCAATAAGGCTTTGGTTTCCTGCAGCGTGATAGGGTGATAAGTATCCTTTACTGGGCGGCCAAAAGCATCAACAACCTTTAAAGTGATGCCATACGGTGAACGGGAATCGTAGTTGGACAATTGAATCTGCGGTGATGTTGTCTTTCCCAAAAATTTCGTGTGCTGATAGCAGTGATAGGAGGCGGCCCACAGGTTCTGCTGCGGCTCATCCCAAGATAGATTCAGCTTGTTGTCTGACGGACTGTACTCGACTTGGGAGATACTTGTCGGTATGATGAACTCGTCGTATACGTGTTCCGCAGCACCGTTGATTATAATCTCCTTTGTCACAGCAAGTACATGTTGTTCAATAGTTTGGAGCTTCTCAATTTCTAAAGCTAGCTGCGGATTAATCTGCCGAGACATGATGGACGCCAAAATCATATATTTACACAGTTCGATCCGATCAGACACATACGAATATGCCTCAGCCAGCGGTTCAGGGTAATTCATAATTTTAATGTATTTGGAAAATAGAATCCTGGACCCAGAAAGAATGGATAACGCTTCAACTACATGGGTACAGGCCTCTTGCATGTCGGCAAAATGCATCAAATTCCCCTGCAGCAGCTGTTGAATAGCCGGGTAGAGTGGAAAGCTGCTATCAATCTGTGCCATATGCTGCTTCATCGCTTCATGGAACAGCTTGATACACGAGTCATCAAATACGATCTGTTCCAGATCCAGATAAGCAATGCTACGAATCTGAGGGAGTGCTCCTTCGTAGGCTGTCGCAATAATAGCGCGCTTGTAATCGGCTTCATATTCTTCATCATGGATGTGAAACGTATCCTCCTGTTCATTGTAGGAGGTTATAGTGAAGGAATGGCTCCCTTCAGGTGGGATAGTTGTACGTTCAACATGGGGCAAATACTTGCCTTTAGTCCACACAAATACATCTTTCTGTTCAGACAATAAGCGGCGAACATGGTCGAAGGCCTCGTCAAAAGTATCGAAGGCATCATACACGTACACCTTGCCAAAATGTTCCGTCTCGCTCATCAGCAAGCTGGGATACTGAGGTCGCGTTGTTTTGTTAAGTACAGCTTCTTCATACACTGTCGCACTATCCTCGTAGACGTTATAGAACATATAATCAACTTGAATCCCTTTTTGAAGCATGGAGTATAAGAGCTGGAGCTTCCTGCAATTTAAGTAGTGCCGATTAAAATAATTGTCAAACCGATACATGTGTCATACCCCCTTTTTGTTAGTGGAGACATAAACTCAAGGTGTGCCTAGTCGTTTTCTAGTGCGTTGGCTTTTTCGATCATGTGCGATAGGATGTTCAATTTGATCGTTTGAAGTTCTCAGGTGAGAGGCGAAGATAAGATCAATGCCTAGTGGGGTAAGACTCTTAAAGTTAAATAGTATGCATACGATAAAAGCTCTAATTGTGCAATGAGTAAATATCTTTAAGTTAAGCGCTTTAAAAATTGAAGGTGATGGGGCTCTATAGCGTTAAATTTATAGTACAAAGTAAATCATTGATGAGATGTAAGAAAAATATGCAAGCGTATACATATGTAGAAAGTATAGTAGGTTAAGTATGTGCTGTTTATAGTTATATCGTTTATATCATTTGTTGAAGTTAAATGTCAACTATTGTAAAAATATAAGGTAGTTAGGGGCTGAATGCTTCCAGTCTGATGCTTGACTCCTCTGCTTCATTCTAGCTTGTTGGTAGATGTTAGAACTGTTATGATGATGGTGAAATTGCGGACTATCTATAGGAGTTGAGCAAGAGTAAAGGGGGATCGGTATGGAAATTCAGAGCCATAGGCTGCAGGCAGATGCGCTAGCTTATTTAAGTCGCATTGGCTATGACGGAGAGCTGCGTCCAAGTGTGGAGACATTAGCCAGATTACAGGAGTGTCATCTCCATACTGTACCTTTTGAGAACCTGGATATTATCGAGCGTATCCCGCTATCGTTAGAAGTCCCCGATCTTATTGATAAGGTTGTGCACAGGCGCAGGGGCGGTTATTGCTTTGAATTAAATGCGTTATTTGGATGGTTGCTGCGGGAGCTTGGTTTCTCTGTAACGGATTTAATAGCCCGTTTTTGGCGGGGGGATTCTTATCCACCCCCTATGCGTAGCCATCATGTGCTGCAGGTTACAATTGGAACTGTACAATACTTGTGTGATGTTGGAGGCGGGGGAGGCACACCATGCAGGCCGATCTTGCTGCAAGAAGGGCTGGTGCAAGCACAGGGTAAGGAGTGCTATCGTGTGCTAATCGACCCCCAGTTTGGTTGGGTATTGTGTGGGCGGAAGCAGGACGAGTGGAACTGGCTATATTCATTTACGAAAGAACCGCAGTTGCCCAGCGATTATGCAATGGCTACATATTGGTGTGAACATGCGCCAGAATCGAAATTTACCCAGAACTTAATACTGGCAATACGGACTCGAGAAGGACGTCATACTGTATCTGGAGATGAATTCCGCATTTACATAGGGGATGAGGTAACTAGTTTTGTCCCGCAGACACAGAAGGCATATGATGAGGCGCTGCTTACCTATTTCGGAATCGAGCAGGCACAGAACCGGATGATTCCCTTAAATGCGCAGCGTCGATAGCGGAGTAGGTTGCGTTTATTGCAAATTCCGAGAATAAATATGCAGGAGCTGCAAAGCGAGCGGTCATATGCAGGCCACTATGTCCAGCATGCAGGCCGTGAGTTTGAATACTATATTCCGATCCATCTGCCTGAGCATACCAAAAAGCAGAGGATTAGCTCCTCTGCTTGTATTTGCAGCTTATAGAATGATGTTACGATGATCAGGTAAAATGGCGGAGCTGACGGGATTCGAACCCGCGGTCTCCTGCGTGACAGGCAGGCATGTTAGGCCTCTACACCACAGCTCCACAACAATTTAATGACATTTAATATATTATCATATAGAGTGTTTGTGTGACAAGCCTCTTTTTAGCCGATCAGGATATAGCTGTGTCTTGATCCTTTATCGCTTCACTACCTCGAAATTTTCGTCGATCAGCAGCCAATTCTGTGGGAAATCAAGCCCAAGCTTCCAGTAGCTGATGCCTCGTATACCTAGTTCTTTTAACAGATCAAATTTGGCCTGAATTGAGCGGGCATCTTCGAACCATACGATATGTTCCTTCCGGTTGTCATCCCAGTAGCGGAAATAGGGTGCTTGTGCCTCCGTATCATATTGGATGGCAGCGCGGCGTCGTCTGGCCAAGTCAGTAGCGGCTACCGGACTTAAAGCACGTGCATAAGGGCCGCCCTGCACAAACGGAAGTGTCCAATCGTAGCCGTACAGGTTCTGTCCCATCATAATTTTGGAGGCTGGTATTTCGGTCTTCGCGTATTCCAGTACGTTCCGTACGGGACCAATCGGCGAGACAGGCATCGGCGGTCCGCCGCTGTAGCCCCATTCGTAGGTCATAATCACGACAAAGTCGGCTACTTCGCCATGTACTTTGTAATCATGAGCCGTATACCATTCGCCAGTCTGGGAAGCACTTGTTTTTGGTGCGAGTGCTGTAGACATGAGAAAGCCCTCGTCGTGAACTCGTTTGGACGCCTTGCGCAAAAAGCGATTATAGGATTCTCGGTCCTCTGGACGCAAATGCTCAATATCAAAATGAATATCGTTAAAGTGTAATTCCTTTGCCGTCCGGATAATGTTGTCGAGCAGCTTATTCTGCAACTGGTCGCTGTTCAGGATTAGTTCACCGAGTTCAGCGCTGAACTGATCCTTCTCCAGATTGGTTACAACCATCATAAGTGTGACTTTGCTGCGCTCGGCAATGGCGGGCAATTGATCAAGCGGCGGAGCTTGCAAAGTGGCATCCCGCTGGATTCGAAAGCTGAACGGGGCAAGATAAGTTAGGTGCGGAGCTGCTTCCCTCGCTGCATCTGTTAGATTTTTCGAGACGACGCGGCCTCGTGGTTCGATGTAGGCGTTAACCTCAGCCCGTGAGCGCTTGGCAGGAGGGATGTAGAGGCGTTGGCTTACGGTAAGCGGTTTATTGATCTTAATGTTGTTGATGGACGCCAGTTCTTGTGCCGTAGTGTTATATTTCTGCGCTATATCGTTTAAAGTATCTCCCTGCTGAACCCAGTAGTATTGACCGACAATAGGGATCAATAGAGCTTGACCGATGATGAGCGATTGATTTACTGTCATGCCATTGGCATCAGTGATGTCATCTACCGGAATACTATAAGTTTGGGACAAGTTATAAAGCGATTGACCTTGCTGTACAACATGAATTTGCATGATCGGTCTCCTTTTCTCTTTTGAAGAAATTGACGGATTCGTATAGCAATGCAGCACCTAATTTTAATTAGGCTATGCACCCAGTAGTTGATAGGTGAATGTCTGTAATGTCTGTAGAAGACAAAGTTAAAACAGGTGTTGGACTAAAGCAGAGCTTTTGCACCTTATTGGTTATATCAGAGATGCGGTAAAAAGAGTGTGTTATAGATGGCTAAATAAGCAAAAAGTACACCCCCATGAGTTTGAACTTAAGGAGTATGTTGTTAACAAGGAGTAAGACGGCAAGGATTAAGCTCCATAGCAAAGCGTATGTGTAATGCTCACGACCATGAGCATATATTTCGGCTTGATTTGAAGCAGAAACTGTTCTAATGTTGCCTTAGATAATTAAATTGAGAGACTCATAGAGTGGATAGCAAGCTGCTGCTTGAGCCTCTTTTGCAGCATGAACATTCCCGGTGTCAGCTCTTCTAGAGCACGGTAAGAGTAGATATCGGAATACAACCTGACCGGAATGGAGTGAGCTTCATGAAGCAGCACGAAACCATGTATGAGATGGATCATGAGATGAGAGTGATGTCATTTAATATCCGTAATGGACAATCGGAGGACTACCATGTGAATGGTTGGGGATCACGGGCAAAGATGGTTGCAGGACTGATTCGATTTCATCGTCCAGATATTGCGGGTTTGCAGGAAGTGCTAGTTAATCAAGTGGAGGATCTACAGGAATTACTGCCAGAGTATGCATTTGTGGGGGTTGGCAGGGAAGATGGAGTGAGACAAGGGGAATTTGTTAGCATCCTGTATCTTAAGCAGCGCTTTGACGCACTGGTGAGCGGCTCGTTTTGGTTATCAGAACAGCCAGACCAAGCCGGCTCGATGGGATGGGATGCAGCCTGTACGCGGGTGACAACCTGGGTGAAACTGCGAGATCGTCGAACAGATACGGAATTTGTCCATTTAAATACCCATTTCGATCATGTGGGGACATTGGCGGTGGAACAGAGCGCTTATCTGCTGCGTGAACGTGCAGCGCATTTGGCTGGTGCGTACCCTGTTATCGTCACTGGAGATTTCAATTTTACGTCTAACTCGACAGCCTATCCTATTTTATGCGGCAAAACAGGCGAGGACGACTTGCATTTGAAAGATGCAGCGGAAGCAGCTTACTACAAGCATTTTGGCCCGTCCTTTACGTTTCACGGGTTCGATACAGACGAGGTGGCAATGCAGTTATTTCCTGAACATCGCAAGGACGAACAATCGCAAGGTCTAGAGTTTGACTCGCCAATTGACTTTATATTTGTCGATGAGCAGGTAAATGTCCGGTGCTATGGCATCATTGGGGATCATCATGCAGGTCAGTTTCCTTCTGATCACTTTCCAATTGTAGCGGATATAATATGGAGGTAAGTGCGTTAACGTTCGGATTGTGCGCTTTGCTCTGAGATGCATTATGATAAGTAATGTATAGGACTTGCCTTCAGCTTAAATGATCAGGCAATTAACGACTCGGAGGAGAACGAAGAGCTTATGACACAATGTTGGAGCGAGAAGCATTATATACACTCGGATAATAGTGATTACAAGAAAGATTGCAAATTGTCGACCTTATTGGAATGGATGCAGCGAGCAGGCGATGCCGATATTACGCAATCTGGTATTATATTGGAAGAACTGATGCAGCGAGGGATGGCATGGATGCTCACAACCGTGGATCTGGAAATATATCGTATGCCGCGGTACGGGGAAACCATTCAGTTGGATACCTGGCACAAAGGCTCAAAAGGTGTGCAGTGGCTGCGGGATTTTCGCATCTATGGTCCAGATCAAGAGCAGGTTGCACAAGCGAGAACGGTATGGGTATTAGTCGATTTGAACAAGCGCCGTATATTGCGTGCTTCAGCACTGCCGTATGAGGTACAGCCACATACGTCCGACTCCGTTGGAGAAGTACCAGAACGAGTTGAGATTCCTTCGAATATTTTGCTGGATCATGCTTATGATCTTAAGGTCCGCCAGAGCAGTATTGATATGAATGGTCATATGAACAATACGAAGTTTGCGGACGTTTGTTTGGATGCACTCACAGTAAAGCGGTTGGATGCTGGCATTACTCGCTTTCGCATCACGTATCATCAGGAGGCGAGGCTGGATGAAGAGATCACTGTGTTTCGCTCATGCGGCGTAGACAGCGGCAGCTGCTTTGTTAGTGGCAGATCTGGCGAGGGGAAAAAATATTTTGATGCCGAGGTATCGCTAAAGTGTTAGCGATAAATTAGAATTTGCTCACAACAAGCAAAAGGACCTTCATTCCTCTTTTTAACAAGAGGGTGAAGGTCTTTCTATGTTCAGCACCGTTGAAGCTTCTTCCCAAGCTCTTTTGAAAGGAATCAGCTTGGGTGCATATTGCTTATACGCGCAGCTTGGCTAAGTCGAAGGCGGGCACAAGTCCTTCCTCCGCAGCTCGTCCCAGCAGTGAAGTGATGGCACCATAGCCATCCTCCCCAAGGTTAGCGGTGAAGTTATTAACATAAAGCTGGATGTGCTGCTTAGCAACATCAGCATTCATCTCTTGGGCATGCTGCAAAATATAATGCTGAGATGCCTCAGGATTGGCCCAAGCGTAATCCACGGATGCACGCGTCCATTGGGTCAGTGCCTCCAGATCCAGAGAACGGCGGGCAATTATGGCGCCGAGCGGGATGGGCAACCCCGTATCTTCCTCCCACCAATTGCCCATATCGGCCAACAATGTCAGGCCATAAGAAGGGTAAGTGAAGCGGGCTTCGTGGATAACCAGCCCTGCATCAATCAAGCCGTCGCGTACGGCAGGCATAATCTCGTGAAAAGGCATGACCACGATCTCGCCAACACCGCCTGGAACGTTCTGGGCGGCCCATAGCCGAAACAGCATGTAAGCTGTCGAGCGTTCGCTTGGCACTGCGATACGGCGTCCAGTGAGTACGCCTGGATCGCTAGTATCCGTCAAGCTGCTGCGTGTGAGCACAAGCGGCCCGCACCCTCTGCCAAGCGCGCCGCCGCAAGGCAGCAGAGCATAATCTGACAGTACCCATGGCAGGGCAGCGTATGAGATCTTCAGCACTTCAGGTCCTTGACCGCTAGCAGCCAAACTATTGGTAATGTCGATATCCGCATATTGCACGTCCAGCTTAGGGGCACCTGAAATGAGCCCGTGTACCCAAGCGTGAAAGACAAATGTATCATTTGGGCAGGGAGAAAAAGCAATCTTCATCATAACACCTCCGATAATACGGTACTTGCGGCTTCGAGCGCTTGCAGTGCTTGCGGGATTCGCCATGCAGAGCGATCGCGCGGGCCGACCGCGTTAGAGATCGAGCGCAGCTCCAGGCACGGGATGCCGCGCTGTTGAGCCGCTATGGCTACGCCATAGCCCTCCATCGCTTCGGCAGCAGCGCCTGGCACACGTTTGGCGAGAACGGCAGCGGATCTTGCCGTGCCTGTTACTGTGGATAATGTAAGCACGGGGCCGCTGCTTACAGCCAAACGTGCCGCCTCCAATGCTGCTGCGAGCCGTGCGGCAGTCTGGGCATCCACTGCAGCTCTTGCCGACCCGAAGCCCAGTTCATCCAAGCTGATGAAGTCGACGTCTGCAAGCCCTGCGTTGTGTGGATTTGCATACGCGCTGCCGCGCTCTGACTTCCTCATATCCGCAGCTAGGGCCGTATCCACATCACGGCCCGCATGTTTGCTGACGTCTTCATTGCCGACGTTCCCTTCGTCCTCTTGGGCATGTCCATTATTGCCGCTTTCGGCTCCCAAGTCGGCGGCAACGATTTCACTGGCTACAACCAGTGAGCCGACTTCGGCAACGCCTACGAATCCGCCTGCAATTCCGGCGCAAATCACGAGGTCGTACTCGGCAGCAGCCAGTACGGCTGCGGTACTGGCTGCTGCCGCTGCTGAACCAACGCCGCCTATGACGACGTTGAATCTAGCGCAGCCTTTTAACCCACGGAGTACGGCGTCACGCTCTGCCGCGACCGAGGTAACAACAAGTACCCGTTGCAATTCTTTGTGTTCTTGTATAGGGCTCCCATCAGTAGGGGATACAGAAGCTGTTATGTTCATATCTATAGTACTCCTTCAAATGTACTTAAGTTAATAAAGCCACTTCTCCAAGCTTATCTTGCCTGATGAAAGAATCCGAATGAGGTCTCCATCGAAACGGATTAGCATTTCCGATTGGCATAACGTCTTAGCGGTGACCAGGTCAGCAGTTCTTAGTTTATCTTATTCCAACTTATCGCTAATGGGGGCATATGTAAAGATAGGGATAATAATTTATATGTAAAAATATTTATATGAATAGCGGCATGGATGGTGAATGAGCGTTTAAGGAGAATTGCTGCTAGACGTGTCGACTCGCTTGGCTAATGGGTTTCAAGCTGTCTGTCCAAATATAACAACAGCGCCATCGTCATGCCATTTGCTTCGGCACATCGATCGGCGCTGTTCGGCTTTCTTATTTGGTACAACTTGGGTCATCGGTTTGCGCTGCCATGCTTGTCTAGACAACTCAGGGTTCAGCTTGTTCTCTCGCTCCAGCTTCTGGCGGCTGCGTTTGGTCTTGCTGCTCATAAAATACACCTCCAATAGAATTGATCTTATCATATGCGATGATAGCGTTGAGTGCAAGTGGATAGACTACCCTGCAACTTCGATTTGCGCATTAGGTCTGAAAAAGAAGTTGACAATTCTTTTTGATAATGTCATATTGATATTATCAAAAAGATACTAAAAAGGAGCGGCACAGATGGAACTAGAAAATGAGCACAATTACAATCCACGCAAATTTCGCACCCCAGATGGTGCGCCAGCCGATATTGTCATATTTACGATTACGTCGGAATCACAGCGTCGTGGCACCAAATCACTGCCGAAGCGAGAGCTGAAGGTGCTGCTCATTCAACGCAAAGTATGGCCTTATGAGGGGATGTGGGCGTTCCCTGGCGGCTTCTCACGCGATACGGAATCAATGGCAGAGACTGCAAGACGCGAACTGCTTGAGGAGACGGGTGTCGAAGGGCTCCATATGGAGTACTTAAACGTATACAGCTCGCCTGGTCGTGATCCTCGTGGCTGGATTATTTCCCACGCTTATGTGGCGCTTGTGCATGAAGACTATTTGAGCAAGCGGCAGGCAGCGGACGACGCCGCAAATGTGGGCCTGTTTACAGTGGAGGAGGCTCTTCATTCCATGCAGTTGGCATTTGATCATCAGCAGATTATGTCAGAGGCATTAGACCGCGTGAGAGAGCAGATTTTGCGAACTGATATTGCAAAAGAGTTCCTGCCAGAATCATTTACACTTGCAGAACTGTACCAAGTGATTAAGACGGTGGAGCCTGCGTTTGAGGAATCGAATTTCATTCGTAAAATGAAATCAACGAAAAGCCGCAGCGGCGTGCTGGAGGAAGTGCGTGATTCTCGAGGCGAGCTGCTAAAATCAAATCAATATTCCCAACGGGCAGCGCAGCTGTACCGATTCACAGGTGAGACACCAAAGTTATCTCTGTACGGGTAAAATTTTTTTATGAATTGATATTGTCACTTTGAAAGTATTGAAAAGAGGGGTTAAGGATGAATCGAGGGATCACTTTAGCGGGGTTAATGATGGGGATGCTGCTGGTCGCATATTGGACGTCTTCTTCTACTTTAGAAATAGTGGCTACTACTACAGGGCTGTTAAGCGTCTGGCTTACGGCGCGCGAGAATATTTGGTGCTGGCCGATAGGCCTAGTGAACGTAGCATGCTTCTTCGTGATGTTTTATGATGCGAAGTTGTACGCGGATATGACGCTGCAAATCTTTTTCTTTGCTTTCAGCGTTCAGGGCTGGATTGTATGGCTGACGCGTAGAGGAGCAGATAAGGTTCGTCCGACTGTTCGCATGTCGTCCACATGGAGGATTTGGCTGGCTGCTGCCATTGTCGGTATTACAGTTGCATGGGGCTATTTACTTGCGACTTACACAGATGCATCAATTCCTTATCTGGATGCGCTTGTCGCGACGTTAAGCCTTGCTGCTCAATATTTGCTGTCACAGAAAATATGGGAGAGCTGGTACTTCTGGATCACTGTTGATGTGTTATCGATTGGGATGTACATGTACAAGGGATTGTTTACGGTTGGCTGCCTGTATGTAGTGTTCTTGGCGATTGCGATTGCGGGGCTGCTTCAATGGCAGCGCGGCATGGAGAAGCGCCAGAGTGGATTGGCAACTGGCTTGAAGCAGGCAGCCAATTCTCCATAAACCAGCTTGCTAAGGTTTAGCATCATGATTGTCTGATTACTACAACGAGAGGAAATTTTATATGAATAATGGAATTGGCACTAGCTGCAATCAGCGTGTAATTACATCGGTAGGCTTGACCCTTGGCAAATTTGCACCCCTTCATAAAGGCCATCAATTTATGATTGAGACTGCCTTGCGTGAGATGGAGCACGTGATTGTAGTTATCTACGATTGTCCGGATACAATTGATGTGCCTTTGCCCGTCCGGGCAGGCTGGATTCGTAAACTGTATCCCAGCATCGAAGTGATTGAGGCTTGGGACGGCCCTCAGCAAATGGGGGACACCCCCGAAATTAAGCGGCTGCAGGAACAATATATACTTGGTTTATTGGCAGGCCGCACCGTGACACATTTCTATTCAAGCGAGTTCTATGGGGAGCATATGAGCACTGCGCTTGGCGCTGTAGATCGAAGAGTAGACGAAGAACGGACGATGTATCCCATCTCGGGTACTGCTGTGAGGCAAGCGCCCTATGCATGCAAAGCCTATCTTGATCCTTGCGTTTACCGTGATCTGGTGACGAAGGTCGTCTTCCTGGGTGCGCCGTCGACAGGCAAGACAACAATAAGCGCTCATATGGCAAAAGAGTACGGAAGCATCTGGATGCCTGAATACGGTCGAGAATATTGGGAGAATAATCAGATCGAGCGCAGACTGACCCTGGAGCAGTTGGTGGAGATCGCCGAGGGCCATCTGGAGCGTGAAGAAGCGCTGGTGCAAGAGGCGCGTGACTTCCTATGGGTGGATACCAATGCCATTACCACGTATATGTTCTCGCGCTATTATCACGGCAAGGCTCTGCCTAGACTGGAGGAGCTGGCAAGTCAGGCTGCGGCCAGATACGATCTCGTATTTGTGTGTGAGGATGATATTCCCTACGACGATACGTGGGATCGTTCAGGCGACGTTCAGCGTCATGTTTTTCAGAAGCAAATAAAGACCGATCTTATTCTACGCAATATTTCTTATATTCCGCTTAAAGGGACGTTAGAGCAGCGAGTCAGCACAGTAAAAAAGACGCTGGCTGCATATAGACGTTATGCGAATCTGGCTGAATGGATAGGAAATGGATGCGGAGTCTGATACAGCCGTGATCAGGAATAGTAATGAGATAGTCATGCGAGGTTTGCCTATTTTGTGAGAGCAGGAAGGAGGGAGAAGCATGCTCATAAACCGTATAAAAGGCGGCTTGTTTGGAGTTGCTGTTGGGGATGCGTTAGGCGGGACGACTGAGTTTATGACAGCATCTTCCATCAGTCAGACATACGGAGTATTAACAGAAATTATAGGGGGAGGCGTCTGGGGCCTGGAGCCAGGGGAGGTGACAGACGATACGATGATGACGATCGCTGTGGCGGAAGGAATTCTGAAGCGGCCTGATGATCCCATGAAAGCAATAGGGGAACAATTTATCGCCTGGTATGAGACAAAACCTAAAGATGTTGGCAACATTATTAGGCATGTGTTGGAGCAGGTGGAGAATAATTGGTTCGAGGCAGCTTTCCTTGCGGACCAGGATCTGGGACGAAGCGGGGGGAATGGCTCGCTGATGAGATGCCTTCCAGTTGCGCTTGCTTATGATGACCCAGTAGTGGTTAGCCGGATTACCCGTATGCAGTCGTGTATGACTCACTACGATGAACGCTGCGACGCAGCTTGCGTTATTTACAATCGAATTGCATATCGTCTTATCCATAATGAATCGTTGCATGAGGCAATTGCTTGTGAGATAGCAGGCACCGAGTATGAGCGGGATCAGGATGGTTTATTGAAGCCTCCTTTATGCGAACCGACAGGATATGTAGTGGACACGATGCATTGGGTCATTTTCCTGCTGTTATCCTCGTCATCATTTGAAGAGGTGGTGCAGGGTGCTGCCAATCGAGGGGGAGATGCAGACACAATTGGTGCGATTGCGGGTGGATTAGCAGGCATCTATTATGGGTACGATGCGATCCCAGAGCGTTATCGGAAAGCCATTATGTTGAAGCAGCAATTGCACAAGCTGGCAGAACAATTAATGATGCTGAGGTTGATTGGCTGCAAATAAAAAGATGGATTTATGCATTTAACAATATTATCCTATTCATAAAGGAACTTAGGAAGGATGATACGGTTTCCACTTTAATTGGAGTCGTTGGCCCTTCCTTTTCTACCTACCTCATTGCACATTGGAAAGTGTTGATAGAGGTAGTCGGGTTATGAGTTTATTGTAAGTTTGTCCTAGCATGAACAAGAGTACACGCCAAGGAGGGATAACATGGCAGCTAGCATCGTGCTTGCAGGTGGAAGCGGATTTTTGGGTCAGGCACTCGGCACCTATTTATGTGAGCTTGGTTACAAGTGCTGTATATTGACGCGAGGAGAAGCGGGAACAAGAGACGGCATTCGTTATGTGAAATGGGATGGCAGGACACAATCCGGCTGGGAGCGTGAACTGGAAGGCGCACACGGTGTGGTGAATTTTACGGGAAAAAGTGTGAATTGTCTGTATACGAAGGCAAATCGTGCTGAGATTATTCGCTCGCGGTTGGACGCTGTACGTGTTATCGATGAGGCTGTACGTGATCTTAAGGTGAAGCCGAAGGTGATCGTACAGGCGGGATCACTTGCGATCTTTGGCAATACGGAACGTGAATGCGATGAAGATGCTGCGCACGGGAATGGCTTCTCAGTTGAAGTGTGTCAGCAGTGGGAGAAAGCCTTTTTTCAGCAAGACATCCCAGGTGTACGCAAGGTTATGCTGCGTATCGGCTTTGCCTTAGGCCCGGACGGAGGTGCGCTGGAACCGTTAATGCAGCTTGCACGCTTTGGTCTTGGCGGTACGATTGGTTCGGGCAGGCAGTATATAAGTTGGCTCCATCTCCATGACCTTAACGCTATGTTTCGTTATGCGCTTGAGGAAGAGCAAGCAGAGGGCATATATAATGCTACTGGAGTTCAGCCGATATCGAACCGTGAGTTCATGAAGACGCTCCGTGAAGTTATGGGGAAAGGATGGCAGCCGCCAGCTCCAACGCCTTTTGTCCGACTTGGTGCTTATCTGATTATGCGGGCCGACCCTGAGCTTGCGTTATCCGGCCGCAATTGTGTACCGAAGCGTTTGCTTCGTGAAGGCTTCTCATTCCGGTACACCAAACTGGATGAAGCGCTGAGGCAAATTACAGCACAATAATTCTACAAAAAGGGTGTAATCAAGCAGATGGCAAAGCCGTGAGCAGAAGCTCACGGCTTATTATTTTGTAGAAAGATGTTATGAATATTATCGTTATTAGTCGTATTTTGTCATAATTTGAGTTTATATGTTTACAAAGTATTAATTTTCTTTACGTGGTAAAAACATGAAACTATAATTAAGGTTGCCTCGTATTAAAATCTAGAAAAATATCACAAAATAATCCGTCGAATCCTTACTAGAATTGTAGAATGCTAGCAAGATGAAGGTGGATAATAATTCTAATATGGGAGGTGAAATATTTTGGCGATTTCATTAGTCAAAGGTCAGAAGGTTGATCTGACAAAAGGTAATGCAGGTCTGTCGCGCATCGTTGTAGGTCTTGGGTGGGATCCAGCCGAGGTCGAGCAGAAAGGACTGTTTGGGATGAAGAAAAAACAAGTCCTGAACGTAGATTGTGACGCTTCTGCCCTCATGTTAAGTGCGAATGGGAAGCTCATGAAGGAAGGCAATCTTGTTTGCTTCTATAATCTGAAGAGCCCTTGTGGTTCTGTCCACCATTCTGGTGATAACCTTACAGGCGATGGTGACGGTGACGATGAGCAGATTCAGATCGACTTGTCTCAAGTGCCTGCCGACGTAGATAAGATTCTGATGTGTGTCAACATTTACGAATGTGAATCACGTCGTCAAGATTTCGGGATGATACGTTCCGCTTTTATCCGTGTGGTCAACCCAAGCAATAATCAAGAACTTATTCGCTTTAATTTGACGGACAGCTATGCGGGTATGACAGCTCTGCTAGTTGGTGAAATCTATCGCCATGACGGCGAATGGAAGTTTAATGCATTGGGCGAAGGTGCCCATGCTGCTCATATTAATGTATTGGCAACGCGATATACCTAAAACAACGAAGCGAGGGATACGACATGGCGATTAGTTTGCAGAAGGGCCAGAAAATTGATTTGACAAAAGGAAACCCTGGATTAACTAAGGTTGTAGTCGGACTTGGATGGGATACGAACAAGTATGATGGCGGTAAAGATTTTGATTTGGATGCAACAGTGTTTCTATTGAATAATGGTGGTAAAGTAGCTTCGGAAAAGGATTTTGTTTTTTACGGCAATACACAGAACAGTAATCAATCCGTTGTACATACAGGCGATAACCGCACAGGCGAAGGCGAAGGGGACGATGAGCAGATCAAAGTGGACCTGGCCA
The DNA here is from genome assembly GCF_022346885.1 of Paenibacillus sp. ACRRX. GTDB lineage: Bacteria > Bacillota > Bacilli > Paenibacillales > Paenibacillaceae > Paenibacillus_B. The sequence goes on from NZ_JAKRNK010000007.1 coordinate 172,508, forward strand.
ATATCCCAGCGGAGGTTGACAAGGTGTCATTTTGTATCACCATTCACGAAGCGGACACGCGCAGTCAGAACTTTGGACAAGTGTCCAATGCTTTTGTTCGGATTGTAAACGAGCAGTCTGGTGAAGAACTAATCCGTTATGACCTGGGCGAAGACTTTTCTGTAGAGACGGCTATCGTTGTGGCAGAATTGTATCGTCATGGTGGTGAATGGAAATTCAGCGCTGTAGGCAGCGGTTATCGAGATGGTCTTGCAGGCCTATGCCGCGATTTTGGCCTTGATGTAGGCTAATCGTAATCATTACTTGCTATGCAGTGTTGAGAGCCGTCCAACAACAGGCGGCTCCTTCTAATACAAGGAGAAGGGTGCTGGAGTAGATGCCTGTAAATTTATCGAAAGGCCAGAAAGTAGACTTAACGAAGTCTAACCCCGGATTAACCAAAGTGATTATCGGATTAGGATGGGATACGAACAAGTACGATGGCGGCAACGATTTTGATCTGGATGCGAGTTCATTTTGTTTGAGCGCTTCCGGCAAAGTAAGCTCTGATGCTGACTTTATTTTCTACAACAACCCAGTTAACACCAACGGCTCCATTCGCAGTACCGGCGACAACCGTACAGGAGAAGGATCTGGAGACGACGAGAGCGTCCATATTCAACTGGCAGAAGTTCCGGCAGCCGTGGAAAAAGTGGCGTTTTGCATTACGATCCATGAAGCGCAAGCTCGCAACCAAAACTTTGGTCAAGTCGCTAACGCTTATGTTCGGGTAGTTGACGAGCAAACAGGCGAGGAGCTTATTCGGTATGACCTAGGCGAAGATTTCTCCATTGAGACTGCTGTAGTTGTTGGAGAGTTATATCGACATGGAGCCGAATGGAAGTTCAGCGCTGTAGGCAGCGGCTACAAAGATGGATTGGTTGGCTTATGCCGTGACTATGGCGTTAGTGTCTAAGACGTTAGTGAACAGGTGATAAGGAGTGATGACATGACAATCAGCTTGTCAAAAGGACAGCGAATTGATCTGACCAAAACGAATCCTGGATTGGAGAAAGTCATCATCGGTCTGGGTTGGGATACGAATAAGTACAGCAATGGCGTTGATTTCGATCTGGATGCATCTGCTTTCCTGCTGCATGAGGATGGAAAAGCCAAAGGTGTGGAAGGTTTCGTATTCTATGGCAATACGAAGACACCTAACGGCTCCGTTCTTCACACGGGCGATAATCGCACGGGAGAAGGCGATGGGGACGATGAACAGATTAAGATTAACTTCGCTTTAATTCCGGCGGAAGTCCAGCGTATTGGCATCACGGTTACGATCTATGAGGCGCAGGCGAGAAGTCAGAATTTTGGCCAAGTAGCCAATGCATTCGTACGTGTAGTGGATGAACTGAGCGGCAGAGAAGTACTGCGCTATGATTTGGGCGAGGATTTCTCCATTGAGACGGCAGTAGTCATATGTGAACTATACCGTCATGGATCAGAGTGGAAATTCCAGGCTGTTGGGTCCGGCTTCACCGGCGGACTTGCTGCATTATGCCGCAATTATGGACTGGATGCCCAGTAACGGGCTGATCGTTTGCAGCGGAGAGGCGGAGACATATGTCATTAGCATTGATAAAAGGTCAGAAGGTGGATCTGACAAAAAGTAATCCTGGTCTAGATCAGATTGTTGTAGGGATGGGCTGGGTTAACCCGAAGCAGGTAGATATTGATTTGTCTGCCTTTCTGTTAAGCAAGGATTCGAAAGTTACTAAGGATGAGGATCTTGTATTCTATGGCAATTCAACAGGCGGTGTTGGCTCTGTTAGCGTCCAGTCCGCAGCGGAGAAGCGCTCTTATTCAGGCATAATGGATAACGAGCAGTTCATCATTCAATTACAGCAGGTACCTGCTGTGTATGAGCGAATTGCTTTCACACTTACGATTCATTCGGATGCACATGTGTCGCATCAGTTTTCAGATATTCAGGAACTGTACATTCGTATTCTCCACCCGATGACGGGCAATGAGCTCATTCGTTACAATCTTGGGCAGATTTTTACAGTCGAAACCGCTATTGTTGTCGGTGAACTTTATCGTCATAACGGGGAATGGAAGTTTAATGGAACAGGAGCCGGATATGGGGGCGGACTTGCTGCGCTGTGCGGGAGCTTCGGCATCGAAGTGCAGGATCAGAAGCCATCGGCATCCGCAGGCAATTCTTCAGGGGATCGCGATGACATGAACTCGCAAGCGTCGGTTAAGCCTGTACCTCCAGCTCCCTTGGTACAGACACCTCCTGTTCAACCATCTCCTGCGCCAACGCCTGTTAATTTGACTAAGATTGAACTAAAGAAGCGCGGCGAGGTAGTTAATCTGACGAAGACAAAGGGACCAATTGGCGAAATCGTCGTTAATCTCAACTGGAATCGTAAGAAGTCATCTGGTTTTTTCGGGGCGAAAGGTGTCGACCTGGATGTAGGCTGCTTGTATGAGTTAACAAACGGGGATAAATCAACCGTGCAAGCTTTAGGCAATTCATTTGGTGCTCTCCAGTATGCACCGTATGTCGCTCTTGACGGAGATGATCGTACAGGTATGGTCAAGACGGGAGAGAACTTGCGCATCAACGGACAGTATCTGTCCCAGATCAAGCGTATTCTGGTGTATGCCTTTATCTATGAAGGAGTAGCCAACTGGGCGCAAGCAGATGGCATTGTTACGATTAAGCAGCCAGAGGGACCCGATATCATTATTAAGCTCGATCAGCCAGAGAATCGTAAGGGAATGTGCGCGATTGCTATGATCCGTAACGTGAATAATGAAACATTCAGTATTGAAAAGCTGGTTGATTATTTCCCGGGCCATCGAGATATGGACCATGCGTACGACTGGGGATTGCAATGGAGAGCCGGTTCTAAATAATAAAGCAACCTCTTTTATAGAAGGAGCCAATATTCGATATGTCTGATTTCATAAGCAGCTTTATTAGCAATTTCTCCAGTTTCTTTGAATGGTCCAACATTGTAGCTACACTTAGTGATCCTGTTAACTGGGGCATTATCGGCACGCTTGTTATCTTGGAAGGTCTTTTATCCGCAGATAATGCGCTTGTCTTGGCCGTTATGGTTAAGCACTTGCCGAAGGAACAGCAGAAAAAGGCCTTGTTCTACGGAATTCTGGGTGCTTATATATTCCGGTTCATCGCTATTGGTGTAGGTACATTTTTAGTGAAGATCACATGGGTTAAAGTTGCCGGCGGTGTATATCTGTTATGGATCGCGCTTAGTCATCTGTTTGGACTACAATTTAAACTGGCCAAAGTCGGCGGCATCCCGTTAATTCCTTATATCGGCAAAAAAGCGGAAGCAGAGGCAGAGGAAGTCGAGAATAAAGGCTATGGCTTCTGGAGAACCGTACTGGCCGTTGAAGTTATGGATATCGCATTTAGTATTGACAGTGTGTTGGCGGCATTTGGTGTAAGCGAGAAAGTGTGGGTGCTGTTCCTCGGCGGTATTCTCGGCGTGCTAATGATGCGCGGCGTGGCACAAGTCTTCCTGCGGCTTATTGAAAAGTTCCCGGAACTAGAGAAGGCTGCTTTTATTCTCATTATTATTATCGGTGCGAAAATGATTGCCGCAGCATACGGAATCCATGTGTCGCACATCTTGTTCTTCTCGGTCATTATCGGTGTCTTCGTAGGTACGATGATCGTCAGCTCCATCAAGAAAAAAACAGAGCATACGACTTCTGCTTAATCAGCACTCTCCTTCGCAGTACAATCCCCCTTCTGAACCGTAGATCAGGGGGATTATTTTTTACTTAACAATCAGTCCCCGCTTACGGAGGAGGTCATTCGAATGCGTTACTTCAACAATCTCTCTGAAGAGGAAGAAACGCTGATTTTTCATAAAGCGCCGGTCCCATTCGATAATAGGGCAGATAGAGAATTGCTGTCGCATGCTCTTGGCGCGGCTTTGTACATGCCGGCTACTCGGCAGACGATAAGTGAGGATATCTTGACAGGCAAGTACGAGGGTCTTGTTACCGTTGTGCTTGACTTGGAAGATGCGGTAGGAGATCAGCATCTTCAGGTTGCCGAGGAGTCGATCAGGGATCATCTCAGAAGGTTATCAACGCTGCTGCACCACGGTTTGATGACTCGTGATCAGCTGCCGTTGTTGTTTATTCGTGTGCGTGCACCAGAGCAGCTGACACGAATGATCGCAGTGCTGGAAGATACGATTGAACTGGTTGCAGGCTTTGTGCTGCCTAAGTTCTCGGTGCTGAATGGACGTTCATACTTATCCATTCTAAGAGAATACCATTTGGCTAACCCTGCCTTGCCATTGCTGTACGCGATGCCGATCCTGGAATCTTCGAGTGTTATATATTGTGAGTCGAGAAGGCAGACGCTTATCGAAATCAAGCAGCTGCTGGATGAATATAGGCCTTATATATTAAATGTACGGATTGGAGCTACCGATTTCTCCAGTTTATTCGGACTAAGACGCAGCCCCGATATGACGATCTACGATATTGGTGTAATCAGGGATTGCATCACGGACATTATTAACTTATTTGGACGGATGGAGGACAGTTATGTCGTTTCGGGTCCGGTCTGGGAGTACTTCAAGAGTGAACGTGTGCTGAAGCCACAACTCCGTCAGACGCCATTTGAAGAAAGTGCTGGTCGATTGGGACGAAGATTGCGCATGCAGTATATCAATGTATATGTAGATGGACTCATTCGTGAGGTCGCTATGGACAAGGAGAACGGCATTATCGGCAAGACCATTATTCATCCGTCACATATTCGACCGGTTCAGGCGCTCTATGCGGTTACACACGAAGAGTATGTGGACGCAGTTCATATTATCGCCAACAACAATGGACTGCTCGGTGTGATGAAAAGCGAATATTCCAATAAAATGAACGAAATCAAGCCGCACATGAACTGGGCGCGCCGCATTATGATTCGTTCCGAAATATACGGGGTGCTGCATGAAAACCAAAACTTTACCGCACTGCTTATCGGGAAAAATGAATACGAGCAAGCATTCATTTAACATACTAGGGGATTTGTTGGTAGAGATCGAAGTGACAGGCAATCCGTTTGGGCTTCCGCTTGATGTGTTATTCGAAATGGCGGCAAGAATCAATAAAAAGCGAAGCTTTCTCTTTGTCAGCAAAATATTGGGCAAACACATTCCCGTTCATCCGCATGTCTCTTTGTTGGGAGGAGCGGCATTAGCCTTATTGCTTCAGAACAGATTGCAGGGATCACCCGTAATAGGGCTTGATGATATGATTCAAGCGTTTGTCGAACCGGATACAGCGAAGGATAAATATGAAGCGCTGCGGACAAATCCTCTTGAAGTAGAAGAACCTTTGTTGTTTATTGCGTTTGCGGAAACGGCAACAGCTTTGGGACACAGCATGTACAGTTTCTTCAAGGGTCAGACTCGATTCTTGCACACAACTAGAGAAATAGTTGCAGGTATGACACCGGTTTTGGAGTTTGAAGAGGAGCATTCACATGCGACAGCACATCGCTGTTATGCGAGACAGGCAACTTTTTTTAATGGAACGGAACGTGTGGTATTAGTAGATGATGAGATAACAACAGGCAATACGTCGTTGAATATTATTCGTGATCTTCACAGCAAGCACCCGCGCAGCCACTATGTGATCGCTAGTCTGCTGGATTGGCGATCAGCATCGGACAAAGCGAGATTTGCCAATCTGGAGAAGGAACTCGGGATTACAATCGAATGTCTGTCATTGCTGCAAGGAGAAATTCGAGTAAGCGGAGGCCCGATTGAACTGGAACGACCTCAGCTGGATGTATGGCCAGGGCATCAAGACATGCCAGTTAGGCGTCACTACATAGGTCGTTATTTTGAACCTGCTCGGGCTCAAACGATGATTGCGGAGCGGTCGGTTCACGAGGAGTCCTACATGAGGGATACGGGAAGATTCGGAATGGACGCTCTTCACCAACAGGAATTAGAGGAACAGTTAGCTCGTGCGGGACAGTACATCCGATCGTTGCGGACGGGGAATAGAACATTATGTATGGGAACGGGCGAATTTATGTATATCCCGATGCGGCTTGCCAGTGAGATGGGGGAAGGTGTGTCCTATCAATCCAGTACACGCAGCCCCATATACCCGCATCGTCAGCAAGGATATGGGATTCAGAACGTGTTCTCATTTGATTCAATGGATTGCAGGGGAACGTTAAACTTTTTCTATAACGTGCCTTTGGATACGTACGATGAATTGTTTGTATTTATAGAACGGGCAGCAGGAGACGAGCAGGAAGCATCTTTTCTTGATGCATGTCGTCTGACGGGTATTCCGGTTATACATATCGTGTATGGTGATCAATGAATTAATGGGGGTATGATCGGATGCTAACCAATCTCATGTCCAGGCGCTTACCGGATCCGCCACATATGGGCAGTTACCGTGCTGAAGATGTACGATTTGTGCTTAAGGATCTGAGTGGTCTAATGATGGAACAAGGAACAGAAGATCGGGAGGAAGCGATCCAAGCGGGCGTTCATTATTCGGAAATGCTGCCGTTGGAGTATAGACCGTCTGACGCTTACATTCAACTGTTCCATCAGGCGCTGAAAGATAATGCTGAGCGGGTGGCATTAGCCGTAGGGATCGTGGCAGAGCTGATCCGGCTGAAGCGTGGCGACAACGTTGTGCTTGCCTCGCTAGCTAGAGCAGGAACACCCGTAGGGATATTGATCAAGCGATACTGGCGTGAAATATGTCAGATCGAAGCGCCGCATTACAGCATTTCGATTATTCGTGGCAAAGGGATCGATGAGAATGCTGTCTGTTATATGCTGCAGCAGCATCCGGATCGCCAGATCCAATTTGTTGACGGCTGGACAGGCAAGGGGGCGATCCGTACAGTACTCATGCAGGCTAGCGACCATATGTTCAGCAAGTATGGTGTACAGGTGGATGACGACTTGGCTGTATTGGCTGATCCTGGCCGCTGCTCGGACACCTATGGCACAAGGGAGGATTATCTCATTCCGAGTGCCTGCTTGAATTCCACTGTATCTGGATTGATCAGCCGAACGGTGCATCGAGCAGATTTGATCGGAGCAGATGAATATCACGGTGCAAAGTTCTATCGCGAATGGCAGCAAGAGGACTTGTCCAACTTATTTGTTGACACCGTATCCCGCTGCTTTGCACGAGTAGCTGCTGAGGCAAAGGTAAAAGCAGCTTATGCGTACGCGCATCCACGGGAGCATCGTGCAACTTGGCGGGGACTTGAGGATGTAGTAGGCATTCAAGATCGCTTTGGCATCAACAATGTGAATCTGATTAAGCCTGGCGTAGGAGAGACGACAAGGGTGCTGCTTCGTCGTGTACCCTGGAAGATTATTGTGGATCGCCTCGACAATCCGAGCTTAAAGCATATCCTCTTGCTAGCTGAGCAGCGAAATGTACCTGTTGAAGTATACAAGGGATTAACGTATTCCTGCTGCGGACTTATAAAGTCGATGAAGGAGGATGCTTAACGGATGTTATTTGCGAGTGATCTCGATCAGACCTTGATCTATTCACAGCGTTCTATGGGGCAGGTTAGTCTGGATCAACTTGTGCCTGTCGAACGATATGAAGGTCGCATTATTTCTTATATGTCCCATACCTCGATCAAAAGGTTAAGGACGTTAATGAATCAGGTGGAGTTTGTTCCTGTTACGACAAGGACGGTTGAGCAATATCGCCGTATATTTTACCTTGCCGACCTCTGCAGGCCCAAGTATGCGATCACGAGTAATGGCGGGCATCTGCTCGTGGACGGCAAGCCCGATGAGGATTGGGCGCAGCAGATTCGCTTGACAATGCGGGAATGTAGCGAAGCATTAGAGGTGAAAGCAAGGTTTGATGAGCTGGCCCATCCAGAATGGGTAGTCGATGTATCATTTGCTGATGAGATGTTCTTTGCGATACGAATTCATAGAGACAAGCTGCCGTTGTCTGAGATGGAGTCCTTCCGCTTGCTGCTTGCTGATCAGGGGTGGAAGATGTCGATTCAGGGAAGGAAGCTTTATCTTGTTCCTGCTGGATTATGTAAAGGTCGGGCTTTGTCTTACGTCGCTCAACTTCTGGGTTGTTCCCGTTTGGCTGCTGCGGGTGATTCCTTGCTGGATGAGAGCTTGCTGCGTGCAGCAGACTTTGCAATTGCACCGAAGCATGGTGAATTGTTCAGACATTACGGGGGGGCAGCGCCTACTCATTTTACTTTTACTGAACAGTCAGGATTGGCGGCGTCAGAGGAGCTGTTAGTTCGTATACAGGCGTGGTTTGCCTCAAGTACTAACTATGCAGAAACAACCCCATTAGGGATACAGTGAGGAAGATGTGACATGACGAAAATTTGGTTTAATCGTTGGTTTTCCGTAGCTTATCATTACATTCATATGATTCGCAGCAATCCGGACCAGCAGCCGTTTGTATTTTATGGGACTCATCCTGACCCCAATCATATGCATTTGCAAGCTTGCGATTATGCTTTTGTGGAACCTACTGTCAAGGGCGCGGAATATGTGCAGTTCTGTCTGGACTTCTGTAGACAGCATGGCATTGATATCTTTATCCCCCGCCTGCACATGTATGACATTGCCGAACAAATCGAGCGTTTTGAGGCCATTGGGACTAAGGTGATGGTGTGCAGGGACCTTACGCTGCTCCACCAGCTGATGAACAAGCATTTGTTTTACGAAGCGCTTCAGAACACCGATGTCGTTACATTGCCCTCTTATCGGGTCGTAAATACGGCTGCACAGTTCAAGCAAGCTTATGAAGAGCTAACATCAGAAGGGAATAAAGTGTGTTTCAAGCCAACTAACTCTGAAGGTGGAATGGGATTCCGTATTATTGCAGAACGCAGTAACCCATTAGAGGAAATGTATGGCTGGGTGACGCTTAGAACTTCGTTTGAAGAAGCGTATAAAGCTTTTTCAAGCAAAGAATGGTTCGACGACATTATGGTAATGGAACTGCTGGAAGGAGACGAATACAGCATTGACTGCTTGTCCTCGGCAGAGGGAAAGCTTCTGACAGCTATACCACGCAGAAAGTCGACCGGTCGGGTATACGAGCTTGAGAAAATCCCAGCGCTGCTGGACGTTGCCGAACGTGTAGCCGCACGTTATCGGATCCCATATGTGTTTAATATTCAGGTGAAGTACAACAGGGGAATTCCAAAGCTGCTGGAAATAAACCCGCGTATGTCGGGGGGCTTGTATATATCCTGCCTATCGGGTATTAATATTCCGTATTTGGCTGTAAAGGAGATTCAAGGTCAGTCTTTTGTTGTTCCAGAGCCAAAGTTTGATATGCAGATCAGTTATATTGAACAGCCTGTCGTCTTAAAGAGCCATGTTGGGCACTGAATTGACTTCATTGACAAGCCAAAAAACCACCCGTAGAATGAATCCTGATACCAAATATTTACTTGGAATAACAGGGCAGTATATCCTGTTCATCCGGGATCATATGGAGGTGTAGAGGGATGAATCGTAAATATAAATGGGCCGTAGGTCTAGCTGCTGCAGGTTATGCAGCGGCTCTGCTAACCCATATATGGCTGCCGTTATACGTCAGCATGCTTATACCCGCCGCCATTATTTTTGTGGCGATAGCCGCAGGAAGTGGTCGTGCCAGACAGGCGGCGGCACAGGCCCTGCCTGATCAAGGACCGGCTAACATACAGTCTGTGCAGCAGTCCATGCACATAGGTCAGCCGACACAGGCACCGCCGCAGCCAGCACATGCAGCATCCGCGGATAACCCGCCGGATTTGCAGACTGCAGCCGCGCAGGAAGAGGATCCTGTATGGGCTTCCGTGTATGAATATATCGGCGTTATCGAAGAGATGGTCATCTCTGAAGGCCAGAAAAATACGCTCGATAATGAGATTGTAGAGAAGACATTGACGTTGTTAACACGTATTACGCGGCTTATCCCGCAGCTCAAAGAAATGAACGATGGTAATATGAATCATAATATTCAACGGCTCGTATTCCGCGATTTGAACGGTGCCATTAATCCCTTTTTAAAGTTGAGCGGAGAGGCCAAACGTCAAAATCGAAGATTGCTCTTAACAGGTGTAAAAGATATTAATTCCAAGTTGTCATTTTATGTGGAATCTATTGAACATAAAGATCTGGTTGAGCTGCAAGCCAAGGTTGAACTTATCCAGCAGCGCTACCGTACGACGGATTAAATCAATGAAGGAGGCGAGCAGATGGCTGCAACGCAGACGACTTTGTTAAAGCAAGAAGATGTGCTCAGAGTTGAGCAGGAAGCTGCACAATTTATTACCAAAGTATCAAACACCAATCCGATGGAATTGGAAATGCTCATGGACGATATCGGAATGATGGGGCAAAAGACGATGGAGAAAGCGGGACAATCGCTTGCGATGCTTGAACGTCCTGTTAATGAGCTTGCGTCTGGCAAACGTGCGGAAGTAAGCAACCATATTTTAAAGCTGCGCTCTGAGATTGATTCATTAAGCAAGAGCAAGCAGTTAAGCTTGTTGGACAAAATATTACGCAAAACGCCGATCAAAAATTATATCTATAAATACCAATCCGTCCGAACTAACGTCAACGCAATCGTTTCTAATTTGCGAAATGGGCGTGATACGCTGCAGGAAAATATCGTGTATATGAAAAGCTTAAAACGGTCCTCCTTGGAGGAAGTGTATCACTTGCAGACACGAATAGCGATGGGGAAGAAGCTGCAAGAATTATTTGAACAAGAGATTGCTAAGCCAGAAAATGAGAGTCGTAAAGTACTGCTGGAAAAAGGACTTCGCAAGGTGGTTACTCGAATCCAGTCTTTTACGGAAATGGTGATGTTGTATCAGCAGGCGATAGCTGGCACAGACATTATTAATGATAACAATGACAAGCTGATTGATTCTGTCAATGCGACTATCGATAAGACACAGCATCTAGTGACGGTTTCCGCCATGATTGCGATGGCGCTGCAGGACCAGTTGGATACGATCGATGCTGTCAATACAGCGAATAAGACACTGCAAAATATGTTTGAGGAAAATTCAAAGTTGTTAAAGGAAACTACGGAGAAGACGAATGATCTGCTTGGTAAGCCAGGATTAGAGCTGGATTCGATCAATCGTGCAATGACCGATTTGTTTGCGGCGATGGATGCTTATGAGCAGTCAAACCGGACAATCATCCAGACAGCAACGGAACATACTGCACGTATGTCGGAAGCCAACCATAAGTTATCTGAACGATTGGGTTTGACAGCTGGCAAGCCAGGCTCAGAGGCCGGTAGAGAGCTTCATACGGGAGCCAAAATGTCTAGCTTCCTGGACTAAAGCAAGCTTCGGGCGGTCAATCCAGGTTCCGATTGTCGTTTCCACGGCTAACGTGACTAAGGGAGATCAAGCAGCTTCGCCTGTTCATATTAGTAGCTTCTGATTCATATAGATGTACTACTATGAACATGGAGGAGCTAACATATGGTGGGGGTTATTTGTGCTGTTCTATTGACTGTGTTCCTTATCGTTATAGCAAGCCTTGAGAAGACTAAATCCATTTTGTCACGTCTATCCCAATGAGCATAAATCGAATCGCATCTAATTTGAAGGAAAGAAAGAAGCCGATCTGCGTTATATACAACGTTAAGATCGGCTTCTTGGCATACGGCGGGTAGAAGGGATGACGCATCTGAGCCGTGAAATGTGTATATGATATTGTATATCTTTTATGGAAGGGGAATCTCTTTGCCCATCAGTTTCTGGAGCTTGTACTCTGTGGAAGATTCGGGAGCGGGCGTATAAATACTGACCCTCAGATCCGTATCCCCATGAACTTGCAACGAGGTAAGATGGAACAGCATTTTACCTGCTTTCGCATGTCGGAATTCAATAACAACTTCTGGCGCAGAGCTGACCTGGCTCTGATTCCAGAGCTGTTGGAATCCCGGGTGAACTTCCCTCATCTCCTCTAAAAACGATTCATACCACTGATCTTCGACATGTTGCCCATAATAGGCGCGGAAAATGGACAGGAACCCCTTCACGAAGTGCTCCCAATTGACAGCCAGCGACTGGAACTCTTTGCGTGTAAAGAGCAGACGGATCATATTCCGTTCCCCGTGCGGAATATGATTAAAATCGAGAAATACATGCGCAGCGGCCTCATTCCATCCTACGATATCGCATTTTCTATCCGAAATAATGGTGGGACAATGCTTTAATTCGTTCAGGATACGCTGGAGCGACGGGCTAATTCGTGGCTGCTCCTCGTGTATGACGTAGGTGCCTGTACCACTTTCCGTCGCTAACGCGTACAAATATTTGCGCTCGTCAACCGTAAGCTGCAAGGCTGAGGCGATACTGTCAAGCACGGAGGAGGATACCTGGATGTCACGCCCCTGCTCAAGCCATGTATACCAGGTGGTGCTAACGCCGGCGAGTTGAGCGACCTCTTCACGTCGAAGACCCGGTGTTCGTCTGCGTGTACCAGCAGGCAGGCCTACGGCCTGAGGCATAATCTTGGCGCGCTGTGCCTTCAAAAACTCGGATAATACTTGTAGTTTTGTCGGATGGTTAGAGTTAGATTGAGTCATATGATCATCCCCCCATACGGTTAAAGGTTGTGTTCTATTTAGGGTGCATGCTTTGCATAAGGTGTGTTTATTGGATATCTTCGATCGGGTTTAGAGCGGAGATAAGTGTCAGGTTTATTCTAGTAGTTATTATACTAGGATAAACAACAACTTGTAATATGATAACTACTGTGTGAAGATAATGCCATGATTAGGAAAGCAGGAGGGAATTCTTCATGAATAGAGTTGTAGTTACAGGAATGGGTGTTATCTCCCCTGTAGGCAATGACGTGGATACATTTTGGAACCGCTTAGTGGAAGGACAATCAGGTATTTCAAGCATAGATGCTTTTGACACAAGTCACCATAAGGTAAAAATTGCAGGTATTGTGCGTGAATTCGATGCAGATGGCCGCTTTGGCCGCAAGGAAGCAAGACGGATGGACCGCTTTTCTCAATTTGCTGTAGCTGCGGCTGAACAAGCATACGCAGATGCGGGATTGGAGGGATACAAAGTCGATCCCGAGCGTGTTGGCGTGTACGTTGGCTCTGGCATAGGCGGCATTCAATCTATGATGGAGCAGGAAACCATGCTGCGTAATCGAGGCCCTGAGCGGGTGAGTCCGCTGCTAGTGCCGATGATGATTGCGAACAGTGCAGCAGCACAGATCAGCATACGTTTGGGCACATGGGGGCCAACCCTGTCCCCAGTGACGGCATGCTCAATCGGCAATACCGGAATCGGCGAAGCTTTCCGGCTTATTCGCTACGGCGGAGCGGACGTGGTCTTGGCCGGCGGGGCCGAAGCAGCGATTACGGAGCTGTCGCTCGCCAGCTTCAGCAATGCGACCGCGCTGTCTACGCGTAATGAGGAGCCTACCCGCGCAAGCCGACCATTTGACCAAGCGCGCGATGGCTTTGTAATGGCAGAGGGTGCTGGGGTTCTGGTGCTGGAATCACTCGAACATGCGCTGCGTCGTGACGCCCGGATTTATGCGGAAGTGATCGGTTACGGAGCAAGCTCTGACGCTTACCACATGGTGGCAACACACCCAGAAGGGCGTGGCGCTTATCAAGCGATGAAGCTGGCGCTGCAGGAGGCTGGACTTCAACCCGAACAGGTGGATGTTATCAGTGCACACGCCACAAGCACAGAGCTGGGCGACCGTGTCGAGACGATGGCAATCAAGCGATTACTCGGCGAGCATGCGGGCAAAGTGCCAGTGACCTCGAACAAATCGATGCTGGGTCATATGCTTGGTGCGTCAGGAGGAGCAGAAGCGGTTGCTTTGGTGAGGATGCTTCAAGAAGGGATTGTGCTCCCAACGATCAACTTAGATCAACCCGATGTCGATTGTGACCTCGATTATGTTCCACATACAGCACGACAGGCAGCATTAACGGTAGGCATGTCCAATTCCTTTGGGTTCGGCGGCCACAATGCGGTTATTGTGTTGAAGAAGTATATTCAGTGAAGCTTAATAAGCATATTAAGCTCAGGATAAGTTAAGGCTATGGAAGAAATGAGAGACCTTATAATGAATAAAGGAGGAAGGACCTATTCAGGTCCTTCCTCCTTTATTATCACGACTGACATGATCTGTCAGCCTCATCAATTCTGAGAGCTCCTTCTCGGTCAGATCACGCCACTGACCCTTTTTCAAGGTACCGATTCCGATGTTCATAATTCGAATACGGCGCAGTTTGACGACGGTGTAACCAAACACTTGGCACATACGACGGATCTGGCGATTAAGTCCTTGCGTAAGAACGATTTTGAATACATTATCCCCTATTTTAGTCACGTGACAAGGCTTGGTGGTCGTTCCTAGAATACGGACACCGCTTGACATCCCTTGAACAAACTCAGGCGTTATTGGCCTGTTCACCGTTACAATATATTCTTTATCATGGTTATGTTCCGCACGAAGAATCTTGTTGACGATATCTCCATCATTGGTAAGCAGGATTAACCCCTCTGAGTCCTTATCCAGTCGTCCGATCGGGAAAATACGTTCTTTATGATTAACGAAATCGACAATATTCCCTCTAATGTGAGGTTCAGATGTGCAGGTGATACCAACAGGTTTGTTTAGCACGATATAGACATGACGTTTCTTCTCGCCAATTGCCTTGCCATTAACACGAACATCATCGCCTGCTTCCACAGTGCTGCCGAGCTCTGCACGCTGGCCGTTAATCGTTACACGTCCTGCCTCAATCCATTTATCTGCTTCACGTCTGGAGCAGACGCCTGTCTCACTAATGAATTTATTAATTCTCATATGGATTCCCTTCTCGTATCAGATCAAAGTACATCGCCTCACTATTATACTACATATGCATAAAAATAATGGAATTCTAAAGGGAGAACCTAATTGCACAATTTGACAAAAAAGTATAGAGGTAAAGTGAATTTTCTCAATTTAAGGAGGAAATTTACATTGTGTGCAGAATATTTATACGTGATCATACTTTCAGCAGAGAGGGGTAGGCATATGTGGAAGAAAGCAATTAATGAGTACATGTTCTCCAAAAAAACGATGATGTCAGTTCCTCGGAGGTGCATTTTAAAATGAAATGGTTACGTAAATGTTCTATTCTTGGGATATTGTTGTTTATAGCAGCGGGCGTATTTGCTCCTTACCAATCAAGCGCTGCAACACAGTCAGAGGAGATTATAATAACCAAGTGGGAAGTGTTATGGGAAACAAGTGCCAATGAGTGGGAGGAAATAGCAACGGGGAATCAGCCGTGGCAGGCCATCAACTTTGAACAAGGACTCCCTCCTATTCCTGAAGGAACTCACTCCGCGTGGTATCGGATTGACCTTCCCGAAACGCCTTGGGGACAGCCAAGCCTAAACATTAATAAACTGCACGGATATGATGTGGAGGTTGTTTCTTCTGAAGGAAGGACGCTTTACCACTCCATTCGGACATATGGTTTGGACCAGTATCGATTATTAATACCTGTACCCTTTCAGGAAGGTGCCCAATCGCTCTACATTCATATTAAGACTCCAAGTGATCGCATAGGTATTCAAAGTAACATGGTTCTTGGAGACTATCAATCACTATTCCCGAAGCATGTCTGGGGAGGCTTAACAGACCTGCTGCTGATCAGTTTTTTGATTTCAGTGGCCATTATAATGCTCATTTGTTCGATTTTTTTAAGAAGAAATCACTTTTCTTCGATGCTAACTTTAGCAATACTTATCCTCTCCTTTGGTGTACTTATTCTGGGGTATAGTGAATCTATTACGATGATTTTACCAGGTTATCAGACTGCGCTCGATACGGCCTTTGGAATCGCCCTAATCATTATTATGTTGACCCTGAGCTTGTACTTTGAGAAATTGGTAGGAGCAGGGCCTTGGGGGATCATTCGTCGTTATAGATATTTCTTAATCATTTACTCCATACTGTTTGGTGCGTATCAATTAAGCGGTGAACTTGTAAGTAATGAGTTTATTAGCCTGTATATTTTTAGTTTGAATATTTATGGATTATTCCTGGTGATACAACTTGTCTTGCTTCTCGTTATTTCGATTGCGTATTCTACGAAGAAGAATAGCGACGCGATTTCGTTTATCATCGGGTATGCCATCTTTAGTTTACCTTTGGCTGGAGAATTGATATGGTTTATTATAAAAAGAGGACAATATGATCTTATATATTGGAAATGGGGGATTTTGGGGTTTGTACTGGTTATGATTTTAATGTTGGGCAGAAAAATGAAGAATACAAATCGAATGATTGGATAGCAGGACACTACGAAACTAATCTTGAATGGCGAGCATATAGATCATATAGAGTAGATTAAGGCTGGAGGGGAAATCCCCCTCTTGCTTAATCTATATCGGAAGTTTTAAGGTTTAACTATTGAGTATATGTTCATTTTATAATATATATAATATTAAAGTTGTCTGATGTAAAAGTATATGGTTTTAATTTTCGAAACTCGCAACAATCGCTACTTCCTAAAAACCTACGCTAGTACTAAGTTATTTCTTTGTGAAGTTGATAAAAATAAGTCCAAAGAAAGTTGATATTTTTTATTTATGAAAATATGATCATTTATTTAATGAAATTTGATAAAATATAGAAGGTAATCTGCAATAATTTGTCGAATAGTAACGAAATACGAACAATATTTTGGGTCTAAATAGGTTCCGAGGTGCATATTATAATGAATTTAATTCGAAAATGCTCTGTGCTCGTGATCGTATTAATCCTTCTAGGAGGCATATTTGCTCCCCTTAAATCGAGTGCAGGGACACCACCTGATGAAATCAGATTAAAGACATGGAAGGTGTTGTGGGAGAAAGAGATTAAGGAATGGGATGAAATTTCAAAGGGTAATCATTCTTGGGAGACGATTAACATTGAACAAGGGCTACCGGATGTTCCAGAAGGTGTTCGTTCAGCTTGGTACAGAGTTGACCTTCCTAAGCTGTCATGGGGACAACCAGGCTTAGGTATTTATAAGTTATACGGGCGTGAAGTTCAAGTTGTATCATTTGATGGAAAAACCTTGTATAATTCCGTTCGTCAGTTTGGCTTGGATCAATATCGTTTATTATTGCCAATACCATCTCAACAAGACGGGCAATCGCTATTCATTCACGTTAAGACACCAGATGACAGAATAGGTATTCAGGAATCTATGCTACTTGGTAATTATCAGGAAATGTTTCCTAATTACGTAGGTTCGGGATTAACGAATATTCTACTTGCATGTTCTATGATATTAATGGCGCTTGTTATGTTGTTTTGCTCGGTTTTATTACGAAATGCTTATTTTTCTTCATGGATTACACTAGCGGTTATTGTACTTTCATTTGGTTTTCTTATTCTTGGGTACACGGACTTTGTGTTAGTCATTTTACCTGGATACGAGACTGCACTCGACATGGTTTTCGGAGCAGCGCTTATATCTTTAATGCTTGCACTAAGTGTTTATTTTGAGAAGTTAGTAGGATCAGGGCCATTTTTGATTATTAGAAGATACAGACATCTATTAGTTGTTTATTCTTTATTATTTATTACCTTCCAATTATGTAATGCATTTGTGAGTAGTGAGTATTTTAACTCGTATATTTTTAGTTTGGATATATATGGGATGTTGCTGGTTATTCAGCTTGCACTTCTTTTAATTATTTCCATCGTATATTCAGTTAAGAAAAATTTTGACGCTATTTTGTTTATCATTGGTTATGCAATCTTTAGTATTCCGTTTATAGGGGAACTAGTATGGTTTATTCTAAAAGAAGGTCAATATGATCTTGTATACTGGAAATGGGGTATTTTAGGATTTGAATTTGTGCTTATCATTATGTTGGGTAGAAGAATCGCTAATAATCATGAACGAGTTATTCGATATTCCAAAGAACTGGAAATGTACAATAATGAACTTCAACACTCTGAGAAGATGGAGATTATTAGCGAGTTAGCTGCTTCAGTTGCACATGAAGTGCGAAATCCATTACAAGTAACAAGAGGATTTATGCAGCTGTTGAACCATCGTTCAGGACCAAAGGAAAAAGAATACTTGGATATGGCACTGATTGAATTGGACCGTGCGGCAAATATTATTACCGACTTTTTGACATTTGCCAAGCCAGAACTGCATGAAGTGATTCTACTTGATTTGGGAGCTGAACTTAGACATATTGAAAGTATTCTTGTACCGCTTGCCAATATGCAGGGGGGGCAACTCAAACTTCATATTGAAGAAGATGTGTTTATATATGGGAACTCTTCGAAATTCAAGCAAGCATTTATTAATATGGTCAAAAATAGTATTGAATCGATTACTGTTAAAGGTCTAGTTATTATTTCTGCACACAAAAAAGGAAATAAAGTATTTGTACATATTAAAGATGATGGATGTGGCATGACTGAAAAAGAGCTGGCTCGGTTAGGCGAACCTTATTACTCAAATAAAAGTAAGGGTACTGGACTAGGTCTAATGGTTACATTCCGTATTATTGAGGTTATGCAAGGGAAGATCAAGTTTACTAGTAAAAAAGGTATCGGTACAGAAGTAATGGTAGAATTTCCTTATGGCGAGCTTAATAATCCTCCAATACCGGTCTAGCAGAACAGGAGAAGCTGAGTATCAGCTTCTCCTGTATATATGTATGGGGCAGTAGTTTACCAAGCTATTTTACTTTGAGGCAATAGTACATTTGGATCAGAGGATTGCGTATCTGCGGGATTGGGAGGAATGACAAGCACGAATCGAGTAGGCGTTTCTTCCTCAACGTCTAGTGTAATATGTTCAGGAATTACAATGCCAAACTCCTCTTGAATAGCTTTTTTGGGGTTGATTAATAGTTCATTCTTGAACTCTTGATCATTCCAAGCTTTTTGAATAATTTCGTTCTTGAGCTGTTGTTCAGCGGACACTGAAAAATCATCCTTCCAGAATAATGTTTTGCGAATAATTCTAGTGTACCATGGGATATAATCAGGTTCTATTTCTTTTTTACTATTTTCGACAAAATAGGTCCTTTTTTTACTGTATATCTTGTCGATTGTGTTTCAGATAGGATTATTGATCTGGATTTCATTTGTTTTCTATAATATGGACAAGAAGTGAGTGAATCCACCTTCGAATAATAGCTCCTTTTGTCTTTGAATACGATTAGCCTCTTCTACTAAGACTTGTATGAGTAAATGTTGAAAATCATGTAGCTCGGATGCAACGGTGGAAGCTTGATGGAGCAGCAAGGCAAATTGTGCAAATCCATCAAAATGTCCTAAAGTAAAGATGGATTGCCGAACAGTTGCCGCGGTAAGTTCCTCAAAAGAGGATAAGTCTAATTTATATGTAATCCACGCCAACAAACTATTGTAATTTCCCTCTGCCATGTCTTCTTCCCAATCGTAATAGTCGTCTACCATCTGTAGAGCAATTAATGCGTTGTTCACCTCATGAGATAGAACATCTTGGATATGGATACGCCCACCTAAGTAAACCGCGCCTTCAAATGCCAGTTTAATAGGTGCTGCCTTCAGCGTAATGTGAAATGGATTGGTTAAAAAGTAATTCGCGTATCCTTCTTGTGTAACTCCTTCTGCCCATTCTGCGGTACATTGATCAAACGCATTCCAAAATGGCGATTCGGAAGGGAAGAGTTGTCGGTATAAGGATAAGGCTGTGTTATAAAATAAGCTGCTAAGGGCAAGTGGCTCCTTTATTTGCGCAGGACGAGTGTCCATAACATCATCCTGAAGGAACAGATACAACATAATAAACACCTCTGCTAGAGACAACTGGCGACATTGCTCGGTTGTAATGCCGGTTGCCTCTTGTGTCCAATAAGGAAGAAGGTAGCAGATATAGTTCTTTGTGCTGGTTTCATTTAGCGGATTGTAAGTTTCTATATAACGAAAGCCATGTTCCTTTAATGATGGAGGGTATTGATTGATGTATGTTTTTGCTTGAGCGAAGATTAGCTCTAATTCAGGCTTATATTTCTCGAACCAGTACATGTGTAGTCCCCCGTTTATTTAGATGTCGTTAAATACGTTTTGCATGTAGACAAAACATACTTATTTCCATCGTGTCATCCCCTGAAATCAGCCAATTCTCCAATTCCTCATATATGGCGCTACGATTATGATCAAATGAAGTATGTAGGTGTGATTGCACAGCGGTCATTAGCTCGGTTACTGATCTTAGGTAGTGATAGAATTGTGCTTGCAGTTCTTTCGTATGAATGGCTAACTGATATTCTGTTGTAGTCACATGATGAAAACGAAATTGTTTCATCTCCAACCGTAATGAATCTTGAAGTCGAAGAAAAGAGGGCCGGCGAATCCGATCTCTTATTCCTTTGTACATATTTGTGAACAATGGGAGTTTGGCTGAATCTGAAAGACCATAGCCATTTATATCTGTAATTAAAATAGAGCCGGTTATCGCGGCACGCTGCTGCAGCCAGTTCCAAAAATGAGTCCGATCCGAGATATGGTCAATGACTAAGCGAGCCAGTATCGTATCGAACGGATCGTTGACAGGCAAGTTTTCATAACTGCAATTGTAAAAAGCGATCGCCTCTCCGTATCGATCTTTCGCTTGCTGAATAATAAAGGGGTCCAAATCCAGCCCGATAGCTTGTGCTTGGGGGAAATGGTTAATATATCTGGCTAGGTAATCTCCATTGCCGCAGCCTACATCCAGTACATGTTGAGCGGAGGAAGAGACCTGACCTAATAGCAATGATGACTCAAGCTCGAAAAACGCGGATGAGGTGAATGTTAACATTTTGTCGAATAATGCAGTGCTCCGGTCCATACTATCCTCCGATTGTGTTATAACTACCTGGTTAAGTATAAGTGAAGGTGACGAAAAACAGCAATAAGTCCCAACTATTCTTTCGAACAGTTGGGACTTGATGTTCATGTGTGTGAACTGATATGAATAATTCCCATATAAGGTAACGTAACTCGGATGTGACTTTTTAACTAGATTACTTCATTAAGACGATACAATAACGGATTTTATTATCCTCAACTTTGAGCCTAATACGAAAGGAGCCGAATAACGTCTCCCTTTGTTCAATCGGGGTTTTGACTTACATGCTGTACCCCTCTCAGATAGGCGGTTATGGCGTAGTGCAATGATTCATTCTTGCTTATTTCGATATTGAATTCTTTACGTAGCTCCAGAGAAGCAAAGCCATGCACGATGCTGCGCATGCCGCGTACCGCATGTATAGCTACTTCTGGTTCTAATTGATAAGATTCCATAAGTCGTATAATCAATTGAACCACCTCAGTCCCAGCGGTCTGGAAGTCTGGG
This sequence comes from Paenibacillus sp. ACRRX, assembly GCF_022346885.1. Lineage (GTDB taxonomy): Bacteria > Bacillota > Bacilli > Paenibacillales > Paenibacillaceae > Paenibacillus_B. The sequence continues at coordinate 193,940 of NZ_JAKRNK010000007.1, forward strand.
TCTAACGGATCAGGTGCACCCATAGATGCCTCATATATGCCGGGATGTTGGCGTACGAAGTCTACATAGGCGAACGCTAATGCATGTAGCGCTTCATCACCGCTCTTGCCGATAATGCCCTCGATCAGTGCCTCTTTTAGCTTGCGTACAGCATAGGAAGCCAGCGCTTGTTTAAGCCCAGGCATTCCTTTCACGTGATTGTATAACGAGGGAGTGCGGATCTGAAGCTGTTTAGCCAGCGAAGCTAAGGAAAGCTGCTCATAACCGTGTGCGTCGGCGAGCTCTGCTGCTGCCTGTAACACGGTAAATTGATCAAGACCTTGCCGCATGATGAGCACTCCTTTCGATGGCTGCTTCCGCTTCTGTAATGGATTGTTGCATTGCTGGCAGCGGATTAGCGAGCATAAGCCCATGGCCAACAGCCAGGGTGGCGGGCTGCAGAGCAATCAGGCGCTTGGCACTGCTTAGTGCGGACTCTTTGTGCCAGGTAGCCATTGCTGGGAATGGGAACCACGGCTTCATCGTGCCGGATACAGCGATGCCTCCTCTTGTCTGAAAAGCGTCGCCTGCAATAAGCGTCTTGCTTCGTGTATCCAGGAAAGACATTGAACCTGGCGTATGACCTGGAGTGGATATGGCCATGAGCGAGCCGATAGGATCGCCATCTTGGATGTGGCAGTCAGGTATAGTCTTGACCTTTTTCGGCACGCTGCCTCGTATGGGGACAGTGGGTTCTTGGGTCTCCAATGACGTATCACCGTGGAGTAGCTTGGCATCCCGCGCTGAAATGTATACTTTTGCTTCCGGTAATCGTACTTTTAACTTGTCTAAGGCGCCGACATGATCGTCGTGCGCATGGGTTAGCACAATACGGGTAATTGGCTTGCCGATTCTCTCCGCTGCCTGTAGGATGCTCTTATCGCTGTATGGAAGCGCGGCATCAATCAAGGTAAGCTCACGTTCCTCCTCAATGAGATAACAATTCACTGGAAATAGATTTGGCATAAAAGATAATTGAAAGACCTGATGAACTTTACTCATTCGCATTGTATATTACCTCCCAGAAGGGTGTGTGTTTATTTGCTTTAAACTAATAACATTAGTATATAACTAATAACATTAGTTTATCAAGTTTTTTTTTATATTTATTTGGTTTGTATACAAAATGGATTAGCTAAAAAGCGAGAAAAAGTATACTATATAGGGAACGTATGTGCGCTAATTACTTGTTAAGCAGTTTAAAGGCTATTGTTTATTATTTTTGTAGAGTTATTCCAGCATTTATACCAGCAACATTGATATATGCATAAAGATTATGATGACATATGCAGCAGGGAATAAATGATTCATAACAAGATGGGTGCAGAGATTACATCTAAATAGGAGGACTTTCCAATGTCTGAGCTGCGCAAACAAATTTTCGGCGATTCTTTTTTTCGTCCACTGATTACTCATTTAACTGATGCTTATCCGAAGTTTGATGGTGAGCGTTTTTTGTCTCTCGTTCAGGACACAGATTGGGAAGAACGTGAATTAAAACAGCGAGTACGTCACGTATCTGGAGTATTAAGGAAGACCCTGCCCGATTCGTATGAGGAAGCAATCGAAGTGTTGATGGAAATTGCACCTTTAGGGTCAGGGCTTGCTTATATTACGTTCCCTGATTTCGTGGAAGTATACGGACAGGAGCATTGGGACGTGTCTATTCGCGCGCTGGAACGTTTTACACCTTATTCTACGTCAGAGTTTGCAGTTAGGCCGTTTATTGAACGAGACCAGCCGCGTATGATGGCTCAGATGCTCAAGTGGGCATCACATTCTAACGAGCATGTTCGTAGACTAGCTAGTGAGGGCTGTAGACCACGCTTGCCTTGGGCGATGGCACTACGGGAGCTTAAGCGGAATCCAGAACCGATTTTGCCTATTTTGGAGCTGCTTAAGGAGGATGACTCCTTGTACGTACGGAAGAGTGTGGCGAATAATATCAATGATATTACAAAGGATCATCCTGCACTTGTCAGACAATTGTCCACCGCGTGGATTGGCAGGCATCCACATACCGATTGGATTATTCGTCATGGCGCGAGAACGCTGCTGAAGCGTGGAGATGAAGAAATGCTGCAATTGTTTGGGTATAAAGGACATTTGCCGGTGCACGTGGAAGAACTGGAACTGTCTGCAGATAAGTTGCTGTTGGGGGAGAGACTACGTTTTCAATTTAACATTGTAAATGAATCGATAGAGTCAGAGAAGCTTCGAATTGAATACGGAGTGGAATATGTGAAGGCAAATGGAAGTCGATCCCTGAAAAAGTTCCAGCTGTCGGACAAGCTCTATCTACCTGGTAGGACAAAGGTAACTAGGGAGCAGGAATTCCGCGACCTGTCGACACGCAAGCACCATGCTGGTGAGCATATCGTATCGGTGTGGGTAAATGGTGAACGTAAGCAGGAAGCCGCCTTTATGCTTGAGCTTGATTAAATAATAGCCGCTGCTTCGCTTTGAAGTGGCGGCTATTTAGGTGGCTTTGGTGCAGGGGCAGTCGTCCGCGAATTGGAGGAACATCACGAATTGATGGAGAGCTTCATAGCATACTGAATATGACAAAAATCCAACAATATAATACTATGGAATAATATAGTAGGAATGTTGAGTGAGATATGATATTTTAAGAAGGGGTATGAATATCAGAGAGAGAGGCGAATTCAGTCAAATGAACAGCAAGCTTATTAAGGTTGCGATAAGCTGCATATTAGCGGCTAGTCTAGTTGTGCCACCTGTAAAGGCGGCATCTTCATCCTTTAAAGATATCGATAAATCGTTTGCTAAGCAGGCGATACAAGAGTTGGCTAGTCAAGGTGTGATTAGTGGAGTAGGGAATGGGAAATTTAATCCTCAAGGTAAGATCAATCGTCAGGACTTTGCGATTATAATGGCCAAAGCGCTAAAGCTGGAAGTTGAATTGAATAATAAGGGGACAATCCAATTTAGAGATGTACCCGTAGATCATTATGCGTACCCATACATAGAAGCGGTTATTAAGGCGGGGCTGTTTAATGGACTTAGCGAGCATACATTTGGACTCAACGAGACGCTAACCCGTGAGCAGTTGGCTTCCATTTTTATAAGAGCACTTGGGGTTGATGCTGCTGGTAAAGGGCAGACGCTCAAGTTTGCGGACCAGAAGGAGATCTCAATTTGGGCTAAGGATGCTGTTGCTTACGCTATTGAGTTGAAGTTGATGGGAGGGGCGTCTCAAGATCGATTCGATCCTAAAGGAACGGCTACTCGTGAACAAGTGGCAGCTGTAACTAGCAGCTTCCAGAATAGTTCTGCTGGACAAGCAGCCATTCAGAAGATGCGTGAACAAAGTCAGCAAGAAGCCAAGCGTAAGAAAGAAGAAGCTGAGAAGAAACGCGAAGATGAGTTAAAACGTCTAGAAGAAGAGCGCAAGAAACAAGAAGGTCAGAACACAGTTCCGCCTGTAAGCGGGGGATTTGCAGGAGGAGGCGGTGGAGGAACAGGAACTGTCACACCGTCGGATGAGCAGTTGGTTAAGGCGGATTCGGATGCTTTGGCAGTCTTACTGGATTCTCGCGACAAATCGGTGACAGAAGTTACTTATGATGTAACGCTACCTAAACTTGGGAAGAATGGATCTACTATTACATGGAAGTCCAGTGACGATTACATTATTAACGCCACGACCGGTAAAGTTAACAGGCCTTGGTACTTGACGGGGGATCGTCATGTTATATTGACAGCCGACATCACAAAGGGTGCAACGAAGATGTCCAAGACTTTTAATATGATTGTAATAAAGTATCCTTCAATGCCAGAAGATCGCATAATGGAAGAAAGGCTGCTTGAACGGGATGAAAGAATGCTCCAAATTGGATTTCATCCTGGTGATTCTTCAGATGACGTGGCGGGACCAATTAGGCTATACTCTAGCATAAATGAAATGATTCCAGGTTTTGGGATTAGTTCTACCATCGCCTGGTCTTCTTCCGATGAAACTGTTATTTCTTCTAAAGGAGAAGTTTTCCGCACGATCGGGACAGAGCATAAGAATGTAACCTTAACCGCCAAGTTAACCCTGATTACTCAATCTGTTGAAAAGCAGTTTCATCTAAAAGTAAAACCGTTGCGTGCAAACAATCAAGTGCCAACTATTCTTAAGCAGTTGCCGGACATTACACTTGGAGAAGGTAATAGCTGGTTCCCAAATATTCAAGAATATTTTATGGATCCAGATGGGGATCAATTAACATATGAAATAAAAGTAGAAAACACTGATATTTTCGAGCCTTATTTTGTAACGTATCGTGAAGGATTCTTTGTCCTGTCTACAAATAATAAAAAACTGGGTACCACAAAAGTGACTGTTCTAGTAAGTGATCGAGATGGTGGCTGTAGCGAACAAACATTTATGGCAACCCTGATTGCAGGTATGAAGCCTATACCTGGAAAGGACCTGTCTACACTTACGATGAGTGTAGGAGAGGCCGTCTACTTGGACGTAAGGAATTATTTCACAGACCCCAATAAAGAGTTGGAACATTTGCAAGTTAATGTGATCTCATTAGACAATAATTTAATAGAGTGGTCTTATAAGGATTTTATTGTTGTAATTAAACTTTTGAAAGAACCAGATCCTAATCCTATTGACATAACTCATAATACAATTATTTTACTCCTTAAGGGGAACTTCAGCGCTTATGCGCAACAAATCCGTTTTCAATTACCCCAACCTTAACTTTCTCCAGCAACCTCTTGGACGCCTTCCTTCATACCATCAAATGGTATAGAAGGTGAGGCACCAAGAGGTATTTTTGTGTCCGGCAACATGAAATCGTTTTTATGATGAAAGATATGCCATACTTTCAACGTATTAAGAATGAAGATTCAATAAGGTACTTTGGGGTGACATGAGGATGAATCAACTATGGAGACCAAGCTGATCGAAGCAAGGAATACACATGTGGCTCTACAAGGAAAGACATATAGGGAAGATGACAGACGGAGGAACAATGATCATGATGGAAGATCAGGAGTGGGTAGCTCGGGTGTTGGCCGGCGACACGGAGAGTTACGCTCACCTTGTGAATAAATATAAACATAGGCTTGTTGCTATGCTCGTAGGTATGGGGAATTCTGCTGCGGATGCGGAGGATATCGCGCAAGCCGCTTTTGTGAGAGCGTACAAGCATTTAAGCAAGTATAATCCTGAAAGCAAGTTTCCGGCCTGGTTGAATCGAATTGCAGTCAACTTGAGCATCTCCAATTGGCGTAAAAATCAAACACGCCAATGGTCGGAGCTTCAGGACACGTTAGTGGGGAGTGAGCCCTCTCCGGAAGTACAACTCCTTAAGCAGGAACGAAGAGAGGAAGTTGCGGAAGCGATTAAGCAGTTGTCTTTACCATACCGTACTGTCCTGTGTATGCGATACACGCAGGACATGAGCTACAAAGAAATTGCAGAAGTGCTAGAAGTCCCGGTGACAACTGTACAAGTTCATCTCCATCGAGCGAAGAAGAAGCTAGGGGAATTGATGGCTGAAAGGAGGGATTTGCTTGAAGTGTAGTCACTTTATATCGCTGCTGGATGAAGAACGTCCATTAACAAATCAAGAAATAACTGCGCTAGAAGCACATGCTGCAGCGTGCGAATCCTGTTCTGTACTACTGGAGCCGGGAGAAGAACGAGATGAGTGGGATCTGATGACTCAATTACCAGATGTAAACGTATCGGAATCATTTACGAATGATGTGATGGCACAGATCCATGCGATAAATAAGGCCTCGACCAAACCAAAACGAATGCGCAGAAACACGGGATTAATCGCAGCAGGAATTGCATTTGCTTTGGTTGTAGGTGCTACGTCATCGCCGGCATTTGCCCAGATGATCAAGTCCTTCTTTGCTTATGGCTTTGACAATTTGGATCGTGCCGCTGAGATGGGCTTTGCAGATCAGGTGCAAGCATCAGCTACGGATAAGGGGATAACGCTGTCGGTGCACCAGGTACTGCCTGATTCACCGATTGTATATATTACCTATCAAGTTAGCAAGGACGGGCAGGTGTATGACCCCTATTTACGATTCGAGGGTAAGAGAGGAAAGCAGAATAGACTGTATGTTACAGATGATCAAGGAACGGTATATGAAGCGAGGGCAAATGGAGGATCAGGCGGCAGGATGGGCAGCAACGATTATTCTACAGTCCGAGTGGATATGCCCTACGGTCTGGAAGGCAAGCAATTGACTCTTCATATGGAAATTCAAGTCGTAGGTGGACAGGATGAGTATGCTTCAGAATCTTTAAATATTTCATATAATGAGAAGGTTGAAGGCCATTGGAAAGTGAGTGTTCCTTTCTCATTCGGGAAGAGTGAGCACGCCAAAGTTCACATTCCGTTAAATCAATCAAAGAAGTCACCGCAAGGTGTAACTTTAAACGTAAACAAGCTAGTATTAACTCCTACAGAAACGATTTTGGGACTGTCGCATGAAATGACAGCAGAAGCCAAGCAGCGCCAAATAGAGCATAAACCACCATTTTGGAGCCAACTAAGCCGGGATGAATATATTCAGTATGATCTGAATACGCGCCGCTTTCTATGGCAGTTGTTGGACGAAGCGGGAAATGTGATTAGTGACACGAACAACCCCGAGTTATTGCTGGGTCGTTGGCCGCAAGGGAAGAAGTTAATGTTTAGACTGGATTATGAAGAGTACAACGAATTGTCTGATCTAACTTTGACGTTTCGGCCTGCCGATGTTCGTAAAGGAATAGTAATATTAAAAGTAAATGGTCATGAATTTAAGTTAACCTCATTTAAGACGGAGGCTGACCCAAGAGAGCCTGGCAAACAAAATGCTGTACTCGAAATGGATCTCACCTTGAAGGCACCAGATTACAAATTTGGGGCGTGGATGCTCGCTAATGAGTCAGACTTGCTGCGGGAGCATTTGTTGGTTGAATCTAATCGCAATGAAGTAGAGGCGCGTCAATCGCATCAACTTGCGGGTACAGCCCGAACGAAGTATACGATTCGGATTCCGGATTATGATCCGTCATGGGAAGACAAGAAGCTGAAGCTTATCGCCCCTATAGTAACCAAGCGTTACTACTATGGAGATGAGGCGTGGGCTTTCCCGATAGAGATTCCGCCGACAGCAGTACCTAATACCACTAGTAACTCTAGTAAATAACTTGTAATCAGGGAATCGAAGTGAATGCTACTCTTAAAAATAGGACTGTAGGTTTGGTTATGATATGACAATTCATATGAGACTAGTTCTTCTATTTATTAAACTGACAAATGCCGGGGGAAACCTCGGCATTTGTGCATTGCTTGTCTAATAGTGGAAAAGGTCAAATTGATACCCCCGCAATAACGCTAGAGGAAAAGTTGCGGTGTTCGGAAAACACACGTAAAACTTGTAGAATTAAAGCCTCTCAAATATGATAGAATGGTTCTGAAAATTGTGTCATAAATGCGCTTAACCCGTGTCAGTAAAGGCTTTACAGCCATATCCGACAACTAATTAATTCTTGATTCTGGAAGTTCGACACATTCCGATAGCCCGCAAAATTATTGTGGGAATTACGGGGCATGAAGTCGGTGAAGAAATCCGGAATATAGTATATGATACAGACAAGACAAAGGTTGCAGTTACGTCAGTCATTCCTCAGTCAACAACTCATGAGGTGCAACTTCTCCTCTTGCACAATTAGTTGTTGGTACTGCCTCCTCTGCTAGGTTAACGGTGCTGCGAGCAGCCTCCCCCTTGCGCTTGCAGCACCGTTTATTGTTTTCAGTCTCAGATACAGAGAGATATCGATAACACATCTCTTTTTCATTCGCTGCTGAAGGTAGAACCTTACCAGCTATAAGTATCGATTCGAATTCAGCCCATTGCATGCGATAGCGACGTAGAGTTACTGAAATATATGGATACGAGTCGCAACAGCAGCGCAATTAGGTCAGGCGAAGGAGGTTTATCTTAGTGTGGAAAGCTGTGCACGTATACTACTATGAGGACAAGCAGGAATCGCTGCTCCTAGATGGCATACGACCGGTATTGCAACGCATTCAAGCAGAGGGGCAAGTGATTAGAGCCTATGTGCAGAGGCGATGGAATTTCGGGCCGCACATTGCCATCCATGTAGAAGTAGAACACGAGGCTTCTTTTGACCGCGCGTTACATGTACTCCGACGTCGAATTGGCTCCTATTTGAAGAAGCATCCTTCTACTAAGCAATTGGATCAACTAAGTTATAAGGCTCTATTTAGTAAGTGGTCATCGCCTGGGCGTGATACAAAGACATTTGAGCTTATTGCACCGAATAACAGCATTGAAGCAAGCGAACTCCATATTTCAAACGAATGGTATGGCAATGAAGCAATAATGGAGCTGCTGCACAGTTTTTATGCCTATACACATGAGCTAATTCTTAGCGAGATCGAACGAAGCCGTTCGAACAGCCAATTTCGCTTTCTCCAAATGCTTCGGATGATGGCTGTGAATGGTGGCTACGACCTGCAGGAAACTTTGCTGCGCGGTCACATTTCTCCCCGTGCTAAAGTGAGCCAATATATCTCAAGTTTACCGGAGCGTGACTTCGTTCAGGAGCAGTATGAAGCAGCAGATGTTCAGTTAGGCAGAGCTGTCGATGAGGTTGTCCAGGAAGTTATTCTGCATACGACCAAGGATGGCTTGTATGTGGGGGAAGACGTTATCCTGCGTCGGTGGTCAGCCGCACGTAAGGAACTGTACAAAGCAATCTGCAAACTTTCTGAAGTAGGCGTGATCCCTAATCAACTGGCTGCCTATGGGCGATATTGTCATGAGTATTCCGCTCATCAAGTGCTAAACGATAGTGTTGTGGCACTAATGCCATTGTTTCATATTAATCGGCATGAACAATTTATGCTGAAATTTTTGCTTATTCGAAGTATGGAACGCGTGGAAAGTCAAGGCCTATATGCTGGGTGCAGGATGCCAGTGACTACAACGCGTACAGCAGCTAGTTTCGCCCAATAACAAGTAAAGGAGGGCTACCCTATGGACGTGAACCAGCATCGAAGCGGTCCTCCAAGAACGGTAGAGAGTATTATTCAGATGCGTATGCAGGCGTTGTCTTCCCTGTTTCAACGCATGAACGATCCAATGGCAGGGTTGAGTCGCGAAGCCGTTAAGGGCCATGTCGCGGAAAAAGACAAGTTTAAATAAGACGTTCCTAAATGATTCACGTATGTCCGCGTTCTTTACTTCTACAGATGCCTCTAGTCTTTTTCTATCCGCCTTACTTTACTCATCTCGTTTCAGCCTGTGGGTCTACATCCATTTTACGCATCTGTTGCATAATGACATTTCATTGTACGTAATTACACTACATCTTAGTTATACAATCTCAACAACTATTGTATCATTAGCAGGTAGCAGAGAGGGATACTTTGTAGTTCCTATAGTCTGCTGCCTTTTTTGTGCTGTTAATGAACCATACGTAAATTATGTATGGGCCCTATTAGATACTATAAAATGAACATAGTCCGGAGTATTGAGCATTATTCTCTTCTGCACTTAAATTATGTATTAAGAGAGCATAATAGCAAGGGAGAGAGCGTGCCGAATAACGCTAGATTGAATCATTGCAATGACATACTGCTGCGAATTTTTGTATGAAACAGCATGTCTAGTAAAGCATTGGTAAGCAGAATTAATCAAAAAGCTGACTCCCGTCAGAATGATTGCTTCAGGCTATTTGATCATTGATTGTAAATCAACAATAGTTAGCGCGCCTGTACGCTGGACGTTTATGTTTAGATCAAATACCTTTGACATATCGCGAACAGGTACGTACAAGGTCCCTTTTCTTACAAATGGGCCGTGATATTTCTTTTCATCCAATGTGCAATTGTCCGTTCCTGGCTTACAAATGTATGTAGGTCCAGATATCTTCGTATCATAAGGACTATCCTCTTGTCCGAGCGGACGAGTTTGTATCCAGTAACCACGCTCAAGGTTGCCCCATACCCTAACGGCTTTGTTATTATGTTGTGTCTCATAGTTGTGATAGACATATTCTTCATGAAATTGAGAGAAGTTCACGTTCAAACCAAGCGCATGAGTCAGAAACTTAAAGGGGACGTAAGTTCTTCCGTCTTTTAAGTACACTTCAGCGTCTCTAGCCACTTTTCCCTCGAACTTGATGACGTAATTGGACTGGACGTCTTCAGCTGTTGCCATCTGTCCATTAACACTCATAACTATAACCAAAGAACAGAATAGAGCTATCCAAGCGAGAGAGGGTATTCTTTTAACCCCCACAGTCTTACCTCCTAAAGAACATTGGTGGAAATCGGACGAAATCATGTACACACTATATAGACTCTTGCTAACTATAAAATATTTCAATATCACTATGATTATTGGGTTGAAAAATCTCACTGTTAGATTCTAAAGAGTTTATAAAAACTATTTTCATTTTCTGTTTTTACTATATGCTTAAGATAATATTGGGAGAAACTGCATTCATTCGTTTATACACAAAAAGAAAGTATCTGCGGATGTGATCTCACTGCGGATATTCATCCCATTATTAATGAAAACCAATTGGTGTATCGCTACTTGATGTATCAGATACATCTTCATTCATGGAGCAGCGATAGCGAAGGAATACACCATAATAATGATGAATGATATCTAACTTTGTTAATAGCGCTGCTTATTTGGTTTTTTTATGGATGCTATATAGGATAATGTTACAGCTGTGATAAAACTAGGATCATACATTTTGTGATGTAAGATAGGGGACTTGAGTACGATGATAATTTAGTTATCGTGATGTTGCACAGCAATCGACATATTTCGACTTTATTTTAAGGCTAAATGAAGATCTCAGGCAGTAAAATGAGGATTTCTTTTCATTATGAACTCCTTCATGGTTGCCTGTTTTTTCTTTTATAGTTATTATTATCAGTAGTAGTAAAGTATCAATTTGGAGGTGGGGCATGGAAGTTGAGTTAGTGAGAATTAAAGAGGAATTGCTCGCATTAATCGACGAATATTTTCAAGATTCGCTACGGGAATATGCGCGTACTTTCTTGGATGACAAGCTGGAGGAAGGCACTCATTTTGGCTTGTTAACCGTATTCCACTATCGCATGTTCGGAGGAGAAGGAGAGCTTATCTATAAGGCTGCGGCTGCTATTGAACTGTTTGTGTTGAGCTGTGACATGTTTGATGATATTCAGGATCAGGACGCGCCGTCTAAGCCATGGATGCAGATTCCTCAACCCCTTGCTATTAATGTAGCATTAGGCTTTATGGTTTTAGGGCATCAGTGTATAGGAAATAGTTCATTAGACCATGAGCGGATACGTATTGTAACTGATCAAGTAGATCGACTGCTTCTTAAGTCAATTAATGGCCAGATGATGGATTTGCAAAATGATGTGGCTGATTCTGATGGTTACACGAACATGATCACCATGAAGTCTGCATCCATATTAGTAATGGCCTGTATGGCAGGAGTTCTCCTTGCTACTGGGGCATGGAATGAAACTGTTGCTAATTACGCTACCGAAATGGGTCTGGGGGCACAGCTATACAATGATTACCGTAATATGCTTCGTTGGCATGAGTCCAGTGATATCATATCCGGTAGACGTACGCTGCCGATCTTATTAATGTCGGAAGAGCTTGAGAAGGCACGGCTTGTGTCAAGCGAAGGATCTAATCCGTTAGCCCTATATTTAAGCGAACATGAGAATACGGAAGAGATTGTTGCGCTGCTGGACCAATCTGGTGTAGGGAAATACATACAAGTACTGTTGAAATTGAATTACTATCAGTGTCTGGAATATTTCGACTCGTTATCACCAACACCGTTATTACGCCAGCAATTTATAGATTCCTTTGTCCAACAGACTGAATTAGTTTATTGAACGTATTGTTAGCACACATTAAGCTTATATCATAGGAGGATTTTAAAAATGATTAAAGATATAATTAAAGAATTGATGAATGATATCTCTAAAAGAGAAATGTTTTTACAAGGGAAATTGAATTTCGCAGGTGTAACACCTGTTCAACAACAAGTTATCATGGAGTCTTTTAGCCCAAAGAAAAATTCTCCAAAAGATAAGGTTTTTCTTAAATGGCAATAAAGAGGTGACTTGAAATTCGATTTAAAAAGTGGCAGGACATCATATTTGTGATTTGTTTACTCCTATTAATAATTCAAATCGTTTCTGCATCTATGAAGTGCGCTCAGATTGGATTAACGGTCTCTATGAACAATGAGGGGCAATATATCGCAACGGATATAAATCCTTACGATAGAGCAGACGAAAATGGAATTAAGCGAGGAGACATATTACTACAAGTCGATGGAGATCCACCTGCAAATAATATGTTTGTTCGAAAGTTTGGCTTGGTTGAACAAGTAGATACGTTAATGATTCGTAAGCTGAATGGCACAGTACAGACAATAACAATTGATCACGATTGGCTTACTAATATACGGTCAGGTCCACTATTTTTTCAGATCATCATGCCCAGCCTTGTACTGATTGTTTTCCTCTTGATGGCCAGTATTGTGTATGTAAAGCGAGGGGATGATAAGGCCGCAAGGCTGCTAATCCTATTTTTTGTATCATTAGGCATGATGTATTTTAGTGTAACAGCTTCAACAAGACTTGATCATATTGGACGTATAGTAATGTCTTTGCTCCCTGTAAGCTTCTGTATTTTTATGTACTTCATGAATGCATACTTATGTCGGTATAGAGTTAAATTTATAAATAATGTGATATTAAACTCTTTGACGCTTATTGTATTAACACAATGTATAATACGAGCATTGTATCAATTTGATATTATTCGTTCGAATATAAACATAATGTTAAATTACTTATATTTGGGTTCTATCACAGTTGTTTATGGAATTTGCTTATACCGACTTGTTACTTTATTTGTGCAGTATCGATTTACTAAGCTTAATCCGTTATTCAAATTTATGCTTGCTGCACATATGATGGCGTTCATACCATTTGTCACGATGAATGTACTACCATTAATTCTATTGAATTTGCAATTTCTTCCTTCTATGTTCACTACGTTATTTGTGTTGGTTCTTCCATTAAGTTATATGTACTTAATAACATCAAATCGTTTGTTTGATATCGATTTTATTTTGACACGTTTTAAATATTACACTTCACTAGCTATTATTCCGTCACTTGTTGTTCTATTTTTTTTAGGCTTAGTTTACAATATTAATTATGATCACACATGGATACAGTGGTTCCAAATCTTTGTTGTGATCCACATTGGGTTTACTCTTTTCTTGTATCTTAAAGAGCAAATCGATTATAAATTTAGACCCAAGCTCTTTAAACAGATGTATAGCTACCAAGATAGTTTGGATCGATTTTCTAGATCAATGGCCCGTGTAATGAAAAAGGAAGATCTTGTCCGCGCCATTGAGCAAGAAGTGACCTCCATGCTGCCGTTATGCAGCTTTCAATTTCTTACAGTGAATGGTGAACAGCGTATCGTCAACCCAGACCCTTTTAATGATGTAGATCATGACATTGCAAAGTATCTACTAGCAAATGTGGAATCTCTTCAAGTAGCAGAGGTCATCACGATGCCACAGGGTGTCGCATTAATAGTAGGGCAACGCAAAGAAGAGATTCATGTCATCTGGATTGGCAACAAGAGTAATCGCACCTTATTTAATGTAGACGAACTGCGCTGGCTCAAAACAATTGCTAATTACACAAGTATTGTGTACGAGAACCTGCATTTTCTTGATAACTTTATGGAGCAGTTGGAAGATGAAATGCGTCAAACGCAGTCTTCTACCTCACCTTGGCTGCTGCGGCTGTTGTTCTTGCTATCAGAGAATGAACGACGTCGCCTTGGTTCGGATCTGCACGATTCCGCGCTTCAAGACCAGTTGATCTGGTACCGGAGGCTGGAAACCTTTATGGCCGACAACAAGATCCCTAAGCACATGCAAAATGAGCTGTTTCTGATTAAGGAAGGGCTGCTTGACGTTATACATCAGATTCGTGAGACGTGTAACGAACTCAGACCACCTTTGTTAACTGAGCTGGGTGTAGTAGAAGCGGTTGAGTTTTTAACAGATCATTTGCAGCTTCAGGTGAACTTTGCGGTTGTTCTTCAGGCCAAGCCTGTAACGGCAACTTTAAGCGAAGAACAGATCACTGCGGTATATCGGATTATGCAAGAACTGCTGCGCAATACGGAGAAGCATGCGAAGGCCAATAAAGTGGTTATCGACATTGAAGAGGATGATACCCACATTTACCTAGCCTATAAAGATGATGGTATCGGCATGAATTTGGACAACTTACAATCGTCATTCAGCCATATGGGATTGTCAGGGATTCGTGAACGTGTGATTAGTCTGGAAGGTGAGATTGAGTTTCATGCGGAAGAGGGCCATGGGTTCGCAGTAAGCATGAAGATTCCGATTAAATTGTCAAAACGACGTGAAGAAAGGGACGATATACGTGATTCGTATCTTATTGGTTGATGATCATCCTTCTGTAGGAGAAGGTACGAAGACCATGTTAGAGCAGGACCCGAACTTAAACGTAACATTTGTGCTGTCTGCAGTTGAGGCGCTGGAAGCGGTAAAGCACGAGGAGTTTGACATTTTTCTGTGTGATCTGAATATGCCTACAATAAGTGGCATGGAATTAACGAAACGGTTAATACAGGAGGACCCGGATCGTCGGGTCCTTATTTATACGGGGTATGAGATCAATACTCATTTCAACTTGCTTGTTGAAACGGGCGTGTCCGGCTTCATCTCAAAAACGGCGCCACGCGACCAGCTTCATAATGCCATTTATTGTGCAATGCATGGCGAGGCTATGATTCCTGTAACGCTGTTGAGGCAGCTACGCAGAAGTGAGGTTAAGATTCAGAAGGGCGAGAAATCAATCGAAGAAGCCTCCATTACGGAACGAGAACAACAGATTTTGCAGGGCGTAGCGGATGGGATGAGCAACAAGAACATTGCGCTTATGTTGATGATGAGTCAACGTACAGTGGAGTACAATCTAACCCGCATCTTTGAGAAGTTAGGTGTTAGTTCGAGATCAGAAGCCATTGTAGAAGCAAAACGATTAGGTCTGGTTCGAATGGAGTCCTTTTAAACGAGATTCATCACGGTAGGCCCTTGTATTCAGATTCTTTCTTATACCTAAGCACTAATTAATATATGAATATATGTTGATTAATAGCATATATCCCCTTATAATGGGCATGTAGAACTATGTTCTTGCATATATATGGGTATTTTTTGAGAGGAGGAATTAGATGTCAAGGGCTTATGAGATGAGTTTGGCTAGGCAGCTAAGTTATGTATTTGAGGAGTTGGAACCGGAACTTCTAGGCCTGACTGGGGGCACCTTAGTCGTTTGTATCCGTAATGATTCCATAGGTAAGTTCGGCATTAGACATGATGCTATGGAAAGCCATGACGGTGTTATTGTTCCGCTCCGCAAAGGACTGCAGAAAAGTCATGTTACCTCATTCCGCCTCATGGCGATGGAAGCATTGAAGCGCAAGAAGAACTGGACACACGGTGAGATCGTATTTGACTTTACAATTAAGCAGGATACGCTGCTCGTGAGTACTTGGTTCGAGTCCAATTATAACATGTCCAATTTGTTAGAGAAGTTCCCTTATTCAGATCCACATCAAGCTTCCCGTCGTTAATCCTCTTACATCATGCTTACCTAACATCCTTTATTCGGATCGTCCCATAACTTATATTGTTATCCGTACCCTGTATGATGCTGGAGCTGCAGCACAAAGGATGTTCAAGGTAAAAGACTATCCTGTTTGCTACAATTCGTCACATTTATAGCTGTACATACCGTTTGAAAACAAGAGCGTTGGGCCGACAAGGTCCAGCGCTTTATTTAATAATGTTGAGATCATAAGAGAACCAAGTAACACTTTAATCAGACTCAAACCCACACTGGACATACGAAGCGTGGGTTGTATAGTTTGACAACGCGAGATTTATAAGAGACCGCCGATAACCCTTATGTTCAAAGCTTGATCATGGCCCTATATGGAGCCGAATCGGTTTATTAATTTGTCCTGATGGGCTTGCATCATACGATCCATAGAAATATCATATCGCTTCGCTAACACGAGCAGATTTGCCAGTACATCACCAAGTTCTTCAACCAGTTCCTGATGCAGCATGCTGTCGCTTGGAACAGCCTCATCTGGCCGATCACGACCGATCTCCATTGCACGTACTGCTCTGGCAACTTCGCCTACTTCTTCCATGAGGAATCCGACACGGATAAAGGAGTCATAATCAGACCATTGGCGAGAGGCGTAGAATTGATGTACCCATTGTTCAAAAGATTGAATATCCATTTTTGTGTGTTCTGTCATATGTAAGCTTCCTTTCTATGCCATTAAGGCTTATACTTCTTATAGCTTATATGGAGCTGCAACAAAGAACAAGTAATAGGAGTGTTAACAGAGATGAAGAGTATTTGTGTGTACGCTGGCTCTAACTTGGGCAATCGGCCCGAGTATGCGGAACAGGCACGCCAATTGGGTGTGGAACTGGCTAAACGGGGGATTCGGCTTATCTATGGAGGTTCCAAAGTGGGACTGATGGGGGAAGTCGCAAACAGCGTATTGGCGCATGGCGGTAAAGTGACAGGTGTGATGCCAACGGGCTTATTTAAGGGAGAAATGATGCATACAGACCTTACTGAGCTGGTCGAGGTTAAAGATATGCATGAGCGTAAAGCAACGATGATCCGGCTGGCGGATGGCTTTATTGCGATGCCAGGCGGTTTCGGTACGCTTGAAGAATGGTTTGAAGTGATGAGCTGGTCCCAGCTTGGTATTCATGAAAGGCCAGTTGGGTTATTAAATGTCGCGGATTTTTATACTCCATTGCTGAGAATGATTGATCATTCAATTGAAGCTGGATTTGCTCTTCATACACATCGAAGCTTGGTTATTGCAGAACCGACAGCGATAGAGCTGCTGGAACAGATGGAAGCATTTAAGCGTCCTGTATTCGGGAATAAGTGGAAACAGCTTGATGAAGCTTGATGTTTACATAAATGTATACAGATAGAGGACTGTATCCCAGTGAATGCAGTCCTCTTTAGTGATGTAGAGGTAGTGACGAAGTGTCACGTATTTCCCGATATCAGCAGATTATAGCGCTGTTCATCTTATAGATGAGGCTTCACTTATAATTAAAATGTACCGAAAGAGACAAGTTTATTGTGTTCAAACAGGCCGAGCAGGATGGCCAAATGCGATCTTAAGCTAAAAAAATGTTAAAAAAAAGACGTATCGCTTTTACTTTTTTTAGAAACGTGTTGTTATAGAATAGAGAAAGTTAGGAGTATAAAGGAATAGATACATAAGTAATTAACGGATTGTGGAAAGGAGTCGTATATGGTTCAGTCAGAAATGTCATTTTACAACAGCAGTCAGTCATCTACTTACAAACAACAGCCTATCTTGTATATTGTAGTACCTTGTTATAATGAAGAAGAGGTATTCACCTTAACCGTCGAGCATCTAACTGAGGTGATGACGTCGATGGTGCAGGAGCAGCTAGTTTCCAGGGAGAGCCGTTTAATGTTTGTGGATGACGGTAGTCGAGATACGACATGGTTGCAGATTGCGGCGGCACGTAGGGAGAATCCTTGGGTGACCGGATTAAAGCTTGCTCGAAACGCGGGGCACCAGAAGGCATTGTTAGCGGGCTTGATGTACGCGAAGGAATTTGCGGATTGTGTGGTATCGATGGATGCTGACCTTCAGGATGACACGGGAGTTGTGCGCGACTTTGTACTCCGATATCGTGAAGGTTATGATGTGGTGTATGGGGTGAGAAGAAGTCGCGAAACAGATACATGGTTCAAACGTTGGAGCGCAGAGAAATTCTACAAATTAATGCAGCGGATGGGAGTTAACACAGTATACAACCACGCCGATTATCGTCTGATGAGCAAACGTGCATTGGAGCACTTGGCTGAGTATAAGGAAGTAAACGTATTTCTGAGAGGGATCGTTCCCTTAATCGGCTTCCGTACGACAGTTGTTGAATATGATCGTCATGAAAGGGCCGCTGGAGAATCCAAGTATCCTTTAAAGAAGATGCTCTCATTTGCTTGGGAAGGTATTACTTCATTTAGTGTGAAGCCGATGCGAATTGTAACGATGATCGGATTTTTAAGCTTGGGAGCCAGTTTGCTTGCGGCTATATATGCGCTTATGTCCAAAATCATGGGCATGACCGTCTCTGGTTGGACTTCCCTTATGGTATCCGTCTGGTTTATAGGAAGCATTCAACTGTTGGCCCTGGGGGTAATTGGTGAATACATAGGCAAGATATATAACGAGGTTAAGCATCGTCCGCTCTATGTTATAGATGAAGTCCTCCACGAGCAACCGAGCGCCGCAGCTGCACCTTGGAAGGAAGCAGGTTGGAAGGAATGATTCAATTTATCAAATACGCTTTGGTTGGCGTTGCTAATACGGTGATCGGGCTTGGGACGATTGCTTTGCTGCTGCATGCGCTTCATTGGCCCCATCTATGGGCGACCTTTGTCGGCAACAGCGTAGGCGTGATGTTTAGCTACGTGATGAATCGCAACTACACGTTTCAACACCGAGGGAAAACATCAACAAGTATGCTATTGTTTTTTGGCGTGAGCTTTCTTAGCTATGTGCTAGCCTATCTGGCGATGCACAATTGGATTACACAGGCTGTTAACGCTGTACAGCCCCAATTAAGTATGGCCGCCAAGGTGAATGTCGTCATATTAATTGAAGCATGTATCTATACGGGGGCTTCTTTCCTGCTGCATCGCTACATTACCTTTGCTCCGGCTCGATCCAAGAACGTGGAGGGCATGTTGCCGGCAGGAGTCAGTGAGGAGTCCAAAGGAGATTAAACAAAGAGAAATTAATAGGAGAGATCATGTTGAACAAAGATCGAGTAATGACTGCCGTTATCGTAGTTATCGGGGCAGCGCTTTTGATTGGTCTGTTGTTTGTGCCGCCATTTATCGGCATTGCGGACAATGGCGACTACCCGAGAATTATGTCCAGCGGGGGCATATCTGTACTGAATGATACGTTTACTTATGAGGATAAATACTTTGGATACGCACATAGTCAATATGAATATGCTCCTTTTGGAATTGGCTATGCTTCTTCTCAAGTATTGTTTGTATTTATCGCGGGTCTGTTGGGGAGATTGTGGGACAGCAATCTGTTCACAATGCATGCTATGGGAGTCGTGTACAGTGTCTTAATGTTGCTTACCCTTGGCTTTATGATCTACGTGTTAGGCAAAGGACGCTTATGGCTGCAAATTACACTGGGTGTACTAATGTTGTTTATCTTTTTTGATATTGGATATGTTGCTTATTTTCAGTCCTTGTTTGGTGAGCCGGTATCCCTCATCTTCCTCTTATTGTCGGCATCATTAGCCATCGCGCTTGCAGCGCAGGAGAAGCCATCCTCTGTGCTGGCGGTGCTGCTGTTTGTATGTGCTTGGATATTGGCGATGTCGAAGATCCAGAATGCACCTGTAGGTCTTGCTTTTGCAGCTTATGGATTTCGCCTTTACCGCCGAAGAAGCGACGTGCAGTGGAAGAGAATTCTGATTGCAGGTTCGTCCATTATGGTGCTGTCTACTGTTTTGATGTACGTATTCGCACCCGGAGAACTGAAGCAGATTAATTTATATCAAACGATCTTCTTTGGCATTCTTAAAGATTCACCACATGTAAAAGAAGACTTGAAGTCGCTTGGTATACCAGAGAAATACGAGGTGCTGGCTGGTACGAACTATTTCCAGACAGATGTGGCGATCAAACAGGACGCACCTGAATTAACGGAGGATGTCTATTCCAAGCTGGGGCATTTTGATGTCGTTCGATATTATGCCACGCACCCTTCGCGTATTATAGACAAGCTGGAGGCTGCCGCAGCTAATGCGACTTTTATTAGGCCTTATTATTTGGGAAATTACGTGAAAGAAGAGGGGAAATCCCGCGGCGAAGTCACTTATACGTATAGTACGTGGAGCGAAGGTAAGAAACGCCTCGTTCCAGAGTCTCTTTTGTTCTTTGTAGCTTTTTATGTATTATACATCGGTGTTATTGTTTGGGAATGGATTCGTAAGCGCTACTCGCGCGGAATATTAGAAGTGCTGCTGCTTATAGCTGGTATTGGTCTCTTGGCCGCTGCCATTCCGCTGGTAGGGGATGGCGAGGCGGATATTGGTAAGCACTTATTCTTGTTTAATGTCGTATTTGACATGATGGTTGTAGTATCAGCCGTCTGGATCGTAGCGATTATTCGAGGATTGTGGCACCGTATTCGGTAGATAAGTCCTTGTTTCTAACCAATCGTAGCTCTCATTGTGAAAATGCTCCTAGTCTTGGCTGTTGTCCCGCTATATTCTGATACATAGAAGCATGGCTTGCAGGATATCGGGAAGAGGAGTGATGGCGATGGACGTGAGGGCTGCCTATCGGCGTAAATCACCAACAAGTATAATGTGGAAAACCGTTGCAGGAGACTGTAACTTGGCATGTGATTATTGCTACTACAGTACTTGTGGCGGTAAACCACAAAGCGAGATCAGACGTATAGAAGACAAACTGCTGGAGCGCGTCATCCGCCAGATGATGCACGAATGTGAAGGAAGCGTATCATTTGCTTGGCAGGGCGGGGAGCCTTTGTTAGCGGGGCTGTCGTTCTTTCAGCGTGTCGTTCAGCTTCAAGCATTATATGCGCTGCCCAATACTACGATTAGTAATGCTGTGCAAACGAACGGCACCCTAATTGATGAGCATTGGGCGGCCTTTTTTCGTCGTTATTCTGTTTTGGTTGGTGTTAGCTTGGACGGTCCGGAAGAGATTCATGATAAACGAAGACGAACAGGTTCAGACAGGGGATCTTATAGACGAGTAATGGCAGGAGTTTCTGCGCTGAAGCAGGCAGAAGTGGACTTCAACATCCTGACAGTCATCCATGAAGATAATGTGGGTCAAGCAGCGATGCTGATGGATTGGCTGGAGGAGAATGAGTTTCGACATGTACAGTTTATTCCTTGTATGAATTTTAGCGCACAGGATGTAGATGCAAAGGGACAGTATCGCATTACTCCGCAGCAATATGGGCAGTTTTTGTGTGAAGCTTTTGATCGTTGGTATAACGATGGAAGGCCTGGCCTATCCGTACGGATGTTCGATAACTGGCTGCAGAAGCTGATTGGCAGCGAGCCGGAACTTTGTATTCATCAGCAGGAATGTCCTTCTGTACTAGTTCTGGAACAGAACGGGGATGCCTATCCGTGTGACTTTTTTATTCATGAGCGCTACCGGCTAGGCAATTGCAACGAGGATACACTTGTACAACTATTGGAAGAGCAGCGGTGGTCTATGTTCCGTTCGCTTCAACTAAGGATGTCGTCTCCGTGTATGACATGTAGATACCTGCATTATTGTGGAGGTGGATGTCCACGCAATCGTACTGATTTCTTGGATGTAAACGACGGGGGAGTACAAGGCAGGGATCAAGTCGACTATTTTTGTGAGAGCTATCGTATGCTGTATGCATATGGGGAAGAACGGATGCGTAAGCTAGCCTATGAATGGATGTTCCAACAAGGCATAGCGCTACCAGGCCGCAATGAACGATGCATATGCGGCAGCGGTCGCAAAGCAAAGAAATGTTGCAGCACCAGATGATATGGATAAACATTTTCCGGGAAATAATGTCGAACTTATCGATGAGGAGCGAATAAAGTGGAACAACAATGGCGTGTGTTTATCGCTATCCCTCTGCCAGAAGAAGTGAAAAAGTGGATTCAGGTCAGAATGAACAGCTTTGTCATTCCGACAAACCAGCTATTTAAACGGATAACGGATCCGCGTGACTATCATATAACGGTACAGTTTCTCGGAGATGTGGAAATATCACGCATAGCAGAAATTGAAGCCCGAATGCAGCTGGCAGTCCAAAGACTGTCTCCCTTTTGGCTGCAGTTGTCGGAATGGGATACGTTTGGGCGTAGAGATGCGCCTAAGGTGCTATGGTATGGTACACAGGGTAACTTACAGGTCTTAACAGAGCTTCATCATCATGTGACCGCACAGATGCATATGAGTGGCTTCTTACCTGAAGACAGAGCATACCATCCACATATTACGACAGCTCGTCAATATAGGGGTGAAGGTGAATTTGATCTGATCGGTATGGAGCGAGTAATTACGGGTGGCGGACATGATGAAGATCTGGTGTTGACCCTATCGCGTCCCGAGTGGCAGGTAGACCGAATTGTGTTGTACCGAACCCGTATGGGACAGCGACCGATGTATGAGGTTGTGGCAGAAGCTCTGCTAGCGCCATAGCGTGAAGTTTATTTGTTGAGATCAAAACAGGTTGGCAGGCTTCGTCCCTAACGGGCGGAGCTTTTTCTATACCTTGATAGAGTTTCGATTGGGGAAGTGCAGAGGAAGTACAGATGAGTGTAGATGGCGTTCGCGGGGATAGTATAATATAAATAATCCAAATTTCAATGTATAGTATGCAACCCAGTATATGTTAACGTTAAATGAAGCAGACCCTTCCTTTTGTGAAAGAAGGGCCTGCTTCATCGCTGCTATTGTGCTACCATTTCATCCATAAGTCGCCATTCCAAGTGCTAATTTTTGCCCATCGTTTTCCGTTTCCATCAAATTCTACGTATTTCACCGTCACCTTTTGTGACTGCAGGGTGGCTGTTTTTTTACCATTTGGCTTGTTGAACAACGCTGTTGCCTTATTTAACTGCACACTTTTAAACGCTTGGTCTGGTGCTATTACCCAGGAATTTTCTTTCCACGTTTTCACTTGATACCAAGTGAACCCATTTTTATCTGTTTTTTGCGAAATAACGTGCAAAGTCTGTTTGGACAACGTTCCGAGACGAGCACCATTCGTGCCTTTGTAGAATACGGTACCGTTGCCGACCTCAACTAATTTTAGCTGCGGAAGGGATGCTGGGTCTTTAATCCATGCTATACCTTTCCAAGTATTGATTTTGTACCAGGTCACGTTGTTGCCGTCTTTGCTTGCTTCCAGTACACCGATCTGCTGCGGGTTAATGCTTCCTAGCTTTTTTCCACCTGGAGTCGAATAAAATGGAGTGGCCTGCTTTAGTTCGATTGCATCTGTCTGTTTGATGACTGTACCCGTTGAATCTGAGGCGGCTGCGAGCGCAGCTCCAGAGAATGTACTGAACGCCAATGTTAGTGCCAGAACTGACAAAATTCTCTTCATGGTTGTTATATCTCCTCTCATGGTTATACAATTGGTAGGTTCGATTAATTATATTAATCCTCATCGTAAAAAGTTGCGGTCTTTCGAGGATTAAAACAGTAAAAGTGTGGCAGCGACACCTACTTTTATCTAACCGCTGTCTGTGTGAATGAATCAGGAATGGAAAATTTAAGATGAATGAAGAAGCGTCAGGACATACAGTCTCAAGCAGCTAATTGGAGCGATACAGCTTGTCATACGCACTTTTTAGCCTGGTTTTGGACCTGTTAGAAACCGTATCTGTAACTGAACGCTAACGGAAAGGATGGATGGAAAATGAAATCTTTCATGAAATGGTTGAAACGTATCTTCTTTGGTATCGTTATACTTATTGTGATCGTTGCAGCAGCGCTATACTTTTATATAAAGCCAAATGAAAATTTGGGCTGGGCATCGCCTGTACAGGTAACCTTGACAGAGCGCATCGATCAGATGATTCGTCAGCATGCGCCAGAGATTGCAATCAGTGAGGCGGAACTGAACGGATATGCTGCGGAATGGATTAGGAAGGAGCTCCAGACGAGCCCAATCCTAACGAAATGGAAACCTACAGGGATGCATATTGAATTGCATCAAGATCAATTGCTCATTAAGGCAGAAATAGAGCCATGGCAAGGTATTCGAGCATTAGTCCGGATACCAATGGACTTATCCTGGAATGTATCCGAGCAGATCATTCAAGCTGTGCCAACAGGGGGATATGTGAAGGATATTCCGATACCGCAAGGCTGGATGGAATTAAAACCGATTCAGATACAGGCCGGAGCTTGGCTGCATGAGTTCGTAAAAGTGAAACAAATTCACTTTGAAGAAGGAAAGTGGCGAATACGCCTAGGGTTGAAGCTGTAATAACGTCCAGCAGGATGGAATGGAGTGAATCAAATTGCCGAATAAGAAAGAACTGCATCAGTTACAAATGAATTTCCGTACAATGGTTCGGGGGATGTATAAAGTATGGAATGAACAAATGGATCATGGTATTAATCCAACCCAGTTTAGTGTGCTGGAGCAATTGGACCGACATGAATCTATGAAAGTAACGGATCTGGCGAAGTCATTGCGGCTTACACCAGGAGCAGTGACGGGCATAACGGACAAATTGATAGAGCTTCAGTTGGTGACACGCCGTCGCGATGAGATGGACCGCCGTACGGTGCATGTGGAGTTGACTGAGGAAGGGCGAAAGACGATCACAGAAACGATCGTCCACCGTGGGGAAATGTTTGAGCGTTTCTTCCAGAATGTACATGATGAACAACTGCACGCTTTTCTTGATGTATGTAAGCAGGTTATTTATAACTTAGAGGATATTGCAAAGGAAGAGGGCGGAAAATAGGCAAGTGAAGTACGTTGTTGTATTTTCTGATTACCAAACAACCGTTGTAGGCTGATAACACAGCTGCAACGGTTGTTTGCGTTAAGAAAAATACGATATAGGCAATGGAACAAACAAATAGACGAATAGGGCCAAACAGATGATCCACTTGCAGTTTTTATTGTGGAAGCGCTTACGTAATGATCTAACAAGCAGGAACACTTTTCCCTACAGTTGTACAACTGCACTTGGATAAGAGCGGCCTATAATGAACGTAGAGCGTGGATAGCAGAATAATCATTTGCACAAGACATCCCTTGGCATCGGGAACATTTTGTTGTTCTTTAATGGGGATAAAGCAAAGGGGAGAATACGCATGCCATTATCATTTGATATCCATACAGTTCCATTTAGTCGCTATGGTTCGTTTCTAACTGTCTCGTATTTGAAAGCAGCAGGTTCACGTCCTGAGGGGGTGTATTTACGTACGGTTAGAGGGGGAGACCTGACGGCTGGAGCGGCATTCCGAATCGAGCTGCTAGAGAATCAAAGTCCTGTTGTTTATCAGGTTCAGGCCACGCCAACACGCCTACGGCTGAAAAGTGCAAGGGGCTATGCAGATCTATGCATATGTAGTGCGGCTGCGGTGAGATGGAAGTCACATGGAGTAGGCGTACGCTTAACGTTAGAAGGTGGCGATTATGATTACGCGATGCAGTTGGCAGATAATCGGTGGGAAATTAACAGCTTCTTAAATGAAGTGCGGTTTATGGCAAATCGCCTGCAAGGCACTTTATCGGTTGATGCACCTTGGAATCGTACGCGATGCACACATGTTGCACTTCAATTTGAGCCAGACGATGACGGTTGTGCCGAATTTACGATTGAAGAATACCGCACAGTATGGCAGGAATTATCTCACTCCACTACCTTTGAGCAGGATGTTGAGCAGGTTGATGCGGAGTTCCAACAATGGCTTACCGGAACTTTGCAAACAGGGGACCCTGCGTTGAGTAAGGGACGTGAATTGGCTGCTTATATCACTTGGTCTTGTATCGTACCTAAAGGGGGATATCTGACACGATCAGCTATGTATATGTCTAAAAATTGGATGACCAATATATGGAGTTGGGATCATTGCTTTAATGCGATGGCACTTATTCGTTCAAATCCTGAACTAGCTTGGGATCAGTATATGATTTTCTTTGACCGACAAGATGAGAGCGGGCTGCTGCCTGATTTTATGAACGATAAATATGCGCTATGGAACTGTAATAAACCGCCGATCCACGGCTGGACGCTGCTTTGGATGATGGAGCGCAGCGATTGGATCGGCGAGCGTCAGCTCCTTGAAGTATACGAGCCGCTATCGCGTTGGACAAGGTGGTGGTTCAATTACCGCGATGATGATCGTGATGGTGTACCGCAATACAATCACGGCAATGATAGCGGCTGGGACAACAGTACGATTTTCCATGAGCGAGGTGCGGTAGAAAGTCCGGATTTGTGCGCATATTTAGTGCTGCAGTGCGAGGTGCTTATGAGAATTGCGGAGCGTATTGGCAGACCACATGACGGAACAGCATGGCGTAATCTAAGGGAGCGTACCTTAGCGCTTATGCTGGAGCACTTCTGGCATAACGGCGAGATGCGGGCGCTGCGTTCTGGCAGTCATGAGCCGCTGGGGGGAGATAGTCTGCTTGTCTACCTGCCGATTATACTAGCAGACAGACTTCCGACAGATGTGAAGGAATGGCTGGTAAACGGCTTGGCGGATAGCAGCAAATTTCTTGCTCCACACGGGTTTGCCACGGAAAGCCTTAGTAGTGAGGCTTATGAGTCTGACGGTTATTGGCGCGGTCCTATATGGGCACCTGTTATGATGCTGCTAGTTGACGGCTTGGTCCGCGCTGGCGAACGTGGTTTGGCACAAACAGCTGCCGATCGCTTCTGTCGTATGGCGGAGAAGAGCGGCATGGCTGAGAACTTTAATGCGATGACTGGTGAGGGGCTGCGTGACCGCGCATTTACATGGACGTCGAGCGTATATTTAATGCTTGCCCATGAATACATTACGGAAGCCTCGAGTTAAACCTGACCTTATGCGGCTGTATCAATTAAGGCCAATTAGCGTGTTCCTGCTGCCTGGGAACACGCTTTTTTGTTACAATTTTATATAGATTGCAGATAACGATTATGATAAACTTCATTTACTTCCGTTAGCGTGAGCCTCATAAGGAGAGGATAAGGATGCTTCGTCTGAATAGAACTTCGTTTGTCAGTCGACTGGCTGCGCCGCGCCGAAGCCTTCGTTTTAAGCTTGTTCTGTCGTTCCTTGCGGCCGCACTTGTGCCGTTAATATCGCTTGGCCTGTTATCATACGTGAAGTCGACGGAACTGCTTGACGAGCAGCTTGGCAAATACGGGCATAACGCAGTTACCCAGCTCCAATACCAATTGGATGCCGAATTAAGTCAATTGGAGATGACTGCGGGGTATGTGCACACGTTCTTACTGGACCCAACACGGGTCGTGATCGGTCAACAAGTGCCGCATACTTATGCGGAACTGCAAGAACAGCGCAACTTGGAAGATTTTTTGAAAGCGCTTAAAACGTTGAAATACCAAGGTATTTATATTGTGCTCCCCTCAGGCTATTACTTTGGCGAAAGCCTTATAAATACTAGTGAACTAGCGGATCAGAAATGGTGGCGTACGCTGCCGGAAAGCTATGCGGGCAAGTACTGGGCTGGCTTTTATACGTCAAGCCATTATATAAGCAGTACGGATCAGCATACGCGGCTGCTTGGTCTGGTAATTCCGATTCGCAACCAGCAAGGGCTGCTTCACAATAGTCGTATTCTCATTGAAATGAAAGCGGATAAGCTATTTGAACTGTTTCACCTGTTCGAAAAGGATACACAAGCCGCATTGACGATTCGGAGCCAAGCGGGACAGGTCATTTATCAATCCGAACACCAATATGAACCGAGTCCGACTGATGTTGTCTGGACAAGAGGGCTTACAATGAACGATTGGCAAATAGAATCGAGGCTGCCTTACGATCAATTCTATCAATCGTCAAATGTGATTCGTTCTTTTACAATCATCGGCTTGGTGGTCGCAGGGTTGGTGGCTCTGCTTCTGGGTTACTTCTTTTCCTCACTCGTAACGGGCAGAATCAAGCGTCTCAAAGAGTCGATGCATCTGGCGGGCACCGGTCGGCTGCACACGCGGGTGCCTGAACAGGAGCAGGATGAACTTGGCGTACTGGCGCACAGCTTTAATCGTATGGTCGCCCAGATTCAGACGCTCGTGGAAGAGATCGGAAGGACGGAGCAGCAGAAGAAAGAAGCTGAGCTGCGAGCGTTTCACTACCAGATTAACCCGCATTTATTGTTTAATACGCTGAATACGATTCAATGGAAGGCCCGCCTGCAAGGGAACGAGGAGATTCGCAGAATGCTCTTTCATTTGACAAAGCTGCTGGAGGGGAATCTGGATATTTCACAAGAGCTGGTCACGTTAGAGCAGGAGCTTACGATTATCGATCATTTTCTCCACATTCAACGAGCTCGCTACGAGCATGAGTTTGGTTACGAGGAGCGAGTGGATAAGCAGCTGCTGCATTACATGCTGCCAAGAATGAGTTTGCAGCCGCTGTTTGAAAATATATTTTTCCATGGATTTGAGGACGGTCAGGGTCTGATTACACTTGTTTTGAAAGAAGAGGGGAAAGAATTAGTGCTGATCTTGCAGGATGATGGCAAGGGTATCGGCGAATCTACACTTTTGCGGTTAAAGGAGAGGGCTGGAGAGCAAGCGGATGGCAGAGGGCTTGGGGTTGCTAATGTGGATCAAAGGTTTAAGCTGCATTTTGGTCCTGCTTATGGCTTAACGATTGAATCTGTTGCAGGTTCAGGAACAACCATTATCATTAGGTGGCCAAAGAGAGTGGGGGATAAGCATGACAGTGAATGATCCGATTAGGGTTCTGTTAGTTGACGATGAAAGCATTGTACGCCGGGGCTTGAAGGCTACGATAGATTGGGCACGTTACAATATGCAGGTCGTGGCTGACGCACCAAACGGACAGAAGGGTTGGGAAGCTTTTCTGGAATTCAAGCCAGAAGTCATTATTACGGATATTGTAATGCCTGAGATGGATGGGATTGAGCTGGCCAGAAGAGTGAAGCGGCAATGTCCAAATGCTAAAGTGCTGCTGCTTAGCTGTCATCGCGACTTCGAATATGCGCAGCAAGGAATTGCAATCGGGGCGTCAGGGTACTTGCTAAAGACCTCATTTGAGGACGAGGAACTTGATTTCTTTTTGAGCAAATTCAAAGACGAATTGTCTGCGGCGATGAAAGCCGTGGAGGTCATGCCGCACGATGACCGTGATCGCTGGGATGCCTCATTCTACGCTTGGCTGTGCGGTTTCCGCAACGAGTTCCGAAGCGAGCTGTTGTCCCGATGGAATGAGCATTGGTCATGGATGAATGAACCCCATGAAGTCTATTTAGCCAAGCTGTTTCCCTCTGGCGGCAGTGCCGAACTGGGACGGGATCAGGCCAGCAGTAACCCTGCTAGCCAGGCTCATCTGCTGTGGGAGGAAGTAGCGGGTCAATTCAAGCAGGAATACAAACAGGACGGATTTCTGGAAATGGTGCCGTGCGGAGCTGACCGCTGCTTTTATATGGTCAGCCAAAAAGAAGGGCAGAAGCTGGAACATGTATTAAAGGAATGGAAGCACCGCAACGCAGACTTCTATTGGAGTCGGAGCGCCCCGATACAGGGGATGGAAGCGTGGCTTCAAACTGTGACGATGCTGCACCAGGAGGCGGAGTTGGAGAAGCGGTTTGAGCTGCGTACGTATTCCTGGCCGGAGACAATCACATTGGCGGTTCGCCTGACGGCTGACAATCTCCGTGAACCATGGAGTGTGAGCGATCTCGCACACCGTGTGGGCTTGAGCAGAAGTCATTTCAGTACCTTATTTAAGAAAGTGACAGGGGAGAATTATGTATCATTTTTATATCGTATGCGCTTAAAAACGGCAAAGAATCTGCTTTCAAACACACCTATGACGTTGCAGGAGGTGGCTGAGCAGATCGGTATGGTAGACGGCAAATACTTAAGCAAATGGTTCAAGCGCTGCTGTGGCATGACGCCTACACAATTTAGAAACGGACAAAAAGCAGAATAATACCTATCAATTTAGAAGTGGCTGCATCTCCAAACTAAAGGATGGGCGGACAAAATAGCCCCAAAAAAGAAACAAATGACTGTTTTGAAAACGCTTTATTTCTCTTAAATTGAGGGTACGTCAACAAAAAAATCAATTAGGGGGACGTACGGATGAGCGCAAAGTTAAAATGGATAACCGTTCTAATGGTAATGTGCACAGCGATCCTGAGCGGATGCGGCGGCGGGCAGGACAGCGTGGGCTCAACAGATCAGCAAGGCGGCAAGTCAGAAAAGACGGTGCTCCGTTTTGCGACTTGGGACACAGGCGAGAGCCTCAAGGTGATGGAGAACATCGCAAAAGCGTTTGAAAAAGCGAATCCGAACGTAAGGGTACAGATTGAGCCTTATGCAGACGGATTTGATCAGAAGCTGGCAGCTTCCTTTGGAGCAAGCAACCCACCGGATGTGATGCTGATGTGGGATTTTCCAACCTATTATACCAATTTAGAGCCGCTGGACGAATATATTGCTAAGGATGCCAGCTTAAAGCTCGATGACATCTACGAGAGTTTGTTTAATTATGTAAAAGTTGACGGGAAGAGCTATGGCATCCCGGCTGGCTTCTCCTCCCGCGCTGTCTACTATAACAAGAAACTCTTTGATGCAGCAGGCGTCCCGCATCCAAAAGACGGCTGGTCATGGGATGACTTCAAGGCTGCTGCTGCCAAACTGACGGATAAGTCCAAAAAGCAGTATGGTTTTGGTGTTCGTGCCGAGAATGATCCATACGATATGCAAGGTTTTGTTTGGAGTAATGGGAGCAGCTTTATTAGTGATGATGGTAAGGCGATTGAGGGTTATATGAACAGTCCGGAGACTGCACAAGCCCTGCAGATGTTCGGGGACATGGTCAAGGACGGTTCAGCGGTACTCGTAGGCGGCAAAAACCAACTGAACGGCAACGATATCTTTAAAGCAGGCAAGTTGGCGATGTGGGAGAGCGGTGTCTGGCCGCTAGAAAGCTTTAAAGAAGCGAAAGTGGATTTTGGCACAGTTGAGATGCCTGCATTCAGCGGTAAGCCGGTGAAGGGTGTCATTGCGATGAGCGCGATCTCGGTAGCAAAGCAGTCCAAGCAGAAGGAGCTTGCTTGGGAGTTCGTGAAGTTCTTTATTTCGGAAGAGGCAGTCAAAATGAAGAGCGATGCTGATCTACCGATCCGCAAGAGCATCGTGCAGGAGAAGAAGTTCGATCAGGATCCGCTGTATAAGCCGTTCTATACCATGCTGGAGCGTTCCGATAAGACACCTTCATTTTTGTTGAGCAAGAACTGGAAATTGGTGAATCGTCACCTGTCAACGGCCGTTGATTCTGTTATGTTGGGTCAAGAAGCACAGAAAGTATTGGATGCGGCTGTGAAGGATGCAAGCAAGTATATGGGAGAGAAGTAAGTAGTCCACTCTTCGAAAAGGTGCTGTACCATGAGTCATCTCAGATGACAGTGGGACAGCACCTTTTTTTGATGTGAAAATACTTAAAGCAGAGACGGAAGGACAATTGTTAGTTTACCGACAAATCTGCATTGCAACACAGGCTTTTGCTTGAGCAGCTAGCTGCTCTTGGACAACGGTTATATCGCACCTAACAATATGGTGATATCAAGCGGACAATTCGGCACCTAGGCTAAAAATATAGGCGGAAACAGGCTAACAAAGTGCCCCCTCCAGCCAGACAGACGTGTGTGTAAAAACGCTTACAATCGAAATACAATAATACACAACGGGGGACGCCCCACATCGAATAGGATGGAAAGGAACGAAGTCTATGGAGAGCAAAGTAAAGAGACCGACAAGCCTACGTTTACAAAAGACGATTCCTTATTTGTTCATTATGCCGTGGATTATCGGGTTTATCGCTTTTACACTCGGACCACTTATTTTCTCACTGATCATCAGCTTTTATGACTGGCCAATTGTAGGAGACAAGACATTTGTCGGCCTTGCCAACTTTAAAGAGATGTTTACAGATGATCCCTTGTTCTATACCTCTTTGGAAGTAACCGTGAAGTTTGCCATATTGTTTGTGCCGCTTAATATTATTATTGCACTGCTGCTGGCTATGCTGTTGAACAAAAATGTCAAAGGAAGCGGGCTGTTTCGAACGGCGTTTTATTTACCTTCCGTTATTTCAGGTGTCGCTCTGGCGATGATCTGGGCTTGGGTGTACGACGGAGAATACGGCATC
Organism: Paenibacillus sp. ACRRX; assembly: GCF_022346885.1. GTDB lineage: Bacteria > Bacillota > Bacilli > Paenibacillales > Paenibacillaceae > Paenibacillus_B. The sequence goes on from NZ_JAKRNK010000007.1 coordinate 226,117, forward strand.
TTGAACTACTTCCTGTCGCTGATAGGTATTGAAGGCCCCAATTGGCTGAACGATCCGACATGGGCACCGATTGCAATGGTCATCGCAAGCTTGTGGGGACAAGGAACGATGATGCTTATTTTTCTGGCAGGTCTCAAAAATATTCCAAAAGATCTCTATGAAGCCTCTGCCATTGATGGGGCAGGGAAAGTGGCACAGTTTTTTAAGATTACAATTCCCATGTTGTCGCCGACAATTCTGTTTAACTTGATTACAACGATTATATCGGCCTTCCAGCAGCTAACGCTGGCGTTGGTGTTGACGGGCGGCGGGCCACTTAACTCCACCTATTTTTACGCCATGTATATGTATGAGAACGCTTTTAAATTTTCGAAAATGGGATACGCTTCTGCCAACGCTTGGTTTATGTTCATTGTAGTTCTACTGTTGACCATGCTGGTGTTTAAGTCATCTTCTGCGTGGGTGTACTATGAAGGAGAAATGAAAGCGGGACAGAAAGGATAAGCTGATGCAGCTATGAGTGTAGTACTCAATTAAGTTATATAAGCTTCTTACGCCTACCAATCCCTTCCAACAAAGTTTGAATCGAAGTCGCAAGACTTGCATCTAGCTTCGACTTCTCAAGGGTCAGAGCTTGGTTGCGCACTTAATAGATGGGGTGATCTTATGAAAAAAGTGCTCGTATACGCGGTGCTCGTTCTCTTTTCTTTAATGTTCCTTGCACCGTTCTATTGGATGATTACGACGGCGATCAAGTCACCAGAAGAGCTGTACGTCTTTCCGCCGAAGTGGCTGCCATCGGTTTTTAATTTCGATAATTTTGCCAAAGCGTGGACGATTCAACCATTTAATACGTTCTTGGCCAATTCATTAATTGTAACCCTTCTATCGCTTATCGGGCAGTTAGCTTCGTCGGCGCTGGTAGCCTATGGCTTTGCCCGCTTTCGATTTAAAGGGCGGGATACGTTATTTGTAATCTTGCTTGCGTCGATGATGATTCCGTGGGAAGTGACGATGATCCCGCTGTATATGGAATTTAACGCATTAGGCTGGATCAATACGCTGAAGCCATTAATTGTACCCGCATTTTTTGGAGCACCATTCTTTATTTTCCTGCTGCGTCAATTTATTATGACGATTCCGATTGAATTGGAAGAGGCTGCGCGTATTGACGGTGCAAATCCGCTGCAATCTTTTGTGCGTCTTATCATCCCGCTTATGGGTCCTGCGCTGATTTTGGTCGGGGTGTTCCACTTCCTGAGCAGTTGGAACGATTACTTGGGGCCGCTTATTTTCTTAAACGATCAAAGCATGTATACCCTTACGCTTGGTCTGTCGCAGTTCCGGGGCATGTACGGTGTAGAAATGGAGTCCATAATGGCCGTCACGTTCCTGATTTGCTTGCCGCCGCTGATTCTGTTCTTTATTGCCCAGCGCTATATTGTCGGGGGGATCGCGACCACAGGTATTAAGAGCTAGGCACGGAGGTGTAAAGGTTTACGCGGCAACGACTTAGAAATCAGGATGAACATGCACAGCATGGAGCAAAGTCGAAATGGAGCAGCTAGTCCTGACTGCTGGATAACGTCATATGATAGAAATGGAACAGCTTCTTTCAGTACTGTGAAAGAAAAATGATAATTAGGTATCGGACTAGGTGCAGAATCCGCAAGGAGGAATATACAAATGAACGTCAGACATTCATTAAATGATACAGACCCAAAATTGAAGGTGTCGTCCACAAACAACATGCAGAAGGATTGGAGCAACCTGGACGTGCTCCATCTGAATCGTGAAGCAAGCCGCTCTTACTTTATTCCACATGCGCGCAAGCAAACTGCATGGCAGTATGAGCGTGGAGGGTCACCATGGTTTCGTCTCTTGAACGGAAGCTGGCAGTTTTGTTACGATGAGCGGCCGGAACTAGCGCCTACTCATTTCTACAGGGAGGATTATGACGCGGAAAGCTGGGCCGCCATTGAAGTGCCTGGGCACTGGCAGTTACAGGGATACGGGAGTCCCCATTATACAGACCTGTATTATCCGTTTCCGCTAGACCCCCCTCATGCGCCTGCGCATAACCCGACAGGCTCATACCGACGGGAATTTACCGTTTCACCAGCTTGGACGGGCATGCGCAAGACGTTAAGATTCGAAGGGGTTGACAGCGCATTTCATGTTTGGGTCAACGGTCAGTCTGTCGGTTATAGCCAAGGCAGTCGATTGCCATCTGAATTTGATATTACAGCGTATGTGCGCGAGGGCAGCAATACACTAGCTGTTCGTGTATATCAATGGTCTGATGGCAGTTATTTAGAAGATCAGGACATGTGGTGGCTGAGCGGTATATTTCGGGACGTGTCCATTATAGCGGAGCCACCTGTCCATATTCGTGACTTCAGTATCAGGACAGAGCTGGACAGCGCTTATCATAATGCGATGCTATTGGTAGAGTGTGAGCTTCAGAGCGTAATAGCAGACCATGTAGGTGTAAGCAGCGGTTATTACGTCACCTATGAGCTGATGGATGTAAATGGATGTCTTATTAGTTCAGGAGCAAGTGAAGCAGTGACCCACACAGGATCGGAGGAATCGCAGCAATTGGCTGCTGGACATACTTTGTCATCATATACTCTGCAGATAAATGCGGCAGTGACGAATCCGAACAAGTGGACAGCAGAGACACCTTACCTTTATACGCTGCTATTATCGTTATATGATGTTCATCACCAGCTTGTTGAGGTCATTCCTAGTCGAGTCGGTTTCCGCAAAGTAGAAGTCCGCGGCGGCCAGATGCTGGTGAATGGTACAGCTATTCAGCTCAAAGGTGTAAACCGCCATGACCATCACCCGGAGCTCGGCCGTTATGTACCTTACACTGTTATGAAGCAGGACGTACTGATGATGAAGCAGCATAATATTAATGCTGTACGTACAGCTCATTATCCAAACGATCCTCGTTTCTATGACCTCTGTGACGAGTTAGGCCTATACGTGATGGACGAAGCAGATCTGGAAACCCATGGAACCGAACTGGTAGGTAAGCCAGATTGGCTGAGCGACAATCCGCTCTGGGAAGCTGCTTATATCGACCGAATTGAGAGAATGGTACAGCGTGACAAGAACCATCCGTCCATCATTATGTGGTCCCTTGGTAATGAATCAGGATTTGGCTGCAATCATAAAGCGATGAGCCAATGGGTGCATCAAGCTGACCCGACACGTCTTATTCATTATGAGGGGGATCGGGAAGCCGCAGTATGCGATGTATTTAGCACGATGTATTCCTCTGTTGAGAAACTGGAGGGCTTCGGGCAGCTTGAAGAGTTGGATAAGCCCCATATTGTTTGTGAATACGCTCATGCGATGGGCAATGGACCGGGCGGATTGAAAGAATATGATGAAGTTTACCGAAAGTACCGTCGTCTTCAAGGTGGCTTTGTATGGGAGTGGATAGATCACGGATTACTGGCATATAGTGCCGATGGCGAAGCCTATTACACTTATGGCGGGGATTACGGTGACGAACCGAATAACGGCAACTTTGTAATCGACGGCCTTGTGCGACCAGATCGCGTTCCTTCTCCAGGATTGCTGGAGTATAAAAAGGTAATCGAGCCCTTGCAAGTTACAGCAGTAGATTTAAATGTGGGTGCAATTATGATTCATAATTTGTATGATTTTATTTCACTGGATCATCTGTTGCTGGGCTGGTCCATTGTCAAATATGGTCAAGTGCTCGCTAGTGGAACCAGTGCCTTACCGCATATTCGAGCTGGTGCTTCCGAGCAGGTTGTCCTGCCGCTCCCTCAGCTTGCTGCTTCGTTGGTCAGCGGCGGCGCTGCAGACGTAGATGCATCGTCACAGCCGGAAATCTGGCTGAACTTAAAACTGACGCTTGTCCAAGATGAACCATGGGCTGCACGCGGACATGAAGTAGCCTCGACACAGCTGATGATGCCAAATCCGTTGAGGCAGGCTGCAGCGCAGGAAGCTGCAGCATCAGCTGCAAGGGGGACGACCAATACCTCAAGTACGACATCTACAACTTCAGCTGCCGACATATTGGAAGCCGACACAGCTGTAAATGAGGATCAATGGGCACCACTTCGCTGTCGGATCGATCAACATTTGCTGCGGGTGGAAAGTGAAAGATGTAGAATGGTGTTTAACATGCTTGAGGGGACGCTCGATAGTTGGACGTTGGAAGGCAAGGCACTGCTGCATACAGGGCCGAAGCTTGACTTCTGGCGAGCCCCGATTGATAACGATATGTATGTCTTGCAGAACTGGAAGAAGGCTTGCCTAGATCGTCTGGTGCAAAAGGTCGACGCTTACGCTATCGAAGAGAGTACTGATGGTGTTACGATTACATTTGATATTCGAATAGCACCGCCTGTATACGATTGGGGATTCCGTTGTCAGATCAAATACATGGTTTTTCGTAGTGGAGCAATGCGCTGGGAAGCTAATGGCGAGCCAATTGGCTCGCCACCGGAACTGCTGCCGCGAATTGGCTGGTCAATTACCGTGCCGGGGACACTGGATCAGGTGACCTGGTATGGACGCGGCCCGGGTGAAAACTATGCAGATAGCAAGTTGGCGAGTGAGGTTGGTGTTTACACCACTTCGGTGCGCGAATTGGCTTTCCCGTACGTGTACCCGCAAGAGAGCGGCAATCGTACAGACGTTCGTTGGGTGGGGCTGCACGATCTGCGCGGCACAGGATTGATGGCGTGGGGAGACCCCGTGCTGGAGTTCAGCGCGCATCCCTATACCACTGCCGATTTGGAACAGGCCAAGCATCTACACGAACTGAAGGAGCGGGATACCATCACGCTGCATTTGGACTATCGCCAGAACGGACTTGGCAGCAACAGTTGTGGTCCAGCGCAGCTGCCGGCATACGCGTTGAAACCTGAGCCATTCACTTTTGCAATCTCACTTCAGGCTTTTCAAACTGAGGAGACATCTTTAGTGGCGCTCGGCAGCACCTGTTTCACGGGTGATAAGCCTGCAATAGATTGAAAGAGGTGACCCGACGGAATGACACGTGCTTGGATTGCGAATCTATGTTTGCTGTTGGTTGCCTTTGTTTGGGGCTCCACTTTTATTATTGTGCAAAAGGCGGTACAGACGCTGCCGCCGCTGGCATTTAACGCTGTTCGTTTTTTGGGCGCAACGCTTTTATTTGTCATCATCATGATGATGATGTACCGCCGTCGGAAATACAATTGGTCGCGCAAGCTGCTGCTTCATGGCAGCTTGCTGGGCTGTTGGCTGTTCGGGGCCTATGCCTTGCAGACGATTGGACTTCTGCATACAACTACGACAAACACGGGCTTTATTACTGGTATTTCAGTTGTGCTTGTTCCGTTTGCGATGCTGCTGTTCATGCGGCAGCATCTTTCTTGGTCCACATGGGCTGCGGCAGTTATCGCCTTTATAGGATTGTATCTGCTTACGTTTAATGGCGGGGTGTTAACCTTTAACAAAGGGGATTTGCTCGTGTTTTTCTGTGCGATCTGTTTTGCACTGCAGATTGCACTGACGGGTAAATATGCTCCCGTATATGATACGCTGCCGCTTGTTATCGTACAATTGGGCACAGTGGGTGTGCTGTCTGCCGTCTTTTCGTTATTAACAGAGTCGCTTGGTTCACCTGCTGAACTGTGGACTTCGCTTACCAATTCAGATGTGCTGGTTGCGCTTGCTGTATCCATTGGCCTCTCCACTGCGTTTGCTTTCTGGGCTCAGACATGGAGTCAGCGGTATACGTCGGCGACAAGAGTGGCGATCATTTATGCCACAGAACCCGTGTTTGCGGCCATTACAGGCGTCACATTTGCAAATGAGACACTGGGGATTTGGGCAATTGTTGGCTGTGCGCTTATTTTCGGAGGCATGATATTGGTAGAGATTCGCTGGAAGACAAAAAAATCTACGCTTTCAGCTTAGCTGTTCACTTCCATGCTATCCAACAGGGGCGGATAAGAAGGACATACAATAAAAAGGCTGCACCGAAGTAGATCGATCTACTTCGGTACAGCCTTTTTTGTTCAGTCGTAACAATCCGTGTCAAGTCAGGATGTCCTTCTGCCAGTAAGCAACGATATCACAAACAGAATCAGGAAAATAAAGAATAGTACTTTTGCGATCGAGGCTGCCGCCTCCACAATACCGAAAAATCCGAATATACCTGCCACGATTGCGATGATAAAAAATAACAGAGCCCATCTTAACATCATATTCACTCCTTTTTCCTCGTTAGAAAATGTCTGTTGAGTTGCTTTGGTTTGTTGCAGATTGTATAACCGAATCAAAATCGGTTTGAAACATTCCTTTTTTATTTCAAATTTATGATTCAATAGTCTTGCTCAGGGGTATACATTGTTAGCTCTATTCCCTGTACAAACGCGACAAACGCGGATTTGTAGTCTTATGCGCTGTGAGGGGTGAGTACTGTATGGCTAATGTAGTAACATTTCGATCTATGTGCAGCAAATATGTACATATTCATATACAATAAGAGTAAAGATCCACTATGATAGACTTCTTAGCAGACATACATATTATTTGTGGGAAGAGAGGGTGCACAATGATACTGGAAATCAGTGCTTTAATCGCATCGTTGGCTTTTGTAGTCCTTGTTATATTTCTAATTCAGACGCTGGTAACAGCCAAGCGTTCATTAGACCGTGCATCGGCAACTTTGGAGGAAGTACAGCGCACGGTTGAGGCATTAAGTGGAGACTTGCAGGCGGTTGCCCGCAATGCAAATGAGATGACTGCCGGCATCCAGCAGCAGGTGAAGAAGATAGAGCCGCTCGTTGACTCCATTGAAAATATCGGTGAAGCGCTGAATGAAGTAACTGCCGTAGCTCGGCAAGTATCTGTTGGTGTAGTAAACGGTGTGCGCAAGGCAGCAACACGTTTTGACACAGATAAGCTGAAGCGTAAATCACGCGTTCAGACACCGGCAGCGGCGGACGCTGCGTCAGATGCGGTGAGGGATGGTGACGGGGGACCCGCAGCGGCTGTCGATTTCGCGCTAGCTTCCGCAGCAGTGCAAGCTACTGCAGCAGAATCGGTACACGCTGCTCCGGAGATAGAAGCACAGATGATGATGCCAATGGCGATCGCTGAGGCTGCCGCGGCGAAGTCTGCTGCCAAGGCGGCTCCTGCGCGCGCAGCGGCTTCTTCAGAAGCCTGGAAGTCGTGGGTAGATATCGGAGTGCAGGCGTGGCAATTGTTCCGCAACAGCTCGAAATAGAAATAGCCGGTTATCATTAGATAGCCGGCTATGTTTTTATTAGGGATATAGTGTACGAATTAGGTTAAGGCACGCACAGATGCAGCTCATGTTGTTATTTAGTGGAATTTTTCAAATGGCATGCCCTCACCTGACTAATTTAGGTATAGTTGAGATGACGCTGCAAAGATAGGGGAGAAACGCAATTGAACGTACTCGTTGTCGATGATAACCCGACGAATGTGATGCTTATACGAGAAATATTGCGTAAAGCTGATTATACCGGCATTATGACAGTCTCTTCCGCAAGAGAGATGTATGAGGTATTGGGACTAAAGAAGTCAGGCATCAGCACAGATACTCTAAAAGAACCGGATATCGATCTAATCTTGCTGGATATGATGATGCCGGAGATTGATGGATTGGAAGCATGCAGGCATGTTCAAACCTTTCCCTTGCTCCGTGATATTCCAATCATCATGGTTACTGCTATTGGGGACTCCAATACATTGGCGGAGGCGCTGGATGCAGGAGCGGTTGATTATGTCACCAAGCCAATAAATCGCATTGAGCTGCTGGCACGGATTCGACTTGCTTTACGCCTGAAGAAAGAGAAGGACTGGCACAAGGAAAGAGATCGGCATATCCGGGAGGAGCTGCGCTTGGCGGCTAGTGTACAAGCCTCTGTTCTAACTGAACCGTATTCAGATGAGCAGATAGAGATACAGGCAATATACAGGCCTTCTGAAGAGCTGGCAGGCGATCTGTATGCCTGGTTTCCATTAGGAAATGGTAAATACGGCGTGCTCATTTTAGATATGATGGGCCACGGGGTATCTTCCGCACTGCTGTGTATGTTTATTGCTTCGGCGCTCCGTAATACGGTCATGAGTGAGGAGACACCAGATGGCGTGCTGCGCAGTCTGAACAGTAAGTTTCATTACTTGCATATGAGCGACAGCTTGACGATGTATTATTTGACGGCAATATACGCCATTGTGGATACAAAGCAGCACTTGATTCAGTATGCCAATGCGGGTCATCCGCCAGGCATCGTCGTGATGAGCGATGGTGCGGTCGTCCATCTGGAGTCTACGGGCCATCCTGTCGGTATGTTTCCTGAGTTGGAGGTAGAGTCAAAGATGATTATGTGTACGAATGAGTACCGGATGGCTCTTTATACGGATGGTCTTGTGGAGGCTGCCGGAGATGAACTGGATGATGCAATTGAGCATCTTACGGAGCTAATGAAGCAAGAGGATTCCATTGATGCGGATGCATGGTCAGCATTGTTTGGCAACCCCTGCGCACGTGAGGATGATAAATGCATGGTATGGGTTTCTGTGCGGAGCATGGAGGGGGAAACAGCGTGAAGTTAAAGACAAAGTTAATCATAGGTTTTGCTTCATTTATGATTATTTTGGCAGGACTCGGTTTGATTTCTTATGTACGGATGAGCGGTATGCAAACCGAGATTGAACGTTTCTATAATGAACGCTTTGTAAAGGTAAAAGCGGCCTCAGGTGCCAGAGACGATTCCAATAATATGGCACGCGAGCTTGTTAATGAACTGCTAAATGGGGGTACAAGTACACAAGAGGCAGCACTAGAGATTCAACGGTATAAGAAACGAGTAATTCAAGCGCTTCAATTACTGGAGAATACCGTCCTCACCATCCAAGAGAAGGAAAATATCTCCCAGGTGAACCGATCATGGGCTAATTACATTGAATTCGTTGAAGAAGCGGAACGGTTGAGTGCATCTAACAATGTGGCAAAAGCCAATGAACTGCGGAACAGTGTTGGGTTGCCTTATCTGAAGAAGCTTCAGGAGGATCTAAACAGCCTTGCCAGTTATCATGAAATGATGATGGATGACCAGCTTCGTAAATCCCAACAGATGTATGAGCTGTCTATTGCTTGGACGGTAGGGATGATGGGATTAGGCATTCTATTAAGTATAGGTGTTATGGTATGGGTTATTCCAGGAGTAACTCGTAATTTGAACACGATGGCGTTGATGATACGTAGTCTTTCACGTGGCCGCACGGCAATCATCCGTAAGATGAAGGCTTATACAAATGATGAGATTGGGGAAGTCATTGAAGTATTTAAGTCTATGGTCTCTGATCTGGAGCAACGTAAAAAGATTGAAGAGCAGTTTCAACTGGAACAAGAGCAGCAAGCCTGGATAGATAGCAACATTGCAAAAGTAACGGATTTGTTAAATGGCGTGACAACGCTGCAGCAAGTCGGCCAGACTTTTATCAACGAATTCACACCAATCCTGAGCGCCCAGTATGGTGCACTCTACATCCGTGATGAAGCCAGAGCATCCAATAAGCTGCGCCTATATGGCACGTATGCGGCACAGCATCAATTGGAGGCTGAACACAGCTTTGACATCGGAGAAGGCCTGGTTGGCCAGTGCGCCGCTGACGAACGCCCAATTCTTATTCATGATATGGTAGATTGCTCTCTCCGTATTCAATCTGGCGTATGCGAAGCTTCGCCAATGGAGCTGGCGCTTTACCCGATAACGTTTGAGCAGCGGGTGCTTGGTGTTGTCGAACTGGCGTCTCTTAAGCCACTGACGCATACACAACATAAGTTGTTAGAACAACTGATGATCAATTTAGGGGTCATTATCCATACGATATCAGGTAAGATGCGTGTGGAAGACCTTCTGCGGGATTCACAGGCACTGACGGAGGAACTGCAGTGTCAGTCGGAAGAATTAATGACGCAGCAAGAAGACTTGCGTCGTTCGAACGAGCACCTAGAAGCTCAAACCGAGGCGCTGAAGCGTTCAGAAGAGCTTTTACAACGGCAGCAGGAGGAACTGGAGCATTACAACACAGAGCTTATTGCCAAGACAAGAGCGCTGGAAGAGACAATGCTGAGCACGCAAGAGAAGAACGAGGAGTTGGAAAGCGCGCGTACCGCATTGGAGCGTCAGACGCTGCAATTGGCGCTTGCGTCTAAGTACAAGTCAGAGTTTCTAGCCAATATGTCTCACGAATTGCGGACACCTCTTAACAGTCTTCTCGTTCTCTCGCAGTTGCTGGGGGAGAATAAGGAAGGCAATTTACTAGAGAAACAAGTTGAATATGCGCGGACGATTCATATGTCTGGGGCGGATCTATTAAAGATGATTGACGAGATTCTAGATTTGAGCAAAATAGATGCGGGCAAGATGAAGGTAGACTACGAACTGATGCATATTCAAGAGATAACTAGCTTTATGTATGATAGCTTTGAACCGATTGCTTCCCAGAAAGGTATTGCATTCCAACTTCATGTTGCCGAGGGACTGCCAGCATCTATTTATACGGATGCCGATCGTCTAAAGCAAATTGTTCGGAACTTATTGTCCAATGCATTTAAGTTTACCAATTCCGGCAGCATTGAGCTTGCATTGGCTCCTTCCTTGGACCCAAATGCTATTGAGGGCGAAGAATCACCAGCATTTTTGGCTATTCAGGTCAAAGATACAGGAATCGGCATCCCACAGGAGAAGCTGGGACTTATATTTGATGCTTTTCAGCAGCTTGACGGCACAACAAGCCGAAAATACGGTGGCGCTGGCTTAGGATTATCGATCAGCAGAGAACTTACCCAGCTCTTAGGCGGTAGCTTGACAGTTAGCAGCATCCCAGGGCAAGGGAGCACATTTACTTTGCTGCTTCCGATGTATACAGAGGCTGAGGAGCTAGCCAAGCTGCAAGTTACAGCTGACAGCATCCACATGTCGGAGATCGAGCAGTTGGTTAGGGAGGTATCGAAGCAGATTGAGGACGGAGTGTCTGAAGAGAAAGAGAGCGTGAAGCTTCAACAGACACAGATGTTGTCCGAGGTGGCGGCCAGCTATGCAAAGAAGAAGGATAACTCTGCTGGCAAGCCCAAGCTTGCTCAGGTACGGCCATGGATGTTCGAGCGCAGAAGGCTCCTGATTGTTGAAGATGATGGTCCTCAGCGGCAATCAATGATTGCCCTTATTGAAGGAGCCAATGTGTCTGTGACCGCCGTATCTACTGGATCAGAGGCGCTAGAACACCTTGCGCAAGAGAAGATAGACGGTATGGTACTTGATCTGATGCTGCCAGATATGACTGGCTTCCAACTGATGGAGCGTATCGAACAGACGCTGCCAGAGCTTGTTCATCTGCCTATCATCATTTATACAGGCAAGTCGCTGGATAACAAAGAAGAGCTGGAGCTGCGCAAGCGCGCACAAAGTATTATTATCAAGAACGTGAAGTCGCCGGAGCGTCTGCTGCAAGAGACGATGCTGCTCTTGAACCGCGTCGAATTAGAGGAGGATAGGTCATATCCGTCCGAGCGTGCATTAGAGCCGAAAGATCAGTTGTTATCAGGCAAAAGAGTACTGCTTGTAGATGATGATGTACGGAATGTATTTGCGTTGTCGAGTGTTCTCGAGCAGTTTGATATGGTGATTGAGTATGCGGAAAATGGAGTAGAGGCACTGGCGGCTCTGGAACGAAAACCAACCTTCGATATCGTCCTGATGGACATGATGATGCCGGAGATGGACGGTTACGAAGCGATGCGGAAAATTCGCCAAATGCCTGCATTTGAGAAGCTGCCGATTATCGCACTTACAGCCAAAGCGATGAAGGAAGACCGTAATAAGTGTATAGAGGCAGGGGCATCTGATTATGTCAGCAAGCCATTCCAAACCGAGCAATTGCTGTCTCTAATGAGAGTGTGGCTGTACAGCACCTAGTATAAACAAAGTAAGCCGTATGGGGATTCGGAAAGGAAGTCGAGCATGGACGAGCATGAATCTGATCAAGTATCTGCGCAGGACATGCGTAGACATGGGGATGCTGATCGCGAACGCATTGAGATTGAATTGTTGTTAGAGGGGATGTACAAGGTGTATGGCTACGACTTTCGAGATTATGCGTATCCGTCCTTGAGACGTCGAATTTGGCATCAGATATACGATGAACAGTTGACCTCGATATCAGAGCTTCAGGGAAAAGTATTGTACAACCGCGATTATGTGCAGCGCTTGGTTCATACGTTGTCGATACCAGTTACGGAGATGTTTCGTGATCCTAAGATGTATGCTGCTTTCCGGGATAAAGTTGTACCCCTTTTACGGACATATCCTTATATTCGCATATGGCATGCGGGCTGCTCAACAGGGGAGGAAGTCTATTCGATGGCGATTCTCTTACAAGAGGAAGGACTGTATGAGAAAGCTAGATTGTATGCGACTGATATGAACCCTGTTGTTCTGCAAAAAGCGAAGGAAGGCCGTTGTTCTTTAGATAAGATGCGCCTGTATACGACTAATTATTTGGAGGCTGGGGGAAATCGCTCCTTTTCCGAATATTACAACGCAGCGGAAGACGGCAGTGTGATCTTTCATCCGTCTTTAAGAAAAAACATTATTTTTTCGGACCACAATTTGGCTACGGATATGTCGTTTAATGAATTTAACGTTATTTTTTGCCGAAATGTGATGATTTACTTTAATGATCCGCTGCGGGACCGAGTCCATCGGTTGTTCTATGAGAGTCTGGCCCCACTAGGAATGTTGGTGCTGGGATCCAAAGAATCGATCCATTTTACAGCCTGTGAGTCGCATTACGAGGAAGTAGACCGTTTGGAGAAAATATATCGAAAAATTCGATAACTGATCGAGGAGGCCACATGCCTACGTTAGAGCCTATTAACATTCTGTTGGTCGATGATCGTCCGGAGAACTTGCTCGCCTTGGAAGCTGTGCTCTCGGAAGAGAATTATCGGCTCATTAAGGCTACCTCAGGAGAAGAAGCACTGCGACATCTTATGAAAGAGGAATTTGCTGTCATTGTGCTTGATGTGCAGATGCCTGGCATGGATGGCATTGAGACAGCCAAGTGGATCAAAGCCAGGGAGAAAACGCAGCATATTCCGATTATTTTTATTTCGGCTAACTATAAGGAATCTGAGCACCTGTTTGCGGGCTATTCTGCAGGCGGCGTCGACTATATGGTCAAGCCTTTTGTACCGCACATCTTGCGGTCCAAGATCCAAAGCTTCGTGGGGATCTTTCTTGCACAGAAGCGCTTGAAATCCCAGAAGATGCTGCTTCATCAGAAGACACTGGAATTGGAACGGATGAATCGCGAACTGGCAATTGCAAAGGAAGAAGCGGAACGTGCAGCGCTAGCCAGAACGCAATTTCTCGCAATGATGAGCCATGAGATTCGTACACCGCTCAATGGAGTCATTGGAATGGCTGACCTGCTGCAAGATACAGAGATGAGTCTAGAGCAGCGTAATTATGCGGAGATGATTCGGAAGAGTGCGGATTCGTTAATGCAGACGATCAACAACATTCTGGATTTTACAAAGATGGAGTCCGGCAAGTTGGAGCTTGAAGAGTACCCGTTTGACATCAAAGCTTTGATTCAGGAAGTGTTTGAATTGTTTACAGCGGAGATGAGCAAACGACAATTGACATGCTCTGTCGATATTAAGCCGGATGTTCCGGCTTGTCTGCTGGGTGATATGATTCGGCTGCGCCAGGTACTTATTAACCTGGTGGGCAATGCTGTCAAATTTACGGATGATGGCGAGATTTGTATTCGTATTCAGCTGGTTCCAGACCATGAAGACGACAGTACTTGTCGACTGCAAATTGAGGTACAGGACACAGGCATTGGATTGCCGGTAGATAAGATGAATGCATTATTTCAGCCATTCTCACAGCTGGATTCCTCTATGAATCGTCGCTACGGCGGCAGCGGCTTAGGCCTTGCAATTAGCAAATCAATTGTACAGATGATGCAAGGCGATATTGCTGCGTATGCGCTTGATCATGGGGCGATGTTTCAATTTACAGTTGTACTGGGTAAATTGGAGCAATGAGAGAAATTAGCATTCGTATCCGGATGACAACTATTTTGAATTTAAATGTTTCAGCGTTTCAACTACCGGGTAATAGGAACCTAAGTATGAAATCAACAAAATAAATAGCCGAGTAGGTACATCATTTCTTCATAAAATGTGTGGAATAATGGGAGAGGACTATATGAGCACAAACCAATTTGCAGTCGTAACACATCAAGATGGGCAGCAAATAACCATTCAACTTCAAGGTGATCTGGATTTGGCTGCTTCTGGCGAGTTTCGTTCTTTTATGGAGCCGCTAGCTAACGATTCGACTAACCAGCTTACACTTGATCTATCCAAGCTTACGTACATTGACAGTACAGGCATTGGCATTCTTATTTCCATTGTAAAAGTTCGCAAAGCCGCAGGAGCACCATTTTTCGTGGAAAATGTTCCATCGCAGGTTCAAAAGTTGTTTGATATGACAGGAATTTCAAAGTTTTTAATGTCAAGCCAATAAGGACTCGAAAATGATAATTGAAAGGACATGAATCATGACTGATAGCAAAATACAGCAGCAGGTCAGATTAACGCTGCCTGCTCAAGCTGACTATGTCGATTTGGTTCGTTTAACGTTATATGGAATCGCCAGCAAAATTGGATTTTCTTACGAAGAGATCGAGGATATGAAGGTTGCAGTGTCGGAAGCTTGTAATAATGCAGTTTTATATGCGTACAATCGGGAAGGCGGTATGGTGGATATCGCATTTGACATTGGTAACAACGAGCTGGGTCTGACGATTCGTGATGAGGGCAACAGCTTTCATGCGGAGCACGAGACTCAGGAACTGTTGGGGTGGCATGACAAGTCGATTGATGAAGTGCAGGCAGGAGGCCTAGGTTTCTACTTAATGCAGGCACTCATGGATGAAGTGGAGGTTGTCAGCATAGAGGGGCGCGGTACTGAAGTCCGCATGAAGAAACGCATCCAACAGTTTAGCGAGGAACTCCGATGAGTCTACTTCCCCAGTCCCATTCGGCTAATGATCTCATCCGCCAATATCAAACCACCAAAGACAACGATACAGCCACTATTTTGATTCAGAGGTACGAGCCTATGGTGAAGATGGCTGCAGGCAAGATATCGCGTAATCGCCCAGACCTCTACGAAGATCTGATGCAGGTGGGCAATATGGCGCTTATCCGTCTGCTGAATCAGTTTGATCACGCACTGGGCGTCCCTTTTGAGGCTTATGCAATGAAAAGTATGATCGGTCATATGAAAAATTATTTGAGGGACAAGTCTTGGTATATCCAAGTGCCAAGGCGAATCAAAGAAAAGGGTGCTTTGGTGCAGCAAACCATTGATCTGCTGACTGTAAAGCTTGAACGCTCACCCAACATTGAAGAAATAGCCCAGCAACTGGAACTGTCCGAGGAAGAAACTTTGGAGGTTCTGGCAGGTCGAGAGTGCTATCATTACGTTTCGCTTGACACGCCGCTGTCTCAAGAAGAGAGTGCGGCCACGCTTGGAGAGCTAATCAGTTCTGACGTAAATGATTATGACGCTGTAGAACGTAAGATGGATCTGCTCGAAGCCATGAAGCAGCTAAAGCAGGAAGAGATGCAGGTGCTGCAGCTTGTGTTTGAGCAAGGACTGTCGCAGCGAACGGCAGCAGAGCAGCTTGGTATTTCGCAGATGAGCGTTTCCCGTATTCAGAGAAGAGCAACAGAGAAGCTGAAGCAGATTATGATGGCTAGGGACTTACAATGAGATGGACATACAAAGAATAAGGACAAATGTGTGCCTGTATAATTGGTGCATATTTGTCCTATTTGAATAGAAATAGAATTCAAGTCTATGAAAACTCGGGCAGAAAAAGGCTCGTGAAAATAGTAAAAAACTTAAGGTGTCACAGAAATGTAATCGTTTCCAATAATTGCGGGCTGCGCATATAATACGTGACATGGTAAAATAATAATGTGGAACCGTATAGTTGACGTTTTGGCGTCTAGTGAGGAGTGACCTAGATGGCAGAACTATTTAGGAAGAAAAATGTAGAGCAGATGCTTTTGCAAAGCAAGAGCAAGAGTGTCACGAAGTCATTAGGTGCAATGGACTTGACGCTTCTTGGCATTGGAGCAGTTATTGGGACAGGCGTACTCGTATTAACTGGGCTTGTAGCAGCCCGGGACGCCGGCCCGGCCGTTATCTTTTCGTTTATTATAGCGGCGATTGTGTGCGGATTCGCAGCACTGTGTTATGCGGAGATATCATCTGCAATTCCGGTTAGTGGAAGCGTTTACACTTATTCGTACGCCACAATCGGTGAACTTGTCGCTCATTTGATGGGATGGACACTATTGTCCGTATATGTCGTAACCACCTCGGCAGTTGCAAGTGGTTGGACCGGATATCTTAATAACTTTCTATCTGGCTTTGGGCTTGATTTGCCAAGAGAGTTGATTACGATTCCGAGTCAAGGCGGGCTAGTTAACCTTCCATCCATGATTATCATTATGTTTATTACCTGGCTGCTCTCACGTGGTACGAAAGAGAGCAAGAAGGTAAACAACATCATGGTAGCAATTAAGCTTGGTGTTATTCTCCTGTTTATCATTGTTGGGGTGTTTTATGTTAAGCCTGCTAACTGGACTCCATTTATGCCTTACGGTTTTGAAGGTGTAATGTCCGGTGCGGCAGCCGTGTTCTTTGCCTTTTTAGGTTTTGATGCGTTATCGACATCAGCCGAAGAAGTGAAAAATCCGCAGCGTGATCTGCCAATTGGTATTATCACTTCGCTCGGAGTTTGTACCGTGATTTATGTTGTTGTCTGTTTGGTTATGACAGGTATGGTGCCTTATACGGAATTAAACGTGCCTGAAGCTATGGCACACGTGTTGCATGTTGTTGGACAAGACGCAGTAGCAGGTGTGATCGCTGCCGGTGCCATCATCGGGATTATGGCAGTCGTTTTTGCTTATATTTACGCAACTACCCGTGTATTTTACTCGATGAGCCGAGATGGGCTTATTCCAAAAATGTTCTCCAAGATGAACAAGAAGGAAGCTCCGACTACAGCTGTATGGCTGACAGGTCTCGTGAGTGCCTTCGTTGCAGGCTTTATCGATCTGAAAGAACTATCTAATTTGGCTAATATTGGAGCTTTGCTTACTTTTGCGATGGTTGGTGTTACGGTTATCATTTTGCGTAAGACACATCCGAATATGAAACGTGGTTTCAAAGTGCCGTTAGTACCTTTGCTCCCGATCATCTCGGTAGGCTGCTGTTTGTTCTTGATGGTGAATTTGCCGCTTCAAACTTGGCTGTATTTCGGTATTTGGCTGCTGCTAGGTGTAATTGTATACTTTGGCTACTCCAGACGTCACAGCCACTTACAGAAAGGCGACGCGGACAGCACAGAGGATTCACTAAGAGTATCCAACGAATAGCAAGGATGCGAATGATTAGGTTACACTGTTGCATGGATAGGCTGCTCGTCTGGTCTGAATAGACTGGTCGAGCAGCTTTTTCGTTTTGGCAGGACACATGACATTTTGGGTATCAACTTACATACCGTAGAGGTGAGACAATGCAGCCCAGGAGATGGTTGCATGCTATGCTGTGCACTACATGTGGTTATAGAAGCTGCTACGAGATCCAATAATGTAAAGAATCAGTGTGCAGTACTTGCAGTGCTCCATGATTGTATTGTGTTACTCCGCATTACGTTAATTGTGTATTACATTATATCGTATTACGTTAATTGGACTACGTTACAAACGAGTACAGTCCATTACGCGAGCATAGCGAGGCGAGTTTAATTTGACTGCCGTATTACAGGCAAGCTGCCGCATTGTTGTTTGCTTTGTAGCTTGGAATACTGTGTGCGTGTTACATCTTATATAGATATGGGTGTTGGAGTTTGTAAAATGGGATTGAAGCTTATGGAAGGGAAGGACAAATCAGGGGACTGCCTTGCAGCGTTCATATAGCTAAATACTTATATCGGCCGTTACCCAATTCATTTGTTCTTGCTTAGTGGCATTTGTGGCATTACAAAACAATATCAAGGTAGAAGTACAGTACATAAAGCAGCCCCGCTGCGCAATTGAAATATGCACAACGGGGCTGCTATTATAATCCGATTGCGAACGTTTGATTTGTGGAACCATACGTTCAACCATTTTGGACATCCTTATGGAATATAGATTGTTTTAGTGCAGTTTATGTCTCTTTATCTGTTTATTCTGCATTGTAAACTTTGCGCATCCACTTTCTTTGCACGTATTATGATTACGTGTTCTCTTTATATATGTGTGTATTTAATTAAGCGTGAGCAGGTGCTTTTTTTAGGGCATCCTGCGCCGTTACATAGTCATAACCAAGATCGCGAGCTACGGCTTCATATGTTACAGAGCCAGAAGCTGTGTTGAGGCCAAGCATAAGTGCAGCGTTCTCCTCAAGCGCTTTGTGAACACCTTTGTTTGCTAATTGAAGCGCATAAGGGATCGTTACGTTCGTGAGTGCAATCGTAGATGTACGAGGCACTGCACCAGGCATGTTTGCTACGGCATAGTGTACAACACCGTGCTTCACATATGTTGGATTGTCATGTGTCGTAATCCGATCCACTGTTTCGATGATACCACCTTGGTCGATAGCTACGTCAACGACTACAGAACCTGGTTTCATCGACTTAATCATATCCTCAGTTACAAGCTTAGGTGCTTTAGCTCCTGGGATAAGCACCGCGCCGATGACAAGATCGGAATCCTGCACAGCTTCTGCGATGTTGAGCGGGTTGGACATCAGCGTATGAACGCTCTTATCGAAGATATCGTCCAATTGACGAAGTCGATCTGGGTTCATATCCATAATCGTTACGTCTGCCCCTAGGCCTGCTGCAATTTTAGCAGCATTTGTTCCTACGACGCCACCACCGATTACAGTTACTTTGCCACGTTTTACCCCTGGTACGCCTCCAAGCAGAATACCCATTCCACCGTGCGGCTTCTCCAAGAATTGTGCTCCGATCTGAGCGGACATTCGTCCTGCAACTTCACTCATCGGTGTTAATAGTGGCAAAGTGCGGCCTACTTGTACTGTTTCATATGCAATGGCAGTTACGCCTTTATCGACAAGAGCTTTCGTTAATTCAGGCTCTGCTGCTAAGTGTAAATAAGTGAACAAGATCAGTCCTTCTCTGAAGTACCCGTACTCGGAAGACAATGGTTCTTTTACCTTTATTACCATTTCGGCTGCCCACGCATCTTTAGCTTCTGCGACAATCTCAGCGCCTACACGGATATAATCTTCGTTTGTAAATCCGCTGCCAAGGCCTGCTTCATGCTCGACTAGAACAGTGTGTCCAGCTTTTTTAAAAGCCATTACACCAGCAGGAGTGATTGCTACGCGATTTTCATTGTTTTTTATTTCTTTAGGTACGCCAATAATCATTGAGGTAAGCCCCCTTGTTCAAGTTAGGTTCATCAGTTGATGTACCATCAGTATAACAATGTAAGCGCTTTATATCTTCGTTTAGATCTCTAAAATGTGTACCTCGTTTTTGTTCAAATTAACAAACTGCTTGTTCAATCCCATAAATTAAACCCGCACTGCACTTAAGGTGTCATAAATACCCCTTAAACATACATCAACCCAAGAGAGCACTTGATTAGAGCTCAGCTTGGGTTGATGATCGCAGCAAGCATTAACTTGCTTACGTATTCGTATTTACTGCATAGGATCTGGAATGAGTCCTTGCTTTTTTAACTCACTGTTTGTTTGAATTTGTTTCATGTCATGGCCGAGCTGCTTCATTGCCGCCTCATCAGGAGCCATTGAATTCCATGTTTCCTCGATAGTAGTGGGCTCATCATCTGTATGATTGTGTTCCAGTCCGACGGTTAAAGACAACTGCACCAATAGCTCGCGCAGTTCTGTGTCTGCTTTGGCTTGGAGTTGGCTAGGCACTGTGCTTAGCCCTGAGAAACTGGCTAATTTCGCATTGACCTGTAATTGCCCGTCAGGAAGCCGCTGCGCTGGTACTTTGTACATGTGAGTGGCGCGCTCGCTGTTGGCATGTGGGTCCATCCAACCGAGCACAAATATTTCTTGCTCTGCACAGCATATGCCTGTATAGCCTTGTTGCAGAAACGCATGACGTACCGTATCGGCAGGGGCAGTAACAACAGCTGAGGCGTTCATCATATGTATCCCCCAGGTCTAGTCTTTCTTCAATTGTTCAACAACTTCTTCTGCGATGTCAGCAGATGCTTCCTTGACTTGATTTGCAGCATCAATGGTCACATCTTTCACTTGTGTAACAATATTGGAGGATGCTTCTTTTACGCCCGATACAACAGCTTCTGCTTTGGCACCAACAGTCTTGACGGCAGTTGCTGCTTTAGAGCTAAGATCAATGGCCACTTCCTTAGTCTTGTCAGAAACATCGTGTGCTTTATCACTGATGTCAGAACGTAGTTCACGTCCTGATTTCGGCGCCAGCAGCAGGGCTGCCGCCGCGCCAATTAGTCCCCCAATGAGAACCCCTTTGGCAAAAGTGGAACATCCTCTTGTATCACATGTTTCATTTACGGAAGTTTGTTGTGTTGTCATCTTGATTATCTCCTTTGTGTAACAGTAGTTAATGAACATATACACTTATTAGCGAACTTTGAATCATTATTATGATAACAAATGTGACGTCGCATGACTATGAAGGAGGACACTCATTTCTCTCGAGTCATCCATCCGAGTGCGTACATGCAAGCGATTAACCATATGCCGCCTGCAATAAATCCTGCTGACACATCCGTAATATAATGAACGCCCAAATATACACGGCTTAAACCAATTACAACAATGAGTAATACTCCTGCTACCCATATGTAGGTAGATGGTTTGCCTTCTGCCCTACAAATACGAACTATAATGTACGTCAGCATCCCATAGAACGCTGTTGAAACCATGGCATGTCCGCTTGGAAAGCTGTACCCAGTAGCTGCCACCCAATGCTCCCATTCAGGACGTGCACGCTGCAGCCATGCTTTCATCCCTTCATTTAGAAGATAGCTTCCTGTAAGAGCAATTAGCAGCGTAATTGCATGCATATACAGCCTTTTTCTAAAAGCAAACCATAGCGCAAGCAGAATCGCCAAGGGAATAATTATGTGGCTTGAAGCAAAATGGGTAAAAAATATAACGATTTTGGTTATTAGTGGGCTTGACCATTGTCTTAGAAAATCAGTTACCGCGGTATCGACTCGATTAAAGTCGTTGCTCATTACGCCCTTAGTAATCCAGCCCAATCCCAGCAAGAGCGGGGGAACTAGGACAAGGCCCCATATGAGACTGACGGTATAATTAACTGCACGGCTTTTCATAGATGTTGACTTGGTCATGTTAAGCTTACACTCCTTTAATCTGTTTCTCCGCATCTTTGCCTCAAAACCATTGGTTAATTAACAAAGAGTTCAGAATGATTTAACTAATATGAAACTTACGTTAGGAATTCGGTTCTGGTTTCGTTATAATTTACACATAAGTATCACTTGTTTATGAGGGAGAAATCGGCATGAATGAACGATTAATTGAAGAAACCCGCAATAATTGGCTCGAATGTGAACATAGAGGGGCAATATGCGGAGTAGGCAAAGACGGTAACATTCGTTATGCGCTAGGGGACATGGAAAGCCCCCGCTTCTTGCGATCTGCTGGAAAGCCATTCCAAGCCATTCCAGTGGTCAAAAGCGGTACGCTAGAGCATTACGGACTGACGGATCGGGAATTGGCGTTAATGATGTCATCTCATCGGGGTGAATCTTTTCATATGGAGACGATGCATGCCATTATGGAAAGAAGCGGCTTGATCCAAAGTGAGCTCGTGTGCAATCCGTCTCTCCCTTTGCATGAACCTACAAAGGAAAATTGGCTGCGGGAGGGCGGCGATCGGGAACGGAGGTTCCATAATTGCGCTGGCAAGCACTTTGGCGTATTGTCATGGTGCCAACATGCAGGATATGACAAAGCATCTTATACCGATCCAGATCATCCCGCACAGCAGGAAATCACAGCAATCATCTGTGAACTTTCTGGAGTAACCGTCGAAGAGATGGGAGTGGGCACAGATGGATGTGGCTTTCCCGTATATGCGCTGCCTCTTCCGGCAATAGCGCAGGCATATTTACATTTAGCTTGTCCCGAATTCATTAAGGATACAGCGACACGCCAAGCTGTTCAACGTATCCGGGATGCAATGATCAAGTATCCTCTACTTGTAGGGGGAACAGGACGGTTGGATTCCGTGCTGATGGAAGACACAAACATCGTAGCCAAAGGTGGTTTCAAGGGCATATTTGGTTTCGCGCTTCGTGAGGAGCAATTGGGATTTGCAATCAAGATTGCCGACGGATCAGATGAGGAATGTGCTTATGTAATAACCTCATTATTGGAGCAAATGGGCTATAAGACAACCGATACGATTCAACGTCTCAAAGAGGCATTCCCGTCCGCGATTATTAATGATCAAGGGGTTGTGGTAGGGGATCGCAGAGCTGTATTTCAATTTAACTTATAACGATAAATGCAAATAGGGGAGGAAATAAAAGATGAAGCCTTATCAATCCCGCATTCATTTAGAAGTTATTGCAACAACGTTAAGCGATGTCCGTGCAGCACAGGACAGCGGGGCGGACCGGATTGAACTAATTACGGCAATAGCAGAAGGCGGTCTTACACCTAGTCTTGCGTTAGTAGAGCAAGCTGTACAGTTATCCACCATTCCTGTTCGTGTTATGGTGAGACCTCATGCAAGATCATTTGTGTATGATGCTGATGATTGTGAAACGATCCTAAAAGACATCGAACATATACGTGCAGTGGGAGCAGAAGCGATCGTGTTCGGGGCTCTAACGGAGATCGGACAGATTGATGAGCATCTGTTGAAGCAAGTTATCGCTGCTGCAGGCGCGATGAAATTAACTTTTCATCGCGCGATAGACGAAGCAAGCGACATCATGGAGGCTTTAGCTGTAATTAAACGTCATCCCTCCATTACCGACATCCTGACTTCTGGCGGGGCTCCAACGGCGCCAGAAGGTATCCATATGATTGAGCAGATGCACTTTGAATCCATAGAAACAGGTCTGCATATTATGGCTGGAGCGGGATTGACCTTGGATAATATCGCTGTCTTTACAGCTAATACGAAGATAACTCACGTTCACGTTGGATCAACCGTGAGGCAAGCGGGTAAGGCGTTAATGCCGCTTGATCCCGCACGAGTCAAAATGATGCGGACGGAGCTTGACCGGGTAATTAGTTAACATTAAGATTCGATGTGTTTGATTTATGGATGATACGACGCTTTACAGGAAAAGCAAGGAATAGCAATGCCCTGATCTCCTCTTATCGTTTGTCACGACAAGTAGGAAGTCAGGGCATTATTCATGATTAGGAGGAGTATCAGATTAGGAACGGCGAAGTTTGCCTAACTCTGAGACGAGTGCTTCCATCTCGCTGATGCTAAAATTGGATTTGCTCATAACAATCTCATGAATGTCTTTAATATCCTCATATTGTTCAACGGAAAATGCGGATGCTTGCATAGCAGCGGCGGTAGCCATCTTCAAGCGTCCCTTTATGTCTTCGATCATGGCTTCAACCTGTGCCTGTGGATTATCTGCGTGGCTCATTTCATCATACCTCCTTTAATTCCACTTTCATTTCATCTTTTCAATCGGTTCGTCCGATATGCTGAACGTATTGTAACATGAGTTCCACGAAAACTAAACGCCTTTCAAGCAAGCATAAGGATCCTATTTAAGTAATAAGTTTCACGAGGGACCAAATCATCTTACACGGAACTTAACACGATGAACCCGTACCGAAATGATTTATGACGTAAGTATGCAGTGATGTGATGCTTAACCTGCTTGTTACAAATACCAAGGCAGTGGAGTGACAACGTACAGGACTTCAAGTACAATAAGGCCAATATCTGCTTAGAGGAAATGGAGTGCATGTATGCAGGAGCTTATCTTATCGGATACGATTAGCAGGCCCAAGCTGAAGAAGAGCAATCAGGAGCAGCTGCGGAGTTTCTTCCGACAAATTGCTGCGCAGTATTCTTTAGCACAATTAACCTTCGTCTGCATCGGAACAGATCGTTCAACGGGGGATGCATTGGGGCCAATTGTGGGCTTAGAATTAGTGCGACGTGGGTTTAACAATGTTATAGGCACGTTGGAGCTTCCCTGTGATGCTTCTAACCTGAAAGAGCGAATTGCTACCATTTCGGAAGACAAGCTGGTTGTAGCGATAGATGCATGCCTAGGTCAGCCTGCAACAGTCGGGTATTATCTTGTGGGCAATCAGTCTCTTCAGCCCGCCCAATCTGTGGGCAAGGGCTTACCGGCAGTTGGTCATTACAGCGTGGCAGCAGTCGTTAACGAACATGGGCCCAAGCCTTATTGGACATTGCAGACGACTTCACTGCACACGGTGATGTTGATGGCGCAAGAGATTTCAGATGCCATATGCGCAGCATTTTGTGCCCCATTGCAGTCATAAATTTTAACTTCATTCCATAATATGAAGTTGTGGGCATAAGCCGGACCACAGCAAAAGAGCCGGATGTGGGGCATCCGACTCCTGACGATACACCGGTTATTCTGTGCGATCCGTTCCGCAAGGAGCGGATTACTTTTTACGACGTTCATTTAATTGAATGATGAGTTGAATCAGACCAATCATAAACATACAAGAGCCTAAGAACAGTTCGATATCCTTCATCACCATCACCCCCTTTCAATTTAGGGAGACATTAAGATGAGTGGACCACTGTTGGAATGAATAAGCAGCGTTTCAACTAAATCATGCCTGTGTAATATAGTGTATATCTATGAGCGGACGGCGGTTGATAGAATCGTTCGCTGTGCAAAATGTGAAATTTTTTTGTGCATTTTATACAGAAGGCATAAATCCGATTAAAAGGGCATAACACGATGAAGCAAAGCGAGGGGTTACGATGGCAAAAATTCAACTAACAGACAGATTCCACATGGAAGTAAAAGAACAAGGTGCAGGAGTCCCCATTGTGCTGCTGCATGGTTATTGCGGCAGTTCCGACTATTGGCATTCTGTTGTGCCGCTGCTTAGTGAGCGATATCATGTGATTACACCGGACCTACGCGGTCATGGTAAGACTCAGGCGCCTAATGGGGCCTACACAATTGAGCAGATGGCCGATGATATTCTTCAAATGGCAGACAAGCTTCATTTGGATCGATTTATATTGTTAGGACATTCGCTTGGCGGGTATATTGCATTGTCATTTGCTCAACGATTCAGTGAGCGTTTGCTTGGCTTTGGCCTGATCCATTCAACAGGGTATGCGGATTCTGATGAGGCAAGGCAGGGCCGCTTGAAGGCGGTTGAAGATATTCAGGCTCATGGAATTGTGCCTTTTATCGATCAATTGATTCCATCTTTGTTTAATCCGAACAAGTTGGAACAATTAGAAGATGAAGTTCGGCTTGCAAAGGCTATCGGGTACCATACACCGCCTCAAGGCGCGATTGGAGCGGCGTTAGCGATGCGTGAGCGTGAAGATCGTACGGCTGTGATGGCTGCAACTAAGCTTCCGCTGCTGCTTGTGGCTGGCAGAATGGACCAGAAGGTGCGGCCTGACCGGTTGTTTACGACGGAGGGCAGTAACGTGACACAAGCAGTCATCGAAACTGCTGGCCATATGGGGATGATGGAAACACCAGAAGAAGTAAATGAGATAGTATCTTCTTTCGTTCACGAAATTACGAATATGGAAACATAAACGAGTCCAAAGCGCCTTCTATTGTAGGGGGTGCTTTTTTTCGGTATAATCGGCATTATATTTAGATAAACTTCTAAATAAGAGGATACTATGATGGAGGAAGAAATGAACGATGCGTTTAAAGCATTGGCAGACCCGACGAGACGCCAGATTATAACACTGCTGAAAGAGCGTGATATGACCGCGGGCAATATAGCTGCCCAATTTAATATATCCAAGCCTAGCATCTCACATCATCTAAATGCGTTGAAACAAGCCCAACTGATTGTAGATGAACGGAGAGGACAGCATATCTGGTATTCGCTGAATACGATGGTATTGCAGGAGGCTCTTGGCTGGCTCCTTGATGTGATTCAGTTTCAACATGACAAGGAGGGATAAGGTGGAGAAAGGGCGGTATCTTAAATTTCTGTGTGCTTATAGGGTCTGTTTTGTGCATTTAATGTTATTGTATGCGGTCTCGTATGGATATTGACCTATAAAGAAGCTTCCCGCTATAATAGCTAGTTATTATAATATTTATGGTTTGTCAGATCAGCATGATATAGGATTAACATGTGATTAAGGGTGTGTAATCGCCGTGACACTTCTTATCCCGTTTATCTACTCATATGTGAAGTACGACAGTTAAAGCAGTACTAACATTGTATGTTACTATAGGAGGCATGAGATGTATCAACGTGATTATCTGGTACGGCTGATTCAAGAGATGACAGCCATGATTGCCCGGACGCTGGGCTTAAAGGAACAGAAAGAAAAGGCTGAATTGTTACTGGAATGGGACGACCTGCTAGAGCGTAAGTTCCGATTGAATGGCAAGCTGACAGATACTTTGTCACCTGACGATATCATCAAGTTGTTCCATAGGCACGGTCATTTGCAGTCGGACGAGCTGCAGGCATTGGCTATCATAATGTTGGAGCGAGCCGAGTTGGAGTATGAGCTACAGCAAAGTTCGTCGTCTCATGATGGATTAGAGACCGCTGATGCGAATCATATCCAACGTCTAATGAAGGTTTATGTACTGCTTGTCGAAGCGATGCTGCATGGCAGCAATCGCAGCTTGTTGCCTGTAATAGAAGTCGTGGAGAAGTTGAGCGACAAATTGGCTCCTTATCATCTGGATGCCTCTCTGCTTGAGCGGATATGGAGATGGCATGATCTGGATCAGCGTTATGCAGAGGCAGAAAATGTGCTGTATGAGTGGATGACTGGCGATGAAGCCCGCTTGTCATTGGCAGCAGCTTGGTATGAACGGTTACTGGAACTACCAGACGATGAGCTTGAAGCAGGTGGGCTACCTCGTGACGAGGTGGAGCAAGGGCTGCAGGACGTACAGACGATGATGAAAGTGGACCGCTCTAACGAGTCCGAGTATGCTGACCATACTTAACAGTCCAATAAAATTAATGAGTTCACAGCAATGTGATTGAAAGGTTGTAGCATCATCATGGAACAATTACAGCAGTTAGTTCAACATATTTTACAAGAAGGAACGCTGCATTCAGCTGTGTTTAGCCAAGTGCGGCAGGCTCCGGAAGAAGGCTGTGTCAAAGCAACGATTAAGCCCATCCAGCTGCGCGGCGAGGTCATGGTGCAGATCACTTATCACTTTGCTAATAAGGTGACACATGAAAATGTGACGGCAGAGCGGGCAGCAGACAAGCTGTTCAGTATGCTTGAACATAACTTCCGCCAAGCATTGCTGCGGACTACAGAGGCAGAACACCATGTGTTAATTAGCAAGAAGCACAAGGTAAACATACGGACCAAACAGACAAAGTCGGTGCAGGCTGACTTGTCTCATAATCGCAAGAAGCAATATATACTGGCAGAAGGCGTTCCGGTGCCTTTCCTGACAGAGCTTGGCATTATGAGTGATGCAGGCAAAGTACTTGCCTCTAAATACGATAAATTCAAGCAAATCAATCGGTTTCTGGAGATGGTGGCCGACATCCTGCCTCACTTACCTAGCGATCGTATGATACGTATTATTGATTTTGGCTGTGGAAAATCGTATCTGACATTTGCCCTGTATCATTATTTACATGTGATGTGTGAGCGTGATGTGATGATCAACGGACTTGATCTGAAGGAAGATGTGATTGCACATTGTGAGGCATTGGCGCGCAGATTACAGTATGAGGGACTCCAATTCTCGGTAGGCGACATTGCTCAGTATGAGGGAGCCAGCGCAGTAGATATGGTTGTTACCCTGCATGCTTGCGATACAGCTACAGACGCTGCTTTAAACAAAGCAGTTAGATGGGGAGCAAGTGTCATATTGTCTGTACCTTGCTGTCAGCATGAATTGTTCCGGCAGGTAGACACTCCGGTGTTGGAACCGCTGCTTGGCCACGGCATATTAAAGGAGCGTTTCTCAGCGCTTGCAACAGATGCTGTGCGGGCGAAGCTGCTGGATTGTGTAGGGTATCAAACGCAATTGTTGGAGTTTATTGACATGGAGAATACGCCTAAAAATATTCTAATTCGTGCGGTGCGTGCGCCTGAAAGCGACGTCCAAGCGAATTGGCAGCAGTACACGGCATTCCGCGATTTTCTGCAGGCAGCTCCATATCTAGAAGGTGCACTGCATGATCTGATTGCGGAGCAAGGATTACAAGGGGTGCACTCACCTCGTTGACTTAGCTGCAAGCTTACAGGGCTATCATGAGGAGAGCAGTGCCATTGCAAGCCGTGCCCCTGTCTTAAAGGGAATTACCGCTGTGCTTGTATGAGGAACGTAGTTGCTAAAGGAACGGAGAAGAGTATTGGGAAGTTGTGAATAACACTGTCCTTGCCGTATACAAAATACACGGCAGGGTTTTTCCAGATGATCTTATCGGTCCCAGAAGCAGCCGTTCCTGGTGCACAGTCGTCACTCAGGATCATAGACCATACAATGGAACAGGCCTGTTCCGGAAGGTGTTGGGCGTTCATACGTATCCGTAATTCGGAATCCGGCATGCTCATATGTCCGTATTGCCCGAGAGTTCCAACATAATACTTCCAAGTCGATTTCATCCTCTGGCCTACGTCGCAGGGCCTCTTCCACAATCGTTTGTACAAACAATCTGCCTCTTCCAAATCCTAATCTGCCAGGGTGCATGCCAAGACCGAGTCGTGTTACACCCTCTAACGGGAAAAACTGCGCAAATCCTTCTAGTTCATCCTCTGCCCCCAGTACAGCTGCAAATTGGCTTTCTCGAATCGCAGGATCACCAAATTCAACTTCGAGCGCTTTCATCTGCTCCCAGGACAAGAAATTATACAAATTGTATGGCGGTTCATATTGCCAACTACATATGGCCTCTGCATCGTGTTCTCTCATCGGAATGATTCGAAAGGGTTGCAAGAGCAGTCCTCCTCTCATCTATTATTAATACACACAATGGGGTATCGATTTTACTTCATACTTATTGTGTCACGAACAATTGAGCAGTACAAGTCCATATGGAGGTAGCTTTGTCACTTGCGTAATGCGGTCGGTTACAGATTGTCACTGTTTGTAAAATGGGTTAGAATTAGGGACAACGGGTGAAAATCCAACTCGAGCTGAACAGAGACGGTTTGGCTACTCATGTAAATTATTAGACGGATACATAAAGGATGGAATCAGCGGCAGGAAGTCATACTGCTGATTCATTGTTGTACAATAACAGAGGAACTGGGCGAATCTTACCTAACCTCCATGCGTACATGGCGATAACGGCATAATAGAGGAGGAGTATATCGGATGTTTGTACGAAGCAATCGATCATCATGGTTTGTTATTTTACTTCTTATAATAGGGATATGCCCCTTAACCATGATGCCCAAGCTAGTTGAGGCGCAAGGAATCCAATTCCCTCACACGGTTGTAACGGACACGAAGACGGTAAAGCTTAACGATACACTGGCTGTTAACACTACAGTAACAGGTGTAACTTATTCCATAACCTATGCTGATCCTACTATCGCGACAGTAGATGCTGATCTCAAGCTCCAGCAGTATGTAGTACAAGGTAACAAGCTGGGAACCACCGCAGTCGCTGTAACGTGGGCAGATCCGTCAGGGCATATTCAGGTGGAGAAGTTTGCTGTTATGGTGGTGGACCCAACACAACCTTTGGCCGCTTCGACTATTAACATGAATTATTTAAGCGATTATTATTTCGCTCCGAATCAAGTAAGTAAGCTGATTGATCTTAAAGTACTCTTTCCGAATGATTCAACGATCGATTATAAGAGAAACAATTTTGATATTCAAGATTCGAGTAAAGCGTTGGGTTTGGCTGGGTCGGAGTTTAACGGTGTAGACGCGTATTATGTCATAAAGGAACAGACGAAGTTCACGCATACGGTCGTAACGATTACAGCTACGAATAGACTAGGTAATAAGGCGTCCTACTTCTTTACGGTTGCCATGAATACTGAGCCAAGTTATATAGGGCCGGGTGATGTGCGGCATATCGTAGCAGGCTCATCACAATCCATACAATTGGCGGACTTTTTTGCAGACCCCGATCAGGACAGTCTTACATATACGTTTATTGGGACAGAGAACAAAGGCATTGTGAACCCTTCCTTACAAGGTTCAGAATTGATTGTCCAAGGAGCAGCAGCTGGTGCAGACAAGATTAAAGTCAGGGCTGACGACGGCCGTGGCGGATCAACGGTTGGGGAAGTAAGGGTTGAGGTTCACGCTGTAGCTGACAGCGAATACACAGGACAATATAAGGGTGTTGAAAATGTGCTGCGTATGCCGGTAACGTCAGCAGGACGTTATTGGCTGGCTCCGTTTGAGTCGTTGCTTAGTTCAGTCAAGAGTGCGCGAGAAGCACATACGGCAGCCGGTCAAGCTGACGTTACGTTTCGCATCGACAGCATTAACCAGCAGCCGATGCTGGGACCAGGGCATTACGGTTTATACTATGTGGACCCAACTTCTACTCGTTTACAGCTAATTCAGGTTGTGGAGCTGCTGGATAAACAGGTGCTAATTCAACAAATCAGTGAGATTGATCAGCTTAATGGTTCCAATGGGATAGATGTATCTGATATACGAAGATGGATCTTGCGGCCTGAAAATAATACCTTTATTCGGGCTAAGCTTGCGTTGTCAATCTTGTAGCCCATTAGATAAGTGAACATCGCAGCTTGAGAGGAGCAAGACAGAAATTATTTAGAGATCATATAAAGACAGCAAGGCATCAATAATTCCTTTTAAATTAGTCTAGCATCGACCGCTACTCGGTATCCTCCGTTGGAGCGGTCTTTTTGACATGTTCACACATTGTCAATTGTGAAGCTAGTTGTAACAGTTTAGCTCATAGAGAAGTATAAAGAAGTAAGAAACGGAGTGATTGGATGCTGCTCCCATTAATAGTTTTTTGCTTATAGACTCCATAATTGATCTCAATCTTACTTTGTATTAACAATCATATAATAGTAAATAGATAAATAGATGAACAGGTAAAGCATGAAAACAGCGGCGTACCTAAGCTCTAAGCAGCATAATACGTACGTTGATATAGGAAAGATACGAGCAGGTAGAAGGCAGCATGTTGAGAGGGGGAAATGATATGTTGAAAGGAACGGCGCATACATCCATGCATGAAACGAGACCGTTTATCCTGTGGATGATAGCGGCAATTGTATTAGGAATAGGGCTATATCAGCAAGGTTTGTTCTATAACCATCGCATGCTGCCTGTTGCTGTGCTGCTCATTGGGATAGGTGTGTATCACATCATACGTAAAGGTATAGCGTCGGCCTTGGAAGATAACGTCTTCCCCTGGCCGCTATGGTTCCCGCTAGCAGCGGCAGTTTGTTACGGGATAACTTTGCTGCTGGAACCCGCCTCTGTGTACGGAAGCTGGATGCAAATAATACGATGGAGCTCTTTTGGCATATGGCTTATGCTAATCTACGGTTTTTTGACGTGCAGGCAAGCCATAAAGAAGTTTCATATTGTGCTAGTCATCATCGGAATTATAATGTCTTTTGGATCACTTTGTATGTTGTACGGCTGGCTTCCCTACAACGGAGGCGTCATGTCCAGTTCCAATGATGAACTGTCCGCGCTTGGCTTCCGTCTTGGTGGGTGGTTGCAATATCCGAATACGCTTGGAGCGCTGGCGGGCGCATATGCGCTGTACCACTTGGGACGGTTAAATGAATTATCACCTAACAAAGGAATATGGATGTTGGAATCGGTCTGTTTATTGCTGCATGCAACGGTGCTGGGTCTTACGGAATCAAGGGGAGCCTGGCTTGTTACAGCTGGTATTGTGTTTGTATCTTGGCTTGTTTTGAAAGGTACAAGACTCCGATTTATCGGGTGGGCTGCGTGGCATGGTAGCTGGGCGATACTAGCAGTGGCCTCTACCGCATCATTATGGTTGGAGCAGAGCCAACTTATTGCGATTCCACTTGTCTTATGCCTAGTAGGAGCCGCGGTCATTCCGTATATGCTCCATGTTAGAAGCAGCAATAGGACTAGAAGAACTCATAACGGCGACCGTGAATCATTTATACAGCCGTTGCTACCCAAGGTTATCCTAGCAGTGGTGGGAACGGCCGTGTTAGGAGCAGCATTGTATGTCATGCCGAATGAGGCTGGCGATCGCTTAACAGGTCATTATGAGACGGCTTCCGCTCGAACTTTGTTTTATAAGGATGCATGGCAATTGTGGCAGGAGTACCCTTGGCTGGGCAGTGGGGGAGATGCCTGGAGGCAGCAGTTTTCATCTATCCAGAGCGAGCCGTATGTGGGCAAGGAAGTACATAGTAGTTTATTTGATATGCTGCTGGACATTGGCGCAATCGGTACGTTGTTGACGATGGGCCTAGCGGCTGTGGCGATATGGCAAGGCTGGCGCCGTTATCAGGCAGCGGGCATGGCTTCAGCAGCAATAGCTGCTCATAGTTTGATTGACTTTGACATGGCATACAGTTGGGTCATCTATGTATGGCTTGCGTGGCTGGCGTTAGGTTATGCAGGTGATAAGAGGTGGAGCGAGCAGGTCGAGGCAGATGAAACACAGATACAGGCAGAGCTGATGCAGAGTGATACGAAGCAGGTGCTGCGTGTTAAGCTGCGTCAGCGTCTCGCAGCACTTGCGCTTGTCGTACCGCTGCTGGTGGTAGCGGCGGTGGGCTTAAGTCACTGCGTGGCGCAAGTATTGTACGCCACAGCAAGCGGAAAGCACACGACCGCCAACGCGGTGACGCTCCGCGCAGCACAGCGGCTGGCGCCTGCCGATACGGTGCTGCGCATCGCAGCTGCGCGCAGCTTACCGCCGCGAGAGGCGCTTGCCCTGCTGATGGAGGGGCAGCGCTTCGAACGCGACGGCAAAGCGCTCAGCCGTGAGCTGGCGCTTACGGCTGAGCGCAGCGGCAATTCGCAGCAAGCGGCCGCCTACTGGCAGGCGGCCGTGAAGGCCGATCGCTTCGATCGCAGGCTGCAGACCGAAGCGATCGTGCGGCTCGCCGCTATGGCGCAGGCGGCCGCCGAGCGAGGACAGACATCGTTGGCGCTGACGCTGGCTGTGGATGCAGAAAGGCACTTCAGCGCTTACGATGCTGAAGTGCGCCGCATCGCGGCGATAGAGCATGTGGCAAACGGCAAGCGGTTTGCCATGACGAAAGAGGCCGAGCGTGCAGCGGCCTCTGTGTACCTGCTCACCATCCCAATTAAGTAACAGGAGAACGGGCAAATGGACCATGCGAGACAGGAGCGAGCTGCATACGTTGTACGATACGGACAGAAAGGAGCATCCGCATGAGCATCGTAAAACGTATCACTCCTCCCCTCAAGGATCCGCAGCTCAAAGGAAAAGTAGTCAGTAAAGTGACCAAAAAGCGGTTTAAGGCAAAGCAGATTCCAAACCTGTACTTTACACGCTTTACTGTATTATGGGTGCAGAACAACGGCGTTACATTTAATACAGCCGGATTTTTTGCCCGGGTTTTTTCAGGTGGGCGCTTGTTGTCTACAGCAGCTTTTGACCGCCACGGTGTCGTCCGCTTCAACAATATCGGCGTCTTGACCAACGTACCGCTTACGATTCAGGTGTTTAACAGAGTCGGTATATTGTTTCGAACACGCAATGTACCTAGAGGTGTCGAAGCATTCGCCATTATTGGCTAATTCCAAAAAAGGCCCATGCGTTTCCCTTGGGAAACACATGGGCCTTTTGGTTGCAGGTGGATTTAGTTATTTGGGCTATCCACCAAATGCATCTCGGAAGCAGGCACTTAGTTTAGTGCGATCCACCTTCCACAGTTGAGAGAGCTCCTCACTGACTGCTTCATCCCACCAGTCGGCAAGTCGCTTGCGATTCTGGCTGTTCTCATGAATCCAGGTCAAATTACCGAATACCTTTTTTACATATAACTCCTCGCCCTGCTTTAGCAGTTCATCCGGGATATACAGTTTCATCCGCTTGATCGTACGATACAGCTCCGTGCTGCAGGAACGGCGAATTTTGCGTGCGGAAGGCAAGGAGGCTTCGTGGCGCTCTTTTGGTCTCAACAAGGTGACTCCTCTCTACACGGGCCTATGAATCAACATATGCACAGACTTTCAGCCTGTCACAACCTGAATGAATCTTCTTTTTTCAGCGGCTTCAAGAGGGTATAAGATTTAATAGGGTGACTCGTGTTAGAAAAGAATAGTAAGCATCAACAATGCTCAGATCAGTCATTTCTCTAAGTGAAATATTAGTCGACTACGATATATCCAATCATCGGCCCTTCGTTACTGGCCTCCCCATGGGAGTGGCATAAGATACGGTATATGCCTTCCTTAGCCTGAAAGGTAACGACTGTCTCTTTATTTTTATATATCGAGCCGTGTAGGTCGAGTCCTTCTATCGTGAAGTCATGTTGCTTGCCGCTTACCCCGCGGATACGCAGCTCCACTTTCTCTCCTTCATTAGCGAAGACCGTCCCAGGGCTAAACACATAAACTTCTGACTCTTTTCCATTTTCCAATACCGATTTAAACTCGCCTGTAACCATATGGAGCACTCTGGTTTGCGTTACAGCGGGCTGAGCGGCAACTGGTTCCGGTTTAACCTGTAGTGACTCATAACGCCAATAAGCCGCAGCCACCATAATAGCTGCCAACGCAATTAATCCGATCCGCCATTGTTTCTTGGATACAACCCATAACTTAGTCATATTCTAGACCTCCTCTTCCAATCTTGAGCTAGTCCATATGTATGCGGATGGTTGTACACTAATTCCTAACTTGGAGTGATGTCCTTCCATATGCTAGAATAGAATGGTTATCATTGCAGTCGTTCCAAGTGTTATCATTAACTATGAATAAGCATGTAGGGAAGAGGGAAGGTATGGATACGATTCATCAGATTATTAACACGCTGTTTCACTGGATTCAAAGTCTGGGGGAATGGGGCATCTTTTTTGGATTGATGCTGGAAGTAATACCTAGTGAAATTGTGTTGGCCTACGGCGGGTTTCTTGTGTTTTTAGGAAAAGCGAACTTTATTATGATTGTTATATTCGGAGTTGTAGGGGGCGTGCTTGCCCAATTGGTAGTGTATTGGATCGGAAGATACGGCGGTAGACCGTTTCTGGAACGGTTTGGGAAATACATATTAATTAACAAGCACCATATCGATAAGTCGGAGGAATGGTTTAACAAGTACGGTACGGGTGTTATTTTCACAGCACGTTTTGTACCGATTGTACGTCACGCCATTTCCATTCCAGCGGGGATCACACGTATGCCTGTATGGAAGTTTACGATATTAACCACATTGGCTGTTATTCCGTGGACGTTATTGTTCGTTTACCTGGGCTTCATGCTCGGCGATAAATGGGAGCACATCGATGAGGCTGCTGCGCCGTACGTCAAGCCGATACTGTTGATTGCACTTGCGCTTCTAATCGTGTATGTTGTCATTAAATATACTATTTCGAAAAAGAAAGCGGGGCAATCCAAATGAGCAACTCTATAGCTGAATATTTGAGACAGGGCATATCACCACAAGCCTTTATGGATGGCATGACCAAGAATCAGGATGCCTTCCTATCTTGGTATAAACAGTTCGAATGGGCAGATGAAGA
This sequence comes from Paenibacillus sp. ACRRX, assembly GCF_022346885.1. Taxonomy (GTDB): domain Bacteria; phylum Bacillota; class Bacilli; order Paenibacillales; family Paenibacillaceae; genus Paenibacillus_B. Next base: position 262,138 of record NZ_JAKRNK010000007.1, read on the forward strand.
GGATCGCTCTTTCTTTGAGTCGCTGCAGTTCCGTGATGATCTGCGTTGTGAGATTCTGGCAGCAGATTGGTGCGGTGACGTTGTGCGCAACGTACCAGTTGTATTCAAAGCGATGGAGGCTGCAGGCATTCCAACTGAGGTTCTGATCATGGAACAATTTCCTGAACTAATGGACCAATATTTGACAATGGGTGGAAGATCAGTTCCAGTCGTTATTATTACGGATACTGGAGGACATGTGTTAGGCAAATGGGGGCCACGTCCTAGCGATGTGCAGGCTCATATGATTGCTTTTAAACAGGCGAATCCGGATCGCGAGGCTGCTGACTATCAGGACAACCTGAAAGTAGTTCGCCAGCAAATGATGGAGACTTACGGAGAAGGTACGGATTATCATAATCGTATCGTCCGCGAATTGAGAGAATTGCTGTCGTCGTTCTAACCGACAACAGAGTTGGCTGCAACTAGATCGGGCATACGAGCGAACGGCGGCACCATATTGACAAGTCGAGCCTGATTCTTCGTGAAGTATTGTTCCGATTATGATACAGAAAATGGTAAGGCGGTGTTTAGCAACGATGTTTCGTATATTAAGCTTTTCTCTGGGGCCTGTTGAGACCAATGCCTACTTGCTCATTAACGAAGAGTCCAAGGAAGCGGTCGTGATTGACCCTGGTATGAATCCAGAGCCGCTTATGAAGGCACTCGATGGGCTTCAAGTGAAGGCGATTCTGTTGACACATGCGCATTTTGATCATATCGGCGGGCTAAAGGAAGTTCGTGATGCACATAGCTGCCCCGTATATATCCACGGTTCCGAAGCGGAATGGCTGCTGAAGCCTGATCTAAACGGCTCGCTTATGTGGCCGCACGTATCACCACCGATGGTCTTTGCGCCAGCTGATCACTTGCTTGAAGACGGTCAGACGCTTGATCTGATCGGATATACGTTCCAAGTGATGCATACACCAGGACACTCTCCAGGCAGCGTAAGCTTCCTGTACGGCAAGCATTTGTTTGCAGGTGATGTGTTATTCCGTACTTCTGTTGGTCGTACAGATTTACGAGATGGTGATCATGATACATTGATTCGTTCGATTCATGAGAAGTTGCTGCCATTGGGTGATGACATTACGGTGTATCCAGGTCACGGGCCTACGACGACGATAGGCTTTGAGAAGCAGTATAATCCGTTTATATAGCTGAGTGAAAGCATAGTATTTATTAACCCTCTATAGACGTCCTATGGTCAGACATGAAGATGTTTGATTCACGTATGGGATGGATGTAGAGGGTTTTTCTGTGAAAACCAAACTCGATCAGAATATTCTATTCTCGTTGTTTCAGGAGGAGTGGAAGAAGTGAAGACCTTCTGGTAGGGATTTGAATTGTGGTTAAGCCATAGTTCAAACCGTGAAATTATTAGGGCAGCTACAGCAAGGGCGGCTGCATCAAATGTAGGAGAAATCATATAAAAAAGTAAAGGCAAAAGGGAATAGAGATCAAATCATTGATCTGGAATATGATATGGGATGAGTTGATCGAGAAAATCGCTTAGGAGGGATTACTATCAACCAAGTTTCTGTTATTCGTATTTATTTTCTCTAGGCTATTTATTTATAATAATCATTTTATTTGAATGTAAACTTTTGTCGGCACACTTTGCGCTGTATTCAAGTTTACTAGGGATAATATTAATCTTTCTAATCTCATTACTTATCATAAAGAGAAAATAGTCACTAGATAAAATGTGTCCAGTAATCGTAGGAAACTGAAGAGTAGTTAAGCTAGACTGAACGTATTAGGATAGAATGCGGATTGAATTATCAATGCAATAAAAGGAAAGAGCCTGTGACAATCACATTCGTTATAAGAGCATTACATCACAGGCTTATATTGATTTATAAGGGGTAGTTGGTTATTACCCTTTTATTATTTTTTCGGAATAACTGTTATTAAATCTAGCGCGACGGACAGGTTGTTATTATATCCATAACTTATTCTGTCATGGCAAATACTTGGGCATCCTTACTTTGTCGATCAATAGAAAACTCTCCATGTGCTGCCTCGGCTCCAGCAGCATAGGGATCATCACCTCGTAATTAGCGATTGTACGTTCGAACATCCACGAATTGCCGCGCTCATTTTCACGATATCGTATATCGATGAACGTATAGGGGTGATTGGTAGCTGATACAATATGCTCTAAAGTTCCTGGCATCAGTGAATCTACAGGAACTGAAGTTCACCATTTTCTTGATAAAAAGTGCTTTCTTGCTTAAGGAAGCGATCCACTCCGCAAATAGAAAACAACCTGACACCAATAAAGAATGGGTCAGGTTGCAGTGAACACATATATATAAAGGCTTGGATGGCATAACATGCTCTGAATCATGGAGATAAGAAAGAGCACGATTTTAGATTTCTTTGCGGTTAATATATGAAAGTCCCGCCAGGACAAATAAAACAAAACTTCCTCCGATGACAAACAGCAGCGTTTCTAAAGAGACATTGATTCCAAATGAATCGTTCTGAGGCAGCATTGCAAGCGACGGCTGGCCCCATGGATAATAGATGCCGTACTTGGACTGAATCACCATCAAGTTCGGCAGCGTAAATATGACATTAACAGCGAGCGGAGCAGCAAAGCTTGCCCAAGCCATTGCCATTAACATTTGCAGCGCGATCAACGGCAGAGAAGCTATCCAACCGTTAAGTACACTGTTACACAGCATAATCCATGGAATCGGTTCAGCGATCCCCTTAAGCGAGCCGACCAATAGCACGGCACCCAGGAAGATGAGTTGTGTGACCCCGAGCAGCACCGCTACGATTACATATTTGGAGATGTACACACCTGAGCGGGAGACGGGCAATGATAAGAGCTGTTTCCAACCCCCGTTAGCATGCTCGTACCGACATATAAAGGCGGATAGCACACCCGATAGCAGCGGCAGGAACAACACAGCGTGTGCCATAGCCATCTGGGAGAGCAGTATTTTCCATGCGAAAGGCTGATCCACGTTGAGGCTATACATTAAGCCGAGCATGGCAGCCATCAATGGACTGAGAATCAGGATGAGTGCTAGCTTGGAACGCTTTAACTTTAATATTTCAGCATAAAGGATCCGATGCAAAGTCCGCATGTTAGTCCACATCCTTTCTGGCGAAGTGGAGCAAAGACAGCATATAAATAACGAGACCTGTACATAGGCCCGCGATGACCGAGTAAATGGGACAATGAGCTCCGTTAACGAGCAACGGCCATTTGAGCGGCATCCAGTCCGGCATGCGAGCAGCGTACATGCTGAAGATACTGACAAGGATGCCAATTGAGATCGGCAGCGCCTGATTTCGATTGGTAATGGACAGCCACGATTGCAGCGCAATAATTGGCATTGCGGCAAGCCACGGAAAATAACATTTCAACAGCAGCATTTCCCACGGAATATCCATCCCTAATCCCAACACTCCGCCAAGCAGAAGCGTGCCGCCACTTAATAAAGTACAGGCCACAAAGAGCAGTAATTGGATAATTGTAAATTTGGAAGCAAACACAGTCGAGCGGGATATCGGCAGAGCCAATACTTGTTTCCACGACTGCTCCCGATGCTCAATCCCAGAAATGATGGATGCAATTAGAGTAATTCCCAGCAGCAGTGCAGGTGCCGCCAGAAACTGAACGTTAATGATCAGATTGCCCCAAGGATCATCTGCATACTTCTTCAGTAAATAATCGTAGCGGAGACCGTAATTGACGCTCTGTAAGCCAATAACGCCTATCGGTCCCAACAGTACCAGCCAACCCATCCATGTGCGTCGAAGCTTAAGCCAATCAGCAGACATTGCTTTTAGCAGCATTACGATCGCTCCTTCCCGGTGAGGGACAAGAAGATCTCTTCGAGCGACTGCCTTTGATCCACGATTCGGTATATGCTGTGGCCATTTTGAACAAGCTGCTGCACAATTAAAGCTACTTGCTCATCAGGTACGTATGTAATCGTTAGTAGATCTTCTTCCTCAGCGGCATGGATGCCCCATGTGGATATCGTATGAGCTGCTTTGCGGGGATCTGACACCGCGAGGCTGATATGGTGTTTTGCCTTTCTCTGCAGCATCTCCAGTGAATCTTGGAAAAGGATGCTGCCGTGCTGAATAATACCGACTCGATTGGCCATCTGTTCAATTTCACTTAAAAGATGACTGGAGACAAGTACGGTAATGCCGTATTGGGCGGGCAATGATTTGATCAGTTCTCGCATTTCCAAAATGCCTGCAGGATCGAGGCCATTGGTGGGCTCATCCAGGATTAGCAGCTCCGGGGACCCAAGCAGCGCAGCGGCGATTCCTAATCGCTGCCGCATGCCAAGTGAGTAGCCTTTGACCACACGCTTGGCGTCTTTTGTTAACCCAACGATGCTTAATACCTCATCAATTCGTGATATGGGCACGTCGATAATGCGACGAATGGTTTCCAAGTTCTCGCATGCGTTCAAATGTCCATAGTAAGAAGGGGATTCGACTAAAGAACCGACCTTTTTTAAGACATCGATTCGTGACTTCGGGAAAGACTTGCCAAACATGCGGATAGATCCAGAAGTTGGTCGGATAAGGCCTAATAGCATACGGATGGTAGTTGTTTTTCCAGCTCCATTTGGTCCCAAGAATCCATAAATGTCTTGTTTGTTTAACTCCAGATTAATCTTATTAACAGCCGTTCGCGAACCATATTGCTTTGTTAATTGTGTAGTTTGAACGAAAGCATCGCTCATTGTGATCACCTCATGTTTAACCTTATCGTGCACAGGTTAAAGGGAGGCGACCTTAAGTTTAAATTCTGTTTAAAAATCAGGAGAAATCTCAATCACTGTGCCGTATTCTCCGGTTCTTACTGTAGAAACTAGGCCCATGTCCTGAAGCATGACCGTCACGATACTCATGCCAATCCCGCTTCCCTTAGTGTCTGTTGATCGCTGCATGCCGGGTCCTTTATCTGTGATCACAATTCGTGCTCGAGCTGCCGAACTCAGTACCTGAATGCCAATATAACGGCCGTTGGCGGCATGGCGTACGACATTTTGGATGAGATTATCCATAATTCGCTTCATCCATTGGGGGTCAATACACCACATAATAGCGTGATCCGGCAGATCGATTTCAATATCAAACTTCTCCTGCTCCAATACGGGATACCAATTCGCGGCACTCTCACGTATGAGCCGAACGATATCAACTGGTTGTAGCTGCAGGGTGTACCGTTTGGCGGCAAGCAGCGTATAAGAGAGCAGGTTATCCACCAGATGCCCCAAGTCGTTTATTTTTGTATCCATTAACGTAATGGACGACACGCCTTGCGCTGACAAAGGTTCTTCTTTCAATGAATGGGCATGTGCCCTTATCGTCGTGAGCGGTGTACGAATGTCGTGTGACAAGTTAGCAATCAGCTTCTTCCGCAGATGCTCTTCCTCTTGTTCCCGTTGCCTGCTCGTTCTTAGGTCGTCAATCATGCGGTTAAATGCATGCTCCACTTGGCCGATCTCATCTTCACGTACCACTTGCAGCGTATGAGGAATGCCATTGTCGTCCGTAAAGGTCATTGCCTCTTCCAAGCGAACCAACCGGTTACGTATACGCTTAAAAAATTGCCAAGATAACATCACAAATAAGATATAAATCGCGACTTGAACCAGCAGCAACCAGTTATAGTTGTACGATTTACTGAACGTATTCCCCATTAGCTTCCTTGGCAGCTGCATGACCATAAAGCCCTTCTCCGGCTGCTTGCCGATAAAGGACACTATTGTATAAGGGTCGCGATCGTAGCTCTTCTTCATAAATGAAATACTGTCCACCGCTGTCCATAACTTAGGAAGTTGTGCTTGTACAGGCAGCATGTTACGGGTATGCCCTGACCCGTCAACCCAGAACATGCTCGCTTTCGGGTACTCGGACTTCAGCTGTGTTAGCTGCTGCGCGATCTGCTCCGGTGAGGCTTGTCCAAGACTGGCGGCAGTGTCGTGCCAATGCTTCTCCATTCGCTCGTTGCTAGCATAAGGATTAGGTTCAGTATTACCAGTGAAGGATTGTGATAGTTGCATCAGTATAGCCAATACCGGAAACACAATAATCCATAACGCTAGCGCACAAAAAATGATCAGCAGATAGCGAGCTCGAAGTGATTGGCGCCAACGCACTTGCGAGCTCATCGTTTGACCCGGTAACCGATGCCGCGGATGGTCTCGATAAGCTCAGGGCGGCTTGGGTCTATTTCAATCTTCTCTCTTAAATAACGAATATGTACCATGAGGGTCTTATCACCGTCAATGTATGGTTCTCCCCATACCCTCTCATATAGCTGCTCTTTGGTTAAGATTTGATTGGCATGGCGCAGCATGTACGCAAAAATATGATGCTGCTTACCCGTTAGGATGATATCTTCGCCGTTCCGCTGATCAACCACTCGATTCTGATGCGGGTAAATATGCAGGTGCTGCAGCGAGATTAGCTCCGGTGCATTCTGTTCGTGCCTGCGAAGCAGCACTTCTATACGAGCTGCTAGCTCATCAGGATGGAAGGGCTTAGTCACATAATCATCGGCAAATTGCAGCCCTTGCAATTTATCATCAATAGCTGTTCTAGCAGACAGCATCATGATTGGCAGCAGGGGGTGCTCCTTCTTTAGCCGCTGGCCCAACGTAAACCCGTCCAGTCCAGGCAGCATGACATCAAGCAGCACTAAGCTTTTGGAGGTAGCGGCCTCAACTAGTCCTTCTCCGGATATGCGCCATTCGACGTCATACCCTTTTTGTTGTAGAAATCGTTCCATCCATGAGCCGATTTCGTTGTCGTCTTCCACGATTAAGATGCGATGCATGATTCAAGACTTCCTCTCCTGAATGAAATAAGATCATCTTCCACGCTTAGGCTCCTGATTGGCATTGGACTTATGGCGAAGCGGAGAGAATTGTCCATATGTTCCGGCTCGCCATATCCACTCCACAGGTCCCATTTGATAAAAGCGAAGCCATAACTTACTGCAAAAGGTCTGAATGATAAGGATGATAACAACATATATCGTTCCCATCCACAAGGGTGCAGTTCCTGCGTCGTTCCATAGCAATCGCAGCAATCCCATTGTGAGTAGGGTCTGCGTTAAATAATTTGTAAGCGCCATACGGCCGACGGCAGCCAAGCTCTGAAAGCGATAAGATCCGAAGCGGTGAATAAGCCGAAGCAGTGTGCATACATAAAATACTGCTAATGTTTTTCCTGTTAAATGAGTATATCCATAGTTCTGCAAGGTGTTGTAAATCGGATGGGAGGCATAGTAGACAACCATTGGGATAAACAACAGCAAGGTGAACCCGGCAGATATCCATTGCAGACGTTTGATAGCGCCTTGATATAGATGCAAACGTTCGAACCAGCGTTTTTTTCCTGCATACAGACCTAATAGAAACAAGCCAAGCACTTCAAAGACCAATAATGACAAATTCTCAAAACCGTTACTGAACAAATGGTTGATCCGCATCCGCATGTCTGGCACATGGGGAAATAAACCGATAGTGTCTCCGCTAGCATCGGTGTATGACGCTGCGAGACCAAGCAACACGATAAGGAGCGCATATAGACTTAATAACGTGATGCTCCATGTCAGAATGGTCTTGGCAGAGCGTTTATAGAATAAGAGCAATAGAAAACCGAATAAGCCGTATGCATGAAGAATATCCCCTTGCCACAGCAGTACATAATGGGCAATTCCGATCAATAACAACAGCAAGAGTCGGCGAGTGAACAAACGATATACAGGAAGCGCCCTTCTCGCGGCGCTCTGCATAAATAAATAGAAGCCTAGACCAAATAAGAACGAAAAGATCGTGTAGAACTTGGTCTGAATGAACATATCGTATAACAAGCGAACCATAGCGTCAGCACCTGTATAAGAGGTTGCAAAATTCACGCCATTGCCTATCATATCAGGGACGTTTACGAAGAAAATACCAAAGATAGCAAAGCCGCGAATGATGTCCAGCGCATCAATCCGTTGACTCGGCTGCACCAATTGTGACATGCAAGCACACCCCTTATATAGGCAAAAACTATTCGATCAGTCTCTTATTATACCAGAGACTATGGCTGCGGCTCAGGATTGTAGATAGATAAGCCAAAGGATTGACATTAGTGATGGTAAAAATTATTATATTAAACAAACGTTTAATTAAACATTTGTTTAAATTATCACCATTTTAAGGAATAGGGTGTGGTAGGAGTGAAACAGACTTTTCGATTATTTTTTAAAGAGAGAACAACTTGGGTAGCCGTTTCCGCTGCAATTATTTTTCAGCTTATATTTGGTGCTGTCTGGATGACGGGATACGAAGGCGTAGCTGAACGAATGAAACAGGTGAGGCTGGCGGTAGTTGTACAGGAAGGGCAGTTAGCCAGCTTGTTGGAGAAATTATCAGACCGCTCGCCCATAGAGGTAGTTAGGTATAAGGATATTGAGACAGCCCTGTACGATCTTGACTTACGCAAAGTCCAAATGATCGTAAATGTTCAGCAAGAATCAACCCCCTCAGGCTCATCGCTGCCTCCAGAGATCCAGCTTACTTATTATATGAATGAATCGAACCCAGCGATGGTAAAGTCCATCATGACTGCTGTAGCATCTGAATTTACAGATGCTATTAAAAAAGTCCGGTTGGTGTCTATGATTGCACAGCAAAAGAACGGCAGTAATAGTAATATATTTGCAGACCCTGGTGTACAGTCTTCGGTGGTTACCTTGCATCCAGCAGGTGACATGCATCGGCAGATGATTCCGTTAATGTTGGTGTTGGCATCATTTGTCGGGTCTATGCTGGTGGCGATGAATTTAGAACAATCAACACAAGCACTTATAGGAAAAACGAGCAGATGGCATCGCTTTTTTGTTCGTGGTATCATCAATTTAATTGTTGCAATTGTCGTGTCAGCCGTAGGTGCAACGATGGTTGCGTGGCTAGGTGGTCCGATTGTTGGGGGCTTCTGGATGCTTATGGGGTTTCTGTCGTTGCTAATGGTAGCATTTTTGTTTATGACGCAGCTGTTCGTTCTTATTTTTGGTCTAGCAGGAATGCTGATTAATATCGTACTGCTATCTATGCAGCTGGTCACATCAGGTGCGATGCTCCCAAGAGTACTATTGTCAGAAGGGTACGCAAATGTAAGCCAGTGGCTGCCAGCTACGTATGGGGTGGACGGAATGTTAAATATAATGTTCGGTGGAACCGGAACAACTCAGGACAGCTGGATGCTTACCATTATGGGGATTTCGTGCTTTATTTTAGGTGCAGCTGCAGTAGTAATGAAGCGGGATGTGCATCAAACGGCTACGGTGACCGTGAACAATGTGTAAGTAGTAACAAACTTGCTTCAAGAGAGTCGTATGTCTTGTAGATCGGAGTGTTGGCATTTGAGCGAGACGGAAATAGACGTGAAGTCACGTATGTTATTGGCGGCCAAGCAATTATTTGCTAAGCAGGGCTACGATGCAACTACAGTACGGCAAATTGGAGAGTCCGCCGCGGCAAATATTGCATTGGTTTCTTATCACTTTGGAGGTAAGGAACAGCTCTTTCATGCAATGATCGTCGCCTTCTTTCCGATTCGACGATTGCCTGAGCTGGACCAGTTTGATGGAGATCCGCTGCAAGCTCTGGATTTTATTATCAAGGAAGTGTCTGTTTATAGAGAACGGGAACCAGAGATGGTGCGTATTATTCAACATGAAATTTTACTGAACAGCCCACGTATTCACTTGATTCAAGAGCATGTGATGCCGCTATGGCAGGAGCTGATGCGAACGTTAGACGAAGGTCGACAAGCTGGGATATTCCAATATGAGAGCTTGCACCGGACCACAATGTTTGTAATTAGTGTGCTGCTCTTTAACCAGCGTGGGGAGTATTGGAGACCCTTGATCCAGGCTGAAGACGAATCATCCGCTCTTAGTTGGTCTGAGGAAGCAGCAATCTTTGTCAAACGAGCATTAGGGATCACACGAGAGATAATATAGATAGCTGCATGACCAGATGAACTATTTTGTTGAAATGGGGGTAAATTTGTTATGACTAATAACGATCATCATGATTCTACGGAAGCAAGGGAGCACCGTGATCGACTCATGCGACTACAACATCATATGTCAGGCGCAGGCATCGATTTATTTATCGTCACGCATAACGTGGATATTTATTATTTAACTGGATCGATGCAGACAGGGTATGTAATGGTACCGAAGGCAGGTGAACCGGTATTTCTTGTGAAGCGCAGCTTTAGTCGTGCGGAGGTGGAATCGTCCATCCGCGTAGAACGTATGGGGTCCTTTCGACAGTTGGGTGATACGATTCGTTCCTACTACAGCGACATCATGCAACAAGGAACCCGGATTACGATGGCGACGGAGTACGATGTGCTCCCTGTCCAGCAGTTCGAACGGCTGAAGGCCGTCATTCCGGATGTAGACTGGACGGATGGTTCGACGATATTCCGTGAGCTTCGAATGATCAAGTCACCATATGAAGTGAGTCGAATTCGCATTTCAGCAATTGCAGCTCATCGTGCGCTGGAACAAGCAGCTGCTCATGTGCGCGCAGGCATGACCGAACTGGAGCTTATTGCGCATATCGAGCACATTTTTCGAATGCAAGGCCATATTGGCATGGTGCGCATGCGTGGCTACAACCAAGAAATCGTGACGGGGATGGTTGCCTCCGGCGAAGCGGGAGCGGAGCCCACTTATTTCGATGGCCCCGCAGGCGGCCGCGGATTAACCCCTGCTAGTCCACAAGGAGCAAGCCGCAAGGTTATCGTTCCGCATGAACCGATTCTGGTGGATATCGGATGTTGTATTGACGGTTATGTCATTGATCAGACCCGAACCCTTGTGATCGGGAAACTCGATGAAAAGCTGCAATTTGCATATGAGGCTGCAGAAGCGATACTTAGGAATACGGAGCAGCGGCTAAAGCCGGGGACTATTAGTGAGACATTGTACACCGACGCTTTGGCGTTGGCCGAAACCTATAAGCTTGCCGATCACTTTATGGGATATGGTGAGGATCAGGTGAAGTTCCTCGGGCATGGCATCGGTCTGGAGATTGATGAGTGGCCGGTCCTTGCGCGTGGCTTTAAGCAGCCATTGGAGCCGGGAATGATTTTAGCGATTGAACCCAAGTTTACTTTTCCCGGACTGGGCGTAGTTGGTGTTGAGAATACTTACTTAATAACGGCAGATGGCTATGTGAAGCTAACCACAGCACCGGAAGGAATCATTGCCATAATCGAACGGAATGAGTAAGCGGCCGTTTTTGAATCCCAATTTGTGGAATTGTATTTAGTGTCGTAATTGCAGCAAGCAAGAATCTAGTTGTCTTATCGTTTACAGCCAGACACTTTTCTAGTACGATAGTGAAAAAGTGAAATATAGAAGTCGGCTGGGAGGCATAGACAATGATACAATTGGGAGAGAAAGTAGTCATTGTCGCCGACCGTTTCGAGCAACAATTGCCTATCGGGGAATACGGCTATATTATTGCATATGACCGCAACGCGGATAACGCATTTGATTATGTGATTCGTGTTCCGAAAGCAAGCCGCAACTTCTTTGTACCGGCAACAGATGTCGAATGCGAAGACCTGCTCTTGCAGCAGGAAGCGGATCGTGTCGAACGGGAAGCGCTCATTGATTATGCGCTCGCTACAAGAAATGAATCTTTATTTCGTCGATTGATGAATAACGGCGAAGAAGAGGTCGAGAAGGAAGAGGATGAAGGCCAAGAGCCGATGTCCGCGGAAGACTTTGTACGCAAAGTGAATTTGCGAGCTTGGATATAATGGAGTACTCATAGGAAGTGCAGACAGGACGGACGTGTAAGGAGGCGATGCTGCAATAGCGGGAATCCTGCACGTCTTTCTTTTTATGTATCATGAAAACGATGAAAAAGTTTCATAATAACACATATAGATTGGCCATTGAAGGAGAGGGGCAGCTTTGGAACTGAATCGCATCATCTATGTTGCGACATATGCCGGCAAAATATTGCTTGAGAGCGGCGGTGAAACGTATCGTGTTGAGGATACGATTGGGCGAATCTGTAATGCCTACGGAATTCGGAAGGTAGAGAGCTTTGTTGTGCCCACAGCGATTATTACGTCTGCGGTTAGTGATGAATACAAATCCAAAGCCGTAATTAAACGGATAAGGAACCGCAGCTTTAACTTGCAGAAGATCGTGCGGGTGAACGAGCTGTCGCGCAAGATTCAGTCGGAGCCGATTACGATACGTGAACTGTATGCTGAATTAAAGGCGATCGATCAAGCTAATTCCTATCCTTTATGGCTGTCGAGCTTGTTCTATTCATTTATCTCTGCCGGGTACGTCCTGTTTTTTGCAGGTTCTTTTCTGGAAATGGTTAATGCATTTATAAGTGCTTCCGTGATGAGACTGAGTATGTATCTATTTGAGAAGGACAATTACAATGTAGTGTTTATACATGTCCTCGGCGGCGCGGTGGCTGCGGTAAGCACATTGCTGCTTGTCTACTTCGGAGTTGGAGTTCAATCCAATACCATTCTAATCTCTGTGCTGATGAACTTATTCCCGGGCCTTATTCTGGCAAATGCGATTCGTGACATTATGGCAGGGGACACTTTGTCAGGAGTAGCGCGAACGACAGAAGCACTGCTTATTGCGATAGCGATAGCTGCTGGTTCTGGTACGGTAGTGGCATTAAGTATGAAGTGGTTAGGAAGTGGCGCAGTATGATCATCAAAGTCCTTGCCTCTTTTTTTATAAGCATGTGCTTTGGCGGAGCGTTTCAGCTTCGATTAAAAGGCATGCTGCTTTCCGGATTGGCTGGGGGAATAAGCTGGCTAACATTTGATGTGGCCAAGCTATTGACGGGCAGTGAGTTTTTTTCGTTTTTTCTTGCCTCCTGCTCATTGAACATCTATGCCGAAGTCACGGCCCGAAGAGCCAAGATGCCGGCTATATGCTTTATTGTTCCGGGGCTTGTTCCGCTTGTGCCGGGTGCGGCATTGTACGGAACGATGTATGAATTTGTGTTAGGTCACCCGCAGGAAGCATGGAATTCGGCGATATTCGCCTTTTCTACCGCGGTAAGTATATCACTTGGTTTTATTCTTACATTAGGCATTGCTCGTATGAAACGACCGTTTCGGATCACCTTTAAAAAATAGTTCTAGTATTCCCTTCTCAACATTTGTTGTTGTTGCTTGTGACGATACAATAACAGGGGCTGTCTGTTTTAAGGTCATTTGACCTTTTGGGACAGCCTCTTTGTGTATTGTAGGCAGGACATATCGTATGCTTTCAAATATCGTTATGTTTAATCGGCATAATCACCCATGAACTGCTTGTAAAAATAGCTTGTAAAGGGTTGTGGATAAAAACTATGGCTTTGAAATTGTGGTAGGGGTCGGATAATGAGCGCGGATTAAGATTACCGTTAATCAATACAATTGCGTTTTTAATCTAGATGATTACTATTTGACACTCCTTTCTGGTCATTCCTAAATCATACTATTATTTGGGAATAAAAAAGTGTTGTTCAGTTATTGCACTCCAATCGTAAAGTTGTAATTATAGAAAAATATTCCATTATAATGCGTTGAGTTGATTTTCGTTCTGCGCTATAATAAAGGGATGAATTTTGGCTGGTATGGCTGGAATACAGTAAGGAGGACGAAATAGCCCATGAGCATTAATTTGGATAACGTCGAGCATGTGGCCCGACTAGCACGCTTGCAACTGAGCGATGAGGAGAAGAATCAATTTTTGGACCAGCTTAATGCCATTTTGAAATATGCTGACAAGCTGAATGAGCTGCTCACCGACGACGTTCAACCGACTACGCATGTGCTTCCTATACATAATGTCATGCGTGATGATGTAGTACGTGAGTCGCTTCCAATAGAACGAGTGATGGCTAATGCGCCAGAGGAAGAAGACGGTCACTTTAGAGTGCCGGCAGTCTTGGATTGATAACTGAAGGAGGAAGACGCGTTGACGCCATTGGAACTTACATTAGTTGAATTGCAGCAGCAACTGAAGTCGCGATCATTATCAGCGACTGAATTGGTTGAAGCTTCTTATAAGCGTATTGCGGCTACGGAGCCGCAGATTCAGGCGTTCTTGACGCTGAACGAAGATCAGGCTTTAGGTGATGCGCGTGCTCTTGACGAGCTGTTGGCGCAAGGAGGACAAGTTGCCTCTCTCGCTGGTATTCCAGTAGGCGTGAAGGACAACATCGTAACAGATGGCTTACGTACAACTTGTGCGAGCCGATTTCTGGAGAACTTTATTCCCGTGTACGATGCGACTGTATCCCGCAAGTTAAAGGAAGCGGGTATGATCACGATTGGCAAGCTGAACATGGACGAATTTGCTATGGGGGGCTCCAATGAGAACTCTGCCTATCAAGTCACCCGGAACCCTTGGGATCTTGAACGTGTGCCGGGAGGATCAAGCGGTGGCTCAGCAGCAGCCGTAGCTGCCGGCCAAGTGCCGTTTGCACTTGGTTCCGATACAGGAGGGTCTATCCGTCAACCTGCTGCGTATTGCGGTGTAGTTGGATTAAAGCCTACTTATGGCCTTGTATCCCGATTTGGTCTGGTGGCATTTGCTTCCTCGTTGGATCAAATCGGTCCCTTCGCCCGTACGGTTGAAGATACAGCGCTTGCGCTGCAAGCCATTGCGGGACACGATCCGATGGATTCCACCTCGGCTAACGTAGATATTCCGAATTATGTATCAGCCCTGCAAGGTGACGTCAAGGGACTACGTATTGGGGTACCTAAGGAATATATGGGTGCAGGTGTTGATCCTAAAGTAAAAGAAGCGATTATGGCTGCACTCCGTGTCTATGAATCCCTAGGAGCGGAGTGGGAAGAAGTATCGCTTCCACATACGGAATATGCGGTTGCGGCTTATTATTTGCTTGCTTCTTCAGAAGCTTCTTCGAATTTAGCTCGCTTTGATGGCGTCCGCTACGGCGTACGAGCCAATGATCCGGACAATCTGCTGGATCTATACGTTCAATCGAGAAGCCAAGGCTTCGGTCAGGAAGTAAAACGCCGTATTATGCTGGGAACGTATGCGCTTAGTTCTGGTTACTATGATGCTTTCTATTTAAAAGCGCAGAAAGTACGTACATTGATTAAGAAGGACTTTGACGATGCATTCAGCCGTTACGATCTTCTTATTGCACCTACTGCGCCAACGACAGCGTTTAAGATTGGCGAGCAAGTGAACAATCCGCTGCAGATGTATATGAACGATATACTTACAATTCCGGTCAGCTTAGCAGGTGTTCCGGCGATCAGCGTGCCTTGTGGTCTGGCAGACGGACTGCCCGTTGGCTTGCAAATTATCGGCAAACCATTTGATGAAGCTACAGTTTTAAAGGCTGCGCATGCATTTGAACAACATACTGAACATCATAAGCTGCGCCCGCAGTTGTAAGAGGAGGATCTGACATGCCGAGTGTAAAATACGAAACGGTTATCGGCTTGGAGGTGCATGTGGAGCTGCATACGAAGTCTAAAATTTTCTGCGGCTGCTCTACTGCATTTGGCGCGCCTGCAAATACGCATACGTGCCCGATCTGCCTTGGTCATCCAGGTGTGCTGCCGGTATTGAACCGCCAAGCGGTTGAATACGCGATGAAGGCTGCCATGGCTCTGAACTGCGAAATATCGCCAATAAGCGACTTTGACCGTAAAAATTATTTCTATCCCGATTCACCGAAAGCTTATCAGATCTCGCAGAATACTCGGCCTATCGGCTTAAATGGCTGGATCGATATTGAAGTAGGTGGTCTCACCAAGCGCATCCGTATTAATCGCCTGCACATGGAAGAAGACGCAGGTAAACTGACGCATATAGATGGCGGCTTCGGTTCACTAGTGGACTTGAACCGCTGCGGCACACCGTTGGTGGAGATCGTATCAGAAGCAGATCTTCGCTCGCCTGAAGAAGCAAAAGCTTATTTGGAGAAAATGAAGGCCATTATGCAGTACTGTGATGTTTCAGACGTTAAGATGGAAGAAGGATCACTGCGCTGCGATGCCAATATTAGTCTTCGCCCTTATGGTCAAGCTGAGTTTGGCACGAAGGCAGAATTGAAAAATATGAACTCCTTCCGTGGTGTACTGCGTGGTCTTGAATATGAAGAAGAACGCCAAGCCGACATTCTGGATGAAGGCGGCAAAGTGGTGCAGGAGACAAGGCGATGGGATGAAGCGCAAGGACGAACCCTGACGATGCGCAGCAAAGAAGAAGCGCACGATTATCGTTACTTCCCAGACCCTGATCTAGTGACACTTATCGTTGAAGCTGAATGGAAAGATCGTGTGCGAGCTTCGATACCAGAACTACCTGACGCACGTAAAGCACGTTATGCAGCGGAGTACGGCTTGTCGAATTACGATGCTGAGGTGATCACCTCATCGATGAAGATTGCCGACTTGTTTGAGCAGAGCTTGACGTATACTACGGACGCAAAAGCCGTTGCCAACTGGATTATGGGTGACTTGCTAGGCTACCTCAATCAGAATGGAAAAGAAATTGAAGAGGTGGCATTAACGGGTCAAGGTCTTGGCGAAATGATCGGACTTATTGAGAAAGGTACGATCAGCAATAAGATCGCCAAAACGGTATTTAAAGAGATGGTTGAGAGCGGCAAATCGCCGCAGACTATCGTTGAGGAACAAGGCTTGGTTCAGATCAGTGATGAAGGTGCCATCAAAGCGATTGTGGAGAAGATCGTTGCGGCTAATCCCCAGTCTGTAGAGGATTTCCGTGCCGGTAAAGAAAAAGCAATCGGCTTCCTTGTGGGCCAAGTGATGCGTGAGACAAAAGGAAAAGCGAATCCTACAGTTGTAAATGAATTGCTTGTAGCGGTATTAAAGCAAGCTTAGTTCTGGTATAAAAAAGCGGATGTCAGTTCATTTACGATTAGCCTGATGGAGCAATGCTCTGCTAGAGTGGTCTTACTCTTGCGGGGTGTTTGCTCCGTTTGTGCAAGTGTGCTGTTGAATCATATTTTCATTAAAGGAGAATATGTATGATAAAATCACTAGATCTAAAAGAGCAGGTCACATTGGAAGCCTTGTGGATGATGCAGTTAACCGCTTATCGTATCGAAGCCAATCTGATTGGCTTCGACAAGATTCCGCCGCTTATGGAATCAATGGAGCAGCTTGCGCAAGCAAATGAGAAATTTTATGGATGGTATACCGATGATCATGTGCTGGCAGGCGCAGTGTCTACTGAAATGGAGGCACCGGGTGAATTGCAGATATGCAGGCTGATGGTGCGCCCAGACCACTTTCGTCAAGGGATTGCACGTAAGCTGATGGATCACGTGCTGAACATGGATGGCATCCATACGTTTACGATAAGCACGGGCTTGAAAAACGAACCAGCTGTGACGCTTTACGAAAAACTCGGATTTCAATATAAATGCGATGATGAGGTAGGTCCTGGAGTCGTATTACGGACACTTGAGATGAAAGTTCCCTCATTTATGTAGATCTTTATGTTTGCCATGGCAAACTTCGATAGCAAGGGAGGTTGACAACCTATGGCAACAAACAATGTGGCTGATCCTTGGTTTATCGATAATGTGCATCTGACCATTCGGTTACTACTGGCCATGCTGCTGGGTGGTCTGGTTGGACTGGAGCGAGAACAAGCTAATCATCCGGCTGGACTACGCACCCATATTCTTGTGTGTATGGGTTCCGCACTTATCATGCTATTATCTATTTACGGATTCTCGCAATTTATTACAGAAGGCAACGTCAGGGTTGATCCGGCAAGACTTGCGACAGCTGTAATAACAGGGATTGGATTTCTAGGCGCGGGCACCATTATTTTTACCGGGAAGTCGATAGCGGGACTAACGACAGCTGCGTCTCTTTGGGTAGTTGCTGCAATCGGGCTGGCTGTAGGAGCAGGCTTTTACTTTGCTGCGATCTTGACAACGGTACTAGTTATCGTGAATTTATTCGTATTTAGCAAGCTGGAACAGCGGTATATGGTAGGCAAGAAACCGCGATTATTAATGCTGGAGACGGATGAAGCGATTGATATTGTACCAGACCTTAACGCGAGTATGCTAGGACACGGCATTGCTGTGAAAAAGATGACAATTATCCGCAAAGTGCATAACGATGATGATTATACGACTGCGGCTAAAGAAATCAGACTTGTGATCATCATACCGAAGCATACAGACCAGTTCTTGTTTGCATCTGAAATTGAACGTTTACGAGGCGTGCGTTCTGTGACCATTGAATAGTTATACCTAGACTAAAGTCGGTGAAACCTTCCTAGACCCAGGAAGGTTTCTTTGCGTTCTGGATTGCAATTACAATGAAGTTAACTGAAAAAGTGCGCAGAACACGGATAGGAAATCTTTGAACAGCTTGACAAGAAAGGATGTAATCAGGTGAAAAGAGAGAATGCTGTTACTGTACAGTCTAGGGAGTTAGATGAACAATTGGTGGCTCAATTTCAACAGGGGAATACGGATGCATTTCATGAATTGGTGGAAAGACATCAACATTTTGTGTTAACTTGTATTTGTCGCACAGTTCCGGATCGTTATCTAGCGGAAGATGTTGCTCAGGATGTATGGGTCAAAGTATATCGTTCTTTGCATACTTACCGTGGCGAAGCAAAGTTTACAACTTGGTTATACCGGCTTACGCGAAATCAATTAATCGATACGCTTCGTAAGTGGAAGTATCATCATCAAACAGAACTTCTTGATCAGAATGTCCATGTGCATTCAGCTCCAGTTCAAACACTGTCACTGTGGGACGATGTTCCAGAAGAGCGTTTGCTGAAGCGTGAACGTTGTGAGCAGGTTCAGGACACTCTTTGCAAGCTTCCAATCAAATATCGCACTGTTATGGTGCTGTATCACATGCGTGACAGATCTTATGCTGAGATTGCCGAACAGCTGGCTATGCCGGTTCGTACTGTGGAAACGCGATTATACCGTGCAAAGTCGCTATTTAAGCGGGCCTGGGGTCAGATGACTGAACCATCCGTTACTTAAATTGATCAAGAAGGAGGGATAAACATGAGTGAATATCGATCCACATCTTCAGCAAAGGACCAAGAAGAACAGTTTCTCCGTCAACGCATTCGTGAGATTGAACGCATTCAAGAGCAGCAGAACATGTCAAATAAAGAATTTGGATGGTACGAACAACAAGCACGTCAGCCTTACGCACATGTGCCGGAACCTCCTTTTATGAACCAGAAGCCACCGCGTAAGAGCAAATTTGTAGCTGTGTTGTTTTCATTCTTGTTCCCGGGTGCAGGGCATTTTTATCTGGGCTTAATGCAAAGAGGACTACTTGTCATGATGCTTATCGCACTTGATATTGTGGCT
The DNA here is from genome assembly GCF_022346885.1 of Paenibacillus sp. ACRRX. Classification (GTDB taxonomy): domain Bacteria; phylum Bacillota; class Bacilli; order Paenibacillales; family Paenibacillaceae; genus Paenibacillus_B. The sequence goes on from NZ_JAKRNK010000007.1 coordinate 281,610, forward strand.
ATTGTTTACTTTACGTCCAACATGGGTGAGAACGTACCATTAATAGTCCTGTTAGGCCTGTTTTTGCCAGTGATTTATTTCTTTAATTTATTTGACGCGATGCAGCATACTGATCGAGTAAATACCCAAGCCATTTATGGTGGGTCTGAAAAAGTTAAACAAGGCCCTTGGCTTGGCGTACTGTTAGTTATTATAGGGCTTATCATGCTGCTGTTCACAATTGACCCAAATTGGCTTCGATGGATGTTCAAATATGCAGGGTCATTTGCAGGGGCTGCCGTCTTAATTGCAGGTGGGCTATATCTCCTATTTAAGGAATCCAGGAAAAAATAATAGCGGCTGAGAAGGAGTGTGGTCGTCATGATAAGGGTGGGGCGAATTACGGCAGCTCTGCTTCTCGTAGCCGTTGGAGTATTGCTGCTGCTTGATCAGTTCTTGAAGGCCAACACCATTACGTTGCTACTGACCTGGTGGCCGCTTCTATTAGTGAGTTGGGGAGTAGAGGCTGTTATATATGGTTGGAAAAATAAAAGCCGAAAATGGAAATTTGATATTATTGGTATGTTTACAGCTGTAGTGATTGCCATATCCGTCTTTACAGTTGCGCAGCCACAACTGTTTCGCGATTTTATTCGCAGTGTTCAGTTCGACTTTTCTATGATGAAACAAATGGTGTCATTGGATGGTGTTAAATTCGAGCAACCGATACAGAAGGAACGTATTTCCGTAGAAACGGAATCGCTTCGAGTAGAGCAGCAGATGGGTGATGTATATATTCAATCTGGAGCAGGCGATGAGATCATCGTTGAATCTCTCATTACGGTATATGGTCTTGCCAAGGAAGAAGCAAAGGCAGTTGCCGATCCTATAGAGGTACAGCTTGAGCATAACCAGCAAGAACGGCGCTGGACTATTCGCACGAATGGGACGGATAAGATTTATCGCTTGGGACATAAAGCTCGTATCGATCTTAAGATATCAATTCCGTCTTCTATACGTATGGAAAGTCATGTTCAAGTTGAAAGTGGAGATGTCTATATGCGTGGTACCTCGGGAGATGCGATGGTAACCGTCGATAAAGGCGATATTTTATTAATGGACATCTTAGGTAAAGTGCAGACGGAATCTTATAACGGTGATGTGGAAGTGAAGAACATTAGAGGCAATGTCCAGCTTCATAATCAAGATGGAGATATTATTGCCAATCGAATTGAACGTGATGCGTTGATTGTGGCCAGCAGCGGTGATGTTTCAGTGCACGATGTCGACGGTAACCTTAGTGTTAGCTGCTTAAATGGTAAAGTTGAAGCGGACACGGAGGAAATCAGTGGAGATTGGGATATACAAGGGCTGGCAAGCGACGTTGTCTTACAATTGCCAGAGCATGCAGATATGACGATAACTGCAGAATCGTTATATGGCAGCATTAAGAGTGATTACCTGTTTTCGATCCAAGACAGACGGATGACAGGTGTTGTGGGTAACGGTCGTTATCAGATTCAAATTAAAACAAACGGAAGCATTCAAGTAGAACATTAACTTGTCAGTGATATTATCCCTTGCAAGTTAACATTGACAAAATAAAAATAGAAGACGTACAATGGACATATATTATTTGTTGATAATTGTTATAATGTAATATTGATACCCGTCAGTAACAAAGATTAAGGATAGAAGGTGGTGGTCAGGATGCAGACGCGGGTACAGCATGCATTGGAACATTTAAAGATGTCCGGCGTACGAATAACACCGCAGCGTCATGCCATATTGGAATATTTGATGGATTCCATGACACATCCGACTGCAGACGAGATCTATCGAGCGCTAGAGCCTAAGTTCCCAAGCATGAGTGTTGCTACTGTATACAATAACTTAAAGACATTTATTGAAGCGGGCCTTGTGCATGAATTAACTTATGGTGACAGTTCTAGCCGCTTCGATGCGAATGTGTCGGATCACTACCATGCGATATGCGAAAAGTGCGGGAAGATTGCTGATTTTTCGATGCCAGCGCTTGAGGCGGTTGAACAGACAGCAGCAGAACGAACTGGATTTCTCATTCGCGGACATCGAATGGAAGTGTATGGAGTGTGTCAGACTTGCGCACAGAATAATCGCGTAAGTTCCTAAACAATATGAGGGTTAACATGCGCGCAGCGACTGAGGTCCTGCGCGTTTTTAATTTGTGTATTATGCGTTTAATAACGCCATCAGAATGGAGGCTGACATGGGAAACAGCAATATGTCAAGACACATGTCGAGAAGTACAAACAAGCCTAAACCTAAAAGCAGACGAGGAGGGTGCCTCTTCTTATTATTCGGCTTATGTCTGCTTGGATTCAGTGTGTGGCAGGGCTGGAAGGGTTGGTTGCCCAATCAAGATTATGCAGATACTAAATTAGTCGTCAAACAAGCCATTACTTGGAATGGTGAAGCTTCTGGATATGGAGCTAAAGGCAGCGGTGAAGGTTTATTGATTCCGCTTAAAGCTGTGCAAGAGCGAATAATGCCAACTGCCATATATGAAGAACGATCCAAACTTGTTATTCTTACAAATCAATCACACGTTGCTGCAGTCTCTACAGAAGGGGATAAAGGTTGGTTGGATGGGGACATGAAGAATTGGGGGATCGGCGCTCAAGTAGCGGGTGACCAAGTATATGTCCCAGCTAAAGTATTGGAAGAACTGCAAGTGGCAACGTTTAAGGAATTTGCAGATACCGGAAACATCCGAATTACATTCCCAGGAGATACGATTCAAATTGGGAAGATCAAGCAGGAGGACAAGACAAATACGATAGCAATGCGCTATCATCCGGAGAAAAAAGCTCCTATCGTCCGAGATTTGTCTGCTGACACCGCAATTACAATATGGTCGAAACAAGAAGATTGGGTTCTTATTCAAGATGATGGGGGCAGACTCGGCTATGTTCGTGAAGATGAAGTCGAGTCGTTGGAAAAGGAGAGTACGCCTAAGGTAGAACCACTGTCACCGCCTCAATTTGTAGAGGAAGAGATTCCTGTGAGCTTGGCGTGGGAGGCCGTATACTCACGGAACCCGAATCCCGATTCGCTGCCGGATATGCCCGGTATCAATGTAATCAGCCCAACCTGGTTCAGCCTGCAAGATAATGAAGGCAATGTATCCAGCAAGGCAGACAGACGGCTTATTGATTGGGCGAAAGAAGAGGGGAAATATGTCTGGGCGTTATTTAGCAACAGCTTTGAGCCTGAACGAACGACAGAGGCATTAAGTTCCTTTGAACGTAGAGATCGATCTATCCGCCAACTCCTTGCATATGCAGAACAGTATAAGCTCGATGGTATAAATATTGACTATGAGAACGTAAACGTGGAGGACCGGGATAACCTGACTCAATTCGTTCGTGAATTGACACCTTTGTTCCACATGAAAGGGTTGGTTGTTTCTATTGATGTAACTGCCAAATCAAGCAGTGGCAGGTGGTCACAATTTCTCGATCGGAAAGCGCTTGGCACTGCTGTCGATTATATGATGGTTATGGCGTATGATGAACATTGGGCAGCAAGTCCGAAGTCTGGTTCTGTGTCATCACTGCCATGGGCGAAAAGTGCAGTTGCTCGTATTATAGAAGAAGACAACGTTCCAGCACATAAAATGGTACTTGGCATGCCGTTGTACACTCGAATTTGGTCAGAGACCAGTGAGGCTGGCGAGACAAAGGTAAAGTCTGAATCCGTAGGGATGAGATCGATAAAGGAGTGGCTGGAAAAATATAAGCTGACACCGACTTTCTCAGAGCAAGAAGGACAGCATTATGCCGAGGTAACAGAAAAAGGTGTGAAGCAGCGCGTATGGATCGAAGATGAAACTTCTATAAAAGCACGTATTAAGATGGCCAGAGAGTTGAACCTTGGTGGTGTTGCGGTCTGGGCAAGAGCATTAGGAGATGATGATATATGGAAAATCATTCACTACTAAGATGCATATAAGGTAGTATGAACGTATGTATTCACGAGCCTGTGACATGAACTTATAACTTTATTATAGAAAAAGAGCCGTTATCTTCTTTGTCAGCATCATTCAGCTGATAGAAAGCGTAGCGGCTCTTTGTTTTTAATTTTATAGAGGGAATAGTGTTGATGAAGAAACTCCGTCTGTTGGAACATGACTTACTGCTAGTGGGTTAGTTAGATTTAGGGATTGAAGTGTCCTGTGCTGGACTTGAAACTGGAAGGTGGCCGCTATGATCGGAATCTTTATCCTCGTATAAAGGATGCTCTGTAGCCTGATCAGGATCAAGTGTCAGTATGGTGCGACAGAACATACAACGATCGGTTCTTCCTAATATTTTGGTTTGCTTTCCGCATTCAGGACATTGAAGCATGACAGCACTGGTAGAGAGCATTCCTGCCCAAAAGTAAATAGCTACGCTGCCTAAAAGAGCTACCATCCCAATGATCAAAAATATCGCTGCAAAAGGTCTGCCTGCCAATCCCCACATGAGAATACCGGCAGTGCCTAATACCATCAACCCCATGCCGCCCATGGTTAATACTAAACCCCATAGTCTAAATTCATTAATCTTGCTGGACTTGAACAATCGTGGCTGTTGAACAGGTTTGTTCGATAGATGGTTCATGGTAGCGACTCCTATCAAGAATAGAATAGTTTTATACAAATTAGGAGGAAAGAGACGATCTATGTAGAATTATAAACTATCATCACCTGTAAAGAAAAGCCATTATGTTGAATCGACAATTTTGGATAAAGTAAGAAGAACGCTAATAAAAGTGTGGGGTACGTGTGGACAAAGGAACTAGGAAGTATTCACTGCCAATAGATCATCTTCTAAATAACGAATTAGTTGTCGGTATCATTACAATAGACCGAGAAGCTGTCGAATCTAAGATTCCCCAGTTTGTAGAGTGGCATCATTACCTGATTGTGATTCAGAACACCTCTATGCCTCTTCCGCGGAGTCCGATTCGGTTAATTGATGAGGATAACCAGCATATAATCATTACTTGCTTGTCTGCGAGTGAGCTTATGGAGGGGGACCCTATGAGAAATGATGACATGAGGCGCGTGATTGCTATGGGAAACATTGAATGGGATCGATTCGGTTATATTGAATCGTTGCAGCAAAAGCTGCGCAGTATTAATAGTGAGCGAGAGCAATTGATGCTCTCCAAGTTTACATTATTCGTTTACGCCTATTTGAATGCCAAGCGTATGCTGCATGCAGGTCATGAGCTTGATGCATTGACTTCAATTGCAAAAGCATTAAGGGAATGGGCGGAGTTGTCTGCATATGAGGAAGGCTTTGTACCGGACCTTCATATTTGGCACCAAGTAAAGTCACTGAATCCGGGTGTTCATAAGTTGTATGAAGAATTGGCGACTAGCGGAGAGACGATACACCAACGTGTTGAACTAGTGCTTCTTGCTTGTGAGTTTTCTATAACAACCAAGATGAAGACTTGCTTGGCTCCTCTTATTCGTATACTTAAGCAGGCAGAGAAAGGTCTTACGTTACAGGAGATGGAGCAATTCGCTGAGCTGCAAGTAGTGGCGGAGCACTTACCGATGCTGATGGATAAGTTGATGAGAAGGGGCTACGTCCAATCTACATTAACACGGCCAGAAGAGGCGTGGGTATCGATTGGTCTTGCTCCTGTGTACCATTGGAACGAAGAACGCGAGGTTGTACACGGCTGACTGCCATAGTGGTTCAGCCAAGTGTATACTTGGCTGAAGTAAGCAATAGGCTGTTATATTATTTTCTTGAAATAAGGTGTTGACTTGATCGCATAGGGTATGATAAATTAGAACTCGTCCTTCTTATAGGGGATGCGAGACAAGCTTTGATAGTTCGTCAGTTCAAATTATTGAACTAAACGGCTGAAAAAACTTTTAAAAAAAGTGCTTGACTCGAAAGTGGTTAACATGATATATTATAAAAGTCGCCGCTGAACGATGCGACGAACTAAAGCGAAGGTGATGAACAATCACTAAGCTTACAATTGTTCCTTGAAAACTGAACAACGAGCAACGTTGAATGAAGGACATGATCTTGATCATGAAGCGCATTGAACGGGAATGTTAAGAATCACGAGATTTATCTCGTCAGCAATACA
>NZ_JAKRNK010000008.1 GCF_022346885.1 Paenibacillus sp. ACRRX
GTCTCTTATAATAGTTGCTAACCTACGCTAATGTGCTTCGGGACAGGCTGGTTGTATTATCTAAATACTGCTGGACAATCGCTAGCTGTTGGTGCAAAGAAGCAGTGCGCTTTAAATCGCCCCGTATTTTGCTGATCGTACCATGTGTCCGGGCAGGCCCCGACAGGGCGAAAGAACCATAATGCGTTAGAGGCTGGCCAAGTTTTCTCACCGCCAATGTTTCTTCTTGCAAGTCGGATGTCCCTATCGCGCGCTTTTTGGTAAAAATAACTTTTTTGAACAGCTTCGAAACCACCCGGATTCTGGTACACCATATCGGGTATGCTTCTAATATTTCGGAAATCGAGACAATCTCCAAGCACACGATTCACACCAACATTACCGACCATCATCATGCCTTGCTCGCCTTCACCTTCGGCTTCCGAACGCATGAGACGGGCCAGCATTCGCTCGTGTTCCGAATTGGATTTAATTACTGCCATTCGGCGCTTTCCCTCCCTTCACACGTTACCATCATATGTGTTATCGCCTAATTGGTGACTTCTGTACGCTTGTCATTTTTAATCTAAAATTAACTTTTGATTAAGGCTGGCCTATACTAAGGCGTATATAGTAAAATTTAGATGTTCGAACTTAGAGGAGGAATAAACTGCAGTGAAAGATCAAGAGACGGAATTAGAAGAGAAGCAGAACAACACGCAGGACAAGCCAACACCTGAACAAACAAGCAACAAGGAGGGTCACGAGGAGCCCATAACAGAGCAGACGCTCCTTACTACACAAGAGACACCAGTAGCTGAATCATTAGTGAATGAGCAGCCGCGCGCAAAGGGAATCGGCACAGGATTCTGGATCGGGACAACCGTTATATTTGCATTGGCATTAGTAGCACTTATTTTGCCGATGTCCATCAAGAGTGACGCTTCCAGCTCTACGGTAGCAACCGTAAATGGAACGTCTATCAGCAAGGATAAATTGTATGATGAACTCGCTAAGCAGGGCGGGGCACAGACGCTGGACACCCTGATCACCAATGAGCTTATTCGTCAAGAGATGACGAAGGCAAACTTGACTATCTCAGATGCTGATATTAACAAAGAGATGGAAAAGGTTAAGAAAGGCTTTAATTCTGAAGATGAGCTGAACGCCGCACTGGCACAAGCAGGCATGACTACAGAGACATTGCGTCAACAGGTTGTGAAGCAATTAGAACTCACTAAACTTCTGTCCGTCAAAGTATCGGTTACAGACGATGAAGTGAAGCAAATGTTCGAGCAGAACAAAGCCAGCATGGACACGCCTGAGCAAGTTCGTGCATCTCATATTTTAGTGAAAACCAAAGAAGAAGCTGACGCCATTGTAAAACAGCTTAAAGAAGGCGCAGACTTTGCAGCACTAGCCAAAGAGAAGTCATCGGATGGTTCCAAAGACAAAGGAGGAGACCTCGGTTTCTTTGGAGCTGGAGCAATGGTGCCTGAATTCGAAAAAGCGGCCTTTGCTTTGAAGACGGGAGAGGTAAGTGAACCGGTCAAGAGTCAATTTGGCTACCATGTCATTAAGACGACTGATCGCAAGGCAGCCCATACTGCTACATTTGAAGAGAAGAAAGGCGACATCAAGGACGCGCTTATCGCTCAGAAAGTGTCTCAGTTGTATCCTTCCTGGATTGAAGAACTGAAGTCCAAGGCTACCATCACCAATTCTTTGGAAAAGAAAGCCGCTACACCGACTGAAGGAGAATCTCACTCCTAATATGAATTGGGGTCAGCCGCTCCTATGCAGTTGACCGCAATGCCAAAGACTCCACTCAAGCTGATGCCTGACTGGAGTCTTTGTTTTATCCTTTATGTTGCATCTGTCCCTACCCAATCCCATCGCTGCCGATATTGTGTCAGCCGTGGATGAATGTGATCTGGTTCTGCTGACAGGAGTAATCTAACCTTAACGATCCAAGCCTCAAAGGACGCGTATGAAGCTAATAAGTTAGCCATGTCCGGCGTGACGTACAAGAAATAGGGTGCCCGATAGGTGTCCATTATGTGGTGGAGCGCCGTTTCTACTGGCGTATATTTCTTCCGTCTTCCCTCCCAGCTTTCAATGGCAACATCATGATAACCGCGATCGCGTTTCCATTCATGCAATCGATCTTCCCGCTTGTAATAAGCACTAACTGGTTCAGCATACATCCTTTTAGTGCTTTGCTCATGCAGCGGGTACAATACCAGCTTGGCAAAAGACCGCTGTTCAGCCTGCTGTACCGCCAGATCTAACTGTATGTCCGACGTGTGCTCAAACGAATCATAATAAATTAACGTGCCTTTGGATAAGGCTTCTGCCGGCTCATATCCATACGGTATCTTTATATTCCGCATGATGCATCCTCCCACGTATCATATTTTGGCTTAGTATCTCCAATTATACGTATTTGACCAAGCTATTGATACGCAAATAAGCGAGCCTATGTTAGACTCGCTCCGCTTGGTACGTGACTTAAACTTAAGTATTAGCGCTGCTTCATACGCCGATTGTTCAACCACAGCGGGATTCGGAATATCAGATTAATAAATAATACGACAAACACAAGGACCGCAGCGGACTTGTCTGCAATCGAAGCCGCATCCTCTACTATCGCTTCCGATTGGACGTACCATAGATGCACAGCCAACGTTTCTCCTGGCGAAAATAAATTAAAATCCCACATTTCACCAGACGTGCTTAATCCTGCCGTCAAAATAATAACCGCCGACTCACCAAATGCACGTCCTGCCACGAGGCAAATGCCTGTAATAATTCCCTGCAGCGCAACTGGAATAACAACTGTACGGATTACTTGGAACTTCGTTGTACCAAGCGCATATGAAGCATTGCGCAATTCTTCTGGCACTGCTCGAATCGCTTCTTCGGTCACACGAGCCAGCATTGGCAAGTTCAAAAATGCCAAACTGACAGCGCCACCCACAATCGTAAGTCCAACTTGAAAATATTCAGCAAATATAGCCAGACCAAGCAAGCCAAATACGATCGATGGTACAGATGACAACGTCTCTACAGCCATACGCAGTATCTCAGTAAAACGATTGTTCGGAGCATATTCGGCTAAGTAAATACCTGCCCCTACCCCAATAGGTACAGAAATAACAAGGGAGATTATTAAGATGTAAAAAGAGTTAAATAGAACCGGACCAATACCGCCACCCGCATCCATCTCCTCAGGAACCTTTGTCAAAAAGTCCAGCGTGATACTAGGCAGTCCTTTGCTCAAAATCGTGTACAGCATCCAGAAAATGAGCAGCAGCACGGCGCAGCCAAGCAAGTAGAACAACCCAGTGGCCGTATGATTGTAGAGTTTGGCCCGCTTGTTGCGATTCGTATTTACAAATGAATTCATGCTTCCTGCCTCCGTTTGCGGCTCATTAAGCGAATGATGAGAATCAGAATAAAGGAAATGATGAGCAAAAGGAACGCCATCATATGAAGCGCATAGTTCCACGTTGATTCAAATTCAACGTTGCTGATCTGCATCACAATATTACTCGTCAGCACCGACGTTGGCATAAAGAGATCTGTCGCCAACTGGGCCGTATTACCGATTACCATCACAACCGCCATCGTCTCGCCGATGGCACGTGTCATACCAAGAATAATCGCAGCCACAATCCCTCTGCCTGCCGCTGGCAGCACTACACGCATCATTACCTGCAAACGCGTTGATCCAAGCGCATAAGCCGCTTCTCGATACTTCTTCGGCACCGCCGCAATAGCTTCGTCGCTAACGCGGGCAATCGTCGGCAGAATCATCAGTGCCAGCACGAGCGCTGCTGCGAACAGGCCATCACCTAGATTCTCTCCACTCCATTCGCGGAGCAGCGGAATTAAGACAGTCAACCCCAGATAACCATATACAATTGAAGGTATACCTACCAGCAGGTCCAGAACAGGTCTTACAAATTGCTTAAACCATTCCGGTGCAATCTCGACCAGCAAGAACGCCATTCCCACTGAAATCGGCACAGCAATTAGCAGTGTAATTCCAGTCAATGACAGCGTATTTAATATAAAAGCCAACGCTCCAAAATGCCCTTCCTCAGGTGTCCAATCCATGGATAAGAAGAAGTCTGCAAAGCTAATGTCCTTAAAGGTGAGGATGCCCGTCTTTCCAATAAAGAAAATAACTAATGCTAGTACCAAACATAACATTAGGATACTGAACAGAAAAATGTATTTAAATAGCTTATTTGTAAATTGAACTCGCGCGTAACGATTAAAACGGCGCCGATTGGATGTCTTTAACAAGCTGGCGCCCTCCATGGACGCGATTCTCTGCACTTCAGTGCTCATGCTCATCGTTGTTCCCCCATATAACGGCCAGCCTCTTTAGGTTGAGAGGCTGGCCGTTATGAACAATATGGAATCTAGTTCTAACCGATTATTTCATAGCAGAAAGCGGGATGAATTTTAACTTTTTCAACGAACCTTGTTGGAACTTGGAGCTTTGCACATATTCAATAAATGCCTTAGTCGCGCCAGTAGGCTGGCCTTTTGTCATATAATAGCCGTAAGACCACACTTTATATTTGCCATTAATGACGTTGTCTGTTGTTGGTTCTACGCCGTTAAATTTCACAGCCTTCACATCACTGTTTACATAAACAAGGTCGATATAACCAATAGCGTTAGGTGTTGTTGCGACTGCTGTTTTCATATCGCCGCTAGAGCCTACTTCTTTATAGTTCTCTTTCTTCTTTGTGATATCTCCGCCACCAAGTGCTTTCAGTTGATAGTTAACACGAGTACCGGAACCAAAAGCACGTGTAATTACAACGATATCCGAATCACTGCCGCCTACGTCTTTCCAGTTCGTAATCTTGCCGGAGTAAATCCCTTTTAATTGTTCTGTAGTCAGGTTGCTTACGCCCACATTTTTATTTACGATAGTCGCGAACGGAATTACTGCCACTTTGTTAGCAACTTGGCCGTCAAAGGCCTTAAAGCCTGGAACATCTATTGAGGCATCCCAGTCGCATGCGCCAATTTGAGCAATACCTTTCTTAACCGCTTGTGGTCCTGTAACAGATCCTTTACCGGAAGCTGCAATTTTAACTTTCGGATTCAGCTTCTGAAATTCCTTAGCTGCTTGTAAAGTCATCGGCAGCAAAGCTGTAGAACCGTTAATCGTAATGCGGCCTTTTAGTTCTTCTTTAGCAGAAGCAGCACCGCTAAATAAAGTTGTTACTGCAAATAAAGAAACAATAAGAGCCATCGAAAATGCGCGAACTCGTTTGTTCATTTTATATTTCTCCTCTCGTGCGTACACGTCATTGTAGTGGATCTGTTATTTACTTAGCTTTGTTGCTTTGCCTTCCGAAATGACAATGGCAGAACCGTCTTCGATTGCCGCAATGCTCGTTCCATTGGCTGACGGCGTCAGCTCGGTAATCGAACCGGATGTACTATACAGTACGTTTTTCTTACCATCCGCTTTGACTTCATATACCTTTGTGCTGCCATCTTTGGATGTACCCGCTACGAATAATTGTCCAGATGCAGACAACGCAGCTACTGTTACATCAATATCATCCACCAGGATTGTCGTTTTCTTGTCGCTAATCGTAATAGCGGACAGGTTAGCATTAGCTGTACCATCTGGATCGGCACTCACATATACAACTCGACCGTCATTCAGCAAGCTTGCATACAACTTGTTGTCTTTGCCAGTCGTTATTTGAACAGGTTTACCCTCTTTAACGCTTGTATCCAATATGTACAGTTGATCTCCTGCATTGGTATAATCGATAGTTAGAGACTCTTCGGTGCTGTCTGCATCGTTTTTGGCAACACCTGTAATACTTACGGCATACAAGAGCGTCTTGCCATCGGCAGCGATTCGAATATTGGATTTGTTCTCTACCTTATCGTTAACGATTGTCTTGACCGTTCCTGCGTCCAAATTGATGGAAGCAATCTTCTCTTGCTTGTCACCTTGCGCAAAATATAACAGCTTGCTATCCGGTGACCAGCTCAAGTCCGTTTTCACGGAAGAGTCGCTGCCCCAAGTCTGAGTAGATCCACTTGCCAAATCGATCAGGTGGAGCTGGCTGTTGGCGTCCGTGTAGGCCCCCCACTTTCCATCAGGTGATACAGCAAGATCCGCAGCGTCTTCGTTAGCTGACAGCTGCTGATATTCAGCAGTAGTAGGGTTGAAAGCATAGACTTGAATGCCTGCATCAGATGTACGTGTTACAACCGCTTTTCCACTAGCGTTCCATCGTGGAGCGCTGAAATCACCATCAAGCTTCTTGTATCTTGCAAATTGCAATTCGCCTTTATCAGTTGTACGCTCACCGCCCAATGCCGTCACCAATGCATCCAGTTCTACATATAGAACCCCGTTTTTTGAAACAGGAGCTTGCGTGAACTCTAACGTAACACCATCTGCCTGATAAGACTTCACATTCGGCTGGAACTGTATCACATGCAAAGGTTGTCCGCCATATAAGTAGATATTGCCTTGCTCTGCTTCAAGTGCAACATGCAGCGCACTTGCCAGGTCACGGACAGCGTATAAAGTAGTGCCGCCTGTTTGAAGCGCACGCACAGTGCTTGCCTTACCGTCGACTACAATACTTACAGAAGATAATGCTGCTGCCTTCTGGGCAGACGCCAAGATCGTTACCTTGCTCTTGCCAACTTCTGCTGCACCTGAGACACCTGGTACGAGAAAAGAGGAGACAATTATAGAGGTTGCTAATACGGCCAGCATGTTACGTTTCATATTTTCACCCTTTTGTATGTAGTAGGATTCTGGATTCATTTTCACATATGAATGTAAATTCAGTTTCAGCTTCTTGTGAAGATCATGTAAATATTAGATTTTTATAAAATATCGTTCTCAGTCATATGCACACACACGACCAGCCATTCACCTGCCACGTTTGCGACATTATCCCTTCTTTTCGCTGAAATGAGGATGAATGCTGGAAGATGAGAAGAAGCACTCTTTTTACACATCCTTTACCCGAAGAGCTGTAACGCCATCAGATTTGTCTCCAGCAGGACAAACACGATTGCATAAAAAAGAGGAATTCCCCAGTCGCTCTGACCAGGAAATTCCTCTTCTTGTTATCCGTTATCTTATACAGTTGCAAACAATCGTTTTACACTTGCTTCTGCGTTTACTTTAGCAGCTGCCAATAGTGCTTCCGCTTGGTCAGGAGCTGCGTTCATACCTTCAACAACGATATTTTCGAAGTCTGTGATGCCGACAAATCCCATAATCGCTTGCAGGTAGTTGTTAGCAAATTGATAAGCAGGAGCTTCCGCATATGCTCCACCACGCGCTTCGATGTGAACAACTTTCTTGCCGTTTAGCAAGCCTTGCGCGCCTTCTGCTGTGTAACGGAATGTACGGCCTGCAATACACAGGTTGTCGATGTATGCTTTAAGCAGCGGTGGATAGCTCAAATTCCACATAGGTGTTACGAATACAATCAGGTCTGCTGCAATGAATTGATCCAGGATCTCATTCATGCGGCCAAGTGTTTCTTGTTGACCTTGCGACAATTCCGCGCCTGCTGCCGCTTTGCCCCATGCATCAAGTACAACGCCGTCAATAAGCGGAATGTGTTCTTCATAAAGGTTCACTGTTGCAATTTCAACAGCGCCTGCTGCCTGCAGCTCAGACAAGAAATGATCGCTCAAGCGACGTGAGAAGGACATCTCAGTTGGTTTAGGATTCGAGTTCACGACAAGTACTTTTTTCATAAAAATAAAACCTCACTCTCAAAGATTTGTTTAATGTAATTAAATTATTTACTAACTTATAGATAGTATGTTATCTCGAATCCAAGCTAATGTCAAGTCATTTTTAAAAATAGGACCTTAACAAATCAGGCCGACACTGATTCATCCGAATTCACAGCAGACACCCGCCGTGTCTTCCATAAATAGCCTCCATAGACAAGCAGCATGCAAATCGCACTTAATGCGGATATACGATACATCATCGCGTAATTGGTCATCGTAGCCACTGCGCCTAACAACAATGAGCCTACTGCTACGCCGAGGTCAACCGAGTTATAAAAAGCGCCTGTAGCCGCCGCTCGACGTTCGACCGCCACTCGCTGAACCGTCCAGGCTTGAAGTGCAGGCTGCAAAGCTCCATACCCAAGCCCATACACACATGCCGCCATAATGAGCATGCTCGTCGAATGACTCCATGACAGGAGCAGAAGCCCCGTCCCGAACAGCACACAACCAGCAGGCACGATAGCAAGATGACCAAATCTGTCATACAACTTGCCTGAGAATATACGTACAACCAAAATCGCAAGTGCGTTAAATAAAAAGAACATCCCTACATTCCCAATTCCCGCTTCTTTGCCAAACATCGTAATAAACGTTAAAATGCCCCCGTACGTAATCGTCATCAGCCAATTCAGTAAACAAGGAAGCAGTGCTTTACGATCCATCCATGGACCACTGCTTCCGCTTTTAGTCGGTTTGGGGCTGCCTACTGGCTCAGAACTTTTTAAGTTGAGCAAAAGAGGAAATACAATAATAACGAGAATAAATGCAGTAACAATTAACGTTTGGTAACCAAATTGACCTAACAGCCACAAACCGACAATAGGACCTAATGCCATCGCCAGACTATTCGCCAAGCCAAAGAAACCCATCCCCTCTCCCATACGTAGCGGCGGAATGACACGGGTGACTAACGTCCCAACGGCAGTACTCGTCATCCCAAATCCTATCCCATAAATAATTCTCACGCCCATAAACAACAACAAGGACGGTACAATACCATAGGCTCCGGTTGATAACGAATAGATAGCTAACCCTATCCAAAGAAATGTCATCGGCTTAAACCGTTCAAAGCTTCTCCCCGCAAACAGCCTTGTCACGATAGCCGATAGAGCAAATAAACTGACCACCAGACTGACGGTTAAACTGCCAGCTTGATATGTATCTGCCACATAAGCAGGCAGAGACGGTGTGATCATTAACAAGTTTAAAGATAATAAGAAATTGGACATCGTCATGATCATAAAAGATTTAGTCCACAGCTTTGGCTCCGCTGTGACTGTATGGATTGTATTGCTCACTTTCTGTCTCCCACTTTCATTTATGCTCGATTTTGCTGGTCTGTTGATCGTACATTGCGCTGAACATGCAGCATATCCTGTACAAGCCGCTCTTCCTCCGCGGACGAGAATCCGGCCATCAGTTCGGCAATAAAAGCCTGCTCTATCGGAATCAACTGTTCGATCAACGCCTCGCCTGCTGCAGTTAATCTGATTTCATAGGCGCGCTTGTCCCGCGCAGACTGCATACGCTGTATGAATCCTTTCCGAACAAGATGCTGTATGATACGCGTCACCGTTGGCTGATCTTTATCACATCGTTCGGCCAACTCCACCTGGGTGATTCCATTTTCATCTATGAGGCGGCTTAATACAGCCCACTGTTCTCGTGTAATATCATACGGTCGAATTCGAGCAGATAACTCCATTGAAACTTGGCGATAGGTTTGTGCGAGCAAATATCCAAACTTCCGTTCAAATGAAGGCAAAATTTCAATCACTTCCTTTCCAAAGTCTCTGTAAACCCATTTAACCTATTTACTTAGCATAACAATGATTATATAAGTAATTAATGTCATATGCAAAGAAAAACAGAGTGACTCCCGAAGAAGTCGCTCTGTCCTTAGTGTTATACCAAATGAGATTGTGAAGTGTAGCTCTTTAAGTAACCACCTGGTGCATAACTGCTAGCTGAATAGCTTTGATTGTTATCCCCGCTATAGGTTTGTCCTGTGATGTTTTGAGCTTGTCCCGCAGCCGAATAATTGCTCGACACGAAATTGGATTGCTCACCATAGCCTTGTCCGTTCACACTATTGGTTTGACCATACGATTGATACCCGCTAGATACTCCATTTTGTTGTGCACCCTGTGTCTGCGCCGTGATGCTTTGTACTTGGCCATACGGCTGGAAGCTTTGTGGAACTACATTTTGGTGCGCACCATGTGTTTGCGCCGTGATGCTTTGCACTTGGCCGTACGGCTGGAAGCTTTGCGGCACTACATTTTGGTGCGCGCCATGTGTCTGTGCCGTGATGCTTTGCACTTGGCCGTACGGTTGGAAGCTTTGCGGCACTACATTTTGGTGGGCGCCATGTGTCTGCGCCGTGATGCTTTGCACTTGGCCGTACGGTTGGAAGCTTTGCGGCACTACATTTTGGTGGGCGCCATGTGTCTGTGCCGTGATGCTTTGTACTTGGCCGTACGGCTGGAAGCTTTGCGGCACTACATTTTGGTGCGCGCCATGTGTCTGTGCCGTGATGCTTTGCACTTGGCCGTACGGCTGGAAGCTTTGCGGCACTACATTTTGGTGCGCTCCATGTGTCTGTGCTGTGATGCTTTGTACTTGGCCGTACGGCTGGAAGCTTTGCGGCACTACATTTTGGTGGGCGCCATGTGTCTGTGCTGTGATGCTTTGTACTTGGCCGTAGGAGCCATCTGAAGACTGTTGTGCATACCCACCCGTTGCAGATCCATAACCAAGACCTTGTTGATTGGAAGTATAAGATGCTTGACCCCCATAGCCGCCAGAAGCGTAACCACCACTCAAGAGCGTTCCCGATTGATAAGATGCTTGTCCAGCATTGTTAGCATATGCTGTGGAAGCTTGATAAGGTGCATTGGATGGGTAGGATTGACCTATTTGTTCATGTGGCAAACTAATTCCTCCTCATATGTTGAAATGTGTGGTCCGCGAACAGACTACATTCTGCCGTTATGTCGACGCTGTTAGTATGATACTAACCAGGTACATTATGCATTTCGAACAAGTCATTTTAAAAATTTCAAGTAATCCCCTAATAATGTAAATGACTTAATTAAAATGAATTTCATTTACAAAAATGTATCAATTGTATGTTATACCGAATTAATAGTAGAATAGGATGGTATGTGGTCAGGATCATAACAAATATACTTATTGCTGGAGAAAGAGAAAGAGATACATCATGTTCGAATGGAATAACTTCTGACGCGTTCGCTTATTTGGAACTAGCGTACTTATTTAGGGGATTATTCCTTACTTATGCAAAGAAGCGGACATAAAACAGATTCCATAGTTTTCATGGCAACTTCCCCATGTGATGTATGCCCTAATTATCGGAATGGTGATCGGCTCGTTGTATGTCGTCTTCCCTCGCATACCAACTTCAACAGGAGCAGCAGTGATCAGTATATTTACCTTAATAACGGGGCTCGGTAGTACCTTATTCCTAAGCAGAGCGAACGTCTAACCATTCATTGCGAAGTACGTTATTGGACATGATAAAAGGGTGTCTTGCTGCTGACCAGCCGGACACTCTTTTTGAGCTTATATATCGTTACATATCCTCTTCGCAGAACAGACACCTTTGATGAAGCACTTGTTGCTTCATATACTTCAACATTTGAAAAGAGGATGATTTATGGATATCTTGTTAGCCCTTATTCCTGCTTTTACTTGGGGAACCCTGCTGCTTCTCAGCTCTTATTTCGGCGGCAAACCTCATCATCAACTTATAGGCATGACGATAGGAGCGCTTATCTTTGCTCTAGGCGTATTTTTCATCAAAGCACCTGAGCTCACGCCTGTCATCTGGGTTGCCGGCGCTCTCTCTGGCGTACTCTGGTCAGTTGGTCAGTACAATCAATTTAGCAGTGTCACTTATCTTGGGGTATCTCGAACTGTCCCCATCTCAACAGGCATGCAATTATTTGCCACGACGGCATTTGGCGTGTTTGCATTTGGCGAATGGAAGACGACGACCGCGGTTATTCTAGGTATTATCGCAATTGCCTGTATTCTGATAGGTGTCATATTTACAGTTAAAAATGATAAAAGCAGTGAGGGCAACGGCGAGCAGCATATTAGAAAAGGCTTGGGCACCTTGCTCGTGTCTACAATCGGTTATGTAGGATACGTAATTGTTATACGGTGGTATAACATTGACGGTTGGGCTGTTCTATTGCCGCAGGCCATCGGGATGTTTGCAGGTGCTGTTGTCTTTACTTGGAAACATAAACCTTATACCCGATATGCGTTTCGCAACATTTTCACTGGAGTCTGGTGGGGAATCGGTAATCTAGGTTTGCTTATCTCCTTGCCGCGGATTGGTGTCGCTACTAGCTTCTCTCTGTCCCAGACAGGCATTATATTATCTACATTAGGTGGTATTTATTTGCTGGGCGAAAAGAAATCCAAACGACAAATGGCTTATGTCATTATAGGCTGCGTCTTAATTGTAGTTGGAGGCGTCATGATTGGGTTAACCAAAGAGTAATCTCTCTAGATATAATAAGTATAAGATCCTGTACAACACCATACTTAAACACAACAGGGAGGAAACCTACTAGGCTTCCTCCCTGTCTTATAATCATCACTTATTTCATGATCATCCATTTCTTAACTCAACTATCGATTCAGCAAGCTCCCAACATATCTCAGCAATTCATTGGCGCATACCGGGCAGTAACCATGCTCATCGATAAGTCGTGCCGACACCTCATTAATACGTTTCAATTGATTCTCATCTGGTGTCTTCGTAGACGTTGTAATCTTCACGATATCTTTCAGATCTGAGAATAACTTCTTCTCAATTGCTTCCCGCAACCTGTCATGGCTGTTATAGTCGAATTTACGGCCTTTGCGTGAATAAGATGACAAACGAATCAGTATTTCTTCACGGAACGCTTTTTTAGCATTCTCAGACACGCCAATTTGTTCCTCAATTGAACGCATCAACCGCTCATCCGGCTCCATCTCGTCGTCCGTCAACGGATCGCGGATTTTCTTCCAATTACAAAACGCTTCTATGTTGTCGAGATAATTCTCGAACAGCGTCTTCGCAGACTCTTCAAAGGAGTATACGAACGCCTTTTGAACTTCCTTCTTCGCCAACCCGTCATATTCCTTGCGAGCGACAGAAATGAAGTTTAAGTAACGTTCCCGTTCTTCCTTGGTTATGGAAGCGTGCTGATCCAGTCCATCCTTAATTGCTCTCAGCACATCCAACGCGTTAATGCACGACAGATTCTGTTTAATAAGTGCACTGGAAATGCGGTTAATGACGTAACGCGGATCAACGCCTGACATTCCCTCTTCTGAAAATTCGCTTTGCATCTCCTTTAGGTCGTTCTCCTTGTAACCTTCAACCTCTTCCCCATCATACATACGCATTTTCTTCAGCAGGTCCATGCCTTGTTTTTTGGTTTCCTTCAGCCGTGTCAAAATAGAGAATATAGCCGATGCCTTCAGCGCATGAGGAGCAATATGAATATGGCTCATGTCACTTTGACTGATTAGCTTGCTGTATATTTTCTCTTCTTCCGTTACTTTTAAGTTATACGGGATCGGCATCACGATCATCCGAGACTGAAGAGCCTCATTTTTCTTATTTGAAATAAAGGCTTTGTACTCAGATTCGTTAGTATGGGCGATGATAAGTTCATCCGCGGAAATAAGCGCAAACCTACCCGCCTTAAAGTTGCCTTCTTGAGTAAGAGAGAGCAGATTCCAAAGAAATTTTTCATCACATTTTAACATTTCCTGAAATTCCATAAGCCCCCGATTCGCTTTGTTTAACTCGCCATCAAAGCGATAGGCTCGAGGATCCGATTCAGAGCCAAATTCGGTAATCGTGGAAAAATCAATGCTGCCTGTCAGATCTGCAATATCCTGCGACTTCGGGTCAGACGGACTAAACGTCCCGATGCCGACACGGTTTTCCTCTGAGACCAGCACGCGTTCTACCGCCACCTGCTCGATGTCTCCTTCGAATTCAGTCCGCAGCCTCATCTGGCAGGAGGGGCACAGATTCCCTTCAATGCGAACGCCCAGCACGCGTTCTACTTCCGGTCTTAATTCGTTAGGTATTAAATGTAGCGGATCTTCATGCATAGGGCAGCCCTTAATCGCGTACACAGCTCCACGTTCTTGACGTGTGAACTGCTCCAAACCACGCTTTAGCATCGTGACAATTGTTGATTTCCCTCCACTGACAGGACCCATTAACAACAAGATCCGTTTACGTACATCTAATCTTTTGGCAGCCGAATGAAAGTACTCCTCGACTAGCTTTTCGATGGCACGATCCAGTCCGAAAATTTCCTTTTCAAAAAACTTATATCGATTGTGGCCATCAACCTCTTCCACGCCATGTGACGCGATCATCTCATAGACCCTTGAATGAGCGGTCATCGCTGGCGAAGGGTCGTGACGCAGCAATTCAACATATTCTTTAAATGTGCCGGTCCAGCCTAACCGTTCGCTCTCGGCGCGGTGTTCAGCAATCCGTTTGAAAATGTCCATCCCACTAACCTCCCATGCTCCCGATTTGCTACATTGCCCTCCAACACCGTCTCTGTCTACCCTTGCTGGATATACTCGCCTGTCACGCGAATGAACAGTTCGTCATGACTGTCTAACGACTAAATAACTAAAGTGTATTACAATCCTATGCGAGCGCTTTGGATTAGTTTCTCGAAATTTTTCTCGTTAAAGGTTGTCTGGACATCATGTCAGGTCTGCAATCAGGGCTCTTCTTGGCATGCTATAATAAAGCAAGTACACATGAGAAGGTAATCACACGTGTGAAGTGGACGTGCTGTATACGGGAGGAATGTATATGCCTTCTGCCAACAATGGTAGCTTGAGCAAACAGGTACGTAAGGAGACAGATTTATATGCTCCTATCAAATCCTACTGGGAAAGTCGGGGATTCGAGGTGCGGGCAGAAGTACGCCACTGTGATGTTGTTGTGCTTCACCCTAGCATGCCAGAGCATCCCATCATTATAGAAATGAAGGCCTCTATTAATTTAACGCTGCTCTTGCAAGCGATGGAACGGCTGAAGATCTCTTCCGACGTCTACATCGCCGCTGAGCAAAAACGAGGCAAACAAGCAGGACGTCGAAGGCTGAACGCTATCGCTGACATCTGCCGCCGACTTGGTTTAGGACTAATGACGGTCACTTTTTATACGAGGAAAACCCCATTTGTTGAGGTGTTTTGCCACCCGTCGCGTGTAGCAGCGGGGTTGGCGGAAGGCAGCTTGGCAGACCAAATTCCACGGCAGCACAAGACTGAACTACAATCCGACCAGGCAGCAGGACAAGAAACAATCATGCACACTGAAGCAGAAGTAGACACAAGGGATCAGACTCAATCGCCTAGCACATCTATAGTCTTGAGTCCCGGTGCATCCACATACGAAATACAGGATGGTGGAGCAGTGAACTACTCTGTTAATAGTAACGATAGGGGCAGCAAGGCAGCACCTAAGCCCAAAGTTCGCGCAGCTCGCCAGAGCAAGCTGCTGCGCGAATTCGCCGAGCGAAGCGGCGACTATAATGTCGGCGGCAGCACAAAGCGGCCGCTTATGACCGCATACCGTGAGAAGGCGCTGCGCTTGGCGGCCGCGTTAGCCGAAGGGCCGAATCAGCCGGCAAGGCTGCGCGAGCAGAGCGGCGTCGGGGATGCTGCCGCGATCTTGCAGCACAACTATTACGGCTGGTTCGAGCGTACCAAGCGAGGGGTCTACACGCTTACGCCCGAGGGCACTACGGCGCTTGAGCGTTATGCAGATGTGCTTGCAAGCAGCATAGACAAGCCGTAGCGCAGACTTTAGAACGGTGCAAGCTGCACCTTAAGACTGCGACCACGAGCTGTTATCCACTGCGACGCCCGCCGCACATCAAAAAAAGAGCAAGCGAGGAATGAACCGATCCTCACTTGCTCCAGGCGGAATGAAGCTGTATAACTTGATTCATTCCGCTGTCATACGGCCGTGTCTACACGTGACGGCCGAGAAACTCTCCAACAGCTTCGCCCAGACGATCCATCCCCGTATGGATGACCTCAGGCTCCGCAAAGGAATAATTCAGCCGCATCGTATTCCGTTTGGCTTCGCCCGCAAAAAACGGCGTTCCCGGCACAAATGCAACTCCTTTGCCAACTGCGCATTTCAGCAGTGCCTCCGCATCCAATCCTTCCGGCAGCTCCACCCAGAAGAACATACCGCCTTGCGGCATCTTCCACACAGCTTCGCGCCAAGGAACGTCCTGCTGCAGATGTGTGGCCATCGTTTCCATTCGTTCTTTATATACAAGCGACAGCTTATGTATATGGTCATCCAAAGAGAACGTGTCCGATTCCAGCAGTTCACTAAGTATCAGCTGATCGAATACACTTGAATGTAAATCTGAAGACTGCTTGCCGCGTGCCAATCGTTGAATAACACGCTTATCGGCAACAATCCATCCGGTCCGCATGCCTGGTGTCACCGTCTTGCTGAATGTACTCGTGTAAGCAACGATTCGATTGGCTGCATTTCCTTCTAATGCCGCAATATTGGGCACCTTGTTGTTGCTAAACCGCAGCTCTCCGTAAGGATCATCCTCCAAGATCAGCACTTCATGCTCGGTGCATAGCCGCAGCAGCACCTCACGCCGCTCTACACTCCATACACGTCCCGTTGGATTGCTAAATGTTGGCACTACATACACAAACTTAGGTTTATATTTCTTCAGCTTCGCTTCAATATCCTCAGGAATCATCCCGTAATCGTCACTTTCAACACCGATCACGTTTGCCCCGTACAATTGAAGCACCTGCAAACAGGCTAGATAAGTCGGATTCTCCACTAGCACTACGTCACCGGGATCAATCATCGCCTTGGCAAATAAGTCCAAAGATTGCTGCGATCCAGATGTAATCATGATCTCGTCAAGCTCAACGGGTATATTTCGATAGGTAATCATACGTTTGGCTACCCGTTCCCGTAGTGATGTCGCACCTTCAGTTAACCCATATTGGAATGCTTGGGTTCCCATACGGAACACCTGTTCAGAAGCTGATTTAAGCGCATCGATCGGAAACCATTCCTCTGCAGGTAATCCTCCTGCAAAAGAGATAATCCCTTGTCCTTGTGTCAGCTTTAAAATATCTCTCACTGCCGAGCTTTTTACGGCTTCAATCCGTGAGGAAAATGAGTATTTCATTATATACCGCCCCTTTCACTATTTCCAAAATATACACCTATGCCCGTTACTTTGCAATCGCAAACTCATGAATCAGCCACCAATTGTGTAGGTTGAAATTTCGGTACTTTTTACCATTGGCAGGCGAATCTGGATTTTGGATCCATTACCATCTGTGCATAACGCCTCCATCGTTCCATCCAATAGCTGAACCCTATTCCTGAGCTGCATAAGTCCATGTGCAGAATCGTTCGGCTCCATAGCTAACTTGGCAGCAAATCCTACACCATCATCCACATACAACAACTCCCAGTTGTCATCTACTTGCTTGAATGACAATTGAAGCAAAGAGGCATACGCATGCCGCTTGCCATTGTGCAGCAATTCCTGTGCCATCCGAAATACATGACGTTTCCAATCTTGAGATTGAGCCTCCAGCAATTCGGCACTGCCAATCTCCATCTGAACAACTGGCATCTTCTCCGCAAATTCACCCTCTATCCAAGATCGCAGCGCATGCTGCAAACCTACCGTCTGGATTAGTGTAGGCCGCAAACCTGAATTTAGATGCTGCATATATAAACTCACATCTTCCAAATTGCGCTGGATATGCTCCATCCCTGCCTGCACCTGTTCGACATCTTCTAAAGCTTTTGTTTCCTCCATCATAATTGCCATATCATGCAGCGGCTTCATTGCCTTCTGCTGAATCGATTGTGCTACCAACCCTCTGTTCTTTTCCTGCATATCAAACAGTAAGGAAACCATGCTCTGCTCAATCGTGTCATTTTTATTGGAATGATGATATTGCAGATCTGTTAGCTGGCTTTGCAAGACTCTGGCCCGATAAATATGATTTAAGCTGATCGATAAATAAGTTAATACATGTTCCATCCACTGCTTCTCTTCCCGATTCAGCTCAGCCTTGGAAGAACGGCGCTCGATAACGATGTAATATCTATTCTCTACTTCCAAATTGATATCAAACCAGAACACATAAGGATGCTGGAAATTCCCTTTTAAGAGCTGTCTTTTAAGTAAATCAGCCTCCATCTCGCCCTCCATTATGATGTCGATGGCGCCATGTCGGTCTTTGCGGACAATAGCAGCAGCGTTACACGTCAATGTGTCAACGATAACACGCAGCACTTCTTCGTTCCAGTCTTCACGATGCTGAATGTAGCCAAGCCGAGAAGCAATACGCTTTAACGATTGATCAAGTTTAGTCTTGCGAGGAAACAATACTTCCTCCAGCTTGCCGCACGAATATTCAATCGTAAACATGAAGGTCGTAACAATAAATAGAATGAATAAAAATGTAAATATCTGAACAATCATCGACTCTTGGTCGCCGAATACAATCGCGTCCCATCCCATAATAATCGCGCTGGGAACTACAGCAATGAGACCAATTGTGAGTACACGCTTCATAATGACACTTATGTCATGCAAGCCGTAAAAGGTCGTGAGCCAAGCCAGCCCCATCATAAACATGATTCCAAACCAACCCGATATGAGCGGAGACACCAAAGGGAGTCCTGAAAAAATATTGGGCACAAAGGACAGGCTGACAATCGGCATAAATGCAATCCCAACACAAAAAGAAATCAGCGTTAAAGCTGACGTAAAATAAGTACGCTCATGTCGGTATTTGAAATACAGTCTAAACATAAACAGTACATTTACAATCGCAATTAACACAAAGAAAAAGTATGTAAATACATTATCAAATTTGTAGGCTATGTACGTGCGATCAGAAACCATATATACCCACTTCACAATCGAACATGTAAAAATAAATGTGTACAAGCCTTTGATATACTTCGTTGACAGCACCAAGCTCGCCTTCTCTTTAATATAAAGATAGACGTAATGTAAGAACATCACCGGAATTAGCATCAGTCCCGTAAACATTAGCCAGTAACTAAGCACGTCTCCACGTAAAGATGCTCCATAACACAAATAAATCAAACCCATCATAAAAAATAAACAAGCAAGCATCTTGCCCGCAGTTGACCCATCTCTTCGCTTGAGCAGCAGCCACCCGATAGTAAACAACACCATCTCCGTTATAATTGGCATAAAATCATACAAAGGATGCCGTTCATTCTGATCGAGGCGAACCGTTAGAACTTCTCCTCCCCGCGCCACAACGACAGAATTGGCTTGTTCAAGCTTATGCCATTTCTTCACTGGCATATGTGCCTCTGGCACATGTCCGTTAATACGGATGATATGATCGCCGATACGAAGCTTTCGCATATCAAATTGTTCTGTGGTCGCAAAGCGCGACACAACCCATGCATGGTCTTGTTCCTTTACGTGCACGCCAATATACGGATACTTGATAATCACAAATAACAACCATATTTGTACAATGGCTAAGCCTACAATCCCCCACTTGCGTAAACTGGTAAGGTTTATCATTTCTCTCTATTTCTCCATGTCTGTTTATATCAATCTATGAAACTTTAGTCTCAGCTATACCCGAAATTTGATCTAATTCGATTGTATCGAACGCTTTCCGATATAGCAATAAAGCGAATTTTGTCATTTTGCCCCGACTTGACAGTCATGATAGAATAATAGAATGTATTTTAAGTACTGGGTCTAATTGGATAGACTCTTGTTCGAGGTGAAGATTGATGGAACCTACTTTGGAACCCGGTCGCGAGTCATCTCGCCGTACCCGAACGAAGGCGAACGGAGCCCCTGCAAAATGGTTTTTGCTATTTTGGTTCGTCATGATCGGAATCGGCGTAACCGCGACGTATTATTACAGCCAGCACATCAAAGTGACGATGTTGACTCAATTGGAAACACAGACAAATGCCCAGATTCAAGCGGTTCAGAAAACCTATCAGGAGCAATTGCACAAGTTGGAAACCAAGCTGGTTGAAATGCAAAGTAAAATCGATTCATTTAACGAGTTACTGACCTTTACAAAAGATAACGCTTCTAATAAGACAGATAACAGTAACAAACTGTACACGCAGCTCAATGAAGTAAAGAAGCAGTTGGACACGTTAAAGAAAAAAATGGATTTGCTTAAATAAGTGAGGCGAAATAGATATGAAAGTAAAATTCGTCAACCGCTTGTTTATGATGACAACCGCACCGTTCCTCGGTCTGATGCTGTGGATGGTCTTCTCTTCCTTAACAGTATCTGTAGAGCTTACTAACGCTAAACCAGTAGAAATAAACACGTGGAACACAGCTTACGACCACGTAACCGAGGGGTTGGATCAAGCAGGGAAGACGGCACAATATACAATTGATGCTGTCCGCCGTGTCTCTGTCCTGTACAAGCAGACGACTTCAACGATGAACGATATTGTATACACAGCATCTAAACAAGCCAATCGCCCGGAGACGATCTACAACAAACGGATATCCTCCAAACTTGGAGCGCCAATCGATCATATCGAGAGCGATAACATACGTGCCGAGTTATATGCGATTAATCAGGCTACATATAATGGTTATGCAATGAAGGTTAAGCTGAAAGAACAGAAAGCTATGAAAATGACACTTGGCAAGGATAAATACGGCGGATCAGAAACGACGATGCAAGCCGTGAAGCGTTATGGCGCAGTTGCTGGCATCAATGCTGGTGGTTATGCCGAAGGTCGCGGCAATCGCTATCCACTTGGAACAACGGTTCTGAACGGAGACTATGTGAGTGCCTTCGAGCCAAGCTTCAAAGATCTGGCTTTTGTCGGACTTGATACCTTAGGTCGGCTGATTGGCGGCAAATTTTTCGACAAGACGCAGCTTGATCAGAAGAATCCGAAGTTTGGAGCTACCTTTGTTCCACACCTGTTGAATAACGGCAACAAGCTTACAATACCCGATAAGTGGAAAGCACCCAATCGCGCTCCGCGTACGACCATCGGCAACTACAAAGACGATCAGCTCTTGATTATGGTTATTGACGGCTACAATGAAAATGGCGGATCAGGTGCAACGCTTGAAGAGATGCAGCAGAAGATGATTAATTTAGGTGTTCGTGATGCCTATAATTTGGATGGCGGGGGCTCCTCATCACTCATCTTTAAAGGACGGGTTGTGAATCACCCTTCTGACGGCGAGCTGCGTCAACTGCCTACGCACTTTTTATTTTTTGAATAGTTTAGCGTAATTTTCTTATTTACCCAAATGAAAAGCAGTTATTATAACACATCATCCATTGACTGACTGTACCATAATTCACACCTTTTTCATTTCCTTTTTGGAATGTATTGGGTATAATAATAGTAGTCTATTGGAGGTGTGCGCATCATGTCTCTTACGTTTTGGATCATTATGTTAACTCTTGCATTGTTTATTACAGCCATGCTCACATCTGGCTACAACGAAGACAAGACAAAAGGACTGTAGTCCATACTTACGCAGAAGCCTCCCATAATCATAGGGGGGCTTCTTTCGCTATTATCCCATGGACAGCACGAGGGCATCACGTTAGTGATGCCCTCGTGCCCCCTATGTCGTCAACACTAACGCACCAGATGCGTCATGTCAGTCATACATTGTGAACATATGTAACGCTCTTTGAATTCGGCAACGCCATTCATAGAGCCACAGAACACACATTTTGGACGATATCGCTCTAAAATAATATGATCGCCCTGGACCAGAATTTCGACAGGATCCCCTTCATTCATTTGGTAACGCTTTCTAAGCGATTTCGGAAGAACAATTCGCCCCAGTTGGTCGACTTTACGGACAACACCGGCAGGTTTCATCAGTTACACCTCTCTTGTATATTCGTCTCCTCATGATTACCCTAGAGAACTCTGCCCCTATACCCTATTATTTTCGCTGTATTATTCATAATTCCTGCTGAAAACTGTCAAAATAATTAGTTTTTATTCAGTTACTGTCATAAAGTTGTTTTTGTCTTTTGACTACCTCTGCTGCGCATCATGCCGAATAATATCCAGTGCTGCTCAAGCAAAATACAGCCAATCACAAGTGATTGGCTGTATTAGCATGAATGCAAATGAAAAAAGTTGGCCAAGCTCCACCGATTTCTGATTATTGACCACTATATAATTACCGGGCTGCGTCCTAACACGATGTCTATTAAGACTATCCTAATCGTCACCCGAAGCCTGGAATAACAACTCACTGCATCGCATATATTCGTTACGCCGCTCACGGCGGTCGCAAGGCTTATTCCATGCCTGGATAATTCAGCTGTCTTAACGCTTCATAGACAATAATCGCAGCCGAATTAGATAAGTTAAGTGAACGTACCTTGTCTGTCATCGGCATACGAATGCAGGTCTCTCGATTAGCCTCAAGCAATGGTTCCGGTAATCCCTTTGTTTCTTTGCCAAATACAAAGAAATCTCCGTCCACATACTCAAAGTCGCTATATCGCTTGTCCGCTTTGGTTGTCGCATAAAAAAAACGCGAATCTGCGTAACGATCCCGTACTTCAGCAAACGAATCATGATATTCAATGTTAACTGCATGCCAATAATCCAAGCCTGCACGCTTTAAAGTTCGATCGTCCGTATTAAATCCGAGCGGTCTGACCAAATGAAGGTGTATGCCTGTTGCTGCGCATGTTCGTGCAATATTACCTGTATTAGCCGGAATTTCCGGTTCCACTAGTACGATATGTAGAGCCATCTGATGTGTCACCTCACAATTATTCCTTTCTATTATACACCAATCTGAGATTTGCCAAATAGCTCTGCCTAAGCGGTACCATTTGACAATCAAAATTCACCACGATATAGTTCTATTATCGAACTATTCGATAATAGAACTATTAGAAAGGAAGTCACTTCCCTTGACCTTTAATCCGCAGCAACTTATCCAACGGTACATGTCTGCGCAATCGACCGTGATAAAGCAGCTATTTCAACAGCTTGACAGTTCCACACCTAATACAATGACACCAGAACAGTTCCAAACCATATGTATTATCTATGATCAGGGAACATGCACGCCGACTTATCTCGCAGACACGTTAATGGTCGGCAAAAGCTCAATTACCGCCATTGTCAGCCGACTAGCCGATAGGGGGCTTGTAGAGCGCTCCCGTGATGATTCTGACAGGAGGCAAGTCTATTTATCACTCACCGAAGCCGGCCAAGAAACTTACCAGCACATGTCTGGCAAAGTGCATGCCATTGTATCTTCTTATTTAGTTCATTTTCAAGAAGAAGAAATTGAATCGTTCATTAGCAAGTTTGAAAGACTGGCTACATTAATGGCAGAAGGAAGTGACACCAAATGAGAACCATACTGAAAGCAAGATGGGCCATTATGGCTATCTGGATTGTGGCAGCAATTGCCTTATTTATGACGGCCCCCTCCCTTAGTGAGCTTGTAAAAGAAAAGGGTACTATTCGTGTCCCGGATGGTTATTCTTCGTCCAGAGCCCAGGAGATCCTGGATGAAGTAGCCGCAGCAAATGGGGACTCTCACAAGTCTCAAATCGCGCTATTATTCCATAATCCAAACGGGCTATCAACGGATGAGAAACAAGAGGTCAATCACACGTTGACAATGCTTGCAGACAGCAAAGCAAAGCTGCACATTATATCCATGCTTAACCCATTTGAACAGCCCGAATTAGCGGATAAACTTATATCCAAAGATGGCAAAACGATTTTAACCTCCCTCACCGTTGACACAGGCAGCGTCAGTTCACAAGAGGTGAAGGAAGCAATCTCTACTCAACTAAACGACGTTAGAGTTGAGCATTACATGACAGGCCGACAACAAATTGATCACGATCAGATCGAAAGCTCACAAGCAGGCTTGAAAAAGTCAGAGTCCATTACAGTTATCTTTATTTTGCTTATATTATTTGTAGTTTTCCGGTCGTTTGTAGCTCCGTTTATTCCCCTATTGACGGTAGGGCTGAGCTACATTGTATCCCAATCCATCGTTTCTTTTCTGGTCGACAGTACTGATTTCCCGTTATCTACCTTTACCCAGATCTTTATGGTTGCGGTTCTCTTTGGGATAGGTACTGATTATTGCATTCTCCTAATCAGCCGTTTTAAAGAAGAGCTGGCACAGCACGAAGATACTTGGGAAGCCATTATCGCTACCTATCGTACCGCTGGCAAGACTGTTTTGTTCTCTGGACTCGCCGTACTGGTTGGGTTTTCCGTTATTGGCTTGTCACAGTTTATCCTGTACCGTTCTGCGGTTGCGGTTGCCATCGGGATTGCTGTGATGCTGCTTGCACTTGTTACGGTAGTGCCCTTCTTTATGGCAGTGCTGGGCAAGAAGCTATTTTGGCCAACTAAAGGCTCGCTTGAGCACAAGGAAAGTCGTATCTGGGGTGCCGTCGGCAGCTTCTCCCTCAAGCGTCCGCTGGCCGCTTTCTTGATTGTTGCCGCTGTAACTGTGCCGTTCTTGATAACCTATAGCGGTCAGGTATCTTTCAACAGCTTGGAGGAGATCGGTGACAAGTATGAATCTGTCAAAGCCTTTAATCTTATTTCGCAAAGCTTTGATCCGGGTGAGTCTATGCCTACTCAGGTCGTGATTAAGACGGCCAATCCACTTAAGGAAACCGAGTACATGGCATTAGCGGAGAAAATGAGCCGCGAGATCATGAAGGTGGACGGTGTATCAAGCGTGCGCAGCTTGAGTCGGCCTGCCGGCGACGAGATTCAGGATTTCAAGGTTGCCGAACAAGTTAAAAGCTTGGAAAGCGGTCTAAAAGAAGGCAACAAAGGCATCAATGACATCAAGTCTGGACTGTCGGAGGCTAACAGCCAATTAACAAAAAATGAGCCTCAGTTAAAAAAAGCAGCTTCCAGTACAGATAAATTAACTGACGGAACAAAACAATTAACATCTGGCATTACTCAGCTTCAAGGTGGACTTTCGCAAATTCAGAAAGGGATAGCAGATGGTTCGATGGGAGCTGGTCAGCTTAAGCAAGCGCTGCAGCAGGCCAAAGCAAGCGCACAACAGCTTGCACAAGCTCATGAGAAGCTGCTGCAGAGCTACCAGCAGCTTGGTGGTGGAATGGTGCAGATGAGCAATGGCCTAACTCAAATGCAGCAGCAAGTAGAGGGGGCAGCCAAGTCGCTGCAAGGGCTGGAGCAGCATTTCACCAGCTTGCAAAGCCGTTACCCTGAGCTGCAGCAGGACCCTGATTATGTGACGATTCATGCAACAGTCACCCAATCTGGCAAGGGAATTGGTCAACTTGGTGCTGCGTTAGGTCAAGTGCACAGCCAAATGCAGCAAATTAGCGGTGGCATGAAGCAGGCCAACGATGCCTATACACAAGCTGCTGCCGGTCAGAGATCGCTAGCCAGCGGACTTGATCAGCTTATTGCCGGTATCAGCAAGCTGGAATCCGGCTTGAATCAAGCCGCTGCTGGTCAAAGCCAGATTATCGGCAAGTTGCCAGGCATCGTGCATGGCCTCGAGCAGCTTCAAGATGGTCAAAACCAGATTGGCCAAGGTTTCACCCAATTGACAGGACAATTGACTCAGCTCACCAACGGTTTACAAAAGAGCGTGGACGGTCTCTCGCAAATCTCAGGTGGTCTGCATTCAGCCAACAATTATTTACAGCAAGTCGGAAGTACGGCTGACAACGAATTGGGAGGCTGGTTCGTCCCTGAGGAAATTGTACAAAATAAAGAATTTAAGCAAGCGCTGGATTTATATTTGTCAGCTGACCGTAAAGTAATGACATTAGACGTTGTATTCAGCGTGAATCCATACGGGACTAAAGCCATTGATTCCGTAAAAGAAGTGCAAGCGGCCGTCGACCGTGCCGTAAAAAACACAAAGCTTGAACAATCCGATATTGCCCTGGGTGGCGTATCCAGTACATTTGCCGACTTAAAGCAAATTTCTGGCGAAGATTATACCCGTACTGTAGCACTAATGCTTATTGGCATCTTGTTGATTTTAATCCTATTGTTCCGTTCTATCGTTATGCCGTTGTATATTATTGCATCTTTGCTGTTAACCTTCTTTACCTCAATGGGAATAACAGAGCTTGTATTTACAAATATTTTGGGTTATTCCGGCGTGACATGGGCAACTCCTTTCTTTGGATTTGTAATGCTGATGGCACTCGGCGTTGATTACAGCATCTTCTTAATGGATCGTTTTAATGAAAATAAACATTTAAGCGTTAAGGATGCGATTTTGTTTGCCATGCGTAATATGGGACCGGTTATTATATCCGCCGTTATCATTCTGGGCGGTACATTCGCTTCATTCTACCCGTCAGGCGTGTTATCTATGATGCAGATTGCAACCGTCGTATTGTCTGGCTTATTGCTTTATACCTTCCTGCTGCTGCCATTTTTCGTACCGGTTATGGCAAAAATGTTTGGCGCAGCCAATTGGTGGCCTTTCGCTCCCAAATCGGAGCACGCTGACAAAAGTCAAAAAATAAGCGCGTAAATGGTACAGTTTATGTTTATCTAGCAAGGGGTAAGCAAGCATCGGCCCAGGCCAATGTATGCTTACCCTTGTTTTTTCAATTTTCTTGCTATTAAAATTACATATTTTACACCCATTTTACGTTAGTTTAATATGACGCTGATAAACAGGTTGCATAATAAGAATATCAACTGCAACTTAAGCGTTTATTATGAACGTAAAATCTGGGGAGGTACGTGATGAAGTCCAAAATACTGGTCGTCGACGATGAGCCATCCATCTCGACTTTGATTGAATACAACTTAAAACTAGCCGGTTATGACGTGCTGTGCGTATACGACGGAGAAGCCGTATTTGATGTCCTTTCCACGTTCCGCCCTGATCTAATCGTGTTAGACCGCATGCTCCCAAAGAGTGACGGACTTGAAGTATGCCGCAAGTTGAGAGATCACCAGAACATGGTGCCTGTTATTATGCTAACGGCGATGCAAGACGTCGGAGACAAAATTGCAGGTCTTGATAATGGCGCTGACGATTATATGACAAAACCCTTTAGTCCTCAAGAGCTCATCTCACGTATACATGCCGTAATGCGTCGCATCCAATCACTCCCGCCTTCGGACGATGGACGAATATATAGTATTGGGCACTTGAGTGTGTTAGCCGATCAACGTGAAGTAATGCTAGATGGACGTTCCGTAGAATTAACACCTAAGGAATTTGAATTGCTTGTCTTCCTTTGCCGCCATCGCGGAAAAGTGCTAAGTCGCCAGCAGCTGCTGCATGGCGTATGGGACTATCATTTCTTGGGCGATACTCGAATCGTGGACGTACACATCAGCCATCTCCGCGATAAGTTGGAGAAAAATGCACGCAATCCAGAATACATCATGACAATCCGTAACGTTGGTTATAAACTGACAGAACCGTCCAAGAAACATTTGGCATAATTGTATTACATTCTCGTCCTTATACGTATTCCTCTCATTTTCGATATGAAGCCCGTTGGCCCCCCCGAGCCAGCGGGTTTCTTTTCATTTCAGCACATCACATTGTATTCTTCCATCACATCACAGGCTGCTTTGAACTCCATGAATGCCAAATGACCCGATAAGGGGAATCCTGCCGTTTGTAGCAGACTTCCTCTTTCGGGCCACTGAAAAGGGTAAAGCAAATAATTTAGCCTTTAATTAGCTGTTCTTTTGTTGAAAATGGTTCATAAACTGGCTCAAAGCAGCACAGTTCTCATGTGGAACGGCATTATAAATCGATGCACGCAAACCACCAACGCTGCGATGGCCTTTGAGGCCGATAAAGCCTTCCTGCTCCGCTTCTTTAGCGAAAAGCTTCTCCAGCTCTTCCGTTCCTAAGCGGAACGTCACGTTCATGCGAGAACGGCTGTCTACCGCTGCAACGCCTTTGTAGAACCCGCCGCTGCCGTCAATTGCATCATAGATCAGCTTTGCTTTTGCTTCGTTAGCTTCTTGAACAGCTTGTAAGCCACCACGCGCTTTAATCCATTGAAGAACCAAATTAACGATATATACTGAGAATGAAGGTGGAGTGTTATATAAGGAATTGTTTTTCTGATGAATACTGTACCGCAGCATCGTAGGAATCGTCTTCGGGCTGTTCGTTAACAGTTCTTCCTTAGCAATTACCACTGTTACACCTGAAGGACCCAGATTCTTCTGTGCACCGGCATAGATCATCCCGAACTTCGACACATCAAGCGGTCGACTAAGAATATCACTGGACATATCCGCAATCAGCGGCACCTCTCCGGTGTTCGGAAATGACTGGAATTGTGTACCTTCAATCGTCTCATTAGACGTTACATGCACATAAGCAGCATGTTCAGGTACCACAATGTCAGCGACAGCAGGCACACGTGTAAATTTATCAGCCTCCGTTGAAGCGATTACTTGTGTTTCCCCTACCAGTTCCGCTTCCTTAATCGCCTTTACGGCCCAGCTTCCCGTATTTACATAAGCACCGATCTTGCCTGGTGTCAGCAGATTCATCGGAATCATCGCAAACTGTGTGCTGGCTCCCCCTTGCAAGAACAATACATCGTACCCATCAGGAATGCCTAGCAATTCCTTTAGCAAGTCCTTCGCTTCATTGTGTACGCCCTCGTAGACTGGTCCACGGTGCGACATTTCCATGATCGACATGCCGTTGTTGCGGAAATCAACGAATTCCGTCTGGGCACGCTCCAATACTTCGAGCGGTAGTGCTGCCGGTCCCGCATTAAAGTTGTAAGCTCGTTGACGTTGTTCCATACGGTTCTCCCCACCTTCATCTTATTTCTCATCTCATATTTGCATCATACGTATGAAATATTATTTGTAATGATAGCAGGTAACGCAATCCCTATCAAGTTAATAGTACGAAAAAAAACTAGCGATATAACAGATTTCATTCGGAAATGAGGCATCATATTTACAATTTCAAAGTTATTCCTGTAATTTTCACACCATTTTAAAATAACATTGTGAAATTAAATACATTACATACTTCCTGCTGCACGCTCTTTGGCCTCTATTTTGTACCATCTCCATCTCCAGCCCCCATGCCCTTGCAGCACTATATCCATATTTTCGTAATCCCCCGAGACCGTTTTATCAATCTCCAGTTACGACTCGGACCTAATGGTTTACGCACGCAGGATACGAAAAATGTTGATGGAATGCTATCTATAATCTCATCGAGCCCCCCCCTCTTCGCTTCGCCCTTGCTCGCTAACACAAATAGACAGAACACGCCTTTGAAGACGCGCCCTGCCTATTGAGTCGCTATTAACAGTCGAAGTAAAGATTGTACTCTTGTGGATGGATACGGATTGCAACAGATTTCGCTTCCGAACGTTTAACGGCAATGTAGTTGTCGATAAAGTCTTTTGTGAATACGCCACCGTCTAGCAAGAATTCATGGTCAGCCTCAAGCGCATCAAGCGATTCTTCCATCGTTCCTGGTACGCTGCGAATCTCTCTCTTATCAGCATCAGATAATTCGTAAATATTTTTATCAAATGGGCCGTACCCAAGCGCACTTGGATCCAACTTTCGCTTAATGCCGTCCAGGCCAGCCATCAACATCGCGGCAAACGCCAAGTATGGGTTAGCAGTGGAATCTGGCGTACGGAACTCAATACGACAGCCTTTAGGTGTAACAGCAGCCACCGGAATACGTACCGCTGCGGAGCGGTTCCCCTTGGAGAATACCAAGTTAACCGGAGCCTCATAGCCAGGCACTAGACGCTTAAAGGAGTTCGTGCTCGGATTCGTAATGGCAAGCAGCGCAGGAGCATGGTGCAAAATGCCCCCAATATAGTGCAGTGCCATTTCACTGAGGTTTCCATACCCGCCTTTTTCATAGAACAATGGTGTGTCACCGTCAAAGATTGATTGATGAACGTGCATGCCGCTGCCATTGTCCCCAAACAACGGCTTTGGCATAAATGTTGCTACTTTGCCGAATTGGCGAGCAGTATTGTGAACGATATATTTATATTTCATCAGGTTATCAGCCGTACTTGTTAACGTATCAAAGCGGAAGTTGATCTCACCTTGGCCTGCTGTGGCTACTTCATGGTGATGACGTTCAACGCGCAGTCCTGCTTCTTGAAGCAGTCGGCACATCTCACTGCGCAAGTCCTGCTGTGTATCTACCGGAGCTACTGGCACATATCCACCTTTTGTGCGGACCTTAAAGCCCAAGTTGCCGCCTTCTTCTTTACGGTTTGTATTCCAGGAAGCTTCTTCGGAATCTACATAGAAGGAAGAGCTGTTCATAGAAGTTTCATAACGGACATCATCAAAAATAAAAAACTCGGATTCAGGGGCGAAGTAAGCAGTTGTGCCTATGCCAGCCGTTTGCAGAAACTCCTCCGCTTTCTGAGCGATACTACGTGGATCACGCTCATAACGGTCTCCATCTGGAGTATGGATGTTGCACATTACGATTAATGTGGCGTGTGCTGTAAATGGATCAACATATACCGTCTCTGTATCCGGCATCATAACCATGTCGGATTCTTCAATACCACGGAAGCCTTGAATGGAGGAACCATCAAATGCTACTCCATTAACAAAAGTATCTGCATCTACTTCCGTTGCCGGCAAGCTAATGTGGTGAGCTTTGCCGCCCAGATCCACAAAACGAAAATCTACATACTCAATCTTTTTTTCCCGAATCAATTCCAACACTTGGTTCACCGACATGTTAATTCCTCCCCAAAATCCGAACATTAACCATCCAATTGACGTTAATTGTTCAACATCGTTTTTATATTGTTGTCATTATAAATCCAGAAATTAAATCTCGTCAATACTCATGTCAGGTATTTTTTTATTTCATGTAAGGTATACTGACATCAATAAAATAATTTCCTTTTTTACCTTAAAAAGAAAATAAACTTCTGCACGTTATTTGTCTCTAACCAAACAAAAATAACCGCCCTTGGCTGCTGCCAATAACGGTTATCTTATGATAAGATTCATCATTACCTTTTATTTTTTCCAACTCTCAAATGCGGATGCTGGTTGTTTGGCTGTTGCAAATGTACTGCCGCACAGCGGTGCTAACTGTTCCAATTCTTTCAGCAGACGCGCGAATTGATCAGGGAACAACGATTGCACACCATCTCCAGTCATCGAATTGTCAGGATCTGTATGCATCTCAATAATGAGCCCATCCGCCCCAGCAGCAACTGATGCTTTAGTCATCGGTTCAACGAGTTCACGCCGCCCCGTTCCATGACTAGGATCAGAGATAACCGGCAGGTGAGTCAGTGACTTCATGACTGGAATAGCGCTAAGATCCAACGTATTACGCGTGTAACTCTCGAATGTTCGAATACCACGTTCACAGAGCATAACGTTCGGATTGCCCCCAGCCAGAATGTACTCTGCTGCATTCAGCCATTCGTCATAGGTGCTGCTAAAGCCGCGTTTCAGCAGAACTGGACGATTCGTCTCCCCAAGCTTGCGCAGCAGATCAAAGTTCTGCATGTTCCTTGTGCCTACTTGCAAGATATCAGCATACTCTGCACACACATCCACATATTCTGGTGTCATCACTTCCGTAATGGTAAGCAATCCATGCTTGCGTCCCGCCTCAGCCATCATGATAAGCCCTTCTACGCCTACCCCTTGGAAACTATAAGGACCTGTCCGTGGTTTAAAAGCCCCACCGCGCAATATTTGACCACCGGCTGATTTGACCAAACGAGCAATCTCATCGATTTGCTCTGCGGATTCTACAGCACAAGGTCCACCCATCACAACAAGTTCGCCACCCCCGATACGTACGTCACCGATCTCAATGACGGTATCTGCCGGATGGAAGTCACGGCTTGCCAGCTTATAGGACTTCGATATCTTCACAACGTTCTCTACGCCATGCAATTGACGCAGATGTTCTGCAATTGGAGGTTCTACGGTACCAATAATACCTATAACGGTACGATCTGTGCCTTTAGAAATATGGGCTTGCAGCCCTTTTCCTTCAATATAACTAACAATTTCCCCCATGCGGGCTTCCGATGTATGATTGGATACGATAACGATCATAGCATTCCCATTCCCTTCTTTTACTTCCATACTTAAACGCTTGTTCGCGTCTATGCTTTTATCCATTAAAGAAATGATACCTCTATTTATCTTTTTCGTCAAGCTATTCCCTCCTACCAATCCATATCACCCTCTGAATTGTGAACAAGCCGTCATATTTAATATGTAACCTCATGTGTTAAATCCAACTTCATAGCTATGAAAAAAACGGTCGCGCATAACGGGGACAATATATCCCACATCATGCACGGCCCGTTTTCCTATAAGCCTTGCCCTTTATTATCCTAAATCAACTTATCTGCTTACGTCGGCATACGCTGCAATCTTCGTTTCTCACGACGACGCTGTTGCAGCAATTCCAGCCCTTTCTTAACAGGCAAATACATCATAAACGCCAAAATACATCCGTCAATGATCCCACCGACAATAAGGTGCAAATTTATCGTCATCAGATGGTTCAACCAATGCGGAATCCCATGAAAATGAACTACAAAATGTTCAGGCAGCAGCCAATGCCCCACCCGTTCATTGAGTACAGCCACCGGGATATAAATAATTTTACCAAAAATAAATCCAACCAGTGCCGAAGCCATCCGCCCGCGCAGCATATAAACAAATGGAAATATTAAAAAAAATGCCAAGCCTGCTGTCGGCAGCGTAAACATCTCAATGGCAAGACCAATGCTAAAACCTTTTGCTACAGCAGAAGCGCTGCCGTTAGTCCGCATTAGCTTAAGTGTCTGATACTTCAACCATCTTTTCATGACAGAGACCTCTTTTCGGCGCCCTAGTTGATGCAAGAATTAGGATTTGTCTCGGAGCCGAGGAAGCAGCTTGCTCATATTGACGGTCCGCTTCTTCTCCCATGTGGATTCATCGGCTGGATCGTACTGCTCCAGAAACTGCACCACTTCCTTCGTAATCGGACTTGGTGTAGACGCTCCTGATGTAACTCCAACGATCTCGATGTTGTTCAGCCACTCTAAATTCAACTCCGACAAGTCCGAGATACGATGGGCAGGCACTCCCGCTATTTCTTCCGAAACCTGTGCAAGACGGTTCGAATTGTTGCTGCGCGGATCACCCACCACAATCAACAATTCACATTCGTGCGCTTGATCAGCAACAGCCTGTTGTCTTTCTTGTGTCGCCATACATATTTCATTATGGATTTCCGCTGTCGGAAATTTCTGAATGAGCCGATTCATAATATGCTTGATATCCCATTGACTCATCGTTGTCTGGTTCGTAATAATGATCCGCTCTGTATCAATCGTTAAAGAATCAATCTCTTCTTCTCGTTCGATCAAATGAACGTGAGCAGGAGCAACACCAATGGCACCTTCTGGCTCAGGATGGCCCTTCTTGCCGATATAAATAATATCATAACCATCTGCAGTCTTCTCACGAA
Organism: Paenibacillus sp. ACRRX; assembly: GCF_022346885.1. GTDB lineage: Bacteria > Bacillota > Bacilli > Paenibacillales > Paenibacillaceae > Paenibacillus_B. The sequence continues at coordinate 33,414 of NZ_JAKRNK010000008.1, forward strand.
TCAAGTCATGAGTCCGCGTCACGTCTGGACACGTCGCATCAACGGTAGTCAGGCCTTTCTCTCTTGCCTTGCGACGCACTTCAGGTGAGACACCATGAGCTGTAAATATAATCGTCCCTTTATCTACCTGATCCAAAATATCCAAACGGTTCGCACCATCAAGCGTAATAATACCTTCGTCTCCGAATGCATCCGTGACATGACTATTATGCACTATCATACCTAATATATAAATCGGTCGCGGCAAGTCCAGATTGCGAGCTGTCTGCTGCGCGATAACCATCGCATCCACAACACCATAGCAATATCCTCGCGGCGTTATCTTATGAACCTTCATGATGCACCTACTTTCTAACGGATAAGATCCAGTATCACTTTTAGTGAATACTTCTCTATTATACTGGATCTACCTTATCCACGTCGACAACTGCAAGTGGCAGCCAGATAAGGAAGGTCGTTCCTTCACCCGGTTTTGTCACTACCTCGACTGAGCCTTTGTGTTCATCGATAATCCACTTCGCGATCGATAACCCCAATCCTGTTCCAGATGTTACCCCACGCGAGACGTCAGCACGATAGAAGCGCTCGAAAATATACGGTACTTCCTTTTCATTCATGCCTATGCCGGTATCTTTAATCTTAATGCCTACTTGACGATCCAAAATGACAGCACTTAATATGACAGAGCCGCTTTCTGTATATTTAAATGCATTTTCAATAAAAATGAACAACATTTGCTGCAAATAATCTTTGTTGCCGTACACAGCCACTTCTTTCAGGCCTGCTTCCTCTTCAATAACCCAATCCGCCTTACGAGGCAAAAATTGGGCACGGCGTACAACATCGTCAAGCAGCGGCTTCAACTCCAAATACTGCTTCTCCATCGTATATCCCGCATCTGCACGAGCAAGTGACAGCAGATCGTTCACCAATCTTGTCATCCGCCGTGACTCATCTGCGATATCGCTAAGCGCCTCAAGCGACATAACTTCACGCTCCTGGGCCGACAGCGGAGTCGCTTGGGACTGATTCACCCACATCTTTTCGAGGAGATCAACATTCCCCCGGATCGTCGTTAATGGTGTGCGCAGCTCATGCGAAGCATCTGACACAAACCGCCGCTGAGCACGATAGGCTTCATCCAGCTCATTGTAGAACGTTTCCATCCGACCTAGCATGCTGTTGATCGTTTCGGTGAGCTGTCCAATCTCATCCTCCGGCGCGCCTTCGCGCGGAATACGCATGCTAAGGTCCGTCCCTTTCTGAATCCGGTTAGTAGCTTTGATGACGTTCTCGATTGGCCGCAGAGACTTTTGAGCAAGAAATAGCCCTAGCGAGAAGGCCAGCACAACCGTCACCATAGATGAGATGATAAGAATACTGCGCAGTTCCCTGAAAAATCTAGCTTCTTGTCCAGTATAAGACAGTACTTGAATAGCACCGACAATCTGACTCTTGATTGTAATCGCTTGTTCATAGATCAGAAATTCATTGCCTCGAATATCAACGGTCCGATAGCCGTCTCGAATGTCGCGCGGAGATTTCGGCGGCTTAAGCTCGATACGACTTGCAATCATTTCGTCTGACTGCTTGACACTTCCGTTCGTATAATTGGTAAGCTGCGTAAACAACGCTTCATTAACAAGACGGTTAGCATCCCGAGGTGTTACGTCAAAGTCAAGACCATTTTGAAAGTCCAGCGTTGGAAGAATGGTGATCTGATTCACCGTGTCACTAATGCGCTGTTTGATATCCCCGTATATTTTGTAATCAACGAATGTATAGATGGAAATTCCAAACAAAAACAACGTAAACGCCAATAACGCGGAATACCAAACGGTTAGCCGAAGACGAATCGACATCCGTTATGTGTCCCCTCTCAACACGTAGCCAGTACCACGAATCGTCTGTATGATTCGTTTTCCGCTGTGTTCCTCTGTTTTTTGTCTTAACATGGCAATATATACTTCGAGTACGTTGGACTCACCACTGTAATCGTAACCCCATATTTTCTCCATAATGACATCTCGAGGAAGAACTCGCTTTGGGTTCTGCATAAAGAGGTGCAGGAGCTCAAACTCCTTCGCTGTCAACTCAATCATATGATTGCCGCGTTTGACTTCACGTGTATGCAGATCCAATAACAGATCCTCGTATGCAAGACGATGGTTGCCGCCTTCGCTGTCTGTCCGACGTCTAAGCAGAGCACGTACACGTGCAAGCAGTTCTTCCAAAGCAAACGGCTTGACCAAATAGTCATCTGCCCCTAAGTCCAAGCCTTTCACACGATCCTGCACTTCATCTTTAGCAGTCAGCATTAATACAGGCACTGAGCTGCCCGCTTCTCTCATCCTGCGCACAACTTCCCAGCCATCTACTTCTGGCATCATCACGTCCAGCACGAGCAAGTCCGGCTCTCGCACAATCATCTCGCGCAGTCCCTCTGTCCCGTTAGAAGCTGTATTCACTTCAAAGCCTTCAAATACAAGGCCTCTTCGGAGCATGGATGTAATCTTCTCATCATCATCTACGATTAAAATGTAAGAGCGCATGTTCAGGCCGTCATCCTTTCACCGTTCCATCTTTTTCATCCTATTGTAACATGGACACGCTCATTTCAGAAAAGGAAGCGAAGAAAGTTCAATCCTCTCTTCGCTTCCCTGTCCCACTATTGTGTTTCCAAGATTAAATAGTCCTCACGCTTCCTATCCTTAAGGCTGTTCAATGTTTTCGAATTTATTTTTATCGCCAATCGTTACTTTAACATCCATCTTCTTGCCATCACGGTATACTTGGAACGAGACAACATCCCCGACCTTTTTCTTCTGGATCGCTTCAATTAGTCCCTCTTTGTTTGTTACGGCTTTACCTTCGATGCCCGTAATGACATCGTATGCACGCAGGTCACCTTTATAAGCAGGTGAACCGTAAAGGACATTGGCTACCAACGCCCCGTCCATGCTTTCGATTCCGATTTTTTTAGCGATTTCGTCAGTCATCGTCATCAAGGTAGCGCCGATGAATGGACTTGGCTCTTTAGGAATTTCTTTGTTTGCTTTCAGGTTCTCGACAACTTTGTTGATCACGTTGGATGGAATCGCAAACCCAATACCTTGCGCCTGCTTACTCACCGCAACGTTCATTCCGATCACTTCGCCTTTCATATTCAGCAGTGGACCACCAGAGTTGCCTGGATTAATAGAAGCGTCCGTTTGCAGCAAATGTTCATATTGGCGCGTCGTACCATTGTCATCAATATTAATCGAACGCTCTTTGGCGCTTAAGACACCTGTAGTTACGGTATGATCAAATCCCGACGGGTTACCAATGGCAACCATCTGCTCCCCAACTTGTGCGGCATTCGAGTTCCCAAGCTTTAACGTTGGGAAATCCTCGCCTTTAATTTTCAGAACAGCCAGATCAAGGTCCTGACTCTTTCCGAGCACCTCTGCTTCTAGCGGCTTTTCATACCCTTCAACAGTAACTTGAACCATCTCTCCGCCTTCTACCACGTGATTGTTCGTTAAAATATAACCACTCTTATCAAAGATAAATCCAGTCCCGATGCCAAGCGGCTGCAGCTCAGATTTAGGTGCAGTGCCTTCCGAACTGTTATTGCCGCCATTTCCTCCATTACCGCCATAGTTGTCACCGAAAAATTGCTTAAAGAAAGGATCATCCATCCAAGGGTTCGAAGAACCTACTCCTCCGCCTCTTCTTGCAGAAGCATATGTCTCAATCTTAACAACTGCCGGACTAGCTGACTTGGCAACCTCTGCTACGGACGAAGCTCCATTCGGGAATGGGGTTGGTGTATTATTCACAACCGTCTGTGCCGCCTCACCGGAATTATTGTTATGACTCGCAGCTTCACCTGTAAATAAGTTCGTACGATCTGCTGCATACATCAATGACGTAATTACGATCATTCCCGCCATAAAGGAAGCAAACATGGCCTTAAACGACGTCCCTTTGCGCTGAGGCTTCTGATTGTTAAAATTCCAGTTCCCCGGCGGCGCCGTCCCTGGCCCCGCGCTTGAAGCGTCAGTACCACTGCCGTATTGATTAAAAGTTTGGCGTGTAGCACTTGAAAACGGCAGCGGCTTCACTGGATTAGGCGGTGTAACTTGAACGTCACTGGATGCGCCGTATGCATCTCTTGAGGTTGTTGACGCCGTGTCTTCCGAATTAACCGACTGATAAGGACCATAGGCATAGTAGTAGGATGAATGTCCTTGCTGAGCATCACCTTGCTTGCTTGCTGCTTGCTCCTGTTCTGCCTGCTGCTGTTCATTAGATGCTTCAGATGCTGTATGTTTCAGTTCCGACTCGGAATTAGAAAATGGTTTGCGATTGTCTTCCATAAAGAACCCCTCCCACGATGTTCAATATCATTATTGTTATTGTCTATAACGTTATGTTCTTATCTTGCACTCCCAACCTTAAACTTACCTTAAAAAGAACATAAAACACAATAAAACCTATTCAATCAACAAAAAAACAGCCCGTTGCTCAGCCTCCATAGACTGGAGACACGAGATAAGCTGCTTTCTAGTGGTATTATTTGTTTAATTTGTATTCAATCTGCTGGATAAGCTGTCTGCCCGCCTTCCATTCTTCATCGGACACTTCGGCATCTGGCTGCACAGGAGTTTGAAATTGATCAATCATTGCACCCATCAGGTGCATCTCAGCGTGCGGGTCGTTGCCACGCTGTACAACATGCTTCAGGACCAATGGACTACGCAGCTCAATAATCGTCTCATTATCTGATTCTGCGTCAAAGTGTCCGTCGATCGCTAGAAACGGGATGCGTACAACAACATCCTGGTGTGTCTCGACCACCTTGTCAAAGCTGCCGCCTTCGTAATTCCAATTCCCTCCGACTGCGTAGCCGCATGATTCTAATACTTCCTTAATCCCATCATATCGATATTGACGTCCAGAAATCAAACTGTCTATTTCACGCATGCTAACAACCTTCTTCCTAACGATAGTTACCATTAGGATGATTCAACTCAACTTAATTTAACCCAGCCTTTTCGATGGGCAAATACAGCCAACTGCGTACGATCCTGCATCTCGCATTTCATAAGCAGATTAGAGACATGCGTCTTTACCGTTTTAATGCTGATATGGAGCTCATCCGAAATATCTTTATTCGACTTGCCATCCGCAATCAGAAGGAGTACTTCTTTTTCACGCTCCGTTAATCCTTCATCATCAGGCCGTGCTGCACGTTTGCGAAGACCACGTGTCAATGCCTGTGACACTTCTCCGCTCATAACAGGCATTCCGCGATAGGCGCCGCGAATCGCATAGATAAGATCTTCCGCCGAGACGGTTTTCAGTACATAGCTGGTTGCTCCCGCTTGGATAGCAGCTACAACCTGCTCATCTTCCATAAAGCTCGTCAGCATGACAATACGAAGCTTGGGATACTTCAAGATAAGCTGTCTAGTCGCCTCGACTCCGTCCATATCCGGCATCATCAAGTCCATCAGCACCAGATCAGGCAACTCATCACTTCGCTGGCTGATCTGATCGATTGCATCTATTCCTCCACTTGCTTCCCCAATCACATCAATATCAGGATCAAGCATCAAGTATGTCTTCAAGCCGAGTCGGACCATCTCATGGTCATCCACGAGAAATACGGTCATCTTGCTCATTCGCTTCGCCCTCCACCTTGTTTCATTCCGTCTTCTAATTGCACGATAACGGCTTGTTGTTCATTTCCTTCAAATAAAGGAATGTATACCCGAATTGTTGTGCCTGCTCCTGGCTGGCTGACAAGGTCCATATGTCCACCTAACTTGTCCACACGTTCCCTCATCGTAGATAATCCGTAACTGCCCCCGTGTGCAGTCTTGTTCATATCGAACCCTCTGCCATCATCCGCGACTACAAGTACAATTCGGCTATCTGCTTCCTGCATCGTCAGGGTCACTTGCCTTGCCTGCGCATGCTTAACGACATTAGCCATTGCTTCCTGTATCATTAAGAAACATTGATGTTCTTTCACTTCCGATAAGCCTTCATGCAATTGAATGTCGATCTTGCCCTTGAGTCCGTTCTGATTGCAATAGTCAGGGAACCAGCGCTCCAGCGCTTCTTCCAGCGTTCTGCCGTCCAATTCGATCGGACGCAACTGCGCGATCAGCCCCCTCATCTGTCTCTGGGCAATATGAGACATCTGAATAAGCTGCTCAACGACCACCTTCGCGCGGTTCATATCCATTTCCATTACCTTCGGCAGCGAGGACGATGACATATGCAACGCAAAAAGCTGCTGACTGACCGTATCATGCAGGTCACGTGCCAGCCGCTTTCGCTCTTCTTGTACAATCGCTTCACTTTCTCGTTCCCAGTCGATCATCTGCTGTTCAGACAGCTTTTGCAGAAGACGCAGCTTATGTTCCATCGTCTGCATCATTGCATTAAAATCAGTGTAGAGACGGGCAAAAGAAGCGTCCTCATCATCAGGAATTCGGGCAGACCAATTCCCTTTGGTCACCTGCATCATACTCAAATGAAGCACATCCAACCTTCGCTGCAAGCGAACACCAGATATATATCCAGTAATTGCCGATACAATCAGCACGGTTATAATGCCGTACAGCCACCAGTTTAAGCCATTGCCCCATTCTCCACCGTGAACTAATCCGAACCAGAGCACGCTAATGATGACACACCCAGATATAATAAAAGTGAAAAGCAATTCCCACTTTGCACTCCGGGCATTACGAAACCACTTCATCACCATGCTTTCTACCCTACCTTCATTACTTTGACATCACCAATAAACGTGTTTACAATAATTCGCACTTTCTTTCCAGCTTCGTAGAACTGTGGTGTTTCTGCTTGTACATTACGAAGGAAACCGCCCTCTTCCATATCCAATACACGTACATCGCCGATAAAGGATGTTGAGGTCACAACTACACCCAAGTCTACATCATTCGGAATGTATACCTTTACATCACCGACAAAGCTTGAAATGTTAATCTTGGTTTCGCCGTAAGGAACTTGAGCTTTGGTCAAATCAAGTGTGGTATCCCCAATAAAATGAGATACGTTCATCGGTTTAAGCTCCCAAAAATCCTGTCCCATATGAATGTCACCGATAAAACCCGATTTGTTCACAACTGTACGATGCTTGCCAAACATGGGCTCACTGTACATACGACCTTTATCTTCATTATTTGTAGTAAATTGTTTATGTGGTTCTGATTCATAATTGTAGTTATGCGGCCGAGTCCCTGCCCCTGTATTGCCGTTCGTCTCACTTTCGTTGGACTGCTTGTTATCGGCGGAGTAATTAACATCCTTAAAGGGGTCCGGGTAGTTGGTGTAATCAGGATAATCCGAAACGTCCTCCTTACCATTGTTACAACCGGACTTCCATTGCTGCTTTTGCGCTTTCCATTCTTTGCGTTTGCCTCTCCATTCCTCCCGATTAGCTCTCCACTCCTGGCGATTGTTCCGGTGTCGAGTGTGACGAGGACGGAACAAAATAAAAATTCCCCCTACGATCAGTGCAAACGGAAATGCGAGCTTGATAAAGTCCCCCATGGATAACGTCACAATACCTAGATTCCTCAATAAGAAGTAAACACCTACCCCTAATGGGAACACACCCCAGAAACCACCTTGCAACAACCCGCTAAGTCCCACAAATATTACGATGAGTGGCCAATAGGTGCGTATTAAATCTCCAATATCAAATGATACGTAACCCCATTGATGCAACAGGAACACAAGTCCGATACAGATCAGTACGAAACCGCCTAACCATCTTCCGCGATTGTACTCGTTCATTTTAATCCCTCGCTTTATTATGATGCATTCGATTTGCTGCGTTATCTTTACTTATACTTGTATTGTAAAGGAAATAAAAGCTGCCGAATAGCGCCGAGGGATTGAATCCGCTCTCAGTCTCCAGACTGAGAAGTTGGTAAATCAGACCATGATCATACAAAAAATGATAAAAGCGAAGCTATACTGCCAATTATCCGCTTGCGCTCAAGTATCAGCAAACAAACCAGCACAGCTCATGTAGAACAAACCAGCTACGTCTGATTGTACGTGTGACTTCAACTTCTAACGGCAAGGCACATCTAAGCAGCTCATGTTATGGCATATGAATGAATGCATCCAGCCTGATGAACAGCTCTCTTTATTTATAGCAAAGGGGTCTCGGAAATTATGCTATTTCAACCGAAAAAGGCTGTCTCTTGGTCATCTAGCGATGACTTTTAAGACAGCCCTTTACATCAATTATTTTGCAGTGAGTTACCTTACACTCGTGCTGCATTTATTATTGTTGCTGCGGTTTTTGAGATTGCCCTTTAGCTGGCTTGCTGGTAGCATTGGATAAACCTGCTGCCTCAGCAGCAAATTCAGCATCAAAGCTTTGGTTAGCACCCAATTTAGAGTTTTTGTTGTTTTTACCCATCTGATGTCACCTCCTATACGATCATGCTGTCGCAATACCAAACGTTAAGAGTACACTTTCGTGTCTCCATCAAGTATTATGCGAATCGTATAGACGCAATATGCAGTTAATCAGATGGTGCAATCCACCATCTCTAACAATCAGACACACACCAGTGTGAGCATATGACTATAATGGTTTTTTCGGCATGCCACGATGCTTAATAACCGTTTCATTCAGCTGGTTTAATAATTTTTCTGTAACTTTACCCTGACCAAGCTTAATAACCTGAACGTCGACTTCCTTTTTTCCCCATTGCTTATAAACTTGCTTTGTTGTGTCAAAATAAAGATCTAATTTCTTCCCTTTAATTTTCGAGCCAATATCTGCGACAATACCATACCCGTATCCTGGAATGTATAAAATAGTCCCCAGTGGAAATACGGACAAATCTGCTGCAATCGTGGACACATAATCACGTCGCACTTTGACTCCAGAATAGGTAATACCATACTCTGGATGACCTGGCTTCTTCCCAGTCGACTCAATACCTGCTGTATAACCAGTCGCAACCACCGTTACTTCCTTTTCAACCTGTGCTTGCACAGGTGCGTACAACTCATCGTTATAAAGCGAGCGGCCTGTCGTCGACACGGCTTGATCCTTATTCTTCTTTGGTGTGATAGCAGATCTATTTTGCGCGTCTACATATACAAATAGGGTGGATCGTTGTACCGTCTGATGAGCAGCTTTCATACTTACTGTATTTTGTTGAAGGTGATGAACTGCATCGTGTACTACCTTCACATTGTTGGAATAGAACCAATTCTCAATTGTATTCCATGCTAGCTCCTTACGCTGATGCTGATTCAAGATACCCTGAGTAATGTGTGCTGCTTGCACTTGAGCATATGGTTCACTCACCAAGCTTACTCCTAATACAACGATCATGCAGCACACCCACATCGACAACCTGTTCACTTTCACGATGATGTCACTCCACACAGTTAATGTTCTTTGTTTGCTACCATTCATGCGTATTGTAAACATATGGTCACTCCTCCCTAGTGGGAAGGATGTCCAGCGCCATTTTCTTTTATTCATTTTCGACAAAAAAAGAACGCCTACGACATCAAGAGGCACCGCGATCTGAATATATAATTACAACTTTTGATATGGCTGTGAAACTCCCCTCCTTTCTTTTCGTGATACGATGTATACGCTTATCCGAGCGAATGCCACCACTTTCGACCCTTATAGACTGTACCAATCCATGCTTCTTTCACTTAATTTTTTGATTTGAATATAAATTAATATTTTCTAACTCATAACAAACAAAAAAAGCTCGGCCATATGCTTAATAGCATATGGCCGAGCTTCGAGTATCTAATGCAGAGCAGGAAGATGATTCATATCGAACCTGCATCTACTCCATATTTATTCTGCTTCCACTTTTACTTCCGGCATTTTGCGTGTACGAATCTCTTCGTTCAGCATGGCAATCGCCTCATTCAACGACATCATGCCCAGATCACCATGGCCGCGTTTACGAACGGATACTGCTCCGTTATTCTTCTCATTCTCACCCACGACGAGCATGTAAGACATCTTCTCCAGCTGTGCTTCACGAATCTTATAACCAAGCTTCTCGTTACGTACATCTGCCTCAACGCGGATACCGGCTTCGCGCAGCTGCTCTTCGACTTCTTTGGCAAACTCCTCATAGTTCGGTGATACTGGCAGAATCTTAGCTTGCACCGGCGACAACCACAACGGCAAAGCACCAGCAAAGTTCTCAAGCAAGAAAGCTGTCATGCGTTCCATCGTACTAATGATGCCTCGGTGAATAACTACCGGACGGTGCTTCAATCCGTCCTCTCCAACATACTCCAGTTGGAAACGTTCTGGCAGCAAGAAGTCCAACTGCGCCGTTCCAAGTGTCTCTTCCTTACCAAGCGCAGTCTTGATTTGCACATCCACTTTAGGGCCGTAGAATGCAGCCTCTCCTTCTGCTTCAAAGAATGGCAAGCCCATCTCTTCCACAACCTCACGCAGCATACGCTGCGACATTTCCCACATCGCATCGTCTGGGAAATACTTCTCCGTATCCTGCGGATCACGGTAAGACAAGCGGAAACGGTACTCTTTAATGCCGAAGTCCTCGTATACTTTGCGCAGCAAGTTAATAACACGTGCGAACTCTTCTTTGATCTGATCCGGACGACAGAAGATGTGCGCGTCGTTTAGCGTCATCGCTCGTACGCGGTGCAAGCCTGTTAACGCACCCGACATCTCATAACGATGCATCATACCCAGTTCTGCAATACGAATAGGCAGATCGCGATAACTGCGCATATCGCTCTTGTATACCATCATGTGATGCGGACAGTTCATTGGGCGAAGCACAAGCTCCTCGTTGTCCATTACCATCGTAGGGAACATATCCTCTTGATAGTGTTCCCAGTGACCGGATGTCTTGTACAACTCTACGTTTGCCAATACGGGTGTATATACGTGGTTGTAGCCGAGACGCTCCTCCATGTCAACAATATAACGCTCCATCGTACGACGAAGTGTAGCACCGTTAGGAAGCCAGATTGGCAGGCCTTGTCCCACTTCACGTGAGAATGTAAAGATCTTCAGCTCTTTTCCCAGCTTGCGATGATCACGTTTCTTCGCCTCTTCCAGATAATGAAGATACTCATCAAGCTGCGTTTTCTTTACAAACGCTGTTCCATAAATACGCTGCAGCATTTTGTTTTTGGCATCGCCTCTCCAATAAGCGCCTGCCAAGTTGAGCAATTTGAATACTTTTAGTTTGGATGTGCTTGGCACGTGCGGTCCGCGGCACAAATCGAAGAACTCGCCTTGATCATAGATCGTAAGCTCTGAATCCGCAGGGAGATCGTTTATTAGCTCTAATTTTAAAGGATCACCAATCTCTTCGTAAATACGAAGCGCTTCTTCGCGAGATACGACGCGACGACGAATCGGCAAATTCTCGTTTACGATACGCTCCATCTCTTTTTCAATCTTAACCAGATCCTCAGGCGTCAGCGATATGTTCATATCGATATCGTAATAGAAACCTTCTTCAATGACAGGTCCAATACCAAGCTTAACATCGGCATCCTTATACAACCGTTTGATCGCCTGCGCCATTAAGTGAGCAGAGCTGTGACGAATGACCTCCAATCCCTCTTCCGAATCAGGCGTTACGATCGCAACAGCCGCATCTTCATTAATTGGAGTGTACAGGTCAACCACTTTTCCATTCAACTTACCTGCTACCGCATTTTTCTTCAGTCCGCTGCTGATTGATGCTGCCACATCTTCAATTGTCGCTCCGCGCTCGTACTCACGAACAGCACCATCTGGTAAAGTTACTCGTATCATAGACATGTATGAGCTCCCCCTCATTTCTACTGATTTGTAATCATGTTATAAAAAACAAAAAAACACCCGCCCTCTAGAAGGGACGAGTGTTGTTGTTTATACCCGTGGTTCCACCCTCATTTGAACCATCCAATTCGTGCCAATCAGGCACAAATATTCGCTACGGCCCACTTCAGGAGCTGAGGCGACGGAATAATTCCTTGAGTCATTCGCTAACGAGAATGATTCGTTGAATGATACTACATACGACAGCCTGTAAACAAGCTTGTGATCGTTCCCATTCAAAGCTCTAAAGGGGTAAATGCCTATGCGTACCGAAGGGAATTCCAGCCTAGTTCCCTCTCTCTGTCCGGACGACCATTTGCATTCATGTCTTCGTCATCGCTGCATATAGATGTAAACTTTAATATGGGATATTATATGCGAAATCAAGGAGACGGTCAAGTAATCTGTACACCTCTTATTTCTTGACCGCTTACTATTTACTACATATTTAAGGAACCAAGTCCTGAGACTTCCAATTACTCGTTAAATATGGGTCACATGAAGTGCAGTAGACGCATACATGAACCCGCGCTTCAAATATTTGTTGGATCGTTTTGATCACTTGAGATTCTGGATCACGTGTATGAATGACGATATGACCCGGCGAGACATTAATGAGCGTACTTACGATCATATCTTCCATTTCCATATCACAATCGATCATCTCAACGACCATCCCATCTACAACGTGGGACGGTTCAATCGGCTGCCATTGTTCATCCAGCAGCGTAAATTCATGGCAGCCTTTGTGCATTAGGTGGGCCATTGGAATTTTCGTATCCTGAATGTATACAAAGTACTTCAGCAGACTAATAAATTCTTGATATTGGCGTTCCAGCACATATTCATCAATTGCATAATCAACCACTTCGCGCAGCTCTGTCATGTAGCTTTCCAAGCGAAACCGAATAAATCCGTCAACATTTAACACGGTGTGCTCTTCAAGGTAAAGCTGCAAGGCTTTGGATACTTTACTCTTTCGTCTGCGCCTTACTTCAGGAGAACCATGGTCCTCATAGCCATTTAGCAATTGATAGCAGTATACTTCAATCTTCTTGCGATCCGCATCCTCAACGTGCTTTTCTTTTGCAATCAAAGCACGTATGAGCGCTCCTTCCTTTATGGCTAAAATATACTCTGCAACGGCACTAGCTGCACGTTTCCATACATCCTGTCCATGAACTTTAAGCTGGAATTCAGGCAATAAGCCGGTGCATGTCACGCCTGCTATTTTGTCTGTTCGGAAAGTGTCTAATGTAATTCTGCTTGAACTTGTATGTAAATCGCCCATCTCACATTTCAATAGCTCAGTTAAGGATTCCAGCTCTTTAAGCTGTGCACTGGGAATGGATACGGTGAACAGTTCCATGAAGCTCACTCCTTTCTGTTCCTTATTCAGTATATGGGTGCCTAGAACCATATATACGAAGTGAGATTTGGTAATCCATTCAGACGTTAACAGAACATGCCTGGTATACAGGCTCTTTATCTTCCCATCCCTTTCAGATATCGTATGTGAACTGTACGGTTTCGTGGCTTGGCTGCACAGGTTCTGCTTTAAGCTTCATACATGCAAAAAAACGTATCAAGAATAATAGCCCCCTTGGCTAATATTCTCAATACGCTTAGGATGTGGATTGATATTAATTCTGCATAATAAAGTCGCGTGCTACAGCATTCTTCTCGTCATTAAACACTTGTAAAATGTTGTACTGTGTATCCCGCTGCGCAGGTACTTTACCAGCTTCTCGAATAATGCGTAAAATACTCTCAATATTGACCTTATGTGTGGCGCCAGCTGCGGATACAACATTTTCCTCGATCATCGTACTACCGAAGTCATTGCAGCCATAACTTAATGTTTGCTTGCCTACTTCTGGCCCCATCGTCACCCATGACGATTGGAAGTTAGGGATATTATCCAGGAAAATACGGCTGATGGCAAGTGTCTTCAAATACTGTTCAGGCGTAACCCGTTCTGCCTTCATATTGGTATTATCCGGTTGGAATGTCCATGGGATAAATGCCAAAAATCCTCGTGATGGATAATTAAATTCCTTGCATTCATCTTGTGCGATCCGAATACGCTCCAAATGGAGCGCACGCTCTTCCATCGATTCGCCGAAGCCGATGACCATCGTGCCTGTAGTCGTCATACCAACTTTGTGTGCAGTCTGCATAACGTCCATCCACTCTCGCCAAGTACCCTTTAAACGGCTGATCTTACGACGAGTGCGGTCGTCCAATATTTCTGCACCGCCGCCTGGCAGCGAGTCGAGACCCGCTTGATGGATCTGACGCACAACCTCTTCAAGGGACAATCCCTCCGACACTTCTTTCATCTTCCATATTTCAGCCGGTGAGAAAGAATGCATCGTAATCTTAGGAAAACGCTGCTTAATTTCCTTTAACAAATCCGTATAATAGCTAAACGGCAAATTAGGGTTCGTGCCGCCCTGCATCAAAATTTCAGTGCCGTTAACATCAAGTGTTTCTTGAATCTTCTGGAAAATCACTTCGTTCGGCAGTACGTAACCTTCCTTCGATCCAGGCGCTCTGTAGAAAGCGCAGAACCGACAGTAAGTGTCACATACATTCGTATAGTTAATATTACGTCCAATAACAAATGTCGCGATCGGGTCTGGATGCCACTTCTTCATAATCTCGTTAGCGACATGTCCCATCTTCTCGACCTGATCAGATTCGAACAGCGTTACGCATTCTTCTGCATTGATGCGCTCACCGCGCAAAGCTTTGTCTAAAATGCGATCTACCGGTGATATCATCGTCACCGTCACTTCCTCTCCTATTAGGATGCACGGATTCAACGGCCAAGCTCGTCGTATGTTGAAACTGTATTCGTACGTGCAATAAGTTATGAATAATAAACTTGATTCTGAAAACTAATAATCATCGTAACATAGTTTACCCCAGAAAAATACCCCCTTCACCATCGACGAAACCGATACATTTTAGCAATAAAATATATCGGTTTATCCGGCAAAGCAGGGTATTCATAAACCATCTCAATTCGTGTTCAATGCCTGTTCCAAGTCAGCTAGTAAATCTTCAATGTGCTCCAGACCGACAGAGAAACGAAGCAGACCATCCGTAATTCCTCTTTCTGCACGTACTTCCGGTGGCATTGCAGCATGTGACATCATAGCCGGGTACGATAAAATACTTTCCACTGCTCCCAAGCTGACGGCGACAAGCGGCAAACGAACCTTATTTAACACTTGTTTGGCCCGTTCGCCTGAACCTACATCAAATGATACGACAGCTCCGTATCCACTCGATTGCTGTTCATGTATTTCCCGTCCTGGGTGGTTAGGCAGCCCTGGATAATACACATTAACGATATCCTCTCGCTCACTCAACCACACAGCCAACCTGCGTGCGCTCTCTTCACTTTGCTTCATTCGAGCTTCTAATGTTTTCATGCCGCGAATAAGCAGCCAGCTATCCTGCACACCAAGCACCGTGCCAAGCCCATTCTGCAGCACTTTTACTTGGTGTCCTAGATCTTGATCATGTGTCACGATAAGGCCTGCAAGCACATCGCTGTGTCCTCCAAGGAACTTGGTGGCACTATGGATGACGATATCCACGCCTAGTTCAATCGGTCGTTGATGATATGGAGTCATAAACGTATTGTCCACCAATGTAAGGAGTCCTTTGGACTTGGCCCATGCGGTTACGGCCGCAATGTCGGTAATTCTAAGCGTCGGGTTGGATGGCGTCTCCATGTATACAGCTTTCGTATTCGGGCGAATAGCTGCCTGAACCTGCGTGATATCCGTCATGTCTACAAAAGTGGATTCAATGTTTAAGCGATTCAACACTGTAGTCAGCAAACGATATGTACCGCCGTATACATCCTCCGTAACGATGACATGATCACCTGCCGAAAATAAAAGAAAGGCCGTAGATATAGCCGCCATACCGGATGCAAATGCAAAGCCTCGCTTGCCGCCTTCCAATACCGTAATATAATCCTCTAATGCCTCGCGTGTCGGATTGCCTGAGCGGGAGTAATCATGACGCGGCGGATTATAAATATCTTCATGATGAAACGTCGAAGCTTGGATAATCGGAACGCTCGAAGCCCCCGTATGCTTACACACCTCACTGCCAAAATGAATAAGTCGCGTTGCGAACTGATCGTTATGATGTCCCTGACTCTGACTCATGCTCTACACCCCTTTTGCTTCCAAAACAGGCGTTGACGCCAACTCTTCCTTGGCGGCAGATAACGCTTGTTCCAGGTCTGCAATAATGTCATCTACATGTTCGATTCCAACAGAGAAACGCAGCAGGCGATCATCAACACCTACAGCTTCCCGAATTTCTTGCGGGATGTCCGCATGGGTCTGAACTGCAGGATAGGTCATTAGTGATTCCACACCGCCCAGACTCTCCGCAAATGCAATTAGCTTAATATGACGTAAGATCGGCTCCACATAACGAGCATCACGCAAGCGGAACGATAATATTCCGGTGTTGCCTGATGATTGTTTGCGTTGGATCACATAGCCCGGGTGATCCACAAGTGCTGGATAATAAACCGTGTCTATTGATTCGTGTGTATTAAGCCACTCTGCAACACGTGTAGCGTTGTATTCATGCCGCTCCATACGCAGCGCTAACGTCTTCATTCCGCGCATGAGCTGATAAGAGTCACTCGGACTAAGCACAGCACCAATAGAATTATGAAGGAAAGCCATCTCTTCGGACAATTCTTTACCCTTTGTCACGATAAGTCCAGCAAGTACATCATTGTGTCCGCCCAAATATTTGGTAGCACTGTGTACGATAATATCCGCTCCCAGCTCAATCGGACGCTGGAAAAACGGCGTAAGTAATGTATTGTCCACGATTGTCAGCATGTTATGGGACTGCGCCCACTTGGCAACAGCTTCAATATCGGTAATCATCATAAGCGGATTCGTAGGGGTCTCGATAAATATAGCTTTAGTGGACGGTTGACGAACGGATTCTATCGCCTCAAGATCGTTTGTATCCACATAAGAAGCCGTCACACCAAACCGGGACAGCAGTCGTTCTAGCATACGATAGGTGCCACCGTATAGATCCAAAGAGACAATCAAGTGATCACCTTGTCCGAATAGGGCAAAGACGGTCTGAAGCGCCGCCATGCCCGAACTACAGGCAAAACCTGCATCTCCGCGCTCTAACAAGGCAGCCGCATCCTCCAACACCGCCCGAGTCGGGTTCTTGGTCCGAATGTAATCAAAACCTGTACTCTGTCCTAGGCGAGGATGCCGATACGCGGTAGCTTGATAAATTGGGAAGGTTACTGCGCCTGTCGTCGGCTCCTGAATGGAACCAATTTGCGCTAATTGGCTTTCCATCCGATAAGACTGCTCGTCACGGTTAATCATGCTATACACCTGCCCCTTCTTTACGTACTGCTACAGAACGTAGTTCATACGGCGTTTCTTGGTATACATAGTAGTTAAGCCAGTTGGAAAAAAGTAAGTTGGCGTGCCCTTTCCATGTTGAACGCGGTGTTTTGGTCGAATCATCATTAGGATAGTAGTTACACGGCAGCTCCATCTCCATTCCTTTAGCAACATCCCGATCATACTCCCACTTCAATGTACACGTGTCATATTCGGAATGGCCTGTTACAAAGATATGACGTCCGTCTTCGCTCGCTACCAAGTATACGCCTGCTTCGTCCGACTCAGATAAAATTTCCAAGCCTTTCTTCTGCTCAATGTCCTCTCTGCGGACTTCCGTATGACGAGATTGTGGTACTAGAAATAACTCATCAAAGCCGCGAGTCAACTTGACATTCTCCTTGCTCAATGAATGGTGGAATACACCAAAACACTTATTAGAAAGCGGATGTTTGGGTACACCGTAATGATAATACAGCCCAGCTTGTGAGGCCCAACAAATATGCATGGTTGATGTCACATGATCCTTGGACCACTCCATGATGTCGCAGAGTTCCTTCCAATAGGTTACCTCTTCGTATTCCATTTGCTCAACAGGAGCACCTGTAATGATCATGCCGTCAAATTGTTCATTTTCTACATCTTCAAATGTCTTATAGAAGGACGACAGATGCTCCGCCGAAGTATTTTTGGATACGTGGGTCGCAGGATGAAGCAACGTCACATCCACTTGCAGCGGCGTATTCCCGATTAGACGTAACAACTGTGTTTCAGTGGTCTCTTTTGTCGGCATTAAGTTAAGTATAACAATTCGCAGCGGACGAATATCTTGTGTATAAGCGCGTGATTCGTCCATGACGAATATGTTCTCCTGAGTCAATATTTCTTTCGCCGGCAAATGGTCCGGTATTTTAATCGGCATGACGCTCTCCCCCTTCGAAATGTGTCCTGAAAGATGAACAATAACGTAAGCAAATTCGACTTTTGTTAAAATTGAATACAAAAAAACCTTTCTCTGTATGATACGAGAAAGGTCATGCCTGCATATATTCATGCGCCTCTCTCATCTATCAGCTGCCGGGCGCAAAACATTCGTCTACACCATGCATCTGCAAGAATTAGCACCGCTGCGCAAAACATACTGCTTGCGCCGGTTGCCGGGTATCATCGGGCTTGTCCCTCCACCTGCTCTTGATAAGATTGCCATTTGCTTATGAAATTGGTCATCAATTGGACTTGGTAATAATTTAAGGCATTGGCAAGCATTTCGTCAAGAGTCAAATCACATGTAATGGCAGCACACCATATATTGAAGGCATAAGTTTCATCTGATTATCCCTTGAAAGGCTACTAATGCCGCGTTATACTAGACAAGTGCTTCAGACCTAACGGATTAAAAGCACTTGTTTACATTCTATTTTGTAGAGGTGAATTTCGGATGGATGGCGACCCGAGGCCGTGCCACGGTAAGAACGGACAACCGAATATGACGATTCGACGATCACGTAAGCTTGTGCTTGTGGCTGTCGTTAGTTGTTCGCGCTTGAGGGACCCTATTATGGTGTCCTTACACGCCTGACTCTGTTTATTCACTCAACACTGTGAACAACTTCACCATCCCCGCATCTTCACGTTGCTAGTTATGAATCGTCATGATAACGACGACGCAAGCTACCGATAAGCGGTGGTATGAAGGAGTGATGGTGATGAAAATACGTCTCGTCAACGACGGTGTGTTTACACCGATCGAAGACATTAATGTCACATTGACCCCGCCTGATGCAGGATTCTACTGGATCGATGCGGACGTTGATGATCTTCTTGTATTACAGCCGATGTTTCATATTCACGATCTCGCAGTTGAGGATTGCCTAAGTGAGGATGAACAGCGGCCGAAGATGGAAATATACGAAGGTCATTACTTCATTGTGATTAACAGCATTCGGTTTGATGATGAAGAAATATTTCTCCGTGCTTTAAATATTTTTCTTGGCAAACACTATCTAATTACCGTTACCAAGCAGAAAATTAATGAATTGCGTACCGTTAAGCCCTTGCTGTGGGAACAGGAAGTGAGCACGCCGGACCGTATGCTCTATATACTTGCTGACACCGTTGTAGACAACTACTTTACGGTTGCGGATCGAATTGAAGCCAAGATTGACAATCTTGAGGAAGTCGTACTCGTAAATGCGAAGAAATCTCACTTAAACGAAATCATTAATCTGCGAAGCGAGATCTTGTGGCTTAAGAAGGGACTAGGTCCGCAGAAGGAAGTACTCCTTGTTCTGTATCGCAAAGACTTGCGGCTTATTGATGATAACCTTCAGAAATATTTTCGCGACATTTATGAAAATGCTGTTAAAGTAGCTGAAACATTTGAAACGTTCCGCGACTTAATGGCAAACTTACGAGAGTCTTACCAATCAAGCATTGCAAACCGTGCCAATGAAATCATGCGCGTCTTTACGGCCGTTACAACGATCTTTATGCCCCTGACCTTCATTACCGGCTTCTACGGCATGAACTTTGATTATGTGCCATTTATGCATAACGAATACGGCTCGTTATATGTCAGCGGCTTTATGCTGGCACTCGCCCTGTTTATGTTGTATTGGTTCCGTAAGAAGGATTGGCTGTAAACTTAACAATTGAACAGGTTCATTTCCTGCATAATCCGCCCGCTAATCAATAATGGTTAGCGGGCTATATGTATACTCGATCAGCTTGTAATCTAAGCCGTCTGCCTTCCCTGCTTCTTGTCACTTGACGTTCCTTCTGCCGGCGTATTTGGTGCTTTGTTAATACTTAATTCTTGTACTTCATCCTGATTCCCTGTTACTTGACCGTTCAATGTCATTCTTACGAGCCGAATGTATTCATATTTGCGCTGCAATTCACCACTTGCCATCTGCAAGGCGTCCTCTCCATACACACGAACGAATACCGGTTTTAAGTATTCAACCCCCAATTCTGCAAGTGCAGCTATAATGGATTGACGTTCCTCACTTGAAATTATGGATAGCTCCAGCTCAATAAAGTCATGGATGTCATAACCGTCTGCGACTAATGCTTCGATCCGTACTAGCAATTCTCTTCGATCTATTTTCAAGTGCCCTGTCAACTGCTCAGCCGACATCTGATTCTGTATCCCTTCGAGTAACATTCGACGTTCTACAAGTTTTCCAAATTCATTATTCAGTTTGGCCTGCTCCTGCTCATAAACCCACTTGAGAAATACCGGTTCAGACACTGTTTCTCGCACCCAGTTCAATGGGAATTCCGCAGCGCGTCCGATCGTCTTCGTTATTGCCGTGATCGACTCCGCATACGCCCTTACCTTAGCCTCGCCGAATCCCGGCAACTGCCGCAGCTCTTCTGCAGAATAAGGCACAAATGCACTTACCAGTCTAAGCATTCGATTCGTTGCAATCCAGAATGGCGCCCTCTTCAAGGTAATCGCTTGTTCTCTGCGCCACGCCGTTAAACGTTCATACAGCGTATCATTAACGTTCAGGTCTCCGTAGCAGTTGATCCATTCGTTATGCTCTTTCATACGCCGCTCATGAATATTCGTATCTGGCATGAAGCCAAGAGCAGGCTGAAATCCAATGCTAAGCAAGCGTGCCATGCCCGCTCGAAGCGCCGCCCGCATCTCAAGCCAGACCCCACCTTCATACCAAGTGACGGATTCCTGCTGTATATGGTTGTCCGTTATGTCGTCCACTTGATCAGACACGCCTGTCTCCCACAATACAATCCATTTTCCTTCTTCCTCACCAGCACTTACAAGCCCGGTAATAGTCACTCCGGCTGCTGTCACCTTCTCCATTCGTGTCATCCATACTACTAGCATATCGCCTTACCTCCTATTGAAAAATAATAGTCCTTCATAACAATCCGGCGATATGCAGGCATCAAAAAGGAAGCACGCCTTCAACGTATATCGTCGTCGAAGAGGTGCTTCCTCATCCTAGTTATGAATTTAAGCTTATTATAGCATGACCATCTTTTCTGTCAATATTAGGATCGTTATTCCTATCCAATATTTGACGTAATGGGCTATAATGAGAACGTTATCTATGGAGGGGGCGAGTGGGGATGAATCACGAATTAGACTTTCTATCTGATTACACCGAAGATACAACATCACGTTTTGTGACATTTATAGGGGAAAGCTTGCATCGCTTTGACCTTGCCGTAACAACGACAAGCCGCTTCTACGGCAAGAAGCTGGTAACCGATCTGCAAAGCGGGATTACAGGCATCATCGGTCAAGATGACTTAAAAGACGAAGGTTATTTAGAAGCGCATTTTAAATTAGGCATTGAAGAAGCTGAGGAGCTTCGTCAGTTTTTATACCTGGTCGTAGGGGAAGCCCATTTTACCGATTAGCGGCCGTCAACTTCAGTTCAAGCAGCAAATAGAAGCAGGCAATAGTGCCTGCTTCTATTTGTGTCATCCACACCACTTTAAAATAAATGGACTCCCACCCGCAGTCCAGCCGATTATCTTTTGGTTTGACTTATGAGCTACGGCTTACGGAACAGTAAAGCATTGCTCAGCGCGCGCCCTGGTTCAGTCATCATTTTGCCATTAGCGTATAGGCCTGACGATGCTCCTCCATCCAGATTCATCGCCTGCTTCGCACCAAGCTGCTTCCAGATCGCCGCCCACTGGCTCATCGTTGCCGAAGGGACCGTCGCCAGCATCACCGAGCCATCCGGCATAACACCTATACCGCTGCGCGTAGCGGACAGACTTAATATTTTGTCCTGCTTAAAGCCTTCTTGCGCAGGATTCAAGGCAATTCGGCCATCTTTGACTAATCTAGGCCCAGCTCCAATTGCTGTCTGAACCTCGGACCAATCCAACTGGTTGCCTGCTGTATTCGTATACTTGGTCTGTACATCAACAAGATCACCTACAGCAAATCTGTCCGCCATACGCTTTTCCTTGCCTGTATAAACAAGTACAAAGCCGTTTGCCGGGATGGCGACATTTTTACCAGCAGCAACCTCTTTGACGATACCTTGCTCAACCACTACTGCTTTGCCATATGTAAATCCGATGTTTTTGCCACGCATTGGGGTGTAAAGAACAGCCGAAGAACCGTCTTTTGCTGGTGTTCGATTCACAAAATAGGTATACCAATTGTTCTTCTTCCCTGTCGCCTTGCTCTCCACGGTACCCGTAATCTGGATGCGAAGTGTGTCCATCA
This sequence comes from Paenibacillus sp. ACRRX, assembly GCF_022346885.1. Lineage (GTDB taxonomy): Bacteria > Bacillota > Bacilli > Paenibacillales > Paenibacillaceae > Paenibacillus_B. The sequence goes on from NZ_JAKRNK010000008.1 coordinate 55,939, forward strand.
ACACATTGCCTTGTCGATCAAAACCGATTATCGTTCCCGTATTGCCCACATGTTCTATCTTTCCGTTAATAATTAACGTTCCCCACGGTTCTGGTACTCCAGTGTAAGCCTCAAAGAACGTACCATTTATGGCAGCTACGGCTTGATTGGCTTTGACGATAGCGCCAAGACCGGCAGAAGTTCCATACTGCTGCTTGCCAAATGTCGAGGATACTCGATAGCCCTTAGGAATCGTGACAGTAGATACCTTAAAAGTCTGCTTACCCGTTTGGACAGACTTCAGTTGAGCCTTTGGAGCAGCAAGCGGGGCATTTTGGGATACGGATACCGCTTTTATCGACCCAACTGCTTGCGCTGTATTGACTTGATAAGGTACAGCAAGCGTAATCGTTACACTTAGTGCAGTGACAAGCGCAGCTATTTTTAACATAAATGTACTTCTTTGTCTGTCTGGTTGTGCCCCACTTATAATTGGAGCCGTATGTTTCTGACGCAATGCACTCTTCCTTCCCTATGTATCAGATCTTGATGCCAAATTACATCACTCTTCTACTGCTGTACAAACCTAACTCAAGATTGGCCTGTAGCAGCAGGATCTGTGCAATACCGAGTGCTGGATATACACCCGGCATTGCGCATTTCAATCCTTCTATGTTTAAGACACTCCTGTAAAGGCAATCATGCTTTTCATTTCCAGCCGTTCAAAGATCAATTTCACTTCTTCAGCATCCGGAGCAAACACACATGCATCCAGCTCACATTCCAACGGAACCTCACATTCTATGCGAGCCAGTTGTCTGGATAAATGCAGCATATCCAAATCCGCTTCAATCTTCGTACGAACCCCTTTGGTCAGCTCATGCATATGGTCTAAAATACCTTCAATCGTACCGTATTGCTGCACAAGCTTGTACGCTGTTTTCTCGCCGATGCCGCGAACACCCGGATAATTATCAGACGTATCTCCCATCAATCCTTTAACATCTATCACTTGTTCAGGAGTTAATTGACGTTCTTCCATCAAGTAGTCCGGGCTGTAAACAGCATAATTGCCATGGCCCTTCTTCATGATAATCACCTTCGTGTGCTCATGGACAAGCTGCAGCATATCGTGATCCCCTGTCAAGATCATAACATCATTCTGATCTCGATAAATGCGTGCCAGTGTCCCAATACAATCATCTGCTTCATAACCTTCACAAGATACATTTGGTATGCCGAAGGAATCCATGACATCACGGATAAGTTGGAATTGAGGCACTAGATCCTCTGGACACTCCGCTCGATTGGCTTTATATTCGGAAAATTGCTGCGAACGGAACGTCTTGCTGCTTAAATCCCAGCAGCATATGATATGAGAGGGCTTAAATCGTTCTACCGCATCCCAGAAATAACGAATAAAACCAAAGATTGCATTGGTAGGCGTGCCGTCACTCATCCTACGGATTGATCCGCCGTAAGCAGTTGCATAGTAAGCACGAAACAGCACAGCCATCCCGTCAACCAGCAGCACGCTTGGCCTCTGGCTTATAGCTGTGTTTAATTCTTGATCCTGCATCATATATTAAAATGCTCCTTTCGCGAAGCTTATGTATTTAGTATAGCATAGCTGCCTAGCAACAGCCGATAACGAATTCTGCCATTACGATGCAATACATTTGTTATGGAACAGCTGATGTGCACGCGCTTTAATTATGTCTGCTTCCTTTTCATGTGAAATATAAATAGCCCCCCGAGACAAACTCGGGGAGCTTCTATTCATAGTACAAGCGCTAGCATTTAAGCAGCGGTGCAGATACAATTTGTGCAACGTTAGCCACATGTTTGGGATCTTCTATACAACTAAAGTGATTGCCTCCAATTGTAATCACTTCAAAATCTCCTAGACAAACGTCCCTCCAAAAATCATGCGTCATTTGATCGGTACCTGGTAAAAAGCCAACCGGCTCTTCGGCTAATAAAAGTCGGATATTTCCCATATAAGGAAGCGGAGTATAACGCGACGCCATAAAGCTTTGGCAATACACTTTATACAAACCTTCAGCCATCTCAACCGGCATATGATTGCCCGTATTAGCCGTCACTGCATCCACATATGCGGTGAATCGCTCCTTCATAGGCATCATCGCCATTTTATTAAATAGCGTCCCTACCTTGTCAAGTACTTCATCCCCGCCGATTGTGCAAACGGAGCCCTGCGGAACGCTTTGATTGTTCTGTTCAAAGACGTGGATCAGACCACACCCTAGTTCTTCAGGAGTTGCATCATCAAACCCAGCTGTTGCAAGGGAAATATGCAAATTAGGAACAAATAACGTTTCAATGACGAGATCATCATTAATATCAAACAACACGGGATGACTGTCTATCAGAACTAGATCACACAGTTCAATCCCCTTCTCGACTAGTCTTCTGGCCACTTCAATCGCGATCATGCCGCCCAAGCTATACCCAAGGAGCTGCATCTGTTTGCAGCCGCTTTCCAGCAAGCGCTCCGTATAGTCATCTGCAATCCGTTCAATAAGCTCTGACGGCGCCAAGGAACAGTAAGTCTCCACATCCGCAATCGAGATGCCTATAACAGCTCCTAAATGATCCAGTTTAAGACGTTCCAGCAATAAGTGGAAACAATTCATCGTTCCAAGCCCTGCATGGAATACTACGCGAAGAGGTCCGGTCTCGCCTCCGCCATATGATGTAAGCGCAGCATTGCTTGAGCTCCCTGCTGCCGCAGAGAGGGCAATAGCAGCCTGCCGTTCAGGCTCTTGATCGTATGAACGCATAAATTGGGCCAGTTCCGCTACGGTGGGATAATTGAGCATTTGGCGAAGCAATGCATCATACGGAATAACGGTACGCATTGCTTGCTCTGCCAGCTTGTCACGTAGTTTACCCGCAACTTGCGCCATAATAAGCGAGTCAGCGCCATGCTCATAAAAGCTTTGCAGCCTGCCAATACGCGGAATACCTAATGCACTTGCCCACATTTCGGCAAGCTGTGCCTCATCTTCATCCATGCTTTCCTCGGTAGCGACCATGCTGTTATCATCTCCTGTTGTAGCTGCAGGAAGCCAAGTCAGCAGCTCGCGCCGATCCAGCTTTCCATTCCCTGTTAATGGAAGGGCATCTACAATCTGTAGATGAGCAGGAATCATATACGCAGGCAGACGTTCAACGAGAAAATGCTCCAGCTCCGAAGTTTGTAAGGATAATCGATCCTGCTTCATCTGCTTGGCATACAGATGGAATCCTAAAGGGGCCAGCTTATGCTGTGATGCCGGCAAACATAAAACAGGTTCTTCCCCATACCTGTGCAGCAGTTGTAACCAGTCATCCTTACTCAGGTACGAACTGTCAGCACGAAGCTCATCGCCCGGTTCTGTCATCATAAAGGCTTGCGAAGCCAATATCCAGGCATGCTCTTCTGTTGGTTCCGTAAATATAAGCCACCCGCCTGGACTAATAAGTTGATTTAAACTGTTCATGCTGACTGGAATATCCCGTGCATTTTCCAAAACTCCAGCAGCAAGCACTACGTCGAAGCTATTAGGGGATAATCCCTGTGCCCGATAATCCTCATCTACATTAAATTGCCCAAAACGAACCCACGGATATTGTGCAAATCTGGCTTTTGCTCCCGGAATAAAGAAGGCCGTAACGTCCGTAAATACATACTCTACCTCATAACCTTCTAAAGCTTGTAATACTTTTTCTGTCGTTGCTCCTGTACCTGCCCCTACTTCCAAAATGCGCAAGCAACGTCCTTGTGGCTGGCTCGCCATAATACGCTGCAATAACGTACACATGCAATCATTGAGATAGTTCGCCATAACATGATCCACATATAAGGATCTAACGTGATCTAGCTTGCCTTCCGGAAACAATAACGATACTGCATCCTGCTGACCACCAAGCAGTTCTGACAGCTTCTCCGTATTGCTGCGCACATATGCTGTAAATCCTGATGAGCCAAGCACATTCAGCCAGATCGACTCCGCCGACACCCAGTAATCACGGACTGTTCTTTCATCGACAAGTTGCGCAGTACTGCAACGCCCATCAAAATGTTCGACTAATAGCCCCGCTTGTGTCAGCTTTGCGATCCAACGCCGAACCAGCCAGCGATACTTAGGCAAGATACCTTGGCAGTATTCTATGGCCTCCTCAGCATACAGTTCGCCTGGGATAAATAGCCCTTGTTTTTGCAGTGCTAACAACATCGCGTAGTATACCGCCTGATCAAGCGCTGCTGTTGCTGATCGGATGTCTGCCACGTGTACATCACGTGTGGCTGCTGTGGCATGTTCATCGATGCCTTCCAGCAAAGGGGTCCACACCGCTTGTTCCACGCTTAACTGCCGTTCTGCCTTAAGGCCCGTTTCCACAAACGCTAACAGCGCTTGTTCTTCCCCTTTGCCAGATGCCACAACCCCTGCAGCAGCAACAACAGGATGCTGCTGCAGGGCAGATTCGATCTCTCCCAGTTCAATACGATGTCCCTTGATCTTGACTTGATTGTCTTCTCGACCAAGGAACTCAATCTCCCCGCCTGGCGTATAACGACCTAAGTCTCCCGTACGGTACAGCCGTTCTCCGTCAGAAGGATGTCTTATAAAGCGTTCCTGAGTTGCAGCCTCATTTCCCAAATATCCATCGGATAAACCATCTCCGGAAATGTACAACTCACCGCTAACCCACACAGGACAATCCCGCATCCGATCGTCCAATATTCGGAAGCTCTGATTATCCAACGGACGACCATAAGGAATGCTGCACCAGTCCTCTTGAAGTCCTGTATATCTATGATAGATCGACCAGATAGCAGCCTCAGTTGCTCCCCCCATACTTACAAGCTGCACCTCTGGCAACCGACTCATAATCAGATCAGGCAAAGTCAGCGGAATCCAGTCGCCGGATAAAAATACAAGCCGCAGGTCAGGGAGACAGTTGCCTGTTTCACCATTTAAGTATGCCATGAGCATTTGCATTAAGGCCGGGACCGTATTCCATACCGTAACGTTATGCTGCTCGATAAGTTCTGCCCAATGAGAAGGATCGGTACGTCGCTCATCACTTGGATAGACGACAGTTCCCCCTACTGAGAGCGGGCCAAATATGTCGTAGACAGACAAGTCAAAGCTGAGCTGGGCAAGTCCCAGTACGCGATCATTATGGTTGATGTTAAATCTACGATTCAGGTCCGTAATCGTATTGGCGACAGCACGATGACTCATCACCACGCCTTTAGGCTGCCCCGTAGAACCCGAGGTGTAAATGATGTACGCAGGCAAGTCAGGATCACACTCACAGTGGACTGTATGATCCTGCATAGGTGGTAGCTGATCCACTTCGATGGTGGTTAAAGAATCAGGCCATTGAAGTCCCGTATCCGCGCACGTTAGGACATAACGAACGCCCGCTTGCTCCAGCATAGACAGACGGCGCAATTCAGGCTGCTTTGCATCGATAGGCACATATACTGCCCCGGCAGACAGCACGCCAAGTACAGCAGCTACTTGATGCGCACTTTTCTCCATAACAATAGCCACTCGATCCTGAACGACACATCCTAATGCCGTTAATCGTGCTGCCACTGCCGCAGCCCGCTGCACCAGTTCCTTGTACGTGATCGTTCCGCTGCTGTCAATGACAGCAGGCAGATCTGGTGTTGCCGCAGCTTGTACTCGTATGGGATAGTGCAAAGAATGATCTGGCAAAGGCGCTTTTGTTGCGTTGATCTCATATCTTTCGGTTAACTGCCACGCTGGCAACGAGATCGGGTCCGCTTCCTCCCAGACCAGGCTAGAACTCGCCAAAGAACGCAGCAAACCCTCAAATGCATCAAACATATCGTTAACCATCTGCTCCGGAAATACGCCGGCACGCACGTCCCAATTGACCTGCAGTCCAGCTGCGCTATCCATCGCCTGGCAATCGATTAACACTTGCGGCGTCTGGCTGATACCGTACCCACTTAATTTTCCGTCGAGAGAACTGCCTTGAGTGGGCTCAACAAGACCAATTGCACTCGTAAATACAATCGGCATCAGAGCAGCTTCACGTCCTCTTTTACGTGCAATTTCACGTAATACTTCAACTCCGGAATATAAACGATGGTCCAAGTCTTCAAATAACTGTTTTTGCAACGCCTTGGCATGTTCATAAAACCTATGGTTAGTCTCCCACTGCACAGCTAACAAGTTTACTGATGTAAAATCACCAACGAGGTCATGAACCTGAGCATGCAGCGGCAAGCGGTTTAGCAGCGTCAAGTTCAAACTAAATGTCCGATTACGACTCCAGCGCTCAATTACGGCCGCATATGCCGTCATTACCACAGCTGTTGGTGTCAAGCCGCGCTGCTGTGCATGATGCTTGAGCGTACCCCACTGTTTCTGGTCCAGTTGCAGATAGCGCCGCTCGAAACGAGGTGTCACCATCGCAAGCTGCTGCCTGGCAAGCGGCAAATCCGGCGCATACGGCAGCATATCGATGCGTTCAAGCCAATATTTTTTGTCATTGGCATAAGCTACAGTCTCGCGCAGGCCGCGCTCAGCCAGCACATAATCGCGGAAACGGAGGTTCAGTTCAGGCAGCTCTGTCTCAGGTTCTTTGTACAGTGTCTCGAACTCCGCTAACAATTTCCACATACTCGCCCAATCGGCAATCAAAAATTCCATGGATACATGGAGAATCGCACCATGACGTGTATGAGTGACACCAATATCATATAACGGCCAACGGTTCGTATCATAAATACGATGACCCATCTCTTCCCGAATTTGCTCAAGTTTAGCTTCAGCTAGCTGCTCCTCGCAATCTATCAGATTCAGCGATGCAATCTCCATACGAGGTACACTCTCCATCACTTGCTGATGACCATTTTGATCTATAATCGCCCTTAACATGTCATGACGTAAAATAAGTTGATTCCAGGCTTCCTCTGTTCGTGTCGGATCCAGTTCGGGGTAGTGGAGCTCCATATAAATGTGACAAGCTACACCTCCATAACCGAACAAATCATGACGTCCTAGTAAATAAGCAGTTTGGATATCGGTAAGTGGGAAAGGTTCATATCGTGAAGCTGGATCTGGCGTAAGGGCAGCCGCGGTGGATTCAGCTTGCAGCAATTCTAGCAGTTCCATTTTGTAAGCTTTTAGCAGTTGTACATCACGGTCTGTAAGCACACCTTTGGGTGATCTGAAGCGTAGATTCCCGTTTTCCTCCCACAAATGAATTCCTTCTCTGCGCAGACGCGTAAGCAGCTCTATGCAATCCGTTTTTAAGTTTACTGTCATCACTTCACACTTCCCTTCCTCTTCAATCCGGTCATTCAGCGATAGATCAATGCCGGTTCAGACTAGACAGACGTAATTACAGCACCATGCAGCAGCTTTGAGTCCAGTGTCTGGCATAGGCCTGAAAGACCGACTTCTATTACTTTTGAGTGTCTTATATGTGATGAGGTGTCTACTCTGAGCCACTTATCGTTCTGTGACAAGGCATGAAATAAATCCATTTGATGTTCCGCTACCTCCATCTTGACCCACTCGACTCCGCGTGCTCCATTGGGGTGAGTGATTCGTAGAGGACGCTGGGGCGGATCATAAGTCGACACTACAAATGGCAAACCTAGCGGCTCAGTAGCAAACAGGCTATATTTCACCTTTTGCCCATCTGGACGAGTACGCCTGCCATGAATAACACGGGAGGTTGCTACACCTGCCAGATCAATTGCTTCTTTAATCACGGTCAGATCACGACCATCATCTACAGCGCCCCCCTGTGTATGCTCCATATCCTGTTCCTCCGGCTCCAGGGCAAGGTCACACCAACCTGATGCTGCTTTCGCCCAGTAAGACCAGCGTCTTCCCGCTACCTGCCCATAAAAGAGACCTAGCGGTCGTATGAAATAGGTCAATGGTTTAGGAATTTGGAAAAATTCAATAAACGGGCCTTGTTCAAACCACAATAAAGCGTTGTTCGCCCGATTCGGCGCGCTCCCCCACTGCATCGTAAATCCGAGTGCTTCATAATCCCTAACGACCTGCGAGATGTTGTCGACCTTACACAATATGTGGCTGCACTTCAGCATCTAGACCCTTCCTTACTACAAATAGTTTTTGACCAAGTGGTGCAAGTGGATGAGCTTCATCTGGGAATGCAGCTACTTCTTCGGCACCTGCCAATTGGAACACTTCCAGCCATTGATGAACAGACATAAAAGTGGTTTGGGTAAGCTGTCGATCATCCTCGGGCACCGTCATCATAAAAGCCTGTGAGATCAACATCTCTACAAATTCCCGTGTAGGCTCTGTTATCAGCATCCAACCTCCAGGCACCAGCACTTGCATGAGGCCTTGAACCACCTTATCCGTATCGCGCGCATTGTTAAGCATGCCTGCTGCGATTACGACATCAACGCTATGAGTCGTGAGGCCCTGCTCCGTCAGATCCCGATCAATATCCACAACGTTATAGCGCAGCCAAGGACAATGAACATAACGTTCACGAGCAGTTGATATAAAGAATTTAGAAATATCGGTAAATAAATAATCAACTGCTAGCTGTCCAGGCAGAACTTCCTGCAATCGTTTCGTTACGACGTCTGTAGTCGCTCCTGTACCTGCACCGATCTCTAGTATTCGCAGCTTGCCGTTCGTCCCGTTCCCTGTCGGGGACATTACTCGTTTGTTGGCGGCAATTCGTATGACTGCCTCAGCTACTGACTCGTTTAAGTACCGCGCAATGGCAGTGTCCCGGTACAAAGCATTGGCAACATCCATGCGACCCTCGGGAAATAATAGCAAGGCAGCTTGCTGCGTATCGCTCATCAGTTGAGGAAGCATCTCGGCATTACGCATGAGATAGTCAATCACAAGGGGAGATCCGAGCTTGCCATTCCAAGCCTGCTTAACTGCATCCCAGCGCTCATGCACCATCGCCGACGTCACCGTGCCAACACTTCGAATACGCCCCTTGTTTAATGTGATATAGCCATGTTCTGCAAGAATAGGCAGCCAGCGCTTGATCACATGTTGGTGACGTCGTGCCACCTTCCCAGCGACGAGCAACTCTTCCTCGCTGAAGTCTTGATTTGTTGAAATGAATGCCCCTTGAGACTGCAGGGCAAATAACATGGAACTTAATGCTGCATCGTCCAGTCGATTCACACACGCGGTTACTTGAACGGCATTAATGCCTCCCAGTGTGCTTTCAGCGTAATCTGTACAGCGGAACACATCGAGTTCTATCACTTGATTAGGCCCCTGCCCCGAAACTACTCTCTCCTCTGTCAGTGCTTTCATGCCAACTTCATCTGTTCGGGCTGTTGAGTTTGTTGAAACAACCTGGATGATTGAATGCTCTGTCTCTTCTGGCTCTGGTGTGATTGCGGACGCTGCTGCGATTAGCTGCTCTACCGCGAGCGGCTGATGACTGCTGCTTGCCCGCATGAGCGGATAGCCGAGTGCAGTCGTTAGCTCCTGCCATTGGCGTGCACACAGCAGTTCTTGCTGCGCCAACGTATCGATATCCGCTTTGGAGACATTGCCCAAAATGACATCTCTCATGGCTAACAAGTCTTGTCCGATAGCTCGTGGCCACTGCTTCAATAATATGTCTCTGTAACTCACGGATATTGCCCCGCCTAGAATTTCAGTACTGAAGCCAAGCATGTGAGCTGAGGTCGTATTTTCCAGTTCCCCTGCAATATGAGGAAGATCCGGCACATGCAGACGAGGATGCCATACGACAGGTCCGTGAGTATCCACCAAGGATAAACTGCCACCCTCCACGCCTATTGCCATCCGGTGTAATAAATGTAGATAATTGTCCGGATCATGGGGATCTACTTCATTGTGCGCTCTTAATGTAATTGGAATATTTCCTAACGACCCAATTAATACTTGAAAGGGTCCCTGCTCCCGAATCACATGGCTGATCTGCCATGGGCGAATGGTTGGTAGGGCTTCTAGCAAAATATGCATCAAAGGGAATGACACTTGTGTAGCACAAGCAACATCCAGATACAGTGCCTGCTGCTGCTCTAACAAGACACGCGCACTTCGGATAAATCTTTGTATGGCTGGCAAGTGGACATACAGATCCCCTGTCTGGAAATGAACTCCGTGCTGCCGTGCCGTTCGTAAACAAGCTGCCATATCCTTATGATGAACCGGCTGCTCTTGGATTACATGAATCCCACGGGCAAGCAGTTCCAGTGCTATTTCAGTTCCGCTGCCACCCATCACCCCGGACCGTAATACAACACAAGCTAAATCGACATGTTCGGGCAGCTGATCCAGCTCCGTATACAATGGAACACCATATCGTTCTGCACATTTACGGGACCGCTCACTACCTTTGGCAAACAGACCCACCAGCTCAAATTGTTCGGGTAGCGCAGATACGGCTTCCAGATAAAACTGGCCGAATCTAGAACCACAAACGATGGTACGTAATGGCTTAGGTTCGCTCATAGTCCACCTCCTGCTGACATTCTGTAACGGCAAGCTCAAGCTGATGATATTTAATTAAGCCATCCATCATCGCTGATACATCTATCCCTTCAGCCACAAAGAAACACCCCGGCTTTTTGCTGTGTCCTTGTGCAATTAATCGGGCAGCTTGAGCAGCCACAATACCCGATAACGCATTCCAATCATGAGGATATAATAGGCTCCCTCGAAGATGCACACGTCTGCCATCCTTGCTCCCTACAGCAGTGAGATAAAACATTGTATAATGATCTGCTGCTTGCCCGCTTCCATGAAATAGGGTGGTCAATGTCGCGGCGGACGCTTGTTTCTGCGCTTCCGTGTTGTATTGTTTGAGCGCCTTTATCATGACAAACTGGTTCAGCACAGACTTATTTGGATAAGTGTTATAAAAGTAGGCCGATTGAATGTTGTACATGTCAGCCATCCGCTGGAACTCACTATTTAAAATAGGGTACGTATCCAACAATCCTGCTGGTGGAGGCAACTCATAGCTGCGGTGGAAGGCCCCGGTCATTTTCTCTGCTTTTCCAAAATGGCTGTAGTTCATGCCCATGCCGGTGTCATCTTTAATGCTGCAGACAATGTCATAGGCTGCATTGATTGAGAATCCACCCTGGCCAGCAAAAAACACCTCGATTTGATGAACTTCATCAAAGTATTGAACGGCCGTATAAGCAGGTAAAATTTCAGACAATCCTGGATATGCCCCTGCAGATATTAGGAATACCAGATTTTTGGCCTCAATTTCATGTGCCCGCCGCAAAAGAAGCTGATAGAGGTGCTCATCTCCAGATACATCGACATAGTGGACGCCCTGTTCCAAGCACGCAACTGCAATGATATCTTTCATTTGCTTGGATGGTCCTGCGCAATTGACAACGATTGTACATGACCGACAAAACTGATGCAGCTGCTCTGCATCGTAAACATCTACTTGCATGACGTTAATTCTTGTTTCATACTCTGAAAAAAGAGATCGAAGCTGCTCCTGCTTACGGCCACCAAGCAAAATCGGGTACTCTGTTGCAGCTATCATCGTACGCACTGCTTCTCTGCCTACATTTCCGGCAGCTCCCAGAATGCCAATCGTGTGATTGTTCAAAGTAGACCTCCTTCTTAGCCTTTTAGCCTTTTTTAGCCCTTTTAACCTTCTTCTTTATTCTGCTCCCCCTCTTTCGCCCTCAAAGAGAACATCATCCTGACATGCTGCTGCGAGTATGTCCCTACCTCTTTCAGTCTCTTAACTCAGCCTTATCATGAAATGACTGCTTTTTGATAAGTCCAACTTCTGTGTTTCATTTGCCTGTCTCATTGAAGGCGAGGAGGATTTCTGATTTTTTATATCTAGCTGCTGTGACTAGTAGTTACTGTTCATTTCCAGCTTTATATCGTTCCCTCTACATACTCCTGCTGGCACTGATCCGCACTAGACTCATTTGTCTCTAGAAACTCCGCCAGCATCCGAACGTTAGGTGCCTCAAACAGATCATGTAACGTCAAATCGATCTGATGCCGCTCCTTAAGCAAGTTAATACATTGAATGGCACGAAGTGAGTCACCTCCAAGGGCAAAGAAACTATCATCGATGCCTACTTGCTTGCAATTAAATATTTCCTCCCATATAAAGGCGATTTTCTGCTGCATATCGCTAGAAGGCGGCACATGTGAGGTATGAAGCTGGCTCAACTGCACACAACTTAGGGCAGCTAGAGCTTTGCGGTCAACCTTTCCGTTTGCTGACAGCGGCAGTTCGTCCAATAATACATATGAAGCAGGTACCATATAATCAGGCAGCTTACGCCGCATCGCATTGGACAGCTTGGCAGGCTGGAATACCGCCACCTTGTCAGGAGCCTGTGCAACAATTAAGCTCCGTCCTAGTTGGGCTGCAGCCTGATTGCTTGCCGGGAATGCAGCTTTGCTGACATAGTTATGCTGTGTTAACATCTCTAGCCAGTTCTCTGCTTTCAGTAAAGGCAAATGACATTCTCTTCGTTCATCTTCGATCTGGTTAAATCCATCCTCAAAAAAGCCAACAGTCGTTAGCATGATACGGCGATTATGAGTTGCCTCCATTAAAAAGAGATGACCGCCCGGTGCCAGCAGTGTCTGTAAATGTTTTAGGGTTGCATTCAAATTGCGTGACCGGTGAAGTGTGTTATCAGCGACAATCACATCCATACGATGAAGCTCATAACCTTGCTGGAGAGGCGAATGGTTCATGTCATATAGACTGAACTCGAGTGCAGTTGACTCGCCCCATGTCCGCTTGGCATTGTCAATGAAGTACGTGGACTCATCCACATAGAGATAATGCCCTCTACCTTCCGGCATGCAAGATACAAGCGTGCCTGTCAGACTGCCCGCCCGTGTTCCAATTTCCAGAACTCGAACCTCATGATCCGGAGGATAACTGTTTACAATCGTACTAAATACCTCACGAGCAAGCTTCAAGTCATAATCATGGGCTAGATGAAATTGACGCAAGTTATCCGGTGTCAAGAAAGTATCTTTCTGCAGGAATAGTTCAAGCGGATCAATGTCGCCTACTAGCAGCCCCTTATATGACAAGCTGTCACGTTCGAGCAATTCAGCAAATCTCCTTGCATCTGGTGACAACAACGGCAGCTTTAACACTCCGTCAGCTGACAGTTCCGCCAATCCCTCATGTAAAGCTTGTTCATTCTTATATATGCCGATATCTGCAAACTCGAGCAGCCCCTCTTCAACCAATGCTTGCAGCCAATGCAGCAGTAATGTCCGATAACGAGATTGAATCTGGCATTTAGCTGCCAGTTCATCAAGGGTGTATCGTTCTCCTGCATGTCTAAACACACCGAATTGATACAACGTGCGGCAAATGTAAGCCAAACTTAATCGGTCCGCCTCATCCATAAATGTCGCAACTGCCTCAACGTTAACAGAATCGGGAATATGTGCGGCTTCCCGCTCGCCTGTAAGCACAATGTTCTGCCATCGTGATGTACAAACTTCAACATCCGTGTGCTCGGTTACCATGATTTCGGAAGTTTGCTCAGCACTTGGCACCACATACCCGACCAAGTGCTTATCTTGGTTCGACTCGCCAGCGACGAGTACAATGGCATCTTTGATCCCGTCATGACGCTTCATCGCAGCTTCTATTTCACCTAATTCAATCCGGTGTCCCCGAATTTTCACTTGACTGTCTTCGCGCCCTATAAACTCAATATTTCCGTTTGGTAAATAACGTCCCAGATCTCCCGTACCATATAGCCGTTCACCTGTGCGAGGATGATAGATAAATCGCTCATTTGTTCTGACCTCATCGTTCCAATAGCCTCGTGCCAAACCGATTCCACCGATATATAGCTGACCTGCAACCCAAATGGGGCAGTCCTCCAGCCTTTCGTTAAGCACGTGATAGCGCTGGTTCAACATCGGGCGGCCATAGGGGATGCTTTTCCACGTTGAATCTACTTCTTGAATCGGGAATATGTTGGACCAAATAGATGCTTCTGTTGCTCCTCCAAGGCCAATAACTTCTATCTCTTGGACATGAGCCTTGATTTTGTCAGGCAAATCCAACGGTATCCAGTCGCCACTTAATAACACCAACCGCAAGGAGGATGACATGACGGCATTTCTTCCACTTCCATATTCAACCATCATCTGCATAAAGGCCGGCACTGTATTCCATATCGTTACTTCTTGTTGTTTCAACAACTCCAGCCAATGGGCAGGTTCCTTTGCCTTAGCTGCCTCAGGCATAACAATCGACGCACCTGCAGCCAAAATACCAAATATATCGTACACAGAAAGATCAAAATTCAAGTTAGAAAGCGCCAACACTCTATCCTGCGGTCCCACATGAAACCGTTTGTTTATATCCATAATCGTGTTGACAGCACCAAGATGGTCAATCATTACCCCCTTGGGTGAGCCAGTCGAACCAGAGGTATAAATGACATACGCCAGATCTAGCGGCTGTACAACAAGCTCCAGTGAATGGAGAGCGTCTGCACTTAAATTCATCTGATCTACACACCAGCAGTCTACATCGTCAGGCCAATTTAATTTTTGTTTCAGCCACGATTGGGTAAGAACGATGCGCACCTCTCCATCACGAAGCAGCTGCCATTGCCGCTCCTCAGGATGGTCTGGATCTACAGGGAGATAAGCAGCCCCAGATTTTAATATGCCGAGTACTGCTGGAATTTGCTCCCATCCTTTATCCATGACAACAGCAACCAACGTATTTGGCTTTGCGCCCTGACCCCGTAACCGCGAGCCTATTTCATTCGAATAACGATACAAATCTTCGTAGGTCAATGTGCGATCTGGTGCAATTACCGCCGGATGTTGGAAGTTAAGGGCTGCCTGCTGGTCAAATAATTGGGTTAGTGTCTCCGTTGGAACAGTAGATTCTGTATCATTGGCTGCTATTCTGGAGTTGAGGTGAGGAACTGGGATCAGACTCGTTCCTTGTTCCCACCACACAGCATCTTCATCCGCAAGACGCTGCAGCAAACAGCAATAAGCTGCAAACATATCCTCTAGCAGCCCTTCCGGGAAAAGTCCCTCGACTGCATCCCATATCAAGAGCAGCTCACCGTCTTGTTCAACCACTTGGTGATCCAGCCATACTTGCGGTGTTTGTGTAATGTTGTACACTAGCTTGCCGAGCCACTTTCCACCAGAGTCGTCTCCGCTCCATTGGTCGACGCCAAGCGCACTCGTAAACACAACAGGCATCGATACACCTTGATGCTCTCCGTTCATTCGCGCCAATTCACGCTGTACTTGCACACCGCCGACATGAGGATGGTCAAGATCCTGCCACAACTGATGCTGCAAGTTTCGCCCGCGTGCCATAAAGGTGTTCCCCTGGGATTGATCAACTGCCAGCAGTGTCAGCGAAGTAAAATCTCCTACAATTTCCTGCACCTGCGGATGTAATGGCAGACGATTAAATTGCGTGAGATTAATCGTGAACTGGGGACGCTTGCTCCATACGCTTAGTACTTCTGCATAGGCAGTCAGGAGCAACCCGGAGGGGGTTAGACCTGCATCTGCCGACCGTGTCTTAAGCTGCTGCCAGCTGTTACGGCTAAGCCGTGCATCTTGGCGGCAGAAGCGCTGCTCCGTCATTTGATCTGGATGCAGAGCCAGCGGCAGCTCCGGGGCAGGTGGCAAATCAGGCAGGCGGTCCAGCCAATAGGCTTCGTCCCGTAGATAAACATCGGATTGTTTTAGCTGTTCCTGCGCTAACACGTAATCACGGAATGATAGTTCGAGCACAGGCAGCGGCGCAGCCGGCTCATGATAAAGTCTGTTCCATTCACTCAGAAGATGAAACATACTCCAGCCGTCAAAGATTAGATTATCAAAGCTGATATGCAGCCTTACCTGTTGTTTACCGTAACAAGTCGCTCTCACGTCAAATAGCGGCCATTGATCAGTAGACAACACCTGATGAGACATTTCATTCCGAATGTGCTGCAGCGCAGTCTCAACCTCTGTCACAGATTGTCCACGCAAGTCGTTAAGGAAGATCGAATAGACAGCCACTTGTGGCAGTATTTGCTGATGCTGTCCACCTGGAAGTATTACAGTTCTCATCATGCCGTGCTGTTCAATCAAACGCTGCCAGGCTCTTTCGATACGTTCAAGTTCTAGATCTGTCCCTTCAATTTCAAAGTAACAGTGGGTTGAAACGTTGCCTAAAGCATAAATCCCGCTTCTTCCTACCCAGTAAGCTTGTTGAATATCGGTTAGCGGAAACGGCATATGCTGCTGCGCGATGTCAGCTGTGATGAGCGGCAAGCTTGCAAGAGGCTTTACACTTTCCGTCTTCTTATCCAGCAGCTTCTGAATATGCTCTGCCAGCCCAGCTATTGATGGACGTTCAAATATGCTGCCCAGTGACAAATCCACCTCAAATCGAGTGCGAATGATCCCGATTAGCTTGGTAGCCACTAACGAATCTCCACCCAAAGTGAAGTAGTTGTCATTTATACCGACCTGATCCTTGTCAAACAACTCACACCAAATCGCTGTAAGAAGCTGTTCAACTTCTGTCTGCGGGGCTTGATAACGAATGTCAGACTTGTCCTTAAGCAAATGATCTGAAGCCGGCAATGCTTGCCGATCTACTTTACCGTTTGCAGTAAGCGGAAGCTCCTGTAATGGAATAAAAGCAGCTGGAACCATATAATCAGGCAGCTTCTGATTCAAATAATGTGACAGTTTCTCCGGCTGGAAACGGGTGACGATATGCGGCGCCTGTGCAACAAACACATGCTGAGCGAATACAGCCGCAGCATCATCTGGTCGAGGAAATACTTCTACCTCTACAAATGTTCTCGACTGCAGCAGATGCTGCCAGGTCTCCACAGCTAGCAGCGGCTCGGCACGTCGTCCATCTTCATAAGAAGAACCTCCTGCTTCAAGAAATGCCGTGCTGATGTGCTGCAATTTGCTATTACGTGTCATCTCCGCGATGATTAATAGGCCGCCAGGAGCCAGCAGATCCTGTATATGTGTTAGTGACGTATGAATGTTACGTGCACGATGCAGGGCATTTGAAGTGATGATGACGTCATAACCATGTAGTTCATAACCTTGTGTGCCAGGATGCTGATCTATATCCAAGAGCTCATACTGAACAAAAGGATACGCACTAAACTTATGCTTGGCACGATTGATAAACAAAGTGGATG
This sequence comes from Paenibacillus sp. ACRRX, assembly GCF_022346885.1. Classification (GTDB taxonomy): domain Bacteria; phylum Bacillota; class Bacilli; order Paenibacillales; family Paenibacillaceae; genus Paenibacillus_B. The sequence continues at coordinate 73,142 of NZ_JAKRNK010000008.1, forward strand.
AATCAGCGCATGTGTACACGCACTTGTCTCGCGATAATAAGGACAATAAAGATTCAGTCAGAACTTCGTTGCGAGTCCCTATTTCCAATATTCGAATTTCTTTCCCTTGGAGCGTGTTATGCACGACATCGTCCAACATATGGCGTATCAATCCATTACAGTAGTCAGTCCCAGGAATAGTATTCAGCAGAATAGCCGGGGACAGTTCGTGTTCGTCGGAAAAATATAACGCTAGCGGGTCCAGCTTACCTGTCAGCAGATCCACGATATAGGGGTCCAATAGTTGCAAATAGCGCAGTAATCCCTGCGTTTGTGAGCCCCATGCAGGTGGTGCATCATGATCAAGAAAAGCAGGATCTATGAAAGGTTCGGTCAACTCTGACACGGAGTGCAGTGTTTTCAAGTTAACGAAACTACCAGTTTCATCTTTGGTCAAAAAATGCTCTTGCTGCAGCGTATCAAGCCATTGTCCGATCAGCTTCTCATATCGGGGCTTAATGCCGCATTGCTGCATAATGGTATTCAGCGTATAACGCTCCCCTTGCTGTACTAAGGCACCTGCCTGCGCTAGTACGCGGCACATGAAGCTGACGCTTACACGCTCCATCCACGCCCACCATGCAGGTACATACTGCAAATGAGTCCCCTCCGGCCAGGCTTGAAGCTGACGCGCCTGAAGACGCCCTGCATCAGTCATTGCTGCCCAGCGCACAGCTGCTTCTTCGAAATCCGCGTGTTCCTGCTCATAGCAGGACGATTCTTTCTCTGGATCAGTCACCACGTAACCGATCAGATGCTTCGTTCCACGCGGATCACCGGCTGCTGTTACGACCGCATCCCTTACACCTGGATACTGTTTTAATGCGGCCTCGATCTCGCCCAGCTCTATACGATGACCTCTAATCTTCACCTGGAAATCCATCCGCCCCAAGAATTCAAGGTTGCCGTCTATCCAATATCGCCCGAGGTCACCTGTCCGATACCAACGCGAACCATGCCAGCTGACGAATCGTTGTGCTGTCAGTTCCTCGTCTCCGCGATAGCCTTGCGCAACACCATCACCGCCAATCCACAGTTCCCCGGGTACCCAGTCTGGACAATCCCTCCCCTTGTCATCCACGACTCGGTATGTCTGATTCGTTAATGGACGACCATAAGGAATAGATGTCCATTCAGCAGGCAGCGGAAGTGCAACATCAAAGGCATTGGACCAGATAGCTGCCTCGGTCGCTCCTCCCATCGCAACCAGATGGCATTGCTTGGCTGTGCTATTCAACCTTGATGGGAGGTCTAGTCCGATCCAATCACCCGACAGCATCGCGAGACGTAGATTCTGCAGTTGCTGCCGCTCGTGATCCGCTGCAACGAGCAGCATGTCAAGCAGTACCGGAACGGAATTCCAGATCGTAATCTGATGCTTGTTCATTAGTTCTAACCAATAGACAGCATCACGACGAGTATTTTCCGTAATCAGTACTAATGCCCCACCTGCGCTCAATAAGCCAAATAGGTCATAAACAGAAAGATCAAACTCAAGTGAAGATACTGCTAAAATACAATCCTTGTGATTCACCGCATAACGGTGATTAATGTCTGCGATCGTGTTCCACGCTGCCTTGTGTGTGATTTCCACCCCTTTAGGTTCTCCTGTGGAACCCGAGGTAAAAATAATATAAGCCAATTGCTCAGAAGAAACTGGAACAGGTCTAATTAAGGGATCTACGTGTGCTGCATCGTCAATAGCTATGCCTACGGTACCGTCAGGCCAATCTAACGTATTTGCAAATTCAAGGTTAGTAAGTACGTAACAAATGGCGGCCTTTTTATGAATGCGCTGGCGACGAACAGATGGCTGTCCAGTACTTATCGGCACATAACATGCACCGATTGCCAATACGCCAAGTACTGCAGCGACTTGCAGCATGCCCCTTGGCAACGTAATTGCAACAGGCTCTCCCTCTCTTATCCCATGCCTCTGCAGCAGTGCTGCGACACGTAAAGCATAGTCAGCCAGATCACGGTAAGACCAAGTTGTGTTTGTCCCGCTGTCTATAAGGGCAGTTGCCTGCGGATTAACTTGGGCAATATCAAAAAATGAAGTGTGAATACATGGAGTAAGACGTGTATGTGAGGGAACAAGTTTATTGTTCGTTCTAGATGTAAGAGCAGCAGGATGTATCTCGGGTTCCATTTCCCAATTGTTATCTCCCACTACGAGCCAATCGATTAGTTCAGAAAAAGCGTTAAACATTTGATCGATCAGACCTTCGGGAAACAATTCGTCGACAGCGTCCCAAGCCAGCAACAAGCCGTCATTTATTTCATAGGTTTGAAAATCGAGCCATACTTGCGGCGTTTGAGAAATCATATACGAGAGCTGGCCTAACGTATGTTGGCATTCTTCATTCATAAATGGAGTTCCTAGATTACATGCGAATACAACTGGCGCAAAATCACGCTCGCCCCGATGGACACGTGCCAAATCACGCTGAAGCTGTACCCCAGAGTATGCCGCATGAGCTACATCCTGATGAAATTGCGCCTGTACATCACGTACTCGCTGTAAGAAGGATACGCGCGAGCTGCAATTCACTTCAAGCAGCAGCAAATTCGTAAAGTCAGCAACAACATCCTCAAGGCCAACTTCCCCGGTCTGACGGGCAAACAATGGAATATTAATTAGGAACTTCGAATGCGCGCTCCATCGGTCGAGCACTTCCGCATAAGCGGCAAGCAGCACCATCGCAGGCGTCACATGATAAGCTGCCGCCCGCTGCTGCAACAACAACCATTCCGTATTGGCAACAACCCTATTTCTTCTATTAAATAACGGCTTTTTTATCGTATCGGCCTTCACTCTGAGCGGCAAGCCAGGAGCAGCAGGCAGCGTTAACAATCGCTCTTTCCAATAGGAAGTGGCTTGCTCCAGATCTACGCTTCTGCGCCCAGCTTCTTTTACAAGATAAGTGGCAAAGCTCCAATCAGCAGGCGCTGCAGGTGTGCACCCGTGCGCGTAGACGTCTGCCAGATCCCGCAGCAAAATGTGCAAGCTTTGTACATCCGCGACCAGTAAATCGACATCCAGATGAAGCCGTGTCCGCTGATTCGGCAGCAAGCTTAATTCTAGACCTGCAACTTGCCCCAGATCAACATCCAGACGACGATGTGACAGCCGCTCACGTATAAGGTCTAGTTCCTGTATAAGCTCTTCTTCCGCGTGCAGGCTTAGGTCATGTACAGGCAATACTTGATCATATGGCGTATCCATCACATCCTGTCGACCATCACTCAGAAATCTGGCACGCAGCATCGGATGATGCATAAGCAATTTGCTCCAAGCCGTTTCCAAACGAGCAGGCTCAACTCCAACACCGTCTAGTTCCAAGTAAGCATGGCAGCCAATCCCACCAAGTGGCTGGTCATCCTGACGTCCGAACCAGTAGGCCGATTGGACATCCGTAAGCGCAAAAGGCTCCCCCGTATCCTCAACTTGGACCTGTCCCTGTATGCGTTCATCTTCTCTTTGCTTGTCTATCCCGCTTTGATCTAGCAAGGACCACCAGTCACTAAGACGGGGCGAGACAATCAACTCTGCAAATGTAACGGCGGCACCGTCCCGGCGCCACTTGTTAACCAGCCTCATCATTTGCAAAGAATCGAGACCAAGCTCAATCAAGTTCTGATGATCTTCAAATTCGATTGGTGCTGGCAGCATGCTCTTAATCTGCGACCGAACCTCTTCATAACTCAGCGGGGACAACAACATGACATCCGAGTTGCTGTTTGATCCATGGACCATGTACTCGATCACTCCTTTCGCTCGTACTGCCTATATTTTTAAACCTGAAATGCTCTTTCACGACTGGACACCACTAATTGTCGTGAAAAGCTGCTTAGTTTCTCACACGTTTCTTCCAGTTCCCGCGCCGGAACAGACAGCTTGACTACACCTGCGCCAGCATGGAGCCACGCCTGCTGTCCTTGCTGGTATATCGTCCGCAGCACAAGCGCAGCGTCCATCGCGCCATTACTATCAACAGTCATCACAGAACCACTGTACAGATTTCGCGGACTTGCCTCCAATCTGCCGATCGCTTCAATAGACGCTCGCTTCGGAATACCTGAAGCCGTTACAGCAGGGAACAGCGTCTGAAAAGCATGCCACGAGTTGCAGTCAGCGTTAAGCTTGCCTTTTAAACGTGAAGCAATATGCTGCACGGTCCCCCGATTGACAACGGACATAAATTGATTCATCGTAATGGTCTCCGGCTCACAAACTCGGATCAGTTCTTCGAATGCCAGCTTGACGGACACCGCATGCTCTGCGATTTCCTTCGGATCCAACAGCAACTCTTCCTTCAGCTTAAGTTCCTCTTCCAAGCTTCCTCCGCTTGAACGAGTGCCGGCAAGCGGGAAGGTGCTGACCCAGCCTTCACTGTCAACTTCAACGACCGTCTCCGGGCTAAAACCAGCTGCCTGCAAGCCGTCTATACTAAGCAAGAAAGATCTTGCAGGAGAATTCACCCTTCTTCCGGCTATGTAGCTGGCAGCCATATCAAGCTCCTGCTGCAGCGGTATTTTTCGGGATAGTATTACTTTTTCGTATTGTCGCGTTCGTATTTCTGCGACAGCATCCTGCACTTGAGCCATATAATTTTCCGCTTCATACGTATATACTTCTGGAACATCAAGCTTGGACTGATTTGCTCGTTGCGTGAGACTGCCTGAAATGGCATCGTACGACTCCACAACCGACACATAATTAGACAGTCCCTTCACTAATCGCCCAAGTTCATCCAGCCGTTCAATCTGTAAGGACCTTATCAGAATTGAACCTGGTGTAAATCGCAGCTCCACTTGGGGAATAAACAGTTTTAGTAAACAGGGATCTTCCGCTAGCAATGGCAGGTCATGATTGTGACGACACAAACCGAAATTAGCTGTTCCATAAGCACGCCAATCATGCAGTGGGATAGTTGATAATGCGTTGTTTATCGTTTCGCTTAAGTCTCCGTTGTCCCAGCGCCGCGTATGGTCGCCTGTTCGCAAAGTCGTATGTTCCACATCAACGGATAAAAAGGCGTAAACACCCATCCCTAGCGCCAACTCTTCCCCATTTTCATATAACAGATAGTTCTCATACAGCCCTTGCTCCGTCATCTGCGCAGCCACTAGATGAGCATCACCCGTAAATGGAATCGTTTGTTCAAAGTAAGATCCTTTGGCTGGCTCTGCTTGATGCTCAGACGCTGCTGCCATTGCTGTTAATTTACGTTTATCGACCTTGCCTACGCTTGTCAGCGGCCAGGCATGGATAAGTTTGATCTGATCTGGCATTTTATAACGTGCAACTCCCATCTCGTTTAGAAATGTATAAATATCCACAAGACCAAGGTCCTCATTGTCAGTCATTAAATAAGCACAGCTTTTCTCACCAAGGTGGGGATCAGGCAGTGTGATCACAGCAGCGTCTTTAATCGCCGGATGCAGCCGCAAATAGGACTCGACTTCGGATGACATAATTTTTTCGCCAGCCCGATTGATCTGTTCTTTGATTCGTCCACCAATCTGAATGTTGCCTTCTGGTGTAATTCTCGCTTTGTCGCCGGAGCGATAGTACCCATCAGCCGTAAAATCGCTGCGGTTCTGCTCAGGTGCCCTATAGTAACCACTAATGGTATACGGTCCCCTCACTAGCAGCTCGCCGTATGCTCCGTCTGCCACTGGCTCCCCGTTCTCATCTACAATCCGTATCTCGTCATGTGCGGACAACGGACGACCTTGACAGCTTTGGATAATAGCGTCAGAATCTGTCAGCGACGTACAGCAAATAAGACCTTCTGCCATCCCAAACACTTGCTGCAGCTTGCACGTCATCTCTGTCATAATCCGGTTAGCAACTGTTGGGTCCAGCATCGAACCGCCGACTTGCAGCACTTTGAGGCTGGAAATATCGCTTGAACGATCCCATTCCAGCACCTCCAGCCACAGTTGAACAATCGCCGGGACAAGCGCAGTAATGGTTACTCTTTCTTTGGCGATCAGCGGAAAGGCTTCCTCGCAGCTTGTGGTTTGACACATAACTACTTTGCCGCCAACAGACAATGTACCTAAAATACCAGGACAGCAAAGCGGGAAATTATGTGCGATTGGCAGTACGGCAAGATAAACACTATCCGCATTCAGGCCGCTTCGTTCAGCAGCTGCTTTTGCATTATATATATAATCAGTATGAGTTCTTGGGATAAGTTTAGGGGTTCCAGTTGTTCCTCCAGATAAGAGCAGCAGTGCAGTATCTCGATATGAAGGCGATTCCAATTCTATTGAGGGCATGCTGATATCGGCAAGATTAACGCCGTTCTGACTTATGCCATCTGTTACGATAAACTTGATAGACGGATGCTTCTGCGCTAGTTTATCTGCCATTTGGGTATAGTCGAAGCCAAGATATGTTGTTGGAATAATATAAGCTACTGGTTTGGCGAGGATAAAGATGCCGTCCAGTTCCGACTCCCTATGCGCAGGTAATGCCATAATCGGCAGCGCACCGACACGGAACAAAGCAAAGCAGGTGAGCATAAATGATATCCGGTTTGGCAGCTGTACGACTACATTATCGCCCTTCTTGATGCCTAGATGGACAAAACCAGAAGCAAGTTCATCCACTTTGTGATCCAGATCGCGATAAGTAAGACTGACATTCTCCTCAACAACTGCGATTCGACTTTGATAACGTTCTGCCCATGCTCGTAATTGCTGCCCAAGCGTACGCGGCTCCCAGTAGCCAAGTTGTTCGTATGTTAATCCGGTCTGGTCCATACTTTCCTTATATGCGTTCATACTATCCTCCTCCTAAATAAATGCAGATGGAACCTTTGTTGTCTTAAGCCCAGTATGAAGCATTCGCTGTATGAGGATTCCTCCGCAAGGAATAGCGGCTTTGATAGGAATAATTGATAGAAATTGATGTATCTTTACTGTTGTGGAAGATCAACAAGCTGAGAGACGTACTGACGAAGTACTGTTGAGACAGCCGGCAGCAGAATATCCCTTCTTGTTTGGACAAAAAAATGATCCCCGTCGATCATCTCCAGGCTGACATTCCCTGTAGTGTGAAACTGCCACGCTTCAATCTCTTCTTGGGCAGCCTCTGTATCCTTAGTCCCGCCAAATGCAGTAATCGGACAAGAAAGCGGCTTATCTTCTACACAGCTATAAGTTTCATCCACTGTGAAGTCCGCACGCAGCATAGGGAGGAACAAATTGATCAGTTCCCTGCTCTCTAATATCGTTTCGGGTGTGCCCGCTAAGCGGCGCAGTTCTCTAATAAAAGCATCATCCGGGAGATGATGGACAGGCTTTGGTTCCGGTATGTGCGGAGCTCTGCTGCCAGACACGATCAATCGGCTAGGCTGTCTCTCCCCTACCCTGCGAAGATGGCGTGCCAATTCAAAGGCAATACGCGCACCCAGGCTGTGACCAAACAACATAAACGGCCGGTCCAGATGCGGAATAACCACCTCTGCAAGCGCATACACCAACTCCTGCATGCTGCATATCGGTTGTTCCGATATCCGATTCTCTCTGCCTGGAAGTTGAAGCGGATATACGCCCACCTCGGCGGGAAAAGCCTCCTGCCATCCCCTGTAGACAGAAGCACCTCCACCTGCATATGGCAAGCAGAACAGGCGAATTTGATCTCCTGCTTTTGGATAATTAAGCAGCCACGAATTCATTTTTGTTGCAGATTGCATCCATGCTCCTCCCCTTTTTGAAATACACGCTGTAAGTAAGTTAGTACTGCTAATTTGGCCGCCACCACTATCACTGGAGCTCGATTGTTAGGCATACTTTAAGTGTCAGGATGTAATAGGCCGCATTCAGCTGTAAACTGCTCCTTTCTAACAACATAATAATGATAATGATTATCATTGTCAAAATATTATTAGCATAAATATCAATTTATTTTTTGTAAACATGAGCCATGTCACGATTTCTCCAAGTTTATTTATCAACCTGACAGTTTCTGCAACAGGTATAAGCCCATAAAAAAGACACCTTTCCCCCACATGATATGTGTGGTCCTAAAGGTGCCTATTCATTCACTTTAAAGACTAACCTAGTACATGGCTACCCTGATCAGACCGCCCAGCTCCAGTATTGGATATGGCCAACTTGCGGTATTCGTTAGGAAGCATGCCTGTATTTTTACGGAACAACTCAGAGAAGCGGCTCGAGTTGGTATAACCTACAATTTTAGCAATCTGATTAATATTAAGGTCTGTGCTCGTTAGTAAACACTCAGCTTGGCACATACGCTTACTTTGGATATATTCGGTTATCGTGCGTTTATGGACTACTTTAAACATATATTTAAGCTTTGTTGTACCCATACAAGCAATTCGGGCCAGCTGCTCCAAACGAAGATCAAAGGAGAAATGATTATCTATGTAGGTCGCCACGGAGAGAAGGCTCTCCTGATCCTGTGCAGATAAATTCCTTATGGGGCACCAGCACTTGTGCTGTGAAGTCTTCTCTAAAATGAGCGAGACCGCCTCCGCTACTTTGCCCTCATAGTACAACTTGGCAGAGATACCTGTTCCGCGGAAATTACGAATCTGTCTCAGCAGAAAGACCAGTTCTGGAAAATCAGTCAAGCCATCCACGCCAATAAAAGCAGCTCGTGGGTCTTCATAATCACCGGGATATTTAGCATGCAGATAAGTTTCGTAATATTCCGGCATAATGATGATTCCCGTTGAGCACACGGGTATATTCTTATGATAGATTGCCTGATACAAGTTATTACAGCCAATATGGCCTTTGATACAGTTACTCGTTAATGGTTTGCATGGGTTTAGTTCCTCACCCGATACAGAATCGTAATAGTTTACACTCAAATATTCGGGCTGCTTATATTCAAAATACAAATCCTCGTAAAAAACAAAATTTTGGATAGAGATGGAAAACAAATTATTCTGGCAGTATGTCCAATAGTACCCGTCTCCTTTTTCAGGCACAACGGTAAAACAGGCTCCTTCACGACAGCATTGCTCATTACAATAATCGGGATAAAATCCGCTCCCCAACAAACAAGGCGTATGCATTTCAGCCATGATGTCGTTCATTTCATTCACCACCTTATGCCACGATCAGACGAAATTATGCCCCTAACGGACGAATAAGTTCCAATTCTGTTGACCTTAAGAGCCAGCGGACTATATGATGCTGACTAACTATATAATATATTAGCTTGATGCAGATTCCGCAAGCTAATCAGGAGGCATTGTCCATGCAAACCGAGACCGTTGTCCTGAGAAACAGCTGGAAAATGAGAGATTTTATTACTCTTGCTATATTTAATGTTGTCATGATTCTTATTTTTACGATTGGTTTTATGTTTACTTCCATACTTCTGACTCCAGCGGGATCGTACATTGCAGGTACAGGGTTAATTGCTCTGGTGAATGGCCCCATTTACATGGTTATGTCTAATAAAATTGACAGGCGAGGCATATTGTTCTTTACGTCATTAATAACAGGCGTATACTTCATCGCATTCGGTTATGCCTATTTCTTACTTACCCTTGCCATCGTAGGCGTGCTAGGCGAGCTTGCCATGTGGGGCACTCATACCTATCGTAATCCTGTTCGCAATGCGATAGGCTACAGTATTTATAATGTTGGCTTTTCCTTCTGCGGTGTAATGCCGATCCTGTTTTTTAAAGAGCAATATGAAGCTACACTCAGCCAAAGCATGTCTCCAGAACAGGTTGCGCAAAACTTGTATTATTACGGGACACCTTCTATGGTCATCCTCATGTCTGCATTTTCGCTTGTGGGCGCTGTTGTCGGCTGTGCGCTCGGAAATCGACTGCTGCATAAGCACGTTAAAAAGGCCAAACTGGTATGAAATCTCTAGATGCCAGAACTCATCTCCTCGTACTCTTATGTGCGAGCCTTCTGTCCGTCCTAGTTAGCCAGCCTGTTCAAACTGATCTCTTAGCTTCACTTTGTCTTGTATATATGCTCTTTAATCACCTGCCTCGTAAAGCCCTTCAGTATGGCTTGATCTATATCACATTGAAGGTAGTATATTACGTGCTTATAACCTATAATTTGGGAACTTTTGTTATTATTGTGTATACCTTTGTAAAATTGATGCCGATGGCGATGATTGGGGTCACCCTGATCTCGATGTCTCCAAGCGCACTTATGTGTGCTTACGCCAAAATGCGGGTGCCAAACGCTGTACTCGTTATGCTGTGCATATTACTTCGTTTCTTCCCTGTCCTGCAAATTGAAATTCGCGCTATACGAGACGGTATTCGGGCAAGAGGCATCTTTCCTCGCTGGTACAGTGCTGCAGCACAGCCAGCTATAGCCTATGAATGCTTTTTTATGCCACTTATCGTCCGTTGTCTGAAGCTGTCAGCGGAACTGGCTTCTTCTGCGGAGCTTCGGGGCATCGAGAGTGGCTGCATGAGGACTTCTATTCATCCTGTAGGGATAAAAGTGGCTGACGGACTGACAGTCGGCATATATGTCTTGCTCGGAGCCAGCATTTATTGGGTGGGAGGCTTCGGTACATGATTCAATTCGATAATGTCTCCTTTCGGTATGGCCATGAAGATCAAATGTCCAAAGGCGAGCGCGGCGTAGAGCATATTAGCTTCTCCGTAAAACCAGGCCAGTGCCTAGTATTATGCGGGCGTTCAGGCTGCGGCAAAAGTACGATACTCCGACTAGTGAACGGTCTTGCGCCAAGCTTTTTTAGCGGAAGTCTCAGCGGCACTATTAGAGTCAGCGGCCAAAGCCCCTCCGACCTGCTGCCCGAAGCGCGTACAAGGCTGATGGGTGTTGTATTTCAGGACCCACGCAGCCAATTTTTTATGGATAATGTGCGTGATGAGCTGGCCTTTTCTGCTGAGAATCTTGGCATTGCGCCACATGAGATTATGATACGAATAAACAAGCAGGCTGCAGAGCTTGGTATTTCTCATTTACTTGACCGTTCTTTAAATCAGCTGTCCAGTGGACAGAAACAGCTTGTCGCCATAACTGCTGCTTCTGTGCTGTCCCCACCCCTGCTTATCCTGGATGAACCGACAGCAAATCTTGATCATAACGCCACGCAGGCACTGCTCGACGCCCTGATTAAGCTCAAGCAGGCCGGCACTACTCTTGTCATCAGTGAGCATCGGCTCCATGCGCTAATCCCTGTTGCTGATACATTTGTCTATATGGAAGAGGGCAGGATCTCGGATTCATGGACCAAAGATGTATTTTTACAACTTACTTATTCAGACATAAGATCATATGGTTTGCGACACCCGGATATGAGCACAGCAATAACTTCTGCGCACGCCGAAACAGCTGCTGCTGTAGAGCCTGCATTAGAGGCACGCAAACTTGCTTTTCATTACAGACGGAATGGCGACGGCATATATAACTTGAACATAACGCTGCCTAAAGGTAGCGTTACCGCACTCACGGGTGAAAATGGAGCGGGCAAAACGACGCTCTGCAAAATACTGTGTGGCCTGCTCCGCCAACGTGGTGGAACTGTACTGAGCAGAGGAATTCCGTTATCCACAAACCAACGCCGCGCTTCTAGCTATTTGGTCATGCAGGATGCGGATTATCAACTCTACGCCGACAGTGTAGGCAATGAAATCATGCTCGGCAGACAGATGAACGAACAACTGAGAGAGAGAGCCTACGCCGCGCTGGACGCCTTTGGCCTGCGTCAGCTGCAGGAAAGACACCCGGCCTCACTATCTGGCGGTGAAAAGCAGCGTGTCACAATGGCAGCTGCTTATTGCTCAGATGCGGAGCTGATCGTGTTAGACGAGCCGACGAGCGGACTGGATGGCGACGGTGTCCTCAAAGTAGCCCTATGGGCGAGGCAGCTTGCGGAGGCTGGGAAAACCGTCATTATGATTACGCATGACCTTATTCTAGCAGAGCTGGCATGCGACCAAGTCATTGAGTTGAGCAAACAAAAAAAGGAGTGAGAAACTTTGAAAAAAAAGGGCATCTCACGGCTATTGGAGCTTGCCGGTGAGAAAAAAGCGCTCCTTATATGGTCGGGAATACTGTCTACAGTCAGTGTATTTTTAATGCTGTTACCCTATTTATCGGTATATTACGTGATGGCTGAGCTGTTAGCGCACGCCTCATCCATCTTGTCTGTGGATGGTTCATATGTGATTACATGGGCCATATGGGGAGGTGTTGGCGTGGCAGCGGGATACTTCTTTATGTATGTAGGAGGAATGTGCTCGCACATTGCGGCGTTTCGTATCCTATATGGCATCCGGATAAAGCTCGCAGAGCACATTGGCAGACTGCCTTTAGGCTACCTGAATAAAAATGCCACTGGCAAAATCAAAAAAATAGTTGAGCTGGACGTTGAAAGAATAGAACTATTTATTGCTCACCAACTGCCTGATCTCATCAATACGGCTGTTATGATCATCGTCATGATTGTGACGATGTTTTACTTGGATACTTGGTTTGCACTCGCCTGCGTCATTCCAATGATCATTGGATTTATATCACAATTCTCTATGATGGCTGGCAGCAAAGCAAAGGAGGGTTTGAAGGAATATTTCGACGCGCTTGAAAATATTAACACCTCTTCTATACAATATGTACGTGGTATGCCCTCTATCAAAATTTTCGGGCAAACCGTCCATTCGTTCCGCAGGTTTTATGAGGATATGATCCAGTATCGGGATTTCAGCTTGAAATTTGTCGACAATTTCCAGACGGGCTACGTTACGTTTAAGACAATTATCCTTTCATTATCCACTTTTATTTTACCTATCGGTTTATTTTTCTTGAGCGGCGAGCCAAACAACATGGCCTTTGCAGTCACTTTGTTATTTTTCCTTGTGCTGACACCTGGTATTACTGCACCCATTTTTAAGCTGAACAGCTTTGCGTCTGCCCTCAACATGATTTCAGAGGGAGTAAAGCGCATCGATGAGATGCTGGATGAAAGAACATTGGATGAACCCGCTTCTAGTCAGAAACCTTCCTCCTACGAGGTCCAGTTTCATAATGTCTCCTTTTCCTATGGCGGTAAACAGGGCGCCGAAGTGTTAAAGAGTATTTCCTTTACAGCGTCCCAAGGGGAAATTACCGCTTTGGTTGGCCCTTCCGGCTCTGGCAAATCTACGATTGCCCAGCTTATCCCTAGATTCTGGGATGTGCAGAAAGGCAGTATCAAAATTGGTGGTATTGATATCCGCGACATGGGTATGAGCGATCTGATGGACACGATGTCTTTCGTATTTCAAGACACGTTCCTCTTTTCAGATACGTTATATAACAACATTCTGGCTGGTAGACCAACTGCAACTGATGAAGAGGTGTTTGCTGCGGCAAGAGCAGCACAGTGCCATGAATTTATTAACCATCTGCCTCATGGCTACGATACTCCTATTGGAGAAGGCGGAGTCTATTTATCGGGCGGCGAGGAGCAGCGTGTATCTGTTGCCAGAGCCATTCTAAAAAATTCACCCATCCTGGTACTGGACGAGGCTACTGCTTATGCCGATCCGGAAAATGAGTATCACATGCAGCTCGCGCTGCGAGAACTGATTAAAGGCAAAACCGTGCTAATTATTGCCCATCGTCTCACGACGATCTGTGAAGCGAATCAGATTCTCGTGCTCAAGGAAGGTACCCTTAACGATGCAGGCACTCATTCAGAGCTGTTGTCCCACGGGGGGTTATACAAGAAAATGTGGGATGCTTATACGTCTTCCGTAGACTGGCAGATCAATCTCGTACAGGAAAAGGAGGCGCTTGTGTAATGCTGAGCAAATTGCGTAATATTACGGCCGGACATCCAGAGAAGATGATCAAACCAATCTTGTGGTCCATATTGTCCAGTCTGATCCATATGCTTCCGTTTGGCTGCATGGCATTCGTTGTCGGAACGATCTATGTCTATTACGCCGAGAAGCAGACAACGCTTAATATGCAGCATTTGTGGCTTGCATGGGGTGGAATGGCTGTTTGCTTTATCCTATTGTTTGTATGTGAACGGATCTCCTATCGTTCCATTTATCGCGGTGCCTACGAAGCCTCTGCAGAGGGGCGCACGAATTTGGCCGAGCACATACGCAAGCTGCCGATTGGTTTCTTGATGCGCAAAGACCCTGGCGAGCTTGGGCATACCATGATGAATGACTTCACCCAGATCGAGAATGCAGCAACGAATACGTTACCCCAGCTTGTAAGTGGCATTATTATTCCGATACTTGGATTTGTCGGACTGTTATTTATTGATTGGCGCATGTCTGTGGCCATGATAGCAGGCTTCCCGATTTCGCTGCTCATTCTCTCTGCTGTATCCCGTCTAGAGCGCAAACTTGGCAACAGCCATTCAAAAGCTAAAATTGTGCAAGCAAACTGTCTGCAGGAATATTTATTTGGCATGAAAATAATTAAAGCATACAATCTACGCGGCGAGAACTTTAAAAGATTAGAGCAATCTTTTTATCATTACATGAAAGAAAGCATCAAGCTGGAGGGTGCGCTTGGACCTTTCTTTTTAGTAGCCATGGCATTTATCCAAACTGGAATGGCTTTAATTACAATTGTAGGTGCCTACCTCATACTAGGTGGGGAGCTGAATGTTCCCTTATTTGGTGTGTTTCTGTTAGTGGGCACCCATGTGTTTGACCCGCTCACCGTCGCGATCATGCGCTTGCCGGCGTTTAAATATGACGCTATGGCAGGTGAACGCATCGTGAACCTGCTTCAACAGCAAGTGATGACAGGAGACAACCCAGCACCAAGCCATCATGACATCCGCTTTGAAAATGTAACGTTCGGTTATGACAAGAGCATCGTGTTGGATCAAGTGTCCGCTGAGATGAAAGAAGGTACGCTGACCGCAATCGTCGGTCCTTCGGGTAGTGGAAAAAGCACGATGCTGCGCTTGATCGCAAGGTTCTATGACCCGCTGCAAGGCAAGGTGCTGATAGGCGGCAGTGATGAACGTGAAATAGATCCAGAAAAGCTGATCAAAAAGATCTCTATGGTATTTCAGGATGTATACCTGTTCCAAGATACGATCCGCAGCAATATCCGTTACGGCAAGGAAGATGCAACACAAGCCGAGATCGAAGCGGCAGCAAAGGAAGCATGCTGCCATGATTTTATTATGAAGCTGCCGCAGGGGTATGACACGATGGTGGGCGAAGGCGGTTCTACCCTTTCGGGAGGGGAAAAGCAGCGTATTTCTATCGCGCGTGCGATTCTGAAAGACGCACCTGTTATTTTGCTGGATGAAGCCACTTCTTCGCTTGATCCAGAAAATGAGGTGGAGATGCAAAAAGCAATTGCCCGCCTAGTTAAAGGACGTACTGTCATCATGATCGCTCATCGACTGAAAACGGTGGTACGTGCTGATTCCATCATTGTCCTTGATCGAGGTAAGGTGGTAGAACAAGGACGTCATGATGAACTTCTACAGCAAGATGGACTTTACGCTAAGTTGTGGACACTACAGAACAAAATGAGCGGTTGGAAGATTACCGCCTAACTGTACTGCTCTTCGGGTATACATCCGAGTTTTTGACGGTCACTTGCCCTGGATACGGCCTTCGTTATTTGACCAGATACTTCCATTTATAGTTGATGTGGTTGTGATTCACACTAAACTATCTTACAAAAAAATCCGGTGAAGGCTGTTCCTCTAGCCCTCACCGGATTTAAGTTAGATAAGACTTACTCTATTTTGAAAAAAATTATCATTGATGATATACGTCCAAGTAGCAGAAGGTATTCTCATCTCTTCCATATCCAGATCAATCGCTCCTTCAGAAAGATCCATGTTTAAAAAGACGTTTACGACATCCGATTGGATTTTCTCGTCAATCCGTTCAAATGCTTGGATTATTTGACGATTGTAAACGTCCAATGGATTTTCATTACCGATACTTTCCAGATGAATACTTTCTTTAATATAGGAAACATAATCAAGGTAATCTGCCCAATTATGATCGAGTTGAACCAGAAATACGTATTTCTCTGTTTCTTGGATTTTATCTTGTCCAAATTCATTACACAGGTTCTGATAAAATTCAAATTCTCTTTCAACTAGAATATTAGGCTGAATTTGGTTCAATAGGACCTCATTTCTTGTGTTAAAGAGAATTTTTCGTTGTTGTTCAATTATATCAGAATATTTATTGAGCATTTTCTTTATTTCATAGTTTTGTCCTTCAATGACATATTGGATATGTTGTATAATTTTTTGTATTTTGGTTCCCTCTAACGGAATATCCTTCTGCCAATTCCGATACTCTTCAGGCAGTACTGCCTGTAACCCAAACTTGACAAGTAGGTCATCCTCTAAACTTATAATAAATTTTGAACAACCTGGATCCCCTTGTCTACCTGCTCTTCCCCTTAATTGTTTATCTATGCGCACACTTTCATGCAAATTTGTACCTATGACATACAATCCGCCAAGTGCTGCAACCTTTTGGTACGCTTCTGGTTCTCCTCCTCCAAGTATAATATCCACACCGCGTCCCGCCATGTTTGTTGAAACTGTTACTGCACTTAATTCTCCTGCTTTTGCAATGATCTCCGCTTCTTGTTGGTCATGCTGGGCATTCAAAACATGACAAGTGACACCTTTACCGTTCAGTTCCTCTGCTAGCTGATTAGATTCATCTACGCTTGCTGTACCTACAAGAATAGGACGACCTGTATGATGGATGGACATAATTTCATTTACAATAGCTTTCCATTTTGATTGCTGATTTGTGTAAATGAGAGGAGAATAATCAATTCGTTGACGTGCTTTGTTAGGCGGGATAACTACAACATCCAAATTATAAGTATCTTTAAACTCCTCAGTCGATGACTGAGCTGTTGCTGTCATACCGCATATATTATTGTATAAACTCATAAAATGCTGGAGGGTCATTGACCCCAATATTTTTCCCGCAGATTGGACCAATAAGCCTTCCTTTACTTCTACAGCAGCTTGCAAACCGTCGGGCCAATGTCTTTTATCCGCAATCCGACCTGTAAATTCATCGATAAGCTGCACTTTCCCATCACGAACAATATAATGAATGTCTTTATTCAATAATGTTTCTGCATGTAGCATACAATTTAATTCAGTTAAAATATCACTGTTTTCTATTTCATATAAATTTCCGCACCCCAGTAACCCTTCTACTTTCTCTGCACCCTCTTCTGACAAATATACATTACGTTTGTTATCGTCCGTGTCATAGTCTCGGCCAAGCATGAGTTGCTTGACAATGTCCAGCATGTGGCTGAAATCTCGATTGGAATCTCCCAAATCCCCAGCTACAACAAGTGGTATTCTCGCTTCGTCAATTAATATTGAATCCGCTTCGTCCACTAATACGAACTGCAGGGGGCGTTGCACTCGATTATTGCTATCATATACCAATGAATCTTTTAAGTAATCGAAGCATGCTTGTTTCGCTGTCACGTACGTGACATCAGCAGCATAGGCTTCTTTACGTTCAAGCACCGTTTGTCTTTCCTGAATACAGCTGACTGTAAGTCCCAAATAACGATAGATGAGTCCCATCCATTCCATATCTCGACGTGCCAGATAATCATTGAAGGTAAAGACATGAGCACCTTTACCGGCTAGAGCATTTAAGTATACAGGTAATACAGCTGATAGTGTTTTTCCCTCGCCGGTTTGCATTTCTACCATGTTACCTTCATAAAGAGACATTCCGGCCACTAGCTGTTTATCGTATAGTCTATAACCAATTGTTCTAAAAGCCGCCTCATTAACGAGAGCGGCTGCTTCTACAAGTAAGTTCTCAAGAAATATTCCGTTTTGGACGTTCTTCTTAAGTTCCTGAGAAACTCTGAGTATTTGAGCATCCGTTTGATCGCTTAACGAGATTGATTTTACTTGTAACAATTTTTCTTCATACGATTTTAGTTTTATCTTATTGAATGTCACATTAAGCCTGTTGTAAAGACTATTATTAACTTTATCCATATTGACCCTCCTTATTTTAAAACACTACATTTACACGTTGTGATAAGGAGAAGAGTATGGATCCGGTTCTTTAAAGACTTGATATTCGTACAATATTCGCTTACTCTCGCAGCATACTAGTGAGTAGCATTGTACAAAATGATTTGAAACTAAACCATGAATTAACTTACTTAATGGTTTCTCTCTTTTAATATAAAATCGAGACTTATCTTCAAAAGTGAATATGCAGATTGGTATCCGATTGTAGATTGACGTTGCTTCTAGTATCTTCTTGAAATAGAAATAAAGATGAAAATTCAATAAGTCATATTTCAGCTTTAGCATGATACCTCCTAGCAAGGTCACTAGATCTTCTTCCTCCGTCCGGTAATCCCACAGGTAAGATAGCTCTCACAGGGGACTGTCAAGAATTCGATATGGTCAGAGAAGGATTCAGAACTCTGCAATATCATCAACCCCTAGTACTGAACCCGGCCGATTTATTTGCTCTTCCTTTTTTTATAAGATTTTACATGTCCATTATAGCGTAATTTAAGGTCAGTAGCCCATTATTGTAATCTCATTACACAAATAAAGACCCGAGTATGATGGAGACTGACACCCTAATATAAGCAAATCAAAACACCTTTTAAAAAAACAAGCATGATGTAAGATGAAGTGCCCCTTAATTATCGAGGATCTTAAATCTGTTCCATTTAATTCGTACAACCACACTGGGCTGTAAAACACAAAAAACATCCTTTTTTCTGATCTCTGGCACCTAACCTGCCTGTTCAGATAAAAAGGATGTTTTTGCATGGGCTTAAATTACAAGACAGGAGCTCCCCAAACCTGCTCATACATGTCTTCACGGAATCCTACCGTCACACGTTCACCATCGGTAACAACAGGGCGCTTGATCAAGCGTCCATTAGACGCTAGCAGTTCGATCTGCTCCTGTTCCGACATAGAAGGCAGCTTGTCCTTGAGTGACAACGCTTTGTACACCTCGCCGGAAGTATTAAACCACTTCTTCAGCTCCAATCCACTGTCCGCAATTAGCTTACGGAGCTGCTCTGCCGTTGGCGGCTCCTCAAAGACCGGGATCAGCTCTACTTCAATATTTTTTGCTTGCAGCCATTTCACAGCGTTGCGACATGTACCGCATTTAGCATATTGATACACCGTTACTTTCATTCTGTATAGGCCTCCTTTCGTTTGTTCAAAGTAACCTCCAACTGCGCGAGTTCAGCAGGCAGCGGTGCAGTAAAGACAACACGCTCTCCTGACATCGGATGATCAAAGGACAAATAAGTCGCGTGCAGCGCATGTCTTGTCATAGGGATCGACAAAATTGAGTCCGGATTATAAAATTTATCACCGATAAGCGGGCAGCCCAGATGCTGCATATGTACCCTTATCTGATGCGTTCGACCTGTCTCTAGCTCGCATTCGACCTTGGCGGCTATTCCACCATAGGCATTAACTACAGCATAATGGGTAATGGAATCATACCCTGTTGGCGTAACTATTCTCATATGCGGTTCATCAGCGTCTCGATCGATAGGTGCATTCACCGTGCCCCGTGCTGGTTGAGGAACACCTTCAGTAAAAGCGATGTATCGCTTAACCATTTGATTTCTTTTCATTTGTTCGGACAGCTGTTGATGGGCAAATGCATGCTTGGCAACGACAAGCACACCTGAAGTTTCCTGGTCCAGGCGATGGACAGGACGAAAACGGGTATGCTCTCCTCGACTCCTCCAATAATGGACGACCCCATTCGCCAGCGTACCTGATGAATATCCCTTCGTCGGGTGTACGACGATGCCTGCTGGCTTATGCACAACTAAAATATCATCGTCTTCGAATATAACCTCAATCGGAATCGGCTCCGGTTCAATCGTGTCCAGCTGTGGTTCTGCAATACGAATACGTACGATGTCGCCTGGCTCTAGCGGCTTGTGACTGTATGTCCGCGCGTCATTAACCGTAATGGCATGCTCCAGCTTCTTTAAGCGGGTAATAAGCCGCCTCGACATATGCAGCCGTGACAACAGTACCGTACGAAGCAAGATGCCTGCTTCATCTTCTTTAACCGTATAAATAAGCTCTGCCGCTTCCCATATCGGCTGCTCGCCGCTTATATTGCTGCTGATCGAAGGCTCCATTTGGATCGAAGATGCTATGTTATCAGTCATGCTGTTCCTTCACTTTACGACCAAATACGTTAGCACTGCGTGTGTATTCAACATCGTTAACTAAAGCAATTACATTTGCTCTTCTTGCCACTGCAAAGAAATAATCTGATAGTCGATTCACATAATGCTGAGCTTGATCATGGATGGACTCCTCATGTGCCAGCTTCACGATATGCCGCTCTGCACGTCGGCACACCGTACGGCATACATGCAATGCTGCTGCAGCCGGGCTACCACCAGGCAGTATAAAACGCTGCAAGGGCGGATTCACCTGCTCATGCTCATCGATCCATTGTTCCAAGCGCGCAACCATGTCCGCAGTTACTTTATATACAGCCTTGCCCTGTTTGTCCTCCGCAAAAGCCAGATCCGAACCGCAATCAAACAACTCGTGCTGAATTTCCAAAAGCTGCTCACGCAGCAAGTCATAACTACCCTCTGAACAGCATGCGATTGCAGAACCGACAAACGCATTCAACTCGTCCAACTGTCCATAGGCCTCTACGCGCAAGTGATCTTTAGGCACACGTCCACCTTTTAACGATGTCATGCCTTCATCGCCTGTTCTCGTATATAGGTTCATCTGCAAAAACGCCTCCTGTTAGCCGTGTTCATAGTCCACGAAATTGTATTGCCTTTACATCAACTGCCATACCTGCTGTCATCACAAACCACTGATGACACTTTAACCCAACTGACCTATTAAATGCCCCCAACTGTTCGTGATATACACGCTCGTTAGTACTCATAAATGGTGTCAGTTCAGCAGGCTCTGCACTAATAATAAATATGTTGCCTTGATATGAAAAGAGCGCTCGCTCCAACTGCTTACGATACTCTTCAAGCCCATGTCTGTACATTTCAACTGTGATCAGGCTATCTGCGAGCAATTCATGATGGCACGCTGCAAAATATCCTGCGATGCTGTCCACGACTAGTACACGCCGATCTGCCCTAAATATGTTGGCCTCACAGTTAATACGATCCAGTACAGCAGGTAAAAGTTTGCCTTTTGCTCCTAGTACATCAATTACTTTCCACCTGAATGAATCTGTCCCCTCCATTGCAGGAATATCATTCAGGCCAGCCACAACAAAGAGGCCTTCACGGCCAAATGACGACGCGTAACGGAGCATAAAGGACGTCTTGCCGCTGCCGACATGGCCTGTTACGCCGATAATCACCGTTCATTCCTCCTGTCCAGCCTCTATATAAGATATGATTACTTTTCTCCGAGAAGCATCTTCATCACTTGTACCGACTGTTCTACGTTCGGGGTGTTGACAGGGATTGCTGCGTACAAGTACGGTTCGATAACACCATATTTCTTCATTAACGGCATCTTTGTAATTGGAATGGCAAACAGATGCTGCTCCGTAACATATTCGCTTTTACCTTTCTCTTTGCCAGGGACTTCTATTTGACCGTCCATCACGCCTTCAGGGAACTTAACCGGATCAAAATAGGTATCCAACGGAATATGACCGCCATTCTTCGTCACATTTTTTAAATCTTTTATAGGAATAATCGCGATAGAATTCGTCTCCGCCGCATATTGAAGCAGCAGCATCTGTAAATTATACATGGCTGGCGTTGTTACTGTTAATGTGAACTTCCCTGCTAATTGCTTATTCAAATCATCTTCAATGGCCTGGGTAATCGCAGAAGGAACTGTCGATTCGTTCATCATAAAGATTCGAAACCCATCACTTTTCCCACCGCATCCGCTTACAAGCAGCAGTAAAACAAGCCCGATTGACATCCATCCCCATTTTCTTTTATACATGGTGCTACTCCCTTCACTCGTATCCATAATCATGCTCTGTTGTCTCTCTCATGATACCATAAAGCGACACAGCAAAAAAAGAAGACCCTTAGGGCCTCCTCTGTGAGTCGTCACTTCTTGACGTGTGACTTCATATATTCGTTAATCTTCACATCCAGCATACTGCTGATTTCAATGACATTGTCTGCGGTAAAGGACTGCTCCTCTTGAAACATTTGTTCCATTTGCTTGCGGAGCATACGGATTTCTAGCTCTAGAGCAAGCAGCTTGGACGAAACGTCTCTTGTTTTGCCCGACCATTTTGGATGATTAAGGTCTTCCCTGAACAAATGACGCTTATAAGTTGTCAATGTAAAGTCCGAACAAAACAAGCCACTTCCCCCTTCCGCTGCTGGATAATGAACCCCCTACTGCCGCCCAAACATTCCATTTCATGGGACAAGCACGACGAGACATGTTATATTATACCAGAACATTTTGAGGAAAACTAGCGCTTTTTATTGCTAAATTTGAATGATTTCACATTTCCTGTTTGATTTTTGTCACAAGTTTTCCCATTCGCTCGATTGCTTCTGTCAACTGCGCGACAGATGTCGCATAAGAGCAGCGGATAAAACCTTCCCCGCCTCGACCGAATACATCTCCAGGCACAGCCGCAACTTTTGCCTCATAAAGGAGACGTTCAGCAAACTGTTCAGAGGTTAAGCCTGTCGATTGAATGGATGGAAACGCATAAAATGCACCTTGAGGTTCATGGCATTCTAGTCCAATCTCCCTGAATCCTTTGACAACTAGTCTACGACGCATATTATAGGATTCTACCATATGATCTTTCTCGTCCTTGCCATTCTTTAACGCTTCGAGTGCAGCCACCTGCCCCATAATCGGCGCGCACATCACCGTATATTGATGGATCTTTAGCATGGCCGAGATCAGGTCAGGATGAGCACAAGCGTATCCCATCCGCCAGCCTGTCATCGCAAATGCTTTGGAAAATCCACTAACAAGCACAGTCCGGTCCTTCATCCCTGGCAACGAAGCAAAGCTGACATGCTTCTGATCATACGTTAACTCTGCGTAGATCTCATCCGAGATGACGATAAGATCGTTCTCTTCCACGATCTTGGCAATTGGCAGCCAATCTTCGTACGTCATTATGCCGCCCGTTGGATTGCTCGGATAACACAGGACAAGAAGCTTGGACTTTGGTGTTATAGCCGCCTGCAGCGCCTCAGGTGTCAGCTTGAATTCGTCCTTCGCAAAAGTCTCGATGCCTACCGGTATACCGCCGCCGATCGAAATGATAGGCGAATAGGAGATATAACAAGGCTCCGGAACCAGAATCTCGTCACCTTGACATACAAGTGCACGCAGCGCAAGGTCGATAGCCTCGGAACCACCGACGGTTACAAGAATCTCCTTATCTGGGTCATATGTTACCTGGAAAGAATCATCTAAGTATTGTCCGATTGCTTCCCGGAGCTCAGGCATGCCTGCATTAGAAGTATACTTTGTCTTGCCCCGCTCCAATGAATATACGCAGGCTTCACGCACGTGCCATGGCGTGCAAAAGTCAGGTTCGCCAACCCCAAGCGTAATAATATCTTTACTGCCGTTCACCAGATCAAAAAACTTGCGGATACCCGAAGGTTTAATTGAACGAACCAACGGGTTCAAATAATCACCCATATTACGTGATGACTTGGAAGTTATCGTATCATTTATCATGTCACATCACCTCATGGGGATATTACAAGCCGTTGATCGTCCTCACGTTCCTCGAAGATGATACCGTCTTGCTTGTATTTCTTTAAAATAAAATGGGTTTTCGTAGATAAAACGGACTTAATCGGCGAGAGCTTATCTGATACAAAGTTAGCTACCTCGCGTAAGTTCTTTCCTTCAACTTCAACCAACAGGTCGTAAGCGCCTGACATTAAATATACAGACTTTACTTGCGGGAACAAATAAATACGCTCGGCAATACCTTCAAACCCGCGCTCACGCTCAGGCGTAATCTGAACCTCAATCAATGCTGTTACTTTGTCTTCGTCTACTTTGCTCCAATTTACAACAGTCGCATACTTCACGATTACATGATCTGCTTCCATTTCGTTAATGGCTGTCTGTACTGCGCTTTCTTCTACTCCAAGCATAGTAGCGAGAAGATCAGGCGTACGACGTGCGTCTTCTTTAAGAAGCTTCAAAATATTTAAGCTCAGTTCACTTAGTTCCTTCATACCCAATATCCTCCCGCGATCGCGCTTCTTACGAACCGATCGATTGTCATGATATTCAAATATGATACACCCAATGCAACTATATGCCAAGAAGCAACCAGGCAATAAATAAAAAAGAACCCGCCAAAAGGCGAGTTCTTCCTATATTGCTTATGCTACCAGCTCATTGGGGTACCTTACATATAAACAGATGGTGGCTGCTGATGCTGCCCCGCTTGCCCTTGGACAAGATGCTGCGGCACGGTATGATGCGCCGATTGACCAAGCTTCTGCTGTATAAATTGCTGCAGCTTCTGTTGGGACTGTTGACTCTGCTGCAGTTGTTTCTGTACTTCCTGACGCAGTGCAGGGGATGAAGTGCTGTACATGTTCAACTGACTCATCAAGTTATACAGTTCACCTTGCAGCTTTAACGTACTGTTTGTCAGATCCGTAAACATCTGACGAACTGCCGGGCAATTTGATTCTGTCGTTGCGGTAGTATATTCCCCTACCGTACGCTTTAAATCAGCAAGAATCGTATACAATAGATCTTCTTCAGCCATAAACGATGAAGATGGATTCGAGTACATTCGGTAAATCTCCTTTCTGCGATTAAAACTAGGATTGAGACGATGTGGGTTGTGTCGGTGCAAGCTGCACGTGCTGCTGAATCGTGTTTAACAATATACCCATGTGCTGCTCGTGAACGTGAATCATGTGTGTCAGTGCTTGGGCAACCGCAGGATTGGACGTACTCGCTGCTGTTGCTGCGCTCTGTTTCATAAGCAGATCTTCATTGGATATGCAGTCGACAATATATTCTAACTCTTTGCCCGTTAAGGGTTTCATCTGTGAACCGTAATGCTGCATCTTGGCATCTCCTTCTGTAAAAAGGTCATAGAACCATATTTGCGCTATCCTGTGCCTACTACAAGCTTACCTGTATGTATTATGGACAGTTCAGCAGGGAAATATGTATTCGAAAGGAGAGATCTGGATGGATTTAAAGTCTGGACATATAGCCTGGACACATTCATTGGAGCAAGTCAGCACCTACCCGACGCTTACTGAAAATGCTGCCTGTGATGTGGTCATTATCGGGGCTGGCATTAGCGGTGCCTTGACAGCTTACGAACTAAGTAAAGCGGGACTGCAGGTTATCGTAGTCGATAAAAGACGCGCCGGGCATGGAAGCACTTGCGCCAGCACTGGCTTATTGCAGTTTTCTAATGATAAGACACTGACTTCCTGCATCCATACCTTCGGTCGTGAAAGTGGCACACGTTTCTACACCTTATGTAAAGAAGCGGTAGAGAAGCTGCTTCGGATAAAGGACGAGTTAATTATGGACCCCGAGCTTATTCCTCGCCAAAGTTTGTATTATGCCAGTGAAGAAGCGGATGTCCCCTCATTGAAAGAAGAATACGAGCAGTTGTCTTTATGCGGATTTGATGTGTTGTGGCTGGAAGCCCCTCAGATTAAAGCCAGATACGGTTTTAGCAAACCCGCTGCCATCTTATCTAGTGGTGATGCAGAAGTAAATCCGTTTCGCTTCGTACATGCTCTGCTTGATACAGCTGTCTCTCGCTATCAAGTACAGATCTATGAAGAGACAAGGATTGTGCACCATGACTGGCACGTGAATGGCGTTAGGCTAATATCTGACAAAAGCGCAGCTATAGAGGCGAGTTACGCAGTATTTGCAACCGGCTATGAGACACAGGAAATGAAAGCTGACCGAAATACGGTCACTGAGAGTACATACGCTCTTGTAACAGAACCTATTCCCAACATCGATAAGATATGGCCAGACCGATGCTTAATATGGGAAACGGCACGGCCTTATTTGTACATGCGTACAACAGTGGATAATCGAATCGTGGCGGGTGGGCTTGATGTTGCAACTTCCATCCCAGAGGAAAGGGATCGACTGCTTAAGCATAAGACATATCTACTCGAGCAAGAGATCGAAAAGCTTTTTCCTACTCTAGCACCGATTCGTACCCAGTATGCTTGGGCAGCGGCTTTCTGCTCTACCCATGACGGCTATCCTATGATTGGACCGCATCCCCAATACCCACGCTGTTTTTTTATTGAAGGATATGGGGGAAATGGCATTGCCTATTCAACGATTGCCGCTAATATTATTCATCTGCTAATTGAACAAGGAGATCATCCAGACGCCCATCTATTCAGCTTGACTCGTTCTCCCCATCCGGCTCCACCTGTCAGTTAACACCACAAAAGCCGTTATCCGGCTTGCTTGGCGGATAACGGCTTTTGTTATTTTTGCTGCCGCACTAATTTACGCATCATCAACGCACTTATTACTGGCATACAGCCAATAACCGCCAGAAATACAACTATGGTCTGGATACTTGTAGACCAGGACATAATTATAATAAAGGCAACAATGGATACCATCCGACCTGCAAGTAATCCAAATTCGCGTAAAACGGTTAATTCCACCCGGTTATTAACGGCTTGTTCCGACTGCCCCATCAAGTCAAAAGTAACGGATGTCATTGGAATAATGAACAACGGTGATGTCAGCGCCATGCCAATCCCAAATGCTAGCAAAGAATGATAATCAACCCTTACAAACAAAGGTATAATCGCAAGCGCCATCGCAACTGCACCCACTATCATTCCATTGGCTCGATAATTCCATTTTAACCACCGACCTACCGCATAATAAGACAGCAGGGCAGCAATTGAGGAAATTAAGGTGTAGGTTCCTAGCTTCAATTCATTGGTTGTCGCTACAAAAACAAGCAAGCTAATCAGAAAGCTATAGGCACCGTCTCGCAGCCCTTGAGCCGCCAAAGCCCTACATGTAGTATGCCAAGGACTTGAACGGTTTTGCCACAGCTTTAACGGGATACTCCAAACATAGGCTTGACCCGGCGGTCTCTTTTTCAGCCAAAAGCTAAGGACAACACCACAGGTGAAGATGACCAATGAAGCCGTGAACATAAACGTGTAGCCCGTTTCCCCAAAGCTTGCAATTAGCAAGCCGGCTAGCCATGGTGCAACCATTGTCGATGCCGAGCCGATGAGCCCGACCCAGCCATTGAATCTGTCACGATTATCCGCGTCTGTCACTTCAAAGTACACCACATTAAAGGCAAGCCAGAAGGCTCCCATGGCAGCTCCTAGCAGCAATCCAAGCAGCCAGATCCAATGAACGGCCTGTTTGCCAAGAAGTAATACAACAGCATAAAACACCCCAGCAAGAATGATACCTAACCGCAAACAATTCATTTTATTATACTCTTTGACCCATTTGCCACCGAACATAAAAATAGCGCCCAAGGACAGCTGCTGTACAAGAGCAAACCATCCAATGAGCGCATAATCGGGCTTCAATTTCCATAGAAACACGTTTACAAACGTTCCTGAACAGGCATTGGCACAAGCAAACAAACCATATACGATTAGCAGCAACCTAGACTGCGTATCCCATTTCGCTTGCACGAGATGACCCCCTCGCTCTTCAGCTCGTTAAGCATTTCCTGCTTAATCTTCCCCGAAGCGCACTTCGTCATCAGCCTGTCTAAAATTTACTAACAGCGATCCTGCTTAGTTGTCGTTTTCGCTTAACCGATTGACTTGCGTGATAAGCGATTCCCGCTCACCCATGCTAAGTGATTTGGATACGTGGAAGCAAGATGCACATACATACACGTCCAGCGTAAAAGGCGCTTGCAGCAGCGGCTTGTCCAATGCGGCTGGGCGGTTCGGCTGGAATGCGGAAGCCGCAACAGTTTCTTGACCTGCAAGCAGCATATACTCGCGGCAGTGCGGACACTCAGGAACTTCCAGTTGATCGTGCAAGACTCGACCAACACCTTCTTCGAATTGTAATTGATTGGGTGAGCTTAACAGCATGCTGTCATCTCCCCAGCCGATTGTATCGTCAGATCCCTGCGCCGATTGAGCAGCGTTGGCGTGACCTTTTCCACCTTTTTTAGTCCCTTTAACCTGCATCGATTCGATGCCTTCTTCCTCATCCTCTTCTGCCTCAAGCGGTACACTAAGCGTGCGGTACTCTTGTAATTCATTGTGGCAATAAGGACATTCTTCCTCTGGTCCAAGCACTTCATCCCATACGATTTCGGTATCACACCAAGGGCAAATTACATCTGCAGACATTTTGTTTACCAGCCTTCCCTATCCTACATATTCATCCAATAATACACTCCAACAATTAAAAACAAAGCGGCCAATGCAAATAAAGTTCCCCATAAGTACTTCATTTGAGCTGTCCTCCGACCCCGTTAATATACAGCTTAACAGCTGTCATTCCTTATTTCAGGCTTGCGCCGATAATATACGACAGCGAGATCGATAAGATCATTGCCAACAAGCCTACAGCACGGTTATCGCGCTGAATCTCCTGATCCAGCTTAAAGTTCGGCATTAGAAAACCTACCAAAAAGTAAGCTGCCAGCAGCAGTATAAAACCCAGAACAGCCCACTGAAGCGAAGCGTACAAAGAATCATGGGCTTCTACGCCAAATCGGAATATGTTGCATATACCGAATATTTTACCGCCAGTTGCCATCGCAACACTGACGTTGCCTTTCTTGATTTCCTCCCAGCACTTATAAGGGGTAACCAATTCAAATATCGACAACAGGACCACAAGCGCTACACTTGCAACCGAAAAATAAGCGAGCATCTCAAAATACGGATTGCTCAACCATCGTTCAATCCACTGTTCCACTTTGTTCCTCCCATGACGGCTTTGCCTGTTACTTCATCTCCGCAACGGTAATGCCAGCTCCGCCCTCGCCATAATTGCCAAGCCGGAAGCTCTTGACGTGTTTATGCTTGCGTAAAAACTCCTGAATACCAGAACGTAATACACCCGTTCCTTTACCATGAATAATATAAACTTGTCCTAAATTGCTGAGCAGCGCTTCATCCAAAAAACGGTCAACTTCCATAATCGCTTCTTCAAGATTAGCACCACGCAAATCCAACTCAGAGCGAACATTGTCATCACGTGTACGTGTCACGCTTGGGCCCGCCTTTTGCTTCTTCGTTGCTTCCTGCTTCGCAGCAGAGACAAGCTCCAAGTCGTCTTTGCTGACTTTCATTTTCATTATACCAAGTTGTACGACCGCATCGCTGCCAGTCATCTCAACGACGTGACCCTTCTGATTCAGGCTGTATACCATCACTTCATCACCGGGTTCAATCTGGCGTATTGTCTTAGACTTCGTTCCTTGAGCATTCAGTTTCTTAGCAGGAGCAGCCTCATCTAATCGCTTGCGCGCCTCAGTAAGCTGATGATCCTTGACTTTAACACCATCCAGCGCCAGTATCCTTAGCTCAGTAATAATATCGTCTGCTTCTCTGCGAGCCTTGTCCACGATAGATCTTGCATCCTCTTCCGCACGATTGATACGCTTCTGCTTGTCAGCTTGCAGCTTGGCATGCTCCTCTTCCAGCGTTTGACGCAGCGCTTCATAATCTTGCCGAAGTTTCTCTGCTGATTCACGCTCCGCTTCCGCAGTCACACGATTCTGCTCTAAAGAAGCAATCATATTTTCTACGCGCATATCCTCTTCCGTCACTTCACCACGCGCATGCTCAATAATAGAACCCGGCAGCCCAAGACGCTCGGCGATGGCAAAAGCGTTGCTTCGTCCTGGTACACCTATCAGCAAGCGATACGTAGGTCGCAATGTCTGTACATCGAATTCCATACTTGCATTGATAACACCAGCACGATCATAGGCATAAGCCTTAAGCTCGGAGTAGTGCGTTGTAGCAACCATTCGGCAACCGGTCCGATGGATATGCTCCAAAATTGCAATCGCAAGCGCTGACCCCTCAGCTGGATCGGTCCCCGCACCCACCTCATCAAGCAGTACAAGGCTTTTAGGCGTCATTTCATGTAGAATCCGAATAATATTGGTCAGGTGGCTGGAAAATGTACTTAAGCTTTGTTCTATGCTCTGCTCATCACCTATATCCGCATAAATAGCGTCAAATACGCAAAGCTCGCTGCCCTCATTGGCAGGCACAAACAAGCCGGACATCGCCATCAAGCTTAACAGTCCGATCGTCTTAAGAGATACGGTCTTACCGCCCGTATTTGGACCCGTTACAATAATCGTTGAATAATCGCTGCCTATCTCAACATCCGTAGGGACCACAATATCTCTTGAAATAAGCGGATGACGACCTTTCTTCAGCTTCAAATACCCTTGATCATTCATCATTGGAAGGGTGGCTTTCATCTCATGTGCATATCTTGCCTTGGCAAACATAAAATCCAGATCCCCGACCAAATCGGTATCATATAAAAGCATGTCTGTCTGTTCGCCGACCAAATCGGTTAATCGGGACAAAATACGTTCAACTTCCCGCTCCTCACGAAGCTTAGTCTCACGAAGCTTGTTATTCATTGCTACAATGGACTCTGGCTCGATAAACAACGTTGCACCCGAGCTGGACTGGTCATGAACAATACCGCCAAAATGCGCACGATACTCTTGCTTAACGGGAATGACATACCGATCATTTCGAATCGTAACAAGCTGCTCCTGCAGCATCTTAGCTGTGCTTTGCGAACGGACAAGCGACTCCAGCTTCTCACGAATTCGTGTTTCCCCAATACGGAGTTCACGACGAATTGTAGCCAGTTCAAAGCTAGCCTGATCCATCACTTCTCCCTGATCATCAATGCATTGGCGAATCTCATCCTCAAGTGATTTCTGATCGCTGAATTGCTCTACCAAGGTGCTTAGCAAAGGCACAGGATTATCCTCATTAACGGAGCTGATGTAACGACTTAATCGTCTGCCAGCATGGATAAGCGATGAGATGTCCCACAACTCCATTGGATTAAGCATTGCACTAATACGCGCACGTTTTAAGGCTGGACGTATATCCGTAACTCCGGCAAATGGTGCTGCACCCTTTAACCGATCAACCGTGTAGGCCTCGTCAGTGGCCTGCAATCGGTTCTTTACCTCATCCAGCTTAGAGCTTGGCAGGAGGGCTAATGACGCCTGTTCCCCAAGTTCAGTAGCCGCATGACGTACCAGGCCGCTTAATATTTTGTTATATTCTAAAGTCTGAAATATTTTAACGTTCAAACGAAGTCACGACTCCTCTCGTTGAAATCATTATAGCCTAAGCTCTGAAGAGTGGCTATTATTGTCGAAACATGGAATTAATGAACTTCCCGCATCAGGATACAATAATTGTTGCACAAACTGCACCCTTTATAAACGAACAAGGAGGTAAAAATGATGAGTTTTCTCGGTCATGTTGTCCGTTTTATCGTAGCAGCCATCGTATTAATGGTTACGGCTTGGCTTGTCCCCGCCTTTACAGTAGGCGGTTTCTGGAGCGCATTAATCCTGGCTTTAGTCATCGCGTTGTTCGGATGGATTGTAGAGGGCATCTTCGGCAAACGCGTAACACCATTTGGCCGCGGTATCGTTGGCTTTATAGCTAGCGCCGTTGTCATCTATGTCGCCCAGTTCTTTGTCAGCGGCGTGTCCGTATCCATCATCGGTGCTTTGCTGGCAGCGTTGGTCGTCGGATTAATCGACTTGTTTATTCCGGTTGCCACTCCGTTTGAAGCCGGCCGCAGTTCAGATCGAGCATAAAGATTCGGTTTGTTGCTCACACGATTTATCGTAAATGGAATTGATAAAGGGTCAGCTATCTATTCATAACGCAAAACATAGCTGCAGCGTCCCAAAAGTCACATAACCGTCACATCTTACTTCGGTAAAACGACAGGAATTGCATATTGCGTTGCGTATAGTTATCTTCATGACACTTACCAGTGTTCAAAATACACACGTAATAACGCGTCGTGAACTACGAGGAGGATTTACAGTTATGAAACGACCTATTGCACTCGCTGCGGCTATGCTTGCGCTTGCATACGTTATGGTTGCATGCGGCAGCAATCAACAAGGGAGCGCAGGACAAGGATCTGGCGAACCTGCATCTGCGGCTAAAGAGATCATCATTAAAGCTACTAATTATAAATTCGACCAACCCGAGTATCGTGTGAAGGCGGGTGAGACCGTTAAATTCGTACTTGAATCTTCCGGCAATCACGGTATCCGAATTCAAGATATTGGTCTTGAATTAACTCCGAATCAGACCAGCCAAGTGGTTACTCCTGCGGAAACAGGCACCTACGAGTTCAAATGTACGATTATGTGCGGACCAGGCCACAAAGAAATGACAGCCAAACTCATTGTCGAATAACCAACTCATGTTCCAGTTACCCAGATGCAAGGGCCACAACATATGAACTACATCCACTGGGCCCATCGAATAGCTTGTGCAATAAATGAAGGGACCCATTCTCCTGTCTTATCCATCCATACCGAATGCCGTACCCAATCCTGCAGTGCGCCTGACGGCCAAGCTCTTAATAACACGTAAGCAATACACCAAAAACAAACAAATTGAACAATGCCAAGCAATGCCCCCATCACCCGATCGAATGTACGGATCGGCTTTACTGAAGACATCTTTTTTAGTGCGTATTTGAGCAGCCATAACCCAGCTAGTACAAACAAAAACAACATGCAAAATGAAATCACTGCATGAATGAGCTGATCCCAAGGCTGATTCAGCTCTGGTGGAGTCAGCGTAGTCGTATCTGCCTGACTTATGCTGCGTTCAGACTTAAATAGCCGTTTGCGAACCCACGGCACAAAGTATGTATAACTTCTAGCTGCGATGACAAACGCAACAACATAACCAAAGAGCGAAAGAGCTTGCGCACGCAAGCCTCTTATCGCTCCGATTATGATGCTCACTATACATGCTGAAACAATTATCCAATCCAATGTGTTCCATGTGTGCAGCAACGCTGTGAACCATGTCCACGTTTCCATCCATTTGTCCTGTATCGTAGCTATCATCAATGAAGCCTTCCTAACTGCCGTGTTCGATAAGCTCCAGCCATTCGTTAAATTCGGATTGAAGCTTGCCATATTCCTCTTTTAGCTTGTTGTATTCTTCCTCTACCTGCTGCGCCTTTGTGTGCTCCATCTCACGCTCAAGCTGCGACAATCGGAACTGATGTGACATCATCTCGAATTGTTCTTGGATCATCATGATCTCATCCGAACTTGCATTCGGCGCTGACATAGTAGTCGATGCGGCTGCTTCGTCCAATGCTTGACGCAGCTCGACCAATTCCTGACGGAGACGTCGTTCTTCAGCTAGAAGCCGTTCATTCGTCTGCTCTGCATCTGCGATAACAGAAAGATTACGTGCCAATTCTTGCTCTATCGTTTGTTTTTCCAACAACCATGCATTCTGGCGCTTTTCCCATTGCTCATGAAGGTCTGATTGGATTTGTTGTGACTGGAACGACTGCTCATCCACACTTGTCATGAGCCCCTTAATTCTACCTTCATACTCTTCCTGAAACGCTCGCACACGTATTTCCGCCTGTTTGTTGGCTTCCAATACTTTTATTTCAGCAGCAGCCTGTACAGCCTTTACTTGCTGTTCCGCCTCTTCTCCTGCCAGCTTCAACAACTCGTTTGTCTCTTCCTGCAGTGACTCGTATTGCTTATTACGCTCAATCTCCATCTCATTCAACTGCTTCTCAATCTCTTCCTGAACCGCTTTAATCTGAAGGTTAGCTTCCTCTTTAGCTTCATGTACACGATTATTCGCATCTTCTAGCGCATCCTGCAACTGCTGAACGCGCTGTTCAGCATCTTTCAGCGCTTCACCCACACGTCGATTCGCCTCGGTCTCAATCGCTGCTATGCGCTCAAGCGCCTGCTCTTGCTCAGCTTGAAGTCGTTCATCCGATTCTGCTTGCAACTCTGCAAGCTGTATGAGAGCTGCTTCATCTGCTGCCCGAACCTGCTCACGAGCTGTCAGGGCAGCAGCCTCAAGCTGCTCATCTGCTAACTGCTGTGCTGCTAGAAGCTGATCATTCAGGGATTGTTCGATAGAATGAATCCGCTCGTTTGCTGCTGCTTCCGCCGCCAGCACCCGCTGCTTGGCAGTTTCCTCTGATGCTGCAACCAACTCGTCCATCATCGCTTCTGTCGATTGAACGCGTTCATTAGCTTCCAGCTCAATTGACTTGATCCGTGCTTCAAGTGACGCTTTTGCATTCTGCGTACGCTCTTCAGCCATGGCTTCGGCAGCTGCAACTCGAGTATCGGCAAGCTCCAGCGCTACCTGGATACGTTCATTAGCAGCAGCCTCAGCTGCCTGAATACGTTCATGTGCAGCAGCTTCCACAGCTTGGATTCGCTCATTTGCCTCAACCTCAACAGCCTTAAGCCGCTCAGTTGCATCCGCCTCCACCATTTGAAGCAGTTCGCCTGCATCCGTTTCAGCAGCCTGAGCACGCTTGTCCGCCTCACGCAGCACGTCTTGAACCCGTTCGTTAGCCTCAGCTTCAACTTGTTGCAAACGTTGATTAAGCTCAGATCGAAGCGCTTCTAGCTCCTGCTCATGAATCGCTTGCCAATCTTGTTTGAGGGATTCGGCTTGCTCCGCTACAGCGATCGCATGTGCTTCACGTTCAGACTGCAAAATCGCAGCCAACTCCTCATCATGCCCAACCTGCCACTGCTGCTTTAACGTCTTAGCCTGCTCTTCCAGCGCAATCGCATGTGCTTCACGCTCCGATTGCAATATGGCGTCAGACTCCAGCTGCGCTAGTTCCAGTTCTTCTTTGGCTTGCGCCTCCACCGCGTGAAGCAGTTCTAACTTCTGCTTAAGCTCAGCAAGCTGCTTGCGAGCCTGCCGCTCCTCTTGCTGCAGAGCATCGCACTGTTCCTCCAATTGCTTCTTGTCCGACTTTGTCTCTTCTTGCTCACTCGTCAACTGATTACACTGTTCTTCCAACTCTTGGATAAGCGCTTCATACGTCACACGATCTTGCTTTGACTGATCCACTGCTTCTATTTGTAAGTTCAAGCTATCCTGTAATTGTTGCACAGCTGCCAGATGCTGCTCTGCTTCTGCAAGTGCTTCATCTCGAGCACGCATGAGCCGTTCCATCTCAACTTGACGAGCACGATCCAACTCCTCAGCTCTTCCTAGATGGCCTTCAAGCTGGCGAATGCGGCTATCCTTTTGCTTGGACTGCTCTTCCCAGCCTACGCGCAGACGCTCTTCGTGGGCATCACGTGTCATCTTTAGCGTCTCGATAGCTTCCTCGTGCAGCGCGGACATCGTCACCATATCCTCCTGATGACGAGCTTCCATTGTTGCTGTCCGTTCTTCTAACTGTTTATTCAGATCCACTACGACACCTTGATGCTGTGTTTCCAATTCAGCAATTCGCGCAGATTTAAGGGTGAGTTCTTGCTGTAACTTATCTTGCACTTCCTTCATTGCAGCACTATGCTTGTCCTGCAACTGCTT
The DNA here is from genome assembly GCF_022346885.1 of Paenibacillus sp. ACRRX. Classification (GTDB taxonomy): domain Bacteria; phylum Bacillota; class Bacilli; order Paenibacillales; family Paenibacillaceae; genus Paenibacillus_B. Next base: position 108,758 of record NZ_JAKRNK010000008.1, read on the forward strand.
GACGATGCTTTGATGCTGTTCACGCGCTTGCTTAAGCCCCGTATCATGCTTTATAGTCGTTTGTTTCATCGCCTCGACATGTTTAGCCTCTGCTTGCTTTAGGGCCTCAGCCAACTTAGCTTCGCCTTGTTTCGTTAACTCAGCTTGCTTGAATTCCGCCTGCTTGATCGCCGCAGCGTACTTTGCTTCCGACTGCTTCAAATCTGTCTCTAACTTCAAAGAAGCTGTCTTCACAGCAGCATCATGCTCACTCCGCAGCTTTTGCAAGGCCTGCTTGTGATCTTCGGTCATCGCCTGAACACGAGCATGAAGTTCCTGCTCGTGATCGTTCTTCTGCTTCTCCACTTGCTCATTTAAACGAACCAGCTTCAGCTCACTATCCTGAAGACGACGCTTCAAATCCTGCTCGCGCCCTGTGCACGCCTGAACGCGGCGCTCAGCATCCTTCACTTGCTCTTTCAGCTTCGAAACTTGCACATCTACAGCTTTCTTTGCTTCTTTTTCCAGCTGCAGCGCGGCTATTGACCGCTGCTCAGATTCACCAAGACGCTGTAACTCCTTTTGGCTTGCTTCGCGCTCCTGCTTCAGCTTTTCCTCATGACTAGCGGTCAGAGCCTGAAGCTGAGACTCCAAGCTTTGCCTAGAAACTACTGCTTCTTGCTTCTCTCTTTCGATCACTTGAATCTCATTAGCAAGACGTACCTGCTCATCCTTAATACGCTGTACCTGCTCAGCGATATGAACTGCAGACAAAACCGCAATTCGTGGGATATCAAGTCGTGGATTCCCTTCCGCTATCGTTCTCATATGCTCATCCACAATAGCAGCGATATTACGCATATATTCCTTACTGGTTGTGCCTACAATCTTATATTGTGTTCCATATATTTCAACAGTGACCCGGTGCTTGTCTGGTGAGGTCATTATACTCGTCCTCCTTCTTACTGTGAACGACAGCCGCATCCTTCGTGCTATCGGCGGCAGACCGCATGGTTATAACCATTCATTTGTAATTATTTCGATATAGTAAGCGCTTTTTCCTGCTCCTTAGCTCTGTCATTATCAGGCTTTAGCAGAAGTTTAGCTATATATTATCTTGGCGTATAAATAGGAAAAGGGCAACCCCTCCATTCCATGCGTGCACGAAGCGGCGCTTGAAATGACGAGGTTTGCCCTATTTAACTTCCTTTAAAATCTGAAATACCTATATGGTTACAGCATATTCAGACCTTGTTTTTCCATTATTTACGCAGTTCTGCACCTTGCGCTTCTAATGCGGCTACTACTTTACCGTGTAGTGCCGTGATTTCTTCATCTGTAAAGGTTTGTTCTGGATTACGATAGACTAGCGAGATCGCGACACTCTTTTTGTCTGCAGCAATACGATCACCCGTGTACACATCAAATACACGTACCGATTCCAACCAAGCCTCGGCTGTTTCCTTGGCTGTGTTCACAAAATGACCTACTTCAGCCTGGCGGTCCAGCACCAATGCAATATCACGTTCTACTGCTGGGAAGCGTGGCAGCACTTGATACTCAATTGCAAAGCTGGTTGTGTCAATGACGGGTTGGAGCAGAATCTCGGCAACATACGTTTCACCCAGATCCTTGCTGCGCTGAAGATCAGGATGAATTTGCCCAATTGTGCCGAGCAGTACTTCACCTGAATCAGACTGCAAGTAAATACTGGCGGATCGACCTGGATGGAAACCTGCCGGACGGTCTGCCGCATAACGTACACGCCCTATAATACCCAAGTGGCTGAACAAGCTGTCCAGCGCTCCTTTAATATCATAAAAATCAACCTGTTCCGCCTGGATATTCCATTGCGGCGTTCTACGCTTTCCTGTCATCAATACGGCAAGCACGGATTTCTCTTCCGGAAGTTCCGCAAGCGCAGCATTGTCGGTCACATAAATGCTGCCCACTTCAAACAGCTGCACATCTTCGTTCTTGCGATTGCGGTTGTAGCCTGCTGTATCCAACAAGCCTGGTATAAAGCTTGTGCGCAGCACACTGCGGTCCTCACTCATCGGCATAGCCAGCTTTACAGCTTTGGCGTTAGGTGACAATGTTGGGAACAGCTCCGTTTCCTGTGGGTGCGTGAATGAATAAGTAATGGCTTCATGCAGCCCCCCACCTGCCAACAAACGGCGAATTTCGCGACGGATCCGCTGCGACTTTGTCAGGTGACCCGGTGTTGTCGCCCCTTCAATCGGAGTTGTCGGAATATTATCGTAGCCATACATCCGCGCCACTTCTTCAATCAGGTCAACAGCAAGCGTAATATCGCCGCGCCGAGCCGGAATTTGCACTTCAAACACGCCGCTCTCAGCTTCGTTCCCCTCAAATCCAAGTCTTCTAAGGATCGAGTGAATCTCAGCCGCAGTGAGCGAAGTGCCTAACATCCGATTCGTCTTCTCTACTGACAACTGAATCGATTGACGTGTATGTTGTGCTGTTACTTTCTCCACGATTCCCGCTGCAACTGTGCCACCCGTCAACTGACGAATCAGTTCAGCCGCACGATTCAATGCAGGCAGGACCGCTTCTGGGTTCACTTCTTTCTCAATGCGAAGGGAAGCCTCAGAACGCAACCCGAGCTGACGGGATGCCTTCCGTACAACCCCACCATCAAATTTGGCTGATTCGAGCAAGATGTTAACTGTTGATTCCGTTACCTCCGAATTTTCCCCTCCCATTACACCAGCAAGTGCTACAGGCTTAACTCCGTCCGTAATCAGCAGCATCTGCGGATCCAGCTTGCGCTCTTGTCCATCAAGTGTAACAATCGTCTCCCCTGCACGAGCCATCCGTACTTCAATATGTCCATTAGACAATTGATCAGCATCAAATGCATGTAACGGCTGTCCGTATTCGAGCATCACAAAGTTGGTTGCATCAACGATGTTATTGATTGGACGAACCCCTGCTGCTAACAAGCGGTTCTGAAGCCATAATGGCGAAGACGCGATCTTAACACCTGTAATGTAACGCGCTGCGTAGCGACTGCATGCCTCTGTTGCTGCAATTTCTACGGAGATATGGTCAGACGCCGGTGCGCCCGCCTCTTCTATCATTTCATTAGGCAGCTTAACAGGACGATCCAAGATTGCACCGACTTCATAGGCCGCACCCAACATACTTAAGCAATCCGAGCGATTCGGCGTCAGATCGAACTCCAAGACATGATCATTTAATTCCAACACTTCAGCGATCGGCGTGCCTAGTTGAACATCTGCCGGCAGAACCAGTATACCTTCCTGCATTTCTTTTGGCAGCAGCTTGTCATTCAGACCAAGCTCCTTCGCAGAGCAGATCATTCCCTGAGATTCCACACCACGCAGCTTAGCGCGCTTAATCTTCATGCCGTCAGGCATTACAGCTCCAATTGTTGCCACAGGTACCTTTTGTCCTGCATCGACGTTTTTAGCGCCGCATACGATCTGAAGCATGTCGGCTGCCCCTACGTCTACCGTACATACATTCAACTTATCCGCGTCAGGATGCTTCTCTCTAGCCGTAACATAACCAACAACGATGTTATCAAGGCCCGGGTTGCGGCTCTCCACATGGTCAATTTCAATACCTGCACGTGTGATACGCTCGGCTAATTGTTGCGCTGTTGCGCCAGTTAAATCGATATATTCAGATAACCATTTATAGGATACATTCATTATGATTTTTCCTTCCTTCCTCTAATCCTCAATCTTACATCCGGTCGAATTGCTGCAAGAAGCGAATGTCATTTGTATAAAAATGTCGAATATCGTCAATGCCGTATTTCAGCAGCGCAATACGTTCTACCCCCATACCAAACGCAAATCCGGAATATACTTCTGGATCATAGCCGCCCATTTCCAATACACGTGGATGAACCATGCCACAGCCAAGAATTTCAAGCCAGCCTGTCTGTTTGCACATCCGACACCCTTTGCCTGCACATTGTACACATGTAACGTCAACCTCAGCGCTTGGCTCCGTGAATGGGAAGAAACTAGGACGCAGGCGAATTTGCATGTGAGGTCCGAACATCTCGTTTACGAATTGCAGCAGTGTCCCTTTCAAATCGCTCATCCGGATATTTTTGTCGATGACCAGTCCCTCAATCTGATGGAACATAAAGGAGTGCGTTGCATCATCATCATCACGACGATAAACACGTCCTGGGCAGATCACTTTGAGCGGTACTTCGCCTTTCATCATTTCCATCGTCCGCACCTGAACTGGAGATGTCTGTGTACGCATCAAAATATCTTCTGTAATATAGAACGAATCTTGCATATCACGAGCAGGATGGTTCTTAGGCAGGTTAAGCGCCTCAAAGTTATAATAATCACTTTCCACTTCAGGTCCCTCTGCCACTTGGTAGCCCATTCCAATAAAGACATCTTCAATTTCTTGAATGACTTTGTTCAAAGGATGAATGGCTCCACTTGTCAACTTGCGTCCTGGAAGCGTAACGTCAATGAGCTCGGCTTGCAGACGATGCTCAGTCTGAGCACGTACAAAAGCTTCTTGTTTCTCGTTAATAATATTCTCGATCGATCCGCGCACTTCGTTAGCGACTTGGCCGATCAATGGGCGCTCTTCTGCGCTTAAACTACCCATGCCGCGCAAAATTTCCGTGAGCTCACCCTTTTTTCCTAAAAATTTAATGCGTAGATCGTTTAATTGTTGTTCCGTTATGACTTCCTGCAGCAAATCCAGCACATTTTCGCGCAGTGCGTGTAAACGCTCCTTCATGAATGTGTTCCTCCTTCATTTCCAATCCATATTCATACAAAAAAGACCTTTCCATCCGGTAAGGGACGAAAAGGCCGTGGTACCACCCTAATTAGATATTCGACACGGCATTGTCCGCTGTATCAGCCTATCTCACTTCAAGCGATAATAACGGTTCGCGGCCGGGACACTCTACTAATGAAACCGCCTCTAAACGGCTCCTGTTCAAGCTCCTGCTCCGGAGTGAAATTCAGCAAGTCCTAACTCGAAAGATGCTCTCAATCATCGGCATCTTCTCCCTGGCAAGCGGCGCAAGCTTACTTATCTCCATCTCAGCATCTTACTGTTTAACGTGAATTGGTCTAATGTCGTCGGCACGTGTAAGTATGCATCAGACTAGTCTATATTATAGCCAGAAATTAATTTCTTTTGCAAGCGTCAATCACTCATTTTGACCCATTTTATTGCTTGTGGAAGCATAGCTGATGATCCTGCAAACATTCCTCCTTCGCCATGTAGTAGCGTTTATTCCACGAATGCATAGCATAGGAGATAGGATGGTACTTCGCTAAATCCAGTATGGAAAAGAATTGTTTTCTGTAAACAGGACAGAACATACCGATTACTCACTTCTTATTTTGTCCTGCTGCAGCAGTCTGCTGCCATTTTCCATCCATTACTTTCTACACTCATAGTCGTCGTAACTTTAATCTTAAAGTCGGCACAAAAGCCGTTTCAAGCCAAATTCATTTGCACATACAATAGGTACTAAAATGGATTAGAAATATGTACAGTTCTATTTTGGTCTACACGAAATGGGGTGAACCTCGTTGAACGTCGTTATCATGGCTGGAGGCCGAGGCACACGTTTCTGGCCAAGCAGCACAACATCGAAGCCCAAGCAATTTCTCCCCCTTCTCTCCACCAAATCGATGCTGCAAGAAACGTATATGCGCTTTAGGCAATGGCTCCCGGAAGAACGAATATTTGTGGCAACAATTGAGGCATATGTAGGACTTGTAAAGGAGCAATTGCCTGAGTTATCCCCTGATCGACTTATTATTGAACCTGTGGCACGCGATACAGGTCCATGTACCGCACTCACCGCATTATTTTTTCTTCGCCAGGAGCTGGATGATGTGATCGTTATGGTACCTTCCGATCAATTTATATCGGACTATCAACGATTGCGATATGCCTTGGAAGCGGCAGAACAAGAAGCACTTCATAACCGCACAACCGTAATGCTTGGAATCGTGCCGAGTCGGCCCGAAACCGGGTATGGTTACATTCGTACGTCAGAATGGGGCAAACACAGAAGGCTTCGTTCGGTATCTTCATTTATTGAGAAGCCTAACCTAAGCGTTGCGGATGAGCTGGTCAGATTACCCGGAACTTATTGGAATAGCGGTATTTTTGTATGGAGACCTTCCACAATCGCCCACTTAATGAATCGTTTCTGTCCTTCTATATGGAGTCCACTTTCGGAACACTATCCTCACATTGATACCATTTATCCCTCTATTCCTAAGCTCTCGGTTGATTACGCCATTATTGAAAAAGCACCTAATCTATTTGTTGTTCCGGTAGATTTCGAGTGGGACGATGTAGGAACATGGAATTCGGTCCGCAGGCATTACGGCACTGACCAGTCGGGCAATCTGCTGAACGGATACGTGAACTCATTACATGCGAAAGACAATATCGTAATTAGCGATAAACATACTGCTGTCATCGGTGTGCGTGATCTCATCATTATTTCAACAGAGGATGGCCTGCTCGTCTGTCATCGTTCAGAGGAACAGCGCATCAAGGAAGTCATTAACGAAAGCTTACATGCATGGGAGTCCCATCAACTTAAAGAGGTGAAACCAACCCAATGAAGGCTCTAGTAACCGGTATTTCTGGATTTGTCGGCAGTCATATGGCCGAATTTCTGTTGGATCAACAAGTCGAGGTGATCGGTACGATCCGCAACCGCAGCCGGATGGATCACATTGAGCACATTCAGTCTCACATTCGACTGGTCGAATGTGAGCTCCGTGATCCATTCTCAGTCGAAACGCTGCTGGCTGCAGAACGACCCGACTATATTTTCCACCTCGCTGCCCAAAGCTTCGTACCTACATCCTGGAACTCTCCAGTAGATACAATATATAATAACGTTGCAGGCCAGTTGAATATTTTTGAGGCCGTCAGACGACTGGAACTGTCTGCAAAGATCCAGATTGCTTGCTCCAGTGAGGAATACGGCCATGTGGAACCACACGAGACCCCGATTAGCGAAGACAATCCGCTGCGACCACTCAGCCCTTATGCTGTCAGTAAAGCTGCTCAAGATTATCTAGGCTATCAATATTATAAGAGCTATGGCGTACATGTTATTCGAACAAGGACCTTCAACCACACTGGACCGCGCCGCGGCGAACAATTTGTGACTTCTAACTTTGCCAAGCAAATCGCAGAGATCGAAAAAGGAATTCGACCTCCTATCGTATCTGTGGGTAACCTGCAGGCCAAACGCGACTTTACGGATGTCCGAGATATTGTACGCGCATACTGGGTGGGCTTGGAAAAAGGAGAGGCCGGAGAATGTTACAACATCGCCTCTGGTACGTGTGTCACCATCGAAGAAATGCTGAATCTGCTGCTTAGTATGAGCACGATCTCCATCGAGGTGGTACCGGATCCAAGTCGGATGCGCCCATCTGACGTCGAGATTCTGCTCGGTGATGCCTCTAAATTTGAGCGCCAGACAGGTTGGAAGCCAACAATACCGTTTGAGCAGACGATGTTCGATCTACTTACCTATTGGCGCGAGCGAGTCTAAATACATGCCATTGTAAAGACAAGGCAGCGCTGACAGTGCTGCTTTGTCTTATTACTTGTAATTACGTGCTGGATACACAAAAAAACGTATTCCCAAAGGAATACGTTGCGATGATAATAATGGTCGGGACGACACGATTTGAACATGCGACCCCTTGGTCCCAAACCAAGTGCTCTACCAAGCTGAGCTACGTCCCGTTATATGCGCCCTATTAAGGCGACATAGACTAATATAGCACACCTTAAAATAACGTGCAATACAAATCAGGCATATTTATGAACATTTTCAACCATACAGCCTTATTCATACCCATGTGCGCTCACCTTGACCTCATAATATGCGGTTACGATAGCGCCCTTCCTGTTTAAATCATGCCAACCCATTTTCAAACGCATAGCGGGTAAGCTGTACGCGATTATCCAGATGCAGCTTCTGTAAAATATTTTTGAGATGATTCTTTACGGTATGCTCGGACAAGGTTAAGCGGAGTGCAATCTCCCGATTGGATTCACCCTTGGCAACACGCTCTAATATTTCACGTTCCCGTGCCGTTAAAGGTGAAGCGTGCACAGGACGAGCGCTCTGCTTTGGCGCAAATTCCTGCAACAGCCGCATCGCTAGCTCCTGCGACATAGGTGCTTCATCAATCGCAACTGCACGTAAATATTCATGCCAAGCAGCAGGCTGCAAATTTTTAAGCAAATATCCTTGTGCCCCTACTTTCAGCGCTTCAAATAAGTGAGTGATGTCGTCGGAGACGGTAACCATCACTATTTTCACATAAGGGAACTTCTCCTTAATACGACGAGTTGCTTCTAATCCTCCCATAACAGGCATCGAGATGTCCATCAGAATCAAATCGGGCATTAAATGCTCGGTCAAGCTTAATGCTTCTTCTCCATTTACCGCTTCACCAACAAGATGAAATAAAGGATCAATGGATAAAATATCATTAATACCCTCACGCGCGTGTGCATTATCATCCGCAATTAATATGCGAAATCGCTGTTCTTGCAGTTTCGTGCTCATTCCATGACATCTCCTTTCCTTTGCTAATGCATATCACTGTTTCCTCATGCTGGCGATATACAGACATCTGCCACCCCATGTTATGAATTCGGTCTCTCATCATTTTCATACCATATTTTCCTGGGAGAGCAAACGGATCGTCCTTCATTCCCGCTCCATCATCCCGAACCTCACAATAAAACTGATCATTGCCTCCCTCTGACAAAACTGTAACATGCCTTGCCTGCGCATGCTTGCGTACATTGGTTAAGGCCTCTCGCACACAGGAAAACAACGTAATCTTCTCTTTTATCGTCATCTGCTCGTCATCAAGCCGCCAGTCTACTTCTGGCTCCCACTCCGTATCTACCCGCATTTCTTCAATCATCTGCATAAAGGTATTGCTCCAAGAGAAGTCAGCTTCCTGCGGTGCGGCTTGCAAATTGGCTATCGCTTGCCTCACATCATCATGCACGTGATGTACGGTCTGTTTCAATTTATCGAATTGGATTTGGCGCTCTTCGCCCTCCGCATGCTCCAGTCGATTAATCTTAACTGACAGCATAAACAGCGATTGCGAAATACCGTCATGCAGTTCTTGGGCAAGGCGCTCGCGCTCCTCCAGTTCAGCCTTTAACTGCTGCTCTTGCCGCAGCTTACACTGAGTCTCTTCCAATAGTGCAAACAACTTCGTTAAGAAGATAGCCGACACAGCAAATACAATAATCGGTGCCAGCACATTGCCCAGGTCCATCGACATGTAAGGGAGCAGGACAGTATGGCGTATGTACTCCCACAACCCTATCGTAATGGTTGGAATCCATAAGATAAGCCTTTTAATCATGCGATCGCTCATTACACACCTCCTGTTTGTTATGGTCTATTTTAACTATGAGGTCAGTTAGACTGTTGAATTGTTGAATTGCTATTACAAACTCACCTGCTGATACCGATTGTAAACATCAAGTCTCTCTGTGTCCATCATTTAAAAAAGCATGAGCGACCTGTGTAAGATCACTCATGCCTGATGGGTTTACAAAAGGAAAACGATTACAATTATAACTGTGGCAAGCGCGGAGCGGTTGATTCACGCACCACCAGTTCCGAATCAAATTTAAATGTCATGCTGCGTTTATTCGTGCCGTTCACTTGCTTCATCAGCACATCTACTGCCATTCTTGCGATTTGTTCAGCTGGCTGCTTCATCGTAGTCAAGCGCGGCTTAAGCTGGGAGGCCAGTATTTGATCATCATATCCCACGATGGAGACATCACGCGGTACCTTATATCCGGCTTCGGTTAAAGCGTTAATCGCGCCAATTGCCATAAAATCGTCGGCCGCGAATATCGCCTCTGGCACATTCCCTGATTCAATCCAACGCATCATCGCCTCGTAGCCGGAAGTAATGGAGAAATCACCGGTTTCCACTGCAAACGGTTCCAATCCCGCTTCCGCCATCGCTTGCATAAATCCGCGCTCGCGCTCGTGGGCACTCAAAAAGAATGCCGGTCCTCTAATGTGCGCGATACGCTTATGGCCCAGATCAATCAAATGCTGAGTGGCCTCGTACCCGCCTTTTAGATTATCAACAAGCACACAGGATACTGAAGGCTGCATCACTTGATTGTCAATCAGTACAAATGGAATCTTGCGCTTCTTCAGTTCCACGATGTACAGTTCTTCATGGACAGCCGATAAGATTAGCAGTCCATCCACCCGATCTTCTTGAATCAGCTCCGTTCCGTGTCCTTCTTCTGTAGGGTAGTTGGCAACCGAAAGTGCTAAATAATATCCATAGTCCTTAAGTTGGCTAGACACGTTCTGCACTACACTGTCCAGGAATGAATCCTGTAATGTCGTTACAATTACCCCGATTACGCCTGTCTTTCCTTTAGCCAAGCTGCGAGCCGCTGCATTCGGATGATAATCCAATTCCTTCATCGCCTGCAGCACCTTCTGCCTATTTTTCTCCCGTACGGTCTTTGCATTATTAAGTACGCGCGACACCGTGACGACAGATAAGCCAGCTTTTTTGGCCACATCAAAAATACTGACTTTCATCACTATCCTACTCTCCTCATAAAAACTAAAAATATGTGCTCTATTATTATTTATCTCTGTCTCCTTACATAATAAACAATGTACAGCCTCATTCCAATAAAATCCTTCGTATTTAATAACAATTCTTTCATTTTAGCAGCAAACAATATTTGGCATGAGCCATACCGAAACTCAATTGGATCAATGAAATAACACAAATTCGTGCATGTGAATGAAACGAATAGCGGAAACTAACCGTATTAAAAGTAAATGGCCGTCAAAATGGCCTGTGACAAAGAGGAGCTGACGTTATGCTGGTATCAACTACGGAACGTGTTGCAAATGCTGAGATCGCTGAAACTTTAGGAACGGCTTTTGGAGTTGTGGTGCGCGCTCGCGGCATTGGTGGAGACATTATGGCTTCGCTGAAGGGTCTTGTTGGAGGAGAAGTCAAACAATATACGCAAATGATTGAAGATGCACGTCGTCAAGCGATGGACCGTATGATTCAGAACGCACACGCAATGGGTGGAGACGCTGTCATCATGATGCGCTTCGACAGCGGCGACATCGGACAGAATATGAGTGAGATTGTAGCCTATGGAACTGTCGTGCGGCTTAAGCCGGTGAGTTATTAATGTCCGGACTCGCCACTTTGCTCGGTATTGCTGGAGTATTCTACGGAATACCGCTTATTGGTCTTATTATTCTTATTATTATCGGCAAGAAAGTGTACGACAAGCGCTATAAGCAGCATGATAATGTGCGGGATGCCATCGGGCTGAATGCTGATTATGTCCCTACCAAGGAAATATTTATTGATCCGCGTGACGGTTTTCAATATCAAGTATACTACAATCCCAAGACCGGTGACAGACAATACATCCGCACGAATTAATCGTGCGGATGTATTGTTGATTGCCTATTATCGCTTTATCATGCACATCTGCCCCCGTACAACTGAACTGTCACTTTGATTTTCAACTCGCCACGCTGCCACCTCTCCCCGTATTCATATACACCTTCGACGTGCCGCACCTCGATATGCTGCATTGGCTTCGCATCGTCGATTAGCACAACGTGCGTTCAGGCAATGAAGCTCCATCCGAAGGCAATGAATTTCAATAAGCCTCTGCTTAGCTATCTTTTAAGGTGCTCGCCATAAGCATTAACTACACTTAGCTTTTCGATCGGTCGCAGCTCTTGCACCTCTTCTTCAAGCGCCCCCATTTCCACACAACCATATGAAAGCCAATAGCTGTTGTCTTCATGCGCGCAGCATTATGAACTACTAGAGAACAATAAAACAGCACTGTCTCTCCTTAAGAGCAACAGTGCTGTACATATTGACAACATATCAAATTATTCCGGTTTCTTCTGCACAAAGTTACCTTCTGGTGTCATCATGCGGTCATAAAATTCGGTGAACTTGTTACGCTCCGGCGAAGCCAACAGTGCCATCGCAGAACGCGGATGCTCATCCAACGTGCCTGTAATCAAATATGGCACTAGGTAGCCCCACTCCCACTTTTCACGCATCGGAATCATGTGTTTCTCCAAGAAACGTAAAGTTGGACGCAAATGGAACTTGCTGTTCTTCAAATGAGTCAGCAGCGCTTCCGTAGGACAGTTCCCTGCTCCGCGACCCATGCCGTAAACGGAGGAATCAAGCAGTTCTACGCCTTTCTCCGCTGCAACGAGCGTATTGGAGAATGCAAGCTGCATATTGTTATGTGTATGAACGCCAAGACTCTTGTTAGGCAGATGTTCTTGGAACTTCGTCACTAAGAAATGAAAATCGTTATGGTCCATGCTGCCGTACGAATCCACAATGTATACGACGTCAACCGGACTTTCCTTAATCATCAGGAAAGCTTCATTCAAGTCGTTTTCCATTACATTTGACAACGCCATAATATTCAAAGTGGTCTCATAACCACGATCGTGGAACGTCTGAATAAGCTCCAATGCTTTGTCAACGTCTTTAATGTAACAAGCCACTCGAATCAGATCTAGCAAGCTTTCACTGCGCGGAAGAATGTCATTTTCATCCACTCGTCCAATATCTACTAATGCAGACAGCTTGGTTTGACCTTTTTGCGGAATGACCTTACGCAAGAAATCATCATTCAAAAATCGCCATGGACCCGTTTCATCAGCGCCACTTAACAGCTTAGGCGAATTTTTGTAGCCGATTTCCATATAATCGACGCCCGCTTCATTCAATGCGGCATACAGATCTTGCACAAATTCTACACTGAAGTCCCAATTATTTACGAGGCCGCCGTCTCGAATGGTGCAGTCGACAATTTTACAATGATTCGTTTTCATTCCGCTTTCTCCTTTTTACGTTTTAATTTTCTTCATTCTACTGGAAACAACGACATAAAGCAAAGTAAAAGATGCCTGATTTCGGTAATTTGATGCAAAAAAAGTGCTTATTATGACACATGTCTATCCCGAATATGATTTTGATCACAAGAGCTCCATATAAAAAGTGATACATTACAAATGTAAATGATAAAGATTATCACTCTTGAAGCTGAAAGTAGGAATCAGGTATGACTTCACACACACATTCCCCTTGTATGTGCAAATCGCTAGGACATCTAAAACCAGGTGAAACAGCATGTATTACGAATTTAGCCAAACTATCTGATGCTGTTTCCCATCGACTGCTGGATCTTGGTGTGACAAAAGGAACACTTGTGAAGGTGAAGCGCTGCAGCTTGTTAGGCGGTCCGCTGATGCTGGAAGCAAACGGACAATTGTTCGGTCTGCGCAGAGTCGAAGCGACTTTAATCGAGGTGGATGCATGTTGAGCACCTGGTCAACTGCCCTTGTCGGCAATCCGAATACTGGAAAGACTTCTTTGTTTAATTCCCTCACTCGCTCCTATGAATATGTGGGTAACTGGACTGGCGTTACCGTAGAGAAAAAAGTGGGGTTGCTTCGCAACCGTTCATCTCAATTAATTGATCTTCCCGGCATCTACTCATTGCAGCCTATGTCCAGAGACGAGGGTGTTGCTGTTCATTATTTACTGCATGATCGACCAAATGCGATGCTTAATGTCGTCGATGCCTCCCAATTAGAGAGAAATTTATTTTTAACCATACAACTGCTAGAATATGGCGCGCCGATGTTGATCGCCTTAAACATGAATGATGTGGCTGAAGGACGAGGCATATGTATTAAGTCTGAGCTCTTAGAGGCCAGATTGGGAATTCCAGTGTACAAGATCAATGCACGTCGTGATCAAGGAATCCCTAATTTACTGAACGACCTGACGCCAGACTGTATGATTGCCAAGAAACCTTCCACCTTCCGGCTTGATTACGGTCAGCCTGTGGAAACAGCTATTCAGAGCTTGGAGGCACTGCTTCCAAATATCGAGCATATTCCAAGCAGATGGATCGCCCTTCAATATTTAGAAAATAACAAAACAATTCACGAATGGGTTCACCAATACGCTGATATTGAACCTGCGATTACGCGCCTATACGAAGAGACCGAGCAACAACTGCAATCTGCTGGCACAGCACTTCATCTTCCACAGCATATTCGTGCTGTCAGGACTACGTATATTCGGCAAATCGTTGCCGAGAGCTTGTTTCACGCAGCACCCGCAAAGCCAACACTAACGGATCGAATCGATGACATTGTCACAAACCGTTGGCTTGGCATTCCATTCTTTATTGCTGTGATGTACTTGATGTTTAAAGTCACTTTTGAATGGATTGGATCCCCGTTATCGGATCTGCTTGATGGTTTCTTAGGTGGCACATTTACCGATTGGACCTCATCGCTGCTTGATTTGGTCGGTGCTTCAACTTTCACCCATGCTTTGATTCAAGAAGGCATCATTGCAGGTGTCGGTGGTGTCCTAGTCTTTGTACCGCAAATTTTTATTTTGTTCTTGTTTATTTCTTTCGTCGAAGATTCCGGCTATATGGCCCGTGTCACTGTTGTTATGGACAGGTTAATGGAGGCTGTTGGATTAAACGGAAAAGCGTTCATTCCCTTTGTTATCGGATTCGGCTGCAGTGTACCTGGTATAATGGCCGCACGTACAATCGAGCAGCCGCGCGAACGTCTCGTAACAACACTGCTTGTTCCGTTTATGTCATGTTCTGCTAGACTATCGGTGTACGCTTTGTTTGCGGGTGTCTTTTTTAAACAGCATCAAGCCCTCGTCGTATTATCCTTATATCTGCTTGGGATCGTACTAACGCTAATTTTAGCAAAAGTGTTCTCCAAAAGCTTCATGAAAGAAGAGCAAACCGTCTTTGTAGTAGAATTGCCGCCCTATCGCATGCCGCAATGGCGTACCTTGTTTCGCAGCACTTGGGAGAAAGGGAAGGGCTTTATACGCAAGGCAGGCACATTTATACTTGGCGGATCTGTCCTGATCTGGCTCTTGTCCTATGCCGGCCCTACTGGCATGGGCGTAGAGATGAATGAAAGCTATCTAGCCAAACTAGGAGGCCTATTAGCACCACTGTTCGTTCCACTTGGCTTTGGTACTTGGCAAGCAGGCGCAGCTCTTGTAACCGGATTTATGGCGAAGGAAATCGTTGTATCCACGATGAACATTATCTATCACGCGCCTGACGCAGCTATGCTGGAAGCACAAATTGCACATGCATTTACGCCGTTAACGGCTTATGCCTTCTGTGCATTCGTCCTGCTGTACGTTCCGTGTTTAGCGACCGTCGGCATTATTCGGCGAGAGGTAGCTTCATGGAAATGGACACTTTTCGCAATGGGCTATGCTTTAGTGGTGGCGTACCTAGTAGCCTTGTTTATTCGGCTTGGCGGCATGCTGCTCGGCTTTGCTTAAATGGGAAAGGAAGCGATAACGATGTCGTGGTTCGAATTCATACTATTGGCTGCCATTTTCGGATATGCAGCCTGGGCTGTTCTAAGACATGTCAAAAAGAGTAAGCAGGGGGCATGTGCATCTTGTTCCATCAGCAATTCATGCTCTTCCAAATGCGGAATGCAGGAGGACACATTCCCACGACCTTAGTCATTCCACATACTTGATATTCAAATGACAGAGAACCTTTCATCCCGCTTTTAGGCGTGGGATGAAAGGTTCTCTGTTTACATAAGTCCATATTCCTCATTGGGCTCGCTGCCGCTAACACCAAATCCAATTCCGGCACCCGTCATAGTCCACTTGGTCGACTTCAAAAATGCCACGTACCTTACATTTGGTTATCGGTGATCGTATCTGTTATACCAATTGTCGCCTCAACTTAGTGACTTCATGGATCGTTTCCATAAATTTACGTTCCACTTCACCCAAATAGGCATCCATACGGCGAATATACAAGACAGACACATACCTGAACTGCTCTGGTATAGTATACAGCTTCACCAATCCCTCGCGCTCCAACTTCTCGACTGCGGCACGAGGAACAAGCGTAATGCCCAGTCCCGCTACCACCGTACCGATTATCGTTTCCAGCGTACCGAATTCCATCACTTTATGCGGCGTCACGCGCTCAGCTTGCATCCACTGGCGCAGCTTCGCACGGTATCCACATCCTTGACGAAAAACGAGCAGCGGCAGATGCAGTAATTCTCGTACATCGCGCAATTGAGCTAGTTCATCACGATTTGTACTGCACACCAGCACAAGCTCCTCCTCGAACACCGGGTGTTGTTCTATATTAGGCTCTTGAATAGGGCCTGACACAAATGCTCCATCAAGTTTCAATTCTAGCACTTCTTCTATTAATTTCTCCGTCACACCTGTCATCAGCGATAGGTCAACCTTCGCGTACTTGCGATGATACAGGCTTAAAATATCAGGCAAGCCAACCACTGTCTCGACAGAGCCAATAAGAAGGGAGCCCGATGGATCTTCAGGATTCTGAAAGGCCTTCCGCATCTCCGTAATCAGCAGCAGCATACGCTCGGCATAAACGAGCAGCTTCCTGCCTTCCGCATTAAGGGTCATCCCGCGGCGATGTCGGTGAAATAACGGATGTCCGATCTCTTGTTCCAACGTGCGAATACGTGCCGTTACGTTAGACTGCACATAACCAAGCTGTTCTGCAGCGCGACTGACGCTGCCCTGCTCCGCAACCGCCTTAAAAATATGGATATCACTCAAATCCACACTGAACACCTCTTCACATCAGACGTTAGGTATTAATTTAAATGATATCATAAATCACTTTCAATTATTTTACAAGATACTTCCTTAAGCCGTATGATGATTCCTGTCGATAGAAATTAATTCAGATTTTAAATATGATTGTCTATATACATGAAACTGTCGTTACTTCATGAGTCAGACAACTAGGAGTGTGCCGTTACCATGTCCAAGTCTCAATTGTTAAAGGGAGCCTTATTATGCTTTATTGCTGCTGTCGCTTGGGGAGCGATGTTTCCCGTAGCTGAGAGTGCGCTCCACCATCTGGATCCCTTCTGGTTCTCTACCCTTCGTTATGTAACTGTTACGATCCTCCTCGTTTTGTTGTTGCTATGGAAGGAAGGTCGTTCTGCTTTCCGCCTGGATGGCAAGGGATTTAAGCTCTGGATATTTGGTACATTTGCTTTTACAATCTACAATTTTGGCGTGTTCTGGGGACAGCAGCAATTAGGAAAATCAGGTGTCCTGCTTGCCTCGATTATGGAGTCGTTTATGCCTATGTTAGTCGTACTGCTGATGTGGTTCCTAACACGAAAGCGCCCTAATCTAGGAACATTAGCCTGTGTCATCGTTGCATTTATAGGCGTGTTGTTTGTAGTAACAAAAGGTGATCTGGCGATGTTTGGTAGCAGTGGCTTTAAAATAATGCCATTGCTTTCTATTTTTGCAGCGGTCATTAGTTGGGTACTGTATACGGTAGGCAGCGGACAATTCAAAGGTTTCTCCGCGCTGCGTTATTCCACGCTAACCTGTTTATTAGGATCGATTACATCTTTAGTTATCGTATCGATAGCGACGATGTTTGGTCAACTCAAAATGCCAACATCAACTGAAATTGTGCCCGTACTGCCGGAAATGGCATTTATGATCCTTGCGGCGGGGTTGCTAGCACTGCTCAGCTGGTTAAAAGGCATTGAACTGCTATCGCCAGTTAACGGCATGTTATTTATTAACTTTGTACCTGCAACTACATTTGTAATTTCGGTTCTTCAAGGCTATAGCGTGTCTGTCGCAGAATGGATCGGTACTGCCCTTATCGTCGGCGCTTTAATCGCAAACAACATCATCAGCAGGCGTCCAGCTGCCGAAACGGCACCTAATGGCCATGCATCCAAGGTCAAATCACGCGCGAGCGTAGCTTAGTCAGTCCGGTATCCTGTTCACTAACAGTGACGACAACGTCCTCTGCTTGAGGGCTGCAAGCAATGACTTATATTTCATTCGGTTTATACCCTACAGTTAAACCATTCAGCCCGCTTCACATGCAATAACACATAGTTCCTGAATGAAACAATACAAAGAAGCACCATCTCCGCCAATAGTGTGGAGATGGTGCTTCTTTGGAATATATGTTCACGGGTATTACCTATCGTTGTCGAGCCTGCTTCAGCTCCTACAAATCAGACATAATCGTCTCTGTTATCGTTCTCACCATCACACCAGTAGCACCCTTCGGGTCTACTCCGCGCGGCTTGCCCAGGAACGCTGTTCCAGCAATATCAAGGTGAATCCAAGGCAATCCGTCTGCAAACGTGCCTACAAACAAACCTGCCGTGATCGCACCGCCACCTCGACCGCAGCTGTTGCGTACATCTGCCACATCACTCTTCAGCAGCTCTGCGTACTCGGGGTGTGATGGCAGCGGCCACACATATTCTCCAGTTCGCTTCGAAGCTGTGATAAGCTCCTGCATAAAGGTCTCGTCATTCGTCACAACGCCGGTCGTAATATCTGCCAGCGCTACTACTGCTGCACCCGTCAGCGTTGCAACATCGATCAGCTTCGAAGCGCCCAGTTCCTTGGCATAGGTCATGCCGTCTGCCAGCACCAAGCGACCTTCTGCATCCGTATTAAGCACCTCAATCGTGCGGCCGCTATATGTGGTCAGCACATCACCCGGTTTCATCGCACTGCTTGAAGGCATATTTTCTGCGGATGGAATAACGCAGAGCACGTTCTCCTTCGGCTGCAGCTGGCCAATCGCTGCCATCGTACCAAGCACAGTAGCTGCGCCGCCCATATCGCATATCATATCGTCCATGCCTTCTGCTTTCTTAAGTGAGATGCCGCCAGTATCAAAAGTAATCCCTTTCCCAACAAGTCCAAACACGTCGTTCCACTGCTCTTTGCCTTGGTATTTCAGCACAATCATGCGGGGAGGATTGACACTGCCTTTGCCTACGCCAAGCAGTCCGCCCATCCCTTTCTCTTGAATCTGCTGCTCGTCCAGCACATGTGCTTCGAAGCCGTATTGAGCTGCAAGCTGCAGTGCATAATCTGCCAGCACACTAGGCACTAGCAAATTGCCCGGCAGATTCGTCAAGTCACGCGCCACCGTCGTACCTATCGCATAAGCTTTACCAGCTTCTGCTCCCTGCTGCCATGTGCTTGCCTCAAGCTGCTCACCGCAAAGAGTCAGCGATTCAAACTTATGTATGGGCTTCGCGTCAAGCTTATAGGTGACTCGCTGATATGCGCCAAGCAAGAATCCTTCGGTGAGAGCATGGGCAGTCGCTGCCGCGTCCTTCTCTACAGTCAGAGATACCAGATCTTCCGGCACCGCAACCGCAACCCGTGCCACCCCAAGCTTATATGCTTCTTTGGCTGCATTAGCCAACATCAGTCGAACATCTTTAGTAGTCAATGGATCTTCTTTGCGGCCAACCGCAATTAGATAACGGACGTTTCCGTCACGTACCGGAAAGACGCGAGTGTTACGTTCCTCTACTTGGAACAGCCCACATTCAACTGCATCCTTGCACAGTTGACCGCCGGGCACATCCTGTGCACGATTCTGCCACTCCGACTTGGAGAATAGCACAATGACAGCATCTGCCTCTACTTCCTTCACAGACTTGGCCATTACCTGCACCGAAATGCCACCCAACTGCTCCACATTGGTCAAATTCATCATTATACCTTCCTTTACTGTCATGGTCTCGTCCTGCTAATCCTTATTATACCACACCCTTAGATTGCAATTAGAACCTATGAGGTTAGGAGTCGAAGTACAGCAGATTAGCAGGTTTTGAACCGTTAAGCGGCAGCCGAATAATAAATTCGGTCCACTCGTCCTGCTGGCTGTCTACTTCAATCGTTCCCCCGTGATTCCTTATGATGCGATAACTCACGGACAAACCTAATCCAGTACCTTCCTCCTTTGTTGTAAAAAAGGGATCAAATAAGCGTTCCAGCGTTCGCTCATCCATGCCCTTGCCATTATCTATGATGTGTATTGCTACGTAACGGCCTTCTTTAACCGTCCTGAGCGTAATAGATCCTTTACGCTTGTCGCGCACTTCATCTAAGGCGTCAATTGCGTTCCGGATCATATTTAACAGTACCTGTTTGATTTGCTTTACATCAATCGATACAAACAAGGTACCGTCTTGTATTTCGTTAAGTAGTATAATCTCGCAGCCTTTCATCAAAGCTTCGCTTTCGGTTAATAGCACAACTTCTCTCAATAGAGAGGATATCGGAATCTCAGAAGTCAGTGGAGCTGTCGGCTTGGAGGAGTTCAGAAACTCGAAGATGATATCGTTCGCACGATCAATCTCGGCTAGAATAATACGTGCATATTCTTCTTTGCCGAGCTGCATCAGATGCGGACGCAATAGTTGAATGAAGCCGCGAATCGAAGTTAATGGATTCCGAATTTCATGAGCGATGGCTGCTGCAATTTTGCCGAGTATAGCCAGCTTGTCATTTTGCACAGCCGTTTGCTCGATGCGCTTATAATCAGACACATCCTTGATGCTGAACAAATAGTCCCCATCCATCTGCTCTCCATGCGTGAACGTGACCAAAAACGTCCGACCTTGCTTATCAACGAATTCATGATAGCGCTTTCTATAAACAATGGTCTCTCGGTACATACGCAAGATAAGTTTCCGTTTTTCACGACTGATAGAAGGATGTCTCATCACTTCAAGCAGCGTGCAGCCTACAAGTTCTTTACGAGGTACATGTAGAAGTTTGGCCGCCTCTACGTTAATAAAAGACAATATGCCGGTGTCATCAAACAACACGATGGCGCTGTCCATTTGCTGAAGTACGTTCTCATACTTGTTGCGAGAAATCGTGTTTGCAAACAAGGACTGAGCAGACTGCATCCACGGTTCGCGAATCGGGTCAATGGACAATACATTCCCCTCCTTGCTACCTCGTTCCGCCTGAATGACGGACAAGCACTCCATAAAATAAGCATATGACCGATGGAACATGACTTCTGCTTCATCCAGTTCAACATGCGTCAGCATCATCGACATCGTATCTTCATGAAGATTAAGCACGTCATTTGGTTGTAATTCAGTCAGTGAACGTGCAGCCTCCCTCGCCTGTTCCAATTCCTGAGCATGGCCGTTAATAATATATCGGCGCAAGCTTCTGGAATATCTTTGTTTCCACAGAACAAGCTCACGCTCCTCACTCGCACTAATCCCACTCAATGTATCTCACCCCACTGCAGCACTAATCTGCTGTAGCTACAAATTTGGCTTGAATCATCAATGATTTCATCATAGTTAAATTAGGATATTAAAATCAACCTAATATAATGTCGAATAACAGCAAAAAAACAGGGATTGCCTAAAAGAAACCTAAACATTTAGAAAACCGTTTAAACTTTCTACAATTTCAGAGCAAATACGGAAAGATGCGCGTAACGCAAAGGTTGGGAGCATAAAATGTCTTTCTTGTAACGGAGACGAGTTGATTAAGCGGCGGTGGTGACTGCACACTTCAAAAAGGCGACTTTCGTCGCCTTTTTGTTATACGTGAAGTCCATTCGTGGGGCTGACAAGGATCATTACTTCTGCTTGGTTAATTGTGACTTTCTGCGACTCATTAGTGCTAATCGCCGTTTGAGCTGAGCTTCCCATTGGGCATCTTTCCACTGCTTGGCAAGCGCCAACAGGTCAAGAGCGGAATCAATCTGGCTGCGAACGATTTCAAGCGGATCTTCGTCTTCATGATTCACGCAATTCTCAAACAACTTCATGTCTTCTTCTGTCACGTAATCTTTAAAATCAACGTCCTCAACACCGTCTGTCTGTGCATACTCCGCTAAAATCTCATACTCATTTTCCACAAGATAATGCACTTCAATGCGCTGACACACCGGACATAATAGCAGGGGAACATTATGAATCCTTGTCCGATAATGTTGTAACGTACCTTTACTTCCAATCATGCTTGCCCCGCAACAAAAACTCATGTGCTCCCTCCTCTTAAATGCACCTTCATGTGGATGCAACATTTGGTTAAGGAACGATTGTTGTAGCATATTCGTCACACAATCAACAAATTCCTTTTTTCAAAACAAAATGAAATGAAAATCGCGGTATCATGTACGTATATTGTGCCTAATTTCTTCATATACATGTGAAACATTACAAATTGGAACGGGGTGTGTGCACCATGCCATTAAATGTATTGTTTGTCCCTTCTAAGCAAATAAGCTATCTCCTATACGATGAAACCACTAGTGAATTGGTAGCCCAATATGCAACTGGTGAAACCAAATCCTATCGAAGTGTACCCGCTAGCTGGTTCAGACAGCTTCAATTGTCTGACAATCGTTATGACGATTTTGTTGAGCTGACACAACGTATTGTGAAAGCCCCGCAAACCTGATCCTTTGCCACACCCAACTCACACACGTAATAGAGTTTTTGCCAGACCGCTTCTACTAAACTATTGTAACTCTTTTCATAGATTATCATACTTTTTCAAAAGCACCTTATTTAATATTTCTTTACTGAAACATTAGACATAGATCGTGAATATCACGGATATGATGGTTTGGAACCACTCTGTTAGCCGGTTTGTCCATCATCGTAATCACGGGTGAAAGGAGGTCTCTATGTTTAATACCACATCGATAACAGCATGGCCGCCACGCTATGACACGCAAATCATCCATCTCATGATCCAAAGCCCGACTGTGCTTTACGCATACTGGGAAATAAGTGAACGCAGGCGGCGGATGATAGCCGCCCACTACGGAAAACATTGGGATGGATTATGCAAAGTGGCCCGATTATTAAGGTCATTTACCACATCTCAAACCGGAGCGGTTGAATCGTATACGGATGTATATGTCCATGATACTGATCGTTGGTATTTCCGGCATCTTGAACCAAATGTCGTCTACCAGTTGGAATATGGCCTTCTAACTGAAGATCACCTGTTTGTCTCACTGCTTCGCTCTCCTGCCATACGTACGCCGCGCAGCGAGCCAGTCCTGTATGAATCCAGTAATGCCGCTGACAAGAACGATGAGGGTCATCAGCATAAGTCACCAGCACATGGTACCTCCTTGTCATCATATGATCACGCTTCGCCATTCAAGCAGTTCTCGACGTATTCGTTATATCCAATTGAAGAAGGGGTTCAAAAATGACCGTTCACAAAGAGGATTTATCATCAGCCCATCATGGGCTGCCCACGGGTTATGTCGCATTGGTTCTTCACGCCCATCTGCCTTATGTGCGCCACACCCACCGAGATGACTTGATGGAAGAGCGATGGTTTTTTGAAGCGATGACGGAAACGTACTTCCCTTTGTTGGAGTGCTTCTCCCGTTTAAAGCAAGATGGCATTCCTTTTCGCTTGACGATGACGATGACGCCAACATTATTAGCTTTGATGGATGATCCCGTTATGCAGTTGCGTTACGAGAAGCACCTTGTTCACAGCATCAAGCTTGCAGAGCTTGAAATGGAACGCCATAAGGAACATGAGCATCTGCATGACTTGGCTGCAATGTACCAAGCACGCTGGTCTAAATGGCTCCTCTTGTATCGGGAATGGGAGTATAAAATCATTCCTCGCTTCAAAACATTTGCTGATGAAGGCTATTTGGAGCTAATGACTTGTGCCGCAACACATGCATTCTTGCCCTTTATTAAAAATGAGGCGGTAGCCAGAGCCCAGATTGAATTTGGCGCCGCCGAACATGAGCGGCATTTCGGTGCCCGCCCTAACGGCATTTGGCTGCCGGAATGCGCGTATTCGCCGCATCTGTCACCTATGCTTCGTGAGAGCGGGCTCCGCTATTTCATTGTGGATGAGCATGCGATTTCACATGCCGATCCTTGTCCTACGCGCGACACACTGGCGCCCGTTCAAACCTATGACCACGTGTATGCGTTTTGTAGAGATGCCGCCTCTTCACATCAAGTGTGGAGCAGTCACGAAGGGTATCCGGGAGATCGGGATTACCGGGAGTATTACCGAGACATCGGGTATGATCTTGGTTGGCATGATCTGGAGGAATGGGAATATATTAAGCCTCATTTGCTCTCTGACGGGGCGCGGATTAATACAGGAATCAAATATTACCGCATTACTGGAGCAGGTTCCCATAAAGAACTTTATAACGAGCAATCGGCACAAGCACGTGCGTATGAGCATGCCAGACATTTTTTACATAGCAGGCTTTCTCATGTCTTGCATACCAACAAGTTGGATCGTCCTCCTATCCTCCTGTGCCCTTACGATGCCGAGTTGTTTGGACATTGGTGGTATGAGGGGCCTATATGGATTGAGGCAATCTTTCGCGAACTACATCACCTACAGCAAACCATGGGATCAAGTATTGCGTTTATTTCGCCAATTGACTACATCGCACTTCATCCTGAAGCACAACAAGTTGAGCTGCCTTGCAGTAGTTGGGGGCGCGGCGGTTATGCAGAAGTATGGCTTCAAGAACGCAATGATTGGGTCTATAAGCACCTGCATCAGGCGGAAGATAGACTACTTGAATTGATAAGCAAGCAGCAGCGCCAGCTCTGGGGCTTTCGTTCTGTACAAGAGCGGTTATGCAACCAATCCATTCGCGAGCTTCTCCTGGCAGAAAGCAGTGATTGGGCATTCATCATTGACGCCGATACCGTTCCCAGTTATGCCTCACAGCGTACAAAGGAACACATTATGCGATGCCATCATCTCCTGGATATGTTAGAGCAAGGAGTATATGACGAAGTGGTACTGTATGAGATGGAGCAAGCAGTCAACTGTTTTCCTACTATAGATTATCAGGTGCTGCTGCAAATGTATAAACGCCAAGTGCAGTGCAGCACAAGCCATATGACTCTAACAAATTTGACTGAACAGATCAGTCCTTCCTTGCAAGAGAAGGTCCCACTCACATCTTGGCAGCGCTCAAGTACTGCCACCAAGTGTGTCCTGATGCTGGCTTGGGAATTCCCGCCGCTAGTCGTTGGCGGTCTGTCAAGAGCTGTGTACGACTTATCGCGTCACCTTGTTCGTCATCAATGTGAGGTCCATGTCATTACACGAGAGGTGCCCGGCAGTCCGACTACAGAATGGATGCATGGTGTTGTGGTACACCGTGCCCCACTGCCGTCCTGTGCAGCTCCCATTGGATTTATGGATTGGGTTCTGCAATTGAACGCAGCAATGTGTGATTGTGTAGATGAACTCATTCGGGATGGATTACACATAGACTTTGTTCATGCCCACGACTGGCTTGTGTACTTAGCAGCTAAAGATCTCAAAGATACATATCGATTCCCTCTCATCGCTACTATTCATGCTACAGAACACGGGCGCAACAATGGCACTTTACACTCTTCTGTTCAACATCGCATCCATGAAACGGAGCGTCAGCTTGTTCACGCGGCTGAGCATGTCATTGTATGCAGTCATGCAATGGTCCACGAAGTCGAACAGCTATTTGATATTAAGCGATCTGTTGTAAGCATGATCCCTAACGGGGTGGAATGTGCATGGCAGCCTGCTGCCCTTGCGGGGGTAGGCAAGGATCACATTACATTGTCACCAAGCTTATCATTTCGAAGAGAGAGATCAGACAGCTTGCATGCTTTCCGTGCTCAATATGCTGCTCCTGGAGAACGAATTCTTTTCTTTATTGGAAGGCTCGTTTACGAAAAAGGGATTCAGGTACTGCTTCATGCGCTGCCGTTGATTAAACAGCACATCTCCAATATCAAGTTAATCATTGCTGGAACGGGTCCGATGCTAAATGAGCTGAAAAGGCAAGTTTACGAGATGAATTTAACTGACAGTGTATATTTAGCAGGCTTCGTTCAGGATGAAGTACGAGATCATTTGTTCCAGATTGCTGATTTGTGTATATTCCCCAGTCTATATGAGCCGTTTGGTATCGTTGCGCTTGAAGCGATGGGTCACGGTATTCCCGTTGTCGTGTCAGATACTGGCGGTTTGGCCGAAATTATCGATCATGGACGAGATGGCTACAAAGCGCTGCCTGGTCATGTTGAATCACTTGCCTGGCATGTGACAGAACTACTCCGCAACGAATCTCTGGCTGAACGTTATGCAGTAGAAGCTATGCGCAAAGTTCGTACGATGTATGACTGGGATTCAATTGCGGTTTCAACACGCCAAGTATATGAAGGGGTGATCGCCTGATGAAAGCCGTTATTATGGCTGGTGGAAAAGGTACCCGATTACGTCCGCTAACGTTGAATACTCCAAAACCGATGGTACCGCTGCTTAATCGTCCCTGCATGTCCTATATCATCGATTTGCTGAAACGTTATGATATTCACCAAATCGCCGTAACCGTTCAATACTTGCCTGATGTCATCCGTCAGTATTACGGTGATGGCTCTGAATATGGCGTTCAGCTGATATATGCAGAAGAAGATACCCCCCTTGGTACAGCAGGCAGCATAAAGAATGCGGCACATTTTCTAGACGAGCCGTTTATTGTTATTAGTGGCGATGCATTAACTGATTTCAACTTACGCCATGCAATTGAATACCATAGACAGAAGCAGGCTTTAGCCACGATGGTGTTAACTCAAGTCGACACGCCACTCGAATATGGCGTGGTCATGACTGGGGAAGACGGCAGAGTAGCCCGTTTCCTCGAAAAGCCGAGCTGGAGCGAAGTGTTCAGCGATACGGTGAATACAGGAATTTATGTGCTGGAACCGGAAATCCTCAACTGGATACCCGCAGGCAAGCCATATGATTTCAGTATGGACCTGTTCCCAGAGCTTCTGGCCAACCATGAGGCGTTATACGGATATGTTGCCTCTGGTTACTGGTCTGACATCGGCAATCTGCAGCAGTACCGACAAACACAATTTGATATGCTGGACCGAAAAGTGGGTGTAACAGTAGCAGCCTCTGAAGTGCTGCCTGGTCTATTTGTAGAAGCTGGTGTACGCCTTCCTTCACGTATACGACTAAGCGGACCTGCTTATATAGGAAGCGGCTGCACATTGTATCCTTCCTGCGGCATTGGACCATACACCGTGCTGGGCGAAAGTAATACTGTCCATTCCAACAGCATATTAGAGCGGACAATTGCGTGGAGCGGCAACTACATTGGTGAAGACTGCGACATTCAAGATGCCTTGATTATGGATCGTACCATCATCGGCTCTAACGCTCAGCTTCAGGAGGGAACCGTGATCGGCAGTGGTTGTACGATAGGGTCAAAGGCAACCATTCGTCAACATGTTAAGATGTGGCCAAACAAGACGGTTCCTACTAATGGCACGCTGCACACCTCGTTGATCTGGGGAGATGCCGCAGCCAAACCTCTGTTCAGCAGCAAAGGAGTAGCAGGCATTCCAAATGTCGACGTTAATCCGGAATTTATGAGTAAACTGGCTGCAGCATATGGATCTACCTTGCCAGAATCATGCACCATTATGGTATCTGCATGCTCTCACACCTATTCGTCATTATTAAAAACAGCATTCACCACAGGACTGCGCTCTGTCGGAGTTCATATCGTCGATCTAGGAATAGTATCAGACGAAGTCACCCGAAATACGGTGCGGCAAGAAAAAGCAGATGGCGCTGTTCACCTGTATCTGGCTCAGCAGTCTCCCATGATGAATGTTGTCGTGGAGTGGATGGACCGCCTGGGTCTTCCGATTGCCAAATCAGCAGAACGTAAGATCGAAAATGCCTATTGGCAAGAAGACTTTGTCCGCTGTCATGCCGACCGTGTTGGCAGCTGCAAAAGCTATAAACATGCGGACAATGATTATCTTGATGCTCTGGCGCAGCACATTGACTTCAGTCTGATTCGTGATGCTAACTTCACGTATGTGCTGCTTGTCGCTCCTTGTGCGGATATGGAGCTTATACAACGCTGGTCCACATATGTAGGCGGCACCAGAATGGTCGTCCAGCAAGTCAAAGACCAATCCACCAATCTGCATGAACATGTCCACAACTGTAAGGCCAACTTTGGTGTGTACTGGGATGATGAAGGAAAGCTGTCCTTTGTTACGCCTAAAGGGTCCATTTTATCTCCTGACAAAGTGGCACTGCTTACGATGTTGGCACTTGCAGAGACAGGAACCAACGCAGTATTGGGCGTGCCTGCCAGCATGGTCGGATCGCTGCCAGCTTCTGTTGCGAGCAGCGGACTGCGAGTGATAAGAACCAAGGAATCCCTTCGCTCCGTAATGGAAGCAACCGTCGGCTTGCCGTTCTCGCCATTTGCTCATCGGTTGTATATGCTCAGCCTTATTTTACAGCACTTAGCAATAACCAATATGCCGCTTGACGATATGGCTGCCGATCTTCCCAATTCTTATACAGCGAAGGAAGAGGTCTCTTGCAATTGGAACGAAAAAGGTACGCTTATGCGCTGCTTGATGGACTGGGTTCGATCCAATGGTCAGGCAGCTGAACTGCTTGATGGCATCCGCATTCAGTCACCAGAAGGTTGCGTGCTTATATTACCCGATCAAGATGAGCCACTCTTTAAAGTTTACGCTCATGCGGACAGTCCAACTCAAGCCAAAATTCTAGCACACAATTATGCATCCCGCATCGTTCAATCTCATCAACAACTAAGGAAGTGATGGTGTGCCGCGATATCTCGTCGTAGGCAATGGGAAGTGCTTAGTGAACCTGGATCAGCACGCTTACATTCGAGACATTTATTATCCTTTTGTGGGCCAATTAAATCATGTCGGAGGTTACCGCTGTCGTTTCGGCGTTTGGGTAGATGGCGTATTCAGTTGGCTGCATGAAGAGGAATGGCAGATTCAGATCGGTTATGTAGACGAATCGCTTGTTACGGAAACTAAGGCGCATCACCCTCGTCTGCAGCTCACGTTAACGATTCATGACGCCGTTCATCAGCGAGAATCTATCTTTCTAAAGCGGGTTCACATTCAGAATCACATTAGTTCCGAACGGGAAGTCCGATTGTTCTTCCATCAGGATCTTGTCATCAATGAAACAGAAGTAGGCGACACAGCTGTCTTCTATCCGCTCAATCGAACTGTATTTCATTATAAGAAAGATTGTTACTTTATGTTTAATGGCTGCTCGTCGTACTCTCTCCCCTCTCAGTCTTCATCTACTAACATACGTGCAGCTGCTGGTCACCCTGTTTGGGAAGGGATTTTTGAGTATACAACCGGCATCAAGCGCTTTCACCAAGCAGAGGGCACTTGGAAAGATGCTGAGGACGGTCATCTGATGGGCAATGATATTGCTCAAGGATCGGTAGACAGTACGATTAGTCTTAGATCCTTTGTCCCACCACTTGGCGACAGCTACCACCATTATTGGTTTTCGGCAGGTAAACATCTGGATGAAGTCATCCGTCTAGACCAATATGTACGCGACAATCATCCTGGGCACTTGCTGGATCGGGTGGAGACTTACTGGCGGCGATGGGTCAACAAAGACAACATCTCATTTGCAAATCTAGATGCTGAACTGATCCGGTTATATAAGCAGAGCCTGCTGATTGTCCGGACACAAACCGATGTCGGTGGTGCGATCATCGCAGCTAATGATACGGACATTATGCAATTCAATCGCGACCATTACAGCTATATGTGGCCCAGAGACGGCGCTTTGGTGGCCAAAGCGATGTCGTCAGCCGGGTACCATGGCATGATCGCCCCCTTCTTCCGCTTCTGTGCCCAAGCGTTGACCAGTGAAGGTTACTTGCATCACAAGTACAATCCAGACGGTACGGTTGGTTCCAGCTGGCATCCCTATATACATGACGGGAAACAACAGCTTCCAATCCAAGAAGATGAGACTGCACTTGTACTTCATGCCTTGTGGCATGACTATACGATCCACGGCGATGTAGAATTAGCGCAGTCCTTATATCAATCCCTTATTCGCAAAGCCGCCAAGTTCTTGCTTAACTATCAGGATGAGCGGCTGCAGCTTCCGCATCCAAGCTATGATCTGTGGGAGGAGCGATATGGCATCTTTACATTTACAGCCTCTGCTGTATATGGAGGACTGACGGCTGCAGCGGAGTTTGCAGCGCTGTTTGGTGATGACGCCCGTTCTGAGCGGTACGCCCAAGGTGCAGAACGAATAAAACAAGGCATTGTTACACATTTATGGAATGAGGAGCATGGACGTTTTGCTAGAAGCCTGTTCCGCAGAGAGGGCCGTTGGGTGCAGGACATGACGCCTGAAAGCAGCATATTTGGTATTTATGAGTTCGGCGTACTCCCCCCTACCGACAGACGTGTAGTTGCGACTATGAATAGTCTGCGCAGCAGGCTCTCCATTCGAACACCGGTTGGCGGTATCGCTCGCTATTGGCAAGATTACTACTTTCAGCGCTGCTCTGACTTGGATGTGGCTCCCGGCAATCCATGGGTCATATGTACGTTGTGGTTTGCCGGCTATGATATTGCAACCGCCACCACGCTTCAGGATCTCAAACGGCCGCTCGAGACTCTGCAGTGGGTGCAGCGTCACAGCTTATCAAGCGGGCTGCTTTCTGAACAGGTTGATCCACATCATGGTCAACCTATATCTGTAGCTCCGCTCACTTGGTCGCATGCCACTTATGTTGATATCGTATTAAAATACATTAAGCGGTACGAAGAGCTTCAGGAGCAGTAATCTTGTTCCATTTACAATGCAGCGAAAAAGCCCCTCAAGGATTGATCTCCTTGAGGGGCTTGTCCGCTATATAGAATGTTAATTAGGCGTTAAGGTTTCTGTCGCCTGGTTTCCAGTTAATTGGGCACAAACCGCCGGATTGCAAAGCTTGCAACACTCGCAAAGTCTCTTCTACAGAACGGCCTACGTTATTGTGATTAACTACTTGATACTTTAATTCGCCTTCTGGATCGATAATAAACAGACCGCGAAGTGCGATACCTTCTTCTTCGATC
Source organism: Paenibacillus sp. ACRRX (assembly GCF_022346885.1). Taxonomy (GTDB): domain Bacteria; phylum Bacillota; class Bacilli; order Paenibacillales; family Paenibacillaceae; genus Paenibacillus_B. The sequence continues at coordinate 139,686 of NZ_JAKRNK010000008.1, forward strand.
AAAATGCCGTAGTCACGAGCAACGTTCTTCGTAATGTCAGAAGCAAGCGGGAAATTCAGCTTACCAAGACCGTTATTTTCTTTATCTGTATTGATCCATGCTTTGTGGCTGTGTACCGAGTCAACGGAAACACCCAACACTTCTGTATTCAACTTGTTGAATTCTGCTGCTGCATCACTCAAAGCTGTAATCTCAGTCGGACATACAAATGTAAAATCGAGTGGGTAGAAGAACAATACCAGCCATTTGCCACGATAGTCGGACAGTTGAGCTGCGCCGAATGCTTGTCCATCACCATTTACTGTTTCCATGTTAAAGTCTGGAGCGGGTCTTCCTACTAAACGTTCTGCCATTTGAAAAATCCTCCTTCATATATATGTATCATAATTAACGCGGGTTAATTGGCTGTTGCTTGCCGCTTGTACAGCGGAATAACTTACATACTGAATGTTATCACTAGATTATAATGAAGTCAAGATTATATTAATTATTTAATTATAATTATTATAAAATATTAATTAGTTTGTTTGCAAATCTAACTCCCCAGTGACTGCTATTCTATTTGATTTCCTCTTTAAAATGAGCTTTCCCTGCTAAGATTAGCTGCATTAATAGAAAACCACTAATTTTTTCGACATTTGATCAATGATAAGCTCATTTCATTTAAAATGTGCCATTTTGTCGTTTTACAAGCCCTTTCCTAGCATACAAGCCATTCATAGAATATAGAATCCCACTTCATTCTGGTGGAATACTTCGAAAGTGGTGAGTCTAGTTATGAAATGGAATTGTTATAATACACCATTCATCGTTGAAAACTCGCCTGAAATACCGCGTCATTTTACTGTTAGCGGAGCATGGTCAGGTCATCGTCGTTTTGCTTATGACCTGATTCGAAACAGCAAACCGCGTATGGTCGTAGAGTTGGGCACATTTTATGGTACTTCCTTCTTCAGCTTCTGCCAAGGAGCAAAGGATGAGAAACTATCAACTCGCTGCTTTGCCATTGACACATGGCAAGGTGACCCCCATAGCGGTATTTATGACCATGTCGGCGAGCAGATCTTCCAAGCGGTACAGGCCGTCAACACTAGGGAATTTCCGTCGATTGGCACACTCGTGCGCTGCGAATTCGATAAAGCATTGCCGTACTTTGCGAATGATTCCATCGATGTCCTCCATATCGACGGTTATCACACATATGAAGCCGTGCATCATGATTATACGACATGGTATCCCAAGCTCGCACCTAACGGAATTGTGCTGTTCCACGATATTGCAGTACGTTCAGGAGACTTTGGCGTTTATCGCTTTTGGGGCGAATTGAGTGCTCTGCCCCGTATCGAATTTCCTCATTTTCACGGCTTGGGCGTGCTGTTTCCAAAGGGAACCCCTGATTATGCCCGCGCCTTACTGGACCATAAAGATGCGCTTATTTCACATTATATATGTTAATGCTATGTATTCATGTCTTATTATGGAGGCTGGAGCATGTACACAATTCCTGAACTATACTACGACAAAACTATCGATTGGGCCATCGATACGGTAACGGATATCCATCTAATCCATCATTTCTATAAAGTGATCCACCCGAAGGAAATACTCCATCTTCCTCCACCGAAAGGGATTGATCCCGTTCGCTGGCCAACAGCATGCAGCTTTGACGATGCCTATGTTGCTGTTATCCCGCAGGGGCGACTAGTAACAAGCAATTGTTATGTGGTGACGCCAAATAACAAGCGGCTGCGAGATGTAGAATATTACTATGATTATCCATTCCGGCAGCTACCCGCTCCAGAATACAGAGCAGGAGCTGTTGCGACCTTAGTATGGGGGTGGAACATACCTGACTATGTTTCTACCCAAACGATTTATGGTCATTGGTTTTTTGATATTTTGCCACGTATTCATCTGATCGAGCAAAGTGGTATTCCTATCAGTAAATATGTAATAGGTAAGCTAACCCATGCATTTCAGTACGAATCATTGGAGCTGCTTGGTATGTCATTAGATAGATTGCTTCAAGTTGACAGACTCGACTTCCATCTAAAGGCCGAACTATTAGTCGTTCCCTCTGTCCCGCTTCTTACAGGTAAAAGTCCGAGATGGGCCTATCAATTTATTCAAGCGCGACTGAAAGAACATCATGCCATTCCCAAAAAACCCGGATATGAGCGAATTTATATTTCAAGGCAGGACGCCTTCGCACGATATGTCGTGAATGAGGACGAGGTTATCCAGTACTTGCAGCAGAAAGGTTTCACGACTGTCGTGCTTACACCACTTACTATGAGGGAGAAAATATCCATCTTCTCCACAGTCGAAGTGGTAGTCGCTCCATTCGGGAGTGGCAATGCCAATCTGGCATTCTGCAATCCAGGAACTAAAGTGGTAGAATTGTCGCCTACCACCGTAATTGATCCTTATTTTTGGAGAATAAGCTGTCATGCTCAGCTTGATTATTATGAGGTCGTGTGTGAGATCGAAGAGCCCCCTAAACCAATTGGCGGGGCTGACAGTCTGATCGTAGATCTTAACAAGCTGGATCAGGTTCTAAGACTGGCCGGCATTTGAATATCATTCGCCCGCGTCCAACAACAGCGCGGGTATTTTTGACCTTACATTCATCAAAATCTTATATAAATCTCTTATTTTCAGATCTGCACAATACCTATTTTACGATAACGTACTACTTGGCCTAAACCGCGCTTCGATTTTAATCATAACTTACATTAAGTCGCCAGACAGTCAGGAGGACAGGAAATGTCTAGTTCACGAAAAACCGTTATCATTGGTGCAGGCGGACACGCTAAAGTGATCATTGATATTTTGCGATCTATGCCTCAAATAGAGATTGTCGGATGCATTGACAGATCAAGCATACGCTCTATTATGCAAGTTCCTGTGTTAGGAGATGACGACCTGCTCCCTCAATTATTTCATATAGGCGTTGAACATGCGTTTGTGGCAATTGGTGATAATCGAATTCGCCAGAGATTGGCGGAGCGTGCAGCAGAGATCGGATTTACACTGATTAATGCAATTAGCCCACATGCCAACATATCAGAATCTGCTAGCCTGGGTTCAGGTATTGCCATCATGCCAGGCGCCATCGTTAATGCAGAAGCCGTCATTGACAACTATGCCGTCATCAATACCAGTTCGTCCATTGATCACGAATGTCGGATTGGAGAATCCTGTCATGTAGCGCCAGGAAGCCATCTGTCAGGAAATGTCCATGTGCAGGAAGGCGCATTTCTCGGTACCGGAACTACTGTCATTGACGGGATACACATCGGCGCATGGACTGTTATTGGCGCAGGATCAGTCGTCGTACGCGATATTCCTGCACACTGTCTGGCCTATGGGGTACCTGCGCGTATCCTTACACAGCAGCAGCCATTGTGAGGCGCGTCTTAATTGTAGGAGGGAGAATTCATGAAGAAATATTACCCTATAGCTACCCCCATTTTAAACGGAAATGAAAAAAAATATGTAATGGATTGTCTGGACTCAACGTGGATATCGTCCAACGGATCGTACCTGGATCGCTTCGAGCAGCAATACGCGCTATTTAATGATACAAAGCATGCGATTGCTTGCAGCAACGGCACAACAGCCCTCCATCTGGCACTGCTGGCACACGGCGTTGGTAAGGACGATGAAGTGATTATGCCGACATTAACGTTTGTGGCGACGCCTAACGCTGTCACATACTGTGGTGGTATACCCGTATTTGTTGACTCAGAGCCAGAGACGTGGAATATCGATACTTCAGCCATTGAAAACAAAATCACGGCCCGTACAAAAGGCATTATTGCTGTTCATTTATACGGACATCCCGCTAATATGGAGCCCATTATGGAAATAGCCAGCAAATATGGACTCTTTGTGATAGAAGATGCGGCTGAGGCTATTGGCGCACAGTATAAAGGACGTATGGCAGGCTCCATCGGTCATACAGCTACCTTCAGCTTGTTCGGCAATAAGATTATTACAACTGGAGAAGGCGGCATTATAACCACAAATGATGACCAAATTGCCGATACGATCAGATTACTAAGAGGACAGGGCATTGATAAGCATAAAAAATATTGGCATCCTGTTATCGGTTATAACTATCGGATGACCAATGTTCAAGCGGCTATCGGCTGCGCGCAATTAGAGAAAGTCGATTGGCACATCCAGCAGCGTATCCGAGTCGCTATGGATTATTATAAATTTTTGCAAGACGATGATCGTCTCACACTGCCCGTGCAGAAAGTATGGTCAAAAAACGTGTATTGGATGCTTGGGGTTGTCTTGAATCAAAGTACAGAACAACAGCGAGATGCCGTTATGAAGCGCTTAAAGGATAACGGTATTGAAACAAGGCCTTTCTTCTATCCCATGCATATTCTACCGCCATATTCGGATAAGCAGATATACACAGACTTTCCGGTCGCCAATCGGATTGCAGCACAGGGCATAAATCTACCAAGTCACGGTGAGCTTACAAGAGAAGATATTCAATTTATAAGTGAGACATTACGGAATAGCTTGTAACCTCTGTAATCACGCAGGAGGGGGAGATCCTATTGGCTCAGCAGCATAGAGTCATTCATATTATCCACGCCATTATAAGGCTGGAAGGACACGAATTGATTAGAACATTATACGTCCATTTTCTACACAGAGAACCCGGCCCTCATGAATTGCAGCATTACTTGCGAAGGCTGAATTCTGCAAATAAACATGCCATTATAGGTGAAGTGATGTGCAGTTCAGAAGCAGAGGCGCTGTACAAACAACCGCACGCAAGTCTCATTCCTGATCCCCATGAATCAGCTGCATCCCTGATACGTCACTTTTATCCATCAGATCCTCTCTTTTTTATACACGCGTTATATAATGAAATATTAGGTCGAAATCCAGATCCAGATGGACTTGGCCTACACTTAAAAGCAGTCCACAAAGGAGTCCCCCGCAGAAGAATGCTCCTGGAATTTTTTAATTCCGCTGAATGCAAGCACCTGTTGACCCTTTTACACATTCCCCACATTAACGAGTATCACAAGACCAAAACCGTACTTGCATCAGGAGGCCACCGCGTTGTACATCACATCGGGATCTTTCTTGGCTACCCCCATCCTTTAGCATTAGAAGGTGAAGGTATCGGTCGCTTTCTTTACCGGTTAACGGAAGGCTTCCTCAGCTCTCACTCCCATATCCATATCCATATCGCAACCACTGAATATAATTATATTAACTCGGAACATTCTTTTTCGGCTCTTAGAGCACGGTTTCCAGGGAGGATCCATATAACCAATTCCAACAATATGGAATGGATTAACAACCATGTTCCAGCTGAAGTATGGATTGTCCCCATCGTCTCGCTTGAACTGGCGATGTTTTTAAATAAGCCTTATATTTTATGCCTGCATGACATGGTTCACCATCAATTTAAGGAACTTTACTTTTCCATGCATTCTGATTTCTGCTATCGAGTCGATCGTAATGCCTACTCCCTCATGAATCAAGCATCCGCTATCGTTTCGAACTCTCAGTACGTACGTGCTAACCATGCGATCGGTTTTGCCAAAATGCCCGTTGAGAAGACACATGTGATTCGAATGGCACCGCCTGTTAATGAATATCAGTCTTTCCCACCAATTGATGAAGGGACTTTCAGACAAAAGTACAATCTGTACTATCCTTACATCGTGTTTCCTACGGTACTGCGCCTTCATAAAAATTTTGAACGATTAATTGCCGCCTTTATTAGATTCAGACAGACACACGATGGCTATCATTCCGGCTTACACTTGGTATTTACCGATCAGTTACACCATAATCCAAAACGGGCTGAAGTTGCTGCTCTGCTCCAACAAGCTCCTGTTGTTCGTAACAGTATCCTTTTTGTCGGGAGAATTCCAACATCTGATCTGCCTTCCCTTTATAAATATGCAGTCGGTACCATCGTCCCTACGTTATTTGAAGGAAGCTGTCCATTTCCTATTCTGGAGTCCTTAACTATGGATACCCCTGTCGCCGCCGCTAATATCGAAGTAAGCAATGAGATCATCACAGACATGTCTGCTTTTCTTGCATTTAATCCATATTCAATTGAAGAAATGGAAGCCTCCATCCGCGCCTTATGGACACACCGTCAGCACTTGTTGCACCCACAAAAAGCTGCGCTTTCAGGCGCAATGCAGCGAACCTGGAACGACGCAGCTCGTGAATATTATGCATTGATTCAACAGGTAGCCGAATAGCAGCCACGGGGTTCGATCAGGAATTATTCTTCATTTGAGAGCCCCGTAGTATTTTAAATAAGCGATGCGGAACGCATGAATGTATTTGCTGGCTACGTCATCCCATGTCTCCGAAGGATCATGGATGCCGTGCATTGCAGATGTTTTATAATGTACATAATTAGAGGATAGATGCTCTAGTGCATGCAGGATTGAATCAATCGATTCCGGATTAAACCAGCAGATGTCAGCGCTGTGTCTTGACAAATGCTCTCTCATGACAGGAATATCGGAGCAGAGTACCGGCACACCCAACTTTAACGCTTCTTCTACCGGATAACTGCCGCCACCTTCCGATAAGCTTGGCATAATAACTGCATAGGCATTCGCAATTAGTGGAATTACATCATTATCAGGAACAAAGCCAAGTGGATATATTTCTTCATCAAGCCGTAATCCTGTTCGTTTCAGTAAAGATATCAAGGTCGGGACAAACGGAGTATCGGGCCAATTCGGTGCCTGATATCTTAGCAGCTCTGTGTTATAGCCGAATAATACAAGCGGGCATTCGCGGCGCGGCGTAAATTGAGAGTAGGCCAACATTAAATTGGCATGATTTTTGTGTGGACTCACATTGCTAGGATACAGAATATATTTTGCTGGTATTCGTGCAGAAAGCCCCTCACTTATCGTCCTATTGGTTATTGTAGCCGCAGGTACAATTGCATGTGCAATTACAACTGCGTCATTACAATGAGGTCCAAAGTGTTCTACAAGCCGTGACTTTACATGTTGAGAGGATACAACAACAGTCGTAACGTTGTCGACCCAACCCTTGGCGGCGCGCCAATAATGCTGCACGGATGAACCACTCAAAAACGGTAAGATGAAGTCCAATACTGTTGTATCATGGTACGTGCAAATCGTAGGCAAACCAATACTTACAAACTCGGGGCCATGCGGCCAAAAGAAATAAACAACATGGCAGTCCTGCAATAAGGCTCTGCCTTCATTCGATTGAATACTTCCATTAAAGTAGACAATGTCGATATTCGAATATCCAGTAATATCAATTCTTTCTTTAAATCGAGTCTCTGGAGCAATAACCAGTCTAACTAGATCAATGTCTGGCTGACGTGCCATTGCTGGCAGCAGATTGGAGAGCAGTCGTGCTCCCCCACCTGCGGAAATGACGTTGGCGCACCATATCATAATTCTCATCTCACTGCTCCCCTTTTCCACAAGCATTGTTTAAGGCATGCTCATAAACTGTATGCGATTTGCGGGAAGAAGGTTCTGATTCTATTTCAAGGGATTGCTTGAGAGGTTCTCCTCCCTAGATCTATACTCCCCTTACTTGTTGCCACAATAAATAGGCTGGCTAATAAAAAAACCGATGTCTACTATTAAAATAGACACCGGTTCTAGTTATGTTGTTAATGCTCCATCTGCCTTCCCTAAGGAACTGGGAACTCTTCATGTAAAGTACCTTATTCCCTAGAGCTTATCTTAGAATCAAGCCTAAAGACTAGAGATTTATCCTTGATACTTAAAATTTAGAACTAACGATTAAAACTATGCGTTCACGACTTGCTCGCTTAATGCAGCAACGATCAGATCCCCCATCGCTTCCGTACCAATCGCTTGGGACCGATCCACTGCAATATCGCCTGTACGATGACCAGCATCAAGCACTTGCTTTACCGCCGACTCAATGGCATTGGCTGCCTCTTCATAACCAAAGGTGAGACGGAACATTAACGCAACGGACAGTATGGTTGCGATCGGATTAGCAATCCCCTGACCCGCAATGTCTGGTGCTGACCCGTGCACCGGTTCGTAGAGACCAAAGCTGCCCTCACCGAGCGAAGCCGACGACAGCATGCCGATCGAACCGGTCAGCATGGCTGCTTCGTCACTGAGAATATCTCCGAACATATTCTCTGTTACGATGACATCGAAGCTGGCAGGACGGCGCAGAAGCTGCATTGCGCAATTGTCGACCAGTACATGCTCCAGCTCAACATCTGGATATTCCGGGGCAATACGGTTTACAGTCTCACGCCACAAACGAGAAGTTTCCAGCACGTTTGCCTTATCAACTGAAGCCAGCTTCTTGCGACGCTTCTGTGCAACTTCGAAGCCTTGACGAACGATGCGCTCCACTTCTTCTACGTTGTAGACGCAAGTGTCCACCGCTTCCTGTCCCCGTTCACCCTCACGTCGGAATTTCTCCCCGAAGTAGATTCCCCCTGTTAACTCACGCACTACGATGAGATCCGTACCCTCAAGGACTTCTGGTTTAAGAGTCGACGCGTCTTTCAGACAATCAAAGACAACCGCAGGGCGAATGTTGGAGAACAAGCCCAATGCTTTACGAATGCCGAGCAGTCCAGTTTCCGGTCGCAGTTCTTTCGAATTGTTGTCCCACTTCGGGCCGCCTACTGCTCCTAGCAGTACGGAATCCGCACGCTGACACATGTCCAACGTTGCCTGTGGTAAGGGTGTCCCTGTTTCATCAATCGCAATGCCCCCGAACAATCCGTGCTCGAATTCAAATTTATAGTTAAACAGCTCTTCTGTACGCTTCATCACTTTGATTGCCTCAGCTACCACTTCCGGTCCAATACCGTCACCTGCTATAACCGCTATTTTTTTTACTTCTGTCATCTAACTCACTCCTTCATCCCCGATGGTTGTTATCCCAGCTCCTATAATAAAGCGGATAATGACACTCCGCCTGCTCACAACAACTCCAAATGTATTATTACATTTGTATCACACATCAGGTACATTTGACTAAGATATAAAATCTATCAATTTTATAGGTAAAACCTATAAGTATTGTTCAAGTAAGCTTCATTCGAATACTACGCGTAGTGACTGCAAGACCTTCACAAATAAAAGGTTCCAGAGAAAAAAAGAAGACTTCTCCCTATGTGCACCAGTTGGCACATTATGAGAAAAGCCTTACTTTCATGTAACCTTAGATCAAACTGATCTTATCGCGCCGACTCGAGCTGCCGCTGCTTCGCTTCTCAATCAATCGATTCAGCGCGTCAATATAAGCTCGCGCACTGGCCTCCAGAATATCCGTACTTACCCCGCGGCCAAGTACCGCAACTTCATGCTGATTCATCACCACATGCACTTCACCTTGTGCATCCTTACCGTGTGTCACTGACTTGATGGAATAGTCAGAGAGTACGACTTCTTCACCCGTCGCCTTATCAATGGCGTTGTAAATCGCATCAACCGAGCCGTTCCCCTCTGCCTCTTGCTCAAGCACTTCGCCCTGCAATGTAACGATACGAACTTTGGCCGACGGTGTTGATTGGTTACCATATGAGACGTATATCGTCTCCAGCTTGAACTCTTCTCGTGTTTCAACAAGCTTCTCCTCGATAAAGGCCCGGATATCTTCGTCGGAAACTTCTTTTTTCTTATCCGCCAAATCTTTGAACTTGGAAAATGCTGCATTTACTTGTTCTTCTTCAAGCTCATATCCCAGGTCCTGCAGTTTCTCGCGGAACGCATGACGACCAGAATGTTTGCCAAGAACTAATGTGCTCTCCTTTAAACCAATCGTCTCCGGCGAGATGATCTCATATGTTGTTTTTTCCTTCAGCATACCATCCTGATGGATACCTGATTCATGAGCAAAGGCGTTCGCGCCCACAATAGCCTTGTTACCAGGCACAACCATACCGGTGAGCTTACTGACCAGACGGCTTGTACGCGCAATCTCGGACAATACAAGTGAGGTCTTTGCCTGAAAAAAGTCCTGTCGTGTCTCCAATGCAAGCGCTACTTCCTCGATCGCCGTATTGCCGGCACGTTCCCCAATGCCATTGATGGTACCCTCAATCTGGTCTGCGCCATTCAGTACCGCAGCAAGCGCATTGGCAGTCGCCATCCCCAGATCATCATGGCAATGAGCGCTTAATTGAATACGCTCGATACCAGGTACATTTTCCTTCAGCGTCTTAAAGATGTTGCCATATTCGTAAGGGGTCAAGTACCCCACAGTATCCGGTATGTTCACAACCGATGCACCAGCCTTGATCGCCATTTCCGTCACCTGACAGAGAAAATCGAGCTCCGTACGACCTGCATCTTCTGGTGAAAACTCTACCTTGCTAAAATATTTCCTCGCATACTTAATAGCGTCCTCCGCCGTCTTCAGCATCTCTTCCTTGCTCATACGCAGCTTGTATTGACGATGAATTGGCGATGAAGCAAGGAACAAGTGCAAGCAAGGATCTTGCGCATCCTTCAATGCTTCATAGGCCGCGTCGATATCTGGAATGCGGGAACGCGACAACCCTACAACTGTCGCATTCTTGACTGCTCTCGCCACGGCATTCACCGCAGCTAAGTCTCCGGGAGACGCTGCCGGGAAGCCAGCTTCCATCCGATCGATGCCAAGCCGTTCCAACTGATGCGCAATTTCAAGCTTTTCTTTGGTGTTTAGGTTGACGCCTGGCGATTGCTCCCCGTCACGCAAAGTGGTGTCAAATATATAAATTTTACGCATCGCTGCGCCTCCTCGTTCGTCCATATAGTAAAAACGTCCACCCGCCAAATGACGGGCGGACGCTACGCGTTATCGCCTTGCCTGTTTACTCGATTATTTCTTGATCCAGTGCATCATCTCACGTAATTGACCGCCCACCACTTCGATTGGATGGCTAGCTTCATTACGGCGAGTAGCCGTCAAGAAGGCACGATTCGCTTGGTTCTCCAAGATGAAGTCACGTGCAAATTTGCCTTGCTGGATATCAGACAGCACTTCTTTCATCGCTTTCTTAGTATCTTCGGTTACGATACGTGGTCCAGTAACATAGTCGCCGTATTCCGCTGTATTACTAATGGAATCACGCATAGTCGCGAGACCACCTTCATACATCAAGTCCACGATCAACTTCAGCTCATGCAAGCACTCGAAGTATGCCATCTCTGGCGCATAACCCGCTTCCGTCAGCGTCTCGAAACCTGCTTTGACAAGTGCGCTCACACCGCCGCACAGTACCGCTTGCTCACCGAACAAGTCTGTTTCCGTTTCCTCTTTGAAGGATGTTTCGAGGACACCTGCACGTGTACAGCCGATACCTTTTGCATACGCCAGACCGAGCGCTTTCGCAGTGCCGGTTGCATCCTGTTCAATTGCAATCAGTCCAGGAACGCCAAAGCCTTCTACATACGTGCGGCGAACGAGATGACCTGGAGATTTAGGTGCTACCAGCAATACATCTGTATCTTTTGGCGCTACAATTTGGCCAAAGTGTACATTAAAACCGTGGGAGAACATCAGAGCCGCGCCCTTCTTCAAGTTAGGAGCAATCTCATCACGATATACAGCAGCTTGTGTTTCATCCGGCATCAAGATTTGTACAACATCTGCACGGCTTGTTGCATCCGCAACTGACAATACTTCAAATCCGTCTTGGCGAGCTTTGTCTGCCGATTTGCCTTCACGAAGGCCAATGACCACTTGAAGACCGCTGTCGCGCAAGTTTTGCGCCTGTGCATGCCCTTGGCTGCCGTAACCGATTACCGCGATTGTTTTCCCTTGCAATACACCGAAGTCTGCATCTTTTTCATAGTACATTGTAACTGCCATAAGTGTGATCCTCCTCATATTGGTTCCCATTGTTATATTATTGTGCCTTCTCCCCAGATGAATGTGGGTATTTCAAGTGGCAATATTGGCTTGTCCCCTGAAATACCCCTTCATCCAGGGATAAGCAGATGGATGAAAGGTATAATGCCGATTAATTATTTACCGTCTGTTACTGAACCACGAATCATCGCTGTTACACCGGTTCGGCTGATCTCACGAATACCATAGGGTTGCAACAGCTCAACCATAGCTTCAATCTTGACCGAATCACCTACGACTTGAACAACCAGTGTCGTTGGCCCAATGTCTACGATGGAAGCACGGAATGTTTCTACTACACCAAGTACTTCCGGGCGCTCTCTTGGCTCTGCTTTTACTTTAATAAGCGCAAGTTCACGACCGACCATCGCTTGCGAACTTAAGTTAATTACTTTGATTACGTCGATAATCTTATACAACTGCTTTTCGATCTGCTCCAGCATATGATCATCGCCTGTTGTCACAATAACCATACGCGAAAGACCCACTTCCTCCGAAGCACCTACAGTGATGCTCTCAATGTTGAAGCCTCTGCGTCCAAACAGACCTGATACACGTTGGAGGACACCTGGCTGGTCATTTACGATAACGGCAATGGTATGTTTAGTGGTACTCATTCGCTATCCCCCATTATCATTTGATCTATCGTGCAGCCTTGCGTAACCATCGGATACACATTTTCATGCTTGCGTACAACAAACTCAACAACTGCTGGTCCAGGCGTATTTAACGCTTCCTCCCAAGCTTGAAGCGCTTCTTCTTTGTTCGTCGCACGGAATCCGCGTACACCATAAGCTTCAGCCAACTTTACAAAGTCCGGGCTGCCTGCAAGGTCAATGTGGCTGTACCGATTGTCATAAATGATTTCCTGCCACTGACGAACCATTCCCAGCACTTGGTTGTTAATAATCGCGACCTTGACCGGAATGTTGTTGATCGCACAAATTGCAAGCTCTTGTGCACACATTTGCATACCACCATCACCATTAATCGAGACAACCGTACGGTCCGGGTTCGCCATCTGAGCACCGATAGCAGACGGGAATCCGAAGCCCATCGTACCTAGTCCACCAGATGTAATAAAGGATCTAGGATTGTTAAACCGATAATATTGAGCTGACCACATCTGATGCTGACCGACATCTGTTGTCACGATGGCATTACCATGTGTCGTGTCATGAATCATCTCAATGACCCATTGCGGCTTTAATTCATCATTCGAATCGATATAACGAAGCGGCTTATCCACCTTCATCTGCTTCACCAGATTGCGCCACTCTTCCGCGTTATCGGTGTGCTTAATTACAGTATTAGCTTGCTTAAGTGTCGTCAAAATGTCGCCTACGATCGGAATATCCGTCGGAACGTTCTTGCCGATCTCCGCCGGATCGATATCGATATGAACAATTTTGGCGCAAGGCGCGAAACCTTCCAGCTTCATCGTCACCCGATCGTCAAAACGTGCGCCCACGTTGATAAGCAAATCCGCTTGTTGAATTGCATTGTTGGCGGTGTATGTGCCATGCATCCCTGGCATGCCCAGCCACAATTCATGCCCGCTAGGGAAGCCACCAAGCCCAAGTAATGTTGTAGTGACCGGAATGCCGGACTTGTTAACAAATTCCAGAAGTTCATCGTGTGCCCCAGAATGTACGACGCCTGCTCCCGCCAAGATGAGTGGACGCTCTGCCTGCTCAATAGCCTTAATCATTTTGTCGACCTGATACTTATTCGGCGTAACCGTTGGATGGTACCCGCGAATATCAATCTCAGATACAGGTTTAAACAGCGTTTTCGCCGCTGATACATCTTTCGGAATATCGATCAATACCGGTCCTTTGCGACCTGTTGAAGCAATGTGGAATGCTTCGTGTATAACACGAGGCAAATCCTCTACATCACGTACCAGATAGCTATGTTTCGTCACGGGCATTGTAATGCCTGTAATGTCCGCTTCCTGGAAAGCATCCGTCCCAATCAGCGTAGTTGCTACGTTGCCGGTAATGACAACAAGCGGAATCGAATCCATATACGCGGTGGCAATACCCGTAACCAAGTTCGTGGCCCCCGGACCAGAAGTCGCAATACAGACGCCTACTTTGCCGCTTGCGCGAGCATAACCGTCTGCTGCATGGATAGCACCTTGCTCATGACGTGTCAGCAAGTGATTAAAATCATCAAAGCCATGCATCGCGTCATAAATGTAAAGCACTGCCCCGCCCGGATAACCGAAGACACACTCTACACCTTCCAACAATAAGCTGCGCAGCAAGATTTCCGAGCCTGTAATGACTTCCGGCTTCATCCATTTTTCTCTTAATTCATCTTTTGATCGCTTGGTCGTGTGATGTGTGCTCATTCGACATCCTCCTTAACTTAATTTCACTGTTGAATCCTTTGTAACATGTATAAATATCAAAAAAACCTTCCGTCTCCACACAGCTATAGCTGTGTAGGGACGAAAGGTTTAGCTTCCGTGGTACCACCCAAGTTCGCTGTGCATCTCGCAATGCAAAGCCTCCATAAGTACACGAGTCCAATCTCGTATACTTGACGCCTAACGCGCGTCTGACGATTCTTCCTAGTGGGATCATGTAATTCCTCAAGTCATAAGCAAGTTATGACTTTCATCATCTGTTCAGAAGAACAGCTCCGAGGTGAGCTCGCACATCAGGGATTCTGGCGTCGGTTTCAGCAGTGTTCCGAACGCTCTCTGTTCAAAAGGGCCCTAAGTCTTCGTCCTCTTCATAGCCGTTGGGATTATATAACAATCCGTGTTGCCGAATGTTTAGAAACATTATATTCCTCCACCCCTAGGGAGTCAATAGGCTGTTTTTAAAAATTTGGAGCGCCGCACCCGGCAGGCCGTACTGGCATAACTTATAAAAAAATATTGCCATATGGCATAAATCGCGTCTTGGAGGTATGCTCATGCTGCGATTGCGTAGGCCGGGATCAGATGATGACGGCATCTGGCAGCTCATCGTTCAAGAGCTGATTCCGCGTTCTAACAACGAGTGGGACGCCAAGGAAATAAAAGACGAATTGCCGCAACGCTTGAAGCGCGGCATCACTTACGTATATACGGACGGACTTGACCGGATATATGGATTTATTCATGCCGTATTCAACAACCGCAAGCTTATTATCGACATGCTGGCCGTAACTACGCCTATGCATGGAAAAGGCATTGGACTGCACCTCTTGAGCGCAACGGAGCAGACAGCTCTACAGAAAGATTGCCTATCTTCCTTGCTGCTGATCGATAAAGGCAACGACCAGGCCAAACGTTTCTATGAACGCAATGGTTATGTTATTACACGGTATATTCCAAGTCTGAAATGTTACGAGATGGAGAAGCAGCTGAAATAGTCTAACAGCGCTCATCTCGTATTAAAAAACGTAAAGCAGTCGGACACAATATCTACCTACTCTTCCCTACCTTCATGCCAAACAGCCCGGAGTCTCCCGCTCCGGGCTGCCCACTCGCCTTACATCCTCACGCGACCGGCCTATTTCTCTCCTTGTCGATAGGCATTGCCGTACTGTCCACCGCAGCACCCGTAGCCGCCGCCATAACCGCCACCGTAGCCGCCGTAACCGCCGCCATAGCCACCTCCATAGCCACCGTAACCGCCACCATAACCATATGGATTGCTGCTAAAAGCACCAATGGCTAGCAAGTCAAACAATACTAAAGGCAGGATCGCCTTTGTTTTTGCTTGTTTGCCTTTTGGCTGCTCCAGGACAAGTCGGTTTCCAGCTATCCGGACAAGCTTGCCAGTAATTACAGAGCCATTTTTACGCACCGCATAGATGCGCTTGCCTACCCATTTGCGGGCCTCGGCTTGTGTAACTCCACGCATGAGAACTCCTCCTTTTTCGTTCCTACGATTTAGCTTATGCACGATAGACAAGGCTGCTTGTATTGGTAACCCTATCAACTTCCAATCTGTGCTAGAGTCCTAGAAAGTAAAAGCTGCACTGCATTCCCCTCATAACATTCCTTTTTTTGGACAAAATGTAGAGAAGATAACTGCCATTCGTAGTGTTTGCCCACGATAGCCGTAGGACTATATCGTATCGTTATCTTTAAATATAGTCATGCTGTCAGGACGGCTCGAACGATCCAAATTTTTTTAAAGAAGAGGGAATCCATGATCAAACCTGACCATCCGCAACGTCGAGACATGGAGCGAATATACGGCTCTATTAGTCCCTTTGAATTAAAGGACACACTGATCAGCTTTGCAAACGAGAACGCTACTGCACATGCACAAACCATGCTGAACGCAGGAAGAGGGAATCCAAACTGGATTTCAACAGAGCCACGCGAAGCTTTTTTTGCATTGGGGCAATTCGCTATTGAGGAATGCAAGCGGGTTCACTACGTTGACCCCGGACTTGCTGGCCTGCCAGAACGACAAGGGAGCTATGACAGGTTTAGAACCTATGCTGCCAAACATCGTTACACGGCAGGCATCGACTTTCTGGAGGCAGTCATCGCCTACGGTGTGAAAACGCACAACATGCGTCCAGATGATTGGGTATATGAACTGGTTGACGGCATAATTGGCGGACATTACCCATATCCCGACCGCATGCTTCCCCAAATCGAAAAAGTAGTTTACGACTTCCTTTGTCAGGAGCTTTATGGCGGCACATCACTGCAAGGGCATGCCCGCATTTATGCGGTCGAAGGTGCTACTGCAGCTATGTGTTATATTTTTGACTCTTTGATCGCTAATCAGCTGTTGGAATCAGGGGATACGATCGCCATTATGGTGCCAATCTTTACGCCGTATCTGGAAATTCCACATTTGCCCCAATATCATTTTAAGATTAAATATATTATAGCAAGCGGCACAAATGCGGACGGTTCACACAGCTGGCAGTATCCCGATTCAGAGATTGAAAAACTGAAGGACACTAGCATTAAGGCTTTATTCTGCGTTAATCCGAGTAATCCGCCTTCGGTGGCGGTGAAGCCTTGTACGGTAAATAAGCTGGTCCAAATCATTCATAATCATCATCCGAATTTAATGATTATTATGGACGATGTGTACTGTACCTTCGTTGATCAATTCAGGTCAATCATGACGGATATTCCGCGGAACAGCATCGGGGTATACTCATTTTCAAAATATTACGGTGTGACTGGTTGGCGGCTCGGGGTAATTGTTGTGCATGACAACAACGTTTTTGACGAACTGATTCGAAGTCTACCGACAGCAAAACGTGATGTCATCCAATCCAGATATAGCGCACTGACGACTCATCCTGAGAAGATAACCTTTATCGATCGTATCGTAGCCGATAGTCGACAAGTCGCACTTAACCATACTGCGGGGTTATCCACACCACAGCAGGTGCAAATGGCATTGTTTGCGATCGCAGGTCTGCTAGATAAACAAAATACCTATAAAGATTTAACGAAAAGTATTTGCCGACGCCGCAAAGCAATGCTCTACGAAGGACTTGACATGGACGTTGTTCATAACGCCTATGATGCAAGCTACTATACTGAATTTGATTTGCTCGTATGGGCACGCCGACATTGTGGAGAAGACTTCGCAAACTACTTACAGGAAAATTTTGAACCTGTGGACATTTTGTTTCGGTTAGCCGAGGAATCATCAATCGTTTTGCTGAACGGCGGCGGATTCCACGGACCGGCGTGGTCGATCCGTATATCACTTGCAAATCTCAATGATGAGGCTTATTTACAGATTGGACGAGCAATTCGCCATATACTCCACGATTATGTCAACCAATGGCATTCAACTCAAAATAAAACTTAAGACGGCTGCATTAACAGCTTGAGCAGCAAGCAACATAAGCTGCCTCTGATGAATGTAGGGAGCTTATGTTGTTAAAGCAGATGACCTTGACCCAGCAAACTTATCGGCTCGGTGGACAGATGAAGTCGAATACGGCGAGCACTTCCAATTTAACAACAACTGTCCTCCCCCAATGGACATAAACAACAGATTATGCTGCTATTTTGCAGCGCGCATATTATCCAGTAATTTCATGCGTATTCATGATAGAACTGAATCACCAACTCCAGTTGGATGGATTATTGATACAGCTTTTGCAGGCTCATCGTGAATTCTATTTATGTTTACGTGTGATACACTTCTTAAGCTATTCCTTACCAGTCGCTCAATAATACCAACAATAGATTGTATTCCCTGCAACCTTATCGCAGTTGTTTGATTTGAATACAAGGTCACCCAGCTAATTTTCGCGAGGGTTTCTTTTCACTAAAGAGTTGAACAGCTGCTCCGCATTCATTCACATGCAGCTTTATTATATTGCTGTTGAGGCTGACTGCAATACAACGTAAATATTACACGATAGACCTATCTGTCCTCAAAGGGGAGACAATAGAATTTATTAATTCACATCCTTATAGCTAGTTAACAACTCGAAATATTTGAGCACAAAATAACAAAAAAAAGCACACCTCCTGTTAACCCAGCTAACAGGGGCGTGCGACTTATTGCCATCTATTCTTCCTCGTTAAAATACACTTTATAGAAATACATTTGGCGCTCCTCATCATACCCGCGCTCCAAATAGGGGAAACTTTCATTTTTCAACTTGATGTCAATTCCCGTATCCGTTTTGATGTTATTGCGTATCGACTGCTTTGCCTTCTTGAGAGCCACATGTGAAATCGGCATCGCATCAAAAGGAGGTAGATCATTTGCTTCCTCATAAGTTTCCTTGTATGCCTTAAACATCGGTGCATGCTGTGCATGTTGAGGCCGCTCATGCAGCACGGTATCCACAAACGATTGCTCATCAAACGTATCATGCTTAGAAAAGTATTCCATCGTGCTATTGATGAACTCCAGCTTCTCTTTCTTCTCCGGCAGCTCTGAGGCAGGCGCAATGACGCTGTCATAAAATTCACTGCACATCGTAATAGCCTCATCCGTATAATAATGCTCGTCCTCTACCATCGCAAGCTGCAAGAAATCATCTTTCCAATATTGCGCTTCCTCAAAACCACGACTGCCCGTATCTACCATACATACCCGATATCCCGAATCTGCATATAAATTAAATATAATACATCCTTTATCCAGCTTCTTGATGTTAATACCTTCTTGCAAGTAGACACCCAGATCCGTGTCTGACTTCTCCTTTACTTGCAGAAACGCATCTTTATTTTCCGACTTAAATATACCGATCGCGTCTACGCTAAAGTTCCCATAGAGCACATTATTAAAATGAGTAACGTACAATTCTCCCGGCTTAATCTGAGGGTGTGTAGACTGTGCGTATAAGTGGTTCAGAATATGAACCGATTGCTCTTGAAAAGTTGCCGGCTGATCGAATATGCGGGAAGCAAACGTATAAATCTCATTCATGCTCAGATCTGCTTCATGGTGAAGCCGATAAAACCAATCAAACTTAAACGGCTTAACAAAATATTGCGTAAGCGCAAGCCGCAGCTCATCATCTCCCGCTACATCGGTTAAATCCCGTGAAACCCATACTCCCTCGTCACGGGCGGCGCTTCCTACTTTATGAATAATAAGTTGATGAATATTAATCTGCGATACATCAATCACGTTAAATGTTCCTCTCTTCCGTACGGCATTCGTAAAGGAATTGTAAGCTTAGGAGTCCGGTTAGGTCAATGGATAATTTATAGCATGAAGCCTATTGGTTTGGAAAATGCTATGGCACCAGCGGATTTATTTACACGAACTTTACACGTACTTAAAAGCGACTTAACAATCAACCTTTACAATGAACTTGTTAAACCAAAAATAGTTGGAGGGGTTACTGTTGAACAAATATGTACGTAAATCGTTAGTTACTGGCTTGGCGCTGCTTATGCTCCCATATGGTGCATTGCAAACAGACGCAGCCCAAACGAATGCTAACAAAAATGCCAAGCCTTCTTCCAAAAACTTGATCGTCCTCATTGGCGACGGCATGGGTCCAGCACAAGTATCTGCTGCACGGATCTTCTCCAAAAACAAGTTGAACAAGCCCCACCTGAACATCGACAGCATCTATGTAGGTCAAGCGACTACTTTTGCTGACAAAGGCGAAGACGGGAACAAAGTCGTATCAGGTGAAGTTACGGACTCCGCATCCGCCGGAACTGCATTTGCTACAGGACACAAGACATATAATGCCGCAATCAGTGTTTCAAATGAGGACATATCCAAGCCTTTCGCATCCATTATTGAAGCCTCTGAACAAGTTGGCAAATCGACTGGCCTTGTTACTACGGCACGTATCACGCATGCTACACCTGCCGTATATGCATCACATGTCCGCAATCGCGATAACGAGAATGCAATCGCGACTCAATACCTTACATCTGGCGTAGACGTGCTTCTCGGCGGCGGCAAGCGCCACTTCGTGGGCAAAGACGAGAAAGGCAAGCGCGAAGGAAAATCAATCATTCCCGATTTCCAAGCTAAGGGCTATAAAGTCATATACGATAAAAAAGGGCTGAACGCCTTGACTGCCAAAAACGGAAAAATTCTGGGTCTGTTTAATGATTCCCATGTTGACTACGTCATCGACCGCAAGCAGGAGACACCAAGCTTGGCAGATATGACGAAGAAAGCAATCGAATCGCTCGCTACGAACAAAAAAGGCTTTACGATGATGGTTGAGGGCGGCCGTATTGACCATGCCGGCCATGCGAATGATTTCGCATCCGTTATTCAAGAGATGCTTGATTTTGACGCTGCTGTCAAAGTAGCTCTGGATTATGCAAAAAAAGACGGCAACACATCAGTTGTTATTACGGCAGACCATGAGACAGGCGGCTTGTCCCTGTCACGTGATGATATTTACGAGCTAAATGTTGACTCTTGGAACAAACAAAAGATCTCTTCCGAACAGCTTGGCCCCAAATTAAAAGCAGTTAAAACAACTGCTGAAATTAAGCAGCTCGTACAAAAGTATACAGGATATAACGATCTGACAGAAGAAGAAGCTCAATTCATTATCGACGGTGACAAGTCTTCTTATGCACAAGAAGGTGCATTTAACGCAGTAATGTCGAAGCGTTATTTGGTCGGCTGGTCCGGCCACGGTCACTCTGCAGTTGATGTTGGCGTCTGGGCATATGGTCCAATTGCACAGTCCGTAAAAGGGCAAATCGATAATACTGATATCGCCAAGAGTGCAGCTAAAACTGCAGGATTAGATCTGAACAAAGCATCTGCCGACTTGCAAAGCAAGCATCTCTATCCGAAATTCAAAGTGACACGCGAAGGCAGCGTCATGTATCCTGCTCCTGCACTTGCCAAGTCGCTTGGCATTACTGTAACAAGCGATAATAAGAATAACGTGACAACATTTAAAAAAGGAAAAGTGACGCTGCAAGTGAAGAACGGTACAACTGTAACCGTAAATGGCCAAGCGACATCACTTCCAGCCGAAATAGACCGTAACGTTCTCTACTTAAACTTGGATGCCTTCAGCAAATTGACAGGGAATGCTTTGAAGTGGGACTCTCTATCTGAGCGAATTGTATTAAAATAAGAGCAGTCAAATAATGGGCAGGATGGCAGCTGTCATCCTGCCCTTTCTCGTGAGGTGTCCGATGATACAAATCCACCAGATTCGCAAGTCCTATCGCACGCAGCAGCAGGAACTGCCGATTGTCCATGTTGAGAACTGGCACATACAACAAGGGGAACAAATTGCACTTCTTGGACCAAGCGGCAGCGGAAAAAGTACACTTCTATATCTGCTATGCGGCGTGCTCCCGCTCGACGAAGGCGAGCTGCATATTATGGATCAGCCATTGCATCAGATGAATGAGATGCAGCGAGATCACTTCCGTGCCAAACATATCGGAATCATATTTCAGGATTTCCATCTCATATCCTCTCTCACAGCTAGACAGAACATTGAATTAGTCTATGAAGGCCCACACAGAGGGCGCGAACGTTATGCCCATATTCAGCAATGGTTTGAACGTGTTGGTCTGCAAGATAGAATGAATCATCTGCCTGGGCAACTGTCCAGAGGACAGCAGCAGCGAGTTGCAATTGTTCGCGCCCTAGTTAACCGTCCTGCACTCTTGCTTGCAGATGAACCAACTGGAAGTCTCGACTTTGAGACAGCCCATGACACTATGAATCTGCTTTTGTCCCTATCAAGGGAAGAAAAGGCTACTTTGATCACCGTCACGCACGATCAGCATCTCGCTTTGCGATATCCAATGCAGGTTCATATTGAGGAGATCAATCGTTGTACGCAGCGTCTTAACCATAAGCTTTACGGTACTGGTCCTAGCTTGAAAGGAGCGCAGCAAGCATGAATGTTTTTCACATCTTATGGCGCAATGTGATGCATCGAAAAGTATTATCGCTGTTAACGATATTATCCATAACGCTTACTACCGGGCTACTCGTCATCTTATTACAAGCAAGCGATGGCGTCGAACAGAGCGCGGAGAAAGGCTATGGTCCCTTTGAACTTACTATAGGAGCAAAAGGCAGTCAGACACAACTGGTGTTAAACACCTATTACCGTGTTGGATCACCAATTGGCAACATTCCGCTGCAGGTGCTGCAAGATTTGAAGCAAGAGCCAGAGGCAGCTCACGTGTATGCTATGACTGCTGGAGATGCTTATAATCGTTATCCTATTGTAGGCATCGAGCCTGATTATTTCCTGACACGTTACGGCGACCAGAGACTGCAAGCTGGCAATATGTATGCCCGTACAGGTGAAACGATCGTAGGCGCTCATGTTGCCAAAATGCTCGATCTAAAGGTCGGAGACACCTTTCACGGCAGTCACGGGCTTGTTCACGAAGGTGGAAAGTCATTTGATACGAATTCGGGAACAAATGTTAATTCTACTACCAAGGATCAGGAACAGGAACAGGAGCAGGGAATACATCCTGATGAGCACCATGAAGACAACACCCATGTGGAAGAGTCTTCGGATTTGTCAGAAACACATCTGGATCAGGCGACCGCTAACCGTAATGCACAAGAGCATCATGATGATCATGAGCATTTCGAGTACAAAATTGTAGGCATCCTTCCGTCACTGGGCACTGCTGATGATCGAGCTGTATTTACAACTGTTGATTATGCTTGGCATGTTCATGGCATTACACATGATGAAGACAAAACCATTACCGCCATTCTAGTGCAGCCCAAGTCACTGCTTGGGACACAATTCATCAAGAACAAGTATGACAAGCGTGTTGACGTTCAAGCCGCCTATACGAGCAAATCTGTAGCGGACGTTGTAAATGTTGTAGATCAGGGAACCGAGTTAGTCAGCTTTGTCTCCATGATCTGTGTTGTACTCGCCGCCATTTCCCTGCTCCTCTCGTTAACATCAGTTGTCACTGAACGTAAAAAAGATGTGGGTCTTATGCGTCTTGTTGGCAAGTCAAGGCGATATGTATGGTCCGTACTCATTGGTGAAGGAATGCTGTTGACTTGCGTTGGACTGGTGTTCGGCCTTCTGCTCGGTCATCTTGTTACGTATCTATGTGCCAGTTCTATTCTAGAATGGACCGGCGTTCATGTTAACGCGGCCCGGATCGTATCTGGAGAAGGTTGGCTCCTGCTTGGCACACTACTTATTGGCTTTATCGCCTCCATCGGCCCAGCATGGAAAGTATATCGGGTCGATCCACTGCAACTGTTTAAGAATTAGCTACACCATGTCAAGCTTAGACTTCATTTCCTACTAAAGCGAGGGATAGATATGAATCGAAATGCAGCGTTGGCTATTACGGCTGCTATGGCCTGTGGAATTCTGCTAGCTGGCTGCGGACAATCTAAATTACCTAATGGTCAATTACCAGATTCTTTTGCAGCAGCCGCATCTAAAACAACAACTAATAGTGTCGTCACAGCTGAAAAAGCTCCTACTATTGGAGACACAGCCTCCCGAGAAGGGACTGATGTCAAAGACATACCCGAATCTACTGATGGTAACCCTGAGGAGCAAACAAGCTCAGCCTATGATAAGAAGACCATCGATGCTTCCTTAAGTACGTCTGGGAACAAGTTTACGGCGACGTCATCCACACAAGCGCCCAATGGGGATACAGCGCAAACGACTCAAGGTGCTGTAGACAAGGTCCCCCCTGTGAGACAATCAACTACTGATAGCAGGAAAAACCCTGCTCCTGATAATGATACCCATCTAGAAAGGAAAGCGGCGCTTCACAAATCGACAGATCCAATGCGAACTACACCTCCCAAGTTATCCAAGTCGGAAGGTACGTCACCATCAGCTCAAAAATCAACTCAAGTGAAAGCATCTCAATTAGCTGTGAATGACAAAAAGCTGAATAAGCCCGCAGCTGTACAAGGTCGTAGTCCTGATAGCAAAAACGAACCAGCCAAATCGCAGTCAAAACCTGTTGTGCAGCAACATGCGCCAAAGTCTTACTCGAATACGTTGTTATGGTCCGAATTTTTTGATAATGAGAAGCAAAACACACCATCGGAGAAATTTTGGGAGCTAAGCGGTAAACAAGTAACAATAAAAGGATACATGGGAGAAGTACTTTCCTTTGATAAGAACTGGTTCCTGCTTATCCCTGCGCCAGGTGCAGAATGTCCATTTGACAACGGTGATGAAACGTACTGGAACAAGATTATGATGGTCTTTGTCCCCAATGATACGAAGCTCCGTTACACATCAGGACCGCTTGAATTAACAGGAACACTGGATGTTGGTATCAAAATTGATGAATCTGGCTATAAAACGATGTTCCGCTTATATGATACGACATTTGAAAAAATTAGTGAGTAGCAAAAAATGCACCTGATAGAGCGCCCCTCATGGGTAAGCTTATCAGGTGCATTTTATATATCTTCGCTTTTCACTTGACAAATGTTACCTTATCGACAATAATTATGAGTATACTCATAATTTAGTTTGCTCATAATTGAAAGGAGTTGTACGATGAGCGGTATACGAACAGCTAAGAAAGAAGCGACTAGAAAGCTAATTTTGGAGCATGCCTATGATCAATTTATGCAAGTAGGCTATGGCAAAGTAACCACATCTAAAGTAGCCAAGGCAGCAGGCATCGGTGAAGGAACGTTGTTTAACTATTTTCATTCGAAAGGTGACCTGTTCGTCAGTGCCATGTTTGGTGATACGGTGATCCAGCCCTACACACTCCCTGATCAGTCTATCCACAGCATCAGAGAGCTGTCAGCAGCGATTACTAGCATCATTGATTATTATTTAAGCAAAATTAAATCAGTTAACAAGGATTTGTTAAAGGACTTCTTCTCCGTTGTGTATGGCAGCCAGGCCAGCGCCTCTACCTTAACTCGCAGCAGCTTATTTAAGCTGGATCAGTTTATCATTAGTCATATCGAGCAGCTGCTAAAATCAGTTATGGAAGAAGCTGATCACGATTTGGTCCTGCAGCCCGCACTCACTTGTATTGCCGCTTGCGTCACTCACCAGCTTAGCTTGTATGTGCTCATGGACGAATATCAATATGATGACATGCTGCTTGCTCATCAGAGAGGTATTGAATTTGTGCTTCAAGGTAATCTAAGTATCCGATCCACCCACAAAGAACGGGGAGAGTGAACATATGGGAGAGCATACGCGTATTGATTGGCATTATAGCGGCAAGGAAGATTTAGGTGCTGGAACTGGCGCTTATCCCGAAGAAAAAGCACTTGGATACTCAGGCTGTATTGCACTTGTCGCATTGTTAATTTACTTGCTGCTCACAGGTTATGTGCAATGGAATTGGCTTCAGATCACGATTGCCTTCCTCCTCGCTTTTGATATTGGAGGTGGCCTCGTGAGCAATTCCCTGAATTCTTGCAAACGTTTCTACCATACTCCCCTGCTAGCAACTGAAAGCAAATGGGCTGCAATCGTAAAGAATAAATTTCTATTCAGCAGCTTTCACATTCACCCTCTTGTCGTAGGTCTGCTGTATGGCCCCATGAATATCACATACGGATTAATATGGTATCTCCTATTTATGACTTCTGTCGTCATTGTCTCCATTACCCCTTTGTATGTAAAACGTCCAGTATCTATTCTTATCATTCTATTAGCCATCCTCATTCAACTTTATGCTATTCCTCCTATCCTGGGCTTTGAGTGGCTGATTCCACTTTTATTCCTTAAAGTTATTCATGGTCACCTCGTAAGAGAAGAACCCTACAGAAAGGCTAAACATAAACAGCCATGTCACTTTACAGGAGGTGTCCAAGGTGAGAACAATCGTTGTTAGGCCAGCCTGTAAAACAGATTTTAATTTTGCCTTTGATCGGATAATATCTGCTGGAGGTGGCCTCATCGAGAGATTGCTGGGGGGCGGGCGTCAAGAAATCGCTAGAAAGGTTATGCAAGTATTATGGACTGCTGAACCGAATCCTTTTTATTATCAAGCCAGTTTAATTGCAGAATTAAATGGCACTCCTGCTGGTTTACTCACCTCATTTGATGTTGAAACTAGCTCCTGTGCAGACCTGCCGTTGTCTTTATTGATTCGTGCTGGCGGTATTAAGCTGGTAGCCTATCACTGCCTCCACCCTCTGCTTGGCATCCAGTCGCAAAGACTAACAGCCAGAACTATTGATGAGTGGTATATTAACTTTATAGCTACTGCTCCCCGCTATCAAGGTCTGGGAGTAGGCAACGTGCTTATGCAAGAGGCCTCTCATCAAGCAAGGCAAGCAGGAATGCCCAGATGTTCCTTATTCGTGGAGCCTAGCAATACCCGTGCTATTCAACTCTACCAAAAACACGGATTTGTCGAGCAGTACTACTTAAAGAAACCCGTTCCTTTTATAAAAATGACTGTTACTATCTAGCGCTAATGATCACAAGGAAATACGCTTTTTGCTTTGCTCCTTTACTTCATTACAAACCAAAAAGTGCACCCGTCAGATTACACAGGACAACGTCCTATGTTCATCTAAAGGGTGCACTCTATGAAATGCCCAGCTCAAAAACTGAACTATGCGTTTACTTTTTCTTTTGCTACAGCAGCCAAGGAGTTGAACGCATTGATATCGTTCACTGCCAAGTCAGCAAGCATTTTACGGTTGATGTTAACTTCAGCCAACTTCAAGCCGTGCATGAATTTGCTGTAAGACAAACCGTTCATGCGAGCTGCTGCGTTAATACGAGCGATCCACAATTTGCGGAAATCACGTTTCTTAACGCGACGATCGCGGTATGCATACAGCAAGGATTTCATCACTTGCTCGTTTGCTGTTTTGAATAAACGGTGTTTGGAGCCAAAGTAACCTTTAGCTAGTTTCAATACTTTCTTATGACGACGACGTGTAGTAAATCCGCCTTTAACTCGAGCCATTCTAGGTAACCTCCCAATTGATTCTAATATGCATATAAATGCTTATGCTTCGTGTGGCGCACACACGAGAGCGAATAAATTCATTACTTCAAGTTAGCCAATTGTTGCTTCAGACGACGAACGTCACCAGCAGCCATTACTGGGCTTGTTGCCAATACGCGCTTAGTACGTTTCGACTTGTGTGAAAGCAAGTGGTTACGGCCCGATTTATAACGGCGAACTTTACCAGTACCAGTGATTTTGAAGCGGCCTTTAAGGCTGCTGTGCGTTTTCATTTTAGGCATTATCATTTCCTCCTCAATAATTAATCCAAGCCGCCACCTTCACCTGCGTGGCGGGACCATTTAATCGTTAAATTAAGTAGTCTTAGGTGCCAATATCATAATCATGCTGCGTCCTTCCAACTTCGGTTGGCGCTCAATGATGCAAAGATCGACAGTTTCCGTCTTTACACGCTCCAACACACGTTGACCAACTGCTGCATGCGCGATTTCACGGCCGCGGAAACGAACAGAGCATTTTACTTTGTCGCCTTCGCCCAAGAACTTAATAACATTACGCAGCTTTGTCTGGAAGTCATGCTCATCAATGTTGGCACGGAACCATACTTCTTTAAGATCAACGATCTTCTGGTTCTTGCGTGCTTCCTTCTCTTTCTTCTGCTGCTCATAACGGAACTTCCCGTAGTCCATAATGCGGCACACAGGAGGCTTAGCCTGAGGAGCCACATTTACAAGATCCAGGTTCGCATCAATAGCCATCTGAAGAGCTTCACGGAAAGGCTTAATCCCGATTTGCTCACCTTCGGCACCTACAAGACGTACTTCCTTCGCACGAATTTCTTCGTTGATAATATGATCCTTACTAATGACCTGCCACCTCCAAATACGATTTACCAAACTTCATCAAAAAAAGGGATGTTAGCTCTCAAAAGAGCCCACATCCCTCACTATACATTATCGAGTGAGTACCGTCAGTACGGTAAAGTTCAAAGACCAGCCAACCAAAGTCGGTCAGGTGAGAAGCGGGCGCCTCTGCTTTTCATTAATCATACTCAAGTAATATATCACACACAAATATAATCGTCAAGTCTTAAGTTAACTTAACTTCATTTAATTTAATTGAATTTAATTGAATTTCTTATCAGCCTCTTGTTATCTTTTTTTCTTTATCTTTTTTCAGCGATATACCGTCATTTCATCCATGAAAGACCAGCCGCTCGAAGTTATGATTTCTACCTGTACATATCTGGCTTTGACAGTGCTGGTCAGCTTGAAGATATAGGCTTGACGTGACTTATGGTTTGCGGGCACTTTATTAAGTGTACCTCTTGTTGTAAACCGCTGACCATCTGTGGACGTCCTCACCGTTATATATTCAGGCAGGCGAATAGCCGCACCTTCGTCACGCAGAAATGAAGCGTCCAGGCGACGAAGCATTACAGGACGAAGAAGATCCAGTGTCACACTGTACTTGGCAATATCCGCTCGACCTTGCCAGGCGGAATCTGTATATTCAACGCTGCCAAGCTTACCGTCAGTCAGCTTGACACGTCTCTGATCTGGGTAAGATGATGCAGCGGCGTGAGACACTGTGTAGGGCTTATGCAGGCTTACCCGCTCTAGCGGCTCCTTAATCGGTATCCCTGCTCCTTTGTAATGATCTACATGAAATTCATCCATAAAAACCCACGATTCTGGCATTATCGTAATAACAGCCTTGACGTAACGAGCCTGTGCTTGTGGAAATACAAGTCCAAACTGAACCTGGCGATTAACTGCTGGTTCACCGTAATTGGCACTGCGATAAGGCGCCTGTCCCAATGATCGATAGTTGATATTGTCATCCGATATCCAATACTCCACTGTGTCCGGCAGCACTGCGCCTACCGCACCATGGGTCAGGAACTGCAGCGAAACACCCTCCACTGGTCGTATTTTCTCTAGATCCAGAATTACCGTATACGTTTCCGGCATCCTGCCAGCCTTTCTGCCCTGCCAAGCCGGGTCTAACGGTTCATTACTGGCAGCATTTCCATCCGTCAACTTGCTTTCGCGGTCCGGATAAGCTGAGTTCGCCGGCATCGATACGACGTAAGATTTGCCGAGCGCCCAGTCCGTCGCTTGATAGGACGTCGCAATTGAGATAGGATCTGATAACCGTGAACGATTGCCCGCGGCATCTGCCGCCTCTATCCTATACCTGTACGTTGTATTCGGGATAAGCCCGGAATCCTGATACTGCGGCACGTAGGACTTTCCGATCTTCACCCCATCGCGATAAACGTAGTACATAGCCCCGATATTATCGGACGAGGGCTGCCAGACCAGCTTTACTTTATCTGTCCCCCATGCGGCCACTTGCAAGCCTGAAGGAACGGTAGGAGCTTCAGAGTCTACTCGCCCTGTTCTCACGTACTGTAAATATGTTTCGTGATAATATGAAACACCAACAATCTTTGGACTTTGATAATGGTCATAAGAGAACGTAATCAGTTCGTCAACGTAAGGCTTAATCCGCTGCATATGCTGCACGACCTCACGAATCGGCATCGGTTCTGCAAACCAAGGTTCTGGGTTGACAGAGCGGAATGTCTCCACATCTGCCCACAGCTTGGTCATTGGGTGCCGATCCGTCACCGACTTC
Organism: Paenibacillus sp. ACRRX; assembly: GCF_022346885.1. GTDB lineage: Bacteria > Bacillota > Bacilli > Paenibacillales > Paenibacillaceae > Paenibacillus_B. The sequence goes on from NZ_JAKRNK010000008.1 coordinate 169,564, forward strand.
ATAAACGCATACCATTGTATGGTTGCCTCTTTACTGCGGTAACCCCCACCCAACCCATCCTGGACAATAAGGTAATCCAGAGCTACCTGCTGTAAAATACCATCCCAAGTCTGTTTCCATGCTCGTTGATTCTGTGCAGGAGATTGAGTACACCAACTTTCAGGCCAAAGCGCCGGAGCCGTCGACGTCTTCATATTACCTGGCAGCGCATGCACGTGATCCACAATCCGTTTAAACTCTGCGGCCAGATTTCGAATGGAGGCTTTGCTCTGATAACTGCAATTTTCCATCTCATTGTTCAAATAATATCCCTTCAAAGAGGGGTGCTCAGCATAACGAGCCTGTAGCTCATCCACAAATTTTAATCCATATGTAAAAAGCTGATGAAGCCACACCTGTTGATCCGCATGATATTTGTACCAATCCTGATTCTCATTCAGACCCAGCCACACTTCCAAGCCCAAAGAATCAGCTGCCTGAAGCGCGAACTCCAATGGGTCTCCCTTGTACTTTGCATCCTGCTTAAAGCCAGCCAGAGCAGTCGGATAGATCGTTTCTTTCTTCTTCGAATCCCCCGTCCATTGAATAATAACAAGACGATTACCTGCTTCTTTTAAAATAGACAGTTCTTCCAACCAATCCTGAGCTGTCCACTCATACGTAATATTAGGTTGAATAAAGCTGCCAATTGATCTTGCATCCCAGACGGGCTTTACAGCCTTGTCTCCGGAAGCTGCTATCGTTGTACTGCTTGTGCTGCTCCACAAGGCTGCAAAAAGCAGGATGAACAGCATGCAGTTCAACTTTCTTCTCCCTCTGGCAAACCACTGTCGTCCCACTCTAATTCTCCTTCCAATCTCTGCATCCAAACTGAGTATATATTCCCAGAAGTATAACTGGAACTTTGTACTCCATATGTAGACTGCCCTGGCATGCGTTAATTTAACAACTACATAGCATTTCCACTAATACTCCGATTTCTTATATGCCATGAACTGGCCCTTCCCACACAAAAAAGAGAGGCAGCAACTGCCCCTCTCCTGCTTGCGTATTTATTCCATGTGGAAATGACTTAACTTACTTGTTTGCCGTGCACTTCATCCAAACGAACGACACGCGTGTGCTCCGTATGGCTCCATACTTTGTTGTTCTGTGTAAAGAACGCATAAAACGTAATTGGCCACCAAGACAACAGGAAGATTGGGAACGTAATAAGCGATGCATATACACGCCACGACTTGACGCCCTCTAGAATGAGCGCCAATATAAAGGCCGCGCACGTAGCTACAACCGATACAACTGCCAACCAAGTCGGCAAGTATTCATAGAGCGTAGGGAAATTCGGTCCGTTAAACAACGCCGCATCCACCCACATATAACCGGTAAGTAAAAACGTAACGAGCACCGTATACACAGTAATCGTATATAATGCAGTATCAAACTTCGCCAAGTTGCGTTCCTTCAAACTCTGCCACAGCAGCGGGAAGAAATAACGGCGAGCAACCGTAAAGTGTCCCTGCATCCAACGCAACCGCTGACGTGCCGAAGCCTTGAACGTAAGTGGTTTCTCGTCATACACACGTGCCTTGTAGTTAAATACGGGATTTACGCCATTTTTCACGCAACGAACGGTAAACTCCAAATCCTCTACCAAGCTTGTCGCACCCCAGCCCATATCTTTCAGCAGCTGGTTCTCGAAACACATACCGGTGCCGCCTAAGAAATTAGCCATCTTTAAGTTCGTACGGGACAACTGCCACAAGCGATTGCAATACCAATAAGTAACACCATATGCCGCAGTAATCCATGAGTCATGCGGATTTTTTGTATCAATATATCCTTGAATGACGCGCGCTCCAGAACACAGATCGTTGTTCATTTCACGCAGAAAATCAGGGCTGACCAAGTTGTCCGCATCAAGCATGACCACCGCATCGAATTGACGAGGCATTTCCCACAGCTTCTTCAACATCCATTCAATGGCAAATCCTTTTCCGCGTTGATGAGGATTATGGCGTTCACATGCTGTCCAGCCATGCTCGCGTACAATGTCAGCCGTATTATCCGTACAATTGTCACAGATAACAAACACATCATACATATCCTTTGGATAATCTACTGTCTTCAGATTCTCCATGAGTGCATCAATAACGGCTTCTTCATTATGTGCCGCAACCAAAACCGCAAAGGTCTTCTTCGGCTCGTATTCTTTATGCTTCTTTTTTCTGTAAATACCAAACAGCGACAAGGTAAATTGATAAACCCCGATTGCCGCCAATATAACTTGCAAGGCAACAAGCCACTTTTCCACCATGATTAGGTGTCCCCCTTTATTTATATACCCCTGAAACATTGGTTCTTTTTTCTCTATAATCTGTTAAAGTAACCAATTCAAACTTACATCAGCCATTTTTCAGTTACGTCTTTATCTATTTTTATTGTAACGAAACAGAAAACGGTCAAACACGATTTTCTAACGTTTGCCCTCTTTTGTCAAAACCTTTTATTGGCTTCCACAGCCTTCTAGGTTTAATATTTGCCATTATGTCAAGAGAAAAGTCATCGGATCATGCTTTAATGCTTCATTTCGTTTTATTTTCATCCAAATGCACCGTTTTTATGGCTTTAGACCTCCTTTTTGCAACGAATGTCGAAAGCAGCGCAGCGTTGTTACTAGGGTTGATAACATTAATAAACGTCGTGTCGGTTCTTACTCTGTACGCCGTACTTCACTATTTAACGTACTGGACATACATAAGGTTGCAGCAACTACTACCTGTTAACCAAGAAATACGAAACTGAAACGGGAATATTCGTCAATTTATAAATGTGATGTTTTTGTGAACATAATTCAAATAGCATTTCCATCTCAGACGAAAACTAACGACACATTCCATTTTTTTACCAAACTGCGTTAACCGTTTGTTAAGCTTCCCAACAGTGTGGAACATTAGCGATCTGTCTATATTGATCTAAAATTCCACAAAACACCTGATCCCACGAACGACGTTCAGCGCAGCGTCTTCCCGCGCTCCCCATCACTGTGCTGCGCGACGATTCCACATGCGCACGCAGCAGAATGTCGCTAAGGGCCTTTATGTCATACGAAGGAACCAGCCAGCCGGTTGCATCGGATATTACAAGCTCAGCCGCAGCACCCGATTGTGTCGTAATGACAGGTAAGCCACAAGACATTGCTTCAAGAATGACGTTGCCAAATGTCTCACTTGCGGACGGAAATACAAACCAGTCCGAGATCCCGTAATATAGGGGAAGCTTATCTTGAGGTTGAAAATCAACAAACCGAATGTCGAGCAAGGTGCCATCGCCATGCAGGCGCTGAGCTTGGAGCAATCGCGCCTGACGTTCCAGCCTGATGCGTTCTGGCCCGTCGCCAACGAGCACAAGCAAGCTTTCTTCCAATTGAGCTACTGGAAGTGCAGCATAAGCTTCAATTAACAGATCTACAGATTTCTCGGCTGCCATTCTGCCCACATACAGCATGATCTGGCGATCGGTAGGCATTCCGAGCTTAATTCGTCCAATCCTTTTCTCTACAGGCGTTAACGGCTTAAATAGTTGCGCATCAACTCCCCGAGTCCAAATGTGCAGCCGATTCCAGCCCTGGGCTTCAAGCATTCTCTTTGTATAGGAAGATGGGGCATAAACAGCTTGGCAATCTCGATGAAACCAGCGCATATATTCCATAACAGCATCTCCAAAGACTCTAAATGATAAAACTTCAAATATTGATCAAAATGAGTATGGTAAGATGCAACAAGGGGAATTCCACGAGAACGCGCATAACGAACTCCGATCAAGCCAAGCGAGAACGGAGTCGCAACATGAATAATTGAAGGATTAAAGCGATCCAACTGGCGTCCTATCCATGAAGGATTCGGCAGGGCAAAGCGGCAGTCTGGATACACCGCAAATGGAATGCTAAAGACGCGGTTAACACTCCACTCATTCTTTAAGGGGTGTTGCGGTTTAGGTGCAATGACACGAACGGGTACATGATGCTTGCATAAATATTGCGTCCAACGTTTCAACGTTCTTGCTGCTCCATTAAGCTCCGGCCAATACGTATCAGTTAACAACGCAACACGCATAAGAAGCCCCCTCCAATATTAACATTTTCCCTTACACACCTATTAGGGTAAAATGACAATATAGACTGCATATCAAGGCGATGTAAAAAGATCGTGAAGATGCATTAGATGGCAGTTTTTATAAGAGGTACACGATGAGTATTTGCTGAACTTTCTTAATTGAAAATTCACAAATCGATCATCTTCTGATAATGTTATTTTGTTACCCTACTTATTGAATATACCGCATAACGGAGGGAAGACCATGACCCGTGTTATCGCGTGGCTCGGACATCGTGAGCGACAATTATTTTTCTGGATTAATCATCGTCTGCATCACCGATTCCTTAACATTATATTGTACACGCTGACCCATTTAGGAGGAGCAACCTTTACGATCACCTTTTCGGTGCTGCTGGCTCTGTTCGCTCCGCATCCGTGGGACACCGTGGGATGGCAGTGCTTGGTAGCGTTGACCGTAAGCCACATTCCAGTAGCACTCATTAAGAAAATATATCCTAGAATTCGTCCACATCTGGCGTTGCCCAATATTCGGACATTCAAGAAGCCGCTCATCGATCATTCCTTTCCATCTGGGCATACCACTGCAATCTTTTCAATTGTAGTTCCCTGCATCATGATGGTGCCGATGCTTGCATGGCTACTGCTACCTATAACTGGCATTGTAGCTTTATCACGGATGTATCTTGGGCTACATTATCCATCAGACTGCTTAGTCGGTGCCTTGCTTGGGACTAGTGCTGCTGTGGGAACTGTCATGTTGTGGCAAGGTTAAATAAGTTGAATTGGGCTGGACTACAACCTGGTTTTGGTTATCATGCAACTTTTTCCTGCACTTATACGTAGTGAACTTATTATGATAAAAGGACTTGGTTACTTAAATTATAAAAAAAGAAAGGTGACGACCATGCAACAAGCTGTTACATTGCTCCCTTCTTCTGATATGGGATTGCCTGAAGAGGACTGGGGAAGCAAGAAGCGCATTTTGTTGTTATCGGAACGCTTCGGCGCAGGTCACACTCAAGCCGCTCATGCGCTCGCAGTCAGCTTACGTAAGCTGTCGCCACACGTACAAACACGTGTTATTGAGCTGGGCAGCTTCCTGAATCCCAAGATGGCTCCGCTTATTATCCATGCTTATCGGAGAACGGTAACTGTACAACCTAAACTTGTCGGATTTATGTATAAGACCCAGTATCACCGGTCATTGAATCGTCTAACGACATTAGCACTGCACCGTGTATTTTATACGCATGCAATGGCCGTGATGAAGCAATTAAAGCCCGACATGATCGTATGTACGCACCCGATACCTAACGCGGTCGTATCTCGGCTACGCAAACACGGTCTAACTGCGCCGCTGTATACGCTCATTACCGATTATGACGCACATGCTGCCTGGGTGAGCCCGGCAGTATCCAAATACTTGGTATCTACTCCGGAAGTTAAAGACAAGTTAATGAATCATGGTGTACGTGCAGAACGTATCCATGTAACGGGCATTCCTGTCCATCCTAAGTTCTGGGAGAAGCACGATCGCGACACCAAGTCAGCCATCCGAGACAAATTTGGTTTAAAGGAAATGCCAACCGTCCTCGTAATGGGGGGTGGCTGGGGATTAATGGACCCTAACGACGTGAATGAACTATTAACCAGATGGCGAGGGGACGTCCAATTTGTTTTCTGCATCGGCAGCAACGAGAAACTGCGCAATCGCTTGTTGCGCAACCCACGGTTCCGACACGAGAACGTGCATTTAATTGGTTATACCAATGAGATCGATCAACTGATGGACGTAGCCGATTTACTTGTTACCAAGCCTGGGGGCATGACTTGTACTGAAGCATTAGCTAAAGGTATTCCAATGCTGTTTTACAGCCCACTGCCAGGACAGGAAGAAGAGAACTGCCATTACTTCACTGCTAAAGGATATGGAGAACCCATTGAGTCCTCGCATACGGTTACGAAATGGATGAACCTACTTGTACGGCATTATGAAGAAGTCGTTCAACGCCGTAGATTGTACGAACAGAATGCGGCCCAGTATAATCCCAAAGCTTGCGCCGAAACGATTCTGACCTCATTCTTTGATAAGCATGAACCCAAGTAATCGAGACGCTCTCATTCCTTATCCAAAGCAATCGTATATTAGATCATACAAAAAGGTTCCCTTCCGTCATCGGAAGAGAACCTTTTTAGGTGTAAATGACTGCGAGCATCATATAGAATTAATAGCGGCGTTTCACCAGTGACTTTCTGTCTTCATAGCGTGCTAGAGCCGCCGATCCTATCACGACTTCAACCCGATGAATGTTCATCCCTTTGCCAGAGAACTTCTGCTCGTATTCCGTCATAACATGTTCTTCATTCAAGCCACCCCGGTGCAAGTCAAGCGAGATGTTTGTCATCTGGAGACCCATATCAGCAAATGAATTTAAAGAGAACTCAAACAAAGTCACCGAGTCCGTCTTCAAATGAATCTCAGCGTTATCGTTCATAATCCGACTGTACTTCTCTACAAATCTTGGATGAGTTAATCGACGGCGCGCATGTTTCTTCTTCGGCCATGGATCACTGAAATTTAAGTAAATACGATCAAGCTCTTGTTCTGCAAAGATCGTTTCTACAAATTCAAGGTTTGCACGCACAAGCTTCAAGTTAGCCGGATGCTCCAGCCCTTCTCCAGCCTGCTCACCTAGTGCTAGCGCTTTCTCGCTGGCACGCGCAATCAATTCATCGTACATATCGATACCAATAAAATTGATATCAGGGTAACGCACACTCATCTGCGTAATAAACTGGCCTTTGCCCATCCCAAATTCTACATAGATCGGACGATCGTTGCCGAAAAGTTCCTTCCACTTTCCTTTATGGGCCTCAGGGCTCATCACCACGAGTGTGGACATTTGCGCCAACATCTCAGGTGCGCCTTTTTTGCCGCGTAAACGCATGTTTATGCCTCCATTAGTGTGTAATAGTATAATGACCACAACTAAGAATTAACTGAACTTCCCCTGTGGATGCTCGATGTCAATATCCAACAATTAATTGTGCCGAATGATCAAGCAAATGTAAAGTACGAAAAAAAGGAATGTACATAGGCAGCAACCTCGCCCTGACATTCCTGATCGTGGAACATGTATATAAGATGCTTAAGTATAAAATTAACGCTTAGCCTCTACACTTCAAACTTGCGATCAATGGCATGCTTCAGCTTACGTGTCGCGTCGCTCTTCACCTGAGGCTGATCATTAAAACGCTGACCAGACAGCGCCAATGCCTCCTTAACAGTTAGTTCAACCGTAACCTTCTCTTCTCCACGCGGAATAACGATACTTGGATTCATTATCCTTCACCTCACTAATCGTTGCTTTCCTGTTATTCAGTATAGACAGGTCATGCAGCGGATATGCCAAAAAAAGATCAATGAAAACGGTTAACACATTGCTGTTATGCGATTTTAATGTAACATGAAATGTAAGCTTTTTCAAGCCTAACTTCGCTTTTATTATCGTTTCTGATACAATAAAATAAGCTAAGGATGCCGTTTCCAACCTACTGTGAACAGGCGTGCGCAAGTACGTACTTCTGATGATTTCCAGATCAGCATGCCGCTTTAGGCTTTATGTGAATGTGCTATCCACGGCATTTTCATCTGAACAGAACACTCCGCTATCCGCTATTTGTACCTGTATGGACGGTAGCGAAGACAGCCGCACCTTCATCGCGGACTTGATATACGAAAGGGCTTGCTGAAAGTTGAGACCAATATACGAGACAGAACTATTAGATTGTGAACTTTCTCCCCTGCATTGGGGAGACAAACGTTTTCATACATGGAATTACGAGATGCGCGAGCAGTTTGGCAACAAAGTATTTAAAGTCATGCTTGATGCTGGTTTTACCTGCCCGAACCGCGACGGTGCAATTGCAATTGGCGGCTGCACATTCTGCAGCGCTCGCGGCTCCGGCGACTTTGCCGGAAAGCGCCGCGATGATCTTGTTACGCAATTTAACACAATTCGCGACAAGCAGCATGCCAAGTGGCCAAATGCCCAATACATCGGCTATTTCCAAGCCTATACGAACACGTATGCGCCGGTTGAGACGCTGCGTGAGTATTTTGAAGTCATCTTGGAGCAGCCTGGAGTTGTCGGCTTGTCTATCGCCACACGTCCAGATTGTCTGCCCGATGACGTTGTAGAATATTTGGCTGAGCTCAATCAACGCACGTATCTCTGGATTGAGATGGGGCTGCAGACCATTCATGAGTCCACATCAACGCTAATTAACCGCGCGCATGATACACAGTGTTATTTGGAGGCAGTCGAGAAGCTGCGCAAGCATAACATTCGAATCTGCACACATATCATTTACGGTCTTCCTCAGGAAAGTCACGAAATGATGTTAGATACGGCGAAGGCCGTCGCCCAGATGGACGTACAAGGCATAAAGCTCCATTTGCTGCATCTGATGCGCAAAACGCCGATGGTCAAGCAGTACGAGGCTGGCCTGCTTCGGTTTTTGGAGCAGGATGAATACGTGAAGCTTATCGTCGATTCACTTGAGATTTTGCCACCTGAGATGATTGTGCACCGTGTAACAGGTGATGCGCCTCGCGACCTGATAATCGGCCCAATGTGGAGCCTGAAGAAGTGGGAAGTGCTTAACTCGATTGATGCAGAACTGAAACGACGCAACACATGGCAGGGCAAGTTATGGAGGGGCGAATAAGATGGGATTCTTATCCGTGCTGAGCTATGCCCAGCAGATCGTCAAAGAGCGCGTCCACCCTGGCGACCTCGTCGTGGATGCAACGATGGGTACGGGCGTGGATACGCTGTTCCTCGCCCGCTTAGTTGGTGAACGCGGTCACGTTGCCGCGTTTGACATCCAACATGAGGCGCTCGGACTCACCGAGGAGCGCCTGCACGCTGCGCTTGGCGTCGATGGCGCCAAGCATGTGGCCTTGCGCCATGCGAGCCACGCTGGCATGGCAGCCCTGCTGCCGCCCTCGTGGCTTGGGCAGACGGCTGCCGTCATGTTTAACTTGGGCTTTCTGCCTGTGGCAGAAGCCGACAAGTCGGTCATGACGGAGCCGGACACGACGCTGAGCGCGCTTGAGGGCGCGCTCAGCCTGCTGCGCCCAGGCGGGGTGCTCAGCGTCGTGCTGTACCCAGGCCACGATGGTGGCGATCGCGAAGCGGCCGCTGTAGAAGCGTGGGCAGAGCAACTTCCCGCGCACGCAGGACAAGCGGTCGTGTACCGTATGGTCCAGCGTCAACACGCACCTTACGTAATCGCGATTGAGAAGCGCTAGTATCCATCCAAGGTGTATATTTTAAGGCATTAAAATAGAGAACAAATCTATAATATGAACACTCTTTTTCGCTTTTCCTTGATTAATATAGAAGATATACAGTGTGATAATGGAACATTTTCTATTCAAGCCGTAAGGAGATGGAGTAGATGACTGTACGCAAGCTAGAGCATACTGGCATTATGGTCGGTGACTTGGACGCATCCATTCAATTTTACACGCAAGTGATTGGTATGACTCTCAAGGACATCGTGAATCATTCTAACGGTGTGATTCGCCTTGCCTTCCTTAGTTTTGAAGGACAAGAAAGCATTGAACTTGAGCTGATCGAGGGATATAACGGTCAACTGCCTGTTGAAGGAAAAGTCCATCATTTAGCGTTTACCGTAGATGACATTGAGTCTGAATTTAAGCGTATTCAAGCAATCGGTATCGAACTTATCGACCAAGAGATCGTCACACTTCCTAATGGAAGCCGATACTTCTTCTTTAAAGGTCCTGAGGGAGAATGGCTTGAAATGTTCCAATCAACAAGAAATTAGACTACGCATGGGAGTGAAGAGCATGATTACACCATACCCGCTTAAGTTTCAACCCGAATTCAAAGAACGTGTCTGGGGCGGACGCGCATTAGAGCAGTTCGGCTTAGCCTTGCCTGAAGGTCATATCGGAGAAGGCTGGATGATCGGAGACCATCCGAACGGTATCACTCGTGTTGTCAATGGCGAACTGGCTGGCAAAGGTCTGGACGATGTTCGCGAGCAATACGGCAAGGAATGGTTTGGAACAAAAGGCTTTTCCGAGAAAAATGGTCGTTTCCCATTATTAATAAAACTGCTTGATTGTAATGATGACTTGTCCGTTCAGGTTCATCCAACTGACGAGTACGAGGGCTTGCCGCAAGGTGAACTTGGCAAAACAGAGATGTGGTACGTACTAGATGCCAAGCCGGATGCCAAGATTATTTATGGCTTAAAAGAAGGCATCGATCGTGAAGCGTTAGCAAAAGCGATCGCTGAGGATCGTATTATGGAAGCGCTGCAAGAAGTTCCCGTTCAAGCAGGCGATTCCTTCTACATCCCTGCTGGCACGATCCATGCCCTTTGTGCTGGCGTGGTTGTAGCTGAGGTTCAACAGAACTCTGACACCACGTATCGTTTGTATGATTACGACCGTCCTGGACTTGACGGCAAACCGCGTGAATTGCATATCGAAGATTCCCTTAACGTGATTGCTTATGAGGGGGCAGGTGCTTCCCGTATGAAGACGGACGATGCACAGCCTAACGAGTGGCTCACGCTTGCACAATCTCCTTACTTTATCGTGGAGAAAGGAATCGTCACCGCAGAGTGGGCTTTGACGACTACATCGGAGAGCTTTGTGATTCTGGTCGTGTGCGAAGGAACAGGGACACTACGCTGGACAGATGGCTCCATTGAATTCCGTTCAGGAGAGTGCTTCTTGCTTCCAGCAAACCTGGGAGAATACTCACTGGATGGCAATTGTACTGTATTACGTTCAGTAGCTCCTTAACTGCACGTATCACCTTGTAATCTTCATGCACATGCGGCATGTTTTGCAGTTGCATTTATTGTACTTACAAGAAACAGAAGCCTATTTCTGGCTTCTGTTTCTTTATTTACTCCGTTATAAAATTTCTCAACTATGAAACTTTATTTCCAACTCCAGGCTTCATAGCTATTCAATTGAGTTCGCATAAATGGAGCAGCGAAGCGTTCAAAAAAGCAGGACACATCGTGCCCCGCTCCATTCGAAACTAACTTCATACTATCGGATTCTTTTGTTCATAATGAAGGATAATGGCCAGTAAACCAGGGAAACGATCATCCAGATCTTCAATTCGTAGAGATACGAATCGCAGCGTTCCTTCTACTCTTGTTCTCATAATGCCCGCTTCTCTCAGCACTTTAAAGTGATGTGACAATGTAGACTTTGGCAAGGCGAGCTCAAATCGTCCGCAGGATAACTCCGGCTCTATCATGAGACGACGCACCATCGTTAATCGAATGGGGTCGCTTAGCGCATAAAATACACGCTCTAATTCAATATCCTTGCGCTCTGGGTGAAATAATGTTCTCATATTTATATTATACGCCTCTCTCATTAGTCATTCAAATGTTCGAGTAGATACAAACTTATATCATTTATGGCCAATCGTACCTGAAACTGCAAGCTGCAATGCTGCATTTCACTTGTGTAGGTCCACTAACTATATGATAAGATTAAACATTTAAAGTTTAATCTTTCTGATCAAACGAGCATCTCGACCAGCATTTGCTGCAGATTGACGATCACTGACACCTAATTTGGCATACAGACTCGAAATATAGTTGCGTATCGTTCCCTCTGACAAAAATAATCGCTCCGCAATCTGCCGATATTTCAAACCCTCAGCCAAACTATCCAGCACTTCACGTTCCCGTTCCGTCAGACCATAAGGATCAACTGCTGCATCAGGCGCATAATCGTATTGAAATTGCTGTTTATTTGCCCGAAGTTCCCGCAGTTCTTGCATCATAGAGCTAGCCAAATCAGGAGATAGCAGCGTACCTCCGTTATATACTAAGCGAAGACTTGCAAGCAATTCCTTAGGGTGGATAGACTTAAGCAAGTACCCCTCAGCCCCAGCCTCAATAGCCTGTGCCGCACTATCAATCTCATCCAATGTCGTCAGCAGCAGTACTTTAACCTGAGGATAATATTCTTTAATAGCGACCGTGCAGGCTAATCCGTCCATACGCGGCATTCGGACATCCATCAGCACAACATCTAGGAAATTGGGGACTTGCGCTTCAGATAGATTCGGAATGGATGCCGCCATATGATGCACTTGCTCTACAACGTGCACCCCATCTGTCGCAGTAGCTACAACTTGAATATCCTGCTCTTGCTCACATAGGTAATGCAAGCTTTCCCGAATTAACTGCTCGTCATCGGCTATGAGAATACGAATTGTGCTGCCCTGTTTAACTTGACTTAACAGAGGTAGCGTGCAAGCAAGTGTAGTCCCCTGATCCAGACAGGATTCTACACGAAGTTGTCCTCCATAAGCTTGTAATCGGTCTCGCATCGCTGTCAGACCAAAGCCAAAGCGCACTTCTTCAACACCTTGTCCGTTATCTCGCAAAATCATCTGCAGTTCACGCTCACCATACTCCAGCAAGCAGTGAATATGAGTAGCTCGTCCGTGCTTCACGGCATTGGTCATCGCTTCTTGAGCACAGCGAAGCAGCAGGTTCTGATGAGCAGAAGCTAATACAACCTGCTCGCCCGTAATCCGCAAATGAACGTGCAGCCCTGTCTGTGCGACCATATCATCACCTAAGCGCCTTATGCTTGTTTCCAGATCAATCTCCTCATCATGCCCTGCAATTCCGTGAATATGGCTTCGAATAGACGAAAAGTTAAGTCTTGCGTGATCTAAAATAACATCCAGCCGTTCTTGTGCAAGCATAACGTCCGTAACGATTGCACTCTTCACTGTTTCCAATCCCATTAATAGCGACACATGGGCATGGCCCACCGTATCATGAAGTTCAGCAGCCATCCTGGATCTTTCCTCCTGAACCGTCAGCTGTTCCACTTGGGCTGCATACTGTTGGATGACACGATATTGTTGGTGATTATGCGCAAGCAGTTGCTGCAGCCGTTCCTGACTGAACAATAACATGTTAAAGCCGATGCCAATACCAAACAAGATCAAGTGGTTCATCATTTGGTCCATACTTTGCAGCACCGACAGTTTACCACTCCATATTCCAATGAACGGGAATAAGATTACGATCGGGCCTGACCAACGAACAGAAGATGTTGTTGACAGAAATCCGGCCGTTAGAGCTACAAGCACCATGTTATCGATATAATTCATCATCGATACATGCATCAGTATATTAATACCACCAAAACAGATTATTTCCGAGGCAATAAATCGTTCTGCTTGAATCTTTCCTGGTCTCCAAAATAGAAAAGGAACAGCAACAGACAATATATATAACCCGATAGAAGGCCACTTAGGCGGGGCAATCATATCCGTTAAGACGTACACATACACAAATCCGGATATGACCCAAAGCAGAAATAATCCATACAAAGCCCAGTCGATCCACTGCCAGGATCGATTCTGTATGATGCGATCCGGCAACTTGATTCGAGTTTGTTTCATCTACAGACTACCTTTCCGACAAAATCATACTTTTATATGATTGCTTTCCGATATGTATCACTACACATCCTACTCCTATTTTAATACGCTAGTACAGCATACAAAAGAAAAAAATTGGAGGAACAAATATGTTTACACAAATTACAGATCAAATGAAGGCCATCATCTTTACAATAGTAGTGCTGCTGCTAGCTGTAGTTTTTGCATTACTACCGAATGTGAATTCACTCGTCTACATGCTAACCCCCACGCTGGCTGCGCTAATCATGATGTTTGTGTTTACTCGTGATGGCTTCAGCCGTGCTGGTTGGGCTGCATTAGGCTTGCATCGTTGGGGCTTCAGGGGTTACATGCCTGCCTTCTTCATCCCGCTGATTATAGCCTTTATCAGCTTTACTCTCGCATGGTCTTGCGGATTGATAAAGATTCAGCTTCCCGAGCAGTATGGAGGGGCACCATGGGCTGTGTTCCCAATCCTGATACTCCTCACTTTTGTAATTAATGTACTGACGACATCTTTAGGCGAAGAACTAGGTTGGCGAGGATATTGGCTGCCGATTTTAGTAAGAGTATTAGGAGAAAGACGAGCTTATGCTGCCAATGGCATCATTCATGGCCTATGGCATGCTCCTATTCTGCTTATGACACCCATCTATCACGCTGAGCAGCAGCCTCTTCTTGCCATGCTGCTGCTTATTGTGAATTGTATAGCTCTTGCTCCACTCATTGGCAGCCTAAGGCTTCGGACCAACAGCATCTGGCCAGCCTCCATTTTACATACGACGCATAACCTGACTTGGAATGTGTTGATGAGCATGACAATACCACAATCCGCCCTCTCTTCCTATATCAGCGCCGAGAACGGTTTAATTACAGTTGCCTGTTATACGATAGCAGCCTCTGCTGTTTATTATCGCATATATAAAAAGACATTGTTCACACAAGACACCACCGTTCACTAGTTATATAAGCGATTCCCGATGTGATAAACCACTAACACTTCCCCCACGTAAGTGTCCCTACAATCGTGTGTAATAAGACTGCCTGTTCCACCAGGCAGTCTCTATTCCCATATCCGATAAAACCTAACCAAACAATCAAAGCGTTGACATCTAAACATCGTTCGAATAAAATCGAATTATCGAACAATGAGTGTGCACCTCTTGTTATAACTTCTCGCGGTTAAACCGGTTTTTATGTCAAAGGAGTCTTTTATATGAAATCGATCATCTGGATATTGTTTGCTATTATGTTTGTCATCGGTACGGATACCTTTATTGTATCTCCGCTGCTCCCTTTGCTTGATGCCAAGTTAGCGATTCCTATAGAGCTCTCAGGCTGGCTTGTATCGGCCTACGCAATCGGGTACTGTGTTACTGCTTTATTTGCAGGCCCCTTGTCGGACCGATGGAACCGTAAATCCTCGTTAATGATTGGGCTTGCCGCATTTGCTCTGTTTACTGCGGGCTGCGGACTAGCCTTCAACTTTTGGAGCTTGTTCCTATTCCGTCTTCTGGCAGGGATTAGCGCAGCTTTCGTATCACCACAAGTGTGGGCATCTATTCCACAACTCGTCCCTCAACATCAGACCATGCGCGCGATGGGCATAACAAGTGCTGGGCTTGCATGCGCCCAATGCTTCGGTGTCCCGCTTGGCAGCTACCTTTCTGCTTCGCACTGGCAGACACCATTTGTGTTTATCGGCGTGTTGGCGCTGCTGCTGATCGGCATCGTATACGCACAATTCCCTAATTTACCTGCACAAATATTAACATCGGGACATGCTGTCAACAGCATAAGCCGCATGTACCATGAATTACTGCGTAAACCCCATGCCATTAGATGGTTTGCTGGTTATTTCATATTTACGATGGGGATGTTCGCCGTTTTCTCCTTTATCGGCCATTGGCTTACGGATACATATAAACTTACTGTCTCTCAGATTGGCACCTTTGTGCTCGTTATTGGTGCTGGGAATCTGATCGGCAGCTTACTTGCATCTCACGTCGCCCAGCATGGATCACGTCGACGGGTCATATCCTTACTTATTACAGGTATGATCGCAGGATTTATCGTTGTGGCATACAGCACTTATCTGCCACTTGCTGCAAGTGCTTACTTTGCACTGACTGCATTAGGCGGCATTCTGTTCCCGCTGTTGATGATGATGCTGCAATCCTTGCATTCCGAAGCTCGTGGCATGATCGCTGCCCTGGCTAACGCCATGATGTATGGCGGCACGACGGTCGGTGCAGCCTGTGCAGGCATCCTCTATACGGTAGGCAGTGGCTTCACCACTATTATTTGGTTTACCATGGTGTGCTATCTCATTGCCTTAATTTTGTTCCGCACGAAAGATGATATTTCCGTATCCAACATTTCATTATCAAAAGTTTCTCTAAAAGTATAACTGCAACGCAGTCCATGAGAACAGGCCTGCCCTAATTGACATAGGAGCAGACCTGTTTGACTATATAATCAGCTTACTTCAGTACGAGATTATGTTCCGGCACAAAGAACAACAGCGGTTTCTCATCTTCCGTCTGTTGGTATAACACGATCACGATGGTGGACGTCTCATGCTCAACAGTCTTTTTGTTAGAATTCACAGCTTCAGCATTATCTAAAGTCATCCACTGCAGCGCGTCAAATGATAGACGTTCCACAACAGCATGCTTATGAAGCTCTTTCTCACTTAATCCAAGACTCGCAAACACGCTGGACACTTGATCTGGTTGCTGGGCTGCGTAACGTAATACATTGGCGGCTTCGTCTTTTGACAACGATACATCCCACCATATTTTACGCGGCTTGTACTTATGGTTCATAAAGTAATCCAGCTTCATCAACCCAAGCGCAACGGATGTCTGTTTTAATTCCCGCTCCTGCAAGAAGCCCCGAAGTCGCACAAATAAATCTTCTAGCTGATGGCCGATCTTCTGCCAGCCTTTGGACTCCCAATAATCACCGAACGCCTGAAAGAAATCAAATGGTGAATCAAACTCCCGTTCCATCAGATGTTCCATCGTATAGTCCATGCGATGTGAATTCCAATATTTCTCCAGCACATCTTCAAGCCTCTTTAAACGAACCACATCATCAAAAGGCATCACGTTATTGCTTAACATTTCATAAGGTGCATGGTCCATATAAATATATCCATACTTCTCTGCATCTCGTCTTAGTCCCGTTCCCCGCAGCATTTTTAAGAATCCAAGCTGCAGTTCCTCCGGTCTTAACGCAAACACATCATTAAACGTTTTACGGAATGTGTCATAGTCTTCAAGCGGCAATCCGGCAATTAAATCCAAATGCTGATCGATTTTCAGACTATCCTTCACTTTGTTCACTGTACGTGTCAGCTTCGCAAAGTTCTGACGACGCTGTACCAATTCGTTAGTCGAATCGTTCGTAGATTGTACACCAATTTCAAATCGGAATATGCCTGGAGGCGCATTCTCTGCCAAGAAATCCAGTACTTCAGGTCGCATAATATCAGCCGTAATCTCAAACTGAAAAACACAACCTTGGTGGTTGTCAATCAGAAATTGGAACATTTCCATTGCATAGTCACGTTTAATATTAAAGGTACGGTCCACAAACTTAATCAGATTTGCCCCGTTTTCAATCAAGTATAAAATATCAGCCTTCGTTCGCTCCATATCAAAATAACGCACGCCTACTTCAATACTGGACAAACAGAACTGACAGCTGAATGGACATCCACGACTGGTCTCAAAATAAACTACGCGTTTACCGAGCTCACCAATATCCTCCTTAAAGCGATGAGGGGACGGGATTTCATTCAGATCCAACTTGGGACGAGGCGGATTAATAGCAACTTTGCCGTGCTTGTCCCGATATGCAAGTCCAAACACAAAGTGGTATTTTTGATCTGTGCTCATCTCACGCAGCAGATGTAATAATGTTTCCTCCCCTTCGCCCACAACGATGAAATCAACATCCGTTACTCTTTCCATCCAATATTGAGTGTCGTATGACACCTCAGGACCCCCGAGGAGAATCCGAACGTCCGGACGAACCTTACGCAGCATGCTTATCACTTTAATCGTCTCTTCAATATTCCATATATAACACGAGAAACCGATCACATCCGCATTTCGCTGGTACAAATCAGATACGATGTTCATCACCGGATCCTTTATCGTGTACTCTGCCAATTCTACGTCAAATTCATGCTCACAATGCGCCTTCAAGTACCGGATCGCAAGCGAGGTATGAATATACTTTGCATTTAATGTCGCTAATACAACTTTCATAATTTCTCCTTTCTGCTAACAGCAGCCCTTCCCATTATAACCATTTGCATCAATTAATTCGACAATCGCTGCGATTATGTCCAAACACCAAAATTTGTAGATTTCAAAAGTCTGTTTTGATTGAGATCGTAAAATGGTTTATATTTGTAACACAGGTCAATTATTAAAGGAGGATTTCCCAATGACTGCATCATTTGAACACAACTTAAAAAAATATGCGAATCTAATCGTAAAAGTAGGCGTAAACGTTCAGCCAGGACAAGATGTATACGTAACCGCGACTACTGAAGTTGCTCCGCTTGCCCGCCTGGTAGCTCGCGAAGCCTATGAAGCCGGCGCAGCCAACGTTCATGTCGACTGGGTTGACGAGGAATTGTCCCGCTTAAAATATGAGAAAGCAGCAGATGAAGTGTTTACGGAATACCCAGAATTCGAGGCTTTAAAACGAAATACATTTGTCGACAAGCGTGCCGCATTCGTTGCAATTGTCTCATCTAACCCTGACTTGTTAAAAGGCATCGATCCGCAGCGAATCGGTAACTTCCAGAAAGCATCCGGCCAAGCACTTGATCATTATCGCAAAGCCGTTCAATCTGACAAAGTAAGCTGGACAGTCGTTGGTGCTGCTAGTGTAGACTGGGCTGCCAAAGTATTCCCGGATTCAAGCCCTGAAGATGCAGTAGATAAGTTATGGGATGCCATCTTTGCCTCTGTACGCCTCCATGCGGAAGATCCTGTACAAGCTTGGGCCGACCATAATACTACCTTACATAAGAAAGTCGATGTTCTGAACGGCCAGCATTTCCATAAGCTGCATTACCGGGCTCCAGGCACAGATCTGACGATTGAGCTGCCAGAGAAGCACCTATGGGTTGGCGCAGGCAGTACTAACGAGCAAGAAGTTCCGTTTATGGCGAACATGCCAACGGAAGAAGTGTTCACAGTGCCGTTTAAGGAAGGTGTTAACGGCTACGTGTCCAGTACGAAACCGCTCAGCTATGGTGGCAATCTAATTGACAACTTTAAGCTGACGTTTGAGCAGGGCCGGATTGTCAAAGTAGAAGCAGAACAAGGTCAAGAAATTTTGCAGCACCTTGTGGATACAGACGAAGGTTCGCATTATCTGGGGGAAGTTGCACTTGTTCCACATCACTCCCCGATCTCAGAGTCGAACATTTTGTTCTACAATACGTTATTTGACGAAAATGCTTCCAATCACCTTGCGATCGGCAGTGGTTATGCATTTAACGTAGAAGGTGGCAAAAAAATGTCCAGTGAGGAGCTAAGCGCTAACGGCGTAAATAACAGCATCACACATGTGGACTTTATGATCGGCTCAGCCGAGATGGATATCGACGGTATCTTGCAGGATGGTACAGTCGTGCCTGTATTCAGAAAAGGCAACTGGGCTATTTAATAGAATCATTATGCATAAAGCGGCAGAGCCTTCAGGCTTCTGCCGCTTATTTAATTGCCGGGGACAGGTAGATGGAACCGCCAACACGGATCGATCTCTGATCATGCTGTGAGTTTCATGACAGGCTTCAAGGAAGCTAATTAAACGTTATTTAACGGTTAGTATTCAACAAAGCAAGGGCGTCAAGCTCCTGACTTCTCCCTTTAATACACTTTCAATTGGGACGAAGCTGGATAAGAACTATTTCACTTAAAATGTTTATCGATATCATTTTTAATAACAGCTCTTATTCAGTTGCCTGTTTTTTCTTTTGTAGTTATTATTATCATTAGTAGTATAGTATCAATTGTGGAGGTGAGACATGGAAATAGAACTAGTGAGAATGAAAGAGGAACTGTACGCATTGATCGACGATTTTTTTACAGATTCGATAAGATTATATGCGCGTCGTTTCTTGGATGACAAACTAAAAGAAGGTACTCATTTTGGTTTGTTGACCATATTCCACTATCGGATGTTTGGGGGAGAAGGAGAACTGATTTATAAAGCTGGCGCTGCTATGGAATTGTTCATGCTTAGTTATGATATTTTCGACGATGTACAAGACCAAGACGCCTCACATAAGTCCTGGATGCAGATTCCCCAGCCCTTGGCCATTAATGTTGCAATTGGATTATTGAACTTGGGACATTATGCTCTACAGTCTAGTTCTATAGACTTGGAACGTGTTCGTTTAGTCGCTAATCTGGCGCATCGTCATTTGTTAGCTGCTGTGAATGGACAGACGATAGACCTTATGAACAGCGTTGTGGATATGGAATCATACATGGACATGATTGAACAGAAATCTGCTTCAATGTTGATTATGGCGTGTACGACAGGAGTACTGCTTGCTACAGGAGAATACAATACTACCGTCGAGACCTACGCAAGAGAAATGGGCTTTGGAGCCCAATTGTTTAACGATTACCGTAATATGATTCGCTGGGAACACTCCAGTGATATCGCTTCAGGTAGAAGGACGCTGCCAATTCTAATTCTGTTGGATGAGCTTCACAAAGCAGAATACTTAAGCGAAGCACAATTCAACAAGCTTCCAGAATATATAAGCAGCGAACCGTTCAGAAGCGAAATTATTCGTCTATTTGAGAACGCTGATGTTGAAATGTACATTGATGTCCTTCTCAGAACACATTATTTCCAATGCATGGAGCACTTTGATTTCTTATCTTTGCCTGATTCCAGCAGAACCTTATTTATTAATTATTTTGTTAATGGTCTAAAGTAAACCGCATCCGTTAGTTGGAGCAAAAGTAACATCTCTAGCGTCCAATAAGATTAAAAGTATTTATAAAATGGAGGTATTTACATGTTATTAAACATTATGAAGGAACTTAAAAACGATACTGGCAAAATGGAATTGTTTATGACTGGACAGCTGCAGTTTGCAGGAATGTCAGCGAGTCAAGAGCGAGCGCTCAAAGCTTCTTTGAATACACACAAGGAGGCTAGAGAGAAATACTCATTTGGGTTCTGGGCGTGGGCGTAAAAAGAAAATTCATTAACTGGATAGATGCGCTTTTTTTTATTGTTCTACTGTTCGTTATCATTCATCTCGTCAATGTATCATTAGCTAATGCTAAAATAGGGCTAATCGTGACCCAATCTTCAGGAGAATATCGGATTACCGAGGTGTATCCATTTGATCAAGCTGATCAAAATAAGATACAAGTAGGGGATATATTACTTGAAGTGAATGGCCGCGATGCAGGTGAGCATTACTATGTTGAAAAGTACAGAAGTGTAGAACAAGCTGACACATTACTCATTCAAAAACAAAATGGCGAAATCCAGGAAATACATATTAACAATAAAAACTGGCTGGATAACATTAATACAAACACCTTGTTTTTTACCATCATTGTACCTGGCTTATTTTTATTCGTTTTTCTTCTAATGTCTTTTATTGTGTACGTCAAAAAGAAAGATGATAATGCAGCCAGACTACTTATTCTTTTCTTTATTTCTGTCGGCATGATCTATTTTGCTTCTCCTGCCTCTGGCAGACTAGACCTCGTGGGCAAGCTGCTTATGTCCTTACTACCTCTTTGTTTCTGCATATATATGTATTTCATGAACGTGTATCTTGCTCGCTTCAAAATCAAATTTGTCAAACCAGTGATTATTCATACACTTACTGCTATTGTAGCCACACAATGTATTCTTAGTGGTTTATTTATGGTGGACACTATCGAGTTCGACATTATTTGGATGATCAACCCGATCTTTTTAGCTTTGATCGCGGTTAGTTATTTGATCTGTTTGTACCGACTAATCATCATATTTAAGCGATATCGATACACAAAACTCAATCCGTTATTTAAATTTATGCTTGTTGCCCATGCGGCGTCTTTTATCCCTTTTGTATTAAGTAATGTTATTACGCTATTTTTCTTTAAAGTCCAACTGCTTCCCGCCTTTTTCAGCACCTTGTTCCTGTTGGCGTTGCCCGTAAGCTATCTGTATTTATTTACTTCAAATCGTTTATTCGATATTGATTTTATGCTTACAAGGTTTAAGTACTACACCGCATTATCCGTATTACCTGCACTTGGCGTCCTGCTCTTTATAGCGGTAATTCTTAATATTGAGTATGACAAGACGTGGGTTCAATGGTTTCAGATCTACGTAGTCATTCATATCGGGTTCACGCTTTTTCTTTACCTCAAAGAGCTTATTGATTATAAGTTCCGCCCCAAATTTTTTAAACAGATGTATAGCTACCAGGACAGTCTTGACCGCTTCTCCCGTTCGATGGCACGTGTCATGAAAAAAGACGACCTGATTCGTGCCATTGAACAAGAAGTGTCAATCATGCTGCCTTATTGTAAATATCAGTTTTTAACGGTCAACAGCGATCACCAGAGCGTGACTCCAGTTCCCTCTAGTGACGTTGACCAAGCGATCTCAAAAGCACTGTTAGCAAGCGCCAATACTTTTCAAATCGCTGATGTGATCACGATGCCGCATGGTGTCGCCTTAATAATTGGCAAACGAAAAGATTGTCTGTATGTACTTTGGATTGGAAATAAAAATAACCGTACCTTATTTAATGTGGATGAGCTTCAATGGCTGAAGACCATTGCTAACTACACCAGCATTGTGCACGAGAACTTGTACTTTCTTGAGAATCTAATGGAGCAGCTAGAAGAAGAAATGAGTCAAGCACAGTCTGCTGCAACATCTCCTTGGCTGCTTCGGCTCTTGTTCCTCCTGTCCGAGAATGAACGACGTCGACTAGCTTCAGATCTCCATGATTCAGCTCTACAGGACCAACTCATCTGGTACAGAAGACTTGAAACTTTTATGGTAGACAATAAGATGTCTGTACATATGCACAATGAGCTGTACCAGATCAAAGAAGGATTGCTCGACGTCATCCATCAGATTCGTGAAACGTGCAATGAATTAAGACCTCCGTTAATCAACGAGCTCGGCATTGTAGAGGCGATACAATCTCTGACGGATCACCTGCAGCTTCAAGTGAACTTCGCTGTCATTCTACAGAGCAAGCCCGTGGCGGCAAAGCTGAGCGAAGAACAGATAACAGCAGTTTATCGAATTATGCAGGAATTATTGCGTAATACAGAAAAGCATGCGAAAGCGAATCAGGTCATTATTGATATCGAGGAAATCGATCGTCATATTCATCTTGCTTATAAAGACGATGGTATTGGCATGAACCTCGAAAACATGCAATCATCATTTAGTCGTATGGGCTTATCAGGAATTCGTGAGCGAGTGATCAGTCTGGAGGGGAAAATTGAGTTCCATTCTGAAGAAGGTGCAGGCTTCAGTGTACATATGATAATACCGATCAGCTTATCAAACCGACGAGAAGAAATGTGACTATCAATGTGATTATCGTTGATTCGTATCTGATCAGCTAATGAAGAAGGACCCGGCGATTCGGGTCCTTTACTTGTAGGTTGAGGGTATTGGTTAATAGTTGATAATCAGAGCTCATTATGCCCCCCTTACAAAGATGAAAAGGAAGTTCACTATTGCCAGACAACCGCTCATTGAATAGATATGCTCATTCGACTATTTCTTCCCAGTCGCCACGCTCATCTTGCTCCGCTTCTGAATCCTTTAACTGCCGGAACAGTTCCAAGAACGGCATTCCAAACTTCTTGATCTTGGCTTCCCCGACACCTTTCACCTTTAAGAAAGCAAGCTCTGTCGTCGGACGTGTCTCTGCCATCTCGCGCAGTGTGCTATCATTAAAGACGATGTACGGCGGCACATTCGCTTTGTTGGCAATGTCACGACGCAGCAGTCGAAGCTGCTCAAACAACGTCTCATCCACCGCAGCTGACGCCTTGGGTTTAAGCGAGCTGGCAACTCTCTGCATGACCTTGAGCTGCCCTTTCAGAACATCTGCGGCCGGTTGAAGCAGCCGGACAACCGGATACTGGCCTTCGCTAAGCTGCAAGTATCCATCTGCAATCAATACGTAGATCAAGTCTGCGATCGCCTTATCGGTTAGATGACGCATCTCACCATGAGTAGACAGCGTATCAAATCGATAGTCGAGTACTTTCTTGTTCCGTGATCCTTTGAGCACAGAGGCAACCATCGAGACACCAAATCGCTCTCGCATCCGATAAATACATGAGAAGATCTTCTGCGCTTCAACGGTAATGTCTACCTCTTCACGCTCATCTTTGCAGTTGCCGCATACGCCGCAGGGGATCTCGTTCTCCTCACCGAAGTACTTAAGCATATAAGTCTGCAGACAGCCAAGCGTATAGCAATAGTCGATCATTGATTGCAGCTTCTTATACTCATGTGCCTTACGTTCAGGCAACGATTCACTCTGCTCGATAAAGAACTTTTGTGTCTGTATGTCCTGCGGATGGAATAACAGCACGCATTCACTAGGCTCACCGTCACGCCCTGCACGCCCCGCTTCTTGTACATATGCCTCCATATGCTTCGGCATATTGTAGTGCAGGACATAACGTACGTTCGACTTATCGATACCCATGCCAAATGCATTTGTCGCCACAATGACCCGAATGTCGTCATAAAGGAAGGCTTCCTGCATTTTGGCCCGCTCGTCGTCCGATAAGCCTGCGTGGTAACGGCCTGCAGGAACGCCTGCCTTCTCCAGCATCTCGTGCAAATCCTCCACTTCCTTACGGGTGGAGGCGTAGATCACTCCTGACTGACTAGCCCGCTGCTTGACATAGTTAAGCGTGAATTCTTTGCGATTCTCTCCGCGCAGCACGGTAAAAGCAAGATTATCCCGCTTGAAGCCGGTAATCACCAGCTCGGGCTGGCGCAGCTCCAGCAGGCGAATAATGTCTTCCGTCACTTCAGGCGTCGCGGTCGCCGTAAATGCCGCCACGAGTGGACGCTCGCCAAATTCATGCGCGGCAAGCGCGCGCACAAAAGGTGCGATTGCTCGGTAACTCGGGCGGAAGTCATGCCCCCATTGCGAGACGCAGTGGGATTCATCAACTGCGATGAAAGAAATTCGCAGGGAGGCCGCCCGTTCACGGAACCAATCGCTTTCAAGCCGCTCAGGTGCTACATAGAGCAGCTTCAGTTTCCCTTGTTCCGCCTGACGAAGAATACGGTTTACCTCGGCAGCTTCTTGTGTGCTATTAATAAATGCGGCTTCAACACCTAACGTATGGAGCGCATCTACCTGATCCTTCATCAGCGAGATCAACGGCGAAATAACCAATGTCAGCCCGTGCTGAAGCAGTGCCGGGATTTGGTAGCAGATCGACTTACCTCCACCCGTCGGCATAATACCTACTGTATCCTGTCTATTTAACAAATGCTCGATAATGAGTGTCTGGCCTTCCCGGAAATCTTCATATCCATAAATACGCTTAAGCGTGTCCCGTGCATCCATCATCGTTAATGCCATTGCAGCAATCTACTCCCTTTGTTCAAGATCCCGTATATCACGATCCAGTTGTGTATGTTGTTAGTATACCATGTGAGTACTGCTCGTGCAGGGCTAATCAACTCCACTTAAACTTAGAAAAAAGCAGGCTTTAGCCATCTTATAGCGGTTGTTCGCCCTTTTTGATATGATAGGAATATTAAATTCGGTTACGAATGAGGAGCTATCCATCTATGAAATCACAGCGTCAGCCAAGAAAGACCAACCACGCTAACAAATCCACTGCCCAACGGCAGCCTAAGCATGGATCAAACACATATACAGCATCATCGAACTCTAACGCTAAGAGCAAGTTTGATTACGCAGCAGCACCTTCGAGGAACGATCGCTCATCTGCCCAACAATCTGCTGGGGCTCCTGGCAAGCAAGCCCATTCCTCTGCCAGACACACAGCCGCCAACAAGGGTGCACGGTCTGCTTTTGAATATTCGACTAAGCCAGTTCCAGCTTCTGCCTCCAAGCATAAAGCAGACAACAAGCGCCAAGATAAACCTGCCACGGCACCTATAAAGTCAAAGTCCTATGAAGTCAAGCAGCAAGGCGAACTTCTTGCTTTCCTGTTGGAACAGATGTCCGGTTCTGGACGCAACGCCGTCAAGGCGATGCTTGCGCGTGGTCAAATAGCGGTTAACGGTCGGGTAACCAAGGCCTACAACTACAACCTTGAGCCCGGGCAGACCGTTATCGTCCGTATAGGCCGCGCCCCAGAAGAAGTGCCAATGATTGGCTTGCGCATCATCCATGAAGATGATGATGTCCTTATTATTCATAAGGATGCTGGTTTGTTGTCCATTTCTTCGCATAATGACTTTCCAGGTGATGAAGTGACGGCTTACCGCCAGCTGATGGCTCATGTTCGCAAATCAGGCTCAAACAACCGAGTATTTGTTGTACATCGGCTTGATCGCGATACGTCGGGGGTTATGATGTTTGCAAAAAGCGAACATGTACAGCAGACGCTGCAGCAATCGTGGCAGGATACGGTTCAAGAGCGTACCTATATTGCGCTTGTAGAAGGCGCTGTAAAGAAGCCTGAGGGTACTGTAAAATCATGGCTCAAAGAAACCAAAACGCTTAAAATGTACTCCAGTCCATTCGCGAATGATGGCCAGCTAGCGATTACGCATTACAAATCACTGCAAACGAATCGCCATTATTCTCTATTAGAGGTAAACCTGGAAACCGGCCGCAAAAATCAGATCCGTGTCCATATGCATGATATCGGGCATCCAATTGTAGGCGATAAGAAATATGGCGCCAAGTCCAAAACCATTGGACGTCTTGGACTACATGCTCGCGTCTTGGCGTTTAAGCATCCGACTTCAGGCAAGCTGATGCGCTTTGAGACAGATATCCCTAAAACATTTACCAATCTGTTTCGTGAAGAACGGTAATTCATAAGCGTATAATTGAAATAAGCCTGGCAGTTCACCTGCCAGGCTTATTTCTAGCTCGAATTCTTCGTAAGATCATCTTAAACCAAACTATAACACCAAACGCAATCGTTAATATGCATCATATCCCACTCGCAGAAGCCTAACAGTTCACTACTAATTTCCTTCTACGTGTACGTAGCTGTCTTCACCAACTTCATTAATAAATGGGCTTCGCTCCCCCGTATAATACATGTAGAGTTCATGCATGGCACGGGTACATGCGGTATAGAACAGTTTTCGTTCTCCTTCTTGGGCGTAATGTTCAGCGGATGTGTTATATACAAGCACAGCATCGAACTCCACACCCTTAGCCAAATACGAAGGGATAACCAGCGTCCCGCGCTCAAAAGAAGCTGTGTTCTTGCCGATGAGTCGAAGCTGAACCAGATCCTTCAGCGCCGCATGCGCACGTTCACTTTCAGCAGCCGTCTTGCAGATAACGGCGATAGACTGGTACCCTTCCGCTTGAAGTGATTGAATACGCTGAGCTATATTCTTTATTAGTGCTGCTTCATCGGGTACCTTCATTAAGGTCGGCTTCACACCGTTCCGATTAAACGGCTGGATCACCTCGCCGCCTTTAATCAACTGCCGCGTGAATTCGACGATCTGCCTTGTTGATCGATAGCTCTGCGTTAATACAAAGGTCTCTGTCTCGCCATCGTCATAATGCTCCTTGATCGCTTGCAACCCACTACCTGAACCTGCATGCGTAAAGATGGCTTGGTTCAAGTCGCCAAGCACTGTCATCCGGCTGCGCGGGAACATACGCTTCACAAAGAAGTATTGATAAGGCGAGTAATCCTGTCCTTCGTCAATAAAGACATGGCGGATTGACGTATTGACGTGTACACCTTCAATTCGCCCTTGAAGATCAAGATAAGGCGTTGTATCCTCATAGAGCAGAATACCAGCATACAGACGTTCTGTCGTCATCCGGGTAATACCCGCCCACTCATTTGGCAGCTTTGACTGCAAAGAAGCGGCTATACGAGTATTCTCGAACAACTGCATGTAAATGCCTTGCAAATCGATAAACATCAATTTTTTAACCATATTTCGCAGCGGTTTTAACGCATCCTGAACAATCTTAATCGCCATCAGTTCCTGTTCACGATCAAAATCATCAAAGGTATCCTCTTCAGGCGTACTTCCGCGTCTGCGTCGAAGTTCTTGATGCGCCCACAAGTAGTCCTCTTTTTCCAGCAGCTCCATCTGTTCTTCTACCCATGGTTTTTGAGTCTGCGTTCGAGAATATGCCTTTAACTGTTTGAGTATCCAATCCTTCAGCATATCCACCCGATTCGGAATTGAAATCGCCTGACTATACGAATAGAACAGCTCACATAATCGTTCAGCAGAAACAATCACATCATCATGGAAGTAAATAGACTTAAATATCATACCTTCTCGCCCCAAATACTCCACATATCGTTCGATCGTCTCCATAAAACTGACGGAAGATTTATAACTGACAGCAGCCATTCGCACACCGTAAGCAGCATCATCTCTGGCTGAATGCTCATATTCCAGCAAATCAATCGGATCTTCCACTGCAAAGAAGGGACTTAAGCGGTGATCCAAAAACTCCTGATAAGTAACCTGCTGCATATTTTCCTCACCAAGCTCTGGCAGCACCGTTGATACATAATGGTTAAACATCGGGTTAGGGGAAAATAACACAATTTGTTCCGCACTGAGCGTCTGACGATAACGATACAGGAGATAAGCAACACGCTGCAATGCAGCCGAAGTCTTACCACTACCCGCTGCACCTTGCACGACAAGCAGTCTGCTGTGTTCATTGCGAATAATGCGATTCTGCTCACTTTGGATCGTAGCTACGATACTCTTCATTTGAGAGTCTGCCTGTTTCCCCAACACTTCTTTAAGCAGTTCGTCGCCAATTGTCACACCCGTATCAAACATGCTGCTGATGCGACCATTACGAATAATAAACTGCCGTTTTAATTGCATCTCACCATCAATTGCTCCACCAGGCGTCTCGTATTTGGCTGGGCCTGGCGGGTAATCGTAATACAAGCTGGATACTGGTGCTCGCCAATCATAAATTAGGAACTCCATTCCACTCTTATCTAATAATGAAGCAATGCCAAGGTACACCTTATCCGCACCTGGCTCGCCCGTCTCCTTAAAATCAATGCGGCCGAAATAAGGCGACTGCTCCAGCCTTGCCAATGTCTTCATCTGCTTTTGCGCATGACGATGGCTCCGTTCCCGCTCGGACATCAGCTCGGCTTGCTGCTTAATGCTCGCTGCCGTCTCAGCGGCTTCATCACCGTCCTCAAAGTTAACGGTTACGTCGTCCCAGAACGTCTTTCGGATGTCTACGATATCCGTTCTCACGTCACTTACTTGATGCCCCAGAACTTCAATACGATCATGGATTTCAGCCACAATACGATTGACGCGTTCCTGCTCGTTCAGCCACTCTTGATTGTCTGTACTCATGTCACCGCTCCCTTTATGTTAATAATTACATACTGTTTGACAAAGCATTATTTCTGTGGTAATCTATTATTAGATAATAATGCTTAAATCACTCAACAATAGACAATAAGTACTCCCATCTTAGCATATGAGTGGGCTAGCTTCAAGCTATTGTTAGCATTTCCCAGATGAATTAAGACATCGTTTATTAATAACAGGCGAAGACTTTATGTCTTCGCTTTTTTTGATGTTCGGAACAGCTTTCCTTTGACGAACTCGACCTTTTTCATTACAATGAGATAAATCTTAGTATAGAAAGCTAAGACAGGCATGAAAGCGAGCGAATTCGGCAGTTGACTGTACGATGTGCAAGCCGTTCATGCAGGATACCAGTTGAGCAGAGTAGAGCAGAGAGAACGTTGAGATGAGTTGAGTCGAGCAAAGTTATATATTTATCTACGCTAGGGGATTCTTCTTCTCAGCTCTCTTCTCCACATTTTAAGGAGGAAGAGACAGATGAGCATTCACTTTCCATTATCCGCACAGCAACACAATTATGTTACCCACGGCGGCGTTCACGTTACCCGTCATTTAATTCCGACTGAAATTGAGGCATCCATCACAAGAATAGTGTCTCGGATCGATCAGGTTCGAGGTGCTTTGTTTACGAGTGGTTATGAATATCCCGGACGTTATTCGCGTTGGGATATCGGATTTACTGATCCACCACTGGAACTGCGTGCCTCTGGCAAGCAGTTTGAATGTCGTGCGCTTAATGCACGCGGTTGTGTACTCCTTGACATCATTCGCCCTCACCTTGAACGGACATCTGAACTAACAATTAAATCAAATACCGATAGCACCATTCTCGGCACTATGGAATCGGCTGAGGAAGTTGTATTTGAAGAAGAACGGACACGCCAGCCCTCCATCTTCATGCTGATGCGTCTCTTCAAAGACATATTTCACTCGCCTGAAGACTCCCACCTTGGCTTATATGGTGCCTTTGGATACGATCTTGTGTTTCAATTTGAGTCTTTGCGCTTAAAACATACACGTTCCGACACCCATACAGACCTTGTACTTTACGTGCCCGATGAGATTGTTATCGTCGATCGACATATCGGCCAGGCCTATACGCTTTATTATGATTTCGCATTTGAGGGGCTCACAACACAGGATATGGAACGAGCAATTGCCAATGATATCACTGGTACAGATGCTCACATTCCCTCACCACAGCCTTACCAGCCAGGAAAATACGGGCAACTCGTCGAAGAAGCTGTCCATGAATTCCGAGCGGGCAACTTGTTTGAAGTGGTGCCCTCCCATACGCTCGTTGAGCCTTATCATGACAAACCTTCCGAAGTATTTAAACGGTTAAATGCGATTAACCCCAGTCCTTACGGATTTTTTATCCATCTGGGACATGAGCATCTGGTTGGATCATCACCCGAAATGTACGTGCGCGTAGAAGGAAATCGGGTTGAAACTTGCCCGATCTCCGGTACGATTAAGCGTGGTATATCTCCGCTAGAAGATGCGGAGCAGATTCGTACCTTGCTTAATTCCAAGAAGGACGAAGCGGAGCTAACGATGTGCTCAGATGTAGATCGGAACGATAAGTCACGGATTTGTGTTCCTGGCAGTGTCAACGTAATTGGCCGACGCCAGCTGGAAATGTACTCCCATTTGATCCATACCGTAGATCATATTGAAGGCAGACTATTGCCGGAATTTGATGCCTTAGATGCGTTTATGACACATATGTGGGCGGTTACAGTTACAGGCGCTCCCAAGCGTGCCGCGATCCAATGGATCGAAGACCACGAAGCAGACGCGCGCGGCTGGTACGGCGGTGCTGTCGGCATGTACACGTTTAACGGCAATCTGAATACGGGTCTGACACTCCGTACCATTAGGATGAGTCACGGTGTTGCCCAAGTGCGGGTAGGAGCTACCCTGCTGTATGATTCCATCCCTGAAGAAGAAGAACAAGAAACACTTGTAAAAGGTGCTGCCCTCATTCAGGCTATCCGCGGTACTACAAAAGTGAAAAATGCTGAACAAGAGGACAATTTAACGGGTGTTGGACAGCGTATTTTGTTTGTTGACCACGAAGATTCCTTTGTCCATACGCTCGCCAGCTATTTCAGGCAAACAGGCGCTGAAGTCATAACGGTCAGAACCAAACACGCGCAGCAGCTGCTTCGTCAAAATAATACCTTTGATCTTGTTGTCCTGTCGCCAGGACCTGGGACACCGAGCGACTTTGATCTTCACACGACAATACAGTTGTGCGCGGATCGCCTGCTGCCGATATTTGGCGTTTGCTTAGGCTTGCAAGGGATTGTCGAATACTTTGGCGGTCAACTAGGTGTTCTGGACTATCCACAGCACGGTAAACCGGCATGCCTGTCTATTACGCAGCGTACTCCGCTCTGGGATGGGCTGCCGTCCAGCTTTAAGATTGGCCGCTACCATTCACTGTACGCCGCACAAGTACCTGAGTGTTTGCAGGCTACTGCCATGGCCGATGACGGAGTTGTGATGGCAGTGGAGCACAAGGAGCTGCCCATCGCGGCCGTCCAATTCCATCCGGAATCTATTTTGACCATGTCTGGTGCCGCGGGGCATAGGATCGTGTCAAACGTAATGGCGATGCGCCGCACAGCAGTACAGGCGAACTAAGTCACACAGACGGACACAAAGCACAACTATCAGCATGTAAGATCATTTAAGATAAACCGTAAAAACTAGCAAAAGGAAACACAAAAGAGCGGGTCTGCCCCGTTTTCTTTTGTGTTTCTTTTACTCCTTTTTATTGATAGCTGAAAGAGAAATTAATGCTGTACTCCCGAGTGCGCGTACCTTGCTTATTTATCCAGCCTCACCATTGCTTTATAATAATCTTATGGACAAGTTTCAATCCAGAAAAGGATAATGTTCCATCAATTGATCTACCTATGGAGGGTATAATATGGATTCAGCAAACAGCAAGATAACCGTACTATACGAAGCTCCCCAACCTGAAGAATACTTACAATTAAGAGCACAGACTGGACTTAGCCTCAAATCGCTTGATGGAGCAAAAATCGGATTAGCCAACTCCATTTTTGCTGTTATTTTACGCCAAGAGGACAAGCTAATCGGGATGGGAAGAATAATTGGAGACGGCGGCTGCTTTTATCAAGTAGTAGACATTGCAGTTGATCCTGCGCAGCAAGGCCAAGGATTAGGTAAGCTGATTATGAACGAAATAACGACATATTTGGACATCCATGCACCTAAAGGCGCATATATCAGTCTACTCGCTGATGTTCCAGCCGACCAACTGTATAAGCAATTTGGCTTTGACTATACGCAACCAAAGTCTTTAGGGATGTATAGACTCATCGCATTATAAGGCGGCTGACTGATAGCCGCTTTCCTTAAGTGCACTGCACAACCATCCCATTTAAGCTATAATAGTCTAATGAATCTACTAGTATCAAAGGAGAGCGATCATATGGCTTACTTTGCAGCAGTATTGGACATGAAAGACGAATCCAAAAACTTGACGTTCCGTCCGCATCATTTAGAGTACTTAGCTACGCTCAGCGAACAAGGAAAAGTACACTTAAAAGGTCCATTTAAAGACGGTTCCGGCGGCATGGTGATCTACATAGCAGATTCGCTAGAAGAAGCTCAGCAGCTTGCCGAGAACGATCCTTATGTAGTTGAAGGTGTACGCAGTCTGCATCTCCGAGAATGGGGCATTTAACATGAACGCAAAGAGGACCGTTTAGCGGTCCTCTTTTATTTATGACAGATAGCATTGGGCTAGTACAGTACTAAAAAGTCCTTTAATTAGAAACCTTTGTAATGACCGTATAGGCGTTTGCGTGAGAAAAGCTGAGCTTTTCAGCCAGGCGCATCGATGATTTGTTGTCTATATTACATTCCCAACGCGGCATTAGACCTTGACGCCAACTATGCTGTATGAATGCCGCTGCAGCAATACGACCTAGACCTAGTCCACGGAATTCCGGATGTGTCGCAATATCTACTTCTACATAGGGATGTCCAAGGAAGATTGCCGTACATTCGCATACGATTCGTTCCTCGTAAGTAATAACATACCCGAAGCCTTTTCGTAAAAATCGTGTGACAGAACCCCAATACTCTTCGTAATAAGCAGCCTTAAACATCAAGCTCTCTTGTATCGTCTCCGGTGTTATACGCTTAAGCCCAAAACCTGCCTCCACATATGCGGGAGGAAATGAGTCCAGCTTGTGACGCAGCACATAAGAGGCTCTGCGGTGCCTTTCGCCGTTATCCCCCATCATATCGGTCAGCACCCGCTCCCATTCCGGTGATGAAACAAACACTGAAAAACGCTTGTTGGAATCTCGATATCGGTACGTATAAAGGCTGTTCAGCCATGCATACACATGGTGATCTGCCGCATTCCCCAATACAGCAAATAAACCGCTCTTTGTACCAATTACCGCCGTTGTTGGATTTAAGTTGTCATTTACCCAGACCGAACCTTCAATATTGTCATGCAGCACGGCATGTACGAGAGAAGGAACATACGTCATCTGTTCAATTAGAGGCTGCAAGAGCCGGTGAAGCGGCTTGGCGTCCAACAAAATCATGATGACTCCCCTTTTTATGAGCAAAATATGGAAACTTTTTATATGAATTATTATAATGTATTTTATAGTCTATCACCACTTCATATACAGGGGGCTCATTACCTGATGGGACAAGTCAAGGTATACGGCATACGAACGCAATTAAAGCCACGACAAGCTCAATTGTCGATGATTATTCATTCCTGCATCGTTGATGCACTACAGTATCCTCCAGACAAAAAATTTCATCGATTCATCCATCTAGATCCAGAGGACTTCAGTTTTCCGTCTGACAGAAGTGCGAAGTACACCGTGATCGAGATCCTTATGTTTGAAGGGCGTTCCGTCGAAACAAAAAAACGTCTGATCAGCATGCTGTATCAGCATATTACGGAGCAGTTGGATATCGAAATGAATGATATCGAGATCACGATTATTGAATCTCCGAAGCATAATTGGGGGATACGCGGCCGTACTGGGGATGAACTGGAGTTAGCCTATCCAATTAATCTTTGATCAGATTGTTGGTAGGATGAAGTATCTTTTACGCTTCAAACTCATCTGCTGTACATAGAAAAGAGTCGCAGTGCGACCCTTCAGCAACATAGGTATTCCTTTGATGATTACGCGCATATCATGAGCAGATTCCCATCTGGATCTTTAAAAACAAACCAATGTCCATTCTCGATCTCTGTAACAAGCTCGATTCCTCTTTCCTGCATATATGCAAAGGAGGCATATATGTCATCGGTTTTTAACATCACCGCAGGTGTCTGGTAGGTCGGCGGACCACCAGGCGCCTTGCCGCCCCACATCGGCATCGTATCTAGAATAATACCAGTACCGTCTCGCATTGGGAGAGAACATAAGTGACCGCCAATAATGTCACATTCCACGGACAGTCCAAGCAGTGTACAATACCAGTCACGAGCTGCTTCTATGTTGCTGACAGGGATAAACACATTAGAGATCTCATTTAGAATAGGATTCGCAGCTGTCATCGCTTAATCTCCTCTCGCCTTTCCGATTTAACTCCCATACTCCTATCCTATCCAGATTACACCAATTGGATTATATTGTATACTCACATGTGCGACTATTCTAATTCACTAAACATGTATTCACAAGTATCTCATCAGCCTATGCATGCAACTACTTAACCACCCATAAACTGCTTATTAACAGCCTTATCGCACAGGCAAAAGCAAAAATAATGAGGTGGTACCTATGGATGCGTGCTATATTGGTAACCAGCGCATGCTGTTAAAAACGGGATACGGTGGCTTGCTTATCTGTCCATCAGATGATTTAAGCTTGATGCCCTTTTTAGCCCTCACGGGGGTGTTCGAGTCTCCCTTAACGAATTACTTTTCTCGTATGGTTAAGCCTGGTCAGGTCGTTGTTGATGTCGGTGCCAATATCGGTTACTTTTCTGTTCTGCTGGGCCATCTGATCGGCCAAACAGGACACTTGTATGCCTATGAAGCAAATCCACATTTGCTCCATTTCCTAAATGATAACCTGTCATTAAATTATTTGCACGACCGCACTCAGGTGCGGCAAGAAGCTGTGTACCATGAGCCTGGGGATGTAACTTTTCATATCGCGAAGCGGTTTATGGGCAACAGTTCCATTCGCGAGCATGATCAATCATACAACCAGCATTACACCGATGAGTTCGAAATCGTATCTGTAAAAGCGGCCGTTCTTGATCAAGAGCTGAAGCACCTGCCCCGTATTGACTGGCTTAAGGTTGATATAGAAGGAGGGGAATACGAAGCCTTCTTAGGCATGGAACAGCTTTTGCGAAATAAGGTTAACGTAACCGTGTTTGAAGTAAATAAAGCCATGATGCAGCATCGCTGGACCGCATTTACTGAACTACTGCAGAAGTACCACCACGACTGGGGCAAGTCGTTCTATATGCTGTCCCAAGAAGGTCTCCCCATACCGATTACATTGGAGCAGGTCATTCAAGACGGCAACTATCCTTTCGTGTTAATGTGCTAGGATAGCTTGTCAGTCTTTCGTCATTATAAGCAATCATGGGGAGCAGGAGCCCATGCTTTTTTTGTCAGTCAAATGACCAGAACATGAACCCCAACTTCCTTTTTAAGAGTACTGCGCTATAATAATCGTAGAGCGTAAAATTACGGTCCGATTGGTTGCGTGGGTACATATCCGTTTAATTGCAGCGGCATGCTGGCCGCACTCTCCTCTACACAGCAAGGGAGCTTACGCATCACACACAGTAAATGCAAGCAGTACTCGTACACCATACGAAGTCAACCGCCATCGTTATTTTTAAATAAGAGAGGAGCATGTAATACGTGTTTATAGCCATTTTACTCTTTATCGCTGCAGGACTCGCTGAGATTGGGGGCGGATATCTCGTATGGTTATGGCTTCGAGAAGCAAAGCCACTCTGGTACGGTATCGTAGGCAGCTTGATCTTGATTGGATACGGCATTGTACCGACGCTTCAGAACTTTCCATCATTCGGCAGAGTGTATGCCGCATATGGCGGCGTATTTATTGTACTAGCCGTCTTGTGGGGATGGCTGGTTGACAAGAAGCTCCCTGATCGCTACGATGTGATCGGTGCAGCCATCTGTATCATTGGTGTCGCCATCATCCTATGGGCACCTCGAACATCCGCATAACACCACTCCCCTTCTCGGGCTTCTTATCTCTAGCAGAATTGGAACTTCATGAGAAAGCTCATTGATTCCAGCCAGAGGCATGGAAGTTCATTACAATGCTGTAAGCTTGCTGTAAGTTATATCAATACTCCATCGTTCCTGTTTGCGATACAGTTGATCTTAGGTATCTTCAATAAAGATTGACTAAGCAGGAAGGAGTCCTATTACTATGTACCGATTCAAGCCCCAGCGCACGGTAATGATTATCGCCATGCTGCTCATTATCATTTTAATCGTACTGGCGGGTATAAAGATCAACCAGCGGCCGGCAATTAGCGAAGCGGCCCATACAGACCCACCTCTCCTATATAATATTCATGCAAGATGGTTGGATAACAGCCATACGCTGCAGACAACAGCCGATATTACGTTTAGAAATGAATACGGCGATCCTTTGTCCGAGCTCGTATTTCACTGGTTCGCAGATGTGTATCGTAACATCTCCAAGCAGCCTATACGTGATAGACAGTTAAATAAATCATTATTGGAAACAAAGCAGGAAGGCGCGCAAAAAGTGGTAGACGATTTTCAAGGGGGAATTACCACTTACTCTGTTACAACAGCGAGTGGCAAGCCCCTCACTTATAACCATCAGAACCAAGCGTTAACGATAAATCTCCCAAAAAGGATGCAGCCAGGGACGACAATCAAATTAACTATAAGATACGAGGTAAAATTCCCGTTTGGCGCTCACGCGCTAAGCTACTCCGATCACACGGTTGGCGGCTACATGTGGACGCCACAACTTGCTGTATATAACCAATCTGATCGCGGGTGGAATCGTGTACCTTATAACTCGTCCTACCGCAGCGACTTCTATCCAATGGGGCAATATCATGTCATGCTTGATGTACCCGAAGCTTGGGAAATGGTAACGAACGGACAAGAAATTGATCGCGAACAGAAGGATGGGCGACTGCTACTAGAAACAAAGTCAGAGGCAAGCAGACAAATTGCTTTCTACGGAGGCCGTTACAAGCAGGAAGGTGAACGTACATTAAAAAATAATTTACGCTTAAGTGTTCATCGTATTCATACCGTAAACGATCAGAAGTCCATTGATTACGCTGCTGTCCTTGACACCGTCGCTTCTGCAGCAGATTGGCTATCTGCCACAGTCGGACCATTGCCTTATCCTGAGCTGAAGTTAGTAGAAGCTCCCTATAGTGGAATGTCCTACAGCCCTGATGGAATCGTTGTGTTCAGCCGCCAACCAGACGGTTCCGTTCGTCAGAATGAATTAATACGCGCTGTAGCCAAGCAGTGGACTCAAAATGCAATTGGCTCCAATGCGAGCACAGACGGCTTTATAAGTGACGGATTATCCGCGTTTTTAACGGCCTATTTCGAGCATGATCAGAAAAATAAACCATGGCCTCAGCCTGTGATCCTAAATACAGATATGTATCCTCCCGCGGCACCAGCAGTAAGATTGGGGGCTGATGCTGAGCTGCATTACCAGACAAAAGGCACCGCTGCGCTCATTCAATGGGTGAATCAATATAAGTTAGAGGCCTTTAACAGCTGGATACAATCTTTTTATAGGACTTATTCTGGTAAAATGACCTCTGTCAACGGCCTTCTTAATACGGTAAGTGAGCAGATTAGCCCACAAGCAAAGGCTGACTTGGAGGCACTACTTACACACGCTAAGCCTTCCTCATAGTTTATGAGTCAGACCAACTAAGAATAGTCAACAATACACTGGGGGCCACAACCCCCGGTGTAACTGTTTGGGGCCAACTACATTTGCATTTTATTAACATAAAAATGACTTTTACCAAACTGTATCGGTACAGTTTACTTCATGTATAATAAATAAGACTTTATAAAAGGAGGCAGAGGGATGAAAAAATATGATGCCATTTTATCCGATATGGAAGAGAAAATAAAAAATCAGCAGTACAAGCCCGGCCACAAGCTGCCTTCTGTACGAAGTGCTGCAGCATTGTACCATTGCAGTATTAGCACGATTATACGGGCGTACGCAGAACTCGAAAAACGGCATGCCATCTATTCCATTCCACAGAGCGGCTTCTACGTGGTCGACATACTTGGGAATAGTTGTGACAACGCAGACAATGACATGATAGATTTTGCATCAGCGTCGCCGGATATCAACGTTTTTCCTTATTTGGATTTTCAGCATTGCCTTAATAAAGCAATTGATACTTATAAATACAATCTGTTTACATACGGCGATACCCATGGTCTAGATAAACTGCGTCATACGCTTGTTTCCCACTTGGCTAGTGATCAAGTATTTGCACCGGCAGAGCGTATCTTTGTCACTTCTGGCATCCAGCCAGTGCTTGAACTGCTGTCGAATATGGATTTCCCAGGCAGCGGGACGTCTATCCTCGTTGAGCAGCCAGGATACGATATCTATTTGCGCTACTTGGAAAGCAAAAATATCCCGGTCATCGGGATCGCCCGCACAGCGGCTGGTATTGACTTGGCAGCGGTTGAGGCACACTTCAGCAGCGGGAAGATCAAGTTTTTCTACACGATGCCAAGATACCAAAATCCACTGGGCACCACGTTGAGCGCAGACGAAAGAAAAGCGATCGCTGAGCTGGCTACCAAATACGATGTATTTATCGTCGAGGATGATTATATGGCAGATTTAGGCGCTGAACGCAATTTTGAGCCCATCTTTGCCTACAACAGATCTTCCCACGTGATTTATGTGAAGAGCTTTTCTAAAATCATTTTTCCAGG
The DNA here is from genome assembly GCF_022346885.1 of Paenibacillus sp. ACRRX. Lineage (GTDB taxonomy): Bacteria > Bacillota > Bacilli > Paenibacillales > Paenibacillaceae > Paenibacillus_B. Next base: position 208,788 of record NZ_JAKRNK010000008.1, read on the forward strand.
CTTAAGATTGGGTGCAGCCGTGCTGCCCGAGCGGCTAATAAACAAGTTCAACGATGCCAGCAGATACGGCGACACCTCGCTATTGTCTCAGGCGGCGCTTGAAGTGTATATCAATAACGGCATGTACGAACGGCACAAGCACAAAATAATAAGTCAGTACGAGGAACGAATCCGTTTACTTAACGAAGCAGTAGGACGGTACAACGAAGCAGGACTGATTGAAGTTCCGGTTATCAATTCAGGAATTTATATTCAGTTTAAACTGCCACAAAAGGTTAATTTGGAACAATTAACGAAGCGACTCGCTAAACGAAAAGTACATGTTGTGTCTGGGCGCGGATTTTATTTGAATGATTATGCAGAACGAGAAAAGTTTATTAGAATTAGCATCTCACGAGCAAAATCAGAGTCGATTGATGATGGCGTGAAAGCGATTATCGAGGAGATCCAACAGGGAATCAGGTGGTAAGATGGCCAAGCCGCTACTCGAAATACAGCGGCGGCTTGACAACACCTATCACCTAATATCTAATTGTCTGTTATCGTTAACTGCCAAGTGACGCCGTATTTGTCAGCCACCCAGCCAAACTTCTTGCTAAATGGGTATGCTCCCAGCGGCATAAGTACAGAGCCTCCCTCGGATAATGCTGCAAAGACACGGTCAATTTCTGCTTCCGTATCACAATTCACGTATAAAGAAATGGCCGGCGTAAATGTAAAGCCATGCTTCACACTGCTATCGATGCACATAAACGTTTGTCCTTGCAATTTAAAAGCAGCATGAATTATACTTCCTTCCGCACCAGCTTCATTCGCGCCATAACGAGAAATACTTACGACTTCCGAATCATCAAACAACGAGATATAGAAATTCATCGCAGCCTCTGCTTGTCCTTCAAACATTAAAAAGGTTACTATTTTCTGATTGATGCTGCCCATTCATGCCAACTCCTCTATCCAAATTCGTTTTCCATTTGCACTGCGGCATGATCTACTAACTAACTTTACTCGCCATGCAGTTTCCTCAACTGACACGTAGTATAGTTGAATCGACCTCTTCATGCAAATGGATACACAAAAGGCGCCACTGCTCAAAGTTGCGAGCAATGGCGCCTTCGTCTGTTACTTGTAGCGCTTAATAAATTCTACCGCTTTACGAATATCTACTTCTGGCGAGTCGCCCACTTCTCGTTCGATCGTCAAATATCCGGTGTATCCGATATCAGCGACAGCTTGGAAATAAGCATCAAAATCGACTTTGCCCTCACCTAACGGCAGCTCAGCAAATGGACCGGAAGTTGCCATCTCGGCAATCTTCTCATGCGACATCGGCTCGTAGCCGAGCATGCCGTATACGTCACGCGGATCAACATCCTGCAGCTTTACACCGTCTTTGACGTGCGTGTGTACCACGTAATCCTTGAGCGTAATTAGGCCTTGTACCGGATCATCTCCCGTAACCATTACCATGTTAGCAGGGTCAAAGTTAACCGCTACGCCTTTGCCTGTGAGAGTGTCCAGGAACGATTTCAGATGTGCCGCTGTTTCTGGACCTGTTTCAATGGCAAAATGCCCGCCTAGACTGTTCGCATATAAGCTCAGCTCTTCGCATGCCTTCTGCATTTCTTCGAAAATATAGTTCTGCTCGTGAGGTACCAGCCCAATATGTGTTGTCACAATATGGGTCCCAAGATCAAATGCGAGATCCATAATCCGCTTCGATTTCTCAATCTTTGCTGGATTAGCTTCCTTGTCCTGGAAGCCGTGGCCTCCAAGGTCACCGACCAGTGCGGATACTTGCAGCCCCAGGCTGTCGATATAATCTCGCAGTTCCTTACGGGCAGCCTTACTTAGGTTAGCCGGGTCCATCTCTCCCGACACTGCATATATTTGCACACCGTCTGCGCCGACTTCCTTGGCCTTTACCAGCGCTTCCCTTACCGGCAAACGAAAACTATCTGTGATGACCCCTATCGGGTTGTTCAGCTTTACCATATCCGCACGCACTCCTCTATTTAGAAAGTTCTGACATGACTACCCGTCCTCTATTACAACGAATGGCTATCAAATATACGATTCACGCTATGAGGAGTATACGACTTCGCGTCCTGTCGCACTGGACTCATAAATACCGCACAAAATTTTGAGCATTTCGACCCCGTCCTCAACAGGGCAGATCGTTTCTTCCTTGCCAAGACAACAGTTTACAAAATGATCGATTTCATTCTGGAATCCTTTATCAAAATCAAAGCTCAGATGATCGATCTGCGGTGTCATGTTGACCATCGTATTATGCTTTTCACCAATAATCGTCAACTTCGGCTCAATCTCAGCGCCGCCTTTATCACCAAATAGCTTCATGCTAATTTCATCTTCTTTCGCCATCAACGAGAAGCTGACATCAACGGCAAGCGAAGCACCATTTTCGAACCGAATCAAAGCATTCGCCATGTCCTCCACCGTATTGTGCTCTGCATCATAGTCCGCTGCTTTATAGAAATCGTAATTTTCAATATGATTACGATTGCCAAGCTTCTTATAGGCATTGCCGGTGACTGATTTGACCTTGGGCTTGCCCATCATGTACCAGCACAAGTCGATGACATGAACACCGATATCAATCAGTGGACCACCGCCCGAACGCTCCACATCACTGAACCACCCGCCTGGATTGCCGAGACGACGAATACAAGAAGCTTTTGCGTAATAAATATCCCCCAGATCGCCTGCTTCAATAAATTTCTTCAGCACTTTAGTGTTAGTACCATACCGGCGAACGTACCCTACTTGAAGCGTACGATCTGATGAACGAACGGCCTCTTCTACGGCCAACGCCTCCTCAACCGTCTTACACATCGGCTTCTCCACCAGTACATGCTTGCCCGCTTTAACTGCCGCAATACTGATCGGGGCATGGGTGTTATTCCACGTACAAATGCTGACGGCATCAATGTCGGGATTCGCAAGCAGCTCATTATAATCGGTATATACGTGAGCCGCACCGTACTTATCCGCTTTGGCCTTTGCACGCTCTTCGTTCAAATCACAGATCGCGTAAATTTCTACGTTATCATTTTTTTGGTATCCGTCCAGATGACACTCGGAAATGGAGCCTGCACCGATAATACCTACTTTAATCTTGCTCATCTCGATCCCCTCCATAAATGTAAAGCTGCTTATTCCTGATCTAATCTTGTTTGTTACGTTACGCTTGCTCCCAGAGCCGGCGCGCGTTGGCAATCGCAATTCGAGTGGCCTGCAAACAATCTTCCATACCTTCAAATTCGATGGAGAAGTAACCGTCATACCCATTGTTCTTTACAACTTGTATAATGTCGCTAATCGGCAGGTCTCCTTGTCCTACAATCGCGCCGCGCAGATGCTGACCGTGCAAAGAGTTAAACCAGCCTTCCCCAGGATTGTAGTTAGCAGGTCGGATATAAAAATCCTTCAAGTGTACCATTGATGCATACGGCAAGTTCTGCTGCACCGCATACAAAGACGGTTCATCTACGCAAATAAAGTTGCCAACGTCGAGTGTTGTCTTAAAGTTCGGCCGATTCACCGCTAACACGAGCCGCCGTACGCGCTCACTTGCCTGCAAGTAGAAGCCGTGATTCTCCACACTTGTTGTGATGCCATATTGTAATGCATAGTCCGCTACACGTTGGCAGGCCTCCACAAGCTGCGGAAAGTCCTGCTCGAAGTATTCTGTGCCTGTCATTGCATGTGGTCTGGAGGCCACGTCGTGTCTCATCAGCTTTACGCCTAAACGGTGTGCAACATCTACATGTGCTTGAACCCGCTTCACTTCAGCCTCGAAAGCAGCTTCATCCAGTCCCGCAAAATTTGCACCGATACAATAATTGGACAATTCCAAGCCGATTTCTTCTGCCTTCGCACGAATATCTTCTGCCAATTGGGAATCATCCAGCAGATCAAATCCAAGTGGAACGATCTCTGCGTGTTCTGCACCCTGTTCTTTTAACCATTCAAGCGCACCAAGCACATCCAATTGGCCGTTCTGGATTGCGTTGTACAAACTATAAGTACTAACTCCAAGTTTCATCTGGCTCACTCCATTCCAAGTTGGGCAATCGCTGCTCAGCATTCATGCAAGCGCTCGCAAGTTGTGTGTTGTCTTCCTACATTATAGGTCGAAAACGTTTACACCCATTGCACTATGTTCCACAAATGTTGTACTTTCTTACACAGATTTGATTCCGCTACGTACTGTATTCACTTTATTCAAAGAATACAGCTTCATGACGAACAGGATATTTTCCCATTTTATAACTGGATATGATAGAGTTGTAATTTTATAATAGGAGAGCTTGTATAAGAGAAATAGGGGGAAACTTCAAATCATGAGAAAGTCATACTGGCTTGTACTTGTACTTGTTTTATTTATCTGCTTTACTCCTATTGCAGGAGCAGCTCAACCTGTCAACACGAATAAAGAAATTAGTACATTTTATAACGGCAAGCTGCAAATATCACCTTACAAATCCGTTATCGTAAACGATGCTGCAACCTACGTTCCGCTCCGGCTTATCGAATCGTTTGATCATATTAACGTTCAATATGATGGACCTTCCATTCGTGTTGTTACCGATAAAGGAACATTTTCCATCGACAAACAAAATACGATTCTGCACCAGAATACGACATATATCACCTTTAAGAAGCTGCAGCAGATGAGCGCGATTACAGGAAAGTACATATCAAGTGCAACATCGCTGTTTCTGTGGGATACCGCTGTTGGGGCAGCAAAGACTGACGAGTTGGTTTCTCATATCTCAACTGTGCCTGGTAGCCTGCGTGAAGACTTTGGCAAAAAGATATTTCCCACCTCTGAATTCAGTTCCAGATGGATCATCGACGTCACAAAATCTGCCGTTGATCCTGATGATTACAACATCGAAGTAATGAAGCCTGACGGGACAACGGAAACGATTCCCTATCAATATGTATCCGAGACAGGTTTACGTGCATTAAAGAACATGATGCTTAACCAAACCATATGGATAAATAAAAATTCGACATCTGCAACTTTCAGCTCTAATCTGAAACATATTGAGAAAGTCACCATAACTTCTATCAAGTTTATGGACAGTAGCTTATTCTATACGCTGCGTAAGCAAAATGGAACGCAAGCGACGATATCACATCCTCTTTTTGATGTAGATTCAATGAGTAACAGGTATCCTTTATACAACAAGAATCCAAAGAGTGTGTTTAATTGGAAACAAAGCGTATGGAAGAATATTGAAAACGAAACAGTAGCCGTCGGAATGGAGATGACTCAAGTTTTGATGGCTTGGGGTGAACCAGATAGGACTTATCCTTCTAAATCCCCTATTGTTGAAGCGAATATGTGGATTTACGGTAATACTTATTTGTACTTCACAGACTTCAAACTAAGTCTGATACAAGACTAATAACGAAGCCGATGTCCCTGTAACGGGGCGTCGGCTTATCCATTTACATCCTTCTGCTCCTGTCCCGTGTTCCGTTAACCGCTCTAATACATGTACAATGCCATCTTTTTCAACATCATCCACTTTTCCATTCATATAAAAAATGACGTGATGTCCCGCTCCCGTTTCGTTACAATAGAAGGGCGTATTGTGGCACATACAGGAGGTTAAGAGATGAATCGCTGGTGGAAGACGATTTTATTTATAGTAGGCGCGGCAGTGCTGACACGGTTCATTCCGTTTTCATCTTTTTTCAGAAGTGTGGATACGTTAATCCATGAATTCGGGCATGCCTTGATGACACTACTGTTGTCAGGAAAAGTGTGGTACATTCATCTATTTGCTGACCACAGCGGAGTCACTTACTCCTCAGCCGCTCACGCTTGGCAGTTCATACCGATCGCGCTAGCCGGCTATCTTACATCTGCACTATTTGCCATGCTGTTATTTTTCCTGTATTCACGCGGCAGGACGCAAGTAGGACTGATCGTACTAACCGTGCTGACCGCTGTATGTCTGCTCTTCTTCTTGCGTAATTCGTTTGGCGTGACGTGGGGCATCGGATTTATTCTATTAAGCGGAGCGGTGTGCTTCGCCCCTTGGCGATGGCTGCAGGAGTTTTATTATTTACTAGTTGCATTTATTTGTCTTGTGGAATCCGTGTTAAGTCCCTTGATCCTGGTGATGCTGTCCGTACAAAGTCCTTCGCAAGCAGGAGATGCAGCTAACTTGGCGCGTATGACCGCCATTCCAGCTTTGTTCTGGTCCTTGCTCTTTGTACTGGCTACCATCGCATGCGCACGTGTGTCGATGAGCTTGTTCTTTAAGCCGCGTCCAGTACGAGAGCAGGTGCGAACTAGCGCTTGGCACCAACGCAATTAGCAGCATTCGCACTATTGCTTACTCATAAGGCCGCGAGCTCCATCATGTGGATGCTGGCGGCTTCTTTGTTTATTACTCCTCGGGCGGATAACAAATGCACAAGCTGAATTCGGCCAATCCAACGAACAACAGCATTCCCTCCCTCCAAGCAACACAAAACCCCTGCCTTGCAGGCCAGGGGTTGCGCAGTCCGACTGTAGTCGGCACACCAGAGTATAGTTAGACCAGGTGGCAAGCTACATAATGCTCGCTGCCCATGTGCCGGAATTCCGGCACGAGCTGACGGCAGATGTCCGTCGCATATGGGCAGCGCGTATGGAACTTACATCCTGCCGGCGGATTCGCCGGATTCGGGATGTCGCCTTTTAATACGATACGCTCGCGTTTCAAACGCGGGATCGGTACAGGCACCGCTGACAGAAGTGCCTTTGTGTAGGGATGGAGCGGATGCTTAAACAATTCATCACGCGGTGCTGTCTCCATCATCGTCCCCAAGTACATAACCCCGATCCGAGAACATAGATGTTCAACTACACTCAAATCATGCGAAATAAATAAATAAGTTAACCCGCGTGTCAGCTGCAGCTTGCGGAAGAGATTAATAATCTGTGCTTGAATGGATACATCTAGCGCAGATACGGGCTCGTCGGCAATAATTAGATCGGGATTCAGCACAAGCGCACGTGCTATGCCGATGCGCTGACGCTGTCCTCCCGAGAATTCATGCGGAAAACGGTCGATATGATATGAAGAAAGGCCGCATGCTTGCAGCACATCCAACACCCGATCACGAATTTCTTCTTTTGGCGCAAGTCCGTGGTTAAGCAGTGCCTCTCCAATAGCATCGCCAACTCGAACCCTCGGATTAAGCGAACTGTAAGGATCTTGGAAGATTAGCTGCATCTTGGGACGCAAATGCCGCAGCTCTTTCTCTGGCATGTTGTAGAGATCGATCCCTTTATACAGCACCTCGCCGGATGTCTTCTCGGTTAAACGAATAATCGATCTGCCGACCGTACTCTTACCGCTGCCCGATTCCCCTACCAGTCCAAATGTCTCACCCTCCTGCAGCGTGAGACTAATGCCATCTACGGCTTTAACGTGACCAACCGTCCGATTGAACAAACCTGATTTGATCGGGAAGTATTTTTTCAAATCTCTAACCTCAAGCAAAGGCGCTTCTTGCTGCGGCATAATCCTTTCAGATGTCGCAATCGTCAGTTCAGCCATGGCTCACACCTTCCTCGTACAGCCAGCAGGCCACTTTTTGTCTTCCTGCCATCGGATGAAGTACAGGCTGCTGTGTACGACATACCGACATGCAATGCTCACATCGGTCATGAAAATAACACGATTCCGTCAATTCAAGCGGATTAGGAACTTGACCCGGAATGGAATACAAATCCTCCTGACGCTGACCGATGATAGGCTTGGAACGCAGCAGCCCTTGCGTATATGGATGCTTCGGGTGCTCGAACAGCTCGACTACATCGCCTTCCTCAACAATTTTGCCAGAGTACATGACGATTACATAATCAGCAATCTCTGCTACTACGCCCAGATCATGCGTAATTAACAGGATTGATGTGTTGGATTCCTCCTTGATCTGGCGCAGCATATCCAGAATCTGCGCTTGAATCGTAACATCCAGTGCCGTCGTCGGCTCGTCGGCAATCAGGAGCTTCGGATGACAGGAGATCGCGATAGCAATCATAATTCGCTGCAGCATACCACCGCTTAATTCATGCGGATAGCTCTCAACAATTTGCTCTGGTCGAGAAATGCCAACCAATTCAACTAGCTCAATCGCCCGTTTGCGCGCTTCCTTTTTACTTAGCTTCTGGTGCTCCATCAGCGGCTCCATAATCTGCGTGCCAATCGTTAGTACCGGATTAAGTGATGACATCGGTTCCTGGAAGATCATCGCGATGTCGTTGCCACGAATTTGACGCAGTTCATTTTTGTCGATGCTGAGCAGGTCTCTTCCTTCAAAATGGATTCTCCCGTCCACCACCTTGCCGCTTGGCTCCTCGACAAGCCCCATAATGGACATCGCGGTCACACTCTTGCCGCAGCCCGATTCGCCCACGATACAGACAGTCTCACCTTCACGTATACGCAGACTGACGTCATTAACCGCTTTAACGGCACCTTCCTCTGTATAGAAATACGTACTGAGATGATCGATCTCGATTACATTATTTTTCATCAGATGTCATTCCTTACTTCTTCTGTTTAGGATCCAACACATCCCGCAGCCCATCTCCAAAAATATTAATTGCAATAACCGTCGTAAAAATGGCCACACCCGGGGGTATCCACAGCCAAGGATGCTGTTCAAAATCAATTAGGTTGTTCGCTGCATCAATCATGTTCCCCCACGTAGGTGTGGGAGGCATAACACCTAACCCAAAGAAACTCAGTACAGACTCGCTTAAGATGGCACCGCCAATGCTTAGCGTCGCAATAACGATAAGCAGTGGTACGATGTTAGGAATCATATGGTTAAATAGCTTTCTCCGGTCATTTAAGCCCAGCACAATGGCTGCCTGCATATATTCACGCTCGCGGATCGTGAGCATCTGGCTGCGAACAAGACGGGCAAGACCCGGCCAGCCCACAAAGCTCAACATCAGCATTACGATATACATCCGGTATTCAACTGGCACTTTCCATTCCGACAACAGCGCACCGAGAATAAATAAGATCGGCAAGCTTGGAATCGTCAATAACAGGTCAGCGATTCGCATAATAATCTGATCGACAATACCTCTGTAATAAGCGGCAACAGCGCCTAATATCGATCCGATAATGACCGAGATAATCATCGATGCAATCCCGACCGTTAAGGAGATGCGACCTGCCTGCAGCAGTCGTGTCAGCACATCCCGTCCAAGCAAGTCAGTACCAAGCCAATGTTTAAACGAGGGGGCCTGATTCATAATGGCTGGATTAATCTTGTTGTTGGCATAGGGTGAGAATAAAGGCCCTATAAAGCACACCAGAAACATAAACACAATAAAAGCAAATCCGGCCATAGCCAGCTTATTTTTACGGAGACGACGGAAAGCTTGGCGCCATAACGAAGAGCGAATCGGAGCTGCCGCTGTCCGCTTCATATCCGTCAATCCGCCAGTAATGGATGACATGGTGAAACCTCCCTGCAATGCGCGTTTAACAAATGCTTGCTGATTAATGCTTTTGCCCTGTCCGCTTCTGTATGATCACAACTTGATTCGTGGATCAGCTGCGTGGTACAAAACGTCCGATATAAGCGTACCTATCACGGTTAGAATGGCGATAAACATCGTAAAGCCCATAAGAAGCGGATAATCCCTGACGGTAAAGGACTGCATATACAGTTGACCGATTCCCGGCCAGTTAAATATTTTCTCAATGATAAGCGAGCCTCCGAACAAACCTGGCAGCTCAAAGCCAATCAGCGTAATCGCCGGCAGCATTGCATTACGAAGTGCATGTCGGTAAAGAACAACTCGTTCCTTCATCCCCTTGGCGCGTGCTGTGCGGATAAAGTCCTGGCGAATGACGTCCAGCATGTTGCTGCGAAAATAACGAGTCAGCGAACCAACACCAAGCAGCGTCATTACAACAACTGGAAGGAACATATGATGGACAACTTCCTTTATATATTCCATGCCGGTTGCGTTACTCCCCGTAACCAGCATGCCGCCCGGCGGCAGCCACTTCAGGTCAACGGCCATAATCTTGATGAGAAACAGCCCGATAAAGAAAGAGGGAATCGACATCGCCGCAAATATAAAGATCATCACCATCGTATCAAACCAAGAATACTGCTTGTATGCCGCCGCAACGCCGATGACAACCGCCAGCAGCCACGTAAAGAACGTCGACGTAATGGCAAGCAAAAATGAATTCCAAATATAATCGTTAAACAACGTGAGAACAGGCTTCTGCTGCGACAACGAGAATCCGAAGTTGCCATGAAATGCATTGTTCATCCAATTCATATAACGTTCAAGTACAGGCTTATTCAGGCCGTATATCTCTCGCAGCTCTGCCTTGCGTTCAGCGGGCAGCTTAAAGTTATTGGTGACAAAGTCCCCTGGCATCATCGCGTACAGCAAAAAGATAAGCAGCGAAGCGCCTAACAATATGAGTATCATATACATGAATCTACGCAGTAAATAGGTGCTCATGACCGTCTCCTTTGCAAGTCATTCACCCCCGGTATTTGCAGTGCATCTGTCCGGGGGCAAGGAGTTGTTATTTTAATTTCCAGTCAGGCAAGCTTGCAGACAGACCTCGAAGCGGGCTGATCGACAAGCCCTCGATCCGTCCATTGTAAGCTACAACCAATTTTCGGTAGCTAGTGAAGATGTATGGCGCATCGTCATTAATGACCTGATACAGCTCTTTGTACACCGCTTTCCGCGCTTCGTTATCGCTCGTTGCCAAGCCTTTTTCGTACAGTTCCTTCACTTTCGGATTGTCATATCCTTTCACTTCTCCATTCACGAAGGAAATAACACCATCTGAAGGATCGCCTAGAATTGGCGTAGAGAAGGATACCAGATCAAAGTCTCCGCTCTCGAACTTGGCAATTTGCGCATTAAAGTCCGCAAACTGCTCAGCTTCCAGCTGAACGCCGATCGCCGTGTAATTTTCTTTTGCCACAGCAATAAAGATATCCGTCGCTTTGCTTTTCGAACCAATGAAATGAATTTTCAGCTTCTGGCCATCTTTTTCCCGAATACCGTCAGCGCCTTCCTTCCATCCAGCTTCATCAAGCAGCTGCTTTGCTTTCTCTGGCTCGTAGTTATAAGGGTTAATTCCCTCTTCCGTATAGGACCATGAGATTGGTGACGCCGGAATATTAGCAATCTGTCCAGCACCTTGGTTCGCGTCGACATAGATCGTTTTTCGATCCAGACCGTATGTCAGCGCTTGGCGAACTTTCTTATCTTTAAGAGTTGGATGCTCCAAGTTAAATTGCAAATAGCCATAGTTGTTAGCTGTGTAAGGAATAATGTTAAGGAAGCCAAGCCCCTTTAACTTATCAATATTTTCTTGCGTAGCTTGGAAGCTGCCATAGTCCTGTTCACCAGTTTCAATAAATTGCCATGTATCGCCTTCTGTTGTTTTATAAATAAAGTGCTCTGTCTTCGGTTTGCCTTTGTAATAGAACTCATTTGCTACAAATCGTACCTCTTGACCTGGAATAAACTTTTCCAGCTTGTATGGACCAGTACCAACAGGAGTCGCATGCAGTTTCTTGATATAATCGAGACTGCCGAACTTGTAATCTTTTCCATAATAAGCTTTGGACAAAATTTCGCTCCCTAGTATAGTCAGTCCCTTAGCATTAGGCTTATCAATAGTGACTGAAATTGTCTCTGGATCAATAACTTTAATGCCCTCAATCAACTTAGCCTTGCCTTCTTTGTATGCTTTGCCGCCTTTAATCGCAATCGTAGTCAGCAGTTCGCTTTGCCCGTCGTAGGACTTATCGTGGATCAGCGTCCACGTGAAAGCAACGTCATCCGCGGTGAGCGGTGTGCCATCGCTGAATTTCAAGTCTTTGCGGAGATGGAATGTATAAGTAAGGCCGTCCGGGGATATATCCCACTTTTCTGCAAGATCTGGAATCGGAAGTCCTTTATCGTCAACCGTTACAAGTGACGCGTACAGTACGGAGGAGACATTGCCGTCATAACCGCTCTGTTGGAAATAAGGTGTAAAAGCACCACTTGGGTCTGTAAGACCTACAATAATCGTGTCGGTCCGTTTTTGCGCTTGGGCTGGAAGCTTGGAGAGGTCACTCGCCGCAATTGGCGCCGTAAGCTCCGCTACCGCAGGTATTGTACTGCTGTTTTCCGTTCCTTTTGTGTCTGCTGTGGCTGACTGTGCGCTGCCTGAAGCAGGTGCTGAACTATCATTGGAGCAAGCTGCCAACAGGATGCTGCTTGCCATTGTGATCGACAATAAGGTAATCAATAATTTCTTCATAGTGACCCTCCCTGAAAACATATGTTTATTATTTATAATCCCTATCAGTTAACTAGGAATTCAATGAACCTCATTATAGACCTATAGTTAATAAATGTAAACCCATCTTTTCTTAAAATTTTCCACCTGTTTCAATTCATCGCCTTTCCTTCCACAGCATCGTGCCGTTGCACACAACAAAAAAGCGAACAACCCTATACTGTATAAGGGTTATTCGCTTTCGCAGTTATTTAGAAGTGTAAACTCCACTCTGGATACGTTATATACATTTTTAAGTGTCTGGTTATTTATTTGACCTCAGTTAAACGGCTTAACATCAACATATTATGGATTGTATGGGTCAAGATCAAAGCCCCATCCAACTGTGCCCGTCTACTAATGTGTAGTCTAAGATAAAGACATAAATTCAATATGAATTTATGTTTCGCGCCACTATACGGATGATGCATTTTTCTTAAAATGGGTCGGTGTCACACCTGTCTGGCGCTTGAACACACGTGAAAAGTACGGGACGTCATTAAATCCGACTTGAAAACAAATGTCTGTTACCGTCATGTCAGTGTCAATAAGCATCGCAGCAGCTTGATGAACGCGATAATCGATCAGATAGTCGTTATAAGTCTTTCCTGTGAAGCGCTTGAATAAGGCGCAAAAATACGATTTGGAAATGCTGAACTTGCGACACAGCTTCTCAAGCCGTAATTCTTCATTGTAATGCTCATGAATATAGTGAATAGCTGCTGTCATTAGTTCCCTAAACTTCTCTACCCGCTCATCTTCCTCATTCGATTGACCTGACTGTCGTGCCATTTCCCGCATAATGACAGACATCAGCTTCAACAAATTTGCTTTCAGCACCAGCTCATAATAACGCTTGCCAGACTGGAACTCATCCAGCATGTCATGAAGTAGACGGGACACCTCAAGATCCGTCTCTCCACTGAGCGCTAGTTTAGGGGTCACATGCTCCTCATCCAACATAAATTGTTCTAGGTAGGAATAATCAAAGCTGTCTTTGCCCCCGCTATGCGGCTGATACTGTTCATCAATAAAATGAGGCAAAAACTCGCAGCCGATGATATCGATATCTTGACCGGGCACCAGATCAACCCGGTGAACAGCATAAGGAGGAATTACAAAGATATTCCCTTTGACCATGGAGTAGGTATGCTGATTAATCGTATGAATGAACTCTCCTTTGACGACATACCAAATTTGGAAATAATCATGGGTATGATCGCGAATACTCCCACCAGCTCTATTCCAACGGTATACTTTAAATGGAAGCAGCGTTCCGATCTCACTCTCAGCCCGATAAAAAATGACATCTTCCTTTCGGGACTGCAACGGTGCTAGATTATGCTCCTGATCCGACAACTTTATCACCCTGACTATACTGTTCATTTAATGGCAAATGCACTATATTATTAACTAGATTAGGTCATGCCAATACAACACTTTATTGTTAGGACATATAACAAGCTTAACCTACCAACTCATACATGTAAATTGGATAACATTATCTTAAGGAGGCAGTTCATGCAAGCTACAATTATTTCATTAAATGTCGCATTGCCAACTGATTCGCTCACTTATAACGGCAAGTCAGTTCGTTCCGGTATGGTCAAGCAGCCTGTTGAGCTGCCTATACACTTGCAGGAGCTTGGCTTTGAAGGAGATGGCGTCGCAGATACGAAGCACCATGGTGGGCCCGACAAAGCGATTTGCGTCTACGCCAGTGAGCACTATGCCTTCTGGCAGCGGGAATGGGATCGCGAATTGCCGCATGCGGCGTTTGGGGAGAACTTGACGACTAGCGGACTGATAGAGACAGACGTCCACATCGGTGACACGTTCCGTATTGGGGAAGCAATCGTACAGGTGACACAGCCTCGTCAGCCATGCTTTAAGCTTGCCGCGCGTTACGATATGAAGGAAATCCCAGTATGGATGCAGGACACTGGATTTACAGGCTATTATTTGCGTGTGCTAGAGCCTGGATTCGTGAGGCCAGAAGATATGCTGACCTTAATTCAGCCAGATGATGCCGCCATATCCATTCAATATGCCAATGACGTGATGCATCATCACAAGCACGGTGAGGAAGGGATTGCTCGTATGCTCGCCAATACCGCGCTGTCCGCCAGTTGGCGTGCAACTTTGACAAAGCGGCTGCAAGGAATCTCGCAAGATACGTCTGCGCGGATTCAAGGCACGTAAAGCTAAACCCAGTAGTTGGTGTACAAGCGATTCTATCGTGCAGCCCACCATAAGCAGCGTGTACATGCGCCTTACAAACCAGTGTGTTCCAAATCGCAGCACTGGTTTGTAAGTTCAACATCTTTATAATGAATTGTACAGTCAACATATCAGCATATAAATAAAGTCCTATACTTATCTATTCTTACTTTTGTTACGCATGGCAGACACAATCTGTAATGTTCCGTCTCCGTTCTCTAATAAACGGTTGTATTCAGGAGATTCCATCGGTACAAGCGCCAATTTGCCCTCCGCGTTAAAATGAATACCCCAGCCAAACTTTTTGGACAGCATGGAAGCTCCGAGACAAGCCTTCGGCTTGTTAAAGAACTCTTGTCTAAGCTCGGCATCACACAACTTCAACTCATCCGCTGGAATGGCCTTATGTCGAATATGAACCTGAAAAAGTAGTTCCTCTTGTGTATACTCATAGGGATGCTCAGCAATGAGATCATATTCAATTCCATGTTTGGACATACCATCCTTCTTAGCAGGAGGCATAGTTCCAAATTGAACCGGACAATCTGGTGCTACTGTAATAAACGTATTATAGTAATTCCAATCCATATGCATAATCTCCTCTCTAAATTCACTACCATTATAACCCAAAATAATCATTCATATCGATGAATGTCATCTCCTTGTCGATATAAAAAAAGAACGTCCTTTCCGCCGCGTTGGCTTAGAACGTTCATCATATCCTACTATCACGCTGCTCCTGATGAAGCAGCATGACAACAAGTCCTTCCTTTATTCCTCGATCTGCTGCGCAATCTTTCCCTTTCGCTCTTTAAGCAAGAAAGCTACTGGAATTCCCACCAGAGTCATGATAAAACTAATAAAATTAATATCATTAATACCATGCGTATACGCAATTGGCTTTATTATCGCGATGTCGCCTCCCGTAGTGCTAAGCTCCGCAACATACGAAATGGTACGGGCCGCCAGCAGCGACGAGAACAAGCCAATGGACAACGAGGCTAGTCCCTGACGAATCCAGCTATTGATGGACGAGGCGTAGCCGGACCATTCCCTTTTTACAGCGCTCATCCCTGCGTTCATCGCCGGCGTATTAGCAAGTGCTATTCCTACATTACGCAGTGCCATCCATAGTGTAATTTCCAAATGAGGCGTGTTTACATCTAGCCGACTGAGCATGTAAGTGCCACAGCCCATAAATAGGAGACCAACTACGATCAGTTTAACCGGGCCGTACTTTGAGTACCATCTGCCTGTAAAAGGAATTAACAACGCCATCAGCAAGGAGGCGGGAAGCAAAATAAGTCCGGCTGTCAACGCAGATGCACCCTGTACATTTTGTAGAAATAAGGGCGTTAACAAACCACCTGCATATAGACTGATCGTGATGATGCTGACCAGCAGCATCGAGTATGAAAAGCGTAAATAACGGAATACACGGAATTCGAGCAAAGGATGCTCCTGTTTCAGAGAACGGCGTATAAACAGCCCGATAATCAACAGCCCCCCTATAATAAAGCCCAACGTCTTCATAGAAGTCCAGCCCCAGCCCTGTCCATTGCCAAAGGCGAGCAGCAGCAGCAGGCTTCCTGTTATAACCATAATAAAGCCAAGCTTATCGAATCGCTGCTGCTCACTCATGCGATACATCGGAATAAACTTAACGACAGTGAGCAGTGCCACTAATCCGATCGGCACGTTCATCCAGAACAGCCAATGCCAATCGGCAACATGGATGATCCATCCCGCCAGCGTAGGCCCGATAGCAGGTGCAAGCATGGCGGACAAGCTCCAAATGCTAATGCCAAAGGCTTGCTGCTCCCGCGGTATGATCTGATATACGATAGTCATCGTTGTTGGCATAATAATACCGCTGAACAACCCCTGCAGCACTCGAAATGCAATCAAACTATGTTCATCCCAAGATATTGCACATAAGACTGAGGTTAGCACAAAGCCACTTAACGCAAACAAATACAACCGCTTCGTGCTAATCCGGTTAGCAAAATATCCTACAGCAGGTGCCACTGTACCCGTTGCCAGCATAAACCCTGTTAGTACCCATTGAATAGACGGCAGCTCCACGTCAAAGTGCTTCATGAGTACAGGCAGCGCAACATTAACGGTATTTGTGCTTAATACAGCAAGGAAATTGCCAAAGAAAATAGCAAACATAATGCTCCAAAACGTTTTCTTGGATAATCGTTCTTCATTCATAACTCACATTCCACCATTCACTTGTATCCGTTTGGTATCGTCCTTACCGACTTTCACTACTTATCCCAGTGTAATAGTATTGAATTAATACGTCAACATTTACATATAAAACGTAAGAAAAAGGGATAAATTCCTTCTAGAATCCGAAATACATGCATTAAAAATACACCTTTCGTATAGATAGCAAGTGCTCCTAAACGAGCATGCATCCATCAAAAGGTGTAAGTTGTTTACGTAGTGCTAATTTTCTTATTTCCTTGACGCTTCACCTTACGCTCGTCAAACTTAAGCTTGCGTTGGAAGTAGCCCAGTACGATATCTGCCACAATTGCAAGCAATGCAGCGGGGATCGCCCCCGCATAAATGCGCAGCGGGTTCTGGTTGTTAATGCCCGCGTAAATCTCGCGACCAAGTCCTTCTCCGCCAACCATTGGCGCAATCGTGACAACCCCAATCGCAATGACAGCTGCGATCCGCAGCCCTGTCATCATGTACGTCAGCGCAAGCGGAAAGCGAACTTTCATCAGCAATTGCAGCGGACTCATGCCAATCCCGCGTCCAGCTTCAATATAGCTTGGGTTCACCTGCTTTAGTCCCACGTACGTATTCCTTACGATTGGATTTAATGAATAGAACAGCAAACCAATAATAACGGTTGTACTGCCGAGCCCTAATACGAGCATCAGCAGCACTAGCAAAGCTAAGCTTGGTATAACCTGCAACACGCCTGTAATTCCTAGAATGAATTTGGCCAGCCTTTCATTTTTCGAACATAATATCCCTAAAGGCAAACCTATCACAATCGCTAACCCGAGACCGCTCAGCACCATCACAACATGTGATACAAAGTACTCCCAGAGCATACCCGAATTACGACTCATGTAAGCTAACAAATCTGCTATCGACCATTGATAATCTCCCATTGTATCCTCCTTTCTTGTCTATACACTATTTCTTACTCAAAAGCCCTTTGTCTTGCAAATATTGAAGCGCAACCTCGCGCTCACTCTTCTTCTCCATATCGACCTGATAATTCAGGTTGATCATCGTATTCACATCAATGCTGCCAATCAGCACCTCAATGGCCTTTGCCGCTTCCGGATGCTGCTGCAAGGCATCTTCGCGCATCACTGGCGACGCATCATAGGGTGGGAAAAACTGCTTATCATCCTCTAATGTAATCAGATTGTAGGCCTTTAAGCGCGAGTCTGTTGAGTACGCCACCACGATATCCACTTGATTGTTCCCAACTGCCTGGTAGACTAAGCTTTGCTCCATTGGATACGACTTCCCGAATTTATATTGATAAGCTTTTCGGAATGCTGGATAGCCAACGTCTGTTCGTTCGAGCCATGTCGTGTCTACCCCGAGACGCAAATCAGCTGCATCTTTGCTTATATCCGAAATTTGCTTATATCCTTTCTCATCCGCTAAATCTTTTCGAACTGTGAAAGCATACGTATTTTCAAATCCTAACGAATCAAACCACTTGAGACCCCAATACTTATGGAAACCTTCTTTTGCCTGCCGCAGCACACGATCGCGATCCTTTGTCTCTTCAATCGGGAAATGGTTGTTAAAAATCTCGCCACTGTACAAGGTGCCTAACTGCACGTCATCATTTTTAATTGCATTTAGAACAACGGTGCTGGACGCTAGGTCTGGAATCACTTTGACCTTGATGTCCGTCCGATCTTCGATAAGTGCCTTATACATTTCAGCCAAAATCTTCGTTTCCGTAAATGTCTGTGTTCCGATAATAAATTGGTGCTCTGTGCCACAGCCAGCCAGAAGTACCGATATCATAAGCATGACACCTGTAAGTCCGGCTGTTATTTTGTTGCGTAGCATACCGTTTCCTCCTCCTCGTGCTCTAGTTCGGTTTTATGCAGCAATCGAACTTGTCCGTCCGAATCGTTTTGTTAACAAACGCTCCATCCAGCCAAGCAGAGCATCAGCAAGCAGCGCCAGCAGGATTGCTCCCGCAGCTCCCGTCACAATCAGCTCCAACTTGTTCACGCCAAGTCCAGATACGATAAGCTGCCCAAGACCGCCAGCACCAATCAGCGTCGCAAGCGTAGCCCAGCTGATGATGTAAACTGTCGTAATGCGAATTCCCGACATTACATAAGGTAGTGACAGTGGAAATTGAATGCGTAAAATACGCTGCATCGTTCCATACCCCATCCCCCTTGCCGACTCCAGCACACTGGAATCTACAGAAGCAAAGCCATCATACGTATTACGCAGTATCGGCATGATGGAATACAGGAACAAGGCTACCACCGCAGGCTTCATGCCTATGCCGAGAAAGGGAATAAGAATGGCGAGCAATGCCAAGCTTGGTACGGTCTGCAGTAAGTTTGCAAAGAAAAACACGATGCTGTTGATCCATTTGAAACGGTTATATACAAGTAAAATACCTAATGGAATGGACAGCAAGCAGCCCAGCAATACGGATGCAAAAGTGATGACCAAATGCTCCTGAAGTGCGATTGCAATATCAGCACCTCGTTCTTGAAAAAAGGAAACCAAGTTATTCATAGGTCTAGGCCTCCTCTCCGAGGCTAGAAGCAAATTGTTCCACAATCGTCGGATAAACTTCATTCAGATGCTTAACGATGCTGCCCCGCGTAATCAGTCCAAGCAGACGACCATCGTCATCTACCACGGCCAGGTTTGTTAATCTGTGATTGCTCATCATCTCAATAGCTACTGGAAGTGATGTACCCGGAGCGACCTGATAGCCAATGGGACGCATGACGTCACCGACCGTCTTATTTTCCTCGTTAAACATATTAAGCACACGATAAATGGACACGATACCAAGCAGCTTGCGGAAGCGGTCTACTACAAACAAGGAGTCAACCCTGCGCCCTTCCATAATTTTGACGGCTTCTGCCAATCCACGGTTGGGATATGTTGTCGCCGGCTGCGTAACCATCACGTCATCTACAGTAGATAGACGCAGCGGCTCTCCCTGCGGTCCTTCCTCCATCCGTTTCTGCCCGATAAAGGTGCGAACGAAGTCATTTGCGGGATAGCGCAGTATTGATTCAGGTGACCCCGTCTGAACAACCTCTCCATCCTTCATCATCACGATCGTATCGGCGATCTTTATGGCTTCGTCCATATCGTGGGTAACAAATATAATCGTCTTATGTAGCTCCTCTTGCAGACGACTCAGTTCCTCTTGAAGCTGTTCGCGACTTATCGGATCTAATGCGCTAAACGGCTCATCCATCAAAATAATGTCCGGATCAGCGGCCAATGCGCGAATAACCCCGATACGCTGCTGCTGCCCCCCGCTCAGCTCAGATGGATATCGATCACGGTAAACCTCAGGGTCCAAATTAACCATCCGCATCAATTCATCTACTCGCGGTTGAATGCGATCCTGCTCCCATTTTTTCAAATGCGGCACCACTGCAACATTTCTCGCAATGGTCATATGCGGAAACAAACCAACGTTCTGGATCACATAACCTATATTCCGTCTGAGCTCAACCGGGTTCTGTTCGGAAATGTCTTTGCCATTAATAAGCACTTTACCACTAGAAGGGGTAATCAAGCGATTGATCATTTTCATGGTAGTGGATTTGCCACAGCCGCTCGGGCCAATAAAGACGGTAAGCTCACCTTTTTTGATCGTGAGGTTAATATCTTTTAAAGCATGAAATCCATCATCATATACTTTGTTTACCTGCTGCAGTTCAATCATTTACAGTCACCTCTTCTATCTATTCTGTTCTAAGCCACGTGCAGACACCTTGTATCCTTAAACTTATCCGTTTATTTTCAATCAAAAATGAAAACTGCCGCCGTGCTTTTCGTTCGAAAAAATGCGATTATAGCCAGTTTGTTCATAAACCTCCTTTCTAATTCTACATTTGTGCAGAGCAGTGCCAGTTAATAAAAGAGATGGGCCTGGAGAGAAATAACACGGGTAATAAAGAGTGCTACTTGCGCGGGAATCCGAAATAAGAAAACCCCGAACAAACGGATCGTCATCATGACATCCGATTCATCAGGGTCTGTAAATGCAAAAAAGAACCCAAAATCACGTTCGGGTCCTAAGCCAAATGATCATAAATAGACCCATCTCCTACTGACGAGGTTAGCTGACGGGCTCGGAAAAGATGGATTCCTACGCCATAATGGCGATTCGCCCCAATGAAACGGTTCCCCCGCTTCCCTTGGTTGGGAATTAAGCATATGTAATATTATATATAGGTTTGTGCATATAGTCAACTTTGGTCAAATGTTTGAGCTCATATCCTTCGCTTATTTAAGCCATGAACGTAATAAGCCCAGCACCTATAATCACATAAAAACACCTATGTAGAACCCCCTGAAAGGATATCGCTAACGCATAGTCGCCTTCGCCCAAAAGCCCCCATGAAGACGCGTCGGCTCAGATGTCACAATAAATGCGCGCGGCTCCACATCCATGATGGACTGATATAGTTTTTTTTGATTTTTACGGCGTGCCAGTACCTCCAGCATTAACCGATGTCCGTCTCGCCCGCTCCCAATCCAAGTCGTCACACCGTAACCCAGATCACGCAGATGGTTGGGCAAACCACTCTCTGGATTGTTTACAATCACCCGCAGTGTGACATAACCAAGCGCTATCTTTTCTTCAATCCAAGATCCAACTAACACACCCAATCCATAACCAAGTGCATATACGATCAAACTTATCGGCTGATCCAAATACTTGAGCACCATGTTTAAACCAAGCACATAAATCGTAATTTCGACACAGCTCAGCGCAGCGGCATAATACTTCTGCCCTTTCAGGGTTAAGATCATCCGAAGTGTGAAAAAGGAGACGTAAACGATTTGGATGATAAAAATAGAAACCAATAACCCTATTACCATGAATTTCTCTCTCCTTGGAACTGCCCTTAGTTTATATCTTCATCATTACCCTGACAGCCTACATTCCAAACGGAACAAAAACAGGATATTTCATACATTTCGTTGAAACAATGCGCTTGTCTACACGTACAACTCCTTATTAATAGTTGAATGCTTCTTGTGTTGCAGACCGTGCAAAGCGAGAACCGCCTTAGCCAATTCGTGAATCCTATCAGGAGGTCATTATGACGACATACGAGCAACGTGACACACTACTGCAGGCCAAAATGGAAATTGAAAAGTGGGAAAAAGAACAGCGTGATCTCTGGTTTTGGGAGAAGATTGGGCGTATCCCGTTTATGATAATTGACAAGCTTAGCCCTAAAATATTGCAGCGCAAAGTTGGTCAGGTACTAGATGAAGTCGGCAGCTACCTGCACACAGGGGGACGTTATTTAATCCAAGAAAAGCACGTGTTAAACAAAATTGAAAGCCACTGGAAGAAGACCGCTCCTCAGCAAGGTCTAACCGTTGCGTGTATCGACGATGTTCAGCATGTTCCTCTTGCGGTACGCGACGAAGTCGCGTCTCAACTGCGGGAATCCCATAAAACTGCTGCTTTTGCCCAAGGCGCTACGACAGGCTTTGGCGGCATATTCACGCTGGCGATTGATATTCCTGCGATTTTGGGCATATCGCTCAAGGTCATTCAGGAGACAGCAATCAGCTATGGATTTGATCCGAATAAACGCGAAGAACGTGTATTTGTTGTAAAATGTATGCAGTTTGCTTCGTCTGATATTGTGGGTAAGCAGGCGATTCTTAAAGAGCTCACCGAATTCCATCGTGCTGACCGCGATCGTGAGGCACTGTCAGAGATGCAGGGCTGGCGCGAGACTATGATCGCCTTTACTGATAATTTTGGATGGAAAAAATTGTTCCAGGCGATTCCGATAGCTGGTATGGTGTTTGGCTCCTTTATGAATCGTTCGCTCATTCATGATGTGGCGGAGACGGCACAGATGATGTATAGGAAACGAGTCGTGCTGAAGATGCTTCAGGAGATGGACAATGAGGATGGGGAGATTTCTTAAAGCATAAAAGGAACTGTGGAGTTGAGCTGACGCGAAGCATGGACGCATTTAAGCACAGCCTGGATAGGTAAAGCACAGATAATGCAGCGGTAGCACAGCTTATCTAACAAAGCACTGACAGGCGCAGCAGCACAGCTAGGATAGCAAGTCACAAATGGACGCGGTAGGACACTCTCGCAGCAGAGCAGCTTCAATTGGATATCAGCTTCCTATATTCGTAAAGTCAGTTACCAATAATGAATGTGGCAGACTCACACATTATTATCGGCACTGACTTCACGGGCCATTATCGCTTCACATGGCCCCTTTGCACGTTCATTAATCGCACCCTATCACCTTGCGAATCGCTTCCATATTCAAATGCTTGCGTGTGAGCTCTGCAAGCCGATCATACGCCTGCTCTTTCTTCTCTTTAAACCGAAGCTGCACAGGCAATGGGTCAAATCCCTTAGAAGTACGGATTATGTTTAACCAACCACGGCGAAATTCATCGTTGTGGAACAATCCATGCAAATACGTTCCGAATACGAATCCATCTTCACTTACACAACCGTCATCCGTTCTGCTTAATGTGGTAATATCCGACACTCCACTGTCCCCAGGAGAATCCACTGCAACTGCCGCTAATCTAACAAGTGCAGTTGCATCACTTGATAACTTGACCGAGCGTCCCATATGAATCTCATACCCTTCCATAGCTAGCCCTTGCAGCGGCCTCCATGAGGGCGAACTCGTGATCAACGTGCCTTTCACTTGCTCCGTTCGTTTTATAGCGGCAAATTCCGTCTCGATAGGCAGCAAACCTAAGCCCTCCACTATAGTTCCCGGCTCCGCTTCTACACCTTCCAGATCGATCAATAACTTGCCCAGCATCTGATAGCCTCCGCAAATGCCGACGATCCGCAAATCTTTCTCTTCTCTGCTTCTTCGCTCACGGAGCACGGTCAATGCTTCTGCCAAGCCTGTTGTCTGCAACCACAGCAGATCGGCAATTGTACTCTTCGAACCCGGAATAATAACAACATCTGGATCGCCTAATTGCTGCGGGTGTTTGACGTATCGGATACGCACATCAGATTCAGATGTTAGAGGATCAATATCGGTAAAATTAGAAATTCGCGGGATGGCAAGTACCGCAATATCAATATCCCGTTCTGGATCTATTCGACCTTTCCATTGTTCCAACGCTACTGAATCCTCAGCTTCAATGTCCAAGTCGTCCGCGTAGGGCAGAACGCCCAGTACAGGCTTACCCGTCCGCTCCTCCAACCATGTTAATCCAGGTCGCAAAAGCTCCAGATCGCCTCGGAACTTGTTAATAATAAATCCGACGACTCGCTCGCGTTCATCCGGCTCTAACAGCTCCAACGTACCTACAATCGAGGCAAATACTCCACCACGATCAATGTCTGCGATTAAAATGACGGGTGCATCCGCCCATTTAGCCATATTCATATTAACGATATCATTATGCTTCAGATTAATTTCAGCAGGACTCCCTGCACCTTCCATCACAACGATGTCATACTCTGCCTTTAATCGTTCAACTGCTTCCGTTACAAGCTGACGAGCCACTGGGAGAAAGTCCGAGCGATAATGGAGCGCACTCATATTACGATACGGTTTGCCGTGCACAATGATTTGCGACTGCATGTCCTGCATCGGCTTGATCAGAACGGGGTTCATATCTGTGGTGGCCGTTATTCCGCACGCTTCAGCTTGAACGCCCTGTGCGCGGCCTATTTCTTTGCCGTCAGGAGTTACGTACGAGTTTAACGCCATATTTTGTGATTTAAAAGGCGCAACCCGATAACCATCCTGTTTAAAAATGCGGCAGAGTGCCGTCGTCACCACGCTTTTCCCGACATCAGAAGCAGTACCTTGGAGCATAATCGTCTTTCCAGCAGCCTTCTGAGCAGCACAAGCAGCAACGGCTGCACCCGCAAGGATCTTCTGATCTACATGTGCCCCCACTGCACTTTCATGATTTACTCTATTTTCATGCCTATTGGCTTCATCCTCTAGTCTATTCACCTCTGCACAACCCTGATGGATCTGTCGTTGCTGGCTCATCTTCCTCCACCTCCGTCTAATCCCAAATTGATAACAAGTCCCAACAGCAGCAGCGTCAGCATAATCTCACATATGGCTCCATACGTATCACCGGTTAAACCACCTAATTTACGCGAAATGCTGCGAGAACAAGCCCAACTGAATATTTGGACAATAAGAATATAACCGCCCAACAACAGGATCGGACTCCACCGCCAAGCCTGTTCCATACCCCCAGCTGCAAATGGTGCGGGAAGATTCAATCCCCCGAATAAAAACAACGCTGAGAGTGCAATCGTAGTCAGCATCGTCCCTAGCACATAGAACATATGAACCCCATGAAACATAACACCAAGCCCTGATTCCTTGCGTGCACAAGGCTCCGATGCAATTGCCCACACCATCGCGTAACGACTGCCGATAAACGGGAGAGCAATAAACAATCCCCATTGTCCATGCTCCATCATCACGGCAAACAATGACCACTGAACGAGCAAAACGATAAAACAGACGATAACCCCCATCGCCCCGACGCGGCTATCCTTCATAATTTCCAGCATCCGTTCCCGCGGTCGGTGGCTTAGAATACCATCTGCGGTATCCATAAGGCCATCTAAATGCAATCCTCCTGTTAATCCCAATGCAATGAGCAGCACAAGTGCTGCTGCAGGCCATGGCGGAAGCACAGCTGTTAGCCCTGCCCCTGCCAGCCATACCAATATGCCTACCAGGCCACCCGCAAGCGGAAAGAACACGACACTGCGCTTTAACACTTGATTTGTAAATGGAACTTCCACGGGAAATGGGATACGAGTCAGAAATTGTACGGCAGCCACTAAGGCCTGCAGCCAAAGCTTCATAGGTCTACCCTCAGTCTTTTTATTTCAACAGGAATGCCTGCTGTCACCAGATACACTTCATCTGCAAGTGCAGCCATACGTTGATTCAAGCGGCCAGCAGCATCCCGGAAGGTTCGACCCAGCTTGTAGGCTGGAACTACACCGCTTCCAACCTCGTTTGTTACACATACAAGCATGCCGTCGAATCCTGCTGCCGCCTCTACTATTTGGGTGATGCAATCGTCCACAAGCTGCTCCACGCGCGGATGCTGCTCAACAGCAAGCAGCTCATTCGAGAGCCAGATGGTCAAGCAATCGACGAGTACCGCTGGCTCCGCAGCAGCATTTATCCATGCTGGTAAGCCCCGAGGACTCTCCGCTATACTCCATTTATAATTAGCCTCGACTCTTTGCTGCTGATGAAGGCGGATTCGCTCCCTCATCTCATCGTCATATGCCTCGGCAGTTGCGACATATGTGCTGCCCTGTGGCGAATGCTTCATGACATACCGCTCAGCAAATGAGCTCTTGCCACTGCGGGCTCCGCCTGTGACCAGAACAATGCGGCCACTCATTTCACATCCTCTTGTCCGGATACGCCTGCCTGCGCAAATGTCGCCATCTCCCGCATAACTCGGCAAGCGGCATCAATTAGTTGGAACAAAATTACTGCCCCCGTTCCTTCACCCAAACGCATATTCAAGTGGAGCGGAGCTTGCAAGCGCAGCTCCTGCAGAAGCGCTCGATGCCCTCTTTCATCTGACAGATGTGATCCAATTAAATACCCATGAACCTCTGGCGCTAGTCTCACAGCTGTCAAAGCCGCTGCGCTGGAAATAAATCCGTCAATTACGATAGGTGCCCGATGACGTGCAGCACCCAAAATAACTCCGACAAGTCCAGCAATTTCCAAACCACCTACTTTGGCCAGCACGTCAAGCGCATCTTCCGCCTTCGGTTGATTAAACTCAAGCGCCCGGCGCACCACATTACATTTGTGCTGCCACTGTTCATCACCTATACCAGTACCACGTCCGACTGCATCCTCTGGTGCCATCCCCGTAAATGCACATAAGATGGCGGCACTTGCCGTCGTATTGCCAATTCCCATCTCACCAGTTGCAAATAGGCGGACGCCTTGCTGCACCAGCTCTTCAACCGTATCCACGCCTGCTTGTATGGCAGCTAACGCTTCTTCACGTGACATCGCAGCCTCTTTTACCATATTAGACGTACCATATCGTACCTTACGAGACACCAGATTAGGATGGTTCAATTCGGCATTAACACCCACATCCACGCACACAACCTGCGCCCCCGCTTCGCGTGCCAGCACATTAACAGCCGCGCCGCCGTGTATGAAATTTAACACCATTTGTGGGGTCACTTCTGCTGGAAATGCACTAACGCCTTCCTCACATACACCGTGATCACCCGCCATGACGATAACTGCTTTTTTATCTAATTGAGGGACTGTTTCTCCCGTGATGGCTGCAAGCTGCAGTGAAAGCTGTTCCAGTACACCAAGACTTCCCGGCGGCTTTGTTAACTGATTCTGGTGATTAAGAGCTGCCTGGCGGGCCTCTTCATTTAAATTTGGGATTACGTTACTCCATTGCTGTGTCATCATTCATCATCTCCATTTGTGTCGGTTTATTCTTAGGTGCATCGAAGTGAGTTATCTTCATCATAGATATGAACCGTAAGATCAAACAAATTAGTTTGAGTGTTCTTTACGTTCAAATCAGGCCTTCACGCGTACGCTGCTGCCTCTTCTACAGCAGTTCATCTTGCAAAACAAACACTAAAGCGCTGTCATGATATGCATAACCTAACCTATAAGCAGCAGTAGCGCGCTATTGCTTGTCTCCTACTGATCCAGGACAAACGAGCACTTGCGGCCTACTGCAGTCCGGATGCGGCACAATGACCGTCTTTGTATCAAATACATGCTGCAGCAATTCCGTCGTCATAAGCTGCTGCGGCGTGCCTTCCGCCGCGATCACACCTTCCTGCATCACCATGATCCGATCACAGTACAGCGCGGCCAAGTTCAAATCGTGCAGGACAGACACAACCGTCAAACCGCAATCCTGCTGCCAATCCCTAATCACATCCATAAACTGAACCTGATAGCGAATATCTAGATAAGTGGTCGGTTCATCCAACAAAACAATACTAGGCGATTGCGCCATCAATTTGCCGAGCGCTGCCCGCTGTCGCTGTCCTCCGCTCAACCGGTCCAGCGGGCGATCTGCAATCTGTTCCAGTTGGAGCTTAGACATAATATGATCCACGATCAGCCCGCTATCTTCGCGTTCACTGCCAAACCAGGATTGATAGGGAAATCTGCCCATCTCAACAATATCCCGCACCGTGAAATGCACAGGCGGCAAAGCTTCCTGCTGCAGCACTGCCATAAGACGGGATAATTCCTTTCGCTTATAAGCATGAACGGCTTTTCCATAAATGGATACTGCGCCCTTTGACGGTGTCTCTGCATTAGACAGCAGGGATAACAGCGTTGATTTGCCGCTGCCATTAGGGCCGATAATGCCCAGCCATTCACCTGCTTGAACAGAGAGCGAGACATCATGCAGCACTTGTCGGCCGCCATAGCTATGATACAATCCAGCAGCAGCAATGACAGGGACTTCGGTCACAGCATACGGTTTGCTTGACGTGTAATCACCAGCATTAGCGCCGTCAGAGCCGGCATTAGATTCGATCTTTCCTTTGGACTCCGACATACCTGCTGTTTTTAACGTCTCACTCCCTGGGCCTTGATGTTGATGTGCCATTAGCGCCTCACTCCCCCCGTCTCACCTTTTTGTTGCGTATCAATAAATAAGCAAAGAATGGTGCACCGATAAAGGCAGTGACAACACCCAGCGGAATTTCCGTAGGTGCCAGCGCTGAACGTGCAATCGTATCTGCCCACATCACGTATATACCACCACCCAAAGCTGACATCGGCATAAGCAATCTATAATCAGGTCCTACGATAAGTCGAAGCATATGAGGGACCACCAGTCCTACGAACCCGATGACTCCGGATACAGAGACAGCCCCTGCCGTTACTAACGTTGCAGTTAACAGCACGATCCATTTGGTCCGCTCTACGTCCAATCCTAGATGGGATGCCTGTCGCTCGCCAAGGGCAAGCAGATTGAGCTGCCGCGTATAAGCACACAGCACAATAAAGGTTACTGCAAAATAAGGGGCAATTACATAAATATAAGGCCAGCCTCTTAAAGCCAAACTTCCCATTACCCAAAACAAAATTTCATTGATCGTCTGCTTGGACATCGCTACCATAAAGGACACAATAGCCCCTAGAAATGCATTGGTCACCACACCCGACAGTATTAGGGTCTCGATCGGAATCTTGCCATTTTCCCTTGCCATTCGCAAGACAACAATAAGCGTCAGTACTCCCGTTACAAATGCAACAACTGGTATTGTCCATTGTCCGAAGAAGGCGTACTGCAGCCCAAAATAAATAAGCAGCGCTGCACCAACTGAGGCGCCAGATGATACCCCCAATGTATAAGGATCTGCTAATGGATTACGCAGCACCCCTTGAAACGCAGTCCCTGCAATGCCTAACGAGGCCCCTACCAAAACAGCCAGCAGCACACGCGGGAAACGAACATTCATCATAATTTGAGCAGAAGCATCATCCCAAGTCACTGGAACCTGATCCCCGATCCAAGGAAGGTGGTGCAGCAAAATACGTGTAATCTCGCCAAATGGCATATGTACGGAACCGATTGCAAGACATCCTACAACGGACAAAAGGAGCAGCAATATGCCTGCTCCTCCTGCGATTGTGATGTGTCGCCACGTTAAACGCGATGTTCGGTTGATGTTATTCATCATGCCTCATCCCATCTTAAGTTGCTCATCTTGGTGTAATCTCTCAACAATTGTGGTATTACTTGATTAAATCTGGATAGATGGCTTTTGCAATGATCTTGAGTCCTTCCGCTACACGAGGTCCCGGACGGCTAATCAAGTTCGAGTCAACGCCAATGACCTGGTTGTTCTTGATTGCATTAATGTTTTCCCAGCCCTTGCGTCCACGTATAATCTCTTCAAGCGTCTTGTTTGTAGCCGAATCTACAATACCTTGCGTGAACATGATTACATCTGGGTTGCTCTTAATGATGTTTTCTTCATTGATCTGAACCCAGCCTTGCGCATCCGCTGCTACGTTTACGCCACCTGCCAGCTCGATCAATTCATTCATAAACTCGCCGCTGCCAACCGTCCAGCCTGGTGAGAACTCAATATATACTTTTTTCTTCTCCGTTACATCTTTAACAGCCGTTTGGATATCGTCACGTGTTTTTTTCATGCCCTCTACAATATCTTTCGCTTGCTGCTGACGGTCCGTAATCAGACCATACAATTCGATATTTTTAAGTACATCATCAAATGATTTAGGTTCTACTTTAAATATCGTAATTCCCAAATCACGGAACTTCTTCACCACATCTTCTTTCATGGAGATGCCGGTAAATACGATATCAGGCTTTGCTGCGATAATGGCCTCTTCGTTAGGCTTCATAATGCCGCCCATTTTAGCTTTAGTCTTCGCTGCTTCCGGGTAGTCATCATAATCAGATACCCCTGCAATCTGGCTATCCAGCCCTAAAGCAAACAGGGATTCTGTCTCTGCAGGAGACACCGACACAATACGCTCAGGAGCTTTGTCAAACTTAAACTCTTCTCCTGTTACATCCTTCACTGTTAACGGATATGTAGTCTTTAAGGCATCAGTAGATGTCTCTGTTCCCGTCTGTTCCTGCTGCTTGTCTGGTGCTGGTGTGCCTTCTTCCTTAGCTCCGCCACAAGCAGCGAGGCTTACAGCCAACACGCATACCATCAAAGCTGCTAAAGTACGATTCCACCATGGTTTCATGAATAAATCTCCCCTTATCTTGACAAATAACTTGTTCTCATTCCAGAAACGGTCAGCGCATTTCAGCATCGCTCTTTCGCTCTTCGGATATTGTTAACTATTCCCTACCACATAATAAAATCCCTATTCCACAACATAGCGGGAATAGGGATCTGATCGACTGACATCGTACAGCAGAAGCTTATCGCAGTCAGCTGTCGACATATGCCTCGGATTCATGTCCGCACACATATATCGTCGCTAACAAGCGACCGATAGGAGTTGACGTTGGTCCTTTCCGCGAAGGATTGTTGCTCGTCACGTCTTCTGGCAGGTTTCCTGACTTACGGAATTCATGATGACTATTCCTCCCCATCAGGGTCGGACATTAGCTCATCATAGGGTAACTCCGTTATACAGTGGCGGGACCGTGCCGGAATTGCACCGGCTTCCCTATTACCTGTCTCCTTGCATCTGGGACAGGACCTGAAGACGTCATATACACTTGTCCGTTCCAATTGTGAACTTAATGATTGATTATAGGTGAACAACAGAGGGATAGCAAGTTACATATTTCGCAATCCTACCTTTTCCATCTGGCTCATACGTAGATTGATCTCACCTATCAAGTAATTCTCATGGAAGTGTATGATGCCAACAAAGCACTACACAAGCGGCTCTGTCCGCAGGAATCGCCACTGCCTGCCCCACCGCTGCGCGATGATGATATACCCGCCTCCAGTTGGCACAGTCATGTCCCAGAATGATGCCTCTGGCCAAGCAAGTGTGTACAAGCTGCGCACCACTCCACCGTGTGTCACGATCAAAATGTCCTTAAGGGGGACACTCCTCGGTGAACGAAATGTTCTGCGTACTTTGGAGCATCGGGACACCCATGGTTTACTTCCCTTAGAAGGGGAGCGGACTAACGCGCTTGCCAGAATCGCTTGCCATGCGTCTGCTGTACGTGCTTCAAAGCTGGACCACGATTCCCCGCCTGGCGGGACAACCGCCTCCATGTTGTCCAGCCAGGCGCGATAGTGGTCGTCCGCTTGCAAGTCGCTGTATGTCAGGCCTTCCCATTGGCCGAAATCAAGCTCGCGCAAGCGCTCATCAAACACGGCCCGCTGTGCGCCGTGTGGGCACACCTGCGCCAAGGTGCTCACGCACCGGCGCATATCGCTCGCGAATGCGAGCGGACGCCGCGCTGCCAGCTTGCGGCGCAGCGGGCGTAAAGCCGCTCCGGCCTCAGGCAGGAGCGGCACGTCCGAGCGGCTGACATACCGCCGCTCGACATTAGCGCGCGTCACACCGTGGCGCGCAACATACAGTCGCACCAGCACAGGGGTGCGACGATTGCCGACTGTGCCCCTATTGCGGGCTAAGCCTTTATGTAGAGCCTCACTCCTGTCACACGCCATTTGCTTGCTGCGAGTCGCACTTTGGCTAACCGCGGAGCTTCTACCGCTCAACACACGTTTGCCTGGTGACTTACGACAGCCACGTGCTGAACATCGGGTAAACGCTATGCTATTGCCACCTGTCGTTGCATCCCTTGCCTCACCTCTCGCTGGCTTGCGACGATTTGCCACGCTATCCCCTCTAGCTGCTCGATGATGCCCTACTGCTCGTGGTCGCCTTACTGCTCGTGGAAGTGACATCACAGCAGCCACCCACCGCGCAGCATAAGCGCGAGCAAGCCCAGCACCGCGAACAGCAGTGAAGTACCACGCAGCAGCCGACAAGTTGCCGGAATATGCTTCGCTGCCAGTTCCTCCAACGGTTTCCCCATATAGGCACGGAAAGATCGAACGCCTTTGTACACGTTGTAGCCACCCAAGCGTATGTGGAGCGCGCCCGCAACCGCCGCTTCCGGCCAGCCGCTGTTCGGACTCGGGTGTTCCTCCGCGTCGTGCAGCGCCGTCTGCCAGGCACGCTTCGCATCACCTGCCCGAAACAGCCAGGCACTAACAGTCAGCAGCAGAGCCGTAACACGTGCAGGAATCCAGTTCGCCAAATCGTCCAAGCGGGCTGATGCCCATCCGAGATTCATGTATTTTTCATTTTTATACCCAACCATCGAATCTAACGTATTAATGGCTCTATAGGCCATGGCGAGTGGGGCACCACCAAATAACGCAAAAAATAACGGAGAAATAACCGCATCCACGATATTTTCAGCCACAGTTTCTACTGTAGCCCGAACAATTTCGGGTTCATCCAGCGTATCTGTGTCACGTCCGACAATCATGCCCACCTCTCGTCTAGCACCAGCTAAGTCTCCCCCCGCAAGCTTGCGGTATACCGCCATCCCGGCATCTTGCAGCCCCTTGACCGCAATTGTGGTCCCAATCAGCAGAGCTTCTACTCCCCACGCCAGCCACGGATGGACATGATGCAGTGCAAAGAGCAGCGTCCATGTCACACCCCAAGTCCCGCCGACGATGACAAGCGGCAGCAGGATGCCTAATGGCTTCAACATCCTTTCCGACCCCGATACACGCCGGATAAATCGCTCCATTGCAGTTATTCCCTTACCGATCATGACAACCGGATGCGGCAGCCAACGCGGATCGCCAACAATTCGATCCCATATGTAAGCTGCAGCCCATATTGCCGCTGCGTACATGTTCTACGTCCCCCTTGCCGCCTTTATACTTTATCTAGTTCCTACCTTGTTACGAAACCTAGCTAGACAGCATCATTATCATCTTCAAACTGGGTACGTACCGATTCGGACACCGTATTATAGACCAGCATGCCGAGCTCATTACCAATCGTTGTTGCTGTGCCGCCATACCGATGTTCGGCCGTATAGCGTCCACGATCCAATATCGCGATTGCTACCGTATCCGTTGTTGTACCCGTAGCGATTAATCCGGTTTCACGATCCCGGATATTTAAATCAGCAAGCGCAGCTGCCTTAGCTTCCACTGCACTTTGAAGCAGGTTCAACACAGCGGCTTCCTGAATACGTGCCTCAATAACAATGATTGTATTAATTGTGCCTGGTATCATCCCAGAGAACTTATCGTCTTTATGGTCCTGCGCTTTTGCAAGTGAATCCTTACGCTCCAAGTTCTCATCAAGAGTCAAGTAAGAGGAGTATGTCTCTCGCTTCATACCCGCTCGTGCTGCATTAGAGGTGCCAGCTGTTGTAGCGCAGAATAACGAGAATTGATCACCCTCTAGTCCTTCTACAGACAAGTGTGTCATCCTGGCTGCAGTTAGCAAACCAACCGTATGTTTGGCATCATAACCCCATTCCTTACACTTCAACTCCATATAACCTACAGGATCGCTGCAATCGAATCCTTTGCCCACCATATGATTAACAATTTTAGTAGCTTGAGCATGTCCGCCGTGGAAGACTGCACTGCTCCACACATCGGCTGTCTCTTCCCACTCTACGACGGCATGTTCATTGCGCCAAGTTACTTTAACCCCTTGCACATGTTGAGATTCATAATATTGACTTCCTTTTCGGTAAGGCTGCACTTGATTGTCCTCCTTTTATGAACTACAATCTCAATACGTCCACTAGTTCCTGCATCAATCTTTCATTAGCTGTACGGTCTTTGACAGCAAGCCGGAAATGCCCGTCCTGCAGTCCGTCATACATCGAGCAGCTGCGAATCAGAATCCCTCGCGTACCCAACTGCTGCTGCAGCTTTTCCGCTGACCAAGGTGCAGGGAGATGACACAACATAAAGTTCGCCGCGCTTCGCCATGAACGGACACCTTGCTTTGTTAATTGCTCTTCCATCCACGTACGTTCTGAGCTCACCATGTTTCTAGTCTGATGTTCATATTCAATTAGCAACTGTCGGTTGTTCTTATCAAATAACGCCTCTCCCGCTGCCAATGCAAAGCCATTCACACTCCATGTCACCTGTTTTCTTGTCATCTCAGCAATTCGCGTAGGCGAAGCGAGCGCATAACCAAGTCTTAGACCAGGAATGGCATAAAACTTCGTTAAAGAGCGTAGGATGACGATGTGGTTAAATTCCGTTAACAACGGAAGGGCAGTATAAGCGGCCTCATCATCCAGAAAGTCGATAAACGCTTCATCTACGACCAATATGCAGCCCGATTGCTCCGCAGCTATAGCAGCCTTACGAAGTGTACTTCTGTCATACAAAGCGCCAGTCGGATTGTTAGGGTGCCCGATAAAGCACACCTCGACTTTTCGGATCAATGATACGATTTGGTCCTCAGAAGCACGGTAATCCGGATCGCTGCCAGTAACATGTAATACATTTGCACCGTATTGCTTGGCGAGCGCTTCGTATTCGGAGAAGCAAGGAGACACTACACCAACTAAGCTTGGACTGTATGCCAGCAATACAAGTGCCATACATTCAGCTGCCCCATTACCTAGCATCAACTGCGACTCCGTCACTTGAAGCCTGTCTGCAAGTGATGCCTTTAGGATGCGGTGAGCAGGGTCTGGATATTGAAGCATTCGGTCCCATGCTTGTTTTAACGACTCACGTACAAATAAAGGAGGTCCCAAAGGATTAATATTGGCGCTGTAATCCAGAAATTCATCCGCTCGGCCACCAAACGCGGCTGCCGCTGTCCAAACGTCACCCCCGTGACCATAACGTTCTACTTTAGCCATGCTAGCATCCTCCACAACACTAGTACTTTGTAATGATCTTGCATCAGTTAAATCTTTTCTTGCCTGCAGCACATTTCGCTGACGTTCCGGTTTGTTTCCTATCCTGCTCTTAATTAATTTTGCTGTGTTATTCAGGTTTACTACTTCACAATTCATTACTTTCATGTTAGCACTCCGCTAACAGTGCTTTATCGCGCTGATGCTCTTATGTATCATCGTTCATTTTAATCCTGTAAGCTCCAACTTACAATGACCCACGTCAACATCTCCTCACAGGCACTATTGCCAAACTGTTAATTGTTATATACTAAAGACAACGCTATTGCTTATTTTAGAAATATGGCATACCCTTGTTTCATCTTAATTAGATTCTTTCACAACCAATTAAGATAACGCTTACATTCGTACCTTATTCTAGCTGTTGTCTAGGCCGAAGCTCTATCTCAATAGGTGCAATTCGGTTTTAAATTTGCGATAATACAATAGAACCACCCTTATATTCAAGGAGGAACCCTTATGTCGGTGCATCACAAAACATCATGGGCATCGCTTGGCGCCGCCATTGTCGTTACCGTCTATTATACGATTGTGCTGCTGACGCTAAAAGGAAATATTGCGCTGTACAGCACCGAAATGATGGCACTTGCCCGCAATGTATTCGGAATCGCCGTGGTGTTCCAAGTACTTATGTATTTTGTTAACTTTATGTCCAAAGACGAAGCGGAAGACAAAGAAGTGGCGCGGCACATCTCGCTCAGAGCGAATCAAGGCGCACTATTCTTTATGGTCCTTGCGGTAGCATGCTGCGCTGCCTATTTGATATACGTATCTGATACGCGAACACTGCTGTTGTCACCACTTGTATGCGCCCATCTGCTCGTCAGCGTACTGTTGGCTGCCTGGATCGTCAAATATTTATCTGAGCTTATTTTCTACCGTCGTACGTTCCGAGCAGATCCGCTAGACAACGAACTATCCTGACGCTAAATGTAAACGATTTCTTGTCATATGCATGCTTCATGAACTCGCCTAGCTTGTGTAAGCTAACAAAGACTGCCCTCTCGTGTAAAGTTCACGATGCGGGCAGTCTTTTGTCATCTCTATGCTAAATGTTTATACGTCTTCAGAAGGACGATAATAACTTACAGCACCGTGAAGCGCTCTTCAGCAGGTGTGCGTGGACGTGCCGCGCCAGCTTTGTCCACGAAGCCCATATGCAATACGGCAATGATCTTCTCGCCAGGTTGAACACCGAGCGTGTTACGGTAGTCTTTGTTGTAAATATATTCGCCCGTATGCCAGAGCATCCCAATACCTTCTTCCCATGCAGCTAACTGGAAATTCTGGACTAGACTGGCTGCAGCCATCATATCCTCGTCCCGAATGTGCGGATGTGCAGCCTCTGGCATCACTACGACCAAGTAAGCTGGAACAGAGTTGGCATATTTAAGCCATTTGGCTTTCTGCTCTTCGTCAGCACCTTTGAACTTTCCTTTTAACAAAATATTGTAGAGGCAGTTTACCAGCTGACTTTTGCCCTCATCGGCTGCAAATATAAATCTCCAAGGCTCACGCAAACCATGATTAGGTGCCCAGACTGCATCGTTAAGCAGGCGAATTACAGTCTCCTGCGGCAATATTTGTTCCTTAAATTGGTTGGTAGTACGGCGATTACGGATCGTTTCAGATATAGACATATTGGTACCTCCCCATTTATATAAAAATTGTATGATCAAGTTTTCTTCTTTATTATATTTGATAACGATTATCAATTTCAAACATCATTTTATATTTACTAGGGAATCGATTACAATGTATATATAACAGCTGCACCCACGAGGAGGACCATTAGATGAAATTTATTGACAACCAAGGCATTACTGACCCGCGCATTAACTTGGCGATTGAGGAGTTCGTACTTAAGCATCTTCCGATGGACGAGGATAGCTATTTGTTATTTTACATAAATGAGCCATCTATCATTATCGGCCGCAACCAGAATACAATCGAGGAAATCAATGCCGATTATGTGAAAGAGCAGAATATTCATGTCGTGCGCCGCTTATCTGGCGGCGGTGCCGTCTATCATGACCTTGGAAACCTGAACTTCAGCTTTCTGACCAAGGATGATGGCGAATCGTTCAGCAATTTCCGTAAGTTTACACAGCCTGTTATCGATATGCTCCGCTCGCTTGGCGTAGATGCGGACCTGACAGGCCGTAACGATATTCAAGTTGGTGAGCGCAAAATATCCGGCAACGCACAATTTGCTAGTCGCGGCCGTATGTTCAGTCATGGCACGCTGCTGTTTGACTCACAAATGGAGCACGTCGCTTCCGCACTTAAAGTTAAGCAGATGAAGATTGAATCGAAGAGCACCAAGTCAGTGCGCTCCCGCGTCGCCAACATTACCGAATTTTTGGACGAGTCCATGTCAGTCGAAGAGTTTCGTGCTGCTATTCTGCGTCATATCTTCGGTATGGAGCCAGATCAAGTGCCACAATACAAGCTTACCGAGGAAGACTGGAAGAAGATATACGAAATCTCGGAAGAACGTTACCAGAGCTGGGATTGGAACTATGGCTACTCACCTAAATTCAACGTACAGAACGCCAAAAAATATCCGGCGGGTATCATCGATGTACGTCTTGATGTCAAGGACGGACGCATTCAAGCCGTCAAAATATTCGGAGACTTCTTCGGCATTGGCGAAGTAAATGATGTAGAGACCTTGCTGGCTGACGTAAAGTTTGAGGAGCAAGCCGTACGTTCTGCATTAGCTGATTTGGATATGGTGCATTACTTCGGTAATATCGAGAAGGAAGATTTTGTTCAGCTGTTGTTGCTCCAGCAATAATAGCTTCCGTATGAGATATTAGACTCCGTAGTCTCAAGTGAAAACAACTGCTTTATTGATGAACAACCTGAACCAAAGGGATATTTAGTAACACGGCCATTAGCAATCAAACAGGACATGCCTACACACGTTAATCGTGTTTAAGGTAAGTGTCCTGTTTATTTTTTTAGGGGGTTGCATTGCCAAACACCATTCCTATAAAATAATTAATTTGCTTTCTGGGTGCAGACTTGGAGCCAGTGTTATACAACCCCTGTGCGTATTGTCATCCTTTTTGCCTTGGAGCCGTGGCTGCAGCACTTACGACATTATTATCTTTGCAGGATATAAGCTGGGAGTGCTTGCGTTGTGGGTTTGTATCTGCATTTTTGCCAGTATGATCGTTGCGGAATTGAAATGGGGCTCACATCAGGTACAATAGAGTAAGGAACAAAATATACAAATATATAAATCCAAGGAGAGAACTGATGTACAAATTAATCGCAATAGACGTTGATGATACACTGATCACGGACGAGAAGCTCGTAACAGAAGGCACAAAGCGAGCATTGGAACAAGCCGTCGCGCAAGGCGTGCACGTCACACTCGCAACAGGACGTATGTATGCTTCTGCGCGCAAGATCGCACTGCAAACAGGGTTAAACGTACCACTTATTACGTATCAAGGCTCCTTGATCAAAAATATTATGGACGGCGAGGTCCTTTACGAACGCGCTGTGCCAAATACGGCTGCCCAAAAATTGCTCCAATACTGCACGGAGCATAATGTGCACCTGCAGTTGTATGTGAATGACCTTTTGTATGCCCGTGAAGAAAATGATAAATTGATTGGCTATTCTCAATTAAACAATATTCCATACGTGATTGAGCCGGACTTTGACAAGCTGCTAGCTTCCCCGTCAACTAAAATGCTCATGATCGATGAGCCGGCACGACTGGATGAAATTGCACCTGAACTTCGCGAGTTGCTTGGTTCTGAGGTTCATATTACGAAGTCCAAGCCGCACTTCTTGGAAGTAACCCATCATGAAGGCACAAAAGGCAATGCACTTCGCTTTCTGGCCGACCATTTTGGCTGCTCCATTGAAGAAACGATTGGTATTGGCGATTCATGGAATGATCATGATTTGATCGAAGTCGCTGGTCTTGGTGTTGCGATGGAAAATGCGGTGGACTCACTGAAACAAGTCGCAAACTATGTGACGTTGTCCAATAACGAAGAAGGTGTTCGTCACGTTATTGAGAAGTTTGTACTGCAAACTAGCAAGGTGTAACCCAGTCATATTAAAACGACCACAGTCTCCTTTTCAAGGCGATTGTGGTCGTTTTTTCACTTTTCAAATAATAGAGTCTTTCGTCTACTTTCTACACGGCTGGAATTACAGCGTTATCGTTAGACCCGTATGCGCCAATCTGATCTCTTTCGGGAGCGGGTAAGGCTCACGCACATCAACTCCATGTGACATGTGTGTAAATATCGTATGTGTAGGTCGAATTTCCTGCAGAAGCTCAATCGCCTCAACCATATCGTATACAGATCGTGTCTCGTAAGCAAATGGTTCGTGATAGAAATTAGTTCCAATTACTAGCAAATTGAGTTGCTGCAGCTGCGACTTTTCATATTCACCAAGTCCGATAGCATCCGAAGCATACGCCCATGCTTCGATACTCTTCCTAGCACGCCCATTTACCACAGAATCCGATTCAGAAGGCTGATCCCGTTCAAACCGGTATGCATACGAGTAGCCATTTTTACCATGATTGACTCGGATTGGTCGAACACGCCACGCCTCCCATATCCACTCTTGCTCCATCGGAATAAAATCGATATGTCGATCCAACCAGCCATACATCTGCTTGATCGTATCGATAACCTCTTGAGGCGCAATTACACGCCCACGCCGCTCA
Source organism: Paenibacillus sp. ACRRX (assembly GCF_022346885.1). Lineage (GTDB taxonomy): Bacteria > Bacillota > Bacilli > Paenibacillales > Paenibacillaceae > Paenibacillus_B. The sequence goes on from NZ_JAKRNK010000008.1 coordinate 248,736, forward strand.
AGCCATCGGCACACATCCGCATAAGCGGGCAAGCCGGCAATATGGTCTTGATGCGCATGCGTAATTAAAATATCCGCAATAAAACGAATGCCTGTCAACTCCATTTGCAAAGGCCAATCTGGACCACAATCCACAAGCAACTGCCGATCACCTTGAAATAACAAGACGGATGAACGATAACGTCGATTGTGACCAACTTGTCTCGCTTCTTCACACACTGGACAATTACAATATACACGCGGAACGCCAAGGGAATCACTGTTGCCTAGAAATACACATTGCCATTCCAGCCTATCTCGATTCAACTGAATGCTATTGACATTACAAAGCATAAATTGTCTCTCTCCCTGCTACTCTTTACAAGAACATAACATGTTTGTTCGTTTACGATGTTTTTCTTTTTCAGTATAATCGGTTTCAGCAAGAAGATGTGATCTTTTGTTATGTTATTTCGCTGGAATGAGCGTAAAATATGACTATAACCCGCTCTTACTAAGGAGGACGTTAGTGTGAAAGGCCAATTGGATAAGACCAGCTTGGAAATTGTCGCACATAGAGGCTATGCCGCTATCTTTCCCGAAAATACGATGGAGGCTTTTCGCCGATCATTAGATCTGGGCGCTGATAGCATCGAATTAGATATTCATCATACAAAGGAAAGCATCCCGGTAATCATACACGATGATACCTTGAATCGTACAACAACTGGCACAGGCCGAATTCGGGACCTAACGCTTGCTGACATATTGGAAGCGGATGCCGGCATCAAGTTCAAGCCTGAATTCGCTGGTTGTAAAGTTCCCTTGCTGGAAGAAGCTTTGGAGCTCTGTTCGGAGCGTAAGGCAGGGCTTCAGCTTGAGCTAAAAGAGCATATTACAGAGGAAGAAGGCCGCGCTCTACTGCAAATGTTGAACATTTATAATCTGATAGAGCGGACGATCATTATCTCATTCCATTCCAACAATTTGATGCTTGTACGCAAACTACACCCAACGATTGAGCTTGGATTTCTGACAGACAACCATGTCGCATTGGAACCACTGACAGGACTTGGCCGTGCAGCTTGCTGCCTTCAATATGAACTGGTACTTAATAAGCCTGAACTCATAAGAGAGGCTAATGAACTAGGGCTTGATCTTGCTGTATGGACTGTTCGCTCACTAGAGATCGCCAAGCAGTTATACGCACTTGGAATTAGAAGAATGACGACGGATATTCCTTTGCTCAAATCTGATATCGTGTGACGTAATAGGAACATTTTTACTCATCAGCAGCCATAAGAGGCTTGGTTTATTTCCAGATGAATAGTCTGAAATCTACCTAGCCTCTCCACTGTACTCCTGAACGCCTAACAAGCAGAAATACGCTAAACAGTCCTATTATTGACATAACAATAACAAAAAAGCATCCTCATAATTGAAGATGCTCCTGTAAGATGACAAAAGTCCACTGCTGATGGTTCTATTAGTGCTTTGAGCAGCCGTATCAGAAGCCAGCCAACACTTGATACCATATTCCTCGTTTACTGTATAACGTCTCTCGAACGTGTTCCCAGCCGCCCATATCCTCAATTGTAAATAACCCTTCCGGGTTAACAATCTGTGCAGCGTGTACTTTGGCTACCTGCTCGTTGACGGCACGAAAACCCGCTTCCACCCAAATCTGTTGTGCCTTCTCGCTTCTGGCAAAAGCAACAAATGCCTCTGCCGCTTCACGTGTGCCATGCTTATCTGCATAGCGGTCGACCACCACGATTGGATTATCAATGCGAATCGTATGCTTCGGCACCACGATTTCATAGTTTACGCCTTGTTTCTGGCGTGCAATCAGTTCATTTTCATATGTGACGATCGCATCTCCAACCCCGTACTCGAATGCTGCCATAGAGGCACGACCGCTTTTATCCATTGAGATCACGCGGCTGTGAATATCAGCCAGCAACTTTTTAGCATACGTAGGCGCTTCTTCACCCTGCTCTTTGGCCAATTGCAGTCCTGAACCATAGATCGCATTAATATCCCATTGCGCTCCGCCCGACGTTTTCGGATTAGGGTATAACACATCTACATCTTCGCGTGTAAGGTCCTGCCAATCCTTTATCTGATGCGGATTGTGCGCTCTGGTACCAATAACTACGATTGAGTTGGTTACCATGCCGCCATAAGGATCTTGCTCCTGCCATTGTGGAGATACTAGCTTAGCCTTAACAAGCTTATCCACATCTCCCGACATCGCAAACAAAGCGACATCGGCCTCCAATCCCCCTGCAATGGAACGAGCTTGTGTGCCAGAAGCCTCGTATGATTGCTGCACTTGGACTGTCTGCCCTGTCTGCTGCTTCCACGCCTGCTGAAAGGCTGGAATAATAAGCTGCAGCGCATCTTTTGCGACCGAATAAGCTCCGATCACTAACGTTACGGAGGAGTTCTCCTTGCTCTCATTCGTGAGCAGACTCTCGCGTGGGGATGCTTCCTGCTGTACACAGCCAGTTAAGCTGATAGCTGTAAACGTAAGCAGAAGCACTAAAACTGATGTAAACCTCGGCTTCTGAGCATACGGACGTATCATGAAGCATTCTCCTTCCGCTAAATGTGAACAGGCATAGGGTCTTCTTTTAACGGATTCTCCATTACCCAATGGTCATCTTCATTAAATAAATATACACGGTGCACAAGCACCTGCACCTCTTCACCAATCTGCAATACCGGATTCTCCAACGTTCGGTAAGTCTTGAGCGTCAACTGTCCTACTGCTACCTCAACTAACCACTCGCTTCCTCGGAAATGCAGCGCCTTCACGATGCCTCGCTCGCTTGCAGATGCCAGACGCAGCTCACCAACTCTGCCCACTTCAATGTACTCTGGACGTATAAGCGCTTTGCTATTTGGCCAGGCCGAGGTTGAATCAAACCCTTTTAACGTGTGCACATTGGTTAATATCGTAGACTCCCCGATAAACTCAGCTACAAACGGAGTTTGCGGTGTCTTGTAAATATCCCAAGGTGTCCCCTTCTGTTCGACAGCGCCTTGCTGAATAATCATGATCTCGTCGGCTACTTCAATGGCCTCATCCTGATCATGCGTTACGAATATGGAGGTAATACCGACACGATCAATCAGTGATTTCAGCCAACTGCGCAGCTCTTTACGAATCTTTGCATCAATGGCCGCAAACGGCTCATCCAGCAGCAACAGCTGCGGTTCTGGCGCAAGCGCCCGCGCAAACGCCACTCTCTGACGCTGCCCGCCCGACAATTGATGCGGGTAGCGTTTCTCTATCCCGCTTAGTCCTGTCAGTTCCAGCAATTCGGCTACTCTGGCGCGAATTCGATCTTTCGGCCACTTCTGAATCGTTAAGCCAAAGGCAATATTATCAAACACAGTCATGTGCTTAAACAAGGCATAATGTTGAAATACAAATCCAATCCCGCGCTCCTGGGGCGGAACATCGTTTACAACCTTATCGTAGAAACGAATCTCACCGCTTTCTGGCCGCTCCAATCCAGCCAACATCCGAAGAACAGACGTTTTGCCGCCGCCGCTTGGACCCAGCAAGCCGATCAATTGACCCGGTTCGATCGCAAAATTCACATTGCGGACAGCATGATATTGACCAAACCATTTGTTTAAATCTCTGACCTCAATGTGCATCTGCCTGCACCCCTTTTCTTTTTTTGGCCCATTCCATCAGCAGCAAAAGCGTCACGGAGCCAATCGCAAGTACGAGCGATACACTATTCGCTGCAGCGATATTAAAATTATCAACGTCTTGATACACGAGTGTTGTCATCGTCTGTGTCTTGTTAATAATGTTGCCTGACACGACCAGGACCGCACCAAATTCACCTAATGAACGTGCAATCGTTAAGACTACGCCGTAAGTGACACCCCAGCGAATTGAAGGCCAAGTCACTTTCCAAAACGTCGTCCAACTGTACGCGCCCAACAAAGATGCCGCCTCTTCCTGCTGTGTTCCAATCTCCTGCAGCACCGGCACTACTTCACGCACCATAAGCGGAAAAGTAACGAATAACGTAGCTAGCACCATGCCAGGAAAAGCATACACTACCGGGACACCTACCTTGGCAAGAAAAGCACCCAGCACCGTATGCGGACCAAGCAAAAGCACAATCATAAAACCGCCAATTACTGGCGAGACCGCAAAAGGTAAATCTATGATGCTATTCATCAATTGACGTACACGTCTGCCAAGCCAATCCCCTCGGACAATTACGATTGCTGTCAAGATCCCAAAGAAGGTGTTAAGCAGCGTCACAACGATGACAACACTTAAGGTCATCCACATGGCGTGCAGCGCCTCAGGGCGAAGTAAGGATTGTGTAAAGGAGCCAAGACCCTGCTCTCCAGCACCAAGTACAATTTGTACCAGCGGAACAATTAAGAGGACAATAAATAGAATATACGTAAAACCTACTAAGGACTTACCAGTACGAGAGATGCGGGGTGGTCGTGATGTCATGATCGTCCCTCCCGAGCTTGCAGCGTATTAATAAGCCACAGAATAAGAAAAGACAAAGTTAGGAGGATAACAGAGACCGCTGCGGCTCCTTGCGGATTATCGCTCTCGATCTCTCCAAAAATATATACAGAAGCAATTAACGTCTTGCCTGGTATGTTGCCAGCCACCAGTACAACGGCCCCGAATTCAGCAAGCGCTCGGGAAAACGCCAGCATTCCGCCACTAATGATGCCCGGTCTCATCTGAGGAAGGAGAACTTGAAAGAACGTCCTCCACTTCGAGGCCCCGAGCGTATGAGCAGCTTCCTCCTGCGTACGATCCGCTTCCTCGAGAAGCGGCTGTACAGCACGAATGACAAATGGAAACGTGACAAACACCATTGCAACAACAATCGCAGGCTCTGCAAATACAATTCGCAGGCCCATTGAGTCAGCCAGTTGACCAACCCAACTGTTCGGGCCGAGCAAAAGCAATATCATTAATCCACCTACTGCTGTAGGCAGCGCAAATGGTAAATCCACAAGACTGTTAAGTAAAGTACGACCAGGAAATTGATAACGGTGCAGAACCCAAGCGGATAATGTTCCAACTGCAACGTTAATAACGGCAGCAATTAAAGACAAACGGATAGTCAACCAGACGGATTGCCATGCAAGCGGCTCAGCTAGACTCTCCACCAAGACGCCTAGTCCTCCAGACAAGGACTGAACATATATTCCTGCGATCGGTAAAATGATTAGCAACAACATATACAAGAGCAGCGTCGTTCTAAATCCCCACAGCACCCCTTTATGATGCAATACCGCATTCAAGACAATTCCCCCATCCATTTGCTCTCTGCCAAATAAACTTTAATAATTCCTACTTGTTTACTTGGTGTTTATTTTAAAATACTTTACCAAATGTTAGTACGTCCGTCAATACTTAATTAAACGTTATGTAAGTTATTCAAAATCCTTATTATGGGTTCATTCGCCCATATATGTCATTCTGAAAATAGGAGAAACTTTGCATATCATTACACGTCTAATATAAAAGGGAGGGAAACCAAAATGCTCCATACGATAAGGCTTCGCACCTTGCAGCGAGATGATATGATCGAGATTACAAAGCAAGTATCTACCATTGTGCGCAGCGCAGGCATTATCAGCGGTATAGCGATGGTGTACTGCCCACACACAACAGCAGGCATTACGATTAATGAGAACGCAGATCCTGATGTCAAACACGACGTTTTGATGAGACTTGACGAGTGCTATCCGTGGAAACACGCTAAATACAGACACACTGAAGGGAATTCCGCCGCACATTTAAAGGCCATCACCGTAGGAAGCTCTGAAACCATCATCATCCATGACGGCAATCTGCTGCTCGGGACCTGGCAAGGCATCTACTTCTGCGAGTTCGACGGACCACGTGAACGTCAATGCATCATTCGTTTAATACCTGATTCAAACAACTAGCTTAACTGGATGATACACAAAGGCACCTGCCAGAGACAGGTGCCTTGTTTGCGCTATAGAAAGGGTGCCTTGTCCATCATGATAGACTGTTGATTCCCCTGCATACTATGAAAACCCACAATGCGGTTCGTTTTATCAACCGCGACTACATACCTCGTATTTTCCACCTTGTCCCAAAACATGAAGCGACCCCTTATCCATTCACGACGGTGAATTCGTACGAGGGACTCCTCCTTCACCTGAAAATGCTCCGTTATAAACCATCGTGCCTTTTGCTCTGCTGAGGTTGAATATTGATCCTTCCATCCGTTATGCCTAAGACTATCCATTCCTATAACACCTAACGAGTATACTTTGTTGGTGCTGCAATCAATCTCGGCAAATATACCGTTTACACCCTGTCCTACTGTTGTCGACCGAGGCGTTACACGGCCGATAATCGTGACCATATCGCCTGCTGCTTGTGAGTTCAGGCCGTATGGCTTTAAATTTTTACTTAATCCATAGGATAAATGCAGCTGTTCCGACGGAATCGTAAACTGTAAATATTGTTCCATCCCCTCAATTACTACACGTTTTAGCGCTGCTTTATCCAGGCTATGCTCCTTTTGTACATCCGCAATAAGCCTCTGAACCTCGTGCAGCTTCTCCTCTGTCTGCTGACCACAGCCAAGCAGTACAAACATTAATCCGGCCGCTAGGAATCCGCGCAGTATTTTTTTCCACTTATATATATGCTGCACGGCTGCTCCTCCTATTACCCACTCCTATTTTATAAAGACAGGACACGGTGCTATCTTAATTCTGACCTACATTTTACATACATTCAACTTACATTATTGCAAGATTAAATATAAGCCGCTGTGATGATGTGAACTCCTATCGTACAACTGGCTTCATACACAGCAAAAAAGCATCTGCATACGTACAAAACTGTACGTAAACACATGCTTGATACCTCATATAGACTAGTTGCCAACGTCTCTTCATGTGTAAGGGTCACACGTGTTGGCTTTTGAGTTGGGCTACTTCACGTTGAAGCTGATGTACTTGTCGCTCCAATACCGACACTCTTCTTTCTAAAGCAAATGTATCAGGAAAAAGAGGCGGTATAGGCTGTCCCCCACCAGGAATAAACGGCGGGACTGGACTCACAGGAATCGGTATCGCACTTCCTGTAGGCACTCTTACGACCTGCCCAGGGTATACAATATCATTCAAAGTCAAGCCATTAACCTGCGCCAAATAGGCTGGAGATACACCATAACGGCTGGCAATCGTATATATGGAATCCCCTGGCCGTACTACATATTCAATCATGCTGACTGTCCTCCCAACTCATGCTGTGCCCAGGAACTTCACGATAGCATTGCGGTATCACACTAAACTTTGACCATAGTAAAGTACGAGTATGCAACATTTCCTGCTGTATCATCCGCAATCCGGTGCTGCTACAGTGTCGTTAGATCCACTGGGCTAATGCCAGCATATGTAGCCAGACAGCTAAACGTGTACACTGCCATTGCCTAATTTGTAAGGAACACGGGAGAAGTTCCTTATGCAGATTGTGCTGCTTCTTCGACCGCTTTCATACATAAGAAGCGGACGTGTGCAGTAGCAGCCGGCTTAACATCTTCAAAAGTTACTTGATCTTGAATGTAATAGGAAATAAATCCATGCATAGCTAAAAACAAACTTCGTGGTATGTTGTGTCGGTCATGCTCAGACAACCTATGTGAACTTAGTGATTGACGAACAATAGTAGAGAACATCTCAAAGCAACGACTTTGCTCCGTGCGAGCATAGGCAAGCAATTCCTCGTCCCTGGTCATAAACATAATCTCATAATGATGAGGATGATTAAGGCCATAGCTCATGAACTCAAGCATCACCTGTTCAAGCTTCGACATCCCATCATTTGGCGCTTGATTGAGAACACGCTCAAACAGACGACCAAGACGCCTAAAATCTTCTTGAACCAACGCATAAAAGAGTTCTGCTTTATCTTTAAAATGATAGTAGAGCGAACCATGACTGTATCCAAGCTGCTGACCTATACTGCGCATCGAAATAGCTCGATACCCTTTTGTTACGAAAAGATGCCTAGCTACCTCTAATATACGCTCACGCGACAACTCCTGATCTACTGCTTTTCTTGGCATAGCGGTTCTCCTTATTGTCCCTCAATGTAATATACAAGGTCTCCCTTCCTGATAGCCGCTTGACCTTGCGTCAAGTCAGTCATCCACGCCATAAAGGAATCGCTTTGCGAAGCGACCGGTAAACATACCAAAGTCACTTTATCCGTAAATGTCGTGTCTCCCATCCGTGTATCTCTATTTCTAAGTTCATTTTCAAGCTTGCCTAACCATGTATAATCGACTTCGACAAACACTTGCTGGTGCAACACATTCACGATTGATTCTGCACCCTCAATTGCAGCCACGGCACCATCCGTGTAAGCGCGAATAAGTCCCCCTGCACCAAGCATAATGCCACCGAAGTAACGAGTAACGACGATTGCCACATCCTTCAAGCCTTGATTCTTCATCACTTCTAAAATAGGCTTGCCGGCAGTCCCGCTCGGTTCTCCATCATCGGATGCCTTCTGAATCTCATCACGCTCCCCGATCATGTAAGCCGAACAGTTATGAGTGGCATTCCAATGCTTCTTCTTGATCTCTTCTATAAATTCAAGCGCTTCCGCTTCGGTTTTTACCGGCTTCGCGTAGCCGATAAAACGCGACTTTTTGATTACAATCTCTTGGCTGCCAAATTGTCGCACCGTCTTGTAGCGTTCCAACAACAACATTCACCATCCACTTATTGCCAAGAAAGCAGTTCCCCATATTCGGTGAACTGCTTCCATCGGCAGAATGTATATCTAGGCTGTACGCGCTTATGCCGGTTCAACCGTCGTATGGCTACGTTCAGAATAAGTTTATTCAGATAGTCGTGATTCTAACTCAGCTTTCTCTGCTTCATAGCCAGGTTTGCCAAGCAATGCAAACATATTCTTCTTGTAAGCCTCCACGCCCGGCTGATCAAATGGATTAACACCAAGCAGGTATCCACTGATGCCGCAAGCTTTCTCGAAGAAAGTTACCAAGTAACCAAAGGAATATGGTGTCATGTCCGGGATGGTCACGATCAAGTTCGGCACTTGCCCGTCCGTATGTGCGAGCATCGTTCCTTGGAATGCCTTCTTGTTCACAAAGTCCATCGTCTTGCCTGCCAGGAAGTTCAAACCATCCAAGTCCGCCGGATCTTCATTAATCGTAATATGTTCTTTAACTTGATCCACTTGGATAATCGTCTCGAACAAGTTACGTGCGCCTTCTTGGATAAATTGACCCATGGAATGTAAGTCTGTCGAAAAGTCTACCGCTGCAGGATAAATCCCCTTGTAATCCTTGCCTTCGCTTTCTCCGTACAGTTGTTTCCACCATTCGGATACAAAGTGCAGGGAAGGCTCGTAGTTTACCAAGATCTCGATGGCTTTGCCTTTACGATAGAGTGCGTTGCGAACGGCTGCGTACTGGTAACTCAAGTTCTCTGCCACATTCGGATTGTTATACTCCGTAGCAGCTTCCTGAGCACCCTTCATCATGTCATCGATATCAATTCCTGCTACCGCAATCGGCAGCAAGCCAACCGGTGTTAACACAGAGTAACGTCCGCCTACGTCGTCAGGAATAACAAATGTCTCGTAACCTTCCTCTGTAGACAGCTTCTTAAGAGCACCCTTTTCACGGTCAGTAGTTGCAAAGATACGAGTCTTCGCCTCTTCCTTGCCGTATTTCTTCTCCAATGCGTCCTTGAAAATACGGAACGCGATGGCTGGCTCTGTTGTAGTCCCCGACTTGGAGATCACGTTGATAGAAAAATCTTTACCTTCAATCAATTGAAGCAGATGTGTCACATATGTTGAGCTGATGTTATTACCAGCAAAGTAAATTTCAGGTGTGCTGCGCTTGTCCTTCGGCAACATGTTGTAGAAGGAGTGGCCAAGCATCTCAATTGCAGCGCGTGCACCAAGATATGAACCACCGATGCCGATAACAATCAGCACTTCGGAATTGTCCTGAATGCGCTTGGCGGCTTGCTTAATACGCGCAAATTCTTCTTTATCGTAATTAAAAGGCAGGTCGATCCAGCCTAAGTAGTCAGAACCTGTGCCCGTCTTGTTATGTAACTGCTCATGAGCGAGACGAATAGGTTCCGCAAAATAGTCGACTTCATGTTGCCCGACGAATGACAATGCTTTACTGTAGTCAAAATGTACTTTCTTAGACATTGTTCACCCTCCTATATAATTGGTTGACTTTGCCACTTTAACCCGCGAAAATCGATATAATTTTAGGATACTGGATTTCAACAGGAAACACAAGGGAACACCTTCCATTGTAAAGGTTTACATGATAAAACATATTTATTGCATTGTCCCTCTACCTATATGAATACGCTATCACCCCGCTAAGCAGATGGAATATGCTACAATATTATGGGACATGATTTGTATGCTCTGAAATGCAGAATATCATACGTAGAGGTGAATCGATATGAAGAAAGTTGCTGTTCTTGGCCTAGGTACAATGGGAGCTCCGATGGCTCTTAATTTGCTTGGCAAAGGATTTGAAGTGACCGTATACAACCGATCAGCGGAGAAGGCTGCCCCTTTGCAGCAGCAAGGCGCCATTGTCGCGGCTACGCCGCGTGAAGCTGCCTCACAAGCTGAAGTAGTCATTACGATGGTTAGCGATGATACATCGATTATGAATATTTATGACGGCGACGAAGGCATACTGGCTGGCGTTCAGGCAGGCGCAATCGTGATCGACAGCAGTACGATCTCGCCTTCGCTGGTCAAGCGCTTGGCAATGGATTGCGAAACACGCGGCGCCAAGTTTCTTGATGCACCAGTCACCGGAAGCAAACCTGCGGCTGAAGCCGGTACGCTGTTGTTTATGATTGGCGGCGAAGCTGAGGCACTCGCAAGCGCCATGCCTGTTTTTGAAGCAATGGGCAGCCGCATGGTGCATATGGGGCCGACAGGAAGCGGTGCGATTACCAAGCTAGCACATAATACGATCGTTGGTATTAACAACGTTGCTTTAGCAGAAGGCTTCTCGATTGTATCCAAAGCAGGCGTTAATCCGACGGCATTCCTTGAGGTTGTGCGAAATGGCAGCGCGGGCAGCAAAGCAGCCGAATTGAAAGGCGAGAAAATTATCGCCAGCAACTTTGACAATCAATTTTCATTGCAGCTCATGCTTAAAGATTTAAAGCTTGCCTCTGTGCTTACAGATACGATGCAGTCCCCTACACCGCTGCTGGAGCTGGCAAAAAGCATTTTTCAAATGGGACAAACTTCCGGTTACGGTGAAGAAGATTTATGTGCGGTTGTAAAAGTATATGAACAATGGATTGGCCAAGCTATTAACCAACCGAAAGGCAACTAATCAGGCTTCTTGTTAGTTGGAAACCTTTCAATGTATAGAGGAGTTGTGTCATTCACCCAAGACTGCTGTTCAGTAATGGGGTATGGGACAGCTCCTTGATGTTCTAGCTGAATAGTCAAAGCAGCATCCCTCATAGTTTTATACATTTACTTATTTATTCCTCAGAATTGTAATCGTAATCTGTGACATGCTATGGCATCCCCACTGTACTAACCTTGCTAACTGGAATGAATGAAATAGATCAACTGATCAGTCCAGTTGCCGTGCTCGTAAATAAATGATTTACGGATACATTCAAATTTCATGCCTACACTTTCCGCTAATTTAATAGAAACTAGATTATCGGTATTAATATGAGCTTCTATACGATGAAATTGTAAGGGGCCCATAGCTATGTGCATGACTGCCTGTACCGCCTCTTTGCCGTAGCCCTGGTTCCAATGCTGATTGTGCAGCATATAGCCGACACGCCCCCATTGAAAATCGCCTCTTAACAGGGTTGAAATATCGATGTCTCCGAGATGTGCATTATCCTCCTGCCGAAACACGCCAAACAAATACTCGCTATCTTCTGCCGCCAACTGCTCATGTCTCTTGATCCATGAATCGAACCACTCTTCCGTACAGGCGCACATATCCAGGTTTCCCTCATCGTACTTGTGTTGCGACGGTAACCGATTCTTATGCTGATAAAGCCAGTCCGTATAATCTTCCTTTCTAAATGGCCTAATCGTCAGTCGACTGGTCGTGATTTCATACTGATGAAGCATGTCTCATCACGCCTCCCCTCTATTAGGATATGCTGGATTATTCAAGCCTAATGTAAAAAGCCCCCGTCCTGTCTATATTCCAGGCGGGGACTTTCCAAATGCATGTCTATACGTTTATTCCGGGATGTAGGAGCAGCAATAATCCGTTACTGTGTGTACAACTAGCTTGAAGCTGGAACGAGCCGGTACCGTAAATTCACCTTGGCCATCAATCTGGAGCCATTCGGTTTGCCCCGATAGAAGCACATCCAGCTTGCCAGCCGTAATGTCCATAATCTCTGCAGTGTCCGTTCCAAATTCGTACTCACCCGGCATCATAATACCTAATGTTTTTTTGGTCCCGTCTGGGAATACCACTGTACGACTGGTAACTTTACCCTCAAAATAAATATTAGCCGCTTTAACGACCGTAACCTGCTCAAATTGAGCTGTTGCAGAATTTTGGGCTTGTGACATCGTTTCTCCTACTCCCCGTTATACAATTTTGAGCTGCGTTAGAATTACAAAAGCGCCTTAACACGTGCAACTACATTTTCAACCGTGAAACCATATTCACTCATAACACGATCGCCAGGGGCCGAAGCACCAAATGTCGAAATGGCCAAGATATCACCTTGGTCGCCGACATATCGCTCCCAACCAAATGGAGATGCCATCTCAACTGCAAGGCGTGCTTTCACGTCAGGCAGCAGAACTGAATCCTTGTACGCTTGTGGTTGCTGCTCGAACAGATTCCAGCTTGGCATACTAATAACACGAACTTGTATGCCTTCCTCAGCTAGAGCCTGTTGTGCGCGTACAGCCAATTGTACTTCGGAGCCTGTTGCGATAATTTGCGCTCGCGCCTTGCCGTTAGCAGCGTCAGCCACAACATACGCCCCGCGGGTAATGCCTTCACGCGCGCCTTCTGGAGTAGCTTCGAGAATCGGCAAGTTCTGACGAGTCAGCACAAGTACGATCGGACTGCTCGTGTTCTCCATTGCATATGCCCATGCTGCAGACGTCTCATTGCCGTCAGCTGGACGAATTACAGTCAAGCCAGGAATGATTCGTACCGAAGCAAGCTGCTCAATCGGCTCGTGTGTCGGCCCGTCTTCTCCAACAGCAATACTATCATGGGTCAGCACGTAAGTAACTGGTAATCCCATTAGAGCAGACAAGCGCACTGCTGGACGCAAGTAGTCCGTAAATACAAAGAACGTGCCTCCGAATACTTTCACGCCGCCGTGCAAAGCCATGCCGTTCATCGCTGCAGCCATTGCAAATTCGCGAACACCAAAGTACAAGTTGCGTCCTTCATATTGACCTGGACGGAAGGAAGGAAGATCGTTCAAGTGTGTCATCGTCGAGCTCTCCAAGTCCGCTGAACCCCCCGTTAAGAACGGGATGTTCTTCGCCAGGCCATTCAGTGCGTTGCCGGAAGCAACACGTGTTGAGAGTGCTTTGTCTGTTGAAGCATACACAGGCAATGCAGCATCCCAATTCTCAGGCAGTTTGCCGCTAATCGCTATATTGAATTGAGCAGCAAGCTCTGGATAAGCTTGTGCGTATTGCTCGAACTGCTTGTCCCAAGTATCATTGGCTTGAATACCCTTGTGCTTAACATGTGTTTCAAAGTGAGTATACACTTCTTCTGGAACATAGAAATCCTCATGTCCCCATTGGTAGAACTCTTTGGTCAACTTAGCTTCGTCCGAACCGAGCGGCGAGCCATGCGTACCGCCGTGCCCACCCTTACCTTGTTTATTCGGGCTGCCATAGCCGATGACCGTCTTCACTTCGATCAGTGTTGGTTTGCTTGTATCCTGCTTGGCTGCGTTCACTGCAGCTTCGATTGCAGCAGAGTCATTGCCATCCTCGACAAGCAATGTCTGCCAACCGTAAGCATCAAAACGTTGACGTACATTTTCGCTAAACGAGAGGTTTGCTTCGCCGTCAAGTGTTATATCATTGGAGTCGTACAACACGACTAATTTACCTAATTTCAAATGCCCTGCGAGAGAAGCTGCTTCACTAGCAACACCTTCCATGAGGTCACCGTCACCGCAGATTGCATATGTGAAGTGATCCACCACGTTAAATTGGTCGCGATTGTACGTCGCGCCAAGTTGCGCTTCTGCCATAGCCATACCTACCGCCATAGCAATCCCTTGACCAAGCGGACCTGTTGTCGCATCAACACCTGCCGTATGTCCAAACTCTGGATGGCCAGGCGTTTTGCTTCCCCATTGGCGGAAATTTTTAATTTCATCTAAAGGAAGATCGTAACCACTCAGATGCAGCAAGCTGTATAACAACATAGAGCCGTGGCCTGCAGATAATACAAAGCGGTCTCGGTTAATCCATGTCGGATTTGTCGGGTTATGCGTCATGGCTTTGGCAAACAAATGGTATCCCATCGGTGCGGCACCCATTGGCATACCCGGATGTCCGGATTTTGCTTTCTCAATTGCATCGATCGCCAAAGTACGGATTGAAGCGATGGAAAGTTGATCGATGTTTAATGGCGTTGCTGTCATTGCTGATTTCCTCCCTCTCTATGTACAAGCTGAAAAAAATGAATATGATGTTCATCACTCAGCTTGTCTACTGCATTTTGCATTATTGTACCATTTGTTTGTTTACTATGCTACTTCAACGTAATAAAAAATGATCCTACAACATAACATCATGATGTCCTTCACACTGACGATTACAGAGCTACAACTTTGAACTCCGTTATGGCTCCAGCCGACTCGTTCCCATATCTACTTGAGTTGCGCCAGGGATCTCCGCAAGAGACGGTGGCACAACAGCTAAGAGCAGCTCAACTGTTGGAGTCATTGCTAAAAAAGAAGCATGGAGGGACATCTATTGTATGCCCTTTTTTGCGATGATTTAGGCGAGTATGCGCGAAAACACGAACACAAATAAGCTGCGGTGTTGTGACGAAGACCAAATCGTCTTACGTAACAGGAACACCCCAGCTCCTTCGTGCTGCCGTATACAGCCTATTTAACGGTAACGGCTAATTCAGTTATATTTCCACGATCTCACATCAAGATCAGAATCACCATGTATCTATAAATCAATTGACCTGTTCCTTCGTTGCTTGCGAATACGTTGGTAGCCTTTGCGCAAGCCCTCCAGCAAAAAGGCAGGTAGACGGATCGGCCATTTTAACAGTAACGGTCTATACACCCATTGGTATACACGTTTCATATCACGCCATAATCGATCGGGACCTTCCAGCAAAAAGTCGGATACATCAACTACCGAACCGCGTCCGTTGTCGTTTAATATATTTTTGCCATGAATATCTCTAGGATTCAGTCCTTTAGCTCTTGCATAAGCCAGTGCTGCATCCACGTCGGAAATGACAGAAGGCGGTATAGGGATCCCTTTTAACAAACAATCATACAACGTAATACCTCTCAGCCGCCGTAATATCAAGTAGTTATGTCCAACTCCTAAGCATTCGGAGAAGGCAGGATGTATGCCCAACTTATGGTACACCTCAGCCTCTTCCGTTAAGCCAGGCCGTCCTTCAGCATATACTTTAACGACCCATTCACTGTCATGACTATTTGCAAACACAGCAGCATAATTACCTGTACCTAGCAATATCCACGGTTCAGGCATATACTTCACAACAATCGGATCATCCGGGGAGTCACTATATATTATTAGATCAGGCAACAGCTTACTCTCTACCCATGCAGCTAGACTTCTTGATTCATCATGGTTCATATGAGTTCACACCCGTCGTTCATAACCTATCTATCACTTCATACACTATATCAGTATATGATTTATCGCGCTAGTTGCTTTTCTTTCAGTACGATTCGCCAACCTATAGAGTAAAAAAGGCTGCTCTCCTTAACTCGACTGAAAAATAGCATTGGCCCGTGACGATAGACTCCTTTATATCCTCGACGTAATATTGTATACACTAGCCAACGTATAGAAGCTGTCCTCCTTAAGTAAGAGGACAGCTTCTCATGTGAAAATCTCAAATATACGAATAAAGTCTAGTTAAAGACAACTGTCTTATTCTGATAGACGAGTATCCGATCTTCAACGTGCCAATGAACAGCACGCGCCAATACAACTCGCTCGATCGTGCGACCGATACGCTTTAATTCATTTACATCTGCTCGATGGGTCACGCGCCCCACGTCTTGTTCAATAATCGGACCGCCATCCAACTCTTCCGTCACGTAATGTGCAGTCGCTCCTATCAGCTTAACCCCGCGACCATAGGCTTGATGATAAGGTTTACTGCCAACAAATGCCGGCAAGAACGAATGATGAATGTTAATAATCTGATTCTGATACTCTTCTATGAAGCGCGGCGGAATAATCTGCATATAACGAGCCAGTATGATGACATCTGCCTGACCATTCACTACGTCGAGCTGCTTTTGCTCTGCCTCCTGCTTCGTATCAGGTGTAACCGGAATATAGTGATACGGAATCCCAAATGACTCCACATATTCACGCATATCGTTATGGTTGCTCACTACCATTGCAATATCAGCATCAAGATCTCCAGCCTGCCATTGCCAGATCAGCTCCAGCAAACAATGATCTTCTTTCGATACAAAGATCGCAAGGCGCTTCTTCTCACTTACACGAGAGATACGCCAATCCATTTGGAACTCACCTGCAATGGAAGCAAAATCTTGCTTCACTTGAGGCAGATGATCCTGCAACTGATCCATATCAAACTCAATTCGCATAAAGAACATGCCACCGTCCGGATCCATTGTATATTGGTCTGATTGAACGATATTAGCGCCATGCTCATACAAAAATCTAGATACAGTGGCAACGATCCCAGCACGATCCGGGCAGGAAATCAGCATCCGTGCGCGATGCACTGACAGGTTGTCCGCAATTGAACGGACATGGGTTAATGTGTGTTGGTGTGTCATAAGTTTCCCTCCCTCTATCTATAAAGCATCACTATATATAGGTAATTGTTTTATTAGCAGTGTCAATCATCCGCTTTATTTTAAAGCGTCCGTTCCAGCAAGCCATACTGTGATCCGTTGGTTCACCTGTTCCTCGGCCAGATCAGGCAGCAATTCCGCTGCAATAACTTGATCATACAAACGCTCCAATGGCTCACGCGGATCAGCCTTCTTAGCCTTGGCATCATTTTTAAGCAGATTCCATGTATCCAGTACGAATCCACGACGGTCTATACCCTCGTTAACAAAGTAATGGTTCAGTCGTTCGACATCCTCAATAAACGCATCCCCAAACCGCTCCTTCACGTTACCGCGAAGAAGTGCAATCTCAGCTTCGTACATTGGGCGCTGTTTTTTCGCATCTTTACCGATCCACGGTGTCTCTAAGATAAACGGACGGCCTTGAAGTCCTTGATGTTGAACAACACTGTTAATGCCGTTAAACCCTATCCATCCTGACCCAACCGGCGCATGGCGGTCCTTGCTCGCCCCAGTTGGATTCTTACTGTCATTTAAGTGCACTACTGCTATACGATCAAGGCCAACCAGCCGATCAAACTTCTCCAATACACCGTCCAAATCGTTCACGATGTCATAACCAGCGTCATGAATGTGGCATGTATCCATACATACCGTCAGACGGCTGTTCAACTCCACCTTGTCAATAATTGCTGCGAGCTCCTCGAAACTGCGGCCAATCTCTGTGCCTTTGCCGGCCATTGTCTCAAGCGCGATATTAACGTCAGTCTCACTTGTATTTCGCAGCACTTCATTTAATCCTTCCGCGATCCGGTTGATGCCAAATTCCGCATCTTTGTCCGTATAGGCGCCTGGGTGAAGTACGATGTTTCTTACACCAATATGATGCGTACGACGAATTTCTTCTTGCAGAAAGTTTACCGCAAGTTCAAACGTATCAGGCTTATACGATCCTAGGTTGATAATATACGGTGCGTGTACAACGATTTCATCCACACCATTCTTATTCATCAATTCCTTGCCCTCTTCTATATATAACGTATCAATTGGCTTACGACGCGTATTTTGTGGAGCGCCGGTATATATCATAAATGAGCTCGAACCATAAGTGGCAGCTTCTGTAGCAGCGCTTAGCAAACCCTTGTCCGAAAACGAAACGTGCGATCCGATCTTTAACATAGTACAGCTCCCTTCAATTAATGTCCCTTATTTTACAGGTAATATCGAAATAAATCTAGGAATGCGGTATAATTCGTATAGTTGCACTTGTAAATTTAGGTAATGACCTCGAGGTGATCCTTATATGTACACAGTTCACATTTTATTGCCGCTCGCCAGCACCACTCCTCCGAATTGGTTTATGAATTCGATCGCCTTCTGGGGATTTGTTATGATTGGCTTTATGGCAATAGGCGGATTTTTTATGTTTCGCAAGTTTATGAAAGTATTACCCATGAAAGACGGCAAGTCCAAGCTTGACTGGCAAAACTATTGGGTGGAGAAAAGTCGCCCCTTATGGACCGATGATACTAGGGATTTCCTACAGTTGCTTGTCGATCCCGTTCCGCAAGCGTTCCGTGATATTGCCAAGCATACCATTGCTGCCAAGATCGGACAGGTTGCTGTAGAGAGCGGCGCAACTGAAGTAACACGTGATCATTGTATCGAAGGTTACATTAAAGCGACCCCACGACGGGATTACTCTTATCTCGTCAAGAATTTAAAGCGTCACAAGATAGATTATTCCCGATTTGAACATTTATTAAAATGATTGGCTTTTAAATTCTTCCTTGGAAAGCACATATAGCGGGTCCGCAGTCCATGAATGCTCTAACCTATCACCTATACATGCATATCTTGTTCAACTTCATTGGTTTGTTAATATGTCCTTCTCCACACAAACACAGTCAGATCGAATAGGAAATGGTTTGGTGAGTAACAAGGGAAGGAGGAATGGTATGAAAATGTTAATCACTGGCGGCACAGGTTTAGTAGGACACGCGTTGGCTGAATGGTGGCTCAATGAAGGTCATGAGGTTGTCATCATCACCAGATCCCACTCCGCTCCCCGACGCAGCTTTCAAGGTAAGCAGCCCTCTTTTCTGCGTTGGGCTGACTTAAAGAAGTCTACGTCATGTCAGAACATAGATGTAGCGGTGAATCTGGCAGGCGAAACAATTAACCAAAGGTGGACCGAGTCAGCCAAGAATAGAATCGTCGCTTCACGAATTATGCCTGCCAGGCGGCTAAATGAGTGGGTACAATCAATAGGCAACCCGCTTCCTTTATTTATTAGTGCCTCTGGATCATCCGTTTACGGTTCCTCCTTAACCGGTGTGTTTGACGAGACAAGTCCACCTGACGGAGATGATTTCTTGGCAGATGTGGTTCGTCAATGGGAGGCCAGTGCAGATTCCATACCTGCCAAGCGGACTGTTAAGTTAAGAATCGCCCCCGTCCTGTCTACTGACGATGGAGCTTACCCCAAAATGCTGCTGCCCTTTAAATTAGGTATAGGGGGAAGCATAGGCAGCGGGAAGCAGCCTTTCTCATGGATACATATTGATGATCTGGTTCAGCTGATTGACTTTGTCGTTAAAGACGCGAGTTTGAGCGGTGTTGTGAACGCTTCCGCTCCGGAATCGGTGACGAATGAAGAGTTTGGGCGGGCAATAGCCAACGTATACAGTCGCCCTTTCTGGCTGCCTCTTCCCGCTTGGTCACTGCGCTTATTGTTAGGCGAAATGTCATTACTTCTGCTTGAGGGTCAGCGCGTATACCCTTCCAAAGCGTTGGAGCATGGGTTCACATTTCAATATGGTTCCGTGGAGCGCGCCCTTCGAGCTCTACGACAAACCGCATTATATAATTAGAAATTATAAGGGCTATTTCGTCAGCAGCATCCCGCCTGACGAAATAGCCCTTACAACTTGTATAGCCATACTTGCCATTACCATATCGTACTTGCTGTTCAACCGTCTCTTACAACCATCCTGAGCATAGAGGTCCCTATCTTAAAGCAATCTCCGTTCTGAATCAGATAAGACTTATAGGGAATCAGCAGTTCGTCTTGGAGTTCCGTTCCATTCTTTGAACCCAGATCTTTAATACTGATATGCGTCTCTTCATTAATTAACTCACAATGCAGCTTAGAAATACCCATCTGCGGAATGTAATAATGCACACCTTGATCAGCCCGCCCTATGACAAAAGGCCACTCATTAGCTTCAATGGAATCAATTACAGTCCTGTTATCGTCGCCAAGCCGTTCTATCATTACACGCTTCACACCTTGACGTCCTTGCCCTGCGTGCACAATATCATCCAACATCATCGTTGCATCCGGATTTGACATACCTATCATTGTCGTCTGAAACGGAAGAGCTTCGTAATGCTGGTCTGACATATTAGCAGAACTCTCTTTATTTACAAGCTCTATTTCTTTTTGCTGCATCGTTTGCAGCAAAGGATTAATAGGCTCATAATCATTTGAAAACTTGGTTGTATAAGTAGAAGGATATTCCGCATAACTTCCCGTTCTCATCCCATCCTTAAACAGGGAAGCTGCAGCAACACGCTCCGATGTGCAATCCCTCGTATCCAAACCATGCTCAGGACGCCCGCTATAATTCTGATGCTCTGACCTATCTATTGCTCTGTCACTCAATTGAGATGTCAGCTCAATCGAGGCAAAGTCAGGAAGCTCAACGCTCCCCGGATCAGTATGATCTGTGCGCTGTAAAAATACTCGATCACGCAAATGCGAGAGCAAGGAAAAAACCCAACCTTTCTTCCATGCCCAGCCGAACCATAAACCAATTAAAGTGGTACCACAGCTTAATACCATACCTAAATTATCGTTACGTCTTAAATAACCTAATCCCCAACCTGCCGTCAAGATAAGAATTGAAATGGCTGCACCGATAATACCCGAGCCCTTCAGCACCGCGTTTGCCTGATAATCGATATCCCCATTGTCAGCAATCCTCTCCTGCACGTTCCACGCACGTCTTTCTGTCTTTTCCTGTTCCCCTAACCTGGAATATCTATCTCCTCTCTCAGGTTCAACGATTCTATTCATTGGGTATCGCTCATGTCCTGAAGACCTATTCTGCCGACCGTTCTTTAAGTGAATTGGAGAAGCTGCACTTACTGGCAGATTCTCGGGATTGCTAAAATGTGGTCGAGGTTCATCGTTTAGCCCCTCTTTGTTAAGCCTATTGACACGCTCTCGCTGGATAGGTGTAGACATTTCTGAATGGGCCGGCTGTGCTTGACTATTATTATCATACGTTGATTCTTGAGTAGTTGGGGATAGAATACATTGCAGGAAATGTCGAACTTGGGATAGGGAGTAGCTGCCATCGTTCAGCATACGAATGACACGTTGAAACCTATCGCCACTCCAGGAATGAACGTTCCCCGACAATTGAACAGCCAAATGTTGAATTCCATGCAAAGCTGCGTGCTCATGAATCGCCTGCTGCAAGGGAACATAAGGGACGTATAATCTACCATGAGATAATCCACCCTCTATGAACACAAATTGCTCGTGCAGCAGCAGTTGGTTTGGATGCAGCAAATACGTTCGACATTCCTCAACAATCCCCAATAATTGCAACAAGAGCTCATAATATTGCAATTCAGCTATGGATTCACTACGAAGCTGCTGCTGAAGCATCTTCTTGCCGCTAATATCATAGATCAGTTGCACATTATAATCGATCTCTCGAACATCCAACTCAAGCAAATGAGGAACCGGGCACTGGCGCATCATCCTTATGGGATGGACATCTAGTTCATCTGACTTTACTGGCGGGTCTCTCAACAGCTTCATGCACAAAGTAACCTCATTTACAAAGTCTCCATGATACCCATATGTCGTTGACATGTCTCACTCCTTTTCAACAATCATGCCCTCCTCCAATTCAAGGCAAACGCGGTCCTTTATCGCCATCACATGTCCATAAAATGTACAGTCAGCGCTGCTGGAATCACTGCCAGCATGAACGGAAAAGTAGAAGGTCGAATTACGGTCTCTCGAAGCATATCAAAGGATTTCACCCCAATAAACAGCAGCACCATCTGAACAAATCGTCTACCTAATGATCGATAGTGATACAACAAGTATATTGAAGCAATCACTCCACCATATAAGATGGAGTAGAAAAATGTGTTCCACACAAAATAACTACCCATCCATGCACCGAGCGCAGCAAATAACTTTACATCGCCAGCGCCTACTGCCCGGCCTATGTATAGCAGTAGTAATAACCCGAAGCCGCTGAGAAGTCCCAATCCACTTGTTACTATACCTTTCGTCCCATCAACAACAGCGTAATACAATAATGCTGTCACAACTGCGGTCAGATTAAGCTTGTTAGGTATTTTACGAGTCCGTATATCCGCAACGCCAGCCGCTATCAGCAATACGGCAGTTGCTCCCTCGGCTAACTGCAATGACGACCTCCTCCTTCCACATCTAATCTGTAGATCTAATTCTGTAGCTACTGCACCTGAAAATTCATATCAGCTGACATGCCACTTTCCGTTATAACCTGCAGCCGCCAAATTCCTGCAGAAGTATGGCCCGATACGTTCCACTCCCAAACCACATTTCCTTCAGCATCTGCATGCTTCCATTCAAGCCCCTTGGCTATGCTCTCACCACTCTTGTAGTACACCATAAGCTTAATCCGTTCATGCGGAGCTGCCTTGGCTATTAGTCTTGCCATTCCCCATGGCTTCAGTGGATTGGGCTCCAGCCTAATGATTTGGGGTATTGGTTTATCTTTCTGCGTGGGATTCGTAACTGAACCTGATAAAGGGCTATCCCCGATCCAGACACGCTCTGCCGCTCGCGCCTTCAACGTCACTGTATTCATTAATAGAGGTACACGCATCGGTAAATCATATTCAAGCTCAAGTGCAATATAAGGCTCTTTCTTCTCCTTTAAGTCAGGCAATTTTAAATGTGTAACACGAATACGACTCGGCGTTAATACTCCTTGTACTCCGTAACGCGCTAACAACGGTTGAAACAATGCTTGTCCAAGCACAGCCTGCGCCTGCTCCCCTAATGACTCAGCATATTGACCTGCCCACTGCCCTATATCTTGTACCCAATCTGCTGCAGGATGCGGAAGCATGTTCCCAAATTTCTGCCCAAATTCATTAACTGTTAGGCGCATCGCCATTGCCGGAGGACGGGGAATTTTATTATCGTGTGAACCTCCACTACTCGATTCATCATTTTGTAATGCTAATACGACAGGATACATGTGGGCAGCGACCATTTTCACTGAATTCGAAGCACTTGACTGTAAAGCAGTTGCTATTAGGGCTGCTTGTATCATATAAATGAAAAATAAGAAGAGTAAAAGAACCATCGGCAACAGTATGGCCGCTTCCAGGATGATTCCACCATCTGACCTCTCCCACTTTGATCCAAACGAATAAGCTGGCTTCTTTAATCTAGTAGGCAAATACAGAGCGGCGTGTCGCTTCATAATATCCATCTGCAATTTGCCCTCCTATTAATCCAGATTCACCAAGAAGCTTAATGACACCTGGAAGAAACCACAGTTTCATCCGTGCCTTTAAGTCTGTCTGACCATATGTTCCTCTCACAATAGGATCCAAATCTGTATTGTTATGTATAAGTGCAAGCATACGTATTGACATTTGCTCCTTATCTCCGTGCAGCATCATAAATAACCGTAAGAAATCACTATAGGACAAATTTACCATAGGTGCATATGCAGATAGAGGAACTTCATTCTTAGTCATCAGTGCAATCATGTCTTGAAATGCCATTCGTACACCGTATAATACGGCTGAAGCTAGAATCACCATAGGATGAACCATATGAGCGGACTGAACAATACCCTCCATTGTACGAACTGCCAATCTTAGTGAAAATATTTCGCCATAAGCTGCTGCTAAATTCGCGGCAGGATCTGCCCAGCCGTACATAACATATTCTAATTCCTGATTATTAATGCTTAACGATTGCAGCAATTCATGTGATGGCTGACTCTCATGGAGCAAAGACTTCAACTTCGTGGGATCATAGCTGTTGAAATACAAGAAGGCATACTCATTACGGAATAAACGATCCCTTGCTCCATTAACCATACTCCCCAAGTTGCTATACAAGGCAGTAATACCGTCCATTGAAGCAGCGACTTGCTCAGTGGGGTCACTTTCAACACCGCCGACTTGTAAATCAGCATGGTGTTCCCTCTTATTGAATAATTTGATCTGATCTGCTTTCTGCTTTACCTCATCAAATACAGCTTGGTGTTCTTTAAGCTTGGCATTTATCTTCCTTAATGATCCGAGTAGATCTGACACTTTACCAAGCTCCTGCTTCGTTTCTTTATCTAATCTCCGGCGTTGAGAATCACTACCCGTGATTTGTCGTACTTCTTTCTCCTTTTCTTGAATCAAATTACCTGAACTACGGATATAGTCTTGTTCATACACCGTCCACAGGTTCCACATATTAGTAACTGAGTCTTGCAAGTCAACCTTTGATCCCTTCTCGGGTATTGAATTCACAAGTTTCTGAAACAGATTAACTTCATGGGCAATAGAAGCAAACTGTTGTGCCTGTGTGTGTAATTCCGCTTCATATCTTACAAAAAAACCATCTTCTAATACGAGTGAATCAATTGATTCTTTAAACTTACGAATAACTGTTCTCTCATCCTCGTTGCTAACTGTTTGCCCTGTAGAGGATTGTTGAACTTGATCATAGCCTTGACCTTGACTAGTTGCCCTTACTTGCCGAATCCTGTCCCTAATTAATACATTCTTATCGTACACTCTATTCAAAGTTTGTTTAGCTTCTTTAAGACTTTCTGTCTGTTGCTCACTCGCGGCACTCACCTTCCGTTCCAAAAGTTGTGCCAGCCGGCGCGCTTCTATTTCAAACCTGCTAATTAATTGTTGATACTTCTTATGTCCCGTCTTTTCGATAACCTCACTATCTGCTAACTTGTCCAAATAATCATTATATTGTGACACAATGTCTGATGCAGTCGTTACGGGGCCTATTGGCCTATCGGATAGCCCGAGCTGATTATTCTGTGTGAGCAGTTGCTTTGCTCCTGCATCAGCTGCTGTATCTCGTGCTTGCTTCTGCAACTTGAGTACTTGTTCGAGTTCATCATTACGCTCGTCAACATCCCTTTTAATGCTGTGCAGCAGTTCAGTTGCTTGCACAGCTTCCTTCATCGCTCCTGACAAAGGTTTCATCTTGCCTATGAGCTCATAAGCAATCTGGACTGGAGCCCTATACTTCATCACTTCCTGTACTTGATGCTCAAACTCTTCTAGTCTTCCCAAAGGTCGCAGCACTTCGGTCTCGTGACTCCTAATCTCCATGTTGACCCAGGAAAAAGTATCCTCATCTGTATGCGGAATATGATTATTCAGCACGACCTCTACAATATGAGTGGGGTCTGTCTGACCATACGCAAATAATCCGTAGCGCTGTTGTACTTCTGGGTCGTAAGCCGACATCACTGAACGCGCAGCCGTCTGGGCTGCTGCTTCAGTTCTCCATTCTAAGGCTGCAATACGTGCATAATCAATCAGCACAGACATAAGTGTAAATACAACCATAATCACAAATATGAGGAAAACAGAGACCGCGCCTCGCTCACTATATACAATTCTCTGCCTCCTCAAGACTAGCAACCTAGCAATTGTGTTGAGCCACCTACATAAACAAAACATACATATTATCCTCGCTCTTCATAAATGTCATGGTGGGGCAGATACAACATTCTTTATAAGTTGCCCCGCTTGGCGAGGATCGGCACCAAATTGAGTTAGAGACCTCAGCTTTACCGTCATATATCTAACAAATTCTACGGTTCGTATAAATTCTGCAGGTTCTACAACAGCACTGACCGCTTCACCATCTATATTGATCTCCTGATCGATCATTCGCCCTACAGAATAATCAAACATAGGACTGGCCAGCGAAGCATTTACAGTGCGCTCCATAAGCAAATTGTTAAATTGCACATTGCCTGTGTAGAGCAGAGGCACAAAGGCGGCTGCGCTGTGCAGCTTCTTTGTAGCTAAGCTGCTCCCTATCCTGCTTGGGATATGTACATTAAAGTTATCTCGTTGCGTGCCGATATCCAACACTCGATCTAGAAGCTGATCTTGATATAGACGCCAATATAACGGATCATAAGTATGATTGGGAAAAAATCCAGTCTTGGGGTCTTTGCTGCTATTGGTCCAAACGATAGCAGCCCGATCAGCGACTAAAAGAGCAGCATGTGACACCATTACCTTTAAAAACACAAACATACCCATAAATATCATCGCCAACGAGCAATAAAGGATGATCGGGAATACAACAGATGCCTCAATAATCATTGAGCCATTCTCATTCTTTATGCCTCGCCACATCTCACCTGGCTTCCTGCGCTTGTTAAGGAACATTACTTAAAGATTTCCTCTGACTTATTGCTTGCTTTCACAAACAAACTTTTAATAAAATTAGTAATTTCATTTCTAAAAATAATGGCGATCACAACGATAATCGCAATAATTACGACTAGCTCCACCATGCCCAGTCCATCTTCGTCCTGCAATATCGACTTAGTTGTTGCATGTACCCAACTTTGCATCTATATTCTCCTCTCAAATGTTCACGTTATTACTTCATCATAAGGAATGCTGGTCCGCCTACTACTGCTAAAATAACCAGAAACATCAGCATCATCGGTAAAATAAGCTTGGTTGATGCTTCTTCTCCACGCTTGCGTGCTACCGCTTTACGTTTATCCCAGAGCTGTCTTCCCAGCTCTTCCATTGCAAGAACAAATGATGCCCCACCCCGACGTTGATTAATAAGTAAGGTTGTAGAAAACATCGCTACTTCCTGTGTGGCGCACCTCTTAGAAAACTGTTCCAACGCTTGTACAAACGCATATCCGTTCTGTACGTCCTTCATCATTCGATCCAGCTCTTTATATAGTGGATGCTCCAATTGCCTGGACTTTCGCTGCACACAAGTATATAGCGCCTTCTGTACCGTTTCGCCCGCTTGTACTAATAATGTCAGTTTACTTAGCAATTCTGGCAGTTCCATTTGGAGCTCCTGACGTTTCCGTTCGGCTTTGTTTAACACATCTTTAACACGGGCAAGTATTAACAGTAGTGCTAATAGGCCTCCCCCTGTCATGTTTGTTATCCTGCCATCGGTCATTGCTGTAAATAAAAAACCTAAAGGTATTCCAACATAGGCAATGAACGTAAGTTCTGCCATAAACAATCGAAATTGATTGTAGGACTGGGTGGGTCCATGTAATTGGTACAAAGCTTGTCGGATCGATACAAGGAGCGGATGTGTATCGAGAGATGATTGGATAAACGTAATCAAATGGAGAAAGATAGGGAGCCATAAAGCCAACTTCTTAGAAGCCGATAAACGCACAATTTCCTGATACACAGTCTTTGTACGCCTGTTAGCGAACCATAACACTCCAAAGCATGCGATCGCCGCCACTAACCAAACACCTTTGGACAAAATGGACTTCCTCCTGTCTAAACTCGAATATCCATCATCCTGCTAATAAGCCAAATCCCAAAAAACAATAACACAAGGGCAACTGTGGCAATCATTCTGCCTGCCCCTTCATACAGCGGCATTAGAAAATCAGCAGCACTCATTTTAAGCAATCCAATGAATATAAAAGGTGCAACCATCATCGCCTTCATCTCTAGCTTCTTCTGTGCCACTAACACTTCTATTTCCAGCATGACATCCATCTTCTGACCAATAACGGAGGAAGTTCTCCTGACCACTTCAATCAAGTCACCTCCCATACGCTTACAGGTAACGATTACATCTGCAAAATTTGAGATGTCGTCTTGATTCGCGCGTAAGCTAAAGTCCAACAGCGCTTGCTCCATTGGTTCCCCATTATCCATCCGGGAACTTATAATACGTAGTTCTCGTATAACGTCCACATCAACCCCAGGATATAGCAGCGTCAGATCATGAATCGCTTCCTTAAACGCATTCTCCAATGATCGACCGGCAGACAACGAAGAGCTTAGTGAATACAAAGCCTGCTTGAACTGATTCGTTAGCTGTGATCTGCGCCTGTTAAGCAACTCTCTTGTGCGGATACGCGGATATCGAAAGCCAATCGCTCCGATAACAAGCACGCCTAGCCAATGTTGGTAGAACAAATATCCGACTAGACACATTGCAGTGACCCCAATGAAACTAGCAAACACATACTGTCTAAGTGACATCTTATAGACCGAATAATTGGGCAGAGACTGACTTTTCCTCTTCAACTATTCCACTCTCCTGATCCAACTGCAATTCTATCCCAAGGTAGACTGCATCCTATTCAGGCAGTCTCATCCCAGCCATCTTCAGCTTCCAACGATGAAGAAGCTCCTTCTTTTGCTCCAACTGTCCATAGATAACTCCATCCCGTTCCTCATGCTCCTCAAAGACATAAAGTGGTGACAATACAATCTCACCTCCCTTAATACCTTCAACTTCGGCTATTTCCATCACTTTCCGTGACCCATCTCGGAGTCTGGCTAAATGTACAATTACATCAAGTGCAGACGCAATCTGCTGACGAATGACAGGCAGAGGCATATTCGTCCCACTAAGAACCATCGTTTCCAACCGACTTAGCATATCCCTAGCACCATTAGCATGGCCGGTGGACAAGCTCCCATCATGACCAGTATTCATGGCTTGGAGCATATCCAGAGCCTCTCCCCCTCGCACTTCTCCAACAACGATACGATTCGGTCTCATCCTGAGCGCAGCACGTATGAGATCTTTCATCGCCATTGCACCTTTGCCCTCCGTATTCGCATTACGTGTCTCTAATGCAACAAGGTTAGGCACTGTCAGGATCTGAAGTTCGGCAGCGTCTTCTATCGTAATGACACGCTCAGTGGACGGAATATACTGCGATAATGCATTAAGGAATGTCGTCTTACCAGAGCCTGTCCCGCCACTAATAAACAAGTTGTACTTCGCGCGCACTAATATTTGCAGAAACTCTGCAGCCACATTACTGAGAGCTCCTTGATGAACAAGTGACTCAATCGTCATCGGTTTCGCTGGAAACTTGCGGATCGTGACCGTCGGTCCCTTTAATGCGACAGGCGGAAGTACGATGTGCACCCTTGAACCATCACTTAGTCGGGCATCGACAATAGGCGAAGACTCGTTCACTACACGATTCACTCTGGATACTACAGACTGAATGACATCTTCGAGCTTATCCCTGCTCTCAAACTGCATCGTTAGCTGCTCCATATTCCCGCCACGCTCAATAAATATTTCCTCGTGACTATTTACCATAATCTCCGTAATTGCAGGATCATCGACTAATGGTTGCAGCGCATCTAGGCCACGAAAAGAATAAAAGACCCGTCGTACAACGCTGATCATCTCTGTAGAAGTTAAACTGCTTGCCAATGGCTGTGCAAACAAGGCGTTCTCAATTCTTCTATAGAGGACAGCGTCCTCTATGTTCTCCTCCCATTCCATCATGCTCCTTACATGTTGTCGTATATCCAAATAGAGTCCTTCCAGATCAATACGCTTATCTCGCTCGGCTTCATTTGCAGAATCAATTACTTCTGCTTGTTCTGTGAACATCTTATTCCGATTAATAGCCATACCGAATATTTTCTTCATCTGATACCTTCCCCCCTCGCACCAGCCAGGGCAGGTGTACACCAATCCACTCTTCCAAGGCTGCCTGAAACACGGCAGAGCTAAACCACTGCTCTTGTCGATGAAGCTGCTTCCAGGATGGAATATAAGGTAGAAACCCGCTAATCTTCACTTCTTGACTGTTCCATCGATTAAGCATCGCTCCCATATATCGGTTCACAATAAACTTAGTTCGTGGAAGCACTTGCGCCGACCAGTCTGGAACTTCCATTCCTTGCTGCTGCATCCACTGTTCTGTCTTGCTTAGTAGAGGAAAATCATCCAGGAGCAGATATACAATAGCCTGACTCTTGAACTGTGCAGCAGTAATACACCTGTTCATAACGCCGGTATCAATAATAATTAAATCAAACCGCCTCGTATCTGTTAGCCACTCCAACAGCATACTGAACATATTGCCATCAAGAACCTCCCACTCTTCATGGCGGCAAGCATATGCAAAGGTCGTCGCACGAATCGCCGGAATCTCGACTGTGTAGGAATCAACTAATATACTGGGTGGCTTCTCTATCGCTGATCGTAAATGATAGAGAAGCTTAGAAAAGCTATTTACATTCGTGGAGCAATCCCCTGCCTCGGGATGATCAAGGAGAGACTTCCAATCCTGCAACATTTCCAGATTCCAATAAAATACCCGTTGTCCACAGGCTGATGCATGCCTAGCTAAATGAAAAGCTATAGTCGTCTTGCCACTGCCACCGCCTGCCGAACATACAGTTAATACTCGAGTATGGCTGCTAACTGCTCCCTCCTGATCTACTACTCTTAATAGATTGGAACCATCACGCGGAGCAATAGAACATAATTGCTCGAATAACTTCGATAGAGGCTGGTAAGGAGTAACTGTGGGCTCCGTTGCATTAGCAGCTGACAACTGCTCGGACATCACCACAACTTGCATAGCATTCTTAATTCGGGTCCAATCCGGATATTGTTGAAGTTCGCTCAACCATCCCGCAGCAACGACCAGCAGCAGGGCATCCGATTGGAGGGTCAAATAATGTTGAAGCGTGTCCAGCTGTGAAAATACACGAAGACGCACTTCATCCGCATAAACACTATGCTTCCAGTAATCATAGATGCAATCAATTAGACGCTTATCTGGCAACGCCATAATCCAGTCCTGTTTACCGAAATGTGACATACTCCCTCCTCAGGAACGCAAAAAAACCGTCATAAAGCTTCAGCCTCTAATGCGGCTTATCGCTTCATGACGGTTCTTCCGTTCACGACTCATATTAAGATTGACCATAAGATATCATAAATTTACCCATATTGCAATAGCAACATTAGGTTATTTCTACCATTCCTACTATCAACCTTGCTTCCCACCACGAAGTTTTGTCATACTGTTAGAAGAAGGAGAGATAAAAACATGCATCATACCAACCAAAAACGAGCGTTCTTGCCCTCCCACATGCTTGCGCTGCTAGTGAAGTATATGATCATACCTACGGTTGCAGCCTTTCTCTTAGCTGGCTGTGTTTCTTCAACAGATGGGAACTCTAAATCCATCGTTCAGGAGCTGATTCAAAACTATCCTGAACTTAAAGGTAAAACATATGAGTCAGACACCGTACAACGTGTCGTAGATGGGGATACATTTGTAACCAAATCAGGCCATAAAGTTAGGCTTATTGGGGTAAATACCCCCGAAACTCATGGTAAGGTTCAGTATTACGGCAAGGAAGCCAGCCAATTCACTAAAGAACAGCTGACAGGCAAGCAGGTATACTTATTTTCAGACACCGGAAATACAGACAAATACGGCAGACTCCTGCGTTATGTATTTATACATAATCACTCCCAAATGTTTAACGAAACTTTAGTGACTGAAGGTTACGCCAATGCGATGACAATCCCACCTAACGTTATGTATGCGGAGCACTTCGTACAGCTTGAGCGTAAGGCCAGAAAGCATAAGAAAGGCTTATGGGGATCTGATAAAAATGAATTAAAGCCAAGTCGCACCCCCAGCCATGCTAAGACGTCAGGACACTAACACACTCACTACCAAATAAACAACATCAGAGCACAAACAAAAAGGAGCCCCCGCAAGGGCTCCTTTTCCATAAGCGACTTTTCTGACTTTAATGCAATGCTTCACGCAAATGTTTCATATAACGCCAGCGGATTGCCATAAAGTAAACAATCTGAGCAACTGTAAAACCACCTAACACTTTAAAAGCCTGTCCAGCAATTGATAGATCCATCAAGCTTTGCAAAGCCATAAAGGCAAATACACTGTGGATAATGGCTACAATAATCGGTATAAAGAACAATAACAGCAGCTGAGTAGTCGCTATCTTGCTTAGTTCTTTATCCTTAAGACCAATTTTTCCAATTGCTTTGTAGCGTTCTTTATCTTGTTCCAGATCGGTATATAATCGGAAATACAAGAAGCTTCCCGAAGCGATAAAGAATACAGCACCTACCAGTAACGCCGAGAACATCATAATGCTGTACATCTGATTCTGCATTGCAAGCGAATCTGCAAGTGAATTAAAGTCAAAGCTCGAACTTGCCTCCCGATCCTCTGCATGTGCTTCGTACCAGGACTTAAGCTCCTCATTAATATTCTGGCCAACACCCTTTGCATCCTCCCAATTATCAAGATGATAACCGGTTACGATTCCTTTCTTAGAAGAACCTTGAATTATTTCCGCTGCTTCATCACTAATGACAGCCCAGTTTGAGCCCATGCCCTGACTAATTACAGGGCCTTCTGCCACACCAATTGAATGAAGCTTAATGCCTGACTCTTTTAAAGTGATGTCCCGCTTACCCGTACCAAGTACTTTTTTATACTCGAAGTTGTGCGGCAGGACCATCGCATCATTGCCTTTAAGTTGAACAGGGTCAATATGAAGCACAGCCGCGAGCTTATTATATTCCGAAGCACTTAGCAAGCTAATTCCACTTTCACTCTGCTTACTAGTCTGATAAAGCACCAATGTAGTCACTTTATCATATTTAGCATTCGCATTTTTTAAACCAACTTCAATACTGTTCAGATGCTCATTCGCCTTCTTGTTATCACCTTTAGACAAATAACTTACCTGAAACGGATAACTAAGTTCCGTCTGCTTGCCTAGTACGCCGAAGGAAGCCAGCGAACCGACTGCACAGAAAGCAACTGTGGACACAATACATACCATAAAGAACATACGTGCGTTATCTTTCATCCGATATGCGAGATCCGAGATGGTAATTAAGTTAGTTCGACGCCAGAATAAATTGCGGTTCTTCTTCATCAAATTAATAATAAATACACTAAGTTGTGTAAATAAGAAATAAGATCCAATAATCGTCATTACAATGACCGGCAGCATTAATATTCCGATCGTCCCGGCATTTGCAGTTGCTGCCAAGAAATAACCGCCTCCAAGCAATATAGCTGACAACAGAGATAGCAATAAGGAAGCTTTCGGCTCTGGCTTAGGCTTGTTTGTACCTTGGAGCAATTGAATCACTTTGCTCTTGCCAATCATAAATTGCGTTAAGAAGGAAATAACAATAAACAAAATAAAAAAGGACCCACCCGTAAGCGTTAATGCTTTAGGCGCAATGTAGTAGCTTAGCTGAACATCCATCATATTACCGCCCACCATCAGGCCAACTTTAGCCATGACAAGGCCAACCACTATACCTACAACGATGGAGGCAATCCCGATAATCATGTTCTCAAGAAAGACAAGCCGATTCATTTGACGATGGGACATCCCCTGCATCATCAACACGCCAAATTCATGCTGACGCGTCTTCAGGAAGGCGCTAACTGAATACAAAATGAAGAAAAAGGAAAATACGTATACGATCCATTGTGCAATTTTCATCGCCTGAGATGCTAAATTAACAACCATGCCTTCTTGCATTTCTGGATGAAAGGCAATCACCGAATAAATAAAAAAGATCATAACTGAGAACGCACTGCTTAAAAAATAAGCGGCGTAGGTCCGCTTGTTGCGGAACACGTTGTTAAAGGCGAACTGTCTGAAATTCACTTGCGGTACCTCCTAATTATGCACACGTCTGTTTTGTTCATGATGGCCGCCCCCACTTACACCCGAACAGTTGAGAATTCGCTGCTATCAGCGCTCATCATAGACAGGGCATCCATAATTTGTTGGAAAAATACTTGGCGATTGCCCGAGTTAAAGATTTCGTGGTAAAGCTCACCATCTTTTATAAAAATGACACGGTCACAATAACTCGCTGCAAACGCATCATGCGTAACCATCATCATCGTTGTACCATCCGATTTATTAATATTCTCCAGCGTTTCCATTACATCTTTGGAAGATTTCGAATCCAGGTTGCCTGTTGGCTCATCTGCCAACAACAGCTTCGGACGATGGATGATTGCCCGGGCAATAGCTGTACGCTGCATCTGGCCACCGGATATCTCATACGAGCGCTTATCCAAAATAGGCGTAATTCCAAGCCGATCAGCGAGCAATCGTGCATCACTTTTCATTTTGCGAACGCTAACACCTTCCAACGTAAGCGGAAGTACAATATTTTCTTCTACCGTTAACGTGTTCAGCAGATTAAAAGATTGAAACACAAACCCAAGCTCACGGCGACGGAAAGACGCCAGTTTATCCTTCTTTAACGTGTGTGGATTCATACCGTTAATCATCACTTCGCCAGAAGAAGGCGAATCTATCGTTGCCACCATATTAAGCAATGTTGTCTTGCCACTTCCAGAAGGGCCCATTACACCCACAAATTCACCTTGCCGAACAGCCAAATTAATTCCTTTTAACACTGGAGTGGCAACTTTGCCCTCGTAAGTCTTAACGAGTTTGTTGACTTTGAGCATCTCCACTTATGTTCATCTCCTCTATCTATTGCTTCATCTTTGTTAACATCAGCATAAGCCAATCCTTCCTAAGAAGAGTCTGATTTCTCTTTCATTACCCTTTCAATATTGTCACCGTTCATTAT
>NZ_JAKRNK010000009.1 GCF_022346885.1 Paenibacillus sp. ACRRX
GCTCGCCGCGTGCGATAGCGTAGGCATAGCAACGGACCTATCCCGCGCAAGGTCAACTAAGGCCGAAATTCCACCTTAGTAGACGATCCAGATGCACATGAGCGCCTGATAAGGCGGGATACCCGCCTAAAGGAGGCTCGCCACGTGCGATAGCTTAGGCATAGCAACGGACCTATCCCGCGCAAGGTCAACTAAGGCCGAAATTCCGCCTTAGTAGAGGATCCAGATGCGCATGAGCGCCTGATAAGGTGGGATAGCCGCCTAAAGGAAGCTCGCCGCGTGCGATAGCGTAGGCATAGCAACGGACCTATCCCGCGCAAGGTCAACTAAGGCCGAAATTCCACCTTAGTAGACGATCCAGATGCACATGAGCGCCTGATAAGGCGGGATAGCCGCCTAAAGGAGGCTTGCCGCGTGCGATAGCTTAGGCCTCGCAGCGAGGTAAAGCTCAGGCATGGCAACGCGCCTATCCCGCGCAAGGCCAACTTAAGGCCGAAATCCCGCATTAGTTGGGGATCTAGATGCGCATGGGCGCCTGATAAGGCGGGAAAGCCGTCTAAAGGAGCTTGCCGAGTGCGATAGCTTAGGCCTCGCAGCGAGCATTCCCTCTAAAGTCTGTGTCCCTCTTTTTATGGAGAAACTGCTCCATCCTTAGGAATCGCGCCCTGTTGCCCGAACGATCAGTTTTACGATCTCCACGATTGGTATGATCGCAACTGCACAAGCAATAACGATTAGCCATTGTTCGCCGTTAAGCGGCACAACATCAAACAGCTCATTCATAAATGGCAGCAAGATAACGAGCACTACAAGCAAGCCAGATACGATTGCAGCGCCGTTTAAATATTTGTTGGAAAAAAAGCCTATCGTAAACAGCGACTTTCGATTGGATCGCACGTTAAATGAGTGCGTTAATTGAATTAAGCCTAGTGTGGCAAATGCCATCGTCACCGCAATATCCTCGGCGTAGTGTGTATGGCCCCAGTAGTAGGCAAACAAAGTCAAGGCGGCCTCCATAAGGCCTTGATAAATAATCCCACTGCCAACACCGTCTGCAAAGACACTCTCAGATGACTTGCGCGGCGGCCGTTTCATAATATCGGCCTCAGCTTTTTCCAATCCAAGCGCTAATGCCGGCAGCGTATCTGTCACAAGATTAATCCATAAGATATGGATTGGGAATAAAATTTTCCAATTGAGCATTGTAGCTATAAACAAGGTTATCACTTCGCCTAAGTTAGCAGATAATAGAAACTGAATAGTCTTGCGGATGTTGCTGTACACCTTACGTCCCTCTTCAACAGCTACTACGATGGTCGAGAAGTTATCATCGGCGAGCACCATATCAGAAACACCCCTTGACACATCCGTTCCAGTGATCCCCATGCCAACACCGATATCAGATGTCTTTAAGGCGGGTGCATCATTGACACCGTCGCCTGTCATCGCGACTATTTTGCCACGTTTCTTCCACGCCTGCACGATTCGAACTTTATGTTCCGGAGACACTCTCGCGTATACCGAATACTCTGTTACCTTCTGCTCGAAGTCTTTTTCGCTGATCTTGTTCAGTTCGCTGCCAGTCAGTACGCCGCTATCATCTTGGATAATGTTTAGTTCCTTGGCTATTGCAGCAGCCGTATCCCGATGATCACCTGTAATCATAACCGGACGAATACCCGCCGCCTTGCACACACGGACGGCTTCCTTGACTTCCTCGCGCGGTGGATCAATCATGCCGACGAGACCGATAAATACGAGATCGCGTTCTACCGCATCAGGTGTCAGCTGCTCAGGCAGAGACTCACAGTCACGATA
The DNA here is from genome assembly GCF_022346885.1 of Paenibacillus sp. ACRRX. GTDB lineage: Bacteria > Bacillota > Bacilli > Paenibacillales > Paenibacillaceae > Paenibacillus_B. The sequence goes on from NZ_JAKRNK010000009.1 coordinate 1,819, forward strand.
GGCAAGGGCCAACACACGCAGCGCCTTGTCTGCAAGCGCTTTGTTGGCAGCAGCAACTGCTGTACGATGGGCGTCTGACATCGGCTCAATGCTGCCATCGCGTAAAATGCCGCTGCATCGTTCAAGCAGCACGTCTGGCGCGCCTTTTGTCATGACGCGATATGGCTGTGCATGATCCGCAGTCATATCGTGTATGGTTGTCATTAGCTTCCGCTCTGAATCAAACGGAAGCTCCGCCCGACGTGGATAACGGCTTTCTCCATCACGTTTGTCAAAGCTCTGCTTTAACGCAAAATCGACCAGGGCCGTTTCTGTTGGATCGCCAATAAAGCCGATACCATCTGCACGATCGCCGCTTGTAATCTTTGAATCGTTGCAAAGCGCCATGACTTGCAGAAATACTTCATGCCCGGCTAGCTGCTGCACAGGGTCTTGAGAAGGCTGCATCACGTCCCCCACATAGGCTTGCAGTACCGTCATTTTGTTCTGTGTTAGTGTTCCTGTCTTATCTGAACAAATAATCTCGGTGCTTCCAAGTGTCTCAACAGCAGGCAGTTTGCGTATGATGGCTTTGCGTTTGGCCATCTTTTGTACGCCCAGCGCCAAAATAATCGTCACGATAGCAGGCAGTCCCTCAGGTATGGCAGCCACAGCAAGCGAAATGGAGGTAAGCAGCATATCCAGCAGTTCTCGACCTTGCATGTAGCCAACTACAAAGATGATAACAGCTACTACGACGATAATGATGGTAAAATATTTGCCCAATTCATTAAGCTTCTTCTGGAGAGGCGTGACCTCGTCTTCCTCCTGCGTGATAAAGCCTGCAATTTTACCAACCTCGGTATTGGCACCTGTGCCGGTTACAACACCTACACCACGTCCATAGGAAACATTGCTGCTCATATAGGCCATGTTTTTGCGATCGCCGATGACGACGTCGGCTTTGTCGAGCGGTTCAACATCTTTCTCCACCGGGACAGATTCTCCGGTCAGGGCTGCTTCTTCGATTTTTAGAGATGCAGACTCCAAAATTCGGATGTCTGCTGGTATAACATTGCCAGCTTCAAGCAGAACGATATCGCCAGGAACAAGATCTTCCGCTCGAATCGTGATCGTCTCGCCACCGCGACGCACCTGAGCATTAGGAGAAGACATCTGCTTTAACGCAGCGAGTGCTTGCTCTGCCTTGTTCTCCTGAATGACACCAAGTACGGCATTCAGCACGACAACAAACAAAATAATAAAGGCGTCTGTCCATTCTCCTAAAATGCCAGAGATCAAGGCGGCAGCCAGAAGAATAACGATCATTACATCTTTGAACTGGGCCAGCAGCTTGGCGATTATAGATTTGCCTTCTTGTTCCTGCAATGCGTTTTTGCCATACTTGCTTATTCTGTTAGCTGCCTCAGCAGTAGATAACCCTTGCTCACTGCTGCCTAGATGATCAAGCGTGTCGGATGTACTCCACGTATGATAAGGCTGAATGGATTGGTCTTGCTGTGAGTGAGATTGTTCATTTTCCAATACTGTCATCTCCTATCCACTTCTATTTTGAGTGTAGATTCGTCAGATTATGTATGGGGGAAAATATGAGCATTTATATTTATAATACCCCCAATCAGGCGGTTCAAGCTGTGCGTTAACAGCGAGGATGGATCTAATGGTGGAGTGGTGGAGCGTAAGCGGTATAGCAGCGAGTGGTAGCAGGTGCGGATGCGCTGTATCTTATGCAAATTATTATATTTTATGACAGATCCCAAGTTCGATTTTACTTCTTGAATGGCATATGGTTGCAGTTATATAGATGTCATTAAATTGAAGTTGGTGGAAATTAGCATTGGACAAGCAGGCATATAGGGTAAAGAAGGAATGGAATCGGTATTGGGATTCGCATGAAGAGAATCAAAGGAAGCTAATTTGCGCTTGCACAGTGTCCTGTAGGCCCAGTACTCTATCTTCTGAATTTGGGAGAGGCAACATATGTTTAAGGAATAGGGAGGTTAAGTTATCCATTTGACAAGCAAGAAAGGGATTCGGAAATAATCAAATATAATAACTATACCTTAATATAAAAGTGAGTATTTATAAATGGTGTGCATTTCGTAACTTGAATAGTTGGGCAAGCATGATATAATTTTTATGCAATCGTTTGCACAATGTGTGTGAGGCGTTTGCATGAGACATGAGAAATTTTACGGTAAGAATAAATGCATTCCATTAAAAGATGGAAAGTACCTTTGAGCGTTTGATAATTATTCGTATTCAAAGTGTTACGCGAACAGGAGCAACCCCGGCAACACGCATACTAACGCAGAGTGGGAGAAGGAGTGGAGAACGATGAAACAGACATTTTGGAAAGAAGCAGTTGTGTATCAGATCTATCCACGCAGCTTTAAAGACAGCAACGGTGACGGCATTGGTGACATTCCAGGCATTGTCTCAAAACTGGACTATTTGCGGGAACTGGGGGTCGATGTAATTTGGTTGTCTCCAGTTTACTCTTCACCTAATGATGATAACGGCTACGATATTAGTGATTACCGGAATATTCATGAAGAGTTTGGAACATTAACTGATTGGGAAGCGCTTACTGAAGGTCTTCATAAACGAGGGATGAAGTTAGTAATGGACCTGGTCGTTAACCATACGTCTGATGAACATGCATGGTTTGAGGCATCGCGGCAATCGAAGGATAGTCCATTTAGGGAATATTATTATTGGCGTGAAGGCAAGGATGGTCAGGAGCCAAATAACTGGACTTCCGTATTTAGCGGTTCTGCATGGGAGTATGACGAGAAAACTGAGGCCTACTTCCTGCATTTGTTCTCCAAGAAGCAGCCAGACCTCAATTGGGAGAGCCCTAAAGTTCGCCGCGAAGTATATGAGATGATGCGGTGGTGGCTCGATAAAGGCGTCGACGGTTTCCGCATGGATGTGATTAACTTTATTTCGAAAACACCAGAGCTTCCAAGTGTTGGGGAAGACCGTTACGCATGGGGCGGCGATCACTTCATGAACGGGCCGAAACTGATGGATTACTTGCTGGAGATGAAACGAGAAGTGCTGGATCATTACGAGGTCATGACGGTAGGGGAAATGCCGGGCGTTAATGCGGATCAGGCCGTAGAGATTACAGATGAAGAGAACGGTGCGCTTAACATGGTATTTCAATTCGAGCATGTTGATATCGGATCAGGCGCAGGAGGCAAGTTCGATTTGAAGCCGTGGACGCTGCATAAACTACGGGGCATCTTGCACAAGTGGCAAATTGGTTTGGCTGACAAAGGTTGGAATAGCCTTTACCTGAACAATCATGATCAACCACGGATGGTGTCGCGTTTCGGTGATGATGGCGAATATCGTGTCCTGTCCGCTAAGATGCTGGCCACACTTCTGCATACACTGAAGGGAACTCCTTATATTTATCAAGGTGAAGAATTGGGAATGACGAATGTAAGCTTTGAGCGTATTGACCAATATCAAGACATTGAGACGTTAAATATGTATCGGGAAGCGACTGAACTGCATGGCAAAGCTCCGGCAGATGTGCTGCGTTCGATCCATGTGAAAGGTCGGGATAATGCACGTACACCAATGCAGTGGGATGCATCAGCTAATGGCGGATTCACGACAGGCTCGCCTTGGCTGGGGGTTAATCCTAATTATACGGATATCAATGCGGAAGCCGCGCTTCAGGACACAAATTCTATATTTTATTATTATAAAGAGCTCATTCGACTCCGTAAGCAGCATCCAATCATGGTGTATGGGGCGTATTCTCTTTATCTTGAAAATGATGAATATATCTATGCCTATTCTCGTGAATGGGAAGGCAAGGAGTGGGCGATTGTGCTTAACTTTGCCCGTCACGAAGTATCTTTTAGTTGTCCAGATCATTGGCAGGGCCGCAGCTTTGCCCGCATGACAGGCAACTATGATGATACGCAGATCGACAGGATGCAGGATTTCAGGCTTCGTCCATTTGAAGCGCTCGTGCTAGAGCTGGACTCTTGATTCACGTTGGATATTATTCCTTAATATAACATTTATTATCTATACTTTATAAAAAAGACCCTTGTTTGGATAGACTGCTGAGAGGCAGCTTGTCTGGCAGGGGTCATTTTAGTATTCTGCCTATAAAGTAGTTTCGTCTGGTACTTTAAGCAACAATCCAAGTGGTATCAATGCCATGTGTTGTCCAGTTGGTCGGCATCCTGTCACTGCTGATGACCGTGCTGACATGAGCAAGCGGACAGATGTTGTAAAATTGCGATTTGTCGAGCTTGGTATGGTCGGCAAGCACAAATACCTGCTCTGCATTAGCTGACATGACGGAGGAGCATAACGCCTCTTCCATCTCGTAGTCGCTAACAGTAGTTGGTGTAATGCCGCCACAGGAAAGGAACGCCTTGTCGAAGCGGAAATTCGATAGCATCTGATACGTCAATGCGCCGGTGACGGATTTCTGGGCAGGCTGGGTTGTACCGCCCAGCATGATAACACGGCCATCGAACAGGCGCGCCTCAAGCGCTTCCATCAGAACATTGGCGGCGGCAAGCGAGTTGGTTACAACGGTGACCCGCACTACACCTCTGATGGCGCGTGCAAGCTCCAGTGTAGTGGTGCCAACATCTAGAACGATAGTATCGCCGTCCTGAATGTAAGAAGCGGCTTTGCTGCCAATAGCGACTTTGGCTTCGCGCATCATGTTTTGCTTCTTCTCAAATCGAGGTTCCGCTTTGGCATGCGTGAAGCCGATGGCGCCGCCGTACACTCGTTTTAAGAGTTGTTGTCCCTCTAGATCAGCTAGATCTCTGCGTATCGTCTCTGGGGTCACTTGCAAGGTGTTGGCCGTGGTTACGACGCCTACTTTGCCATGCCGCTGAATTTCCTCCAGTATAAATTGCTTGCGTTCTTCAGGCAGCATCGTCATAGAGGGGAATCACATCCTTCGGGTCAATATACCAAGTCTTGGTCTCTCCTATCATTGCGTGTTCAAATGTGCGATGCAGGTGGTCGGCATAAAGGCGACAGCCTTCAATAATAAATTCACAGCGAGTAATGTTGCCTAGCATGGAAAGATGATCGACCTTGCCTGTCAGTGCGATGCCTTGCTCAAAGGGCTCTTCACTCAGTGTTTCCGGTCGGATTGCATACAAGGAAGCAGTAGATTCCACTAGGCTGCCTGTGTGAGCAAGGGATGGCAGCATCCGACGCAACTCTTCGCGTGAGACTACGTTGTAATTGCCGATAAACCTTGCAACAAATGGACTCCGGGGTCGCGTATAGATATCATGCGGTGTACCTGCTTGCTCAATCCGACCGCCGTTCATTAGATAAATACGATCGCTTACTGACATGGCTTCTTCTTGATCGTGCGTGACGAGCACGGTTGTCATATTTAGACTGCGTTGAATATCACGAAGCTGTTTACGCAGATGCTTGCGGATCTGAGCATCTAGGGCGCTTAGCGGCTCATCCAACAGCAGGAGCTTAGGCTTAGTCACCAATGACCGCGCGAGCGCGACTCGCTGCTGCTGCCCGCCGGACAGCTCGCGTGGAAATGCTTTTTCCTTGCCTTGAAGGCCGACAAGCTCAATAATTGCGGCTACTTCTCGTTCAATCTTCTTTGATTCAAGTCGCTTCATTTTTAATCCGAACGCAATGTTGTCCGTAACCGTCAAGTTGGGGAACAAAGCATAAGACTGAAAGACCATACCTACCTGCCGATCGCGTGGAGCCGTATGAGTGACTTCTTTGCCATCTATATATAGCTTGCCGCTGTCTTGCGTCGCTAGACCCGCAATAATACGCAGCAGTGTACTTTTCCCACATCCGCTTGGACCGAGCAAAGTAATAAATTCGCCTTGCTCAAAACTTAGGTCGAGGTGATGAAGCACGGCTTGTTTGCCAAAAGATTTGGAGCATTGCTCAATTGTCACGTATGTCATTGGGAATCCCCCTTTTGTTGTGATTGTCCGATGGCACCGAGCTTCATCAATAGGCCGCTAATGATAGCCATAATAATGAAATACGACACGACAAGCGCGCTTGCTATATGACCGCTGCGGTTTAAAACACCGAATAAGTAAATTTGCAATGTCTCAAACTTGCCCCCTACTAAAATGTTGATTAGGACAAATTCGCCAAACAGCATCGAAAAAGACAGTAATGCAGATACAAGAATGCCTGGCATAATGTTCGGTACGATAATCCGAAGAAATGCATGCCAGCGGCTTGCACCGAGTAATTCAGCGGCTTCCATTAAGGAGGCTGCATTCACTGTACGTAGGCTGTTGCGTGTACCCTGGTATATAAACGGAAGCATACCAACTACATATGCGCCACCAACTACGATTAGCATAGAGATTCCCTTGCCTGCATAAGCACGAATTAAGCCGACAGCCATAATTACACCAGGCAGGGCATAAGTGGTCATCACTAGTGCCTGTACATATCGTTCTAATCGAGGTGCATACACAACGATTGCAAATATGGCTGGAACTGTCACGATCAACGAGACAACAGTAGCACTGGCACTAAGTATTAGGGAGCGTCCAAAGGAATTTAGGAAGCGCAAATCCTGAAATAAGGCCGTAAACCACTGCAAAGTCAATCCTTCTGGCAATATAGTCTTATTCCATTCGGTGGCGAACGAGTACAACACAGTTGCGAGCAGAGGCAGGAGTAAGTATAGGCCGCAAATGAGCATCACCAAATGGTAGAAATGAAAACGACGCCATTTGTTCAGCGAATGATTATTCGAATGATTTGTTGTACTTGTCATCGCAGATCCCTCCGAATTCGGCGTGTGAGCCACTCGTTAATGATCAGGGCTGCGACTAAAGTGAGCCCAAGCATTGTGGCTAATGCACTGCCCAGCTCTGGTCGTGCGAACACGTCACCCGATACTAATCCGCTAATGCGGATTGGCAGCAAGTTGTACGTGCTCCCCGTCAGTGCGTATGCGGTAGCGTATGCCCCCATGGAGTTGGCGAACATAATGCTGAATGTGCCTGCAATGCTTGGCAGCAGCACTGGAACACCTACGCGCAGCCAGAATTGAAAGGGGGAGGCACCAAGCAGGGAGGCTGATTCCTTCCAACTATCTTGAATACCATGATAGATAGGAAATAGCAGTAGTACACCTAGCGGCAATTGAAAATAAATATAAATAACGGTCAATCCGCTCCATGAAAATAAATGAAATGAATCCATCAGATTAATGCCAAAATGCTGCAGCAGGATTGTAAATAAGCCGCTGTTTCCCAGCAGGACGATAAAGGCAAATGCGAGCGGAATTCCAGCAAAATTCGACGTTAGGTTAGTAAATACCAAAATGCGCTGCTGCCATTTTATCGGGAATTGAGTGACGCCATATGCAGCAAACACCGATAAAATGATACCCATTGTAGCAGACCAAACTGAAATGAGTAAGCTGTTCTTAAAGGCCTGGTTATAGAACGGATTGTTGAAAATCTCCTTATAGTGCGTGAATGTCCAGCCAGTGCCGCCTTCCACTTGAAAGCTGCCAATGACCATAGACAGCAGCGGCACAAGCATAAATAGAACGATAAAGCAGCAGAAAGGAATTAGTGTGGTTACCAGCAGTCCATTCCACTTTCTCATAGCTGACACTCCTTTGTTATCGAATAGACAATGTACGACAAACCACACTTATTTCCGAGGAAATAACAAGTGCCCCCGTTACACGGAAGGCACAGGCTCTGCTTGAAGTATAGTGAGTGGCAGCATTACGTTTGAAGCACGTATATTCAGCAGATGACAAGCAAGCGGCGCTATTTGCAGCTGGGATACAGCCTCTTCATATACACCTGGCTGAACTTTGCTGCTAATCACATATAACGGTACGGAACGCTCATCGTCTGTGGTACCGTTGTGCATGCCATCATCATTCATGCCATGATCGGCTGTGACAATGATCTGGTAACCAAGTGATGTCCAATAAGGCAGTGTATGTGCTAACAGCATGTCAGCTGCTATAGCTCGATTACGATAAGCCGCAGAATTGCCGCTATGTTTATGACCTTCGTCGTCAATGTTCATCGTATGAAGGTATAAGAAATCGGGCTTAGCGGTTTGTAGAAGATGCTGGGCATCTGCAAATAGGTGCGAGTCCGGATAATGGTCCTCCCAATAAAAAGTTCCGTGCTGGATCGGAAGATCTGTGTTCCATTGGTAGCGGTCTGTCATAGGATTAAACGGTGCTTTGTTATACAGTTCACTGACCCAGTGATAGGCAGCGGTTGCATTGGTTAAGCCATGCTGTCGTGTGAGATGGAACAGACTTTGCTCATGAGACAGTCTAACGGTGTGGTTTGTCGTAATGCCATGTCGGTAGACAGGTGTGCCTGTGAGCAGTACTTCATAAAGCGGTCTAGAAAGGCTCGGCAGCTCGGATTTGACCTTGAATCTTGCCGCTAAGCCGTGTTCAACAAGATGATGCATGTAGCCCAACTGCTGGACGGCCGTGCTGTATTTCAGGCCGTCCAGCATAATAAAGATAAGTTGATTTGTTAGCACATTATTTAACATGAATAAGTACCTGTTCCTGCCATAGCTGCGGAAGCTGCTTGGTCGTTGCTTCCCACGCTTTCATATCTTTGACTGGGCGAACATTTTGGTACATTTCACTTGGTAGCAGCTTGTTCTTGGCGTCATCTGGCAGCTTGGCATTCTCACGAATAGGTCGTGCGTAACCACGCGCCAGATTGGCTTGACCTTCGTCAGATAAGATGTATTCACGAGCAAGCATCGCGGCATGCGGATGTTTGGCATATTTATTAATCAGTGTTGTGTAACCACTAATGACAGAAGCTTCGGCAGGGATAGTGACTTCAAAGCGATTTTTATCGATTTGGTCACGATAATTTAGGGCGTTGAAGTCCCACAGGATACCAACTTCGACTTCACCCTTTTCGAGATTAGCCACACTTGAATCAATAGGATTAATTCGTCCTGCCTTGGCCAGCTCTGCAAAGAAATCGATACCAGGCTGGATGTTCTTCTCATCACCACCGTTAGCAAAAGCAGCTGCAAGTACGCCGAATTGAGCTTGGTTGGCTTTCATCACGTCACCGACAGATACTTTATAACCGCCATTTTTCAGGTCTGCCCATGATTTTGGAGGAGAGGCAACTTTATTTTTATCTGTAATAAATGCAAGTGAGCCCGTATAACCAAGCAGCCAGTGGCCTTCTTCGTCTTTAGCCCAATCCGGGACATCGTTCCAATAGGAAGTCTTGTAAGGGAGAGTTAAACCCTTTTCTTTGGCTAATGGACCAAACGCAATCCCAACATCTCCGATATCTGCTGTTGCATCATCTTTTTCCGATTCGAACTTCGCCAGTTCTTCGGCACTCGACATGTCTGTATCAATATGCTTCAAGCCGTATTTCTTGTTCAGATCGTTCCATGATTGCACCCAGTTTGCCCACGTATCCGGCATTCCGACAGAATTCACTTCACCTTCGCTTTTTGCCTTCTCTGTGATCTGTTCTAGCGTAAGCTTGGATGTATCCAGACTCTCGCTGCTAGTAGAACCGCTGGTGCATCCTGTCAACAACATGATCGAGACGAGCAATACAGTGGAACAACGAATGATAAATGCGTTTTTCATGTGTGGACTCCTTTGATTTAAGATGTTTGGTTGTGTTGCTTTGTAAGGCATACATCTTGTCTTTACCTTCACAATCGTAAATCATCAAAGTTAAACGGGTGTCATCTGGGCATAAAGGGTTTGTAAACACACAATCTGTAAGCGCTTTCTATACATGTATGAACATTGGGTATAAATATTACCAGCCGGACAGCGTTCCACATATAAATAAAGATGTTGGGAGATGTAGGGCTGTTATTGCATACGATAGCAGCACAACTAGTTCGGTAACTTTGCTGAGGAAAAAGGTGCTCAATAGATTGATTAGAACACATAAGAAACTACAGCAGACAGAAGATAGAAGCTATCATATATAAATATTCATCTTCATTCTTGGCATTGTGATTAGTTAGACGATGAGGGAATGCGCGGTTGGATAGGTGCGAGAAATTCAAAATTTTTCGATCAAAAAAACGGACTGCCGTCAGGCAATCCGCACGAGATCATAATTATGGTTTGCTCATCTTTCCCTTTGATCGAAATGATACATTTCGCGCATAGATTGGATGCACTTGGCTGATCACTGTTACAGATTGGCCTACATAGAAGGACAAGCTCCTGCAAATATCTCTAATGATTATTCATATGAAAAATTGCTTAATTTAAAGGGGTCAGTGGTCATACGCAGATACCTTTAACGTCATAACGCGATCAGGAGCTTGACGTGGTTGTAATTGTAACGTGACAGGCTGCAGATGCGAGCGGGACGCTTCTTTGATGAGCAGCTGTTGGGCATGAATACGCAGCTGTGGTTTGGTTTTCTGCTTTAAATAGCTGCCATCGGGCAGCAGATAACGGCTTTTGACGTTATCTTTCATATAGAGGGACAAAATGTCCATAATACGGTGCTTTAATTCAGGAAGCTCAATCGGAAACATCGCTTCTACACGCCGATCCAGATTACGCGGCATCCAATCTGCGCTGCTCAGGAAGGTCAAGTCTTTTCCGCCATGATGGAAATAAAATATACGTGTGTGTTCCAGAAAGCGACCGACAATACTTTTGACTGTAATATGCTCACTTAGGTCTTTGACGCCGGGTCGCAGACAGCATACTCCACGTACAATAAGATCAATACGCACACCAGCTTTGGACGCTTTGTAGAGAAGGTGGATCAGTTTGACGTCAACCAGCGCATTCATTTTTAACATGATTCGTCCCGTTCCGCCTTTTTTGACGACGTCGATCTCATATTCAATCAATTGCTCCAAACGTTTGCGGAGGAACAAGGGAGCGATTGAGCACTTGTTCAAACTGGAAGGGACGGAGTAGCCGGACAACATGTTAAAGATGGTGGAGGCATCACTCCCAATCTGGGCATTCACAGTCAGCAGCCCCATATCGGTATAGAAGTTGGCCGTCACATCGTTATAGTTGCCTGTACCGAGATGGACATATCGACGTATGCCGGTTTCTTCGCGGCGGACGATCAGAAGCATCTTCAGGTGTGTCTTCAGGCCAACAAGGCCGTATATGACATGGCAGCCTGCCTGTTCAAGTCGCTTGGCCCAATGAATATTGTTCTCTTCGTCGAAGCGCGCTTTGATCTCTACTAGCACAGTGACCTGCTTCTTGTTCTCGGCTGCTTCAATCAGGGCTTGGATGATAGGTGAATTGCCAGATACGCGATAAAGTGTCTGCTTGATGGCAAGTACATCCGGGTCTTTAGCGGCGCGTCGGATTAGATTAACAACTACGCCAAAGCTGTCGAATGGATGATGAAGCAGCCGATCCTGTTCTCGAATCCATTCCAGCAGGTCAACCTCACGTTCATGCGGCATAGGTGGCTGGAATGGGGCGTCATGCAGATGGTCATATCCTGTAAGCTGCGTGATCTTATTCATAAAAGTCAGATCAAGCGGACCATCAACGTAATTGATGCCTGCATCAGGATCGTCTTCTCCATCTTGAGTAATCATGCGGATCATCTCTTTACTTGACTCAGCTTCCACCTCAAGTCTGACCACATTACCCCATTTTCTCATTTTTAACGATTGCTCGATCTCTTTCAGGAGATCTTCTGCACCGTCCTCGTCTATATCAAGATCAGCGTTTCGTGTAATACGGTAAGCTTTTATCTCGGTAATATCATAGCCGCTGAACAACATATCCATATGCATTTTCATCACATCTTCCAAAAGCACAAATTCCCGCCCTTGGCCATGTGAAGGGAGCTCTACTAATCGAGACAGTACTTCAGGCACAGCTACGGTAGCAAAAGCGGTTTCGCCATCTTCGGGGTCTTGCACGAGCAGGCCGATATTCAGACTCTTGTTCTGAATGAGTGGAAACGGTCTACTCTGGTCGACGACCATAGGGGTTAGGACGGGAAAGATATGCTCCGTAAAATAACTTTTTAGAAATTGTTTCTCGGGTAAGCTTAAGCGGTGCGCTCTCTTCAGGTGTACTCCTGACTCACGGAGCTTGGTGCGCAGATGCTCATACAGCTTGTATTGGTCTGCTACGATCTGCCGTGCGATCTGCTCGATGCCTCGCAGTGTATCCTGTGGCGTTGATCCGGAGTGATCCTGTTTATGGTAATCGGCTAATATTTGATCAACAACGGATGCTGCGCGCACCATAAAAAATTCATCTACATTGGAGCAGCTAATCGCCAGAAACTTACACCTTTCCATTAATGGATTTGACTTGTCATAGCCTTCTTCCAATACGCGCCGATGGAAGGCGAGCAAGCTCCATTCTCGATTAATCAGTGTCTTTCGCATCGTATCACTCCTTACCGGAAGTTAGGGTTTTAGACGGATCGGGTATCCGCTTATTTGTTCAAAGGATGGGCTTTCCTGCATAAAGGCCCAAGTTTCCAGTTCAAGGCTTCCTTCGTAAAGGGGCTTCACTTGCAGATATTCTCCATGCTGCCAAGTTATCTTAATGTCTTGCACTTTCTGTCTATGGGAACAGTCCAAGGCATCAGCCAACTTAAGTAGGGAAGTGAGTCGAGCCAAAGCGATATTTTCTTCAGTGGACAGTTCCGGTCGAATAGGTACCATCGTGCCACGGGGATGATAGAGTGCGATGCTCGCAATAATCTCTTTCTGCTTGTCCGTTATCCCTAACATGTCCATCGATTTCAACATGTGATAGGAATTAGCTGCGTGTCCTTCTTGTGAAATGTGCTTGCCAATATCGTGTAAAATAGCTGCCAGTTGGAGGCATAGTTCGTATGATGCGTCTAAATGAAAAGAAGCGTTGCACTTGTGCAGGAGCTTCGTTGCTAGTTCTTTGACTTTTAAAGAATGAGCGATGTCAAGCTGGTAGCGCTCAGCCGTATGGAGAGCTGTTGCTATCATATCTGCGACATAAGTATCGCTCAGCGTACCGTCGGACCATTCCGCTGCGAGTTGATGCAGCACGCCATGTCTCAGCGACAGGTCAGGAATCAAAACATGCTCCGCAGCTGTTGCTTTCCATAACTCGGACATAATAATGCTGGTCGGAATCATCTGGTCAGCACGCTCTTCATCCAACTGAAACTTGTGAGCTAGCTTAAAGGTGCCGGACTGAATAATATCGCGGTGATATCGATTAAACACATCAGTACTCATGCCACGGACGTCAAGCACTAGCTCATGTGTGCGTTGAACCAAGGAAGCCGTTTCTCCACCTAACACAAGATAATGGGGGAGATTATAGGCTTGTATCCGCTCATGCAGCATACCAAGCTGGCTTTCGATGTATTGCTGCAATACTTCTGTATATTGAAGCGATTCCCCCCGGAGGGAATCGAGAATTTCTTTCAGCTTAAGAGTGCCGATTCTTACATGGTCAGAGAAACGGAGCTTGCCATCGGCAAATACGCTCATTTGCACCCCTGCGCTGCCTATCTCGACCATGAGCAGGCCTTCTGCTCGTAGGGTCGGCATAGCTGTCAAGCCATAATTCAAAGATTGATAGGTCAAAAATCGTTCAACCGAACGATCGATGAGCTCTACGTCCATCTGTGTTGCCTGACGGACATGTTCCAAAAAATATAAGCTGTTGCTGGCTTCTCTAACTCCGCTAGTGGCATAAGCACGGTAATGCCTTACGCCGTAATCCTTCATCAACTGTGACATATGCTTGAGAGAGCGACACACGCTAAACATGGCCTCAGGTCGGATCCGCCCATTTGTAAAGGTGTCATCGCCGATGGGAGAGTCTAGTCTGACGTCCTCAAGCACCCGAAGCTGCCCTGGGCCCTCTATCTCTGCAATGAGCATCTTTATCGCATTAGAACCAATATCGATTGCTGCGGCTATTTTCGGTTGACTCATCTGCACATCTCCTTAACCGATGTCTTGACTACGCAAAAAATGCCGAAATTTATCAACGTATATGAGATACTCGGCTTATGCGTCTTTAAATGTAGATTAATGCATCTTTCCTATGCAGGTCATAGATTTACAAATACTTAATATGAATGTGTAAATCATGATGAAAGCATTGGACGTACTTAAATAAGGATAAGAGGAATAGCGTGCGGACGCCTTGAATGAAAGCGGATATGACGGCCCTCTGTATGATTGCAGAGCGGGAGAGTATTTCATTGCTTGCTGGTTTCGATTACTGATGTCGGTTGAGGAAAGCAGGACAATGGAATGAAAGAAATGTACTAGCCAATGTGGGTGGGAACATAGAAACTTTATTACGTAGTGTATGCAGTAGGTAAGTAAACATTTATTAGAACCAAGCTGAAGCCGCTGGCATAGCTCATTTTATTTTACAGGCTTATATATAAAGAAAATGTAAATAAATAGATCATATAATGGTCATTTGACGAAATACATGATTAAATGGTTCGTAACGCAGCAGGGCTGTACAAGGATCATAGACCGTAAGTTTATTAGCGTCAGGAGTGAGGGTATATGACAAATTTGCAGTTGGCCCGAGGGAGTCAGCCGCTTCGACATATCGGTATCGTAGATGTTGGTTCGAATTCGGTCCGCTTTATGTTAGCAGAGGTTCATTCGGATTTATCTTTTCAGGTTGTAGATCAATGGAAGGAAGTGCTTCGACTCGGGGATGAATACGATGAGCTTGGAGCAATTCCAGAGCATAAATGTGATCATTTGATCTCAACGCTACTCTTATTTAAACGTCTAGGCGAAAGTTATTTGAATTGTGAAATAATAGCTGTTGCTACGGCTGCGCTGCGCAAAGCGACCAATCAGGAACTTATTTTGCACCGAATTAAAGAAGAAACAGGTATCCAGCTCAGTATCATTAGCGGTGAAGCGGAAGCTTATTTGGATTACTTGGCTGTAATATCAACAATGAACGTTAAGGATGCGCTCATGCTTGATATTGGTGGCGGCTCACTCGAATTGGTATGGATTGAGAATCGGGAGATGAGAGCAAGCATCAGCTTGCCCGTAGGCGCGCTGACACTTGCAGGGGAATTCGATGTCAGAGATCAGCTGTCTGCGGAAGAAGAAGACAATTTGACTGCTGCCTCGTTGCAGTGGCTTGAACAGGTTCCATGGCTGGAGAGAACCAAGGGACTTCCTTTAATTGGCGTCGGGGGAACGATGCGTACGATCGCTAAGATGGACAAGGCAGAGCGCCGATATCCATTTGACTCGCTGCATCATTACGAAGTGGTTTCTAATGACGTACTGAACTGGCATGAACGATTAAAGGGAATGTGTCTTGCTCAAAAAGAGGCTGTACCAGGATTGGCAAAGGACCGGGCAGATATTATAATGGGCTCGTTTACCCTTGTATCGGTGTGGATACGTGCTCTTCAGATTCCCAGGCTGCTGGTTAGTGCCAAGGGAGTCAGAGATGGGGCGCTGTTTGAAGTGCTGCGTAAAGAAGGTCTTAGCATTGACGAGCCGCTGATGTTCTCGGTGCACAACCTGATGCATCGACTGCATTTAAATGAGCGACATGCCTATCAAGTGGATAAACTAATGGACATGTTGTTTGACCAACTTCAGCCGCTGCATGATCTTGGGCCAGAATGGAAACGAATCGTGAGAACAAGTGCTTTGCTGCATGACTCAGGGATTGCGATCCATCACTTGGAGCGGGAGCGTCATGCTTTTTATATGATTATGAATGCAGATTTGTATGGCTTAACACCGAGAGAAGTTATCTTGAGCGGGTTAATTGCTTCCATGGATCGTAAGCAGAAGCTGAACGAATCTTGGAAAGCTTATGACGCTTTGCTGCTGCCTCAAGACAAGCAGGCAGTACGGGTGCTGGGGCTGCTCCTGCGATTGGCGGTCGGTTTTGACCGCATGCGGACGTCATCGGTAGAATCGATTCGCTGTGAAATACACAGACAAGATGTTGTTCTGCATGCGCGGGCGGATACGCCGCTGCTCCTGGAGGTATCGGAGGCGTATTCGCTGCGAGCCAGCTTCCGTAAGTGGCTGAAGCATGATCTGGTCATCGTAGCCGATGTAATACCACGAGGCGATAGACGATATAACCAGGCGGTAGACCAAAGAAAGACTGCCGAGCATACAGACTAAAACAAAGCTCTCGAGTCAGACTAACTCGAGAGCTTTGAAGCTGCTGCCTTTTATTTTAACGTTCCCAGATTGGATCTTCAGCCACAATTGGACGATTCTGCTCCAGCGACAGCCCTGTCTCATAAGAACGATTGCCGATTGCCTTGATCAGGTTGGCAAGTGCGTTTGACGGTACTGCGTCAGCAATCGTACCTTCTTCTGGCTTAAAAGAATCTTTCCAATATGCCAAAGCCGCCGCAATAGCGGATGAAGCATCACTCGCAGCTGTCTCCCACATGTCCCAAATACTTGTCGTGTAGGTTTCACCCGAGCCCGTAGGGTCAAGCCACGGGCGATTCGCCTCGTTCATGACATCATAGTGGGCAACCCTGCGCTTGTATACAAGCGGTTCGGTTTGCCCAAAGGTGATGACCCGCTTCCAGCCGCGCGGGTCATGGAACAGCTTCTGCGCGCCAATCATTGCGTGATTCGCTTCATTCCATGCTTCGCGGCGAACAAGGCCGCGATACGCAGCGTAGTGGCGCTCCGTCATCCGCTCGAAAGCGTCGACGACCGCCTCAGGAAACGATCCGCCGGTATCAATCTCTTTCCACACCGGCGTGTTCCACGTCTCAAGCCCAAGCTTACGCTTGACGACATGCGTATCCATCAGTACTTCGAAGCGCTGATGGTCCCATTTTCGCGAGCCGGAACGGGAGAAGACGTAGGGATGCATGTTGCGATCGAGCACGTGATGAAGCATAAAACCAAGCATATAGATGGACCTTTGGCGATCTTTGGGGTCTGTCTCGGTTATAAAGTCCAGCAGGACAGGCCCACAATGTTCATTGTGCATCAGGCTTCCTACCAGGTTCATCGTTTTATCTGTCTGCCAGGGGAGAAAGTGATGGTAAAATAAAAAATCAGGTCCTTGGCAGCCCATATTAAAGAGTCTGAGATCAGAGGGGGATTGAAGCCAAGTGTCTAATCCAGCCGCTCTCATGGCCTCCTGTCCAAAAATGAGATGTGTCCAAATATTAGGCATTCCGGTCCTCCTTTAATACATATGTATTACATTAAAATGAGTTTGTACACTATAGGCATAACGATGAAGGCCATATATAAAGTTGTCAATGTTTTTATATTCACAATACCATAAAAGATTCCGTAAAAGTGTTGAGATTCATGCGATAAGATGCTAGATATGCCTTTTTTATATACGAGCAGATGGAGTGTTCAAACTAAACTTTTATTTGACAAATAATCTAAAGTTTATACACCCGCAAGGGGTGGCTTGATAAAGCGTTTCCATGTAAACTGATAGGGTCAGAACGATAAGGTTAACGGTACCACCGTTCCTTGCGTAAGCGTTCTCTTTTATATGTTAAATTACGTAGCTAGGGCGTCCTAAAGACCGCGCGCATGAATGCTAACGGAGAGTACCCTATCAGCATAGCCAGGCACTCTATTTATACCTACTCACAAATATACTTTTCAACCTATAGAAAAATGGAGGAAACATCATGGAACAATTCCGCTTACCTAAGATTGACGTTCCCAAATTCGAACTGCCAGAGGCCGTAAAACGAGTACTGGCAGAAGCAGAGCAGGAGCTGGCGCATCGACCGAAGCTCTTAAAATTGTTTAAAAACTGCTTCCCAAACACGTTAGAAACAACAACGAAGCTGTTAGATGACGGCACGACTTTTGTATTGACAGGTGATATTCCTGCCATGTGGCTGCGTGATTCCGTTGAGCAGGTGATCCATTATGTGCCGCTGGCTAAAGATGATGCCGATTTGCAGCGTATTATTGGTGGTCTGATCAAGCGCCATATGTATTATATCAATATAGATCCTTATGCAAATGCATTCAATGAAACAGCGAACGACTGGCATTGGGATGCAAATGATCAAACGGAAATGTCTCCATGGGTATGGGAGCGCAAATATGAGCTTGACTCGATGTGCTTTACGATCCGACTTGCTTATATGTATTGGAAAGAAACGGGTCGCACAGATATTTTTGATTCCAACTTTAAATCCGCTATGCGGAAAATTGTCGAAGTATGGAAGACGGAGCAGCGTCATTTCGAACAGTCGCCATACCGCTTTAATCGTGAAAATTGCCCAGAAATCGACACGCTTCGCAACGATGGCATGGGTATGCCGGTCAACTATACCGGAATGACATGGTCGGGCTTCCGCCCTAGTGACGATGCGTGTGATTTCCATTATAATATTCCGTCCAACATGTTTGCAGTCGTATCCTTACGTCAGATGCAAGAGATTGCTAAGTATGGATTCCGCGACGAGCTATTTGTTGCTGAAATGAAGAAGCTGGAGGGTGAAATTAACCACGGTATTCAATTGTACGGTGTTGTTAATCATCCGGTATACGGTAAGATATATGCTTATGAAACAGACGGCTTTGGCAACCAGATTTTGTTGGATGACGCTGGTACGCCTAGCTTAATGTCCATACCGTATTTGGGATATGCTTCGGAAACAGATCCGATCTATCAAAATACGCGCCGCTTTATTTTAAGCAAAGAAAATCCGTACTATTTTGAAGGCAAAGCTGCCAAAGGAATAGGTAGTCCGCATACACCAGATGGATATGTATGGCACATGGCATTGTCTATGCAAGGCTTGACGGCTTCAACAGATGAAGAAATGGTCGAGATGATCAACCTGCTTGAAGCGACGGATGCAGATACTGGCTTTATGCATGAAGGCTTCCACTCAGATGATCCTTCCATCTTTACACGTGCATGGTTTGCATGGTCCAACAGCTTGTTCTCACAGCTCGTGTACAAAGCGATGAAGCGTGGTCTGCTTAAATAGTTGGCCAGAAACATCATCGTGAGCTTAGCGATTCAGAAGTAGGACATGTCTGGATTTGTAACGATTCGAAATAGGGCGAGGGGTTCTCGTCCTATTTCTTCATTCCTCCACTTAGATTTGACTTCGTCCAGGTATTACTTGGCTAATTTCCATTCTTTAGTTCATCGAACACCCATTTTTCACGAATAATTGCTTGTTGATCTGTAATAAGGGCTTGTTATTGCAGCTTTTTCACATAATAATATAAAAACGAGTAGTGCTTTCTGAAACGTTTTCAGTATAATAGTCTTAGAGTTTCTGGGTGTATGAGGACGGTTTGATTTTGTCGAATATACTCCCTTAGTGTCGGAAAGGGGCGAAAGCTACAGATATGAAAGCCGAATGGATTCAGCCTTTTTTACAATCGGCGTGCAATGTGATCGAACAGATTGTACAGGTTCGTCCTGAACGTGGGGAGCTTGAAATGTTATCTTGGAGCGGCGCACATGATCTACGTATTCAATTCAATCTGACTGGACAGATGACCGCTCATGTCGCATTCGGCTTAAATGAAGGTGCTGCTCTCAAAATGGCCTCGGCTATGATGGGGGGCTTCCAATTGGAGGCTCTGGATACGATGGGGGAAAGTGCTATTTCCGAGCTTGGCAATATGATAAGTGGTAATGCGTCCACTTTATTGTATAATCAAGGTATTCACGTTGATATTACACCTCCGCAACTGCTGCTGATCGGGGCAGCGCCGAACTGTGGTTCAACGGCGATGACGGTGCCGTTGCACGTGCGGGACATTGGGCGATTTGATATTATGATGCGCATAGGTTAGAGAGGTAGAGACCGAGATGGATATAAAAGGATCAGTCGTTGTCATAACAGGTGCTTCAAGCGGAATTGGTGCTCTAACCGCCCAACTTGTCGCTGAAGCGGGAGCAATACCAGTTCTGGCAGCGCGTTCTACAGATAAGCTGGCACATGTGTCTGCCCGAATACAAGGACAGCATGAATGTGTTCAACTCGACGTTACTAATGCGGAAGAAGTTGAGCATGTCATGGCACGGATCATAGAAACATATGGACGTATTGACATTTTGTTGAACAATGCGGGCTTTGGCCTGTTTGAACGAGCAACTGATCTGACATTAGGTCAATTTGAAGCGATGATGGACGTTAATTATATGGGGACTGTCCGCTGTACGAAGGCAGTATTGCCTTCGATGCTGGAACGACGATCAGGCCGGATCGTGAATGTGGCTTCTATGGCGGGCAAGATTGGTTCACCCAAGTCATCGGCGTACTCTGCTTCTAAACATGCTGTACTCGGATTTACGAACTCGTTGCGGATGGAACTGGCAGGCACTGGGGTAACCGTGTCGGCCGTAAATCCGGGCCCGATAGATACACCATTTTTTGACGTGGCAGATCCGACGGGCCATTACGTGAACAATATCAAGTGGTTTATGATGCCTCCAGAACGTGTAGCCAAACGGATTCTTCGTGTGATGGAGCGCGGCACTTCGGAGGTGGACCTGCCATGGTTGGCTGCGGCAGGAACCAAGTTTATGCAGCTGTTTCCGCGTATATCAAACCGCGTTGCAGGCAGGATGCTGAATAAGAAATAACGCGCTGCTTACATAACAAGAGTCCGCTGTCCTGACGGGAAGGCGGACTCTTTACATATGTTATGAAAGAGGTGCATATGTGGTTGCGCAGCGGACGTACATCTGTCGGCGGCTATTACCCTAAACTTGGCTTGTCGGCGCATGGCGATTCGTTTGATCTTTCCCCAATCGGTCCACACACCGACATGTATAAAAATTTGTCAAAGGATTGAGACAGCTAAGTGTTTCCGTTGGTCGGGTGAGCCTTCTGCTGGGCCTCATGCAATGACTTTACTTGCTCAAAGATTGTGCGAATAGCGGCCTTTGCTTCAGGGTGCTGTTCGTTCCAATGGCGAGTCAGGTGGGGCATTGTTTTGTGAATATGACTAAACGTAGCCCATACTTTAAGCATTTGTATGGTCTGTTCATCGTCCTTGCCTGTTAAACGCTCGCTGTAGGTGAGCAGCAACTGCTCAAACGCTTCATTTATTGTATCGTTCCATATTTTATCCATGTTATAACTCCTTTGTTAAGATGAGTGACATGTTCAGGCTAACATAATTGGTCAACAGATGAAAGTTGGAGGAAACGTCGGAATTCGTTATAATGAGACGAAGAAGACAAGCGATCAGGTATTGCTTCATAGAGAGGAAAGAGTGATGTGACCGTTTCATTTACTGATTTACAAGTTGACGCGGGCTTGGTAGAACGCCTGCAAGCCCGTGATATCCATACGGCTTCTCCGATTCAGGCAGAAGCGATTCCAGCAGCGCTGCAAGGCAAAGATGTGCTGGCACAATCCCAGACAGGAACAGGCAAGACATTTGCCTACTTGCTGCCGCTTATTATGAGATTGCAAGCGGATGAGAAACGAACGCAGGCTGCCGTGATTGCACCGACACAAGAGCTGGCGATGCAGATTGTACGTGAAGCGGAGGCGCTTCTGGAGGGCAGCGATACGATTGTGCAGCCGCTAATTGGCGGTGCTGCGCTGCATCGTCAGGTGGACAAGCTGAAGCTGCGTCCGCAATTAGTGGTGGGAACGCCTGGACGAATCCGCGAGCTGGTCGAGATGAAGAAGTTGAAAATTCACGAAGTGAACACAATTGTAGTGGACGAAGTGGATCATGTTTTACAAAAGGGCGGAGCCAGCGATACGGACATTATACTGAATCGTGCGAAACGCGACCGCCAGTTGTTGTTCTTCTCTGCTACGCTGCCGGCAGATGTGAAGCGGCTCGCCGAGAAGTGGATGCACGAACCCGTTGCTATCGGCATCGAGCCAGATAAGCGGGTTGCTGATTCGATCGAGCATCTCTTCTTTGTCACGGAAGAACGTGACAAGATCGACCTGCTGCGCCGATTGGTTCGACATTGGAAGCCGAAGCAGGCTATCGTCTTTGTGAACGATTCGCAGATGATTGGCGAATGGGAGTCGAAGCTTAGTTATACACAGTTGTCCGTTGGCTCGCTGTACGGCGATGCCCCGAAGCAAGAGCGAGTGAACGTGCTCCGTCGCTTTCGCGAGGGCGAGTTCCAACTGCTGCTTGCCACGGACGTGGCTGCACGGGGGCTTGATATTCCCGAGCTGCCATACGTGTTCAGCCTGCAGCCTGCTCTGAATGCGGAGCATTATGTGCACCGTTCGGGACGTACAGGTCGTATGGGACGACAGGGAGTGTCGGTAAGTATCATTACGGAACGTGAACGCTTTATTATACGCAAGTTCGAACGTGAGTTGCATATTCCCATTAAGGAACGCAGCTTCTATGATGGTCGTATTTCGGAAGCGGAAGCAGACCATCTCCGTGCAAAACCACGTACTGCCAAGCCATCCTTTACATCCGACAAGCCGTCGCGTGAGAAGGTTGTTCGGGACAAAGGCTCCAATGGTCGTCACCGTGACCGTAAGAACAAGGGGGCGCCGAAGTGGCTGAAGGAAAAGCAAAATCAACCGAAGCCTGAATAAATGTGTAGAAGCTGTCCGCTGCGGAAAAAGATAAGCAGCAGGACAGCTTCTATCTTTGGTCGGTAGCACGCTAGGGTCGATCTGTCAGTTTAGCTGACCCCCAAAATACCAGGCCTCTTTCCGTGATTGTAAGATCATCATCTGTTTATCTGACAATTATTCTAATCTGGTTAGAATGCCAGGTCTTTTTTTAGTGCGATATTGAACTCATCTTTTTATGTTGGTATCAACAGCTTGAAGCCTGATGTTCATCATTTCGCCGTAATTTTCATCGATAACCGACTCTACTCTACTCCCGCAATTAAATATTGCTGGACTTTTTGTTGTTCTTCCCTTGATACACCTACCCAATTGGGCATTCAGAACAGTGCGTTCATATAATAACAAATTTATGATATTCCTCGTTGTAGCTGGGGATGTTGCATTCTATCAGATCAGATAAAAGTGAAGATATGCTAGAGTTAGGATACCTATATTACGGTTCTGTAGTTGAATATTGGAAAATAGCTCTTTATACTGGTATATAAGTGGGAAAAGGAGGAATAGAAGTTGTTGCGATTACATAAGGGTTGGAAAGCATTGTTAGCGAGTATAATGGTGATTGTCTTATTAAGTGGTTGTATGGGTGAGAAGTCCGTATTGGAGAAAATGCCGGAGAATGGCGGCAAGCTAAAAGTGATGTATTGGGACGAGGAGCAATTCTATCGATCTTTTGGCAACTATTTTAGCATCAAATATCAGAATGTTGATTTTGAAGTTGTTAGTATGAATTCCATGTTTGAACAAAACCAAGAGAAGGAAAATGAGAAAAAAGATCCGGATCAACGGCTGCTTGAATTTATCGATAAAGAAAAGCCGGATGTCATTATGTTGAGCCAAGAGCAAATATCAAAATTGGTCGAGAAGGGCAAGTTATATAATCTGGACCCGATTATTGCTCAGGAACAAGTGGACATGAAAGATATGCTGCCAGGTATGATTGATATGTTCCGTGAACTTGGGGGCGGCGGTTTGTATGGCATGGCGCCATACTATTATACGCAGGTTGTATACTATAATGCGGATTTATTTAAGAAGCAAGGGATCGACCTACCTAAACATAAGATGTCATGGGAAGAACTGCTGAACTTGGCTGCGCGCTTTAATCAAGGATCTGGGGAAGATCAGATGTACGGCATAGCCAACCAGTTCTCAGACAGTTCCCAACTGTTAATGAACATCGCTCAAGCTTCTAATCTGCAGGTATTGGATGCGCGGGGCGAGAAAGTACTGCTGAATTCAGATGGATGGAAACATTCGTTTAAGCTGGTAGCGGATGCGATCCGCAACAAAGCCTATAAAGCGGCAAAACCAGATAGCAACGGCAATTATATGGGATCTGATCAAAATGAATTTATGCAGGGCAAAGCCGCGATGGCCTTGGAAAGCTCATGGTATGCCAACAATATTGTCAATATGAACAGATACGGCAACAATAAAGAGCTCAAGCCGTTTGAATGGGGAATGGTGACGATGCCTGTAAATCCGGCCAAGCCAGATGAGTCGCCATACATTAGTTTTTATAATATTTTTGCTATCCATCAAGACTCGCCTAATAAACGTCTGGCATGGGAGTTCCTGAAATTTATGAATGGCCCTGAGATGGCTAAGGCTGCCTCCAAGACGATAAGTGGGGAATTACCAACCCGCACGACCTACTTTAAAGAAATTAGTGGCAAGAGCGCGGAAGCGTTTACGATGTTAAAGCCTTCTTCAGCTGCCATTAATATGTATCGTGCATTTGAAAATAATAAAGTTCCGCAGGACTTCTACGGCAACCTCAATACATCCATACTGAAAGCTATTGATGATATCGTAGGTAACAAAGCGAGTGTAGATGAGGCGTTAGCTGCACTGCAGCAGGATTTACAGTCCAAGCTGGATGCAAGTAAGAAGAAAGCGGCAGAACAACCAACCAAAAAGTAACCAGGAAGAAAAGCCATGATTGCATGAATTGCAATTGTGGCTTTTTTATGTTGTTCAGCGAGTGGGGAGAGATCATTATTTCTTAATACTTTTATGAAATCCTTAAATAGTTCTTAACCTTCTATTAATATCATAATTTTCATGTTTTTATGTGGTACGATTTGATTCATTGCCGGGTCTATAACTGACATTTCAAGCTGAAGAAAAGTCGTGTGTGAGGATGGATTGAGTTAAAGGAAGAAAAGAAAATAGATAGATCATAACCATTCAGGTGTAAAATAAAGGAGGAACTACAGTTGTTGCAATTACATAAGAGTTGGAAGGTCCTGTTGGCAAGTATGATGATCTTGGTGTTATTAAGTGGATGTATGGGTGAGAAGCCAGTGTTGGAGAAAATGCCAGAGAATGGTGGCAAGTTAAAAGTTATGTATTGGGATGAGGAGCTATTTTACCGATTTTATGGTAATTTCTTTTCTATCAAGTATCAGAATGTTGATTTTGAAGTCGTTAATATGAACGCCATGGATGAGGAGAATCAGGATAAGGAATTCAAAGATCCGAATCAGAAGCTGCTGGAATTTGTTGAGAAGGAGAAGCCAGATATCATCATGTTAGATCAGGAGCAGCTGCCTAAGCTGGCTGAGAAAGGCAAGCTATATAATCTGGATCCGATACTCGCACAGGAACAGGTGGATATGAAAGATATGCTGCCAGGTGTGATCGATATGTTCCGCGAGCTCGGAGATGGCAATTTGTATGCACTGACACCTTACTATTATGGTTCAGCGGTTTACTACAACGCAGACTTATTTAAGGCGCAAGGTGTCGAACTGCCAAAACACCAAATGTCATGGGAGGAGCTGTTGAATCTTGCGGCTCGTTTTAATAAAGGTTCTGGGGAGGACCAGACGTATGGGATTGCCAATCAGTTTTCAGAAAGTTATGATTTTTTGATGGATGTGGCTCAATCGACTAATTTGCAAGTACTGGATTCTCGTAATGAGAAAGTGCTGCTACATACAGACGGCTGGAAAAACTCATTTAAACTGGTGACGGATGCTATACGGAACAAAGCCTATAAACTGCCAGAGCAGAACAACAATGGCGGGTACTCGAGTTTTAACAACAACGAGTTTATGTCAGGCAAAGCGGCAATGGCTATGGAAGGTTCATGGTTTATTTACAATATTGTAAATATGACCAAATATGAGAAAGATAATAAGCCGTTTGAGTGGGGCATGGTGACGATGCCTGTCAACCCGAGTAGACCAGATGAGTCGCCATACATTAGCTTTAATGGGATTTATGCCATAAACCAAGACTCACCTAATAAGCCTCTGGCATGGGAATTTTTGAAGTTTATGAGTGGACCAGAGATGGCTAAGGCAGCCTCCAAGAACTTAGGTGACCTTCCGATTCGTACGACATACTTAAAAGAAATTGGTGGTAGTGGTAAGAGTGCGGAAGCCTTTACCATGCTGAAGCCAAGTTTAGTACAAAATATTCGGAATTTTAGAAATAAAGATGTACCCAAAGATTTTGAAACCACTATTCGCACTTTGGTGGGACAAGCTATTGATGATGTAGTTGCCAATAAGAAAAGTATTGATGAAGCATTGGCAGCAATACAACAGGAGCTGCAGATGAAGCTGGATACGCACCGTAATGCTGCTGAGAACAGTCCAAAGAAGTAATCTATAACCGATGCACCTGATGGTGCTTCATATAAACCCGTAGGATGCACTTAAGTTAAGTACTATGTCCTGCGGGTTATTTGTGTTGTTTTGTTGAACTTATACAATACAGTTCTATTAATAGAGGTGTGCTGCTCAAAATGGAATCTGTTCTCATATACAGATTTTGGATGGTATTGTATGTTCAGAGAGAAGGTACAAGATCGATAATTTTCATGAAGAAGAACTATAGGAGAAATTCGATGAAATATCTTAAAAGAGGAATGTTTATTTTGTTATTTGTGCTACTTACCAGTCTTCCTTTGATTTTTGAAGTCTATGTCGATTATAGCAATAAGAACATAATTAAAATTGGTCTGGAAAAATTATATAAAGAGTATTGCAATGAAGTTGTGGAAGTTACGGTGAATGCAAACCTGATCCAAGAGAGTGGGTTTATGTTTGGATATAGGGAGCACAAGTTTTACGCAGTTACCTCTTCGAAGAGATTTCCTTCTGTTTCGGGTGACTATGGTAAGAAAAACATATTAATCTCGGAATTTGGATGTTCGAATGAGATGTTCAGACTAGATAAGGACTTACAGCGGTTTATTCCAAGAGAAAATTTTATGGAGGTGCATGATGATAAAGGAGGTATTCCGATTGAAATTATTTTTGTGTATGTGGAGATGTATTTGATCATTATAGTATCTTATGCAGTATTTTATTTTGTTAATAAAGTAAAAAATGTGATAAAACGAAGAAAACTGCGCCATAATAGCGACAGATTGTAGCAGTATCTCTATTGAATTATGAGGGAGAAAAATTAGACATGAAGTTTCTTAAAAGTGCAACATTTAAATTTATATTGATCTTTGTAGTGATCAGCTTACCCTTAATCACGGAAGTAGGTCTGCACTATAAAGCGAAGCATGATATTAAAGTAGGGTTGGTCAAGTTGTATAAAGACTATTGCAAAGAGGATGTAACTGTGGAGGTACAGGTTAAATTTATACAAAAGTTGACGATATTACCCGGTGGGCTACAGGAATATTGGATCGCGAATACGACATCCTCAAAAGTTCCACACCTAGAAGGCAGATATGGGAGAAAAGATATTTTACTTGAAGATTTTTTGTGTTTTCCTAATGATTTACGATTGAACAGACTGGAAAATAAATTTGAGATCAATACAAGTTGGAGTCGAGATGGAGAAGACAACGGCGGTATTTCAATATATTATTTGTACTTATACGGTGTGGTGTATTGTCTATACTTCTTGTCGATCGTGATATATGTGCTGTTCCGATTTATCAAGAAGTATCTTAAACGAAGACAGCATAATGTTAAAGATGACTGGATCTAAAAAGAGATCGAATACACTATACCTGCAAAAAGTTAATATTCGTGGATGTGTTATTAGTAACAATCATCAAATCCATTTAATTTATGAAATTGATAATAAAGGGAATAGGAACAATAGCCCGCAGGTGCACTTAAACCAGGTGCCACGACCTGCGGGTTATTTGTTTAATCTTGACTTAACCCCATATTCTCCAGTCCATAGTCTTCGATCTGAATAGCAATATCGTACGTGATCGGGATTGTGGAAAATACACGGTTCCAATCTCGTTTTACTTTATTCCAGACGTGAGGGTGCTGAATTCTAAGGGTCGTACTGAAATCAGCTACATCTGCCTTCGTCTTTTGCATTTCGTTTATAGTGTCTTGGATATAGGTTTTAGCTTCCGATATTATTTGTCCTTCCGATTGACGTACGAGCTGTATCGCATGTTTGGGATCTACTTTCAGGTTACGCCAATCTTCAGAAATACGCCCTGTTGACTGGATATGGATATGAAATGAAATTTTATCTCCTTGAACAATCGCGTTCATTTTAGATTTAATCCTTGATATTTCGTATATAAACTGGGTCTGATTGTTCTTATTACGGATCGTTAAGAGTCCCCCTTGCTTATGCCCTGTTATCCATGCCAAGCCTTGCGCGTGCTTTGGGCTAAAGAAGTTTGTTAATAGATGAGTGTTACCGTCAATAATGCCACCGCCGCTAAAAACGATGTTGCCCTCTTGAACATCAATGGTCTGTAAAATAAAGCTGGAGTTGCTTTGCAGCTTGGAAATTGCTTTTTGCAGCGTGAAAGTTGGCAATATTTTCGTGGAGCGGTATTGATTATCTGAGATGGACTTGATTAAATAGGAAGGAATATCTATTTTAGAGCTGCTTAAGGTACGAGCAGCATCCTCGCGAGCGATAAAGATAAGACAGCTCTCGCGGAATTCCTCATCCCGAAAAAATAAATTTAACAGCGTCTCCATCTCAATCCTTTCGGCTAATTTTCGCCCAATGACAATTACTTTTACGTGCTCTCCGGATACAGGCTTTGTTAGTAAAGACACTCTTCGCGTCAACTCATGTATTGAATCACCTATAGCTGTTATGTTGTGATAGGATTCGGACGGAGTACTAGCGCCAGCGCTGGAGCTTCCTCTAGTCTGGGTTGGAATGAGATTCTGGTATGTGACCTTCAATTTGTACGGTGGTGAAGCAGCTGATTGATCGCCATTCTCTTCGGTGACTAGATCGAATCCCGCACCAATTGAAAAGGTGAGGTCTTCAATCTTTTGACTATCCCAACAGCCGGTGTTTATATTTATGATGATCAAAAGGGCGAACAACAGCTTCCATTTACTGATTAAACTAGGATGTACGGCCATATCGAATATCCTTTCTGCAGAAGCTAACAAGCATCAACAGTACTGGCAACAGCAGCATAAAGTAATAGAGCATGTAGATGTATTTCAGCAAAGAAAAGACGTCATCTATATGGTTAGGAAGCATAGCTAGTATATAAATGACAGGCAGGGATACAAAAATCCAAATGGTTGGTTTAGACTGTGCTAGGAAAGTCTTTAATACTTCTACCATAAAAAAATGATAGAGGACATAAACCGTGAATATTTGCAAGATCCAAACCGTCAAGAGAAAAGAATCGTAGCGTTCAACGAGAACGCCTGTGTATTCAAAGGAACGGATTAAGGAGATCGTTGGCCAAGCGCTTATTTTGGCTCCATCTAACGTCAACCCGCCGATGACAATAACAGTTGTTAGAAAATAAACGATCGTTGGAATACCAACACCCACCCAAGCTGCATGATAAGCATTCTTCCATTGTTTCAGATAAGCAGGTAAGATGAGCAGCGCTTCAATACCAAGGAACGATTGAAACGTTTCCTTGACGCCTTTTAATACAGGTCCAAATCCTTTACCTAATACGGGACGCAAATTGTTAAGGTCGAACACTTTTAAGCTAAGTGCAAGACAAATCGCCAGTACAAAAAGAGTTAACGGTAAAATAAAAGTCAGCATGCGGGTGATCGCATTTAAGCCAGCAAATAGTAGATAAAGAGACACCGCCATCATGGCGATGATAATAACTGATTTGGGTGTTCGCTCGAGCAGGAACAGGTTCACCACTTCTGCCAAAATTCGCATCTCATAGCTGCATAATATGATAAAGTAACTTATTAATATCCCGTTAATGAACTTGCCAATCCATCTGCCCATAATAAGCTCCGTACATTCAAATAGCGTCATTCCGGGGAAACGTTTGCTAAACCAGAGCAGCAGGTAGCAGCAGCCTATTACCAGACATCCACAAATTAGAATGGACAGCCATCCATCAGGTGTATCCATAGCTAATGAGAGACTGCCTGGCAGCAGAAGGATGCTGGTGCCTAAAATGTTATTCGCCAGAAGTATGGCTATTTGCATCGCGGACAAGGACTGGGACCGTGTCTTCACATGTATCATCCTTTGGGCTTAGGATTAGGATCTTGGCGCACAGCATCCTTCGGGTGGTTCATTCTTGGCCGTCTCTTCAATAGGAACAGAGGAACTCTGATCAAAAAGTCCTTCCAATCTTTCAAACCAGCAGCTTGAGGCGGAGCTGTGGGCGAATCATAAGGAATACCAAAGCTATGAAGGCGGACGATGTGGGTATACAGCATAATAAAAAATAACAGTACCCCATAGAGACCCAACGTTGCCGCACAAAACATGGCCACAAAACGTAAAATTCGAATCGGCATTCCGGCTTCGTAATGTGGAATGGCAAAAGAGGTAATGGCGGTCAAAGCGACCACGATGACCATAATTGGACTGACAATACGCGCTTCAACAGCTGCCTGGCCGATGACTAACCCGCCCACAAGACCCACTGTTTGTCCGACAGGTTTAGGTAGACGCAACCCTGCTTCTCGTAGTATTTCTATGGATATTTCCATCAACAGCGCCTCAACAATAGGGGGGAAAGGTACTCCTTCTCTGGTCCCCGCCATGGACACTGCCAGTTTGGTTGGGATCATGCCGTGATGAAAGGAAACAAACGATATATAGATAGCCGGCACGAACATCGCGATAAAGGCAGCCAGATATCGCAGCATTCGAATAAGGGTACTAGGCAGCCAGCGCTCGTAATAATCTTCCGGGGACTGCAGCAGCATACTAAATGTCACAGGTGCAAGAAGTACAAAAGGCGTTCCATCCAGTAGAATGGCTATCCTGCCTTCCAGCAGCGCCGCAATGACTCGATCTGGCCTTTCCGTGTTTTGCATTTGTGGAAAGGGGGACAAGAAGTCGTCCTCAATGAGCTGTTCCAAATAACCCGATTCTGGCAGATCATCGATATCAATCGCTCGTATACGCCGATCCACTTCCGCCACTAATTCAGCATTAGCCAGGTCTCTTATGTATATAAGGGCGGCCTGAGTCTTGATCCGAGCTCCTAATTCATATGGTTGAATGGTCAAATTTCGATCTGCCGCACGAATTCGAAGCATAGAGATGTTATCCCCAATAGACTCCACGAAACCGATACGCGGTCCTCTGACCAACGGTTCGGAAATCGGTTCCTCACTGTTTCTGCCATTGCTAGTTTTCACATCCATAACGAGTGTCTCTGTTACCCCATCAACAAGCAAAGCGACTGAACCACTAAGAAGCTTGGATACAACATCCTCGGAGTTAGGAGAAAGTTCTCCTTTGCATATCGGTATATAAGACTCGTGCAGCGTGGACAGCAATTGTTCCGGCTGCTTTGACAGGATTGAGCTGATAGAATCTCGGTTCTGCATGATAGGAGAAATAATAAAGTCGCTGATCATTTTTTCATCAACTAAGCCATTAATAAACAAGACAGCGCTATTACGGGAACTGTTGTCACATAACGTCAAATATCTGATGGTTAAGTCACTGCTATGGCCCAATTGGTTACAAACATAGTCGACATTTTGATGCAGAAAGCTGCTTATAGCGGGATTGTGCCGCTCATAGTCGGCATTTGTCTGATTTGAAGACGAATCGTCAGCGGATGAATCCAATGTTGAATGTTGATTGCTGTTGTTATATAAATTAGCAGCTTGGTTGTATGGCATTCCTGACTGACGTTTCAATTGTTTTAGCCACTGCATCAGCAGATACATCCCATATGGACCTGCAAAGATGACAATTGCACCAACCCAAATGTCCCATTCCATGATTCTTGTTATGTTCATCTGCATCACCCTGCACCTAATATGCTCTTCAATTCATGCTGTCATACATGGTTGGCGGATGACCAGACTGTTCCTCATGGCAGTACGCGCGTGCCAATATTAAGGAACCATAAATGTTAGCGTTCGCTTCCTCGCCATTGGTTCGCTATAATACAGAAGAGAGGTGAATGGAAGATGAATCCTTTATTAAATGTACATCATCTTACTGGAGGATACAGCATAGGCAAGCCTGTGCTGCATGATGTAAATTTTACTGTGAATCCAGGAGAGATGGTTGGCTTGATTGGTTTAAACGGTGCAGGGAAAAGTACAACAATGAAGCATATTTTAGGGTTAATGGAGCCGCAAAAGGGCAAAGTCACGCTCCAAGGGATGACACTGGCGGAACAACCAGAGGAGTATCGATCAGGGATAGCTTATGTGCCAGAATCACCACTGTTATATGAAGCACTCACGGTACGAGAGCATCTTGTCTGGAGCGCGACTGCTTATGGAGTGGATGAGGATGATTTTAAGAAGCGGGTAGAGCACCTGGCCAAGTTGTTTCATATGACGTCACATCTGGATAAAGCGGCCCAGCACTTATCCAAGGGGATGAAGCAGAAGACAATGTTGATGTGTGCCTTTGCTGTGCGGCCTCCTTTGTATATTATCGATGAACCCTTTCTTGGGCTTGACCCACTTGGTATTCGTTCGCTGCTTCAATTTATGAGCCAGATGAAGCAGGAAGGGGCCTCGCTGCTAGTCAGCTCCCATATTTTATCGACGATTGAGCATTATTGTGATCGTTTTGTACTTCTCCATCAAGGCAAAGTCTTGGCGTCCGGAACAGCAGAGGAGCTTAAGGAGCAATTGCTTCAACGTGGTGGCCATGTGCAGGCGACTGATCGACTAGAAGACGTATTTTATGCATGGGTAGGGAACGAAGGCTTGGACAGTGACGGGGGTCTGTCATGGCACGAGTAGAGGCTAGCCGCCAGTCTTCACCAGAATCGAACATAAAGCGGCTGTTGACACCTGAAAATCTGTGGGCGAAACGAGTTAGCACGTTCTGGGGGGAAATAGCACCTTACCTGCGTTATGTCGTACAGAGTGGCCTTGGCATGGTGCTTGTTTTTGGCATTGTCGCCGGAATTGCATTATACGCTTCCTTTATTGAACATATCCCGCCGCAGTTTCCAGTAAGGGAGTTAGCATGGGTGCTGATGTCACCTCTTGTTGCCTACATGACGTTAAGAACGTTTTTGGTTCCGGCAGACTTGGTGTTCCTCCTTCGTCAGGAACATAAATTGGGGACTTATCTGCGGAAGAGCCTTCGTTACAGCTTGTTTCCTCGAATGCTGTTTCTTATGATGGGCTGGGCTGTGTTATGGCCGCTTTACCATCGTGCAGACCCTGAGCCCAAGTCATTTGTTGTTATGCTTCTCGTGCTGATGGTATTGAAGCTGGTTGCTTTGTATGGGTCTTGGGTAGAACGTCATATTTCAGATATGCGTTGGCGATTCATCATGCGTACAGCCCGATATATATGGGCATGGGGGGCAACTGCGTGTTGGCTGTGGCTGGATGTGTCTTTGGCGGGCATCGTTACAGGGGCTGCAGGAATTATGTATGTTATTTGTGCACGTCGTATCCCAGCTTTACGCTTTCCATGGGAAGCCCATATGGAGGCAGAACGGGTTCACGTGAACCGAGTGTATACTTTTTTAAGTGGATTTGTGGATCTACCTACGATGAATGAGCGAAGATTCGCGAGGCCTTGGCTGGATCGGTTAGGCAACCGTTTTGCGTTTAGACGGGATCAAGCTTATCGTTACTTACTGACGAAGACATTTTTACGAAGTGAGTTGTTAGGGATCATTTTGCGCCTTATGGCGATTGGTCTACTATTGCTTTGGTGGACAAGGAATACGATGTGGAATGGGCTATTAATACTGTTGTTCCTGACAGCGATTAGTGCACAATGCAACGCGTTGTATCAAATGCACCGGCATGATGTATGGAGACAGCTGTACCCGCTGGAAAAAGAAGCTCGAACAAATGCGGTATTACATCTCAGTACTGAAATTCAGACGATCGCTGCACTGCTGCTCCTTGTTCCCGTATGGACGGGTATGACTTCCACTGGCTACCGTTTGTCAGTATCCGTTTTGTCTGCTGTGTTTATTTTTTTATTCCGATTGCAAAATAAGGCCAAACACCGGAAACAGGATGACGATGAGGATTAAGGGCTCATAACACTTGAGCATGCGATAGCAATGAATAAGCTCACCAGTCCGTAAGGATAAGGTGAGCTTATTTGCATGATGATCAAAGCACCTCGCCCCATTAGAAAGCGAGGGACGAGGTGCTCTTCATGGCTGAAAACGTGTATTTATTTGTTCATATTCATGAATAAAGGTGAGCTTTTTAAAAATGAAATAATAATACTTAGCTAGCTTAATTGCTTAATTGCTTAATTGGATTATTGTTAATGCAGCTCCGGCACTGCCGCCTAGCAGTGTGGCTGCGCCCAGCAGTCCAAATAGTTGTAATGAGATGGTGGAATTAGCTGTGAGTGGAACGATAATATCGTTGTTAAATGAAGATAGAGATAGTACTGGAGTAATTGTTGAAGCAAGGTTGGCAGCACCGTTAATAAGGAGACGTGAACTGACTAATAATGCAGCTGTTAAGTTGATTTGGTAGGTGATATAGTATCTTCCTCCTACTGCTACTGTAAACACGGTGTTGGCTCCATTCACAGTAATACCTGGACCAATGCTCTGCGCGTTAGGCAGGGCGATATTTGTGCCGCCGAGAATAACAGCAATAACCGCACCAGTTGTATTGGCAGCAAATGCAGAAGTAGCTGTTGTACTGGTACCAGTAGCGCCCGTAGCCCCGGTGGCCCCAGTAGCCCCGGTAGCCCCAGTGGAGCCGGTGGCGCCAGTAACGCCGGTGGCACCAGTAGGGCCAGTAACGCCGGTGGCACCAGTAGGGCCAGTAGCGCCGGTGGCACCAGTAGGGCCAGTAGCGCCGGTGGCACCAGTAGGGCCAGTAGCGCCGGTAGCACCAGTAGGGCCGGTGGCTCCGGTAGCACCAGTAGCGCCGGTAGCACCGGTGGCACCTGTAGGGCCGGTAGCGCCAGTGGCTCCAGTAGCACCGGTAGCTCCAGTGTCGCCGGTAGCGCCGGTAGCCCCGGTGGCACCTGTAGGGCCAGTAGCGCCGGTAGCGCCAGTGTTGCCCGTGGCTCCAGTAGCCCCGGTAGCCCCAGTGGAGCCAGTAGCGCCGGTAGCGCCTGTGGCTCCAGTAGCCCCGGTAGCACCAGTAGCTCCAGTAGCTCCAGTAGCGCCCGTGTCACCGGTAGCACCAGTAGGGCCAGTGGCTCCAGTAGCTCCAGTAGCGCCCGTGTCACCGGTAGCACCAGTAGGGCCAGTGGCTCCAGTGACTCCAGTAGCCCCAGTGGCTCCGGTAGCGCCCGTAGCACCGGTGGCACCAGTAGGGCCAGTAGCGCCAGTAGCTCCGGTGGCGCCAGTCTCGCCGGTGATACCAGTAGCGCCGGTGGCACCAGTAGCCCCGGTAGCGCCAGTAGCGCCAGTAGTACCAGTAGGGCCAGTGGCTCCAGTGACTCCAGTAGCCCCAGTGGCTCCGGTAGCGCCCGTAGCACCGGTGGCCCCAGTAGGGCCAGTAGCGCCGGTAGGGCCAGTGGCTCCGGTAGCACCGGTAGCGCCCGTAGCACCGGTAGCGCCTGTAGCACTGGTAGCGCCAGTAGCACCCGTGGCTCCAGTAGCCCCGGTGGCGCCAGTAGCGCCAGTAGCACCGGTGACTCCAGTAGGGCCGGTAGCACCCGTGTCGCCGGTAGCCCCAGTAGCCCCAGTAGCGCCGGTAGCTCCGGTAGCGCCAGTAGCGCCGGTGGCTCCAGTGACTCCAGTAGCCCCAGTGGCTCCGGTAGCGCCAGTAGCTCCAGTGTCGCCAGTAGCGCCAGTAGCGCCGGTAGCACCAGTAGCGCCCGTGGCACCTGTAGCGCCGGTGGCACCAGTAGCGCCAGTAGCGCCGGTAGCACCAGTAGCGCCAGTAGCGCCGGTAGCACCTGTGGCTCCGGTAGCACCAGTAGCGCCCGTGGCACCAGTAGCGCCGGTAGCGCCGGTAGCGCCGGTAGCACCGGTGGCGCCCGTAGCCCCAGTAGCACCAGTGGCACCAGTAGCGCCAGTAGCGCCGGTAGCCCCAGTAGCGCCCGTGGCACCTGTAGCGCCGGTGGTACCAGTAGCGCCCGTGGCACCAGTGTCGCCCGTGGCACCAGTGTCGCCCGTGGCACCAGTGTCGCCGGTGGCACCAGTGTTGCCCGTGGCACCAGTAGGGCCAGTAGGGCCAGTAGGGCCAGTAGCGCCGGTAGCTCCAGTAGCGCCGGTGGCCCCAGTAGCACCGGTAGCTCCAGTAGCACCAGTAGAGCCGGTGGTCCCAGTGTCACCGGTAGCGCCGGTGGCTCCAGTAGCGCCAGTGTCACCAGTAGCACCAGTAGCACCAGTAGCTCCAGTAGCTCCAGTAGCGCCCGTGGCACCGATAGCGCCAGTGTCACCAGTAGCACCAGTAGCACCAGTAGCTCCAGTAGCTCCAGTAGCTCCAGTGACTCCAGTAGCGCCAGTGGTTCCAGTAGCCCCGGTAGCTCCAGTGACTCCAGTAGCGCCAGTGGCTCCAGCAGCACCCGTGTTCCCGGTAGCGCCCGTAGCGCCAGTAGCCCCAGTGGCACCAGTAGAACCGGTAGAACCGGTAGCGCCCGTGGCCCCAGTAGCTCCGGTCACGCCAGTAGCGCCGGTGGCTCCAGTAGCACCAGTAGCGCCGGTAGCGCCCGTGGCACCAGTGGCTCCAGTGGCTCCAGTGTCGCCCGTCACACCAGTAGCACCCGTGTCGCCGGTAGCCCCGGTGGCCCCAGTAGCTCCAGTATCGCCGGTAGCACCAGTAGCGCCAGTAGCACCCGTAGCCCCAGTAGCGCCGGTGGCTCCAGTAGCGCCAGTGGCTCCAGTAACTCCGGTGGCTCCAGTAACACCCGTAGCACCGGTGGCTCCAGTAGCCCCAGTAGCACCTGTGGCTCCGGTAGTGCCGGTAGCGCCGGTGGCCCCAGTGGCTCCAGTGGCACCCGTGGCACCGGTAGCCCCGGTAGCACCAGTAGCTCCGGTGGCGCCCGTGGCCCCAGTGTCGCCGGTAGCGCCAGTAGCCCCAGTAGCCCCAGTGGCACCAGTAGAACCGGTAGCGCCCGTGGCTCCAGTGGCTCCGGTAGCGCCGGTGGCACCAGTAGGACCAGTAGCCCCAGTAGCGCCAGTAACTCCGGTAGCTCCAGTGTCGCCGGTAGCCCCAGTAGCCCCGGTAGCGCCAGTAGCCCCGGTAGCGCCAGTGTCGCCCGTGGCTCCAGTAGCGCCGGTCGCGCCTGTGGCTCCAGTAGCGCCAGTAGCGCCGGTGGCTCCGGTAGCGCCGGTAGCTCCAGTGACTCCAGTGACTCCAGTGGCGCCGGTAGCGCCGGTCGCGCCTGTGGCCCCAGTAGCGCCAGTAGCCCCGGTGGCTCCGGTCACGCCAGTAGCGCCGGTGGCTCCAGTAGCCCCGGTAGCACCAGTAGCCCCGGTAGCACCAGTAGCACCAGTAGCGCCAGTAGCGCCAGTAGCGCCAGTAGCGCCGGTGGCCCCGGTAGCGCCCGTGGCCCCAGTAGCTCCGGTCACGCCAGTAGCCCCAGTAGCCCCAGTAGCGCCCGTGGCCCCGGTAGCTCCGGTCACGCCAGTAGCGCCGGTGGCTCCAGTAGCCCCGGTGGCTCCAGTAGCCCCAGTAGCGCCCGTGGCCCCGGTAGCTCCGGTCACGCCAGTAGCGCCGGTGGCTCCAGTAGCCCCGGTAGCCCCAGTAGCGCCCGTGGCACCGGTAGCTCCGGTCACGCCAGTAGCGCCCGTGGCCCCAGTAGCTCCGGTCACGCCGGTAGCGCCCGTGGTTCCAGTAGCCCCGGTAGCCCCAGTGGCCCCAGTGGCTCCAGTAGCGCCAGTAGCACCGGTCACGCCAGTAGCGCCCGTGTTGCCAGTAGCACCAGTAACGCCAGTAGCCCCGGTAGCCCCAGTGGCCCCAGTAGCCCCAGTAGCACCGGTAGCGCCAGTAGCCCCGGTAGCGCCGGTAGCGCCGGTGGCTCCAGCATCCCCAGTAGCACCGGTGGCCCCAGTAGCGCCAGTGGCTCCAGCAGCACCCGTGTTCCCGGTAGCCCCAGTAGGGCCGGTAGCTCCAGTAGCTCCAGTAGCTCCAGTAGCTCCAGTAGCCCCGGTGGCTCCAGTAGCGCCCGTGGCACCGGTAGCTCCGGTCACGCCAGTAGCGCCGGTGGTTCCAGTAGCCCCGGTAGCTCCAGTGACTCCAGTAGCGCCAGTGTCACCGGTAGCTCCAGTAACTCCCCTTGGACCTGCAGGACCAACTGGTCCTGTTGCCCCAGTAGCCCCTGTATTTCCTGTAATCCCCGTTGCTCCTGTGGGCCCAGTAGGGCCAGTTGGCCCTATAATTGGTGGTGGGTGAGGTGGTGGAGGAAATATGGAATTGCAGCTTTGAGGCGGAAATATCGAGTAACATTGTGGCCTATCATGCTGCATGAGCATCCTTCCTTTCGTCATGGATTGTAAATTTTGTGTTTATTTTTAAACAACAGGTATGTTAGCCTAACAAACCTGCAATACCGATTACAGCAATATTCTATGTATTCATAGGTAGGGCTGTGCGCAGCATGGACGACTATCTCTGCCTCGCTCAACTAGGACACAAGTGCTGCAAAGAGTGATTAGAACGATTGCAAACGCAGCTTTTTAATTCTAAGATAATAATGGAATATGGGGGTCATTTCGCGGTAAAGTATGATATTTATAGAAAGACCACATGGATATAGAGAGTATGAGTTAAATATGGAGATGAATGACATGTCAACAGATATTACACACCAACTTTACACGATGTGCATGATAGCAGACGGAGACAAAGTACTGCTACTGAACAGGCCGGACAAGCGAGGTTTTCCAGGTTACATTGCTCCAGGTGGCAAGGTAGATTTTCCCGAAAGCATCGTGAATGGTGCGATTCGCGAAGTGTATGAGGAGACGGGGCTTATCGTCAAGCAGATTCAATATAAAGGGCTAGCGGAATTTTGTGATCCGGATACAGGGCTTCGATATATGGTTTTTAATTATTTGTCCACATCCCATGAAGGCGAGCTGCTAGAGCATCCGCCAGAAGGCGAATTAATATGGATTGATCGCGAACAAGCACTAGAACTTCCTATGCAGGATTGGTTTAAAAGCAGGTTTTTGTTATTTTTTGAACCAGGCACATTTGAGATTAGCTCAGTCTGGAGCGAGCAGAAGCAACTGACGTTGGATCGAACGATTAAGCACTATACAGCTATTTCATAAAACTACTTACGCATGTGGCATGGAAAAGAAAAGCAGCTAGTTCGCTTAGTGCGAAGTAGCTGCTTCCGTGCTGAATCTGGACAACGCGGTGAGGATCTGATCCTCGGTGTCTGATCCCATTCTAATTTGTTCCGATGCGATTTTCTGGAGCCCAGGGTGATCGCCAATCATGACGGAGTACGCGGCGTGGCAGAACATGGGGAGATCATTCGTATCGTTACCAAAGCATATGAATTGACCTTCCTGTATGCCAAATTGTCGTAGTGCAACCATCTTGTCTACAGACTCAGCAGTAATATCTACGATCTCCTCATCTGAATGGTGATGAATAGTAATCGGTAACGCTGCAAGATCTTGCTGAAGCGCTGCTGCATCCATACAGCTTGTAACGAGGAATTTAGCAGCTTTGGTCTCTGTAGTTAAGTTAACACTGGCAGCGAGGCCGCTTGGATCTACTTTGGCTAAAAAGGGATGGCTTCGATCACCCGCATAATGGTAGTCCCACGCCAAATCAATCAAGTAAGAAGCTTTATGCTTGCTGCTCATGCTGATCAGCTGCTCTAAGATGGATTGTGGAATAAAATTAAGCTGTACTAACTCGTGATTATAATAAGTCATTGCACCATTAGCACCGATCATTAAGCAATCATGTAATCGTTTGTCTAGTACAGGCAGCATGTCTCGGCAAGGCCTAGCTGATGCAAAGCCGACAACGTGACCTTGTTCTCTCAGCTTAAGCAGCTCCTCTTGTATTAGCTGGGAGACAGGCTCGCCTTTAAAGCAGATCGTACCGTCGATATCAAAAATGAAATTCAAAGTGCTCACCTCGTGTTTGATGTGTACCTCTCTAGTGTAGGACTTTTATCGTAAGTCAGAAAGGTACAGATCTTCTTCAATGAAATGGGACAAGACAGGATGTGCTTAATGTGAAGAGAACCAGCTGTACGCGAGCAGCTTTACACCAGCAACCATCTGCTCTTCATCTAAAGAACCAACACCAAGCAGCACTACAGGCCAGCGCTTAGTTGTATCTGTCCAGTATCTGGATGTCCCATACACACGTACGCCTGCGGCATGTGCCTGTGCGAGCAACTCTTCTTCTGTACAATCGAGATGAACTTCCAAAAAAACGTGCATACCCATATCCTTGCCTTGAATAGAGACGGAATCTCCCATATAAGTGAGAATGGCTTGCTGCAGATGATTCATCTTCCGCTCGTAATATTTTCGCAACCGAGCAACATGTTTGTGCCAGCACCCTTCTGCCAGAAATGCTGCTAATGTCAGCTGATCCAGTCTTGATACGGGTTGATCGTATTCTGAGAGTCTGTTATCCATGAGCTCGATGACTGAGTCTGGGACGATCATATAACTGATGTGACATAGCGGTATAATAGATTTGGATAAGGAGCCGATGTAGATGATATGGTGAGAGCTCCCCATGCTGCAAATGGAAGGAAGCGGCGTTTCCGAATACCGATACTCCCATTCATAATCGTCTTCGATTAGCCAACGGTCTTCGTGAGCGGATGCCCATTCTGCTAATTGCATGCGCTTGTGGAGCGGCAGAACCAGCTTGCTGGTAAACTGCTGCGATGAGCTTACGTAAAGTGCATTAACACCTGAGCGTTCAACATGAACCAGATCAATTCCGTCCTCTAACAGCGGGATGCCTGTAACATCGTAGCCCATATTATGAAATACAAGTCGTGCCCCATCATACCCTGGGTTCTCGACACCTAGTCGAATTTGTTCCTTGTCGAGCAATTGAGCCAAAACCGTCACTAGCTGTTGCGGAGTCGATCCAATAATGACCTGATCTTCACGGACGTGGATACCTCTTCCACTGTGTACTAATTTTATAATCTCGCTTCGCAAAGCCGCTTCACCGTAAGGATCGCCCACAACCTCATATTGCTCGGAAAATTGTTTGAAAAGCCGGTTTCTCAGGCGATTCCAGACGGAGATTGGGAAGTGACGCAGCTCAATATTGCCATACTTAAAATCTATTATTTCTTGGGCTGTGACGCTCGAAGCGGATAGTGGTTTGTCACTGTCCGACAATACCGTCTCGACTATGGAAGCGACAATGTATCCCTTTTTTGCAACGCTATAAATGTACCCCTCTGACAATAGGAGCTGATATGCTGCATCAACTGTGTTTTTATTAACATGTAATTCCAGTGCGCACTTCCGAATGGACGGCAGCGTGCTGCCCGCTTTCCAGTGTCCATTCCTTATTTCAGACTTCATATAATCAAAAATCCGCTTATACATCGGTAAGTGAGCGGATTCCTGCGGCAACATGAGCGTAGTCATAACTTATCTCCAAACTGACATGTAGAATAAAGCGCCAAGGGCCTCAGAAGCGGATCTCAATCCGACAACTTTGGCCCTCGCGGCATGCATATATGAATAGTTTTAGGATTGCAGATCCAGTACACCCTGATAAATCTTGTCAAATAGCTCTTCGAGGTTCTCTTCCTCAATACAGGAGAATGCAACTCGCAGGTCGGTATCCCCAAGCGCTATAGTGCCGATTCCGTAATTGTCAAGCAGATGAAGGCGAAGAGTCTCAGCATTCACATGATCCAGCTTCAAACACATGAAATATCCGGAGTTAAATGGATAGTAGGTCCATACGCCTGAGTATTTACCGCTATCAAGCAGGGACTTCACTTTATTGGCGCGGCCTTTCATAATGTTAAACTTTTCTTGCTTCTGGGGTTCAAAGTCAGGCGATTGCAGCGCATGCAGCACAAATGTCTGGGATGGGTGCGGGCCGCTTGAGATTGTAGAACGGATAATTCCCATCGTCTTCTGCTCCAATGCGGCAAGCAGTGAATCTGATGTTGAGGCGTAGGTGATAAAACCTACACGGAAGCCCCATACGTATTCTTCCTTCGTTGCACCGTCAACTTTAACAGCCAGCACATTTGGATGAATGGAGGCCAATGCGCCAAAGAGTGATTCGTGGACAGAGTCCTCAAAGAATAACCCGAAGTAAGCGTCATCTGTAACGACAACCAGCTTCATGCCGGCTTCTGCTGCTTCCTGGATGACGGCTAGGATCTTCTCCCCTTCTTCTCTGCCTGGCGTATATCCCGTCGGATTGTTCGGGAAGTTCAGCACGACAATGGCCTTGCCCTTATCGCGGTTTGCCAGTAGAGATGCGCGCAAAGCCTCACTGTTAAATTTCCACTCGTCATTGTAGAGCGGGTAGTAAACCATTTCTGCTCCCCGACGAATGTTAAACGTCAATTCGTAA
Organism: Paenibacillus sp. ACRRX; assembly: GCF_022346885.1. Taxonomy (GTDB): domain Bacteria; phylum Bacillota; class Bacilli; order Paenibacillales; family Paenibacillaceae; genus Paenibacillus_B. Next base: position 44,240 of record NZ_JAKRNK010000009.1, read on the forward strand.
TTTTCCCAGTTTTTGTCTGGCATAATAACAACATCACCATCATCCGCGAACAGGTCTGCCACAATACTTAAGCCATGTGTCAAGGCATTGGTTACGATCGGATTGCTAATATTTTTGCCAACAAGGGAAGGGTTCTCCTTCAACATTTTCTCTCGCCACAGCTTCCGGAGCTCAGGCTTGCCTGCAGGAGGTGCATATGGATAGATGTCCTTCGGGTTAAACGCAGACAGTTGATCTTGGATGACCTTCAGGTGCATCGGAGCTTTGTCTTCGATTGCAATACCAATCGTGGCATTAAACAGCTTGGCTTTGCTTGCTGCCTCCGCGGATTGGCTTAATATGCCTTCCTTAGGAAAGTAAATGAGTTGACCCAAGCGGGACAACATGCTGAAGATTTGTTCATTTTCCTGACGAATCGTTTCGTTTAACTGGTGAGCGAGTGGGTTCATCTTTTCCATCCTTCCAACTTCATTCTGAATTGAACTAATCACCCTATTATACCATTAAGCTTAATCATTCGTCATTGTGATTTGGGAATCTGTTCCTTTGTTAGGAACTCTTTTTGTCTCACGGGTGTTTACAGGTGTATTAAGAGAAAGGACAACGTCGAACGTCCAGCTTTTCCATCCATGCGATGGTTTCTGCATCGCCAGGAGCCTGTCTATCCGCCAATCCTTGTTTGACCATTTGGTGTTTCTTTTCAGGCAAGTTTTGGCCAAACTTAAATTTGGCTGTAAGATCCTCAATATTTAGTTTGTAAATAAAGAGGGCAGCATCTTGTTTGGCATATCCAGACATGGACCAGTCAAATGGCTCATAACCGCCTTCAGGCTGCAATTTCTCCATAAATGCTGTGAAAAATTTTGTTTTCTCAGCCGAATCCGAGACGATCGACATCGTGCCTCTAATATGCACAGATCTAAAATAAGTGGTGGCTGGACATGCAAATACGGGGTCTACAAAATGGGAGGGAATGAGAGCGTGCATTTCCGAGACATTAAAGGAAGCCTGTGGGTGCTGCTTTAACTGCTCGATTTTCTCTCCTTTACGACTGCTATGGAAGTACAACGCATGCTGCTCTGGCATGTGGATGTACATAATTGGCGTCAGCCGTGGATAACCGTCGTCTCCCATCGTTCCAAGAACGCCATAAGGTTGCTCTTTCAAAAAATCGTTAATTAATTCTTGTCCCTCTACTTCGAACTCTGCCCGTCTCAATTTGTCCGCCTCCCTGATTCCTTCATTGTTATAACCTTATTTATGCTTATGAGCATATCGCAAAAAGTGATCATGCAATAAGATCCAATTTGGATTAATATGAATGTACCAGTTACATGATGACCAAGTACGAAGGAGATAAACTCATGAACGGCCTAGCTGCATACACGACATGGTTAGAAAGCGGATACGGCAAGGGTGAGGCTTTATATCGCTCCATCAGGCAGCACATCTTAGAAGGCAAATTGACAAGCGGTGTTCCTTTAGCTTCAACCCGTGAAGTGGCAAAACAACTATCATTGTCGAGAGGAACAGTCCTCTCAGCGTATGATCGCCTTATATCGGAAGGCTACGCAGAAGCAGCCCAGGGCAGCCATACTAGAGTGGCTCGCATGTTGAAGCTGCCGCTGCCTTCATTGAGCGGGCAAGCCGCTCCGGAAGTCATGCTGTCCGAATGGGCAGAAAGAGTTGTTCAAGCGGAAGGCAGCGTACCTAATCGTTTATTTAATCCTTCTGCACCGAATACGATTGATCTTAGTCTTGGCTGGAGCTCAAGTCACGGCTTTCCAGTGGAGGACTGGCAGCGATGTTTGCGACTGGCTATCCGTGAAATGGATTGGCAGCAACCACTGGCCCAATTGGGCAGTGCTGGACTTCATCCGCTGCAGCAAGCCATTGCCGCTCATCTGATGCGTCACCGTGGCGTGTCTGCTTCACCTGATCGTATCGTGCTGACACATGGCTCCAAGCATGCTTTAACGCTGCTGGTTCAACTGCTTGCGGGCCAAGGTGACGCTGTGCTTATTGAGACGCCAGGCTACAGAGGCATTCATGAAGCCGTCCGAGCGGCGGGCGGCGATCCTCTTTATTTTGCAGTCGAGATGGAATCGCAACTTAGCGAATTGCTCCATGGTTCTGAGGTACGATTAGCAATCGTGACCCCCAATCGACATTTCCCAACGGGGCGTACGATGAGTGTTAATGCTCGTGGCGAACTGTTGAGTTGGGCCCAGGCCGGGCAAAAGTGGATTATCGAGGATGATTATGATAGCGAGTTTGGATTTGGCGGCAAACGTTACGAACCTTTGCAGTCGATGGATCGACATAGTCGAGTCATTTACGTGGGTTCTTTCACTCGTACCTTGAGCGCCAAGCTTCGTATAGGTTACATGGTTGTGCCTGACGTCCTGCTGACACCTGTACATTCGGCACTTCGCCTGTATAGTTATAATGAGTATGAACGTGTGGAATACGCTGCGCTTGCACGTTTTATGAACAGTGGTGAATACGAGCGTCATCTGAGGCGGATTAATCGGGAACATCGTCGAAAAGTACAAATATATTGCCGGATTATGCAGGAAAATGTAAGTCATTTGTTTAAATGGTATGCTGAGGATGTAGGTCTTCATCTGTATGCACGGTGGATGCAGCCGTCAGCGATGTATCAGACCTTTTGTGAAGAAGCAGCACGCAGGGGTGTTGTTTGGCAAGATGGGAGACACTACGATATACAGGGTGATGCTGCCCCTGTCAGCGCTATATTTGGGTTGACCTATGTGGATGAGGAAGCATGGACAATCGCATGCCAACGTATGCGCTTAGCGTGGGGGGCAGTGTCTCAACAGAAAAATATGTTAATGGATAAATAAAGGAGGCAACGACATGTTGAATGCCGCGCCGACTTCTTACGTCTGGAAGCCTGCAATTGCCAAAATTACATGTGAGCCGAATTGGAGGTGGCAGAAGCGGGAAAAGCCGATGGCCAATTATGATTTGTTTTACGTGTGGAGTGGCGAAGGGGAAGTAATTTTAAATGACGTGCCCTATCAAGTGAGCAAAGGGAGCTGCTTTATGTTCCGGGCAGGCGATCATACAAGTGCGACGCATAATCCGCAGAAGCCGCTTACATTAACGTATATTCACTTTGATGTAGAGGAGCCGGTTGCTCTTGTGCCTGTTGCCTATCGGGAGTTAAGCGAGACGGTTGATTTTGAGCATTTGCTTGCTCGCTTTGTCCGGTTGTATATGACTAAGCCCTATGGCTATGACATTGAGATACAGCTTGTTCTGAAGCAGATGATGATCTATCTGCTCCGAGCTGATCAGGAGGAGCCAAGTGAACGTAATACAAGCCATCAATTAGCAGTTTCCATTCATGAAATCGCCAATTTTATTCGCCAAAATCCGAGCATGACCCATCGAATTGAAGATTTATCGGCGCGGGCACATTTGTCGCCGCGTTATTTTTCAGTGAAATTTAAAGAGTTGATTGGTATGTCTGTCCAAAGTTATATTATTCGTTCGCGAATTGAACGAGCAGAACATTTGCTGCATCATGCTGGAATGAATGTGACAGAGGTGGCGGATGCGCTCGGTTATCGCGATATTTTTTTCTTCAGTCGTCAATTCAAGCAGTATACTGGACGCAGTCCTTCCGAGATCCGATAATTAGTGGTATTTGTTTAGTCATTGATGTCAGATCCTAGGGAAGTATAAAATAGAAAGAAGTGAGAAGTGGTAGAGTTGTAAGACAAGGAAGGTATGGAGGTTTATCGAATTCCTATACATAGAAGTCTAAAAGCGAGAAAGAGTAAGCCAACATGGGGGGATGAATACGATGACTACGAAACAAGAGAAGATTTCTATTATGAAGGAACTCATTTCATTTGTGGAATCATTAAAGCCTCTAGACGAAACGACTTGGTCTACTCCTTTGCAAGAAGGAAAATGGTCTCCATGTGAAATTATAGGCCATATAGCGTTATGGGACCGATTTTTTTACGAAGGTGCAGTATTACGTATCGCTCAACATGAACCATTAACACTTAAAAAGGTTGATTTTGAACAGTTTAATCGCGAGGCGAGTGAATACAGCAAAACCGTATCCAAGGATGCATTACTCGAATTGACGATCCAAAATAGAGCGGATATTATAGCAGCGCTCCATCGTATCCCTGATGAGGAATATCCGATCGAGCATGGAAGCGGCAAGCTTTCAGTAGATAGTTACATAGATGACTTTAAGTATCATGACCATCATCATATGGATCAGATCAAGCGATTTTTGGAAGCGAAGTCAAGTCATAACGTCATTCAAGCATAACCAAGTGGACAGACTTAACACGTGCTATATGTACTAATGAAGGGCAGGAGACGATGTCTGTTGACAATATGGATGTGATACAGGTATGAGGAGTGCAGCAGCTGCACTCCTCATAATGGTAGTTATACCGCTTGACTGCCTGAGCATAACCTGACCGCGTGATTGCGTCGCTTTGTATCGGATGAGGCCACTAGATCAGACGGGAACGTTACTGAAATGGTCACATGTTCGATGACTCATTTCCATGCAATTCAGGATCTTCTTTTCTTGGGTGATGGTTATTTGATTATGCCTGCTGACTCCGTTGATTAATCGTTTTATAGGCTAGAGCGGCTAGAATCGCACCGATAAGTGGAGCAAGGATGAATACCCACAGCTCGGAGAGGACCTCTCCACCTAGCAGAATAGCAGGCCCAAAGCTTCTTGCTGGATTAACTGAGGTACCAGTAAGCCCGATTCCAAGAATGTGAACGAATGCGAGCGTAAGTCCTATGACTAACCCGGCAACGCTGCTGTTACTGGAACCGGAGGTTACTCCGAGTATGGTGTAAATAAACACAAAGGTTAGAATAATCTCAACAATAAACGCCATTCCCATCGTAATTCCTATCCCATAACCAGTGCCGAAGCCATTCTGTCCGAGATTGGACACAGTCGTTGTGCCTGTAGAGCTAATGATGGCATAGAGGATTCCCGATGCGGACACAGCTCCGAGGAGTTGTGCAATGACGTAACCTATGAAATCACCACCTGAACATTTCTTGGTAAGCAGCATAGCCAATGAAACTGCAGGATTAATGTGACATCCTGAGATTGGTCCAATTACGTAAGCCATAGCTACGATAGATAAACCAAAAGCAAATGCGATTCCAAGATAGCCAAGCTCACCGCCTGCTGTTGCTGCACTGCCACACCCGAATAGGACAAGAACGAGTGTTCCTAAGAACTCGGCTATATATTTCTTAAATGACATGCTTAACCTCCTTTATCATCAATGTCAGTTTCATCCTATTCTTAGGAGTTTATTTCTATGCTCTGAGATCAGTTGTTAAGTGGTTTTTATCACGCCTACGCCGTATTATATTTATATAAAATAATTAGTGAATTCATCTTTAGCACATACAGCAGTAAGGATCAGTAGTATTCATGAGGTATTTTGTCGGTGAAAGACATTAAAAGAGGTATCATCCAGAAAGAAGGTAACAGCATGATTACGATTGAACCCATTAGCCATGAGGACCTAACGGCCTTAAATGGGCTATACGAAGAATTGATGGGGGTTTCTGGTAGTTTGAGCCGTATGAATACGGTGTATGATCATATAGCTGCCAACTCTCAATACAGACTGCTCGGCGCTAAGTGTGACGGGGAACTGGCAGGTTCGATTACTTGTATTTTATGTTGGGATCTTGTTGGAGATTGCCGGCCATTTATGCTGATTGAGAATGTTGTTGTTTCCTCTCGCTTCAGAAGACTTGGTATTGGCAACAGGCTGATGGAGCATGCGGAGCATATTGCACGCAGTTATGAATGTACTTGTACAATGCTGATCTCAGGTTCGCAGCGGACAGAAGCGCATCGATTCTATGAGGCATTAGGTTATACCGTTGATGTTAAGGGATTTAAGAAGATGCTATAAAGCGGCTATTACGGACAACAAGTAAGGAATTTGTGGAGGAAAAAGGACCGTGTTTATTAAAATTTATCGCTATTATGTTCAACCTAATCAACTTAATAAGTGCCTGACTATTGTGGATCGCTCCGATCAGATTTATAAGACTGTGGTCGACTATACGATGCTTCATGTCCGCTGTGAAGAGGAGCCGACAAAGTTTGTTGAGATTCAGATGTATGAAAATGAGCAGGTATATGAAGCTGCCATGGACATCTTGAATCGTAACATAGAGCTGGAATCGTTATACCAGCAGTTCCTAGCGATACTAGACCCACAGCGACCGAAAGTACATGAAGAAACATGCAAACGATTAACTGAACATATGATTGTTGGCGGGGAATAAAAGCGAGGACTATATTGAACTTATATGTAGAGGCTTCATTACACCAACTGAAAGTGGCAGTACAATCGGTGGTCAAGATGATGGACCAGTTAACAGATTCAGAGTTGGACATATCACCGATAGCAAATAAGCGTTCATTGCGGGAATTACTCGTACACTTGTCCATGATCTGTATGGCGGATAGGCGTATCGTCGAGGGAGCGAGTGAAGAAGAGATGCGTGTGTTCTACAAGGAGCACGAACCTCACACGCTGCAGCGTGCGAAAGAAGTAGCATTGGCAGGACTGCATCAATTGGAATACCTTTATAAGGGATATTCCGAGGTGGAGCTTATGGAGAAGACTACATCGTATTGGGGAGTAAGTTACTCCCGATATGAATGGCTGGTGGAGATGGTAGGCCACGTTTACCATCACCGTGCACAACTGCATATGATGATGACAGAACATGTTCGCGAGCCGAAGGTGATATTATTTGAGTAAATGTGACCTCGCAATTGTCGCAGTGCTGTAAGACTTGCGACGTGCCGTGAGCGTAGCAGATACTGCTGACTATAACGACAACAAACCGTCTGACGGCACTCTGAAGTGGGAGCGCGGTTCAGACGGTTTTGTCATTTAATAATTTATGATTTGGCTGTTTTGGTATGAAGCTGTCCGAGTTCCTCGCCCATCTTCACCTTATCGCCTAATTTGAGATTCCCACGTGGTGTAAAAGTTCCGGTATCTGTCAGCAGTACAACGGTAGAGCCAAACTCGAAGTACGCCAATTCCCCGCCTCTTTCATAATTAGCATTCACCTTATCATCCACGTAGCGTATGCTACTAACATTAAGGGCTCCAACCTTCACTACGGATACTTCGCCATGATCATGGCGGATGTACGTAATCAATCGTTCATTGCGACTGAGCACACGCCGCATATGCTTTAATCCAAAATCATTTACTGGATACACTTTTCCAGGAACATATTCACTTTCTACAGTGTGTCCGGTAACTGGTGAATGGATGCGATGGTAGTCTGTTGGGCTGAGATACAGCACAAAATAAAAACCGTGCTTATACTTTTGTCGATGTGGTGAGCGATTCAACAGTTCATCGAGCGTGTAATCCTGCCCTTTTACATTCAGAATCGTACCATCTTCAATCTGGCCCATCCCCGTAATCATACTGTCAACAGGGCTTAGCAGTTTGTCCTGTCCTTCAGCCAGCGGTCGTAGACCGGGCTTTAATCGACGTGTGAAAAAGTCGTTAAGTGTCTCGTACTCCTGTAACGCTTTTTCCGCCTCCTCAATATGAATGCCATAAGACTTGGCAAATGTCGGGATAAGTTTGCGGCTAAATCGTGAACTTGCCACCGTACCTGCGATCCGGGATACCCATTTGCGAGAGGACAGCTCCGTTAATAATCGCAACAATCGCTTCATCATAATTACGTAATCACCTATTTGTCGGTCCGCCTTTATAAAGGCGTCCTGCGTAGTTTAAGGATACCTGAAAATACAGTGGTTCCTTTGGACTATCTTGACACAGAACGCCTCATTTTTCAATAACATCATAAGTTGGAGCGTAAGGGAACGCGTTAACGTTAGTTAATAAGCGGGGCATTTTGAGGCTGATAAATCAGACTTGCGCCATATGCAATCGGGTTCTCATAAGTTAATTTCCATTCTGTAATTAGATTGGCTTCACGAAAGCTATAACGTTGATCGCGGCCATTACATTCGATGAATAGAGGCGTACCATCCGGGGATAGACCAATATCAAGACCTAGGTCTGCGAGATGCGGGAGTTGTTGTGACAAATTATTTGCGATTAGCAGCGATAAGCTGGAGACACGCTGTCGCAGTCTATGGAAGGGGAACGATGGTAAAGAGTTGGCTGCAATCTCTTCAAAGGTATGCACAGTCCCCCCCTGCGCTACATTGGTTAAGAAGGTGTATGAGGGCGCTACTTTTCCTACAATGCCGGTAATTTGCCAATTGCGACTTGCATCTCGTTGTACCGAAACACGAAGATCGAAAGGTCTGCCGCGAAACGTAGCAAGCGGCAGTGTTTGCTGTACCAAGTAAGATCCACGGCTTATGCGGGTCCTTATGAGCCCAGGCAAAGCTTGATTAAGGCTCTCAATCGTACGCCAACGGTTGCCTTTGGCAGCCGTGTGTACGGAGAACATGGCTTGCCAGCCTCGGGATGTGCGATCAAGCTTCATGATGCCTTTACCCACGCTACCACTAGCAGGCTTTAAGATGAGGGAGTGATGTCTTTCCATCATCTTAAAGAGGGTACCGTGCGCGGCCTGGACTGTATCCGGTAGGTAGGGGACGAGCGCCGGATCACGCTGCAGCAGTTCATGAATCGTCAGCTTGCTGTATCGATTCACTTGGTTGAACAACTGAATGCCCCGATTGACGAGTGCTCGAACTTTCGCGTGTAAATCAGAACGAAAGTAAATCGCCCGATTATGAATGACGGTCGGAACGGTCATTCGTTTCCGCGTATACATGCCATGACGGCGAATGTAGGCCGTTACTTGCAGGGAACGAACATCCACGTCTTCCAAGCGGAAATATACGGGGACAACGCCGTGACGTTTAGCAGCTTCCTCATAATACACAATCGCCTCGTGACGGGTTCTGCCGCGCGTGAGCCCTCGCAGCATGCTGGCGTTAAACAGAATACCTATACGGTTGTCTAACAATGGATGTACCTCCCTCTATGTCAAAGCGCTATGTACGCTTTGCAAGCGGTTTGTACAATATCGTATGTATGTCCGCGAGCATTCGCATGGACGAGTGCAGAATGCCGAATGTCTAATTTTACAGAATAAGAGGTGGATTGCATGCGGCTTCCCCGAGTAGCTGTCATCACACCCGGAACATTCCCTATTCCTTCAGGTGCCAGCAGCTCAGTCGAAAGAGTCGTCGAATATGTCGTCAGTATGGCTGCTGAACGTATGGAAGCACGTATATACGGCAGATTGTGGCCGGGGCAAGCACAGTATGGACTTGTTCGTGGGGTTCCTTGTGAGCGTATCCGATCATCAACGACACGCAGCTATATCCGCGACGTCATTCATGGTCTGGCAGCGTTTAATCCTGATATTGTGCAAGTGGAAAACCGGCCACGCTTTGTGTTGGAATTAAAACGTTCGTTTCCCAATACTAAGGTCTGGCTGAACCTTCATTCCACTACTTTTATGAGCCGTAAACATATTTCAGTGAAGCTTTTGCGCACAGCCTTCCGGTCTGCGGATCGGATTTTTGTCAACAGCCGCTATTTGTATGAGGAGGTTCGGCGTAAGGTGCCGGATTGCGAAGCCAGAATCGTAATTAACCCGCTTGGTGTGGATGGAGCACGTTTTAGGACGCGCTGGAGCGAAGAGGGAAGAGAACGATATACCGCCGGCAAAAGTAGTCATGGCTGGGAAGAGCGTAAAATCGTGCTGTATGTAGGACGTCTCATTCCTTTAAAAGGAGTACACCATTTGCTGCAAGCCGTTCCTAGGTTAAAGAAGTCTCACCCCGAGGTATTGCTTGTGATCGTGGGTAGTGCTTTCTATGGTTCCAAGCGCAAGACGAAGTATGTCAGAAGACTGGAGAGAATCGGGCGACGACATCGGGAGCATGTCCGTTTTGTTCCCTATGTGTCTCACGAAGAAGTGCCCTCGTGGTATGCGATGGCAGACGTAGTTGTTGTCCCTTCAGTAAGGAGAGAAGCTTTTGGTCTTGTGAACGTGGAGGCGATGGCTTCTGGCGTGCCCGTGATAGCTTCCAGGGTTGGCGGAATACAAGAGGTTGTAGTCGATGAAAAGACAGGATTGTTGGTACCTCCTCACCGGATGGAGGCACAGCTGAGTATAGCATTGGAGCGCCTTTTATCAGACAGGGCATTATGTGAGCAGCTTGGCCAAGCGGGTGTAGAACATGTAGAGTCGCTGTATACTTGGCGGCGTACAGCAGAACGTTGGGCAGATGAAATCAGCTTATGTGCGACCGCTTCTCGTTAATGGACGGGAACGGTCTTTTTTAATGCTTGGACCTTCTGGTCTGTAAGTGACGTGATGATAGCCTAACGCATATGATGTTACATCAATTAGGTTAAGACTGCAGTTAGTCGGAAAGGAGTAAGTTCGTGCAAAAGAAAAGGCATACGCGTTCGACATCCAAAGTGAAGAAACCACTATATATTGTCGATAATCCGAATACGTCTGAACTGAAATGGCTGGATCGATCTCCTAGGAACAGTACAGCAAATATGTCTAGCAAAAAAGAGGCCACATTAAGTGCGTTAGCGGAACAAGCATTAACTGCCCCAGAGGGAGCAGCGGGAAGCACAAGGGGGGCTGCAGAGATTGCAGGCACGGCCATTATCGGGGCTAGGTCTGTTCAACTTCCGCAGCAGCATCATGCTAAATCATTAATATCCCCAAGTAGCGAGAGCCCAATTGTGCTCGAGAAAAATTCTGAACCATCTCAATCATCTGAATCATTAATAAAAACAGATGATTCGGTGGTAAACATGAACACCGACACCCAGTTCATTGTAAACGAACCAATAAGGGCAGCAGGGGAATTGCCACTTTCCAAGGCAGCTCAGCACGTTGTCAGTGAAGAACAACGGGAGCATTTGTTAACGGAAAAACAACACAAACGCGTTAAAGCTTTTATCTACACAGATGACATTGTGGATGAAGCGATCACAAATGAGAAAATTGCTCCGTACTCCATCGATGGATCAAAGCTGAAGCGGGATAGTGTGAACGCCGACTCTTTGCGGGATCATGCCATTACAGGTATTAAAATAGTGAATGGGGCCGTTACAGGCGCAAAGATTGCTGCGGAATCGATATCTGGCGAGCATCTTATCAGTAATGCTATTTCTGGGAGCAAGATTAGGGATCGATCTATTACATCCGAGAAAATAAAGGATGGCAGCATCACTTCTGCGAAGCTGGCAGATAAGACGATAGACGCATCGAAGATCGCAGAAGGCTCGATTGAGACGAAGCATTTACGTGCGCTGATTATCTCGAATGAACTACTTCAAGAACAAGCCGTTACATCGGACAAAATTCGCAGTGGTGCGATTCATACAGAGAATCTAGCGAACGAAAGTGTTGATACTTCCAAGCTGGCTGAAGAAGCGATAACATCCTCAAAAATCCGTATGGGAGCAATAACCTCTGATAAGCTGGCACAAGAGAGTGTTCAAAGTGATAAGTTGGCAGAGCACAGCGTAACCCGATATCATTTGTCAGATTACTCAATTGAGTCTCGACACATTATGCCTTCGCAGATTGACAGCGAACATATTGCCCCCGAGGCCATCGCTGGCGACCATATCAAGATGGAATCGATATCAGGCAAGCAGCTAATGCCCGCAGCTGTTCATTCTTATCACCTTGTGGAACAATCGATCCATCAGGAGCATATCGGTCAGGGAGAAGTTCATGGTTGGCACGTGAAGGAGCAGGCCATTACTGTAGGAAAACTCGGAGATCAGTCTATCTCGACAGTTAAATTGGTAGACCATGCTGTAACCTCATCCAAGATAGCTGATCAAAGCATCCTACCGGGCAAACTGGCCGACGAAGCTGTTGAGGAGCGCCATATTGCGAAACATGCCGTAAATGCACAGCACATCGCGAACATGGCTATAAATGCGGAGCATATAGTGCCTCAATCCGTTGGGAAGGAGCATATTCTTGCAGCTGCGGTGGAAGAGCGACATTTGCGTAATGGTGCAGTCACTTCTTCTATTTTGGCGCAGCAGGCAGTGCAGAGCGGGCATCTTGATCTTCAAAGTGTATCGGCTGCCCATATTCAGGACTGTACAATCACAGCGGAGAAATTAGGCAGCGGCTGTGTAGTTACAGATGTACTTGCTGACGCTGCTGTGACAGTCGAGAAGCTGGCAAGTTGGAGTGTAACGTCTGAAAAAGTGGCTGACGGCAGCATTGCCCCCCGCCACCTGCAAAGTGGTGCTGTTACTTCGGTTGCAATTGGCCACGGTGTGGTGCTGGATGATCATATTGCGCCAAATATGATCGGAAGCGAACACATAAGAGCGCAATCCATCAAGTCGGAAATGCTGAAGAATGATACTATTACAAGCGACAAGATTATGCCGCAAGCCATTCGCGACTACCATGTGGGAATGGGAGCTATATATTCCCATCATCTAGCTGATCATATTGTAACCTCGTTGAAGCTGTCTCCGGAAAGTGTATCGAGCGATAAGTTAAGTGATTTGGCGGTGTCGACCAGCAAGCTTGCTAATAAGAGTGTAACTGCTGATAAGCTGGCTCCAGACAGTGTGGAGACCGTTCATATTATCGAAGGGGCTATCACACAAGAATTAATTCACGAGGAGTCGATTTTGTCTCGACACTTGACCGACGAATTGATCGAAACCAAGCATCTGTCCTTGAATGCTGTTGATCAGGGAGCCATCCAAGCAGGTGCTGTCACAACAGAGAAAATAGCGCCCCATAGCATCGTGTCGAAGCTGCTTGCTGCTGACAGCGTTCATGCTGAGCATGTAGCGAATGAGACGATCAGTGCTTCGCATATAAGCAAAGATAGCATACATTCGGAGCATCTGCAGGATGGGGCAATATCACAATCAAAGCTTGGCGAAGGCAGCGTGGGTGCTGCTCAACTGCAGGCATGCAGCGTCAGCGAACGGCATTTAGAAGATAACAGTATTACAAGCGCAAAAGTGGGAGCAATGGCTATTTCCTCCTTGCATCTAGCTGATGGGGCTATTCAAACACAGCATCTTAACGATGGTATTATCGGTGCCTGTCACATCCAGGAGCAGTCCATCACGTCGGGAATGCTGGTGGATAACAGCATTACGCAAGATAAGATAAATACAAATGCGATTACTGGCAAACACATTGCACTGGAGACGATTTCGGGTAAGCATATCCGAGTGGAGGCCATTCAGGGGTATCACGTCAAAAAGGGCAGTATTTATGTCCATCACCTCGGGCCGGACATATTATCCGGAGAATTTATAGCGGACGGCAGCCTAGACGGTGTGAAATTACAGGATCACTCGATTGGGAGCACGCATATAACCTATGGTGCAATTTCAGCAGAGCACATCCAGCGAGGTGCTGTTCTACAAGAGCATCTGGAGTTGGATTCCATTCAGTCTGGTCATATACAGCATGCAGCTATTCATTCAGGGCATATAGATCAGGGAGCTATACATGGAGGGCATTTGCAATCAGATATTATTGCATCTGCTCATATCCAATCGGAAGCGATCGAGAGCCAGCATCTGATGGCAGGGAGTGTGCAAGCGGATCATCTGGCCCGTCAATCTGTAGGGATGGATGCAATTGCGGATGGTGCTGTAGGCCATACCCAATTATCCTTGCATGCAGTAGGACAGGAGCATCTCGCGAATGGAGCCGTTGCCGCGGAACATATACAGCATGCAGCTGTTGGGGGGCATCACATTCATAGCGAGACGATTGGTTCGAAGCATATCCAAGCGGAAGCCATAGATGGAAGACACTTAAAGCATGCTATTATTTCATCACACCATTTAACAGAGGGTTTTTTGCTTCCGCATCATTTAAGAGAGCAAATTATTAATGAGAGCCATATCGCAGCCGATTCTATTCGCACTGATATGCTGAAGGAACGCTCCGTGGATACGTCACGACTGGCAGAGGGAGCAGTGAAGAGTGATAATTTGTCAGCAGCGGCGGTTCAAGCGAATCACCTCGCTGATCAAGCGATTCTTAGCTGTCATGTGGGAGACGGTGTCATTAAAGGGCAGCACATTGCATATTCAGAAATAGGCGGGGAACATTTATTGCCGATGTCTGTTGGGTCCAGACAAATTGCGGTGCATTCGATCAGGACGGATCATTTGGCAGAACTTTCTGTTGGAAAAGAACAGTTGGCAGAGGGAGCCGTTACGAGTGATAAGATTGCATCTAATGCTGTTCGAGGAGAACATATTGAGCCGCATACAATCGCGTCCTTCATGCTGCAGGACAATATTATTGTAAATGAAAAGCTAGCGGACGGAAGTGTGACAGGTACAAAGCTGGCTATGAGAACCATTACAGGGGCGCATTTGATAGCACACTCCATTCAAGCGGAATTGATCGATAGTGCAGCTATTGAGGCGCGACACATCGCTGATCGTTCCGTATGCGCACAGCATATTGGCCAGGGAGTGGTAGAGGGAGAGCATCTGGCAGAAGAGGCTGTGGATAGCGCCCACTTAAAGCAGGAAGTGATTCACAGCGAGCATCTGCGGAATGAAGCCGTTACGAACGAGAAATTAGCTGACGGGTGTATTACAAGCGCCAAGATAGCGATACATGCGATCGAAGCGTCACACATTCAAGTAGAGGCAATAACCACTGAACTCTTGGCGCATGAGGTTGTAACGTCAAATAAGCTAGCAGATCGAAGCGTCACAACGGGGAAGCTCGCCCAAGGATGTGTGACGAGTGATCAGATCGGTCTCGAGGCTGTAAAGTGTGACCATCTGGAGCCAGGTGCAATCGGTAAGCTGCAGTTGGCGGAAAACGCCGTAGGCGCACAGCATATTGGATCTTGCGAAATTAATGGCGCGCATATCCAAGCCCATGCGATCGGGCCTCTACAGCTGCAGATTGCTGCTGTCAGGAGAGAACATCTAGAAGATGGGGCTATCACGGAGGAGAAGCTGTTAGATGGGGCTGTATCTGGAAGTAAGATCTTGCCGCAGTCAATCGGCCGTGATCATATTCAGGATGAAGCGATTATAACTTCGATGATTCAGAATGATAGCATCACAAATGATAAGCTGGTAAATGACGCAGTGACAGGTCAGAAGCTGGCAGCGGAATCTATCCATTCCATACACCTTCGCAACGAATCCGTGATGACGGAACATCTTGCAACGGCTTCGATATCTACACGGACGATACGGGATGGAGCCATCAAGTCAGAACATGTGCAAGAAGGAGCAATTCAAGGACAGCATCTACAAAAATATGCAGTAACAGCAGAACACTGCAACTATTCCCCAGTTCGCACCGCAGCTACAAAACGTACGGCTTTACAGCAGTTTGGCACAACACCGTTTGAACTTAACGAAGTGGAAGATCGGATGACACTTACGGTTTATTTTCAAGAGCCATACGATACCCCTGATTACGTACTTGTCGCTATGACCAATCATGAAGAATGTTATGCCGTATTAGCACAAAGATGGAAGGATAGTGCTGACATCTCAATCGTCCGTCGACTTAAAGGGGGCACATTACAAGGGCATCTGTCGTGGATCGTCATCTCGTAGCTGGCGTATACGAGAGATCGTGATGAAGAGGCAAAAGTGGAAAATCGCGGCTTTGTTAGAGGATGTATTATGGGAAAGGTTCCATTCCTGTAAGGAATAGACCGGGAGAAAGCTGTCCCGGTCTACCGTTTTTTTGGCAGCAATGAAAGGCTAAAGTCAGCCAACACGTACATTTGCCGTTACCACATTTATCCCTGCTCATACTATGTGTTGTAGCAGCAGGTGCAGCAGGCCTATTTGTGGCAGGGGGTGAATACATGCGTCGACTTAAGCGGATACATCGCTCGGATCGCAGTCGGACGGGTGCACGATCAGGTAAACGAACAGCAGCATTATCGCTGCGCAGAGGGAAAAGGCCGATACGTCGCCTCAGCTCTCTGAGTCTTACAAAGACGGGTATGCGTAGGCGGAAAGCCGTGAAAAGGATGAGGAAGCAGTGGACATCGCATCCTCATCCAATCGTGTCGGTCATTATCCCGGTAATGAATGAACGTCGCACGATCGTGGAGGTAATCCATGAGGCACGTAGAGTTCATCCGGAAACAGAGATCATTGTGGTGTCCAATGGGACATCTGATGGCTCAGGTCTACTAGCAGAAAGAGCCGGGGCGCATGTCATTCGGCATGCCAATCCGCTGGGTCACGATGTAGGCCGGACCATAGGTGCAGAGGCAGCGAAAGGTGAGATTCTACTCTTTATCGACGGGGATATGGTCATACCAGCAGAGCGATTAAAACCTTTTATTAGGGCCGTTGCTGCAGGTGTAGATGTGGCCTTAAATGATTATTCAGGACCGACCAACAGGCGTTATGTACATCGTGTCGTCTTGGCCAAGCATACGCTAAATGCACTGTTGTCCCGATCTGATCTAAAAGGGACGTCCATGACTGCTGTTCCGCATGCCCTAAGCCGAAGAGCCTTGGATACCATTGGCGCCGATTCATTATCGATCCCGCCGCTCGCTCATGCAAGGGCAGTTCATCAGGGGCTTCGGGTCGAACGAACGGTCGGCATCGATGTTGGCAGTTTAAATCCGATACGGACGAAGCAGTATGAGCAAGATCCACTTACATCTCTGATTGACAATGACCATCTTCAATCTGTACGCTGGCTCATTGAACATGCGGGCAATCGGGGAGGTTACACGGATTTAAACCGACAACGCCATCTTGTGAGGTGAAATCGTTGAAGCGTAAGGTAATGAGGCGAGGAAGATATCAACGTAAGGCGAAGCGATCCAGACGTGCAGCTGCTGTTCACAGAAGCCAAAGACCACTTCAACGGCCGCGGCACAAGAAGAGGCGATTGCGTTCAGCGCAGACAGTTGCAGGATCGATGCAAGACAAACAAATGAAGCGGCATTCTCCGCTGTCTGAACCGTTAGTATCAGCTGCCGTAATACGGAGCTCGGAAGAGGCGGGTATGCATGATGGACAATTGGCACGAGATGCCCAATACCAGCTGCTGGACCTGAATTCGCGTTTAAAGTCATTAAAGAGATCATTTAGTGCATGTTATGCCAACGCCTTCTCGCATATTGTATCGTACGAGGCGATATTGGCACTAGGAAAAGCTTATCAGGCCGGGTATTCCCGCGAAGCAGGGCCAGAACTGGCGCTGCCTTCGGTTGTACTGATTCCGGCGACAAAGCGTCATGCCGTTATTATAAGCGCGATGAATGAACAAGAACGAATTAGCTCGGTGCTGCAAGAACTGGAACGTCTTGTGTTAGATGAACTGATCATAATCGTTAACGGGTCAACGGATATGACTTTACAATTGGCAAGAGAAGCATCGCCTGCATCAACGATTGTCCATTACCCGGATGCTATAGGGCACGATGTAGGTCGTTCCATAGGTGCTAAGCTGGCTAGAGCAGACGTGATGCTGTTTACAGATAGTGATCTCCAAGTCCCAGCAGAGGACTTGGGTGCATTTATTTGGGCGGTAGAAAGTGGTATAGATGTCGCGTTAAACGATATTAGTCCTTTTATGGGTACGTTTGACAACCAGGATACCATCAGTCATTGCAAGTTATGGCTTAACCACACTCTGGGCAGAGAAGATCTGGATGTGAATTCGCTGACTGCAGTGCCACACGCATTAAGTCGGCGTACGGTGGATACCATCGGTGTTGATGCGCTTAGTGTCCCACCGCGGGCGCATACATTAGCACTGCTGCATGGATTAAACGTGCAGCGAGTTCACGTAGTAGATGTCATTACACATAATCGAATGCGTGCCACGAACGTTGGAGATCACAATCCCGTGGCTCAGCTTATACTAGGGGACCATGTGGAAGCTATTCAGGAAATATGGAAATGGTACGGTGACCGTCTTCACGAGCCCCAGCGTAGTCGTGACCAGATCGCGCTCAGGAGGAATGGAACATGACACTTGCCCATGTAGCGGCGCCATTGTCCAGCATCATTATTCCTACGTATAATCGCTGCGAACTGTTGCGGCACTGCGTCTCATCCATACGCAAGTATACGGATGTACCGTATGAGATCATTGTGGTCGATAATCATTCCTCAGACGGTACACGCCATTATTGTATTGCGGAAAGGCTCACTTATGTTTCGCTGCCGGAGAACAGGGGGTTCCCCGCAGCATGCAATGCAGGGATGCTGATTAGTTCAGGCGATACAATCGTGCTGCTTAACAATGATGTAGTCGTATCTCATTATTGGCTGCGCAACTTAAGTCAAGCTCTGATGGAGCATGAAGAAGTTGGCATCGTTGGACCAACTACCAATTACGCAAGCGGGCGTCAACAAGTGAATCATCCTTATGAAGATCTAGAGCAGTTTCACCGATTAGCAGCACAACTTAATCAACCCGATCGTTTCAAGCGTGAGCGTGTGCAGCGTGTAGTTGGGCTTTGTTTTGCCTTGAAACGTAAGGTTTTGGATACGATAGGCCTGCTGGATGAGCAATTTAATCCAGGACACTATGAGGATGATGATTTTTGTCTAAGAGCGCGTATGAGCGGTTACGGAATTATGATGTGCGGGGATGTGTTCGTTCACCATTATGGCAGCCATAGCTTCAAACAACTCGGGGAGACTCATCTTCGACAACTGGTGCAGCGTAATTATGAGTTGTTCAAGCGCAAATGGAATATCGATCCCCACCATTTTATGTGAGGAGGAAGAGATGTGAAGGGAATTATTCTGGCGGGAGGCACTGGAACACGACTATATCCGTTAACGAAGCTGGTGAACAAACATTTGCTTCCCGTCGGCAAGTATCCGATGATTAGCTATGGCATTGAGCGGCTTCGCTTTGCCGGAGTGACCGATTTAATTATCGTTACAGGAAAAATGTCCGCAGCTTTGTTCACCGAATATATCGGAAGCGGGCAGCAATTCGGGGTTCGTGTTACCTTTTCTATCCAAGAAGAAGCCGGTGGCATTGCACAAGCATTATCGTTGGCTGAGCCTTTTCTTGCTCCGGGAGAGAAATTTGTTGTGCTGCTTGGCGACAATTTATTTCAAGATGACATCACTCCTTATGTGCAGTCGTATCTGGAGCAGGGCTCAGGTGAAGCCCGTGTACTTCTGAAGAAGGTGTCTGATCCCAGAAGATACGGTGTACCCGTATTTGACGAGGTAAAACAAGATTACATTATACGGATTGAGGAAAAGCCGAAGCAGCCCAAGTCCTATTATTGCGTAACAGGTATTTATATGTATGATACTGAAGTGTTTCGACATATTCACAGTATTGCGCCTTCAGCGCGTGGTGAGCTTGAAATTACGGACGTTAACAATGTGTACGCACAGGCTGATAGTCTTAAATATGATGTGTTAAGGGGATGGTGGACAGATGCCGGAACCTTTGACTCCTTTAATGAAGCAGCGATGAAGCTGCGTGGGGTACAGTTATGAGGAAGTTTCTAGTCACAGGGGGAATGGGATTTATCGGGAGTAATTTTATCGGATACATGTTTGAGCATTATGCTGATATTCATATTACGAACGCGGATGCTCTTACGTATGCTGGTAATCCTGATAATGTGGAAAAATGGAGCAGTTCGGATCGATATCAGTTTGTTAGAACGGATATTACGGATGCAGAGCAAGTCCGTAGTCTATTTCAAAGCGAGACCTATGAAGCTATGTTTCATTTTGCGGCAGAATCACATGTTGATCGCAGTATTACAGGGCCTGAGCAGTTCGTACGCACCAATGTGCTGGGTACCTTTCACCTGCTTGAAGCTGCCAAGGCAAGCGGTGTAGCCCGAATAATTCATATTTCCACAGATGAAGTATACGGCACTCTCGGAGCAACAGGGTATTTTACGGAAGACACACCGCTTCAACCGAACAGCCCTTATTCTGCAAGCAAAGCAAGCTCTGACCTACTGGCCAGGTCCTATGTACACACATACGGAACGCCGATTATTATCACGAGGTGTTCCAATAACTATGGTCCTTATCAGTTCCCAGAAAAGTTGATCCCAACCATTATTGTCAAGGCACTTCATAATCAGCCAATACCGGTGTATGGTGATGGCTTAAATGTTCGTGATTGGCTGTATGTGCGTGATCATTGTGCGGCCATTGCTGCAGTATGGGAGCGTGGCGCAGTAGGCGAAGTGTACAATATTGGAGGCCATCAAGAACGAACGAACATCGACATCGTACGATCTGTACTGCAATTGCTGGGCAAGCCGGAATCCTTAATCACCTTTGTGGCCGATCGGAGTGGTCATGACCGCAGGTATGCCATTGATCCAGCAAAGACAAAACAGGAGCTGGGATGGGTGCCGGAGCAAACGCTGGAGACAGGGCTTGCGGAAACGGTTCAATGGTATGTTGACAATCGGGTTTGGTGGGAACGAATTCAATCTGGCTCCTATCGGAAAGGGAGATGATGTGATGAGGAGGAATTCTCAAGCGAACACATCTGCAAGTCATCCAAGCGATGAAGTCCTTGTTCATGCTCACCGCAGAAAGCAGAGTACTCGTAACCACCCCCAAGGAGCTTCGGATGCGCGCCTTAAACCTGGCGCGCGTCCACTCAGGAGCAAGCGTAGGCTCAAGCGCGGCAAGAAGAAGTGGCGTCGCGCTATGCGACCTCGCAAGCAAGTTCCACTTCAGCCTGTTACTGCGCCAGATATCGTTGAAGCAGAGCGAAGCATCGCTTATGAGGACGGGTTCCGTAAAGGGAAATACGAAGGTGGAGAGGCCGTACTTGCTGGCCTCGTACCAGAAGATCACATTCTTCCTGACATTCCGGTAGAACATGTTATTGCACTTGGCTTCGAACAAGTGAAGCATTTGTTGAAGCCATTGGTCGATCCACAGACGATTTTAGCGGAAATGATCCAAGCATTAGATGAACGGCGGCCAATGTCGTTGGTCCGGCTTGGTGATGGCGAACTGCTTGCTCTAGCGCATGACCGTGTGCTTTCTTCCGCCTTGGTGCAAAGAGAAGGACCTTTTCTGCCTTACTCTGGAATAGAAGTGCCAGACCATGAGTATAGAGAGCAATTGGCCGAATCTGTGCGCAAGGCAACTTTTGTTGGCATTCCTACAGCCAAATCTCCCAATTTTCAAGGTCTGGTACATCCGTTATTCCGCTCGTATGGCATGTCTATTGGTGCTATGCGGTTAACTTATTCAACTGTTAACTACATGTTGGCGCAGCAGGGCTCTTTGCTGCGGTTGATGCAGGGACGACGCGTACTCGTGATCGGCAATGTAGCAGAAGAGCTTTCGCAAGTGCTCCAACAGCATGGTATTACGGTAACGGGGCTTATTGCACCCGTGATAGGTGTGAGGGATATTCCTAGAGTGATGCAGGAAGCTGGCTCTCACCAATATGATTTTGCCTTGGTAGCGGCAGGAATTCCAGCGGTGATCCTTGCAGAGCGCATTGCCTCGCAGTATGGCAAAGTTGCCATAGACTTCGGTCATCTGGCTAATAAAATTGCAAGTAGAGAACATCCTCTATGAGTTGCCCATGTTATTCCAGACTACACCGGAGGTGTGAAGAAGATGGCTAATCTTCGACGAACAACTCGCATCAATACGGATCGCCAACCGCGTGCGGTCAAGCGTCAAGCAAGGGGCTTTAGACGCAAGTCCGTGCATGGAAGGCGGGTGCGCTATGAGCGAGGGTTTGCGTATGGATATGCTGAAGGGCTTCGTGCTGGTCAAGAGCAGTATGAAGCCCGGTTGGAAGGCACGAGTATTATTATTCCGAATTTTAATAAGTTAGATCTCCTCCAGCAATGCATCTCCAGCATTCAGGCGTATACGCCAATTCCCCATGAAATCATCGTTGTTGACAACGCGTCAACGGACGGTGCCGCTTCTTACCTCGATTCAATGGCAGGAAAGCTTCGATACTATGTTCACGAGAGCAACAAAGGTTTTGCAGGTGCTGTCAACACAGGGTTGATGATGGCAAAAGGACAGACAATATGTGTGTTAAACAATGATATTGTCGTGACGCCCAATTGGTTGAGTAATTTGCTGCTATGTCTAAATAGTGACCCGAACATCGGGATTGTAGGGCCTGTTACGAACTATATTAGCGGAGAACAACAAATAGAGGTTCCATATACTCGTGTGGAAGATATGCAAGCATTTGCAGCCAAACATAACGTCTCGAATCCGGAACTGTGGCAG
Organism: Paenibacillus sp. ACRRX; assembly: GCF_022346885.1. Taxonomy (GTDB): domain Bacteria; phylum Bacillota; class Bacilli; order Paenibacillales; family Paenibacillaceae; genus Paenibacillus_B. Next base: position 66,541 of record NZ_JAKRNK010000009.1, read on the forward strand.
CATACTGATCGAATCGTTGGTTTTTGTTTCTTATTTAATCGTGCGTTTTTTGATGCAAATGGCTACTTTGATGAAGGTTTCGAGATCGGAAATTTTGAAGATGAGGATTACGTTGTACGAGCGCTCATAAATGGCCGCAAGCTGGTGGTTGCAAGAGATACATTTATTCATCACTACGGCAGTCAGAGTATGAGGGCACTCGGCGATCAGTTTCAGGTTGTAAATGATAAGAACGCCGCATTTTTTAGCGCTAAGTGGGCTGACCCCCGCGATTGGGTTCGAAAGATGCAGCCACGAATATATGACGGACAAGGAAGCATTGTTCAGCATTTTAGATCCCAATCATTTTATCCGTCGCATGTGGCGGTGACTGGACTTAGCGAGACGGTATATTGGGTGGAACAAGGGGCAAAGCATCCACTGCGGGGACATGTGGGTGTACCTGTAGTCAAATTGTCACAAGTTGACTTACTCGGTTGGCCTACTGGTGACGTGATGGATGCTTCCGCTGCAGAGGCGAAGTGGCATGAACGAGTAGCAGCAGATGGAACGATTCCCGATGGCGGTATGTTTACAACCGAGACAGGCAGATGGTATCAACGTCAAGGGGATACGTACCGCGAGGTCGTTAGCGGACATGCGCTGAGTCGCTGGCAGCTCGAAGGTCGATTAACGCATCGAACAGAGGTTGAACGCCTGCAGCTTCATGAGGGCATTCCTATTATTGCTGCGCCAGTTATTCATGCTTATCATATATAAGGTGAAGGAGCATACCGGTGTCAATGCGCTGGTTATGCTTCTTTGCGCTGCTGTTGAGGAAATTATACTGTACATGCTGGTGATGCTATGAATTGGGCGAATCAGCCGTATGCGAAGCCGTATCAAACGGCATATGTTGTGTATGAGGAAGTTCTGACGTTGTTTGTGCACCAGGTACTATTGCCATAAATAAACTGGTCTGAGAGAAAAGGAGGGACAAACATGCATCCTAATAATGAATCCGTTAATCATGCCGTTAATCATACGATGCAGCACTTGTCACATACGCAGCAGCAGATGGCGCGAGTTCTGGATGCGGAGCGTCATGTAGCCGTTCGCAATTCGCAGGTCATTCATGTCTTGCCCGATACACAGGAATTACTTCACGGAGTAAGGGACATTAAAGAGCAATCGATGGCATTATCCCGCAATTTGATTGCCTATTTGAATGGCATTGCGGAGCTAGAGCATGCTCTTGCTGACCAATTGGAGCAGATTATGATCGAGCTGCAAAATGAGAACGCGCAGGGAGAGGCTTGAGTAGACACTTGTGCGTCTTATAAACGGTGTCTCGATGAGGTGAGGAGGGATTGATGGGTGAGTCGGGAACGTGCGATGACAAAAATGCTGGAGGCTATGGCTGACATGCAGTGGAGCATATCGATGATTCTCGAAGCAAAAGCAATGGAAGCTGAGAAATCCCGCAATTGGATGCTTAATCACTTCACTCACCAGCCAGCAGCGACACCTCATGAACAGATAGAAGAAGCTCTTGAAATCCATGAGCAAGTCATTGAAGTATTAGAAGGACTAACCAAACTGCAGCAGGGCTTGGCTAGAAATATGAAGACGATATTTCATCGTGCGGGTAGCGGAGGACACGGCGATGGTATTTCCGATGGAGCGTTCGGAGAATTTGAACTTGGGGATAGGCTGCAATGAACAATAAAACAAATCAAGCTACTCAAGGGAGCAATGCTGCCTATCATGTGATGTCGACAGCACATGATCATCGTGAAAATGAAGCCAAAGTTGCGATGGTTGAAGCGATCACAAGGAGTCAGATTGCATTGGCGCGGCTGCTTGAGCAGTTGGCAGATGTGTCTGCACATTCGGAGGTGCAAGTAAAACTAATGTACGACAACATTCATTTGCTGTCGCAGCATCAGCATGCTTTATGCCATATGGTGACTGGCTGGAGGCCGCGCAGCCTAAATAAAGGAACCCCCGAAATACCATGGCTAAATCCAGTTTGTCATGTTGAAATATATGGCCCCCAAGGGAGCGCAGGAGGAGAAGCACATTGAAGAAAGACAGCCGCAGCCGAAAGCGTAAGTCCGCTTCGAAGAGAACGAGAAGTAAGCCTGGCAGAGCAGCGTCAAGCCGCTTGCGCGTCAGACGAGCAGGGAAAAGCCGACTAATCAAGCGTAAGGGTGGTATTAAGGCAAAGCGTAAGCGAGGTAGAAGAAGAATGGGATCATCTGGGATCATCTTTAAACAAGGTTATGATGCAGCATACAACGAGGGCTTTAACAGCGGCTTTGCAAAAGGATATGAGGATGGACACCAGTTAGCTTATGCCGGGCAAGTATAGTGGGAAAATAGCCTGATATGTGCCTCGTGCGATATCAGGCTGTTTTTATGGAAGGCTGTGCATAAGGCAACAGCCTTATTTCTATCGATATCGACAAAAGTCCATAAGACAGTCGGTCTAGCGGCATATAGTGATTTGACTGCACACATTATTCGGCACCAGTTGTGATTCGTTGCTAGTTGCTGCTCATGATTGGTACAGGCGGGTGTCGCTAATGTCAAGCGCTGAGGTTTCAGGAACAATCACTTGTCGTTATGAAGGCGAGGAACAGACTAACTTGGTTTGATTGGATGACAAATGAGTAGATAGATGATGATCGTTATGATTTATGAAAGATTGGTGGTTGAATAAGTATGGTGTTGGCCTCGATACAGCCAAAGTTTGGTTGGCTCACGGTCGACAGTAACAACAAAGGAGTGAGGAGATGCCCGGTTCACGCTCACGGAGGAAATCATATCGACACAGACGCGTGACATCGATAACCGTTGCTCGCAGGCGTGGACGATTACGCGGTCTGCATGAAGGATACCAGGATGGATACCTTCGTGGCCGTGCGGATATGCTGGTGAAGACCATACGCCCGCAAATTCCTCATCGACCTATACATGTCATGTACGTTACCTCAGGCAAGGGCTTCCCATACTCTCCAATTGATGATGCGTTAGTCAGCACGCTTCAGGAGATGGTGGGGAAGGTGACGGTCATCGGGCCGAGAGATGCCGTTGCAGCTTCGGCGGCCTCCTTAAGGCCGGATATTATCATCGCCTTGGATGGCATGGAGCTTCCAATCGGCCAGCTTGATGAACTGCGGGCAGCAGGCATTCGCACAGCCGTATGGCTGACGGACGATCCGTATTATACGGATATGATGTCTGCTATCGTGCCGCATTACAGCGATGTGTTTACGTTAGAAATCAACAGTGTCAGCTATTATCAATCTATTGGCTGTCCCAGTGTTCATTACTTGCCGTTTGCGGTGTATCCAGGCCATTTTTTGCCGAAGACAACACCTACACCGGGGCGCCGCGATGTTTGTTTTATAGGTTCAGCCTACTGGAACAGAGTACGTTTTTTCGAATCGATTATAGATCGAATGATGCAGTATAACGCATACTTTTCAGGCTTGTGGTGGGATCGACTGCCACAGTTTAGCTCCTATACGGGCAAGATTGATCTTGGTCGTTGGATGACTCCGCAAGAAACAGCTGATATGTACAACATGACCAAAATTGTCATCAATATGCACAGATCTCACGATGACGAGACGGTGAACAGCAATTCCAGTCAGATTATTGCCTCCTCTCCGAACCCAAGGACGTTTGAAATTGCTTGCTGCGGCACACTGCAATTGACAGACATTCGCAGTGATCTAGCTAGCTTTTATACCCCTGGTATCGAGATTGTGACCTACCAATCGCCTGATGAGCTGCTTGCAAAGATGGAGCATTATTTGCACCATGAAGGAGAACGGCGTGAGATTGCGCTGCGCGGGCTTGAAAGAACGCTGCGTGAGCATACGTATGCCAATCGGATGAATCAGCTTTTGGGTACTCTTTTTGGCTACTGATGTTCCCGCGGATCCCAAAAAATTACATGAGACAGCCGCTTGAACGTACTCGATTCAGGCGGCTTTAGTGTATGCGCTGATATAGCCATACGAAAAGGCAGTGTAGTCTAAATCCCGCCTATGCATGCCTTATGCAAACGCATCAAAGCGAGCTATGAGCTGTAAATGGAAGCTTGAACAGGACACGAGTAATAGATTAATCATGACAGAAATTTTGCCAAGAAAGCGATTAAATCCATATTGTTATCGAAATTACTTTAAAATGCTACTGTTATCCAATCGAATGAAGATAATTAAAGATATGACGAGTAAATGATAGGATTTGCGATGATTGATTATGATTATATCCAGCATTTGGTCATGCTTGGAACAATATGAACGTTCGAATTGATTTACATACATACATAAAAAGGCGTAAGATTCAGTTCATCGACGACAACAATATCCGTTGCGTCTTCATCGCTGAGTTCCGCCGGAAGGCGGGAGCGGGGGAACCACAATGAGAAGGCAAATCCGTCATAACAACCGATTGCGGCTGAATTAGATTGATTTGCGTTCAGGGGGTGAATCCGGTAAAGGTTATATCCATGCTAAATGTTAGGGGATGTCACTTTGCAACCGGTAGGGCGACTCTTCGATTCCGAACCCGACAGCTAACCTCGTAAGCGTCCGAGGAGAGGCGCGCTAGACCGATTTGCGCATACTGACCAACCTCTACCCGAATGATGAAAGTAACGGACTTCAGGAGGTATGGTGAAATGCAAGACACGGACCGAATCGTTACCGTATTCGCTCCGAACACGATGGGGGCTGACTTTGTCCGCCAACTGCGCGGCGCAGGCTTGCCAGTGGCAGCCATCAGTAACAATGTGAGATGTTCGGCAAGAATGGAGAAACTTGGTGTCAAGCACATTTGGCACGTAAACACATCTCGGACCAAAGCAGCCGAGATTCCGTTATTACCAGTTGGACGTATATACGTATTCGAGCAAAGCTTTGCGCTGACTTGCCGTCTGCTGCAGCAATGCCGAGCATGGACGTACGACCCGATTACGGTCATAACTAAGCAGCATTTTCCACGTTCCATTTACCGCCTGCTAGGCGCGGATATGGTTGTGTACACGCAGTCGGATCAAGTATCCTTTCTGCTGACCGAATTGATTTACAGCGAGCAGCGTTCAACCGTATAGCTGCACCAGTAACTTATTTACAGCAGGTTCTGGTGCGATCAGTTCGAACGGCTCGACTAATTGATAAGCTTTGGGCAATGCTCATCGCTGAATCCCTGAGAAGGGAACGGGGGACCCAATGTTAGAGCACAGTGCTTCGAAAGTGGAGAAGCTGCTGTGCGAGGGGTGAATCTTGGCCTTTGGCCAGTAGGGCGACTCATGCGCCCGAATCCGTCAGCTAACCTCGTAAGCGTCCATAGAGGCAGCCTTATTTCGTTGTGGAGATTCGCAGCTTGCGTTTTATTTAGCTGCGTGTTAAGAAGCCGCACGGAAAGGGATCCTCTTTCCGTGCGGCTTTTTGTGTTGTCTTTTAACATGCTGCAAGGTAAAGCACCGTCTCTGAAGGGTGAGCACATCTTAGCACCAAGGCTCAAAGGAGGAGTTGGCATATGTTCGATGTCATTATGCTTGTATTAATTGTATTGTTAGGCGTCGTAACGTATGGGGTGCTGTCCTGGTGCTCCACAGAAGTTGATCATTAGTCATGGCTAATGCCATGAACATCGCACGGGCTGACTCGTGCATATAGAGGTGAACAAAGATGATTATCGTGCTTGGTGTACTGGTAGGGGCACTGTTTCTCTATCTGGGATACGCACTTGTAAAGCCAGAGAAATTCTAGGGATACGACTTCCTTGTAAATAGTTGAAAGGTGGAACACAAAAATGACAGGTTTAGGTTGGTTGTCTATTGGCATTACATTACTTATTGTATTGGTGTTGGCACGTCCGGTCGGCATCTATTTATCTCGTGTATTTGATAGCGGTGGAAAGCCGCTGCCGATGGATCGAGTGCTTGGTCCAATTGACAGAGGTTTATTCAAATTGTTTGGCATCCGAGAGACCAACCAGAGCTGGAAAGCCTATGCAGGTTCGTTGGTGCTAAGCAACGTGGTCATGATTGTGATCACTTATGCAATATTCCGGCTGCAAGGAGTGCTGCCGCTAAATCCGAGCGGCATTGCAGGCATGGAACCTTCGGTTGCGTTTAATACAGCGATCAGCTTTATGGCAAATACGAATTTACAGCACTACAGCGGAGAAACAGGGTTATCCTATCTCTCACAAATGATCGGCATTATTTTCTTGATGTTTACCTCGCCGGCAACTGGTCTCGCCATTGTATTTGCTTTTATGAGAGGTCTGGCAGGCAAGCCACTTGGCAACTTTTTTGTGGATCTAGTTCGCTCGATTACGCGTGTCCTGCTTCCGATTGCGGTAGTGGCAGGCATTATATTCGTTGCGATGGGTGTTCCGCAGACGCTCAGCCCGACGGAGACGGTAACAACAGTACAAGGTGCAGAGCAGCAGATCGCACGGGGTCCTGTCGCTTCATTATTGTCCATTAAAGAGCTGGGCAACAACGGGGGTGGTTTCTTCGGTCCGAACTCGACGCATCCATTCGAGAATCCAAATGCACTCAGTAACACGCTGCAAATGATTCTAATGATGCTGGTAACGACTTCCTTGCCGTTTGCATACGGAAAAATGGTCGGGAATGCGAAGCAAGGCAGGGTATTGTTTGTGGCGATGTCCGTCATGTTTATCACGATGCTGGGCCTCTCCCTTACTTCTGAGCATGTGGGTAATCCGATGATGCATCAGCTTGGCATAAATGGCCCGAGCATGGAAGGCAAAGAACAGCGGCTTGGCATGGTGCAATCTTCTTTGTATTCCGTCGTCACGACAGCTTCCGAGACAGGAGCGGTTGCGACCATGCATGATACGCTTACACCGCTCGGTGGACTTATACCGATGGCTAACATGATGCTGAATACGGTGTTTGGCGGTATCGGCGTGGGATTTGTCAATGTGTTGATGTACGCCATGATTGCCGTATTTTTGTCCGGCCTGATGGTTGGGCGTACACCGGAGTTTCTGGGACGGAAGCTTGAAAGTCGGGAAATGAAGCTAATCGCAGTCACGTTGATCGTGCATCCATTGCTCATTCTTGTACCAACTGCGATTGCGCTCATTGCTTATCCTGAGACGATATCGAATCCAGGCTATCATGGTTTGTCACAAGCTTTGTATGAGTTTACATCGTCTGCTGCCAACAACGGCTCAGGCTTCGAGGGACTTGGCGATAACACGTTGTTTTGGAACATTGCCACAGGGATTGTAATGTTCTTCGGCCGTTATATTTCGATGATTACATTGCTTGCTGTCGCGGGGTCTATGGCAAGAAAACGGCCTGTTCCCGCAACAAGCGGTACATTTAGAACCAATACAGCGATGTTTGGAGCGATATTCGTCGGAACGGTTCTTATCGTAGGGGCATTAACGTTCTTCCCGGTCATTGTGCTTGGACCTGTGGCGGAGCATCTAACGTTGTGGAAATAATGTGTACGGCTTAAGAGGAGGAAGAAAGACATGAAAACGGTTCAGTCCACGAATTCGTCGGTTCCGTATGACACGGAAAGCGGACGTTCTCATATAAAAGCGCAAAAAGGTATGTTTCAAGCTGCATTAGTCAAAAAGGCATCTATCGATGCACTGCGCAAGTTTAATCCGAAGCAAATGGTTAAAAACCCAATGATGTTTATTGTAGAAATCGGATTTGTCATCACATTGTTCTTAACCTTAGTTCCAGATGCGTTTGGATCACCTGTCGCTCGGTGGTACAACGGATCAGTGAGCTTTATATTGTTTATTACAGTATGGTTCGCCAACTTTGCGGAAGCTCTGGCAGAAGGGCGGGGTAAGGCTCAAGCGGACTCCTTAAAGCAAACCAAGAAAGATATGTGGGCGAACAAAGTGACAGAATCAGGCACGGTTCGTGTATCCTCTGCAACGCTGCGTAAAGGAGACCTTATTATTGTCCGTGAAGGAGAGACCATTGCGGGGGATGGGGAAGTTATTCAAGGCTTGGCATCAGTTGACGAATCTGCAATTACAGGCGAGTCGGCACCAGTGTTAAAAGAAGCAGGAGGCGACTTCTGCTCTGTGACAGCAGGCACGCGGGTCGTAAGTGACTGGATTCGTGTTCGTATCACGAGCGATCCGGGCGAATCGTTCCTTGACCGAATGATCGCGCTTGTTGAAGGTGCTGAACGGCAAAAGACGCCAAATGAGTTGGCGCTGCACACCGTACTGATTAGTCTAACCCTTATTTTCTTGATTGTAGTGGTAACACTACCTTTCTTTGGACAGTATTTGAACATTGAACTAAATGTAGCTGAACTTATCGCCTTACTAGTTTGCTTGATTCCAACAACTATCGGGGGGCTGCTGTCTGCGATTGGGATTGCGGGTATGGATCGTGTTACACGCTTTAACGTCATTGCGACTTCAGGGAAGGCAGTAGAGGCTTGCGGCGATATTCATACTATTATTTTGGATAAAACGGGTACGATCACCTATGGAAATCGTCTTGCTTCCGATATGTATGCGGTTGGGGGCGGTTCAAAAGAAGAGCTTGGACGCTGGGCAGCGGTATCCTCTCATCTGGATGAGACACCGGAAGGACGTTCTGTTGTCGAATGGGTAAATAAACAGGGTTGGAGCTACGACACTCAGCTGAGTGAACAAGGTGAGATTATTCCGTTTAAGGCGGAGACACGTATGAGCGGCATTGATCTGACGGATGGTCGCAAAGTGCGCAAAGGCGCCGTAGATTCAGTGAAGCGATGGGTGAAAGAGAAAGGCGGATCTATTCCTGTTGATTTAGATGCACAGACCGAAGCGATTGCGGCAGCAGGTGGAACGCCGTTGGCAGTTGCAGTCGATCATCATATTTATGGTGTGATTTATTTGAAGGATACAGTGAAGCCAGGCATGCGCGAGCGTTTCGAGCAACTTCGTCAGATGGGGATTCGTACGGTGATGTGTACAGGCGACAACCCGCTGACAGCTGCTACGATTGCGCGGGAAGCGGGTGTAGATGATTTTATCGCAGAGAGCAAACCAGAAGATAAGTTGGCGCTTATTCGTCAAGAGCAGGCGGCGGGCAAGCTGGTTGCAATGACGGGTGACGGCACAAATGATGCGCCAGCCTTGGCACAGGCAGACGTAGGGATTGCGATGAACAGCGGTACAACAGCTGCTAAAGAGGCTGCTAATATGGTCGATCTCGATTCTGATCCGACCAAAGTTATCGAAGTCGTTGCTATTGGGAAGCAGCTGCTGATGACACGTGGTGCCTTGACTACATTTAGTATCGCAAATGACGTAGCCAAATATTTTGCGATCATACCTGCTTTATTTATGCTTGCGATCCCGCAGCTTTCTGCTTTGAACATCATGGCATTAAACTCGCCGATGTCAGCGATACTGTCTGCGCTCGTATTTAATGCGATCATTATCCCGCTCCTGATCCCACTGGCCGTGAAAGGGGTAGCATACAAGCCAATGAGCTCAGAGAAGCTGCTTGGTCGCAATATGCTGATCTATGGACTAGGCGGACTGATTGCACCGTTTATAGGAATTAAGGCTATTGATATGGTGCTTGGAATATGGATGTAACTTCTCAATCAGCTAACGGATGTGCCGATAAGATGGCAAGCTGATATTAAGCGGATTAAGAATGATTTGGCAAACAAGCTGCATAGTTACGTTCGTTAATAAGCAAATAAGAATAAGCAAACAGGCAAATTGAGCAGCCGATCAGTTTAAAGTTTTAGGCATTTAGAAAGGGTGTATTTACATGAGTTCACATTTACAACAGTCAGATCATACAGATTCTCCCGCCGATAATGGCGGGGGCATCAGCACCATCATCCGTACAAGTTTCGGCTTGCTTGTGTTATGCGGGTTGATATATCCCCTCTTGATGACGGGAATAGCACAAGCTATTTTGCCGAAAGAAGCAAACGGCAGCCTCATTTATAATGCCAAAGGGCAAGCGATTGGTTCCGAGCTGATTGGTCAGACTTTTACAGAACCACAGTATTTCCATGGACGTGTATCAAGCATTGACTATAACGGAGTAGGAGCTGGGTCACCGAACTTTGCGCCTTCCAATCCAGATTTGAAGGCACGAGTAGAACAGTTTGCAGCAGATTGGAGTAAGAACAACCCTGAAGTGCCGCTGTCAAAGGTGCCTGCTGATTTGGTGACGAATTCGGGTTCGGGTCTTGATCCGCACATTTCCCCGGAGGCGGCGCAAGCTCAATTACCACGGGTTGCAAAAGCTGCCGGCTTGTCCTTAGAGGAGGTACAGCACCTAGTAGATAAGTATACCGAGTCTGCTGATCTGGGTATTTTCGGTGAACCGCGTGTGAACGTGCTGCTGTTAAATTTGGCGGTTCAAGGAGAAATGAAGGGCGATACAGCGCGTATAGAGGGTTAGAAGGAATAGATGTGAAACATGAAAGCGACATAGAATAAAAAACATATAGAAAATATAAAAGATATTCAAGATGAAAAAGGCACAGATATTCATGCTTTGCGTGTATAGACGCAGGGGTTCAATTGAAGGATTATATGGAGCTCATTCCTCATTCATACTTTTGGAATAAAGGAATGTTATAGTACAGGCTGCGGTTCGGGAGGGATGAGGATGAAAGAAAGTGATGCTTATCGTAGACGCTCACCAGAAGTGCTGCTTCAGCTTATTGAACAGATGCAGCGAGGCAGGTTGTGTATTCTCGTGGCGGTAGCAAGCGGTGCGGGCAAGACAACACAGCTTGAACGCGAGGGACAAGAGCGAATCAAGCAGGGGCTGGAAGTAGCCTGGGCAACGTCTTCGCCTGAGCAGGAGCCTGCGTCATCTCTCATTTCCCGTATTCCTTCTATAGAATGGGAATGGAATGGACAGCGGATGGAAGATTTGGATATGACTCAAATTCAAGCGGGTTCACCGGATATCGTCCTTGTGGACGGCTTAGCTCAGCCGAATCGGTCGGGGGCAGAGCGTGCTACACGGCTGGAGGACGTCCGATATTTGCTTCAACTGGGCATCAGTGTTATTGCTACGATGAACGCATATGAAGATGAGCGTGTAAGCGAACAAGCGAAAAAAATGACGGGAATCGATGCGATTTGGACCATTCCTGGCGATGTGCTCAAGGAGGCAGACGAAGTCCGCCTCCTTGACGTGTCTGCAGAATCGTTGATTGAACGGCGGCAGCATCATCGAGGCAGAGGAAAAGAGGCACGTGCCAGCACACGCAAAGAGCTTGTATCTGAGCGAAGCCAGCTGAGCATCCTCCGTGAATTGGCGCTGCGGACGCTTGCAAGTGATGTCAACGGATCATTGGAGCAGCACCGGCAAGAGCTTGGATTAAGTGGTCCTTCCGGTGTTGCAGAACGTATTCTTGTGCTGGCGCAGTATGGATGGAACGGATCTATTCATGTCAGAAGGGGACATCAGATATCCAAACGATTGAACGGAGAACTGTTTATTATTTCATTTGTACATCCGAAGAAAGCACTTACCCCTATACAGACGACATTCAGGCGTTCACTCAAAAAGCTGGCAGCCAAGCTTGGTGCTTCATGGGAGGAAACAGCCTCCTCATCCAGAAGCGGCATGGCTCGACTGCTTGCGCGATACGCATGGGAGCACGGCATGACCCGGATTATACTAGGTCATTCGCGGCAAACTCGCTGGCAGGAGTTCTGGAACGGTTCTCTAATTAATGGCTTGCTGAAAGAGGTTGAGCACACGGATTTGTTTTTTGTCGCTGACCGTTCGATGAAAGAGGGGGAGCGAATCCTTCCAGTACGCTCTCAATCCAGTCATTCCCATCCTCCTTTTAAACGCTGGACACAGGCTGAACTGTTAGCGAAGGCTGACGGACTTCGACGTGGACGATTTAAGATCATTATCGGTGCGGCTCCAGGAGTCGGGAAAACGTATAAGATGCTGCAGGAAGGCAATCGTCTGCTCGAACAAGGGGTAGATGTTGTGATTGGCTTGCTGGAAACGCATGGACGGAAGGAGACAAAAGCCCAGATTAACCAGTTACCTCTTATACCAAGAAGCAAGATCGCATATAACGAACGGTTCCTAGAAGAAATGGACACAGAGCGATTGCTGCAGCTGAGGCCCGAACTTGTTCTGGTAGATGAACTGGCGCACACGAATATGCCAGGTAGTCAACACGACAAGCGCTATGAAGATGTCCTGCAGTTGCTTGAAGCAGGCATATCTGTCATGACAACAGTCAATATTCAGCATATTGAGAGTCTGAACGATGCCGTGGAACAATTAACAGGCGTGCGAGTAAGGGAAACGGTGCCAGATGGCGTATTACGGCTTGCGGATGAGATGGAGTTGATCGACGTCACTCCTCATACGATTCAGGAGCGAATGCGGAGCGGCTTGATCTACTCCGCAGATAAAGTGAATCAGGCGTTAGATCATTTTTTTCGAACGTCTAATCTGATCGGCTTGCGTGAGCTCGCCTTACGCGAAGTTGCGGACGATGTTGACGAGCGACTGGAATCATGGGAGCGAAGGGCATTGCTGCGGGGGCCCTGGCGCCGACAGGAAGTAATCTTCGTCTGTATTGAGCCAAATACGCAAGCGGAGCGGCTCGTAAGACATGGATTCCGTATTGCACATCGGCTTAAGGCGGAATTGTTTGTTGCTTGCCTGCCTATTATGGGGCGAAGCAAGATCGAGGAAAAAGGGATGAAATCGATTAAGTCGCTGGCAGAGCGGCTAGGTGGTACATTTGAGATGTACCATCCTGTATTACGCAAACAATGGGCGAGTACGGCCGTAAAGCTTGCGGATGCACAGCTTACGACACAGCTTATCGTTGGATTGCCAGGGAGAAAGCAGCGGAGAATGGAGCGTCAACAAATGAAAATGCTGATGCGTCTGTCTCGGCATATGGATGTGCTCGTCATGAACGAGATCGAATGGGCGAAAGGGAAGCCAGGATAAACGGATCGTTTTCAGTTTGCGGGAGTGGTCTTACAGCAGTTGTAAAAGGTTATATTCAAGGTGAAAATAATGGTAGAATAATCATAGATTAGCCTTGATATTCATTCTAGGATAGAGCCTATTTACAACTGAGAGGTGGAAGCATGAACAGAGCAGCACAGCTATGGAGCAAGAATGAGATTGATTGTATTCGCGAACGAGCGATCCATATGGAGAAGAACGGCACGGTTGATGACCAATTTCTAGATTGGATTAGAGACCGTGGTTTGTTTAAGATGTTTGTTCCAGAGCAGCTTGGCGGCAGGATGGCTGATCTGCCTGAGGCGCTGCGGATATTTGAAGAGTCTGCATGGATAGATGGCAGCTTTGGATGGACTGTAACGATTGGGGCAGGTGGTGGATTCTTTGTGCCTTTTATGGAGCCGGGCGTGTGCCAATCGTTGTTCAGTGAACCTGCGGCGGTCATTGCAGGAAGCGGCTATCCATCAGGCCGTGCCACAGCAGTCGAGGGCGGTTATAGGGTGAGCGGCACTTGGAAGTATTGCAGCGGAGCAAGGCATGCAACGATGTTTACGGCAAATGCACTTATTGAAGGTGCATCCGATGATGCGGAATCAGCAGATGCTTCGCCTGTGATGAGGGCTTTTACATTTATGCCTGATCAGGTTCAGATCGAATCGGATTGGGATGCATTTGGGCTTAAGGCTACAGATAGCCATACGATTCGGGTTGAGCAGGCATTTGTTCCAGCTGAGCGTACATTTAGCCTAGTGGAGCCATATGGTGCTTATCAGCATCCTACGTATCGTTATCCGTTCCCTGCATTTGCAGCAGCTACTTTTGCGGCTGTTGCACTTGGTATTGGACGGCACTTTTTGGATGAGGCGGAGCGTATGGCAGCTGGAAGCCGAGATGCTTGGCATGCAGTGAAGCCGGAACGTGTTGCCTTTACGGAGCAATTGATTGCGGAAGGACGCTGCGCTTACGAGGAAGCGGCACGAAAATTCATGTTTCATGTGGACATGTCATGGAGAGAGCTTAAAGAACTGGGAACTGTGACGGAGGAGTCGGAGCGTGAAGTTAGTTTGCAAGCGAGGGCTGCGGCGCAATCGATCAGAGCGGCAGTAGACAGTATTTTTCCATACATGGGTATGGGCGCGATTATGGAGCATTCAATGCTTAATCATATTTGGCGTGATCTGCATACAGCTTGCCAGCATACATCTCTTGTGTCGTTTCAGTAACGAGATGGTAGGAGTTGCAATAGCATTATATAGTTGAGCGGGTATTAATACGGTGCCGAGCACCCTTTTACCGCGATGAAAGAGAGACTCTTTTATCGTTGTGAAAGGGTGTTTTTTTGTTCACTAAAAAGACGGTGTAATGCCTAATTATTCACCTTTTCAGCAGGAGATATGTATTACGGCGAATGAATGAATGTTCATTGGGGAATACCAAAACAAAAATAAGGGAAACCAGCCCTCATAAACAAGGAGTGAAGACTTCAGATGCGAGATGAATCAGGTACACATAGGTCCATAGATGGCACAGGTGACAGCTCGCAAGTCTACTCTCCTCATCAGAATGCGGGAGGTACACCGTCACAAGGCGGCAAGCCGCTCGGCGATAAGTTGTCTGACAACATCCGCAGCATTCGTGCAGCACTTGGCGACAGTACAGATCTGGTTGTGCGAGAGATGAAAGTAGGACGCAAACGTGAATGGGATATCTCTTTTATTTTTATAGATGGTCTAATAAGCGCTACATTGGTCCATTACTTGATGGATTCATTTGTAGAACGAATGGAGATTGCAGTCGAGCACTATCCGCATCCGAAACAAATTGGCTTTGACACGTGGATTCGTTACGTAGGTATAACAACTGGTGATGTGCAGACGTTCCATCATGTCCCAGCGCTCTTGAGCGCTCTTATTGATGGCAAGACGGTCATCTTGATTGACGGATTGGCTGACGGTATCAGCGTATGCACGTTAGGTTATGAACATCGTGCCGTTAATGAGCCTACTTCCCAGACTGTCATTAAAGGTCCGCAAGAGGCATTTACCGAGACGCTGCGCGTGAACACTGCTTTGCTGCGCAGACGTATCAAGCATCCCGATCTCCGGCTGGAGTCATTGGAACTGGGCAAAGTAACCAAGACTGCCATTGCGATTATGTACATTGAACATATCGTAGATCAGGATGTCCTAACGGAACTGTTTGAGCGTGTCAAGCAGATCGATATTGACGGTGTGCTGGAATCCAACTATGTAGAAGAATTCATTCAAGATGGAGTGTTAAACATTTTCCCTACCGTCAACAATACCGAACGGCCGGATACCGCATCTGCTGCTTTGTTGGAGGGACGGGTCATTATCATTATTGACGGATCACCATTTGTATTAATTGTACCTTCATTATTCTCAGAAATGATGCAGTCCGCTGAGGACTACTATCATCGTAACGATTATGGATTGACGAGACTGCTGCGATTTGTTTCCTTTGTAGCGACACTGCTCACACCAGCCGTCTATATTGCACTGACGACATTTCATCAAGAGATGATTCCCACCTCCCTTTTGATTAGTCTTGCTGCTCAACGAGAAGGTGTACCCTTCCCTGCATTTGTGGAGGCGATGGTGATGGAGTTTGTTTTCCGGCTTCTGTATGAGGCGGGAGTGCGGATGCCGCGGGCTCTTGGAACCGCGATTTCAATCGTTGGTGCGCTTGTACTTGGACAAGCAGCGGTCGATGCAGATCTAGTCTCTCCCGTAATGGTGATTATCGTCTCCGTGACTGCGATTACTAGCATGATCTTTCCGAATGCAGAGATAGGTCTGTCTCTGCGTACGCTGCGTTTTGTATTTATGGGGCTAGCGGCCGTGTTTGGATTTTACGGCTTGTTTGTCGGAATTATGGTGCTTGTGCTCTACATGTGCAATATGGAGTCGTTCGGTAAGCCGTACATGTCGCCATTTGCCCCGTTTCATAGTTCCGATCAGAAAGATGCATTGTTTCGTGTCCCCATCTGGATGATGCGTAAGCGTCCGGTGAGCATGAATACGAATCAGTACCGTCGTCCACCAGAGTCAAACACGATTCCGAAACAGTCAGAGCGGTATAAGAGAATGAAAGACAATCGTTAGTAATAAAAGGAGGGTTCTGCAATGTCACGGCAAGTGGCTCCGCTGGGCAGAAGAACGACTGCAGCCATTGTTCTCATCATTATGACCTTGGTGCTGACATCTTGTTGGAACCGAAGAGAGCTGAATACGCTTGGGATTGCGCTTGCTCTTGGCATTGATAGCTCACCAGATGGAACGGTAAAAGTAAGTGCACAAATTGCAAACGTAAGTGCAATCGCAGCTAAACGCGGGAATCGGACCGCAGCTCCGGTGATTGTCATCCAAAAGACGGGGCGCACGCTTGTAGAAGCATTACGCAAAATGACGACAGAACTGCCGCGTAAAGTTTACTTATCTCACATGCGTATGCTTGTTATAAGTGAGGAAGTGGCAAAGCAAGGCATAAGCAGATTGCTCGATTTATCGCGTGATCATGAAATGCGAGGCGATTTCTACTTAGTTATTGCGAAGGATACAACAGCCAAGCATGTGCTTGAAATTATTTCACCAATGGAACCGATGCCTGCGCAGAATCTGTACTCCTCCCTAGAGATATCGGAAGTGAGCTGGGCACCTACCAAAGGGGTGTTGATGAACGATTTCATTCAGCAAACATTAAAACCTGGTATTAACCCGGTACTCCCTGGGGTGATGGTCACCCATCCTGATTCAAAAGAAAACAGCGTAGAAAACATTAACAAGTCCTCGGATTTTACGATGAATACATATACCACTCTAGGGGTATTTCGAAACGACAAGCTTATTGGGTGGCTCAATGAATCGGATAGTAAAGGCTACAATTATATAAGAGGCAATGTCAAAAGCTCGATCGGTGTCATCCCTTGTTCGAAGGAAGGGAACATTGGGATTGAGATAATGAAGAGCAGCAGCCATATTAAAGCAAAATTTGAAAACAATCAACCGGTCATTTATGGGCAGGTGAAGCTGGACGTCAACATTTCAGACGTATCGTGTAATAAAGACATTACGAACATTGAATATATGAAGGAACTTGAAATGGAACTGGAGCAGAGCCTGTTAGTCATGCTAAAAAATGTTGTCTCCCATGTCCAGCAAAAATATAAATCCGATATATTCGGCTTTGGAGAAGCCATACATCGGAGTAATCCTAAGTATTGGAAAAAGATTAGATCTCAATGGGTGGACATTTTTCCCACTGTTCCTGTGAAGCTGACCACACGTATCCAGATCCATCAGACGGGTACACAGAGTAATACGTACATGAATTACCAAAGTAAGGAGATGAGGCCGTGAATGTAAACATTATTGCCGTGTTGGTCGCAGCTTTGATATTCATATGGATTGAGATGCCGCGGCTATCACCCAAACCACGTAAGGAAAAAGTCGTATTCTGGTTATTGTATGCGTGTAGCTTTGCGTACATGGCTTTATACGCTTTACATATTCCGTTGGCTAACCCGAATGACTTGATTGTCAGAGCATTTAATCCGATCAGCCAAATGGTTGTCGACCCACTTGAAAGGATGGAGCGAAAATGAAAAAGGATATGATCGGCGTCAGACAGATGATGTGGTTAGTCGTGTTGTTTACAGTAGGCTCATCCGTATTGTTTGTGCCTTCCGCCGCGGCCTATCATGCTGAGCAGGATGGTTGGATTGGAACGATTATGGGTGTGGCAATAAGTATTGTTGTGGCGTGGGCGTATTTAAGATGGATTGGTAACCACAGCCATATGACCGTATTTGAGCGATTTGAGCACGCTTTTGGCAAATATGTTGGGAATACGCTGGTTATGGCTTACGGAATTATCTCATTCCTTTGCGGGACCTCTTCGCTTGTTTATTATTCAGGCTCCTTCCTTGTGACGCAGATTATGCCGGAGACGCCCCGTGAAATATTGCAAATTATATTTGCGATCCCCATTCTATTAGGGATACGATTGGGTCTGCGCGCCGTATGCAGAGCGGGGGAAATATATTTTGTGATTGTATTTACTATGTACGTAGCCATGATCATGTTTGCTGTACCTAACGGTGATTTAGATAACCTTTTGCCCTTGCTGGAGGCCAACGTAGCAGCATATACCCGAACAGCCTTCCATTATGTTGCGTACACGGTATTTACATTTTTTGCATTTTGGACCTTGTACCCTCGTATTCAAGGTGACGACAAGAGCAAGCGTCGTGCGATCATTGCTGGTACTGCTATTAGTGGGTGCTTGTTAACGATTATTACGTTGGCTTGTATTTTTGTGTTGGGATGGGAGAACACAGCGAGATCCAGTTTTCCAAGCTATATGCTGGTACAGCGTATTAATATTGGCAACTTTATTACGCGTATTGAAGTGTTTATGGCCTTTTTATGGCTGACTACGCTTTATTTTAAAAGCTTTATTTACTTTTATTTTGGGCTTAAAGCTTTTAAGCACGTTATGAATGTAGATGATGAGAAAATATATGCGCTGCCCTGGATGGTTATATGTTTGGTGTGGTCGTTTATTATGTATTCTAGTGCGTCCTATCAGATCTGGTGGGATTCTCGTATTTGGCCAAGTGTAAGTTTAGTGTTATTTATGGTGATCCCGCTTGTGATGATTCCGTTGGAAAAAATACGCAAGCCAAAACAGGCAGGGGATTCTTCTATGAATGCAGCATAGTATATGTGTATTTTTGTATTTAATAAAATGTACGCTTGTATGAGGTTCATGAGTCGTGCCGGCAGCTGGGGAGGACTAATATACTGTAGTACTCTTGGCGAAGGAGGTGAACCTGCTCCTGTTCCCCGACTGTCGGTAGAATAGGCACTTACAAATGAAACCAACGATCGTTTGTTTCTCCCACTTGTGCAACACCTCTTATATTACAGGAGCTGAGAAGCTGCTCTTGTTCCTGCTTCGTGAATTATCTCCTCGCTACAATTGCGTGCTTATCGTTCCACAGGAGGGCATACTTGCCCGTGAAGCTTGGGAGGCTGGCATTGCTTATCGCGTTCAGCCCTGTCCTTTATTTTACTCCATGGTTCATCCCACTCCCTCGATGGATGCCGAACTGGAGGAACTCAGGCATCAAGCTGAGTATGGAGCGCTTGTTCGTTTATTGCAGGATATACAACCGGATTATGTATTAACAAACACAAGTGTACACGTTGTTCCTGCCTTGGCGGCGAAATCGTTGGGTATTCCTATATTATGGCAAATAACAGAAGTCATTACAGACAATGAATTTACCTCCAAAGCCGCTGCGATTGTCCATTCGTATGCAGATATGGTTATTGGCATATCACATACGACTTTATATCCATTGCCGCATTCCGCTCTTCCACAAGGTCCTTTTCCTCCTCATTATGTACTTCCACCTTCCTGGCATATGGCTGCGTTAGAGCCTTTAACATGGCTGCACCATCGATGTGAGCAGCGTACTACACTTGGTCTTTCGGACAGAGAGGTCCTGATTGGCTATATCTCCTCATCTATTAATTGGAACAAAGGACTGGAACATTTTGTTGAAATGGCGCTGCGACTGTGCGCAATCGATGAAAGGGTGCGCTTTGTCATCCTGGGTGATCCTGTAGACGAAGGCTACATGGAGCATTGCTTGCGGAAGATTCATGAATCTTCCTATGCAGGCCGATTTCAGCACATTCGATTTGAGCCCATTGTGCAGCGGATATATCCCGCCATGGATATTGTAGTCATACCAAGCTTGATACCTGAAGGGTTCGGGATGACAGCATTGGAAGGATTAATTTTTGGAAAACCGGTAGTTGTGTACCGATCAGGTGGACTTGCGGAAATTGCCGAGGCGACTGGCAATGCAGCCTTTGCTGCTGAACCGGGCAGTGTGGCGCATATTACGGACATTATAACTGGATTACTGCATAATCCGGCAGAAATGAAAAGGGTAGGCGAGAGCAATGCACTGGCGGTGCAGCAAGTATATGGCATAGAGCAGTGCCGAGCCAGACTACATCACTTATTTGTTCAGTTGATAATGGCCCAACCAAGTCTGTTCTATGCGATCCAAGGGAGCTCGCACGATGTTTTTATCCGTGATGGAATGATATATCGCCGTGCGATCAGCCCAAGTCAGCTTAGGTCGCTTGGAGTAAGTGTGGTCAGACGAGTTACCGATGAGGTGCTCCACGATCTTCCTAAAGGCGATCCACTGCCAAAGCGGCGCAAAGTGAGACGCAGACTAAAGAGGTATTTACGAGGCAGGTTACGCAAAAAACGGCGTCTATCTCGTAAGACCATGCTGCGGGTGAAAAGACGTAAACGCGGATCTAAGCAGGGAGTGCGTGTTCGGAAAGGTCGAAGACGGCTTCGTATCCGCCGCTAGCCAGCCTATATAAATGACAGGTGGTGACTTGTCCTGATGCGTATAATGACGATTTTAGGTACGCGGCCCGAAATTATTCGCTTAAGCCTCATTATGAAGCGGCTAGACGAATGTGCGGAACGGCATGTGATTGTCCATACCGGTCAAAACTTTACGCGTACACTAAATGATATTTTTTTTGAAGAGATGGAGTTGCGACAGCCGGATTATGTGTGTCACCACCAGCAGCACTCCTTAGGCAGCCAATTGGCGACCATATTTAGTGAAGTTGAGCGCTTATGCCTTACTGAACGTCCTGACCGAGTACTTCTGCTAGGGGATACGAACAGTGCGTTAAGTGCAATTGTGGTAGAGCGGCTTGGCATTCCGGTTGTGCATATGGAAGCGGGCAATCGCTGCTTTGATTTGCGTGTCCCGGAAGAGAAGAATCGGCGAGTAATCGATACGATCTCTTCTATTAATATGCCTTACACCGAGCAAAGCAAAAAAAACTTAGTCAAGGAAGGAATACCAAGCGAGCGAATTTTACTAAGCGGAAATCCTATCTACGAAGTATTGCTTCATTATAAGCCGCACATCGATGCTAGCAATGTGTTAGAACGCCTAGCGTTGAAGCCACAGCAATATTTTCTTGTAACGGCGCATCGAGCTGAGAATGTAGATAATTCAGAAGCACTTCTGCAAATTTTGACCAGTCTGAATCGGTTAGCGGATACCTATCAACAACGTGTTATTTGCAGCATTCACCCACGCACCAGATCTAAAATGGATAAGCAGGTCAACCTCTCTTTGCACCCCTTGGTAGAATTTTACGAACCGTTTGGCTTCTTTGATTTCGTTCACCTCGAACAGCATACACGTTGTGCGATCACTGACAGCGGCACTGTGCAAGAGGAATGCTGCATCTTTCAAGTCCCGACTGTAACGATCCGTCATACGACGGAGCGACCTGAAACGGTTGATTGCGGGAGTAATATCGTAGCAGGAGTAGTGGCCGATCGTATTATGGAGGCTGTCGCAATAACGCTTTCTATGCCTGCATCTTGGGAATGTCCGGTCGGATATACAGTACCCCAAGTATCCCGCACCGTTGTTAAATTTCTGCTTGGAGGGAACATAGATGTTTAAACATAAGCGAATTCTCGTGACTGGGGGCACCGGTTCATGGGGGCAAGAATTAATCCGCCAGTTGCTGCCGCAGCAACCGCAGGAGATTATTGTTTTCTCTCGCAATGAATCGAGTCAGGTCGCAATGAGCCGCGAATTTGAAGATACACGACTCAGCTTCTGTATCGGTGACATTCGGGACAAGGAGGCACTGCATGCGGCTTGCCGGGGAGTGGATTATGTATTTCATCTTGCCGCACTTAAGCATGTGCCCGTTTGTGAGGAACAGCCCTACGAGGCGCTGAAAACCAATGTGATCGGTACACAGCATGTCATTGAAGCGGCAATTGAACACAATGTCTCCAAAGTTATTTATATCTCCACTGACAAAGCTGCCAATCCTTCTAATTTCTATGGCATGACGAAAGCGATTGGCGAGAAGCTGATCGTATATGCCAATCTGCTTCGTTCCTCCACTCAGTTCGTATGCGTACGTGGTGGAAATGTGCTCGGCACGAACGGAAGCGTCGTTCATTTGTTCAAGGATCAGATCAAGTCCAAGCGAGAGATTGGCATTACAGACAAACACATGACACGCTTCTTCTTGACTTTGCAGGATGCTATTAAATTGTTGTTTAAAGCAACCGCGAGCAGTCATGGCGGTGAAATCTATGTCATGACGATGCCGACGTGCCGTATTATCGATCTGGCTGAGGTATTAATAGAAGCTTCTGGTGAAGAACAAGTGCGTATTGTGGAAAAAGGAATTCGACCGGGTGAGAAAATACATGAAATTTTGATGAGCGACTACGAAAGCTTAACAACAGTTGTGTATGATGAGCAGTATTTTGTAATCCTTCCTACACTTGAAATAGTGGGATTACACGAAAAATATGCACAGTATGACAAAGTCCAATTCTCTAGCTTCAGCTCAGAACGAAATGTAATGAACAAAGATGATATTCGGGAGATGTTGGAGCGGGGAGGATTTCTGTAATGAAAATGTTAATAGTCGGCGGAAATGGAATGGCGGGGCATATGCTGGTCCGCTATTTCCGTCAGCTTGAAGCGTATACCGTCTTCTACACCTCTCGTGATCCGTCTGATGAACAATCGCTGTTGCTTGATGTGACTGACGTAGAGCAGGTGGATCGTGCGGTTGAGCTGGTCCGCCCTCATATTATCATTAATGCAGTAGGTCTTTTAAATGAAGCCGCAGAACGAAATCCCATCGAAGCTTATCAGGTCAATAGCTTCTTGCCGCATCGTCTGCGGCAAAGAGCTGACCGAATCGGCGCCAAGGTCGTGCATATAAGCACGGACTGCGTCTTTTCTGGAGCGCAGGGAGGGTATATGGAGTCGGACGAACCTGACGGAGTCTCGATGTATGCCGTGACCAAAGCGCTGGGTGAATTAAGAGATTATCCTCCACATCTGACGCTGCGCACTTCTATTATTGGTCCTGAAATTCGTCCGCATGGGATCGGCCTTCTGTCCTGGTTTATGCAACAGAAGGGGACAGTTGCAGGTTACAAGAGTGTCTGGTGGAACGGTGTGACGACATTAGAACTCGCCAAAGCGATTCAATATTATTTGAATAGCACATGCACAGGTCTTATTCATTTGGCCAATCCCACCGTCATTAACAAGCACGACCTGCTCGGCCTGTTCCAATATACGTTTAACAAGCAGGACGTGACGATAGTCCCTAACAAAATGCCCGAAATCGATCGGACGTTAGTCATTAGCAGATCAGATGCATTGTACCAAGTGCCTGATTATGACATGATGCTGAAGGAGTTGGGAGAATGGATGGGCACCCCTTGATCGGCAAAAAGCTGCTTCTCACGGGTGCATCTGGATTTACTGGCTATCATGCGTGCCAACACTTAGTGGATTCAGGCATCGAGGTGGCAGCGTTGGTTCGCAAGCCTGCTCCTGGGCTTACAGCAGTTGGAGCAGATGTATTCTTATGCGACATGCAGCAGGAAGAACTGGTTCAACGCATCGTAGAAAGAGTCCAGCCAAATTATGTACTGCACTTAGCAGGTATGAACGCCGTAGCAGCATCGTGGCAGTATCCGACTCGTGCGCTGCACGTTAATGTGATGGGAACCGTACATTTGCTGAATGCACTTCGGCAGGTGCCGGATGCGAGAAGTGTTATTGTTACTTCCAAGCTCAAAGCCATACTGGACCCAACCGTTCCCCCCGCACATCCATACTCGTATAGCAAGGCGCTGCAAGAGTCTGTCGTTTTGGCGTGGTCAGCTATGTATGGTCTTGATGTGATGCTTGCGGCACCTTCAAACTTAATTGGCCCTGGCCCATCAACTGGCATCTGCTCGCTGCTCGGCAAATACACGGCGGAACGAGAGCGGGGGCATCTTGATGCAGCATTCAGCTTGAGCGCCAAGCATGACAAGAGAGATTTCCTGGATGTAAGAGATGCAATTGCGGCCTATGAAGAAATACTCTGCCATGGGGAACGAGGAAAAACATATCGGGTGGAAAGCGGTCAACAGCGGACGCTAGAAGAAGTAGCTGCCTTATATCGCCGCTTGGCATTGGTAGATCTGCCCTTGCATTGGCGAGAAGAGGGGACATCGTCCTCTAGAAGTTTAGCTGGCGCCTGTCAGACTGGATCAGGTGATACCGATGGCAGTCTCGATATGACGAGCCCAGAGCTCAAAGCATGGGGCTGGCAGCCGAGGCGCCCATTTGAACATACTGTTGCTGATATTCTAAATTATTATAGAGCGCAAGAGAGGTGACGGCATGCAGCCACTAGTCACAGTTGTTATTCCATTTTATAACGATCCTTATGTGGATCAAGCGATCAACAGCGCTTTGCTGCAGACTTATGCTCAAGTTGAAATTATTGTGGTGGATGACGGATCTGTGAGGTATGCAGATCGGGCAACTCGTTATCAACCACGTATATATTATTTAAGCAAGGCCAATGGAGGAACGGCAACCGCTTTGAATCATGGTATTAAGTATGCCACAGGCAAATATATTGCGTGGCTCAGTTCCGATGATTTCTTTTACCCTGATAAGATCAAGCAACAGGTTCAATACATGGAAGAGCGAGGAGCACATATCAGCTTTACAAACTTTGATTACATTGATGCATTTAATGGCGTGACAAAGCACCGTGCGGCTACAACGTTCCATAACGTGATCGAATTTTATGAAAGTTTCTTTCATAGCAATCCGATTAACGGCTGCACGGTCATGATGAGCCGCAGGCTGTTGGATGTGGTTGGCTGCTTCGACGAGGCACTTCCATTTACACATGACCTGGACCTATGGTACCGGGCCATGTTAACCGGGTTTGAGTTCCACTATATTGATACGTCATTAACGGCTTATCGTTGGCATGATGCGATGGGTACGATGCGGCATCGAGAGGCCATTATCCAAGAGGTGGCGGCGACGAATAGTCGTTATCACGGTCGATTGGCTGCTTTTATTAAACAGCTGAATATCAGATGAGATGGGATTGGCAAATACGGAGCAGAGCAGAAATGGAATAAAGATCGGGGATAGAATTTAAAAGAGAAAGCGTAACATTTGTGAGGCCTCCAAATGCTGCGCTTTCTCTTTTAGTCATAGTGATATTGGCTCCTAGTCGAATTTTTTCTATATTCTTAGAACTTAAGTCTTTTGAACTATAACATTATTTTTGGGTTATTATGGTATTGTGTATCTAACCATAGTTGGCCAACTTAGGGAAGAAATATTTAACTATCATATGTTTTTGAATTATGCGAGAGTGTTGATAAGTGTGCCTCATTAAACTCTTTGTTTGGGAGGCTTTTTTATATGGTTAAAAAAATTATTATTATTTTTGCTGTATTTTCTCTAACATTAACGAGTATGGCGTTTGCCCAAGACGTGCAGGTTCGCTCAAGTACTGTTCCTGAATACCCAGAAACAATTTTGGAGCAACAAAAATATCAAGAAGAGTGGAAAAATTCCAGAGTTGAGGCTTTGTCGTTAGAAGGATCGCGTGAACATATTTCTAATCAAAGTTCTACAGTTGAATTTTCTACGGTCGTTCGACCAGGATATAAAGGATATATAGAAAAGTACTTAACAGGGGCATATTCTGGTGGTTCAGGCGAATGGAAAAAATACAAATTTGCAGGTGGAGTTGGTGAAAATCCATATATCGGATTGTATACTGAGACAGGAAATGCTTGGACTGTTGTAAAAGATAAAGTTAATTACAAGGTACGCGAGGTTAAAATTTAAAGATGATATCTAAAAGGTCTAAACTATTTTACTTTTGTCTAGCGATCGTATTAATATGTAGTGGATGTGTCAACAAGAGTACCTCTAATGCATCTCCCCACCAAGTATTAGCTCCTAAGAATGATATTCTGAGCATCTTTCAGTTCCAGCAGCTTGCCGCGAGTATAGAAAAAAATCTTATCATACCTGGATTTAAAATAAATGGAAGTACCCTTGGCGACAATACGATTATTGCAGTTGAAAAAGAACTTTCTTTTGATAAAAGGAGTTATTTAACAACTAATGGCATAGAGACTGGGCAAAAAACGCAAGAGCGGATTACATTTACTAATGATAGGGATCATTATCTGGTCTTTCTTGATGTTATTTACTTAAACAATTATATAGGTAATGATCTAGTATATTGGAAATTGGCAGATGAGAAGTTCAAGGAAGAAAAGACTTACTCCAGATTTAAAGATTCTATTATTTCATACAAAAATATAATAGTGAAAACAACAATCGTTTCTCAAAATGAAGAGCTCGATTCATTAAAATTAATTGAAGTAGATAACTCCATCGTTAACTTTCTTAAAGGTTATCAATCTTAAGCAACTTAAAAGCTGACGCCCAAATACATGGCGTCAGCTTATTTTAATTGTTAAAATATATTCCATTTTATAATAGAGATGGTTGCACTAGATCATCCTGTTACACCTGTTAACATATTTCTTCATTGAACTTTCTCCACTGATTCCACCTGAAAAACGGGAATCTTATGCAGCTCATTGTTGACGTTAAGCTCTGCATATTCATGAAATGAGCCTGTTATCGTGATCTGGCCGGTCTGAAACGGATAAGCGCCTGTTAACTTCACGTAGCTTGATCCCATCTCGCCGTACACATCTCCTCCTTCAATGAGGACGATGTTACAGGTAAACTGCACTTTAACGTTGTAGTAGTTCAGCAGATTCTGTGCCGCGATCATCGTATAATCGGATTGGAAACTCGCTAATTGATAGCTGTTACCGTGTCGTTCATAAACAGCAGTGCGGCCTTCGGCATTCGCAACGTTCGGACTGTAGACGAGAAGTGTGCCGTTAGCGGCTGCTTCATAGCCGTCTGCCTCGAATTGAAACAACGGGATCTGGGTATCTACGCCTACAAAGAAGGCAGTATATTTGGCTTTTCTGGTCTCCGATGTGGATTCGAGCAGTAGTACAGGCTGACTGTTTGTACTTAGATGTTCCTCCAAGCTTAAGCGCCGAATGGATGCGTGTCCCTCTGGCAACACCATGTTCCAAGACTGGATTTGATCGTCATTATCCCACCTTGCATATGTAAGACGGTTACTCGGATCTACGGCAATCACGTACGTCTTGGCACCAAATTGATGCTGGCCGCTAATCACATGTGCGTAGCTTTGATTGCCGCTGAGGGCGGGAAGTAGACGTACGGGCTCTGCAATGGCCCAGGCCAGCTCTGCCGCTTTGATCTCTGCTTTTGTATCCTGATAATCCCCGAGCATTTTGTAGAGAGCAATACCTTGCTGGTAGTTGCCTTTAGAGATGAGTTTCCCTGCTTTTCTCATCCATGCTCGGATTTGATTCCGTAAGTACGTTTCCATATCTGAATCTTTACGGGTGGAGGTCATAAAAGACGTATAATCCTTGGCATGAACGATGAAGGCAGATACTTGATCCCGCCCTACATCCTTCTCCATCATCGTTGCAGCAAGCTTCTTTGTTTTGGGGTACACCCAGTCACTTGTAAAATTAAGCTCTGTATAGACATTTATCAGATGAAGCGCCTCTGACAACATACCTTGAAATTTTCCTGCACTCGCCAGACTGGCGAGCTTAGCTTCATCATATTGTTGAAACTTGGTACTGAGCTGTTGTTCTTTCTTAGCACTGCTGCCGTATATAAAGGCTGGAATGCGCAGCAGGTTGGTTCGGAACGTTTCCTCCTCAAAGCGGCCCTGCTGCATGTTTTCTTTCATTTGTTCATAGAAGCTGAGCTTGAACTGCTGTAAATGTGCAATCATCCGTTCGGACAGCTGCATTGTGCCTGAGATCTGCCGGTAGAAGCTGGCATATTGACTTTTTGGCGCCATATAGGGTCCACGAATCTGTTGGAGCTTGTCATATACCTGCATGAAGACGGCAAAATCCCTTGCTTGCCCAGCATTGTCTGCTTCCTCAGCAATAATGGACAAAGACTGTTTGATCTCGGTAATCGGCGCCAGCTTCTGTAAACGTGCAGCAAGCTCCAGCTCTTTATATTGAAGGGAATGATTCCCGCGTGCTTTCTGATACCAATCTTCTGCTGCGACCAGATCCTTGCTGGCATATAAACGTTCTGCCTCGTTAAACGCCATTATTTTCTGAGTGATCCACACACCTTTGAATCCAATCATTACCACTGCAGTTACACACAGAAATATCATCAAATTTCGAGGGTTTACGACTCGTAACCACGTCATATCAGTTAGCCTCTTATGGACGACTCCTGAAAGTCAGGGTCCCATTGGTATTTTTCTTGATAAATGCGGTGGGCTTCACTCGTTAGTCTGTCCCCCATTTCATGGGGATTTTGTTGAATCATACGATACAGCCGCAAGAACCGGTCCTTTGGCAGTTTGTGAGCATATCTGCGCACAAGGCCAGAGTAGGACAGCACATAACGTTTCATACGAACAGCAGCACCAGCGACTCCCGCGAGAATGTCTTGGCCGTTCTCCAGCCCAAGTATTTCAAGCTCGTAATTTAACACATATTGAAACGCACTGTCTTTGATTAGATCACGCTTAATCTTGGTTAACTCACCGATATAGTCAGCAAGTAAAGGGTCGTAATTGGTAATCAACAGCGGCTCAAGCACCAGGTCCATATCTTTGCGAAGCGCAAAGTAATGAAGCAGCGCAACCTGCTGTAGACGAATCGTATCGTTGTGGAGCAGTGTACTAAGCTCGCGCAGCAGTTCATATGTCAACTGCTTATCGGTATCCCAGTTGGAAAAGGCTGTTTCCCAGTCGCGATACAGATCTTGCCCGAGACGGTCCTGGTCCTGTTGCAAGAGAACAAGCAAGGCGCGGTTCATTTCATGCGTCATGACTTGGCGCTGCACGAACCAGAGCAGCGTGACGAGCAGAAGGCCTGCTGCACCGCAGAGCACCATTTGCAGCAGCGTGTTGCTGAGAAATATGCCTACTAATCCGATAAAGACCGCAATCAGCAGCGAAGTAAGCATGGAACGCTTCGCCGTTGACACAGCATACTGCTCAACGGGAACAAGAGATGATTTGCCGCAAGCAGGGCACTGTTGCTCGTCTAAGGCTGTGAATGTTCGGCATTGTTTGCAAATCGTCAACTTTTGATAAATATATCTTGTAGGTTTGTGTGGCCGAAAATGTACAGGTATTTTTTTCATAGTTATCGTTCGCTTTCGCCATTTAAAATAGTTAAGAGACTGTTGTCTATGTCTTGCTGTGTAGGGGCCGAGGTGCGGCGGAACCAATAGAGGCCGGCCCGTATTGCTGTATATAGAAACAAAATGCCTAAACAACCGTATGCTAACATATAACTATCATTCCTTTTATATTAAGTAAATAGTTCAACGATACAAGATGAAGCGGCAAATATCGATCATATTCTACCACTTGGACGCGAATGAGAGATATGGTTGAACTTTATAGTCCCTGATTATATCATAATGTATGATACGTGGTAGAATTAGTAAATAAATTGTCATATACTACAGGATTGAGACGACTGGTAACTTTTTTTCAGACAATTTTCATATAATCTTAAGAATTAAGAGGTAACGTTATAGAGTCATGTCCTTCATGTGACTTTATGCCTATGAGACTAATGATAAATTACTTGATAAGGGAGCACAAATTGCAGACAACGATTATATATACAGTCGCTTAACCAGACCATCAGCTATCGCTTGCATGCTACTATTAAACTAACATTTCAACCTAAAGGAGTACAACTATGCTTCGTAGAAACGTTCTGAATTATACAATCTGGCTTATGATAGGTTTACTACTGCTGCCGCTTGCTGCCAATCTGCCTGTGGCAAGCGCTGCCCAGCAATCCTCGAAGCTTGACTCTGTTCTTGTCGTAGACGTAAGTAATTCGATGAGTACAAGTGATGCGAATAAAGTGGGCAATGAGGCGATGAAGCTATTTATCGATATGCTGTCTACTGCGGGAGATAAAGTCGGTATCGTAGCATATACCGATAAGATCGAGCGCGAGAAGGCACTGCTTGAGATCCAGTCCGATGCGGACAAGCAGGATTTGAAGCAATTCATCGATCAGTTAAATAGAGGCGCCTATACGGATATTGCCGTTGGCGTCAAGGAAGCGGTAAAAGTGCTGCAGCATGGCGCGGACCCAGGGCATGAGCCAATGATTGTTTTGTTGGCTGACGGTAACAATTATTTGAATGCTAAAGGAAGTCGTACGCAGGCTCAGTCAGACAAGGAACTGAACGAAGCCGTTGTGGAAGCAACAAAAAAGGGGATTCCTATCTATACGATTGGCTTAAATGCGGACGGCAAGCTGAACAAGGAAGCGCTGGCGGGTTTGTCCAAGCAGACGGGAGGCAAGTCGTTTGTCACATCGACAGCTGATGATCTGCCGCAGATATTAAGCGAGATCTTTGCCAGCCATCTGAAACTGAAGATTGTGCCGATCCAGTCCATTACAGCTAACGGGAGTTATCAAGATGTAACGGTTAATGTGCCTAATGCCAACGTCATGGAGGCTAATATCTCGATCATGTCAGCCAAGCCGGTCGATGTGAAGCTGATCGATCCATCCGGCAATCAGGTAGCGATTCCATCAGACGAAGTACAATTATCCCGTTCGAAGAGCTACTCTTTAATGAAACTGCTTCAGCCAGCTCAAGGTGATTGGAAGCTGCAGGTCAAGGGGGTTGCTCAAGACAAGATCGATATTAATCTAGTTTTTAATTACGATTTGGAACTTGCGCTGGAGCCAATCGCAACAAAAAAGTACGAAAAAGGTGACACCGTAGATATTAATGCTTATCTGGTCAGCAACGGTCAGAAGCTCCAAAATAGCGCCTTATACAAGAACATGAAAGCAGTTCTGTCTGTAACCGACCACGATACAGGTAATGTAAAAGAAATCCCGCTTCAAAATAAGGGAGACCGTTTTGAGGGCAGCTACAAGATAGAAGACAAGCATATTTATGAACTGAAGGTCAAAGCAGAGGAGAAAAGTTTCTTCCGCGAAACCAAGCCCGTCACCGTAGATGCGAAGTCGAACGGATTGTCCGGGAGCAAGCCGGATGCAGCCGAAGAGAAGCCGCTGTCGATTTGGTTGATTATCCTCGGTATTGCTGCCTTGCTGGGAGCAGCGACTGGCGCTTACTTTATTGTTGCAGCGGTGAAAAAAGCTAATAAGGGCTTCGTTGGGCAGCTGGTCATCGAGATTCGCGACGAAAATACAGGCGAGAAGTCTTACCCGCAATACAAGAAGCTTGCGGCCTTTAAAGGCAAGTTCACGCTGCATCAAGTACTTCAATTGGCGCCTGAACTGAAGGAGACAGAAAAGCTTATATTTGTGCCTGCACGTAATGACCGTATTCTGGTAAAGAGTGGATCTGCAGGCACGATTGAGAAATCCGGCCGGGCGGTAGATGCTAGCGGCGGGATGGAATTAAAGAACGGCGATCGCATTACAGTGCCGCTGCAAAGTGTTGATAAGACTATTTTGATTGAATATCTCGTATAGGGGGCAATTACATGAAACCGGTAGTTAGAGAACATATTCAGCAGCTCGACGTATCGCTTGGCGGGGGAATCGTCAGCGATAAGATTCGAGTCGAAACGATAGATAATCCGATTCTGATTATTGGACTTGGAGGTACAGGCATTGATGCGCTGCTGCGTTTGAAATACCAAATTAATCGCAGATTTAAGCTGCCGGAAGATCCTTTGTCCAAGAAGAAACGCGAAAAGCCGGACAATGTTGAATTTCTAGCTTTTGAGACGAATGAGCAGGACCGCAGCAAAAAATATAAAGGTATCGGTCTAGATCCGCTGAACGAATTTGTGCTGCTGTCCAATGCCGAGATTGGGGGCTTGCTCCAAAATCGCAGTATTCTGGAGCCATACATTACGGAGTGGCTGTCACCAGAGCTTAGTATTACGGACGGTATGAACGGTGCGGCAGGGGTGCGTCAGGCAGGGCGGCTGTTGCTATTCACGAAGATCAATCAGGTTGTGCAGGCAATAGACAAGAAGATCAAGACGTTATCCGTCGGCACCAACAAAAAGCTGATGGTGTTTCTGTTGTCGGGCTTGTCTGGCGGAACGGGAAGCGGCTGTTTCCTAGACATTTCATATATTGTACGCGGTATTATCGAGCGTGATCACGGTTCTGCAGGCATCGACCGTGTCAATACACTTGGTTATTTGTTCACGCCTGACGTGAACTTATCCAACAAGAGCTTGAGTGAGCATACAAGAGAATATATCAAGAAGAACGGTTATGCTGCACTAAAAGAGTTGGATTACTGGATGAACGTGGACAGCCGTGGTGAAAGATTCCAGCAGAAATACGGCAATATTTTGACTGTTAATTCACCGCTGCCGCCATTTAACCTATGTCATCTCATCTCCGCAACCAACACGGAAGGTAAGCTGTTGGAAAGCGCGTACGATTATACGATGAACGTCACCGCTGAGAACATTACGAACTTTATGGCGAGTGAAGAGAAGCAATCAGGCGAGGAATTCGCCATTCATGACTATATAAGCAACATTCGTACCAACATCGCGCAGATGAACAAAGCGTATCCGGCTAATTACGAATACAACATTATCGGAGCTTCTTCTGCAGTACTGCCGATTGAAGAGATGACAACGTATCTCGGCTATCGCTTATTTAACAAGATGGAGAAAATGTTTGAAAAAGCACCAAGTCAGGAGGAAGTAGAGAAGTTTGCGCGTAAGCTTGGTGTGGACCTCGATTCGATGGTAAAGACATTCGAATCCCGAGTCCCAGAACCGCTCCCAGGGTATGAGAATAGTGAGCGTCTCAGTTATAACAATGTGGTTAAAATGCAGGTCGTAAATCTCGATACAGAGCTGGAGCAGAGCTTCTTAGCCAGGGCACGCGAAGAATACATCAAAGCGAAGAAGCAGCTGCCTGGCGAGATTGTGGGCCAATTCACAGATCAATTGCGTAGAATGTTCCTGCATCCGGAACAAGGACCGTTTTATGTGTCACGTCTTATTTATACGGAGAAGGGCTTCTGTCTGCTAAAAATGCTGTTGTCTTACATTGAAACCTTGCGTGAGAACCTGCATCGTATTCCGCGTGAAATCGAAGCGGCGCAGGATCAGGCGAATGAGCGATTGGGCGACGCAAAAAGTGCGTTTATATCGAAGGATAAAAAGAAAAATATGTATGTTGAAGCCAAGATCAACGAGTATTGGCTGCATGCTGATATTGAACGTACAGAGCAAATGATCGAGTTCTATGAGGATCTGTATGAGCTATTGAACGGTGAAAATAATCGAATTTATAACGTGTTTACAGAGATTCTGAACGCGCTGAATGGCATCTTCGAGAAGAATGGCGATATCTTAATTAACGGTGACGAACAGACCGACCATAAGGGCAATCACACGTATTATTGGAATCTGGTCAGTGTACCTGACATTTCTAAGGTAATCAGCAGCATTATGGAGCAAAAGGAAGTGGATGATCTGATCCGCGACTTCTCAATGGAGCTGTTGAACCACTCGAACCAGTGGATCAAGGAACAGGAGCTGGATATTGTAAGCTCGATCTCAGACTTCTTGTCAGAGAAGTTTGGCGATTTGATTACACAGTCAATGGAAGAATTTTTGATCATGAAGTTCGGCCACGAGGAATCGATCGACAAATTTGTGGAACGGAACATTGCGAGCAAATTGGATGAGGAGGCAGTGCCAGTATTCCATTTGAGTAACAGTTCCGGCAATCTGTACTTCCCGTCATGGGGATTCGTATCGGTGCCAGTGAAGGCGCCAAGCATTCTGAAAGGAATTCGTAATTATCAGAACAATGCAGTTGGCAAGTCCCACTTCACTGTAAAAGAAAGCGAAGTGAAGAACCGTATCTTCTGGCTGAATACACGAAACGGTGTACCACTCTTTGTCTATACGCCGTTGAAGGTATACGAGGAGAGTTACGAGCGGACGATTCTCGACAAGGAAGGCATTGGCCGCCATTTGGTACAGACCGATAAGATGAACTGGACTTATTTACCGTCCCCGATACCGGAGCAATCCTGGGGAGAGACATATATGAACACACGGGTGCAGAAGTACAATGCACGTGTTCGGAACGAATTCGACCAGGCTAAGACGCACAAGGTTATCGTGGAGAAGGGGATTGATCATAATACGAGCAATCGTTATGCAGTCATCTTTACGAAATCATTTGACATGACGCAAGTACTGCAAGGTTATGATCTTCAGCTGACAGCGGCCAAGCCAAATCTCGGTGAAGTGAAACGAGCCTATATCGAATTGAAGCGTTTGCTGAGCGAAGGCCTGGAACAAGAAACAGCAAAGGATATTTTCGGAAGTATCAGTGAAGAACTGGCGAAGGAAAATCTAATTCGTTCACCGGAGCTGATTAAGCGGACGCGCGAGGAACTGGCCAAGTACGCGGCGATCGCTGCTAAAGTGGCGGAATTTGAGCAGCTGCTAGGCCAATATCAGGATGAAGAGAAGTGGCAGGATCATTTCATCGAAGCGTTGTATACGGGAACTGTCGTCAAGAAGGGCGCTCTTTTTGTCTATGATCGTGATGAAGAGGAGGAGGCTTGGGAGCCGCTTGCGAATTTGATGCGTATTCGTGATTATGCGGAGTATGAAGTATACAGTCAGTTCCGTAAGCTTGACGACAAGAGTCGGGGGACGTTGTTGCGCAAGGCATCACGTCGCGATGCAGAACTGACCTCATCTGAGGACGTGTCTCCGCTGCTGATTAAGCTGGAGGAGATGTACGATACATTCAAGGATGCGCGTGACCGTCTGGAACATGAGAAGATCGAATTGGCCAACGGGGAAGAAGCATATCAGTTCTACAAGCAGTTAACCACGAAACTACATGCGATGATTAGAAAGTTGAAATAAGATGATACACAACAACCTAAGAAGGTTCGCATTCGATTATGCGAGTTCAGAAGAACGTCAGATCGATCAGGGAGACGATCAGAGCAGCATCCATTTTCCAACTGTATTCCTGTTTATAGGAACTAAGGTGTCAGATGCCATTGCACCTATCATTCAGATAAATGAGCGTAAATGGGATAACAATGCCGGCGTCATGTATGCACATGTGGTGTCTCGCGATTGGATAGCCGCTTCTGCGGATCATAAACAGGGAACTTCCGGGATCTATTCCGGAAGTTCTGTCCCTTCTCATTCAGAAGACGATAGGGATGAAGCAGGGAAGGCTCACGAACAAAATAAGATGCAGACGCGTGTAACACGACTGGAGCTGCCTGTCCACACAACGGGAAAGAGCATGTCGCAGCGCAAGGATGTATACACCCAATTACATCAGGATGAAGGTCACTTGTTGGAATTGAATCGAATGCTGCGCCAAATCAGTTACAGTATAGCAGAGTACGGGCGGTTATATGCATCTTTTGATCGCATTCATGTGGCGGTCATAACCCGGGTGGATGATCCGCTGAACGTATTTGTGCCCGAAATATCTTTGCTCGCCAAAGATATTTTCAACCAATCGTTTAAGTCGGTACAGATGGACCTGTACGCCTTAATAAGCGAGAAAGAGCAGATGGAGTCATTTGGCTATGATAGTTCGCTCGGAGTGGCGTTTCTCCGAGAGTTGGATTATATGCAGAGTTCTCAATATTCATTCCATGCACCCTTGCATGTGACAGAAGACGGCATCTCGATTCCGGTCGTCCACTCCGCTGCACCCTTGTTTGATCTGGCGTACCTGCTCTCAGACAAAAATGAACGAGGCATCTCGTCTACTCATGACCTGGAAGATAACTGTGAAATCATCTGCCATATGAGTCTGTTAAAAAATCGAAAGCTGACGGACGTCTCGCACGAGCAGCAAGGTGAGCGTTATAACAATACGTCTTTTAAAAATAACATCATGACGGAAGATGGCAGACAAGGTTATGTATCCGCGGGGTTCTCCAGAGTGAAACGTCCGAACGAGTCCATTGCACTCACTGTAATGTATCAATTATACCGGGAACTCGTGGTGAGGATGAACGATATACAGATGCGGAGCAGCATAGAGAAACTGGAAGTGCTTGGATTAACTCCGGCAGATGTGGCCAGTGTCACGGCGGGGATTGTGCCAGATGACCATGCCATTCAGGATATGAGCGGTATTATGACGCATGGGATAAGCTATTCTCAGCTAAAGCATATGACGCTGCGAGAAGCAGAACAAGCTTTGTTTGGTGATGGCTGTGAGGCTTACTTTCGGGATAACTTCATACGAGCTGCAGAGCTTCGTATGAGCCAGCACAGTGCGGCAGAACAGCTGCATCAGCACGTTCAGCAAACTTTGAGCAA
Organism: Paenibacillus sp. ACRRX; assembly: GCF_022346885.1. Classification (GTDB taxonomy): domain Bacteria; phylum Bacillota; class Bacilli; order Paenibacillales; family Paenibacillaceae; genus Paenibacillus_B. The sequence continues at coordinate 102,922 of NZ_JAKRNK010000009.1, forward strand.
GCATCCAGATATCAGCTTGTTTCAACTTTATGAGTGGACGAATGAAGCAAATGAAGCAGAGAGCATTTGGCGTGACTTCCATGGTCTGATTCGGGACAAATCCAAAGTGCTGGAGTCGGTTCGGGGAGAACTTGAACAAATGTATCAAGAAAGCGTAGACGAGCAGTCTTTTCAGCGCTTGCCGCTGATGGACAAACATAATGTGCGCAGCTTTATCCGCTGTTTCTTCGACAAAGTGTATCGCTATAAGCTTGAGATGCTCCGCTTGGAAATGGAACTGGCATGGTACCGTGAATATGAAACGGCGCTTGGACAGCTCCATGCTGCATGTTCCCGTCAAGTCCGGGTAATGAAGCAAGTGGAACATGAGCTTCATCAAGCAGCACGGAGCATGATCAGAGAGGCTGATGATTATATTGGTCAGAACATTATAGAGTACTATCAACTCGTAACAGCTGCTGTTATGCAGGACATTGAAGCCAAGCGCGGAGAGGGGAGCTTCTTTGAGGATCGCTTTATAGGGAATCTCTCCCAGCTTGCGGAAGCAGGAGCGGAGGCGCTTACGGACAAGCTAATGGCGGTCTGTAAGCAGCATATTTTAACTGCGGCACCGTTCCATCAAACATTCGAAGAAGAATTGCTGCGACGCGCAAATGTTACCGTTGATTACAGCAACCGCGAAGTATTGTCAAAGGATGAATTGTTTAAAAAGCTGTATCGAACATTGGAAGAGCATGCGGTTATTCATATTCGTTTATTGGATTATACGCATGAGCACCGTTATGAAGAAAAATACTTTTTTGGCGACCGTTCAAGTGAATTTATTCGGTATGCGCTTAGTACGGACGAAACGTCGCGTATATATAAGCTGGGTTGTGTGCATGAGAGACGCAGTAGTGGTGTAGAGAAGTTAAACCTGATGGGCGGTTTCCATGTAGAGGATATGATGTATTACCGCAACGGCAGAGTGTATTACGATAGTTACGCCCAGAACGGATACGAGTTCCACGGCATTAACCCAGACCTTTTGCCGGATATCCGCTGATCGTGTTTGCTGATAGGCTTCGCTCGATGCGAGGCCTACGGTGCGTCATGTTCCTATTTCATGTGAGAGGATGCAATCAATATGCAGCGTAAAGTGAATATGCTGATGGTGCTGTTTAGCTTGATCGGAGGACTGATCGGCTTTACGGTCGGCGAATGGCTGTTGCACAGTCTGCTTGGAGAATGGCCGAGGGTTATTGTAGTGGGACTATATTTTGGGACAGTCGCTTTCTTTATTGGCTTGTTCTGTCTGATCGCAGAGATGATATCGCCGCGTTTGAGCGGGGCGTCCTGGCGTCAACGCTATGTCGGGAATTCATGGAAGTTCCTTGTGCCAGCCACGTTAGTTATGCTCTTTGTGGCAGGACTTGCGCTGGAGTTTGTCCATCAGCTGGACTTGGGAGGGGCTAGGCCCGTTAAAGATATCACACTTGTCATCGACAATTCCGGCAGCATGCGGGATACGGACCCTGATAATGATCGATACAAGGCAGCCAAGCAGATGATCGGGGAAATGGACAGTGACAAAAAGGTAGCGGTCATTGTATTTAATGATAAAGCCGACCTGCTTCAACCTTACATTCAAGTGAAAGATCAAGCAGCTAAAGAAAGTATATACAATAAGATCGATGCGCTTAAACCGACGGAAGGCGGTACGGATATTGGCTTGTCACTGTCCGAAGCGATGAAGCATATCAAAGATAACGATACGGCAGGTCGCGGCACAATGGTTGTGCTGCTTTCGGACGGTTTTAGCGAGATGAACACTGGCGAAGCGCTGGCGGAATACCAACGACAGGGGATCGCCGTTCATACGATTGGCCTGAGTCTAGTAGATGCAAAGGGTGCCGGCTTGCTGCAAGATATCGCCAACCAGTCAGGCGGTCAGTACTATGATGTGTCAAAGGCTGACGAACTGTCCTTTGTATTTGAGCAAATTTATAACAAGATTGGCGAGCGTACGTTGATTACGGAGCGCACCGGGCCGCTAAAAGATAGTGGGTATTATACGGCGCTTCGAGTTGCAGCGCTGGTACTTATTGGGGCGGCGCTAGGGCTTGCACTTGGACTTGTGTTTGACAATCGCCACCTGGCGAGAAGTTTTGCCATTGGAGGCGCATTTGCAGGCTTGATGTCCGGCATATTGCTGGAGGTGGGCTTAACTGGGCAGCCATTTAACGATGCCGTAATTAGACTGTTAGCCGATCTGATATTGGCGTGTGTCATCACGTTGTTTACCCTGGTTGTGCCAGTACAGGAGAACCAGCGGCTGCGTGAAGGCCGTCAACGTCCAGGATCAACTGGGCGTACCGGTGGCAGCTTTGCCGCTCGTCAGCAGGAAAGCCGCAATAAAGGGTTCTAAACGTGAGAGCCAAGTGCGGAGGAGGCAAGAAGTGATGCAGTATATCCAAGCGGATACGGCAACTCCAGTCATCAAGGGGATCACCCACAGTGTTGATAATGATCGCAGCACGATACGCTGGTTATGGCCCGAAGGTGTTCAAGTCGTATACATTCATAAGGCTAACGCAGATGAACAGCTACAATTACAGCCAGTCCCGGCCAGTCTGAAGTTGTACACAAAGGATGAATATAAAGCCAACAATGGCTATTATGACCGGATAGAGGGTTTTGGCCGAATCGTATATACGATATTTGCCTGTGTGATGACGGGTGGTACAGCGCAGCTCGTTCTACAGGCAGACGGTTCTAACCGTGTTGTCATGAGTACGGGTAAAGCTAAAATCTACTTCTCGATTCGTCAAAAAAGCACGTTGTTCAAAAAACTCAAATCGGTTCACATTCAGGTGACGGCAGAAGTTCCTATTGCAAAGGAAGTATTGTGTTATGTGAAGAAGCAAGGGGCTTACCCGGCGAATAAAGAAGACGGAACCGTGTATCCATTTGTTGCGCCGTTTGCCCCAGGCAAAAACGTGCTGCCAATCATCGAGATTGGAAAGGATGACTATATTCGGTTATTTTTTACCGACGGACGCTTATACGGGCAATTATACGAATTGATACCGGAATAAGGAGGGTTCACTATGGGTATTTTTGATTTGTTTAAAAAGAAACCACAGACGGCGCCCAAGCCGCTCTATTACGATATTGTCTGTCCTTACTGTTTTAGTAAATTCACTCCCGAAGAGGTCGTGTTCCGCGCAGCACATCACCGCGAGGATGATGAGAATTATGCGTTGCAGGAAGATGAGAAGCTAAATAAATATCGGGAGCGCTTCGGGTTGGACACCGTGTATGACATGGAGGCTGTGCTGGATCCGCATGATATTCCAGAGGAGCATCATTTGTACTCGGATCATGTGCTGATCGGTCTGAATGATCGTTATGGTGTTGTGACCAGAAGCCGATTATGCCCGAACTGCCACAATGAGCTGCCTGTTACAGCAGGAAAAGTACCAAGCAACATTATATCGATCATTGGTGCTTCCCAAGTCGGTAAATCGGTGTATATGACGTCGCTTATTCATACGCTGCAGCATATGACCGCCGATCATTTTGACGCCGCATGTATGCCGCTCAATGCCGAGATTAGTCGTAAATTTCGCACGATGTACGAGGAGCCTCTGTTCGAACGGGGAGACTTGCTTGCTTCCACACAAAAAGAGAAGATGCAGGAACCGTTTATTTTCCAATTTGTATTTAAGGATGAGACGAAGCCGCCGCTTACACTGGTGTTCTTTGACGTCGCAGGCGAGGGTATGGTGGATCAAGATTACTTGGGCTTGCACGGCCAGCACATTAAGAACTCTGCTGGTATTCTGTTTATGGTGGACCCACTTCAGATTCGATCCATTCGAGAGAAGATTCGCATTAAATACGGCGATACATCGGATAATTGGGTTCCGCAATATGATGAGCCGCGTGATGTGGTGCTGACGATGTTTGGTGACTTCATCGCATATGAGGCGAAGAACAAGACAGATATCCCCACTGCAGTTGTGCTGACAAAGAGTGATATGCTGCATTCCTTAAAGGATGAGGATGGCGAGTATATTAAGTCTAACAGCAACATTTTTAACAACGTTGTGCACCGCAAATATATGGATGTCGCTGAATTCGAAAATATAGACGGTGAAATCCGTCGATTTATTGAAAAGGTAGATCGCCCGTTTAAAGGCACGATGGACGTTTATTTCTCGAACACGGCCTACTTTGCGGTATCTGCGCTTGGCAGCAATCCTGTTGATCAAAAGCTTCAAGGGGTAGTTAGTCCGGTACGGGTAGATGAGCCCTTTATTTGGCTGTTGTATAAGCTGAATTACATTGAAGGGAGAGAAGAACGTTGACGTTATCCGATCCCAGCAAGATTCAGCAGCAGATGTATACGAGAGAACGGCGCGGTATCTTTCGCTCCACGGAAGGGTACGATACGATTGCTAAATCCAAGGGACTAGATCCGAATTGGATTAAAAAAGCGCTGCACCCGTTCTGTGTATACGATGCTCCCGCAGAATTGTCTGCACGAGGGGAGAAGGAAGATACGGCCTATCCGAAGGCGATGCATTTGTTTCACAATGATACAGGACAGATGGTGCTCGGGCGCAGTGTCTACCGTTCAACTGACTTTACCGGCCTGCGCAGCACCTTCTTTACACACAACTATGTAATTCCGGCAGACCGCATCGCGGACATCGTTAACAAGTCCCATTCTTGGCTGGACGTGCTTTACATAGATAGCTACGATATTGAGCAAGGAATGGAACTTGCAGAACTGGATACCTTGCCAACAGCGGAGCAACGCGGAGGAGCACCCTCTGATCCCATTGCGTGGTTGGAAAGCATCGGTATTGGCGAAAAACTGTTTAAGCAGCTGTTATTTGCGGTTATGTCGTCTGTTGCTTCGAAACGTAAAGTATATGTGGCGCTCGATGTGCCAATTGAGCTGGTAGCAGAGACAGCATGTCGATTACTCGGCGTACTTTATACCTGTTTGCCGTATGCATTCCGTCAAACGCTTGGCTTTATAACCTATGCGAAGGAACCGCAAAGCCGTAAAGGTATTCACCTGACTTTTGTCGAGAAAGGCAGTCTTAGACCAAACGATCGAAATACAGATAAGGACTACACGTTTGATCTCGCATCGCAGCGGGTAACTAATGCGGATGTGGATTTCAGCAAGCAGCCTTACTTGGACCTGGCGTGGACCAATTTGACGCAGCTTGATCGAGCAGAAGATTTCTATCAGTTTGCAGGTCAGATGCTGGCAGATATGGATGCCGTTCGTCATACAGCAATTACGAGCTACCATGAACTCGCTGTATTTTATCAGGTTGAAGCGGGCAACGAATCACTGTACGATGTCAACAAAAATGCAGTGCTGCGTGCGATGCTAGAATATTTGACGCCTGCAGGAGCCATAACGGGCAAAAAGCGGCTTAACGAGCTGTTTATGTCGCGTTTTACACGGGAATTCGAGCTTATCAAGCAGCGCCAAATCCCGGAATTGCAGCTGGTTAAATGTTTGAAAGAGTATGCAGAACTGCCAGACACAGATGTGGATAAACAGTTGGTCGCTTATATGATAGGCGCGATCCATAATGCGCAGTTGGACAAACGCAAAGACCGGTCGGAGGCATTTTACACATTAGTTGGAAGCCAGCCGTCCTTAAGTCGCGCATTTTTTGATACCGTATTAAATTTGGGTAAAGCAAGCGAATTGTTTGAGCCGTATATCCAGCAGCAATTTCTCACAGCTATAAAAGCTGAGGATGTCGTGCAGTTGGCGTACCAGTGGTCGTCTACACATCCGCAGACGCTCAAAAATGCTTTTTTTGTGGAGCTGGCGGAAAAGCAGTTAGTGAGCAAGCTGCGCACAGAATCTGATGCTGTGGCAGCTGTCAACGCGACACATGATTTGATCGATGAGCTGCTGGAGCGTAATCGTGATTACGGGAACGGTACTCTAATGCAGAAGCTGTCTTATTCGGCAGACCTTTTCCTGTTGACGGAGCTGAATCTGGAGCAGGTTCGGAAAGAGCAGCTGCTGAAAATCGGATTTTTACAATATCCGGATGAAGTAAAGTCTTGGGCAGCTCGATTTAACCAACAGGTTCAAAGTAAAGCAGCCATTATGCTGGCAGCTTATCAATGGTTTGTTGAGCAGGACCCGGACGAAACCGTGTTTGATGATCTTACCTTATCTGAGTTGGATCAGGTACAAAAGCTGGGACGCAACTGGCTGCAGCGGGATATCATACCGGATCAGTTCGGCAGATTGGTGCTGGCCTTCTACTGTGAAGCACCAAGCGGCACGGTTGATTACGGAGCACTGCTTCATTATTTGCAGCTGAACTCACCGGATAAAGAGACGCTGTATCAATTTATGAGATGGTCGGAGACTCAAATGAACTTTGTCCGCTCACGCAAGCTTGTACCTGCATACGCGGCTGCAATCGTATCTTACTTTAAGAAGCATGATCGTGATGCTTTTAAGAACAGAGCTAATCGTAAGGCTTATTTTGAACAGGCAGGAACTGCACTTAAGCCTGTTTATGAAAAAGCGAGAATGGAGCTGTCGTCCCCGCTCGTAAAGTTCTTCAAGCGAAACAAGAAAGTAAGTCTGATGCTTGTTACGATGTTAGTAGTTGTTGGGGGTACGCTGCTGGGACTGCAAGCTGCGGGGGTATTTGAGCCGCCGGCCCCGGTAGCAGTGGAGAAGCCGTCGGAAGGGAAGAAACCGGAGACAGATACTTTACCACAGACAGGAAAAGAGCATAAGCCTCTCGTATTTGCCGAACTCGTTACGGATAAAGTCGAAGGTGTAGATAAGGTGACAACACAGCTCGTATTTGAAGTAGCAACAGAAGCTGAATGTGCTGCATTTGATACAAAACGAATACAGGTTACCTTTAATGACGGGAAGCAGATCGAATATAAGGATCGGAAGGCGCTCTCGACCTGCAAGGCGAATGCCCAAGATCAGCTAGGCTCTGCCCTGCCAGATAAGGAAGCAGTGAGTCAAGGTGAAGATAAACAAGGTTCAACTGATTCTGCCACAGGTGATGATTCAGCCGCGGGGTCCGGTAATACTGGAACAAAGCCAGCAGATACGAGTGCTGATGGGAAAGAGAAGGACAGCAAAGATGAAGCGAAATTATCAGAAAATGCTGGGAAGAATGCTGCCGCTGGAGAAACTACAGGTGCATTACCCTATCGTATAACGGTAAAACTGGGCGAACAGGTCAGCACCTCGGACATCCGTGAAGTGGCTGTAGGCACTACTATTTTTCCTTTTATCGTAAAATAAAATGAGCAAGCTGTGAGAAGGGGGCTGAAATGCCCCTTTTTTTGTGTTTATAACCTAAGAGGAAGCTTCAGTCTTTGCTTAAAAGGTGATCAAAGGTTCAGCGTTGATTCGGTAACGATTGCGAATCTAAAAAAGGGGCTGCCACTTGAAGATCTGGAATGACGTAGTGGTCAGGCACACGCTCAATGATCACATTCCAGACGAGGGATTCGACCATAATCCCGTCTGTAGAGGGTGGGGTCAAAAATAGATTGCTGTACAAGCTGCCCGGCACTTGCATACTAATAGCACCTCCTACGTGTAAATGTATGAAGTCGTATTTTCGTGTTAACCAAGCTGGAGGGTTATTTTTTATGCATTACCTGCTCATACATTCGCATCATATTTCTATTATATTGATCAATGGACCAATGCTTCTGACTGAATAGGCGAGCTTTAGCGCCAAGCTTACGTCTTTTTTCCTTAGATTGCAGCAGTTCGTTTAGCAGTGTTGACAAGGCGTGCTCGTTATCTTTAGGAACGATAAGACCTGTCAATCGATGCTCAACCATTTCAGACAGTCCTCCTGTATTGGACACGATAACGGCATTTCCTGCAAGCTGTGCTTCAATGACTGACAAAGGCTGATTATCTTGGAGACTAGGCTGCACATAGATATCTGTCATTGCCATAAAGCTTGGCACATCTGCACGTGCACCCCAGAATGTGATATCTTCCTGAAGATCACAGGCTGCTGCAAACCGTATATATTCCTCACGCTTAGGGCCATCGCCGACAATCCAGCATATCCAATCATTGCGCTGTGTTTTCAACTTAGCCAAGGCCCGAATAAGTACTTCAATTCCTTTTAAATGGACGAGTCGTCCTGCAAAAGTAATTACTTTCTTACGAGGAGGACGACTGATGTCGTTCCGTGTATTTAAAAGTTTTGTGTATTTGGCCGTATCAATACCATAGGGAAATACGGATATGCGATGAGCGGCAACGCCGTAATCGTCAACAAACCGTTTTTTAAGCCATTTGGAAGAAGCTGCGGCATGAGAAGAGGACTGCAGGCCTTGATGCTCTATCCTGCGATAATACTGTAAGATAGGCTTCATATCACGGTCAGCCGCCGTATTCGTATCCATTAATAGCTGGATTTCCCCCGGCAAGTAGCCATGGGGATTGACGATTAACGGCAGCTGCGCTGGCTTGACTCGTGCGAATGCACGTGCGGAAATTACATCATGCGTATGGATCAGATCGTATTGTTCCAGCCGGAGGCTTAAGGCGACACATTCCAGTGTATATCGATCGATCTCGGTATTATAGATGACGGGTACAGCCACTAAGTCAGTTTGTCGAAGATGGGATTCGATTAGCGGCAAATACAAAGATTTATGAAATTTAAGCTGGCGATTAACGAGATGATAGTATTCAGGATTGTTGCCCAAAATATCAACTTGATGACCCTGCCGAATTAAGTCTTGTGCCAGTCTTTCCATTAAAGGCCAGACACCGCCCAAGTGCGGAAGCTCCCAATAAGTAGCTAACAATATTTTCATCACCATCACGATCCCATCCATATCAGGATATTGCAGTATATGGCATATCTTCATAAAGCGTATAGGTGATTTTTCTGAGGGAGATCTGTCATGCGGCCCACATTCCCCCCCAGGAATATCAGTGTTAAAAGCTTCATGTGAGAGGAGATAGGCGCATACCCTTGCCTAAAATCAAGCTGCTGCATATGTTAACACGATAGTTGTCGGCTTGATAGTGAAGGGAGAAGGCGATGGGCGTATACTATTCAACTACATTTAATAACCCGGAAACACAAGAAGGCCCAGTAGTCAAAGTGTTAGATCTGCATATTACGAACCAGCATCACCGCGCAGCCAACGTGCTGATTCGACTTATATGTAATGGCGTAGTTGTAGCAGAGCACTTAAACAGGCTAAAAGCTAAAAATAACTCGGCATCCGCATTTAAAATTCAGGAGATGCGTTTACAGCCGGGTGCATTTGGAATACAAATATTCACAACTACAACAGGGCATCATCCGCTCGTTATCCAAGCTGCATTCAAGGATGGTCAGCGTTCTGTCATTCGAACAATCGGAATGGAGATGTTTACAGAAGTAGATATAGTGTGAAAAGACGCCGATTATTGAAAAAAGCTCGATCACAGGTAGGGAATCGTTACGAATATACGAGACTCTGGATTGAGGAGTCATGGTTAAGACGGACGCATGGTCGGTTACCCGAACAAACGTCCGTCTGTTTTGTTATGGCTCAACGTGCAGCGGGAGCTGTGCCAGCATTTTGGTAAATTGCTTCAGGTAGAGGTCAGGTGAAAAGTGAGTGCGGATATGAGCGACACCAGCATCTCTTATCGAGGCACGTAAACGCTGATCGGTCATCAGCCTCATTCCCCCCTGGACAGCTTGCTGAATATTGCCATGTCGATAATACATGCCAGTCTGATTGTGTATAATAAATGCGCGTACACCATCCGAGTCGGTACTTAAGACGGGGCAGCGGCAGCACATAGCTTCCGCGACGGCGTAGCCGAATCCTTCCAGAATGGATGTTGATAGCAGCAGTCCCCCTGAATCACCGACCATTGAAAAATAGGTCATCATATCTGCATGAGGCACATTGTTGCGGATGGTCAGCTTGTTGCGAAGTCCAAGCTTGTCAATCATCGGCTCGAATTGTTTGCGCTCTTCCTCTATATATATGTTTGGATCTGCAAACATCCATAGCTGCAAAGCAGGAATTAATTTAGTTAGACTGCTGCCAATTTCGAGAAAATGTTTCCAATTTTTATTTTTCTCCAGACGCCCTACCCAAGCAAGAACAGGATAAGGGAGTGGAGCGCGAGCTTGATAATGGAATGTAGAAGCATTAATAACATTGGGAAATGAAAAGCGGGGCAGCCATGGACAGTGATGTTCAAACATCTCAATTAGATGAGAAGTAGCAGGCAGCAGCACACCGTTTGCATAGTCGCGTAGGAAGGGCAGTGCCTCTAGCATAGTTTGTTCTGCAGTGGAATGCATACCTAAGCCCTGTGCTTCAAAAATAAGCGGGCCTCTATATCCTAACGTTCGAATTCGCCTCAGCATCAAGTAGTCGGATGAGACGAATATAGCTGTATATTGATGCTCATCAAGTAGTGCTTGAATCTGTTCGTCAAGATTGGTTATTAAAGTGGGGATGTTGTTAACATTGTTTTGAATGCCTGCACCGTGTTGAGTATACAGCAAATGGCCCTGTATGCCGCCTTGAAGCAGCGTGTGACATCGCAGCCGATTTAAGGTTTCAAGTCCACCACTTGGCACATAAAAAGTAAACAACACTTTCATTTTCCTTGCCGCCTCATTTCAAGTGAAGTAATCAAGCACTTGTTGTCGCTCAGCATGGCGGTTGTACGCTCTCGTTGTTAGCACTGTATGTATAGAGGCATGGATTGGTGTGGGTGAAACATTGTGGTTACCTTTATCCGAACAACGTTGCTAGGTACGGGAATCAGGCAGAATCAGGCAGAACCGGATCGGGGCTGCCTGATTGGTTATTTTCAATCTTCGGGGCAATCTATACGAGTACCTCGCAGCATATTAATGCTTTTTATAAGGTCCAACGGATTAACAGTCCAGCTTGTGATAATCCACCGCCGAAGCCGTAGAGCAGCATCAGCTTACCCGCTGCTAATCTTCCGTCTCGAATGCCTTCTTCTATTGCGAGCGGGATGCTTGCCGCTGATGTGTTCCCGTAACGTTGCACACTTGTTAGGGTATGATCCATTTTAATGCCGGTTCTGTCACAGAGGCTCTCAATCATCCGCAAGTTGGCACTATGTGGGACAAAGATATCCAAGTCGCTCACAGTCAGATTAACCTTATTTAACAGGTTATGAATATGGGCAGGAATTTGTTGCAGCGCCCACTTGTATACTTCCCGTCCGTTTTGATGCAGCTTGCCGTCCTCTGCAAGTTCAAGGCCATTAAGCTTGCAGCTTACAGCTGTGCGATATAACGTACCGCTAAGATCACCATCTGTCACGGAGCTTGCGGCGAGACAAGAAGCTGGAGACTGTGGATCAGACTCTAAGATAACGGCACCTGCACCGTCACCAAATAGGATGCACGTTGAACGATCAGAATAATCAACCGTCTTTGTAAGAACTTCGGTGCCAATAACGATTACTTTTTTATTCATGCCTGAATCAATAAGTCCTATTGCCATCTGCATTGCACTGACAAAGCCTGCACATGCATTGGATATATCTAACGCTAAGCAATCAGGCAGTTGTAGGCGAGCTTGTACAATTGCGGCTGTACTTGGAAAAAAAGTATCTGGCGTCGTAGTGGCCACCAAAATGGCATCGACACCTTGTAGACAGGATGGATAGCGATCAGTCATACGCATCACTGCTTCAAAGGCCAGATCACTGGCATATTGATGTTCAGCAGCTTTTCTTCGTTCCTTCATTCCAGTTCGTTGTACGATCCATTCATCGTTAGTATCTAAAAAAGAGGCAAAGTAGTCATTTGTCATTACCTCTTCGGGTGTATATGCGGCAAATGCAGTAATGCGTGCTGTCGTATTTAATTGGACTGTAGGCATGCGTTGCCCTCCTTATAGATAATTAAATTATTATTTAGAACTAGATATTAGTACTAGGTACTAAATATAATACAAATCATACCATGACCTGTCAATACAATATGACATGAGCTGTTATACATTACTTGTAAGATGACTAAAGAGAACCCCGTTTAAGTTCGTTCGTATTGCACTTTACCAAACCATGACTACTAAGAAAATTAGCTGCAAAGCAGGGAGTAAGGTATCAGGATAAGTTCGGTACGGAGGACGCACCATACTGAATGTCAACATCACGATCTCATCAAACCACTAACTGCTCATAGGAGGCACGTACATGCAAATGAGAAAAGCTTTGCTCGCGGTGACAGCGGCAGTAGTCATGATGACAGGGTTAACAGGGTGCTTTGGCAACAAGGATATGACGGCAAAGGGCATACGTACCAATTCAGTACGTTATGACGGTCACAATGGAATTAACCCTTATAATGATGCCAATTATAACACCGGGCGTAATAACGTAAACAATGGTTACCGAGGCGGCTACAATACGTATGGAACTGATTATGATATGGGGCGTAATACGTATGATGCCAACAATTACAACCGATACGGGACCAACATGGGGCGTAACTACAACGCCAATGGCAACACCAACGGCAATAGCCACGGTTTTAAACGTATGCAGTCAAGCCAGAAGATTGCCGACAAAATCAATGCTATTCCAGGAGTCAAGTCGGCCAACGTGTTTGTAACCGATAACAATGCCTATGTAGCTGTAACAACAGACTCGAATTCGCATATGAACCAAGGAACTAACAAAGTGCATCCTTATAGCTTGGACAAAACGTATACACGCTCTACGAATCATGCCAAGACAGCAATTCTTAACGACGATTTAAAATCAATAATCGGCAAGGAAGTTAAAAAGATGGCGCCTGAATGTAACAACGTATACGTGTCTGCCGACGCTAACTTTGTTGATCGTATGAACCAATACGCCACTTATGCGAAGCAAGGTCATCCGCTCCATGGCTTAAATGTCGAGTTTCAAGAGCTTGTTGGGCGTATATTCCCAACCAACGAAGCACCTAACCATACTCGAAACATGGCTCCAGGTATGAGATAACCACTTTCAATGTAAAATGGGCTCAAACACTCCGTGCCGACAAGCTGCCGCAGCTTGCAAGGCGGGTGCGCGCAGCCCATTTTTTTATTCGATCGCACCAAGTGTAATCGCCCTTCATAGTATAAATTTGACTGTATCCCTTAACCTTGTTAAATTACAAAAACTCGGGCAAGGAGGGGTGACACTTGAAGGGTAGCGATCACAAAAGCAAATTCCTACTGACGAACCGTGAGCGCGAAGTCTTTGAATTGCTTGTTCAGGACAAAACGACCCGTGATATCGCACAACAACTATTCATAAGCGAGAAGACGGTACGAAATCACATATCGAATGTGATGCAGAAATTAAATGTGAAGGGTCGTTCGCAAGCGGTTGTCGAGCTGATCAAGCTTGGGGAGCTGAAAATCTGACATTGCCCATCGCCCTGACCATTTAAACTTCTGGCTCCATGCCGGGAAGCGGTATGGATAGGAGGCTCTTTGATGAGCAGGCTGCTGCAGTATACCACTGACGGCTTGCGTCGGATAGATGAAAGGCGTCCCGCCTGCTTATCTTCGTAATCTCGAAGGTGTAGGGCGAGACGTCTCTATTTTTTGGAACGAATGGACAATCTATAAAAGGCACTCCTGTTATCTGCTCAGCAGACGAAGGAGTGCCTTTTTCTATTTTCTCAATTACATATGAGTACGGCCCTTTGCCCATACTTTTTTAATGTTGAGCTCTGCATCGGTCCAGACAAGGTCTGCTTGTTTACCGACTTCAATGCTGCCGGTCACATCATCAATTCCGATTTGCTTAGCGGGATTGATACTCGCCAGCTTGGACGCTTCTTCGACGGACAAACCGACGTGACGAGTAACAAATTGGATCGCGCCAATCATCGTTAAGGTGCTGCCCGCAAGCGAGCCGCCTTCCGTCAGACGTGCCACACCGTCTATAACCGTTACTGGCAATCCACCAAGGTCGTATTGACCGTTAGGCATGCCGGCTGCTGACATCGCATCCGTGATCAGAATCAGCTTGCCAGCCGCTTTAGAGCGTACTAGCAGCTTGATACACGCCGGATGGACATGATGTCCGTCTGCTATTACTTCCGCTGCAATACGGTCGTCTGTAAGTACGCCGCCAGCGACGCCTGGATTGCGGTGATGAACAGGCGTCATCGCGTTAAAGGTATGAACGGCTTGGTTCAATCCTGCATTTGCTGCTTCTGTTAACTGCTCATACGTAGCATCGGTATGAGCGGCCGCCGCATTGATACCGTGCGCTCGGCACCAGCGAATAGCGTTAAGTGCATTATCGCGCTCAGGAGCAAGGCTTAATTGCTTCATTACACCTGGATGACGTTCATGCCAGCCTTCCAGCCAGTCAATTTGTGCATCCATCATAAAGGCATCATTTTGGGCACCCTTGTATTTAGGGTTCACAAAGGGGCCTTCCAAATGCAGCCCTGCAAGCTGTGCATATTTTGAGTTGCTTTTCATGTAGGCATCTACAGCATCCACAACTTTGTCCAGCGCTTCGTGTGACTGTGTCATCGACGTCGCCAGCATGGTTGTCGTTCCATGTTCCATATGGAACTTTGTGATCTGGTCGTAAGCTGTGTGAGATGCATCCATAAAGTCAGCACCAAAGCCGCCATGCACGTGCACGTCGATAAAGCCAGGCATAACATAGCCATTATCTGCGTCGATGGCATCGGTCAGCCATGCTTGTTCCACTGGTGTCAGCTGCGACAGGGTACCAATATAGGCAATGCGGCCGTCCTCTACGCGAACGATTCCGTCATGGATAAGACCGTTCAGCGTCACGAGACGTGCATTTTTAAGCGTAAAGGTTGAGTTAGTCATTGAACTTTTGTGCCGCCTCCTTGTCGAGCAATACGACAACATTTGGATGAGTTTGCAGCAGGGAAGCCGGAACTTCCGTTGTTATTGGACCAGTAAGGGCGCGGTGGATAATATCTGCTTTCTCCGAACCACGGCCGATCAGCAGAATCATTTTTGCTTTTAAAATGGAACCGACTCCCATGGTTACGGCTTGCGTAGGCACTTGATCAATCGAATCAAAAAATCGAGCGTTGGCTTGACGCGTTTCTTCTTTTAATTGCACGACATGAGTACCACCATGCAATTGCTGATCAGGCTCATTAAAGCCGATATGCCCATTATGGCCAATGCCAAGGAATTGGATATCAATAGATGCTTGGGCAAGTGCTGCATCGTACTGTTTGCATTCTGCTTTAAGGTCAACTGCATTGCCATCAGGCACACGAGTATTAGTTTTGTTAATGTCGACATGGTTAAACAACTGCGTGTTCATGAAGGAGCGGTACGTTTCCGGGTGTCCTTCTGGCAAACCTACATACTCGTCCAAGTTATACGATTGTACATTTTTAAAGCTGACATATCCTTTTTCATAAAGACGAATCAGTTCTTGGTAAATACCGATGGGGGAACTGCCTGTAGCAAGACCAAGCACTGCATTGGGCTTAGTTTGAATCAGACTTGCAACGATGCCAGCACCAATCTGGTTTAGTTCTTCGTTGGTATTAAATGTCATAATGTTCATTTGTATATTACCTCCCTTTATCTTTACGGTACTTTCGTACCATGCGATACGATTGTTCGAGCTTCGGAATATGTTCGTCAAACTGCTCGCTGACCATGCCGGCAAAAATAATATCAATAACATGCAGCTGTGCAATTCGTGATGCCATATCCCCGCGACGCATGCCTTCTTCTAAGGAAGAGGCAAATAAGTTAATGTCGGCTAAGTTAGCGAGACGGTTATTACCGACCTTAGTCAGCGAAATCGTAGTAGCTCCGCGCTCCTTGGCACACTGCAAGGAATCAATCGTCTCGGGTGTTTCACCCGAATACGATATGGCGATAGCAACATCATCAGTGCCCAGATTGGCGGCCGATGTGATCTGCATATGAGGATCAGCAAAGGCGGTAGCATGCTTACCAATACGTACGAGCTTCTGATAGAAGTCCATTGCAACGATGCCTGATGTGGCAACGCCGTATAAATCGATGTGCCGAGCGCGTTGGAGCGCAGCAATCGTACGTTCTAGCGCATGAATGTCCAACAATCTTGTCGTATCTGAGATAGAACGGAGATGATTGGATTCAATTGCGGTAACGATATCAGCCAGTTTGTTGCCTGCGATAATATCTTGATAAGTCAAGGGTGTAGTCTGCTGGGCCAAGTCTGCGGCCAACTTCGTCTTAAAGTCAGGATATCCGCGAAAATGAAGCGATTTGCAAAATCGAGTCACCGTGGCCGCGGAAGTACTGGACTGCTCGGCCAACTCCGTAATGCCCATTGTCACCACATTACCCGGAAATTGAAGCATATAGTCAGCAAGCTTGCGCTCCTGCTGATGAAAATGGTCTAACTGCTGCCGGATGGCATGGAGAATACTCGACAATGTAAATCATCTCACTTCATGTAATCGTAATGCTTGGGTGTTAATACAAGCTGTCGTGCATTCATCATGTAGGGATTGTGTAATGGTTAATTGCCATGAAAAAAATTTTAATTATTTAATCCTTTGTCATGAAAAAAATTTTAGTGGATATCCCTATCATAGCGAAGAAAATAGGTGCGTGCAAGTGAATTCCATCATTGTTTCATAACCGTCAAATATAGGGTACCCGTTCATAGGAACTTCACCATATAAAGGTTGTGATAGATTGGTTTGTGTAAATTTACTTTTGCATATTCTAACAATTGCGCGAAGTATGCACGCCATACAAACTGCTTGGCGCATACAAGTAAAAACAGTCATGGGCTGCTTCTTTGCATCCCATTTTTCGTAGACTTACTGGCCATCTTGAAATTGACGCTGCTCACGGAATTGCTTGGGAGATAGGCCTAGTCGATTGCGGAATGTCCGGTGGAAATAGGAATAGCTCTGAAACCCGCACATCTCGGCTATTTGTTCTAACGACATGTAGCCATGCAAAATACGTTCACACGCCATACTTATCCGCACTTCAATTGCGTAGTCCATAATAGATTGTTGGAAGACGTCCTTGAATAAATGAGAAGCGCGTGATGCACTAACCTGAACAGACTCGGCGACATCTTGTATGCTGAAGCTTTCCGTTGCGTTGATCTCAATATATTGCTTCATGCGATGTGCAAGTTGTGTGGTCCGATCGTCAAGGCTATTCATATGCGGGTGCTGTAAGGCACGCTCGAACATAAGAAATAGTACAAATGTCAAATGTCTGACAATATCGTTCATGTGATTTTCTGGCAGGCGCTGCTCCTGCATAATCTCACGCCATATGGCTAGCATTCGATCATCAATTGCGTGATTGGATAACCAAGGAGGTTGATGGTCCAACCACCATTTCTCTATCCAAGGTCCATTAACCATCATATAGTAATCGAGGCTGTGCACCTTCGTCATGGTCTCCATGGTTTCGGGATCTTTGTATCCGATTTTGAGGTCATAGTGCTGCTTGGGGCCAAGCATAATCATCTGTCCGGGCAATATCGGGACATACTGATCATGTGTTCGAATATGAGCGCTTCCCTCAAGCTGAATACGAATAATGTAATGTTTCAGCGATGGAATAACAAGGCTAAGCGGTTTACGATGACGGGCGTATCCAGCATGCAGAATGGGGAATTGCTGCTCCATTTGATTATGTGCATTTTTGCTCAAAGTCAGCAGCTCCTTTTTACAATAGGTTAAGCTGGATTATATCATAAACAGCAGAATTGTTCATGTTAGTGCGATATACTTCATTCCCATATGCCTACAGGTATGACACAATGAAACCGTTCTATTGAAAACCTTTTCAAAGCATGGTTATGGAATGACCAACACAAATACATTGAGTATCGAGGTGGACATTATGCGTATTGGTTTGCAATTGTATACAGTCCGTGATGAGACAGAGCGCGATTTTGTTGGCACGTTGGAACGTATTGCAGATATGGGCTATGAAGGTGTAGAACTGGCGGGTTACGGTGGTTTATCGCCTGACGAAATGAAAAATACATTATCACGCTTGGGCTTGGCAGCTGTAGGCAGCCATATTAGCTTGGAGCAGCTTACTGATAATTTAGATGAGCATATTAAGATGAACTTGGCGATTGGCAGTTCCTATCTGATTTGTCCTTGGCTGCCGAAGGAACAATATGATTCTTTGGAAGCATTGGATGTTACGATGGGCAAACTGAAGCAAGCAGCGGAGCGGCTTCAGTCATACGGATTGCGTCTCGGTTACCACAACCATGACTTTGAGTTTACGACAATGGTGGAAGGGAAGACGGTATTTGAGCGTATTTTTGATGCGCTGCCAGCTTCACTATTAATACAAGAACTTGACGTGTGCTGGGTGCAATATAGCGGGAATAAACCAGTAGAGTGGATGGAGAAATATGCCGAGCGTCTGCCGCTCGTTCACTTTAAAGATTTGGCGCGCACGCCTGAAGGTGCTCCGATTACGGTTGAGCTTGGCAAAGGGGAGCTTGATCTTACGGCAATTGCTAAGGCGGCCAGTAATATAGGTGCCGAATGGTTAATCGTGGAGCAAGACGTCACGCAGCGCGGCTCATTGGAAAGCGTAGAAGCAAGCTTGGGCTGGATTACCGCTAACTTGAAAGGCTTGAATTAGCTTTAACCAACAATTCTGAATAAATATGAAGCCGTAAATAATGAGGAGGAATTTATTATGACTAAAGTATATCGCATCGCAATTATTGGCTGTGGCGGCATTGCTAACGGCAAACATATGCCATCGCTGGCAAAGCAGTCGAATGCTGAAATGGTTGCCTTTTGCGACGTTGTGGAAGAGCGCGCTGTTGAGGCAAAGGCGAAGTACGGCAAAGAAGACGCTAAAGTATACACCGATTATCAGGAAGTGCTAGCGGACAAGTCGATTGATATCGTTCATGTTTGTACGCCAAATGACTCCCATGCGGAAATTACAATCGCTGCATTGGAAAGCGACAAGCACGTCATGTGTGAGAAGCCTATGGCCAAAACATCGGAAGACGCCCGCCGAATGGTAGAAGCAGCAGAACGTACAGGAAAGAAGCTGACGATTGGTTATAACAACCGTTTCCGTGCAGATAGTCAATACTTGAAAAAAGTATGTGAGGACGGAACTTTAGGTGAGGTTTATTATGCGAAGGCGCATGCAATTCGCCGACGTGCTGTTCCAACTTGGGGCGTGTTCCTTGACGAAGAGAAGCAAGGCGGAGGTCCGCTTATCGATATTGGCACACACGCCCTCGACCTGACGCTATGGATGATGGACAATTATGAGCCGAAGGTTGTGCTAGGCACTTCATATCATAAGTTGGGCCAGAAGGAGAACGCAGCTAACGCATGGGGGCCATGGGACCCGCAAAAGTTTACGGTTGAAGATTCTGCCTTTGGTATGATTGTGATGAAAAATGGTGCGACGATAGTGCTTGAATCCAGTTGGGCGTTAAACACGACACAAATAGGAGAAGCCAAGTGTACGCTGAGCGGTACAGAAGGCGGGGCAGATATGTGGGATGGCCTTTCCATTAATGGGGAGAAGCACAGTCGTCTTTATGAGCAGAAGATTGAATTGAATTCCGGCGGTGTTGCCTTCTATGACGGCGAGACGGAGAAAGATACGGATTTGGAAATGCGTTTGTGGCTGGAAGCCATAGATCAAGATAAAGACCCTGTAGTGACGCCTAAGCAGGCATGTGTTGTATCTGAGCTGTTGGAGGCTATTTATGAGTCGGCTCGTACAGGCAAAGCCGTTTATTTTGAATAAAAGGGTTATAAAATGCACAGTTCTTCAAGTAATAGATAAGTTGTGAACAAACTCTAAATCTGCAATTGTAAGGAGGATGTAAAATGAAATTAGGTGTATTTTTAGTTCTATATGGACAATTATCGCTTGAAGAAGCATTGGATACAGTAGCAGCAAAAGGGATTGAAGCTGTTGAGATCGGTACAGGCGGCTATCCAGGTAACAAACATTGCAATCCGCACGAGTTGTTGGCGGATACTGCAAAGCTGGAAGCTTTCCGTACAGCAGTTGACTCTCGCGGGCTGACTATTAGTGCGCTCAGCTGCCATGGCAACCCGCTTCACCCGCAGAAAGATATTGCTAAGTCGTTCCATGATGATTTTATGGCAACGCTTGACTTGGCAGCCAAGCTGGGTGTGTCAGTCGTAAATGGCTTCTCCGGCTGTCCTGGCGATCATGAGGATGCAAAGTATCCAAACTGGCCAGTTGCGCCTTGGCCAAATGATTTTAAGGAAGTGCTTGATTGGCAGTGGTCCGAGAAAGTGATTCCTTATTGGAAGGAAGTTGGACAGTATGCCGCAGAGCGGGGCATTAAGATTGGCCTCGAATTGCATGGGGGCTTCTCTGTCCATTCCCCAGGAACGCTTCTGCGCTTGCGTGAAGCAGTGGGTGACGTTATTGGGGCCAATCTGGACCCGAGTCACATGTGGTGGCAAGGGATTGATCCGGTGCAGGCGATTCGTATTCTGGGGCGCGAGCAGGCGATCCATCACTTCCATGCGAAGGATACTACGATTGATCCGGTTAACGTAAACATGCATGGGATTACGGACATGCAGCCGTATACCAACATGCTGGATCGCGCATGGCAGTTCCGTACGGTAGGCTACGGTCATGATGCCAAGACGTGGGCGGATATTATTAGTGCGCTTCGTTTAGTTGGTTATGACTATGTTGTTAGCATTGAGCATGAGGACGGGCTTATGTCGATAGATGAAGGATTTACGAAGGCGGTTCAAGCTTTGCAGCCGATCTTGATGAAAGAGCCGTTAGGCGAGATGTGGTGGGTGTAAGCAGCTTTATTGTTGTTCAACCTGCGTACTTGGCAACGGGGCGGCAGCTTGATGTGCGCTGCCCCAACTCCCTGATAGTTGATTGGATCAACAAACCTAAGCCGACTTACTTGGAAATGAACATTGGACACTAAAGGAGAGAAGACATCATGACACAACTATTGACTGTAACCGTGTGGAACGAATATCGCCACGAGCACCGCAATCCGACAGTTGCCAACATTTATCCTAAAGGCATTCACGGTGCAATCGGCGAGCCGCTTGAAGCGAACTATCGCGTTCAGTATGCTACGTTGGACATGCCTGAGCATGGACTGACTGAACAGGTGCTAAATGATACGGACGTGCTGATCTGGTGGGGCCATATGGCACACGGTGAAGTGAGCGACGAGGTAGTCGAGCGTGTATATAACCGTGTTATGCACGGTATGGGCTTAATCGTACTGCACTCAGGTCATTTCTCGAAAATATTCAAAAAGCTAATGGGTACTTCATGCGATTTGAAATGGCGTGAAGCTAATGATAAGGAGCGTCTGTGGGTTGTAGCTCCGGGCCATCCGATCGTAGAGGGAATCGGCGAGTACTTCGAGCTTCCAGAAGAAGAAATGTACGGAGAGCATTTTGATATTCCACAGCCAGATGAACTGGTGCTTGTAAGCTGGTTCACTGGTGGAGAGGTGTTCCGAAGTGGCTGCTGCTACAAGCGGGGGATGGGCAAAGTATTCTACTTCCGCCCAGGACACGAAACGTATCCTACTTACTACAATGAGAACGTACTGCGCATCATCCGCAATGCGGTTGAATGGACGAAGCCATCTACGCGTCCTTATCCGTCTTATGGCAATGCACAGCCAATTGAGCCGTTGAACTAAACGGTCTATAATTAAGAATATAACGTACGGCTCACATGTGAATAACATAGTTGAGCCGTCTTTACTATGAAGAGACGGGAAGTGACCTGACGATGACAGAACAACTTACAGTGAAGCCACTTCGTGTGGGGGTCGTATCTACAGGCGGTATATTTCGCGGCGCTCATATGCCAGCATTTGTTGCTAATCCTTATACAGAGATCGTAGCTGTATGTGATCCGCATAAATCATCTGCGTGCGAGGTGGCAGATGAACTAGGCCAAGTTCGTGTGTACACGGAGTGGCAGGAAATGTTGGAACGTGAGGATTTGGATATTATTGATATATGTTCACCGAACTATTTGCATGCGACGGTAGCGATCGCTGCATTGGAGCATGGCTTCCATGTGTTTTGTGAGAAGCCTGATGCCATTTCGCCAGAAGAAGCGATAAAGATGCAGGAAGCGGCGGAACGTTCAGGCAAGGTGCTTATGGTTATGCGCAACAATCGCTTTCGACCGCGTTCCCGTTTTTTGAAGCAGTGGATTAATGACGGTGGTGCAGGTGAGCTATATACAGGGCGCTGCGGTTGGCTGCGGCGCAAGGGCATTCCGGGCAAAGGCGGTTGGTTTACGACAAAGTCGATGTCTGGCGGCGGCCCGCTAATTGACCTTGGCGTGCATATGATTGACTTGGCCGTATGGTTGATGGGCAATCCGAAGCCGATTTCTGTAACTGGAGCAACATACAGCCACTTCGGTCAAGCACACATCAAAGGTGAGACCCGTGTAGTCGAAGGCAACACGTATGATGTGGAGGACCTGGCTACGGGCTTTATTCGCTTTGATAATGGTGCTACGCTGCAGGTAGAGGTAAGCTGGGCCTCTCATATTGAGCAGGACGAGCTGTTCGTGGAGATGCGTGGGACCAAGGCTGGCTTCAGTTTGAAGAACGAGGAGTTCAAGCTGTTTACGGATATGGCGGGGGAACCGCTGAATCAAATGCCGCAAGTTCCGATGGGCGGTTGGGGACATCAAGAGAACGTGAATCATTTTGTCGATGTCGTCCGCGGCGTGGTAGAGCCGGACTTTACGCCGGATCAGGGCATTGATATGATTCGAATTCTCGATGCGATGTATCGCTCTGCCAAGGAAGGGCGCGAGATTCGACTGGATGTGGATACGCTAGGCGCTGATTTAGCATAAATAAAACATATTAATATTAACTAGGGAGAAGCCTTGCGGTATTTGCAAGGCTTCTTTTTTCGTAGAACGTCTGTGACTCCTATTCCTATATAAGCACAAACTTGATTTATTTCTTAAAAGAACAGAATGTTCAACGATCATTCAACGACTGTGCAGAGATGGCTCAATGGATCTACAATATAAAAGGAACGTATGTTCGTATTTTATTAATAGACCTATCATCAAGCGTTAGGTCTATAACATGATAAATTGGTATTAGGAAAATCAAACGTAAACGACACACCGGTTCCACAATGGAACGATTGCGCTTAAGCGCTTATGATGCGTGTGCTTCGGATTAGGTTTGATTTTTTTGTTTCAAAAGCGAGTTTAGCAGCGGGGGTGAATCTTTTAACACGATGTGGGAGCGAAGTTATCAAGCTTTACAAGTGAAGTTGGCTGCCTTATTCCCAGAAGTTTCTGCATGGTATGTGGGAAGCTGTCCTGAATCACCTGCACGTCCTGCCATATGGGTGCAGCTTATGCAAGCAGAAGATGAGAGAACAGGAGCTTGGACCTTATCATCTGCTGCATCATGGCAAATTATTTATGTGCCTGCTGTTGTAAACGGATTGCCGGACGGTATGGCACAGCTGCGGGCAGCAGAGTTGATTCGCAGCGATCTGTCCAGACATAGGCAGCTGAGTGGGATGGAAGGAGACGTGTTTGACCTTGTCTCGGTCAAGGGCGGGACCCGGTCACACGATACTTTTGTCCGGGTAACGTTAGCTGCGGAAGAGGAATTGCCGCAGGAGCTATACGATCAGGTAAAGCGGGTATCTGTACATTATGAGGAGGAATAATCGATGGGATTGCCTAGTGTAACGATTGAATTTAAGCAGAAAGCTTCTGGAGCAGTGACGCAGGGAGCGGCTGGGACGTTGGCGCTTGTACTAAAGGATGCCAGTGTCACGGAAGCAAAGGAGTATAAAGTGTTTGGCATCGAAGAGATTCCAGCGGGGTTAAGTGCGGATAACCGAGCCTATGTAGAACAGGGACTTATGGGGCTGCCAAAGGAA
Source organism: Paenibacillus sp. ACRRX (assembly GCF_022346885.1). Classification (GTDB taxonomy): domain Bacteria; phylum Bacillota; class Bacilli; order Paenibacillales; family Paenibacillaceae; genus Paenibacillus_B. The sequence goes on from NZ_JAKRNK010000009.1 coordinate 126,903, forward strand.
GTGAAGCTTGTTGTTATTCCAGCCGCAGCGACTGACTACAATAAAGCATTGGATCTGCTGGAAACGTTGAAATTCAACGTAGTCGCTTTTCCTGGTGTGGCGGAAGCCGATGTGACGGCACTATCCACATGGTCCAAATCAATGTTTGCCAATAAGGAGCGCCGTATTCTGACCGTACTGCCAAATGCAGCCGCGGATCACCCGGCAGTTGTAAACCTGGCAACGGATTATATTGAAGTTGGTACAAAGAAGTATACGGCAAGCCAGTATACGGCCCGCATTGCAGGCTTGATCGCGGGGCTGCCGCTGACCGTTGCACCAACCTTCCAAGTGCTGAACGAAGTGACCAACGTACCAAAGTTGACGAAGGCGGAAGCTGACGCAGCAGTTAATGCGGGTAAGCTCGTTCTTTACCATGACGGCGAGAAAGTGAAGATTGCGCGCGGCGTAACTTCGTTCCAGACGGTGACCGAGGCCATGGGGCCGGACTGGAAGAAAATTAAGGTGGTGCGTGTATTAAATAAGACCTATCACGATATAAAAGACACGATTGAGGATCTCTATATCGGCAAAGTACAAAATTCATACATGAATAAGCTGCTGCTGATTTCCGCTATTAATGCCTATTACGAGGTATTGGAGCAAGAGGGAGTACTTGATGTGGGCAAAAATATAGTCTCTATCGACATGGCCGCACAGCGTACTTACTTGAAATCACTGTTAGGGGCAGAAGAAGTAGCCAAAATGAAGGAGCAGGACATTAAAGAAGCAAATACGCATGATCAAGTGTTCCTCACTGCAACTCAGCGTCCGCTTGATGCGATTGAAGATGTGAAGCTTGCCGTTTATTTGTAGGAGAAAGCTACTTTTAGTGCTGTGTATAGTAGCATGCTTGTAATCAAAATGGATATGGCAACTGCTGTGGGCAGCGGAGTCATGTGAAAATAAGGGAGGAAGCTAATATGGCAACTGCATTTCATGGAGAAAAAGTAATGTCCGGTACGTTCGGGGAGGTATGGCTGGATGGAAAATTAGTGGCTGAAGCACTTTCGATGGAAGCCAAAATTGAGATTGAAAAGGAAGACGTTCCGTTGGCAGGCAAGTTTGCAACGGATTCTAAATTTATGGGCTACAAGGGTTCAGGCACCTTGAAAATGCACAAAGCGAATTCTCGTATGATTAATCTACTGAGCGAGCAGATCAAGAAAGGGATTAATCCACGGTTTATGATTATGTCCAAATTAAAAGATCCCTCCGCCGACGGTGGTGAAGTCATCACGATTAAAGATGCCTGCTTTAATGACTTAAGCCTGGTGAACTGGGAACTGAAGAAAAAAGGCGAGATCGAAGCTCCTTTTACGTTTACGGATTGGACGGTACAGGATTCAGTGAAAGCGGACTAATTGGAGATTTATCAAGCAAGACACAGGCGGTGTACAAAGTATGCCGTCTTATTACAATTCAAATGAAAAAAGGAGCTTGATTATGGGAAAATCAACGTTTGACTTATTGTTGGGAATGGGAAATGGAAAACTGCAGCGGCCTTTTAAAGAAGTGGAGCTAAAGCGCCTAAGTCAATCAGCAGGCGAGCCGGTTGTGTTTAAGTGCCAGGCCTTAACAATGGACGAGTTTGAGGAGATTCAGGAAATCTCGATGTCGATTAGTAAAAAGGGTGAATTGGAAAACTTTAGCGCCAGTCGGGTGCAGTTGTTTACGGTTCTGCAAGGTGTCGTAGAACCGAACCTGAAGGAACCTCAGCTTCTGGAAGCATACGGGGTATCCACGCCGAAGCAATTGCTTGAATCCTCCAAGCTGCTCCTGCCTGGTGAAATTACTCAAATTTATAACATGATTTCTTCCTTATCTGGCTTTGGTGAGGGCTCCATGGAAGAGTTAAAAAACGACTAAGGTCGGATGGCTATGGCGAGATGCTCTATTATTATTGGAGCCGCAAAGGCATCCGGCCTTCTATAATTCAATCGATGCCTGCCGGAGAACGACATCTGATCCGAGCTTTCTATGAGATGGAGCAGGAAGATCGGGAGAAGATGGCTAAAACGGGGCAGGTGTGGATTACGATGCCTGCTTTATAAGGGGGTGAATATAGGTGAGTGTCAGAAAAACAAAGCAATTCAGCAAGGATACGGCGAAGCAGTACCAAGATCTGTCAGCTTCCATGATCGAATCGTTCGAGCGGGCTAGTAAACAAATTCTCTCGACCCAAAGATCAATGACAGCAGAGCTTAAAAAAATGCAAGGCAAAGAAGAAGAGGCGAAAAAACCGTTTGAAGTTTTAAAAGAAGCGGGTGTTTCGGCAATGAATGCCATATCCCAAAAAGCGACGCTTGTGACGAAAAATTTGCAGCAGATTTCGAAAATGGATATGGATGCTCCACCTCTTGTGCAAAATCTATTTTATAGTTTTATGGGGTTAGAGAAAGAAATGAATCCTATACTTCAGGACTTTAAAACTAGCTTTCAAGGGGTATTCGGATTTTTGAAAATCAGCTCTGCGAGAGCAGCTTTTCGAATGATTCAATCGTTCCAGTCGGTAAAAGAACATTTAGACCTTCAGATGGATGCGAAGAAAATTTATTTTAAAGCGGTAATTGCTCCTTTCTTTGTACAAACTGCCAAAATATCTAAAGCAATTGCTCAAATTTCGGTAAAGCCGATCACGATATTTTTTAAAGCAGTGGACCTTACTGCGTCTGCTATCGCTAGCATTAGCAAAGGCATTCACTCCCTCTTAAAAAATATTAAGTTTGACAAGATGCTGACAGACGGGATTGGCTTTGCCCTGAACAGTGCTTTTGACTGGGAAAGGCAAGGGATGTCCATAAATCACATCATGGCATCGAGTCAGCCGGGGAAATCAGCTGGAACCGTTCAGAATGAAGCTGACGATTATCTTAGAATGCTTGATAGCAATATATCTAATTCTCCGTTTGACCCTGACGACATGTTGAAGGCAGGAGCTTCTGCTTTAAAAATGTCAGCTGGAGATTCGACTCAAGCGATGACGATGCTTAATTTGGCCAAAGATATGGTAGCCGTTAATCCGGCCAAGTCACTAGAGGACGCACTAGGTGCGCTTAATGAATTAAAGATCGGCAAATCGGGCATGAAAGTCGCTTACGATATAAAAGACTATGGCTTTGAAGTTGATCCGAATCAGCTTGCTGGCGCAAATGGGGATTGGAGCAAAATAAAAGGGCAGCAGGGGATTGGATTGACCGAAATGTTTAGCGGCGGTTCTGACAAACTAGGGGCAACGGCTGGTGGGATGGTCACGGTCATTAAAAATAAGTTCAAGTCGGGTTTAGCCGGCATGGGAAATGAATTTATTAAAAATTTAGCTCCTGAACTGAAGAAACTAACACCGTTCATGGGGAATATGGTTGACTTCATGACCAATTTTGGCACAACTGCGGCAAAAGCCATTCCCGTTGTCATTTCACATCTGAAACGTTTTATCGATTGGATTACGCCGTTAATCCAGCCAGTGATCGCCATTATCCAGCAGGTCGTGGAACAAGCGGTACAATTTATTACCCCATTGCTGCCACCGATTATGACCTTGTTCCAAAGCGTGTTTGGATGGATTCAGGAAAATATGCCTATCTTTCAAGAAGCGATTGGTGCGGTATTTGATTTTCTACAACCGGTCATCTATACGGTATTGGATACGTTTAATTCCTTATGGCAAACGTGGCAGGAAGCTTGGCCGATTATTCAAGATATTTTATCTACGGCGTGGGGAATCTTTGAGCCGATCTTTAATGGGATTGTCGATGTGTTTAGACTCGTCGTATTTGTTTTTAACCAAAGCTTCCGACCGATGCTTGAAACCTTGTGGACGCTATTAGAGCCTATCATGGATGGGATTTCAAAGATTGTGAACTGGGTTGGCGACAAGTTTGGTAATCTGATTGATTGGATGATTGGTGGAGATCCTCCCGATTCTCCCGGTAATCCAGCCAAACCCCATGCGGCAGGCTTACATACAGTTCCGCGGGATAACTATCCCGCACTGCTGCATAAGAACGAGGCGGTGCTGACCGCACAAGAGGCAAATCAATATCGGAATGGTCGCGGCGGCAGTCACGGCATTACGATTAATTTGAACCATCCAGTAGCACGCGATGAGGCGGACTTTACTAAGTGGGCTCAAGTGCTGCGTGCTGAATTGGAAGGTGCAGCTATTAACATGGCCTAAAAGAGGTGAGATAACATGATCCAATTTTGGCTGTCATTTCAGAACGGAGCCGAGCATCTTAGGCTCCCGGTTCCCCCGCAGACATTTGAAATGCAAACAGGTGCCACCTTAACTGCTGTTAATATTCATAGTCTGGGCGAAGCCAACGTTATTGGCAGGAGACGTTTAAAAGCAATATCACTTAGTTCGTATTTTCCAATCGTCAATGATGGCTTATGTCAGTACAGCAGCTTTCCCACACCACAGAGATGTGTACGGATGATTGAGAAATGGCGCGACAGCGGCAAGCCAATACGTTTGATCATTCAAGGACAGGGATTAAACATTAATGAAGCGATGGCGATTGAGAATTTTAACTATTCACAGAAGCATGGTCCGGAAGATGTCCAATTTACACTAGATATGAAAGAATACCGCTTCTTAACGACCGTGAGTGCTGTGCCGGCTCAAAAAGGGCAAGTAAAGAAGCAAGGCCAGACTCGTCCGAACGAGAAACAGATCCCACTTAAATATAGAGTCATGCCGGGAGATACTTGGTTCTGGATTGCTCGAAAAGTATGGGGCAGCGGTACGAAAGCGAAGTTTCTTCAGGAGCTGAATGAGAAGAAGGGGATAGGAAAGAAGACGAATACGACGGTGCTGGATGACGTTTGGCTAACCACTCATGAGTGGAGAGAGATTTATTTGAAATAAAGGGAGGTGAATAGATGAAGCTTATCCATACCTCTCGCGATGGAAACAGGACGAATATAACGGAGCTCGTTACCCGTATGACTTGGAGCGGTACTATGAGTGAAGCAGCGCGCAAACTGGAATGGTCTGTTCTAGTATCCGATCACGATTATTATATCGCTAATACTCCGATCGATCTCGGCGAAATGGTGACACTCTACGCGGAGGACGACAGTGAGCTGTTTCGGGGCTACGTCTTTCGCAAGGGCAAGTCGCTTACGGGGACTGAGATTTCTTATAATGCCTACGATGGCCTAATCTACTTGTTAAAATCAACGATTTCAATGAAGTTCGAGAAGCTGACAGCAGGCAGTATTGTGAAGCTAATCTGTAAAGAATTAAATGTACAGGTTGGTGTCTTGCCGGAATCGGATTTCCCGATTAGCTTTGTGCATATGGGAAAAAGTGCTTATGAGGCTATTATGGTAGCCTATACGCAGCTATCGAAGAAGACAGGTAAGCTGTATATCCCCCGCATGCAAGAGGGGAAGGTAGTAGTTGTGACTTCAGGAGATGTGATTGCAGACAGGCTGTTGTCCTCTGCGTCTAATTTGCTAGAAGCCCAATATGATGAAGATATCGAAAGTATGATTAACTCGGTTCGAGTGACGGATCAGAACGGTACGTTAATCAAGCAGATTGTACAAGAAGATTGGATACAAAAATATGGGAAGCTGCAGGCAACCGTGCAGCAAGAAGAACAGAAAGATAGTCTCACATTGGCAAAAGAACATCAGAATGGCATACAGAGGACAGCCTCCGCGCAAGTATTGGGCGGACACGATGCACTGGACATGATCACGGGACACATGGTCATGATGAACCATGGCATCTTGGGGAGGACTGGCCTCTTTTTTGTGAGCGGTGATACACACACCTTTGAAAGTGGGCAGCATCTCATTCAACTGGAGCTGCAATTTAATAAGATGATGGACGAACGTACAGCGGAATAAGGAGGTGGCATATGTCGCAATGGTCCTGGTTCGTCGATTACATTCGGGAGCAGGGGGCGAAGTACAATCCGCCTTATATGATGGTGGGTGAAGTATTGGAACCTTCGCCCAAGCTACAAATTCGAGTGGAGGGAATTGTGCTTGGCACGGAGGATCTGTGGGTAGCCGAATCGCTCTTGGATCGGAATATTCCAACAGGTGCGCAGGTAGCTATTATGCCCATGCAGGATTCGCAGCGATTTATCGTATTAGGTAAGGTGGTGAGGCCGTAATGGATTCCATATTTCCGTTTATTGATGGAGAACAGAGACCGGACGGTAGTGAAAATACTGAACTGCCTTTGTTCCAAGAATATGCTTGGAACTATGAGCTTAACGACTTTGTGATGCATAACGGTGAACCGCTGCTGCTGGCAGGTAATGATGCATTGCGAGTATGGATTTATAAAACGTTAAAGACGAATCGTTATCGATATCCGGCATACAGTTGGAATTATGGCAGTGAATTTGAGGCGCTTATCGGCAGTGCATTTACATCCGTAATTCAACGGAGCGAAGCCGAACGTTATATTCGCGAGGCGCTGCTCGTGAATCCATATATCGTAAGCATTGAGCAGCCAGATGTGCTGCTTGCTGGCGATGAGCTGCGGATTAACGTAACCGTCCATACCATCTATGGGGAGGTGAATGTTGATGTATGAACATAAGACGTGGGAGCAGTTGATGGATGACCTATTAACAGCAGTTCATTTGCCGCAGGTAGCTAAACGTGAGGGGACATTTGTGTATGACGTGTTATCCCCAGCAGCGCTTCAATTGGAACAAGTTTATATGCAGTTGAATCGTGTATTACAGATCGGATTTGCGGAGACGAGTTATGGCCGTTACCTCGACATGCGTGCAGACGAGCATGGCTTAAAGCGCAAGACCTCAGAGGCTGCGCAAGGATTTGTCACATTTAAGGGCAAGGCGGGGGCAGCAGTTCCTAAAGGCGTAATAGTGGCCACGGCGGATGGCACGATGTACCGCACGCAGGCCGCTGCGATTGTATCCGATACAGGAGTTGTATCGGCAGCCGTTAAGGCACTAGAAGCCGGATCTTCCGGTAATGTACCTGCGGCTATTATTAATACAATTATTACGGAACTGCCAGGCGTCCAGTCGGTGTTTAATGCTGCGCCGACCCTAGGGGGATATGATGGGGAACCAGATAGTGAACTGCTGCAGCGTCTGCTTGCTAAAGTGCGCAATCCGGCAACAAGCGGCAATGCGGATCATTATTTACAATGGGCGCTAGAGGTTCCAGGTATTGGAGACGCCAAGGTATTCCCGATCTGGCAAGGGCCTGGAACGGTGAAGATCGTAGCGCTGGGCAGTGATAAGCAGGCTCCTGGCATAGAAGTGATTGCAGAGGTACGTCGGCACATCGAGACGATGAGACCGATTGGCGCCGATGTTACCGTTGCAGGGGCAATAGAAGTGCCTGTTCATGTAGAGGTTCAAATCTCTCTGACGCCTGAAGCTGGAAGCTTGGACCAAGTACGGGCCCAGATTGAGCAGGGGATTAAGGAATACTTGCATAAGCTGGCATTTAAAGACCGTGTCGTAAGAATTGCTCGGATTGCCAATGTGCTGCTGGATACCCCTGCTGTGTTGGATTATGACCAATTAATGATGAATGGCGGTAACCACAATCTTGTACTGCAGGAAGATCAGGTAGCCGTACTGGGGACGGTGAAGTTGTTATGAGCAGTGGACGAGTAACAAGTCTTGTCTCAAGTCCAGAATCATTAGGGGACAAGCGCAGCATTATTTTAGAACAAATGCGACAATCTGTCCCTGAGTTCCTGTTGGAATCGCCGTTGTACAGTCAACTGCTGAAAGCAGAGGCAGAGCGCTTCGGGACATTGAACTACGACATAGAAGAACTGCTGCGCCAATTTTATGTAGATACCGCTACTTATGGTCTGGACTTGTGGGAACGATTCTGTGGTATCCCGGCAAGTACTGTCAAACCGATCGACCAGCGGCGTGCAGTCATCAAGTCGAAGCTGCGGGGGATCGGTACAGTCACAGCAGGCGTGATCAAAAATGTAGCAGAATCCTATTCAAACGGCGAAGTAAGCATTCGTGAGTTGGCTGCCGAGTACAAACTGGTCGTTACTTTTATTGGAAAAATGGGGATTCCGCCTAATCTGGCGGATTTACAGGCAAGTCTGCGGGCACTCATTCCTGCGCATTTGGACATCGAATATGAGTTTACTTATTTAACATGGGGAAACTTGGATCAAATGCAATTAAATTGGAACGATTTCGACGATCTTCAACTGGATTGGGAGCAGGCCGAAGTGCTGGATCATCGTCAGTCTATAGTTAGATCCAGTGTGGGGTTGACGATGGGTGAACCTTGATGCAGGTGATAAATCTGTTGGTTAAGGCGCTTTAGGTTACTCTAACGAGAGTATCAGACCAGAACAGGGACAAATAGGTACGAGATTGGCACTGGTCATCTCGTGCTGATCTAGAAGCATGCTGCGTGAGGCGGTCTGAGGTTCTATTCGATATTAGTTTGAAAGATAAGTGAAGGAGGGATAGCGGTGACATTTACATTCCCTGTGGATTCCAACAATAAGGCGGGGGCCGTCAAGTCGCTTGGCACCAACGGATTTACAGTCCCGTCGCAGTCTACCGGATTCGAAGCCAAGGAAGTGAAACGAATAAAGCTGGAAGCACGGGTGAGCACACGATTGACGTTTACGGGGACGTGCGAAGCGTTTGATATCCACAACTTTGGAGTTGGTGATATCTTCGTCAACATCGGTGCCGCTGCAACCGTTGATGGTGCGGATTGCATCATGGTACCGGAAGGTATGGGCTATACATTGAATGTACGTGGTGCGGAGCTGCATGTTATCTCGGAGCGAACACCTAAGATTCAAGTTGTGGGGGTGAGATAGGATGGGCTTGTATCCCTTGCAGGGTGGCACTCCATTGGTGGAAAAGCCGCCTGTGTTGTTGGAGCTGAAGCCGGGCGTTCAGGTGGTGGAGGCGGAGGAAGATTCTTTGTTTAAGCTGTCGGGCATTCAAGGCCGGACATTAATTAATTTGTTGGGGAATTCCGGTCGTTTTGAGGGGTTGCAAGATTGGGTGCCCTATTATTCCTCGCTTGTTTCGGTAGAACCGCTGTATAACAACATGGGGCGCAAATCTATCCAATTTCTCTCTAGCAGGAATGATGATGCAATGGGCGTTTACGCGGATATATCTGCTATTGTATTGCCCGGGAAGTATTATATCGCACTTGCTAATGTGAGAAACGGTAATTCATTACATGGTGTGGGAGTTCGTGCTGCTTCAGGAGAATATGTAGCGGAATCAGAGCTTAATAAATCAACAGACTTCCAATTAAAACATGTTGTTTTTAGAACTTCAAGCAAGGAGAATGCCAAAACATTTATATATGCTTATGCACCACATTCATTAAAGGATGAATACGGGTTTGTGAATAGCTTCCGACTATTTGAACTATCTGAAATAAATTATAATGCTGTTCGGCATCTCGAGTTAGAACAAGTAGAGTCGGTTTATCCTTATGTGGATGGGATCACTAATGTCATCAATCCCTATGTGTTTGTTAAAGCAAAGAATCTCTGCCCTTCTTTTTACGATTGGGTCCCTAAAAGAGAAGGTATATTTAGAATCGAAAGCCCGTTTGTTTTAAAAAATGTGGCTCCATCAAAAGATATGTGGCATGGAATGCCTAAAATACCTTGTGTTGCAGGACAAGCGTATACGTTTACATGTGAACATGATGGACTGATACAGCTGGCATTCCAGGATGAGAAGGATAAGATTATACACTCATCAGGGTATACAGCCGAGCAAAGCCAGACCCTTATAGCACCACAACATGCAAAATATGTAATAGTTTATATTAGCAATGATAAGAGTGGAAACTTTACGTATAAGAATCCAATGCTCACCTTTGGAACTGTTGCAGCGTCTTTTCAGCCCCCACAATTTAATATGTGGGCAGCAGAGTGTGAACTAGCCTCACATCCTATGGACGGAAGTCATGCTGACATCCTCTACGTAAACAATGAATTTAAACCATGCGTACTGGAAAAATGGAAAAAAATACGGTTAGACGATAAGTTTACGTACTCATTTTATAATTCTTACCCAGGTGGAAAGTGTGTAAGGGTTAATTATTTACTTACAGATGCTGACATCACCACCTTGCCCTTTATAACAAAACATAATGGTACATTGCTAAGAAGCGGAGCACCTTCGGGTAGCGTGGACTGTTATAGTATTAGGGATTGGGGTGAGAAGGCTCCGTTTCTAGGGCTAGGAATAAGCTCAAAAGATAGTGGATGGGGTGACAAATACACACCGTCGGATAGTGATATAAACGCATTTTTCTTAGGGTGGAAGATGTATGAAGGCAGTTCGGGTAATCCCAATACTTTGTATGATGGAACGGGGACCAAAGCATGGGTTCCGCTTGACGGTATTCACGGAAATACTGGCTCATTCTATTTGGAAAGTACTCCAACACAGCCTGTATCGAAATTTAGTTACACAAGGTTTAGCAGCTGGACACCTTACCAAATGCAGTATTTGAAAATCCTAGCTACTATTGAAGCTGTACAGAATTATGAGACAGGATCAGTCTTGTCTTCGGGAGCTAATCTCATTGAAGTAGGTTCGGGGATCAAACTACGGGAACAGATTACCCCAATGAAAGGGGAATGGAATCAGTATTATGTGCATTCTCGAGGGCTGGGAAATAAAACTGATGATTTGATTGAGAATATCGTAGCTATATATATAAACCAGATTCAGGACTACTCTTGGAATTTGTATGCTTCGGATGTCAACATTGATTATGGTATTGTAAATGCTTCATGTGCTCAACATCATTTTGATTCATCAGCTATGTATCAAGTAACCTACTTATCGCTGTCACCTGCTCTCCAAGTACCTATATATGGGTCATTGTCAGCTAATATACGAGGTTCTATTTCAGATGTACATGATTGGATGAGTGGGGCTGAACGCAGAATAAATGTATTGGAGAATCAAACATCTACAAAAGGAATATCACAGTGGATAAAAGCTACATTGTTGTCAGGTTGGGTAAATTTTGGCGAGGGTTATTCTGATGCTGCTTATTGTACGGATGATAATGGGATTGTATATTTACGTGGGTTTGTAAAGGGTGGACTAATAGGTTCGGAAATATTCATTCTACCAAAAGGATACACTCCAGCTAATAGGTTGAACTACTTCCCAGCTAGCAGCAATGGGACTATGCAGAACCTCTCTCGTGTAGAAATTAGTACTGATGGTAAAGTGACTTTTGTGCAAGGATATAACGGTTATCTAGGGCTTGATGGTATTTCATTTTTAGCTAAACAGTAAGGAGGTTGAGTATGGTTCATAAATTACCGAACGGTTTGAATAAATTTGATTCCAATGACTATGTTCGTAGGGAACATTTTAATGAGCAGTGGGAGACAATTGATAGTGCGATTGGTACCCTTCGTGCAGTGAACAATGATATTAGAAAAGAAGTAATGGATGTCATCAGACCAGAGCTTGAAGAGACTCCTGTGATAGCCATTGAATTAAAAGAGAAACTGCAAAAGGTTAGTGTTCCAAGAGATACTCCATTCAATGTAAAGGCAATTAATGGACGTACACTCATAAACTTATTGGGGTTTGACGGGGAGGGCATCTGTACAAACAGATGGACAGGAAACGGATTAACAACTGATGGAGAATCAATTAGCTCAGTGATCCCTCAGGGGGCAACCGTAACAGACGCATTTCACAGAGTACCGTATGATCCGACTCGGAACTATATAGTTATTGCAGAAGTGAAGTCGACTAGTACTGCCAGAATAAGATTAATTGAGGAAAACGGAAATGAAGTGTTCACGAGCGTCGTATCTTCTACATTTAAGCCGCATGTGATCATGGTGGATAAAGGTAAGCTGTCTGGTGCTAACCCCGTACATTTTTCAGTTGTGGTACAAGGAAAGAGCGGTGACGAAGTATTCATTAAAAAAGCTAGAGTATACGCGGTGGCAGATAATACTTATACTGCATTTAGATCTTTAGCTCTAGAGGAGATTGAAGAGCGGTTTCCTTTTGTGAATGGAATGACTAATATAAATAATCCGTATGCAAAGATTACGGGATCTAATTTGGTCCCAGCATTTACGCAATGGTTTCTAGATCCCATTACAATCTTACACGATTCCTATGTTATTCAAGCAACTACGAAGGCAGAATGGTCAAGGGTGGGTTATTACACGTTTCCCGTATTAGCCAATCAAACCTATACTTATTCATGCACAGTTGGTGGATATATTTCTGCAAGTGTTACACCTTATATGACATTAGAATTTCTTGATCATTCAGGTACATCGCTTGGTTTTAACGATGTGAAGCCATCAGGTAATGGCGTAATAAGATCTTCTGTCAAAGCTCCAGTAGGGGCTGTCAGGGCATCGTTTATATTGGCTGCTGGTGGCATAGGGACTTACAGTTATTCAAATCCTATGCTTGCAGTTGATGCAGAAACTAATTCATTTACACCACACGGACAAAGTTTATGGGCAGCAGAATGTGAATTAGCTGCACATCCGATAGATGGAAGTAATGCAGATAAGTTATTTATTAGTGATGATGGGACACCTAAGCTGCTTGAGAAGTGGGAAAAAGTAACGCTTGATGGTTCGGAACCATGGCAATTTAGTAGTTTTGCAGCAGGTGTAAAACAGGTGCGGATTAAAAATTATGTTCCGATCCATTCTAGTACAGAATCAATCTACCATATGTTTGGTGTCAAGCACGATGGCAGCCAACTAAAACCAGATGGTCATGTCATAACCCCGGATACGTTTATCTTTCAACCAGAAACGGGACATTTATATGTAGGAATTAGTAACGTCAACAGCGGTTGGGGGGAAAGTTACACACCTTCAGTTGACGAAGTTAAAGCATATTTTATGGGCTGGCGTATGACAACACAAGAATCATGGAATAGTACTTTGGAACCTTTTAACGGAGAAGGAACAAAGGGATGGAGTGCTATTTATTGTGGAAAAGGAACACCTTTTATGTATGCCAATGGCACAGTAGTTAGTGGAAGTGGTGTAGGAACACTCCCTACATCAATTAATCCTTACAATTATAGGGGCTATAAACTTCAATATCTTAAACTTGTCCCAACCATTGAAGCCGTTAAGAACTACGAAATAGGGGCGACTCTGTTCAAGGGTGCTAACATGGTAGAAGCAGGTTCTGGTATAGTACTCTCAGAAAGAGTTTATTCCGTATTAACAACGGATACAGCCGCCGCGATTGGAGATATCAATTCACCTTTGAAACAGGATATCAAAAAAGCGTTGTATATCTCGGTTAATGGAAAGCAAGATCTGAACTGGTATACTTCTGCCATCAATCCTGCAGGTCAAGAAAAGTTTAGAACATTAATACAAGGTTATAATCCTAAAAAAACGTACTGGGCTACCTATGTGTCTTTGACACCTAGTGTATCTCCAATCATTGAAACAGCTTTATCAAGCAGTCTTCGAGGAACAGTGTCTAATCTAGTGCAACAAACGGGCGACATGGAACGGCGTTTAACTGTAATTGAAAACTATTCAAGTGTAACAGATACTCCGCAATGGGTTAAACCGACATTGTTAAATGGATGGACAGCATTCGAACACCTACCAGTGGGATATAGAAAGATTCATGATGTTGTGAAGCTCAAAGGGCGCCTTGCCTCAGGGAGTGTGGGACTCAATATACCTGCGTTTGTATTACCTGAGGGATACCGCCCGAAGACTTCAACCTATCTCACAGTAAACGATTTTACTGTTTCGAGCAGATACATTTGTGTTCACCCAGATGGAACAGTAATCATTGAAATGGGTCCCTCAAACTCAATCTGTTTGGATGGGATTACATTTGACATTAGCTGAGGAGGAGTCCTAATGAAAGAAGCGATAAAAGTTAATATTGACGGATTCTACGTCGAACCAACGCTTGTTACGGATTCCGTGACAGGCGTTTTTCCTGTCATGGGATCCGAAGCAGCGAGTTCTGAACAGCAGATGCTTACCGGTCATATCGTTGCTGTTGAAGTGCCAGCGGGATTATACAAACCACGTTGGGACTTTAAGCTTGCTGTATGGATGGAAGGTATGCAGCAGGAGGAAATTAATGCGATACAAAATAATGCAGCGACAATAACAGATACAGAGGTTATTGGACGAGAGCTGGTGCAATTAAAGCTGAAAGCCATACAGCAGCAAAACGAAATTCAAGCTCTTAAACAAGAACTGATACAGGTGAAGCACGGCTAATGGTTAGGGATGGAGAATTTACAAAAGAGTTACTACCTGTGCAGGGCTGTAGTTTTCAGTAATTTATAAACGGAGTTTGAACCCCTTTTGTAAAGGTACAAAAGGGGCTCGCAACATATTAACACATAACCATATGAAAGGAGCAAAACTCATGGAATTTTGGAAACATGCATACAACCTCAACTGGATCAGTGCGGAAATATTACGTCGGGTAGTGAAGACGGATATAAATCCGTCTGGTGAGATTACCCAGGAACAATATGCTGACATTACAGGCATTACATTTGAAGGGGTGTAGTTAGACTCACATGGATGGGGTGTTTACACAAAGAGGTACTGCAAGGCAAGCTTAATAACGAATCCGCCAAAACATAATTCTGCAGTAGCAAGACAGCTTGTCATACTCGAACATATGAGCTTGAGCATGGACAATGTCATGCTCAAGCTCATGTTCATTTAAGGAGGCATGAAATATGGAGCGCTTCGATATTCTGCTAAAATGGATCGTGGCGGCTGCATCCAGTGCGATAGCTTATTTGTTTGGCGAAACGTCTTCCGTCATTGGTGTATTGGCAGCGCTTGCATGTATAGATTATGTCTCAGGAGTAGGGGCCGCAGCATTTGCTGGGAAACTGGTGAGTCGAACTGGCTTGATAGGCATAGCAAGGAAAGCGTACATGTTTGCTATGGTATCCGTCGGCCATCTAGTAGATAGCATTCTGGGCGATGCCCATATGTTCAGGGATATGATTGCTTTTTTTTATATCGCTAACGAACTGCTGTCCATCGTTGAAAATGGGGGCAGCATGGGAGCACCCATTCCTCCGGCAATTAGACAGGCTATCGCCATTTTACAGGGAAAGGGTGACAATCCTCGCAACCTTCTACGTGATAAGCCACAAAGTAAAAGAAAAAATAAATAATATCCCAAACAATTCTCTTGAATAAGAACGTATGTTCCTATATAATAAGAACAGGGCCACTATCATGACTTACTTCTCCTCATTTTTTGCAGCCTCTCGGTAGAGAGGCTGACTGTTTCTTCTCATTAAGGAGAGGCGATAGGTATGACCTGATCTGCTCCAAGACCAGCTAATCAATGTTAGCAGCGGACATTACAGAAGAAGTGAACAAGGCGGTGTTTTGATGCTATGTGACGTATTTTTTGACCTTCCTGAGATGGACAAAGAAGCCACACGTAGAAATGTTGAAGCAGTATTTGAGAAGTATCGTATGTACAAGCAGATTGGCTATGAGGTGAGAGAGACCAGACTTACATCTTCATATACTGCTCGTGTTCACGGAGAGACGAACCGTATCTCCGATCAGACAGGAGATATTGCCGCGGATAACGTTGATATACCGGAGAAGATGCGTGTTTTTTGCGAGCGTGTCGAGAAGGCTGTATCACGGCTTCCGGACAAGGAACGCCAATTAATAACGGATCGATATTTGAAGGATGATGATGTATACGATTATCAGGTGTACAACTTCACATTTGATCCGCCGCTAACGGAATATAGTTATTACAAGTTAAAGTGGCGGGCTGTATCTAAGCTTGCGATTTCACTTAATGTGCAGGTATTTGCCGTTACATAATACGCTCTGACAACTTATAGAATAACGCGTCCGCACAGGCCGGCTCATATGAATCGTCCGGTCTTGTGCAGCTAGGCGTAATGATGGTGATATGCGACTACTCAGGAACTGAACTGAAGCAGCATAACTCTTTGAAATGGTATCCGTAGTATTATTGAACACAGAAGTAATTTCCTCACATCTATCATCCGTGATGATTAAGTTATCTGCACAAAGTATAAATTCCCCTTTTTAGATGTAGACATTTATGAGGAAAAGGCGATACTAGGCATCGCCCAATGCACTCATAGGGCCAGGTGACATGTTGCGCATCATCACACTTCAGCCTCTTGGTTTTTTCCTAATAGAAGTAAGTCCCGACCACTTGCTAGATGATTACATTCTTTATCCCCAGCATTCTCCTATCCAATCCCTAACGTTTAAAAGGTTGCTACAATACAAATAATCGTTTAAGTGCTGTGGTTATTTAATAAAGTAAAAATAATCCGGGTTATTCCCCAATTGTTCTACGTCGCGTATTGTCAGAAGTTGTTTTGATGTTCATGTAAGAGATAAAGATAAGATGGTCGACGGTGTTCTGAAATAGGCTGCTCCGTGCAGCGACGAAAGTACCGACTGCCTATTTATGAAGTTCCAATCTTATCGTAAGGCACAGAGAAAACGATAGAAAGGCTCATAAGTGAACATTATCAGCCTCTAAGTACCTATTATGGGTTCTCAACCTTGTTGTGTCGTATTTTTACCTGTGACATAATGATGTAACGTCTAGGTAGAAGCGGAAGGGTGATTCATAATGGAACGGCAAGGAACCTTGAAGACGGCGCTCGCCGGCATTCAATGGTTATTTTTTATGTTTGCAAACACAATTGTAATTCCACTGACCATTGGCCATGCATTTGAACTTGGTGCGGCTGATGTAGCATTAATGATGCAGCGCTCCTTTATTTTAACAGGTGCTGCTTGTTTAATGCAGGTGCTGTGGGGACATAAATGGGTGCTAATGGAAGGACAGGCCGGTTTGTGGTGGGGAGTTATTATCAGTTTGTGCGCATCAGCACCCACGATGGGCATAACGCTGCCCGAGTTAGGGGCCAGCTTGGCTGTAGGGATCGTGCTGGCGGGTGTCACGATAATATTGCTTGGTCTATTTGGTGTTGCTGACAAATTAAGACCTTGGTTTAACCCGAATGTAATGTTTGTTATTTTGCTGCTTATTGGTTCACAGCTCATGATTATTTTCTCGAAAGGCATGCTCGGGCTGAACGATAGTCCAGAGATCCCACCAAATATCGCACTGCTCAGTTTTGCGATTATCGTGTTTTTGCTGTTATTTAATTTATTCGGACCGAAAAAGCTGCGTAACTTCTCAGTCTTAATTGGGATTATTGTGGGCTGGATTGCCTATGCCTTACTATTTGATGCACGTGTGCAGCCGATGGAAGAGGGCGGCAGCCTATGGAAGCTGTTCACATGGGGAAGTCCGACGGAACATAGTCTTAACTTAGGTGTTATCGGCGTAGCTTATGTGACGGGTCTGCTGAATATGGCTAATTCAATGGCTACCTTAAAAGGAGCGGCCGTCATTTATCGTAAAGAAGCGACACCAAGACAATACAGCGGAGCTTTTGTTGTCACCGGGATTATGCATATGCTGGCAGGATTGTTCGGCGTTGTCCCGTACTCGACGTTTGCGTCTTCGATTGGATTTTTGCAAGCTTCGCGGATACTAAACCGACTTCCATATATCATCGGAGCTGTCATGATGATGGTGTTCGGCTTTGTACCGCAGTTGGCTGAGATGTTCTCAGCGTTACCGCTCACAGTTGGCAATGCGGTACTATTTGTAGCATATCTAAGCATGTTAGGTGCATCACTTAAACAGCTGGAGGGAATATCGTTTACGAGTCGATCAATTTACCGTGTAGCACTCCCACTCTTCATCGGATTGGCGTGGATGACGATGCCGAATACAGTATGGGTACAATTTCCGGCCTTGATTCGTCCTTTGATTTCCAACGGCTTGCTGCTGGGCATGATGATTACGTTGATATTTGATCGGATCGTGCCGTGGGATCGTATTGAGGAGCAGGATCGCGCAGACGGCCAGCAGTCTTCTCAAGCTGCCGCCGCTGCCGCTGAGAAACAGGTAAGTGCGTAGCAGACGGCATTATCATGAAGCCGGGGTGAGTATGTTCCCACACGATTGCGTGGGGCGCTCTTCCTGGCTTTTTCTATCTCTATTCCGCTTGACTTGTAGAATCGAGCCTTGCTAATTTAAGTTCTACCATTTTAATTCGATGCCGGTCTTTCCGTTTGACCGTAAACTGCATACCTTCATATACATAGGATTGCCCTGATCGAAGTTCCGGATTCCGACTATATAGCCAGCCCCCGATCGTATCTGCATCCTCACTCTCCAGGTGCAAACCTGTTGTATGATTCACATGTGATAGTGGTGTTCGCCCTTCGATCAAGTAATGCCCTTCGTGCAGAGTAGCAATCTCGCGCACTTCTTCGTCATCAAATTCGTCTCGAATCTCTCCAACAATCTCCTCTAAGATGTCTTCAATGGTGATCAACCCTGCTGTGCCACCATATTCATCCAGTAAAATAGCCATATGAATATGCTCCTGCTGCATCCGACGAAGCACGATTTTAATTGGTATTGATTCCGGTAGACTGATAATGGGTCTTATTAACCGATGAAATGGATAATTCAGATCATGATCGGCTTCCAGAAACAATTGCTTCGTATTCACTAGACCTATGATATGGTCTTTGTTTTCATCTGCCACTGGGAAGCGGGTATACTGCTCGCGCTTGATGACACGGACATTTTCCTGCATGGATTTATTTTTATAAAGGCATACCATATCTGTGCGCGGAATCATAATCTCTTTAGCAGACAGATCATCAAAATTAAAAATGCGATTTACGTATCCAAATTCCGTCTTGGTGATGGTCCCGCGTTCCAGACTCTCAGAGAGAATGATGCGAATCTCCTCCTCTGAATGGGCAGCCTCATGTTCGTTGGTTGATTTATATCCGAATAGGCGCACGATTGCGTTAGCCGAGCTGTTCAGCACCCAAATAAACGGATACATCACACGGTAAAACCATATAATTGGTTTGGCAAATTTAAGTACAAGAATTTCCGCTTCATACAAAGCAATCGTTTTTGGCGCCAGTTCGCCTAATACGACCGATATGTAGGTGACGAGTGTAAATCCCGCCGCAAACGAGATGACCCGTGAAACGGGGGTTGGTATGGCCAAGGAATCAAACAACGGCTGGAGCAGTCGTACGAAAGTGGGCTCGCCAAGCCAGCCCAGGCCAAGTGAAGCAATAGTAATGCCAAGTTGACAGGCAGACAAATAGCTGTTCATCTGGGTAACGATCCTCTGAACTTCAATTGCGTTAGGCACCCCCTCCAGCACCAGCTGATCCACACGGGAAGAACGCATCTTGACGATCGAGAATTCTGTCGCCACAAAGAAGGAGGTAAGTGCGATCAGTGAAAATACGAGTAAGATGTTCCAAAGCAAGAACGTTCACCTCCAAACTTAGATAGATGCAGATGCGAGTAGTGGATACTGCGAATCATGGTATCTGCGTAATTCCTGTTCTCTTAGAGTGCTCCATCGCGGGCTGCCATTATTCGTTATTCTGGACACAAAGGTTAACAAATGCGATTGCAACCGTTAGAATAGAAGGCGTATACCTACATATAGACTTAACCATATAGGAGGATGAGCCAAACATGCCGGCATGGTATGAACAAAGTTTCGGTGAGGACTATTTACTTGTGTACAAGCATCGAGACATGCAAGGGGCGGCAGAAGAGGTGCACCGTATGGTGAATTGGCTGCAGCTTCCACAAGGGGCGCATATTTTTGATCTGTGCTGCGGTATGGGCAGACATTCTGTAGCTCTGGCGGAAGCCGGATACCAGGTAACGGGAATGGATTTGTCTGAAGTACTGCTTAGGGAAGCGCGGCTTCATGATGGGAAAGGATCCGTTACGTTTGTACGAGGAGATATGAGACGCGTGCCTTTAGAAGGCCCGTTTGACGCTGTTGTGAACTTATTTACATCGTTTGGCTACTTTGAAGAGGATGCAGACAATGCACAAGTAATCACTGAGATTGCGCGTGTATTGCGAACCGGGTGTCCTTTTATCATTGATTTTCTGAACGCAGCTTACGTGGAACAACACTTGGTGCGCCAATCAGAGCGCGTAGACGGGAACACACTTATTCAAGAGACCCGAATGATTGAAGATGGATGTGTGAAAAAGAATATTAAATTAACTACGATTACGCAGGATAAACAACAGTCCGTAGAGGAGACCACACGTCATTATAACGAGCGTGTGAAGCTGTATGGTTTGCCTGCATTCAGGCGTATGATTGCTGACGCAGGCCTGATGCTGGACCATGTGTATGGAGATTATGAAGGTTCAGAATACGATGCAGAGCGATCCACCCGTCTCATCCTAGTCGGACGCAAGCTATAAGGCATTCGTTATAAGTCAAACTAACACCTAGCTCAGACTGCAGATCCAGTAACGTTCACATGAGATGGAGGCATCTAAATGTCGGAGTCCAATCTTGTAGGGGAACTCGCAAAGCAAGATTATACAAGCCAGACGTGGGCAGAAGGCGAAAATTGGTCGATTACGGTCTGGAACGAGGATGGAGTCAACGACGCCAGCGCTATATATCAGATTCGTATTCCGCTGCCGTTCTCGCTGCGCTGGGTAAACGCCTATGCCATCTATGATCAAGCAGAGGGCTGGACATTGGTGGACCCTGGTCTGCGTACAGCCGCAGCGGAGTTGGCCTGGGAGCAGATTATCGTACAAATGAATCTGAATCAAGGGGGAGTAGCGTGTATTGTGCTCACGCACTATCACCCGGATCATCTTGGCTTAGCAGGCTGGCTGCAGCAGCGATTTCAGGTTCCCGTATTGATGTCGGAGATCGGCTGGAAGCATGCCCAGATGTTATGGGGAGCAGGGCAGACAATGACTGCCGAGATGCAGCGACTGCTTCAGCAGCACGGCGTATTACAACAAGTAAGCGAGCTTGTTGGCGAACACATGGACAGCTTTATCCCGCTCGTATCCCCACTTCCCCAGGTCACTTTGGTGGGTGATGGCGAGATTGTTCGATTTGGTGGTCGGGAGTGGCAGGTAATAGAGACGCATGGGCATGCACCGGGTCATCTCAGCTTCTATAACGAGCAGTGTCGGGTTTTACTTGCCGGAGATCACGTTCTACCCCAAATATCGCCTAATGTCAGCTACATGCCAGGAAGTGATCCTGAGCCCCTGCATCACTTCTTGCTAGGGTTAGAACGGCTGGCACAACTTGACGCTGTGCTTGTATTGCCTGGTCATAGACATCCTTTTGTTTACTTTCACAGCCGAATTGAGGATCTTCTTGGTCACCACGAGCAGCGTCTAACAGAGCTGCGAGCTATGCTTGTCACAGAACAGACTGCCCAAGAGCTTTGTTCCCAGCTTTTCGGGTCAATTGAAAGGCTTACCATCCATCAGTTCCGTTTTGCTATGGGTGAGACGCTGGCTCACTTGACTGAGTTGCAGCGGCGCAAACAAGTGACTACTCGGCAAGTGGACAAGGTTACCGTGTGGAAAGCAACAGCCCCCGCATCCGATTAAGGATGCAGGGGCTGTTTGTTCATTACAAATGAAATTTATAAGGGAATATATAATGTCTGCTACAATTTAAACTTGTTAATCTCGTCCATCATATGTCGTGTCATCAGCGTAAGTCCTTCGGCTGTTCCAAGTACTTCCTCAGACGCGGCCGCCGTTTCCTCGGATGTTGCTGCAATTTCTTCTGAAGACGCGGATATTTCTTCCGCAATCGCAGAACTTGCTTCTACGCGGCTCAGGATATCGTCTTTTTCTTGATTAATGACGATGGCAGCCTGGTTCACCGCATCCAACTGCGGTGTGATATACTCCAGTGCCTCGATAATATGCTGGAACGATACGATGGCCGTGTCCACATCTTGGCGCTGCTCTGTTACAGCACTCTGCATCACTTGAGCAGTATTTAGCATCTCAGCTGCATCGTGGGATACACCGTGAATGAGCATAGCGATAGCACGTGCGGACTCACGAGATTGCTCCGACAGCTTGCGTACTTCATCTGCTACAACGGCAAAGCCTTTGCCTGCTTCCCCTGCGCGTGCGGATTCGATGGCAGCATTAAGTGCGAGCAAATTCGTCTGTTCTGCGATCTCATTCATCGTATCGGTAATGCGATGAATTCGCTTAAAGTTTTCGTTTGACACCACGATGTTCTGAATAAAGGCTTCGAATGCTCGCTGCATATCGTGCACGGAAGTTTCGAGTTTATTCATATTTGTACGGCTGCCATCGGCAAGTTGGTGTATTTGTTTGCCGCTCTGATCAATAACAGAGACGGAATTGGACATTTCATCCAGTCTTTGACCATAACTGGATAAGGTATCACTAATGCTGACCAGGTCTTCGGTCTGTGCGCCCACACCGCCTGCTACATCTTGAATAGAAGTAGAGACCGTATCGCATGCGACACACATTTCTTGGGCAGCTTGGCTTAGCTGAACAGAAGCATCATCGATCTCGCGAGATTGCTGCTGCACTGTCCCAATCAGCTGTCTTAAGGACTGCTGCATATTAACGAGCATGCCACCAAGGGCGCCAAGTTCATCGTTGCGTTTTAAGATAGCTTCATTAACTTGTGTATTCAGTCGTCCTTTGGAAATCGCATTAAAGTTACTGCTTATCATACGGAATGCCCCAGTTAATCGATTCGAGAATAACAGGACTAATGTTATGCCAAACGCGATAAAAATAATGGAACCAATGACCAAATCCCTTTGCATCTTCGTCACACCGCTTAGCAGCTCATCTTCGTGCATATAGATGCCGGCTGAACCGCCAGTCAGCGGAATAGGTGAGAATCCGACAAGCTTGGTCTCTCCTTCATATGTATACTTGCCATTACCTGTCTCACCTGCAATCATCCGCTTGGTAATCTCTGCGAGGCCTGCCTGCTTGGCGTCCTGTGCACCTGCTTGGATCAGATTTATACGGTTGTATACCATATTAATGTCTTCATGCGCTACAACGTTAGCATCTTTGTCGACAATAAATACTCGACCTGTCTCGCCAACTTTCATGTCATTGGCGATACGACTCAATCGATCCGCCTTATGCTCCATCCAGATTACGCCGTTAACAGCACCATCGTGATACAGCGGAACTGCAAATACGATAATAAGTGTCTTGTTGTCTACCTGAGAGATTAACACGTCAGAAGTTGCTGGGCTTCCGGTCTTAGCGGTCATAAAGTAATCACGCTGTGCGATGTTTGAGCCAACCTCTGTTCCAAACCTATTAAGACCACTTTGGTCAGCGATTCCCCAGCCATTAGCTTCTTCCAAATGAAAATGGTGCTCCAATTGTTTTAACAATGATTTGGACACACCGTGCTTAAACTCGTTAACCCCGTTCATGCCACTCATCGTAATGAGGAAGCTCAGCTTGTTATTTAATGCATCGTTGTAACGCATGGCCGATTGTTTGGCAAGCTGGGGAAGCATCGCTTCTGCTGACAACTCCAGCTCTTTCTTCGCTTCAAGGTAAGAGGTTGCTGTCAAACCGATACATAATACGATCAGCAGCCCTCCAAACGTAAATATAAGCTGTTTTTTCAAAGAATTTAGTCTAAACCACTTACTTAACTTATCCAATCTGTAAACTCCTTCCGAAAATGATGCTGCTTGTTTTGACTGTTTGCCTACAGCCCCGTCGTATTCATATCGTAATAATCCTGCTAATTATGAATGATATATTTATGACATAAATGGTTGTATTTTCATTTAAAAATATGTTCATAAGTATTAATAAAATAAAAAACGAACCTGATAATGCTTTTTGGGCATCAAACAGATTCGTTGCATGAAGGCTACAAAGGTTATAGGTGCTTATGGCGATGCGCGATCTATTTCTCCGCTTCTGCTTGTTGAAGAGCGCGCATTTTCACCATATCTTCTTCTCGTTCGGCTTGCTTGCGGTGGGCAATTCGACTGCTCGCGGCTGCTGCGATTGCACCAACAATATCATCTAAGAAAGTATGTATTTCCCCGCTGCTCTTATCGTTTAAACGCTCAAGTATACCTGGCTTCATCTTGTCCACATAGCCAAAATTGGTAAAGCCAATACTTCCATATACGTTAACGATCGACAAGGCAACGATCTCATCAACGCCATACAATCCTTCATCATTTTCAACCATTTCCTGCAAGGCTGGAATCAGCTTGCCTTCCTCTGCCAGTACATCCAATTGAATGCCTGTCAGAATGGCATTTTGCACTTCGCGCTTCAACAATACTTGCTCCACGCTATATTTGCAATAATCGAGTGTTAGCTCCGGGAAATATTTGTGCTGCAAGAACAGAACCAATTCGGCAATCTGATCAGTTGTGACCCCGCGTTTTTTCAACCATGCACGCGTCTCGGCTTCCACTTTCTCGCTGTTCAGGGTGTAAGGCTTCTTTTCTATCGCTGCCTTGTCTTTGTCTAACAAATCGTTTGACAAGTTGTGCTTGTCCAGCTTCATCTGTTCACTCATACATTTCACCTCATTATTAGCATCCACATCTATCGCGCTGATTGGTGTACTTCTTTAGCATGCACGAGCGCAACAAAAATTGCAAATCTCGTCATGAATAAGCTTATCCCTTCGTATACATAGGACAAATGGGTGCGAAGACAAGCTTGGTTCGCTTGCGAACACGCATCACTACAGGTCAAGGAGGCATTAGTAACAGATGAATAATTCGAAACTGCTTACGCCACACACGAACACGTTCCGCCGCCGCTTAGGAGTGCTTGCGTGCACGCTTATATTATCCACGGGTCTAGCAGCATGCGGAGGTGAAGGTGCAATCGACGCCCCGCCCCCTGATGTAGAAACCCAGATGCTGCGTCAAGCGGAGGGACAGGCTGTCACGGATGTGAACAGTACGGGCCAACTGACAGACGATGCAGCTGCACAGGCAAATATGTTCGTATACTTAAAGGATCGCCATGGATATTTGGCACCGATCGCCTATCACTGGCAGGCTAAAGATGAGGCTGCACTGGCTAAGACTGCGCTGGAAATGCTGATTGATGGCGGCGTATATGCCAACAAGCTGCCAGCAGGCTTTAAGACGACACTTCCTAAAGGCACACGAATTACTAATCTGTCGTTAAAGCCAGAGCAGAAGCTGGCTGTTGTGGAGTTCTCGGATGAGTTCAAAAATTACGAGGCCGTTCAGGAACGTTCCATTTTGGAATCCATTGCTTGGACTTTAACGTCCTTGCCTAATGTCAAGGAAGTGCAATTGTGGATGAATTCGAAGAAGCTGACAGAGATGCCTGTTGATCGTACTCCAGTAGATACGCACATCACACGCAGTTTAGGCATTAATCTGGAGAAGGGCGAAAGCGTCAATTACTTAAAATCGATGCCTGTTATGTTATATTTCACTTCACTCACAGAGGATGGAAAATCATACTACATTCCCGTAACACGTCTGATTGAACCGTCAGAGAACCCTGTAGAAGCTGCGCTTCAGCAGATTATTCAAGGACCACAAGACAAAAAGGCGATGTCTATGGTAGCTACTGAGGCGACAAAAATAAAAAATATCGAACATACCAAGGATACCGTGACGGTTGATCTGGTTGATTCCATGTTTGAGAAGGGCGATAAAGTTCCTGCCGATCTTCTAAAATCAGTAGTACTGTCATTAACAGAGCTGCCTAATGTGGGGAAAGTTCAAATTCGTATGAACGGTGCAGCGGATATTCAGGGAACGGACAACAAAGACTATTCGAAGCCAGTCACGAGGCCGATCGTAAATCCGATGTGGAAAGGCTGAACTGGTTTGTTCACATAACCTCTATACGTTCGAAGATGATTTTCGCTTGGGACTTTGGTAGAATAGGGGATGTTACTTTTTAAACGGATTCAGGAGCATTTCTAGGAGGCACATACATGAGAAGCAACGGACGCAAGGCGGAAGATCTCCGTCCTATTACAATTCAGACCAATACGAACAAGTATGCGGAAGGCTCCGTATTAATTGAAGTGGGCGACACGAAAGTGTTGTGTACCGCTAGCGTGGAAGAACGAGTTCCTCCATTTATGAAAGGCCAAGGCAAAGGCTGGATTACAGCCGAGTACTCGATGCTGCCGCGTGCAACACAGACGCGCAATCAGCGTGAAGCAGCGCGTGGAAAGCTAACAGGACGCACGATGGAAATTCAACGACTAATCGGGCGTGCACTGCGCTCGGTTGTGGATCTGCACGCACTTGGAGAGCGTACAATCACGCTGGATTGTGATGTTCTGCAAGCAGATGGAGGCACGCGGACAACATCCATCACTGGGGCGTTCATTGCCATGGCCATGGCAATACATAGAATTAGCCAGCAGCATTCGCTGTCTAAATTTCCGATTAACGACTTCCTGGCTTCTGTCAGCGTAGGCGTAGTGCAGGGAGAACCTAAGTGTGATTTGAACTACGAAGAGGATTCGTCCGCTAAAGTAGATATGAACGTGGTAATGACCGGCAACGGGAAGTTTGTTGAAGTACAAGGCACAGGCGAAGAAAGCCCGTTCTCCCGCCAAGAGCTGAATCAATTGTTGGAGCTTGCGGAACACGGCATCATGAAGCTGATTGAATTGCAGCGTGAAGCACTTGGTGACATCGCAGGCAAGATTGATGCCCAAGCTAACGCAAGCAAGGAGGCGTAACATCAGAGATGCCTATCGTGGGAGATACGATTATTGTGGCAACACGCAATGCAGGTAAAGTCCGTGAGTTTACGCACGCTTTTTCTTCGTTGGGACTAACTGTTAAGAGCTTGTCTGACTATCCTAATATCCCCGATGTGGAAGAGGATGGCGAGACGTTCTTGGAGAATGCGCTGAAAAAAGCAAAAACGGTTGCTGAGAAGCTGAACATTCCCGTATTGGCGGACGACTCCGGGTTATGCGTTGGACGGTTGAATGGAGAGCCGGGTGTCTATTCCGCCCGTTATGCAGGGGAACACGGAAACGATGACGCCAACAATGCCAAGCTGCTTGCTGCTTTACAAGCACTGCCGGACTGTGATACGACGAAGATCAGCCAATCGGAGCGGGTACATGAGAAGTGGCTTAGCCCCGCGCAGTTCGTCTGTGCGCTTGTGCTGTACGATCCGGCGAAGAAGCAGGCTTATGAAGCTGTTGGTACGTCAGATGGTTACATTACGGACCATCCGCGTGGAACGAATGGCTTTGGCTATGATCCGCTATTCTATATTCCGTCTTATGATCGGACGATGGCCGAATTAACGACGGAAGAGAAGCAGCGCATCAGTCATCGCGGTGAAGCTTTGAGGCTATTGCGACAACGGCTGTCGATCATTTAAGCTTCATAATATATTCCAAAATAGTGCTGGACAATCGAACAGGGTTCAGTTATCGTAGAAGAAAGTAGGCACCTTTGCAATGGTATGTGAAGGTGCCTTTTCTCATATGTATCCTACAGTAACCAGATCGGCTAAATATGGATTGGAGGCTTAGAACGATGAGTGAGAGTCAGAATCAGCAGTATGGCATTGAGACATTGGCCGTTCATGCAGGCCAAGAAGTGGATCCGACAACGCTGTCGCGTGCGGTTCCTTTGTACCAGACCACCTCGTATACATTCCGCGATGCGGACCACGCAGCGAATTTGTTTGCGCTTAAGGAATTCGGCAATATTTATACACGTTTGATGAACCCAACGACAGATGTGTTTGAGAAGCGGGTAGCAGCACTTGAAGGCGGTGCAGCCGGGCTGGCTACAGCATCTGGTCAAGCAGCCATCACATACGCGATTCTGAACATTGCTGGTGCCGGTGATGAAATCGTCTCTGCCTCCACATTGTACGGTGGTACGTATAACTTGTTCTCTACGACGCTTGCGAAGCTGGGCATCAAGGTGCACTTTGTAGACCCGTCTGATCCGGAGAACTTCCGCAAAGCCATCACTCCGCAGACAAAAGCATTGTATGCCGAGACAGTAGGCAATCCAAAGGGTGATGTACTCGATATTGAGGCCGTTGCCAGTATTGCGCATGAGAATGGTCTGCCGCTGATTGTAGACAACACGTTCCCAAGTCCGTTCCTGCTTCGTCCACTTGAGCATGGTGCAGATATTGTTGTTCATTCGGCAACTAAATTTATTGGTGGCCACGGTACGTCCATCGGCGGTATTATCGTTGACGGCGGCAAGTTTGACTGGAGTGCCAGTGACAAGTTCCCTGGTTTGACAGAACCTGATCCAAGCTATCATGGCGTTGTCTATACAGAAGCCGTAGGCCCGATTGCTTACATTATTAAGGCACGCGTGCAGTTGCTTCGAGATATGGGAGCGACGTTATCGCCATTTAATGCCTTTATGCTTCTTCAAGGGTTGGAGACGCTGCATTTACGGATGGAGCGGCACAGTCAGAATGCTTTGCAAGTAGCCGAGTTTCTGGAGCAGCATGAAGCGGTTGCTTCGGTCAGCTACTCCGGTCTTCCAAGCCATGGCTCCTATGAGCTGGCACAGAAGTACTTGCCGAAAGGTCAAGGGGCTATTCTGTCCTTCGAGATTAAGGGCGGTGTAGAAGCGGGCCGTAAAGTAATTGAGAACGTCAAGCTGTTCTCCCATTTGGCAAATGTTGGCGATTCGAAGTCGCTTATTATTCACCCGGCAAGTACGACGCATCAACAGCTGGATGAATTAGAGCAAGTATCCGCAGGTGTCTTGCCTGGGTTAATTCGTTTGTCCATCGGGACAGAATCGATTCAAGACATTTTACATGATCTGGATCAAGCGATTCGTGCCAGCCAAGCTTAATGGATTGAAAGCCAGCTTTGCGTCAGTGTAATGTTGTGTTACTTGCTGACAGAGCCGACTGAATCAGGTTGGACCATATTCGGGCAAATTTTAACTTAGCGTGAATCAGAGCACAATTGGATGTGTGAACGGTCTCATAATCGGGGTCGTATGACGAACTGCACTAATTTACTCCGTCATTTCTTTAACAATTATGTAACAGAGGTATTAAATATAATAGCTGCACATTTGGTGAGGAAAGGATACGCAGGCGTGTAAAGCTGCGTATCCTTTTTAATTTATAGATGTATGGTTATTGTAAAAAGGTTAATCCCCCACAAAAATATCCGATTTTGATAACAAGTTTGGCATGTCAACTGAAATGAAATGGGGCTTGAATTGAAGTGGAAGGATACCTATTTGAATGAAGGAACTAACAATCTGTGTACGATATGAAAATGCGTACGAAATGAGAGGATGGAAATCAAAAATGTCCACACAAAGGTGGACACAAAGGCAGTATTTATTAAGTGTGAAGCATTACGTATGTGTCTATTATGGTGCATGCATGCTAACTTGACCCTGTATATAGGATGTGTTAAAAGTGTCCACTATTTAAAACATTTATTTAATTTGATTGTAATAAGGACATTTTAAGTGAAACATTGGTTTAAGAACAAGAGGATGTGGTAAAATAAAGCCTAAAATACCGTTATCCTGCTTGGAAGTGTAGAAATGTTAGTGATTTAAATGAACTCATGCATAAGAAATTAGAGTAATATTCCAATTTACAAGGTAACCTTCACGTTATAATGACGGAGCCAGTAATCCACCTGAAGCAAATATGCAAACAATTGGGGTCCCGACATCAACTGACCAAACCAGGGTAAGTTAGAGCTCGCTTCATCAGACGCGGCAATTTCACGGATTCGTGACTCATCTATAAACTGATGAAGGGGAGAAGCAGCGTCGTCAAGCCGTTCCAACGCCAGTTTGCGTACCGTATTCAGATAGCTCGGATTATGTGTTTTCGGATATGGACTTTTTTTGCGATACAGCACATCATCCGGCAAAATACCTTCCAGCGCTTTACGCAGCAGTCCTTTTTCCCGATTACCGTAAGTTTTAATCTCCCAAGGAATATTAAATACATACTGCACGAGTCGATGATCTGTATAGGGAACACGGACTTCTAATCCGACCCCCATACTCATACGATCTTTGCGATCCAGTAAAGTTGGCATGAAACGTGTAATATTTAAATACGACATCCGCCGCATCTTACGGGCTGTCTCGTCTTCGCCAGTCAGCAGCGGTACCTCATGTATCGCATCAGCGTATCGATCAGCGACATATTGATCGGCTTTAATCAGCTCCGCTATTTCAGGCTTCAGCAAGCTTTTACGCAGCGGAGCGGCAAGCGCCCATGGGAATGTATTTGCGTTTAAAGCTTCTGCGCGATGGAACCAGGGGTACCCACCGAATACTTCGTCAGCAGCTTCGCCGGAGAGCGCCACCGTGGCGCCTTTTTTGATTTCACGGCAAAATAAATAGAGTGATCCATCAATGTCCGTCATACCTGGAAGATCACGAACAAGCACAGCTTTCTCCAACGAGTTGACAAGCTCTGGGGTATCAAATTGAACGTAATGATGATTGGTGCCCAGTTCTTCCACCATGCGGTGTATCCATGGTGCATCAGCATTTGGCTGAAAGCTGTGCGCCTTGAAATGTTTGTCGTTGTCGACATAATCGACCGAATACGTATCGACTTGACCAAGGCCAAGACGGTTATAATATTGGACAGTAAGAGCCGTTAGTGCGCTGGAATCCAGTCCGCCGGAAAGCAGTGTGCCGACGGGGACGTCAGATACGAGCTGGCGTTCAACTGTATCGATTAGCAGTTCCCGTACTTCCGCAGCGGTCGCTTCGGCATCCAATTCGTGCGGTTCACTTTGCAATTTCCAATAAGCCGTTGTACGCAAGCCATTCCGATCGTAAGTTAAGGTATGGCCTGGGCGCAGCTCTGACATTGTGCTGTATACACCATGCCCGGGTGTACGTGCAGGGCCTACGAGGAAGATCTCGGCGATGCCTTCGGCGCCAATGGCCGGTTCAATCGAAGGGTGCTGGAGCAGTGCCTTCGGCTCAGAGCCAAAAGCAAACCAGCCTTCTCCACGGCTGTAGAATAGTGGCTTAACGCCTAGCCGATCGCGGGCGACAAACAGCTTCTGTTCCTGTTCGTGCCAGATCGCAAATGCAAATATGCCGTTGAATTTCTCTACGCACTGCTCCCTCCATTCGATATAGGAGACGAGCAGCACTTCCGTATCACAATTCGTCTGAAACGAATAACCGCGGCTTTCTAATTCTCGCCGCAGCTCCCAAGCATTGTATAGTTCGCCATTGTAAACGACAGCGTACGTTCCGCTTTCATGGTTGCGAATCATCGGCTGCATGCCATTAACGGGGTCAATGACAGATAGACGCCGATGACCAAGCGCGCATGATTCCGTGACCCATGTTCCTTTGGCGTCTGGACCGCGTGCGTCCAACGTAGCGGTCATTTGCTCTATGACAGCGGTATGTCCCGTCAGTTCCCGCTTCCAATCAATCCAACCTGTTATTCCACACATGTATCGTCCATCCTCTCCGATCCGTTACTTCCAGAAGACCGATGAACCGGGATGCCGGTAGATCGAGATAATAACATGGGTATGCAGGAAACGGCATAAGATGTATGTCCATCAGGAGAAGCTAATAAAAAAGGAGGGGGTGCCATGGCCAGACAATCGTATTATGTATCGATTCAACACAGAACGATTCAAGCGGAGCCAGTTGAAACATCTCATTGGGAGATCTTAGCGACCACAGAAGAAGTGGAGCACATGTCTTATTTATTAGGAGAGATCGGTGATGCGGAGACAGATGTATTACGTGACGGATTTATGCTGGTTACATCACAGTCCAACGAGGCGCTTAATGCCAGATATCAGGTCAATCTGAATGCCGTGTATACAGAAATATACAGGTTGGGCACAGAACATACCAAGGCAGAAATTAAACGGATGTGGAAATAAGTTTCTGCTCATGCGGTATGCGATCAAAATGACAGGTCAGGAGGCAATGAATTCATGATGGATATCCAGCAAGCGTCTTTCCGTAGAACGGTCGATCATAATGGCAGAATGCTGGCAGAAGTTGAAGTGGTCCCCTTTGAGCAAAATATCGGGAATGTGACTGTCTACGTGGCCGCGATTCCGAATGGCGGCTTTGAGATCGTGCAGGCGTTACCAAGTCAATCTAACACGGTAACTTCTTATGAAGCAGACGCCGGCATGGCACAGGTCATGTCAACTGCAGACAGCAGCATGTTCGTGAGTCAAGACTTTGGTCTAGACTGGAATGCCAAATCTCAATTTCTTGACAACTTATTATCGTGTGATGAGGTCCGTTGTGATCTAGAGAAGCATTTAGGATCTTAAACGAAGCAGTTGTCCATTGTAATGAACACTTGAAGCGGGCAACAATCAGTCATCGGACGATATATCTGCACGCAGCAAGGAATACACCGCGTTTATCATCACTTAAGGAGGAATCACAATGACGGAACAATTTAAAGACAATAAAGGTAATAAGTACAGCCACCAACAGAAGCATGCCAATGAGGTTGTTGCCAAAAATGCAAAACATTCCGCAGGCAAAAACCCATGGGCGACCCGAAACAAGTAGATGAGGATGAAGAGCGCGGCCTTAGGTCGTGCTTTTTTTACTATCCTATGAATTTAATGTATAACTTGTAGTACTTATTGACAAACTCCGCACATAGTCCACCTCTCGTGGACAAATTTCGAATTTTTACAATAGTTACATATGAGGTTAACATTACCAGAATGATTACTCTTTACGCTGTTCTTTAGTCGATTGTATTTATTACTACAATACGAATGAATAGAGAACAGGAGAGAGCGAAGCGATGCTACGAAGCAAACAGCAACGAACACTGCGTCACAGACTGATTCTATGGTCCTCCTTAACGGCGCTATTATGGCAGGCGGTATCGTTGCCTGTCATGGCAGCAGGTGAAGTAGAGCCAGCAGCTGCGGATCAGCAGGTGATCTCACAGGCAGATCGCGGATTCGTACAAGGGAACAACGTTACGAGCACATCTTTGGATGCGGGAGTTTTATCAACGGGGAATGTTCAACAACCAAATGGTCAAGCTGCACAACAGCAAGGAGGCCAGCAGCCAGCAGCCTTGCCAAATATGGCCTTAACAGGATTAGGACCATCGTTATTGATTACTGAAATGATTCCTGACACTACTAATATCGGGGGTTCGGATGGCTATGAGTTCATAGAAGTGTATAATAATTCAGGCCATATGTTAAACACGAAAGATTATAAGTTAGTTTATCGATATCTTGATTCGGGAGATGCTGACCTTAAATATTCACTGCCGGATAGAGTCATTCAACCAGGAGAATCTTTTGTCATTTGGTCTAAAAATACGGATAATCTTAATGAGCCAGTAGATCGGTTTAAACAATTTTATAAGCTTAATGTAGATGATCGTCTGATTATCGAATTAAAATGGGGCGGGATGTCCAACAGTAAACCTCGTGCGTTGCTATTGACTGATAGTCAAGACACGAACGTAGTTCGACCAATTGTTACTGCTGCCTATGATGTGTCTGACGTAAAAGCTGACCAAGGCATCCATTATGTTGCACCTAGCACAGGCAGCTCCATGATTAAGCAGGGCTTGTCCAGTGCTTCGCCTTTAACGGTGCGACCGGACCAACTGACGGTGGTTGAACCCATTCAGATTATGCATGCGCCTCCAGCACAAGTAGTTAAAGGTTCGAATGTTCCGATAACGGCAATCGTTAAGGGTGGCCAGATTGGTCGTATGCAGTTCATAGAATATAAGACGGATAAAATGACCAAATCACTTAAACTGGCGATGAATAGTGTCACGGACGTGGTTTATGGCGCAGAAATTCCGGCAAGTGACTTGAAGGATGCTGCTTTATTGCAATATACATTCGAAGCAACAGACGGCAGACAGCAAGCCAAATCGCAGTCTTTTGTGGTTCCAGTTATGGATACTGCCGTGGGCATGCCTGCCTATGTGCCGGAGCTGCTGGTCACTGAATTGGTTCCTAATTCGGCCAACGTAGGTGGCGCGGACGGCTACGAGTTTATTGAGTTGTATAATCCGACGGATAAGCCAGTTGATATGAAGGATTATACGATCCGTTATCGCTATCCTGACGAAGGTGCAGAGGCTGATTTGTGGTGGCGACATACGGTTCCGGTGACGATTCCAGCTGGACAGACGGCCGTATTTTGGATTATTAATGCCGAGAACGGCAGTAAGACAGCTGTAGATTTTAATGCAAACTATGGCTCAAATCTGACTGAGGGCGTTAATTTATTCCGTTTGTTCAATAACGGAATGGCCAACGGCAGCTATCGAGCGATATCTATTTCAACTAACACCGGTGTGGACAGATCTGTTGCTACCTATAACGATACAACACCTGCGGTAGACGGAACGCTGGAAAATGGAGCTGTTATCTATCAATACAATGAGTTGACGTTCCCAAATATGAAAAAGGTAAGTGCAGCAATCGAGAAAGGCACGCCAGGTACCCTTTTGCCCTATCAGAAGCTGCCTCAGCTCTTTCATGTGCCAGTTGATACGGTTCCACCACAAGTGAAGCTGCGGGAAATACCTGCGATAGCAGAAGATACGAAGGATTTGAAGCTTGTATTTGACGCTGTGGACAACACGGACGTGAAGACGTTAAAGCTGTACTACCGCACGGATGCGACGAAGCCATTTGAAGAGCGTAATATTCATTTGGTTAATGCCGCAAAAGAACTGTCCTATACGTTAGCTGCTTCAGAATTGATGGGACATGCGGCATTGGAACTGTATGCTGAAGCTTCAGACGGAACGCAGACGATTCGCCTGTCGGATATTCGAATTCCGATTCAATCGTCGCAGCAGCAGGGGGTACGTTTTAACGTTAAGGAAGGTCAATTCATTAGAGGTGACAAATGGATCAAGGCTGCATCAGGCAATGAGCGTACAGATACCTTGCAGGTGTCAATTGACGGCAAACCTATTGCTGGAAACACTTTGCAGCCTGCTATGGAGCAGAAAGTGCTGTTTTCCTTTGATGTGAACAAGACTAATATTTTCTTCCAGAACGGCGTTGTCTTTCAAAATGAGATTATTCATGTATTTGATGATTCGATTAATGGCTGGACGACGTTGACGGTGCCGATTGATGCGGACAAGCTGTCATATGGCAATGCGGTGCCGATTACGATTCGTGCGGGATCTAAGGCAGGCACTTTTGACGAATCAGACAATCTGGATGACTTTAATATTCGTAACATTCGCCTTGTACTCGCAGATGGAACGATTATTCGGGATGCGAATTATAAGGATTCGACGAAGGAATGGGATATCGGTGACAGCACCGGGATGAAGAAGCAGCACGATTTCCAATTTGCCATTCCGGACAAAAAATATAACGGGTTGGGTTACACGTGGAAAACGACTACTATAGCAGATGGTAAGCACACGCTAAAAGCAGTCGAGTCCAATGGCGATAGTCGGGAGATTAACGTCGTTGTGGACAATACAGCGCCTGAACTGAAGCTGAATGTTACACCGCAGCAGGTGGTAAAGGGCAAGTTAACAGTTCAAGCAGAAGCTGCTGATGCCTTGTCTGGTATTGAATCGGTTACGGCTGTGTTGGACGACAAGCCTGTACAGCTTCCGCTTGAGCTTAGCTCGGTATTGCTGCCCCCAGGCAAGC
The DNA here is from genome assembly GCF_022346885.1 of Paenibacillus sp. ACRRX. Taxonomy (GTDB): domain Bacteria; phylum Bacillota; class Bacilli; order Paenibacillales; family Paenibacillaceae; genus Paenibacillus_B. Next base: position 162,552 of record NZ_JAKRNK010000009.1, read on the forward strand.
ATCAGCTTATCGTTAAAGCTGTAGATCGTGCAGGCAACGTAACAGAACGAGCTTCCGAGCTTCGTGTGCAGGCTGAGCTGCCGGATATTCCGAAGCTTGTATCCAGTCTTATTCATTCCTTACGCACAAATGGTACGTTAACGGTTGAGGTCAAGGACCCTACAAATGATCCGTTAAACGTGAAGTTCTATGAAGGGTTTACGTTTACGCCAACTGACACTTCTACGATGAAAGTGTACCAGGCGGCAAGTGATGTAGAGCCGCCGTTACTTGCGAAGCTGCCCAATGAACAGCAGCTTACTGCACAACAGCTTCAGGCGCTTGCCAAGCTGGACAACCAGTCGGTACGACATGATTCTTGGAATCAATTCCCGTATCAGCGTTATGAGCTAAGTGTGGACAGCCGTGTGAAACCGACGGATGAACTTAGTGTGGAATGGAAAGGCAAGTCTCTTCCAGGCCGAAAAGTAACGATGTATGCATGGAATGTGCAAGCGGGCAAATGGGATGCGCTGACAACGGCAGTTGCAGGAACCGATTTGTTTTCACTTACGGGTCAAGCCGTTGTTGATGCTTATATAAATAAGGAACGTAAAGTATCTGTGATCGTTCAGGATGAAGTAGCACCTGCTGCAGATGCAGCTAGTGTGAAGGACTTTACGTTGGTGTGGATGTCCGATACGCAATATTATGCAGAGTCTTATCCGCACATTTACAAGTCTGAAGTGGACTGGATCGCGGCGAACAAAGACAAGAAGAACATTCGTTATGTGTTCCATACCGGTGATGTGGTAGATGAGATGGACAAAGTGGAGCAATGGGAACGTGCAGATACGTATATGAAAGTGTTGGAGCAGGCAGAAGTGCCATACGGCGTGCTTGCAGGCAACCATGATGTGAATCATAAGGACGAGAACTATACGGATTTCAGTAAATATTTTGGAGAAAAACGTTTTAAGGACAAGCCTTTTTATGGGGAGTCTTACAAGGACAATCGAGGTCACTACGATTTGATCTCGGTGGACGGCATTGATTTCATCATGGTATACATGGGCTGGGGCATATATGAAAATGAGATCAAATGGATGAATGAGGTGCTTGCTCAATATCCAGATCGACAGGCTATTCTTAATTTTCATGAGTATTTGCTCGTGTCCGGCGAGCGGGGACCTATTGCCAATAAGATTTATGATCAAGTCGTTAAGAAAAACGCCAACGTCATTGGGGTGTTAAGCGGGCATTATCATGATGCGGAGACGAAGATCGATGCGATTGATGATAATGGAGATGGTAAGCCGGACCGTAAGGTATACCAAATGCTTGCCGATTATCAAGGCGGACCTGAGGGTGGCGAAGGTTACATGCGTTTGCTGGAATTTAAGGCTTCGCCTGATGGCAAGCGGATCGAGCGAATTGACATGAAGACCTATTCGCCTTACAAGGACAAATTTAATTATTATGATCCCAAGGATCATCCGGGAAAAGACGAATTTGCAATCGATTGGAACATTGAACCGAAGTTGAAGCGGGTTGAGACAGATATGATCCGGGCCGATATTTATTCCAAGCATCTGATCGGGGCCGTAGATAATGTCGTTAGCGGTGGCAAGGCTTCCGTGACATGGGACGGTTTATCGGATAACGGAAAATACGCGTGGTATGCCGTTGCAGCAGATGCATTTGGTGGAACAGCGCGGTCCCCGGTATGGTTGTTAGGTCAAACGGAGGATAATGGAAGCGGCAGCAACGGTAATGGTGGCAGCGTAAGTGGGAACAATGGCGGGAAGGATAAGCCGTCTATCCCTGACGGCGATTTCGTCATATCGGCGCCTGCTGTTTTGGATGCGAGCGGCGTATGGGGACTAAGCCCCAACACGACAACAATTGTACTGGATGGATTGAAGTCACATCCTAAGCAATCGGTAACGATTGAGATGAAGCCTAATCAGGCATTAGCTGCAGACTGGAAGGCGGCTTTAAATAGGGAGATTATGCGGGAAGCCGTGAAGCAAGAATCTACCCTGCGCTTGAAGCTTGGCACATATACAGTGACACTGCCGCTTGCAGTTGTACGTAATCTGCCTGAGGGCGCGGATAAGCTGGTTATTACGGGGCAGTCAGCCTTTACACGCCAGCAGTTGGCGGCTTACGCGAAGTCGTGGGCAGCATCTGGCTTGACTTGGACAGGGCAAGCACTGCGTGTTAGCCTTGCCGTGGACATAAAAGGCAAGACGGAGTCCATTCCTGCATCTGTTCAAGGAATTACTGTGAACTTGGCAGCCAAGCCACAACAGGGAACGTGGTATGTTCAGCCTGCTGGAGCGAATACCAAGGCAGTCAAAGCTGACACAACAGACGCTGGGGTTCAAGTGGCGCTGACTGAAGGCAATGTGATGTTGGCTGCCTTGATGCCAAAGCCTGCTTTTACAGATGTCAGCGGGCATTGGGGTCAAGCGTATATTGAAGTTTCGTCGGCACTCGGTCTTGTAAACGGGCAGACCGAGACGCAATTTAAGCCGAATGCAGCGGTAACTCGGGCTGAGTTCGCATCGATGATCGTGAGAATGCTGGAGCGAGTGTATGGAACAGCTAGCTTGGTGAAGGCTGGAAGCCATTCTGCAGCAAGCTTCCAAGACGTCGCTACCGGTGCTTGGTATGCGGAAGCTGTGTCCGCAGCAGCCAGCATGAACATTGTGAAAGGGGACGGCAAGCAGTTCCGTCCGAATGACCGTGTTACACGTGAAGAAGCCATCGTCATGCTGATGCGTGCGATAAAGCTTGCTGGTCACGATGCAGGCGCATCTGCACTTACCTTTGCGGACAAGGCAGCAGTCGCCACTTGGGCGCAGCCAGCTTTGCAGGGCGCGCAGTCCCTGCAGCTTGTGCAAGGGCGTGAAGGCAATCGCTTTATGCCGCAAGGGGCAATGACAAGAGCAGAAGTGACTAAGCTTTTGATGCAGTGGTTGAATTTATAGCAGGAAATGTAAGATAACGAGTATGGAAGAGGCAGCGACATCTTGTCGTAAAAATTGCCTCTCCATGCTCGTTTTTTGTTATTAATAGTCTAATATATGTTTCTAGTTGCATCCAGATGATCTATAACGTGACTAATTACACCGTGCGTATAGTGCTCACACGCATACGAGACACTTTCTACTGACATTTTTTTGTGCCTGGAATCTTCAAAATGTTGCAGCGGTTTTTCAGGATTTTATTCAGTATCCTTTTGATGTAAAAACAAATATAGGATTAGGCAATTTGGAAGAAGTCAATAATTTAACCAAGATTATGAATGCGGCTAAATGTTCTGGTGCAGATCAATTTATTCACAGACTTCCAGACCAATATGATACCTGTGTATTTTGGTTACTCATCGTTTTGTAAATACGAGGCAGGTGAATCGTATTATTGTGTTGGAGTCGGGTCAAAAGGTTGAATATGGCTCTCATGCGGAACTAATGCAGCAAAAAGGTGTCTACGCTCGTTTATATAATATGCAAGCAGATTCGTATGAGCCGCAATCTTCACAGCTTCATAAAAAAGATGCATAATGGCTTCACTTTTTTTCGACATAAAACAGTTAAACATAATAGAGGGGAGGGGACATCGTGGATGAGGGAGAGTGGATTCGTCGTATCCAGCAAGGTGAAAAGCAATATTTAAAGCCACTAATTGAGCTGCATTATGCGGGCATCCAAAAATATTGTTATTGGCGAGTTCGAAATGAAGAAGAGTCGAGGGATTTAACGCAGGAAACGTTTTATCGCTTTTGTAGATCTATAGATAAATACACAAATAAAGGGAAATGTCGTGCTTACTTATACACAATTGCTCGAAATCTTTGCAAAGATCATTTGCGGAAGTGGAAACCCTCATTATCATGGGAAGAGACAGATGCGGCAGCAGATTATGGGACTTTGCAGCAAAGCAGTACGATAGAAGACCAAGTGGAGAGGGAGCAGTTGGTGCATGAGCTGCTGCAGTTATTACCAGAAGAGCAGCGAGAATTAGTGTTTATGCGGTTTTGTTTGGATTTGACCTTTCGGGAAATTGCTCATACAACAGGTGTAAATGTGTGTATGGTGCAGTATCGGGTGAAATCGGGGTTGAATCTATTGAGACAGCACTGGGAAAGGAGTGAATCCCATGAGGAAGAAGTCCGAACAGGACGTCATTGCGGCCCTAAAGAACTACCCTGTGCGCCCCATTAATCAGCAAGAGTTGGAAGCAACAATCAAAGGCGCAACGGGGCTGCTGAGTCGAACGGAGTTGAGCCGTAGAGCGTCGTTCGGAGAGTTTTATATCGCGCAACTTCGCTTCATCAATTGGAGGGTGTGGGTTATTCAGTTACTTGTAATTATAGGGATAGGTGGGCTGTCATACAACTCAGTCTACCAACAACAGGGAAATATTCAACTTATCATGTTCACTTCTATCGCGGCTCCGTTGCTATTGATAGTGGGTATACCAACACTAACCCGCTCATTAAGATACCAAATGATGGACATTGAGTTAAGTACGCATCATCTTCTGGAGAAGTTGACGCTGGTACGTATCAGTTTACTAGGGATGGCGGATTTAATAGGGTTGGGGCTATTGGCCGGTCTAATGAGCATATGGATGCAGATGGGATTTGCAATCATGCTGCTCTATTTGCTGGTTCCTTTCAATCTGACTTGTCTAGGCTGCCTCTGGCTATTAAATAGGTTACGCATCCCAAACTGTGGTTATTATTGTCTGATTTACAGTAGTTTCGTGGCACTGGTACAAACGATTTTAGCGTTCAACCCCTCACTTTCTCTATATCACTCATCTGCAATTGGAGTATGGCAGACATTATTGCTGCTTACGATTATTGGAATAGCTTTTGAGGTAAGTGAGTTACGTAAGACTTGTCGAAATCTCGAGACTGCATCCAGAGTGCCAATATGATTTAGGGAGGACATGCAGGAGAGGCAACATGCACAAGGAGGGAACACAGGATGTTGGAACTTACCTTGAATCGGGTAGATAAACGATTTTCTTCAAAAAAAGCGGTAAATGATATTTCGGCACGACTAACGAATGGAGTTTACGGATTGCTTGGAGCTAATGGGGCAGGAAAAACAACGTTGATGCGAATGATCTGTGGCGTTCTCAATCCAACCTCAGGTACGATTCAAATGAATGGTCAAGAAATCGGTCGTATGGGGGAGCGATATCGTGATCTGTTGGGTTATCTTCCACAGGATTTCGGTTATTATCCCGATTTTAGTGCGCAAGAGTTCCTTTGGTATGTGGGCTCTCTTAAGGGATTGACGATAAATGATTCAAAGCGAAGGGCACAGGAACTATTACACACAGTGGCTCTGCAGGATGTAGCTCGCAAGAAAATCCGTACCTTTTCTGGTGGAATGAAGCATCGCCTGGGCATTGCCCAAGCGATGCTTAACGATCCTAGCGTGCTGGTGTTGGACGAACCAACGGCAGGACTTGATCCTAAGGAGCGTGTCCGTTTTCGGAACCTAATTGCAGATTTGGGGCGGGATAAAATTGTTATTCTTTCGACGCATATTGTCTCAGATGTAGAATACATTGCCGACCAAATTTTGGTGATGAAACAAGGCGGGTTACTGATGACGGGGACGGTGGAACAATTGACAGATACGATGAAAGGTTGCGTATGGTTGTGTCGCATCCAAGCTGAGATGGTAGAGGACTGGAACAATCGTTACTGTGTGAGCAATCTGCGAAACGAAGGGGATGAGGTAGAACTGCGTATTGTATCAACAGAAAAACCGATCTCAAATGCAGCCTCGGTGGAGCCGACATTAGAAGACTTCTATTTGTATCATTTTCAGGATGAGCCGACATGAGTATCTGATCAGGAGAAGTAGGAGGGATTAGGTATGGATATCCTAACACGATTTGAGTTACGAAAGATTATTCGACGAAAATCGTTTTATTTAGGGATCTCGATTTTAGTAGTGGTGTCTATCTTTTTGACAAGTGTATTAGTTATGGGGGCATGGATAACAGGTAAGAATGGCGAGGAGTTAAAGGGAATCCAAGCAATCGCCCTGCAAAAAGAATATGATACCCAACTTGCCGGTCCACTAACGGAACAAAAAGTAGCTACCGCGGTCGAACAATATCAAAAAGTGATGCGTGATCCGAAGAACCTGAATGAGAAAGGGGAGATTAAAAATGATGCCTATGCTAAATATATAGTCAAGAATGAACAATTGAATAGTTTAGTTCGATTTTCTTTTTCTCCTGTTAGTGGATACGATCACTATATTATCGACAAGTTGACGCCAAGTGAAGCCAAAACTTTTTATCAAAAACGGATGGAGAAGATTAGTGAATACTTAAATTTTGACTATTCATATGGTAACTACTCGGACAAGGAAAGGGCATTTTTCATGCAGATAAATGAAACAATACCTGTTCCTTTTACAATGGACTATGTTACCGGTTGGAAACAAGTATTTCAAAATCTACAGAGTCTCTTTATCATTATTGCTTTTGTTACTGCAGTTTGCTTAGCACCTGTGTTTGCTGGCGAATACCAGTGTGGAGCCGATTCTATTATTCTATCCTCTCGCTATGGTCGCAACAAAGTGATTTCCGCTAAACTTAAAGCCAGTTGTACTGTTTCTTTGTTGCTGCTGTTAGTTGCACTGACGATCTATACACTCCTTATATTGGGGATATACGGATTTTATGGTGGGGGCGCTAGTGTGCAGATGATTGATCTATTGGCTCCGGTTCCCTACACGGTTTTTCAAACTTATTTGTGGGTAATCTTAATTGGCAGTCTGGGTTGCATGTTTGTGGGGATGGTCACGCTGTGGCTATCAAGCATCATGAAGAGTTCTTTTCAAGTGATCATTACAATCGGATTTTTCCTTATTGGGCCGATGTTTATTCCAGCAAGCAAAAGCAGCCGTTTGTTTAATCATATCATGGATCTGCTGCCGGCAAATATGTTTGATGGTTTTAAGAAAGTAACCAGTTACGAAGTGTTCTCGGTTTTTGGACAACTGATTCCGGAGTATAAGGTCATGGCAGGGTTTGCAATCATCATGATCGTATTGTTGCTGCCAGTTTCATACCGAGCATTTAAGAATCATCAGGTTGTTTGATTGTTATGATCTAAGCGTACCGAAACAGCAATTAATCACTTAAGTTACAGCAATAACGTATAAAGGCTCCAATCATTCGTACCTATTAAATCCTCATTAGACAGAATCATCGCCTTCACTACGAAACTTCCATGATCTTGAATTCATTTGATTCCCCTTTACACCAACTCCACAAATGCTGAGGCAGGACAAACTGATCCCGTGACGAAGTAATGAAGTATACAAGCTGTACCACTACATACGAAGGGAAGCACCCTCTATGATAACTAGAACGATGCGAGCTGTCCTATCATTTGTGCTGCTGTTTGTCTTGATCGTACAGCCAGCGCTGGCTGCTCCTAAACAGACAAAGGTGGAAGTGACATTTGTGAGCGCGGAATTGGTGGAAAATGATCATGTCGGCAACGAGTGGGCAACCGGCGCAACCGTTAACGGCAAGACGATCAAAGAAGGCGAAAGCCTTGTGCTGGCGGTGAAGGCAAACGGTTCAATTTCTTTAAAAGCTAACGCTGAGGAGCAGGACAAGTATCCGGATAAAGGAACGGCAAGCCAATCGATCAAAGTAACGGCCATTAAGGCAAAAGCTTCAGAGAAAGTATTAAATGTGACGGTGACGGAGAACCGCGGCAGGTACTCGGGTAACAAGGCTAAGTGGAAATTTATCTTTTCTGTCAAAACCAAATAACGAGCAGTAAAACAATCCCCTCCGTATACGCAATAGTTGCGATACGAAGGGGATTGTTTTGTGATCCGCGTATGCTAGTGTTACTTTACTTTTTCAACTAACCTAATCTAGGCATTTGCTGCCAGCTTGCGTATTTGCTTCTTACGCCCGATCTGAATGAGCGTCAGGAACAATGAGGCCATCACACCACTTACAAGCAGTAGAATAAAGCATCCGTTCCAGCCAGATGACTCTACAATAAAGCCTACAAGAGCACTTGCTGTCAGGTTGCCGAAGAGGTAGGCGAACAAGCCTGTCAAACCTACGGTTGTACCTACAGCAAATTTAGGCACGAAGTCAATCGCACTTAAGCCAATCAGGAATTGTGGTACGTAGATCAAGCAGCCGATCACAGAAATCGCGATGCTGATCGCCAATACGCTAGTAGATTGCCAATATACCAGTGTGCCAAGGATAACGCCGACCATACTAATAATGCACAGTGGCATCCGGTTGCCTTTAAACAACTTGTCACTCAGCCAGCCCACAAGCAGGGAGCTTGGAATGGCTGCCCATTCAAATGCTGCGAAGGCCATATGGTACTGTGATTGCGTGAATCCTTTTACATCGGTCAAATAAAGCGGGACCCAGTTCAAGACACCAAAGCGGATAAAGTAAACAAATACGTTTGCAAGGCACAAAAACCAAATAAATTTATTTTTAAGCACATAAGTGAACAATATTTCTTTTAACGACAGCTTGTCCCCTTCGGGGTTACGTTCCACATCGTCATAGTCGTTGCGGTACTCATCGATCGGCGGAAGGCCGACGGATTGAGGTGTATCCTTACCGCAGAACAAGACAAAGATCGCAATGATGATCGCTAGAATAGAAGGGACGATAAATACGCCTGCTTGCCAATATGCCGTACCGAATATCCCTAGCGCAATACCTACAATTGGAGCGATAATACCACCGCCAATGTTATGAGAGGTATTCCAGATTCCCATTTTGACGCCGCGTTCTTTCTTAGAGAACCAGTTTGCCATAACGATACTACAAGGGGGAGCCCCCATACCTTGGAACATACCATTAAAGATCAGCAGCATAAAGATAAGAGCAAATGATGACGAGAAACCGAATCCGATATTTACGATGGCGGACAGCAACAGCCCGATCGCAATAAACCGCTGGGTGTGGGCTTTGTCAGCCAGATTCCCCATAAAAAACTTGCTTATGCCGTAAGTAACAGCCATGGCAGCGCTTAACAAACCGATCTGCGAAGGCGTAAAGCCATATTCGCTGGCTAAATAAGGTGTGGACAACGTAAAGTTGTTACGTACTAAATAGTAACCAGCATAACCAACGAATATTCCCATCAAAGTGCGGATGCGGAAAATATTGTACATCTTAGCAATCATGTGCTCCGGAAGGCGTGGTACGGCTGGAGCTTTTTTTAACCAACCCAACATATTTCATTCTCCTTAACCTTTTTTAGCTGCACGCAATCTGTTCCAAAGTTGAATGATTTGTTCATGCTGAGTTAACGAATGGTGGATCGGAACAACTTTTGTGTTTAAACGGGCTATTTTGTCCCGCTGTACCGTCGGCGTTCCGAAGGATACGTGCTCCAGTATGGCGGCCGCATCCTGAGACAAGCTGTAATCGATAAACCAATCGGCGACACCTTCATTCGGCGCATGGCGCAGCTTCGAGATCGCGTTTACGGACAGTCCTGTATCCTTCGGCACACTGCTGAGAAGATCAAAGCCTGCTTCCCGCAGCTTGCGCTGATCGCCGAGAAAATTGATACCGATTACATATTCGCCAGCACTGACCGATTGGGCAGGCATATAGCCGTTTACCGTAAGGCTGCCGATATTGTCGTTCAGCTTGCGTACATAATCGGATGCTCGGCGCTCGCCCCAAGCTTCGTACAACGACAGCAAAAAGGTGTAAGCTGTGCCGGAGTAATTTGGGTCCGGCATTACGAGGCTGCCGCGATAAGCGGGGTGCAGGAGATCCTCCCACGCAGTGGGCAAAGACAAGCCCATTGGCTGAAATTCTTTGCGCCATCGCTCCTCATTGATCGCAATGGATAACTGTTCGACTTCGTATCCAGCCCAGTAGCGGTCCTCATCCTTCAAAGCAGCGGGAATAGCCGTGAGGTTCGCACTGTTGATGGGCGAGGAGAGCTTCTCCTGCTTCATCGTTAAGTGAGCGTCCACCGTACCGCCGATCACAAGATCGGCCTGCGGCTTTAAAGCTTCCTTGGATACACGACGCAGTATTTCTTCCGTCGAGAGGCGAATATACTCGTACGTGCATCCGGTGCGCTGACAGAAGGAGGACAAGAGAGCGCTGCCAACTTCCTCGCGGGCGGCGACATAGGCGACTAAATGGCGGCCTTTTAACTCGGGATATCCTTGTTCGTCCACTGTAATAGCATGATGTTCATTGGAACAGGCTGCCTGCGTCATTAGACAGACAACTAGTAGGAAGAAGAGTAATCGTTTCATCTTATATCAGCCTTTGCTTTCTTTGATTCAAACAGCTTGCCCAGGCTACTTTGCAAATAAATAGAGTTACCGTTATCGTCACCCATATATTGCATCACGATAAAGTCTGGATAGACAACAGCGTGCAGCAAGTCATTGCGGCTGTTTCGCAAGCTGTTGCCATGCTTGAATGCCGTAATGGTACCAAGCGGCTCTTGCTTTTGCAGCAGCAGCTGTTTAATCTCGACCATGTCTACAATTTCGTGGGCTTGGCGGATCTGCGTGACCAAGTAACCCTTTTCATGAAGATGTACAGCTGCTTCAGCCTTGTTGACCCGATAGGTCACATCTTGGGCATCACGTATGAAATCAGCATAATGCTCTGGTGTATAGAACAGGTTAAGCAGTTGAGTCTGAAAAGCGGACAACATCGGCGTCTTGTGGCCGGGTCCATAGAACCATTTATTTAAGGTAAAACCATCTCCTAAAGCAAATGGCTGTTCATCCCCATTCAAATATTGAATACGGCCTGTAATCACGGCCTGCTCATTAGCTGGGGCCGAACCAGTGGTCGGATCATACTCCTGCTTAATGCGATCGATGTACGAAATGATGGCATGAAGGCTGACTTCATCAGTGACCTGCACGACACCCCATTGGTCATGCACAATAGTGGCTTGCACAGGCAGGGAATCGCTTACTTTTCGCAGGACTTCATTTCTGTCCTCGATAATGACGACGTTCTCATACATGCGATCATTAAGAACGTAGCCTATACCAGACAAAAGCAATATAAAACCTGCAAACAGCAAGAAGCTCCATATAAGTTTGTTCATGATTGGTTACTCTCCTTCGATAGCATAAACAACCATCATTTCATAATCGCCTCGCAAATGTTTCATAAATGTATTATTTCTCGTTTTCCTGCATAGAAATCGTTTCCAGTGCTGTGGGTGTACAGAAACGCAGCTTGACTGTTGTACCTTCGCCTTCTATTGCGCGAAGCTCCATCTCGCCTCCCTGCTGGCGCATTAACTGTCTGCAGATGAGTAGGCCAAAGCCATTGCCAGAGTGAGAAGACAGCTTAGTATCTTCCGGCGCGAGCGCGAAATGCTCAAGTAGTTCCGTGCTGATGCCGATACCATCGTCTGAAATGGTAACGATAACCGCATCATCTGTTGTCTGCTGCTGGAAGGTGATTCTGGTCGCATCGCTATACTTGATGGTGTTATCAAGCAAATTCAGCAAGATCTGTTTGGTCTTGTCCGGATCCGCTACTATTTTAATAGAATGAAGTTTATCGATAACAGTAATGCGATACTTTTCAAGTCGCGGTTTTACAACAAACACAGCTTCTACTGCAATACTTGCGATGTCACAAATCGTTGGTGATACGGAAAACGGACTATCTCCGTATTTGGACTGGCTGAGCAGCTCTTCCACAAGCGTCAGCAGCCGTTCGCTTTCTACGGAAATATGACGTAGGCTGGTCTGAATATCCTGCTCGGCGTGCAAGCGTGGGATCAGATTCGCATACCCCATAATGGCGGTAAGCGGCGTCTTCAACTCGTGCGTCACACGATCCAGGAAGTCGCGCTGCTTGTCCTTCTCACGACTTAACTGCTCCATATGGAGCTCGATCGCGTCTGCCATCGCATGAAATGATTGTGCCAACTGGCGAATCTCTTCATAATCATGCAGTCCAATGCGGCTGCCGTAACTGCCGCCGGCAATCTTCTTAGCCATGTCGCGCAGCTGCTCGATAGGCCTGCTGAGCGAGGCAGCAAAGCGGTTCGCTACAACAATCGCGGCAATCAAGATCAGCAAGCAGGCGATCACAAAGGTTCCGTTCATCCGCTGCAGCAGCAGTGCCTCGTCTTCCAGCGGGTGGAGAAATCGGATCACTCCAATCACCTTACCGCCGACATATAAGGGACTAGAGAACAGCATCATAGGTGAGGGAGAAGCTTTTTGAATCATATAAGCTTTGTTTCCTTGGATGGCTTGTTCCATGTCTTGATTCACGTAGGGCAGCGCTGCACGTTCGGTGTCTGCCCATATACGATTGTGAGGACTGAGAAGCTGAACTCTTAATCCCATACGTTTTGACAAATAGGATGCGATCAGCGGAGCACCATTCTGGAGGGTTACTTCTGGTGTATCTTTCTGCTCGCGTTCGACATAATTGATCGTATAAATCTGTGCCTCTACACTCAGCTTTTGCAGCGAGCTTACGGCTGATTGATAAATGTTGTTTTGCAGCGAAATAATCATCACGATGTACAAAAACAACATGACGGGAATAAATAATGCTAAAATAGCCAGATTAAATCGTTTCTTTAAAGTCATGGTTGTCACCTTATCTGCCGTTCATTTGCCATCGGCACAAGACACAAGGGCATTAGCAGCAATCGATCTTGTAGCCGACGCCATAGATGGTCTTAATTCGATCGCCTTCTGGGCCAAGCTTCTTGCGCAGTCGCTGCACCATGATGTCAACCGCCCGTGTATTTTCGGGATAGTCGAGCTTCCATACCTTTAGCAGCAGGTCGTCGCGTGTGAAGATCCGCTGCTTGTTCGAGAGCAGAAGCAGAAGCAGATCATATTCCCGATAAGTTAGCGTTAACTCTTCCTCGTGTATAAAAATGGAGCGTTCCTCCGGATAGACCCGGAAAGGTCCGATCATTATTTTGCCAACCTCAGTATTCACTTGATTCTTGACGAGTCGACGCTCTATGACCTTAATACGAAGCAGCAGCTCTGTACTATGAAAGGGCTTTACGAGATAATCGTCTGCACCTAGCTGTAGACCAAGCAGCTTATCGTTCATTTGACCTTTGGCGGTCAGCAAAATGATGGGGATATCAGGGTCATTCTCTCTAAAGCCGCGCAGCAGCGTGTACCCATCTGTATCCGGCAGCATAACGTCTAAAATAATCATATCCGGCTTCTGTTTGTCCCAAATGGAAATTGCCTCCTGACCGTTGACGGCTGTAAGGACTTCGTATCCCTCTATCTCCAGGTTAAGGCGAATTAAATTCAGAATGCTCTGTTCATCGTCGACGACGAGAATGTTCATAGCAGCCTCCTTGCTAGCGAAATCCAAAGCGCTTACATAAAAAAAGCAGCCTGTGAAAAAGGCCGCTTTCATCTGTTCCTATTATACTGACAAATCGAGGTTTGTATACGTTTAAAGGCATGGCCATCTCGTGAACATCATTTAAACTTTATCTACATGAACTTCTTTAATGATTGTTTCCTTAAATAAGAGTTATTCTATTAGGCCCGATACTGAGTATCTTGGAGCACTTTAATCCCCATAACAATATTCCAGATAAATAGGATCAAGCTCAGCAGGAGCATGAACAAGATAAAGAAAATGCTGAAATGAAACTGTCCGGTAAAGAACGAGAAGATCGCTAGGACAATGCATCCTACAGGTGCGATGTGAGAGAGCAGGGCTCTGCCGGCATGTCGTTTCACATAAGGATCATTGGTGACGATGAGCAAGATGAGCGGACATAAAAATCCGGCAAAGAAAATGCTGAAATAGCTAAGTGAAGCTAGTATGTTTCGAGTTTCCATTGGATAAACGCTCCTTTAATCAAGTTATATCACAATACGTGGTTGGGCTAGCTTTCGTTTCCTACAAAAGGTAAAAGTGACGGTAATGTAAGTTTCTGATCCCTGCTTATTAGGTCTAAAGTAAGGGAGTCAAACTTCGTTACTTATGCACATGTTAACATAAAAATATATGACTATTGTAACAATAGCTAATGCTTGTTATATTGAAATTTAGCTACTAGTGAAGGCAGGTGAGATTAGTGGAGCACATTCATGGCACTTACAATAGTTACTTAGTTCTTTTGTCTTACTTAATCGCAGTGACAGCTTCATATTCAGCATTGGATTTGGCAGGCAGAATTAGTATAACTAAAGGAATACGCCGTATGTTGTGGCTTATTCTGGGTGCTACGTCAATGGGACTAGGCATCTGGTCCATGCATTTTGTCGGCATGCTGGCCATGTCCCTTCCGATACCGATATCTTACGATATGGAATATGTGGTTTTATCCGTGGTACTTGCCATATTTGTATCCAGCATCGCGCTGCTTACGGTAACACGCCGCACGATGGGTATAAAGGAACTGGTGGCCTCAGGTGTACTTATGGCGGCGGGAATATCAGGCATGCATTATGTTGGAATGGCCGCTATGATTATAGGCATTGTCTACGATAGGCTGCTAGTCCTCCTGTCGATCGGCATTGCGGCTACAGCTTCGGCGTTAGCGCTGTGGCTGCTGTTTTATTTTCGCAAGGATCAATCCCGGCATGCGGTATGGTATAAGCTTGGCAGCGCGCTTATTATGGGAGCTGGAATAGCGGGAATGCATTACACGGGAATGTACGCCGCACATTTCCATGTGGGCGACAATATGAATTATCGTTCCGGACTAGAGATTGAACCTAATAAATTGGGATACATGATTACGATAGCCACCTTATTTCTGCTCGGCATGACGGTGTTTGGTGTCTTTATTACGAAGCGATTGTCCCAAAAAGACTCGGTTATACAGGAACATGCGGGGTGGTACAGGTCATTGTATCACAACAATGCCGACGGCATCATTTCCGTTGACACATATGGACTCATTATGAGCGTGAATCCGGCTGTTTCCCGAATTATTGGGGTATCCGCAGAAGGTTACATCCATCAACACGTGTCTGCCTTCCAAATTAATGTCACGGAAGAATTGCGAACGTTGACAAAAGAACGGTACTATCAATCATTTGATATTGATTCACGAAGTTATGATACAACGATTGTCCATCCAGACGGTACGAAGGTAGAGTTAAACGTTGTTAATATACCTGTTGAAATAGAAGGGGTTGTCGTCGGCAATCATATTATTGCGCGTGATGTGACAGAAGAGAAGCTCGCTAAGGGACAAATTGAGCATCTCGCCTATCATGATGAGCTGACAGGGCTGCCGAATCGGCGGCTGCTAAATGAACTATTAGCGAAAGCAATAACCGATAATGAGTGCAGCGCTGTAGAATTTGCTGTATTGGCGCTGGATATTGATCGCTTTAAGATGATTAATGACTCGCTCGGTCATACATATGGAGACCTATTTCTGCAGGCAGTAAGTGATCGAATACTGGCTTGCGTAGACGGCGTTGATGCAGTGGTGTCACGTTTAGGTGGGGATGAGTTTATCATCATATGTCGTACCTCCATGGATGAGACAGTATGCGCAGCATTAGCGGATCGGATCGTTGAAGCGATGCGTCAGCCGTTTTCCCTCAAGGATAATGATTTCTATATTTCGACTAGTATAGGCATAGCACTGTTTCCGCAGGATAGCAAGGACCCTGTTGAGCTTATTAAACAGGCTGATGCGGCAATGTACGAAGTGAAAAAGAATGGCAAGAACGGCTATCAATTTTATACCTCCGATCTGGATGTAGAATTGTTAGGACGTATCGAGCTGGAGGCTGACTTGCGTAAGGCTGTGACGCGAAATGAATTGGTTGTTTTCTATCAGCCACAAGTCAGTACAATTGATAATCGGATGGTGGGCGTAGAGGCACTTGTGAGGTGGAATCACCCGACAAGAGGCCTGCTCATGCCGGGTTCTTTTATCCCGTTGGCTGAGGAGACGGGACTTATTTACGAGATCGGCAACTGGGTCATGTACGAAGCTTGTCGCCAAATGCGGGCATGGCATGATGCAGGCGGGCCTTTAATTCCGGTGTCCGTGAACTTGTCGACCCAACAGTTCCATCATACTGATCTGCTGGGGCAGGTCGAACGTGTCTTGTTTGAAACGGGCCTTGGCGCGCAATATTTGGAACTGGAGATTACTGAAAGCATGATGATGGATGCTACAGTGTCTACGACTATTTTGCAGGAGTTAAATAAGCTCGGCATACGTATCAGTCTGGACGACTTTGGCACGGGCTACAGCTCCTTGAGTTATTTGAAGATATTCCCGATCCATAAGTTAAAAATTGACCGTTCCTTTATCGCAGACATTTCCAGTAATGAGAATGATAAAGCGATTGTCGCTACGATTATTTCTATGGCTCAGCATCTCAAGTTGGATGTTGTTGCCGAGGGCATTGAGACGAAGGACCAGCTCGACATCTTAACGGAGAATGAGTGTCGCGAGATACAAGGTTATTACTTTAGCAAGCCGTTGTCGGCTGTAGATGTGGAACAGGCGTTTTTTGTGCCGATGCGGGGAAGCGTTGTTTAATGTACTATAGAAGATTAGAGCTATACATAGGTAGCTCTAATCTTATGTGGATTGTAACGGTCACCTTGTTAAGGACCGTATAATTATCAATTAGCAATGATTATATTTTAACTCGGAGTATTCTTTTTACAGGGTGATGTATGTTCTACAGTGCTGTAATAAAACTGGAGTATACTAGGAGAAAGACATGAGTATTCAAAAGCTTTTTTGATTAATACATATACATCAAAGGTGTGATTTAGTTGCAAGAAATACAAGGTGATTTATTCACCATGCCTACGCTGCAAGCAGATTTTGAAGCGCTTGGTGTGAAGCCTGGGATGACACTGCTGCTGCACTCATCCATGAAATCCTTAGGAGGATGGGTTGCAGGCGGGTCTGTCGCCGTCATTTCGGCGTTGGAGGAGGTGTTGACTCGTAATGGCACATTAGTGATGCCTACGCATACCCCGGATTTATCTGATCCGTCTATATGGAAATGCCCTCCTGTCAGAGAATCATGGTGGGGACCAATTATGCAATCCATGCCTGCTTTTGATGCAGACTTGACTCCTTGTCCGGAGATGGGGATCATCCCTGACAATTTCAGAAAACAAAAAGGGGCGCGGCGCAGTCAGCATCCGCAAGTATCGTTCGCCGCTTGGGGATACCACCGGGATTATATCGTTTCTGACCACAGTCTGGAACATAGTCTGGGCGAAGAATCACCATTAGCAAGAATGTATGATTTGAACGGTTGGGTGCTGCTGCTTGGGGTAGGTCATGACCATAATACCTCTTTGCACTTGGCAGAGTATCGGGCGAACTATCCTAACAAACAAACGACAGTGTACAAAGCCCCGATCATCCTGAATGATGAGCGGCGTTGGGTAGAGTACTCCGATCTTGATTTTGATTCAGACGATTTTGAGCAGATAGGATCGGATTTCGAAAATGATACCAAAAATGCACGCAGAGGCCGTATCGGAAATTCGACTGCGCTGTTGATGCCGGTTAAGGAGCTGGTGGACTATGCCGTTCAGTGGATGGAGATAAATAGAGGTACAGCGGCATCAGACTGTGGCAACTAAGATTAAATAGTATTAGAGTAGGGCTATCTTATTAAAGTTAGACGATATTAAAAAGTATTTTTTTATAAAAAAGTTCAGTTGACCGCTGAGTAAAGGAGATCTTGCTCTGGTTGAACGGGGCTTTTTTTTATTTTATACTCATTGTTGACAATAATTATCAACGTGGAAAGTTACAATATGGAGTATTAGTACGATGAGTACAGCTAAAAGAAAAGATCATTCGTTCTATTATCTATTCATGAACATTCAGCATTAGGTGGAAATGACAGCAGAGTGGATGACCAGCGTAACTGTAGTCAATTTTATTTTGACTGGTCAAGCGTCTCACATTACATTTATGAATGAGAGGTCATGATGAAATTAATTGGGGTATCGGAACAATTCCTTGTGCTGTTGGGCCGAGAAAATAATGATCAGATCCACCGTCACTATGACATCCAATTACAGATCCCGACAAGCAGCATGATTATTAATGGTAAGCGCACGACGGATCAAGTGTTAATTGACAGCAATGTCAAACATATCACCTCGTTTGCAGACGGTGATATGCTGTCTTTTCTGATCCATCCTGAGTCCAGGATTGGCCAGAACATCAGGCGCCATTATTTTAAATCTGATCGTATAGCGACGGCTCATCTTTCAGGCCTTGTGGAGCAAATTAAAGTGATCTACGAGTCGATGACTGATCTGAATAGATTAAAGAGGGTAACCCATACGATCTTGGACCGTTTTATCATTGATCCTTCTGATCTTCAACAATTAGATGATCGTGTAACGGATATGCTGAATTGCATTCACTCGGCTGACCTCGCACATTTGCAATTAGCTGATGTATTAAACAGCGTGCACTTATCCAAATCACGGCTTACTCATTTATTTAAAAATGAGATGAAAATTTCGGTGATGAGATATATGACTTGGACAAGATTGTTTCGTGCAGCCCAGTCATTGGTTTTTTCGAATGCATCGATTACCGCAACTGCCCACCAATTTGGATTTGCCGACGCATCCCATTTTTCTCGTGTCTTTAAAGAGAGCTTTGGTTATTGTCCCAAGCGGCTAGTTCAAGAAAAGAAGACGACCGTCTCGTTCATGTTTTAAGAGCATCGCCTTGGTAGGATTGCTTTAAGACAATCAATTACCTGCCAAAGGAGATGTGTGACATGTTTAAAACGTACCATAAAAACGAGCAGTTTAATTTGCAGATTAATCGTATGTTCGCGAAGTTAAAAGACCCGCAAGTCGAAGCAGAAGTGGCTGCTGCATTGCCAAGGCTTGTCGACACAACCTCTTGGTATGAAGTGTGGAAAGAGCTTGGCGAAGCAAGCGAAGCAACTGGCAGACTTGAAATGGCTTCTAGCTGCTATCAAGCGGCCGAATTTTACTTGCCTGAATCACATCCCGACAAAAGGGATTTGTATGAGAAGTATCAACAAACTTTTTACGAGGCACATCCAGAGCTGCCAATTGAGCATGTTAAGGTCCCCTATGGTACATCGTATATGCCTGCCATTCGGCTTAAGTCCGACAACTCGACCAACACATTACTAATTCATGGTGGTTATGATTCCTTTATAGAAGAATTTATTTTACGCGTACTGCCTTTGAAAGTTTTGGGATACGACATTATCATGTTTGAAGGACCAGGTCAAGGTGGGGCGCTGATTCGGAATGGAATGAAACTGATACATGAATGGGAACAGCCGACTTCAGCCGTTTTGGACTATTTCCAGCTCAAGCGAGCTGCGCTGCTGGGAATTTCTTGGGGAGGCTACTTGTGTATGCGCGCAGCGGCCTTTGAGAAAAGAATAAACCGCGTTGTCTGCTTTGACATCTTTTATTGTGGCATGGATGCATTGCTGCTTGGTCTTGACGAGGAAGACAAGTCTACATTAGAACAGTTGCTGGAACAAGATGCTGAGGATAGCATCAACCATTATGTCTACGCTTTGATGAAAGAAAGCATAGATGTGGAATGGAAAATAACAAAGGGGATGTACAATACCGGAACAAAGAGTCCTTACGATATGATCAGAGCGATTGAGCTGCATACGATGAAGGGGATTGAGCATCTGATTGATCAAGACGTACTGCTTCTGGCAGGAGACGAGGATCAGTATGTGCCTATTGAGCGTTTGGCTCTAATTGAAAGCAGTTTGATTCAAGCGAAATCCGTTACCTCTAAAGTGTTTACTCGTGAAACTGGGGGAGAACAGCACTGTCAGGCAGGGAGAATGGAGTTGGCTTTTGCCGAGATTGTAAAGTTTCTTCAAAAATAAGTTGGACGGCATTGCCGCCTTATATATCTGAAGAGATAGGAGCCTTCCGGCTCCTTTTTTGTTATTGTTAAGCCTCACGATCTGTTAATTTGCTTTCTCCATTCAAGACTGCACATGGTTTAACTGCAAGTACTTGATCAGGAGCTTATTCCTATTAGTTCTGCTAGTGATTGATTTCCGGTGGTATTTGTGAAAGGTGAGATAAACTTGTAAAGCGTTCTCAAGTGGGTTCTATTTGCTCCAGGATGATGGTATAATGACCGTGCATATGATGTTGTGGTATTAGATTTGGTCAAAATGAGTTATCGATATCTCAGTTTTTGAAAAGGTTTTCATCTATCTACAGCATTGCCCTACATCTATTTGGAAATGAGGGATTCAGAGCATGAGCAACACCAAGTTGATCTTGGCCGGTTACGCCGGCGATTCTGTGCTTCCGCAGGTAACCGCGGAGGATGCTGCAAAGCTGACCCATCTAAACGTCGCTTTTGGGCACGTGAAGCATGATCGGATCACCATCGATCATTTAGTGAATTTGTCCGTGTTAAATGTATTAAAGGGGTACAATCCTGAGCTGCAAATCCTATTATCCGTTGGTGGCTGGAGCGCAGGCGGTTTCTCGGAAGCAGCTTCCACACAGGAAGGCAGACGCTTGTTTGCGGAGTCTGCACTGGAAGTGCTAGAATCTGCGCCGTTTGACGGTATTGACCTGGATTGGGAATATCCGTGCTACGCGGAGGCGGGCATTACAGCGAGTCCAGCTGACAAGCAGAACTTCACCCTGCTGCTTAAAGAACTGCGCGAGATACTGGATGCTAAAGGTAAGACAGATGGTCGCCATTATTTGTTAACGATAGCAGCCGGGGCGGACCAGTATTATATCGACGGTACGGAGATGGACGCCATTCATCCTTATCTGGACTTTATCCAATTGATGACGTATGACATGCGGGGCGGCTTCCAGACGTTGACTGGACATCATACGAATTTATATACTTCTACGGGGGATTTATTCCGAATCAGTGTAGATGCTTCTGTTCGATTATTTGCATCAGCAGGAGTGCCTCGTGATAAAATTGTGATCGGTGCAGCCTTCTACTCTAGAATGTGGAAGAACGTTCCGGATGCAAATCACGGTTATTTACAAATGGCAGCTTCTTCTGGCGGGTATGGCCCTGATTATACGAAGCTGGTGTCGGAGTATATAAATATGAACGGTTATATAAGGTATTGGGATGACGAAGCAAAAGCACCTTATTTATTTGATGGCAGCAGCTTTATCACTTACGATGATCCAGAGTCGCTAGCTTACAAATGCAACTATATTAAGGCTAATGGTATCGCGGGTATTATGTTCTGGGAGTACAGCTGCGACCATACGCACGTATTGCTGGATGCTATGCATAAGGCTTACGATACAGTTTAACTGTATACCTATTTTAGAGTTCTGTTAGACGGAAGTATTTCTTGCAGTGTGCAATTGATTTTAAGCTGCTAACATAAATAATCCCCTGATCGCGATTACGGAGCAACTTCGGGCACATGCCGATAGTGATCTGTAATTCGTCAGGGGATTTTGTGTATTAAGGTGCAAGGAATATCAAATTAAGCTGATGATAGTAGCATTTAAAATTAGAGAAGCTAGTGGATGTTGTTCTTTTGGAAATTACCGCCGAGCACATCCGACACGCTTTCAATCGCAATAAATGCTTTATCGTCAATTTCATGCACGATAGCTTTCAGCTTAGCCAGCTCCAGACGCGTGACGACACAATAAATAATTTGTGTATCTTCTTTGCTGTAGCCGCCTCTGCCGTATAGGAACGTAGTGCTGCGTCCTAGGCGATCTTGGATCGCTTCTGATACTTCGTCATATTCGGAAGAAATGATCGTCACAGACTTTGATTCATTCAAACCTTCGACCACTACATCCATAACCTTGGACGCTATATAGAAGGTGAAGATGGAGTACATTGCCGAATCCCAACCAAAGACAAATCCTGCGATAATAAAAATGAACACGTTAGTAAATAGAATAATTTGTCCAACAGGCACTCGTGTTTTCTTTGAAACAAGAATAGCTACAATCTCGGTTCCGTCAAGCGAGCCGCCAAAGCGAAGTACAAGTCCTACACCAAGACCTAGAATCAGACCTCCGAATAGCACCGCTAATATTTTCTCATTCGTAAATGCCGCTGCGTGGTGCAGCCAAAATGTCGTTGCCGACATCACGATAATTCCGTAAAGTGTGGAGAAGGCAAATGTCTTACCAATTTGCTTATATCCAATGATAAGAAACGGAAGATTAATGAGGAAGATAAAGATACCAAGAGGCAGTGCTGTTAACTTGGAGATAACGATTGAAATACCCGTGATGCCGCCGTCAATAACGTCATTTGGCACGAGGAACAATTCAAGTGCGACCCCCATCAATACAGCTCCGGTAGTAATAAAAATAAAACGCTTCAAATAGTCCAATACAGTTAATTTCCGATGTGTTCTAGCCATGTAACGAGTCCCTTCTGTTGTAGATATGTAAGATTGTTGATCATTCAAAAGTATGTTTATGATAACATTTCCGTATTTCGATCACAAACAAACTTTCAAATTTAAGTAATTTGGCAAGAAAATAGGGTGCAAGCAGCTCGCTTTATGGTGAATGAATGATGTTGCCTTGTTGTTCGCGTAAAAAGGATTGGATAAGTGCAGCTACTTTACTGGGTGCCTGCTCATCTGGACCGTTATGGCCGCATTGCGGCAGTATTTGGTGTTGAGCCTCTGGCAAAGTGGCTAGTAATTGAGTAATTGGATTGCCCATGTATAGTGGACTATTGGCGCCAGATATCAACAGTGTGCGGGCGGCAATGCTGCGGTAATTGTCCAGTGTAGAATCTAGCCGCTGAACTTCCTTTAATTCCGGTACAATGGTAGGCAGCAGGCCCAGCGTATGGTTCCAGTGGTCAGGCGAGCGTTGTGACATCGCCTGAAGTGCTGATTTCACAAAATTCTCAGGCATGTGCTGGATGTTCTCATCCAAACCAAGACCTGTAAGAAAGCTAATAAAGGCATCCATTTGCCTGCCCTCTTCCATCGCTTGTTCGAACCTTGGCAGCCAATTACAAGGGATGGACTGCGTAATGGATACGGCAGGTTCATATACAACAAGCTCAGTTACGGCATACACTCGTGCCGTTTCCAGTGCAACCAAGCCACCATAGCTATGTCCAAATAAAATAGTCGAGCCGGTATGCTGAAGCACTGTGCCAGTATCTGCGATTTCCTTCTCCATTGCATATTCAGCCCCTTGTGGGCCACTGGCTTCACGTCCGCGACGGTCCATGAGGTGCACTGTATACTTGTCTGCAAGTTCCTCGGCTAATTTCTTATAATGATAAGCACTCCGACATGTGCCGTGAAGTATGACAATGCCAGGTCCGCTTCCTATGGTTGAGCAGCTAATCCATGTTCCGTCTGCTGATTGAAGCTTAGAATGTGTATATGCAGTCTCGCGAATGAAAGGCATTCTATTGTTCCTCCTTGTCTATTGCGATTATACGGGTTCGGTGCTTTATTATGCAGATAAATGAGATGGATGATGCCAGCAGCATTTTATCACCACATAAAATTTTCTATTATTTAAGGATAATATCGAAAAATAGACATTGTCCAGCTACATTATTGAGTGCTGTACATATCAACCTGCTTGTACAGGAACGAGTGATTTAGTGGGGCAGTGTGCACAGATAGAGTTCTTGTACATCATTCATCTGCGATGACACAAGTTTTCTCTGCTAGAGAGGGAATGGGCTGCCGGATTAACATTTCTCTGCTTCATCTAGGAGTTCATCGGGCAAACTTACACCCTTATTTCCTTTTGGACTTCAGATAGTTTGCATATCCCCATTATTTCTTGAATTTTCTTCGTTATAGTTTTCGCCTTTGGGCAGCGATAGTACTTATTTCTGCTTCCTTCTGTTCAAGTCCAAATAGTTGTTCAAGGGAAATGTTGAACAGCATTGAAAGTTGCCGTACCAGACTCTATTCGCGGATCACTAAGACCGTTTCTCCATTTCGAGATCATGCCTTGTTCACAGAGGATCCGAATTTTGAGTTTAACTTTTCAGCTAATCATCTTGAGAAATTCCTTGTTTAACACGCAACTCTTAATCATTTGCCTACTGAAAAATATCATATTTAATATTCCTTAATATAGATGTATCCTATGCCCCAGTTAAGGAAATTGCAGAGGCAGCCTGCGGAAAGGTTATGGGGTGGAAGGTAGGCTTAGAAAGGTGGTATTTATTATGTAGGTTGGGTCTGAATGTAAAGAACCTATAGGCATTTTGCTCAACGTATTTAGTATTTGTTCCGTTATTCACGTTGCTATTATAAATACATAGTCAATTTTTTATGGGTTACGTTCTTAAATACATTGAAGTAACAAAAAATAGTGTGACATCTCACCTATACCCACATAAATTGTAAGGAGTTTATCTCTCATTTATTGGATTTATTCAAGTGAAAGTGTATTTATTAAAAAGGGGGGATATCTGTTGGATTTTCTTCATCATAAACTTTTGAGAAAATCTCCTTTTGTAGTAGTTCCCCCGCAAAGTTGTGCAGAGATTTTTCCACCCAAACCGTATCCACCTGTATTTGGGGCCACTGGAGCCACAGGAGCGACGGGAGTAACAGGAGCAACTGGTGAAGCAGGAGCGACAGGTCCAACTGGGGCAACAGGAGCAACCGGAGTAACGGGAGTTGGGGTTACTGGTGATATAGGAGCGACAGGTCCAACTGGGGCAACAGGAGCAACCGGAGTAACGGGAGCCACAGGAGCGACAGAAGCAACGGGAGCCACAGGAGCCACAGGGGCAACGGGAGGAACCGGGGCAACAGGATCGACAGGGGCAACGGGAGCAACAGGGCCGACAGGAGCAACCGGGGTAACCGGAGCAACCGGAGCGACGGGAGCCACAGGAGCCACAGGGTCGACGGGAGCAACAGGAGCAACCGGGGCAACGGGAGGAACCGGGGCAACAGGAGCGACAGGGGCAACGGGAGCAACCGGTCCGACAGGAGCAACCGGGGCAACGGGGGCAACAGGAGCAACCGGGGCAACAGGATCAACAGGAGCAACGGGAGCAACCGGGGCAACGGGAGCAACGGGAGCAACAGGAGTAACCGGAGAGACAGGAGCAACAGGAGCGACAGGAACAACGGGAGCAACCGGGGCAACGGGAGCAACAGGAGAGACAGGAGCGACAGGGGCAACAGGAGCAACTGGAGAAACGGGAGCCACAGGAGCAACGGGAGCAACCGGAGCAACAGGAGCAACAGGAGCAACAGGAGCCACAGGAGCAACCGGATCAACAGGAGCAACGGGAGCCACAGGAGCAACCGGAGCAACGGGAGCAACCGGATCAACGGGAGCAACCGGAGCAACAGGAGCGACGGGAGCAACCGGGGCAACGGGAGCAACCGGATCAACAGGATCAACGGGAGCCACAGGAGCAACCGGAGCGACGGGAGCAACAGGATCAACAGGAGCAACGGGAGCCACAGGACCGACAGGAGCAACGGGAGCAACCGGAGCAACGGGAGCCACAGGACCGACAGGAGCAACAGGGGCCACAGGAGCCACGGGGTCAACAGGAGCAACAGGAGCAACAGGATCAACAGGAGCGACGGGATTAACAGGAGCAACAGGAGCAACGGGAAGAACCGGGGCAACAGGAGCAACAGGAGCAACGGGAACAACAGGATCGACAGGGGCAACCGGGGCAACAGGATCTACCGGAGCCTCAACAAAGGTTCTAAATTTTCTGGGAGCGAATGCTGGATTTCAGCTGTTTGTGGGTTCGAGGGGACCTTCATCGCAAGCTATACCCTATGTGGTATCGGGATCAGGTAGTGTCGTAGGTTTCTCAGGGGCAATAAATACAAATAACATACAACCGGGGACTTACATTTACCAGATATGCTTCAATGTAATAAATAATGCAGCAGCTCCATTACCTGCAAATGTTTTGGCAACGGTAACTTTAACTGTGAGCGCTGCGATTACCGGAACCATCGTATTTTCAAGCAGATCGACGGATATAGGACCCCGTACTGTTTTAGTGTCTAATGGTGCACCATATGTAGTGGCACCTGCTACAGTAACATGGACGAGTAATATACCAGGAACTCCGATAGCAAGAGATAACGCATTATCTTTGTTTTTAAATACAAACGTTTCGAATGATGCTTCTTACGAAGTTTACGCATCCACTAGCATATAAAACTTAACAACCCTATCATAAGTACAATAAAATACACTAAGATTTAAAATTTTTGAGGACATTATTACTGGTAAAGCTATAAATATAAAAGGGATACGTTGATGGAAGCACTCCACGTATCTCTTTTTTGCTAAACTCGCTTCGAACATTGGCGGAATTGGGAGGGTAGGAGCTGATTTCACCCCTACGTACCCATCTTTGTTAGATATAATGGTTATAATGAGCTTTATATTTGCTTTAGTCTTTCTTGAGTTAGGAATGTATGGGACTGCATCCCTTCCATGAGACAGGGATCAAAACACCTTGCGAGTTTAAGCAGCAGTCGTCGGAAATCAATAGGAGACTGGTTATTTAGTTTCGTTTGAATACGAATAGAGTTATAAAAATTTATGTATTCTCGAACGGTCTGTTCAACGATTGCCGTCGTTGTACAAGTGAGACCTTCGAAGTAGAACGTTTCAGACTTTAGAGTGGAATGGAACGATTCGATGGAAGCATTATCAGCAGATGTTCTGCGATGTGCGCAGGGTGTCCCATGGGTTTACGTTTCTTCACTCTGACTCGGCATTGTAGTTGCTCACGCTGCATAATCCGTTGTACACGTTTAGATCTTCTTCTCCATTCGAAGCAGTGCGGTGATCTTTCGGTAGCAGTAGCGAAATTTATGCTGCGTGCAAATCGCCCAAATTTGTTCTATTACATGATCTTTACGCTCTACGTTGTCATACGATGCTTTCCAACAATAGTACGTAGCACGAGAGAGTCCTAGCCATGCACAAGCTTGAGCAATACTTATTTCTCCTCGGATGGATTCCACCCAGGTGATGTTGATTTCAGATAACACCTCCTTTCCAACTCCTTGTAATTTTTTAGCACATCCAATTGTTGTCTAAGGAACCGATTCTCTGCCTTTACTTTTTCGAGTTCTGAAGTATATTCAGGTCCTTTTACCATAGCTATATTGCTTGCCGACAGGTTGCTTTAGACGATGGAGTTGGCCTTCTCGATACCATTTCATCCAATTCTTTAACTGTGTCATGTTTCGTATTCGTAGCTGATCCATGACTTGTCGTATTGGAATACCTGCTAGTCTCATTTAAATCGCTCGCATCTTCACTTCCATGGGATAGCTCACTCTTGTTCCAAACACAAAAACACCTCCAAGGTTGTCTCCATGTCTTACGACATGAAATGATTCACTTGAAGGTGTTTTGATTTGTCTCATATTAGGGGGTCAGTCCCCATCAAACGTCGGTAGGCGTTTTTTCTGATATTGCTAAATCTTGCTCACGGTACATAACTCTATGGATTCATTCCGTATCTTAACAGCTATGTATAAGGAATACCTTTCAATTTTTGAACAACAACTCATGTAAAATAGAATGCGATAAAAAATAGAAGTTATTCATTTCCTAATTTGCAGCTTCATTAATATGCATTTCTGTATCAGCAGGTAGAACAATAAAGGCATGATATTGGAAGCTTACAGCTGCACTTTTGTTTGGAATGACAGAAGTAATCTGATTTGCTCGTTTGTGAAGACATGATAAATTTCAATTTTCGTGGGGTATAGTTTGTATCATTTCATTAAACACTATGTGAGGATAAGTTTTGTCTAACTATTTGAGAATCCAGTACTACCTGTATTTATTATCGAATCGTGCTCGTTTGCGCGCATGATCCGAATTATTCAAGTTGTAATAGGATACGAAGGGTTCATCCAAGCTGCAGTTTACTGACTTTTATCTTGCAGCGTGATCAACTCTAACGAGATGTTTTTCTAGACGTGGATGATTCATGCGCAAAAAAACCTCCTACACGGAGGTAGAAGGTTTGTTAAGTACTTATGTTAGTGTTCCGCGCTGGGAACGTTAATTAGGCTTCTTTCATTAAACCAACTGAAACATTCAACGCCTGATAAACGTACATATATGAGGACTAAGATAAGAATGGCGTCCCAGGAGGGATTCGAACCCCCGACCGACGGCTTAGAAGGCCGTTGCTCTATCCAGCTGAGCTACTGGGACATTTTTGAGAACATTTATGATTTTAGCAAAAATTAAGCATCTGTGCAACAACTTTATTTAAATTGATCACTTTCAAAATGTGACAGCTGCTGTTAACCCTTGTGCCTTAGGCATCTAAATGCGGATTATGTTATAATGCAATACGAATTCGGCATGCACATTCTGGCATGCGCTGCCTGCACTCCGCAGTTTGACACTTACGGCTATAACGAAAGTAGGTGATGGTTATTTCAGATTCAAAGTTAAATGGTGCAAGCAAACAAAATGTAATTCTATTTCCAAAGACTTATGAATATTACCAAATGGAATTGACACGCCTATTGGAATCCGAGCGTTATTCGGAGGCGGTTGGTTTACTGCGATTCCTTCTCCAGTGCGATGGTGAGGATGAAGGAAGCAGAATGGAGTGGGCGGCACTGTATGAATGGTTGCTGCAAGCATTCCCGGATCTGGAAGAGATACAGGAACTACATATACATAGAGATACTTTGATATCAGACGGCAATGATGAAGAGCCGGAATCTGAGCAAGAAGTACTGAAGATGCAAATGCGCGACAAGTTGCAATTAGACAATCAATACATAGCGAAGCTTCTGCAGACGCTGCGAGATGAGCAGTTGGACGAGCGCAAGTGGCTAGTGCTGGAGCAGCTTGCGGTGGTGGACGATGAGACGTTGAATGATGAGCTTATTTATATGCTGGAGACGGAAAAGCTTCACTCTCTCGTACAATTTGGCTTGCTGCAGACGTTGAACAGGCGTGGTACGACAGGCGCGGTCACCTTTTTCCATGGTAACGAACAGATTGTAGTTGACATCGAGCATACGCCAATGGACTATGCTTCATTTCCATATGTGCTTCAAATCCCTGCGGAAAAGGTACACGATGCAGCGGCGGTGAGAGAGCCCTCGCTTGCTTATTTTTCTCAGGAGATGTGGCAACAATTTCTTAAAGCTATTTACGGCACTGCATTATATGATCGTCTGCGGGACAGCAATGAACAGGATAGCCAAGTCTGGGCAGCAGCACTGCACCGATTAGTGGCTGGCTTACTTCATCTGGAAGAAGAGGAAACTGAGGTGAAACGGATCTATAACATCTCCGGTGATCTTCGAATCCCATACGAACAAGCGCTTCGGGCACTAGCTAATTCATTGCGAAGCGGTTAAGATGGTAGATAAGGACGAATAAACGGACACTACGGACCGTTGGAAACGTGCACATTATGGTAGAGAGCTTGCCTTGAAAAACTATTTATAGTCAGATATAATATAATGGTTATTTCGAACGTGCAAGGGTACCACTCTAGCCATGTGAACTTTTTGGAGGGGAAGGCATAAAATGAAAGCAACTTGGGAAAAAATAGAGAAGAACGTTGGAGTATTGGAAGTAGAGGTCAATGAGGATCGCGTTAAGAACGCTCTTGATCTAGCGTTCAAGAAAGTTCAGAAGCGCGCAAACGTGCCTGGTTTCCGTAAAGGAAAAGTGCCTCGCCAAATTTTCGAAGCAAAATATGGTGTAGAAAGCTTGTACCAAGACGCGATTGATATCTTGCTCCCTGAAGTATACTCCGAAGCAGTTAAAGAAGCTAACGTACAACCGGTTGACCAACCGGAAGTGGACGTAGAACAATTTGGCAAAGGCCAAACGTTCAAGTTCAAAGCTAAAGTTACAGTGAAGCCTGAAGTGAAGCTTGGCGAGTACAAAGGCCTTAAAGTGGAAGCTGAGAGTGCTGAAGTAACGGAAGAAGACTTGAATGCTGAGCTGGAGCGTCTTCAACAACGTCATGCTGAGCTAGTCATCGTAGATGAAGATACAGCTAAGAACGGTGATACAGCTGTGATCGACTTTGAAGGTTTCGTTGATGGCGAACCATTTGAAGGCGGAACAGGTGAGCGTTACAGCTTGGAGCTTGGTTCCAACTCCTTTATCCCAGGCTTTGAAGATCAATTGGTTGGCTTGGGAACAGGCGACTTCAAGGATGTTGAAGTAACATTCCCTGAGCATTACCATGCTGAGCACTTGGCAGGTAAGGCAGCTACATTTAAAGTTAAAGTTCACGAGATCAAGCGCAAACAGCTTCCAGTATTGGATGATGAATTTGCGAAAGATGCAAGTGAATTCGACACGCTTGACGAATTCAAAGCAGATTTGAAGACTCAACTTCAAGCTCGCAAAGAACGTGAAGCAGAAGCGGCTCGTGAAGCTGCAGTAGTGGAGAAAGTTGCTGAGAATGCAGAAGTAGAAATTCCGCATGCAATGATCGAAACAGAGATTCAACATATGGTTAAGGACCTTGACAATCGTCTTCGCTCCCAAGGCATGAACATTGATATGTTCCTGACATTGTCCGGTCAGACAATCGCTGATCTTCGTGAGCAAATGCAACAAGAAGCGAACAAGCGCGTGAAGAACAACCTTGTTCTGGAGCAAATCGCTAAAGAAGCGGAATTGTCCATCACGGAAGAAGAGTTGTCACAAGAACTTGAGAATATGGGACAAGCTTACCAACGTTCCGCTGAAGAGATCCGTACGATCTTGGAGAAGAATGGTTCGCTTGATAACCTGCGTGAAGAAGCACTTCTTCGCAAGACAATCAAGTTTATTGCAGAAAATAATTAATCGCATATTGGCTGTGGCTTAAGACCACGGCTCAACAAGATAAGGCACGTCAATATATATTGCGTGCCTTATTTTTTCCATCTAGAAACATTTCATTACATACGAAGTATACATAGGTAATAGTGCTGTTCCGTTTTGATTATCAACACCAATACATAACGTTCACAGTTTATCGTTTCACCACCCTTATCGGGGGTACATATGAAGTAAGTCGTAGATATTTTGTTGTTGTCGGAGTTGCGTGACTAAATGCATATGCAGGCATCATACACTGTGATAACGGTGTGAATATGACATTGCGTCCGTAACATGGTAAAATGAGATTGTATAGGCTTGTGAAGCTAGATAAAGAAAAGAGGTCGGTACCATGAACTTAGTACCTATGGTCATCGAGCAGACGAATCGCGGCGAACGCTCTTACGATATTTATTCTCGGTTGCTGAAAGACCGCATTATTTTCCTTGGCAGCGCTATTGACGATGATGTCGCGAATAGCATTATCGCCCAATTGTTGTTTTTGGCAGCGGATGATCCAGAGAAGGATATCTCCTTATACATCAATTCACCTGGCGGTTCCGTTACAGCTGGGATGGCAATTTTGGATACAATGCAGCATATTAAGCCGGATGTATCCACAATATGTGTAGGTTTGGCAGCGAGTATGGGCTCTTTGCTCTTGACTGCTGGAGCACCTAACAAGCGCTTTGCGCTGCCTAACAGTGAGATTATGATTCATCAGCCGCTTGGCGGCGTGCGTGGTCAAGCGTCTGATATTAAGATTCACGCAGATTGGATTATTAAGACAAGACAGAAGCTCAACCAAATTTACGTGGATCGTACTGGGCAGCCGATGGAGAAGATCGAACGTGATACAGATCGCGATAACTTCATGAGTGCAGAGGATGCTAAAGAATATGGTATCGTTGATACTGTTCTTCAGCCGGGCCACTCGATGATGAAGTAAGGAGGGAATAGCGTGTTCAAATTTAACGAAGAGAAGGGTCAGTTGAAGTGCTCCTTCTGTGGGAAATCCCAAGAACAGGTCCGCAAGTTGGTCGCGGGACCTGGTGTATATATTTGTGATGAGTGCGTTGAACTGTGCAGCGAGATCGTTGAAGAAGAACTCGGTCACGAAGAAGAAGTGGATCTGAAGGATATTCCGAAGCCGAAGGAGATTCGCTCTATTTTGGACCAATACGTTATTGGTCAGGAGCAAGCAAAGAAATCTCTTTCTGTAGCGGTCTATAACCACTACAAGCGTATCAACTCACAGAGTAAGCTGGAAGATGTTGAATTGCAGAAGAGTAATATTCTGCTCGTAGGTCCTACTGGCTCAGGTAAGACCCTGCTTGCACAGACGATGGCGAAGATTTTGAATGTTCCTTTTGCAATTGCGGATGCAACTTCCCTCACGGAAGCTGGATACGTAGGCGAAGACGTGGAGAATATTCTGCTTAAATTAATCCAAGCTGCAGACTATGATGTAGAGAAGGCAGAACGCGGTATTATCTATATCGATGAGATTGATAAAGTAGCCCGCAAGTCTGAGAATCCTTCTATTACACGTGATGTATCTGGTGAAGGCGTTCAGCAAGCGTTGTTGAAGATTCTGGAAGGTACGGTTGCATCGGTTCCTCCACAAGGTGGACGTAAGCATCCGCATCAAGAATTCATCCAGATCGATACAACTAATATCTTGTTTATTTGCGGCGGAGCATTTGATGGCCTAGAGCAGATCATCAAGCGTCGTGTAGGGAAGAAGATTATCGGCTTTAACGCTGATGGCGTTCAGAAGGATTTGAAGGCTGGCGAATATTTGACAATGACATTGCCGGAAGACTTGCTGAAGTTTGGCTTGATTCCGGAGTTCGTAGGTCGCTTGCCTGTCATCTCGACATTGGAGCCGCTTGACGAAGATACACTCGTACGTATTTTGAGCGAACCTAAGAATGCATTGACAAAGCAGTATCAGAAGCTGCTGGAGATGGACAATGTAAAGCTCGAATTCGAGGGTGGTGCGCTCGAAGCGATCGCACGCGAAGCAATTAAGCGTAATACGGGTGCGCGCGGACTTCGTGCGATTATTGAGGGGATTATGCTGGATGTGATGTACGAAGTTCCATCCAGAGAAGATATAACAACGTGTCTCATTACTGAGCAGGTTGTTCGTGAACGAATCATTCCGGAACTAACGGCGGAGAATAAGAAAGAGGAAAGCGCCTAAGGGCGCTTTTCCGGCGTTAATCCGTATGGGAGAGAATGAACATGTATTTGCGCCAACAAACTAGACCTGTACAAGTAGGAAACTTGACGATAGGCGGCAATAATGAAGTGCTTATCCAGAGCATGTGTACCACCAAGACGGCAGACGTCGAGGCAACGGTAGCTGAGATTCTACGGCTGGAGGAAGCGGGTTGTCAGCTAGTACGTGTTACTGTTAACAATCAGGAAGCTGCTGAGGCCATCAAAGAAATTAAGAAGCGGATTCATATCCCGCTTGTAGCGGATATTCACTTTGATTATCGCTTAGCGCTTAAGGCGATTGAGAACGGAATTGATAAAGTTCGTATTAATCCAGGCAATATCGGGCGGCGAGAGAAAGTTGAAGCTGTTGTGAGAGCCTGTAAAGAGCGCGGTATTCCAATTCGTATCGGTGTAAATGCGGGTTCTTTGGAGAATCATTTGTTGGAGAAATACGGTTATCCGACTCCGGAAGCGATGGTAGAGAGTGCTTTATATCATATAGGAATCTTGGAAGAACTCGATTTCCATGATATTATTGTGTCACTCAAAGCTTCGGATGTGCCGATGGCCATCGCAGCTTACTCCAAAGCAGCTGAGGTTATTCCATATCCGCTCCATCTAGGTATAACTGAGGCCGGAACGTTGTTTTCGGGTACAATTAAGAGCTCGGCGGGTCTTGGTGCTCTATTGTCACTTGGAATCGGCTCCACTGTTCGTATTAGCTTAAGTGCAGATCCAGTGGAAGAAGTGAAAGTGGCACGTGAATTGTTAAAGTGTTTCGGACTTATTTCGAATGCTGCTACGTTAGTGTCATGCCCGACATGTGGACGACTTGATATCGATTTATTTTCGATAGCCAATGAAGTAGAAGAGTACATTTCCAAGATCAAGGTACCTATAAAAGTATCTGTTCTTGGGTGTGCGGTTAACGGCCCTGGTGAGGCGCGTGAGGCCGACATTGGGATTGCAGGAGCTCGTGGAGAGGGATTGCTGTTCCGTTATGGTGTCATGATTCGAAAGGTGCCGGAAGCTGAATTGTTAAATGAACTAAAGAAA
Source organism: Paenibacillus sp. ACRRX (assembly GCF_022346885.1). Taxonomy (GTDB): domain Bacteria; phylum Bacillota; class Bacilli; order Paenibacillales; family Paenibacillaceae; genus Paenibacillus_B. The sequence continues at coordinate 196,686 of NZ_JAKRNK010000009.1, forward strand.
GAAATTGATCATATTGTAGCAGAGTATGAACGAACAGGTGAAATTCCTGGTCGTAAGCACTAGCAGATACACTAAAGATGTGAGTGTGCTGAAGTTATCAGTGTTTTGTTTGCTATCATGAATATTATACCTCCAAATCTTGCGCAAGCTTGATTTGGAGGTTTTTTGTTGTTAAGTAACGGTGTAACATTACCTTACAGTAATTAACGGGAATTGGATATAAAATAAAGAAAAAAATCCATTAATTATAATAAAAAGACGAATGTAAGCGCTAAACACTAATCATCATCCATATTTTTCATGGTGATTAAAATATTTTATAAGCATTCATAGTTATCATGATGAAGAAGAATGCACATTTTTTTTGCTATTTATAGCTTGATAAGTTACAATCTTAAAATGTTGTGTGTTAAGAAACATGACATAACACCTAGGGGGAATTAGTTTACATCGAGAAGGAAGGGTGCGATTCATGTTTGATCGTTTACAAGAATGGGTAGCTATCTTTAATGAGTATTGGTACTTAATGTTAATTTTTATCCTCATTGTGGTTGGATTGATGTTCTCAATCCGCACTAGATTTGTGCAACTATCAGCTATCGGAGAAACGTTCCGACTTATTACAGGTCGAGAGCGTGAAACCGAATCAGATAAAGACAAAGGGAAAACCGGCGTATCTTCATTCCAGGCTTTTGCGATGAGTACGGCATCACGCGTTGGTACAGGGAATCTGGCAGGGGTTGCAATTGCGATCTCATTAGGAGGACCAGGTGCTGTATTCTGGATGTGGGTTATCGCAATCATTGGGTCTGCATCGGCATTTGTAGAATCGACGTTGGCTCAAATATATAAAGTGCGGGACGGAAACGCATTCCGTGGAGGCCCTGCCTATTATATGGAAAAAGCGCTTAATGCGCGTTGGTTGGGTATTGTTTTTGCAATACTCATCACATTCAGCTTCGGTTTTGTCTTTAACTCCGTTCAGGCCAATACGGTGAGTGCAGCTTTTAGTGATCTGTTTGGCTTCAGCCCGTGGGCGATGGGGGCGACACTGGCTGTATTGGTTATACTCACCATATTTGGTGGTGTGCATCGAATTGCCAAAGTGTCTGCGGTTATAGTACCGATCATGGCGCTTGGATACATTGGAATCGCTTTGTTTGTTATTATGCTTAATTTTGACCGTATTCCTGAAGTGTTTAGCTCCATCATTCGAAATGCTTTCGGGTTTGAAGAGGCCGTAGCAGGTGGTATTGGAGCGGCAATTATGAACGGAATCAAACGTGGCTTGTTCTCGAATGAGGCAGGTATGGGGAGTGCGCCGAACGCGGCGGCTACGGCAGCGGTTAGTCATCCCGTGAAACAAGGGTTAATCCAATCATTTGGCGTATTTGTAGATACCTTGTTAGTGTGCAGCTCTACAGCGTTTATTATTTTGTTCTCTGGAATTCCTACCTCAGGGGAACTTAATGGGATTCAACTTACACAGCATGCGCTTGCAGCTGAAATCGGTGGTTGGGCTCACTACTTTATCGGTTTTGCTGTATTTATGTTCGCATTCAGCTCTTTGATTGGGAATTACTATTACGGCCAAAGCAACATTGAGTTTATTACGAAGAGTAAAGGCTGGATGTTCACCTATCGAGTGGGTGTTGTTCTTATGGTATTGTTCGGATCCGTTGCTAAGATCTCTTTAGTATGGGATATGGCAGATATGTTTATGGGGCTCATGGCGTTTATTAACCTAATCGTCATCTTTATTCTCGGGAGGATTGCAGTTGCGGCGCTTAGAGACTATTCAAAGCAGCGTAAGGAAGGCAAAGAGCCTCAATTTTATGCCGACACGATACCGGGTCTTAAGCACGTAGAATGCTGGGAGCGTCGTCCGTCTGAATCTTGATTAAAGTTTAATTTTATCTGTTCTCTCTTGAAAAGTAACTTATAAGGAGTCCGGCAAAGGGCAATACTACCAAGTATTACACTTTGCCGGACTTTTTTTGCGCCTTGATTAGGTGCTGTAGGCGTCACGGGAGGATGAGATCAGTGAATTTAAGTTTAATACTAATGTTAATTAATGCTTTTTTTGCAATTGTTATTGGAGTTTATTTCTGGAACCTGTTAAGAAGCCAGAAAACAAACCGATCAGCGGTAGACAGAGAATCTCGTAAAGAAATGGATAAACTGCGTAAGATGCGTTCCATATCTTTAACGAAGCCGCTTGCGGAGAAGACGCGGCCGTCAACAATGAATGATATTGTAGGTCAACGAGACGGTCTGCGAGCGATGAAAGCTGCTTTGTGCAGTGCTAATCCACAGCATATCATCGTATATGGACCGCCTGGAGTCGGAAAGACTGCGGCTGCACGTGTTGTGCTGGAAGAAGCCAAGAAGAATCCGACTTCGCCTTTTAATCAAGAATCCAAGTTTACCGAAATTGATGCGACTACGGCTCGATTCGATGAACGCGGCATTGCCGATCCGCTGATTGGTTCTGTGCATGATCCAATCTATCAAGGAGCAGGGGCAATGGGGGTAGCAGGAATTCCGCAACCAAAGCCAGGAGCAGTAACAAAGGCACATGGCGGTATGTTGTTTATCGATGAGATTGGCGAGCTGCACCCTATACAGATGAATAAACTGTTGAAGGTTTTGGAAGATCGAAAAGTATATTTGGAAAGTGCGTATTACAATTCGGAGGATACGCATATCCCTACCTATATACATGATATATTCCAGAACGGACTCCCTGCGGATTTTCGCCTGGTAGGTGCCACCACTCGTTCGCCGCAGGAGATCTCGCCTGCACTGCGTTCTCGGTGCATGGAAATCTTTTTCCGGCCTTTATTGCCCGAAGAGATCGAGACAATTGCTGAAAACGCGGTTAAAAAAATCGGCTTTCCCCCATCGTCTGAAGCGGTACACGTACTTAAGAAGTATGCAACCAATGGGCGAGAAGCGGTTAATATCGTACAGTTGGCGGTGGGATTAGCCTTATCGGAAGGGCGAACAAGCATAGAAGCAGCCGATGTGGAATGGGTCGTGAACAGCTCACAAATCGCGCCTCGTCCAGAACGGAAGATTGGAATTGAACCGCAAGTCGGACTCGTTAACGGATTGGCAGTCTATGGCCCTAATATGGGGTCGCTGTTAGAAATAGAAGTGTCAGCGATACGGATGAAGAATGGTCAAGGTAAGTATACGATTACAGGTGTCGTGGACGAAGAAGAGCTTGGTGGCGGCAGTCGTACGCTCCGTCGTAAAAGCATGGCGAAAGGTTCAATCGAAAATGTGCTTACTGTGCTGAGGGGCTGTGGCTATGAAACGGCAAACTACGATCTCCACATTAATTTCCCTGGAGGCTCGCCAGTGGACGGCCCATCGGCTGGTATTGCGATGGCGGTAGCCATTGCGTCGGCTATTAATCAATGGCCTGTGGACCATAAGTTAGCTATGACAGGGGAAATTGGTGTTCATGGTCGTGTGAAACCAGTAGGTGGTGTGCTTGCTAAGGTGGAGGCGGCATTTCAGGCGGGTGTTACCAGAGTTATGGTGCCGAAAGAAAACTGGCAGGAGATTTTCTCGAATTTGAACGGACTTCAAGTTATTCCGATCGATCATATTGAAGAGGTGCTTCAGCATACATTTGGCAGCCAAATGCGTGAAGATTTGCCGCAAGTGCCGAAGTTATTTGAGCGTAATGCCGTTTCGACTGTTCCGCTGATGCATGCCGAAGGGACAGAAACGAGCCATGCAGATTAATTCGCTTTTAATCTCTTTACAAAATCGGCTGATGCCGGTTGGTGTTTTGTGGCGCAATTTGATAAAATGGTAGTTACACATTTAACAGGAGAACCTTGGGGGTGCCATAATCATGGGGCTTAAACTAGCAAAGGGACGCAAGCTGCCTCTATTACCGCTAAGGGGTCTGCTTGTCTATCCAAGCATGGTTCTGCATCTGGATGTCGGGCGGGACAAATCGGTAAAAGCGCTCGAACAAGCAATGCTGGAAGATCAGATATTGCTCTTAAGCTCGCAGTCGGAGGGCAGTATTGAAGAGCCGACTAAAGATGATATCTTCCAGATCGGCACAATGGCTAAAGTTCGTCAGATGCTGAGACTGCCCAATAATACGATACGAGTATTGGTGGAGGGTGTGTCCCGCGCCGAGATTGTTGAGTACGTGCCTAACGATGAGTATTACGAAGTCCAGGTTCAACTCATCCAGGAGCAGACCGAGCTGACACCAGAGATTGAAGCGTTAATGAGGACGGTATTGTCACAATTCGAAAGTTATGTCAACCTTTCGAAGAAGGTGACGCCTGAGACACTTGCGGCTGTTTCCGATATTGATGAGCCTGGGCGTTTTACAGATGTTGTAGCTAGTCACCTTCCGCTCAAGATGAAAGATAAGCAGCAGATTTTGGAGATAGCCGACGTTAAAGATAGACTTATTCAACTGCTTGATATGTTGAATAATGAAAGTGAAGTTCTTGAACTGGAGCGTAAGATCAATCAGTCTGTGAAGAAACAGATCGAGAAGACCCAGAAAGAGTATTATCTGCGTGAACAGATGAAAGCGATCCAGAAAGAGCTTGGAGATAAAGAAGGACGTGCCGGTGAGATCGAGGAACTTCGGCAGCAATTAGGTGAATTGGAAGCGCCTGATAAAGTCAAAGAGAAGATTACGAAAGAAATCGATCGTCTGGAGAAGATGCCTTCTACTTCTGCAGAAGGTTCTGTTATTCGTAATTATATCGATTGGCTCTTCCATGTGCCGTGGTCGAATGTGTCAGAGGATGATCTGGACCTGGATAAGGCGGAGCAAATACTTGAAGCCGATCATTATGGGTTAGAGAAACCGAAAGAACGCGTCCTAGAGTATCTTGCGGTTCAGCAGCTGGTGAAGCAGATGAAAGGACCGATTCTTTGTCTGGTAGGTCCGCCGGGTGTTGGTAAGACATCATTGGCTCGCTCCATTGCGAAGTCGCTGGAACGCCAATTTGTTCGTATCTCGCTAGGTGGAGTGCGCGATGAAGCAGAAATTCGGGGACACCGTCGAACTTATGTAGGGGCTATGCCGGGCCGAATCGTTCAGGCGCTGAAGACAGCGGGAACGATGAATCCGGTCATGTTGCTAGACGAGATCGACAAGATGGCCTCGGACTTCCGTGGTGATCCATCATCGGCGATGTTGGAAGTGCTTGATCCAGAACAGAACAATACGTTTAGCGATCATTTTATCGAACTGCCTGTGGACTTATCTAAAGTGATGTTTGTTACAACAGCGAATGCGGTACATAATATTCCTCGTCCGCTCCTCGATCGGATGGAGTTAATTTCGTTATCCGGTTATACAGAGCTCGAGAAGCTAGAGATTGCCAAGCGTCACTTACTTCCAAAGCAGAAGCGAGATCATGGGCTGGAGGAAGAACAACTGGTTCTCGACGAAGAGGTCATAACAAGAACGATTCGTTTGTATACACGTGAAGCTGGCGTACGCCAATTGGAGCAACGATTGGCTGCTTTGTGCAGAAAGGCAGCTAAGCGAATCGTCTCGGAGAAGGCAGAGGCTGTAACGATTCAGTCGGAGCAATTGGAGACATACCTAGGCATTCCTCGGTATCGATACGGACAGAGCGAGCAGCATGACCAGATCGGCATTGTGACTGGATTAGCCTGGACAGAGGTTGGCGGTGACACATTGACGATTGAGGTGACGGTTGTTCCAGGCAGCGGCAAGCTGTTGCTGACGGGCAAGCTCGGCGATGTGATGAAGGAATCGGCACAGGCTGCATTCAGCTATGTTCGCTCCAAGGCAGAGCAGCTGAAGCTGGAATCGAACTTCCATGAGAAGGTGGATATTCATATTCACGTGCCTGAAGGCGCGATTCCAAAGGACGGTCCGTCAGCTGGTATTGCCATGGCGACGGCACTAGTGTCCGCCCTGACGAAGTCATATGTGTCTAAGGATGTTGCCATGACGGGGGAGATTACGCTGCGTGGGCGTGTTCTGCCGATTGGTGGGCTGAAGGAGAAGTCTTTGGCTGCGCACCGGGCGGGAATCCGAAAGGTGTTGTTCCCGCACGATAATGAACGTGATTTGCAGGATGTTCCAGAGAGTGTGCGGTCTGAACTAACGTTTGTCCCTGTGCAGAACCTAGATGAAGTGCTGCAGCATGCGATCGTTGCAGAGTAGTCCGTTCGGTTTGTTTGTATCATGTTGCATGTGACCTTTCAGCGGGCGCGGTGTTGCGCCCGCTGTTGTTTTGATTGCGTGTGCTGATTCAGTGCACACGCAGTTGGAGGTTGCGGCAGTATTGTATCATTTATTTTACCTAAATTTAAAAATGACACCGTGTAAGTTTCTAGGTCATACACGAAGGAAGGTGGCACAACGATGAAAATTACATCGGCTGAATTTATTATAAGCGCGGTTGGCCCTGCGCAATATCCAGAGGATGGGCTGCCAGAAGTAGCGCTAGCAGGACGGTCTAACGTTGGCAAGTCGTCGCTTATTAACAAACTGATTCAGCGACGCAACTTGGCTCGTACCAGCTCGCAGCCCGGCAAGACCCAGCAATTAAACTATTATCGTATTAATGAAAATGTATACTTCGTGGATGTTCCTGGATATGGGTTTGCCAAGGTATCCAAGACGCAGCGCGAGGCATGGGGCAAAATGATCGAAGCCTACATCCAAGAACGTGAGCCGCTTAAGCTGGTGATGCAAGTGATTGACCTTCGTCATCCGCCAACTAAAGATGATGTCCTCATGTATAACTGGTTGACACATTATAATATCCCGCTATGTATCGTTGCTACTAAAGCTGACAAGCTGCCAAAAAGCCAATGGCAGAAACACTTGAAGCAGGTTCGAGTGACACTGGGCATGCGACCTGATGCCCCTCTTATTATGTTCTCTGCTGAAACAGGTGCAGGCCGTGAGGAATTGTGGGAAATTATTAACAAGTATGCTGTCCAGAGTCCATCTGAAATAGACGAAGCGAAGACTGTGAATGCGGGGTTGTCCCAGGAGTCGTCAGCGGACGAGCTTGTGTAAATGAATTCGATTAATTGCATGTAAATACGTTAAGGATTCGCTTGAATGCAAGAAACAATACGAATTTTACGTGTGGATTCGGAATTCTTCCGATTTTTTCAGAAATCTAGAGCTATATGCGACCTCAACGACAGGAATTGTTGCTTATGATGTAGTATAATAATGATAAGTAACAGAAGGTTTAAAGAATTGAGGAGATATTTATGGCTAGGCGGTTAGCCACAGAGTATGTGAAGGCCCGTATGCAGTTGACAGAAACTCAGTTGTCCCGATTTATACAATCTTTGGTCGGACAGTCATTAGTCTGGCATGTGAAAGTATTGGAGAACGGTAATCAAGAGGTGGTTCTTGAGGACGATCAGGGCGATGAGGTTACTTTCCTGTTCGAGAAGCAAGGCAATCGGTATGTCTGTGTAACGTCTTGCCGCTTGGTGCATCCAAAGTTAACTCAAGTGATGCATAAACTTGTGGCGACATTCCGCGGAGAAGCGGTGGTCAACCGTATTTTTGCAGGATTTACAATGACTTATTATTATGTAGAAGGTGCAGTTCGGAAGATCGAGGAGTATAAAGACGACCAATTCCGAACAATCTACGAGCATAAAGATACCGTTCGTGAACTGCAGCTATTGTATAAACAGGATACGGTGGAACAAGAAATTTCATATATTCAACGTCGGATTAATCGTCTGCTTGACGCGCGCAACCGCGCCATGACGGATATGGACATCACACATATTGATCAACAACTGAATGAATTGGTTCATCAGCTATTTGTACTGGAAGCTTGAATTGGCAATGTTAGGAAGGCGGTCTCATCTGAGGCCGTCTTCTTCTTTTATATATACAGTAAGGGCTGCGGGGTTTATTTCTCGAACAAACTGGAACAAGCTGTTTGTAAAAAGTGATGAACCGAACAAGCTTCCGAACCATATGTTGATGAAGGGTTCTGAATGTTCGGAACAAATGTCTAATGTAAGATTGAAAAAAAAGGTTGCAATAATTGCTGTAAGATGTTATTTTTAATCTCGTTGAAAACAATATAGGAACCAGGATTCACTCAGGACATTGTATGTTGCGAGAGATTTTTCCCTCGGGAAGTGAATGACGTAGGTCCTAGCGGATGAAATTTTTTTCAAACATTTTATTCCTAGGAAGGGGGAACCGAAAGATGGAATACTCAACTTTCGGAAGACACGTTGCTGTTGATACGTGGGGAGTCGACTTTGACTTACTGAACAATGCTGAATACCTCCAAGCACAACTGGTGGACGCTGCTGAAGCATGCGGTGCGACAGTACTATCTGTTCAAGCCAAGCAATTTGAGCCTCAAGGAGCAACAGTACTTGTGTTGTTGTCGGAAAGTCATCTTTCTATCCACACTTATCCTGAACGTGGATTTGCTGCAATTGATTGTTACACATGTGGAGAAACAGTTGACCCGCAGCTGGCAATTGACTACCTGGTCTCCGTACTGAAACCAGAGAAGACTTATGCAAAAAAATTAGTTCGCGGAATCGGTGAGATGGAAGTTGTAACGCCTGAAATCAAAGTTTCTGAGCTCGTATAATTTCATTTGTCAGTGTTACCGATACGTAGAACGTATCATAGGAACATGTTATGCAGAAAGGCCCGCCATCATCGGCGGGCCTTTTTGTATCCACAAGTATGCTCTTCAACAGTTGTCATATCGGAGGCAATATTTCATATCCTGCTCGGCCCGTCTGCCGCATACATATAAGGAGATAAGCTTATCCAATGCAGCTTATTGTTTATCATTTATGAACCTTTATGATATGTTCAGGAAGGAGGCATGAGCGTCATGCGGAGCAAAATAAGAAAGCCACGCCGCGTTCTAATGGCTGGGCTGGTGCTAATTCTGACAGTGTGGGTTCTAATGCAGTTGTACACGGTATTGTTCGATAGAGAGCTGCCTGGCAATGCAGAACGATCTTTATACGAAGTAGTCAATTTAAATATGAGAATGCTTGAAGGTGCGACACAGAGGGCTAGTAAGGCGACGACAAGCGCTGACTGGAATGAATGGAAAACAAACGTTTATGCCGCTTCGTTTGCACATGAGCGTCTAATACAAGCTGTAGGGGGGAAGACACTTCCCAAGCTGCCTTCTCTCCAGCAAATAGAGGATTATATCACGATTGCACAGATTAGCGGTGATAAGCCGTTGAGTGAAGCAGAACGAAAAATGGCAGCGGAGGCGGTAGGTCTAATGGCGCAAATCTGCCAAAAGTATGAGGGTATTATGAATATGAATGGGCAGCTTATCTCTTCGAAAATTGAAGAATTAGCGTTCGCGGAAAAGCGGCTCCAACACATGCTGATTCTTACTGCAGATGCAGAAAAGTGAGGCTGTAAGCTATTTGCGCGGTCAAGAATTTCTAAGTTGTGTGTAATCCGGCGCAAGGGGAGATAATTGAAGAAACAACGTTGCGAAAGGCAGCTTGATTTGAGTAAAATAGATGTGGATCTATTCAAATCAACGGTTGTATAAGGAACTTAGTAAAGAGAGACAATATAGAACAGTTTAACTGGAATGATTTTCATGGTTTATTCAAATTTAACGGATGTTAAGTTGTCGAACTATGCTATAATGATAATTATTATTATCTCGATAATGTTCTAAATATGTGCAAAGCAGGTGAGCATCCATGCATGTTGTAGTCGTCGGCATGAACTATCGTACGGCGCCTGTCGAAATTCGGGAGAAATTCGCTATTCCTGAAGAGCAGTGGACCGATGCGATTCAACAGCTGAGACGTATAAAGAGTGTGCTTGAATGTGTCATCGTGTCTACATGTAACCGAACTGAAATGTATGTAGTAGTTGATAGGCTTCATATGTGCGGACATTTTATCCGAGGATTCATGGAGCAGTGGTACGACATACCTAGACAGCAGTTCACTCCTTATTTATACATTTATGAAGACGATCAGGCAGTAGAGCATCTATTTCGTGTCACATCAGGGCTAGACTCTATGGTGGTCGGGGAAACTCAGATATTAGGTCAAGTGCGGCAATCCTTTTTATTTGCGCAAAAGCAAGGGACTACTGGCACTTGTTTTAACCATTTGTTCAAGCAAGCGGTCACTTTAGCGAAGCGGGCACATGCGGAGACTAACATTAACGACAACGCAGTGTCTGTCAGTTACGCGGCCGTTGAACTTGGCAAACGGATATTTGGTTCGTTTCAAGGCAAGAAGGTGCTTATACTCGGCGCGGGCAAGATGAGCGAGTTGACGGTAAAGCATCTGTATTCGAATGGTGCTGCTGAGGTTATGGTTGCGAATCGTACGTTGGCGCGTGCAGAGGAATTGGCACGTCAGTTTAAAGGACGGGCCTGCACGTTGGACAATCTGGATACGCTTCTGACAGAAGCAGACATCGTTATTAGCTCGACGGGATCTCCTTCTTATGTGTTAACAGGGAAGGACGTTGAACAAGTTATGAAGCGACGCCGCTCACGTCCCCTATTCTTAATTGATATTGCGGTTCCACGTGATCTTGATCCTGCCATTGCAGATTTATCGAGCGTATTCCTGTACGATATTGACGATCTTGAAGGGATTGTACAGAGCAATCTGGCGCAGCGGAACAAGGAGGCTCTCAAGATCGAGCATATGGTTGCCCATGAGATTAAGCAGTACCACCAGTGGTTGAATATGCTGGGGGTCACGCCGCTTATACGAGCGCTACAATCCAAGGCGGAGCGTATTCATCAGGACACCCTAGACAGTATGTTTAACAAGCTCCCTGACTTGTCGGAGAAAGAAGCGATCATTATCCGCCGACTCACAAAGAGTATGCTGAATCAGATGATGCATGACCCGATTCTCCAGATTAAAGAGCTTGCCGCTAACAGAAATGGTGATGAGGCGCTGCACTATTTCTCAGAGCTGTTTGCGCTGGAAGATGAGCGAGCAGCGACGAACGGCAGCCATGAGCAGCCGTCCAAGTTGAGCGCAGCGCATCCAGTACGCGACACGGCGGATGAGCCGGAGCCGGTAAAGCCTGCATTATCATGGGCTGCTGTCACATGGTAATGGACGTATGACGGGAGGCGACAGGCGCACATGGTAACCAGTAGTTGGACCTACGATGCGATTATTTACACATATGCCCTGAGCCTTCTGTTTTATTTCTCTGATGTTGTAGGTGTGAATCGGAGAGCGAAGCGGATGGGCACAGGGCTTCTTATTTTTGTATGGGTGCTGCAGACGGTCTTTTTGCTGGTACGCGTATTGCGGCATCAGGACGTGCCAATGTTCAGCAGCTTTGAATTTATGTTTCTCTTCTCATGGATATTAGTGACGACATCATTAGTGATTAGCCGATTTTTCCATATTGAGTTTATCGTCTTTTTTGTGAATTTAATCGGGTTTGCCTTATTAATTGTAAATATGTTAAATGATCCAACTGCGCCGTCTGTAATGAAAGAATGGGAAATGATGAGGAACGTCCTTACGTTTCATATTGCCCTTGCTGCATGTGGATTTGCAGCGCTTACGGTTAGTGCGATTTACGCAGCGATGTATGCATTTCTACATCAACGGCTGAAGTCCAAGAAATGGTCGGATGCTGTTCGCCGTCTCCCAAGTTTGGAACGAATGGAACGATCTTCCTTTATTGCGTGTTCCATCGGCATGCCGTTATTTTTATTATCTTTATCTGTGGCCGTTGTTGCGGTGCTTCTTGGGAACCGTATGGAGCTGCTCCTTGACTTTAAAGTCTGGTTTACAATAGCGGTTCTAGTTTTGTACGGTGTATATTTGATTAAGAGGCGAGGCGGATCACTGACAGGTTTGCAAATTGTATGTTTTAATATGATCTGTTACGCGGTGATGTTGCTTAATTATGGTCTTAATGCTGTATCGACATTCCACCGCTGGATGGGAGCTTGATGATATGAATGAGCAGCTGCAAGAGACTGTTGCATTGATCGATGATTGCCCGCAGTATGCTATTATGCTGAACGTAAAGCATAAGCGCTGCGTTGTGGTAGGCGGCGGTCAAGTCGCAACGCGAAAAGTGAAGCAGCTGCTCGAAAGTGGCGCCGAAGTGACCGTAGTCAGTCCGACGCTGACACGGACGCTTTGGCGCTTCGTGCAAGATGGCACTATTTCGGTTGAGGAACGAGGCTATGTAACGGATGATGTGAAGGATGCCTTTCTTATATTTGCGGCGACGGATAATCACAGAGTGAACTTGATGATCGCAGAGGATGCAAAGCAAGAACGGGTTATGGTTAACGTAGCACATGCACCGGATCAGTCGGATTTTACGAATCCAGGTGTTTTGCGATACGGGCCTGTGCAGATTAATGTGTCTACAGGCGGAGCCAGTCCTACGTTGACGCGTCATATTGTGGACAAAGTAGATCGCATTATTGATGAGCGTCTTGGTCTGCTGGCAGAGCATCTTTATGCCGCGCGGTTACAGGTGCAGCAATGCAAGATAGATGGGCCAGCCAGACATGAATTGCTCCGTCAGTACGGAGATGCATGCTGGCAATCTTGGGAGCATAATGCTCCTTTTCCTGTATGGAATGAGTGGTTGGAACAACATTACACAGCAGCGACGTTAAGCAGGGAGGAAGCAGAATGAGAAAGATTCGTGTAGGTACACGTCAGAGCGCACTTGCATTAACACAAACAGGCCAAGTAATCGCGGCGTTGGAGGCGATTTGCCGTGAGTACGATTTGCCGTTCGAATTTGAGATGCATAAGATAGTGACCAAAGGCGATCGTATTTTAGATGTGACGTTGTCCAAGGTTGGCGGCAAGGGGCTGTTTGTCAAAGAAATCGAGCAGGCGCTTATCGATAACGAGATTGATATGGCAGTACATAGTATGAAGGACATGCCTTGGGAGCTGCCGACAGGTCTTTGCATCGGTGCGATTCCGAAGCGGGTTGATCCGCGCGATTGCCTAATTATGAGCAAAGGCTCCTCTATAGATGATCTTCCGCAAGGAGCTAAGGTAGGCACAAGCAGTTTACGTCGATCCTCGCAGCTTCAAGCCTATCGAAAGGATCTGGTCATCGAACCTCTTCGAGGTAATATCGATACTCGATTGAAGAAGCTTCAAACAGAAGGTTTTGATGCGATCGTCCTTGCTGCAGCCGGGCTTTTTCGGATGGATTGGGAGGACAAGATTACATCGCATATCCCAATAGATATTAGCCTTCCAGCAGTTGGACAGGGGGCGCTTGCAATTGAATGCCGTGAAGAGGATGAGCAGCTGCTGCAGTTGCTTGAACACTACCATAGTGAAGATACGGCGCGTGCTGTTCGGGCGGAACGGGCATTTTTAGGACGTATGAACGGCGGCTGTCAAATTCCAATTGGTGCGTATGCTGCTCAACATGAGCAGACTGGACAACTAACGCTGACAGGCATGGTTGGCTCTCCAGATGGTAGCACTATTCTTAAAGTTGTTAAAGAGGGCGATCACCCTGAGAATTTGGGAAATGCAGTAGCGGAAGAATTGCTGAGCCAGGGTGCGGAACAACTACTTGGTCCATTGAGGGGTTGATATTTATGGGGGGAAGCGATCGTGGCGTCATGCAAGGAAGCTTAGAAGTGAGCACGGTTGGTGTTGTATATTTGGTTGGAGCTGGGCCTGGGGATGCAGGGCTGATCACAGTCAAGGGCATGCGTTATTTGCAAGAAGCAGATGTGGTCGTCTATGACCGACTCGCTGGCCCACGCCTGATACAGATGGCTAAACCAGGCGCAGTCAAAATATATGTCGGGAAGCTTCCAGACCGGCACGCTATGAAGCAAGAACAGATCAATCAACTGCTCGTTGAGTTGGCATTGGAAGGAAAGCGTGTGATTCGGCTTAAAGGCGGCGATCCCTGCGTATTCGGACGTGTCGGAGAAGAAGCAGCACTGTTGAAGCAGCACGGCGTGCCTTTTGAGATTGTACCGGGTGTAACTTCTGCAGTAGCGGTTCCCGCTTATGCAGGTATCCCCGTTACCCATCGGGAACGTGCATCTTCCTTTAGTGTAATTACCGGACATGAGATGCCCGAACGACTGGATGAGCGTGTGGACTGGGAAAAGCTTACACAAGCAACAGGCACATTGTTGTTTCTTATGGGAGTTGGGCGAATTCGTGTTATTGCAGAGCAATTGGTTCGACACGGACGTTCGCCAGAAACACCAGTAGCCATCGTTCGCTGGGGGACGCGTGCTGAGCAGCAGACCCTTGTAGGCACATTGTCCACAATTGCGGATGAAGTAGCACGGACAGGCTTTAGTTCGCCTGCTGTAATTGTGGTTGGTGATGTTGTGCTTGAACGTGAACTGCTGCAATGGGCAGAAATGCGGCCGTTGTTCGGGCAACGTGTACTGATCACACGTGCACGCACACAATCAGAAACGTTTGTGCGTGCGATTGAAGATCTTGGCGGTGAACCGTACGAGTATCCGGTTATTGAGGTTCGTATGCCTCGTGACGAGCAGCAGTTGGAGCAGATTGATCGTGTTATGGCTAGACTGCATTCTTATGATTGGATCGTGCTGACAAGCGCAAACGGTGTCCAATACTGGATGGAGCATATGAAGCGTACGAAGACGGATATTCGTCGTATAGCAGGGGCGCGCATGGTGGCAGTAGGGCCCAAGACGGCTCAGGCCATGCAGGAGTACGGAATTATTCCTGATCGAGTCGCGGAACAGTTTAGTCAAGAAGGGGTATGGTCGATCCTTGAGCAGGAAGCACAACCAGGACAACAAGTGCTTCTGGCGAGAGGTGATCTTGCGCGACCTTGGTTGGGCGAGATGTTGCGCGGTGCTCAGATACAGGTAGATGAGCTTGACATATACGAAACAATCCTTCCCGACAACAACGATCCGCATATGGTGGAGCTGCTGCAAGAAGGTGCAATTCAAATTGTGCCGTTAACCAGTTCGTCTACTGTTCATAACCTGCTCGAATTGCTCCATCAGTCTGGGGTAGAGAATGCGGTAGAGCTTTTGAACCAGACCATTATCATATGTATTGGTGAGATTACAGCGAATACAGCGCGGAATGCCGGATTGAAAGTAGCGGCAGTGGCGAAAGAAGCAACGATGGACGGTGTTATGGAGAGCATCCTGCATGTCGTGGAACTGCAGCGCCGAGAAATGAGAGAATATTGCTAGATAACGTCTATTGCATACTGATGAATACAATGGATGTTGTGTGCGATATTAGAAGTGTGGCAATCAAAAGGTTTGCTGTAATTCCATTATTGGATAAATGACAAAGATTAATAATAACCAAAGGATGTAATGCCTGAATAGGGCTGAAGGAGGACATTGATAATGGCATATCCGATTACACGATTACGTCGTTTGCGTAAGACAGCAGGAATTCGTAGTATGGTGCGTGAAACGATCTTGACGACAGATGACCTGCTCATGCCTATTTTTGTTACACATGGCACTCAAATAAAAGAAGAGATCAGTTCGATGCCAGGTATTTATCATTTTTCACTGGATATGCTTGATGTTGAAGTAGATGAGATCGTTCGCCTTGGCGTTCCTGGAATCGTATTGTTTGGCGTACCAGCGTCAAAAGACGCGACGGGCAGTTCAGCATACGATACCAATGGTATTGTTCAACAAGCGACTCGCCAAATTAAAGCGAAATATCCGGATCTGGTGATTGTTGCGGACACATGCTTATGTCAATTTACCGATCATGGTCACTGTGGAATGGTGCACGTCCATGAGGTGAATGGTCGCACAGTAGGTGATGTTGACAACGACGCTTCGCTTGCGTACTTGGTAAAGACCGCAGTATCCCAAGCGGAAGCAGGAGCGGACATCATCGCACCTTCCAATATGATGGACGGATTCGTCCATGCGATTCGATCAGGATTAGATGAGGCAGGATTCACAGACATTCCCATTATGTCGTATTCTGTAAAGTATGCATCGGCGTTCTACGGTCCTTTCCGTGAAGCGGCGCATTCGACACCTCAATTCGGAGATCGCAAGACGTATCAGATGGACCCGGCCAATGCGCGTGAAGCATTGCGTGAAGCAGAAGCGGATGCGGTAGAAGGCGCCGATATGCTTATGGTCAAGCCCGCGCTTGCCTATATGGACATCATTCGTACGCTGCGCAACCGATTCGATCTTCCGATCGTGGCCTACAATGTCAGTGGAGAATATTCTATGGTTAAAGCAGCTGCTCTCCAAGGCTGGGTAGATGAGCGAGCAATCGTGAGTGAGATGCTGCTTGGTATGAAGCGTGCAGGAGCAGACCTTATTATTACGTACTTTGCCAAAGATATGGCTAGATGGTTGAACAATTAGTACCTGCATGTTGTAAACCTGAATCAGGATGTAAAACAGGCCGATGAGGACACGACAATCCACAACTGGATTGCCATTGTTCCTGATCGACCTGTGAAATAAGTACAGAGCTTTCCTATCCTACATAACTGCTTTGATACAGCTTTGTCACGTCTAGTGTATACTCTTTGCGTCCTAGCGTTAGGATACGTTGATGTTCTAATTCTCGTAACACTTCATCAAGGACCAGAAGATCAACGCCTGCAAGACCTGACATAGAATTACGATCGAACTCAGAGCAAATAACAATTTTGTCGCCGACTCGTCTGCCATGAAGCTGCGCATTCCTTACAATGTTCTTAACGATGCGTGCGGAAGGATCAAGGAACGTCAGATCATACACATCTCCGTTCGTTGCACGCAACCGACTGCACAACTGAACCATAACTTTCTGTGCAATATCGTAATGTGCCCGCAGCAGTAGATGGAAGCTTTCATTGGTGACGGTTAGGAGCACGGTCTCTTCCAGCGATTCCGCTGTAGCAGAGCGTGGCTTGCCGTCAATGAGTGCGAGCTCGCCGAAGCAGTCACCTGTTTGAAATACGTCCAGTATCTTCTGTTGCCCTTCCTTATTGGAGGTAAACACTTTTACGGAACCGCGAATGATGATATAAAAAGTGTTTCCAGGATCGCCTTGCTTAAAAAGTACAGTTTGCGCGGCAAATTCATGGCGTGATGTGATAGAAAAGACGATATTAAGCTGATCGTCCGTCATATCCGCAAACAGCGGAACACGTTTAAGTAATTCAATCATGACTGTTACCTCTTTTTGCCCATGCCAATTTTCTAATAGTTTAACATATTCAATAAGATGAATATAGATAGGAGTGTTGAAGTTGACTGAAAAAAATGAGTTAAGACGTGATACCCGCTCCAAAGCAGCATTTGAGGAAGCTAAGCAATATATTCCAGGTGGGGTAAACAGCCCTGTTCGTGCATTTAAATCAGTTGGTTTAACTCCGCTTTATATGGAACGCGGAGAAGGGTCGCGTGTATATGATATCGACGGTAATGTTTTTATTGATTACGTCGGTTCATGGGGACCACTAATTCTCGGACATGCGCGTGCCGAGGTTATTCAAGCGATTCAAGAAACTGCAGCACGTGGAACTAGCTTTGGTGCGCCTACGGAGATTGAGACTAAAATGGCACGTATCGTATGTGAGCGAGTGCCATCAGTGGATATCGTACGTATGGTGAATTCGGGCACAGAAGCAACGATGAGTGCAATTCGTCTTGCTCGAGGCATTACAAAGCGCAACAAGATCGTGAAGTTTGAAGGTTCTTATCACGGGCATGCCGATAGCCTGCTGATCAAGGCAGGATCTGGCGTGGCTACGTTGGGATTGCCGGATAGTCCAGGAGTTCCAGAAGGAGTAGCCAGCAATACAATCACAGTTCCCTATAATGATTTGGAGTCTGCCAAGCTGGCCTTTGACAAATTCGGTGAAGAGATAGCTTGCATTATCGTAGAGCCGGTAGCTGGCAATATGGGAGTGGTGCCGCCATTGCCGGGGTTCCTTGAAGGCCTGAGAGCATTAACAACTAAGTTTGGCAGTTTGCTCATATTTGATGAAGTAATGACGGGGTTCCGCGTACATTATAACTGTGCCCAAGGGAGATTTGGTGTTATTCCAGATTTGACTTGCTTTGGTAAAGTGATTGGCGGCGGTCTGCCAGTTGGTGCTTATGGAGGTCGTCGTGATCTGATGGAGCAGGTTGCACCAAGTGGTCCGATTTATCAGGCAGGCACATTAAGTGGTAATCCACTTGCTATGGTTGCTGGATACACAACTCTGTCTTTATTAACTCCAGACGTATACGACAATCTGGAATCCAAAGCTGCAAGACTGCAGGATGGGTTAGAGAGAAATGCAAGAGAACTTGGGATAGCTAGTGTGATTAACCGTGTTGGTTCTATGGTGTGCCCGTTCTTTACGGATCATGAGGTCACCAATTTCGATACGGCGCGGACATCAGACCTAGATCGCTTCCGCTCATACTTTAAACATCTGTTGAATGAGGGTGTTAGCGTGGCGCCTTCGCAATTCGAAGGGATGTTTGTGTCCAATGCTCATACGAATGAAGATATAGACCGTACAATAGAAGCGCATTATGCAGCGCTAAAACAGTTGTAAGACGAGAGGTTAAGATGAGCGAACGATATTGGAAAAAGCGGGGCGAATGGTTGGAGTTTATGCCAGGTCGTGCCGTGTTGACTGATGAAGCACATATGGAACAATGGCTGAGGCACACCTTGCGTGTGCCTCTCCATCTATTCAAGACTTGGAAGACGACTGATGGGATAAAGACGGCCGGAGACAGACTGCGTTTACGTGTGTTTGCGGCTGAGCATGGCGACGTTGAACCTGCCGGTGAACCGGCGCATATTCTTTACGAGGATGACGCTTGTCTTGTTGCGTATAAGCCTGCTGGCATGCCTGTTCACGCGGCGGACGCGGCGCAAGACAAGGCCCGCAGTACACTTGCTCATGCAATTGCTTGTCATTATGCATGGACCGGACAGGAGGTGCGCGTGCGTCACATCCATCGTCTCGATGCGGATACGACGGGGCCTGTCTTGTATGCGAAGACAGCGCTATCGCATGCTATTTTGGATGAAGCTATGCGTGAGAAACGCATTCAGCGTCATTATGTGGCTTGGGTTCATGGTAAGGTGACCCCGGTATCAGGGACGATAGATGCGCCTATAGGCAAAGATCGGCATCATCGCGGCAGACGCCGAGTCACACCTAATGGTGATCGGGCGATAACTCACTATGAGGTTATGGCTGCAGGCAAAGATCATGACGGTGAAGAGACGTCAGCCGTAGCACTTACGCTAGAAACAGGAAGAACACACCAGATTCGGGTGCATATGAGCTATAAAGGTTTTCCCTTACTTGGAGACGTCTTATATGGTGGGAGTTCCGAGAAGCTGAACCGACAAGCACTGCACGGTAGGAAGCTCAGCTTCTGCCATCCTTTCGGAGGACAGCATATCGAGATTGAAGTCCCTTTGCCTGATGATCTTGAACGTCTTCTATTGCCTGTTTGAAAAATATAGTCATGCTCCCTCTGCAACTCCCATATGATGAAATAAGGAAAGAGTCTGGTCTTGTTGTATCGGCCTTTATTCCTCCGTACAATGTACGGCTGCGCACAAGGGATGGACGGCAGGATGAACTGCGGGAGGAGGAGCAGTCTGTGTATGATGAATCTTATGGGTTAAGATTTGATATTTATGAGCGCGTACATTTGGCCGATGAATTAATCGGTATTGACCAGCTTGAGGAGGTAGAGCTAACACCTCATATTCAAGTGATTCCGGCTGGTGAGCAGGTGACGGTTAGGGGCAGCTTATTGTTGTCTGGGGTCTATCTAGGCACGGGAGATGACCGCCGCAGTCAGTCATTAGAACATTGGATTCCCGTAGAGATAACACTGCCGCTTAATCGGGTGCGCAGTCTGGATGACATCTGTGTAGATATTGAACATTTTGACGTGGACTTGTTGTCCACGCGATCGTTAAATATTACCGGCGTGCTGTCTTTAAAAGGCATATACGTGGAGCAGCCTGAGCCGACTGCTTGGGAAACCGAACAATTTACTGTTGTTCACGAAGCCCAGCAGCCAGCCGCTGAAGTGCGTCAAGAGGCCTCGCCTTCGCCAGAACCTTCATGGCTTCAGGATTATGGAAGCCATACGGCTCAGCCTGATTCGTCGTCAGGATCATTGGCACCACAGCAATCGCAGTTTAACCATGAAGACCAGGTTGCAGGTATATCTTCATTGGAAAGTACGATTGAAAGTTCATGTCAGTCATCCGCTCCAGAATGGTCGGCCGACGAGGCGCTGCAGCAGCCCAATCATTTCAGCCACTTGCAATATCAAGCAGCACCCGGGGCAGCATATGCTGTGGAACAGCGAGAGGAAGAATTTCCTGCATCAAGCAGCTATGAATGGCAGGAGGAACCCACTACTGCTTATGAGCAAGCCGAAACCGTTCAGCGTGAGCCGGCTGACTTTGACGAAAGAGTCGAGGCCCGTGCGCCGCAAGCCGAACAACATGGCTTACAGCAGTCGAGCGAGCATTCATGGACGTGGTCTGATTCACCGTGGGCGACTGCATCGGTATCAGCGCTGGGGGAAGCTGAGACTGGATTAGCAGCAGAGGGAACTATATCTGCATCTGAAAGCGAAGAGCGGGAAGTTGCTCAGGCTGCTCATGTGCCTTCGGTTGAGGCGGAACAGCCGGAAGTAGATGTAATAGATTCAGATTCAGCGGGTGAAAATCGAGCGGATACCTCATCATCTGTTGAGCAGACAGCGGAAATAGATACAGAAGTGAGCACAGATAAGAAAGAAATGAAGGTGGCTATTGGAAGCACAAAGCCTGTTGCTGCTCCGCAGCAAGAGCAGGGACTTGGCTTCAGTACGCTGCTTCACTCCAGCCGTCAAGCCAAGGACAAAGAACGTGAGGCTGTAATCCGTCAAGCTGAGGAAGAGGCCGCGCAGCAGGAAGCGAGCAAAACTGTGACCGAAGATGTACATTGGCAGTCCATCTTCTTGAATCGAGTGCACGATGATAGTCATTTCAGCAGAGTGCGCATGTGTATCGTGCAAAGACAGGATACACTAGATTCTATAGCGGACCGCTACCAGTTGAATCCACGGGAACTTGCACTGTACAATCGACTTGCAGAGCCTTCCATCAGCGAAGGTCAAGTACTGTACATTCCGTCTGTTTCAGCAGCAACGTCTTAATTAGAGAACCCCCATCCGATCTGAAATCGGATGGGGGTTGTTTATGTCAAAATACATTTAACAGCAAACCAAGCAGCACAATGAACAACACAAACAAGAGTAATACATCAATCCAGGTCGGAAATATCAACGTACGCAGAAACTGAAGACAAATTAATGGAAAGACGATACTTCTGACCGTATGACGCATTCTCCACCACCAACGTTCCATCCAAACACCCCCGTATATGTTGGGATACAAATAACCGAACCTCAATTGGTTGTGTAAGTGCCGAGAATCTAGCCACTAAAACTTGTACCCTCTTACATGTTATGAAATACCAAATTCGGGATATGACTGAATATAAGCGGAATTCCTCGTTTCGTCTATTGACGGGTCTAGTTCACAAAGGTACAATATGTTGTAAATGTTACATTTGGCAGGTGGCATAAGCTGCCCAGCCATAAGCAGGAAAGCAGTACACTTATATGGATGACAAGAAAGACGCAGAGCGGGAAGAGTAAGCGTATAGACCCTTTCAGAGAGCAGAGCGAGTTGGTGGAACGTCTGCAGGTCAAGCTATCGCTGAAGTCACCTGGGAGTCGCCCCTTTGAACATGGAATGCAGCTGTTACGGCTTGATTCCTGCTAGAAGAGGACGGTAGCAGCCGTTATATGCCAATGAAGAGCTGCAGTGAATGAGAATGATGTGACGTTATATTGTCCTCTGCTGCAGAATAAAGGTGGTACCACGGAAGCAGACCTTTCGTCCTTTGAGGCGCAAGGTTTTTTTGTTGTGTTCACGACGATACCTAGATCGTGCACTTAAAAAGTCTGATGCGTTACATTTAATTGTTGCCAAATATATGACAAATTGATGGAGGGTTATTTATGGCGGAAACGAACGAACAGCAGCTATCCATGCCAACAACGTATGATCCGAAGGCAGCGGAGCAAAAATGGTACGACTTTTGGATGAAAGGCGAATATTTTAAAGCAGGACGCAATAAAGACGCGGAGCCTTTCACAATTGTGATTCCGCCTCCAAACGTTACAGGTATGCTCCACATTGGACATGCTCTCGACTTTACACTGCAGGATATTATTATTCGTACGAAGCGAATGCAGGGATACGATGCATTGTGGCTCCCGGGTTCTGACCATGCTGGGATTGCTACGCAGACAAAGGTGGAGCAAAAGCTGCGTGAAGAAGGACTTTCACGTTACGATCTTGGTCGAGAGAAGTTTCTGGAGAAAGTATGGGAATGGAAGGAACTGTACGCGAATCGAATTCATGACCAATGGAAGCAAATGGGGCTGTCACTCGACTTTTCCCGTGAGCGCTTTACACTGGATGAAGGCTTGTCTAGCGCGGTCCGCAAAGTATTTGTGGACTTGTATAATAAAGGTTTGATTTATCGCGGCAAATACATTATTAACTGGGATCCAGCAGCACGTACTGCGCTGTCTGATATCGAGGTGGAATATAAAGAAGTACAGGGTGCATTGTACCATTTGCAGTACCAGCTTGCAGATGGAAGCGGCTCGATTACGGTAGCAACAACACGCCCAGAAACGATGCTTGGTGATACGGCTGTTGCTGTACATCCAGAAGATGAACGATACCAGCATATGATTGGCAAGACGTTGGTGCTTCCAGTTGTGAATCGTGAAATTCCGATTATTGCAGATGAGTACGTGGAGAAGGATTTCGGAAGCGGGGCTGTTAAGATTACGCCTGCTCACGATCCAAATGACTTTGAAGTTGGCCTTCGTCACCAATTGCCACAGATTACGGTTATGGATGAGACTGGAAAGATGAACGAACTTGCGGGTCCTTACCAAGGTTTGGATCGTTTCGAATGCCGGAAGCAGATCGTTAAAGATTTGCAGGAGCAGGGCGTGCTGATTCACATTGAAGAGCATGTACATCAAGTAGGCCACAGTGAACGCAGCGGTGCGGTAGTAGAACCATACTTGTCCACACAATGGTTCGTGAAAATGAAGCCACTTGCGGAGCGCGCCATTGAAGCGCAGAAATCGGGCAAAGGCGTCAACTTTGTGCCTGATCGCTTTGAGAAAATTTATTTACACTGGATTGAGAACGTTCGTGACTGGGTTATCTCTCGCCAATTGTGGTGGGGCCATCGGATTCCTGCATGGCATTGTCAGGACTGCGGTCATCTAAATGTATCGGAGACGGATGTAACGGCGTGTTCTTCGTGTGGGCAACACAACTTAGAGCAGGATAATGACGTATTAGATACGTGGTTCAGTTCTGCCTTATGGCCATTCTCGACGCTGGGCTGGCCGAATGTCGACAGTGAAGACTTGCAGCGGTACTATCCAACGAACGTGCTTGTTACTGGATATGACATCATTTACTTCTGGGTATCACGTATGATATTTACGGGACTGGAATTCACAGACGAGCTTCCGTTTAAGGATGTTCTGATGCATGGTCTTGTCAGAGACAGCGAAGGACGCAAGATGTCCAAATCGCTTGGCAACGGTGTGGACCCGATTGAAGTAATCGAACGATATGGCGCAGATGCGATGCGTTATATGATTTCTACCAGCAGTACACCTGGTCAGGACTTGCGTTTCCGTTGGGAGCGTGTAGAGCAGGCTCGTAACTTTGCGAACAAGATCTGGAACGCATCACGGTTCGCCTTGATGAATCTGGAGGGTGTCACGTATGCGGATATCGACATCAGCGGTGATCTCGGCACGGCAGATCGCTGGATTTTGCACCGATTGAACGAGACAGCGCGCGAGATTACACGTTTGATCGATGCTTATGAGTTTGGAGAAACAGGACGTCTTCTGTACAACTTTATTTGGGATGATCTGTGTGACTGGTACATCGAGTTCGCGAAGCTCAGTCTTTATGGGCAAAATGCGAACCAGAAGCAGAAGACGCAATCCGTCCTTGCTTATGTGCTTGATCGTACAATGCGAATGATCCATCCGTTTATGCCATATATCTCTGAGGAAATCTGGCAGCATCTTCCGCATGAAGGGGAGACGGTCACTTTGGCGTCTTGGCCAGCCTACGATACGGCACTGGAGGCACCAGAAGCTGTACAGGAAATGACGATGCTGATGGACATGATCCGTGCTGTTCGTAACATTCGCGCGGAAGTGAATGTACCGATGAGCAAAAAGGTGGAGCTGATCGTGAAGCCTGCGGATGCTCGCATTGATGGGATGCTGCAGCGTAATATGGACTATATCGAACGCTTCTGTGGCACGTCTAAGTTGGAAATTGTATTGAATGCAGCTGTACCTAACAAAGTAATGACCGCTATTGTGACCGGGGCAGAAATGTATTTGCCGCTAGCTGGGCTGATTGATATCGATCAAGAAATTGCCCGTCTGAACAAAGAGTTGGACAATTTCATCAAAGAAGTGGATCGGGTAGAGAAGAAGTTGGCCAACGAGGGCTTTATGGCCAAAGCGCCTGAAAAAGTTGTAGAAGAAGAACGTGCTAAAGCACGCGATTACAGCGAGAAACGTGATAAGGTTCTGGCCCGCATTCAAGAGCTGAAGGAAGTCTAGTAAAGTCTAGTACAGTTATTAAAGAGACGTGCAAATTTCATAGATACATGTAAGCGACCGAATACACGGCTCTCAGGAGAGTGTCGTTCGGTCGCTTCATGACATTACACAAGAAGGATGAGAATCATGTCAGAGACGAATGGGTCCAGAGCATACGCCCCTTTTACAGAAGTGGATCAAGCAATAGATTGGATTAATTCCTTAATTCCATTCGGTATTCGCCCAGGTCTAGAGCGGATCGAATTGATGATGGAGCGGCTTCAGCATCCCGAGCGGAGGCTGAAGTTCATTCACGTAGCTGGCACGAACGGCAAAGGTTCGACCTGTGCCATCTTGACAAGCGCCCTGATGGCGGCGGGTTATGATGTGGGCACATTCACGTCCCCTTACATTGAGAAATTCACGAATCGCTTTAAATACAACAACGAAGACATTTCTGACTCGGCATTAGTGGAATTAGCCAATCAAATTCGTCCCATCGTAGAGGACATTGCACAAACATCGCTTGGTTCTCCTACGATGTTTGAAGTGTCTACGGCTATTGCCATATTGTTCTATGCGACAGTGTGCTATCCGGATGTAGTGGTGCTGGAGACGGGGCTTGGCGGCCGCTTGGATGTGACGAATATTGTCACGCCTATCGTATCCGTAATTACGAATATTGGCCATGATCATATGGATATTCTTGGCGATACAATTGATAAGATTGCATTCGAGAAGGCAGGTATCATCAAGCCTGGCGTACCTGTAGTAACCACGGTAGAGCAGCCTGAGGCATTGGATGTTATTCGTGCTAAGGCAACTGAACGCCAAGCTACGCTGTATGCGCTGAATGAAAAGTTTAGCTTCGAACGGACACACGCGATCGAAAATGAACAAGTTTTTGCTTTTCACGGTCCTTTTCGTGATGTTGAAAAAGTGGTTATCACGCTGAATGGAGCACATCAGTTGAAAAATGCATCGCTTGCGCTTATGACGCTGGAAGTGCTGCGTCAGTACATGGCATTTGTCATCGACGATGAACAGCTTCTGCAAGGGTTCCGGCAAGCGGCATGGCCAGGACGTCTGGAAATGCTCCGGGAGCAGCCGCGGCTGCTTGTTGACGGGGCGCATAACCCAGAAGGCGCTGAGACGCTTGCACAAGCACTGAGGGACACATACCGCTTTGAACGTTGTCATATCATGATGGGGATGCTGTCTACCAAGCATCATCGAGATGTCCTGCGTCATATACTACCCTTAGCGGATACTTTACTTATTACGGAACCAGACTTTCGTAAGAAAATGGATGCGGAGGATCTCGCGCAGCTTGCTGAAGAGGTGCTGGGATCTGGTTCAAAACGTCCGCATATCATCATAGAACCAGATTGGCGCCAGGCGCTGGCCCAGTTACAAGGAATGACTGCACCAGGCGACCTGGCTGTTGTTACAGGTACTTTATATTTAATATCTGACGTGCGTTCGCATGTCCTTTATCAAACAGATTCTCAAAAAGGCTGGTGAGTTCGTGTTGAATACGATGAAACATATTCATTTTATCGGCATCGGGGGCTATGGCATGAGCGCTATTGCTCGTGTAATGCTGGAAATGGGATACACGGTCACCGGATCGGATGTAGCTCAACAAGATTTGACGGAAAAATTACGGGCTAAGGGAGCTACAATTCATATTGGTCATCATGAAGCTTATGTAGGAGATGCAGATACTGTAGTATACTCTACGGCGCTTCCGAAGGATAATGTGGAGCGTGTAGCGGCAGAAGCACGCGGTATTCCCGTGCTCCATCGTTCTGAAATGCTTGCTCGCCTACTAAATGCGAAAAAAGGTGTCGCAGTAGCGGGTGCGCATGGCAAGACTACCACATCCTCTATGATTGCATATGTATTGGAACGATGTGGCGTAGACCCGTCCTTTATCATTGGCGGAGAAGTCACAAACCTGGGGACCAATGCAAAGGCGGGTACAAGTGAGTTTGTAGTAGCAGAAGCGGATGAGAGCGACGGCTCATTTTTAGCGTATCATCCACATGTTGCTGTCGTAACGAATATTGAAGCTGACCACCTTGAAAATTATGGGGGCGACTTTGAGCGTTTAAAAGCTGCTTATGTGCAGTTTTTAAGTCAAGTAGAAGCGGGCGGAACTGCTGTCGTGTGTAAGGATGATAAGATTATCCGCGACATGATCCCGGCTATTACAAGTAACGTTGTCACTTATGGCCTTGAAGCAGGGGCGGATTATACAGCTGTAGATATTACAGCGCGAGACCGTTTTATGTATTTTACGATGAAGCGCGGCGATGAAGTGCTTGGGCAAGTAGAATTGTCCATTCCAGGCAATCATAATGTATTAAATGCAATGGCAACGTTAATTGTAAGCATGCAAGCAGGGGTAGCTTTTGCAGATGCAGCAGCGTCTATTCGGGACTTCACAGGTGCGAAGCGCAGGTATCAGATCATCGCAGAACACAAGGACGTGCTGGTGATTGATGATTACGCACATCATCCAACAGAGATTGAAGCAACTCTTGTGGCGGCGAAGGCGACGGGCAAGCGTATTGTCGCTGTGTTCCAGCCGCAGCGGTACTCTCGAACTTATTTTTTGTTCGAACAGTTCAGTCAAGCGTTCGGAGACGCTCAGGAGGTTATCATAACAGACATCTATTCTCCTGCGGGCGAGAAACCAATCGAAGGGGTACACGCTTCTACGCTGGTTGATCGGATTCGAGAATTGAGTAATGCAAATACTCACTATATCCCAACGAAGGAAGAAGTGCAGACCTATCTTGAAAAACACATTCAACCTGGGGACATGGTATTGACTATGGGAGCAGGCGATATTTGGCGGGTGGCCTATCATTTGGCAGAGTACCTGCGATCTGAATAGTATAGATATCGCCTAAAGGGGCCGTCTCCTTCACCGTTAAAGTGGAGGAGACGGCCCCTTTGCGTGTCTTGTAAGCGATATGGGGTGTCCGTTGCAAGTTTGGGTGCGGTACGGGAAACCAACGTCCTGATCGTGGATGAATCATCGCTAAGAAAACACAAGTTGCTCTCATCATTGCCCACTATGAGAGTGTGGGTAAAAGAAACAGCCTTCCGTCTGAACTGTGGTGTCCATGCTAATGGACACTACACATTTCAATCATGAAGGCCGCTCTATACTTATCCGTTCAGGAGTTTCCGTTCGTTCATTCCTCTGTTATCCCCTGTTCTTGCGAGAACCGCCGCACACCAGCATGCATCGAATCAATGTTGACTGCTGGTGCCCCTCCCCTCCCGGTCCTCGTACATCATATGAGAGGTTAAGAGAATTAGTATGAGCCATTGCACAACGGCAAGCGCGTGTTTTTCTGAAACGTGGATAGGAGGGATGTTCTATTTCATATGAATCTATCATATAGCTAATAGTAAACAAGCGGACAAGGATGGTGGCTTATATGGGACAGCATTCCAGAAAAATGACATTTCGGTTTCCGGAACAGGCGGACGACTCTTATACACGTAAAATGAATCCTATTGAAGCGGATAAAAAACTGGAAGAGGAGGCTGCTAGTTCAGTTCAGTGGAGTGAATGGCAGCATATTGATATTCAAGGTGATCAGGATAAACGAAAGACGGAGCAGGTTCTGCTAAATAACGAGACTCCATCTACATCTGAAAGCAAGCTTGAACATACTGCGTTATCGCAGACAGAGTTCGTTAGCGCGGCTGTACTATCTCCAGATGGTGCAGGTTACGAGAAAATAGAATCAGAGACAGATCGTATTGAACGATCCATTCGTGAGCTGGATTCTTCCCCTGCGGCGGTTTTCCTTGAGCCACCGATGTATGATCCGGCAGCACAATCGGCTACCACAGAAGGAGAATGGCGGTATGAGCAGCAAGCAGACTCAGATGCGGTTGTCTATACGCAGGCTCGCAGCCGCAAGCCTTCACTGCTGAAAATTGCCGGCTCTGTAGCTGGTGCAGTCGCAACCGGTGCCCTGTTTGGCTTTCTGGCCTTATCTTTGTTCAAGGGGGATGTGGCACTGCCTAGTATGGACCAGGCTGTGCCAGCCATGGCCCAGTTGGGCAAAGATGCAGGCTCGAACAACGGTGGCCATACATCAGGAAGTTTGCCAATCGTAGGTGATACGGGCGGGCAGACGAATGGGGAAGAGCCTTCAAAAGATCAGGCGAATTTCCCTGTGGCTGCAATTCATATCCCAGCAAGTATTTCATATGTTCTTCAGTATGGTGTGTTCAGTCAGGCTGAGGGCGCCCAGACGGCGGCAGAAGAACTGCGGAAATTAGGCTTGGCAGCAGTAGATGCAGAAGGGGAAGGACAGCATCGAGTCTATGCGGCAATAGCGGAGAAAAGAGATGATGCGATGGTGTTAAGCAACGCGCTCAAAGAAAAGCAGATTGATTTGTATGTACGTACCATTGAGCGTCCAGAGATTACAAAAATCGCATTTGAAGGAAAAGCGGAGACACTGGAATTGTTTATGAAGCAGGGGGATGTTGTAAGGCAGTGGTTAATCCGTCACTCTTCAGCAACGCTTCAACAGGGGGATTTGGCTGCATTTGACAATACAAGCATGAATGAGCTGCGGACAGAACATCTCCGCTGGACTCAATCAGGAGAAAAACTTCAAAAACAGCTAAGCAAACAAACATCAGAAGTATGGGTAAAACTGGTTCAATCCATGAATACAGCGATTACAGCAGTTAATGAGTACAACAAAAAGCCTGCTGCAGCGCATTTGTGGAGCATCCAGCAATCTTGTATCCAATATATGATGTTGGAACAGGACTGGTTGAAACAGATGAAAGCCTGATATAATAAAGATGTGTGCTTTGCCCCGGTGCAGCCGGGGCTTTTTTCTATCGCTATATTCGGTTATTCTAATAAGTAGGCTCAGGTAGCGTTTGTCAAGCTGAGAGATAGGACGTATAATAAAGAAAGGTGTCAAAAAATGGAGAACATTCAACAAAACAATCATGTTTTGCCGCTTCTTGTGCTTGCATCCTCTTCACCGCGTAGACAGGAACTGATCCAGACGTTTGGTTTGCCATATGTGGTTGAACCAAGTGATGCGGATGAATCACTGGAGGAGCATTGGACTCCGCAAGACACAGTAGAGCAACTTGCTTTGCGTAAGGCAAGTACAATTGTAGAGATACGACAGGCTCGTAGAGATGAAGGGATTGTCATCGGATCGGATACTGTCGTAGTGCATGATCGTATGATTCTAGGTAAACCGCATGATGATTCGGATGCTTTTCGGATGTTGAGCATGCTTCAAGGAAAAGCACACGATGTGTTTACAGGCGTTGCTTGTATCGATGTTCGTACCGGTAATACGCTAGTTCGCCATCGTCACACGCGTGTGTGGATGCGGCATTTGAACAATGCCCAGATAGAACGATATATTGCATCCGGGGAGCCTCGGGACAAAGCAGGCTCGTATGGCATTCAGGGATTGGGAGCGACTATAGTCGACCGCATCGAAGGTTGTTACTTTAATGTAGTTGGCTTACCTGTGTCGCTGCTCGCAGAGATGTTAACTGCCTTTGCCATCGAGAAGCCATAGTCTGCACAGCAGAAATTGTGCAGCAGCGCCTGACGGGGTATAGAGTTTGAAGCCAGCTAATAGGATAATTATGATCTATAAGCAGCTTCCCGGAGAGGAGATAGAGGAATGGCGCATAGCCCTTTGCTTCGCGACCTTCCCCTCGAAGAACGTCCTAGAGAGCGCATGATGAAAGCGGGGGCCGAAGCATTAAGTCACGCTGAATTGTTGGCTATATTGCTTAGAACGGGAACAAAGAATGAATCTGCGGTGTTAGTTGCACAGCGGGTAATGAATCGGATTGGCAGTCTTAGCCGGTTGGCGGACCTGTCTCTCATAGAATTGACACAAATTCGCGGCATTGGTACTGCCAAGGCGCTTGAGCTCCAGGCATGTCTGGAGCTTGGCCGCAGGATGGCAAGAAGCCGTATGCTGGAGACTGCGTCGATCAGACGCCCACAAGATGCTGCCGAGCTTGTTATGGAATCGATGCGTCATCTGAAGCGTGAACATTTTGTTTGCATTTATTTGAATACGAAGAATCGTGTTCTCGCGCAAGAAACGATATCAGTGGGCACATTGGATGCTTCGCTGGTCCATCCACGTGAAGTGTTTCGGTCAGCTATCAGGCACGGAGCGGCTGCGCTTATCTGCATACACAACCATCCGAGCGGGGATCCGACGCCAAGTCGTGAGGATATCGAGATAACGCGCCGACTTATTGAAGCAGGTGAACTGGTCGGCATCGAAGTGTTGGACCATCTTATTATTGGCGATAACCAATATGTGAGTTTGAAGGAACAGAGCCTCGTGTAATATAATATTTGAGATCGTAGGAACTATAAAGGAGATTAACATCATGCTAGGTGGTTTTACAAAAGATTTAGGAATTGATTTGGGTACTGCAAATACATTAGTCTATGTACGTGGAAAAGGTATCGTCGTGCGCGAGCCGTCTGTGGTCGCAATTCGTACGGATACGAAGACAATTGAAGCTGTCGGTGAGTCGGCAAAGAAAATGATTGGCCGTACGCCTGGAAATATTCGTGCGATTCGTCCGATGAAGGACGGCGTAATTGCCGATTTTGATACAACAGCAACCATGATTAAATATTTCATTCGTCAAGCGCAGAAGCAGCGATCATTGTTCCCGCGTCATCCAAACGTCATGGTGTGCGTACCGTCTGGCATTACGGCGGTTGAGCAGCGTGCTGTTGAAGATGCAACGAAGCAAGCGGGAGCTCGTGAAGCATATACGATTGAAGAGCCATTTGCAGCTGCAATCGGTGCGGACTTGCCTGTATGGGAACCGACAGGCAGCATGGTAGTCGATATTGGCGGCGGCACAACGGAAGTTGCAGTTATCTCGCTTGGAGGTATCGTAACAAGCCGTTCTGTGCGTGTGGCTGGGGATGAGATGGATGAATCGATTATTCAATATATTAAGCGCCAATATAATCTGATGATTGGTGAGCGTACATCAGAACAGCTGAAGATGGAGATCGGTTCGGCGCTGCCGCTTGAACAGACGGAAACGGTGGAGATCCGTGGACGTGATCTTGTGACGGGCCTGCCGAAGACGCTGTCTATTTCTTCCAATGAGATTACAGATGCGCTTGCGGATACAGTAAGCTCTATCGTTGAGGCTGTTAAGGTGACATTGGAAAAGTGTCCGCCTGAACTTGCGGCCGACATCATGGACCGCGGCATTGTATTGACAGGTGGGGGCGCTCTTCTGCGCAATCTTGACAAGCTGCTTGCACGTGAGACGGGCATGCCGGTCATTGTGGCGGAGAATCCTTTGGATTGCGTAGCGATCGGAACAGGACGCGCGCTAGACAATATTCATCTTTTCAAATCCCGCAGCAGTTCGGCACTTCGTTCTAAGCGATAAATCTTAAGGTGATACCATATGGTCTGCGTCAGACACGTTCCACTGACGCCGACCATAACCATAGAACCGGGAACGAGACTGCAATACGATGAGAAGGTGTTGACACTGTTTAAGCTGTTAGGCAACAAGCGTTTATTTATATTAATGGCAGGACTTATTCTTTTTATTGCGCTTATGGGCTTTACGCTAGGTACACGGGGGCAAGTGTCATGGCCGGAGAAGTTTGTACATGACACCGTTACCTTTGTGCAGCAGATGTTCTATAAGCCGGCAGCAGCCATTTCCGGTTTTGTTGATGATGTCTCCAACTTAAAGAAGACGTATGAAGAGAATGAACGGCTGAAGATCGCACTAGCCCATTATACGCGGGATAAAGGTTTCTATAATGCAGTAGCCGACAAAAACAAACGTCTGATGGAAGATCTAAAGTTTACCGAACGGCAGAAGCAATCCAATCTTCCTTATGATTACCGTATTGCACAGGTTACATCTATTAACGTAGCTGATCCTTTTAACCAGACTCTGAACATTGATTTGGGTGAGAAGGATGGTATTAAACAGGGACTGCCCGTGATCGCCGTTGAGGGTGTAGTAGGGATGATTAGTCGCGTATATGAATTTTCCTCAACTGTTCAGCTACTAACTAATCTGGATGATTCCTCGCGTTCCATTGCAGCCACTGTACTTGGCCAGGAGAAATCATTTGGTATGATCGAATCGTATGATCATAGCACGGGTACGTTTGTGATGACCCGTATTGCAGAAGGTGATCCGCTTAAAGAAGGGGATACTATTGTATCTTCGGGACTAGGAGGCGTCTTTCCTAAAGGGCTTATTCTTGGTACCGTTATAAAGCGTGAAGTAGGCGACTTTGGATTGACTTATACAGCCTCTATCAAGCCGGCTGCGACTTATCAGGACTGGCGTGAATTGTTTGTTGTTGTACCGCAAGGCACAGCAGCGGGGAATGAACAGGGGAATCCATAATGAATCGTAACTGGATGATCTTATTTATGTTGCTCCTGTTCTTTATTGAGGGAGCGTGGCTACCTTTTCTCATACCAGATGAATGGAAAGTACGCATTATTCCGCAATTTGTCTTTATCATTGTGCTCTACCATGCGGTTTACAAACACCGACATACGGCACTACTGATGGGGCTCTGCTTCGGTTTGCTTCAAGATATCGTTTATTATGGACAAATGCTAGGCCCTCATACATTCAGCATGGGGTTTCTTGGATATTTCATAGGGCTCCTGTTCACAACACGGAATACCTCCATGGTTACGATGATGGTAATCTCAGTTATGGGCAGCTTTGCATATCAATCGATTGTGTTTGGTATTTACGCGTTGTTTAGCGTTCAACATCTCACCTTCAAATATGCTTTGATGGAGTATATGCTGCCAAGCTTAATTATTCAATTGCTCTTTGCCTTAATCGTGTATGTTCCTATGCGCAAGTGGTTTGATTCATCACCTGTGAACAATACCGCCGAGGAAGAAGAAGTCTAAGAGCCGTATCGGAGCATCTTTCCGGACGGCTTCTCTCATTTTTCTTCCTTGTTTTGTGAAGTTGTGCAGGAACTTGTCTCATTCGTAACGAAAAAGATAACGTTGGGAGGGACGAACGATGACGGCCAAGTCACTGGTGACGATTAAAGGTGTCAAAGACGGTCTCGTGTTCCTGCTTGACGATCAAAGTGATTTTGATGACTTGCTGCGTGATTTGCGCGACAAGCTTGAGCATACACCTCATTTTTTTAATGGACCAATTGTGTATGTCGATGTCAAGTTGGGGGCTCGCTCTGTAAATGACGAGCAAAAGACTGAAATATTAGATGTATTGAGACAAAGAGGGAATTTGCTCATTCGCTCTCTGCAATCGGATGATGAATCGAAGCAGCAAGAGACAGGCTATCAGATTCACACGATAACGGGAATGATTCGGTCTGGCCAGGTGCTGCGTTATGAAGGAAACTTGCTGTTTCTAGGAGACGTGAATCCTGGCGGAATGATTGTGAGCACAGGGGACATCGTCGTATGCGGCGCATTGCGGGGAACAGCCCATGCTGGTGTTGATGGTGAAGTTAACGCAGTTATCGTTGCTTCCTTATTCGCGCCTACGCAATTGCGCATCGCGGATGTAATCAGCAGGCCACCCGATGAATGGGGTATAGCACAGACCCATATGGAATATGCCTATGTTCATAACGGACAGATGCAGATTGATAAAGTATCACATCTACATCGCATTCGACAGGACCTCAAAATGTTCAAAGGAGTGTAGGATCATGGGAGAGGCAATTGTCGTTACTTCGGGTAAAGGCGGCGTTGGCAAGACAACAACGTCAGCGAATCTAGGCACAGCGCTTGCTTTGCTCGGCAAAAAAGTGTGTATGGTCGATACGGATATCGGACTCCGTAATCTGGATGTGGTGATGGGGCTTGAGAACCGGATCATTTACGATATTTGTGATGTGGCAGATGGTCGCTGCCGCTTGAATCAAGCTTTAGTCAAGGACAAGAGGTTTGACGAGCTTTACATGCTGCCAGCAGCACAGACTAAGGATAAACTTGCTGTCTCACCCGAACAGGTAAAGGATATCGTGCTAGAGCTTAAGAAAGAGTTTGAATATATTATTATCGATTGCCCGGCAGGAATCGAGCAGGGCTTCAAAAATGCAATCGCTGGTGCAGATCACGCGATAGTCGTCACTACGCCGGAGAATGCGGCTGTACGTGATGCAGACCGGATTGTCGGCCTATTGGAAAGTGCTAATCTGTCTTCTCCAAAGTTGGTTGTGAACCGTATTCGACCGAATATGGTGAAGAGCGGTGACATGCTGGATATCGATGATATTTTGCAGGTGCTTAATATCGATTTGATCGGTATCGTTCCGGACGATGAATTTGTCATCAAGGCTGCTAATTCAGGTGAGCCGACGGTAATGAATCCAGATTCAAAGGCTGCAATCGCTTATCGCAATATTGCGCGTCGAATTTTGGGGGATACAGTCCCACTCATGCCGCTTCATCAGAAAAAAGGGATGATGACCAAGATGAAGAAGTTTTTTGGAATGGGATGATTAAACGTTGCTGAACAAGATTAAGCGAATTGACTGGGTTATTGTCGGGATATTGATTTGTTTTGCGGTGTTCAGTCCGCTAGTTATTCATAGTGCCACTCATGGCGATCCTACTTTCCAAGGATTAGCTATCAAGACAGTAGTACTTTATGGGATCGGCATCGTTGTAATGTTTGCTGTATCGATATTCGACTACAGATTGCTGCTAAAGTCGTGGCCTATTACGATGGGAGTTACAGTACTGCTTCTGATAGGTTTATTCTTTGCTGGATCAACATTGAATAATGCCGTGGGCTGGTATCAACTTGGAATGTTATCATTTCAACCTGCCGAGCTGGCCAAAATTACGTTAATTTTAGCATTGGCGCAATTATTGGGGAGAAGAGGCGGCGACCCGCTTTCCTTTACGAGGGATTTACTTCCGATTATTGGTGTAACATTAGTGCCATTTGCACTTGTTGTTGTTCAGCCTGACTTGGGGAACGCGGTGATCTATGTCGTGATTCTGATTGGCATGTTGTGGATCGGGGGCGTAAAATATCGTCACGTGCTTATTGCGGCTGTATTAGCTGTTGTTATGCTGCTTGGAACTTTTTTTGCATTTAAGGATTTTAACGACACGACACGTTACTTCTTTAAAGACGTTCTTAAGCATGAGCAATGGTTTATACGGATCGATACACTAATTAACCCACAAGATGCAACAAAGGATGCCAAGCACCAATCGGAATATGCTATGATTGCGATCGGTTCCGGAGGATTAACGGGTGATGGCTACATGCAAGGGGAATTAAAGCGGAGAAGCTTCGTGCCTTATACGTATTCAGATGCCATTTTTGTCGTTATCGGCGAGGAATTTGGATTCCAGGGCGCATCTATACTGCTGCTGCTATATTTTTTGCTTGTATATAGGATGATCTTAATCGCCTTTCAGTGTTATGACCTGCGCGGGTCATATATGATCATCGGGATCGTATCTATGTTTGTGTTCCAAATATTTGAGAACATTGGGATGATGATCGGTATTATGCCTGTGACGGGTATTACGCTGCCTTTTATCAGCTACGGAGGTACGTCTCTAGTACTGAACCTGGCATGTATGGGTATGGTCATGAGTATTCGCATCTATCAAGAGAAATATCAATTGGATACGTAGAGGCGGCATTAATGTCGCTTCCTTACAGGAGACACTTCGTGCTTACAACTGCTTGCAGTAGAAAGCCGGAGTGTTATTTTGTATGCGCAGCTAATAGCTTTGCGCTGTGATAGCGGGTCATGCTCATAACTCCCTTCAGCTTGTCATACATATAGCTACAAGAAGCAAGAGGACAAGGGTAGGGGGAGAGATCACATGAAAGCAGATATACGCAAGCGCAGACAAGAGCGAATTCGTCAATTGACTCTAGGAGATGTAGAAAGAGCAGAAGGGGTGCGAGATCGAAGTCAAGCTGCACCTTTGACAATCAAGCAGAAGCAGTCTGTTGAACCATTACCCTCAGCTCACAGACCGATGATGGATGGGATGCCTAATATACCTGGTGATGATATCGAGGATCCTGAAGAGGCTTGGAGAGCATCCAGGCAGCAGTGGGGAGAGCGCTATGGCTGGTATGAATCGACAGCCCCCCCTGTTCGGGGCCGATTTGTTCGTTCTGTACGACTGCAGCTGGCTGGTGCAGTGTTGTTATGTGTTTGCGTGGCCGCTATATTGCGTATTTCTACGCCTTGGACAGATTCGGCAAGTGTCTGGGTGAAAAGCGCACTCACTCAAGACATGAATATGGCCCCAATTGCTGCATGGTATGAAGCAACTTTTGGAGGGTCACCAGCGTTTATTCCTATATGGAACAATCAAGCTGAACAAGCCCAGGAGATGCAATCTAGACATCAGCTTGGTCGACCGCTAGAAGGGACCGTGGTTCAGCCTTTTGCGTTGAATTTGAAGGGGATTGAGCTAGCATCAAAGACAAGCGATACTAGTGTGCACGCAGCAGCTACAGGTAAAGTAATGGACATTACACGCGATCCTGAAGCCGGTACAACTGTACTTGTTCAGCACACAGACGGTTATTCGTCGATCTACGGACAACTGGAGACTTCTCATGTCAACGTTGACGATTGGCTGGAATCAGGCGAGGTGATTGGATCAATCGAAAAGTCTACATCTCTCGATCGTCCAGCAACCCTTTTCTTTGCGATTAAAAAGAATGGTCAATATGTGGACCCTGCGGATGTGATCGATATTGATTAAATGGGGAGGCACAACTTATTCCTTGCACCCTTTATTTGTCCTATTGCTTGCTTTGTCTGCGATCACTGGGCACATTCTAGAATTGATCACTTTGTTCTCTATTGTTCTCATTCATGAGATGGGGCATGTTGTTACTGCCAAATGTCTAGGTTGGACCATTGACGACGTGAAACTGCTGCCTTTCGGTGGCGTAGCGGAAACAAAGGATGGTGCCATCGCACCTGCTTGGCAGGAATGTCTGGTTGCTGCTGCCGGACCTTTGCAAAATGGTCTTATGATTGTTATCGCTTATGGTTGTTATACGGTGGGATGGTGGGAGCAGACCTGGACTTCGTATTTTATTCAGGCAAATACCCTTATCGGATTGTTTAATTTGCTTCCCATTCTTCCACTAGATGGAGGAAGAATTATACAAGCGGCCTGCGGCAGGTGGATCAGTTATTATCGAACACTTGTAATCGGAGTATGGACGAGTATAGTCAGCAGTGTGCTGCTGGGCATTTATGCACTTGTGCCGTTAGCAACTGGCGGAGCGCTTAATTTAAATGTGCTTGTACTGGCTCTTTTTTTATTATGGACTAATTGGGTGGATCGTCGTCATATTCATTACCGATTTATTCGTTTTTTAATGAACAGGCCACTTCGTTTACGAGAGTGGGAACGGCGAATCAGCATCGCCCAGCCTATTATTGCAGATGGGAAGAGGCCGCTGTCACGTGTGTTGAAGTTGTTGCGTCGGGATATGTATCATCTTGTCTATGTGATGGGGAATAACGGTGCAATTCAGCGCGTAATCCCTGAACAACAGTTAATAGACACTTACTTTGATCAGCATAAGAAAGATGCGGAATGATCGGGAACAGTCCTTGTTATTCAAGCAAACCAGATCACAATTTATTTTATAGGCTAACTTGGGGCGTTCCATAAACCGACATGTCCAACGCTTCCTTCTTCATGTTACAATGGGAGATGACGCGCTTGAGTAGAGGTGATGCCATGAAACAAATAATCGTTCACTGTGAGGAACAAGTGACGCAAATGGCGTTGTTAGAGCAAGGACGACTGAGAGAATTTGCAGTTGAACGCGCC
The DNA here is from genome assembly GCF_022346885.1 of Paenibacillus sp. ACRRX. Lineage (GTDB taxonomy): Bacteria > Bacillota > Bacilli > Paenibacillales > Paenibacillaceae > Paenibacillus_B. Next base: position 235,297 of record NZ_JAKRNK010000009.1, read on the forward strand.
GCGGGAACCCTGATCGTCGGCAGCTTTTACAAAGGTCGCGTTGTGAATGTGCTTCCGGGCATGCAAGCAGCTTTTGTGGATATCGGACAAAAGAAGAACGCATTCTTATACGTAGACGATTGCTTGCATCCCCATTTAGAGAAGCAGCCAAAACAGAAACCTCCGATTACAAGTTTGCTTCGTGTTGGGCAAGAACTCATCGTACAAGTGATGAAGGAACCCCTTGGCGGCAAAGGTGCCAGAGTGACGACACACTATTCTTTGCCGGGCCGTTTCGTCGTATATATGCCGAGCGCGGATTATGTCGGTGTATCCAAGAAGATTGAGCAAGATTCGGAACGGAATCGATTAAAGCATCTTGGTGATGCTCTTCGCAGAGACGAAGAAGGCATTATTATACGTACAGTGGCTCAAGGGGAAGCTGCCGAAACATTGGAAACGGATATTCAGTCTTTACGTGAGCAGTGGAGCCGGATACAAGCCGGGACACTCCATGCTGATGCGCCATCGTTGTTGCACCATGACTTAAATATGGTTGAGCGTCTAATACGGGATACGTTTTCGCATGATGTGGATGAACTGCTGATTGATGATGAACAGCAGGCGAAACAGGTCATATCCTATGTTCGTACATTTGATCCGGGACTAGGCGACCGTGTTCGGATTTACCGTGAACGGGAACCGATATTCAAAAGATACCGTGTAGCTGAGCAGTTAGATCGAGCTTTTATGCGCAAGATTTGGCTGCATAGTGGAGGTTATCTTGTCTGGGACCACACAGAGGCGCTAACTGTCGTAGACGTAAACACAGGCAAATATACCGGGACGAGCCATTTAGAGGAAACGGTGTACTTAACCAATATGGAAGCGGCTGAAGAAATTGCGCGTCTTATCCGTTTGAGGGACGTCGGGGGCATTATTATTGTTGACTTTATTGACATGGAATCTGAGGAGCATCGTCAGCAGGTAGTGAATCAGCTGGAGCAGACGATGAAGAAAGATCGTACCAAATGCCTGGTTGTAGGGTGGACTAAGCTTGGATTACTAGAGCTTACAAGGAAGAAAGTGCGTGATCATGTTATGAATCGCCTGTACACCAGTTGTCCAACCTGTGAAGGGACAGGCAAGAAGCAAGCATCACTTCCACCTCTGTAATTGAGAAATTATTATATTGATTTCCATTGGAAGGTGTGTTAGAATCATCAGGTATGTGTCTAGTATTCGTTGCTGCACACATGCTGTAACCGCTCGGAACGGGTACATAAGTATAACGGCTTTAGCTGTTATCACCTGATTAGGCGAGTCTGAGACATGAGGAGGTGCAACACAAATGTACGCAATTATCGAAACAGGTGGCAAGCAGTACAAAGTTCAACAAGGCGATGTATTATACATCGAGAAGTTGGATACTGCTGAAGGCGAGAACGTAACATTCGACCGTGTATTGGCAGTGTCCAAAGACGGAGGTCTAGTTACTGGCGCTCCAGTGGTAGAAGGTGCAGCTGTTACGGCGAAAGTTGAAAAGCATGGAAAAGGCGCGAAAATTATCGTGTACAAGTACAAAGCTAAAAAGAACTACCGTCGTAAGCAAGGCCATCGTCAACCTTACACAAAAGTGACAATCGAGAGCATCAAAGCATAAGAGGTGCGGGTATGATACGCGTATCTATACGGCGTAAGCCGAACGGGATAATCGACAGCTTTAAGACTGCAGGCCATGCGAATTACGCTCCTCACGGAGAGGATATCGTGTGTGCTGGAGTATCAGCTGTAACGGTAGGTACCGTTAATGCGATTGAAGCGCTGACAGGTATTAAGCTGAAGTGCAAGATGAAGGACGGCTTTCTCAGCGGGCAAGTACCCGATGTGAAGGATGTACGGAAGTCTGAGCAAGTTCAGCTGCTGTTGGAGTCGATGATCATTAGTTTGAACACAATTGAAGATTCATACGGAACGTATCTTCAAATACAAGATTTGCAATGAACAAGGAAAAGGAGGTTGACATCATGTTGAAATTGAACCTTCAGTTGTTCGCATCCAAAAAAGGTGTAGGTTCCACAAAGAACGGACGGGATTCCCATTCCAAACGTCTTGGTGCGAAACGTGCAGACGGTCAAGCAGTTACCGCAGGCAGCATTTTGGTGCGTCAACGCGGAACGAAGATTCACCCAGGTAACAACGTTGGTATCGGTAAAGACGATACGCTGTTCGCGAAAGTGGAAGGCGTCGTTAAGTTCGAACGTTGGGGTCGCGATCGTAAGAAAGTGAGCGTCTACCCAGTAGTAGTTGCAGAAGTTGCAGCAGCTGTGGAAGCATAAGACGTTACCTGTAAACCCTCGGCATGATGCCGGGGGTTTTTTAATAATTTAAAAGCAAGCTTCGTTTTGATAATCAGCATGTTACGGTTTAATGGCGGCAAGACAAGCTTCATGGCGTAGGCAGCATTTTTGGACGGTTCCGCCAAGACATGTTATACTTACTGGTGGAGTTTGTACATATTTTGGAAATGGGGCGAGGAGCATATCATGAGGAGAACCTTTATGATGCAAGCGGTCAGTTCCCTTATGGGTCTGGGATGCGCAATTGCACTTATCGGTTGGGATATGTCGCTGCTGTGGCGTATAATCACTGCTCTGCTACTCATCATAAGCATATGCACGGGCGTCATGAGTTATTATAGGGAACGAATGCGTCAGCATGAGCGATTGATCCGGTCAGCACATCTAGGTGCTCTTGAGCTGATGAATCATCAACGACATGATTGGATGAACGATCTTCAGTTGCTTTACGGATATGTAAGGCTGAACAAAATTGATAAATTGCCACATTGTGTGGAAACGATAAAGGCAAGGATGATGGAAGAAAGCCGCATTGCGAAGCTTGGTTTTCCTGAGTTGGTCTTGTTTCTACTACAGAACCGTGTATCAGGTGGTACGATGCCGCTTCAAATTCGGCTAACAGAGCAGATTGAGTTAGATCGGATCGGCTTGTCGACAAGTGGTGAGCAGCTGACGGAGTTGATCATTCAGATCGTACAGACGTTTAGACTTACGCCAAAACAGAACGATGAAATAATGGAGCTGCAATTGCAGCTGATTCATGAATCAAATGAGCTTATTATTCGTTGTGAGTATGAAGGAAAACTGCTTCAACCGGACGAAGTGGCACGACAATTGAAACAGACGGCAACTGAACGCGGCGTGCGGCTGGAGCAGTTGTCAACGAAGCAGCATGACAACGGTATACACATTTATCAATGGATAATACCTTGCATGACAGAATGAGGTGAAGCACCATGTTTGTAGATAAAGCGAAGATTTATGTAAAGGGCGGAGACGGTGGAGATGGTCTCGTAGCGTTCCGTCGTGAGAAATATGTACCGAACGGGGGTCCGGGCGGTGGTGATGGCGGTAATGGCGGTGACGTAATTTTCCGTGTTGATGAAGGGTTGCGGACGTTGGTTGATTTCCGTTATCAGAAGCACTTTAAGGCACAACGTGGAGAAAAGGGACGCAATAAGTGTCAGCACGGCGCTAACGCGGACGACATGATTGTTCGTGTTCCCCCTGGTACTGTTGTTGTTAATGACGATACACAAGAAGTGATAGCGGATTTGACTCGTCATGGTCAAGAGGTTGTCATTGCAAAGGGTGGACGCGGCGGACGCGGTAACATTCGATTTGCGACACCAGCTAACCCAGCTCCGGAGATTGCTGAGCATGGGCAAGAAGGGCAAGAGCGCTGGGTAGTGCTGGAGCTTAAAGTAATGGCAGATGTCGGACTTGTCGGATTCCCGAGTGTAGGGAAGTCAACGTTGTTGTCGGTGGTCTCATCTGCCAAGCCTAAGATCGGTGCCTACCACTTTACGACGATTACCCCGAATCTGGGTATGGTTGAAGTGGGAGACGGCCGCAGCTTTGCTATGGCAGATCTTCCTGGTCTTATTGAAGGAGCGCACACCGGGATTGGGCTTGGACATGAGTTCTTGCGCCACGTTGAACGTACGCGTATTATTATCCACGTCGTGGATATGGCCGGAACAGAAGGGCGAGATCCATTTGAAGACTGGATGAAAATCAACGACGAGCTGAAGCAATATAATGCGAAGCTGGCTGAACGCCCGCAGATTGTAGCTGCTAACAAGATGGATATGCCTGAGGCGGAAGAATATTTGGCTGCTTTCCGTAAGCAAGTTCAAGAAGTAATGCCTGATATCGAGATTATGCCAATCTCGTCGCTTACTAGAGAAGGCATACAAGAACTGCTTTACAAAGCGGTAGAGAAGCTGGATCAACTGCCGACTGCACCTGAGCTTGAAGAGGTTGCGGAAGTGGAAGAACGCAAGATTTATCGTCTGGAGAAGAAGGATGAGCCGCAGTTTACGATTCGTCGCGAAAACGAGACATATGTCGTTGAAAGTGAAGCAATCGAAAATATGCTGAAACGTCTGCAAATGAATTCTCATGATGCAATCCTGAAGTTTGCCCGTACACTGCGCCGCATGGGTGTAGATGATGAGCTGCGCAAACGCGGGGCGAAGGATGGTACAATTATTCGCATTGCCGATTTCGAATTCGAGTTTGTTGAAGGCAGCAGCTACTACTAATTTTTAACGCTTGTTTGAACAGCCCTGCACCCCTGTTGGTGGCAGGGCTGTTGTTATGAGCAGCAATGGTTCTTTAAGTATGTTTTATAGATTTCTACTTGAGCCTTGTATCCGTGTATAATAACAAAGGACAAGGCGAAAATGAACAGGAGGTTCCTATGAAGAGAATACCTTTACAGCAGCGTGGACTTGCAACGAGCCGCCTGATTTTAGGCTGCATGCCTTTTGGTGGCAGCTGGGATCGCGAGCCCATTTCGCAAGAAGATGTGTTAAAAGCGGAGCGAGCAGTGGATGCAGCGCTGTCGATTGGCATTAACATGTTTGACCATGCCAATATCTATACTATGGGCAAGGCGGAAGAAACGTTTGGCCGTATTTTAAAGGGACGCCCGCAGCTGCGTGAGCAGATGGTCATTCAGTCCAAATGTGGTATCCGGTTTGCAGAAGGTGATGTACCTGGACGGTTTGATTTTTCTAAAGAACATATTTTATCGTCTGTAGATGCTACACTGGGACGTTTGGGAATTGATTATTTGGATATTTTGCTTCTGCACCGTCCGGATCCTTTAATGGAACCAGATGAGGTGGCAGAAGCATTTGGCCATTTGAAAGCAGCGGGTAAGGTGAAGTATTTTGGTGTATCCAATATGAGCGCATCTCAAATCAAGTTCTTGCAGCGCTCACTCCCGGATCAGCTAGCGGTGAATCAGTTAGAGATGAGCCTTGGCCACCTGCATTGGCTGGATCAAGGGGTTCATGTGAATCAGCAGGCGGGAGTTAATGTTAATTTTGCCGAAGGGCTTATGGAATATTGTCAGATGGAGCGTATTCAGATTCAAGCTTGGGGACCACTTGCTCAGGGCCGCTTTACTGGCCGCTCCACAGAAGGAGAGCCCGCGCATGTACAGCAGACTGCAATGCGGGTTCAACGTATGGCTGCAGAGAAGGAGACAACGCCAGAAGCTATTGTTCTCGGTTGGCTAATGAAGCATCCGGCAGGGATTCAGCCGATTATCGGTTCTGCTAATGCAGACCGTATTCTGGCTTGCGAGGCGGCTGAAGAGCAGGCGAGGCTGATGTCGAGGGAAGAGTGGTATTCACTTTATGTAAGTTCTCGTGGACAGAACATGCCATAAGTTTGTTTACGTTATGTGATGAAGGTCGATTCGACTGATTTTTAACAATTTCTTCATATGTGTAATAAGAGAGAGGCCTTGGAAGCGATTCTGAGGCCTCTTTTGTGATAAAAACGTGAAAATTCGCATTTCTTAAGTCGGAATTCGTGTATAATGAATGCTAACTTTGACGAGAGCCTATTGCCATACCTGCTATCATTCGTTATAATGTCCTCTATGTAGAAACAAAAGTCTTTATATGGAGGACTATTCATGGCGGAACGATATTACTTGGTGAGAGAAGACATATTGCCTGAGGCAGTAGTCAAGACCGTTAAAGCGAAGCAGCTACTAGCAGCAGGTGAAGTGAAGACGGTCCATGAAGCAGCGGAACGTGTAGATCTAAGCAGAAGTGCTTTTTATAAATATAAGGACGGTATCTTTCCGTTAAATCAACTTGAGCGCGAACGTATCGTGACGATTTCAATGGACTTGGACCATCGTTCTGGTATTTTGTCGAAGGTATTGGGATCAGTTGCTAATTTTGAAGGAAATGTACTCACGATTCACCAGACGATACCGCTTCAAGGAATTGCAAATGTTGTCTTATCAGTAGAGACATCGCTTATTGCAGAGCCTTTTGGTCAAATGCTTGATATGCTGCGAGATATCCCCGGTGTGAAACGTGTAATGGTAATAGGGCAAGGTTAATAGGCGTATCAGGGTCATCAAGAAAGGGAGGAACGTGGATGAAACCAATTAATGTAGGCTTATTAGGATTAGGAACAGTAGGTACAGGTGTTGTTCGAATTGTAGAGGGGCACCAGGAAGATCTAAGCAGTCAGGTTGGATCCACGATTCACATTCGCAAAGTGCTTGTGAAGGACTCACTCAAACAGCGTAACCTTAAGGTTAATGAAGAGATGCTGACAGAGAATCCATGGGATGTCATTAATGACCCAGAGATTGATGTTATTGTCGAAGTGATGGGTGGCATCGATCCTACGAAGCAATACATTTTGGAGGCCTTGTCTCAAGGCAAGCATGTCGTTACTGCGAATAAGGACTTGATGGCTCTGCACGGTCCTGAAATATTAGAAAAGGCACGTGCGCATAAATGTGATGTCTATTATGAAGCCAGTGTAGCTGGTGGTATTCCGATTATTCGTACGTTGATGGAAGGCTTCTCATCAGATCGGATCAAAAAGATTATGGGGATCGTCAACGGCACAACGAACTTCATCCTTACGAAGATGAGTCAGGAGGGGGCTGCTTACGCGGATGTGCTGAAGGAAGCGCAATCGTTAGGTTATGCGGAATCTGATCCAACTTCTGATGTCGAGGGACTTGATGCTGCACGCAAAATGGCGATACTCGGAACGCTAGGTTTCCATACGAATGTTGGATTGGAAGATGTGGAAGTACGAGGCATCTCCCAAGTCAAGAAAGAAGATATCGCGTATGCGAAGCGTCTGGGTTATGAAATGAAGCTGCTTGGTATCGCAGAACGGCAGGATGACCAAATTAGTGTTGTTGTGCAGCCGACTATGGTAAGTACAACTCATCCGCTTGCGTCTGTTAATGGTGTATATAATGCAGTCTACGTATATGGAGAGGCCGTAGGGGAGACGATGTTCTATGGTCCTGGAGCAGGTGAAATGCCGACCGCTACTTCTGTGGTCGCAGACCTCGTGGCGGTCATCCGCAACATCCGCTTAGGAGTGACAGGACAGACTGCACATCATGTGTATAAGGAGAAGAAGCTGAAGTCAGACGACCAGATCGCTTATAAAAATTTCATCCTGTTGGACGTTCATGATAAAGCGGGTGTTCTGGCTCAGATCACACAAGTGTTTGCGGAGTTTGACGTCAGTCTGGAGTCGGTGGTGCAGCAGCCTAATCCTCATAATCCGGATGCCGAGATTATTATCATTACACATGAGGCGAATCAGGCCAGTATGAAGAGAGTGTTGGAGCATTTTAAGAGCCTGGATGTCATCAAATCAATTAAAAGTGCTTATCGTGTAGAGGGATAACCAGGGTTAACCTCTTACACCTTTAACGTTATATAGATCAACACAATATATATTGGATATGGGGGACTCACGAATGAGATATATGGGCTTGTTGGACACGTACAAATCCTATTTGCCGGTCAACGAATCAACACCTTTGATTACGCTTCATGAAGGGAATACCCCTCTGGTGCGTGCGGAGAGATTGTCCCAAGAGCTTGGCATTGATCTTTATTTTAAATATGAAGGCTTAAATCCGACAGGATCCTTTAAAGATCGTGGCATGGTGATGGCAGTGGCCAAAGCGATGGAAGAAGGCAGTCGTACCATTATGTGCGCTTCCACAGGCAATACTTCAGCGGCAGCTGCGGCATATGCAGCTCGTGGCGGACTAAATTGCATTGTACTCATCCCGAATAACAACATTGCACTCGGGAAATTGGCGCAGGCTATGATTTATGGGGCAAAAGTGATTGCGATCGAAGGCAATTTTGACCGTGCACTGGAAATTGTGCGAGAAATTACAGCAAAGAATCCCATTACGCTCGTTAATTCCGTGAACCCTTATCGAATTGAAGGACAGAAAACGGCAGCATTTGAAGTGTGCGACCAGTTGGGTGATGCACCTGACGTGTTGGCAATTCCAGTAGGAAACGCCGGTAATATTACGGCTTATTGGAAAGGATTCAAGCAATATTATGAAGCAGGCAAGTCAAACAAACTGCCAAAGATGATCGGATTCGAGGCGGAAGGATCGATGGCGATCGTAAAAGGCGAACCTATTCGTGAGCCGGAAACAGTAGCAACGGCGATCCGAATTGGCAATCCGGCAAGTTGGAAAACAGCCGTTGAAGCAGCAGAGCAATCCGAAGGACAGATTAACTTTGTAACGGATGAGCAGATTCTAGCTGCGTATCAACTGCTCGCTGCTAAAGAAGGTATCTTTGCTGAGCCGGCATCTGCGGCTTCACTTGCAGGTGTGATTAAGCTGCACCAGGAAGGTTATTTCAGAGGCGGGGAATCGGTCGTATGCGTATTGACAGGTCATGGCTTAAAGGATCCTAATATTGCGATCAAGACTGCAGCAACCGAGCCATTGGTCGTACCTGACACTGAGGAAGCCGTAATGGAAGCTATTCGACAGCTAGAGGGTGAATAATGATGCTGCAGCAACAAGGTGTCTTGGTGAAGGTGCCTGCAAGCACAGCCAATCTCGGGCCAGGCTTTGATTCGTTAGGCATGGCGTTATCTCTGCACTTATGGGTAGGGATGAAGCCGGCAGAGCGTACGCAAGTAAGATTACATGGGCCTGAGTTGACCGGCATTCCTACAGATGAGACTAATTTAATTGTTCAGATCGCCAAGCGTGTATTTGTCGAGGCGGGTGTCCTGGTCATACCGCTTGATGTGGAAGTATATAGTGAGATCCCGCTGACACGAGGACTTGGCAGTAGTGCTTCTGCAATAGTAGGCGCGCTCGTAGCGGCCAACGCGTTAATTGGGCATCCGTTGTCACAGCAGCGACTGTTTGATATGGCAACCGCAATTGAGCGTCATCCTGATAATGTGGGAGCCTCCTTATATGGCGGCATTGTTGTAGCCGCCTGGGATGGACAGCGTGCCAGCGCGATACGTGTTGAGCCTCATGAGGCTCTGGGAACCGTTGTGGCAATACCGCGGTTCCATCTGGAGACGAAGGCAGCACGAAACGTATTGCCCAAACAGGTAAGCATGGCGGATGCTGTATACAACATTAGCCGCTCTTCATTGCTAGTTGCAGCGTTGTGTACCGGAGACTTTGCCCAGCTTTCATTTGCAATGAAGGACAAGCTCCATCAGCCTTATCGAGCCCCGCTTATTCCAGGTATGTCTAAGCTGTTGGAAGAGGCTGTACAGCATGGGGCTTACGGCGCTGCGTTAAGTGGAGCAGGTCCGACGCTAATTGCATTTACGGACAAGCAGCACGAGCCTTCAGTATTGGTGTCGTTTATGCGGGATACGTTAGCTGAGCATGGCGTGGAAGCCGACGTGTTCCAACTCTTGCCGTGCTCTGAAGGTGCGTTATGCCTAAATGCGGCGGCAGAGGAGATCAGATCTGTAATCCCATCTTCATAGTGGAAGATAGTTTAGAGTTGCGACAGGAAATTGAAAAAGGAGTTAGCAGTCCATGGCTCGTATTGCTGTATTACCAGAAGGCAGCGTCTCACATGAGGCTGCCGTGTATTTGCTAGGACCCGATCATGAATTTGTTCATTATAAATTAATTTCCGATGTGTTTAGAGCAACAGCTGATGGCATAACGGAATATAGCGTCATCCCAATCGAGAATACGATAGAAGGTTCGGTTAACCTTCATATGGATTGGCTCGTGCATGAAGTGGATTTGCCCTTTCAGGTTGAATGGGCTTTTCCATCCATTCAGAACTTGATTGGTCGGCAAGAAGAAGTAGGCCACGATTGGTCTCGTATTCAAAAAGTGTTATCGCACCCTGTTGCGATGGCGCAGTGCCTGCAGTTCTTGCGGAACAACTTGCCGCATGTGGAACAAGAGTCCGTAAGCAGCACTTCTGAGGCAGTCCGAATGGTTAAAAATAGCCCAGGGCAAGGTCTGGCTGCGATAGGGACTTTATTGGGAGCAAAAACACATCAATTAGACGTACTTGCCGAGCAGGTAACGGACCATGACAACAATTTTACAAGATTCGTATTGGTTGGCAATCATCCGATTGTTGCAGATGAGCACGCACTAAGAAAGACAACGATGCTGATTATGATGCCAGAAGACTTCCCGGGAGCGCTGCACCAAGTGCTGGCTGCGTTTGCCTGGAGAAAGATCAACTTGTCCCGCATTGAATCCAGACCAACAAAGCGCAAGTTAGGCAATTATTATTTCTATATGGATATTGAAATGCCGCTAGATGCTGTACTTCTACAGTCAGCTATTGCAGAAATTGAAGCATTGGGCTTTCAAGTGCGCATTTTAGGAAGCTATCCAAGCTATTCCTCTGAGACATGGGTTCATGGGGATTCACTCAACCTGGAGGTGTAATGATGACACAGTGGATTTATCTTGATGGTCAATACGTAACTAAAGAAGAGGCTAAAGTCTCCGTATACGATCACGGTTTTTTGTATGGTGACGGTATATTTGAAGGGATCCGTATATATGAGGGTAACATTTTTAAATGCAAAGAGCATTTGGAACGTTTATACGATTCTGCAAAGTCCATCATGCTGGACATCCCGTTGACAATAGAAGAAATGCAGAATGTGTTGGTCGAGACGATTCGCCGCAATCAATTGCGGGATGGCTATATTCGGCTAATTGTATCGCGTGGTGCTGGCAACTTGGGTCTTGATCCACTTCGTTGTCCTAAAGCAAGTATCATTATCATTGTCGAGCAATTGGCGATTTACCCAGAAGAAGCATATCGTAATGGGTTGCGTACAGTATCGGTATCACAGCGTCGAAATATTCCGGATGCATTAAATCCGAAAATCAAATCATTAAATTATTTAAATAATATTTTGGTCAAAATTCAAGCAAACCTGGCAGATGTCGGCGAAGCGATTATGTTGAATGCTCAGGGGTATGTAGCTGAGGGTTCTAGTGATAACATCTTTATCATCAAGAAAGGGGTTGTATATACACCTCCTTGCTACTTGGGCGCTCTAGAAGGTATTACGCGAAATACGATTATCGACCTTTGTGCAGAGCTTGGTTATAAGTTGAAAGAGGAGCCATTCACGCTTCATGATGTGTACGTGGCTGATGAGGTGTTCTTTACGGGAACGGCGGCAGAAGTTATAGCGGTTCGTGAAGTGGACGGTCGTATTGTAGGGAATGGACAAGCTGGTCCAATTACGCTGCAGCTGCTGAAAAGATTCCGTGAAGTTGTGCCTCAAGATGGTATTAAAGTGTACGAATAACGAGTACTGGTAACTAGAACGTACTGTATGTTGTTGCCTATTGGCTGATGGAGATCCTCCCGTATGTAGACGGGAGGATTTTTTTGTGTAAAAGGATGTCAAAAGCCTAGAAACCGCATAGGATGTATTAATTGATATGCGGGCGAATGTCCAGAATGAAGAGACAAAGGGTAAGTGCGAATGCTTTCGAAGCGAGTTTTGCTTCGTATTACTTTTAGGAGGTTACAACTCGTGAAAATTCATATCGTGAAAAAAGGCGAATCTCTTTATTCATTATCTCAGAAATACGGGGTATCTTTAGACACACTCATTTCGATGAACCCTCAACTGAGCGACCCGAACAAGCTGGATGTAGGGATGAAGGTTAAAGTTCCATCTACTGTACACTCGACAGGCGGTTATGAAATTGTCCATAAGCATGTCGTAAAAGAAGGCGACACGATGTGGAAGTTGGCTAAAGCGTGGGGAATTCCACTGCAAGCGATGATAGCAGCCAATCCGCAACTCAAAAACCCAAATGTATTTCTTATCGGTCAGGTAGTTAATATTCCTAAAGTAACCATGGAACATTCGCACGCACATGGGCAATCAGAAGATCATTCAAATGAACAAGGCAGTGCCGGGTTGCAATCAGGCAAAGGCGGTATCTTACCAAGTAAGAAGGCAGCTGCAACGTCTCCGAAGCCTAAGCATGAACTGCTGAAACCAAAGGCTGAAGTCACACAGCCGCAGGCTCCGTCAGTGGTTCCGCCAACACCGGTTGCTCCTGCCAAGCCAAACGTCCCAGCACCGACACCAATCTCTCCAAGCTCCAAAGGATCGAACTTAGCGCCGACACCAATCTCGCCAAACTCCAAAGGATCGAACCTAGCGCCGACACCAATTTCGCCAAGCTCCAAAGGATCGAACTTAGCACCGACACCAATCTCGCCAAGCTCCAAAGGATCGAACTTAGCGCCGACACCAATCTCGCCAAGCTCCAAAGGATCGAACTTAGCACCGACACCAATTTCGCCAAGCTCCAAAGGATCGAACTTAGCACCGACACCAATTTCGCCAAGCTCCAAAGGATCGAACTTAGCACCGACACCAATCTCGCCAAGCTCCAAAGGACCGAACCTAGCGCCGACACCAATCTCGCCAAGCTCAAAAGGATCTAGCTCCTCGCCAGTACCTTTTGCAGCAAATGCTAATGTACCTAACCCAAGCTATTTCCCAACTTCTGCTGCGACACCTCCTCTTGTTGAAAATGGAGTAATGGGACTAACATATGAACAATTTATGGTGCAGTACCCGATGACACCGGTGCCCTGCAATCCATACGATGTATATCCAACAGGGGTACATCCTTCGATGACATGCGGACATTCTAGCATGCATGGATATCCGGGTTCTGTAGGGGGAATTGGTAATGCGGTTCCAGGATACATGCCTACCGGGCTGCCAGCAGGTGGACCACCAGGAGTATGTGAACCTAATTATCAGCCGTATGATTGCTACAACCCTTATGCTGCTCCTGTCCTACCAGCTCATGCCGTCATAGAACCGGCTAATCCGTTTATGACTGCACACATCCAGAGTGTACAAAGTGCCCCTCATCCATATCAGCCCATGTATTCCGTCCCGGATGCTGGTCAATGGTATGGTCATGGAGTGAACCCTGAGCAAGCTTACATGCCTTATGGGCATGCTCCTGCTGATGGAAGCTATCCAGAATTGGGCCAATACTCGCAGTATAGCAATCAGGCACAGCAGGTGACGGCAGGTGGAGTTCCACGTCAAGAGGACAATGGAGCCTGGATGGCAGACAATCATTCAACTGCTGCGGAGTCTGGCACCACAACGTCAACAAAGAAAAAAGCTGCCAAAAAAGAGTATAAAACAACTAAAAAGAAAGCTAAAGTGAGTAGTGTAGAAGCGAGAGGAGGGGGCAGAGCAAGAAAACAAAGTGCCCCGTGGATTAATGGTTAATTAAGAAAGAGGCCAGTCCTGTCAGCCGGATGTTCAGGTTGCAGTGGCTGGCTTTTTTGTATGAATAGGAGGATTGGTTTATCCTTTCTTAAAGTTATTAATTATTTATTAATTATAATTAATAAATAATTATGTAGTTTTCTTCCAATTACTTCTCTAAGCTAGTAAATGAGCATAGGATCACATACAAATATAGAAACAGAAGGAGAAATTAACATGAATTTTAAAAAAGCAATGATGGCGTCCATGATTATATCCAGTTTGTGTATGACTTTGGCAGGTCCGATCTCAGTAGAAGCGGTGTCGGCGAACGAGCAGCAGAAAAAAATAGAGACAAAGAAATTTAACATAGACAAGAAGCTGGCTGCTAAGCTGCAAAAAGCGGTAGAGCAATATGCGGGCAAAACCATTAAACTTGAGAATGTAGGTACGTTTCAAAATTTAAATATAGTTGTGGTTCAATCTACAGATGGAAAATATGGTGTGGAGTTTGAATCAAGACAAGATAAAATATGGAATGTTTATGAGAAGATAAAAATCACCGAAGTTAGCAAAAAGTTGAAAGACGATATTTTAAAAAACTTAAAAAAGGCTTATCCGAATAAGAAGTACGTATTTAATAACGAAGTTGTTAAGTCGCAGTATTATAATAACAGCAAAAGCGAAATTAGTAAGGAATATATTACGTATAACTTAAATGGTGAAGATTTTCAAACGGTGGCTATTACGAACCCTGTTGAACGCGAAGCGCACATTAGAGTAACGATTCAAGTTGACAAGAAGGACATTGATCCCAAAATGCTGAAAACAGCACAAGAAGCGATCAAAACAGTGTTTGATCATCAATTTGATGTTAATAAGGCTCAGCTTGAGAGTGGGTGGACAGATCGAGAATGGACACTTCAAGATGACACGGCGACTGTGTATATGCTCAGCGGGAAACCGATTAGTATCGTTAATGAGCAGGGCAATAAAGTGACCACAAGCAAAGAATTGACGGAAAAAGAAGTCAAAGAGGTGGTTGCGCCGTTAGCAAAACAAGTATTTAATGTCGATATTTCAGAATATGCCGTAAAATGGGACAGCTTATTTAAAGATTACCGCTTTGTCAATAAAGAGCAAACTACAGTAGTGAGAGCAGCATTGGATGCCGATAAAAACTTGGTGTACATTAAAACAGGGGGCAGAGCAGCCGCAGGAAATTAGGGAAATCAAATACTATTTTATAAAATCGCGAAGTGTATTCATTTCAAACTATATTGCTACTTAGCATGGTGAACTGCTAGATAGTATGAACTGGCTCATTGATTGTAGTCGTAAAGCAGTGCTAATGGGCTGGTTCATATCATGCTAAAATGAGTATCGTGAGGTGATACTGTGGTCATACGCTCTATATGTAATAAATTGTGTATTGAAAAAAGTTGTTATCTATTTTATATTTTAAGACCTAGAGACAAAAGTAGTAGTTTTAGTTTCTAGTTAATAGCTAATATGGCGGTCGTGGCGAAGTGGTTAACGCATCGGATTGTGGCTCCGAGATTCGGGGGTTCGATTCCCCTCGATCGCCCCATTTAATTGTATGCCGATGTGGTGGAATTGGCAGACACGCCGCACTCAAAATGCGGTGCCGAGAGGCTTGCCGGTTCGAGTCCGGCCATCGGTATTCTGTAGTAGGGTTGTATTGAAGCACTATTGAGTTGTTACAATTTAATAAGTCACCTTCTTTATACCCTCTAAACGCGACGGTAGTATAGGACAGTACATGAATGTTCTATAACTACCGTCGCGTTTTAGTTTTGTTTATTGTTTAATGAAATCTTCCGTTCCATATCAAGATGTCATATTCACTTATTAATCTTTCTATTATTAAGTTGCATTCTATTCCTGATCTATTATTAAGAAAGCGTCGGAAATAACTTCTTACTGCTTGGACCTGTTCAAGAGATAGATATGGGCAGGTCATGTCAAATCCTAATCCTCTAGGTAGGAGGATGGAATGTGGAACGTTCATGCTCTTGGGTGTTGTAAAAATGGTAGGAACTATACCGTTCTGATTTCTTTCTACTATATAGGGGAGGCATGCAAGTGAGTCGGATTGATATGCACGTAACGATAATAATAACTGCAGCAAAAATTCTTTTATAAAAGGGTTGCAATTAAAAGCATCGTTGTGGTATATTCTAATTCCTGCTTCGTTAAGAGGTTGGAAGCAAGCGAAAGAAGAAAACAACTTTTAAAAAAGATGTTGACTTCGTTTGAAAGACATGATATATTATAAAAGTTGCCGCTGACACGGCAGTGAGTAAAAGAAAGTAACTTACAATTGTTCCTTGAAAACTGAACAACGAGCAACGTTGAATGAAGGACATGATCTTGATCATGAAGCGCATTGAACGGGAATGTTAAGAATCACGAGATTTATCTCGTCAGCAATACAATGAGCAAGTCAAA